>NZ_JASNRC010000001.1:0-352365 GCF_030411995.1 Massilia sp. YIM B02769
AGCTGGCACCTTCATCAAACGCCCACACTTATCGACTGTTAATTGTTAAAGAACTTATTCGGTGTTGCTTGCTGCATTTTCGACAAATCGTTTTGTTTGTCAGCAGCAGAGAAGTGAGATTATGCAGTGTTTCGCGATCTTCGTCAACCCCTTCGTTGCTTCAGCTCAGTTTCCTGAGTTCGCTGTTGTTAGATCAACTACTTGATTTCGTTGACGTTTTCATACAGCGCTGAAGCGGAGGCGAATCATAGCAAAGGTGCGTAGGGGTTCGCAAGGGCTTTGCGTGACTATGTTCAAGAGGGGGTACGGATGTGCATGCGGTGAGACGGCGTGGACATTAGGGCTGGCTAGATGCCAGCACTACGAATGTCCACCTTACCAAAGCCAAGGCAAGGTGGGTTCGAGAACCCACCCTACGGAGCGTCATCGGGTCTTACTCTTTTAGTGTGACCGTGGTGTAGTTGGGGTCGGCCTTGATCTTCGCTGCGGTGAACGGCAGCACCGGCCATTCCTTGCGCGAGAAGACCTGTACCTGGTCGGCATACCAGGGCGACTTGGGATCGGTGGACTGGCCATAGGTCAGCATGGCTTGCGCTACCGGGCCGGCGTCGTCGAAGGTGACGGTCTGGATGTAGCTTTGGCCCCAGTGCACGCCCTCGTAGCCGCCTGCGCCGAGCGGGTTGCGCATGGTCAGCGAGTTATACGAGCCGTCGAGATTGCCGATGCCGCCGTGCAGCGGGATGCGGACCCCATTGCGCGGTTCCACCTGATAGTCGCCGAGGCGGCCATCCAGGGGAATGCCGAGGCCCTGTAATTTAAGTGCGGCATTCTTCAGCGCGCTCAGCATGGCAGGCACGGCAGCTGGTGCGACGCCGCCTGGCGTGTGGATCGGGTCGGCCGGGTTGAACGGTACCGCCCACTTGTTCGGAATGCCGGCAGCCGTATTCCAGAACTCGCGGAACAGGACGGCGCCGCGGCTGTCGACGTTCACGCGGCGGTCCCAGGCGCCCAGCACGGTGCAGGCCTGGACCAGCACGGCGTCGGCATTGCCGGCACAGGCCGGCAGCAGCTCGGGCAGCACCAGCTCGGCCGCGTACAGTCGGTTGGCAAAGGCCAGCTCCTGGATATCGGTGAGCTTGAGCTTGCCGCGCTGGGCGACCATGTCCTCGAACTGCAGGAAGCCGATGCGGGTGCGCAGGCTCTGCTCGACACCCACGCGGCCGTACAGCGGCGAGAAGCCTAGCGGCGCCGGGCCGGTGAGCAGGGCCTTTGGATTGCTCAGCCAATAGCTGTCGTTCGAATTGCCGACGTAATCGGTGCGGAGCAGCCAGGGAGCCGTGGCCGGCGAGTAGATGCCCGGCGGCGCGCCGGCGTCCTGGCCCCAGCCGCAGCTGCTGCGCGAGCCGTCGAACAGCAGCGCCGCCTGCAGCAGCAGGCAACCGTTGGCGAACTTGTCGGCGTTCATGTGCGGCACCACGCTGGCGTCCGCGTACAGGGCGTTGCCGTCGCGGTCGGCGGCCACGGTGTTCACCCAGGGCAGGCCCACCGTTTTATCGAGCGCGGCTTTCAGCGTCTGCACGCTGGTGGCGGTGCCGATACCCAGCCATTGTTCGAGCATGCGCGTGTTGTTGCGGTTCGGATCGGCCAGTACATAGGCGGCGCTCGACGTCCAGGTCAGGCCTGCCTCCGGCTTGACGATCACGGCGCCCTGCTTCGCGAAGTAGAAGGTCTTGCTGCGCTTCTGGATGGCGCCGTCGGCCTGCAGCAGGTCGACCGTCACCGTCTTCGATGTCATCTTCTGGCGCTCGCCATCGACCATATAGGTCGTGCCGGTGGCGTCGCCGGCATCGAGCGCCAGGCGGAAGGTAGTGAAGTGCATCGCCGTGGTCACCGTATGGCTCCAGGCAATGTCTTTATTAAAACCAATGACGATGGCCGGCACGCCGCCGATGATCACACCCATGGCGTCGTAGCGGTTCGGCACCGTCAGGTGGGCCTGGTAGAAGCGGTCGGTGGTGGTCCAGGGATAGTGCGGGTTGCCAAGCAGGAGACCACGGCCGCTGGCGGACAGATCCTTGCCGACCGCCAGCGCATTGCTGCCGAAGCCCTGCGTGTTCAATTGCTCTAGCCGCGCCAGCAGGAAGGCAGGGTCGAGCTTGCGCGCCGCCCGTTTGGCCAGGCTGACCGGGGCGCTGGGCGTGCGTCCTGCGGCGACGAATTCTTTCGAGAATGCCTGGCCGGAAGCGTGCAGCGCCTTTTCCGCGATCACTAAGTACATGTCGTCGAGCGTGATCGGGCGCACCCATTTGGCGCTCGCGCAGGGTGCGGGCAGCTTGCCGGCGTAATCCTTCAGGTAGCGGTTATAGCCTTCAACATAGCCTTCGAGAATGTCGCGCGGTTCCTGGGCGCCGGCGGCATAGTTGGCGCGCAATTGTTCGATGTCGAGGTAGCCCTTGAAGAAGAAGTCGCTGTCCTCGTTCTTCAGGTCCATGAAGCCGCTGGCGGCGCCGTACTCGTCGGCGGTGCGTTTCGGCGCGCGCGCTTCGCCGCCAAAGAAGGCCGAGCGCTCGCCGCGTACCGTCAGCAGCGAGTCGGCGAACATGCAGACATTGTCCTGGGCATACGCATACGCCAGCCCATAGCCGAGGCTGCGGAAATCCTGGGCCTGCACGTGCGGCACGCCGTGGGTGGTGCGGGCCAGTTCGACGGTGATGCGCGAGGCGGTTACCGGCGGCGGGGGCGGCGCCGGTTCGTCATCGTCATCGTGGTGGTGGCAGGCGCCCAGGCTCAGGGCAAGGGATGCTGCAAGGAAGAGTCGGCACGGCTGGGTGACCGCACTGTTGCTACGCTTCATATGGACGCTTTCTGCGGCGACGGCCGCTTGACCGGGTGGTGAAAGTGAACTGTCTTGGGGCGGGCCTGCCCCAGATTGATGCGAAGAACCAGCTTGAATGCTGGCATGCCCCTTACAAACTCGTCAAGCCAATGGACGCGCTATCCCTGCCGTGTTTCCGCAGATGTCGCTTTTATGCGGAGCACGCCGACTTTCTTACTTTGGAGCAACGAGCGGGACCGCGGCGCGGGTCTGCATGCCCTGCCGGGCGATCGCAGCCTGCAACGCGGCGATGCGGGCACGCATGGCCGGGTGCGAATCGAAATAATGCGAACCCGGGATGGCCTTGTCCTCGCCTTTGTCCAGCGCTTCGAAGAATTCGGTGGCGCCGCCGGCGTGGCCGTAGCGGCAGGCCAGCACCTGCAAGGCCCTGGCGTCGGCCGCCGCTTCGCGCGTGCGCGAGTAATCGGCATCGCCCAATTGCTTGACCGGCGCCAGCACGCTGGCCAGGGCCGAGGTATCGCCGCTGAGCAAGGCGGCCAGGCCATACAGCACGATGCCGCGCCCGAGTGCGCGCAGGTGGTCGCGGTGCGACAGGTGGGCCATCTCGTGGGCCAGCACGAAGGCCAGGCCATTTTCCGATTGCACGTGCTCGAGCAGGGCCGAGAACACGTAGATGTTGCCGCCCGGGACCACGACCGCATTCGGCGTCTTCGATTCGACCAGCCTGACCGTGGCCGGGCCGGTGAAGCGGGCGCAGCTGCGCAGGCTGTCGACCAGGGCCTGCAGCCGGGCTTCGCGCACATCGCCCTGCCCCGGCGCAACGATCGCGGGCGCCTTGTCGGCGAGCAGGCGCGTCAGCGAAGCCTCGGTGGACGCGTCCATGCGGTCGACCACGGCGTCGACCAGCAGGCCCAGCACGAAGAAGGCCAGCAGCGCCAGCGCCGCCAGCTTGACCAGGATCGACACGAAGTCCTTGAGCGGATGCTCGTCGCTGACATTGTCGTTGCGGCTGGGCAAGGACGGCTGGTACTTCATGCTGCGCTTGGTTCCACCATATAGATCGCCGTGGCAAAGGCGAACACTTCGACGGCGCCGATGCCGCCCCGCGCGTTCTTCGACAGCGAGGCCGTCTCCAGGCGCAGGTTGACGATCTCGTGCGCGCCGGGGCAGCTTTCCTTCAGGCGCAGCACGGCTTCGCGCTTGGCGCGGTCGAGCAGGCTTTCATACGACTTGACCGGGCCGCCGATGATGCTGCGCAGGCCGGCGGCGGCACGCTTGAAGTAATCGATCGAGACGACGACGCTGCCGCCGACCAGCTCGCTACGCGCCACCTGGCCTGGCAGCAAGGGATAACGGCTGGCCGTGGCCGGCAGGTGCAGCCAGGCTTGTTCGCGTTCGTGGATCGAGCGGTAGTGGCGTTTTTCGTTGAGTTGCCCGAAGAAGAAGCCGAGCACGATGGGCACCACCCAGATCAGCAGCGGGAAGAAGGGAGCAAAGGCTTCCATGTCAGGCGACCGTGACCGCGGTACCGTAGACGTAGATCTCGGCCGCGCCGACCGCCACCGACGAGGTCGAGAAGCGCACATTGACGATGGCATTCGCGCCCATCTGCTGGGCTTGCGCCTTCATGCGTTCGATGGCCTGGTCGCGCGATTCGTTCAGCAGTTCGGTATAGCCGCGCAGTTCGCCGCCGACGATGTTCTTCAGGCCAGCCATGATGTCGCGGCCGACGTGCTTGGCGCGCACGGTGCTGCCCGAGACGACGCCGTGGCTGGCGGTAATGGTTTTGCCGGGGATGGTTTCGATATTGCTGAGGTACATGATTTACTTTCATGAAAAATCGCAGAGCATGCATTCTATGCATGATCGTTTGATAATTTCAATGCGGAAAGCATGTAGGGTGGGCGCCCCGTGCCCACGCGTGAGCTATGAACATTGTTGGCCGAGTTTAGTGTCAACACCATGCACATGTCACGCGTGGGCACGGAGCGCCCACCCTACGATTTCACCTGTCCACGGCCAAAAGTGCCGGTAACGAGCACAAAAGCAAAAAACCCCGCCAAGCTCACTTGGCGGGGTTTTCGCATTTACTACATATAACTAGCCTGACGATAACCTACTTTCACACTGGTTGCAGCACTATCATCGGCGCAAAGTCGTTTCACGGTCCTGTTCGGGATGGGAAGGGGTGGGACCGACTTGCTATGGTCATCAGGCATAACTTGCTGGAAAACTGTTCCACAACTGGGCAACAGGCTTCCTGAATTCCGGGGCGCATTCTAACAGGCAATATCTGAAAACGCTAGTGCCGCAGGAAGCGCCAGCGCGTAAAATGCCGGTTTCTCCAGACCGCACCGCGCCATGACCATCCTGCTCGCCACCCTGAACGCCCGCTACGCCCACGCTTCCCTGGGCCTGCGCTATCTGCTGGCGAACATGGGGCCGCTGCAGGAACAGACCGCGCTGATGGAATTCGTGATCGGCGCCAAGACCACCGAGGTGGTCGAACGCCTGCTGGCGCGCAAGCCACGGATTGTCGGCTTCGGGGTCTACATCTGGAACGTGGAAGAGACCACCAGGATCGTCGCCATGCTGAAACGTGTGGCGCCCGAGGTGACCGTCGTGCTGGGCGGCCCGGAAGTCTCGTTCGAGACGAACGAGCAGGAAATCTGCAGGCTGGCCGACTACGTCGTTACCGGCTGGGGCGACGTCACCTTCCCGAAACTGTGCGGCGAGATCCTGCACGGCCCCAAGCCACTGATGAAGGTGCACGCCGGCGTGCAGCCGCCGATGGCCGACATCGCCCTGCCCTACTCTTTATATAGTGCCGAGGACATCGCCCACCGCACGATCTACGTGGAAGCTTCGCGCGGCTGCCCCTTCAAGTGCGAATTCTGCCTGTCCTCGCTCGACAAAACGGCCTGGCCCTTCCCGCTGGATGATTTCCTGGCGCAGATGGAAGACCTGCACGCTAGAGGCGCGCGCCTGTTCAAGTTCGTCGACCGCACCTTCAACCTGAACGTGAAGACCAGCCTGCGCATCATGCAGTTCTTCCTCGACAAGCTGGAAGCCAACCCCGACGACCCAGTGTATGCCCACTTCGAGCTGGTGCCCGACCACCTGCCGGAAGCGCTGAAGGAAACCATCGCCAAGTTCCCGGCCGGCGCCCTGCAGTTCGAGATCGGCATCCAGAGCTTCAACCCGGAAGTGCAGGCCCTGGTCAGCCGGCGCCAGAACAACGAGAAGGCCGCCGACAACATCCGCTGGCTGTGCGAGCAGTCGCAGGCCCACCTGCACGTCGACTTGATCGCCGGCCTGCCCGGCGAAGACATGGCCAGCTTCGCGCGCGGCTTCGACCAATTGGTGGGCCTGGGCGCGCACGAGATCCAGTTCGGCATATTGAAACGCCTGCGCGGCACGCCGATCATCCGCCATACCGAGCCGTTCGCCATGGTCTACGACCCCTACCCGCCCTACACGGTGCTGGCCACCAGCACGGTGGACTTCACCACCATGCAGCGCCTGGTGCGCTTTGCCCGTTACTGGGACCTGGTGGCGAACTCGGGCCGCTTCGCGCACACGGTCAAAGCCTTGCTCGGCGACCAGCCTTTCGTCAACTTCATGGCCTTCTCGGACTGGATCTACGCCCGCACCGACGCCACCCACCGCATCGCCCTCGACAAGCTGGCCAGGCTGGTGGGCGAGTGGCTGGTGGAAAGCGGCATGGCGCGCGAACAGGCGGCAGCCCTGCTGGCCAGCGACTACGCCGGCAATGTCGACGCCAAGGCAAAAACCGCGCCGCAACAGGTCGCCGCCCCGGCAAGGCAAGTCCGCCACCTGGCAGCCTGAACACTCTACAGGAGCGCGAATGAGCAAAATTGGCCGATTCCTTTTACACTGCAACAATGCAGATTGATAATGCGCCAATATTAACTATCCAGAAATCCGCCTCCGGCGCGGGGCAATCTGTCATGGCGAGCGGCGTCTGGCAGGTGCACGCCCTCACCGCCAGCGGCAAGCTGAAGGGAATCAACCGCAGCCTGGCAGCCCTGAGGAAGGGCGGCCAGCTCGAATGGGACCTGACCGAAGTCGAGAGCATCGACCACATCGGCGCCCAGATGTTCTGGAATGCCTGGGGCAAGAAGCGCCCCGCCAGCTTGCGGCTCGACCCGCGCCAGGAAGAACTGTTCGCGCGGATCGAAAAAGCCAACGAAATCAACATGCCGCGCCAGCGCGTCAGCGCGCTGAACTGGATCATCGTGCTGGGCCAGGGTTTACTTACCTTCTTCGAGCACCTGCACGGCTTCATCGAACTGATCGGCCGCCTGGTGCAAGACCTGTGGCGCTTCGTGCGCCGTCCGAACACCGGGCCCTGGCGCGAAATCTCGGCCAACATCTACCACTCCGGCTTCCAGGCCCTGGGCATCACGGCCCTGGTCGGCTTCCTGATCGGGGTGGTGCTGTCCTACCTGTCGGCGCAGCAGCTGCGCCAGTTCGGCGGCGACATCTACCTGGTCGACATCCTCGGCATGGCCGTGATCCGCGAACTCGGCCCGCTGCTGGCGGCGATCCTGGTGGCCGGCCGTTCCGGCTCCTCGATCACGGCCCAGCTGGGCGTGATGCGGGTGAACGAGGAACTCGACGCCATGCTGGTGATGGGCATCTCGCATGGCTACCGCCTGATCATGCCGAAGGTGATCGCACTCGGCATCGCCATGCCGCTGCTGGTGGTCTGGACCGACGCCATGGCCCTGCTCGGCGGCGCCGCCTCGGCCAAGCTGGAACTCGGCCTGTCGTTCCGCTACTTCCTGCAAAAGCTGCCGGACGCGGTGCCGATGGCGAACTACACGATCGGCCTGCTGAAAGGGATGACCTTCGGCATGCTGATCGCCCTCGTCTCTTGCCACTTCGGCCTGCGCATCAAGCCGAACACCGAAAGCCTGGGACGCGGCACCACCACGTCCGTGGTCACCTCGATCACCGTCGTCATCCTGGCCGACGCCGTGTTCGCCATCATCTTCAGCGGAGTGGGCTTCTGATGGCCGACCAAAACCAGCCGCGCCAGCAGCGCCTGAACCGCAAGCCGGAAGAAGACGTCGGCCCGCCGGTGGTCGACATCCGCAATCTGTGGACCAAGTTCGGCAAGACCGTGGTGCACCAGGACCTGAACCTGGAAATCTATTCGGGCGAGATCCTGTCGATCGTCGGCGGCTCGGGCACCGGCAAGACCGTGCTGCTGCGCCAGATGCTGGGCCTGGAACGGCCGACGCGCGGCTGCGTGCGCGTGTTCGGCGAAGACATCAGCGAGGCCGGTCCGGAACAGCTGCAGCGCATGCGCAACCACTGGGGCATGCTGTTCCAGCAAGGTGCGCTCTATTCGGCCCTGACGGTGTTCGACAACATCGCCCAGCCGATGCGCGAGCTGCGCGCCCTGCCCGAGGACGTGATCCGCGACGCCGTGCTGCTGAAGATGGACATGGTCGGCCTCGGCGCCGAGCACGCCAACAAGATGCCGTCGGATCTGTCGGGCGGGATGATCAAGCGCGCCGCACTGGCGCGCGCCCTGGCGCTGGAGCCGCGCCTGCTGTTCCTGGACGAGCCGACCGCCGGTCTCGACCCGGACCTGTCGGATGCCTTCGTGGCCCTGATCCAGGCCCTGCACCGCGAACTGAAACTCACCGTGGTGATGGTGACCCACGACCTCGACACGCTGTTTGCGCTTTCCTCGCGCATCGCGGTCCTGGCCGAGAAGCACGTGCTGGCGGTCGGTCCGTCGCGCGACGTGCTGCGGGTCGACCATCCGTTCATCAAACATTTCTTCCTCGGCTCGCGCGGGCGCCGTGCACTCGAAGTGCTCGACGAACGCGACGAAGCCGCCGAAGACGAAGCGAAGGAGTGACATGGAAAACCGATCGTATGCCCTGATGACAGGCGTGTTCACGATTGCCCTCTTGGTGGCCACCGTGCTGGTGGGCCTGTGGCTGAACCGCGACAAGACCGAACTCTCACCTTATGAGATCGTCACCACCCAGTCGATCCCGGGCCTGAACCCGCAGGCGACGGTGCGCTACCGCGGCCTGGAAGTCGGGCGCGTCGACGAGATCATCTTCGACCCGAAGGTCACCGGCCAGATCCTCATCAGGCTGTCGGTGGAAGAAGGCTCGCCGATCACCACCACCACCTTCGCTTCGCTCGGCTACCAGGGCGTGACCGGTATCGCCTTCATCCAGCTCGACGACGAGCGCACCGGTTCGCCGCTGCTGAAGACCGACACCGATCACGTGGGCCGCATTCCGCTCCGCCCGGGCCTGCTGGACCAGCTGGAAAAGCGCGGCCTGGCCATCCTCGACCGCACCGAGGAAATCACGGCGCGCATCAACAACCTGATGAGCGAAGAGAACCAGAAGACCATCATCGGCGCGTTCGACAACATCAGCAAGGCGGCCGCCGCCTATGGCGAGATCCCGCAGAAACTCGGCCCGACCATCGACCGCCTGCCGGCCCTGGCCGACAAGATCGACCGCAGCGCCGATTCCTTCGGCGCCTTTTCCGACAGCGCCAAGGCCACCGCCGACAATTTCGACCGCCTGGCCACCGGCCTGCAGGCGCCGGACGGTCCGCTGAACCGCCTGAACGGCGCCATCGATTCGCTGACCGGCGTGACCGCCGACCTGGAAGCGGAAACCCTGCCGCACGTGGTCCGCATGACCGACGAGGCGCGCACCGCCCTGCGCTCGGTGCGCCGCACCGCCGATTCGCTCTCGGACCGCCCGCAAAGCATCCTGTTCGGCGCGCCCGACGCCCCACCCGGCCCCGGCGAACCGGGCTTCGTCGCTCCGACCAAATGAGGACCATCCAGACCATGATTTCGCCCCGCATCCTCGGCGCCGCCGCCCTTGCCACGACCCTTGCCCTGGCCGGCTGCGCCTCATCGAGTAAATCCAGGGCCAGCAACGACCAGTTCGACTTCGGTCCGCTCGGCGCACCGGTTGCCCAGATGCCCCAGGCGCCGCTGGCCGCCGTGGTCGTGATGGACGCCACCGGCTCGCCCGCCCTCGAAAACGAGCGCATGCTGTACCGCCTGAACTATGCCGACCCGCTGCAGGCGCGCACCTATGCCAACAGCCGCTGGAGCGCGAACCCGCTGATCCTGGTCACCCAGCGCATCAAGGCGCGCCTGGCCCAGTCCGGCGTCAAGGTCTTGTCGGCAACCGACACCATGAACAACGTGCCGATCCTGCGCATCGAGATCGACGACTTCACCCACGCCTTTGCCAGCGCCGCCCAGAGCGAAGGCCAGGTCGTGCTGCGCGCCTCGGTGTTCCGCGGCCACACCCTGCTCGACCAGAAGACCATCAGCCGCACCGCGCCGGCCCCGAGCGCGGATGCCGCCGGCGGCGTGCGCGCCCTGGCCGCCAGCACCGACGCCGCCGCCGCCGACATCGCCGCCTGGCTGGCCGGAATCGATACGCGGGCAAAATGACCAGCAAGGCAGTAACAGACCCGGCTTCCAGCCCCGAGCTGCCCGAAGCCGCGCCGCGCCGTGGCTCGCCCGTGGCGCGCGCGGCCCTGCTCGCCTACTTCCTGCTGATCGTCTACGCCAGCTGGTATCCCTTCACCGGCTGGCGCAACAACGGCCTGCCGGTGTTTTCCTTCCTGAACCTGGTCAAGCAGCGCTACTGGACCGGCTTCGACGTGATGGTCAACATCGTCGGCTACGTGCCCTTCGGCGTGCTGCTGGTGCTGGCCATGTACCCCTTCCTGCGCGGCATCTGGGCCACGCTGCTGGCCGCCGTTATCGGCATCCTGGTGTCCGGCGGCATGGAGGCGGTGCAGAACTTCCTGCCCAGCCGCGTGCCCTCGAACCTCGATCTGCTGACCAACAGCGTCGGCTGCTTCATCGGCGCCTGCATCGGGCCTTTCCTGGCGCGCGGCCTGCTCGACGAGGGCAGCCTGAACCGCCTGCGGCGGCGCTGGTTCGCCCCGCACGCCAGCCAGGGCCTGGTGCTGCTGGCCCTGTGGCCGCTGGCCCAGATCTACCCGCAAAGCTTCTTGTTCGGCCACGGCCAGGTGCTGCCGATGGTGTCGGGCTGGCTGTCCGACTGGTTCGAGGAAGACATCGACCTGGTCGCCATGCTGCGCCCCGGCCCGGCCATGGGCGTGGAACAGTACTGGCTGTCGGAAACCATCATCACCGCCTGCGGCATGACCGGGGCGGCCCTCACCCTGCTGTGCCTGCTGCGCCGCGGCGCGCCGCGCTACACCCTGGTGATGCTGATGCTGTTCGCGGCCCTGGTGCTGAAGACCCTGGCCAGTTCGCTGCTGTTCCGGCCGGATAACGCCTTTGTCTGGGTGACGCCGGGCGCCGAGGGCGGCTTCCTGATCGGCCTGATCATGCTGGCCGGCCTGGCATTCGCGCCGCAGATCGCCCAGCGCCGCCTGGCGGTGGTGACCCTGGTGCTGAGCCTGATCGTGGTGAACACGATCCCGGCCAATCCCTATTTCACTTCCACGCTGCAGGGCTGGGTGCAGGGAAAATTCCTGAACTTCAACGGGGCGGCCCAGTTCCTGTCGATTACCTGGCCATTCTTTGCGCTCTGGTTCCTGCTGCTGCCCTCGCATAAGTTAAACCGGCATTAGAACGGCGCATCCTCGTAGGGTGGGCACTCCGTGCCCACGCGGTACGCACGTATCCGAAGGCCGATAACGGTAAAGCGCCGCTCGAAACGCATGCGGCGGCCAGCGGCTCCGTTCAAGGTTAGCGAGCGATGTTTCGCCGCTGGAGGGGAAAGGACGTGCACGTCACCGCATGGGCACGGAGTGCCCACCCTACAAAGCGGAAACGCTGCAGCATAAAGAGCGCGTATCATGGCGCATGGCCTCTGCATTGGACACGATATGAACGACGAAAAACCCTTCTACGAACACCACGTCTTTTTCTGCATGAACGTGCGCGAAGGCGAGAATTGCCGCCAGAGCTGCGGCAAGGCCGGCGCCGAGGTCGCGCAAAAGCACGCGAAAAAGCGCATCAAGCAGCTCGGCCTGAACCAGCCGGGCAAGGTCCGCATCAACCAGGCCGGCTGCCTGGAGCGCTGCGAAGAAGGCCCGGTGCTGGTGGTCTACCCGCAAGGCACCTGGTACACCTATGTCGACACCAGCGACATCGACGACATCATCGACACCCACATCCTCGGCGGCCAGGTCGTCGAGCGCCTAAAGATCTGAATCCCTTAGCAAGATGAACAAGTTTTCGAAGAAGTTTTACCTGACCGGCCTGGCGGGCAAGATGGAGTGCCTGCTCGACCTGCCCGAGGATGCGCCGCGCGGCATCGCGCTGGTGGCCCACCCGCATCCGCTGTACGGCGGCACCATGGAAAACAAGGTCACGCAAACGCTGGCGCGCACCTTCGTTTCGCTCGGCTATGCCACGGCCCGCTTCAACTTCCGCGGCGTCGGCGAATCCGAAGGCGAGCACGACCGTGGCCACGGCGAGGTCGACGACATGCAGGTCATGCTGAACCACATGCGCGAACAGTATCCGGGCCTGCCGGTGGCCTTGTCCGGTTTCTCGTTCGGCACCTTTGTCCAGGCCCAGCTGCATGCGCGCCTGGCCGCCGAGGGCAACGAGGGGGACAAGGCGATCGAGCGCATGGTGCTGGTCGGCACCGCGGCCGGCAAGTGGCCGATGCCGGCGGTGCCGGAAGACACCATCCTGATCCACGGCGAGCAGGACGACACCATTACCCTGCAAATGGTGTTCGACTGGGCACGTCCGCTGGAGATCCCGGTGGTGGTGATCCCGGGCGCCGACCACTTCTTCCACCGCCGCCTGAATCCGATCAAGAACATCGTCACCCAGATGTGGCGCCGCGACATTTGAAACCGGGTTAAGGCTGGGTTAAGATTTTCGGCTTGAAGACTGTAGAGTTGGCCCCAGCACTGGCCTATAATGGGTCTCTTCTTTTTCCCCAGGCAATGTCTGTACGGGCATTGTCTGCGCTTCACCCACCCACTGAACAGACTTACGCTCCCATGAAAAAACTGATTGCGGCACTCGCCGCCAGCCTGCTGGTGGTATCGGCCAACGCGCAAACCGTTCCAGCGCCCCAGATTGCAGCGAAATCGTGGCTGCTGCTCGACGCCACCAGCGGCCAGGTCATCGCGGCCCAGGACCCGGGCCTGCGCATCGAACCGGCATCGCTGACCAAGATCATGACGGCCTACGTGACCTTCGAGGCCATCCGCGACAAGAAGCTGGCCCTGAACACCATGGTCAACGTCTCGACCCGCGCCTGGAAAGTCGATTCGAGCAGCTCGAAGATGTTCATCGACCCGGCGACCCCGGTCAGCGTGAGCGACCTGCTGCACGGCCTGATGGTGCAGTCGGGTAACGACGCCGCCGTCGCCCTGGCCGAAGCCGTGGCCGGCGACGAAGGTACGTTCGTCACCCTGATGAACCGCGAAGCCCAACGCATGGGCCTGAAGAACACCAAATTCGCCAACCCGCACGGCCTGCCGAGCCCGGACAACTACTCGACCGCGCAAGACCTGGCCACCCTGGCGACCCACGTGATCCGCGACTTCCCCGAGTTCTACAAGATCGACTCGGTCAAGCAATTCACCTACAACAAGATCACCCAGCAGAACCGCAACCGCCTGCTGTGGCTGGACCCGACCGTTGACGGCATGAAGACCGGCCACACCGAATCCTCGGGCTACAGCATGATCGCCTCGGCGCGCCGCCCGAACGGCAACAGCGGCGAGCGCCGCCTGATCTCGGTGCTGTCGGGCGCCAGCTCGGATGGCGTGCGTACCCAGGAAAGCCAGAAGCTGCTGAACTGGGGCTTCCAGAACTTCGACACGGTCAAGCTGTATTCGAAGGGCCAGGCCGTGGCGACCCCGGAAGTGTGGAAAGGTTCGCAGGCCAACGTGAAGCTGGGGTTCACCAACGACGTGCTGGTGACGGTGCCGAAGGGCGTGGCCGGCAAACTGAAACCTGTGCTGGAGCGCAAGGACCCGCTGGTGGCCCCGCTGGCGCGCGGCGCCCGCGTCGGTACCTTGAAGATGATGGTCGACAACAAGCCGCTGCTGGTGCTGCCGGTGGTGGCGCTGGAAGAAGTGCCGGAAGCCAGCATCTTCGGCCGCGCGTGGGATTCGATGCGCTTGTGGATGAAGTAAGCGTGTAACGCGCTTCGAACAATGCCCGCCCGGCCTGTGCCTCGCGGGCATTTTGTTTGGCCTGCGGCTTGATGGTTTTGTAGGGTGGACACCTGTGTCCACGCGGTACGGCGGTGGATCAGTGTTTGCCACGAGATCATATGGGGCCGTATATCGATCGGTGAGACAGCGTGGACACAGGTGCCTGCGCGGCCCGGTCCACCCTACGAAACCCACCGGCTAATCTGGCCGGCCACGGCTATAATTGACTGTTACCGTTCAAGCAAGAAAGTCCCCCATGACCCAGCCCGCCCTCTGCCCTCGCATCGCCACCCGCCAGGGCGGTCTTGACCTGTCGCGCATCATCGCCGGCATGTGGCGCCTGGGCGAATGGAACATGCCGGTCGCGTCGCGCGTCGCCTTCATCGAGGAATGCATCGCCCTCGGCGTGACCACCTTCGACCACGCCGACATCTACGGCGACTACGGCGTCGAGGGCCTGTTCGGCGAAGCCCTGCGCGCCCAGCCCGGCCTGCGCGAGCGCATCGAGATCGTCAGCAAGTGCGGCATCAAGCTCTTGTCCGGCAAGCGCCCGGCGCATACCATCCAGCATTACGACACCAGCTTCGAGCACATCGTCGCCTCGGCCGAGGAATCGCTGCGCCAGCTCGGCACCGACCGCCTCGACCTGCTGCTGATCCACCGCCCCGACCCGCTGATGCACTTCGACGAAGTCGCCGAAGCCTTCAGCCGCCTGCAGCAGGACGGCAAGGTCCGCCACGTGGGCGTATCGAATTTCACCCGCCACCAGTTCGAGTCCCTGAACCGGCGCGTGCCGCTGGCCACCAACCAGGTCGAGTTCTCGCCGCTGCACGTGGCGCCGCTGTTCGACGAAACCTTCGACGGCCTGCAAGACCTGGGCGTGGCGCCGATGATCTGGTCGCCGCTGGGCGGCGGGCGCCTGTTCACTTCGGCCGAACCGCACATCGTCAAGCTGCGCGCCACCATCCAGGACATCGCCGACCGCCTCGGCCAGTCGTTTGCCAGCGTGGTGTTTGCCTGGATCATGGCGCTGCCGAGCCGGCCGCTGCCGCTCACCGGCAGCGGGCGTATCGAATCGATTCAAGCGGCCGTGGCCGCGACCGGCTTCGCGCTCGACCGCAGCGACTGGTTCGCCATCCTGCGCGCCGCGCGCGGGCACGAGGTGGCGTAAGACGATGCCGGACCAGCTCAAGATCGTCGAGGGCAGCGCGCTGACGGCGCAGCAGAAGAAGGACCTGCTGAACCGCCTGGCGCGCATCGAGGGGCAGTTGCGCGGCGTGCAGAAGCTGATCGCCATGGCCGCCGACCCGTCGGATTGCGACGCGGTGGCCCAGCAGATGGCGGCGGCGCGCAAGGCGCTCGACCGTTCCTTCGTCCAGTTGTTGATGGCGACCGTGGTCACCGGCAGCGAACAGGCAGGCGACCTCGATGAAGCCCGTAGCACGGCGGCGCGGCTGGCCGCCCTGCTCGACAAGTTCGTTTAAGAGGCGGCGCCTTCTTCTTCGTCATACACCTTCGGCGGCGCAATGCCCCGCCAGCCGCCCTGCCAGGCGATGTTCAGCAGCAGGGTGGCGCAGATGTAGACCAGGAAGAAGAGCACGAAGAAGCGCGTCTGCAATATGATCAGGAGCAGCACCGCGGCCGCCAAGGCGATGTAAATTCCTTTGGTCAACTTTTGCTTGCTGCTAGGAAAGCGTACGGTCGAGACCATCAAGGTGCCGACGGCCACCATCAAGGCCATCACGGCAAATGCCTGGGCCATGTTCACCACCGGATCGGGCCAGGCCACCACCACCGCCGCCACGCAGGCCGCACCGGCCGTGATCGGCATGCCGACGAAGTAGCGCGGGTCGGTCTTGCCAACCGAGACGTTGAAACGCGCCAGGCGCAAGGCGCCGCAGGCAACGAAGATGAAGCAGGCCAGCCCGCCCATGCGTACGATGGTGGGATGTGCCGCGCCCAGCTGGGCGAAGCCGTAGCAGTACAGCAGCAAACCCGGTGCGCAGCCGAAGTTCATGACGTCGGCAATCGAATCGAGCTGGACGCCGAAGCTGGACTGGGTGTTGGTGGCGCGGGCCACGAAGCCGTCGAGGGCGTCGAACACGCCGGCCAGCACCAGCAGGATCGCGGCCAGCCGGAAGTCGCCCGGTGCGCCAACCTGGGCGTTGTCGACCGAGATCACGATGCTGCCGAAGCCGCAGGCGATCGACAGCAGGGTGACAAAACTCGGCAGGGCAAACTTGGCGCGCGCCAGGCGCTTGGGTCGGGGCTGGTTCAATTGGTGTCCGCTGGAGAAATGATGTCCGTATTCTACCGTGGCCGCCCGGGCACGGTCGCGCACGGTCGCGCACGCCCCGGCGGTCATGCATTTTCGATTTGCCCTAAAATGGGCACCCACGGATTAGATCGATTTCAGGAGTGACGGATGAGCGACATGCTTCGCGCGAGGACAATACTGGCGGGATGCGTCACCGCCCTGGCCCTGGCTGCCTGTGGCGGCGGCGGCGGCAACGACAACCCGGCCCCGGTGACACCGCCGACCGGCAACCAGCCCGACCCGAACCAGCCCGTCATTCCGGATCCGCTCACCCCGAGCCCGCCCGTCACGGATACGCCGGCGACACCGGGCGCGCCCGCGGTGACCGGCAACATCGCCGTCGACGGCCGCGCATGGCTGAACTTCCGGCGCGCCCAGGTCGGCCTGTCCACGCTCAGCCAGAACACGGTCATCGATGCCGCGGCCCAGGGCCATTCCGACTACCAGCGCCTCAACAACACCATCACCCACGACCAGGTCGCGGGCCGCCAGGGCTTTACCGGCGTGAGCGTGGGCGACCGCCTGACGGCCGCCGGCTACGTATTCAACACCAGCGCCGCGCGTGCCTATGGCGAGGTGATCTCGGCCACTTCGAGCGGCACCGGCCAGTACATGGCCGAGGAACTGATCACCGCGATCTACCACCGCTTCGTGATCTTCGAGCCGGTGTTCAAGGAAATCGGCACCGGCGCCGCCACCTCCACCAGCGGGCGCAGCTATTTCACGGCCAACTTCACCGCCAACAACGGCTACGGCGCCGGGCTGGCGCGCGGCCAGGTCGCGGTCTGGCCGTTCGACGCCCAGACGTCCGTGCCGCGCAACTTCTTCAGCGACACCGAATCGCCCGACCCGGTCCCGGACCGCAACGAAGTCGGCTACCCGATCAGCGTGCACGCCAACATCAACGTGCCGGTGACGGTGCAGAGCTTCACGGTGCGCCCGCGCGGGGGCGCCGACCTGGCCACCCGCCTGCTGAGCAACGCCAACGACACCCACACCGGCCGCTCCTCGGCCGCGATCGTGCCGCTGTCGCCGCTGGCGGCGCGCACCACCTACGACGTCACCTTCACGGGCACGGCCGACGGCGCGGCGGTCAGCCGCAGCTGGTCGTTCACCACCCGCTGAACGGGATGGACAAGCCGCCCACGGCCGAGAAGACGACACCGGCGGCAGCGGGCACGGCGCCCGCGCCGCTGGTGGACGTCGAGGCCGGGGTCGAGCGCCTGATGGGCAACCGTCCGGTCTACCTGCGCGCGCTGGCGCGCTTCCGCCACGATTACCGCAGCGCCTGCGCCGCCATCGGCACCGCGCTCGAGACCGGCAACCCGCTGCTGGCCGGGCGCCTGGTGCACACGCTCAAGGGAGCGGCCGGGATGATCGAGGCCAGGTCCCTGCACGCGGCCGCGCTGGCGCTCGAAACCGCGCTGCGCCCGGCCAGCGCCCCGGCCGGCGCCACCGCCATCGACGCGGCGCAGGTCGAACTCCTGTTCGTGCGCCTGGATGCCGAACTGGCGCACGTGCTGCGCGAGCTCGACGGCATGGCCGGCCTGGCCGACGCCCAGGTGGCGACGCCGCGCCTGGTGCGCCCCAGCGACCTGCTCGGCCGCCTGCGCGCCCTGCTCGACATCGGCGACGGCGAGGCGGTCGACCTGGTCGAGCAATCGCAGGACGAACTCATCGCCCAGTTGGGGGAAAGGGATTACGGCCGGCTCAGCGGCGCGGTGGCGGAATTCGATTTCGAGCGCGCGCTGGCGCTGCTCGATGGCCCGGGGCGGGCCGGCGTGAACGGCTGACGGCGCGGGCTGCCAGCCTCGCAGCAGGAACGCTTCAGGCAGGCTGCCGTGCAAGGCGGCAGGTTGCCGAAGCGCTCAGCGCGTGTATTCGGCTTCTTCGTCGAAGGCGTCGGTACACATCTTGCCGCAGAAACGGCGCACGCTGTCGAGCGGCTTTTCGCAATACCAGCACGAACCCTTGGGCGGCAAACTCAGGCGCGTTGGCCTGGCTTGCGCGGCAACGGCCGCCATCGGTTCAGTCATGACACCCTCGACCGGCACACTTTCTTGTATCGTTTCCAAGATCACCCCCAACCAGCAGCACGTCAATCCGTAGAGCAAGATTACTTCAGCGGAACATTCCAGGTATGAGAAAACGCAACCTGGAAGTGTGCGCCGTTACGCTGTCACAGCCGTTCTGCAACCCAGTTTGCGCCGATCCTGGCGCATCTGCAATGCCATCGGTGACTGTCTTTCGTTGTTGCGGCAACAGAACAACACCTCGTTGAACTGCGCAAAGGAGGACTGCGCCAGCGTTTTCAACAGCGGAAATCTTAGCAGTGTTGACAACAAATTCATCTGTGTTTCAATCGTGCGCGCCTCTGTCCTACAGAAAATTTTGTAACGGTCGAGAATGCGGGTTTAACGTTGTGCCTGTGCCGGTTCGAGCGAAACGCGCAGGCCGCCCGGCCTGGTGGCGATGCGGGTCGGGATGTATTGCACGCCGGCGTAGCGCAGGTCTTCGCTGCGGAAGGTGTAGACCGGGATGTCGAGGACGACCTTGTCCATCACGCCATTCGCGGCGCGCGCCAGCTGGCGTTGTACCGAAGCGTCCAGGCCCTTGATCTCGAAGCGCTCGATGCGCGGCTCGGCCATGTAGACCCCGCTGCGCGTCTGATCGATGTAGAGGCGGCCGGAAAAGGCCAGGCTGCCGGCCAGCGGATGGCGCAGGAAGGATTGGGCGACGCTGGCGTCGACCGTCAGCGAGACGCGGTCGCCTTCGTGCACGGCCAGTTGCGGGCGGGTCAGGCGCACGTCGAACAGTTCCAGCAGACGGTTGTCCATCGGGAAGCGGCGGTCGAGGCTGGCCTGGAGTTTCGGGAGCGGCAGGTCGACTTCGCGCGGGCCGAGGATGCTGGCGCAGGAAGCGAGCAAGGCGGCACCGGAGACGGCAGTAATGGTGGTCAGCAGTCTGCGGCGGGTGATGGTCATAGTAGTTCCTTGTTGTAGGGTGGGTTCTTGAACCCACCGGTACGGCGTTTGAAATTTGATGCGCGTCTGGCGCATGCCCCGTCATTGGTACATTCAACGGTGGGGGCTTGGCGGTAACGGCGCTTCTAATCAACTGGTGAGAACGGTGGGCTCAAGAGCCCACCCTACGCCCCATCACCTGTACGATTATTTACCGATACAGAACCGGCTGAAAATCACCCCAAGCAAATCATCCGGCGTGAATTCCCCGGTAATGCTCGACAACTGATCCTGCGCCAGCCGCAATTCCTCGGCAAACAGATCCAGCGACTGGTCATCCTGCGCCGCATGCTGCCCGGCCATGTCCAGGTGGGTACGCGCCGCGCGCAGGGCGATCAGATGCCGCTCGCGCGCCAGGTACAGCGATTCACCGGTCTGCTGCCAGCCGGCGATGCGCAGCAATTCCGCGCGCAGCAGGTCGATCCCGGTCTTCTCGTTCGCCGACAGATAGATGTGGGTCGCATCCGCCGCCCCTTCCACCGCCGCGCGGTGTCCGGACAGGTCGATCTTGTTCCAGATGCGCAGCACCGGCACACCCTCCGGGAAGGCGGCGACAATCGCTTCGTCGGCCACGCTCGGCCCCAGGTTGGCGTCGAGCAGGTGCAGGATCACGTCGGCCTTGCCGACTTCGCCCCAGGTGCGCTCGATGCCGATGCGCTCGACCACGTCGATGCCCTCGTCGATCGCGCGAATGCCCGCGGTATCGATGATATTCAGCGGAATGCCCTCGATCTGGATGGTCTCGCTGACCTTGTCGCGGGTGGTGCCGGCGATCGGCGTGACGATCGCCACCTCGGCCCCAGCCAGCGCATTCAGCAGCGAGGACTTGCCGACGTTCGGCTGCCCCACCAGCACCACGTTCAAGCCTTCGCGCAGCAGCGCACCCTGCGCGGCCTGGCGGAACACGTGTTCCAGCGACTCGACGATGCCGGCAAGCTGTCCGCGCGCATTCGATTTTTCCAGGAAGTCGATTTCCTCTTCCGGGAAGTCCAACGTGGCCTCGACCAGCATGCGCAGGTTGATGGTCTGCTCGACCAGCCGGTGCACGACTTGCGAAAAGGCGCCCGACAGCGACTGCGAGGCGGACTTGGCCGCCGCTTCGGTCGAGGCGTCGATCAGGTCGGCCACGGCTTCGGCCTGGGCCAGGTCGAGCTTGTCGTTGAGGTAGGCGCGGCGCGTGAATTCGCCCGGCTCGGCCAGGCGCAGGCCGTGCTCGGCGCCCGCTTCCAGCACGCGCGCCAGCAGCATCTGCAAGACCACCGGGCCGCCGTGGCCCTGGAGTTCCAGCACGTCTTCGCCGGTGTAGGAATGCGGCGCCTTGAAGTACAGGGCCAGGCCCTGGTCGAGCACGGTACCGTCGGCGGACTTGAAGGGAATATAGGTGGCGTTGCGCGGAGAGAGCGTGGTGCCGGGGAACAGCGATTCGATCAGCGGCCCGAGCGACTTGCCCGAGGCGCGGACCACGCCGATGCCGCCGCGTCCCGGTGCGGTGGCGATGGCGGCGATGGGGGAGGTATCAAGCTTCATGGGGAAATTGTAGATGATAAAAAAAGCCCGTGGAATTCCACGGGCTTTTGCTGAAACGCGTCAGACGATTACTTCATGGTGGCCGGGGCCAGCTTCTTGGTGATGACCCACTGCTGCGCAATCGACACCAGGTTGTTGACCACCCAGTACAGGACCAGGCCCGACGGGAAGAACACGAACATGACCGAGAACGCCAGCGGCATGAACAGCATCATCTTTGCCTGCATCGGATCGGCCGGCTGCGGGTTCAGCTTGGCGGTGATGAACATCGAGATCGCGTACAGCACCGGCAGGATGAAGAACGGATCCGGCTGGGTCAGGTCGGTAATCCAGCCCACCCACGGCGCGCCGCGCATCTCGACCGAGGCCTGCAGCACGTAGTACAGCGCCAGGAAGACCGGCATCTGGATCAGGATCGGCAGGCAGCCGCCCAGCGGGTTGATCTTCTCGGACTTGTACAGCTCCATCGTGGCCTGCTGCATCTTGACCGGGTCGGCTTTGTAGCGTTCGCGGATCGCCTGCATCTTCGGCGTGACCACGCGCATCTTGGCCATGCTGCGGTAGCCGGCGGCCGACAGCGGGAAGAAGGCCAGCTTGATCAGGATGGTAAAGGCGATGATGGTCCAGCCCCAGTTGCCGAGCAGCTGGTGGATGTGGTCCATGATCCAGAACAGCGGCTTGGCGATGATCGCGAACATGCCGTAGTCCTTCACCAGCTCCAGGCCCGGGGTGATGGTTTCCAGCTTCTTCTCTTCCTGCGGGCCCGAGTACAGGCGCGCGGTGTTCGAGACGGTGGCGCCCGGCGCCACGGTGCCCAGCGACTGGGTGGTGCCGATGGCATACATGTTGGTCGCCAGCTTCTTGGTGTAGATCTCGCGCGCGGTGTTATCGGCCGGGATGAAGGCCGACACGAAGAAGTGCTGCGAAATCGCCACCCAGCCGCCGTTCGACTTGTTCGGGTGCTCGGCGCTGTTCTTCTCGATCTTCTCGAAGGTCAGCTTCTGGTACTTCTCTTCCGGGGTCCACAGGGTCGGGCCGGTGAAGCTCGGGGTGAACCACGAGTCGCCAGGCGGCTTGTTGCCGTCGTGCTGGAGCTGCAGGTAGAGCGCAGGCTGGACCGGCGCGGCCGTCAGGTTGGTCACGTCGTGGCGCACGTCGATCACGTAGTCGCCGCGCTTGAAGGTGAAGGTCTTGGTCAGCTTCACGCCGCCCTGCTCGGCTTCGAGCACGAGTTGCACCTGGCCGTTGGCGTCGACCGTGCGCACGCCTGGACGGGCGGTGAACACCGTGTTGTGGTTCGGCAGCACGCCGGCCGGGGTTGCACCGATCAGGCCGGTCTGGCCCAGGTAGGTGTTGTTGCCGGCGACGTCGAACAGGACCTGGTTCTTGGTCTTGTCGAAGTGGTCCGGGTACTGCAGCAGCTCGAGACGGCGGATCACGCCGCCCTGGGTGTCGACCTCGGCCTTGACCACGTCGGTGGTGATGGTGATGCGCTCGGCGCGCACCGGGGCTGGAGCAGCCGGCTGGCCGGGAACGGCAGGGGCGCCTGCCTGGGCCGGGGCGCCCGGCACGCCGGCGGTGCCGCCCGCATTGGTATTCGCAGGCGCCTGCGCGACCTTGGCCGGCGGCGTAGGCGAGAACATCGACTGCTTACCGTTCGACACCATCCAGTTGTTCCACAGAACGACTAGCGAGACGGCGAAGACAATCCACAGAATGGTACGTTTGTTGATTTCCATTGAGGTATTCGTCAGGAGTGGTTGCAACCGCAAGCGGCTGATGAGGAATGCTTGTGCCGCTTGGGCGGTACGGGATCCAGTCCGCCCGCGTTCCAGGGATGGCAGCGGCCGAGGCGGCGCACCGTCAGCCAGCTGCCGCGCAGCGCACCATGGGTCTGGAGCGCCTCGATGGCATAACCGGAACAGGAAGGATAGAAACGGCAGTTCTGCCCGAGCATCGGGGACAGCACGAGCCGGTAGGCACGCACGATCCAGATGAGCAGGGTTTTCATGAGGAAGATGGAGCAGCCGCTGCCGGAGGCACCGGTGCCGACTTTCTCGGACGCTGGGAAGCGAGCAGGCGCGACAGTTCCGCGTGCAGCAGGCGCTTCAGGGCACTGTTGGTGGCGGGGCCTTGCTTGGTATTCACCGGACGCGCCAGGCGCACGATGCAGTCGACCGACTGGATCCGGCTGGTGCGGAACAGCTCGCGCGTGATGCGCTTGATGGTGTTCCGGGTCACCGCGCGCGGCGCGAAGCGCTTGGCCGCAACGATGCCCAGCCGCGCATGCGGCAGCGGGCTGGGCCGGGTATAGAGCACGAAATGCGCGGATTTTTGCGTGGGCCGCAAACGAAAAACGGATGAAAATTCATCCGTTTTCAGAATGCGCCGAGCGCGCGCGAAGTCGTGCGAACCTTCGCCTGTCATGTGACCGCGGTCAGCTGGTGCGGCTGGCTTAGACAGCCAGACGCTTGCGGCCCTTGGCGCGGCGTGCGTTCAGAACCTGACGGCCACCACGGGTAGCCATACGTGCGCGGAAGCCGTGCGTGCGCTTGCGACGAACGACGGAAGGTTGGTAAGTACGTTTCATGGTGGTCTCGCTTAAAGCAAAATAGTATGCAAAATCGGGTCTGACGTCTGTTCGTCAGGAATCGGCGCCAATGACAGTTCGCTTCGTTCAGCCAGCGTCACGCCACAGCTAGTCCGTGCATTTCTCGACCATCAAACGAAGGCTGAGCAGGCGGCCGGACAGGGAACCCTGAATTAGACCCTACTTGACAACCCGCTGTCAAGGAGCCTGTTGTTTTTGACCGTGTAGATAACTTTGCTTTTATCCCCAGCCTTTCGTCAAAAACTGTGGCCTGCCTGTGGATAACCTCGCCAAAGACATGTAAAATAGCGTGTTACGTATCACTTAGCCGCACACCATGGATAACTTTTGGCAGACCGCCTCCGCGCAGCTGGAGCTCGAGCTGACGCCGCAACAATATAGCGCATGGATCAAACCGCTCGTCGTGCTCGACTACGAGGACGGCAAGCTGCGCATTGCGGCGCCGAACCGCTTCAAGCTCGACTGGGTCAAGACGCAGTTCGCCAACCGCATCACCGCCCTCGCCTGCCAGTACTGGGAAGCGCCGGTCGAAGTGCAGTTCGTGCTCGACCCGAAGAACGCGCCCAAGAAACCGGCCGAGGTGCGCCCGGCGCCGGACAGCTCGCCCATGCCGGGCGAACTGCGTCCGTCCGCGCCGGTGCACAGCATCGAGCCGCAGCCGAACCTGAACATCGCCAACTCGCCGAAGCGCGAGCAGAGCCGCATCAACCCGGACCTGACCTTCGACAGCTTCGTGACCGGTAAGGCCAACCAGCTGGCGCGCGCCGCCGCGATCCAGGTGGCGAACAACCCGGGCGTGTCGTACAACCCGCTGTTCTTCTACGGCGGCGTCGGCCTCGGTAAGACCCACTTGATCCACGCGATCGGCAACCAGGTGATGGTCGACAATCCGGGCGCCCGCATCCGCTACATCCACGCCGAGCAGTACGTGCGCGACGTCGTCACCGCCTATCAGCGCAAGGGCTTCGACGACTTCAAGCATTACTACCACTCGCTCGACATGCTCCTGATCGACGATATTCAATTCTTCGGTGGCAAGAGCCGCACGCAGGAAGAGTTCTTCTATGCCTTCGAGGCCCTGATCGCGGCCAAGAAACAGATCATCATCACCTCGGATACCTATCCGAAAGAGATCACCGGCATGGACGATCGCCTGATCTCGCGCTTCGACTCCGGCCTGACGGTGGCGATCGAGCCGCCGGAACTGGAAATGCGCGTGGCGATCTTGCTCAAGAAAGCGCAATCCGAGGGCGTGGTCCTGTCGGACGACGTGGCGTTCTTCGTGGCCAAGCACCTGCGCTCGAACGTGCGCGAACTGGAAGGCGCGCTGCGCAAGATCCTGGCCTACTCGCGTTTCCACGGCAAGGACATCACGATCGACATCGTGAAGGAAGCGCTGAAGGATCTGCTGTCGGTGCAGAACCGCCAGATCTCCGTGGAAAACATCCAGAAGACGGTGGCCGACTTCTTCAACATCAAGGTCGCCGACATGTACTCGAAGCGCCGCCCGGCCAATATTGCCCGTCCGCGCCAGATTGCCATGTACCTGGCGAAGGAACTGACGCAAAAGAGTCTGCCGGAAATCGGCGAACTGTTCGGCGGCCGCGACCACACCACCGTGCTGCACGCGGTGCGCAAGATCGCGGGCGACCGCCAGAAGAATGCCGAGTGCAATCACGAATTGCACGTGCTGGAACAGACGCTGAAGGGTTGATGGGATTGGGTTCGTCTGTGCCAATCTGGTTGAACGCGTGGGCACGGGGCGCCCACCCTACATATCAAACTGAACCGGGCAAGACACGCTCATGTGGTCTGCCTCGCATGTGAAGCACCGTAGGGTGGGCGCCCCGTGCCCACGCGTTGTGTGAAAACCGTTGGCCCATGAAACCAACGAATTTGTGTTTGCCCCACACAAACGGCAAAATAGTGCTGTAGCAACAATTTCACTGTATTAACACTTATCCGAGGATAACTATGCAACTGGTCAAAACCACCCGAGACACGCTTCTCCGGCCACTGCAGATCGTGAGCGGTATTGTCGAGCGTCGGCACACCATGCCGATTCTGGCCAATATCCTCATCCGCAAGGACGGCGAGAGCGTCTCCTTCCTGTCGACCGACACCGAAGTGCAGATCACCACGCATGCCAACATCGGTTCCGGCCCGGACGTGACCGGCACCACCGTAGCCGCACGCAAGCTGCTGGACATCCTGCGCGCGCTGCCGGAATCCGGCGACGTGACCATGACCCTGGCCAACAAGCGCCTGGCTGTGCAGAGCGGCAAGTCGCGCTTCGCGCTGCAGACCCTGGCCGCCGAGGAATTTCCGACCGTCTCGGTCGCGGAAAGCCACAACGCCTCGGTGACCCTGCCGCAAAAGACGCTGAAGCACCTGTTCAACATGGTGCACTTCGCGATGGCCCAGCAAGACATCCGCTACTACCTGAACGGCCTGCTGCTTGTGCTGGACGGTAACAAGGTGATCGCCGTGGCCACCGACGGCCACCGCCTGGCCTTCAGCCAGGTCGAAGCCGAGCAGACCTTCGAGCGCCAGGAAGTCATCATCCCGCGCAAGACCATCATCGAACTGCAGCGCCTGCTGGAAGAAAGCGACGAGACCGTCCAGCTGGACATCGCCGCCTCGCAGGTGAAACTCACCTTCGCCGACATCGAGCTGGTGTCGAAACTGGTTGAGGGCAAGTTCCCTGACTACACCCGCGTGATCCCGAAGGGCTACAAGAACGACTTCACGATCAGCCGCGACGAACTGCTGCGCTCGCTGCAGCGCGCCGCGATCATGACCAGCGACAAGTTCAAGGGCGTGCGCTGCATCATCACCCCGGGCAGCATGAAGATCAGCTCGACCAACGCCGACCAGGAAGAAGCGGTGGAAGAACTGGAAATCGACTACGGCGGCGACGCCATCGACATCGGTTTCAACGTCACCTACCTGCTCGACGTGCTGAACAATTTGAAGTGCGACCAGGTGAACATCGCCCTGGGCGATTCGAATTCGTCGGCCCTGATCTCGATTCCCGACAATGGCGACTTCAAGTACGTCGTCATGCCGATGCGTATCTGATTCAACGCATCCGGGCCGCGCCTTGTTTTATCTGGGTCGCGGCCCGAACTGAGCAGTCTGAATACACAGTTTTTAGAGAAAGCAGTCCATGTCCGAGAACACTAACGAAATGCCGCAATCGCCGATGCAGTCGGACGACTATGGCGCCGCCTCGATTCAAATTCTGGAAGGCCTGGAAGCAGTCCGCAAGCGTCCGGGCATGTACATCGGCGATACCTCGGACGGGACCGGCCTGCACCACCTGGTGTTCGAAGTGCTGGATAACTCGATCGACGAATCGCTGGCCGGCTACTGCACCGAAATCCACGTCACGATCCACTCGGACAATTCGATCTCGATCGCCGACAACGGCCGCGGTATCCCGACCGGCGTCAAGATGGACGACAAGCACGAGCCGAAGCGCTCGGCCACCGAGATCGCCCTGACCGAACTGCACGCCGGCGGCAAGTTCAACCAGAACTCGTACAAGGTCTCCGGCGGCCTGCACGGCGTGGGCGTGTCGTGCGTGAACGCGCTGTCGAAGCTGCTGCGCGTGACCGTGCGCCAAAAAGGCAAGGTCCACCAGATGGAATTCGTGCGCGGCGTGCCGCAGAACCGCGAAATCGAGATCGTCGACGGCGTGGAAGTCTCCCCGATCAAGGTGATCGGCGAAACCGACAAGCGCGGCACCGAAGTGCATTTCTGGGCCGACGAGGAAATCTTCACCACCGTCGAGTACCACTACGAGATCCTGAGCAAGCGTATCCGCGAACTCTCGTTCCTGAACAACGGCGTCAACATCAAGCTGAGCGACCACCGCACCGGCAAGGAAGAAATCTTCGCCTTCGAAGGTGGCACCCGCGGCTTTGTGGAATACATCAACAAGGCCAAGGCCGTGCTGCACCCGACCGTGTTCCAGGCCACCGGCGACCGCATGTCCGACCAGGGCACGAATATCGCGGTGGACGTGTCGATGCAGTGGAACGACTCGTACAACGAGCAGGTGCTCTGCTTCACCAACAACATCCCGCAGCGCGACGGCGGCACCCACCTGACCGGCTTGCGTGCGGCGATGACGCGCGTGATCAACAAGTACATCGACGAGAACGACTTCGCCAAGAAGGCGAAAGTGGAAATCTCGGGCGACGACATGCGCGAAGGCCTGACCTGCGTGCTGTCCGTCAAGGTGCCGGAGCCGAAGTTCTCGTCGCAGACCAAAGATAAACTCGTGTCGTCGGAAGTGCGCGGCCCGGTCGAGGAAATCGTGGCGAAGACGCTGACCGACTTCCTCAACGAAAAGCCGAACGACGCCAAGATCATCTGCGGCAAGATCGTGGAAGCCGCCCGTGCGCGCGAAGCGGCGCGCAAGGCGCGCGACCTGACCCGCCGCAAGGGCGTGATGGACGGCCTGGGCCTGTCGTCGAAGCTGGCCGACTGCCAGGAACGCGACCCGGCGCTGGCCGAGCTGTACATCGTCGAGGGTGACTCGGCAGGCGGCTCCGCCAAGCAGGGCCGCGACCGCAAGTTCCAGGCGATCCTGCCGCTGCGCGGCAAGGTGCTGAACGTGGAAAAGGCGCGCTTCGAGAAGATGCTGTCGTCGGAGCAGATCACCACCCTGATCGCCACCCTCGGCACCTCGATCGGCCCGGACGAATTCAACGTCGACAAGCTGCGCTACCACCGCATCATCATCATGACCGACGCGGACGTCGACGGCGCCCACATCCGCACCCTGCTGCTGACGCTGTTCTACCGCCAGATGCCGCAGCTGGTCGAACGTGGCCACATCTATATTGCCCAGCCGCCGCTGTACAAGGTCAAGGCAGGTCGCGACGAGCGCTACCTGAAGGACGACGTCGAGGAAGCCAGCTACATGATGATGGTAGCGCTGAACAGCGCGTCGCTGCTGCCGCGCGAAGGCGCCGACCCGATCACCGGCGAAGCGCTGTCGGAACTGGTGCGCCAGTACAACCTGGCGAACGCCATCATGATGCGCCTGACCCGCGTGATTGACCGCGCCGCGCTGACCGCCATCATGAGCGGCGTAACGCTGGACATGATGACGCTGGAAGCGGCCACCGCATCGGCCCAGGCACTGGAAGCGGCCATCAACGACCCGGCCGTACGCGTGGTCGTGCGTTCGGATGAGCTGAGCGAAAAGCACGCGCTGCGCATCGAGCGCATGCGCCACGGTAACGTGAATGTGACGTCGATCGATGCCGACTTTGTTGTCAGCAACGACTACGCCGTGCTGGCCAATGCAGCCGCCACCTTCCAGGGCCTGATGGGCGAAGGCGCCATCGTGCGCCGCGGTGAAGGCGAGAAGATGAAGGAGTTTGCGGTGCGCGAGTTCCATGAAGCGATGATCTGGCTGCGCGAGGAAGCGGAGCGTGGGGTGTCGAAGCAGCGTTACAAGGGTCTGGGTGAGATGAATCCGGAGCAGCTGTGGGAGACGACCATGGATCCGACCGTGCGTCGCTTGTTGAAGGTGCAGATCGAGGACGCGATTGCGGCGGATCAGATCTTTACGACGCTGATGGGGGATGAGGTGGAGCCTCGTCGTAATTTCATTGAGTCGAATGCGCTGCAGGCGGGGAATATTGATGTTTGATGGTAAACGTCAGCTGCAATTGATGTGCTAGAACCCTACAAAGGGCCAGCCTATGGGCTGGCCCTTTGCTTTTACCAGCGCCCTTTTGACATAGCAAGCGCTATCAAATAGAAAACTCCCGCCCACAGTAAGACTACGGCGAAAGCACAGCAAGTGCTATACACATAGGTCCGTTTTCGGTAGGAATCGCTCTTAAACATTGGCAAGGTAAAGACGAGCGGAGCACAGACGATGCATACCCCTAAAAGAACAATTAGCGCTTCAGGCGCTTGCATGAAGATGATAAGCGGTGTGAGATGCCAGATGAGAAATGGAAAAACAAGCAACCAGGCTAACCGGTGAAGCAAGTTTCGACTTAATCTCATCGCTTCCTCACACATATACGTTTAATTTTTTTTCAATGAACACCGTCGTGTAGTTGATGAAACAAGACGCTCAGTAGTATCGAAAAGCTTAGTACAGAATGCCTGCTTATCTTTGCATTTGCTCATAGTCAGCCCTAACTACACGATGTGTGTATCGAATGTGTAACTCACAGCACTAGTTTGTTCAATTTCTATTTGACATCTTTGTGCTTGCCAACTCTACAATGTAGGCGCCACTTGAAGCTGGCCCAACAATGAAAGAGCTGCCGTGAACGTCGCTTACTTACTTGCCAATACTCTTCAGCCGACCCAACAGCAATCTGCAAAAAACTACTGGTGGGTCAATCAAAACCAAACCTATGCGGAAGAGATCGCCGGAAGCTTTCTCTGGTCTCCTAAGCTAAAGGCGAATGGTCACCAAAACCAGTTTTACAACTTCATGAAAGAGGTGCAGCCGGGTGACGTCATCTTCTCGTACTGCGCCACGCGCATCAAAGCCATCGGAATCGCTACCGGTCCTGCAGAAAGTGCACCTAAACCCGATTTTGGGCAAGCAGGTGGTAACTGGTCCGATGATGGTTGGCTTGTTCCTGTTGACTACACAGAGCTGATCAATACCATTCGTCCAAAAGATCACATCGACATTCTTCGCTCGCTCCTCCCCTCAAAGTACTCACCTCTACAGACGAATGGAGATGGGCTGCAATCGGTCTATCTCGCACACGTACCGACGCAAATGGCTGAGCTGCTGATTGATCTCATCGGTAAAGAATACGTCGCAGTGTTGGAACGTGCGAATGACTTGCAGTACAAAGCTGAGTGCGATGTGCTTGAGGAAGGGATCGTTGGACGAACCGATATTGGCGTCACGATGAAAGAGCAACTCGTGAAGTCGCGCCGAGGCCAAGGCCTCTTCAAAATCAATGTCCGTCGGAACGAAAAGGCCTGTCGCGTTACTGGCGTAACGGACCCTCGCAATCTACGTGCAAGCCATATCAAGCCGTGGAAAGACTGCTCAGATACAGAGAAGCTCAACGGTTGTAACGGCTTCATGTTGGCGCCGCACGTTGATCACTTATTCGACCGAGGCTTCATCTCTTTCGCCGATAACGGTGACCTGATTATCTCTCCGACATTGGACCGCTCTATCCTGCAGCGATGGGGTATTCCCGATGTGCTGAACATTGGCTCGGTGAAGAGCCAAGCTCCCTTTCTTGCCTACCACCGCGCCCACGTACTGAGAAAGTAAGTTCGATCCCAGTTGATGCTCGTGCTAGGCACACGTGCGTGCCCTACATCTTTTCTTTTAACGCCAACGTGCCAACTGCAACGGTTTTGCCATGGAAGACAAACAAACGCCCCAGCGGGCGCTCTACCCAACGGTGAAAAAACACGCCGACAACCATACTAGTCGCCCAGGCCATTGCTACCCCAAGGGCTTGCCATGCAGGTTGAAGATTGATGAAGCGAGCGAAGACTGCATTCATCACCAGGCAGATTGGGAAGTGAACCAAGAACACCGAGTACGAGACATTACCGGCAAATCGCAGGAATGACGTGCCAACTGAACGGGACGCGAACAGTGAAGCGCGTCCAAACATACAGAGCAGGCATGCCACCACCAAAGCCAGCGCAATACGCACTCGGAAGTCGACTGCCAGCGCAGCCAAGGCAGGAATAAGCAGCATGCCAAGCAAAATCGTGACAGCTCGCGAGGACCGCTGGGTATCGCTGGCCCACCAGGCCAAGACGCCTAGCCCATAGCTGCCAAAGAAGTAAAACGCCGAGATATCCCAGTCCGCGTCACGGTTGAAAACGAACAGTGAACTGCTCACTGCCGCCATGACAACGACAGGCATCAACCAGCTCTTCAAGCGGCTAAACGCGACTCGACCACAAGACCAAAGCAGCACAGTCATCAAGGCATAGAGCTGAAAGTCAATCGCCACATACCAGGCTCCCGCAGACAATGCTTCGTAGCCGAGCACATCATGTAGCAGGAGGGCGTGTGCGCTTAGCTGAGCAAAACTTGGGGGCGCAGAAATCGACGGGTGTGTCATCCACATGCTTGCTAGTGCAGATGCACCGATCGCGAGCAGCATGGCGACCAAAAACGGCGGCGCTAGTTTGACGTAACGTCGATAGATCGTTTGGAAAGGATGAGCCATGCCAGGCAAGCCGCGAGGCGAAAGCGACTTCGCAGCCAGGAACCCGCCGATCACTAGGAACACCTGCACCGCAATCCGCGCATCGTCTGCCAGAAAATCAAACACCCCCGGCGCCAACACCCGCGCATGATCCGCCATCGGCCCATAGAACGCCAGATGATGCAGCACGATCAGCTGCGCTGCCACGGCCTTCAATAGATTAATCAGTACATACTGTTTATCCTGCGCCCCAGCCGAACCGGGCGCCACCGCTACTGTTCCACTCATCGCAACCTCACCTGCTTACCTTCAACAAATCCGCTCGACATAACCCAAGCAAGAATGCTGTCGATACTGCCGGCCGGCCTGCATCATAGCCGAGCTTGCAACTTTGTGTCGTCGCCCAGCTGAGCTTGCAATACAGTTGCCCTAAAGTGAAAGTTGCTCGCTATTGCACTGTGGTACCCTCACCGCATGCGCAAGGTGCACCACCACCCAGCATGCAAGGTACAGGCAGCAAACCCGCGCATTGTTTTCGCCAACAACGACGTGGCCTTACCTGATGAAATTTGAAACGAAGATCAAAACCGCAGCGGCCGCCATCATCCTGGTGATGTCTACTGTTGCCATCCTGCCGATGATCGTCAACCGCCAGGTCGCGGCGGTGATGGATGAACTCGATAGTGCCGCCAACGTCGAGCGGCTGCAGTTGACCCTGCTGGAGATGCTGCTGAATGCCGAAACGGCCCAGCGCGGCTTTGTTGTCACCGGCAGCGAACGCTTCCTCGAACCGTATTACGCGGCCCTCAACACCATCCCGTCGACCCAGGCCGCGTTACGCAAGGAGATGACGAGCAGCGCCGAAGTGGCACGTGCCGACGCCATCGAGCAGGCCACCGCAGCCAAGCTGCATACCGTAACGGAGACGATCAACCTGCGCCGCGACCAGGGTTTCGGCGCGGCCGCCTCCCTGATTGCGATGGGCATGGGCAAGGCGCAGATGGACAAGCTGCGCCAGCTCATCGGCAGCGAGCTCACTTTCTACGCGCAGCGGCGCAGCCAGCTCAGCGCACAGCTGCGCAACACCGCGAATTCGGCCGCCACCGTGAGCCTGGTCGCCACGATCACCAACATCCTCTTCCTGGCCGGGATGCTGTTCGCCGGCCAGCGCGTGCTGCGCCAGAGGAATGCGGCCGAACACAAGGCCCAGGCCGCCGCCGATCACGCCGAGGTGACGGCCGAGCGCATCTCGATCCAGAACGACCTGCTCTTCCGCAGTGCCGAGCTGATGCATTCCCTGGAGCTGGCGGAGTCGGTCGACGAGTCGGCAGGCATCATCGCCAGCTACCTGCCGCGCCTGCTGCCCCGGCTGTCGGGCAGTCTCTACCTGTACAACAATTCACGTGATCTCCTCGAACGCAAGGCCGGCTGGGGCGTGTTCGATGCCGAGCCGGAGACCATCGAAGCGCTCGACTGCTGGGCGCTGCGGCGCGGTAGTCCGCACCTGTACGTCGGTGGCGACGGGCTCGTCTGCCGGCATGCAAGCGATACGAGCCTTGACCGCCTGTGCCTGCCGCTCGTCACGCAAGGCGACGTCATCGGCTGCATTACCGTCACCGGCGACGAACTGGCCAAGGCCGAGGAAATCCAGCGCGCCTGGATCGGCCAGGTGGCCGAGCAGCTCGGCTTGGCGCTCAGCAACGTCAAGCTACGCGTGTCGCTGCGCCAGCAATCGATCATCGACCCGCTCACCCAGCTCTACAACCGCCGCTACCTGGACGAAGTGCTGAAGCGCGAACTGGCGCGCGCCAGCCGCAGCGGCGTGCCGCTGAGTGTGCTCGTGCTCGACCTCGACCACTTCAAGCGCATCAACGATACCTATGGTCACGAAGGCGGCGACGCCATCCTGCGCAAGGTGGCGGCGGCGCTGCGCGAGAATATCCGCTCGGGCGATGTCGCCTGCCGCATGGGCGGCGAGGAAATGGTGGTGCTGCTGCCCGAGTGCGATACCGAGAACGCATTGAAACGCGCCGATGCGCTGCGCATCGTGATTGCCGCCGGCGACGTGCTGCACAATGGCCAGCGCATTGGCGCGACCGCGTCGATCGGGGTGGCGTCCTATCCGGCGCATGGGCACAACGTGCAGACGCTGGTGCATGCGGCCGACCTTGCGCTGTACGAGGCCAAGCATGAGGGGCGTAATTGCGTGCGCGTTGCACGAGCCAGTGCATTGCTTGAACTAGGTGGGCAGGAGTCTGCTGAGGACAATAAAGAGCGTCGATCCAGTTAAGAATTTTCTTATCTCGGCAGGAATTCAACAGTAAGTGCTAGCGTCAAACCGGCGAGCTATTCAATCAGCTCGCCGTCTCTTTTCCTTCTCTTCTCATCAAATTCTCCAGCAATTGCCAAGCGCTCTTGGCGTTGACCTTCCTTAACGTCGGCTAGTAATCCTGGCTCCACAATCTCGGCTGTTCGAATCGCTTGCAGTGACCTGCTCGCGTTCACGAGCACACCGTTTAACAACTGGATTGGAGCGAACATGGCTATCGACGCATATCTGCAAATAGACGGAATCAAAGGTGAGTCCCAGGACGATGGGCACAAGGGTTGGATCGAATGCCTCGATGTGGACTTTGGCGTGACACAGCCGCGCAGTGCAACGGCATCCACGGGTGGCGGCCATACTGCGGAGCGTGCCGAGTTCGACGACATCCTGCTGTCGAAGATGACGGACCTGTCGACACCCATTCTGCTTCAGCACTGCGCGATGGGCAAGACCATCCCGAAGGCGAAGTTCGAATTCATGCGTGCGGATGGCGATGGCAAGCCGATCAAGTATTTCGAGATCGAGCTCGAGAATGTGCTGATCGGTATGTGCAAGCCTGGCGTTCAACCGGGTACTGGCATGACCGAGAACCTCTGCCTGAAATTCTCGAAAGTGAAATGGAAGTACACACAGCAGAAAATCGCTGGTGGTACGGGAGGCAGCACGCTGGGAGGCTGGGACTTGGCAGTGAATAAAGTGGCAGCATAGGGGTACACATGCCGCTCGATACCGAAAAACTCGCGAAGCATTTGCGCGACAAGGCGGTGGACAGAAGTCGAGGCCAATGCGCGTACTACGTCCGACTTGCTTTACAGGCTGGCGGTGCGAACCTGGAAGGTCATCCCAAACATGCTAAAGACTACGGACCTACCCTGCGAAGGATTGGATACAAGGAAATCGCAGTGGCGAACCCGGCAAGCTATAAATTCATGAAAGGCGACATTGTTGTGCTCCAGCCCTACGCGGGAGGGAATAAGTCTGGACACATTGCAGCATATGACGGAACGCAATGGATTTCGGATTTCTTTCAAAAGGACTTTTGGTCCGGTCCAAACTATCGAAAGCACAAACCCAGCCATGTATTTTACCGCCCTTAGCCGCCTTGTTTCGGCAGCCACTCTGGCGATGGCCACAGCCAGTTCAGTTGCAGCACTGCCATCTCCTCGTATCCTGAGCGAACCGGTCCTGGGCCTTCGCTACGAAGCGGCTCGAGTGAAATTCGAACCACTGCCCAAGCATGTAATTGCGAACTGTGAAAATATGGACGGTAACGCCGAGTGGCAAAGTGTATGGTTTATTTATGCACAGGCCACAACACCATCAGGCAGAACGTACTATGCTACCGGCGGCTATGAGATTGCCAGGAATTCATCTAGCAAACCTGGCTTCACGACCGGCGATGCGGGTCTTATCCTGTTCACGGACCGCGGCACCTGCACCACCCTCGAGCAAGTGCGCGACACATTCGATGCCAGATTATTCGATGACGAGATAACGGAACCTGTTCTCAAGCTTCTTGCAGGCGATTATGCGAAAAGACTGGAGCGCGCCTTTGGAAGCAAGGCAAAGGTTCGAGCAGAAATACGGAATCAACACATCGACGAAGAATCGCTGTCGATCGAGCTGAAACAGGCGTTAAAACCGTATTTTTCGAAATAGGACATCATATTCGTCGCTAGCGATTTATGGCGAATAGGCCTCAACAGGGTGGTATCGGCAACGATACCACCCTTTTAACCAACTTAGCGGCAACCTGGCTAAGGCTCCTTCGCCAGCATCCCCTTCGTCTTCCGACTAATCACCTTCCCCGCCACCCTGAACTCACCCGTCCCCGTGTAATGCAAGGTCTCCGGATGCTTCGGCGACCGCGCCACCCGCGCCGCCACCACTTCCCAGATAAAGAAGTTGTACTTCCCGACCAGGCTATCGTCATGCAAGCGGCAGACAAAATTCGCATAGCATTCGCGAATTACCGGCGCCGGCGCATCGAACCCATCGTCAACCGTCAGCCCGAAGCGCTCGAACTTGTCCACCTCGCTTCCCGAACAGGTGCCGATCCCCACCACCGCATCCACCAGCGCCGCGGTCGGCACATTGATCACACACTCCCGGCTCCGGCGCACCAGCTCGAAACTGTGATTCGACGATGCAATCACGCACCCCACCAGCGAAGGCGAAAACTCCATCACCGTATGCCACCCCATCGTCATCACATTGCGCTCGCCCGCATGCGATGAACTGAGCAGCACGATCGGCCCCGGCTCCAGCACACGCCGCACCTGCTCCAGCGGCAAATCCACCTTGTCGAAACGGCGCCTCACGCCAAGGCCTCGCTGCTGCGGTCCAGCACCTGCAGCGATGCCCGGTCGCTCATCACCAGCACCAGCTTCAGCCGCGCCCGCGTCATGCCGACGAACAGCTTGCGCAGTACCAGGTCGTCCATCTCCTCGAAATCGATCTCGGTAAAGATCAGGCAAGGCGCGCTCTGCCCCTTGAAGCGGTAGACCGACTCGGCCAGCAACCCGCCTTCGCGGAACACGGGATTGCCGAACAGGTCATATGCCCCGGTGAACGAGCGCAGCGTGTGCGCATCGCTCAGCTTGTCCATGTTCAGGATGGTCGACTTTTCCCGTCCGCGGAACGAGCAGATCGCAATGTCCTGGCGCCCGAACCCGGCCTGCAAACACAGCGTCACCGCACGCCGGGTCTGGGCCAGCATCGCCTCGACATCGCCTTCGGGATAAGTCAGCTCCTCGATGTCGGCGCCCTTGAACGGGCTGCCCGCCTCCACCGGCTGGCGCGCCGCGCCGAGCGATTGCAGCATGCTGACGATCTGGCGCGGGCTGCGGTAATTCGTGTTCGAGTGCAGCACCACCCAGCCCGGCAGCGGCACCATGGCGCGGCCGTACAGGTTCTGGTCCGGGTCCTCGAGCCAGATCGCGCGGCCGTTTTCCTTCAGCATGCCCAGCACGATGTCGCGCCAGGCGATCGAGAAATCCTGGCCTTCGTCGACGATCAGCACGTCGAACTGCCAGGTCTCGGGCAGCGTGACGGCGGCCAGCGCGCCTTCGATCTTGTCCCACACCTCGGGCGAGGAATAGTCGGGCGTCGCATCCTGGGCGCGCATGTAGGCGTCGCTCAGCATGTGGAAGGTGGCGACGCGTCCGCCGGCCGGCACCAGGCGCTCGATGTGGTCGGCCAGCGGCCGGTTGAAGCACACGTACAGGGGGCGCAGCCCGGCGTCGATGGCGGCGGTGTATTCGGCCAGCGCCAGCTGGGTCTTGCCGCTGCCGGCCGTGCCCACCACGCGCAGGCGGAACGGAGAAAATTCCAGTCGCCGCGCCCAGGTCGCCAGGCCGCCCGACAGGCGCGTCACCATTTTTACCGCCGAGCCGATCATCGCGCTCGGATCGGGGCGCAGGCTCAGGGTGTCGCCGAGGAAGCGCGTCACCTTGTCGTAGTCCTCGGTCTTGTCGGTCAGCGGCAGCGCCTCGCGGATGGTCTGGGCCAGCCGGCCCTTGCGCGTGGAGTCGATGATGTGGGCGGGGTCGATACCGGCCAGGTGCGGGTCTCGCACGATGTAGTCGGGGCAGTACAGCAGGTAGTCGATCGACAGCTCGCCCTGGTAGCGCCGGGTCAGGCCCTCGATGGTATGCAGGATCTGGGTGCGGATCTTGCGCGGCTTGCCCTGGTAGTTCTTGACCAGGCCGTCGCGCGTCTCGTTCAGGAAGCCGGCGACCTGCTCGATCAGCAGCATGCGCCCGTTCGGCGCGACCACGATGAAGTCGACGTCGCCATACACCGAATAGCCCTGTTCCACATTCGTCCAGTGTACGCCGTGGTAGATGGTGTAGGGGGTGTCGGTGAAACGCTTGTCGAGCAAGGCGAGGGTTTCGATCTCGCGCGCGGCGGCGCCGGTGACCGACATTTCGCGCCAGCCTGCGGGGTGGATTTGGGCCATGGTGGTTTCCAGCATCTGCCGTGACGATGATGACAAGATTGTAATGGTGTTCGGACGAAGCAAACACACGGTTGGCAACGCAGTTTCCCGTGGCGCACATCTCGCTTCGCCTAGCGCTAAATGCAATTGTCATAAGCTACAATCGCGTAGGCAATTACGCACGCGATTGGATACACACATGAGGCCACACGCAGCAGGCTTGGATTTCGACGGATTGAAGAACGTCCTGTCTATCGCCGTGCGCGGTGCGCCCTATGAAGACACGCTGCAAAGCCTGCTGGGCGAGGTGCGCCGCCTGATCGGCGCGCAGTCCTGGGCCGCCATCTACCTGGCCGGCGACGCCGGCACCCGGCTGCGCCTGGCGGCAAACGAGGGCCTGCCGCCGGCATTCGCCGAGGCGCTGGCGCTGCTGCCGGTCGGTCCTGCCGAGGCAGCCTGCGGACGGGCGACGCACTCGGGCCAGATCGTCGTCGTCGACGACGTGCTGACCGAACCGCTGCTGGCGCCCTACCGTCCCCTGGCCGCCAGCCACGGCGTGCGCGCCTGCTGGTCCTTTCCCCTGCATTCGCCGGGCGGACGCGTGCTCGGCACCCTCGCCTTTTACCATCCGGCGCCCGGCGCCCCGGGCAAGGCCCTGACAGGCGAGATCGCCTATTTCGCCGACCTGGTCGCCCTGCTCACCGAACGCCACCTGCGCGAACAGGAAAACGAAGCGCGCCACGAACACGCCCAGCGCGACCTGGCCGCGATGGCGGCCGCATCCGAGCGCGAACGCCGCCTGTACGAGACCGTGCTGTCGAACACGCCCGACCTGGTCTACGTGTTCGACCTCGAGCACCGCTTCACCTACGCGAATGCCGTGCTGCTGCAGATGTGGGGCATGACGCGCGAGCAGGCGCTCGGCAAGAATTGCCTCGAACTCGGCTACCCCGACTGGCACGCCGCCATGCACGGCCGCGAGATCGAGCAGGTCAAGGCGACCCGCGCGCCGATCCGCGGCGAGGTGCCGTTCAACGGCACCTTCGGACGCCGTATCTACGACTACATCTTCGTGCCGATCATCGGGCCGGACGGCGAAGTCGAGGCGGTGGCCGGCACCACGCGCGACGTCACCGACCGCAAGCGCTTCGAGGAGGAGCTGCGCGCCAGCGAACTGCGCTTCCGCACGATCACCAACGCGATGCCGCAGATGGTGTGGACGGCGCTGCCGGACGGGACGATCGATTACCACAACGAGCGGTTCTATGACTTCGTCGGCCTGCAGCCCGGCGAGGCCGAAGGCACGACCTGGGCCGAGGTCCTGCTGCACCCGGAAGACCAGGCAGGTTCACACGCGCGCTGGATGCGCAGCGTCGCCAGCGGCGAGCCGCACGAGATGACCTTCCGCCTGCGCCACCATTCCGGCGAATACCGCTGGGTCCTGGCGCGCGGCCTGCCATTGCGCAACGAGGACGGCGAGATCGTCAAGTGGCTGGGCACCGACACCGACATCCACGAAAATAAACTGAACCAGGAAGCGCTGCAGGAAGCCAACCACCGCAAGGACGAGTTCCTGGCGATGCTGGCGCACGAGCTGCGCAACCCGCTGGCGCCGATCAGCGCGGCGGCGCAGGTGCTGCGCATCGCGCCCGGCCAGCCGGACAAGGTGCGCCAGTACAGCGAAGTGATCTCGCGCCAGGTGAACCACATGACGACGCTGGTCAACGACCTGCTCGACGTCTCGCGCGTCACGCGCGGCATGGTGCAGCTGGAGATGGCCGAGGTCGACATCAAGGCGGTCGCCACCCAGGCGGCCGAACAGGTGCATCCGCTGATCGAGGCCGGCGGCCATACCCTGCAGGTGCAGTTGGGCGCGGCGCCCGTGGGCGTGCTGGGCGACCGTGCGCGCCTGATCCAGGTGACGGCGAACCTGCTGGCGAATGCGGCGAAGTACACGCCGGCCGGCGGGCGCATCGTGCTGTCGGTCGAGCCGGCGGACGGCAAGGTGCGCATCACCGTGACCGACAACGGCAGCGGCATCGATGCGCAGCTGCTGCCGCAGGTGTTCGACCTGTTCGTGCAGGGGAAGCGCACGCCGGACCGGGCGCAGGGCGGGCTCGGTCTCGGCCTGGCGCTGGTGAAGAACATCGTCGGCATGCACGGCGGCCAGGTGGCGGCGCACAGCGACGGGCCGGGCCAGGGCAGCGCCTTCACGGTGGAGCTGCCGCTGGTCGTGCGGGCCGGGCCGGTGCAGCCCGCGCCGGCTACTTCGGCCACCTCGCCCACCGCGCACAAACGCCTGCGCATCATGCTGGTGGACGACAACGTCGACGCCGCCCAGACCCTGGCCGCGCTGCTGGAGGGCGCAGGGCACCGGGTCCAGACCATCAACGATCCACGCGCGGTGCTGGCGGAAGCCGTGACGGGCGTGCCGGACGTGTTCATCCTCGATATCGGCATGCCGGACATCGACGGCCACGCCCTGGCACGCCAGCTGCGCGCCCAGCCGGCGCTGGCCGGCGCCGTCTATCTGGCGCTGACCGGATACGGGCAAGCCAGCGACCGCGCCAGCTCGCGCGAGGCGGGGTTCGATCATCACCTGGTCAAGCCGGTGGATGCGGGGCAGTTGCTGGCATTGCTGGATGAGCGGGCGAATGCGCCTGCTTGAAGTCCGCTGTCTTCCCTGACGCGGCGCTGACCCTATGGTGGGCACCCCGTGCCCACGCGGACCTTCGATCATTGTTGGCATTGATCGATGATGGAACGGCGGCCTACCGGTAGCGCGTCCAAATGATCATCCAGACACGCCTCGTTCTGGCGGCGTGCACGATACAAACACTGCCAACACCCCGCGCGCATCCGCGTGGGCACGGAGTGCCCACCGTACGGTTAGCGCCAACGCATCAATCATCTGCTAACGCGATCCCACGGTTTTTACAACGCCCGCCCCACTTCACCCATTTTTGTACTATCATAAGTTACATGAGACGCGACAGCAAACTATCCTCGGTCCTGCACCTGCTCCTGCACATGGCCCACAGCGACCGGCCGCTCACTTCCGACGAGCTGGCCGGCTTCCTGCACACCAACCCGGTGCTGGTGCGCCGCACCCTGGCCGGCCTGCGCGAGCGCGGGTATGTCGGCTCGGGCAAGGGCCACGGCGGCGGCTGGGTCGTCACGGCCGACCTGCGCGAAGTCACCCTGCGCGACATCTACGAAGCCGTCGGCGCGCCGACCGTGTTCGCGATGGGGAACCGGGTCGAGGAGCCGACCTGCCTGGTCGAACGGGTAGTCAACCAGTCGCTGGCTTCGGCCTTCGACGACGCCGAAGCCCTCCTGATCAGCCGCTTCGCCGACGTCACGCTGGCGGAGCTGTCCGAACGCTTCAACGCGCAATACGCCCAACATGCCCAACATCGAGGAGCACACCATGACCACCATCCAGAACCCGATTGAATTCGACGCCATCGTCATCGGCGGCAGCTACGCCGGCCTGTCCGCCGCCATGCAACTGGCGCGGGCACGGCGCCGCGTGCTGGTCGTCGACGCCGGCCAGCGCCGCAACCGCTACGCCGACCGCTCGCACGGCTTCCTGACACAGGACGGCGCCAGGGCCGCCGACATCGCCGCCCAGGGCCGCGCTCAGTTGCTGGCGTATCCGACCGTGCGCTGGCTGGAAGGCAAGGCAGTGCAGGCCGCGGCCGAGGGCGAAGGTTTCCGCATCGTGCTGGAAGACGGCGCCGCCGTGCACGGCCGGCGCCTGGTGCTGGCCACCGGCGTCACCGACGAACTGCCGGCCATCGACGGGCTGGCCGAGCGCTGGGGCAAGAGCGTGTTCCACTGCCCCTACTGCCATGGCTATGAACTGAATGAGGGCGCGATCGGCGTCATCGCGACCGGCGAGCTGGCGATGCACCACGCGCTGATGCTGCCGGACTGGGGAACGGTGACGCTGTTCCTGAACGGGGCGTTTGAACCCGATGCGGCGCAGCTGGCGGCGCTGGCCAGCCGCGGCGTAGCGCTGGAGCGCACGCCGGTCGCGCGCATCGAGGGCGAGGCCGAGGTGGTGCTGGAGGACGGCCGCACGCTGCCGATGGCGGGCTTGTTCGTGATGTCGCAGATGCGCATGGCCAGTCCGATCGCCGGGCAGCTCGGGTGCGCGATGGAAGACGGCCACGCCGGCCAGTTCGTGCGTACCGACATGATGAAGGCGAGCAGCGTGCCGGGTGTGTTCTGCTGCGGCGACATGGCGCGCGCGGCGGGGAACGTGGCGATGGCGGTGGCCGATGGGACGATGGCGGGGGTGGGGGCGCACCGGTCCTTGATCGAGGCATTCAACGTTCCAGCCTGACTGGCCGCAGGCGGCAACCGTACGGTGGGGTCATTGATGCCGGGGGCATCAATGACAAAGTGCCCACGCGGAACGTCGATCATTGTTGGCGCTGATCGATGATTCAGCGGCGGCCTACCGGTAGCGCCTCCAAATGATCATTTGGAGGCGCCACTTTCTGGCGGCATGCACGACGCGAGCCCAGCCAACACCACGCACACTTCCGCGTGGGCACGGAGTGCCCACCGTACGGTCACGGCCGCAGGTATGAGCGCGCACCGCGTGAACGCATCCTCACCCTCCTGCCGCGTTCCCATTGGTGCTAGACTGCACGCGCCGACCGACTTCCGCCGCCCCCGCACTCGATGCCCGATTCAAGCCTGTTCAAACACCTTACCGCCAGCACCATCGTCACGGCCACCTGCGTCCTCGGTTTGCTGTATTTCGGCCGCGATGTGCTCGAACCGCTGGCCCTGGCCTCGATCCTGAGCCTGGTCCTGGCGCCCCTGATCCGCACCCTGCGCCGCGTCGGCCTGCCGCAGTTGCCGGCGACGCTCCTGTCCGTGGTCCTGGCCGGCACCTGCGTGGTCGGCATCGGCACCATCCTCGCCTTCCAGCTGGTGGCCGTCACGCGCGACCTGCCGCAGTACCGCGCGGCGATCAAATCCAAGGTGGAAAAGGTCCGCGAGATCACCGAGCGTCCCTTCGCGCGCCTCGAGGCCGAACTGAGCGCGGTCACGCCGCAGTTCGCGCCGCCGCCGGCGCCGCCGGTGACGGTCAAGCGCGGCACGCTCACCACCGCCGCCAATCAACCGCTGCCGGTGGAGGTGCGCGCCCCGCGTCCGACCACGCGCGACGCCCTGGCGCGCCTGCTCTCGCTGGTGCTGGGGCCGATCGGCGAGGCCGGCCTGGTGCTGGTGCTGCTGGTCTTCATCCTGCTCGAACACGAATCCCTGCGCGACCGCGCGATCCGGCTCGCCGGCCAGGCCGAGATCGGCCGCACCGTGCGCGCACTGGCCGACGCCACGCGCGGCGTGTCGCGCTTCTTCCTGTCGCAGTTCATCGTGAATCTCACTTTCGGCGCGCTGATCGGCGCGGTGCTGTGGGCCTTCGGCGTGCCGCATGCGCTGCTGTGGGGCGCCCTGAGCGGCCTGATGCGCTTCGTGCCCTACCTCGGCATCATGGCGGCCGGCGCCATGATCGCGGTGTTCGTGGCGGCCATCGACCCCGGCTGGACGCTGGCCCTGTCCTGCGTGGCCGTCTTCGTGGCGCTGGAACTGCTGGTGGCGAACGTGATCGAGCCGAAGGTGTACGGCCACAGTTCCGGCCTGTCGCCGCTGGCCGTGATCGTCTCGGCGCTGTTCTGGGGGGCGCTGTGGGGGCCGATCGGCCTGCTGCTGTCGACGCCGCTGACCCTGTGCCTAGTGGTGGCCGGACGCCACGTGCGGGCATTGGAACCGGTCACCATCCTGCTTGGCGAAGTGCCGAACGTAACCCACTCGCAGCGCTTCTACCAGCGCGTGCTGAGCGGCGACCGGCGCGCCATCCTCGAGGACGCGCGCAGCTACATCGGGCGCCACGGCCTGGCGCGCTATTGCGACCAGGTGCTGCTGCCCGGCCTGGTGCTGGCCGTGGCCGAGCAGCGCGGCAACGGGATCGACAGCGCGCAGGCAGAACATATCCGCGCCACGATCGCCGACGTTGCCAACGCGCTCACGCCGGTCTCCGCCTACCCCGGCAACCGCCGGCGCCAGCGCGTGTCGCTGCTGGACGCGAATGTCGGCGCCCATTTGCGCAAGATGCGCGAGGAAAAGCTGGGCCGCTGGCAGGGTTCGCTCGACGTGCCCTCGCGCTCGATCGTACTGTGCGCGGGCCTGGGCACCGAGCGCGACGACCTGCTCACCGAACTGCTGGTGCGCGCCCTGCGCGAAGCCGACATCGACGCGCGCAGCACGGTGGTCGGCGCCGAGCAGGAAAGCCCGGGGCCGGATGCGGCCGACCTGATCTCGACCGTGTTCATCACCTACCCGGTCGAGGCGACGCTGGCGCAGTGGGTGGAGGCGGCGAAGGACCTGCACGCGCGCCTGCCGAACGTGCTGCTGGTGACGATCCGCCTGCCGTTCGGCGAAGCCTCGGTCAGCCAGACCCTGGTGCAGGAACACGTGGACATGGTGCTGCGCTCGTTCGAGGAAAGCCTGGCCTTCGTCGCGCCCGAGCGTACCGCGCAGGCCGCCTGACCCAGGCGGAACGGGGCCTGGAGGCGCGCTTGTGTATCATGCAAGTGCGCCCACCGATACCCTGTCAGCATGACCTATCGTCTCGCCATCTTCGACTTCGACGGCACACTCGCCGACTCGTTTCCCTTCTTCCTCAGCGTGTTCAACCAGATCGCCGACCAGCACGGTTTCCGGCGCATCGACATCACGCAGGTGGAGCGCCTGCGCCACTACGAACCGCGCGACATGATGCGCCACGTCGGCATGCCGCCCTGGAAGCTGCCGCTGGCCGCCGCCAGCTTCAAGACCCTGATGAGCGAGAACGCCGGGCAGGTGCGCCTGTTCCCGCAAGTCGACCACGCGCTGCGCGAACTGGCGCGCGGCAATCTCGAACTGACCATCGTGTCGTCGAATTCCGAATACAACGTGCGGCAAGTGCTGGGGCCGGAACTGGCGGGCTTGATTAGCCAGTACGAGTGCGGGATGTCGATCTTCGGCAAGACCTCGCGCATCCGCAAGGTGGTGAAGCGGGCCATGGTGGAACCGTCGGCCGCGCTGTACATCGGCGACCAGGCCACCGATGCCGAAGCGGCGCGCAAGGCCGGGGTCGACTTCGCCGCGGTGCACTGGGGCTATGCGCCGATCGAGGTGCTGCGCAAGGTCGATCCGGAGCATGAGTTCGATAGGCCAGGGGCGCTGGCAGGAATCGCGACATTGTAGGGTGGGCCGGGCCGCGCAAGGCACTCTGTGCCCACGCGGAACGATGCACAGTGTTTGCAGCGTTTACAGCACAGAGCTAGCGCCAACAATATTCCGTCGGGTCAGCAAACAATGATCATCGTTCCGCGTGGGCACGGGGTGCCCACCCTACGAATCAGGCCTCGCCTGCAAAAAAATACTTCGCATGCTAAACTTTAGCACTCAAACGAATTCCCTCACGGCATGAATCCCCTCGATCAAACCCTGATGCAACTCACCGCGACGCTGACCCACGCCTCGCGCGCCTACAAGGCCATGGCGGACAAGGTCGCCTCGCAGTACAGCCTGTCCCAGGCCACCGCCCTGCCGGTGCTGATCCTCGGCCGCCTCGGCCAGGACGGCGTGCGTCCCGGCGTGCTGGCCGACGCCCTCGGCCTGGAAGCCTCGTCGCTGGTGCGCGTGATCGACCTGCTCATCGAAAACGGCCTGGTCGCGCGCCACGAAGACCCGCAAGACCGCCGCGCCAAGCTGCTGCAGCTCACCGCCGACGGCAAGACCCGCGCCGCGCAGATGGAAGAAGCCCTGATCCCCTTCCGCCGCAACCTGTTCGCCGAATTCGCGCAGGCCGATATCGATGCCTGCCTGCGCGTCCTGACCGGCCTGCAATCGAAGATCAAGCCTTGCGAACAACAGCCTGGGGACAAGCAGGCGTGAAGCTCTTCAGCAAGGCCGAAGTCCTGTTTTCGGTAAAAAGTTTCACGGCAGCGATGCTCGCGCTTTACCTGGCGATGCGCATCGGACTGCCGCGTCCATTCTGGGCGCTGATGACGGCCTACATCGTCGGCGCCCCCTTCTCCGGCCCCACCCGCTCGAAGGCGCTGTACCGCTTCGGCGGCACCTTCCTTGGCGCCTTTGCCACGGTGTTGATCGTGCCGGCATTCGCCAACTCGCCCGAGCTGCTGTCGCTGGCCCTGGCGCTGTGGGTCGGCGGCTGCCTGTACGTGTCGCTGCTGGACCGCACGCCACGCTCCTACCTGATGATGCTGGCCGGTTACACCGCCGGCCTGATCGCCTTCCCGGCCGTGAACGATCCCGGCACCATCTTCGACATCGCCCTGGCGCGTGTCGAGGAGATCCTGCTCGGCATCACCTGCGCCACCGTCGTGCACTCGCTGGTCTTCCCGCAGAGCTTCGGCCCGGTGATGCTGGCGCGCCTCGACAACGCCCTGCGCGACGCCCGCAACTGGATCGCCGATGCCCTTGCCCCGAACGGCGACAGCAACAGCACCGGCGACCGCCGCAAGCTGGCCGGCGACATCACCGAGCTGCGCATGATGGCCGTGCACCTGCCCTTCGACACCTCGCACCTGCGCTGGACCGGGAATGCCATCCACGCGCTGCAGGAACGCCTGGCGGCGATGGTGCCGATGCTGTCGGCCATCGAAGACCGCCTGCTGGCGCTGCGCCAGCTCGGCGCCCTGGAAGACAATTCGCGCTGGCGCACGCTGCTGGCCGACATCACCGCCTGGGCCGGCACCCGCAAGGACGAGGCACCGCACGACCCGCAAGGCCTGCGCGCCGCCATCGATGCCCTGGCGCCCCAGCCTTCGCGCAACAGCAGCTGGCTGGAACTGGTGCAACTGAATCTGGCCGCCCGCCTGCGCGCCCTCGTCGATGCCGGCGCCGAGGCGCAAACGCTGCGCCGCTGTATCGGCAAGGGCGCCAGCGGGCCGCTGCCGCCCGAAGCACGCCACCTGCCCGGTGTGCCGGCCAACGCGCTGCACCTGGACCGCGGCATGGCGGTGGTCTCGTCGCTGGCGGCGATCATCGCCACGCTGGCCGGCTGCGCCTTCTGGATCGCCACCGGCTGGCCTTCGGGCGCGGCGATGCCGATGATGGCCGCCGTGATGTCCTGCTTCTTCGCTACCCAGGACGATCCGGTGCCCTTCATCAAGGGCTTCCTGGTGTGGACGATCTATTCGGTGCCGCTGTCGGCCTTTTACCTGCTGGCGGTGCTGCCGGCGATCCACAGCTTCGAGATGCTGGTGCTGGCCTGCGCGCCCGCCTTCCTGGTGCTGGGCGCGCTGATCGCGCGGCCAAGCACCTTCGGGCGCGCCATGCCCTTCCTGTTCGGCATCGGCGGCACCCTGGCCCTGCAGGACACGAATACGGCCGACGCCGCCTCCTTCATCAATTCGACCCTGGCGCAACTGGCCGGGCTGGCGCTGGCGGTGCTGGTGATCGGCATGTTCCGCAGCGTGAGTGCCGGCTGGACCGCGCGCCGCCTGCTGCGTGCCGGCTGGAAGGAACTCGCTACCATGGGCGCTGGCCGGCAAGTGCCGTCGATGCCGGAATTCTCCGCACGCATGGTCGACCGCATCGCCCTGCTGACACCGCGCCTGGCGATGGCCGGCGCCCAGCAAGACCTGCAGGCGGCCGACGCCCTGGTCGACTTGCGTATCGGCCTGAACATGACGCAATTGCTGGCCGCACGCCACGAACTCGGCCGCAGCCAGGCCGCGCTGTGGGCGCTGCTGGAACACCTGTCGCAGCACTTCGATGCGCGGCCGCATGTGGACGCTGGAGAAAATGCGCACCTGCTGGCCTCGATCGACAACGCCTTGCGCTCGGTCAGCGCGGCGCAAACGTCGACCGCCCAGCGCGACGCCCTGGCGGCGCTGGCCGGCATCCGCCGCGACCTGTTCCCCGAGGCGCCACCTTATCAACCCTCGCCCGTATTAGAAAAGGAGATCCGATGATCGGCGAAGTCAGCCTCTACGGCATCTATGTTCCACCGCTGCTATTGCTGGCCCTGCTCGCACTCGTGGTCTCGCGCCTGTTCAACTGGGTGCTCGCGCGCACCGGCCTGTACCGCCACATCTGGCATCCGGCGCTGTTCGATTTTTCGCTGTTCGTCATCGTGCTCGGCGCCCTGGTGTTCTTCGGTTCCAATCTGTTCTGAATCTGTCCTGAATTTACTTTGATCATGTTCAAGAAATTTTCTCTTCCGGCAGTGGGCCGGGTCGGTATCACCCTGATCGCCGCCGCCGGCGCCGCGTATGCGGGCTGGCAGCTGTGGCGCCATTACGAAGTCGAACCCTGGACCCGCGACGGCCGCGTCAAGGCCTACGTGGTGCAGGTCGCTCCCGACGTCACCGGTCAGGTAACGAAGGTCTACGTGCACGACAACCAGCAGGTGAACGCGGGTGACTTGCTGTTCGAAGTCGACCGCGCGCGTTTCGAGCTGGCCCTGCGCCAGGCCGAAGCGGCCGAGCAGGCGGCCCAGGCGGCGCTGAACCAGGCCCAGCGCGAATCGCGCCGCAACGTCCAGCTCGACGACCTGGTGGCGCTCGAGACCCGCGAGCAAGGCCAGTCGCGCGTGGAAACCGCACGCGCCGCCCTGGCCCAGGCCGTGGTGAACCGCGACACCGCCAAGCTGAACCTGGAACGCACGCAGGTGAAATCGGTGGTCAACGGTTTCGTCACCAACCTCGATTTGCGGCCGGGCGCGTATGTGAGCGCCAGCCACCCGGTAATGGCGCTGGTCGACCGCGGTTCCTTCTATGTCGAAGGCTATTTCGAAGAAACCAAGCTGCCGCAGATCCACCTGGGCGACCGCGTGACCGTGTCGCTGATGGGTGCGCAGCAAAAGCTCGGCGGCCACGTGGAAAGCTTCGCCGAAGGCATTTCGGACCGCGACCGCACCACCGGCACCAACCTGCTGCCGAACATTAACCCGACCTTCAACTGGGTCCGCCTGGCGCAGCGCATTCCGGTGCGCGTGGCGCTCGATCCGGTGCCTACCAATGTGCGCCTGGTCGCCGGCCAGACCGCCACCGTGCAGGTGTTACCGGATGCGGCCAAGCCTGCCACCCGTCCGCAAGCACAGGCGATGGCGGCGCCGAGTTCGCTGAATACCAAGCGGTGATCATGATGGACTATCAAACTTTTTCATTGAAAGCAGGAGCGGTAGCGGCACTGCTGGCGGTGAGCGCCTGTACCACGACGGTCGGCCCGAATTACCATGTGCCGGACGAGGCCGTGGTGAAACGGCCTGACGCCGCCGCGCCTTTCGTCAGTGCTGCGGAAAAACCGTTCACCCTGGCGCCGCTGCCGACACAATGGTGGCGCCTGTACCACGACAGCACGTTGGATGGGCTGGTCGACAAAGCCTTTGCCGCGAACACCGATTTGCGTGTGGCCGCCGCCAACCTGGCGCGTGCCCGCGCCGTACTGTCGGAAGCGGAAGAATTGCGCCGGCCGGAAGCCAGCGTCTCGGCCACACCCGGCTACGGCCGCGCATCCGGCGCCGCCAACGGCTTGCCGGGTTCGATGGCGGACCGCGCCACGTACGACACCGGCCTGCACGTGTCTTATCAACTCGATTTGTTCGGCAAGATCCGCCGCGCCGTGGAAGCGGCCGGCGCCGACACTGAAGTCGCCCAGGCCGCGCTCGACCTGACCCGGGTGACGGTGGCGGCCGACACGGCGCGCGCCTATGCCGAGGCCTGCTCGGCCGGGCAGCAGATCGCGATTGCCCAGCAATCGGTGGACTTGCAGCGCAAGTTCGCCGCGTCCACCGCGCAGCGCGTCAAACTCGGACGCGGCGCGGCGCTCGACAACAGCCGCGCCCTCGGCCAGCTGGAGCAATTGCGCTCGGCCCTGCCGCCGCTGGAGGCGCAGCGCCGCACGGCCCTGTACCGGCTGGCGGTGCTGACCGGTGAGGTGCCGGGCAAATTCCCTCAGGCAGTGGCGCAATGTGCAAAGGTGCCGCAGCTGGCGGCGGCGATTCCCGTCGGCGATGGGGCGGCCTTGCTGCGCCGGCGGCCGGATATCCGCCAGGCCGAGCGTACGCTGGCAAGCGCCACGGCGCGCATCGGCGTGGCCACCGCCGAGCTGTATCCGCAGATCAGCCTGGGGCTGACGGCGGGCAGCACCGGCGGCCTGTCGGGCTTCGGCGAGGGCAATACCTTCCGCTACAGCCTGGGACCGCTGATTTCCTGGACGATTCCGTCGACCGGCACGGCGCGCGTGCACATCGAGCAGGCCGAGGCGAGCACGGCTGCCGCGCTGGCCAGGTTCGATGGCGTGGTGCTGAACGCCTTGCGCGAGACCGAGACGGCCTTGACGGCGTATGCGCGCGAGCTGGACCGGAATGCGGCCTTGAAGGCGGCGCGCGACCAGAGCGCACTGGCGTCGCAACAGGCGGCGAAGCTGTACCGCTTCGGGCGCACCGATTTCCTGACCACGCTGGATGCGGAGCGGACGCTGGCGTCGGCGCAGGCGGCGGTGGCGGCGTCGGATGCGAAGCTGGCGAGTGACCAGGTGGGGTTGTTCCTGGCCTTGGGTGGTGGCTGGGAAAAGGTGGACGAGTAAACACATGTCCAGGGCGTAAAACCGTAGGGTGGGCCGGGCCGCGCTAGGCACTCCGTGCCCACGCGGTTACGTGCGCATGCGTGCGGCCAGCTGCCGCGAATCATCGCTCGCGGAATATGCAAACTAACGCGAAGCAAGAGCTGGCGACTGGCGGCCATGACACGAGCGAAATTTCACCGCTAACGCTGAACGGACACGCGCGTAACCGCGTGGGCACGGAGTGCCTAGCGCGGCCCGGCCCACCCTACGGTTGAGTACGTGGACAAGAGTCTAATACCACGCATCACTGCATTGCTGTAGATGCTTTAAACCGTCAGCCCTTTACGCAAACAATCTGCTTCAGGGTATGCACCACCTCCACGAGTTCGTCCTGGGCCTGCATGACCGCATGGATGTCCTTGTAGGCCATCGGGATTTCGTCGATCACGCCTTCGTCCTTGCGTGATTCCACGCCCTGCGTGGCGCGCTCGACGTCGGCGCGGGTGAAGCGGCGCTTGGCTTCGGTGCGGCTCATGGTGCGTCCTGCGCCATGGCTGCAACTGTTAAAACTCTCCGGGTTGCCCTTGCCGCGCACGATGAAGCTTTTTGCGCCCATCGACCCTGGAATGATGCCTAATTCCCCCGCTTTTGCCGAGACCGCACCTTTGCGGGTAATCAGCACATCGCGGCCGAAGTGGCGCTCCTGCTGCACGTAGTTGTGGTGGCAATTCACGGCTTCCACGTGGGTCTCGAAAGGCTTGGCGATCACGCTGCGTACCGCGTGGATCAGGTTCTGCATCATCACTTCGCGATTGATGCGGGCAAACTTCTGGGCCCAGCCGACCGCCTCGATGTAGTCCTTGTAATGCTGGGTGCCTTCTTCCAGGTAGGCCAGGTCCTGGTCGGGCAGGTTCACCATGTGGCGCCGCATGTCCTGCTTGGCCAGCTCGATGAAATGGGTCCCGATGGCATTGCCCACGCCGCGCGAGCCCGAGTGCAGCATCAGCCAGACGAAGTTGTCCTCGTCGAGGCAAATTTCCACGAAGTGATTGCCGCTGCCGAGGGTGCCGAGATGCTTGTAGTTGTTCGTGCCGCGCAGCTTGGGCCACTTGCGGCACAGGGCGTCGAACTCGTCCTTCAATTTGGCCCAGCCGGCATCCACCGGCGGCGGCGGACGGTCCCAGGAACCGGTGTCGCGGCCCCTGGCATTGCGCGTCTTGTGCGACATGCCGTGCGGGATGGCTTGCTCGATGGCGCTGCGCAGCTTGCCCAGGCTGTCGGGCAGGTCGGTGGCGCGCAGGGTGGTCTTGGCGGCCATCATGCCGCAGCCGATATCCACGCCGACCGCGGCCGGAATCACCGCGCCCAGCGTCGGGATCACGCTGCCGATGGTCGAACCTTTGCCGAGATGCACGTCGGGCATCACGGCAACATGGTGGTAAATGAAGGGCAATTGCGCAAGCTTACCCAGTTGCTTCTTGGCGGCTTCCTCGACCGGCACGCCACGGGTCCACATCTTGACCGGCTTGGCGCCGGGCGCTTCCAGCAATTGATAGGCAGTCTGATCGGCTCGCATGATTCGTGGTAGGGGCAATAACGGTTTCATGATCCATGAAATCCATCGACGGTGGAGCGCGCGAGCCTGGGAGCAACTGTCGAAATGTCTTACAGAACAGTTTAGTTGATCAGAAAGATCATTGATTTACATAGATAAATTTCATTGGCATGGCAATTGCTTATTTATAAGAACCAATAACAATTCATTAATAACAAGGAAAACCATGTCCAAACTTCTGTCTACCCTGAAACGCGCCGGTCTCGCTGCTGTGGCTGGTACCGTGCTGCTGAGTGCCGGGTCCGCCCACGCCGGCTTGCTGCTGAACCAGGAACCGGATGCCTCGCTGATCGTCCGCGCCGGCGGTTACGAATGGGTCTACGCCAGTCCATGCGGCGGCGGCGCCGGCAGCTGCGACCTGGTCGTGCGTCACCACGGTTTCGATTTCGCTACTGCCGAACAATGGAACGCCAGCTTCGCCAGTCTGCAAGCACTCTCGGCTGCCTTTACGCCGAACGGTGGGGTGCTCTGCGCGTCGACGTATTTCTCGACGAACTACAACCACTGCGACACCGGCGATATCCTGGCAGGTTATGTCTGGGGCGCGCCTTTCGCACCTGGCTGGGGCGCACAGGCAGGCACGTCCGAAACCTTCCTGGTCCGCGCCATCGCGCAGTCGGATGTGCCGGAGCCTGCCACGCTGGCGTTGACCGCGCTGGGCCTGGCGGCTGTGGTGGCAAGCCGCCGCAAGCGTGCACGGTAATCGGCAAGCCAGGAGGCCGCCTGCGGGCGGCTTTTTTTTGGCTGTCCGCGTTCTCCGCTCAGTTGCGCGGCAAGAAAGACGCGTTCTATACTGGCTGAGGCGCCATCCCGCGCCAGACCACGGAACTCTTGCATGCGACCTCTTCTTCTCCTGACTCCCCTGCTGCTGGCCGGCTGCGTCGACGACTCGGCCACCTACTACATCGACGGCAATACGCACGCGCTGACGGTGCGCGCGGTGCAGGAGCAGTTCTGGAAGAAGGAAGTCACGCTGGACCTGATCGCGGCGCGCATGCCGGATTGCCAGCGCCGTTTCGAATTGGCCAGGCTACCGGTGGCGGATGTGGAACTGGAGCTGTTTGGGTCGGGCGAGAATGTCTACACGGTACGCGCCGGAGACACGGCATGGCGCTTCGAGACGCAAGGCTGCAGCCAGCTGGAAGAACCCGAGCAGGTGACCGGGCAGCCGCTCGGCCTGTTCCACTTCGACGAAAACAACCACTTGGTGTTCGAGGAAGCGGAAGCGCCGACCGAGTAAGCGTTGATATCAAGCGTTCACATCAAGGGCGCAGCCAGCCGCGCTTGATTGGCGTGCGCAAGACACGCCGGTACACCACCTGCATCTGCGGCACCACCAGCGCCGCCAGCGCCTGCCCTGTGCGGGTATTCACCAGCACGGCCGCGAAGCCCGACGTGAGCAATGCCCCGGCCATGTCCAGCGGCCAATGCACACCCAGGAACACCCGCGCCCACGCCACCACCACGCCCAGCGCCAGCAAGGCGACACCGAAGCGGCGTGCCTCGCGCAGCGGTCCGAAGGCCAGCGCCAGCGCCACCGAGAACATGCTGGTGCCGTGGTCGCTCGGGAAGGAAGAGTCGGGCGCGTGGAACATGAAGGTCTGTCCGACCTCGGCCATGAAGGGACGCGGATGGAACCACGCCAGGCCGATCATCTTGTTGATCGTCAGCGCGATCACGGCCGCCATGAAGGCCCGCACCGCTGCCTCGCGCTGGGCGGTATCGCCGTTCATCCACATCAGTACCAGGCCGAGCGGCAGGATCATGATCACCCATTCCGCGGCAAACACGGCGCCGTGCAGGCGCCAGCCCTCCAGGCCAGGTGCGGAATTGATCAGTGCAAACAGGTACAGGTTGAGTTGGTCGAACATCGGGGCGCCGGCGTAAAAGAAAGACAATAGCTCCAGCGTAGCTCAGCCGTTCGGCGCGCACGGTTTGAAATCGCAACAGAATGTGACAAAGCAGGAAATGGCTGCGCAGCACAGCTGGTGCGGCCGCTGTTGTGATCAGTTTATACAATTGCAGCGCATCCACGCCACACGGCTGGGAAACCGCCTTCAGAGCGTGAGAAAAAATGGCCAGGGCAAGGCGCCGAGTCGAAGACAGTACGAGCGTACGGCGAGACGAGGCAACGCCGCCATGGCCATTTTTTCTCACGCTCTCAGCGCGGCCGCATCAGGCGCTGCAACTGGGCCAGCTCGACGTCGCGCCCGAGCGTATCGAGCGTCTGCTCGAGCAGCGAACGCTCGCCGTTGCGCAGCATGGTCCATTGCGTGAAGTATTCGTGCACGGTGCGCCAGGGAGGAAACTCGCGCGGCAGGCTGCGCCAGGCGGCGCCGGTGTGCAGGAACCAGAGCACGGCGCAGTACACGTCGTACAGGTCGTGCTTGCGCGGACGCGTCTTGCGGCGCGCCGCTTCAAGTGTCTCGCGCACGAGCTCGAACTGCTCGCGCCCAATGTCGCTGGGGAATTCGGGCCGGGCCATGACGTTCGCCCCCTAAACATCCTTTGAGGGCGAAGTTAATGAACAGGTTCCCGCAGGCGGGACCGGCCCGCGCGTTTAATCGCGTGCGAGCGCCAGGAACTCGGTGCGCAGCGCCAGGTTCGGCTGCAGTTCGCCCAGCATGGCCGAGGTGATGGTTTCCTCGCCCTGGGTACGGATGCCGCGGCTTTCCATGCACATGTGGCGGCACTTGACGACCACGCCCACGGCTTTCGGCTCCAGCACTTCCATCAGCGCATTCGCGATCTGCATCGTCATGCGTTCCTGCACCTGCAGGCGCTTCGAGAAGATGTCGACCAGGCGGGTCAGCTTCGAGAGGCCGACGATCTTCCCGTTCGGGACGTAGCCGACGGTGGCCTTGCCGAAGAACGGCGCCAGGTGGTGCTCGCAATGGCTGTACACCGGGATGCCGCGCACCACGATCAGTTCGTTGTACTGCTCCGCGCCATCCTCGAAGGCTTTCAGGACTTCGACCGGGTCCTGGCCATAGCCGGAGGTCCAGTGTTTCCAGGCTTTTGCAACCCGTGCCGGCGTTTCGTGCAGGCCGGGACGGTTCGGATCTTCACCGAGGCTGGTCAGCAAACGGCGCCAGTCCTGTTCGGTAAATGCTTCTTTGTCAGACATGTGTAACCCTACGAAAAACGATTGCCGTCAGTATATAGAAAATGTGCGGAGCCTTCCGGCGCCTGCCGATTTCTTGAGCAAAACGGACTCCTCTGTTGTATCGATGCGCTAGCGTGGACAGGTTCACAACCAAGCGTTGGAGGATTGTCATGTTCGGGAGCTCTGTACTGGAATTGGCGATTGGCTTGACGTTCTGTTACGGCACCGTGGCCCTGATCGTCGCCACTTTGCAGGAAGCGCTGGCGGCGGCGTTCCGCCTGCGTGCCAACACCCTGCTGGCCGGCATCAAGAGCATGCTCAACGATCCGCGTTTCGACGCCCTGGCGCAGATGGTATACGCGCATCCCCTCGTCAACCCGCACGGCAATGGGCTGCCGGTCGACGAACGCCACCTCGCGGCCCGCCCATCCTACATCGAACCGGCGCAGTTCGCGATCGCGCTGATCGACAGCATCCAACGCGCCCCCGGCGACTTCGCGCGCCTGGGCGCCGACATCGACGCCGTATCCGATCCCCAGGTGCGGCGCGCCCTGCATGCGCTGTATGCGCGTGCCGGCGGCGACCTCGAGCGTTTCCAGGCCCTGGTGGCGGGCTGGTTCGACAACGCCATGGAGCGCGTGTCCGGCGCCTATAAACGGCGCCAGCTGCTGATCTCGCTGCTGTTGTCGCTGCTGCTGGCGATCATGTTCAACATCGACAGCATCTCGCTGTTCCGCACGCTCTGGCAGCAGCCCCAGCTGGCGGCCCACATCGACGCCGTGCCGGGCATGCTCGACGCCGCCACCCTCGACAAGCTATGGGCGCTGCCGATCGGCTGGACGACCTTCCCGCCGGTACTCGACAGCAGCTTTGCGCTGCAGGCGGCCGGCTGGCTGATCACGGCGGCCACCACCCTGTTCGGCGCGCCGTTCTGGTTCGACTTGCTGCAGCGGGCGGTGCAGCTGCGCGGCACCGGCGCGCGGCCGGAGGAAACGCCGCGCACGCTGCCGGCCGCGCATGCTACCGTGGTCCCGGCCGTCCCGCTGGTACAAGTACAAACCTCGCCGGCACTGCCGGCGGCGAGCGAGACTTAACGCCCGACTGGCCGGTGCGCGTCGACAAGCACACTCGATACCGAAATGTGCGGTACGCGCTCCGGCCATTCGTCATCCGGACCGAACCAGCGCGCTTCCGCGATTTCGCTGGCATCGATGCGGATCTCGCCGCCCGCATAGTCGGCGGTGAAGGCGATCATCAGCGAGTGCGGGAAGGGCCATGACTGGCTGGCGAAATACTGCAGGTTGGTCACCTGCAAACCCACCTCCTCGAACACTTCGCGGTGGATCGCTTCCTCGATCGATTCGCCCGCTTCCAGGAAGCCCGCCAGCGGCGTGAAGCGCTTCGCCGCCGAGGCGTGGTGCAGCGCCAGCAGCACCTTGTCTTCCTTCTTGATCAAGACCATCATCGCCGGCGAGATGCGCGGATAAGCCAGGTGGCCGCAGTTACTGCACTTGAAACTGCGCTCGTGCATCAGGCGTTCCATCGGATGGGCGCAGGCGCCGCAGTAGCGGTGGGTGCGCGCCCACTCGGCGATCTGGGCCGCGCGTCCGGCCACGCCGATCCTCTCCTCGTCCATGTCGGCAAACAGCGAACGCAGGCCGCGCCAGGCATAGCCGGGCGGCACGGCGTTGTGCTCGCTCCATCCAGCCTGGCAATAGCGCTCGCCCAATAAGCCGACCGGCTGCATGTGCGCCGGGTCGAGGTCGAGCATGGCGAGGGCGGCGGCGTCGGGCAGCGCCACATCGTGCTCGCGCACCAGCAGGCGGCCCCCATGGAACAGGAAGGTCAGTGGATCCGGATGGGCCTGCGGCGCCATCAGCGGCGTGAAGGTGGAGGGCGTATGCAGCATGAGGTCAAGGGCTCGGATGAGAAGGTTTTTCATGATACCGCGAGCCGTTCGCGCCTGCCTGCGCCTGTTTGAAAACCGTGCCGAACTAATCGCTGTGCATCGCGCTCCAAGTAGGGCTGGAACGCTCATCCAGACGACCAGGGAACAGCGCGTTTCATCCCTCGTTTTTCAGCGAGCCGTGGAGCGTCGATGGCCGCCCTTGCAATTCCGGCGGGCTGGCATGCGCTGCCGGCCGGGCATGACCTGCCGCGCTGCCCTGCCCGCGTAGTCATTGATGGAGGAAACCGTGCAACGCCGTCCGCTGTTCCACCGGCTCGACATCGATTCCGTGGCCGTGTTCCGCGCCCTGCACCTGGGCGACATGCTGTGCGCGGTGCCGGCCCTGCGCGCGCTGCGCACCGCGCTGCCGCATGCGCGCATCACCCTGGTCGGCCTGCCCTGGGCCAGCCAGTTCGCCGCGCGCTTTCGCCATTACATCGACGACTTCATTCCCTTTCCCGGCCACCCGCTGCTGCCCGAGCAGCCGGTGCGGCACGAGGAACTGACGCCCTTCTACGCCAACATGTGCGCGCGCCAGTTCACGCTGGCGCTGCAGCTGCACGGCAATAGCGGCATCAGCAACGACATCGTGGCCGGCTTCGGCGCCTACGCGCTGGCCGGGCATTGCCAGGGCGCGCCGGTTGCCACCGAACGCACGGCCCTGTTTCCCTATCCCGAAGTCGGCGCCGAACCGGACCGGCTGCTGCACCTGGTCGGGCGGCTGGGCGCCGGCGCGGTCGGCGACTACCTGGAGTTTCCGCTGGCCCAGGAAGACCGGCAGGAACTCGAAGCGAGCGGTGTCGCCGCGGGCCTGCAACCCGGGAGCTATATCTGCGTGCATCCCGGCGCGCGCAAGCGCGACAAGTGCTGGCCGGCGCGCCGCTTTGCCGAAGTGGCGGACCGGCTGGCCGCCGAATTCGGCGTCGACGTGGTGCTGACCGGCTCGGCCGACGAAGCGGACCTGGCCGGCGAGGTGGCGGGCCACATGCAGGCGCGCGCGGTGAACGCGGCCGCGCCGATCTCGATCGGGGCGATGGCGGTGCTGATGAAGCACGCGCGGCTGCTGGTCTGCAACGACACCGGCGTATCGCACATTGCCGCCGGCCTGCGCCTGAAAAGCGTGGTCATCTTCAGCAAGGCGGACATCGCCCGCCGGGCGCCGCTCGACCGCGACAACCACCGCTGCATCTGGGACCCGGACGCCCAGCGCTCGGCCGCCGTCCTCCAGCACGCACGCGCCCTGCTGGCTGGAACCGACCCCAGCCGTCAGCGCAGGGCCGGAATGTGGCCGTACTGGTAGGCGAACGCGGCAGGCCGATGACCCGCTTGGACAGGCGGTCGATCATGGCGCCGGCGGTTTCGCTCGACAGCCAGGCGCCGGCGCGTGACGGCTGCCTGTGCCAGCGCGGCCAGGACGGCTTCGTCGATGGATTCGACGGCGTCGTTGCGCTGCTGGTTGCAGGCGTCGATGTCGCGCTTGTTGGCGGCGATCTCGCTGGCGCTGGCATCGCGCCGGCGCGCCTTGTCTTCTTCGCGCCACAACAGCACATTAAATTCGTGGTTCGCCGCGATGGCCGGCCAGGGGCCGCGACCCGTGATCGGCACCGCCTGGCCGCCTTCGGACAGGCGCAAAACGGCATCGTGATACTGGGTAATCGAGCGTACATCGGGTTCGTGCAGGATCACCGCCTCCTGGTCGCGAGCCCGTTTGCTCGGCTCATCATTGGAGGCCGTGCGGTACTTGAAAGTTCTTTGGTGTTGCGGTGTACTTTATCGGAGCGCAAACAAAATGCGCGGTCCCTTCCCAACCCTGCCCCACCACACCATGCGCACGCTTGAAGACCCCCGCGCGCACCATCCGCGACCGCAGATGGTACGCCAGCAGTGGGCGAGCCTGGACGGCCGGTGGGAGTTCGCTTTCGACGACCTGGATGCCGGCATGCACGAGCACTGGTTCGACGGACGCACGCTTCCCCGGCAGATCGAGGTGCCCTTTCCCTACCAATCGCAAGCCTCCGGCATCGGTACCCGCGAGGTCCACGAAATCATGTGGTACAGCCGCAGCTTCGAGGTCCCCGAAGGCTGGGACTACGGCGCCCTGCTGCTGCATTTCGGCGCCTGCGACTACCGCGCCGATGTCTGGATCAACGGCCGCGTCGCCGGACGCAACCGCGGCGGCCACGTGCCCTTCTCCTTCGACATCGCGCCCTACCTGAAGCCGGGCGCGAACCGCGTCACCCTGCGCGTCGAGGACCGGCAAGACCCCTACCAGCCGCGCGGCAAGCAGTCGTCCTCGGGCACGCCGGTGCGCATCTATTACTATTGCACCAGCGGCATCTGGCAGAACGTCTGGCTGGAACCGGTGCCGGCGCTGCGCATCGACCACCTGCGCATCCACGAAGCCCTCCCCGACGGCACGCTGGCCCTGACGGTCCACCTGCACGGCCCGGCGAGCGACTGGGAAGCCGAGCTCGACGTACTGGAGAGCCTGGACTCGGAACAGGTCTGCGCCACGGCGCGCGCCGCCAGCCGCGGCGCCAGCCTCAGCCTGCGCACCCAGGTGCCCCAGCCGGCACTGCACGCCTGGTCGCCCGCCTCGCCCCACCTGTACAAGCTGCGCGTGCGCCTGCTCCATTGCGGCCAGCTGGTCGACACCGTCGAAGCCTATGCCGGCCTGCGCTCGATCGAACTGAAGGATGGCTACTTCCACCTGAACGGCAAGCGCACCTTCCTGCTGATGGCGCTCGACCAGGGCTACTGGCCCGACACCCTGCTCGCCGCGCCGTCCGACGAAGCGCTGCGCGCGGATGTGGAGTGGGCGCGCCGCTTCGGTTTCAACGGCGTGCGCAAGCACCAGAAGATCGAGCACGAACGCTGGCTCTACTGGTGCGACGTGCTGGGCCTGATGGTATGGGAAGAAATGCCGAACGCACGGTCCTGGTCCGAGGAGTCGGAAGAGCGGCTCGAACTCGAATGGCTGCGCGCCGTGGTGCGCGACGCGAACCACCCTGCCATCGTCGGCTGGGTGCCGGTGGTGGAAAGCTTCGGCTTCCCGGAACTCACGCGCCACCCGCACCAGCACGATTTCCTTGAACGCATGGTGGCGCGCACGCGGATGGTCGACCCCACGCGTCCGGTGATCGACAACGACGGTTGGCAGCACACCGACGTCACCGACATCTGCACCATCCACGATTATTCGCATCCGGTGGAAAAGCTGCTGGAACGTTACGCCGGCACCCTGCTCACCGGCCTGCCGCCGGACACCGGCTGGCACAAGGCGCGCGAATTGTTCCTGGCCGGCGCCCAGTACCGCGGCCAGCCGATCATGTTTTCCGAAGTCGGCGGCTACCTCCTGACACCCGGCGGACCCGAGCGGCGGCGCGACCGCCTGTACGACCACTACGGCAATGTCGGCGACGTCGATGAACTGGCCCAGCGCTACCGCACATTGATGCAGGGCCTGGCCTCGCTCTCCTTCCTGGCCGGGCTGTGCTACACCCAGCTGACCGATGTCGCGCACGAGCAGAACGGCTTGCTGACGGAGGGGCGCGAACCGCGCTTGCCGCCGGAACAGGTGGCCGACCTGCACCGCACACTCTGGCCTGACGCCTGGTGAAATTGTCGGATTTGCGGAAACGAAACAACGCATTGTCAGATTTTTTGGCCAAAAACCAAAAAAAGCTGCCAATTCGCTTCTCAAAACTTAGCAAATCGTCCAGAATAGGCTGTGAATTCGTCAATTCTCAACTTTATGGACAAGATCTCGTCGCTGGTAGGCCGCTACTCGTTTCGCGCACGTGTATTTTTCAATGGCGTCTTTTGTGACGCCAATGCTTTTCCGGAAAACCCGAGCGCGGGCCAGTTGCACCTGGTGCGCGCCGGTTCGGTGATCTTCCGCCAGGACGGCGTCGCGCCGCTGCGCGTGGACGAGCCGGCGATGGTGTTCTATCCACGCGGGTCGGCCCACACGCTCGAGGTGCCCGACGGCGCCACGGCGACCCTGCTGTGCGCCCACATCAGCTTCGAGGATGGCGGCGCCAATCCGCTGGCGCGCGCCCTGCCCGACTGCCTGTACCAGCCGCTGGCCGGCATGGGCGTGCTGCGCCAGACCCTGGAACTGCTGTTCACCGAGGCGGCCAGCCCGAACCAGGGCCGCGACGTGATCCTCGACCGCCTGTGCGACGTGCTGATGGTGCAAGTGCTGCGCAACGAATTCGACAAGGGGGAAATGTCGGTGGGCCTGCTGGCCGGCCTGGCCGACCGCCAGTTGTCGCTGGCGCTGGCCGCGATCCACGAGCGCGCCCACGAACCCTGGCAGCTGGCCTCGCTGGCGCGCCTGGCCTGCATGTCGCGCGCCCGCTTTACCGAGCACTTCCGTAACGTGGTGGGGATGCCGCCCGGCGAATACCTGACGCGCTGGCGCATCGGCCTGGCGCAGAACCTGCTGCGCAAGGGCTTGCCGGTAAAGGTGGTCAGCGCCCAGGCGGGCTATACGAGCGCGCCGGCATTCACGCGGGCGTTCACGACGATGGTGGGGAGTTCGCCACGGCAGTGGCTGAAAGACGCGGCGCCGGCCTGAGCTTGCTCTCAGCCGGCGCCGGGATACTGCTTTACGAAGAACTGCTTATTTGAGCAGCTTGGTACGGCTGGCAACCAGGGCGATGGCGATCGACAGCAGGCCGAGGTAGCCGATGGCCATCTGCATGCCGACGTGGCTGGCGATGGCGCCGATCACCGGCGGACCCATCAGGGTGCCGCTGTAGGCCATGCTGGCCACGCCTGCCAGGGCGATCGGGCCCTGGGCGCCGGCGGCGCTGAACACGAACGGGAACAGCAGCGACAGGCCGAGGCCGGCGACCGCGAAGCCACCCAGTGCGACGTGGGCGCTCGGCGCCAGCACCGCGAAGAAGAGGCCCATCGCCGAGATGCAGGCACCGACGGTCACCAGGCGCTGGGCGCCGAAGCGGGTCTTCAGTTTGTCGCCCACCAGGCGCGAGGCCAGCATCATGACCGAGAAGCACGACAGGGCCAGCGGCGCCAGGCCGTCGGTGGCGTGGAAGTGTTCTTTCAGGAACACGCCGCTCCAGTCGGCGATCGAGCCCTCCGACATCGAACCCAGGAAACCGAGCAGGCCCAGCAGTGCCATCGGACCACGCGGCAGGGCGAACTTCTTCTTCTCGACTTGCTCGGCTTCGTCGGCGATATCCATCACCTGGTAAGCAGCCCACAGCACAGCGGCCATCGGACCGGCAACCATCATGAAGTGAATCGCAGGGGCGACTTTCATGCCGGCCATCACGCTACCCAGGGTGGCGCCAACCAGGCCGCCGGCGCAGGCCAGGCCGTGCAGCAGCGACATTTCCGATTTGCCGGTCGCCTTTTCGCGCTTGCTGGCGGCGGCGTTCATGGCCACGTCGTAGGTGCTGGCGGTGATGCCCAGCATCAGGACGGCGCCCATCACGCTGGCAACAGTCGGGGCGATACCGATCGCCACCAGCACGGCCAGCAGGGCCAGGCCCGAGTACAGCATGGTCTTGCGCGCGCCGACACGGCGCATCAGGAAGGACGAGACCGGGAACGACAGCAGCGCGCCGATGCCGCCGCACAGCAGGACCATCGACAGGGCCGAGTGCGAGATGTTCAGGCGGGCGGCCATGGCCGGGATACGGCCGGCCCACGAACCCATGATCACGCCGAAAATGGCGAACATCACCGGCAGCGACAGGTTCTGGATGCGGGCGAAGACTTTGCTGCGGCGCGACGCGAGGGCGCCAAGGGCTGCAGGTGCGGTGATCGAGGTGTCGACGGCTGGAACAGTAGTTTGCATTTGGTATGAATCTAGTTGTAAGAGCCTGTGGCTACAGGAGTTTCTTAAGAGTCCGATCCAATCGGAAAGTTTCCGCCTGGAAGAATTTTTTTCAGCTGCTCTGCCATTCATAAAAGCTTGCTAACTGGGGCAGAAAAAACAAACGCCAACCGAAAAAGTTGGCGTCAGGAAGCTGATGGGAGGCAATTCTACGGAAATCAACGCGCTTTTTCATTTTCCACGCGGAAAAAATTTATGCGCGTTGCGTGGTGTTCACAGTCAACTTTTTAACTGTTAACAGAGGCATACGAGGTGTGAATCGTCTTGCATGTCGGCAAGCTATTTTTGGTCACCGGAGTGTAAGAGAGTGTGACGAAGGCTTGCATAAATCAGGACACATTGTTCTTTTTTGCGGGCAAAAAAAAGCCGGATACAGGTCCGGCCGCTGCTGATTTTGTTGCAGAGCAGCAGATGAGCTAACCGGGCTGTCCGGTATTACCCGCTTCGTTGGCTACACGCATCTGCGCCTTGAAGGCCGAGATGTACTCGCGGTAGGCGGCGGCGATCGGTGCGAACAGCGGATCATCGCGGTGCGCCAGCATGACTTCGCTGAACAGCTTCATGCCCAGCGCCAGCGCGGCAGCCTCGTCATGCTCGAAGCGTCCGGCGCCGCGTACCCGGGCGATGATCTCGAAGATGTCGTCGTGGTTGCCGACTTCGAACGACAGCGGCGCCGGCGGATCGGCTTCCTTCTTGCCACCCGTGTATTCGAGGGTGATGCGGAAATTGTGGGCACTCATCAATACTCCTTCCTGGTCCGTATGCAAACGGTCATCATGCCGCAGCCACGACGCGCAGCGCGCTCCGCATCGGCCATCCTGGCCATCTTGCGCCACATCACCACTCGTCCAGGTCGCTCGCGGTAGCGTTGAAGCTTCCGACTGGAAATTTTTGAGGAGAATGCGATGACGCAAGCACACTGGTCGTGGTGGCTGGCACTGCTCCTGGCCGCCGGCAGCGCCGCCGCCGCGCCTTATCCGAATGTGTATGGCGCGCCGCCCGAAGTCATGCGCGGCAGCGACTGGTACCGCCAGTGCCTGCGCGTGCGCGACGAAAAGCCGCGCCAGCCGCCGCCGGCCAGGGCCGAATCCGCCCGCTGCGATGCCTCGACTCTGTATTACGATACCCTCCACGCTGCGGATGCGCGCGAGGCCGACTGGCGCCGCGTGCATGCCTGCGCGGTGCGCACGAACGCGCATGGCGTGCTGATGATGCTGTACGCGAACGGCCACGGCGTCATGCCGCAGCTGGCCCTGGCCACGCGCCACGCCTGCAGCATCCAGAGCCCGGTGAACGAAATGAAGGGCCGGGTCCAGCACCTGCGGCGCGTGGCTGCGAACGGGGAGCCGGGGCCGGTCGACGTCTGCGACGACGTGGTCAGCGCCGAGATGCGCGGCCAGTGCGGCGCGGTGCGCGAGCGCCAGCGCGACAAACAGCGCACCGCCCAGTTGGCCACCCTGTCGCGCGGCTGGAGCGAAAAGGAGCAGCTGGGGCTGGAGATGGCGAGCAAGGCGGCGCACTATTTCGCCCAGCACCGCGTCGATTACGAAACCGACAAAGGCAGCGGCGCTGCGCGCTCGCTGCAGCCGGACACCCAGGCCGCCGAACTCGATACCTTTGCTGCCGACGTGCTGGACTTCGAAGCCGGCCGCGTGCCGCGTTTCTCGGAAGCGGAATTCGCCAGCCTCGAGAAAAAGATGGAGGCGACCTACCGCCAGTTCATGCTGAACCGCCCGGTGAGCGACTCGTATCTTGGCTCGATCCGCAAGACCGGCGTCGAAAAGACCCAGCGCGCCTGGCTCGCCTACCGCGATGCGATGGAACTGTTTGGCGCGATCCGCTATCCGCAGGTACCGGCTTCCGGCGTACGCGCCCTGCTCACCGCGCGCCGCATCAGGCAGCTGACGGAGCTCGACAACGCCGCAGCCGGACGGTGATGCACGTAGGGTGGACGGCTCCACCCTGCATGCGGCATGTCAGCAATGCATGCGCCGTCCACGCGTCCAACCCACGCCCGCACCTACGCGTCACGCCTCCAACCTGAACAACGCCTGCGCATCTTCCGGCAGCGCCCCGCTGCTCAGCATCACCAGCCGATGACTGGCCCGCGTCATCGCCATGTACAGCTTGCGCGCATCCGCCTCGTTTTCAGGCGCGCCATCGAACAGCAGGTCTTCCATCCCCAGCAAGAACACCACCGCCCCTTCCAGCCCGGTGGCGGTTTCCAGGTTCGCCAGGCGCAGGTAGTCGGGTCCATAGCCACGCGGCGGCTGCTTCTTGTCCTTGTTCAGCCACCAGATGCGATCTTCTCCCAGCGCGCGGCACAGGCGTTCGTAGAGCAGCTTCTTCGGCGTGCCGGCGCCATAGATGACCAGGAAGCTCGACAAGGGCAGTGCATGGCGTTCGGCCAGCGCCACGATCTCGTTCACGGCGCGGTCGACCGCGTCCTGGGGCGAGGCCACGCGCAGCAGGATCGGCGGCGCGCCCTGCTCCATGCCGTCGAAGTCCGGCGCCAGGTAGTGTTCGGGATCGTCCTGCACCGAGCGGTTGAGCAAAGTGCCGGCCGTGTACAGGATGGCCTGCGTGGTGCGGTAGGAGCGCAGCAGCTTCTTGGTGCGGCCGGCCACGTCCAGTCCGGCGTTGCGCCAGCTGAGGCGGCTCTTCATGAAGCCCTGGTTCGGATCGGCGCACAGGAACAGGCGGCCTTGCGGACGCAGGGCCAGCTTCACGGTGTGGAACCAGGACGGCGCGAAGAACTGGGCTTCGTCGACCAGGATGTGTTCGTAGCGTTCCAGTAGCGCATGCTCGGGCGCGCGGCAGATATCGCTGGCCACCATGCTCCACATGCGCAGGCCCTGCTCCTGCAGCGCGGCGCTGACCGCCGCGAACAGCTGCCAGACCTCGCTGCGCTCTTTCGCCCGCAGTGCGAAGCCGCGGCCGGCGCGGCTGGTGTCCATGTATTCGGCTTCGCTGGCCACCAGCATCTCGTTGAGGAAGTCGAACTCTTCGATCAGCTGGGCTTCGTTCAGTTTCAGCTCCGGCCAGCTTGTACGCAGGCGGCGTATGAGTTGCGGCAGATGCGCCGGGTCGGACGGCATGGCCAGCGGCGCGCGGTACAGGCGGCGCCACTGGCGGTGGGCCCAGCTCGCATAGGTCGTGATCTCCAGGTTGCGCGGCAGGCGGCCGTGTGCACGGTGCAGGCGTTCGCGGATATCGGCCACGATCGGCGTGTTGTGGATCAGGATCAGCACCCGTTCGCGCGGATGCAGGCGCGCCAGCAGCAGCGCGCGGCTGAGCGCAATCAGGGTCTTGCCGCTGCCGGCCACGCCGTTCACCAGTCGCACGGCGAAATCGGTGGCGGCGGCGGCCTGCTCGTCGGGCAGGGCCAGCTCATGGTCGAGATCCAGATCGAGCTTCGAGGCCCATTCCTGCTGGGCGTCGAGGAAGAGACTCGCCTGGTTGTTGCGCAGGAAGCGGCGCCGCGCCACCGAAGCCAGCGGGATCGCGGACTCGGGGAAGAAACGGGTGCGCAGGTCCTCGTCCTCTTCGGGCGATACCGGCCGCTGCAAGGCTGCCAGCCCTTCCGCGCCGCCTTCCGTGAAACGCTCGCGCGACAGCAGGAACAGGGCCGGCTGTTCGCCCAATTGGTGTGCGAGTACGCGGGCCTCGTCCTCGCTGCAGGCCCACAGCAGGACCAGCAAGGGCAGTTGCGGCGGCAGTTGCGCGCGCCAGGCCGCCAGCTGGGCATCGAAGGCGGCGCGGGTGTCGTTTGCGAACAGCTGGGCGCCGTCGAGGGCGTCGAAGGACATGTCGACCACGGCCAGCGCCAGCCAGCCGCGCTCGGGATGCGCGATGAAGAGCTCGGGCGCGTTGGCCTCTTCGCGCAGCGGCTTGCGCACCACGCTCGCCTCGTCCAGTGTGTTCAGCACACGCTTGATCTGTAATTGACGGCCGCTGGCGCGCGTCCATTCGGGGATGAAAAGCGCCATCGTTACAGCTCGATGCGGCGCGCCTGCGCCAGCAGGCTGCGGTACAGTGCCAGCCAGCGCGCCATCTCGTCGTCGACGGCCTGGAATTCGGGCGGCAGCTCGGGGCCGATGATCACCAGCTTGGTCATGGCGCGCGTCACCGAGACGTTCAGGCGCTCGGGCTGGAAGAAGAAACCGGCGATCGCCGCCAGGAAGCGCAAATTGCCGGTGGCGAGCGACAAAATCACCAGCTCGCGTTCCTGGCCCTGCATGCGTTCGACGGTGTCGGCGACGATTCCCTGCGCCGTGTGCCAGCCGAGGCGTTCGGCCAGGGCGCGCCGGATCGTGCGGCCCTGGGCGCGGAACGGCGTAACCACGCCGATCTCGTGCGGCGCGAGTCCTCCCGCGATGGCGGCGGCGCACAGGGACGCCACCCGTTCGGCATCCTGGAGATTGCGGCTGCGCGCCGTCGGGTCCGTGGTCGGGATGAAGACGGCGCTGGCCGGGTCGCGCAGCACCGCATCGAAGGGTTCGAGATCGGGGTCCTGTGCCGGGCTATCCTGCAGCACCAGCTTGCGCTCGCGGTTCGGTCCGGCCGGGCGCAGGCGGCCGTCGTAGAAGGATTTGCTGGGCCAGGCCGCCAGCTCCGCATTCAGGCGGTAGGTATCGGTCAGCATCACGCTGTCGACATTGTGCGCGGTGAGCTTGGCGAAGATCGAGCCCGGGATATCTTCCAGCACCGAGCGCGCCAGCAGCACCGGCGGCAGCTGCTTCTGGTCGCCGATGAAGACGAAGCGCGCGCCGCGCCGCATCGCCATCAGCGCCAGCGGCAGGGTCACCTGGCTGGCCTCGTCGAAGATCACGGTGTCGAACTCGCAGTTTTCCAGGCGGTAGGTGCAGGTGGCGAAGGGCGTGGCGCCGACCACGTAGCCGCCTTCGGGCCGGCCATGCCATTCGGCGAAGCTGTCGGCGCCGCTGACGCCCTCCAGGCCCAGCGCCTGGGTGCCGCGCCCGATCTTCGCCACCTTGACGCCTTGCGCCGCGATCCGGTTCAGCGCATTGTTGATCGCCATGTGGGTGTGCGAGGTGACCAGCACGCGCTCGCCGCGCTCGACCAGCAGGCGCGCCGCCAGCGCCAGCACGCGCGTCTTGCCGGTGCCGGGCGGCCCCTGGATGCAGGCCACCTGCTCGGCGGCCAGGATCTTGCCGACCGCCTCGGCCTGCGGCCCGTTCAGGCCCGCAGCCAGGGCGACGGCTTCGGCTTCCTCGAAGTCGCGCGGATCGAAGTCTTCCTTGAAACGCCCGTCGAGCAGCGGCATCAGCGTGTAGTGGGCGCGCGAGGGCGGCATGGTCTGGCCGATATCGTCCAGCACCTCGTCGTAGTACTTCGAGAGGTCGTAGTCGTCGGGGTCGGCATAGCAGGGCTGGTCGCCGACCGCCTTCACCACGGCGGCGGCCTGGCGCACGCGCAGCAGCCAGCGGTCCTCGTCCTCTGCCTCGAAGGCCGCTTCGCGCGCGATGAGGGAGGTGAGCGGCGAGCCGCCGTGCAGGCAGACCAGGTCGCCCTCGCGAAAGCGCGAGTCGCTGCCGTCGTGGTACGCCCAGACGGTGCCGCTCTCCGGGCCGTTTTCCAGGCGCAGGAAGCGCTGGCTCATGCCCTTGGCCAGGCGGTCGGCCAATGGCTGGCGCCAGACCTCGAACAGCTTTTCCTGGGCCGCCTCGCGCTCGGCCCGGACGAAGGCGCGCAGGCCGTCGAGCAGGCGCGCGTACCGGTGCGACCGCTGGCGTGCACGTTCGGCTGCGGCTGCGGCTGCGGCTTTGTCTATAGGCTGGGTCATGGCTGGCTTTGCGGTGAAGCATGGCTTATAAGACGCCAGGGCGCGCGCCGTCAAGCGTGGGCGGCCGATACGGCTGGGAAGGCGGCGCCAGCGTGGTTTTCCTGCACGATGTAGGATGGTGTTTTTGCTACCACCGGACCACACCATGAGCGCCAACCTGTACGACATTCCCCTGCGCCGCCTCGAAGGCCAGCCCGCTTCGCTCGACGCTTACCGCGGCAAGGTCATGCTGATCGTGAACGTCGCCTCGCAATGCGGCCTGACGCCGCAGTACACCGGGCTGGAAAAACTGTTCGAGCAATACGAAGACCGTGGCCTGGTCGTGCTCGGCTTCCCGTGCAACGACTTCGGTGCCCAGGAACCGGGCAGCGAAGCCGAGATCGCGGACTTTTGCCAGCGCAACTACGGCGTGCGCTTCCCGATGTTCGAGAAGGTCGAGGTCAACCGCGAAGGACGCCACCCGCTGTACCGCGAACTGATCGCCGAGCAGCCGCAGGCGCAGCAGGCGGCAGGCAGCCAGTTCGGCGAGAAGCTTGCCCAGCATGGCCTGAGCCCGAAGAACCCGACCGACGTGATGTGGAATTTCGAGAAGTTTTTGGTCGGCCGCGATGGTAAAGTGATTGGCCGCTTCGCGCCGGACATGAAACCGGACGATCCGGCACTGGTAGCCGCAATCGAGGCTGCGCTGGCGTAATCGCACCGGGTTCGACGTGCCGGTTCGACATACGTCAGGCGGGGCGCAAGTCCCTGGATTTTTTGCTTGTCGATGAGGTCTCAACAGCACCTTTCACACGAGGAGAAATGTCATGGCGTATGTCGATGGTTTCGTGATTCCTGTTCCAAAAAACAAGCTGGATGCCTACCTGGAGATGGCGCGCAGCGCGGCCGCCATCTGGCGCGACCATGGCGCCATCGAGTTCCGCGAGTGCGTGTCGGACGACGTCAAGCCCGGCCAGCTGACCTCCTTCCCGCAAAGCGTGAACCTGAAGGACGATGAGCTCGTCATCTTCTCCTGGATCGTCTATCCCTCGCGCGCGGTGCGCGACGCCGCCAACGACAAGGTCATGAACGATCCGCGCATGGCCGAATACATGAAGCCCGAAAACATGCCCTTCGATGGCAAGCGCATGATCTATGGCGGTTTCGAGATGCGGGTCGATCAATAACGGCCGCTTGGCTCAACAATTGTTGAATCATAAAAACAATTGTTGAGCCATCTTGCGTGTCTTGCCCCCGATAAGCCATTGCCAAGTCAACAATCCTTTCACGAGGCTAACGCGTTGCCGCAATCCATGTAAAACCAGTACAGTGACAAGGGTTTAACACCAGTCCTGTGCGGAGGTTTGCGTGAACGAAGGGTTCGATACGTCATTGCCACGAAAGTTGCTGCTCGCCACCGATTTGAGTGCGCGCTGCGACCGTCCGCTCGAACGCGCCAAGGCGCTGGCGGCGCAATGGAACGCGCACCTGACGCTGCTGACCGTACGCGAAGGCCCGCAGGTGCCGGCCGAGGTCGTGCAATGGCTGGCCGGGGCCGAAGCCAGCACCGAGGCGGAATTTGCCGCAAGGCGCGACATCGCGCGCGAATTCGAGGGCGCGGGCTATCCCGTCAGCCTGCAATTCGCCGACGGCGACGTTGCCGATGCCATCCTGGCCGCGGCGGCGCGCAGCGACAGCGAGCTCGTCATCGCCGGCGACGCGCGCATCAATACCCTGGGCGAAATCTTCCTCGGCTCGACCGTGGAACAGCTGGCCCGCAACCTGGTGCAACCATTGCTGGTGGTGCGCCAGCGCGCCCGCACGCCCTATGCGCGCATCCTGGTGCCCACCGATTTCTCGCCGGCCTCGCGCCTGGCGCTGGAAACGGCGGCCCGCCTCTTCCCCGACGCGCAACTCATCGTCTTCCACGTCCACGAAGCCGGGCTCGACGGCCTGGCCGACCAGCCGCGCGGCAGCCTCGATGGCGGCAGCGCGAATACCAGCGCAATCCGTCTGCGCTGCCAACAGTTCATCGACAGCTGCACGCTGGCGCCGCAGGTGCGCGCCCGCATCGCCATCGACAGCGCTCCCGGCACACCGGAACTGCTGACCGCCCGCTACGCCCTCGAGCACGGCGTCGACCTCGCCGTGCTCGGCCTGCACGCCCAGTCCGGCATGCTGCGCCTGTTCATGGACAGCAAGGGCGAACAGGTGCTGCGCGGCCTCGACTGCGACACCCTGCTGGTGTCCACCGGAGAGCGCGATGAAGACCGCTGACATGCGCAGCTTGCGCCGAACGCGTCCTCCACGCCAGGCAGGATAAAGGCCCATGCTCGAACTCCTGGTCCTCCTCCCCTTCCTCGGCGCCTTCGTGGCCGGCTGCATGCCGGACGGATCGCGCAACCGGCCCTTCGGCGCCGCCGCCGTGGCCACAGGCCTGGCGCTGGCGCTGGCCATCTCCCGCTTCGACGACGTCGCCGCCCGCGACATCCTGAAGGCCGAATACGAATGGCTGCCCGCCTTCGGCCTCGACCTGGCGCTACGCATGGACGGCCTGGCCTGGGTGTTCACCGTGATGGTGCTCGGCATCGGCCTGCTGGTGCTGCTGTACGCGCGCTACTACATGTCGCCGCGCGATCCGGTGGCGCGCTTCTTCGCCTACATGATGGCCTTCATGGGGGCGATGCTGGGCGTGGTCCTGTCGGGCAACCTGATTCAATTGGTGGTGTTCTGGGAGCTCACCAGCCTCACCTCGTTCCTGCTGATCGGCTACTGGCAGAGCCGCAACGACGCCCGCCGCGGCGCGCGCATGGCGTTTACCGTCACCACCATCGGCGGCCTGTGCCTGCTGGCGGGGGTGCTGATCCTCGGCCACATCGTCGGCAGCTACGACCTCGACGTGGTGCTGGCCGCCGGCGACCGCATCCGCGCCCACGATTTGTACCTGCCGGCGCTGGTGCTGGTCGCCCTCGGCGCGCTCACCAAGAGCGCGCAGTTCCCCTTCCACTTCTGGCTGCCGCACGCGATGGCCGCGCCGACACCGGTGTCGAGCTACCTGCACTCGGCCACCATGGTCAAGGCCGGGGTGTTCCTGCTGATCCGCCTGTGGCCGGCCCTGTCCGGCACCGAGGCCTGGACCTGGATCCTCGGCAGCGCCGGCGTCTGCACCCTGCTGATCGGCTCCTTCTTCGCCATCTACCAGAACGACATGAAGGGCTTGCTGGCCTATTCCACCATCAGCCACCTGGGCCTGATCGTCGTGCTGCTCAGCATCGGCACGCCGCTGTCGGTGGTGGCGGCGGTGTTTCACGTGATGAACCACGCCGTGTTCAAGGCTTCGCTGTTCATGGCGGTCGGCATCGTCGACCACGAAACCGGCACGCGCGACATGCGCGTGCTGCGCGGCCTGAGAAAAACCATGCCCTACACCGCAGCCCTGGCGATCGTCGCCAGCGCCGCCATGGCCGGCGTGCCGCTGCTGAACGGCTTCCTGTCGAAGGAGATGTTCTTCGCCGAGACCATGATCGTCGGCGGCACCGAGGACTGGTCGATGTCGGTGGCGGCGGTGCTGATGGGCGTGTTCAGCGTGGCCTATTCGCTGCGCTTCATCAGCGTCTTCTTCGGGCCGCCGGCCGAGGACTTGCCGAAGCACCCGCACGAGCCGCCGCGCTGGATGCGCTTCCCGGTCGAATGCCTGGTGGTGCTGTGCATCGCGGTCGGCATCATGCCCGAGCGCGTGGTCGGGCGCATCCTCGCGGTCGCCACCCATTCCGTGGTCGGTCCGGACATGCCCGAGTACGACCTCGGCATCTGGCACGGCTTCAACCTGCCGCTCCTGATGAGCGTGGTGGCCCTGCTCGGCGGTTTCGCCTTCTACGTGATGCTGCGGCGCCGCTTCAACCTGGCCGAACGCGACCGGGTACCGGTGCTGCACCGCTTCAAGGGCGCGCAAGCCTACGAGAACACCATGCTCGGCCTGTACGCCGCCGCGGCCTGGCTGCTGCGCCGTGCCGGCACGCGCCGCCTGCAGTCGCAACTGCTGGTGCTGATGCTGGCCATGGTGGCCGTGCCGCTACTGCTGGTGGGTCCGCTGCCGCAGCTGTCCATGCCAGGCCTGGCCGACATCGACATCCTGTTCGCCCTGCTGTGGCTGATCGGCGCGGCCTGCGCGCTGGGCGCCGCCTGGCAAGCGAAATACCACCGGCTGGTGGCGCTGATCCTGGCCGGCGGCGTCGGCGTCGTGGTCAGCCTGACCTTCCTGTGGCTGTCGGCGCCGGACCTGGCACTGACCCAGCTGATGGTGGAAACCGTGACCACGGTGCTGATCCTGCTCGGCCTGCGCTGGCTGCCCCCGCGCCGTCCCCCCGCCGGCCTGGCGTCGCGCGTGCCGCGCTCCACCTGGCTGCGCCGCGCGCGCGACGGTTCGATCGCCGTGGCCGGCGGCCTGGGCTTGGCGGCCGCCACCTGGGCCCTGCTCACCAGCACCCCGCCGAAAACCATCAGCGACTTTTATTTGCTGCGCGCCCTGAGCGAAGGCGGCGGCGCCAACGTGGTGAACGTGCTGCTGGTCGACTTCCGCGGCTTCGACACCATGGGCGAGATCACCGTGCTGTCGGCGGTGGCGCTCACCGTGTATGCGCTGCTGCGCCGCTTCCGCCCGGCGCCGGAAAGCGTGGCGATTCCGGTGCAGCAGGCGAACGACGTCGATCCGGCCGTGACGCAAACGCCGGTCCAGCAGGCGCGCAGCGGCTACCTGGCCGTGCCCGCCGTCTATTTGCGCTTCCTGCTGCCCTTCATGGGCATGATCGCGGTCTACTTCTTCATGCGCGGCCATAACCTGCCCGGCGGCGGCTTTGTCGCCGGCCTGATTTTCGCCACCGCCCTGATCGTGCAGTACATGATGGCCGGTACCGACTGGGTCGAATCCCACCTGCGCCTGCGTCCGCACCGCTGGATCGGCTTCGGCCTGCTCACCGCCTGCCTCACCGGCATCGGCGCCTGGTTCTTCGGCTACCCCTTCCTCACCAGCCATACCGCGCATGTGAGCCTGCCGCTGCTGGGCGAGATCCACATCCCGAGCGCCTTCGTGTTCGACCTGGGGGTGTTCCTGGTGGTGGTCGGCACCACCATGCTGATCCTGGTCGCGCTGGCGCACCAGTCGCTGCGCAGTCACCGCATGCCGCCCGGCGCCACCCGCCACGCCATGCCACCGACCAAGGAGATCGCCTGATGGAACTCGTCATCGCCCTGGCCATCGGCATCGTCTTCGGCTCCGGCATCTGGCTGCTGCTGCGTCCGCGCAGCTTCCAGGTGCTCACCGGCCTGATGCTGATGTCCTACGCCGTCAACCTGTTCATCTTCATCATGGGCCGCGTCTGGCTCGATAAGGCGCCCTTCACCCCGGCCGGCAAGCCGATCGACCCCAGCCAGCTGGCCGATCCGCTGCCGCAAGCCCTGGTGCTGACCGCCATCGTGATCGGCTTCGCCACCACCGCCCTCTATCTGGTGGTGATGATCGGCGCGCGCGGCCTCACCGGCACCGACCACGTGGACGGGGAGGAACCCGAGGTATGACATGGTTCCTCGATTCGTCCCAGCATCTGGTGATTTTGCCGATCCTGCTGCCGCTGATTTGCGGCGCGGTGCTGGCGCCGTTCACGCAAGGCAGGCACCGCATGAAGTTCGGCCTGGCCTATGCCTCGGTCATCGGCCAGCTGGCCGTCGCCCTGATGCTGATGCTGCAGACCGACCACCAGAACTGGCAGGGCGGCATCGGCGTGTACCTGGCCGCCAACTGGGCCGCGCCCTTCGGCATCGCCCTGATGGCCGACCGCCTGTCGGCGCTGATGCTGCTGCTCACGAGTGTGCTCGCCCTGGCCGCCCTGCACTACGCCATGCAGCGCTGGAGCCGCATCGGCGTGCACTTCCACCCGCTGTTCCAGTTCCTGCTGATGGGGATCAACGGCGCCTTCCTGACCCACGACCTGTTCAACCTGTTCGTGTTCTTCGAGGTGATGCTGGCCGCCTCGTACGGCCTGGTTTTACATGGCTACAACGCCGAACGCCTGCGCGCCAGCATGCAGTACATCGCCGTCAACCTGGCCGCCGCCCTGCTGTTCCTGCTCGGTACTTCGCTGATCTACGCCACCACCGGCACCCTGAACATGGCCGACCTGGCCGCGCGCATCGCCGCCATGCCGGCCGAAAGCACCGGTTTGCTGAAGCTCGGCGTCACCGTGCTGGTGTTGGCCTTCCTCGTAAAAGGCGCGATGTGGCCGCTGGGCTTCTGGCTACCCACGACCTACGCCGCCGCCTCGCCGCCGGTGGCCGCCATGCTGGTGTTGATGACCAAGGTCGGCGCCTACGTGATTTTGCGCCTGTGGCTGCTGCTGTTCTCGGAAGGTTCCAGCGCCGGCTTCGGCTTCGACGCCCTGCTCTGGGGCGGCATGGCCACCATCGTGTTCGGTGCGGCCGGCATGCTGTCCACCGACTCGGCCGGACGCATGGCCGGCTACAGCGCCGTGATTTCCTCGGGCACGCTGCTGGCCGTGATCGGCTACGGCCAGCCGACGCTGGTGACGGCCGGCCTCTACTACCTGATCGGCTCGACGCTGGCGGTGGCCGCCTTCCTGCTGCTGATCGAACTGATCGACCGCATCCGCTCGCCGAGCGCAGCCATGCTGGCGCTGACCATGGAAGCCTGGGCCGTCGACGACGAACAGCCCGACGACAGCCCGAACGAACCGCGCGGCAAGGGCGTGCCGGCGGCGATGGCCTTCCTGTCGGTGGCGTTTGCCGCCTGCGCGCTGATGATCGCCGGCCTGCCGCCGCTGTCGGGCTTTGTCGCCAAGTTCGGCATGTTCCACGCGCTGCTCAATCCCGACGGCGAGGCTGTGCGCAGCGCCGGCTGGACCCTGATGGCGCTGATCTTCGTGTCCGGCCTGATCGCCATCATCTCGATGCTGCGCTTCGGCGTGCGCACCTTCTGGGCAACGCCGGTGGCCACCCCGCCGCGCCTGCACCTGTCGGAAGTCACGCCGATCACGGCCCTGCTGCTGCTGTCGGTGGCGATGACGGTGCAGGCGCGCCCCCTGTTCGATTACCTGGGCCGCGCCAGCGCCGACATCCACCGCCCGGCCAACTACATCGAGCGCGTCCTGACCGCGCCGGCCGTGCCCGGCCCGGTCTCGAAAGGGGGGAGTGAATGACACGCTGGCTCCCTTATCCACTGGTGTCGCTGGCCCTGTGCCTGCTGTGGCTCTTGCTGAACCAGTCGCTTGATGCGGCCAGCATCCTGCTCGGCGCCTTCCTCGGCATCGTCGTGCCGCTGCTGGTGCGCAACCTGCAGCCGCTCGGCTACCCGCGCCTGCGCGCACCGCTCACCTTCATCCGCCTGATCGGCATGGCCGGCGTCGAGATCGTGCGCTCCTGCTCCAACGTCAGCCGCATTATCCTGTTCTCCGACTACGGCAAGGTGAATTCGCAGTTCATCCGCATTCCGCTCACCATCACCGACCCCTACGGGCTGGCGATGTTGTCCTGCCTGATCAACATGACGCCGGGCACGGTCTGGGTCGAGATCCTCGACGAGGGCTACCAGCTCTCGCTGCACGTGTTCGACCTGCACGACGAGCAGTGGTGGATCGACACGATTAAAACCCGCTATGAACAACCCTTGATCGAGATTTTTGAAACGGAGGCAGCCCGTGGCGACCCTGCTTGAGTTATCCGTCGGCTATGCCCTGGTGTGCGTGCTGGTGGCGATGGTGTTCTGCGCCCTGCGGCTATTGCGCGGCCCCTCGGCCCACGACCGCGTGCTGGCGCTCGACACCCTGTGGATGACCGGCATGCTGCTGGCCCTGGTGCTGGGCATCCGCTTCGGCACGCAGGTGTATTTCGAGGTGGCGGTGCTGATCGCCCTGATCGGCTTCGTCTCGACCATCGCCATGGCCAAGTTCTTGATGCGCGGGGAGATCATCGAATGAGCGGCGTCGAGGACTTGCCCGGCTGGGCGGCGGCGATCGTGTCGCTGCTGCTGATCCTGGGCGCCAGCATCGTCCTGATCGGCGCCCTCGGGCTGCTGCGCCTGCGTACCTTCTACCAGCGCATGCACGGGCCGGCGATCACGATCACGCTGGGCGCGGGCTGCTTGCTGATCGCGTCGATGGTGTTCTTCACGGTGGGGCAGTCGCGCCTGGTGGTGCACGAGGTGATCATTTCGGCCTTCCTCCTGATGACGGCGCCGGTGGTGTCGATGATGATCATCCGCGCGGCGGTGTACCGCGATTTGCGCGCCAGGAAAGCGGAATCCGGCGCGACGGCCGGCGGGGTCTACACGATTGTCGAGGAAGAGGTGGCGAGCAGCCCGGCGCCGGGGGACCGCTGAGCCGGCGCGGGCTGGTCTTGCCGCTTACAGTTCTTCGGTATTGCAGTGTTGTTCCCACAGCTGGCAGGCGCGCTCGATACCCCACGCACACTTGTTGGCATAGGTCTGGCACAAGGTCTCGTTGACCTCGGCCGACGCGGACATGGAAACGCCGAGGCCCAGGCCCAGGCTCAGCACGAATGCGATTTTCTTGAGGGTCGTGTTCATCGTTCTTCTGTCATCGTTGTGTTCGTTGAAAAGAACCACCAGGGTGCCGCTTCGTCCTGCCGATTCCGGCATCGCGGCAAGCACCAAGCAGCGGCGCATTTCCATCAGCCGCCGTAGTCGTAGCAGTTGATGTCCCACAGCAGGCAGGCACGCTCATTGCCTTGCGAGCATTTCACTTCCCAGAGAGCGCAATCGCCATCGCTTGCCGCGTAAGCGGACACGGAAGCGGACATACCCAGGCCCAGCCCCAGGCTCAACACGAAGGCCATTTTCTTGAGAGTCAGTTTCATCGTTCTTCTTTCATCGTCGTTGTCGTTGAAAAGAAATCACACACTAAGGTGCCGAACGATCTTAGCAGCGGTGAATTGCTCAGCTACTAGCAGAATGAATAGTCCTGCACGTTTGACAAACCGCCTATCCACGAGGGCGTCATGCAGCGGTGTTCATTTTTTCGCCGTGTTCACGTAACGTGAACAACGACAAAAACATGAACACGCCGGCCTGCCGACAAGCCCTCAATCGGCCTGCATGTCGCCCGCTTGATGAAACACCAGCTCCTCCACCTTGCGCCCATTGCACAGGTGCTCGTCGATGATGCGGTCCATGTTCTCGGGCGTGACGTTGTAGTACCAGGTGCCGTCCGGCTGCACGGCGACAATCGGCCCGCCCTTGCAGGCGGCGAAGCAGCTGACGCGGCTGCGTTTGACACGCAACGGCCCGTTGTTCAGGCCACTGGCCTTGAACTTGTCGCCCAGGCTGTCGAACAGCGCCTGCGAGGCGCCGTCCTCGCTGCAGCGCGGGCCGGTGCAGACCAGCAGGTGGCGGTGGTAGCTGCCGATCTTCGGTTTCACGGGCTGCTTGTCCGCTGCGATCTCGGTGTTCTCGGTGGTGCTCATGCTTCGGTCTCCTCGGTGGGCGCCGCGGCGGCGGCTTCCCAGGGTTCGTCCAGGGTGGCCTGGATGTAGTCGGCCGGCAGGCGGTAGCGTACGGCCAGGGTGGCGATGCTGTCGCCGGCCGCATGTTCCGCAGCCAGCGTGTCGAGCCAGCCGAGCAGGCCGGTCGAGAGCGAGCGGCCCGCGCGTTCGCCTTCGCGCGTGGCGCCGCCGTCCATGTCGTACTTGTTGGCGTAGCCGCGCGGCGTGACCATCAGGCCATTGCGGACAAAGGTGTTGCTGTTGCCGATCAGGACAGTGCTGAGCATGCCGATGTCGGCATCGCTCATGCTGTCGAGCGTGGTGAAGACGATGTTCTCGCGGCGGCGGTAGGCGCTCTTCACGATGGCGACCGGCGTATCCGGGCGGCGGTGGCGCAGGAACAGGCGCTGGGCCTCGACGATCTGGCGCGTGCGGCGCCCGCTCTTCGGGTTGTACAGGGCAACCACGAAGTCGGCCATCGCCACCGCGTCCAGGCGGCGGGCGATGGTCGGCCAGGGCGTGAGCAAATCCGACAGCGAGATCGCGCAGAAGTCGTGGGTCAGCGGAGCGCCGACCAGGGCGGCGCAGCTGTTCAGGGCCGAGGCACCGGGGACGATCTCCACCTGCACCGCGTCGTCCGGGGTCCAGCCCGACTGGAACAGCACCTCGTAGGTGGGGCCAGCCATGCCGTACACGCCGGCGTCTCCCGACGAGATCAGGGCCACCTTCTTGCCGGCGCGCGCCGCTTCCAGGGCGCTGACGGCGCGGTCGAGTTCCTCGGTCATCGACTTGCGGATGATCTCCTTGCCTTCAATGAGGTCGGCCACCAGCTTGATGTAGGTGACGTAGCCGATCACGACATCGGCTTCGGCGATGGCGGCGCGCGCACGCGCGGTCATGTGGTCCACGCTGCCGGGGCCGATCCCCACCAGCATGATCTTGCCCGCGGTCTGGGCCACGGGTGCTTCGGTTTCAGTGCTCATGCTTCTTTCCTTGCGATCGAGACGGTGGCATTCTTGCCATCCGCGCCCCGGTGTTTGTGTTTTTCGACGACCAGCGCGGTCATCGGCGTATGCGGTCCGGCGGCGAGCAGCGCGGCGGCCTCGCTGACCGAGGGCGTGCCGGTGTACTTGCGCACCGTCTCGGACGGATTCGGTACTTCAACCTGCGCCAGCTGTTCGGGCGCATAAAAGACCAGCGGCCAGCCGTGTTCCTGCGCCAGCGCCAGCAGCGCGGCTTCGTCCTGCTTGATCGTGATCGAGGCCGCCGCCACGACCTGGCCGGCATGGGCGCCGGCCAGCTCCAGCGCGGCGCGCACCGCCTCGCGCACGGTGTCCAGCGCCACGCCGCGGTCGCAGCCCAGGCCGACGGTGTAGGTCGTCATGCGGCGTCCTGCGGCGGGCGGTAGACCACCAGGCGTTCGTGCAGCGCGTCCCAGCGCTCGGCCGGGATATCGGCATGCGTTACCCAGAGCACGGCGGCGTAGCGCGCCAGGTCCACTTCGTCGAAGCTTGCGAAACGGTGGATGGTCTCGGGCAGCGGCGTCGGGCGCGTCCACCAGTCCGGGCTGCCGGCTTCCTGGACAAAGGCGATCGCTTCGCCGTTGACCACGTGCGCCGAGACGCGCGTGATGTTGATCTTCGGCGCTTCCACGCGCCAGCCGAGATGTCGGCCGAGGATATCGACCGGGATGGTGCGGCCGACGTCCGAGGCCGTGGTCAGCACCGGCGCCGCGCCGATCAAATCGGCGATGCGCTCGCTCCATTCGTTGGCGCCGCCCACGTGGCCCGACAGCACCGGGATCACGTACTGGCCGGCGTCGTCGACCACGATCACACCCGGGTCTTCGTCCTTGCTGCGCATGTGCGGCGCGATCAGGCGCACCACGGCGCCGAGAGACACGAAGAACACGATCTGGTCGTAGCCTTCGAACAGCGGACCGATCTCGTCGCGCAGGGCGCCGTCGTAGGCGCGCACCGAATTGCTCACCCCGGCGAAAGCGGCGGCGAACTTGCTTGAGGTGCAGATGGCGGCGTCGGGCAGGTCGGCGGCCAGGCGCGCGGCCTGGGCCGCGCCGTGCTTGGTGATGGCGACCAGGCAAACACGTGGCGTGGCGAGGGAAGGATTGCTCATGCAGTCTCCGTAAGGATGGGTGATGGGCCGCTCTTCTTCAGGCAGCCCTTGATGCGTTCGCCGCGGATGCGGTGGTTGTGCTTGACGATCAGCAGCGACAAATAGCTGACCTTGGTGCCGCGCAGCGCGAGGATGTCGGTGCCGCTGTAGCGCCGCTCGTCGGGCGCGCCGACGCGTTCGATGAAGTGGGAACCGTCCAGCAGGCCGCGTCGCTCGAGCCAGTCGATCAGCTCGTCGAGGATGGGCTTCACCTTCATCAGCACCAGGGTGTCGAAGTCGGGCAGCAGGCGGTCGACGGCGCTCACGCCATAGGCGGCCGGCACGATGGCAACCGTGTCGTCCTGCTCGGCGAAGGGCACGTCGGCCATGGCGCAGGCGGCGGTAAAAGCGTTCACGCCGGCGACGATGCGGGTGGGTATCGTGTCGTCGAGCGCACGCACGGTGCGCGCCAGGTGGCCGAAGGTGGCGTAGGTGCTGGCGTCGCCCTCGACCAGGAACAGCACGTCGCGGCCCGCGCGCAGCCAGGGCAGCACGGTGTCGGCGGCGCGCAGCCAGGCGCGCGCCAGCTTCTCGCCGTCGTGGGTCATCGGGAACAGCAGTTGCGTGTGCTCGGCGGGCGGCTGCAAGCCGGCGCGCACCACGATGTCGAAGGCGTAGCTCGGCGTCTTGCCGCTGCGCGCCGGGTAGACCCAGACGGTGTCGCGCCGCTTTAAGGCGTCCCAGGCGGCGCGCGTGATCAGGCCGGGGTCGCCGGGGCCGAGCGAGATGCCCCACAGGGTGCCCGTCATTGTTCGCCTCCATTCTTGCGCGCGCAGACGATCCACACCGGGTTCTCGGCCGCCATGCGGTGCATGTGCAGGATCGGTTTGCTGCGCGCAGCCTGCAGTTGCAGCACGTCCCAGCTCACGTTCTCCATCGCCTGCAGGGTCGCGGTGGCGGTGGCCAGGTTCTCCAGCGTGACGAAGTTCATCACCAGTGATCCGTCCGGGCGCAGGCGCCCCAGGATGGTGGCGATCAGGCCGGCCAGCTCGCCGCCCGAGCCGCCGATGAAGACGGCGTCCGGGTCGGGCCAGGCGTCCAGTCCCTCCGGCGCCTTGCCGTGGTGGAGACTGTAGTTGCTGACGCCGAAGGCGGCGTGGTTCTGGCCGGCGATGGCGTAATCCAGCTCGTTCTTCTCGATGGCCCACACGTGCCCGTCCGGGCACAGGCGCGCCGCTTCCAGGCCCACCGAACCGGAACCGGCGCCGATGTCCCAGACCAGGCTGTCCTGGCGCAGCTGCAGGCGCGCCAGGCTCACGGCGCGCACTTCCTGCTTGGTGATCAGGCCCTTCTCGGGCTGGCGCTGCGCGTATGCGCTGTCCATCAGGCCGAAGCGCACGGGCCGTGGGGCGGCTGTCACGCGCCACAGCAGCACCACATTCAGGTCGGCGAAGCGCATCGTGGCCGCGTCGTGCGGGTCCAGGTCGGCCAGCACCCGCTCTTCCGGCTGCAGCAGGTTTTCCGCCACCGCCATGTGGAAGTCGTCTCCCAATCCTTCGGCCAGCAGCAGGCGCGCGATGCGGTCGGGCGAGTTGTCGGGACTGGTCAGCACCAGCAGGCGCGATTCGCGGCGCAGCGCTTGCGCCAGGCCATACAGGCCGTGGCCAGGCGTGCTGCCGCAGGTCCACTCGCCGGCATCGCGCGCATGCACCGAGACGATACGCGCATCCTGCCAGGCCAGGCCCACGCGCGCGCAGGCCAGCTGCAGCGTCGACAGGTTCGGCAGGATGTCGAGCGCATCCACGCACAGATGCTGGGCGAGATAGGGCGCGATGCCGTGGCAGAGCGGGTCGCCGGTGGCCAGCACCACGCAGGCAAGATGGTCGTTGCGCGCGGCACGCACCCACTCCGGCACCTCCTTCAGGCGCTTGGTGAGATCGTGGCGTACCGCGCCCGGCTTGCATTCGCGCTCGAACAGCGCCAGCGTGCGCGCGCCGCCGATGATTACGTCGGCGTTGCGGATGTAGGCCAGCGCGGTCGGGCTCAGGCTGGCGGCGCCGTCATCTAATACGCCGATCACGCGGCAGGGATTGGGATCTTTCAGCATGGTGTCCATGGCTTCATTGATGGAAGGTGTCGGCGTCCGGCAAGTGGTCGATGCCGATGCGGCCCGCGCTGGGCGGGCGCTCTTGTGGCAGTGCCGGCGCCGACCACACATCGGCCACCTGCACGCCGCTGAAGTCGCACACCAGCACGCGCAGCTGGAAGGCGCGGCCGTAGCGGTCGGGCGCAGTGAGGGTGTCGATCGCGGCTTGGGCCAGCGCATGGTGGAAGGCATCGCCCAGCCCGCGCTCGACCATCAGTTCGGCGCCGAAGCGCGCGGTCTCGGCGGCGGCCATCGCTTCGCAGTCTTCGGGCGCGGCGCCGATCCGGCGGGCGATGGCCGCCACCAGGTCGGTATCGACTTCGCTGCGGTTGGCGTGGGTGATGGTTTCGCCCTGCGCGATCTTGGTCAGCTTGCCGACCATGACGGCCAGGACCACCAGCCCGATGCCCTGCGCCACCGCTTCGTCGAGCGCATAGCGCAGGAAGTCGCCCATCTGCACGAAGCAGGCCGAGGGCAGTTCCGGGCGCTCGGCGCGCAGGGCGGCGATGGCGAAGCTCTCGGTGCGGCCGCCCGTGGTCAGCGCCACCACGTCGTGGCCGGTGGTGGCCGCCACTTGCACGCCCTGCACCACGCTGGCACGCCAGGCCGCCGTCGAATAGGGCTTCACGATGCCGGTGGTGCCCAGGATGCTGATGCCGCCCAGGATGCCCAGGCGCGCGTTGGTGGTCTTCTTGGCCATCACCTGGCCGTCGGGTACGCTGATCGTGACCTCGATGCCGTGTTCCCGCAGCAGCGCGGGCGCCGCTTCGCGCAGGTTGTCGGCGATGTTACGGCGCGGGACAGGGTTGATCGCCGGGCCACCCACTTCCAGGCCGAGGCCGCGCATGGTGACGGTGCCGACGCCGTCGCCGGCCACGTAAGTGACTTCGCCGGCCTGGCCCGGCAGCAGTCGCAAATCGACCGTGATGTGGGCGCCGTCGGTGCAGTCGGGGTCGTCGCCGGCGAACTTGATCACCATGGCGTGGGCAGCTTGCGCATCGGCGCGTCCATCCTGCACGGCAAAGCGCACCCGGCTGCCGTTGGGCAGCAGGCTTTCGATCTCGTCGGGCACCGCGCCCCCGGTCATGCCCAGCACCGCCGCGCGTGCGGCCGCGGCGGCGCAGGCGCCGGTGGTGAAGCCGGTGCGGGTGCCGCGTTCGGCCGCCTTGTCCTTCATGCCCATGGCGCTCAGGCGGCCTTCTGGCGCGCCTCGGCCAGCGCCAGCAGCGCGTGCAGCGCCGCCACCACCAGCGTCGAACCGCCCTTGCGGCCACGGATCACGATCCAGGGCACTTCGTTCACTTCGGCCATCAGGTCCTTCGACTCGGCCGCCGACACGAAGCCGACCGGCATGCCGACCACCAGCGCCGGACGCACGCTCTCCTCGCGGATCAGGCGCACCAGCTCGATCAGCGCGGTCGGCGCATTGCCGATGCCGACAATCGCGCCATCCAGCAGCCCTTGCTTGTGCGCCTTGCGCATGGCCTGCACGGCGCGCGTGGTGTCTTCCAGCTTTGCCTTGTCGATGACGTCAGCGTCGCTAATGAACTGGTGGGTGCGCATGCCGAAGTGGGCCAGGCGCGGCTTCGACAGGCCGGAGCAGATCATCTCGACGTCGGCCACCACCGGCGCGGCGCCGGCCAGCATCGCGCGCACGCCCGCTTCCACCGCGTCTGGGTGGAAGGCGGTGAGGCCGTTGAAGTCGAAGTCGGCGTTCGCATGGATCATGCGGCGCACGATCGGCCACTGCGCCTCGGTGTAGTCGTGCATGCCGGTTTCGGCGTCGATGATGGCAAAGCTGTCGTGCTCGATGGCCTGGCCGGCGCGGGTCAGCTGTTCGGTGACGGTGTTAATCGTGCTCATGCCGGCTGCTCCGTGGCGGGATGGTCGTGGTCGTGGTCATGGTGATCGTGGCCGTGGTGATGTTCGTGATCGTGGCCGTGCGCATGGGCGTGATCGTGGCCATGCTCATGCGGGTGCTCATGTGGATGCGGATGCTCGTGCGCATGTTCGTGCGCATGCGCCGGACCATGATCGTGGGTATGCGCATGCGAGTGGCCATGTCCCAGGTCGTGCGCGATCTCGCGGTAGCTGCAGCCATCGCAAGGCAGGCGGCTGTCCGCCACGCCTGCGCGCAGGTTCTCCACGCGCTCGTCCATCAGCGCAAAGACTTCCTTCTCGAAGCCGAAGTGCGTGCCGCAGAAGAAGCGCACCTGCGGATACTGGCTGCGCAGGTGTTCCACCTGGCGATGGATGCGCTGCATCAGCGTGCCCGTGTACAGGTAGTAGGGCAGCACCACGACCTGGTGCATGCCCAGCAGCACCTGGCGCTGCACCACCTTTTCCAGGCGCGGCCAGGTGATGCCGGTAAAGGCGAGATCGACCAGCTCATGATCTCCCTCTTCCTGCAGCCAGCGCGTCATCTTCGCCATTTCGCCGTTGGCGCCGCGGTCCGAGGAACCGCGGCCCAGCACAACCACGCCGGTGGTGGTCGGGTCGGGCATGTCGAGCGCGTTCATCGCCTTGCGCAGGCGGCGCTTCAGGATCGCCAGGATCGGATCGCAGGCCGTCAGGTGCGGCGCCAGCAAAATCTCGGTCTGCGGACAGGCGGCGCGCGCACCCTCCACCGCTTCCGGAATCTCCATTTTCACGTGGCCGGCCGCGTTCAGGATCAGCGGCACCACCAGCACCCGGCGCGACGTGCGTGCGGCATTCAGCAAGGCCGCGTTCATCTCGGGCGGCGCGAACTCGATGAAGCACAGCTCGATGCGCCAGTCCGGGCGCTGGGCGCGCCACTGCTCGGTAAAGTCGCGGATCTCCTGGTTGCCGGAGTCCTCGCGCGAGCCGTGGCCGACGATGAGGATGGTGTCGCCGATGCCAGGCATCGGAGTCAGAGGGGAATGCATCATGGTCGCCGCGTTCATGCGCTGGCCTTTCTGAATCGGTGGGTGAATGTGGGGTCGTACAGCTTGGAGCGCACCAGGGTTTCCCAGTGCAGGGCGCCGAGCGTCGGGCTGGCGACGATCATCGCCTGGCTCGCCACGCCAGCCTCGCGGCAGCGCGCCTTGATGTCGGCCAGCGTGCCGCGCAGGATCTTCTGTTCGCCGGGCCAGCTAGCCTTGTGCACCACCAGCATCGGCGCGTCTTCGGGCCAGCCGGCCGCGCGCAGGGCCGTCTCGACCTTGTGCAGCAGCGTGATCGACAGGAAGATGCAGATGGTGGTGCGGTGCGCCGCCAGGCTGGCCAGGTCTTCGCCCTCGGGCATCGGCGTGCGGCCCTCGACGCGCGTGAGGATCACGGTCTGCGTCACCTCGGGCAGGGTCATCGATTCGCCGGCGGCCGCCATCGAGGCCATCGCCGAGGACACGCCCGGCACCACGGCCCATTCGATGCCGGCGTCTACCAGCGGGCGCGCCATTTCGATCAGCGCGCCGTACAGGCCGGGGTCGCCGGTCTGCAGGCGCACCACGGTGGCGTGCAGCGCCGCCTGCTCGATCAGCCAGGCGGTCATCTCTTCCAGCGTCATGTCTTTCGAGTCGCGGATCGTGCAGCCCTCCGGCGCCCACATGGTGGCGGCGCGGTCGACCAGGGAACCGGCGAACAGCACCGCGCCGGCCTGCGCCAGCAGTTTCTGGCCCTTGACCGTGATGAGTTCCGGGTCGCCCGGGCCGGCGCCCACGAACCAGATCTTGCCGATTGTGCCCATCGATGCTGCCGTCATGTGCTTGGTGCTCCTGAATGAATGGTGGGCAGCGCACGCAGTGCGTCCAGCACCGCCTCCACGCTGCGCGGATGGTGGTCGCCTGCCAGCACGCCGCGTTCGGCCAGCAGCGTGTGCAGGGCCAGCGCGCTCGGTGTGCGCTGGCCGGCGGCACGCAGTGCGTCCTGCTGGCGCACCACCTGGTAGGCAGGGCCGGAAGCGATGCAGCTGCCCGCCGCCATCAGGTGGATGCGGTCGGCCCAGCGGTAGGCGAAATCGACATCGTGCGTGGACAGCAGCACGGTGACGCCGCGCGCGGCCAGGCGGTCGAGCAGCGCTTCCAGCTCCACCTGCATGGCGGCGTCGAGGCCGGCCATCGGTTCGTCGAGCAGCAGCACCTCGGGTTCCATCGCCAGCACGCCGGCGATGCAGACGCGCTTCTTCTGGCCAAAGCTCAGGTGGTGCACGGCGCGGCCGCCCTGCCCCTGCAAGCCGACCGCTTCCAGCGCGGACGCCACCCGTGCACGCACGGTACCGGTGTCCAGGCCCAGGTTCAGCGGACCGAACGACACGTCTTCCTCGACCTGGGCCGAGAACAGCTGGCGGTCCGGATTCTGGAACACCAGGCCGACGCGGCGACGCAGCTCGGCCATGCCCGCGCGGCTGTAGTCGAAAGGCTGGCCATCCCGGCGCAGCGTGCCGGCGCTCGGGCGCAGCAGGCCGTTCAGGTGCTGAAGCAGCGTGGTCTTGCCGGCGCCGTTCGCGCCGAGCAGCGCGTGGCGCAGGCCGCGCTCCAGCCCCAGACTGCAGCCGCGCAAGCCATGGCTACCGTCGGCGAACACGTGGTCGACCGCATCCAGCGAGAGCAGAGGCGTCACCACAGGCGGTCTCCTGCGGCCAATGCCAGCAGCAGCGCACCGGCCAGCGCAGCGCGCAGGTTCTGGCGGCGTGCCTGAGGAAAGACCGCCGGCAGGAAGCGCAGCGTGCCCGCGTAACCGCGCGCGTCGGCCGCCATCTGCAGGGCCGCGCTGCGCTGCCACACCTGCACCGCCAGTTGGCCGGCCAACAGGCCCATCGAACGCCAGGCATGGCGCCACCCCTGGTAACCCAGGCGCGCGCGCTGGGCGCTGACGCCGTCGTCCCAGGCCTGGCGCAGCACGAACAGCATGCGGTAGCACAGCACCATCAAATCGAGCAGGAGTTCCGGGGTATGCAGGCGGCGCAGCAGGGAAATCAAGTCTGGCAGCGGCGTGGTGAGGACCAGGCCCAGCAGCGCGGCCAGCACGGCCAGCGAACGCAAGGCCGTGCGCGCCACCAGTTCAAACGGCGCACCGTGCCAACCCCAGTGTCCATGCGCGTCCAGCCCGGCCAGCATCGCCAGACAGGACAGCAGCAGGAAGCCGAGCGGCGCGGCAATCAGGCCGAGGAAGCTGCGCAACGCGATGCGCGCACCGAACAGCGCGGCCAGCGCCAGCAGCGCAACCAATGCGGCCAGCACGGCCGGGCTGTGCGCGAGCCAGGCCGCGCCGACGCCGGCCAGCGCGAACAGCGCCTTGGCCGACGGCGCTACCTGGCGCCAGCGGCTGGCATAGGCCGCCGTTTCAATCAGCATGCGATTCCGTGTGCTTGGCTTCGCGGCGAGCACGTTCGCGCGCCACCGACATGCCGAGCCAGTAGCCGATCACGCCGGCGCCAATCGCCGCCTGCAACGCGAACAACAGCGAGGCGATCTCGCCGCTGGCCGGTTCGAAGACCGGCGCGAACCACGGTTCGTAGTCCGGCGCCACCGTGCCGATGGCCTGCTGCGCGCGCTCGTCGGCGCCGCCGAACATGGCCGGCGCTTCGGCGCCAGGTTCCGCCGGCGGCGCACTGGCAAACCACAGCGGCAGCACGGTGAGCAGCACGATGGCCGCCCAGGTCATCCAGGTACGGGGCTTCATGCGCGCTTCCTCCCTGCCAGCATGACCGGCAGCGTGCGCAGTTCGTGCGCATTGAAGCGGGCCATCGCGTTCACCACCAGCACCGTCAACAAGCCTTCGCTGATGGCGATCGGCACCTGGGTCAGGCCGAAGATGCCGGCGAATTTCAGGAACGAGGCAGTAAAGCCGCCCACCGCATCGGGGAAGGCCCAGGCCAGCTGGATCGAGGTAACAACGTAGGTGGCAAGGTCGCCCAGGCAGGCGGCCAGGAACACGGCCACCGAGCGCGAGGCATTCAGGCCGGCAGCAGCGCGGAACACGCCGTAAGCGACGAAGGGGCCGACGACCGCCATCGAGAACACGTTGGCGCCGAGCGTGGTCAGCCCGCCGTGGGCCAGCAGCAGCGCCTGGAACAGCAGCACCACGAAGCCGACCGGCACCATCGCCGCGGGACCAAACAACAAGGCGCCGAAGCCGACACCGGTGGGGTGCGAGCAGCTGCCCGTCACCGACGGCAGTTTTAACGCGGACAAGAGAAAGGCAAAGGCGGCGGCCACGCCCAGCAGCATGCGCCGCTCGGGATGCGCCTGCAGGCTGCGCTTGACGCTGTGCAGGCCAAAGGCCAGGAAAGGCAAGGAAGCGGCTGCCCAGCCGAGCGCGTGCGCCGGCGGCAAAAAGCCTTCCATGATGTGCATTCGAAACCTCCCGTCGAATGGTCGATAAATGCACCATGCGGGGAGATGAGCGGACGGACGACGAGGCTCGGGAATGGATACGCGAAACCGGTCGACATCGGCTTCCCGTCACCCCGGGGAATGATGCTGGCGATTCGGGCCGGTATTCTGGCTCGCCTTCATCCTTCCCCGTGCCTTCCCGCGCAAAGCGCAGTGGCGTGTGACGGAGTCGTCAGGCTTACAGCAGCGGGGGCTGCGCCGGAATGGCTGCTCAATTCATTGGCAGATTCACCGGCTTCCCGTTTAACGTTCTTTCGGAGAGAAAGAAGCGCACCCAAGCTCGCATGGTACACGGACGGGAGGCATTGTGCCAGCTCAGCCGAAGAGCTGGTCTGTTGTGTTTTTGCTCAGTGGGCAAGAAAAAAGCCTGCAGTCACGTGACTGCAGGCTTTGTTTTCTTTGCAAGAAATTTGGATTAGAACGGAATATCGTCGTCCATATCCGAGAAGTTCGGTGCCGGACGCTGAGGCTGCGGACGGGCTGCCGGTGCCGGAGGCGCCTGGCGTGGAGCTGGGCGCTGTGGCGCGTCGTAGCCGCCGCCGTCGTCCATGCCCATGTCGCTGCCGCCGCCCATGCCCTGGCGACCGCCCAGCATCTGCATGTTTTCGGCGACGATGTCGGTTGCGTAGCGCTCGATGCCGTCCTTGTCGGTGTACTTGCGGGTTTGCAGGCGGCCTTCGACGTAGACCGACGAACCTTTTTTCAGGTACTGGCCGACGATTTCAGCCAGGCGGCCGAAGAACGAGATGCGGTGCCATTCGGTCAGCTCTTTTTGTTCGCCGGTGTTGCGGTCCTTCGACTTGAACGACGTGGCGACCGCGATGTTCGCGATGGCGTCGCCGCTCGGCATGTAGCGGATTTCCGGATCGCGGCCGAGGTTACCGACGATGATGACCTTGTTGACTGATGCCATGGTGTGACTCCTTCAGGATGTGTGAGCCCTGGCTCTGCTTGATGACTAGGCGCCAGGGAACTGGGGTGATGCAGCTCGCTATTATGGGGCTGTTACCGCCTGAGTTAAAGAGGATTTTTTGGGGTCCGACAAACAGATTTGAGGTGTGCGATCAGGTCGTGGTTCAGACATTGTGGTTGAGCGCGTGGACGGGAGACCCGTCCACCCTACGGGGCATAGCCGCGTGCCCCAGTACAGGCGTTATCAAAATTTTTTTTCTGATTCTGAACGGTTTGCCATTGAAGCCCCCTTGAAACGGCACATATGCATCCCAACCGGTCGCGTGCGTTAGGAAGTACTTGCCAGTGCGATATGCCAGCTTGCCATCGCTGGTACACCACCACTGGATAAACGTACAGCCGCAGCAAAAAAGCGCTAAACTAGCAGATTCCCCTCGATTGGCCCGCCCAACGCGACAGTATCGTGCGCGGCCTGCACAAACTTATAGAAAGCCTGCCAAAAAACTAATGGAAGAAATTCGTATTCGTGGTGCCCGCACGCACAATCTGAAGAACATCAATCTCGACCTGCCGCGCAACAAGCTGATCGTCATCACCGGCCTGTCGGGCTCGGGCAAGTCTTCGCTCGCCTTCGACACCCTGTACGCCGAAGGCCAGCGCCGCTACGTCGAGTCGCTGTCGGCCTACGCGCGCCAGTTCCTGCAGTTGATGGAAAAGCCGGACGTCGACCTGATCGAAGGCCTGTCGCCGGCGATTTCCATCGAGCAGAAAGCCACCTCGCACAATCCGCGTTCGACGGTGGGCACCGTGACCGAAATCCACGACTACCTGCGTCTGCTGTACGCACGCGTCGGCACGCCCTACTGCCCGCAGCACCCGCATGAGCCGCTCGCCGCCCAGACCGTGTCGCAGATGGTCGATGCCGTGCTGGCCATGCCGGAAGGCACCAAGCTGATGATCCTGGCGCCGGTTGTCGCCGGCCGCAAGGGCGAGCATGGCGATCTGTTCGCGTCGATGCAGGCGCAAGGCTTCGTCCGCTTCCGTATCCAGAGCGGCGTGAATCCGGCCAAGATCTACGAGATCGACGAGCTGCCGAAGCTGAAAAAGACCGAAAAGCACTCGATCGACGTCGTCATCGACCGCGTGAAAGTGAATGCCGAAATCAAGCAGCGCGTCGCCGAAAGCTTCGAGACGGCATTGCGTCTGGCCGACGGCCGCGCTGTTGCCTACGAAATGGACACCGAGAAGGAAACGGTGTTCTCGAACAAGTTCGCCTGTAACGTCTGCGGTTACTCGCTGCAGGAACTCGAGCCGCGCCTGTTCTCGTTCAACAACCCGATGGGCGCCTGCTCGGAGTGCGACGGCTTGGGCCACATCGAGTTCTTCGATCCGAAGCGCATCGTTGCTTTCCCGAACCTGTCGCTGGCCTCGGGCGCCGTGAAGGGCTGGGACCGCCGCAACCAGTTCTACTTCCAGATGCTGTCGAACCTGGCCGCCTACTACGACTTCGACCTCGACACGCCGTTCGAAAAGTTGCCGAAGACTGCCCAGGAAGCCGTGATGTTCGGCTCCGGCAAGACCTCGATTCCGTTCACCTATGTGAACGAGCGCGGCCGCACCGTGATCCGCGAGCACACCTTCGAAGGCGTGGTGAACAACCTGCAGCGCCGCTACCGCGAAACCGATTCGATGGCGGTCAAGGAAGAGCTGGCCAAGTTCATCAACGAAAAGAAATGCCCGGCCTGCGAAGGCGCGCGCCTGCGTACCGAAGCGCGTTTCGTGAAGATTGGCCAGGGCGCCCAGCAGCGCGCGATCTATGAAGTGTCGGACCGTCCGCTGCGCGAAACGCTGGCCTATTTCGAGTCGCTCGAGCTGACCGGCGCCAAGCGCGACATCGCCGAGCGCGTAATCAAGGAAATTACCGCACGCCTGAAGTTCCTGAACAACGTCGGCCTGGACTACCTGTCGCTGGACCGCAGCGCCGACACCCTGTCGGGCGGCGAGGCGCAGCGTATCCGTCTGGCCTCACAGATCGGTTCCGGCCTGACCGGCGTCATGTACGTGCTGGATGAACCGTCGATCGGCCTGCACCAGCGCGACAACGACCGCCTGATCGCGACGCTGAAGCATTTGCGCGACATCGGCAACAGCGTGCTGGTGGTCGAGCACGACGAAGACGCGATCCGTACCGCCGACTACATCGTTGACATGGGTCCGGGCGCCGGCGTGCATGGCGGCGTGGTCATTGCCGAAGGCACGCTGGACGAGATCATGGCCAACGAGCATTCGGTGACCGCGCAGTACCTGGACGGCCGCCGCAAGATCCACGTGCCGAAGAAGCGCACCCCGGCGAATGAAGAGCGCCAGCTGGTGATCACGAATGCGACCGGCAACAACCTGAAGAAGCAAACCCTGACGCTGCCGGTCGGTTTGATGACCTGCGTGACGGGTGTGTCGGGTTCCGGTAAATCGACGCTGATCAACGACACGCTGTATCCGGCCCTGTCGCGCCACCTGTACGGCTCGCAGACCGAACCGGCGCCGCACGATGCGATCTTCGGCCTGGAGCATTTCGATAAAGTCATTTCCGTCGACCAGGCACCGATCGGCCGCACGCCGCGCTCGAACCCGGCCACCTACACCGGCGTGTTCACCCCGATCCGCGATTTGTTCGCGACGGTGCCGACCGCCAAGGAGCGTGGCTATAGCGCGGGCCGCTTCTCGTTCAACGTGAAGGGCGGCCGCTGCGAAGCCTGCCAGGGCGATGGCGTGATCAAGGTCGAGATGCACTTCCTGCCGGACGTGTACGTGCCTTGCGACGTCTGCCACGGCAAGCGCTACAACCGCGAAACGCTGGAAGTGCAGTACAAGGGCAAGAACATCACCGAAGTGCTGGAGATGACGGTGGAGGATGCGCACGAGTTCTTCAAGCCGGTGCCGGTGATTGCGCGCAAGCTGCAGACCCTGCTGGACGTGGGCCTGGGCTACATCAAGCTGGGCCAGAGCGCGACCACGCTGTCGGGCGGTGAGGCGCAGCGCGTGAAGCTGTCGCTGGAACTGTCGAAGCGCGATACCGGGCGTACCTTGTACATCCTGGACGAGCCGACCACCGGCCTGCACTTTGCCGACATCGACCTGCTGCTGAAGGTGATCCACCGCCTGCGCGACCAGGGCAACACGCTCGCCATCATCGAGCACAACCTGGACGTGATCAAGACGGCGGACTGGATCGTCGACCTGGGGCCGGAAGGCGGCGCCGGTGGCGGCACGATCGTCGCGACGGGTACGCCGGAAGATGTGGCGGAGAATCCGAACAGTGTGACGGGCAAGTACCTGAAGCCGTTGCTGGTGCAGTAAGCACCGGCGTTGGTTGCATGTGAAAAGGCAGAGCTGCAGCTCTGCCTTTTTAATTTCTGCGTGGATGATACCCGCGTCGCTCTCGCCTTTGTAGGGTGGGCCAGGCCGCGCAAGGCACCTGTGTCCACGCGGTGCAACGGTTGAGTAGCCATAACAGCGCTCCGAGACGCATCAGCCGAATCCGCGTGGACTCAGGAGTCCACCCTACAACTGCATTGCATTGGCGCCGTGGCCATTGGGTTTGTGGTGGGTTCGAGAACCCACCCTACCGTTCGATGCGGCTTTTGTAGGGTGGGTTCTTGAACCCACCGGTTTTACCTTGACACGCTGACAAGACAAGGAGACATTGAACACACCTTCACTGTCGAGCACCTGTCATGACCGATCTCCTGCTTGCCATCTTCCACCACCTGATCGTCTTCGGCCTCGCCGCCGTGCTGGCCGCCGAGCTGGCCTTGATGCGGTCCTCAACCATGTCCCCGCAAACGGTCAGACTGCTGGGCCGCTTCGACTTTTTCTACGGCATGCTGGCGATGGCGATCCTGGTCGTCGGTTTCGTGCGCGTCTGGTTCGGCGCCAAGGGCCCCGATTTCTACCTGCACAACCACGCCTTCTGGGCCAAGATCGCCGCCTTTGCCGTGGTCGGGCTCATCTCGATCAAGCCGACGATGTGCATCCTGGCCTGGCAGAAGTCCCTGAAGGCCAACGCCGCCTTCGTCCCGCCGCTGCCGGAAATCGCCAGGCTGCGCCGTTGGCTGCTGATCGAGCTCCACGTGTTTGCGCTGATCCCGGTCTTTGCCGCGATGATGGCGCGCGGCGTCGGTTACGGCGCCGGCTGAGCAGGGTCAACGCCCGCCCGAGACGTCGATGAAGCTGCCGGTCGTGTACGACGCCGCCTCCGACAGCAGCCACAGCACGGCCTGGGCCACCTCGGCCGGCTGCCCTCCCCGCCCCATCGGCACCGACGCCGCCAGGCGCGCAACACGGCCGGGTTCGCCGCCACTGGCATGCATATCGGTGTGGATCAGGCCAGGACGGACGCCGTTGACGCGGATGCCCTCCAGGGCCACTTCTTTCGACAAGCCGATCGTCAGCGCATCCATGGCCGCTTTCGACGCCGCATAGTCGACGTATTCCCCCGCGGCACCCAGCACCCCGGCGCGCGACGACACATTCACGATGCCGCCGCCCGCACCACCGTGCCTGGTGGACATGCGCCGCACGGCCTCGCGCGCGCACAGCATGCTGCCCACAATGTTGGTTGCCATGATGCGCTGTATGCGCGCCGCGTCCATCTGGTCCACACGCATCTGCTGCGACAGGACGCCGGCATTGTTGACCAAGGCATCGAGCCGTCCATAGCGCCCGTCGATCGCCCGGAACATCGCCTCGACCTGCGCTTCATCGGCAACGTCGGCCTTGATTGCGAACGCCGCACCGCCGCCCGTGGTGATGGCGTCGACCACGCCGGCAGCGGCAGCATCGTCCGACCGGTAACTGATACAGACCCGGTATCTCCGCTGCGCCGCTTCGATCGCGCACGCCGCGCCAATGCCGCGCCCGCCGCCCGTGATCAAGATGATTTTCTCCATCCACTGTCTCCTCTTCCGGTTATGTGCAAACCGATGCACGTTAATATTAATATTTCTTAGGAACAGGATCGAGCAATATGCGTGTACTCATCATGGGCAATTCGGGATCGGGCAAATCGTACCGGGCGCAGGCGCTGGCGGCGCAACATGGCCTGGTACACCTGGACCTGGACACCATCGTCTGGGAACCGGGGCGGATCGCCGTGCCGCGTGCGCCTGAGCAGGTGCGGGCGGAGCTGCTGGCTTTTGTCGAAGGCAATGAAAGCTGGGTCGCGGAAGGCTGCTATGGCGACCTGGTCGAAGCCGCGCTGCCCTTTTGCTCGGCGCTGGTGTTCATGCATCCGGGGCTGGAGGTGTGCCTGGCGAACAATCGCAGCCGGTCGTGGGAGCCGCACAAGTATGCGTCGATGGAGGCGCAGCAGAGCAAGCTCGCTTTCCTGCTGGAGTGGGTGGCGGGATATTACGAGCGGGATGATGCGACGTCGTATGCGCGGCACCGGCGGATTTTCAATGACTTCGGCGGCAACAAGACAGAAGTGAACGCATTGTAGGGTGGGGTGTCGAACCCACCGAAACGTTGCGCATCCATGCCGGTGGGTTCGAGAACCCACCCTACAAAAAAGGGCAGGACCATACGGCCCTGCCCTCTTTCACGTGACGGCGCCACACAGCGCCGCCCCTCCTCAGAACCTTCTTAACCCAGCTGCTTTTCCAGCTTCTGCTTGGCCGCCACCAGCTCTTGCGGCAGGTGGTAGGACAATTTCTCGAACAGCTCGGTGTGCAATTTCAGCTCTTCGCGCCAGGCGTCCTGGTCGATCGAAGTGATCTGCGTGAACTGGGCCTCGGTGAAGTCCAGGCCATCCCAGTTCAGGTCGCCGTAATTCGGCGAGGTGCCGAACAAGTGTTCGCTGCCGCCGGCCTGGCCTTGCGTACGGTCGAGGATCCACTTCAGCACGCGCATGTTGTCGCCGTAGCCCGGCCACACGAAATTGCCCTGCTCGTCGGTACGGAACCAGTTGACGCAGAAGATCTTCGGCAGCGCGGCGCCGTTCTTCTCGGCCACTTTGCGGCCCAGGTCCAGCCAGTGCTGGAAGTAGTCGCTCATGTTGTAGCCGATGAACGGCAGCATGGCGAGCGGATCGCGGCGCACCACGCCCATCTGGCCGGCGGCGGCGGCGGTCGTTTCCGAACCCATGGTCGCGGCCATGTACACGCCTTCGACCCAGTCGCGCGCTTCGGTGACGAGCGGCACGGTGGTCGAGCGGCGGCCGCCGAAGATGAAGGCCGAGATCGGCACGCCGGCCGGATCGTCCCAGGCCGGGTCGATCACCGGGTTCTGGGTGGCGGCCACGGTGAAGCGCGCGTTCGGGTGGGCGGCCTTGGTGCCCGAGGCCGGGGTCCAGTCCTTGCCTTGCCAGTCGATCAGGTGGCTTGGGGCTTCCTTGGTCATGCCCTCCCACCACACGTCGCCGTCGTCGGTCAGCGCGACGTTGGTGAAGATCACGTTCTCGCGCAGCGAAGACATGCAGTTCGAGTTGGTCTTGTCGTTGGTGCCCGGGGCCACGCCGAAGTAGCCGGCTTCCGGGTTGATCGCGTACAGCTTGCCGTCCGCGCCCGGCTTGATCCAGGCGATGTCGTCGCCGATGGTGGTGACTTTCCAGCCGTCGAAGGAGGTCGGCGGGATCAGCATGGCGAAGTTGGTCTTGCCGCAGGCCGAAGGGAAAGCGGCCGCGACGTATTTCTTGTCGCCTTGCGGAGACTCGACGCCGAGGATCAGCATGTGTTCGGCCAGCCAGCCGGTGCCGCCCTGCTGCGCTTCCTGGTAGCCCATGTTCGAGGCGATACGCAGCGCGAAGCATTTCTTGCCCAGCAGTGCGTTGCCGCCATAGCCCGAGCCGAAGGACCAGATTTCGCGGGTTTCCGGGTAATGGACGATGTACTTGGTGCTGTTGCACGGCCAGCGCACGTCCTGCTGGCCCGGGGTCAACGGCATGCCGACGCTGTGCACGCAGGGCACGAACTCGCCATCGTTGCCCAGCACGTCGTACACGGCCTTGCCCATGCGCGTCATGATGCGCATGTTCACGGCAACATAAGGCGAGTCGGACAGCTCGACGCCGATGTGGGCGATCGGCGAACCCAGCGGGCCCATCGAGAACGGCACCACGTACATGGTGCGGCCGGCCATGCAGCCGTCGAACAGGCCGTTCAGGGTGGTGCGCATCTCGGCCGGGTCGGTCCAGTTGTTGGTCGGGCCGGCCTGCTCTTTTGTGCTTGAGCAGATGAAGGTGCGGTCTTCCACGCGCGCCACGTCGGACGGGTCGGAATGGGCCAAGTAGGAATTTGGACGCTTTTCCGGGTTCAGGCGGATCATCGTGCCGGCATCGACCATCTGTGCGCACAGGCGGTCGTACTCTTCTTCGGAACCGTCGCACCAGTAGATGGCGTCAGGCTTCGTCAGGGCGGCAATGTCTGCCACCCAATTGATGAGCTTTTGATGGTTGATGTAAGCTGGGACGTTCAGGGCGGCGACGCCGCTCATCACGGGCTGGTTCATGAGTACCTCCAATAAAGAATTCTGGTCATGTCCCGGCACATCGTCGTGGGGCCAGGGACTACGCTTCGGAATCCCTTCGCTCGCATGGGAGCGCGGCGGTACGGCGGTCGTGTCGACAACCTCGTTGGCGAGGCTGGGGTGGAACGGTGCTGCTGGGCCTGCGTGATATACACGATCGTGCTGTCAAACCCTTAATATTCGGGCGATTGTACACCCCTGAATCCCATGCACAAGGTCCTCGGCCGGAAAAATGTAGGAAATATAGTTGACTAAAGTAGTAGGCTACTTTCAATCTTCGGGATCATGTACTTCCTTTACGTACTCATCAATAACTTCGGCCAACTCCGATGAAAATTGCCATTCTTGACGATTACCAGAACGCCGTGCCCGGTCTGGACTGTTACAAAATTTTGGACGGGCACGAAGTCAAAGTGTTCAATACATCGGCGCGCGGGGTGGGTCAGCTGGCGATCCGGCTGGCGCCCTTCGATGCGCTGGTGCTGATCCGCGAGCGCACGCATTTGCCGGCGGCCTTGCTGAACCGGTTGCCGAACCTGAAGTTGATTTCGCAGACGGGCAAGGTCAGCGGGCATGTCGACGTGGCGGCGGCCACCGCGCGCGGGATCGCGATTGCCGAGGGCGTCGGCTCGCCGGTGGCGCCGGCTGAACTGACCTGGGCGCTGATCATGGCGGCCAGCCGCAAGATCGTCCCGTATGCGAATAACCTGAAGGATGGCTTGTGGCAGACGGCGTCGATCAATCCGCGGTTGAATGGCCTGGGGCGGGTGCTGCATGGGCGCAAGCTGGGACTCTGGAGTTACGGCAAGATCGGCAAGCTGGTGGCGGGGTATGGCAGGGCCTTCGGTATGCGAGTGTTGGTGTGGGGGAGCGAGGCCAGCCGGGCGGCGGCGGTGGCGGATGGGTTCACTGCGGCGGCATCGCGCGAGGCCTTGTTTGCGGAGGCGGATGTGTTGAGCCTGCATTTGCGGCTGGCCGACAGTACCCGTGGCATCGTGACTGCGCAGGATCTAGCGCGCATGAAGCCGGATGCCTTGTTCGTGAACACGAGCCGGGCGGAACTGGTGGCGGAAGGGGCGCTGGAAGAGGCTTTGCGGCGCGGGTATCCTGGCGGAGCGGCGGTGGATGTGTTTGCCAGTGAGCCGCTGGCGCCGGATGCGGCCTTGTTGAAGATTCCAACGGTGCTGGCGACGCCGCACCTGGGGTATGTCGAGCAGGACAGTTATGAGATGTATTTCAGGGCGGCGTTCGAGAATGTCGTGTGCTTTGCGGCGGGCACGCCGACGAATATCCTAAATTCCGCGGCGCTGACAACGTAGGGTGGGCACTCTGTGCCCACGCGGAACGATGAGCAAGGTTTGCCACATTTCACCCGTACAATCGGATAATCGAAACGTATCGAATGATCATTTAGAAGCGCTAATGGATGGCGAGTTTCGATGTTGGAGCATAGCCAACAATATGCATCGTTCCGCGTGGGCACAGGGTGCCCACCTTACAGGTTCACTGCTATTGGCTAATGGCCAATGGCCAGCGTCAACCCAGCTCCGGCTCACCCGTCAGCTTGATCCGCCGCGCCGGCATCACATGCCTGCCGGTCCACAACCCGGCCCAGCCCGGCGGCCAGCCGATATCCGGCCCGGCATACGGTTTTACCCCGGCCCGCACCGGCACAACCGGCACCGGCGGCGCCTCGACCAATCCCCCACCGGCGGGACGCTCCATGTTCAGACTGTACATGTACCCCGGCAGCAGCAAATCGCACACATCGGCAAACCACGCCGTGTGATCCTCGTCGCGCCCCAGCGCCTGGGCCAGCCCCTGCGGGTCGAATTTCGCCAGCGCATGGATCAGCTCGTCCGTGGTGGCGCCGGGCAAATCGCCCCAGCCCATCACCGGATTGTTGTTGTACTCGGCGCCCGAGCCGTACCAGCCTTCGCGCCAGGAGCGCTGCATCCAGTTGCGCTGGCCGGTGAACAAATGCCAGCGCCAGTGCAGGCCGGAGGGCTTGGGCCAGGAATACAGATACAGCTTCTGGTAACCGGCCTTGTGCAGTTCGCGCACCACGGCCATCAGGCGCGCGTGCGGCATGCGGTCGGGTGGGGTGCGGCGGAACAGGATCGGTTCGCCGTCCGCGTGTTGTACTTCGTCGCTCGACAAGTTCAGGTCGAGGGTGCGCGCTTCGTTGCCGAAACGCGCGGAAATCCACCCGGTCAGGAGATTGACGTGGGTGATCACGCCATATCCGCGATGACGGTGAAAAATAACGGTTCCTGGTGCAACGGCTTTCATTTTTATCTTGAGCAAGTGCCCGTAAAAAAGATCAGTCTACTCATCCGATCCGGCTGATTCTAGCGCAGTCACATGTGGATACACTATCGTTTGCGGCTATCATGAGCCACCTTTTTTCACTGCCTTTACAAACCGATATGACTTTACGAATCATCGCCACTGGCGGCACCTTCGACAAACATTACAACGAACTGAACGGCGTGCTCGGCTTTGCCGACAGCCACCTGCCGGCAGTCATCTCCCGTGCCCGCATGACGGTCCCGGTCGAGCTCGAAGTACTGCCTCTGCTCGACTCGCTCGACATGGGGGACGCCGACCGCGCCCGCGTCCTGGCCTCCTGCCAGGCCTCGCCTGAAAAAGCCATCGTCATCGTCCACGGCACCGACACCATGCGCGAAACCGCCGGCGTGCTCGGCGCTGCCCCGCTCGGCAAGACCGTCGTCCTGACCGGCGCCATGATTCCCTACGAAATCGCGAACTCCGACGCCCTCTTCAACCTCGGCTTCGCCTGTGCCGCGGCGCAGACCCTGCCGGCCGGCGTCTACGTGGCGATGAATGGCCAGGTGTTTGCCTGGGACAACGTCACGAAAAACCGCGCCGCCGGCGTGTTCCAGCCGCTGTAAGAGGCTGCGTTTTTCCGCAGGGCAGCCGGGCGCTGCCCTGCCAAAGAACTTCCTATACTTTTCTCTCCCGTGTACCAGAGAGGAGAGTTTCCCATGTCAGACCGCCCCATCCTGACCACGCGCCAGGGCCATCCCGTGCGCGACAACCAGTCGCTGCGCTCTGTCGGCGAGCGCGGCCCGGCCACGCTCGAGAATTACCAGTTCATCGAAAAGATCACCCACTTCGACCGCGAACGCATCCCGGAACGCGTGGTGCATGCGCGCGGCACCGGCGCCCATGGCTACTTCGAGGCCTACGGCAAGATCGGTGACGAACCGGCCTCCAAGTACACGCGCGCCAAGGTACTCACCGAAGTCGGCGTCCAGACCCCGACTTTCGTGCGCTTCTCGACCGTGATCGGCGGCAAGGAATCCCCGGAAACGGCACGCGACCCGCGCGGCTTTGCGGTGAAACTGAAAACCGTCGAAGGCAACTGGGACCTGGTCGGCAACAACCTGAAGGTCTTCTTCATCCGCGACGCGATCAAGTTCCCGGACATGATCCACGCCTTCAAGCCCGACCCGGTGACCAATCAGCAAGAGCCATGGCGCTTCTACGATTTCATCGCGAATCACCCCGAATCGCTGCACATGGTTACCTGGGTCAAGAGCCCATGGGGCATCCCGGCCAACTACCGCGAGATGGAAGGTTCCGGCGTCAACACCTATAAATTGGTGAACGACGAGGGCGTGGCCCATCTGGTGCGCTTCCACTGGGAGCCGCGCCAGGGCGTGCGCAACCTCACCACGCAACAGGCGGCCGAGATCCAGGCCCACGACACCAGCCACGCCACGCGCGACCTGTACCAGGCGATCGAGCGCGGCGACTATCCGGAATGGGAATTCTGTATCCAGATCATGGCCGACGGCGAGCATCCCGAGCTCGACTTCGACCCGCTGGACGACACCAAGCGCTGGCCGGAAGACCAGTTCCCGCTGCTGCCGGCGGGCCGCATGGTGCTCGACAAGAACCCGGACAATGTGTTCGCCGAAACCGAGCAGTCGGCCTTCGGCACCGGCGTGCTGGTCGACGGCATCGATTTTTCGGACGACAAGATGCTGCAGGGCCGCACCCTGTCGTATTCGGATACCCAGCGCTACCGCGTTGGCCCCAATTACTTGCAGCTGCCGATCAATGCCCCGCAGGAACGCGCACGCGCCAAGACCAACCAGCGCGACGGGCAAATGGCGTACTACGTCGACGATGGCGGCGAGAGCAAGCACATCAACTACGAGCCGAGCCTGATGGGCGGCCTGCAGGAAGCGCCGAAACCGCAGCGCGACTACCACCAGTACGTAGAAGGCCACCTCGGCCGTTACCAGACCACCTCGACCGCAGCCGACTACAAGCAGGCCGGCGACCGCTACCGCACCTTCCAGGACTGGGAGCGTGACGACCTGGTCAACAACGTCGGCGGGGACTTGAAGCAGTGCCCGGAAGTGATCCAGCTGCGCATGGTCTGGCACCTGTGGCATTGCGATGAGGATTACGGCCGCCGCGTGGCGGAAGTTGCCGGTATCGACCTGGAAAAGGCAAAGGCGTTGCCGCCGCTGCCGGGCAAACCGGCGCCGCACGAGAATCGCCAGGGTGCGACCTATACCGATGGCAAGGCCGAGGAGCCTGCAACCAGCGAGGAAGTGGCGACGAAGTAAGTCGTGATCGCCGCGCTGCAAAGCAAAACGGACCCTTTTGGGTCCGTTTTTGTAGGGTGGGTACTCGTACCCACCACATCGGCGCATGATCGATCGCCATGGTGACCGTGGCGGTATGCTGCGGCACATTTGGTGGGTACGAGTACCCACCCTACGACCATTTACGCCTTGGCTTCGCCGCCCAATGCCTCGACCACATCGGCCAGCATCTTCGACAGTTCGCCCGTCATCAGCACGATGTCGTTATCGAAACGCTCGTCGTCGCTGTAGGTGACGGTTTCGCCTTCCTTGATCACGTCCAGCGGCTTGACGCCCTTGATGGCCAGGGTTTCGGTCAGCACGAACGACACGCGGCTGTTCCAGGTCATGGCCAGGCGGGTGCACTGCTTGCCCGAGGCGATATGGCGGCGGATGTCTTCCGGATCCAGCGAGTGCTTCACGTAACGCACGGCGGCGCGGCTTTCGCCGGTGGCGCGCAGTTCGGTGTCCTGGTCGATCGTGAAGTTGTACGGCGCTTCGTCCGATTCCAGCCAGCCGGTCATCACGGCCACCGGCGAACGCTGCACGCGCAGCGATTCCAGCGGCATGCGGTCGACGGCTTTGAGCAGCAGCTTGATGACTTCGTCGGCCTTGGCCGGGCTGGCGGCATCGATCACGAGCCAGCCGTTGACCGGATCGATCCAGGTCCAGGTGTTGCTGCGGATGGTAAAGGCACGCGGCAGCAGTTCGTCGGCCACGCGTTCCTTGAGTTCCTTCATCGCCTTTTTACCAGGCGGGAAACCTTGCTGCTCTTCCAGTTCGGCCGCCTTGGCCTTGGCCACCTGGTTGATGACCGAGCTCGGCAGCAGCTTCTTTTCCGTGCCCAGCATCATCAGCATCTGCTTGTTGACCACGTGGACCAGCTTGCCGTTCGGACGCGGTGCATCCCAGCCCTGGCGCAGCAATTCGTTGCTGCTGGCCGGCGTGAAGGCCTGCGACTGCAGCGCCTCTTCCATTTTTTCAGGCGCGAAATCCCAGTTGGTGGGCAGGCGGTAAATCTGAAGATTCTTGAACCACATAGTTGCTTTCTGTTGTCTCAGTATTTCAGGGGAACGACATTCTACACGCTGGAGCCGGCCTATTTTCGACCGGCAACAGACGGTTTTTCAATGTGTTGCATGTTCGTCAAACAGGCTCAGCTGCTCGACATGTTCTGTGTCGCCCAGGCGCACGCCGACGCCCAGCAGGCGTACCGGACGGCTGGCGCGCGCCCAGCCAATTTCCATCAGCCGGGCAAAGGTCGGCAGGTGTGGCGTGGTGCCGACACACTCCACCGTGGTCTGCTGGAAGTCCGAAAACTTGATCTTCACAAACAGCTTGTTGATGAATTTTTCGGCAGCGTTGCGTTTGATCCGGCCCAGCAGGTGTTCGTGCAGATCCGGCAATAGCGCCAGGCAGCCCGGCAAGTCCGGGATGTCGGGCGTGTAGGTTTCCTCGGTGCTGATCGACTTGCGCTCGCGCTCGGGACTGACCTCGCGGTGGTCGATGCCGCGCGACAGGTCATGCAGGCGCGCGCCGAAGCTGCCGAAGTGTTCCTGCAGCTTCTGCATGCTCCAGGTGCGCAAATCGGCGCAGGTCTGCAGGCCCAGGTTGTTCATCTTGGCGGCGGTGACCTTGCCGACGCCGTGCAGTTTTTTCACCGGCAGCGCCGCGACAAAGGCATCCACCTCTTCCGGGCGCACCAGGAACAGGCCGTCGGGCTTGTTCCAGTCGCTGGCGATCTTCGCCACGAACTTGTTCGGCGCCACCCCGGCCGAGGCCGTGATGCCGACGGTCTCGAAAATGCGGCGCCGGATTTCCTGGGCGATCAGGGTCGCGCTGTTCTTGCAGTGCGGCGAGTTGGTCACGTCCAGGTAGGCTTCGTCCAGCGACAGCGGTTCGACCAGGTCCGTGTAGTCGCGGTAGATGTCCATGATCTGACGCGAGGCGATCCGGTATTTCTCCATTGCCGGCGGAATGATCAGCAGGTCCGGGCACAGCTTGACGGCCTGGGCCGTGGCCATGGCCGAGTGGATGCCGTAGCGCCGCGCCTCGTAGTTGCAGGTGGCCACCACGCCGCGCTGGTCCTGGCGCCCACCGACGGCCAGCGGCCGGCCGCGCAAGGACGGATCGTCGCGCATCTCGACCGACGCGTAGAAGCAGTCGCAGTCGCAATGGATGATTTTACGTGCGGGGGCGTTCACTCGGGCGGCGGCGGGGGCCGACTACTGTCATTCCATACAGTATCTCGTCAATTGCGGTTCCGTGCAAGGCCCACGGATGTTTCGCGGATGCTGCCACGGACGTCAACCGTACGGTGGGCACTCCGTGCCCACGCGGAACGACGCATGGTGTTGGCTCTGGTGCTGGCCAGGCAGGATGCATGTTGTTGACGTCTCCAAGAGAGCAGACGCTGCGTGTCCGCATTGGGACGCTCATCAGCATGCGTCTGTTCGCATCACCAGCATCGTCGCCGATGACGCATCGTTCCGCGTGGGCACGGAGTGCCCACCGTACGGTTGCGGCCGCATGCCACCGGAACGTATGTGGTACGTCCAATAAAAAAAGACGCGCGGCACGCCGCGCGTCTTTCACCCTTGGTACTCGACTGTGTCAGAACAAATTACCAGCCCAGCTGCAGCGTGTACTTGCCGTTGGTCGCACCTGTACCGCCGCTGTAGTACTTGACGCGCACATACCGTGCGGCGGTTGCGGTGGTGGTATTCGCCACCGAGGCGGTATCGGCCGAACCGGCGCCGTTTTCGCTCAGCGCCAGCTGGGTGCCCGAGCTGTTGTAGATGTACAGGTCGTAGTCGGCGGTCGACGAACCCGGGGTCATGGTGGCGGTCAGGGTTTTACCGGCCGGCAGCTGGACCACGAAGTAGTCGCTGTCGGTGCTGGAACCCATGTTGCCGGTCACGGTCGTGTTGGCGGTGCTGACGACGTCGGCGGTGGCGATCGTGTTGTTCGATTCGCTTTCCGCGATCGTCGGGCCGGTCGGCGTGGTGCCGCCGCCGGAAGTAGCCGAAGCCACGGCCGCTGCCGCGTCGACGATGCCGGTGCCGCAACCCGAGCAGGTCGCCGGGAAGGCACGCGCGGTGCTCTTCAGCTTCGACTCGATCTGGTCAGGCGTCAGTGCGCCGTTCTTCGCCAGCATCAGGGCAGCGACGCCGGCCACGTGCGGGGTCGCCATCGAGGTGCCCTGGTAGGAGGCGTAGGTGTCCGAACCTGGCGCATTGGTGCCGCTGTTCAGGGTCGACAGCACGCCGCCGCCGGTGCCGCCGCCAGGCGCCGCCACGTCGACCACGGTGCCGTAGTTCGAGTAGGAAGCGCGGCCCCCGGCCTTGGTGGTGGCCGCCACGGTCACCACGCCCGAGCAATTGGCCGGGCTGGCGTTCGAGGCGTTCTGGTTCTCGTTGCCGGCCGCGACGATCACGACGGTGCCGCGCGAGCGGGCGCTGTTGATCGCGTTCTGGGTCGTGGTGTCGCAGGCGCCGCCGCCGCCCAGCGACATGTTGATCACGTGGGCGCGTGCCGCGATGTTCGGCACGCCGCTGACGCTGCCGCCCGAGGACCAGACGATGGCGTCGGCGATGTCCGAGGTGTAGCCGCCGCACTTGCCGAGCACGCGCACCGGCACGATCTTGGCGCCGAAGGCGACGCCGGCCACGCCGACGCCGTTGTTGGTGGCGGCGGCGATGGTGCCGGCCACGTGGGTGCCGTGCCAGCTCGAGTTCGATGCCGGCGAACCGGAATAGCAGGCGTTGGCGGTGACGGCGTCGCCCGGATCGGAAGCGTCGCTGTCGCGGCCGTTGCCGTCGTTCGAAACGGCGGTGTCGGAGATGAAGTCGTAGCCTGCCAGGAACTGGCCGGAGAGGTCGACGTGCGGACGGTAGCCGGTGTCGATGACGGCCACGCGGATGCCGGCGCCGGTCGAATTATCCCAGGCGGCCGGCAGGCGCAGGCCGCCGGTCGTGTCGAAGTAGTGCCACTGCTCTGCGTAGCGCGGATCGTTCGGCGTCATCATCTTGGTCATGATGCGGTCCGGTTCCGCGTATTCGATCTGCGGATCGCGCGCCATCATCTCCTTGGCCAGTGCGCTGGCTTCCGTGAGCGACAGCTTGCGGCTCAGCTTCATGACGTTGGCGCCGGTGGCGATGCCGTGCAGGGCCTGCAGCTTGACGCCGTAGTCCTGGCCGGCGCGGTCGGCAACCGACTGGCGCGCCGCCGTCACGGCCGGCACGAAGGCGCGGCCGTTGACGACTTTCGCGTCCTTGTACTTCACGATCATGCGGTCGGTATGGAGGATGTATTGCGTTTCCTTGGCAGCACCGGGTACGGCTTCCGGTACCGCGGCCGAGGCGTGGAGCGGGCCCACGACAATGGCCAGTGCAGCGGTGACTTTCAACAGGCTCGGATAAAGCGATTGCATCGACTTCATGGTTCGTCCTTTTGTGTAGTTTTCCGTCAAGGCAAAAATGCCTCGTTTTATGTGTCTCCGGCCATCTCCTGCCGGAGTTGCCCTCTACTGGCGGCTTGGAAAGACTACTCCCGAGTAAATATGCATGAAGGGAATTTCCAATCGTGTGCAGCACTTTCACAACGGTTTCTGTGCTCGACTTAACAAAAACATGGAATATTTGCCACATTCGTATGTGCGGCAAATAACATATGGCGCAGTTTCATTATCAAGCGACAACATCAGTTACCTTGTGCATAAGACAAGATATTTGCCCTCCCACCATGCATAAAAAAGGCCGCGATCGCTCGCGGCCTTGTGCTACGTCAGGTTCTTGTAATCAAAAATAAGCTGAGATCAGAAGTTACCCTTGAACTGCACACCCCAGGTACGCGGTTCGTTGGTGAAACCGGTCAGGTTGTTGAAGTCGATGGCGCCGGTGATGCGGCGTTCGTCGAGGATGTTACGGCCGAACACGGCTGCTTCGTACTTGCCGTTGGCCCAGGTGTAGCCCAGGCGCAGGCCGCCTTCGGTCAGCGGCTTGCCGGTGAACTCGGCTGCCTCGTACAGGAAGAAGTTGACCTTGCTGCGGTAGGACCAGTCGGTGAAGGCAAAGAATTCGCCGTCGCCCACCGGCACGCTGTAGCGCGCGGTGGCGTTCACGATCCAGCGCGGCGCCTGCGGCAGCATGTTGCCGTTCACAAAAACGCGGCCGGCGGCGGCAACCGGATCACGCACCGTGCAAGCCGAGCTGCAGCTGGCCACGACCAGGCCGGCGTCGCGGATTTCCGTGAAGTTGTAGCTGGTGCTGGCGGTCAGGCGCAGCGACGGGCTGACGGCGGCTTCGATGTCGAGCTCGACGCCGCGGCCCTTGGTCTTGTCGGCATTCAGCAACTGGTTGGCATTGCTGGCGCCGCCGACGGCGGTCAGCTGCTGGTCCTTGACCGTGTAGTCGTAGACCGAGAAGGCGACGCGGCCGCGGCGGTCGAACAAATCGGCCTTCACGCCGGCTTCGACCGAGGTGATGGTCTCGGCATCGGCCACGGTGATCGGCACCGACGCCGATGCGGCGGCGATACTCGGGGCGCGGAAGCCGGTGGCGACGCGGCCGTACACGTTGACGTCAGGCGTGAGCTTGTAGGTGCCGCTCAGGTCCCAGCTGATCTTGCCCTTGCTGGTGCTGACCGAGGTGTCGCCCACTTGCGGCGAGTTGATGGCGCGCACGGTGGCGAAGTCCTTCTCGTCCTTGGTGTAGCGCAGGCCGGCGCGCAGGTCGAACACCGGGGACAGCTTGTAGGTGGCCGAGCCGAACATGGCCCAGGCGGTATTGTCCTGGTGGCTGACGAGGCTGGAAATACGCTCGCCGGTGGCGCTGTTGAAGCCGTCGCTGCCGCCGCTGGCGCTTTCGTCGAACCAGTAGACGCCGGCCTGCCAGTTCAGCGGACCCGCGTACTGCGACTCGATGCGGAATTCCTGGCTGTACTGTTCCAGGTGGTCGAGGTTGCTCGCGGTTTCGACCTGGAACGGGATGCGGCCCGGGCCGGCCGGGATGCCGCCGTCGATGTCGCCGCGGCTAAAGTACTCGCCCACGGTCTCGTAGCCGGTGACCGAGTGCAGGCGGTAGTCGCCCAGGTCCCAGCTCATGCGCAGGTTGGCGCCGCGCGTGCTCAGGCGCTGGTCGTTCAGCGCGTTGGTGACAATGCGGTCCAGGTCGAGGCCGTCGGCGATGTCGTTGCTGCCCTGGCGGATCAGGTTGGCGCGGAACAGGCGGGCGCTGCCGGTAGTGCTGCGCTGGTGGATGTTGAACAGGGCGTTGAAGGCCGCGTTCGGCTTGTACAGGAACTGCACGCGCTCGGCGTGTTCGTTGTAGCCGTCGAGGCTGCCGCGGTACTGGGTCTGGGCCAGGTCGGCGTAGTTCTTGACGTAGTCGTCGCGGTGCTGGCGCAGGGTCGACACGCGCATAGCGACGGTGTCCGACAGCGGCACGTTGACGGCGCCTTCGACGTTCACGGTCTTGTGGGTGGCGATCGAGGCGTTGTAGTAACCCTCGACCTTGTCCAGGCGCGGCTTCTCGGATTCGAATTTCACCACGCCGGCCGGGGTGTTGCGGCCGAACAGGGTGCCCTGCGGGCCGCGCAGCACCTCGACGTTGGCCACGTCGAAGATCGGGAAGCCTTTCAGGATCGGGTTTTCCTGCACCACGTCGTCATAGATCAGCGAGACCGGCTGCGAGGCGAAGATGTTGAAGTCGGTGTTGCCGTAGCCGCGGATATAGAAGCGCGGGAAGGTACGGCCATTCGACGATTCCACGTTCAGGCTCGGCAGCTTGCCGGCCAGCAGGCGGATGTCCTGGCCGCTCGAGTTCAGCACGTCGAGCTTCTCGCCGCGCAGGGCGCTCACGGCCAGCGGCACGTCGCGGATGTTCTCGCTGCGGCGCTGGGCCGTCACGGTGACGGTCTGCAGCTCGGCGACCGGTGCGGCCACGGGTGCGGCCACGGGCGCGGTCTGTGCAGCCGGGGCCGGCGTGGCGGCATCGGTCTGGGCCAGGGCCGGCAGGGCGGCCAGCGCCAGCATGGCGGCATGTGCCTGCACGACGCGGCGATGCATCTTGGACATCTTGATCATGATAGTTCTTTCGTGAGTAGTGAAACCGCGATGTCCACTCTTTCCTCCATGTGCCGCTTCGTTTGAGCAGCGAGGCGGTTTGCCCGCCGCGGCACCCGCATCTTGTTGATGTCTTAAGGTTGCCGTCCAACAAAGGCGTGATTGTTCGCTATACGATTTCGAATATCAAGTGAATATTCATATGCAGATGTCAAATAACAACAAGTGTGTTAGGCGGACGTAATTACCATGGCGCGGAAATCGTTGACGTTGGTGCGCGTCGGGCCCGTGACGACCAGGTCGCCGAGTGCGGAAAACAGGCTGTAGCCATCGTTATCCTGCAACATGGCGGCAGGATCGAGGCCGTTCGCCGCCGCACGGGCCAGCGTATCCGGGCCGAGCAGCGCACCGGCGTTGTCCTCGGTGCCGTCGATGCCATCGGTGTCGCAGGCGATCGCGTGCACATTTGCGATGCCGCGCAGGGCGATGGCCAGCGCCAGCAGGAATTCGGCATTCCGTCCTCCCTTGCCCTCCCCGCGCACCGTGACCGAGGTTTCGCCGCCGGACAGGATCACGCAGGGCGCTTGCGAGGGCTGGCCGTGTTCGATCACTTGCCGTGCAATGGCCGCGTGGACAATTGCCACCTCGCGCGCCTCGCCTTCGATGCTGTTCGACAGGACCAGGGGCGTGAACCCGGCTGCGCGGGCTGCCGCGGCCGCCGCATCGAGCGCGCCTTGCGCGGTGGCGATGACGACCGTCTCGTTGCGCGCCAGGCGAGGGTCGTCGGGTGTGGGCGCCGCCAGGGCCGGGTCGGCCAGCACGGCGCGCGCCGCATCGGACACGGCGATGCCGTATTTCTGCAGGATGGCCAGGGCATCGGCGCCGCTGCTGCCGTCGGGCACGGTCGGGCCGGAGGCAACCACGGCCGGATCGTCGCCGGGCACGTCCGACACCACCAGCGTCAGCACCCGCGCCGGGCAACACGCCAGCGCCAGCCGCCCGCCCTTCACCGCCGACAGGTGGCGCCGTACGCAGTTCATTTCGCCGATCGGCGCGCCGCTGCGCAGCAGCTGGCGGTTGATATTGCGTTTTTCCTCAGGCGTGATGCCGGGCGCCGGCAGCGACAGCAGGGCCGAGCCGCCACCGGACATCAGGCACAGCACCAGGTCGTCTTCGGTCAGGCCCTGCACCAGTTCCAGCATGCGGGTGGCGGCGCGCACGCCGGCTTCATCCGGCACCGGGTGGCCGGCCTCGACCACCTCGATGTGGCGGGTCGGTGCGCCGTGGGCATAGCGCGTCACCACCAGGCCTTCCAGTTCGCCCTGCCAGTGCGCCTCGACCGCCTCGGCCATGCGCGCGGCCGCCTTGCCGGCGCCGATCACGACCGTGCGTCCGCGCGGCGGTGGCGGCAGGTGCCGTTCAAGCAGTTGGCCGGGGTCGACGGCGGCCAGGGCCGCGTGGAACAGATGGGTCAGGAACTGGCGGGGATCGAACGCTTCCAAACGGTTCTCCTGGGGTGGGATGCGATGATATTGACATAAAACCAAGGCAACGGCTCAGCTCACGCAAAAAAACGTATTTTGCATATTTTTCAGAAAAACCCTTGCGCAATCGCTAGGGCTTAGCTATGATTCGGGCCTCTTCAGACGCAATGACAAACGTCAGACGAAACGAATAAAGTGAGCGGGGCGCTTAGCTCAGTTGGTAGAGCGGATCCCTTACAAGGATTAGGTCGGGAGTTCGAGCCTCTCAGCGCCCACCAAGTTCAGTTTCAGAAAACGAAGAACCGATCAGTTAAAACGGAGCGGTAGTTCAGTTGGTTAGAATACCGGCCTGTCACGCCGGGGGTCGCGGGTTCGAGCCCCGTCCGCTCCGCCAGCATCAAGGAAAAAGGTCCGATTCGTCGGACCTTTTTCTTTTTCCGCGCAGAAGCTCTCCCCCTGCGGGGAGAGCGTTCGGGGCTCGAAGGGATTCCCCTGCAAGGGAATCCGCGGCCCGCGGAACGTGGGCGAGCCCCGTCCGCTCCGCCAGCATTAAGGAAAAAGGTCCGATTCGTCGGACCCTTCTTTCGTTTACATCGCCGAAAATGTTGGCGCTTATAGTGGCCTGCGGCTGAGACCGTACGGTGGGCACTCCGTGCCCACGCGGATGCATGCACCGTGGCTGCTCTCTTTGACGCGGATCACCTGATCATTGGCAAACGCTTGCACAAGCGTTTCTTTAGCGCGTCGTTCCGCGTGGGCACGGGGTGCCCACCCTACGTCGCCGCCCAGGATTAATCGAGCGGCACGATCAATTCAGGCAATAGAGATTCACGCGACCTGGCGCACCGCACTCCCCAACTCCACTCGATTGCGCCCATTCCGCTTGGCCTCGTACAAGGCCCGGTCCGCGCGCGCCAGTGCCGCCGGCAGCTCCTCGTTCGCCTCAATCGCCACCACGCCGATACTCACCGTCATCTGGTAGCTGTTGCCGCAAGTGAGCAGGCCAATGTCCATGGTCGCCTGGCGCAGGCGTTCCGCGGCCTGCAGCGCGCCTTCCAGGTCGGTGCCCGGCATCGCCAGGGCGAATTCCTCGCCGCCCATGCGGCCGATGGTGTCGTGCTCGCGCAAGGTAGCGCCGGCGGTGCGCGCAAACAGCACCAGGGCTTCGTCGCCGGTGGCATGGCCGAAGCGGTCGTTGAGGCGCTTGAAGTGGTCGATGTCGATCATCAGGAGCGCAATCGGTTTGCGCTGCCTGAGCGCCAGCAGGCGCGCTTCATTGGCGCGGCCCAGGAAGGCGCGCCGGTTCAGCAGGCCGGTCAGGTCGTCGAACGTGGCCAGGCGCTTCATGACGGCGTCGTTGCGCTGCTTCGACATCAGCAGGAAGCCGAAGCCGTTCACGATCATCAGCATGTAGCCGGACACATAGGCGGCCAGCTGGTTGACGTCGGTCTCGACCATGTTCAGCTCGCCACGAATGGCGGCCCCGATCGCCCAGCTGCCGATCGCCAGCCCGAACACACCATTGTTCAGGCCTATGATCCGCTGCAACAAGGTCGGGTTCTTCAACTTCGGATTCAGCAGCACGCTGGCGGTCGAGATCGACGACAGCGCGAACACGCAGGCAATCAGCCCCATCAGATCGCCATAGCTGGCGTCGGCCAGGGGCACGACGCAGGCGGCCGCCAGCAATGCCAGGCCGGCGATCGGCACGACGACGCGCTTCCAGTTGCGCACTTCGAAGAAGGTGCAGTACGCGGCGATCTCGAGCGCCCAGCCGACGAACCAGCCCAGCGGCTCGACCAGGGCCAGCGCCGGCACGCCCAGCTGGGGCCGGGCATAGGCCAGCAACTGGGTGGTGCCGGCCACCAGCCGCGCCCAGGTCCAGAAACGCAGGCCGGGGCTGGGTTCGGTGTCGCGGATGTATGCGACCATCAGCACGGCAAACGAAATATTGCCGATGCCGAGCGCCAGCATATAGGTATGGATATCGATCACTGCGCGTTCCTTGCGGGAGAGTCAGCACGACGAAAACATCAAATCTATCGACGTTACAGTATAAAACTGCTAACAATTATTTCCCAAAGGAATCATATTACCGTCTTTCAGCGGTCATGTACGCACGATTGACTGTTTTAGATGCAGGTCTCGAATCGTCCGGGGCGAGCGCCCGGGAATGTGACATATGCAATGTCGTGCATACACAACGGGCATGAAAAAGGCCAGCCATGCATTGCTGCGTGGCTGGCCTTTGCGGCCCCTTCGACTTGACGCGTCGGCTTATTTGCGTCCGGCCTTGGGCTTGGCCTTGATGGTCGACAGGATCGACGGCCGCATCTTTTCCACGGCGGCCGGCGCAGCGCGGCCGGCGGCCTGGGCACGCTCGGGCTGGCGCCGTGCATTCGCGGCCAGGTGCGGCGGCACCGCAGCCGGCATGCCGCCGCGCTTGGCCGCCGGCGCCGCCGGGCGTGCACCCGGCTGGCGCGCGCCTGCCGTCGTGCCGGCCTTGGTGCCTGCATTCCGGGCGCCGGTCTCGCGCACGGCAGGCGCCGCGCCCTCTTCCGACGGATGCCAGGCCGGCACCAGGTGGCGCTCGCCATTGCCGATCAGGTCGCCGCGGCCCATCTTGGTCAGCGTCTCGCGCAGGATCGGCCAGTTTTCCGGGTGGTGCCAGCGCAAGAAGGCTTTATGGGCCTTGCGCATCTTGCCGCTGCGCGCGGTTTCCACCACTTCCGAATCTTCCGTCACCTTTTTCAGCGGATTCTTGCGGCTGTGGTACATGGTCGTCGCCATCGCCATCGGCGTCGGCGTGAAGGTCTGCACCTGGTCCAGCTTGAAGTTGTTCTTCTTCAGCCACAGCGCCAGGTTCAGCATGTCCTCGTCGGTCGAACCCGGGTGGGCGGCGATAAAGTAGGGAATCAGGTACTGCTTCTTGCCGGCCTCGATCGAGTACTTCTCGAACATGCGCTTGAACTCGTCGTAGGCGCCGATGCCCGGCTTCATCATCTTCGACAGCGTGCCCTGCTCGGTGTGCTCGGGCGCGATCTTCAGCAGGCCGCCCACGTGGTGGGTGACCAGTTCCTTCACATACTCAGGCGAGCGTACGGCCAGGTCGTAGCGCAGTCCCGAACCGATCAGGATCTTCTTCACGCCGGGAATCGCGCGCGCCTTGCGGTACAGCGAGATCAGCTTGCTGTGGTCGGTACCCAGGTTGCTGCAGATGGTCGGGTACACGCAGGACAGGCGGCGGCAGGATTCCTCGATGCTCTTTTCCTTGCAGGCGAGGCGGTACATGTTCGCGGTCGGGCCGCCGAGGTCGGTAATCGTGCCGGCGAAGTTCTTGGTCGTGTCGCGGATCAGCTCGATCTCGCGCAGGATCGACGGCTCCGAGCGGCTCTGGATGATGCGGCCTTCGTGCTCGGTGATCGAGCAGAAGGTGCAGCCGCCGAAGCAGCCGCGCATGATGTTCACCGAGTAGCGGATCATTTCCCAGGCCGGGATGTGGGCCTTGCCATAGCTCGGGTGCGGGGCGCGCGCGTACGACAGGTCGTAGACGTTGTCCATCTCGTCCATGGCCAGCGGCAGCGGCGGCGGGTTCAGCCAGACGTCGCGGTCGCCGTGGGCCTGCACCAGCGCGCGCGCATTACCGGGGTTCGATTCCAGGTGAAACACACGCGAGGCGTGGGCATACATCACCGGGTCTTCGCTGACGGTTTCGAAGCTCGGCAGGCGTACCACGGTCTTCGCCGCCTTTTCGCGGGCGGCGGCCTGGCGCTGTTCGCGCGTCATGATGATGACCGGTTTGACTTCCGGTTCCGGCGCGGCATTGTCCAGCGCGCAGGCTTTCGGGTCTTCCAGCGCCATCGCGTAGGGGTTCGGCTGCTTGTCGATGCGGCCCGGCACATCCACGCGGGTGGAATTGTGTACCGACCATTCTTCGTCGGGCAGCCAGCCCTGCGGCACCAGGAAGGCGGTGCCGCGCAAATCGCGGATGTTCTTGATGTTCTCGCCCGCGGCAATGCGGCGCGTGACGTCGACCAGGGCGCGTTCGGCGTTACCGAAGATCAGCAAATCGGCCTTCGACTCGAACAGCACCGAGCGGCGCACTTTATCGGACCAGTAATCGTAGTGGGCGATGCGGCGCAGCGAGGCCTCGATCGAGCCGACGATGACCGGCACGCCGGGATAGGCTTCGCGCACGCGCTGGGCATACACGGTGACGGCACGGTCCGGGCGCTTGTTCGGCTCGGCGTTCGGGGTATACGCGTCGTCGGAACGGATCTTGCGGTCGGCCGTGTAGCGGTTGACCATCGAGTCCATGTTGCCGGCGGTGATGCCCCAGTACAGGTTGGGCTTGCCCAGCGCGCGGAACGGGTCGACCGAGGTCCAGTCCGGCTGGCTGATGATGCCGACCCGGTAGCCTTGTGCCTCTAACAGACGCCCGACCAGGGCCATGCCGAAGCTCGGATGGTCGATGTAGGCGTCGCCGGTGACGAGGATGATGTCGCAGGAATCCCAGCCGAGCGCGTCCATTTCGGCACGGGTCATCGGCAGGAAAGGCGCGGCAGGTGCGCGGCTGGAGCGTTTGGGCACGCTCGCGAAGAGATTGACTGGGGAGTTCATTGGCCGGCATTGTACCGGAATTCCCCTGTATCGGCTGCTCCCTGCCTGGAAAATTGCTTACATTTCAATGACTTGTGGTTGAGCAGCCTCGCTCTTCAGCGGCTCAGATGCCCATGTTCGACAGGATGCTGCCGAGTTCGTTCAGCGTGGTCGCCACCTTCGGGTGGCGCGCGGTGAAGCGGGCGCTCAGTTCCTGGGTGCGCGAACCGAGGCCATAGGTGTTGGCGTCGAGATCCTGGTCGGCGCGGCGCTCCAGCACCTGCTTGATGTCGCCGTCGAGCTGGCGCAGCAGCATCTGCAGTTCCTCGTCGACCTCGCCAGTTTCGGACAGGCTGCGGTGCAGGGTCTTCAGGCGTGTTTTCAGGTCCGGATCGCTCACGTTCTCATCTTCGTTCAGCATGGCATTCTCGCTAGTTGGGGAAGCGGGTTTCGAGATACAGCTTCTCGACCTCTTCGCGCGCCCAAGGGGTGCGGCGCAAAAACTTCAGGCTCGACTTGATGCTCGGATCTTTCTGGAAACAGTTGATATCGATCCGGCGGCCGAGTCCGTCCCAGCCGTAGTGCTCGACCAGGCGGGTTAACAGCGATTCTAAAGTAATACCGTGGAGGGACTGAACACTCATCGCTTGGGGAATCTTGTCGTTGTGGGAATCGGGGTGTTTATACACCGGATTCGGGGGGCGGTGGGGTGTGCGTACGCACGAAAAAAGACGGTGGCACGAGTGCCCACCCTACGGTTATCGCCGTTGTAGGGTGGACACCTGTGTCCACGCGGTGATCGTTACCGGCGGATCGATCACGACCGCGCCGGCATCGACGAACTTACTCGCCCGTCAAACCACGACGCTCCAGCAACGGCTGCACCTGCGCATCACGACCGCTGAAGTTGCGGTACATCTGCATCGCATCGAGCGTACCGCCGCGCGACAGCAGGGTCTTGCGGAAGTGGTCGCCGTTCTTGCGGGTCAGGCCGCCGTGTTCCTTGAACCAGTTGACGGTATCCGCGTCCAGCTTCTCGGCCCACAGGTAGCCGTAGTAGCCAGCCGAGTAGCCACCCGAGAAGGTGTGCGAGAAGTAGGTCGTGCGGTAGCGCGGCGGCACCGGGGCGAAGTCGACGCCGGCCTTCTTCAGTGCCTCGGCTTCAAAGGCGAGCACGTCGGTCGGGATCTGCGCCGGGGTCAGCTGGTGCCAGGCCTGGTCGAGCAGCGACGCGGCCAGGTACTCGGTGGTGCGGTAACCCTCGTTGAACTGCTGCGAAGCCTGCACCTTGTCGAGCAGTTCCTTCGGCATCGGTTCGCCAGTCTGGTAGTGCTTGGCATAATTCGCCAGCACTTCCGGCCAGGCCATCCACATCTCGTTCACCTGCGACGGGAACTCGACGTAGTCGCGCGGCACGCGCGACAGGCGCGGGTATTTCACTTCCGAGAACATGCTGTGCAGCGCGTGGCCGAACTCGTGGAAGGTGGTGCGCACTTCGTCGTAGGTCAGCAGGGTCGGTTCGCCGGCAGCCGGCTTGGCGATGTTCAGGTTGTTGGCGATGACCGGCTTCGTGCCCAGCAGCTTGCTCTGGCCGACGTGGGCATTCGCCCAGGCGCCGCCGCGCTTGTTGGCGCGCGCGTAGGGGTCGAAGGTGAAGATGGCCAGTTGCGAGCCGTCGGCGTCGAACACGTCGAAGGTGCGCACGTCTTCCACATAGGTCGGCAGGTCCTTGCGTTCCTTGAAGGTCAGGCCGAATTCCTTGTTCGCGGCGAAGAACACGCCGTCCTGCAGCACGCGGTTCAGTTCGAAGTAAGGCCGCAGCTGCGAGGCGTCGAAGGCGTAGCGCTGCTGGCGCACCTTGTCGCTGTAGAAGTTCCAGTCGTGGGCGGCGACCTTGAAGCCACCCTTTTCGGCGTCGATCACTTTCTGGATCTCGGCCGCTTCCTTCCTGGCGTTGTTCACGGCCGGCTTGGCGAATTCGGCCAGCAGGCTGTTGACGGCGCCGGTGGTCTTCGCGGTCTGGTCTTCCAGGTTGTAGGCCGCGTAGTTCGGGTAACCCAGCAGCACGGCGCGTTCGGCGCGCAGCTTGGCGATCTTGAGGACCACGTCGCGGTTGTCGAACTCGCCGCCGTGCGAACCGCGCGCCAGCGATGCCGCCAGCAGCTTCTCGCGGGTGGCGCGGTTGGTCAGCACCGACAGGCCGGCTTGCTGGGTGGTGTTCACGACCGGGATCACGAACTTGCCGTCCAGGCCGCGCTTCTTGCCTTCGGCGGCGGCGGCGTCGATCTGCTTGTCGCTCATGCCGGCCAGCTCTTCGCGGGTGTTCACGACCAGGGCCGAGGCATTGGCTTCCTTCAGCACGTTCTGGGCGAACTGGGTCGACAGCGCGGCCAGCTGGCTGTTCATCGCCTTCAGCTTCTGCTTGTCGGCATCCGACAATTGCGCACCGGCGCGCACGAAGTCGGTGTGGTAGCGCTCGAGCAGGTACTTCGATTCGGCGTCCAGGTTCAGCTTGTCGCGCTTGTCGTACAGCGCCTTGATGCGCGCGTACAGCTTGGGATTGAGGCGGATCGCGTCATTGTGGGCAGCCTGTTTCGGCGCCAGTTCCTTGGCCAGGGCTTGCAGGGTGTCGTTGGTGTAGGAGCCTTGCAGGGTGCCGAAGGCCGAGCCGACGCGGTCGAGCAGGCGGCCCGAACGTTCCATGGCGACGATGGTGTTCTCGAAGGTCGGCGCCGCCTTGTTGTTGGCGATCGCTTCCATCTCCGCCGCTTCCTGGCGCATGCCTTCGGCGAACGCCGGTGCGAAGTGCTCGTTCTTGATCTTGTCGAACGGCGGGTACTGGTACTGCAGGGTGCTCGGCTTGGCGAACGGGTTCGAGGCTTCCAGCATCGAGGCAGGAGCGGCGTAGGCCAGGTTCGCGACGGCGACGCTGGCGGCGATCAGCAGGAGTGGGGGACGGTTCATGGGGTCTCTGTTTCTAGTGTGGTGCGGTGAAAATGGGGTTCTGTCTATGCTGGCTTCCGCGTGGGCAGTGGGGCTGGCTAAATGCCAGCACCACGAAGTGCCCACCCTACGGTCACCGTTATCGGCGAAATCATTGTGGCTGGTAGCCGCGACTGTACGGTGGGCACGCCGTGCCCACGCGGAACGATGATCATTGTTGGCGGTACAAGCTGAAACACCGCCAACGCCAACCATCACTGCGCGGTCAAACCACGACGCTCGAGCAGCGGCTCGATGATCGGATCACGCCCGCGGAAGTTGCGGAACAGGTCCATCGCATCGGCCGTGCCGCCGCGCGACAGCAGGGTCTTGCGGAAGTGGTCGCCGTTCTTGCGCGACAGGCCGCCGTTCTCGGTGAACCACTGCACGGTATCGGCGTCGAGCTTTTCGCTCCACAGGTAGGCGTAGTAGCCGGCCGAGTAGCCGCCGTTCATCGAGTGCGAGAAGTAGGTCGTGCGGTAGCGCGGCGGCACCGGTGCGAAGTCGACGCCGGCATCCTTCAATGCCTTGGCTTCGAAGGCGAGGACGTCGGTCGGGATCTGGGCCGGGGTCAGCTGGTGCCAGCGCTGGTCGAGCAGCGAGGCCGACAGGTATTCGGTGGTCACGAAGCCCATGTTGAACTTCTTCGAGGCGACCACTTTATCCAGCAGCTCCTTCGGCATCGGCGCGCCGGTCTTGTGGTGCTTGGCGTAGTTGGCCAGCACTTCCGGCCAGGCCGCCCACATCTCGTTGACCTGCGACGGGTACTCGACGAAGTCGCGCGGCACGTTGGTGCCCGAGAAGTGCGGGTACTTCACGTCCGAGAACATGCCGTGCAGCGCGTGGCCGAATTCGTGGAAGGCGGTGCGCACTTCGTCGTAGGTCAGCAGCGTCGGCTCGCCGGCGGCCGGCTTCGGCACGTTCAGGTGGTTCGCCACGACCGGGTGGCGGTTCAGCAGGTGCGACTGCGAGACGTACTCGTTCATCCAGGCGCCGCCCTGCTTGTTGGCGCGCGCATACGGGTCGAAGATGAAGATCGCCAGCTGCTTGCCGTCGGCATCCATCACGTCGAAGGTGCGCACGTCCGGGTCATAGGTCGGCAGGTCCTTGCGCTCCTTGAAGGTGATGCCGTATTCCTTGGTGGCGGCGAAGAAGACGCCGTTCACCAGCACGCTGTTCATCTCGAAGTAGGGACGCAGCTGGCTTTCGTCGAAGTTGTACTGGGCCGCGCGCACCTTGTCGGTGTAGAAGGCCCAGTCGTGGGCGGCGATCTGGAAGCCGCCCTTCTCGGCGTCGACGATCTTCTGCATCTCGGCCGCTTCTTTCTTCGCGTTGTTCACGGCCGGCTTGGCCAGCTCGGCCAGCAGTTTATTGACGGCGGCCGGGTTCTTCGCCGTTTCCAGTTCCTGCGAATAGGCGGCGTAGTTCGGGTAACCCAGCAGGGTGGCGCGTTCGGCGCGCAGGCGGACCAGTTTCAGCACCAGGTCGCGGCTGTCGAATTCGCCGCCGCGGCTGCCGCGGGCCATCGATGCGGCCTGCAGGCGCTCGCGCACCGCGCGGTTGGTCAGGCTCGACAGCGGCGGCTGGATCGTGGTGTTGACGATGGCGATGACGTACTTGCCGTCCATGCCGCGCTTTTTCGCTTCGGCGGCGGCGGCCGAGATCTCGGCGTCCGACAGACCGGCCAATTCTTCGCGGGTGTTCACCACCAGCGCCGATGCATTGGCTTCCTTCAGCACGCGCTGCGAGAACTCCGATTGCAGCGAGGCGATCTGGCCGTTATAGGCCTTCAGCTTTTCCTTGTCGGCGTTCGAGAGCTTGGCGCCGGCGCGCACGAATTCCTTGTAGTAGCGCTCCAGCAGGTGCTTGGCTTCGGCGTCCAGGCCCAGCTTGTCGCGCTTGGCGTGCAGGGTCTCGACGCGCTTGAACAGGTTCGGGTTCAGGTAGATGGCGTCGCCGTGGGCGGCCAGCTTCGGCGACATCTGGCTGTCGACGGCGTTCAGGCGGTCATTCGTGTTCGCGGTCTGCAGGTTCGAGAACACGGCCGCCACGCGCGACAGCATCTGGCCCGAGCGCTCCATCGCGACGATGGTGTTCTCGAAGGTCGGCGCGGCCTTGTTGTTGGCGATGCTGGCCACTTCGCGCAGCTGCTCGCGCATGCCGGCTTCGAAGGCCGGGACGAAGTGCTCGTCCTTGATCTTGTCGAAGGCCGGGTAATTGAACGGCAGGGTGCTGGGCTTGGCGAAGGGATTCGATGCATCCAGGGCAGTGCCGGAACCGGCAGGAGCGGCAAAAGCGGTGCCGGCGAAGGCCAGGCTGGCCGCGATGATGAGCATGGTTGGGCGTTTCATTGTCTCTCTCACGAATTCGACTTGGGCTGCCCGCGGGATCGCCGCGCGACAGGTGCGCGGAAGATCATAGCAGGCTTTGTTGCCGTACCGTCACGCTGAAACAAAGTGCTAACAAACGCGCAGGACCGTGTATAGACAGACAAAATACGCTGAAAGGGCAGCGTCGCCGCCCTCGCTGGCGATGCAAACAGCCCGACGTGCTAGCATCCGCCTCCATCATCGCCTTCTTCCTTCATGCCTCCTACTCTGCTCTCTTCGTATGATGCCGTCGTCGTCGGCAGCGGCCCCGGTGGCGCCAGCACGGCGCGCGAACTGGCCCGTTCAGGCATGCGCGTGCTGGTGCTGGAACAGGGCAGCGCCGCCCCGCTGACAGGCACGGTCACCCAGATGGCGGCGATGGCCGCCGTGCCCGGCAAGGGCGCCTACCTGCACCGCGACGCCTCGCTGCTGGTGGGCGGCATCACCCTCGGCGGCAGCTCGGCCATCAACTTCGCCACCGCCGCCCCGCCGCCGCGAGCCATGTTCGAACGCCACGGCATCGACCTGGCCCCGGCCCTGAACGCATTGCGCGCCGAACTGCCGATGGCGCCCTGCCCGACGCCCTGGTCGGCCCGATGGCCGCGCGCATGATGACGGCGGCACGCGCCCTGGCGCTCGACTGGCACAAGCTCGACAAGATGATCCGCCCCGCTGCCTGCCGCAGCGGCTGCTGGCGCTGCGTCTACGGCTGCCCCTACGGCGCCAAGTGGACGGCGCGCGACTTCATCGACGATGCCTGCCGCGACGGCGCCACGCTGGCCGACCAGGCCCGCGTCCTGCGCGTGCTGGTGGAAAATGGCCGCACCACCGGTGTGGAAGCGCAGATCGGCGGCGCAGTGCGGACGATTGCAGCGTCCATCGTGGTGTTGGCGGCGGGTGGATTGGGCAGCCCGCGCATCCTGCACGCATCCGGACTCGGGCTGCGCCGCGTACCCTTCTTCAGCGATCCGGTGGTGGCGGTGATGGGCAGCGTGGACGACATCGACGGCGGCGCCGAAGTGCCGATGACGGCTGGCTTGAGCCTGCACGACGAGGGCATCGCGCTGGCCGACCTGACCCTGCCGCAACCGATGTATGCGGCGTTCGCGACGCAGGTGGGTAGGGTCGACCGTTTGTTCGCGCACCGGCGCACGCTGTCGATGATGGTCAAGATCCGCGACGAGATCGGCGGCAGCGTCGGTCCGCGCTGGGCCGACAAGACGCTGCAGGCGAGCGACCGCAGGAAGCTGGCGCATGGCGTCGGCATGGCGAAGGCGGTCCTGCGCGAGGCGGGCGCGCACCACATCTTCAAGTCCTGGCATTTTGCCGCGCACCCGGGCGGCAGCGTGCGTATCGGGGATGGCGTGGATGCGGATTTGCAGACGCCGACACCGGGCTTGTTCGTATGCGACGCCTCGGTGATTCCCGAACCCTGGGGCTTGCCGCCGACATTGACCTTACTCTGCCTGGGCAAGCGCCTGGGCAGCTGGCTCGCTGCCTAGGGTGGGTGGGTCCGCGTGCGGCTCGAACCCACCAGATTAGTAGTGCGGCGGACGCTCGTTGATCGGGTTCTGCCCCGCTTCCTGCAAATTGCGGATGTGCTCGGCCAGCTTGGCGATCATGGCTTCGAGCTGGTCGATCTTGCGCGCCTGCTGGTAGACGATCCCGTTCAGGGAATCGACCAGGTCTTCCTGCTGCGCGAGCTTGATTTCGATGTCGACAAAACGGTCTTCGTGGTCCACGGGGGTTCCTGTTTCCGGCTGATTGAATGAGAGCGGCATTATGCCTGTTGGCGGGCGGTGTTCGTACGGTGGGGCTTTAGAGGCCGGGGGCCTCTAAAGCCCCACCGTACAGGTAGCGCTAAAGGTCACGCCACCGGATTCGGCGCATCCGGCTTCGGCGTCGCCAGCAAGGCCTTCAAACTGGCCAGCCGGTCCTTCGGGCTGATGATTTCGCTTTCCTTCGGCGGGGCATCGCCTTCGTCCAGCGCCATCTCCTTGATGAAGCGCGACGGGTCGCAGTGCACCAGCTCCCCGGCGCGCTTCCTCTTCTTGCACCAGGTGATCTGCAGCGTGCGCTGGGCGCGCGTGATCCCCACGTACATCAGGCGCCGCTCTTCCTGGATGCGCGCGGCGATCTTCTCGATCGGGTCGTCCGGGTCGCCCTTGTGCGGCAGGATGCCCTCTTCCACGCCCACCAGGAACACGTGCGGATATTCCAGCCCCTTCGAGGCATGCAGGGTCGACATGCGCACGGCGTCCGGCGTTTCGTCCTGGCCTTCCAGCATGGACATCAGCGCCACCATCTGCGTCAACTCCAGCAGGTTCTTTTCCTCGCCATCACGGTCACGCCCGCCGCGGCCGCGTTCCTTCAGCCAGTTGGTGAACTCCAGCACGTTCTGCCACTTGCCCTGCGCCGCACGGTCGTCGAAATTCTCGTACAAGTAGTGCTCGTAGTTCATCTCCTTCATCATGTCGTCGAGCACCTCGGCGGCGTTGTCGCCGCTGCCCGACGGACCCGGGCGCGTGGCGCGGTCTTCGAGGTCGTCGATGAAGCGGCAGAAGTCGCGCAGCGGGTGCAGCTGGCGGTCCTGCAGCTTGGCTTCGATGCCGCCTTTGCCGGCGGCCTCGAACAGCGAGCAGTTCCACTGGCGCGAGAATTCGCCCAGCACTTCCAGGGTCGCCATGCCGACCCCGCGCTTGGGCGTGGTGACGGCGCGGATGAAGGCCGGGTCGTCGTCCTGGTTAGCGATCAGGCGCAGGTAGGCAATGATGTCCTTGATCTCGGCTTTATCAAAAAAGCTCTGGCCGCCGGACATGGTGTAGGGAATGCGCTCCTTGCGCAGCGCCTGCTCCATCACGCGCGCCTGGTGGTTGCCGCGGTAGAGGATCGCGTAGTCCGACCACTTGTTCTTGCGCTGGAAGTGGTCGGCCGAGATCATGATCGCCACCTGGTCGGCTTCCTGGTCGTCGTTCTGCATGCCCATCACCTTGATCGGCTCACCCAGGCCGTGTTCCGACCAGAGCGACTTCTCGAACAGCTTAGGGTTATTGCCGATGACGGCATTCGCCGCCTGCAGGATGCGCGTAGTGGAGCGGTAGTTCTGTTCGAGCTTGATGACGCGTAAATCCGGGAAGTCGACCTGCAGCGTCTTCAGGTTCTCGACCGAGGCGCCGCGCCAGGCGTAGATGGCCTGGTCGTCGTCGCCGACGGCCGTGAACATCGGCTTCTTGCCGATGCCGGTGACCAGCAGTTTCACCAGCTCGTACTGGCAGGTATTCGTGTCCTGGTACTCGTCCATCAACAGGTAGCGCAGGCGGCGCTGCCAGCGGTCGCGGATCGGGTCATTGTTCCGGAACAGCTCCACCGGCAGGCGGATCAAATCGTCGAAGTCGACCGCCTGGTAGGCCTGCAGGGTCGCCACGTAGCTACGGTAGACGCGGCCGGCCTGGGCTTCTTCCTCGTCCTTGGCTTGTTTGATGGCGTCGTCCGGGTCGACCAGGCCGTTCTTCCACAGCGAGATGGCGTTCTGGATGCGGCGGATTTCCTGCTTGTCAGTGGTGAGGGCGAGGTCGGAGACGATGGTGTAGCAATCGTCGCTGTCCATGATGGAAAACTTGTCCTTCAGGCCGACGCCGGCCGCTTCCTGGCGCAGGATCTTCACGCCCAGCGAGTGGAAGGTCGAGACGGTCAGCTGCTTGGCCTGCTTCGGCTGTTTCAGCAGCTTGGCGATCCGCTCCTGCATCTCGAGCGCGGCCTTGTTGGTGAAGGTGAGCGCGGCGATCGTGCGCGGATCGTAGCCGCAATGCTCGATCATGTACGCGATCTTCTGGGTGATTACCCGCGTCTTGCCCGAGCCGGCGCCGGCCAGCACCAGGCAGGGGCCGTCGAGATAGAGCACGGCTTCGCTTTGCGGCCCGTTCAGGCCGAACTTTGGTGCATTGGACATGGGAATTACTCTTGAGGTCAGCCGGGTATTGTAGCGAAGCCGGCGCGGCTGTGCGCGGCGAACTTGGCGCTTTCTGGCCGCTTCCCGGGAGCGGCCTGGGCGATCCGGCAATCTTGCTGTGCAAATCTGCAACGCTGGCGCATTGGCCGGGGCGCGCAGGTTGAATTCCGGTATGTCGGCGGCATATGGGCTGCTTCCTGCGCGATCGGTTACCATCGCCCCATCGCGCCCCGCGCCCATTGCTACGAGCTGACAACAATGAAATTTGAACACCTGATCGAAATTAACGACCCGCTCAACCCGCTGATCGACACGATCACCCGCGAACAGCTGTGGCGCGGCCTGGTCATCCGCGCCGAGTCGCCGAAACTGTTCGTGCCGCACCTGGACGAGTGCGAGATCGGCGAACGCGAAAGCGGCAGCTTCCAGCGCCGCCTGCGCTATGGCGATTTGGTGGTGCACGACACCGTGATCCTGACCCCGCTGCAGGAAGTGCGCTATGAGGTGCCGGCGCAGGGCGAGATCCAGGCGTCGCTGCTGACCATGACCATCGAGGCGCCGGATTCGGCGCGGCTGTATGTGCGTTTCGCATACGACGACGGCACCGGCGAGCACAGCGATCCTGCCAACAAGATGTACGACGATTTCAAGAAGTCGGCGTATGAGGAGGCGGATATCGATACGGTGCGGATCCTGCGGCAGATGGCGGCCGAGGGGAAACTGGATGCGAGTTACCTGAATTGAGTTAGCGTGTCTGGAGACGTTGGCGTCACCCGTACGGTGGGCACTCCGTGCCCACGCGAAACGACGCGTCGCGATAATGGCTGATCGGTCGATCCGGCCTCATCTCGCTGACGCGTCTCAATGATCATCCATGATGTCTCCCGTGCGATGGTGAGCGCACCCTACAATCCGCGCCACCATGTCCCGCTACCGCCGCGCCCGTGATGGCCAAACCTATTTCTTCACGCTGGTGTCGTACTGGCGCCGGCCCATTCTCTGTACAACGCCCATCCGCAATGCCCTACGCTCGGCCCTGATCGAAGTGCGCCAACGCCGCCCTTTCGACATCGATGCCTGGGTGCTGATGCCGGATCACCTGCATACCATCTGGACCCTGCCGCCGGATGATGCCGACTATTCGACACGCTGGGCGCTTATCAAACGCCTGGTCTCCCGTTCATGCGCGACCCAGTTCGACGATGGCTGGCAACCGTCGGCATCACGCATCAAGCACCGCGATGCGAGCATCTGGCATCGCCGCTTCCATGAGCACAGGATTCGCGACGAGTGGGATTTTGAAAAGCACGTGGATTACATCCATTTCAATCCGGTCAAGCACGGATACGCCGGGAGCGTGGCGGCGTGGCCGTTTTCGACGTTTCACCGGTATGTGCGCGAGGGCGTGTATCCGGCGAATTGGGGTGGGACGGTGCATGCGCAGCGGGTGGAGTGGGATTAGTTCGTGTATGTGGCCGGAATTGGGGCCGCGGAGCGAATTGTTGCGGCAGCGGGTGCAAGGGGGAGCACGTAACCGCGTGGGCACGGAGTGCCCACCGTACGGGTTACGCCGCCGATATTCTTATGTCCCCGGCTCCGAATCGGCTGGGTCGGTATGGTTCACCCCTTTCGCCAGGTTCGCCGCCAAATCGCGCAGCGCCGTGCGCACGCCCTCCTCGATCACCGGGTGATAAAACGGCATCTCCAGCATCTGCGGCACCGTCAAGCGCGCCTGCACCGCCCAGGCCAGCAGATGGCTGATGTTCTCCCCACGCGGCGCGATCATCTCGGCGCCGAGGAAGCGGCAGGTGCCGTACTCGGCATACACCCGCAGCATCCCCTTGTTCTGCAACATCACCCGACTGCGCCCCTGGTTCTCGAACGATACCTGCCCGATGGCGAACTTCGGCCGCCCGCCCTCGCACAAGGTCTTGTAGTTCTTGCCGCAGGTGGCGATGTTCGGCTCCGTGAACGCGATCGCCAGCGGCGTGCGGCGCAATCCCGGGCGGATGTCGGGGAAGCGCCCCGCGTTCTCGCCGGCGATCTTGCCGTGGTCGGCCGCTTCGGCCAGCAGCGGCAGCTCGTTGTTGGCATCGCCGGCAATGAAGATGTGGCTGTTCCCGCATTGCATGGTGCGGCTGTCGAACACCGGAATGCCATTCGCCTGCAGCTCCAGCCCCGTTTCTTCCAGCCCCATGCCGTGCACGTTCGGCGTGCGGCCGGTGGCCAGCAGCACGTACTGGAAGCGCTCGCTCGTCTCCTTGCCGAGCGCGTCGCGCGTGGTCAGCAACACTTCCTCGCCCTGCTGCTCTGCGCGCACGACTTCGGTCTGGAAGCGCAGGTCGAGGTCCTGGCTCAAGGTGCGCGTGGCCGCGCGCAGCACTTCGGGGTCGCTCAGGTGGGCGACGCTGCCGCCGCGCGCGAACAGGCTCACGCGCACGCCGAGCCGCGTCAGCGCCTGGCCCAGTTCCAGGCCGATCACGCCGGTGCCGATCACCGCCACCGAACCTGGCAGATCGTCCCAGTAGAACACGTCGTCGCTGGTGACGATGCCGGGGCCGACGTCCTTCAGTTGCGGCAGCACGGTCGGCGTGGAGCCGGTGGCGATCACGACCGTCCTGGCTTCGATCTCGGTATGCTCGTCCACGCGCAGCGTGTGCGGGCCGATGAAACGGGCGCGCCCGACGATCCTGTCCGACGCCGGAAAACCCTCGACGCTTTCGAGCACGAAGCCGACGAAGCGGTCGCGCTCGCGGCGCACGCGTTCCATCACGGCGCGCCCGTCGATGCGCTTGCCCTCGGGGTGCACGCCGAAGCCCGGCGCCAGGTCCAGCATGTGGGCCGCGTCGGCGGCGGCGATCAGGAGCTTGCTCGGCATGCAGCCGACACGTGCGCAGGTGGTGCCGTAAGGGCCGCTTTCGATGGCGACCACGCGCGCCCCTTCGGCGCGGGCGGCGCGGTAGGCCGACATGCCGGCGGTGCCGGTGCCGATCACGGCCACATCCACATTCATTTTGTTCATGCTTGTCCTCGTCGTTCTGGCTCCGAGAGGTTACGCTTTTTTTGCCGTTTCAGCAGCGCAAACGCATTCAGATGTCGAGCGGATCGACTTCCAGCGACCAGCGCACACGCGTCTTCAGCGCGCGCAGCAAGGCCACCCACTCCTTCAGGAAGGCCTGCAGGGCCGGACGCGAATTCGATTCCACCAGCAGCTGGGCGCGGTCGACGTTGTAGACCCGGGTCATGGTCATCGGGATCGGGTCGTTCAGGGTGATGGCATCGGTCGGCAGGATGTCGCGCGCCTGTTCCAGGAAGGCGATCGCGGTGGCCAGTTCCGGCGCCTCGGCGCGCAACAGCGCCTGGTACATGTAGGGTGGCAGCGCCGCTTGCCGGCGCTCTTCCAGCAGGCTGCCGGCATAGCGGTCGTAGTCGTGCTTCACCACCGCCGCGTACAGCGGATGCTGGGCGTAGCGGGTCTGGATCAGCACCTCCGAGGCCAGGCCGGCGCGCCCGGCGCGGCCCGCCACCTGCATCAGTTGGGCGAACAGGCGCTCGCTGGCGCGGTAGTCCTGGGAGAACAGCGCCGTGTCCGGGTTCAGGATGCCGACCAGGGTCAGCTTCTTGAAGTCGTGGCCCTTGGCGACCATCTGGGTGCCGATCAGGATGTCGACCTCGCCCCGGTGGACGGTGTCGAAGGCTTCCTGGGCGCTGCCCTTCTTGCGCGTGGAATCGGCGTCGATGCGCAGGATGCGCGCTTCCGGGAACATCGCCGCCAGCCCTTCCTCGAAGCGCTGGGTGCCGCGCCCCAGGGGCTGCAAATCGACGTTGCCGCAGGTCGGGCAATGGCGCGGGATGCGCAGCTCCAGGCTGCAGTGGTGGCAACGCAGCCGGTGCTCGGGCTTGTGCAGCACCATGAACGAGGTGCAGCGCGTGCAGTTGCTGATCCAGCCGCAGGATTCGCAGGTGATCACCGGCGCATAGCCGCGCCGGTTGAGGAACAGCAGCGACTGTTCCCCGCGTTCCAGGCGCCGGCGCAGCGCGGCCAGCAGGCCGGAAGTCAGACCTTCCTTCGGCTTGTCGCGCTCCATGTCGAGCAGGCGCACGGTGGGCAGCACGGCGTCGCGCACGGCGCGCTCGCGCAATTCGAGCTTGCGGTAGCGGCCCGTTTGCGCGTGGTGCCAGCTTTCCAGCGAAGGCGTGGCCGAGCCGAGCACGATGGGAATGCGCAGCTGGTGCGCGCGCCACACGGCCAGGTCGCGCGCCGAGTAGCGCAGGCCTTCCTGCTGTTTATAGGAGGGGTCGTGCTCCTCGTCGATGACGATCAGTTTCAGGTGCGGCAGCGAAGCCAGGATCGCCAGGCGCGTGCCCAAGACAATACGGGCCTGGCCCCCGTGCGCCGCCAGCCAGTGCAGCATGCGCTCGCCCTCGGACAGGCTGCTGTGCAGCGTGGCGAGGGCCAGGCCCGGGAAGCGCGCGCGGATATTCCCCTCGAGTTGCGGCGTCAGATTGATCTCGGGGACCAGGATCAGGATCTGTGCCTGCGGGTCGCGCGCCAGCACCTGGGCGCAGGCCTGCAAATACACCTCGGTCTTGCCGCTGCCGGTCACGCCGTACAGCAGCAGGGGCTTGAAGCCGATCGCGCCGCCGATGGCATCGGCCGCCTCGCGCTGCTGCGGGTTCAGCGGCGGCATGCCGGACGGGGTGGCATCGTTGGCGGCGTCGAGCTTGGCCAGCTTTTTCAGTGCGCGGTCGAGCGCCACCGTTTTCGGGATGCGCAGGTTCTTCGGCAGGCCGGGCAAGGCCACTTCGCCCAGCGGACGCTGGTAATAATCGGCCGCAAAACCGGCCAGGGCCAGCCACTCTTTCGACAAGGGCGACAGCTGGCTGCGCACCGCCAGCGCATCCTTCAGCTTTTCCGGCGGGACGTCGGTTTCCTCCTTGATTGCCACGATCAAACCCATCGCTTCGCGCCGCCCGAAGCTCACCAGTGCCAGCTGGCCGACCTGCGGCAGCTGGCCTTCTTCGTAGGGCCAGCCGTAGTCGAACACGCTGTTCAGCGGCGTATCGAGTGCGATTTGTAGGATGCAATGCGGCAAATTCAACCTTTGGGCAAAAGCTGTGGAAAACTTTGTGGAGAATGAAGGACTTGACCGGTGGAGAAGTTTACGTTAAGTCAAAGCATGCATGGATGCACGGAAATACAAGAAAAATAAACCCTGCAATTTCAATTACTTAGGCTAGTCAAAGTAGTCCACAGCAATTGAATTCCCGTTTTGCAATGATTGTGCATAACCTCCGTTTCCGTGCTAACTCATGCAAGGAAGTAATGAAGATTTAAACAATAATCTGCGAAGCTTTTGCTAAGTCTCGGTAAACACGGGACTTTTTATGGCTGAGCTACCAATGCTGTTGATAACTTTGTGAACAAGGAAGTGAAAAGCACTGGTTTTACTGGGAAAACATGCTTTCGTATTAGCAAGCGACCGAAGTAAACAGAGAAAAACTCTTTGTATTCAATAGCTTGCTGTTTACGTTCACTCGACCAATTGTCCACAGCCCGCAGACTTGCATTTTTGAAACTTGTGAACAAGTGTGATTTTGCTGCGCCGCGGGGTGGACATCTTGTGCACCGCCCCGATCGGCGCTTCAGCCTGCGCGCTGGCGACGGCTGAAACTGTGCACCGCTTCCACCATGGCGCTCACCGACTCCGGCGGCGTGAACTGCGAAATGCCGTGGCCCAGGTTGAACACGTGGCCCGAACCCGCCGACGGCACGCCGTAGGCGGTGAGCGAACGTTCCACCTCGGCGCGGATCTGGTCCGGCTCGGCGAACAGGATCGCCGGATCGAGGTTGCCCTGCAGCGCCACGCGGTCGCCCACCAGGGCGCGGGCGCGGCCCAGGTTGGTGGTCCAGTCCAGGCCCAGCGCATCGGCGCCGATGTTTGCCATTTCGTCGAGCCAGATGCCGCCGCCCTTGGTGAAGACGATCGCCGGAATGCGCACGCCATCCTTTTCGCGCTGCAGCTGGCTGACGACCTGCTGCATGTACTTCAGCGAGAATTCCTGGTAAGCGCCGTCGGCCAATGCGCCGCCCCAGGAATCGAAGATCATCACGGCCTGGGCGCCGGCGTCGATCTGGGCGTTCAGGTACTGGGCCACGGCGGTGGCGTTGATCTCCAGGATGCGGTGCATCAGGTCCGGACGCGCGTACAGCATCTTCTTGATCGTGTGGAATTCACGCGAACCCTGGCCTTCGACCATGTAGCAGGCCAGCGTCCACGGGCTGCCCGAAAAGCCGATCAGCGGCACGCGGCCGTCGAGCGCCAGGCGGATCGAGGTGACGGCCTTGAACACGTAGTCGAGCGACTCCATGTCCGGTACGCGCAGGGCCAGCACGTCGGCCTCGGTGCGCAGCGGACGCTCGAACTTCGGGCCTTCGCCATCGGCGAAGTACAGGCCCAGGCCCATCGCGTCGGGCACGGTCAGGATGTCCGAGAACAGGATCGAGGCATCCAGCGGATAGCGGTCGATCGGCTGCAGCGTGACTTCGGTGGCATAGTCCGGGTTCTTTGCCAGGCCCAGGAACGAACCGGCGCGCGCGCGGGTGGCGCGGTATTCCGGCAGGTAGCGGCCCGCCTGGCGCATCAGCCAGACAGGCGTGTACTCGGTCGGCTGGCGCAGCAGCGCGCGCAGGAAGGTATCGTTCTTGAGCGGGGCAAATTGTGGCATGGCTGACAATAAAGGCGTCGGGAAGAGGGTTATTATCGCATTCTTGAGCGGGTTTACGTAGGGTGGGTACTTGTACCCACCGGTTTCACCGTGCACAGCGCGCGCTGGTGTTTCGATCCGTCAGGCGGCGCATCGGTGGGTACGAGTACCCACCCTACAACTTATAATGGCGATTCATCCTTTTTCGATGCTGCCGCCATGACCGAACCGAACCGCCCGCAAGCCGCCCCGAGCGGCACCTGGACTTCCCCGATCAGCGCCGCCGTGGTCGCCGCCGGCGCCATGCCGCTGTCCCAGCTCGCGCTCGACGGCCGGGATGTGCTGTGGCTGGCCGGACGCGCCAGCGAAGCCGGCCGCACCACGCTGCTGCGCCAGCGCGCGGGGGCGATGGCCGAACTCACCCCCGCCCCCTTCAACGTGCGCAGCCGCGTGCACGAATACGGCGGCGGCGCGTATGCGGTGGACGGGGGCACGGTCTGGTTCTCGCACCACGCCGACAACAAGCTGTACCGCGTGGAAGACAGCGCCGAACCGGTGCAGATGACGAAGGAAGAAGCCGTGCGCTATGCCGACTTCGTGCCCGACCGCGCGCGCCAGCGCCTGGTCGCCGTGCGCGAAGACCACCTGGCGGGCGAAGCCCACCCCGTGAACACGGTCTGCGCGGTCGGCTTCGACGGTACGGAAACCATCCTCGTCGACGGCAACGATTTCTACGCTGCCCCGCGCCTGTCACCAGATGGCAAGCAGCTGGCCTGGCTGTGCTGGGACCACCCGCGCATGCCCTGGCAGGGCACGGAATTGTGGGTCGCCGACGTGGCGGATGACGGCAGCCTGGTCGACGGCCGCCTGGTGGCCGGCGGCATGGACGAATCGATCTGCCAGCCGGAATGGTCGCCCGAGGGCCTGCTGCACTTCGTGTCGGACCGCAGCGGCTGGTGGAACCTGTACCGCTTCGAACACGGCGTGGTGCACCCGCTGTGCCCGCGCGAAGCGGAGTTCGGCGGCCCGCACTGGAGCTTCGGCGGCTCGATGTACGGCTTCCGCTCGGAAGACGAAATCGTCTGCACCTATATCGAGGACGGCGTCAGCCGCCTGGCCAGCCTGTCCACGCGCGGCTGCACACTCACGCCCATCGACACGCCTTACCAGGAAATCCGCGAACTGCGCGTCACGCCGCAGGCAGTGGCGGTACTGGCCGGTTCGCCGACCATCGCCCTGGAACTGGCCCTGATCGACCCTGCCACCGGCGCACGCGAGGTGCTGGCGCGTTCGATCGACGCCCTGCCCGACACCGGCTATCTGTCCGTCCCGCGCAGCATCCGCTACCCGAGCGCGAACGGCCGCAGCGCCTATGCCTTCCACTATGCCCCGGCCAACAAGGACTTCGCGCTGCCGGACGGCGAACTGCCGCCGCTGATCGTGATCGGCCACGGCGGCCCGACCGGCATGGCCACCAGCACCCTGAAACTGGCCACCCAGTTCTGGACCAGCCGCGGCTTCGCCGTGCTCGACGTGAACTACGGCGGCAGCAGCGGCTTCGGGCGCAGCTACCGCGATTTGCTGAAGGGCCAGTGGGGCGTGATCGACGTCGAGGATTGCGTGGCCGGCGCGCGCCACCTGGCGGCCGAAGCCCTGGCCGACCCGGAGCGCCTGCTGATCCGCGGCAGCAGCGCCGGCGGCCTGACCACGCTGTCGGCCCTGGCCTTCCACGACGTGTTCAAGGCCGGCGCCAGCTACTACGGCGTGTCCGACCTGGCCGGCCTGGACGCCGACTCGCACAAGTTCGAGTCGCACTACAACGAATACCTGATCGCGCCGAAAGCCCAGGCCGATGCGGTGTACCGCCAGCGCTCGCCGATCCACCACACCGCGTCGCTCAAGCGCCCGATGATCTTCTTCCAGGGACTGGACGACAAGGTGGTGCCGCCGCAGCAATCGGAATCGATGGTGGAGGCGCTGCGCGCCAGCCGCGTGCCGGTGGCCTACATCACGCTCGAGGGCGAAGGCCACGGCTTCCGCAAGGCCGACAGCGTGGTCAAGACGCTGGAAGCGGAACTGGTGTTCTACCTGCGCGTGTTCGGCATCCCGGTGCCGCAAGGGCTGCCGCAAGTCGAGATCGAGAACCTGGCTGCATGACGTCGAACAACCTACGCCAGGCCATCCCCGGACTCGCAGACGAATTCAAACGCCCGCTCGGCCTGCTCGCACTGGCGGGCGAGCCGATGGGCCGCAAGCGCATCTACGATTGCCTGAAGCTCCTGTACGGGGGCAGTTTTACCGAAAGCGCCTCGAACGCAGACCTGACCCAGCTGCGCGACCACTGCCTGATCCAGGAAGTCACGGGCCGCGGCTTCGTCATCGCGCCCGAGGTATCATGGCCGGCCCTGAAGGCGGTGATCGACAACGACGAGCTCCAGGACCTGGCCGCCGCCTACATGCACGACATGCCGGTGCGGATGGACTGGCAGGGCCGCCCCGTGCTGCGCAGCTACCGCCAGGGCGTGGCCCTGCTGCGCGTGGCGCTCGCCACCGGCAAGGAAAGCGCGGTGATCTCGCCGCTGCTGGCTGCCTGCCTGGCCTGCCACGAAGCGGCGTATTCGCCGCCTTTCGTCGATATCTGCGCACGCCCCTTCGAACCGGAGCTACTCGACCACATCCATCCGCACGTGCGCGAAGGCGTACTGGCGGTATTGATCCACCATGCCCAGCGCGAAGTCGATGTGGCGGCGGACATCCGCGCCTACACCGAACGCCACGTGGCCCAGGGCGGCGCGTCGATGGGCTTGCGCGTGGCGCTGGCCGAGCACCTGATCCTGTGCGGCCGCCTGGACGACGCCGGCGCGCTGCTGGCGGAGCTGGACGACTCCACCGCCCTGTTCTACCGCAGCGTGATCCTGCTGCTGCGCGACGGGCTCGATGAGGCCCTGGCCGGCTTCGACGCCGCCCTGAAACTGCTGCGCCGCGAAACCGGCAGGCGCAAGGCGGTCTTCCCCGGCATCGGCGGCTATTTGTACGTGACGGCCATGCTGCGCCGCGACGACCCCGCGCACCAGAAAGCCCTCGACAGTTACCTCGACAGCGCCACGCGCGCCGTGCAGAGCCACGACACCGCCGTCTACCAGCAACTGAGCATGCTGCGCCAGATCCGCGGCGGCACGGTCGACGCCAACGTGCTGCCGTCGCGGAACTGGGAAACCGCGCTGCAGCCGGTGATGTTCCGCGCGCTCATGCATTGGTGGCTGGGTATGCCGCAGCTCGCCAACCGCAGCGAGCTGCTGGAAGAAAGCCTGGCCCTGTCGGAAGCGGCCGGCTTCGACCTGGTCAGCGCCCAGCTGGCCGGTGTGCTGGGGCAGATGGGCAGCATCGCGCACGAACAGCGCGCCATCGCCCTGCGCCGGCAGCATCGCCTATCCGACATGACGCTCTGGTTCGAGCGCGAGCAGGCCTGGGAGCGTCAATTGAACGCGCTGATCAACCTGCAGCCGGCCGTGAACGTGGAAGTGGTAAAGGAATCGCGCATGGTCTGGCTGCTGCGCTACGACGCCCAGTACGGCGTGCAGGAAGTCGAGCCGCGCGAACAGAAGCGCGATGCGCAGGGCGCCTGGAGCCGCGGCCGCCCGATGGGCCTGAAGCGCCTGCTGGAAGAAGCGGCATCGCTCGACTTCGTCACGGCGCAAGACCTGCAGGTGGTGGCCAGCATCGGCGCCCAGCGCCAGCAATACAGCAGCAACCTGCGCTATGACTTCGACCTCGACAAGGCGGTGGCCGCACTGATCGGCCACCCGCTGCTGTTCTGGATGGATGCGCCAGGCACGCGCGTGGAACTGCTGCCGGGCGAACCCGAGCTGCTGGTCAAAGCCGACCGCGACAACGTGACCATTTCTCTGCGTCCGCCGCTGCACCGCGACACCGGCGACGTGGTGGTGACGCGCGAATCGCCGATCCGCCTGCGCGTGGTGCGCGTGCGCGAGGAGCACCGCCGCATCGGCGCGATTGTCGGCGAAGCGCTGGTCGTGCCCCTGGAAGCCGAGGTGCGCGTGCTGCAGGCGATCGGCGCGATTTCGTCGATCGTCACGGTGCAGTCGGACATCGGCGCCAGCTCCGCCGATATCGAGCGCATCGCCGCCGACCCGCGCCTGCACGTGCACCTGCTGCCCTACGGCCAGGGCCTGCGCATCCGCATCCTGGTGCGGCCGTTGCCGGATACGGGCGCCTATTATGCGCCGGGCAGCGGCGCCGAGCGCGTGATCGCCGACATGAACGGCGTGCGCACCGAAGCCAAACGCGACCTGAACCTTGAGCGCGAAAGCCAGCGCCAGCTGCTGCTTGAGTGCCGCGCCCTGGAAAGCGCCGAGGAAGAACACGGCGAATGGCTGCTCGGCCAGCCCTTCGCCTGCCTGGAACTGGTGAGCGAATTGCAGGAACTCGATGCTTCGCGCGTGGTGATTGCCTGGCCCGAGGGTGAGCCTTTCCGCGTCAGCAAAAAGGTCAGCTCAAAATCCGTGCGACTCAACATCAAGCGCGACAAGGACTGGTTTGCCGCGAATGGCGAAGTGGTGGTCGACGAAGGCCGCGTGCTGGACCTGGTGTCGCTGCTGGAAAAGATGCGCGGCAGCGAAGGCCGCTTCGTCGCCCTGGGCGACAACCAGTTCCTGGCACTGACCAACGAACTGCACCGCCGGCTCACCGACCTCGCCGCCTACACCGATGCCAACGGCGAAGCGCTGCGCGTACACCCGCTGGCCAGCTTCGCGCTGGAAGAACTGGCGCTCGACGCCGGCAACGTGGAATTCGACAAGGCCTGGCGCACGCATTTGCAAAAGATGGCGGACAACGCGGCCTACGAGCCGCAGCTGCCGTCCACCCTGCAGGCCGAGCTGCGCGACTACCAGCGCGAAGGCTTCGAGTGGCTGGCGCGCCTTGCGCACTGGGGCGTGGGCGCCTGCCTGGCCGACGACATGGGCCTGGGCAAGACCCTGCAGGCGCTGGCCTTGATCCTGCTGCGCGCGCCGAATGGCCCGACCCTGGTGGTAGCGCCGACGTCCGTCTGCACCAACTGGATCGCCGAAGCGGCGCGCTTTGCGCCAACGCTGAACATCAAGTTGTTCGGCCCCGGCGACCGGGCCGACATGATCGAGAATGCCGGCGCCTTCGACGTGATCGTCGCCAGCTACGGCCTGCTGCAACTGGAGGCGCCGCTGTTCACAAAAAAGCAGTGGCATACCATCGTGCTCGACGAAGCGCAGGCCTTCAAGAATGCCGCCACGCGCCGCTCGCAGGCGGTGATGGCCCTGCGCGGCGACTTCCGCATGATCGCCACCGGCACGCCGCTGGAAAACCACCTGGGCGAACTCTGGAACCTGTTCCGGTTCATCAACCCGGGTTTGCTGGGCACCGCCGACCAATTCCAGCTGCGCTTTGCCGGCCCCATCGAAAAAGCGCAGGACAAGCGCGCCGAGGCTGGGGCACGCACGCGTTTGCGGCGCCTGACGCAGCCCTTCATCCTGCGCCGCACCAAGAGCCAGGTGCTGACCGAGCTGCCGCCGCGTACCGAGATCGTGATCCCGGTCGAACTGACGCAGGAAGAAACCGCGCTCTACGAATCGCTGCGCCGCGAAGCGCTCGATAAACTCGCCGCGCTGGAGGCGCCGGAAAGCCAGAAGTCGATTGCGATTTTGGCCGAGATGATGCGGCTGCGCCGCGCGGTCTGCAATCCTGAGCTGGTGGCGCCGGGCCTGGGTATCGCCAGCAGCAAGCTGAATACCTTTGCGCACCTGATCGACGACCTGCTGGAGAACCGCCACAAGGTGCTGGTGTTCAGCCAGTTCGTCGACCACCTGACCTTGATTCGCAAGCTGCTCGACGAACGCGGTATCTCTTACCAGTATCTCGATGGGTCGACCTCGATGCAGGAGCGGAAAAAGCGCGTCGACGCCTTCCAGGCCGGCGAGGGTGACCTGTTCCTCATCAGCCTGAAGGCGGGCGGCGTCGGCATCAACCTGACGGCGGCCGACTACGTGATCCACATGGACCCGTGGTGGAACCCGGCGGTGGAAGACCAGGCCTCGGACCGTGCGCACCGCATGGGGCAGCAGCGGCCGGTGACCATCTACCGCCTGGTGGCGCGCCACACCATCGAGGAAGGCATCGTCGAACTGCATGGCCACAAGCGCGACCTGGCCGACAGCCTGCTCGAAGGCGGCGACATGGCGGCGCGCATGTCGCCGGGCGACATGCTGGCGATGCTGCAGCAGGGACTGGCGCGCTGAGCCCATCCATGTGATCATTGCCGCTTTTGCAAGCGAACCCGTATCCGACAAAGATGCGGGCGCCTGGTCAAAACGTGACGACATGTTTCAACCGCCCGCAAGCAGCCTGAATGGTGCTACTCTGGCGCGCTGGCCTGTGTCTTCCGCAGGACCTGGCGCCCCAATCTTTACTCCACAGGGCCGATCACGATGATGAAAACGAAACTCGCGCTGGCAGTCATTCTCGCCAGCCTTGCACTGGCGCCCGCCAGCGCCAAGCAGACCAAGAACGCCAAGCCGAAGGCGACGAAAGTAGTCAAATCCAAAGCCTCCAAAGCCAAGGCGCCCGCTGCCAAGGACAAGTCGAAGGGCAAGTCGAAGGGCAAGGTCGCCACCGCTGCCGCAGCTGCCGCCACCACCGCCGTCGTCGCAGCCAAGTCGACCGGCCCGGAAAAGCGCCTCGACCGCCGCGCCGATTCGCTCGGCATGCAGTACCTGACCGCGCTCTGGCGCGTCGATCCGGAAGGCGGCATCTCGGTCGGCAAGTTCGACGCCGCCGCCAATCTCACCATCCCCGACGACGCCACGCGCGCGAAAAAACTCGCGTTCGCCAACGAGTGGCTGGAAAAATTCCGCAAGCTCGATCAGCGCCAGATGTCGTCGCGCCAGCGCACCGACGTCGCCCTCCTGATCAACAAGCTCGAGACCGACCGCTGGCGTTTGACCACGCTGCGCGAGTTCGAATGGAACCCGTCGCTGTACAACGTGGCCCAGCCGCTCGACCTGATCCTGAACACCGACTACGCGGCGAAACCACAACGCCTGCGCACCATCCTGAAGCGCCTGGCCGACGTGCCGGCCTATTACCAGGCGGCGCAAGCGACGATCAAGAACCCGACGCGCGAACACACCCAGCTGGCGATCGCCCAGGCGCCGGGCACGCTGGCCGTGCTGGCCGACCTTGGCCAGGCGGCCCAGGAATCGATCCTGAACGCCCAGGAAAAGGCGATCTTCGCCCAGCGCATCGCGAACGCCGGCAGCGCGGTACTGGGCTACGTGGATTACCTGGAAAAGACGGACAAGACCCTGGCCCAAAGCGGACAGGCGCGTCCGTTCAGGCTGGGCAAGGCGCTGTACGAGCAGAAGTTCGCGCTCGAGATCCAGTCGGCCAGCAGCGCCGAACAAACCTTCCGTAAGGCCCTGCGCACGCGCGAGGAACTGCTGGCGCGCATGAACACCATCTCCGACGAACTCTGGCCGCGCTACATGGCCGGCGTGGCGAAACCGGACGACCGGTTTAAAAAGATCGGCATGCTGATCGATAAGCTCTCCGCACGCCACGTCGCGCGCGAGAACTTCCTGCCCGAGATCCGGCGCCAGATCCCGGAACTCCAGGACTGGGTGATCAAGCACGACCTGCTCACGCTCGACCCGAACAAGCCGCTGGAAGTGCGCGAAACGCCGATGTACCAGCGCGGCGTGGCCGGCGCCAGCATCGACGCGCCCGGCCCTTACCGTCCGAAGGACCGCACCTACTACAACGTGACGCCGCTCGACGGTCTGTCGGCCGAGCAGGCCGAAAGCAGCCTGCGCGAGTACAACGAGTGGATCCTGCAGATCCTGAACATCCACGAAGCCATCCCCGGCCACTACGCCCAGCTGGTGCACGCGAACCGTTCGCCGTCGCTGGTGAAGTCCCTGTTCGGCAACGGCGCCATGGTCGAAGGCTGGGCCGTGTACGGCGAGCGCATGATGCTCGAATCCGGCTACGGCGGCAACGCGCCGGAAATGTGGCTGATGTACTCGAAGTGGAACCTGCGCAGCGTCACCAACACCATCCTCGATTACTCGGTGCACGTGCTCGGCATGCGCCAGGAAGCGGCGCTGGACCTGCTGGTGAACCAGGCCTTCCAGACGCGCCAGGAAGCGACCGAAAAGTGGCGCCGCGTGCAGCTGTCGTCGGTGCAGCTGACCAGCTACTACAGCGGCTACAGCGAGATCATGGAACTGCGCGAGCAGCGCAAGCAGGCCCTGGGCGATCGCTTCAACCAGAAGCAGTTCCACGACCAGTTCCTCAGCTATGGCAATGCGCCGGTGAAGATGATCGCCGAACTGATGCGCGACTGACCATCGCCGCATCCACAACGACCGGGCCACGCGCCCGGTTTTTTTTGGCAAACAGCCGGGGTCAGGTCTGACATTCGGACACAAGCTCAACCTTATAGAAGGCCGAGCATGAAACTACAGCAGAGGCCGTGTCCGAATGTCAGACCTGACCCCGGCTTTTTTACAGGCGGTATGATGTGGGTTTCATCGGAAGACAATCAGCATGAGCACTGACGGACAGATCACTCCCGACGCGATGGCCGCGCTGCGTGCGCGCTTCGATGCGCAGTCGCGCAAGGCGCAGGTGTATTACGCGGTCATGCACGAGATGAAGGGGATACTTGGCAAGGACGAGGCGGCCAGTGCCTGGATGGATGGGCCGTTGGAGGCCTTTGGCGGGCAGACGCCGGCCCAGCTGGTGGCGGCCGGGCGCGAGCAGGAAGTGCTGGCGCACATCCGCAGCGGGAAGGGTAAATGACGAGGGCGTAAAAAAACCGGAGCGCGCTCCGGTTTCTTGTTTGCTGTTCCCCGCTTATGCCTCTTCCGGCGCCTGCGTCATGCGCACGAACATCGGCGCCACCAGCAGGCCCAGCTCGAACAGCAGGCACATCGGAATGGCCAGGGCCAGCTGGCTGACCACGTCCGGTGGCGTGACAATCGCCGCGATCACGAACGCGCCGACGATCATGTAGGGGCGAATCGACTTCAGCTTCTCGATGCTGACGATGCCCATGCGCACCAGGATCACCACCACCACCGGCACCTCGAAGGTGGCGCCGAAGGCGAGGCACATCGACATCACGAAGTCGAGGTAGTTCTCGATGTCCGGCATCACCGCGATCGTCGAGGGTGCGAATTCGGCGATGAAGTGGAACACGCGCCCGAACACCAGGAAGTAGCAGAAGGCCACGCCGCCGATGAACAGCAGCGAGGACGAGATCACCAGCGGCAGCACCAGGCGCTTTTCGTGGGCGTACAGGCCAGGCGCGACAAAGGCCCAGATCTGGTAGAACACCCAGGGCAGTGCGATGATCAGGGCGACCATCAGCGTGACCTTCATCGGCACCAGGAAGGGCGAGACGACGCCGGTGGCGATCATCTTGGCACCCGGCGGCAGCGATTGCAGCATCGGCTCGGCGAGGAAATCATAGACCTCCTTCGGCCCCGGCCAGATCATCAATGCGATGCAGACCAGCGCCACGCCGATGATGGCCTTGACCAGGCGGTCGCGCAGCTCGACGAGGTGGGAGATGAAGGTTTCTTCGACTGGCGCTTCTTCGGTCGTCATCTAGAAAAAGGAACTATTGGAGGATTTCACGCCAGGGCGGAACTTGCGCACGCGTGCGGCGCCCGACAACACCCGGGTCTTGCCGCCATGGCGGTGCTTGTACCAGGCCGGCACGGCGGACGAACGCACCAGCTTCTTGCGGCGGAAGTCGCGCGCCTTGCGTTCGAGGTCGTCGATCGTGGCCGATGGCGCGGCAGGCGTGGCGATGGTCGGCTGGATATCGCCTTGCCATGCCGACTTGACGTCGTTCATGGCGCCCGACATATGGTGCTCGACGTCGGACTGGAACTCGGCCGCGCTGTCCGCCACTTCCTTGTGCAGGTTGCGCAATTCGTCGAGCTGGATCTCGCGGCTGACCTCGGATTTCACGTCCTGCAGGTAGCGCTGGGCGCGCCCGTATAGGGTGCCGGCCATGCGCGCCACCTTCGGCAGCTTTTCAGGGCCGATCACGATCAGCGCCACCACACCGATGATGGCGATCTTCGACAGTCCCAGGTCGATCATGGGGCGAGCGAATTACGAACGGTGTTTTTCGCGGGTCTCGACGTCGATCGTCGACTTGTCCGCCACCTGTTGCGTCGGGCTGGCAGGGTTGGCCGGGTTCGAAGCCGACTTCTCTTCCTCGCCCTTCACGCCATCCTTGAAGCCCTTGACGGCCTTGCCGATGTCCGAACCGACATTGCCCAGTTTTTTGGTACCGAACAGCAGCACCACCACCACCAGCACGATTACCCAGTGCCAAATACTCATCGAACCCATCGTTATCTCCTTCGCAGACGCTTGCGCCTGAAATTGGTGCAGTCAAACATACCGTGCCAGTATAAGCCATGCGGCCCTTCTTGACCCGGCCAAAAGAATATTGTCAAGGGCCAATACCACAGCGTGCCTCATTGGGAACGTTGCTATGGCTTGGCTGCCGCCCGTACGGTGGGCACTCCGTGCCCACGCGGTTACGTGCGTGTGCGGTTGGGGTTGGCGGTGATGCATCGCTCGCCAACGTCAAACCCGGTCACGCATACGCCGGTTTTCATCGCATATGTTTCGAGCGATTCGTCACGGCCAGTGGTGCATGCATCAACACGTAACCGCGTGGGCACGGGGTGCCCACCGTACGATATCGGCCGCAGGCCACCATATCGGACGCCGCGCAGCCTCCGCAATTACGTACCCAGCCCCCGCCACGGCCGCTCGCCGCCGTACATGTGCAAATGCAGGTGATACACCTCCTGCCCGCCGTTCGGACCGCTGTTGATCAGGGTCTTGAAGCCGCCGCTGCGCTGGCCGTTGGCATCCGTGGTCACGCCCACGCCCTGCTCCGCCGCCAGCCGCGGCGCCAGCGCCAGCATCTTGCCCAGCACCGCGGTGTGGTCATCGGTCACGTCGGACAGGGTCGCCACGTGCACCTTCGGAATCACCAGCAAATGCACCGGTGCCGCCGGGTTGATGTCCTTGAACGCCAGCACATCGTCGTCCTCGTACACGACGTTCGCGGGAATCTGTTTCGCGACGATCTTGCAGAAAATGCAGTTATCCATGTTGTCTCCTTGTGTCCGGCATAGTAAGCGCAAACCATGACGGCGCCATGACGCAAACGGTTTCTATGCTTCCTTGCGGGCGGCCTTTTCTTCCAGGCCCGACACGCCCTCGCGCCTGGCCAGTTCGTCCAGCACCTGTTGCGGGTTCAAATCGAACTTCGCCAGCAGCAGCATCGAATGGAACCACAGGTCGGCCACTTCGTACACGATTTTCGACGTGTCGCCGGACACGCGCGCGTCTTTCGCCGCCATCACGGTCTCGGTGGCTTCTTCGCCGATCTTTTTCAGGATGGCGTCGTCGCCCTTGGCGAACAGTTTAGCGGCGTACGACGTCGCCGGGTCGCCGCCGTTCTCGGGCTTGCGGCCTTCGATAGTCGCGGCCACGCGGGCCAGGATCTCGCTCATGGGGTCTTCTTCGTATTCGTGTAAATCGTTTCCGGATCCTGCAGCACCGGCTCCACCGCCTGCCAGTCCTCGCCATCGAACTTCTGGAAGAAGCAGGAATGGCGGCCGGTATGGCAGGCGATGCCGCCGGCCTGCTCGATCTTCAGCAGGATCACGTCCTCATCGCAATCGAGGCGCATTTCCAGCACCTTTTGCGTGTGGCCGGACTCCTCGCCCTTGTGCCACAGCTTCTTGCGCGAGCGGCTCCAGTAGACGGCTTCGCCCAGCTCCACCGTGCGCGCCAGGGCGTCTCGGTTCATCCAGGCGAACATCAAAATGTCGCCCGTGGCGGCTTCCTGGGCGATCACCGGCACCAGGCCGTTCTCGTCCCAGCGCACTTTTTTCAGCCACTTCACGTTCGAAGCGGCGTTTGCATTGGTTGGCGCCATCTTCACTCCAGTCGCATCGGAATGCCGCGTTCGGCCATGAAGCGCTTGGCTTCGCCGACCGTGTGCTGGCCATAGTGGAAGATCGACGCTGCCAGCACCGCATCGGCATGCCCTTCGAGCACGCCGTCGGCCAGATCCTGCAGGCCGCCGACGCCGCCCGAGGCGATCACCGGAATGCCGACGGCGTCCGACACGGCGCGCGTCAGGCCCAGGTCGAAACCGGACTTGGTGCCGTCGCGGTCCATGCTGGTCAACAGCAGTTCGCCGGCGCCCAGTTCCTGCAGCTTGACGGCCCACTCCACCGCGTCCATGCCGGTGGCATTCCGGCCGCCGTGGGTGAACACTTCCCATTTGCCGGGTGCGGTCTGCTTGGCGTCGATCGCCACCACGATGCACTGCGAACCGTGCTTTTGCGAGGCGTCGAACACCAGCTGCGGGTTCTGCACCGCCGAGGTGTTCATGCTCACCTTGTCGGCGCCGGCGTTCAGCAGGCGGCGCACGTCCTCGACCTTGCGCACGCCGCCACCGACGGTGAGCGGAATGAATACGGTCGAAGCAACCGCTTCGATGATCGGCAGGATCAGGTCGCGCCCGTCGCTCGACGCCGTGATGTCGAGGAAGGTGATTTCGTCGGCGCCTTGCCCGTCATAGCGGCGCGCGATTTCGACGGGGTCGCCGGCGTCGCGCAGCTCGGTGAAATTGACGCCCTTGACGACGCGCCCGCCCGTCACGTCGAGGCAGGGGATGATACGTTTTGCCAGCATGGGGTTAAGCTTCTTCGCCCTCGGTCAGTTCGTCGGCGCGCGCCTGGGCCGATTCCAGGTCGAGCGTGCCTTCGTAGATCGAACGGCCGCAGATCACGCCTTCGATGCCTTCGTCCTGCACCGCGCACAGGGCTTCGACGTCGGCCAGGTTGTGCAGGCCGCCGGAGGCGATGATCGGGATGCGCACCGCTTGCGCCAGGCGCACGGTCGCTTCGATGTTCACGCCGCCCATCATGCCGTCGCGGCCGATGTCGGTGTAGATGATGGATTCGACGCCGTAGCCTTCGAACTTCTGGGCCAGGTCGATCACTTCGTGGCCGGACATCTTGCTCCAGCCGTCGGTGGCGACCTTGCCGTCTTTCGCATCCAGGCCGACGATGATCGAGCCGGGGAAGGCGCCGCAGGCGTCGTGCAGGAAGCCCGGGTTCTTCACAGCGGCGGTGCCGACGATGATGTAGCTGATGCCGTCATCCAGGTAGCGCTCGATGGTGTCGAGGTCGCGGATGCCGCCGCCCAGCTGGACCGGAATCTCCTCGATGCCATTCGCTTCGGCGAATTCCTGGACAACTTGCAGGATCGATTTGATGGCCGGTTCGTTCTTTGGCTTACCGGCAAAGGCGCCGTTCAGGTCGACCAGGTGCAGGCGGCGCGCGCCCTTTTGCAGCCAATGCAGGGCCATTTCGGCGGGGTCTTCGGAGAAGACGGTGGCGAGGTCCATATCGCCTTGTTTCAGGCGAACGCAGTGACCGTCTTTCAGGTCGATGGCGGGGATCAGCAGCATGGTCGTGGTCAGTTAGTGAACGGTGGATGAACGCGGTTGTTCAAGGATTCCAGTGGATGAAATTGCGGTACAGGCGCAGGCCGGCGGCTGCGCTCTTTTCGGGGTGGAACTGGGTAGCGACGAGGTTATCGCGCGCGACGGCGCAGGTGTACAGGCCGCCGTAGTCGGTTTCGCCGATGGTGTCGCTGGCCTCGTCTGTCGCGACGTAATAGCTGTGCACGAAGTAGAAATAGCTCCCGTCGGCCACGCCTTCCCACAGCGGGTGGGCGCGGGTTTGCCGGACGCGGTTCCAGCCCATTTGCGGGACCTTGAAGCGCGAGCCGTCGGCCTGGGTCTTGCCGTCGAGCTGGAAGCGCACCACCTTGCCCGGCAACAGCCCGAGGCCTGGGGTACCGCCGTTTTCTTCGCTCTCGTCGAACAGCATCTGCTCGCCCACGCACACGCCCATCACCGGGCGGGTGGCGACAGCGCGGCGCAAGGCGTCTTCGGCGCCCGAGGCGCGCAGGCTGTCCATGCAATCGCGCATGGCGCCCTGCCCCGGCAGCACGATGCGGTCGGCCGCGTCGATGTCGGCGGCCTTGTTCGAGACCAGGATGTCGGCTTCGGGCGCGGCGGCGCGCAGGGCCTGCGCTACCGAGCGCAAATTGCCGAGGCCATCGACCACTACGATCTTGTTCGCCATGGTGTTTACAGGCTGCCTTTGGTCGAAGGGATGATGCCGGCGGCGCGCTCATCGAGCGTGGTCGCCATGCGCAGCGCGCGGCCGAACGCCTTGAACACGGTCTCGCACTGGTGGTGCGCGTTCACGCCGCGCAGGTTATCGATGTGCAGGGTCACGCCGGCGTGGTTCACGAAGCCGCGGAAGAATTCGCCGGTGAGGTCGACGTCGAAGGTGCCGATCATGGCGCGCGTCCAGGGGATGTGCATTTCCAGGCCCGGACGGCCGGAGAAGTCGATCACCACGCGCGACAATGCCTCGTCCAGCGGCACATACGAGTGGCCGTAGCGGGTCATGCCCTTCTTGTCGCCGACGGCCTTGGCGATCGCCATGCCGAGCGTGATGCCGGTGTCCTCGACGGTATGGTGGGCGTCGATGTGCAAGTCACCCACGGCCTCGACTTCCAGGTCGATCATGCCGTGGCGGGCGATCTGGTCGAGCATGTGGTCCAGGAAGGGCACGCCGGTGTTCAGTGTCTGGCGGCCGGTGCCGTCGAGATTGAGCGCGACGCGGATCTGCGTCTCGTTGGTGTTGCGGGTGATGTCTGCGGTGCGGGTCATGAAAAGGTGCTCGTTTGGCTTGCTTAGGCGAGGGCCGCCTTCAGGCCGTTCAGGAATGCGGAGTTTTCTTCCGGCGTGCTGACCGTCACACGAATGCAATTGGCCAGCGATGGGTGCATTTTACTCAAATTTTTGATCAGCACCTTCTCGGAGAGGAGTTTAGCGCAGACAGCGGTGGCGTCCGCTACCCGCAGCGAAATGAAATTCGCCGCCGACGGAAATACTTCGACTCCCGGCAGGGCTGCCAGTTCGGCAACCAGGCGCTCGCGCTCGGCGTTGATCGAGGCGGCCTGGGCGTCCAGCACCTCGACGTGGTCCAACACGAACTCGGCCGCCACCTGGGTCAGCACGTTCACGTTGTAGGGCGGGCGCACCTTCTCGAACTCGTTCAACAGCGCAGGCGCGGCGGTCATGTAGCCGAGGCGGATGCCGGCCAGGCCCAGCTTGGATACGGTGCGCATCACGACCAGGTTGTCGAACTCGCCGAGGCGGTCCATGAAGGTCTTGCGCGCGAACGGCTGGTAGGCTTCGTCGAGCACGGCGATGCCGTTGTCGCCCAGGGCGCGCAGGATGGCTTCGATGTCCTCGGTCGCGAACAAATTGCCGGTCGGGTTGTTCGGGTAGGCCAGGAAGACCACGGCCGGCTTGTGCTCGTCAATCGCGGCCAGCATGGCCGGCAGATCCAGCGTGAAGTCGGCCTTCAGGGGCACGCCGACGAAATCGGCGCCCGCGAACTGGGCCGAGCGCGAATACATGACGAAAGCCGGCACCGGCGCCATCACGACCGCGCGCTGGTCCGTGCTGGCCACCGTGGTGGTGACGATCTGGATCAGCTCATCCGAGCCGTTGCCGAGCAAAACGCCGTAACCTGCCGGGATGCCCAGCTTGGCGCTGACCTTGTCCTTCAGCGTGGCGTAGGACGCCACCGGGTAGCGGTTCAGCACCGCGTCGGCCAGGCGCGTGGCCAGTTCCTGGCGCAGTTCTTCGGGCAGCGCGTACGGGTTTTCCATCGCGTCCAGCTTGATGTAGCCGCTCGCATCAGGCACGACATAGGCGCTGTTGGCGCGGATGTCCGCGCGGATGACGTTGGCGATCAGGTTCTCGATGGGCATGTTCATTCCTCGGTGGCGGTGGCGCGTGCGCGGCGCGCGATGCTCTTGCGTTGCTTGATGGTGGGTTCGGGGTCAGGCGAGGCCAGGCGCGCTTCGATGATGGCGCAATAGGCCGGGTTCAGCTCGAAGCCGGCGAACTGGCGCCCCAGGCGCTTGGCGGCGATCGCCGTGGTGCCGCTGCCCATGAAGGGATCCAGCACCACGCCGCCCGGCGGGCAGGACGCCTTGATCATGCGCTCGATGATCTCGAGCGGCTTTTGCGTGGGGTGGTCGGCGCGCTCCGGGTGCTCGCGGTGCAGGCGCGACACGCTCCACAGGTCCTTCGGGTTGTAGCCGACCTCCAGCCACTTGGCGCCCACGAAGATCGCGCGCGTGCGCGCCTTTTTCGTCGCTTCGTCGTAGGGCACGCGCACGGCGTCGAGGTCGAAGTAGTAATCCTTGCGGTTGACAAAAAAGCCGATGGTGTCGTGCACCGACGAGAAGCTGCGCACGCTGCCGCCCATCGAGGGCACGCGGCGGTCCCAGATGATCTCGTTCATCATCGTCATGCGCTTTTTCAGCATGACGAAGATCTCGGGCGCAAAGCGCCAGGTAAGGAAGATATACAGGCTGCCGTTGGCCTTCAGCTTGGGCAGCGCCGCGTTCACCCATTCCTCGGTCCAGGCCAGGTAGGCCTCGACACTCTGCTGGTCCGAGGCGTTGCCGTAGTCCTTGCCGAGGTTGTAGGGCGGGTCGGTCAGGATCAGGTCGACGGAACCGTCGGGGATGCGCGCCAGCCCTGCCAGCGCGTCCTCGCAGAAGACCTGGTTGACCCAGTCCGTCATGACTGCTTGATACGCAGTTCGGCGCTGCGCGCGTGCGCCTGCAGTCCTTCGCCATAGGCCAGTTCGGCCGCTACCTTGCCCAGCGTTTGCGCGCCGGCTTCGCTCACCTGGATCACCGACGAGCGCTTCTGGAAGTCGTACACGCCCAGCGGCGACGAGAAGCGCGCCGTGCGCGAGGTCGGCAGCACGTGGTTCGGGCCGCAGCAGTAGTCGCCCAGCGACTCCGACGAAAAGCGGCCCAGGAACATGGCGCCGGCGTGGCGGATCTGCTCGGCCCACTGTTGCGGGTTCTCGGCCGAGATTTCCAGGTGCTCGGCGGCGATGTCGTTGGCGATCGCGCAGGCTTCTTCCATGTCGCGCACCTTCACCAGGGCGCCGCGGTCCGTCAGGGACGTGGTGATGGTTTCGGCGCGCGGCATGGTCGGCAGCAGCTTGTGGATGCTGGCCTCGACCTGCTTGATGTAGTCCGCGTCCGGGCACAGCAAAATCGCCTGCGCCAGTTCGTCGTGCTCGGCCTGCGAGAAGAGGTCCATCGCCACCCAGTCCGGATCGGTGGTGCCGTCGCACAGCACCAGGATTTCGGAAGGACCGGCGATCATGTCGATGCCCACCACGCCGAACACGCGGCGCTTGGCGGCCGCCACATAGGCATTGCCGGGGCCGACGATCTTGTCGACCGCCGGGATCGTTTCGGTGCCATAGGCCAGTGCGCCCACAGCCTGGGCGCCGCCGATGGTGATTACGCGCGTCACGCCGGCAATCGCGGCGGCGGCCAGCACCATCTGGTTTTTGACGCCGTCCGGGGTCGGCACCACCATGACGATTTCCTTCACCCCTGCCACCTGCGCCGGGATCGCGTTCATCAGCACCGACGACGGGTAGGCAGCCTTGCCGCCCGGGACGTAGATGCCGACGCGGTCCAGCGGCGTCACGCGCTGGCCCAGCACGGTGCCGTCAGGCTCGGTGTAGGTAAAACCGTTCAGTTCCTGTTTCTGGCGCTCGTGGAAGACGCGGATACGCTCGGCCGCCGTCTGCAATGCCGCGCGCTGGGCTTCCGGCAGCGCGGCCAGGGCAGCCTGCAGTTCGTCCTGCGTTAAATCGAAGGCGCCGATGCCGGTGGCGTTCACGCGGTCGAAGCGGTTGGTGTAGTCGAGCACGGCCGCATCGCCACGCTTTTTCACGTCGGCGAGGATGGTCGCCACCGCGGTTTCGATTGCATCGTCGGTCGCGGCCTCGAAGGCGAGCAGCGTATGCAGCTGTTCCTTGAAATTTGCGGCACTGGAATCGAGAGTGCGGATCTGTACTGCCATGGTTCAGCCTTGTAGTCTGGATGCCTTGTCGAAGGCTTCGATAATCGGTTGCAGGCGCTCGCGTTTCAGCTTGAGCGCGGCCTGGTTCACGACCAGGCGCGAGGAGATCTCCATGATCTTCTCGACTTCGACCAGGTTGTTGGCGCGCAGGGTGTTGCCGGTCGAGACCACGTCGACGATGGCGTCGGACAGGCCGACCAGCGGCGCCAGCTCCATCGAGCCGTACAGCTTGATCAGGTCGACGTGCACGCCCTTGCTGGCGAAGTGCTCGCGCGCGGTATGCGTGAACTTGGTCGCCACGCGCAGGCGCGCGCCCTGGCGCACGGCGGTCTCGTAGTCGAAGCCGGCGTTCACCGCCACCGACATGCGGCAGCAGGCGATGTTCAAATCGACCGGTTGATACAGGCCTTCGCCGCCATGCTCGAGCAGCACGTCCTTGCCGGCCACGCCGAAGTCGGCCGCGCCGTATTGCACATAGGTCGGCACGTCGGAAGCGCGCACGATCAGCACGCGCACCAGCGGGTCGTTGGTGGCCAGGATGAGTTTACGCGAAGTCTCCGGGTTCTCGGTGACGACGATGCCGGCCGCCTCGAGGAGCGGGAGCGTGTCCTCGAAGATGCGGCCCTTGGACAGGGCCAGGATCAGGCCCGGCTCCGTCGATTGTGTTGCGATGCTCATGTCTTACGTAACCCGTTATTTGATCCGCACGATGTCGGCGCCCACCGCCGACAGCTTCACTTCCATGCGGTCGTAGCCGCGGTCGAGGTGGTAGATGCGGTCGATCAGGGTCGTGCCTTCGGCGGCCATGCCGGCGATCACCAGCGAGGCCGAGGCGCGCAAATCGGTGGCCATCACCGGCGCGCCGACCAGGCGCTCGACACCCTTGATGAAGGCGGTATTCCCCTCGGTGGAAATGAAGGCGCCCAGGCGGTTCATCTCCTGCACGTGCATGAAGCGGTTCTCGAAAATGGTCTCGGTCACGCGGCTCGGGCCGGCGGCGATGGTGTTCACCGCCATGAACTGGGCCTGCATGTCGGTCGGGAAGCCCGGGTACTCCGTGGTGCGGAAGGACACCGGCTGCGGACGGCCATCCATGCGCGCACGGATGGTGTTGCTGCCCACTTCCATCTGCAGGCCGACTTCGCGCAGTTTATCGAGCGCGACATCGAAGATGTCGGTGCGGGTATTGGTCAGCACGATGTCGCCGCCGGTGGCAGCGACGGCACACAGGAAGGTCGCGGCTTCGATGCGGTCCGAGATGACGGCGTGCTTGGCGCCATGCAGTTCAGGCACGCCCTGGATCACCAGGCGGTCGGTGCCGATGCCCTCGATCTTCGCGCCCATGGCCACCAGCAGGTTGGCGAGATCCGTGACTTCCGGCTCGCGTGCGGCGTTTTCCAGCACGGTTTCGCCTTCGGCCAGGGTCGCGGCCATCAGCAGGTTCTCGGTGCCGGTGACCGTGATCATGTCGGTCAGGATGCGCGCGCCCTTGAGCTTTTTCGCCTTGGCGTAGATGTAGCCGCCTTCGATGGTGATCTCGGCGCCCATCGCACGCAGGCCCTTGATGTGCTGGTCGACCGGACGCGAGCCGATGGCGCAGCCGCCCGGCAGCGAGACCTTGGCTTCGCCGAAGCGCGCCAGCAGCGGGCCGAGCACCAGGATCGAGGCGCGCATGGTCTTCACCAGCTCGTACGGCGCTTCCAGGCTGGTGATGCTGGCGCCGTTCAGGGTGACGTTTTCATCGTCTTGCGTCACCTTCAGGCCGGTCTGTTCGAGCAGCTTGAGGATGGTTTTCACATCGTGCAGGCGCGGCACGTTGGAGAGTTCGACGTCGCCTGCCGTCAGCAGGCCGGCGCACAGGATGGGCAGGGCCGCGTTCTTGGCGCCCGATACCGAAATCTCGCCGTTCAGGCGCTTGCCGCCAACAATCTGGAGCTTGTCCATGCTTATCCTTGGTACTCGTCCGGGGTCAGGGTCTTCATCGACAGCGCGTGGATTTCCTCGCGCATGCGGTCGCCGAGGGCGGCGTACACCAGCTGGTGGCGCTGGATCGGACGCTTGCCGGCGAATTCAGGCGAAACGATCAGGGCCGAAAAGTGCCGGCCATCGCCCTCGACCTGCAGGTGGGTGCACTGCAGGCCCTTTTCGATGTAGCTGTGGATCAGTTCTGGGGTGGTCGACACGATAAATCCTAAACAATGATTAGTGGCGCAGCTTGTAGCCGTGCCGGAGCAAATTGATCGCAATGGCCGCCAATACCGCGAAGAAGGCGGACACGATGGCCAGGCTGGTCCACGGCGAAATATCGGACTGGCCGAAGAAGCCGTGGCGGAACCCGTCAATCATATAAAAGAACGGATTGAAATGCGAGACCGCCTGCCAGAAGCCGGGCAGCGAGTGGATCGAATAGAACACACCGGCCAGGAAAGTGGCGGGCATGATCAGGAAGTTCTGGAAAGCGGCGAGCTGGTCGAATTTGTCGGCCCAGATACCGGCGATCACGCCCAGGGTGCCGAGTATGGCCGCGCCCAGCACCGCGAACACGATGATCCAGAGCGGCGCCGCAAAGCTCAGGTGGGCAAACCAGGCGGTAATCGCGAACACGCCGGCGCCGACCACCAGGCCGCGCACCACCGAGGCCGACACGTAGGCCAGCAGGATTTCCCAGTGCGACAGCGGCGGCAGCAGGATGAATACCAGGTTGCCGGTGATCTTCGACTGGATCAGCGACGAAGACGAATTGGCGAACGCGTTCTGCAGCACGCTCATCATCACCAGGCCGGGGATCAGGAAGGCGGTGTAGTTCACGCCCGGATACACCTCGACCCGGCCTTCGAGCACGTGGCCGAAGATCAACAGGTACAGCATGGCGGTCAGGATCGGCGCGGCGATGGTCTGCGTCGCGACTTTCCAGAAACGCAGCATTTCTTTATAAAACAGGGTACGGAACCCGACAGAAACAAAGTTCACAGTGCACCCTTTCCGGCTTTGGCATCGCCCATGATTTGCAGGAAGATGTCTTCCAGGTCGGCTTGCTGGAGTTGCATCTCGTCGACCACGGCGCCGCTTTCGCGCAGGCGCGCCAGGATGGCTTCGACTTCGCCCGGGGCGTTGATGCGCAGGCTGTAGCGGTTGCCTTTGGCGCCTGCCTGTCCATCCTGTTCGTCGTGCGACACCAGCGGACGCAGGCCTTCCGGCAACGTGCCCTCTTTCAAGTGCACGATCAATTGCGAACCCGACACGCGGCGCAGCAGGCCCTGCATGCTGTCCAGCGCCACCACTTCGCCGAGCTTCAGCATGGCGACGCGCTGGCACATGGCCTCGGCTTCTTCCAGGTAGTGGGTAGTGAGCACGACGGTGTGGCCTTCGCGGTTCAGGCGCGAGATAAATTTCCACAGGGTCTGGCGCAGCTCGACGTCGACGCCGGCGGTCGGCTCGTCCAGCACGATGACGGGCGGCTTGTGCACCAGGGCTTGCGCCACCAGCACACGGCGCTTCATGCCGCCGGACAGGGCGCGCATGTTGACGTCGGCTTTATTCGTGAGATCGAGGTTGTGCATGATCTCGTCGATCCAGCCATCGTTGTTCTTGATGCCGTAGTAGCCCGACTGCAGGCGCAGGGTTTCGCGCACGGTGAAGAAGGGATCGAACACCAGTTCCTGGGGCACCACGCCGAGGTTCTTGCGCGCATTGCGGAAGTCGGTGACGACGTCGTGGCCGTGGATCTTCACGCTGCCGACATCGGGCCGGATCAGGCCGGCGATGGTGGAAATCAGGGTCGTCTTGCCGGCGCCGTTCGGGCCGAGCAGGCCGAAGAACTCGCCTTGTTCGATGTTCAGGGAAACGCCCTTGAGGGCCTTGAAGCCCTTGTAGCTTTTCTCGACGCTGTTAATCTGGATCGCTGTCATTGTTCTTGGGAGTGGCCGTGGCGCAGGACGCGCGCGAGCCGAGCGGGGAAACGACCCATTATAGGGGAAATCGGAAATGCAAGAGCTTGGGGGAATGAGAAGCCAAGAATGCCGGCTTTATAGGAAACATTGCCGCAACCGGTGAACTCAACCGTACGGTGGGCACCCCGTGCCCACGCGGAAGGCCGCGTCATCGGCGGCGGATGTGGCAGAGGCAAAATGTGGAAGCCGATCAGGCTCCGGAAGAGAGTCGATAACGCATCGGGCCAAAATGGACGCTATCGAAATGCCCCTATGGGATAAGCCGCAGGTCCGCAAGGTTCCGCGTGGGCACTTCGGTTCAAAGGCCCCCGGCCTTTGAACCCCCACCGTACGGTCACCAATCCCGCCGGGAACACCGGCGCGACCGATCACACATCACGACCGCTCCAGCACCCCATCCAACCCATACAAATTGGCCAGCGCATCGATATTCGCCGGCACATTGATGAACGTGAGCTTTTGCCCCGCATCGCGCGCGCGGCGCTGCCAGGCCAGCAGCAGGGCCACGCCCGAGGAATCGGCGGCGCGCACGCCGCCGAGGTCGAACACGGTCTCGCCGGCGCGGATCGCGGCGATGCCCTGCTCCAGGGCCGCATCGGCGGTCTCGAAAGTCAGGGCGTCGAGTGACAACATGGGATTTGCTTCGGCCATTATTTCTTCGGCGTGTTCAGCGGCTTGCTGGCCAGCTGCTTGTTGCGTTCGGCCAGGCGGTTGATCAGGCCGTCGATGCCGGACTTGTTGATCTCGGCGGTGAAGGTGCCCTTATAGGTTTCCACCAGCCAGGCGCCCAGCACGTTGATGTCGTAGATCTTCCAGCCGCCATCACCCTTGGCCAGGCGATAGTTCAGGGTGATCGGCTCGCCGCGCGACACGTTCACCTGCGAACGCACTTCGACGTCGGTGTCGCCAGGGCTCGAGCGCATCGGCTTGAACTCGACGGTTTCATTCTTGATCGTCGACAGCGCGCCCGAGTAGGTGTAGACCAGCAGCGTGCGGAATTCTTCCGACAGGCGCTTTTGCTGTTCCGGGGTGGCCTGGCGCCAGAAGCGGCCGGCTGCCTGGGCGGTCATTTTCTCGGCATCCACGTACGGCAGGATCTTCGAGTTGACCAGGTCCATGATCTTGTTGCGGTTACCGGCCTGGATGTCCTTGTCGGACTTCACGGTGTCGATGACGTCGGCGCTGATGCGCTTGACCAGCACGTCCGGTGCTTCGTTGGTGGCAGGCGCCGGTGCAGCGATGACGCTGGTGGCAAACGCAACGGAAGCAACGGTGGCGATGAGGTGGGCGATGGGTTTCATGGGCTCTCTCTTTTCTGTTCGTTGTAGGCTCCGGCTGGGGCGCCGCGTCAAGCGGGGCGACAGCCGGTTCCATGGGTACTTGCTCAGTTATTACTGCGCAGTCATGACTGCGCAGTGATTACTGCGTCTTCGCGGGCGTTTCCGCCGCGGCAGGCTCGGCCGGCGCCGGCGATGCCGGCAGCGGCACCACCTGGCTGCTCGAGGTCGGCGCTTCGTCGCCGTCGTCTTCAGCCGCGGTACGCGGCACGTTGCCGTCGTACACCTGGCTCTGGCGGCGCTGCAGGTAGCCGTCGCGCAGGAACTCGTAACGGTCGAGCGCGGCTTCTTCCAGCAGGTTCGATGCATCCAGCAGCGAAGCACGCTGGTCGATCACACGGATACCGCTGCCGATGTTGCGCCAGTTGTGCGGATCCTTGTATTTCCATGGATCGCCCCAGCGGTCCGCCGGCAAGGCGCTGGTGTCACGGATCGTAGATGGGCCCAACAGCGGCAACATCAAGAACGGACCCGACGGCACACCCCAATAACCGAGGGTCTGGCCGAAGTCTTCGTTGTGCTTCTGCAAACCGGCTTCCGAGGCGATGTCGAGCAGGCCGAGGATGCCGAAGGTCGAGTTCAGCGCCACGCGGGTGACGTCGGTCATGCCGGCTTCGCCCTTGCCTTGCAGCAGGTTGTTGACGGCGCTCCAGGCATCCGACAGGTTGCCGAAGAAGTTGCCGACGCCGGTCTGCACGAAGCCCGGGGTCACGTTCTTGTAGCCAGTAGCAACCGGCTTCAGGACCGTGCGGTCGACCGTGTCGTTGAAGGCGAAGCTCGCCCGGTTAAATTTCTCGAACGGATCCTGCGGGTTGGCCGAAGTGGCGCAGCCCGACAGCACGGCGCAGGCGGCCACAGCCAGTGCCAGGCCACTCAGTCGTGGCAGGGTGCTCATCTTATTGCTTTTCATTCACTGCCATCCTTTCCTTCGGCGGCCTTGCTGTAGATGAACTGGTTGATCAGGTCTTCCAGCACGGTGGCCGATTGCGTACGGTTGATTCGATCGCCGTCGACGAGGTTCTTGGTGTCGCCGCCCGGTTCGATGCCAATGTATTGCTCGCCCAGCAACCCTGCGGTCAAAATCTTGAGCGACGAATCTTTCGGGAACTGATAGTTTTCGTCCAGATCCAGGCTGACATTCGCCTGGAACGTTTTATCGTCGAAGCTGATGTCGCCGACGCGACCCACCACGACACCGGCGCTCTTGACTGGCGCCTGTGGTTTCAAGCCACCGATGTTGTCGAATTTCCCCGTCACGACATAGGTGTCGGTGAAGGAAAGCGAACTCATGTTACCGGCCTGGAGAGCCAGGAACAGGACAGCGGCCGCGCCCAGCAGGACAAACAGGCCGACCCAGACGTCGATGATTTTACGGTGCATAGTAATTCCTAGTAGTCAGGCCATCTGTGCGCGGCCAAACGAAACGATTCTTATTTGTTGAGTTGTTTACAGCTTATTTTTACTGCGTGAACATCAGCGCGGTCATCACGAAGTCCAGGCCCAGCACCAGCAGCGACGCGATCACGACGGTGCGGGTGGTGGCGCGCGCCACGTCGGCCGGGGTCGGCTTGGCGTTGAAACCCTGGAACAGCGCAGTGAAGGTCACGGCGATACCGAACACGAAGCTCTTGATAATGCTGCTGACCACGTCACGGTTGACATCGACGCCGGCCTGCATCTGCGACCAGAACGCGCCTTCGTCGAGGCTGAGCAATTTCACGGCCACGAGGTAGCTGCCTACGATACCGACCGCCGAGAACACGGCGGCCAGCACCGGCATGGCAATGACGCCGCCCCAGAAGCGCGGCGCGAGGACGCGCTGGATCGGGTTGACTGCCATCATTTCCATGGCCGACAGCTGCTCGCCCGCCTTCATCAGGCCGATCTCGGCCGTGAGCGAGGTACCGGCACGGCCCGCGAACAGCAGTGCGGTGACCACCGGGCCGAGTTCGCGGATCAGCGACAGGGCCGTCAGCGAACCGAGCTTTTCCTCGGCGCCAAACTGGATCAGGTTGACGTAGAACTGCAGGCCCAGCACCAGGCCGACGAACAGGCCGGAGACGATGGTGATGACCAGCGAGTAATTGCCGATGAAGTGGACTTGCTCGGAAATCAGCGACGGACGGCGGAAGGCGCCCGGCGAAAAACGCAGCAGATTGAAAAAGGCGCGCGTAGCGAAGCCCAGGGCTTCGACGCCTTCGCGCGCGGTGCGGCCAGCCGCTTCCAGGAAACGGATCATCGCTTCGCTCCCAGTCCCAGGTCGTCGGCCAGCGTCTTGCCGGGATAATGGAAGGGCACCGGGCCATCCGGTTCGGCGTTCACGAACTGCTTCACGTAAGGATCGGTCGAGACGCGCAGCTCTTCGGGCGTGCCTTCGGCCACGATTTTGCCGGCCGACATGAAGTACACGTAGTCGGCGATGGCAAAGGTTTCCTTCACGTCGTGCGAAACCAGGATCGAGGTCGAACCGAGCGCATCGTTCAGGTTGCGGATCAGGTTGGCGGTGACGCCCATCGAGATCGGGTCGAGGCCGGCGAAGGGCTCGTCGTACATGATGAGTTCGGGGTCGAGCGCGATCGCGCGCGCGACGGCGACGCGGCGCGCCATGCCGCCGGAAATCTCGCCCGGCTTCAGCTTATGGGCGTTGCGCAGGCCGACGGCATTCAGCTTCATCAGGACCAGGTCGCGGATCAGTTCTTCGGACAAATCGGTGTGTTCGCGCAGCGGAAAGGCGACGTTGTCGAAGATGCTGAGGTCGGTAAACAGGGCGCCGAACTGGAACAGCATGCCCATGCGGCGGCGCAGGCGATAAAGACCGTCCGTGCGCAGCTCGTGCACGACCTCGCCGCCGACCCGCACCTGGCCGCGCTGCGGACGGATTTGTCCGCCGATCAGGCGCAGCACGGTGGTCTTGCCGCAGCCGGACCCGCCCATGACGGCAATAAGCTTGCCGCGCGGGAAGTCCATGCGCAGGTTCGACAGGATCTTGCGTTCGCCGTAGCCGAACTCCAGATCGCGTATTTCTACAAGGTTAGACACAGGGGGTAATTGGTTTTGGGGAATCCCGTATTGTAGTGCAGAAACGGCAACCGCTGCTTGAGGCCCCTCGGTTTCCACCGGACTTGCGACGTGCAATTACAACACAAATAACCCAAAAGTCAGCTATTTAATGTTGTAAGTAATTGTTTTTCCTAAGATATGCATATACAACAACATTTCGATTAGTTGTTGCACATCAACATTTTCCAAAGGCAGCGAGTTTTGATCGGGATGGCTGACCTCACTCGTCCAGACTCTGCTGACCGTTATGGTGGCGAAATCGATATGTTCAACGGGCACTGTAGAAACACTTCATCCTTGGGCCTGCGCAATGCCGAAAAAATTCCTTAAGGAAATAATAGTTACGCTTAGTCATTAAGCGCTGCTACACCAGGTCGGTGTGGTAACACTATATTCGGGAGTTTCTCATGCGTCATCAGCGTGTTGTCCTGCTTGCCCTTGCCCTGTTCAGCGCCGCTTCCGCCCAGGCGGCTTCCCTGTCCACCGAACCGGCATTCCAGCGTCTTACAGTGGAACAACTTTATACGGTCCAAGGCGACTATCAGCTGTCCAACGGACATCGCATCACGCTTACCGAATCCAATGGCCGGCTGTATGCCATGCTCGGCAAACGTGACCGGCGCGAACTGTTGGCGACCGGCGAACATTCCTTCAGCACGCGTGATCGTACGCTGAACCTGCGCTTCGAGCCGAACGCCGACAGCGACCAGATCGTGTTGACAGGTGCCGACAGCACAGACCGCTCGCTGGCCCAGGCCTTCAGCGATGCCCAACGCAATCTACAGGCCTCCTTGTCGATGCACCGTCAGCGCTGAGCAAAGCCGGCTGTCCGGTTCATTCGACGTTTTCAGTCACAAAGCAAAAAGGCACAGCGCAAGCTGTGCCTTTGTCCATCCAGGATTGAACGCTTGGTCAGCGCGGCAGGACCGACGAACCCATCAGGAATTCGTCGACCGCGCGTGCGCACTGGCGCCCTTCGCGGATCGCCCACACCACCAGCGATTGACCGCGGCGCATGTCACCGGCAACAAAGACCTTCGGCACCGAGGTTTGATAAGCGCTTTCGCCCTCGACGGTTGCCTTGGTATTGCCGCGGGCATCTTTCTGCACGCCGAAGGCATCCAGCACCTGCTGCACCGGCGACACGAAGCCCATGGCCAGGAAGACCAGGTCGGCCTTCAGTTCGAATTCCGAGTCCGGCACTTCGGTCATCTTGCCGTCTTTCCACTCGACGTGGCAGGCGACCAGTTTTTCCAGCTTGCCGTTCTTGCCTTCGAAGCGCTTGGTGGCCACCGCAAAATCGCGCTCGCAGCCTTCCTCGTGCGAGGACGAGGTGCGCAATTTCGTCGGCCAGTAAGGCCAGACCAGGGGTTTGTTCTCCTGTTCCGGCGGCATCGGCATCAGTTCGAACTGGGTGATCGATTCGGCGCCGTGACGGTTCGAGGTGCCGACGCAGTCGGAACCGGTGTCGCCGCCGCCGATGACGACCACGTGCTTGCCGGTGGCCTTGATTTGATCCTTCAGTTTGTCGCCGGCGTTCACGCGGTTTTGCTGGGGCAGGAAGTCCATCGCGAAATGGACGCCCTTGAGCTCGCGGCCCGGCACCGGCAGGTCGCGCGGCTGCTCGGCGCCGCCGGCCATGACCACGGCGTCGAATTCGGCAGCCAGGTCTTCGGGGAAGATGGTGTCGCGCGCCATGTTGCTGACGGCGGCCGGGAAGTCCTTGCCGATCAGGACGCCCGTGCGGAAGGTGACGCCCTCGGCTTGCATCTGTTCCACGCGGCGGTCGATCAGGGTCTTTTCCATCTTGAAGTCGGGGATGCCGTAGCGCAGCAGGCCGCCGATGCGGTCGCTCTTCTCGAAGACGGTGACGTCGTGGCCGGCGCGCGCCAGTTGCTGGGCGGCGGCCAGGCCGGCGGGGCCGGAGCCGACCACGGCGACCTTCTTGCCGGTTTTATGCGCAGGTGGCTGCGGCACGACCCAGCCGTGTTCCCAGGCGGTGTCGGCGATCTTGCGCTCGATCGACTTGATGCCGACCGGGTCGTTGTTGATGTTCAGGGTGCACGAGGCTTCGCAGGGGGCGGGGCAGATGCGGCCGGTGACTTCCGGGAAGTTGTTGGTCGAGTGCAGGTTGTCGATGGCGCCGCGGTAGTTGCCGTGGTAGACCAGGTCGTTCCAGTCGGGGATCTGGTTGTTGACCGGGCAGCCGGTGTTGCAGAAGGGGATGCCGCAGTCCATGCAGCGTGCGCCTTGTACCTTGGCTTCGGGGTCGCTCAGGGTGAGGACGAATTCCTTGTAGTGCTTGATGCGGGCGGCGGGGTCGAGGTAGTGCTCTTCCTGCCGTTGAAATTCCATGAAGCCGGTGATTTTGCCCATGTTGCTTATCCTTTTGTTGGTGCCTTGATCGGCTCCGTTTTCTTGCGCGACACAGCACGCTCTGGTTGAACGCGTGGGCACGGGGCGCCCACCCTACGGTATCCAGCGTTTGTTGAACGCGTGGACGGCGAAGCCGTCCACCCTACGAATTACGTATGCGTTGCGCTCAAGCCGCGAGTTCGATCTTGTCGTTGGCTTCTTCCATGCTGCTGTTGTGCATTTCTTCGAGGGCGCGCTTGTAGTCGGTCGGGAAGACCTTCACGAACTTGGCGCGGCTGGTGGCCCAGTCGTCGAGCAGGTTGCGCGCGCGCGTGGAACCCGTGTGCTTGAAGTGGCGCTCGATCAGGCGGCGCAGGATGACTTCGTCCGACTCACGCTCGCCGTTGCGGGTCTGGCTGTGCCAGCCGGAAACGTCGCCCTGCTCTTTCGTCGACACCACGCGCTCGAGGTTCACCATGGTCGTGTTGCAGCGGCTCTCGAATTCGTTCTTCGGATCGTAGACATAGGCCACGCCGCCCGACATGCCGGCTGCGAAGTTGCGGCCGGTTTCGCCCAGCACCACGACGGTGCCGCCGGTCATGTATTCGCAGCCGTGGTCGCCCAGGCCTTCCACCACGGTCACGGCGCCCGAGTTGCGCACCGCGAAGCGTTCGCCGGCCACGCCGTTGAAGAAGGCTTCGCCGGCAATCGCGCCGTACAGCACCGTGTTGCCGACGATGATGTTGTCGACTGCCCAGCCGCGGAACTCGGTGTTCGGACGCACGATGATGCGCCCGCCCGACAAGCCCTTGCCGACGTAGTCGTTGCCCTCGCCCACCAGGTCGATCGTGATGCCGGCGGCCAGGAAGGCGGCGGCAGACTGGCCGGCCGTGCCCTGCAGCTGGATGTGGATGGTGTCGTCCGGCAACCCGGCGTGACCATAGCGCTTGGCGACTTCGCCCGACAGCATGGCGCCAACCGTGCGGTTGACGTTCTTCACCGGCGAGATGAAGGAGACGCGCTCGCCCTTTTCCAGCGCCTGCTTGGCCTGCGCGATCAGCTTGTGGTCGAGCGCGCGGTCGAGGCCGTGGTCTTGCCCGTCGGTGTGGTACAGGTTGGCGCGGGCATCGGTCTTCGGCTGGTAGAAGATGTTCGTGAAGTCCAGGCCCTGCGCCTTCCAGTGCGACACGGCTTTCGATTTATCCAGCAAATCGGCACGGCCGATCAGTTCGTCATAGGTACGGATGCCGAGCTGGGCCATGAGCTGGCGTGCTTCTTCGGCAACGAAGAAGAAATAGTTCACCACGTGTTCCGGCTTGCCCTGGAACTTGGCGCGCAGCACCGGGTCCTGGGTGGCAACGCCGACCGGGCAAGTGTTCAAATGGCACTTGCGCATCATGATGCAGCCTTCGACCACCAGCGGCGCCGTGGCGAAACCGATCTCGTCCGCGCCGAGCATGGCGGCAATCACCACGTCGCGGCCGGTCTTCATCTGGCCGTCGGCCTGCACGCGGATGCGGCTGCGCAAGCCGTTCAGCACCAGGGTTTGCTGGGTTTCCGCCAGGCCGAGTTCCCACGGCGTGCCGGCATGCTTCACCGACGACAGCGGCGAAGCGCCGGTACCGCCGTCGTGGCCGGCCACCACCACGTGGTCGGCCTTGGCTTTCGAGACGCCTGCGGCGACGGTGCCGATACCGACTTCCGAGACCAGCTTCACCGAGATCGAGGCATTCGGATTCGCATTCTTCAGGTCGTGGATCAATTGCGCCAGGTCTTCGATCGAATAGATGTCGTGGTGCGGCGGCGGAGAAATGAGGCCCACGCCCGGCACCGAGAAGCGCAGCGAGGCAATGTATTCCGACACCTTGTGGCCCGGCAGCTGACCGCCCTCGCCCGGCTTTGCGCCCTGCGCCATCTTGATCTGGATCTGGTCGGCCGCGTTCAGGTATTCGGCGGTGACGCCGAAGCGGCCGGAAGCCACCTGCTTGATCTTCGAGCGCAGCGAGTCGCCCTCTTCCAATGGAATGTCGACGGCCACGCGATCCGAACCCAGCACCGAGGCCAGGGTTTCGCCCTTGCTGATCTTGATGCCCTTGAATTCGTTCAGGTAGCGCAGCGGATCTTCGCCGCCCTCGCCGGTGTTGCTCTTGCCGCCGATGCGGTTCATGGCAATCGCCAGCGTGGCGTGGGCTTCGGTCGAGATCGAGCCCAGCGACATGGCGCCGGTGACGAAGCGCTTGACGATTTCTTTCGCCGGCTCGACTTCGTCGATGGCAATCGCTTTCGCTGGATCGATCTTGAACTCGAACAGGCCGCGCAGGGTCAAATGGCGGCGCGTCTGCTCGTTGATGAGCTGGGCGTATTCTTTATAGGTGCTGAAGCTGTTGGCGCGGGTCGAGTGCTGCAGCTTGGCGATCGCATCCGGCGTCCACATGTGGTCTTCGCCGCGCACGCGGAAGGCGTATTCGCCGCCGGTGTCGAGGGCGTTGGCCAGCAGCGGATCGGCGCCGAAGGCCAGGTTGTGCAGGCGCAGCGCTTCTTCCGCCACTTCGAACAAGCCGATGCCTTCCACCGTCGACGAGGTACCACGGAAATATTTATCGACCAGCGACTTGTTCAGGCCAACGGCCTCGAAGATCTGCGCGCCGCAGTAGGACATGTAGGTGGAGATGCCCATCTTCGACATCACCTTCAGCAAGCCCTTGCCGATGGCCTTGGTGTAGTTGTACATGGCGGTATCGGGCGCCATTTCGTGCGGCAGGTGCTGGGCCAAATCGGCCAGGGTTTCCAGCGCCAGGTAAGGGTGGACGGCTTCCGCGCCATAACCGGCAAGCAAGGCGAAGTGGTGGGTTTCGCGGGCCGAGCCGGTTTCCACCACCAGGCCAGTCGAGGCGCGCAGGCCGCGCATCACCAGGTGCTGGTGGATGGTGGAAGTGGCCAGCAGCGCCGGAATCGCGACCATGTCGCCGGACAAGGCGCGGTCGGAGACGATCAGGATGTTGTGGCCGGATTTGACCGCGTCCACGGCTTCGGCGCACAGCGAGGCCAGCGAAGCTTCGATGCCTTCCTTGCCCCAGGCGACCGGATAGCAGATGTTCAGTTCGTAGGACTTGAACTTGCCGCCGGTATGGATGCTGATGTTGCGCAGGCGCGCCATGTCGTTGAAGCCGAGCACGGGCTGCGACACTTCCAGGCGCATCGGCGGATTCACGTTGTTCGTGTCGAGCAAATTCGGTTTCGGCCCGATGAAGGACACCAGCGACATGACCATGCTTTCGCGGATCGGGTCGATCGGCGGATTGGTCACTTGCGCAAACAATTGTTTGAAGTAGTTATACAAAGGTTTGAGCTTGTTCGACATCACCGCCAGCGGCGAGTCGTTGCCCATGGAACCGGTCGCTTCCTCGGCCAGCACGGCCATCGGCGCCATCAGGAATTTCAGGTCTTCCTGGGTGTAGCCAAAGGCTTGCTGGCGGTCCAGCAGCGTAACCGCCGCTTTCTCGCCCTGGGCCGGCGTATCCTTGACGCGGTGCTGGGCCAGCTGCGATTCGCTCAGCTTGATTTCGTTCAGCTTGATGCGCACCGACTTGATCCACGCCTTGTACGGCTTGGCGTTCGAATAGGTGTCCTTCAGCTCCTTGTCGTCGATGATGCGCCCTGCTTCCAGGTCGATCAGGAACATCTTGCCCGGCTGCAGGCGCCATTTCTTGACGATGCGCGATTCCGGAATCGGCAGCACGCCGGATTCCGAGGCCATGACGACCAGGTCGTCTTCGGTCACCACATAGCGCGCCGGACGCAGGCCGTTGCGGTCCAGGGTGCCGCCGATGTGGCGGCCGTCGGTAAAGGCCATCGCCGCCGGGCCGTCCCAGGGTTCCATCATGGCCGCGTGGTATTCGTAGAAGGCCTTGCGGTTGTCGTCCATCGAGGTATGGTTTTCCCAAGCCTCGGGGATCATCATCATCATGGCCTGGGCGATCGGGTAGCCGGCCATCACCAGCAGCTCCAGGGCATTGTCGAAGCAGGCGGTGTCGGACTGGCCTTCATAGATCAGCGGGAACAGCTTGTTCAGGTCCTCGCCTAGCACGGCTGACTTCATCATGCCTTCGCGCGCGCGGGTCCAGTTGAAGTTGCCCTTCACGGTGTTGATCTCGCCGTTGTGGGCGATCAGGCGGTAGGGGTGGGCCAGCGGCCATTCCGGGAAAGTATTCGTCGAGAAGCGCTGGTGCACCAGGGCCAGTGCCGACACGCAGCGCGGGTCTTGCAGGTCCTTGAAGTAGACGCCGACCTGGTCCGCCAGCAGCAGGCCCTTGTAGACGATGGTGCGCGCCGACATCGACGGCACGAAGAATTCCTTGCCGTGCAGGAGTTTCAGCGCCTGGATCGCGTGGCCCGACGACTTGCGGATCACGTACAGTTTGCGCTCGAGGGCGTCGGTGACCATGATGTCCGGCCCGCGGCCGATGAAGATCTGGCGGATCACCGGTTCCTTGGCGCGCACGGTGGGTGACATCGGCATGGTCTCGTCGACCGGCACGTTGCGCCAGCCCAGCACGACCTGGCCTTCGATGCGCACGGCGCGCTCGATTTCCTGTTCGCAGGCGATGCGCGAGGCGTGTTCCTTCGGCAGGAAAACCATGCCGACGCCGTATTCGCCGGGCGGCGGCAGTTCGACGCCCTGCTTCGCCATCTCGTCGCGGAAATACTGGTCGGGAATCTGGATCAGGATGCCGGCGCCATCGCCCATCAGGGCATCGGCGCCCACCGCGCCTCGGTGGTCCAGGTTCTTCAGGATCATCAAGCCCTGGTCGATGATGGAATGGCTTTTGTTGCCCTTGATATGGGCGATGAAACCGACGCCGCAGGCATCGTGTTCATTGGCGGGATCGTACAAACCTTGGGCAATCATACTCGGCTCTCCACAACTTTTTCAGGGGGTGAAGGCCGAGAATAGTGCAATGCAGCAGACGCATCAAGCAGAACAATTAGGGTCGGAGTCGAATTAACCGCTGACTTCACCTTCCAATTTTTAATTGGGGACAGGTCTAACAAGTGATTATCGGGTCGTTGTCGGGCGATCTTTATTTGAATGGATGGCTTTCTTGCGACAGGAAATTGCCGCTGCCGATTTTTTGATCAGTCCGCTGAAACCTGTGCAGACTGCTTGGCAGGACGGCCCCGCTTGGCCGGCAGGATGCGGCGCCCGCTCTTCTGTTCGAGTGCTATCTTGAAGGCTTGCGTGCCCAGCGGCTGCCCTTTCTGGACGCTATTGGCGATCAGCGCCAGCTCGTCAGGCGCGATGCCCTGCTGTACCAGGTCGGTGTAAGCGGCTTCGCGCTGGAAGGGCGTGTTGCCGAGTGCCCAGAACAGGGCATGGTCGGTGATCACCGTGTCGGGACGCAGGCCGGCGTGGTGGGGATAGCTCGACCAGGCGTACTGGCCGGCCTCCACGGCCTGGCCCGCGCGCACCGGCGCCAGCTCGATGAAACGGCTGCACATCAGGAAATGGCGGTCGGTATCGACCACGGCGGTGCGGAAGCGGCCCTCGAACAAGCCGCCGGCGCGGGCGTACTTGGCGTTGTACCAGGGAACGTAGAGGCGGCCGATCTTTTGCATCATGGCGGCCAGGCTGTCTTCGTCGGGCGGAGTGGCCAGCAGGTGCAGGTGGGTCGGCAGCAGGGCGTAGGCGTGGATGGCCACCTTGTAGAAGCGCGACGCTTCCTTCAGCCAGCCGAGGAATCTGGCATAGTCCTCGTCGTCGCGGAAGATCTGTTGCGGGTCGTTGGCGCGCTGGAGGATGTGATGGGGTTGCTTGGGGAGGATGAGGCGGGGTTGGCGGGCCATGGCGGGGGCAGAAACGGTTTCAGATGACGTATTCTAGCTCCCCGGCACTGCTCTGTCCCTATTTATAATGCCAAGCCTGGAAATCGTGACCGACTCTGTCCCCGTAGGGTGGGTACTTGTACCCACCATGCAGAAGGTGCGGATTGACACCGTTTCCAAGAACAGAGCGCCTGCGCTTTTGTAGGGTGGACACCTGTGTCCACGCAGTGCAATGCTTCCGTCTCGAAAATGCGTTTCCACCTTTCCACGCCGTACCGCGTGGACTCAGGAGTCCACCCTACAAAACTGGTGGGTTCCAGAACCCACCCTACCATCAGGCCAGGGTAAATCCAGCCGACAAGCTGTATCCTTCACCATACGCACTGCGCAGCGGCAAATCCTGCCCCAGCCCGGTACGCGCCTTCTTGCGCAAGCGATACACCAGCATATCCACGCGCCGGCTCGCATCCGGATCGTCGCCGCCCATGCCGGCGACGATGGTCGCGCGCGGCACCGGCCGGGTGTTGATCGTCAACAGGTGCAGGAAATTGAATTCCTTTTCGGTCAAGTCGATCACCTTGCCGCCCAGCTCGAGCTGGCGGGCACTGACGCGCAGGGTCCACTTGCTCGGCAGCGGCGCCGGTTCGCTCGGGCGCACGCGGCGGCCCAGCGCTTCGATGTGGGCGGCCAGTTCGGGGAACTTGATCGGCTTGGTCAGGTAGTGATCCGCCCCCAGCTGCAGGCCGAGGATACGGTTGTCGAAGGCGACCCGGCCGGTCAGCACCAGCAGCCCGATCTCGGGATACAGCTGGCGCATGCGCGGAATGACCGTGAAACCGTCTTCGTCGGGCAGGCCCAGGTCGAGCACCACCACGGCGGCTGGGGTGCGCGTGAGCGCCGCCCACATGTCGCTGGCGGAGGTGGCAACCGTGACGTCATGGTCGAGTTCGCGCAGGAAATCGGCCATGTCGCCGGCGTAGTCGCCGTTGTCTTCAACAATCAGTATCTGTGTCATGGTGGGCCACGTTCTTGGTTTTACTGGTGCCTGCCTGTCGCGGCAGGGGCGTCCGCCGCCGGCGCAGCGTGATCGCTACTCGCCTGCGGCCGTAGTGGCGCTTTCCCGGCGCCGGCCACCGGCAGCCAGATGCGGAATTCGGCGCCGCCCGCAGCTGGCGACACCAGGCTGAGCACGCCGCCATGGACTTCGACGATCGAGCGCGCCATGTACAGCCCCAGGCCGCTGCCCGGCAGGCCGTCGGCATTGCGGCCGCGGAAAAATTTCTCAAAAATGCGCGCCTGCTCGTCGAGCGGCACGCCGGCGCCATGGTCGCGCACCGCCAGTTCGATGCCGCTGGCCGCCAGGCGGCCGCGCAGCAGGATCGGCGTGGTCTCGGGCGAAAACGCCACCGCATTGTCGACCAGGATCTTCAGCGCCAGGCGCATGCCGTCGGGTTCGCAGCGCAGCATGTCCGGCAATTCGCCGACCTCGACGCTAACCACGCGGCCGGCGGCGCGCACCAGGCCGGCGGCTTCGTCGAGCAGCTCGCGCGGCGCGACCGAGGTGGGCTTGCGTTCGCCGCCGATCTCGGCCATGCGGTCCGGCGACAGGTAGTCGTCGAGCATGGCGATCAGGCGGTCGGTGGCCAGCGCGATCTTGCGGTAGCGCTGGCGGGTGGCGTCGTCGGCGTCCTGGCAGGTTGCTTCCAGGCGCTGGACGGCGCCGTCGATGGTCGACAGGGGCGTGCGGAATTCATGGTTCAGCATGCTGGCGAAGCGCTTGCGCTCGGCTTCACGCTGGCGCCGCGGCGACAAGTCGCGCACCTGGCCGACCAGCGTGACCGGCTCGCCGCCGGCGTCGCAGACCAGGGCCGACAGCACCTCCACCGGCACCAGGTAGCCGTGGGCGCCGCGCAATTCGGTTTCGCGGACCAGGCGCAGGCGGCTGCGGTCGCCGTTGCGCAGGCGCCGCACCCGTTCCGGCATGCCGGCGCACAGGGCAGCCAGGGCACTGCCGGCATCGCCGAGCTGGGCGGCAATGTCGGCCGGACTATAGCCGAGCAATTGTTCGATGGAAGGGCTGACGTACAGCAGGGCGCAGCTGGCGCAATCGATGCTGAATGCGATGTCGCCGCCGATTTCGGCGATGACGCGGAACTGCTCGGCCAGTTCCGCACCGGCCGTGCCGGAGGGGAGAAGGCTGGCGCTGCAATTCATCACATAACACCTGATTAAAAGTTGAGCTAGGGAAAGGACCCCAGCCAGGAAGTATATCGCCGCCGGTACTTGTTTGTATAGCTGAGTGTTGCAGCCCTATTCATTAACTAAAATTGCCATATCTACAAACTGCTTAAATGTTGTTAAATAAACAGGCTGATATGCCAAATCCTATTCGCTTTGCATACTTTTACACTGTGCAGATGTCAGCACGATGAAATACACGGTCATTTGCCCCGCAACACAGCGGCAGAACAAATAAAAACGCCCGCTGGCGCGCGGGCGCGGCAAGTCACCGTGTGGTTTATTGCTCGTCGAGCGGCGCAAAGATCGCTTGCAGGTCTTCCTGGGTGAGCGCCATCTTTTGCGATTCGCCTTCGGCCAGGATCGACTGCGCCAGTTCCGACTTCTTCTGCTGCAGTTGCTGGATCTTTTCTTCCAGCGTGCCTTTGGCAATCAACTTGTACACGAACACCGGCTTGTCCTGGCCGATACGCCAGGCGCGATCGGTGGCTTGCGCCTCGGCCGCCGGATTCCACCACGGATCGTAGTGGATGACGGTATCGGCCGCGGTCAGGTTCAGGCCAACGCCCCCAGCCTTCAGGCTGATCAGGAAGATCGGCACCGCACCTTGCTGGAAGGCGGCCACCTGGGCCGAGCGGTCGCGCGTTTCGCCGGTGAGGATGGCGTAGCGGATGCCGCGCGCCGCCAGTTCTTCCTCGATCAGGCCGAGCATGCTGGTGAACTGCGAGAACACCAGGATCTTGCGGCCTTCTTCCAATAAATCGTCGACCATCTGCATCAGGTCGGTCAACTTGGCGGACACGGCGGCCGTATTCTTCTTCGACGGCATGGACTTCACCAGGCGCGGGTCGCAGCAGACTTGCCGCAGTTTCAGCAGCGCTTCCAGGATCACGATCTGGCTGCGCGCCACGCCCTTGCGATCGATTTCCTCGCGCACTTTCTTGTCCATCGCCAGGCGCACGGTCTCGTAGAGGTCGCGCTGCGGGCCGCTGATCTCGATGCGGCGCACCACCTCGGTCTTTTCCGGCAGTTCCTTCGCCACATTGTCTTTGGTACGACGCAGCAGGAAAGGACGGATGCGGCGGTTCAGCAGCGCGCGGCGCACCGGGTCGTCCTGACGTTCGATCGGGTGGCGGAACTGGGTATTGAAGGTTTTTTCCTCGCCCAGCAGGCCCGGCAGCAGGAAGTGGAATTGCGACCAGAGTTCGCCCAGGTGGTTTTCCAGCGGGGTGCCGGTCAGGCACAGGCGGTGGCGCGCATTCAGTGAACCGGCCGTCTGCGCCGCCTTCGAGCGCGTGTTCTTAATGTAGTGCGATTCGTCGAGGATCACCAGGTGGTACTCGTGCTCGCGCAGCTTTTCCTCGTCGCGCGGCAGCAGGGCGTAGGTGGTCAGCACGATGTCGGCCTGCTCGATCTGGTCGAACATGTCCATGCGTTCCTTACCTTGCAGCAGCAGCACCTTCAGGCTCGGAGCGAAGCGCGCGGCTTCTTCCTGCCAGTTGGTCATCAGGCTGGTTGGCGCGATGACCAGGGCCGGGCGGGTCAGGCGGCCGGCTTCCTTTTCGGTCAGGATGTGGGCCAGGGTCTGCACGGTTTTACCGAGACCCATGTCGTCGGCCAGGATGCCGGCCAGGTCGTATTCGCGCAGGAACTGCATCCAGGACAGGCCGTCGAGCTGGTAGTCGCGCAGGGTGGCTTGCAGGCCGGCCGGGGCCGCGACCTTTTTCACGGCGCCGAACTGGCTCAGCTTGCGGCCGGTTTCGCGCAGCTGCTCGCCGCCGAACCAGCGCATCTCCACGCTGCGCGCCAGTTCTTCCAGGCGGCTGGCGTCGAGCGTCGACAGGCGCACGCGCCCCTTGATCTTGTCGTTGAAATACAACTCGCCGAGCGTGGACAGGATGGGCTTGACGCGGTTCCACGGCAGGGCCACCCGCACGCCTTCCGGCAGGGTCGCCAGCATCTGGTCGGCTTCGCCATGGGCGGCCAGCACGGCCGGGTCGAAGTCCATCGGCGCGTTGCGAATCAGCTGCACCAGCACCGGCAGCAGCGGTACGCGCTTGCGGTTGACCACGATGCCCAGTTCCAGCTCGAACCAGGCCTTGCCTGCTTCCTCGGGCTCGTCGATCTCGGCATACCAGTCTTCCACCGGGACCACGTCGTAGCGGTATTTGTTCGACTTTTGCAGGTGCCAGCCGGCATCCGACAGGGCGTCGAGGTCGTTCTCGGCAAAGCGCAGCCAGTGCGCCTGGCTATCGAGCTGCAGCGCGCCGGCCACGCCCGACAGCGGGGTGGTGGCGGGCTTGCGGAAGCCGAGTTCGGTCAGTTTATCCAGGGCCGCGGCTTCCGCATCGGCATTGCGCTCGATGATCTCGGTAACGTCGCCGATCTGGCGTACCACGCGCTGGGCCGGATCGAAGGAGACGCGCTGGCCATCGTAGTCGAAGGAGAGCACGGCGAAGTCCTGCCAGCGCTGGGTGCCGGTATCGGCCAGGGCCACGGAGTCGAGCAGCAGGAAGGGTTGCGGCGCGACGTCGGTGCGCAGGCGCTGGGTCAGCGGCTGCGGCAGCGGCATCAAGGCTTGCAGGCCATGGGCCAGCAGCAGTTGCGACACGCGTTTTTTATCGTTGCCGGTGAGGATGGGCGCCTGGGCGACCAGGGCTTGCAGCTCGGCCAGCGAAATATCCACGCCACCACGGTTCAGTTCCAGCGGGCCGCAGGACAGGTTGTCGATGTACCAGGGCGGATCGGTTGGCAGCATGTAGTCGATCAGGTCGGCGCCCGGGTGATTCGCGCCATTCGCCGGCTCCACCGACCAGCCCAGCTTGGCCGCACGGCCTTCGTCGCGCCAGGCCAGGTTGGCCTGGCGGGTCGGACCGGCTTGCAGCGGATAGACCAGACCGTTCGACATGTCTTGCCAGGAATTGGCCCACAGCAGTTTGCCCTGTTTCAGCAGCATCTCGAGCAGGATGGCGCCGACCTTGCCTTTGGGCTCGGTAGCGCTGGTGCTTTGCGAAGCGCCGCTACGCATGGCGATGAAGAAGCGCACCAGGTCTTCGTCTTCACCTTCCAGGTAGGCCGGTGGAGCCGACAGCAGGGAGAACACCTCGTTCACCGGGCTGGCGGCGGCGACTTCGCCGTTCGGACGCAGGCGCGCCTTGCACAGGCAGATGGCCACGTGGCGGCCGCCGCTGGTCGGGGCCATGACGTAGACAAATTTGTACTGGACAGCTTTGGGATCGGCGACTTCGACGACCAGCTTCGGTTGCGGATGGGCGGCTGCTTCGACCCGTTGCAGCCATGTTGTCACGGGTGCAGGCAAGGCAGGAGCGCGTGCCGGCGTCGCACGCGGCGCGGGGGCGTCGCTTGCGTGTTCGCGTGGGTAATCAACTGTGTGCATGGGTCGCTGGGTGGTGTGTGAAAAAGAACAACAAACGACATTATCTCTCATACGGACGGTTCAGTTTTGTTCGGAATCGCACGTAGTCTGGAAATCTTTACATTATGAAATTTTAAGAATCTTTATTCCAACACTCTGCGGTCGTACCGGGGGCCTGTCGCTGTGGCACGCTGATTCGCTGGAAGTCGAGCGCCGGGGTGCTGGATGGCGTATGCACATGCAGTAAGCCGAGCGGGCTTTGGTTTGGAAAAGCTCAACCGGACCGCTTGTGGGATGCGGTTCTTCGCAGCCGGCGAAGGGTAGGCTCTGCCTGTTGCTGCGACGGTTGGCTGATGCTGATGGATCTTTCCATCGTTGAAACCAACTGCGCAAAAGGCTGAACCGTCTTGGCGGTCAATCAGCAGACAGCGGCGGTAAAAGCGATCATCAAAACCAAACGAGCCCTTAGACCCTACAAGACAAAAAGAAGTAATCTCGGTGGAAATTCGGTTGTCTTTCCTTAAACGGATGCCATTCAAAATCAGGCACGACTTACCTAATCACTATTTACCAAGCCGTTTTACAAGTGATAATTTTGCCAGGAAACAGAAACATTGCTCATAGGTTTACAACTTGTTAATGTCAGCTTGCTGAACTCTTGTTTGAGCGGCATCGCTAAAGAATTGGACAGGATAAGTTTAACTTCCCCGGACGAATATCCTATGCCCTGTTCGTCCAACACGACTGCTGGCACAGGGTTTCCTTTTGCGTACAAAACCGCTTTGACGCATCCTTTCGCGAAATGGTTATTGAACCATTCACGCGATCCATGAATAGTTATTTCTGAAGCTGGTAGCATTGATGTAACATCAATCTGGATTGAAGCGTTAGAGGTAATTGCTGAAATCGGCCTCTGCAGCTGAAAATCATTGATTCCCGCGTTGATGTCGGTAGGCGACTCACCAATATAGGTAACGCTGCCGAAAAACAAAATCGAAAAGAGCTTGAGCATAAGAGATTTAGGTATTTTTAGAATCGCATCTGAGAAACGGATAATCAGCAATCGGAATGCAATGATAAGTGGTCGAACATAAGGGCATACTCATGAATGCTCGCCAGTAATTCTATTACATTGTTTTCAACCGGTCTTGATGTTGGAAAGTGTTCGCCAAACTGCAAACAGTCGTCTACCGAGCACGTCTAACATTTATTTCATGGTTATTCTGTCGAGGCGCGTGGTTGCGATCAGATCGCGTGCAAGACAGATTGGTCAAGCTCCGCTATCGCAGCCTATTCTGCCCTGTCAAAAGACGTGGTAGGCCAGGAGCATGCTTCATTGCCGCAACCTTGAACTATCAGGCATCCCACGAATCCGAGCAAGATCAGATACTTCATTCAATGTTCCTTGGATAACGGATGAACGGCTGAGTAATGCAACAACTATGGCGGATTGACAAAAACATCCATAGGAGGGATTCGTTCTCTCTATCTGGCCAGCCGATCCAGACTGAACCGTTTTGCGAACGATCCATGCCATGTGCTCAGGAACAGAAGGACGAAAAAAACCGTCCAGGCGATGAAGAATGGCCAAACGTTGAATAGAAAGACCGAAAGATAGGTACTCGGCAGGCACGCCAGCATGAACCATAGAAACGACGCCATACGCAGACTGGTATGCAATCTCACCCGCCAGCACTCGCCACATACTTTGCATCGCAAACTGGCTTCCAGTAGTCCGGCGCGGAATATTGAACGCGATGAAAAGCTCCCGACCCCGCATTTGCCGCAAGATTTTTTCATGAAGTCGCTCCAGGTTTTTCACCTCAGCAAATACAATCGCTGTACATCGATTGTCCCGATACTTGGATTAATAGTAAAGCAATATCATACCGATGACTGCAAGGCCAAGCTTCCCAAACCAGGACGCATGTCAGCTTGGCTTTCCCTTGCATGTCAAGACTGGCGCATTCCCTGCGTTTGCGTATCATTGCCGCCTGACCCACGGATTCCTGCACCATGCTGCCCTCCATCGAACAACGCCTCGCCACTGAACTTGCCGCCAAGCCGGCCCAGGTTGCCGCCGCCATCGCCCTGCTCGACGAGGGCGCGACCGTTCCCTTCATCGCGCGCTACCGCAAGGAAGCCACCGGCGGCCTCGACGACATCCAGTTGCGCCTGCTGGAAGAACGCCTGCGCTACCTGCGCGAGCTGGAAGACCGGCGCGCGGCGATCATCGAGTCGATCACCGAACAGAACAAGATGACGCCGGCCCTGCTGGAATCGATTGCGCTGGCCGAAGACAAGACCCGCCTCGAAGACCTGTATTTGCCGTACAAGCAGAAGCGCCGCACCAAGGCCCAGATCGCGGTGGAAGCCGGCCTGGCGCCGCTGGCCGATACGCTCCTGGCCGATCCTTCGCAGAACCCGGAAGACGTGGCGGCGCAATACCTGCGCGAGGCCTTCAGCAATGCCGACGGCGTGAACAACCCGGGCGTGCCCGATACCAAGGCGGCCCTGGACGGCGCGCGCCAGATCCTGATGGAGCGCTTCGCCGAAGACGCGACCTTGCTGCAATCGCTGCGCGAATACGTGCAGGAGCACGGTGTGGTCGATTCCAAGGTGGTCGACGGCAAGCAGGACGAAGGCGAAAAATTCGCCGACTATTTCGATTACTCCGAGCCGCTGGCGAATGTGCCGTCGCACCGCGCGCTGGCCCTGATGCGCGGCCGCCGCGAAGGCATCCTCGACGTCACCCTGCGCCTGGACACCGAAGCCGAGAAACCGAAGTGGGATGCACCGCACAACCCGTGCGAGTCGCGCATCGCCGCGCGCTTCGGCATCAAGGGCCAGGGCCGTCCGGCCGACAAGTGGCTGCTCGACACCGCGCGCTGGACCTGGCGCGTGAAGAGCTTCATGTACATCGAGACGGAACTCATGGGCGCCCTGCGCGAGAAGGCCGAGGTCGATGCGATCGGCGTCTTTGCACGCAACCTGAAAGCGCTGCTGCTGGCGGCGCCGGCCGGCCAGCGCGCCACCATGGGCCTGGACCCGGGTCTGCGCACCGGCGTCAAGGTGGCCGTGGTCGACGCCACCGGCAAGGTGGTCGATACCGCCACCATTTATCCGCACCAGCCGCGCAACGACTGGGACGGCTCGCTGCACGTGCTGGGCCAGCTGGCGGCCAAGCACAATGTTTCCCTGATCTCGATCGGCAACGGCACCGCCTCGCGCGAGACCGACAAGCTGGCGCAGGACCTGATCAAGGCGCGTCCGGAACTCAAGCTGACCAAGATCGTGGTCTCGGAAGCCGGCGCGTCGGTGTACTCGGCTTCCGAATTCGCCTCGCGCGAACTGCCGGACCTGGACGTGTCGATCCGCGGCGCGGTATCGATCGCGCGCCGCCTGCAAGACCCGCTGGCCGAACTGGTCAAGATCGATCCGAAGTCGATCGGCGTCGGCCAGTACCAGCACGACGTGTCGCAGACCCAGTTGGCGCGCTCGCTGGATGCCGTGGTCGAGGATTGTGTGAACGCGGTGGGTGTGGACGTGAACACGGCCTCGGCGCCGCTGCTGGCGCGCGTCTCGGGCTTGTCGTCGAGCGTGGCGCAGAGCATCGTCAGCTACCGCGACATGCAGGGCGCGTTTGCCTCGCGTGCGGCGCTGAAAAAGGTGCCGCGCTTGGGCGAGAAGACCTTCGAGCAGGCGGCGGGCTTCCTGCGCGTGATCGGCGGCGACAATCCGCTGGATGCATCGGCGGTGCACCCGGAGTCTTATCCGGTGGTGCAGAAGATCCTGGGCGACGTCGGGCGCGAGATGAAGGCGGTGATCGGCGATACGTCCCTGATCAAGACCCTGAATCCGGCCAAATATGCGGATGACAAATTCGGCGTGCCGACCGTGACCGACATCCTGAAGGAACTGGAAAAGCCGGGCCGCGACCCGCGTCCGGAGTTCACCACCGCCACCTTCAAGGAAGGCGTGGAAGAGATCAGCGACCTGCGTCCGGACATGATCCTGGAAGGCGTGGTCACCAACGTGGCGGCGTTCGGCGCCTTTGTCGACATCGGCGTGCACCAGGATGGGCTGGTGCACATCTCGGCGCTGTCGAATACCTTCGTGAAGGACCCGCACACGGTGGTCAAGGCCGGGCAGGTGGTGAAGGTGAAGGTGCTGGAAGTCGATCCGAAACGCAAGCGCATCGCCCTGACCATGCGCCTGTCGGACAGCGCGCCGGCAGCCGGTTCGCAGCCGCAGCAGCGCGGCGACCGCGACGACCGCAAGCGCGTGGCCCAGCACCAGAACCGCCAGGAACGCACGGCGCCGGCAGCTGGCAACAATGCGATGGCGGCGGCATTCGCCAAGCTGAAGAAGTAAGCGATGGTGGACTGCGCGCCTGTCGATCCGGACGCCATGGAAGCGCGCGGGCTGATCGCGGAACTCGATGCGGCGCTGGCGGCCATTTGCGGCGACAGCGGTGCACAGTCGTTCGACGCGAACGATGTGCGCGGGGCGCGTTCGGTGTTCCTGCTGGCGCGCGATGCTTCAGGCAATGCCCTCGGCTGTGGTGCGCTGCGGCCGATCGATGATGACGTGGCGGAAGTAAAGCGGATGTATGCGCGGCCCGGGAGCGGGGCGGGCGTGCGGCTGCTGGGCGAGCTGGAACGGCGGGCTCTAGGATTCGGCTACCGCGCGGTCTGGCTGGAGACGCGCAAGGTGAATGGCAGGGCAGTGGCGTTCTACGAACGGCACGGGTACCGGGTCATCCCGAACTACGGCAAGTATGTCGGGCGCGAGGATGCCGTCTGCCTCGGCAAGGTTTTGTAGGGTGGGTTCTCGAATCCACCTGTTCCACATTCGATCATCGAAACAGCGCCGCCGGCATGCGAACCGTGAACGGTGGGTTCGAGAACCCACCCTACACAGGCCGCCGGTTCATCACCCAAAAAACTGCGCCAGCTCCGGCACCCGCTTCACCAGGATCCCGACAAAATACAGCGCCAGGCAGCCCAGGCCGATGGTGTTCATGCGCCGGCGCGTCATGGCCGGTACGCCGGTGCGTTTGATGTGCAGCGCATCGTGCAGCAGCACCGCGGCATACACAGTCAGCGCCAGGCCGGTCAGGAACACGCCCAGGCCATCGCCGCGCACCCCGCTGACGAGGTCGAACACACCGATGAAGCCGAGCACCGCGGCCAGCACGAAATTGAAGCCTGCCGAAGGCCCGGCGGAGGGACGTTGTTGTTGCATGAGCATGAAGGAAGAAGTGAAATCCGGGCGATCATACCGCAAGCTGTCGCCCCATCGAAACAAGCGGCCCCGAAGCCGGCCCCGGCCCGCACCGCGACAGTGGAATTCTTATAGAATGTCGCCATCCAACCCATTTACCTACGAAGGCAGAATCACATGAGCGACGTACAAACCTGGATCAAAGACACCGTGACCAACACCCCGGTCGTGCTGTTCATGAAGGGCACCGCGCAGTTCCCGCAATGCGGCTTCTCGGGCCGCGCCATCCAGATCCTGAAAGCCTGCGGCGTCGATAACATCGCCACCGTCAACGTGCTGGAAGATCCGGAAGTGCGCCAGGGCATCAAGGACTACTCGAACTGGCCGACCATTCCGCAGCTGTACGTGAACGGCGAGTTCATCGGCGGCTCGGACATCATGAACGAGATGTTCGATTCGGGCGAACTGCAAGCGATGTTCAAGAAGTAATGAGTCAAATCCGGCCGCGTCGCATCATCGTCGCCATCACCGGCGCGACCGGCGCGGTCTACGGCGTGCGCCTGCTCGGGCGCCTCGGCGCCGTGCCCGGCGTCGAGACCCACCTGGTGATGTCCGACGCCGCCTCGCTCACCCTGCACCAGGAAGTCGGCCTGCAACGGCGCGACGTCGAATCCCTGGCCCATGTCGTGCACAAGAACCGCGAGATCGGCGCAACGATCGCCAGCGGTTCGTTCCAGACCGACGGCATGGTGATTGCTCCCTGTTCGATGAAGACGCTGGCGGCCGTGGCCCATGGCCTGGCGGACAACCTGGTCGCGCGCGCGGCCGACGTGGTCCTGAAGGAACGCCGGCGCCTGATCCTGATGGTGCGCGAAACGCCGCTGAACCTGGCGCACCTGCGCAATATGACGGCCGTGACCGAAATGGGCGGCATCGTGTTTCCGCCGCTGCCCAGCTTTTACCACCGGCCGGCGAGCATCGAAGAGATGGTCGACCACACCCTGGACCGGGTGCTGGACTTGCTGGGCATCGAGAACCCGCAGGCTGCACGCTGGCCCGGCATGCGCGGGGCCGATGGCGCTGCGCAGGCCGGATAAGCCTGGTATAAGAGGCAGCGCCTAGCGCTTGCTGCCGTAGCCGCTGTCACCGGCCTTTTTCAACTCCCTGGCTTCCTCCAGCATCCGGCGCTGGGCGATGCGCTTGCGCATCACCTCGGCGTGGCGGGCCGCGCTCATCGGCGGCGCCGTCATCAGTTCCTTCAGCTGGGCAGTGTTCACATAATTGCTTTTCATGGGCAGGCACGATCCTCGGCTGTGACGAGTTCGATTATGCGCCAGCGGAAGCGGTTTGTACTGCCCGATTCGGAAGAAAATTTGTAAGCGGGAAACCTAATGCAGGGAAGGACTAGGCTTACTTGGCCATGGGCTGGTGGTTGACTCGGACCAGCATACGAATGAATTCGCGCGCCAGCTGGCGATGGTGTTCGTCGAGGCGCTGCAGGTCGGCGATCAGTTTCACGTCGGCCGATTCGAAGCGCGCGGCGGCGCCGGTGTCGGTGGGTTCGCCAGGGCTTTCCGGACCGCCGAAACGCAGCCAGTCGGCGGGCACGCCGAGCCATTGCGCGATCATGCGCAGCTTTTCTTGCGTGGGGATTGCTTCGCCTACCAGCCACTTGCGGGCGGCGTGGACGGTGATGGGTCGCCCCTCGAAGCGAATGTTAAATTCACGGGCCAGTCGAGTCGGGCTGTCTGGTGAGTAGTGGGCGTTCTTCAGCGCCTGTTGGAGACGCTCGCTAAAGCTCTCCCGTTCATTCGTGGAATTCATGATGGCACTATTTCATGCTGGACCATAAATGTCAGTCTCTTGTCCTTACAGACCAGTTGTGACAGTTTACAGACAGATAAGTAACAAAGATGTGAGAATTGGGGACAGCGACTTTGTGACATCATGCCACAAAATTTCCGGCCAGAATCTACATATTCACCGTGAATAACATTGGTGCAAATGTTTTGTCGCGTGAATGCCACGCACGTCTAGTCAATTGACGCTCTTCAAGCCGGGCGGGCTGGGAAGCCCGCGAAGAATCCGGCTCAGTCCGCTCAGATCAGTCGAAAACGAATGATGCCGTCGGCGCCAGTTACACGCTCCAACATACCATTATTCCAAAGTTTGTGCAGGTGCGCGAGTGCTTCGCCGAGTGCAAAGCTGAGCTGGTGGGCATCGAGCTGGCGCCGGAACATGATCGGCACGATATCCACGGCGCTACGGGGCGTCTTGCAGGCTTCCAGCACCTCGTCCAGGCGCTCCACATGGTGCTGGCGCAATTGCGCAATGCGCGTGTGCAAACCGCGGAAAGGCTTGCCGTGCGACGGCAGCACCAGCACGTCGTCGGGCAGGCCGGCGAACTTGTCGAGCGAGTCCAGGTATTGCTGCAGCGGGTTGCCTTCCGGCTCGATGGCGAACACCGACACGTTCGTCGAAATACGCGGCAACACCATGTCGCCCGAGACCAGCACATTCAGCGCTTCCGAATACAGGGAGGCATGTTCCGGCGAGTGGCCGAAGCCGATGATCACGCGCCATGCCGTATTGCCAATTGTGAACTTTTGGCCATCCTGCAGGCGCGTGTAGGCTTCGGGTACGCTCGGCACCAGCGAAGGATAGTAATTGCGGCGGCTGCGCATCTGTTCCAGCATGGCCTGGTCGGCCAGCCCATGGCGCTCGAAGTGGGGAATCGCCGACGGGCCGTCGACGCCCGGCAGGGCCGCCGACATCATGCGCGCAAAGCCGTATTCGCCGGCGGTCAGCCAGAACGGCGCCTTGAAGCGCTCGCACAGCCAGCCCGACAGGCCGACGTGGTCCGGGTGGCAGTGGGTGGCGATCACGCGCACGACCGGTTGATTCTCCAGCGGCCCGGCCAGCACCTGTTCCCAGGCGGCGCGGGTGGCGTCGGTGGCCACGCCGCAATCGATCACGCTCCAGCCCTTGCGGCCTTCGCGCTCGTCCCGCAGCACCCACAGGTTGATGTGGTCGAGGGCAAAAGGCAGCGGCATGCGCAGCCAGCCGATGCCGGGCGCCACCTCGCGCACCGCGCCCAGGGCGGGCAGTTCGTCGGCAAAGGGATAGGTGAGCTGGGCTTCGAGCGGATTCATGTTCAGCAATCTTTCATATTCTATGCAAGGCGGGCGCGCTACAATGGGTGACGTTAACGTAAACGGCAACCCGGATACCGATTCTAGCCGTTTCCTCCAGCTCTTACCTGTACCTGCTTTGTTCATGGCCACCACCTATACCATCGCCGAACTGGCGCGCGAATTCGACATCACCGCGCGCGCCATCCGTTTCTACGAAGACCAGGGCTTGCTCAGCCCGAAACGCGAAGGCGTGGGCGGACGCAACCGCGTGTACAGCGCACGCGAACGCACGCGCCTGAAACTGACCCTGCGCGGCAAGCGCCTGGGCCTGACACTGTCGGAGATCAAGAGCATCGTCGACATGTACGAGTCGCCGAAAGACACGGTGGCACAGATCAACCGCTTCCTCGGCGTGCTGGCGCACCAGCGCGAGACGCTGGAACAGCAGCGTGCGGATATCGAGATGGCGCTCGAGGAGATTTCCGCCCACGAGGAGGAATGCCGGCGCTTGCTGGGCGAGGAAGACTCGCTTGATGCGGCCCCAAAAGAGCTGCACGGCGCCAGCAGCGCCGCCTGAATCACCGCGCCGGATGACGGCGCAAGGCGTCTGCTACTTGACGTTTACGTTAACGTCACACGCGAGTATGATGCCGGAAGCTTACTCACACCCCCCGCTCACCGAGAGGACGACATGCTGCATCTTCCAGGCTTGACCTTTGACCATGGCGAAGACATCGCCGCGCTGCGCGAAGCAGTCCAACAATTTGCGGCCAGCGAAATCGCGCCGCGCGCGGCCGAGATCGACCGCACCGACCAGTTCCCGATGGACCTGTGGAAGAAGATGGGCGAACTCGGGCTGCTGGGCATTACCGTGAGCGAGGAATACGGCGGCGCCAACATGGGCTACCTGGCCCACATCGTGGCGATGGAAGAAATCTCGCGCGCCTCGGCCTCGGTCGGCCTGTCCTACGGCGCCCACTCGAACCTGTGCGTCAACCAGATCAAGCGCAACGGCACCGAAGAGCAAAAACAGAAATACCTGCCGAAGCTGATCTCTGGCGAGCATGTGGGGGCGCTGGCGATGTCCGAGCCGAACGCCGGTTCCGACGTGGTGAGCATGAAGCTGCGCGCCGACCTGAAGGGCGACCGCTACGTCCTGAACGGCACCAAGATGTGGATCACCAACGGCCCCGACGCCGACACCCTGGTGGTCTACGCGAAGACCGACATCGAGGCCGGCCCGCGCGGCATGACCGCCTTCCTGATCGAGAAGGGCTTCAAGGGCTTCTCGATCGCGCAAAAGCTCGACAAGCTGGGCATGCGCGGCTCGCACACGGGCGAACTGGTGTTCGAGGACTGCGAAGTGCCGGTCGAAAACGTGCTGGGCGGCGTGGGCAAGGGCGTCAACGTGCTGATGTCGGGCCTGGACTTCGAGCGCACCGTGCTGTCGGGCGGTCCGCTGGGCATCATGTCGGCCTGCATGGACGTGGTCGTGCCGTATATCCACGAGCGCAAGCAGTTCGGCCAGGCCATCGGCGAGTTCCAGCTCATGCAGGGCAAGATCGCCGACATGTATTCGACCATGATGGCATGCCGCGCCTATGTGTATGCGGTGGGCCAGGCCTGCGACCGCGCCGAGAACCCGGCTGCCGTGCGCGCCCTGCGCAAGGACGCCGCCGGCGCCATCTTGTACAGCGCCGAAAAGGCGACCTGGATGGCGGGCGAAGCGATCCAGACCCTGGGCGGCAACGGTTATATCAACGAGTATCCGGTCGGTCGTCTCTGGCGCGATGCGAAGCTCTACGAAATCGGCGCTGGTACCAGCGAGATCCGCCGCATGCTGATTGGGCGTGAATTGTTTGGCGAGACGGCGTAATTTGCCAGGTTGACTGCGATATCGCCGCGGAGCATGAAAGTCCGCGGCGATGAACGTACGGTGGGCACCCCGTGCCCACGCGGAACGTCGCATCATGTTGGCCTTGTTTGAACTGTGTGGCATGCATTTGGATACCGTGTGCCAAGGCAAGCCCCAACATCCAAACGGAGCCAACACAGCATCGCTTTCCGCGTGGGCACGGGGTGCCCACCGTACGGTTGAGGCTATCGGCTTTTTTCGGCGCCAACACTCCCACGCTGCAACGCACTACAATTACCGCTCAACCGACCCACGCGCGAATCGAACGATGACCCAGGTGACGTTCCCCAGATTGCTGTCTTCCCAGATCGCATTCGACATCGCGCGCGCCATCGTCGACGGCTTCGACAAGCATTACCGCCTGTTCCGCGCCGCCAGCCAGCAGGCGCGCCGGCTGTTCGAACAGGCCGACTGGGGCGCCGCCCAACAGGCCGCGCGCGAGCGCATCGATTTCTACGACCGCCGTGTTCAGGAAGCCGTGCAGGCGCTCGAGCAACGCTACGCGCCCGGCGACTTGACCGACAGCGTCTGGCGCGAGGTCAAGCTGCACTATATCGGCCTGCTCGCCGAACACAAGCAGCCGGAACTGGCCGAAACCTTCTTCAACTCGGTCAGCTGCCAGATCCTGCACCGCCGCTATTACCACAATGATTACATCTTCGTGCGGCCGGTGGTCTCGACCGAGTACATCGAGACCGAAGAACTGCTGCCGACCTACCGCGTCTACTACCCGGCGGCGGACGGCCTGCGCTTCGCCCTGAAGCGCATCGTCGGCAACTTCCAGTTCGCGCGCCCCTTTGCCGCGCTCGACCGCGACACCGGCCTGGTGGAAGCGCGCATGGTGCGAGACTTCGGCCTCGACCAGGCCGAACCGAACCTGCAGTTCCACGTGCTCTCCAGCGCGTTCTTCCGCAACAAGGGCGCCTACCTCGTCGGCCGCGCCATCAACGGTGCGCGCGAGTACCCCTTCGTGATCCCGATCCTGCACGACCAGCGCGGCGCACTGGTGCTCGACACGGTCATCACCGACCCGGACCACATCGCTTTATTGTTCTCCTTTACACGCGCCTACTTCCAGGTCGACATGGAAGTGCCCTCGGCCACCGTGCAATTCCTGCGCAGCCTGCTGCCGCGCAAACCGCGCAGCGAGATCTACACCGTCCTGGGCCTGCAAAAACAGGGCAAGACCCTGTTCTACCGGGATTACCTGCAACACCTGAAGCACAGCTCGGACCGGTTCCGCATCGCTCCCGGCATCCGCGGCCTGGTGATGCTGGTGTTCGAGCTGCCGTCCTTCCCCTACGTGTTCAAGGTGATCAAGGACTGGTATCCGCCGCCGAAGGAAACCACGCGCGCCCAGGTAAAGGAAAAATACCTGCTGGTGAAGCACCACGACCGCGTCGGGCGCATGGCCGACACGCTGGAATATTCGGATGTCGCTTTCCCATTGCACCGCTTCGGCGAGGAGCTGCTGGCCGAGCTGCAGCGCCATTGCCCTTCGCTGGTCGAGATCGAAGGCGAGCGCATCATCGTCAAGCACCTTTACATCGAGCGGCGCATGGTGCCGCTGAATATCTACCTGACCGATGCGCAAGCGGCAGGCGACGACAGCCGGCTCGCACACGGCGTCGTCGAATACGGGAATGCCATCCGCGACCTGGTTGCGGCGAACATCTTTCCTGGCGATATGCTGTATAAAAACTTCGGCGTCACGCGCCAGAATCGCGTCGTGTTCTACGATTACGACGAAATCGAGTACCTCACCGATTGCCAGTTCCGCGACATCCCGCAGGCCCGCAACGAAGAAGACGAGCTGTCGGCCGAGCCCTGGTACCCGATCGGAAAACACGACGTCTTTCCCGAACAATTCAGCCGTTTCCTGCTTGGAAACGCGAAGATCCGCCACCATTTCATGCAGTATCACGCGGACCTCCTGACGCGCGCCTGGTGGCAGGCGCACAAGGACCGCATCCTCGAAAGCGAACTGGAAGACGTCTTCCCTTATCCGCAGCACATCCGCTTCCACCAGACCACCCCACCGGCGCAGCAGTCATTGCACCCAGCGCCATCTCTTTGGAGACCTTACAAAATGAATGATCCAGTCGTTATCGTTGGCGCCGCCCGTACCCCGATGGGTGGCTTCCAGGGCGATTTTTCCTCGAAGTCGGCGAGCGACCTCGGCGCGGTGGCGATCAAGGCGGCAGTCGAGCGCGCCGGCGTCGCGCCGGACGTCGTCGAGCACGTCTATTTCGGTAACTGCCTGATGGCGGGCCAGGGCCAGGCGCCTGCACGCCAGGCGCTGATCAAGGCCGGCCTGCCGCTGTCGACCGGCGCCGTCACCCTGTCGAAAATGTGCGGCTCGGCCATGCAGGCCGCCATCTTCGCCCACGACCAGCTGGTGGCCGGCAGCGCCGACATCGTGGTGGCCGGCGGCATGGAATCGATGACCAACGCGCCTTATCTGATTCCGAAGGCGCGCGGCGGCTACCGCATCGGCCACGCGCCGATGTTCGACCATATGATGCTCGACGGCCTGGAAGACGCCTACTCGCGCAACGAAAAGACCGGCGAAGGCCGCTCGATGGGCACCTTTGCCGAAGAATGCGTGGCGACTTACCAGTTCACCCGCGAAGACCAGGACAACTTCGCCATCGAATCCGTGAAGCGCGCGCAGGCCGCCAACAACGATGGCTCGTTTGCCTGGGAAATCGCGCCGGTCACGCTGGCCACCCGCACCGGCGAACTGGTCGTGGAAAAGGACGAAGGCCCGCTGAAGGCGAAGATCGACAAGATCCCGTCGCTCAAGCCTGCGTTCAAAAAAGAGGGCACCGTCACCGCCGCCTCGTCCTCGTCGATCAACGACGGCGCCGCGGCGCTGGTGATGATGCGCGAATCGAAGGCCAAGGAACTCGGCCTGAGCCCGATCGCGCGCGTGATCGGCCACGCCACCCACGCCCAGGAACCGAACCTGTTCACCACCGCCCCGATCGGCGCGATGCACAAGCTGTTCAAGAAGACCGGCTGGATGCCGGGCGACGTCGACCTGTTCGAAATCAACGAAGCCTTTGCCGCCGTGCCGATGGCCGCCATGCGCGACCTCGACATCCCGCACGAGAAGGTCAACATCCACGGCGGCGCCTGCGCCCTGGGCCACCCGATCGGCGCCTCGGGCGCACGCATCGTCGTCACCCTGCTGGGCGCGCTGAAGAAAACCGGCGGCAAGCGCGGCGTGGCGTCGCTGTGCATTGGTGGTGGTGAAGCCACGGCGATGGCGATCGAGATGGTGTGATGTCGGTGACCGATGACCCGGGTCGGTGACGATTCGGGTCTTCGGTTACGATGGTTGTTTGGATACGTCGTACCGGTGGGGTGGAAAACCCANTGATGTCGGTGACCGATGACCCGGGTCGGTGACGATTCGGGTCTTCGGTTACGATGGTTGTTTGGATACGTCGTACCGGTGGGTTCAAGAACCCACCCTACCAATCTGCGTAGGGTGGGTTCTTGAACCCACCGGCGTACCCCTCAACACCGCAACACAACACGAAGGAACACCACCATGCCAACCGCTCTGATCCTCGGCGCCTCGCGCGGCATCGGCCACGAACTCGCTCGCCAATACCGCGCTGACGGTTGGCGCGTCATCGCCACCGCCCGCAAGCAGGCAGACCTCGACGACCTGGCCAGCCTCGGCGCCGAGCCGCACCTGCTCGACGTCACCGATCCCGACGCCATCGCCGGCCTGGGCTGGAAGCTCGACGACGAAAAGATCGACACCGCCTGGCTGGTCGCCGGCCTGTACGGCCCGCGCCACGACGGCTTCCCGACCCAGCAGGACTTCGACGCCGTGATGCACACCAACGTGCTGGCCGCGATGCGCCTGCTGCCGATTATCGCCCCACTGGTGGCCAACACGCGCGGCAAGCTCGGCGTGCTGTCCTCGCGCATGGGCTCGATCGGCTCGAGGACAAACGCCGGCGGCTCGCTCTACCGCGCCAGCAAGGCCGCACTCAATTCCGTCCTGACCGACACCGCACTGACCTACGGCCCGCAAGGCGCCACCTGCATCGCCTTCCACCCCGGCTGGGTCCAGACCGACATGGGCGGCGAAGGCGCGGCCATCACGGTCGAGCACAGCGTGCGCGACCTGCGCGCCACCCTGGCCAAGGCCACGAACGCCGACAACGGCAGCTTCCTGAACCACGACGGCGACCCCATCCCCTGGTAAGCCGCCACGATAAAAACACACACGAGACACCATGATCCTGACCGAAGAACACCAGATGATCCGCGATGCCCTGCGCAGCTATGCGCAGGAGCGCCTGGCCCCGCAGGCCGCCCGCTGGGACAAGGAACACTATTTCCCGAAAGCCGAACTGAAGGAACTGGCGCAACTGGGCGCCTTTGGCGTGGCCGTGCCCGAACAGTACGGCGGCGCGGGCCTCGACTACGTGTCGCTGGCGCTGGTGCTGGAAGAGATCGCGGCCGGCGACGGCGGCACCTCGACCATCATCTCGGTCAACAACTGCCCGGTGTGCTCGATCGCCATGATGTACGCCAGCGAGGAACAGAAGCAGCAGTGGCTGGTGCCGCTGGCCCAGGGCGAGATGCTGGGCGCCTTCGCCCTGACCGAACCGCACACCGGCAGCGACGCCGCTGCCCTGCGCACCACGGCCACGCGCGACGGCGATGAATACGTCATCAACGGCACCAAGCAGTTCATCACCAGCGGCAAGCACGGCGACGTGGCGATCGTCATGGCGGTCACCGACAAAGCCGCCGGCAAGAAGGGCATCAGCGCCTTCTGGGTACCGACGAATACCCCCGGCTACATCGTCGCCGGCCTCGAACACAAGATGGGCCAGCACTCGTCGGACACGGCGCAGATCGTGTTCGAGAACTGCCGCATCCCGGCCGCGAACCTGATCGGCGAAGAAGGCATGGGCTACAAGATCGCGCTGTCGGGCCTGGAGGGCGGGCGCATCGGCATCGCCTCGCAATCGGTGGGCATGGCCCGCGCCGCCTTCGAAGCGGCGCTGGCATATGCCAAGGAGCGCACCAGCTTCGGCAAGGCCATCTTCGAGCACCAGTCGGTGCAATTCAAGCTGTCGGAAATGGCGATGAAGATCGAGGCGGCGCGCCAGCTGATCCTGCACGCGGCCTCGATGAAGGATGCCGGCTTGCCCTGCCTGAAGGAAGCGGCGATGGCCAAGCTGTTCGCCTCCGAGATGGCGGAACGCGTGGTATCGGATGCGATGCAGGTTTTCGGCGGCTACGGCTACGTGGCCGACTTCCCGATCGAACGCATCTACCGCGACGTGCGCGTCTGCCAGATCTACGAAGGCACGAGCGACATCCAGAAAATCCTGATCGCGCGCGCGCTGTGATGGCGGCGCCGGCGATCATCCCGCTCACGCAGCAGGACTTGCCGGCGCTGTTCGTCTATCTCGACGACCACCTCGGCGACAACGGCCGCAACGGCACGCCGCTGTTTCAGCCGATGCCGCGCGCCGAATCCTGCTTCCCGCTCGACAAGCGCGCCGGCTTCGTCATTGGCCTGGGGAATGCGCTGGACGCGCCCGGCTGGCGGCGCGGCTGGATCGCGGTCGACGACAGCGGCATCATCTGCGGCCACATCGACCTGCGCGCCCGGCCCGAGCGCACGGCGGCGCACCGCTGCCTGCTCGGCATGGGCGTGCACCGCGACCACCGCGGGCAAGGGCTGGGCGCGCGCCTGCTCGATACCGCGTTGTCCTGGGCCGGCGCGCAAGGCCTGGCCTGGGTCGATCTCGAAGTCCTGTCGAACAACCTGCCGGCGCGCCGCCTGTACGAGCGCAGCGGCTTCGTGCAGACGGGCGAGATTCCCGACCTGTTCCGCATCGATGGCGAAGGGCACGGCTATGTGTTCATGACACGCGCCTGCTGAGGGACTGCCGGCTACAGCGAAAAAAATCGTTTCTATTGCCATAAAAGCATGATAAATTATTGACGATTAGAAACTATTTACCGCCAGCGCTGCGGTCCTGAATGAAACGACATTTCCTTCCTCTGCTGATCGCCGTGGTGAGCGTCTCGCACGCCACTGCGGCGCCTGTCAATCCTCCCGTCCGTGCCGACCTGCCCGGCTACACCGGCTTCGACGACTGCCGCATCGCCCCGCTCGAGCCGGCGCCACGCAACGAGGTCGTCGAGTGGAACGGCGCCTGCGAAGGCGGCTTTGCCGTCGGCAAGGGCGAACTCGACTGGAAAGACGAGAAGAAGAACCGCTACCGCCTGAAAGCCAAGCTGGTGCGCGGCGAAGTGCAGGGCGAAGGAGAATTGAAGACGGCCGACTACACCTATATCGGCACCTTCCTGCGCGGCATGCCGCACGGCACCGGTTTCTTTACCTACAAGAGCGGAAACATGTACGAAGGCGGTGTTGCCCATGGCGAGCAGGACGGCAAGGGAATCTTCGTCTGGATGAGCCGCAGCGAATACGTCGGCGAGTGGAAGGACGGCAAGCGCCAGGGCTGGGGAGAGATGAAATATGCCGAAGGCGGCAGCTATTCCGGTCAATGGCACCTGAACAAATGGCATGGCAAAGGCGAACTCGTCCATGCGGGCAGCGGCCGCAAGTTCGAGGGCCGGTTTGAGGACGGCCGTATTGCCGGAAGCGCCCAGCCAGCGATCGACGATGAAAAGTATGCCTTGCTCCACAAGGACAGGACGCCCTCGCTCACAAGCAGTGTACCGCTCGACGCGTCTTGGGAACAATTGACGGAAACCCAGAAGAATGGCGTGCGCGAGACGTATGCGGCGTTAGAGCAGGGAGATGATCCGCCTTACCCGGTCAAGGGGCGCCGCCAGGTCTTCGAGGCGGTTGTCAAACTCAACCGTATGGCTGGTGCGGCAGAAGGCAATCTGACCATTTACGTCCTGGTTGGCGCCGACGGCAAGGCAAAGCACGCGACGATCTTCGAAAAGCCGGTACTCAGGGATGCGGAAGACGTGGAAAAGCTGGTCAAGAATGTCGCCGGCGTGATGATGCTCGACACCTACAAGCCTGCCATGTGCCAGGGGAAGCCATGCGAAATGGTCTATCCCATCAACTATGTGTTCGACATTGCGGGCGGTCCGGGTGTCCCCCCCCATGTTCCGCTGAAGTACCGCGGACCCACAGCAACCACCGCTTCCATCCCACGACCATGTTCAGCTACCCATGACCAGATTACTTTGTGTTGCCGCCCTTGTCTTGTCCAGCCAGGCCGCGCTTGCAGCCGACGCTGTCTACCTTGGCAGACCCAATTGCCGCATCGCGGTCTTTGCCCCGGTCCCCGACAGCTCGGTCGTCAGCTGGGACGGCGCCTGCGTCGACGGCTACGCCCAGGGCAAGGGCATGCTCAGGTGGATGGGCGAAAAATGGAAGCAGATGAACCTATCAGTCACCCTGATGCGCGGCGAGATCGAAGGCGATGCTGAACTGAAGACAGGCGAATATACCTATATCGGTACCCTGCGCCAGGGCATACCCCATGGGAAAGGCTATTTCACGTACAAGAATGGCGTGCAGTACGAAGGCGACGTGGTCGACGGCATCCGCGAAGGAAAGGGTATCGCCGTCGAGACCGACCGTTCGGAATACGCGGGCGAATGGAAAGACGGCAAGCCGCATGGCTGGGGCGAAGTGAAATACGCGGAAGGCGGCAGCTATACCGGCCAGTGGCAAATGGGCAAGCGCCATGGCCGGGGAAAACTCGTTTACGCGGGCAGCGGCCGCAGTTTCGAGGGCGAGTTCGCCAACAACCTGATCGTCGGGCCGGAGGCACAGGAGATCGACTTCTTGCGCTATGCCTTCCTACGCGAAGACAGGACGGGAGGTCCGGCCAGGGCCAGCATCCCGCTGGACCAGCCCTGGGAAGCCTTGACCGAGGACCAGAAGGCCACTGTGCGCAGCCGCTTTCCGGCGCTGGAACGGGGCGACGAACCGCCCTATCCGAGCGCGGGTCCGCTCGATGTGTTGCGGGCGATCGGGCAGCTCAATCAAAAGGCAGGCGCCGCCGAAGGCACCTTGCGCATGGCCGTGCTGGTCGGCGCCGATGGCAAGGCCAAGCGCGCGGATGTGTTCGAGAAACCATCCCTGGACACCCCGGAAGCCGAGCAACAGCTGGTCAGGAATATCGCTAGCGTACTGATGCTGACGCCTTACAAGCCTGCCATGTGCCAGGGCAAGCCATGCGAGATGGTGTATCCGGTGCTAAACGAATTTATTGCCGAGGTTGTTCATTATCCCAAGATGACCCGGTGACCGCTCTCATACGGGCACCACGTGGAATGGCGATTCCCGGCGTTAATCATTTGCACTCATCAGTGCCGTACCAGAAGATTTATTCGTCCAACTCCCCGCAAATGTGCCTCATCTAACGAACATCGCACATCAACTCTGCGAAGGTAGCTGAAGATGCACAGCCTGCCGACACGGCGGCTGCATTGCAAGTCCAGGCGGCGCCGGCATCCCGGCGCCATCCAGCACTTTTACCGATGGAGAAATGTATGACGACGACGGCAAACGAACACCTGAACGACTGGCTGCGCGACGCCCACGCGATGGAGCAACAAGCGGACAAGATGCTGAACGCGCAAGCGGAACGCCTGGAACACTATCCGGAACTGCGTGCACGCATCGTCCAGCACATCGAGGAAACCCGCTGGCAGCAGCAACAGCTCGACGCCATCCTGGCCCGCCGCGGCATCAGCAACTCGGTGCTGAAAGACCTGGGCGGCAAGCTGGCCGCCTTTGGCCAGGCCGTGGGCGGCATGACCACCAGCGACGAAGTAGTGAAGGGCGCGATGGCCGGCTACGTCTTCGAGAACCTGGAAATCGCCAGCTATACCTCGCTGATCGGCGCCGCCAAGGCGGTCGGCGATACCGCCACCGCCGCGGCCTGCGAGCAGATCCTGGCCCAGGAAAAGGCCATGGCCGCCTGGCTGCTGGAACACCTGCCGCAAGTCACGCAAGCCTTCCTGGTGCGCTCGGAAACGCCGGGCGCCGAAGCCAAGGTCTGATGATGCCGGCGAGGCGGCTCAGCTGACCGCCGCCTCCAGCAAGGTCACCGTCTGCCGCTCGGCATCGAGGGTGGCCTTGACGCCCATCGGAATCGTAAACTGGTTGCGGATGTGGCCGATCGAATAGCCGGTCACGGCCGGCACCGCGAGTGGCTGCAAGTGGATGTCGAAGGTCTGGTCCAGCGTCAGCGACAAGTCCTCGTGCTCGGGCCCGCAATCGTCGCAGATGCCGATCATCACGCCCGCCGCCTTGTCGAAACCGGTTGAAAGGTCGAGCTGGGTCATCCAGCGGTCGATCCGATAGGGCGCTTCGTTCACTTCTTCCAGGAACAAAATGCCGTTGCGGAAGTCGGCCGCGTAGGGCGTGCCGGCCAGTGCCGCCACCAGGCTCAGGTTGCCGCCGATCAGAGGTCCGGTCGCGCTGCCGCCATGCACGGTGCGCATGCCGAAGTGCGGCTGCAACACGGCGCGGCGGCTGTTTTCCAGCGCCATCGGAATCGTGTAGGACGGCTGCGGGTCGGTCAGCACGGCCAGCATGTGTTCGCGCGCATAGTCCGACAGCGTCGACGAGGCCACCGGGCCGTGGAAGGTCACCAGCCCCGTTTTCTTCAGGATCGCCAGGTGCAGGGCAGTGATGTCGGAATAGCCGAGCAGGATCTTCGGGTGCCTGCGGATCAGGCCGTAGTCGAGCCCCTGCAGCAGCGAGATGCACCCCGAGCCGCCGCGGATCGGCCACAGCATCGTCACGTCCGGGTCGGCGAACATGGCGTGCAGGTCCGACAGGCGCTGCGCCACCGTGCCGGCATAGTTGCCGCTCACTTCGCGCAGGTAGCGTCCCTCGCGCACTTTCAGGCCCAGGCTCTCGATGTTGGCGCGCGCCTTGGCGATCGATTTTTCGCTCGTGTAGCCGCCCGGCGCGATCAGGCCGACGGTGTCGCCACGGCGCAGGCGCGGCGGTTTGATCAGGGGTGTCATGGAGCGTCCGGAAGAGGATGTGCGCGCGCGCGGGCGGGCCGCCGCGTCGCTGTGGAGAGAGGTCATTGCAGCGGCGGCGAGCCAGGCCATGAAGGCGCGCCGCTCGATCTTCAGGCTGGACATGCGTTCGGCTTCATCCATGAAAAACGGCCCGCGCCGTGGAAGCGCGGGCTTCCTCCGGCTGCGGGCCGTGGGCTGTTGCGACGATCAGAAGAACTTGTAGTTTGCCGTCAGCGTGAACGAACGGCCGCGTGGATCGGCTACACGCGGTTCCCAGCTGCTACCGGCGCCGGAGTTGCTGTCATAAGTGATCGCAAACGGTGGGTCCTTGTCGAAGAGGTTCTTAATTCCTCCAGTCAGCGTCAAGCCCTTGATACCGGTATAGCTCACGCTTGCGTGGAAGATCGAATAGGCATCCACTTTCGGATCATAGTTTGACGGTAGGATACGGCCACTCGCCACGCCAGGCAGCACCTGGTCATCGTAGCCGGAGCGATACACGTTCTGCAACAGGCCGCTCCAGTTTCCCCGTTTGGCGCTAATGTAGGCAATATGTTTCCATTTCAGGCCGAGGTCCCCTGTAAAGATAAAGCGCCCTACTTCGCTTTCGCTGAACTCGGCGTTACGCGTGGCACGCGACTTTTTCTTCAGCAAACGCGAACCATCGATACCGACGCTCCATACCGTGCCTTCCCACACTCCTCCGGTACGCGCACCCAGTTCCAATCCCCGGGTAATGCGTTCACCAGCATTCATCCAGCGCTGATCGACCGCAACCACTTCGCCGGCAGCGTTACGAAGAAACGCGCCTTCGAACAAATCGTAGTTATCGACCATGGTCGCCAGGCTGAACGAATCGATCGTGTCTTCCTTGCGGATCTCCCACAAATCGGCGTTCAGCGAGGTACGGGCCACCGGTTCGAACACAATACCGATCGAAGCCTGTTTTGCGGTTTCGGGACCCAGGTCGCGTTTACCGCCAGTGAGCAAAACTGGCGTGATCAACTCGCAGCCCGGCTTCGTACTATCGAATTTTCCTGTCGGGCAGCGTGCCGGATCGACCAGTTCCTTACCGGTGTACTGGGTTTCCGTGATCCCGTTGAACAGTTGATTGAACGATGGGGCCCGGAAGCCGGTATTGTACGAACCGCGGACCAGCAGCGACGTGATTGGCTGATAGCGGAATGACACTTTCGGATTGAAGGTGCTGCCGAAGCCCGAGTAATGGTCCTGGCGGCCGGCAAAAGTCAGCTCAAGGTCCTTCATGACCGGTACCAATACCTCGGCGTAGATTGCCTTGATATCGCGATGGACGTTGTTCAAGGCATTCTGGTCGTCGAATGGGGCGTTCAGGATAGCTGGCCGCTCACTGGCTGCACGCGCATCGCCATTGAACTTGTACTCTTCGCGACGCAGGTCGGTTCCGATCGCCGCCATCACCGAACCAGCGGGAAGCTTGAACACTTCGCCCGACAACGCGGCATCGAACTGGGTCAGGATGGTTTTACCGCCGTACAGCACCACACCCTCGGCCGACGTCGACCGGATCAGATCAAGCGCCTCTTGAGACTGGGTTTCACCAGGCAGCAGGAACGGATTGATCTTGCCGCTACCCAGCGCATTTGCCAAAGCCACCGTGTAATTGAAACCAGTACCCAGCGTCGACTTGGATTCGCTGAAAGCGCGCGAAAGACCAACGCGGTAATCGAAGCTGCCCAGGCTACCCAGGTTCAGCGGCCCGTCAGCCCCAACCTGCAGGCGTCCGGCCTTGGTTTCGGTCTCGATCTCGCGGTTTCCGCACTCCATGCAGCGCCAGCGGTAAGCAATAGGCAAGCCGTAATTGGTCGAGATGGCCGGAAAAATCCCTACCAGGGCATCGTAGACACGATTGTAATATTGGCCGGTACTCGGATAGAACGAGGAAGCATTGAACGTTGTCCTACCTGGTGAAATTTGATTTGGCGAGAAACTCTTTTTGACTTCGACCTGCGAACCGACCAGTTCGGCGAACAACTGATGCGCGCCTACATTGAACGTGGCACGTGCCAGCGCATTCGAATTCTTGACCGGTTGCTGCAAGACAGCAGCACGGCCAGTATCCCAGGCGCAACCATAGGCTGCTCCGGCGCTGTCCCATAGCTTCTCGTCATACGGCCCCATACCATCGATGCTGGTGCAGCCGGCACCGCCTGGCAGATCCAGGAGGCTGATACCGTTGTAATTCACGCCGCCAAGCAAGGGGCCGGTATTCAACAGTTTATTGTTCGCGTCATACGTGGCCAGCAGCGTTGGCGCAATATCGGTACCGAAGACGTTCGCAGATGGCGTCCCGCGAGTATCCACCGAGACGCCACGGTCCGGTTGGAAGGTGTTCACAAAATCGCGCTGATTACCACGCAAGGCAGCGTTGCGGCTATGCGATGCCGCGATAAGGACATTGTAGCCATTCGCCTCCAGGTCGCCGAAACCGCCAGTTGCGGAGATGCGATGAATGTTACCGCCACCTGCTTCGGTGATGTCGGTAAAGGCCTGGGTCTCCAAGCCTTGGTAGTTCTTACGTAAAATAAAGTTAATGACGCCACCAATGGCATCGGTGCCATAGATCGCCGAAGCACCATCTTTCAGCACTTCGACACGTTCGACCGCAGCCATTGGAATCGAGTTCAGGTCAACTGCCGAGCCCTTCATCCCGTGGGTGGCGACGCGGCGGCCATTGAGCAGGACAAGCGTGGAGTCGGAGCCTTGGCCACGCAGATTTGCCGACGATGCGCCGTTATTACCGCGCTGTGCGCCGCTGGTCACGTCAGCATTCGAGGCCAGGTTGTCCGACCCATTGCCATTGATATTCAGTGTCGCAACCAACTGCTCAGCCGTGACAATTCCTTGTTCTTCCAGTTGCTTGCGTGAAATGATTTCGACCGGGAGCGCGCCTTCCTTGGCGATCCGTTTGATGCTACTGCCGGTGACCTCGACACGTGCCATCGGAGCCTGCTGCACTTCCTGTGCAAGGGCCGGGCTGACGACGCCGATCAAGGCAATCAGATGGGCTAGCTTCTTTAACTTCACGCGTCTCTCCTGGGGATATGGGCAATTCGGGCCGGGCGCAGAGCCGGCAGTTTTTCCGTCGTAATGTCTTGGCATTACGTTATGGTTTGATTCGAGGGTAAGCCTGATGATTTGGCAATAGCCAATGAAATAAGCGCCGGGAAGTATAACTTCCAGGAATGTTTATAGTTGGAAAATGACTACCTACTAGGGGCGTTGTCCTGAGGAGCGTGCTCTTTGCGCAACATCGACGTCCAGGTAACGCCAATTGGTGAATTCCACGGGGTGGCGCTTGTAGTTTTTTAGCCACGGCTGACGAATATCCGCCGACAGCACATGGGTCAGCGGCACCCAGGGGTTGTAGGCATGGATCAGCTGGTTCATCTCAAAATACAGCTTCTGGCGCGCCGGACCATCGCTCAGTTGGCGTGCCTGTTCATAGCGTTCGTTGTAGGCGGGCAGGTTGAAGCGCGCGTAGTTGGCGCGGCCGGCGTTCGGGCCGTAGAGCAGCTGGTAGAAATTGTCGCCGTCAGGGAAGTCGGCGATCCAGTTACTCTCGAACATGGTCACCTTGCCCAGGCGCGAGGCCTTGATGATCTCGGTTTTCTTGTCCGACTTGAACACCACGCGCAGGCCGATCGCGTTCAGGCATTTGCGCCACAACTCGTCGCGCAGGCGCCCGCCGACCGTTGCCTCGCTGTGCATGGTCAGTGTCAGCGGCTTGCCGCCGGGCGCCGTCCTGAATCCCTCGGCGTCGCGCTTGCCGTAGCCGTGGCGGTCGAGCAGGGCATTCGCCAGCGCCGGGTCGTAGGGCACTGGGCTGCGGTAATTGGGGTCGTAGCCGAGCACGTTCGGCGGCAGCGGCGACTCGGCCTTGATCGCGAAACCTTTTTTCAGGAGCGCGATGTCTTCGGCGTTGTTGTAGGCCAGCGAAATGGCGCGGCGCAGGGCGATGCGGTCCTTGCCGTAGCCGCCCAGCACCGGGTCGTTCATGTTCATCCACATGTAATAGGTCTGCAGCACCGGGAAGCGCGACAGCTGCATGCCGCGTTGTTGCAGCTCCGGTTTCAGCGCGCCGTCGCGGATCACCATGTCGGTCATCGATTCGGGCACCTGCTCGAGGTAATCGTATTCGCCGTTCAGGAAGCCGAGCATGCGGCCCTGGAATTCCTCGGCGATTTTTACTTCCACACGGTCGACGCGCGGCAGGCGCTGGCCTTCCAGGTTTTTCGCGATGGCCTGTGCTTCAAGGTCGGTGCCGGGAGTGGCGTGGAAGACGGCGGTCGAGTACGGGTTGGCTTGCAGGATGATGCGATCGCTGCGTTTCCATTCCTTGACCAGGAAGGGGCCGGTGCCGACCGGGTGGTTGCCGGCCTGGCCGGGATAGGCCTCGATCACTTCGCGCGCGACCACGCCGGAAGCTGGCGTGGCCATGTAGAAGAGGAAGTTGTTGTCGGGTGCCTTCAGGCGGATGCGCAGGGTGGTGCGGTCGAGGGCTTGCAGGCCGCTGACGGGGGTGTCGATGTTGAAGTTTTTCTTCAGCGCTTCATCGCCTTCGATCTTGCCGTCGAACATGTAGGACCACGGGGATTTCAGGGTCGGGTCGTACAGGCGCTTGATGCTGTAGATGTAGTCCTGCGCGGTCATTTCGCGCTGCTTGCCCTTGAAGGCGGGGTCGTCGGTGAAATGGATGCCGGGGCGGATGCGGAAGGTGTAGGTACGGCCGTCGGCGCTGATTTCCGGCATCTGCGTGGCGGTGTTGGGGCGCAGCTTGACCGGGCGCGCCAGGTAGTCGTAGCGCAGCAGGGGGTCGAAGATGTTTTCCAGCAGGGACAGCGTGGCGATGTCGGACGCGGCGGCGGGGTCGAGGCCGGTTTCGCTGGTGGACAGGAACATGTGCAGGACTTTTTCCGGGGCCGGGTTTGATGGCGCCGCTGGGGCCTGGGCCGCGGCGGGGAAAGCGAGGACGCCGGACGCGAACAGCAGCGCGGGCAGGGCGGAGCGTAGTTTCATTTGTGCATGTCCTGGTTGAGCGTTCGTATCATAGGCGCAGTGTTTGGTGGTGGCAAACGCGAGGCGATGGAGGATGAGCACCTGCATGGGTCATCAGGGCCGATGCGGTGACCGTACGGTGGGCACCCCGTGCCCACGCGGTTACGTGCGTCACCTTGCACCTGCGCCGGTGACGATTCGCTCCGCGGCTCAACCATGGATAAAGAGGTAGCGGGACGCTTTTGGACACGCCGCCGAGATGCGCGATGTTCGATAAAACGAGCACCAACCATGATCATCGTTCCGCGTGGGCACGGGGTGCCCACCGTACGGGAGACCGCCCGACCTAATGGAACCTACCGGCCAATCGGCTTTCCACCATAACTTTTGTGCATGGCGCCGCTGCATTCTTTCATCTTTGCAGCTTGCTGTGCGCCTATACTCTCAGCTGCACAATCGTGCGCAGGAATGCCGTGATTCCACATCCGCGGCTGGTGAACGCGTGGCGGCGCCGTATCGACATCCGCCCTTTCGGACTGAACATGGCATTAAATTACATCTGGACCGGTTTCTTCCTCGTTGGTTTTGTCGCAGCACTGGCACAGTGGCTGTTTCTTGGCGATACCGAAATCTTCAAGCGCATCATCGACGGCACCTTCTCATCGGCCAAGATGGCCGTGATGGACATTGCCCTGCCGCTGGCCGGCGTCATGACCCTGTGGCTGGGCATCATGAACGTGGGCGAAAAGGCCGGCGCCATCAACCTGTTTGCACGCATCATCGCCCCCTTCTTCTCGCGCATCTTCCCCGAAGTGCCGCGCGACCACCCGGCCAACGGCCACATGGTGATGAATTTCTCCGCCAACATCCTCGGCCTGGACAACGCCGCCACGCCCTTCGGCCTGAAGGCGATGGAAAGCCTGCAGACGCTGAATCCGCGCAAGGATGAAGCCAGCAACGCCCAGATCATGTTCCTGGTCATCCAGACCTCGGGGCTGACCGTGATTCCGCTGGCCATCATGGCCCAGCGCGCCATTCTCGGCGCCGCCAATCCGGCCGACATCTTCATCCCGACCCTGATCGCGACCTTCTGCTCGACCCTGACCGGCATCGTGGCCGTCAGCCTGCGCCAAGGCATCAACTTGCTGCATCCGGTGGTGTTCGGCTGGATCGGCGGCCTGACGGCGGTGGTGGCCGGCATCGTGTTCTATCTGACGAACTTCCTGGCCAAATCCGAGATCGAGCTGGTCTCGGTGGTGGCGGCCAACCTGATCCTGTTCTCGATCATCGCCGCTTTCATGGTGGCGGCCCTGCTGCAGCGGGTGAATGTGTTCGAGGCATTTATCGAAGGCGCCAAGGGTGGCATCGAAACTTCGCTGAAGATCATTCCCTATCTCGTCGGCATGCTGGTGGCGATCAGCGTGGTGCGCAACTCCGGCATCCTGGGCATGATCGTGAACGCCTTTGCCTGGGTCTTTACAGGGCTCGGGCTGCCTACCGATTTCGTCGGCGCGCTGCCGACCGCGCTGATGAAACCGCTGTCCGGCAGCGGCTCGCGCGCGATGATGATCGACGCCATGACCACCTACGGGGTCGACTCCTTTGTCGGCCGCCTGGCGTCGATCCTGCAGGGCGCGGCCGACACCACCTTCTATATCGTGGCCTTGTACTTCGGCTCGGTCGGCATCCGCAAGACCCGCTACGCGATCGGCTACGGCCTGATCGCCGACCTGGCCGGCGTGATCGCCGCCATCTTCGTCGCCTATCTCTTCTTCGGTTAAGGATGCCCATGTTGCGACGTCTCGCTGTCACCGCCGCCGTCATCGCCTGCCTGCCCGCCTGCGCACCGCTGCCGCCGGCGCCTGCAGCGCAGACGCCCGTACCACAGGCTTCCGCGCCGCAGGCTGCCGCATTGCCAGCTCCTGCATTGCGGTCGCCTGTGGCGCAGACACCGCCGGCCATGCCGCAGGCGCCTGTCAGTGCGGCGCAGCCGACGGGCAACCTGCCGCAGCCGGTGACGGCGCTGCTGGCGGCGAACCGCATTGCACCCGCTTCGCTCAGCGTGCTGGTGCTGCGCGGCAATCAGGTCGTGCTGGCGCACGGCGCCGAGCGCCCCATGCAGCCGGCCTCGACAATGAAACTGGTTACGACCCTGGTCAGCCTGGAACAGCTGGGTCCGGTGTTCCGTGGCCGCACCGAGTTGCTGAGCAATGGCGAGGTGAAGAATGGCGTGCTGAAGGGCGACCTGGTGCTGCGCGGCGGCGCCGATGCCGACCTCTCGGGCGAGGTGCTGGAAAACATGCTGCGGGCGCTGGAACTGTCCGGCATCAAGCGCATCGAGGGCAACCTGGTGCTCGACCGCAGCCTGTTCAATCCGGCGCGCCAGGACCTGGGCGTGCCGCCCTTCGACGAGTCGCCGGAAGCGTATTACAACGTGATTCCCGACGCGCTGCTGGCCAACAAGAACATGCTGCAGATCGACATGCGCTCTACAGGCAAGAGCATGCAGCTGGACATGCAGCCCGCGCTGGACGGCGTGCGCGTGGTGTCGGAGATGACCTTGATCGACGCCGACTGCGCGCGTTGGGAAGACGGCTGGAAATTGCCGGAAGCGGTGAAAGGCGCCGACGGCCGCATCCAGGTCGTGCTGCGTGGGACCTTCCCGAAGAACTGCGCCAGGACCAACAGCATCAACGTGGTCGACCGCGACGATTATCTCGACGGCTTGTTCCGCATGAAGTGGAAACAGCTCGGCGGCAAGCTCGATGGCAAGACGCAGGCGGGCATCGCTCCGCTCGATGCGCGCCTGCTGGCCCTGCACACGGCGCGCGCGCTGCCGGAAGTCGTGCGCGATACGAACAAACCTTCGGACAATGCGCTGGCGCGCACCCTGTTCCTGAGCCTGGGCGCGCTGGAAGCCGATCCGGTGCTGGGCAGCCGTCCGCTGCCGCTGGTGCCGGGCCAGAGCACCACTACCCGCGCCGACCAGGTGGTGCGCAACTGGATGCGCGCGCGCGGCATCGACGACAGCGGTTTCGTGATCGAGAACGGCTCCGGCCTGTCGCGCATCGAACGCATCAGCCCGCTGCAAATGGGCGGCTTGCTGCAGGCCGGGCTGCGCAGCAACTGGGCGCCGGAATTCCAGGCCAGCATGCCGATCGTCGCCGTCGACGGCACCATGCGGCGCCGCCTGCATGGCAGCCCGGCGGCAGGCCGTGCACGCCTGAAGACGGGCACGCTGCGCAATGTGGTGGCGGTGGCGGGCTATGTGCCGGATGCAAACGGCGTGCAGAACGTGGTGGTGGCGATGGTCAACGACGAGCGCGCGGGCGAAGGACGCGGGCGCGCCGTGGTCGATGCGCTGGTGGACTGGGTGGCGCGCTCGGGTGCACAGCCGGCGCCGGCCGCAGCGCCGGTATCGCACCAGGGTGTCTCTGACTGAACTTGCTGGAGCCGCAACACATTTGTTGTCATGACTCGTAGGGTGGACCGGGCCGCGAAAGGCACGTTTGCCGTCTACGCGGCGATCATGTGCAGCGAGATCATTCGGCACGACAGCGGAGCGGCTATCTATCGCCGCGTGGACGGCAAAGCCGTCCACCCTACTCAAAACGAAGGCGTGGATGCAGTCGGATGGACCCTGGCCGCACCCGGTATCGCCGAACGATACGTTTCCGCCAATAAAACAATACTCCGCAGGCCACGGTTGGCCTGCGCCCGCGATTTCGCGATGATGCCTGCACCTGATCAAAGGAGCATCTCATGAAACGCGTTGTGCTTACCTCCCTGCTCGCATCCCTCCTCAGCTTTTCCTGCGCCACGGCGTCGGCGACTGGCCAGTCCAACCCGTCGGAAGCCAGCGCCAACCTTTCCGGTGTGGTCGTGTTCGGTTCCGTGCTCAGCGTGGCCGCCGCCGGCAGCGTGGTCGTGGCCAGCGTCAAGACCGTGGGCGACGGACTGGAAATCGTGGTCGAAAGCCTGGCCGACGGCAGCCGCGCCACCTTGCGCCTGTCGGGTGCGGTAGCCGGCGGCCTGTCGGTTGCGGCCGGCACCGCGGTCGAAGTGGTGACGGCCTCGACCGGCCACGTGCTGGTCCTGTCGGGCAAGGCGATCGCCTTCATCCCGAATGAAGTGGGCAAGGCCCTGCTGCACCATGCGCGGGTGGGCTGAGATGCGCCGCCTGTTCCCCGCGGCCTCTGCCGCCTCATGCACCACCGCCGCTGCTACCGCTGCTACCGCAGCCGCTGCGTTGGCCGCTGCGCTGGCCTGTCCCCTGCCCGCCCATGCCGGCCAGGCCTGCGCCGACAAGCCCCTGACGCCGAACGAAGTCGTGATGTCGATGGACCTCGCCCAGCGCACCGTGCAGGCGCTCGACGCCAGCGGCGCCAAGGTGGCGCTGGTATCGCGCGCCGGCCAGGACCTGAGCCGCTACCGCCTGCGCTACTCGCACATGGGCGTGGCCGTGCGCGACCATCCGGCCGGCCGCTGGACCGTCGTGCACGAGCTGAACGAGTGCGGCACGGCGGCTTCCCAACTCTACAACGAGGGCATGGGCAATTTCTTCCTTACCGATCTGTACCGGCATGAAGCGCAAGTCGTGATTCCGGGCCCGGCCGCGCAGGAACGCATCGCCCAACTGTTTGCCACGCGCACGCCGCAGCGCATGCACGAGGGGCACTACAACATGCTGTCCTACGTGTACTCGACCAAGTACCAGAACTCGAACCAGTGGGTACTCGAATCCCTGGCCGCCGCCATGGCGCCGCCGGGGCAGGTCGAGACCCGTGGCGAAGCCCAGGCCTGGATGCGCTCGCTCCGCTTCCAGCCGCTGACGGTGGAAGTGCCGGCGGCCACCCGCCTGGGCGGACGCATGTTCCACGCCAACGTCGCCTTCGACGATCATCCTTTCGACCGCCGCATGGCCGGCCAGATCGATACCGTGACCACCGATTCGGTCGTACGTTTCGTGCGCATGACCGATCCGGATGCGAAGACGATGGTGGTGGATTAACCCAAAACGGGGTGAAATATTATTTCATTGAGACCCCTTTCTTGAAAGCTTATTTCATTCAATAAGGGTTCGCACATCAAGGTTTCGACGTCTGGCTGGTGCGCGGGGCCACGCCCGAGGGTTCGAGCCAGGGTGTGCCGGCCACGTCGGGCTTGGCTTCCACCAGTGCGACCTGGGCGTTGGTGGTTTCGCGGATCGTGCGCACGATGTCGAGCATGGTCTTTTCCGCGTACTTGTCGGGCGTGCCGAGCACATAGCCGTAGGCGCGGCGCGGCCACGCGAGCCAGCCGCCTTCCTGTTTGGTGAAGGCGGCGTACATGTCGAGGTGGTAGCCGCCCTTGTACGGGAAGAGGCAGGCGACGATGTTCATGTCCTGGCCGCCGCGCACGTCGGGCGCGGCCTTGGCGGTCCAGCTGGCGCCCTCGCAGCTGGGGCCGCGCGCCGGGATCGTGCCCGGTGGCGCGCCGGCGGGGTCGGCCAGTTTAAAGCGGCCGGGCTGGTCCTGCACCTCGGCGGTCTCCGGCACCGGCGTGGCCAGCGTGGCGTTGTTGATGTTGCGGCTGATGCCCTCGCTGGCGGCGCGCGTGACCGCCGGCCCGGCCGCATCGGTCTTGATGTCGAAGACGCGGATGTATTCGACCGCCGTGTCGCGCGAGGCGAACATGTTGCCGCCGCCGGTGCTGCAGCCTGCCAGTGCAGCGGCCACCGCCATGGTGGCGGCCATCATCGAAGCTTTCATTACGCACCTCTCTTGTCCGTTGGGAATCGTTTGCGCGGAAGAAGCGGCCTCGAGCGTCAAGCGGGGGCGTCAAATCTTCCGTCGGTAGCTAGCGATTCTCCGGGGCGGATGAGGAGGAAGGATGAGAAAGCTCAAGTGTGCGCGTGCGCGTCGCGGTGGCAAACACCGCGCATTTGTGCATGCGTTGCATTGGTGGGTTCGAGAACCCACCCTACGGCAGGGTGGTTGTAGGGTGGGTCGGTCCGCGTGCGGCTCGAACCCACCAGCTTCACCGTCGGATAAACGGCAAATTCACATCACCCGCCGGAACGTCGACCGCACCACATCCCGGTCGCCGCAATCGAAATGCCACCACTCGGTGCGAATCCCCAGGAACCCTGCCTGAAACATCGCGTCGCGCAGCAGCCGCCGATTCGCGACCTGCTCTTCAGTAAGCTTGCCGGCAGCCAGGAACCCTTCTTCCAGCGCAGGATGCGACAAGTCCGTCATGTCGTCGAAGCCGGTGCCCATGTCCAGCTCGCGGCCTTGCGGGTCGAGGAGGGTGATGTCGAGCGCCATGCCGTAGGAGTGGATCGAGCCGCGCGCCGGGTCGGCCAGGTACATCTGCAGGCCGGTACCGGCCAGCGCGTCCCACAGCTGCTGCTGCACGCGCTGCGGGCGCAGGGCGTCGAGCACCAGCGCCGTGTGACCAGGGGCGCGTTCGGCGAGATACGCCACCACCTGCTCCAGCGCGGCGGCGGCATCGCGGTGCAGCCAGGCGCAGTCGTAGGGCGAATACAGATCGCGGCCGACGAAGTTGTTGGCGCTGGCGTAGCGCAAGTCGACCTCGATGCCCGCGATCGACGACAGATGGCGGAACTCCGGACTGGCGGCGATGTCTTCGCTCGCGACCGTTCCACCGGGTACGTCAACATTCATCTGCTTCCCCGCTCGAGACAGGCGCGCGCGGTAGCGCCGATGCAATTGGCCAGTTCACGCGCGCCGTGCGACAGCGGGGCGTGGCTGGCCGATAGCAAATAAATCTGCACCGGCATCGCCGGCGCCCACTGGCGGCGCTGCACCTTGTCCGGCGCGGCCGAGGCGGCCGTGAACGGATCGAGCACGGCGGTGCCGGCGCCGGCTTCGACCAGCGAGCGCGCGATCTGGTAGGTCTGCACCACGGTGCGGAAGGTCGGCTGCACGCCTTGCGCTTCGCAGGCGGCCACCACGATTTCGCCGAGCGGGTCGTTGTCGGCCAGGCCGATCAGTTCGCCGCTCAGGCCTTCGGCGCCGATCGGCTGGGCGCATTCCGCTTCGGTCCAGGTGCCGGCCGGGGCCATCACGGTCAGCATGCCCTGGGCGATCGGTTCGGCGACGATGCCGGGGTGGCGCGGATCCTGCAGCGACAGTGCCAGGTCGGCTTCGCCCAGGCGCAGGGCGTTCACGATCTCGCTGGTGTGGTACGTCGCCAGTTCGCAGCGGGTTTGCGCGAAGTCGCGGCGCCACAGGGTCATGGCCTCGGGCAGCACGCTGATGGCGAGCGTCGGCGTCGAGACCAGGCGCACGGTTTCGACGGCGCGGCCCTTCAGGCTGGCGGCCAGGCGGCGGATGCCCTGCAGGTCGCGGTTCAGCTTTTCGGTCTCGGCGAACAGGCGGTGCGCTTCCGGCTTCGGATACAGCTTGCCGCGTACGCGCTCGAACAGCGGCATGCCCAGCTGCAGCTCGGCGTGCTGCAGCACCTTGGTGACCGCCGGCTGGGAGATGTGGAGAACCTGGGCGGCACCGCTGATGGTGCCGACTTGCATGATGGCGTGGAAAACTTCGATGTGGCGCAGGCGCATTGCTTTAGTCCTTCATTAAGACGCCCGGCAAGACGCGTGTGAAAAAAACTTCAGGGCAAGGCGCATCGTCGAAGACAGTACGTTAGTACGGCGAGACGAATGCAACGCTGCCATGAAGGATATTTTCACGCGCGTCGGGCGCGGGTCGGTCGAAGGATACAGGTTAAAGAGGTGCAAGGCGACCATCATTGTTGGGTTGGCACAACTGGCTGCACCGGCTGTACTGGCTGTACTGGCTGCACCGGCTGTACTGGCTGTACCGGCTGAACCGGCTGTACGGGTTGCACCGGCTGCACAGGCGGAACCGTCGGCGCAGGCGGCGCGGCCTGGACCGGCACCGGTACCGGCGTGGTCGGCACGATTGGCGGTACAGGCGCCGGCGGCACCGGCGGCAGCGGCGCGTTCGCCGGCGTGGTCAGCACTTCCAGCATGGCTGCGGTTTCCGCATCCGGTTCGCCGGCAATGTTCGCCGGGCGATATTTCATCTGGAAGGCGCCGATCACGGTGCGGGTCTGCTGGTCCAGCACGCCGCTCTGGGCCAGTGCGAAGCCGTGGGCGGCCAGTTTCTTCTGGAACCAGGCGGCATCCGGCACCTGGATGTCGAACACCTGGCGCACGGCGGCCACGCGGTTCGCGTCCGGCCACACCACCAGGCCGGCCTGGGCCAGCTGGTACCACGGGAACAGCGGGCCCGGGTCCTGCTTGCGCAAGGGCGCGATGTCGCTGTGGCCGACCACGTTTTCCGGCGCGATCTTGTGGCGCGCGACGATGTCCTTGATCAGCGGCACCAGCACGTCGACCTGCGACTGCGGGAAAGGCGCGAACACGCGGCCCTGCGGCGTGTCCTTCCAGCCGGCGTTGACGATCTCGATGCCGATCGAGCTGTTGTTCAGCTGGGTATAGCCCTTCCAGCTCGAGATGCCGGCGTGGTAGGCGGCGCGGGTTTCGTCGACCAGGCCGTAGACCGTCGGCTGCGGGTCGTCGGTGACGAGATAATGGGCGCTGACCTGCTGCTGGGTCAGGATCTTGATCGAGGCCGGCTTGTCGGACACGGTGTAGTGCAGCACCAGGAAGCGTACGCGGCTGGCCTGGCCGGTGGCGCTCAGGCTTTTATCGATGCGCGGACCGGGCGTGGTACAGCCGGCCAGCAGGGCAATCATGAAGGCAGCAAGGAGTTTTTTCATCGTTTTTCAGCGAGTAAGAGTTTAGTAAGCGGCGGTGTGATCGGCCGCAGCCAGGCGCGCGGCGGCATGGTGGGCGCGCGTGGTGCTATGCGTCAGGATAGTGCCGGGCGGCAGACTGGCGCGCATGCTTGCCGCGATTGCCGGGTGCAGCTCGGCGGCGCGGCCAGCAAGCGCCACCGGACGCGGGCCGAAGCGCGCGAGCAGGGCCTGCGCCAGGCGCGCCAGTTCCCGGCCGGCGTCTTCCAGAACGCGCAGCGCCGCCGGGTCCTGTTCGGCGCTGGCGGCCACGGCCAGCGCCAGCTTGCCCACGGCGCCGCGCTCCTGGCCATAGATGAACTGGCGCGAAAACGCCCAGTCCGATCCGCCGACGTAGTCGAACACGGCATGGGCCATGGGCGAGGATTCCCAGCGGCCCGGGCATTCGTCTTCGTTGCGCCAGATGTGGCGCAGGGCCGCGCGTGCGATCCAGAAACCGCCGCCGCCATCGTCGAGCACCACGCCGCGTCCGCCGGCACGGTGGAATTCGCCGCCGGCGTCGATGAAGGCGCCGATCGAGCCGGTGCCGGCATAGACCAGGTAGCCTTCGCCCGGCGCGAAGCTGGCGCGGTAGGCGATGTCGATGTCGTTGCACAGGGTAATGGCGCCGGGGGCGATGCCGAGCAGGCCGGCGAGCCAGGTTTGCAGCTGATCGCCATCGCCGCCGAAACCGGTGAGACCGGCGCGGACCCGGTGCGGCTGCGCCGTTTTCAGCACCTGCCGCGCCAGTTCCACGAAGGTGGCATGGACGGCGTTGCGGCCATCGTTGGTGGCCATTTGCAGGGCGGACAGGCCGGCCACGGTGCCTTCGGACAGCAGCGTGCCGTCAGCTGTGCACAGGGCCCAGCGGGTTTGGGTGCCGCCGGCATCGATACCGAGGCCGATGGGGTGAGGAGTCGACATAAGACGAAAATGTTGATTCGTAGGGTGGGCGCCCCGTGCCCACGCGGTGATACCTACCGTTGATATCAACGAACACGTGAACGGAGCCAGTGGCAAGATCAGCGCGCGCGGACGTGCAGCCGATAACCATCACCGCGTGGGCACGGGGCGCCCACCCTACGTTCGCACATGTTGCGGTTACTGCTTGCTCCACACGCGGATGCGGTCGCTCTCGTTACCGAGACGATCCACGGCGCCCACGAACACGGCATCCGCCGGCCCCAGGCGCCCATCGTCCGCCAGCGTCCAGTCCACCTTCGACGCCGGCACCACGTGGAACTTCCATTCGTTCCCATGCCGCTCCCACACCGTGTACAGCGCATTCGCCTTGCCCGCCGTGAGTTTCAGGGCCACGCCGCGCGCAACACGGGTCGCCTTGACTGTCGGCAGCCCTGGCTTGTCGCTGCCCAGCCATGGCGTCGCCGGCACCAGCGCCGGACTCGCATACGACTGGGTGCGCAGCTGGTCGCCGATGCCCTTGCGGTTCTGCATCAGTGCAACCATGCTGAAATGCACGTGACCGCCGGCCTGCGGGCGCGAACGGGTGACGCTGATCTGGTCCAGGATCTCTTGCGGCTGGTAATCCTTGGTCGGCGCACCGATCCGGCTGGTGAACAGGCCCGGCCAGATGTGGCGGCCCATCGTATTCTGGCCGATCCAGTAATCGAGCAGCACGTCGTAGGACTGCCCCTTCTGCGAACGCGCCCAGTACAGCTGGGGCGTGAAGTAATCGAGCCAGCCCTTCTGCAGCCAGAGTTCGGCATCCGCATACAGCTTGTCGTACTGCGAAAAGCCGTTGATGCCGGGCGGGCGGCGGTCCGGACGGCCGAGGCCGAAGGGGCTGATGCCGAAGCGCACCCAGCTCTTTTCGCGGTGGATGCCCTTGTACATGTCCTCGATCAGGTGGTCGACGTTCTGGCGGCGCCAGGAAGCGCGGTCGAGCTTGCCGCCGCCGGCCAGGTAGCGTTCCCAGGACGGGGTGTCCGGGAAGTCGAGCTCGGCCTTGGTGGCGGGCTTGCCGTCCAGTGCAGCCTGGTTGCCGGCCACGGCCGGGGTCGCCTCGATCGGGTAAGGGTAGAAATAATCGTCGATGTGCACGCCGTCGATGTCGTAGCGGCGCACCACGTCGAGGATCACGTCCAGCGTCTGCTTCGATGCCGCTTCCTCGCCCGGATCCATCCACATGTACTTGCCGTAGCGCTTGACTGCCGCCGGATTCGAACGCGTGATGTGGTTGCTTGCTGCCGGCGAGCGGGCGCCGTCGTGGCGGGCGCGGTAGGGGTTGAACCAGGCGTGCAGTTCCAGGCCGCGCGCGTGCGCTTCGGTGACCCAGAACTTCAACGGGTCGTACCAGGGTTGCGGCGCCTTGCCCTGGGTGCCGGTCAGGTACTCCGACCAGGGTTCGATGGTCGATGCGTAGATGGCGTCGGCCGACGGGCGCACCTGCAGCACGATGGCGTTCATGTTCATGAGCTTGGCGCGGTCGAGGATGGCGATCGCTTCGGCCTGCTGCTGAGACGCGTTCAAATTCTGTTTGCTCGGCCAGTCGATATTCGCCACCGTCGAGACCCAGGCGGCGCGGAATTCGCGCGGCGCGGCCGGCGGCGTGTCGCTGCCGCCGATGATGCTGCCGTCCGGCAGGGTGGCGTGTTGCGTGGTGGGCGTCGAGCAGGCGCCCAGGAAACCACTGATGGCCATCGCACCGGCGATACCGGCCAGCGTGAACGCACGTCTTTTCTTATCAGCTTGCACTACCGCTCCCTATTCTTTGACTAGTTATACTTTGACAAACCACTTCCGGCGCCACATGACCCAGGCCACCGCGAACATGCAGGCATTGAACAGCAACGCGTGCAGCAGCGAGCTGTTCACCGCCCCGATCGGCAAGTCGCGCAGCGGCGCATACAGCATGCGGCCGAGCGACACCTGGCTGCCATCGGCGCCCGTCAGCTTGATGAAGCCGAGCATCTTCGCCAGCAGGCCGGACAGGGCGAAAATGAACAGCGCATTCATGCCGTAGATCTTGAACGGGTGGGCCCAGCGCGCCGCCGCTTCGCGCACTGCGCGGTAGGGGTTCGCGTCGAGCAACCAGAAGAAGGCGCAGAATAGTATCAAAGCCCAGCCCGTCATCAGGAGACAGTAGGAAGGTGTCCACAGGCTTTTGTTGATCGGCATGAGGATGGCGTCCAGGATCACGCCCAGCCAGACGCACAGCAATCCCGCCAGCAGCATCCACACGATCTGCTCGGTGCGGTTCAGGTTGGAGAGCAGGAAACGTCCCGCCAGTACGCCGAACAGCTGGCTGCACAGGGCGGGCAAGGTGCTGACCAGGCCTTCCGGGTCCCAGGTTTTCGATTGCACCCACATGTGGCCGTCGAGCAGCATGCGGTCGATGTACGCCCCGAAGTCCTGGCCCGGTTCCAGCACACCGGCGCCGCTGCCGGGCACTGGATAGAACAGCATCAGCGCGCTGTACAGGGTCAGGAGGAAAGCGATGATCGCCAGTTGCATGCGCCAGCCGCAATACACCACGATGGGCGCGGCCAGCAGGGTGCACAGGGCGATGCGTTGCAACACGCCGGGGATGCGCACAGTGTCGAAGTCGAAGCGCGGAATCCAGTTCAGCAGGAAGCCGATCAGGAAGATCAGGCAGGCGCGCCTGGCGAGTTTCAGCAGCAGTTGCGGCTTGTCGGCGCCAAGCGCGGCCAGGCGGCCCAGCGACAAGGCCATCGACACGCCGCCGATGAACAGGAAGAAGGGGAAGATGGTGTCGGTGAAGGTCCAGCCGTGCCACTTCGCGTGTTCGAGCTGGGAATACAGATTGCCCCAGTCGCCGGGATTGTTCACCAGCACCATGGCGGCGATGGTGAAACCGCGGAAGGCGTCGAGGGAATCGAGGCGGCTGGGGGTGTCGCGCATTGGCGGCGGGGTCTCCATGTATTGTTATGTGTTCGACGAGCGAACGAGGGTTGAACGCGTGGGGGCAAAGCCGCCTGCGCGGCCCGGCCCACCCTACTTCTTGCCGAATTCCGGATCGATCTTCACCAGCGCGGCCATGATGAAGGCCGGGATCGTGGCCAGGCAGGTCCAGATGAAGAAGTGCTTATAGCCCAGGTATTCCTGCAGGGCGCCGCTCCACATGCCCGGCACCATCATGCCCAGCGCCATGAAGCCGGTGCAGATGGCGTAGTGCGCCGTCTTGTGCTCGCCTTCGGCCACCATGATCATGTACAGCATCATGGCCGTGAAGCCGAAGCCGTAGCCGAACTGCTCCACCGCCAGGAAGGCCGAGATCAGGTAGAAGTTGGTCGGCTGGGCCTGCGACAGGTAGACGAACACCAGGTCGGGCAAGTGCACCGCGAATACCATCAGCCACAGGCAGCGTTTCAGGCCCAGGCGCGAGATCAAATAGCCGCCGGCCAGCCCGCCTATCGTGAGAAAGATGATGCCGATGGTGCCGTAGGCGATGCCGTACTCGGCCGTGGTCAAGCCCAGGCCGCCCTGCTCGATCGGGTCTTTCAGGAAGGGCGCCACGAGTTTCAGCAGCTGCGATTCGCCGAGGCGGAAAGTCAGAATAAAGCCGAGGATCAGCCAGATGTCGCGCTTGCCGAAAAAGGCGCCGAAGGTGCCGAAGAACTCACCCAGCGGATTGGCGCCGCGCGCCACGGCGTGGTCTTCCTTCGGGCGCGGCAGCACCAGCTGGTGCCAGGCAAAGGCCAGGGCGAACAGGCCCGCCAGCACGAACAGCACGATCGACCAGGCCTGGTGCGCATCACCGAGGGACACCGCCAGGTAGCCGGCCAGCACCACCAGCGGGCCTTGCCCGGCCAGGGTCGCCAGGCGATAGAAAGTGCTGCGCACGCCCACGAAGGCGGCCTGGTCTTTCTGGCGCAGGCCGAGCATATAAAAGCCGTCGGCGGAAATGTCGTGGGTGGCGGAACTGAAAGCCATCAGCCACATCACAGCCAGGCTGACGCTGAAGAAAGTGGGCAAGTGCAACACCGCGCCCACCGCCACCAGCGAAGCGGCAATCACCAGTTGCAGGAACACCGTCCAGCCGCGCTTGGTGCCGAACATGTCGACCACGGGCGACCACAGCGGTTTTACGACCCAGGGCAGGTAGAGCAGGCTGGTGTAAAAGGCGATGTCGGTGTTCGAAATCCCCATGTCCTTGTACATGATGACCGACAAAGTCATCGCCACCACGTAGGGAATGGCCTGGGCAAAATACAGCGAGGGTACCCACAGCCACGGACTTTTCGCTTGCGAAGTGTGCATAACTCTTTCGTGATCGGGCTGAGGAGCGGCCCTGCGGCCGGAAAAAGGCTTAGCCGGCCAGGGCTTGTCGCACGCTGCCGCGCGCCGCTTCCAGGGCGACGCGTGCTTCCTCGACACCAGTTTGTTTGGACAAGGCCACGATGGCGGTCTTGACATGGAAATCGCACTGTTCCAGCACGGCGCGCGCGGCCTCTTCATCGGCGCCGGTGGCGAACGAGGTCAGGCGGATGGCGCGGCGTACCAGCTTGGCGTTGGTAGCCTTCAAGTCTACCATCAGGTTCCCGTAAACCTTGTTCAAACGCACCATTAATGCACTGGAAAAACTGTTCAGCGCGATCTTTTGCGAGGTACCGGCTTTCAGGCGGGTGCTGCCGGAAATGATTTCGGCGCCGGTGTCGAGGGTGATGCCGATCTCGGCCTCGAGGGCGATCGGTGCATCCGTGTTGTTGGCAAAGCCGATCGTCAGCGCCCCGGCCGCACGCGCGGCGCGCAGGGCGCCCAGCACATAGGGCGTGGCGCCGGAGGCGGCGATCAGCAGGACGACGTCGTTCGCCATCACGTCTACCGCGTGCAGGTCGGCCGCGCCCTGGACAATGTCGTCCTCGGCGCCTTCGACGGCCACGAACATGGCGTCGCTGCCGCCGGCCAGCAGGGCCACGGCCCGGTCATGCGGCCAGGAGAAGGTGGGGTAGAGTTCCACGCTGTCGAGCAGGCCCAGGCGGCCCGAGGTGCCGGCGCCCACATAGATCAGGCGTCCGCCCGCTTCCATGCGCGGCACGGCGGCGGTGACGGCGGCCGCCAGGCGCGGCGCGGCGGCGCGGACCGCGTTGACCGCATTCAGCTGGTCATCGACCAGCGCGTTCACCAGCTCCGTGGTCGGATACTGGTCGAGCTGGGCGTGGTCCAGGGCGGGGGTTTCGGTCTTGAGCATGATTGCAGGCGCTTCGCGGGATGATCGATAAAACCAGTGTAATACCAATTACGCAAGACTTCCCATGAAAGGAAGGTCCGGCCTTATTCCGAAAAGTTATGCGAGCGTCACCCCGGCGCGCGCCGCAGTTCGGCCACGAAATCGTAGTAATCGCTGCGGCAATACGAGTGGGTGAGCTCGACGGCAACGCCCGACTCCAGGTAGCCGACACGGGTGATGAACAGCACCGCCTGCCCCTCCGGCAAGCCCAGCTGCCCGGCCAGCTCCGGCGAGGCATTCATGGCGCGGATGTGCTGCAAGGCGCGCACCGGCATCTGGCCGCTGCGCTCGAGGTGGGCGTACAGCGAATGCGACACCTCCTGCGGCTGCGGCAGCACCGATGCCGGGATCACGCTGGTTTCATAGGCCATGACCACTTCGTCGGCCAGGCGCAGGCGTTCCAGGCGCGCCACGCGGGCGCCCGGCGACAGGCCCAGCGCCAGCTGCTCGTCGCCGTCGGCGGCCACCACTTCGCGTTTCAGCCAGTGCGAATTCGGCGTGTAGCCGCGCTGCTGCAACTGCTCGGAAAAACTCGACAGGTTCGACAGCGGCTGCTCGATGCGCGGTGCGATATAGTTGCCCGAGCCGCGGCGGCGCACCACCAGGCCTTGCTCGACCAATTGGTCGATGGCCTTGCGCGCGGTGACGCGCGAGACGTCGAGCGTTTCCGACAGCGTGCGTTCCGACGGCAGGGCCTGGTCGGCCTGGTAGCGTCCCTCGCGCACGTCCTGCATCAGCTTGCGCGCCAGCTGCATGTACAGGGGAGAATTGTCGTTCAGGTCGACCTTGAAATCGGTGAAAGGCTGGTTCATGCACTGGAGTGTAAGCCAGCGCCGCGCTCGCAGCCGCGAAATTTGTCGATGCGTGCGCTCGGCATAACGAAAAGTAATGAATCATTCACGGCATTTCATTGGCGAGCGCGCCCGGCGCTGCCTATGCTCGGGCGACTATTCGAAAGGAAAAACATGAACCACGGCAGGCGGACGGTATTGGGAATGGCCTTGTTGGGCGCACTCGAACCTGTGTGGGCAGCAGCACCCGGCGCCGGGCGCGCGCATGCCGCACTGGAGCGCGAACTGGCGGCGATCGCCCGCGATCCGGCCTGCGAGCTGGCCAGCCTGTCGGTGCTGGCGATCCGCGACGGCAAGGTGGCGTACGAGGGCGCCTTCGGCCGGCGCCGGATCGGCAAAGACGCCACACCGGACCTGCCGGCAACATCGGACACCCTGTACCGCATCGCCTCGGTCTCGAAGCTGATGACCACGCTCGGCCTGATGCGCCTGGTCGAAGACGGCAAGTTCGACCTCGACGCCGACGTGTCCGCCTACCTCGGCTTCACGCTGCGCAATCCCCATTTCCCGCAACGCGCCATCACCCTGCGCCACCTGCTGACCCATACTTCCTCGCTGCGCGACGAAGCCGGCTATTCCTTCCCGGCCGGCGCCAGGCTGCGCGATTTCTTCAACGCAGGCGAAGGCGCGATGTACGCGCGCCAGGCCGGCCCCGGCGAATTCTATGCCTACTGCAATCTCGGCTGGGGCATCATCGGCACCATGATGGAACGGGCCACCGGCGAGCGCTTCGACCGCCTGATGGCGCGCCTGCTGCTGCAGCCGCTCGGGCTGGAAGCCGGCTACTATCCGGCCGAACTGCCGCCGCCGGCGCTGGCGAAGCTCGCCACCCTGTACCGCAAGCGCACCGTCGACACCGAGGTCTGGAACGCCGCCGGCCCCTGGATCGCCCAGGCCGACGATTACAGCGCCAAGCTGCCGGCGCCAGTGCCCGGCGCGTATGTCATAGGAGAGAATGCCACGCCTTTCAGCCCGACCGGCGGCCTGCGCATCTCGGCGCGCGGCCTGGGCACGGTCATGCTGATGCTGATGAACGGCGGCCTGCACGAGGGCCGGCGCATCCTGCAGGCGGACACCCTGGCGCAGATGTTCTCCCGCCAGTTCACGGCCACCGAGCAGGACGGCGCCTTCAACACGGCAGACGGCCAGTTCACCGCCCGCGGCCTGGGCAATGCGCATTACCCGGACGCGCCGGGCAAGCGCCTGGCCGCAGGTTTCGATGCCGTCGGCCACCTGGGCGATGCCTATGGATTGCGCTCGGTGTTCGCCTTCGATGCCAAACGCCGCAACGGCATGGTCGTGCTGGTGGGCGGCACCTCGGCCGACCCGGCCGGCTTGCCCGGACGGTACTCGGCGCTCGCGGGTTTCGAGGAAAACATTCTCAAAAGCATGTTCCGGCACGCCATTGCTTGACGCGTATGCGCAGCGCATGACATCGCATGACTGGCGGTTATGGCGTGGCTTGTCACTTTCATTGGCCGGCATGCACGCCTGCCCCTAAGCTCTTCGCTTATGTCAGCTCATGAGAAAAGTGTGTCGGGATGCAGCAAAGGATGCAGCAGGTAATAGTCATCGGCGGCGGCGTCGTCGGCCTGACCTCGGCCTGGTGGCTGCTCGAGGCCGGCTATGGCGTGACCCTGGTCGAGCGCGCGCCGGAAGTGGCGAGCGGCGCCAGCTATGGCAATGGCGGCCAGCTGAGCTACCGCTACGTCTCGCCGCTGGCCGACGCCGGCGTGCCGCTGAAAGCGATTCAATGGCTGTTCCAGGAACACGGTCCGCTGCGCTTCAAGCCCGCGTTCGACTCCCACCAATGGACATGGCTGGCCAGCTTCCTCGGCCAGTGCACGGCCTCGGCCAACCGCCGCACCACCGCCAAGCTGCTGGAGCTGGGCGAACTGTCGCGCGCCGGCATGCAGCAGCTCGGTTCCCTCATTTCTCCTGACGAATTTTCCTGGCGCGAAGCCGGCAAGCTGGTGGTCTACCGCTCCTCGAAGATCTTCGAGCAGGCCGCCGGCAAGGCCACCGCCGGCGAGATCTGGAGCGGCGCCGAATGCGCCGCGCGGGAACCCTCGCTGGCGGCGGCGCGCAGCCAGCTGGCCGGCGGCATCTACAACGCCGGCGAAGCCGTGGCCGACTGCCATGCCTTTTGCCTGGCCCTGGCCGACCGGGTACGCGCACATCCGCGTTTCGAGGGTTTCGTGCATGCCGAGGTGCGGGGCATCGCCGCCACCGGCGGGCGCGTGGTCGGCATCGACACCAGCATCGGCGCGCTCGGCGCGGATGCCTATGTGCTGGCGGCCGGCATCGGGAGCCGCGCGCTGGCCGGACACGTCGGCATCGACCTGCCGCTGTATCCATTGAAAGGCTACAGCCTGAGCGCCCCGATCCGCCCCACCGACACCGGCCCGCAGATCAGCGTGACCGACTTCGAGCGCAAGGTGCTGTATGCGCGCATCGGCGACAAGCTGCGCGTGGCGGCGATGGTCGACATGGTCGGCGAAGACCTGACGCTTGATCCAGAACGCATCGGCAGCCTGACGCGCCAGGTAAGGGAAACCATGCCGCACGCGGCCGACTACAGCCAGGTCAGCGCCTGGGCCGGCTTGCGCCCGGCCACGCCGAACAGCGCGCCCATCGTCGGCGCCACGCCGCTGTCGAATCTGTGGTTGAACGTCGGGCATGGGCCGCTCGGGTTTACCTTCGCCGCCGGCACGGCGCAGCTGCTGACCGACCTGATGCAGGGGAAGGCGCCGCCGTTCGCGCTGGAGATGCTGGCGCTGCGGCGTTCTTAGGTTTTTAACCGATCGCCGCGATCACGCGCTCGAAATCCGGATCGCCGAAGTCCTGGTAGGCGCTGATCAATTCCACCAGCACGCGCATGGCGCTGCGCTCTTCCGGGCGCAGGTGCGGGTTCCAGCAATCCATCAGCAGCACGATGCGCGGCAGGGCCGAGCGGTTCCAGGCTTCATGCTGGAAGGTGTCGTCGAACAGCACCGGCTCGCGCTCGCGCCAGGCATGTTCGCCGCCGCCGAACACGTGCAGCGCGCAATCGGCCGGCACCAGCAGCGGCAGGTGGTAGACCAGGCGCGTATTCGTCACGCCGTAGTGCGGCATGATGCGCGTGCCCGGCTGCAGCACCGAGAAGCAGATTTCCGGCGCCTGGCCCTCGATCTCGCAGCGCTCGATCTCCTCGAGCAGGGCGCTGGTGAAGGGCGCGCGCGCATGGTTGGCGTCGTAGCGCTTGCCGTGGCGGTAGAAGAAGAAGGCGTCCCAGGCCGGTTTCGCGCCATCGCCGCCGAGATAGCCCGTCTTGCTCTGGCCCGGCTGGAAAGTGAGGAAGGATTCGAGCGCGGCGGCGTCGTGCAGCACCGCCAGGGCTTCCTCGCGGATGCGGTCGTAGCCGTCGACCAGGCGTGCGCTCCACGGGTGCAGGTTCGGATCGTGGAAGGGGCCTTCTTCCAGGCCGGGGAAGAACAGGAACTTCGGCGCCTGGTGCGGGCTATAGGGGCGGTCCTGCACGCGGCCGATGTAGACGTTCATGGCGTGCGCCACGCGCCGCATGGCGGTGGCGCCGTGGGCCGCGATCACCTGCTGCAAGCCTCCGGCCACGGTGTCGTAGAGCAGGCGGTTGACGTCGGCAATCAGGTCCTTGATCACCGGACGCCAGGGTTCCGGCGTGGTTTCCATGTTGCGGAACCAGCCGGCGCTGCGGCCATGGCGCAGGGCGGCGGCGCGGGCGCGGATGGCGTCGCGCTTCAGGCCGGCCCGGTCCAGGGTATCGCCCAGCACCAGCCAGCCCAGGGCGCTGTGCGGCTGCACCCGCAGCAGGGAGCGCAGCGTGCTGGCCGCCGCGCCGAGCTGGCCCGAGCGCAGGCTGGCATGGGCCAGATGAAGTTGTTCGGCGGGCGTTGCGGATACGGCGGAAGCGTTCATGCTCATCTGGGTGACGGGTACAGGATCGTGGTGGCGCGCAATCTCGTACATACGTGTATGTACGGTATTTACACGGTAGCACGACTTGCCAGCAGTCATCAATTACCAGATAAAAAATTTTCACTGTTTCTCACTTCTTGCCGTTGCGGCAAGGGCACACGGTTAGAATGGCAGCGTTGCCTCTCCTCAGGACGCCATGACCGAACCTGTTTTCTTTGCCGATGCCGCACTGTTTCGCCGCTGGCTCGAAGCGCACGCCGCCGGCGAAACCGAATTGCTGGTCGGCTTCCACAAGGTCGGCAGCGGGCAGCCGAGCATGTCCTGGCCGGAGTCGGTCGACGAAGCGCTGTGCTTCGGCTGGATCGATGGACGGCGCAAGCGCATCGACGATGCGGCCTATTCGATCCGCTTCACGCCGCGCAAGGCCGGCTCGATCTGGAGCACGGTGAACATCGCCAAGATGGACGCATTGCGCGCCGCAGGACGCATGCGGCCCGAAGGCGAACGCGCCTTTGCGCTGCGCACGGAGGCAAAGTCCGGCATCTATTCGCACGAGCAGGCGCAGGCGGCCGAGCTGGCCGAAGACGAATTGCAGGCATTCCGGAGCGACGCCACGGCCTGGGCGTATTTCGAAGCGCTGCCGCCGGGCTACCGCAAGACCGTGCTGCACTGGATTACCACGGCGAAGAAGCCGGCAACACGGGCGGCGCGCCTGGCGAAGCTGGTGCAGGCCTGCGCCGAGGGCAAGCGCCTGGCTTGAACCGGAGGTTCAACATCGATCGGGGAATCGACATGAGAATGACAATCTGCGCCGTGTCGCTGGCATCGATGTTCGCCCTGGCGCCGCGCACAGTACGAGCAGCCGACGATCCGCCGCTGGGCTGGGATCTCGACGCACGTCCCCTGATCAGCGTGCAGGAGCCAAGCGATGTGGAGGATCTCATCCGCACGATTGCCCATACAGGCGAGCTGGCGCAGGCGCTTGCCACATTCGCCGCGGACGACAAAGTAACGTCGACGGCCATGCTCCGTTTTCCCTATGGAGGCGAGACCACCTGGTTTCTCTACCGGACACAAGACAGGGCAATGGTCGCCCAAATCCATCTCCGCGGGGGACGCTGGCATTCCGGCTACTATGCCGAGGTGCCGCCGCACGAGTATGACAAGGTGTTCAAGCTATTGCGCGATTACCGGCAAGGCGAGCCGACGCCCCTGACCAGGAACCAAAAACATTGGCCACACGGATACAGCGGCGTCGAGCATGTGTATGACATGGGCGCCACACGTGTTTACCTGATCCCGGCAAGCGATATCTGGCCTGTCGACAATCCAGGGATAATCAGTGACTTGTTATGTGACACGCTATTGAGCGGTATGCATTGCCGCTCCGGACCGCGCACGAAGGAAGGCCAGATGATGAAGACCCTGCAGGCCTTGTTCCGCACTTCCGTGAAACGATCCAGTATCAACGACCTGCTATGCCAGGCCAACAACCTTTTCCAGGCATGCGCCAAGCCTGCGCCCTAGTGACACCGCTGTGCTCCGCGCCCGGCATGAAGCGGGCGCGGGTTCGGCGCAGCAAGGCAACGCTGCGCCAAAATCGCGGATAATCCGCGCATGCCTACCAAGAACGCCCTTCCCGGAACCTGCCCCTGCGGCGGTCCCTCGCTGGCCGCCTGCTGCGGCCCCTACATTGCCGGCGACAGCTTGCCGCCCACCGCCGAAGCCCTGATGCGCTCGCGCTACACGGCCTACACCCAGCGCAACGAGGGTTACCTGCGCGCCACCTGGCACCCGAGCACCCGGCCGCAGGACGCCATCCTCGACCAGGACGAGAACCTGCGCTGGCTCGGCCTGGAGATAAAATCTGCTTTACGTTTACGTCAACGTAAAGCAGAATTGCCGGATCATCCAGATAGCAGTCCAGATCGTGACACGGTCGAATTCGTCGCCCGCTTCAAGGTGGGCGGCCGCGCGCACCGGCTGCATGAAACCAGCCGCTTCCTGCGCGAGCCCGATCCGGCCATCGGCGGCACGCCGCGCTGGTTCTACCTGGACGGCACATTCCCCGAATAATTAAGAGAGACCGCAATGCCCCATATCGAGAGCAAACTCAACCCGCGCGGTGACGACTTCAAGGCGAATGCCGCCGCCATGCAAACCATCGTCGACGACCTGCGCGCCAAGGTGGCGGCGATTGCCGAAGGCGGCGGCGAAGCGGCGCGCGCCAAGCACGTCGCGCGCGGCAAGCTGCTGCCGCGCGACCGCGTGCAGATGCTGCTCGATCCGGGCACGCCCTTCCTCGAGTTTTCCCAGCTGGCCGCCTACGAGATGTACGAGGGTGCGGCCCCCAGCGCCGGCATCATCACTGGCATCGGCCGCGTCGCCGGGCAGGAATGCGTGATCGTCTGTAACGATGCCACCGTCAAGGGCGGCACCTATTACCCGATGACGGTCAAAAAACACCTGCGCGCCCAGGAGATCGCCGAGCAGAATCAGCTGCCGTGTATCTACCTGGTCGACTCGGGCGGCGCCAACCTGCCGAACCAGGACGACGTCTTCCCCGACCGCGACCACTTCGGCCGCATCTTCTACAACCAGGCGAACCTGTCCGCCAAAGGCATTCCGCAGATCGCGGTCGTGATGGGCTCCTGCACCGCCGGCGGCGCCTACGTGCCGGCGATGAGCGACGAATCCATCATCGTCAAGGAACAGGGCACCATCTTCCTGGGCGGCCCGCCGCTGGTGAAAGCCGCCACCGGCGAGGTGGTCAGCGCCGAAGACCTGGGCGGCGGCGACGTCCACACCCGTTTGTCGGGCGTGGTCGATCACCTGGCCCAGAACGATTTGCATGCGCTGTCGCTGGCGCGCACCATCGTTTCGAACCTGAACCGGGTGAAACCGGTACAGGGCGCGACGCGCGAAACCATCGAACCGAAATACGCGCCGCAGGAACTGTACGGCGTGATCCCCGTGGACACCCGCAAGCCCTTCGACGTGCGCGAAGTGATTGCGCGCGTGGTCGACGGCAGCGAGTTCGACGAGTTCAAGGCGCGCTACGGCACCACCCTGGTCTGCGGTTTTGCCCATATCTACGGGGTAAAAGTCGGGATCATCGCCAACAACGGCATCCTGTTCTCGGAGTCGGCGCTGAAGGGCACCCACTTCATCGAGCTGTGCTGCCAGCGCAAGATCCCGCTGGTGTTCCTGCAAAATATCACCGGCTTCATGGTCGGCCGCAAGTACGAAAACGAAGGCATCGCGCGCAACGGCGCCAAGATGGTGACCGCAGTGGCCACCGCCTCGGTGCCGAAGTTCACGGTCATCATCGGCGGTTCCTTCGGCGCCGGTAACTACGGCATGTGCGGCCGCGCCTTCTCGCCGCGCTTCCTGTGGATGTGGCCGAACGCGCGCATTTCCGTGATGGGCGGCGACCAGGCGGCCTCCGTGCTGGCGACCGTCAAGCGCGACGGCATCGAGGGCAAGGGCGGCCAGTGGTCGGCGGAAGAGGAAGCGACGTTCAAACAGCCGATCAAGGACCAGTACGAGCACCAGGGCCACCCGTATTACGCGTCGGCGCGCCTGTGGGACGACGGCGTGATCGATCCGGCCGATACGCGCATGGTATTGGGTTTAGGTTTGTCGGCGGCACTGAACGCGCCGATCGAAGAGACGAAGTTCGGCGTCTTCCGCATGTAAAGGAACAAGAACATGGACTACCAAACCCTGAGCATCGCGATTGCCGACAAGGTCGCCACCGTCACCCTGAACCGCCCCGAACTGCGCAACGCCTTCAACGAGCAGGCGATTGCCGAACTGGCGCTCGCTTTCGATGAACTCGGCCGCAACGAACTGGTGCGCGCCATCGTCCTGGCCGCAAACGGCCCGGCCTTCTGCGCCGGCGCCGACCTGAACTGGATGAAGAAGATGGCCGGCTACTCGCATGACGAGAACCAGGCCGACGCGGCGCGCCTGGCCGACATGCTGCGCACGATTTACCTGTGCCCGAAGCCGACCGTGGCCAAGGTCCAGGGCGACTGCTACGCCGGCGGCATGGGCCTGGTTGCGGCCTGCGACATCGTCGTCGCCGCCGAAGGAGTAAACTTCTGCCTGTCCGAAGTGAAGCTGGGCCTGATCCCGGCGACGATTTCGCCCTACGTCATCAAGGCGATGGGCGAGCAGGCCGCACGCCGTTACTTCATCACCGCCGAGCGTTTCGACGCCGCCGCGGCCGCACGCATGGGCTTTGCCCACGAAGTCGTGCCGGCGGAGGCGCTGGACACGACCGTGGCCGGCATCGTCAAGTCGCTGGTCTCGAACAGCCCGCACGCCGTGGTGGAAGCGAAAAAACTGGTGCGCGAAGTCGTCGGCAAGCCGGCAGACGAGGCGATGGTGCTCGACACCGCCCAGCGCATCGCGGCCATCCGCGCTTCGGACGAGGGACGCGAAGGCGTTTCTTCCTTCCTGGAGAAGCGCAAGCCGTCATGGCTGAACTAGAAATATTGGATTCATTTTGAAGCATCAAACATCGTCCGACTGGATCGCACGCAGCCTGCGCAGCGTGTGGCACCCCTGCACGCAAATGCAGCACCACGAGGAAGTGCCGCTGATCGCGGTCAGCCACGGCAAGGGTCCGTGGCTCTATGATCACGAAGGCAAACGCTACCTGGACGGCATCAGCTCCTGGTGGGTGAATTTGTTCGGGCACGCGAACCCGCGCATCAATGCGGCACTGAAAGACCAGCTCGACAAGCTCGAGCACGCGATGCTGGCCGGCTTTACCCATGAGCCGGTGATCGAACTGTCGGAACAACTGGCAGCCCTCACCGGCCACGCACTCGGCCACGCCTTCTACGCCTCCGATGGCGCGTCGGCGGTCGAGATCGCGATGAAGATGAGTTTTCATACCTGGCGCAACGCCGGCTATCCGGCCAAGCAGGAATTCGTCTGCCTGCAGGGCAGCTACCACGGCGAGACCATCGGCGCGCTGTCCGTCACCGACGTCCCGCTGTTCAAGGACGCCTACGGCCCGCTGCTGCGCGCTTCGCACGTGGTGGCTTCGCCCGATGCGCGCAATGCGGTCGAAGGCGAATCGTCGCAGGACGTGGCGCGCCGTGCACTGAAGGACGTCGAACAACTCTTTGAAGAACGTGGCGACAAGATCGCCGCCATCATCGTCGAACCGCTGGTGCAGTGCGCCACCGGCATGGCGATGTACGACCCGCTCTACCTGGAACTGCTGCGCGAGCTGTGCGACCGTCACCACGTGCACCTGATCGCCGACGAGATCGCGGTTGGCTGCGGCCGCACCGGCACCTTCTTCGCCTGCGAACAAGCGGCGATCTGGCCGGACTTCCTGTGCCTGTCGAAAGGCATCAGCGGCGGCTACCTGCCGCTGTCGCTGGTGCTGTGCACCGACGCCATCTATCAAGCCTTCTACAGCGAAGACATCACGCGCGGCTTCCTGCACTCGCACTCCTACACCGGCAACCCGCTGGCCTGCCGCGCGGCGCTGGCGACGCTGCAGATCTTCCAGGAAGACGACGTGTTGAACCGCAACCGCGAACTGGCGACCAAGCTGACGGTGGCGCTGGCGCCGCTGGCCGAGCACGAACGTGTGCGCCACTTCCGCCAGCGCGGCATGATCTTCGCGTTCGACGCCATCGAGCCGGATGCGGCCCGCGCCTCGACCTTCTCGCGCCGCTTCTTCACGGCGGCGACGGAGAACGAACTGCTGCTGCGCCCGATCGGCCGCACCGTCTACATGATGCCGCCGTATGTGTTGACTGACGACGACATCGAGCTCCTCGCCATCCGCACGCAGCGCGTGTTCGACGCGACGATCGGGGCCTGAGCATGGATTTGTTAGCAAACGTCCAGGGCAAGCTGGCGGCGCTGGAAGCGCAGAGCCTGACGCGCCGCCGCCGCATCGCGCAATCCCCCTGCGCGCCGCAGCAGACGGTCGACGGCCGCGCCATGCTCGCCTTCTGCAGCAACGATTACCTGGGCCTGGCCGCGCATCCGCGCGTGGTGGAAGCCTTGCGCGAAGGCGCGAGCCTGTACGGCGCCGGCAGCGGCGCCTCGCATTTGATCAGTGGCCACAGCCGCGCGCATGCGCTGCTCGAAGACCGCCTGGCCGCTTTTGTCGCGCCGAACCTGGTCGATGCGCGTGCCCTGTATTTCAGCACCGGCTACATGGCCAATCTCGCCGTGCTGACGGCGCTTGGCGCGGATGCCGACGCCATGATCTTCTCGGAAGCGCTGAACCATGCCTCGCTGATCGACGGTGCGCGCCTGGCGCGTGCCGGTGTCAGCGTCTATCCGCATGGGGATGTCGCAGCGCTGGCGGCCCAGCTGGAAGCCTCCAGCGCCGCTACGAAAATCGTCGTCACCGACAGCGTCTTCAGCATGGATGGCGACCTGGCGCCGCTGCCCGAACTGCTGGCCTTGTGCGAGCGCCACGGCGCCTGGCTGGTGGTCGACGATGCGCACGGCTTCGGCGTGTTAGGCAGCAAAGGACGCGGCGCACTCGAACACTGTGCGCTGCGTTCGCCTAACCTGGTCTACGTCGGCACGCTGGGCAAGGCGGCCGGTGTCTCCGGCGCCTTCATCGCTGCGCATGCCAGCGTGATCGAACTGATGGTCCAGCGCGCGCGGCCCTACATCTACACCACGGCCTCGCCGCCGGCGATTGCGCATGCGCTGCTCACCAGCCTCGACATCATCGAAGGCGAGGAGGGCGCAAGCCTGCGTGCCCACCTGGCGGCGCTGATCGCACAGCTGGACGACGAGCTGGCGCTGACCCGCTGGCAGCGCCCGGTCTCGCACACGCCGATCCAGCCGATCGTGATCGGCGCGAATGACGAAGCCTTGCGCGTGGCGGCCGGCCTGCACGCACAAGGCCTGTGGGTGCCGGCGATCCGCCCGCCTACCGTACCGGCGAACACGGCGCGCCTGCGCATCACGCTATCGGCCGCGCATACCCGCGAGCAGGTGGCGCAACTGGCCGCCGCCCTCAACCAACTGGAGGCCATGTGAGCCGCAACCTGAACGAACCCCAGGAACCGGCGGTCGAAACCGCCATCGCACCGGTGCTGGCGCAACCCAAGCCACTGGACGAACCGGCGCCGGCACCGCTCGAAGCACTGGCCAGCGAAGGCATTCCTTCGCGCTTCGCCTGCTTCGTTACCGGCACCGATACCGAGATCGGCAAGACCCTCGTCTCCGCCGCGATCCTGCACAAGCTGGTCGAATCCGGCCAGCGCGCCTGCGGCATGAAGCCGATCGCCGCCGGTGCCGAGCTGCGTGACGGCGAACTGCACAACGACGACGCCGACATGCTGGCCGCCGCCGGCAACGTGCACCTGCCGCAGAACATCACCACACCCTTCATGCTGCGCGAACCGGCGGCGCCGCACATCGCCGCCGCGTTAGAGGGCGTGACCATCGAGGCGGTGCCGATCCTGGCCGCCTACACCGAGATCCTGGCCGCTTCCGATTCGGTGGTGGTCGAAGGCGTGGGCGGCTTCCGCGTGCCCTTCAACGACAGTTTCGACAGCGCCGACCTGGCCGCCCAGCTGAATCTGCCGGTGGTCCTGGTGGTCGGCATGCGCCTGGGCTGCATCAGCCACGCCCTGCTGACGGTGGAAGCCATCGTCGCGCGCGGGCTGGTGCTGGCCGGCTGGGTCGCCAACACGGCGGACCCGGACATGCGCTTCTTCGACGAAAATGTCGAGGCTTTGGCGGCGCGCATCCCCGCGCCCCTGCTGGGCGTCGTGCCGCGCCTGGAACAAGCCACTGCCGCGCATGCGGCCCCATTCATCGATCTCGCGGGACTGCCGGGCTGGCCGTCCTCGCGGGTCACTGCTCCAAAATAAGGAAACACCATGAACGCACCAACCAACACCGTCGCCCTCCACCGTCCAACCGCCGCCATCAAGGAGCGCCCTGATGCGACCTGGCCGCTGGCCGACGTCATGGCCCTGTTCGAACTGCCGTTCAACGATTTGATGTTCCGCGCCCAGCAGGCGCACCGCACCCACTTCCCGGACGGCGACGTCGAACTGGCGACCCTGCTGTCGATCAAGACCGGCGGCTGCGAGGAAGACTGCGGCTACTGCCCGCAGGCCGCGCGCTACGACACCGGCGTCGAAGCCAAGAAGATCCTCGACATCGACACCGTGCTCGACGCCGCGCGCCAGGCGAAAGCCAACGGCGCCACCCGCTTCTGCATGGGCGCCGCCTGGCGCAGCCCGAAGGAGCGCGACATGGATAAAGTGGAAGAGATGGTGCGCGAGGTAAAAGCGCTGGGCATGGAAACCTGCGCCACCCTCGGCATGCTGGAAGAAGGCCAGGCCGAACAGCTGAAGAACGCCGGCCTCGACTTCTACAACCACAACATCGACACCGCGCCTGACTTCTACAACAACGTCATCTCGACCCGCGAATACCAGGACCGCCTCGACACGCTGGGCCGCGTGCGCAACGCCGGCCTGAAGGTCTGCTGCGGCGGCATCGTCGGCATGGGCGAGACGCGCGAGCAGCGCGCCGGCCTGCTGGCCCAGCTGGCCAACCTGAACCCGTACCCGGAATCGGTGCCGGTGAACCACCTGGTGCAGGTGGAAGGCACGCCGCTGCACGGCCTCGACCCGCTCGACCCGCTGGAGTTCGTGCGCACCATCGCGGTGGCCCGCATCATCATGCCGGAAGCGCGCGTGCGCCTGTCGGCTGGCCGCCGTCAATTGGGTGAAGCGGTGCAGGCGATGTGCTTCATGGCCGGCGCCAACTCCATCTTCTACGGCGACAAGCTGCTCACCACCGGCAACCCGGAAGCGGAAGACGACCGCGCGCTGCTGGCCAAGCTGGGCCTCAAAACGCGCTCGGCCACGCTGGAATCGGCGCCGAAGGAAGCCTGCGGCTGCTAAGCGCCACGTCACAACCCGATCAACATAAGAAACGATAAAGCGAGACAAACGCATGTTCACCAAGATCCTCATCGCCAACCGTGGCGAAATCGCCTGCCGTGTCGCCGCCACCGCGCGCCGCATGGGCATCCGCACCGTCGCCGTGTATTCCGAAGCGGACGCCGGGGCCAAGCACGTGGCGGTCTGCGATGAGGCGGTGTTGATCGGGCCGGCGCCGGCCAAGGAAAGCTACCTGCGCGGCGAGAAAATCATCGAGGTCGCGCTGGCCACCGGCGCCCAGGCCATCCACCCGGGCTACGGCTTCCTGTCGGAGAACGCGGCGTTCGCCGAGGCCTGCGAAAAAGCGGGCCTGGTCTTCATTGGCCCGCCGGGTTCCTCGATGCGCGCCATGGGTTCCAAGTCGGCCGCGAAGCAGCTGATGGAAGGCGCGAACGTGCCGCTGGTGCCGGGCTATCACGGCGACAACCAGGACCCCGAGTTCCTGCGCGAGCAGGCCGACCGCATCGGCTATCCGGTGCTGCTGAAAGCCAGCGCCGGCGGCGGCGGCAAGGGCATGCGTGTGGTCGAGCGCAGCGAGGACTTCGTCGCGGCGCTCGGTTCCTGCAAGCGCGAAGCGATCAGCTCCTTCGGCGACGAAAAGGTGCTGGTCGAGAAATACCTGACGCGTCCGCGTCACATCGAAATCCAGGTGTTTGCCGATAAACTCGGCAACTGCGTCTACCTGCACGAGCGCGACTGCTCGGTGCAGCGCCGCCACCAGAAGGTGCTGGAAGAAGCGCCGGCGCCGGGCATGACGCTTGAGCGCCGCGCAGCCATGGGCGACGCGGCGGTGGCTGCCGCGCGCGCGGTCGGCTACGTCGGCGCGGGCACCGTCGAATTCATCGCCAACCAGGACGGTTCGTTCTACTTCATGGAGATGAACACCCGCCTGCAGGTGGAACACCCTGTGACGGAAATGATCACCGGGACCGACCTGGTGGAATGGCAGCTGCGCGTGGCATCCGGCCAGCCGCTGCCGAAACAGCAACACGAACTGGCCATCCACGGCCACGCCATCGAAGCGCGCATCTATGCCGAGAATCCGGAGAAGGGCTTCCTGCCGTCGATCGGCACGCTGCGCCACATGGATACGCCGAACGCCGTCGGCTTCGAGCTGGGCGGCACGGCGGGCGTGGAACCGGCTGCGGTGCGCATCGATTCCGGCGTGCGCGAGGGCGATGCCATTTCCCCGTTCTACGATCCGATGATCGCCAAGCTGATCGTCTGGGGCGTGGACCGCACGCAAGCACTGGCGCGCCTGTCGCAAGCCCTGTCCGAGTTCCAGATCGTCGGGCTGGCGACCAACATCGCCTTCCTGAAGCGCCTGGTCGAGGGCGAAGCCTTCTCAACGGCCGACCTGGACACGGGCCTGATCGAGCGTAACCAGTCCTCGCTGTTCCCGGCGTCGAAAGCAGCGCCAGCCGGCGCGCTGGCGCTGGCGGCAGTGGCGCTGACCGAAGCAGAAAAGAACGGGTCGCGCGGCGCCTCGCGGGTCCAGGCCGACCCATGGGGCCAGGCGCAGGGCTGGCGCCTGAATGGCGACTACCGCCGCTTCCTGTCCTTCACCGACGAGCATGCGGCCGGCCAGGAAGGCGGCGCCTACAACGTCGGCCTGGTGTATCACCCGCAAGGCTGGGAACTCGACATCGAAGGCAACAAGCAGGCGTTGACGCTGCTGGCGCATGAAGGCGCGGCCTATTCGATCCGTCTCGGCGAACAGTCGATGCACGGCAATGTGCGCCGCGACGGCGAGCTGTTCCACGTGTTCACGAATGGCGAGCACCACACGCTGTCTTACCAGGACCCGATGGCCCACGCCGGCGAGGCGGAAGCAGCGGGCGGGCGTCTGACCGCGCCGATGCCGGGCAAGGTGGTGGCCGTGATGGTCGACGCCGGCCAGGAAGTGAAAAAGGGCGAGCCGCTGGTCATCATGGAAGCGATGAAGATGGAGCACACCATCGCCGCGCCTTCCGACGGCCTGGTGGAAGAAGTGCTGTACGCGGTCGGCGACCAGGTGGCGGACGGCGCGCCGCTGCTGGCTTTCAAGGCGGCTTGATATGGTGTCCGCAGTACGCATCCTGCTGTACCGCGGTGATGGACAGACCGGGCCCTGGGCCGAGGATTTCGCACGCCTGCTGCCGGGCGTCGAGACCGTCAGTTGGCGGGAGGGCGAAACGCTGCCCGCCTGCGACTATGCCGTGCTGTGGAATCCGGCGCCAAGCCTGCTGCCGCAGCTGTCACGCGTCAAAGCCATCTTCCTGATGGGCGCCGGCGCCGATGCGGTGCTGAAATTCGGCGCGGCGCTGCCGAACGTCCCGCTGGTACGTCTGGGCGACGCCGGCATGGCGGTGCAGATGGCGGAATACGTGGCGTATGCGACGCTGCGCTACTTCCGCCGCTTCGACGAATACGAGGAGCAGGCGCGCCACGGACTGTGGGCGCCGCTGCCGCCGCATGCGAAGCAAGACTTCACGGTCGGCGTGATGGGCCTCGGCAAACTGGGCCTGCGCGTGGTGGAGACCATCCGCGGCTTCGGCTTTCCGGTGCGCGGCTGGAGCCGCACGGACAAGGACTTGCCCGGGGTGGACTGCTACGCCGGCATGGCATCGCTCGATGAATTTTTAAGCGGCACGCGCGTGCTGGTGTCGCTGCTGCCGCTCACGGCGGAAACGAATAATTTGCTGGACCGCCGGCGCCTGGCCACACTGCCGAAAGGCGCCTACCTGATCAACGTCGCACGCGGCGCCCAGTTGGCCGAGCCGGACCTGCTCACCCTGATCCGCTCCGGCCACATCGCCGGCGCCACGCTCGACGTGTTCCGCAACGAACCGCTGCCGGCGCCGCACCCGTTCTGGGAAGAGCCGCGCATCACGATCACGCCGCACATCTCCGCGCTGACCGTGCGCGAGGATGCCGTGCGCCAGATCATCGATAAAATCGCCGCCTTCGAGGCGGATCAACCGGTCGCGGACATCGTCGACCGCCAACTGGGATACTGACACCATGAACAGCCAAGCCACCCTGCCGAAGAAGGTCAAGATCGTCGAAGTCGGTCCGCGCGACGGCCTGCAGAACGAAAAGGAAACCATCAGCGCCGACGTGAAGATCGAGCTGGTCGACCGTTTGTCGCGCGCCGGTTTCGCGAATGTGGAGGCGGCGTCGTTCGTGTCGCCGAAATGGGTGCCGCAGATGGCCACCAGCACCGAAGTCATGGCCAGGATCGCGCGCCTGCCGGGCACGATCTACTCGGCGCTGACGCCGAACATGCAGGGCTTCGAAGCGGCGCTGGCCGCCAGGGCCGATGAAGTCGTGATCTTCGGCTCGGCCTCGGAAGCCTTCTCGCAAAAGAACATCAACTGCTCGATCGCCGAATCGATCGCCCGCTTCGAGCCGGTGGCCAAGGCCGCCAAGGCCAACGGCATCCGCCTGCGCGGCAGCATCAGCACGGCGTTCGGCTGTCCTTACCAGGGCGAGGTGCCGTTGGAAGCCGTGGCCGACGTGGTGCGCCGCATGCGCGACCTGGGTTGCGACGAGATCGACATCGCCGACACCATCGGCGTCTCGACGCCGCGCAAGACCCAGGACGTGATGCTGGCCGCCGCGCGCGAATTCCCATTGCAGCAGCTGAGCGGGCATTTCCACGATACCTACGGCCAGGCGCTGGCGAATATCTACGCCAGCCTGGAAGTGGGCGTGCAGATTTTCCATTCGTCGGTGTCGGGACTCGGCGGCTGCCCTTACGCGAAAGGCGCGACCGGGAACGTGGCGACCGAGGATGTGGTCTACATGCTCAATGGCCTGGGCATCGAAACCGGGATCGACCTCGACGAGGTGGTGGATGCGGGTCAGTTCATTTCGCAGCAGCTGGGGCGCAAGGGCGCAAGCCGTGTCGGTAATGCCTTGTTGGCGAAGCGGGCGGGCTGAACTGATCGAAACGTCACTCGCGTAGGGTGGACGGGTTTCCCGTCCACGCGTTGATCGTTAGCAGTGAAATCATCCGGCACGAAAACGAAGCCGTCCACCCTACAAAAACAGCCACGTAAACGAAAAAAGCCGACAACTTTCGTTGTCGGCTTCTCTCTTAATACTGGTCGGAGTACAAGGATTCGAACCTTGGACCCTCTGGTCCCAAACCAGATGCGCTACCGGGCTGCGCTACACTCCGAAGACATCAATAATACCCGCCCCCAGCCTTTCGGTCAAGTTGGTGTGGGAAAATAGTTGGAACGAACCGGGTTTTTCACGCAACAGGAGGGAGGATTGTGAATCTGGCACTGACAGGCTTCGACGCCATGACCATGGAAGACCGCCGCCGCATGCAAAGGGTGGGCTTCGGCGTCGTGTTGTCGATCCTGGTGCACACGGCACTGCTGACGGCCTGGCGCGGCGGCAGCCATCCGGCCGACCTGCTTGAACCGCCGCGTTCGATTGCCGTGCGCATCCAACCGCCGCCACCGCCACCGCGTGTCGAGACGCCGGCGCCGGCGCCCGCGCCGTTACCGAAAGCCGAACGTCCCGCGCCTGCGAAAAAACCGAAGACGCCGCGGTCGGTGATTGCCGTCCAGCCCGACACCGACCGCGCACCAACACCCGATCCTTTCGTCGTCGAACAGCCGGAAACGCCGGCGGCGCCAACCGACGCGCCCCATTTCGACCTCGACGCCGCCAAGCGCAGCGCCCGCTCGCTGGCCAACCTGCGCGATCCGGCGAAAGCGGGCACGGCGATTGGTCAATTTCCCGAAAAGCCGTTGGAGACGGAAACCAAAGCCGCACGCCTGATCGGCGCCGCCAAGCGGCGCAATTGCAAGGATGGCGTGCCGGGCGGCTTGCTGGCGCCGCTGTACCTGCTGGCGGACAAGAAGGACAGCGGGTGCAAGTGGTAAGGGTTAATCAGGCGAGTGTTCTACCTGCGTGAACGTCAGTCCGTAATCACCCGCTTCAGCGTCCTCAATTACTGTCACAGTAAAACTACGGTCCGGGAAAACTTCACGCAGGCGCGACCGCCACATCGAGGCCGCAGTGGAAAGAATAACGGCAGCGTGCTGCGGAAAAAAATCGCCATTCGGCGCCTCGAACAACCGGTCGAGTATTACTAGGTTCAACCAATACTCGCGTTCCCGCGGCGCTGGATGCGTTTCCAACAACGTGTCATGGCGCGCAGAGTCGAAGTACGCCGCATGAAAGACCGCACCATTCACCTCGACGAATCGTGGCCATAACAGCTCGGTCAATGCAACGAGAAAATCCGGATGAAGAGGAGTCGTGATAAAAACACCGGCAAGGTAATCGGTCGTACTGAACGTGACCGAGTCATTTACTTTCTGCCACGCCTGGAAATCCGGCATGCATGATGCCGATAACCTTGCGCTGTCGTCTTTCATCGCTTTCTCCCCAGGCTCCGTGTGTCGCGTTACTCGCCCTTGATCTGCAACGCCCGCTCATACAGGGCGTTCTTCTTGCGCCCGGTAATCTGCGCCGCCAGATTGGCTGCCTGCTTCACCGAGCACTCGGTCAGCAGAATGTTCAGGATGCGTTCTGCCTCGGCATCGGCCGCATCGGTCTCGACCGTCGCGCCTTCCACCAGCACCACGAATTCGCCGCGCTCGCGGTGCTGGTCGGCTTTCACCCAGGCCAGCGCCTCGCCCAGCGGGCAGCGGTGCACTTCCTCGAACAACTTGGTCAGCTCGCGCGCAAACACCACCTGGCGCGTCGGCTCGAACACGGCCATCAAGCCTTCCACGCAATCGACGATCCGGTGCGGGGCCTCGTAAATAACCAGCGTGGCCGGCTCGCGCACCAGTTCCTGCAAGGCCGCCTCGCGTTGCTTGGCCTTGGCCGGCAGGAAGCCGACGAAATTGAACCGGTCATTCACCAGCCCGCTGGCCGACAACGCCGTCACCGAGGCCGACGCCCCCGGCAGCGGCAGCACGCGCATTCCGGCTGCGCGCACGGCGTCGACAATGCGCGCGCCCGGATCGGACACGGCCGGGGTGCCGGCATCCGACACCAGCGCCACGCGCTCGCCAGCCTGCAATCTTGCGATCAATTTATCGGCCGCTTCGCGCTCGTTGTGCTGGTGCGCGGCGACCATCTGCTTGTTCAAACCGTAACGGGTGAGCAGGGCGCCGGTTTTGCGCGTATCCTCACAGGCGACCACGTCTGCCAGCGCCAGCAGGTGCAATGCACGCAGGGTGATGTCGGTTGCATTACCGATCGGGGTGGCCACGACGTACAGCGTTGCGGTAGGATAGGACTGCTGAGCAGCCTCGGCCATTACTGGCAGTTTGGCAATGTCGATGGACTGGTTGTCGGTCATGTTGGAGATACGATGCTCGTGAATAATCTGAAAGGCTTGCTTGTTACCGCTGCCGCCATGATGGTGGCCGGCTGCGCCAGCACGCCCCTGCCACCCGATCTGGGATGCGGCGTACCGGGCGGATTGTGCGCGCCCGCAGAGCCAAACACAAGTGCGCCACGCCAGGCGCCCCCTGCCGAACCCACCCCTGCGCCGCGCTCGGAAACCCGCACGATACCGATCGAACTGTATCCACGCGAAGATGGTTCGCAGGCTGCCGTGCCCGGCGCCCAGGCGCGCGTGGCCCTGCTGCTGCCGCTGGAATCGAGCGCGCTGGCCAAGGCCGCCGAAGCCGTGCGCGCCGGATTCATGGCCGGCCACGAGCGCGATGGCGCCGGCATCGAAGTGCAGGTGGTGCCCAGCGGCGACTCCACCGAAGACACGCTGCGCGCCTACACCCGCGCCGCAGAGCAGAACGACATCGTGGTCGGCCCACTGGCGCGCTCGGCGGTTGCCGCCGTGGCGTCCAGCAATGTCGTGACCAAGCCGACGGTGGCCCTGAACCATCCGCAGCTCGACCGCCCGCTGCCGGCGCAGATGCTGGTGATCGGCCTGTCGCTGGAAGAAGAAGCACGCCAGGTGGCCGACTGGGCCGCCCAGGAACAACAGAGCGGCCGCGCCCTCGTGCTCGGCGGCAGCGCCGCCTGGCAGCAACGCGTCGTCGGCGCCTTTACCTCGCACTGGGCGCGCCTGGGCCGCAACAATGCCACGGTCGATTTGCCGGTGCTCGACGGCTACGTCGATGCGAACGCCCTGTCCGACCTGCGCAAGCGCCTGGAAATCGACCGTCCCGACCTGGTCTTCGCGGCACTCGATGCGAATCAATTACGCCAGGTGCGCAGCGCGATCGGCACCTCGCTGCCGACCTACGGCGTGTCGGCCGCCAATCCCGGCCGCACGGCCAGTTCAGCTGGCGGCTGGCCGGAACTCGACGGCGTGCGCATGCTCGACTTGCCGTGGACCATCCAGCCCGAACACCCGCAAGTCATGGTCTACCCGCGCCCGGTGGATGCCGACACCCTCGACATGCAACGCCTGTATGCTCTTGGCATCGACGCCTTCCGCGTGGCGCGCGAAGTGGCCCAGCATCCGGGCAGCGGTTTCGAGCTCGACGGCGTCACCGGCCGCCTGTCGGTGCGCATGAACAATGGCGCATATGCCGTGAAGCGCCAGGAAGCGGCCGCCGTGTACCGCGACGGCCTCGGTTTCGAAGCGGTGGCAACCAGGCCATGACATGCCGGCGCCGCGCCTTTCCCAGAAGCAGACGCAAGGCCGCGACTGGGAACAGACGGCGCTGCGCTACCTGAAACGCCAGGGCCTCTCGTTTATTGAGGCCAATTTCACCTGCAAGGGCGGCGAGATCGACCTGATCATGCGCGATGGCGACACCATCGTCTTCGTCGAAGTGCGCCAGCGTGCCGACAGCAAACACGGCGGCGCCGCCGCCAGCATCACCCCCGCCAAAATCCGCCGCCTGGTGCGCGCCGCCCAAGTCTACCTGCTGCGCTTTCCGCGCCTGCCTCCCTGCCGTTTCGACGTGATCGCCATCGATGGTGAAGAGCTCACGTGGCTGCGCAACGCCATCGAAGCTTAAGCCTGCATGAAATGTAAGCAATTTTAAAAACGGTTTGCTCGTCCCTCCTTGCCACTGCACTATAATCCCCGGCTATGAACACTCAACGCATCCTCGCTCACTTCCAGGAGAGCGCCGATCTCAAACTGAAGTCGGCCGCGGCTCTGTCCTCCCCTATTTCGCAGGCGATTGAACTGATGTTCAGCGCCCTGTCCAACGGCAACAAGATCCTGGCCTGCGGCAATGGCGGTTCCGCCGCCGACTGCCAGCATTTCGCTGCCGAACTCGTTGGCCGCTTCGAGCGCGAGCGCTTCCCGCTGCCCGCCATCTCGCTGACCACCGATACCTCGATCATGACCGCGGTCGCCAACGACTACAGCTTCAACGAGGTGTTCTCGAAGCAGGTGCAGGCCTTCGGCCAGGCCGGCGACATTTTGCTGGCGATCTCGACCTCGGGCAATTCGGCCAACGTGCTGGCCGCCGTCGAAGCGGCGCTCGAGCGCGAGATGCGCGTGGTGGCACTCACCGGCAAGGACGGCGGCGCGCTGGCCAAGCTGCTGACCGATGCCGACGTGCACATCAACGTGCCCCATAGCCGTACCGCGCGCATCCAGGAAGTCCACCTGGTCGCGATCCATTGCATCTGCGACGGCATCGACGTTGCGCTTTTCGGAGGAGACGAGAATGAGTAAGACTGGCCAGGCCCTGAAGGGGTCGTTGACCAAAGTGATGCTGGGCGCCGCCCTGCTGGGCGCGCTGCAAGGCTGCGTGCCGCTGGTCATGGGCGGCGCCGCGCTCGGCGCGGCCGCCACCATGGACCGCCGCACGCTGGGCGCGCAAACCGAGGACAAGTCGATCACGGTGAAAGCCGAAGTGCAGATTCCGAAGATCGTCGGCGATGCCGGCCACGTCAACATTGCCAGTTTTAACCGCAAGGTGCTGCTGACCGGCGAAGTGCGCGACGAGGCCATGAAAGCCAAGGTCGAGGCCGAAGTGCGCCGCATCGAGAACGTAGTGTCGGTTATCAACGAACTGGCGATCGCCGGCCCGTCGAGCTACACCTCGCGTTCCTCGGACGCCCTGATCACGACCAACGTCAAGGCCAGCCTGGTCGAGATGAAAACCATCTCGGCCACCTCGTTCAAGGTGGTCACCGAGCGCGGCACCGTGTACCTGATGGGCCGTGTGACCCAGCGCGAAGGCGACCTGGGCGCGAAGATCGCCCAGAGCGTGTCCGGCGTCCAGCGCGTGGTGAAGATCTTCGAATACATCACCGAAGAAGAACTGCGCACCCAGTATCCGCAATCCTCGACGGTTGCCCTGTAAGGCCATGACCGCCGCCTCCCGCTCCTGGATCAAGCCCGCGGCCGCCGCCGCGGTCGTGCTCGCGCTGGCGGGCATCGGCTACGCTACCTTCTACAGCCGGGAGACGGCGCCCGACGTTACCTTCATCAGCATCGCCGGCGACAAGATCAGCACGCAAAATCTGCGCGGCAAGGTGGTGATGGTGAATTTCTGGGCCACCTCCTGCACCACCTGCGTGCACGAGATGCCGGCGATGGTCGACACCTACAACAAGTTCAAGGGCCAGGGCCTGGAATTCGTGGCCGTGGCCATGCAGTACGACCCGCCGAACTACGTCGTCAACTTCACCGAAACGCGCAAGCTGCCCTTCATCGTCGCCCTCGATTCCGGCGGCGACATCGCCAGGTCCTTTGGCGACGTGACGCTGACGCCGACCACCTTTGTCATCGGCAAGGATGGCGCCGTGCTCAAGCGCTATGTGGGCGAGCCGGACTTCACCCAGCTGCACGCCCTGCTGCAAAAGGCGCTGGCCGCCGGTTGAACCGCGCAAGGCGGCCGTGCTCGCCTTGCCGCGTGTTGTCTCCCTGAGTAAACTGGTGCTTTGGACGCTTTGGAGCGGCTAACAAAACCTCCATGGCTGCGTTGCATCGTCTCGCCGTACATCTGTACTGTCTTCGACGACGCGCCTTGCCCTGAAGATTTTGTTAGTCGCTCTTATGCGCCAATGCCACAGCACGCCTGACTTAGCGCAAGCCTGGGGCATCTGAATCGTCCAAGCTTGATGCGGTCGCTGAGCCGATATCTGTGCTCATGCTCGCAAAGGAGATGCAATGGCTCATTTACTTCGCAGGATAGCCTGCACGGCTGCGCTGTGTGCGCTGGCCGGCTGCGCGGGCCAAGCGCGCAAGGCCGATGCCGTCCTGCACTATCAGCACGTGGCCAATGTGCACGAAATCCGCTTCACCAATCCGATTGCCCTGTCGGCCGCGCTATACCGCGTGGGTTACCTGACGCCGGTCGACTCGGAAGGTTTCTGGGCAATTTTTTTGCTGTGTAATGTCGACGTCGCCGCACATGCAGGGCGCGGCTTTCGCTACAACGTCGAGCATTTCCGCGTGTCGCACGGCGGGCGCGAGTTCGGCGGCTTGCCGCCCTACAGCCTGCGCTACCAGGGCCAGGCCGACCTGAACAACGAGGGCGACAGGCACCCGATCCTCGATGCGATTGCCGCCGAAATCCAGGAAGGGCCACCGGCCCAGATCTTCCACAGCGGCTTTTATGCCGACCTGAACTACCGCTTCGCCGTGTTCATCCCGAAAGCCCTGGATGGCTATGCGGGCGAGCAATTGCAGCTCAGTTACAAGGGCCAGCCGGCCATCCTGGTCGGCAACGGCAAGTCGCCTTCGGACTTGCCGGCTGTCGGCGGCACGGCGGCCGGGGTGGCCGCGGCCTGCCTGCCCGATTAGATCAGGCTTTCGGATACAGGATCATCTGGGTGCAGCGGAACAGGGCGATGGTCTTGCCGTTCGCTTCGTCCGTCACCGTCACGTCCCACACCTGCGTGGTGCGGCCCAGGTGGGCCGGCGTGGCGACGGCTGCGATCGCGCCGTCGCGCGCGGTGCCGAGGTGGTTGGATTTCAGTTCGATAGTGGTGAAGCTGTGCGCGCCTTCGGGCAGGTGGGCCATGCAGGCGTAGCCGGCGGCGGTGTCGGCCAGGGTCACCACGCTGCCGGCGTGCAGGTAGCCGTTCGGCGCCAGCAGTTGCTGGCGCACCGGCAGGCGGGCGGCCACGCGGCCTTCGGCGATTTCCAGGATTTCGATGCCCAGGTAACCGGGCAGGGTGTTGGCGCCGCGTTCGTTGAAGACGTCGGGGGTGAGCTGGTTGTTCATGTGTTGGTGTGACAGTTGAGAATTCGTCATCGTACACTGCGCGTCAGGCCTGCGGCGGAAACCGTACGGTGGGCACCCCGTGCCCACGCGGAACGTCGCACGGTGTTGGCTGCGTTTGGATGTTGTGGTCTGCTCTGAGATGCGGCGTCACGATGCAGCCCACGCGGCTCCAACAACGCCAACGTTATGCAGGCTTCCGCGTGGGCACAGGGTGCCCACCGTACGGTTGAGTTTGCATTCGAAATGAGCGCTGCCGCTGTTCCAGTTATCAAGCCCGGCGCTTCTGCTTGCCGCCGCCCCCACCCGCATGCCGCTTGCGTGTCGCCGAATTCTGCTGCTGCAGCATCGCATCGACCCGTTCCGCCGCTTCGCGCGCCAGCTTTTGCGCTTCCTCGATGCTGGGGAAAAAGTCCGGCTGGCGGTAGCCCAGCCAGGCATAGGCCGAGTACATGCGGCAGGTGTCCTCGACTTCCTGCAGGTTCATGTAGAACAGTTCCTGGGTATGCGGCTGCAGCTTGCAGATCTTCTTTTTCGCCAGCGACAGCGACCAGTGTTCCCAGGCGCTTTGCAGCACCGGCACCCGGGTCGAGATCGGCACCAGCGACAGCATGAATTTCTCGGCCACCGACAAGGGCAGGGTGTCGAGCCATTCGGCACGCTCGTTCTGCTCTTCCGTAATGCGCGGATAGAAAAAGCCGTCCGGCACGTCGATGTTGTGGACAAAGCGCTTCAGCAGTTTCACCAGCGAGGTTTCACCCGTCACCGACGAGATGCGGTGCAATTGCTCCAGCGATGGCGCCACTGCGAAACCGCTGGCCGGCACCGGCGGGATCTTTTCCTTCATCAGCGCACGCATCACTTCGTGGGTGTCGTCGTCGTAGCCGGCAACGAAACCTTCCTCGTGCACGCCATAGCGTCCGGCACGCCCGGCGATCTGCTTGGCCAGCGCTGCCGAAATCTCTTCTTCCTCGTAGCCGTTGTATTTCACGGCAGTGGTCATCACGATGCGCGCGATCGGCATGTTCAGGCCCATGGCGAGCGCGTCGGTACCGACCACGATGTCGGCCTGCCCCTCGCGGAAACGCTCGGCCTGGGCGCGCCGCACTTCCGGCGACAAATTGCCGTAGACGGTGGCCACCGACAGGCCCTTCTCGGTGATCATGTCGCGCCACATCAGCACGTCGCGCCGCGAAAAGGCGATCACGGCGTCGCCGCGGCGCAGGTTGCCGAGTTTGCGCACCGGCGACGGTTCCATCGCCAGCGGCGCCATGCGCTTCAGCACGTGCACCTCCAGAGGCACTTCCAGCCGCTCGACCAGCGCCTCGATGGCGCGCCGCGCTTCCGGCGCCCCGACCAGGTAGACGGTATGCGCCGGCGCCCCGCAGACGGCTGCGGTCCAGGCGGCGCCACGGTCGCGGTCGGCCAGCATCTGGATTTCGTCGATCACGGCCACTTCGACCACCTTTTTCGTATCCAGCATCTCGACCGTGCTGGCAACGTGGGTGCTGCCTTCGGCGATGCGGCGCTCTTCGCCGGTGACCAGGCTCACCTTCAACGCCTCGCCATGCGGACGGGCGGCCTGCAGGCGCTCGTAGTTTTCCAGCGCCAGCAAACGCAGCGGCGCCAGATAGACGCCGCTGGCGGCCTTGGCCAGCGCCTCCATCGCGCGGTGGGTCTTGCCGGAGTTGGTCGGACCGAGCAGGGCGATGAACTTGCGCGGCATGCGGCTGGCGACCTCGAAGGATTCCGGGTATTCGGCCAGGTTGATGCTTTCCTTGGTGCGGGCGGCGTGGCGTTCTTCCTGCTCGCGCTCGATGGCGTGTTCGACGCGCTGGCGGATGCGCTCGAACACGTATTCGGCCGGCTCCGAGGTTTCCAGTTCTTCGAGCACGCCGAGGAAGACGCGCGGGTCGAAACCGGCGTCGTCGGCCTGTTCGGCGATCTCGGCCACGAATTCCTCGGCGTCCATCTGGAGTTCGGCCAGGGCCTTGTCGCCGGTGCGTTCCTCGATCAGGTCGCGCCGCGCCAGCGGGTCCATCTTGCGCCACTTGCTCGGTTTGGCCAGCACGCCGCGCGCCGGCACCAGGGCGTAGCGCACGCGCAGGCCATGGTATTTGACTTCGCCGGAAAAGCGCAGGAAGACGCGGCCTTCCATCTTGACCAGCTCGATGCCGCGCTCGGCCAGCTTCAGGTCCTGGACCAGGAAGGCGTCGTCGCCGCTGTCGGCATCGTTGTCGGAGTAATCGTTACGGAAATTGCTCATTTGTAAAGAAGGGCGATGTCTGGTTGCTATCACTATATCGCGGATGCCGCAGGCGTCCCGTTCAGGAAACCCGCATGGCCTGCCGGTTTGCGGACACGCTGCAGTCAAATGTGTTGCAGCAGGTCCAAATATTTGACCAGTTCACATTTACGTGCAGAATGTTATTTTCCTATAAGAAATTTTCAACTATAGTCTAGCGCTTTAGACCCGCCGTATTCCCGTTCGCCGTTCCCCACGGCCCGAAGGACCGCCCCAACATGAAAAATAACCGGATCGGCCTTATCCTCGTCGTCTCCTCGCTGGCCGTGATCGCGCTGGTCGTCACCCTGCTGCTGAAGCGCCAGCATACCGAGCAGGCCGAACAGGTGCGCGTGCAGGGCCTGGGCACGGTGCGCTCGCTGGCTGCGCTGCCGGCAAGCGTCCTGCTGCCTGCGCCGGGCCAGCCGGGCGTGCTCGCTTCGCTGCTGGCCGGACGCGACAACCCCGACTTCGCCTACGCCGCCATCACGGGCGAAGACGGCCGCAACCTGGCCGAAGTGGCCAGCCCCGGCGCCATCGTGCCGCCGGCCGCGCCGCTGGCCCTGGCCAGTTTCGACGAACGCAGCGTCGCCCCCGGCCAGAATGCGCGCGCGATCCGCGAATTCCGCGGCCCGCTGGCCAGCGCCGACGCCAGGCTGCAGCTGCGCATCGGCTACTTCGCGCCGCACGGCCTGCTCGACCTGAAGGACTTGCCCTTCTACGCCCTGATCGCGCTGGCCGTGTTCCTGCTGGTGCCGCTCATCTACATCGTGATCAAGCGCGAGATGGCGCCGCTGGCCGCCCTCGGCGAACAGCTCAAGACGCTTGGCGCGGCCCAGGCCCAGCCCGTACAGGAATTCGACGCCGGCCAGGACGTGCGCGGCCTTGCCGGCAAGTTGAACCGCTACCTCGACCACACCAGCGCGCGCATCCGCGAACTGGAACAGGACAGCATCGCCAGCATGGCCAGCGGCCGCCTGCTCGAATACGGCAGCAACAAGATGCAGGCGGTGCTGCAATGCCTGCCCGACGGCCTGCTGGTGCTCGATCCGGCCGGCGAGGTGACCTTCGCCACCGGGAAGATCGAACCCCTGCTCGGCGTGCCGGTGGCCGAGGTACTGTCGCAACCAGTCGAAGCCTGGTGCCGCGACCCGGAACTGCGCGCAATGCTGGCGCGCTTCCGCGGCGCCGGACAGGACGCGCGCAGCCAGATGACCATCGAATTCAATCCGCTCGGGGTGCCGGGCAAGCGCCTGTGGGCCACGGCCCAGGCCCTGACCGGCCACTCGATGGCCTACGGCACCCTGGTGGTGCTGCGCGACGCCACCCGCGAACACCTGGCGCGCCAGGCCGGCAACGACTTCGTCGCCCACGTCGCACACGAACTCAAGTCGCCGCTGAACGTGATCGGCATGTACGGCGAGATGCTGGCCGACGTCGGCATCGACGACCCGGCGGTGCGCGTGGAAGCGATCAATGTGATCCAGGATGAAGTGGAACGCATGGTCTCGCTGGTGAACAACCTGCTCAACGTGAGCAAGCTGGAAATGGGCAGCATGCGTCCCGAGCGCCACCGCGTGAAGCTCGACGATCTGCTGCGCGACGCCTGGCAGCAGGCCCGTTCGCGCGCCGAAGCGAAGAACATCCGCCTCGACTTGCAGGTAGCACGCGACCTGGCGGCGGTCTCGGTCGACAAGGACATGTTCCGCATCGCCCTGAACAATTTGCTGAACAACGCGATCAAGTACAACACGGCCGGCGGTACGGTCACGCTGGCCGCCGAGGAAGGCGACAGCGATGTGACCATCGCGGTGCGCGACAGCGGCATCGGCATGACGCCGGAAGACCGCGAGCGCGTGACCGAGAAATTCTTCCGTGTACGCGAGACCGGTGACGAGCAGCGCGGCGGCCATGGCCTCGGTCTCTACCTCAGCAACCAGATCGTCGAACTGCATCACGGGCGCCTGACCATCGAAAGCGAACTCGGACACGGCAGCGTGTTCTCCATCCACCTGAAGAAAATGCCGGCGCTGGCCGAAGGAGGCCAGGTCTTATGAAAAAATCGATCCTGCTGGTCGACGACGAGCCGCACGTGATCCGCGTGCTGCGTTTGATGCTGGAGCGCGAAGGCTACGAGGTAGCCAGCGCCAACGACGGCAACGAGGCGCTGGAAAAAATGGCGGCGCGCCGGCCCGACGTGATGGTGAGCGACATCCAGATGGCCGGCATGGACGGCCGCGAACTGTGCCGCACCGTGCGTGCGCGCTACCCGGACGAGACCTTTCCGATCTTCGTGATGACCTCGATGACGGCGTCCGAGGAACGCGCCTGGGTGCGCGAACTGGCGCAGGTCGAATTCCTCGAAAAGCCGCTCAGCCCGCGCCAGCTGATCGCACGCCTGACCACCTACTTTGCCAACGCGGCCACGCAGGAGAACCCGCATGCATGATGCCTTGAACGACCTCGACTTTTCGCGCCATGCGCGCTGGCTGCGCCGCACCACCGGCGTCGACTACGACTTCGCGGTCTGCGCGCCCGATGCGTCGGTATGCTGGCAGCAGCAGGCGGGCAGCGACATCGGCGCCTGGATTGCAGCGCGCATCGCCGCCGGCTTTGCCTGGGCCCAGGACGGCGACGGCATGCAGCGCCACGACCACCAGGCCGCCAGCCTGCTCTACATGGCCATGCACGGCAAGACCGGCCTGCTCGGCTACCTGGTGGTGCGCGTCGCGACGCCTGACGCTGCACCGACAGCCTGGGATGCGCTGGCCGAAACCTTCGAGGACATCGGCGCCGGCATCGCCGACGAAGTCGCCGCCAAGCGCGAACTCGATTCGATGGCGCTGGAACTGTCCGAGCGCTACGAAGAGCTGCACCTGGTGTATGCCATCGACAAGACCGTGCAGCAGCTCGAACCCGGCGCGGACCTGTTCCAGCGCCTGCTGCAAAGCTGGGCCGAGCACATGGACGCCGACGTCGCCGCTTTCGTGAAGCCGGGCGAAAACCTGTGCGTGCACGCGACCAATCTGTCGGCGCCGATCCACAACCTCGACCTGGTGCTGGTCGAGATGCGCGGCGACTTGTACCGCTTTACGCATTCGGCGCGCGCCCCGATCGTCATCAACGACGTGAACGACCCGCGCCGCGCCTACATCTTCACCGACCTGCCTTTTAAACTGCTGTGCTGCCCGGTGATCCACGACCGCAGCGTGGTGGCGATCCTGGTGCTGGCGAACCACCTGGCAAAACCGGACTTCTCGAACAGCGACCGCAAGCTCGGCGAGCTGCTGGCCAACCAATTGTCCGGCCTGTCGAAGATGTACGGCATGCTGGCCGAGACCCAGAAGTTCAACGACCAGATGGCGAACGCCCTGATCGAGGCGGTGGAAGCGAAGGACCCGTACACGCGCGGCCACTCCGAGCGCGTGCACTACATCACCATGGAAATCGGCAAGGCGATGAACCTCGGGTCGCGCGACACCGACGATTTGTTCTGGGGTTCGCTGCTGCACGACGTCGGCAAGATCGGCATCCCCGATGCGGTGCTGTGCAAACCAGGCCGCCTGACCGCCGACGAGTTCACCTTCATCAAGGTCCACCCCGAGCGCAGCTACGAGATCCTGCGCCACATCGACCGCCTGAAGGGCGCGGTGCCGGGCGCACGCCACCACCAGGAAAAGTACGACGGCACCGGCTACCCGCATGGCCTGAAGGGCAACGACATCCCGCTGCATGCGCGCATCATCGCCGTGGCCGACACCTACGACTCGATCACCAGCTCGCGCGCCTACCGCGCCGGCCGCAGCCACGAGGTGGCGATGGCGGAGATCGCACGTGTGGCCGGCAGCCAGCTCGACCCGGCCATCATCAAGGTGTTCGAGGAAGTCTGCGCGGCCGAACCGGAGTGGATCGCGCGCTTCAACATCGCACGTGATGTTCCACTGCGGCCCCAGCAGGCGGCATAAGGCATGAGCGACGCCGTCACCCGCAGCCGCATCGGCTCGATGACTTACCTGGCGCCGTCGATGGCGCTGGTGGCCGCCGACGCCGTCGATGCGGTGGACAACGCGATTGGCGAATGCATCGCCCAGCACCAGGTCAGCATCGTGCTCGACCTGGGCAAGGTGCCGCTGCTGTCGGGCCGCGCGCTGGAAATGATGACGCGCGCCGCGAACCGCCTCGGCAGCCTGGGTGGCTGGCTGAAGCTGGCTTATCCGAGCCCGCTGCTGCTCGATATCCTGAACGTCACCGGCGTCTCCGAAAAGGTGGCGCTGTACGACGCGCCCCAGGCGCCGGCGAAACCACCGCGCGGCGCCGGCCAGCCGAAGCTGGGCGACATCCTGGTCGAGCGCGGCATCGTGACCGCCGCCCAGGTGGCGGAGGCGGCGCGCCTGCAGGAACAGACCGGCAAGCGCATGGGCCTGATCATGGTGGAGAAGAAGTGGCTGTCGGAGGCGGCCCTGTTCCAGGCCCTGGCCGAGCAGCTCGACTTGCCTTTCGTGAGCTTGCGCGCCGGCCTGTACGACCCGGTGGCCGTCTCCCTGCTGGAACGCGACGTGGCAAAACGCCTGAACGTGATCCCGCTGTTCGTGGTCGAGAACACGCTGACCCTCGCCACCGGCGAGCCGCAGGCGGTGCACAGCATCGACGAGATCCGCGCCCGCACCGGATGCCGCATCCGCGTGGCGATGGCGCCGCCGGCGGACGTCAACCGCGTGCGCGACGATGCCTACGGCGGCACCATGCCGGATTTTATTCACAGCGAAGCGAACGACCTGGAGCTGGTGGACAGCCAGATCCCGGACGACTACACGCAGATCGACCAGATGGCCGGCGCCAGCCCCGTCATCAACATGGTCAACGCCGTGATCCAGCGCGCCATCCACGACAACGCCAGCGATATCCACATCGAGATCTCGCGCAACAAGTCGCGCATCCGCCTGCGCATCGACGGCATCCTGTACGAGGTGATGTCGCCGCGCGTCGAGCTGCATCCGGCGATCGTCTCGCGCCTGAAAGTGATGGCGCATCTCGACATTGCCGAACGGCGCCTGCCGCAGGATGGCCGCATCCAGGTCATGACGCAAGGCCGCACGGTCGACCTGCGCTTCTCTTCGCTGCCCGGCATCTACGGCGAAAAGGTGGTGCTGCGCGTGCTCGATAAAAACCAGTCGATCCTGGATGTGGACAAGCTGGGCATGGAGCGCGGCACGGTCGACACCTTCAAGCGCCTGCTCGGGCGCAGCCACGGACTGATCCTGGTCACCGGTCCCACCGGCAGCGGCAAGACGACCTCGCTGTACGCCGCGATCAACTACCTCAAGAGCATCGAGAAGAACATCGTCACGATCGAGGACCCGGTCGAGTACCAGCTGGACATCATCAACCAGAACCAGGTGAACGATGCGATCGGACTGACCTTCCCGAAGATCCTGAAGCACGTGCTGCGCCAGGACCCGGACATCATCATGGTCGGCGAGATCCGCGACCGCCAGACCGCCGAGATCGCGGTGCAGGCGGCGCTGACCGGCCACCTGGTGCTGACCACCCTGCACACCAACGACACCCTGGGTGCGGTGGCGCGCCTGGTGGAGATGGGCGTCGAGCCGTATTTGCTGTCGTCGGCGCTGATCGGCGTGATGGCGCAGCGCCTGGTGCGCCGCATCTGCCCGGCCTGCAGGACCGGCTACCTGGTGCCGCCCGGCGCCGCGCTGGCCTACGGCTGGAAGGGCCAGGGCAACCTCAAGCTGCAAAAGGGGCGCGGCTGCCCGTCGTGCTATGACTCGGGCTACAAGGGGCGCCTCGGCATCTACGAACTGCTGGAAGTGGGTTCCGACCTGCAGCGCATGATCGTGGCGAACGCCAGCAAGGATGCGCTGGCCCAGCACGTGGCCGGCAAGGGCCACCGCGACTTGTACGCCGACGGCATGGAGCGCGCATTCGGCGGCGACACCACGCCCGAGGAAATCGCGCGCGTCGTGCATTCGCTGTAAGGAGTACAAGGCATGGCAATCGAATGGGATGACACGCAGGCTGCGGCCGCGCCGGCAAAGCCCGTGGCGAAAAAGGCCGCCTTTGCCTTCGGGCGCGACGCGCGCATCGGCAGCGCCGACCGCATGCTGTTCACCGAACGCCTGGTGCTGCTGCTGGAAACCGGCGTCGCCCTGCACGACGCCCTGCGCGCGCTGCACGAGCAGAGCGACAAGCCGCGCCTGAAGGCGATCATCGGCGAGGTGGCGGACGACATCGTCGGCGGCCAGCGCTTTTCCGAGGCATTGGCCAAGCACCCGGAGCTGTTCCCGTCCACCTACATCAATCTGATCGGCGCCAGCGAGACCGGCGGCTTCCTGCCCGAGGTGCTGGCCCAGCTGGTCGACATGGACGAAAAACAGGAAAGGCTGCGCAGCACCATCGTCTCGGCGCTGTCCTATCCCGGTTTCCTGATCGTGTTTTCGATACTTGTGGTTGTCTTTATCCTGATGGTCGTGTTCCCGAAATTCTCGGTGATGTTTACCTCGATCTACGACGAGCTGCCGTTCACGACCAAGTTCTTCATCGGCGCCAGCAAGCTGCTGACCGAGCACGGCACCGTCTTTTTCTCGGGCGTGCTGGGCCTGGCCGGCGCCGCGCTGCTGGCTCTGCGCCGTCCCGACGTGCGCGCCTGGCTGGACCGCGCCAAGCTGCGCCTGCCCCTCGTGAAGGACATCTTCATCAAGATCTACCTGGTGCGCCTGATGCGCGTGATGGGCATTTCGCTGGAACGCGGCGTGACCATCCTCGACACCCTCGGCGCCTGCCGCAACGTGATCCCGAACGCCGAGTTCCAGCGCTTCCTGGGCGAACTCGAAACCCAGGTGACCGAAGGGCGGGGCATCGCCGCCGGCTTTCGCGAAAGCCCGCTGATCCCGGTGAGCGTGAAGCAGATGATCGATACCGGCGAAGCCACGGGCGCTCTGGGCAAGGTCATGGGACGTGTCGCCGACTTCTACGAACGCGACCTGACGCGCCAGCTGAACGCACTGGCGAAGATGGCCGAGCCGGTGATGCTGATGGTGATGGGCGTACTGGTTGGGACGATTGTGACCTCGATCATCCTGCCGATTTTCAAAATGTCACGCGCGATTCACTAAAAAAGCAACAATGTGCAAAAGTTGATGCGTTGTGGCAATTAAAATGCTGGTCGTTCATGTTACTCTTCGTTGCTACCTGTTAAGAATTTGCCGTAAAGCAAACCCAACTTAACCCTTTCACTTATCAAGATGACCACTACACTCCGCCACCACGCCGCCAAAGGCTTCACGCTCATCGAGCTCCTGATCGTCGTGATCATCATCGCCATCCTGGCGGCGATTGCGATTCCGCAGTTTTCGAATACCTCGAACGATGCCCAGGAAGCCGCGCTCGACGCCAACCTGGCCACCGTGCGTTCGGCGATCGAGCTGTACCGCGTACAGCACAACAACCGTTATCCGAGTATTGCCGTGTCGAGCGGCGGCGGAGCAGCATGCACGGGCGCCAGTGGCGTAGTAGGCACCGGCGATGTCAATTCCGAACTCGCGTTTCGCGAGCAGCTGACGAACTTCTCGAACCGTGATGGCCAAACCTGCAGCGTTGCTGCGCCGGGTTTCATTTACGGTCCTTACTTGCGCGCCCTGCCGGCCGAGCCGATCTCGAACAGCGCTGCGACTGCCGTCATCACCGCCGCGAACGCCGCCGAACCGGCTGCCGTGACCCCGGGCTGGCGCTTCAACAACGCGACCGGTAAGTTCCAGGCCAACAGCAACGCTCCAGGCCGCGACACCAACCGCCTGCTGTCCGCGCACTAACCCCTCCGCCCGGCTTGTCGTGACTGGTGCGAGCAATCTTCACCGGCAAGCCGGCGCAACCCTGGCCGAGATGGTGCTGGTAATGGCCGTCCTGGCCATCGCGGCCGCCATCGCCATTCCCCCGGCCGACACCCAGTCGGCCCTCGGCGCCGAGGCCGCCGCCGGCGAAATCGCCCGCGCCGTGCGCTTCGCCCAGCGCGAAGCGGTCCGCACCGGCACCTACCAGTCCATCGTCATCGATACCGCCAGCCAGATGCTGCGGGTCTACCAGCCTGCATCCTCCGGCAACGGCACCACCGCCACCCACCCGATCGACAAGCGCGACTACCTGGTCAACTTCGCCAACGACAGCCTGCCGCAGGCGACCATCGTCAGTTCGGTGTTCCGCTACCAGAGCGGCGCGGTGACCAACGGCGCCATCTTCGGCCCGGACGGCGTGCCGGTCGATATCGCCCCGACCAAGCTCCTGGGCCTGCCGATCGGCTTCCTGCTCGGCACGAAGGAAATCTCGCCGCTCAAGGAGGAAGCCCGCATCACCCTGCGCTACGGCAGTGTCGAACGCGTGGTGCGCGTGGCGCCGGTTACCGGACGGGTGAGCCTGTGACGGCCCGCGCGCACCAGCATGGCTTCTCGTTGGTGGAAGTCATGGTCGCCGTGCTGCTGCTGGCGATCTGCGCCGTGCCGATGATGGAGGCCCTCACCACCGGCTTGACCGTATCGGCCGCCGGCGTCGACAAGGCACGCGAACTGCGCTGCATGAAGAACACGATGGAAGCGGTCCTGGCCGAGCCCTACCAGACCCTGTGGCTGGCGGCTTCCAAGGACAACGCCGCCAGCTACGTGCTGCCGGACGACGCTTCCTGCGCCGGCGTCACGCGCCAGCTTGCCATTTCGCTGTGCGAGCAGACCGGCTCGACCACGGTGTTCCTGACCTCGGGCAGCGCCCAGAACCGGCGCGAAGCGGCGATGCTGTACATCGCCCTGAGCTCGGACAAGGGCTATTCCTTCACCACGATGGTGGCGCGATGAGTCCACGTCTTCCAGTCCGCATCCACGCCCGGGGCCTCAGCCTGGCCGAGCTGCTGCTCGGGCTGGCCATCGGCGCGCTGGTGCTGGCGCCGCTGCCGTCGCTGCTGCAAAGCGCCGGCGCCGCCGCGCGCGTGGCGGCAGACCAGGTCGCCCTCGAGCGCGAGGCCGATTTCGCCCTCGAACGGATCGCCGCGCGCATCCGCGACACCGCGCCGGCGGCCGGCCTGACCGACAAACCGAGCAGCGAATGGCTCAAGCCCGCTGTCTACAGCGTGGCCAACGGCGTGCTGGTCGAGCAGCAGGGTCCGGAACGCTACGTGCTGGCCGAATCGGTGAGCGGCTTCGACATGAGCGCATCCAGCAGCGAAGCCGGCCAGCCGCTGATCAAGGTCAGCCTGGCCCTGGCGCGCGACGGCGCCAGCACCAGCGCCATGACCACTGTGCGCCTGGGGTCGGCCCAGTGAGCGCCGGCATGAAAACACAGCGCGGCGTCCTGCTGCTGCCCGTGGCGCTGACGCTGGCCGTGGTCGCCGCGCTCGCCTACACGATGACGCGCGAAGGCGGCATGAACGTCTCCGCCGTCGACGCCCAGTACGACATCGAGGTGGCGCGCTACCTGGCCGCCAGCGGCATGCAGGTGGCGAAATGGCGCGGCTCGGTCGACGACTGCGACGACGACGAAGCCGGTTACGGCACCCTGCGCCTGCCCGGCGGCAGCGTCACCGTCAGCAGCGCCAAGGAAAACAAGGGCATCCTCACCGTCAGCCTGACCGCCACCACCGAGCGCAAATCGGTCATGGCACTCACGCGCGCCATGCAGATGATCGACCTCGACAACCCGAAGGCGGCCACCATCATCGGTCCGGGCGACGCCGACACCACCATCGTGAAAGGCGGCAGCGCCAGCCTGGCGAACGCCGATACCCTGACCGCCACCGAGGGCAGTGCCCATCCGCTGCTCCTGTTCAAGCTGACGCCCGAACTGGACCGCGCCTCGATCATCCAGGCCGACCTGAAGCTCACCAAGAAATCGGGTAACAACAGCCAGCCCGGCCGCCTGTTGTCCGCGCACCGCATCACGCGCGAGTGGAACAAGAACGCCACCTGGACCAGCCCGCGCGGCGACGCCACGGTCTGGACCACGGCCGGCGGCGACTATGTCGAGACGCCCGCCGCCAGCGTGGTCATCGACCCGGGCAGCGGCGCCTACAACGGTGTATACACCCTGCGCATCGATACGCTGGCCCAGGCCTGGGCCAACAGCCCGCCGGCCAACTACGGCCTGCTGCTGAAACCGACCGCCCTGTCGAACGTCCCCTTCATCAGCTTCGACGGTTCGAGCAAGCCCGAGCTGTCCCTGCGCTATTACAAGCGCTGTACCTGATCCCGCCGTATCTTATTCACGAACAGGCCATGAATCCACCCGCCTTCACCCTCGCCGGCAACGTCGCCAGCGCCTGGTCCTGCCTCGATTTCGGGGCGCCGGAGCTGCGCGCCTACGCCGTCCCCGTCATCACCCGAGAAACCCGGCGCGGCGTGGCCCTGCTCAGCCTGGTCGCCCTGCTGTTCCTGGGCCTGGCCGCCGCCATGTCGGCTGTGTTCGATCTCGGCACCGCTTATACCTACACCTATTCGCTGCTGTGCCTGCTGGCCCTGCACATCTACCTGTCCAGCGCCAGGGTCGAGCAGCTGCGCGCCCTGTACCTGCTGGCGACGCTGCTGCTGGTGGTGTGCGGTTCCTCGCTGGTGCTGCTGGCGCAGCGCTCGGGCCAGCTGCACGCCATGCTGCTCCTGAGCGTGGCGGTGCTGATCATGCTGGTCCCGGTCGTACCCTGGGGCCTGCGCGAAGCGGCGGCGACCACCGGCGCCATCTACCTGATGTTCACGGCCTCGACTTACCTGGGCCGCTACCGCTTCGCCGCGCTCGACCTGTGGGTGCTGCAATGCCTGATGCTGGTGGCCGCCGTGATTTCGCTGGCCCTGGTGGCGCGCGCCCTGCAGCTGCGCAAGCACGACTTGGCGCTGCGCTTCCACCTGGAGCAGGCCCAGCGCGAGCTGATCGAGCTGGCCAACCGCGACCACCTGACCGGCGCCTGGAACCGGCGCCATATCGAACGCGACTTCGAGCACGCGCTGGCGCGCCACCGCGCGCTGGGCGCCGACAGCTGGTTCGCCCTGTTCGACATCGACCGCTTCAAGGCCATCAACGACAACCACGGCCACGGCTGCGGCGACGCGGTCCTGCGCGTGGTGCAGGCCGCCTTTGCCCACCTGGACGGCGAGGCCGAATACCTGGCGCGCCTGGGCGGCGACGAATTCGCACTGGTGATGTACGGCGCCGGCACGCCGGCACGCATCGAAGCGGCGCTGGCCAAGGTGGCGGGCGGCACGCTGCTCCCGGGTCTCCCTCCGGGCGTGGCGCCGACCGTCAGCCTGGGCCTGGTGCGCCTGCCGGTACAGGGTCTCCTGTTCGATGCCGCCTACAAGGCGGCCGACGAATTGCTGTACGCAGCCAAGCACGCCGGCGGCAACGCGATCCGCAGCAGCACGAAAGGCATGAACCCATGAAGGCCTGGCTCTCCTCGTTGGCCGGCAAGGGCGCCGCGGCGCCGGCGCCGATCGGCCTCGATTTCGCGGCCCAGCGCCTGAACCTGCTGCAGGCCATCCCGTCGCCGGATGGCCCGGGCGTGCGCGCGGCGGTCTCGCTGCCGTATCCGGTCGAACGCGCGCAATTGCTGGCCGATGCGCCGCGCCTGAAGCGCTTCGTGCGCGAGGCCCTGCACGCCGCGCCGTTCGCCGGCCGGCGCGTGGTGTCGGTGCTGGCGCCGAGCGAAGTGCGGATCCTGCCGCTGACCGTGCACGTGCAGAATGGAGCAAGCGGCCAGAACGAAGCGCAGGCGGTGGCGAAAGCGGTGCGCGAGCAGCTCGGCGCGGCCGCCGCCGAATCGGTGGTCGATTACTACCAGGTGCGCAGCGTCGAGGCATCCGGCGCCGAGCGCCAGGTGCTGGCGGCGGTGGCATCGACGAAAAACGTGCTGGCCTACCTGGACACCCTGCGCGGCGCCGGCCTGGAGCCGGTGGCGCTCGACATCGGCCCGGCGGCGATCGCACGCCTGCTGGCGGCGATGCAGGAAGACTTCGACCAGTCGGTCCTCCTGATTAATTTCGGCGCCAACAAGAGCTATCTCACCGTGATCTGGGGCCGGCGCCTGATGCTCGACCGCGAGATCGATTTCGGCGAGCAGCAGCTGGTCGAGCGCCTGTCGCGCGCGCTGGGACTGGACACCGAGGTGGCGCTGGCGCTGCTGCGCGAGCACGGCATCGGCACCCCGGCCGGCGCACCCCATGGAAACGGCACCCAGCCCGACATCGGCCGCACCGTGCGCGAGATCCTGTACCAGGAATTCGCGGCCCTGGCCGAGGAGCTGGTGCGCACCCAGGTGTATGTCGCTTCGCGCACGCGCGGCAGCAGCATCAGCCGCGTCTACCTGAACGGCAGCGTGGCGCGCTACCGCCACATCGGCGAGCGGGTGGCGGAGCTGGTGCGCCTGCCGGTGGAACTGCTCGATCCGTTCAAGGCTTTCCATGGCGCGCCAGGGGCGGCGGTGGGCGACGCCCACGCCATCGCCCTGGCCGCCGGCCTGGCACTGCGGGGAGGCGCGCGTGGCTGATATCGACATGATCCCGCGCAGCTACCGCGAAGGCCTGCGCGTACGCCGCACCCTGGCCGCCTACGGCGCGGCGCTGGCGGCGTTGCTGGTCCTTGGCGGCGCCGCCAGCGCCTTCCTGCACTGGCGCGTGGCGACCGAAACGCCGCTGCTGGAAACCGCCCGCGCCGCCTCGGCCCAAGCCGGCGCCATGCGCACCCGGCTGGTGGACGCGCAGGCGCGCAAGGACGCGCTGGCCGACAATGTCGGCGCGCTGGCGGGCCTGCGCGGCGCCGGCGAAGTGGCGGCGCTGGCCAAGGTGCTGGACCAGGCCCTCAACGAGCGCGTCTGGTTCGACACCCTGCGCCTGGCGCGCACCCAGGAAGCGCTGCAGGCGCCGCCCGCGCCGCTGCCGCCGGATACGGTGCAGGCACGTTCCGCCCAGACCGGCGCGACTCAGGCCTGGCGCCTCGGCACCCAGATCGAGATCGCCGGCGGCGCCCTCGACAACGCGGCGATGAGCGCCTTCCTCGCCGCCCTGGCCGCCGATCCGGCGCTGGCCGAGGTGCGCTTCCTGAACAGCAGCACGGCCACGGCGGAAGACGGCGGAACCGTCGGCTTCCATGCCTCCGCCGCACTCGTCAAACACAAGGAGGCGCCATGAACCCCGCCTGGATCCGCAAGGCCGCCGCGCTGCCGGCGCGCCAGCTGCACATGGTCGGCGCCGGCCTGCTGTTGATTGTCGCCGCCGCGCTCTGGTTCTACGCACTGCGCGCCCCGCTGGCGGCCTTGCGCGCAGTGCGCGCCGAGCAGTCGCAACTGGCGCTGGCGGCGGGAGACCCGACCCTGCTGGCAGCCCAGCTGGCCGTGCTCGACACCGACAGTAAGGTGCTGGCGCAACGCCTGGGCGCGGGTGCTGGCCAGGCATCGACGCAGCCCGCGTCGCAAGCCCAGGTGCGCCTGGTCGGCGCCCTCGGCACCCTGGCGCGCGAGCATGGCGTGAACCTGCATGGCGTCGCGCCGGCCCCGGACGAAATGGCGCTGTCGTTTGTGCGCCTCGGCTTCGATGTCGACGCCAGCGGCCCCTACACGGCCCTGGTGGACTGGATGGGCGCCATCGAGCGCGCCCAGCCGACCCTGGCGGTCGCCGGCTTCGAGATGCACGCCGGAGAAACGCCGGGCCAGGTGAGCATGAAGATCCGCGTCGCATCCTATCAAGCGCAGGAGAACGCACCATGAAACGCATCGCCTTTGCCTTCGCCTGCCTGGCGCTGCTGCAGGATGCGGCGGCAGGACCGCTGCGCGATCCGTTCGCACGTCCGGCGCTGCCACCACGCGCCCAGCCGGCCGCCGAGCCGACCGACGAAGCGCAACTTGCCGCCCAGGCAGCGGCCCAGCCGGCGCCCCAGCTGCGCGCGCTCATGGTCACGCCAGGCCGCGCGCTGGCAAACATCAATGGCCAGATCCTCGCCGCCGGCGAGTGGTTCGGCGACTATCAACTGATCAAGGTAGAGGAACGCGGCGTCACGCTGAAGAAGCGCGGCATGACCAGCGTCCTGCTGCTGGACGAGAGCCGCAAATGAAGCACATCAAACACATCGGCATGGCTGCGCTGCTCGGCGCCGCCTTCGCGGCGCACGCCGCACCGCAACGCACGCCGGCGCAGGCCCAGCCGGCCACCGCGGTCTCGTCGACGGTGCCGCCGCTGGGCGCACCGACCTCCTTCGTGTTCCGCGACACGCCGATTGCCGAACTGTTCGAGATGATCTCGCGCCACGAGCGCGTCAACATCATGCTCGGCAAGGGCGTCACCGGCAACGTCGCGGTGAGCCTGTACGACATGACGCCGCGCCAGGCGATTTTCGCGATTGCCGAGGCGGGCGGCTACCAGGTGCTGACGCGCGAGAACGGCTACATGATCGTCAACCCGGCCGACGCCGGCGCGGCCGGCACGCCGCCCTCCGTGAACATGGAAGTGCGCGCGCTGAAGGTGCTGTACTCGGAACCGCAGGTCGTGGCCGACATCCTGTCGAAGCACGTCGGCCGCGGCGGCAAGGTCACCGTGCTGCCCTCGCGCCGCACCCTGGTGGTCGAAGACACGCCGGAAGGCATGGCGCGCATCGTGGCGCTGCTGCGCGAGATCGACACCCAGCCGCAGCAGATCATGATCGAGGCGAAGATCCTCGAGATCACGCTCGACGAGAACGAGAACTTCGGCATCGAGTGGAACAAGGTCTTCAGCGGCGACGGCGTGAACCGCATCGGCACCAGCCGCCTGGTCGAGCGCACCACGCCCGGCCTGGTGTTCAACTTCGTGAACCGGAATGTCGACGTCTTCCTGAACGCGCTGAACAACAAGGGCCGGGTGCGCACCCTGGCCACGCCGAAGCTGCTGACCCTGGAAAACCAGGAAGCGACGACCAACATCGGCGACAAGCTGGGCTACCGCGTGACCACCACCATCAACAACGTCACCAGCGAAACCATCGAGTTCCTGGAGACCGGCGTGATCCTGCGCGTGACGCCGTCGGTCGACGCCGATGGGCGCATCGCCCTGCGCGTGCGTCCGGAGGTCAGCTCGGGCACCCTGCTTGGCGGGATTCCATCGAAGAAGACCACCGAGGTGAATACCCAGCTGGTGGCGGAGAACGGGCAATCCATCCTGATCGGCGGCCTGATCAAGGCCACCTCGGGCGTGCGCCGCACCGGCGTGCCGCTGCTGGGCGACGTGCCCGTGGTCGGCAAGCTGTTCACCAACAACGAACACACAGGCACCTCGACCGAGACCGTCGTCCTGATCACGCCGCGCATCGTGCCGACCCGCCCGGCCGGCGCCGACGTGCAGGACATCGAGCGCGTCGAGCAGACGGCAGGGGAGATCCAGGACGCGTTCAAGGGACCGGCGAAGCTGCGTTGAGGCAGCGTGCATGGAACTGACAAGGAGAATTGTCGCCAAACTTTACAGCTGACGATCACGACTTTTGGTTATTGCGGCTAAGTGTTTGTTTTCGTTAATTTTTATTAATTGGCACAAACATTGCTCAGATGATAGATACAACAACTACCTAGGGATATCCATCATGCTGAAAAAATCCGTTTTAGTCTCTACCCTTGCTTCCATCCTTGCCCTGGCCAGCGTGGCCGCCAGCGCCGCACCGATCACCTTCGATGTCAACACCACCATCATGCAGGGCCGTGCCCAGAACGATCACGGCGGCTGCTTCGACAGCAGCGACATCGTCGGCCTGCCGCGTGGCGGCGCCATTGAAATCGATCCGGGCTGTTCGAGCGACTACCTCGACCTGGCCATGGTCGGCGGGGGCATTTTCGCCACTGGCGAAGGCAATGCGCTCAAGCTCTTCAATGCGGGTGACCTCATCGGCGACGCCAGCATCGGCGAAAATACCGACCAGAACGGATGGGCCTATGCCATATACGAGGGCTGGGCGTCCGCGGGCTGGGAGGAATCCTTCACCAACCGCTTTATCGGCTTCATGACCCGCAACGGCAACTACGGCTACATCAGCGCCGATTGGGACTACAACACCCGCACCGGTATCGGCATCCTGAGCCTGGGCAAGGGCGCCTACGAGTCGGAACGCGGCGTCGGCATCGCGGCCGTGGGCGAAGTGCCGGAACCGGCATCGCTGGCCCTGCTGGGCCTGGGCCTGCTGGGCGCAGGCGCTGCACGGCGCCGCAAGCAGAAGTAAGTAAATAAGTAAGCGACGCACCATGAAAAATGGCCTCGTTCGAGGCCATTTTTCGTCAAAGTCATGCATGCATTGGTGGGTTCGAGAACCCACCCTACGCCGATGCGTTCGGACATGCCTGCCAGGTAGGGTGGGTTCTCGAACCCACCATGCCAATCAGGCAGCGGCCACGCCCGCGTTATGCGCCTGCTGGTCGGCGTGGTACGAGGAGCGCACCATCGCGCCCACGGCCGCGTGCACGAAGCCCATCTCGTAGGCCGCTTCCTCGAACTTCTTGAATTGGTCCGGGTGCACGTAGCGGCGCACCGGCAGGTGCGAGTTCGACGGCGCCAGGTACTGGCCGATAGTCAGCATGTCGATGTCGTGCGCGCGCATGTCGCGCATCACTTGCAGGATTTCCTCATCGGTCTCGCCCAGGCCGACCATGATGCCCGACTTGGTCACCGCGTTCGGGTACATCTTTTTGAAGTCGCGCAGCAGCACCAGCGAGTGCTGGTAGTCGGCCCCCGGGCGCGCTTCCTTGTACAGGCGCGGCACGGTTTCCAGGTTATGGTTCATCACGTCCGGCAAGCCGTCGGCGAAGATGTTCAGCGCCTTTTCCAGGCGGCCGCGGAAGTCCGGCACCAGTACTTCGATCTTGGTGTTCGGCGACAAGGCGCGGGTCTTGGTGATGCACTCGACGAAGTGGCCGGCGCCGCCGTCGCGCAGGTCGTCGCGGTCGACCGAGGTGATCACCACATACGACAGGCGCAGGTCGGCAATCGTCTTGGCCAGGTTGCCCGGCTCGTTCACGTCCAGCGGGTCCGGACGGCCATGGCCGACGTCGCAGAACGGGCAGCGGCGCGTGCACTTGTCGCCCATGATCATGAAGGTCGCGGTGCCCTTGCCGAAGCATTCGCCGATGTTCGGGCAGCTGGCTTCCTCGCACACGGTGACCAGGTTGTTGGCGCGCAGGATGTCCTTGATTTCGTAGAAACGCGAGGAGGCGGTGGCCGCTTTCACGCGGATCCAGTCCGGCTTCTTCAGGCGCTCGGCGTCGGCGATCGGCACGATCTTGATCGGGATGCGCGAGGTCTTGCTGGCGCCCTTCTGCTTGTCGCTGGCGTTGTAGGCGGCGCCGGGGGCGTCGTTGGCAGGAGTCAGAACGGTATCGGTGTCGGTAGTCATGTCGCTCATGCCCGCAGGGGCTCAATTGAATTGTTCGGTTCGGCAGGATCGGATGCCAGCTGGCGCACCAGTTCGCGCGCCAATGCGTGTTGCACGTCGGCGAGGGGCGCTTCGACGCCCATGGTGCGCATGTCGACGGTGGCCAGGCCCGAGTAGCCGCAAGGATTGATCCACGAGAACGGCGCCAGGTCCATCGCCACGTTCAGCGAGACCCCGTGGTAGGTGCAGCCGTTGCCGCGCACTTTCAGGCCGAGGGCGGCGATCTTCGCGCCCCGGCGCGGACCGTCGGCGATATAGATGCCGGGCGCGCCGGCCACGCGTTCGCCCCCGAGATTATACGCCGCCAGCACATCGATGACCGCCTGTTCGATTTTTGCCACAAATTGTCGGGCATACAATTTACCGCCCGGCTTGTTGCGGCGCAGGTCCATCAGCAGGTAGATCACCACCTGGCCGGGGCCGTGGTAGGTGACTTCGCCGCCGCGGTCGGTCTGCACCACGGGGATGTCGTGCGCCGGAACGCCGGGGCCGGCCAGCAGGTGACCGCGGTCGGCGCCCAGGCCCAGGGTGAATACCGGCGGATGCTCGACGATCCACAACTCGTCGGGCGTGTCGGGCGTGCGCGCATCGGTAAAGGCGCGCATTGCGGCAAAGGTCGGTTCGTAGTCGGCGCGGCCGAGCGCGCGGATGAGCGGGCTGGCGGGACGGGTCGGGTGCATGGGAATCCGGTCGGGGAGGGTCACGGCCCCGACATTATATGCCAGTGCCCCCGGCGCTGCCGGGGCCTGGTAAGGACTTTCGTTACAGAACGATCTTGACCATCGGGTGCGACGACAGGGTGCGGTAGATGTCGTCGAGCTGCTCGCGGCTGGTGGCGCGCACGATGCAGGTCAGTCCGGTGTAGTTGCCCTTGCCGGATGGACGCACTTCCATGCGGCCATGGTGGAAGGTCGGGTCGAAACCGGTGACCACTTCGACGATGGTGGCGGCAAAGGCGTCGTGCGTCGGGCCCATCACCTTGATCGGGAAGTCGCTCGGGTATTCGATGAGGGATTCTTTGGGGTCCATTGTTCAATTCCTGTGCAAAAGCACATTGTAGCGAATGCGCGCGCGGAATGTGCCGGGCGAGCTGCCTGGGGGGCTCGCCCGGCGCGGCGCTGTCTCTTCAAACCGGGCCAGGCGTGGCTCAGCGCTCCATCTGGCGCACCGCACCGCGGCGCCCGCCGCCGTCATCGCTCCGGGCCGGCGCCGCGCGTGGCGCCGGCTCGGCGCGTGGAGCGGGTTCGGCGCGCGGCGTCGGCTCAGGACGCGGCGTCGGCTCGGCGCGGGGAGCCGGTGCGGCACGCGGCGTCGGCTCGGGGCGTGGCGGCGGTGGCGCCACCGCCGCCGGCGCCTGGCGCGACGCCTGCTGCTGGGCACGCGCCGCCGCTGCCGCCGCGGCGGCTTCCATCGCGCCGGCGCTGCCGAAGCGGCCCGCATCGCGCGGCACGTCGCGCGGCGTCTCGCGCTGAATATCGCGCATGTCGCGCCGTACATCGCGCTGCACCTCGCGCTGCACCTCGCGCGGGACATCGCGCACCGGGTTGCGCTGCGGTTCCGGCTGGGCGCCCAGCACCGGCGCCGGCACGGTCACGACCGGGCGCGGCGCGGCCGGCGCTTCAGGTTCGGCCCGCCCCTGCTGGTAGCGGTTGCGGCGCTCTTCGAACCCGCGCAGCTCGTTGCGGACACGCTCGTCGCGGCTGCCGCCCACGATCATCTGCGGGGTGTTGCCGATCACGGTCGGCTGGGGTGCGCCCGGCGCGATCGTCGCCACCGGCGCCGGCTGGGCGGTCGGCACCGGCACCGGCCGCTCGCCGCGTACATAGTCGGGACGGCTGCCCGGCCGGCCGAGACCACGGGCGGCTTCCTGGGTGGCGTTACGCACGGCATTGCCCACGGCGCCCTGGTTGCTGCCGAATTTCACCGGCGGCGTGGGCGGCAGCGCCACCGGCGCGCGGTCCCAGTTGGCCGGCGGGTTGGCGCGCGGTTCGCGCGGCACGATCACTTCGCCGCGCTGGCCGAAGCGGTCCTGCGGCACCACGGTCAATCCCTCGCGCCGGTAGTCGCGCTTTTTGCCGTCGTGCCGGCCGTCGCGGTCGCGCCCGCGCGCCGCCTGCCAGGCGAGGCGCCGCAGGTGGTCGTCCGACAAGCGGTAGCCCGGCACGAAGCGTTCGTGCGGCGCCAGCGGATACCAGCCCTGGCCAACGGAAGGACGCGCATTGAAATTCAGGTTCCAGCCGGCGCCGCCGACCCAGCCGACCAGGGCCGGCGCCCACACCGGGCGACGTTCATGGTGGCCCGGTGCCCAGGCCCAGCGCCGGTTGACCTGCACCCAGCGGCCATAGTGGAAGGGCGCGTAGCCCCAGGGCGCGTTGTCGACCCAGGTCCAGCCCCAGGGCGCGATCCAGGTCCAGCGGCCATCGCGGTAGGGCACCCAGGTCGAGGACACCGACGGTATCCAGAGGGCGCCGTATTCGTTGTCGTCCCTCCAGCTGCCGTAGCGGTCGAGGTCTTCGTATCCCGTCATTTCGCGCGGGATGTAGCGGGTGGCGAGCACCGCGTCGGCCTGGCGGTCGCGCTCGCGCGCCCAGTCGTCGAAGGCATCGGCCAGGGCCGGCGCGGTGCGCAGGTCGGGCCCGGTGATGTCGGCGCGGCGTCCGGCGCGAACGGTCAGGCGTTCTCCGCCGCCTTCGACGATGGCAACGCCGTCGAAGACATTGATGCTGCTGGTGTCGGCGCGCAGCTCGGCGTCCACGCGCAGGCGCCCGGCTTCCTGCATCGTCACGCGGCCCTGGGGCGTGGACAGCTCGAAGCCGGCCAGCACGTCGGGATTCAGGATGCGGATGTTGACGCTGCCGTAGTGCAGGCGCAGGCGCAGGTTGTCATCGTCGAGCTGGATCACCTCGAGGCTGGAGTCGCCGTCGAGGCGGATCGCACTCGACCCCACGCGCAGCTCGGTGCGCGCCCCCTGCGCCGTGGTCAGGGTGTTGCTGGACGTGACGGGCCAGTTGACCAGGGCGGTGCTGGCGCCTTCCCCTTGCCCTGCGCTGATGCCGACCTGTCCCTGGGCCAGGGCGATGCGGCCGACCTGGGCCGGCGGATCATCGGCCAGCGCCAGCTTGGAGGCGAAGGCGGAACTGAGCGCGAGCGCGAGGAGCGCAGCGTTTTTCATCAGAAAGCGTGGTTTCATCGAAGGCTCCAGGGGTGGGGACGGAAGGCGTCTACCTGATTACAACGCACGGCGAAGCGCGCGGACAACGCGGGTTACAGACGGTTTCAACTTGTGCATGAGCGAAACATACACGGGTTCGCCAACACCGTGGAAAGCCTCAGTGTGCGCCTGCTCTTTTCACGAAGAACAGCATGGAGCCGACCACGATCAGCACCGCGCCGAAGAAGCGGTTCTGGATGCGCATCGCACGCGCATCGCGGAACAGGCGCTGCATCGACGACGCCAGGAAGGCGTAGCCGTGCATGACCAGGCTGTCGATGGTGACCATGGTCACGCCCAGGATCAGCAGCTGCGGCAGCAGCGGCGCATCCTTGGAAATGAACTGCGGCAGCACCGCGACCATGAAGATGATGCCTTTCGGATTCGTGGCATTCGTCAGGAAGCCGGTCAGCACGCGCTTGCCGAAGGGCGGGTGGGCAGCCAGGCCGGCTGCGCTGGCCGTGGGGCCGGCCTCGGCCTTCGAGCGCATTTGCGAGATGCCGAGATAGATCAGGTACAGCGCGCCGATGACTTTCACCACGGTGAAGGCGGTTTCGGAGGCCAGCAGCAGCGAACCGACGCCGGCGCCGGCGATCGCCAGCACCAGGATCAGGCCCAGCTGCAGGCCGAGCACGGTGGCGCTGGCTTTCTTCACCCCGTAGGCCAGGCCATGGGACATCGACAGCACGGCGCCCGATCCCGGCGAAATGGCGATGACGGTGCCGGCGATGACGAAGGCGAACCAGGTGGCGAAAGGCATGGGGAACTCGGAAGAACGGAAGGAGGAGAAACGAACACTGACACAGCCAGCGCGGGGAATGGGTCGCCGCGCCAGGCCGTGGGAAAGACGGGATTACTTCTTGCGCGGGTTGACGGCGGCCTTCAGGGTCGCACCGGCAGCGAAACGCGGGGTTTTCGACGCGGCGATCTTGATGACTTCGCCGGTTGCCGGGTTGCGGCCTTTGCGGGCTGCGCGCTTGGTCACCGAGAAGGTGCCGAAGCCGGTGATACCGACGGTGTCGCCTTTTTTCAGACGTTCGGTGATGATCTCGATGATGGTGTTGACCGCGCTGTTGGCCGCGGTACCGGACATTTCGGTACGCTTGGCAAATTCAGCGACCAGTTCGCCTTTTTTCATGGTGCCTCCGGGGTTGAAAGAGCGGAAAGATTAGCATAAAAAATTCTCAGTTGTAATCTTTCGCACGGCCGTGCGCGACAGCCGTGTTTCCCGGGGCGGCTGGAAATACGGGCGTTCTGCAAAATCAGAGCAGTCCAACATCCGGCTTGACGCTCGCCAGGCGGGTGCGCAGGGCGGCGTTGATCAGCGTCTGGTAACCCGTGCCCGAGCGTTCCGAGAGGTTGCGGAACTCGTCGAGCACCTCGTCGTCGAGGTAGATGGTGATGCGGGTCTTGCGTTTCGGCGGACGGGTGCGGCGCACCGGGGCAGCGGCTTGGGGCGTGGTTGGCGTCATGGTCTGGTTCATCCTGGTCTCCTTCGTCTGGGCGAAGCTGCCGTGGCGCAGCTCTTGATGATGAACTATACGTATGCCCGCCGTGCGCCGCTGGCGAAAGCGACGAGTTGCAGTTTTCCGGGCCTGAAATGCAAGAAAAACGCGCTGAACTGTGTGCCTGCGGGTACTGCGCTCGGTTAAGATGCTGCCATATAGATATCAAGGAGCAGGTTCATGGCTGCAGGCAGTTTGCTGGCATTACTCGACGACATCGCCAGCGTGCTGGACGACGTCACGCTGATGAGCAAGGTGGCGGCGAAGAAGACTGCCGGCGTGCTGGGCGACGACCTGGCATTGAATGCCCAGCAGGTGAGCGGCGTGCACGCCGAGCGCGAATTGCCGGTGGTCTGGGCGGTCGCCAAGGGTTCGCTGGTGAACAAGGCGATCCTGGTGCCGGCGGCACTGCTGATTTCCGCCTTCATCCCCTGGGCGATCATTCCGCTGTTGATGATCGGCGGCGCTTTCCTCTGCTTCGAGGGTTTCGAGAAGCTGGCCCACAAATTCCTGCATAGTCCCGAGGAAGACGCGGCCAACGAAGAACGCCTGGCCACCGCCCTGGCCGCCAGCCAGGTCGATCTCTGCGCGGTGGAGAAGGACAAGATCAAGGGCGCGATCCGCACCGACTTCATCCTGTCGGCCGAGATCATCGTGATTTCGCTGGGTACGGTGTCGAGCATGCCGTTCATGCAGCAGCTGGCGGTGCTGGTGATCATCGCGCTGGTGATGACGGTCGGCGTGTACGGCCTGGTGGCGGGCATCGTCAAGCTCGATGACGCCGGCCTGTACCTGAGCAGGAAGACGAGCGGCTTCGCGCGCGGCCTGGGCCGCATGCTGCTGGCCGCCGCCCCGCGCCTGATGAAGCTGCTGACGATCGTCGGCACGGCCGCCATGTTCATGGTCGGCGGCGGCATCATCGGCCACAACTGGGAACCGCTGCACCACTTCGCGCTGGAATCGGCCGAACGCATGGCCGCCGTGCCGGGCATCGGCGGCGTGCTGTCCGCCATCACGCCGACCGTGATCGATGCGCTGGCGGGCGTGATCGTCGGCGCGCTGGTGCTGCTGGTGGTAACGGTGGTGAACAAGCTGCGTGGGAAGAAGGCGGTGCCAGCGCATTGAGCGCTGCGATTGTTCCGGCGCTGTTGTGGTGGGTTCGAGAACCCACCCTACCCGGAATCCACGCCGCACCGCCCAGGAACGTAGGGTGGGTTCTCGAACCCACCACAACGTCTCCCCATCGAAACGCCTTCACACCGCCGCCACATCCCTCCTGCGCATCGCCGCCACCCCATCGCGCACCGCCCAGATCGCCGACAGCACCGACATCCCCGTCAGCACCCAGCTCGCCCCCCCGTAATCCACGCGCACCAGCTCCGCCGGCGCCGCATGCCACCACAGCAGCGCATGCGCCACCAGCGTGATGGTGATCCCCAGGTTCACGAACATCAGCAAATGCAGCACGCGCTCGGACACCGGCAGCACGCGGGTATCCCCTTCGACGATGACGTCATGCGCCGAGACGAACACCTCGCACAGCAGCAGGGCGCCGATCCACCACACCAGCACCCCGTGCCACTCGAACCAGGCGAGCGAGGCGAACAGGCAGGCGAAGATGGTCTCGCGCGCCGCGTGCAGGCCTTCCTCGTGCGAGGAATCGGCGCGCGCGGGCAGCTTCTCGAGCAGCTCGTGGTTCACGATGATGTCGATGAAGCCAAGCACGCCATGCAGCATCAGCACATAGACAAAGGGCGGCACGTTTTCCCTGCCTGCTCTAGACTGGTGGCCGGTTGCGGCGCAGGACAATCGCGCCGATCGCCATGCCGACGGCAAAGGCGGCGTACACGCCGGCCAGCGATTTCTTCGACAGGCGTTTTTCGTAGCCCGGCTGCAGGCGCTGGGGCGTGAGCTTGTAGTCGGCAAAGCAGGCCAGCGCCGACGTGGCGGCCGAGGTGGCAAGCGTCACGCGCAGGTCCTTGCGGTCGAGCTTTTCGCCGGCCAGGTGCTCGAACAGCACCGACCAGAAGGTGGCGCTGAGGTGGTGGATGACGTAGCCGGTGATGGTGTACTTCAGCGAAAAGCCGTCGTGTTCGGCCGCCTCGTCGCCCCAGATCCAGTGGCTGACGGCGTTGGTCGGGGCATAGGCGCTGCCCGTTTCGCCGCGTCCGGCCAGGGCCAGCGCCGCGGTCGATACCAGGCTGGATGCGGCGCCCGACACCAGGCCGCGTTCCAGGGATGTAGTCCAATCTGCCATCTTGGTTGTCCTCGCTGAATCGAATGAAAGGAAATGCATGCGGATCTTGCTGACGGGCGCCAGCGGCTTCATCGGGCAACACCTGCTGCCGGCGCTGCTGCGCGAGGGCCACGACGTGCTCTGCGCGGTGCGCGCTCCCAAAAACAGCGACGATCCGCGCCTGCGCCATGTGCAGGCCGACTTCGTCCACGATACCGAGAAATCCGTGTGGGCGGCGCGCCTCATTGGCATCGACGCCGTCGTCAACCTGGTCGGCATCTTCCGCGAATCCGGCAGCCAGACCTTCGAACGCCTGCACCGGGACACGCCTCGCGCGCTGTTCGCCGCCTGTGCAGAGTCGCCGCAGGTGCAAACCGTCGTGCAGCTCTCGGCCCTCGGCGCCGACAGCGGCGCCGACACCCCTTATCACCTGAGCAAGAAGGCGGCCGACGATGTCCTGGCGGCGCTGCCCCTGCGGGCTTACATCGTCCAGCCCTCGCTCGTGTATGGCAAAGGCGGGGCCAGCGCACGCATGTTCAAGACCCTGGCCAGCCTGCCGTTCGCGCTACGCTTCGGCAGCGCGCCCCAGCTGGTGCAGCCGGTACACATCGACGACGTGGTGGAAGCCATCCTCGGCCTGTTGCGCGGGCGGCTGCCGCCTTCTCCAGGCCTGACCGCCCAGCGTATTCCCCTGGTCGGGCCGCAGGCGCTGCCCTTCATCGATTACCTGGCGGCGCTGCGCCGGGCGCTGGGCATGGGCCGCCTGCGCGTGCTGCCGCTGCCCGGCGTGCTGGCGCGCGCCATGGCGACATGCGGGCGCTGGCTGCCGGGCGGCCTGCTCGACGCAGACGCCCTGCGCATGCTCGACCGCGGCAATGCCGGCGACCCGGGGCCGATCACCCAGCTGCTCGGGCGCGCCCCAAAGCCGATCGGCGAATTCGTCACCGATCCGCAGGCCGAGCGCACCCTGGCCAAGCTGGGCTGGCTGCTGCCTACGCTACGCTGGAGCATCGTCGCGGTGTGGCTGGCCACGGCCATCGTTTCCTTCGGCCTGTATCCGGTCGAAGCCAGTTACGCGCTGCTGGCGCGCACCGGCATTGCGCCATCCTTGCAGCCGCTGATGCTGTACGGCGCGGCCGGCTTCGATTTGCTGCTCGGCCTGGGCGTCGCCTTCCTGCCGCGGCGGCGCCCGCTGTGGCTGGCACAATTGGCCCTGATCGGCTTCTACACGATCGTGATAGCGTGGAAGCTGCCCGAATTCCTGCTGCACCCCTACGGGCCCCTGACCAAGAACCTGCCCATGCTGGCGGCCATCTGGCTGCTGTACGAACTCGAGGAAGCATAGATGGATTACGTTGTCGTGAAGTGGCTGCACATCCTGTCGTCGACCTTCCTGTTCGGCACCGGCATCGGCTCGGCCTGGTACATGCTGTTTGCGAACCTCAGCCGCGACGTGCGCGCGATTGCGGTGGTGGCGCGCAACGTGGTCATCGCCGACTGGGTCTTTACCGCCACCACCGCCATCATCCAGCCGGCCACCGGCTTCTACATGATCCACCTGGCCGGCTACCCGCTGGAGAGCACCTGGATCACATGGTCGATCGCCCTCTACATCCTGGCCGGCGCCTGCTGGCTGCCGGTGGTCTGGATCCAGATGCGGCTGCGCGACTTGTCCGCCGAAGCGGTGCGCAACAACACCGACTTGCCGCCGCAGTACTGGCGCTACTTCAAGACCTGGGTGGCGCTGGGCGTACCGGCGTTTGTGGCGTTTGTCGTGATCTTCTGGCTGATGGTGGCCAAGCCGATGTAGCGAACGAACCCGGCGCACGGGCCGCAGTAGAATGGCCCGCCTTGACCACTAACCGATGGAGGAAGCAATGCGGGCTTACCAGATACTTCCCGGCAGTAACATCGATGGACTGCAGTGCGTGGACTATCCCGAGCGCGAACTTGCGCCGGGCGAAGTACGGATGCGGGTACACGCGGTATCGCTGAACTACCGCGATTTGATGGTAGCCAGCGGGAACTACCTGGTGAATGTGGACGATCCGATCATCCCCTGCTCGGACGGCGCCGGCGAAGTGCTGGCGGTGGGCAGCGGCGTGACGCGCCTGCAGGTCGGCGACCGCGTGGCCGGCTCCTTCTTCCCGCACTGGCATGACGGGCGCAGCACGCCCGAGAAGATCCGCCACGCCCTGGGCGGCGACGTCGACGGCATGCTGGCCGAGGAAGTCATCCTGCACGAAGACGCGCTGGTGAAGATTCCGCCGCAACTGAGCTTCGTGGAAGCGTCGACCATGCCTTGCGCCGGCGTCACCGCCTGGAATGCGATTTTTGTATCGAGCAACGCCATCCAGCCGGGCGACACCGTGCTGCTGCTGGGCACCGGGGGAGTGTCGGTGCTGGGCCTGCAGCTGGCGAAAGCGGCCGGCCTGCGCACCATCATCACCTCGTCGAGCGACGAAAAGCTGCAGCGTGCGCGCGAACTCGGCGCCCACCACACGATCAACTACCGCAGCACGCCGGAATGGCAGGAAGAAGTCCTGCGCATCACGCACGGACGCGGCGCCGACGTGGTGCTGGAAGTGGGCGGCCAGGGCACGGTGAACCGTTCGGTGGCGTCGGCGGCGATGGGGGGCAGCGTGGCCATCATCGGCGGCGTGAGCGGCTTCGGCGGCGAAGTCAATCCGGCGACGCTGCTGGCCACCGCCAAGCGCATGGTCGGGATTTTTGTCGGCAGCAGCAAGATGCTGGAAGACGTGATGCGCTTTGCCGCCACCACCGACATCAAGCCGGTGGTCGACCGTGTGTTCACCTTCGACCAGGCGAAGGAAGCCTACCGCTACATGGAATCGGGCTCGCACTTCGGCAAGGTGGTGATTGCCGTCACGGCCTGACGCCGCTTCTCTTCCTCTTATCGACCCTCGAACCGGACCAGTTCGATCTCGAAGAGTTTTGGCCAGAACTTGCCGGTGACGTAGAGCCGGCGATGCTTGCCATCCCAGGCGATGCCGTTCAACACGGCATCGACCGAGGCGGTGCCGCGTTGTTCGCGCGGCAGCAGGTTGCGCAGGTCGACCCAGCCGACCACCTTGCCCGAAGCCGGATCGATGCGGGCGATGACATCCGTTCCCCAGACGTTGGCATACAGTTCGCCGTCGACGATTTCCAGCTCGTTCAGGGAGTCGATCGGCTTGCCCTCGGCCGTGACCTGCACGCGCCGCAGCTCCTTCAGGTTGTTCGGGTCCAGCACGCGGATGCTGGCGCTGCCGTCGCTCATGTAGACGTACTTCGCGTCGCTGGCCAGGCCCCAGCCTTCGCCCTCGTACTGGAAGCGGCCTTTCACGGCAAAGGTCCTGGCGTCGAATACATAGCCGACCTTCGATTGCCAGGTCAGGCCGAAGATGTTGTCGCCGAACGCCGTCGAGCCCTCGCCGAAGACCTCGGCCGGCAGATCCGTCTTCTGCAGCACCTTGCCAGTTTTGAGCTCGACCTTGCGCAGCGTCGAGCGCCCGTTCAGGCCTGTGCTTTCGTACAGATGGCCGTCGCGGAAGAACAGGCCCTGGGTAAAGGCTTGCGGATCGTGCGGGTAAGTGTTCTTGACGATGAAGCCGTAGACGGGAATCGCGGCTTGCGCGGCGCTGCCGGCAAGCGCGGTAAGGGCCAGGGCGGCGAAGGCGGTTTTTTTCAGCATGGGATGGCTGGATGAGGCTGATCGGAGCGGTCACTCTAGCATGAAGGCAGGCGCGGCGTTGCGGGCGCCACAGCGCGGTGACAAGGCGCAGTGACGGCGCTTGGTCACAGATAGGCCAGCAGGCGTCCGCAGGTGATCACCCCCAGCCAGAGCAGGATCGACAGCAGGGCGTGCATGCGCGCGGCGGACGGCGCCGGCGTCTCGCGTTCCCAGCGCGCCACGCTGCGGTAAGGGAAGACGTGGAAGGCCAGGGCATTCAGCCCGGCAGCGGCGATCAGCGCCAGTTTCAGCTGGAAGGCCGGATTACGCGCCAGCTCGCCAGGATGGGCGGAAAACAGCAACAGGCCGGCCGGGACGATCAACAGCAGCGCGGCGACTGCCCAGCGCAGCAAGTGCCGCGCCAGCATCCCCACCGGGAGACTCCGCGCAAAGCCGAGCACGCGCAAATCGAACAGCACCACGCTGCCGACCAGCACGGCAAACCCGAAGATATGGACGATCTCGACCAGCGGGTACAGCCAGGGATCGCCGCGCATCGCCCGGGACAGCGGCGTGTCCGCCAGCCAGGCCAGCCAGGCGCTCGCGCCCGCGGACGCCACTAACGCAGCTCCGTGGTCTTGCCCTCGATGGTGATGCGTTCGGCGCGCAATTCGTCGCCCTTGCTGCGGTGCGGATAACCGTGGACGCTGGCTTTCTGGCCAGCCACCAGCTTATCGCGCGGCAGGCCGCGGCTTTCCATGCGCGAAGGCGGCGCCAGCACGACCAGCCAGGTTTTATCGGCCGTTTTCAGGCGCACGAAGCCGTGCGGCTGCTCGTAGCCGGCCTGTTCGATGGTGCCGGTGAGGTCGAGCGGCTTGTCGGACTGGTATTCGCTCCAGCCGTGGTGGGCAAAGGCGCTGGCGGTGGCGGCCAGCGCGGCGAGCAGGAACAGACGCTTTTTCATGACGATCCTCCGGAACACGACAGGACGGGATGACACGTGCGGATTGTACGTCGCTTCTGTGGCGCGCAGGACGGTCCGCGTCTATCGTGCGCGCGCCGGCGTTGCCGGCCTGCCGCTGTGGGCATTCAAACGCCCGATCACGGCCAGGCGCCCATCGCGCAGCTCGGTGAGCAGCATTTCTCCCTGCTCCAGGTATTCCCCGGTGAGGGCGCGGATGTTCACGTCGTGCGTGACCAGCACCAGCGGCCCCATGCCGCGCCGCGCTTCCAGGCGGTTGCGCAGGTCTTGCAGCCTGGCCGCGCCCGTTGCCTCGTCGAGCTGGAACATCGAATCGAGCGTGGGTTCGGGTTTCGCGCCATCGAAGGCGAGGCGGGCGGTTTCCAGGCAGCGGCACCAGCGGCTCGACCAGACGGCGCCGGGAACGATGTTGTGGTGGCGGAAAGCGGCGCCGATGGCGCGGGCGTCGTCGCGGCCCGCAGCGGAGAGATTGCGTTGGGTGGCGCACTTGCCGAGTTCGAAGCCGGGCGGGTCGCCGACGCCGGGCGTGGTGGCCGCGTGGCGCATCAGCACGATGACGCCGCCGGCACGCAGGCGCTGCCACAGGGCATCGTCCGCCGTGGCCGTGGCCTGGGCCGCGCAGGCGAGGGGGAGAAGGGTCAGCAAGCACAGGAACATGCGTCGGAACATGGGATCCTCCCGGTGGTGGGTCCGTTCATTATGACCATGAAGCCAACTGACCAGCGCACGTTCTGTGTTACCGTTAATCAAGCTTTTTTACACAATTTTCCGTACGCACCGATAATCTGCAAAATCGCATTTCGAACAGCATATATCGTTTATACGATTTATTTTAAATAAACCGTATAAACCGTATGATGCCTGAATCCGGTTGTATTCAACGGCCCGGAAACCTCATCCATAAAATCCGGTGCGACGCCCGGAAAACCGGGCTTGAGCTCACTCCCCGAAGCCTTCCAGCACCACCTTGCCGTTCGCCGCGCCGCTCTCGATAAAGGCGTGGGCGCGGCGCAGATTCGCGGCATTGATGGCGCCGAAGTGCTCGGCCAGCGTGGTGCGGATGCGGCCAGCGTCGACCAATTGCGCCACGGCGTTCAGCAGATCGTGCTGGGCCTGGATATCCGGCGTGCCGAACAGCGAACGGGTGAACATCAATTCCCAGTGCAGCGAGATGCTCTTGCGCTTGAGCAGGCGGATATCGATCGGTTCCGGATCGTCGATCAGCGCCAGCTTGCCCTGCGGTTTGATGGCGTTGACCAGGGCGGCGAAGTGCTGGTCGGTGTGGGTCAGGCTGATGGCGTAGTCGACTTCGCCGAGTTCCGCGTCCAGCAGGGCCTTGTCCAGCGGCTGGCTGTGGTCGATCACGTGCTGGGCGCCGAGGTCGCGCACCCAGGCCTGGGTTTGCGGACGCGAGGCGGTGGCGATCACGGTGATGCCGGTCAGCTGGCGCGCCAGCTGGATCAGGATCGAGCCGACGCCGCCGGCCGCACCCACCACCAGCAGCTTCTCGCCCGCGTGGCCGCCTTGCTGCAGGCCGAGACGGTCGAACAGCAGCTCCCAGGCCGTAATCGCAGTCAGCGGCAGGGCGGCGGCTTCGGCAAAGCCGAGCGAGCTTGGCATGCGGCCGACGATGCGCTCGTCCACCAGGTGCAGTTCGCTGTTGCTGCCGGCGCGATTGATGGCGCCGGCATACCAGACGCGGTCGCCCGGCTGGAACAGGGTCACGTTCGGGCCGACGGCGCGCACGATGCCGCTCGCATCCCAGCCCAGCACGCGCGGTTCGGACTGGCCCTCGGCCGGCAGGCCGCGGCGTACCTTGGTGTCGACCGGATTCACGGACACGGCATGCACTTCGACCAGCACATCGTGGCCGCTGGCGACCGGGTCGGCCAGGTGCAGGTCTTGCAGGGCGCTCGGATGGTCGGCGGGCAGGGCGGCAAAGGCGGCAATCGCTTTCATGGGGTTTTCCTTGTTTGTTTGTTTGAACAAGCCCAGTGTAGCCAGAAAAGATTGTATTGATTAGACGCTATAATCCGAAAAGACTATCCAAAGGGGCGGACAATGAAGCTCGATGCCATGGCGCTCTTCGTGCAGGTTGCGCATGCGGGCAGCTTCACGGCCGCGGCCACCGCCACCGGGCTGCCGAAATCCACGGTCAGCCAGCGCGTGGCCGAACTCGAAACGGCGCTCGGCGTACGTTTGCTGCACCGGACCACGCGCCGCCTCAGCCTCACCGCCGCCGGCCAGGTCTACCTCACCCACTGCGAAACCATGCTCGATGCGGCCCATGCCGCCGACGCCGCCATCTCGCGCCTGCGCGACGAACCGGCGGGAAACCTGCGCCTGACCGCGCCGGAAGCCTCGGGCATTTTGTTGTTGCCGCCCTTGCTGGCCGCCTTCCATGCGCGCTACCCGGCCGTGAGCGTCGAATGCGTCATCACCGACGCCCACCTCGACCTGGTGGCCGAGCGCATCGACCTGGCGCTGCGCACCGGGCAACTCGGCGACTCCACTTTCGTGTCGCGCCGCGTGGGCACGGTGCGGCGCGTGCTGGTCGCCTCACCCGCCTATCTGCAGCGGCACGGCACGCCCGCCCATCCGGCGGACCTGGCGCGCCACCAATTGCTGCTGCACGACGTGCTCCAGCAGTGGCCGCTGCACAGCGAAGGCAAGGTCGTGCAGGTGCCGGCGACCGGGGCACTGCTCCGTGCAAACAACCTGAACACCCTGCGCGGCCTGGCCGTGGCCGGCGCCGGCATCGCGCTGCTGCCCTGGTTCATGGTGCGCGACGCCCTGGAAGCGGGCAGCGTGCAGTTGGTATTGCCCGAGCATCCGCCCACCGACAACAGCTATTACGTGGTCTACCCGGGCCGCAGCCACCGGCCCGCGGCGCTGTCGGCCTTGCTCGAATTTATCGATGAGTTCGAGCTGGCAAGTTATCTGTCCTGAAGGGCGCAACGCCGCCGGCGAGCCCGGCTACCGTGCGCCGGTTATCCAAAAGATAATACTAAGATGACCACGTCGGGATGCCCGGTGCATCCCAATGGCTGCCTGTCGTCCGGGGTCCATGCCTGCGGCGCGGGCAGCCTTTCGCCATCATCCAGAAAGGATTCACCATGCCAGCTCCCGAGCGCCATCCGCTCACCCTGCGCATCAACGGCCGCGAACACCAGCTGGAACTGGAAGCCTGGGTCACGCTGCTCGACGTGCTGCGCGAGCGCCTCCAACTCACCGGTTCCAAGAAAGGCTGCGACCATGGCCAGTGCGGCGCCTGCACCGTGCTGGTCGACGGCCGCCGCATCAATTCGTGCATGACCCTGGCCGTGATGCAGAACGGCCGCGAGATCACCACCATCGAAGGCCTGGCCGAGGACGGCAAGCTGCATCCGGTGCAGCAGGCCTTTGTCGACAACGACGCCTTCCAGTGCGGCTACTGTACGCCGGGGCAGATCTGTTCGGCGATCGGGCTGATACAGGAAGGACAGGCGAAGACCGCCGCCGACGTGCGCGAACTCATGAGCGGCAACGTCTGCCGCTGCGGCGCCTACCCGCAGATCCGCATCGCGGTCTGCAAGGCCGCCGGCATCGACGATCCAGACAACGCCGTGCACCCAGTCGTGCCGGGGACGGTGCCGGCATGAACCCGTTCACCTTTACCCAGGCCGACAACGCCAAGACCGCCATCGACCAGGTGGCGAACAATGCCAGCTTCGCCGGCGAAGCCGTGCGCTTCATCGCCGGCGGCACCAACCTGCTCGACCTCATGAAGGAAGGCGTGATGGAGTCGAGCCGCCTGGTCGACATCAACCGCCTGCCGCTCGACGGGATCGAGGAAAAGGATGGCGGCCTGCTGCTTGGCGCCACCGCGCGCAATGCCGATACCGCCTACCACCCGCTGGTGCGCGAGCGTTATCCGCTGCTCACCGCCGCGATCCTGGCCGGCGCTTCTCCCCAGCTGCGCAACATGGCCAGCAACGGCGGCAATTTGCTGCAGCGTACCCGCTGCTACTACTTCTACGATGTCAGTACGCCCTGCAACAAGCGCGAGCCGAACACCGGCTGCGCGGCGCGCGAGGGCATCAACCGCCAGCACGCGATCCTCGGCACCAGCGAGCACTGCATCGCGACCCACCCGTCCGACATGTGCGTGGCCCTGGCCGCGCTGGAAGCGACGGTGCACGTGGAATCGGCGCGCGGCAAGCGCGACATTCCGTTCGCCGAATTCCACCGCCTGCCCGACGACGCGCCGCAGTACGACACCGTGCTCGAAGCCGATGAACTGATCACCGCGATTACCTTGCCCGACGCCAGCCGCTATGCCGCCCACTCGGCCTACCTGAAGCTGCGCGAGCGCCTCTCGTATGCGTTCGCGCTGGTGTCGGTGGCCGCGGCGCTCGACATCGGCGCCGACGGCGCGATCAGGAGCGCGCGCATCGCCCTCGGCGGCGTGGCGCACAAGCCGTGGCGCCGGCTTGATGCCGAGCAGCTATTGGAAGGCAAGCAGCCCGATCCCGCGCTGTTCGGCCAGGTGGCCGACAAGCTGCTCGAAGGCGCCATGGGCCACGGCCACAACGACTTCAAGATCCGCCTGGCGCGCAACGCCATCGTGCGCGCACTGAAAACGGCGGTGGAAGGCACCGTCACCAATACCGGAGAGCGTAATGACTGATTTGATCCACGATCTACGCGCACCCGTCGCCGAACCGGGCACCGGCCAGGTGCGCACCGGCACCGCCGTCTCGCGCGTCGACGGCCGCGCAAAAGTCACCGGCGACGCCCGCTACGCCGCCGAACACTTCGCCCCCGACATGCTGTACGGCGTGGTGGTGAGCAGCACCGTGGCCAAGGGCCGCATCGTCACCATCGATGCCGCCGAAGCCCTGGCCATCGAGGGCGTGGTCGAGGTGATGAGCCACCTGAACCGCCCGAAAGTGCGCTCCTTCGACATCAGCTACAAGGACATGACGGCGCCGGCCGGCTCGCCCTTCCGTCCGTTCTACGACGATCAGGTGATCTACAGCGGCCAGCCGGTGGCGCTGGTGCTGGCCGAGACCTTCGAGGCCGCGCGGCGCGGCGCCGCCCTGGTGCGCATCCACTACCACGAGGAAGCGCACGACACGCGCCTGACGGCGAACCTGGACAAGGCCTACAAACCGCGTCCGCTGAAGGCCGGCTACGAGCCGCCGCCGCCGGAAAAAGGCGACGCCGAAAAGGCCTGGCAGGCCGCGCCGGTGCGCATCGAATCCGAATTCCACCATGGCGTCGAACACCACAATCCGCTGGAGCTGTTCGCCTCCACCGTGATCCGCGGCGAGGATGGCCATCTCACCATCTACGACAAGACGCAAAGTTCGCAGAACAGCCGCTGGTACGTGTCGCACGTGTTCGGGCTGTCGAAGAACAAGGTCACGGTACGCAATCCCTACGTGGGCGGCGCCTTCGGTTCCGGCCTGCGTCCGCAGTACCAGCTGACGCTGGCCGTGATGGCCTCGCTGAAGATGAAACGCTCGGTGCGCGTGACCCTCACGCGCCAGCAGATGTTCAGCTTCGGCCACCGTCCCGAGACCGTGCAGTACGTGAAGCTGGCGGCCGAGCAGGACGGCACGCTGACCTCGATCATGCATGACGCAATCGCCGAGACCTCGCAGATCGAGGATTACGTCGAGGTCGTGGTCAACTGGTCGGGCCTGCTCTACGCCTGCGATAACATCAAATTGGGCTACAAGCTGGTGAGCGTCGACCAGTACACGCCGATCGACATGCGCGCCCCCGGCGCGGCGCACGGCATGCATGCGCTCGAAGTGGCGATGGACGAACTGGCCTATAAACTGAAGATGGACCCGCTGGCGCTGCGCCTGAAGAACTACGCCGAGCGCTCTCCAGCCGACGACAAGCCGTATTCGAGCAAGGAACTGCGCGCGTGCTACGAGCAGGGCGCCGCCAAATTCGGCTGGGACGGGCGTCCCCTGGAGCCGCGCGCGATGCGCGAAGGTTCCGAACTGATCGGCTGGGGCATGGCCACCGGGGTCTGGGATGCGATGCAGATGTTCGCGCGCGCCAGCGCCGTGATGCATGCCGACGGGCGCCTGGTGGTGTCGAGCGCGGCCACCGACATCGGCACCGGCACCTACACCGTGATGGCGACGATTGCCGCCGAAGCGATGGGCCTGCCGCTCGAACGCGTGACCTTCCAGCTGGGCGACTCGACCCTGCCGGTGGCGCCGATCGAAGGCGGTTCCTCGCACGTGGCAACCGTCGGCTCGGCGGTGGCGGGCGTGTGCGAGAAGCTGCGCAAGACCCTGCTGCGCTATGCGCAATCGGCCGCCGATTCGCCTTTCCGCGACAAGCGTTTGAAGGACGTGGAATTCGTCGACGGCGCCATGCGCCTGAAAAAGGATCCGCGCACCTGGATTTCGCTGGCCTCGATCGTCGGCGCCACGGGCCGCGACCGGCTCGAGGAAAAGTACCTGATGCTGCCGAACATGCTCAAGCAGCGCAAGTTCCGGCGCCTGGTGCACTCGGCGGTGTTCGTCGAGGCGCGCGTGGACGAGGAGCTCGGCATCGTGCGCATCACGCGCGTGGTGAGCGCCATCGCGGCGGGACGCATCATGAATACCAAGACGGCGTCGAGCCAGATCGTCGGCGGCGTGGTGTGGGGCATCAGCCAGGCGCTGCACGAGGAAAGCCACACCGACCACCGCTTCGGGCGCTTCATGAACCACAATTTGTCCGAGTACCACGTGGCGGTGAATGCCGACATCCACGACATCGACGTGATTTTCGTGGAAGAGGACGACCGTATCGTCAGCCGCCTGGGGGCCAAGGGTGTGGGCGAGATCGGGTTGGTGAGCGTGTCGGCGGCGGTGAGCAATGCGATCTTCCACGCGACCGGCAAGCGGATTCGCAGTACGCCGATTACGCCGGACAAGGTGTTGATGGGCGGGCCGTGAAAGTGGTTTGCAAGCGCTGGCGGAGCTGTTGCCTGGTCCGTTAGTGGTGGGTTGAATCCGCGTGGGCACAAGTGCCTAGCGCGGCCCGGCCCACCCTATGGTCACCGCTACGGGCGAGTTCATGCGAAACCCGGATACGTAGCGTGTCCCGTAGGGTGGGCACTCGTGCCCACGCGGATCACGCACACCACAAACCGCACACGCAACAGCGCCACGTCCTCCAACTGACCATCGCACGAAACAAGAGAAACCAACATGGCAATCCAATCCAACGGCAAATCCGCCATCGTCACCGGCGCCTCACGCGGCATCGGCCGCGCCATCGCCCTGCGCCTGGCGCGCGACGGCTACGCGATCGCCGTCAACTACGCCAGCCGTTCCACGGATGCCGACAGCGTGGTGAACGAGATCACGGCCGCCGGCGGAAAAGCCGTCGCGCTCCAGGCCGACGTCTCCCAGGCCGCCGACTGCGCACGCCTGTTCGACCAGGCCGAAGCGGCCCTGGGCGCCATCGACATCGTCATCAACAACGCCGGCGTGATCCAGCCCGGCACCACCATGCTGGCCGACACCAGCGACGCGCTGTACGAACGCATCTTCGCGATCAACACGCGCGGCACCTTCCACATGCTGCGCCTGGCCGCCACGCGCCTGCGCCAGGGCGGACGCATCGTCAACTTCTCGACCAGCGCCATCGGCCTGGCCATGCCGGGCTACGCCGTGTATGCGGGCGCGAAAGCGGCGGTCGAGACCTTCACCAACATCTTTGCCAAGGAAATGCGCGGCAAGGGCATCTCGGTGATGTGCGTGGCGCCGGGGCCGACCGCCACCGAGCTGTTCCTGGAAGGGAAACCGGCCGAACTGGTCGAACGCCTGGCAAAAGCGGCGCCGCTGGAACGCCTCGGCACGCCGGAAGACATCGCGCATACCGTGGCCTTCCTGGTGGGGCTGGAAGGCGAGTGGGTGAACGGGCAGACGCTGCGGGTGAACGGCGGCATTGTGTAAAACTGCCGAGTTATCCCCACCCCATGTCGACCACCATACTCATTCAGCAATTATCATCCATCCTGATATCTCCATGCAGCATGGTTAACTCTTGGTTGCGGAAGCATCGAGGTCATGAAAAGAATTACCGGAATTACCGGTTTGCGAGATAAAGGTGGATGATCAGGCGCAGAGCACGTCGTAATGCACGTCCCTGCGGTTCTCTTCCTGCGGTCCCTCGACCAGGTAAGCGTCCCAGCCAAGCCGGCCGAGATTGCTCGTCTGCGAGATCGTCACCGGCCGCACGTCGGCGGCGCGCAGCACCAGCTCGACCTCGTATTCAAGGGCAAGGCCGGTGAACATGGTCAGCAGGCTCTTCAGGGCACGCGCCGCCAGTCCGCCCGGCAGGAAAGCCATGAACCCGGCGTGGTCGAGCGGCCCGACGACCAGGCGCAGGCGCAGATCGCGTTGCCAGACGCGGCCGCCGGCGATCGCATCCTTGCCGAGCACGCCGATGGCGCCGCCAAGAATGGTCTGCTGGGCCAGCGGCACCTCGTACCAATGGCCGACGAACTGCTCGGCCGCGACCGGGTGTCCGAAATACTCGCTCAGCACGCGCGCCAGCTGCACGGCCGAGCTCGGGCGGTGCCGGATCGAAGCGGCAAAGTAACCGATCGATTCGTCGAGCACGGCGCCATCCTGCTGGCGCGACAGGCGCTGGCGCAGCGAGGCGTTGCCCAGGCCGGCCAACCCGAGTAGCAACGGCAGGAAACTGTCCTGGCCATCAATCTGGTACTTCAGCGCCAGCCGGTACTTGCGCCAGGCCTCGTAGAACAACGCCAATGAACGGTTTGAAAACGTGTCGAGGAAAGCCCGCGCGCCGTCGTCCTTTTCGTTCAACAAGTGCTCGGCGATGCGTTCGGTGTAGTGGACCGGCAGCACGCCGGTGCCGCCGAGCAGCCCCATGAAGGCGGGCGTGATGCGCACGTATTTCAGCGTGGCGTCCTGCAGCGCGGCGCCGAGCGCGGCGGCACTGCGTTCGATGTCGCGCGGCTCCGGCGCGATGGCTTCAAGCTGGCTCGCGGGAAAGCGCAGCGAGGTCGAGTTCTGGAAGCGCAGGAAATTGGCGACCATGCCTTGCCGCGGCATGCCGTTGCGCTTGAGCCAAAGCTCCAGCACCCGCACCGCCTGGAAATATTCGAAGCGGTAGGGTTCCCGGAACAGTTTTTCGATTACAGCAGGCTCGAATCGCCGCTTCTTGGCAAACATCTGAGTAGTTCCTGGCCGTTTTTGTTGGAAACCACCACCAGCTGGGTGAAGCTGTTGGCATGCACATACAGCGCCAGGAAGCGTTCGACGATGTGGGTAAAGGCGTGGATGCCGCTGCCGACAAAGGCTTCCTCGTCGATGCTCAGGCGTACCTCGACGCCGCGCACCAAGCACGTAAATGGATTGCCGGACAACCAGGCGGTGGCGGCCTGTTGCACGATGTCGGCAATGCCCGCGATCTGGCGCTGCGAGGAGGGAGAGCGCGGCAAGTCGTACAGCGCCAGCATTTCGCGGAAGGCGTCGATGCCGCCGTCGGCCAGCGACAAATGGTTCAGCGACAGGTGAGAAATCAGGCGCCAGTGGGCGCTGCGTCCGCGCGCGAAGCGGTAAGACGGCGTCGGTTTGCGCAGGAAGGCGATGCCGCGCGTGTTCGAGCCGCCCTCGAGGAACAGATCGCCCCCGGCCTGGCCATAGCCGAGCAGCGCGGGCAGGTCGCGGTTGCTGCAGGTCAGTTCCAGGTTCAGGGTATCGGTCTCGACGGCGGCCGGGTCGAAATCGATGTCGACGATCGTGATCTGCGCCTCGAAGCCGGGGCTGTTATCCAGCAGTTCCTCGTCGCGCCGCATGGCCCAGTAATGGCCGTGCTGCTCGGGCGTTTGCGCATGCTTCAGCGAATAGAACGGGCGGAATTCGACGATGGCTTCGCCGTGCGGCGTCTGGCGCACCAGGTTCACCGAATCGACGGCGTAGACCTCGAAGGCAAAGGCGCGGCGCGCGTCGCCCAGCAACGGATAGCTGGCCGTGGCATGGGTCAGGCGGATCGGCTCGCCGCGCTGGCGGAACAGATTGATGACTGGCGTGCAGCCGAGCAGCAGGTTGTTCGTGCTCAAGGTGCCGAGCATGCGCGCGGTGTTCGAATCGGGGCGGATACCTTGCAGGCCCAGGTGCAGGGTGAGCGTCTTGCAGCCCGGCGGCAGCAGCGGCGCCAGCGCCTTCAGGTCGATGTCGAAGAAATTGAACTTTTCGGGGAAACAGAAGTATTCAGTCAGCAGGCGGTAAGCCGCATGCGAACGCGCCGGGAAGTCGATCAGGGCTTCGTCTTCCCTGAACCCGGCGGGCTGGACGGGAAGGGCCGGCAAGGCGATCCAGCGGCCGTTGTGGTCCGTTTCGACCCAGGCGGCAACACCGCGCATGAACAGCGCATCGCGCAGGGCCGCGCAGAACGAGGGCTCGCCGTCGATGAAGACGCGCAGTGCGGAGACGCCCAGCTGGCCGGTCCGGACCCCCTCGAAGGCGCCGGACAGGCCCAGGTGGATGCAGGCGCTGGCCCCGGCCGGCAGGCGCACCGCTTCCGGCGGGCTGATGATGGCGTCGAAGCGCGCGCTGCTGATGGCAAGCGGCGTCACGATCACCGGATACACGGTGCGGAAGGTGCAGGGGCCGCCGCGTACCGGACGGGTGGTGAGCTGGGTGCCGCGCGGGATCGAGCCGATGCCTTGCGCCGCGCCGCTGTCCATGTAGGCGATCGAGCAGGAGGGAAAGGGCCGCAGGTAGTGCGGATACAACACATCGAACAGGGCTTCGGTAAATTCCGGGTAATCGTCGTCGAGGCGCTTGGCGATGCGTGCATTCAGCAAGGCAAAGGATTCGATCATGCGCTCGGTGTGCGGGTCTTCGCACACTTCGCCGCTGATCAACAGGCGGCCGGCGATCTTCGGGTAACGCTCGGCAAATTCGCGCAGGTTGCGGCGCAGGTAGCCCAGTTCGCTCTCGTAGTACGGCAGTAATTGTTCCAAATCAGGCTCCCGCAGGCGCGGCGCGGCCTGCCTTGCTGATGCTGTAGCTCAGCGTTGAGGGTTGCAGCACGGCGTCGAAGTTCACCGATTCCTGCGAGGTGCTGATCACGAGCAGGGCGGTGATCGAAAAGTTCAGGCGGTTCACCGTGTCTTCGCGCAACTCGAGCGAGGCCTTGACGTTTTTCAGGCGCGGTTCGTGGCGTGCGATCACGCTTTCGATGCAGGCGCAGATGTGGGCGCGGTCGGTCGGGCTCGACAACGACAGATCGGCGAAGTCGATCAGGCCGTAGCTGACGACCGACTTGGCGCATTCCGGATACGGTTCCAGTAACTCGTCGGGCAGCACGGAACGCGTGTTCAGCAAGGCTTCGAGGTCGCGCGCCACCATGTCCTTCATGTCTTCCAGCATCGCGCGCGGGGTAGCGCCGCGCAGCGGCACGCCGAGCAGGCGGTCGAATAGTCCAGGCGTAAAACCTTTCATCGTGATCCTTCCCGCTGTGCATTGGTTCAGGGCAAACCGCATGTTGCCACGGTGTCCAGCGCCAACGTTTGAGCAACTTCACATGCGCAACTTCTGGCCTTGTTATTGTCCTTTGAGGAAAGTTCGGCCCACATCAACAAATACTTGAGGGATGCCAGAAACATGAGCAGCAAAGTACTCTGGGGCGAAGGCCTCCTGTTACGTCCACAACATTTCCAGCGCCAGGACGAATACCACGAGCATTGCCTGAACAAGGGCATCAAAGCCGTCCACCCCTATGCCTGGGGCGTCGAGCGCCTGCAGATCGACCGCGAGGCCCTGGCCAGCAATGTGCTGCGTGTCGTCGACCTTGCCGTGCGCTTCCAGGATGGCGAGCTGGTCGACGCGCCCGGGGCCGATGCCTTGCCGGATGCGATCGACCTGGCCGCGCTGCAGCAGTCGCAGCAAAGTGTCACCTACTACGTGGCGCTGCCGGGCCTGAAACCCTTCAATGGCAACTTCGCCCAGCCGGGGCAGGCGTCGAACACGGCGCGCTTCGTCCAGGCCAACCACGACACGCCCGATTTGTACACGGGCGCGGCGCCGGTGCAGCTGGCTTACCTGAAAAAGTCGGTGCGGCTGGTGTCCGACGCCGACCCGCGCGACGCCTATGTCCACTTCCCGCTGCTGCGCCTGCGCCGCGTGAGTACCGGCGGCTTCGAGCTCGACCCCTCGTTCGTGCCGCCCAGCCTGACGGTGGCCGCCGCGCAGCCGCTGTTCCAGCAACTGCGGCGCCTGCTCGACGCCCTGCAGGCCAAGGTGAGCGCGCTGTACGGCCACCACCGCGAGCCGAGCAAGAACGTGATCGAGTTCCGCTCCGGCGACATGAGTTCCTTCTGGCTCCTGCACACTGCCAGCGCGGCGTATGCCGAACTGACCCACCACTTCCACCATCCGGCCCTGCATCCCGAGCGTTTGTACGAACAATTGCTGGGCGTGGCCGGACGCTTGATGACCTTTTCGAAAAGCTGGACCCTGTCCGACTTGCCGCCCTACCAGCACAGCGACCCCGGCCCCGGCTTCACCAAGCTGCACCAGATCATCCGCGAACTGCTGGACACCGTGATCTCCTCGAAGTACTTCGCCATCGCCCTCAACGAAAGCCGGCCCTGCTACCACATCGGCATGCTCGACTCGGGCAAGATCGACGAGAAAACCACCTTCTATATCGCGGTCGGTGCCGAGATCCCGGCCATCGAGCTGGTCGACGTGGTGCCGCTGCGCTTCAAGGTCGGCGCCCCGGACGACGTGGAAAAGTTCGTGCTCTCGGCCTTGCCCGGCGTGCGCCTGCAGTACACGCCGCAATTGCCGGCGGCGGTGCCGGTGCGGCCCGACACCTGCTACTTCCTGCTGGAAGCAAAAGGGCAGATGTACGAGCGCATGATCAAAGCGCAGTCGATCTCGATCTACGTGCCGGCCGGGATGACGGAATTGCGGCTGGAACTGCTGGCCGTGGCCTCGTAAGAAGGAGACAGGCATGTCCGGACCACTCATTGTCCTCGGCGACAAGACCTCGCACGGCGGCGCCGTCATCGAAGCCTCGCCGAACAGCGATGCCGGCGGCAAAGGCATCGCCCGCGTCGGCGACAAGGCGACCTGCCCGAAACACGGGCCGAACCCGATCGTCAGCGGCGACAGCACCCTGATCGTCGACGGCAAGCCGGCCGCACGGAACGGCGACAAGACCGCCTGTGGCGCCACCCTGATCGCCGGCCAGCAGGCCACGATCGACAACATCTGAACCGATTCCCATGACAACTGCGATTGCTTCGCCGGGCGGCTTGCCCGGCCCGCTGAAGGGCGGCCTGCTGGCCGTGGCCGTGTTGGGCGCCTGCTGGGGCGGCGCCATCTGGTACTGGCGCGGCGCGGCCAGCACGCCCGGCACCGTCGAGCTGGCGCTGGTGCTGCTGGCCTTGCCGCTGGCGCTGGTGGGGTCGATGTGGTTCGGCGGCAAGCTGCTGGCCAGGCGCGCGGCAGCGGCGCCGGCTGCCTCGGCTTCGACCGCTGTTACCGCAGCGGCGCCCGCTGCCGCCTTGCCGGCGCTGGCCATCGTCTCGAGCGCAGTCCGTTCGCCGTATGGCGCATCGGCCGAGGAATTGGCAGGCGCCATTGCCGGCAACACCTTGCGGCCCGACCTGGATGCCGAACTGGTCGACGACGACGGCTTTCCGGTGGCGGCAGCGCGCTGCGAAGATGCCCAGGACGAAGCCTTCCAGGAAGAAATGAGCGAATGGCTGGTGCAGAACGGCATGCCGGACCTGCGCTTCGGTGACGTGCAGTGGCGCGCCCTGACCCTGGGCAGCGCCGTCGTGGCCGAGCTGGCCAGCCGCGCCGTCGATTTGCTGCCGGCCGAGGGCAAGCCGCCCGTGTTGCGCCTGCTCCCCTCCCTGCCGGCGGACTGGACGCTGGAACAGCGGCGCGGCGCCGGCCTGTGGTTCAGGCACCTGGCCGCGAGCTTCGGCTGGCCCGCGGCGCAGGTCGTGCTGCCGGAAGCCGACAGTGCCCTCGCTTCGGCAACGGCATCCTGCACCCAGCTGGCACGCACAGCGGCAAAGGAGACGGCGCCTGTCGTGGCGCTGGTGATGGCCTGCGCTTCGCATATCGGGCAAGACATTGTCGACGAGTGGGCCGGCAAGGGCATCCTGTTCACCTCAGGCCGGCCACAGGGCCTGGTTCCGGGCGAGGGCGCGGCAGGCCTGTTGCTGACCGACGCGCGGCTGGCGCAATCGATCGCAGGCGCCTTGTTTGCCCTGCTCGATCCGGCCGAGGAAGCCCCGCGCGAGACGGCAACGCCGGCACGGCAACGTGCGAACCCGGCCCTGCTGGGTGAACTGGCGCAGCGTGCCGGCCGTCGTGGCGAGACCGAGATGGCGGACATCGCCATGGTGGTGGCCGACAGCGGGCAGCGCCAGGGGCGCACCCTTGAACTGATGGGCATGGTCTCCAGCGCCATGTCCCAGCTCGACGAAAGCGAAGACGTGTTCTGTGTCGGCAGCGCCAGCGGCGCCTGTGGCGACGTGCCTTTTGTGACGGCGCTGGCGCTGGCGCAGCATGGAACCCTGGTGCGCGCTGCGCCCGTGCTGTGCATCGGTAACGAAGATGCGCAGGGGTGCCATGCATTCCTGCTGCGTCCGCCGGTGTCCGATCTCATCTGAAACCGTCCGCGGCAGGCCTCGTCCGAAGCGTCCTACACCAGCTCAAGTCGCGCGCCGATTGGCTCTGCCGGGCATCGGACTACCATCGGGTTTTCTGCATTCGAGCTGGGAGAACATGATGGCAGGTAACAACGAGAATGAACGCGGCGACCGCCAGGATCGCCTGGATACGCAAGACAACGACAGCAGCATGCGCAGCCGCGCCGATACCCTGTCGGCACCGGTTTCCGCGAACGAAGCGGGCAACCAGCAGCAAGGCGCCGGCTCGGCGCGCCAGGGCGGCTTTCCGAGCGCCTCGCCCGAGAGCAATGTGAATCCGCCAGGTGCGCCGCAAAGCAGCCACGGCAGCGCTACCGGCCCGATTGCCGGCGGCACTGTCGGTGCGGCACGCGGCAACGACAGCCGCCAGTCCGGCATGGGCGCCGCCGCCGCGGGCGGCAACCCGGGCACCTCGATGGGAAGCCCGGACGGCGCCGGCCAGCAGGGCCGGGTCACCGGTATTTCGGACGGAAATGAAGTCGAGAAACTGGCGGAGAAAGACGAAGGCGGCGCGGGTGGCGCCGACTCCCGCTAAACAGCTAGCCCGTGCTGGTTTGGCGGATCGATTGATCGGCTGAACCAGCCGGCGCACCAACCCTCGTGCGCCTGTCGAGCGAAAGCCGGTTCAGGCCAGGGTGGTGGACAGACGGGGCAAGCCCTGCTGCTCGCGCATACCTGCGGCGGTGTGTCCGGCACTGCCATGCTCGCCCTTGAGACGGAAGCGCTGCACGACCTGCTCGAGCGCGCTGGCCTGGTCCTGCAACGACGCCGCCGTCGCAGCAATTTCCTCGACCAGGGCCGCATTGTGCTGGGTAATCTGGTCCATTTCGCTGACCGCCTGGTGGGTCTGCTCGATGCCGGCCGATTGCTCGCTGCTGGCAGCGGCGATGTCGGCCACGATGTCCGACACCTTGGCGATGCCGCCGACGATATCCTGCACAGTGCCGCCGGCCTCGCGCGCCAGGCTGCCGCCCTGGTTCACCTGGGCCACCGAATCGTTGATCAATACCTTGATTTCACGCGAGGCCGTGGCCGAGCGCTGGGCCAGGGTGCGCACCTCGCTCGCCACCACGGCAAAGCCGCGGCCTTGCTCGCCAGCACGCGCCGCTTCCACCGCCGCATTCAGCGCCAGGATATTCGTCTGGAAGGCAATGCCGTCGATGACGTCGATGATCTCGACGATGCGCGCCGACGAGGCCTCGATATGCCCCATCACCTCGACCACCTGGCCCACCGCCTGGCCGCCACGCACGGCCGCTTGCGCAGTGCTGCTGGCCATGCTGCTGGCCTGGTTCGAATTGTCGGCGTTGTTCTTCACCGTGGCCGTCAATTCTTCCATCGACGCCGCGGTTTCTTCCAGCGCCGAGGCTTGCTGTTCGGTACGCGACGACAGGTCGATGTTGCCGTTGGCAATTTCGGTGGCGCCGCTGGACAGCAGCACGGCGCCCTGGCGCACTTGCGACACGATGTCGTTCAGGCCGGCATTCATGTCATTGAGAGCACGCAGCAATGCGCCGGTTTCGCTACGGTCGTCTGCGCGCACGTCGATATGGCTGGTCAGGTCGCCGGCGGCGACGGTGCGTGCCAGGTCGACCGCCTGCATCAATGGCCGCGTGATCGATTTGCTGATCTGGAAGGCAAGCAGGGCGCCGGCCACCATGGCAAACACGGTCATGCCGAGCATCAGGTAGCGCGCCTGTTCGTACGCGTGCTGTGCATGCATGGCATCTTCGTGGCTTTTTTTCCTTTGGAGTTCCATGAACTGGCGGATCGCGTCCTGCCACTGCGTCGTCGCCGGCCCGGCCGTGCCAAGCAGGTAATGGATGGCGTCCTGGGTATTCACCGCCGACAGCTCGAGGAAGTGGTTGTTCATCGGCCGCACGGTGCCGGCCAGGGCGTCCAGGTCGCGCATGAATTGCTGGCCTTGCGCATCGAGCGGCAGGGTGTTCAGTTTGGTAAAGGCGCGGTCGTATTGTTCGCGCGCCGCCTCGATCTTCGGTGCCTCGCGCTGTGCTTCAGCCTTGTCTTCCAACAATGCCATCGAGCGGACCACACGCGACACGATGTGCACCGAGTCCGACATCTCCTCGAGCAGCTCGATTTTCACCATGTTGACGCTGACGATATGCTCGGTGTCGGCATTGGTCTGCTTGATCTTCTGCAGGCCGGTCAGGGAAACGATGAGCAGGAAAAGAAGGATGATGCCAAAGCCCAGGCGCAGCCGTGCCTTGATGGTGTAGCGGAGGAAGGTCATGTTCGTCTTCTTGTAAGCGAGTTCGGATTGATCGAAGCGACCCGAGCAAGGACAAGGAAAACCATTTTCCATACTGCCAGGCTGGCGTCACCGGGCGGCTGTCTTGACGAATCAAACGACGAAGGCGTAGCTTACAAGAAACAAACTCTTATTAATGAATTCGTTACTTTTATTTCCGTTTGGAAAGCTAAAAGACAACAAAATAGTGACAAATTTGACGATGTTACAAGGAGCATTTTCAGATTGAGAAGAAAATGCTTCTTTCGCGACTTACTCCACCGTTACCGATTTCGCCAGGTTACGCGGCTTGTCCACGTCCGTACCGCGTGCCAGCGCCGTGTGATACGCCAGCAGCTGCAGCGCCGCCACGTGCAGGATCGGCGACAGTTCGCCGTAGTGCTCGGGCAGGCGGATCACGTGCAGGCCGTCGCCCGAAGTGATGCGCGAGTCGACGTCGGCAAACACATACAGCTGGCCGCCACGGGCACGCACTTCCTGCATGTTCGACTTCAGCTTTTCCAGCAGCGCATCGTTCGGGGCGATGGTCACGACCGGCATCTCTTCGGTCACCAGCGCCAGCGGGCCGTGCTTCAGTTCGCCTGCGGGATACGCCTCGGCGTGGATGTACGAGATTTCCTTCAGCTTCAGTGCGCCTTCCAGGGCGATCGGGTAGTGCATGCCGCGGCCCAGGAACAGGGCGTTCTCCTTGCGCGCGAACTCTTCGGCCCAGGCGATGATCTGCGGCTCCAGCGCCAGCACCGAGGACAGGGCCACCGGCAGGTGGCGCATCTGCTTCAGGTGCTCGGCTTCTTCTTCATCGGTCAGGCGGCCGTTCACTTGCGCCAGGGTCAGGGTCAGCAGGAACAGGGCGGCCAGCTGGGTGGTAAACGCCTTGGTCGAGGCGACGCCCACTTCCACGCCGGCGCGGGTGATGTAGGCCAGTTCGCATTCGCGCACCATGGCGCTGGTCGAGACGTTGCAGATGGTCAGCGTGTGCGGCATGCCCAGGCTGCGCGCGTGCTTCAGGGCGGCCAGGGTGTCGGCGGTTTCGCCGGATTGCGAGATGGTGACGACCAGGGTCTTCGGATGCGGCACGCTGTCGCGGTAGCGGTATTCGCTGGCGATCTCGACGTTGACCGGCACCTTGGCGATGCATTCGATCCAGTACTTCGCGGTCAGGCCGGCGTAGTAGCTGGTGCCGCAGGCCAGGATCAGCACACGGTCGATTTCCTTGAACACTTTATAGGCATTGTCGCCGAACAGTTCCGGCATGATGCCGGTCACGCCCTCCAGGGTGTCGCCGATCACGCGCGGCTGCTCGAAGATTTCCTTCTGCATGTAGTGGCGGTAAGGACCGAGCTCGGCCGCGCCGGTGTGGGCGTGCACGGTTTTCACTTCGCGCTCGACCGGACGGCCTTCCGCATCGACGATCCAGTAGCGCGACAGTTGCAGGTCGACCACGTCGCCTTCTTCCAGGTAGATGATCTGGTTGGTGGTGCCGGCCAGCGCCATCGCATCCGAGGCGACGAAGTTCTCGCCCTCGCCCACGCCCAGGATCAGCGGCGAGCCCTGGCGCGCGGCGACCACGCGGTGCGGTTCTTCGCGCGAGAACACGGCGATCGCATAGGCGCCGTGCAGGCGCTTCACGGCTTGCTGGACGGTGTCGAACAGATCGCCGTTATACATGTGGTCGACCAGGTGGGCGATGACTTCGGTGTCGGTCTGGCTCTGGAAGACATAGCCGAGTTCGCTCAGTTCGCGGCGCAGCTCGTCGTGGTTCTCGATGATGCCGTTGTGGACCAGGGCGATGCGTGCGTTCTCTTCGCTCGGCGAGAAGTGCGGGTGGGCGTTGTGCGAGGCCGGGGCGCCATGGGTGGCCCAGCGGGTGTGGGCGATGCCGGTAAAGCCTTGCAGGCCGGTGCCCTGGATTTGCGTTTCGAGGTCGGCCACGCGCGAGGTGCTGCGCGAGCGCTGCAGGCGGCCATCCACGTGCAGGGCCACGCCGCAGGAATCGTAGCCGCGGTATTCGAGACGCTTCAGGCCTTCGATCAGGATGGGGGTGATGTTACGTTGCGCTACCGCGCCGACAATGCCGCACATGGAAAGACCTCGTGTAAAAAATTAGCAATAAAGCATATCCTATGGCAATGGGCATGAAATAAGCTTTCAGAATTCAATCGAAAACGTTATAAAATTTCATCCATACCTACAGATGAAATATTCTTTCATTTAGAACGAAATTCTTACGTTAAATTTCATGACCCAACCGACACCCTTGGACGAACTTGATCGTCGCATCCTGAACGCGCTCCAGACTGACGCATCGCAGACGAATGCCGAACTGGCTGAGTTGGTGCATGTGTCGCCGCCCACTTGTCTGCGCCGCGTCAAACAGCTGACCGATGCAGGTGTTATCGAGCGGCAAGTTGCAATCGTCGACCCAGGCAAGGTGGGTGCGCGCCTGACCGCCATCGTCGAGATCACGCTCGACGTCCAGGCGGCCGAGCGCATGGAAGCTTTCGAAAAACTGGCCGCGGCGGAAGAAGCGGTGCTGCAGTGCTACCGCGTGGCGCCCGGCCCGGACTTCGTGCTGGTGGTCCAGGTGGTCGACATGCCGGCCTATCATGCGCTGGCGCACCGCCTGTTCGCCACCCACGCCAACGTGCGCAACGTAAAGGCCTACTTTTCCACTTTCCGCAGCAAGTTCGACACCCGCATTGCGGTGTGACAAACTGCCGCGGCCTGTGGATAAACCAGTGGATGAGTATGTGGAATCGGTATGGGTATCCCGTGCATAAGCCGGTGGATACCCATGTGAATTGCCTGTGATTTCCTGGTGGATTTCCAGTGGACTGCCGGTGGATTACTTCTTCACTTTCACAGGGCGGGTCCAGCCGTCGAGCGTCATTTGCTTGGGCCGCGAGATGGTCAGCTTGCCGGCCGGCGCATCCTTGGTCAGCGTGGTGCCGGCACCGAGCGTCGCACCCTTGCCAACGGTCACCGGCGCCACCAGCTGGCTGTCGCTGCCGATGAAGGCGTCATCCTCGATCACGGTGCGGAATTTATTTGCGCCATCGTAATTGCAGGTAATCGTGCCGGCGCCGATGTTCACGCGCGAACCGACGGTGGCATCGCCCACGTAGGCCAGGTGATTCGCCTTGCTGTGCGCGGCGACCTGGCTGTTCTTGATCTCGACGAAGTTACCCACATGGACATCTTCGCCGAGCTCGGTGCCCGGGCGCAGGCGCGCATACGGCCCGATCTGCGACTTGGACCCGACGACCGCATCCTCGATGTGGCAGAAGGGCTTGATGTTGGCGCCTGCCGCCACTTTCGCATTCACCAGCACGCAATGCGGGCCGACCGTCACGCCATCCGCCAGTTCCACGCGGCCTTCGAACACGCAGCCGACGTCGATCACGACATCGCGTCCGCAAATCAGTTCCCCACGCACGTCGATGCGGGCCGGGTCCATCAGCGTCACGCCTTTCTCGAGCAGGGCCGTGGCGATGTTCAGCTGGTGGCGGCGCTCGAGTTCGGCCAGTTGCACCTTGCTGTTCACGCCCGCCACTTCCCACTCGGCCGATGGCGAGGCCGAGACCACTTCCACGCATTCGCTCACGGCCTGGGCCACGATGTCGGTCAGGTAGTACTCGCCCTGGGCATTGTTGTTCGACAGCGCGGCCAGCCAGCGCTTCAGGTGGCGCGTCGGGATGCACATGATGCCGCTGTTGATTTCGCGGATCGCGCGCTCGAGGTCGCTCGCATCCTTTTCCTCGACGATGCGCACGATGCGGCCGTTTTCGCGCACGATGCGGCCCAGGCCGAAGGGATTGGCCTGTTCGACGGTCAAAATGCCGAGCTTGTCGTTGCCGGCGGCCTCGACCAGGCTGCGCAGCGACTGTTCCGTGGTCAGCGGCACGTCGCCGTACAGCACCAAGGTCGGCGCATCTTCATCCAGCTGCGGCACGGCCTGCATCACGGCGTGACCGGTTCCCAGCTGCGGCTGCTGCAAGGCGGTGTCGATGGCAGCGCCGCTATCGAGCGCCAGCTTGCCGACCATCTCCGGCACCGCTGCGCCGCCGTGCCCGTAGATCACGCATAATTTACTCGGCGATAGGCGTCGCGCCGTATCGATGACATGCTGCAACAGCGGCTTCCCAGCCAGCGGATGCAGAACCTTAGGCAGAGCGGACTGCATCCGCTTTCCCATGCCGGCGGCAAGGATGACAACGTTCATAAGCCGATTTCAAAAAGAGTTAATAAGATGAAAAAGTTTAGCACGCATGACACCCTGTTCCAGCGCACACGCGCACTGTTCCTGATCGGGCTGCTGGCTGTATTGGCAGCCTGCAGCACCATCCGCTTCAGTTACAACCATGGCGACACCTTACTTTACTGGTGGCTGGACGCTTATGTCGATTTCGAAGGCGATCAGTCCGACGGCGTCAAACAGGACATCAAGGAACTCTTCCAGTGGCACCGTAAAACCCAGTTGCAGGATTATGCGGCGCTGCTCGGCAAGTACCAGCGGCAGCTGGCTGCCAATCCGACCCAGGCGGATTTGATTAACGCCTACAAGGAAATCCGCAGCCGTACCGAAACCCTGGCTTACCACGCCGTGCCCGACATGGTCGACCTGGCGCGTTCGCTCACGCCGGAGCAGATCAAGCAGATGGAAGAACGTTTCGAGAAGAAGAACCGGGAATACCGCAGCAAGTTCGTCAGCGGCAGCGTGGAAAAACGCAACGAGGCGCGTTACGACAAATCGATGGAACAACTGAAGCTCTGGTTCGGCAGCTTCAGCCGCGAGCAGGAAGCGACCTTGCGCCGCGCCTCCGACGCCCGTCCGCTCGATAACAATATCTGGCTCGAAGAGCGCATCCTGCGCCAGCGCAAGATCCTGGCGCTGGTACGCAAGATTCAGGCGGAAAAGCCGAGCAAGGAACAGACCACGGCCATGATCAATGGCCTGATCCGCGAATTCTTTACCCGCATGGATGCGCCGGAACGCAAGGCCTTCTACGACAGCTATACGAATGCGACCGTGAATTACATCCTCACCGCGATCCGCATCGCCACGCCGGAACAGAAAGCGCATGCCCAAAAACGCATGCAGGGCTGGATCGACGATTTCAACGCCCTCGCAAAAGAGGCCAAATAACCGGATAAACCAGCGTGGTATAGTGCGCGCCATGCAAAGAAAGCCAGCAAAACCACAGGGACAGCACGGGCGTCCGCGCCTGGCGCCCCAGCAAGTGCGCATCATCGGCGGCGAATGGAAACGGCGCCTGCTGCCGGTGCTCGACGCCCTCGGCCTGCGCCCCACGCCCGACCGCGTGCGCGAAACCGTCTTCAACTGGATCAACCACCAGGTCGCAAACGACTGGGACAACGTCGACTGCCTGGACCTGTTCGCCGGCAGCGGCGCCCTCGGCTTCGAGGCGGCCAGCCGCGGCGCCCGTTCGGTCGTCATGCTCGACTACCACGGTCCGGCCGCGCGCCAGCTCGAACTGAACAAGGAAACGCTGAAGGCGCAGAATGTCTCCGTGCTGCGCGGCGACGCCTTGACCGTAGCGCGCGATATGGCCGGGCGCGGCCAGCGTTTCGACGTGATCTTCCTCGATCCGCCTTACCAGCAGGATTTCGTCGCCAAGGCGCTGCCGCTGTGCATCGATCTGCTGAAAGAGGGCGGCATGGTGTACGTGGAAGCGGAATTCGCGCTGCCGCAGGGTGACGACACGCCCGACTGGCTCCTGCCCTGGGAACAGGTCCGCGCCGACAAGGCCGGCATGGTTTTCTACCACCTGCTGAAATTGCACGAAAACAAGGCATAATGCCTTTAATTTTGCTCAATTAACGGGCAAAGTGGCTCCGGGGGTGGGGCAACTGCCGGATTTTCATGCATAATGCGCCTTTAAACACAGGTGTTTCTCCCAGGGAGCCACAATGGTTGTAGCCGTTTATCCAGGTACCTTCGATCCGCTCACCCGCGGCCATGAAGATTTGGTCCGCCGCGCGTCGGGTCTGTTCGATACGCTCGTGGTCGGTGTTGCCGACAGCAAGAACAAGAAGCCTTTCTTCTCGCTCGAGGAACGCCTGGAAATCGCCAACGAAGTACTCGGCCATTACCCGAACGTGAAGGTCGAGAGTTTCTCCGGCCTGCTCAAGGATTTCGTGCGCAAGCACGATGCGCGCGTGATCGTGCGCGGCCTGCGCGCTGTGTCCGATTTCGAATACGAGTTCCAGATGGCGGGCATGAACCGCTACCTGCTCCCGGACGTCGAAACCCTGTTCCTGACCCCGTCCGACCAGTACCAGTTCATCTCCGGCACCATCGTGCGCGAGATCGCGATGCTGGGCGGCGACGTGTCGAAATTCGTCTTCCCTTCGGTGGACCGTTGGCTGCAAAAGAAAATCGCAGCGATGAACCTGCCGAAAGCCTGAGTCCGTCGATCCAGGCATTTAACAAGGCAATAAGCGAGCAGTATCATGGCCTTACTGATTACCGATGACTGCATCAATTGCGACGTCTGCGAGCCCGAGTGCCCGAACGACGCGATTTCGATGGGTCCAGAGTTCTACCAGATCGATCCGCATAAATGCACCGAGTGCGTCGGCCACTTCGACGAACCCCAGTGCGCTTCGCTGTGCCCGGTCGCCTGCATTCCCCTCGATCCGGCCTGGCGCGAAACGCGCGAGGAGTTGATGATCAAGTACGAGCGTCTGACAAGCGCGAAGAACGCCGCCTGACCATCCAGTTCCAGCATGCGCCGGCCACGAGCCGGCGTTTTCTTTGGCGCTGTCGTTTCATCGTCGCGCACGTTATGTGAGCAGTTTGGCAATCCATACGGCCATGCTATCCTGCTTTCATGGCTCCCCAGGACGATACCGATGCACGCAATGCGCTACCGCCCAGCGTCAGCGAAAACATCGACACGATCGCCGATTATTGCGAGCGCAACGAGGAGCAGGTCACCACGGCGCAGAAGATCGTGGAACAAGTCAGCCTGTTCCTGGGCAGCCCGACTTACTTCGCCGTCAATGTCACGTTTATCGTTTGCTGGCTCCTCTGGAACAGCCTGGCGCCGGTATTCGATCTCGAGCAGATCGACGAACCGCCTTTCTACTGGCTGCAGGGTTTCGTTTCCCTGAACGCCTTCATCATTTCCACGACCGTGCTGATCCGCCAGAACCGCATGTCCAAGCTGGCCGAACGCAATGCCCACCTCGATTTGCAGATCAGCCTGCTGTCGGACGAAAAGACCAGCAAGATCATTGCCATGCTGGAGGAAATCCGGCGCGAAAGTCCGAACCTGATGAACAAGCCCGACCGCCAGGCCGAGGAATTGTCACAGCCAGCCGATGCGCCCAGCGTCCTCAGCGCCATCGAACGCGAAACGAAATAAGCCGCGTTGTAATGTGCCTGTGCAGCATTGAAAAAGTCCGGGAGTGTTGATTCTCGTAAAGAATTCAGTGCTATATTCATATTGAAGTTTTAGCACGGTCATTCTTTTTTTTCGAGATCAATAACAAAGGAGACAGTATGAAAGCGTTGAAAACCCTTGCCACGGGCGCGGCCCTGGCACTCGCATTTGCCCTGCCGGCCATGGCCGCCATCGACGTGAATGGCGTCAAGTTCGACGACACGAATAAAGTCGGCGGGAAGGATCTGAAATTGAATGGCGCCGGCATGCGCACGAAGCTGATCATCAAGGTCTATGCCGCCGGCCTCTACCTGCCGGAGAAGAGCAAGAACGTGGCCGAGATCCTGAAAATGGAAGGTCCACGCCGCGTGACCCTGGTGATGGCGCGCGATCTTTCGTCGCAAGACCTGGCCAAGGCCTTCATGGACGGCATCAACGAAAACCTCGATAAAGCGGAAAAAGCGAAGATCGTCACCCAGATCGGCAAGTTCGGCGAGATGTTTGCCAGCGTCGACGACATCAAGAAGGGCGACGTGATGCACATGGACTGGATTCCGGGCACCGGCACCGTGTGCGAGTTGAACGGAAAGCGCATCGGCGACACCGCGTCGGACATCAATTTCTATAACGCCGTGCTGCGCATCTGGCTGGGCGACAAGCCAGCCGACAGCTCGCTGAAACCGGCGCTGCTGGGCGAAGCGAAGTAAGCGCTACAAGATAAACGGTATGAAAAAACGCGGCGCCGGTGATCCGGACGCCGCGTTTTTTTTATTCGATGCTTCGGTGTCAGGTACCGAGCGCGGTCCGGCCTGGCTTGGCGATGCGCGGACGCACGGTCAGTACCAGCGCGCGCACGATGCCGCTCAACAGCGGGCGGAAGAACATGACGAAGCCGGCGCCCAGCGCCAGCACCAGGGCCAGGCGCAGCACGTCGGCAATCGACAGGGCCGGGAAAGAAAACTGGGTGAGGGTGGCGACGAAAGACATGATCAGGTTCGGTTGATGTTGTTTTTTTCAACTATAGTGCAGTGCAGCATATAAATCTAATTCCGTTCAATGATGGCACTTATATAGTTGGTGAATGAAATGCGTTACACTGACAGACAGACTTAAAAAGTGGCTACAGCGCCTAACGAGACGAGATCATGAGCTTTCTGACCCTGGACCTGAATTTGCTGCGCGTATTCGACGCAGTGATGACCGAGCAAAACCTGACACGTGCCGCTGGCCATCTTGCGATGACCCAGCCGGCGGTATCGAATGCCATCAAGCGCCTGCGCGAAAGCCTGGGCGACGAGTTGCTGATCCGCACCGCTTATGGCGTGAAGCCGACGCCGCGCGCCGAAGCCTTATGGCCATCGGTACGCCAGGCGCTGGCGGCGCTGGAAGCGGCGGTGATGCCGGAAACCTTCGATGTCTCGAAAGCCCAGGCCACTTTCCGCATGGCGATGGCCGATGCCACCGCCGCCTACTGGCTGCCGTCGCTGATGCGTTCGATCGAAGCCGAGGCGCCGGGCGTGAACATCCGCATGGTGCCGCTGACCACGCGCGAACCGCGTCCGATGTTGCTTCGTGGCGACATCGACCTGGCGGTGGGGTTCTTCCCGGGTGTTGCGGCGCAACTGTCGTACGAAACCGGCTCGCCGATCCGCCACGAGCGCCTGTATTCCGGGCAGTACGTGTGCGTGATGCGCAAAAAGCATCCGCTGGCCGAAGGCAAGCTCGACCTCGATGCCTACTGCAAGGCGAATCACCTGCTGGTGAGTTTCTCGGGCCGCGCGCATGGCCTGGTCGACGAAGCCCTGGCGCAGATCGGGCGCGAACGCCGCATTCTGCTGACCGTGAACCAGTTCTTTACGGCGGGAAGGGTAGTGGCGAATTCGGATTTGATTACGGTGCTGCCGAAACACCTGATGGTCTCGACCGGCATGACCGAAGCGCTGGTGTGGCGCGAACTGCCGTTCGCGCTGCCGGCCGTGCACCTGGATATGCTGTGGCATGAACGCGATGGGCGTAGTCCGGCGCATCGCTGGTTGCGGAGTAATCTGGAAAAGACGGCGGCTGCGGCGACGAAACCTTTAATGGAACGCCAAGCAGCGTAAAGGTTTGTTTTTCGTAGGGTGGGCACTTGTGCCCACGCGGTGCAACGCATCCAGACACGGAACGTGTGACAACACCTTGCGGCGTTGATGAGATACCGGCCGAGCAAAAAAGCACACCCCTATCTCAAACGCCGCGTGTCTGCATCAGGGCACGCCGTTTCAGCTCATCCGCTTCGATATAAACAGCGCCAACTCGACGCACCGTTCCGCGTGGGCACGGCGTGCCCACCGTACGATTTAAACAAGCGCCAGCGGTCTGCAAGCGCCAGCCACATCACCGGATCGGCAACTTCGTCGTATTCTTCACCTCTTCCATCACCGCATACGTGTGCGTCTCCCGCACCCCCTTCTGCAGCAGCGTCTTGCCCAGGAATTCGCGATACGCCGCCATGTCCTTCACGCGCGCTTTCACCAGGTAGTCAAAACCGCCCGCCACCATGTGGCATTCCAGTACTTCCGGAATCAATTGCACACTCTGCTTGAAGGCATCGAAGACTTCCGGCGTGGTGCGGTCGAGCACGACTTCGATGAAGACCAGCAGCGACACATCCAGCAGTTGCGGATTGAGCTGGGCCGTGTAGCCCGTGATGTAGCCGGATTCGTGCAGCTTGCGCACACGCTCCAGGCAGGCGGCCGGCGACAAATTGACGCGCGCTGCCAGCTCGACGTTGCTGATGCGTCCATCGTTCTGCAACTCGGCCAGTATCTTCTTCGAAATCTTGTCCAGCATGGCGTCTCCGCTCCCACCGTAAATATTATTTGGTCGAATTCTCGCACCAAAAACTATCTATTGCTAGTGCCCGTTAAAAACAGAATTAATCCAGAAGAATTCCTTCTACAATCAAACGATTGAAGCACGTACAAAAACGCGCGCCGCCTGTTCCCCAGGACGGCGCGTTTTGCTGTGCGCTTTCCTTTCCCTGACCTTTAAAGACCCCGTCATGCAGATCGCCGCTCCGGCCACCACCTTCGTCCCCTTCGATACCTTCCAGGCAGAAATCAAGCAGGAGCAGACGCCGCTGCGCTCCGCCATTACCGCCGCCTACCGCCGCGACGAAACGGAGGCGGTGCAATGGCTGCTGGCCCAGGGCGCGCAGCCGAGCGCGGACGCGAAACCGCTGGCGCACCGCCTGGTCTCGAACGTGCGCACGAAACGTACGCGCGCCTCGGGCGTCGACGCGCTGATGCATGAATTCTCGCTGTCGTCGGAAGAGGGCGTCGCCCTGATGTGCCTGGCCGAAGCGCTGCTGCGCATTCCCGACAGCGCCACCGCCGACCGCCTGATCGCCGACAAGATCAGCAAGGGCGACTGGCGCAGCCACCTGGGCGAATCGCCGTCGCTGTTCGTGAACGCGGCCACCTGGGGCCTGCTGGTCACCGGCAAACTGGTGTCGAGCAACAGCGAGCGCGGCCTGGGCTCGGCCCTGACGCGCCTGATCGCCAAGGGCGGCGAACCATTGATCCGCAAGGGCGTCGACATGGCCATGCGCATGCTGGGCAACCAGTTCGTTACCGGCCAGACCATCGAGGAAGCGCTGAAGAACAGCCAGGCCAACGAGTCGCGCGGCTACCAGTATTCCTACGACATGCTGGGCGAAGCGGCACTCACGGAAGCCGACGCGCAAAATTACTATGCCTCGTATGTCGCCGCCATCCACGCGATCGGCAAGGCCTCGAATGGCCGCGGCATCAAGAACGGCCCCGGCATCTCGATCAAGCTGTCGGCCCTGCACCCGCGCTACAGCCGCGCCCAGTATGCCCGCGTGATGGGCGAGCTGCTGCCGCGTGTGCGCAACCTGGTGCTGCTGGCGAAGAGCTACAACATCGGCATCAACATCGATGCGGAAGAAGCAGACCGCCTGGAAATTTCTCTCGACATGCTGGAAGCGCTGGCCTTCGACGCCGAGATCGCCGGTTTCGAGGGCATCGGCCTGGTGGTGCAGGGCTACCAGAAGCGTTGCCCCTTCGTAATCGACTACGTGGTCGACCTGGCGCGCCGCAGTGGCCAGAAGTTCATGGTGCGCCTGGTCAAAGGCGCCTACTGGGACGCCGAGATCAAACGCGCCCAGGTGGACGGCATGCCGGGTTATCCGGTGTACACGCGCAAGGTGTACACGGATGTGTCTTACCTGACTTGCGCGCAAAAGCTGCTGGGCGCGACCGACGTCATCTACGCCCAGTTCGCCACCCACAACGCGCACACCTTGTCGGTGATCTACACCTGGGCCAAGGAACGTGGCGTCGACAACTACGAATTCCAGTGCCTGCACGGTATGGGCGAAACCCTGTACGACCAGGTCGTCGGCAAGGATAACCTGAACAAGGCCTGCCGCATCTACGCCCCGGTCGGTTCGCACGAAACCCTGCTCGCCTACCTGGTGCGCCGCCTGCTGGAAAACGGCGCGAATTCCTCGTTCGTGAACCAGATCGTCGACGAAAAGATCCCGGTCGACTCGCTCCTGAACGATCCGTTCGAGGTGGCGCGTGCCTCGGGCGGCTTGCCGCATACCGGCATCGCCCTGCCGCGCGCCATGTTCGGCGCCGAGCGCAAGAACTCAAGCGGCATCGACCTGACGAACGAAGACGCGCTGCGCGTGCTCGGCACGGAACTGTCGCGCCAGCGCGAGTATGCCGCCGCACCTTTGATCGCAGGTAATGTGCAAGGCGCCGAGTCGCTGAACGTGGTCAATCCGGCGCAATCGGCCGATATCGTCGGCAAGGTGCTGGAAGCATCGAAAGCCGACGTCGATACCGCCCTGGCAGCCGCCGCTGACTTTGCCGGTGCATGGCAGGCCAGCGCCAACGGCGAGCGTGCCGCCATCCTGGTGCGCGTCGCCGATCTGTTCGAGGAAAACATTGCCGAGCTGATGGCCCTGGCCGTGCGCGAAGCCGGCAAATCGCTGCCGAACGCGATCGCCGAGATCCGCGAAGCGGTCGACTTCCTGCGCTACTACGCGGCCCAGGCGAAAGACGCCACTGCGGCCCAGGCGCTCGGTCCGGTCGCGTGCATCAGCCCATGGAACTTCCCGCTGGCCATTTTCACCGGACAGGTCGCCGCGGCCCTGGCTGCCGGCAACGTCGTGCTGGCCAAACCGGCCGAGCAGACCCCGCTGATCGCTTACCGCGCGGTGCAACTGTTCCACGAAGCCGGCATTCCGGCCGCCGCGCTGCAGCTGCTGCCGGGCCGCGGCGAAGTGGTCGGCGCCGCCCTCACCGGCGATGCACGTGTAAAAGGTGTGATCTTCACCGGCTCGACCGAAGTGGCGCAACTGATCAACCGCACGCTGGCCAAGCGAGGCGAAGTCGAAGGCGTCGACATTCCGCTGGTGGCGGAAACCGGCGGCCAGAATGCGCTGATCGTGGATTCGTCGGCGCTGCCGGAGCAGGTGGTGCAAGACGTGCTCAGCTCGGCCTTCGACAGCGCCGGCCAGCGCTGCTCGGCGCTGCGCGTGCTGTTCCTGCAAGACGATATCGCCGACAAGACCATCCGCATGCTGAAGGGCGCGCTGGGCGAACTGCGCGTGGGCAGCCCGGACCGCCTGGCCACCGACATCGGCCCGGTCATCGATGCGGAAGCCCAGCGCAATTTGCTGGCCCACATCGAGCGCATGAAAGCGACCGCGAAAAACCATTTCGCGCTCGACTTGCCGGCCAGCGTGACGGCGCAGGGCACCTTCGTGCCGCCAACCGTGCTGGAAATCGGATCGCTCGATGAGCTGAAGCACGAAGTCTTCGGTCCGGTACTGCACATCGTGCGCTACCGCCGCGCCGACCTGGGCAAGGTCGTCGATTCGATCAACGCCACCGGCTATGGCCTGACCCTGGGCGTGCATTCGCGCATCGACGAGACCATCGATTTCATCACCACCCGCGCCCACGTCGGCAACATCTACGTGAACCGCAACATCGTCGGCGCCGTGGTCGGTGTGCAGCCTTTCGGCGGCGAGGGTAAATCCGGTACCGGCCCGAAAGCCGGCGGCCCGCTCTACCTGAAGCGCCTGCAGCGCGGCGCGGCGCCGCTGCTGGAGCACAACCGCAAGGCTTGCCCGGCGCTGGTGTCGCTGCTGGTCTGGGCCCGTACCCATGGCCACGGGCACATTGTCCAGCTGGGCGAAAGCTATACCCGCACCCAGCTGAACGGCAGCGAACTCGTCTTGCCGGGCCCGACCGGCGAACGCAACACCCTGGCCTTCTGCCCGCGCGGCGCCGTGCTGTGCGCGGCCGATACCCTGCCGGCGATGCTGAATCAATTGGCAGCAGCCCTGGCCACCGGCAACCGCGCCTATGTGCTGGCCGGCGCCGGCTTGCCTGTGCCGGACGATCTGCCGGCCGAAGTGAAAGACCGCATCCGCTTCGTCGGTACGGCCGATGTGGCGCAGTGCGATTTCCAGATTGCGCTGGTGGAAACGGGCCTGAAAGGTGCACTGCGTTCGCAACTGGCGGCGCGTCCGGATGCGATCGTCGGCATTGTCGATACCGATGGCACTGCGCCGGTGGATTTGTGGCGCCTGGTGGCCGAGCGCGCGCTCTGCGTCAACACGACCGCGGCTGGCGGCAACGCAAGCCTGATGACGCTGGGGCTGTGATCATGTAGGGGTTTTATTCATAAAAATTGGAGGAAGACATGCTTGTTGGCGTTCCAAAAGAGATCAAGAACCATGAGTACCGGGTCGGCTTGACCCCGCCTTCCGTGCACGAGCTGGTCGCACGGGGGCACCAGGTGATAGTCCAGACGAACGCCGGCAGCGAGATCGGTCTGTCCGACGAGCAGTACCTGGCCGCCGGCGCCAGCATCGTCGAGACGGCGAAAGAAGTCTTCGCACGGGCCGACATGATCGTCAAGGTCAAGGAGCCGCAGCCGCAAGAGTGCGCGATGCTGCGCGCAGGCCAGATCCTCTACACCTATCTGCACCTGGCGCCCGATCCCGAGCAGACCGCGGCGCTCATTCATTCCGGCGCCGTTTGCATTGCCTACGAAACCATCACCGGGCAAGGGGGCGGCTTGCCGCTGCTCGCGCCGATGAGCGAAGTGGCGGGGCGCATGGCCATCCAGGCCGGCGCGGCCCACCTGGAAAAGTCGAAAGGCGGCATGGGTTTGCTGCTGGGCGGCGTGCCGGGCGTGGCGCCAGGCCACGTGGTGATCATCGGCGCCGGCGTGGTCGGCACGAATGCGCTGCAGATGGCGGTGGGCACCGGCGCCCGCGTCACCGTGCTCGACAAGAACATCGACCGCCTGCGCCAGCTGGACCTGGTCTACGGCAACCGCATTTCCACCCTGTATTCGACTGCCCATGCGATCGAGGAAGCCGTCTTGTCGGCCGACCTGGTCATCGGCGGCGTGCTGGTGCCGGGTGCGGCGGCGCCGAAACTGGTCACGCGCAGCATGATTTCGCGCATGAAAAAGGGTTCGGTGGTGGTGGACGTGGCCATCGACCAGGGCGGCTGCTTCGAAACCTCGCATCCGACCACGCACGCCGATCCGACCTTCGTGGTCGACGGCGTCGTGCATTACTGCGTGGCGAACATGCCGGGCGCCGTGGCGCGCACCTCGACCTTTGCGTTGAACAATGCAACCATCGCCCACGCCGTGGCCTTGGCCAGCAAGGGCTGGCGCCAGGCGCTGGCGGACGATGTCCACCTGCGCAATGGCCTGAACGTTTGCCAGGGCAAGGTCACCTACCAGGCCGTGGCCGAGGCCTTGAACTACGACTACACGCCAGCCGATTCCCTGCTCGACTGAATCACTGCACCTTCCGTCTCCAGGCAGAAGCGCCTGACGATGTGAAAGGCATACCGCGCGGCCACTGATTTCACGAAACGCATGAAATCATGGGCCGCGTTTTCATTGGCGTTGTCGGAAATCGTCCTGATCACGCCAAACGGCACGCCCAGCTCGTAGCAAACCTGGGCCACTGCCGCTCCTTCCATTTCCACTGCCACCAGCCCGGGCAGGGCCGCATTCAGTCCATTGATGTGTTCGGCATCGTTGATGAACTGGTCGCCGCTGGCAACCAGGCCGCGGTAGATACGCGGCCGAGACAGGCCGAATACCGCTTTCTCGAGCGGATCGATGGCGGACGCGAAATCGCTTTCCAGGAACAGGTGGGCCGCATCCACCAGGCGCGTGCCCAGCTGATGGTCGGCAGGGAAGTGCGTCAGGCCGGTCAGCGGGACTTCGAAGCGCGGAAACAAGGGACTGGCATCCATATCGTGCTGGACCAGCGATTCGGCCACCACGATATCGCCAACCTGCACTGTTTTGTCGCCAGCGCCGGCAACGCCGGTAAACAGGATGTGCGTAACTCCGAACTTCTCCACAAGCGTGGTCGCTGTCATGGCAGCTGCAACCTTGCCTATACGCGATAAAACGCACACAGCGTCGATTTCCCAGAGTTGTCCGAGCCAGTACTCGCGCTGACCATGGATGAGCTTGTAGGGGCTCTGCATGGCTTCCACGAGCCCCTGCTGTTCTTCGTACAGCGCACTGATGATCCCTAGACGCATGTTTTCGCTTGTTTTCAGGTTGAAAAAGAGTCGCTCAGACAGGCTGGAAGCTGTTGTTCAGGCACTTATGCCTGCTGTTCGCAGTTCTTACTGTTTACAGTAGTAAACGTATATATAAAACTGGTAGTGATAGTAAACGATGATGTTCTTGTGGATAAGAAGAGTTTTCTCTACAAGATCAGCGGTTTACGTCAGCGCGAACTGGCTGGACAAGGATTGTATCCAGCTTGCACGGATGTTGGAGAAAAAACGGCTGGTCTACAGAAAAGTCGCTTTTGCACATCCGATCCTGTGCATATCCAGCGGCTTTTCCACAGATGAGCTGCCTGTAAACCGCTTTTTGCTGGCAAAAATGACTTTGAACAGTGCTTCCATCCCTGGAATCGCTTGCTGACAAAGCAGCAGGCTGGGCGAGCAAAGCGCCAGGAGCCACGCGATAGTCAGCAACAGTCATCGTTGTCAGTTATGCAGCCTAATTCGATGTCGGCAGGATGTCGAACGATTCAAAACGCATTCAGCTTCCGGCCAGCCTGTTCAAGCGGTTGCCGCCAACCACTTTCGTTTCCGTAGTCGACAACGCGCGCGACTTCGTGACTTTCTGCCGAACAATTCATCCGTTGAATTTCGATAGCGCTTGCAGCATGGCGAAGCCTTCAAATGGCTTTTTCCCGACCGTTTGCGTACATCATCTTCTTAATAAGTAGGTATATATAAAGTTGGTAGTAGTAGTAAACGCCTCTTCAACTGTGGATAAAGTCGTTTTTCTTCACAACGTCAACGGTTTACGCGCTTTCGGATGTGCTGGACAAACCTTGCGTCTGGCTTGCACCGATCTTGTACAAATTTCGGAAGCGTGCGGAAGGCAGTCGTTCTGCACATTCGTTCCTGTGGATATGCATGGGTTTGTCCACAGTCGACGCCAGCTGGTGCGTGCGGGTTGTCGCTGCCAGCCTGCAGCCAGCGAGCGCGAGCGGTTTTCGGATGTGGCGAACCAGTCCATGACATGGCCAAGCCGGAAGTGCGGCTTCCAGCCAACAGATGAGGCATCGAACGAAAAAAAAATTTTCGGCCGCACAGCGCGCAGCACCTCAGGTTTACAACCAAAATCTGTATACAAGGATAGTAGTAGTGTTAACAACTGCCACTTTCTGTGGATAAGCCTGTTAACAGACAAAAAATCAGTTGTTTACGCACGGTATAAGCCAGTGGTTTGGCGCTGTATGTTCTTGGTGGCAAATCTGGACAAAAATCGTGAGCGTGGAAAAAGCCGCGTTTTTGCACAAACCGTTCCTGTGGATATCAAGAAGTTTATCCACACTTGGCCCTCTGGCGTATCGTTTACGATCTGGTAAGCTTGCTGCTCTGAACTGACATGCAGGGTCCGGCAAGGCTGCGCCGTGGCTGTACGCGTCTGTTTCCAGGAAGTGCTGGGTGGAGCACATCCATGGGACAGGTGCGCAGCCAACGACGATCAGGTCAGGACCACGTCCGCTGCCGGGACATAGCCAACGCCCCAGGCCGTTTCCAGTAGCCGAGGCTGGTTGAAATCGCGGTGTCTTGTGTGCCGAACAGCCGGCGTTGTTCGGCATCGAAAATGCATTCGCCGCAATGGTAGCGGGCCGGCGACAAGGTGGGCCGCGTTTCCATTACCGCCAGGTCGTCGTGCCGCAATTGCGCTGCCAGGCCGGCGCGCACTTCATCGTCCTACAACACGGTCGGCGATGGGCGCCGGGTGTGGATTGGGTTGAATAACAGCTTCTGATCGTTGGCGTCTGATTGAGCCAGGGAGAATGCTCCTGTAGGGTGGGCACCCCGTGCCCACGCGGAACGTCGCGTCATCGGCGGCGGGCGCTATAGACGCATTGTGTGATGAGCGTTGCAAGTTCCAGAAGCAAACCGATAACGTTTCGGGCCAGGTTCGACGTTAAAGGCTGAGCCCCTGTTTGACAGGCCGCAGGTTTGCATTGGTCACGCGTGGGCACGGAGTGCCCACCCTACGGTTTTGGCCGCAGGCCAAATCCAAGCTGCTAGCTAATCAGGCGGGAACTAATATCGCCAACCACATTTCCGCCACCCGTTTTGCGATCTGGTAAGCTTTGCTTAATTGAATCGTTTTGCGGAAGGATGCCGTATGGAGTTCAGTTCGCTGTTCAAGCTGCCGATCATCCAGGGTCCGATGGCCGGCGGCGCCACCACGCCCGAGCTGGTGGCTGCCGTGTCGAATGCCGGCGCCCTCGGTTCCTTCGCCGGCTCGCTGCTCGCCCCGGCCGCCCTGCGCACCGCGGTCGAGCGCATCCGCGGTCTCACCACCCAGCCCTTCCTCCTGAATTTCTTCGTCCAGCGCACCCCCACGCCTTCCCCTGACGAAATCCGGCAAGGCGCCGAACTCCTGCGCCCGGTCTGGGAAAGCCTGGGCTGGACCGAATTGCCCCAGCCGAAGCAATGGTGCGAAGACTTCGACGCCCAGTTCGACACGCTGCTCGAACTCCGCCCAGCCGCCGCCAGCTTCACCTTCGGCATCCTCGACGCCGTCCAGGTCGAGCGCCTGCATGCGGCCGGCATCCTGACGATCGGCACCGTCACCACGGTCGAGGAAGCGCTGGCCTGGCAAAGCATCGGCGCCGACGCCGTGATCGCCTCCGGCATCGAGGCAGGCGGCCACCGCGGCACCTTCATCGGCCGCCAGGAAGACGCGACTCTCACTGCCCACGAACTCTGGCCGGCCGTGGCGCAGGCGGTAAGCATTCCCGTCATCGCCGCCGGCAACATCATGAACGGCGCCGACATCCGCCAAGCGCTGGCGCTGGGCGCCTCGGCGGTGCAGATGGGCACGGCCTTCCTCGTCACCGACGAGTCCGGCATCCACCCGGCCTACAAGCAACGACTGATCGAGGCCGAAGGCCAGCCGACCCGCCAGACGCGCAGCTTTTCCGGCCGCTACGCGCGCGGTATCGAGAACCGCTTCATGCGCCAGATGGCATCGGTGGAAGCGCAAGTGCCGCCTTACCCCGTCCAGAATGCGCTGACCGGCAGCATCCGCGCAGCGGCCGCCAAGAACAACGACACCGAGCTGATGTCGCTCTGGGCCGGTACCGGCGTGGCACGCGCGCGGCCCATGCCGGCTAAACAATTGATCGAACTATTGGCATCCGAACTGCAGTCCTGACAGGAGACCCTGCGTGGAATCGGCTGGAGAATACGACTACATCATCGTCGGCGGCGGCACCTCGGGCTGCGTACTGGCGAATCGCCTGACCCGCAACAAGGACGTCAACGTGCTGCTGATCGAAGCAGGCGCGCGCGACGATTACCTGTGGATCCATATCCCGGTCGGCTACCTGCACTGCATCGGCAACCCGCGCACCGATTGGCTGTTCAATACTGAACCCGACCCGGGCCTGGGCGGACGGGCGCTGATCTATCCGCGCGGGAAAGTACTCGGCGGCAGTTCCTCGATCAACGGCATGATCTACATGCGCGGCCAGAAGGGCGACTATGAGCGCTGGGCCGATGCATGCGGCGACGATTCCTGGCGCTGGAACGAGGTGCTGCCGCTGTTTAAAAAGAGCGAAGACCATTACCGCGGGGCCAGCGAACTGCATGGCGCCGGCGGCGAGTGGCGCGTGGAAAAGCAGCGTCTGTCGTGGAAGATCCTGGATGCCTTCCGCGATGCGGCGGCAGAGGTCGGCATCGAGAAGGTCGAGGATTTCAATACCGGCGACAACGCCGGTTCCTCGTATTTCGAAGTCAACCAGCGCCGTGGCATCCGCCTGAACACGGCGAAAGCCTTCCTGAAACCGGCGGCCCAGCGCACCAACCTCACCATCATGACGGGCTGCCACGTGGAACGTCTGCTGATCGAGGAAGGCGAGGGCGGCAAGGTCTGCCGTGGCGTGCAGTTCACCGGCGGCGGGCGTGCCTTCACTGCCACCGCGCATCGCGAAACCTTGCTGGCGGCGGGGGCGATCGGTTCGCCGCATATCCTGCAATTGTCGGGTATCGGGGCGGCGGCGAGTTTGCAGCGCCACGGCATTGCGCCGCTTGTCGATTTGCCGGGTGTCGGCGAGAACCTGCAAGACCATCTGCAGCTGCGCATGGTCTACAAGGTGACGGGCGTGAAGACGCTGAATACGTCGGCCGCGAACTGGTTCGGCAAGATGAAGATCGGCATGGAGTACGCGTTGTTCCGCAGCGGGCCGATGTCGATGGCGCCGTCGCAGCTGGGTGCGTTTGCGCGTTCGCATGCCGACGAAGCGACGCCGAACCTGCAGTACCACGTGCAGCCGCTGTCGCTGGAAAAGTTCGGCGATCCGCTGCACGGTTTTCCGGCATTTACGGCGAGCGTGTGCAATCTGCGGCCGACCTCGCGCGGGCATGTGCGGATTGCCTCGAACGACAGTTACGCGGCGCCGAAGATCACGCCGAATTATTTGAGCACGGATGCCGACCGGCGCACGGCGGCGCAGGCACTGGCGCTGACCCGGCGCATCGTGGCGGCGCCGGCATTGGCGCAATACCGTCCGGAAGAGTTCAAGCCGGGGCCGCATTACCGCACCGAGGAAGAACTGGCGGAGGCGGCGGGGCTGATCGGGACCACGATTTTTCATCCGGTGGGGACCTGCCGCATGGGGCGGCGCGAGGATCCGCAGGCGGTGGTCGACAGCGAATTGCGCGTGATCGGAGTGGAGGGCTTGCGCGTGGTGGATGCGTCGATCATGCCGTTCATTACGTCGGGGAATACGAATTCGCCGACCTTGATGATTGCGGAAAAGGCGGCGGAGATGATCGTGAAGCGGGCGGGCGCGTTAACGACGGCGTGAAGATTGCCACTAGCTGAACAAGGTACGGTGGGCACTCCGTGCCCACGCTGTTACGTGCATCTCCGATAGACGTGGGCAGAGACTTGTCGCTCGCGGTGTCTCGCCAGGCCATCTCGTGCAAATGAGGCGACTGGCGGTGGAGCTGGTGGGCGATCAATCGCGGCCGCAGGTGCAAGCATGCGCACGTAACCGCGTGGGCACGGAGTGCCCACCGTACGACTAACGCACCGTCAAAGTGCATATATCACTGGTTTTCTGATATTCCGTCCGCACCGCGAAACATCCGACCCAACCGTGCAAATATGCACACCGGGTGCGCAAAACTACCCAGCCTGTGCAGCGGTGCACAAAGGCCGTGTTGTATTGTGGGCCACAACTCTTCTGTGTAATATCTATTAAGAGTCTACAAAGATAGACCCAGCGGTTCTCGAGGCAGCACGTGTAAAACGTACCGGAGACACAATGACAGACGTCATTCTTGAGACTAAGCGCCTCACCAAGGAGTTCAAGGGTTTCACTGCCGTCAATGGCGTCGACCTGCAGGTGCAGCGTGGCCATATCCACGCCCTGATCGGTCCGAACGGCGCCGGCAAGACCACCTGTTTCAACCTGCTCACCAAGTTCCTGATCCCGTCGTCAGGCCAGATCCTGTTCAACGGCAAAGACATCACGGGCCTGAAACCCGCGCAGATCGCGCGCATGGGCATCATCCGTTCCTTCCAGATTTCCGCCGTCTTCCCGCACCTGACCGTGCTGCAGAATGTGCGCATCGGCTTGCAGCGCGGGCTCGGCACCAGCTTCCACTTCTGGCGCAGCGAAAGTTCGCTCGACCGCCTGAACGAACGCGCGATGGCGCTGCTGGCCGAGGTCGACCTGGAAAGCTTCGCCGACACCGTCACCGCCGACCTGCCCTACGGCCGCAAGCGCGCACTCGAGATCGCCACCACGCTGGCGATGGAACCGGAATTGATGCTGCTCGACGAACCGACCCAGGGCATGGGCCACGAAGACGTCCACCGCGTGACCGAGCTGATCAAGAAGGTCTCGGCGGGCCGCACCATCCTGATGGTCGAACACAACATGAACGTCGTCTCCGGCATCTGCGACCGCATCTCGGTGTTGCAGCGCGGCGCCATGCTGGCCGAAGGCAGCTATGCCGAGGTCTCGAAAAACCCGCAAGTGATGCAGGCCTACATGGGCACGGCCGATGGCGAACTCGAAGGAGCACATGGATGACGGCAGCGCTTGACATTCGCAACCTGCAGGCCTGGTACGGCGAATCGCACATCCTGCACGACATCGGCTTCACGGTGGCGCAGGGCGAAGTCGTGACCCTGCTGGGCCGCAACGGGGCAGGGCGTACCACCACGCTGCGCGCCATCATGGGCCTGACCGGGCGCCGCACCGGCTCGATCAAGGTCAACGGCGTCGAGTCGATCGGCATGCCGACCCACCGCATCGCCCACCTCGGCGTCGGTTATTGCCCGGAAGAGCGCGGCATCTTCGCTTCGCTGTCGGCCGAGGAAAACCTGCTGCTGCCGCCGGTATTACCGAAGGCCGGCACCGCGATGTCGCTCGACGAGATCTACGAGATGTTCCCGAATTTGTACGAGCGCCGCCACAGCCAGGGCACGCGCCTGTCGGGCGGCGAGCAGCAGATGCTGGCGGTGGCGCGCATCCTGCGCACCGGCGCGCGCCTGCTGCTGCTCGACGAAATCTCGGAAGGACTGGCGCCGGTCATCGTGCAGACCCTGGCGCGCATGATCACGACGCTCAAGAACAAGGGCTACACGATCGTCATGGTCGAACAGAATTTCCGCTTCGCCGCACCGCTGGCGGACCGGTTCCACGTGGTCGAGCACGGGCAGATCGTCGAGACCATCGCATCAAGCGAACTCGACGCACGCATGCCCGTCCTCACCGAACTGCTCGGAGTCTAGACCACCCGGGCAGCTTTTTACGCTTTCATGCTTCAACGCTTCACATACAACAACGGAGACAAGATGAAACGCACAACCCTCGCCCTCGCCACCGCCGCCGCATTCGCCACCGCAGGCCTTGCTCTTCCTGCGCACGCCCAGATCAGCGGCGACACCATCAAGATCGGCATGATCACCGACCTGTCCGGCGTCTATTCCGACGTCGACGGCAACGGCGGCGCCGAAGCCGTGCGCATGGCGATCGCCGACCTGGGCGGCGCCGTGAACGGCAAGAAGATCCAGTTCATGGTCGCCGACCACCAGAACAAGCCGGACATCGCCGCCTCGAAAGCGCGCGAATGGTTCGACCAGCAGGGCGTCGACATGCTGATCGGCGGCACCAACTCCGGCGCCAGCCTGGCGATGGCGAAGGTCGCAGCCGAGAAGAAGAAAGTCTTCATCTCGATCGGCGCCGGCACCGCGCAACTGACCAACGAACAATGCTCGCCCTACACCGTGCACTACGCCTACGACACCGTGGCGCTGGCGCGCGGCACCGGTTCGGCCGTGCTGAAGCAGGGCGGCAAGAGCTGGTACTTCCTCACCGCCGACTACGCCTTCGGCCAGTCGCTCGAAGGCGACACCACGGCCGTCGTGAAAAAGAACGGCGGCACTGTGCTGGGCAGCGTGAAGCATCCGCTGTCGGCCTCGGACTTCTCGTCCTTCCTGCTGCAGGCGCAATCCTCGAAAGCCCAGGTGCTGGGCCTGGCAAACGCCGGCGGCGACACCATCAACTCGATCAAGGCCGCCAACGAGTTCGGCCTGACCTCGAAAATGAAGATCGCCGGCCTGCTGGTGTTCATCAACGACGTCCACACCCTGGGCCTGAAAACGACACAGGGCATGTACCTGACCGACGGCTGGTACTGGGACCAGAACGCCGACACCCGCGCCTGGTCGAAGCGCTACTTTGCCAAGATGAAGAAGCAGCCGTCGATGCTGCAGGCGGCCGACTACTCGGCGACCACCAACTACCTGAACGCGGTGAAGGCAACCGGCACCGACGATTCGACCAAGATCATGGAACACCTGAAGGCGACCAAGATCAACGACATGTTCGCCAAGAACGGCGTGATCCGTCCGGACGGCCGCATGGTGTACGACATGTACCTGATGCAGGTGAAAACGCCGAAGGAATCGAAAGGGCCGTGGGATTACTACAAGGTCGTGTCGACGATTCCGGGCGATCAGGCGTACACGACCAAGGCCGAGACCAAGTGCGCGGCGTGGAAGTAAGTCATATCGATTGAACGTCGCGTTGTCGCAAACGTGATTTGAACGCGTGGGCACAGGGCGCCCACCCTACCTGTTTTAAGCCAGTGGCCTGGATGTACGTAGGGTGGGCGCCCCGTGCCCACGCGTTCAATGGACGTTCGCAATACCCGGCGCTATGTTGGCCAATACCACGCATGCGCGCCGACAGTATCTGCATGACCCCTATCCGACTTTACCCCTGGTGCCTATGGAAATCTTCGGAGTCCCCCTGCAAGCCCTGATGTCCCAGCTGCTGCTGGGGCTGGTCAACGGCTCCTTCTACGCGATGCTCTCGCTCGGCCTGGCCGTTATCTTCGGCCTGCTGAACGTCATCAACTTTTCCCACGGCGCCCTGTACATGATGGGCGCCTTTATCGCCTTCATCGGCGTCAATAACTACGAGCTGAACTACTGGATGATGCTGGTGCTCGCACCGCTCGTCGTCGGCGCCTTCGGCATCGCGGTCGAGAAGACCATGCTGCGCTGGCTCTATAAACTCGACCATTTGTATGGGCTGCTGCTGACCTTCGGCATCACGCTGCTGCTGGAAGGCGTGTTCCGCTCCTTCTTCGGCGTCTCTGGCCAGACCCTGGACGTGCCCGAGCAACTGGCCGGCGCCACCGACCTCGGCTTCATGATCCTGCCGAACTACCGCGCCTGGGTGGTCGGCTGCTCGCTGGTGGTCTGCCTCGGCACCTGGTTCGTGATCGAAAAGACCCGCCTCGGCGCCTACCTGCGCGCCGGCACCGAGAACCCGAAACTGGTCGAAGCCTTCGGCATCAACGTGCCGCGCATGGTCACGCTGACCTATGGCTTCGGCGTCGCGCTGGCCGGCCTGGCCGGTGTGCTGGCCGCACCGGTAATCAACGTCACGCCGCTGATGGGCTCGAACCTGATCATCGTCGTCTTCGCCGTGGTCGTGATCGGCGGCATGGGTTCCATCCTCGGCTCCATCGTCACCGGCCTGATGCTGGGCGTGATCGAAGGCCTGACCCGGGTCTTTTATCCGGAAGGTTCCGAGGTGGTGGTCTTCGTGGTGATGGTCATCGTGCTGCTGCTGCGCCCGGCCGGCCTGTTCGGGAAGGAGAAGTAAGCATGAACAAGAAAATCCTGTACGCGATCGCCTTTGCCATTGCACTGGCGGCGCCGTTCTTCGGCTACCCGGTGTTCCTGATGAAGCTGCTGTGCTTTGCCCTGTTCGCCTGCGCCTTCAACTTGCTGATCGGCTTCACCGGGCTGCTGTCGTTCGGGCATGCCGCCTTCTTCGGCAGCGCGGGTTACGTCACCGGCCACCTGCTGGCGAATGTCGGCCTGTCGCCCGAACTCGGCATCCTGGCCGGCGTCGCGGCCAGCGCCGTGCTGGGGCTGGTGATCGGTTCGCTGGCGATCCGCCGCCAGGGCATCTACTTCTCGATGATCACGCTGGCGCTGGCGCAGATGGTGTACTTCGCCGCGCTGCGCAGCCCCTATACGCACGGCGAGGATGGCCTGCAGGGCGTGCCGCGCGGGAAGTTGCTGGGCCTGATCGATCTGTCGAGCGACCTGACTTTGTACTATGTGGTGCTGGCGATCTTCGTGCTCGGCTTCGCCCTGATCGTGCGCACCGTGCATTCGCCGTTCGGCCAGGTGCTGAAGGCCATCAAGGAAAATGAGCCGCGCGCCATTTCGCTGGGGTACGACGCCGACCGTTACAAGCTGCTTGCCTTTGTCCTGTCGGCTGCACTGACCGGCCTGGCCGGCGCCACCAAGACCCTGGTGCTGGGCTTCGAGACCCTGACCGACGTGCACTGGACCATGTCGGGCCTGGTCGTGCTGATGACCCTGGTCGGCGGCATGGGCACGATGGCCGGTCCGATCATCGGCGCCTTCATCATCGTGGCGCTGGAAAACAAGCTGGGCGACGTCGGCACGGCACTGGCCGAGACCACCGGCATCGAATGGTTCTCGTCGCTGGGCGAATCGGTGGGCATGGTCACCGGCCTGATCTTCATCGTTTGCGTGCTGCTGTTCCGCCGCGGCATCGTCGGCGAAATCGGCGCGCTGTTCGAGCGCCGTGCTCGTGCGAAGCCGGGCACAATGAAGCCGAGTGTCGTGAATGCCGACAGGGAAATTGCATAAGGAGTGTCCATGAAGGAAACCTCGCAGATTCTGAGCGTGAACGGCTTACGCATGCATGTCATGACTGCGGGGGAGGGGCCGGCCGTGCTGCTGATGCACGGCTTCCCCGATACCCATCTGGTCTGGCGCAAGCAGGTCGGCCCGCTGGTGAACGCCGGCTACCGCGTGATCGTGCCCGACATGCGCGGTTACGGCCAGACCGATGCGCCGACGGCCGTGTCGGCCTATCGCACCAGATACATCTGCGACGACATGCTGGCGCTGCTCGACCAGCTCGGCATCCAGGAGGCGCGCCTGGTCGGCCACGACTGGGGCGCATTGATCGGCTGGCTGCTGTGCATGCGTGCGCCGGAACGCTTCACGCAATATGTGGCGCTGTCGGTCGGCCACCCGGCCGCGTTCGCGCGCGCCGGCATCATGCAGCGCCTGCGCAGCAGCTACATGCTGTGGTTCATGGTGCCTTTCCTGCCCGAGCAATCGCTGAGCTTCAACGACTTCCATGCGATGCGTAACTTCACCAAGGAACCGACGCAATACGATGTCTGGCGCCGCAGCCTGCGCGAGCCGGGCCGCCTGACGGCAGCGCTGAACTATTACCGCGCGAATGTGCCGCGCATGATGCTGCCAGGTGGGAAGGCCGATCCGGTCTCGGTGCCGGTGATGGGGGTGTGGAGCAGCCGCGACGTGGCGCTGACCGAAGAGCAGATGCGAGACTCGGCGCAATACGCGACAGGCGGCTTCCGTTTCGAGCGCATCGATGGCGCCGACCACTGGCTGCAGCTGACGGCGGCCGATCGCCTGAATGCGCTGCTGCTCGATTTCTTTGCGGCCGTGCCGCAGCCTGCCGCGGCAGCGTCCGTCTGATCTTTTACAGCGCGGCGGCGTAGATCGCCCGCGCATCCGCACGCGTCAGGTTGCGCGGATTATTCCCCAGCAAGCGCGTCTGGAGCATGGCGTCATCCGCCAGACGGTCCAGGTCGCTCTCCGCAATCCCTACCTGTTGCAGCGTCGTCTGGATGCCGGTGATGCGGGCCGTCTGCTGCATTGCCGCGATCAAGGCTTCGGTACGCGCTTCTGCGCTGCCGCTCGCCTGCGGCACGGCGATCGCCGCCAGCTCGGCATACAGCGGCGCCGCCTCGGGCGCATTGAAGCGCAGCACATGCGGCAAGACCAGCGAGTTCGACAAACCGTGCGGCACATGGAAGATGCCGCCCACCGGATAAGCCAGCGCATGCACGGCCGCGACCGGCGCATTCGAAAATGCCTGGCCGGCCAGGCAGGCGCCGAGCAGCATGGCCTGGCGTACTTCGAGCCGGCTGCCGTTTTCGCAGGCGGGGATCAGGTTCTTCGACAGCAGGTCCAGCGCCTGGCGGGCGAGGGTGTCGGACAGCGGGTTTTTCTTGTGCTTGCTGGTATAGGCCTCGATGGCGTGGACCATGGCGTCGATGCCGGTGGCGGCGGTGACCATGGCCGGCAATCCCAGGGTCAGGGTCGCATCGAGGATGGCGAGGTCGGCATAGAGCTGGGGTGCGACCACGCCCATCTTGGTGGTGGCGCCGGTGGTGACGATGGCGATGTTCGTCACTTCGGAACCGGTGCCGGCGGTGGTCGGCACCTGCACCAGCGGCAGGCGTTTGCCGCTGACCTTGCCGATGCCGTAGATGTCGGCCAGTTGCTGCTCGCCGGTCGCGAGGATGGCGATCAGTTTCGCGACGTCCATCGAGCTGCCGCCGCCGAGGCCGACGACCAGGTCGACATCGTGTTGCTGGGCAAAGCGCACGGCGTCCATGACCACGTCTTCCGGCGGGTCGGCCACCACGCCGGAGTACACGCTGACCCTGAAACCGTTGCGCTGCAAATCCAGGCAGGGCAGTTCGGCCAAGCCGGTGCGCAGGAAGCCTGCGTCGGTGACAACCAGTGCGCGGCGCGGACCGGGAAAGCGCTCGCGGACGATTTCGCCGAGGCGGGCCGCGGCCCCGGGTTCGGAAACGATGTTGGCAACGGTGCTGAAAGCAAAGGCAGTCATGGTCTCATCCAGGGTGTTGTTGTCCGATTAGCTTACACCAGAACGGCCGGGCAGCGGCAGTAGGCCAGCGGCCACAGCCGCCTGCAAACATGCGTACAATTTCGCTTTTCCAAGTTTCGAGAGCAGTGATGATTGACTTCGTATGGCTGGGCGGCGCGGCCTTCCTGGCAGGGCTGGTGGATGCGGTGGTCGGTGGTGGCGGGCTGATCCAGGTGCCGGCGATCTTTTCCGTCTTGCCCAAGGAAGTGCCGGCGACACTGCTGGGCACCAACAAGCTGGCCAGTATCTTCGGTACCGGTGCGGCGGCCGTGAAATATGCCCAGCGTGTACGGGTGGCGTGGAGCGCGGCGGCGCCGGCGGCCCTGGCGGCTTTCGCCTTGTCGTTTGTCGGCGCCTGGACCGTGACGCGCGTACCCGGCGACTTCGTGCGCAGCCTGCTGCCGCTGATCCTGCTGGCGGTGGCGATCTATACCTTCCGCAAGAAAGACCTGGGTTCGGTGCATGCGCCGGTGCACAGCGGTTCGGCGGAACGCTGGTGGGCGATCGGCATGGGCGCCGCCATCGGTTTCTACGACGGCTTCTTCGGTCCCGGCACCGGCAGTTTCCTGATCTTCCTGTACGTGCGTTTCTTTGGCTTCGACTTCCTCAGTGCGTCGGCGGCAGCCAAGATCGTCAACATGGCCTGCAACCTGTCGGCACTGATGTGGTTCGGTTACAGCGGTCACCTGATCTGGCAGCTGGGTCTGATGATGGCGGTGTGTCAGATCGCCGGTTCGCTGGTCGGTACCAGGCTAGCGATCCAACACGGCAGTGCCTTTGTACGTAAATTGTTCCTCGTCGTGGTCTCGGTCTTGATCGTCAAGACAGGCTTCGATGCCATCGTCAGATGGTTCAGCTAAACGTTGAGCTGTGTTGTTTCACGTGGAACAAAAGCCGGGTTCGCCCGGCTTTTTTCATGGCTGAACGTAGAAGTTTTTCTTTTTGTTTCACGTGAAACAACGATGACACTTCGTCCAGCTGTGTTCCACGTGAAACAAAAACCGTCGTGTTTTCGGCCCTCGCTGAGTCTGAGCAAGGAAATGCTTCTATAATCCGATCCTATACTCCGCATTGACACCCGAGATTAGTTTCTCGCTCCACCTATCTCATCATGCTATTTCCAACTGAATTCGACGTCATCGTCGTCGGCGGCGGCCATGCCGGTACCGAGGCTGCGCTTGCGTCTGCGCGCACGGGGCAGAAGACGCTGCTCCTCACCCACAACATCGAGACCCTGGGTCAGATGTCCTGCAACCCTTCGATCGGCGGCATCGGCAAGGGCCACCTGGTCAAGGAAGTCGACGCCCTGGGCGGCGCGATGGCGATTGCCACCGACGAGTCCGGCATCCAGTTCCGCATCCTGAACTCCTCGAAAGGCCCGGCTGTGCGTGCGACGCGCGCCCAGGCCGACCGCATCCTGTACAAGCAGGCGATCCGTTCGCGCCTGGAAAACCAGCCGAATCTGTGGCTGTTCCAGCAGGCTGTGGACGACCTGATGGTGGAGGGCGACCGCGTGGTTGGCGCCGTGACCCAGATCGGCCTGCAGTTCCGCGCCCGTGCTGTCGTGCTGACGGCAGGTACTTTCCTGGACGGGAAGATCCACGTCGGCCTGCAAAACTACTCGGCTGGCCGCGCCGGCGACCCGCCAGCCTTGTCCCTGTCCGCCCGTTTGAAGGAACTCAAGCTGCCGCAGGGCCGCCTGAAAACCGGCACGCCGCCACGCATCGATGGCCGCAGCATCGACTTCTCCGTGCTGGCCGAGCAGCCGGGCGACCTCGATCCGGTCCCGGTGTTCTCGTACATGGGCAACGCCGCCATGCACCCGAAACAGGTGCCGTGCTGGGTCACGCACACGAATGCCCAGACCCACGACATCATCCGCAACGGCCTGGACCGTAGCCCGATGTACACCGGCGTCATCGAAGGCGTCGGCCCGCGTTACTGCCCGTCGATCGAAGACAAGATCCACCGCTTCGCCTCCAAGGAATCGCACCAGATCTTCCTGGAGCCGGAAGGCTTGACGACCAACGAGTTCTACCCGAACGGGATCTCGACCAGCCTGCCATTCGACGTGCAGCTGGCCCTGGTGCGCTCGATGAAGGGCATGGAAAACGCCTTTATCTTGAGACCGGGTTACGCCATCGAATACGATTATTTCGACCCGCGCGGCCTGAAATCGACGCTCGAAACCCGCGCCATCAAGGGCCTGTTCTTTGCCGGCCAGATCAACGGCACCACCGGCTACGAGGAAGCCGCAGCCCAGGGCCTGCTCGCCGGCCTGAACGCCGCGCTGCAAACCAAGGGCGAAGAGGCCTGGACCCCGGGCCGCTCGGAAGCCTACCTCGGCGTGCTGGTCGACGACCTCACGACCCAGGGTGTGGCCGAGCCCTATCGCATGTTCACCAGCCGTGCGGAATATCGCCTGTCGCTGCGCGAAGACAATGCCGACATGCGCCTGACCGAGATCGGCCGCAAGCTAGGCGTGGTAGGCGACGCGCAGTGGGAAGCGTTCGAGACCAAGCGCGAATCCGTGGCGCGCGAGCTGGAGCGCCTGCGTTCGACCTGGGTGAATCCACGCATCCTGGCCGCCGCCGAGTCCGAGCGCGTGGTGGGGCAGGCGATCGAGCGCGAGTACAACCTGGCCGATCTGCTGCGCCGTCCGGGCGTCGAATACGACACCCTGATGAGCATGAACGGCATGGAAGGACAGCCGCTCGCCGGCCCTGGCGTGGGAGATCCTGCGGTCAAGGAACAGGTTGAAATCCAGCTGAAATACGCGGGCTACATCGACCGCCAGGCGCGCGAAGTCGAGCGTCACGACTACTACGAGAACCTGAAATTGCCGGAAAACCTGGACTACCTGGAGATCGCGGCCCTGTCGATCGAGGTGCGCCAGAAGCTGGATAAACAGCGTCCGGAAACCCTGGGGCAGGCCTCGCGCATCTCCGGCGTGACGCCGGCGGCGATTTCCCTGCTGCTGGTACACCTGAAAAAACGCGGCGCCAAGGGCTTTACGAGCGCACCAAGCACCACCGAGGAGGCAGCGCAGTGAGGGGTTTTGACCGAGAAAAACTGACCGCGGTGCTGAACGACGGCATCGACGCCATGGATTTGCCGCTCTGGGCCGCCCAGCGCGAGCAACTCATGGATTACCTGGCCCTGATGGCGAAGTGGAATGGCGTCTACAACCTGACCTCGCTGCGCGACCCGATGCAGATGGTGACCCACCATCTGCTCGATTCGCTGGCGGCCGTTTCCGCCTTCAAGGGCGCGAAAAACGTGCTCGACGTCGGGGCAGGGGGCGGTTTACCGGGCATCGTGCTGGCGATTGCACGCCCGGACATGCAGGTATCCCTGATCGACACCGTGCACAAGAAGACCGCCTTCCTCACGCAAGTAAAGGCGGAACTGGGCCTGAAAAACGTCACCGTCTACACGATGAAGGTGCAGGACCTGAAAGCAGGGCCTTTCGACGTCATCACTTCGCGTGCTTTTGCCGACCTGTCGGATTTCGTCAACTGGTCCGGGCACCTGCTGGAAGAGGGCGGCAAATTCATCGCCTTGAAAGGCACGGCCCCGCCAGACGAACAGGAGCGGCTGCCGAGCGAATGGAAGGTAGCGGAATTGAGGCCGATCAAAGTGCCGAAAGTGGAAGCGGAACGGCACCTGGTTTTCATCGAAAAATCAGATTCCAACAAACAATAACGTAAACGGTATATATCGTTTAAACAGAATAAATCGTTTATACGGTTTAAACGGAATGAACGATATGTATCGATTAAAGTAGGACCGGATGAAATAGATGGCAAAGATATTTTGCGTAGCAAACCAGAAGGGTGGCGTCGGCAAGACGACCACCAGCGTCAACCTGGCGGCAGGCCTGGCCAAGCTCGAACAGCGCGTGCTGCTGGTCGACCTCGACCCCCAGGGCAATGCCACCATGGGAGCGGGGATCAACAAGGCCACGCTGGAAGCGTCCACCTACCACGTGCTGCTGGGCGAGGCGGAAGTGACTGAAGCGCGCGTGCGCTCGGAAGCAGGGCGCTTCGATGTGCTGCCGGCGAACCGCGACCTGGCCGGCGCCGAAGTGGAGATGGTGGAACTCGACAACCGCGAGCGCCGCCTGAAGAACGCGCTGGCCAAGGTGGATGCGGACTACGACTTCATCCTGGTCGATTGCCCGCCGGCGCTGTCGATGCTGACCCTGAACGGCCTGTGCGCCGCGCATGGCGTGATCATCCCGATGCAGTGCGAGTACTACGCACTGGAAGGCTTGTCGGATCTGGTGAACACCATCAAGAAGGTGCACGCCAACCTGAACACCGACCTGAAGATCATCGGCCTCCTGCGCGTGATGTTCGATCCGCGCATGACCCTGTCGCAGCAAGTCTCGGCGCAACTGGAGCAGCACTTCGGCGGCAAGGTCTTCAAGACCATCATCCCGCGCAACGTGCGCCTGGCCGAAGCGCCGTCGTACGGCATCCCGGGCGTGACCTTCGATCCTTCGTCCAAAGGGGCGCAGGCGTATATCGCGTTCGGGGCCGAAATGGTCGAGCGCATCAAGACGATGTAACCAGCGGAGATCATTACAAATGGCTACCAAGAAATTCAAAGGCCTCGGCCGCGGTCTTGATGCATTGTTGGGCGGCGACCTGGACGCGGTGCCGGCGCCGGCCCACGCACCATCGACCCTCGCCATCTCGCAGCTGCAGGCGGGCAAATACCAGCCGCGTACCCGGATGGACGAGGGGGCCTTGCAGGAGCTGGCCGCCTCGATCAAGACCCAGGGCGTGATGCAGCCGGTATTGGTGCGTCCGGTCGAGGGCGGGCGCTACGAGATCATCGCCGGCGAACGCCGCTTCCGCGCGGCGCAGCTGGCCGGGCTGGACGAGATCCCGGTGCTGGTGCGCGAAGTCGACGACCAGGCCGCCGCCGCGATGGCCCTGATCGAGAACATGCAGCGCGAAGACCTGAACCCGCTCGAAGAAGCGCAGGGCATCGCACGATTGATCTCGGATTTCGATTTCACCCATGAACAGGCGGCGGGCGCGGTCGGCCGCTCGCGCAGCGCGGTGTCGAACCTGCTGCGCCTGGTGAACCTGGCCGGACCGGTGCAGACCATGCTGATGGCAGGCGATATCGACATGGGCCATGCACGTGCGCTGCTGTCTGTGGATAACGCCAGCCAGATCGCCCTGGCCACGCAGGTGGTGGCCAAGCGCCTGTCGGTGCGCGAGACCGAGAAGCTGGTGGCGCGTGCGATCGAGGAGCAGAACGCCCCGGCCGCCGCCGCGCGCCAGAAGGAAAAGTCGGGCGACATCGTGCGGCTGGAAGAGGAACTGTCCGACAAGCTGGCGACGCCGGTCATGTTCAAGATGGGGCCGAAGGGGAAGGGGCAGATGATCATCGACTTCTCGAACCTGGATGTGCTCGAAGGTGTCCTTGCCCGACTGCGTGCCTAAACCGAAACGGTTGGCTGGTAATACCGACTGCTACATGCTCGGAGTTAGCGACGTGGAGCGGGTAGGGTGGGCGCCCTGTGCCCACGCGTGAACTGTGAACATGGTTGGCTTAACTCCGCGGCAACTTCACGCGAGCGTTCGCGTGGGCACGGTGCGCCCACCCTACGGTATCCTACGTGCGGTGCCTAAACAACTGTCGCATCTACCCAACAATAGTTGAACGCGTGGACGGCCAAGCCGTCCACCCTACGCGCCAGGTTCACAGGCCGCCTCCGCATCCGACTTCCAAACCTCTGCAACACCCCATTCTCCCCGGGTAAATCCCCCTCCGCAGCACCCTTTCCGCATACGTATTCCGCCCCGCGAACTGCACGTAAAACCTGCCGATCTATCAAGATTTATGTGACATTTCAAGCCCTTGCGCACTACCACCGCACAGCCGGAATCGTTTGACTCAAATGCACTAACGAACTTATAATCCCGCTGATTCATGTAATTACCACACCGTAACTCGGTTCAAACGGCCAAGGCAGAAGAAAAAAAATGTTGCGCCTGGTCTCCCTGCAATTGATCGCAACAGCTGTCGCCGGCCTCATCGCCGCACTGCTGGGGGGATGGCCTGCGATGTTTTCGGCGGTACTGGGCGGTATTTGTTGCGTCTTACCCAACGGCATCATGGCGCTGCGCTTGTTCGCCGCCGCACACCAGCCGGGCGGGACCAACCCGTTCACGTTTTTCATCTGGGAATTTATAAAAATTGCTTTAACGCTTGCCCTACTGGCGGCAACTGCGTGGCTGTACCGTGACCTGAACTGGCTGGCGCTCCTCGCCGGGTTCATCGTGGCGCTGAAAAGTTACATATTCTTATTATTTAGGCACTGAAAATGGCGACGACAACCGTAGAAGGCGCGCACCACGCTGCGCCAACCGCGTCGGAATACATCCGACACCACTTGGCCCACCTGTCGAACACCCACCAGCAGGGTCCGGTCGACTTCAGCGTGCTCCATTACGACACCCTGTTCTGGTCGATCGCCATGGGCGTGATCGGCTGCCTGGTCATGTGGATGGCGGCGCGTAAAGCGACCGCCGGCGTACCGGGCCGCTTCCAGGCTGCCGTCGAGATGCTGGTCGAGATGGTGGAAAACCAGTCGAAGACCATCGTCCACGGCGACCGCAGCTTCATCGCGCCGGCCGCCCTTACCGTGTTCGTCTGGGTCGCCCTGATGAACTCGCTGGACTTCCTGCCGGTCGACATGTTCTCCGAAGCCTTCAAGTATTTCGGCGTCGAGCACCTGTTCCCTTACCACCGCGTGGTCCCGACCGCCGACCTGAACGGCACCATCGGCATTTCGCTGGGCGTGCTGATCCTGATGCTGTACTACGGCATCAAGATCAAGGGTTTCGGCGGCTGGCTCCACGAACTGTTCGCAGCACCGTTCGGCATCTACATGGCGCCGTTCAACCTGCTGCTGAACATCATCGAATACGCAGCAAAAATGGTGTCGCTCGGTATGCGACTGTTCGGCAACATGTTCGCCGGCGAGCTGCTGTTCCTATTGATCGCTTTGCTTGGTTCGACCGCCACCGTCTTCGGTTTCGTCGGCCACGTAATCGCAGGCTCGATCTGGGCGATCTTCCACATCCTGATCGTGTTCCTGCAGGCATTCATCTTCATGATGCTGACGCTGGTGTACCTCGGTCAGGCCCACGAAGGCCACTGATCGGCGCCGCAAGCATCGAACTAGATAGTGGTTGTAACGAAGTTGTAGTTTTTAATCTGTTTTTAAATTAACTTTTTGGAGTAATCATGACTGACGTTTCTTTTGTTGCACTGGCTTGCGGTTTGATCATCGGCCTCGGCGCTATCGGCGCATGTATCGGTATCGCTATCATGGGCGGTAAATACCTCGAAGCTTCGGCACGTCAGCCAGAACTGATGAACACCCTGCAGACCAAGATGTTCCTGCTGGCTGGCCTGATCGACGCGGCATTCCTGATCGGCGTTGGTATCGCCATGCTGTTCGCATTCGCAAACCCATTCACCCCGACCTAAGCGCCGGGCAGTCTGGATTTGAAGGGCCGAACCATCGCGGTTCGGCATCCGTTTTTGTGAGAAGGGAAAAACCGTGGATCTTAACGCAACTCTGTTTGCACAGCTCGCCGTCTTCCTCGTCCTGGCACTCTTCACGATGAAATTCGTGTGGCCGCCACTGATGAAAGCGCTCGACGAGCGCGCCGAGAGGATCGCGAATGGTCTGGCTGCTGCAGACCGCGGCAAGGCCGACCTGGCCGCCGCCGAAAAGCGTGTGCAGGCCGAACTGGCCGGCGCCCGTGACGAAGGCCAGAAGCGCATCGCCGACGCCGAAAAGCGCGCCGCGCTGATCATCGACGAAGCCAAGAAGACCGCCGCTGAAGAAGCCGCCCGTATCGTCGCCAACGCCAAGGCCGACGCCGAGCAGCAAGTAACGCGCGTGCGCGAAGAACTGCGTGGCCAGGTGGCCGCTCTGGCAGTGCAAGGCGCCGAGCAGATCCTGAAGCGCGAAGTGAACGCAGAAGCGCACGCCGCCCTGCTGTCGCAACTGTCGGCCGAGCTGTAATCATGGCTGAACTCGCAACCGTCGCCCGTCCCTACGCCGAAGCGCTGTTCCGCGTTGCCCAATCGGGCAACATGGCAGCCTGGTCCGAACTCGTGTCCGAACTGGCACAAGTCGGCGCCAACCCTGATGTGCAGGCGTTTGCCGCCAATCCGAAACTGACCGCAACCGACCTGGTCGCTACGCTGACCTCGCTGGTGAAGTCGCCGGTGACCCCGGAGGCGTCGAACTTCCTGGCGATGCTGGCCGAAAACGGCCGCATCAGCCTGCTGCCGCAGATCGGCGCGCAGTTCCAGGAACTGAAGAACGCGCAGGCAGGTGCTGCCGACGCGACCATCTTCAGCGCCTTTGACCTGACCGACGCGCAAACCGCGCAGCTGGTCGGTACGCTGGAAAAGAAATTCGGCCGCAAGCTCAACCCAACGGTGACCGTCGATCCGTCGCTGATCGGTGGTGTGCGCGTGGTGGTTGGTGATGAAGTGCTCGATACCTCGGTACGCGCCAAGCTGCAACAGATGCATGTTGCGCTGGTGTCGTAAGCGACCCATCGCACGATTCTCCGGCGCCTCTCGCCCTTGCCCTACGCATCAAGAAACTATTAGGAGTTAGCACTCATGCAACTTAATTCATCTGAAATCAGCGAACTGATCAAGAGCCGGATCCAGGGCCTCGAAGGTTCGGCTGACGTTCGCAATCAAGGCACGGTGATCTCCGTCGCCGACGGTATCTGCCGCATCCATGGTCTGTCGGACGTGATGCAGGGCGAGATGCTGGAATTCCCGGGCAACACCTTCGGTCTGGCGATGAACCTCGAGCGCGACTCGGTCGGCTCGGTCATCCTGGGCTCGTACGAGCACATCTCGGAAGGCGACACCGTCAAGACCACCGGCCGCATCCTGGAAGTGCCGATCGGTCCTGAACTGCGTGGCCGCGTGGTCAACGCTCTGGGCCAGCCGATCGACGGCAAGGGCCCGATCGACGCCAAGCTGACCGCCCCGATCGAAAAGATCGCGCCAGGCGTCATCGCCCGCGAATCCGTGTCGCAGCCTATGCAGACCGGCATCAAGTCGATCGACGCGATGGTGCCGATCGGCCGCGGCCAACGCGAGCTGATCATCGGCGACCGCCAGACCGGTAAATCGGCTGTCGCAGTCGACGCGATCATCAACCAGAAGGGCCAGGGCGTAACCTGCGTGTACGTCGCAATCGGCCAGAAGGCTTCGACCATCAAGAACATCGTGCGTTCGCTGGAACAGCACGGCGCGATGGAGTACACCATTGTTGTCGCAGCATCGGCGTCGGAATCGGCCGCCATGCAGTACATCTCGGCCTACTCGGGCTGCGCGATGGGAGAATACTTCCGCGACCGCGGCGAAGACGCGCTGATCGTGTACGACGACCTGTCGAAGCAGGCTGTTGCCTACCGCCAGATCTCGCTGCTGCTGCGCCGCCCACCAGGCCGCGAAGCTTACCCAGGCGACGTGTTCTACCTGCACAGCCGTCTGCTCGAGCGCGCAGCACGCGTGAACGCCGACTACGTCGAGAAGTTTACCGACGGCGCCGTGACCGGCAAGACCGGCTCGCTGACCGCACTGCCGATCATCGAAACCCAGGCGGGCGACGTCTCGGCCTTCGTGCCGACCAACGTGATTTCGATTACCGACGGCCAGATCTTCCTGGAGACCTCGCTGTTCAACGCCGGTATCCGTCCTGCGATCAACGCCGGTATCTCGGTCTCGCGCGTCGGTGGCGCAGCCCAGACCAAGGTCATCAAGAACCTGTCGGGCGGTATCCGTACCGACCTGGCCCAGTACCGTGAACTGGCTGCGTTCGCGCAGTTCGCATCGGACCTGGACGAATCGACCCGCAAGCAGCTGGACCGCGGTGCACGCGTGACCGAACTGCTGAAGCAGCCGCAGTTCTCGCCGCTGCCGGTGTCGCTGATGGCCGCTTCGCTGTACGCCGTCAACAAGGGCTATTTCGACGACATCGAAGTCAAGCAAGTGCTGGCATTCGAGAGCGGCCTGCATGGCTACCTGAAGACCAAGCAGCCGGCGCTCCTGTCGAAGATCGAAGAAACCAAGCAACTGGACAAGGACGCCGACGCAGCACTCGCGGCCGCCATTGCTGATTTCAAAAAGTCCGGCGCATTCTAATTGAAATGAAGGATCCGGCAGCGCTTGCTGAAAGCGCTGCCGGTGACCGGAAGGAGTAAGGACTCATGGCAGTAGGCAAAGAGATTCGTGGCAAGATCAAGAGCGTAGAGAATACGAAGAAGATCACCAAGGCGATGGAAATGGTCGCCGCATCGAAAATGCGCAAGGCGCAGGACCGTATGCGCGCCGCCCGTCCCTACAGTGAGAAAGTTCGGAATATCACCGCCAATCTGGCCGGCGCAAATCCGGAGTACACCCACGTGTTCATGGCGCAAGCCAAGCACGTGCAGGCAAAAGCTGTCGGCTTCATCGTCGTCACGACCGACAAGGGTCTGTGCGGCGGCATGAACACCAACATCCTGCGCCAGGTGACGCAGAAGTCGCGCGAACTGGAAGCGGCGGGCAACCGCATCGAGGCGGTTGCCATCGGCAACAAGGGCCTGGGCTTCCTGAACCGCATCGGCGCCAAGGTCGTGTCGCACGCCACCCAGATCGGCGATACGCCGCACCTGGAAAAGCTGATCGGCCCGATCAAGGTCATGCTCGACGCATACCAGGACGGCCAGCTGGACGCGGTTTACCTGTGCTACACCAAGTTCATCAACACGATGAAGCAGGAACCGGTCGTCGAGCAGCTGCTCCCGCTGCCGGCCAAGCACCTGGAACAGGAAAAGGGCGGCATCTCGTGGGATTACATCTACGAGCCTGAAGCGCAAGTCGTGATCGACGAACTGCTGGTGCGTTACGTCGAGGCCCTGGTGTACCAGGCTGTCGCCGAAAACCTGGCGTCCGAGCAATCGGCACGCATGGTCGCGATGAAGGCCGCGAGCGACAACGCAGGCAGCGTCATCAGCGATCTGAAGCTGGTCTACAACAAGACCCGCCAGGCAGCGATTACCAAAGAACTCTCCGAGATCGTCGCCGGCGCGGCAGCGGTCTAAAACACGAATTTAACTATATCTGAAGGAACGAACATGGCTGATGGCAAAATCGTTCAGTGTATCGGCGCAGTGGTCGACGTGGAATTCCCGCGTAACGCCATGCCGAAGGTCTACGACGCACTGAAAATGGAAGGCTCCGCACTGACCCTGGAAGTGCAGCAGCAGCTGGGTGACGGCATCGTCCGTACCATTGCGCTGGGCTCTTCGGAAGGCCTGCGTCGCGGCATGACCATCCAGAACACCGGCAACCCGATCATGGTTCCGGTTGGCGTGGCCACCCTGGGCCGCATCATGGACGTGCTGGGCAACCCGATCGACGAATGCGGTCCTGTGAGCAGCGAGCGCACCGCCTCGATCCACCGCTCGGCCCCGGTGTACGACGAACTGTCGCCATCGACCGACCTGCTGGAAACCGGCATCAAGGTCATCGACCTGGTCTGCCCGTTCGCCAAGGGCGGTAAGGTCGGCCTGTTCGGCGGCGCCGGCGTCGGCAAGACCGTCAACATGATGGAACTGATCAACAACATCGCCAAGGCACACTCGGGTCTGTCCGTGTTCGCCGGCGTGGGCGAGCGTACCCGCGAAGGTAACGACTTCTACCACGAAATGGCCGATGCCAAGGTCGTCGACCTGGAAAACCCGACCAACTCGAAGGTCGCGATGGTCTACGGCCAGATGAACGAACCACCAGGCAACCGTCTGCGCGTCGCGCTGACCGGCCTGACCATGGCCGAAGCCTTCCGTGACGAAGGCAAGGACGTGCTGTTCTTCGTCGACAACATCTACCGCTACACCCTGGCCGGTACCGAAGTGTCGGCACTGCTGGGCCGTATGCCGTCGGCGGTGGGCTACCAGCCTACCCTGGCCGAAGAAATGGGCCGTCTGCAAGAGCGCATCACCTCGACCAAGACCGGTTCGATCACCTCGATCCAGGCCGTCTACGTTCCTGCGGATGACTTGACCGACCCGTCGCCGGCAACCACCTTCGCCCACCTGGACTCGACCGTCGTTCTGTCGCGTGACATCGCCTCGCTGGGTATCTACCCTGCGGTCGATCCACTGGACTCGACCTCGCGCCAGCTGGACCCGCTGGTCGTCGGCCAGGAACACTACGAAACCGCGCGCGCTGTCCAGGGCACCCTGCAGCGTTACAAGGAACTGCGCGACATCATCGCGATTCTGGGCATGGACGAACTGGCGCCGGAAGACAAGCTGACCGTGGCACGCGCGCGTAAGATGCAGCGTTTCCTGTCGCAGCCTTTCCACGTCGCTGAAGTGTTCACCGGCGCACCGGGCAAGTACGTTTCGCTGAAAGACACGATCAAGGGCTTCAAGATGATCGCATCGGGCGAACTGGACCACATGCCGGAGCAGGCGTTCTACATGGTCGGCACCATCGAAGAAGCAATCGAAAAAGCCAAGAAACTGGCTTCCTAATCGGTTTCTTCAACCTGAAGGACACACATGGCAAACATTTTTCACGTTGACGTGGTCTCGGCCGAAGAGCAGATCTTCTCCGGCGAAGCGACTTTCGTCGCGTTGCCGGGTGAAGCGGGCGAGCTGGGTATCTACCCGAAGCACACCCCGCTGATCACGCGGATCCGTCCGGGCGCCGTGCGCATCCAGACGACCGCGGGCAATGAAGAGTTCGTCTTCGTCGCCGGCGGCATCCTCGAGGTGCAGCCGAACGGCGTGACCGTGCTGGCCGACACCGCGATCCGCGGCGGCGACCTGGATGAAGCGAAAGCCCAGGAAGCCAAGCGCCAGGCGGAAGAACTGATGCAGAACCAGGATTCGACGATCGACTACGCGAAAGCCCAGGCGGAACTCGCCGCGGCGATCGCGCAGCTGGCGGCGATCCACAAGCTGCGCTCGAAGGGCCGTTAAGCCCTTCCGGTGGTGGCAGACAGAAAGGCAGGGCTTCGGCTCTGCCTTTTTTTTTGGTGCACGCATGCGGCTTGCATGCGCACCCAGCCTGACTTCATGTCAAACCAGATGTTGTCTCAACAATATGGAACAGCAGGTCGTCTTGCCATTTTTGATAGCACGACAGGTAATAAAGTGTTGTAACGTAACAAATTAAGTATTGATATAGAACAATATGATTTCTCCAGAGGAATGGAGTACGTACAATCTGGTGCATAACGATAAAAATCAAAGGCACCCATGTCCATTCCCTCTCCCCAGCTCACGTTGCCAGCCTTTGCCGCCGTGTGCAATTCTGTCTTCGCCGTTAGCGGACTCGACGGCGTTGCACTGACGCTGTACGAAGCGCTTCCCCTGGCCGGCGCCGCGCCGGACGAACATCGCTTTTCCCTGGGCTTCCGCAGCTCCGCCGCCGTGCAGCTGGAGCAAGGCACTTATACGCTCGACCATGCCGTCCTTGGCACGCTGGCCATCTTCCTGGTGCCCGTCGGCCGCGACGCCGGCGGCGTGCAATACCAGGCCATCTTCAACTGATACCGATCACGGCCGGGACCCCGGTCCTCACCCGCAAGGAGCCTCATGTCAGACGCTTATCTCGGCGAGATCCGTGCGATCTCGTTCAACTTCCCGCCCAAAGGCTGGGCCTTCTGCAATGGGCAGCAACTGCCCATCAACCAGAACCAGGCCTTGTTCGCCCTGCTCGGCACCACCTATGGCGGCAACGGCCAGACCACCTTCGCACTGCCCGACCTGCGCAGCCGCATGCCTGTCCACTTCGGCAACGGCTTCACGCTGGGCCAGGCCGGCGGCGAACAGGCGCACACCCTGACGCAGGCGGAAATGCCCCAGCACACCCACGTGCTGGAAGCGAATACCGGGCTGGCCACCTCGGCCAGTCCGGCCGGCGCCCTGCTCGGCAAGAAGGGCCGCCTGGGACGCGACGTGTACGCTCCGGCCGGCAACCTGACCAGCCTGCACCCGGCCAGCGTCACCTCGGCCGGCGGCAACCAGCCACACGACAACATGCAGCCCTTCCTCGCGCTGAATTTCGTGATCGCCCTGACCGGCATTTTCCCTTCTCAAAACTAACCTGGAGTCTATCGATGCCTTATGTCGGTGAAATCCGTATCTTCGCGGGAAACTTTCCTCCAGCCGGCTGGGAATTCTGCCGGGGCCAGGTCCTACCCATCTCGGAAAACGAGACCTTGTACCAGCTGATCGGCACCACTTATGGTGGCGATGGCCAGGAAACCTTCAATCTGCCCGACCTGACCAGCCGCGTGCCGGTGCACAGCGGGAACAGCGCCGGGTCCGGCCTGAGCCAGCGCATGCTGGGCGAAAGCGGCGGCGTCGAAGAAGTCACGCTGTCGATGAACCAGGTGCCGCTGCACACGCACGGCGTCATGGCCTCGCGCAACCCGGCCTCGAGCAGCGCCACCGCCGCCAACGGCGTGCCGGCCAGCGTCGCCGCCACCAGCATCTACGGCCCCATGGGCACGCCCGGCGCGATGACGGCGAATGCCATCGGCAGCGCCGGCGGCAGCCAGCCGCACACCAACATGGCGCCCTACCTGGGCGTGAACTTCATCATTTCGCTGTACGGCATCTTCCCGTCGCAAACCTGAGGACACAGCAATGAGCGATCAATTCGTGGGCGAGATCCGCATCTTCGCCACCAACTTCGCCGCGCGCGGCTGGGCCCATTGCAATGGCCAGCTGCTGCCGATCTCGCAGAACACGGCGCTTTTCTCGATCCTGGGCACCACCTATGGCGGCGACGGCAAGACCACCTTCGCCCTGCCCAACCTGCAAGGCCGCGCGCCGCTGCAGGCCGGCTACTCCGGCGGCGGCAATGGCCTGTCGACACGCGAACTGGGCGAGATGGGCGGCGAAGCCGCCGTCAGCCTGCTCGCCAGCGAGATCCCGGTCCACACCCACCAGCTGATGCATTCGGGCGGCGCCGCCACCGCGGCCACCCCGGACGCTTCGCTCGCCCTGGCGCGCACCGCCACGGCCCAGGTGTACACGCCGGGCGACAGCAGCGCGCCCGCCTCGCTGCAGGCGCTGGCGCCGGCCGGGTCCAGCCTCCCGCACAACAACATGCAGCCCTACCTGACGCTGAACTTCTGCATCGCGTTGCAGGGCGTCTTCCCGCCGCGTCACTGATGCACGCCGAACTGCGGCTGCGCGCCAGCGAAACGGACGACGAGGCCTTCCTGCGCCGCGTGTATGCCGGGACGCGCACGCACGAGATCGCGCTGGCGGGCTGGGATGCCGCCGGCGCCGACGCTTTCCTGCGCATGCAGTTCGACGCCCAGCAGCGGCATTACCGCGCGTATTACCCGCAGGTCCGCTTCGACATCGTCGAGCGCGCCGGTGAAGCGATCGGCCGGCTCTACGTAGCCAGGCATGCCGACGCCATCCATGTGCTCGACATCGCCCTGCTGGCGCCCTGGCGCGGCCAGGGCATCGGCGCCGCTTTGCTGCGCGCCCTGCAGGAAGAGGCTGCCCGCGAAGGACACCGCCTCACGCTCCAGGTCGCGCTGAACAACCGCGCCCACGCGCTGTATGCGCGCCTGGGCTTTACGAATACCGCACTCCAGGGCCTGCACCAGGCAATGGAGTGGCGAGCTCCCTCCACCGCTTGATCCCGCACCTACGATGAAACGACGAATCTTCCTGAAATCCGCCAGCGCCACGCTGGCAATGGGCGGGCTGGGCCTGCATGCTGTGCTCGCCACCGCTGCCGACGGCGCCGATGCCTTCGCATGGAGCCGCGCCCGCGCCGACACGCTGGTCGGCCAGTCCTTCTGGCTGAACCACCCGGAGTCGGGCGCCATGGCCGTGACCCTGGCCGCCGTGCTGGCGCCGGCACGTCTCGACCCGCACCTTGACCAGTTCTCGCTCGTGTTCCGCGCAGCGGGCAAGCCGCTCGTCGTCGACGGCATCTACGACATGGACCACCCGGCCATCGGCCGCTTCGCCCTGCACCTGACGCCGGCAGGCGTGGACGCCAACGGCGCCAGCTTCCGCTCCGACTTCACCCTCCTGACCTGACCAACCCGATGGCCGCGCGCGCGGCCCTTCTTTTGCCTGCCCCCGGATCCCGCCATGCATAAACATGCTTCCACCAACCGTTACTACCGGCTCGTCTGGAGCCATGTCCATTCCTGCTGGGTCGCCGTCGCCGAAGGCGCGCGCGGGCGCGGCAAGAGCGCCTCGCGCAAGCTGACCGCGCTGCTGGTCGGCGGCATGGTGTCGGGTGCGGCCCTGGCCGCGTCTCCCGGACCGGCCGGCATCGCCGCGCCGGCGCCCAGGGCGCTGCCGGCCGCGCCGGCGGCCAACGCCCTCCCGACCGGTCCGCAAGTGGCGGCGGGCCAGGCCAGCGTCACGGCGAACGGCAGCCAGATGACGGTGCACCAAGGGAGCGACAAGGCGATCCTGAACTGGCAGAGCTTCGACATCGGCGCCAACGCCGGCGTGCGCTTCGTGCAGCCCGGCAGCGGGTCGGTGGCCCTGAACCGGGTGCTCGGCAACGACCCTTCGCGCATCTATGGCCAGCTGCAATCGAACGGCAAGGTATTCCTGGTGAACGGCAGCGGCGTGATGTTCGGCGCCAGCGCCCGCGTCGACGTCGGCGGCCTGGTCGCCTCGAGCCTGGCGCTGCCGGACGGCGACTTCCTCGCTGGCCGCTACACCTTCAGTGGTTCGTCGGAAGCCGGCGCGGTGCGCAACGAAGGCGTGATCCGCACCTCGAACGGCGGCTACGTGGCCCTGCTGGGGCCGGACGTGAGCAATGCCGGCAGCATCATTGCCGGCAAGGGCAGCGTGGCGCTCGGCGCCGGCGAGCAGATCGGCGTCGACCTGCGTGGCGACGGCTTGATCACCCTGCGCGTGGACCGTGGCGCGCTGCAGGCGATTGCCGACAACAGCGGCCTGCTGCAGGCCGACGGCGGCCGCGTGGAACTGAACGCAAAGGGCGCCGATGCGCTGGCGCGCGCCACCGTGAACAACACCGGCATCGTACAGGCGCGCGGCCTGGTGGCCGACGGCGGCAGCATCCGCATGGCCGGCGACGGCGACCTGCGCGCCGGCACGCTGGACGTGTCGAGCAGCCAGGGCCAGGGTGGCCAGGTCGCCATCGAAGGCGACTTCGTGGCGCTGGACGGCGCCATCGATGCGAACGGCGTGCGCGGCGGCAGTGTCGCGGTGACGGCGGGAACCCGCCTGTCGGCGGCGGCGGCGACGAGTGCGGCCGGCCGCAACGGCGCCGGCGGCGACATCAGCTACCGCAGCGGCGGCAGCGTCATCGAAAGCAGCAGCGCCGCAGCGAATGCGAACGGCCTGAGCGCGGGCGGCAGCATCGCCGTCAGCGGCGCTGGCGGCGTGCTGTCCTCGGCCAGCTACAGCGCCAGCTCGGCGCAAGGGAAGGGCGGCCGCATCGACGTCTCCGGCGCCGACGTGCGCCTGCTCGGCGCACAGCTAGACGCCAGCGGCAATACCCAGGGCGGCCTGGTGCGCATCGGCGGCGCTTTCCAGGGCGGCGCCGTGCGCGCCGACGCGCCCGACCTGGCGCGCTTCGTTACGCGCTGGGGCCAGACCGCGCCGATCGCGAACGCAGCCAGCACCTTTGTGGGCGACAACACGGCGATCCGCGTCGACGCCACCGGCCGCGCTGGCCAGGGCGGCACTGCCGTGGTCTGGTCCGACAAGCAGACCACCATGCTGGGCAGCATCGACGCGCGCGGCGCGGGCGCCGCCGGCACGGTGGAGATCTCGTCGAAGGACGAACTGCGCCACGTGGGCCTGGACAAGATCGCCCTGGGCAGCGGCGGCCAGCTGCTGCTCGACCCGAAGAACATCACCATCGGCGGCAGCGGCCCGGCCACCGGTGACTGGACCTACCAGGCGGTCATGGGCAAAGGCTATGCCGGGGGCATGGGCAGCGACCCGGGCAACCTGGACGTGGAGGACGGTTTCGGCACTGCCGTGGCGCTGAACGCCGCCGGCGACCGCATGGCGGTCGGTGCGCACTATGACGATGGCGCCGCCGGCACCGCGACCAACAGTGGCGCGGTCCACCTGTTCAGCTTCAGCGGCGCCAACTTCAGCGGCGCCACGCTGCAGGGCACGATCGGCGCCGGCTACATCGGCGGCAAGAACCTCGATGTGGCATTGCCGGACGGCGCCGAGTTCGGCAGCGCCGTGGCGCTGAACGCGGACGCGACCCGCCTGGCGGTGGGCGCGCCACTCGACGGCAGCGGGGCGGTGCGCCTGTTCAGCTTTGCCGACACGGCGTTTTCCACGCCCACGCTGACCCATACCATCGGCGTCGACTACGGCAGCGCCAACCTGCAGAATGCCGGCGCCTTCGGCTCGGCGGTCGCCCTGAACGCGGCCGGCGACCGGCTCGCCGTCGGCGCCCTGGGCGACACCGGCAACGGCGCCTGCGGCGCCTGCGGCGCGGTCTACCTGTACAACAACGCCATTTCCAGCCCGACCTTCGTGAAGGCGATCGGCGCCGGTTACGGCGCCAATATCGCGTTGCCGCTGGACGCCCAGTTCGGCACCTCGGTCGCCTTCGACGGCGCCGGCGACAAGCTGGCCGTCGGCGCTTATGGCGTCGATGACGGCAGCGGCGCGGTCTACCTGTTCACCGATGCCTATGGCGCGACCAACCGCGTCGCCACGATCGGCAAGGGCAAGGACCTGGACGTGGCGCTGGCTCCCGGCGAAGGCTTCGCGGCAGTCGCCCTGAACAGCGCAGGCACCCGCCTCGCGGTGGGCGCGACGGGCAGCGGCGACACCGGCAGCGTGCGCATCATCGATTTCGCCGACAATCAGTTCGGTTCGCCCTACGTCAGCGCGGTGCTCGGTAGCGGCAATACCGATGGCCCCGGCGCCGCGCCCGGCCTGGAAACCGGCGAATCCTTCGGTTATGCCGTCGCCCTGAACGGCGCCGGCGACCGCCTGGTCGTCGGCTCGCCGTTCAGCGACGGCAACCTGAGCGACAACGGCGGCTACGGCACCGTGCGCGCCTTCAAGCTGAACATGGCCAACGTCGGCTTCGGCAAGACTCCCGGCGCCAGCGTCACCGTGACCACCGCCATGCTGAATGCGGCCCTCGATAGCGGCACCTCGATCACCCTGCAGGCCAACAACGACATCACCCTGGCCGCCGGCAACGCCATCGCGATGAGCGACGGCAGCGGCAACGGTAACCTGACCCTGCAGGCCGGGCGCAGCATCACCCTGGATTCGAGTATCAACACCGGCAATGCCAACCTGACCCTGGTCGCCAACGAAACGGCCGCCAACGGCGTGGTCAATGCCTACCGCGACAGCGGCAACGCCGCCATCACGGTCGCCGCCGGCACCAGCATCAATGCCGGCAGCGGCCAGGTGCGCATGACGATCGCGAACGGCGCCGGCAAGACCAATTTCGGCAGCGGCGCGATCAGCATCAACGGCAACGTGGCGGCCGGCAGCGCCAGCATCCGGAACCTCGGCACCAGCGCCAACAGCAACGTCGTCATCGGCGCCACCGGCGCCATCACCGGCACCGGCAGCGGCCTGATCGAGGTCGTGGCCAGCAACGGCACCTTCACCAACAGCGCGGGCGCCACCGGCATCAACCCGGGCACCGGCCGCTACCTGGTGTACTCGAACAACCCGAATGCCACCACCGAGGGCCTGAGCGGCTACAACAAGCATTACAACCAGACCTACATCGGCTCGGCGCCGGGCTATGCCGCCGGCGGCAACTGGTTCCTGTATTCGATCGCGCCGGTCCTGACCGTGACCGCGGCCTCGGCCAGCAAGACCTACAACGGCAGCGCCGCGCTGCCGGCAATGGGCTATAGCCCGGTCGGTTTCATCGACGGCGACAACGGCACGGTGCTGACCGGCTCGCTCGGCGTGACCGGCTTGCGCAAGGACGCCGGCACCTATGCCATCAATGCCGGCACCCTGGACAACAGCCTGGGCTACACGATCAACTTCATCGGCGCCAACCTGACCATCAATCCGCGCCTGCTGACCGCCACCGTCAGCGGCGTGAACAAGACCTACGACGGCAACAACATTGCCAGCGTGACGTATGGCGACGACCGCATCGGCGGCGACAGCCTGGCGATCAGCGGCACCGCCCGCTTCAGCGACAAGATGGCGGCCGACGGCAAGACGGTCAGCGTCACCGGCATGGGCCTGAGCGGCACCGATGCCGGCAACTACGTGCTGGCTTCGAACACCGGCAGCACCAGCGCCAGCATCTTCAAGCGCGTACTGAACGCCAGCGCCATCGGCCTGAACAAGACTTACGACGGCAGCACCGCCGCCAACGTGGTGCTGGACGACGACCGCCTGTCGGGCGACGTGCTGGCGCTGAGCGCCGGCAGCGCCAGCTTCGCCACCAAGGACGCGGCAAACGGCAAGACCGTGACCGTCACCGGCATCGCTGTCGGCGGCGATGACGCCGCCAACTACTCGCTGGCCTCCACCAGCGCCAGCACCACGGCCAATATCGACCGCCGCGTGCTGAATGCGAGCGCCACGGGCCTGGACAAGACCTACGACGGCAGCAACGCCGCCAACGTGATCCTGAACGACGACCGCGTTTCCGGCGATGTGCTGTCGGTAACGGCCGGCAGCGCCAGCTTCGCCGACAAGGCGGCCGGCGACAACAAGGCGATCGCGGTGGCCGGTATCGCCATCGACGGCCGCGACAGCGGCAACTATCTCCTGGCGTCGAACACCGCCGGCACCAGCGCCACCATCCACAAGCGTACGCTGAACGTCACGGCGGCCGGCGTGGACAAGACCTATGACGGCAACGCGAATGCGACGGTCAACTTCGGCGACAACCGCGTCGGCGGCGACGTGCTGGCGCTCAGCGGGGCGGCCAGCTTCGGCGACAAGCTGGCCGCCGATGGCAAGACAGTCACGGTGACGGGCATCGCGCTGGCCGGCCAGGACAGCGCGAACTACACGCTGGGTTCGACGGACGCCAGCACCACGGCGAATATCGCCAAGCGCGTGCTGACCGTGAGCGCCGGCGGCGGCAACAAGACCTACGACGGCAGCACCGCCGCGAACGTGGCCCTGAGCGACAACCGCGTCTCGGGTGACGTCCTGTCGCTCGGCTACACCGGCGCCAGCTTCGCCACCAAGGATGCCGGCAACGGCAAGACCATCACCGTCACCGGTCTCGCGGCAGGCGGCGGCGACGCCGCCAACTATACGCTGGCTTCGAACAGCGCCAGCACCACGGCCAACATCGCCAAGCGCGTGCTGAACGTCGGCGCCACCGGCCTGGACAAGACCTACGACGGCAGCAATGCCGCCAACGTGATCCTGGGCGACGACCGCGTGGGCGGCGATATCCTGGCGGTGACGGCGAGTACCGCCAGCTTCGCCGACAAGGCGGCTGGCGACAACAAGACGATCGCGGTGACCGGTATCGCCCTCGATGGACAGGACAGCGCCAACTACACGCTGGCTTCGAATACCGCCGGCACCAGCGCCAACATCGGCAAGCGCGTGCTGAACGCCACGGCGGTCGGCGTGAACAAGACCTACGACGGCAACGCCAACGCGACGGTTACCTTCAACGACAACCGCGTGGCAGGCGACCTGCTGGACATCAGTGCGGGCGCCAGCTTCGGCGACAAGTTGGCCGCCGACGGCAAGACCGTCACCGTGACCGGCATTACGCTGGGCGGCAACGACGCCGCCAACTACACGCTGGCGGCGGATAGCGGCAGCACCAGCGCGAACATCGCCAAGCGCGTGCTGACCGCCACCGCCACCGGCGCCAACAAGATCTATGACGGCAACGACCTCGCCAGCGTGACACTGGGCGACAACCGCGTGACCGGCGATATCCTCAGCGTGAGCGCCACGAGCGCTACCTTCGCCGACAAGAATGCCGGCGACGCCAAGGCGATCACTGTCAGCGGCCTGGCGCTCGACGGCCTTGATTCCGCCAACTATACGCTGGCATCGGCCACGGCCGGCGCCAGCGCGAACATCGCCAAGCGCACCCTGCACGCCAGCGCGAATGCGCTCGACAAGGTTTACGATGGCACCACGGCGGTGCAGTTCGGCCTGGACGACGACCGCGTGACCGGCGACCAGTTGGCGCTGACTGCCCTTGGCGCAAGCTTCGGCGACAAGGACGTCGGCCATGCCAAGCTGGTCACCGTGTCGGGCCTGAGCCTGGCCGGCCAGGATGCCGGGAATTATGAGCTGAACGCGACGGTCGGTTCCACCACCGCCTCGATCACGCCACGCACCCTGCACGTCAGCGCCACCGGCATCGGCAAGGTCTACGACGGCGGCACCGCGGCCAGCGTGACGCTGGGCGACGACCGCGTCGGCGGCGACCTGCTGAGCGTCAGCAAGGGCGGCGCCGCCTTCCTCGACAAGAACGCCGGCACCGCCAAGGCGATCCTGGTGGACGGTATCGTAGTCGAGGGCCAGGACGCCCATAACTACGTGCTGGCTTCGACCAGCACCGGCGCCAGCGCCGACATCGCCCAGCGCACCCTGCACGTGAACGCCAGCGGCGTCGACAAGGTCTACGACGGTGGCCTGCTCGCCAGCGTGACCCTGGACGACGACCGCCTGGCCGGCGACCGGTTCGCCATCGCGCGCGACGCCAGCTTCGCCGACAAGAACGCCGGCGGCGCCAAGGCCGTCACGGTGGGCAACCTGTCGTTGTCGGGCCAGGATGCCGGCAACTATGCGCTGGCCGGCGGCACGCTGCACACCAGCGCGGCGATCACGCCGAAGGCCCTGGTGGCAAGCCTGAACGGCAGCGTCGGCAAGGTTTACGACGGCAATACCGGTATCGTGCTGGCGGCCGGTCAAACGGCACTGAACGGCTTCGCGGCGGGCGAGGGCGCGGCGGTCGGCGCGCTGGACGCCCATTTCGGCAGCGCCAACGTGCTGCAGGCAAACGGCGTGCAGGCCCTGCTGCCGGCAGGCGCGGTAAGCGCCGCCGACGGCACCCTGCTGTCCAACTACGTGCTGCCGGCTTCCGTCAGCGGCAACGCCAGCATCACGCCGAAGGCCCTGGCGGTGGTCGGCATGCACGCCAACGCCAAGGTCTACGACGGCACCACCACGGCCAGCCTGGCCAGCATCGGCGCCCTGGACGGCCTGGTGGCCGGCGAAAGCCTGCAGCTGAGCGGCCCGGCCACCGGCCAGTTCGACAACCGCAACACCGGCAGCGGCAAGACGGTCACCGCCAGCGGCTACGCGATCGCCGATGGCGCGAACGGCCTGGCTTCGAACTATGCGCTGGCGAACAGCACCAGCGCAACGGACGGCGTGGTGACCCAGGCGACCCTGACCGTGAAGGCGAACGACGCCAAGCGCTCGGCCGGCCTGCCCAACCCGGCCTTCGGCTACAGCGTCAGCGGCCTGATGGCGGGCGACTCGCCGGCGATCCTGCCGCAGTTCACCACCGCCACCGAGGCCAACCTGCAGTCGGCGCCGGGCAGCTATGCGATCACCGTCAGCTCGCCGGCCACCCTGCAGAACTACAAGCTGGCCTATCTCGACGGCGTGCTGGACGTGACCGGCGCCGCGCCGGAACTGATCCGCGCGATCCGCTCGGCCATCGCACCGGCGCTGCCGGTGGAAGTGGCGGGCGGCGCCAATGTCGCCAGGCAGGAGCAGCGCGAGCTGCCGCGCGTGGAAGCGGTGAATGCCCCAGCCGCGCCGGCCCCGGCCAGCGTCCCGCGCGTCGGCGCCACCTCCGTGACCCTGTCCGGCGGCACCGAAGTCTTTACCCGTAACGGCGGCGTGCGCACCGCGCAATGAACACCATGACCCTATTCGAAACCGGAGCGATCCCTGTGCCAACCCGCCCACATTCCTTGACCTTGCGCCCGCTGGCGCTGGCCGCACTCCTGCTGCCGGCCCTGGCCTGCGCCCAGACCGTGCAGCCGCCGCAGACGCCTGTGCCGGATGCCGGCCGCATCCTCGAATCGAACCGTCCGCCGGCGCTGATCGCGCCGCCCGGTCCGGCGCCGAAGGTGTTGCCGGACACCGCGCCGGTGCACGGCGCCACCCTGGCCGGCGACCAGCGCGTGCTGGTGCGCGGCTTCGTATTGAAGGGCGTGAGCGCGGTGCCGGAAACGGCCCTGCAAGCCTTGCTCCAGCCGTATACCGGGCGCGAGCTGAGCTTCGCCGAGCTGTCGGCCGCCGCCGCCGCCGTCTCCAATTACTACCGGGGCCAGGGCTACTTCCTGGCCTCGGCCACGCTGCCGGCCCAGGACCTGGGCGCCGGCCAGGTGACGATCCAGGTGCTGGAAGGGCGCGTCTCGAACGTCGAGCTGCGCCCGGACGCCAGCGTGCGCCTGGACGCCGCGCGTGCGCGCCGCTACCTCGACGCGCTGGTGCCGCCCGGCCAGCCGGTGCAGGAAGACAGCCTGGAACGCGCGCTGCTGCTGACCCAGGACCTGCCGGGCGTGCGCGCCCGCGCCGAACTCAGTCCGGGTGCGGCGCTGGGCGAAACCGCGGTCGCGGTCGACCTGAGCGAGGGTGACCTGGTCGACGCCAGCATCGGCCTGGACAACTCCTCGAACCGCTACACCGGCCGCCTGCGCGCCACCGCCGGCATCAACTTCAACGACCCGAGCGGCAACGGCGACCAGGTCTCGCTGCTGGCATCGAGCACCGGCTCCGACTTCAAGTACGCGCGCGCCGGCTACGTGATCCCGGTCGGGTCGAGCGGCACGCGCCTCGGCATCTCGTATGCCGGCCTGCGCTACCACCTGGGCGAGGAATTCGAGGCGCTGGATGCGCGCGGCACGGCCAAGGTCGGCCAGGTGCTGGTGACCCATCCGCTGCTGCGCACGCGCCGCGCCAGCCTGCAGCTGCGCGTCGCCTACGAGGACAAGCGCTACGTGAACAGCGCCAGCGGCGCGGAGCTGAGCGACAAGCTGGTGCGCACCCTGCCGGTGGGCCTGGTGTTCGGCGCCCAGGACGCTTGGCAAGGCGGCGGCTACACCAGCGCCTCGCTCGACTTCACGCCGGGTCACCTCGACCTGTCGGGGAATGCCGCCAACGAGGCGGCCGATGCGGTGTCGGAGCGCAGCGCCGGCCGCTTCCTGCGCACCAACTACCTGCTCAGCCGCCAGCAGCGCCTGGCCGGCCCGGTCAGCCTGCTGGCCAGCATCAGCGGCCAGTTCGCCACCAGCAACCTGGAGTCGGGCGAGAAGATCTCGCTGGGCGGCCCGGGCCGCGTGCGCGCCTATGCCGCCGGCGAAGCCAGCGGCGACGAAGGCCATGTGGCCACCCTCGAAGCCCACTACGAGCTGGCGGCGGCGAACGCCGACCTGAGCGCCTTTGTCGACTATGGCCGCATCACGCTGAACCACAGCGTGTACCCGGCCGCGCTGGCGCTGGGCGGCGAGAACAACTATGCGCTCAAGGGCGCCGGCCTGGCCCTGAGCTGGCGTCCATGGACCGGCACCGTGGCCCAGTTCACGGTGGCGCGCAAGATCGGCAGCAACCCCGGCCTGAACGCGAATGGCCGCGACGTCGACGGCAGCAGTTCGCGCACGCGCGCCTGGTTCCAGCTCATGCATTACTTCTGATGCATTACTTCTGATAGGCGAGGCCTGACCTGCTCGCAGGCGCAAGCCCGGTCCGTGGACCGGGCTTTTTTATTCCCACCACGACTTCACGCGCCGGATTGCCGCATCCGTCGCCAAAATCCGCAGTCCGTCGCATCGATAAACACAGGCATGCGCGGCTGGGTTAGAGTTTCCGCACTCTTACTTTCCGAAAAAGGTGCCTGCCATGCCGAAGCTGTCCGCCGTTTGCGTCGCCGTCCTCGTCCTGCTGGGCGCCCCTGCCGTTCATGCGCAGGAAGCGGCAAAGTCCGCCCAGGCCGCGCCCTCGCTGGAAGCGCGTCTCGACGCCCTTGTCGGCGCCAGCTACAAGCCGAACGAACCCGGCGCCACCGTCATCGTGGTCAAGGACGGCAAGACCCTGCTGCGCAAGGCCTACGGCATCGCCGACACGAAGGGCATGAAGCCGATGGAGGCCGGCATGGTGCTGCGCCTCGGCTCGATCACCAAGCAGTTCACGGCGGTGGGCATCCTGATGCTGGCGGAAGAAGGCAAGCTGGCGCTGACCGACGACATCACGCGCTTCTTCCCCGACTATCCGGCCAAGGGCAGGAAGATCACGGTCGAGCACCTGCTGACCCATACCTCGGGCATCGCCAGCTACACCAGCCGTACCGACTATCCGCTGACCATGGGGCGCGACGTGACGCCGGCGCAGATGATCGACTCCTTCAAGAACGACCCGCTCGATTTCGAGCCCGGCACGGCCTACCGCTACAACAACTCCGGCTACTTCCTGCTCGGCGCCATCATCGAAAAGGTGTCGGGCATGCCGTATGCAAAGTTCGTCGAACAGCGCATCTTCGTGCCGCTGGTGATGAAGGACACGGCCTATGAAGGCTACGAGCGCAGCAAGACGGCGCATGCGGCCGGCCATACGCAGGGAGCGCAAGGCTACGAGCACAGCACGCCCCTGAGCATGAGCCAGCCGTATGCGGCCGGTTCGCTGGTCTCCTCGGTCGACGACCTGGCGCGCTGGGACGCCGCCGTTTCGCAGGGCAAGCTGCTGAAGCCGGCCAGCTGGAAGCGCGTCTTTACGCCCTATACGCTGGCCGACGGCAAGTCGACCGGCTATGGCTATGGCTGGCAGGTGGGCAGCTTGCAGGGCGTACCGGTGGTCTCGCATGGCGGCGGCATCAACGGCTTTTCCACCTACGCGCTGCGCCTGCCCGAACAAAAGGTGTTCGTCGCGGTGCTGAGCAATGCCGACGGCGGCGTGGCGAATCCGGGCGTGGTGGCCAGCAAGGCGGCGGCCCTCGCCATGGGCAAGCCCTTCCGCGAATTCCGGGAAATCGCGCTCGACGCGGCCACGCTCGACCGCTATGTCGGCGTCTACGAAGTGGAAAAGGGCATCACGCGCAGCTTCCGGCGCGAGGGAGAGGTGCTGGTCATGCAGCGCAGCGGCCGTTCGCCGATGCGACTGAAAGCCTTTTCGCCGAACGGTTTCTATCTACCGGACGGGTACGACTGGTTCGAGTTCGTCCTCGACGACAAGGGCCGGGCCGCGAGCGTGAACCAGTACTTCGACGGCAAGGAGCTGAAGCAGCCGCGCATCGGCGACGCGCCGGCCGTACGCACGGCCGTGAAGATCGCCAACGAGGCCTACGACAAGCGCGTCGGCCGCTACCAGCTGGCGCCGGGCTTCATCCTCGAACTGAGCCGCGAGGGCGACCGTTACTATGCCCAGGCGACGGGGCAGGGCAAGCTCGAGATCTTCGCGGCCAGCGACACCGTGTTCTTCGCGCGTGCGGTCGATGCCGAGGTGCGCTTCGACGGCAGCGACAGCAGCCAGCTGGTGCTGCACCAGAACGGCCAGCAGATCAAGGCGCCGCGCCTGTAAGCCGGGTTGACCTGGCGGCGAGCTTTGCCGCCACCTGCTCGCGGAAATACCCGCTCTGGACATAGCGGTACAGGTTGGCGCCGGGGCAGACTGTCTTGTCGGAGTGGTCGCGGTGGCTGGCGATGCGTTCGACCGGCACGTCGTACTTCGCCGCGAGGGTCGCCATCAGCGCCACCACGGCGTCGAGCTGGGCCTGGTTCGGCTCGACCTCCTCGAAATTGCCGACCACTTCGATCAGGGCGTGGCCCTTGGGGTCGTACTCGGTGTTGGTGTCGCCGGCAAAGGCGATGTCGCGTGCGGCATAGGTGCGGCCTTCGAGATCGATCACGTAGTGGTAGGGGATGTCGAGCCAGCCCTTGGTGTTGCGCGACCAGGTTTGCAAATTACGCAGGTACTGGTGCACGTCGGTGCCGGGCTTGAAGGTCTCGCCCTGGTGGTGCAGGGTGATGTGGGTGATGGTGTGCCGGCGCGCGCGGCTGGCATCGGCCGGGGTGCCGCCCCATTGCGCCACCGGGACGATGGTGGGCGCGGTGGCGGCAGGCGGTTTCACGGCGCAGCTGGCGCAGGCCAGGGCGATGGCGACGGCGGCGAGGGTGCGTTGGGCGTGGCGGCGAAGGGTCATGGATGGGCTCGCTGTGGAAAACATGCCATCTTTCCACAGGCCCGCGCGCTTGACCATCCCCCATGCAAGCGTGCTCGCAGCAGGGGATGCTTTCCTGTTAAGCTAGGGGCGATACCGCTACCATACCAACCCCATGAGAACCATTGCCCAGATCCTCAAGGACAGCAAGACGATCGCCGTCGTCGGCCTGTCGAACAAGCCCGAGCGCGCCAGTTTCGGCGTGGCCGAGTACCTGCAGCAGCAGGGCTACCGCATCATTCCCGTGAACCCAGCCTACGACGGCCAGGAAATCCTGGGCGAGCGCGTGTACGCCGACCTGCAGGCCGCCGCCGACGCGCTGGCGACGAGCGGCACCCGCATCGACATCGTCGACTGCTTCCGCAAGTCCGAAGACATTCCGCCGCTGGCGCGCGACGCCATCGCCATCCGCGCCGGCTGCCTGTGGATGCAGCTCGAGATCGAGAACCAGGCCGCCGCCGACCTCGCGCGCGCCGCCGGCCTCGACGTGGTGATGAACCACTGCCTGAAAATCGAACACCGTTCGCTCAACGCCTAAGCCCATCATGCTGAAATCCATCCCGCTCTTCCTCGGCCTGGCCGCCGCTTCCCTGTCCGCCATGGCGCAGACGCCAGCCGCGCCCGCACGCGCCGCCGCGCCAGCCGCAAATGCCGCGCCTGCCTCCTGCCCGGCCCTGCTGCACCAGAACTTCAAGCGCCTGCAGGACGAAGCGCCCCAGGACCTGTGCCAGTACGCCGGCAAGGTGGTGCTGGTGGTGAACACCGCCAGCTACTGCGGCTACACCAAGCAGTACGAAGGCCTGGAAAAACTGAACGCGAAATATGCCGCGCGCGGCCTGGTGGTGCTGGGCTTCCCGTCGAACGACTTCAAGCAGGAATCGGCGAACGCCAAGGAAATCGCCGACCTCTGCTACAACACCTATGGCGTGAAATTCCCGATGTTCGCCAGCACCGTGGTCAGCGGGCCGAACGCCAATCCGCTGCATGCGAGCCTGGCCAAGCTGACCGGCAAGGAACCGAAGTGGAACTTCACCAAGTACCTGATCGGGCGTGATGGGAAGGTGATCGAACACTTCCCGAGCAAGGTGGCGCCGGAAGATCCTGCGCTGGTGAGCAAGATCGAAGCGGCGCTTTGATATTGGCGATGCGGTGATTTCGTTACTGCAGTCGATAGCGTGACATCCGTAGGGTGGGCGCCCCGTGCCCACGCGTGAAATGTGAACATTGTTGGCCTCTTTTTGCGTCAACACTATGCAAACTTCACGCGTGGGCTCGGGGCGCCCACCCTACGAACATTAACGTCATCGTCCAAGTGCACGTTATCCTTGTGCTCGCTTCATAAGCGACCACAACAATGTCGTTTTTGATTTGCATCAACGATTTTGTTGCGACGCATCAATAGACTTAACTCATCGCACAACGACAACACGATGAGGTAAGAAAAATGAAGAAGTTCAGTATCAAACTGCTGGTGGCCGTCCTGGGTCTGGCAAGCGGCGCCGTCATGGCGCAGGAATCCCCCTGGCTGGTGCGTGCACGCGCGGTGCACATCGATACCGCCAACAAGTCCGATCCCGTGGGCGGCGTTGGCGCGGCCAACCTGATCCGCGTCGAAAGCAAGACCATCCCCGAACTCGACGTCAGCTACTTCCTGACCCCGAACATCGCGGCCGAGCTCATTCTCACCTACCCGCAAAAACACGACGTCAGCCTGGACGGCGCGAAGATCGGCAGTTTCAAGCACCTGCCGCCGACGCTCACGCTGCAGTACCACTTCGCACCCGAGAAAACCTTCAGCCCGTACGTGGGCGCGGGCGTGAATTACACCCGCATCTCGAAGGTGCGCCTGCTGGGTGGCGCCGGCGACCTGGAAAACGATAGCTGGGGCGGCGCGCTGCAGGCCGGTTTCGACGTCAGGCTGGACCGCAACTGGTCGCTGAACGTCGACGTGAAAAAGGTGCAGATCCGCAGCGACGTGTATGTGGGCGGCGCGCGCGCCAGCAAGGTAAAAGTGGACCCGATGCTGTTTGGCGTCGGTGTCGGCTACCGCTTCTGAGCGTCAAGCGCTGACAGGTGCGTCCAGCACCGCCAGCATCGGGCCGCGCAGGGCATTGCAGACCATGATGCCCTCCGCCTCCTCCAGCATCGCGCGCGTGACGATGCCCTCGACGGCCTGCCAGGCCGGCGCCTGCAGGATCACCGCGCGCGTCACCCCCGGCAGCAGGCCGCAGGACAAGGGCGGCGTGATCCACTGCCCGCCGATGCGCACGAACACATTGCTGCGTCCTCCTTCCGTCAATTCCCCGCGCTCGTTGAAGAACAGGGCGTCGAAGGCGCCTTGCGCTTCGGCCGCGCGCCAGGCCGCGTCGTAGCGCCCGCGCACCGCGGTTTTATGGCGCAGGAAGACGTCGCTCGAATCCACTGTGCTATCGGCCAGGACCACGCGCACCGGCTCGTGCAGCGGCGCCAGCGGGGCCGAGCTCACGGCCAGCCTGGCGTCGGCACCGCTGGCCAGGCGCAGGCGGAACACGCCTTCGTGCGGCAGGGCCAGGCAGGCGTCGACCACCAGGGCGCGTGCGGCGTCCAGGTCGAACGCGCGGCCGAAATACGCGCAGGAAGCGCCGATGCGTGCCAGGTGCTCGTCCAGGTGGCGCGGGCCGTCCGCCCACGAAGCCTTGATGGTCTCGAAGATCTCGAATTCGTTCGGCAGCCCGGTCAGGAAGCGCGCCTTCAGCCGGCACTCGGCGTATTCGCCCTGCGGGTCGCTGTCGTAGACGATCCCGGCGCCGACGCCGAGTTCGCCGCGCCGCAGGCCTGCGCCGGCGCCCAGGGACAGGGTGCGGATCGGTACCGACAGGCAGAAGTCGCCATACGCCTGTCCGCTTGCCGGCGGATCGAACCAGCCGATCGCGCCGGTGTAGACGCCGCGCGGGTCGGGTTCGAGTTCGTCGATGATCTCCATGGTGCGGCGTTTCGGCGCGCCCGTGATCGAGCCGCAGGGGTAGAGCGCGGCGAATATCTCCGCCAGCGTCGCGTCCGGCCGCAACTGCGCGCGCACCGTGGAGGTCATCTGCAGCACGGCGCCGAAGCGCGTGACTTCGAACAGCTTCGGCACCGCCACGGTGCCGGTTTGCGCCACGCGGCCGAGGTCGTTGCGCAGCAGGTCGACGATCATCAGGTTTTCGGCACGGTTCTTGGTGTCGAGCGCCAGGTCGGCGGCGCGGCGCGCATCGATCTCCGCATCGCCGCCCGCCGGCGCCGTACCCTTCATCGGCCGCGCCAGCAGGGTGCCGGCCGTGTGGCGCACGAACAGCTCGGGCGAGAAAGAGAGCAGGGCGCCGCCGTCCGGCAGCTTGACAAGGGCGCCATACGGCACCGGCTGGCGCGCGCGCAGCCGCTCGTACAGGGCGAACACCGAGCCGAAGGCATCGAAGCGCAGGCGGTAGGTGTAGTTCACCTGGTAGGTGTCGCCGGCGGCGATGTAGTCGCGGATGCGGTCGATGGCATTCACGAACCGGTCTTGGTCGACATTCGCCCGCACGTCGGCGATGCCGGCCGGTGCAGTATCGACTGCGCGCGTGGCGACCCAGCTCGCGGCCTGCTGCGCCGTCATGCGCTCGCAGCGCTCGAACAGCAGCACCTGGGCCAGCGGCATGTCCGTCAACGGCTTGGCGGGGATATCGAGCAGATGGGCGCCGAGTTCGTAGCTGAGCACCGGCACGGCGAACTGGCCGCGCGCCAGCGCCGCTTCCATCTGCGCCAGCACGGCGTTCCAGCCGGCGGCATCAAGGCAGGTCAGCGTGCCCGCATGGCCGCTGTAGAGGCGCGACTGGGCATGCGCCTGCCCGTCCGGGCTCGCATCGTCGAGCAAGGCAAAGACTGCTGCGGAATTCATGGAACGCTCAAGCTGCCAGCAGGAGCGACAATTGTACGCCGGTGCCGTCCGACGGATGCTGGCGGAAGCCGCTCTTGGCATAGCGGTGCCAGCGCCCGGTGACGTAGCTCACCAGCAGGCTGGCGCGCGCGGCCACATCCGCCTCGACGCCATGGCCCTGCGTGACGGCCAGGCGCAGGGCGCCCTTGCAGGCCAGCTCGATGCGGTCGTAGAAGGCGTTCATGCGCAGCTGCAGGCGCTCGTCCTCGTTGACCAGGGCGTCGCCGATCAGCACCCGCGTCATGCCGGGATTATTCGCGGCGAAGGCGAGCAGCATCTGCAGGATCGCATGCGCCTGGTCGACGCCGCGCTCTTCGTTCTCGACGATCTGGTTGATCACGCCGAACACGCTGGTCTCGATGAACTCGATCAGGCCCTCGAACATCTGGGCCTTGCTGGCGAAGTGCCGGTACAGTGCCGCCTCCGAGACGGACAGGCGCGCCGCCAGGGCGGCGGTGGTGATCTTCTCGCCCTTCGGATGCTCGAGCATCGCGGCCAGGGCCTGGAGGATTTGCAGCTTGCGCTGGCCCGGCTTGGTACTTGCCATGGGTTCCGTGAGAGTGTGTGGTTGATCAGCGTAGACGGTGCAGCTGCTTCGGCAGCTTGCGCACGGATTTTACTTTGACATCGACGTACGTGGGGCGAATCAGCCGCCGCGGCCGCGCATTGGCCAGCGTGCTGCGCTCGGCGTGGCGCAGATAGCCCGTGACCCACACGGTGCGCAGGCCGAGCTGCTTGGCGGTCTTCAGGTTGGCCAGGGTGTCCTCGACCAGGATGCAGTCGCGCGCGGCCACGCCGTGGCGCCGCAGCACCCGCGCCAGCATCAGCTTCGAGGGCTTGGGGCGCAGCTGGCGGTGCACATGCATCTGCTCGATGGCGATGTGGTGGGCGAAGTGGCGGCCCAGGTTCAGGTGGCGCATCACCTGGGTCGAATAATCGCGCGGCGCATTCGTGAGCAGGATCTTGCGGCCCGGGAGGCGCTGCAGCAGGCGTCCGAGGCCGGTCTCGGCGCGCATCATCGCGCGCAGGTCGCCGATGTCGTGGGTCTCGCGCAGGAAGTCGGCGGCCAGCACGCCGTGGTGGCGCATCATGCCGAGCAGGGTGGCGCCGTAGCGCTTCCAGTAGCCGAGGCGCGCGGCATCGATCTGGGCTTGCGTGACCTCGTTGATACCGTCGTTCAGCACGCGCGCGATGTACAGGTTCATGTTGGCGCTGATCGCCGGGAAAATGGCGTGCGATGCGTCGTGCAGGGTGTTGTCAAGATCAAACAGCCAGACGGGCGAAGAAAGCTTAGTATTTGGCAAGATTTTCAACTAGGAGAATAAAGTGCGACGTCCGATTATAGTGGTGTTCCTCAGCCTGTTTCTCAGCTCGTTCCTGATGGCCTTCCAGGCGCTGGCCGCCGAGCGCGGTGCGCTGTTCAAGGTGACCGACAAGGAGCACACGCTCTACCTGTACGGCACCATCCATGCCGGCAAGCCCGATTACTATCCGCTCGAGCCGCGCATCAGCGGTGCGCTGGCGGCCGCGCCCACGCTGGCGCTGGAAGTCGATGCGATGCGCGATCCGCAGGCGGTGGCGGCGGTCTTCCAGCAATACGGCATGTTCGCGCCGGGCAGCCCCGGTTATGCGGGCCTGGCGCCCGAGCGCCGCGCGCGCATCGAAGCCGCGCTGAAAGGCCAGGGCGTCGATCCGGCCGCGGTGGCGCCGCTCAAGCCCTGGATGCTGATCACGCTGCTCGCCGTTGCCGACCTGGCCAAGCTCGGTTTCGATCCGGCCCTGGGCGTGGATGCCCACCTGGCCGGCCAGGTGCGCGGCAGGATCCCGATCGCCGAGCTGGAAACAGTGCAGTACCAGGCCGCGCTGTTCGACCGCCTGCCGCTCGAGATGCAGTGGAAGCTGCTGGAAGAAACGTTGGAGCACATGGCCTCGGGCCAGCAGCTGCGCGAGTCGCGCGAACTGTTCGATGCCTACGAGCGCGCCGACCAGGCCGCGCTGGACCGCATCGCCCAGCGCATCGAGACCGACACCGACCTGATCGCGAAATTCACGCGCGAAGTGCTGCTCGACGAGCGCAACGGCCCGATGGCCGACAAGGTGGCGGCGATGGTCAAGCGCGAGAACAATGCGGTGGCGGCGGTGGGCTTGCTGCACCTGCTGGGCAAACGTGGCGTGCCGGAGCTGCTGCGCGAACGCGGACTGAAGGTGGAGCGGGTGTACTGAGAACTGTGCTGAAAAGCGCGGGGGAGAGTGCTGCCGGGGAGGTGGTGCCCTTGACGTGGATTGAACACGTGGCCTCTCCCTTACCAAGGGAGTGCTCTACCACTGAGCTACAAGGGCTGGTAGATAAGATTGCGGCGGGCGAACCCGCCGTAACGACAATTGCTGCCGTCGAAAATCTTAGTGCGACCGGATCATAGTGCCAAAAGCCTGTTCGGTCAAGACTTCCAGCAACAAAGAGTGTTCGATGCGGCCATCGATGATGTGCACGGTGTTCACGCCCGACTTGGCGGCGTCCAGCGCCGACGAGATTTTCGGCAGCATGCCGCCCGAAATCGTACCGTCCGCGAACATCTCGTCGATCTCGCGCGCCGACAGATCGGTGACCAGGTTGCCCGACTTGTCCTGCACGCCGGCGATGTTGGTCATCATGATCAGCTTTTCGGCTTTCAGGATTTCCGCGATCTTGCCGGCGACGACGTCGGCATTGATGTTGTAGGCCTGGCCGTCCTGGCCGAAACCGATCGGCGAAATGATCGGGATGAAGGCGTCGTCCTGCAGCGCTTTCACGACCGCCGGGTTGATGGCTTCGATTTCGCCGACGAAGCCGATGTCGAGGAACTCGCCTGGTTTTTCCTTGTCGGGCATGGCCATGCGGCGTGCACGAATCAGGCCGCCGTCCTTGCCGGTCAGGCCGACCGCCTGGCCGCCGTAGTGGTTGATCAGCATGACGATGTCCTGCTGCACTTCGCCGCCCAGCACCCACTCGACCACTTCCATGGTTTCTTCGTCGGTGATGCGCATGCCCTGCACGAAGGTGCCCTGCTTGCCGATCTTCTTCAGCGCGTTGTCGATCTGCGGACCGCCGCCGTGCACCACGACCGGGTTCATGCCCACCAGTTTCAGCAGGATCACGTCGCGCGCGAAGCCGTGCTTCAGGCGTTCGTCGGTCATCGCGTTGCCGCCGTATTTGATGACGATGGTCTTGCCGTGGAAGTTACGGATGTAAGGAAGGGCCTCGGCCAGGATCTGTGCCTTGATCTGCGGCGAGACCGCAGTCAGGTCACTCGATTGGTCCTCGGTCTTCAGGCTGGTCAACTGAGCGTTCATGGAGAGTCCGAAATAAAAGTGGCGGAGATTTTACAGGCAACACGCCCACCCCTGCAGGCATTATATGGCGATCTTGTTGTATTTTATGGTGTGACCTATTCAGGATGGCCGCCGATGTATGCTTGGACGATATTACACATGACACAGGAACCCTGTCGCGAGGGTGCGCGATGAGTACATGCAGCCGCTGCGGCGCCGCGTTCGGCTGCGCCATGGTCGATGGCGGCGAAGGCCCATGCTGGTGCACGCAATTGCCGCCGGTGGTGCCGGTGCCGAACGTGGCCGGCGCCGATGTGCCCGTTACCGGCACAGGCGTCGCCGTGGACACGGCGTGCTGGTGTCCGGCCTGCCTGAAGGCGCATATCGCGGAGCAGTCGCGCTCGTAGGGTGGGTACTCGTACCCACCTGGTGTACTGCCGTGCGGTGGGTACGAGTACCCACCCTACCGAAGCCGCCCGATCAGTTGTAGGGTGGACTCGGGAGTCCACCCTACAAAACGGCAAAGAATGTCCGTTCACCGGCGCCGGCAAAGTTGAAATGTCCGCGTTCCCAGCTTTTCACCGCTGCGTCGTGAAGAACCGCAGCATCTCCCGGCTCGCATCCGGCCCCTTGCCATCGGTATAGCTGCCATGCGCGCTGCCGCCCGACCAGGCGTGGCCAGCCCCATGGATCACCCAGTGCTCGGCATGCACCTTGCCGTCGGCGCGCTTGTGCGTGGTGCGGGTAAACGCGTGGCCATCGGGCACGTGGCCGGGTTCGACCGCCATCGCATCGGTGTTGTCGCGCGCATGCACCATCAACTGGTCGCCGTTCGCCGGGTGCACGGTCTTGTCCTGGTCGCCGTGGAAGACGATGATCGGGATCGGCTTGCCGGCCTGGTGGCGGCGCTGGAAGTCGCCCTTCATCGCCGCCAGCGCCGACGGCAAGTCGTGCGCCGAGGCGAAGGGCAGGCCCGAGTGCACGCCGACCGCCGCATACAACTCTGGATACAGCGTGCCCATGATGGTGGCCATCGCACCGCCCGCCGACAGGCCGGCCACATATACCTGGCCCGCATCGACCGCGTATTCCTGCATGATCTCGCGCGTGATGCCGGCGATGATCGACGGTTCGCCCTGGCCGCGTTGCTGGTCGACGTTGTTGAACCAGTTCCAGCAGCGCGAAGGATTCGCCTGGCGCGACTGCGCCGGATACACGACCAGGCAGCCGGTTTCCTCGGCCAGCACGTTCATGCGCGTGCCGCGGGCGAAGTCGTCGGGGTCCTGGGTGCAGCCGTGCAGCATCACGACCAGCGGCGCCGGTCTTCCGGTGTAGCTGCTCGGGACGTACAGCTTGTAGCTGCGGGTGCCGGCCGCGTTCGTGTAGCTGCCTTCGCTGACGCTGCCGGGCAGGGCGGGGGCGGGGTCGTTGGCGGCCACGCCGGTTCCAAGACCCCGGCTCAGTTCGGCCAGCATGTCGTGCATGTCGGTCTTGCCCGCGCCGGTCAGTCCGGCGCCAGGCTGCAGCTGCGACAGGTTGCGCATCTGCTCCTGGGCGGCCTGGGTCATGGCCGAGGCGTTCTTCAGGGCATCCTGGATGACCTTGCTCGTATCGACGGGCTGGTGCCGCATCATCTTTTTGGTGGCCGCGCGCATCTGCGCGAACAGTTTGTTGTTCAGTTTCATTGTGGCTTCCTTTCGTGCGCCTAGCGGATGCGATCCGCCAGTGCGGCTTTCAAAGTCGTGCTTGCGTGGAGTGCCCCAAGTACCGAAATCGATTCGATCGTGGCCAGCGCCAGTTCCACCGGCACGTCGCTGGCGATGCTCGCCATGCCCAGCACCTGGATCTGCAGGCGGATACCTGCCGCCTGCGCCGCTTCCAGGTCGGCGCGCGAGTAGTGGTGCATGCCCAGCACCAGGCTGCGCCGCGCCACTGTTTGCCGGACCACGTCGGCATGCGTGTTGAGCTGGTTCCGGATCGCGGTGCGGATCAGGTCGGTGCGGTTGCTGTAAAAGCCTTCGCTGACCAGCAGATCGATCTGGCCCAGGTCGATCATGCCCAGGTTGATCGTGATCTTTTCCGACTCCGCAATCTTCGGTTTCTGCTCGTTTTTAAGCTCCTGATTGCTGACAATGTCGCTGCGCATCCTTACACCTGCCTTTCACTGCGTGTATCGAAACCATCCATTTACCATCTGTGTGGATGGTCATTGGATGGCAAGTCTACGCCCATCGACCCAAAGGTCAAGCACAATTCGATTGGATCGGGTAATCTCTTCCGCCATGAGTCCAGAATTGCAACCCGGCCTGCGCTTCGAATGGCGCTACACGGTACCGCCGCGCGCCACCGTGCCCGCGCTCTACCACGACACCGCTTTTTGCCTCGACATGCCCGACGTGCTGGCCACCGGCTACATGGTCGGCATGATGGAGCTCGCCTGCGTGAACGGCATGCTGCCTTACCTCGACTGGCCGCACGAGCAGAGCCTGGGCACCATGGTGAATTTCCAACACCTGGCGCCGACGCCGCCCGGCATGACGCTCACCATCCGCGGCGAAGTGACCGAGGTGGAAGGCCAGCGCGTGCGCTTCAAGGTCGAGGCCTGGGACGATGTCGAGCGCATCTGCGAAGGCACGCACGAACGCTGCGTGATCGATCCGCAACGCTTCAATGCCCGGGTGGCGCGCAAGATGGCGGGAGTGTCGGCATGAGTGCGCTGTCGCTTCCGGAACTGCAGACGCCGGTGCCGTCGCCCTGCATCAGCCTGTGCCAGATGGACAAGCAGACCGGCCTGTGCCAGGGCTGCATGCGCACCATCGACGAGATCATCGCCTGGAGCAAGGCCGATGACGACTACAAGCGCGCCGTGTGGAAGGAAATCCGCCGCCGCGAGTCTGAGCTGGACTTCGGCTGAATGACGCCGCGCCTGCCCGCCAGCATGCAGGTGTTCGAGCGCGGCTGGCTGTCGGCCAACAACGTCCTGTTCACCGGAGCGGAGACCGCGCTGGTCGACAGCGGCTACGTCACCCACGCGCCGCAGACGCTGGCGCTAGTGCGCCATGCCTTGAAAGAGCGTCCGCTCGATCGCCTGGTCAATACCCACCTGCATTCGGACCACTGCGGCGGCAACGCGGCGCTGCAGGCGGCGTATGGCTGCCACACGGCGATTCCTGCTGCGGAAAGCCTCAAGGTCGCGGCCTGGGACGAGGCGGCGCTGAGCTACCGTGCAACCGGACAGCAATGTCCGCGTTTCGGTTTCGATGCGGTGCTGGCTCCCGGTGATGAATTGGAACTGGGGGGCCTGCGCTGGCAGGTACTCGGCGCGCCGGGGCACGATCCGCATGCGCTGCTGCTGTTTTGCGCGCAGGAGGGCGTGTTGATCGCGGGGGATGCGCTGTGGGAGAACGGCTTTGGCGTGATCTTTCCCGAGCTGGCGGGGGAGCCCGGGTTCGACGAGACGCGTGCGACGCTGGATCTGATCGGCACGCTGGATGCGCGCGTGGTGGTGCCGGGGCATGGGCGGGTGTTCGATGACGTGACCGGCGCGCTGGCGCGGGCGTATTCGCGGCTGGATTATTTGTCTTCCGATCCGCGGCGTAATGCGGAGAATGCGGTGAAGGTGCTGGTGAAGTTTTTGCTGCTGGAGCGGCAGAGGATTGCGTTGGCGGAGATGCCGGGCTTGTTGGCGTCCATACCCGTTGTCGCAGGTGCGCTAAGGCTGGTTGGACGCGGGGG
>NZ_JASNRC010000001.1:352446-568230 GCF_030411995.1 Massilia sp. YIM B02769
GCGTGGACGGCTCCGCCGTCCACGCGTCCGACGAACATTCGAACGCCGAACACGATCAATATCACGCCCTCGCCACCTGGGCCACCACCGCCCTGGTCCGCGCCAACGCCGCCCGCATCGACGGCCCTTGGCTCGTCGACAACTGAATTAGAGCCAGAAATCTAGCACGACCGTGCTTTTATCACACTATAATCGACCAGCTGGTCCGATCAACTTAGCCGAGAGCTGCCCATGTCGCTGCCTACCGTACTGCAAAACCTGTCCCTCCCCGTCATTGCCTCGCCGATGTTCATTGCCAGCGGTCCGGCCCTGGTTGCCGCCCAGTGCAAGGCCGGCATCGTCGGTTCCTTCCCGGCGCTGAACGCCCGCCCGGCCGAACTGCTCGACACCTGGCTGACCGACCTGCAGCGCGAGCTGGCCGAGTACAAGGCAGCCAACCCAAGCGCCATCGTCGGCCCGATCGCCGTCAACCAGATCGTGCACGCCTCGAACGCGCGTCTCGAGCATGACGTCGAAGTCTGCGTGAAGCACCAGGTGCCGATCATCATCTCCTCGCTGCGCGCGCCGCCGAAAGAGATGCTGGACGCCGTGCACAGCTACGGCGGCATCGTGCTGCACGACGTGATCTCGATCCGCCATGCGCACAAGGCGCTGGAAGCGGGCGTCGACGGCCTGATCCTGGTGGCGGCCGGCGCTGGCGGCCATGCGGGCGCCCTGTCGCCGTTCGCGCTGGTGGGTGAGGTACGCAAGTTCTTCAACGGTCCGATCGCGCTGTCCGGCTCGATCGCCACCGGCGACGCCATCCTCGCGGCCCAGGCCATGGGCGCCGACTTCGCCTACATCGGTTCGCGCTGGCTGGCGACCAAGGAATCGAACGTCACCGACGACTACCGCGACGCCATCGTCGAGTCGAGCGCGGCCGACGTGGTCTACACCAATTTGTTCACCGGCGTGCACGGCAACTACCTGAAGAAATCGATCGTCAACGCGGGCCTGGACCCGGAAGCGCTGCCGGAATCGGACAAGAGCAAGATGAGCTTTGGCGACGGCAGCTCGAAAGCCAAGGCCTGGCGCGACATCTGGGGCGCCGGCCAGGGCGTGGGCCTGATGGATGATGTGCCGAGCACGGCCGAGATGGTCGAGCGCCTGAAGCGCGAGTACGAGGCGGCACGCGCGCGCCTCAGCCTGCGTTAAGAGGCCGCAAGCGGCATTCTTTGCGTTAGCCGGTTCCCGTACGGTGGGCACGCTGTGCCCACGCGAACATTGGCATCATGTTGGCGCTGTTGGAGCCGCGTGGCATGCATCTCGATACCGTGTGCCCAGGCATGCCGCAACATCCAAACAGAGCCAACACAGCATCACCATCCGCGTGGGCACAGAGTGCCTAGCGCGGCCCGGCCCACCCTACGGTTGCGTCCGCCGGGTGATCAGGCGGTGGGTTTGGCATCCGGCACCGGAAACGCCGGCTCCGGTTCCACGCTCAAATCCGCCACGTTGATCGACCACAGGCCCGGCAGATTGCGCCAGTAGCCATACACGTCCATCCCGAAGCCGACCACGAATTCGTTCGGCAGCGTCAGCCCGACGATGTCCGCCTGGATCGGCTTCGCGCGGCCGATGTTCTTGTCCGCGAAGACGGCCACGATCACTTCGGCCGCGCCCATGTCGAGCAGGCGCTGCTTCACGTGCGCCAGGGTCTCGCCTTCGTCGAGGATGTCGTCGACCACGACGATGGTCTTGCCGGCCACGTCCTGGCGCGGAATCACTTTCCACACCACCTGGCCGCCGCGGTCGTCGTCGCCATAGCGGCTGACGTGGATGTAGTCGAATTCGAGCGGGAAGTCGAGCTGGGGCAGCAGGGTGCCGGTGAAGACGACGGCGCCGCCCATCACGCCGAGCACCAGGGGGAAGCTGCTGCTGTCCGGTGCGCCGAAGCGCGTGTTGAGCACGTCGGCCACTTGCCGCACGGCGGCTTGCACTTCTTCAGGACTGACGATCTGGCGCGCATTGGCAAGCAGGGCGCGGGCACGGGCGTGGTGATAGTCTTGCATGGTCGTTCCGGTGATTAATTTACTCAATATTTACCAAGGCATTATGCGGCAATTGCCGCGCCGGCGAAGTTCGGTTGGCGCGGCCTTCAGGATGCCGCTGCCTCGGTGATTTCGCGCTGCAGTTTCCTGGTCAGCTTTGCAAACACGAGCTCGTAGGCACGGCGCAGCAATGCGGCCGCTTCCTCGTCGCCGAGGCTGGCGCTGGCGTCCACCCGCACCCATTTCGCGCGCGCCAGATAAGGCGCCGGGATGATGCCGGGGCGGTCGGTCAGTTCCAAAAAGCGCTCGTCCTCGGCCTTGAAGCTGATCGCCTGGGCCGGCGACGCATTGCCCGTCACCGCAAACATTTTGTCGCCGACCGAGAACACCAGGTCCTCGCCCCATTTGATGTCTTCGGTGGCGCCCGGAAAGCTGCGGCAGAGCGCCTTGGCGGCTTCGAAATCCATGTTCTCGTCTCCCTGTGATCGGTTTGTCCGCCCAGTTTAGCGCGGCGGAGAACAGGCTGGATCGTTTTGATGTTTCAGCGCAAGATTCGTCTGCGCCATTGTCCCTGTTTGCGGCGTATCATACGTGGCTTGAATAACATCCCAGCAAGCCATGTCCACCTCTGACTTCCATGTCCAGCGCGACGCGCGCCTGGCCCAGCTGCGCGCCGCCATGGCGCGCCACGGTATCGACGCCTGTATCGTGCCATCCGCCGATCCCCACCTGTCCGAATACCTGCCGCGCCGCTGGCAAGGGCGCGAATGGCTCTCCGGCTTCACCGGCTCGGTCGGCACCTTCATCGCCACCGCGGACTTCGCCGGCGTCTGGACCGACGGCCGCTACTACACGCAAGCCGAGACCGAACTGGCCGGCAGCGAGATCCAGCTGATGAAGATCCCGTCGGGCGCCAGCCTGCTGCACATCGACTGGCTGGCTGCCAACATGCAGCCGGGCCAGACGGTGGCGGTCGACGCCCGCGTGCTCGGCCTGGCCGTGGCGCGTTTGCTGGGCGACGCCCTGAAGGCACGTGGCGTAACCCTGCGCACCGACATCGATTTGCTGGACGAGATCTGGAATGACCGTCCCGGCTTGCCGGCAGATGCGCTGTACGAGCACGCCGCCCCGCATGCAACGCAGTCGCGCGCCGACAAGCTCGCCGCGACCCGCGCCGCAATGGAAAAACTCGGCGCCGAACGCCACTTCATCTCGACCCTGGACGACATCGGCTACCTGTTCAATTTGCGCGGCTCGGATGTGAGCTACAACCCGGTATTCGTGGCGCACGCGCTGGTCGAACGCGACGGCGCGACCGTGTTCGTGGCCGACGGCAAAGCCTCGGAAGCCTTGCGTGCGCGCCTGCTGGAAGACGGCGTGCGCCTGGCGCCGTATGCGGATGCCGCCGATGCCCTGGCAGCGATCCCGGAAGGCAGCAGCCTGCTGGTCGACCCGCGCCGCGTCACCGCCGGCATGCGCGCCGCCGTGCCGCCATCGGTGCGGGTGGTCGAAGCAATCAACCCTACCACCTTTGCCAAGTCGCGCAAGACCGATGAGGAAGCCGCCCACGTGCGCGCCACCATGGAGCAGGACGGCGCCGCCTTGTGCGAATTCTTCTCCTGGCTGGAAGCGACCCTGGCCGATCCCGGCCGCGCACCGATTACCGAACTCACCATCGACGAGCAGATCACGGCCGCGCGTGCGCGCCGTCCGCATTTCGTCAGCCCGAGCTTCGGCACGATTGCCGGCTTCAACGCCAACGGCGCCATCATGCATTACCGCGCCACCCCGGCTGCGCACGCGGTCATCGAAGGCGACGGCCTGCTGCTGATCGACTCCGGCGGCCAGTACCTGGGCGGCACCACCGACATCACGCGCGTGGTCCCGGTCGGCACCATCACCGATGACCACAAGCGCGACTTCACCCTCGTCCTGAAAGGGATGATGGCGCTGTCGATGGTCCAGTTCCCGCGCGGTACCCGCGGCCCGATGCTCGATGCCATCGCACGCGCGCCGATCTGGGCCGCCGGCGTGGACTACGGCCACGGCACCGGCCACGGCGTCGGCTACTTCATGAACGTGCACGAAGGCCCGCAGGTGATTTCGCCGAGCGCGCCGCCGGACCCGCACACGGCCATCGAGCCGGGCATGATCACCTCGAACGAGCCGGGCATCTACAAGCCGGGCCGCTGGGGTATCCGCATCGAGAACCTGGTGCTGGCCGTGGCTGCCGGGAGCGGAGAGTTCGGCGAGTTCCTGCGCTTCGAGACGCTGACCCTGTGCCCGATCGACACCCGCTGCATCGACCTGGCGCTGCTGCAGCCGCATGAAAAGGCATGGCTGAACGGCTACCACGCCGAAGTGCGCGCGCGCCTGCTGCCGCATGTCGATGGCGCCGCGCGCGCCTGGCTGGAACTGCGCACGGAGGCGATCTGATGGCCTCCGCCCGTTCCACCCGCGCCAGCGCCGCCGTCGAGCGCCTGAAACGCCGTACCGGCCACACCGGCTACTCGATGGCCCGCACCGCCGACGGCTCCTTCTTCCTGTCCGAGACGCCCGGCGCGCCGCCGCTGTGCGCGCCGCTGGAACTCGACGACTTCGTCGCCTTCGTCAACGGCCTGGGGCCGCAGGAGGTCAAGCGCATGACCAAGAACGACGTCGCCTTCGAGAAGCAGCTGGTCAGGAAGAAGCCCTGAAATCCAGGCTGCCCGCGCAGCCTAGCGAAAGACCGTCATGACGACGTCCGAACTGCTGGCGACCTATTGGTCGCCTTCCGAGATCGCCACGAACGGCGTGATCCTGCTGCACCTGGCCGGCGCGCTGCTGCTCGGCCTGCTGGTCGGCTACGAGCGTTCGTACCACGGCCGCGCGGCCGGCATGCGCACCTATGGCCTGGTGTGCATGGCCTCGGCGGCGCTGACCATCGTCAGCGGCTATCCCGAGTTCTGGTACGGCGGCGGCACCGGTGCGATTGCGCCGGTCGATCCGACCCGCGTGATGCAGGGCGTGGTCACCGGCATCGGCTTCCTCGGCGCCGGCGTGATCATGCGCGAAGGCTTCACCATCAGCGGCCTGACCACCGCGGCCTCGATCTGGAGTTCGTCGGTGATCGGCATCCTGGTCGGCGTTGGCTTTTATTTGTCGGCGATGGGACTGGCCTTTTTCTCGGCCATGATCATGATCTACCTGAACCGGGTGGAAGCGGTGCTGCCTTCGCGCCGCGCGGTGGCCGTGATGCTGCGCTTTCGCGAGCACTTCCTGCCGAAGGAAGAGGCACTGCGCGAAGCGGCGCTCGAGCGCGGCTACCAGATCGCCGGCAGCTCGCTGACGATTGCCAGCAGCAATGGGCGCCAGGAGTGGCGCTTCGTGGCGCTGGCCCTGTCCAGCCACAACCGCGCCACCCTGACCGAACTGGCGGCCGAACTGGCCGCCTTCGAAGGCGTCGAGGGCTTCCAGCTCTCGCACGCCCGCAATTGAACGACACATAAAAAAACGCATGGGATACACCGACATGACCCCTCAAGACGTACTCGATTTCTGGTTCCTGCCGCGCAGCGACGCCAACTACGGCAAGGCGCGCCCGGAATGGTTCCGCAAGGACGCCGCCTTCGACACGCAGATCCGCGAGCGCTTCGGCGCCCTGGTTGCCCAGGCGGTGGCCGGCGGCCTGCGCGAGTGGGACATCGACCATGGCGCCGAAGGCACGCTGGCGCGCATCCTGGTGCTCGACCAGTTCACGCGCAACGCCCACCGCGATACGCCCGGTTCCTTTGCCGGCGACGCGCTGGCGCTGGCGGCCGCCCGCCAGCTGGTCGACAGCGGCGCCGACCGCACGCTGGAACCGCAGCAGCGCGCCTTCGTCTACATGCCTTTCGAGCATGCCGAGGACGCGCGCATGCAGCAGTGCGCGGTCGATCTGTTCACCCAGCTGGCGAGCGAGCACGCGGGCTTTGCCGACATGCTCGACTACGCCCACCGCCACCGCGGCGTGATCGCCCGCTTTGGCCGCTTCCCGCACCGTAACCCCATCCTCGGCCGCGCGTCCACGCCCGACGAATTGCAGTACCTGGGCCAGCCCGGCGCCGGTTTCTGATGCCGGCAACGCTGAACATCGTCGGCGCCGGCCATGTCGGCCGCACGCTGGGCCGCCTGTTTGCCGCGCACGGCGTTTTTGCCGTGCAGGACGTGCTGACGCGCTCGCTTGACACCGCGAACGCGGCCGTGGCCTTCATCGGCGCCGGCCGGGCTGTCGCCGGTCTTGCCGACCTGCGTCCGGCCGCTGTGTGGATGCTGGCCGTGGGCGACGACCAGATCGCGTCCACCTGCGCGGCGCTGGCCGGGGCCGGGCTGCTGCAGGATGCCGTCGTCTTCCACTGCAGCGGCGCCAAGGCGTCGAGCGAACTGCAGGCCCCCGGTGCGTCGACCGCGAGCGTGCATCCTGTACGCAGCTTCGCCGATCCCGAGGGCGTGGCTGCCGCGTTTGCCGGCACCTGGTGCGGCGTCGAGGGCGATGCCAGGGCGCTGGCGCTGCTCACGCCCGCCTTCGAGGCGATCGGTGCGCGCCTGGTGACGATCGACGCCGCCGCCAAGACCGTCTACCACGCCGCGTCCGTGTTCGCTGCCAACTACCTGGTGACCGTGCTGGATGCCGCGCTGCGCGCCTATGTGGCGGCCGGTGTGCCGGAAGCGGTGGCGCGCGAACTGGCGCGGCCGCTTGCCAGCGAGTCCCTGGCCAATGTGTTCCGCCTCGGCCCGGCCGCGGCGCTGAGCGGCCCGGTGGCGCGCGGCGACCTTGTCACCGTGGCGCGCCAGCAGGCGGCGGTTTCGCACTGGGATGCGCCGACCGGGCGCCTGTACGACGCGCTGGTGGAAGCCACTACCTCATTGGCCGCGCGCAAGCGGCGCGGCCAGTCCTGATTTTTATTTCCCTGGAGTATCGATGCTGTTGAGTGCCTGGGCCACGCTGGCCGCCTTGGGTGTGTATTTCTGGACCGGCGTGGTCGCCGGCGCGGCGCGTGTGCGCTACAAGGTGCCGGCGCCGTCGATGGATGGGCCGGAAGCTTTTCAGAGCCGCCAGCGCGTGCAGATGAATACCCTCGAACAGTTGCCGCTGGTACTGGTGCCGATGTGGCTGTGCGCCTGGTACCTGGGCGATACCTGGGCGGCGGCCGGCGGCATGCTGTGGTGCTTTGCCCGCGTGCTGTATGCGCTGGGCTATTACCGCGACCCAGCCAAGCGCGAACTCGGCTTTATTCTCGGCATGGTGGCCTGCGGCGCCCTGGTTGCCGGCGCCACTGTTGGTTTATTGATGCAGTAGAGCAAGCTTCTTGCATCATTCCGTCGACAAAGTTTTCAAAGGGCAATAAGCTTGCCGCTGATTCCGTCAATACACGGTGACTGGTGCGCGTCGCGCCCGGGCCGGTGTCGACGCAGGAGGCAGCATGCTGTTTTTGAAGAGTACCGCAACGACCAAGGCGCCGGGCATCTATGAAGTCGACATCGCCGCCAAGCCGCCGGGCAAGACCTATGGCGTCTTCCTGGCCACCGACCCGGACAATCCACCGCATTCGGTGCTCGCCGCCCTGACCGAGCTCGGCTTCAAAGGCACTTACCAGAAGCGCTACACCCACCGCGACAGCGGCCGCGTGCTCGACCTGCACTTCGAAAAGGACGGCACCGATATCTTCAAGGGCTGGAAGGCAGAGGAGTGCAGCGCCAACCTGGCGGCCATCGACACCTTGTTCGGGAATGTCGGTATTGCCGTCACGCCGCGGGTGATGACGATGGCCGAAGCTTACTCCTGAGCTTGTTTTGTGGTGGGTTCGGAGAACCCACCCTACGGTGATCGGCTGAGTTTTTTGGTGGGTTCGGAGAACCCACCCTACGGTGATCGCTGATGTAGGGTGGGTTCTTGAACCCACCGTACTCCTGAGCTTGTTTTGTGGTGGGTTCGGACAACCCCCCCTACGGTGATCGGTTTAGTTTTTTGGTGGGTTCGTAGAACCCACCCTACGGTGATCGGCTGAGTTTTTTGGTGGGTTCGGAGAACCCACCCTACGGTGATCGCTGATGTAGGGTGGGTTCTTGAACCCACCTTACTCCTGAGCTTGTTTTGTGGTGGGTTCGGAGAACCCACCCTACTACGGTGATCGGCTGAGTTTTTTGGTGGGTTCGGAGAACCCACCCTACGGTGATCGCTGATGTAGGGTGGGTTCTTGAACCCACCTTACTCCTGAGCTTGTTTTGTGGTGGGTTCGGAGAACCCACCCTACTACGGTGATCGGCTGAGTTTTTTGGTGGGTTCGGAGAACCCACCCTACGGTGATCGCTGATGTAGGGTGGGTTCTTGAACCCACCTTACTCCTGAGCTTGTTTTGTGGTGGGTTCGGAGAACCCACCCTACTACGGTGATCGGCTGAGTTTTTTGGTGGGTTCGGAGAACCCACCCTACGGTGATCGCTGATGTAGGGTGGGTTCTTGAACCCACCTTACTCCTGAGCTTGTTTTGTGGTGGGTTCGGAGAACCCACCCTACTACGGTGATCGGCTGAGTTTTTTGGTGGGTTCGGAGAACCCACCCTACGGTGATCGCTGATGTAGGGTGGGTTCTTGAACCCACCAACCCGCGTCAGGTTCAGATACAGCACCCACCAACCCGCGTCAGGTTCAGATACAGCACCCACCAACCCGCGTCAGGTTCGGATACAGTGCTGCATGGATTTATTCGACTCACCCGGCACATTCACATCCATTCCCATCGAAGACGGCGCGCTGGCCCTGATGGCGCGCCTGCCGCTACCCTATGCCAACGAAGACATCCTGGCGCGCCTGATTGCTGAAACGCCCTGGCGCCAGGAAAGCATCGTCCTGTTTGGCAAGTCCCACCTGCAACCGCGCCTGACTGCCTGGTATGGCGACGCCAGCTATAGCTATTCCGGCCTGCGTCTCGACCCTTTGCCCTGGACACCCTTGCTGGCCGAGATTCGCGCCGCCGTCGAAACGGCGTGCGGCCTGCACTTCAACAGCGTGCTGCTGAACTATTACCGCGATGAACGCGACAGCATGGGCATGCACAGCGACGACGAACCCGAACTGGGCCCGGACCCGGCCATCGCCTCGCTCAGCTATGGCGCCACGCGCGGCTTCGTTTTGCGGCATAAACGCAACAAACGGACAGTCAAGCTCGACTTGCACGATGGCAGCTTGTTATTGATGAGTGGAAGCCTGCAGAGTAACTGGCTTCACGGCATCAATAAATCGACGCGCGCCATAGGAGAACGGCTGAATTTAACCTTCAGGTACGTCGTTTAATTTAACGGCTTCATGTGCCCATTTGTCGTTAAAAATAACTGAACCATTAGTCATTTATGTTACATTTGATTACAGTTCTTACGGGATTCACACTGCCTTATCCTTTTGACCAGTGCTATCTTGGACTCATCGCGATTCAAGATGAATGGCGAACCAGACCACTATGTTGAAAAGGATTCGCAATGAAAAAGCTGATTTTTGCACTGATCGCAGGCGCCGCCACCATGACCGCCGCGCAAGCCCAATCGACCATCACCCCACGTCCATATGTCGGCGTTGGCGTTTCCGGCGCTGACCGCGAGTACAACGTGCCGGGCGCGACGATGAACGACAACGACGGTTACCGCTTCTCGGGCAAGATCTTCGGCGGTGCCGAACTGACCGAGAACTTCGGCGTCGAAGCCGGCTACACCGACTTCCGCAAGGCCGGCGGCAGCTACACCCTGAACGGCGCCAACGCCAGCACCGATGCCGACGGCTACGCCGCTTACATCGCCGGCAAGGCCACCAAGCAGCTGAGCGACAAGGTCGGTGTCTATGGCAAGCTGGGCGTGACCCACACCAAGGCTGAACAGGACTCGGCTACCGCCGGCCTGAACCGCAAAGTCAGCGACAATGGCGCCTACGGTGCTGTCGGCGTGCAGTACAACGTGAACCAGAACGTTGCGCTCCTGGCCGAATACGAACGCTTCGGCAAGAAGCAGGACTTCGGTCCGAAGCCGGACGTCGTGACCATCGGCGCGAAATACAGCTTCTAATCAGCTGTCCCCTCGTGTGTGAAAGGGCCCTGCGGGGCCCTTTTTCATTGGGAGATCCGATTACGTCGAACCTGGCCTGCGGCGCGAACCGTATTGGAACAACCGTTACGCCGAGCCTGATCAGCGACGCGAACGTACGGTGGGCACGCTGTGCCCACGCGGTAACGTACGTATGCTTGGCCCTGCTGCGGTGATATATCGCTCGAAAACCATGCAAAGGCCACGGACCTGGTTTGACGCTGGCGAGCGATGCGTCACGGCCGCAAGCGAAAGGCCACGCACGTAACCGCGTGGGCACAGAGTGCCCACCGTACGAGTACGGATTATCCCTGCGCCCCGAATTGCATCGGCGCTCCAGCCGGATGCACGAGCGTGCGCACCCAAGGCGGCAGCACAGCCGGGTCCGGCGCGGCGAAGCCGGAAGAAATGAAGCGGTGCAGCGACGACCACGGCCAGTCCGGCGCGCTGTGGCACAGGCCATGCCGCATCGGATTGGTATGCATGTAATCGATCAGCGCCGCATACTGGATATCGTCCTGCACCCGGAATTGCTGGTACTGGCGTTCCCAGATCGCGCCATCGGGCGAACTGGTGACCAGCGACTTGCGCAGGGCTTTCGAAAACGCGATCTTCACGGCGCGCCAGCGGCTCGAGCAATCGTGGTCGCCGGGAGGCAGTGTCCACATGGCGTGGGCATGGTCGGGCAGGACGACCCAGGCATCGACGTGGAAGGGTTTGCGTACGCGCGCCTGGCGGATGGCGTCGCCGAAGGCCGAGATATGGTCCGTCAGCAGGGAACTGCCACGGTCCAGCAGGCGAACCGTGAAGAAGAAGGTCCCGCCGGGGACCCGGTTGTCGCGGTAGTCTGTCATGGGCAGGCATGCCAATCGCAGGTGGGAGTCATGTCGATCGGCGCAAAATGGCTCCTCATCAACGGGCGATTCTACACACGGAATTTTCTCGACCGCGATTCATTTCCGCGCGTAAAAGAAAAGCACGCCGCACCATGAAAAAAACCCAGCGGCCTTGCGGCGGCTGGGGTTCTTGGCGACATCGACGAACGATCAGGTCGTCAGCGGCTTGTAGCGAATCCGCTTCGGCTTGGCGCCTTCTTCACCCAGGCGTTTCTTCTTGTCGGCTTCGTATTCCTGGTAGTTACCGTCGAAGAAGGTAACCTGGGAATTGCCTTCGAAGGCCAGGATGTGGGTCGCGATACGGTCCAGGAACCAGCGATCGTGGGAAATCACCATCACGCTGCCGGCGAATTCCAGCAGGGCGTCTTCCAGTGCGCGCAGGGTTTCCACGTCGAGGTCGTTCGACGGTTCGTCCAGCAGCAGGACATTGCCGCCTTGCAGCAGGGTCTTGGCCAGGTGCAGGCGGCCGCGTTCGCCACCCGACAGGTTGCCGACCACTTTCTGCTGGTCAGAACCCTTGAAGTTGAAGCGGCCGAGATAGGCACGCGACGGCATCTCGAAGCGGCCGACGCTCAGCATGTCGGCGCCGCCGGTCACATCCTCGAACACGGTCTTGTTGTTGGCCAGGTCGTCGCGGTGCTGGTCGACCAGCGAGACCTTGGCGGTCTTGCCGATCACGACTTCGCCGCTGTCCGGCTGTTCGCGGCCGGCGATCATCTTGAACAGGGTCGACTTACCGGCGCCGTTCGGGCCGATGATGCCCACGATCGCGCCCGGCGGTACGGTGAACGAGACGTTGTCGAGCAGCAGGCGGTCGCCGAAGGCCTTCGAGACGTTCTTGAACTCGATGACTTCGTTGCCCAGGCGCTCGGCAACAGGGATAAAGATCTCCTGGGTCTCGTTGCGCTTCTGGTATTCGTATTCGCTCAGCTCGTTGAAGCGGGCCAGACGTGCCTTCGACTTGGCCTGGCGCGCCTTCGGATTCTGGCGCGACCATTCGAGTTCCTTCTGCAGGGCCTTTTGACGCGCCGATTCGGTCGCTTCTTCCTGCTTCAGGCGCGCCTGCTTCTGGTCCAGCCAGGACGAGTAGTTGCCCTTCCATGGGATGCCCGAACCGCGGTCCAGTTCCAGGATCCATTCGGCGGCGTTGTCGAGGAAGTAGCGGTCGTGGGTGATGCCGACCACGGTGCCCGGGAAGCGCAGCAGGAATTGTTCCAGCCACTCGACCGATTCGGCGTCCAGGTGGTTGGTCGGCTCATCCAGCAGCAGCATGTCCGGTTTGCTCAGCAGCAGCTTGCACAGCGCCACGCGGCGCTTCTCGCCACCCGACAGCACGCCGATTTTGGCGTCCCACGGCGGCAGGCGCAGCGCGTCGGCGGCCATTTCCATCTGCAGGTTCAGGTTGCCGCCGTCGGCTGCGGCGATGATCGATTCCAGGCGCTCCTGCTCCTTGGCGAGGGCGTCGAAGTCGGCGTCTTCCTCGGCATAGGCGGCGTACACGGCTTCCAGCTTGGCTTGCGCTTCGAAGGCTTCGCCCAGGCCGGATTCGACTTCCTGGCGCACGGTTTTTTCCGGATCGAGCTGCGGTTCCTGCGGCAGGTAGCCGATGTTCAGGCCCGGCATCGGGCGCGCTTCGCCCTGGATGTCGGTGTCGATGCCGGCCATGATCTTCAGCAGGGTCGACTTGCCGGAACCGTTCAGGCCCAGCACGCCGATCTTCGCGCCTGGGAAGAACGACAGTGAAATGTCTTTCAGGATCTGGCGTTTCGGCGGGACGATTTTGCCCACGCGGTTCATGGTATAGACGTAATTTGCCATCTTAGGTAACTGTTATGAAATCAAGGTGCACAGGATACGATAGAAGCGCTGCGACAGACAGCCTTTATCGCGATTCTTTCAATGGCGCCACCGGCTGCCCCGCGCTTCGTCCACGTTGCAGCAGGCCTTCGCCGGCAAACAGGCCGAGTGCCGCCCAGATTAGGGCGAAGCCCACCAGGCGATCTGCCGTAAACGCTTCCTTGAACAGCAGCACGCCGAGCAGGAACTGGATGGTCGGCGCCAGGTATTGCAGCAGGCCGAGGATCGACAGCGGAATCTGGCGCGCGCCGCTGGCGAACAGCAGCAGCGGCACCGCCGTGATCGGACCGGAAGCAATCAACAGCCAGCGCGTGGTGTCCGACGGCGTGTTCAGGAAGGCGTTCTCGCCATGCAGCGTCAACCAGCCGACGTAGATCGCCGCGATCGGGAACAGCACCATGGTCTCGAACGACAGGCCCTCCAGTGCGCCGAGCGCCGCCGTCTTACGCAGCAAGCCGTAGCCGCCGAACGAGGCCGCCAGGCACAGGGCGATCCAGGGCACCGAACCGGACTGCCAGGTCAGCCAGGCCACGCCCAGGGCGGCGATGCCGATCGCGACCCACTGCACGCGGCGCAGGCGTTCCTTCAGGATCAGGTAGCCGAACATGATGTTCACCAGCGGGTTGATGAAGTAGCCGAGGCTGGCCTCGATCACGTGGCCATTGTTGACGGCCCAGATATACAGCAGCCAGTTCGCGCTGAGTAAGAATGCCGAGGCAACGAAACTCCCGAACACGCGCGGCTGGCGCACCTGATTCAGCCAGGCCCATTGCCGGCGCAGCGCCAGCACCACCAGCAAAAAGGCGAGCGACCACAGCATGCGGTGGGCCAGGATCTGCATCGACGGCACCTCGCGCACGGCGTGGAAATACAAAGGAAAGAGGCCCCAGCAAAGGAAGGCCAGGGCAGCGGAGAGGATGCCGGTACGCATGGGAATAGGGGAGAAGAGTTGCCAGTCCAGCATTATCGACGAAGTCGGGAACGCTTGCCGGAGACCTCCCATTTTGGTCGGCGTGCAAGGCTAACGCGCGACCATTCCCTGTCGCTTCAGGCAAACTTGCAACACTTCGCGCCAGGGTCGGCCGAGCCGCCTGATTCTGCTTGCAATTTTCTTGTCGTTATTTTATGGTGCGCCGCACCAGAACAACAATATGGTGCAATCTTGACGTCGCAAAATAACAAAAGCAGCCTGGCGGCGATGACGCTGGCTGCCGTTGGCATCGTCTACGGCGATATCGGTACCAGCCCGCTGTACACCCTCAAGACCATCTTCGACCCCACCCACGGCCTTGCGCTGAACACTCCCAACCTGCTCGGCATCATTTCCCTGATCTTCTGGGGACTGACCCTGATCGTCTCGCTGAAATACGTGATCCTGGTGCTGCGCGCGGACAACCGCGGCGAGGGCGGGATCATGGCCCTGATGGCGCTGACCCTGAACTCGGTCACGCGCACCTCGCGCTGGCACTACCCGCTGATGGTGATCGGCGTCTTCGGCGCCACCATGTTCTATGGCGACAGCGTGATCACGCCGGCGATTTCCGTGCTCGGCGCCATCGAGGGCCTGGAAGTGGCCACGCCGGCGCTGTCGCACTACGTGGTGCCGCTGGCGGTGGTGGTGCTGGTCGGCCTGTACAGCCTGCAGCGCCACGGCACCGCCGGCATCGGCCGCTGGTTCGGGCCGGTGATGATCGTCTGGTTCCTGGCCCTGGCCGTGATGGGCATCATCAACATCGCCAAGGCCCCGGTGATCCTGGAAGCGCTGAACCCGCTGCACGCTGCGCGCTTCGTCATGGAAAACCAGTTCATCGCCTTTGTCGCCCTGGGGGCGGTGGTGCTGGCCCTCACCGGCGCCGAAGCCCTGTACGCCGACATGGGCCACTTCGGCAAGAAGCCGATCCGCGTGGCCTGGTTCCTGATCGTGTTCCCGGCGCTGGCCCTGAACTACCTGGGCCAGGGCGGCCTCTTGATCACCGACCCGACCGCCGTGGAAAACCCCTTCTTCCACCAGCTCGGCACCTGGAGCGTGTATCCGCTGGTGGTGCTGTCGACCATGGCGGCGGTGATCGCCTCGCAGGCCACGATTTCCGGCACCTATTCGATGACCAAGCAGGCCATCATGCTGGGCCTGCTGCCGCGCATGCGCATCCTGCACACGTCCGAGAGCGAGATCGGCCAGATCTATATTCCGGCGGTGAACTGGCTGCAACTGATCGTCGTGCTGATCGCCGTGATCGGCTTCGGTTCCTCGGACCGCCTGGCCGGCGCCTACGGCATCGCCGTCACCGCCACCATGCTGGCCACGACCCTGCTGACCTTCTTCGTCACCCGCTACCGCTGGCATCTGCCGCTATGGGTGTGCCTGGGCGCCACCGGCTTCTTCATGCTGATGGACATTGCCCTGTTCTCGGCCAGCACCCTCAAATTGCTGCACGGCGGCTGGTTCCCGCTGCTGCTGGGCGCCGTGCTGCTGACCGCCATGCTCACCTGGAAGCGCGGCCGCGAGCTGGTGTTCGAAAACCTCGAGCGCCACGCGATCCCGCTCGATGCCTTCCTCGATTCGCTGTTCGTGGCGCCGCCGACCCGGGTGCCGGGCACGGCCATCTTCCTGCGCGGCGAAAGCGACGGCGTACCGCATGCCTTGCTGCATAACCTGTCCCACAACAAGGTGCTGCACGAGCGCGTGGTCTTCCTGACCGTGCACATCCGTGAAGAACCTTTCGTGCCGCTGCCGGAACAGGTGCAGATCGTTGAGCTGGGCCACAACTGCTTCCAGCTGAACGTGCACTACGGCTTCAAGGACGAGCCGGACATCCCGGCCATCATGGCGCATTGCGGCACCCTCGGCCTGGTGTTCGAGAACATGGAAACGTCCTACTTCATCGCGCGCCAGACCGTGATCTCGGCGCCGGGAGGCGGCATGGCGCCATGGCGCGAGCACCTGTACGTGGCGATGTCGCGCAATGCGCGCGCCGCGGCCGACTATTACCAGATCCCGGCCAACCGCGTGATCGAGCTCGGCACCCAGGTGGAGATCTGATCCGGCATATAAGCAAACGAATACAAAAGAAATACAAAAAGCGGACACTCGGCGCGTCCGCGCTCGGGTAATGTGCAGCGTTTCCTGTTTTAAACATCTGCACACCTTACCCGGGGAGAGACCCATGAAATTCAAGTTTCCGCTGATGGTCGCGGCCTGCGCAGCCGTATTCAGCCTTACCGCCTGCGGCGGCGGCGGCAGCGACGACACGCCGGACGTCGTCAGTGCACCGACGGCCCTGAAGACGATCGACACCGTGGTCGGCACCGGCGCCGAAGCGGCGAATGGCAAGAAGCTGACCGTCAAGTACACCGGCTGGCTGTACAGCACCACGGCGGCCGACAACAAGGGCACCCAGTTCGAATCCAGCACCTTCACCTTCACGCTGGGCGTGGATGCGGTGATCGCCGGCTGGACCCAGGGCCTGCCGGGCATGAAGGTCGGCGGCAAGCGCACCCTGCACATTCCGGCCAACCTGGCCTACGGCAAGAACGGCCGCGGCCCGATTCCGCCGAATACCGGCCTGGTGTTCGACGTCGAACTGCAAAAGGTCGAGTAAGCCCGTCCTGTCTCGTCTGCGCGCACTTCTGAGCTGGCGCAGATGAGACGCAGTCGCTTTCCTCCATCCTCGGGGCTGTCCGGGCCGTGCACACACGGCCATCCCGACCGATGAGGAAACGATGCCCATCCACCACCTGCGGCAGCTGCCGCGGTTACTCCTGCCGCAGTTACTACTGTCGTTCGTGCTGCTTGCCTGCGCGCGCGCCGCCTTTGCGCAGCCGGCATACGTGCTCGTCTTCGGTCCGGAAAACTCCAGTCCGGGCGCCATCAACCGCGCCGGCAGCCTCGTCGGCCAGGCCAGCGGCGAGGCTTTCCTGTGGGATGGCGGCGCCACCGTCGGCCTTGGCGGCATGGGCGGCAGCGCCGCCTTTGGCATCAGCAACAATTGCTTGATCACCGGCGCCGCCGACCGGCCCGACGGCAGCAGCCATGCTTTCCTGTTCGACGGCAGCTTGCGCGACATCGGGCAGCTCGGCGTCGCCAGCAGCGGTGCGGGCGTGAACCGGGCCGGGCAGGTGGCCGGCACCTGGGTCGACGAGGCCGGCGAAAACCACGCCTTTCTCTACAGCGGCGGCGTGATGCGCGATATCGGCAACCTCGGCGCCAATTCCGCGCGCGCCACCGCCATCAGCGAACGCGGCGAGGTGGTCGGCTCGTCCTTCCTGGAGGGGTTCACGTCCCTGCAGGCCTTTTTCTACTACGCCAGCGGCAATATCAGCAGCATCGCCGCCCTCGGCACGCTCGGCGGACCGTCGAGCTGGGCAAACGCCATCAACAACAACCTGCAAATCGCCGGCGCCAGCTACATCGACGACGACACGCTGCACGCCTTCCTCTACGAGGGCGGCGTCATGCGCGATATCGGCTCCCTGGGCGGCGCCTTCACCGAGGCACGCGGGATCAACGATGTCGGCTGGGTGGTCGGCTATTCCACCTATGCCGATGACGTGCCCGGCATCGACTTCGCCAGCGCCTTTCTCTACCGCGACGGCGCCATGTTCGACCTGAACCTGATTGTCGAGCGTCCGGGCCTGTGGTCCATCCTCGACGCCTACGACATCAACGAGGCCGGCCAGATCGCGGCCACCGCCTGCACCGACTTCGGCGACTGCCGCGCGGTGCGGCTCGATCCGATACCGGCGGTGCCCGAGCCACGGCCGGCGGGGCTGCTGCTGGCCGGGCTGGTGCTGGGCGGCGCCTGGAGCGGCCTGCGGCGGCGCACCCGCCGTAAAAGCTGACCGTATTCGAAGGCCTTCCACGGCGCGTCGTCCTACGCCGCGCCGTGCGCCTGCTCCGTTGTGTACGATACAACAAGGGTTCCGCCTGACGAAACCCGCGTTTCTCGAACAACAGGAGCACAGCAGCATGTCGCAACATGTCACCCCGCACGCAATCGAAGAACTCACCCCGCGTCAACGCATCTACGCCATTGTCGGCGCCTCGTCGGGCAACCTGGTCGAATGGTTCGACTTCTACATTTATTCCTTCTGCGCGCTGTATTTCTCGGCCGCCTTCTTCCCCTCCGGTAATCCAACCACCCAGCTGCTGAACACGGCCGGGATCTTTGCCGCCGGCTTCCTGATGCGCCCGGTGGGCGGCTGGATGTTCGGCCGCATTGCCGATCGCTACGGCCGCAAGAACGCGATGCTGATTTCCGTGCTGATGATGTGCGGCGGCTCGCTGATGATCGCGGTGCTGCCGACCTATGCCCAGATCGGCACCGCGGCGCCGGTCCTGCTGCTGCTGGCGCGCCTGTTCCAGGGCCTGTCGGTGGGCGGCGAATACGGCACCAGCGCCACCTACATGAGCGAGGTGGCGCAGCCGGGCAAGCGCGGCTTCTTCGCTTCCTTCCAGTACGTGACCCTGATCGGCGGCCAGCTGCTGGCCCTGTTGGTGCTGGTGGTCTTGCAGCAGCTGTTCACCGAAGCCGAGCTGAAGGCCTGGGGCTGGCGTATTCCCTTCGTGCTGGGCGCCTGCGCGGCCCTGGTCTCGCTCTACCTGCGCCGTTCGCTCACGGAGACCACGAACGCCTCCGAGCGCAAGCGCAAGGAAGCGGGCAGCGTCGCCACCCTGCTGCGCGACCACCGCAAGGCCTTCATCACCGTGCTCGGGTTCACGGCCGGCGGCTCGCTGATCTTCTACACCTTCACCACCTACATGCAGAAATACCTGGTCAACACCGCCGGCATGGATGCGAAAACCGCCAGCGCCGTCATGACCGGCGTGCTGGTGATCTACATGTGCCTGCAGCCGGTGTTCGGCGCGCTGTCCGACCGCATCGGCCGCAAGACCTCGATGATCTGGTTCGGCGCACTGGCGGCGATCGCCACGGTGCCGATCATGACCGCGCTGCGCGGCATCGACAGCCCGCTGATGGCCGGCGTATTGATCGTCTGCGCGCTGACCATCGTCAGCCTGTACACCTCGATCGGTGGCCTGATCAAGGCCGAGATGTTCCCGGTGGAAGTGCGCGCGCTTGGCGTCGGCCTCTCGTATGCGGTGGCGAATGCCATCTTCGGCGGCTCGGCCGAATACGTGGCGCTGTGGTTCAAGCAGGCCGGGATGGAATCGAACTTCTACTGGTACGTGAGCGCGATGTGCGCCATCGCCTTCATCGTCGCCCTGCGCATGCCGGACCCGCAAAAGTCCGGTTTGCTGAAGTAAGCCTGCGAAGTTAGCCTGCTGATGCGGGCAGGCCCGGGATACATGCTGCGCTTCAGCGCAGCATGTCGATGTGCAGGATCCCGTCTTCGTCGTAGGGCTCGGAGATGGTCTCGAAGCCGAAGTCCTGGTAGAACTTCTCCAGGCGCTGCTGGGCGCCGATGCGGATGCGGTGGCCCGGATGCAGCTGTTCCGCATACTGGATGCCGTGCGCCACCAGCTCGCGGCCGATGCCCGAACCGCGCACGTCGTTGGTCGTCAGGATGCGCCCGAGCGACATCTCGTCATATTTCGCGCCCGGCGCCAGGCAGCGCAAATACGCCACCAGCACGCGCCGGCCGCCGATGTCGCGCCAGCCGAGCAGGTGGTGGGCATCGAGGTCGTAGCCGTCGATGTCCGGATACAGGCAAGTCTGTTCCAGCACGAATACCTGCTGGCGCTGGGCCAGCACTTCGTACAGCTGCGCGTTGCTGAGGTCAGCGAAGCTGCACCACTGCCATTCGATCATGTGTGTTTCCGATTCAAGTAGTAAAACATTCAGGCGGCCGTCTCGAAACCTTCGAGCACGTTGACCGTGTTGATGCCGATCTCGCTGCCGGCCTGGCCGCCCTCGAACACGAAGGCGGTCGGCAAGCCGAGCCAGGCGATGCGCTCGCCGACGCGCAGAAAGTCGGCGCCCTGCAACCCGAAGCCGCCGCCCGGCTCGGACGCGGCGGTATTCACCCCGAGCGCGACAACCAGCGCTTCCGGCGCGAACATGCCGAGCCTGATGCAGGCCGTTTCCAGCGCCGCCAGCCACGCCTGCGCATTGCTGCCCTGCGCCAGCGGCAGATTCATGTTGTGGCCCTGTCCGTCGCCATCGCCCGTTTCGTCGGCATGGCCGACGAAATACGGGTAGTCGCCGCGCGGGTCGGCGTGGATCGATACGCACAGCACATCGCCGCGGTTGTAGAAGATGCCCTGGGTGCCGTTGCCGTGGTGGTAGTCGAGGTCGAGGATGGCCACGCGTTTCAGGCCATCGTCGAGCAGGTGCTGGGCGGCGAGGGCCGCATTGTTCAGGTAGCAGTCGCCGCCGAAGAAATCAAAGCCGGCATGGTGGCCGGGCGGCCGGGTCAGCGCAAAGCTGCCGCGTTCGCCGAGGCGCAGCGCGTGGGCCGCGTTGATGGCGCAGTCGGCGCCGGTCTTGGCGGCGTTCCAGGTGCCGTTCGTGAGCGGCGTGGCGCTGTCCATCGAATACAGGCCGAGGCGGCCCATGAAGCTGTCCGGCTCGATGTCGCTGCGCATGGTGCGGATCGGCCAGTTCGAGGGATAGGCGTCCTTGCCCGCATTGCCTGGGGCGAGGGCGGTCCATTCGCTCCAGGCGCTGCGCAGGAAGTGCAGGTAGCGCGGGCTGTGCACCCGTTCCAGCGATACCAGCGGCGCCCGGTGCGGCGTGACGATCTCGCCCAGCCCGCGCCGTTGCAGCGCCTGCAGCACCAGGTCGGCCCGCTCGGGCGTGTCACGACGCGCCACCATGCGCTCGTTTCCGCTATGGCGTCCGCGGTGCTGCGCATGGTGTTCGTTGTAAAAGGTGAGCAAGGCAGCCCCGGATTGGACGATGGATCAGCTATGGTTACCGCACAGTGTACTGCTGTTGTAGGCGGCGACGAAATCGTCGAAGCTGCCCGTGTCGGTCTGCTCGATGATCGCCTGCTCGGCCAGCGACGCGGCGGCCTGCTCCAGGAAGACGGCTTCCTCGGCCGGCATCAGCGGGCTTTCGCGGAAGTACGCGGCATGCAGCTGGCTCTGGCGCAGGCCGAAGGCGGCGGCCGAACCGAGGGCGCGCACTTCGTCCAGCACGCGCGCCGACGGCGTCCTGGCCGGGTCGGCGATCTTGGCTTTCTGCTGTTCGAGCGAGGCTTCGTGCACGCCCGGCTCGTTGTGCTCGGCGTCGAGCAGGCGCGCCAGCGGGCGGATGCGCTCGACCAGTTCGTCGGCCCATTCCAGCAGCGGCACTTCCTCGCCGTCGCGGGTCAGCGTGAGGCCAGGCTTGCGCCCTTCCTTCACCGTGCGCGCGAAGTTGCGTGCGTGGACCTGGCCTTCGGCGGCGCTGATCAGCGGGCTCTCGTCGAGGGCGCAGAACAGCAAAAAGGCATCGAGGAAGCGGCCGGTCTCGAGGCTCACGCCGACCGGCTCGAACGGGTCGACATCCAGGCAGCGCACCTCGATGTACTGCACGCCGCGGTTGCACAGCGCCTGCACCGGACGTTCGCCGGTGCGGATCACGCGCTTTGGACGGATGGTCGAGTAGTACTCGTTTTCGATCTGCAGCACGTTGGTCGACAGCTGCACCCACTCGCCATCCTTTTTGGTGCCGATCGCCTCATAAGGCGCGTAGGGACGGTTGACGGCGTCCATCAGGCTCGTCACATAGCTTTCCAGGCTGTTTTCGTGCGGACGCAGGCCGGACTGGGCGTCGTTCTGGTAACCCAGGTCGCTCATGCGCAGGCTGGTGGCATACGGCAGATACAGGGTGTCCGGCGACAGTTCCTCCAGGCCGTGTTCGCGCCCGCGCAGGAAGCTCCTGGTCAGCGTCGGCGACGCGCCGAACAGGTACATCAGCAGCCAGCTGTAGCGGCGGAAGTTGCGGATGGTGGCGATGTAGCTTTCGGACTGGAAGTCGCGCAGGGCGTTGCGGCGCTCTTCCTGCACGCCTTCGGCGGCGCGCAGCACTTCCCACAGCTTTTCCGGCAGCGAGTAGTTGTAGTGGATGCCGGCGATGCACTGCATCGCTTTCCCGTAGCGCAGCGCCAGGCCGCGGCGGTACACGTGTTTCAGCATGCCGATGTTCGACTTGCCGTACCAGGCGATCTCGATATTCTCTTCGGACGGCAGTTCGCCCGGCATCGACTCGCTCCACAGCATCTCGTCGCCCAGCTTCGCATAGGCGAAGCGGTGGATGGCGTCGAGGCGGTGCAGGGCCAGGCCGATGTCGTGCTCGGCCGGCGTGATGAATTCGAGCAGGGCCTCGGCGTAGTCGGTGGTGATCTGCGAATGGGTCAGGGCCGAGCCGAGCTGGACCGGATGAGGCGTGCGCGCGAGCTGGCCCTGGCTGTCGATGCGCAGGGTTTCGCGTTCGATGCCGCGCAAGCCCTGGCCGAGCAGGCCGCGGTGCGCGTCGTCGTCCAGCAAGGCCAGGCGGCGGGTCAGTTGGTTCGACACAGTGTTTCCTTTCTAATACTGCCTAATCAATTGGTGCAGAGAGTAACCGAAAAACGGACTGCGCGTCGGCGGGCGCTGCATTTCTGAACGGCCAGTCGAATGACGCGTCTGACGGCTCAGCCGGCAGGCGGAGACGGTGCCGGCAGGCTGCCCGCGGGCGGCTTGCTCCGTGGCGTGGAAACCGGTGCGGGGTCGGGCCTGGAGACGGGCTTGGGAGCGGATTTGGGCGCGGCGTTGGGCGCCGATTTGGCGGGCGCTGGCGGGACGGACGCAGGCGCATCGGATGCCGGCGCTGCCCCTTGCGCAGGCGCCAGCGGGAAGGGACCCGGCCCCACGGGCGCCGGCGCCGCCGCCGCCGGCGCCTGGACCGACGGCGCCGGAAGCAGGATCGGTCCCGGCCCGGCCGGCGGCGGCGGCGCCAGCTGGGCCGCCAGCCATTTCTCCACGACGCGCTCGAGCAGCGGCAGCGGCAGCGAACCCTGGCCGAGCAGCGCATCGTGGAAGCGGCGCAGGTCGAAACGCGGTCCGAGCGCGGCCTGCGCCTTCTCGCGCAGGGCCGTGAAACGCAGCTGGCCGAGCTTGTAGCTCAGCGCCTGGGCCGGCTGGGCGATGTAGCGGTCGACCTCGACGGCGTTGTCGGCGGCGGCGTTCGCGGTGTTGGCATTCAGGTAGTCGAGCGCCTGCTGGCGCGTCCAGCCCTGGGCATGGATGCCGGTGTCGACCACCAGCCGCACGGCGCGGAACATCTCGTCGTTCAGGTAGCCGAAGCTGGAGAACGCATCCTTGAAAAAGCCGAGTTCCGGCCCGAGGCTCTCGGCATAGGTGGCCCAGCCTTCGCCGAAGGCATCGTCCCAGCGGTGGCGGCGGAAGGCCGGCAAGTCGGCCAGCGCCTGGGCGCGCGCCACCTGCAGGTGGTGGCCGGGCAGGGCTTCGTGCAGGGCGAGGGTCTCGACTTCCCACAGCGGCTGGCGGTCCAGGCGTGCCGTGTTCACCACCAGCGCCGCGCTGCGCTCCGGCGTGCCGGCTTCGTAGTAGGCCGCCACCTGGCCGGCGGCGCCTTCCGCGCCGAGCGGTTTCACGCCGATGCTCTCCTGCGGGAGGGTGCCGAACAGGTCGGGCAGGCGCGCTTCGGCACGGGCGATGGTGCGGCGGTAGCGCGCCAGCAGGCTGTCGGCGCTGGTCGGGAACAGGCGCTTGTCGCTGCGCGCAAAGGCCAGGAATTGCGGCAGCGTGCCGCGAAAGCCGGTGCGCTTGACGGCCTCGACCATGGCAAGACGGATGCGCGCGACTTCCTTCAGGCCCAGCGCGTGCACCTCGGCCGGCGTCAGTTCGGTGCCGCCCGACTGGCGCACCAGGAAGGCATAGTAGCCGGGGCCGCCCGGCAGGCTGCCGGCGGCCAGCGACTCGCGCGCGGCCGGCAGGTAGTCGTTGCGGATGAAGTCCTCCAGTTTGCGCAGGGCGGGGGCGGCGCTGTTGTCCAGGGCGGCGTTGCCGGCTGCGAGCAGTTGTTCCCGCATTTCGGGGGCGATGGTGGCGGGGATGCGGCGCAGCGGCGCAGACAGCGCGCCTTCATGCAAACCCTTGCGCATCGTGCGCAGCAGGTCGGGCAGGGCGCGCATGGCCGCTTTCGGCGCGGTCCAGCCGGTACGCATGCCTTCGCGCAGCTGCTCGACCAGGCCGTCGACGTGGGCCGGCAAGGCTTCCAGGCGGGCGATGTAGTTGCGGTAGTCTTCCTCGCTGGCGAAGGGCATCTGCGCGACCAGGCGCGGCAGGCGCACGTGCAGGCCATCCCAGGCCGTGATCGGCTGCGGATCGAAGGGGTGGAAAGCGAACAGGGCGAGCTGGCGCTCCTTGTCGAAGACGAAGAGGTCGAGCGACAGGCGTTCCTGCGCGTTCAGGGCGCTGCGGTCGAGGGCGCGGGCCTCGGCCAGGGCGCTACGGGCGTGGTCGAGGGCGGTCTTGCTCGCGGCCAGGGAGGTGTCCGAGAGGCGCGCGTTGTAGCGGGCGTCACCGACCGTGGTGGCGTATTCGGGGGCGTGTTCGAGCTGCCATTCCCAGTCGCGCTTGAAGAGGGCCCTGGCATCGTCCGGCGCACCGCGCGCCACGCTGTGGAAGAGCGTGGTGAACAGGACGAAAAGGATGAATAGGCGGCGCATGGGGGAGGTGTGGTGGGGGTGTGAGCATTGTAGCAACGCGGGGGAGAGGGAGGCGCGCGGTGGGATGCCTTCGGGACGCGTTGCGGTGTACTGCTGTCCTACAGCGTGGACTCGGGAGTCCACCCTACGAAACTTTGCGGCTCGCTACGGTTCTTGTGGTGGGTTCGAGAACCCACCCTACGCGGCTGTGGTTCTTGTGGTGGGTTCTCTACGTGCACGGGGTAGGGTGGGTTCTCGAACCCACCGGCCGTAGCGGATGTTCAGGCGCGCCGCCCGCCGCTGACGCGCTCGATACCGGCCAGGTCGCGCCAGCTCTGCGCTTCCAGATAGCCCGCTTCCGCCAACAATGCCCGCACCGCTTCGGCTTGATCGTAACCATGCTCCAGCAACAGCCAGCCGCCCGGCGCCAGGTGCGCAAGCGCGCCCGCGACGATCGTCCGCAAATCCGACAGGCCATCCGCATGATCGGTCAGCGCATCCACCGGCTCGAAGCGCAAATCGCCCTGCGCCAGATGCTCGTCGCCGGAAGCGATGTAGGGCGGATTCGACACCACCAGCTCGAAGGTGTCGCCTTCCAGCGCCGCGAACCAGTCGCTGCGCAGGAAGCGCACCCGCGCGCCGTTGGCGGCGGCATTCGCCCGCGCCACGGCCAGCGCTGCCTCGCTGACATCGAGCGCCGTCACCTGGGCGTCGGGCCGGGTGTGCGCCAGCGCCACCGCGATCGCGCCGCTGCCGGTGCCCATGTCGAGCATGCGCGCCTGCGCCGGCAGGCGTTCCAGCGCCAGTTCGACGATCAATTCGGTATCCGGACGCGGAATCAGCACGGCCGGGCTGACCTGGAACGGCAGCCCGAAGAACTCGCGCTGGCCGACGATATAGGCGATCGGCTCGCCGGCGATGCGCCGCCCGACCAGGCCGGACAGGCGCGCCGCTTCTTCTTGGGTCAGCTGGCGCTCGGACTGCGTGATCAGTCCCACGCGCGTGATGCCGAGCGCGTGGCAGAGCAGGATGCGGTTTTCCAGCGGCTCGAGCGGCAGGCCCGCCTGCAGCGACGCGATGCTGGCGCCGGCGGCAATCATCGGGCGCGCCGCACCAGCACCCAGACCAGGGTCAGGGTCAGCAGCACGAACCACACGGCCGACCACTGCGGGATCGACAGGCCGAAGATGCCGTCGGTGGCGTTCTCGCACAGGCCGTCGGCCTGGAACAGCCAGGGCAGCAGGGTCGCGGTCGGGATCTTGTTCAGCATGGTCTCCATCGGGTCGATGCCGCAGGAGAAGCCGGGATTCGCCAGCACATACAAATGCTTGCCGACCACGCCCAGCCCGCCCAGGGCCGCCAGCAGGGCCACGCCGGCACCAAGCTTGATCTTGCCGGCGAATGCGCCGATCAATGCGGCGATGCCGACCGCCAGGAACAGGTAGCGCTGGATCACGCACAGCGGGCAGGGCAGCATGTCGTGGGCGTGCTGCAAATAGAGGGCGACGCCGATCAGCGCGAAGCTGATCGCGGCAACGATCAGGAGGACGGTACGGGAAGCGGGCATGCGGTTCGGCTCTCGATGGTCAGGAACAGGAGGCGATTCTCGCACGAAGGCCAGGACCGCAGGGCTGTATTTTCACATTGGCAACTTAGTGCGAACTTAATCCGCCATTCAGTCGCCCAGGGCCGCCAGCTGCTCGGCCTGGTGCTCGGCCGCCAGCGCATTCGTCAATTCAAGCAGGTCCCCATCCATGATGAAGTCGAGCTTGTACAGCGTCAGGTTGATGCGGTGGTCGGTCAGGCGGCCCTGCGGGAAGTTGTAGGTGCGGATGCGTTCGCTGCGGTCGCCCGAGCCGATCAGGCTCTTGCGGGTAGCCGCTTCCTTCGACTGCTGCTCGCGCAGCTGCACGTCCTTGATGCGCGCGGCCAGCACCTTCATCGCCTGCGCCTTGTTCTTGTGCTGGCTGCGGTCGTCCTGGCACTCGACCACGATCCCGGTCGGCAGGTGGGTGATGCGCACCGCCGAATCGGTCTTGTTGATGTGCTGCCCGCCGGCGCCCGACGCCCGGTAGGTATCGATGCGCAGGTCGGCCGGGTTGATGTCCACGTCCTCGACCTCGTCGGCTTCCGGCATCACGGCCACGGTGCAGGCCGAGGTGTGGATGCGGCCCTGCGTTTCGGTGGCCGGCACGCGCTGCACGCGGTGGCCGCCGGATTCGAACTTCAGCTTCGAGTAGGCGCCGTTCCCGACCACGCGCACGATCACTTCGCGGTAGCCGCCGAGATCGGACGCCGATTCCGAGACCATCTCCACCTGCCAGCGGTTGCGTTCCGCAAAGCGCGTGTACATGCGCAGCAAATCGCCTGCGAACAGGGCCGATTCGTCGCCGCCGGTGCCGGCACGGATCTCGAGGAAGATGTTGCGCTCGTCGTTCTCGTCCTTCGGCAGCAGCATTTTCTGCAGGTCGAGGTCGAGTTCCGCCAGGCGCGATTTGGCCGCCTCGATTTCCTCTTGCGCGAAGTCCTTCATGTCGGGATCGGCCAGCATCTCCTGGGCGGCGGCGATGTCGCCATTCGCCTCGCCGTACTGCTTGTAGACGTCGACCAGCGGCGCCAGCTCGGCGCGCTCGCGCGTCATCTTGCGGTAGCTGTCCATGTTGGCGGTGGCGCCTTCGGACATCAGGAGTTCGTCGAGTTCGACCAGGCGGTTCGCCAGTTGGTCGAGCTTGGCCAGCATCGATGGTTTCATGGGCTTGAATGAAAAACGGTGAACGGGAGCGCGCGGCGGCGCCGGGATGCGCCCGCATGCGTCGGGCGCGAGGAGGCAGGCGCCGCTAACGGCGGCCGCGGAACAGCTGGGGCAGCAGGCTGGCCAGGCGCGCGCGTTCGTCGCCCTGGGCACGGTGCAGGGCCTGTTGCGGGCCGTGCAGGAATTTGGCGGCCAGGCCCTTCGACAGCGCTTCCAGCACGGCGTCGACGTCTTCGCCTTTCGCCAGCAGCTTGCGCGCGCGTTCGAGTTCGGCCAGGCGCAGGGCTTCGCTGGACTCGTGCAGTTCCTGGATCACCGGCACCATGGCGCGGTCGCCGATCCAGTGCATGAAGGATTCGACGCGGTGTTCGATGATGGCTTCGGCCTGGGCCACGGCGGCCTGGCGGCTTTCCATCCCGGTCTGCACCACTTGCGCCAGGTCGTCGACGGTGTACAGGAAGACGTCGTCGAGGCGGGCGACTTCGGGTTCGATGTCGCGCGGGACGGCCAGGTCGGCCATGAAGATGGGGCGGTGGCGGCGCGCCTTGATCGCGCGTTCGACCAGGCCCAGGCCCAGCAGCGGCAGGGTCGAGGCGGTGCAGGACACCACGATGTCGAAGCGGGGCAGCTGTTCGGGCAAGTCGGCCAGGCGGATCGCGCGGGCGTTCAGGCGCGTGGCCAGCGATTCGCCGCGTTCCATGGTGCGGTTGGCGATGGTGATCGACTTCGGATTCTGGGCCGCGAAGTGGGCCGCGCAGAGTTCGATCATTTCGCCGGCGCCGATGAACAGGACGTGCTGGTCGGCGATGCGGTCGAAGATACGCTGCGACAGGCGCACGCAGGCGGCGGCCATCGAGACGCTGTGGGCGCCGATCTCCGTGGTAGTGCGTACTTCCTTCGCCACCGCGAAGCTGCGCTGGAACAGCTGGTGCAAATAGGTGCCGAGACCGCCGGCTTCCTCGGCGGTGCGCACCGCATCCTTCATCTGGCCCAGGATCTGCGGCTCGCCCAGCACCATCGAATCGAGGCCGGAAGCAACGCGGAAGGCGTGGCGCACGGCTTCGTCCTGGGGCAGCATGTAGAGATGGGGGCGCAGCTCGGCGTAGTTCAGCGCGTGGTAATGCGCCAGGAACTGGGCCGAGGCATCGAGCGGATCGGGCAGGCCGCTGGCGGCGTACAGCTCGGTGCGGTTGCAGGTGGAAAGAATTGCGGCTTCGTCGCTGCCGCGGCGCTCGAGCTGGCCGAAGCGGCCGAACCACTCGCGCGCCGACTGCACCGCGCGGCCGAGCTGCTCCGGGCCGAGCGCGAGCTGTTCGCGTAGCGCGACCGGTGCAGTCGTGTGATTCAGGCCAACGGCGAGCAGTTGCATTTCAAGAAAAAGCGGTCGGAAGGGATGGGGAGATTATACCCTTATGGGCGAAGGGTTTCACGGAACCCCAAGATCGTTGGCAATGCTTCAATCGGGGAGCCCGGGTTCATTGTTAACGATTCAACGTACGGTGGGCACTCCGTGCCCACGCGGAACGATGAACATTGTTGGCAGTGTTATGTCGTACAAGACGGTCCAAGCCAACGTATCCAAATGATCATCTGGAAGCGCTTCCTTTGATCTGCTATCGCGTCATTTGCGAACGCCAACACGACATCAGCTTCCGCGTGGGCACGGAGTGCCCACCGTACGGTTCACGCTGCTTTACGCCCCAAGCTTTTCGAGGCGGTAGCCATAGCTGTACACCGGCACCAGCCGGAAGCCGTTCTCCGGACGCAGCGCCAGCTTGTTGCGCACGCGCGAGACATGGGTGTCCATGGTGCGCGACGGCACTGCGGTTTCGCGCACCCATACCGACTCGTGGATATAAGCGCGCGACAGCGGGCGGCCGATATTCCGGAAGAACAGCAGGGCCAGGTAAAACTCTTTCTGGGTGACGTCGATGACGCTGCCGTCCTTCAACAGGCGGCCTGGGCGGGTTTCAAACACGTAAGGGCCGAACTGCAATTGCTCGGTGCCGGTCTGGGCCGGATAGGCGCGGCGCAGCAGGGCGGACACGCGCGCCACCAGTTCGCCGCGGCGCAGCGGTTTGACCACGTAGTCGTCGGCACCGGCATCCATGCCGGCCACGATGTCGTCTTCGGCGCTGCTGCCGACCAGGAACATGGCCGGCGCGTCGGGCACCATCTTTTCCTTGGCGCGGCGCAGGATGTCGGCCGCTTCGCCGTCGCCGGCCGGCCAATCCATGATCAGCAGATCGGTGCTGTCCTTGCGCATCTGGCTCAGCATTTCCTTGCCGCCGTCGAAGGACTGGCAGCTGTGTCCGGCGGAGCTGAGCACCTGGCAAATCAGGTCGGCTTGGCTACGGTCATTGTCAAGGACAGCTATTTTCATGGCGGCACACTGTTGTCTAAATAACATGTAGGAGCAATCCTACATCGTTAAACCGACTATAGCAGACTTTGACAAAATAATGCTAACGGTTAACTTCCAATTTTTTGCCGAAAGGTCCTGTTGAGCCGCGAACCGGTTTGCCTTTCACTCGTTCTTCCCTCTGTGGATGCTCAATTTCGACAGATTTTGCGGTGGCGCGGAAAAGCCACAACATGCGGCAGAAACACAACATATCAGCCAAAAAAGGCCGGGATTTGACAATTCCCTTCCGAATCGCTCGACAATTCAGCAAACGAGGGATGGATGCAGCCGAACTTGCAAAGCCCGTAAAAACGACATGTGTGAAATGCGCAGATTGCGCAAAAAAGAAGCGCACGCCAGATTGTATGTACGCGATTTGCGACTATTGGTAGCAAATGGCAGGCGGGGCATGCTGTGCGGGGCGTCGCGGACGAGGCGGCAAGCGGCGGGATAGGATGGGCGGGTGCCCGGGATGCAGGAGCGGGCAGCCCGTCCGGCTGGCGGACGGGCTGTGCGGGGGAGAATCAGGCGTCCGGCAGCACCACGTTCACGTCGAGCACTTCCAGGTTGCCCTGGCGGTCGAGCGAAATCTTGATGTCGTCGGCATTCACCTTGGTGTACTTCGAAATGACTTCGATCAGCTCGCGGTGCAGGGCCGGCAGGAAGTCCGGGCCGGTGCGGTTGGTGCGTTCGCGGGCGATGATGATTTGCAGCCGTTCCTTGGCCGCGTTCGCGCTCTTCTTCTTTTCGGGGAACAGGAATGAGAGCAATGCCATGTCACTTGGTCCCAAAGATGCGTTGCAGCAGGCCCGGCTTTTCGTAGGTCGTGAAGCGCAGCGGACGTTCTTCGCCCAGGAAGCGCGCCACCACGTCCTCGTAGGCTTCGGCCACGTCGGTGCCCTTGAAGTGGATCGCCGGGTTGCCCTGGTTCGAGGCGTGCAGCACCGATTCCGATTCCGGAATGATGCCGATCAGCGGAATGCGCAGGATTTCCTGCACGTCCTGGTAGGACAGCATTTCGTCGTTCTCGACGCGCTTCGGCGAATAGCGGGTGATGAGCAGGTGTTCCTTGACCGGCTCGCCGCCGGTCTGGGCGCGGCGCGACTTGGCTTGCAGGATGCCGAGGATGCGGTCGGAATCGCGCACCGAGGACACTTCCGGATTGGTCACGATCAGCGCTTCGTCGGCAAAGGTCAGCGCCATCAGGGCGCCGTGCTCGATGCCGGCCGGCGAATCGCAGATGATGAACTCGAAGTCCATCTTGATCAGTTCGTTCAGCACGCGCTCGACGCCGTCTTCCGACAGCGCGTCCTTGTCGCGCGTCTGCGAGGCCGGCAGGATGAACAGGTTGTCGCAGTGCTTGTCCTTGATCAGCGCCTGGTTCAGGGTCGCTTCGCCATTGATCACGTTCACCAGGTCGTACACGACGCGGCGCTCGCACCCCATGATCAGGTCGAGGTTACGCAGGCCGACGTCGAAGTCCAGCACCGCGGTCTTGTGGCCGCGCAGGGCCAGGCCGGTCGAAAAGCTTGCGCTCGAGGTGGTCTTGCCCACGCCGCCCTTGCCGGACGTCACAACAATAATTCTTGCCACAAAAATGTCCTTTACAGTAACTGGTCAGTGCTGCTGGTCTGGCTGATCAGGCGCGGGCCGGAGCCGGCGTCAGCGATGATATATCGATCCGGTCGCCGACCAGGCGGATTTGGGCCGGCTGGCGCGCCAGCTCGGCCGGGAAACCTTCGTCGAACGTGCGGTAGACGCCGGCGATCGACACCAGCTCGGGCTGCAGCGACAGGCCGAAGATGCGCGAGTCGGCATTTCCCGAGGCGCCGGCCAGGGCGCGCCCGTGCATCGGCGCGTACACGTGGATACTGCCGTCGGCAATGATCTCGGCGCCATTGTTGACCACCGCGGTGATGATCAGGTCGCAGCCGCGCGCGTACACGCGCTGGCCGGCGCGCACCGGGGTGTCGACGATCAGGGCCGGGATCGGCGCGGCCGGCGCTGGGGCCGGGATGGGGGCCGGAGCGGGCGCAGGTGCGGGCGCGGGCGCCGCTGCGATCGTCACGGCCGTCGCCGCGGTGGCCGCCGCCACGTCTTCGCGGGCGCGGTCGGCGCCGGCGCCGTCGTCGAGGGAAAGGCCGAGCGCCTTGACCGCCTCGGCCATGTCCGGCGTGGCGCCGCGCACGGCTACCGCGTTCAGACGGTATTTCTTGAGCAGGTCGACCAGCGCGCGCCAGTCGATGTAGGCCGTCTCGGCGGCAATCGCGCCGACGTCGATGACCGCGAATTCATCTTCGAAGAAGTCCGACACGCCGCCGGTCATCTGCTTCAGGGCCGCATCGATCGCGATCGGATCGGACGAATGCAGGATGGCCGAGATTGCGACAACCGTCGAGATCTTGATTTCGATGGGCAGGCTGGACGGGCTTTTCGACATAAACAATTCTGGTTGGCTATAGCCCGTGCATTCTACTGTGAAATTTGCTGAAAAGGACAGCATTTCACCCATCATTCCTATAGGCAATTCAGGATGCTTTCGTGTTCCGGATTTTGCCAGCCGTAATGTGGAAAATACCTAGCGTCGCCCCTCTGGCAATACAGGTTGTTTTCCGTGGATAAGCTGATAAGATTGATTTAGATCAAACGAAAACGCAGCCCTGAAAATTAACATGCGGAGCTTGCGCCGGGTCCAACCCGTGGCAACGCCGAGGCGCGGCCCGCCGTTTGCGGTTGTGTTCGCCATCGGCTGTACTCGCCGTATGCCCGCATCGCCGCCCACCCACACTGGCCCAGCCAGATACCGGAGACAAGCATGGAAGACGTCGTCATCGTAGCAGCCGGCCGTACACCGGTCGGCAAATTCGGCGGCTCGCTCGCCAAGATTCCCGCCGCCGAGCTCGGCGCCCACGTGATCCGCCAGCTGCTGGCAAAAACCGGCATCGATCCGGCCAGCGTCAGCGAAGTCATCATGGGGCAAGTGCTCACCGCCGGTGTCGGCCAGAACCCGGCGCGCCAGGCCGCGCTGAAAGGCGGCTTGCCCGACATGGTGCCCGCCTACACCATCAACAAGGTCTGCGGCAGCGGCCTGAAGGCCACCCATCTCGCCACCCAGGCGATCCGCTGCGGCGACGCGCAGATCATCATTGCCGGCGGCCAGGAAAACATGAGCGCCTCGCCGCACGTGCTGCCGAACTCGCGCGACGGCTTCCGCATGGGCGACACCAAGCTGGTCGACACCATGATCGTCGACGGCCTGTGGGACGTCTACAACCAGTACCACATGGGCGTGACCGCCGAGAACGTCGCGCGCAAGTACGACATCTCGCGCGCCGAACAGGACGAATTCGCGCTGCAGTCGCAGTTGAAGGCCGAGGCCGCCGTCAAGGAAGGCCGCTTCAAGGACGAGATCATCCCGGTGGAGATCCCGTCGAAGAAGGGCGCCGTCGTGTTCGACACCGACGAATACCCGAAACACGGCAGCACCCTGGAAGCCCTGTCCAGCCTGCGCCCGGCGTTCAACAAGGAAGGCTCGGTCACGGCCGGCAATGCTTCCGGCATCAACGACGGCGCCGCCGCCGTCATCATGATGAGCGCGTCGAAAGCGCGCGAACTCGGCCTGACCCCGCTGGCGCGCATCAAGGCGTATTCGTCGGCCGGCCTCGACCCGAGCATCATGGGCATGGGCCCGGTGTCGGCCTCGCGCCTGTGCCTGCAAAAGGCCGGCTGGACCCACGAAGACGTGGACCTGATGGAAATCAACGAGGCATTCGCCGCGCAGGCGATCGCCGTCAACAAGGAAATGGGCTGGGACACGTCGAAGATCAACGTCAACGGCGGCGCCATCGCCCTGGGCCACCCGATCGGGGCCTCGGGTGCGCGCGTGCTGGTGACCTTGCTCCACGAAATGGCGCGCCGCGACGCCAAGCGTGGCCTGGCCAGCCTGTGCATTGGTGGGGGGATGGGCGTCGCGCTGGCGGTCGAGCGCGACTAATTGGCTTGGCTTGAGTTGGCTGGACTTGGCTTGACTGCAGCAGGAAGTTCCAAAAAAGCGACGGACAAAAACTAGGAGAAGACAAATGGCTAGAGTGGCATTAGTAACCGGCGGCATGGGCGGCCTGGGCGAAGCAATCTGCATCAAGCTGGCCGCACTGGGATATACGGTGGTCACCACGCACTCGCCGGGCAGCACCAAGGCCGAGGGCTGGCTGGCTGGCATGCGCGAGCAGGGCTACAACTTCAAGGCCTATGCCTGCGATGTGGCCGACTACGAGTCGGCCGCGGCCTGCGTGAAACAGATCGAGCAGGAAGTCGGCCCGGTCGACGTGCTGGTCAACAATGCCGGCATCACGCGCGACATGACCTTCAAGAAAATGGACAAGGTGAACTGGGACATGGTCATGAAGACCAACCTGGATTCCGTGTTCAACATGACCAAGCCGGTCTGCGACGGCATGGTCGAGCGTGGCTGGGGCCGCATCATCAACATCTCGTCGGTGAACGGCCAGAAGGGCGCCTTCGGCCAGACCAACTACTCGGCCGCGAAAGCCGGCATGCACGGCTTCACCAAGGCGCTGGCGCTGGAAGTGGCGCGCAAGGGCGTGACCGTGAACACCATCTCGCCGGGCTACATCGGCACCAAGATGGTGATGGACATCCCGAGCGACGTGCTGGAAACCAAGATCGTTCCGCAGATTCCGATGGGCCGCCTGGGCAAACCGGAAGAAGTGGCCGGCTTGGTGGCTTACCTGTCGTCGGATGAAGCGGCATTCGTCACCGGCGCGAATATCGCGATCAACGGCGGGCAGCACATGTCTTGATCGGCGATTCGCTTGCCACCGAAAGCACCGTTGCGGCCCCGGCCGGGCGGTGCTTTTTCGTTTTCCGCCCCATTCGACAAGGAATGCCCATGCTTGAACTGCGACCCAGCTGCGAACACTGCAACAAGGCCTTGCCGCCGGCATCGCCGGAAGCGCGCATCTGCAGCTATGAGTGCACCTTCTGTGCCTCTTGTGTCGATGCCGTGCTCGGGAATGTCTGCCCGAACTGCGGCGGCGGTTTCGAGCCGCGGCCGGTCCGGCCGGCGCGCAACTGGAAGGACGGGAATTACCTGGATAACGATCCCGCTTCCACGACGCCCCGGCACCGGCCGGTCGATCCGGAGATGCATGCGCACTTCGCGGCCGGGATACGGGGCGTTGCGCCGGAAGAGCGCTAGTCAGCATACCCAGATTGGGAATGATCGTACCCGGATTGGGAACGATTCCGGGAGCGTGAGCCTTGCCGTGCATCGCCAAGAGCGCGGCCAATCCGCCGCATTGCTTGTATCCTGCACCTGACCCCACTTCCAGTGCGCACCATGGAACCCAGCGACACCGCTTCCGTCATCGTTCTTCCCAAACAACTGCGCTATGAGCACTTCGTGCGGCGCGTGGCCGCCACCGGCGAGGTCTGGGGCCTGTACCAGGATGGCTGGGCGATCGGCAAGACCGACGATGGGGCGCTGGTGTTTCCGATGTGGCCGACGGCCGAGCTGGCGCAGCAGTGCGCTGTGCTCGAATGGACGGGCTACGAACCGCATGCCTTCGCATTGACCGAACTGCTCGGCGAATTGCTGCCGCAGCTGGAAGACGATGGCGTGCTGCCGGGTATTACCTACACACCGGACGAATACGGCCTGACGCCGTCCCACGATCAATTGCGCGCCGACCTGGAATGGCGCCTGCGCCAGCACCGCGAACAGGCGGAACCCAACCCAGCCGAATAAGACGACACCATGCACACGCTCCCGTACGATGGCCTGGCCCTGGCCAGCCTGGATGAACAATTGTTGAGGCCGGGTAACAAAGGTTTGTCGATCGTCGAGCCTTTGCGCCAGGGCGCCATCGGCGTGCAGGGCTGGAACGTGCTGCATGCCGACACCAGCTTCCCGGTCGCCGTGCTGAAAACGGCGGCACTCAAACACAACCTGGAGTGGATGCACGCGTTTTGCGAGCGCCACGACGTGCTGCTGGCGCCGCACGGCAAGACCACGATGAGCCCGCAGCTGTTCGGCGCCCAGCTTGCGAATGGCGCCTGGGGCATCACCCTGGCCAGCGCCAGCCAGGTGCAGGTCGCGCATCGTTTCGGTGTGCGCCGCGTCCTGCTGGCGAACCAGTTGATCGCACCCGCCGACATCAAGGCCGTCCTGGCGCTGCTGCGCGGCGACCCGGATTTCGCCTGCGTGGTGCTGGCCGATTCGCTGGCCGGCGTCGCACGGCTGGGGCAGGCGGTCGCAGCCCATCCCTTGCAGCGGCCGTTGCCGGTGCTGGTCGAGCTGGGCCTGCCCGGCAAGCGCGCCGGCTGCCGCACGCCCGAGGAAGCACTGACGGTGGCGCGCGCCATCGCCGGCGCACCGGGCTTGCTGCTGGCCGGCTTCGAGGGCTACGAAGGCTTGCTGGTGAGCGACGACCGCGCCGCAGACCTGCGCGCCGTCGACGCCTTCCTGAAACAACTGGTGGCGCTGGCGCAAAGCGCCGACGACGAAGGCCTGTTCACGGGCACGGAGATCCTGCTGTCGGCCGGCGGCTCGTCCTACTTCGACCTGGTGGCGCGCGGTTTCGCTAAAGTCGGCAGCCTGTCGAAGCCGGTGAAAGCGATCCTGCGCAGCGGCTGCTACCTGACGAGCGACCACGGCCTGTATCAACGCCATGTCCGCGAACTGGACGCACGCGAGGACGAAGGGGAGGGGCTGCGTCCGGCGCTGGAAGTCTGGTCGATGGTGCAGTCGCGCCCGGAGACTAACCTGGCCATCCTCACCATGGGCAAGCGCGACGCGTCGCACGACGCCGGCCTGCCCGTGCCCTTGGCCTGGCACCGTCCGGGGCCGGGCGTGCCGAACGCGCTGCCCGAGGGTGCCGCCATCGTCAAGATGAACGACCAGCACGCCTATCTGCGCCTGCCCAACGACCACCCGCTGTGCCGCGAGCTGGCCGTGGGCGACCTGGTCGGCTGCGGCATTTCGCATCCGTGCACGACCTTCGACAAGTGGCCGCTGCTGCTGACGGTGGACGACGACTACGCCGTGCGCGGCGCCATCAACACCTTCTTCTGAAAGCGGGGGACGGTAGGCTACAATTCTTGCTCGACCTTCAAGAGAGCCGCCATGCCCACCACCCCGTCGTCGCTGTTTCCCCCGATTCAACCACTGCGCCAAGGCATGCTCGCGGTCGACGAGTTGCACACGATTTATTGGGAAGAGGTGGGCAACCCGAACGGCATCCCGGTGCTGTTCCTGCACGGCGGCCCCGGCGCCGGCCTCTCTCCCCAGCACCGCCGCTTCTTCGATCCGCAAGCCTACCGCGTGATCCTGTTCGACCAGCGCGGCGCCGGCAAATCGACGCCGCTGGGCGAATGGCGCAACAACACCACCCAACTGCTGATCGAGGACATCGAACGCCTGCGCGTGATGTTCGGCATCTCGCAGTGGCTGGTGTTCGGCGGTTCCTGGGGGTCGACGCTGGCGCTGGCCTATGGCCAGGCGCACCCGGAACGCTGCCTCGGTTTCGTCCTGCGCGGGATCTTCCTGTGCACGCAGGCCGAAGTCGACTGGTTCCTGCACGGCGTGCAGTGGTTCTACCCCGAGCTGTACGAGGAATTCATCGAACCGATCCCGCAACACGAGCGCGGCGAACTGCTGCAGGCCTACGCGCGCCGGCTGCTTTGCGACGACCCGGCCGTGTTCTGGCCGGCGGCGCGCGCCTGGAGCCGCTTCGAGGGCCGCCGCGTGTTCCTGCTGCCGCAGGAAGAAGAGCAGCCGTCCGACACGCTCGACCTGGGCGTCGGCCGCCTGGAGGCGCACTACATGGCGAACGGCGCCTTCCTGTCGGAAGACCAGCTGGTGCGCAACATCGGCCGCATCGCCCATTTGCCCGCCGTGATCGTGCAGGGCCGCTACGACGTGATCTGCCCGCCGCTGTCGGCGCACCGCCTGCACGGGGCCTGGCCGGGCGCGAAGATGCGCATGATCCCCGACGCCGGCCACGGCGCCCTGGAGACGGGCATCGCGCGCGCCCTGGTCGGGGCCACCGAACAGTTCAAGCGCAACCGGCGTTTCGATTGAAGATTGCCCTCGTGCGCGCCTGCTACACTACGCCTGACACACTCACAACGCCAAGAAACGTGTTCCCATGAATATCCAGATTAGCGACATCGGCCACATGATCCAGCTGGCGATCGCGCCCGTGTTCCTGCTGACCGGCGTGGCGACCAAGCTGACCGTGCTGACCAACCGCCTGGCGCGCATCATCGACCGCACGCGCGTGCTGGAAGACCGCCTGCACATCGCCGCCAACGACGAGTACACCGAGGAACTCGAAGTGCTGTACCAGCGCTCGCACCTGATCAACTACGCCATCACATCCAGCACCGGCTGCGGCTTCCTGATTTGCCTGGTAATCGCCATGCTGTTCCTGGGCGACTCCACCAACATCAAGCTCGACAAGTACATCGCCGCCTCCTTCGTGCTGGCGATGTTCGGCCTGATCTTCAGCTTCGTCTTTTTCCTGCGCGAGATCTTCATCTCCTCGCGCTTCATGCGCATGCGCCACGACGCCAGCCTGGCGCCGGTGCGGCGCTCCTAACCAAAGAATCGAGTACCACATGCAAGACTACCAGCGCCCACCCACCCTGCACAGCTATGGCATGCGCAGCGACCTCGAGCAGGCGCTCACTGCCGGCAAATTCACGCTGGTGCCCTCCGGCGGTTTCCTCACCCTCTCGTTCTCGCGCGCCTGGAGCAAGTCGCTGTTCGAGATCCTGTCGCCGGCCGACTGCTGCCTGGTGATCCACAACACCGAGGAATTCGGCGAACGCCTGCACCGCGCCGTGCAGCGCGTGCTGCCCAACTGGGCCGGCATCGATGGCGCCATCGAATACGGTGCGCGCTCGCCGCTGGGCGCCGCGTTTACCAAGAACGCGGGCCAGGCGCGCGAACAGGAATGGCAGTTCGCGTGGCGTTCGATGTCGCCGAATGCCAGCTTGAATCCGGTGGTGGTGCGCATCGGCAGTATCGAGCAGTTTGCCGAGTTGCGGGCGCCGGAGAGCCATTTGGTGTAATGAGGTGTAGGGTGGGTTCTCGAACCCACCACGACAACGCCCGCACATCGACACGCGTTTAGAACCCCCGCTCCACAGTTTCACGGTCTAATGCCGTGATGACCAATACCGCCTACCCCCACCTGCTGCAGCCCCTCGACCTCGGCTTCACCACGCTGAAGAACCGCGTGATCATGGGCTCGATGCACACCGGCCTCGAAGACCGCTTCTACAACTACGGCAAGCTGGCCGCCTTCTACCGCGAGCGCGCAGCCGGCGGCGTCGGGCTGATCGTCACCGGCGGCATTTCGCCGAACCGGCAAGGCTGGCTGCTGCCGATGGGCGGCACCCTTAACTTCCTCGGCGACGTGCCGAACCACCGCCGCGTGACGCGCGCCGTGCACGAGGAGGGCGGCAAGATCCTGCTGCAGATCCTGCACGCCGGCCGCTACGGCTACCAGCCCTTCGTGGTGTCGGCGTCAAGCAAGAAGTCGCCGATCTCCCCCTTCAAGCCGCGCGCCCTGAGCGAACGCGGCATCGAGTCCACCATCCGCGCCTATGCGCGCTGCGCGAAGCTGGCCAAGCAGGCCGGCTACGACGGCGTCGAGGTGATGGGCAGCGAGGGGTACCTGCTGAACCAGTTCCTGTGCGCGCGCGTAAACAAGCGCACCGATGGCTGGGGCGGCCCGATCGAGAACCGCATGCGCCTGGCGCTGGAAGTGGTGCGCCGCATCCGCCAGGCCGTCGGGCCAGAGTTCATCATCATGTACCGCCACTCGGTGCTCGACCTGGTCGAAGGCGGGAATACCTGGGACGAAGTCGTGACCGTGGCGCGCGCACTGGAAGCGGCCGGCGTCACCATCCTGAACACCGGCTACGGCTGGCACGAGGCGCGCGTGCCGACCATCGTCACCTCGGTGCCGCGCGCGGCATTCGCCAGCGTGGCCGGGCGCCTGCGCGAGGAAGTGGGCATTCCGGTGGTGGCCTCGAACCGCATCAACATGCCGCATGAAGCGAATGAACTGATCGCGCGCGGCGACGCCGACATGGTGTCGATGGCGCGGCCCTTCCTGGCCGATGCCGCTTTTGTCGCCAAGGCCGCCAGCGGCCGCGTCGACGAGATCAACACCTGCATCGGCTGCAACCAGGCCTGCCTCGACCACACCTTCGCCAACAAGCGCGCCAGCTGCCTGGTCAACCCGCGCGCCTGCCACGAGACCGAACTGGTGTACGCCAGGACCACCAGGCCGCGCCGCATCGCCGTGGTCGGCGCCGGCCCGGCCGGGCTGTCGGCGGCCACCGTCGCGGCCGAGCGCGGCCACGCGGTCACGCTGTTCGACGCGTCCAGCAGCATCGGCGGCCAGTTCAAGGTCGCCATGCAGGTCCCGGGCAAGGAAGAATTCGCCGAGACCATCCGCTACTTCGGCCGCAGGCTGGCGACCACCGGCGTCGACGTCCGGCTGAACCGCCGCGTCACGCGCGAGGAGCTGCTGGCGGGCGGCTTCGACGAGGTGATCGTCGCCACCGGCGTACGCATGCGCAAGCCCGCGATCCCCGGCATCGACCACCCGAAGGTGCTGTCCTATCTCGAGGTCCTGCGCGACAAGGCACAAGTGGGCAAGCGCGTGGCTATCATCGGCGCTGGCGGCATCGGTTTCGACACCGGTGAGTTCCTGCTGCACGATCCGAGCCACCCGCTGCCGCAGCCGGTGGCCACCTGGACCGGCGAGTGGGGCGTCGATTTACAGGTCGGCACGCCGGGCGGCCTGGTGCAACCCGTGCCGGCCCATCCCTACCGCCAGCTCTGGCTCCTGCAGCGCAAGACCACGCGTCCCGGCGCGGGACTCGGCAAGACCTCGGGCTGGGTGCACCGCGCGGCCCTGCAGCGCGGCGGCGTGACCATGCTGGCCGGCGTGCAGTACGACCGCATCGACGACGCCGGCCTGCACATCACGGTCGGAGGCGAGCAGAAGCTGCTGGAAGTGGACAACGTGGTGATCTGCGCCGGGCAGGAAAGCCTGGACGAGCTGACCGCGCCGGGTGCGGGCGGCGGCCCGGCTTTCCACAAGATCGGCGGCGCCGTGCTGGCCTCGGAGCTGGATGCGAAACGCGCGATCCGCGAGGGAGCCGAGCTGGCGGCGCGGCTGTAACGAATCTTGGCGGCGGGGCGCTGGCGCCGCCCCATCCTGTGCTTCAGTAACTCACGCGCAGGTAGACCCCGCGGTGGTACTCGTTGATGTAGCGGAGCAGGAAGTACTGGAAGTACAGGATCGAGAAGATTTCCATGGTCTCTTCCGCGGTCACCATCAGCATGAAGGCAATGTCGCGCACGCCGTGAGTCAGCAGGACGTGCTTGCCCTCCATGGTCTCGAAGCCGATCGCGGCGAACACGAAGGCGGCGCCGGCCAGGCCGAAGTTGAGCATGTAGACCTTCTTCAGGCGCAGCAGGAAGGGCAGCATGTAGAACGCCAGCGCGATCACGATGAAGGCCACCGGCACCGTCCACGCCACCGACAGCAGCGGCACGGTTTCGAAGTGGGCGCCCGCCAATGCCTTGACCACCTTGCTGAGGATCTGGCGCAGGTCGGCGAATTCGTCGACCGACATGAACAGGAAGCCGGCCGCCAATACGCGCCAGGCCATCACGTCCCGGTGGCCCGCTTCGCGCGCCAGGCGCGCAATCATGAACAGCAGGCCTGACGTGAGTAGCAGGTTCAGGGACGAGGCATAGGTTGGAACATTGCCTTCCTCGTAGAAGTCGAACAGGGGCACTAGGCCGAACGCGATGTCGTTGCCGGCGTAGTACTTCAGCGCCATGGCCATGCAGTGCGCCAGCACCAACAGGCAACCCACCCCCAGCAGCTTGCGATGGACACCGTACAAGTCGGACGGGCCGACCACGAGTTGACGCACGTCCGCACGCAATACCGGTATATCGCTGATCTCTGCCATGATGAACCCCTTGCAAAAAATATAATTCTTATGTTGATTGATCATAGCAGAAACTATATAAATTGTTATAACTTTTGATGCGGCAATGCAGCAGTTGTTGCGCCGGCGTGACAGCAAAAAAAAGGACCGCCAAAGCGGTCCTGCAGTCCGGCCGGGAGCCTGGAGAGCGCTTACTTCTTGCGTACCACCACGCAGCCGATCGAATAACCGGCGCCAAACGAGCAGATGACGCCGTTCGCGCCCTGCGGCAGGTCGTCCTGGTACTTATGGAAGGCGATGATCGAGCCGGCCGACGAGGTGTTGGCGTAGCTGTCGAGGATCACCGGCGCTTCGCCCGGTTCGGCGTCGCGGCCCAGCAGGGTGCGCGTGATCAGCAGGTTCATGTTCAGGTTCGCCTGGTGCAGCCAGTAGCGCGACACCTGCGGGATCTCCAGGCCGGCCGCTTCCACGGTCTCGCGGATCATCTCGGCGGCCATCGGGCAGACCTCCTTGAACACCTTGCGGCCCTGCTGGCGGAACAGCTTGTCCGAGGCGCCCACGCCGGATTCGTCGAAGCGGTTCATGAAGCCGAAGTTGTTGCGGATGTTGTTCGAGAACTTGGTCTTCAGTTTCGAGTCGAGGATCTCGAACTGGTGCTCGCCGACGGCGGTGTCGGCCGCCTCGATGATCATCGCGGTGCAGGCGTCGCCGAAGATGAAGTGGCTGTCGCGGTCGCGGAAGTTCAGGTGGCCGCTGGTGATTTCTGGGTTCAGCACCAGCACGGCGCGCGCCTGGCCGGTCTGCACGGCCGCCATCGCGGTCTGGATGCCGAAGGTGGCCGAGGAGCAGGCCACGTTCATGTCGAAGCCATAGCCTTCGATGCCCAGCGCTTCCTGGACTTCGACCGCCATCGCCGGGTAAGCGCGCTGCATGTTCGAGGCGGCGACCAGCACCATGTCGATGTCGCCCGCCACGCGGCCGGCGCGCGCCAGCGCATCCTTGGCGGCGGCGACGCACATTTCCGCCTGCAGCGAGATCTCGTCGTCGCCGCGTTCGGCGATGCGCGAGGTCATGTGCTTCGGATCGAGGATGCCTTCCTTTTCCATCACGTAGCGCGACTTGATGCCGGAGGCTTTTTCGATGAAGCCGCTGCTCGACGGCTCGAGCGCGGTGACTTCGCCGGCGGCGATGGCGGCGGCATGTTCGGTGTTGTGCAGCTCGACGTAGGCATTGAACGCCGTCACCAGCTCGTCGTTCGAGATGGAATACGGAGGCGTAAACAGGCCGGTGCCGCTGATGACGACAGATTTCATGTTCGGACTTTCAAAGGAGATAAGGGGTGTTTCCCCAAGACTGACGGCGATTCTACACAATCGGGGAGGGCGTGGGAATTGTCGGGGTGACTATTTTGTAGGCAGATTATTCGGATTGAATCGCCGGTTTTTGCCAAGTCGATAACACGCCGCGTGTCGATGTGGCGTCCCGTAGGGTGGGCACGCCGTGCCCACGCGAAATGATGCGCTATGTTGGCTGGATTTTGATGTTTCGACACGCTATCAAATAGTGTGTCTGGAAGCAGGTCACGCGGCTCAGAGCGGAGCCAACACAGTGCCGGCTTCCGCGTGGGCACAGCGTACCCACCGTACGGTCAGCGCCGCGTTACGTAAAATAGCCGGGTCAGTTCTTCACAGCCCCCGCCAGCTTCGCCCCTTCCTGCCGCGTCGACAACTGCATCGTCTCGCCCTTCAGGTGCTTCACCGCCTGCGCCAGCTGGAAATCGCTGGCGCTGCCGTAGGCCAGGGGCTTACGCTGGCGCAGCTTGGCCAACAGCGCCATCTGCTCCTCGATGTCGTCCTCGCGCGTGGCTTCCTCGGCGTCGCCGCTCAGGTGGTGCTCGAGGTCGGCCTCGCGCATGCGCAGGGCGTTCAGGCCGTCGTCCTCGGCGGTTTCGTCGACCGCGAAGTCGGGCACGATGCCGCGCGCCTGGATCGATCGCCCGGCCGGGGTGTAGTAGCGCGCGGTGGTCAACTTCACGGCGGCGTCGGTGCCGATCGGGCGGATGGTCTGCACCGAGCCCTTGCCGAAGGTCCGGGTGCCGACGATGCTGGCGCGCTTGTGGTCCTGCAGCGCGCCGGCCACGATCTCCGAGGCCGAGGCCGAACCGGTGTTCACCAGCACCACCAGCGGCACGGTCTTGAAGACGTCCGGCACATTCGCCAGCGGATCGCGGCCGCTGCGCAGCATGTAGTACTCGGGCTGGCCGAAGAAGCGCTGGCGCGATTCGGCCAGCTGGCCATTCGTCGAGACGATTTCCACGCCCTTCGGCAAAAAGGCCGCGGCCACGCCGATCGCGCCCTGCAGCAGGCCGCCCGGGTCGTTGCGCAGATCGAGCACCAGGCCTTTCAGCTGCGGCTCCTGGCGCGCCAGGTCGGCCAGCCTGGCCGCCATGTCGTCGACGGTCGGTTCCTGGAATTGCGAGATGCGCATCCAGGCGTAGCCCGGTTCGACGATCTTCGCCTTGACGCTTTTCTGCACGATTTCCTGGCGCTCGACGGTCAGCACCAGCGGCTGCGGCGCGCTGGCGCGTGCGATGGTGAGCGTGACGCGGGTGCCGGGCGTGCCGCGCATGCGCTTGACCGCTTCTTCCAGGCCCAGGCCACGGACGTCGGCGCCGTCGATGCGCGTGATCAGGTCGCCGGCCTGGATGCCGGCGCGTTCGGCCGGCGAATCCTCCATCGGCACGACGATTTCCACGTAGCCCTCGTCGCTCTGGCTGATCTCGATACCCAGGCCGACGAAGCGGCCCTCGGTGCCTTCGCGCAGTTCGCGGTAGGCGGCCGGGTCGAGGTAGCCGGAGTGCGGGTCGAGCGAGCCGACCATGCCGTTGATGGCCTCGGTCAGCAGCTTGTCGCCCTTCACCGGCTCGACGTAGTCGGACTGGATGACCTCGGCCGCCTGCGACAGCTGGCGCAGGCCGTCGAGCGGCATGCTGGGCTCGACCGGCTTGTAGGCCAGCGCGGAAAACTGCATCGTGACCGCGACGCCGGCAACGACGCCGACGGCCAGCAAGCCGGTGTTCTTCAGAGTGGAACGCATAAATATGATCGATCGCGGCGGCGCGCAGCCGCCCTGGCACGCATGAGATAGCGCGGGTTCAGTATAAACCTTATTCCTGCGCGCCTGCCGTGGCGCCCGCGCAAATACGGGCCGCGCGCGCAATGTGCGGGTTTGTGTAAAGGCGTTTGTAAAGCCGCTTGGGCGTCCGGTAAGCAATTGTAAGAGTGGACGTGGCAGCCCGCCTGCCGACCTATAGTCAATTGCAGTTTTTCTCTCTCCACCCCAACAGTGGATTTTGCCCATGGCCCCCTCCGTGGGCTTTTTTTTGCCTGGAGCATCCATGAACCCGACTTCCCTTGTACGCGCCGCCGCCCTGGCGCTGATCCTGCATAGCGGCGTTGCCGCCGCTTCGCCCCTGATGGACCTGCGCGCCGGCGACCTGCTGGCGATGGCGCCGGAACTGCGCAAGGCGCTGGCGCTCAACGCCAACCAGCAGCTGCTGTGGCAGCAAAGCGAAGCCCGCACCCGGGCCATCCTGCGCGAACGCCAGGGCCGGCGCGAACGCCTGCAGGCGCAGGCCACGGCGCTGGCGCAGGACCCGGGCGCCGAATTGCGCACCCTGGGCACGGCGGCCGACGCCGAAGCGCAGGCCAGCGTGGCCGAGGACAAGGCCCTGCGCGAACAGTGGCTGCTGCTGAACGACGCCCTCGACGATCGCCAGCGCACCCAGGTGCTGCGCTTCCTGGCCGACCAGCTCGAGCGCGTGCGCGACGGCGGGCCGGCGCGCGGGGAAGAGGGCGGCAAGCGCGAAGGCGGCCGCGAGGGAGGGCCGGGCGGCCCCGGCGGCGGGCGCGGGCGGCCGGGCGGCGGCATGGGCGGCATGCAGGGTGGCGTGTCGGTCGGCGGCGCCGGCGGTTTTTGAACCCGGCCAGGCCTGTTGTATCGAAAAGTAAAAAAGCGGCCGCCGGTGTAGCGGCCAGCCCGCCAGCCGCTAGAATGTCTTGCCAAGAATTCATACGGCCGCCCCGCCCAGGGTGACGGCCACGATAATAAATACAAGACATGACGACCCTGACCCCGATTGCCGCCGCCTCCCTGCAGGGTGGCGCGGTCGATCCCGCCCCGGCTGCCGGCCGCGGCGGCGCTTTCCCGCCAGACCCTTCCGCGCATCCCGCGCCCCCGCTGGCGTGCAAACGGGGCGAACACCCTATCTGAATCCCGGAATGCGGCTTACCGGCCGCTTTCCGTTTTTTTGTGGCCACGCGCCGCTTTGACTGCAACCGAGGACTTTCCCGTGAAACGTACCCTTCTGAGCACCCTGACCTTGTCCATGCTGGCCGCTTTCGCCCATGCCGGCGACGCCACCCAGCCTGCCGGCCCATCGGCCGCGCCGATCTCCGGGATCGATACCCAGTTCATCGACAACTCGGTGCGTCCGCAGGACGACTTCTTCACCCACCTGAACGGCAAGTGGCTCAAGTCCACCGAGATCCCGGCCGACAAGGCCAGCTGGGGCACCTTCATGCAGCTGCGCGACGACGCCCAGGCCCACCTGCGCGAGATCATCGAAGCGGCGCAAAAGAACACGGCGAAAAAGGCCGGCACCAACGAACAGAAGATCGGCGATTTGTACGCCAGCTTCATGGACGAAGCCAAGCTGGAAACCCTGGGCGTGAAGCCGCTGGCGAGCGAACTGCAGCGCATCCGCGGCCTGAAAGATAAAAAAGACGTGCCGCAGCTGGTGGCCCACCTGTCGCGGATCGGCGTCTCGACCCCGTACGGCATCCGCGTCGGCCAGGATGCGCGTGCCTCCACCAAGTACGCCACCTACATCGGCCAGGGCGGCCTGGGCATGCCGGACCGCGACTACTACCTGAAGCTCGACGACAAGCGCATGGCGGACACCCGCGCCAAGTACGAAGCCCACGTCGCGCAGATCCTGACCCTGGCCGGCGAGAAGAACGCCGCGGCCCAGGCCAAGGCCATCGTCGCCTTCGAAACCGAACTGGCCCAGGTGCAGTGGACCAAGGTCGAGAACCGCGACCCGGTCAAGCGCTACAACAAGATGAGCGTGGCCGAGCTGGCCAAGCTGACCCCGGGCTACGACTGGAACGCCGCACTGAACGCGGCCGGCGTCGGCAGCAAGCTCGATTACGTCATCGTCGCCCAGCCGAGCTACCTGACCGGCTTCAACGGGGTCCTGGCGAAGACCGACCTGGCGACCCTGAAGTCCTACTTCGAATGGCAGCTGCTACGCGAATACTCGCCTTACCTGTCGAAGGCCTTTGTCGACGCCAACTTCGCCTTCTACGGCACCGTGCTGACCGGCGTCACCGAAAACCGTCCGCGCTGGAAGTCGGGCGTGTCGCTGGTCGAAGGCGCGCTGGGCGAAGCCGCCGGCAAGCTGTACGTGGAAAAATACTTCCCGGCCGAGCGCAAGGCGCGCATGGAAGAACTGGTGAAGAACGTCACCGCCGCCTACAAGGAAAGCATCGACAACCTCGACTGGATGACCCCGGCCACCAAGGTCGAAGCCCAGGCCAAGCTGGCCAAGTTCGTGCCGAAGGTCGGCTACCCGAACAAGTGGCGCGACTACGCAAAACTGAGCATCCGCAACGATGACCTGATCGGCAACGTCAAGCGCGCTTCCGAATTCGGCTACAACCGTAACATCGGCAAGCTGGGCCAGCCGATCGACCGCGAAGAGTGGGGCATGACGCCGCAGACCGTGAACGCCTACTACAGCAGCTCGATGAACGAGATCGTGTTCCCGGCCGCGATCCTGCAGCCGCCGTTCTTCGACATGCGCGCCGACGACGCGGTCAACTACGGCGCCATCGGCGCCGTGATCGGCCACGAGATCGGCCACGGCTTCGACGACAAGGGCAGCCAGTCCGACGGCGAGGGCAACCTGCGCAACTGGTGGACCAAGGAAGACCTGGACGCCTTTAAAAAGCGCACCGACATGCTGGTCAAGCAGTACAACGGCTACAGCCCGATCCCCGGCTACAACGTCAACGGCGAACTGACCCTGGGCGAGAACATCGGCGACAACTCGGGCCTGGCGATCGCCTACAAAGCCTACAAGATCTCGCTGAAGGGCAAGCAGGCCCCTGTGATCGACGGCCTGACCGGCGACCAGCGCTTCTTCATGGGCTTCGGCCAGGTGTGGCGCTCGAAGATGCGCGAAGCCCAGCAGATCGTGCAGGTGAAGACCGACCCGCACTCGCCGGGCCAGTTCCGCGCCAATGGTACCGTGATGAACCACCCGGCCTTCTACGAAGCGTTTGGCGTGAAAGAAGGCGACAAAATGTACCTGGCCCCGAAAGATCGCGTCTCGATCTGGTAAAGTCATCGGTCTGGCCATGCAGAATGCCCGTACCTACGGGACGTATGCATATCTAGCGGAATCCGGCCGGCGTCCACGAGGCGCCGGCCGACACCATCTAAAACAGTGGAGAGACACATGAAAAAGCACATGCTGAGCGCCCTGACGCTGGCACTGATCGCTGGTTTTGCCCAGGCTGAATCCGCGTCCGGTACGGGCGCTGCCGCCGCCGCCGCAACCACCAAGACCGCGAAAGCCCCGGTCCTGTCGGCCGGCATCGCCACCGAATACATCGAATCGTCCGTGCGCCCGCAGGACGACTTCTTCGAATACCTGAACGGCAAGTGGCTGAAGAACGTCGAGATCCCGGCCGACAAGTCGAGCTGGGGTTCGTTCATGGAACTGCGCGAGAACACCCTGCCGCAGATTCGCGCCATCATCGAGAAGGCCGCCGCCGGCAACCCGGCCGCCGCCACCGACGCCCAGCGCATCGGCGATTTCTGGGCCAGCTACATGGACGAAGCGCGCCTGGAACAACTGGGCGTGACCCCGTTGAACGGCGAACTGGCGAAGATCGCCGCGATCAAGGACAAGTCCGAGCTGCCGGCCGTGCTGGCGCGCCTGGGCAAGATCGGCGTCAACGTGCCGTTCGACTTCGGCATCCACCAGGACAACAAGGATTCGACCAAGTACGTGGCCGACATCTACCAGGGCGGCCTGGGCATGCCTGACCGCGACTACTACCTGAAGGCCGACGACGCCAAACTGGCAGATGTAAAAGCCAAGTACCTGGCCCACATCGAGAAGACCCTGGCGCTCGCCGGCGACAAGAACGCCGCCGCGAACGCGAAAGCCATCGTCGACTTCGAGACCGAACTGGCGAAGATCCAGTGGACCAAGGTCGAGCTGCGCGACCCGATCAAGGCCTACAACAAGGTCAACCTGACCGACATGGGCAAGATCGCCCCGAACTACGACTGGGCCACCTGGTTCAAGACCACGGGCATCGAAGGCAAGACCGACTACGTCATCGTCAGCCAGCCGACCTACCTGAAGGGCTTCGCCGAACTCTCGGGCAAGACCTCGCTCGACACCTGGAAGGCCTACCTGGCCATGCACCTGGTCGACAGCTACAGCAGCTACCTGTCGAAGGCCTTCGTCGACCAGCGCTTCGACTTCTACGGCAAGACCCTGTCGGGCGTGACCCAGATCGAACCGCGCTGGAAGCGTGGCGTCGGCGTGGTCGAGCGTGCCCAGGGCGAAGCCGTCGGCAAGCTGTACGTGGCCGAGCACTTCCCGGCCGAGCGCAAGGCGCGCATGGAGACCCTGGTCAAGAACCTGCTGGTCGCCTACAAGCAGAGCATCGACAAGCTCGACTGGATGAGCCCTGCGACCAAGAAGGAAGCGCAAGCCAAGCTGGCCAAGTTCACCCCGAAGATCGGCTACCCGAACAAGTGGAAGGACTACTCGGCGCTGGTCGTCAAGCGTGACGACCTGGTCGGCAACGTGATGCGTTCGCGCGTGGTCGAGGCCGACCGCGAGCTGAACAAACTGGGCAAGCCGATCGACCGCGAAGAGTGGGGCATGACGCCGCAGACCATCAACGCGTACTACAACCCGGAGATGAACGAGATCGTGTTCCCGGCCGCGATCCTGCAGCCGCCGTTCTTCGACGCCAACGCGGATGACGCGGTCAACTACGGCGGCATCGGCGCCGTCATCGGCCACGAGATCAGCCACGGCTTCGACGACCAGGGCGCCCAGTACGACGGCGACGGCAACCTGCGCGACTGGTGGAGCCCGTCGGACCACAAGAACTTCAAGGCCAAGACCAAGATGCTGGTCGAGCAGTACAACGCCTTCGAGCCGCTGCCTGGCTACCACGTCAACGGCGAGCTGACCCTGGGCGAGAACATCGCCGACAACTCGGGTCTCGCCATCGCCGCGAAAGCCTACAAGATCTCGCTGAACGGCAAGAAGGCCCCGGTAATCAACGGCATGACCGGCGAACAGCGCCTGTACATGGGCTGGGCCCAGGTGTGGCGTTCGAAGATGCGCGAACCGGCGCAGATCGCCCAGGTGAAGACCGACCCGCACTCGCCGGGCCAGTACCGCGCCAACGGCACCCTGAAGAACCAGCCGGGCTTCTACGAAGCCTTCAAGGTGAAGCAGGGCGACAAGATGTACCTGGCACCGAAGGAACGCGTGATTATCTGGTGATGAGCATCTGGTAATGTGACGAGAAGCCGCCCCGCGCAAGCCGGGCGGCTTTTTTCATTCCACCACCAAAGAAAAAACCCCGGCCACCTTGCAGTGGCCGGGGTTGGTCGCGCCGCCGCTGCGATCAGCGTGGGACGATGGCGAACTGGGGACCGGTGCCGTAGTTCGGCTTGACGGTACGCGCCATGAACCTGGTCCAGGCGGCGCTGCCGTTGCCGAGGCGGGCATCGACGGCATATGCCAGGGCCGGCTGCATGTTCGACGGATAGCCGATCACGGTCGACGAGTAACCCGTCATCTCGCCCACTTTCAGCTTCAGGAAGCTGGCCATCGCGGCGCTGCCGCATTCTGCCGCACGGAAGCCTTCGGACTGGCTGGCCGCCGCGGCCTGCGCCATCTGCGTATAGAAGGGGCTGGTGGCCGAGTCGCGGATGTTCATCGAATACAGGGCGCCGTCGATCCAGCAGATGCCCGGGTCGGTCATGCGCATCACCGGCGACTTCGCCTTCCAGGCCAGCAGGCCCTGAGCCTGGGTAAAGCCGAGCTCCACGGCATGGCCGATGGCCGAGGTGAAGAAGTCGTCCTGCCATGGCGCCACGCCGCGCTTGCTGTCGTAGATGACGGCGCTGCTCATGTCGAGCACGTTGAACTTGTTGGCCGAAGCATTGTTCGTGTACTTGGTGTTGTACCACTCCAGGTTGCTCGCCATGATGCGGTTGAAGTGATCCTTCAGGCGGTCGCTGTCCGGCGTGATATAGGCCGCTTCCGCCAGCGTACGCATGCTCCATGCCTGGCCACGCACCTGGTCGTCGGCCACCAGGCCCTGGATATTCTTGCGCCAGCCCGGGTTCGACTGGAACACGTTGTACATGGCCCAGAACTGCAGCTCTTCCAGGTAGTAGTAGTCGCCGGTCACCAGGTAAGGCAGGTAGGCGAATGCCGGCTGGTGCGAGGTGTCGTGCTTGTTCGGCGTGGTGCAGCTCGCGCTCGGGCAGGCAGGGAAGGCCTCGTACTGCTTGGTGGTCGGGTTCTTCGTATCGTTCTTGGTACCGAGCATGGTCATGTACGGGTAGTCCATCAGGCTGACCGGACGGTCCGTGTTCTTGTCGCGGTAGTGCGACGACCAGCTGCCGGCCAGGTCGGCCGTACCGAGGGTGACGGTCTTGGCGCGCGGGTCCATGCTCAGCAGGTAGGTCGCGGCCCAGCCAGGCAGCAGGCCGATGTCGTTGCGGCCGCCGGTGCTCGGCATGTAGGGATTGGCCAGGCCCACGCCCATCGGTTCGATGGCGGCGCCGGTCCATTTCGCCATCAGGCCGGTCAGGGTCGATTCCGGCGTCACGACGCTCTGGTCGTAGTTCGGCAGCGCGCGGCTGGCGATCAGGTAGCCGGTGTTGTGGCGCACGTGCACGGCCGGCGCGGCGCCAAACCAGAACAGCTTGCGCCAGCGGCTGTGGTGCAGGTGGGTCAGGGCAGGCTTGGTATACACCTGCTGGCCGCCCACCACGACTTTGGCGTCGTAGGTGATGTTGCCCGGATTCGCCTCGTAGGCCCAGTTGTTTTCCAGGGTGACGTCGACGCGTGCCTTCTTGATGCTGTCGTACCAGCGGATCGCGAAGCGTGCGGTCAGGTGCGGGTGTTCCACGCCGGCCGCGCTGGTCAGCGGCGCCGACACTTGCCATTCGTTGGCGACGGCGCCCGACAGCCAGGTGTTGTATTTCCAGCCGCTCTTGATCAAATCGTCGGCCGACACCTTATACTCGACGCCGTCGATCGTCGCATGCACCGACGCGCTGAAGCCATTCGACAGCAGCACCTTCGGCGCCTGCGTGCTCGCGGTATTCGGCGCATTCGTCTTCATCAGCTGCATGGTGCGCGCTTCGTTGCCGGCCAGGCCAGGCAGGATCGCCGAGATCACGGCATGGCGCACCGAACCATCGGCGTGGCTGGCCTTGACGTCGAGCTGCAGGGGCACCAGGGTGCCGTTGTCGAGGCGGCCGACCAGCATTTCGTTTTTCTGCAGGTCGCCGGCGGCGAACACCTGGCCGAAGCTGACCGGGACATTCGTCTGCGCAGCGCTGCCGGTGTTTTGCAGGCGCACGTCGGTAACGGTGTTATAGATCGCGTAATTGGCCGGCGGCGTCGTGTTTACAGGGGCAACCACGGCCGGCGCCGGCACAGTGGTCGAGCCGGAGATCGGGGCGGTGACGAGACCGCTGTCCGGCACGGCCGTATCCGGCACGTCCGCAACCGCTTCCACGCCGTTGCCGGCGTTGCTGCCGGTGCTTTCGTCGCTCAGGTCGATACGGTCCGGATCGGTTTCGGTGCCGGTGTTCGCCACCGGAGGCGTGGCGACCGGTGCAGGCGTGGCTGCCGGCGCGCTTGCCGAGGTACCGGCCAGGCTGGTGTTCGCACCCGAGCCGCCGCCGCCGCCGCAGGCTACCAGGGTGCTACCGAATGCCGCGATTGCAGCGATTCGCATTGCAAGAGTATGGAGTGGGAGAGTCATGGCAGTCTTCAGGAAGTTACTGAGAGGAACAAATTATTGCCTCATGGAATTCCTGAAGGTTACGCCAAAGCAAAATTTAGGAACAGTAAAATCAGCAATCTGTTCCGAATTTCGCCCAAATACAACATAAACTTATCGCTTTTTTCACGAGCATTATTCGGTTTATAAGCGATTTTCGTGTGTATTTATATTGCCTTTTTCGATATTGACGCAATAAAAAAACCGCCCATGCGGGCGGTTTCAGTGGCAGAGTTTTAATCTCCCTCAATCGGTTTCGCTGGACTTTGCGCCAAATCGCGTGTAACCGAGTATCACATTGGCAATCGACTTCGCCATCCTTATAGCCATCCCGAACGTTTCGCTCAGCGCGCGGCGGCGACCATGAAATCGACCGCGGCCTTGACGTCGGCATCCGGCGCGCTGGCGCCCCCCTTCGGCGGCATCACGCCAGACTTGCCCTGGAAGCCCTCGATCGCATGCTTGTACAGCACGGCCGTGCCTTGCTGGATGCGCGGCGCCCAGGCTGCCTTGTCGGCCAGCTTTGGTGCACCGGCAATGCCGGCGCCGTGGCAGGCCATGCAGGCGGTGTTGTAGAGGGTCTTGCCGTTGTCGGCGCTGGCGACGGCCGGGGCTGCCGCAGGGGCGGGGGCAGGGGCAGCAGCAGGTGCGGCCGATGGCGTGCCGGCGATCGGCGCGGCGGTGGCGGCATTCTGCGCGGCTGGCGCGGCGGCCGCTTCCGCTGGTGCGCCGGCGGCAGGCGCCGCGGCCTGGACCGCCGGTGCGGCCGGTTCCTTGAACTTGGCGCCGCTCTGGTTGGCCATGTAGACCACGGCGCGTTCCACTTCCAGGTTGTCGAGGTCGGGGTTGCCGCCTTTCGCCGGCATCGCGCGGATGCCTTCGATGGCGTGTTTCACCAGCGTGTCGTAGCCCTGCGCCAGGCGCGCGGTCCAGTCGCCAGCCGCGCCGACCTTCGGCGCACCGGCCACGCCGGCGCTGTGGCAAGCCGCGCACACGGCGGTATAGACGGCGCCGCCGGCCTGCAGCACTTTCGGGGCATTCGCATCGACCAGGGTAAAGCCTTCTTCGGCCACCGGGCGCAGGCGCGCGGCAACGGCCTCTTCGCCCAGGCTCTGGGTGCCCGCGCCTTCGAGCTTGTCGGTCGTGACAAAGGAAACCAGCAGGATGATGCCGATAACGATTACCAGGAAGAAGCCAGCGACCACCGCGATGAGCTGCTTGGGCGTCCGGATAAACGATTGTTCATTGTGTGCGTCGCTCATGATTTCCTTAATACGATTAAAAAAACCTGCCACTAGACTTACAGCCACTGACTGCCACCAAACCTGCTACCCGGCGCTTACGCTTCTTGCATGACATTTTTGCAAAGGCCGCAGTCGGCGATTATAGTCCCAAAAGATGCCCCATGGCACATGCAGAAAGCGCCGCGCCACACTTTCCGTGGACGCCACGGGCGAAAGACTGTATCCTTCGCATCGCTCAGGAGTTTCCCGCGCGGCTGTAGCTCAGTGGATAGAGTATTGGCCTCCGAAGCCAAGGGTCGCTGGTTCGATCCCAGCCAGCCGCGCCACCTGACGCATCTCCCTTTTTGCCTGTTCAGGCAACTTGATCACCCTTCGATTCCTGCCCGTGTAAAAACACGAATGGCCGTCCGCGTGCGCAAACAGCCATTTCCATCACTGGCAACTATATAAATAGATTGCCGAACCGGCAGCATTACAGTGTGATATAGCGCCGCAGCCTTGGCCCCAGGCGGTTGGTCACCGCCAGCGGCAGTTTTTGCCAGGCGCTCTCGATCATCGGCCGCAGGTTCGCCTTCATGCCACCATTGGCGGCCGCCGCAACCGGAGCCGCGTTCAGCGCCACCCCCTGCGCATCCCACTCGCGCCAGTCGAGCGCCACCGGCACCGCCCCCCATTGCTTTTTGAATTTATACGTCCCCTCGCCATAGGTCGAGCGGCCGAAGTCGAACTGGCGCACGCCGCGTTCGCACAATTGCGACTGGATCGTCCAGTACAGCAGCATGTTCGGCGCCAGCGGGTTGTAGTCGGCCAGGGTCGAGGCCCAGGGGATCACGGCCTTGTCGCCGCACAGCAGCACCCAGCCGGCGCCGACCGCCTTGCCCTCGTGGCGCACGATGATGATGAACATGTCGCCGGCCGCGCTGTAGTGGCGGTAGATCGCGTCGAACCAGGCGCGGCTGTGCGGCGGGCTGCCGAGGCGGCGCATGTTGCGGCTGTAGACATCGTAGAACGCGGCCACAGCCTCACTTCCGCTCGCCACCTCCGAGGTGAGGCCATTCTTTTCCGCTTTGCGCACCTGGCTGCGCAGTTTCGGCGGGTAACTCTGCATCAGGGCCGCGGCGCTGTCGGGCAGGCCCAGCAGCATGCGCACCTTGCGCCCTTCGAGCGCCGCTTCGTCGAGGGCGCCTTCGTGCGAGCAGCGCAGCGCGAGTCCGGCGGCGCCGGCGCCGCCGACGTCGGCCCGCGCGCGCGCCGCCAGGGCGTCGGCCACGTCCGGCGAGTCGGCCAGCGGCCCGCCCAGGTCGCAGAAGGGAAGGGAGATCCAGCGTAGCTTGCCCAGGGGTCGGCTCACCGCCGACAAGGGCAGCATGCCGGCCAGCTTGCCGTTGCGGCGCGCGACCAGGGCTTGCCCGGCGTAGCCGTAGGCGCCCGCCACCGCGCGGCGCCAGGCCGCCAGGTGATAGGCGCTGCCGTCCGGCCGGGCGCGGGCAAAGGCGTCGAGCTCGTCGTTGCCGGGGGCGGCCGAGTCGAGATAGGAGAATTCGAGGTCGTTCAAGCGCTGCTCCTGCGGTGTGCACCGGGTTTCCGACGGTACATGATTGATCGCGCCAGATTGTATACGATTGACAACTTCGTTCTCGCTTGGCGAGCCAAAAGTGTGGCCTGCGCACGATTCATTTTCTTGCGGAACTTGTCTAGCAGAAAATGCTAATATTGCACGGTGCCATGTGGCGAGCGTGCGGCTTCGTGCTGCAACCGGCCTGTAGCGAATGGCAGTGAGAACGACAGACTTCGCACCGCCGGCAAATAAAGCCCGGCACGATTCTGCCGCATCTCAGGCAAGTTCATCCAGCATGCATGGAAAGGGAGCCTTGGGAAGCGTTCAGATGCAAATACAACATCGTCAGGAAACGTCTGTTGTTGGTGTTCTACAAACAGAAACCCGGTATTGAGGCGTCTCCTGTTTCCATGCTATATTAAAAATTAGCATAATAGCAAAACTTTATTCGATAACGGAAGCTGATAATGAAAGCAGATCAGGTCGTCGCAGTAGTTGGACTGGGTTACGTCGGGCTGCCACTGGCAGTGGAGTTCGGCAAGAAGGTAAGAACGATTGGTTTCGACCTGTCGGCCGCCAAAATCGAGAACTACAAACAATTCATCGACCCGACCGGCGAAGTCTCGACCGAGCAGCTGCAGTCGGCAAAACAACTGGAAGTGACCACCGACCCGGCCAAGCTGGCCGAGGCCGATTACGTGGTGGTGGCCGTGCCGACCCCGGTCGACATCGCCCATAACCCGGACTTCACGCCGCTGATCGGCGCCAGCACCACCGTCGGCAAGCACATGAAGAAGGGCGCGATCGTCGTCTTCGAGTCGACCGTGTACCCGGGCGCCACCGAGGAAGTCTGCATCCCCCTGCTCGAAAAACACTCGGGCCTGAAGTGGAAGGACGATTTCCACGTCGGCTTCTCGCCGGAGCGCATCAATCCGGGCGACAAGGAACACACGCTGACCACGATCCTGAAGGTCGTGTCGGGTGACGACGCGGAGTCGCTGGAGCAAATTGCCCAGCTGTATGAGTCGGTGATCACCGCCGGCGTGCACCGCGCCTCGAGCATCAAGGTCGCGGAAGCGGCGAAGGTCATCGAAAACACCCAGCGCGACCTGAATATCGCGCTGATGAACGAACTGGCGATCATTTTCGACAAGATCGGCATCGACACGCTGGAAGTGCTGAAAGCCGCCGGCACCAAGTGGAACTTCCTGCCCTTCCGTCCGGGCCTGGTCGGCGGCCATTGCATCGGCGTCGATCCCTACTACCTGACCCACAAGGCCGAGATGGTCGGCTACCATCCGCAGGTGATCCTGGCGGGCCGCCGCATCAACGACGGCATGGCCAAGTTTGTCGCGGAAAAAACCGTGAAGTCGATGATTTCCTCGGGTTTCCAGGTGAAGGGCGCGAAAGTCAACGTCATCGGCCTGACCTTCAAGGAAAACTGCCCCGACCTGCGCAACTCGAAAGTGGCCGACATCGTCCATGAGCTGCAGAGCTACGGCGTCGACGTCCACGTCTACGACCCGCTGGCCGAAAGCGATGAAGCCGAGCACGAGTACGGCATCAAGCTGGAATCCTGGGACAATTTGCCAAAGGCCGACGCCCTGATCGCCGCCGTGCCGCACAAGGAAGTGCTGGCGCTGTCGCTGACCGATTTCCAGGCCAAGCTGAACGACGGCGGCTGCTTCATCGACGTCAAGTCGCAATTCGACGAGGCTGCCCTGAAGGAAGCGGGCTACTGCGTCTGGCGCTTGTAAAACGGGGACCGCGGCCGGGTCGCTGTCGCGGCGGCCCCGCCACCCGCGCCGGCCAGGTGCGGGACAGGTCGACTTTTTACACTGCGCAATCGAGAAAGTGTTCGGAAAACTGTGAATAAGATTCAAGACGTAAGGCAGCAACTGGGCCAGCACAGCCACCATTGGCTGGTCACCGGCGCCGCCGGCTTCATCGGCTCGAACCTGGTCGAAGCGCTGCTCGCGCTCGGCCAGCGTGTGACCGGCCTCGACAATTTCGCGACCGGGCATCGCCGCAATCTGGAGCAGGTGAAAGAATCTGTCACAAACGAGGCCTGGATGAAATTTAATTTCATCGAAGGTGATATTCGCCATGTGGCGGACTGTGCGCGCGCATGCGAAGGCGTAGACTTCGTGCTGCACCAGGCCGCGCTCGGTTCGGTGTCGCGTTCGATCGACGATCCGATTGCCACCAATGAAACGAATGTCACCGGTTTCCTGAACATGCTGGTTGCCGCCCGCGACGCCAAGGTGCGCCGCTTCGTCTACGCCGCCTCGAGCTCGACCTACGGCGACCACCCGGCCCTGCCGAAGGTGGAAGACGTGATCGGCAACCCGCTGTCGCCGTACGCGGTGACCAAGTACGTGAACGAGCTGTATGCGAACGTGTTCGGCCGCACCTATGGCATGGAGTCGATCGGCCTGCGCTACTTCAACGTGTTCGGCCCGCGCCAGGACCCGAACGGCGCGTATGCCGCCGTGATCCCGCAGTGGGTGGCGGCGCTGATCCGCAACGCGCCGCTGCGCATCAACGGCGACGGCGAGACCAGCCGCGATTTCTGCTACATCGACAACGTGGTGCAGGCGAATCTGCTGGCCGCGCTGGCCCCGTCGGACGCGGTGAACGCGGTCTACAACGTGGCGCTGAACCAGCGGACCAGCCTGAACGAGCTGTATGCGATGATGCGCGCCCTGCTGGCCCAGCGCTTCCCGCACGTGGAAGCGCACCGGCCGGAATACGTCGACTTCCGCCGTGGCGACGTGCGCCACTCGCAGGCCGACATCGGCAAGGCGCAGGCGCTGCTGGGCTATGCGCCCACGCACCGCATCGAAGAGGGCCTGCAACAGGCCATGGATTGGTACGTCCGCGACCTGCAAGGGTCGCAAGCGGTATCCGAATAAGCAAGAAGAAAGCAAGAAGAACTGGAGGGCTGACGTGTTTAGAATCTCTAACCACTACGTGTCGAAGATCGTTTCCGTGTTGCTGGTCGTGGAAGTGCTGGTGCTGCTCGGCGCCGCCTACGCCGGCGCGGCCCTGCGCTACATCGAGGTCGGCAATGGCGTGACCCTGCCGCCGCTCGACCATTTCTTTACCTCGGCCGTCGCCTTTGCCCTGGCCATCGTGTTCAGCATGAGTGCGATGGGCATGTACCAGCTCGACTTCGAGGACGGCCTGCGCCACCCCTTCCTGATGAAGCTCCTGCCGTCGTTCGTGATGGGCTTCCTGATCCTGACCCTGGTGTTCTACATCGCGCCCGAACTGTCGCTCGGCCGCGGCATCCTGCTGATGGTGTTCGCCCTCTCGGCGGCGGGCATCTACCTGGCGCGCATGATCTTCTTCAAGACTTCGGAAGCACGCTTCCTGCAGTCGCGCATCCTGTTCCTCGGCGGCGGCGCGCTGGCCAAGGAATGCGCCGATCTTGCCGACCGCGCCGCGCGCTACCACCGCTACGACATCGCCGGCTTCCTGCCGAGCGCCGGCGAAGAGGTGTGCGTGCCGCAGAACGGCCTGCTCAAGGTGCGCGAGGGCGATTCCCTGGTCAAGCTGGCGCGCCAGTACAGCGTGCAGGAAATCGTGGTCTCGGTGCAGAACCGCCGCGGCGGCTTCCCGATCAAGGAACTGCTGGACTGCAAGCTGCAGGGCGTGAAAGTCACCGACGCCGCCACCTTCTTCGAGCGCGAGACCTGCCAGATCCGCGTCGATTCGATCCAGCCGAGCTGGCTGGTGTTCGGCGGCGGTTTCGACCAGAGTTTCGTGCGCACCTTCATGAAGCGCAGCTTCGACCTGGTGTGCAGCACCGCGATCCTGGTGCTGACCTTCCCGCTGATGCTGCTGGCCGCGCTGGCCGTGCGGCTGGAAGACCGCGGTCCGATCTTTTATTCGCAGGAGCGCGTCGGCAAGGACGGCAAGAGCTTCTTCGTCCATAAATTCCGCAGCATGCGCGCGGATGCCGAAAAGGGCGGCAAGCCGCAGTGGGCGGCGCAGAACGACCCGCGCGTCACGCGCGTGGGCAACTTCATGCGCAAGACCCGGATCGACGAACTGCCGCAGATCCTGAACGTCTTCAAGGGCGAGATGTCCTTCGTCGGCCCGCGTCCGGAACGTCCCTATTTCGTCGAGCAGCTGATCGAAGTGGTCCCGTACTACAACGTCCGCCACAGCATCAAGCCGGGCATCACCGGCTGGGCCCAGGTGCGCTACGGCTACGGTTCCTCGGCCGAGGACGCGCTGCAAAAGCTGCAGTACGACCTGTATTACGTGAAGAACAACAGCCTGTTCCTCGACTTCCTGATCCTGATCGATACGCTGAAGGTGGTGCTGTTCCGCAGCGGCCGCTAAGGGTGTGCGGTTCGACCTGTCCCGGCTGCGGCCGGGATCCGTTTTTTGCGGTTGCCGCGCGCGCCCTCCAAGACCATGGATAGTGTTTCCCTGACCCGTATCGCCGCCTTCAGCTATGGCTTTGCCGCCATCGGCTTCGTGGCGCTTGCCGTGCCGCTGCTGACCGGCTGGCGCAGGCGCGCCTATGGCCCGGTGCTGACCCTGGCCTGCGTCGCCACGGCGCTCTGGGCCGCCGCCTTGACCGCGGCCGCCAGCGACAGGATGCTGTGGACGGACCTCAGCGACGCCATGGAAGTGGCGCGCAACGCCGCCTGGTCGCTGTTCCTGGTGGTGCTGCTGGGCGACTACCATCAAAAGGGCAGCCGCCTGCCGTTCGGCCTGCGGCCCTCGCTGTTCATCGCCGCCGTCTGCTATTTGCTGGCCTTGGGCGCCGCATTCGCCGGCTACTGGGACCTGGCCCTGCTCGACTCGGTGCTGCCGGTGACGGCGCGCGTGGCCCAGGCCGTGGGCGGCATGCTGCTGGTCGAGCAGGCCTACCGCAACAAGACGGCCCAGGAACGCTGGGCCATCAAGTTCGTCTGCCTGGCCATCGGCGGGATGTTCGCCTACGATTTTTATTTGTACAGCCACGCGATGCTGTTCCGCGAAGTCGATCCCGACATCTGGGCCGCGCGCGGCGTGGTGAACGCGCTGACGGTGCCGCTGATTGCGGTGTCGATGCGGCGCGCCAAGTCCTGGAGTTCGCCGCTGGCGGTGTCGCGCCGCGCCATGTTCCACTCGGCCGCGCTGTTCGGCTCCGCCATCTATCTGCTGGCGATGGGTTCGGCCGGCTACTATCTGCGCTACTTCGGCGGCAGCTGGGGCACGGTGATGCAGGTGACCTTCCTGTTCGGCGCCTTGCTGCTGGCCGGGATCCTGTTCTCGGGCACCTTCCGCGCCTGGCTGAAGGTCTTCATCAGCAAGCATTTCTACAGCTACGGCTACGACTATCGCGAGGAATGGATGCGCTTCACGCGCACCCTGTCCGGCGGCGGCGAGAACCTCGGCGAGCGCGCCATCCAGGCGGTGGCGGCGCTGGTGGAAAGCCCGGGCGGGGTCCTGTGGCAGCGGCGCGAGTCGGGCAACTTCGAGCCGCTGGCGCACTGGCAGGTGCCGGCCGTCGACACGGTCGAGCCGGGCGACTCGGCCCTGTGCCGCTTCCTCGAAAGCACGCAGTGGGTCATCGACCTGGGCGAAACCATCACCGAGCCGGAAAAATACGATGGCCTGGAACTGCCGCAGTGGCTGAAGGACTACCCGCGCGGCTGGCTGGTGGTGCCGCTGATGATGGGCAGCCAGCTGTTCGGCTTCGTGGTGCTGCAGACCGCGCGCAGCCCGATCAAGCTGAACTGGGAAGTGATCGACCTGCTCGACATCGCCGGCAGCCAGGCCGCCAGCTACCTGGCGCAGCAGGAAGCGGCGAATGCGTTGATGGTGGCGCGCCAGTTCGAGTCCTTCAACCGCATGTCGACCTTCGTGGTGCACGATTTGAAGAACCTGGTGTCGCAGCTGTCGCTGATGAACGCCAACGCCGAGAAGCACAAGGACAATCCCGAGTTCCAGGCCGACATGCTGGAAACCGTCTCGCTGTCGGTGCAGAAGATGCGCCTGATGCTGCAAAAGCTGAGCCGCATCGACGTCCAGGAAACGCCGGCGCCGCAGGCCCTGGAAACGGTGGTGCGCCAGGCGATGGCGGGCAAGGCGGCGTTCGAGCCGCGTCCGCAGCTGCAGGTCAGGGAGGCCGGCCTGCGCGTGCTGGCCGACCGCGAACGCCTCGAGCGCGTGCTCGGCCACCTGATCCAGAACGCGATCGAAGCCACGCCGAAGACCGGCAGCGTGACGATTTCGTTGGCGCGCGCCGGCGAATCGGTGCAGGTCGAGATCGCCGACACCGGCGAAGGCATGAGCGAGGACTTCATCCGCGAGCGCCTGTTCAAGCCTTTTGAATCGACCAAGTCGGCCGGCATGGGCATCGGCGTGTTCGAGAGCCGCGAATACATCAACGAGCTGGGCGGGCGCCTGGAAGTGTCCAGCCAGCCGTCGCTCGGCACCACGTTCAAGGTCATCCTGCCGCTCTACCAGCGCGACGCGCTGCTCGAGCGGGCAGCCTGACCGTCCAGCAGACACAAGGAACACCGTGACACAGAATAAACCGAAACTCCTGATCATCGAAGACGACCCCGGCCTGCAAAAGCAGCTGAAGTGGAGCCTGGACGCCTATGACGTGGTCGTGGCCGGCGACCGCGAAGCGGCGCTGGCCCAGATCCGCCGCCACGAACCTGCGGTGGTGACCATGGACCTGGGCCTGCCGCCCGACCCGGACGGCTCGACCGAAGGCCTGGCCACGCTGCAGCAGATCCTGGCGCTGGCGCCGGACACGCGCGTGATCGTCCTCACCGGTAACCAGGACCATGCCAACGCCGTGAAAGCCATCGGCCTGGGCGCCTACGACTTCCACCAGAAGCCCTGCGACCCCGAGGTGCTGAACCTGGTGATCCAGCGCGCCTTCTTCCTGCACAACCTGCAGCAGGAAAACCGCCGCATGCAGCAGCAGCAAGCCGATTCGCCGATGTCGGGCGTGATCTCGCGCGCACCCAGCATGCTGAAGGTCTGCCGTAGCGTGGAAAAGGTGGCGCCGACCTCGGCCTCGGTGATGCTGCTCGGCGAATCCGGTACCGGCAAAGAGGTGCTGGCGCGCGCCGTGCACGCGCTCAGCCCGCGCGCCAAGGAACGCTTCATGGCGATCAACTGCGCGGCGATTCCGGAAAACCTTCTCGAATCCGAACTGTTCGGCTACGAGAAGGGCGCCTTTACCGGCGCGGCGAAGCAGACCAAGGGCAAGGTCGAACTGGCCCACGGCGGCACCTTCTTCCTCGACGAAGTCGGCGACCTGCCGATGCCGCTGCAGGCCAAGCTGCTGCGCTTCCTGCAGGAGCGCGTGATCGAGCGCGTCGGCGGCCATGAAGAGATTCCGGTCGACGTGCGCATCGTCTGCGCGACCCACCAGAAGCTGAAGGAACTCTGCGCCACGGGCCGCTTCCGCGAAGACCTGTATTACCGCCTGTCGGAGATCGTGGTGACGATTCCGCCGCTGCGCGAGCGCGAAGGCGATGCGGCGCTGCTGGCCCACCACTTCAAGAACAAGTTCTGCGCCCAGGAGTCGCGCTCCGCGCTGCACTTCGCGCCGGACGCGATCGCCGCCATCGAGGCCTACAACTGGCCGGGCAATGTGCGCGAGATGGAAAACTACATCAAGCGCGCCGTCATCATGGCCGACGGGAACACCATCGTCGCCGACGACCTGGGCCTGCCGGGCGAGGGCCTGGAAGAAGAGCCGATCAACCTGCGCCAGGTGCGCGACGAGGCCGAGTACAAGGCCATCGTCAAGGCGCTGGCGCGCGTGGACGGCAACATCGTCAAGGCGTCCGAGATCCTCGGCATCAGCCGCCCTACCATGTACGACCTGATGAGCCGCCATAACATCAAGACCGGAACGTGAAGCGCCTGTCCGCGGCGCTGGCCTTGCTGGCGCTGCTGTGCGCCGGCCTGCTTGCCTGCGCGCTGGCGTATTTGCAGTCCCAGGGTGTCACGCCGCGTGCGCTCGCGCCCTACCTGCTGCACCGCACGAGCGGGCACAACGAACTGATCGAGGCCGCCGGCCGCGTCACGGCGGGCGCCTTGCTGCGCCTGGACCGCGGGGGCGTCCAGCGCCAGGCCATGCCGCCGCTGGTGGTCGGCGCCCGGCCGGAGGCGCCGCCTGCGCCGGGCGGCAACGAGCGCGTGGTCGCCAGCGTCGAGGCGGCGCGCCAGGCCTTCGGGAGCGCCGTGCCGGGCGACATCATCACCTTCCTGCCCGGTAGCTATACCGTAAAAGGCACGCTGTTCGCCAGCCGCCCCGGCCTGGACACGGCGCCGATCGTGGTGCGCGCCGCGCGGCCGGGCACGGTGGAGATCCGTTTCGACGCCGCCGAGGGCTTCTCGGTGTCGGCGCCGTACTGGCGCTTCGAGAACCTGGGCATCCGCGGCGCCTGCCGCTACGACGACAACTGCCAGCACGCCTTCCACGTGGTGGGCCGCGCCCACCATTTCGTCGCCCGCAATAACACGCTGGTGGACTTCAATGCCCACTTCAAGATCAACGGCGAGAAGGGCGCGTTTCCCGACTTCGGCCTGATCGAAGCGAATACCCTGTCGAACACCGGCGTGCGGCGCACCGCCAGGCCGGTGACGCCGGTCGACCTGGTCGGCGCCAGCGACTGGACCGTGCGCGCGAACATCATCCGCGACTTCGTCAAGGGCAGCGGCGACCGCATCAGCTATGGCGCCTTTGCCAAGGGCGGCGCCCAGCGCACGGTATTCGAGCGCAATGTGGTGCTGTGCGAGGAACAACTGCTGGGCGAGCGCGGGCAGCGCATCGGCCTGTCCTTTGGCGGCGGCGGCACCGGCAAGCCGTATTGCCGCGACCGCCAATGCATCACCGAGCACGAGGACGGCATCATGCGCGCCAACCTGGTCGCTGGCTGCGCGGATGTCGGCATCTACCTGAACAGCGCGGCGCGGTCGCGCATCGTCGACAACACCCTGCTCGACACGGCCGGCGTGCAGGTACGCTTTCCCACCAGCAGCGCGGCGCTGGAGGGCAACCTGGTCGACGGGCCGATCCGCAGCGATGCCGGCGGCAGCGTGCGCGCCGGGGACAACCTGGCCACGCCGATCTGGCAGCTGTACCTGGGACGGCACCCGCAGCGGGCATTGTTCGGCGATGTGGCGGCGCGCGACCTGCGCTGGCGCGGCCAGGCGCCGGCGCGCGCGGGCAGCGCGGAAGCGGGCCTGGACCTCTGCGGCAAGCCATGGGGCGGGGCGCCGGCATATGGCGCTTTCCAGGATTTCGCGGCCTGCATCGCCGGCCGCGCTACGCCTTGACGCCAGCCTGCGGCGTTCTGGCGGACGCCATCGCGGGCGCGCCAGCGCCGGACAGCGGCCGCGCAGTCAGCTGCTCGGGCGTCGAATAGATCGTGATGCCGTCGGCGGCGAGGACCCGCAGATGGTCGAAGAAAGCCTGGGCCGGAATGAACCATGCCGGCGCGTCGCCGACCTGGCCGTTCACGCGCAAGCCGGCGCCGTCGAACTCGGCGCCGAAATAGGCGCGCAGATCCTCGCGTTGCGGGTAGTCGATGCGGCGTCCCGCCACGGCCGGCGCGAACGGGCGCACCGGTACTTCCCAGCGCCGGCCTTCGCGGTCGAGGCAGGGCAAGCGGTAGGTGCGCGCTTCCCAGACCGCTTCCGGGAAGGCGTCGCCGAGCGCATCCTCGACGACGTGGTAGAAGGTCACCGGACCCATCGACACGCCCAGGCCCAGCACCTTGGCGCCTTCGATGCCGACGAAGCGCTGCCAGGGCGAGCCCTCGCCGAAGATCGAGGGCGCCAGGTGGTGGGCCTCGGTCAGGTAGCGCGCGTGGCGGCCCCAGGCCGAGACGGAATGGGTCGGGTGCACGCTGCGGTGACTCGCCAGCGCCAGGAAGGTCTCGGGCAGCCGCCCCATGTTGGTGCCGTGGCTGTTCGGGTCGAACACATAGCCCGCCATCTCGCAGGTGGCCTTGACGGTGCCGGCCGGCAGGTAATAGGTCGGCACCAGCAGGGTGCCTTCCGGACCGACCGCATCCTGCAGGGCGCCGATCACGGCCGCCGCGCCGCCGTCCACATAGCCCAGGCTCTTCAGCGAAGAGTGGACGAACAGCGTGTCGCCGCGCGCGATGCCCAGCCTGGCCAGGTCGCGCGCCAGCTCGGCGCGGGTGACCTGGCGGCTGGCGCGTCTGACCTGCCTTGCGTTGCGGCGGCGGCGCGCGCCCTCCAGCAGCGCCCGCGCCAGCTTCTTCAGCGGTTCAAGCATTGGCGGTGGCATTGGCGCTGGCGCCGGCGCCGAGCGAGCCGGCATTCGCCAGTTCGATTTCCACCAGGTTGGCGTCGATGCAGAACTTTGCCGCCCAGTTCAGGTACTGCCATTGGCCGTAGTCGCCGTTCACCGGGAACGAGCCCTTGATGCCGCCGGTGCGGGCGTCGTCGCCCTCCAGGCGCACGGTGCGCCGCACAAAGGCCGTCAGCATGCGGCCGGCGCCCAGGTAGCGGCCTTCGCCGGTCAGGCGGTAGAGCAGGAAGAAGCAATGCGCGATCTGCACCGAGCCGGTCAGGCAGGCATAGTTGGCGGCCGGGCTGAAGTTGCGGTCCAGGCGGCCGGCCATGTAGCCGCCCGGGCCGATGGCGCCGAGCAGGCTGTTTGCGGTACGGACCGCCGTCTGCAGCAAATCGGCGCGGCCCGACAGCAGATGCGCTTCGAGCACGCCGCGCAGCACATAGCCGATCGTGTGGGTCAGGGGCTGGTCGGCGTCGGTCAGGCAGTTCGATGCGAACCAGCCGTTCGGCTGCTGCTTGGTCAGCGCCCACTCGACCTGGCGCAGGCCGGCGGCGCCGTAGCCGTGGCCGGGCGCGATGCGCTCGGCTTCGAACAGGCCCCAGGACACATGGGTTTCGTAGGCTTTTTCGCCGCGCTTGGCGAACGGCGTCGGGAACCGGCGCCAGCAGCCGTCGGCGTCTTGCGTGTCACGCAGCCAGGCCGCCGCGCGGTGCATGGCGTCGAGGTAGCGCGGGTCCTGGTATTCGGCGGCGCCGGCGGCGAGGCCGAGCAGGATCTGGCCGGTATTGAAGGTCACGGGCACGCGTGGCGTGGCATCGATCTTCCCGCCCTGGAAACCGCCTTCCGGGAACTGGATCGCCACGCACCAGTCGAGCATGCGCCTGGCGCGTGCGTGCAAGCCGGCGTCGTCGTCACGGCGCGCCATGGCGATCATGGTCGGGATGATGTAGCCGGTGGTTTCGGGATAGGACGTCGCCCAGCCGGTCAGCAGGGAGTAGTCGCGCGCGACGCCGCCGTCATGCGACGCCGACTTGTCCTGGGCCAGGCACAGCCATTGCGTGCAGCGTGCGATCACTGCTTCGGCGCCGGGATCGTCCGCCAGCAGGCCGCCCAGGTCCGCCTCCAGCTCGATCCTGGCGCTGTGCGTCAGCGGCGGATGCGGGAAAAACCGGCGTTTTACTGATGTGAGAAAGGCTAGCAACGACATACTCCGTACTGTATTGACATTCCGTTGGGAATGAATTCAGTAGCGGATTTTGCCACGGAACTTTACGAAAAATAAATAACTTCTAAGATATTTTCAGTTAATAAGTTGCTAGCCGTGCAAAAAGATAGCTTATTGTAAGTACAACACGAATATGCAAATTTTATTCTATATCTATTAATTAATGCAGAATATTGATCGGTTATGCATGTTGTATTGCCGGCACCGGCCCTGTTTGGCGCCGAAAACGATCTTGTCGGCCTCAGTCCGGCACCGCCAGGATTACGCTCGATGCCTTGAAAATCGCCATCACGCTCTTGCCCACCGCCAGCTCCAATGCCTCGCTGCTGTCGTTGGTCACGATCGCCGCCACCGCCACGCCGCCGTCCAGCTCGATCGCGACTTCGGTGTTCACGGCGCCCGGCTGGACCCGCGACACGGTGCCGCGCAACTGGTTGCGCGCCGAGAAGCGTGCGGTTTCGTTTGCCGCGACCAGGATGATCGATGAGGCCTTGATCAGGGCGAACGCCTCGGCGCCCGGCTTCAGGCCGAGTTCCTGGGTGCTGCCGTGGGTGATGACGGCCACGATGCGGTGGCCGCCGGCGACGTCGAGTGCGATCTCGTCGTTGACGGCGCCGGTCTTGACCGAGGCGACTTTGCCCAGGAACTGGTTACGGGCGCTGGTGCGCATGCTGATTCTCCTGATGAGCAGGTATTCGTCGGCGAGGTGTGCGCTCTGCCGTCCAAGTTGTTCGACAAAACGCCGGTGTTCCTGTTCCACGCGCGCGAAGTTGTCCACCAGTTGGGCGCCGCGCGGCGTCAGGCGGGTGCCGCCGCCGCCCTTGCCGCCGGCCGCGCGTTCCACCAGCGGTTCGCCGGCGAGGTTGTTCATGGTGTCGATGGCGTCCCAGGCGGCCTTGTAGCTCATCCCGGCGGCCTTGGCGGCCTGGGTGATCGAGCCGCACTCGGCGATCTTCGCCAGCAGGGTCAGGCGATTCGCACCGCCAAAGGTTTCGCCGCCGGCGGTCAGCCAGAGCGAGCCTTGCAGCTGAAGGTCATGCGGTTTGTCGGGCGGCGTCATGCGGCCTCCTGGTTGGATGCGAGGGAAGCGCGATGCTACTCTTGCGTTTGCTTTTCGGCAAGGATCAGGGAGCGCGCATCGAGGACTCCCGCATCGAGGGCGCCATCCTTCATGCGCACCACGTGGTCGCCGAACACCTCGGCGTCCGCCACATCGTGGCTGATCAGGATCATCGGCAGCGCCAGTTCGCGCTGCAGGCGGTCCAGCTCGCCGCGCAGGACAATCCGCAAGTCGGGGTCGAGGGCGGCGAAGGGTTCGTCCAGCAGCAGGGCCGCCGGTTGCGCCACCAGGGCGCGCGCCAGGGCCACGCGCTGGCGCTGGCCGCCCGAGAGTTCGCCCGGCAGCTGGTGCGCCAGGTGTTCCAGGTGAAAGGCGGCGAGCCAGCGTTCGACCGCCTCGCCGCCTGCCTGCCTGCCCGGATTGCGCCAGCCGCGCGTTTCGCCGAAGGCGATGTTCTGGCGTACGCTCAGGTGCGGAAACAGGGCATAGTCCTGGAACAGATAGCCCATGCGGCGTTCCTGCGGCTTCAGGTTGATGCGCTGCTGCGCGTCGAACAGCACGGCGCCGCCGACCATGATGCGGCCGCTGTCCGGGCGTAGCAGGCCGGCGATCGCGCGCAGCGCCTGGCTCTTGCCGGCGCCCGAGGGGCCGAGGATGACCAGGCGCCCGCTGTCGGATTGCAGGCGCAGGTTCAAATGAAACGTGCGCTTGCCCGAGCGCAGGGTCTTCTGGATGTCGAGGTCGAATTGCATCGGGTGATTCTAGCGGTACCCGGCGCGGCCCGGGGCCAGCCGGCCCGCCGTCAGCAGCACGGCGATGCAGACCGCCGAGGTGATCAGGACCAGGGTATTCGCGATGTCGTCCTGCCCGGCCTGCACCGCCTCGTAGACGGCGATCGACAGGGTCTGGGTACGCCCCGGAATGCTGCCGGCCACCATCAGCGTGGCGCCGAATTCGCCCATGGCGCGCGCAAAGGCGAGCAGGGCGCCGGCCAGGATGCCGCGCCAGGCCAGCGGCAGGGTCACGCGCAGGAACACGGCCGCTTCCGAGATGCCGAGCACGCGCGCCGCGTCTTCCAGGCGGCCGTCGACGGTCTCGAAGGCGGCCCGCGCCGGCTTGAACACCAGGGGAAAGGCGACGATGGCGGCGGCGATCACCGCGCCCTGCCAGGTAAAGATCAGGTTGATGCCGAACCAGTCCTGCAGGCTTTGCCCGATCCAGCCCTTGCGGCCGAGCAGCACCAGCAGGTAGTAGCCGAGCACGGTGGGCGGCATCACCATCGGCAGGGTCAGGATCGTGTCCAGCAGTTCGCGTCCCGGAAAGCGGCGCCGCGCCAGCAGGAAGCCGACCGCCACGCCCAGCACGAGCGCAATCGCGGTCGCCCAGCAGGCGACTTTCAGCGACAGGGCGAGGGCGGTCCAGGTCGGGTGCATCGGGTAGGCATCAAGGCTTCATGAAGCCGTAGCGCGCCAGCACGGCCTGGGCCGCCGGGGCTTGCACCCAGGCGATGAAGCGGCGCGCTTCGGCGGCATCCCTGGCGCCGGCGGTGGCGGCGATCGGGTAGCTGATCGCGGTCGACAGCGGCACTTCCATCGCCACCTTGACCTTGCCCTTGAAGGCGACGGCGTCCGAGCCGTAGACGAAGCCGGCATCGGTTTCGCCGCGCGCCACGTAGTCGAGCGCCTGGCGCACGTTCAGGGTCATGATCATTTTCGGCCCCAGCGGCGCCCACAGCTTCGCCGCCTCGAGGGCGTCCTGGGCGTAGCGGCCGGCCGGCACGCCGGCCGGGTTGCCGACGGCCAGGCGCGTCACTTTTTCCTGGCGCAGGTCGTCGAGGCGCTTGATGGCCAGGGTACTGTCGCCTGGTACCACCAGGACCAGGGTGTTGCGTACGAAATTCACGCGCTCACTTGGCGACACCAGCTTCCGCTTGACGGCCGCGTCCATGGTTTCCTGGTCGGCCGAGGCGAATACGTCGACCGGTGCACCCTTGGCCATCTGCTGCAGCAGGGCGCCCGAGGCGGCGAAGTTCAGCAGCACCTTGCTGCCCGGGTGGGCGGCTTCATAGCCTTGCGCGATTTCCTTGAAGGCGTCGGTCAGGCTGGCCGCGGCCGACACGGTGATCTCGGCGGCATGGGAGAGGGTGCTGGCCGCGAACAGGACGGCGCTGGCAAGGAAACGGCGGGTGGTCACGGCAGACACGGGAAGTCCTCCTGATGGGTTATTCCCGCCAGTGTAACAGCGTTATATACTTCCGTATATTGCGGCCCGTAAGGATGCGTTGACGCAGGACTGTTTACCAGGAGCGCAGCCAGTCGCGGGTCCAGTTCGACACCTGGTCTTGCCAGGGCCGGCGCGAGAAGGTGTGGTCGGCCTTGTCGATCTTCTGGCGCGTGAAGCGCGGCGCGGCGAGCAGCTTTTGCCAGGCGCCGGGACGCGATGACAGGTCGGCGAATTCCTGGGCCGTGAGGTCGGCGCCGCTCAGCACCACCAGCACGCGGCCGCCGAAACGGGTGAGCGCATGCTGCATGCGCTCGGGCAGTGGGGCCGCTGCCGGCGCGGTTGTACCAGGGCTGACGCCGGCTTCGGCCTGCGGACGCGGCCTGAAGGCCTTGCCCAGGTCTTGCCACAAGCCGCGCACCGAGGCCTTTACGTCGAACTGGCCGCTGGCGACCTTTTTCCACAGGCGCGCATCGAACAAACGCGCGCGGTAGTAATGCTTGATGGTGGCGCGCGCCGCGCCTTCCTCGGTGCGTACCCAGGGATTGAGCAGCACCAGTCCGGCCACGCGCGCATCCTGAGGCGCGTACATGGCGGCGGCCGAGGCGCCGTCGCACAGGCCCCAGAGCACCACTTCGCGCATATCCGGCACTTCGAGGAAGAAGCGGTCGATCGCCGCGCGCAGGTCCTGGTCGACATTGTCGAATGAACGCAGCTCGCCCTCGCTGTCGCCCATGCCGCGGTAATCGAAGCGCATCGCCGGCACGCCGGCGGCGGCCAGGTCGCGCGCCAGCAGGGTGAACTGGCGGTGGCTGCCGGCGCGGTATTGCGGGCCGCCGACCACGATCAGCACGCCGCGCGGCTGCGGCGTAGTCGTCACGGCGGGCAGGCTGACGATGCCGACCAGCCAGGCGTCGCCGCAGGCGAAGGAAAGGGCGCGTTCTTCAGGCATCGGCGGCCTTGGCTGCATTGTGGGTCAGGGCGGCGTTGCTGGCCGCGATCAGGTTCGGGCAATCGACGGTCTCGGGCGCGGCCCAGAATTGCGGGCCGGCGGCCAGGTGCACGTTCACGCGGCTGCCCTGCAGGCGCCAGGTCTCGACCACGCGCGCGGCCGCCGGCGGCAAGGGGCGTTCCGGCGCCGCCACCACTTCGCACCAGTCGATAGTGCAGCGCGGCGCCAGGGCGCGCGCATCGGCGCCGTCGATGCCGTCGGCCAGCGCCGGGCCCAGCGTGTAGCCGGCGATTTCCAGCGATTCCCCGGCTTTTAACGCTTCGCGCAGGGCGTCGGTGCCGCCGCTGTCGCTGCCGCCGGCCAGCAGTTCGCCCGCCAGTTTCAGGCGCAGAAACCCGTTCAGGTAGCCCGAGCCGATCGTCACCGGCTGCCACAGCAGGAGGCGTGCCGGCGGCCTTGGCGCGCGCTGGGCGTGGCAGACCGCGAGCAGGGCGCCCAGGCGCAGGCCCCACAGGCCGGCGGTGCAGCCGGTCTTGGTTTCGAGCCAGCCGCGCGCTGCCGCGATGTCGCGCAGCCAGCCATCCCAGGAGGCGTCGCCGAAGTCGCCGGCGCTGTCGCCGCAGCCGTGCAAATCCAGCAGCAGCACGGCAATGCCTTGCGCGGCAAAGGCGCGTGCCTGCAGCGCGGCCATGCGCCGCGAACGGTTCATCTCCTCGGCGAACGGGTGCAGGTAGACCAGCGCGCCGCGGCACTCGCCCACGGGGGCGTGATACAGGCAAAAGCGCGGGCCGTCCGCTGTGTCGAGGAAAAAGGCGTCGGCGGGAGCGTGGCCGGGCGCGCCCATTTACTGTGCGCGCTCTTCGACGAAGGCGGCCAGGCTGCCGAGGGTGGCAAAGGTGCTGGCGCTGATGTCGTCGTCGTCGATGGCGATGCCGAAGTGCTCGTCGAGGGCGCCGATCAGGGTGACCACGGCCATCGAGTCGAGTTCGGGCAGGCTGCCCAGCAGCGGCGAATCGGCGCTGAGGGCCTGGCCGGCGGGGCCGAGGTTCATCACGTCGATCAGGAGGGTTTTGACTTCTTCAAGGTACTTCATAAGCTCGTCGTCGGTGAGGGGGCGGGCCGGCTGCGCGTGTTCAACTTCGATTCCAGCATCGTGTGCAGGCGGCGCAGTCCGGGCCAGCGGTAATAATTAACATGGTACATAGTGCGTACCTCGTCCGTCCAGCGCAGGTGCCATTCCATCACGCGGCCGTAGAACTCGAGGCGGGCAAAGCGGCCGGCGTCGAACAGGGCGCGGCAGGCTTCCTCGCGCATCAGCAGCGTGGGCGACCAGTTGCTCGGTACGCTCTCGTCGTAGCTGGTCTTCAGGACCACGATGCTGTCGGCGTCTTCCACGCACAGGTCCATCGCGACCAGCTGTTCGTTGAAATAATACCGGTAAACACCCGCGGCGTTGCGGCCGGCCAGCGCTTCGAGCATGGCGCGGTAGTAGCGGCCCTGGGCATTCTCGGCGTGCACGGCCGTGCCCTTGCCGGCTTTCCAGCCCGAGCTTTCCAGGCGGCCGTAGTCGGCAACGGCCTGCGCCATCGCTGCGGGATCGCGGTCGATCTGCAGCCGCGTGGCGATGCCTTCGCGTTCCAGGCGCGCGCGCTGCTTCTTCAAATTGCCGCGCAGGTTCTTGCCGCGTCCGGCCCAGTAATCGTCGAAGCTGCCGGCCAGCGTCACGCGCGCGGTGTCGATATAGTCGAGGGTGCGCGTGCAGGGGCCGTCGTCCGGGCGCGGCATCAGGAAGGGGTCCATCTGGGTCAGCGCGACGATCAGCGGAAAGCCGGGCAGGGCGCCGAGCAGGCTGCGCGCCAGCTTTTCCGTGTCCAGGCCGGGCTGCTGCAGCCACAGGCCGAGCGGCGCCTGCGCCGGCTGCAAGGTGGCCCAGGCCCCGCGCCGGGTCGGGCGCACGATGGCCATGGCGGCTATCGCACCTTGATTTCGCCAGACCGCCAGCAGGTCATGCTCGCGGCCGAACTGTTCGACCAGCGGCGCCACGAAGTCGACCGCCAGCAGGCTGGTGGCCGGGCCATTCGCATGCAGGCGTTCCCAGTCGGCGGCATGGCGCGCAAAGTCGCGTGCGGGATAAACGGTCCAGCTCATGCCAGCACCGCCTCCCGCACGGTCGCGACTAGCCAGTCGACTTCCGTGTCGCGCAGCTCCTGGTGGCAGGGCAGGGACAGCACCTGGCGCGACAGCATGGCGGCGTTCGGGCAGGTGCCGGCATCCATGCCTTGCCACAGCGGGTAACCGAAACGCGTCAGCGGTACGCCGGCGGCTTTCAGGCGCGCGAACAGGCTTTCCGGGTCGTCGGCCAGCAGGGGATAAACCCAGGGGCAGGCGCCGTCCGGCAGTTGCGCGTGCAAGGGACGGATGCCGGGCAGGCCGCGCAGGGCCGCGTCCAGGCGCCCGTAGTGGCTGCGGCGCAGCGCCTGGATGCGCGCCGGCGAGGCCAGGGTCAGCATGCTGCGCGCGAACAGCGAAGATCGCTTGTCGAGCCAGCGCGGGTCGAAATTGAAGCTGCTGTCCGAGGAGTCCGGCGCCAGCGACCTGGCCGGGGTCTTGCGGCCGCGCTTGAGCATGCCCCAGAGGGCGCTCTTTGCGCGCAGCGGCAGCCACAGGGCGGCCTGCACGCCCCGCAGGCGGCCGTAGGCAAAGCCGCGCTCCAGCGAATTGAGCAGCGCTTTCGCCTCGAAGCCGGCGCCGGCCGAATGCACCCGCACCTGGTCCAGGCTGCGGGTTCTGGAGACCAGGGCGCCGCCTTCGTAGATCGGGAAGAACTTCATGCTGCTGGCGATCGCATAGTCGCCCCAGCTGCCCAGCGGCTGGCCGGCATGTTCGCCGATAAAGGCGTGGGCGCAGTCCTCGACCAGGGCGATGCCGCGCGCGTCGCACAGGGCGCGGATCGCCTCCATGTCCTGGGGGAAGCCGAAGTAATGGGTGACCATCACGGCGCGCGTGCGCGCATCGATCTTCGCGGCCAGGTCGTCCAGGTCGACGCGGGCATCCGGGCCGACCCGGTAGAACACCGGCGTGGCCTCGCGCCACAGCACCGGCGGGATCATCGAGGGGCTGTGGTAGGCCGGCACCAGCACCGTGTCGCCGGCTTGCACGCCGAGTTCGCGCAAGGCCAGGGCGATGGCCACGCGTCCGCTCGTCACCAGGCGGTGGGCGCCGGCGTCCAGCACGGTGCGCGCCGGGACGTTGGCAGATGCGCTGGCCGCACGCCGGAACGAGGAGGCGGACAAGACCGGTGCCAGGGGAATCAGCGGACGGGTGGAAGACGGGGATGCGAGCATGGGGCCAGTATAAACCCTGTGTTGAAAAATTTGCCACAAGACACGAAAACCGTGCTGCGGTCGAAAGCTGCAAGCTGTTAAGATTGCGGGCTGCGCGCCGGTTGCCGGCGCCGCCCACGAACCCGTTTGCCATGGCTGACCTGATCCACGACTTCATCTTCGATTCCGCGCGCCGCACGCCCGGCGCCGAGGCGCTCGCCCATGGCGCGGTGCGGCTCGACTACGCCGCCCTGGCGCAGACTGTCGCATCCGCCGCCGGCGCCCTGGTCGCGGCCGGCGTGCAGCCGCGCGAGCGCGTCGCCGTGTTCCTGGAAAAGCGCATCGAGAACGTGGCCGCCATGTTCGGCGCCTCGCTGGCCGGCGCCGTGTTCGTGCCGGTCAATCCCCAGCTGAAGGCCGAGCAGGTCGCCCACATCCTGGCCGACTGCAATGTGCGCGTGCTGCTCACCTCCCCCGAGCGCCTGGCGCAGCTGGGCGAGGCGCTGGCTGGCTGCCCGGACCTGCGCACGGTGTTCGTCACCGGCGCCACGGGTTCGCACGCCACGCTCGACGCGCGTGCCTGGGATGCAGCACAAGTGGCACCGGAACAGGCTGTGCTGGCTGCGCGCCGCGCCATCGACGCCGACATCGCCGCCATCCTCTACACTTCGGGCAGCACCGGCAAGCCGAAGGGCGTGGTGCTGTCGCACCGGAACATGGTGGCCGGCGCCCGCAGCGTGGCCAGCTATCTGCATATCACGCCGCAGGACCGCCTCCTGTCGGTGCTGCCGCTCAGCTTCGACTATGGCCTGAGCCAATTGACCTGCGCCTTCCTCGCCGGCGCCACGGCGGTGCTGCTGAACCACCTGTTCGCGAAGGACGTGCTGAAGGCGGTCGTGGAAGAGCGCATCACCGGCCTGGCGGCCGTGCCGCCGCTGTGGTTCCAGCTGTGCGCCTTGCCCTGGCCGCAGGATTGCACGCTGCGCTATCTGACCAATTCCGGCGGCGCCATGCCGACGACGACAGTGGCCGCCCTGCGCGCCGCCCTGCCGCGCGCCGAACTGTTCCTGATGTACGGCCTGACCGAAGCCTTCCGCTCGACCTACCTGCCGCCTTCGGAACTCGACCGCCGTCCCGACTCGATGGGCCGCGCGATTCCGAATGCGCAGGTGCTGGTGGTGCGGCCCGACGGCACGCCTTGCGATCCGCACGAGCCGGGCGAACTGGTGCACCGCGGCGCCCTGGTCTCGCTCGGCTACTGGAACGATCCCGTGAAAACCGCCGAGCGTTTCAAGCCGGCCCCTGGGCAGGACCCGGCGCTGCCGCTGACGGAGATGGCCGTCTGGTCCGGCGACACCGTGCGCATGGACGAAGAGGGCTATTTGTACTTCATCGGCCGCAGCGACGACATGATCAAGGTGTCCGGCTACCGCGTCAGCCCGAACGAGGTCGAGGAAGCCGTGTACGCGACCGGCCTGGTAAGCGAGACGGTCGCCTTTGGCGTCCCGCATCCGCAGCTGGGCCAGGCCATCGTGCTGCTGGCGCTGCCCAAGGATGCGGACCTCAGCGACAAGGCCCTGCTGAAGGAATGCCAGCGCCGCCTGCCGGCCTGGATGGTACCGGCGCATATCGCCTTCGTGAACGACGCCTTCCCGCGCAACCCGAACGGCAAGATCGACCGCAAGACCCTGCGCATGCAATACCTGACGATGTTTGAAGAGACCCCATGAACGCCAAGCCCGTCCACGCCGCCCAGACCCTGTTCCCCGTGGTCGACGACTGCCTGCAGGTCGGCGGCATCCCGCTCACCCGCCTGGCCCAGCGCGTCGGCAGCACGCCTTTCTATGCCTACGACCGCCGCCTGTTGAGCGAGCGCGTGGCCCACGTACGCGCCCACCTGCCGCCAGCCGTGGAGCTGCATTTCTCGATGAAGGCGAACCCGATGCCGGCCCTGGTCCAGCACATGGCGGGCCTGGTCGACGGTATCGACGTGGCCTCCGCCGGCGAACTCAAGGTGGCGCTGGACACCGGCATGGCACCAGGCCGCATCAGCTTTGCCGGCCCGGGCAAGTCGGACGCGGAACTGACGCGTGCGGTGGCCGCCGGCGCCGTGGTGCACGCCGAATCCGAGCGCGAGATCCGCGCCCTGGCGCGCATCGCCAACGAACTCGGCATCGCACCGCTGCTGGTCCTGCGCATCAACCCCGACTTCGAGCTGAAGGGCTCGGGAATGCGCATGGGCGGCGGCGCCAAGCAGTTCGGCATCGACGCCGAGGAGGCGCCGCGCATGCTGGCGCTGGCGTCCGACCTCGGGCTGAACGTGCTGGGTTTCCACATCTTCAGCGGCTCGCAAAGCCTGAAGGCCGAGGCCATCATCGAGACCCAGGCCCAGACCCTGCTGCTGGCCGAGCGCCTGGCCCAGGACGCGCGCGATCCGGTGCGCATCCTGAACATCGGCGGTGGCTTCGGCATTCCGTACTTCCCAGGCGAAGCGGCGCTCGACCTGGCGCCGATCGGCGCCGCGCTGGAAGCCGCCCTGCCGCGCGTGAAAGCCGGGCTGCCCGATGCCCAGCTCTCGATCGAACTCGGACGCTACCTGGTCGGCGAAGCCGGCGTCTACGTGGCGCGCGTGGTCGACCGCAAGGTCTCGCGCGGCCAGGTCTTCCTGGTAACCGACGGCGGCCTGCACCACCACCTGGCGGCCTCGGGCAACTTCGGCCAGGTGATCCGCAAGAATTATCCGGTCGCGATCGGCAACCGCATGGGCGCGAATGCGGCGCTGGAAACGGCGTCCGTGGTCGGCCCGCTGTGCACGCCGCTCGATGTGCTGGGCGAGCGCATGGAATTGCCGCAGGCCGAGGTCGGCGACCTGGTGGTGGTGTTCCAGTCGGGCGCCTACGGCCGTTCGGCCAGCCCCCAGGGCTTCCTCAGCCATCCCGAGGTACCGGAAGTCCTGGTCTGAGCGCAGCCTGCGCATCGATGCCAATCGTGCGGGCGGCACGGTTGGATTTGCGATAAAGTAATTGTTGCAGGAATATAAACGAAGATACACTTCACCTGCGGCTGCGCATGGCGTCTTGCACTGGACGAACCGGCTGCGGCCACCCAGGAACAAGACCATGCCAGCGCACCAGACTTTCAGCTTCGAATCCCGCCTCTCCGACCAGTTGCAGCGCGCCCTCGCGCTGTGCGCGGTGCATCTGCCCGATGCGGCCGCGCGCGTGCGCGCCTTCCTCGCGCACTTCGCCAACCCCGCTCCCCATGCCGGCTTCAAGGCGATACCGCCGGCGGCGCGCGCCATGCACGACGCGGTGGTGGCCGAGCGCGGCGAACAGGCCGGCGCCTCCTTCCTGCTGGCCGCCGTGCTGATGGGCGTGCGCGATTCCCTGGCCAGCGAGCTGATGGCCCGCCTGCCGCCGCGCGTGCGCCAGCACCAGTTGCGCCAGTTCGCGCGCATTGCCAACCACGACGAAGCCTTTTTGCCGTTCTGCCGCCTGTACAGCGACGTCTTCCTGAAGGAGTTCGGCCTGGCCACGCTGCGCCTGTACGCGGGCGCCTCCAGCGTGATCGACCCGCGCTCGGGCATCGGCCGGTCGATGCTGTGGAAGGGGGGGCTGCTGCAGTTGCCGGGCCGCGCCCTGCTGTTTGCGCGCGCCGGCGGCTTCAAGCCCTGGTTCGAGATCCACGTGAACCGCCTGTATCAGGACGAGTTCGACGAGGAAGGCCGCAACGAGTGCTACCGCTGCTGCGTCGACCTGTATGAACTGCACCCGGATGCCCTGGGCATGATCGCCGGCAGCTGGTTCTACGACCCGGTGGTCGAGATCATCAGCCCGCACCTGGCTTACCTGCGCACGGTGCCGGAGGAGGGCGGCGCGCGCGCGCTGTTCGTCTCGCACGACGAGCAGGCGGTCAAGAACGCCACCGCCACTTCGGAAAAGCGGCGCGCCCTGCAGGCCGCCGGCCAGTACCGCCCCGCCTCCTGGTCGCTGGTCTGGCCACGGCGCGCGCAAGCCGCCTGGGCGCGCCGCCACCCGGCCGCCAAGGGCTGACCGGCGGCCGCACCCGCGGCCTGCCTCGGTTACTTTTCTCGTCCCTTCTTTATCCGGAACCGTCCGGATGCATACCCCTGCGCGCTCGCCGCAGCGGCCCCGCCATGCACGCTTCATAAAAGCAATTTAAATTGTTAAATATAAATTGATGGCACAGTGCAATATCGCAATTTGATTCCTGAATGAAATTTCTTTGATTTCTATAAGGAAAGCCCGTCAATACGGGCTTCCTGTCATCCATGCTGCATTCAATCGTGCGCAGCAATTGTGAAATCCAAGATAAATTGATCGATATAAATAAAGCAAGAGGGCCGCAAGCCAGCCGCCGGCGCGTCCGCGGCCAGGGGGCTTGCGCACGCGCGGGGTGTTGCCGTTGCCGCCTCGCTTGTACCCGCCATCGTAGGCGCAACACTGTCCTGACCAGGCGATTCCATGAACATCAAGACGCTCATCCTCCACGCCGCCAAATACACCGGGCTGTTCGCCCTGATGCGCGCAGCCACCCGCAAGAACCCGCGCATCCTTTGCTACCACGCCGGCAGCATCGGCGACGAGCGCCACTACAATCCCAAGCTGTTCTGCACCCGTGCGCAGCTGCGCCAGCGCCTCGACTGGCTCAAGCGCCGCGGCTTCGTCCCGGCCAGCCTGGAACAGGCGACCCAGCCCGGCGCCAACCCGGGCGGCATCCCGGTGGCGGTGACCATCGACGACGGCTGGTATTCGACCTACCGCGACCTGCTGCCTTCGCTGGCCGAGTACGGCCACAAGCCGGTGCTCTACCTGCACAGCGAGGCCTGCGACGCCGGCACGCCGATCGTGCCGGTGACCTTGCGCTACCTGGCCTGGAAGGCCGGCGCGCGCGAAGTCACGCTCAGCGGCTACGACGACAACCTGGACGGCATCTGGAACCTGGCCGACCCGCGCCAGCGCGAACGCCTGGTCGGCGCCGCCGAGAAATGGGTGCAGGCCCAGGCGCCGCAGGCGGTGGCCGGCTGCCTGGAACGCTTCGGCGCCAGCCTGGGCGTGCGTCCCGGCGAGCTCGACCTGGCTTCGCGCCGCTTCAGCTACATGACCGAGGACGAACTGCGCGAGGCCTCGGCCGGCGGCTGCCGCATCGAGCTGCACGGCCACGTGCACGTCTACCTGCCGGGGCAGCCGCACCGCAACCAGGAAAACATCGAACGCAACCGCGAGCGCATCCGCGCCGCCGGCCTGCCGTACCCGACCCATTACTGCTACCCCAGCGGCAGCTACGACAGCTATGCGCCGGACGTGATGCGCGCCGCCGGCGTGACCACCGCCACCACCTGCGTGCCCGGCCTGGTCGACCTGGACGACCCGGATGCACGCTACTACCTGCCGCGCTTCCTCGACGGCGGCGATGTCTCGATGATCGAGTTCGAAGCCGAGATGAGCGGCTTCACGCAACTGCTGCGTTCGGTCGTGCGCGGCGAGAAGCAGCCGCGCCGCGTGCTGCGCCCGACCACGGCCTGAGCTGCCGAACAACAATCGTGCGCGCGGGGGTGCGCACGATTGTTGAATTCTTGACACGCCTTTCTGCTTCCTCTAATCTGCATCGGATAACTTTCCTACGGTCAAGCACAGATGCCTGGCCCGTGGTGGCCTTCCGATGCGCGCAAGGAGCGGCAGGCGGCTGCCCGGCACTTGTCCGGCGCCACGTCCGATCCCCCTGCTGGCGACATTCCGGAGCGACAGTCGCAATAAGGTAGTTTTGCAAACATGTTCCACAACAAGAAACACAGCCTGACCAGCGGCGCGATCATCATGATCGCGATGCGCTGGATCGACCGCCTCGTCGGCATCGTCAGCACCTTCATCCTCGCCCGCATCCTGGTCCCGGACGACTTCGGCATTGTCGCCATGGCCTCGGTGATCGTCGCATTTGCCGACATCATCTTCGATCTCGGCATCAACATCGCCCTTATCCAGCGCAAGAACCCGAGCCAGGCCTACTACAACACGGCCTGGACCCTGCGCATCCTGCAGACCGCCACGGTGGCCGCGGTGCTGATGATCCTGGCGCCGTTCGCGGCCGACTACTACAAGGATGCGCGCGTGACCGCCGTCATCCAGATGATGGCGCTGTCGCTGATGGTGACCTCGTTCGAGAACGTGGGCATCGTCAACTTCCAGAAGGACCTGCGCTTCGTCGACGACGCCAAGTACGTGCTGTTCAAGCGCCTGGTGATGTTCGTCATGACGATCGCGCTGACCTTCGTCCTGCAAAGCTACTGGGGCATGATCATCGGCGCCTTCTGCGGCCGCCTGGCGGCCACCATCCGCAGCTACATGGTGCACCCGATGCGCCCGCGCTTCGCGCTGTCGGAATTCGGCGAGATCTTCGGCATCTCGCAATGGGTGCTGGTCAAGAACATCAGTTCCTTCCTCGACCGCAAGATGCACATCTTCCTGGTCGGTGGCCTGGCGACCACCCGCATCACCGGCGGCTACACCCTGGCCGCCGAGATTTCCGACGTGCCCGGCACCGATTTGCTGGCGCCGATCAACCGCGTGCTGTTCCCGGCCTTTGCGCGCGCCCGCGACAACCTGCAGGAGCTGACGCGCCTGCTGCTGCGGGTGCAGGCGATCCAGGTGATGGTGACCTTCCCGGCTTGCGTCGGCTTCGTGCTGACCGCGCACGAGTTCGTGCCGGTGGCGCTGGGCGAGAAGTGGGTCTTCATCGTGCCCTTCATCCAGGTGCTGGCGCTGTCGAACATCATCCAGTCGATCAACAGCAGCGCCAACTACGTGCTGACCGTGATCGGCAAGATGCGCCTGCTGGCATTGACCAGCTGGATCCAGCTCGGCCTGTTCAGCACGGGCGCCTTTTTGCTGCGCCACGACCTGACGCCGGAACGCATCGCCCAGCTGCGCATGGGCGCGATCGTGATGACCTTCGGCGTCTCGTACTCCCTGCTGATGCGTAATATCCCCGGCCTGACGGTGCGCATGCTGGCGCGCGGCACCGGCCGTCCGCTGCTCGGCTGCCTGTCCATGGTGGGGGCGCTGACGCTGCTCGAGGCGGAAGTCGCCGCCCCGAACTGGCTGATGCTGCTGCTGAAGGTCGCCACCGGCGTGCTGGTGTACGGCCTGGTGGTGCTCGGGCTGTGGCGCCTGGCCGGCCGTCCCGATGGCGCCGAATCCTATTTCCTTAACAAGCTCAAGCGGCCCGCCCCTGCGCCGGCCGCTGCCGTACCTAGCGAGGTCAAATGAAGATCGACTTGGACCTGATGTCGCGCCAGTTCGCCGACGTCGAGTTTTTCCTGGCGTGCGTCTTCCCCGGCAGCGCGCCGGAGTTCGGCGCGGCGCCGGCCAGCCTGGCGGTCGTCGACACCCCGCAGTTCTGGGCGGTCAGCTCGCGCGCGCCGGGCAGCGGCGCCGGCCTGGTGCACGAGGTGGCGGGAAGCCAGCTGGTGTTTCGCGGCTATGAGGCCGCGCTGGGCGTGCATTCGTATTCGAAATCGGCCGACCTCGACCGCATCGCGGCGCCGGAAGCGCTCGAGAACGGCGCATTCGCCTACCTGAAGTTCGACCCGCAGCTGCAGCAGGCCACGGTGCGCAACGACGCCTTCGGCTTCGGTCCCCTGTACTGCCGCCAGCAGGACGGCGCCTGGTTCTTCGCTTCGCATCCCGCGCTCATCCATTTCGCCGGCGACGCCCCCGACCTGGTGTCCTGGGTCAGCCTGATGCAGAGCGGCTACCCGATGGCCGACCGCAGCTTCTACCGCGACATCAGCCGCTTCAGGGCCGGCGCCCAGATGACGATCCGGCGCGGCCAGGCCGATACGGTGCGGTGGTTCGACTTCGCCCAGCTGCCGCCGGGCGAGCAGATGATCGACGACGAGGCTTTCCGCGTCGTCGAGGACGCCTACATGGCGGCGATGGAACGTTGCCTGAAGCTCGACGTGGGCGACGTCACGCTGCCGTTCTCGAGCGGCTACGATTCGCGCCGCTTCTTCGCCACGCTGCTCAGGAAGGCGGTGCCGTTCAAGGCGGTCACCTGCCAGACCTACCACCGCAAGAACGGCCGCGACTACGACATCGACGCCTTCTTCGCGCCGAAGATCGCCTCCGCCTTCGGCGTCGAATGCGAGACGGTGCGCGCGGCCACGCCGGCAGCGGCCGAAGCCGACGCCGTGCGGCGCCAGGCCCTGATCGGCACCGAATCCTTCATGCACGGCTGGGCCATGCCGCTGATGCGCTGGCTCGCCAAGCGCCCGCCCTCGCTGGTGTTCGACGGCCTGGCCGGTGACACCTTCGGCAACTCCGGCTACGAGATCGACGGCCTGCACGAGACGCCGCAAAAGGACGCCGAGCTGCTGCTCACGCGCCTTACGCGCCCGTTCGCGCTGCGCCACCTCGCCGGCATGTTCCCGACGGTGGAGACCCTGCGCCAGCACTACGGCCGCTTCCTGGCGCAGTTCGCGCCGAACATGAACCAGGCCGAGATGGCCTTCCTCGAAGCGCGCACGCGGCGCTGCATCAGCCCCTGGATCACGATGATGCACCCGCCCGGCCACGTGGTGGTGTTCCCCTACTGCGACGTCGAGTTCGCGCTGGCGACGCTGCGCTACCACCCGGCCGAGAAATACCGCTACTTCTTCCAGAAGGAATGCCTGCGCCGCTTCTATCCCGAATTCTACGAATTCCACGGCTCGCGCAACATGCCGCCCGACCTGACGCCGCTGGACGAGAAGAGCAGCCGCGCCTACGACCAGGTCGAGGAGCGCTATGCCTACGGCGACGCCGGCGTGGCGCGCGCCGCGCTGACCTACCTGAGCCTGCCGAACCGCCTGCTGCTGCTCGGTTCGCGCCTGGTGCCGGCCCTGCGCCGCCACCGCGACTGGCTGTTCCGGCCGCTGCTGCTGCTGGTGCGCACCCAGCGCGAGGCGCCGGTGTTTATCGATGCCGGTACGGCGGCGCCGGATGCGCGCCGTAGCGGTGCTATTGCAATGACAGAGGCGCAAGCCGCGAAAAGGGGAATGGCATGAAGACAGTCGGACTGATGATCAGCACCAAGGAGAACGAGAAGCGGCGCGCCATGCTGCCCAAGCACATCGCGCGCATCCGCAACAGCGGCCAGCTGTATTTCGAGTCCGGCTACGGCGAAGCCTTCGGCCACAAGGACGAGGAATATATCGCCGCCGGCGCCAATGTGGTGCCGCGCGAGGAAGCGCTGTCGAAGGACGTGATCGTCGATCCGAAGATCGGCGACGCCAGCTACCTGTCGGAACTGCGCAGCGGCCAGACCGTGTTCGGCTGGGTGCACGCGGTGCAGAACCGTTCGATCACCGACAAGATCGTGGCCAAGGAAATCACGGCGATCGCCTGGGAAGACATGTTCGAGGGCGGGCGCCACGTGTTCTGGCGCAGTAACGAGCTGGCCGGCGAGGCGGCGATCATGCATGCGTTTACGCTGTACGGCAAGCTGGTCTACGAGTGCAAGGTCGCGCTGATCGGGCGCGGCAACGTGGCGCGCGGCGCGCACCGCGTGCTGTCCTGCATGGGCGCCCACATCAACGTCTACGAGCGCCGCACCGAGCAGCTGCTGCGCCAGGAGCTGGAACAGTACGACGTCATCGTCAACGGCCTGCTGTGGGACGTCTACCGCAAGGACCACATCATCTACCGCGAGGACCTGCCGAAGCTGAAGAACCCGGCGATGATCGTCGACATCAGCTGCGACCGCGCCGGCGCGATCGAGACCAGCCGCCCGACCACCATCGAGGACCCGGTCTACATGGTCGACGGCGTGCTGCACTACGCGGTCGACCACACCCCGGCCCTGATCGGCTACTCGGTCACCGACTGCCTGGGCGAGGAAATGGTGAAGTACCTCGACACCATCATCGAAGGCCGCGCCGAGGACGACCCGGTGCTGAAGCCGGCGATCTGCATCCGCAACGGCAATATCGTCGACCAGCGCATCATCGACTTCCAGAAGCGCTAAAAAGGCGGGAATCCAAAAAAAACGACGTGCATGCACGTCGTTTTTTTTATCCTTCTACTTCTCTTTTACCGGCTGTTCAACCGGCGACCTCGTCGAACACCTTCGCCAGCTCGCTGGCGCGGTGCGCCCGCGACGAGGCCGCGACCAGGGCTTCGCTGGCCACGTGGGCCTCGCCGCTGCGGATGCGCGCCACGAAGCCGTCCAGGGTGCGCGCGATGTCGGCGCTGTCGCCCATTTGCGCCAGGTCGTGGAAGCCGCCGTTGCGCAGCACGCGCGCGGTTTCGCCGGCGGTGTCGACCAGGCCGAGGACCGGCTTGCGGGTACGGAAATACTCGTAGATCTTGGCCGGCACCTGGGTATTGAAGGGCGTGCCCTGGAACACCAGCAGGCCGTCGGCCGCCAGCATTTCCTTGAGCGCCTCGCGGTAGGGCACCGGCGGCGCCACCTCGACCAGGTCGGCGACGCCGTGGCGCACCACGAGCTTGCGCACGCCCTCGATATCGCCGGGCGCGCGCAGCACCACGCGCAGGTTCTCGGCGCCGATCCGTCCCGCCTGGCGCAGCTCGGCCAGCGCCTGCAGGAAGGCCGAGGGGTCGCGTCCGTTCTGGTACAGCACGCCGCTGTGCAGCAGCGTGATGCGCTCGGGCGCGGGGCCGGGCGGCGCCAGGGTGGCGCCGTCGAAGCCGTCCTCGTCGTAGCCGTTCTCGATCACCAGGAATTTTTGCGCGGGCTGCTCGGGATAGCGCTCGCGGTAGACCTGCATCGCGCTGTGGGTGGTGAACACGGCGCGGCTGCAGCGGCGCACGGCCTGGCCCTCGATCCAGGCGAACACCTTGCGCTGCAGCTTGTTGGTCGGGTAGGAGGGCTGCATCATCGGGTCGCGGAAGTCGGCCACCCAGGGCAGGCCGGTCAGGCGGTGCAGGGTCAGGCCGATCAGGTGCGCGGTGCCGATCGGGAAGGTCGACCAGATCACGCGCGGCCGGTGGCGCCGCACCAGCGCCAGGCCGGCCGGCACCGCGGCGAACCACCACGAGATCCAGCGGTCCGGCAAGGCCAGCGCGCCGGGATAGCGGCCCTTGTAGCCCATGTGGGTCTTGGTGTCGAGCGCAAAGGCGCGCTTCACGACCAGGCTGGCCGGCACGCTGGCCAGCTGCGAAGGATTCTGGGCGCTGTAGGCGCGCGGGTGGGCCGACAGCACCAGCGGTTCCCAGCCATGGGAGCCGAGGTTGCGCGAAAAACTCAGGGTACGCTGGATGCCGCTGCTGGCGGCCTGCGGAGGAAAGTGAAACGCAATCAGGAGTGCACGTTTGTTCATGGTCTGTCTGTAAATGGGCTGCGCGGTGCGGCCGGGTTCGGCGGGATTCAGCCGCGCGCCAGCCACTGCAGCAGGCGCAGGGCGAAGCGGAAAGGCGTACGGTCCCAGGGCCGGCTGCGCGGCAACTGGAAGCGGTCTTGGGAAGCCGTGATGGCGCCCACCGCGGTCGTGAAGGCGGCGTCGAACCCGGCTTGCCGCACCATGGCGACATGGCGCGCGTCGAAATCCTTGCCCGCCTTGCCGTTCGGGTAGGCGAACAGCCGCACCGGCTTGTCCAGGATCGCCTCCAGGGCTTCCTTGCTGCCGCGGATCTCGCCGAGCGCGGCCGCATCGTCGAGGCTGGTGAGGATGGGATGCGAGATCGTGTGGGCGCCGATCTCGATCCCGTGGCGGTCGAGGTTGCAGACCATCTCGGGGGTGAGCATCAGGCCTTTCGACGGCAGGTCGCCGAGCAGGGCCTCGAGCCGTTCGGTGAGGCGCTGGCGCTCCGGCGGCGACATGTACTTGGTGGCCTCGGTCACGCGGCCGAGGGTGGCCACGCGCTCGCCGATGCTCTGCAGCGGGAACACGCCGAGGCCGAAGTCCTGCAGGTCCAGCTCGTCCGACTCCAGGGTCTGCACCGCTTCCACGATGCGGTCGTTCCACATGGTGTCGTCGCCGACGAAGCCGCTGCTGACGAACACCGTGGCGCTCAGGCCGAGCCGGCGCAGCACCGGCAGGGCCAGGTCGTGCACCGAGCGGTAGCCGTCGTCGAAGGTGATGCAGACCGCGCGCGGCGGCACCTTGCCGCTGTCGACGGCGCGCAGGGCCTCGCTCAGCGGCAGCACGTTGAAGCAGCGCGCCAGCAGTTCCATCTGCCAGGTGAAGATCTTCAGGTCGGGTTCGGAGGCCAGCAGCTGGCTCGGTTCGGCCAGCACCCGGTGGTAGTTGATGATGACGATACGGCCCTTGCGGGACGTGAAGCGGGCGATCAGGTCGCCCATGAAGCGGATAAAGTGCTCGTTCATGCGAAATGGTGTGTGTTGCGCCAGGCGGTCGGCGGTCGCTTGCGTCATGCCGCCATCCGCTGCGGCGGCGCCGCGATGGCCGGCACGGACAGGGCGGCCGGCAGCATCCGCGTCTGCATCACGATGACCAGCCCGAAGATGGCGAAGATCAGGTCGAAATACGCCAGGCTGAGGGCGGCGCCGCCCAGCGCAAAGGCGAAGATGCTCAGCTGCAGCATGGTCGCGGCGGTCGGCAGCCAGGCCGGGGCGCCGGCGCGGCGCGCCTGGCGCGCCACCGAGCCCGCCTTGAAGAAGCTGCCTGCCAGGCAGCCCAGGTAGAGCAGCAGGCCGCCGAAGCCGTGTTCGCCCAGGACCTGGAAGTAGATACTGTGGGCGGCGCGGCCGACCGTGGTGTTCGGCACCGCGCTGCCCGTATAAAACCAGGGGTAGGAGAAGAACTCGGTCGACAGGCGCGCCCAGTTCGGGAAGTATTCGAGCGACTTGAAGCCGCCGCCGAAGAAGGGGTGCTGCATGGCCATGATGAAGCTCAGCTTCCAGGCCACGACCCGGGTCATGAAGGACGAGTCCTCGTCGGCCGAGGCGATGGTGTCGATACGGGCCGAGTAATCCGAGGTGATGATGAAGGAAATCCCGATCCCGAGCACCAGGATCAGCACCGTCAGCAGCATCTTGCGGTCGCTCTTGATGTACATGTAGGCGCCCAGCGCCAGCAGGGCGATGAAGCCGCCGCGCGACTGGGTGCCGATCACGCCCAGCACCAGCATGCCCATGGTGCCCAGCAGCGCCAGGTTGATTAGGCGCGAGCGCTTGCCGTATTCGATCCACAGGTAGTAGCAGATCGGCAGGACCATGACAAAGGCCAGCGACAGCTCGTTGCGGTCGCCCAGCACGTGCCCGGACAGGCCGACGATGTTGTGGTGGCCGCCGCTGACCAGGAATTTCAGCCCTTCCAGGTCGGCATAGAAGCCCACCGACAGCACCACGCACCACAGCACGAAATCGAGATGCAGCTTGTCCTTGATGACCAGCACCACAATCACGAACAGCGCGATTATTTTCCAGAAACGCTGCCAGATCATCCAGGCCGCGTCCGGATTGCCGATGGTGGTGATGGTACTGATCGTGGTCCAGGCGAAGAACAGCAGGACCATCGCCCCCAGGCCGGTCAGCCTGCCCTTCGGCTTCTCCTTCCACGCCAGGTAGCCGAGGATGGCCACGGCCGCGAACAGCAGGTTATAGCGCGGCGCAGCGGCGATGCCGTAGACCCAGGCGTTCGGGTAGAACAGCGCCGTCCACAGCCACATCCCGACCGCGACGAAAGGCCGCTGCGCCATCGCGTACAGCATCAGCGGCAGCAGCAGCAGCAGGAAAATGTCACGCATGGTCGCGCTCCTTCCTGGCGTCCCTGGCGTCCTTGGCGTTCTGCTTGTCCTGCCGGACGGCCCAGAGGCAGAGGTAGACCACTGCCCCCAGGTCAAGCGCCCACAATAAAGATTCCATCGTTTTCGTTCATCCGTTCAGGGTTGGGCTCAAGGCCGGGCCGCGGCCAGCACCGGGGTGCCGGCGCGGCGCGCCAGGATCTCGCCGAACAGGCGCAGCTGGCCTTCGGTGGTGTCGTCCCAGCTGAAGCGCTCGGCGTAGCGGCGCGTCGCGGCGCGGTCGGGGTAGTTGGCGAGCAGGGCGTTCACGGCGTCGGCCACGCCCTGGTAGCTGCGCTCGGCCATCAGCACGCCCGCTTCGGGCGCGGCCACCACTTCCGGCGTGCCGTACACGCGGCTGGCCACCACCGGGGTGCCGCAGGCCATGGCCTCCAGCAGCACGTTGGCCCAGCCTTCGCGGCTGGACGACAGCACCAGGGCGTCGGCGCTGCCGTAGTGGCTGCGCAGCTGGGCTTGCGGCACGGCGCCGAGGAAGCGCACGCGGTCGGTCACGCCCAGTTGACTCGCCAGCGCTTCCAGCTTGGCGCGGTCCGGGCCGTCGCCGGCCAATACCAGGCGCACGCCCGGCAGCAGGGGCAGGGCGCCGATGATCAGGTCCTGGGCCTTGACCGGCACCAGGTGGCCGACCGCCAGCAGGGTGAACATGGCGTTGGGCGTGCGTTCGACCGGGCGGAACAGTTCGAGGTCGACGCCGTTGCGCAGCGAGACCACGCGGTCGGCCTCGATGCCCATGCCGACCACTTCGTCGCGCAGGGCATTGCAGACCGTGATGACGGCGTCGGCGCGCCTGGCCGCCCACAGGATCTGGCGGCGCGGCAGGGCGTACTGCGGGAACAGGGTGATGTCCGAGCCGCGCGCGGTGATCACCAGGGGCTTGCCGAAGGCGCGCGCCAGCATGGCGGCGGCGACGCCGTCGGGATAGAAGTAATGGGCGTCGATCAGGTCGAAGTCGTAACCTTCGTCGAGCATGCGGCGAATCGCCGGCTTCACGGCTTGCGCCAGCAGCAGCGGCGCCACGCTCATGCCGACTTTCGGCAGCACCGGATAGCGCGGGTGGCTGACCTCGATCCCGTGGCGCACTTCCTGGCGCGGCGCTTTCGCAAAGCGCGCGTACTGGCCGTAGCGCGGATTGGTCGACGGGAACCAGGGGATCGGCGCGACCACGCGCGCTTCCACCCGGCCGCTGGACACCAGGTGGCGCAACCGGGTTTCCACGAAAATCCCGTGCCCCGGCTTTTCCGCGTTCGGGAACAGGGTGCTGAAAGTCAGGATCTTCATGCAGCCTTCAGGCCGGTCAGGCGGCCGTAGATGTTCTTGTAGTGCGATACGCTGACCGGCCAGTTACGTTCGTTTTCCACGTAGGCGCGTCCGGCCGAGCGCAGCGCCGGCCACAGCATCTTCGCGTCGAGCAGGTCGCCGACCTTGGCGGCCAGCGAGGCCGGGTCGTCCGGTGCGAACAGCACGCCGGTCTTGCCGTCGACGATCAGCTCGCGGTGGCCGCCGACGCTGGACGCGGCCAGGATGCGGCCCTGGGCCATGGCTTCCAGCGGCTTCAAAGGCGTGACCAGGTCGGTCAGGCGCATCGACAGGCGCGGGTAGACCAGCACGTCGAGCAGGTCGTAGTACTTCTGCACCTGGTCGTGCGGCACGCGGCCGGTGAACACCACCTTGTCGGCGATGCCCAGGTCTTGCGCCTGCTGGCGCAGCCTGGCGTCCTGCGGACCGCCGCCGACCAGCAGCACGCGCAAATCCGGGTGGCGCGCGGCCAGTGCCGGCACCGCGCGCAGCAGCACGTCCAGGCCTTCGTAGGCGTAGAAGGAACCGATGAAACCGATCAGGCGCTTGCCTTCGAAGCCGAGCTTGCGCTTGAGTTCGAGGTCGGCTTCGCCGCCGACGGCGAACTTGTCGATGTCGACCGCGTTCGGGATCACGGTGACCTTCGACGCCGGGATGCCGCGCGCGACGATGTCGCCGCGCAGGCCTTCGCAAATCGTGGTCACGGCGTCGGCGCGCTTCAGGGCATAGGTTTCCAGGCCGCGCGTGAGTTTATAACGCAGGCCGTTCTCGGTGCTGGTGCCGTGGTCGACGGCGGCGTCTTCCCAGAAGGCGCGCACCTCGTACACCACCGGAATGCCGAACTTGCGGCCGGCGCGCAGGGCGGCGATCGCGTTCAGGCAGGGCGAGTGGGCGTGCAGCACGTCGGGCTTGATCGTCGGGATGATCTCGAGCAGGCGCTTTTCCAGGCCGCGGATGACTTCCAGCTGGTTCAGCACCGGCATTTTCGCCAGTGCGCCGGTCGAGCGCGGGGTGCGGTAGAAGTGCAGGCCGTCGGCCGTTTCTTCCGCCAGGTCGTTGCCGCCCAGGTGTTTGGCGCCGGTGACGTGGAAGGTTTCCCAGCCGAGCGCGCGCTGCTCGCGCAGGATCGAGGCGGTGCGGAAGGTGTAGCCGCTGTGCAGCGGGATCGAATGGTCGAGGACGTGAAGGACACGCATGTAAAGCTCCGGAATGCCGTTATGCCGCGGTGGCGATCAGCTGGCTGCTGCTGCCATGAATACTGGTTGCGCCGTCGGCGCCGTTCTTGCGCAGGAAGGCTTCGAACATCAGCACCGCCCACAGCGCCGTGCTGTGGTCCTTGGTGCCGGCCAGGTGTTCGTCGACCATGCGCTGCAGATAATTCGGGTTGAAGATGCCGGTATCGACCAGCATCGGGTTCAGCACCGCCGCCTTCATGGCTTCGCGCAGCGGGCCGCGCAGCCAGGACGCCAGCGGGATCGAGAAGCCCATCTTCTTGCGGTACAAAATGTCGTCGGACAGGTAGGGCTGCAGCGCCTTCTTGAACACGTGCTTGCCTTCGCCGTTGCGCAGTTTGCACGAGGACGGCAAGCCCGACACCCATTCCACGAACTTGTGGTCCAGCAGCGGCACGCGCACTTCCAGCGCATGCGCCATGCTGGCGCGGTCGACTTTCGTCAGGATGTCGCCCGGCAGGTAGGTCTTCATGTCGACGTACTGGGTGATCGACAGCGGATCGTCGGTCGGCGCATTCGCCGCATGGCCGCGCATCACCTCGACCGCGCGGTAGCCTTGCAGCTGGCGGCGGAAGCCTTCCGAGAACAATTGGTCCCGCACGCGGTCGACCAGGATCGACACGCCGTGGAAGTAGCCGTCGACCAGGTCGCGCGCCAGGGCTTCGAAGGTGGTCTTGGCGCGGAAGATGCGCGGCGCCCAGTCGGCCTTCGGGTAAGCCTTGCCGAGGAAGCCGAACACCGGTTTGCGCAGGGCCAGCGGCAGCATCGAACGCACCTGCTGTTCGCCCATCGCCATGCGGTAGCGGCGGTAGCCGGCGAAGTTCTCGTCGCCGCCGTCTCCGGACAGGGCCACGGTCACGCGCTTGCGCGCGAGCTCGCAGACGCGGTAGGTCGGGATCGCCGAGCTGTCGGCATACGGTTCGTCGTACAGGCCGGCCAGCAAATCGACCAGGCCGTAGTCGTCCTTGTCGACGGTGTCGCACTGGTGATTCGTCTTGTACTGCTCGGCCACCTGGCGCGCGTAGGTCGACTCGTCGAAGGCCGGGTCGTTAAAGGCGATCGAGCAGGTGTTCACCGGACCCTTGTTCAGGCCGGCCATCATGGCGACGATGGCGCTGGAGTCGACGCCGCCGGAGAGGAAGGCGCCCAGCGGCACCTCGGCTTCGAGCTGGCTCTCGACCGCTTCGCGCAGGCGCACGATCAGCTCTTCTTCCATCTCCTTTTCGGACATGGCGCCGTGCGGCGTGAAGGGCACGTCCCACCAGCGCTTCGGCTGGATGTTCTGCGCGTTGGCGCCGACCTTCAGGGTCAGCGAATGGCCCGGTTCGAGCTTGAAGGCGTCCTTGAAGATGGTGCGCGGCTCCGGCACATAGCCGTAGGCGAAGTATTCCTCGACGGCGCGCGGTTCGATCACGCGCGGCAGTTCCGGGAAGGACAGCAGCGACTTCAGTTCCGAGCCAAAGATGAAGGTGCCGTCCGGCAGGAAGGCGTAGTGCAGGGGCTTGATGCCGAGGTGGTCGCGCGCGACAAAGAAGGTCTGCTTGTTGCGGTCCCAGATGGCGAATGCGAACATGCCACGCAGGTGCTTGACGCAGTCTTCGCCCCATTCTTCCCAGGCGTGGACGATGGTCTCGGTATCGGACTTGGTGGCGAAGGTATAGCCCAGCGCCGTCAATTCCTTCGTCAGCTCGCGGAAGTTGTAGATCTCGCCGTTGAACACGGTGACGACGGTCTTGTCCGCGTTGAACAGCGGTTGCTGGCCGGCGGCCAAATCGATGATCGACAGGCGGCGGTGGCCGAAGCCGACGCCGGGTTCCAGGTAGACGTCGCCCTCGACCGGACCGCGGTGGAACTGGGTCTGGTTCATGCGTTCGAGAGCGCCGCGCTCGACGTTGCGCGTACCGCGCGGGTCAAAAATGCCAACTATTCCGCACATGGTTGAGTAATCTCGTTAAGGTTGTTCGTGCGCTTGCCGAGGCGGTCGTACAGCGCCGTGTAGGCGCCGACCATCGCGGCAACGCTGTAATGGCGTTCGATGTTCGTGCGTGCGGCCGCGCCATGGGCGGCAACGCGGGATGCGTCGGCGGCGTACAGGCCGAGTGCATCGGATAAAGCCTGCGGATTGCCGGCCGGGACCAGGGCGCCATTCACGCCGTCCTGCACCACTTCCGGGATGCCGCCGACCGCGGTGGCCACCACCGGCAGGCCGCAGGCCATGGCTTCGAGCAGGGTCACCGGCGTGCCTTCGGCAATCGAGGACAGGACGAACAAATCGAAGCTGCGCATCAGTTCCGGGATATCGTTGCGTGCACCGGGGAACCAGACCAGGTCGGCCACGCCCAGCGCTTGTGCCTTCTGCGCCAGCTTGTCGCGCAGCGGGCCGTCGCCGACCACGGCCAGGCGCAGGCGTGCACGCCCCTCCGGATGCGCCGTGCAGAGCAGGGCGAAGGCTGCGATCAGGCTGGCCTGGTCCTTCACGTCCTGCAGGCGGCCGACGGTGCCGATGACGAACACGTCCTGGCCGGCCCACGGCGTCGTCGCTGCCGCCAGACCAGGGGCGAAGCGCACGGTGTCGACGCCGTTCATGATCAGTTCCGACTTCCTGGATGGAATCCCGACCACGTTCGTCAGCCAGCGCGCCAGGTCGTGGGACACCGGCACGTAGCGGTCGATGAAGGGCACCAGGGCGCGGCGCAAAAAATTGTGCTTGCGGTTCAGGCCCTGCGGATCGCTGGCGTCGCGTCCGTGCTCGGCATGCACGCGCACCGGCACGCCCGCCAGCCAGGCCGGCGCCGCGTATTCGGCACAGGCGAAGTTATAGGTGTGCAGCACGCTCGGGCGCAGCCGGCGCAGCAGCTTGAACAGCTTCACATGGATGCCAAGGCCCAGGCCGGGCTGCTTGTCCAGTGCGTACAGTTCGACGCCGGGGCGCGTGATCTTGTCGGCAAACGCCGTGTAGCCGGTCAGGCAGACCACCGCGTGGCGGTAGCGCTCCGGCGGCATGTGGTTGATGCAGTCGACCAGCAGGGTTTCCAGCCCGCCGAAGTCGAGCCGGTAGATCAGGTGCACGACCAGCGGAATGTCCGCCGGCCGCTTGTTCGTTACCGCCATCTTACCGTCCCCGTGCCGCCTCGAGCGTGGCTTCCAGCGGCGCCAGGTTGGCGCCGAGGAAGCTGCGCAGTGCCGCGCGCGCCGCTTCCGGATTCTCGCCGACCGGTGTCGCCACCATCAGGGCCGCGCCGTCGTCGCCGTGCATCATCAGCTTGGCTTTCGCCTGGCGCAGCTTGCCGACGTAGTCGTTGGCGGTGAAGCCGCCGTCGACCCAGTTCCAGTGCCAGACCAGGTAATTGCCTTGCGGGCCGCGCACGCGGGTTTCGCGCAGGGCCAGCGGCTGGCCGCCGATGTCCTCGGTACGGCCGCCCGACGCCACCTGCTGGAATTCTTCCTTGCGGCTGTCGACGCGGTTCACGGAGCTGATCAGGCGCTTTTCCGGATTCTGGTTGCGGTAGTACAGCACGTTCAGTTCCACCGGCACGCCGCCGGCCGTGTACTTGCCCTTCAGGACAGCGTCGGCAGGCTGGTAGGTCGGGCTCCAGGTCGTGCCGCCGACCGGGCTCGATGCCAGGCGCGAGCCGTCCAGCTGCACCGGCGCCGGGTTGTGGGCCGCCTTGTCGCTGACATAGGCCAGGGCCGGCCACAGCGCGCAGACCGCCACCGCGGCAAGCGCCACGCCCAGCACCGGGCGCGATGCCGCTGAATGAAGAGCCGCGCCGTTAGTCCCGGCTGTCGCCGGCACGATCGGCGCTTCATCTTCCCTCCAGTAGCTGCCGATCCAGAACATGATGAACATCACCAGGCCGAAGAACAGCCAGCCGTAGATCAGGTGGTCGACGCCGGTGGCCAGGGCCATGTCGCTGGTGTGGCCGATCATCACGATCATGTAGGCGCGCAAGCCGTTGGCGACGATCGGCACGATGATCGAGAGTCCGATGAACAGGGCGCGGCGCCAGTTCGAGCGGTAGCTGAGGTAGGCGTACAGGCAGCCCAGGGTGATCGAGGAAATCAGGTAGCGCACGCCGCTGCAGGCTTCGACCACCGACCAGTTCCCGGTCGGCAGTTCGAACATGGTGCCGTTGCGCAGCACCGGGATGCCGGTGGCGCGCACCGCGGCGACGGTGAAGTCGGCGGTGAAGTTGATCAGGGGCTGGACGAAGACTTCGCCGAAAGGCACGGCGAACAGCAGGAACAGCAGCGGGAAGGTCAGGGCGCCGGCCAGGCGGCGGCCGAGCACGGCCAGGGCCACCGCCGGGAACATGGCGACAAAGGCGTACTGCATCACCACGCCGACTTCGCCGGCGCGCGCCACCAGCCAGCCGGCGCCGCACAGGGCCAGCAGGCCCAGGGCCGGCCAGTACGGCACGACCGGGATGTGCTGGAAGACTTCGCGCCGGCGCCAGATCAGCCACAGGCTGATCGGGGCGATGGCGTAGCCGTGGGCGAAGGTCTCGGAGCTGTTCCAGACCGAGACGATCGAGGCCGCCGTGCCCCAGTACAGCAGTAGCGGCGCCAGCAGGGCGGCAACGATGATGGCCACGGTCGGCACGGCCATGCGGCCGCCGGCTGCTCCAGACAAGGCTGGGTTATCGTTCATCAGCATTCGAACCTCGTTTCGATGGTGGACAGGTGGGCCGGCCAGCTGTAGCGGCGCTCGACGCTGGCGCGCGCGGCGCGGCCCATGGCCGGGTGGGGCGAGCGCAGCAGGCCGATCACGGCGTCGGCATAGTCCTGCGGCGCGTCGGCCACCAGCAGTTCGCGGCCCTCGATCGCCTCGATGCCTTCATAGGCCTGGGGCGAAGCGACCACCGGACGCGCCATGGCCATCGCTTCCAGCACCTTGTTCTGGATGCCGCGCGCGATGCGCAGCGGCGCCACCGCGGCCTTGCAGTGGGCGAGATACGGCCGCACGTCGGGCACGGTGCCGGTGACGACGATGGACTCGCCGGCCAGGGCTTGCACTTCCGTCGACGGGCGCGCGCCGACGATGTAGAAGCGCGCCTGCGGCACCGCTTCCAGCACGCGCGGCAGCACCTCGCTTGCGAACCACTTCACGGCGTCCACGTTCGGCCAGTAATCCATGGCGCCGGTGAACACCAGGGCCTGCTCGCCTTCCTCGAAGGGATTGTCGTAGGGGCGCTCGGGGCTGAAGTAATCGGTGTCGACGCCGTTGTTGAAGAAGCCGATCTTGGCGCGGCTTTCCGGCGCCAGGGTGCGGAACAGTTCCGCTTCCGGGTCGGACACGAACAGCGAGGCGTCGAACTGGTCGGCCACGCGGCGCTCGTAGTCGAGCAGGCTGCGCGCTTCATGGCGGTAGACCCAGCTCATCGGCCAGGACTTCTTCTCGGCGTACTGGCGCCATTTGTCGGAGTCGACGTCGCAAAAGTCGATCACGCGGCGCGCGGCCGGATAGTCCTCGGCGTACTGCGCCATCACCGACGAGAACATCATGATGCGGGCAATGCCACGCTCGCGCATGGTCCTGGCGATCCAGGCCTTCATGCCGGCGTCGCGGTAATAGCCCAGCGAGAGCGACTTGCCGCTGGCCAGGGCAACGGCACTGCGCACCTTGCCCTCCATCGGCTTCAGGCGCGCGAAGTGGCTGGAGGCGCACAGGGCCTCGACCTTCGGCACGTACTGCCAGTCGTCCTCGTCGTCGACAAAGGTCGCCAAGTGCACGCGGTACTTGCCGGCCAGGTGCTTCAGCAAATGGTAGGAACGGATCTTGTCGCCCTTGTTCGGCGGGAAGGGGATGCGGTGCACCAGCAGCAGCAGGTCGGGCTTTGCCGCCTCGGCGGCTTTCGCCGCGCGCTTTTCCAGCACGCCCTCGATGATCGAATTCATGGCCGTTCCAGGAAGATGCGGTCCATGCGGTCCCAGGCGAAGTCCTGGGCCAGGGCGGCGATGCGCCTTTCCATGCGCTCGATGTTGATGTAGTGGCGGAAGCGCGCCTTGGCGCCGAGTCCCTCGGGACGCGGCTGGCCGGGGTCGACTTCCCAGGGGTGGAAGTAGAACAGGGCCGGCTCGTTGTCCATCTCGTTGACGCGCTTGACCATCCAGCGCGACAGCGCGTACGGCAGCAGGCGGAAATAGCCGCCGCCGCCGGCCGGCAGCTTTTTCGAACCCAGCTGCACCGTGGTGATCGGCACTTCGAGCAGGCCGTCGGGGCCGTTCGGGTAGAAGGCGAAACGCGGCGCGTTCGGCATGCCGTAGTGGTCGTGCCGGATCGGGTAGATGCTCGAGCTGTAGCGGTAGCCGGCTTCGGTCAGGGCGTCCAGCGCCCACAGATTGCCTTCGCCGATCGAGAAGCTCGGCGCGCGATAGCCGATCACTTCCTGGCCGCCGATGTCTTCCAGCATGGCCTTGCTCGAACGGATGTCGTTGTCGAATTCGGCGCGGCTCTGGTCCGAGGCGCGCAGGTGGCCGTAGCCATGGCTGGCCAGTTCATGGCCGGCCTCGACGATGCGGCGCACCATGGCGGGATAGCGCTCGGCGATCCAGCCCAGGGTGAAGAAGGTGCCTTTCACGTCGTGTCGCTCGAACAGCGCCAGAATGCGCTCGACGTTGGCTTCGACGCGGCATTCGCGCGTCGGCCAGCTGTCGCGGCTGATGTAGGGAGCGAAGGCCGAGACCTGGAAATAATCCTCGACGTCGCAGGTCATGGCGTTGCGGATGCGCTCGCCCGGCTGGCGTTGCGGCCGGGCTGCGGGAGTCTGCATTCTCATTCGGGGGTATCCACGTGTTGGTTCGCCTGCACGCCGTTTTGCGGGGTGGCGACGATTTTCTTCAGGATCGATAGCACCGAGACGATCGATTTCTCGAGGCGCATCATGCGCTCGTCCAGCACCTCGGCGCTGGCGCGGCGTTCCGGCAGGTGGCCCAGCGGATCGTCGGACAGGTAGCTGGCGCCGTCGATGCCGCCTGCCTGCGCGCCTGGGGCCTGCGGCGTGTTCACCGCCGTCGGCAGCTGGAATTCCTCGGCGATGTCGCCGATGACGGTCTTGATGTGTTCTTCGTTGAACGCGTGCAGCTCTTCCAGGTAGCCCATCAGGAGCACGCGGTCGAGCAGGGTGTTCGTCTTGCGCGGGATGCCGCCGGTGTAGCCGAAGATCGCGGCGTGCGCGCTCTCGTCGAATGCCGGGTCGCCGTTCCAGCCCACGGTGTGCAGGCGGTGCTCGATGTAGGCGGCGCTTTCCTGCGCGTCCATTGGGCCCAGGTGGTAGCTGGCGATCACGCGCTGGCGCAATTGCTGCATGGTCGGGCTGTGCAGGGTGGCGCGGAACTCGGGCTGGCCGAGCAGGAAGGTCTGCAGCAGCGACTTGTCGTCGGTCTGGAAGTTCGACAGCATGCGCAGTTCCTCGACCGTCTGCGGCTTCAGGTTCTGGGCTTCGTCGATCACCAGCAGGGCGCGCTTGCCCTGGCGGTCGACGGCGCGCAGGAACTGCTCGAGGCGGGTCAGGAGGTCGGTCTTGCTGGCGCCCTCGTAGGGCAGGCCGAAGCCCGAGACCACCATGCGCAAGGTGTCGTCCGGATCGAGGTGGGTGTTGACGATGTGGGCGGCGGCGATCTGGTCGGAAGGCAGCTTGTTGAACAGGTTGCGCACCAGCGTGGTCTTGCCGGCGCCGACTTCGCCGGTGATGACGATGAAGCCTTCACCCTGCGACAGGCCGTATTCCAGGTAGGCCATGGCCCGCTTGTGGCCCTTGCTGCCGAAGAAAAAGTGGGGATCGGGGCGCAGCTGGAAGGGCTTGGCCGAGAGTCCGTAATAACTTTCGTACATCGTGTCACTCCGTATTTTAGAGCTGCACCGTCACGGTGGCGGAGACGGCGTTTTCGGTGTAGTCGCGGCGCTGCACTTCGCTGTTGCCGCTGGTACGGCGGTACTCGAGGTTCCCGCGCACCGAACGGCCGAAGCGGTGGCTCAGGCCCAGGCGCAGCGAGTTCTGGCGGCTTTCGAGGCCGGTGTCGATCGAGCGCGCATGCGTCGACGTCAGCGAAGCCACCGCGGTCGAGCGCGCGCTCAGGCGGTAGTTGTAGGACGCATCCGCGCCGTACTGGCGCACGCTGTCGTTCAGGGAGCTGAGCTGGCTGCCGAGCAGGCCGCTGTCGCTTTGCGCCGACGACAGCGCCGTGCGCCGGCTGGCGTACAGCGACAGCACCGCGCTGCTGTGGCGCCAGTCGAATACCACCGAGCCTTGCAGCAGCTTCTGGCGCATGTAGCGGTTGGTCAGGTAATTGATGCTCTCGGCCAGCGAAGGCGGCAGGCCGGCGGCCAGGATGTAGGCTTCGATCGCCTGGCGCCGCATCACCGGGTCGGGGATGGTGGTGCTGAACATCGAATCGAGCAGCGAGGCGGTGTCGATCGCGGCCGGCAGCGTGAACTGCGAACGGGTCGTGGTGACGGCGTCGGAATAGGCGACCTTCCAGGTGCTGTGGCGGCTGCGGTGCAGGGCCATCAGCGAGCCGGTGTTGCCGAGGAAGTGGCGGCCGACCGACATCTGGATGTTGGTGCGCGCCGACGGCGCCCAGGCGAAGCCGGTCGACCAGCTGGCGCCCGAGGTGCGTCCGCCCAGTGCCTGGTAATCGTACTTGTCGTAGCCGCCGGTGGCGGTCAGGCTCAGGGTGGTGCCGATGCGGTAGTTCAGGCCGAGCAGGGCGTTTTCCGACGAGGTATCGCCGAAGCCTTCGTTCTCGATATCCTGGCGCGCATAGCGCAGGTTCCAGCCGACGTTGCGGAAGCCCGTGCCGCTGGCGATGTCGAGCGACACGCCGTCGGCCGTGCTGTCGCCGTAGACGCTGCGCGAATCCGAATTCACGCTGTCGTGGCTGTAGCGCAGGATGGCGCTGGCGAAGGTGCCGAAGCGGTGGGTCAGGTAGGGGCTGATGCGCCAGGTCTTGACGTCGGTCGAGTTGTCGCTGGTATAGCGGTTGCCGTCGCCGTCCTCGATCACCGGGCCGAAGGCCGAGATGCTGCGCGCGTTGGCGCCGGCGCTCGCGTCGACATAGAACAGCTGGTCGACCACGTTGACGCGGCCGGCCGCATCGTACTGGCGCGTGCTGTTGCGCACGCCCGGCACGTCTTCCTCGCTGTAGTCGTAGTAGTACAGGCGCGCCTTGGCGGTGAAGTCGACGCGCGCGCTGTGGCCCTGCACGTCGAGGCCCGGCACCGCCTCGGTGACCCAGGACGAGCGCTTGGTGGCGTCGTTGCGCAGGTTGACGTTGTCGGTATAGCTTTCGCTCAGGCTGAAGGAAGGGGTGACCTTCCATTCGGCGTGGGCAGGCAGGGTCGCCAGCAGCGCCGCCGCCAGCGGTGCCAGACGAAGCGGACGCAACATGCGCGAGCGCTTAGCCGTAGTGATAGTCATACGTTTCTTCGATGCCGGGGATGTCCCGGGCCTTGTTGTAGATGAGGTTCACGTTGCTGCAGCCTTCGAGCTGGCGCAGCGATTCCTTGACCGCGTGCTGGGTCGTGGTCTGGGCCTCGACCACCATCACGATCTGGCCCATGTGGCTGGCCAGCACGCGCGATTCGCTGGTCAGCAGCAGCGGCGGCGAATCGAAGATGATCACGCGGTCCGGATAGCGGTTGGCGATCTCGTTGACCATGTTGCTCATCGTCGAGCTGGCCAGCAGCTCGGTGGCGCGCGGGGTGCTGGTGCCGGCCGGCAGGATGCTCAGGGTGTCGACGTTGGTGCGCAGCATGACGTCCGACAAATCGAGCTTGTCGTCGATCAGGATGTCCATCAGGCCGCGCTGGGCCGGCAGGCCAAGCGTGCGCAGCACCGAAGGACGGGCCACGTCGGCATCCACCAGCAGCACGGTGTGGTCGAGTTCCATGGCGATGCTCATCGCCAGGTTGATCGCGCAATAGGTCTTGCCTTCGCCCGGCAGCGAGCTGGTGACCATGATCAGGTTGTTCGGGCGGCCCGGCGCCGAGGCTTCGCCGAAGGCGCGTTTCAGCAGCGGGCGCTTGATGACGCGGAAGTCCTCGAGCAGGCTGGTACGGCCGCTGGCGGCGGTGACCATGCCGGCGTCGCGCATGCGGGCCAGGTCGAGGTCGACCTTGCGCGCGCTGTGCTTGCCGCTCGGGGCACGATGGATGTGGGGCTGGGCCGGGGCCGCGTGGGCAGCCGCGGCGGTAGCCGACGCGCTACCCGACGCGGTAGCCGACGCCACGGCCGCGGCCGCGCTTTCGGCCGGCGTCGGCGCAAAGGTTTCGAGCGGCACGGCGTGGATCGCCGGCGCCGCCGGGGCAGGGGCCGCCGCTGCGGCCGGCGCGGCGTGCTGGTTCAGCGCCACCACCTGTTCGTCGGTCTCGACGGGCACGGCGGCGGGGGCCGGGGTGTTGCGGGTGTGGTCAATGCGGCTGGCCGCTTTTTCGATAATGCTCACATTCGCTCCTAAGATTCTTCCTTACAGGCCCGGACGGGCCATCATCGTCGCCACGCCGGCGCCATACAGGCCGATCAGCAGCAGCACGGTGGCGGCGAGGCCGTACAGGCGCTTCTTGCGGCGCACCTTCTGGCCATCGGTCCAGTGCATGTTGATGGTGCCGAGGATCGGCATGCCGGTCACTTCGCGCAGCGCCGCCTGGCTCAGGAAGGTCGGACGGAACTGGCTCATCAGGAAGGCGCCGGCCAGGCCGGCCGCCAGCGCGGCCAGGAAGGCGGCGGTGAACAGCACCGGGCGGTTCGGGCCGGTCGGCACCGACGGCGCCAGCGGCGGTTCGATCACGCGGAAGGCCAGCATGTCGGTGGCCGACGACAGGTCGCCCGACAGGCGGGCCTGTTCGCGGCGCTCGATCAGGCGCTGGTGGTTTTCGCGGTTCACCTGGTAGTCGCGGTTCAGCTGGGCCAGCTGGGCTTCGACTTCCGGCGCGGTGGTGCTCTGGGTGCGCAGGGTGTTGACGCGGTTCTGGTACTCGTTGACGCGGGCACGCAGGGCGGCCACGCGCGACTCGGCGTCCGACAGGCTCACGTTCAGCTGCTGCATCATCGGGCTGGCGGCCAGGTTCGGGTTGGCGCCGCCCTTCTTCGCTTCGTCCTTCTTGCGCTGCTGGAGCTGTTCCAGCAGGCGCTTGGTGGCGATGATGTCGGGATGCTGCTCGGTGTACTGCAGGCGCAGCGAGTCGAGGTTCTTCTGGGTGGTGGCGATGCGCTCGGCCAGTTCCGGATCGACCGGGCCGGCGCCGTCCTTGCCACCGCCCGTCATGCGGCGGCGGATCGCGTTGCGCGACTGCTCGGCCTCGGCCAGTTCGAGTTTCGCCTGGCTCAGGGAGTCGCTGGCGGACGCCACCTTGCTGCCGAAATCGGCGCCTTCGCGCGGCAGCAGGCCCATGTTCTTGATCTTGAATTCCTTCAGGGTGTTCTCGGCGGCCGCCAGCTTTTCTTCATAGCTGCGGATCTGGTCGTCGATGAACTGGACAGCCTTGTCGGATTCCTGGCGCTTGCCGCCGAAGCTGCCTTCCATGAAGATGGTCAGCAGCGACTGCACCACGTCCTTGCCCAGCTTCGGATCGGAGGCTTTATAGCTGATGGTGTAGATGTCGTCGCGCTCGGTGCCGGCGATGGTGATCTTCGACATCAGGGAGTCGATCATCTTCTCTTTTTCGTCGGCGTCGCGCGCCTTGACGTCGAGGTCGGTCATGCGCATGACCTTTTCCACGTTCGGACGGCTGATCAGGGTCTGGCGCATGAACGTCACCTGCTGGTTGACGTTCGGCAGCGAGGTCATGCCCGACAGCAGGGGCTTCAGGATGCTCTGGGTATCCACATAGACCCGGGCCGTGGTTTCGTACTGGTTGGGCAGCCGCAGCACGATGGCCCAGCCGATCAGCGCCACCACCCAGGTGATGGTCACCGCATGCCAACGGTATTTACCGATGGCCTTGAGGAAATTCAGGATAAGGGCTGTTATTTCTGCCATCTCGTCAGTCTCGCCATGAATGCCGGACGCGGCTGCGCCAGCTACAACAATCAACAAAGAACCCGCATCATCGCTTGTAGTTTGTGCAATTGCAATTGCGTGCCGGAAAATTGTGCTAATAAACGCGCCGGATGGCACCGCTTACAACACAAATTCTTAGCTGCAACGCATAAAACCCGGCCCCCGGTGCGCCTGACGGGGTATTATTGTCATCAGGCAAACTTTGCTGGGGCCTAAATGTTGCACTAGGTCAACCGTGAAACTTCTGGAGGAGGGGACACGGGGTCGCTTTGCTCAACATCAAGCTGATGTATTGTAATGTTTAAAATACAAAAAGGTCTGCACGATTGATTCCTAATCGAAATAATAAAAAACCACAGGCATGGCTATCGCGGCCGCCGCGCCGCGCCTGGGTCGGCGCCGCCCTGCTGGGAGTGGCCAGCCTGCTGGCCCTGCCGGGCGCGCCGGCCCGTGCCGATGGCCTGGTGCGCACGATTCCCCAGGTCAAGCCGGCTATCGTCGGGGTCGGCAGCTTCCTGAAGACGCGCAGCCCCTCGGTGATGTTTACCGGCACTGGTTTCGCGGTCGGCGACGGTTTCAGCATCGTGACCAATGCCCACGTGGTCCCGGACAAGCTCGACGCGGCGAAGATGGAGCAGCTGGGCGTGGTGGTCGGCAGCGGCCAGGACATCGCCTTCCGTCCGGCGCGCCTGGTGGCACTCGACCGCGAGCACGACCTGGCCCACCTGCGCCTCGAGGGCGGGGCGCCGCTGCCGGCGCTGGCCCTGGGCGATTCGCGCATGGCGGTCGAAGGTCAGGCGCTGGCGTTCACCGGTTTCCCGCTCGGCATGGTGCTGGGCCTGAACCACGTGACCCACCGCGCCAACCTGTCGGCGCTGACGCCGATCGTCATGCCTTCGATGAGCTCGAAGCGCCTGGATGCGCGCGCCATCACCCAGCTGCAGCGCGGCGGCATGAAGATCTTCCAGCTCGACGGCACGGCGTATCCGGGCAACAGCGGCAGTCCGGTCTACGATCCCGACACAGGCGCCGTACTTGCTGTTATTAATATGGTGTTCGTTAAGGGGCTGAAGGAAACGGCGATCACGACGCCAAGCGGCATCAGTTACGCCATCCCTTCGCAGTACGTGCTGGAACTGCTGCAACGGAAATGAAAAAATAGAAGTATTTCAATCGTGCATGCCTTTGAGGAAACACGATTACGATACAATACGCCGGTTTGATGGCTAAATAACAATTTTGTGGCATTCGACACAGCGGGGCGTTGCCGGTCGCTGCATGCCGGGAAAGGAATGGACGTGAACAAGATCATGACGAACCTGACGAAACTGACCCTGGCGGTCGCCTGCGGCCTGGCCCTGGCGGGTTGCGCCAGCAAGCCGCCCGCGCCTTCGGCCGCCGCCATGGCCCAGGCCGCACCGGCCGACTACCTGATCGGACCGGGCGACTCCGTCAACATCATCGTCTGGCGCAATCCGGAAGTATCGATGTCGGTGCCGGTCCGTCCGGACGGCAAGATCACCACCCCGCTGGTCGAAGACCTGCCGGCCGCCGGCAAGACCTCAACCGCCCTGGCGCGCGACATCGAGACCGCGCTGGCGAAATTCATCCAGCAGCCGGTCGTGACCGTGGTCGTAACCGGCTTCGTGGGCAACTACGGCGAGCAGATCCGCGTGATCGGCCAGGCCGCCAAGCCGCAAGCGCTGGCTTACCGCCGCGACATGTCGCTGATGGATGTGCTGATCGCCGTCGGCGGCGTCACCGAATTCGCTTCGGGCAACAAGGCCATCATCATCCGCAACGTCGACGGCAAGCAGGAAAAGCTGAACGTGCGCCTGGACGACCTGATCAAGGAAGGCGACATCTCGGCCAACATGCCGATGCGTCCGGGCGACATCCTGGTGGTGCCGGAAAGCTTCTTCTAAGCAGCTTGGCGCTGGTTGTCGAACTAGCGCGACTGTCGGGTTTTCTTACAACGGCGCCGTGAAGGCGTCGTTGTATTTTGGCGTGTACCCCGTAGAATTGGCCTAAGTGCTTGATTCTTTGTTGCATTTAGTCAATTTATTTGAGCTGGTACGCGGCTTGCTTTAATGTTGGAAAAGCAGAGGCCCCACAGGGTTATGGCATACTTTCGATGACTCAGGAAAACGTCGATATGGAAGATCAAGAAGGCCGCAGCGCTCCGGCGAACGAGGCGCAACCAGCACCGGAAGCCCAGGCGGCACACGATGTGCCCCAGCTCGATGCGCGCGGCGCGGCGCGGCGCCGCTTCACGCGCGCCGGCGCCGGTGCGGCCGGTGTCGTCCTGACCCTGCACAGCCAGCCGGGCATGGCCACCTTCGGCCACTACGGCGGTGTCTGCGCGTCGCCTTCGGGCTTCATGTCGATCAAGTCGGCCAGCCACAATCCGAATAATTCCTGCAGCAACAACCATTCCTACACCTACTGGCGCGACAACCACCGCGCCTGGAAATCGCGCTGCGGCACGCGTCCGGAAACCCGTTTCGTCGAGGTGCTGGCCCCGCGCGGCGCGTATGCCGGCCTGAAGAACATCACCCTGCTGCAGATCCTCCAGCAGACCAAGGAAGTGCGCGCCATCGACCGCTCCTTCGTGGCCCTGCAGATCGTCACCGCCCTGCTGAATGCGCGCGCGTCGCGCAACAGCGGCATCGCCAGCGTGCTGCCGGAAGACAAGGTCGTGGCGATCTGGGACGAGTTCACCATCAAGGGCAGCTACCGGCCGAGCGGCAGCGCCCGGCCATGGACCGGGCTGGAAATCTCGGCCTACCTGCAAACCACCTTCCGCTAGCCTGCCGGGTATCACCACGCATGCGTAGTCCGCCGATCTGGCGCCTGGTCCCCGGCCAGCGCCTGGTACACCGCTGCCACGACGGCGAATGCGTGCTCTTCAACGACCTGACGGGCGATACCCATTTGCTGGGCCAGGATGTCCTCGACCTGCTGGGACTGCTGCGCGGCGCGTCGCAGCCGGCCGCCTTGCTGGCCACCTTGCTGGCCGGCGCCGATGCCGATGCCGGGACGCTGGACGAGCTCGACGAAGTGCTGGCCGACCTGGCCGCGCTGAACCTGGTCGAGGCCCAGCCTTGCTGACCCTGGCCAGCCTCGGCGAACGCGCGCTGCGCGCGCGCCTGCGCGGCCCCGGCCTGCGCCTGCAGACCGGCCCCTTCGTCACCTGCGTCCACAGCCCGCTTGCGCTCCTGGCGCAGACCCTGGGCACGATGTACGCCGACTACCCGGTGCTGGAAGAGGGCAGCCTGGCCGACTTCCACGTGCGCCTGAGCGGTTCAAGCGGCCTGCGCCGCTTCGTCCGTCCGCAAGTGCACTTCCATTTCGACGGCATGGCGCCTTTCCAGCCCCTTCCGCTGGACCAGGCTTTCCCGATGTTCGAATGGGCGATGAACTGGTGCGTCTCGAGCCAGGCGCATTCCTGGCTGGTGATCCACGCCGCCGTGATCGAGAAAGGCGGCCTGGCCGCCATCCTGCCGGCGCCGCCCGGCTCCGGCAAGAGCACGCTGTGCGCGGCGCTGGTCAACCGCGGCTGGCGCCTGCTGTCCGACGAACTGACCCTGGTGCGCCTGGACGACGGCCGCGTCGATCCCTTGCCGCGCCCGGTCAGCCTGAAGAATGCCTCGATCGGCATCATCCGCGACTATGCCCCGGCGGCCGCCTTCACGCGCCCGGTGGCCGACACCGTGAAAGGCACCGTGGCCCACATGCGGGCTTCAAGCGACAGCGTGGCGCGCGCCGGTGAAGCGGCGGCGCCGGCCTGGATCGTGTTCCCGAAGTGGCAGGCCGGCGCCGCGGCCGAACTGACCCCGGTGCCGCAGGCCCGCGCCCACATGCGCCTGGCCGAGAACGCCTTCAACTACAGCCTGCTGGGCGAAGCCGGCTTCCAGGCGGTGGCCGGCGTGGTCGATGCGGCGCGCACCTTCGATTTCCGCTACGGCGTGCTGGACGACGCCATCGCCGTGTTCGAGCAACTGCTGCGGGAGCGCACATGAGGCCGCCGCTGCCGCTGTTGCTGCAGGCCTTGCGCGAACCCGGCGCCATGGCGCGCTTCGGCGAACCCGAATGGGACCTGCTGCTGCGCCAGGCCCTGGCGGCGAACCTGGCCGCCACCCTCGGCCTGCTGGCCGAGGAAGCGGGGGTGCTCCCGGCCTTGCCGGCACGCGTGCAACGGCGCCTGGGCTGGGCGCGCACGGTCTGGGAACGCCATCTGCGGGCGGTGGCCCTCGAACTCAGGCAGATCAAGCTGGCGCTGGCCGAGACCGGGCTGCCGCTGATCCTGCTCAAGGGCGGCGCCTACGCGATCGCCGGCTTGCCGGCCGGCGCCGGGCGCCTGTTTTCCGACATCGATATCCTGGTGCCGAAGGAACGCCTGGCCGACGTCGAGAGCCTGCTGATGCTGCACGGCTGGGCCGGCTCCCATCACGACGCCTACGACCAGCGCTATTACCGCGAATGGATGCACGAGCTGCCGCCGATGCAGCACATGCGCCGCGCCAGCGTGATCGACGTGCACCACGCGATCCTGCCGGAGACGGCGGCGGCGCGTCCCGACCCGGCGCGCCTGCGCGCCGCCGCCCGTCCGGTACCCGGCCACGACGGCGTGTCTACCCTGGCGCCCTGCGACATGGTGCTGCACAGCGCCGTGCACCTGTTTTCCGATGGCGAATACCACCACGGCCTGCGCGACCTGTTCGACCTGCACCGCCTGCTGGTCCATTTCGGCGCCGAGCCGGGATTCTGGGCGGCATTGCCGGCGCGTGCACGCGAGCTGGAACTGGCGCGTCCGCTATGCTATGCCCTGCGTTACTGCACGCGCCTGCTCGGCACCCCGGTGCCGGCCGCCGTGCTGGACGCCGCGCGCCCCGGCGCCCCGAACGCGGCCTTGCTGACACTGATGGACGCGCTGTTCCTGCGCGCGCTGCAGCCGCCGCATCCGAGCTGCGCCGATGCCTTCGACGCCGCCGCGCGCGCCGCACTGTATATCCGCGGCAACTGGCTGCGGATGCCGCCGCTGATGCTGTCGCGGCATTTGTTTCACAAGGCATTCCTGTCGCCGAAGGCCGAGCCCGCACGCTGAGGCCGTCGCCTTCGCGGCGTAACGGACGGGCCCGGCCCGTCGACGAGGAGGTGGCAATGGAGGACAACCCGGATCTGACCCGCTTGCGCGCGTTGCAGCATTTCCTGTCGGACGGCAGCCTGGAAGACACCCTGCAGGGCCAGGCCCGCGCATGCGCGCACATGCTGCGCGCCGACAGCTGTTCGGTCATGCTGCTCAGCGGCGGCGGCAAGGACGAGCGCCTGCGCGTGCATGCCCATGCCGGCGCTCCCGGCGACCGCCTGCCGGCCGCGGCGCTGGAAGCGAGCATCGGCCGCGGCGAGGCGATCTGCGGCCAGGTGCTGGCCAGCGGCCAGGCGCTGCTGGTCGAGGACATCGGCAAGTCGGCCTATGCGCTGCTGGCGCGGCGCCCGCAGGACCCGGGGCGCAGCATGATGTCGGCGCCGATCCGGATCGAAGGCCGTACCGTCGGCGTGGCGAACGTGGCCGGCGCCGGCTTCACGCAGGCCGACCTGGTCATGTTCGAAGTCATCTGCCTGTTCATCGGCAAGTCGGTCCAGGTGGCGCAATTGCAACACCTGCTCGACTCGCGTTTTGCGCGCCAGGCGCTGGCGCAGGAGGCCGACGGCGCGCCGCCGGCTGCCTACCGCAACCCGGACGAGGTAGCGCGCATCCTGGCCCGTTCATTCTATAAAGAGCTGTCGCGCGCCGGTTTCGAGGCGGCGCAGATCGTCGGCGCAGCCAGCGAGATCATCGACCAGCTCAACAGTAAGTTGCATAAGAAACATTAAACATTCTTCTTGACATTTGCAAATAAGAAATGTATGTCGATATTTTTTACAGATCAGTTAGCGATACGCTAACAATCGACGCTAAGTTGTTGATTTAAAAAGAATGTGAAATCCTGGCACGGGCCTTGCTAATAGTTGAGTGTGTTTGCCAAAACCGATCAACCACATCGAGGATTACCGATCATGAAATTTCTGAAGAAACTGACCTGCGCTGCTGCTGTTGCAATGTCCATGGCCTCGGCCGCCCACGCTGGCCCTGTGCTGAACGACTGGGTCTTCAACCCGAACGGCGGCGGCTATGAAGCCGGCCAGGAAATCAACGAATACCTGGACGTGAACGGCAACGCCTTCATCCAGATCAACCCAACCGGCGGCACCAGTTTCGAGTTCCGTGAACACGCTGTGTTCAACATCACCCAGGCTGACGGCAACGGCGCCCTGTTCCCAATCAACTACGCTGGCGGCAACATCAGCGCTGTTTTCGAAGCAAACGGCACCGGTAACTTCAGCGGCGCGTTCTCGTTCACCGGCGGCACCATCCGCATGTACCAGAACCCGACCAACGGCCAATACGCAGGCACCGAAGGTGTCTACGGCGCCAACCTGGGCAACCTGATCGCCGAATTCAGCGTGCTGGCCGGCGGCGGCGGCCTGGTCGATGCCAGCGGCTCGCCAATCAACAACGGCCAAGTGACCGTGCTGGCGAAAGCCATGCCGGGCCAGCTGGCTGAAGGCTACTTCTTCAACTCGAACGGCGATGACCTGTCGATGGAATCGATCCTGTCGTTCGCTTTCACCAACGCGAACACCCTGGGTGAGCCAACCGACCGCCTGGTCTCGGAAGTCGCTTGCGAATTCGCCGGCTTCACCGGCGCCGGCTGCGATGGCACCGCTTACGCGAACACCCCAGGCCAGTATTTCTTCGTCGGCAACAACGGTCAGTTCAAGCTGGCTGAAGTGCCAGAGCCAGGTTCGCTGGCCCTGTTCGGCATCGCCATGCTGGGCGCCGGCGTCGCTGCTCGCAAGCGCGCCAAGAAGGCCTAAGTCGTCGGGAATTTCCTGATGCAATGAAAAGAGCGGGCTGGTCCCGCTCTTTTTGTCTTTGCGCGACGGATAGCGATGCGCGGCCGGATACAAGAAGCGGCAATGACAAAAAAAGGCAACGAAAAAAACGGCAACGAAAAAAAACGGCAACCAGATGGTTGCCGTTTTTTTTGGGGGGATCTTTTCCCTGCTCAGGATATCATCAACTGCGCCAGCGGCTTGCGCTCCGAGCGGGCGGCCGGACGCGGCCCATAGCCCAGCCGTCCCATGTAGACCGGATGCCCGGCGCCGCCGAAGATCAGGGCCTCGGTCTGGCGCTGCAGTTCGCGCGCCGAGGCCTCCAGGCGCGCATCGGCGGTGAAGCGGGTGTTTTCGCGCGCGTACTTGGAAAAGATCAATGGCGTCATTTCCGGCTGCATGTACAGGCCGAGCGTGGTCATGGTCAACCAGAAGCGCTGCAGGGCGCGGCCGGCGGCCACGTAGTCGTCGATCGAGGCCGGCTTGCTGTTCGCACGCAGCACGAAGTGAGCGGCGCAGGCCATGCCGGGCGCCAGGTCCATCTGCAGGCGCGGCGCCCAGGTGCCCATCAGGGTGTTCACCGACTTCATGCGGCGCCAGCTGACCATTGCCCACTTCATCAGGTGCAGGGTCATGGCGTCCACGCCGAGGGCGTTCGCCGGCACCTTGTCCGGGCTCTTGTCGCGGTTTTTCCAGTCGATGATGCTGCGGTGGGTCTCGAAGGCTTCCGGCATCGTCAGGCGCAGCCGGGCGTTGTTGTACATCAGCTTGGCCGCCTTCCACTTCTGGTCGCGGCTTTCCAGCCAGCCCAGGGTGTAGTGGGGCGCCACCACGGCTTCCAGCTGGCGCTTGTGCGCATCCGTGAGGGGCGTGGTCTTCATCGGGCGGCGCTGCACGGTGCGCTCCTTGATGGCGCCGATCAGCGGGCTGGGCGTGACGGATGCATCGGCAACGAAACGTACCTCGAACACCGGATGGGTGTCCGGCCCTTCCGGCTGGCGTGCGATGTCGGCGCGCAGGCCATGGCCGCTGGCGGCGATGGCGATCGTTTCCAGCAGGGTGCCGAAGGCGATCTGGCTCGGGTGGCCGTCGAGGTCGTACACGCAGTGGTCGCGCGTGTCGTAGGCGTGCACTTCCAGCCGGTCCGGCGCCGCGATCCGGAAGCGCCAGGTCTGCATGTTGTCGCCGCTGGGCGCCCAGCGCGCCAGCTCGAGGATCTGTTCGATGGTGGTTGCCTGCGTGTTCATCGCGTCGCTCCGGCGGCGGCCAGGTCCTTGGCCAGCTGCTTCTTGCCCACCGCGATCATCAGGCGGTGCAGCGGGTTCTTGTTGCCGCCCGGGCGCCAGGTGCGCACTAGCTTGTTGCGGTAGGCGTCGAACTGCACGCCCCAGGGCGCGGCCAGGACCTTGCCGCGGCCGAGCAGGATCTTCAGGGCTTCGGTGCCCATCACGCCGGCGCACAGCTGGCAGGCCATGATGGTCGAGGGGCCGCGCCGCTCGACGAAGTTCACCGCTTCCGGCACCACCAGGTAGGGGCGGTGCAGGCCGGCCGGCGCCAGGCCGACCACGAAGTGCACGGCCTTGTCGGTTTCCGGCAGGTCGCCCCACTGGAAGTATTCCTCGAAGGTCATCTGGCCCGGCAGGAAGTTCAGCAGGGCCGCGCCCATGCCCAGCGGCGCCACGGTGCTGGCCGGGATGCCGAGCCGGGCGCACAGGGCGAAGGTCTGCTGGCGGATCTCGAAGGCGAAGAAGTCGAGCGCGTCGACGTACATGTCGACGCCCTGCAAAAAGGCTTCCAGGTTGCCGGCATTGATGCCTTCGCCGAAGACCGTGACCTCGCAGTCGGGATTCACGTCGAGCAGCATGCGGCGGATCACGTCGGCTTTCGGCTGGCCCAGGGTCGAGACCATGGCGCCGACCTGGCGGTTAAAGTTGGGTACGTCGAAACTGTCGAAGTCGGCGATGTGGAATTTGGTGACGCCCAGGCGCGCCAGGGTCATGGCGTGCACGCCGCCGACGCCGCCGCCGCCGGCGATCGCCACCCGCTTTTGCCGCAATCTCGCCTGCTCCTCTTTCGTTACCCAGCCAATGTTTCGGGAAAAAGCCTGCTCGTAGGGGAAAGGAGTCGTCATGTGCGGAAAAGGAAAAACTGGGGAGTCGCGGCGAAAACGGCGGAAGCGGCGAAAATGGGCACGCCTGGCGCCCAGTGATGGAATTCAGGCGACCTGCTGTTCGTCGATGCGGCGCAAGCGGTTGATAATGCCCTGTTCTTCGCGCGGCGAAAAGAAATACGGATAGAAGGAACGCTCGTTGGTGGTGGTGGACCAGGTGCCGCCGAGATTCTTGATCTGCTCCGTCACATAGTCGAGGCTGATACGCAGCAGGTAAGCCGGCGCATTCACGCGCGGATTGGTCTTGACGTCGCCGACGCGCTGGAATCCGAGCATATGCTCGTAAAAGCGGCGATGGCGCGGATTGACTTCGATAACGATATCGGTGCAATCGTGGATATCGCGGGCGTAAATCACGGCCAGGTGAAACAGGTTGGCCAGCGAGGTTTTCGAGCGCACCGTGGGGTCGAATGCCAGCTTGGTGAATTCGCACAGCTTGGCGCCATTCGCACGGTAGGCGTCGAGTTCTTCCTTGAAAATCTGGTCCGCCATCAGGCCGATCGGCGAATCGATCCCCAGCGTCAGGGTCCCTACGACGTCGCCCTTGTCGGTGGCGGTGAGGGTGATGCGGTTGGGGTCGTCCGAGAACTGGTGTGTCCCTGCGTAGCCACGCCAGGCATACATCTTGTTGACCAGCATGCTGGCCGAATTGCGTCCTTTCGCCGTATCGGTAAGCCGGATTCCATATGAATCTTGGTTCACGATAACATCCTCTAATTCCGAGCTCGCTATATTATCGCGATCCTCAAAAACATGAGCGTTCGATAGAATTTCCACGGATATATCTCCGTTTTCCTTCGCATCTTGATTGATTGTCATCGCCGGACACCTCGTTTTGCGGCGCCGCCGTGAATTGGCGACGCCCCGTTTTCGACGCACAGGCCAGGATTTCCGATCGCCGGAAAACCTGGCCTGACGCACCCCATCCATCCATGCCGCTGTTTTTTGTATGGTGCTTTTTTAGTATGTTCAGATAGTAGAACGTTACAGCGTTTTCAGCAACGCGCGCGCGTCCTCCAGCTGGGGGAAAGGACGGTTCTGGGCCAGCAGGGTTTCCAGTTCCTTGCGCGCGCCTTTCTTGTCGCCCGATTTATGCAGGCCGACCGCCAGGTGATAACGCAGTTCCGGCGCCGCCGGTGCGCCCGCCACCGCTTTTTGCAGCAGCGGCAAGCCGCGTTCGACGTTCCCCTGTTCCACCAGCATCCAGCCCAGCGTATCCATCACGGCGGCATTCGTCGACGCCACCTTGTAGGCCTGCTCGGCCGTCGCCAGGGCGCGCGGATCCTTTTCCTGCTGGTAGGCCCAGGCCAGGTTGTTCAGCGCCGGACCATTGTTGGCATCGCGCTTGACCAGGCCTTCCAGGATCGCGATCGCCGGCTTGAACTGCTTCTCGGCCATGTACGACTCGGCCAGGTACATCTGCACGCCGGCGTCGTTCGGATTCTGCTTGGCCCAGGCGGTGATGCGCGCCTGCGCTTCCTTGGCCTTGCCGGCCTTGCGCAGGGTTTCGGCGGTACGCATCATGATCGCGCCCGACTTGGTGATCGCCTGCGCCTTGTCGTAGGCGGCCACGGCCAGGTCCGGCTTCTTCAGCGTCTGCTGCAGGTCGCCCTCGAGCAGGAAGCCGACCGGCGACTTCGGGTTCTGCTGCTGCAGGTCGCGCGCCATCGCCAGCGCCTCGTCCTGGCGGCCGCGGCGCATGGCCAGTTCCACCTGGGCCACGCGCGCCTGCAGCAGGTCCGGCTGCAGGGCCACGGCGCGTTTCAGCGCTTCGGCGGCGGCGCCGTCGTTCTTCAGGCGCGACTGGGCGGCGGCCAGGCGCATCTGCGCCAGCGCCGACTTCGGCAGCATGCCGACCAGCTTGCTGTAGCTGTCGAGCGCGCCCTGGCCGTCGTCGTTGGCCAGCTGGGCCTGGCCGAGCAGGTCGAGCATGTCGGCGCTGGACGGGTTCGAGGCCTGGAACTTGCGGGCCAGGGTCAGCGCCTTTTTCTCCTGCTTGGTGCCGAGGTAGTGGGCGCCCAGCTTCAGCACGGCCGGGATCGCATCCGGGTTCTCGGCCTGCGCCTTTTCCAGCCAGGTGGTCGCTTCGTCGGGCTTTTGCTGCAGCATGGCGAGGTCGGCCAGGGCGGCCATGGCGCCGAAGTTCTTCTTGTCCTTTTCCAGGATGGTCTCGAAGTGCTTGCGGGCGGCGTCCGGCTTGTTCTCGCGCAGGTCGAGCTGGGCCAGGTTGGCGGCGGCCGGGAAGAAGGTCGGCTGCAACTGCAGCGCTTTCTCGAAGGCGGCGCGCGCGGCCGGCACATCGCCCTTGGCCAGGTGCACGGCGGCCTTCAGGTTCTGGGTCTGCGGATTGTCGGGCTGGGCCTGTTCCAGCTTCTCGGCGGCGGCCAGGGCCTTGTCGTAGTGCTTCAGGTTGAGTTCGGCCTGGACCAGGGCGGTCAGGGCGCGCGGCGACTTCGGATCGAGTTCGGCGGCGCGCTGCAGTTCGTTGATGGCCTGGACGCTGTCGCCCTGGCTCAGGCGCGACAGGCCGAGCGAGGTGTGGACCACGGCGGCGTCCGGCGCCAGCTTGGCCGCTTTTTCGAACAGGGCGGTGGCCTTGCCGAATTCGCGTGCCTGCATGTAGGACTCGCCGGCCAGGGCCAGCAGTTGCGGGTCGTTGGTGTTGTCGATGGCCGGGGCCAGGGTGGCGACCGCGTCGCCCGGCTGCGCTCCCTTGAGCAGGGCCTGGGCCAGCAGCTTGCGTGCGTACAGGTTGTTCGGATCGGCCGCCAGGTACTTGCGCAGGTGGCTCTCGGCCTGGCCGTTGGCGCCCAGGTTGAGTTCGACGGCGCCGGCCAGCAGGATGCTCGGCAGGTGTTCCGGCGCGCTCTTCAGGATTTTCTGCAGCGATTCGCGCGCGGCAGGGTACTTGCCTTCGGTGTAGTCGACCAGGGCCTGGACGTGGGTCACGGCCAAGCTGTTCGGCGAGGCCTTGCGCCCGGCTTCGATCTCGGCGCGCGCTTCGGCGTACTTGCCCTGCTCGATGCGGATATAGGCTTTCTCGACGTTCGCGTTGCGGTCGTTCGGACGCAGGGCCAGCACCTTGTCGAAGGCTTTCAGGGCTTCCTCGCCCTTGCCGGTGGCGCGCAGCATGCCGCCGCGGAACATCCAGACGTCGGGATTGTTCGCATCCTTGGTGATCGCCTCGGTGGCGTAGCGCTCGGCCGCCTCGGCATCGCGCTTGACCAGGGCATGGCGCGCCAGGCCGGTCAGGGCCGCGCCGTTGTTGGCTTGCAGGGCGATGGCCGCTTCATACGATTTCTTCGCGTCGTCCTGCTGGTTCTGGGCCAGCAGGGCATCGCCGCGCAGGGCCAGCAGCGGCGCCGACTTGGCCACCAGCTCCGGCTTCAGTTCGTCCAGGGTTTCCTTGAACTTGCCCTGGAACTGCAGGGCACGCGCCAGTTCCGGCAGCACGCGCTCGGGCGCAGCGCCCAGGCTGGCGGCCTTGCGCAATTCCTTTTCGGCCGACACCGCATCGCCGGTCTCGACATACAGGGTGCCCAGCTGCAGGCGCGCTTCGACGTCTTCCGGGCTCTTCGCCACGGCATTCTTCAGCTGGATCAGGGCGGCCTTGGTGTCGCCCTTCTGCTGGTATTGCTTGGCTTCGGCCAGCAGGGTCGCGGTGGACTCGTCGCGGCTGCAACCGCCCAGGGCGCCCAGCAGGAGGGCGCTCGTCAGGGCGGCGGTGGTCAGGGTGATCTTGGAGACTTTACGGGACATGGGTTCCTCAAGGGTTGTGCGGGTGCCGTCCGAAAGGCGGGCGACGAGTTTCCTCACTAACAATAATACCTCAAGGAATGGACTGTATCCCGCACAACTCCCGGACTATTTCATTGCTGTTGCATGCACGCGATTTCCCTCGAGAACGCTTTTCTCGGGAGAAAATTGGCATGTGGAAAAAGTATGTCCGCAGGGCTATTAAAAGCTAGTCGGATTCGCCTTTGCGCAGGCGGCTGAGCAGGGCCTCGACATTCTCGCCCACTGGCAAACCATGGCGGCGCAGCAGCTGCACGTGCAGGACCATGTTTTCGAGTACCAGCTTGGCCGATACCGCCAGCAGGGTCATCAGGCGATCCTCGGTGCTGAAGTTTTCCATCGCGGCAGCCATCTCGCACAGGTGGCTGGCCACCAGTGCGCGCAGGTCTTCCTCGGCAAACGGCAGGTCGGCAAAGTCGATCGGGTCTTCCTGCTCGACTTCGCGCATCAGTTCGGCAAGTTGCTCGGGTTTGATCGGCATGCCAGCCTCCATCGATTAGCGGTAGAGCCATTCTAGAACATCCACTAGAATGAACTGATGATGCCAAACGGAAACAAATTGGAAGTGGGAGTCATCGGCGCCGGAACCGCGGGGCTGGCCACGGCCATTGCCCTGGCGCGTGCCGGGCATGCGGTGACGGTGTTCGAGAAGCACCGCGCGCTGGCGCCGCTGGGCGCGGGCATCCTGATCCAGCCGCAAGGCATTGCCGCCCTCGATGCGCTGGGCGTCGGCGCCGCCTTCCATGCGGCCAGCGTGCCGGTGACGCGGCTGATCGGCACCTGCCACCGCAACTGGCGCATCGTCGACATCGACTACGGCCAAGGCGAGGCGCGTGGCGTCAGCCGCACGGCGCTGGCGCAGTTGCTGCTCGATGCGGCGCTGGGCCTTGGCGTGCAGCTGCGCTATGCCAGTCCGGTCGAGCGGGTGGTGGTGCATGGCGCGCAGGCGGCAGTCGTCACGCCCGATGCGGACCGGCGCTTCGACCTGGTGGTGATCGCCGATGGCGCCGCATCGACGCTGCCGGCCCAGGTCGGGCTGGCGGTGGCCTCGACGGTCTAAAAATGGGGCGCGCTGTGGGCCATGTTCGATGTGGCCGATTGGGCCGGGCAGGCCCTGCTCGAGCAGCGCTACGGCGGTACGCGCCAAATGTACGGGCTGATGCCGACTGCGCGCATTGACAACAAGCTGCGCCTGTCGATGTTCTGGAGCCTGCCTTGCAGCGACTATGCCGCCTGGCAGGCGCGTTCCATCGAGGGATGGAAGGACGAGTTGCTGGCCTTGTGGCCGGAGTCGACGCCCGTGGTCGAGCAAATCGTCGGTCACGATCAGTTTGCGTTGGCCACCTACCGCCATGCCCGCGCCAAACGCCTGGCCAGCGGGCCGGTGTGCGTGGTCGGCGATGCCGCGCATGCCATGAGTCCGCAGCTGGGCCTGGGTAGTACGCTGGCGGTGCAGGATGCGCTGGCGCTGGCCAACGCGGTCGGCGCGCAGGGTGCGATTGAAGGCGGCGCGCTGTATTCGGACGAGCGCCTGTGCGCGGTGCGCAATTACCAGCTGTTCAGCAAGGCCCTGACGCCCTGCTTCCAGGCGAACGGCGGCGGCCTGTGGCGCGACCTGCTGTTCGGGCTGGGCCTGAAGCTGCCGGGCATCCCGCAGCTGATGGTGCGCAGCATCGCCGCGCCACCGCAGGCGAAAAAAATCCCCGCGCCGGCCGTGAACGCCTTGCGCGGGGATTGAGCGGCGGGCCGCCGGGCTTACATGTTGCGGCGGTACTGCCCGCCCACTTCGAACAGCGCGGTGGTGATCTGGCCCAGCGAGCAGACGCGCACGGCGTCCATCAGCTTCTCGAACACGTTCTGGTTGTCGATCGCGGCCTGCTGCAGGGCGGCCAAGGCAGCCGGCGCCGCGCCGGCGTTACGGGCGTGGAAGGCGTCCAGGCGCGTGAGCTGCGACTGCTTCTCGTCGTCGGTGGAACGGGCCAGTTCGATCGTCGCCGGGGCTTCCGCGCCCTTCGGATTGCGGAAGGTGTTCACACCGATGATCGGCAGCGAGCCGTCGTGCTTCTTGTGCTCGTACAGCATCGACTCTTCCTGGATCTTGCCGCGCTGGTAGCCGGTTTCCATCGCACCCAGCACGCCGCCGCGCTCGGCGATGCGCTCGAATTCCTGCAGCACGGCTTCTTCGACGAGATCCGTCAGTTCGTCCATGATGAAGGAACCCTGGTTCGGGTTCTCGTTCTTCGCCAGGCCCCATTCGCGGTTGATGATCAGCTGGATGGCGAGGGCACGCCGCACGGATTCGTCGGTCGGCGTGGTGATCGCCTCGTCGTAGGCGTTGGTGTGCAGCGAGTTGCAGTTGTCGTAGATCGCGATCAGCGCCTGCAAGGTCGTGCGGATGTCGTTGAAGTCGATCTCCTGCGCGTGCAGCGAACGGCCCGAGGTCTGGATGTGGTACTTCAGCTTTTGCGAGCGGTCGTTGGCGCCGTACTTGTCGCGCATCGATACGGCCCAGATGCGGCGCGCCACGCGGCCGAGCACCGTGTATTCCGGGTCCATGCCGTTCGAGAAGAAGAAGGACAGGTTCGGCGCGAAGTCGTCGATGTGCATGCCGCGCGCCAGGTAGGCTTCGACAAAGGTGAAGCCGTTCGACAGCGTGAACGCCAGCTGCGAGATCGGGTTCGCGCCGGCTTCGGCGATGTGGTAGCCCGAGATCGACACCGAGTAGAAGTTGCGCACCTGGTGGTGGACAAAATATTCCTGGATGTCGCCCATCACCTTCAGCGAGAACTCGGTGCTGAAGATGCAGGTGTTCTGGCCCTGGTCTTCCTTCAGGATGTCGGCCTGCACCGTGCCGCGCACGTTGGCCAGCACCCATTCCTTGATCTTCGCGGCTTCGTCGGCGGTCGGCTGGCGGCCGTTATTTTGAACGAACTTGTCGATCTGCTGGTCGATGGCGGTGTTCATGAACATCGCCAGGATGGTCGGGGCCGGGCCGTTGATGGTCATCGACACCGAGGTCGACGGGCTGCACAAATCGAAGCCGTCGTACAGCACCTTCATGTCGTCCAGGGTCGCGATCGAGACGCCCGAGTTGCCGACCTTGCCGTAGATGTCGGGGCGCAGTGCCGGGTCGGCGCCGTACAGGGTGACCGAGTCGAAGGCGGTCGACAGGCGCTTCGCATCCATGCCGGTCGAGACCAGCTTGAAGCGCTTGTTGGTGCGGAAGGCGTCGCCTTCGCCGGCGAACATGCGGGTCGGGTCTTCGCCTTCGCGCTTGAAGGCGAACACACCGGCCGTGAAGGGGAAGGAGCCCGGCACGTTTTCCAGCATCAGGAAGCGCAGCACTTCGCCGTGGTCTTCGAAACGCGGCAGCGCGACCTTGCGGATGGTGGTGCCGGACAGGGTTTTCTGCACCAGTTTGGTGCGGATTTCCTTGTCGCGGATTTTAACGACGTAGTCGTCGCCGGCGTAGGCGGCCTGCATGTCGGGCCACATGTCGAGCAGCTTTTTCGCGTTGCCGTCCATGGCGTTCTCACGCTCGGTGATCAGGTCGTCCAGGACAAGGTTCGGCTGTGATTCGGCACGATTCGCCGCGGCCAGCATGCGCTTCGTTTCGCGCAGCTGCTGGCGCTCGCGGGCGAGTTTGACCTGCTTGGCCGTGTTCTTGTGGTAGCCGCGCACGGTGTCCGCGATCTCGGCCAGGTAGCGCGCGCGGGCGGGCGGCACGATCACGTTCTTGCCGCTCGAATGCTTCTGCTCTGGCGCCGCCAGTTTCGAGGCTTCGATCTTCAGGCCGAGTTCCGCCAGCTTCGGCAGCAGGCCGTGGTACAGGGCGGTGACGCCGTCGTCGTTGAAGCGCGAGGCCTGGGTGCCGAACACCGGCATCTGGTCCGGGCTTTGCATCCACAGTTCGCGGTTGCGCTGGTACTGCTTGGCGACGTCGCGCAGCGCATCCTGGGCGCCCTTGCGGTCGAACTTGTTGATGGCGATGAAGTCGGCGAAATCGAGCATGTCGATCTTTTCCAGCTGCGAGGCGGCGCCGAATTCCGGGGTCATCACGTACATCGAGGCGTCGACGTGCGGCACGATGGCGGCGTCGCCCTGGCCGATGCCCGAGGTTTCGACGATCACCAGGTCGAAGCCGGCGACTTTACATGCCGCGATCACGTCCGGCAGGGCGTGGGAGATTTCCGAACCCGCTTCGCGCGTGGCCAGCGAGCGCATGAACACGCGCGCCTGGCCATTCCATGGGTTGATGGCATTCATGCGGATGCGGTCGCCAAGCAGGGCGCCGCCCGACTTGCGGCGCGACGGGTCGATCGAGATCACCGCGATGTTCAGGCGGTCGTTCTGGTCGAGGCGGATGCGGCGGATCAGTTCATCGGTCAGCGAGGATTTGCCGGCGCCGCCGGTGCCGGTGATGCCCAGCGCAGGTACACGCAGGTTGTCGGCGGCTTCGACGATCCCCTTGCGCAGTTCCGGGTCGGCCTTGCCGTTTTCCAGGGCCGTGATCAGCTGGGCCAGCGGGCGGTGGCGTGCGGCGATGTCGCCCTGCTGGAGGGCGTCGATGCTGGTCGGCGCGTAGGGCGAGAGGTCGATGTCGCAGGCTTCGATCATCGAGCGGATCATGCCGACCAGGCCCATGCGCTGGCCGTCTTCCGGACTGAAGATGCGGGTCACGCCATAGGCATGCAGTTCGGCGATCTCGGACGGGACGATCACGCCGCCGCCGCCGCCGAACACCTTGATGTGGGCGCCGCCGCGCTGTTTGAGCAGATCGATCATGTACTTGAAGTACTCGACGTGGCCGCCCTGGTAGCTGGAGATGGCGATGCCTTGCACGTCTTCGGCCAGGGCCGCGGTGACGACGTCGTCGACCGAGCGGTTGTGGCCGAGGTGGATGACCTCGACGCCGTTCGACTGCAGGATGCGGCGCATGATGTTGATCGAGGCGTCGTGGCCGTCGAATAGGGAGGCGGCGGTGACGAAGCGCACCTTGTTGGCCAGTTTTGGCTGTTCAGGCAGGTCGAGCTTGGCGGCGGGGGTGATGTCGTTCATGGTGTTCCTTCTGGAATCGGAAGCGGACAGGGTCGATTTGTACGGTATATGACGTTAACGTTAACGTCAAGTTCGGGGTGTGGGGTTCGCGTGCGTGGTTGATGCGTTCGGCGATGGGGAGATGCCGCGAATGATCGACGGTGCCATACCGCGTGGACTCGGGAGTCCACCCTACGGAGAATCGCTTTTGTAGGGTGGACACCTGTGTCCACGCGGTTAGGACATCAATATTTACGCGGCGCGTTTTTTGATGTTGCCGCTGAGCAGCTCCGCCTTGCGCAGACGGAAATTCTCGACCGCTTTTTCCTTCACGTGGCCAAAGCCGCGGATCTGTTCCGGCAGGCTGGCCAGCTCGACCGCGTCGGCATGGGAAGCAGCAGTCAGGGAAGGCAGCAGCGCCTCGATCATCTGGCGATATTCATTGACCAGCGCGCGCTCCATCTTGCGCTCGGCCGTGTAACCGAACACGTCGAACGCCCCGCCGCGCAGGCCTTTCAGTTTGGCCAGCAGCCTGAACGCGCCCAGCATCCAGCCACCGAATTCCTGCTTCACCAGCTCGCCCTTGGCGTTCTTCTTCGCGAACATCGGCGGCGCCAGGTTGAACTTCAGCTTCACGTCGCCCTCGAACTGCGACTTCACGCTTTCCAGGAAGCGGCCATCGGTGTACAGGCGCGCCACCTCATACTCGTCCTTGTAGGCCATCAGTTTGAAGTAGTACCTGGCCACGGCCATCGACAGCCGGTTGCCCATGCTGACCGCCGTTTCGGCGGCGCGCACGCGCTCGACCAGGTCCAGGTAGATGCCGGCATAGGCCGCATCCTGGTAGTCGGTAAGGAAGTCGACACGCTTCTTGATGACGTTGTCCAGGCTCTGCGGCATCTGCACCAGCACCGCCTGGGTCGGCGTGGCGGTGCGCTCGACACGCTTGAAGTCGACCGCCGCGCGCCGGCCCCACAGGAAGCTCTTCTTGTTCGAAGCCACCGCCACGCCATTCAGCTCGATGGCGCGCATGAGCGAGGCTTCGGTGAGCGGAATGCGGCCCTTCTGCCAGGCGTAACCCATCAGGAACAGGTTGGTGGCGATCGAGTCGCCCATCAGCGCGGTGGCGAGTTTGGTGGCATCGACGAAGTCGGCGCCGGAGGCTCCACCCACGGCTTCCACGATCAGGCCGCGCACGTCCTCGGCCGGGAACTGCCAGTCGGCGTTCTGGGCGAACGTACCGGTCGGCTGCTCGTGCAGATTGACGATGGCCAGCGTGCGGCCCGGACGCATCTTCGAGATCGCATCGGCGGCGCCGGTGGTGAGCATGTCGCAACCCAGCACCAGGTCGGCTTCGCCGGTGGCGATGCGCTGGGCGCGCAGGCGCTCCGGGGTGGCGGCGATCTTCACGTGCGAGGTGACCGAACCGTTCTTCTGGCTCATGCCGGTCATGTCCAGCACCGAGGCGCCTTTCGCTTCCAGGTGGGCGGCCATGCCCATCAGGGCGCCGACGGTGATCACGCCGGTGCCGCCGATGCCGTTGATCAGGATGTTGTACGGGTGCTCGACCGATGGGAGCACAGGCTCGGGCAGCAGACCCCAGCCATCGTCATCGCCTTTGCCCGCGCCGGCCTTGCTCTTCTTCAGCGTGCCGCCTTCGACGGTGACGAAGCTCGGGCAGAAGCCCTTGGCGCAGGAATAGTCCTTGTTGCAGGACGACTGGTCGATCTGGCGCTTGCGGCCGAAGTCGGTTTCCTTCGGCAGGATCGAGACGCAGTTCGACTGGATGCCGCAGTCGCCGCAGCCTTCGCAGACGGCTTCGTTGATGACCATGCGCTTGGGCAGGTCGGGGAACTCGCCTTTCTTTCTGCGGCGGCGCTTCTCGGCGGCGCAGGTCTGGTCGTAGATGATGACCGACACGCCCGGCAAGTCGCGCAGTTCGCGCTGGATGTCGTCCATTTCCTTGCGGTCGTGCAGGGTGACGATGCCGGGCAGGCTTGATCTGTCGGCATAGCGCGACAGGTCTTCGGTGACCAGGGCGATGCGCTTCACGCCTTCGGCCGCCATCTGCTGGGCGATCATCGGCACCGAGGTCTGGCCGTCGACCGGCTGGCCGCCGGTCATGGCCACCGCGTCGTTGTACAGGATTTTATAGGTGATGTTCACCTTGGCCGAGACGGCGGCACGCACGGCGAGATAGCCCGAGTGGAAATAGGTGCCGTCGCCCAGGTTCTGGAACACGTGCGGCACTTTCGAGAACGCTGCCTGGCCGATCCAGGGCGCGCCTTCGCCGCCCATGTGGGTGGTCAGCTTGTTCATCTCGGGGTAGATCGAGGTGGCCATCACGTGGCAGCCGATGCCGGCCAGCGCGAAGGAACCGTCGGGCACCTTGGTCGAGGTGTTGTGCGGGCAGCCAGAGCAATAAAACGCTGGGCGGAACGGCGTGCTGATCGCCTTTTGCAGCACCGCGTCTTTCGCATCGAGGAAGGCCAGGCGCGCGCGGATCAGGTCGCGCGTGGTGTCGTCGGCGACCAGGCGCGCGATGCGGCCGGCGATCACGCGCGCCACCTGCGCCACCGAGAAGTCGGCTTTCGGCGGCAGCAGCCAGTCGCCGCGCGGCGCGACCCACTCGCCCTTGTCGTCGAACTTGCCGATGATGTGGGGACGCACGTCGTCGCGCCAGTTGTACAGCTGTTCCTTCAGCTGGTACTCGACGACCTGGCGCTTCTCTTCGACCACCAGGATTTCTTCCAGGCCCTGCGCGAATTCGCGCACGCCTTCCGGCTCCAGCGGCCAGATCATCGCCACCTTGAACAGGCGCAGGCCGACTTTCGCGGCCATGACTTCGTCGATGCCGAGTTCTTCCAGCGCTTCCAGCACGTCCAGATAGGATTTGCCGGACGCGATGATGCCGAGTTTGGCGTTCGGGCTGTCGATGGTGGTGTGGTTCAGCTTGTTTTCGCGGGCGTAGGCCAGGGCTGCGTAGATCTTATAGTCCTGCATCAGCGCTTCCTGGTTGCGCGCCTGCTGGCCCAGCGGGACTGACGACAACTTGGTATTCAGGCCGCCTTCGGGCATCACGAAGTCCTGCGGCAATTTGACCTGCACGCGGTGGGGGTTGGCGTCGACCGAGGCGCTCGATTCGACCGTGTCGGCCAGGGCCTTGAAGGCGACCGCGCAGCCCGAGAAGCGCGACATCGCCCAGCCGTGCACGCCCAGGTCCAGGTATTCCTGCACGTTGCAGGGGTAGAGCACCGGGATCATGCAGGCCGAGAAGATGTGATCCGACTGGTGCGGCAGGGTCGAGGAATAGGCGCCGTGGTCGTCGCCGGCCACCAGCAGCACGCCGCCGTGTTTCGATGTGCCGGCATGGTTCATGTGCTTGAAGACGTCGCCGCAGCGGTCCACGCCCGGGCCCTTGCCGTACCACATGGCGAACACGCCGTCGTACTTGCTCGGGCCGATCAGGTCGACGGTTTGCGTGCCCCAGACGGCGGTCGCGGCCAGGTCTTCGTTCACGCCCGGCACGAACTGCACGTGGCTGGCTTCCAGGTGCGGCTTCGCCTTCCACAGGGTTTCGTCGAGGCCGCCGAGCGGCGAGCCGCGGTAGCCGGAGACGAAGCCGGCCGTGTCCAGGCCGGCGGCGGCGTCGCGCTCGCGCTGCATCATCGGCAGGCGTACCAGGGCCTGGATACCGGACAGGAAGATGTTGCCGGTCCTGGCGGTGTATTTGTCGTCCAGGGTGACGGTAGTGAGGCGCGAGGAATGGTCGTGCGCAGGCGCGCGCGGCGCGGCGGTGTCGGGCATGTGTGTCTCCAGCTTGTGATGGTGTTGTACCTGCTGTTCAACAGCGCCGGGTAGGCGTGCGTTGCGGCAGGTGCTTGTCGCGGTAGGCGACTTATCGGTTGGCGTGGAGTGTAGGGCCTGCGCTGGCGAAGGAGGAAATACGGAATCGGGATGGGGGTATAAGAAAAACTGATGGCCCTACTGCCGCAAGCGGGCGCCGGGCCATTGCCCATTCGTGCACAGCGTGTCGGTCACCTCGCGCACCAGGCGGCCGATGGCCGCCGCCGCATTCGTCAGCGGGATATTGCGCGAGGCGCAAAGCGTGACGCCGCGCCGGATCGGCGGGCTGTGCACCGGCACGGCCACCAGGGCGCCGCTTTCGATCTCGGTGCGCAGCGGCGCCAGCGGCAGCAGGGTCGCGCCCATGTCTGCCAGCAGGGCCGACTTCAGGATGGCGATCGAGTTGATCTCGATGATGCCGGCCAGCGCCAGCCCGGCTTGCGCGGCGCTGTGCTCGATCAGCGGACGCACGCCGTGCTGGCGGGCCGGCAGGATCAGGGGCGTCGCCAGCGCGGCTGCGAGCGTGATCGTGGAAGCCTGCGGCACCCAGCTAGAACCCGCGCGGCAGATATACACCAGGTCTTCCTCGACCAGCGGCGTCGTCTCGACACCGCCGAGCTGGCCGTCGTCGAACAGCACGGCCAGGTTCAGGCGTCCGGATTTCAGCTGCTCGATCAGGTTGCCGGTGATTTCCTCGGTCAGCTGCAGGGTGATCTCGGGGTAGGTGGCGCGCGCGGCGGTAAGCAGGGGCAGGGCCAGGGCGCCGGAAATGCTGTGCGGCAGGCCGAGGCTGACGCTGCCTGAGGGGCGGGTGGCCGACTGGGTGACGGCGGCGCGCGCATCGGCCACCTGTTTCAGGATGGCCTGGGCATGTTCATAGAAGATCTTGCCGGCGTCGGTGCTGAGCACGCCGTGGGCCGAGCGGTGCAGGAGCTGGGCGCCGAGTTCTTCTTCCAGCTGGCGAAGCTGCTGGGTCAGCGCCGGCTGCGCCACGTGCAACACCAGCGCGGCGCGCGAAAGCGATCCATGGTCGACGATGGCAACGAAATAACGGAGTTGTCTCAATTCCATTAATACTGTTTTCCGCCTGAGTTTGTGCCTGACTGCAACACTTGTTGCCTCTGTTTATCGACAAGAAGTTTATGCATGGAAAGTAGATTGATATACTTCACTATCCGCCGGGTGGCGGAGATTAACACAGGCCGGACCATTGCAATGCTCAAGAAAATCGATTCCTCCCAGCTGCGCCTCGGCATGTCCATCCACGACCTGGACTGCGGGTGGATGGAGCATCCCTTCGTACGTGCCCGCTTCGTGCTCACCAGCGAGGACGAGATCCGCAAGATCGTGAATGCCGGCATCCGCGGCGTGGTGATCGATTGCTCGAAAGGCCTGGATGTGGCGGACGCCCCGACCCTGGCCGAAGTCCAGGCCCAGACCGAGAAGGAAGTGGTCGAGATCGCGGCCCGCCCGGTGAAGCCGGTGCGCGCCAGCCTGGCCGACGAGATGCAGCGCGCCATGAACATCCGGCGCCAGGCAGTGGGCCTGGTGCGCACCGTGATGCAGGACGCGCGCCTGGGCAAGGCGGTGGAACTCGACAACGTGAGCCCGGTGGTGCAGAACATCACCGAATCGATCCTGCGCAATTCCGGCGCGCTGCTCGGCCTCCTGCGCATCAAGACCAAGGACGACTACACCTTCCTGCATTCGGTGAGCGTGTGCACGCTGCTGGTGGCCTTCTGCCGTTCGCGCGGCATGGACGAGGAGACGATCTACCAGGCCGGCATCGGCGGCCTGCTGCACGACACCGGCAAGGCGCTGGTGCCGGACGCCATCCTGAACAAGCCGGGCCGCCTCACCGACGAGGAATTCGCGATCATCAAGAAGCACCCGCGCGACGGCTACGACATCCTGCGCCAGAACCCCGAGATCGGCGCGATCCCGCTCGACATCACGCTGCACCACCACGAGCGGCGCGACGGCAGCGGCTATCCTGATTTGCAAAAGGAAGGCGAGATCAGCGAGCTGGCGCAGATGGCGGCGATCGTCGACGTCTACGATGCGATCACCTCGGACCGCAGCTACCACAAGGGCATGCCGGCGGCCGATGCGCTGCGCAAGATCTACGAGTGGAGCAAGTTCCACTTCAATCCGGCGCTGACCCAGGAATTCATGCGCTGCGTCGGCATCTACCCGGTCGGCACCATGGTGATGCTGGAATCGGGGCGCCTGGGCGTGGTGGTCGAGCCGCACGAGAGCAATTTGCTGACGCCGAAGGTGAACGTGTTCTTCAACACCAAGAGCCAGACCTATGTCCGGCCCGAGCTGCTGGACTTGTCGCGCCCGTTCGGCTTCGGCGGCGGCGACAAAATCCTGCGCCACGAGTCGCCCGACAAGTGGCAGGTGGACCCGAACCGCTTCCTGCTGGTCGCTTAAAAGAATTCGGCGGTATCGTTCGAGGCCACGGTCTGCAGCAGGCCCTGCTCGACCAGTTCGTTGTAGTGGCAGGCCTGGTTGCGGCCGTGGGTCTTGGCGAAGTACAGGGCCTGGTCGGCGTGGCCGAGCGTCACCACCGGCGAATCGAAGGGGCTGATGCTCACAAAACCCACGCTCACCGTGACCCGGCCGACCTGGGGGAAGTCGTAGGTTTCCACGTTGGTGCGGAAGCGGTCGATGATGCGCCGCGCATTTTCCAGCGTGGTGGCGCGCAGCAGCACCACGAACTCTTCGCCGCCGAAGCGGAACACCCGGTCCTGGGCGCGGAACGAGGCTTGCAGCTGGTTCGCGATCAGGATCAGCACCTCGTCGCCGTACAGGTGGCCGAAGGTGTCGTTCACCGCCTTGAAATGGTCGACGTCGACCACCGCCAGCCACTGCTTTTCTTCCTCGTGATGCTGGCGCCGCTCGGGCTGGCCGGCCTGCGGCGGCGCCGAGTCGCAGGGGTATTGCAGCATGCGCGCCAGCTGGTCCTCGAAGGTCTTGCGGTTCAGCAGGCCGGTGAGCGAATCGCGTTCGCTGTAGTCGAGCAGGTTCTGGAAGTTCCGGTAGACGCCGAGGATGCCGGCCACCGTGTGGATGGTCTGGGCCGGGAAGGGCGCGTCGCGCACGATCTCGAGGCAGGTATCGGCCTTGTCGCCGAACCAGATCGGCAGCCACAGGGTACGAGTGCCATCCTGCGCAACCGCTTCGGCGCTGGTGTCGTGCGCGGCCAGGCAGGCGGCCAGTTCGGGAAAGGCGCTCAATGGCGCGCCGGGCGTGGCGCTGTCGAGGGCTTCGTGGACCTTGGCGCCGCCGCCGGCGTCGATGCTGGCGCGGGCCCGGACCTGGAGCTGGCCGGCGACGTTATACAGCGACAAGACCCGCGTCTGGGCGGCGGCGGCCAGTTCCTGCACTGCCGCGATGACCGAGATATCGAGCATCGCGTGGTCGCGGTGGCCGGTCATGTCCACCATGTGCTTCAGAAGGGAATCCATGTCATTCTCAGAAATGTAATCTGCCCACTCGCCGCTGCACGGCGCCCAGCTGCTGCTCTGGGGAAGGTGAAATTTCCAAAGAGCAAGCGAAACAGCATAATCTCTTTTTGCATTTACAGCAATAATTTCGCCTCTTTTTTTGGCGAAACCGTGGCAACGCATTCTCGCATTTGCGACGGATCAAAAATTGCCGCAAGTAAATAATTCCCATGGGAAAACTTGCGTGCAGTCAAGTTGCCGCGCGGCACTAAAACATATGATGAACTCACTGAAACGGAAACGACAAAGCAGCGTCAGCCGAGTCAGGAAACACCTCCGTTTCAGGTTTGTTCTTATAAACCACCATATGGAGTTTGTCATGAAAACGATCTTTACCGCTATCCAAGCCTTCGTTGCCGACGAAGACGGTGTGACTGCCATCGAGTATGGCCTGATCGCTGCCCTGGTCGGTGTCGCGATGGCTGGTGCGGCGACCCTACTGGGTGATCAGATCTCCGCAACCTTCGACAATGTGAGGGAAACCCTGGAAGGCGCCCTGAGCTCGGGCGCCGGCGCTGGCACCGGCACGGGTACCTGATCACATCGTTTCGCCCTCCGGACTTCGGTCCGGAGGGCTTTTTTTTTTTGAGGAGCGCAATCATGCCTGTCCAGACCTGGCTTGACCTGATGCTGCTTGTCCTGGTCGTCAGCGCCGCGATCACCGACCTGGCCTTCCGCAAGATCCCGAATCTGCTGCTGCTCGCCGCCTGGTGCGGCGTGTTCGGCCTGCATCTCGCCGGGGCCACCCCCGCCGGCTCGGCCGCCACCGCGCTCGGCGGCGCCGCCACCGGCTTCGCCCTGTTCATCCCCTTGTATGCGCTGCGCGGCATGGCCGCCGGCGACGTCAAGCTGATGGCCACCGTCGGCCTGTTCTTCGGCGCCGGCCAGACCGTCCATGCCTGCATCCTGGCCTGGTGCCTCGGCGGTGTCATGGCGCTGGCGATGATCCTCGTTACCGGCCGCTGGCAGCTGGCCTGGGCCGGCCTGCGCAAGCTGTTCGTGGCGCTGCTGCCGCTACCGCTGCTGGCCTGGCTGGGCGTCGGCCCGGCGCCGCAGGCACCCGCCGGACAGAGCGCCGGTTCGATACCGTACGGCCTGGCGATCGCGCTGGGCGCGCTCTGGCTGCTGGCGCGGCGCCACTACGGCTGAATGCCACGGCTGATAGCGCAGCTTGCTGCACCTCAAGGGCGGCATGGACCGCCTCGCTAGAATCAGTGACGTCAGGAAATATTTTCGCTTGGTTTGGATTGCAGTACGAGGAGAATGCGATGATCGAAACGCTGTCGTGGAGTCCCGGAACCGCCGCCGAGCGCACGCCGCCGGCCGCGCCGCCGGGCGAGCTGGAGGTGGCGGCCATCCTGCCGCGCCAGGCCAAGTCGGTCAGCGACACCGGGCTCGATGCGCGCCTCGTGGTGGCGCTGGCGCTCAAGACCCTGCACGCAACCGGCCGTGCGCCGCTGCCGCTGCTCGCCGGCCGCCTGCGCCTGTCGGTCAGCGTGCTGCGCGAAGTACTGGCCAGCCTGATGGCCGAGCAGCAGGTCGAGGTGGCCTGGTGCGGCGAATCGGACATCGACGTCCAGTACCAGCTGACCGTGATCGGCCAGCGCGCCGCGCTCGACGCCCTGGCCGAGTGCCGCTACGTCGGCCCGGCGCCGGTGACGCTGGCGGCCTGGCGCGCGATGGTCGAGCGCCAGTCGCTGCGCCAGCCCGGCGCCAGCCGCCCGCGCGCCGCCGATCTCGCCGCGCTGCTGGCCGACGACGGCCTCGACGGCGGCCAGCGCGAGCTGCTCGGCGCAGCCCTGCATGCGCAGCGCGCCCTGCTGCTGCACGGCCCCAGCGGCAGCGGCAAGACCACGCTGGCGCGCAAGCTGGCGCGCCTGCTGGCGGGGGCGGTGGCGGTGCCGTATGCGGTGCTGGTCGGCGGGCGCATCATGCGCCTGTACGATCCGGCCTGCCATCCGGCGCCGCTGCCGCTGGCGCGCCAGCAGGAAGAGCGGCGCAGCTGCGATGCGCGCTGGGTGATTTGCGGGCGCCCGCTGGTGCACGTCGGCGCCGACCTCGACGCGGCCACCTTCGAACTGCGCCATGATGCCGAACACGGCGTGTGCCATGCGCCGCCCCAGCTGCAGGCGAACAACGGCATCCTGGTGATCGACGACCTCGGGCGCCAGCGCCTGCCGGTGTCCGAACTGCTGAACCGCTGGCTNGCCGCCCCAGCTGCAGGCGAACAACGGCATCCTGGTGATCGACGACCTCGGGCGCCAGCGCCTGCCGGTGTCCGAACTGCTGAACCGCTGGCTCGGCCCGCTCGACGGCGCGCCCCTGCGCCTGGCGCTGGACGGCCAGGCCGAGACCCTGCCTTTCGACGCGCTGCTGGTGTTCGTGACCAACCTGGCGCCGAGCAGCGTGTTCGATCCGGCCATGCTGCGCCGGATCGGCTACCGCGTCGGACTCGGGCCGCTGTCCGACGCCGCCTACCGCGCGCTGCTGCGGCGCCAGTGCCGCCTGCAGGGCCTCGATTGCCCGGAAAGCAGCATCGAGCACCTGGTGGTGCGCCTGCACCGCCCGAGCGCCACGCCGCTGCTGGCCTGCTACCCGCAAGAGCTGCTGCGCCGCGTGTTCGACTTTGCCAGCCTGGCCGGCGTCGAGCCGCGCCTGAACATCGCCGCCCTCGAGCAGGCCTGGCACAGCTTGTGCACCGGCGGCGCCCCGGCCCCGAACCCTGTCGCAGGAATCGCATCATGAAAAACAAGCGCGCCCTTGCCGTGATGGCGGTTGCCATCCTGTTCGGCCTGACGGCCGTGATCCTGGCCTCGCACTGGCTGCTGATGCAGCCGGGCGCCAGTTCCGGCCACATCGTGGTGGCCGCCACCGACATCAATCTCGGCCAGCGCCTCACGCCCGAGATGCTGAAACTGGCCGAATGGCCGTCCGACAGCGTGCCGAAAGGCGCGTACACCGATCCGCAGAAGCTGGCCGGCCGCGTGCTCAAGAGCAGTGCGCTGGCGGGCGAGCCGGTCAGCGAAGCGAAGCTGGCGCCGGCCGGCACCCTGGGCGGCCTGTCGGCCCTGATCGCCGAGGGCAAGCGCGCGATCACGGTGCGCGTCAACGACGTGATCGGCGTGGCCGGCTTCACCCTGCCGGGCAACTACGTCGACATCATCGTCAGCACCCGCAAGGATGCGCTGCCGGGCGAGAACCGCGAGCAGGACATCTCGAAGATCGTGCTCGAACGGATCCTGGTGCTGGCAGTGGCCCAGGAAGTCAACCGCGACGAAACCAAGCCGCGCGTGGTGAACGCCGTCACGCTGGAAGTGACGCCGGAACAGGCCGAGACGCTCGACCTGGCGCGCAGCGTCGGCACCCTGTCGCTGGCGCTGCGCAACCAGGTCGATCCGCAATCGGCCCAGACCGGCGGCGCCACCAAGCTGACCTTGCTGCCGGGCATGGCGCCGCCGAAACCGGCACCGCCGAAGCCGGCCGCCACGCCGCGCCCGAAGCCGGTCGTGCACCGTGTCGCCACGCCGCCCGTGCGCCGCAACTGCGTGTCCGTCATCAACGGCCTGCAGTCGTCGCAAGAGTGCTTCTGAACCCTAACGCGTGCCAGGTGAAACCATGAACACGAGTCCCACGAAAACCCGCCACGCCCGCCTGCTGCTCGGCGGCCTGGCGCTGGCGCTGGCCGGCGCGGCGCAGGCGGCGCGTCCCGCCCTCCAGGTTGCACAGGCCGAGGCTGCGCCGGCCGGCACCCGCGCCGACCCCGGTCCGCGCTGCAGCGGCGAGGCCGCGCGTCCGGCCCAGGTTGCGCTCCAGATGGGCAAGTCGACCCTGATGCGGCTGCCGGAACCGGTGCAGAACCGCAGCGTCGGCAATCCGTCGGTGGTGCAGGCGATGCTGGTCGCGTCCGACACCATGTACATCGCCGGCATCGACGTCGGCACCACCAACATGATCGTGCAGGGCCGGAGCGGCCTGTGCAGCGTGCTCGACATCACGGTGGCGATGGACCCGAGCGCCTTGCAGGCCACGCTGGCCGCCGTCATGCCCGAGGAGAAGGACATCAAGGTGCTGGCCGCGGCCGACTCCCTGATCCTGAGCGGCACGGTGGCCGACGCGGCCGCCGTGGCGCGCGCCGCCGACCTGGCCCTGGCCTATGTGCGCAAACCGTTGCGCCCGATGACTGCGGTGCCGAAGGAACGGGCACCGGAACACCAGGGCACCGCCGTCAGCGGCGGCATGAATGCCGCCAACCTGCGTGTGGTGAACCTGTTGAGCGTGAGCGCGCCGCAGCAGGTGCAGCTCGAAGTCAAGGTGGCCGAGGTCTCGAAGAACCTGCTCGAACGCCTCGAGGCCGGCGCCAGCTGGCGCACCACGTCCGGCAGCTGGGCGGCCGCCCTGGCGTCGAATTTCCTGAGCGGGAATACCGGTGGCGGCCTGCGTGCCGGTAAAAGCAACGGCAATGGCTTCGGCCTCGATGCCGAAACCAAGGACAGCCTGGTGCGCGTGCTGGCCGAGCCGAACGTGATGGCGATCAGCGGCCAGGAAGGCAGCTTCCTCGCCGGCGGCAAGTTCTACATCCCGGTGGCCCAGGACAACAACAAGGTCACGCTCGAAGAAAAGGAATTCGGCGTCGGCCTGCGCTTCACGCCGACGGTGCTCAGCGGCGGGCGCATCAACCTGCGCGTGGCGCCCGAGGTATCGGAACTGTCGCGCGAAGGCGTCGGCATCAGTGCCGCCGGCCTGACCGGCGGCGCCATCCTGCCGGTCGTGACGACCCGGCGCGCCAGCACCACCGTCCAGCTGTACGACGGCCAGAGCTTCGCCATCGGTGGCCTGATCAAGAACAACATGACCACCAACCTGAAAGGCTTGCCGGTGCTCGGCGAAGTCCCGGTGCTGGGCGCGCTGTTTCGCAGCACCGACTTCCAGCAGGAGCGCACCGAACTGGTGTTCGTGATCACCGCGCGCCTGGTCAAGCCGCTGACCGAGACCGGTTATGCGCTGCCGACCGACCGCGTGGGCGCGCCCTCGCGCGCCGCGCTGATGCTGGGCGGGCGGCTCGAAGGGGCGCCTGAGCCAAGCGCGCCGGTCGCCCGGCCGGCCCAGAGCGTCGACGGTTTCGAACTCAAATAGGAGGCAGCCATGGCTACCTGCAAGACCATCGCGTGCGTGGCGGCGTTGCTGCTGTTCCAGGGCTGCTCGTCCGCACCCCGCTTCGACCGCAACTTCGGCGCGTCGGTACGCGCCAACCTGGCGGCGCAGACCATCGCGCCGCAAAACGGCGCCAACGCCAATCCGGCGACCGGCATCGACGGCCAGGCGGCGCGCGGCGCCCAGGCCCGTTACCAGCGCTCTTTCGCCCAGTCCGAGCCGGATCCGGCCCCGGTCATCAAGATCATGGGCAGCGTGCAGTGAGCATGGAGATGCGTGCCTGTGCGCCGGGAGCGTGCACGCCCGCGGGCGCGACGCTGCGGCGCCGCGCCCGGCGCCGGCTGGCGCGCTCGCCTCCTCCTCTTCATCCGCAACCCGAGTTTCAACGAGGATCGTCATGAAAGCCCTATTGATCAGCCGCGACAGCCTGCTGTACGCCGATATCGCCTCGCAGGGCGCGGTGCGCGTGCCGCCGCTGAACGTCGCCAACAGCCGCGTATCGATGCGCGAAGCGCTCGACCGCCCCCTGGCCGAAGCGCCGGGCCTGGTGATCGTCGACGCCGGCGCCGGGGCGCCCGACGATGCCGACCTGCTCGAACGCCTGGCGCGCCAGTATCCGGAGGCGCAATTCATGCTGCTCACCGGCGAACACCATACCCAGCTCCTGATCCGCGCCATGCGCGCCGGCGTGCGTGAAGTGCTTCAGCTGCCGCTGGCGCACCGCGCCTTCCACGAGTCGATGGACCGGATCGCCGCCGCCGCCGGCGTCGGCCAGCTGCGCGAGGGCAAGGTGCTGGCTTTTATCGCCTGCAAGGGCGGCAGCGGCGCCACGTTCATCTCGACCAACTTCGGCTATGCGTTGGCGACGCTGGCCGAGAAGAAGGTGCTGCTGATCGACCTGCATGGCCAGTTCGGCGACGCCGCGCTGTACGTGTCGGACCAGAAGCCGACCATGACCCTGTCCGATGTCTGCGAACAGATCGCGCGCATCGACGGTCCCTTCCTGGATTCCTGCCTGGTGCACGTGACGCGCGGCTTCGGCGTGCTGGCGGCGGCCGACGACCCCTCGCAGGCCAAGGAAGCCAAGCCCGAACACATCGACGCCATCCTGCGCGTGGCGCGCCAGCACTACGACTACATCGTGCTCGACGTCGGGCGCCAGATCGACGCCGTGTCGCTGCGCGCGCTCGACAGCACCGACACCATCTATCCGGTGCTGCAGCTGGCGCTGCCCGACATCCGCGACGCCCGCCGCCTGCTCGACATCTTCCGCTCGCTCGGCTACCCGATCGACGGCATCCGCCTGATCGTCAACCGCTACGAAAAGGGCGGACGCCTGCGCCTGCCCGACCTGCATGCGGCGCTCGGCTGCGAAGTCGTGCACACCGTGCCCAACGATTACATCGCCGTCACCGACTCGGTGAACCAGGGCGTGCCGGTGCTGGAACTGTCGCGCGCCAGCGCGGCGGCGCGCAGCCTGGCCGACCTGGTCGAACTGGTCACCGCGCGCCGCGCGCCGGAAAGCCGCGGCCTGCTCGGCCGCCTGTTCGGGCGCGGCGAAAACGATTACTGAAAGGAGTCCCCATGTCGCTGCGCGAACGCCTGTCCGTGTCCGATGACGAACGCCGTCCCGGAACCCATCCCGCCGACGCGCCGAACGGCGCCTACCAGGAACTGAAGAAATCGATGCACCAGATGATCCTCGACCGGATCGACCTGGAGCGCCTGAAACGCCTGACCACCGAGCAGTTCAAGCACGAGCTGGCCCTGCTGATCCAGCGCATCATCGAAGAAGAACGCATCGTCCTCAACCAGCACGAGCGCCATAACCTGGTGCTCGACATCCAGCACGAGATGCTCGGCTTCGGCCCGCTCGAACCGCTGCTGAACGATCCGACCGTGTCCGACATCCTGGTGAATACCGCCAGCCGCGTGTACGTCGAACGGCGCGGCAAGCTGGAGCTGACCGATATCTCCTTCCACGACAACGCGCACCTGATGAAGATCATCGAGAAGATCGTCTCGCGCGTGGGCCGCCGCGTCGACGAGTCGAGCCCGATGGTCGACGCGCGCCTGCCGGACGGCTCGCGCGTGAACGCGATCATCCCGCCGCTGGCGGTGGATGGCCCGCTGCTGTCGATCCGCCGCTTCGGCGCCACGCCGCTGACGGTACAGAACCTGCTCGACTACAAAAGCGTGACGCCGCCGATGATCGAGGTGCTGCAGGGCCTGGGCGTCGCCAAGATCAACATCCTGATCTCGGGCGGCACCGGCAGCGGCAAGACCACCTTGCTCAACCTGCTGTCCGGCTTCATCCCGGCCACCGAGCGCATCGTCACCATCGAGGACGCCGCCGAGCTGCAGCTGCGCCAGCCGCACGTGGTGCGCCTGGAAACGCGGCCGCCGAACATCGAAGGCAAGGGCGAAGTCACGCAGCGCGCGCTGGTCAAGAACTCGCTGCGCATGCGCCCCGACCGCATCATCCTGGGCGAAGTGCGCGGCCCCGAGGCGCTCGACATGCTGCAGGCGATGAACACCGGCCACGAAGGCTCGCTCGCCACGATCCACTCGAACACGCCGCGCGACGCCCTCGCGCGGCTCGAGAACATGGTCGGCATGGCCGGCGTCAACCTGACCCCGCGCGCGATCCGCCAGCAGATCTGCTCGGCCGTGACCGTGGTGGTGCAGGCCTCGCGCCTGATCGACGGCTGCCGCAAGCTGGTCAGCATCCAGGAAATCACCGGCATGGAAGGCGACATCATCTCGATGCAGGAGATCTTCCGTTTCGAGCAGACCGGGGTCGACCGCGACGGCAAGGTGCAGGGCTACTTCAGCGCCACCGGCGTGCGGCCGCGTTTCGCCGACCGCCTCAAGATGTACGGCGCCGCCATCCCCGACGACACCTTCGACCCCGACCGCATCTTCCAATGAACCGGGCAGGCCGCGCCTGCAATGGAGCCGCACCATGGATGTCATCTTCTACAGTTTCACCGTCTTCCTGTTCGCTGCCGTGATCCTGCTGATCGAAGGCGTCTGGCTGTGGTGGTCGAGCACCCACGGCAAGGCCGCGCAGCGTGTGGCGCGCCGCCTGCAGGTGATGTCGGGCGGGGGCGGGCGTTCGGGCGAGCGGATTTCGATCCTGAAGCAGCGCCGCTTCAGCAGCAACGACACCATCGACCGCCTGCTGCACGCAATACCGGTGCTGAAGCGGCTCGACGCGCTGCTGGTGCAGGCCGGCAGCAAGCTGGTGGTCGACCGCTTCCTCGGCTGCTCGCTGGCGGCGCTGCTGGCGGCCCTGCTGTTGATGGCGCGCTGGCCGGTGCCGCTGCCGCTGCGCCTGGTGCTGGCGCTGCTGGCCTGCGGCGTACCCTGGATGCTGCTGCGGCGCGCCCGCACGCGGCGCCTGCGCCGCATCGAGCACCAGCTGCCCGATGCCGCCGACTTCATCGCGCGTGCGCTGCGCGCCGGCCACTCGTTCACGAACGTGCTGCAAATCGTCGGCAACGAGCTGCCGGAGCCGCTCAGCGGCGAATTCCGCATCGCGCGCGAGGAAATCAACTATGGCGTGCCGATGGGCGAAGCGCTGCACAACATGGCCGCGCGCATTCCGCTGACCGACCTGCGCTACCTGATTATCGCGGTGCTGATCCAGCGCGAATCCGGCGGCAACCTGGCCGAGATCCTCGGCAACATCAGCACCATCATCCGCGGCCGCCTGAAGCTGGCGGCCCAGGTGCGCGTGCTGTCGGCGGAAGGGCGCATGTCGGCCTGGATCCTCGGCCTGCTGCCGTTCGGCGTGGCCCTGGTGCTGACCATCGTGAATCCGAAATACGTGTCCATGCTGTGGACCGATCCGAGCGGCATACGCCTGCTCTGGTACGCGGCCGGGATGATCCTGTTCGGCGTGGTCTGGCTGCGCCGCATCATCCGCATCCGCATCTGAGGAGCCGCCATGCAAGCCGCCCAACTGACTTTCCTCCTGATCGTCTTTGCGATCGTCTGCGCGCTGGCCGGGCTGGCCATGGCGCTGTTCGCCCCGGTTGCCCTGCGCACCCGGCTGCGCCGCTTCATCGGCAAGTCGGAACCCACCCAGCTCGAATCGAACGGCTGGGTCGAGAAAGTGGCCAAGGTGACCCAGCCGCTGACCAAGCTGTCGATTCCCGAGGAAGGCTGGGAAAAGTCGGCGCTGCGCACCCGCTTCATGAATGCGGGCTGGCGCAACCCGGTGGCGCCGACCCTGTTCTTCGCGTCGAAGACCGTGCTGGCGCTGCTCGGACCGGCCATCGTCGGCATCCTGGTCGCGTTTTCGGTGATCACGCTGGCCGGCGGCAAGCTGCTGTTCCTGCTGCTGCTCACGGCCACGGTCGGCTACTACCTGCCGAACATGATCCTGGAGCGCATCGCCGGGCGCCGCAAGCGCGAGATCTTCGAGACCCTGCCCGACGCCCTCGACCTGCTGACCGTCTGCGTCGAAGCGGGCCTGAGCCTGGAACGGGCGTTCGTGAAGGTGGCCGGCGAAATCCACATCAAGAGCGTGACGCTGGCCCATGAACTCCAGATCGTGCTGATGGAAATGCGCGCCGGCTTCAGCAAGGAAAAGGCGCTGCGCAATTTCGCGCTGCGCAGCGGCGTCGACGACGTCGACACGCTGGTGGCGATGCTGATCCAGTCCGAGCGCTTCGGCACCAGCGTCGGCGATTCGCTGCGCGTGTATTCCGACAACCTGCGCAACAAGCGCCGCCTGCTGGCCGAGGAATGCGCCGCGAAGATCGGCCTGAAGCTGCTGTTCCCGCTCATCTTCTGCATTTTCCCGACGCTGCTGATGGTGCTGATGGGCCCGGCCGTCATCCAGCTCACCCGCACCCTTTCGCATGTCGCCGGCACGCGCTGATCCTTCCAGGAGCCTGACCATGAAACCTCGCAGCATCATCAAGAACCTGTCGGTCGTCTGCGCCGGCGCGCTGCTGCTCGCCTGCGCCGACCTCGCCCGCCAGCCGGAAACCCAGGCCGGCCCGGATGCCGAATATGCCTACGGCCAGGGCCGCGCCCATCACCTTGCCGGACGCTATCCGGAAGCGGTGCAGGCCTACCGCGCCGTCCTGGCTGCCGACCCGCGGCACGTACGCGCCCGCAACGCCCTGGCCGCCGCCTACGCCCGCCAGGGCGACTTCGCGCAGGCGATCCCGATCTGGCGCGCCTTGACCGCGGAGCTGAAGCCCGATTCCGGCCCCGGCGGCGCCTACCTGTTTGCCAATCTCGGCTATGCCTACCTGCTCGGCGGCGACCACGCCCAAGCCGTCACGGCACTGGAAAAAGCCTGCCTGCTCGATCCGTTGAACGGACGCGCCTGGCACAACCTCGGCGAAACCCTGCGCCGCATGGGGCAGCACGAGCGCGCCGAGCTGATGTTCCGCCAGGCCAGCGCCTTGCAACAGCACGATTTCCGCAGCGATTACACGGCCGCCGGCGGCAGCGCCGTGGCGGCGATCCAGGCCGCGGTCGAGGCGCCACGTCCCGACCCGGAGTGGGCCGCGACCCAGGTGCTGGCCGCCGCCGACGGCACCCTCACGCTGCGCCGTATTCCCTCGCTGCGCGCCCTGGCCCAGGAACTGCCGGCCGGGCTACCGCCCCAGCCGCTGCCGTCGCGGCCGCGCAAACGCCCGGAAGCGGTCCTGCTGGAAATTCGCAACGGCAACGGGGTGACCGGCATGGCGCGCGCACTGTCGCGCCAGGTCGGCGGCGACCTGCTGGTCACGCGCCTGAGCAACGAACCCGGCTTCAAGGTACAACGCACGCGCATCGAACACGGCGCCGCCTACCGCGACGTCGCCGCGCTCCTGGCCGGACGCATGACGGGACAGTTCGGTGGCGTGGCGCTGGTACAGGTCGACAGCACCCGGCCCGTCGACGTGCGCCTGGTCATCGGGCAAGACATGGCGCGCGGCAAGCTGGTGCTGCGTCCGGCGGCCCCGGCCGATGCGCGTCCCCTTGCCATTGCCGCGCTGGCCAAGGCGCCCTGACGCCGTCCGTCTCCGGCACCTTTGCTACGTATCAAACGCAGTTTGCACGCCAACCCGAAAATGGGGCGATATCGTCTCATTTACAGGAGCGTTGCCATGAAAATTGCACAGCGTTTCACTACCATCCTCGTCACTGCCGCCGTACTTGGCCTGGCCGCCTGCGCACCCACCGCGCACCGCCAGGGCACCGGCGAATACATCGACGACGCCGTCATCACCAGCAAGGTCAAGGCCGCGTTTGCCGCCGATCCCACCGTGAAGGCCACCGAAGTCAAGGTCGATACCTTCAAGGGCACGGTCCAGCTCAGCGGTTTCGTCGAATCGCGCGAAAGCGCACAGAAGGCGGTGCAGCTGGCGCGCGAGGTCAAGGGCGTGCGCGAGGTGCGCAATAACACCGTCCTCAAGTAGTACACGATACGGGCGGATTCAACGCCATTCCCAGGGCAAAGTCATCGCCGCTCCGGGAGCGCATGAATCCGCTCAGCGCCAGCTGACCTTGCCCATGCCGTCGGCGCTGGCCCGGCGCTGGGCCGGCTTGCCGTACACCGTGGCCGAGCCCATGCCGCTCAGGTTCAGATTGGCGGACGCGCTGGCATACACCGTGGCGCCGCCAAGCCCGCTGAGATCGAGGTCGACGGATTCGGCGCGCAGCTTGCCGGCGTCGAGGTTGCCAACGCCATCCAGCGTCGCACGCAGGGTCCTGGTCTGGCCCGACACGGCCAGCTGGCCGGCGCCGCCCAGTGCCAGGTCCATGCGCTCGGCCTTGCCGGCATCGATGGTCATGCTGCCGACACCGCCCAGGCGCGCATCGACCTTGCGGTAATTGCCCTGCATGGTCATGGCGCCGGCGCCTTCCAGGTTCAGCACGATGCTGTCGCCGCCGAAGCCGCTGACCGTGCTGGCGCCCACGCCTTCCGAGTTCAGCTCAGCCAGGTTGGGCACGGTCAGCTCGGCGCGCAGCTTCGGACGGCGGCCGATGATGTTGTTGCGGCGTTCGGTGTCGATTTCCAGCGTGTCGCCATGCTGGCGCGTGGTCACGCGCGCCACGTCGGCGCGTTCGCCGGCAATCACGAGCGAAGGCCTGGCGCCCTGGCGCACCACCAGGTCGACCACGCCGTCGAGCTTGATGCGGCTGACGCGGGCATCGACTGCGCGTGCTTCGCGGATTTCTTCGGCGAGGGCGCCGCCGGCGGCCAGCATCAGGGCCGTGGCCACCAGGGTCGTGCCGAGCAGCTTGTTCATGATCGTCTCCGTGCGTGTTGGGATGATGGCACTGTAATGCCGTCCTCCACGCGCGGCGCGGCCCGTGCGACAGGCTGCACGAACGGCGTCACGAAGCGCTGAAAACGCCTGCCGGGCCAGCCGGCACTGGCGCTCAGCGGCGCAGCGCGCGGCGCACCAGCAGGGCGGCGCCGGTTGCGGCCAGCACCACGACCGCCAGCGCAACCCAGCCTTCGTACTCGTGGATCAGGTGCGGCACGCCGGTGTCATGGGCCTGGGCAGGACCGGCGCCCAGTACGGCAACGCAGATCGCCAGCATGATGGCGGCAACGGGGGCAAAACGGCGCAGGGAAAACGGCATGACGGCTCCTTGGGTTGGTGGTAAAAATTTAACGGCCCGCATCGAGCAAGCCTTCGTGGCGGATGAAATCGACGATCGCGTCCACGCCTTCGCCATGGCGCAAACTGGCGAACACGAAAGGACGCTTGCCGCGCATGCGTGCCGCATCCGCGCGCATGACCTCGAGGTTCGCGCCCACGTGCGGCGCCAGGTCGGTCTTGTTGATGACCAGCAGGTCCGAGCGCGTGATGCCCGGCCCGCCCTTGCGCGGGATCTTTTCGCCGCCGGCCACATCGATCACATAGATCGTCAGGTCCGATAGTTCGGGGCTGAAGGTGGCCGCCAGGTTGTCGCCGCCGGACTCGATCAGGATCAGGTCCAGTTGCGGGAAGTCGGCGCTCATGCGCGCGATCGCTTCCAGGTTGATCGAGGCATCCTCGCGGATCGCCGTGTGCGGGCAGCCGCCGGTCTCCACGCCCATCAGGCGTTCGGCCGGCAGGGCGTCGGCGCGCAGCAGGATCTCCATGTCCTCGCGCGTGTAGATATCGTTGGTGATGACGGCCATCTCGTAGCGCTCGCGCATCGCCTTGCACAGCATCTCGCACAGGGCCGTCTTGCCGGAGCCGACCGGTCCGCCGATCCCGACGCGCAGCAGGTTTTTTTCCATGGTGATTTCCTTATCTAGGATCGATACAGGCGGCTGTACTGCACTTCATGCCGCATCGACAGCAGGGCAAAGCCCGGCGCCCAGTTCGACAGCGCGGCATCCGGCATGTCCTGGGCCGCGCGCGCCACCGCATCGACCGTGGCGCCGAGCGACAGCAGCATCTTCTGGCCCGCCACCTGGCCCAGCGGCACCGTCTTCACGCACACCAACACCGCGTTCTCGGCCCAGGCAAACACGGAGCCGAGCAGGGCGGCGATGGGCGGCACCTCGAACGCCGCGGCCGCGCAGGCATAGGCGGAAGGCAGCGACAGTCCGGCCGCGTCCAGCATCGCCAATAAGGCCGGATCGGTATCCGGCCGCTCTTCCAGCAGCGCCGCCAGCAGCTGGCGCAGCGAATAGCCCATCTGGACGGTCTCGGCGCGCAGCTCGGCCGTGTCGCGTGCGGCCAGCCAGCGCTCGCTCCAGTACGTGGCGGCGACCGCATCGCGGGCGGCAAAGGCGCACAGCAAGCGCCACTGCAGCGGCGCATCGAAACGCCCGACCACTTCAAGCAGCTGCGCGGCGATCCAGCGCTGCGCACTTGCCGCGTCCGTCACCGTGCCCTCGTCGATGGCACTCTCCAGCCCTTGCGAATAACTGTAGGCGCCGATCGGCAACGAAGGACTTGCCAGCTGCAGCAGGCGAAGCAGGGCGGCGCTGGCGATCATGGCAAGTCCGAGGGACGGTGGATCTTCTGGCGCAGCGGTACCGGCGCCAGCGGATGCGACTCGCCGTGATGGTGTCCGCCGCCATAGGCCCCGGCTTCCGGCTCGAAGGCAGCCAGTTCCTCGCTTACCTGGGCGCCGAGACCGACCAGCATCTCGCGCAGCACGGCATCGGCGCGGATGCGCAGCCAGCCCCGGCCCACTTCGGTCTGGGTATGGCGGTTCCCGAGATGGAAGGCGCAGCGCAGCAGGCCGTTTTCCTGCGCGTGTTCGACGCGGTACACGGATTCAAGCTCGGCCACGACGCGCACCACGCGCCCGCCTTCACCCTGCAGCAGGTCGCCGCCGCGCAGCACCGTGCCGCGTGGGCGCAGTACGGCCACTTCCTCGCCGCTCTTCAAGGCCGCGCGCAGGCGGCTTTTTTCGCGCAGGTGGAAGGGCAGCACCAGCTCGCCATCCACCGGCGCCGGTCCATCGATCTTGGTGTGCAGGGTCAGCATGATGGGTCTCTCAGAACAGGAAGTAGCGCTGCGCCAGCGGCAGCTCGCGTGCCGGTTCGCAGGTGAGCAGCACGCCGTCGGCGCGCACCTCGTAGGTTTCGGGGTCGACCTGCATGTGCGGCGTGGCGTCGTTGTGGACCATGTCCGCTTTACTGAGTCCACGCATGCCGCGTGCCGCGATCAGCGGCTTGGCCAGTCCCAAACGTTCCCTGATGCCGGCATCGAAGGCCGCCTGCGAGACGAAGGTGAACGAAGACCGGCTCAAGGCCCGCCCAAAGGCGCCGAACATCAAGCGCGTGTGCACCGGCTGCGGCGTCGGGATCGATGCGTTCGGATCGCCCATCTGGGCCGCCGCGATCATCCCGCCCTTCAAAATCATCGACGGCTTGACGCCGAAGAAGGCCGGCTTCCACAGCACCAGGTCGGCGATCTTGCCAGGCTCGATCGAGCCCACCGCATGCGCGATACCGTGGGTGATGGCCGGGTTGATCGTGTACTTGGCGACGTAGCGCTTGACGCGGGCATTGTCGTGGCGGTCGCTGTCGCCAGGCAGGGCGCCGCGCTGCAGCTTCATCTTGTGCGCGGTCTGCCAGGTACGCAGGATCACTTCGCCGACGCGGCCCATGGCCTGCGAATCCGACGACATCATCGAGATCGCACCCAGGTCGTGCAGGATGTCCTCGGCGGCGATGGTCTCGCGCCGGATGCGCGATTCGGCGAATGCGATGTCCTCGGCAATCGAGGCGTCCAGGTGGTGGCAGACCATCAGCATGTCGAGGTGCTCGTCGAGCGTGTTGACGGTGTAGGGGCGCGTGGGGTTGGTGGACGAAGGCAGCACGTTGGCCTGGCCGACGGCGGCGATGATGTCCGGCGCATGGCCGCCGCCCGCGCCTTCGGTGTGGAAGGTGTGGATAGTGCGGCCCTTGAAGGCGGCCAGCGTATGCTCCAGAAAACCCGCTTCGTTCAGGGTATCGCTGTGGATCGCCACCTGGATGTCCATGCGCTCGGCCACGCCGAGGCAGGTGTCGATCGCAGCCGGCGTCGTGCCCCAGTCCTCGTGCAGTTTCAGGCCGATGACGCCTGCCTGCACCTGCTCGACCAGGGGTTCCGGCTGGCTCGCATTGCCCTTGCCGAAAAAGCCCAGGTTCATCGGAAAGGCCTCGGCCGCCTGCAGCATCGAATGGATGTGCCAGGGCCCCGGCGTGCAGGTGGTGGCCGCCGTGCCCACCGCCGGCCCGGTGCCGCCGCCCAGCATCGTCGTTACCCCGCTCATGAGCGCTTCCTCGATCTGCTGCGGGCAGATGAAGTGAATGTGGCTGTCGATGCCGCCGGCAGTGATGATCATGCCTTCGCCGGCGATGATCTCGGTGGCCGCGCCGATCACGATCGTCACGCCGGGCTGGATGTCCGGGTTGCCGGCCTTGCCGATCGCCGCGATCATGCCGTCCTTGATGCCGATGTCGGCTTTCACGATGCCCCAGTGATCGACGATGACCGCGTTCGTGATCACCGTGTCCATGACGTCGGCATGCATGCGCTGCGACTGGCCCATGCCGTCGCGGATCACCTTGCCGCCGCCGAATTTCACTTCCTCGCCGTAGATGGCGTAGTCGCGTTCGATCTCGATCACCAGGCCCGTGTCGGCCAGGCGGATGCGGTCGCCCGTGGTCGGGCCGTACATTTCGGCATAGGCCTGGCGTCCGATGCGGCTCATGGCGCGTTCTCCAGCAAGGGGCCGGACACCAGCGCATTGAAGCCATGGACGATGCGCTCGCCGCTCAATGCGATCAAGGTGACGGTGCGCACCTGGCCTGGCTCGAAGCGCACCGCAGTGCCGGCCGGGATATCCAGGCGCATGCCGTAGGCGCGGGCGCGCTCGAAACGCAGCGCCGGATTGGTCTCATAGAAGTGGTAGTGCGAGCCGACCTGGATCGGCCGGTCGCCGCCGTTCGCCACCTCGACCACGACGGTCACGCGGCCGACATTCAGTTCGAGTTCGCCGGGTTCGACCAGCAGTTCACCTGGAATCATGGGCGTCTCCTAGACGATGGGCTGGTGCACGGTGACGAGCTTGCTGCCGTCGGGGAAGGTGGCCTCGACCTGCACGTCGGGGATCATCTCGGGCACGCCCTCCATCACCTCGTCGCGCGAGAGGATGCGCGTGCCTTCGCTCATCAGCTCGGCCACGGTCTTGCCGTCGCGCGCACCTTCCATGATCGCGGCCGAGATGTAGGCCACGGCTTCCGGATAATTCAGTTTCAGGCCGCGTCCCTTGCGGCGCTCGGCCAGCAGGGCAGCGGTGAAGATCAGGAGCTTGTCCTTTTCGCGTGGTGTGAGTTCCATGCTGTCCTCTCAGGTATGCCACAGGCGGGGAATGACGGCGTCGCGCCCCAGCAGCACCGGACGCAGGCGGCGCCAGGCCGCGACCATCACCGCGCGCGCCGCCTCGCTCGAGCGGCCCAGATGGCGCACCACCACGAGCTGCGGCAGCTGGGTGGCGCCGCAGCGGCCATGCACGTCGATCTCCTCGCGCAGCTGGCGCATCTGGCTGGCGTCGAGCGTGGCGCCGCAGGCGATGAAGGTGGCGCAGACGGTATGCCCGCCCAGGCCGAACGGGCTGTGCATGCCGGGGCCGGCGCCGTCGATCTCCCCCTGCTCGTGCCAGACCAGCTTTCCTTCACGCCGGATGCGCGTGGTTTGTTTGATCGTGCCGCTATCAAAAGTCTCACCGGAGGCGGTGCGCCCGAAGCACAGGACTTCGCTGCCGATGTAGCGCGCATTTGCCGCCAGCGTCACCTCGTGCGTCATCTCGACCTCGGCCTCACGGTAGAACAGCGTCTCTTGCGGCAGCCATTCGACGCTTGCCTTGTCCTGCACGTCGATGCGCACGTCCTGGCGTGAAGAACGGCCGTTCGCGCGGTACCACTTGCCAGAGCCGGGTGTGGTGAGCAGGGCGTGTGCGCCGTCACCGGCCGTGATGCCGATATCGAGGGCATCGCCGCCGACCACGCCGCCGGGCGGGTGCACGATCACGGCATGGCAGACGGACGCGTCTTCGGGATACAGCGGCTTTTGCATGCGCAGCGGCCCGGTGTGACTGCGGTCGGCCAGGATGGTGGCGCCCGCGCGCGCCACGAAGCCAAGGCGCAGGCTCGCTTCCCAGCGGGTGCGGGAATCGGCGGAGAGGGAGGGCAGGGCCAGGCGGTCGTTCATTGCCGATAGGTCAGCAAGAAGCGTGCCGCGCGTGACAGCGCCGGTGAAGGAGGAATACTGGGGAAACGCTGCACAGGATTGGTGCAGGCGATCGCGCCGCTTGTGCGCGGCGCGTGAAGATGGTGCCGGGGCGGCGCTGCTGGCCGCCTGTTCAGCGTGCTGCGATGGGCGTCAGTTCGACGCGTCCAGCACCGATTCCGGCAGTTCGAGGGCGCCCAGCTGCCAGCTCCAGAGGCCGGTGCGCTTGAGGATGAACTTACCGGCATCCTGTTGGGACGTCGAGACCGCCACCTTGCTCCAGCCGCGGTAGTCGACCGAGTAATCGAGGCTTTCCTTCGCGGCGTCCTGGCGCGCTTCGGATGCCGGACGGGCGCCAGGCTTGACCTTGCCGGCCTCCATCATGGCCATCACGCCGGCCGGCGACACGGCGGCATCCACCAACTGGTTGACCAGGGCGGCGCCCATCATCTGCCCCACGGCGGCAAACGGATTGTTCGCCATCTCGGCCGATGCCATGCGCTCCTTCATCATCGTCATCATCTGGCTCTTGAAGCTCTCGCGCAGGGCAGGGAAGTCGATGTGTTCGGACAAACCGTCGGCGTCTTTTTCGGCGATGGCCGTCTTCATCTGGTGCAGGGTCCAGTAGGGGCTGGCATAGCTGCTGAGGGCGAGGAGGGCGGCGGCGGCAACGGCAACAGGGGTCTTTTTCATGGCTGGGCGTGAGGTGGATATCGGAAGAAGTATATCTTTGAGGAAATGCCTAAAAGCTCACACAAAATTGCATAACGCACATTCAGAGTGCAGGGCCACAAAGCAAAAAGCCCAACCATGAAGGCTGGGCTTTTTGCGCTTGCTGCGGTGTCTGGTGCCGGCTGCCGGTTTCGAACTGGCCACCTGATGATTACAAATCAACTGCTCTACCAAATGAGCTAAGCCGGCGTAATCTGTACGGCTGGGATTATACCGCTATTTAATCCGCGTCAGCGTTGGGCGTCCGCCTTTTTTCGGCGGCTCGTCGCCGCCGTTGTCCGGGGCCGACGACGCTTCCGCTGGCGCGGTGTCCGGGCTGCTGTCGGGCACTGCCGACAGGGCCGGTGCGGTTGCCGGGGCGGATGCATCGGCGTCCGGCGCCGGCATCTCGGCTGCCGTGGTGCTCACATCGAAGGCCATGCCTTGGCCATTCTCGTTGGCATAGATCGCCAGGACATTTTGCACCGGCACGTAGAGCTCGCGCGACACGCCGGCGAAACGGGCGCGGAAGTGGATCGCGTCGTTGTCCATCTTCAGGCCCGAGGTGGCGCCGTAGCTGATGTTGAGAATGATCTCGCCCTTGCGCACGTATTCCATCGGAACCGTGGTGGCCGCGTCGACCTTCACCGCAAGATAAGGCGTGAAACCGCTGTCGGTGCACCATTCGTAGATGGCGCGCAGCAAATAAGGCTTGGTGGAGATGTCAGACATGTGCAAATGAAATCAGTTTGTCCGCAAAGTGCGTGGACACGGCGCCGGGCGAGCCAACGATGGCTTATCCCACGCGCATAGGCGAGGCGCCAGTCTACTGCGATTCGCCAAACGGCGTCGCAGGCTGGCGCTTCAAAGAACCGAGCAAGACCAGCTCACCCGGCCAGACCGTATTAACGGCGCATCACCTTTTCCGACGGCGTCAGCGCTTCGATGTAGGCAGGGCGCGAGAAGATGCGCTCGGCGTACTTCATCAGCGGGGCCGCGGTCTTCGACAGTTCGATGCCGTAGTGGTCCAAACGCCACAGCAGCGGCGCGATGGCCACGTCGAGCATAGAGAACTCGTCGCCCAGCATGTACTTGTTCTTCAGGAACAGCGGGGCCAGCGTGGTCAGGCGGTCGCGGATTTCGGCGCGGGCCTTGTCGTGGGCCTTTTCGTTCGTCTTGTTGCGGTCGCTTTCCAGGACGTGCACGTGGACGAACAGCTCTTTCTCGAAGTTGAACAGCATCAGGCGGGCACGGGCGCGCATCAGCGGGTCGGCCGGCATCAGTTGCGGATGCGGGAAGCGCTCATCGATGTACTCGTTGATGATGTTCGATTCGTACAGGATCAGTTCGCGCTCGACCAGGATCGGGACCTGGCCGTACGGATTCATCGTCGAGATGTCTTCTGGCTTGTTGAACAGGTCGACGTCGCGCACCTCGAAGTCCATGCCCTTTTCGAACAGGACCAGGCGGCAGCGTTGGGAGAACGGGCACGTGGTGCCGGAGTAGAGAACCATCATGGTTTTTCGTTCCTTAAGACACAAAGGGGTGAAGCGCCGAGCGACTCACCCCGAAAAATGATTGCCCGTATTATAGCCAAGCGGGCAATGAAAACGAATTTACTTCACATCTTTCCAGTACGACTCGTTCAAACGCCAGGCCAGGAACGCGAAAATCGACAGGAAAATCAGCACGATAACACCCAGCTTCTTGCGGGTTCCTTGCGCTGGCTCAGCCATCCAGTTCAGGTATGCAACCAGGTCGGCCGTCGCGGTGTCGAACTCGGTAGCAGACATCGTTCCGGGCGCCACCTGCTTCCAGCCGGCGAACTTGTGGATGGTCTTGCCGGCCTCGTGCGGGTCCGGCGCGTCTTCCATGTTCGGCGTGCGGATGCCCTGCAGCTGCCACATCGCATGCGGCATGGCCACGTTCGGCACCACCATGTTGTTCCAGCCGGTCGGACGGGTATCGTCCTTGTAGAAAGTGCGCAGGTAGGTGTACAGGTAATCGGCGCCGCTGCCGGCCGGCGAGGCCTTGGCGCGCGCGATCACCGACAAATCCGGCGGCACGGCGCCGAACCAGGACTTGGCATCGGCCGGGCGCATGGCCGTCGTCATCATCTCGCCCACTTTGTCGGCTGAGAACAACAGATTGTTGCGGATCTGGTCGTCCGACAAGCCCAGGTCGCGCAGGCGGTTGTAACGCATGGCGTTTGCCGAGTGGCAGTTCAGGCAATAGTTGACGAACAATTTGGCGCCGTTTTGCAGCGAGGCCATATCGTGGCGTTCCGGTGCACGGTCGAGCGGGAAGCCGCCCTCGGCCGCGAAAACCAGCCCTGGCACCAGGGCCAGGACCGCGATCAGTTTCTTCGTGAAGTTCATGGTTGTCCTTTATCCGGTGGCAATCAGTGCGGCGTGAAGGTCAGGCGCGTCGGCACCGGCTTGAACCGGCCGGCGGCGCTCCACCATGGCATCAGGAGGAAGAAGCTGAAGTACAGCAGGGTGCACACTTGCGAAATGATCGTATACGCCGGGGTCGGCAGCTGGGTACCCAGGTAGCCGAGCGCAACGAACGAGATGCCGAACACGGCATACACCCACTTGTGCCAGTCCGGACGGTAGCGGATCGATTTCACCGGCGAGTGATCCAGCCACGGCAGCAGGGCGATGATCACCACCGACGAACCGAACAGCACCACGCCCCAGAATTTCGCTTCCAGCACCTGCGGCAGCATGCCGATGATGATCAACAGGGCAATCGCGGCCACGATGACTTTCGTGCGGAAGGCCAGGCGCGACTTCAGCCAGATGAAGATCACGTACAGGGCGATCGCACCCATCAGCACGTACATGAAGTCGGCCGTGGTAGCACGCAGCACCGAGTAGAAGGGCGTGAAGTACCAGGTCGGCGCGATGTGCGGCGGGGTCTTCATCGAATCGGCCGGGATGAAGTTGTTGTACTCCAGGAAGTAGCCGCCCATCTCAGGCGCGAAGAACACGACCGCCGAGAAAATCAGCAGGAACACCGAGACGCCGAAGAAGTCTTTCGTCGAGTAGTAAGGATGCGACGGAATCGCGTCCACCGGATGGCCGTCCGGACCGATGTTGTCCTTGACCTCGATGCCGTCCGGATTCGACGAACCGACTTCGTGCAGCGCGATCAGGTGGGCCGCTACCAGGCCCAGCAGCACCAGCGGCAGGGCAATCACGTGGAAGGCGAAGAAGCGGTTCAGGGTTGCATCCGACACCACATAATCACCACGGATCCACAGCGACAAGTCCGGGCCGATGACAGGAATCGCACCGAACAGGTTCACGATCACCTGGGCGCCCCAGTACGACATTTGGCCCCATGGCAGCAGGTAACCGAAGAAGGCTTCGGCCATCAGGCACAGGAAAATCGCGAAACCGAAGAGCCAGATCAACTCGCGCGGCTTGCGGTAGGAACCGTAGATCAGCCCGCGGGTCATATGCAGGTAGACGACGATGAAGAACATCGAGGCGCCGGTCGAGTGCATGTAGCGCACCAGCCAGCCCCACGGCACTTCACGCATGATGTATTCGACACTGCCGAAGGCCAGGTTGGCGTCCGGCTTGTAGTGCATGGTCAGGAAGATGCCGGTAATGATCTGCATGACCAAAATGAGCATGGCCAGCGAACCGAACAAATACCAGATATTGAAGTTTTTCGGGGCGTAGTACTTGCCCCATTGGTCGTTCCAGAGTTTCGACAGCGGGAAGCGGTCGTCGACCCAGGCCAGCGCCTTGTGGCCAACCGGCGCGGTGGCCGGCAGTTTGGTTTCCTTGAACGGGCCGCCCATGTTATGCCTCCCCTTTTTCGTCTTTGCCGATCACGATGCGGTTATCCGACAAGTACATGTAAGGAGGAACATCCATGTTGGTCGGGGCGGGCTTGTTCTGGAACACGCGGCCGGCCAGGTCGAAGGTCGAACCGTGGCAGGGGCAAAGGAAGCCGCCGTGCCAGTTGTCCGGCAGGTTAGGCTGGGGGCCTTCGGAGAAACGCGAGGAGGGCGAGCAGCCCAGGTGCGAGCAAATGCCCACGGTAACCAGCACTTCCTTGTGCTCAGGCCGGGCGCGGAACTCGTTCTTCGCGTAGTCCGGCATGTCGAGCTGGTAGATCTTTTCGGAATTCGGATCGGCGAGCAGCGGGTCGTTCTTCGGCAGGCTGGCCATCATTTCCGGCGTGCGGCGCAAGATCCACACCGGTTTGCCGCGCCATTCCACGACTTTCATTTCGCCCGGCTTGACGTCGGAGATATCCACTTCGACCGGAGCGCCGGCCGCCTTGGCGCGCTCGGATGGCTGGAACGTGCTGACCAGGGCGCCCGCCGTGGCGACACCGACGACCCCACCGGCCGCGCATGTGGCAACCAGCAAGCCGCGCCGGCCTGTATCGACCTGCTTTTCATTACTCATACCAACCCCACTCCGTGAAATTACGAAACTTTAGAATCAATAAAGAGCTTGCAGCAACACAAAATTATATGTGAATGGCAATCTTTATTGGAGAAAAAATATTGCAAACGGGGTAGTGGTGAGACGATTTGTCCATGCTGCACTGCACCGAATATGCATTTTGCGTGAGGAGACGGCGGAACCCGGGCGTGCGAACGGCATCGAAGCCCTTGCGGTATCATCGCTTACAGCTTTTTCAATAACAATGGGAGTGTCAAAATGGCGATGATGGAAGAGTTCAAGAAATTTGCCATGCGTGGCAATGTGGTCGACCTTGCGGTGGGCGTGATCATCGGTGGCGCCTTTGGACGCATTGTCGATTCGCTGGTGCAGGACGTGATCATGCCACCCATCGGCCGCTTGTTTGGCGGCCTCGATTTCGCGAATTACTACATTCCCTTGAATAACCAGGGCACGACATTGGCACTGGCGGAAGCCAAGAAAGCCGGGGCGGTTATCGCTTACGGTAATTTCCTTACGATTCTCCTGAATTTCATCATCCTCGCCTTCATCATTTTCCAGATGGTGCGCCTGATGAACCGTTTACGCCAGCGCGTCGCACCCGACGAAGTGGCCAAGGCGCCAGCCACGCCGGAAGACATCCTGTTGCTCCGTGAGATCCGGGATTCCCTGCGCAAAACCGAACCGCCGACACAGTGAAAGACCTCGCCACCACGACTACCCCGGGCACGGCGCGACGCCTGTGGCTGCTCTTCGCCCAGGCCGTCACGATCGTGCTGGCGATCTATTTCGTCCTGAGCGTCTTCCGGCCCGACTGGCTGGGCCGCACGGCGCCGCTGCAGGTACCGGTCGGCCCCGGCGCCAAGACGGTGCCGGTGCTGCAGGCGCCAGCCGTGCCCGCTTCCGGCAGCTACCGCGAAGCGGCCGGGCGCGCCATGCCGGCGGTGGTGAACATCCTCACTAGCAAGGCTTCGCGCGAAGCGCATCCGATCCTGAAAGATCCCTTCTTCCGCCGCTTCTTCGGCGACCGCCTGCCGCCGCAGGAACAACTGGCCAGCCTCGGCTCGGGTGTGATCGTCAGCGGCGAAGGCTATATCGTCACCAACAACCACGTGGTCGAGGGCGCGGACGCCATCGAAGTCGGCCTGGCCGATGGACGCAAGGCGGCAGCGAAAATCGTCGGCACCGACCCCGAGACCGACCTGGCTGTGATCCGCATCAAGGAGCGCGACCTGCCGGTGATGGTGCTGGGCCAGCCCGACGAGGCGCGTGTCGGCGATGTGGTGCTGGCCATCGGCAATCCCTTCGGTGTCGGCCAGACCGTGACCATGGGCATCATCTCGGCCGTGGGGCGCAACAACCTGCACATCAACCATTTCGAGAATTTCATCCAGACCGACGCGGCGATCAACTTCGGCAACTCGGGCGGGGCCCTGGTCGATACCCACGGCAATTTGCTGGGCATCAATTCGGCGATCTATTCCCAGACCGGCGGCTCGATCGGTATCGGCTTTGCCATTCCGGTGTCCACCGCGCGCACGGTGCTGGAATCGATCATCAAGCACGGGCAGGTGGTGCGCGGCTGGATCGGCATCGAATCCCAGGACATCACGCCCGAGCTGGCCACCAGCTTCGGCCTCGGGCGCCAGAGCGGGGCGATCATCGCCGGCGTGGTGCGCAACGGCCCGGCCGACCGTGCCGGCGTGCGCCCGGGCGACATCCTGCTGGCCGTCGAAGGCAAGCCGGTGGCAAATACCGGGGAGATGCTGAACCTGGTGGCCCAGCTGGAACCGGGCGCCAGGGCCACACTCAAGTTGATGCGCGAGAACCGCGAATCCACGGTCGACGTGACTGTCGGAAAACGCCCGCGCCAGCGCCAATAATTCTTCTTTTTCGGACTTTCCATGCACCTGCGGGACCTGACCCAATACCTCACCGAACTCAAAGACAACAACAGCCGCCCCTGGTTCATCATGAACAAACCGCGCTACGACATCCTGCGCGAAGAGTTCCATGATGTGGTCAGCCAATTGATCCGGGAATTGGCGAAATTCGACCGTCAGGTTGCCGCCTGCGATCCGAAAAAGGCGATGTTCCGCATCAACCGCGACATCCGCTTTTCCAACGACAAGACGCCGTACAAAACGCGCTTTTCGGCCGGCATCGCGCCGAACGACAAGCGCCGTCCGAGCGCGGGTGCGGGCCCGACCTATTACTTCCAGATCGAAGGCGACGGCACGCTGGGCTTCGGCGCCGGCGAATACCTGCCGCCGAGCCCGCGTTTGAAAGCGATCCGCGAGCACATCGTCAACGATGCGACAGGATTTGCGAAAGTATTAAAGAATAAACACCTGCGCGCGACCTACCGCAGCCTGCTCGAGGAAGACCGGCTGCAGCGGCCGCCGAAAGGCTTCGACGCCAGCCACGAGCACATCGAGTACATCAAGCTGAAGAGCTTTTTTGCCTGGACCGAGGTGCCGCTGGCCCTGAACAAGCCGGAGCAACTGGTGCCGCAACTGGCGCGCGGATTCGAGGATGCGTTCGCGCTCGTCACCTGGCTGCGCGGCGTGCCTTATACAAACGAAGAGTAGAAAGGAGGCGACATGGCCTTGCAACACGCAGCATCGGGCGAACGGATCGCCTTGGAACGCGGCGAAGACGACATCGCCAATTTCACGTCGATCGCGCTGGCGAAGACCGAACACATGGAACTGATCCGGCTGGTCGTGCCGGTCGACAAACCCATGCCCGAGCACCGGGTCGAGGGCGAGATGACGCTGCTGTGCCTGCAAGGCGAGATCGCCTTCGACGCCCACGGCCGCACCATCGTGCTGCGTCCGAACGAGATGGTCTACCTGGCGGGCGGCGAACCGCATGCGATCCGCGCGAACACGGATGCGGTGGCCTTGATGACCATCCTGCTGGGGCCGGTGCGCACCGGCGGCCCGACGAACGATCCGCGCGGGCAGGGTAGCTGAGCCAGCACATTGGAAGTGCTGGCCGGAGGGAGGTAGGGTGGGCACGCTGTGCCCACGCGGAAGCATGAATGGTGTTACCAGCTTTTAAATCGCTTCGCTGGCAAATGTTTGCGCTTCCAAATGATCATTCGAAACATTTCGACATGATCGAGGCGCGGAACGTCGATCAGCCAACAATGCCCGGCGTTCCGCGTGGGCACTTCGTGTTTGAGGCCCCCGGCCTCAAACACCCCACCCTACCGTTGAAGCCGCAGGCCAAGGGTTAGAGCTGCGGATCATATTCGAGCCGCGGCTAACCCAGGCTTTACGCCAACTCATTCCTCGGATCACGCGCCAACAGCTGCGCCGCCATTTCCTTGGCGTCGTAGCCATCGAACAGCACCGCCGCCACCGCATTCGTGATCGGCATGTCCACGCCCAGCTTGGCCGCCAGTTCGCGCACCGCCTTCGAGCAAGGCACGCCCTCGGCCACGTGACCGAGCTCGGCCACGATGGTCGCCAGCGGCTTGCCTTCGGCCAGCGCCAGGCCCACACGGCGGTTGCGCGACAAATCCCCGGTGCAGGTCAGGATCAAATCGCCCATTCCGGTCAGCCCCATGAAGGTGCCGGCCTGCGCTCCCAGCGCCTCGCCCAGACGGGTAATTTCCGCCAGCCCGCGCGTGATCAAGGCCGCGCGCGCATTCAGGCCCAGCCCCAGCCCGTCGGCCGTCCCGGTGGCAATTGCCAGCACGTTCTTCACCGCGCCGCCTACTTCCACGCCGATCAGATCGTCGCAGGCATACACGCGCAGGTTGCCGCCGTGCACTGCGCCGACCACGCGCTCGCGCAGTTCGGCGGACGCGGACGCCACCGTCAGCGCGCAAGGCAGGCCCTTTGCCACTTCCTGCGCGAACGACGGCCCCGACAGCGCCGCGCCCGGCACGCCGTCCCCCAGGATTTCGCGCACCACCTGGTGCGGCAGCAAGCCGGTGCCGTACTCGAAGCCCTTGCACAGCCACACCACGTTCGGAATCCGGCGGCCCTTCAGGCTTTCCAGCAGCGGACGCAGCCCCGCCACCGGGCAGGCCGCGATCAGCAGCGGCGCCTCGTCATCAAGCGCCTCGCAGACGTGCGCCAGGGCAGCATCGAAATCGGCGGTCACGCGCAGCGCATCGGGCAGCGGCTGGCCCGGCAGGTAATGGGTGTTCTCGCGGGCGGCCTCGGTGGCGGCCATTTGTTCGGCATTGCGGCCCCACAGCAGCACATCGTGGCGCGCGGCGACGGCGATCGCCACCGCGGTGCCCCAGGCGCCCGCGCCCAGCACGGTAATCTTGTTCATGTTCTCCAGTTCTTGCATGGTATCCGTTCAGTTGCCCCAGACGTCGGTGTTGCGCACGAAGCCGACGATGCCGTCGCGGTGACGCACCTGGGTCCAGCCAGTACCGAGCGTATCGATCAGTTCCAGCAGCACGCCTTTGTCGGCGGTCATCACCAGCGCCGCGTTGTCGTCGGGCGAGGCGCGCACTTTCGCTTGCGCCGTTTTCACGACGACATTGCGCCGCGCCACCAGGCCCTTCGCTTCGGTCCAGGACAATTCGCCCTCGGCATCGCGCACCTTCACCCAGTCGCCGTAGCGCGCCACGATTTCGAGCGGCATGCCGCGCGGCGCCACATAGCGCTTGCTGCCCTTGGCCGATGGCGTGTCATAGAGGACCACGGAAGGCACGCCGACCGAGCGGAAGTCGAGGGCGGACGCGGCGCCGCATGCCAGCATCAGCAGCACGCTTGCAAAGGATCGGGAAAGGGTCATCGCGGGGCCCCGGGTTGGTAAAACCAGACGCCAATATGGCAGGAAGGACAGTCGCAGCCTGCGGCTGCCCGTCGAGATCGGCAGCGCAGCCGCGGTATGACCAGGCTGCGCCGATGCCGCCCATGAGGGCGGCGGGTACTGCTTAGTTTGCCGGTGCTGCGGCAGCGGCTTCGGCCATTGCCTGGCGACGCTGCTGGTAGAACACTTCGAAGTTGATCTCGGCCAGGTGCACAGGCGGGAAGCCGGCACGGGTGATCACGTCGGCGATGTTGCTGCGCAGGTAAGGGTAAACGATGTTCGGGCAGCCGATGCCCAGCAGCGGATCCATCTGGTCGGCAGGGATGTTGCGTGCCTCGAAGATGCCGGCTTGCTTGCCTTCAACCAGGAAAGCGACCTTGTCCTTGACCTTGGCGGTCACGGTGATGGTGACGGTCGACTCGTAGATGCCATCGGCGATGGCTTCGGCGCCGACATCCAGCGAGACCTCGATGGTCGGGGCTTCCTGCTCGAGGAAGATCGCCGGGGAATTCGGTTGCTCCAGCGACATGTCTTTCAGGTAGACGCGTTGGATTTGGAATACTGGTTGCAGGTTTTCGTCAGACATGGAACGCTTTCGTTATGGAGTAAAAGGGACGGCAACGCGCCGCCCCGATGGGCTTGGAGTCAAACGCACCGGCAATTGTATCAAAATCAATTTGGATGCAATAGCTCCGGCGGCGGGCCATTTTGCGGCAATCCCGCGCCGGCGCTGGCCCGTAGGGTGGGGACTCGTCCCCACCAAAAGAAGCGGCAATCCAGCTTGGCGTTACCAGGTGCCATCAACCCCGGTTAGACCCGATTATTCGCCCTTGAGCAGCGGGTCCAGGCGTCCTGCCTGATCCAGCGCATACAAATCGTCGAAACCGCCCACGTGGGTTTCGCCCACGTAAATCTGCGGCACGGTACGGCGGCCGGTCTTTTGCATCATGATCTGGCGCTGTTCCGGGTCCAGGTCGACGCGGATGCGTTCGATCTCGGTCACGCCCTTGGCTTCGAGCAGGCGCTCGGCGCGGACGCAGTAGGGGCAGCTGGCGGTGTGGTACAGGACAACGTGTGCGCTCATCATTCTTCCTTCCAGATTCTTTGGTTTACTTGGTGACCGGCAGGCCGGCCGTGGTCCAGGCGTTCATGCCGCCTTCCAGGCTGACCACGTCGTCGAAGCCGGCCGCTTTCAGCTGGCGCGCCGCCTTGTCGGCACGCGCGCCGCTCTGGCATACGACCACGATGGTGCGGGTTTTCGATTTTTCAAGTTCACCGATGCGATTGCCCAAGTCTGCCAGCGGAATGTTTTTCGCGTCGCGCAGGTGGCTGGCGGCGAACTCGTCGGCGCTACGGACGTCCAGCACCGTGGTCTTGCCGCGGTTGATGAACTGGGTCACTTGCAGAGCGGTAGCGCGGCGGCCCTTCGGCATGAGCGCCGGGAACAGCAGCGCGCCACCCGAAATGGCAGCAATTGCAACAATGAAGATATTATCGAGGATGAATTTCACAAGGCTTCCATTGGTTGAAGTCAATCCGAGCATTATAAAATAGAAGCCGGACCGGGCATCGGTTGGGGCTTCGAGAAACTTTTTGCAGACTTTTTAAAGAAGAGCTTATGTACAAGATCGTATTCATGCGCCATGGCGAATCCACCTGGAACCTCGAGAACCGTTTCACCGGCTGGACCGACGTCGACCTCACCGAGAAGGGCGTCAACGAAGCGCGCACCGCCGGTCGCGTACTGCGCGAAGCCGGTTTCGCCTTCGACCTGGCCTACACCTCGGTCCTGAAGCGCGCCATCCGCACCCTCTGGCTGGCCCTGGACGAAATGGACCAGATGTACCTGCCGATCATCAACGACTGGCGCCTGAACGAGCGCCACTATGGCGCCCTGCAAGGCCTCGACAAGGCCGAGACCGCCGCCAAATTCGGCGACGAGCAGGTGCTGGTCTGGCGCCGCAGCTACGACACCCCGCCGCCGAGCCTGGAAGAGTCGGACGAGCGCGTGTCGTTCAAGGACCCGCGCTACGCCGGTCTCGACAAGGCCCAGATCCCGCTCACCGAATGCCTGAAGGACACCGTGGCGCGCGTGATGCCGGCCTGGGACGAGGAAATCGCGCCGGCCATCCGCGCCGGCAAGCAGATCCTGATCTCGGCCCACGGCAATAGCCTGCGCGCCATCATCAAGATGCTCGACAACATCAGCGACACCGACATCGTCGGCCTGAACATTCCGAATGGCCAGCCGCTGGTGTACGAGCTCGACGAGAACCTGAAGCCGATCCGCCACTACTACCTGGGCGACCAGGACGCCATCAATGCCGCCATGGCGGCCGTGGCCAACCAAGGGAAGGCGAAGTAAGTCTTGTATTTCCAAGTAAAGAAGTCGGCCGGCAGCGCGCTGCTGCACGGCCTGCTGGCCCTCGCACTGGTCCTGCCATACGCAGGCCAGGCGCTGGCCGCCGGCAAGCCTACCGAGCGCAGCCGTCAAAAGGCGGCCGCCGAAGCCAAGCGCGCCGGCATCCAGAAACAATTGTCGGTGCTGAAGAAAGAGATCAGCCGTACCGAGGACGAGAAGGAAGACGTGGCCGATGACCTGGCCGAGTCGGAAGCGGCCATCTCGAACGCCAACCGGGCCTTGCGCGACCTTGCCAACGAGCAGCAGGAAACCAATGCCCGTCTGCAGGACCTGGCCACCGAACATCAGCGTCTCGAACAAACAATTGTTGCGCAGAAAAAACAATTGTCGGCTCTGCTGCGTGAGCACTATGTCGCCGGCAACGAGGACCGCATCAAGCTACTGCTCTCGGGCGACAACCCGAACCGCATCAACCGCGATTTGCAGATGATGGCCTATGTGTCGCAGGCCCAGGCGCGCCTGATCGGTTCGCTGAACGCGAACCTGGCGCAGGTGCAGGAAAACCGCGACAAGGTCGAGAACGCCAAGACCGAGCTGGAAGAAATCGCCCAGGAACAGCGCGACCAGAAATCGGTCCTGGAAAAAGAAAAGACCAAGCGTGCCGCCCTGCTCAGCAACTTGTCGAGCAAGCTGGTGGCCCAGCGCAAGCAGGCCGATACCCTGCAGCGCGACGAGCAGCGCATGAGCGGCCTGGTCGACAAGCTGACCGTGCTCATCCGTCAGCAGGCAGAAGCCGAGCGCAAGCGCCAGGAAGCCCTGGCCGCCGCCCGTGCCAAGGCCGCTGCCGAAGCCAAGGCCCGCGCCGAAGCGCGCGCCGCCGCCAAGGCCGAGCGTGAACGCGAGCGCGAACGCCTGGCGCGCGAAGCGAAGAAAGCCGGCAAGCCGGCGCCGAAACCGCTGCCCGAGCCGGAAGAGCCGAAGGTGGCCGAGCAGCCGCAGCAGGAAGAGCGTACGCCGGATATTTCCCTGGCGCCAGCGGCGCCGGCCGGGGCATTCGCCAAGATGAAAGGGCGCCTGAGCAGCCCGCTGAGCGGCACCATTGCCGCGCGCTTCGGCGCCAAGCGCGGCGGCGACGGCCCGAGCTGGAAGGGCATGTTCATCAAGGCGCCGGAAGGCAGCGAGGTGCGCGCCGTGGCCGTCGGCCGCGTGGTGCACTCGGGCTGGATGCGCGGCTTCGGCAATTTGATCATCGTCGACCACGGCGGCGATTACCTGTCGATCTATGCCAACAACCAGACCCTGCTCAAACGTGTGGGCGACGCCGTGCGCGCCGGGGAGCCGATCGCGAGCGCGGGCAATACCGGCGGTAACGAAGAATCGGGTCTATACTTCGAGCTCAGGCATCTTGGCAAGGCATTCGATCCGGCGAGCTGGATCAACTTCTAGGGGTAGCAATGGGTAACAAAGCGAAAAGCGCGGGGCTGGTCGGCCTGGGACTGGTGGCCGGTGTGGCCCTCACGGTGCAGGTCTCGGCCTGGGCCCAGAAAGGCGAGGGCAGTCCGCTGCCGCTGGAAGAACTGCGCCAGCTGGCCGACGTGTACGGCCTGATCAAGAGCGACTACGTGGTGCCGGTCGAGGACAAGAAGCTCTTGTCCGAAGCCATCTCCGGCATGGTCGCCTCGCTCGACCCGCACTCGGTCTACCTCGACCAGAAGGCCTACCGCGAGATGCGCGAAAGCGTGCAGGGCAAGTTCGTCGGCGTCGGCATCGAAGTGGCCGCCGAAGACGGCTACGTGAAGATCGTCTCGCCGATCGAGGATTCGCCGGCTTACCGCGCCGGCATCAAGGCGGGCGATTTGATCACCCGCATCGACAATACCCCGGTCAAGGGCTTGTCGATCGATGACGCCGTGAAAAAGATGCGCGGCAAGCCCGGCACCAAGGTGACGCTCACCATCGCCCGCCGCGGCGACGACCGCCCCTGGGTGGTGCCCGTGATGCGCGAGGAAATCCGCGTCCAGAGCGTGAAGGCGAAGATGGTCGAGCCGGGCTACGCCTGGGTGCGCATCAGCCAGTTCCAGGAAGCCACGCTGGACGAATTGGCGAGCAAGACCGCGGCACTTTATAAGGACAATCCCGGCATCAAGGGCCTGGTGCTCGACTTGCGCAACGATCCGGGCGGCCTGCTGCCGGGCGCGATCGGCGTCTCGACCGCCTTCCTGCCGAAGGAAGAATTGATCGTCTCGACCAAGGGTCAATTGCCTGACTCGAACGCGTCCTTCTATGGCCGCCGCGAATTCTATGCGCCGCGCGGCGCCGATCCGCTGGCGAAGTTGCCGGCCGAATTGAAAACCGTGCCGATGGTGGTGCTGGTCAACGGCGGTTCGGCCTCGGCCTCGGAAATCGTCGCCGGCGCCCTGCAGGACTACAAGCGCGCCATCATCCTGGGCAGCCAGACCTTCGGCAAGGGTTCGGTACAGACCTTGCGTCCCTTGTCTGCCGACACCGCGATCAAGCTGACCACGGCGCGCTACTACACGCCGAAGGGCCGGCCGATCCAGGCCACCGGCATCGTGCCCGATCTGGCGGTGGAAGAAACCGCCGAAGGCGACGGCCTGAACGCCCTGCGCGTGCGCGAAGCGGATTTGCAGCGCCACCTGACCGGCGAGAACGAAAAGCCGGATGCGAAGAAGGCGCGCGACGAAGCCGAGCAGCGTCAAAAGGCGCTGGCCGTGCTGAAGAACCGCCAGCCACTGGAACTGGGCGGCAAGGACGATTTCCAGCTGGCCCAGGCCTTGAATCACTTCAAGGGCTTGCCGGTGAAGACGGTCAAGGCGGAGGAGCAGGAGGCGAAGGAAGCAGCCTCGACCGAGCCGAAGGAATTGCCGGGCGCCGACACCAAGCCGCCGGAGATCAAAGGCGGCAAAAAGTAACGTCGTTCCGGCCACGTTATGGCCCGGAACGGTGACCGTACGGTGGGCACGGAGTGCCCACGCGGAACTCCGCATGGTTGGCGTGTGTGCTGGCCTGGCCAGATGATGATTGTCGACGTCTCGGAGGGAACAAATGCTACGTGTCCTCATCAGGACGCTCATCAACCTGTGCGTGTTATCACAAGCACGGTAGCCGCCGATGAAGCATCGTTCCGCGTGGGCACTTCGGTTAAGAGGCCTCCGGCCTCTTAACCCCCACCGTACGGTTCAGGATACCGGCCGCATCCAGCACTTGCAATCATCCCCATGAACGACACCCAACTCCTGCGCTACTCGCGCCACATCCTGCTCGACGACATCGGCATCGAAGGCCAGGAACGCCTGCTGGCCGCGCACGCCCTCATCATCGGCGCCGGCGGCCTCGGCTCCCCGGCCGCCCTGTACCTGGCCGCCAGCGGCGTCGGCCGCATCACCCTGGTCGACGACGACGAAGTCGACCTCACCAACCTGCAACGTCAAGTGATGCACACGACCGAGCGCATCGGCATGGCGAAGGTCGACTCGGGCCGCGCCGCCCTGCACGCCATCAACCCCGAGGTCGAGGTGACCGCGCTAAAGGAACGCGCCAACGCGGCACGCCTGCTGGAACTGGCCCGCGAAGCCACCGTCGTGCTCGACTGCAGCGACAACTTCGCCACCCGCCACGCCGTCAACCGCGCCTGCGTCGCCACCGGCACCCCGCTGGTCGCCGGCGCCGCCATCCGTTTCGACGGCCAGTTGTCGGTCTTCGACATGCGCGAGGAAAAGTGCCCCTGCTATGCCTGCGTCTTCCCCGAAGACAGTGGCTTCGAGGACGTTGCCTGCAGCACGATGGGCGTCTTTGCGCCGCTGGTCGGCATCGTCGGCGCGATCCAGGCGGCCGAAGCGTTGAAACTCATCATGGGCGTGGGCCAGCCGCTGGCCGGCAGGCTGCTCATGCTCGATGGCCGCGCGATGGAGTGGACCAGCATCGGCGCCGCCCGCAATCCGGCCTGCCCAGTCTGCGCCCGGCGCGCCGTACACGTTTGAGGTGCGCGCCCTGAAGCTCTGCAATACAATGCGTCACCCTGCCGGCGCACCGCGACACATTCACGATGGCCGCTGCCAGCAATCCGCCTTATACTAAGCCGATTGTTCCGATCCACTTATCCAAGATTGACTATGCAGATCGTTTCGCACCGTGCAGTTGGCCGCCGTTTCGCGCGCGGCTTCACCCTCGTTGAAATCATGGTGGTCGTGGTCATCATCGGCATTCTCGGCGCCCTTGTGCTGCCGAAGGTGCTGGGCCGTACCGGCGAGTCGCGCGTGGTGGCCGCCAAGACCGACATCGCCACCCTGATGCAGGCACTCAAGCTCTACAAGCTCGACAACCAGCGCTACCCGACCACCGAGCAGGGCCTGCAAGCCCTGACCACCAAGCCGACCTCGGGCCCATCCGCCAACGGCTGGAAGGAAGGCGGCTACGTCGAGCGTCTGCCGAAAGATCCGTGGGGTAACCCCTACCAGTACCTGCAGCCAGGCCTGCATGGCGAAATCGACGTGTTCTCGTTCGGCGGCGATGGCCAGGCCGGCGGCGAAGGCGAAGATGCCGACGTCGGTTCCTGGCAGCAGTAACGCTTGACCATGGCTGCCGTCGCGGCGCCGCGCAGCAACACCGGCCGCAAGCGTCTTGCCGGCGCCGGCTTTACGCTGGTCGAAATCCTGGTCGTGATGGTCATCATCGGCATTACGCTGGGCATGGCGTCGCTCAACGCCATTCCCAGCCCGCGCCAGGATCTCGACAACGAGGCCAAGCGCCTGACCCTGCTGCTGCAGATCGCGCGCGACGAAGCCATCGTGCGCAACCGCGAAGTGGCCTTCGAGGCCACGCCCGAGCGCTACCGCTTCATGGTGCGCAACGAAACCGGCTGGACCGCGATGAACCAGGACGACCTGCTGCGCGAACGGCCCTTCCGCAACGCACCGCTGCGCCTGCTGCTCGATCCGCCGATCGCCAACACCGGCAGCGCCAGCAATGATTTGTTGCGCATCACCTTCGGGCGCGAACCCGTGCACAAGCCTTTCCGTCTAACCATCGCCAACGGCAATTACAGCGTGGCGATCCAGGCCGACGGCGTCGGCCACTTCACCGTCGTCGATCCTGGCAGCGAAGGCGCCCAATGAACACCCGTCCTGACCGCGGCTTTACCCTGCTCGAAGTGCTGGTGGCGCTGGTCATCGTCGGCACCGCGCTCGGCGCCGGCCTGCGCGCCATCGGCAGCCTGGCCCAGAACAGCGCCGGCCTGCGCGCCTCGATGATGGCCACCTGGTCGGCCGAGAACCGCCTGGTGCAGATCCGCCTGGGGCGCGAATTTCCCGATGTGGGCAAGCGCAGCTATGCCTGCGGGCAGGGCGACCTGCCGCTGATCTGCCACGAGGAGGTGCTGGTCAGCCCGAACCCGCAATTGCGCCGGGTTGAAGTCTCGGTGGTCGACGCCGCCAATCCGGAGCGGCGCATCCTGAAGCTGGTCCAGCTGGTCCTGAGGCCGCGATGAACAGGCGCACGCGCGGCTTTACCCTGATCGAACTGCTGGTGGCGATCGGCATCCTGGCCATGGTGGCCGTGCTCGGCTGGCGCGGCCTGGACGGCATCGTGCGCGCCCGTACCTCGCTCACCGAGCAAATGGAAACCACGCGCGGCATGCAGCTGGCCTTTGCTCAGCTGCAAAGCGACTGCGAACACGCGGCCGACGCCAGCATCCTCGGGCGCCGTCCCTTCCTCCAGCAAAACGAGGGCCGCATCACCCTGGTGCGCACCGTCTTCAACGAAAACGAACCGGCGCGCCTGCAGGTGATCGCCTACCGCCTGGTGAACAAGCAATTGCTGCGGCGCGAATCGATCGCCACCCGCGACCTGGCCCAGCTCGACGCGCTGTGGCAGGCGGCGATTACCGACATGGACAGCACCCCGCCGGTCGTGCTGCAAGGCGGCATCGAAGGCATGGCGGTGCTGGTCTGGCAGAACGGCGCCTGGCGGCCCCAGGTGGAAACCAATCCGCCGGCGCCGGTGACGAGCGCATCGGCCCTGGCCATCACCGGCTTGCAGGTGGTGCTGCGCACGCGCGGCTATCCGCAGCCGCTCACCAAATCCTTCCTGCTGGGGAGCATCTGATGCGCCCTTATCGCCAGGCCTACCAGCGCGGCGTCGCCGTCATCACCGCCTTGCTGCTGACCACGCTCGCCATCACCATCGTGGCCAGCCTGTTCTGGCAGCAGCAGGTCGAGGTGCGCTCGATGGAAAACCAGCGCCTGAACTTGCAGACGCGCTGGATCCTGCGCGGCGCGCTCGACTGGTCGAGCCTGGTGCTGCGCCAGGACGCCATCGACCACCGCGACCATACCGCGCTGACCCACGTCTGGGCCACGCCCCTGGCCGAAACCCGGCTCGACCAGTACATCGAGCGCGAGCGGGTCGAAGGCGAAGTATTCGATGCCAGCCTGTCCGGCAACATCATGGACGCCACCTCGCGTTACAATCTCACCAACTTGACGAGGAACGGCCGGATCGACCTGCAGCAAATGGGCATCCTGACGCGCCTGCTGACCAATTTGCAGATGAACCCGGCGCTGGCCAAGACCACGGCCAACCTGGTGGCGGCCGGAGCGCCAGTGGCGCTTGCCACCGGCACGGTCGACCCCATCACCGGGCAGGAAGTGGGCGACACCGTCGGCAAGCAGAGCGACCAGCCGACCCAGACCAACAATGCCGAAGACGGCGGCGAGGGCACGGGCGGTACCGACGATGGCGGCGGAACGACCTCCGGCGTGCCGGCGCAGACCCAGCCGGTTTCGCGCGAAGGCATCGGCACGCCGATCCGCTTCCTGGAAGTCGAGGATTTATTGGCAGTAAAAGGTTTTACGCCGGAGATGGTGGACAAGCTGCGCCCCTTCGTCACGGTCTTGCCGGAGGCGACGCCGGTGAACGTGAACACCGCGCCGGCCGAAGTGCTGGCCGCGGTGATCCCGAATTTCTCGCTGTCGGAGGCGAATGCACTGGTGCAGCGGCGCAAGAGCAGTCCCTGGCGCGACTTGCAGTATTTCATGACCGAGCTCGGCGGAAAGACGCCGGTGCCGGGTTCGATCAGTGTGCATAGCGACTATTTCATCGTGTCCAGCCGCATCCGGCTCGACCGTGGCGCCCTGAACGCCGAAGCGCTGATCAAGCGCGCCGCGTCCTTCGGGCCGGGCAGCATCACGGTGGTCTGGGTGCGTCAAAATTAGAAGAAAGCGAGACGGTTTGACTACACTTTATATCCGGCATCCCGCGCGCGCCGAAGGCGAAGGCGCCGCCTGCCGCTTTGCCGTGGTGGGCGATGCCGGCGCCATCGAGCAGCAGGGCGAAGGCACGCTGCGCAATCTCACCGACCTGGTTGCCGCCAGCCGCCGCGTGGTGCTGCTGCTGGCCGGCGCCGACGTCAACCTGATTTCCGTGCAGGCCCCTCCGCTGTCCGGCAACAAGCTGCGCGCGGCGCTGCCCGGCCTGGTCGAGGAACACATCCTCGGCGACCCGCTCGACTGCGTGCTGATGGCCGGCCCGCAGGCCGGCGACGGCACCCGTCCGGTGGCCGTGGTCCAGCGCGACTGGCTCGAGCCCCTGGTGCGCATCCTGCTGGGGCAGGGCGCGCGCGCCGTGGTGGCGCTGCCCGCCCAGCTGTGCCTGCCGTTGCAGCCGGGTGGCGTCAGCGCCGCGATCGGCGGCAACGAGCTGTTGCTGCGCACCAGCCAGTTCGGCGGCCTGGGCCTGGCGCTGGACGCGAATCCCGCCACCGCCCTGCAGACCGCGCGCGCCCTGGCCGGCGACGCCCCGCTTATCCTGTACGTGCCGCGCGAACAGCTGGGCGAATACGGCGTGCTGCTGGCCGAGGCCGGCCCCGGTGTCCAGCTCGAAGGCGACGACTGGGCGCACTGGGTGAACGGCGCCAAGAGCACCGGATTCGACCTGGTTCCCGCCCTCGGCGCCGCCGGCGCCCGCCAGCGCGACTGGCGCCGCTGGCGCGTGCCGATCGCCCTGGCTTTCCTGGGCGTGGCGGTGAACCTGGCCGGCCTGAACATCGAATGGCTGCGCCTGCGCGGCGAATCGAACGCGGTGCGCCAGCAGATGACGCAAACCTACCGCTCGGTGTATCCGAACGAGCCGATTTCCGATCCGGTGGCGCAGATGCGCCTGCACATCAGCCGCGCCCAGGCCGGCAGCGGCCAGATCGGCGCCGACGAATTCCTGTACCTGGCCGGCGCCCTGGGCGACGCAACACGGGAAATGCCGCGCCCGCCCGGAATTACATCAATGGAGTACAAGGAACGAGCGCTGCACTTGCGCGTCAAACCGGAAACGGTCGACCCCGGCGCGCTGCAGCAGCTGCGCGCGTCCTTGTCCGCACGTAACCTGAGTATCGAAGAAACCGCGGCCGCCAACTGGACGGTGCGCAGCACAGGAGCCAAGCCATGAGTCTGGGCAGCACAATCGGCGGGGTGCGCGAGCGCGCCCAGGCCTACTGGATCGCACGCACCGACCAGGAGCGGCGTTTCCTCACGGCCGGCTTTGGCGTCGTGGTCCTGGCCTTGCTCTACATGGTGCTGGTCGAACCGGCCGTCGAGGGCCGGGCCCAGCTCCAGCGTTCGCTGCCGGCCTTGCGCCAGCAGTCCGCCGAACTCGCCGGCATGGCCGAGCAGGCGCGCGGCCTGGCCGGGCAGGCCCCGGTGCCGGTCACGCCCATGACCCAGGAAACGCTGAACGCCAGCCTCGCGGCGCGCGGCATCAAGCCCGCTTCGCTCTCGCTCACCGGCGAGTACGCGCGCATGCAGGTCAACGCCACCTCGTTCGCCAACCTGCTGGTCTGGCTCGACGCCCAGCGCCGCGAAAACCGCATCGCCGTTCAGGAAGCAAGCTTCACCGCGCAAGATCCCGCCGGCCAGGTCGATGCCAGCCTGACCCTGCGCCAGGACACCGGGGCCGGTGCCCGATGAGGCGTGTCCTGTTGTGGGGTGGCGTCGTTGCGCTTGCAGTGGCCCTGACGGTGCTGGTTTTCCTGCCCGCCAGCTGGCTCGGTAACATCGTCGAGCGCCAGACCGGCGGTCGTTTGACTCTGGGGGATGCCCAAGGTACGCTCTGGAACGGCTCAGCTTTCGTGGGCGGCGCGCCGGGTGCCGGCGGGGCGGTGACGCCGCTGTTGCCAGGGCGCTTCAGCTGGCGCCTGTCGCCGCTGGTGCTGTTCGGCCAGGTAAGCATGACGCTGGAAAATCCGCAGGCGCTGGCCCAGCCGGTATTGGTCGAGGGCAGCTGGAGTGCGTGGCAGGTGAGCGCCGGACAATTGTTGCTGCCGGCGGAAGGCCTGGCCGGGCTGGGTGCGCCGCTGAACACGCTGGCGCCCTCGGGGACGATCCGTTTGTCGTGGAACAGGCTCGACCTGGTGCGCGAAGCGAACAATGTCAGGGTGACCGGACGCACCGTCCTGAGCATGGCCGACATGGGCTCGCGCATGGCGCCGATCCGGCCGCTGGGCAGCTACGAGATGGCGATGGACTGGCGTGGCCCGCAGGCCGACCTGGTGCTCACCACGGTACGTGGAGCGCTGCTGCTGTCGGGAACGGGACAATTACAGAATGGGCGCCTGCGCTTTTCAGGGCAGGCGTCGGCCGCGGACGGCTACGAAGACACGCTGGGCAACATGCTGAACCTGCTCGGGCAGCGCCGCATGGTGAACGGTAAAAACATAATCGCACTCGAGTTCAGATAATGAAAACATCCTTCCGTCGCACCCCTGCCAGCATGTCCACTTCGCCGTCGCTGCGCCGCATCGCCGCCGGCGCCATGCTGTGCTGCGCCTTCGCCACGGCCTTGCCGCCGGCGCCTGCCTTTGCGCAGGAAAACTCCGCCGCCCTCAGCTTCGTGAACGCCGACATCGAATCGGTGATCAAGGCCGTCGGCCACTACACCGGCATGACCTTCATCGTCGACCCGCGCGTCAAGGGCACGCTGACGCTGCAGTCGGAAAAATCCCTGACCAAGAGCCAGGCCTTCGGCCTGCTCACCTCGGCCCTGCGCCTGCAGGGCTACGCGGTGGTCACCACCGGCGAAGGCTATGCCAAGGTGGTACCGGAAGCCGAGGCCAAGCTGCAGTCTTCGCCGACCCAGGTCGGTACCCGCGGCTCGCGCGCCCAGGGCGACCAGATCGCGACCCAGATCTACCACCTGCAATACGAATCGGCCGCCAACCTGGTCGCCGTGCTGCGCCCGCTGATCTCGCCGAACAATTCCATCATGGCCAATCCGGGCAACAACAGCCTGGTGATCACCGACTACGCCGACAACCTGCGCCGCCTGTCGCGCATCATCGCCGCGCTCGACGCGCCGGTGGCGGCCGACCTCGACGTCGTGCCTATCCGTAACGGCATCGCCAGCGACATCGCGACCCTGGTCGGGCGCCTGATGGAACCGGCTGCCGGCGGCGATTCCGGCCGCGTGGCCGTGCTGGCCGATCCGCGCACCAATTCCATCGTGGTGCGCGCGCCGTCGCAGGCCCGTGCGAATCTCGCCAAGTCGCTGATCGCCAAGCTCGACCAGCCGACCACCGAGCGCGGCAACATCCACGTGGTCTACCTGAAGAACGCCGACGCCAGCCGCGTCGCACAGACCCTGCGCGCGGTGGTCTCGCAAGACGCCTCGGCGGTGCCGGTGCAGCAGCAGGGCACGTCCGGCGGCAACATCCAGGCCGGCGCCCAGGGCGGCGCCGGCGGCACCGGCAGCAACCTCGGCGGCCAGCAAGGCCAGCAGAGCAGCATCGGCATGGGCGGCACCGGCAACACCTACGCCCAGCAGGGCCAGGCCACGGCGGCCGGCGCCGGCGGTGGCCAGGGTTCCGGCTTCATCCAGGCCGACGCCTCGACCAACAGCCTGATCATCACCGCGCCGGACGCCATCTACCGCAACCTGCGCGGCGTCATCGACCAGCTCGACGTGCGCCGCGCCCAGGTCTACATCGAAGCCCTGGTGGTGGAAATGACCTCCAGTAAAGCGTCGGAATTCGGCGTGCAATGGCTCGGTCTGTCGGGCGACAATGCCAGCAAGTACCGCGTCGGCGGCGTGCAGTCGTTCAACTCCACCGGCACCAACAACCTGATCAACCTGGCCGCTGCCGCGCGTAACGGCCTGACCGGCGAAAACGCCACCATCCCTTCGCTGCCGGGCCTGACGCTGGGCGTTTTCCGCCAGGTGAATGGCGAGCTGGGCCTGGGTGCGGTGGCCAGCGCCCTTGAAAACGGCGGCAACGCCAACATCTTGTCCACACCGAACATGATCACCCTCGATAACGAGCTGGCGACCATCAAGGTGGGTCAGAACATCCCGATCATCACGGGTTCGTTCACCACGGGCACGAGCGGCGCCAACAACCCGTTCCAGACCGTCGACCGCAAGGACATCGGCCTCTTGCTGAAAGTGCGCCCGCAGATTTCCGAGGGCGGCGTCGTCAAGCTGTCGATCTACCACGAGAATTCGGGCATCGACAGCTCCATTACGCGGACCGAAGGCATCGTGACCACGGTGCGTGCCATCGAAAGCAACGTCCTGGCCGACGACGGCCAGATCATCGTGCTGGGTGGCCTGATCCAGGACAACTCGAATACCGGCGAGGAAAAAGTGCGCGGGCTGGGCGACATCCCGGTGATCGGCAATCTGTTCAAGTACCGCTCGCGTACCCGCGACAAGACCAACCTGATGGTGTTCCTGCGCCCGGTCGTGGTGCGCAGCAAGGAACAGAACAACACGATTTCGATGGACCGCTACGAATACATGCGCGCCCTGGGTATTTCCTCGCAGCCGCAGGACGATACGATCCTGATGCGCAACCTGGGCGCGCCGGTCCTGCCTCCCTTAACCAATGGCCAGCCACCTGCGGGCGGCGACATGGCCACGCTGCCGCCGCCGGCGCCGCCGCCTGTGCGTCCGGGCGCCGCCATGGGGCCGGGCACCCAGCCGACACAGCAAAACCAGCCTGCCGGCCAGGCGCCCGCATCCGAGCCGGTACCCCAGTACCGCCCGGTGCAGCCGTCGAACGGGAAGTAACACGCCATGACTAATTTGTTGCCTTACGCCTTTGCCCGCGACCACGGGGTGCTGGCGCGCGCCGGCGACGACCCGGCGCAGAGCGTCGAAGTGCTGATCTCGAACAGCACGCCGCCGGCGGCAATCGCCGAAGTGTCGCGCCGCTTCGGGCGCATCGCCCTGCGCCGCCTCGATCGCAGCGAACTCGACGACGCCATCGCCAGCGCCTATGCCTCGGCCGGCGGCGACGCCAACCAGGTGGCCGACGAATTCGACGCCGACCTCGACCTGACGCGCCTGCTGCAGGATGTGCCGGCCATCGAAGACCTGCTCGAATCGTCCGACGACGCGCCGGTGATCCGCATGATCAACGCGCTGCTCACGCAATCGTTGCGCGAAGGCGCCTCCGATATCCACATCGAACCCTTCGAGCAGACCTCGGTCGTGCGCTTCCGCATCGACGGCGCCCTGCGCGACATCGTGCGTCCGCGCAAGGGCATCCATGCCTCGCTGATTTCGCGTATCAAGATCATGTCGCAGCTCGACATCGCGGAAAAACGCCTGCCCCAGGACGGCCGCATCACCCTGCGCATCGGCGGCAAACCGGTCGACGTCCGCGTTTCCACCTTGCCGACCGGCCACGGCGAACGCGCGGTGCTGCGTCTGCTCGACAAGGAAGCCGGCCGCCTCGATCTGTCGCACCTGGGCATGAGTCCCGATTTGCTGCCGCAGTTCGACAAGCTGATCAACCAGCCGCACGGCATCGTGCTGGTCACGGGTCCGACCGGTTCCGGTAAAACCACCACGCTGTACGCGGCGCTGTCGCGCCTGAACGCCTCGACTACCAACATCATGACGGTGGAAGACCCGATCGAGTACGACCTGAACGGCGTCGGCCAGACCCAGGTGAATGCGCGCATCGACATGACTTTCGCCAAGGCCCTGCGCGCGATCCTGCGCCAGGACCCGGACGTGATCATGATCGGCGAGATCCGCGACCTGGAAACGGCGCAGATCGCGGTCCAGGCCTCGCTCACCGGTCACTTGGTGCTGGCGACCCTGCACACCAACGATGCCGCCGCCGCCGTCACCCGCCTGCTCGACATGGGCATCGAACCGTTCCTGCTGTCGTCGTCCTTGCTGGGCGTGATGGCGCAGCGCCTCGTCCGCAAGCTCTGTCCACAGTGTAAGAAAAGCGATGGCGTGCAATGGCATGCGGTGGGCTGCGAACGCTGCGGCCACACCGGCTACCAGGGCCGCGTGGGCGTCTACGAGTTGCTGGAAACCGACGAGCGCATCCGCGCGCAAATCCACAACCAGGCCTCCGAAGCCGAGATCCGCACGGCGGCCCAGGCCAGCGGCATGAAAACCATGCGCGAAGACGGCGAACGCTGGCTGCGCGAAGGTGTCACCACGCAGGCGGAATTGCTGCGCGTGACGAAGGACTGAGGCCATGCCGGCATTCCGTTACGAAGCCGTCGATACGGGCGGCGCCACGCGCAAGGGCGTGGTCAACGCCGACAGCCCACGCGCCGCGCGTGCCGACCTGCGCACCCAGGGACTGACCCCGCTCAGCGTGGAAGCCATCGCGGCCCAGGTCGATGCCTCCGGCGCCACCCGCGCACGCGGCATCGGCGAGCGCCTGTCGCAAAACGAACTGGCGCTGTTCACGCGCCAGCTGGCCAGCCTGCTGGAAGCCGGTTTGCCGCTGGAACAAGCCTTCACGGCCCTGCTGGAACAGGCCGAAAAGCCGTATTTGCGCGACCTGATCGCCTCGATCCGCTCGGAAGTGATGGGCGGTATTTCCTTCTCGGCAGCGCTGTCGCACCACCCGCGCGACTTCGCCGAGATCTACCGCGCCCTTGTGGCGTCGGGCGAACAGATCGGCCAGCTGGCCAAGGTGCTGTCGCGCCTGGCGGACTACATCGAGCGCCGCAATGCGCTGGTGCAAAAGGTGCGCCTTGCGTTCACCTATCCGGCCATCGTTACCGTGGTCGCGTTCGCCATCGTGATCTTCCTGCTCACCTATGTGGTGCCGCAGATCGTCTCGGTGTTTGCGAACACCAAGCAGAAGCTGCCTTTCCTCACCGTGGTGATGCTGGCCGTGTCCGACTTCATGCGTGCCTGGGGCATCGTGCTGGGCCTGGCGCTGGTCGGCGCCTGGTTTGCCTGGCGTAACGCCCTGAAGAATCCCGTGCTGAAACGGCGCTGGCACACCTGGCTGCTGACCGCGCCCGTCTACGGCAAGTTCGAGCGCAGCCTGAACACGGCGCGTTTCGCCAGCACCCTGGCGATCACCACCGGGTCCGGCGTGCCGATCCTGCGCGCTTTGGACACCAGTCGCGAAACTTTATCGAACGTTGCGATGCGTGAGCTGGTCGAACAGGCGACGGGCAGCGTGCGCGAAGGCGTCAGCCTGGCGCGGGCCTTGTCGGCGCAAAAACATTTCCCGCCGATGCTGGTGCACATGATCCGCGCCGGCGAGATCACCGGCGAACTGCCGGCCATGCTGGAACGCGCCGCCAACTCGCAGCAGGCCGACCTCGAACGCCGCACGCTGACCATCGCCGGCCTGCTCGAACCGGTGCTGATCCTGGCCATGGGCCTGGTCGTGCTGCTGATCGTGCTGGCCGTCCTGATGCCGATCATTGAAATCAACCAGCTGGTGCGCTAACAAGGACATCATGAAGCGTTTGCCCATCCTTCTCACCCTGCTTGCGCTGGTCTTCCTGGCGGTCTCGGCCACCTATTGGGCCATGCAGTTGTACAAGCCAAAGCAGCCTCCACTTGCCGCGGCGCCACCGGCCGGCATCCCCGAGCCGGCGCCCGATGCCGCCGCAACCTTGTTCGGCGGCCAGGCCGCCACTGTCGCCGTCAGCAATTACCAGTTGACCGGCATTGTCTCGGCTGGCCGCGACAGCGTGGCCATCATCGTTGCCGACGGCCAGCCGCCGAAGGCCCTGAAAGTCGGGCGCGAACTGGCGCCGGGCGTGACCATCAGCGAAGTGCACCCGCGTTACGTGATGCTGTCCGATGGCGGCGTCATGAAGCGTGTGGAATTGATGGCCGACACCAAGCCGGCGATCCCGCTGTCGGGCGCCGCCATGCCGCCGCAAGCGCCGACTATGCAGGCCGCCCCGGTCGGCGCCATGCCGGCGGTCGAGCCGCAAACCGCACCGGGCGCCGTGGTGCGCGGCCCACCGCCGCCGGGCGAAGTCGACCCGGTGGTCGGGCCGAACGAAGAGCCGCCGCAGGAAACGCCGCCATCGCCGGCCGCCGCGAATTACAACCAGTACAACCAGGCCGTGCAAGGCAATGGCGCACCGGCCCAGCCGCAGATGCCGCCGCCGACGCGGGTGATGGGGCAGCCGTCTAGCGACCAGCCGGTGACGCAGTAAGGCGTTCGCGCTGTAAGGGCGTTCGGCACGAGCGGCAAAGCGCGTCCCGCAAACGGTCGCGTGGCCCGCAACCGCAACCGTAGGGTGGGCAGCTCGCTGCCCACGCGGAACGTCGCGTCATCTGCGGCTTTCACGTAATGGTTGGCTGAAGCGTCCTGATCAGGCTCGAAAGATACACGTTAGCGCTGATCCCTTCATACGCCAACACGTCGCCAATTCTTCGGCAAGCTCGGGTGTCGTCTCTTTGCTGGCTTACGCGTGGGCAGCGCGCTGCCCACCCTACGGTCACCTGCGCTGGCCAGGTCCAGGCGAGCTGCTACGCAATGGCCTTTTATCGCCGCAACGCCGTAAACGCCGCAAACTCCCACGACCGGAACCCCACCACCAAACTCATTCCATCCCGCTCCTCCGCCGGCAACCTGCGGTCATGCTTGTGCAACCGTGCCAGCTCGGCCGCCAACTGGGCAATCTTCTGCGCCACCTCGGCCGCACTGGCCGGCGACAGCCGCGCAGGCAAGCACATCAGCGTCTCGCCCGGCCCATCGAAGCGGCCCGCAAAGTAATCCGGCACCATGTGCTCGCGGAAGAATTGTTGTACCGGCCCGTCCGGCAGCCAGTGGAAGGCATGCGAGACGCGCATGCCATAGCGGTTCAGCGGACGCAGCTCGATCAGGCCCAGCCGGTCGAGCTCGGCCATGGCGGCGATGCATTCGGGCTGGGTCAGGCGGTAGTTGTCGACGATCTGCTCGAAGGTCCAGTGTCCCAGGCAGCAAATCGCCACCAGCAGCAGGTGCGGCTTGGCGACCAGGGCGGTTTCCTGGGGCAGGGTCAGGGCGTCGGCTTGCGGACGGGCATCGGCAGCGCGGCGCAGCACGTCTTCCAGGGCAATGCCTGCCGCCTGGCAGATCTGGGCCAGGCGCGACAGCGGCATGTCCTTCTGGCCGAACAGGCGCTTGACGCTCGACTCGCTCATGTCGATGCGTTCGGCCAGGGTTTTGTAGGTGAGATTCGCCGCGCGCAGCTCGGCGCGCAGCACGTCGACGATCAGCTCGGGTGAGCTCATGGGAATCCTGTTCAATGGCGGTGGCGCCGCACAATGTACAGGTGAATTGTTAGACAGGCAAGATGACGGGCGAGGACGTTGGCGATGCCAGCGTCCGCAGTTGGAGTGTGGTGCGCCTCTGTTCAAGTGAGGAGACCGCGTGGACACGTCATTGATGCTCCCAGCATCAATGACCCACTCTACAAAAGCGACTTACGTAGGGTGGACTCCCGAGTCCACGCGGTCTTTCGTGTCGATAAAAACCCGACGACATGCAAAATCCCGAATACCGGAACCGAAACTCCCGGAGAACTTACTCCTCCTCGTCCGCCATCAGCTTCACTTTCTTCAACTGCCGCTTGGCATCCTGGCGCTCGCTCGACAACGGCTTGGCGTGCGCCCCTGCCGAGCGGGCCTTGGCCAGTGCGGCGATCGGGTTGCGCGGCTTGCCGAACTGCTGCGACGGCTCGACGCGCAGACGCATCTTTTGCCGGGTCGCGAGTGCCTTGTTCGCCATGTTTGCTCCTTACAGCACGTAGCGCGACAGGTCTTCGTTGGCCGACAGCACGTCCAGGCGGGTGTTCACGTAGGCCGCGTCGATCGTCACCAGCTTGTCCTGCCTGTCGCTGGCATCGAAGGAGACTTCCTCGAGCAGCTTTTCCATCACCGTGTACAGGCGGCGCGCGCCGATATTCTCGGTGCGTTCGTTGACCGAGAAAGCGATCTCGGCCAGGCGGTGGATGCCGTCATCGAGGAAGTCGACCTTGATGCCCTCGGTACCCAGCAAGGCTTCGTACTGGGTGGTCAGGCAGGCATCGGTGCTGGTGAGAATGCGCTTGAAGTCGTCGATCGACAGCGATTCCAGCTCGACACGGATCGGGAAACGCCCCTGCAGCTCCGGAATCAGGTCCGACGGCTTCGACAGGTGGAACGCGCCCGAGGCAATGAACAGGATGTGGTCGGTACGGATCATGCCGTACTTGGTGTTCACGGTCGTGCCCTCGACCAGCGGCAGCAAATCGCGCTGGACGCCGGCGCGCGAGACGTCGGCGCCGCCGTGTTCCGAACGGGTCGCGATCTTGTCGATCTCGTCGAGGAAGACGATGCCGTTGTTCTCGACATTGTGGATCGCCTTCTGCTTCATCTCGTCTTCGTTGATCAGGCGCGCCGCTTCTTCCTCGGCCAGCACCTTCATCGCTTCCTTGATCTTCATCTTGCGCGGCTTCTTGCGCGTGTTGCCGACGCCGGCAAACATCGACTTGATCTGTTCCGTCATTTCTTCCATGCCCGGCGGCGCCATGATTTCCATCTGCGGCGCGGCATCAAGCACTTCGATTTCGACTTCGCGGTCGTCGAGCGAACCTTCGCGCAGGCGCTTGCGGAAGGTCTGGCGCGTGCTGTCGCCTTCCTTCGCCTCGGCGGAGGCGCTGACATTGAAGCCGAAGTCGCGCGCCGGCGGCACCAGGATGTCGATGATGCGGTCTTCGGCGGCATCTTCGGCGCGCTGGCGCACCTTTTTCATTTCCGAGGCGCGGGTCTGCTTCACGCCGATGTCGATCAGATCGCGGATGATGGTGTCGACGTCGCGGCCGACGTAGCCGACCTCGGTGAACTTGGTGGCTTCGATCTTGATGAAAGGCGCGTCGGCGAGTTTCGCCAGGCGGCGCGCGATTTCGGTCTTGCCGACGCCGGTCGGGCCGATCATCAGGATGTTTTTCGGGGTGATCTCGTGGCGCAGCGGCTCGGCCACCTGCTGGCGGCGCCAGCGGTTGCGCAGGGCGATGGCGACGGCACGCTTGGCCTTGCCCTGGCCGACGACGTGCTTGTCCAGTTCCGACACGATTTCGAGGGGAGTCATGTTCATGATATGCATGCCGGTCAGTCCAGCGTTTCGATGATGTGGGACAAATTGGTGTAGATGCACAGCTCGCCGGCAATCGTCAGTGCTTTCTTGACGACCTCGGCAGGCGGCAGCTCGGTGTTTTCCTGCAGCGCCTTGGCTGCGGACTGGGCGTAGATGCCGCCCGAACCGATCGCACCGATGCCGTCTTCCGGCTCGAGCACGTCGCCATTCCCGGTGATAATCAGGGTCACTTCCTTGTCGGCCACCAACAGCATCGCTTCAAGCTTGCTCAGCATGCGATCGGTGCGCCAGTCCTTGGCCAGCTCGACCGAGGAGCGCAACAGATTGCCCTGGTGTTTCTCGAGCTTGGCTTCGAAGCGGTCGAGCAGGGTAAAGGCGTCGGCGGTGGCGCCGGCGAAACCGCACAGGACCCTGCCCTGGTACAGTTTGCGCACCTTGCGCGCCGAGCCCTTCATGACGACGTTCCCCAGGGTGACCTGGCCGTCGCCGCCCAATGCGACTTGCGCGCCGCGACGTACACTCACAATCGTGGTGCCGTGAAATTGTTCCATATCTGCCTCGTGGTTGACTAGCCCTCCGCAAGTGGGGCTATTGCACAAAATTGCAAGACAGGATGACGCTAAAGCTCAGCAGTATTCGCAGACTGCCATTCCGCACGATCGCTCAGTACAGTTCAATATCTGTGCGCATACAGGCGCGCACAGTCGCCGTAGTTCAGGAGGCGCAGCAGGGCCGCCACCATGTGGTTCAGCTCGCGCAGCTCGACCGGATGCCCCGCGCCGGCCAGGCTCCGCAGCCTGACGTGCAGGGCGCCGGCCGCGGTGAAACCGATGCGCGCCAGGCGCGAGCAGTCGAGCACGACCGGCGTCGCGAGGACGGGCACGCCGCCGTCCGTAGCGCCGGAAACGTCCCCGTCCGAGGCGGCATAGGCATCGATCGCCGCCAGCAAGGCGCCGATATCGCCGTCCACCGCCGGCGGCAAGAGAAAACGCTGTTCGGCTTCCAGCCCCGCGGTATTCGCCGCTGCCGCGCTGGCCGCGCCGGCCGGGGCAAGCAGCGGCGTTTCGAACGACGGCGGCGACACCTCGAAGGTCACGCAATAATCCATCGCGGTTTCCTCGAAATCCTTTTCGCGGTCCAGCAGTTGCAGCAGTTCGAGCAGGAGCAGCCAGGGCGCTTCGCCACTGCCGCGTTCGCCGATGGCCAGCATCGGGCGCAGCACCGCCAGCAAGGCGTCCGCGCCGGCCAGGACCACGGCGCGCTCTTCGCGGCGCAGGGCTTGCAGGCTGGCCAGCAGGGCGCCGCAGCCTTCGGGATTGGCGCTGCGCACGGCGCCGAAGTCGAGCCGCACCGGCGTGCCCGGCGGCGCCGGCTTGCGCAGCGCCGCCAGGTGCGCGCCCAGGCTGGCGTCGAGCGCGGCCGGCAGGCGCAAGGCCGGGGCCACGCCCGCGAAAGCCGGTTGCGGCGCGGCGCGCGGCAGACGGTCGGTGTAGGCGGGCGGGGAAGTTTCGAAATGGCTGGCGTAGTCGATGGCGATGCTGTCGAAGTCCTGCTCGCGGCCCTGGGCCTGGTACAGGTCGAAGAGCATCCACCAGGGCAGGCGTTCGGTGCGGCCGAGCTCGCCCAGGCAGTCGCGCAGCATGCCCTCGGCCAAATCCGCCTGGCCATTGGCATACAGGATGGCGCTTTCCTCGACCACGGGCGCGTTGGCCGGGGTGACGGCGGTGTCCGGCTGTTCGGCCAGGGGGCCGAGTTCGGTGTCGGCGCTGGTGGCCAGCGGAGTGGCGGCAGCGGCCGGCGGGCGGTGGCCGCTGCCCCAGCCGGCGTCGAGGTCGTCGAACAGGTCGGTGGTCATGGCCAGTTCGATGGCGTCGATCTTGGCGGCGGTGGCGCGCGCGATGTCGCGCTGGCGCTCGCGTTCGGCATCGGTCGACAGGCGCGAGGGTTCGCCCGCGCGCAGGCGCGTGGCCGGCGCCTCGGCTACCCCGTCATTCTTTTTCTTCAGGAAGGAGAATAAGCCCACGTCGTTTCCGTCTATCGTTTGCCCGCTGTTACCTTACGCCTGCGTCGCATGACAGTGCGCTTTGCAAGCGCTCATCCATGACGGTAGCACGGACGCCCACGCGACGTCCTGCGCACACGTGCGCAGGCGCAAACCCTGTGCAGGCGAGCGCTAGTGTATCCCATGGGAAAGATTTTGACGGCACGCCTGGTGCTGCCGGACGTGTAAAAAAGAAAAAAGCATGCGGTTGCGCGCATGCTTTTTCGGTGGGGGCGTGATCGGATCAGTCGCCGTACAGTTTTTGCTTCAGTTCACGGCGCTGTTGGGCTTCGAGCGACAGGGTGGCGGTCGGACGGGCGATCAGGCGCGGAATGCCGATCGGCTCGCCGGTTTCCTCGCACCAGCCGTATTCGCCGGCTTCGATGGCGGCCAGCGATTGCTGGACCTTTTTCAGCAGCTTGCGTTCGCGGTCGCGGGTGCGCAGTTCCAGCGCGTGCTCTTCCTCGATGGTGGCGCGGTCGGCCGGGTCCGGGACCAGGACGGTTTCGCGCAGGTGCTCTGTGGTCTCACCGGCGTTTTTCAGCAGCTCTTTCTCGAGCTGTTGCAGGCGGTCCTTGAAGAACGCGAGCTGGGCCGGGTTCATGTAGTCCTCGTCGCCCATCGCCCGAATTTCCTCTTCCGAAATGAGTCGGTCTTCGGACTGCGCGGCGGTATTCGATTTCGTTGTTTTAGTCATGTTGCCTTCGATACGACAGAGGTTTCATTTTATCAGCTGGCTCAGCAACAACGCCGGGTCACGGGGCGTGTACGTCTTCCAGCTGCCATGACGGCACAGCAATCTGCCGTCTTCGCCGCCGGACTGGCCGGCGGCGCCTGCTTGGCGGTGCCTGTCATGCCGTGGCAAAAGGCGCGACGGGTACCGCGAAACCGGGATAGTTTATACCAAACACTGTTCCAATCCGCGGATAAATACGTCTTTTGGTAAATTTTTACCAATAAACACCATTTTACTGCCTCGGGCTTCGTTCTCTTCCCACTTTGCGCCCAGGTCACTGCCCATGATTTGATGCACGCCTTGGAACACGACTTTGCGGTCGGCGCCCTGCATGGAAAGAACGCCCTTGTAGCGCAGCATGTTCGGGCCGAAAACCTGCACCAGGCTGCCGAGGAACTGGTCCAGGCGTTCCGGATCGAAAGCGCGTTCGCTCTTGAACACGAAAGCGGCGATGTCGTCGCTGTGGTGCGAATGGTGGTGGTCGTGGCTGCAGGCCTCGCCGTGTGCATGGTCGTGGCCGCAATGCGCGTGGTCGTGGTCATGATCATGATCGTCGGCGCGCAGGAAATCGGGATCGAGCTCCAGCTTGTCGTTCAGGTTGAAGCCGCGCAAGTCCATCACTTCGCTCAGCGGCGCGCTGCCGAAGTCGGAGGTCGAGATCGGCGCGCGCGGGTTGATGCGCGCCAGGCGCGCCTTCAGGGCGTCGATGGCGGCGGCATCCACCAGGTCCAGCTTCGAGAGCAGGATCTTGTCGGCAAAGCCGACCTGGCGCTGGGCTTCTTCGTGGCGGTCCAGCTGGTCCATCGCATGGCGGGCGTCGACCACGGTCACCACGGCGTCGAGCAGGTAGTAAGCACCAACTTCCTCGTCGACGAAGAAGGTCTGGGCCACCGGTCCCGGATTGGCCAGGCCCGTGGTTTCGATGACCACGCGGTCGAAAGCGAGTTCGCCGGCTTCGCGCTTTTGCGCCAGGTTCGTCAATGCGACGATCAGGTCGCCGCGCACGGTGCAGCAGATGCAGCCGTTGTTCATCTCGACGATCTGCTCGCCGCTGTCCTGGACCAGGATTTCGTTGTCGATGTTTTCCTGGCCAAATTCGTTTTCGATGACGGCGATGCGCAGGCCGTGTTCCTCGCGCAGGATGCGGTTGAGGAGGGTGGTCTTGCCGGCGCCGAGGAAGCCGGTCAGGATGGTGGCAGGAATCAGTGACATGGTCTTTACGTTGCGTTGTGCCTGGTATCAGGCGCGGAGAATCGAAAGATTATGCCGTAATTTGCAATCTGCCACCATCAACCGTGCCAGCCTTTGCGTCAGCTCAGGTAAAGCCTACTTCAGCTTCGCCCGCGGATGCGCCCGGTCATAGACAGCGGCCAGGTGCTGGAAGTCGAGCGCCGTGTAGACCTGGGTAGACGTGATGCTGGCGTGGCCCAGGAGTTCCTGCACGGCGCGCAGGTCGCCCGAGGATTGCAGCAGGTGCGAGGCAAACGAGTGGCGCAGCACGTGCGGGTGCACGTGCACCGGGGTGCCGGCCTTCAGGGCATGCTGTTTCAGGCGGTGCTGGACCACGCGCGGCGTGACGCGGGTGCCGCGGCTGGACAGGAACAGGGCGGCGCTGCCGTCGCTGGCCGGCGGACGCACCGCCAGCCAGGCCGCCAGCGCCTCGCGCGCCGGGGCGCCGACCGGCACCCGGCGCATCTTGCCGCCCTTGCCGGTGACCACGACGTCGCCGGCGGCGGCATCGAACCAGCCGAGCGAGGCGCCATGCGCGTGGTCGGTATAGGCCAGGTCGAGCCCGGCCAGTTCCGACACCCGCAGGCCGCTCGAATACAGCAGTTCGAACATGGCGCGGTTGCACAATTCCTCGGGCTCGGGATGGCCGTGGCGGTTCGCTTCCAATAACTGCACGGCGTCGTCGACGGCCAGCGCCTTCGGCAGCGACTTGGCGCGGCGCGGGGCGCGCACGCCGTCGACCGGGTTGGCCGGCAGGGCGGTGTGCAGCGACAGCCACGCATAGAAGCCGCGCCAGCCGGACAGCTTGCGGGCGATCGAACGCGGATTCTGGCCGGCGCCATGCAGGCGCGCGGCAAAGCGGCGCATGTCGGCGTGGTTCAGCCTGGTCCAGTCCGTGTGGCCGGCCAGTTGCGCCAGCTCGGCCAGGTCGCGCCGGTAGGCGCCGATCGTGTGCGGGGACAATTGGCGCTGGGTGAGCAGTTCACCCAGGTAGCGCTGCGCCCAGTCTGCGCCGCCCTCCATGCTCAGGCGCGCAGCTGGGCCAGCGCGGTGCTGGCGCTCTGGCCCAGCTGGACCAGGAAATCGGTGGCCATGACTGGGCTGAAGCGTTCGGTATCCGGCGAACCCAGTACCAGCAGGCCGAAGGTCTTGCCGTCGGCCACCAGCGGCAGCAGTACGGTCGAGCGTACCGCTGCCGGATCGTCGAGCCAACGCACCGCCTCGAAATCCTTGTTCGGGCCGCAATAGGGCACGCGCAGGCTGGCCGCGAACAGGCGCGCATCCTCGGTCACGCCGGCTGCGAATGGAGCGTCGGCATGTTCTGCTGCCACATTCCACAAGCGCAAGGTGGCTTGCGGCACGCCGAAGTGAGCGACCAGGCCGTCGACCAGGTCGCGTGCCATGGCCGCGCCGCCTTGCGAGCGCAGCAGGGCCAGATGCCAGGCGTGGAAATTGTTCAGGATCGTGGTGTTGTCGGTGGCGGTACGCACCAGTTCCGCCATGCGCAGCTCGAGCGCGTTGTATTTCGCGCGCATCACTTCCATCTGGCGTTCCTGCAAGGACACCGTCTTGCCGGTCAGCGGGCTGGACAGCCTGACGTCGCCCAGCAGGCCGGCATGTTCTTCGAAAAAGCGTGGATGGTCGGCCAGGTATTGGGCGACGGCGGCGGAGTCCAGGGTGGCGGTCATCTTAGGTCTTGCAGTAATAGTGTGTGCGCAATTCTACCCGAGCGGGACAGGGCGGCGGGCAGAAAAAGGGCGCCTGCGCAACGCCGTTCCCGGCACGGTGGAATGAAAAAAGGCGGACACCGTTGCCGATGTCCGCCTTCCTTATCCAGTCTGTCGGGCCGGAGCCCAGGTCAGCTTAGAACGAGTGGTTGATGCCCAGGTCGTAGTAGTTGACCGAACGATCCACGCCGAACTGGGCCTGAGGGCCAGTCTTGCGCGACGCGTCGATGTACAGGTAGGTACGCTTCGACAGGCTGTACTCGTAGCCCAGCGACATCTGCTTGGTCTTGATGTAGTTGTCTGGATCTTTCTGGCCGTAACCGACCAGGATCTTGCCTGGACCCATGGTGTAGTTGGCGCCCAGGACCCATGCGTTGGTCTCAGGACCGACGCGGACACCGTTCGCCAGCACTGGCAGCGCGGTGAAGGCGTTGCCCTGGTCCTGGTGGGTGTACAGGGCCATCAGTTTCAGTTGCGGGGTTGCCATGAACGAACCGGCAGCCGACCAGACCTTGGTTTCGACGGCGTTACGCTCGTAGCCCAGCATCAGGGCTGCAGGACCGTTGTTGTAGGTGGTCGAGATCGAGAACGGATTGGCCGATGCTTCGGCGCCGACCGGGTACTGGGTGCCGACTGCACGGCCGTTGGCGCCTGCGCCTTCCTTGGTGGCGATCGCGGCGTTCACCTGGAAGCCGCTGACGACTGGCGAGTTGTACCAGAAGGCGTTCGACCAGCGGTTGTTCGACGAGTTGGCTGGTTCCAGCGGTGCCGAGTTGTAGCCTGCGACTGCCAGGTCGGTGTAGAAGCCGCCCTGGTTCGGCAGTGCGTGCCATGGCTCGAAGGCGCCGATGGTTTCCTGGTACGGGGTCAGGCCACGACCGATGCGGACCATACCGAAGTCGCCCTGCAGGCCGACGCGGCTCTGGCCCTGGAACAGCGGACGCGAACCGTTTTCGACGGTGCCGGTGTCCGACTCGTAGCGGATTTCCAGTTGGAACAGGGCTTTCAGGCCGTTGCCCAGGTCTTCAGTACCCTTGAAACCCAGGGTGTTGGCTGCGCGCTTGCCGATCGACAGGGTGTTGCCGCTGCTTTTCTGGACGCCAGCATCGACGGTACCGTAGATCTGGACGGAGGTTTGTGCATGGGCAACGCCGGCGAAAGCGCCAACAAGAGCGACTGCCATCAGTGACTTTTTCATTTATTCGTATCCTTCTTATAAGTGAATCGGGATCCAGAGAGCATTGAGACTTTATTGGTTTGCTGAATACTCGGACGAGTGAACAGTAATTGCTTAATGCGTCAAGATTGCCGGATTGGTTAATTATGCGTGCTGGACTTGGTGGAAAGCCAATTTAACCAATCGTGCTGTTGTATTTTCGAAACGCTGAGCTCGCCTTTTCGCACCATCGAAGTGCTTGCCGCACTGCAATGTGGCTGAGTTCCGCTTCGTTTCGGTGCCCTTGTTCGATATCAATCATTGGGCGGTTCGGGTCATGACGGGCCCGGTGCTGGCTTAGACTTTTCCCAAACCCGTGCAGTGTGGGCGTGATTTTTCCGGTTCTTGTATATTGGCAACTTTGGCCGCGGCAGGCGCCGCCGGTCGCCGCCTTGCCGGTCCTGATCGCGCTCCTGCTGCCCCATCCCATTCATAAAGACCCGAACGATGGCTAATCGTGAAGAACTGGCGATCATCCGCGGCGCCCGTGCCGGCCGCGCCGATGCCCAGCTCGCGCTCGGCAAGCGCTACCTGTTCGGCAGCGCCGGCCTGCCGCAGAGCCTGCCAACCGCGCTGCACTGGCTCGACCGCGCCGCGCGCCAGGGTTGCGCCGAATCGTGCGAACTGATCGGCAATCACGTGCCGATCGAGCTGGCGCGCCAGCATCCGACGCCGCTGGCGCCCTGGTACGAGCAGGCCTACGACGCCGGCAATACCCGCGCCGGCCTGGTGCTGGCCCAGCTGTTGCTTGAAAAGCCAGGCGTGGCCGCCGTGCCGGCGCGCCGGGCAAAAGCCTTGCGCGCCCTGGAGGACGCGGCCCGCGCCGGTTTCGCCGAGGCCCAGTGGCTGCTGGCGCGCCAGCCCGAAGCCGTCGCGACGGTCGCCGGTGCCAACGGCGCCGGCGCCCTGCGCAGCCCGGCACGCGCGCCGCATGCGCCGGCCGCCAACGCGCCTGCCTCCGCAGGCGGATCGGCCGGCAACTGCCAACCCTGGCTGCGCCGGGCCGCCGACAGCGGCCTGGCCGAAGCGCAGTTCGCCTTGCTCGAGCAAAGCTGGAAAGGCGAACGCTGGAGCGATTACTTCGAGCGGGCGCTGCCGCTGGCGCGTGCCCTGGCCAAGGGCGGCAGGGAACAGGCCCAGCGCCTGACGCCGGGCGAAGTCGGCCTGCTGTCCCGGGTCGCACGGCTGGTCGAACAGGGCGAGGGCGCGGGTGTGGACGAGACCGAGCTGCACACTTTCTGGGAACTTGCCGCGGCCGAGAACGACCGCCATGCCCAGCTGGCCATGGGCCTGTGGTATGCACGCATGCAGGTCGACGGCACCCGGGTCGCGGGCGGCGCCGGCGCGGCGAATTTCAAGAAGGCGATCCGCTGGCTGCTGCTGGCCGGCGAACAGGGGCTGGCGGCGGCCTGGTACGCGCTGTCGCGTATCTATATCAAGCCTGAATTTTCCCAGCGCAATGTGGCCGACGCCCAGCGCTATCTGGAACGGGCTGCCGAAATGGGTTACCGGGTCGCCCAGCTCGAGTGCGGCAACAATGCCTGGCGCGCGCGCCGCGAAAACGAAAACAACGATGTGCGCGCCGTCTACTGGCTGCAGCAGGCCGCCGCCGGCGGCTGCCCCGACGCTGCCGGCGCGCTGCACAAGATCGCCCCGCGCCTGTTCGATCCCGTGCATACCGAAACCGGGGCCCTGCTGGGCTGCGCGATCGATCTCTCGAACCACCCGCTGCTGGCCGCGCGGCTGGAACTGGCGGCGCTGTTCAACCTCAGCCGCGCCGAAGCGCTGCTGGTCGACCTGCATGCGGCCGACCAGGGCCACTGCCTGGTGATCGACATCCGCGCCAGCTATGGGCGCAGCAAGCGGCGCCTGGTCATGATCGACACCGCGCACGAGCGCCAGGCGCTGGACCGCATCGTGGCCTTGTTCGAGAACATCGATTGCGGTCCTGGCGGGCCGGAAGGCAATTACCGCCAGCGCCTGTACCGGCTGCGCACCGTCGTCACCGAAGCCGGACCCGGGCTCAAGCCAAGCGGGCCAGGCACGCGGCGCGCGAATGCGTCCTACGGCATGGCGGCCTGACAACTCAGGCGCGCATGCCTCGGATGGCGCTCAGATGGACTTAGATGGCGCTCAGATAACGCTCAGATGGCTATTTCGCCTTCGAACACCGTCACGGCAGGGCCGCTCAGGTAAACCGGCTGGCCTTCGCCGGCCCAGGCAATCGACAATTCGCCGCCGCGCGCCGACACCCGCACTGGGGAATCCAGCAAACCGCGCCGGATGCCGGCCACCACCGCCGCGCAGGCGCCGGTGCCGCAGGCCAGGGTTTCACCGGCGCCGCGCTCGTACACGCGCAGCCTGACATGCCCGCGTTCGACGACTTGCATGAAGCCGGCATTCACGCGCTTCGGAAAGCGCGGGTGCCGCTCGATCTGCGGACCAAGCTCGGCCACCGGCGCGGTGTCCACATCGTCGACCACCTGCACCGCATGCGGATTGCCCATCGATACGGCCGATACCAGCACCGTGTGCCCGGCATTGTCCAGCCGCAGGTCCAGGGGCCACAGGGTATCGCGGCCCTCGGGCTGGCCGGCCAGGCCGCTGCTGTCAAAAGGCACGGCAGCCGGTTCCAGCACCGGCGCGCCCATGTCGACCGTCACGCTGCCGTCGTCTTCCAGGCGCGGCTCGATGATGCCGGCCATGGTCTGCACACGGATGCTGCGCTTGTCCGTCAGCCCTTTTTCGCTGACGAAGCGGACAAAGGCGCGCGAACCGTTGCCGCACTGCTCGACTTCGCCGCCATCGCTATTAAAGATGCGGTAGCGGAAATCGCAGCCCGCTTGCGTCGGGCGTTCGACCACCAGGATCTGGTCGGCGCCGACGCCGAAGCGGCGGTCGCCCAGCTGGCGCCACTGCGCGCTGCTGAAGTCGATGTCCTGGTGGATGGCATCGATCACGACGAAATCGTTGCCGGCGCCGTGCATTTTGGTGAACTTGAGTTTCATTTATTCGTCGTACAAAGAAGGTTCGCCTGGCGGGCGCGTCTTGAAGCGCTTGTGCGTCCAGAAATATTCGCTCGGGGCTTCGCGCACGCGTTCCTCGATGAAGGCGTTCATGCGCCGCGTCGCTTCGACCATGTCGGTGCCCGGATAATTTTCCCAGGCAGGAAAAAAGCGTACGCGCCAGCCCTGGTAGTTCGGCAGGAAAGTCGCCACCACCGGGATCACCTTGGCGCCGGTGGTCGCTGCAATACGGCCGAGCGCGGTCAGCGTCGCCGCCGGCACGCCGAAGAAGGGCACGAATTCGGCATCTTTTTCGCCGAAGTCCATGTCCGGCAGCATGAAGTAGGGCAGGCCGTCGCGCAATGCGCGCAAGATCGGCTTGATGCCTTCCTTGCGCGTGACCAGGCGCACCGGGCCGTAGCGTTCGCGGCCGTGGCGCAGCAATTTGTCGAAGGCTTCGTTCTTTTGCGGCACGTACATGCTGCACACGGGGATCACGCGCGACGCGACACCGGCCACATCCAGGCAGACGAAGTGCGGACAGAGCAGGATGGTCGGGCCGGCTTCCATCTCGGCCTGGGGCACGGCCGGCTCGACCTGGATCAAACTGCGCACGCGCGCTTCCGGCGCCCACCACAGGATGGAACGCTCGAAAATGCTGCGCGAATAACCGCGGAAATGCTGGCGCGCAATCGCATGCCGCTCTTTTTCGCTCAGTTCGGGCAGGCACAGGCGCAAATTGGTCAGCGCGATCTTGCGCCGTTTGCCGAGGATCAGAAACATCAGGCTGCCGATGGCTTCGCCGAAACGGCCGAGGATGGGGAGCGGCAGCCAATGCAGCAGCCACAGGAAAGCGATCAGGACCCTCATGCGACGGCCTCGGCTTGCGGCGCATCGACGCCCTGCGGTTGTTTATAGCGGTTGTAGCTCCAGAAATACTGGGCCGGTGCACGAGCAATCAATTGTTCCATCGCGCGATTGATGCTGGCGGCCTGCTCGGCCGGGCTGCCGGCGAGCTCGCCTTCGAAGGGCACGAAGCGCACCACGTAGCCGCGCCCCTTTGGCAGGCGCTCGGCATATACCAGCAGGATGTCGGCCTTGCCCAGCTGGGCAAGCTTGGCGGGCAGCGTCATCGTGTAGGCGTTGCGGCCGAACCATGGCGCCCAGGTGCCTTCGCCTTCCTGCGGCACCTGGTCGGGCAGCAAGCCGATCGGCTGGCCGCTCTTCAGGGTCTTGGCCAGGATGCGTACGCCGGACAGGTTCGCCGGCGCCAGGTGCAGGTTGTGGCGCGCACGGGCGCCTTCGACCAGCGGCCGCAAGGCGTCCTTGCGCGGCGGGCGATACATGACTGTCAATGCCGTGTGCAGGGCAATTTGCTGGGCTGTCATTTCAAAACAGCCAAGGTGTGGCGTGAGGAACACAATCCCGCGGCCGGCATCGAGCACGCGCTGGACCATGTCCCAATTTTCAACAGTTGCATGGCGTGCCACGCGTTCGGGTTTGCCGCACCACACGAACGCCAGCTCGACGATGGCCTTGCCGGCTTCGGCAACGGCGGCGCGTCTATAGGCGCTGTACCCGGCCTGGGCCAGGTTGGCGTCGAGGCGGCGGCGGTAGGAAGGGGAGAGCAGGTAGACCAGCCAGCCAAGGGCGGCGCCCAGCGCATGCAGCATGCGCAAGGGGAAAATTGACAAGACTCTGAATAAAATAACTAGCATGCGTTTGATCGGGGTTGAGGACGAGACGGTCCCCTCCGCCAAAAATTTCTTAAAGGAGCGTAAAATACCACTTTACGCAGGATCCGCCGAGTTAATAGACAACTTGCGAAGCGGAATATAAATGTCGCTAAAGCGTCGCAGGCATGTTGCTGCGGCAGTTTTTTGAACAGTAACAGGAGCCTTCATGTCCAACGATTACCTCTTCACTTCCGAATCCGTCTCGGAAGGCCATCCCGACAAAGTCGCCGACCAGATTTCGGACGCGATTCTCGACGCCATCCTCGAGCAGGACCCGCGTGCCCGCGTCGCCGCCGAAACGCTGTGCAACACCGGCCTCGTCGTGCTGGCAGGAGAAATCACGACCCACGCCAACGTCGATTATATCGGCGTGGCACGCAACACCATCAAGCGCATCGGCTACGACAACACCGACTTCGGCATCGACTACAAGGGCTGCGCGGTCATGGTCTGCTACGACAAGCAGTCCCCGGACATCGCCCAGGGCGTCGACGAAGGCGCTGGCCTCGACCTCGACCAGGGCGCCGGCGACCAGGGCCTGATGTTCGGCTACGCCTGCGACGAAACCGCCGAGCTGATGCCGGCCGCCATCCACTATGCCCACCGCCTGGTCGAGCGCCAGTCGCAGCTGCGCAAGGACGGCCGCCTGCCATGGCTGCGTCCCGACGCCAAGTCGCAGGTCACCCTGCGCTACGTCGACGGCCGCCCGGTCGCCGTCGACACCGTGGTCCTGTCGACCCAGCACCATCCGGATGTCACCCACTCGCAGATCGAGGAAGCGGTGATCGAGGAAATCATCAAGCCGATCCTGCCGCGCGAGTGGCTGCAAGGCACCAAGTACCTGGTCAACCCGACCGGCCGCTTCGTCATCGGCGGCCCGCAGGGCGACTGCGGCCTGACCGGCCGCAAGATCATCGTCGACACCTACGGCGGCGCAGCCCCGCACGGCGGCGGCGCGTTCTCGGGCAAGGATCCGTCGAAGGTCGACCGTTCGGCTGCCTACGCCGCCCGCTACGTGGCGAAGAACATCGTCGCCGCCGGCCTGGCGCGCCAGTGCCAGGTGCAGGTCAGCTACGCCATCGGCGTGGCGCGTCCGATCAACATCACCGTGTACACCGAAGGCACCGGCGTGATCTCCGACGAGAAGATCGCCAAGCTGGTCATGGAACACTTCGACCTGCGCCCGAAAGGCATCGTGCAAATGCTCGACCTGCTGCGCCCGATCTACCAGAAAAGCGCCGCCTACGGCCACTTCGGCCGCGAAGAGCCGGAATTCACCTGGGAGCGCACCGACAAGGCGGCGCTGCTGCGCGCCGAGGCTGGCCTGTCGTAAAAGACGAAGCGGCTGCTTTGGTAGGGTGGGTTCTTGAACCCACCATTGATATGTGGGCATGCCGCTGACGCTGGCCAGCATGGGGTGGGTTCGAGAACCCACCCTACGTCTACCGAAATTGGTGGGTTCGAGAACCCACCCTCCGTCTACCGAAATTGGTGGGTTCAAGAACCCACCCTACGTTCATGTTGCAGCCGCAGCAAATTGGGCGCCGCCGAGCTTCCCCCAAGCGCCATCCGTGCTAAACTACTCCGTTCCGAGGAGCGTTGCGACGAAAAGATTCCTTTTCGCCAGGCTCGGACATCAACACTGCGCTCACGTTACTTTTTTCTAAACATTGAAAGGAGGGCGTGATGAGCGCCGTACTGAAAGACACCCAAGACTTCCTCGTTGCAGACATCTCCCTGGCCAGCTGGGGCGAGAAGGAAATCCGCATCGCCGAAACCGAAATGCCGGGCCTGATGGCGATCCGCGAGGAATACGCCGCGACCCAGCCCCTGAAGGGCGCACGCATTGCCGGTTCGCTGCACATGACCATCCAGACCGCCGTGCTGATCCGCACGCTGGAGGCCCTCGGCGCGCAAGTGCGCTGGGCGTCGTGCAACATCTACTCGACCCAGGACCACGCCGCCGCCGCCATCGCGTCGGTCGGTACCCCTGTCTTCGCCATCAAGGGCGAGACCCTGGACGAATACTGGGAATACACCCACCGCATCTTCGAGTGGCCAGGTGACAACCACGCCAACATGATCCTCGACGACGGCGGCGACGCGACCCTGCTGCTGCACCTGGGCACCCGCGCCGAAAAAGACATCTCCGTACTGGCCAACCCAGGCTCGGAAGAAGAAATCTGCCTGTTCAACGCCATCAAGGGCCGCCTGGCAAAAGACCCGACCTGGTACTCGAAGCGCCTGCCATGCATCCTGGGCGTGACCGAGGAAACCACCACCGGCGTGCACCGCTTGTACCAGATGCACCAGGAAGGCAAGCTGGCCTTCCCGGCGATCAACGTCAACGACTCCGTCACCAAGTCGAAGTTCGACAACCTGTACGGCTGCCGCGAATCGCTGGTCGACGGCATCAAGCGCGCCACCGACGTGATGGTCGCCGGCAAGGTTGCCGTCATCGCCGGTTACGGTGACGTCGGCAAGGGCTCGGCCCAGGCCATGCGCGCCCTGTCGGCGCAAGTCTGGGTCACCGAAATCGATCCGATCTGCGCACTGCAGGCGGCGATGGAAGGCTACCGCGTCGTGACCATGGACTACGCTGCAGAGCACGGCGACATTTTTGTTACCTGCACCGGCAACTACCACGTCATCACCGAAGAGCACATGCTCAACATGAAGGACCAGGCGATCGTCTGCAACATCGGTCACTTCGACAACGAAATCGAAGTCGCCGCACTCAAGAAATATGAGTGGGAAAACATCAAGCCGCAGGTCGATCACGTGATCTTCCCGTCGGGCCGCCGCATCATCCTGCTGGCCGAAGGCCGCCTGGTGAACCTCGGTTGCGGTACCGGTCACCCGTCTTACGTGATGAGCTCGTCTTTCGCGAACCAGACCATCGCCCAGATCGAGCTGTTCGCCAACACCGACAAGTACCCGGTCGGCGTCTACACGCTGCCGAAGCACCTGGACGAGAAAGTCGCGCGCCTGCAGCTGAAGAAGCTGAACGCGCAGCTGACCACGCTGACCGAAGAGCAGGCCGCCTACATCTCGGTGAGCCAGGACGGTCCGTACAAGCCGGATCACTACCGCTATTAATTCGCCGCGGTAAAACGGGCGCCGTGGGCGCCCGGGCATGGATGGGCATGGCCTGTCCATGGCGGATCATGCCGTCGTCACATTGCGCTGGCATGATTCGTGTCTTCTACCCAACAACAAGAAACGCACCACGAAAGAAGTTGAACATGCGCCTGCTCCTGACCTGGCTGATCAACGCCGCTGCGTTGATGGCCTTGCCTTACCTGATGCACTCCGTCGCCGTCAGTAATGTCGGCACCGCCCTGATCGCCGCACTCGTGCTGGGCCTGGTCAACACGCTGATCCGGCCCGTGCTGGTATTGTTGACTTTGCCTGTCACGTTGCTGTCGATGGGGTTGTTTATCCTGGTCATCAATGCCTTGCTGTTCTGGCTGGTGTCGCACTGGGTAAGCGGTTTCGAGGTGGCGGGTTTCTGGTCGGCCTTCCTGGCGGCTATTTTGTACAGCATCATTTCGTGGGCGCTTTCCACCTTGCTCCTGAAAGACGATGGAAACTCATAATTTCAGCATCGAGTTTTTTCCGCCCAAGACTCCCGAGGGTGTGGAAAAACTGCGCGTCACGCGCCGCAAGCTGGCCGAACTGAACCCGACCTATTTTTCGGTCACCTTCGGCGCCGGCGGCACCACCCAGCAGGGTACGCTCGATACCGTGCTCGACATCATGGCCGATGGCCACATGGCCGCGCCCCACCTGTCCTGCATCGGCGCCACGCGCGATTCGATCCGCGCCATCCTGCAGCAATTCCAGCAGCAGGGCATTCGCCGCCTGGTGGCGCTGCGCGGCGATTTGCCTAGCGGCTATGGCGGCGCCGGCGAACTGCGTTACGCCAATGAACTGGTGGAATTCATTCGCCAGGAAACCGGCGACTGGTTCCACATCGAGGTGGCGGCGTATCCGGAAATGCACCCGCAGGCCCGTTCGCCCCAGGATGACCTGCAGAATTTCGCGCGCAAGATCGGGGCCGGCGCGAATGCCGCGATCACCCAGTACTTCTACAATGCCGACGCCTATTTCCAGTTCGTCGACAACGTGCGCAAGATGGGCATCGAGGTGCCGATCGTGGCCGGCATCATGCCGATCACGAACTATACGCAACTGATGCGGTTTTCCGACATGTGCGGCGCCGAGATTCCGCGCTGGGTGCGCCTGAAACTGGCCAGCTTCGGCGACGACAGCGCCTCGATCAAGGCTTTTGGCCTGGATGTGACAACCGGCTTGTGCGAACGCCTGCTGGCGGGCGGCGCGCCTGGCTTGCACTTCTACAGCATGAACCAGGCGGCGGCGACCACCGCGATCTGGCAGCGCCTGACTGGCAACTGAGCGGCAACTGAGCGGCACTAAGTGGCAAATAAGCGGCAACTGAGCGGCACTAAGTGGCAAATAAGCGGCAACTGAGCGGCACATGAGCTGCAGCGCCCATAGCTTCAGCATAAGAAAACCCGGCAGCGCCCAAGCGTTGCCGGGTTTTTTATCCTCTGACTATTCCAGGTTCGTCTTCTCGGTCACGATCAGGTCGAGCGGCAAGTCGTGCACATCGATATCGAACTGCGCCGCCTGGCAGGCGTAGGCCACGCCGAGTGTCGCCGGACGCACGCCCCCGGCCAGCGTGCGGTCGTAGAAGCCGCCGCCATAACCGAGCCGGTAACCCTGTTCGTCGAAGCCGAGACAGGGCACCAGCAACGCCGGCGGGCGCGCGACGAAGCGCAAGTCGGCCGGCGCCGCGATGCCCGTCACGTCCTTGCCCATCGCTTCGCCGGGTGTCCATGCCGAAAATGCCAGCGGCGCATGGCGCTCCAGCACCACCGGCAAGGCCAGGGCCGCGCCTTCCAGGGCGAGCAGGCGATAGGGTTCGCTCAAATCCGGTTCGCCGGCCAGCGGCCAGTACACGGCCAGCAGCGGCGGACGGGTGCGGCGCCACCAGGCCAGCACTTGCTCGCCGATGCGGCGGTCGGCGGCGCGCTTGTCGTCGCCGTCAATGCCGGCACGTTGGGATTTGAGGTGTTTGCGCAACGCCGCCTTCGCTGCGGCCGCGCTTGCCTTGTCCAGAGCCGTCCCGCTTGAGGCGTTCTCTGGCGGCACGATTGATGCGCATGGTATTCTTGATTCGCCGGTCATGTTATCGAATGAGGGTAGAACAGCTGTGTTTTTGCTTCCAAGGAAATTGATCGCCGGCGCCGTTTTTGCTGCAACCAGCGTCGCCGCCACCCATGTTGCCGCCATGGCCGATGCGCCGCCAGCGGCAAGCTCGCCCGCACCGGGCGCCGCCACCGTTCCTGCCGCGCCTGCCACCGCATTGGCCACCACCTCGGCCGTCGCATTGGCAGCCGCCCCGGCCAGCGAGGCATCGCGCGCCGACGACGACACCTTCCTGCTGCTGCGCGAAGCCGCGCGCCAGAACGATGCCGCCCGCACGAATGCGCTGGCTTCGCGCCTGCCGAACTACGTGCTGCCAGGCTACGTTGAGTATTATCGTCTCAAACCACGCCTGCGCGAGGCCACGCAGGATGAGATCCGCAGCGTGCTCAACCGTTACGAAGGCAGCGCCGTGGCCGACCGCCTGCGTACCGACTGGCTGCTCGAACTCGGACGCCAGCGCGAGTGGAACACCTTCGAGCGCGAAATGGCCCTGCTGGTACGCAGCGACGACCTGCAGGTACGCTGCTATGCCTTGCTGGCGCGCGCCCTGCGCGGCGAACGCGTGGCAACCGAAGCGCGCGCCCTGCTGGTCAATCCGCCGTCATATGGCGAAGGCTGCGCCGCCCTGATGACCCAGCTGTCGCAACTCAACCAGCTGAGCCAGGCCGATCTGCTGGCGCAACTGCGCCTGGCCGGCGAAATGGCGGCCACCGGGCCGTCGCGCCGCATCGCCGCGCTGCTCGGAGCGTCCGATACCCGCGCCGCCCAGGCCGTCGACGTGCCGGCGGTGGCGATGGCGCGCGGCATCGGCGCGAATCGCGTGGAACACGAGATCTACCTGGTGGCCCTGGGCCGCATGGCGCGCACCAGCCTGAAGCTGGCAACCGTGGCGCTGGAAAAGAACAGCAGCAAGTTCACGCCGGAAGAGCGCGCGATCGGCTGGGCGAACGTGGCCCTGGCCGCCTCGATCACCCTGTCGAACGATGCCCACGATTACTGGAAGCGGGCCGAAGGCGCGCCGCTGACCAATTTCCAGCTCGAATGGAAAACCCGCATGGCGCTGCGCCGCGGCGACTGGGCGACGGTGGCCGCCACCATCGACGCCATGCCGCCCACGCTGGCCGCCGAGTCCGGCTGGATCTACTGGCGTGGCCGCGCCCACGAGGCACAGGGACGCAGGGAAGATGCCCAGGCCCTGTTCCGCCGCATCGCCACCCCGAACAATTTCTATGGCCAGCTTGCCACCGAAGAGCTGGGCGAACTGGTGAACACGCCGCCGCTGGCCGCAGCGCCGACGCCGGGCGAAGTGGCCTATGTGGCGGCGCTGCCGGCGGTGCGCCAGGCCCTGAAATTCTACGAACTGAGCCTGCGCGCCGACGGCAACCGCGAGTGGAACTGGGCGCTGCGCAATTTGTCGGAACGCCAGCTGCTGGCTGCCGCCGAGTATGCGCGCCGCAACGAATTGCTCGACCGCATGGTCGAAACCTCGCTGCGCACGCGTAACGAGCTCGACTTCAACCAGCGCTTCCCGGCGCCGCACAACGACATCCTGCAACCGACGGCGAAAGGGCTGTCGCTCGATACCGCCTGGGTGTATGGATTGATCCGCCAGGAATCGCGCTTCGTCAGCGATGCGCGCTCGGGCGTGGGTGCGGCCGGCCTGATGCAGGTGATGCCGGCCACCGGCAAGTGGGTGGCGGCGAAGATCGGCCTGACCGATTTCGTGCACGACATGCTGCACGACGCGCGCACCAACATTACGCTGGGCACCAATTACATGAACATGGTGCTGGAAAATAACGGCGGCTCGCAGGTACTGGCCACCGCCGCCTACAACGCCGGCCCGGGGCGCTCGCGCACCTGGCGCGGCGTGCTCGACGCGCCGATGGAAGGCGCCATCTTCGTCGAGTCGATTCCCTTCACCGAAACCCGAACCTATGTGCGCAATGTGATGTCGAATGCGACGAACTATGCCGCTTTGTTCGACAAGCGGCCGCAATCGCTCAAGGCACGCCTGGGCACGATTACCCCGCGAGGAAGCACCGGCGCCCTGCCTTGATTTACCCTTGATTTACCCTTGATCTGCCCTGCTGTGCCTTTTTGACGAGGCTTCCATGCGCGACCTGTCGGTGGTGGTGTTCGGCGGTTCCGGTTTCATCGGCAATCACTTGCTGGCCATGCTGGCCGAGGACAGCATTCCCGTGCTGCTGCCCACGCGCCATCCCGAGCGCGTGCGCCACCTCACCATGCTGCCCGGCGTCGACGTGGTCGAGGCCGACATCCATGACGACGCCACCCTGCGCCGCCTGCTGGCCGGGCGCACCGCCGCGATCAACCTGGTCGGCATCCTGCACGGCAGCCGCGCCCATCCCTACGGCCCGGAATTCCGGCGCGCCCACGTCGAGCTGCCGCGCCGCATCGTCGACGCCTGCGCCGCCAGCGGAGTCGACCATTACCTGCACATGAGCGCGCTCGGCGCCAACATCGACGGCCCCTCGATGTACGCGCGCTCGAAGGCCGACGGCGAACTGGCCGCGCGCAGCCGGCCTGACGTCGCCGCCACCATCTTCCGTCCCTCGGTGGTGTTCGGCCCCGGCGACCATTTCCTCACCGTGTTCGCGCGCCTGCAGCGGCGTTTCCCGGTCATTCCGATGGCCTGCGCGAACGCCGTGTTCCAGCCGGTCTACGTGTGCGACGTGGCCCAGGCCTTCCTGCATGCGCTGCGCGACCCGGCCACCCGCCAGCAGGTGTATCCACTCGGCGGCCCGAACGTGTACACGCTGGCCGAGCTGGTGCGCCTGGCCGGGCGCTATGCCGGCTGCGAGCGGCCCATCGTCGAATTGCCGGAGCGCCTGGCGCGGATCCAGGCACGCCTGTTCGAGCGGCTGCCGGGCGAACCCATCCTCACCCGCGACAACCTCGACTCGATGCGCGTCGATAACGTGATCGACCCGGCGGTCCAGGACTTGACAGCGGCCGCGCTGGGAATCAAGCTCACAGCGCTCGAATCCGTCGCTCCGCACTACCTGGCGCCGGGCGAGCCGCTCGACCGCCTGCGCACCCGCGCCGGCCGCTAACCCTTATTCCCCGCACAGGAACGCCATGCAGACCACGGAACTCGACCCGACCCTCAGCGATGCACTGAACAAGGCGCGCCAGCCCGGCCTGACGCTCGTCATCGGCAACAAGAACATCTCGTCGTGGTCGATGCGGCCCTGGGTGGCCGCGGTCGCCTTTAACATTCCGTTCACCGAAGTGCGCCTGCTGCTCGACCAGCCCGACACCGCCGCGAAGATCGCCAGCTACTCGCAGGCGGGCAGGGTGCCGGTGCTGCTGGCCGGCGAGATGACGATCTGGGACAGCCTGGCCATCTGCGAATACCTGGCCGAGCAATTCCCCGACAAGCACCTGTGGCCGCAGGACGTGGCGGCGCGCGCCATGGCGCGTTCCATCACGGCCGAGATGCATTCCGGCTTCGCCGCCCTGCGCAACGACATGTCGATGAACATCCAGGCCAGGCTGCCGGGCCGCGGCCGCACGCCGGGCGCCCAGGCCGACATCGGCCGCATCTGCGAGATCTGGGAAGAATGCCTGGCGCGCTTCGGCCACCACGAGTACCTGTTCGGCGACTTCTCGATCGCCGACGCCTTCTACGCACCGGTGGTCACGCGCTTCAAGACCTATGGCGTGCCACTGGCGCCGGCCCTGCAAGCCTATTGCGACCGCGTGCTGGCCCATCCGGCGGTGGCGCGCTGGGTGCGCGAAGCGATGCTGGAAACCGAGCCGACCCCGCTGCACGACGCCGACCTGCCGCGCGCATGACGATGCGGATCTACGTTGTCGGCGGCGCCGTGCGCGACGCGCTGCTCGGCCTGCCGGTGCAGGACCACGACCACGTCGTGGTCGGCGCCACCCCGGAACAGATGGTCGCCGCCGGTTTCCGCCCGGTCGGCAAGGATTTCCCCGTCTTCCTGCATCCGAAGACGCAAGAGGAATACGCCCTGGCGCGCACCGAGCGCAAGACCGCGCCGGGTTACCACGGCTTCGTGTTCCACACTTCGCCCGACGTCACCCTGGAAGACGACCTGGTGCGGCGCGACCTGACCATCAACGCCATGGCGCGCGGCGATGACGGCGTCGTCGTCGACCCGTACGGCGGGCAGCGCGACCTCGAAGCGCGCCTGTTCCGCCACGTCTCGGACGCCTTTGCCGAAGACCCGGTGCGCATCCTGCGCGTGGCGCGCTTCGCCGCCCGCTTTGCCGACTTCCGCGTGGCGCCCGAGACCAACGCCCTGATGCGCGGCATGGTGGAGGCGGGCGAAGCCGATGCGCTGGTGCCCGAGCGGGTCTGGCAGGAAGTCGCGCGCGGCCTGATGGAGCACTGTCCTTCGCGCATGTTCGCCGTGCTGCGCGACTGCGGCGCACTGGCGCGCATCATGCCGGAGCTCGACGCCCTGGGGGACGGATCGGAGGAAGCGGACAAAGGTGTCCGCGCCATGGACGTCGTCGACTACGCCGCCGGACGCGGCCATCCACTGGCCGTGCGTTTCGCCGCGCTGGTGCAGGACGCCGAGGCAATCGATGGCCTGTGCAAGCGCCTGAAGGTGCCGAACGACTGCCGCGACCTGGCCCTGATGACGGCGCGCGAGCACGCCGGCATCGGCGGCGCCCTGGCGATGGCGGCCGACACCCTGGTGGCGCTGTTCGCCCGCTGCGATGCCTACCGCAAGCCCGAACGCTTTGCCGAGATGCTGCTCGCCGTCGAATGCGCCACGCTCGGCGCCGACTATCCGCAGCGGCCCTGGCTGCTGGGCGCCCTGGAGGCGGCGCGCGGCGTGAACGCGGGCGAGGTCGCCGCCGCCTGCGGCGAGGACAAGGCCAGGATTCCGCAGGCCGTGCTGGCCGCGCGCGTGGAGGCGGTCCAGGCGTGGATGCGCCAGGCACCGGGAGCCGCTGCATAAAATCCAGGCAGCAGCGCCGTGGGCTGGAGCTGCCTGCCGGTTTCCGGTGTGCGGTGGCTGGACGGATGTTCCTGCTGTTCCAGCCCTTGCCGCTGAGCCGGCTCAGCGGCGCGATCCGCGCCGCGCCACCAGCCCACGCCGCCTTCAACTCGGCCATGAACGCCTGGATGTTCGCGCGTCTCCGGCCCGCCCGCTGCTCCCGCAACGCGTCGCCTGACTCATCTCTCAACTCATCGCCTGACTCATCTCTCAACTCATTGCTTAACTCGTCAGTTAACTCTTGTTACAAGCGCGTGCGCGAACCGCCCTGCGCTTGCGCTATGCTCCACCAACTATGGGTAAATTGTTACGTTGGTCGGACAAGGCGTTTGCAGTCAGCATGCGCCGGATGGAGGCGCTGCATCCGCGGCGCCGGCTGCAATTCGTGGCCGGCGCGGCGGTGTTGCTGATCGCGCTGCTGGCGGTGCTCTACACGCGCACCACCGGCGTCGATGTCGACAACCAGAACCGCGTGATGTACCAGTTGCACGAGCTGCAGCAGCTCGACGCCGAGTGGGACACCAACCTGCTGCGTGCCCACATCGGCAGCGGCATGGCCGATGCGCGCCTGGCGACGCCGGTGGCGCAGATGCGCGAACTGATGACCAACCTCGAAGACGCGCTGCCGGCCAAGCGCGACCGCGCAGCGCGCCAGGCGCATACGGCGCTGGATGGTTCGCTGCGCATGAAGGCCGACCTGGTGGCCGAGTTCCGCAGCCTGAACCCGCCGCTGCGGGCGGCCTTGCAGTCGCTGCCGCCGGCGCTGGCCGATTTGAAGACGGAGCTGGGCGGGATCGAGGGCGCGCTGGCGCCGGGCCGGGTGGTGGTGCGCCTCGACGCGCTGCTGAATGACCTGCTGGCCGACACCCTGCGCTACAACCTGGCGCCGACGCCTGGCCTGGCGCGCCGCATCGAATCCATCCTGGCCCAGATCGAGCCGCAGAAGGCGCGCTTCTCGCAGGCCATCATGGACCAGATCGACACCCTGGCACGCGACACCCGCACCATCCTGGCGAACCGTCCGCGCGAGAATGCGCTCGAGGCGCAGATCGCCGCGCTCGGCACCGGCGAAGCGATGGCGCGCCTGGGCCGCGAATTCGACCGCGCCTTCCAGGCCGAGGTGCTCGAGCGCCAGCGCTACCGCGGCTTTTTGTTCGGCTATTCGATCCTGCTGCTGGCGCTGCTGGCCTATGCCGGCTGGCGCCTGCGCCGCAGCTACCGCATCATCAACGACGTGAACCACCGCCTGAAAGCGGCCAACGACACGCTGGAACACCGGGTGGCCGAGCGTACCGCCGAGCTGGAAGAACAGTCGAAGAAGCTGGCGCGCCTGGCCCAGCACGACAGCCTGACCGGCCTGGTGAACTACGGCCAGCTGACCCGCCTGCTGGAACTGTCGCTGGTGCGCGCGGCGCGGCGCGATACCGTGGTGGCCGCCATGTTCATCGACCTCGACGGCTTCAAGGGCGTGAACGATACCTGGGGCCATGCCACCGGCGACCTGGTGCTGCAGCTGGTGGCGCGCCGCGTGCAGAAGGTATTGCGCGCCGAGGACGTGCTGGCGCGCCTGGGCGGCGACGAATTCGTGATCATGCTCGAAGGCGTCGGCATGCCGGAAGGGGCGCTGCGCGTGGCGCAGACGGTACTGAACGAAATCGAAGGCATCGTGGAAGCCGACGGCAACCCGGTGCGGATCTCGGCCAGCATCGGCATCGCCAGCGCGCGCGGCCGCGCCGGCGCCGAGCATGGTGCGGCGGCGCTGCTGGCCGATGCCGACAAGGCGATGTACGCGGCCAAGCAGGCCGGCAAGGGCACCTTCGTGATCAGCCCGAACGCGCAGTGGGGCAGTCCGGAGTCCGACGGAACCACGGGGACGGCGGATCAGGGTAGCTGATGGGCTAGAATGTCCGCATGTCCGAGAACCCGCGCCGCTACAATTCGTTCACCCACTGGCTGGCCAGCCTGGCCGGCAAGACCGACCGTCCGGCCGTGCTGGTCAAGGAGCTGGGCAAGCGCGACCGCCGGCGCATGCTCAAGCATTTCCTGGCGCTCGACACCAATGATCGCCTGCTGCGCTTCGGCACCGTGCTGCCCGACGAGCAGATCCACGCCTATGTGAACAAGATCGATTTTTCGCGCGACATCGTGTTCGGGGTGTTCAGCCACGTGTTCCAGCTGGTCGGCGTCGGCCACCTGGCCTTCGCGCCGGCGCCGGCGCAGCGTTCGGCGGCCACCAGCAAGGAGCGGGTGGCCGAATTCGGCGTCTCGGTGTCAAGCAGCGCGCGCGGGCAGGGCGTGGGCACGCGGCTGTTCGGGCGCGCCGCGATCCACTGCCGCAATTCGGACATCGACACCCTCTACATGCAGTGTCTGTCGACCAACCGCACCATGATGCACATCGCCAAGAAGGCGGGGATGGAGATCAAGCGCGAGTATGGCGAGGCGGACGCCTACCTGCACCTGCCGCCGCCGAGTCCCGGCAGCGTGATGCGCGAGGCGCTGGAAGAACAGTTCGCGGTGATCGATTACACCGTGAAGGCGAATGCCCGCGCGGCGGTGAAGTGGTTCACGCCGCGCAAGCGTTCCAAGTGAGGCTGTTGCTTTTGTAGTTGTAGGGTGGGCACCTGTGCCCACGCGGTACCACAGATGCACCTCGAAAAGCTGCCCGGTAGGCGACGGAAACGGCTGCTTCGCGACCCTTTTCGACCAATCATGCGTCCTACCGCGTGGATACAGGTGCCTAGCGCGGCCCGGTCCACCCTGCAAACACCCAGCAGGCACGATTCCGAACCCTTACCGCGCTGGCGGCGCTTCGATCGGCAAGGCCGTGGTTTCCTTGATCCGCTGCAGCGCAAAGCTCGACTTCACATCCAGCACCGACGGATGGCGCAGCAGGGTCGCCATCATGAAGCGCGAGAAGTGGTCCATGTCTTCCACGTGCACGCGCAGCAGGAAATCCATCTCCCCGGTCATCGCATAGCAGGCCACCACTTCCGGCCAGGCCGCCACCGCCTGGGCGAACTCGAAACGCGGCGAGGTCGCCGGTACGCGCGAGTTGGCAGGACCCTCGCTGTGCTTTTCCAGGCGCACGTTCACATAGGCCAGCAGGCCCAGCCCGATCTTGTCGGGGTCGACCAGGGCCACGTACTGGCGGATCACGCCGGCCTCTTCCAGGCGCTTGATGCGGCGCAGGCAAGGGGAGGGCGACAGGTTCACGCGCTCGGCCACGTCCTGGTTCGACAGGCGCCCATCGGCCTGCAGGATTTCCAGGATCTTGCGGTCGGTTTTATCGAGCTCGATCTTTGACATAAATTTTCCTTCAATTGAATCCAGCCGCAATTTTATTGCGCATTTGATTCTGCGTGGGGAATTGATTGGTATTTAATGCCGGGGGCACAAGACTATACTGTCGCCAAATACGGAGGAGACATCTCCGTGGCGCTCCGAATAATAAAAACGGCGCCAAATTCGAAGGACGTGTATCGGGGTAGCGCGGCTTGCCGGGACGGCGGCCGCGCCGCTTTGCGTCCTGCACAACGACCACGGAGACACCATGAACGCACCCCTCGACCTCTCCCAGCTGCAGCCATCCCAGCCGGAACACGACATTTCCCTCGACGACAAGTGGACGCTCGAGCGCGGCCGCGCCTTCATGACCGGCACCCAGGCCCTGATCCGCCTGCCGATGCTGCAGCGCGAGCGCGACCTGAAGGCTGGTCTGAACACCGCCGGCTACATCACCGGCTACCGCGGCTCGCCGGTCACCGCCGTCGACCAGACCGCGATGAAGGCGAAGAAGCACCTCGATGCCCACCACGTCAAGTTCCATCCGGGGATGAACGAAGACCTGGCGGCCACCGCCGTCTGGGGCACCCAGCAGACCAATCTGTACAAGGATGCCAACTACGATGGCGTGTTCGCCATGTGGTACGGCAAGGGTCCCGGCGTGGACCGCTGCGGCGACGTCTTCAAGCACGGCAACAACGCCGGCTCGTCGCAGCACGGCGGCGTGCTGGTGCTGGCCGGCGACGACCATGCGGCCAAGTCCTCGTCCACCGCTCACCAGTCGGATCACATCCTGACCGCCTGCGGCATCCCGGTGCTGTACCCGTCGTCGGTGCAGGAATACATCGACTACGGCCTGCACGCCTGGGCCATGAGCCGCTACACCGGCCTGTGGGTGTCGATGAAGTGCGTTACCGACGTGATCGAATCGGGCGCCGTGGTCGACCTCGACCCGGACCGCGTGCAAACCGTCATCCCGACCGACTTCGAAGTCCCTGAAGGCGGCCTGAACATCCGCTGGCCCGACGCCGTGCTGGACCAGGAAGTCCGGATGAACAACCACAAATGGTATGCGGCCCTGGCCTATGCCCGTGCGAACAAGCTGAACAAGATCATCTGGGACAGCCCGGCACCAAAAATCGGCATCATCACCGCCGGTAAAAGCTATGTCGACACGCGCCAGGCCCTGGCCGACCTCGGTATCGACGAGCAGGCCGCCGCCGACATCGGCATCCGCCTGTACAAGATCGGCATGACCTGGCCGCTCGAACCCGAAGGCGTGCACGAATTCGCGCGCGGCCTGGACGAGATCCTGGTCGTGGAAGAAAAGCGCCAGGTAATGGAATACGCGCTGAAGGAAGCGCTGTACAACCTGCCCGACGGCGAGCGTCCGCGCGTGGTCGGCAAGTTCGACGACACCGGCGAATGGAGCAACAAGGACCGCAAGGGTCACGGCGACTGGCTGCTGCCGGCCACCTACGAGCTGAATCCGGCGCAGATCGCACGCGCCATCGCATCGCGCATCACGCACTACTGCGCCGGTCACCCTGTGGCCGAGCGCGTGCGCGAACGCATCGCCTTCCTCGAAGCCAAGGAACTGGTGCTGAAGAATATCCCGGCGAAAGCCAATCCCGAGACCGACCGCATTCCTTACTTCTGCTCGGGCTGCCCGCACAACAGCTCGACCAAGGTACCGGAAGGCTCGCGCGCCATGGCCGGCATCGGCTGCCACTACATGGTGCTGTGGATGGACCGCGAAACCTCGACCTTCACCCACATGGGCGCCGAGGGCACGACCTGGATCGGCCAGTCGCCGTTCACCAGCGAGAAGCACGTCTTCGTGAACCTGGGCGACGGCACCTACTTCCACTCGGGGATCCTGGCGATCCGCGCCGCGGTGGCGGCCAAGGTGAACATCACCTACAAGATCCTCTATAACGACGCGGTCGCGATGACCGGCGGCCAGAACGTCGACGGCCCGCTCGACCCGGGCATGATCACGCGCCAGATCGCCGCCGAAGGCGTGGGCCCGATCATCGTCGTCACCGACGAGCCGGACAAGTACCCGAGCGACTATGCCTGGGCGGCGGGCGTGACCGTGCGCCACCGCTCCGAGCTGATGGACGTGCAGAAGGAACTGCGCGAACTGCCGGGCGTGACCGCCGTGATCTACGACCAGACCTGCGCCTCCGAAAAGCGCCGCCGCCGCAAAAAAGGCGAATTCCCCGACCCGGCCAAGCGCGCCGTCATCAATGAGGCCGTGTGCGAAGGCTGCGGCGACTGCTCGGTGCAGTCGAACTGCCTCTCGGTCGAGCCGCTGGAAACGGAACTGGGCCGCAAGCGCCAGATCAACCAGTCCTCATGCAACAAGGACTTCTCGTGCGTGTCCGGCTTCTGCCCGAGCTTCGTCACGGTGGAGGGCGGCGGCTTGAAGAAACCCAAGAAGGCAGCGGCTGCAACCGATAGCGCGCTCCCAAGCCTGCCGGCGCCGCGCATCCCGGAAATCGGCACGCCCTTCGGCATCCTGGTGGCCGGCATCGGCGGCACCGGCGTCGTCACCGTCGGCCAGATCCTGGCGATGGCGGCCCACGTCGAGGGCAAGGGCGCCATCGTGCTCGACCAGTCCGGCCTGGCCCAGAAGGGCGGCCCGGTGATGTCGCACGTACGCCTGGCCCAGCACCAGTCCGACCTGCACTCGACCCGCGTCGGCACCGGCAGCGCGGACCTGGTGATCGGCTGCGACCAGATCGTCGCCGCCAGCCGCGACGCCCTCTCCCGCATGGGCGAAGGCCGCACCTGGGCCGCCGTGAACGGCACCGGCGCCACCACTGCCGCCTTCGTGAAGAACCCGGACTGGCAATTCCCGGCCGAGGGTTCGCGCGGCGCCATCGTGCAGGCCTGCGGCGAAGCCAATGTCGACTTCATCGACGCTGGCCGCATCGCCACCGCGCTGATGGGCGACGCGATCGCCACCAACATGTTCATGCTCGGCTACGCCTTCCAGAAGGGCCGCGTGCCGCTGAGCGAGGAAGCGCTGATGAAGGCGATCGAACTGAATGGCGTCTCGGTCCCGTTCAACAAGGCCGCCTTCCACTGGGGCCGCAGCGCCGCCCACGACCCGGCGGCGGTGACCCGGCTGGCGACGCCGGCCAAGGTGGTCGAGTTCAAGCGCGCGCAAACGCTGGACGAACTGGTCGCGCGCCGCGTCGAGCTGCTCACCGCCTACCAGGACGCCTCCTACGCCGCCCGGTACAAGGCTTTTGTCGATGGCGTGCGTGCGCAGGAAGCGAAGCTGGGCAAGGGTACGCGCCTGACCGAAGCGGTGGCGCGCTACTTCTACAAGCTGATGGCCTACAAGGACGAGTACGAGGTCGCACGCCTGCATACGGATCCGGCTTTCCGCGAGAAGATCGCCAACATGTTCGAGGGCGACATCACCGTGAAATTCCACCTGGCGCCGCCGCTGCTGGCCAAGCACGACAAGGAAGGCCGCGCGCTGAAGAAGGAATACGGTCCGTGGATGATGAGCGCCTTCGGCGTGCTGGCGAAGCTGAAGGGCCTGCGCGGCACCGCCTTCGACGTGTTCGGCTACACCGAGGAGCGCAAGACGGAACGCGCCCTGATCGCGCAGTACCGCGACACGGTGACGGCCCTGCTGCCCAAGCTGTCCGGCGACAACCTTGCCCAGGCGGTGGCGATCGCCAGCATCCCGGAAGACATCCGCGGCTATGGCCACGTGAAGGCGCGCCACTTGAAGATGGCGAAGGAGAAGGAGGCGAACCTGTTGTTGGCATTCCACAGTCCGGCGCCTGCCACCCGGGTGGCCTGAGCGCTACCTGAGCGCTACCTGAGAAATTAAGCGCCGCGCATACCGCGCCGGAGCTGGCTTTGCGCCAGCCCGGCGTTTTTTTACGTCTACAGATGAAAAGTTATGCAAAAAAAATTTAAAAAAAGCAATCGTGCGCTCTTCTCAAATAGACGGGCTTGTCTTACTCTTTCTTAACAAACTTGTCCATTACTTAACGAATCCCATGAAGACGCCAACTTCCTCCAAGGGTCAACTGACCACTTCGCTACGCCTGATCTGCGCCGCCGTTGTGGCCGCTTCCACGCTTGCCGCCTGCGGAGGCGGTGGCGGCGGCGGCGGCGGCGGTGGCGGCCAGATTGGCGTGAATCCGCCGACCAACCCTCCAGTCACCCCGACGCCGACGAACCCGGCGCCATACACGCCAGGCCAGGCGAACACCGGCGCGGATCCGGACGTAACGACCCTGGGCAATGCCTTCGACACCTACTGGAACTACTGCGAAACGCCGCGTACCGGTACCGACCCGTACACCGGCAAGGCCTACCCGGACAAGAAGGGCAGCCTGCGCGACGAGCTGACCTTCCTGCGCGCCTGGACCCACCAGTACTACCTCTGGTACAACGAAATCCCGACCGATTTCAAGATGTCCGATTTCACCGATCCGGTCGCCTACTTCGACAAGCTGAAAACCCCGCTGACCACCGCATCCGGCGCGCCGAAGGACAAGTTCCACTTCACCTACGACAGCGACGAGTGGGACAAGCTGAGCACCGAAGGCATCGAGCTGGGCTACGGCGTGACCTGGACCAGCAGCGGCGCGACCGCACCGCGCATCTGGAACGCCACCATCGTGGAAGAGGGTTCGCCGGCGGCCCTGGCCGGCCTGAAGCGCGGCGACCGCCTGACCGTGGTCGACGGCGTCGACTTCATTAACGCCACCGACGAAGCCTCGGTCGCGAAGATCAATGCCGGCCTGTTCCCGGCCGCTGCCAACGAGACCCATAGCTTCACCGTGACCCGCGGCGCGACCTCGATTCCGGTGACCCTGGCGGCCAAGGAAGTGACGGCCAAGTCGGTCAAGAACGTCAAGACCTTCGACATCGCGGGCGGCCGCCGTGTCGGCTACCTGACCTTCGAGAACCACAACGCCGTGGCCGAGCGCCAGCTGATCGATGCCTTCAACACGCTGAAGACCGCCAACGTCAACGACCTGGTGATCGACATGCGTTACAACGGCGGCGGCCTGCTGTACGTCGCGGCCGAACTGGCCTACATGGTCGCCGGCCCGACCTCGAACGGCAAGGTCTTCGAAAGCCTGTCGTACAACGGCAAGGTCCAGACCGACGCATCGGATACCGTGCGCTTCGCACCGACCGCCTACGGCTTCGAGGCGCCGAACGCGGTGGCCAAGGGCGCCGCGCTGCCGACCCTGAGCCTGCCGCGCGTGACGATCCTGACCACCGAAGGCACCTGCTCGGCCAGCGAAGCGGTGATCAACGCCCTGCGCGGCGTCGACGTCCAGGTCGACGTCGTCGGCAGCCAGACCTGCGGCAAGCCATACGGCTTCACGCCGGTGCCGAACTGCGGCACGACCTACTTCTCGATCGAGTTCAAGGGCGTGAATGCGAAGGGCTACGGCGACTACGCGGACGGCTTCGCGCCGACCTGCCGCGTGGCCGACGACCTCAGCCACGAGCTGGGCGACAAGGACGAAGCCCTGCTGGCGGCGGCGCTGTCCCACCGCGCCACCGGCACCTGCCCGGCCACGCCTTCGGCCACCGCGATGTCGCTGGCCCAGCCGAAGACCCTGGTGCGCAAGAACGTGTCCGAGCTGAAGATCTACAGCCGTCCACGCTGAGCCGCTCGCTTGCCGGAATGAAGAACGCCACCCTCGGGTGGCGTTTTTTTTAGGCGCTGACACCGTTTGCTATGGATGAGTCCAATTGCAAGTTCGGTGGTCATCGCGTTCTCCAGTGGGTGTCAATACGCCAAGCTTAACAAAGTGAACTTCAAGCCTCTGTGGGCACGCGAACGCGACTATAATTTTCCGCTTTGCTTCTTCCCCTTGCCGGAGCCTCCTCGATGATTCGTTCTGCGTTACTGCTTGCCCTGCTCGCCGCTTCCCCCCTGATCCATGCCGCCCCGGATCTGACCACCGTCTCCGAGCGCTCGGGCTTCCAGGCCACCGGCCGCTACGACGAAGTCATCAAGCTGTGCGCCGACTTCCAGAAGGCCTATCCGAAGGAGGTGAAGTGCATCGAATTCGGCCGCACGCCGGAAGACCGCCCGATGCTGGCGCTGGTCGTCACCCGTAGCGGTGCGTTTACCGCGCAGGCGGCGGCGAAAGCCAACCTGCCGGTGACCCTGATCCAGGGCGGCATCCACGCCGGCGAGATCGACGGCAAGGACGCCGGCTTCCTGGCCCTGCGCGAAATGCTGGAAGGCCGCCTGGCCAAGGGTGCGCTCGACAAGCAGGTGCTGCTGTTCGTCCCGGTCTTCAACGTCGACGGCCACGAGCGCTTCGGCCAGTGGAACCGTCCGAACCAGCGCGGCCCGGTCGAGATGGGCTGGCGCACCACGGCCCAGAACTTCAACCTGAACCGCGACTACGTGAAAGCCGACGCGCCCGAGATGCAGGCCATGCTGGCGCTGGTGAACGCCTGGGACCCGCTGACCTACGTCGACCTGCACGTGACCGACGGCGCCAAGTTCCAGCACGACGTCTCGATCCAGGTCGAGCCGGTGTACTCGGGCGACCCGGAATTCCGCAAGGCCGGCCTCGCATTGCGCGACAACGTCATCGCCGACATCGCGAAACAGGGTTCGACCCCGCAGTCCTACTACATGTCCTTCGTGAAGACCGACGACCCGATGTCTGGCTTCATGGACGGCGTGTCCGACCCGCGCTTCTCGACCGGCTACTTCCAGCTGCGTAACCGCATGGCGATGTTGGTCGAGACCCATTCGTGGAAGGATTATCCGACCCGCGTGCGCATCACCCACAACAGCTTCGTGTCGGTGCTGGAGCAGGTGGCGAAACACGGCAAGGAATGGCAGCAGGCCGCGCGCGCGGCCGATGCCCGCGCGCTGAAACTGGCAGGTACGCCGGTGCCGCTGACCTGGAAGACCCTCGAGAAATCGAAGATGGTCGACTTCAACGGCTACGAATACACGCGCACGCCGTCGGATGTGTCGGGCATCCTGATGACGCGCTACGACGAAACCAAGCCGCAGGTCTGGCGCGTGCCGCTGCGCGACGAGGTGGTGGCCGATTTGCAGGTGGCCGCGCCGCGCGCCGGCTACATTGTGCCCGCCGCCTACGCAGCCATGGTGGCCACCAAGCTGACCCAGCACGGCATCGCCTTCCGTAAACTCGACAAAGGGATCGAGCGCTTCGAGGCCGAGACCTTCCGCGCCGACAAGGTGACCTTCGGCGCCAAGTCGCTCGAATCGCACCAGCGCCTGACGGTCGAAGGTAATTGGAAGGCTGAAGCGCGTAGCGTCGGCCGCGGCGCCCTGTTCGTGCCGATTGCCCAGCCGAAGGCGCGCCTGGTGATGGCGATCTTTGAGCCGCAAGGCCCGGACTCGCTGCTGGCATGGGGCATGTTCAATAATGCCTATGAGGCCAAGGAGTACATGGAAGAGTACGTGGCCGAAGACGTGGCACGCGAGCAGATGGCGGCCGACCCGGCCGTTGCCGCCGAGTTCAAGCGCCGCATCGACAGCGACCCGGCGTTCGCGAAGAACCCGCACGCGCGCCTGGAATTCTTCGCGCGCCGCCATGCGTCGTGGGACGAGCGTTTGAACCTGTATCCGGTGCTGCGCGCGAACGTCGCGCCCTGAGGTAGGGTGGGTTCTCGAACCCACCTGGGCGCCATCACCATTCCCGCAATGGTGGGTTCGGAGAACCCACCCTACGGCGCCGCGCCCGTCTCGGGCAGCGACGTGAACACCACCGTCCCCACACCGCCATTCGCACCCGGCGTCAACTGGTACACCCGGTCATACTCGTTGTCGGCGATCTCCGCTCCCGGCTGGCCGCCGAACAGCCGCACCAGCTCCGACAGCGTGTTCGAATGCCCCACCACCAGCACCGGCCCATGCAAGCCCTTCACCTTCGCCACCAGCGCCTGCGGCGTGCGCGGATCGTAGAGCGCCACCTTCAAGCCATTGCGCTCGGCCAGCGGCTGCGCGGTCTGGCGCGTGCGCGTGGTCGGCGTGCTGAAGATGTGGGCGATGCCCGCCTTGTGCAGCATGACGGCGATGTTCTGCGCGCGCTGCCGCCCCTGCGTCGTGAGCGCGGGGTCCTGGCCCGCGGCTTCCTTCTCGCCATGGCGCACAAGGTAGATCGCGGCGGGGTCGGCAAGGGCGGCGCAGGGCGTCAGCATGGTGAAGGCAAGTGCGAAGACGGCGGACAGGCGGGGCAGCAGGGGCATGGATTCACCTTGTGATCGATTCAGGCGATTGTAATACCGATAACGCGCGACACGCCGCGTTTTGACTTTACAATCGCAGCATGGACCGTCACGCGAAAACCGCATCGAGCATCCTCCCCGGCCCCGCTTCGCTGGCCGCGCGGCGTCCCTTCCTGACCGCCTTTGCGCTGTCGCTCGGCGCCGCCGTGTCGCTGGGCCTGACGCGCTTTTCCTACGCCTTGCTGCTGCCGCCCATGCGCGCCGACCTCGGCTGGTCCTATTTCCTGTCGGGCGCCATGAACACAGGGAACGCCCTCGGCTATTTTCTCGGCGCCCTGGCCACGCCGGCCCTGATGCGGCGCTACGGCGCGCAGGCCGCGCTGGTCGGCGGCGCGGTGCTGGCCAGCCTGTTCATGCTGCTCTCCGGCTTCGTGGTCGACGCCGGCCTGCTGATCGGCCAGCGCGTCCTGGCGGGCATCGCCAGCGCCTTCATCTTCATTGCCGGCGGCCTGCTGGCGGCGCGCCTGGGCGTCCTGCATCCGGACCGTTCCGGCCTGCTGCTCGGGATCTATTACGGCGGCACCGGCCTGGGCATCGCCGCCTCCGCGCTGCTGGTGCCGTTGGCGATGGACAGCGCCGCCGCCCGGGGTGCTGCGCACACCTGGCAATGGGCCTGGGTCGCACTCGCCGCACTCTGCCTGCTGGCGACGCTGGCCATGGTCAAGCCGGCGCGCCAGGTCGACGGTGCGCCCTCGAACGCGGGCGGGCAGGGCGGATTCACGCTGCGGCCTTTCGCGTTCGGCCTGGCCGGCTACCTGATGTTCGGCGTCGGCTACATCGGCTACATGACCTTCGTGATCGCCTTGCTGCGCGAGCAGGGCATGGGCGCCGGCACGATCACGCTGTTCTACGCCATGCTGGGCCTGGCCGTGATGGCATCGTCGCGCATCTGGGCGCGCATGCTCGACCGCTTCAAGGGCGGGCAGGCGATGGCGATATTGAATGGACTGCTGGGCGTGGCGACGATCCTGCCGGCCTTGACGAGCGCGCCGGCGCTGATGTTCGTCTCCGGGTTGATGTTCGGCGGGATCTTCCTGTCGGTGGTCGCCTCGACCACGGCCCTGGTGCGCCACAACCTGCCCCAGCATGCGTGGTCGGCCGGCATCAGCGCGTTTACCACCGTGTTCGCGCTGGGCCAGATCGTCGGGCCATCGACCATCGGCTGGATCGCCGACGGGCCGGGCGGCCTGCAACGCGGGCTGGTGTTTTCCGCGCTGGCGCTGTTTGCCGGGGCGCTGCTGGCATCGCGCCAGCGCGCCCTTGTCTAGATCAGAGTGGGTTTAGAGCTGACTAAGCGAAATCGTATTCGCCACCGGCGTCGAGCACGGCTCTTCGTCGAAGGCGATATCGCCGAGCGGATTCGGCACGCCATCGGTTTTGAGATCGACAAAGCCGAACAGGTTCCGGTCCTGCAGGTGCGAGGGCACCACGGTCGAGAGCGACGAGAACACATTCTCCACGCGTCCCGGATTCGTTTTTTCCCAGCCGCGCAGCATGGCCTTGATCTGCTTGCGCTGCAGGTTTTCCTGCGAGCCGCACAGGTCGCACGGAATGATCGGGAAATTCTTCACCTCGGCATAGCGCTCGGTGTCGGCTTCCTTCACATAGGCCAGCGGGCGGATCACCATGTGCTTGCCGTCGTCGGAGACCAGCTTGGCCGGCATGCCCTTCAGCTTCCCGCCGAAGAACATGTTCAGGAAGAAGGTCTCGAGGATGTCGTCGCGGTGGTGGCCGAGGGCGATCTTGTTGCAGCCGAGTTCATCGGCTACGCGGTACAGGATGCCGCGCCGCAGGCGCGAGCACAGCGAGCAGGTGGTCTTGCCTTCCGGGATCAGGCGCTTGACGATGCTGTAGGTGTCCTGGTTCTCGATGTGGTACGGCACGCCCAGTTTATCGAGGTAGGCCGGCAGGATGTCGGCCGGGAAGTTCGGCTGCTTCTGGTCGAGGTTTACCGCCACGATGTCGAAATGGATCGGGGCGCGCTCGCGCAGGGTCATCAGGATGTCGAGCAGGGCGTAGCTGTCCTTGCCGCCGGACAGGCAGACCATCACCTTGTCGCCGTTCTCGATCATGTTGAAGTCGCCGATGGCCTGGCCGACCAGGCGGCACAGGCGCTTGTGGAGCTTGTTGTTTTCGCGCGCGACCTTGTCGAGTTTCGGGTTGCTGACGGCGTCTTGGGCCAACGTTTCGTTCATTACTGCTGCATTCATGCTTCATCCTTGATCTTGAACACTTCCACGCCGACGCCTTCGCAGTCGGGATACACGTCCGGCTTCATCGTCGACAGCGCCACGGCGCGCACGCGCGGGTGGGCCAGCAGGGCGTCCACCAGGTCGTCGACCAGGGTCTCCTGCAGGTGCACGTGGCCCTGCGCCATGCGCTTCGAAACGGTTTCGCGCATGAAGTCGTAGTCAACCACTTCGTCGAGCTGGTCCGCCTTGGGCGTCGATTCGGCCAGCGGGATGTACAGGTCGACGTTGATCAGCACGCGCTGCTCGCCCTTTTTCTCGAAGTCGTGGACGCCTATGTTGATCATCACTTCGTAATTGCGCAGGAACAGCCGGCGGCAATCGCGCAAGCTCGGGTGGGTCAGGGCGGACAGCATAAGAAGCCTTGTGAGAGTGCTGGTTAAATTGCTAGTTGCGTTGCTAGTTGCGTTGCTTGTTGCGTTATTTGGTCAGGAACATCACGTCGCGCACCAAAGGCACCAGGTGCTGGCCGCCGTCGACCACCAGGGTGGTGCCGGTGAGCGCGCGCGCCGAGGCCGCGTACACCACGGCGTCGGCGATGTCCTGCGGGGTCGAGGAACGGCCCAGCGGCGTCGCCGTGTGCGCCTGGGCGAAACCGCTTTCGCTCTGGTCGCCCGAGACCATGGTGATGCCGGGCGCCACGCCGACGATGCGCAGCCGCGGCGCCAGCGCCTGGGCCAGCATCCGGGTCGCGGTATCGAGCGCGGCTTTCGACAGCGTGTACGATAAAAAATCCGGGTTGAGATTGTACAGTTTCTGGTCCAGCAGGTTGACCACCACCGCCTGGCCGTTTTCCGGCGTGGCCGCGTGCAGGGCCTGGGCCAGCAGCAGGGGCGCGGCCAGGTTGGCGCTCATGTGGGCGCTTAATAAAGCCGGCGAAAAACTGGTGGCGTTGTCGTATTCGAACAACGAAGCATTGTTGACGATGCAAGTCAGCGGGCCCAGGGCCTCGGCCGCGCGGCCGGGCAGGGCGCGCACCGCCGCTTCGTCGGCCAGGTCGCATGCCAGGGTCGCGGCGCGGCGGCCGAGCGCCCGGATCGCCTCGGCGACGTCCTCGGCCTCGCGGGCGGAATGGCGGTAATGGACGGCGATGTCCCAGCCGGCCGCGGCCAGGCCGAGCGCGATCGCGCGGCCGATGCGGCGGCCGGCGCCGGTGACGAGCGCAACGCGCGGAGCAGCATGCGGCGAAGTGTCTTGCGTCATAACAGAATGTGGCTTGACTGAAATTGTTGAACCCTGCCGATCTGGCTACAATGCCGGGATGTCCCTACCCCTTCCCGACAGCGACGCGCTGGCCGCGTCCCACGCCTTGCAGCAACTGATTGCCGCTGAAATTGAACAGCAGGGCGGCGCGATTGCCTTTTCGCGTTTCATGGAGCTGGCGCTGTACGCGCCCCGGCTCGGCTACTACAGCGGCGGCGCGGCCAAGCTGGGCGCCGATGGCGATTTCACCACCGCGCCCGAGATCACGCCCCTGTTCGGGGCGGCGCTGGCGCGCACGGCAGCCGCTATTATCGCCCAAAGCGCGCCCAACATCATCGAATTCGGCGCCGGCACCGGCAAGCTGGCGCGCGACGTGCTTACCGCGCTGGCGGCCGATGGGGTGCGGGTCGACAGCTACACCATCATCGAACTGTCGGGCGAACTGCGCGCGCGCCAGCAGGAAGCCTTGCAGGATTTCCCGCAGGTGCGCTGGATCGACGGCTTCCCGGATGCGTTCAGCGGCGTGGTGCTGGCCAACGAGGTGCTCGACGCCATGCCGGTCGAACTGGTCGTGAAGACAGCGGACGGCTGGCGGCGCCAGATGGTCACCGTCGAGGCAGGGCGCTTCGCCTACGTCCAGCAGGAACCCGACGCGGCGCTGGCCGGGCAACTGGCGCGCCAGATCCCCGATGCCGACGCGCTGCCGCAAGGCTACCTGACCGAGATCCACCCGGTCGCCTGCGGCTTCATGGCGTCGCTGGCGCAGATGTTCAGGAACGGGAAAGGGGCGGCGCTGCTGTTCGACTACGGCTTCCCGGCCCATGAATACTATGTCGACCAGCGCAGCGGCGGCACCCTGATGTGCCATTACCGCCACCATGCGCACCCGGAACCGTTTTATTTGCCGGGCCTGCAGGACATCACGGCCCACGTCGACTTCACGGCGATGGCGCTGGCCGCCCAGGACGCGGGCCTGGAAGTGCTGGGCTATACCAGCCAGGCCGGTTTCCTGCTCGGTTGCGGCATCGGCGAGCTGCTGTTGCAAACCGATCCGGAAGACGCGGTGCGCTACCTGCCGCAGTCGAAGGCGGTGCAAAAGCTGGTGTCCCCGGCCGAGATGGGCGAGTTGTTCAAGGTGCTGGCGGTGGGCGCCGATGTCGAACTGCCGGGGGCGATCCTGCAGGCGGACCGCAGCCACAGGTTGTAATCCCTTGGTCGTGACCCATACGTGACCCATAAGTTGTAATACAGATATCTTGCTTTGTGGACACAAATCCGGCTATGCTGTACTGCTGAACTGGCGGTGACTTCGGCTATCATCGGAACAGAACATACGCCTTTCCTCCAACAGACCCATGGCCAAGATCCACACCCACTACGATAACCTGAAGGTGGCGCGCGGTGCGCCGGGGGAAGTCGTGCGTGCGGCCTACAAGGCGCTGAGCCAGAAATACCATCCCGACAAGAATCCGGGCGACGAAAAGGCCGCCCGCATCATGGCGATCGTCAACACCGCCTACAACACCCTGTCCGACCCGGTGCGCCGCAAGGAGCACGACGAATGGATCGCGGCCGAGGAGTGGGAAGTCGAGTGGCTGGAAAGCAGCGGCGAAGAGGGCGGCCGTACGCGCGAGGGCAATTGGGAAGCGCCGCCGCCGGCCCTGCCGCGTCCTAGCCTGTGGCGCGACCCGAAATGGTGGCTGGGCATCCTGGGCGGCGTGACGGCCGGCGCCGGCGCCGTCTTCCTGCTGCTGCAGCCGCCGGGCGTGCTGCCTTCGGCCCTCGCCTTCAACGCCAGGCCGGCCGCCGCACCGAGGACCGAGGGCACGGCGCCCACGCCGGGTTTGACGCCGGCTCCCGCGCCGGTTTCCGAAGCCGAGCCCGACGTCTGGGCCGGCCTGGACGGCGCGCGCCTGCCGGCCAGCCAGGTAAAAGCCCTGGCCGTGACCCAGCTGGTGGTGCCGCCGCGCCAGCCCGACTGCGCCACCGATCTCGCCACGCCGGGCGCGCCGAACGGCGAACCCTGGCCGGCCGATTCCGGCTACATCGCCGGTTACCCGGTCGGCAACCAGGGCAAGGAAATGTCGGTCGTGGTCGACAACAG
>NZ_JASNRC010000010.1 GCF_030411995.1 Massilia sp. YIM B02769
CGCAGCTGGAGCGCAACCGCGTCGCCAAAAAACCTCGGAGACGCGAAAATCGTCAATTAATCAGCGTTTCCCTAGAGTGGCGGCGTAGGCCTGCTCGGTCTTGTTCATGGCGGCGGTCTTGAGATGGCCCGGCGCCTGCAGCGCTTTCCATCGGGTCATGCTACTAGGCCAGAATAGTTAATCGGGTAGTGCGTCGGGTTGCGGTTAGCATAACGGTCGATGATATCGGCAGCACCGGCGTTGAGGGCCAGGTAGAACGGCAGCGCGCGCGGTCGGTCGTCCGTGAACTTCCCTGCATCATCGCGTCGCGCAGCACCACCAGCGACGTGATCGCCTTCGTCAGGTGCCACATGCCCCAGTCCGGATTCAAGTCCTCGCCTCCCATCATGCCATCAGGTGACGCGTCACGCGGTCGTACTTGATGGCACCCTTCAGCATCGCCACGCCGATGCCGGCCAGCACGGTTGCAGGCACTGTCGACATCGGCGCCTTGCGCACGCCCACCAGGTCCTTCGGGTTCATCGGCTTCTCATCGTCCAGCAGGTGGAACGTCAGTTTTTCGTGCGAATCATTCATTTCATCCTTTCGTTTCGATTTCGACATCGTTGTCTTCTTACTTGGCTTCTTGCTTCTCGATCCAGCGACGACGCGCCGCGCGCGCCTCTTCGCCGGCAGAGCGGGTGAACAGCACAAAGGCCCGGTTATCCCAAGTGACGAACTGATTCGCAAGCGGCGTAAAGCTGCCATCGTATCCGGTGCACCGCCCTTCCCCGCACGCCATGTGCTCGGGAAGGCTCTTCGTACTCAAGCTCTCACACATGGCACGGATATCGTCGTCCCGCCGCTTTCATAGTGGCCGCCGTAGCCCGGGATCGCCCTCATATTTCGATGGTCATGGCATCAATCCTTTCGATTTCAGAATCCCCTGGTTTTCGGCCAGAGCCGCATCAAAGCGCTTATCTACCGACCCTCGACTTGCTCCGCGCCGCGTACCCGCCATCCAGCTATATATGACAATCTGAGCACCCGTAGCCGCCCTGCTCGTCCGGGGCCTTCAGGCCAATCCCTTGCCGCCCGCCAGGCGGTTGGAATAGCGCCAGACGGTTGTCTCGAGATTGCGGTTGCAGATGCCAGGGAAACGCAGCGTACACGCCTGACCTTACGCAGAAGCGCGAATCGGCGTCATCTTCGGGCGCAGTGACTTAGCTGGTTTCAGCAGCTTCGGCGCGCGAGGGCCGTGGCCTGGGTGGCCGCGAGGCGCAGCAGGCGGGCGCCGGCAGCCGGCGTCTTGAACTCGTTGCCGCGTGGCACCGCCGCTTTGCGCTGCAGCGGCTTGGCCGGATTGAGAAGTGAGCGGCACATCATGTTACGATCTCTTTTTTGCAAGGAGACGACGCGTGCAGAATAATGAGTATGCAAGTGTGCTGAATTACACCGAACTTGCTGAGCATTACAACGGCTACAGTATTCACTGGGCCGCCAGCCGATCCCAAAGCGAAGCGGGCAAATGGACGGGGCACTTCCGCGCACTCAAGGCAGGCGCAGAGACCGTTCGGGGATCGGTCGGCGACCAGCAGGACAGCGAACATGCCGCACGGGATCGCGCCATCGACGACGCGAAATTCTTCGTCGACGAGGCAATTGCGGACGAGGGCCGTTCTGGTCTGAATCCATGGGAGGTCGGCGACTATCATGTATATGGCTATGCGGTTCCAGCCAATGGCGGAGGGTATCATCCTGCATACGTAATTGACCGTTTCCGTGGCATTCCCGATGCCCCAAGAATTGCTGTCAAGTTTCACGAAGTTCCGAGTCAAGTCTGCGAAACCGAGGCGCTCGCAAAAATCATGGCGGTGTCGCATGGTGATAACCGTGTCCGGAATGGACTGGACCTGAGCTTCTGAACTTGGTGTAGTCTGATCCCTGCAAATGGGTTCGACTAGCGCCACACCGCTCACTGCTGCCGCTCCCAAGCGGGTTGGACTTCCGGAACTCATATCTCACCTCCGTCAATTTTTTTGAAGCCGAAGCCGGCCGGGCGCCGTGACCACTCGGACACGTCCTAGCGGATGCCGCGCGAGTTCGGAATGTAGTTGCGGCTCAGTGGCGGCTAGATGTATGCCGTCGGCGCCCTCGACACGGCAATCTGGCCGATGTATTTCGCCTTCAATACCTCTTCGATCTTGCCGCAGTGAGCGCGGACGAATTCACTGCACGTACCAAGGTCGTCGGCGCCGAGTGCGAACCAGCCATCACACGCAGCGCTGAATTAACTCAGCCCGCCCATGCGGGCGAACCCTGTCGCCCATTGCGTTGAACAGCTTGTCCTCGATCCGAGGACCGTGCCGGTAGAGGTACTGGTCAGCGGTGTACGGGAACGTGTGCTTGCTGCTCAAGCGCAGCCAACTAGCGTCCGTGAAAATCGACAGCAGCAGCGGCATTATTGCCGCCAGCATCAGGCGGCTGATCACGAGTAGCGGGAAAAAGTGACGAGTCGTGGAACGGCGGCCTCGTCCCGGCCGATGGCCGGACGGCCGGCAACATCCGCTGCCCGCCCGGCGTGCGCTGGACACGGCTCTAAGATTCAAGGCGCGGGCGCCGTCGATGGCCGGCACAATTCTGCCACGCGGCGCCAGTCGCCGCTGCCGCCGCAGCCGGGCGGCGGCGTCCCGTCCAGCAAGGCGCGCAGGTCGAGCGGCGCCATCTCGTTGACGCGCACGTCGCGGTTGATCGGCAGGCAGACTGCATCGTGCCAGGCCGCGCTGATGCCGGGCGGCCTGGGCACCGGCCCGCGCAGGCGCACGGCCGCGCTTTCGCATTCCTGCTCCGTCGCGTAGACGCCGCGCAGGCTGCTGCTCTCCAGCGTCACTTCCAGGTGCTGCTGCAAGTACAGCAGCAAGACGATCGTGAACATGGCGGCTCCATCGTGAGGTGACGGTGCAGTTTCCAGATTCGGTTCGCACGCTTGAACTGGATCAGCCCGCTCTAATGCGGGCGGCTTAGGCTGTGCGCTCTTCACGGAAAGGATAGCGATGCCCAAGCTTATCACCTGGAATATCGAATCGGCCCGCACGCCGGGAGGCGGCGCCGACCTCGACCGCGTCGTCGCCACGCTCACCCGCTTTTCGCATTTCGATGTGCTGTGCCTGCAAGAAGTGGCTTGCGGGTATGAGGCGCGCGACGGGACGCCGCTCGGCGACCAGTTCGCCGGCCTGGCGCTGCGCCTGCCCGGCTACAACCTGGCCTGCTGCACCGCCCTCGACACGCTCGCGCCCGACGGCAGCCGGCGCCGCCTCGGCAGCATGATCTTCTCGCGCTACCGCATCCTGCAGGTGCTGCGCCATTCCCTGCCCTGGCCGGCCGACCCGGAAGCGATGAGCATGCCGCGCAGCGCGCTGGAAGTCACGCTGCAGACGCCGGCCGGGCTGCTGCGCGTGCTGTCGGTGCACCTGGAATATTTTTCGCTGGTCGGGCGCATGGCCCAGGTCGAGCGCCTGCGCGAACTGCACCGCGAGGCCGTGCAGCAGGCGCGCGTGCTGCGGCCAGGCGGCCCGGAGCACGGCGCCTTCGAGGCCCTGCCGCGCGCGGCGCATGCGGTGCTGCTGGGCGACTTCAACATGCTGCCCGATTCGCCTGAATACACGCGCCTGCTGGCGCCTTTCGCCGACGGCACGCCAGGCTTGCGCGACGCCTGGCGCCTGGCGCAGCCGGGCCGGCGCCATGCGGCCACGGTCGGCCTGCACGACGACAACCCGGACGCCGGCGCGCCCTTCACCTTCGACTTCGCCTTTGTCGGCGCCGGGCTGGCCGAGCGCGTCGGGCGCATGCGCGTGGATGCGGCCGAGACCGGGTCGGATCACCAGGCGCTGCTGCTCGAACTCGGCTGAAGCGCGGCTGAAGCCCGCCTGTAGCTCGGCTGATTGTAAGGACTGCGCACGGCCGGGCTGGCGGTTAGAATGGTTCTTTTGCCGGCGGGCCCGTGCGCTTGCCGTTCGCGCTTTCAAAGGATTTCACTTGAACTGGGACTATCCGCAACCGTTTACCCTGCCCCTGGTGCCGCGCACCGAGGACATCGATGGACTGAACCACACCAACAACGCCGTCTACGTGCGCTGGTGCGAGCAGGTCGGCTGGGCGCATTCCGAGTCGCTCGGCCTCTCGCTCGACGATTACCGGCGCCTCGACCGCGCGATGGCGATCCGGCGCGGCGAATACGACTACATCCTGCCGACCCTGCTGGGCGAGGAATTGACCCTGGCCACCTGGCTGGTCGGCGGCGACGGCAAGCTGTCGATGGAGCGCCGCTTCCAGCTGATCAGGAACAGCGACGGCGCCACCGTGCTGCGTGGACGCTGGGAACTGGTCTGCATCGACATCAGCGGCGGCCGCCCGCGGCGCATGCCGGCGGCGTTCCTGGCAGCCTACATGCCCCAGGTAGTCGGTAGTCAGTGAGGTGATGCACGAGCGCGCGCCATTTACCTTGCGCGCGCTCAAAGGCAAACTTGAGCAATCCGCGGCGGGTGGCGGGGGCGTCGGGCGACACTTTGCGGGTGTCTGCCTCGACAAGGAATGCCATGCTCGCTCCTCCCGCCCCCCAGCCCGCGCCTGCCGCCGGGCGCCCCGCGAACCCCTTGTTCGCCGTGCTGTTCTGTGCGCTGCTGCTCGTGCAGGGTGGCTGCCGCTGGCGCGAGGGTGCGTCCGAGCAGCTCGTCGTGCCCGAGGTCGTGCGCACCAACCTGTACGTGGCGCCGGGCGGCTCGGATGCGAACCCCGGCACCGAGGCCGAGCCCTTCCGCACCATCAGCCGCGCGGCCCAGGTGGTCACACCCGGCACCACGGTGTACGTCGCGCCGGGCCAGTACACCGGGGGCTTTCGCACCACGGTCAACGGCAGTGCAGAAGCGCGCATCATCTTCCAGTCGAGCGAGCGCTGGGGCGCGAAAATCGTCCCGCCGCTCGACTCGCGCACCACCAGCGCCTGGGACAACCGCGGCAGTTACGTCGACATCGTCGGCTTCGAGATCGACGGCACGCAATACCAGAGCGGCAGCAAGTGGCTGAGCGGCATCTATAACGGCGGCTCGTACAACAGCATTCGCTACAATCATGTGCACCATATCGGCCTCGATGTTCCCTGCGAGAGCGCCGGCGGCGCCGGCATCGGGGTAGACAGCTATTACCGCGGCAACCGGTCCGAAGTCATCGCAAACAACGTCCACGATATCGGCCCGGCCGAGTGCCGCTTCCACCACGGCATCTATGTCAGCACCGAGGGCCGGGTGCGCAACAACCTGATCTACCGCGTGACCGGCGCCGGCATCCACTTGTGGCACGACGCCAACCGGGTCGACGTCACCGGCAACACCATCTCCACCTCCGGCACCGGCATCGTGGTCGGCGGCGGCGACTACTACCACTCGAAAGGGCCGAACGACTTTACCCAGGTGGCCAACAACATCGTGTTCGACAACAAGCATGGCGTCATCGAGCAGGGCGACACGGGCGAGAACAATATCTACGTGAACAACCTGGTGTTCCAGAATGCCGTGGCCGACTGGCGCCTGCCCGAGGGCCGCAAGCACATCGGCACGATTGCCGCCGAGCCGGCCTTCGTCGAGTACACCCGCACCGGCACCCCGGACTTCCGCCTGAGCCCGCGTTCACCGGCGATCGGCAAGGGCGTGGGCGGCGCCAAGCCCGAGCAGGATATCGTGGGCAAGCCGCGCAGCAAGGAAACCGGTTTCGATATCGGCGCTTACCAGCACCAGTGAGCGCCAACGAGCACCAACGAGCACCCATAAGCACCATTAAGCGCCAGTCGCATCGGCAGCAGGCCCTCTCCCGCCAAGCGCCGTTCATCCGGCGAATACCGCATTCCGTCTCAAAAACTTAGCTTTTGGGAAATGCGGTAATTACAATGGCTGCATTAAAACAGACCGGGACACTGCCATGCGCCGACTCATCCTTGCTACCGCCCTCACCTCGCTGACCCTTGCGTCGCTGGCCCTCAGCGCGCACGCCGCGGACCAGCAGCGCGCCGCGCCCGCCTTCAGTTCGATTAACGTGCGCGGGGCGATCAACGTCACCGTCGACCGCGGCGCGGCCCAGTCGCTGACCGTGCGCGGCGACCAACGCTTTCTGAACGACCTGGTGAGCGAAGTCGTGGGCGGCGAACTGCGCCTGAGCATACGCGACAACAGCAGCAGGAAAAACCTGCGCGGCGACGAGGTCGTTGTCGTCAGCATGCCGGCGCTGCGTGCCTTCAGCGCCGAAGGCGCCGGCGAAATCAAGCTCAACGACGTGCGCGGCGAGCGCTTCGACGTCAACTACCGCGGCGCCGGCAGCCTGCGCATGACCGGCGAAGTGAAGACCTTCTACATGCAGGCCGAAGGCGTGGGCGAAGTCGATGCGCGCTCGCTCGTGGCCGACAATGTCGACGTCACCTTCCGCGGCGTCGGCGACGTGCGCGTGCACGCGCGCAACCGGCTCGACGCCAAGGTCCAGGGTATCGGCAGCCTCACCTACTACGGCAAGCCGCGCATCGCCAACAAGTCGGCATCGGGCCTGGGCAGCGTCGACGCCGGCAACTGAGGTTCAAGACCTCCGATATCAAGAATCGGGCGCGCCCACCGCGCTCAGAGGATCTCCCGCACCTTCTCAAAAGGCCGGCACAGGCGCACGCCCTTTGGCGTCACCACGAAGGGACGCTCGATCAGCACCGGATGCGCCAGCATCGCGTCCAGCAGCGCCTCGTCCGGCACATCCGGCGCGTCCAGCCCCAGTTCGCCGACCAGGCTTTCCTTGCTGCGCAGCGCCTGGCGCGGCGTCAGGCCGGCCGCCGCCAGCATGCCCTGCAGTTCCGCGCGCGTAGGGGGCGCGCTCAGGTACTCGATCACGCGCGGTTCGTGGCCGGCGTCGCGGATGGCCGCGAGGGTGTTACGCGAGGTGCCGCAGCGCGGATTGTGGTAAATCGTGATATCCATCATGGTAAGCCTGGCCGCAACGGCAGCGTCGAAAAGGCGACATCATAGCGCGCACGACTTACAACAGACGACCTCTTTTTGCTTGTCGCTCTTGCCCTGGCGCTATAGAATCCCCCGCTTGGTTTTCTGGAGAGCAAGACCTACCCCCGATTGCCTCGCATGAAGACAGCACATGACAACGATAACGGCCGGCCTGCGCACGGCCCGACGGAGAAAACATGATCGATCACCTGCTGCGTCCCGCAGACCTGCCCACCTGGCGCCAGCGCACCGCGCTGCGCCTGCTGAACCTGTTCGGCTGGAAGCTGCGCCACAAGCCCCTGCCCGGCCCGCACGGCATCGTCGTGGTCTACCCGCACACCTCGAACTGGGATTTCTTCGTCGGCCTGTTCGGCAAGTGGGCACTCGACCTCGACTTCCGCTGGCTAGCCAAGGATTCGCTGTTCAAGGGCCCGATAGGCGGCATCATGCGCTACTGGGGCGGCATCGCCGTCGACCGCCGCGCGCCGATGGGCGCCACCCGTTCGCTGGCGCAAAGCATGCTGCGCGAGGAATGGTGCTGGGTCGCGATCACGCCGGAAGGCACGCGCGGCTACCGTCCGCACTGGAAGAGCGGCTTCTATCACCTGGCGGCGGCAGCCGACGTGCCGCTGCTGCTGGTCTACATGGATTACCGCACCAAGGTGCTGAGCGTGGTCGACACCGTGCGCCTGAGCGGCGACCAGGATGCCGACATGGCCGCCATCGCCGCCATCTACGAAGGCAAGCAGGCCCTGCACCCGGAACTGGCCGCGCCGATCAAGCTGGCGCCGCCGCACAACGGCCCGGACCGCCGCAAAAGCGCCTGAGTTCGGCTCTCGCCGGCCTCATGCCGGGTTCGTGAGGTCGCGCATGCCCTTGCGTTCGCGCACGAACAGGGTCTTATAGTAGATCGCCGTGGCGCGCCAGGCGCCGTTCGGCGTGGCGCAGTATTCCGGCAATTCGCCGATCTTCGTATACCCGAGCCGCGCATACAGCGCCTCGGCACCCGACCCCGCCTCGGTATCCAGGAACAGCAGGCCGCGCTGCAAGGCCAGCGCCTGCACTTCCGCCGCCTCCATCAGCGCCGTCGCCGCCCCGCCGCGGCGCGCGCCGCTGTGCACCAGCAGCTTCTGCACCTCCGCGCGGTTCAGGCCGTTCGGCTTCTGGCACAGCTCGAGCTGGACCGTGCCGACCAGCACGTGGTCGCGCCAGGCCACCAGCAGCACGCGGGAGCCGGCGGCAAGGGCTGCGCGTACCTCGTTCCAGTAAGCGTCGGCCGCGGCCCCGTCGATCGTCGCCAGGAAACCGACCGAGGCGCCGTGCGCGACGGCGTCGAGCAGCAGCGCGCGCAGCGGCGCCGCGTGGGCCGCCGCGCCCGCGGCGTCGAGCATCCGGATCTGCATCATGTGTCCTCCATGGTTAGCACGGAGAGCGTGCAGGATTCGTGCCTGCCTGCCCAGCAGCTGAATCAGGCATACAGCCCACGCCGGGAATGCACTATTTCGGTGCATTTCCGATGCGGGCGCACTAGAAGCGGACCCCGGCGGAGAGCGCGAGGACGTCGCGGTCGGCCACCTGGTTGTATTCGCCGCCCCAGACCGGCGCCCAGCCGAGCTCGAGCAGGTAGCGCTCCTGGTACTCGAAGCGCAGCGCCAGCGCGGCGTTCTTTCGTCCTTCATTGAGCAGGAAGTCGCCGGACCAGCCTTTCACGTCGTGCGCAAAAGCGAGGCTGGCGTTGCAGGCGACGCCAGGCAGCAGCGCGGGCATGCGCGCATCGACCCGCAAGCGATAACCCCAGGCATTCGTGCTGGCATAGCCATCCAGGCTGCACTGGCGCGCCGCGTTGCCGGTGGTAACGACGCAGGCGCCGTTCACCGGGCCGACGCCAAAGATATCGGCGCGGCCGTAGCGGCGCACGGCGGGGTCGGGCAAGCCGGAGGCGTGCTTGCCGACCACTTCGGCCGTTGTGGTCAGCGCCACCTTGCCCAGCTGCCATTCTCGCGCCGCGCCCAGCTGCAGCTGCGACATCGGATGCAGGTCGTAGCCGTGATAGATGCCGCCCGGCGGCACCGCGTTGGCATCGGCGCGCAGCAGGGCCGGCACGCTGGCGTTCAGGAAAGGCGGCAGCACGTCGCCCGGCGCCAGCATGAAGGGCTGGCGCGGCCGGTACGAGGCTTCGCCGTAGAACCGTCCCTTGCCGCGCCTGTGGTGGAAGGTGAGCGCGGTCAGCGCCAGGTCTTGCGGGTACTCGGTGAAATACGCCATGTTGCGCCCGTCCGGGTCGCCCGGGACCAGGGCCGGGCCGCCGACGCGGGTGCTGCGGCGCAGGCTGGGCAAGGCGGTGCGTGCGTTGTAGCGCGCGTGATACAGCCCGACATCCAGGGCCAGCGGCGCCGACTTCCAGGTCAGCGCCAGGCCGTATTCCGGGCCGTTCACTTGCGGCGTCGGCAAGCGTTTCTGGTAGGCGCCCAGGGGAATGCGCGCGCGGTCGCTCACCTGCGGCGGCCCCGACATCACCAGGTCGCAGCCCTCGGCCGTGTAGTCGTTGACGGACCACAAGGTGCCGCAGAGGTCGAGCGCGCTCGGCTGGTGGCGGGTCTGCCAGTAGGCCTCGACGCCGAAGGCGGGAGTCAGGTCAAGCCGGCCGAACAGCATTGGCGCCGGCGAGCGCAACTCCTGGGGAACGGCGCCGGCCCTGCGCAGGGCCGGCACATCCTTTGGGTTGAGTGCCTCCAGCCCGCCCGGCGTGATCGCGCGCTCGCCCCAGTTCAGCGACTGCCGTCCGAGGCGCGCGCTGTAGCGCATGGCGCCGGATGCTCCCGCGTACTGGAGCCAGGCGTCGCCCAGGGCCACGCCGGAAAAGCGCGACAGGCGCGCGGCGCCGGCGTCGCCCAGCGGCGTGTCTGCGGCGTAGCCGTTGATGACATTGCCCCAGGGCCGCCGGCGGTGCTCCAGCGCCTCGTCGCGCCAGGCCTTGAGCCGCACCAGCGCCGACCAGGCGCCTTCGCGCAGGTCGAGGTCGAGGTAGGCCTTGAGCGCCATCGAGGCCAGGTCGCCGCGGCCGAAATTCATGTTGGGATCGTCGCCGTTGCCGCCGCTGCCGAGGCCGGCCAGGCCGATGGCCGGGGCGTTGACGCTTGCCAGCAGCTGCGGGTCGCGCGCTTCGGTGCGCCAGACGGCGCCGAAATTCACACGTCCGCTGAGCTCCGTGTCGACCGCCTGCGCCGGCGGATTCGCCAGCGCCAGCAATAACACCCATGGCCGGACGGCCGTGGCGCGGATCAGGTCATGGGGAAGCCGATGGATGCCTTGCCCGGCCCAGCGCCGGGTCGATGCCTTCCTAGCCATGGCATTGCCCGTCTCAGCTTACGGGTGGGAACGCAGCGTGAAGCGTGAAGAGACAGTCCATGGCAGCCTCCTTCTTGATAGTTTTAAAAAATTTTGCCAGAACGTTTGATCTGTATCACTAGCTATTCATATAGCTTGACATCGGCAAGCGCGTCCCACGCCATGGCCGTGCTCAGGAAGACACGTCCGTTTAACACGGGCAAGAGTTCGCTGTGCTTCAGCCTGTCCATCACCGGCCCTTTCACCTCGGCCAGGTGCAGCCCGATGCCCCTGCCCTTCAGCATGCCGTTCAGCTCGGTCAGCGCGAACAGCGCCGAGGTATCCACCTCGTTCACCGCCGACAGCACCAGCACCAGGTTGCGCGTGCCCGGGCGTGCGGCCAGCTCGTCCTCGATGCGGGCATTCACCGCCTCCACGTTGCCGAAGAACAGCCCGGCATCGACGCGCAGCATCAGCAGGTCGGGCGCGGTAACGGCCTGGTAGCGCGCGATGTTGCGGAAGTGCTCGGTCCCGGCGATCCGGCCCAGCACGGCGATGTGCGGCCGGCTGGCGCGCCAGATCAGCGCGCCCATCGACAGCGCCACGCCGATCACCACGCCCGCTTCCACGCCCAGCACCAGCACGCCGGCGGCGGTGGCCACCAGGGCGGCGGCGTCGGCGCGGTCGAAACGCCAGGCCGTGCGCAGGGTCGTGGTGTCGAGCATGCCGAGCACGGCGACGATGATGGTGGCCGCCAGGGTCGGCAGCGGCATCAGGGCCAGCCAGCCGGTCGGCGCCACCAGGGCCAGGGCCAGCAGGGCCGCCGTGATCAGGCTGGCGAGCTGGGTGTTGGCGCCGGCCGCGAAGTTCACCGCCGAGCGCGAAATGCTGCCGGTGACCGGGAAGCCGCCGGTCAGCGCGCTACCCAGGTTGGCCGCGCCCAGGCCGATCAGCTCCTTGTTGCTGTGCAGCTTTTCGGCGCGCTTCAGGGCCAGGGTCTGGGCGCCGGACATGCTGATCAGGAAGACCATGAAGCCGATCAGCAGCGCCGGCTGCAGCAGCGCCTGCCAATGGGCGTGCGAGACGCCGAGCGTGATCAGCGGCAGCCCGGTGGGCACGCTGCCGGTGGTGTGCACGCCGCGCGCTTCCAGGCCGAGGAGCGGCACCAGCGCGGTGGCGCCGAGCACCACCACCATCGGCGCGAGCTTGGCGCCGATGTCGGCGGCGGTGGGCGGCAACTTGAGCCGGCGCAGCAGCGGCGCCAGCCGGCTGCGCGCAAGCAGCAGCAGGACCAGCGAGCCGACGCCCAGCAGCGCGCTGGGCAGGTGGAATTCCGGCAGCCTGGCGCCGAGCAGGGCCGGCAGCTGGCCGAGCGCGATCACCACCGAGGAACCGATGGTGAAGCCGCTCATCACGGGCCGCGAGAAGAAATTGGCGATGAAGCCGATGCGCAGCAGGCCGCACAGCAGCAGCACCGCACCCGAGATCAGGGCCAGCTGGGCCGCCAGCATCGTGTACAGCGCGCTGCCGGGTGCGGCCAGCGGCGCCAGCGCGGAGGCGGTCATCAGCGAGATGATCGCCATCGGCCCGACCGACTGCGTACTGCTGGTGCCGAACAGCGCATACAGCGCCGGCGGCACGATGCTGGCGTAGATGCCGACCACCGGCGGCAGGCCCGCCACCAGCGCGTAGGCCATGCCCTGCGGGATCATCATCATCGCCACGACGATGCCGGCGCTGATGTCGCCCGGCAGCATGGCGCGCTGGTAGTGCTTCAACCAGTGCAGCATTCTGTTTCCGTTTTTAAGATCGTGTTGTGGACCGGCCTGCGCCCTGTAACTGAGCCGATGCGTATGCCGTACGGTGGGCACGCTGTGCCCACGCGAAAGCATGCACCGTGGCTGCTCTTTTGGAGACGAATCAGCACCCAGCCGCCAACGCCCGATCAAGCGTCTCGTTAGCGCGTCGTCCCGCGTGGGCACAGCGTGCCCACCCTACGATTATCAAGCGCCAACGATGCCTCATCCAATCATTGCATCGCCAGCTCGACGCAATTGCGCCCCGCCCGCTTGGCCCTGGCCAGCGCCGCGTTCACGCGCACCGTCAGCGAATCCGCGCTTTCCTGGTCGCCCAGCTGGGCCACGCCCAGGCTCACCGTCACCTGGTCGCAGCCCGGGATCAGGGTCGACGCAATCGCCACGCGCAGCTTCTCGGCCATCTTCAGGCCGTCGATGGCGCTGGTGTGCGGCGCGATCACCTGGAAGTCCTCGCCGCCCGAGCGCACCACGATGTCGCTGGAGCGCACCAGCTTCTGGGCCGCCTCGGCCACCGTGCGCAGGGCGATGTCGCCCACCGGGTGGCCGTAGCGGTCGTTGACTTCCTTGAAGCGGTCGATGTCGAAGGCAATCAGCGCCAGCGGCAGGCGGTAGCGGCGCGCGCGCTTGATCTCCCCTTCCAGCAGCGCTTCGCCGTGGCGCCGGTTCGCCACGCCGGTGAGCGCGTCGGTGGTGGAGAGATGCGTCAGGCGCGCCAGCAGTTCTTCGCTTTCGCGCCCCATGTCGGCCAGGCGCAGGCCGACCGCGACCAGCTCCGCCAGGCCCTCCAGGGCGGCGAGCGCATCGTGGCTGAAGCGGCGGCTGCCATCGAACAGCAGGCACAGCGACCCGCGCGCCCCGCCCGGCCCGCCGGCCGGAATCGGCAGGCCCAGCACCATCTCGACGCCGTGCGCGCGCAGCGTCTCGGTGAGTCCCGGCTCGCCCGATTTTTCCGGCGCATCGAGCAAGGCGATCGTGTTCGCGGCCGCTGCCAGCAGGCCCGGGAAGGCATGCCGCAACGGCGACTGCAGCAGGCGCTCGCCGCGCCCGAGCACGCGCGCCAGGTTCAGTTCGCGGTTCGGTTGGCGGTGCACGCCGTGCTGGGCCTGCAACTGCAAGTCGCCGCCCGGCTGCAGGTAGAACAGCGCCGCATGCACCACGCCCGGCCAGGTGCAGAGCGCCTCGCAGATGCGTTCGGACAGCGCGGCCAGGTCCTCGCCTTCGCCCAGCGCCGCCTGCACCCGGGCGCGCAGCAGCGCCAGTTCCTGCAACTCGGCTTCGCGCGGGGTCGGCGCGGGTTGGCGCACCGGGCCGGCCGCCAGCTGCGCCGCCAGCGCCGCGTTCTGGGCATCGGGCGCCAGCGGGGCGATGGCGTAGTCGATCGGACCGCGCGCCATCAGCGCCGGCAGCCAGCGCGCGTTCGAGAACGGGCACAGGACGAAAACCGCGGCGCCGGCGCGCTGCGCGATCAACTGCCCCAGGCCGGCCAGGTCGAGCTCGGGATCGAAGCGCTCGAGGTCGATCACCAGCAGGTCGACCGGCTCGCGCCCCAGCACCTCGAGCGCGGCGTCGACGCCATCGGCCAGCGCCAGGCCGGCGAACTGGCTGCCCGACTCCGCCTGGAACTGCGCGCGCCGCGCGGCGGCCGGGTTGACGAACAACCCGGTGCGTTGGCCTTGCGGCTCGGCCTGCTGAGGCATGTTTTTCTCCTTGTCATGCATATTCGTTACGCCACGCAACTCTACGCCGTGGATTTTGACATATTCGCACCCCATCGAACAGGACGTTCGCCCTTGTGTGTGGAACCGCACCGTCGCGCCGCCCGCTCGCGGCCGATACTGGTCCGGTCAGCAACCAGCATACAGAGGTAAGCACGATGGCCAACCAGGACGATGTAGCAAACCATCAGAAGGCAATCCAGAATCGCCAGGACCAGCTCGACGCCAGCCAGAAACAAGAGGAAGGTAGCAAGCCCGTGCAGATCGGCGCCGAACAGCCGGTGCCGCCGATGCCCGAGCAGCACCTGGCCAAGCCGGGCCTCGAAGCGCAGATGGCCGTCAAGCCGCGTTTCATGGCCGAGGCCTACAAGGGCAGCGGCAAGCTCGAGGGCCAGGTGGCGATCGTCACCGGCGGCGACTCCGGCATCGGCCGCTCGGTGGCCGTGCTGTTCGCGCGCGAAGGCGCCGACGTCGCCGTGCTTTACCTGAACGAACACGAAGACGCCGCCGAGACCCAGCGCTGTATCGAGGCCGAGGGCCGCCGCTGCGTGACGATCGCCGGCGACGTCAAGGACATGGCATTCTGCCAGCAGGCGGTCGACGCCGTGGTGGCCGAATGGGGCCGCCTCGACGTCCTGGTGAACAACGCCGCCTTCCAGGAACACGCCAGCAGCCTGCTCGACATCACCGAGGAGCGCTTCGACGAAACCATGCGCACCAATATCTATGGCTACTTCCACATGGCGAAGGCCGCCCTGCCCTACATGAAGCGCGGCGCCGCCATCGTGAACACCGGTTCCGTCACCGGCCTGAAGGGCTCGAAGCTGCTGCTCGACTATTCCTCGACCAAGGGCGCGATCCACGCGTTCACGATGTCGCTGGCCGCGAACCTGCTGGACAAGGGCATTCGCGTGAACTGCGTGGCGCCGGGTCCGGTCTGGACGCCGCTGAATCCGGCCGACCAGTCGCCGGACAAGATCGTCCACTTCGGCGAAAGCACCACCTATGGACGCGCGGCCCAGCCCGAGGAACTCTCGCCGGCCTACGTGTTCCTGGCCTCGAACGCCTGCTCGAGCTACATCACGGGCATCGTGCTGCCGGTGACCGGCAGCGTCGGCGAATAAAGGAGACGCATATGGCACGCAGCATGTGGAAGGGGGCGATCAGTTTCGGGCTGGTTCACATCCCGGTCGAAATGTATCCCGCGGTGAGCAGCAATGCGCTCGACCTTTCCATGCTCGACCGCCGCGACTTCGCCCCCATCGGCTTCAAGCGCTACAACAAGAACACCGGCAAGGAAGTGTCCTGGGACGACATCGTCAAGGGCTATGAATACGAATCCGGCGAGTACGTGGTGCTGTCCGACGAAGACCTGCGCCGCGCGAATCCCGAAGCGACCCAGACCATCGACATCCTGGCCTTTGTCGATGCCGAGGACGTACCCCTGCTGTATTACGACCACCCTTATTATCTCGCGCCTGGCAAGGGCGGCGACAAGGTGTATGCGCTGCTGCGCGAAACCCTGAAGGAAGTCGGCAAGATCGGCATCGCGAATGTCGTCATCCGCGTCAAGCAGCACCTGGCGGCGCTGGTGTGCATCGGCGACACCATCGTCCTGAACACCCTGCGCTACCCGGACGAGATCCGCGAGACCGACGACCTCAAGATTCCGTCGCCGAAAGCGAAGGCGGCCACCATCAGCGCCAAGGAGCTGAAGATGGCGATGGCCCTGGTCGAGGGCATGAGCGAGGACTGGAAGCCGAACCAGTACCACGACACCTACCGCGAGGACGTGCTGGCCCTGGTGCAGAAGAAGATCAAGGCCAGGCAGACCAAGACCATCACCATGCCCGACCCGGACGAGAAGCCGAAGAAAACCACGAATGTCATCGACCTGGTATCGCTGCTCCAGGCCAGCCTGGGTAAGAAGCCGGGCAAGGCGGTACTGGACGACGACGATGACGACGACGAACCGCCACCGCCTAAGCGCGCGCGCAAGCCGGCCGAGGAAGAGGACGACGACACCCCGCCGCCGCGCCGCAAGACGGCAGCGGGTTCGCGCGAACACGTGGCCGCGAAGGCCGCACCGAAGCGCGCCGCGGCAGGTTCGGCTGCAAAGCCGGCCGCCAAGAAGGCCCCGGCCAGGAAAGCCGTGGCGGCCAAAAAAACCAGCACGGCAGCCGCCCCGGTACGGCGCAAGAAGGCGGCGTGACGGCGTATGGATGCATTCATCGACTTCCTCCAGTGGCCCGCGATGGCGGTCAGCCTGTACGCCGCCTTCCTGATCGGCTCGCAACGCGCCGGGCGCCGCGTGTTCGGCTTCTGGATGTTCATCCTCAGCAATGTGCTGTGGATCGTCTGGGGCGTGCACGACGGCGCCTGGGCCCTGATCGCGCTGCAGGTGGCGCTGATGGCCATGAACATCCGCGGCATCTGGAAGAACGACAAAGGCAACAGCAACGACCGCCTGCAGGCCGGCGCCGGCAAATCGCCGGGCTGAACTGAGGCATTTTTCACGCGGCGATGACCGCTCACTCAAGGAGAATTGTTATGCGCAAGATGATCATGATGGCAATTGCCGGCTTTATCTGGAAAAAGATCCAGACCCGTATGAACCGCCCGGGCAGCGCCCCGGTACGCCGCTATTAATCAGACGACGTCAGCACCCGTCCAGCAGGCGCTTAGGCTGCTGGCCGGACTTTTTTGATGTGACCTGCGCACGCTGCCCAGTCGCATGCGGCCGCACTGTCCTGGCTGGTGACAACCTGGGCACAGCGGACAATGCAGCTCAGCGCCGGGCAAGCACCGTCGTGTATTCGTGGACCGGAGCAAGACTCGACAGCATCCTGCTCGGCAGAAGCACGGTCGCGTGAATCCGGCTGCTGTCGGACCTGTCCGGTTCCTGGACCACGATCTTGACCTGCTGCCGGCGCCCCACGAACACATAAGGCGACACCGCCACCAGCTGCAAAGGCGCGCCTTTGCCGATGCGCGCGTACATGCGATTACCCCACATGCCGAGCGACATGTTCGACCCGTTCGACAGCGTGTACTCACCTGCTACCGCGTCGAACTCGTCATACCAGACATTGTGGAGTTGAGGCGGCAAAGAGATACGCTCCGGCGTACCCGTCACCCGCACCGCTGCTTCCACGTCCGGCGCCTGGCCCTGCGGGGCCTGGGCAACGGCGATGGCCGGCCACAGGCAGGCAAATCCGATGATCATGCGTTTCATGATGTCTCCCTCGCAAAACGACGATGGCGTCCTGGCGCGCCTTACCTGTTTGAGTATAGGCAGCAGGAGGCGCCTGGCGAGGACTTTCTGTCAGCAGCAGAGACCGCTTAGGGATTACCTATCGAAACAATCAAATCAATCAAATTTATCTTTTTCTCTGCAGTATTTAAAATCTCTTCATCAAATAACGCAACATTGAAGAGGAGATCGTATGAACCGCCCCCGCATGACCACCGCGTCCGGCATCCCGGTTGCCGACAACCAGAACTCGCTGAGCGCCGGCCCGCGCGGCCCGCTGCTGCTGCAGGACTTCCACCTGATCGAGAAACTCCAGCACTTCAACCGCGAGCGCATTCCCGAGCGCGTGGTGCACGCCAAGGGCTCCGGCGCCTACGGCAGCTTCACGGTCACGCACGACATCACCGCCTTCACCAAGGCCAAGCTGTTCGCCGAAGTCGGCAAGCAGACCGAGACCTTCCTGCGCTTCTCGACCGTGGGCGGCGAAAAGGGCAGCGCCGATACCGAACGCGATCCGCGCGGCTTCGCCCTGCGCTTCTACACCGAGGAAGGCAACTGGGACCTGGTCGGCAACAACACGCCGGTGTTCTTCCTGAAAGACCCGATCAAGTTCCCCGACTTCATCCATACCCAGAAGCGCCAGCCCGACAGCAACCTGAAGTCGGCCAACATGATGTTCGACTTCTGGAGCCAGGCGCCGGAGAGCCTGCACCAGGTGACGATCCTGTTCTCGGATCGGGGCACCCCGTACGGCTACCGCCACATGGATGGCTTCGGCAGCCACACCTATAGCCTGATCAACGAGAACGGCGAGCGCACCTACGTGAAATGGCACTTCAAGACGCGCCAGGGCATCAAGAACCTGAGCAATGCCGAAGCCGGGCGCCTCGGCGGCGCCGACCCGGACCACGCCGGGCGCGACCTGTTCGACGCGATCGCCGCCGGCGACTATCCGCAGTGGGACGTGAAAGTGCAGCTGGCCACCCAGCAGCAGCTCGACGACTGGGAAGCGCGCACCGGCTGGAATCCGTTCGACTTGACCAAGGTGTGGCCGCATGGCGACTTCCCGCTGCTGCAGGTGGGCGTGCTGGAACTGAACCGCAACCCGCGCAACTACCACATGGAAGTCGAGCAGGCCGCCTTCTCGCCGGCCAACGTGCCGCCGGGCATGGGCTACTCGCCGGACAAGATGCTGCAGGGCCGCCTGTTCGCCTACCACGACGCCCAGCTCTACCGCGTCGGGACCAACCACCAGCACCTGCCGGTGAACGCGCCGCGCTGCCCCTTCTACAACCAGCAGCGCGACGGCGCGATGGCGATCGCCGACGTCGGCGCGGCCCAGATCTACGATCCGGTGAACGCGGTTGGCAAGGGCGCCCTCGGCATGGGCCATGGTGAAGAGGAACTGCCGCTGTACGGCAACGCCGGCCGCTTCGACTTCCGCGGCCAGGAAGACGACTTCACCCAGCCGGGCAACCTGTTCCGCCTGATGAGCGCCGAGGAAAAGCAGAACCTGTTCGACAACCTGGCCGGCCCCTTGAGCCAGGTGACCGATACGATCCTGGAACGCCAGCTGCGCCTGTTCGACAAGGCCGATCCGGATTACGGCCGTGGCGTGCGCGCCGCCCTGAAGGCGCGCGGACGCAACGTCGACTGAGCCGACATGTGTTGAGTAGACAAGGCGCCGCTTGCGGCGCCTTTTTTTCGTGGCGCTGTCACCGTTTGCTGTGGATGAGTCCGATTGCAAGGCGAAACAATTGATCGGCAGAAGTGACCTTTCCGCCATCGAGCATCCGGCGCCAGCCCAGGTAGTTCGGCAGCCAGCGCGACGCGACACCGTGGAAAGGCGCCAGCCACTCGCGCAAACGCTGGTGATAGGCGTTTACGTTCTGTACGTGGATGGCGCCGTTGGGGCTCTGGCGGACACGCTTGCCGGCGCTGACATTCACGGCCTGGTGCGCCAAGCCGTGGGCGCGGGCGAAAGCCCGGTAGGCCGCGTTCGCGTCTGTCACGAGCAGCACGTCTCGGTCCAAAAACGGCAGCAGGTGGCGCTCCAGCTGGATTTTGCTGACGGGGCCTCGGCCGGTGACGGCATCGATGGTCTGCTTGTTGCTGTCGCGCGCGATGAGGATGCAGTCGAGGTCGCGTGAAATGCCGCGTCTGCTGGCGACGCCGCCCCGCTTGCGCGCCGGCCGGTCGAGCTTGCGCGAACCTTTTTGCGATTCCAGGATGAACATTTCGTCGGCTTCGGCGATACCGTTCAGGCATCCTGGCCGGTCCTCTTTCACCCGATCCAGGAAGCGATGGCGCCAGCGGAAGGCGGTATTACGATGCACGTTGACCTCGCCGGCCGCCGCACGCACCGGGCGCGACGCAAGCAGCGCATCAAGGTAAGCAAGCCATTGTCCACGCAGCCGCAGGCGTGCCAGCGGGGTACCGGTCAAATCGTTGAAGGTGCGCCGGCAGGCGCGGCAGCGGTAGCGCTGCAGGTCGTTGGCGTGGCCGTGCCGGTGCCAGCGCTCACACTGGCAATGGGGGCAGCGGCGCTCCGCTGACTTGTACTGTCCGATCAGCGTGAGCACCTGGTGCAGCCCGGCAGCCGGCCGCAAGGCGTCGAGGACGCGCAGCCGCTGGGGCTGGTTCAGTGCGGGCAAGGCTGCGAACCACTTGGTGAAGCGCGGTTCTTTCCATGGTCGACCCGTGTCGATGGCGAGACGGGTTGGACCACGAATGAACTCAACAGTTCACCGCTCATCCATAGTTAACGGTGACAGCGCCTTTTTCCGTTCCAGGCTCAGCGCCGCGCCAGCGGGCTTGAGGCAACTTCCACCCAGGCCAGGCCGGTGTCCGGCACATAGCTCATCAACATGTCTTCGCCGTCCGGGCCGCGGTTGAATTCCATCGCCATCTTGCCGTCCTGCGATACGAATTTGTAGGGCGCGACGGCAACCAGCCGGATCGGCGCCTCGTTGTCGATCCGGGCGACGATGTAACGCGGCTCGGTATGCACTTTCAGGTACCAGCCATTCGACAAGCCATAGGCGCCGGTGATCTGCCGGGCCTGCTCGTCGCGGATGCGCAGCGGCCTGACCGGCGCCTTCACTTGCACCGACGAGATCGATTCGGCATCGGCTGGCGCGGCGGCGGGCGTCTGGGCGCCTGCGCCCGAGGCCAGCGCCATCAGGGCTGCAACTGGAAACAAATAGTGTGGACGCATGATCGCTCCTCTCCCGAGTACAGTGGACCGGCGCGCAGCGCCGGACGATCCAGTCTAGGGCCGCAGGCCCTGTTGGCAAGCGCGGCAGGCGGCTGCATCACCAAACAATCTGGATCGGCGCGCAGTCGGACGAATGCGCTATTACGCGGATGCATTGTCGACCCTCGATTAATTGCTCAAATGCAAAAGCAGGACTACACTCGTCGTTTTCATCGACGAGTGCTATGTCACGATGCGCGCCGCAAACACGCCACGCCATGCCGGTCGGATCACGACCTGGAAAGACGAACAGGGTTTTGGATTCATCACGCCGAACGGCGGCGGTGCGCCGGTCTTCGTCCACATCAAGTCGTTTGCGGCCGGCAGCCAGCGGCCGGCTGGCAACGAGATCGTGTACTACGAATTGACGGTGAACGATAAGGGGCAGCCGCGTGCCGCGAACGTGGCCTTCTACCAGCCGCGCGGCGCGCGCCAGGCGCAGCCGCGCCGCGGCAGTGCGCGGGTCTGGACCGCATGCGGCTTCCTCGGCCTGCTGGCCGTGCTGGTGCTGGCCGGATCCTGTCCGCCCTTGGTTCCCCTCGTCTACCTGGGCATGGGTGTCCTCACCTTCGGCGTCTATGCGGCCGACAAGTCCGCTGCCCGCAACGGGCGCTGGCGGACCCAGGAAAGCACCCTGCACCTGCTGGGGCTGGCCGGCGGCTGGCCCGGCGCCCTGCTGGCGCAACATTTCCTGCGCCATAAGTCGACGAAGCAGTCCTTCCAGGTCAGCTTCTGGTTCACCGTCGCCGTCAACTGCGGCGTGCTCGGCTGGTACCTGGCAGGCGCCAGGCTGGACATGCTTGCGCGGGGCTGATGAAGCAAAGCGCGGCGGCCGAGGCCGCCGCGCTACACATTCCCTGCGGGTTGGTGACTGGTCACCCAGGTTGCTTACTCCTGCAATGCACCCGCCATCGCCGCGATCTTGCCGGCATCGGCGCCCACCGCCTTGACCAGGCGCTTGCCATAGTCGGCGTCGGCCTTCCAGAAGTGCGACAGCATGGTGTTCAGGCTATCGGCGTTCTTCACCATCTTCAGGTCGCCCGACAGGTTGGCGATCAAATCGTCGCGGTCCTGCGCGCCCAGCGAGCGGTAGAACTCGCCGGCCTGGCGGAAGTTCAGCGTTTTCGCAATGCGGGCCTGCTGGGTGGTGCCAACCAGCGGCAGCTGGCTGCTGCGGGCGTTCGCGTCTTCCTTCAGCGGCGCCAGGCGGCTCGGCTCGTAGTTGACCATGCCCTTGCGGTTGCCGGTGCTGGCGGCGCCATCGATGTGGTTGTTGTTCACGGCTACCAGCGGCTTGTTGATAGGCAGCGACTGGAAGTTGGCGCCCAGGCGGTGGTGCTGGGTGTCGATGTACGAGAACAGGCGGCCTTGCAGCATGCGGTCTTCCGAGGCTTCGATGCCCGGCACCAGGTTACCCGGCGCCATGGCCACTTGCTCGGTGGCTTCGAAGAAGTTCTCCGGCACCTTGTTCAGCACCATGGTGCCGACTTTGCGCTCCGGCACATTCGGCCAGATCTTGGTGGCGTCCAGCGGGTCGAAGTCGAACTTGGCGAGCTCGTCGGGTTTCAGCACCTGCACCGTCAGGTCCCAGGCCGGGTACTTGCCGGCATTGATGGCGCCGTACAAATCGACCGTGGCGTGGCTGGTGCTCTTGCCCTGCACCGCCGCGATCTCTTGCGGACGCAAATTGCGCTCGCCCTGGCGCGACTTCCAGGCGAACTTGGCGTACACATACTCGCCGCGGGCGTTCACCAGCTTCAGCGCGTGCACACTGCTGCCGTTCATTTCGCGGTAGCTGGCCGGGGTGCCGTAGTTCGAATACACGCGGGTCAGCATGTGGGTCGCTTCCGGCACGTGCGAGAAGAAGTCGAACACGCGTTCCGGCTCCTGTACGTTCGAGATCGGCGACGGCTTCAGGGCGTGGATCATGTCCGGGAACTTGATCGCATCGCGGATGAAGAAGACCGGCAGGTTGTTGCCGACCAGGTCCCAGTTACCTTCTTGCGTATAGAACTTGGTGGCGAAGCCGCGCGGGTCGCGCGTGGTCTCGGCGCCGGAGCGGCTCGGGATCACGGTCGAGAAGCGCACGAACACCGGCGTTTTCGTGTTCTTGGCGAACAGCTTGGCCTTGCTCAGGTCGGACAGGTCATCGGTTGCGGTGAACTCGCCGTGGGCGCCGGTGCCGGTCGCGTGTACCACGCGCTCGGGGATGCGTTCGCGGTCGAAACGCTGCAGCTTCTGCACCAGGTGCACGTCTTGCAGCAGGGTCGGACCGTTGGGGCCGGCGGTCTGGCTGTTCTGGTTGTCGCCGACCGGGGCGCCGTTGTCCTTGGTCAGGGTCTGGGCCTGGGCGCCTTGTGTGAGGGCGATCACGCCGGACGCCAGCGTCAGCGCGCACAGCGCCATTCGGCCGAGGGACGGGGAAGTCATTTTCATAGCTACTACCTATCGATATTACGTTTTGGATAGTTATCCTAACCGCACTGCTGGTATAGGAGAAATTAATTATCCCTATTTCATCGATAGATAAAGCCGACTAGATCGTCACCCTTTATAGCCTATTTGTTTCATCGCCGCCGTCAAGGTCTTGGCCGCCCTGGCATACCCGGCCCAGGGTTCGTTGCCGCGGTCCAGGCGCGTGTGGACGTTCGCCACGGTCCACTGGTCGCCGGCCTTCAGGCCGGCCAGCTCGTCCCAGGCCAGCGGCACCGAGATGCCCAGGCCCGGACGGGTACGTGCGGCCCAGGCGCAGACCGTGGTCGCGCCCTGCCCGTTGCGCAGGTAATCGATGAACACCTTGCCGACCCGGTTCCTGGCCCCGCTCTTGAAGGCGAAGCGGTCCGGCAAGGTCGTCGCCAAGTGCTTCACGATGGCCTGCGAGAAGCCTTTTACGGTATCCCAGTCCTTGCCGCCCTTGATCGGCACCACCACGTGCAGGCCCTTGCCGCCGCTGGTCTTCAGGAAGTTCGGCAGGTCGAGCTCGTCGAGGAAGGCGTGCATCAGCTGGGCCGCTTCCTGCATCGTGTGCCATTCCACGCCCTCGCCCGGGTCGAGGTCGAACACCATGCGGTCCGGCTTGTCGTAGGCCTTGGCAGTGGCGTTCTGGGTGTGGATCTCGATGACGTTGAACTGGGCCGCCGACAGGATGCCCTCGACGCTGGCAATCGTCAGCATCGGCGGGTGGTCCGGGTCGAGCGCCGGGTCCATGTTCTTCACGCCGGGCATCTTGCTGACGTCGGCATGCTTCTGGAAGAACAGCTCGCCGCCGACGCCGGCGGGCGCGCGCACCAGCGAGACCGGACGGCCCTTCAAATGTTCCATCATCAGCTCGCCGACCAGGGCGTAATAGCGGATCAATTCGAGCTTGGTGATGCCGCTCTTCGCGTCCATCACGCGCTCGCCGTGGGTCACCTTCAGCGTGGCCGGCAGCTTTCCGGTCGGGGCTGGCGGCGCATTGCCGTCCTCCTGCTCCGCTTCGGGGACGACCTCCTCGATCGGCTGCGCCACCTCGCGCGTGATGCCTCGCGCCGGCTTGTCGCTGCGCAGGCCCTGGAACACCGGATGGCGCACCGCGCCGGCACTCGTCCACTCCGAGAAGCTGACTTCGGCGATCAATTCGGGCTTCACCCAGTGGTGCTTGCGCCCTGCCACCGAACGCGGCGGGAAGGGACTCTTGTCGGTGTCCAGCGCCTTCAGTTTCGCCGTGACGTCGCGCAGGCTCTCGGCATTGAAGCCGCTGCCGACATTCCCGGCGTAGCGCAGCACGCCATCCTTGTCGTAGGTGCCCAGCAGCAGGGAGCCGACGCCGGTGCGCGAACCCTTGGGGTCGGTATAGCCGCCGATCACGAATTCCTGGCGCTGGCCGCACTTCAGCTTGATCCACTCGGGCGAACGGCGCGACACGTACTTCGAATCGCGGCGCTTGCCGATCACGCCTTCCAGGCCGATCTTGCAGGCGGCAACGACCAGGCCTTCGGGGTCGTTGCCGAACTCGCTTGAAAAGCGCACCTTGCTGGATGCCTCCGCCTGGATCAGCGCGCCTTCCAGCAGCGCGCGGCGGTCGACCAGGTCGACGTCGCGCAAGTCGTAGCCGCCCAGGTAGGGCGCGTCGAACAGGAAGTACAGGATATCGGCCTTTTCGCTGCCGTCGAAGGCGAGCTGCAGCATGCCGAAGTTGGGGCGGCCGTTGGCGTCGTGGACCACGATCTCGCCGTCGTACCAGCCGTCGGGCAAGCCCATGCGGGCGAGCTCGCGCTGCAGCGGCGCCAGCTTGTCGGTCCAGTCGTTATTGTTGCGTGTGATCAGGCGCACCTCGCCGTCCTCGATGCGGGTGAGCATGCGGTAGCCGTCGAACTTGACCTCGAAGACCCAGTTTTCCGGGTCGGGCGGCGCGCCGTCGGCCAGGGTGGCGAGTTCGGGTGCGAACTCCTTCGGCAGTTTGGCCTCGACCGCGCCTGCGGGCAGGCTGGCGTCGCGCGGCGCTGCGGATTTGGCGCTGCGCCTGGCGGGCGTTTTTGCGGACGTTTTGGTGGCGGCTTTCGTGGCGGCTTTGGTGGCGGCTTTTGCCGTGGTCTTTTTGGCAGGCTTGGCGCTGCTTGCTGCGGCCGGCTTCGCGTCGATTTCCTCCACCGCTTCCTCGGCGGCGGCGTCCGCCTTTGCCTTCACGGCGCGGCCATTTTTAGTCGCCTTGGCCTTGGCCGGGACCTTGGCGGAACTGTTTGGCATCGGCAAATTCTTGACGCTGTCGGGCATTTCGTCGATCACCGAGAATTCCTCCGCGGGCCGGGCGTAGTCGTCCTTTTCCTTGATCAGGAGCCAGGGTTCCTGCTTTTCGCCGCGGCCCTTCATGCGCACCAGCACCCATTTGCCGTGCATCTTATGGCCGTGCAGCCGGAACTTCAGGTTGCCGCTGCGGTAGCCGGCATGCGGATCGCCTTCCGGTTCCCAGGTGCCCTTGTCCCAGACGATGACCTTGCCGGCGCCATACTGTTTTTCGGGAATGGTTCCCTCGAAATCGGAATAGGAAATCGGGTGGTCCTCGACGTGCACGGCCATGCGCTTGTCGTGGGTGTCGTAGCTGGGGCCCTTCGGCACGGCCCAGCTTTTCATGACGCCGTCGAGCTCGATCCGGAAGTCGTAGTGCAGGCGGCTGGCCCAGTGCTTCTGGATGACGAAGGTGAGCGCGTCCTTGCCGGGCTGTCCGCCATCGGCCGGTTCGGAGGTGATCGAAAAATCGCGCTTGGCTTTGTAGACTTTCAGCGAATCTGGCATGGCCCCCTCCTGCAATGCTGCGGTGAAGCCAGTCTAGGCGCGGCAGGCCGGCGCGACTGTACGGCAGCTAACGATGCCTTCCTGGCGCACCGTTTGTAACGGGATGTAATAAGCGTCAACGTTGTCGAAGTGGGCCGCGTTATTCGCCCAGTAACGCCGGAAACATCCGACGGGACGACCATACTTTTCCACCATTAAAGGAAAGAACACCATGAGCAAAATCGTCGCTACCCTGATCGCTGGCCTGTTCGCTACCTCGGCATTCGCCCAGAGCACCGCCACCCAGGCAACCACCCCGGCCACCAAGGCCGAGGCCAAGGAAGCCAAGGATGTCGCGAAGGCCGATGCCAAGGTAGAAAAGGCCAAGGCCGAAGCCAAGTCGGACGTCGCCGAAGCAAAGGCCGACGCCGCCAAGAAGAAAGCCAAGGCCGAGAAGAAAGCCACCAAGGAAAAGGCCGAAGCCAAGGCCGATGCAGCGGAGCACAAGGCCGAACACAAGGCCGACATGGCCGAGCACAAGGCCAGCACCACCGCCTCCACCAAATAAGGCCGCTCGAGCCCCCCTCCATATACCGCCAAAAAAGACAGGGTACGCCCTGTCTTTTTTTCGTCCCCGTCGCCGGCATGCATGCCGCATAAATTGGCACATGCTCTACAATTGTCCGATCCCCTCCCAACCGAGAGCGCCATGCACAAGATCGTCTTCCTCGACCGCGACAGCCTGATCGCCCAGGTACGCCGGCCCGCCTTCGCCCACGACTGGCAGGACCACCCGGCCACCGCGCCGGACCAGGTGGTCGACCGTTTGCAGGGCGCCAGCATCGCCATCACCAACAAGGTGCCGCTGCGCGCCGAGGCCATCGCCCGGCTGCCCGACCTGAAAATGGTGGCGGTGGCCGCCACCGGCACCGACAACGTCGACCTGGCCGCCTGCCGCGAACGCGGGATCGTGGTGGCGAACATCCGCGATTACTCGGTGGTCTCGGTGCCCGAGCACTGCTTCACCCTGATGCTGGCCCTGCGCCGCAACCTGCGCGCCTACGTCGCCGACGTCGAGGCCGGGCGCTGGGAGCATTCGAGCCGCTTCTGCCTGCTGGACCACCCGATCGGCGATTTGTCGGGCAGCCGGCTCGGCATCGTCGGCTATGGCGCGCTGGGGCGGCGCGTGGCCCAGATCGGGCGTGCGTTCGGGATGGCGGTGTGCATCAGCTCGCGCTCGCCGGTCGAGGAGCCGGACGTGACCCAGCTGCCGCTGGATGAACTGCTGGCCAGCTGCGACGTGGTCAGCCTGCACCTGCCGCTCAATGATCAGACGCGCCATATGATCGGTGCGCGCGAACTGGGGCTGATGAAGCCGACCGGCTTGTTGATCAACACCGCGCGCGGCGGGCTGGTGGACGAGGCGGCGCTGGCCGAGGCGCTGATGCGGCGCACGATCGGCGGGGCCGGCTTCGATGTGCTGAGCAAGGAGCCGCCGGGGCAGGATAATCCGCTACTCGGGCTGCGGCTGCCGAATTTCATTCTCACGCCGCACGTGGCGTGGGCCAGCGGCGGGGCGATGCAGACGCTGGCGGACATGTTGGTGGGGAATATCGAGGCGTGGGAGAGCGGTCGACCGACGAATGTGGTGTAGTTCGCCGTTTATCCGGGCGTGAAGCGGTGGGTTCGAGAACCCACCCTACGCGGGACGCGTGGACGGGGGCCCCGTCCACCCTACGAATACCGGTTGCGCTGCTCATGCATTGGTGGGTTCGAGAACCCACCCTACGAATACCGGTTGCGCCGCGCATGTAGGGTGGGTACTTGTACCCACCATGACAACGCAAGCACGTCGAAACGTCTCAATACGTCCCCGGCAACAGGATATGCCTGTCCACTTGCCGCACATCGCGCAAGCCGCAGAACGCCATCGTCAGGTCCAGCTCGTTGCGGATGATCTCCAGGCAGCGCGCCACGCCCGCCTCGCCCATCGCCCCCAGGCCGTACAAGAACGGCCGCCCGATGTACACCCCCTGCGCCCCCAGTGCCAGCGCGCGGATCACGTCCTGCCCCGAGCGGATGCCGCCGTCCATGTGCACCTCGATCTGCTTGCCCACCGCATCCACGATGCCTGGCAGCGCGCCGATGCTCGACTGCGCGCCGTCGAGCTGGCGCCCGCCGTGGTTCGACACGATCAGCGCATCCGCCCCGCTCTCCACGCACAGGCGCGCGTCCTCGTTGTCCATGATGCCCTTGATGATCAGTTTACCGCCCCAGCGGTTCTTGATCCACTCGACATCCTTCCACGACAGCGCCGGATCGAACTGCTGCGAGGTCCACGACGACAGCGAGCTCATGTCCGATACGCTCTTCGCATGGCCGACGATGTTCCCGAAGTGGCGGCGCGGGGTGCGCAGCATGTTCAGGCACCAGCGCGGCTTGGTCGCCAGGTTCATCATGTTCGGGATGGTCAGCTTCGGCGGCGCCGTCATGCCGTTGCGGATGTCCTTGTGGCGCTGGCCCAGCACCTGCAAGTCCAGCGTCAGCACCAGCGCCGAACACTGCGCCGCCTTGGCGCGGTCGATCAGGCGCTCGATGAAATCGCGGTCCTTCATCACGTACAGCTGGAACCAGAACGGTTTCGTGGTCCGCGCCGCCACGTCCTCGATCGAGCAGATGCTCATGGTCGACAGGGTGAAGGGCACGCCGATCTTCTCGGCCGCGCGCGCCGCCAGGATCTCGCCGTCGGCGTGCTGCATGCCGGTGAGGCCGGTCGGCGCGAGGGCCACCGGCATCGCCACTTCCTGCCCGATCATCGTGCTCTTGAGACTGCGGTCGACCAGGTTGACGGCCACGCGCTGGCGGAACTTGATGGCGGCAAAGTCCGTCTCGTTGGCGCGGTAGGTCGACTCGGTCCAGGAGCCGGCGTCCGCATAATCGTAGAACATGCGCGGCACGCGCCGCTTGGCCAGGACGCGCAAGTCTTCGATGGTCGTGATGATACTCATGCGTGCAGTTTCCTCTCGTCGTTGGAGTAGTGGGGTGGACGCGCCTCGGCCGGCGCCAAAGGTAAATCGAGGATGAAGACCGTGCCTTGCCCCGGCGTGCTCTCGACCCGGATCGCGCCGCCCAGCAGCGAGGTCACGATGGTGTGGGCGATGTTCAGGCCCAGGCCGGTGCCGCCCTGGCCCATGCGCGTGGTGAAGAAAGGATCGAACACGCGCGCCAGGTGCTCGGGAGCGATGCCGCGGCCGTCGTCGGCAAAGCGCAGCTGCACCCAGGCCGGGTCGACCAGGCGCGCCGACAGGCGCATCTGCCCGCCCGGCCCCGCAAAGGCGTGCAGCAGCGCGTTGTTGACGAAGTTGATCATCACCTGGCCGAAGGGCCCCGGATAGCTGTCCATCACGATCCCGTCCGGCACCGCAAAGGCCAGCGTATGCCCTTCCAGGCGCACCTTGTTCATCATCGTCGCCAGGATTTCCTGGCAGGCGCGCGCCAGGTCGAAGCGGCGCCGCTGGGCGCTGGCCTGGTCGACCGAAACCTGGCGGAAGCTGTTCACCAGTTCCGCCGCCTGGTGCAGGCTGCGCATGATCAGCTCCGACGCCTCGCGCGCCGCGCCGATATAGCTGTCCAGTTCCGAACGGCGCAGCGCCGCGCCGCCGAGTGCGGCATGGATATCGGCCGTCTTGTCGTGCAGGGTGCTGGCCATCAGCAGGCTGTTGCCGATCGGGGTGTTCAGTTCGTGCGCCACGCCGGCCACCAGCGAGCCGAGCGAGGCCAGCTTTTCCTGCGACGCCAGCAGGCTTTGCGCATCTTTCAGTTGACGGTAGGCCTGGGCATTGTCGAGCGCCACGCCGACGTAGGCGGCCAGGGTGCGCAGCATGTCCAGGTGCACGCGCTGGTAGGCGCCGCGCGTGTAGCTCTGCACCGCCAGCGCCCCCAGCACGCGCTGGCCCACCGCCACCGGCACATAGAGTAGGGAGCGCGGCAACTGCGCGCTCGCGGCGCCGGGCAGCGCGGCGGCGGCCACCGCTTCCGGCGTGGCGCCCGGCAGGTAGCGACCGGACTCGCTGGCCAGGTCGTTGATGAAGACTTCGCGCCCGTGATCGATGCTCCAGGCGGCCAGCGAAGCCGGATCGCGCCGCGCGCGTACCGATGGCGCGGCGCGCCGGCCGTCGACCAGTGCATAGGGAATGTCGAGCGTGCCCTCGTCGCCGCCGGCCACCACCACCGCGAACACCGGTGCATCCATCAACACCTGCACGTGTTCATGCAGGGTGTCCATGATGGCCTCGATGTCGAGGTTGGCGGTGAGGCGGCGCCCGATGTCGGACAGCAGCGCGATGTTGCGGCGCGCCTGGTCGGCGGCGTCCTTCTGCTGCTCGGCTTCGCGCTTGCGCCGCTCGGCGGCATCCTTCTGCAGCAGCAGCTCGGCGGTGCGCGCATTCACCTGGCGCTCGAGGCGGCCCTTCTGCTGCACCAGCGACCGGATCCTGAAGCGGTAAGCCGCCAGCGCCGCCGCACCCAGCAGGGCCACGGCCAGCAGGCGGAACCACCAGGTCTTCCACCACGGCGGCGTGATCCTGATGGCCAGCGTGGCCGGCGCCTCGCTCCAGACGCCGTCCTTGTTACTGGCGCGCACCCGGAACACGTACTCGCCGGGGTCGAGGTTGGTATAGCTGGCGAAGCGCTTGCTGGCGTCGGTCTCGACCCAGGACTCGTCGAAGCCTTCCAGCTGGTAGGCATAGCGGTTGCTGCCCGGCGCGGCGTAGTGCAGGGCCGCGAATTCGAGCGCGAACACCGAGTCGCGCGCCGGCAGGGTGACGGCACCGCCCGCGGGCAGCGGGCGCGCCTTGTTGAACACCGTGAAGTCGGTGATGCGCACCACGGGCGGATACGGGTTGTCGCGGATCGCGTCGGGCTGGAAGGAATTCAGGCCGTTGACGCCGCCGAAGTGCAGCTGGCCGTCCGGCCCGCGCGCCGCCGAGCCGACGAAAAAGCTGCCGTCGATCAGGCCGTCCTTGGCGGTGTACTGCTTGTATTCGCCGCTGGCCGGGTCGATGCGTGACAGGCCGACCGTGGTGCTGGCCCACAGGCGCCCGCTGCCGTCCTCGAGCAGCGCGCCGACCGGCTCGCCCTGCCCGGTATCGGTGATGGTGAAATAGCGGAAGACCGGCTTGCCGCCGGGTCCGCGCTCCATGCGGTGCAGGCCGCCGCCGGTGCCGATCCAGAGTTCGCCCCTGGCGCTGAGCAGCACGTCGTGGATGCGGTTATGGCGCAAACTGTCCGGGTCGGCATCGTCCTGGCGGAAATGGGTGAAGACATTCGCGCCGCGGTCGAAGCGATCCAGGCCATTGTCGGTGGCGACCCACAGGATGCCGTCCTTGTCCTCGACCATCGCGAAGATCCGGTTCTCGCCGAGGCTGGCCGCGTCGTCCGGATTGTGGCGCCAGGACTTGCGCACCTTCTGGTCGGGGCCGAGCAGGTACAGGCCGGCGCGCGAGACCACCCAGGTGGCGCCGTCGCGCGTCTTCATGACCGCCTGGACCAGGGCCGCGTTGCCGTCGGGTCCCAGGTCGACCGGGTGGAAATCGCCGCCCTCCTCGGGGCACCAGGCCAGGCCGGCGGGCGTGCCGACCCACAGGCGGCCATCGGCGATCGACAGGCTGTGCACCACGTCGCTCGGCAGCGAGGCGCGCTTGCCGGGCTGGTGGTGCAGCGCGCGCGTACGCCCGCTGGCCGGGTCGAACAGGACCAGGCCGCCGCCCGAGGTGCCGATCCAGACCTGCCCGTTGGCGCGCACCGCGACATCGCGCGCCTTCCTGTAGCCGTTCTGGTAGCCGTTGCCCGGCTCGAAGCTGAAATGGGAAAAGCCGCCGCTGGCCAGGTCGGTGCGGCTGACGCCGCCGAAGCGGGTGCCAACCCAGAGCGTGCCGGTACGGTCGATGCGCACCGCGGCCACCTGGTTGTCCGACAGGCTGTGCTGGTCGAGCGCGCGGTTGCGGTAGGAGACGAAGCGCCCGCTGGTCGGTTCGCGCCACTTCAGGCCATCGAAATCGGTGCCGGCCCAGAGCGTGCCGCCGGCGTCGACATACAGCGACAGCACGCCCGCGTGGCCCATGCCCTCGTCGATGCCGATGGCGCGCCGCTGCGGCTCGCCTTCTCCCAAGCGCCACTCCTCGAGGCCGGCCTCGGCGCCGACCCACAGGGTAGCGCGCGGCCCCATCGCCAGCGCCAGCACGCGGGCGCGGCGCGGATCGCCCCCCAGGGGCGCGAAGTAACTCAGTTGGCCGGCACCCGGCGCCAGGCGCGCCACGCCTTCCAGGGTGCCGACCCAGAGCGCGCCCTGGGCATCGAAGGCCAGGGAAGTCACGATGTGGTCGGCCGTGGTGCCGAGGCGGGTATCGGGCTGGCGGATGGTGGTGAACCGGCCGGAGCGCGGATCGAAGCGCTTCAGGCCATCGCTGGTGGCAAGCCAGAGCATGCCGTGGCGGTCGGCGGCGATGGCGTTGACGCTGCGGTTGGCGCTGCCGCCGGCGCCCGGTTCGAGCAGGGTGTAGCGCACGAACTTGCCGCTGGCCGTGTCGAGCCGCGCCAGCCCGCCCTTGGTGCCGAACCAGAGCCGGCCTTCGGCGTCTTCGAGCGAGGCGTTGACGTAGCCGTCCGGCAGCGAGGCAGGGTCGCGCGGATCGTTGCGGTAGGTGGTGATGCGGTAGCCGTCGTAGCGGTTCAGGCCGGCCTGGGTGCCGAACCACATATAGCCCTGGCGGTCCTGCAGGATGGTGAGCACCGATTCCTGGGTCAGACCGTGCTCGATGGATAGCCGCTCGAAGCGCAGGTTGCGCGGCGCGGTGGCGTGGGCGGCATCGGTAAAGGTGAGTGCCAGCAGCAGGCCGGCGATGGCGCACGATGCGCGGCGCCACGTGGTGAACCCCAGCATAATCGTCAGTATCCGAAACAGATGCGATCAATCTACCAGATGCCGCTAAAGAGTTGTAATAAATTAAGACTTCCCCGATGGGGATGCCGCTGCTATAATGCGTGCATCGGGCGGCTGTAGCTCAGCTGGATAGAGTACTTGGCTACGAACCAAGGGGTCGTGGGTTCGATTCCTGCCAGCCGCACCAAGAAATACGGAAGGCCAGATCGCAAGATCTGGCCTTTTTCGTTTTGTCCGGCTGGTTTGCATGGCGACTGCCGGGCCGCCATGAGGGCGCCCTGCCCTGGATGAGCATCTTCTCAATTGATGCTTCCATAAAACAACAAGTGCCGCTATAATGCGTGCCTCGGGCGGCTGTAGCTCAGCTGGATAGAGTACTTGGCTACGAACCAAGGGGTCGTGGGTTCGATTCCTGCCAGCCGCACCAAGAAATACGGAAGGCCAGATCGCAAGATCTGGCCTTTTTCGTTTTGTCCGGCTGGTTTGCATGGCGACTGCCGGGCCGCCATGAGGGCGCCCTGCCCTGGATGAGCATCTTCTCAATTGATGCTTCCATAAAACAACAAGTGCCGCTATAATGCGTGCCTCGGGCGGCTGTAGCTCAGCTGGATAGAGTACTTGGCTACGAACCAAGGGGTCGTGGGTTCGATTCCTGCCAGCCGCACCAAGAAATACGGAAGGCCAGATCGCAAGATCTGGCCTTTTTCGTTTTGTCCGGCTGGTTTGCATGGCGACTGCCGGGCCGCCATGAGGGCGCCCTGCCCTGGATGAGCATCTTCTCAATTGATGCTTCCATAAAACAACAAGTGCCGCTATAATGCGTGCCTCGGGCGGCTGTAGCTCAGCTGGATAGAGTACTTGGCTACGAACCAAGGGGTCGTGGGTTCGATTCCTGCCAGCCGCACCACGAATAGGAAGGCCAGATCGCGAGATCTGGCCTTTTTCGTTATGGGCGCCGGGTTTGTCCGGATGAGATCAGAAATGGCATGCTCCACCATCTCGGCGCCCATAAAGCGCGTCGATCGGGCAAGCTGCCCAACCTCCATTCCCAGCTAACTCCAAGCAAGGTATAAATCATGCGTGTAGCGTTAGTCGACGAGGACGGAGACGAATCAGGCAGCCATGGGCCAGTAACCTTTGTCCGATCTGCGAATCTCGTCACTACCTGCGAGCGAGCCAACTTCCACAAGCGATGGCAGTTAGATCGCTACTGCTCAAGAATACTTAGGCAACCCCATTTTGCCTGATCGCCTTCTCCAGACGCTCTGTGCGTTTGTCTGCCTTGTGGCCATGCACGACAAAAAGCGCGTGAATCATACCGGGAAGCCAGAAGCACATTGTCAGAATAATATTCAACAGTGCCTGGAATGGTTTTCCGCAAAGAAGAATAGCAAGAGGCGGAAGTATGATTGCCAAAAAATCACGCATTTTAATCCTGTTGAGTTAATTAGATGTTTCATCAGCCGAACGGGTTCGCTTCGACCGAAGTTGGACGACCGTCATCCAGGCTGATTGCAGATGAGGTTGCCTGATCGTGACATGTGTGACTATTCGAGAATCTATCGGATTGTCACGCAGAGAACTGCGATGGAAGGCGCTGTAATTCAGATCAAACTCTAGTTTTCTTAAGTTTGTGAATGCATCCCATGCTGCGGCAAGCCCTGCTTCCACTACTTGCCGCGTTTATCCCGCTTGCAAAGCGCGCGCGCGAACTTGCAACGCTCCGGAAGACAAGCAAATCGAGCCGATAGCCCGCCAACACCGCAAAAGCCGCTGGCCGAATAAGGCGACTGCGAACAACCGCTTCTTCCCTTTTCACAGCTACCCCGCTATAATGCGTGCTCGGGCGGCTGTAGCTCAGCTGGATAGAGTACTTGGCTACGAACCAAGGGGTCGTGGGTTCGATTCCTGCCAGCCGCACCACGAATACGAAGGCCAGATCGCAAGATCTGGCCTTTTTCGTTTGCGCGTTCGATATGCACTTTGCCTGCGTGTTGCCTGCCCTGCTGGGATGCTTTCGACACACCTTAATTATCGCTTCCCTAATCTGGCAAGCTTGGCTATAATGCGTGCCTCGGGCGGCTGTAGCTCAGCTGGATAGAGTACTTGGCTACGAACCAAGGGGTCGTGGGTTCGATTCCTGCCAGCCGCACCAACTTTTTCAAGGAAATGGCTCAGAAGAGATTCTGAGCCATTTTTCTTTCCACGATCGGTTTTGCCGTCTCGCTGGCGTCTGTCGGCGCATCTCTTCGTTTCCCCACCCAGTCAAGCGATTCGCTTAAACGGGGTTTAGCTCTGCACAGGACGCACACTTCTCTTTTTGTAGGATCGCGCTGACGCTATCTGAGCAATGCTCATGATCTTTTTCTCAACAAAACGAGAAACCGCGCCCTCCCTCTATACGCCCAGCCATTCCCTGTCCTTCCAGCATGATGTGCCGATGAGCATTCTTGTCGCCTGTCTGGTACACCTCAGCATCCGCCTCACGCAGCGCCCACCCGTTTGCTAGCATGAAAACCCCCGATTGCCACAACCCGGCCGCATGCCGCGGCCGATTTTCGTGTGAGGACGTTATGAGAAAATCGTTAATAGGTGCAATCGTATTGGCAGGCGCGTCGCTGGCGTCGACGGCGGTGCAGGCCCAGGTCATCGGCGATTCGCCGCAGGCACTCGACCTGGTCGACAACTCGGCCTTCTTCGGCGACAGCCTGGGCGAAGGCAACAGCGGCGCCACCTTCGCCGACCGCTTCACCTTCACGGTCGACGACGCCCTGGGAGTGAATGTCGATGCCATCGTCGGCTCGGTCAGCCGTTCGGCCGATGTCGGGCTGGACATCACCGGCCTCTGGATCTACAACGGCAACGACACCCTGATCAGCACCGGCACGTCGCTGCAGACGGGTGCGGTGGACGTGTGGACCGTGGCGGGCGACAACCTCGTTGCCGGCGACTACTACCTGCGGGTGGACGGCAACGTGGTCTCGGGCGAAGGGGCTTCCTTCGGCGGCGCGGTCATGCTGGCGCCGGTGCCCGAGCCGGAAACCTACGGCATGATGCTGGGCGGCCTCGGCGTACTGGGCTTCCTGGCACGGCGCCGCCAGTCCAGGCGCGGCTGATTCCCAATCCTGCTTCGCCCGATAGGCGAAAAAAAACGGAGACGCTCGCGTCTCCGTTTTTTAACCTGCCCCCTCTTCCAACGATCAGGTGCGCAGCTTCTTGATGATGCTGCGGTTGCCCAGGATTTCCTCGATCTGCTCGAAGCGCACCGGCTTCACCATGTGGTGATCGAAACCGGCCTCGAAGGCCAGCTGGCGGTCCTTTTCCTGGCCCCAGCCGGTCACCGCGATCAGCGCCGTCATGGCGCCGCAGGACAGCTTGCGGATGCCGCGCGCCAGGTCGTAGCCCGACATCTGCGGCAGCCCGATATCGAGGAAGGCGTAGTCCGGGCAGAAGCGCGCGGCCGCCGCCAGTGCATCCGGCCCGTTGTGGGTGATCACCACGCTGTGCCCCATGGCGGTGAGCAGCGCGCCGATGCTGTTGACGAAGTCGACGTTGTCGTCGGCCAGCAAAATCCGGTAGGTCTCGGTGCTGATGAAGGCGGCCGGCGTCGGTTTGCTCAGCGGTTCCGGCTCGACCACGATCGGCAGGCGCACGCTGAAGCAGGAGCCGCGCCCCAGACCCTCGCTGCGCGCGGTAATCGTCCCGCCGTGCAGTTCGACGAGTTTGCGCGCCAGCGACAGGCCCACGCCCAGGCCGGCATTCGTGCGCTCCAGGGTCGAGTCGACCTGCACGAACATGTCGAACACCGAGTCCAGCATGTCGGGCGCCAGGCCGATGCCGGTATCGAGCACTTCCAGCACCAGGGTCTTGTCCTCGACGTGGCCCGACAGGGTCACGCGCCCGCCGCGGTTGGTGTACTTGGCCGCGTTGTTCAGCAGGTTCGACAGGATCTGGGCCAGGCGGGTGGCGTCGCCGTGCAGGAAGACCGGGCGGTCCGGCAAGTCCAGCACCAGCTCGTGGCCGTGCAGCTCGATGTAGGAGCGCACCACTTCCAGCGCGTCGTTGACGACCGCCTTCAGTTCGACGCGGCCCATCTTGATGGCGAACTTGCCGGTGTTGATGCGCGACACGTCGAGCAGGTCGTCCACCAGGCGCACCATCTGGCGCAGCTGGCGTTCCATGATGTCGGTGGCGCGCTGGGTGGCCTGGGCGTCGCCGCTGCGGATGCGCAGGATGTCGAGGCCGGTGCGGATCGGCGCCAGCGGATTGCGCAGTTCGTGGGCCAGGGTGGCGAGAAACTCGTCTTTCCTGCGGTCGGCCACGATCAGCGCGTCTTCCGCCTTCTGGCGCACGTCCATCTCGTGTTCGAGGGTGCGGTTTGCCGCCTGCAGGGCGTCGGCGCGGCGGCCGATCTCGGCCAGCATGTCGTTGAAGGCGTCGACCAGCACCCCGATCTCGCCGCTGTTATTGCCCGGCACGCGCAGGGTGAAGTCGCGCCGCTGCATCACCTGGCGTGCGACGTTCGTGACTGCTTCCAGCGGGCGGGTAATTGCCGCCTGCAGGCGCGAGGCCACCAGGCCGGCGATCACCAGCGCGCCGAGCATCACGCCGCCCAGAATGGCGCCATAGTTCAGCAGGCGGTCGACCAGGCCATAGCGCGAGCGCAGGTAGACGGTGCCGACCAGTTCGCCGTTCTCGACGATGTTGTGCCAGACCTCGAGCCCGCCGCGCTCGATCAGGTAGCCGGCCGCGCGCGGACGCGTCGGCAGGGTCTGCTCGGTGCCGGCTTTGACATAACTGGCGAAGCGCGTGCCCGAGGCGGTGAAGACGGCGCCGGACAGGATTTGCGGGCGCGCGCGCAGCACCGCCAGCTGCTGCTGGGCGGTTTTCGCATCGCTGAAGGCGAGTGCCGGCGCGGTGACGCTGGCCATGATGTCGGCCTGCGTGGTCAAGTCGTCGATCCACAGGCGCTGGAAGGTGCGCAGATCGAGCACCAGCATGGCCACCGAGGCCGACAGCAGGGCCGCCAGCGTGGTGAACACCGCCATCTTGATCAGTTTGCTGCGGACGGAACCGGTATCGTGCGCGTTCATCAGGAATTCCCCTTCACGACGCGGTTGGCGACGGTGAGCAGTCGCGAACTGAGTTTCACGTTATTTCTCTCTGCTGAATCGAGGGACACGTCGAAGCGCACGCGCTCGTCGACGATCCGGAAATTGATGACACTGCCCTGTTGCAGGCCGAGTTCGCACTCGGTCACCGGCAACAGCGCCGGCGGGCTACTTTTCAGGACGCGGCCGGCGCGCACGCTGTCGCTGCCGGCCACGAACAGCAAATGCACGGGGTTGCCGCCCTCGCCTTCGCGCAGCTGGCGCACCACCACCGGACGGCCGCCGATATTCCGGCCGGCGACCACGCGCGCCAGCTCGGCCGCCATGTCGTCCGACCCCACCACGCCGATCGTGACCGGCGCGCCGGGGTCGGCAAAGGCGCCGGCCGGGAATTCGGCATAGCCGAGGAACTTGTACAGGAAGGCGGCTTTCACGCGGCGCTCGAGCGCCTGGCTGCTGCCGCCGTTCTGGGCCAGCGCCGGCGGCGGGGCGATGCCGATGGCCGTGAACACGGCGGCGGCGCAGGCCAGCGTCCAGCCGGCCAGGCGCAGGGGCCGCCGTAACAGGACCGGCGGCCGCGCCGGGGTGCGGGACACTCCGGCGGGCGGCGTGGAAGAAGAGGTAGATCGGTGTCGAATCATTGGCCGCTTAAAATTGCAGTATCGCGCTGAAGCCCACGCTGCGCGCGAAGGTCTGGCGCAGGCCCGGTTCGCCGAATTCGGCATGCTGGTCGTGCAGCAGGTTACGCCCGACCAGGGCGAGCTCCAGGTTCGGCCTGGCCTGCCAGGCGATGCGCGCGTCGAGCTCATGATATCCCGGCACGGCGGGGCGCGTCAGCTTGCCGACGTGGCGCAGCGACAAATCGAGTTGCAGGTCGGCAGCCAGCTCGTGCGCCGAGCGCAGGCTCCAGTAGCGTTTCGGGTCGTTCGGCGCCATGCCCAGGAAGCGCGACCAGTCGCGGCTGACACCGTCGGCTTTCACGCGCACGCTCTGGAACACTGCGCCACCCGACAGGCGCCAGCCGCGCAGCACCTGCCAGCTGGCCCAGGCTTCCAGGCCGCTGGCGCGTCCGTCGGCGCGGTTTTCGAAACGCGCCGGCGCGCCGGCGCGCACCTCCAGCGTGCGCAGGCGGTCGTAGTCGCTGTGGAACAGGGTGGCGGAATACGAGACCGCCGGCGTCGGCTGGGCACGGTAGCCGAACTCGATCACGCGCGCGGTCTCGGCGTCGAAGCCGGGGCCGCCTTCCACGAAGTAGCGCGGCGTGCCGTCCGGCGCGGTGCCGGCGGCCAGGCGCAGGTCGCGGTCGATGCGCGACGGCGCGCGCACCGTGCGCGACACGGCCGCCCACGCCAGCGCGTTCGGCTGCACATTCCAGGCCAGGCGCGCGCTCGGCAGCCATTCGACCCCGGTATAGATATTGTGCTCGGCCCGGATGCCGGCGGTGGCGCGCAGCGTGTCGCCGAGCGCGATCTCGTCCTGCACGAACAGGTTCGTCCAGCGCAGGGTCCGGTTCTCGTCCAGCATGCTCAGCCAGGGGCTGCTGCGGATGCGGTCGCGGCTGACGCGGTAGCCGCCGCCCCAGGCCAGGTCGTGGCGCGCGCCCAGGCGCAGGTTATGCTGGGCTTCGAGGTCGAGCGTTTCCAGGCGCTGGGCGCCGAGCAGCTCCTCGCGCCGGGCATGGTCGAGGTAAGCCTGCAGGCGCAGGGTCGAGCCGTCGTCCAGGGTGCGCACCACGCGCGCCAGCAGGTTGGCGCCGCCGATGTTGGTGTCGCGCTGGCCGGCTTCGTCGAGCCTGCCGTCGTAGACGTCGCCGCTCAGGGTGGTGGTGGCGCCCTCGTCTTCCCAGTCGGCACGAAATCCCGCCTGCTGGCGGCGCCAGCCGGTGCCGCTGACGCTGCGGTCCTCGCGGTCGATGTCGTCCTGGCGCACCAGCTTGGCATATACGCGGTAATGGCCGTTGTTGCCCAGCTCGCCGCCGTGGCGCAGCGAGCCGCTGCCGCCGTCGGCGCCGCCGCGCAGCACCAGCTGATTGCCCTGGGTGTCGCGCGCCGACTTCGTGATGATGTTGATGACGCCGTTGACGGCGTTCGCGCCCCAGATGGTGGCGCCCGGTCCGCTGATGACTTCGATGCGTTCGACGTCGGCCATGACCACGTCGTGGGTATCCCAGAACACACCGGAAAACAGCGGGGAATACACGCTGCGGCCATCGATCAGCACCAGCATCTTGTTCGCCAGCGTCGAGCCGAAGCCGCGCGCGCTGATCGCATAGTCGTGGGCGTCGGCGCGCGCCACCTGCAAATTCGGCGCCAGGCGCAACGCTTCGGGCAGGCTTGTGGCGCCGGAGCGACGGATTTCCGCGCCGCTGATGACGAACACCGAGGCCGGCGCGTCCGACAGGCGGGTTTCCTGGCGCGCCACCGACGTCACCACCACGTCGGCCAGCTGCTCGAGCGAATAGTCGGCCAGCGACCCGCCCTCCTGGGCCTGAACGTGGGGGAAGACCGTAAATAGCCCCGCGAAGGCGCAAGTCGGCAGACATTGTTTTAACATATTTGCCATGGTAAAACATTTTCTGACGTGCACCAAGCGTGTGCAGCTCCCGTGCGCGCCCCGCGTACACATCCGTTGTTACAAAGCGTTTACAGCCATATAGCGCGGCTATACCTGTCATTACAAATTTAAATTGGAAACTTTTGTTGCGCAGCAGCATAATTGCACCTGTCTCCTCTATTCCCCGCAAGGAAATAGATTCAGCCCGCTCCGCAACGAGCGGGCTTTTTTTTGCCCGCGTTTTCCGCACCCGCACATCGGCAGCCCTTTCCGGCGCACACGCCAGCGCGCCGACAGAAGCGCGCCGTTTAGTGTAGGATTCGGCCATGTTTTCGAATACACAACAGGCCGTCGTCCATGTCCGCTCCAGGTAAGTCCGCCCCCACCGTTTCCACCTACGACTGGAGCGCCAGCACGCTCGGCAATCCGGCCACCTGGCCGCAGCCGCTGCGCATCGCAGCCGAGTTGATGTTCAACACGCCGCTGCCGATGCTGCTGCTATGGGGCCCGCAATCCATCCTCCTGTGCAACGAGGCGTATGGCGCCCTGGCCGGGCCGGCCTACGGCCGCGTGCCCGGCGGCTCGCAGCCGGCGGTGATGCCGCCGCCGCTGCAGGCAGGGCAAGAAGGCGCCGCGCGCGCCTGGCGCGGCGAAGCCGTGCAGATGCCGGCCGTGACGCTGCACTTCGGCGCTGCCAGCCAGGGCCAGTACGACCTGCACTTCACCCCGCTGCTGAACGACGGCGCCGTGGCCGGCCTGCTGTGCGCGCTGGCCCCCGCCTCCGCGGCCGAGGCCGCGCCGGCAGCGGCCGAGGAGATCGGCACCCTGAGCGTGCTGGTGGTGGAAGACAACCTCGATTCGCAATACCTGGTGTGCGAGATGCTGAAGGCCTTCGGCTACGAAGCCGACGGCGTGGCCCACCCGGACGACGCCCTGGCGCGCCTGGCCGCACAGCGCTACCACGTGCTGTTTACCGATGTCAGCCTGCCCGGCATGTCCGGCGTCGACCTGGCGCGCGAAGCGATGCGCCTGTATCCGCACCTGAAGGTGATCTTCGCCTCAGGCTATGGCGACATGCTGCTGAAACACCTCGACTTCCCTTACCAGTCGCTGCAAAAGCCGTACGAACTCGACCAGTTGCAGAATGCGCTGAACCAGGTTGGCAACCAGTTGCGGGCGGGCGCCTGAGTGCCCGCCCAAGCGTGTGCATGCCGCCCGAGCGGCTGGGCTAGAATGGCCCCAGGCCGTGTGCCGCCGCGCCTGCGCATGACGCGGCGCGCCGTATGCGTGCGGCCACCCTGCGCCGAGCAACAGACCATGATTTCCATCCGCCCCATTGCCGCCTTCATGCATCCCCCGATTCCGGCGGCGGCCCGCCGTGCGCCACTTGCAGGGAGCCGCGCGTGAGCGATAACCGGGACGATCTCGACCTCATGCGCTCGGCCGCCCTGCGCAATGCCAGCAGCGTGCTGGCCGCGCGCCAGCGCGCCGAGGCCGAGCTGATGGCGGCCAAGGAAGCCCTGCGCCAGGCCAACGAGCGCATGGAAAACATGCTCGAAAGCCTGACCGACGCCTTCTGCGCGGTCGACTTCGACTGGCGCATCACCTACATCAACGGCCGCGCGCTGAGCATGCTGGCGCCGCTGAACAAGACCCGCGAGGGTTTGCTCGGCAAGAGCCTGTGGGAAGAATTCGAAGAGCTGCAGGGTACCAACCTGGCGAGCAACCTGCGCCAGGCCATGGACTCGCGCCAGATGGGTACGCGCGAATTCTTTTATCCGCGCCTGGCGATCTGGGTCGAGGCCCGCCTCTATCCGTCGCCCGACGGCCTGACCCTGTATTTCCAGGACATCACCCAGCGCCGCATCGACCAGCAAGCGCTGATCGACGGCAACAGCCGCCTGCAGGTGGCCCTGGCCGCCGGCCGCCTGGGCGACTGGCGCTGGGACGCCGCCAGCGACCGCGTGCTGCTGGGCGAGCGCGCCGCCACCATCCTCGAACTCGAAGCGGAAGTGCCGATCGCCTGGGCCGAACTGCGCGCGCGCCTCGACCAGGCCGACCGCGAGGCGGTGCGGCGCGCCGTGCTGCACGCGTTCGCCACCCACACCGACCTGAACATCGAGTGCCGCCTGCTGCCCGACGGCGGGCAATCGCGCTGGATCGCCCTGGTCGGCCGCGCCGACTACGCCAATCCGGCGCTGCGCGACAGCGTGATCGGCATGACCGGCGTGGTCCAGGACGTGTCGTCGCGCAAGAATGCCGAGGACAGCCTGCGCCAGAGCGAAGAAGTGCTGCGTGCCCTCGCCAACACCATCCCGCAGCTGGCCTGGATGGCCGAGCCCGATGGCGCCATCGTCTGGTTCAACGAGCGCTGGTATGACTACACCGGCACCACCCAGGAAGGCGCGGCCGGCTGGGGCTGGCAACGCACGGTCGACCCCGAGGTGCTGCCCGCCATGCAGCAGCACTGGGCCACCTCGATCCGCACCGGCGAGCCGTTCGAGATGGAATACCCGATCCGCGGCGCCGACGGCCAGTACCGCTGGTTCCTGACCCGCGTGAACGCGGTGCGCGACCGCCACGGCATGGTGGTGCGCTGGTTCGGCACGAACACCGACGTCGACCAGGTCAAGCGCGCCGAGCAGGCCCTGCGCGAGGAATCGAAGGTGCTGGAACTGCTGAACAGCACCGGCAGCGCCCTGGCCTCCACGCGCGATTTGCGCTCGCTGCTGCAGGTGGCCACCGACGCCGCCAGCGGCATCGCCGGCGCCCGCTTCGGTTCCTTCTTCTACCACGGCAAGGAAGGCGAAGGACCGAAGTTTTCGCTGTACACGCTGTCGGGCGCCACCGCCAACGAATTCCAGAGTTTCGGCGAGCCGCATGCCACCGCCCTGTTCGGCCCCAGCTTCCGCGGCGCCGGCCTGGTGCGCTCGGGCGACATCACCGACGACCCGCGCTACGGCCCGACGCCGCCGCAATTCGGCATGCTGTCCGGCCAGCCGGTCGTGAAAAGCTACCTGTCGGTGCCGGTGACGGCGGCCAGCGGCGAAGCCATCGGCACCATGTTCTTCGGCCATCCGGAACCGAACGTGTTCACCGAGCGCACCGAGCGCATCGTGCGCGGCATCGCGGCCCAGGCCGCGGTGGCGCTGGACAACACCCGCCTCTACGAAGCGGCCCAGCAGGCCGCCGAGGAACGCAAGGTGCTGCTCGAGAGCGAGCGCGAGGCGCGCGCCGAGGCCGAGCGCTCGAGCCAGATGAAGGACGAATTCCTGGCCACCCTGTCGCACGAGCTGCGCACGCCTTTGTCAGCCATCCTCGGCTGGGCCCAGGTGCTGCGCCGCGGCGGCAAGGACGAAGCCGACCGCCAGCGCGGCCTGCAGACGATCGAACGCAATGCGCGCGCCCAGGCCCAGCTGATCGAGGACCTGCTCGACATGAGCCGCATCACCTCGGGCAAGGTGCTGCTCGACATCCAGACCCTGGCGCCGAGCAGCTTCCTCGACGCCGCCATCGAGACCGTGCGTCCGGCGGCCGACGCCAAGAACATCCGCCTGGAAAAGCGCTACGACGCCAACCCCGGGATGATCGCCGGCGACCCGGCGCGCCTGCAGCAGGTGGTGTGGAACCTGCTGTCGAACGCGATCAAGTTCACGCCGCGCGATGGCCAGGTGATCGTCGAGCTGGCCCAGCGCGACGGTTCGGTCCTGATCACGGTGCGCGACACCGGCGCCGGCATCAAGCCGGAATTCATCACCCACGTGTTCGAGCGCTTCCGCCAGGCCGACGCCTCGATGACGCGGCGCCATGGCGGGCTCGGGCTGGGCCTGTCCATCGTCAAGCACCTGATCGAGCAGCACGGCGGCACGGTGCGCGCCGAGAGCCCGGGCGAAGGCCTGGGATCGAGCTTCGCGATCGAGCTGCCGCTGGCCAAGGCGGCGCCCGCCACCCGGCGCAGCCGCGCCGGCCTGATCGGCGCCCCGGCGCCGGCCACGCCGGAACTGACCCTGCTCGACCTCACCGGCACCACGGTGCTGGTGGTCGACGACGACCGCGATGCGCGCGAACTGATCGCCCGCATCCTCACCGACTGCCACGCGACGGTGCGCATCGAAGCGAGCGCGCGCGAAGCCTTCGAGGCCCTGCGGACCGATTTGCCCGACCTGTTGATCAGCGACCTGGGCATGCCCGAGGTCGATGGCTTCGAGCTGCTGTCCTGGGTGCGCGGTCTGGGGCGCGACCGCGGCGGCCTGACACCGGCGATCGCCCTGACCGCCTTTGCCCGCTCCGAAGACCGCCTGCGCGCACTGGAGGCGGGCTTCAATTCGCACATTTCCAAGCCCGTGGAACCAAGCGAACTGATCGCTGCCGTGGCATCATTGGTGCGTCCGCCGGCAGGCCGATCAAGATTGTGATGATCCTACCCGCGCACGCGGCGCTGTCCTACAAGAAATTTTAGTGCTTTTGCTAGACTAACCTGGATGGGAAAGTCGGATTCCTTAGTGAAATTTGTGTCCTTCCAGTACCTATTTCGACGAGAGAAGCATGCCGAGCAGACAAGACATTTTGAACGCCAAGATTTTGGTCGTAGACGATTCGCCCGACAATATCGAGCTGATGGAAGAGATATTGTCCGAGGAGGGCTACACCGATGTCAGCTCGACGATGGAGCCTGAACAGGTGTGCCCGCTGCATCGCGAGCATAACTACGACCTGATCCTGCTGGACCTGCAAATGCCCGGCCTGAACGGTTTCCAGGTCATGAAAAGCCTGAAGGAAATCGAAAAAGGCGGCTATTTGCCGGTGCTGGCCCTCACGGCGCAACCGAGTTTCAAGATCGCGGCCCTGGAAGCGGGTGCGCGCGACTTCATCAGCAAGCCCTTCGACCTGCTGGAGGTGCACAAGCGCATCCACAACATGCTCGAGGTACGCCTGCTGTATAAAGAGCTGGCCCAGTATTCGAAAGCCCAGCAGGAACTCGCGCTGCACGACGCCCTCACCGGCCTGCCGAACCGGCGCCTGCTGGAAGACCGCATCGAGACCGCGCTGCAACACGCCAACCGCAGCCACGCCAAGGCCGCGATCATGTACCTGGACCTGGACGGTTTCAAGGCGATCAACGACACCTATGGCCATGCCTACGGCGACGATATCCTGAAGATGGTGTCGCAGCGCCTGCTGTCCACCTCGCGCAAGGAAGACACGGTGGCGCGCCTGGGCGGCGACGAATTCATGGTGGTGCTGGGCGACATCCACAGCCTGGCCGACGCCCAGGGGCCGGCCGCCAAGCTGGTCGAGGCGCTGTCCGAGCCCTATTTCATCAACGACCTGACGCTGCGCCTGTCGACCTCGATCGGCATCAGCATCTACCCGGACGACGCCGAATCGGTGGACGCCCTGATCAGCATTGCCGACTACGCGCTGTACGAAGCCAAGCGCGCCGGCAAGAACCGTTTCTGCTCGACGGCCGGAGGGGCGCGCCAGGTGGCTGCGAAATCGCCCCCAAAGCAGGTGGCTGAGCTGGCTCAGCATCGCTGAAGCCCCGCCAGCCGCCCCGCGCGGACACCCGCCTTCCACGGCGCCGGCCCACCAGCCCGGCGCCGTTTTTATTTGCGTGCCTATCCCGATTACCTGTCATGGCCAGGTAGTTGCACGTAGGGTGGGCGCCCCGTGCCCACGCGTGGACGTTGATCATTGTTAGCTGTCGGACCATACGGAGCTAACACTATTCACACTTCACGCGTGGGCACGGGGCGCCCACCCTACCGGTTCCACGTTGACGTCCCCACAAACGACAACGGCGCCTTGAGGTCCGCGCGATGCGGGCCCCAAGGCGCCGTGGCCTGGAACGGTGTGACTACAACATCAGGCGCTGCCAGGCTCCTTGTCCCTCGTACCGACGCAGGTTTCGCCAACGGCCTGCTCGTTGTGGGCGGCGATCGCAGTCGCGCTCTGGTGGTCGCGGCTGGCGTCGACCTTGTCCGGCGCCACTTCGATGCGGGTGATGCCGGCGTCGACCGAGATCGGGTCGCTAGCCGGGAAGGTCATCTCGACGGCGTCGTCGAGCAGGGTTTCCTTGGCCGCGTCACCCTGCGGCTGGGTTTCGACACCGGCCATCATCTCGATGGCCACTGCATGCGCGACCACCTTCAAGCCGGCCAGCTGGCCAATGGTCGTGACGCCGAATGCGTCTTCCAGGGCCTTGGCCTGGTTCGGGCCGATGCCGCACAGCGCGGTCAGCGGGCAATCCACCAGTTCCTTGAACGATTTGCCGTGGAACTGTTCGTTGACGATGGTATTGATATTCATATTTTTGTCCTTTCAAGTGGGCGCGCCTGTCCTCCATTGACACGGTTGAACTGGACACGCTTCGACTATCGCATAGCCCCATGAAACCGTATGTGCGGTGCCGTACACGAAGCGCGCAAGGCCGGCCATGCAGGCTGCAAAAGCCCGCACGATTGCCCACGAACATTGCAAATTGCCGTGATATTATTCGACGCCGCTCAGCCGTGTGTTTACCATTGGAAAGCGGTCACGCTCTGCTATCCTTCGCATTGGTATCCTTTGCATCGATATCCGTATCAAGCGGCAGAGCCAACGCCATGTGTCCCGACAAACGCAGCAGGAACGACGTGTTCACCACCGACAAACCGAAGATCTTGGTCGTCAACGACGACGCGGCCAGCCTGCTGGCACTTACCAGCCTGCTCGACCAGTGGGCCGACGAAACCGGCTACACGGTGCTCTCGGCGCGCTCGGGCCAGGACGCGCTGCGCCAGGTGCTGCTGCACGACTTCGCCGTCATCATCCTCGACGTCAACATGCCGGGCATGGACGGCTTCGAGACCGCCGAAGCGATCCACCAGCGCGCGCGCTCGGCCGACATCCCGATCATTTTCGTGACCGCCTTCCTGGCCGACGAGATCGACCGCCTGAAGGCTTACCAGCGCGGCGCCGCCGACTTCCTGTTCACCCCGGTGATTCCGCAGATCCTGCACGCCAAGGTGTCGGTGTTCGTGGCCCTGGCCAACAAGAACGAGCAACTGCGGCGCCAGACCGAGGATTTGTCGCAACGCACCCTCGAACTGACCGCGACCAACGAGCGCCTGATGCGCGAGATCGAGGACCGCCAGGCGGCCGAGCGCACCAGCCATGCCAAGGACGAATTCCTGGCCATGCTGGGGCATGAACTGCGCAACCCGCTGTCGGCGATCAGCAGCGCCGCCGCCCTGATCGACATGCCCGGCGCCGGCCTGGAAACGGCCAGCCGCGCGCGCCAGATCATCGGGCGCCAGAGCCAGCATTTGTCGCGCATCGTCGACGACCTGCTCGATTTGTCGCGCGCGATGTCGGGCAAGATCCTGCTGGCGCGCCGCCCGGTGGACATGGCCAGCCTGGTCGGCGCCTGCCTCGACACCTTCCGCGCCACCGGCCGCACGTCGGGCTACCGCATCGACGTCGACCTGGCGCCGAACTGGGTCGACGGCGACCCGACCCGGCTGGAACAGATCGCCACCAACCTGATCGACAACGCCCTGAAGTACACGCCAGCCGGCGGCAGCATCGACATCCGCATCGGCGCCGAGGATGACGAAGTGCTGCTGACGGTGAGCGACACCGGCGTCGGCATCGGGCCCGAGCTGCTGCCGCATGTGTTCGACGTGTTCGTCCAGGGCAGCATCAGCCTCGATCGCGCCCAGGGCGGGCTCGGCATCGGGCTGTCGCTGGTGCGCCGCCTGGTCGAGCTGCACGGCGGCAGCGTGTCCGCCACCAGCGCCGGCGGCGGCGCCGGCAGCTGCTTCACGATCCGCCTGCCGCGCGCCGAACCGGCCGAGGCGAGCGCGCCGGCCGCGAGCGTGTCGGAAACGGCCTGCGCCAAGCCGGCCGTGCTGCTGATCGAGGACAACGAAGACGGCCGCGAAATGATGGCGACCATGCTCGACGTCTACGGCTACCCGGTGCTGCAGTCGGCCGACGGGCTCGATGGGGTGCAGCAGGCCTTGACGCAGCTGCCGAAGGTGGCGTTGGTCGATATCGGGCTGCCGGGGATCGACGGCTATGAAGTGGCGCGCCGGCTGCGGGCGAATCCCGAAACCCGGGCGATGCGCCTGATCGCCCTGACCGGGTATGGGCTGGCCGAAGACCAGCGCCGGGTGCTGGAGGCGGGGTTCGACATGCACCTGGTGAAGCCGGTGGATATTGCGCAGTTGCTGGGGGCGCTGGGGGAGCCGGCGCCATTGCGGGCTGCGGCCGGGTGAACGGCGCCGCGGGCTGCGACCGGGGGAATGGTGGGTTTCGTAGGGTGGGCATTCGTAGTGCTGGCATTTAGCCAGCCCTACTGCCCACGCTGTCTCATCGATTGAACATCGGCGATGTGGTTTCGGCCGGGGGGCATGACCCTCCAGACACGTTGTCGGCCTGCCCTTGGCGCGGCTGTCACCATGCCGGCTTCCGCGTGGGCACGGGGTGCCCACCCTACGTTCGCCCTCCGGACACGGTACAGGGACACCGCGCACGCCTCCGATACGGCCGTCACCATGCCGGCCGTAACCGGGCCGATCCTTACATCGACGCTTCGATCTCTTCCTGCCGCTTCTTCATCTCTTCCCCCAGCACGCCCAGGTCCAGCTTCAGCTTGCGCGTTTTCGGGAACATTTCCTTCTCTTCTTCCTCGACGTGGTGGTCGATCATCTCCGACAGCACCTTGACCTTGGCGTCGTACAGGTCGTCCTCGGGGCTCATTTCCCGGATCTGGGCGATCAGGTCCTTGGCCGAGGCGTGCTCCACGATCGCTTCGTCGACCATGTCCTCGGTCTCCTCTTCTTCGCCGCCGGCCGCGCGGGTGGCCGGATAGAAGATCTCTTCCTCGATCATGGTGTGCATGGTCAGGGCATTGCAGATCTCGTCGGCCAGCTGTTTTTTCTTGTCCTTGGCGTTGTCGCCCAGTTTGTCGAATTGCTCGAACAGCTCCTCGACTTCGCGGTGTTGTTTGGTCAGCAGGTCGACGGCGTCGATGGTGCCGGTGGTCGGTTTGGTTGCCATGTGAGCTCCTTGTTGGTGATCAATATAGTAATTTTGACTACACCTCCAGCCTGATCCGAAATGCGCAGCCCTACTGTTCGGAAGCGCACGCTGGACGTCAACGTGGCGTCAGTGCGCGCTTCCCGGGCGACTCTGTTGTATGATTTGGGAAACATTTAACCGAGCCGACGATGACCGCACCGGACCCGCACCACCCCGACCCGGAACTGGATCGCAAGGTGGCCGAACGCACCGCCGAACTGACCGAACTGGTTGGCCACCTGATGAGCTGCTGGGACGAGGAGCGCCGCCTGCTGGCGCGCAAGCTGCACGACAGCCTCGGCTCGTCGATGACGGCGCTGACCATGCACCTGGGCCTGCTGGCCAAGAACCTCACCGAAGACAAGGCCAGGGACCGCGCCGCCCAGATGAAAGGCCTGCTCAACAACATCATCGAGACCAACCGCAAGGTGCAGCTGGGCCTGTGGAACGACAAGCTGGAATTCCTGGGCATCAAGGCTGCACTGACGGAACTGGTGGCCGAATTCGGCCAGGAACATGGCCTGCAAGCCAGCGCCAGCCTGCCCGACGACGACGACGGCTATGCGCGCCCCCAGGGCGTGGCCCTGCTGCGCTGCGCCGAGGAAGGCCTGCGCAACGTGCTGCAGCATGCCCGGGCCGGCAAGGTCGAGGTGATCCTGGACGACGACGGCGAGCAACTGATGCTGACCGTGCGCGACGACGGCATCGGCTTGCCGCAGGGTGCGGCGCCGTCGGAATCGCTGAACTGCCATGGCCTGCGCCTGCTGCGCGAGCGTGCACGCGTGCTCGGCGGGCGCCTGACGCTGGCGCCGCGGCCGGAGGGCGGCACGGCGCTGACCATGGTGTTGCCGCGGCAGCTGCCGGGCGCGTAAGAAGCAAACGCAAAAAAGGCCGGCATTGCCGGCCTTTTTCTTTGCGGGATGCGGTATCAGTGCAACTTGACCAGCGGCGTGGTGCGCCGGATCAGGAAGCGCGCGATGGCCAGCACGCCGGTGCGCATTGAGCCGAGCACGGCCTGGTGGTGCATCAGGTGCAGGCTGGTGTACATGAAGCGCGCGATCATGCCTTCGACGAACCAGCTGGTCCCGCGCAGCGAACCCATCAGGTTGCCGACACTCGTCGTCTTGCCGAGCGATACCAGCGAGCCGTAGTCGCGGTAGCGATACGGTTTCTCGTCGACCGGCTTGCCGGCGGCGCTGCGCAGGAAACCCTTGAGCAGGTAATCGGCCTGCTGGTGCGCGGCCTGGGCGCGCGGCGGCACCGGTTTGCCGGATTCGTCGATGCAGGCGGCACAGTCGCCCAGCGCGTACACGCCGGGTACGCCCTTAACCCGCAGCTGCGCGTCGACCTCGATCTGGCCGCCCTTGTTGGTCGGCAGGCCCAGGGTGGACAGGAATTCCGGCGCGCGGATGCCGGCCGCCCACACCACCAGGTTGGCCGGATACACGTTGCCGGCGTTGTCGAGCACCTTGTCCGGGTCGATCTGCGTCACGCGGCAATCGGTCACCACCTGGATGCCGCGCTCGCCCAGCAGTTTCAGGGCCGAGGCCGAGACCCGCTCGGGCAGCGGCGCCAGGATGCGCGGCGCGCCTTCGAGCAGGGTGATGCGCACGTCGCGCTTGACCTGCAGGCGCGAGAAGCCATAGGTGGCATACACGCCCGAGGCTTCGCGCAGCTCGGCCGCCAGCTCGACGCCGGTGGCGCCGCCGCCGATGATCACCACGTCGAGGGCGGCCACCGCGTCCGGACGCTCCTCGCGCGCCTGCTCGGCCACCGCCATCAGGCGCAGCAAACGCAGGCGGAAGCGCTCGGCGTCCTCGGTGGCGTTCAGCGAGATCGTGTGTTCGCGCGCGCCCGGCACGCCGAAATAGTTCGAGGTGCTGCCGACCGCCATCACCAGCGAACCATATTCGATGTGGCGTTCGTGCAGCACGTCTTCGCCATCGGCCGCCCGCACGGCGCCGACCGTGATGCGGCGCGTGTTCGTGTCGAGCGCGGTCATGGGGCCGTAGACGAAGGTGAAGCCGTTATCGTGGGCCAGCATCTGGTAGGACAGGCCTTCCTGGTGGATGTCCAGGGTGCCGGCCGCCACCTCGTGCAGCGAGGGCTTCCAGATGTGATACAGCCGGGTATCGACCAGCAATACCTTCGACGGCCCCAGCTTGCGCCCCAGTTTGCAGGCGAGCTCCAGCCCGCCTGCCCCACCACCCACGATCACGATTTCACTTCGCAAAACTAACCTCCAGTCCGTATGTACCTTGTTACGGGCGCAAGTCTACACCGGCAGGGGAAATCGCGTGGCGCGCACCCCGAAATCGGAGGTCATGCGGAGAGTCGATGCGTGGGCTTGTCCGCTCCTCAACGGCCGTGACCGTGACCGCGGTCGTGGCGGTCATGGCCGCGGTCGTGTCGATCGTGGCCGCGGTCGTGTCGATCATGGCCGCGGCCGTGGTGGTCGCGGCGGTCATGGTGGTCCGGGCGGCCGTGGTGGTGTTCCGGGCGGTAGTGGCGCTCGCGCCAGCGCGGTGCATAGGTGTTGGTGTACCAGTCGTCGCGCACGAACATCACCGGGCGGCCGCAGGCGTCGTAGCGGCCGCAGTAGCGCTTCCAGTTGCTGCGGTGACCGGCCGGCACGCGCAGGTAGATCGGCTCGACGCGTACGTGGCGCACTTCGCGCACGATCACCGGACGTTCGTAGATGACGGGCGGGCGGCCGTAGTCGGCGATGTCGAGGCGGCCGTAGAAGCCGGGCTGGCCGATGTTGATGCTGACGTTGGTGGCGGCCAGGGCCGGCAGTGCGGAAGCGGCCAGGGCGACGCCGGCGACCAGGAGTTTGAATGGGGAAGTCATGAGCGGTCCTCTTCGATACTTGTGTAAATGAACTTTATCAGCTGAAACGTAACTTCTTGGTATGCTGAAACACACATTTACACATGCCGCGCGGAATTCGCGCTGTGGTACGGATGCGACGGGAGCATCGCTAGAATCGGCCCAACACATTCAGCATGGAGGATGTCATGTCGCACCAGCGTCTTACGGTGACCTTCGCCGGTCTGCTTGCCGGCCTGCTCGCCGCAGTCAGTGCCCAGGCCCAGGTCGGCGCCTCGCTCGACCTCGGCAGCACCGGCGTCGGCGCCCACCTGGCCTTCGGCTTCAGCCCCAGCCTCAACGGCCGCCTCGGCGTCAATTACTTCAAGCACGACTTCACGGAACGCTCGGGCCGCATCGAGTACGACCTCGACGGCAAGCTGCAGAGCGTCGACGCCCTGCTCGACTGGTATCCGCGCGCCGGCAGCCCTTTTCGCATCACCGGCGGCGTGTTCTACAACGATACCCGCTTCGACGCCCTCGCCACGCCGGACCTGAACGGCACCTTCAACCTGAACGGACGCCCGTACACGGCGGCCGAGGTCGGCGTGCTGGTCGGGAAGGTCGACTTCCGCAAGGCCGCGCCCTACATCGGCATCGGCTGGGGCAATGCCCTGGCTACCGAGCGCGGCTGGAGCTTCGGCGGCGACCTCGGCGCCTTTTACCAGGGCAAGGCGCGCGTCAGCCTGCGCAGCGTCAACTGCACGGTCCAGACGGCCCTGTGCAACCAGCTTGCCGGCGACGTGGCGGTGGAAGAAGCGCGCCTGGCCGACGAAGCCTCGGACTACAAGGTCTATCCGGTGCTGCGCGCCAGTGTGTCTTACCGCTTCTGAGCGGGCGTGCGCGGCCGGCGGCTGAAACACCGTATGATGGGCGCCAAGGAGATCGCCATGAAAATCCCTGTCCTGCGCTGGTCCGCCCTCGCCCTCGCCCTTGCCTGCCTGCTTGCCAGCGGCTGCAAGGATCGACACGAACCGGCGAAGCCGACCGCGCCCGCCGTGGTGGACCGCTTCCTGGATGTCTAGCACCGCCTTCGCCGCGGCGGATTCCACGCGTTGTTACGCCGGCCGGCGCGCGGCACGGTAAACTGTCGGCTATTCACAATTAGCCCAAGGTTTCCATGTCGTTTGCCTCGCTCGGCCTGATCGACCCGATCGCCCGCACCCTCGAAACGCTCGAATACAAGAACCCGACGCCGGTCCAGGCCCAGGCGATTCCCGCCGTGCTGGCCGGGCGCGACGTCATGGCCGCGGCCCAGACCGGCACCGGCAAGACCGCCGGCTTCGCCCTGCCCCTGCTGCAACGCCTGGTCATGGAAGGCACGCCGCTGGCCGGCAACACGGCGCGCGCGCTGGTGCTGGTGCCGACGCGCGAGCTGGCCGAGCAGGTGCACGACAGCTTCAAGGCCTACGGCGCCAGCCTGCCGCTGCGCACCATGGTGGCCTACGGCGGCGTCAGCATCAATCCGCAGATGATGCGCCTGCGTAAGGGTGTCGATCTGCTGGTGGCCACGCCCGGCCGCCTGCTCGACCTGCACCGCCAGAACGCGCTGAAGTTCAACGCGACGCAGATGCTGGTGCTGGACGAAGCCGACCGCATGCTCGACCTCGGCTTCTCGCGCGAGCTCGACCAGGTGCTGGCGGCGCTGCCGAAAAAGCGCCAGACCCTGCTGTTCTCGGCCACCTTCTCGGACCCGATCCGCGCCCTGGCCGCCAAGCTGCTGGTCGATCCGGTCAGCATCGAGACCGCGCCGCGCAACACCACGGTCAAGGCCATCAAGCAGTGGGCGGTGCCGGTCGATAAGAAGCGCAAGCCGGAACTCTTCCTGCACCTGCTGAAGAAACACGGCTGGGGCCAGGTACTGGCCTTTGCCAAGACGCGCCGGGGCGTGGACGAACTGGTGGCCCTGCTCGAAGCGAAACGCATCGCCGTCGATTCCATCCACGGCGACAAGCCGCAGCCGGCGCGCCTGCGCGCACTCGAGCGCTTCAAGGCCGGCGAAGTGAAGGTGCTGGTGGCCACCGACGTCGCCGCGCGCGGGCTCGACATCGACGACTTGCCGGTGGTGGTGAACGTCGATTTGCCGATCGTGGCCGAGGATTACGTGCACCGCACCGGCCGCACCGGGCGCGCCGGCGCTTCCGGCGAAGCGGTGTCGCTGGTCTGCGCCGACGAAGTGCAGCAGCTGGCGGCGATCGAGATGCTGACCAAACAAAACCTGAAGCGGGTCGAGGAAAGCGGCTTCGAGCCCGACCACCGCGTGCCGGAGACGAACGCCAGCGGCCAGGTCGTCAAGAAACCGAAGAAGCCGAAGAAACCCAAGGGCGATGCGCGCGGCGAGCAGCGCGTGGTGACCGAGGACGTGCGCTTCCGGCGCTGAACGCGGCGCAATGAAATAAAATTTCACCGGAGGGCATTTGGTGAAATTTTATTCCAGCGGCAGCCGCAGCTTGCGTACGCCCTCTTCCCCGGTCGGCGTCACCTCGAAGCCGAGTTTCTTCACCAGCCCGATCATGCGGCTGTTCTGCGGCAGCACCTCGCCGACGATCTCGCGCGTGCCGCGCGCACGGCAGTAGGCGATCAGCTTTTCCATCAGGATGCGGCCCAGCCCCATGCCCTTCAGGTCGGAGCGCACGGTGACGGCGAATTCGGCCGAGGTGTTGTCCGGATCGGCCACCACGCGCCCCACTGCCAGCGTCTCGGCCTGGCCGTCCGGCCCGGGGCGGGTGGCGATGAAGGCCATCTCGCGGTCGTAGTCGATCTGGGTGAAGCGCGCCAGCTGCGAAGGCTGGAGTTCGCGGATGCGCACGAACATGCGGTAGCGGATGTCGTCGGGCGTCAGCGCATCGAAGAATTTCAAATGCGCCGGCCCGTCTTCCGGCCGCACCGGACGCAGCAGCAGCGAGCCGCCCTGCCAGGGGATGGTCTGCTCCAGCTCGCGCGGATAAGGGCGGATCGCCAGCCGGTCGAGCGTGCTGCCGGAACGGTCGGCCATGGCCAGGCGCATGCGCGCGTCCAGCACCACGGCGCCGGCAGCGTCGGCGATCAGCGGGTTGATGTCGAGTTCGACGATCTCCGGAATGTCGGACACCAGGCGCGCCACCTGCACCACGGTGGCGAGGATCGCGTTCATGTCGGCCGCCGGGCGATTCCGGTAGCCGGCCAGCAGGCGCGCCACGCGCGTGCGCTCGACCAGTTCGCGCGCCAGCACCGCGTTCAGCGGCGGCAGCGCCACCGCGTGGTCGTCGGTGACTTCCACCGCCACGCCGCCCTGGCCGAACAGGATCACCGGACCGAACACCGGGTCGGTGGCCGCGCCCAGAATCAGTTCATGGCCTTCGGGCCGGCGCGCCATCGCCTGCACCGAAAAGCCCTCGAAGCGCGCGTCGGGCCGCAGCTCGGCCAGCTGGCGCCGCACCCGTCCGGCCGCGGCGCGCACGGCCTGCTCGGAATCGAGGTCGAGGGCGACGCCGCCGACGTCCGACTTGTGCATCACGTCGGGCGAGAGGATCTTCACGGCCACCGGAAAGCCGATGCTCTTCGCGGCCGCCACCGCTTCGTCGACGTCGGCGGCGCGCCGCGTTTCGACCAGCGCCATGCCGTAGGCGCGCAGGATGGCCTTGGTCTCGGGGTCGGACAGCAGGTAGCGCCCCGCCGCCAGCGCCTCGCGCACCAGGGCGCGCGCGGTGGCGCGGCCCGACTCCAGCGTGCGCGAGATCGAGGGCGGCACCTGCATCAAGAGATTCTGGTTCTGGCGGTAATGCACGATCTGCAGGAAGCCAGCCACCGCGTCCTCGGGCGTGTCGAAGGTCGGCATGCCGGCGCTTGACGCGATCTCGCGCGCCGCGCTCACCGAATCGCCGCCCAGCCAGCACGAGAGCACGTTGCGCGAGCTGCCGCGCGCCAGCGGCGCGATGGCGCGCGCGATGTCGGCCGGGTCGACGGTGGCGGTGGGCGAGTGCACCACCAGCACCGCATCCGCGCCCTTGTCCTGCAACAGGATCTCCAGGGCCTGGCGGTAGCGTTCCGGTTCGGCGTCGCCCAGCAGATTCACGGGATTGGCGCGCGGCGGGCTGGCCGGCAGCAGCGCGGCCAGGCGTTCGACCGATTCCGGCGCCAGCCCGGCGGCAATGCCGCCGCCGCACACCAGGGCGTCCAGCGCCAGCACGCCGGGGCCGGCGCCGTTCGACAGGATCAGCAGGCGCTCGCCGTACAGCGGCTTGGCGTGGGCCAGGGTCTCGACCGCCGAGAACAGCTGCTCGGTGGTGAACACGCGCAGCATGCCGGCGCGCCGGATCGCGGCGTCGAACACGTCGTCGGCGCCGGCCAGCAGCCCGGTTTCGCTGGCGGCGGCGCGCACGCCGTTCGCCACCCGGCCCGCCTTCAGCACCAGGGTCGGTTTGCTGCGCGCCGCCGCCCGCGCCGCCGACATGAACTTGCGCGCATAGCGCAGGTGTTCCACATACAGCAGGATCGAGCCGGTGGCGCCGTCGCTGGCCAGGTAATCCAGTACGTCTCCCAGGTCGACGTCGCTGGAGTCGCCCAGCGCGATGAAATGGGAAAAGCCGATGCCGCGCGAACGGGCGCGGTCCAGCACCCCGTTCATCAGGGCGCCGGACTGCGAGACAAAGGCGATCCGCCCCGGCAGCGCACCGCTGTGGGCGACGCTGGCGTTCAGGCCGAGGGCGGGCGACAGCAGGCCGGCGCTATTCGCCCCGAGGATGCGCAGCAAATACGGATGGGCGGCGTCGAGCATCGCCTGCTTCACCGAGCGGCCGCGCTCGTCGCGCGCTTCGGCCAGGCCGGCGCTGAGCACGATCGCGGCGCGCGTACCCTGTTCGCCGAGCTGACGGATGATCGCCGGGACGGTGGCGGCCGGGGTACAGATGATGGCGAGGTCGGGCGCGGCCGGCAGGTCGGCCACGCCCGCGTACACCGGCTGGCCGTTCAGCTCCGCGTACTTCGGATTGACCGGATACACCGGGCCCTTGAAGCCGCCCGCGGCCAGGTTGGCCAGCAGCGTGGCGCCGAGGCTGCCCGGCCGCTCCGAGGCGCCGATCAGGGCCACCGAGCGCGGCGCGAACAGGCTGTGCAGGTTGCGGGTGCTCATGCGGCGCTGTCCTCGCGCTTGGGCAGGGACAGGGGCAGCGGGGCAAGCGTGCCCGGCGAAACCGGCGAATTGGCTAGACTGGGCTTCACCACCAACTTGATCTCCTCATCGCAGCAACATCCATGTCCGATAACAAGAACACCGCACCCGCCACCGACAGCCGCAAGGTCATTTACGCCGCCATCGTCGCCAACCTCGGCATCGCCGCCGCCAAATTCACGGTCGCCGCCGTCACCGGCAGCGCCGCCATGCTGGCCGAGGGCATCCACTCGGCGGTCGACACCGGCAACGAACTCCTGCTGCTGGTCGGCGAAAAGATCGCCGGCCGCAAGCCCGACGCGCGCCACCCCTTCGGCTACGGCAAGGCCGTGTATTTCTGGGCCCTGATCGTGGCCTTGTCGGTGTTCACGCTGGGCGGCGGGCTGTCGATCTACCACGGCATCCACAGCCTGCAGGAACCGGCGCCGCTCGAAGACCCGTTCTGGAACTACGTCGTGCTCGGTGTCGCCTTCCTGTTCGAAGGATACAGCTGGAACGTTTCGCGGCGCGCACTGAACAGCAACCGCCTGCCCGGCGCCACGCTCTGGCAAACCGTCAAGGCCAGCAAGGACGCCTCGGTGTTCACCGTCTTCATCGAGGATAGCGCCGCCCTGATCGGCATCCTGGTGGCGGCCGGCGGCATCTGGCTCGGACACCTGCTGGACAATCCGTATATCGATCCGGCCGCCTCGATCGCCATCGGCCTGCTGCTGGTGGGCGCGGCCTGGACCCTGGCGCGCGAGACCGGCGGCCTGCTGGTGGGCGAAAGCGTGGGAGTGGAGCAGACCGGCCAGCTGAAGGAATTGTTCCAGGCCGATCCCGACCTGGAAACCGTGGGCCAGCTGATGACCATGCAGCTGGGGCCGGACGACGTGCTGCTGACGGCCGCCGTGCGCTTCCGGCGCGGCATGCGCATCGACGAGGTCGATCTCGCCATCGCCCGCCTGGAACGCGCGGTGCGCGCTGTCGATCCGGCGATCCGGCGCGTTTATTTCGAGGCGGCGGCGCTGCGCTCGGCGAGCCGGTAGCGGCGCTCGGGCAAGGCCCGCAGCAGCGCCGACTGCGCCAGCAATGCGGCCATCAGTTCCTCGACCAGCAGCACGACATCGTGCTGGTGGAAGGCGGCCAGCGCCGGCAGCTGCGGCACGCCGGCCTGCAGCGCGTGGGCGCCCGCCAGCGTGGCCACCGGCACCGCGGCCAGGGCGCCGCCGCCGGGCAGGTTGCCGCTCACGAAGCGCACGCGGTACTGGCGGTCGACCAGCATGGTGCCGCCCAGGAAGCGCTCGATACCCATGTCGAACAGGACGTGCCGCACCACCTCGACGGCGCGGTCGGCGAGTTCGCGCCGGTTCTTGCGGCGGCGCGGAATCAGGAGCTGGGCGATCCAGGCCATCTGCGTGGTCCTTTGTTTAACAGGTATTGATCAACAGGCAACATGTTAGCAGCCTGTATTTATGCTGACAATCGGCAACTATCGACAAAGGCGCTTGCCGTCGTATCGATGAGACAGCGTGCTAGAATAATCGCGTGAATACCCTCTTGCGCACCCTGACCCTGTGGCTGGTCCTGCTGGCGGTTCCCTTCCAGGGAGTCGCCGCGGCGGCCATGCTCGGCTGCGCAACCGGCCACATGCCGCCGGCGCCGCCCGCTGCCATGCCGGCGGGCGCCGGGCACGCCCATCACGGGATGCACGGCATGCCCGGCATGCACGGTGGCGAACACCACGCCACGCCTGCCGCCGATGCCGGCGCCGGCCACCACGCGACGCAGCACCATGGCACTGCCAAGTGCGGCGCCTGCTCGGCCTGCTCGATCGGGGCGGCAATCGCGCCCGCGCCCGTCCTCGCCCTGCCCGTGCACGCGCCACCGCGCCTGGCAGCCTTCTTCTCGAACAGCCTGCTGCCCTCGGTCGACCTGGCCCTGCCCGAACGGCCTCCCCGCTTCCTCCTCGCCTGATGTGCCTGTTGCCGCGCCGATCGACGCGCGGCCCTGTCATTTGTCACCAGAGAGGATTCCATGTCATTCGCCATCTCGCGCAGTGCGCCTGCCTGCGCGCTCCTGAGCTGCCTGCTGGCCGCCGCCGCGCACGCCGGTAGTCAGTCTACCGCCTTGCCCGCCGCCAACCCCGACGCGCCGGTGCCGCCGACGCGCTACCAGTCAAGCACCGCCTACCAGCCGCTCGCCGCCGAACCGGCCACGCCCGACCAGGCCTGGCGCGAACAGAACCGCATCGTCGGCGCCGGGCCGGGGCGCGATCACACAACGCATGGCCACGCCGGGCATGCCATGCCGCAGGCGGCACCGGTTGATCCGCACGCCGGCCACGCCGGGCACGCCATGCCGCAGGCGGCGCCGGTTGATCCGCATGCCGGCCACGCCATGCCCGCCGCCGCTGCCGCCGCTGCCGCCGATCCGCACGCCGGGCACACGATGCCGGTCCCTGCTCCTGCCCCGGCACAGGCCGATCCGCATGCCGGCCACGCAATGCATCATGCGGCGCCGGCTCCGGCCGCCCACCAGCACGAGGGGCACCACTGATGTCCGCCTCCCTTCTCATCCGCAGCGCGCTGGCAGCCGGCGCCGCGCTGCTGGCCGGCTGCGCCGCGGTGGCCCCGGATGGCGGATTCGCCGCCGTCGCCGACAGCGCCCGCGCCCGCAGCGGCGCCGAGGCGAAGCTGGTCCGCAGCGAGGCCGACGAGCGCGCCGTGGCCGACACGGTCCGCTCCCTGCTCGCGCAGGCGCTCGGCCAGGACGCAGCGGTGCGCATCGCCCTGCTGAACCATCCCGGCCTGCAGGACAGCTACTGGGAGGTCGGCATCGCCCAGGCCGACCTGGCCCAGGCCGCGCGCCTGCAGAATCCCGGCTTCGGCTTCAAGCGCACGGCCGGCGGCGGCGCCGTCGAGATCGAGCGCACGCTGACCCTCAGCCTGGTGCAGGCGCTGACCCTGCCCCTGTCGCAGCGCCTGGAACACGCGCGCTTCGAAGCGGCGCAGCTGCGTGTCGGCCTTGCCATCGAACGCCATGCCCTGGAAACCCGCCGCGCCTGGGTCGAGGCGGTGGCCGCGCGCCAGGGCCTGGACTACGCCCGGCGCGTGAACGCCGCCGCCGAGGCCAGCGCCGCGCTGAGCGGCCGCATGCGCCGCTCCGGCAACGCCAGCGCCCTCGACAGCGCACGCGAGCAGCTGTTTTACGCCGAAGCCGCGGCCGGCGTCATGCGCGCCGAGCAGCAGGTGGTCGCCAGCCGCGAACGCCTGGCGCGCCTGCTCGGCCTGTGGGGCGAGCAGGCCAACTACACCCTTCCCGAACGCCTGCCCGATCTGCCCGCTGCGCCGCTCGACGCCAGCGAGACCGAGCGTCTCGCTGTGGAACGCCGCCTCGACGTGCAGGCGGCGCGCCAGGAAGCGGCGGCCCTTGCCGCCAGCCTGGGGCTGACCCGCAGCACGCGCTTCATCAACGTGCTCGACCTCGGCCTCGAACGCAAGAGCGAGACCGGCGAACCGCGCGCGCGCGGCTATGAGGTGTCGCTGGAACTGCCCCTGTTCGACTGGGGCGACGCCCGCGTCGTCCGCGCCGAAGGCGTCTACATGCAGTCGCTGCGGCGCGTCGCCGAAACCGCGATCAATGCGCGCAGCGAAGCGCGCGAACGCTACCTGGCCTACCGCAACAGCTGGGACCTGGCGCGCCACTACCGCGACGAGGTCCTGCCGCTGCGCAAGAAGATTTCTAGCGAAGTCCTGCTGCGCTACAACGGCATGCTGGCCAGCCCCTTCGAACTGCTGGTCGACGCGCGCGAGCAGGCCGGCGCCGTGAACGCCGCCATCGACGCGCTGAAGGATTTCTGGCTCCAGGAAGCCGAACTGCAGCTGGCCCTCGGCGGCCCGGCCGCACCACATCAGGAGGAACACGCACCATGACCACCCGCAGAGCATTCCTCGGCGGCGCCACCACCCTGGTCGGCGCGGCCGCCGTCAGCCGTGCCGGCGCCGCCGGCCTGCCCGAAGCGCCCTATCGAACGCAAGGCGCCACCGCCGCGCCGCTGGCGCCGCCGAACGGCCGCCCCTACAATCCGGTCGTCACCCTGAACGGCTGGTCCCTGCCCTGGCGCATGCAGGACGGCGTCAAGGAGTTCCACCTGGTGGCCGAACCCGTGGTGCGCGAGCTCGCGCCCGGCATGCAGGCGAACTTGTGGGGCTACAACGGCCAGAGCCCGGGCCCGACCATCGAAGTGGTCGAGGGCGACCGCGTACGCATTTTCGTCACCAACAAGCTGCCCGAGCACACCAGCGTCCACTGGCATGGCCAGATCCTGCCCTGCGGGATGGACGGCGTGACCGGCCTGACCCAGCCCGGCATCGCCCCGGGCAAGACCTTCGTGTACGAGTTCGTGGCGCGCCATGCCGGCACCTTCATGTACCACCCGCATGCCGACGAGATGCAGCAAATGGCGATGGGGATGATGGGCTTCTGGGTCACCCACCCGAAGGACCCGCGCCAGCACGCGGTCGAGCGCGACTACGTAATGCTGCTCGGCGCCTTCGACATCGAGCCGGGCAGCTACACGCCGCGCACCAACACCATGCTCGACTTTAATTTGTGGACGATGAACAGCCGCGTCTTCCCCGGCGTCGACCCGATGGTGGCGCGCCTGGGCGACCGGGTGCGCATCCGCGTCGGTAACCTGACCATGACGAACCACCCGATCCACCTGCACGGACACCGCTTCGAGGTGAGCTGCACCGACGGCGGCTGGGTGCGGCCGGAGGCGCGCTGGCCGGAAGTGAGCGTCGACGTCGCCGTGGGCCAGATGCGCGCGATCGAGTTCGTGGCCGACAATCCGGGCGACTGGGCCTTCCACTGCCACAAGGCGCACCACACCATGAACGCCATGGGCCATGAGGTGCCGAACCTGATCGGGGTCGACCACCGCGGCGTGGCCGAGAAGATCAACGACCTGATCCCGGGCTACATGGTCATGGGCGACAAGGGCGGGTCGATGGGCGACATGCAGATGCCGCTGCCCGAGAACACCCTGCCGATGATGACCGGGCGCGGCCCCTTCGGCAACCTGGAGATGGGCGGCATGTTCACAGTACTGAAGATCCGCGAAGGCCTGGCGTGCGGCGACTACCGCGATCCGGGCTGGTACAGGCACCCTGCCGGCACGGTGGCGCGCGAGTGGAGCGGCGCAGTACCGGACGCGCCGCAGGCACCCGGCGCGACGGCTGCGCCTGCGGACGGGGCGGTATCGGCGCGCAAACCGCAGACGCACCGGCATTGAGCTGATTTCGGCGCGTTTTCGGTAGCTTATGCGTGCCGAATTGAAGGAAAGGCTTGAGTATTTGACAATGCCAGCGTCGACTTTCATCCTTTCCTTCCATGCCTTCACTTCGTACCGGAATCCTCTGCGCCGCCACCCTGATTGGCGCCGCCGCTACCCCTGCCCACGCCGCACGCGTACAGGAAGTCAGGATGCAGAACCTGGCCGCCTACCTCGCGCAACACGAGACCGTCGTCGTCCAGTTCACCTCGCCCGACCCCAAGTGCCGCTACTGCATCGGCGCCGACCGGCTGTTCGACCAGGCCGTCGCGCCGGCGCGCGACCCCAAGGTCAAGTACGTCCGGGTGCAGTGGCCGGTGTGGCACAGGTTTCCGGATTTCGGCAGCATCCACAAGCCGATCGGCCTGCCGGATCACATCGTGTTCCAGCGCGGGCGGGCGATCGGAACGATCGCAGGCAGGCAGGACCAACCGGATGGCTTCCTGGCCAAGGTCGCCGAGGTGCGGGCCAATCCGAGAGACCCGAAGGACTTCTACCGCCAGGAACAGCCGGCCGTGCCCGCCGCCCCGGCGGCACCGGCGACGCCGCTGTCGGCCGAGGAAGCACGGCTCACGCGCCTGATGGCGCGCAAGGACCTGCTGGGCGGGATCCTCGGCTTCTGCGCCAACACCTTCCCCGCCACCGCAGCGGCCATGCAGGATGCCTACACGGCCTGGCAGGCCGCGCACAAGACCGGCCTCGACGCGGCGGCCGTGGTCATGCTGACGCGCACCAGCCGGGGCGACGCCGGCGCCGCCAGCACCCTCATGCGCGACGAGCAGGAGCGGCTGCAGGCCTGGACCGTGGGCAGCCTCGGCATCGCCCAGGACCGCAAGCCGAGCGCCGCGGACTGCGAGAAGATCGGGCGCAACCTGAATACGCTGCCCGGGATCGACGCCTGAAGCCTCAGCCGGCCGCGCGCGCCGTCACCGGATAGCCGGCATCGTCGATCGCCGCCGCGATGGTGTCGAGATCGGCGCCGCTGTCGATCTTCACCTTCTTGCTCGGCAGGTCGATCTCGACCTTCGCGGCGGCGTCGATGCCCTGCACGGTCTTGGTCACGCGGCCCACGCAGTGGCCGCAGCTCATGCCTTCGACAGTCAGTTCGTACATGGTGTGTTCTCCTTTCGTTGGGGGCGCAGCGGCCCCGCTGGTTGATGTGTTGTGTGGCGCATGCGCGGCCGGCTGCCAGCGCCGCAGCAGCAGCGCGTTGCCGACCACGCTCACGGAACTGAGCGCCATCGCGGCGCCGGCCAGCATCGGGTTCAGCAGGCCGAACGCCGCCAACGGAATCCCGACCACGTTGTAGGCAAAGGCCCAGCCCAGGTTCTGGCGGATCTTGCGGTAGGTGGCGTGCGACACCGCGATGGCGTCCGCCACCAGCGCCGGATCGCCGCGCATCAGGGTGATGCCGGCGGTATGCATGGCCACGTCGGTGCCGCCCGCCATGGCGATGCCGACGCTGGCCGCGGCCAGGGCCGGCGCATCGTTGATGCCGTCGCCGACCATCGCCACGGTGTGGCCGGCCGCCATCTCGCGCGCCACGTGCCCGGCCTTTTCTCCCGGCAGCACCTGGGCGGCGAAGCGCTCGATGCCGGCTTGCGCCGCCACCGTGCGCGCCGCCCCCGCATTATCGCCGGTCAGCATGATGGTGCGCACACCCAGCGCCTGCAGGCGCGCCACCGCCGCCGGCGCCGTGTCGCGCAGGCGGTCGCCAAAGGCGAGCAGGCCCAGCACCGCCGGTTTGCCCGCGGCGCCGCGCAGCAGCCACGACACGGTGCGGCCTGCGCTTTCGTGGCGCGCCGCCGTTTCTTCCAGCTTGCCGAAAGCGGCGCCGATTTCCTCGACCAGGCGCGCATTGCCCAGCCAGACCTGGGCGCCGTCCACCACGGCGCGCACGCCGCGACCCGGCAAGGCCTGCGCCGCGCCCGCCGGCCCGGGCGCAATGCCGCGTTCGCGCGCCATCTCGCCCACGGCGCGCGCCAGCGGGTGGTCGCTGGTCTGCTGCACGGCGGCGGCCAGCGCCAGCACCAGGTCCGGCTCCTCGCCCTCGACCGCCGCCAGCACCGGCCGGCCCTCGGTCAGGGTGCCGGTCTTGTCGAACACCACGGTGTCGACGGCGTGCGCGGTTTCCAGGGCCTCGGCATCGCGGATCAGGATGCCGTGGCGCGCCGCGGCGCCGGTGCCGACCATGATCGCGGTCGGCGTCGCCAGCCCCAGCGCGCAGGGGCAGGCGATCACCTGTACCGCCACCGCGTTCAGCAGCGCGCCCTGCCAGTCGCCGGTCGCCAGCCACCAGCCGGCAAAGGTGATCGCGGAAATCACCAGCACGGCCGGCACGAACACGGCGCTGACGCGGTCGACCAGGCGCTGGATCGGCGCCTTGACCGCCTGCGCATCCTCGACCTGGCGGATGATCTGCGACAGCAGGGTCGCGGCGCCGACCGCGGTCACGCGCACCAGCAGCAGGCCTTCGCCGTTCACGGCGCCGCCGGTGACGCGCTCGCCCGGCCCCTTCGCCAGCGGCAGGCTTTCGCCGGTGAGCAGGGATTCGTCGACATGGCTGCGGCCCTCTTCCACCTTGCCGTCGGCCGCCACGCGCGCGCCGGGACGCACCACCAGCAGGTCGCCGATGCGCAGCGCGTCGGCATCGACAGGCAGGTCCTGGCCGCCGCGCCGCACCAGGGCCTCGGTGGCGCGCAGCGACTCCAGCGCGCCGATCGCCGCGACGGTCTGGCGCCTGGCGCGCGCTTCCAGCCACTTGCCCAGCAAGACCAGGGTGATGACCACCGCCGAGGATTCGAAATACAGATGCATGGGCCCATGGCTGCCTGCGCCCGCGCCGCCGGCCAGCAGCAGCCAGACCGACAGGCCATACGCGGCGCTGGTGCCGAGCGCGACCAGCAGGTCCATGTTGCCGGCGCCGGCGCGCAGCGCCTTCCAGCCGGCGCGGTAGAAGCGCGCGCCGAGCCAGAACTGCACCGGCGTGGCGAGCAGCCATTGCAGCCAGCCGGGCAGCATCCAGTCGGCGCCGAAGGGGCTGCCCAGGATCGGCAACAACATCGGCAGCAGCAAGGGCGCGCTCAGGAGGGAGGCGGCGGCCACCGGCCACCAGGACGGCAGGCCGCGCGCCGGCGCCGCCGTGCGGGGTTTTACCACCGGGGTGACGGCGGCCTCGTAGCCGGCCTTGCGCACGGCGGCGAGGATGGCGTCGCTGGCGGCGGCGCCGCGTACGCTGGCGCGTTCCAGGGCCAGGTTGACGCTGGCGTCCTCCACACCCGGCACCGCGTGTAGCGCCTTCTCCACACGCGCCACGCAGGATGCGCATGTCATGCCGGAAATATCAAAGCTCGCCTCACCGGGCTTGGCATGCTGTTCGAGGCTGTTGTCCATGGTTCTTCTCCTTCCGATTCTCACAGCATATTCCTTCCCATCGTGGGAAGGTCAAGCAGCGCTGCCGGAACAGGATCGAAGACGATTGAGCCATTCGGTGGCGCCGCCCTCGGGCCGAAACTTTACGGCAGAGCGGTCGTCGAAGCTGTAACTCGTCAGTATCCCATTTCCCGGAGAATGCATGAAGCCCGCCCTACGCACCGCCCTGCCCCTCTTGCCCTGCCTGCTGCTCGCAGCCTGCCACCATGCCGACGACGATACCCAGGCCGAGGAGGCGCGCCTCCGAGTGGTCAGCCAGGCAACCGGGCTGACGCCCTTCGTCGCCAACCTCACCCTCGCGCTCGACGACTTCGACCACCTGGCCAGCGTTTCCTACACCATCGCCGCCAAGCCCGGCACCTATTCGAAGCCGATGAGCGTCACCTACACGCGCGAGTGGATGACGCGCACCGGCGCCTGGCGCCCGGCCGACCGGCGCCTCGTGATCCCGGTGTTCGGCCTGTATGCAGGCTACGCCAACGGCGTCACGCTCAGCGCGGCGTTCGACGACAAGTCGAAGGACGAGGAACAGGTAACGGTCGCCGCACCCGTGTATGCCGGGCCGGCGGCCGTCAATACCACGCCCGATGTGCGCACGGCGCGCAGCGCGGCGGCCAATCCCGGCTTCGACTACATGCTCATCAAGAACAACAGCTATGCCCCGGCGGTGCTCGACAGCGACGGCAACCTGCGCTGGATCGCCGACACCCTGCCCGTGAATACCTCCACGCCGACCTGGTTCAGCGGCGACGCGCTTTACGTCGGCAGCCTGAATTCGCCTTCGTTCCACCGGGTCAATTTCACCGGTGACTACACGACGATTCCCGTGGCCTCAACGCGCTATACGAACTTCCACCACGACCTGGCAGCGGGCAAGCAAGGCTTGCTCGCGGAATTCGACGCGGTTGTCGATGGAACACCGAGGCTCGAGTCGATCGTCGCCGAGATCACTCCCACGGGAGAAGTGCTGAAGGAATGGGATCTCGGCGCCATCTTCGCCGCTACCATGCGGGCGGGCGGCGACGACCCGTCGAATTTCGTGCGCGACGGGATCGACTGGTTCCACATGAATTCCGCCATCTACGTCCCGGCCGACGATTCGCTGCTGGTGTCGAGTCGCGAGAATTTCGTGGTCAAACTCGACTACAAGACCGGGCACATCAAATGGCTGCTCGGCGACACCACCAAGCACTGGTATGTGGATTATCCCTCGTTGCGCGCGCTGGCGCTGCACCTCACGGCAGGCAAGCCACCGATCGGGCAGCATACGCTGTCGCTTACCGCGAATGGCGAGCTGCTGCTCTTCAACAATGGCTACGGCAGCGTCCTGCAGCCGCCAGGCACGTCGCCGGGCATCACCCGCAACTTCAGCACGCCCTCGCGCTACGTCATCGATGAAAAGGCCGGCACCGCCGCCGAAGTCTGGACCTATGCGCCGGAGCCGCCGATCTATTCCAGCGTCTGTTCCAGCGTCTACGAAACCACCGCCGGCAACTATGTCGTCGGCTATTCCGCCGCGGAAGCCGGAACCCAGAACCGGCTGTTGGCGGTCAATACCGGCGGCCAGGTCGCCTTCGACTACATCTATCCGGCCTCGCCCTGCTCGGCCGTGTTCATCGCGCAGCCGATCCCCTTCACCGGCCTGATCTTCAAGTAAGCCTTGGCCGCGTGCATGCGGCGTCCAGCGGCGCCATGGTCCTGATCAGGTAACGCATGTCGGCGCGGTCTTCGCAGACCGCGCCGGTGACGACGAAGCTGTCGCGTCCCAGCCGGGGCGGTGCCTTACTGCCGCTCGCAAGCCGACTGGGGAGTACGTCCTGCGCCTGCAACACCAGGCGCACTTCGAAGTCGATGCCCGGCGGTGCGAGCACAGCAAGGATGCGCCGCAGCGCTGCCGCCATGTCGCCACTGGGCAGGAAGCGTTCGAAGCGGGCCCGGCTCAACGGTCCGATCTGCAAGCGCACGCGCAGGTCGGGACGCCAGCTGCGTTCGCCAAGCAGTGTGTTCTCGCCCAGGCAGGCGCCGGCACCCAACGCGCTCTGTTCCTGCGGCGTCACCCGGCTCCAGTGCCCGACCGCTTCCTGCAGCACCACCGGCACATCGAAGTGCGAAGCCAGCAATGCGCGCAGCACCGGCGCCGAACGCGGCCGTTGCTGCAGCATGCCTGCGAAATGGGCAATCGTGGCTCCCGGCAGGTCCGGGGAGCTTGTCAACCCCGCGATATCGAGCAGGCGCGGCATGAAGCGGTCGGGCGTGTGCGCCGCCGCATGCTCGACCCGGTGCTTGCGCCATGCCTCGTAGTACAGCGCCAGCATCCTGCCCGACAGGATATCGAGAAAGGCGCGCGGCGCGGCGTCGGCGTGCACGGACTGCCACAGCCCGATCCGCTCCGTGTAGTGCAGCGGCAGCGCGCCGTGCACCCCGAGCAGGCCCATGAAACCGGGCGTCAGCAGGAAGCGCGGCGGCGTCGCGTCGGCATCCTGCGCGTCCTGCGCGCCGTCGACCCGCAGGTCTTCGATCTCGCTCGCCGGAAAGCCCAGGCGCAGGCTGTTTGCGAAGCGCAGGTGGTCGCGCAGCGCCCGCTCCTGCGGCACGCCCTGCTCTTCCAGCCAGCGCAGCAGGACCGTCACCGCCTGGACGAAGTCGAAGGCCTGCGGCGCCGCCAGCAGGCGGTCGATCAAGCCTGGGCTTGTTCGGCGCTGCGCGGTGGACATGCGAGGATTTCCTGGCCGCTGCTGCTGGAAACGAGTTCGAGGCGGGTGAAGCAGTTGAGCTGGCTGTTCAGCGCGAAATAGCGGTCCATTACGTGGGCGAACACGTAGAGGCTGGCGCCGGCAAAGGCTTCCTCGTCGAGCGTCATGCGGATGGCGACGCCCGGCATCAGGGTCGACACCGGACGGGTGCGGATCCAGGCGCGCACGCTGCCGTGCGCGAGGCCGACGATGCCGGCGATCTGGCGCCGCGCACTGCCTGACTTCGCCAGGTCGTACAGGCCCAGCATCCTGTGCAGGTCGGGCAGCCCGGCATCGGTGAGCCCGGCATGGTTCAGGGCCAGGTGCGAGACCAGGCGCCAGTGCGTGCCGCGGGCGTCGAACCGCCAGCTCGGCGTCGGCTTGCGCAACAGGCGCCAGGGCGCACCGGATTCGGCCGCGAGGTCGCCCTCCGGCCGGCCGGGCTTGATCCGGCTCGGCAGGTCGCGGTTGGTGCAGGTCAGCTCGGTCGAGACGGTGGCGCCGGCCGCCTCGCTCGGCCGGAAGTCGGCGTCGACCAGCGCCAGCCGCACTTCGTGCCCGGGACTCAGCTCGGCCAGGGCCGCGTCGCGCCGCGCGATCCAGTAATGGCCGGCATCCGCCCCGGGCGTATCGTGGCGCACCGCGTACAGGGGCGCGAATTCCGTCACGCTGGCGGCGCCGCGCGCTTCGCGCACCAGGCGTACCCGGTCGATGCTGTGGATCTCGTAGGACGCGGCATGCGCCGAATCGGCGGCCAGCGGATACTCGGCGCGCGTATGCGAGAGCTGGATCGGATCGCCCGCCTTGCGGAACAAATTCACCACCGGCGTGCAGCCGAGCAGCAGGTGCTTGGCCGCCAGCGGCGCCAGCAGCCGCGCTTCCAGCGTATCGGCGGCCGGCGCGCGCAGCGGCAGGTGCAGGGTGAAATGCGCGCAGCCCGGCGCCAGCACGCGCGCCACGGCGTCGAGGTCGAGGTCGACGAAGGCGAATTTTTCCGGGTAGCTGAAGTACTCGGTCAGGAGGCGGAAGGCCGGGTGCGAACGCCCGCTGTCGGGCAGGATGGCGTCGTCCGGTGCGAACCCGGCCAGCCGCAGCGGCACCCGCTCGAGCGCCTTCCAGGGGCCGTCGCCGGCCTGGACCCAGGCCCCGGCGGCGTGGATGAACAGGGCGTCGAGCAGGGCCGCGCGCAGCGAGGCGTCGGCATCGACGAAGATGCGCACCCGGTTTATTCCGCGCGCGCACGGCGCGGCAGCCCCGCCGCGGACATCGAATTCGATGGCGATGCAGGCGCCGACGCCGCGCGGCAGGCGCGGCGGGCGCGGCGGCTGGCCGTGCTGCGCTGCGGCGGCATGGGCCGGGGCGGCGAACGACGCGGCAAAGGGCGCCGTGAACGCCGCGCGCACGATGCGCAGTGGTCCGCCCAGCACCGGGTACACGGTGCGGAAATGGCAGACGGTGCCGTCCACCGGCGCGCTGCGCAGCGCGCTGCCGCGCGGCAGCACCGAAAATTCCCCGGCTTCGGCGGCGCCGTCCTGCGCCAGGCGCGCCACCGCGTACGAAGGCAAGGGCCGCAGGTAGTGCGGGTACAGGCACTCGAGCAGCGACTCGGTGAACTTCGGGTAATCGTCGTCGAGGCGCTTGTGGATGCGCGCGCTGAGCAGCGCCACCGACTGGATCAGGCGCGCGACGCCCGGGTCTTCGATGTTCTCGCCGGCGATGTGCAGCTGGCCGGCAGGCTTCGGATAGCGGCTGGAAAACTCGCGCGCGAGCTGGCCGAACACACCCAGCTCTTCCTCGACATACCTCAGCAGCTCATCCATCTCTTCTCCGAAAAATTGCTGAAGACCAAGATGCATGCTCCCATCGGGGCGGCCGCCCGGCATTGACGGCCGTCAGGAAGGCGCGCGCCGCCTGCTGATGTCGCCCTGTGTCCGCCTGTGCCGGCGCACGCGACGCAGGGGCGTCGAGCCGGGCCGGGCCTACTTCTTGAATTCCGCCTTGTAGGCGCGCTCGACCGCCTGGTTCACGCGCCTGCGCCGCTCGTCCTGGGCGGCCGCCTGGCGCCGCCAGCGCTCGTCCGCTTCCTGGGCGCGGATCTCGGCGGCGATCTCCGCCGCGCTTGGCGCCGGCCGGGCCGGTTCGCCGGCGTTGTCGCCGAAGTCGACGTTGTTGAGGCGGATGTTGCCGGTCGCGGCGTCCACGCCGGCCTGGCGGATGATGTCCTGGTTCAGGAACTGCGCCTGTGCCAGCGGGGCGGCCAGCAGCAGTGCGAGGAGAAGAGCGCGTTTCATGATTGTCCTTTGCGGTTGAGGATGTCGCAGACTTGCTGTCCCTTGGGCGTGGAGGCCGAGCAGGCGCCGGCGCCGTAGCCCTGGCAGGTGGCGGACTGGGCGCCGGCACCGGCCGCCCTGGCCACGGCCAGGCAGAGGTCGGTGCGGCGCGCCGCGGCGCCGCGGCTCGCGGCCAGCGCGGCCACGATCTCGGACGCGGCCCCCTGGCAGTAGCGGAAGTCCTCGGCATCGGCCTTCAGCGCGTTGCAGTACTTGCGCGGATTGGCCGGCATGAAGCGCTGCGCGTAGCGGGCCGCCGCCGGGGTGGCGCGTTCGGCCTGCTCGAGGATGCCGGCGTTCGCGGCCAGGGTCTTGAGCAGTGCGCGCGCCTTCGGCAGCAGCTGCTCGGGGTCGTCGCGCTCGTAGCGGCGAATGAAATCGTTCTGCCCGCTGACCGTGGCCAGCGCGGCGCGCTCGCGGTAGTCGCGCAGCCAGACCTGGCGCTCCAGGCCGAGGCGCTCGAGCACGGCCAGCACCTCGGCCTGGTCGATGCGCTCGAAGCGCGCACCCTTGCCGGCATAGATGATCTCGGAGGCGCCGCCGGTCGCCACGCCGACAAAGGCGCGCGCGAACACCGTGCTGCCCGAATTGTCGGCGACCCGGAAGGCGGAACTGCAGACGGTGTAGCCGGCCTTGGCGCGATCGCGTGTGTCGTTGTCGCACATGTCGCCGTTATCGGCCGGGCGCCGCGCGCTGTCGAAGACGAATGCGACCTTCTTTTCCTGCGGCCAGTACGCCAGGCGCTCGCCCGCGCCGGCCGCGAACGCGTTCTCGTCGAAGGCGAGCTGCCACTGCTCGCCCTGGCGCACCAGGAAGAACTGGCGGGCGCCGCCGGCCTGCCCCTTGCCGACGGCCTGCGCGAGCTGGTAGCTGCTCCTGGCCGGCGCCGTACCCGCCTGGCCGGGCCGCCCCGCGGGCGCCTTGTCCACCGTGGCGCATCCCGCCAGCATCAGCCCCGCCAGCGCCGCCGTCATCCATTGATTGCATTGCATGTACTGCCCTTTCGTAATTCTCGTTATTCGCATCCGACGCCGTCATTGTCGGACAGGCGCCGCGCCCGCGGGCGCGACCATTCCGCGGCCGGCCTGTCGAATTTTCGACAAGGCGCCGCGCCGTCTTCAAGGCATGCCGGTGGCGACAAAGGCGGCCCAGTAGAAGGGATGCGGCCGCCGCAGCTTCAGGCGCAGCTTGGCGTCCCTGAGCGCGGCCGGCGTGCCGGCGCCGGCGCCGAGCCGCGCGTAGAAGTCGGCCATCAGGGCGCCGGTTTCGGCGTCCGCCACCGACCACAGCGAGGTCACCATGGTGCGCGCCCCGGCGATCTCGAGGGCCTGGCGCAGGCTGTCGACGCCTTCGTCCGGACGGATGGCCCCGAGCGCGGTATCGCATGCCGACAGCACCGCCACCTCGGTGCCGGCCAGGTCGACCTGGCGCAGCTGGGCGGCATACAGCACGCCCTCGCCCGGCCCGGCGTTGGCCCCGGCCAGCGCCAAGCCGCTGCTGCGCCCGGCCGTCACGCTCTCGACCACATACGGCCGGCCGTCGCTGCCGGTGACCTGCTCGCGCCGGCTCTCGGCAGCGGCCGCGAAGAAGCCATGCGTGGCGATGTGCAGGATGCGCGGCGAACGCGCTTGCGCCAGCACGCGCGCGCTCGCTTGCGCTCCCGTGTACAACGCCACCTCGGCGCCGCCGGCGCGCAGCGCGCCGGCCACCGCATTGCCCTCGGCCAGCGCCTGCGGCAGCGCGCCGAAGCGGCGCCCGCCGGAAGCGCCGCCACGGCCGGCGCCGGATACCTCCAGGTCGTAGTCGGGCGCGGCCAGTACCAGCGAGCGGCCGGGCGCGGGACGCGGCGCGGCCTCCGGCAACAGGGCGCGCGCCGAACTGACGTAGCGCCAGCCGCCCTCCTCGATCAGGTAGCGTCCGCTGGCGCTGGCCAGGGCCTCGAAGGGCAGCAGCGACACCGCACCGTCGAGGTCGGCCACATGGCCGCCCTTGCGGCCCGGTCCATCCAGCAAGGGCTCGAGCAGCGCGTCATGGGCGGCGCGGGCCGAGGCCGGCACGGCGCCGGCGTTCGGCGCGGACGGGCGGCGCGACAGGTCGGCGCGCAGCCGCGCGGCCAGGGCATCGATGGCGGCGGCCGGCCCCAGGTCGGCGACCTTGAGCTTGCCGTTGGCCAGCGCCGCGCCCAGGTAATGCCGCGCCCCGAAACGCTGCCCGGCAAAATCGAAGCGCGTAAAGGCCGTCACCGACACATAGGCGTCACCCTGGAGCGCCTGTTCGATCCGCTCCAGGAAGACGGCGCCGTCGAGGAAGTCCGGCGCTGCCAGCGACTTGCCGACGCGGGCCTGCAGCGCCTGCGCAAGGCCGAGGCGCTCGCCGAAGCGGTCGGGGCCGCCGGCGGCTTGCGCCGCTTCCACCGCCTCGATCGCGCCGGCCAGGCGCCGCACTTCCGGATCCGTGGACAGGCCGATCGCACGCGACCGGCGCCCGAGGAATTCGGTTTTCAGGCCCTTGCTTTGCACCAGTTCTCCCAGCGGCGCGCGCCAGGCCTGGGCGCCGCTGCCCTGGGCCAGGTGCAGCGACACCAGCAAATCGAGCAGCTGGCGCCGCGCCGCGAAGGGGGCGGCCAGGAGTTCCGGCGGCACGTCGCGCGCGGTGACGGCGAGCCGCTGCCCGTTCAGGCGCAAGGCCTGGCCGAGGGCCTCTTCGGCCAGGGCCTGCTCGCCGAGGCCGGCCAGGTAGGCGCCGAAGCGCGCGTACTGCTGCTCCAGCAGCGCCGGCGGGCCGAAACCGCCGTTGCCGGCGCGCGCGCTGCGCGCGGCATACGCGCCGAATTCGGTCTGGTACAGCCGGCGCAGGGAGGCGGCGTCGCGCCTGCGGTGATAGAGCCGTGCGAGGTCGGTCAGCGGGCCCTGGACCTCGAGCAGGCCGGACGGGCTGGCGCCGTCGGCGCCGACCAGTTCGCCGTTCTGGTCGGTGATGGCGCGCTGGCCGGCGATCGAGGCCGCCAGTTCCCCGGCGCGCCCGAAGGCCGCGCGCAGCGTGGCCTCGGCCTCGGCGAACGAGGGCGCGGCGCGCTGGCCGGCAGGCGCCGCGGCCGGATCGTGGGCGATCGCCAGCCGCAGGTTGGTTTCCGCCACGTCGTCCTCGCCCGCCTCGAGCGCGGCCTTGCCCAGGCCCGCGTAGGCGCTGGCGCGCAAAGCCCGCATGAAGGGCGGCGCGCTGTCGTACGCGCCGAGCACCGTGCGGTAGGTCTGCATGGCCTCGCGGTAGGCGCCGGTCTTCACCTGCAGCGCGGCGATCCGCCCGTACAGGTCGAGGCGCTGGATCACCGCTTCGGGCATGGCGGCGCCGGCGTCGAGCGCGGTCTGCAGCAGCGCGCGGGCGCGCTCGGCGTTGCCGCTGCGCTCGTGCAGGCCGGCCGCGGTCAGCGCCGTTTCCATCAGCAGCGCAACGAAGGGCGAGCGCGGCGCCGACGCGACCAGCGCGCGCTCGCCGGCCAGCAAGGCTTCGGCGCGGCGCAGGGCCGCGTCCGGGCTGCCCTGGGCGGCTTCGCGGTGGATCGCCGCCAACTCATCGGCGTGGCGGCGCATGTGCTGGCCGCCCGCGAACGGCGCGGACTGCGGCAGCAGCGCGCGCAGCAGGTCGAGCTGGGCGTGCACGGGCGCCGCGGCCAGCAGCAGGGCCAGGCCGGCGCCGCCGGCAAGGGTGGTCATCCTGGTCATCTCGGTCAATTTCCTTCGGCGAGTTCGGGCGCGGCCCGCTGGGCAAGGCCGTGCAGGCCCCGGGCGCGCAGGTAGAGCGCATACAGCACCCGTGCCGCCGGCGCGGCGCCGGGCGGCGGACGCAGCGCCGCCAGTTCGGCATCGGCGGCGGCGTCCAGGGTCTCGAGCGCCAGCAGCTCGGTGCCGCGCGAACCGTCGCGCTGCTCCCATTCCAGCTCGCGCAGGTAGCGCGCACCATGGGCCAGGCGCAGCGTGTCCGGCAAGACGTGCTCGGTGCCGGCCAGGCTGGTCTCGTACAGCAGGCCGCCCGACGCGTCGCGCAGGCGCAGCGTCCAGTGGCCGCGATGCGGCCGCGCGCGCCAGGAAAGCAGCGCTTGCGAGGGAGCGAGAACCTCGACGCCGCCGTCCGCTGCGCCGGAGCGCAGGATCGCGCCCGCGGCGGCCTGGCCGGGGCGCCGCAAGGCGCGCGCGAGTGCCGGATCGGGCAGGTCGACGCGGGCGCTGCCGCTGCCGCCCTGCCGTTCGGGCCCTGCCGCCGCGATCGAGAACCGCGCGGGACCGGTCAGCGTGAATTGCCGGCCGCCCTCGAGGTCGAACAGGACCAGCGTGGCGCCGGCGGCCAGTTCCAGGCGATCGCCTCCCTGCAGGCGGTCAAGCAGGCCGAGCCGGCGCTGGGCCGACACGGCCTCGCCCGCGGCCTGGGTCACGACCAGTTCCGTCGCGCCGGCCGTAACAAACAGCGTGCTGGCGGCCAGCAGCAAGGCGGCGAGCCGGCGCTCAAGCATGCCGGCGCCCGGCATGATGGAAAATGTTTGACATGGGACAACCTGTGCAGAGGGTCCGATTATATGTCAGTCAATTGCCAAAATGGAATATTCTTCTGGAGAAATAGTTACCGAACTAGAACAGCGCCGCGCCCGCTGTCATGCTCAGCCGGCACGCGCCACCAGCACATAGGCGCCCGGCTGCAGATTGGCGCGCACCAGTTGCCACGCGCTGCCGAGGTCGGTCACGACGGGCGCCGCGCAATCCCAGGCCGCGCTCGCCGGCGCCTGGTGGCAGACCACCGCGTCCTGGACCGAGGCGAAGCGCGACTTGTCGAGCCTGAAGAAGGCCCGGCCCTCGCGCGGCGCGAAGTTCGCCACCAGTTCGAATCCGTCGATCGCGGCGCCGGGCAACTGGCCGAGCCCGAGGTCCGACCGCCAGTAGCTGGCCCAGGCCAGCGAATACAGTTGGACCGGAAGGGTCGGGTCGGCCCCGCTCCAGCCCGGGATGCCGTTGAAGTTCGGCGGCGGCGTGTAGCGGATCCTGGTCAGCTGGGTGACGCAGGCCACGGCGCCCTGCGGCATCAGCGACACGAACGACGCACCCATCGACTGGCTGGCGGCGCCTCCCGGTGCGACCGCCAGCTGGGCCGACGCGTGGCGGTAGTCGAATGCCGGCACGGCCAGCGCCACGGGCTGGTCCCATACACTGCGGTTGCCGTCGTGCGAGACCAGCGTGGCCGCCTGGTTGAGGCCGTTCGACATCAGCTCGGTCGCCGTGACCCAGCCGTTCCCGGCGCCGGACCCGCCGCCGGGACGCGACATGTCGACCTGGCAGTAGTCGACGATGGCGCCGCTGTCGACGCCGGCCAGCAGCGCCGGCGGCGCCTGTTCGCCGTCGTCGGCGCCGGCGCCGCAGCCGGCCAGTCCGAGGGCCAGCGGCAGGGTGAAGCAAGTCAGGAGGGCATGCGGAAAACGAGTAAGCATGGTATGGCTTTCGATGTGAACGTGGTGGAGGCGGACGCTGTCGCGGCTGCCGGGAGAACGCTCATTCTCCGCCCCTGTCGACGTGGCGACACGCGAGGATTCGCCGCCCCGGCGTCGACTTTTCGACACCGTTTTAATTGCTTCTAGGAAAATACATGCCGTATAATCAAGCACGTTTTCCAGGACCGCCATGACGCCTTCGACCCATCTCGCGCACTTGCCGCCCTCCCTGCGCCAGCTCGCCGGGGCCGGGGTCACGCGCCGCTTCCCGCGGCGCACGCGCTTCATCGCCGAAGGCGACGTCGGCACCTCGATCTACGTGATCCTGTCCGGCCGGGTGAAGGTCTTCACCAGCGACGACGAGGGCAAGGAATTCGTGTTCGGCACCTATGACAGCGGCGCCATCCTCGGCGAGATGGCGCTCGATGGCCTGCCGCGCAGCGCATCGGCCGAGGCCCTGACCGACGTCCAATGCGCGATCGTCCCGATCGACGTCCTGCGGCGCCAGATCGCGGAAGACCCGGATTTCACGATGGAGCTGATCCGCACGCTGATCGCGCGCAGCCGCAATACCACCACCTTCTCGCGCCGCCTCGCCCTCGAGAACGCCTACCAGCGCCTGGCGGCGCTGCTCGACGGCCTGGCCGTGGAGCAGGACGGCGTGCGCAGCGTCCCCGAGCCGCTCAGCCAGCAGGACCTTGCCCACCGCATCGGCACCTCGCGCGACATGGTGTCCAAGCTGTTCAAGGAACTGGTCAAGGGCGAGTACCTGCTGCACCAGAACAAGCGCATCACCCTGCTGCGCCCGCTGCCGGCGAAATGGTGAGCCGGGCGGCGCGCCGCCGCGCAGCGCCTGTGCTGCTGGCGCTGTGCATCGCCGGCGCCGCCATCGGACTGGCCCGCAGCGGACCGGCCGAGCGCCTCCAGCTGCAGTGGCTCGACGCCTCCTTCCGCCTGCTGCGCGCCGCCGGCGCGGGCGCCACTGCGGATGCCGCGCCCGAGGTGGCGATCGTGGGCCTGGACCAGGCCTCGATCGACGCCAGCGGCAAGCCCCTGGCCCTGATGCTGGACGAGTTCGCGCTGACCCTGGACGGCCTGCGCCAGGGCCGGGCCGCGGCGGTCGGCGTCGACCTGGTCTTTCCCGGCGCCGCCTTCGAACACCTGGTGCCGGGTGCGTCGCAGCGCCTGGCGCTGGCGATCGGCCGCCTGCGCGCCACGGCGCCGCTGGTCCTCGGCCGGCTGGACGGTGCGCCGCCCGCCGGCCCGGCCGGCCGCCTGTACGCGGCCATGGCCGGGGCCGGCGGCGAAGGCCTGCTGCTGGTGCCGGCCGACCGCGATGGCGCCCTGCGCCGTCTCGACCCGGTACAGGGCCGCACCGACCTGCTGCTCGCGCCACGCATCGCGGCCCGCCTCGAGCGCCGGCCGCAAGCGGGCATCGTCGACTTCTCGCTCGGCCCGCGCTTCGGCTACCTGCCGCTGCAGACGGTGGCCAGGCTCGCGCGCGACGGCGACGGCGACGGCGCCGCGCTGCGCCGCCACTTCGAGGGCAAGGTGGTGCTGGTTGGCGCCATCCTGCCCGACCAGGACCGCCAGCGCCTGCCGCTGCCGCTGGCCAGCTGGGAACCCGGCGTGACCGGCGCCGGCGTGCTGTTCCAGGCCCAGGCCCTGCGCAGCCTGCTGCACGGCCGGATGATCCGCGACCTGCCGTGGGCCGGCGACGGCGCGGCCCTGCTGGCGGTGCTGCTGCTCTGGCGCGCGCGCCGGCGCCCGCTGCGCGCCGCCGCCGGCGCCGCCGTGCTGGCCGTGGCGCTCGCCGGCGCCAGCCTGGGGCTGCTCGGCGCCGGCATCCACTTGCCGCTGGCGGCGCCCGTCCTGGCGCTGGCACTGGGCGCTGCAGCCCTGGGCGCGCGCGCCTACCTGCGCGAGCTGGCGGAGCAGCGCCGCCTGCGCGCGATCTTCGCCGGCTACGTCAGCCCGGCGATCCTCGACACCATCCTCAGCGGCGCGCTCAGGGACGGCCTGGCCAGCCGCCGCCAGCCGCTCGCCTTCCTGTTCGCCGACATCCGCGGCTTCACGGCCTTCTGCGCCGCCACGCCGCCCGAGGACGTCATCGCCTTCCTGAACCGCTATTACGCGGCCATCACGCCCGCCCTGCACGCGCATGGCGGGACGGTCGACAAATTCAGCGGCGACGGCATCATGGTCTTCTTCGGCGCACCCCAGCCCAGCACCAACCCGGCGCGCGACGCGGTGCGGGCGGCACTCGCGATGCTGGAAGCCCTGGCTGGACTGAACCGCGAACTGCTGGCCGAAGGCCGGCCGGCGCTGCGGGTGGGGATCGGCATTGCGTATGGCGATGCGGTGCTGGGCAATGTCGGCTCGCCCCAACGCCACGACTACACCGCCACCGGCGCCGCCACCACGCGCGCGGCGCACATCCAGCAATACTGCAAGCAGGCGCCGTATCCCCTGCTGGTCGAGCAGGCCGCGCTGGCGCTCGCCGACCTGCCCGCGGCGCAACGCGCCCGCTTCGTGCCGGTCGCAGCGACGCTCGAGAAGCAAGGCAGGCTGGACCTGTCCGGATACCGGCTACCGGAAGGCGAGCAGGCTTGATGCGTGGCCTGGCAAGGGAAAATTCGACAGCGGCGGCGCGAAGCGGCGGCTTTGCCTCTACGCGAGGAAAGATCATCATGACACCTGTCAACGACACACACCCGGCCTTGTAGTCCTATCTGGTCGGGTTGGCAAACCCGCACACATGCCCGTCACCAGACAGCGCGCACCGTGTGCCCTCACAACCGTTTCAACCACCACTTTTCGATACCATGAACATCTTGAAACTGCTTCAGCAAGCAATCGTTACCGGCGCCATGTTGCTGGCCGCTCCCACTTTTGCGCATGCGGCCGCGCCGGCGAATGCCGCGCCGCTCGGACTGGAAATCGGCAAGGCGACCACGGCCGATGTCGCGCGGCTCGCGCCGAAACCCGAGCGAACCGGAACCAACAGGTATTCCGGCGGCGCGCAATGGCAGACCGACGGCAGCGAAGCCGGCCTGGAAGGACTGAAACGCGTCGACTACCTCTTCGATCGTTCGAACGTCCTGGTGGCGGTCGAGATGACGTTCGCGAAGAATCCGAAAGGCATGATGAAGCTCTTCTCGGGCAAGTACAAACTCGTGAGCAACAAGGTCGACGATTTCATGAACTACGGCTCGGCAAGATACGAGAAAGGCGACACCTATATCGACATCAACGCACCACACATGTCATTCGACATGACCGTCACCTATGCGACCAAGGCACTGATGAAATCGTTCAAGCAGACCGTGTCGGATACCGAGCAGGAGAAAAAGAACAGGGCGCAGCAGGCGCTTTGAGCAGTCGCGGCAGCGAAAGCGGCGAACGAAAGAAAAAAGCCACCTTGCGGTGGCTTTTTTCTTCAATACTTGGCGGAGACGGTGGGATTCGAACCCACGATACGGGTATAAGCCGTATGCATCCTTAGCAGGGATGTGCCTTCGGCCACTCGGCCACGTCTCCAATCAGCTCTTAACAATGTTGCTCGTTGTCGCTGAGTGCAGGCATATTAATGGCCACGCCCCGTTTGGTCAAGGAAGCGCGGGCAAAAATATGAAAAAAGTTAAGCTTTCTCCAGATCAAAAGCTTTATGCAGGGCACGGACGGCCAGCTCCATGTATTTCTCGTCGATCAGGACCGAAATCTTGATCTCGGAGGTCGAGATCATCATGATGTTGATGTTCTCGTCCGCCAGGGTGCGGAACATCTGCGAAGCGACGCCGACGTGGCTGCGCATGCCCACGCCCACGGCCGAGACCTTCGAGACCTTGGCATCGCCGACGACGCGGGTGTAGCCCAGCACTTCCTTCTGGCTCTCCAGTACCGCCAGCGCGCGCTGGTAGTCGCCGCGCGAGACGGTGAAGGTGAAATCGGTCTTGCCGTCCACCGACTGGTTCTGGATGATCATGTCGACTTCGATGTTGGCGTCCGACACCGGGCCCAGGATGTGGAAGGCGACGCCGGGCTTGTCCGGCACGCCGAGGACGGTGATCTTGGCTTCATCACGGTGAAAAGCGATACCGGAGATGACGGCTTGTTCCATGTTGGTTTCTTCCTCAAACGAAATCAGGGTGCCCGATTTGGCTTCCTCGGCCAATGGCATCAGGGGATCGGTCAGCGACGACAGTACGCGCGTCGGGACCTGGTAATTACCGGCGAACTCGACCGAGCGCGTCTGCAGCACTTTCGATCCGAGCGAGGCCAGTTCCAGCATTTCTTCAAACGTGATCTTTTCCAGGCGGCGCGCCTCGTCGACCACGCGCGGGTCGGTCGTGTAGACGCCGTCCACGTCGGTGTAGATCAGGCATTCGTCGGCCTTCAGCGCGGCGGCGATCGCCACGGCCGAGGTATCCGAACCGCCGCGGCCCAGGGTCGAGATGTTGCCCTGCTCGTCCACGCCCTGGAAGCCGGTGATGATGACGATCTTACCCGCCTCGAGGTCGCCACGCACGCGCGTGTCGTCGATCGACTGGATGCGCGCCTTGGTGAACGAGGAATCGGTGCGGATTCCGACTTGCCAGCCGGTATAGGACACGGCGTCCTTGCCCATGGCCAGCAGCGCCATTGCCAGCAAACCCACCGATACCTGCTCGCCGGTCGAGGCGATCATGTCCAGTTCGCGCGGGTCGGGCTGGTCCATGATGGCCTTGGCCAGGCCGATCAGGCGGTTCGTTTCGCCCGACATGGCCGACGGCACCACGACGATCTGGTGCCCCGCGTCATGCCACTTGGCGACGCGGGCCGCAACGTTCTTGATACGGTCCGTCGAGCCCATCGACGTACCACCGTATTTGTGGACAATTAAAGCCATAACTGTAAGCTTTCCAGCTTGTAAAAGATCAAAAGGGAACACTCACTCTAGCATGCTGCATCGCAAAATCACAAGAGAGGGAGTCGGAAAAGCTATACGGAATGAAAATAAAGTAATACGTTTTACGCATTACAACCCGGCTGCCGTCGTCTCCCAGCGCAGGGCGATGCGTTCGCTTTCCTCGCTTCCGAAGTGATGGCAATCCATGCCCAGGCCCGCCGCAAACAGGAGATCCTTCCCGCTGCTGACGATCGGCAGGCGCGCCCGTTCCCAGGCCGGCACGTCGGCTGCTTGGTAGTGCGCTTTCAAGCCGCGCGTCGGGCGGTTGGCCGCCAGCTTCAGGCGCTCGCCGCCCTTGCGGAAGTCGATCACCAGCGGCTGGGCGCGCAGCCAGGCCGCGTCGAATCCAACCTCGGCCGGTTCGAAATGCAGCACGCCGCCGTAGGCCGGGAAGGCCAGTGACGCTTCGCCATTCCAGCGGAAACTTTCGCCCAGCTTCTCGATCACACCTTCGTCGTCGGGATCGCGCATGCCGGCCAGGTCGGCCAGCTTCGGCGTGATATACAGGCGGTCGCGGTGGCGCCGGATGTGGCAGGCCGGATGCGTGACCAGCAGCTGGGCGTCGTGGCGCGCCTCGATTAGTTGCGCCACCATCTCGACCAGCCAGGCGGTCGACGGCATCGCCAGGCCTTGCCGGCGAAACCAGTGGCGCAGCATGTTGTAGGCGCGGTCGAGCGACATGCCGCGCAGGCGCGCCACGTCGACGGCGCCGTCCACCAGGCTGGCCGCCAGGTCTTGCTCGGCCAGCTCGTCGAGCAGGCGCTGGGCCGACTGCGCATGGGCCGCACTGCGCGCGAAACGCGCCTGGAAACCGGGGAAGGCTTGGGCCAGCGCCGGCATCACCGTGTGACGCAAGGCGTTCCGGGCGTAGCGCGGGTCCAGGTTCGATTCATCCTCGACCCAGGCCAGGCCGTGCGCGTGTGCATAGGCTTCCAGCTCGGCGCGCGCCAGCGGCAGCAGCGGGCGCGCCATCACCAGGTCGGGATTGCCCAGCAATTCGGGCGCGCTGTTGGCCGCATCCATGCCCGACAAGCCGGCCGGGCCCGAACCGCGCAGCAACTGCAGCAGCACGGTCTCGGCCTGGTCGTCAAGGTGGTGGGCGGTCAGCAGCAGCGGCACGCCATGCGCGCGGCACATCTCGCCTAGCGCGCGGTAACGGAGTTTACGTGCGGCCGCCTCGATGCCGGAACCGCCCTGCTCCACCGCCACGCGGCGATGGTCGACGGTGGCGCCGAGCGCGCCGGCAACGGTCTCGACCTGCGCCAGCCAGCCATCCGCGTTCGGGCTCAGGCCATGATGGACGTGGAAAGCGAACAGGGAAATGCCGTGCTGGCGGCACCAGCTTGAAGCCAGGTGCAGCAGGGCGATGGAATCGAGGCCGCCGCTACAGGCAATGGCGATGGAGGAAGGGGAAAACTGGTCGCGCAGCGCCGCCAGGGCGCGCGCGACAATGGCCGGGACTTGCCCGGCTGAAGAACCGCTCACTGCAACTCTCTATGAAAGACCGATCATTCTTCGGTCGGCAGGGTTTCCTTGAACTTACCGTAGGCCATCAGTTTCGCGTGACGGGCTTCGAGCAGGTCCTTGGTCTTCATGCCCTGGAACTGGCGCAGGGTGTCGGCCAGGGCGCGTTTCAGCATCTGCGCCATGCCTTTCGGATCGCGGTGGGCGCCACCCAGCGGTTCGGTGATGATCTTGTCGATCACGTTCATGGCTTTCAGGCGGTGCGCGGTCAGGCCCAGGGCATCGGCGGCGTCCGAGGCGCGTTCCGAGGTCTTCCACAGGATCGAGGCGCAGCCTTCCGGCGAGATCACCGAGTAGGTGGCGTATTGCAGCATCAGGACCGCGTCGCCGACGGCAATCGCCAGCGCGCCGCCGGAACCGCCTTCGCCGATGATGGTGGCGATCAGCGGCACTTTCAGCTCGGCCATGACGTACAGGTTATGGCCGATCGCTTCCGACTGGCCGCGCTCTTCGGCGTCGATGCCGGGGAAGGCGCCCGGGGTGTCGACGAAAGTGAAGATCGGCAGGTTGAATTTTTCGGCCAGCTTCATCAGGCGCATGGCCTTGCGGTAGCCTTCGGGCTTGGGCATGCCGAAGTTGCGCATCGCGCGTTCCTTCGTATCGCGGCCCTTCTGGTGGCCGATGACCATGCAGGCCTGGCCGTTGAAGCGGGCCAGGCCGCCGATGATCGACTGGTCGTCGGCGAAGGTACGGTCGCCGTGCAGCTCGTGGAAGTCGGTGAAGATCGCGTTCACATAGTCCATGGTGTAGGGACGCTGCGGGTGGCGCGCGATCTGCGACACTTGCCATGGCGTGAGCTTGGCGTAGATATCCTTGGTCAGCTGCTGGCTCTTCTTGGCCAGGCGGTCGATTTCTTCCGAAATGTCGACGGCCGAATCGTCCTGGACGAAGCGGAGCTCTTCGATTTTCGAATCGAGCTCGGCAATAGGCTGCTCGAAGCTGAGGAAAGTTGTTTTAGTCATTGTACCTCCGGGGTTGTTCTGTGCCGGGCCCCATGCGATGGGGCCGGCGGCGGCACTCGGTGCCTGTTTCGGCGCTATTCTACCGCAGCCTAGACCGTATCGGACGCGCCATCGGCCCCATTTGCGGGGTCGAGACTGCGCCACAGGTACCAGGTGGCAACGGTGCGCCAGGGTTCCCAATTGGCTGCGACTTCGCGCGCATCGCTGCGCGAAACCGGCTCGCCGGAAAAATAATTCTGGCTGATGCCCTGGATCAGGCCGGCGTCATCCAGGGGCAGGACGTTCGGCCGGAGCAGATTAAATATCAAGAACATCTCGGCTGTCCAGCGGCTGATGCCGCGGATCTGGACCAGCTCGGCAATGACGGCCTCGTCGTCCATCTGCGACCACAGGTTCGCATGCACGCGCTTGGCCTTGAAGTGGTCGGCCAGGTCGAGGATGTATTCGGTCTTGCGCTTCGACAGGGCGCAGGCGGCCAGCCCCTCGGCGCCGAGCTTGATCACTTGCGCCGGGGTCAGTTTCGGGCAGGCCAGGCCGAGCTTGGTCCAGGCGGCGTCGGCGGCTTTCGGCGTGACCTGCTGGCCGACGATGGAACGCGCCAGCGTCGTGAACGGGTCGGGGTGGCCCTTCAGGTGCATGTCGCCGATCTGCGGGATCAGGCGCTTCATGATGCGGTCGCGCCGCATCAGCTCCGCCTTGGCCTCGGCCCAGTACGCGGGAACGTCGAGTTCCGGCGCGGGTGCGCCGAGTCCGCCCTTGTCCTGTTCGGCTGCCATTATGCGCGGCGCCAATTCGTCGTGCCGTCTGGCTTGTCTTCGAGGATGATCCCGGCGGCAGTCAGTTCGGTGCGGATGCGGTCGGCGTCGGCGAAGTTGCGCGCTTTCTTGGCGGCGGCGCGCTGCGCGATCAGCGTAGCGATCCGGGTTTCGTCGAGGCCGCCCTCGCCTGCGCCCACGCCGGCTTGCAGGAAGTCCTGCGGTGCGCGTTCGAGCAGGCCGAGCACGCCGGCCAGCGCCTTCAGCTGGCGCGCGGTGCCCACCGATTTGGTGCGGTTGACTTCGCTTGCCAGGTCGAACAGCTCGGCCACGGCCAGCGGCGTGTTGAAGTCGTCGTCCATCGCTTCGCGGAAGCGCACGGCGTGTTCCTCGTCCCAGTCGACCGCCACGGGCGCGCTGCCCAGGTCGATGTCGGCGAGCGCCGTGTACAGGCGCGTCAGCGCGGCCTTGGCGTCGTCGATGTGCACGTCCGAGTAATTCAGCGGGCTGCGGTAGTGCGAGCGCAGGATGAAGAAGCGGATGACTTCGGCATCGTATTTCTTGAGCACGTCGCGGATGGTGAAGAAGTTGCCCAGGGACTTGGACATCTTTTCGTTATCCACGCGCACGAATCCGTTGTGTATCCAGTAGTTCACCATCGGGCCGCCGAACGCGCCTTCGCTCTGGGCGATCTCGTTTTCGTGGTGCGGGAACTGCAGGTCCTGGCCACCGCCGTGGATGTCGAAATGTTCGCCCAGCAGCGCGCACGACATGGCCGAGCACTCGATGTGCCAGCCCGGGCGGCCGCGTCCCCATTTCGAATCCCACTTCGCTTCCTCGGGTTCGGATTCCTTGGCGGCTTTCCAGAGCACGAAGTCGAGCGGATCGCGCTTGCCGGTGTTCACGTCGACGCGCTCGCCGGCGCGCAGGTCGTCGAGCGACTTGCCGGACAGCTTGCCGTAGCCGTCGAAATCGCGCACGGCGAAGTTGACGTCGCCGTCGTCGCTGCGGTAGGCCAGGCCTTTCGCTTCGAGCATGTCGATGATCGACAGCATGCCCGGCACGTGTTCGGTGGCGCGCGGCACGAAGTTCGGCGGCAGGATGCCCAGCGCCTCGGTGTCTTCGTCCATGTAGCGGGTGAAGCGGTTCACCAGCGAGGACATGGTTTCGCCGTTTTCGCCGGCGCGCTTGATGATCTTGTCTTCGATGTCCGTGATGTTACGGACATACTTGACCTCGTAGCCGGATTCCATGAGCCAGCGGTAGATGACGTCGAAGGCCATCATCATGCGCGCGTGGCCGACGTGGCAGTAGTCGTAGACGGTCATGCCGCAGACATACATGCCGACCTTGCCGGCCTCCATCGGGACAAATACCTGTTTTTCGCGCGCCAGCGTGTTGTAGATCTTTAATTGGCTCATTGGTGATGATGAAACTGAGGGGACGGGACACCCGAGCAAGCGAAGGCCGGGCACAGCACCAAAAGGAGCGCGCGCCGGGAGGTGGTGCTTTGCGTCGAGATCGTCAAGACCCTCGTTGTTGTTCTTCTTGATAGAATGGGACGTTCTGCGCAAAGTATAGCATTGATAAAATCCCGACTGGCCGCCTACGGCTCAGGTTTATTTTTCTGCAAAAGACTTGACACGGCTTTGCGCCACGTCCACCGAGGAGACGCCTTTGAAGACCAGCTTTGCCCACCCACCCCGCCGCCTGCTGATGCAGGTGGCCGCCGCCGGCGCCGCCCTGATGCTCTGCGGCAGCGCCCTCGCCTTCGAGAATCCCCAGGTTTCGCTGAAAACCACGATGGGCGAGATCGTCATCGAACTCGACCAGGAAAAGGCGCCGAAAAGCACCGCCAACTTCCTCCAATACGTGAAGTCTGGCTTCTATAAAGGCACGGTCTTCCACCGCGTCATTACCGACTTCATGATCCAGGCCGGCGGCTACACCGAGAAACTGATCGACAAGCCGGGTGTGCGCAAACCGATCGCCAGCGAAGCCCGGAACGGGCTGTCGAACAAGCCGTACACGGTGGCCATGGCGCGCACCGACAATCCGAACTCGGCCACCTCGCAGTTCTTCATCAACACCAACGACAATGCCGGCCTCGATTATCCGGGCCAGGATGGCCACGGTTACGCGGTGTTCGGGCGCGTGGTGAAGGGCCAGGAAACGGTCGACAAGATCAAGAATGTGATGGTCGACGACGTGCGCGGCATGCAGAATGTGCCGGTCGTGCCGGTGGTGATTCAGAACGCGACCATCCTCACCGGCGATAAGCTTGTAAAATAACGGTTGCACATTTCGCATCCCATTCGCATTTCATCAGAAAAGGACACTACATGACCTCCGTACTCATGACCACCAACAAGGGCAACATCACCGTCGAGCTGGACGCCGAAAAGGCGCCCAAGACCGTTGCCAACTTCCTGGCATACGTTGAACAAGGTCACTTCACGAACACGATCTTCCACCGCGTGATCAAGGACTTCATGATCCAGGGCGGCGGTTTCGAGCCGGGCATGAAACAGAAAGCCACCGACGCCACCGTCGAAAACGAAGGCAAGAACGGCCTGAAGAACGACAAGTACACCATCGCCATGGCCCGTACCTCGGCGCCGCACTCGGCATCGGCCCAGTTCTTCATCAACACCAAGAACAACGACTTCCTGAACTACCCGGGCCAGGACGGCTGGGGCTACGCCGTGTTCGGCAAAGTCACCCAGGGCACCGAAGTCGTCGACGCCATCAACACCGTCGCCACCTCGCGTTCGGGCATGCATTCCGACGTGCCTGCCGAGCCGGTCATCATCGAGAAGATCGAAGTCGTTCAGTAATCAGTAACAGGCGCGCGGGAACCAGAACACCAGCACCATGTCCACTCCCGCGCGCACGCTCGCGCTTTTCATTTCCGACCTGCACCTGCAGGAATCCCATCCGCGCACCCTCGATGCCTTCTTCCGCTTCCTGGAAGAACACGGGCGCCAGACCCGCCAGCTCTACCTGCTGGGCGACATCTTCGAATACTGGGCCGGCGACGACGATCTCGACACGCCTTTCAACGCCCGCATCGTTGCCGCATTGCGTACGCTCGCCGACGACGGCGTCGCGTTGTTCTGGATGGCCGGCAACCGCGACTTCCTGGTCGGGCAAGGCTTTGCCGATGCCGCCGGGCTGACCCTGCTGCAGGAACCGTACGTCATCGATATTGGCGGCCAGCGCATCGCCCTCGTGCACGGCGACGCCGAATGCACGCTCGACACCAAATACATGGAATTTCGCGCCATGGTGCGAGAGAAAGCCTGGCAAGGGCAATTCCTGTCCATGCCGCTCGCGCAGCGCAAGACCATCATCGCCGGCCTGCGCGAAGGCAGCCGCGAAGCCCACACCACCAAGTCCTACGCGATCATGGATGTCACGCCTGATGCCATCGAGGCCGTGTTCGACGCTACCGGTGCGCAGGTGCTGATCCACGGACACACCCACCGCCCCGCCGTTCACCGGCACGGCGCGCGTTTGCGCTACGTGCTGCCGGACTGGGAACTGGATGCCGAACCGGCGCGCGGCGGCTGGATCGCCATCGACGGCGACGGTGCCATCCAGCGTTGCGGACTCGACGGCCGGCCGGCCTGAATCCCCGCTCCGATAAAATAATTTGCTTTTGGCAATAGTTCGTTAGTTTTCTCGCAAGCAAATCCTCTATCATTGCCAGCTGGTTCACAGCCCGCGCAAGAGGATCCGTCGTGCCCATTCCATCGCATCTGGCGCCGCGCAGGCCGCGGCCATCGCACGGCCCAGCGCGCCATTCCTGCCGTATACCCCCGTTTTTATGCAGCTCGTCGCATTCCGCTCGTTGACTGGAATGCTGGTGTCATACTCCACTACAACACCAACGCATTCATCCACCAGGAGCCAGACATGCAGAAACATGTAGCGCTGCAGGGAGCCGCCAAGGCAGCACGACAGGGAGGCCGGACATGAACATCGGCTGGAACGACAACGCACCGATCTACCGCCAGTTGAAGGACCGCGTCATCGGCATGATGCTCGACGGGGTCCTGAAAGCCGGCGACGCCCTGCCCTCGGTCCGCCAGATCGCGGCCGAATACCAACTCAACCCGATCACCGTCTCCAAGGCTTACCAGGAGCTGGTCGACGAAAACCTAGTAGAAAAACGAAGGGGAATTGGCATGTACGTTACCGAAGGAGCAAGCGAGAAACTGCTCGCAAGCGAACGCGAGCGCTTCCTGAGCGAGGAATGGCCGGCCATGGTCGAGCGCATCCGCCAGCTCGGCCTGAGCGTCGAGCAGTTGCTGCACACCGCGCAGCCGGGAGGAACAGCATGAACGCCGTCATCTCCGCGAAAAACCTGACCAAGAAGTACGGCAAGCAGACCGCCGTGGACGGCATCGACTTCGAGATTCCGGCCGGGCGCATCGTCGGCCTGATCGGCCCCAACGGTTCCGGCAAGACCACCACCCTGAAGGCGGCCCTCGGCCTGATTCCTTTCGAGGGCGAGTTGCGCGTGATGGGCCTGGACCCGCGCACCCAGCGCGACGCCCTGATGCAGGATGTCTGCTTCATCGCCGACGTGGCGATCCTGCCGCGCTGGCTGCGGGTGCGCGACGCCGTCGATTTCGTGGCCGGCATCCACCCGCGCTTCGACCGCAGCCGCGCCGAGCGCTACATCGCGAATACCCGGCTGAAACCGGAGATGAAGGTCAAGCAGATGTCGAAGGGCATGATCGTCCAGCTGCATCTGGCGCTGGTGATGGCCATCGACGCCAAGCTCCTCGTGCTCGACGAGCCGACCCTGGGCCTGGATATCCTGTACCGCAAGCAGTTCTACCAGAACCTGCTGGAAGACTATTTTGACGAGAACAAGACCATTGTCATCACCACCCACCAGGTCGAGGAAGTCGAGCACATCCTGACCGACCTGATGTTCATCCGCGACGGCCGCATCGTGCTGGCCGCCTCGATGGACGAAGTCGGCGAGCGCTATGTCGAAGTCATGGTCCCGGCCGACAAGGTGAACGCGGCGAATGCGCTGCAGCCGATCGACCAGCGCACCGTGTTCGGCAAGTCGGTAATGCTGTTCGACGGCGTCTCGCGCGCCCAATTGGCCGCCCTCGGCGAAACGCGCAATCCGAGCGTGGCCGACCTGTTCGTGGCAACGATGAAAGGAACCTACGCATGAATACGATGAAATGGCTGCTGCGCCGCGAGTTCTGGGAACACAAGGGCGGCTTCGTGTGGGCGCCGCTGATCGCGGCGGTGATCATGGTGGTGCTGGTGGCGGGCGTGGTCGGCTACGGCGTCTCCAGCGGCAGGATGAACGGCGACAGCATCACGGTGCGCGTCGGCGGCGAGGAAGTGCACCGTTCGCAGATGGCGGACCTGGCCACGCGCCACAGCCGCACCGAGATGGCCAGCGTGGCCGCGAATAACTACATCGCGGTCGGCGCCCCGGTCTTCATCGTGCTGCCGACGGTCGCCTTCTTCTACTTCCTCGCGGCGCTCTACGACGACCGGCGCGACCGCAGCATCCTGTTCTGGAAGTCGCTGCCGATTTCCGACTCGACGACGGTGCTGTCGAAACTGCTGACCGGACTGGTGCTGGCGCCGGTGATCACGGTCGGCATCGCCAGCGCGGCCGCCTTCCTGATCCTGATGCTGGCCGGGGTCGCCGTCAGCGCCCAGGGCGTGAACCTGTTCGGCCCGGTGCTCAGCAACGTCAACCTCTACCTGTCGCCGGTCTACCTGCTGGCCATGATCCCGGTGTATGTGCTGTGGGCGCTGCCGACCGCCGGCTGGCTGCTGCTGGTGTCGAGCTGGGCGAAATCGAAGGTTTTCCTGTGGGCCGTCGGCCTGCCGCTGATCGTCGCCGTCCTGCTGAAATGGATGGACTACCTGTTGGCCCTGTACGGCAGCACCATCCACGCCGACTGGATCGTCAACAACGTGCTCGAGACCCTGCTGCTCGGCCTGGTGCCCGGCGCCTGGTTCATGGACGGCGGCACCGCGATGCCGGTCAACGGCGGGCACGGCGTGGACTTGCTGTCGGTGCTCGGCGCTTCCTGGGGCAGCCTGGCGCGGCCGGAACTGTGGGTCGGCGCGGCGGCCGGGGTGGCGATGATCCTCGGCGCCGTGCGCCTGCGCCGCTGGCGCGATGAAGGCTGAGGGGACGATCGTGCGCCGCGCCCTTCCCGCTTGTGCCCTGGCCGCCCTGCTCGCCGCTGGCCCGGCGGCCGCCGTGCCGGGCATCGACGAGCCGGATACCGTGAAGGTCAACGCGATCCGCAACCCGGAGATCCACACCTACAAGGCCGTGCTGGCCGGGCTGGACAGCTTCGACCAGCACCACGCGCTGGCGCCGAACGTGGCGGAGCTGCGCTTCCGGATCCGGCCGCGCGGCGGCGCCGGCCTGCCGCAAGCGCCGCGCGTGCGGATCGAAGGCGACCATGACTTCATCCTGCCGCTCGACCTCGACGCCAGCCACCGCTTCAGCGTGCCGCGCAGCGAAGCGGCCGAGGATGCGCACGGCGAAGTCGTGCTGAACCAGAAGCGCAAGTTCTACCGCATCCATCCCGACGTGCGCACACCTGGCCTGCCGGCCAACGTGCGGCGCCTGGGCGACCTGCGGCTGGAATGCAAGACCATGGTCGCCATCGCCAAGGAAGAGATTCCGCTGTTCTGGGTGCTGACGATCAACAGCCTCCTGCTGACCCGCGACTGGTGCAATTTCACGCACAAGGAAGCGATGCCGGACTGGGGCTTCGACAGCGACGCGCCGCTGGTCGGGGCGATCCTGCAAGAGGGAAACCGCAGCAAGCTGTTGAAAACCGACGGCGACCGCTTCAGCGTGGCGCTGGGCGACACGTCCTGGGGCGACGATGCGCTGGTCGAACTGGAGTTTGCGCCGGCGCCGGGGGCACCCGCGCCCTGAAGCGCCACATCACGCATCACATAGAACGAAAAGAGACGACGATGAAGAACCTGTTCCCTACCCTGCTTGCCGCCGCGGCCCTGGGCTGCTGCGCCCTGGCCCAGGCGCAAGCGCCCGCCACCCTGGCCAGCGAACAAATCGCTGTCGGCGCCAGGCCGTATCACATGCAGATGGCCAGCCTGGGGAGCGGCCGCTACACCGTGATCTTCGAATCCGGCTTCGGCACCGACCTGCGCGCCTGGCGCAAGGTGGCGCCGGAAGTGGCGAAGTCGGCGCGCGCGGTGGCCTATTCGCGCGCCGGCCACGGCATGTCCGAGGCCCGGCCCGAGCCGCGCACGATCGAACAAAGCACGCTCGAACTGGAGGGGCTGATCGCCAGCGCCAAGCTGGCGCCGCCCTTCGTGCTGGTCGGGCATTCGTATGGCGGCCTGCTGGTGCGTTCCTTCGCCGCGCGCCACCCGGAACAGGTGGCCGGCATGGTGCTGGTCGACCCGAGCGACGAAGGCTTCAACCCCGCCCTGCGCCGGCTCGACGCCGAACGCGCGGCGGCCGACGAGCGCGCCTTTGCGGCCATCGTTCCGCCCAAGTTCCAGCCCGAACTGCAGCTGCTGCAGCCGGTGCTCGACAGCGGCAAGCTGCCCTTCGCGGGCAAGCTGCCCGACGTGCCGGTCGTGGTGCTGACCTCGACCCAGCAGGCGGACAAGCCGGAATTCTTCCTGGAGACGCCGCAGGCCGTGGCCATCAAGGAAAAGCTGCATGCGGACTTCGTGCGCCAGTTCAGCCGTGGTTCGCAGGTGCTGACGTCGAAGAGCGGCCACAACATCCAGCTGGAAGAGCCCGAGCTGGTGATTGCGGCCGTGAAGAAGGTGATCGCCGCGGCCGACCGGGCCGGGGCGCAGGCAGGGCGCTGAAGCTTACTGGAACTGCTGGCGGAAGGCCTCGAACTGGGCCTTCAGGTCGCTGACCTCGGCGCGCAGGGCCGCCACTTCGGCTTCCAGCTGGCCGACGCGGCTGCCCGGCGCGCTTGCCGGGCTGGCGGCGGCGCCAAAGGCCGCGCCGAAAGCTGAATCATCGCGCGCGGTCGAAATCTCGCCGCCCAGCAGCTGGCCATAGCGCGATTCCTTGGTGCCCGGAGCGCGTTCCAGCTTCGCCACCAGCGGCGGGTATTTATCGATCAGGAACTGCAGCGCGCTTTCCGCCTCGCCGACGCTCTTGAATTCGTGCAGGCGCCCGGTGCGGGTGCGGATCTCGCCGGCCGTCTGCAGGCCGCGCAGCATCAGCACGGTCAGCACCGCGACCTTGTCCTGCTCCAGCGTCCACTTGATGCGCATGCGGTGTTCGTACTTCGTCACGCGCGCGCCGGCCTGGGTGATGCCGTTCACCAGGCGCCGTTCGATCAGGCGCTGCAGGGTGTCCTGGACAGTGTCCTCGGACAGCTGCATCACCGGGTCGCGGCTCGAGAGCTGGTTGCAGCCGGTGACGATCGCGTTCAGCGACATCGGGTAGTTATCGGGCGTCAGCGCTTCCTTTTCGGCGAGCACCGCGAGCACGCGGATCTCGAACGGATCCAGCACATCCTTGGTTTCTTCAGTCATCGGTTCCTCAGTCGACCAGCCGGTTCAGTTCGGCCGAATCGAGTTTATCACCCTCGCGCACGTTCGGACAGGCGATGCCGGCCGCTTTGATGGTCGCCGTCAGGCGTTCCAGCTGCTCGTCCTGGCGCGCCACGTGGTCGATCAAGCCGCGCAGGGCCTTCGACAAGGGGTCGTCGCCGTTCGGCGTGACGCCATAGGCGGCGAACATGCGTGCACTCCTCGACTGCGATTGGTCTTCCTTGCGCATGATGTGGGCCGGGTTGCCGACCGCCGTGGCGCCGGCCGGGACCGGTTTCACGACCACCGCGTTCGAGCCGATCTTGGCGAACTCGCCGACCGTGAACGCGCCCAGTACCTGGGCGCCGGCGCCGACGATCACGCCGCGCTCGAGCGTCGGATGGCGCTTGGTGCCGGCCACCAGGGTGGTGCCGCCCAGGGTCACGCCCTGGTAGATGGTGCAGTCGTCGCCGACCACGGCGGTCTCGCCGATCACCACGCCGAAGCCGTGGTCGATGAAGACGCGGCGGCCGATGGTGGCGCCGGGGTGGATCTCGATGCCGGTGAAGATGCGCGCGATGTGCGAGACGAAGCGCCCCAGCCATTTCAGGTTCATGCGCCAGCAGGCATGCGCCCAGCGGTGCAGGACGATGGCGTGCAGGCCGGGATAGCAGGTGAGCACTTCCCAGCCGTTACGGGCGGCCGGGTCGCGTTCGATGATGTTGCGAATATCTTCGCGCAGGAAGGAAAACATAATCAATACATAAGCGAAACAGCGGCAATGGTAGCTTATCCGCGCGCCGTGTGCTTGGCGAGGGCCGGTTTTCCACGCCGGCCGCCGCGCGCTTCAGTGCGGCACTTCCTCGCCGAACTCGGCCTGCAGCCAGGCGTCGAGTTCCTGGCGTCCGCCGGCATCCAGGCTGGGGCCGAGTGCGGCATACCATTCGCGGCCGCGTTCGTCGCCGAGCACCGCGTGCACGAAAGGCCGCGTATTGGCCAGGAAGGCGCTGAAGAAAGGAAGGCCGCGCAGGTGCAGGAAGGTCGAATCGGTGTTGCCGAGATCGGCATAGAGCTGGCGGATCTGCTCCAGATAGGGCATGGCGGCATGGCGCTCGCCGGCGTGGCCGAGTGCGGTGACGAAGGCGGTCAGGATCTGCATGGCCGGCATGTCGCGGGTACTTGCGTTGCGCGCCGAGCAGGTGTCGATCCATTCGACGCCGAGGGCCAGCTGGCCGGCCATGACGGCGCTGGTCGCCACCTGCAGGGCATTGTGCGCCGAGTCTTCCTCGCCGAACAGATCGCGCCAGTAGGCCAGCGCCTCGCTCCAGCGCGCCAGGCGCGAGCAGGCGATGGCGCAGATGCGCAGTGCGTCCGCACGCAGCGCGGGATCGGCTGCGCCGGTATGCGCCGCAGCGGCGGCGAGCGCTTCGGCATAGCGATCGTCCTGGAGGTGGGCCAGCGCGGCGGCCAGCGCCGGCGGCACCGGCTGCTCTTGCGCGCCCTGCCCCGCCGCGGCCCAGCGCGCGAGCAGCGCGTCGAGGTCCACGCCGTCCAGGCGCAGGTACTCGAACAGCAGGGTTTTCTTCTGCTCGCTGCGTCCACGCTCGCCCTCGTGGGTCGCGATGGCGATGATCGAAAGGTAGGGGCCCTTTTCCTGGCAGCGGTACAGCAGCACTTCGGCGTAATCGGCCGCATCCGCCGGCACCGGATGCAGGTTCCGGGCCAGGCCGGCCGGATCGTCCAGCAGCGCCTGCACGTCCTCGTCGTCCAGCGGCGCAAAGCGCTGCGGCACCGTGATCTCCTTTGCCCAGGCGCCGGAGGCCTCGCAGAACGGCTGCTGCGCGCGCATGCGGCCCAGCGCCGGCGCCATCGGCACGTGGATCCCTAGTTCGCCCAGCCAGATCAGGGCCAGCACGACGGCCGGCACCCGCCATTGGCCCAGGTGCAGGCTGCCGCTCGTTGCGAGTTCGAACATGAAGCGCGCCATCGCGATCGGATCGGCGAGCGTGCTCCAGAACAGGCCGGCAGGCGCCATGCCGGCAAACTGCGGCGATTCGCGCACCGAGGTGACGGCGATCCATGCCGCCCATTGGCAATACCAGGCGGCGAGCGCGAGCACGATGCCCGCCCTGCGCATCCATTCCGGGTTGCGCACCTTGGCACGCGCCGCGACGACGCTCGCCAGGATGCCGACGCAGCCGGCATAGCAGAAGGCAAGGAAGACATTGATCACCAGCGGTGCGCGGGTAATCAGCCAGACATAGGCCGAGGCCAGCGGCAGGAGCGCCAGCAGGGCCAGCAGGAAGACAGGCAGCAGGGTGGCGGGCACCCGGCCCGAGGGACGATAGAACGTGGTCATGAACGGCTCCGCATGGACGCATGGACTTCGGAAGGAAGCCCCATTATGCGACCATGGGAAACGATCAAGTTGCCGAGAGACAACTTAACGGCATCGGTGGGAGATGCCGCAAACGCGCCGCGCGGCGCGCACCATCAGATGCCGCGCTGGCGGCGTGCCTCGTACAGGCAGACGCCCGAGGCCACCGACACGTTCAGGCTCTCGACCGAACCGAGCATCGGGATGTTGACCAGCAGGTCGCAGGTTTCGCGGGTGAGGCGGCGCATGCCCTCGCCTTCCGAACCCATCACCAGCGCGATCGGGCCGGTGAAGTCGGCTTCGTACAGGCCCTTGTCGGCGTCGTCCGAGGTGCCGATCAGCCAGATGCCGCGCTCCTTCAGGTCGCGCATGGTGCGCGCCAGGTTCGTGACCGTGATGTAGGGCACGGTCTCGGCGGCGCCGCTGGCGACCTTCGCCGCGGTGGCGTTCAGGCCGACCGCACGGTCCTTCGGCACGATGACCGCGTGCGCGCCGACGCCGTCGGCCACGCGCAGGCAGGCGCCCAGGTTGTGCGGGTCGGTGATGCCGTCCAGGATCAGCAGCAGCGGCGGACCCTCGATGGCATCGAGCAGCTCGTCGAGGTTGCGCGCCAGCGCCAGCTGGCTGGCGAAAGCGATCACGCCCTGGTGACGGCGGGTGCCGACGATCTTGTCGAGACGGCTGGCTTCGACCGGCATCACGCGTACGCCGGCTTCCTTGGCGTTCGCGATCAGGGCCTTCATCCGTGCGTCGTTGCGCTCGGCGTCGACGAAGATTTCTTCCACGGACTGGGCTTCATGGCGCAGGCGCGACGTCACCGCGTGGAAACCGAAAATCATTTTATTCTTCATGCTTTACTTCTTTTCTTGCTCGTTTTGGATGCGGTGTCGGCCTCGGCGGCCGGCTTCTTCTTGGCGCTGCTCTTGGCGGCGGCGCTCTTCGGGGTTGCTGCGGGTTGTGCGACTGGTTGTGCGACAGGCTTCGCCGCAGCTTTCGCTGCCGGTTTCGCTGGACGCTTCGCCGTTGGTTTGGCTTCCGGCTCGGCTGCCGGGGCAGCGACCGCTTCCACGGCGACTGCCGCTTTCACGGCGCGCGTGCGGCGCGGCTTGGCCGGCGCCTCGACTGCGGCGATGGCTTCGGCGACGCCAGGCGACGCGCTAGGCGACGCGCCAGGCGACGCCTCGGCGGCTTGCGCAGCCACGTCCGCCGCCTTGGTGCGGCGTGTGCGCTTGGCGGCAACCGGCGCCGCCTCGGCCACGGTCTCGGCTGGCAGCACCGGGGCCGGGGTTTCCAGCACAGCCTTGACAGCCTTGGCGGCACGGGTGCGCTTCGGTGCTGCGGCCACCGGGGCCTCTACAGGCTGCGACGCTGCCGGGGCGACCGGCGCACGCACGGCTTCCACCTGCTCGGCCGGGGCCGATGCAGCGGCGGCCTTGCGCTTGCGCGCCGGTTTGGCTGGGGCTTCGGCTGGCGCCACCGCTTCAACCGGGGCTGGCGCCACGGCGGGAACGGCCACTTCCACCGGCACTGGCTTGGCTTTCGCCTTGCGCGCCGGCTTGGCTGCTGGCTGTGCAACCGCCTCGGGCTGCTGCGGCGCCTCGACCTTGTACACCTGTGCGTCCTGGACCGGCTGCGCATTCGATGGCTGCGCATTTACCGGCTGCATAGTCACTGGCTGCATGGTCGCCGCCTGCGCACTGGCTGCCTGGCGTTCCGCCGCTGCCCTGCGGCGCGCACTGCGCGAACGCTTGTTCTTGCTCTTGCCGGTGCTTTCGACAGGCGCGGTCTCGGCATCGGTGTCGGCCTGCGGCTCTGGAGCACGCCCGCCGTTTGCCTGCTGGCGCGCCAGTTCCGCCGCTTCCTTGCGGGCACGGCGCGAACGCTTGCCCTTGCCGGCCGGCTTGGCCTCGAACATGTCGTCGAACTGCAGGCGCGAGCCATTGCCGTTCGCCTGCACCGGCTTGGCGTCGCGCGCAATGTCGGACTTGGCCTTGCGCTTGCCTTCGTCGGCATGGGCCGGCTGGCGCGCCTGCGCCGGGGCTTCGCTCACGCTCGCGCCGTCCGCCAGCACCAGGTCGATCTTGCGTGCTTCCAGGTCGACCTTCGCCACCTGCACCGTCACGCGGTCGGTCAGGCCGAAGGTTTTACCCGTACGCTCGCCGCGCAGCAGGTGGCGCGCCTCGTCGTACTGGAAGTAATCCTGGCCCAGGCCGGTGACGTGCACCAGGCCTTCGACGTACAGCTCGTCGAGCTGCACGAAGATGCCGAAAGTGGTCACGCCGGCCACGGTGCCGGTGAACGATTCGCCCAGCTTGTCCTGCATGAAGTAGCACTTCAGCCAGTTCTCGACGTCGCGCGAGGCTTCGTCGGCACGGCGCTCGTTGGCCGAGCAATGCACGCCCAGGGCGTCCCAGATGGTCAGGTCTTTTTCGTTCTTCGCCTTGCCTTCCGCCTTGTCTTTCGCCGCCTGCTTGCGGGTGGCGTTCGAGACGGTCGTGTTCAGCTTCGACACGTCCAGGCCCTTCGGCTCGTAGCGCTTGCCCAGCAAGATCGCCTTGATCGCACGGTGCGTGAGCAGGTCGGGATAGCGGCGGATCGGGCTGGTGAAGTGGGCATAGGCCTCGTAGGCCAGGCCGAAGTGGCCGACGTTGTCCGGGCTGTAGACGGCTTGCTGCATCGAGCGCAGCAGCATGGTCTGCAGCAGGGCCGCGTCCGGGCGCTCCTTGATCTCGCGCATCACGGCGGCGTAGTCCGAGGCGCTCGGCTTGTTGCCGCCGCCCAGGTTCAGGCCGGTCTGCTTGAGGAAGGTGCGCAGCTGGTTCAGCTTTTCCTCGGTCGGCACCGCGTGGATGCGGAAGGTGCCCGGGTGCTTGTGGCGGATCAGGAGGTCGGCGGCGCACACGTTGGCGGCCAGCATGCACTCCTCGATCAGGCGGTGCGCATCGTTGCGGGTACGCGGGATGATCTTCTCGATCTTGCCCATCGGGTTGCAGACGATGTAGGTCTCGGTAGTCTCGAAATCGATGGCCCCGCGTTCCTGGCGCGCGCCCAGCAGGGCGTGGAAGACTTCGTTCAAGTTCAGCAGGTGCGGCACGATGGCCGGACGCGCTTGCGCTTCCTCGCCTTGCGGATCGGCCAGCACGGCGGCGACCTGGTTATAGGTCAGGCGCGCGGCCGAGTGGATCACGGCCGGATAGAACTGGTAAGCCGTGACTTCGCCCTTGGCTGTCACGACCATGTCGCAGACCAGGGTCAGGCGGTCGACGGCCGGGTTCAGCGAGCACAGGCCGTTCGACAGCTTCTCTGGCAGCATCGGGATCACGCGGCGCGGGAAATACACCGAGGTGCTGCGCTCGATGGCGTCGGCGTCGAGCGAATCGTTCGGCTTGACGTAGTGGCTGACGTCGGCGATCGCCACCAGCAGGCGGTAGCCGCGCTCGCGGCCCAGCTTGACCGGTTCGCAGTAGACGGCGTCGTCGAAGTCGCGCGCGTCTTCGCCGTCGATGGTCACCAGCGGCACGTCGCGCAAATCGACGCGGTCCATCAGGTCCGGGTCGCGCACTTCGTTCGGCAGCTTGTTGGCCTGCTTCAGCGCGTTTGGCGAGAACACGTGCGGCACGCCGAACTTGCGCACGGCGATTTCGATTTCCATGCCCGGGTCGTCCAGCTCGCCGAGCACTTCGACGATGCGGCCCGTCGGCTGCTGGAAGCGCGCCGGCTGCTCGATCAGTTCCACGCTCACGACCTGGCCGGCTTTCGCCTTGCCCGGACCGCCGGCAACCAGCACGTCCTGGTTCATGCGTTGGTCTTCCGGAGCCACGATCCAGACGCCGCCTTCGTTCAGCAGGCGGCCGATGATATGGGTATTCGCGCGTTCGACGACCTCGACGATGGTGCCTTCCGGACGGCCGCGGCGGTCCGTGCCGACCACCTTGGCCAGCACGCGGTCGCCATGCAGCACTTTCTGCATTTCCTTGTCGTTCAGGAAGAGATCGGGACCGGGTTCCTCGGGGATCACGAAGCCGAAGCCGTCGCGGTGCGCGGCGATGCGGCCGGCGATGAAGCCGCCGCTGTCGGCCAGCGAATAGATGCCGTCGTCGCCGGCGTTGATCTGGCCGTCGCGCTGCATGGCGTTCAGGCGGCGTCCCAGGACTTCCTGGGCGGCGGGCTTGACCTTCAGGGCACGGGCGAGAGTGGCCGCGTCGAGTGGGGTACCGGCATCGCGGAAGACGCCGAGGATTTCCTCGCGGCTAGGAATAGTATGAGTAGGTTGCTTCAAATCGGTTTCTTGAATTCTTCTGTATAAGCGCCGGAGCGGCCGGCACCATGGTTGGATTGACACCTTGACAGGCGTAGTGTAACGGAGGACCGGGTGATTCGCCTAACGAAGCGTGCTGCGTGGCGCTATATAGAGCGAATTGGGACGCGGGCTGATTAGCCAGGGAAATGGGCCGGCGCTTTGTCGGTCATTTCGGTGCGGTCATTTCTGTGTGCTGCAGGGTCCGTTATACCCTTGCAGGAGAGTCTTTGACTTTTGCAATCCTTCCGCTATAATCTCGGCTCTCTCGCAACGACACATGTTGAAGCGAAAGAAAAAGAAGGTGCAGCATCAGGAGGTTCTACGTAAGACAGCGAAAGTTGATCTAGCGAAAAATAGGAAAGCCTGATATTGTATCAGCTTCAGCAGTAAAGCAGTAAATGAGCAGCAAGCAGTAACAATGCCCACGTGGCGGAATTGGTAGACGCGCATGGTTCAGGTCCATGTGCCGCGAGGTGTGGGGGTTCGAGTCCCTCCGTGGGCACCAGCTACTGGCAGTACTCCGCAGTTTGTTGTACCGCGATACCGTCAAGGTAACGCAAAAATGAAGTTAGCAGCATCAGTGCCCACGTGGCGGAATTGGTAGACGCGCATGGTTCAGGTCCATGTGCCGCGAGGTGTGGGGGTTCGAGTCCCTCCGTGGGCACCAGCTACTGGCAGTACTCCGCAGTTTGTTGTACCGCGATACCGTCAAGGTAACGCAAAAATGAAGTTAGCAGCATCAGTGCCCACGTGGCGGAATTGGTAGACGCGCATGGTTCAGGTCCATGTGCCGCGAGGTGTGGGGGTTCGAGTCCCTCCGTGGGCACCACTCTACTGGCAGCAAACCGCAGCAGTAAGCAGTACCATTGATCGTAGGGTGGGCACTCCGTGCCCACGCGGAAGGTAGATCAGTGTTAGCAGTATTGAGCAGTACCGTAGGGCCCACGTGGCGGAATTGGTAGACGCGCATGGTTCAGGTCCATGTGCCGCGAGGTGTGGGGGTTCGAGTCCCTCCGTGGGCACCACTCTACTGGCAGCAAACCGCAGCAGTAAGCAGTACCATTGATCGTAGGGTGGGCACTCCGTGCCCACGCGGAAGGTAGATCAGTGTTAGCAGTATTGAGCAGTACCGTAGGGCCCACGTGGCGGAATTGGTAGACGCGCATGGTTCAGGTCCATGTGCCGCGAGGTGTGGGGGTTCGAGTCCCTCCGTGGGCACCAAAGGCTTTTCCCGGTTATCCGGTGCAAAACGCCGCAATCCTTATCCAAGGTTTGCGGCGTTTTTCATTTCTACTTCCCTATTGCGCCGCCAGGTCATCCAGGATCGGGCAATCCGACCGGCTATCGCCATGACATGACGCCGCCAGCCGCTCGAGCGTACGCCGCATCGCCTCCATTTCCGCGATCTTGCGGTTCAATTCATCGATATGTGCACGCGCCAACGCCCGCACGTCGCTGCTTGCACGGCCCTTGTCCTGCCATAGCGCCAGCAAATCGCGGATCTGGTCCAGCGAAAAGCCGAGCGCGCGGGCGCGGTGGATGAATTGCAGCACCTGCACATCTTGCGCCGAATACACCCGATACCCGGCATCGGTGCGGCGCGCGGCGCCAATCAGGCCGATCGATTCGTAATGGCGGATCATCTTGGCCGATACGCTAGAAGCGCGGGCGGCGTCGCCGATATTCATGCTGTCCATTCCTTGTTCTCCAGTCGAGCGAAAAGCATACACCTTCCCATCATGGGAAGCACAAGAACGGATGGCTGAGAGCGGCCTGTGCTATGCTCGGCTTCACATGAAAATCTCATCGTTCGTCTGCGGCTGCCTTGTCGCCGCCGTCTGCGCCAGCGCCCTGGCCAAGCCCGCTCCCTGGTTCCAGTGGCGCAGCAAGGCCAACGGTGCGCTGGCCTGTTCGCAAACCCCGCTCGGCTCCGGCTGGGAACGCGCCACCGGCCCGTATCGGGACGCCCGTTGCGAAAAGCTCATCGTTGCTAAATAATAGGCTGCTCGTTCTACAAACTGAGCCAGCATGTGTGCCAGCACGTCGTCCGTCGTTCCATACCTATACCGAGGAGACATTGATGTTCACGAGCCCAGAGCAATTCGCCAGCGCCACCAAGACCTTGTTCGACCTGCAGATGCAGACCTTCGACATGCTTGCCAATAAAACCGTCAAAGGCCTCGAACAAGTCGTCGCGCTGAACATGGCGACCGCACGCAATACGATGGACCAGACCCTCGCCGCCAGCCGCGACCTGAGCCAGGCGCGCGACGCCCGCGCCGCCTTCGACGCCCTGTCGGCCCGCATGGCGCCGGGCGCCACCGACAGCGCCGAGTACCGCGCCCAGCTGAAGACCATCATCGACGAGATGCAGAGCGAGTTCCGGCGCGCGGCCGATGTGCACGTGGCGGAAGCGAAAAGCACGCTGTCGGCGCTGATCTACGACGTCACGCAAAACGTGAAGCCGGGTTCGGAGAACGCGGTCGAGATCATCAAGGCCGCCATCGACAATGCCTTCAAGGGCTACGAGCAGGTGACGCAAGCTACGCGCCAGGCGGTGCAGAATGTGGAAGAGCAGATCGCCAAGGCGTCTTCGCTCGTGAATCCCGGCATGGGCAAGGCGGCGGCGCCTGCCGACAAGCCAGCCGAATAAGCCGGCTCGGCAAAACAGACAGGGCGGCCTCGCGACTGCCCTGCAATAATCTTTCATGGAAGCGCCTTTCGTGAAAGATTATTTCATCCCTCCGTGTTCCCTTTCCGCTCGATTCCCAGCAGTTCGTCGACATGGGACAGCGCAGCCGCATCCTTGACCACCATCTTGAGCCACACGTGCAGCGGCTGCTCGCCCCAGCTGGCCGCCTTGTCGGCCAGATAGGCGACCGGGCTGTGCGGCTCGGTATGGCGGAAGAACTCGGCCACCGCGCGCAACTGGGCCAGGGCCTGGGCCCGGCTTTGCAGCGGCCCGGATGCCATCGCGCCTGATGCCGTCGACGGAGGCGGGGCCGATGCTTGCGCGCCCGGCTGCACCACTGCGGAAACCGCACCTGCCGCCGCCTTGCCCGCCGCCGGCGTCACGAAATGGATCAGGTTCTGCAGCGCCGTCTTCGCATTGCTGAAGCTCGGACCATCGCTCCCGAGCAGGCTGTCGACGGCGGCTTCCATTTCCGCCAGCATGGCCAGGCAATGCTCGCCGTCGCCCAGCAGCTTCTCGGAAAAGGCTTTCGAGGTACGGCTGCGCGCCGTTTCGACATCGGCGATCGCATCGGCCCCATGCGTGCGCGCCGCCTCGATGTCGCGCATCGAAAAGCCCGCGCCTTCGGTCACCGGGCACTCGGTCACCAGTTGCGGCACACGCGCCGCGATCCAGCTCAGGTTACCAATGCGCTGTTCGAAGCCGTCTTCGTCGGGCAGCGGATACAGGCCGTCCCAGTAACGTTCGCACAGCGCGCCGATCAGCTGCAGCGCGTCGCCCAGGCCGCGCAAGCCGGCGGTCTTGGCGTTCGCCTCGGCCAGCCACACCGCCAGCTGCAAGTCCTTGCTGCGCGTCTCGATCAGCAGCGCGCAGCGTTTCGAGACGAACTTCCAGTCGGCTTCCTTCAGCGCGGTGACCCAGGCGCCCTGCTCCAGCGACGGATCGTCGGCCTTGCGCGCCTGGGCAATCGCATCGAGTTCGGGCGTGAACGCCAGGCTCTCGCCGCAAGGCGCGGCATCGCTGACCGGCGTCAGGAGTTGTTCGAGCGTGCTCATGGCCCCTCCTTATGCCGGTTCGATCGTGTACTTGAAGCGTCCGGCCTTGGTCGCGCCGACCTTGACGCGTGCGATCGCCCCGCCCTCGGCCATGCGCGCCAGCACGGTGTCGGCGATCTCGGGAAGGAGCGTGCCGTTCAGGATGGTGTCGACGTTGCGCGCGCCGGAATCGACCTCGGTGCAGCGCGCCAGTACCGCATTCACCAGCGCGTCGTCGTATTCGAAGACAGCCTGGTGGTTGTCGCGCACGCGCTTGCCGATGCGGTCGAGTTTCAGGCGGATGATGTTGGCCAGCACCTCGTCGTTGATCGGATAGAAGGGCACGGTGGCCAGGCGGCCGAGGAAGGCCGGCTTGAAGTGCTTCATCAGCTGCGGGCGAATCAGTTCCGCCAGCGCGTCGGGCTTGGGCAGCTCGGCGCCGCTCTTGTTCAGGCAAGCGGCCATCATCTGGCCCGAGGCCGCGTTCGAGGTCAGGATGATGATGGTGTTGCGGAAGTCGATCTGCCGCCCTTCGGCATCGTCCAGCACGCCCTTGTCGAACACCTGGAAGATCAGCATGGCTTTTCCCAGATTGTTTCTAATCGAATTGGAAACGAATATCTTAGGAGTAATGCCGTGCGCCCTACAGACCAAAATCAAGAGGCCTCGACGCGACCGAACCTGATGTCGTCGCGCCGCGGGGCTGGTGAAGAAAACATCCTGGCGATGCTGGAACGCGATTCCGCCCGGCGCAGCGGCGCGCGCATGACCAGCCCGCGCCTGGCCTGGTACTGCGCGGCGGCAGCCTTTTCCGGCATCCTGGTCGGCGTGGTGGCGTGGCTCGCATACGACAGCCACGAGACGGCAACCGCGATGCAGGTGCAAGTGCAGGCCGAGCGCGTGGCCGAGGGAGACGCGGTGACGCCGCCGCCCCTTCCCGACGCGCCCCATCCGCAGCCCTCGGCGCCGGCGCCCGACGTTCCGGCGGCGGCCATGATCGTCGACCAGCCGCAGAGCATGCCGGCCGCCCCGCCGCTGGTGATGCTGCCGGCGGAACCGGCGGCTAGGCCGCCGGCACCGCCGAAGGAGGCGGCGCCCAGCCAGGCCAGCACGGCCCCGGTCCCTGTCTCGCCGGCCGCTCCGGCCAAAGCGGTGGCGCCGGCCGCAGCGAAGCCGGCGAAAAGCGACAAGCCGGCTGCACTGGCCAGGGCCGACAAGCCCGTAAAACCCGCGGCACGTGCCATGAAAGCCCAGCGCACGGCCACTGCCAGGGCCGCCACGCCGGCGCGTACCCGGAACAAGGCCGCATCGTCCGCCCCCGCCGAGCCGGCTGTCGACACCGACGTCGCCCTGATCTCGGCCATCATCCAGCATTCCGAACGCCACCGCGGCGAACGCGCGCAGCCGGCGCCCTGCACCGGACCGAAATGCCCGCCGCAACCCTCGGCCTCCACCCGCCCCTGATGTGGCAAAAAACCACGGCCGCGCTTCCCGGCGCTTGAAAATGCTGGGAAGCCGGCAGCTCGCGGCGCTATACTGTACATAAGCACAGTGGCGTCTCGAGATGAACAGGGTTCTGGAAAACGAGTTTTATTACCTGGATAACTTCCAGGCCGTCCTGGACTGGATCGCGCAGCGCTACCCCGATTTGCTGACCGACGAAGAACAGGCCTTTATCGCAGCCTTCCCGGCGCTGCCGCAGCCGGCGCGCGCCCTGTTCGTGCGCATGGTCATGCGCAAGGGCGAGCTGTTCCGCGCCAGCAAACTGCGCTATGCCGAAATCGGCTGCCCGGTAGCGGCGGCCCAGCACCTGCTGCCCACCGGCTGGGTCTCGAGCGACCCCGAGCTCACGCTCGACGAACTGTTCGACCTGCTCTCGAAACCCGAACTCGTCCTCGCCTTTGGCGACCAGCTGCAGCACAAGAACGCGCGCAAGGCCGAGCAACTCGAAGCCCTGCGCGCCAGCTGCGGCGACAGCCGTGCCTTCTCCAGCTGGTTCGCCAACTGCGACGACCTTGCGCTGCGCATCCACGTCAAGCCCCTGTGCGACCGCCTGCGCCTGATCTTCTTCGGCAATTTGCGCCAGGACTGGACCGAATTCGTCCTGTCCGACCTCGGCCTGTTCCGCTACGAGCAGGTCGAATTCTCGCCGGCCTCGCGCGGTTTCCGCGAGCGCAGCGACATCGAGCACTACCTCGTCCTGCACGCTTGCCGCGCGCGCTTCGCCGACGGGCTGGAGCCGCTCGAGGACATCGTGCGCGACGTGCCGCAGCATGCCTTCCACAACGACTGGCTGGAAAGCCGGCGCGAAAAGCTGCTGTTCCAGATCGGCCAGCAGCACGAGAAGGGGAAGGACTGGACCGCGGCCCACGCCGTCTACACGCGCTGCCGCTTCCCCGGTGCGCGCAGCCGCGCCATCCGCGTGCTGGAAAAGGCCGAACGCTTCGACGAGGCCTGGGACCTGCTGCTGACAGCGCGGGAAGCGCCTGAAAACGACGCCGAGCGCCAGCACCTGCTGCGCATCGGCCCGCGCCTGGCGCGCCGCCTCGGCCATCCGAAGACCATCGCGCGCCGTCCCGACCCGGTCCGCCTCGATGTCTGCCTGCCCATGCCCTCGGGCGACTGGTGGGTCGAAGGCGTGGTGCGCGAACACCTGGCCGGCGAGGACGCGCCCGTGTTCTACGTCGAGAACATGCTGGCCAACGCCCTGTTCGGACTGCTGTGCTGGCGCGCGATCTTCGCCGCGATTCCCGGCGCCTTCTTCCACCCCTTCCACCGCGGCCCGGCCGATCTGTACAGCCCGGACTTCCACCAGCGCCGCGCGAACGAGTTCGCCGATTGCCTGGCCCAGCTCGACGATGGCCGCTACCGCGCCACCATCCTCGGGCACTTCGCGGAAAAAGCCGGCATCTCCTCGCCTTTCGTGTCCTGGGAATACCTCGATGCCGGCCTGCTCGAACTGGCGCTCGATTGCATCCCGGCCGCGCACCTGAAAAAGTGGTGCGAGCGCATCCTGGCCGACGTCAAGGAAAACCGCACCGGCTTCCCCGACCTGATCCAGTTCTGGCCGCATGAAAAGCGCTACAACATGATCGAAGTAAAGGGGCCGGGCGACCGCCTGCAGGACAACCAGCTGCGCTGGATCGAGTACTGCGCAACGCACGGCATGCCGGTTTCGGTGTGCTACCTGCAGTGGGAGCAGGCTGCTTGAGCGAGCCGGTGAAGTACACCGTGGCTGTGCGCGCCCTGTGCGAATTCACGGCCAAGCAGGGCGACCTCGATCTGCGCTTCACGCCCTCGCCCACGGCCCAGGAAGGCATCGCCGGTCACGCCGTGGTCACGGCGCGCCGCGGCGACGGCTACCGGACCGAAGTGTCCCTGTCGGGCGATTACGACCTGCTGCACGTGCGCGGCCGCGCCGACGGCTACAACGCGCGTGAAAGCCTGCTGGAAGAAATCAAGACCTACCGTGGCCAGCTCTCCTCGATGCCGGAGAATCACCGCCACCTGCACTGGGCCCAGGTGCGCGTGTACGGCCACCTGCTATGCGCCCAGCTTGGGCTCGACGGCGTCAACCTGGCATTGGTCTACTACGAGATCGGCAGCGGCCATGAAACAGTGCTGCGCGAAACCCGCAGCGCCGCCGAGCTGAAGGCGATCTTCGAGGACCAATGCCGCCGCTTCATCGCCTGGGCCGAACAGGAACTGCGCCACCGCGAGGCGCGCGATGCGGCCCTGGCCGCGCTGCGCTTTCCGCACGCCGCCTTCCGTCCCGGCCAGCGCCAGCTCGCCGAAACCGTCTTCAAGGCCAACAGCACGGGGCGCTGCCTGCTGGCCCAGGCGCCGACCGGCATCGGCAAGACCGTCGGCAGCCTGTTCCCGGTGCTGAAAGCCGCGCCAGCCCAGCGCATCGACAAGGTCTTCTTCCTGGCCGCGAAAACACCGGGGCGCCGGCTCGCCCTCGACGCCGCCGCCACGATCCGCTCCGCCGACGCCGCGCTGCCGCTGCGCGTGCTGGAACTGACCGCGCGCGACAAGGCCTGCGAGCATCCCGACAAGGCTTGCCAGGGCACGTCCTGCCCGCTGGCGAAGGGCTTCTACGACCGCCTGCCGGCCGCGCGCGCGGCAGCCCTGACAGTCCCGGTGCTGGACCGCCCCGCCCTGCGCGACCTCGGCCTGGCGCATGACGTCTGCCCCTACTACCTGGGGGGCGAAATGGCGCGCTGGAGCGACGTCATCGTGGGCGACTACAACTATTATTTCGACGGCGGCGCCATGCTCTACGCGCTGGCCCAGGAACAGGGCTGGCGCGCCAGCGTGCTGGTCGACGAAGCGCACAACATGGTGGCGCGGGCGCGCTCGATGTATTCGGCCGAACTCGATCGCGCGCTTCTTCGCATGGCGCGCGCCGCGGCGCCTTCCGAGATCGTGAAGAAGGCCTTGACCAAGGTGGCGCGTGCCTGGGGCGAGATGGATGCAGATGCGCCCGCCCCCTACCAGCTATTGGGCGCGCCGCCGGAAAAGCTGCTGTCGGCCCTGCAGAACGCCGCCAGCACCATTAACGACTACCTGGCCGAGCAGGCGGTGCCGCTCGACCCGGACCTGCAGCGTTTTCACTTCGATGCCCTGGGTTTCGGGCGCCTGGCCGAATCCTTCGGCGAGCATTCGCTGTGCGACGTGGCGCGTGACGGCAAGGACACCACGGTCTGCATCCGCAACGTGGTGCCGGCGCCCTTCCTCAAGCCGCGCTTCGAAGGCGCGCATTCGGTGACGCTGTTCTCGGCCACGCTCAGCCCCTGGCATTACTTCGCCGACCTGCTCGGCCTGCCCGGGAATACCGGCTGGGTCGACGTCGAATCGCCCTTCTCCGCCGGCCAGCTGGCCGTGCACATCGCCAGCCGCATCTCGACGCGCTACCAGCACCGCGCGGCGTCGCTGGCCCCGATCGCGCAGCTGATGGCCGGCCAGTATGCGCAGGCGCCCGGCAACTACCTGGCCTTTTTCAGCAGCTTCGATTACCTGGAGCAGGCCGCCGACCTGTTCACCCGGCTGCACCCGGATGTGCCGGTCTGGCGCCAGGAGCGGCGCATGAGCGAGGCCGAACGGGCGGCTTTTCTCGACCGCTTCCAGCCCGAGGGACGCGGCATCGGCTTCGCGGTGCTGGGCGGCTCCTTCGGCGAGGGCGTCGACCTGCCCGGCGCGCGCCTGATCGGGGCCTTCGTCGCGACCCTCGGCCTGCCCCAGCTGAATCCCGTCAACGAGCAGCTGCGCGCGCGCATGCAGGCGATGTTCGGCGCCGGCTACGACTACACCTATTTGTACCCCGGTTTGCAGAAGGTGGTGCAGGCGGCGGGACGCGTGATCCGCACCGAACAGGACCGCGGCGTGGTCTACCTGATCGACGACCGCTTCGGCCAGCCGGCCGTGCGCGCGCTGCTGCCGCGCTGGTGGCAAGTGAAGGTTGACAGCACTTAGGCTCAGCGCATCAGCTCCTTGAGCTTCGCGTACCCGCTGCGGCTGACCGGGATACGCTTGCCGTCCTTCAGCACCGCGCACCAGCTGTCCTTGGTCGGCGCCTCGATGCGCGCGATCGCGCCGAGGTTCACGATATACGAGCGGTGCACGCGCAGGAACAGCGCCGGGTCCAGTCCTTCCTCGAGTTCCGCCATGCGCCCGTTCTTCAAATGCGTCTTGCCGGCGGCGCTGATGGCGACGTAGTCGTCCTGGGCTTCGATCCAGTCGATGGCGGGCGTCGGCACCACGTGCACGCGCGCGCCGTCGCGGATCAGGACCCGTTCCAGGTAGCCGTTGCGCCTTGCAGCCTCCTGCACCACTGCCTGGACCTGCTCCGGCGCCGGTACGCGGCTGCGCACGGTGTCCAGGGCCTGGGCCAGGCGTTCGCGGCTGAAGGGCTTCAACAGGTAGTCGATGGCGCGCACCTCGAAGGCCTTCAGCGCGAACTGGTCGTAGGCGGTGACGAAGACATAGCGGGTGCCCGCAGCGATACCGGAATGCGCCAGCTCCACCACCTCGAAGCCGTCCAGCTTCGGCATCTGGATATCGAGGAAGACCAGGTCCGGCCGCAGCTCGCCGATCGCCTTCACCGCCTCGAAACCGTTGGCGCATTCGGCCACGATCTCGATGCCGGGGTGATCGCCCAGGAACTCGCGCAGCAGCGCCCGCGCCAGGTGTTCGTCGTCCACGATGATGACCCGCATCCTGCCCTCCTCAATCCGTATCCAGTGCATGCTGCGCCATGCCGGCGGCAGGCAGCGTCAGGTCGACGCAAAAACGCCCCGGCTCGCGCATCCAGTGGATGCCGGCCTCGTGCGCATAGGTCGCCGCCAGGCGCTGGCGCACGTTTGCCAGGCCAATGCCGCAGCCGGCCGCCGGCGGCGCCTCGTCCTCGTCCTTGTCCTTGTCCTCGTCGGCATCGTTCTCGACGCGGATGCGCAAGAGCGAACCGGCACGCCGCGCCACGATCTTCACCAGGCCGCCTTCGAGCCGGTTGCCGATGCCGTGCTTCACAGCGTTCTCCACCAGCGGCTGCAGGATCATCGGCGGCACCAGGCAGCCGGCCGCATCGTCGCCGACGTCGTCCTGGAACGCGAGACGCGGCCCGAAGCGCACCTGCTCCACCGCGAGGAAGGCGCGCACCAGCGCGATTTCCTGGGCCAGCGGGACCTTGCGCTGCGCGTCCATGCCGAGGCTGCGGCGGAAGAAGTCCGACAGCTGCAGGGTCATGCCGCGCGCCGCCAGCGGGTCGATCGAGGTCAGCGCGCTGATCGAATTCAGGCTGTTGAACAGGAAGTGCGGGTCGATCTGGGTGCGCAGCATGCGCAGTTCGGCTTCCTGGGCCGCCAGTTTCATCTCGAGTTCGCGCCGCTCGAGGCTGCGGGCGCGTTCGAATTCCAGCGCCAGGTACTGGCCCACCGCCGTCATCGCATACAGGATCACGCCGAGGCCGAACATCAGCGCGGCAAAGGGCCGCGTCACCACGACAAGTTGCAACCCGGGGCCGGCCGACACGCCGCGCAGCAGCTCGCCCCAGCCGCTGCCGGCCGCCGTCCACAGCAGGCTGGCGCAGACCGCGGTGCCCGCGAACACCGGCAGCACCGAGTGCAGGGGCCTGCTCGCCAGCGGGTAGGCGCGGCACAGGTAGTAGGACGAAAAGCCGCTGGCGCAGCCATACACCAGCGCCAGCGGCAAGGCGAACAGCAGGCTGGCGCCGATGCGCGCGCCGGTGGCGGCCACGATCAGGCCAGCCAGCAGCAGGCCAAGCAGCAGCCAGGCCGCCAGGTAGAGCGCGATGCCGCGCCGCGCATGCATCAGCCGGTCACCATCAGTTGCGTACCTCGACGCCGCCCATGATCGCGTAGCCGCGGATCACCAGGCGCTTGCCGCTGTGCGGCGGCGCCACGGTCTTCTCGTCGAAGCCGCCCATGATCGGCGTGCCCTGCAACACCACCGTCCAGTCGGGCGGGCACTTGATGGTGACGCCGCCCCAGAAGGCGAACACATTGATCACGGCTTCGCCGGACGCGATCGAGGCGCCGCGCATGTCGAGCACGCAGCCGCCCATCACGGCGGTGACTTCGCCGCCGCGGAAATCCTGGCTGTGCACGCGGCGGTCGAAGCCGCCGAGGATGGCGGTGACATCGATCTTCTGCGCGTCGTCGCCCGGCGCCACGCCCTCGCCCGGCTTGTCGTCGACCATGCCGTGCCTGAACAGGCGCTGTCCGGTCATGGCGCGGTAGACCAGCACGGCGCCGGCGCCGATCAGGAACAGCGGCCAGGCCATGCGCCAGGTGATGTAGATGACGCCGAGGCGGTTCAGGATCATCACCGTGCCGATGCCGATGCCGGCCAGGCCGATCAGGTAGCCGCTCGGGGTCGAGGTGTCGAGCAGCTTGGCGACGCCGGCGAAGATGAAGACCAGCGGCCAGAAGGCCACCGCATCGTGCAGGTCGAGGATGTCGAGGTTGTCGAGCAGGAACAGCAGGCCGACCACGATCACCATCAGCCCCAGCACCACCTGGCCCGTCATGCCGCGCTCGGCACGGCGCGCGGCGCGGCGCGCACGGCGTTCCTGGCGCCGCGCATCGCGCTCGCTGACACGCCCCTTGATGCCGCCTTCTTCGATGCCGTCCTTATACATGGTCCTTCTCCTTGTTCGATGCGAAGCGGCGCGCGATCACGGGCTCGAGCACCAGTTGCAGGCCCCACATCAGGATGAACAGCGGCCAACTGTTGCGGAAGGTCAGGCCCAGCAGGCCCTCGAAGACCGCGAACAGCCACAGGCCGATGAACACCGTCCACAGCCCGCTCGTGAACTCCCTGGCGCTCGGATAGCCGATGGTCTGGTTGACGCCGGCCACGACCAGCAGCAGCGGCCAATAATGCCACAGCGTCGCGATGTCGAGAACGTCCATGCGGTCGAGCAGGAAGGCGACGCCGACCGCGATCAGGACCAGTCCCCACATCATCTGCTTGCGCTGCCTGTAACTGTTTTCGGTACCCATGCCGTCCTCCGTGTTGTGATGCCTGCACGATAACCGGATGGACGGACGCGGGAAAGCGCCATTCGGCGAACGGCGGCGCGCGAGCGGTGAATGGCGAAGGGATCGGCGGGCTGCGCCGGATCGCGGTGAGCGGCGGGCCGGCGCGACGGTGGCGCAGACCAAGCGCATGGACGAAAAAAAGCCCGCCTCGAAGGGCGGGCCGGATGGCGTGATGCCTGCGGGCTGGCGTCAGGCGCCGGCGGACAGGTTCATCGCCGGCTGGTTCTTGACCTGGTTGCGGTACTTGGCGCTGGCTTCCGCCTTCTTGACGGCTTCGCGCGCGATGTTGGTGCGGCGGATTTCCAGGCGTTCCTGTTTGCCGCGGTGCTGGGCTTCATGCTTGTTGCCGATTTTCTTGGTCATGGCCTTCTCCTCTGTTAAAACGGTATGCGCAGTATCGGGCGCGGAGGCTAGGACCGCTGCTGCGCCATCTTCACGTCCGCCGGCATCAGCATTTCCCAACCGAGCTGGCGCCGGATTTCTTCGGGCGTCGGCGGCGGTTTCGGGTCGCGCGAACGCCGTTCGAGGTATTCGCGCACCAAATGCTTGGGTGGATTCGTGGTCGTTGCAGACATGGCGCCTCCGCTTGCACTGCATGCCGGCGCCCCATGGCGACGGCGTGGAATCTGGTGCCGATCCTCGAGGCGACCGGCTAACCTGTTGAGGTATTTGGCTGCCCGCAGAACTGAATCGCAGGCGCCTCACTCACACAGGTTCATCATAGCGAGGGCGTGGCCGGTTCACCGTTAGCTGCCGCACACTGCGCGGAAGAACTCGGCAATTAAGGCAGGTCTAAGTATTCGGCGCGGCCGCTGCGCGCGGGCATGAAAAAGGGGAGCCGCAGCTCCCCTCGCCTCTTCGCGCGAAGCGCGCGGTCAGAACTTGTAGCGCAGGTTCAGGTAGAACTGGCGCCCGCTCACGTCCAGCTTCTGCTGCTCTTCCTCGCTGTAGCGGTAGTAGGCGCGCTTCACATTGGTGAGGTTGGTCGCGCTGAACGACAGCGACAGCTGCTGCGTGAAGTTGTAGCTGGCGTTCAGGGCGAGCGTGGTCACCGGCGCGGCCATGGTCGGCGCGGTCGGCATGGTCACGCCGTTGATCACCGACAGGCCCTGGCTGTTCGCGGTCGGCGACGGCGCCGTGGTGCTGTTCACGTATTCGCCGCGGTAGTTCGCCACCAGGCGCGCCGATGCCTTGTCGTTCTCGAAGTACAGGCCCAGGTTGCCGGCCCATTCCGAGGCGCCCACCATCGGGCGGCCGTCGTCGACCTTGGTCTTGGCACGGCTGACGTTCGAGGTGAAGCCGAACGGGCTGCTGCCGAACGGCTGCTCGTAGGCCAGCTCGATGCCGGTGATCTTCGCGCCCTGCTGCGACGAGGTGTTGATGAAGAAGGTCTTCACCACCTGGTCGCGTGGGTCGGTCAGTTCGATGGTCGAGGTGCCGACGGTGCCGGTCTTCACGTAGCCGTCGATCTTCGAGTGGAACAGGCTGGCCGTCACGTTCGAGCGGCGCGCGAAGAACCAGGACCAGGAGATGTCGATGTTGTCCGAGGTGAGCGGACGCAGGTCCGGGTTCGGACCGGTCACGCGGCAGCCGTTGGCGTCGCAGCCCGGGGTGCCGAAGCCGCTGCCCAGCACGTTGTAGTTCTGGCGGCCGATGGTACGGCTGGCGCCGAAGCGGGCAATCATGTCCGGCGTGATCTCGTAGCGCAGGTTCAGGCTCGGCAGGAAGTTCTTGAACACCTTGTGAGTCGGCGTCTTGTAGTACATCGTGCCCGACAGCGGGTTGAAGGTCGTGCCGTCGTAGAAGGCCACCGCATCGCCGGCATCCGTGATCGCGCCGGGATAGGCGGCGCAGACCGTGGCCGGCTGGCCCGGTGCGCTGCGCAGGCAGGTGCGCGGGTTCGGGATCGGCGTGGCGATCTGGGCGTCGACCACGGTGCGCACGTAGCGCAGGCCGACGTTGCCCGACCACGGACCGTTTTCCAGGTTCGCCATCAGGTAGGCCGAACTCTGGCGCTCGCGCATGTCGATTTCCGAACTGACGCGGCGCTCGAAGGCCTCGCTGGTTTCCTTGGTGTTGGCCGCGATGTAGGCCTTCAGCGCTTCCGGCGAATAGGTGAAGCCGGTGTTGTCCCAGCCCGAGCCGCCGAGGCCGCTGCCGAAGTTGCCCGGATACGGCTGCCAGCCATCAAGCGGCGTCGCGGTCGACTGGATGATCTTGCCGGTGGCATCGTAGGTGACGGTCAATGGCGTACGGAAGGCCGGACCCCAGCGGCGGCTGTCGCGCTTGTGGTCGGCATGGCGCAGGCCCATTTCCAGCGACTGCACCCAGGCGTTGTTCAGCTTGTACTCGGCATCGACCTGGCCGCTCGACTCCTTGTCAGTGGTCTTCACGCCCGAGGCGGTGCGGCCGACGATCATGTAGCCGCTGCCGTCCGGGTTGATGCCGGGCTGGTTGCTGCCGGCGCCCTGGTACTGGACATACGGCGCCTCGTGCAGGCCGCCGAGCGCGTAGGACACGCCGGTGCCGTAGCGGGCAAAGGTGGTGCCCTGGTCGAGGTCGGTCTTGCCGACGCCGCGCGTGGTCGAGAACAGGCCCTTCACGGTCAGGTCCGGGGTCACGCGGTATTTCGCGTCGAGGTCGATGAAGGAACTGGTGGCCTGGGCGCCGTCGCGGTAGAAGCCTTCCGAGTTGCCGACGTACTGGGGCGTGGTGCCGTCCGGGAAGACGATGTCGGCGGACTTCAGGATCTTCAGGTCGTGGCCGTACATGGTGCGTTCGGTGACGATCACCGGGTTGCGGATCTGGGCATACACGCGCTGGCCGTTCGACGAGGTGTTCGGCGAGCTGGCGGTGGTGCCGCCCAGCGCTTCGCCTTTACCCATCAGCATCGAGTAGATGGCGCCCGAGGTCAGGCGGCCATTGTTGTTCGCGTTCATCTGCGAATGGAAGCCGGTCAGGGTCACGTCGAGATCGGCGTTCGGCTTGAACTGCATCGACAGCATGCCGCCCTTGCGGTCGCGCACGGATTCGACGAACTCCGAGCTCATCGAACCCGGCAGGCGCACGCCGTTCAGGTCGGCGGCCGTGTAGCCGGTGCCGGCCAGCGAGGCGTCGGTGATGCCGAGCATGGTGGCGGTATTGATCTCGCCCCAGCCGCTGCTGGTGCCGTAGGCAAAGCGCGACACCGAATCGCGGCGCACGTAGCGCTTCTGGGCAAAGCCCTGGGCGATGATGCCGAAGGTGTTCGCTTCGTTCTTCCAGTTGACCGAGACGTCGGCGTCGGGCGCGGTCTTGTCCGGCAACTGGGCATAGCTGGCGCCGATGCTGGCCACGCCCGACAGGCGTTCCTTCTGGGCCAAGGGTTTACGCGTGGTGACGTTGATGGTGCCGGCCAGGCCGCCGTCGACGATGTTGGCATACGAGGTCTTGTAGACCAGGGCCTGGTTCAGGACCGAGGACGGCATCAGCGACAGGCTGGTCGAGCGCGAGCTCGAGCCCTGGTCGCCCACGTACCAGTCGCCGCCGGACACGGTATGGCCGTTGAACAGGATGAGGGACATGTCGGGGTTGGTGCCGCGCATCGACACCTTTTCCGCTTCATCGTAGTCGGTGCGCACGGCCACGCCGGCCAGGCGCTGCAGCGAGTCGGCCAGGTTGCGGTCGGGCATCTTGCCGACGTCTTCCGCCGTGATGACCTCGACGTTGCCGGTGGCGTTCTTCTTGACGGCGAGCGACTTGGCCATCGAGGCACGGATACCGGTGACCTCGACGGTCTGCATCGGCGCTTGCGCCTCGCTGTCCTGGGCCAGGGCCGGTAGTGCCGCCAGGCCGAACAGTGCGGTCGATACGGCCGCTGCGAGCGGCTTCTGCTTGAACATGTTCTCTCTCCTGATATAAATATTGTGTCCTGCGGCAGCGATACTTCTCTGCCATACTGAAAGTATTAGCTATAAGCAAATAACTTGGACAATCACTTGTCATCCTCCTGTCATAACTTGAAGGAATGTACAGACCGTCTGCAACCGCCGGTTATGGCCGGGCGACGAATAATCATTGTCAAACTGACTCGGCGCGCGTTAGCGTTGGCGTTTCGATTCTCGGAATTCATTGCCCATGCGCTCACTCCCCCTGCTTCTCGCCGGCGCCGTGCTTGCCGGCTGCGCCACGCCGCCCGCGTCGACCACCGCCCAGGCGCCCGCCGCCCCGGTGGCGCTCGAGACCATCCTGCAAAAACCGATTTACCGGATGAGCCCAGTGGAAGCCGGCCGCTACGTGGCCTGGCAGCATGCGGCCGAGCCCGACCTGCGCAAGCGCATCGCGGCGATCGGCCGCAAGAACATCGGCCAGCCCTATATCCTGAATCTGCTGGGCGAATTCCCGTTTGAGGTACACGACAACCTGCCGCTGTTCAGCCTGGACCACAGCGATTGCGTGGTATTTGCGGAACACACCTATGCGATGGCGCTCTCGCGTTCGTGGGAAGAGTTTTTCTGGATGCTGCAGCGCATCCGCTACAAGGACGGCGTGATCGGCGTGGCCACGCGTAACCACTACACCGAGCTGGACTGGAACGTCTCGAACCGCTGGCTGCTCACCGACATCAGCGCCGAACTGGCCGGCGCCAACGGCCCAGGCTACGACATGCGCGTCGACCGCGCCCGTTTCCTCAGGACCCGTCACAACACCGTGCGCGACATCCCGGTGGAAACCAGCCGCCAGGCTTTCGTGCCGAAGGACGCGGTGGCGGGCATCGCAGCGCAACTGCAGGAAGGCGACTTCGTCAACGTGATCTCGACCCGCGACGGCGAGCACTGGGCCTCGCACGTGGGCCTGGTGGTGCTGGGGCCGGACGGCGAACGCCACTTCCTGCACTCCTCGGAACCGCAGGTGCGCGAGGAAACCTTCGCGTCCTACATCGCGCGCGCCGCCGAGCGTGAAGCGAAGAATGCGCGCGAGGGGAAGAACGGCCAGCGCCTGGCCGGCTTCAAGTTCCTGCGCCTGAACGACAACATCGTGGTGCCGCCGATGGCGCCGCAACCGCGCCCGGGAAGCTGAACCCGGCCCGGCAGCCTGCCGCCAGGCGGCGGGCTGCCCATTTTTCTTCCCCACCGGCGCGGTCCCTCCGCGCCCATGGTCTTGCCGGTCCGGCGACACCCATCAGCCTTCCGGCATGATCTCCCTAGACAATTCCAACAAGAAATCTATCGCACAAAATCTCGCGATATATTTCCTATTTCCATTTCTTATATTTAACGACAGTCGTTTTTCATTTTAATTCGCAATTCGTGGTTGAGCAGGGTCAAACTCAGCATTCCAAGGCGGTCCGATAATAAACTTACTCAGCGGCGATGAGTCTAATTCTCGCTCATTGATTTAATTAATAGCGGAAATATTGCTGAGTACGTTAATTCTTCATCAGTTGGCACTGGATTATCCGCTTTCCCGCAAACCATTTGACCGCGATTACCATGTCGACCCCGTCCACGAATATCCTGAGCCAGTTTTGCGCCCGCATGGTATCGCTGCATCGGACCACGAAAATCGCTTTCATGGTGGCGATCGACCTCCTTGCCCTTCCTCTATGTTTTCTTATCGCCCTGCTGCTGCGGGGCGACATGCGCCTGGCGGCGCATTACGGCCCCGCCTCCTATATATTGGTGGCGCTGGTCACCATTGCCGCTTTCTCGATGTCCGATTTGTATCGGGCCGTGATCCGTTTTATCGACCAGCGCTTATTAAGCGCCACCGGTTTTGCGCTCGGCATTGCCGTATTGTGCGCCTATGTCGTGCTGTTTGCCATTAACGATGCGGTATTTCCCCGCAGTGCATTGGCAATCTACTGGTTTATCGTTTTTTCCTATGTCGTTACCTCGCGTATCGGCATGCGCAATTTCCTGCGCAATCATGCGGAAAACCGTCCGACCTCGGATGCGGTTGCGATCTACGGCGCCGGCGAGCCCGGTGCGCGCCTGGCGCAAACCATGCGCAACAGCGACGAATACCGTCCGGTCTGCTTTTTCGACGACAAGCGCGCCCTGAACGACCGCACGATCGCCGGCCTGCGCGTGTTCCACACGGACCGGCTGGCCGACATGGTCACCGCCCACGGCATCCGCACCGTCGTCATCGCCGTGCCCGCCATGCCGGCGGAACGCCTGCGCGAGATCATGCAGCGCCTGGCCCTGGCCGGCGTCACCACCAAGATCCTCAGCCGCCTGGTCGATTTGGCCGACGACCGGGTGCGTCCACGCGACTCGATCCGCGAGCTGAAGTTCGAAGACCTGCTCGGCCGCCCGCCCGTGCCGCCACGTCTCGACCTGTTCGCCCGCTGCGTGCGCGGCAAGACCGTGCTCGTCACTGGCGCCGGCGGCTCCATCGGCGGCGAGCTGTGCCGACAGATCGTCACCCTCGGCCCGTCCCGCCTGCACCTGCTCGACCACTCCGAATACGCGCTGTACACCGTGCGCCAGGAACTCAGTACCCGCTTCCCCGACCTGCGCATCGACGCCCACCTCGGCTCGGTCTGCAACGCCGATTTGGTCGAACGCATCCTCGGCGACAGCCACATCGACACCGTCTACCACGCCGCCGCCTACAAGCACGTGCCCCTGGTCGAGGCCAACATCGTCGAAGGCCTGCGCAACAACGTGCTCGGCGCCCAGGTCGTGGCGGGCGCCTGCGCCCGCCACAACGTCGAAACCTGCGTGCTCATTTCCAGCGACAAGGCGGTGCGCCCGACCAACATCATGGGCGCCAGCAAGCGCATCGCCGAACTGATCTTCCAGGCGGCGGCCGCGCGCGGCAGCCAGACCACCTTCTGCATGGTCCGCTTCGGCAACGTGCTCGGTTCCTCGGGCTCGGTGATCCCCCTGTTCCAGCGCCAGATCGCCAAAGGCGGCCCGCTGACCATCACCCACCCCGAGGTGTCGCGCTACTTCATGCTGATTCCGGAAGCCGCCCAGCTGGTCATCCAGGCCGGCGCCATGGCCAAGGGCGGCGACGTCTTCGTGCTCGACATGGGCGAACCGGTACGCATCGTCGACCTGGCGCGCACCATGATCGCCATGACCGGCCTCACCGAGAAATCGCCGCAGAACCCGAACGGCGACATCGAGATCAAGTTCGTCGGCCTGTTCGCCGGCGAAAAGCTGCACGAGGAACTGCTCACCGACGGCACCGTCTTCCCCAGCGAGCATCCGCGCATCATGCGCATGAAGGAAAACGCGCTGCGCCCCAGCGTGCTGGAAACCTGCATCACCTGCCTGATGATGGCCTGCGAAACCCACGAGCGCGCCATGATCGAATCGATGGTCAAGGCCATCGTCAGCGAATACACGCCGCAGCTGCCCGTGACCAGCCCGCCGCCGGTGCTCGAGCCGGCCCGACTCAGCCTGATCAACAAATTCGTGCCCTTCCGCATCTAGCGGCGCGGCATCCGTTTTCCTTTTTTTACCCTGACGTTACCCTGAATGGCGAGGATACCCATGCGCGACGAACATCAATCGGCCCACCTGCAACAGCTTACCGCCAGACTGCGCGACCGCACCGCCGTCATCGGCATCATCGGACTCGGCTACAAGGTATTGAAGTGGCCCTTGAGGTCGACGGTCGGCTCGTCGGTCGCACTGACAGGCGGACGCGGGTCGAAGGGCACGCTGAGGATGGGCGGGCTGTGGGTCACGTGGGCCAGGGAATGGCTGTCGGCGGGTTTGGTCATGGTTGTTCTCCGAATGTTCACCAATATGCGCGGACAGTCATCAAGGACGGGTGCTGACGCCGACCGCATTGGTCAGCGCGCCCGGGAACAGCAAGCTGAGGTGGCGGTTCCAGTTGGCCAGCGGCGACGCCGCCACGTAGACCACGTCTTTCGGGCGCAGCTCGAAGGACTCGGCCATGGCCAGCGACCCCGTGACGCGGGCGTCGAGCTGGAACACGCGGGTGCGCCCCGGGGTCTTGCGCACCACGTAGATCTGGCGCGCGTCGCCGCTCAGGGGACTGACGCCGCCGGTTTCACCGAGCGCCTCGTTGAGGGTGAGGCGGCCGTTGTGCATGGTGAGGGCGCGCGGCGTGACGACCTCGCCCGACACGAAGACCTTGCTTTCGTCGCGCGAATGCACGCGCACCACGTCGCCCGGCGCCAGCATCACGTTGCCGGGGTTGATGCCCTTCTGGACCAGCTCGCGCAGGTTGATGGCGTAGCGGGCGTCGCCGCGTTCGAGCGCGATGCGGCTCTGGTCGGCCGTGGGCAGCAGGCCGCCGGCGCGGTTCAGCGCCTCGACCAGGGTCATGGGAATGTCGTTGATCGCCTGCAGGCCGGGCGACTTGACCTCGCCGTCGATGTAGACGCGCTTGCTGCGGTAGGCCTGCACGCGCAGCGTGATGTTGGGATTGGCGATGTACTTGGCGATCTTTTGCGTCAGCAGAGCGCGCGCCCCGTCTTCGGTCAGGCCTTCCACCGGCAGCAGGCCGGCGAAAGGAAACTGGATGCGGCCCTGGTGGTCGACCACGAAGCCGGGCTGCTGCGCGTTCGCGGTGGCGCCGGCGACGGCCACGGCCGCATCCGCCGAGGCGGTGGCGGCGGTCATGCCGCCGGCGGCCAGCTCGGGATGGTCCCAGACCACGATCGAGAGGATGTCGCCGCGGCCGATGGTATAAGGCGGCGGATGGGCCACCAGCAGCTTCGACAAATCCTGGTTGCCGCGCGCGGCGGCGGCCTGCTGCTCGGCCTCGATCAATTGCTCGGTGATCAGCTCGGTCGGCGGCGCATCGGCGTTGCCGGTCTCGGAACGGAATTGCGGGCCTCCGGTACAGCCGGCGAGGACGAATGCAAACGCGGACGCACAGCCTGCGACAAAAATGCGCAGACGCAAAATTTCTGTTGGTAAATTCATGAGCTTGCCTATGAAAATGAAGCGCCTTGTCAGGCTGACCAAGTCAGCGTAAGGCGTCCGTCACAGGCAGCTTTGCTGCATATCAAACGGCAGGCTCAGGTAACGCGCGCGGGCCCCGGGCGGGGCGTCATTGCTTGCGCATGCGGGGATGGCGCCCTCAGCGCACCTCTTCGAGCAGCTTCAGGGTCTCGGCAAAGGTCCAGATGCGGCGGATCTCGATCACGTCGAAACGCGCCGCCACGTTCGGCGGAAACGCGGCATAGCGCGCATTCAGGTGGATGATGCGGCGCACCGCTTCGTCGGTCTCGGCGCGCCCGCTCGAACGCAGGATGACGACGTCGTCGATGCTGCCGTCGCTGCGCACCGCCACGCTGACCAGGGGATCGTAGCGGGCCGGCGCAGCGGAGACGCGCATCTGGATCTGCGCGGCGGTGCGCTCGATCTTCTGGCGGAAGCTTTCCACGTACATGCGTACAGGCACGTCGCGTTCGTTGGAAGCGACCGCGATCCGGCGCGCGTCCCTGGCACGCAAGGCCGGCGGCTGCTCGACGGGGATATCGATGCCGCGCATCATCTCGCGCGCACGCAGGGCCAGGTCGCTGCCGAGCATGCCGCGCGGAACGGTTCCGGCGCCGCCGCTGCCATTGCCGCGGCCCGGTCCGGCGGCGAGTCCGGCATCCATGCCGGAATCCAGTCCGCCGGCGCCCGGCGCAGGCGCGCGTTCGGCGAGCGCTGTCCTTTCGGCTTCGCGGCGCGCAATCTCCTGGGCACGCTGGCGCTCGGCCTGTTGCTGCATTTGTTGCTGCAGCTGTTCCTGCATCTTTTGCTGCGCCAGCTGTTCGGCGCGGCGGCGTGCCGCTTCTTCTTCGCTTTGCTGCCGGGCCTGCTCGGCCAGGCGGCGCCCGGCCTCGGCCTCGGCCTCGCGCTGGCGCTCCAGGGCGAGCCGCAGCGCTTCTTCCTCGGCGGCGCGGCGTGCCTGGGCCGACTGGGCCGCTTCGCGCGCACGCTGCTCGTCTTCCAGACGTTGCCGGGCCTGCTGCCGGGCCAGGATGCGTTCTCGCTCCAGCACTTCCTCGCGCTGCCGTGCCAGCGCACGTTCGCGCTGCATTGCCTCCTCGCGTTGCTGCGCCAGGGCACGTTCGCGTTGCTCCGCCTCGCGCTGCTGGTCGAGCATGCGCTGTTGCTCGGCCACGCGCTCCTGCTCGGCCAGGGCCTGGGCCGCCGCCTCCTGTTGCCGCTGCCGGGCAAGCTGGCGCTCGCGCGCCTGCGCCGCGTCCCGCTCGCGCTCGCGCTGCGCCAGGCTTTGCTCTTCCGCCAGGCGCTGTTCTTCCGCCAGCCGCCGCATTTCGTCGGCGTGCCGGCGCTGCGTCTCTATCTGGCGAGCACGTTCGTCTTCGATCCGGCGCTGCTCGGCGGCAAGCAGGGCCTCCTGCTCGGCAGCCAGGCGCGCAGCGGCCAGGCGCTCCTCTTCCTCGCGCGCCAGCCGCTCCGCACGCTCGGCGGCGAGCCGTTTCTCTTCCTGCTCCAGCGCCATGGCTTCGGCTGCCGCATCCGCCGCATCGGCCAGCGCCGGCGCTTCGGGGGCAGCCTCAGGCTCGGCCTGCGCCGGCGCGGGCGGCTCCTCGGGCGCTTCGGGAACCATCTCGGGTGGCGGCAGCCTGAAAGCGGAAGCCGGATCGTCCAGCTGGGCAATGACCGGCGTTTCGAGCGCAGGCCGGGTGGGCGGCTTGCGCAGGGGGCGCCGCCGCTTGGCCAGCTGGGGCGCGGGCCTGGCCGGCGCCGGCGGCGGCGCGATCGGCACCGGATCGCGCAGCTGGAAGCCGGGCGCTGGCGGCCGCGGCGTGGGCGAAGCAGCGGCTAAAGCCGGTGGCAAGGGCGCCGCTTCCGGTGCAGGCAGGGCCGGAGGCGCCGGCACGGGCTCCCCGGCCGGCGGCAATGGCGGTAAAGGCGGTAAAGGCGGCAGGGGCTGCGCAGCCTGCGGCGGCGCCAGCACGACCGTGATCGGCCCGCCGCTGCCCGCCTGCATGCCCGGCACGCCGAACTGGATCGCCAGGATCAGCGCATGCACGAGCAGCGACAGCGCCAGGCCGGCCAGCATGCGGCGGTTGACGCGATCGGAAGCGTGGCGTGCGGCGGCGGCGTGGGGCATGCGCAAGGGCGGTATGGATGAGTTCACAGCTTAACGTTTACTTAAGGAACACTGCGCACGCTAGCATTCGCGAAATACGTGGACGATACTAAAGGCAAGTAGCGACGAAGGGAGGAACTGCATGCACCCAGGTTTCATTTTCGCAACAGGTATCGAGAACAGCAATCCCACCATCAACGGCGGCCGCACCCGGATGGACGAGCTCGAGAAATGCGGCCACTACCGGCACTGGAAGCTCGACTTCGACCTGGTACAGGAACTCGGCCTGCGCGTGCTGCGCTACGGCCCTCCCCTGCACCGCTGCTACCTCGGCCCCGAGCGCTACGACTGGGAATTCGCCGACCTGACCTTCAACGATTTGCGGCGCCGGAACATCGCCCCGATCGTCGACCTCTGCCACTTCGGTGTGCCCGACTGGATCGGCAACTTCCAGAATCCCGATTTCCCGGAACTGTTCGCGGCCTATGCCGGCGCCTTTGCGCGCCGCTACCCCTGGGTGCAGATGTACACGCCGATCAACGAGATGTGGATCTGCGCGGTCTTCTCGACGCTGTACGGCTGGTGGAACGAGCAGATGCGCACCGATGCCGCCTTCGTCACCGCCATCAAGCACGTGGTCAAGGCCAACATCCTGGCCATGCATGCGATCCTGAAGGTACGGCCCGACGCCCTGTTCATCCAGAGCGAATCGACCGAATACTTCCACGCCGAAGCGCCCGACGCCATCGGCCCGGCCGAACTCAACAATGCACGCCGCTTCCTGGCGCTCGACCTGAACTATGGCCGCCGCGTCGATTCCGAGATGTACGAGTACCTGCTGGACAATGGCATGTCGCGCGAGGAATACCACTTCTTCCTCCAGCACAACCTGAAGCACCACTGCATCATGGGGAACGACTATTACCAGACCAACGAACATTATGTCTCGGCCGACGGCATGACGCGCGCGGCCGGCGAGATCTTCGGCTATGCGGTCATCACCCACCAGTACTACAACCGCTACCGCCTGCCGGTGATGCACACGGAGACCAACCTGTGCCAGGGTCCGGCCGGCGACGAGGCCGTGTACTGGCTGAAGAAGGAATGGGCCAACGTGCTGCGCGTGCGGAACAATGGCGTGCCGCTGATCGGCTTCACCTGGTATTCGCTCACCGACCAGGTCGACTGGGATACGGCCCTGCGCGAAGACAATGGCAACGTGAACGCCCTCGGTTTGTTCGACCTCGACCGCAAGATCCGCCCGGTGGGTGTAGCCTACCGCGAACTCGTGCGCGCCTGGGAAACCGTGCTGCCGACCAAGAGCATCTGCCTGCAGGTGCCGGTGGTCATGCCCCACGAATACGACACCGAGCTGTCCACCATCGATCCGCAATCGCCGGTCGGCGGCAGCCTGCTCGGGAAATGACCCGGCCGGGCGTCAGCGCTGGCGCGGCGTAAAGGTATAGCTTTCGCCGTGCGCCAGGTAGACGACGCCCTCCTCCAGCCCGGCCGCCTTCACTTCGCGAGCGAAATCCGCCAGCGGCGACTTGAAGACGTCGTAGTCGTCGTAGTGGATCGGGATCGCCTTTTTCGGGCGGATGACCTGCAGCATCTGCACGCCGTCCTTGCCGTCCATCGTGACCTTGAACACGCCCAGGATGCGGGTGCCGCCCAGGTGCAGCAGCGCCAGGTCGATGCCCGGAAAGCGCTGCGGGATGGTCTGGATGTCGTCGTAGACCAGGGTGTCGCCGCTGATGTACATGCGGTAGTCCGGGCTATCGGCGTTCGCGCCGAAATCGAGCACGCTGCCCATCACTTTCGGCAGCAGCACCGCGACCCCGGCCGCGCCATGCCGGCCCGGCGTGGACGTGATGCGCACGCGTGCGTCGCCCTTGGTCACTTCGAGCCGGTCCCACACGCTCAGCGCGAACCGCTGGGTGAAGCCGAGCCGCTTCAGGGCTTCGCTGGCTTCCTTGTTGGTGACGATCGGCGTGTTGCGCGGCAGCTTTTCCTGGACCAGCTTGTCGAAGTGGTCGTCGTGCATGTGCGACAGGATCACCAGGTCGATCGGGGGCAGCTTGTCGAAATCGATGGCCGGATTCGTACGGCGCTGCGAGGTCAGGCCATAGCCGAGGTGGACGTGTTCTCCCTTGTGCAGGAAGTTCGGGTCGGTCATGATGGTCAGGCCGCGGTAGCGGATCAGGACCGTGGCGGTGCCGATGAATTGCACATTTCCGTTCTGCTCGCTTTCCGCGGCCGGGTCGCCGGCCGGCAGCTTCAGGGTATAGGTATCGGCGGTCGCCTGTTCCTGGGCGAACGCGCTGCCGCCAAGGCTGCATACCAGGACGAGGGACAGGAAAGCGCTTCCCAACAAGCGGCAACAAGACATACACACTCCGTCATGACCGAACCGCCACGGGTTCGCGATGTCGGAACGCTACCACGAAGCCCGACAGCACGGCGTCTCTTTGCAAACGGACAAGGTCAGCGCTGGACAGCACGGCACGGCGCATGCAAGGTTGCCGCTTGTGCAAAGCTCAGCGATACTTGCAAGGTTTTGACATTTCATTCATCCGACTTCCTCGTCTTTACGGACCCTCCATGCCAATGACCCGACGTATCCTTTCCCGCGCCGTCATGCTTGCCAGCCTGTCGTTCCCGGTTTCCCTCGCCGCCTCGCTCGCCCAGGCCGCCGGCCCTGCCGCCTCCGCCACGCCTGCTGCTGCTGCGCCGATCCTGGACCGCATCTCGGCCACGGCCATGCGCGGCAACCTGGCTTTCCTGGCCTCGGATGCGCTGGAAGGACGCGGCACGCCATCGCGCGGGCTCGACATCGCGGCCGAGTTCATCGCCTCGCAATTCCGCGCCGCCGGCCTGGAACCGCTGGGCGACGAGCCTTACTTCCAGACCGCCGACTGGAACAAGATCAACCCGCGCCGCGACAAGAACGCCGCGCCGGCGGCACCGGCCAAGGTGCGCAACGTGGTCGGCATCCTGCGCGGCTCGGACCCGGCTCTGAAGGACACCTACATCCTGGTAACGGCCCACTACGACCACGTCGGAACCAAGCCGGGCGAAGGCGACGGCATCTTCAATGGCGCCAACGACGACGGCAGCGGCACGGTCTCCGTGATCGAACTGGCCAAGGCCTTTGCCGCCAACAAGGAACGTCCGAAGCGCAGCATCGTCTTCATGACGGTGTTCGGCGAAGAACACGGCCTGGTCGGCTCGCGCTACTACGGCGCCAATCCGCTGGTGCCGATCGAAAAGACCGTGGCCGGCATCAACATCGAGCAGGTTGGCCGCACCGACGACAGCGAAGGCCCTCAGCAGCGCGCCTTTGCCGTCACTGGTTATGACTTCTCGGATGTCGGCGAGATCCTGAAAAAGGCAGGCGACCAGACCGGCATCAAGGTCTGGAAGCATCCGGTGAACAGCGACAAGTATTTCGCCCACAGCGACAACCAGGCGCTGGCCGACCAGGGCATTCCGGCGCACACGGTGAGCGTGGCCTACGCCTTCCCCGACTACCATGGCGCAGGCGACCACTGGGACAAGATCGACTACGAGAACATGGCGGCGGTCGATCGTACGGTGGCATTGGCGATCTGGCATATCGCCAACAGCAGCGAAGCGCCGAAGTGGAGCAGGAGCAATCCAAAGGCCAGCAAATACCTGGGTATCCAGGAACAGCGCGGCATCAAGCCGCAATAAGCTGCCACTCCAGTTCTCCCGGTCCGGGAATCGCCCGCATTCACGCGGCCGGGAGACGCATGTGGCAGTCCGCCAGTCAGGATAGGAAACGTTTTCGTCTTCCTTCATAGGCCAGGTACACGATCAGGGCGTCGAAACAACACGACGCCGAAGTGCCCATTCAGCCAGCCCCGGACCCGCTATCATCGACGTTGACGCATTCCGCGACCCAGTCCCGGAATCGCTGACGCTTCCTCGCAGATTCTTCCCTGGCGACCCGGATCATCTTCTAACCGGCACCGGCTTTCTGACCGGAGCAGGTGTCATTTCACCGGGGGCAATCATGTCAACTGCGCTGAGCGACATCACTGGACGAATGAAGGAACTGACCTCGGACGAACTGCGGACCTTTGGACACGAAATGCCGCAACTTGTCGATCCAACCGGATTGAAGGGGTTCACGAGTGCGAGTCTCGGCTCCACGCTGCAGCGGCTGCCCGTCGAGGAGAAAGCCGAGGTTCTCATCGATGCCATCAAGGCCCAGCCACAGGCCGAGCGCGAGCAGATTGCCAAGGAGGTCAGCGAAGGCGGATTTCCGCGCCCTACTCCCGGCATGCGCGACCTGCTGTGGCTGGTCGTGGTCTCCGCCTTCGCCATTGTCCTGGTGGGCTCGTTCGTGACGCTTGCCATCGGCGTGTTGTCGGCGCCGACCGGGTCCAGCGTCAAGCCGGAAATCGTGCTGACAATGTTCACGAGTGTGATTGGCTTCCTGGCCGGCCTGTTCGTGCCAAGTCCTGGCCAGAATGGCCGCAACGGGAACAACGGGAATTAAACGCCTGGATGGATGCGAACAAGCTTGGCCTGCCCAGCTGGGTTCGAACCAGCGACCCTCAGCTTAGAAGGCTGATGCTCTATCCAACTGAGCTATGGGCAGTAGGAATCCGGCAGAATAGCCGGATAAACGAAAACGGGCCGTCATGACGACGGCCCGTTAGTAAAACTTGGTCGGAGTACAAGGATTCGAACCTTGGACCCCCTGGTCCCAAACCAGGTGCGCTACCGGGCTGCGCTACACTCCGAATAAGCAGTATCATACTGCTTCACAGGGCGCGCGTCAATGTGCGCGCCTTGTTTCGAGCCGGCCGGCGCCCTGTTCCGTCAGGCAGCCAGCTTGTCGGCGATGCGGCGGGCCATGCTCTCGGCCAGTTCCGCTTCCTTCGCTTCCACCATCACGCGGATCAGGGGCTCGGTGCCGGAGGCGCGGATCAGCACGCGGCCGGCGTCGCCCAACTCGCGCTCGACGGCTTCCTTTTCGGCCACCATGGCGGTGTCCTGGGTCCAGTCGAAGCCCGCTGGCACCTTCTTGTTGATCAGGGTCTGCGGATACAGCTTCAGCTCGCTGCAGCATTCCTGCAGCGACTTGCCGCTGCGCTTGAGTGCCGACAGCACCTGCAGCGCCGAGACGATGCCGTCGCCGGTGGTGTGCTTGTCGAGCGCCAGCAGGTGGCCCGAGCCTTCGCCGCCAAGGATCCAGCCGCGCTCCTGCATCACTTCCAGCACGTAGCGGTCGCCGACCTTGGCGCGTGCGAAGCCGATGCCCATGTTCTTGAACGCGACTTCGAGCGCCATGTTGGTCATCAGGGTGCCGACGGCGCCCGCCACCGGACCGGTGGCCATGCGGTCGCGCACCATCAGGTACAGCAGTTCGTCGCCGTTGTAGACGCGGCCGGTGGCGTCGACCATGATCAGGCGGTCGGCGTCGCCGTCCAGCGCGATGCCGAGGTCGGCCTTGTTGTCGAGCACAGCCTGCGACAGCGCTTTCGGGGCGGTGGCGCCGAAGCCGGCGTTGATGTTGAAGCCGTCCGGCGTGGCGCCGATCGAGACCACTTCGGCGCCCAGTTCATGGAACACGTGCGGCGCGATGTTGTAGGCGGCGCCGTGGGCGCTGTCGACCACGATCTTCAGGCCGCGCAGGTCGAGTTCGTTGGGGAAGGTGCTCTTGCAGAACTCGATGTAGCGGCCTTGCGCGTCGCGCAGGCGGGTCGCACGGCCGAGCTTGTCCGACGGCACGCAATCCATCGGCTGGTCGATCGCTTCCTCGATGGACAGTTCGACGCTGTCCGGCAGCTTGGTGCCATGTTCCGAGAAGAACTTGATGCCGTTGTCCTGGAAGGGATTGTGCGAGGCCGAGATCACGACGCCGGCCTGCAGGCGCAGTGCGCGCGTCAGGTAGGCGATCGCCGGGGTCGGCATCGGGCCGGCCAGCATCACGTCGACGCCGGCGGCCGAGAAGCCCGCTTCCAGCGCGGCTTCCAGCATGTAGCCGGAAATACGGGTGTCCTTGCCGATCAACACGGTCGGACGGGTTGCCGTGGCATTGTCCTTGGCCAGCACCTTGCCGGCCGCGTAGCCGAGGCGCATCACGAAGTCGGGGGTGATCGGCGCCACGCCAACTTGTCCGCGAACGCCATCGGTACCGAAATATTTGCGTGCCATTTGTTTTCTTTCTTGTGGGATCTTAATCAATGGTCGCAGCACGCCATACCTTCAGCGCGTCGACCGTCTCTGCAACATCATGCACTCGCACAATTCTAGCGCCCTGCGCCACCGCAGCCAACGCGCCAGCCAGGCTGCCGGCCATGCGCGCCTCCACCGGACGGCCGGTGACCGCGCCGATCATCGACTTGCGCGACAGGCCGATCAGTACAGGCACGCCAAGCTCATCGGCAATGCGTCCGGTATGGCGCAGCAATGCGTAGTTGTGATCGACCGTCTTGCCGAAGCCGAGGCCGGGATCGACGCAGATGCGTTCGTGGTCGACGCCGGCCGCGACAAGGGCCTGCACGCGTTCGCGCAGGAAGGCGATCACCTCGGCCACCACGTCGGCATAAACCGGCTGGGCCTGCATATCCTGGGGCGTACCCTGCATGTGCATCACGCACAGGCCGCAGTCGCTGTTCACTACAGCCTCGATGGCGCCGGGCGCCCGGAAACCGTTGATGTCGTTGATCATGTCGGCGCCGGCGATGATGGCTTCGCGCATCACCTCGGGCTTGCAGGTATCGACCGACAAGGCTTTACCGGCTTCCTGCAAGGCATACAGGGCCGGCATCACGCGTGCCAGTTCCTCGGCGACTGGGACGCTGGGCGAACCGGGCCGGGTGGATTCACCGCCGATGTCGATCAGGTCGACGCCGCTGGCCACCATGTCCTCGGCGCGCGAGACCGCGAATTCGAGGGCGTGATACTGGCCGCCATCGGAAAAGGAATCGGGGGTGACGTTCAGGACGCCCATGACGAGGGGACGCCGCCCCAGCTCGAAACGGAAGCGGCCGCACTGCAGGAATTGACGCATAAGGAAGAATACAGAGTGTTAACGAGCAAAAGGCATCCAGGGATGCCTTTTGCAGGGGTATTACAAACCGATCAAGCCGGTGCCGGTGCGTTGGTGGCAACGCCGCCCGAACCGCTGTCGCCAGGAGGCGTACGCTTGGTCAGGATGCTGGACTTCGGCGGATGCGGCTCGCGGCCGGCCATGATGTCGTTGATCTGTTCGGCGTCGATGGTTTCCCAGTCGAGCAGCGCCTTGGTCATCATTTCCACCTTGTCGCGGTTTTCTTCCAGCAGGCGGCGCGCCAGCGCATACTGGGTGTCGAGGATGGCGCGGATCTCGGCGTCGACCTTTTGCTGGGTCGCTTCCGAAATCGTCTTGGTGGCGCCACCGAAGAAACCTTCGTTCTCGCTGTCTTCGTAGACCATCACACCCATGCTTTCCGACATGCCGAAGCGGGTGACCATCGAGCGCGCCAGCTTGGTCGCACGCGAGAAGTCGTTCGAGGCGCCGGTCGACATCTGGCCAACAAAAATCTCTTCGGCGATACGGCCACCGAACAGGATGGAGATTTCTTCCAGCATCTTGTCCTTATAGCCGGACAGCGCATCGTGTTCAGGCAGCTGCCAGGTCAGGCCCAGGGCATAGCCGCGCGGCATGATCGTGACCTTGTGCACCGGGTCGGCCTTCGGCAACAGCTTGGCGATGACGGCGTGGCCCGACTCGTGGTAAGCCGTGTTGCGGCGTTCCTCTTCGCGCATGACCATCGACTTGCGCTCCGGACCCATGTAGATCTTGTCCTTGGCGTCTTCGAAATCGAGCATCTCGACCAGGCGCTTGTTGCGGCGTGCGGCGAACAGCGCGGCCTCGTTCACCAGGTTGGCCAGGTCGGCGCCCGAGAAGCCCGGCGTGCCGCGCGCCAGGATGTCGGCTTTCACGTCGGCGCCGATCGGCACCTTGCGCATGTGCACGTTCAGGATCTGTTCGCGGCCGCGGATGTCCGGCAGGCCCACCATTACCTGGCGGTCGAAACGGCCCGGACGCAGCAGGGCTTTATCGAGCACGTCGGCGCGGTTGGTGGCGGCGATCACGATCACGCCCGAAGTGGCCTCGAAGCCGTCCATCTCGACCAGCAGCTGGTTCAGGGTCTGTTCGCGCTCGTCGTTGCCGCCGCCCATGCCGGCGCCACGGTGACGGCCGACCGCGTCGATCTCGTCGATGAAGATGATGCAAGGCGAGTGCTTCTTGGCGTTCTCGAACATGTCGCGCACGCGGGACGCACCCACGCCGACGAACATCTCGACGAAGTCGGAACCCGAGATCGAGAAGAACGGCACTTTCGCTTCGCCGGCGATGGCGCGCGCCAGCAGGGTCTTACCGGTACCCGGAGGACCGACCATCAGCACGCCGCGCGGGATGCGGCCGCCGAGCTTCTGGAACTTGGTCGGGTCTTTCAGGAAGTCGACGATTTCGCTGACTTCTTCTTTCGCTTCGTCGCAACCGGCGACGTCGGCGAAGGTGACGCTGTTGTTCGTTTCATCGAGCATGCGCGCTTTCGACTTGCCGAACGAGAACGCCCCGCCCTTGCCGCCGCCCTGCATCTGGCGCATGAAGAAGACCCAGACGCCGATCAGGAGCAGCATCGGGAACCAGGAGATGAAGACTTGCTGCAGGAACGATGGCTCCTCGGGCGGCTTGACGTCGAAGCGCACGCCATTCTCGCGCAGGTCGCCGATCAGGCCGCGGTCGAGCATGGTGGCGGTGGCGCGCACCTTGGTGTCGTCGGTACGGGTGGCGGTGATGTTCGCGCCTTCGATCACGACGTCCTTCACGCGGCGCGCCTTCACATCGTCGAGCAGCTCGGAATAAGCGATGGTCTTGCTGCCACCGGCCGGGCTGTGATTGTCGAACTGCTTGAACAGCATGAACAACAGCAGTGCGACGACCACCCAGATGGCGGATTTGGAAAACATATTATTCACGAAAACTCCTCCGATGCGATCCGCACCATTACCAGTGAGATTGCCGATTTTACTCGCATTAGACATGCTGTGCTACGAGGCCGCGCCATGGGGCGCACCTCAACATGCCATATTGCCACTTTTTTCAGTTCCGTGCGGCACGACTCACTTATGGGTGGTACCGAACGGAGCATCACGGCGTGCATGTGTGGCTGCGATCTCAAATATCAAGGGCTGGATCGTCTTACGCCGCGGATTTATATTCCACTGGATTCTTCAGACCGCGTCCGAGCAGGAAGATTTCCGAAGACTTGTCGCGACTTGCCTTGGGTTTGATCTGCTTGACGGTCTTGAACTCGGTACGGAACTTCTCGACGATCTGGGTAAAGCCCATATCCTTGAAGCACTTCACCAACAATGCGCCGCCCGGCTTCAGATGCATTTGAGAAAACTCAATCGCGAGGTCGATCAAATGTTCCATGCGCGCGGCGTCGGCCGTGGGAATCCCCGACAGGTTCGGGGCCATGTCGGACAGCACGAGGTCGGTCTTGCGGCCTTCCAGCACCTCGGCGAGTTGGTCTAATACAACATCTTCGCGGAAGTCGCCCTGGATGTAATGGACGTCGGCAATCGGGTCCATCGGCAGGATATCGAGGCCGATGATGGTGCCGTTGATGCCGCCGCCTTCCTTGCCCGCGAGCTTGCGCCGGGTATATTGCGCCCAGCTACCAGGGGTGCAGCCGAGGTCGACAATGACCTGCCCGGACTTGATGAGTTTTTCGCTTTCGTCGATTTCTTTCAGCTTGAAAGCGGCGCGTGCACGGTAGCCTTCTTTCTGTGCCAGCTTGACGTAAGGGTCGTTAATATGGTCGTGCAACCAGTTTTTGTTTAATTTGTTCTTGGCCATTCGCGTAGAATACTGCTTTTATAGGTACATCCAAAAATTATTATGCTTAAACTCACTCCGGCCGAGCGCAGCGCGCTGCGTGCGGAAGCCCATGGGCTCAACCCAGTTGTCATGATCGGCGAAGCCGGCCTGACCGAGTCCGTCATGAAGGAAATCGCCGCCAGTCTCGACGCCCACGGCCTGATCAAGGTCCGCGTCTTCGGCGACGACCGCGAAGCCCGTGTCGCCATGTACGAACAGATCAGCGAAGAACTCGACGCTGCCCAGGTCCAGCACATCGGCAAGCTGCTGGTGCTCTACCGTCCGAAAAAAGAAGCGGTCAAGGAACGCAGCGCCAAGGCCGGCAAGGGCATGCGCGAAGTCACCATCGTCAAGGCCAGCGCCAGCGGCACCAAGAAGCCGAGCGTGACCAAGGTTATGCTCAAGGGCAACGAGCGCGTCACCGCCGGCGGCAACATCAAGCGCGCCAAACCGCGCCAGACCAGCTCCAAGAAATCGGCGCTGAACAAGTAAAAAAGAAACCGGGGATTCCCCGGTTTTTTTTCGTGGGTAGCGGACGTAGGGTGGTCGGCTCTACCGGCGGCAGTTGGGCATTCGAGATGCATGCGCCGCCCACGCGTCGATAGTTGGCGGCAAGATCATCGAGCACGCGAACGGAGCCGATAACGATCGACGCGTGGACGGCAAAGCCGTCCACCCTACGTTCGGGTTTTCAGCAGCAGCACCGCCGCCAGCACGCTTTCGATCAGGTGAAACAGCTGCGACACGCCATGCATCACCGCGAACTTCGTCCACTCCGGCGAAGCGCGGATCCCGGCCGGCCCTGCCGCCTCGCGCATCGCTGCCATCGCCGGCTGCAAGCCAACGTACATGACGAGCGCACAGGCGAGCATTGCCAGCACCAGCAGATTCAGGAAACGCTTGCGCGCCGCATCCAGGTCACCCGAGAAACGCACCAGCACCAGCATCAGCGCGGCGCAAACGAAACTGATCCAGGCCAGCCGGTGCAGGAACGATCCGACGATGTCGCCCGCCACCGTTCCCGACGCCGTCGAGAACACCGCCGGCGCCGCCACGTAGCCCAGCACCCACAGCGCGCCGGCCCACAGCGCCGCAACCAGCAGGCGTACGCCGGCAATACGGGACACAGCGCGCGCCGACATGGCCATCATCAGACGTAACGCACTTCCAGGATTTCGTATTCGCGCGGGCCGGACGGGGCCTGCACTTCGACCACGTCGCCGGCGAACTTGCCGATCAGGGCGCGCGCGATCGGCGAGGTGACCGAGACTTTATTCAGCTTGATGTCGGCTTCGTCGATGCCGACGATCTGGTAGCTCACCTTCTGGCCGTTTTCCAGGTCTTCCAGGTCGACGGTGGAAGCGAAGACCACGCGGCCTTCGGCGTCCAGCGTGGCCGGGTCGATGATCTGGGCGGCGCTCAGCTTGCCTTCGAGTTCGGCGATGCGGCCTTCGACGAAAGCCTGGCGCTCCTTGGCGGCGTCGTACTCCGCGTTTTCCGACAAATCGCCGTGCGAACGCGCTTCGGCGATCGCGTCGATGACGATGCGGCGCTCCTTGGTCTTGAGCTGATGCAGTTCTTCCTTCAGAAGTTCGGCGCCGTATTTGGTGAGCGGTACGGTAGTGTTCATAGATCTGTCGCTTCTGCTGATGTTTGTGGGACGTACAAGTGAAAACCACAGAGGCGCGCGACGCAAGCCGCGCGAACTCTGTGGTTTGACGGGTACTACTTGACTACTAGTTTAAGGTGTTATGCAGGCCTTGTAAATCGTAGACCTTCAACTCGCTCAGGTGACGCATGCCCTGGATCGCCGCTTCCGCGCCGGCGATCGTGGTGTAGGTCACCGCGCGCGCCGCCAGCGCCGAGGTACGGATGGTACGCGAGTCGGAAATCGCGCTGCGTTTTTCCTCGACCGTGTTGATGACCATCTCGATCTCGTGGTTCTTGATCATGTCGACCACGTGCGGACGGCCTTCGATCACCTTGTTCACGGCGGTCACCGGCAGGCCGGCCGCCGCGATCACGGCGGCGGTGCCCTTCGTGGCCACCAGCGAGAAGCCGAGCGACACCAGGTCGCGCGCCACTTTTACCGCGCGCGGCTTGTCCGAGCCCTTCACCGACAGGAAGACCTTGCCCGACTCCGGCAGCTTGATGCCGGCGCCTAGCTGCGACTTCACGAAGGCTTCGCCGAAGGTCTCGCCCACGCCCATCACTTCGCCGGTCGACTTCATTTCCGGTCCGAGGATAGTGTCGACGCCCGGGAACTTCACGAACGGGAACACGGCTTCCTTGACGCTGTAGAACGGCGGCGTCACTTCCTTCGTGATGCCCTGCTCCGCCAGCGTCTGGCCGACCATGCAGCGCGCCGCCACCTTGGCGAGTTGAATGCCGGTGGCCTTCGACACGAACGGCACGGTACGCGATGCGCGCGGGTTCACTTCCAGCACGAACACGGTGTCGACAAGCTTGCCATCGACTTCCGATTGCTGGATCGCGAACTGCACGTTCATCAGGCCGACCACGTTCAGGCCTTTCGCCATCAGCGCGGTCTGGCGCTTCAGTTCATCGATGGTCTCGGCAGACAGCGAGTAAGGCGGCAGCGAGCAGGCCGAGTCGCCCGAGTGCACGCCGGCCTGTTCGATGTGTTCCATCACGCCACCGATGAAGGTGGTCTCGCCATCCGAGATGCAGTCGACATCGACTTCGATCGCATCGTTCAGGAAGCGGTCCAGCAGCACCGGCGAGTCGTTCGACACCTTCACCGCTTCGCGCATGTAGCGCTCGAGGTCGCGCTGCTCGTGCACGATTTCCATGGCGCGGCCGCCCAGCACGTACGAAGGACGCACGACCAGCGGGTAGCCGATTTCGGTGGCCAGGGCCAGGGCTTCGGCTTCGGTGCGCGCGGTACGGTTCGGCGGCTGGCGCAGCTGCAGGTCCTGCAGCAGCTTCTGGAAGCGCTCGCGGTCTTCGGCGGCGTCGATCATGTCCGGCGAGGTGCCGACGATCGGCACGCCGTTCGCTTCGAGGTCCAGCGCGAGCTTCAGCGGGGTCTGGCCGCCGTACTGCACGATCACGCCCACCGGCTTTTCGAGGTCGACGATTTCGAGCACGTCTTCCAGGGTCAGCGACTCGAAGTAGAGGCGGTCCGAGGTATCGTAGTCGGTCGACACGGTCTCCGGATTGCAGTTGACCATGATGGTCTCGTAGCCGTCTTCGCGCATCGCCAGCGCCGCATGGACGCAGCAGTAGTCGAACTCGATGCCCTGGCCGATGCGGTTCGGGCCACCGCCCAGCACCATGATCTTCTTCTTGTCGGTCGGCGCCGCTTCGCATTCCTCGTCGTAGGTCGAGTACATGTAGGCGGTGTCGGTCGAGAACTCGGCGGCGCAGGTATCGACGCGTTTATAGACCGGGCGGATGCCCAGCGCGTGACGGCGCTCGCGCACCGCGGCCTGCGTGGTGTGCATCAGGAAGGCCATGCGCGCGTCCGAGAAGCCCTTCTGCTTGAGCTTGTACAGGGTCGGCTTGTCGAGCGACTCCAGCTTCTGGTGATCCAGCCAGAGTTCGATGTCGACGATTTCCTTGATCTGGATGAGGAACCACGGATCAATTTTCGTCAACTGGTGCACTTCTTCCAGCGTGAAGCCCTGGGCGAAGGCATCGCCCACGTACCAGATGCGTTCCGGGCCGGGCTCGCCCAGCTCTTCCTCGATGACTTCGCGGTCGCGCGTCTTTTCGTTCAGGCCGTCGACGCCCACTTCCAGGCCACGCAGGGCCTTCTGGAAGGATTCCTGGAAGGTGCGGCCCATGGCCATCACTTCGCCGACGGACTTCATCTGCGTGGTCAGGTGCTTGTCGGCCGCCGGGAATTTTTCGAAGGCGAAGCGCGGGATCTTGGTGACGACGTAGTCGATCGACGGCTCGAACGAGGCCGGGGTCGCGCCGCCGGTGATCTCGTTGCGCAGCTCGTCCAGCGTGAAGCCGACCGCCAGTTTCGCCGCCACTTTCGCGATCGGGAAGCCGGTGGCTTTCGAGGCCAGCGCCGAGGAACGCGAGACGCGCGGGTTCATCTCGATGACGATCATGCGGCCGTCTTGCGGGTTGATCGCGAACTGCACGTTCGAGCCGCCGGTGTCGACGCCGATCTCGCGCAGGACGTTGATCGACGCGTTGCGCATGATCTGGTATTCCTTGTCCGTCAGCGTCTGCGCCGGTGCGACCGTGATCGAGTCGCCGGTGTGCACGCCCATCGGATCCAGATTTTCGATCGAGCAGATGATGATGCAGTTGTCGGCCTTGTCGCGCACGACTTCCATCTCGTACTCTTTCCAGCCCAGCAGCGACTCTTCGATCAGCAGCTCCGAGGTCGGCGAGGCTTCCAGGCCGCGCTTGCAGATCGATTCGAATTCTTCTTCGTTGTAGGCGATGCCGCCGCCCGAGCCGCCCATGGTGAACGACGGACGGATGATGGTCGGGAAGCCCAGTTCGCGCTGCACGGCGCGCGCTTCGTCCATCGAGTGCGCCACGCCCGAGCGTGCCGAACCCAGGCCGATCTTGGTCATCGCATCCTTGAACTTGGAGCGGTCCTCGGCCTTGTCGATGGCTTCCGGCGAAGCGCCGATCAGTTCGACGTTGTACTTTTCCAGGATGCCGTGGCGGTGCAAATCGAGCGCGCAGTTCAGCGCGGTCTGGCCGCCCATGGTCGGCAGGATCGCGTCCGGCTTTTCCTTGGCGATGATGCGCTCGACGACCTTCCAGGTGATCGGCTCGATGTAGGTGACGTCGGCCATCTCCGGGTCGGTCATGATGGTCGCCGGGTTGCTGTTGACCAGGATAACCTTGTAGCCTTCGTCGCGCAGGGCTTTACAGGCCTGGGCGCCGGAATAGTCGAACTCCGCGGCCTGGCCGATGACGATCGGGCCGGCGCCGATGATCAGGATGCTGTTGATATCACTACGTTTTGGCATATTATTTTTTCTCCTGCGCTTGCATCAGGCCGATGAAGCGGTCAAACAGGTAGGCAACGTCGGTCGGGCCTGGCGACGCTTCCGGGTGGCCCTGGAAGCAGAAAGCGGGTTTGTCGGTGCGGGCAAAGCCCTGCAGCGAACCGTCGAACAGCGAGACGTGGGTCACGCGGCAGTTTTCCGGCAGGGTTTCCGGGTCGACCGCGAAGCCGTGGTTTTGCGAGGTGATCAAGACCTTCTTCGAATCGAGGTCCTGCACCGGGTGGTTTGCGCCGTGGTGGCCGAACTTCATCTTCATGGTCTTGGCGCCCGAGGCGAGCGCCATGATCTGGTGGCCGAGGCAGATGCCGAAGGTCGGGATGCCCTTTTCAATCAGCTCCGCGGTCGCCTTGATGGCGTAGTCGCATGGCTCCGGGTCGCCGGGGCCGTTGGCCAGGAAGATGCCGTCCGGGTTCAGGGCCAGCGCGTCCTGGGCGGTCGACTCGGCGGGCAGCACGGTGACCTTGCAGCCGCGTTCGGCCAGCATGCGCAGGATGTTGCGCTTGACGCCATAATCGAAAGCGACGACGTGGTATTCAGGATTGTCCTGCCTGCCGAAGCCCTGGCCGAGTTTCCATTCGGTCTCGGTGAAGACGTACGGCTCTTTCACGGAGACGACTTTCGCCAGGTCCATGCCGGCCAGGCCGGGGAAGGAACGGGCCAGCTCGAGCGCCTGCGCTTCGGATGGCTGGTTGCCCTGGGTGCCGGTGAGGATGGCGCCGGCCTGGGCGCCCTTTTCGCGCAGCAGGCGGGTCAGCTTGCGGGTGTCGATGCCGGAGATGGCCACGACGTTCTCGGCCTTCAGGTAGTCCGACAGCGATTGGGTGGAACGGAAGTTCGATGCCAGCAGCGGCAGGTCGCGGATGATCAGGCCTGCGGCGTGGACTTTACCGGCTTCGACGTCGGCGGTGTTGACGCCGTAGTTGCCGATGTGCGGGTAGGTCAGCGTGACGATCTGACGCGAGTAGCTGGGGTCGGTCAGGATTTCCTGGTAGCCAGTGATCGCGGTATTGAAGACCACTTCACCGGTCGTGTGGCCGGCGGCGCCAATGGACACACCTTTGAAAATCGTTCCGTCTGCGAGGGCCAGGATGGCCGGGACGGCTGGGCCAGAAAAAAATGGCGGCAAGGGTAACTCCCAATAAAGTTACCGTAGCGGCGCCACGTCAGACCGACACCCAAGAACCGCGGATGCACGGGTGCAATCCGAGTATGGAGGTCGTTTGGAATGAGGAATGGAAGGTAGGCGCTACGGCAAGTAAGTAGAATGGTTAAACCCCTCAATTATAGCGCGCTTCGAGGGTGGCGGCAATGTACCGACGGCTCGATTTCAGGGGAAATGCGTGTTTTTACTTACCGATGAGCGGGACTTTTCCGGGCGTTAATGGCGTACGGTGGTCGGCTACACCCGGCGGCTGGCGGACACGCTGCCGCTGCGCCGCCCACGCGTTCAATCCGTGCTTGACCTGATGCGGCTATGAGCGAAGCCGGTTGAACGCGTGAACGGCGCAAACGTCGCGTTCATGCAAATAACCGGGTGCAGCCGTCCACCCTACGATCAGCCAACCAGCGCGGCGATCCCCGCCTTGGCGATCTGCGCATCCTGCTCCGACTTCACGCCCGACACGCCCACCGCGCCGATCACGTGCCCATCGACGATCACCGGCACGCCGCCTTCCAGCATGCCTTCGATTTCCGGCGCCGACAGGAAGGACACACGCCCGCCATTGATCACATCCTCATAGATCTTCGACTCGCGGCGGCCGAGCGCGGCGGTCTTGGCCTTGGCTGGCGAGATGTGCGACGACACCGGCGGCGCGCCGTCCAGGCGCTGCAGCCACAGCAGGTGGCCGCCGTCGTCGACGATCGAGAAGGTGACCGCCCAGTTATTCGCCAGCGCTTCGGCTTCGGCCGCGGCCGCGATGATTTTCACGTCTTCCAGGGTGAGGAATGGCTTGGTTTTCATATCGTTTCCTTGTTAAAACTGTTTTGATTGTTATGGCTGCTGCTGTTTGGCCTTCAGCCTGGCCTTCAGTTGCGGCATCACTGCGGCGGCGGCCTGTTCGCCGGCCAGGATAGCGAGATTGCGGCCGGCAAAGTCGGCGCTGCCCATCTTGCCCAACGCCGGCGTGATGACGACGTCGGCATCCTTCAGCTCATACGAATTGATGCGCTGGCCCATGATCGAGAAGGTCTGCAGCAGCACGTCGACCGAGCTGGCCGTGGCTTGCGAATCGGCCTGGGTCGAGATGTTGACCGCGATGATGAAGTCCGCGCCCATCTCGCGCGTGTACTTCACCGGTACCGGCGCCACCAGGCCGCCGTCGACGTAGGTCTTGGTCCCGATTTTCACCGGCTGGAACACGCTCGGCACCGAGGACGAGGCGCGCACGGCCAGGCCGGTGTTGCCCTTGTTGAAGAGGATGGATTCGCCCGTCTTGAGGTCGGTGGCGACGGCGCCGAAACGCTTTTTCAGGCGTTCCATCGGCACATTATTGACCGCCTTGTTGACGTAGTTCTGCAGGGCCTCGCCCTTCAGCACGCCCGGGGACTTGGAGAACAGCGGCAGCGCCCAATCCGAGATCGTGGCTTCGTCCATGCTCATCGCGGTGCGCTGCAGGGTGAAGCCGTCCAGGCCCGAGGCGTACAGGGCGCCGACCACCGAGCCGGCGCTGGTGCCGACCACGATTTCCGGGTGGATGCCCTGGGCTTCGAGGGCCTTGATCACGCCGATGTGGGCGAAGCCGCGCGCCGCGCCGCCGCCCAGGGCCAGGCCGATGCGGATTTTCTTCGGGGGAGCCGGGGTGGCGACCACGGCGGGAGTGGGAGTGACGGGCGGCGGGGTGCTGCCGCAGCCGGCCAATGCAAGCGCGCCGAGCGCGATGAGAGTGGTGCGTCGAGAGAACATGTGCGGGTCGAGAGGGACAATTCTCGATTGTACCGCGCAATGTGGGGTGGTGGATGAGGCTGGGCTTATGGGCGGCGTGACTCGGATGCGGACGTTCGAATATCGGTTTTGTAGGGTGGGCCGGGCCGCGAAAGGCAATTGTGCCCACGCGGTCGTGCCGATGCGTCACGCAAAGCGACCGGAGGCCGCAAGCGCCGCGAGCCAATGTCACGTGTGGCGTGGTCGCGACCGTCGTACCGCGTGGACACAGGTGTCCACCCTACGGCACTGGTGGGTTCGAGAACCCACCCTACGGCATTGCGCCAACCAAACGCGTCGAATTCACCCCGGCAGCGAGGTGTTGGGTAAAGACGCGGTGAAGATACTCCCCTCCCCCGGCTTCGAACAGATCTTCACCCGCCCGCCATGCCGCAGCAGCACGTGCTTGACGATCGCCAGCCCCAGCCCCGTGCCCTGCGTCTCGCGCGAACGGCTCTTGTCGACGCGGTAGAAACGCTCGGTCAGGCGCGAGATATGCTGCGGGTCGATCCCGATCCCGCTGTCCTTCACCGAGAACTGCAGATCGTCCTCGCCGCGCTTCCACGACAGGTCGATGCGTCCGCCTTCGGGCGAATAGCGCACCGCGTTCGACGCAAGATTCGCAAACGCGCTGCGCAGCTCTTCCACGCTGCCCATCACGTCCGGCCCGTCGACCGACACCGCGATCTCGTGGCGCCCGCCCGACAAGGCCCGCGCCTCGGCGGCCACCGACTCCACCAGCCCGGCGATATCGACCCGCTCGCGGCGCAGCGGGAATTCGTCCGACTCCAGCCGCGACAGGGTCAGCATGTCCTCGATCAGCCGCTGCATGCGCCCACCCTGCTCGGTCATCAGCTTCAGGTGGGCCTGGCGCGTGGCCGCGTCCATGCACGGGTCCGACATCGCGATTTCCAGGAAGCCGACGATTACCGTCAGCGGCGTGCGCAGTTCGTGCGAGGCGTTCGCGATGAAGTCGCGCCGCATCGCTTCGATGCGTTCGGTATCGGTGGCGTCGTGGGTGACCAGGATCTGGCGCCGGTTCTCGAACGGGATGATGCGGCATTCGATCTTGCGGCCGCGGAAGGACAGGGTCAGCGGCTGCTCGTAGCGCCCCAGGATGATGTAGTCGATGAAGTCGGGATGGCGCACCAGGTTGGTCACGCGCAGGCCCTTGTCGCGCTCCAGCGTCAGGCCCAAGTGGCGCTCGGCCGCCGGGTTGCACCACTCCAGGAACAGCACGTCGTCCATGATCGCCACGCCTTCGGGCAGCAGGCTCATGGCCTGGCGGAAGCGCGCCAGCCATTCCGCCAATTCGCTCTGGTGACGCTCGTCCTCGCGGCGCAGGCGGTACAGGCGGGCGAAGACGTCGGTCCAGGCGCCCCAGCCGTCGGGCAGCTTGCCGGACTGCGGGTCGTCCAGCCAGTGACCCAGCTGCTGCAGGTAGCGCAACTGCGAGACCAGCACCACGATCATGCCCAGCAGCGCGGCCACCAGGCCTGCCACCAGCCCGCCCATCCACCAGACCACGCCGGCGGCAACGAAGAGGGACGCCATGCGCAACAGCGCCGGCACCCAGAACAGCAATGTGGGATTCATCTGGCCTTCAAGGAAGCGTTATTTTTCCGAGAGCATATACCCGACGCTGCGCACCGTGCGGATCAGCCCCTCGGCGCCCTTCAGCGCCTTGCGCAAGCGGAGCACGTGCACGTCGACCGTGCGCTCCTCGATCACGGCGTGGTCGCCCCACACCTTGTCGAGCAGCTGGGCGCGCGAAAACACGCGCTCACGGTGCGCCAGCAGGAATTTGAGCAGCTTGTATTCGGCATTGCCGATGTCGATCTGGCTGCCCTCGATGCTGACGGTGCAGCTGGCCGGATCGAGCACCACGCTGCCCGCGCGCAGCGGCGCCTCGGCCAGGTGCGGGCTTTTGCGGCGCAGCAGCGCGCGCGAACGGGCCAGCAGCTCGCGCGGCGAAAACGGCTTGGTGACGTAATCGTCGGCGCCCGTGTTCAAACCGGCCAGCTTGTCTTCTTCCATGCTCTTCGCGGTCAGCATGATCACCGGGATGTCCTGGAAGTCGCGGTCGCCGCGCAGCCGCGCCAGCAGGCGCAGGCCACTCTGGTCGGGTAGCATCCAGTCGAGCAGCAGCAGGTCGGGCTTGCCGTGCGCGATGCTGTCCCAGGCCGCGGCCGTGGTGCCGACCGAGCGGATGGTCCAGCCGGCTTCGCGCAGCGAATAGCTCACCAGCTCGACGATCGCCGGCTCGTCCTCCACCACCAGTACGCTCGTGTTCTGCATCGCTTATCAGCCCTCTTGCACGGCTGGTTTGCTGTGGCGGATGTCGCGCCCTTCGACGACGTAGATCACGTATTCGGCGATGTTCTTCGCGTGGTCGCCGATGCGCTCGATGGCTTTCGCCACCCACAGCGTGTCCAGCGCCGACGAAATCGTGCGCGGGTCTTCCATCATGAAGGTGATCAGGTTGCGCAGGATGGTGCGGAACTCGTGGTCGACGATCTCGTCGGCCGCGATGATCTGCAAGGCCTGCTTGCCGTCCAGGCGCGCGAATGCGTCGAGCGCATCGTGCAGCAGGTCGGAGGTCGCCTTGCCGATGGTGCGGATCATGTCGTAGTGGGCGAAGCTGCCCACGCCGCGCGCGTGCAGGCTTTTCGCAGTACGCGCGATCTTGCTCGACTCGTCGCCGATGCGTTCCAGGTCGGTGATGACCTTGATGGTGGCCATCACGGTGCGCAGGTCGTTCGCGGTGGGCTGGCGTTTCACGATCAGGTGGCTGCAGGCGTCGTCGAGCTGCACTTCGAGCTGGTTCACCGCGTGGTCGTCGGTCATGACCTTGTCGGCCTTCGCGGCGTCGTCGACGCGGAAGCAGTTCAGCGCTTCCTCGAACTGGGTTTCCACCATGCCGCCCATCAGGAGCACCTTGGAGCGGATGCCCTCGAGTTCCTGGTCGTACTGCTTGGATGAGTGTTCGCCGATCATTCGCTTCTCCCTATTCTTGAATATTGTTATCGTATCGGGGCTTCGAGAAACCGTAGCGAGCGGAAGGAGTGGCGTCCGAGAAGCGCAGCTGTACTAAATGTACAGCGAGCATCGCAGGGCGCCAATCCGACGCGCAGTAGGTTGATCGAAGCCCCCTCCACTCAGCCGAAGCGGCCGGTGATGTAATCCTGCGTTTCTTTTCGCGCCGGGTTCATGAACAGCTGGTCGGTGTCGCCGAATTCCACCAGTTCCCCGAGGTACATGTACGCAGTGTAATCCGAGCAGCGCGCCGCCTGCTGCATGTTGTGGGTCACGATGGTAATCGTGTAGTCCTGCTTCAGTTCGCTGATCAGTTCCTCGATCTTCGCGGTCGAGATCGGGTCCAGCGCCGAGGTCGGTTCATCGAGCAGCAGCACGTCCGGCTTCACCGCCACGCCGCGCGCGATGCACAGGCGCTGCTGCTGGCCGCCCGACAGCGACAGGCCGCTCTTGTTCAACTTGTCCTTCGCTTCTTCCCACAGCGCCGCCTTCTTCAGCGCCCATTCGACGCGCTCGTCCATCTCGCCCTTCGACAGGTTTTCGTAGAGGCGCACGCCGAAGGCGATGTTGTCGTAGATCGACATCGGGAACGGGGTCGGCTTCTGGAACACCATGCCGATTTTCGCGCGCAGGGCGTTCACGTCGATGCCCGGCTCCAGGATGTTGCGGCCGCGGTAGTTGATCTGGCCTTCGGCGCGCTGGCCCGGATACAGATCGTACATGCGGTTCAGGGTACGCAGCAGGGTCGACTTGCCGCAGCCCGAAGGGCCGATGAAAGCGGTCACCTGCTTGTCGTGGATGTCGAGCGACACGTTCTTCAGGCTCTGCGTTTTACCGTAGAAGAAATTCAGGCCCGCAATCTCGATGGTCTTGGTTTTAGCGCTTGGAGCTGCGGTCGGGGTTGCCATAGCAAGGGTCATAATTCGTCAGGATAAATTAACGTGGCGTCTTCTGGGTGAAGACGGTGCGCGACAGGATGTTCAGGAACAGCACGGTGAAGGTCACCAGCAGTGCGCCACCCCAGGCCAGCGAGCGCCAGTCATCGTAAGGGCTCATCGCGAACTGGTAAATGACCACCGGCAGGTTGGCCATCGGTGCATTCATGTCGGTGCTGAAGAACTGGTTGTTCAGGGCGGTGAACAGCAGCGGCGCGGTCTCGCCCGAGATACGGGCCAGGGCCAGCAGCACGCCGGTGATCACGCCGGCTTTCACGGCGCGCAGGCGCACCAGCATCGCCACCTTCCAGCGCGGCGCGCCGAGGGCGAATGCCGCTTCCAGCAAACTGTTTGGTACCAGGCGCAGCATGTTGTCGGTGGTGCGCACGACCACGGGAATGGCGATCAGCGACAGCGCGATGGTGCCGGCATAGCCCGAGAAGTGCTTGACGTTGGCCACGTACAGGGCGTAGACGAACAGTCCGATCACGATCGACGGCGCCGACAGCATGATGTCGGTGACGAAACGCGTGATCTGGCCGAAGCGGTTGGTCTCGCCGTACTCGGCCAGGTAGATGCCGGCAAGGATGCCGATCGGGGTCGACACCAGGGTCGACAGGCCGACCATCATCAGGCTGCCGACGATCGCGTTGCGCAGGCCGCCGCCTTCGCTGCCCGGCGCCGGGGTGTCGCCGCTGAACATCGTGGTCGACAGTGCGCCGAAGCCGTTGGCCAGCAGGGTCCACAGGATCCAGGCCAGGAAGGCCAGGCCGATCGCCATCGCCAGTACCGACAGGGCGATGCCGATGCGGTGCGCCAGCAGGCGTTTGCGGTAGACAGGATTCGTCGTGTTCATTTCGTGCCTTCCTTGCGGGACATCCCCGCCAACATCAGTTTTGCAGCCGACAGCACGACGAAGGTGATGGCGAACAGGATCAGTGCCAGCGCGAACAGCGAAGACACGTGCAGCGGCGAGGCCGCTTCGGCGAATTCGTTCGCCAGGGTCGAGGAAATCGAGTTACCGGCCGAGAACAGCGACCAGCTCAGTTCATGCGCGTTACCGATGACGAAGGTGACCGCCATGGTTTCGCCCAGGGCGCGGCCCAGGCCCAGCATCACGCCGCCGACCACGCCGTTGCGGGTATAAGGCAGCACCACCTTGCGCACCACTTCCCACTTGGTGCAGCCCAGGCCGTAGGCCGATTCCTTGAGCACGGTCGGGACGATCTCGAACACGTCGCGCATCACCGAGGAGATGAAGGGGATGATCATCACGGCCAGGATCAGGCCGGCGGTCAGGATGCCGATGCCCATGGTCGGGCCCTGGAACAGCTGGCCGATCACCGGCAGCTGGCCGAGGGTCGATTTCAGCAGCGGCTGCACGTGGTCGGCGAACAGCGGCGCGAACACGAACAGGCCCCACATGCCGTAGATGATCGACGGGACGCCGGCCAGCAGCTCGACCGCGGTGCCCATCGGGCGGCGCAGCCAGACCGGGCAGATCTCGGTGAGGAAGAGCGCGATGCCGAAGCTGATCGGGAAGGCGACGGCCAGCGCGATCAGCGAGGTCGCGAGCGTGCCCCAGATCGCGATCAGGGCGCCGAACTTGTCGTCGACCGGGTCCCACTCGACGGTGCTGATGAAGGACGCACCGAATTCCTTAAAGGCCGGCGCGGCGCCGATCGCCAGCGAAATGATGATGCCGACCAGTGCGATGAGCACACTGGCCGCGAACAGCAGGGTGACCTTGTGGAAGATGAAGTCCTGGATGCGCTGGTTGCGCATGGTCTTGTTGAGGGCCGCCTGCTGCTTGTCGGCGTGCACCGCGCTGGCTGGCTTGTCGAGGGCGACGGATGGATGTGCGCTCATGTGATGTTCTTATTGAGTGTGCTGCTTTCAGGGACAAACAGGCGCCGCCGGCCTGATCGGGTGCCGGCGGCGAAATGTTGCTGTTACCAGACCGCCTTGCCCGAAGCGTCCTTCAGGTTGGCTTTCCATGCATCCTGGACCAGCTTGGTGACGCTGGCCGGCATCGGCACGTAATCCAGGTCGGCGGCTGCGCCGGCGCCATTCTTGTAGGCCCAGTCGAAGAACTTCAGGACTTCCTTGCCCTTGGCGGCGTCGGCCTGCGACTTGTGCACCAGGATGTAGGAAGCGCCGGTGATCGGCCAGCTGGCCTTGCCCGGCTGGTCGGTCAGGACCACGGCGAAGCCCGGGGCCTTGGCCCAGTCGGCGCTGGCGGCGGCGGCCTTGAAGGCTTCGTCGTCGGGTTGGAGGAAGGCGCCTTCGCGGTTCTGCAGCTGGGTGTGCGACATCTTGTTCTTCTTGGCGTAGGCCCACTCGACGTAGCCGATCGCGCCCTTGATGCGCTGGACGTTGGCGGCCACGCCTTCGTTGCCCTTGCCGCCGACGCCGGTCGCCCACTTCACCGAGGTGCCGGCGCCGATCTTCAGCTTCCAGTCCGGGTTGGTTTTCGACAGGTAGTCGGTGAACAGGAAGGAGGTGCCCGAGCTGTCGGCGCGGTGCACGACGGTGATGTCGTCGGCGGGCAGCTTGACGCCCGGGTTCAGGGCCGCGATCGGCTGGGCGTTCCACTTGGTGATCTTGCCCATGAAGATATCGGCCAGCACGGCGCCGGTGAGCTTCACCTGGCCCGGACCGACGCCCGGCAGGTTGACGATCGGCACCACGCCGCCCATCACGGCCGGGAACTGGAACAGGCCGGCGTCGTTCAGGTCCTTGGCCGGCAGCGGCATGTCGGAGGCGCCGAAGTCGACGGTCTTGGCCTTGATCTGCTTGATGCCGGCGCCCGAGCCCACCGACTGGTAGTTCAGGCCGGTGCCGCTGGCCGCCTTGTACATTTCCGCCCACTTGGCGTAGATCGGATAAGGGAAGGTTGCGCCGGCGCCGGTGATGTTCGCTGCCTGGGCAGTCGTTGCCAGGGTGGCAGCGGCAAGCGCGACGGTGAGGAACAGGTGCTTCATACGCATATCGATATCCTTTCAAGGTGTGGTGCAAACTGCGCCCCGGAGCTTCCGGGCGATTGCAGCGCAGTCTACTGATCGAATATGACAAGTTAATGACATCGCAAAAATCCTTGTCATGAAAACGATGACATAGGGTTATGGGCGTGTCACACACGTATTTCAGGCGCGTTACCGCCTCGTGACAAAGCCATCCACGCCCCGCAAGACGCATTTTTGCGCCATAGTGCCGTGTTACCGGAATGGCCGTCACACAATTGATGACGGCGACCTCGGCGTGCCAGAACTACAACGCCGCGCCGCTGGCCACGAAAGAAATATTTGCCGGGCACAGCGGCTGCGCTAGAGTTGACACTCCAATACGTCAATACGGAGGAGTGACATGATCGAGGCAAAGCACCTGGCCGGTCTCGCCGTGGCCGTCGCCGTCGCGGCATCCGCAAGCGCACAGCAAGGTTTCACCGCCGGCACCTATATGCTGGAGGGCGGCAGCTATTCCATCGACGTGAGCGGGTCCGGGAACACCCTGGTGGTCAAGGAACCGAACAAGCAGTCGGTGTACACCCAGGCAGCGCCGGGCATGTACCACTTCACCAATCCGAACAACGGCATCACGTATTCGCTGCGCATCGTCGACGCCCTCACCCTCGAGGCCGGCAAGGTGCCGGCGAACGGCGCGCCCTCGCGCCTGGTCCTGGTGGGCGGCGCGGCGCCGGCCCAGGTCGACGAAGGCGAGAGCGAGCGCTTCCGCGAGATTGCCATGAATTACCAGCAGCGCTCCATCAGCGACCCCGACAATGTCCAACTGTGGACTGCCTGCGCCGGCGCCGCTTTCAAGGCCAGCGCGTCCACCCGCGCCGATCACCTCGCTTACGCCTCGCAGATGGCGCAGATGCTGAAGCAGATCATGGTGAATACCGCCGAGTCGCCCTGCCCGGATGCGATTCCCGCCAGCGCCTGGTAAGCCCCTCTGTCAAGCGACCTGGACTGCAAAAAAACGGGCGGCGACGCCCTTGTAAATACGCCACCGGCTGCTATGCTCAAGGCGTAGTCTTTACATGGAGGGGGATGCTGAAGGGCGTTTCGGTCGTATGTTTAACATGTTTGTATTTGCAATCCTGAGCGGCATGGTTGGCCTGATTGCCTACGAAATCTTCCAGGAGATCGGCGGCAGTTCGGAAGCCCTGCACGACCACTATCACGAATAGTGCACGGCCCATCATGGGCCAGACGTCAAGACGACAAAAAGCGGCGAGGCCCCTGGGCGCTCGCCGCTTCGTTTTGATCCCTGCGTTGTCCCTGCCCTGTCCTAGCGCAGGAAGCGCGCCAGCGCCGTCATGGCGCCCAGGTCCAGGTTGAGGAACTGGAAGCCGACCTTGAACTCGCCATGGCTGAGGATGCAATGCGAGGCCTTGGCGCGGGTGTTGATGGGAACGATGTTGCCGTCGACCAGCAGGTCGAAGCGCAATTGCGCCGTCTGGCCGGCCACGACCGGATGCGGCACGCTGATGCTGACACCCTGGGCGCTGAGGTCGGTGGTACGGCCCAGCACCGGGGCACTGCCTTCGAAGGCCAGCATGGCGCGGGTTTTCAGTACTTTGCGTGGGGACTGCCTTTGTTCTGTCACGAATTCACCAGCTCTTGCCTGTGGAACGAGGCCTATTATAAGAAGAAAGCAGCGGCCCCGTCAGTCCTTACAGGATCAATCCAGTTCGCGCAGCTTGCTGAATGCCTGGTCGATGCGCTCGACGGCAATGATGTTCATGCCCTCGATCTTTTGCTTCGGCACGTTGGCTTTCGGAATGATCGCCGTCGAGAAGCCCAGCTTGGCCGCTTCCTTCAGGCGCTCCTGGCCGCGCGGCGCCGGGCGGATTTCGCCAGCCAGGCCCACTTCGCCGAATACGACGAGGCCGCGCGGTAGCGGTTTGTTGCGCATCGACGAGTTAATCGCCAGCAGCACGGCCAGGTCGGCCGCCGGTTCGGCGATCTTCACGCCGCCCACCGCGTTGATGAACACGTCCTGGTCGAAGGCGGCGATGCCGGCATGCCGGTGCAGCACGGCCAGCAGCATCGCCAGGCGGTTCTGCTCCAGGCCGACGGACAGCCGGCGCGCATTCGGCAAGTGGCTGGCGTCGACCAGGGCCTGGATTTCCACCAGCAGCGGCCGGGTGCCCTCCTGCGTCACCATCACGCAAGAACCGGGCACCTGGCTGTCGTGCTGCGACAGGAACAGCGCCGACGGGTTCGAGACGCCCTTCAAGCCCTTCTCGGTCATGGCGAACACGCCCAGCTCGTTCACCGCGCCGAAGCGATTCTTGATGGCGCGCACCAGGCGGAAGCTGGACTGGGTATCGCCCTCGAAGTACAACACGGTGTCGACGATGTGTTCCAGTACGCGCGGGCCGGCCAGCGCGCCTTCCTTCGTCACGTGGCCGACCAGGATGATGGTCACGCCGGTCTGCTTCGCCACGCGCGTCAGTTGCGCCGCGCATTCGCGCACCTGCGACACCGAACCCGGGGCCGCGGTGAGCGCATCCGAATACAGGGTCTGGATCGAGTCGATCACCGCCACTTCCGGCTTCAGATCGGCCAGGGTGCCGAGGATTTTCTCGAGCTGGATCTCGGCCTGCAGCTTGAGGTCCTTGGCGTCGACCGCCAGGCGCTTGGCGCGCAGGGCGATCTGGGCGCCGGATTCCTCGCCGCTCACATATAAGGTACTGCGCACCGACGCCAGGTTGGCCAGCGCCTGCAGCAGCAGGGTCGATTTGCCGATGCCCGGGTCGCCGCCGATCAGCACCACGCCGCCGGCCACCAGGCCGCCGCCGAGCACGCGGTCGAATTCCTCGATGCCGGTGCCGAAGCGCGGCACGTCGGTGGCCTCGATGTCGGCCAGGGACAGCACCGGCGCCGTCTGCGCCAGCGCCTTGTGGTTCACCGTTTGCGACATGCGGTTCACGCCGGCGGTTTCCACCGCCGACTCGACCAGGGTGTTCCAGGCCTTGCAGTCGGGGCACTGCCCCATCCAGCGGCTGCTCACGCTGCCGCATTCGCTGCATACAAACTGGGTTTTTGCCTTAGCCATGGGTTCCCATCCGTCCTTCGTTCACGCGCACCCGCGGCGCGAGTGCGCACATCAATTCATAGCCGATCGTGCCCGAGGCGGCGGCCACCTCGTCGATCGGCAAGCCGTCGCCCCAGAGCGTGACCTTGCTGCCGACCCGCGCATTCGGGATCGGGGTCAGGTCGACCGTCATCATGTCCATCGACACCCGCCCCACCACGCTGGTGCGCACGCCGTCGACGATCACCGGGGTGCCGTGCGGCGCGTGGCGCGGGTAGCCGTCGGCATAGCCGCAGGCCACCACGCCCACCTGCATCGGACCGCTGGCTTCGAAGCGGCTGCCGTAGCCGACGGTGTCGCCCGCTTCCAATTGCTGGATCGCGATGATCTCGGAACTCAGGGTCATGGTCGGGCGCAGGCCGAAGTCGTGGGCCGTGCGCCCGCCCCCCGGGGTGCCGCCGTACAGCATGATGCCGGGACGGACCCAGTCGTTCTGCAGCTCCTGGGCCAGCACCTCCTGGTGCAATACGCCGGCCGAATTCGACAGACTGCGTTCGCCCGCCAGGCCCTCGACGCCGGCACGGAAGCGGCGCACCTGCTCGCTGATGGTCAGGCGCGGGTGCTCCAGCTCGTCGGCATTCGCGAAGTGGGTCATGTGGGTGATGTTGCGCACGCCCGGGATCGCGCGCAGGCGCTTGTACGCAGCCGCGTATTCGTCGGGACGGAAGCCCAGGCGGTTCATCCCGGTGTTCATCTTCAGGTGCACGTCGATCGGGCGGTACAGCTGGGTGTACTCCAGCATCCTGATCTGCTCGAGGCAGTGCACGGTGCTGTTGATGTTGTGCTCGGCCAGCAGCGGCACGTCGGACGCGTCGAAGATCCCTTCCAGCAGCAGGATCGGCTTGATCCAGCCGAGTTCGCGCAGGCGCAGGGCATTCTCGGTCTCGATCAGGGCCAGGCCGTCGGCCAGGACAAAGCCCTTCATGCCGCGTTCCAGGCCATGGCCATAGGCGTTCGCCTTCACCACGGCCCAGGCCTTGGACTGCGGGGCGCAGGCGCGGGCGCGCGCCAGGTTATGCTGCATCGAATCGAGGTGGATGGTGGCGCAGAGGGGGCGTGGCATGGCAACTATATGGGGAAAGGGACCGGAAAAAGAAGAGAAACAGTATTAGGTGAAAGGCTCTATTTTACCGGACAGCCCCCCTTTCTGCCGGGCTGAATTCTTTGGCGAGCCACCCTTTCATGGTATAAAGCAACCCAGACTTGTTTTCAGATACTTTCGATGAACCGTGGTTTCTACACCATCATGGCGGCGCAGTTCTTCTCGTCGCTGGCAGACAATGCGCTGCTGTTCGTAGCCATTGACATCCTGGTGACGATGAACGCCCCGGCATCGCTGACGCCGTTGCTGAAGCTGTCGTTCGTGCTGTTCTATGTGCTGCTGGCCGCCTTTGTCGGCGCCTTTGCCGATTCGCTGCTCAAGGGCCGCGTGATGTTCATCGCGAACCTGATCAAGATCTTCGGCTGCGGCCTGATGTTCCTGACCGTCCATCCCCTCCTCTCCTACGCCGTGGTCGGCTTCGGCGCGGCCGTGTATTCGCCGGCCAAGTACGGCATCCTGACCGAGCTCCTGCCGCCGGAAAAACTCGTCGCCGCCAACGGCTGGATCGAGGGCCTGACGGTGATGTCGATCATCTTCGGCACCGTGCTCGGCGGCGCCCTGGTGAGCGACGCCGGTTCGCGCCTGCTGCTCGGCCTGGGCATCCCCGGCATCGACAGCACCAGCGAAGCGGCAATGGCCATCGTGGTCATCATCTACATCCTCGCGGCCCTGTTCAATCTGCGCATCCCCGATACCGGCGCGCGCTACGAGCACCAGGAACGCAACCCGGTCAAGCTGATCGCCGACTTCGCCAACTGCTCGGCGACGCTGTGGAAAGATAAACTCGGCCAGATCTCGCTGGCCGTGACCACCCTGTTCTGGGGCGCCGGCGCGACCCTGCAATTCATCGTGCTGAAGTGGGCCGAGCGTTCGCTGCACATGCCGCTGGATAAAGCGACCAGTTTGATTGGCGTGGTGGCGATCGGCGTGGCGGTCGGCGCGGCGCTGGCGGCGAAGGTCATCCCGCTGAAGAAATCGCTGACCGTGATCCCGATGGGCATCTTCATGGGCCTGGTCGTGACCGTGATGGTGTTCGTGCACGACGTGATCGTGGCCTACCCGCTGCTGGCCCTGATCGGCTTCCTGTCGGGCTTCTTCGTGGTGCCGATGAATGCGCTGCTGCAGCACCGCGGCCACGTGCTGATGAGCGCGGGGCACTCGATCGCGGTGCAGAACTTCAACGAGAACCTGTCGATCCTGACCATGCTGGCGATGTACGCGATCATGATCACGCTGAACCTCGACTTGAACATCATTATCGTGATCTTCGGGCTGTCGATTGCAGGCATCACCTGGCTGATCCTGCGGCGGCACCAGCAGAACCAGAAGCAGCATGATTCGCTGGCCTTGATTGGCGAGCACAAGCACTGATCGGAATCGGCCCACGGCGTTTCCCGTACGGTGGGCACTCTGTGCCCACGCGGTTACGTGCTCCTATCTCGGACACGTGTTTGAAAGCGTCGCCCGCTGACGTCAGCAATACTGCGAACGCTTCGGGAAGGTGACGGTGCGGCCAACAATATGTGCGAGCGCACGTACCGCGTGGGCACGGAGTGCCCAACCTACGACTAACGGCGACGGCTTCTAAACCGTTAATATTATTTGCAAATATTTTAATATTACCAAATAATATTCCGCGCTACATTCGCCGGATAACGCGCCGCCGCCCGCTCGCGCCAATCGTTCGGCACGATGAATCCACGCTCGACTTCTTCCACGCAGCCCGGCGTTTCACGCACCACAGCCACCAGCACCGGCGCCCCCGAACCCTCGAACTGCGCCTCCAGCTCCGCATGCAGCTGCGCGCGGCTCAACAGCCCGTCCGCCTGTGCCGCGCGAAACGGCGCCAGCCATTGCAGCTTCGGCAGGATCAGGAAGGCATCGGCCCCGGTCGCATCGAGTTCATCCAGGGCGCACCAGAAGCCGCGACAGTGCCCCGCCGTGATCCCGCTCATCGCGTCCCAGCTGCCGGCCGGATAAAACAGCCAGCCTTTCACCAGGGCCCGCGCCGCCGTCACCGGACGCGGCAACTGGGCCTGGGCCGCCGGATGCGCGCCCAGTTCCAGCTGGCGCTCGAAGATCTTGCGCATCTTGGCGCCCAGGCTGTCGGCCAGGTTCGGACCGACCAGGGCGTCGAACGTCTGCCCTTTCCCGCCTTGCAGCAGATAGAACTTGGTGGCGAACTCGATGTGTTCCAGCGCTTCCGGCCCGGCATCGAGCAGGAAGTCGAATTCGCCGACGGTGTCGTTGCGGCTGGCGCGGATCTGCAGGCCATGTTCGACCAGGCGGCCCTGGCGCTGGAAATAGAAGGCCATCAGCTTTTCGGCATACAGCCCGAGACGGGTGTAGACGCGCGGCCCGAGCGCCGCATCGAGCGCGGCCGGATCGTGGTCGAGCGCAAGCAGCCAGCGCGCGACCTCCGGCGTGACCGGGCCGAGCGACGCGATGCGGCCTTGCCAGTGCGGCGCGGCGCTGTCGAGCAGGTCGGGAGAGTCGAGCAGCCAGGCCAGCGCACGCACCCGTGCGCGCCGCAGGTGCGACCAGCGGCGGTGGAAACCTGCCTGGTAGCTATCGGCCCCGTCGCGCATGCGCAGCCCGCGCGCGGCACAAGTCGGCCCAGGCCTGGGCTTTGTCGGCCCCACGGCGCAGCAGTTCGCCCGGATGCAGGGTGGCCACCAGATCGGCCCCGCCCAGCGCGTGCACGGCGCCGCGCGAACCGGCCAGGGGTTCCTGCAGCGGCTTGCCGAGCAGGCCATTCGCGGCGATCTGGCCCAGGGTCAGCACCGTGGGCGCACCGGTCAAGGCCAATTCGCGCTCCAGGAAGGGGCGGCAGGCGGCGGCTTCATCGAAGGTCGGTGCGCGGTCGCCGCCGTTCGCGCTGGCGGGACGGCATTTCACCAGGCTGGTGACGTACGCGTCCTGCCCGCGCGACAGGTCGACCGCGGCCAGCATGTTATCGAGCAGCTTGCCGGCCTCGCCCGCCAGGGGCTGGCCGGCCTTTTCGTCGACGCTCGAGGTGGCGCCGGCGGCGACGAACCAGCGCGCCGTGCGGGCGCCGGCGCCGTACACCGGCTTGCGTCCGCCTTCGCAGGCGCCGCAGCGACGGCAAGAAGCAATCGCCGTGCGCAGCTCGTCCCAGTCCATCTTCGCGATTTCTTCAGGCGATGGGCCGGTGTCTTCCTCGACGGCTGGGGGCGGTGCCGGCGGCACATACGGTGCGGGCGGCGGGGCCGAGGTCATCGGCACCTCGCCCCAGGCCGGGTCGCGCGGCGGCGGCGGGATGAAGGCCGGGGCCGGCGCCCGGGCGGGTGCAGGCGCAGGTGTAGCAGATGCGGCTGCGGGCGCGGGCGCCTCGGCGGCAAGCTCCACGGCCGGTTCGGCCTCGACGGACTCTTCCTGCTGCGGGCGGCGCAAGCGCCACAACGGCGCGATGCCCATCTCCTGCAGGAAGACTTCGTCGCGTTCGCTCGTACTCATAATTCCAGCCTCATCACGATCGCATCCTCGCGCGTTCCCTCATGCGCCGGATAATACCCCTTGCGCCGGCCGATCTCCCTGAAACCGTAACGCGTGTACACGTGCAGGGCGCGCGCGTTCGAGGGCCGCACTTCGAGCAGCACCGACTCGGCGCCGCAGGCACGGGCGCGCGCGCCGAGGGTGTCGAGCAGCCAGCGCCCGAGCCCCGTGCCATGGCGCTCACCGGCCAGCGCCACGTCGAGCAGGTGGGCTTCGTCGAGCGCGTACATCAGCAGGAAGTAGCCGGCCAGCTTGCCGTGCGCGTCGCGCGCGACCCAGGCGTCGTAGCCGCTGGCGATGCAGTCGACGAAGTTCCCGCGCGTCCAGGGATGCGGGAAGACGCTGCATTCGAGCGCATGGACTTCGTCGACGTCGCCGATCTCCATCGGCGCCAGCGCCAGGCCGGCGTGCTGCAGTGCCGTCATGCGCCGGCCTTGGCGGCGTTGATCGCCTGGCGCTCGGCGCTGGTGTAGGCGACCTTGTTGCGCAGGTAGAGCGGCTGGGCCGCGGCGGCCGGCAGCGCCTGCCCGGCGGCCAGCGCCGGCGCGGCCAGCAGCGCCAGCTCGCGCGCATGCGGCACGATGTCGGGGTGGGCGCCGGCGGCAAAGGCCTTGCCCTCGAAGGCTTGCGGGTAAGCGGCGAAGCCGTTGCCGCAGGCGGCCAGGCCGTCGACCGCCAGCGGCTGCACGGCCTCCGGCGCCGACAGCACCGGCTCGACCACCGTGGTCCAGCCGCCGTCGTAACGGTACTGCGCCCAGTAGACTTCGTTCATGCGCGCATCGAGCACGGCCAGCACCTCGACCGCGCCGGTACGGGCGCGGCAGGCTTCGGCCATCGCGGCCAGCGTCAGCAGCGGGAGCACCGGCAAATCGGCGCCGAAGGCCAGGCCCTGGGCCACGCCGCAGGCGGTGCGCACGCCGGTGAACGAACCGGGGCCGGCGCCAAAGGTGATGGCCTCGCAATCGGCCAGCTTGATACCGGCTTCGTTCAGGAGCTCCTGCACCATCGGCAAAACGGACTGGGAATGGGTGCGTACGCCGCCCGATTCGCGCGACAGGACCTTGGCGCCGCGCGGGGCGTCAAGCAGCAGCGCGCACGAGGCGAGTTCCGACGAGGTTTCGATGGCAAGGATGATAGGCATACCGTATTTTAACCCGCCGCGCCCGGCCCGGCCATGGCGCCGACCGATCCCACTACTGCCGGATTCGTCCGCGCGAGGTAGAATTCGCCCATGCATAGCCTGACACTCGACAACGACAACCGCGGCGCCGTCGCCGACGCCATCGGCGGCGACCGCTGGGTCGTCGCCTGCCTGTGCGCCGCCTGGTGCGGCACCTGCGGCGGCTACCGCGCCGCCTTCGAGGGCCTGGCCGCGCGCCACCCGGACAAGGTCTTCGTCTGGATCGACATCGAAGACCAGGCCGACGTGGTCGGCGACCTCGACGTCGAGAACTTCCCTACCCTGCTGCTGCAGCGCGACGACACGGTCGCCTTCTTCGGCACCATGCTGCCCGACCCCGCCGTGGCCGACCGCCTGGTCAAGGCGCAGGCCGAGCTGCCGGCCGCCGAACTGGCGCGCCTGGCCGGGTCCAGCGACGAGCGGCGCACCTGGCAGCGCGAATGCAATTTGCGCACGCTGCTGCGCGACGCCGGCTGAACCGGCCGGTAACACTCAGTCGCCCGGCCCCTCGCCCGGCATGGTGTCGGCCATCAGGCGCAGTTCGTCCGGGGTGAGTTCCTCGGGCTTCTTGTCCTTCAGGCCGTCGACCGCGTCGGATGGCCTGGTGTCGTGCGCAGCCGGTTGCGCCGCTGTTTGCGCTGCTTCTTCCGCTTGCTGATCCTGGGCTTGCTGGTTATCGGTGTTCATGTGGTGCTCCTCGCAATGGTTCCTGACGGTGCCAGTCTGGCACAGTCGGGAACGGTGCGGCGTCACCTAGCCTCCCGGCAAAGCTTATTTCGGGACGGTGAAGACCTCGATCCGGTTCAGCCACTTCACATGGCGCGGCCCGGACTTGGTGTCGGACAGCGAACGCAGCGCATACGGCCCTTCGGTGGCGGGCAGCGGCTTGCCGTTCATCGTCGTGATGACCAGCACCTTGTCGCCCACACGCGCGTTGTAGAGCTCACCCCAGGAAAACAGCACCGCTTAGTTGTCGGTGGCGCGCGCCGCCACGCCCGAGTGACGCAGTGCGTAGCGGTCGAGGTTCTGCACGCCGGCCGCATCGAGCAGGTCGCGCAGCAGCACGCCGCGGTAGCGCAGCTCGGCCTGTTCGGCCTTGGCGCCGCCGCCCACGCTGCGGGTCTCGACCAGTTCGGTCTGCGGCAGCGCCGCGATCTCGGCCCCCGTGAAGCGGCGCGCGGCCGCGGCGCCGACCTTCACTTCCAGCTCCGCATCCTGGGCAGACGCGAGGCCGGCCGCCAGCAGCAGCGGCAAGCTCAGGAATAGATGCGAAGCCGCACGCCAATCGGTGCCGCCGGCGCGCGCCATCTTATTTACCTCCCTTGTACGAAGGGAAGAACACCTGCTGGCCTTCGACCTTGAACGCCGCGATCAGGCCCTGGCCTTCCGGCGAGGTGATCCACTCGACCAGCTGCATCGCGCCCTTGTAGTTTGCTTGCGGGAAGTTCTTCGGATTCACGGCGATGATGCCGTAAGGGTTGAACATCTTCTGGTCGCCCTCGACCACGATCTGCAGGCCGGTCCTGGCGCGGTAGGCGATGTAGGTGGCGCGGTCGGTGAGCGTATAAGCGCGCAGTTCGGCGGCCATGGTCAGCACCTCGCCCATGCCCAGGCCGGCCGACACGTAGGCGGCGCCCTGCGGCTGGCTGCCGACCTGCTTCCAGTAGGCCTTCTCCATCTGGTCGGTGCCGGAATTGTCGCCGCGCGAGATGAATTTCGCACCGCTGGCGGTGATCTTCTTCATCGCGTCGAGCACATCCTTGCTGCCCTTGATCCTGGCCGGATCGCTTTCCGGACCGACGATGATGAAGTCGTTGTACATCACGTCGCGCCGGTTCACGCCGTGGCCTTCGGCCACGAACTTGTCTTCGCTGGCGCGCGCGTGCACCAGGGTCACGTCGACGTCGCCGTTCTTCGCCAGCTCCAGCGCCTTGCCCGTGCCGACCGAGATCACGTTGACCTTCGAATTGGTCTTGGCCTCGAACTTCGGCAGCAGGTATTGCAGCAGCCCCGAGTTCTCGGTGCTGGTGGTGGTCGACAGCTTGATCACCTGCTGGGCCAGGGCCGGAACGGCGGTCGCCAGCAGGAAGCCGAGTACGGCAAGGTGTTTCGTCAGTTTGGTCATGCTTCTCTCTCTCGTTTAAAAGCGTTCAATGAAATCCGTGTTTGTGCAGGATGTCCTGGCCCGGCTTGCCCAACACGAAGCGCAGCAGGCGTTCGCCCTCCTCCGAACCCTTTCTTGCGGCGATGCCGTAGCGGCTGCGCACGTTCAGGCTGTCGGGAATGCGGACGACCTGCAGGCGCGGCAAGGCCCGGGTCACCAGCGCGGCGTTGGTGCAGTACATGATGTAGGCGTCGGCCCGATCCTGCTGGAAGGCCCCGATGTAAGGGGAACTGCTGTTCGGGTCGCCGTTGGCGGCGCCCGACAACTTGAGGGCTTTCGCATCCAGCACGGCGTACAGGCCGGGCTGCTGCCGGTCGGCGTTGCGGAAGAACCGCCAGGTGGTGTCGCCCATCGGGTCGCTGACCGGTGTCGAGGTGGCCAGGCGCAGCTCCCGCGCGCGCAGGCCGTCGAGCAGCGTATCGGCGCGCAGGCCGGCTTGCGGGGTCGCGACCACGCACAAATCGTTATGGGCGAACACCTGCGATGCGCCCAGCAGCCCGATCGCGGCCAGGGCTTCGGTATGCGCGCTGGCCGCCGAGGCGAATACATCGACGGTGCGGCCGCCTTCGATGTCCTTCCTCAGCTTGCCGGACGGGCCGAACTGGACCTCGACATGCTGGCCGCCGGCCGCGCGGTAGGCCGCCAGGATGTCGCCAAAGGCCTGGCGCAGGCTGCCTGCCGCCAGCAGCACGGGCGCCGCGGCGGTGGCGGCGCCGGGCGTGGCGCCATCCTGCGCCGGCGCCGCCGGGGGCAACAGCGACGCCGGCGCCATTGCGCCGAGCGTACGCTTCTTCATGGTCAGCCCCATCTTGTTCCTCTGCCTCTTATCGATGTGCTATGGTAAGCCGCCTTTAGAAACTTTCAATATGAACATGGTTGCATATGTTGCACGTTAAGCTCGCCTACAGCTTCGCGGATTCCGCCGCGCTGCGCTCCCAGCTGGACAACCCGCTGTTCGACATCCTGTCCGCCATCCACGGCGCGGGATCGGTCGGCCAGGCCGCCGCCACGCTCGGGCTGTCCTACCGCCACGTCTGGGGCGAGCTGAAGAAATGGGAAGCGGCGCTGGCATCGGATTTGATCGTCTGGGAGCGCGGCAAGCGCGCCCGCCTCTCGCCCTTCGGCGAAAAGCTGCTGTTCGCCGAGCGCCGCGCGCGCATGCGCGTGCTGCCCCAGGTCGAGAACCTGGTGGCCGAGATGGAGCGCGAATTCGCGCTCGCCTTCGATCCCAACGCCCATGTGATCCCGATGTTCGCCAGCCACGACCTGGCCTTGCCGCGCCTGAAGGAATTCATGGGCCGCAGCGCCAAGCTGCACCTCGACCTGCAGTTTCGCGGCAGCGTCGAATGCCTGGAAGGGCTCGGGCGCGGCGAGTGCCAGCTCGCCGGCTTTCACGTCAGCGAAGACCGCGCGCCGGGCAGCATGACGCAAAAGGCCTTCAAGTCGCTGCTGAAACCGGGCGTCCACAAGCTGATCAACTTCGTCGGCCGCCAGCAGGGGCTGATGGTCGCGCGCGGCAATCCAAAAGCCATCCACAGCGTGCAGGACCTGGCGCGCCTTGACGTGCGTTTTGTGAACCGCCAGGTCAATTCCGGCACCCGGCTGGCGGTCGAGCAGCTGCTGCGCCAGGCGGCGATTGCCACCACCAGCGTCAACGGCTTCGACAGCGCCGAGCCGACCCACTTGTCGGTGGCGGCGGCGGTGGCATCCGGCCTGGCCGACGCCGGCTTCGGCATCCAGGCCGCCGCCGTCGAATTCGGACTCGACTTCATTCCGGTGATGCGCGAGCAGTATTACTTTGTCTGCCTGAAGGAAGCGGTGGACGCGGCGCCGATCGCCAAGCTGCGCGAACTGCTGGCGCGCAGCGAGTGGCAAAGCCTGACGGCCGACCTGCCCGGCTACGACACCAGCGGCGCCGGCGAGGTCGTGTCGCTGAGCCGCGCCCTGCCCTGGTATTCCTTCCGCAAGCCGAAGTGACGACGCCGTATGCATGAGGAGCTGCCGCAGATACCGACGGGAGCGCGCACTGAGCCGGCGCCGCTGCGCTTCGACCGCGCGGAATGGGCGGCCGCTTTTGCCGACCTCGGCATCTTCATTCCTTATGTGGTCGCCTATGTGAGCGTGATGAAGATGGACCCGGTCGGCATCCTGCTCGCCTTTGGCCTGGCCCTGGTCGCCTGCGGCTTCGTGTACCGCACGCCGCTGCCGGTGCAGCCGATGAAGGCCATCGGCGCGGTCGCGGTGGCGCAGGCGGCCACGCTCTCGGCCAACGCCGTCGTTGCCGCCAGCGTGGTCAGCGGCGCGCTGTGGCTGGTATTGGGCCTGAGCGGCGCGGCGAGCCGGCTGGCGCGGGCGATTCCGCGCGAGGCGGTGCTCGGCGTGATGCTCGGCCTGGGGATCTCCTTCATGCTGCAGGGACTGCGCATGATGGGCAGCGACTGGCTTGCCGCCGTCGCGGCGCTGATCCTGGCGCTGGTGCTGAGGAATAGCCGGCCGTTCCCGGCGATGTTGGTGTTACTCGCCGGCGGCCTGGCCTATGGCGTGGCGCGCCAGCCGGCGTTGTGGGATGCGGCGGCGTTCGGCTTCGCGTTGCGGCTGCCGTCGCCGGCACTGGGACAGTTGCAGTGGCCGGACTTCGTCACCGGCACCTTGCTGCTGGCCCTGCCCCAGTTGCCGCTCACGCTGGGCAATGCCGTCATCGGCACCACCGAGGAAAACAACCGCCTGTTCCCGGACCGCGAAACCAGCGTCAGGAAGGTAGCGGTGTCCACCGGCGTGATGAACCTGGCCGGCGGCGCCATCGGCGGCGTGCCGATGTGCCACGGCGCGGGCGGCATGGCGGCCTACGCCGCCTTTGGCGCGCGCAGCGGCGGCGCCCCGATCATCTTCGGCGCCACGCTGGTCGTGCTGGCCCTGTGCTTCAGCGGCGCGATCGTCTTCCTGCTGCAGGCGGTGCCGGCAGCGGTGCTGGGCGCGATCCTGTTCCTCACCGGCGTACGGCTGGCCAGCGGCAACGCGCCGCGCACGCGCGACTGGCGCGTGCTGCTGCCGGTGGCGCTGACGGCGATGGCGGCCTTGTGGAATGTCGGGCTGGGGCTGGTGGTGGGCGTGGTGGCCAGCTGGATGTGCCGCCGATCGCGCACCGCTTCGTAAAACAAGTCTCCTAAATACAACGGGGGTCAAGTCTGCCATCCTGACACGGACTCTGCATTAGTCCAGGACGTCTCAGTCAAGGCAGCGTACACAAGCGGAAAAACTGCATTCACGGCCGAGCTCGTGTCTTGATGGCAGACTTGACCCCCGTTGTTTTTATGCCAAACGGAGCGGCAGGCTGCGCAGGCGTTTTCCCGTCAGCTGGAACACGGCCGCGGCCACGGCCGGCGCCACCGGCGGCACGCCCGGTTCGCCGACGCCTTCGGGCGGCTCGGCGCTCGGCAGGATGATGGTCTCGACGACCGGGGCGCGGTCCATCCGCAGCACCGGGTAGTCGCCGAAGTTCGACTGCTGCACGCGTCCGTCCTTGATCGTGATCTCGCCGCCCAGCGCCGCCGACAGGCCGAACACCACCGCCGACTCCATCTGCTGGGCCACGATGTTCGGGTTCACCACGATGCCGCAGTCGATCGCGCAGACCACGCGGTGGACACGGATGTCCGCTTCCTCGACCGACACTTCGGCCACCTGCGCCACGATGCTGCCGAAGGACTGGTGCAGGGCCACGCCGTGCGCGCGGCCGGCCGGGGCTTCGCCGGCGGCGCGCACCGCCGCGTCGAGCACCGCGAGGTGGCGCGGGTGCCGCGCCAGCAGCGCACGCCGGTAGGTCACGCCGTCCTGCCCGGCCGCGTGCGCGACTTCGTCCAGGAAGCCCTCCTTGAAGAAGGCGTTGTGCGAGTGCCCCACCGAGCGCCAGTAGCCGAGCGCCACGGCGCTGTCGACGATCACGTGGGCGATGCGCTGGTTGGCGATCTCGTACTGCATGTCGTATTCGCCCTCGGCCGTGGTCTTGTCCGGTCCCATGCCGGGCAGGCCGAGGTTGCGCGGGAAGTACTGGTGGCCGATGGCGCCGCTGGCCGACTTGTTGTTCCAGGCCAGGATGCGGCCCTGCGCGTCGAGCCGCGCCGTGAAGCGCGCCAGCGCCGCCGGGCGATACACATCGTGGGTGGTGTCGTCCTCGCGCGTCCAGATCAGCTGCACCGGCTTGCCATGCGACGCCATCGCCACCGCCACCGCCTGCGCCACCATGTCGCCCTCCAGGCGGCGCCCGAAGCCGCCGCCCAGCAGCATCACCTCGATGCCGACGTCCTCGCGCGCCACGCCGGCCACCCTGGCGGCAACGTCGACCGCGATGCTCGGCACCTGGGTCGAGGCCCACAGGCGCACCTTGCCATCCACCACCTGCGCGGTGCAGTTCACCGGCTCCATGGCGGCGTGGGCCAGGAAGGGCGCGCGGTATTCGGCGCTCACGGTGCGGGCCACGCCGCGCACGTCCTGGGTGCCGGATTCGTAATAGGCGTAGCCGGATTCGTTGTCGAGCGCCGCCGTCAAGCCCTGGTAGATCGCTTCCGACGACAGTCCTGCCTGCGCGCCCTCGGCCCAGGTGACGGGCAGCGCGGCGGCGGCCTGCTTCGCCTGCCACCAGCTGCGCGCCACCACGGCGACGCCGGCGCCGGCGCCGGAAAACGCGCCCAGCGCCGCGGAAAAGTCGACCACGTTGGTCACGCCCGGCAGGTCTTCCACGCGCGCAGCGTCGAACGAGGCGACGGCGCCGCCAATCACCGGCGACATCCTGACTGCCGCATACAGCATTCCGGCCGGCCGCGCATCGATGCCGAAGCGCGCGCTGCCGTCGACCTTGCCCGGCGTATCGCGGCGCGGCACCGGTTTGCCGATCAGGCGGAATTCGCGCGGCTGCTTCAGCTTCACACTGGATGCATCGATGCCGGCGCCCACTTCGGCCGCGCGCGCCGCCAGGCTGGCGTAGGAGGCCTTGCGGCCGTCGCGGTGGAGTACGAAGCCGTCCTCGGTGCGGCAGTGGGCGGCCGGCGACTTCCAGTCCTCGGCCGCGGCCTTCACCAGCATGGCGCGCGCCACGGCGCCGGCTTCGCGCATCGGCACCCAGGCATCCTTCACGCTGGTCGAGCCGCCGGTGAACATGATGCCGAGTTCGCGTCCGACCTTGGACAGCATCCACTGCACGCCGTCCTTCACGTTGCCGCGTTCGTCAGGGTGGAAAGGGAGGTTTTCGCGCAGCACCGTCAGGTTGCCGAAGATCTTGTCGATCGGCGCGGCGGCGATGCGCACCCGGGCCAGCGGCACGTCGAGTTCCTCGGCCACCAGCATCGGCAGCGCGGTATGCACGCCCTGCCCCATTTCGCTGCGCGGCACCACCACCGACACCGTGCCGTCGGGATGCAGCGCGACCCAGCCGTTCAGCGCGACGGCGCCGTTCTCGACCGGCAGCGGCAGCGCCGTATGCAGGCGCTGGCGCGGCGCCTGCACGCCCCAGCCGACCAGCAGCGCGCCGCCGGCCACCAGGCCGCCGAGCAGGAAGCGGCGGCGCGAACGGCGTTTCGGTGCGTTCTCTGGCTCAGGAACTGGTCTCCCCGTGGATGGATTGTCTCTCATGCGTATTCTGTCCCCAGTCTGCCAGCAGCGCCTCCGGCCCCACGGGCCGCCCGTACAGGAACCCCTGCGCACGCGTGCAGCCATGGCGCAGCAGGAAGGCTGCCTGCTGTTCGTTTTCCACCCCCTCGGCGATCACCGAGAGGTTCATGCTCTTGCCCAGCTGGATGATGGCGATGGCGATCGCCTCGTCGTCGGCATCCGCCGGAATGTCCTTGATGAAGCTGCGGTCGATCTTGAGTACGTCCACCGGCAGCTGCTTCAAATACGCCAGCGACGAGTAGCCGGTGCCGAAGTCGTCGATCGCCAGGCCCACGCCCAGGCCGTGCAGTTCGCCGATAAAGGCGGCGGCGTCGCCGGTGTTCATGATGACCGACTCGGTCACTTCCAGCTGCAGGCGGCGCGGCGCCAGGCCGGTCTCGCCCAGCACGCGGGCGACCAGCGGCGCCATCGCGCCGCGCTCGACCTGGCGCACCGACAGGTTCACCGCCATCTTCGGCACCTGCAGCCCGAGCGCATCCCAACGCCCCATCTGGCGGCAGGCTTCGTTCAACACCCATTCGCCGAGCTGGTTGATGAAGCCGGAGTCTTCCGCCATCGGGATGAAGCGCGCCGGACTGACGGCGCCGAGTTCGGGATGATGCCAGCGCACCAGGGCTTCGACCCCGATCAGGCGGCCGCTGTCGATTTCCACCTGCGGCTGGTAGTGCAGGAAGATCTCGTGGCGTTCGATGGCGCGGCGCAGCAACGCTTCCATGCGCAGGCGTTCGACACCTTCGCCGTCCATGGCGGGCGAATAGAACTGGTAGCCGTTGCGGCCGCGCGACTTGACCCCGTACATGGCGACGTCGGCATGCCGGATCAGGAGGTTCGCGTCCTGCGCGTCCTGCGGATACAGGGCGATGCCGATGCTGCCGGTGACGAACAGCTCGTGGTTCGAGACCATGAAAGGCTGCTCGAACAGCGCCACCAGCTTCTGCGCCACCTGGGTCGCGCCGTACTGCCCGTCCACGTGCTCGAGCAGCACCACGAATTCGTCGCCGCCCAGACGCGCCAGGGTGTCGCCCTCGCGCAAGCGCCCGTGCAGGGCGCTTGCGACCTCTTTCAACAGCTGGTCGCCGACCTGGTGGCCGAGGGTGTCGTTGACGTTCTTGAAGCGGTCGAGGTCGACGAACATCACGGCCAGCTGCTGCGCCTCGCGCGCCGCGCGGCCGATTGCGTGCAGCAGGCGGTCCTGGAACAGCAGGCGGTTCGGCAGGCTTGTCAGCGGGTCGTGGTGGGCCAGGAAGTCGAGCTGCTCCTGCGACTCCTTCAGGCGCGTGATATCGCTGAACACGCCCACGTAATGGGTCAGCACGCCCTCGCTGTTACGCACGGCCGATACCGTCAGCCACTCGAGGAAGACCTCGCCGTCCTTGCGGCAGGACCAGACTTCGCCGCGCCAGAAGCCGCCCGTCTGCAGCTCCTGGGCCAGGTTGGTATAGAACGCGTCGTCGTGGCGGCTCGAACGGGTCATGTCCCAGGGCTGGCCGATCGCCTCGGCCTCGGTGTAGCCGGTGATCGTCGTGAAGGCCGGGTTCACCGCGACGACGGTGCCGCAGGTATCGGTCACCATCACGCCGTCGGCGATGTGGGCGATCACGGTGGCCGACAGGGCCAGCTCTTCTTCCGCCTCCTTGCGCTCGGAGATGTCGGCGAAGACCCAGACGTTCCCCGCCTCCGGGTGGCCGGGCACGAGCGAACTGCCGCTGACCAGGCACCACAGCAGGCTGCCGTCGCGGCGGCGCATCTGGCGCTCGTGGCGCGCGTCCGCCCCACGCGCCAGGATCGGGAAAAACACATCCTCGGCGCGCGCATGCTCGTCCTGGCTGACGAACAGCCTTGATGCCGGCTGGCCGACCAGGCTGCCGTCGGGGTAGCCGAACAGGTCCTCGGCGCGGCGGTTGGTCGAGACGATGCGCCGTTCGCGCGTGAACACCACGCCGAACATCACGTTGTCGAGGATGGCGCCCTGCTCGACCAGCAGCGCCTCGATACGCATTTCGTTGTGCTTGCGTTCGCTGATATCGGAAATGATGCCGTCCACGCGGAAGTCGGGGTCGCCCGGCCTGCCCTGCGGCTGGCCGCTTTCCAGCACCCAGCGCTCCAGGCCGTGGGCGTCGACGATGCGGTATTCGATTTCGTAGCTGCGCCCGGAATGGATCGCTTCGCGCGTGATGCGGCGCTGCAGGCGCCGGTCTTCCGGGCAGACGATGTTCGACCAGTCCTCGGTGCTGCCGCGCATCAGGCGCTCGGCTGGGTAGCCCGAGATCTCCTCGATGGCGTCGCTGACGAATTCGATCGGGCCGCCCGGATGGGCGCGGAACACGGCGCCCGGCACCTGGTTGACGATGGTGCGGAACTGTTCCTCGCGGCGCGCGATGTCGACGAACAGCGCGCGGATGGCGGTGCGCATGCGCTCCATTTGCCGTCCCAGGCGCGCCAGCTCGCCTTTCGCTTCCAGCGCCAGGGGCGTGTCGAAATCGCCGCGCGAGAGGCGGTCGGAGAAGGCGGCCAGGGTGCGCAGCGGGCGGTGCAGGCGGCGGCGCAGGAAGGTCAGGATCAGCGCCAGCGAGACCACCACCTGCACCGCCAGCACCAGCGCGTAGTGGAACTGCTTGCGGTGCAGGGCTTCCTCGCTTTGCAGGTCGTCCATCTCGATGGTCACCTGCCCGATCGGCTGGCCGCGCACCACGATCTGGCGCTCGGCGCGCAGCACCCGGCCCAGCGGACGCGCCGGCGCATGGGCGTCGATCAGGCCGGTGTCGGCCGGGCTGCCGGCCACGCCGCGCACCTGGATCCGCACCACCGAGGGGTCGCGCATCACCGAGTCGACCAGCGAGCGCGCGGCGTCGGTGTTCATGTTCCAGAGCGATTCCTGGATGCCGAGGGCGAGGATCTCGGCGTTGCGCTGCAGGGTGGCGTCGAGTTCGGCGACGGTGGCGCGGCGTTCCTGCACCGCCAGCAGCAGGTAGCCGGCGGCCAGGGCCGGGACCACCAGGCCGCCCACCACCACGATGATGAGCGCGCCGTATATCGAGCGGCTGTATAACCGGCCCAGCCTGGCGGGAAGTGCGCGCAAATCGATCCGGAACATCGTGGAGAACATCGTCGTGGCCGCAATGGTTGAGCCGGCTCGGCCGGCCTTAGTAAGTACGCAAGCCCACGATTATGCACAGTAAATTGACGTGAGTCACCAACCGTTGGGTGCGCACAACCATACCGATACCGGCAGTCGCTGCACGCGCGTCGACTGCCGGTGTCGGCCCTATGATCGCATACGGCGCGTCAATACTTCATTCCGGTTTCAACCGTGCTCAGGTATTGTCGAAACGATCAGGTATTCCGGCGCGGATAACCCTGGGCCAGGATGCGTTGCCACACGACTTCCTTCTGCTCGGCATTCATGGACACCCAGTTCGCGACTTCGGCCACGGTGCGCCCGCAGCCGCGGCAGACCTCGTCGAAGGTGGTCGAGCAGACCGCGACGCAGGGTGTGTCCGGCCGGGCAGGCGCCATCGGCCCCTCCTTCTTATCGTGCTGGTCCGACATCGAGCTTGTCCCAGCCTTCGTGGCCCAGGTTTTCCATGGTATCGATGTTCTTCTCGAAGATCTCGGCGGCGTCGGGGAAGGCCTCCACCGCGCGCGCGATGCTGTCCTCGCGCAGCAGGTGCAGGATCGGGTACGGCGCGCGATTGGTGTAGTTCGCGATGTCGTTCTGGTCGGTATCGGCGAACTGGTAGTCCGGGTGGAAGCTGGCCACCTGCAGTTCGCCGTCGAGATGCATGTCCTCGACAGCGGCATCGGCCACGTCCAGGAACTCGTTGTAGTCCATGAAGTCGTTCAGCACGAAAGGATGGATCAGCAGCGTGGTGTCGACCTCTTCGGCCGGGGTATCGGACATGCGCTGCAGCTCGTCCATCAATTGCTCCAGCAATGCTTCGGGCGTGCGCGCCGGCGACACGACATAGCGCACCTGCTCCTTCACATACACCGACTTGGCGAACGGGCACAGGTTCAGGCCGATCACGGCTTTCTCCAGCCAGCGGCGGGTGGCGGCGACGATCGCGTCGTCGTCGGCGTTCAGGTTGGCATGACTCATGTGGTGCTTTCGATAAGAAGTAAGGCCGGGGGCGAAAGCGCGATTGTACGCAGAGTTTGCGTGCGCTCATAGACCGGCAATGCGCGCCGGGTAAGTTGAGAGCGTCAGGAAGCGAGCCGTACCGGCCGGCTGCTTGACGTTCCGGAAAGCCAGCCACACCGATTTTAATTGCTTTAAAGAATATCTTCCGTATGGCAATTTTTCGCATACCCATCGGGAGTACCCTGGCATTGAACTGCCACACCCCTACGGTAATGCCGAACAAAAGATGGATACCCCTTCAAAAAGTTCCATAAAGTATTGCCTGTTAGCATATTGAGTAGACAGAAAAATTTGTAACCGAGCGGAGGTATTGCTTGACTGCCTCAGCCGCAGCTACTTACACTGCCCCCTTATCGTCAGTCCTGCCGTTCCTGGACGCAACACTGGAAAGCTATCTACGACATGACCCGCACTACTTCCCTTGCCGCTGCGATCGTGCTGGTTTGCACCGCACCGCTCGCCCTGGCCATCGATACCGCGCCGGCCAATGCCACCCAGAGCGCCTCCCTGACCCGCACCGCAGTGCCTGCCACTGCCGCCATGCTGAAGGTCGACGAATACAAGGAAACCGACGTCTGGGGCCGTATCCGCAGCGGTTACGCCATTCCCGACATCAATAACAACCTGGTCGAGCGCCACGCCAAGTCGTACAGCGCCAAGCCAGAGTACATGGCCCGCATCTCCGGCCGCGCCTCGCTCTACATGTTCCACGTGGTGCAGGAGCTGGAAAAGCGCGGCATGCCGACCGAACTGGCCCTGCTGCCCATCATCGAGTCCGCCTTCAACCCGCAAGCCCTGTCGAGCGCCGATGCCGCCGGCATCTGGCAGTTCGTGCCGGGCACCGGCAAGGACTTCAACCTGAAGCAGAACATGTTCAAGGACGAGCGCCGCGGCGTGCTGGCCTCGACCGACGCCGCCCTGACTTACCTGCAGCGCCTGTACACCATGTTCGGCGACTGGCAGCTGGCCCTGGCCGCCTACAACTGGGGCGAAGGCAATGTGCAAAAGGCGATCAAGCGCAACCAGGAAGCCGGCAAGCCGACCGACTTCGAAAGCCTGGCCGACCTGATGCCGGCCGAGACCCGCAACTACGTGCCGAAGCTGCAGGCGGTGAAGAACATCGTCGCCAACCCGGGCCAGTACGGCGTCAACCTGCCGGTGATCGACAACCAGCCTTATTTCACCGCGGTCGACAAGACCAGCGACATCGACCTGGCGGTTGCCGCCCAGCTGGCCGAAATGTCGCTGGCCGAGTTCAAGGCCCTGAACCCGCAGTTCAAGCGCCCGGTCATCACCGGCGACGAAAAAACCAAGATCCTGCTGCCGAAGGAAAACGCCGAGAAGTTCCACCTGAACCTGGCACAGTGGGGCCAGGCGCTGTCGAGCTGGACCACGCACAAGATCACCGGCGCCAAGGAAAGCATCACCTCGCTGGCCTCGAAGTTCGGCACCACCCCGGAAATCATCCGCCAGGCCAATAACATCCCGGCGCAAACCCGCCTGAAGGCCGGCTCGACCATCCTGGTGCCGAAGACCTCGGCCAGCATGCACAGCGACATCGCCGAGAATATCGTCGACAATGCCGTCATGGCCCTGGAAGCCGACCGCGGCGAGAAACGCAGCGGCGCGCGCACCCAGCGCTACAAGAGCAAGTCGGTGGCGGTGTCGAGCAAGCGCAAGCACCGTTAACAAGCTGTCATCGAGGCCGGCACACCGCGCCGGCCTCGCCTCCATGCCGGGCAGCGGACTTCCATCAAGTCCGCTGTTTGCGCAACATCAAATCACCCTCGCTGTGCAAGCAAGTTGATTCTGCTGTATAGTGTCGTTTGTGCGCTGCAAAATGAACGCGACTTCTGGGCTACAGGCTCATGATCGCAGCAGTGCAAGCACAGGTTTACTAGCAGCTTCGCAAGCCAGGCGTATCGATCCGATACCCTCCCATAAAGCCCTCCCGCCCTGCGTGTCGCACCTTGACACCGTCCCGGCGCAAAGCTTTTGTGCCGAAATTTCTTTCATTTTTGAGTCATTTCGTTGTGTTGGTTCGCGTTGCTATTTTGCGCTCCGAAATCACCCATGAGCGCTGATTTCTACCGAAAGAAAATTGAACAATGAGTTTTGAAGCACTAGGTCTCCACGCGTCCCTCGTCCAGGCAGTTGCCGCAGCCGGCTACACCAAGCCGACCCCGGTCCAGGAGCAGGCCATCCCTGCCGCCATCGGCGGCCGCGACCTGCTGGTCTCTTCGCAAACCGGTTCCGGCAAGACCGCGGCATTCATGCTGCCGGCCCTGCACAAGCTGGCCAGCGCCGAGCCGGCCCCTGCCGGCCGCACCCCTGCGCAAGAAGCGCAGGCTGCCCGCGCACGCGGCGAACGCGTCCGTTTCAAGCCGGCCCAGCCGAAGATGCTGGTCCTGACCCCGACCCGCGAACTGGCGCTGCAGGTCACCACCGCCACCGAGCAGTACACCACCTCGATGCGCCGCATCCGCGCCGTCTCGATCCTGGGCGGCATGCCTTACCCGAAGCAGATGCAGCTGCTGGCCAAGAACCCTGAAATCCTGGTCGCGACCCCGGGCCGCCTGATCGACCACATGGAATCGGGCAAGATCGACTTCTCGCAACTGGAAATCCTGGTGCTGGACGAAGCCGACCGCATGCTCGACATGGGCTTCATCGACGACATCGAGAAGATCGTCGCCGCGACCCCGGAAACCCGCCAGACCATGCTGTTCTCGGCCACGCTCGATGGCGTCGTCGGCAACATGGCGCGCCGCATCACCAAGAACCCGCAGACGATCCAGATCATGAGCGCGGCCAACCGCCATGAAAACATCGTGCAGCGCGTGCACTTCGTCGACGACCTGTCGCACAAGAACCGCCTGCTCGACCACCTGCTGCGCGACGACACGATGGACCAGGCCGTGGTCTTCACCGCCACCAAGCGCGACGCCGACATGATCGCCGACCGCCTGAACATCGCCGGCTTCGCCGCCGCCGCGCTGCACGGCGACATGCACCAGGGCGCGCGCAACCGCACCCTGGACAGCATGCGCCGCGGCCAGGTGCGCGTGCTGGTGGCCACCGACGTCGCCGCGCGCGGCATCGACGTGCCGACCATCACCCACGTGGTGAACTACGACCTGCCGAAGTTCCCGGAAGACTACGTGCACCGTATCGGCCGTACCGGCCGTGCCGGCCGCAACGGTCTCGCCATCTCGCTGGTGAACCATGCCGAGGGCATCAACGTCAAGCGCATCGAGCGTTTCACCAAGCAGCTGATTCCGGTCAATGTGGTGGAAGGTTTCGAACCGAAGCGTGCCGCACCGGCATCGCGCGGCGGCGCCCGTCCGGGCTGGAAACCAGGTGACGGCCGCAGCGCCGCCAAGCCGGGCCAGCGCAGCTTCAGCAAGCCTTACGGCCAGCGGGATGGCGCACCGCAGGGTGGTGGCTACAACCGCGAGGGTGGCTACAACTCGGCGCCGCGTGAAGGCGGTTTCAACCGTGAGTCGGCCCCACGCGAAGGCGGCTACAACCGCGACCGCGGCTACAACCGCGATGCAGCCCCACGCGAAGGCGGCCAGCGCCGTGAAGGCGGCTTCCGCAGCGGCAACGCGCATCCGCGTTCGTTCGAAGGCGCGCGCCGTACCTTTGGCGACAACTGATCGCTGACGCGGTCTGCATGGAAAACGGCTGCTTCGGCGGCCGTTTTTTTCGTCCGCGTTCACATTGATCCGGCTGCGCTTGACCGAGACGTCGCCCGTACGGTGGGGTGTTTGAGGCGGGGCCTCAAACACGAAGGTGCCCACGCTGGTACGTGTGCCTCCTTGCACCCATGGCGGCGACCTGTCGCCCGCACCGTTGCGCCAGGCCACACCGTCATTGGTGTTTGTGGCCATCTCATGCGTTTCGAGCGATGCCTCCCTTGTATCGACTGCGGGCACGTGCGTACCGCGTGGGCACGGAGTGCCTGGCGCGGCCCGGCCCACCCTACGGGCTCTGTTCGTGATCTTACGACACGTCGTCGGGATGCGACCTCATCCGTTCATGGCCGTACGACGCGTCTGCCGCATGCATCTTATAATCGCGCCCTCGTCATCCTGCCTGCTCTTCTTGTGTCCACCCGCCCCCGCATCGCCATCGTCAGCCCGGCCGCCGCCAGCGACAACAACGGCAACTGGCAGACCGCCAGCCGCTGGGCGCGTTTCCTGGACAAGCGCTTCCGCGTACAGGTCATGGGCGCCTGGCCTGGAGCAGACCAGCCCGAACCCGACCTGCTGATTGCCCTGCATGCGCGCCGCTCGGCCGCCGCGCTGGCAGCCTTCTGCGAGCACTACCCGGACCGGCCGCGCATCCTGGTCCTGACCGGCACCGACCTCTACCGCGACATCGACACCGCGCCCGAGGCCAGGACCTCGCTGGAAAGCGCCACCGCCCTTGTCGTCCTCCAGGAAGCCGGCCCCGAACGCCTGCCGCCGCGGCTGCGCGCCAAGACCCATGTCATCTACCAGTCGGCTCCCGCCCTGCTGCCGGCGCCGGACAAGCAGCGGCGCCGCCTCGACATCTGCATGATCGGCCACCTGCGCCTTGAAAAAGACCCGCAAACCTTCATGCGCGCCGCAGGGCTGGTGCACGACCCGCGCCTGCGCCTGCTGCACATCGGCGGCGCCCTCGACCCCGCCCTGGCCGAGGCGGCAAGAAGCACGGAGCAGGCCAGCCCGCGCTACCGCTGGCTCGGCCCGATGACCCACGCCGCCACCCGCCAGCGCCTGAAACGCTGCGCAGCCATGGTCATCGCATCCCACATGGAAGGCGGCGCCAACGTCATCATCGAGGCCGTCACCAGCGGCGTGCCGGTGCTGGCCTCGCACATCGACGGCAACCGCGGCATGCTGGGAAACGGCTACGCCGGCTACTTCCCGCCCGGCGACGCCGACTCCCTGGCGCGCCTGCTCGACCGCCTCGCCTGCGACCCGGATTTCGACGCCCTGCTGCGCCGCCAGTGCGCCGCCCGCGCGCCCCTGTTCGCACCAGGCGCCGAGCAAGCAGCCTTGTGCGACTTGGTGGATAATCTGCTGCGCGCGAGCGCGACCTGAATACGTCAACAACTTGGAATTGAACATGAGCGACCAGACCATCAAACTGACTTCCTTCTCCCACGGCGGCGGCTGCGGCTGCAAGATCGCCCCCGGCGTGCTGGCCGAGATCCTGAAGAAGTCGAGCGGCTTCCCCGTGCCGCCGCAATTGATGGTCGGCATCGAGACCGCCGATGACGCCGCCGTCTACAAGCTCAACGACGAGCAGGCGCTGATCGCCACCACCGACTTCTTCATGCCGATCGTCGACGATCCCTTCGACTTCGGCCGCATCGCCGCCACCAACGCCATCTCCGACGTGTACGCCATGGGCGGCACCCCGATCATGGCCCTGGCACTGGTCGGCATGCCGATCAACAAGCTGCCGCTGGAAACCATCGGCGACATCATCCGCGGCGGCGAATCGGTCTGCGCCGAAGCCGGGATTCCGATTGCCGGCGGCCACACCATCGACTCGGTCGAGCCGATCTATGGCCTGGTGGTGATGGGCCTGGTGCACCCGGACCGCGTGAAACGCAATGCCGACGCCCGCGCCGGCGACGTGCTGATCCTGGGCAAGCCGCTGGGCGTGGGCGTGCTCTCTGCGGCGCTGAAGAAAGACGTGCTGGGCGAGGACGGCTATGCCGCGATGATCGCCAACACCACCAAGCTGAACAAGCCGGGCAAGCTGCTGGCCGAGATGGACGGCGTGCACGCGCTGACCGACGTCACCGGCTTCGGCCTGCTCGGCCACCTGCTGGAACTGGCGCGCGGCGCCCGGCTGGAAGCCCGGCTCGACATGGACGCCATTCCCCTGCTGCCGGGCGTGCTGCAACTGGCGCACGACGGCTACTTCACCGGCGCTTCAAGCCGCAACTGGGATGCCTATGGCAAGGACGTCGTGCTGGGCGACAGCATCACGCCGGCCCAGCGCGCCCTGCTGACCGATCCGCAAACCTCGGGCGGCCTGCTGGTCTCCTGCGCACCGGAAGCGGCCGAGGCCGTGCTGGCCCTGTTCGCGCGCGAAGGCTTCGGCGAGGCGCGGGTCATCGGCCGCATGGACGAAGGCAACGCCCGCGTCGTGGTGAACGCCTGAGTCTCTTTCGTGCCGGTTCGCCCGGCGGAGCGCAATTGTGGCGGCTGACACACTTTACTCGACTGTCAACGCAATTATTTTGCATCCGCAGGGCAACAAATTAGTATCTTGAGAATTGTCGGTTGTATAATTGCAGCGCTGGCGCAGACCAGCCTCGACATTCTTGACAAAATCCCAGAGACAATGCCAACGTCCGTGGGCGCCTCCGCGCCGCCCGAATCCAGCCCTGAGCCACGCCATGACGACGACCACGACTGGTTCACGCGTCTGGGCAATGCCGTTCTCACCACCGACAGCCGCCAGCGCCGTACCCTCGGCCTGCTGTTGCTGGCTGCGCTCGTCACCGCGACCGTGGTGGCGCTGCTGGTGTATGCGACGGCGATCGGCGTGGCCCAGGCGCGCCACATCGGCTGGCTGGCCGGCTTCTTCGGCATCTTCATGGTCGGCTTCTACGCCACCATCCGCAGCGGCCTGAACCGGCGTTTCAGCGATCCGACGCTGGCCCTGCCCCAGGTGATGTCGGCGCAAAGCCTGATTGCCACCGGCTATGCCATGACCGGCCCGGTGCATGGCGCCACCGTCATCATGCTGTCGCTGGTGATGGTGTTCGGCATGTTCAGCCTGCGCCCGGCGGCGCTGCGCGTGGCCAGCCTGTTTACCGTGGCGGTGATGGGTGCGGTCATGTACTGGTGCGTGCGGCACCAGCCGGAACACTATCCGGCACGCCTGGAACTCTTCAATTTCGCGCTGACGGCGGTCGTGATGATCGCGATTTCCCAGCTCTCCGGCCAGCTGATGGACATGCGCACGCGCGTCAAGACGCAGAAGATCGCGCTGGAACAGGCGCTGACCCACATCAAGGAGATGGCGGCGCGCGACGAACTGACCGGCTTGCCGAACCGGCGCCGCATGATGAATTTGCTGCAGGAACACGCGACCCGTCACGCCCGGGGCGGCCCGCGTTTCTACGTCTGCATCATCGACCTCGATCACTTCAAGAGCATCAACGATAGCTTTGGCCACGCGGCCGGCGACGCCGTGCTGCGCGCCTTTGCCAACCAGGCCCAGCAGGTACTGCGCAACACCGACATGATCGGGCGCTGGGGCGGTGAGGAATTCCTGTTGCTGTTGCCGGAAACCCCGCCGGGCGAACCGACCCTCGGCGTGGCGCGCCTGCGCGATACCCTGGCCGTGATGCCGGCCAGCCCCAGCCTGCCGGACCTGCGCGTACGCTTCTCGGCAGGCTTCGCGCGCTACGAAGACGGCGAGCCGATCGACCAGGCCATCGAACGCGCCGACCGCGCCCTGTACGCGGCCAAGTCGGCCGGGCGCAACCGCAGCGTGGTGCTCTAGGAATCAGTCGCGTTCCTGGGAACGGCGCGGGTCGGCATGGCTGGCGGCATGGCGCACCACGGCAGGCCGGCGCAGACCATGCAGCAGGCGCGCCATCAGCACCAGCCCCAGCAGCAGCACGACAAAGGCCAGCACGACCGGCAGCGGCAAACCAAAGAATGCGCCCTGATGATCCATGACACCTCCCGTTCTGTTGGAAACGTCCGGCATTAACCGAACGCAAGAACGTAATGTGCCAGTTCTATTCCTGCTGGAAATTGAGCGATCTCAAGAAGGTAGGGTGGACGGCTACGCCGTCCACGCGTTCAATTACCCTTAATGTACTGAACTGTCGCCAGCATGCTGTCGTAGATCGCGCGTCAAGCCGCCGTCGACATCGGCTGCGCCCGCTCCGGCTTGCCCTTGCCCACCCTTTCATACTCGGCAATCACCTGTGCGCCGAACAACAATAGCGTGGCGCCGATCTCGAGGCTGAACATCACCACGATGGCCGTGGTCATCGACCCATACACGACATTCACCTGCGACAGGGTCGAGAAGTACCAGACCAGCACATGGCGCGCCAGTTCCCACAGCAGCGCCGCCGTGACCCCGCCGACCAGCGCATGCGACAGCGACAGCCGCCCCACCGGCATCACCAGGTAGATCGAGGTCAGCACCAGGATCTCGCCGCCCAGGCCCAACAGGTACAGCAGCGCGCCCGACACCCCGCCCAGCGACCAGCTGTAGCCGAGCAGGTCGACGCTTTCCTGGCCCATCACCTGCAGCGTGCCGGCGACCAGGGTCACCAGCATCACGCCGAAACCCAGCGCCAGGATGTAGCAGTAAGGCAGCACCGCCGACACCAGGAAATGGCGGCGCCGGATTGCCACGCGGTGCACGAAGATCACGCTCATGGCGTTTTCCAGCACGGTAAAGGCAAAGGAGCTGAAGAACAGCATGGTAATCCCCAGCACCCAGGTGATGAGGTCGCGGTTGTCGAGGAAGTTTGCGACTTCCGCCACGATCGAGCGCGATTGCCCCGGCACCAGTAGTTCCAGGTAGCGGCGCAGGGTTTCCAGCAGCTCGGCCTGGTCGATGAAGTGCGACAGCGCCACCACCACCAGCATCAGGAAGGGCACGATCGACAGCAGCGCGTAATACGCCACGGCGCCGGCCAGCAGCAAGCCCTGGTTGGCGCGAAAGCCGCGCAGGCAGCTGAGGGTAAAGGCCAGCGGATGGGAAAGGATGTAGGCATTCGCGCGCCGGTTCAGGATCCGGATGCGCGCGCGGCGCACGGACTGCCAGCGCAGCCGACTCATCGCGCCAGCCTGATCCCGGTGAATTGCCAGCGCGCTCCTGCCGGGAAGAAGTTGCGATAGCTGGCGCGCGCGTGGCCGGACGGGGTCGCGCAGGACGAACCGCGCAGCACATACTGGTTGACCATGAACTTGCCGTTGTATTCGCCGATCGCGCCGGGCGCCGGCGCATAGCCGGGGTAAGGTGCGTAGCTGCTGCTGGTCCATTGCCAAACGGCGCCGAACATCTGGGTCAGCCCTGCGCCGGCGGCCGCGCCCGGATGGAAACGGCCAACCTCGATGCTGGCCTGGCGCGCCGCGAATTCCCATTCGCACTCGGTCGGCAGGCGCGCCCCGCACCAGCGCGCATAGGCGTCGGCCTCGTACAGCGACACGTGCGTGACCGGCCGCGCCGGATCGAGCGGCAGCAGGCCGTGCAGGGTGAATTCGTGCCAGCTGCCGTCGTCCAGCTGGCGCCAGTAGAACGGCTGCGCCAGTTCGCCGGATGCCACCTTGTCCCAGCCCTCGGCCAGCCACAAGGCCGGATCGCGGTAGCCGCCGGCCTCGATGAAGGCCAGGTATTCGCCGTTCGTCACCAGGCGCGAAGCGATCTCGAACGGCGCCAGGTAGGCACGGTGGCGCGGCAATTCGTTGTCGAAGCAAAAGCCGCGCCCGTTGAAACCGATCTCGGCCAGACCGCCGGCGCAGGGGATCCATTCCAGCGCGCCGGGCGCGGGCTCGGCGCCGAGCGGCTCGGCCGCATACGCCGGGTACAGGGGATTCTGCGCCAGCAGATGCTTGAGGTCGGTCAGTACCAGTTCCTGGTGCTGCTGCTCGTGCTGCAGGCCGAGCTCGACCAGTTCGGCCAGGCGGGCATCGCCGGCGCGCGCGCCCAGCAGGCGCAGCATGCGCGCATCCACGTCGCGGCGGTAGGCGCGTACCTCGTCCAGCGAAGGGCGCGTGAGCAGGCCCCGGTGCGCACGCGGGTGTTTGGCGCCGACACCGTTGTAGTAGGAATTGAACAGCACCCGGAAGGCCGGGTGGAAAGGCGCGAAGTTGTCTTCATAGGCTTCGAGGATGAAGGTCTCGAAGAACCAGGTCGTGTGCGCCAGGTGCCACTTGATCGGGCTGGCGTCGGGCATCGACTGGGCACAGCAATCTTCGCTGGAAAGCGGTTCGGCCAGGTGCAGCGAGCGCTGGCGGACGGTATGAAATTCGTGCGGCATGATGAAACGCTCAGTTGGCAGCCTGCGCGTGGATCACGGCAAACGGACAGTGCGGATCGGTCCAGACGCGGGTCGCCTCGAACCCTGCCGTTTCCAGCAGCGACATCGCATCGGCCTGGCGATACTTGTAGCTGTTTTCGGTGTGGATGCGTTCGCCCGCCGCGAAGTCGCGCCCGCCGCCCGGCCAGCGCACCCGCTGCGGTGTCTTCGCTTCCAGGTGCATCTCGACCCGGCCCATGGCTTCGTTGTAGAAGCCGACGTGGCGCCAGCCGCGGATGTCGAAGTCGGCGTCGAGCAGGCCGTTCACGTGGCGCAGCACGTTCAGGTTGAAGGCGGCGGTGACGCCGAGGGCGTCGTCGTAGGCCGCGTCCATGACGGCCTTGTCCTTGACCAGGTCGATGCCGATCAGCAGGCCGCCGTCGGGCCCGCAGTTGCGGCGCAGGCGGCGCAGGAAGGCGCGCGCTTCCGGCGGCGTGAAGTTGCCGAGCGAGGAGCCGGGATAGAAGAACAGGCGCTTTTCGGCCCGTACATTGTTTCGCAGCTCGAGGCCGCTGGAAAAGTCCAGCCCCAGCGCCTCCATGGCGATGTGCGGAAAGCGCTGGCGCAGCCGGTTCAAGGCGTCGTGCAGGAACTCGACGGAAATGTCGACTGCCACGTACTGGCTCGGCCGCAGCAGCGGGAATAGCGAGGCCGCCTTGGCGCAATTGCCGGCGCCGAGGTCGATCAGGGTGCTGCCCAGGCCGATCGCACGCGCCATCTCGGCGCCATGGCGTGCGAAAATCGCCGCTTCGGTGCGGGTTGGATAGTATTCCGGGAGTTCGCAGATCGCCTCGAACAGCTTGGAGCCGAGCGCGTCGTACAGGAACTTGGGCGAAATGGTGGCGTGGCGCGCCCCCAGGCCGTCGTAGAGTTCGGCGGGAACGTGGGCGCTGGCCAGGGTCTCGGGCTGTTCGGTTATGCAGGAAGTCATCATAGGGTTTATCATTCGTGCCGCCGAAGCGCCGGATGCGCCCTGGCCTGGGGATGTTGCCGTTTTTGCTATCATAGCCCGAAGCGCCGAATCTCCGCGTTCGCCTGCGCGCAAGCGTGCAGGCCATACAGACACCACTAACAAGAAAGCCTATCCATGTCGCCCATCTCGACCCTGAAATCCCTGCTGGCTGGCTCCGTCGCCGCCGCCCTGCTGTTCGCCGCTCCAGGCGCCTCGGCCCAGAACACGCCCGGCGTGCTGAAAGTATCGGCCATTCCCGACGAAGCGCCAACCGAACTGCAGCGCAAGTTCAAGCCGCTGGGCGACTACCTGGCCAAGGCCACCGGCCTGAAGGTCGAGTTCACCCCGGTGACCGACTACGCCGCCTCGGTCGAAGGCCTGGTCAACAAGAAGCTCGACATGGTCTGGTTCGGCGGCTTCACCTTCGTGCAGGCCAACGTGCGCAGCAAGGGCCAGATCACGCCGCTGGTGCAGCGCGCCGAGGACGAAAAATTCCGCTCGGTCTTCATCACCACCCAGCCCGGCATCAACAAGCTGGACGACCTGAAGGGCAAGACCCTGTCCTTCGGTTCGGAATCGTCCACCTCGGGCCACCTGATGCCGCGTTCCTTCCTGCTGGGCGCCAAGATCAACCCGGACACCGACCTGAAGCGCATCTCGTTCTCGGGCGCGCACGACGCCACCGTGGCGGCCGTTGCCGGCGGCAAGGTCGATGCCGGCGCGCTGAACATCTCGGTCTGGGAAAAGCTGGTCGAAGCCAACAAGGTCGACCCGAAGACCGTGCGCGTGTTCTACACCACCCCTGGCTACTTCGACTACAACTGGTCGGTGCGTTCGGACATGAGCCCGGCCCTGCAAAAGAAAATCCGCGACGCTTTCCTGGCGCTGAACGATTCCACCCCGGAAGGCAAGGAAATCCTGGAACTGCAGCGCGCCAGCAAGTTCATCGCCACCAAGCCGGAGAACTACAAGGCGATCGAAGCGGCCGCGCGTAACGCCGGCCTGCTGAAGTAATCTGCCGGAGAGATCTTGCCGATGAGTTTTACGCTCGACAAACTGACGGTGCGCCACCTGACGGGCAGCCGCGCGCCCGCCCTGCAGGCGCTCGACCTGGCCATCGCGCCCGGCGAGCAGCTGGCGCTGATCGGGCCGTCGGGCGCCGGCAAGACCACCCTGCTGTCGACCCTCGCGCTGGCCCACCAGCCGGCCGAGGGCGGTTTCACCGTATTCGGCCAGGACCCGTGGACGCTGTCGCAGGCCGCGCGCCATGCGTTGCGCGCGCGCCTGTTCCTGGCGCCGCAGACGCCGCCGCTGCCGCCGCGCCAGCGCGTGATCACCGCCGTGCTGGCGGCGCGCCTGCCGCAGTGGAGTCTGGGGAAGGCCCTCGCCTCTCTCTTCAAGCCGTCCGACCCGGATGCCGCCTTCGATGCCCTGAGCCGCTTCGGCCTCGGCGACAAGCTGTATGCGCGCGTCGACCGCCTGTCCGGCGGCGAACGCCAGCGCTGCAGCCTGGCGCGCCTGCTGCTCTCCAACGCCGAGGTCTTCCTGGTCGACGAGCCGATTTCCGCACTCGACCCGGCCCTGGCCCAGCTCACGCTGTCCACCCTGCAGGGCGAGGCGGCGGCGCGCAAGGCGACCCTGGTGTGCAGCCTGCACCAGGTCGAGATGGCGCGCGCCCACTTCGCCCGGATTGTCGGCCTGCGCGCGGGCCGCATCGTGTTCGATTTGCCGCGCGAAGCGGTGACCGACGAGATGATCGCCGCGCTCTACGCCAACGAAACGGTCCAGCCGCCGCAGGACCACCCCCACGAATCGCCCGAACGCATCGCCGTCGGCGCCTGTTTCTGATTCATGGCGACGGCTGTCCTGCACCCCGATCCGGCCTGGCGCGGCCGCCTGCTGGCCTGCGGCCTCGGCCTCGCCCTGCTGTGGCCGATGCTGGTCTACAGCGAATTCAAGCCCTGGATCCTGTTCGACCTGCAAAGCCTGGCCGCGGCCGGCAACTTCCTGTCCGATTTTTTGAAGCCCGCCCACTCCGCCGAATTCCTGGCGATGGTGCTGCGCGAAACCTGGATCACGGTGGCGATCGCCACCTGCGGCCTCTTTCTCGCCCTGCTGGGTGCGATTCCCGCCACCCTGCTGGTGACCGAGCGCCTGTCGATCTCGACCCTCGGCACCGGCCGCATGCGCCGTCCGGCCGCGCTCCTGCGCCAGGCCGTGCGCTGGGTGCTGGTGCTGCTGCGCAGCGTGCCGGAACTGGTGTGGGCGCTGCTGTTCGTGCGCGTGGTGGGCCTGGGGCCGACCGCCGGCGTGCTGGCGATCGCCCTCACCTATTGCGGCATGCTGGCCAAGGTGTATGCCGAAATCCTCGAGTCGAGCGACGCCCACGCCAGCGACAGTCTGCTGGCCAACGGCGCCGGGCGCTTGCCGGCCCTGCTGTACGGCGCCCTGCCGGAAGCGGCGGCCGAACTCGTGTCCTACACCGTCTACCGCTGGGAATGCGCGATCCGCGGCTCGGCCATCATGGGCTTCGTCGGCGCCGGCGGCCTTGGCCAGCGCATGGACGAATCGACCAAGATGATGGCCGGCGGCGAAGTCGCCACCATGCTGATCATGTTCGTATTATTGGTGGCGGCGGCCGACCTCGTCTCCACCCTGCTGCGCCGGAGGCTGGGATGAGCCGGATGCCTGCGCCGCCACGCCGCGACTGGGGCACGCCGCTGCTGGTGCTGGCGCTCGTCGCCCTGGTGGTGGCCAGCTTCGCCACGCTGCGGCTCGACGTCGCCGCCTTCTTCACGCCCGAGGCAGTAGATACCACGCTCGAATTCCTGGCCGGCTTCGCGCCGCCGGAAATGGCCACGCCCTTCCTCCTGAAGACCCTGAATGCCGCCGTCGAGACGCTGTCGATGTCGGCCCTCGGCACCCTGCTGGCCGTGATCGCCGGCCTGGTGCTGGCGCTGCCGGCGGCCGGACGCTGGGGCGCGGCGCCGCGCGGCGCGGTGCGCCTGGTGCTGAACGTGCTGCGCTCGATCCCGGAACTGGTGTGGGCGGCGATCCTGCTGGTGGCCGCCGGCCTCGGTCCGTTTGCCGGCACCCTAGCGCTGGCCGCGCACACGGCCGGCGTGCTCGGGCGCCTGTTCGCCGACGCCCTGGAAAACGCGGCGCCACTGCCGGAAGCGACCCTGCGCACGAACGGCGCGGGCGCGCTGGCCGCCTTTTTCTACGCGACCCTGCCGCAGACCCTGCCGCAAATGCTGTCGTATACCCTGTACCGCTGGGAGAACAATATCCGCGCCGCCGCCGTGCTGGGCGTGGTCGGCGCCGGCGGCCTGGGGCAGATGCTGAAGTACCACCTGTCGCTGTTCCAGATGCCGAGCGCCGCCACCGTGGTGATCGCGATGCTGCTGCTGGTGGCGCTGGTCGATGCGGTCAGTTTCGCGCTGCGGCGCGCCCTCACACGGTAAATACCCATGCTCGAACTGCGCGACCTCACCAAGACCTACGGCGGACGCACCGTCCTCGGCCAGCTGTCGCACCGTTTCGAGCCGGGCCAGTTCATCGCCATCATGGGCGAATCGGGGGTCGGCAAGTCGACGCTGCTGAACCTGATCGCGGGCCTGGACGCGCCCGACGGCGGCCAGGTGCTGGTCGACGGCACGGCCATGTCGGCGCTCGACGACGATGCCGCCACCCGCCTGCGCCGTACGCGCATGGGCTTCATCTTCCAGGCCTTCCACGTGCTGCCGCATCTGACGCTGCAGCAGAACGTGGCGCTGCCGCTCCTGCTGAATCGGCTGACTGAGCGCGACGCCGGCGCACGCGCCGTCGACATGCTGGCGGCGGTCGGCCTGGCCGGGCGCGGCGACGACTTCCCGCGCCAGCTCTCGGGCGGCGAATTGCAGCGGGTAGCGATCGCGCGCGCCCTGGTGCACAAGCCTGCCCTGCTGCTGGCCGACGAGCCGACCGGGAACCTCGATCCGGAAACGGCGGAAGGCATCCTGCGCCTGCTGCGCACGGAAATCAAGGCGAACGGGGCCGGCGCGATCATGGTCACGCACTCGCATGCGGCGGCGGAGATGGCGGACCAGGTCTGGCTCCTGACCCGTTCCGGTTTGAAATTGGCGTAAGTTCCCAGCGGAAAGAACGATGTTGCCCGCACGTTACGCATGATTGGTGCAACGTGCGGCGCAAAGCCGTAGTAATATCACAACGACCCGCACGCATAAGCTAACACAACATCGGGCGCATCCAAGACGGTCCTGTCCCCTCAACCAGATTCAGTATTTGGAGGAGTACATGAACGTACGCCAAAAAAAACAGGAAATGCTCGCCGCGATGCACCGCGCGCGCGCCCTCGAGCCGTCGAGCTTCGTCCCCAACAAGCTGCTCGACACCCTCATCGAAAAGCTGCACCTGAAGAATGACGCGGAATTGTGCCGGGTGCTGGAAGTCCAGCCCCCGATCATCAGCAAGATCCGGCACCGCAAGCTGAATGTCGGCGCCACGATCCTGCTGCGCATGCACGAGAAGTCGAACATTCCGATTCGCGAGCTGAAGGAGCTGACCAGCGCGTCGATCCACTGACATACCCGTTGGCGGCGCCGGGCCATCACGGCCGGTGCGTTCTTACCGGGGCGTCGGCCTGGCGGTGATGGACCTCACTGGCTGGGCGGACGCCCAGTTTTCAGCTGGGGCAAGCCGTCGAGCACCTGGCGCAGGGTCGCCATGTCGAGACGGCCCACCAGCGCCACGCCGATGCGCAGCAACTCGCTCTTCTTGACCTCGAAGCCGGCCTTCAGGCAGGCCTGCTTCACGTCGGCCAGCACCACGTATTCCTGTTCGGGCATGGTGAAGCTGTCGCGCACCAGCGCCGGGCGCGCCGATTCGCTGGCGGCCGGCGCCGGCACGGCACTGCGGCCACGCGCGCCGCCGGCAGCCGGTTTGCCGGATGCCTTGACCAGCGCCTTCGCCGCGGTCTTGGCCGCCAGCGCGGGGCCTTTCGGCGCTGCGCTGCGCGCGGCCGGTTTGACGCCCGCTTTGGCTTCGGATTTCGCCGGCTTGGCGGGCTTCACGGCGGCGCGCGCGGCAGGCTTGGCGGCTTTCGGCTGCGCCTTGTCAGCAGCCTTCGGCGCAGCCTTGACACTGCGCTTCGCCGGTTCGGCCTTGGCCGTGCCCCTGGTTTTCTTCGTATTCGCCTTGGCCACGGCGACGTCGGCCGCGGTGGCCTTCAGGGCCCTGGTGGTCTTTGGCGCCGGCTTGCTGGCCGCGCCGGCGGACGCGCGTGCGCCCGATGTCGCCCGTGCCGACGGCTTGCTTGCCGCCGCGTCGGGAACCGATTTTCTGGTCATGGGGTATTCCACTGCTTAACAAGGTAAACAATATAGTCGATCACACGCATTCCCGGTAGGGCGTCCCGCAGGATGCCTTGTCCTGGAAGCGCCCGTGCAGCTCGCGGATCACGCCGGCGCGCAGGCCGGCTTGCACCGGCACCAGCTCGTCGATGCCGAGATCCTCGACCAGCGCCAGCAGCATCGCCAGGCCGCCGGCGATCTGCGCCGCCCTTCCCGGCTGCGGCCATTGCGCGGCCACGCGCGCCAGGCCGCCTTCCTCGATCGCCGCGCGGCGCAAGGCAAGCAGGCGTCCGACGGGGAGACTCGGCGCCGGCGCCAGCAATGCGTTCGCCAGTTCGGCCAGGGCACGCACGCTTCCCGAAGCGCCATAGGCGCGCGGCCAGCCGCGCATGCCGGGCAGCGCGCCGGCATCGGCAAAGCGGCTGCGCGAGGATGCCAGCGCGGCGTCGAAGGCGCTCGGGTCGATGCCCTCGCCAAAGAAGGCCAGGCCCTGGCGCAGCGCACCCACGCCGAACGACTGCACGCGTTCGAGCTCGGCGCCGCGGCCGACGGCGAGCTCGGTCGAACCGCTGCCGATGTCGAGGACCAGGCGCCGCTCCGGCGCGCCGCCTGGCGTGTGGTCCAGCGCGGCGGCAACGCCGAAGTAAACCAGGCGCCCCTCTTCCTCGCCGCCGATGACGTCGACCGGGTAGCCGATTGCATTCTCCGCTGCCGGCACGAAGGCCGGGGCGTTGCGGGCGATGCGCAGTGCGGCGGTGGCCACCACGCGCACCGCACGCGGCTGCCAGAGTGCGAGCGCGGTGCGGAACTGGCGCAGGCAGGCCAATGCCCGCGCCATGGCGGCGGTGCCGATGCCGCCGCCGGCATCGAGTTCGGCGCCCAGGCGGATCGGTTCGCTCAGGGTGGCGACCACGCGCACGCTGCCCCCTTCGCAGCTGGCCACATGCAGGCGGAAGCTGTCCGAGCCGAGTTCCACGGCGGCGTACAGGGGCACTGCGTTGGGCTGGTTGGTCATCAGTGGGCGTGTTGGCGCGCGTTGGCGAATAGACACGCAGTATGCAAGCGGTTTGTGACCGGGCGATGACGAAGAATGCAGGGTTTGTGACGACCTTGAACGCCTGGGCCGGGACGCCGGTCCAGCAGGCGCCAGGACCGCAGGCGCCGGCAAACAAAGCCGGCTTTACCGGCGTCTCCACGCGATGAGGTGTTGTTCCGGTGGCCGGCGTCGGCCTAACCCTCAAGCCGCCTGGCGTACCTGGTTGCGCCCTGCTGCCTTTGCTCCGCGCATCGCCTCGTCCGCGCGCTGCAGCAGGATCACGTTGCTGTCGTCGGCGCGAATGGTGGTGATGCCGAAGCTGGCCGTCATCGAGATCATCGCACGATCAAGTTTGACCGGCGTCGCCTCGATCGCGGCTCGCATGCGTTCGGCCACCAGCGCCGCTTCCTCGATGCCGGTGCGCGGCAGCAGGATGGCGAATTCGCCGCCGACCAGGCGCGCCAGTTGGTCGCTGTCGCGCAGCTGGCGCTTGCACAAGCCGGCCACGTGGCGCAGCACGACGTCGCCGGCCGGGTGTCCATAGCCGTCGTTCACGCGCTTGAAGGCGTCGAGGTCGAGCACCACCAGCGCGGTCGGCTGGCCGGGGCGGCGCGCCAGCGCCATCCACGGCGCCAGCGCCGCGAAGAAGCCGCGCCGGTTCGGCACGTCGGTCACGGTGTCGACGGTTTCCAGGCGCGCCAGTTCGGCCTGCAGGCGTTCGCGCGCCAGCAGCAGCCAGCCGAAGCCGCCCACCAGCATCAGCAGGTAGAGCGCCGCGCTGGACAGCTGGCGCAGCAGCTCGTTCGACAGCCAGCGCCAGCCGTCGGGCATGACCAGCACCAGCAGGCCGCGCGCGGCGACCACCAGCGCCAGCAGCGCGATGACGACGGCCAGCACGCGCTGCAGCATGGTGATGCCGCGCCAGCCCTGGGCCAGCGCGGCGGCGGCCAGCAGGTAGAAACCGCCGAGCAGCAGCAAGGCGGCCAGGTTGCGCAGGCCGCTGTCGTCGATCAGGTAGCAGACCAGGAACACCACGATGGCCACGATCGCCAGCGGCACCATCGCGCGGCGCCAGCGCGGCTGCCTGGCCGCTTCCCACAGCGCACCCGTTTCCAGGGCCACGCCGCCGATCAGCAGCGCCCAGCCGGCCGGCAGCGCCAGCGGCTCCGGCACGACGCGCGCGCCGCCCAGCGCCAGCAGCACCCAGGCCGCGGCCTGCACCTGCTTCGACAGGCCCCAGCTGCCGGCGGCCGGCGCGGGCGCACGGGCGGCGCCATAGTCGAAGAAGAACAGCAGGCTGCACAGGACCAGGTTGCCGAGTGCCAGGACCAGCACCATGGTGGTCGAATCGAGGGTCATCATGGTGTTCAGAATTCGTGTTCGACGTTGGTGGTGCCGTCGCCGACGCGGCTGGCCCAGGCGCGCGCCCAGCAGCTGCGGTCGTGTTCGCTCGGGGCCTCGTGCCAGAAAACGATCAGCGTGCCCTTGTGGTCGTGCAGCTGGGTCAGCTTGTCGACGAAGCCGGGGTTGTTTTCGCTGTCGGCCAGCGCCATCGCGTAACCATAGACGCGGTTCAGCCGCTCGATGCGGTCGGGCTCGGTCAAGCTGTTGGTGGCGGTGATCGTCGGGTGATCCAGGAACATGAAGAACTCCGAATGGCGGCAAGGGCCAGCTTATCAGAATTTAATGCCTGCAAACAAGACGAGGACGGCGCGCGGCCGCCGTCGCCTGCCTTCGCATCGCCCGCCTTCCCATCGCCTGCATTCCCATCGCTATACTGGCGCCATGCCTTCCGAATCCGATCCAGGACCACAGCCCGCCCGCACCGCGCCCCTGGTGCGCACCGAGGGCGACCGCCGCACGCTGGAGTTCGTGCCCGGCGATATCCAGAGCGAGATGCTGCTCTCGCGTCCCGACGCCCTGGTGCTCGCCTACGCGCGCGCCATGATGTGCTTCGCCCTGTTCGCGCCGCGGCCGCGCCACATCGTCATGGCTGGCCTGGGCGGCGGCTCGCTGGTCAAGTTCTGCCACCGCCATTTTCCGCAGGCGCGCATCACGGTGCTTGAAATCAGCGCCGAGGTGATCGCCCTGCGCGACCAGTTCCACGTGCCGCCCGACGATGCGCGCTTGCGCATCATCCACGCCGACGCCGCCGGCTTCATCGCGGCGGCGCCCGGCAGCTGCGACGTGATCCTGGTCGACGGCTTCGACGCGGCCGGCATGCCGCCCGCACTCGGCAGCGCCGCCTTTTACGCATCCTGCCGCCGCGCCCTGCGCGACGGTGGCGTGCTGGTGGCCAATTTGCTCAGCTACGACCCGCAGTATGCGGCGCTGCGCGCGCGCATCGACAGCGCTTTCGGGGAGCGCGTCTGCCAGTTCGACGGCATCGCCGGCAACAACCACATTCTGTTCGCCCTGCGCGCGCCGCATCCGGCGGCGAAGGTGCCGCCGGATGCGGCGCTGGCGCGCACCCTGGCCCGCCATGCGCGCTGGACGAAACGGCGCGGGCTGGGCGTCGGCTGGCTGAACCGGCTGCTCGCGCATGCCGTGGTTGCCTGGCTGGCACGCCGCCGTGTCTGATCGGGGCGACAGGCCGGCGCGCCGAAGGCGTCCTCGGAGGAAGTGTCTGGCGAAAAGCGGCGTTGTATGACACACTTCAGGGCTTTGGTGCCTCCGGGCAAGGAAATTTTTTTCTGGAACAGTACATGGTGCGTCGCCTGTCGTTTTCCCTCACCCGCGCAACCGTCCTCACCCTCGGGGCCGGGCTGGCCGCCTCGTGCGCGCTGTTCGTGGGCGTGAGCCACCTCGAATACGACAACCTTGCCCTTTCCTTCAGCCAGCGCGCCGACCAGCGCGTTGCCACCGTGCGCCAGGGCCTGCACGATGCGGTCGAAGTGGTGAATGTCACCAACCGCCTGTTCGCGCTCGGCTCCCCGGTCACGCGCGCCGAATTCCACGATTTCACCTCGCCGCTGCTGGCGCGCCATCCCTTCATCCAGGCCTTCAATTTCCACCGCGTGGTCGACCATGCCGAGCGCGGCGCGGTCGAGGCCGAGCTGCAAAGTGTCTTGCCCGGCACCGTCATCAGCGAGGTGCGCGACAGCATGCGCGTGCCGGCCGAGCGGCGCGACCGCTACAACGTCGTGTACTACCTGGAACCGCTGCGCGGCAACGAGGCGGCCTTCGGTTTCGATTCGAGCGTGCGTCCGCAGATCACCGGCGCCCTGGCACGCGCCCTGGCGGACGGCCGCGCCGCCGCCACCGCGCTGTTCCCGCTGGTGCAGGATCCGCAGCCGCAGCCGAGCTTCCAGGTGCTGATGCCGGTGCTCGACCGCAACGGCAAGCTGCTCGGCGACACCGCCGTCGTGGTGCGCGCACGCGAGCTGGTGAAGAATGCCCTGGCCGGCGCCAACCTGCTGGGCGACGAACAGATCGTGATGTCGGTGTATGCCTCGGCACGTCCCGAGCCGGCCAACCTGGTGTTCAGCACGCGTAACGAAGACACGCCGCTGCCGAACGACACCATGGCCGACTGGCTGGCGCCCGAGCACCGTTCCAGCCTGGTGCGCAGCCTGGACGTTGCCGGCCGCCCCTGGCTGGTGGAAGTCACGTCGGTGCCGCGGCCGTTCGCGGCCGACCACCTGGCTTCGCTGGCGATCCTGGCCGGCGGTATCCTGCTGAGCCTGCTCACCGCGGCCTGGGTGCAGGCCTCGAGCGTGCGCACGCGCCGGGTGCAGCAGCTGGTGCGCAAGCGCACCGCGGACCTGAAACGCACCAACCGGCGCCTGGTCGACGACATGGTGGCGCGCGAGCGCACCGAGAAAGCCTTGCAGCAAAGCGAGCAGCGCTTCCGCCAGCTGGTGGCGATGTCCTCGGACTGGTACTGGGAGCAGGACCGCGACTATCGCTTCACCATGATCACCGGCGGCTTTGCCGAGAAGTCGGGCGTGACGGTGGACCGCGTGCTGGGCAAGACGCGCTGGGAATACATGGAAGGCCTGGAGGCGACCGAGGCCGGACGCGCCCATGTCGCCCAGATCAAGGCCCGGGAGGCCTTCAGCAACTTCGAGTACCAGCTGAGCGACGACAACGGCGACACCCGCTGGTTCCTGGTCAGCGGCCAGCCGGTTTTCGACGAACGCGGCGTGTTCAACGGCTACCGCGGCACCGGTTCCGACATCACCGCGCGCAAGCTGACCGAGCAGCGCGTGCACCACGTGGCCCAGCACGACGTGCTGACCGGCCTGCCGAACCGATCGCTGCTGCAGGACCGCCTGGGCCAGGCCGTGGCCTACGCCAGCCGCAGCGGCAACCCGGTGTGGGTGATGCTGATCGACCTCGACCGCTTCAAGTTCGTCAACGACAGCATGGGCCACAAGGCCGGCGACGTGCTGCTGATGACGGTGGCGGCGCGCCTGCGCTCCTCGCTGCGCGATTCGGACACCGTAGCGCGCCTGTCGGGCGACGAATTCGTGGTGATCCTGTCCGAGCACGGCGAGCAGACCCTGAGCCCGGACATCGTGCAGCGCGTGATGGACGCCGTGGCCCAGCCGGTGATGCTCGGCACCAAGGAATTCTTCGTCACCTGCAGTATCGGGGTGGCGGTGTTCCCGAGCGAAGGCACGGGCGCGGACGAGCTGATCGAGCACGCCGACATCGCGATGTACCGCGCCAAGAAACTCGGCCGCAACAACTTCCAGTTCTACACCCCGGCCATGAACGAGGAGTCGCTGGAGCGCGTGCGCATCGAAAGCGCGCTGCGCAATGCGCTGGAGCGCGACGAGTTCGTGCTGTATTACCAGCCCCAGCTCGACATGAAGACCGGCAAGATCTGCGGCATGGAAGCGCTGATCCGCTGGCAGCATCCGGAACTCGGCATGGTGCCGCCGGGCCGTTTCGTGAGCATTGCCGAGGAAACCGGCCTGATCGTGCCGATCGGCGCCTGGGTGATGCGCACCGCCTGCGCCCAGAACAAGGCCTGGCAGGATGCCGGCTTCGACAAGCTGCGCGTGGCCGTGAACCTGTCGGCGCGCCAGTTCAGCGCGCCCGACCTGATCGAGGGCCTGGAACGGGTGCTGGCGGACACCGGCCTGGAACCGAAATACCTGGAAATCGAGCTGACCGAAAGCCTGTTCATGAGCGACGTCACGCCGGCGGTCGAGCTGCTGCACCGCATGAAGGCATTGGGCGTGAACCTGTCGATCGACGACTTCGGCACCGGCTACTCGAGCCTGTCCTACCTGTCGCGCTTCCCGATCGACGTGCTGAAGATCGACCGCTCGTTTGTCGCCGACATCACGCGCGACGCCAACGACGAGGCCATCGTGACCTCGATCATCGCCCTGGCCCACAACCTGAAGCTGGCGGTGATTGCCGAGGGCGTGGAAACCGGCGAGCAGCTCGATTACCTGCGCCGCCATGGCTGCGACGAAATGCAGGGCTATTACTTCAGCCGCCCATTGCCGGCCGCGGACTTCGAGCAGTTGCTGGTGGAGGGACGCGGTTTGCAGCCGGACGAACTCATCGCCGCCCCGGCCGAGCCGGAAACCGTGGCCTGAGCCATAGAATAATTATATCTTTGTAGTAATTTCTACATCGTTCCACTAAAATTGCGCGCATTCGAGTGCAATTGACGGAGTTGATGAACATGGAAGATGTACAAACCCGCCCGACGGCGCCGGCACAAGTGCGGGTCGTCCGGACCGACCTGCGCACGCGCGACCTGGTGAACCAGGCGGTGGCTTCGGTTCCGACCCTGGGGCTGCAACGGGCGGCGGAGTTCCTGGCGGCGATGAATGTGCCGGCGGAGATTGCGGTGCGTACCCTGGTGTATCCGAATCGGCGGCGGCGGGGGTAGGAGCACTTGCGTCGCGTAGGCGCCAACGACAGTCAACAATGTTCGGCGTTCACGCGTGGGCACGGAGCGCCGGCGACAGTCAACAATGTTCGGCGTTCACGCGTGGGCACGGAGTGCCCACCCTACGTGTGCAAACGCTGTTGGCTTCGAATCGGTAGGGTGGGCGCTCCTGTGCCCACGCGTGAAACATGAACGGCGTTAGCCCAAGCACAGGGCCAACACGTTAAATCAGCGCGGTTCTTGCGCCAGGATATCCGCCAGCGATTCCTGGCCTTTCGCCGTCACCTCGAAACCACCCTCTTCACGCGCGGCGATGTGCGACTTGCGCATCAGGAACTGGGCGACGTCGGGCGCGACCGGCGCCGCGGCATCCTGGGTCAAGGCCTTCAGCGCTTCGACGCAGCCGCGCAGGAACAGCACCTGCTGCCCCTTCTCGGTCAGGTCGAGCCGGCCGTTGCGGGCATAGGCCACCATTTTCAGGCCAGCGAGGCGCTTGGCGTTACGGCCGACGCAGGCATTGACCCGGTCGTTGGCCACGCCGCCGCGGATGAGTCCCAGCGCGTTGTATTCGTCGGTCGACAGTTTTTCGTTCTTCATTGCCACTTTCAAGGTTCGTTGCGGCCGTCATGGTAAACGGCGCACGACCTGAGGGCAAGCTTGCCGCCGTGTTGCACCACCAGGCGGCGACACAACTCAGCGCAGGGTGCGCAGGGCGATCCAGACCAGGCCGGCGCCGATGATGCCGGCCACGGCGAGCGCGCCCTGGAAACGGCGCGAGGTGAAGCCGTGGTGACGGCCGAGGTAAATCTTGTTATGCAGGGAATTGCCCATCTGTCTGACTCCGAAATTCGATCATCTATGAATGGATATTATAAAAAAATCCATAAACGGGGAACGTTCGGCACCGAACATAATTGTAACTTTGTGTGAATTACAACAGTGTTGCCAAATGCGGGCCAGCTTGGCGGGCACCCTAACGCGCGCCGGTTGCGGGATGCGGCTGTTAGGATTGTTCCAACTTTAGCAACGCAAGGAGCGCACCATGAACACCCGACACAAGACCACCGACCCGGCCGCGCAAGGCGGCGCCATCCTGCACGAGGACGATATCGGCAGCGGCGAAAAAACGCCGGGAGAGAAAGAAACCGAAGAGATGATCAAGGAAATCCCGCCCCTGAAGTCGGACGACAAGCAGGACAAGTCCTGATCCGGGCGGAGGGATAGCGATCACGATGGGCGGGAACTTCCCGCCCTGTTTTTTATTGCGCGCGGATCGGCGGCTCGGGGATGACGGGCTCCTCGACCGGTGCATGGGCCGGGTCGGGTACGTCGTCGGGCACCGGAATGGTCGGCGGCGTGGGCGTCTGTTCCGGATCGGGCGTCGAGTGGGCGCGCAGCGCGTCAGCTTCGGCGCGCGGGTCGTGTAGTTCCATCATCGTCCTTTCTGTGCTGTTGCATTGTGTTGGAGGCGCCGGCAGCCAGGCCGCGGGGGCCGCGCCGGGGCGCCAGGGTCATGGTTGTTTCAGTGATTCTGCTTCTGCTTGGCGCCGCCGCCGGCGCCTTCGCCGGTACCGGCGCGCACGCGCGATTTCTCGTCGTGGCTGCTCTTGTCTTCCTTGCCGGCGCGTTGTTTCTGCTGGTCTTGTTCCGACAGACTGTCCGACTGCTTGTTCTGCGGGCTGCCGCCCGATTTGGACTGGCTCATCCTGATCCTCCGTGGTTGTGAAAGGGTGACGTTTGGTGCAGCCTAGCATGGAAGAACCGCAAGGGTTTTCAATCGTGCGCGCGCGGCAAAGCCCGGTATAGTGGATGCTTTTCCAACCACATTTCTTGCGATGAAGCTTCCCTTCCTGATCCTCGCCGCCCTGCTCCCCGGCATGGGCGCCGCCGCGCCGATGCAGCTGGCCGACTACATGGCCTTGACCGGCCCGGCGCCCGACGCCCATGTCGCCTACGGCCCGGCGCCCTCGCAGTATGCCGAGCTGTTCGTGCCGCAAGGCGCCGGCCCCTTCCCGGTGGCGGTGCTGGTGCACGGCGGCTGCTGGACCGCGAAGTTCGGCGGCATCGGCCAGCTGCGCAACATGGCCGGCGCCCTGCGCGAACGCGGCATCGCGGTGTGGAACGTGGAATACCGGCGCGTCGACGAAGCCGGCGGCGGCTATCCCGGCATGTACCTCGACATGCAGGACGCCCTGGCCGCCCTGGCGAAACAGGGCGCCGCGCATCCGCTCGACCTGGAACGCGTGATCGCGGTCGGCCATTCGGCCGGCGGCCAGCTGGTGCAGTGGATTGCCGGCCGCGCGCGCCTGCCCGCCAGCAGCGTGCTGTACCGCAAGGACGTGTTGCCGGTGCGCGCCGTGGTCAGCCTGGGCGGCCTGGCCGACCTGCGCCGCGAACGCGCATTGATCAAGGAAAGCTGCGGACGCGATACGCCGGAACTGGCCGGCGAACCGAGCAGGGAGCGGCCGGATGTGTACGCCGACACGAATGCCGCCGAGCTGATGCCGAACGGCACCCACACCATCCTGGTGACGGGCGAACTGGACACTATTTCGCCGCCGCGCGTGGCCCACGACTATGCCAGGCGCGCGCTGGCCGCCGGCGACAGCGCCGAGGTCGTCATCCTGCCGGGCGCCAGCCATTACGACGAGGTGGCCGCCACCTCGTTCGCCTGGCCGCAGGTGCTGGGCGCCATCGAGCGCGCGCTGGCTAGGACCGGGGCTGCCGCTTCGCCAAAGGCGCGCTGACCACCACGTCGCCGAGGGGCACGGCGACGCAGGGCAACAGGTAGTGCTCGCGCTTTTCCTCGATCGACAGGCCCGGCCACTCGACCAGGTAGCGCACCGCGCCGCTTTCCAGGCGGCAGATGCAGGTGCGGCAAGTACCGTTGCGGCAGGAACTGGGCAACACGAAGCCGGCGGCCTCGGCCGCGTGCAGGATGGTCTTGCCATCGGCGGGAAAGGCGCAGGCAAGCGGTTGCAGCGTGATTGTGGCATCGTGGCTCATGCCGGCGATTGTAGCGCCTGGGGCCGTGTGGGCGGCGGTGCGGCGGGAAATGCCTCAGTTCGTTTCCGCACAGACCGAACATGGCGGCGCGCCTACGCTGGAGTTTCCTTCAGTAAGTACGCAGGTGCCCCATGCAAAAAATCATTACCACGCTCGTCACCGCCGCTTTTGCCGGCGCCGCTTCCATCGCATCTGCCCAGGTTGCGGCTCCCGCCCAAGCTGCGGCCCCTGCCCAGGCGACTCCCGCCGCCCAGCCGGGCCAGGCCGCGCCGCTCGACGCCGCCGCCGAACGCGCCGAATTCGAGCGCCTGCTGCGCGCCCAGGTCCTGCTCGACCGCCTGCATTTCTCGCCAGGCGAAATCGATGGCGCCTATGGCTCGAACATGCGCCAGGCCCTGGCCACCTTCCAGAAAACCCGCAACCTCGACGCCCATGGCAAGCTCGACGACGCGACCTGGAACGCCCTCAACGCGGACACCACGCCCACCCTCACGGCCTACGTGCTGACCGGCGAGGATGTGAATGGTCCGTTTGTAAAAATTCCCGAAGACATGATGGAAAAGTCCAAGCTGGACAAGCTGGGCTATGCCTCGCCGCTCGAAGGCCTGGGCGAGAAATTCCACGCCAGCCCCGACCTGCTGGCGCGCCTGAACCCGGGCAAGAACTTCAACCGCGCCGGCGAGCAGATCGTGGTGCCGGCCGTGCACGGCGGCGCCCCGCTGCCGCAGGCGGCCAAGGTAGTAGTCAGCGACAGCCGCAAGGTGCTGATGCTGTTCGACAGCGCCGAGCGCCTGATCGCGCAGTATCCGGCCTCGACCGGCAGCGAGCACGATCCCCTGCCGGTGGGTAACTGGACCATCGAGGGCGTGCACCCGAACCCGACCTACCACTACAACCCGAAACTGTTCTGGGATGCCGACCCGAGCCACAAGAAGGCAACCGTCGCGGCCGGCCCGAACAACCCGGTGGGCGTGGCCTGGATCGATTTGTCGAAGCCGCACTACGGCATCCACGGCACGCCGGTGCCAAAGTTCATCGGCAAGACGGAGTCGCACGGCTGCATCCGCCTGACCAACTGGAGCGCCGCCGCGGTGGCGCAGGTGGTGGGTGCGGGCACCAACGTCGTGTTGCAGGAATAAGCGCTTCAATCACAAGTCGTTTTACTGAGCGGAGGTAGGTCATGAGGTGGCTGGTCACTTTCTTGCTGGGCGTGCTGGTGGGTGCGGGTGGGCTGTTCGTCTACCTGCGCGAGATCGCGGATGCACCGGATCCGATCATCACCGATGGCGGCGCCCTGCCCGCACCGCCGTCCGCCCCGGCGGCGGGGGCCGCTGCGGCGCCAGGTGCAGCTGCGGCGGACACCGTGCAGACCGACCTGGTCGACGCCGACCTGCCGATCCGCCCTGCCCCGCAAGCCTCGACCGGCACCCCGTCCGCGCCGGAGCTGACCGCCGATGGCGACATCCCGGGCAAGCTGCTGGTGCCGGTCGCAGGCATCGCGTTTGCGCAATTGACCGATACCTTCGACCAGCCGCGTGGGCAGGAACGGCATCACGAAGCGCTGGATATCATGGCGCCGACCGGGACACCGGTGCGCGCGGCCGGCGATGGGCGGGTGGTGAAGCTGTTTAACAGCAAGCCGGGTGGGATTACGCTGTACCAGTTCGATCCTGCCGAGAAGCATGCCTATTATTACGCGCATCTAGAGCGGTATGCGGAGGGTGTGAAGGAAGGCATGCAGGTCAAGCGCGGGGATGTGATCGGGTATGTGGGGGCGAGCGGGAATGCGGATCCGAATGCGCCGCATCTGCATTTTGCGGTGGTGGCCTTGACGCCGGAGAAGCAGTGGTGGAAAGGGACGCCGGTGAATCCGTATCCGATGTTGGGGGATTGAAGGCTTCGCCTGGCCGGGGAATTCATGCTGGCGGGGGACGGATATTCGTACGGTGGGCACTCCGTGCCCACGCGGTGACGGGCGTCTCCTTGCGGCTACGTGTAGAGATGTGTCGCTCGCGACGTCTCCGGAAGCCGTGATCGTTCGTGGCCGCAGGATGCGAAGCGAGCGATGATTCGCGACACGTGTCCGGGCTTGGAGCACGTCACCGCGTGGGCACGGGGTGCCTAGCGCGGCCCGGCCCACCCTACGGGAGGCGCAAACGATGGAACATCGCCGCGAGGTCGCGGTGAACGACATCCATTTTATGGCGCCACTTCATCCACATCCGCGCCGACATTGATCGCGGCATAGGCGCGCTGCACCGCAATCGCCTCGGCACTCGCCACGCCATACAACTCCTGCGCCGCCTCGACCATTTTCTCGCGCGCCTGGGCGTAGTTGGTGCTGGAGGTGAACTTGGTGGTATTTGCCTTGAACCAGATCCGGAACGCCTTGTCGGTGCCGATGCCGCTCATGGCCAGCGGCGACTTGACCAGGTACTTGCTGTAGTAATCCCCGTCCTTGTCCGCCTTCGAGCCCTGCGACAGGAAATAGAACATCCGGTTGTTCGGCCCGCTGCTGTAGTGGACGTCGAGGCGGCGCAACGACGTGCTCCAGGCGTCCGGGCTGCTGCCGTCCTTGCTGGGGCGGAACATCCAGCGCAGCGGCATCTGTTCGCGGCTGAGCTCGGTGCCCAGCATCCAGTCGTTGCCGGCGTTCGGGATCGCCTCGCCCTTGCCGCCGGCGCGCGCGTAGGCTTCGACGATCTCGCCGCCGATGTCGGAACTCGATTCGTTCAGGCCGCCAGATTCGCCTGAATACACGAGATCCGAGGTGGCGGCCGTCACGCCGTGGCCCATCTCGTGGCCGATCACGTCGATCGAGCCGAGGCTGGTGAAGCTGGAGCCGTCGCCGATGAACATGCAGGCGCAGGTGTCGCTGTAATAGGCGTTGTCGTAGGCCGTGTTGACGTGCACGGCGATGTAGGTGGCGGTGTTGTGGCCGTCCAGCGATTGCCAGCCGAGCACGTTCTTCAGGGCGTCGTAGGTGTTCATCAGGCCCCACATGGCATTCACCGCGGCGGTTTGCCCGTTCTCGTTCGTGGTGCTGCCGCCGCGCACGTACTGCTTGCCGTCGCCCCAGGTGTTGGTGGAATTCGTGTACATCTTGCCGGCGCTGCTGCTGTTGTTGGCGTTCGTGATCGCCATCGCGCCATGGGCGCCGCCGGTGCCGCGCTCGGGGTCGAGCATGCGGTAGCTGCCGTCGGCCAGCGTGGTGCTGATCGGGACGTCGCCGTTGTACTGGCTCTTGCCGACGCCGATCACGCTCTGCACCATGTTCCAGCGGTCGATGATGCGGGCATCCTTCGCGCTGACGATGGTGTCGTAGTACAGCGGCCTGCCGTTCTGCTGCATGCGCGTGCGGACCAGGTAGGCCAGTTCGTAATGGTCGACCACCTCGACCACGTCGACGGCGTTCAGCTCGGCTTCCAGCTTGTCGGCGGCGCCGGGGGTGCGCTCGATGCGCATCACCGGGTAGATCAGGAGTTCGGCGGTTGGCGGTGCCACGTGGGTGGCTGCCGGGGCGCCGCCGCTGGCGGCGGCGCTAGTTGCCGGCACTGTCGCGGCGACGGCGGCATCGATGGCGGCCCTGGAAAAGATCGCCGGCTTGACGCTGAAATCGGCCGTCATCGGACGCAGGCGGTTGGCACTGCCGCGGCCCAGGTGCAGGCGCCGTTCCGAGGCGGCCTCCGAGACGATGGCCCCGGCCGTGTCGAGCACCACCACCGATTCCGAGCCGAAGATGCGCAGGCCCTTGTAGGTGTGGGCGGCGCGCACTACCTGGGTGCCCTGCACGCCCGGGTGCTGCCGGGTCACGACGAAGCTGTGGTTGTTGTCGAGTCCGCGGCTGGCGCGCGCCGCCGCCAGTGCCGACACCAGGGCCGCGTTGGCCTGCGCGGAGGCAGCCTTGGGCGAACTCATCATCGGCGCCGCCGTCGCGTCGGCAAGCGGCAAGGCGCACAGCGACGCGCACAGCAGCGCCGCAGGCAGTGTTCTACGGTGAGTCATCTCGTCTCCCTTCGAATCGCGCCGGCCGCACAGGCGAACCGGTAACCCTCGAAGTGTGGACGAGCTTCATTCGAACTTATTGCTTAAACGCAAGAAGCCCCGTCCCTTGCGCCTGGGCGCAACGGACGGGGCTTTCCCGCTACACTGCCCGGATCAGTCCCAGCGCTCGTGACGCTGGTAACGGTCGTCGTCCTTCCGCTTGAGCAGGAAATAAGCCGCGGCGCCGATGGCGCCGGCAATCGCGACTTTCTTGGCCAGGCCCGCCTTGTTGTGCTGCCATTCGGACTTGATCCCCATTTCGCCGAGGATGTTTGGCACGTGGCCATGGGCCAGGTCGTCGACCACGCCCTCGACCACCTGCACGCGGTCGGCGGCCAGCAACAGCAGCCAGCGGCGGATATCGTTCTCGGTCATGCTGAAGGCGGCGCGCCGGATCATGCCCGACACGCCCGACGGCGGCTGGACGGTGCCGAACACCTGGGTGATGCCGGGGCGTTCGGTCGAGACCAGCACCTCGACGTTCTGCGGCTGCGGCGAGGGTTCGGCGATGTCGGCCGGGGTGTAGCGCGGCGGCGTGCGTTCCATCGGCACGGCGGGACGGTTTTCGCGCTCGAGGTCGGCGCCCCAGCCCTTGATGTGGCTCAGCTGCTCGCGGGTCGGACGATTCGCCCGTACCTGCGGCTGCACCTCGCTCGTGTGGCCGTGGTGGCAGGGCTGGTCGAGGTCGTGGCTGCAGCCCGCGTGGCCGTCGAGTTTGTTCAGGCCGGCAGGGGTTTCCATGCTGCGGTTTTCCGTGCTTCGGTTTTCCATGCTTGACTCCTTATTTCGCAGCACTCGCCGTCACCGCCCGCACCTCGTGGGCGCGGGGCGGGATCAGGATCGGCTTGATGCAGTTGTCCAGTTTGCTCGAGAAGATGTGATAGGCGTCCGACACTTCTTCCAGCGGAATGCGGTGGGTGATGATCTGCTTCGGATCGATATGCCCGGCGCGGATGTGCTCGATCAGGCGCGGCAGGTGGCGCTTGACGCTGGCCTGGTTCATGCGCAGGGTCAGGCCCTTGTTCAGGGCGTTACCGATCGGCACGGCGTTGAAGGTCGGGCCGTACACGCCAACGATCGAAACGTTGCCGCCCTTGCGCACCGAGTTGATGCACCAGTGCAGCACGGTGGCGGCGCCGGCCTGCATCTTCAGCAGGCGGCCGGTGACGGTCTGGGCCACGCTGCCGGCCGCATCGCCGCCGACCGCGTCGATGCAGACGTCGGCGCCGAGCCAGTCGGTCATCTTCTTGATGTGCAGGGCCATGTCGCCCACGTCCTTGAAATTGACGACTTCGCACTGGGCATAGCGCTTGACGAATTCCAGGCGGTACTCGAGTTCGTCGACCACGATCACGCGGCCGGCGCCGAACAGCCAGGCCGACTTGGCGGCAAAGATGCCGACCGGGCCGGCGCCGAACACGACCACGGTGTCGCCTTCCTTGATGCTGCCCATCTCGGCGGCCTGGTAGCCGGTGGGCAGCGCGTCGGTCAGCAGGACGGCGTCGTCGTCGACGATGTCGTCGGGGATGATCATCGGGCCGACATCGGCCATCGGCACGCGCACGTACTCGGCCTGGCCGCCGTCGTAGCCGCCGGCCGTGTGCGAGTAGCCGTAGATGGCGCCGACGGCGGTGGCTTCCGCGTTCACGTTGTGGCAGTTACTGTAGAGTTCTTTCTGGCAGAAGAAGCAGGACCCGCAGAAAATATTGAACGGCACCAGCACGCGGTCGCCCACCTTCAGGTTCTGCACGCCGGAGCCGACGTCCTCGACGATGCCGATGAACTCGTGGCCGAAGGTGTGGCCGACACGGGTATCGGGCACCATGCCGTGGTACAGGTGCAGGTCGGAGCCGCAGATGCAGGAGCGTGTGACGCGCACGATGGCGTCGCCCGGATGTTCGATGACCGGGTCGGGCTTGTGTTGGGCGCGCACGCGGTAGGGTCCGCGGTAATTCATTGCCAGCATAATTCCTCCTCGAAAGTGTGCGAAATGCCCGCGTCATGCGGGCATCCAGTTCTTCCAAGCTTATGCCAGAACACCAAGGAGCACGTTACCCTCAAGATAGAATATGCAAATATTTGTCGGCGCAACGGACATATCTGCATATTTTATTCACGTCAGGAAATCACCCATTCCACGTGGCAGCGCCACCTTCCTCGCTCGCTACAGCTGGCGCGTGTCGAAGGTATTGCACTGCTGGACGTCGCCGCTGTCGATGCCGCGCCGGAACCAGCGCACCCGCTGCGCCGAGCTGCCGTGCGTGAACGAATCCGGCACCACGGTGCCCTGCGACTGGCGCTGCAGGGCGTCGTCGCCGATGGCGGTGGCGGCGGCCAGCGCGGTCTCGACGTCGCCGCTTTCCAGGATCGCCTTCTTCTGATTGGTGCGGTTGGCCCAGACGCCGGCCAGGCAATCGGCCTGCAGCTCCAGGCGCACGGACAAGGCATTGCCCTGCTTCTCGGAGGCGTTCTGCTGGGCGTTGTGCACCTGGTCGGAAATGCCGAGCAGGTTCTGCACGTGGTGCCCGACTTCGTGGGCAATCACGTAGGCCTGGGCGAATTCGCCGGCGACGTTGAAGCGCTGCTGCATCAGGCGGAAGAAGCTGAGGTCGATGTAGACGGTCTGGTCCGGCGGGCAATAGAAGGGACCGGTGGCGCTGTTGCCAGCGCCGCAGGCGGTGTCGGTGCGGCCTTCGAACAATACGAGGCGCGGCGGCTGGTAGGTCTTGCCCTGTTCGCTGAACAGCGGGGTCCAGGCTTCCTCGGTATAGGCCAGCACGGTGCGCACGAAGCGCGACTCGCGGTCGGTGGCCCGCGGCGCATCGGCCTGGGGCGCTCGCTGCACCTGCGGCGCGGGAGCGCCGCCTCCGCCGCCGAGCAGGCCGAGCACCACGCGCGGATCGACGCCGAAGAAGATCGACGCCACCAGCGCGATCGCCACCGTGCCGAGGCCGATCGAGCGCCCGCCCAAACCAAACCCGCCAAAGCCGCCCCCGCCGCCGCCCTGGCCCCGGCGGTCCTCGACGTTGTCGCTCTCGCGGTCACCTTCCCACCTCATCGCGACCGCCGCAGGTTGGTAGAGTTCATGCTTTCGCGGGCATCCTTGGTACGGAATTCCTCGTCGACGGCGAGGCCGGCGCGGGCCTCGTCGTTCAGCTGGCGTTCGTTGCGTTCGCGCTCGACTTCACGGTCGATACGCGCGTGTTCCTGGTCCGGTAACAGTGGCTTCATGATGATCCTTGTGCTGGAAATGTTTACCCCAACGCGCAGCCGGCGGCTTGCCGGTCTGGGCATGGTAGCAGTATGGATGCGGCCCGGGCGCCGGTATGTTCGGGCATTCACATAATCCTCTTACTGCCGGGTCAGGCATTGCGGCGCCTGCTCCTGCACGCTATGTGCGCGAGCGAACAGAGTAGCCGGGGCGAATCCACGATGCTCGGGTCATGACCTCTTCCCTCCGCGACCCCGACGCCCTGTTCGAGCTGGGCCAGGCCCTGCAACAGGCAGACTACCAATTCGTCACCACAACCCCCGCCAGCCACCGCCGCGTGAATGGCCGCGACGGCAACGAGCGCGCGCGCGACCTGCGCGGCGTGTTCGGCTGGAGCCGGCCGTTTTCCGCAGACGTGGTGCCGGCCGGGATGCTGGACCTGATGCGGCGCGCCGGCGTACTGCGCGAGCGCGACGGCCACCTGTGCGCCACCGTGCGCGCCTCGACGGTCGGTGAGCGGCTCTACTTCCACTCGGCGTTTCCGACGCGCGAGGACGACGCGGTGTTCTTCGGGCCGGATACCTACCGCTATGTCGCCGCCCTGAAGCGCTCGATGGAAGCCATGACGCCGCCGGCGCGCGCGGTCGATATCGGCACCGGCAGCGGCGCCGGCGCGATCGAGGTCGCCTGCCGCTTCCCGGACTGCGAAGCGGTGGGGGCGGACATCAATCCCTTCGCGCTGAGCCTGGCTGCGGTGAACGCGCGCCTGGCCGGTGCGGCGCATGTGCCCACCCTGCACAGCGATCTGCTGAAAGACCTGGACGGCGGCTTCGACCTGGTGCTGTCGAATCCGCCCTACATCCTCGACCCGTCGGAACTGCGCTACCGGCATGGCGGCGGCATGCACGGGGCGGCCTTTTCGGTCGATATCGTCGACGCCGCGCTCGAACGGCTGCGGCCGGGCGGCACGCTGTTGCTGTACACGGGGATTGCAATCGTCGAGGGCCGCGACGCATTCCTGGAAACGGTCCGGTCGAAGCTCGATGCGCGCTGCTCGAACTGGCGTTACGAGGAACTCGACCCCGACATCTTCGGCGGGCAGCTCGATTGCGAAGGCTACGAAGATGTCGAGCGGATCGCGGCCGTCTGGCTGCATGCGACCGTGCGCGGCTGAGTCTGCGGCTGAGTCCGCAGCTGGCTCCCCGTGCGGGGCACACGAATCCCGCCGTCTGCCAAGCTGTCTCTTTTGGCGTGCTCATTTCTTCTCTTTTCTTCTCTTTTTCTCCCTTCCGTTTCGACAAGAACGAAACGAGAGAAAAAGAGAACAAATGAGATCGCGGAATGAGACGGTTTGAGAGAGGAGGCTGGACGGCCCCCCCGCCCTGCCTACCGGCGCCCGGCGTTGACCTCGGCATCAGGCCGGGTCCGCTATACGCCTACAAATACTTGAGCCAGGCCAGGTCGCGCCGCCGCGCCTTGAAGCGCGCAAAGGCGCCCACAAGGGGATACAGCGCCAGCGTCAGCACGGCCGTCAGCGCCCAGACCTGCCACACGCCATCCATGCGCGGCGCAATGCCGCCCGCTTCCAGTCCACGCGCGATCAATTGCAGCACGTACAGATGCAGGATGTAGAAGAACATCGGCGCCGATCCGAGCACCGCCAGCCAGGCGATCAGGCGCCCATCCCTACGCTCCAGCAGCACCAGCAACAGCAGGCCGATGCCCAGCGTCAGCGCCGCGAACAGCAGTGACGGCGGGTACTTGGTCACATTCAAAAAGCGCATCAGCGTTTCGCCGCTTGACGCGCCGACCACCCACGGCCGGTCGCCGTAGACATTCAGCGCGCGCAGCACAACGAACAGGCCCAGCGCAACTGCGGCCCAGGCAAGCAGGCGACGCTGGCGCGCAGGCGCCGTCCAGCCCCCGGCAAACCAGGGGCCGCAGGCATAACCCAGGCAGATGATGCCGATCCAGGGCAGCACCGGATACGAGGTACGCAGACGCAATGTCTCCGAGACCTCGATCCAGCCACGGTCGTGCAGCACGGCCCAGACGGCGTGCAGCGGGTGACCGGCGGCGACGTGCAGCCCATCGAGCAGGTTGTGCCCGCCCACGATCGCGAAACCGAGCACGATCAACGCCGCGCGCGGCAGCTGCACCAGGGCTGCCAGCGCCAGCATCGACAAGCCAATGGCCCAGATCACTTGCAGGTAGACCACCTGTGGCGGGAAAGTCGCCGTCCAGGCGAAGTTGATGGCGGTCAGTTCCAGCACGACCAGGAACAGCCCGCGCCTGGCGAGGAAGCCTGCTGCCGCACGCGGACCATCGGCCTGGCGCGAGGCATACAGGAAAGCCGACAGCCCGGTCAGGAACACGAAGACCGGTGCGCATACATGGGCGATCAGGCGCGAGAAGAAAAGCGGCGCCGGCGTGGTCGCCACGTCCATCGGATCGGACACCTGCAGGTGCAGCAGGAAGGTCTCGCGCACGTGGTCCGCCATCATGAAGACCATGACGAGGCCGCGCAGTGCGTCGATGCCGAGGATGCGGCGCTGGGCCTGGGCTGGTAATGTCTGCATCCGCCTGCCCTTACAGTGTCAGGTTCAGCGACAGGTAGGCGGCGCGGCCCGGTCCCGGCGCGAACATCGCCTGCGCATCCGCAGCTGGCCAGAAGAAATTGTCGTACCAGGCGTAGGCATGGCGGCGGTCGGCCAGGTTCTTGACCTGGAAGTCGATGCTGGCGCGCTCGGACATCGCATAGCGCAGGTTGGCATCGAACAGCACGAAGCCGCCGAACTTGCCTTGCGCATTCAGGTTGTCGATGAAATAGCTGCCCTGCGCCCGCCCTTGCAGGCCAAGGCGCCACTTGCTTGATACGCGGTACCCGGCGCCCGCATTCGTGATGGTGCGCGGCGTGGCGAACACTTCCTTGCCCGCCAGCGACACGCCCTCGGCCGTGAACGCGCGCCTCACTTCGGCTTTCTGCAGCGAGTGCGAGAACCACAGGTCGAGTTGTTCGGTCGGCTTGCTCGACACCTGCACATCGATCCCTTCCCTGCGCGTCTCGCCCAGGCCGACCGTGGTGCCGGTTGCCGGCATGTTGGCCACTTCGTCGGTGGCATCCTGACGCCAGGCCGCGAGGCGCAGTTCGGTTTGCGCGGCGGGCTTGAACTTGACGCCGACTTCCTTGCCGGTATTGATCGACGGCGCAAAGCGCGCCTGGCCCGGCGCCAGGTAGGCCGGCGCGCCGGAACCGGTCAGTACCTGGAAAGTGCGGCCCCAGTTGCCGTACACGCTGAGGTTCGGCAAAGGGCTGTAGACCATGCTGAACTTCGGCTGCCTGATCCATCCGGATTCCTGCAGGCCGAGTGAAGTGCCGTTCTTCAGCGGCATGTGTCCGGTGAAGCGGTCCACACGCAAGCCCGGCACGATCCTGAGGGTCTCGCCGACTTTCAGGATGGCCTGGGCATAGGCGCCGACATTGTTCAGGGCATAGCGGTCGTCGTTCTGGATCTGCGCCGGGGTCGTGAAGTCGCTCGGGATGGCGTAGGCATAGCGCAGGCGGCCATAGCGGTTGTCCTGGCGCTCGGTATTGACGCCGGTTTCGATGGTGGCGTGCTCGTCCAGGCGCAAGGTCAGCGTGCTCAGCAGGCCGACCTGCTCCTCGTCCCACAGCCGGCGCTGGCGCGGCGCGGTGCCGGCCGGGTTGCCGGTGAAGGTGACGCGGCGGTCGTCCTGGTAATCGTTGAAGTAGAGCTTGTTGCTGAGGAAGGCGTCGGGCGTGATCTGCCAGTCGAGGTGGACGCTGGCGTGCTTCATCTCGCGCTCGGTGACGTCGTTGGCGTTCTTGCGTGGCGACTGGTCGCGGTCCTCGGCCATTTCCCTAGCCGTCAGGAAGCCGGGCTCTTCCGCATCGTGGCGGTAGGTGCGCAGTACCAGGCCGGCCTTGACGCGCTTGTCATCGGAAGTAAGAAACCACTTGGCCCCAAACGAATACTTGTCGGAGTCGCTGTGGGCGCGGTAACCGCCGCTGTCCTGCTTCGCCAGAAAATAGTTCTGGGCGAAGCCGTCGCTCTCGCGGCCCAGCGCGAACTGCAGCTCGCGCGTAGCGAAGCTGCCGGCCGTCAAGCGGCTGTCGGTGTAGTTGCCGCCCTGGCGCGTGCCGAGGTTGATGTTGCCGCCGATATTGTGCAGGCCGTAGCGCGGATCGTTGGTGCCGCGCACGACTTCGATGTAATCGATCTCGAGCGGAAACACCATGTCGATGAAGCGCTGGTTGCCGCTGTTGACGTTGCTCGGGATACCGTCGATCAGCACCTTGATGCCGTTGATGTAGCCTTCGCCGTTAAACGCGCGGAAGGTCGCCTTGCCCGACTCGGCGCCCATGCGGAACTCCGTCAGCTGCACGCCGGGCAATTGCCCGACCAATTCCCAGCTGTTGCCGACAGTCTTGTCCTCGATCTGCTCGCTGCCCAGCACGTCGACCGAGGTCAGGATGCGGTTGCTGAGCAAGGCGCCGGCATTGCGTGCGGCGCTGATGCGCACTTCGCCCATCACCGTCGAGGGTTCTTCGGCCTCGGCCGCCTCATTCGCATACGTCAGGATGGGAAAAGCCGACAACAGGGCCAGCGGCAGAAGGGTGCGTTTCATGAACCAGATATCTTTCCGGCGCCGGCGCTGCCGGCATGCGTAGGTGGATCGGAACGGCGCATGCAGGGAGGCATCGCAGCCGCGGCGATCTTAATGATAACGCATTATTGATATCAAGAAAAGATGGCGAGCTTACCCGGTGACCAGCATCGCCCCGGCCGTCACCAGCAGCACCGCGCAGAACAGCAGCCGCAAACGCGCCGCCGGAAAGCGGTAAGCCAGCGCCACGCCGGCCGACACGGTGGCGATGCCGCCGACCGCCATCGGCACGCCCACGTCCCAGGCCACGTGCTGTCCCTGGGCGTAGGCGAACAGGGCGATGGCCGAACTCGGCACCACCAGCGCCAGCGCCGTCCCTTGCGCACGGGTCTGCTCCATGCGGAACAGGCTGACCAGGGCCGGCACCACCACCAGCCCGCCGCCGATGGTGAAGATGCCGGACATGGCGCCGCTGGCAATGCCGAGCAGGGGCAAGGCCGAGCGCGTCATCTGGCGCGGCGCCAGGGCCGGCGCCTCGGCGCCGCCGCGCGCACGGCGCAGCACGCCGCTGCCGAAGTACAGGGCCAGGGCGATCAGGAACAGGGCGAATGCGATGCGCAGCACGCTTGACTCGATGCCGCTCGCCAGGCGCCCGGCCACGTAGGCCGCCACCATCGAGAACACGCTGATCGCGGCCACCGCGCGCAGGTCGATGCGGTGTTTCTGGTGGTAGCGGAAAAAACCGATCAGCACGTTCGGTACGATCATGACCAGGGCCGTACCCTGGGCCAGGTGCTGGTCCATGCCGTACAGCCAGGCCAGCACGGGAATGGCGATCAGGCCGCCGCCGATGCCGAGCAGGCCGCCGGCAAAGCCGAGGCCGGCGCCGAGGGCGGTGTTCAGGAGGATGGCGGGCAGGATGTTTGTCATTGGTGCAATGGCTGCCGGCCGTGACACGGGCAGCGCGCTGGTTCATGAAAGCGTGCGGACAGGCCGGCGCGCCGCCGTCCTGCCGCAGACCATAGTGTAACCATTCGCTCCACTTTCATAATAAACTGCAACTTTATCCATTCTTAAATCAAACTGAATAATGGACAGTGTTTCCGACCTGGCCTTTTTTGTCGAGTTGGTCAAGCGGGGTTCGCTGGCAGCGCTGGCGCGCGAGTGGGGCGTGACGCCGCCGGCCATCACGGCCCGCCTGGCGGCGCTGGAAAAGCGTCTGGGTGTGCGCCTGCTGAACCGCACCACGCGCCGCATCAGCGTCACCCATGAGGGCGAGGTCTACCTGGCAACCGGCGCACGCCTGCTGTCCGAGCTGCAGGAACTGGAACAGTCCGTCTCGAGCAGCCGCGCCGTACCCAAGGGACTGCTGCGGGTGAATGCCACCTTCGGCTTCGGCCGCCGGCACATCGCGCCGGCCATTATCGCGTTCGCGCGGCGCTATCCGCAGGTCGACGTCCAGCTCGACCTCACCGACCGCCCCGCCAAGCTGGCGGACCAGGCCTTCGACCTTGGCATCCGGTTCGGCACCGTGCCGGACTCGCGCATGGTTGCACGGCGCATCCTTGCCAACCGGAGAGTGCTGTGCGCATCGCCAGACTACCTGCGTGAGCATGGCATCCCAGGCAAGCCGCGCGATCTGCAACATCACCACTGCATCGTGCTGCGCGAAAGCACGACGGCGTTCGGCACCTGGCACTTCGTGCGCGGGAACAAGGAGGAAACGGTGAAGGTGCGTGGCGTGCTGAGTACGAACGATGGCGAGACGGGAGTGCTATGGGCGTTGGCCGGGTTCGGCATCCTGATGCGCTCGGAGTGGGACATTCACTCTCACTTGACCGAGGGGAAGCTGGTGCCGCTGCTGGAGGACTGGGAGCTGCCGAGTGCGGATGTGTTTGCGGTGTATCCGGAGCGGGCGAATCTGTCGGCGAAAGTAACCGCGTTTATCGACTTCCTGGTGGAATGGTTCAAGCGGGATGCGACCTGGACCATAGGTAAAGACGAGTAAAACGGCAGATACAAAAAAAGGCTTCCTTTCGGAAGCCTTTTCCTTACTACTGGCGGAGAGCGTGGGATTCGCCCACATTCTGCGGGCCGCCCGTGCGCAAGTATGCGCACGTCTTCGAATTCCACATGCAAAGCCCGCAGGGGCTTTGCTCCTCTCCGCCAGTAAATGAAAAAGGCCCCATACGGGGCCTTTTTCATTTACTGGCGGAGAGGGTGGGATTCGAACCCACGGTACGGTCACCCGTACGCCTGATTTCGAGTCAGGTACATTCGACCACTCTGCCACCTCTCCTTATTCGGTGCGTTGCGGTCGCTGCAAGCGAGGCCGCATTATAGCGGGTCATTTCCGTTTGTGGAAGGAGAAAGATGTCGAGAGCATAAAGTTTCTCTGGAAGCACTCTGAAAACGCGGTGGCCGCGCAAACGTGCGTTGGACGCGTGGGCGGCGCACACGGTCCGTATGCACAACGGTTCGGGTGGAGCCGACCACCCTACGCTCGTACACGAGCACGAAAATAAAAAAGGCTTCCTTTCGGAAGCCTTTTTCGCTTAAACCTTGGCGGAGAGGGTGGGATTCGAACCCACGGTACGGTCACCCGTACGCCTGATTTCGAGTCAGGTACATTCGACCACTCTGCCACCTCTCCTACTTCGTTGCGGCGTGGTCGCTGCAAGAGACACGCATTATAGCCAGCCTCTACCGAAAACGGAAGAGCTAATTCGTTCAATCGAACGCAGCGCTTCCGAAAGCCATCAGGCAGCTGGCGCCAGGCTCTCCAGGCCGCCCATGTACGGACGCAGCACTTCCGGAACCACGACGCTGCCGTCGGACTGCTGGAAGTTCTCCAGCACGGCGACGAGCGTACGGCCGACCGCCAGGCCCGAACCGTTCAGCGTGTGCAGCAGCTCAGGCTTGTTCTGGGCATTGCGGAAGCGTGCGCCCATGCGGCGGGCCTGGAAGCTTTCGGTGTTCGACAGCGAGGAAATCTCGCGGTAGGTGTTCTGCGCCGGCAGCCAGACTTCCAGGTCGTAGGTCTTGGCCGCGCCGAAGCCCATGTCGCCGGTGCACAGCGCCATCACGCGGTAAGGCAGGCCCAGCGATTGCAGGATGAACTCGGCCTGGCCGACCATCTCTTCCAGCGCCGTGTATGACTGCTCCGGATGGACAACTTGCACCAATTCGACCTTGTCGAATTGGTGTTGCCTAATCATGCCGCGCGTGTCGCGGCCGTAGCTGCCGGCTTCCGAACGGAAGCACGGGGTGTGCGCGGTCATGCGGATCGGCAGCGCGTCGAGCGAGACGATCTCGTCGCGCACGATGTTGGTCAGCGAGACTTCCGACGTCGGGATCAGGTAGAAGGTCTCGCCCTCGCCTTCGGCGCCGCCCTTTTTCACCGAGAACAGGTCTTCCTCGAACTTCGGCAGCTGGCCGGTGCCGCGCAGCGAATCGGCGTTCACCATGTAAGGCGTGTAGCACTCGGTATAGCCGTGCTTGTCGGTGTGGGTGTCCAGCATGAACTGGGCCAGCGCGCGGTGCAGGCGCGCGATACCGCCTTTCATGACCGAGAAGCGCGAGCCGGTCAGCTTGGTCGCGGTGTCGAAGTCCAGGCCCAGCTTTTCGCCGATGTCGACGTGGTCTTTCACTTCGAAGTCGAAGCTCGGCGGCGTGCCGACCTTGCGCACCTCGACGTTGCCGGTTTCGTCCTGGCCAGCCGGGACCGATTCGTGCGGCAGGTTCGGGATGGCTTCCATGAACTCGGCCATCTTGCGCTGGACCTCGGCCAGCGACACCTCGTTGGCCTTCAGCTCGTCGCCCAGGCCGGCCACTTCGGCCATTACGGCGCTCGTGTCTTCGCCTTTGCCCTTGAGCATGCCGATCTGCTTGGACAGCGAGTTGCGCTTGCCCTGCAGCTCTTCGGTGCGGATCTGGATGGCCTTGCGTTCGGCTTCCAGGGCGTTGAAGGCATTCACGTCGAGCTGGAACTTGCGGGTCGCCAGTCGGGCGGCGACGTTGTCGATGTCTTTGCGGAGGAGTTGGATATCTATCATTGTCGGCTTCTGCGAGGCGTATGTCGAAAACGCAATTGTACCAAGGGGGCAGCTTTTCCAAAGCGTGATTTATACATGCAACGGATGCGCTGCCCCGGGGTCGCCGCCTTCAGCTTTCTCGCTTCAACGATCCTCGTTCTGCGCGTCGGCATCGAGCTGGCGCAGGAAGGCCAGCTTGTCCGCCACCTTGGCCTCGATCCCGCGCGGCACCGGCTGGTACCAGCGCGGTTCCGGCATGCCATCGGGCAGATAGGTTTCGCCGGCCGCATACGCGTTTGGCTCGTCGTGCGCGTAGCGGTATTCGTGGCCGTAGCCGAGCTCCTTCATGAGCTTGGTCGGTGCATTGCGCAAGTGCACCGGCACCTCGCGCGACTTGTCCTTGCGCACAAAAGCCATGGCCGCGTTGAAGGCGTTGTAGCCGGCATTGCTCTTTGCCGCAATGGCCAGGTAGACCACGGCCTGGCCCAGCGCCAGTTCGCCCTCGGGCGAGCCGAGCCGCTCGTAGGTGGTGGCGGCGTCGTTGGCGATCTGCAGGGCGCGCGGGTCGGCCAGGCCGATGTCTTCCCAGGCCATGCGCACGATGCGGCGTGACAGGTACTTGGCGTCGGCGCCGCCGTCGAGCATGCGGCACAGCCAGTACAGGGCCGCGTCCGGGTGCGAGCCGCGCACCGACTTGTGCAGCGCCGAGATCTGGTCGTAGAAATTGTCGCCGCCCTTGTCGAAGCGGCGCGAATTCAGGGTCAGCGCGTTGTCGACGAACTCGCCGGTAATGGTGGTGATGCCCGAGGTTTCGGCCGAGGTCTTGGTCTGCTCCAGCAAGTTCAGGAAGCGGCGCGCATCGCCGTCGGCATAGCCGACCAGGGTGTTCACAGCCACCTCGTCGAAGGTCAGGTGCTTCAGCACCCGCTCCTGCGCACGCTTCAGGAGCTGGCGCATCTCGTCGTCGTTCAGGGCCTTCAGCACATACACCTGCGAGCGCGACAGCAGCGCCGAATTCACCTCGAACGACGGATTCTCGGTGGTGGCGCCGATCAGCGTGACGAGCCCGGACTCGACGAAGGGCAACAAGGCATCCTGCTGCGACTTGTTGAAGCGGTGGATCTCGTCGATGAACAAAATCGTGTGCTTGCCGCGCGCCAGGTACTGCTCGGCCTGCTCGACGGCGGCGCGGATGTCCTTCACGCCCGACAGCACGGCGGACAGGGCGATGAATTCGCAGTCGAAGGCATAGGCCGTCAGGCGCGCCAGCGTGGTCTTGCCGACGCCGGGCGGCCCCCACAGGATCATCGAGTGCGGCTTGCCGGATTTAAAGACCAAATTCAGCGGCTTGCCGGGGCCGAGCAGGTGGCTCTGGCCGATTACCTCGTCGATGGTGCGCGGGCGCAGGGCTTCGGCCAGCGGGGCTGCGGGTTCGTGCTTGAAGAGGTCATCCACGGCAGGCCTCCGGCGGGCACGATGGCGTGGCGAAATGGTGCGAATGGTTGTGCATGCGGCTAGTGTAGCCGATGCCTGCCTGCGCCGCGAAGCACACGCCATGCGTGCCGCTGCACACGCTTGATGCAATCGCAGCCGTGCACCGCCTTTCGATGAAAAAACCGCCCGGCGAACGGGCGGCTGGACTCGTCAGTTATTGATGACGTCCGCGCCCTTCGGGATCTCGAACTTGAACTGCTGGGCGCCCAGCGACGGGTTGCGCTGGAAGTTGGTGAATTTCAGCACCGAGGTCTGGCCGAAGGTGTCCTTCAGCTCCATCGCCTGCGGAATGCCGTCGCGCAGGCCGATGCTGATCTGCTCGAAGGTGGTGTCGCGCGCCTTTGGTACGGCGTTCAGCCATTCCAGGCCGTCGCGGGTGCCCGCTTCGGACAGCGTGAAATTCTTTTCCAGGTCGTTGCTGCCGAACAGGATGGCGGCCGGCGAGGAGCCGAGCGCGTTGCCCAGCTTCTTGACGGTGACCTGATTCAGGTCCTTGTCGTAGATGTAGAGCTGGTCGCCGTCTGCCTGCAGCAGTTGTTCGTAGGGTTTCTGGTAGTTCCAGATGAACTTGCCGGGGCGGGCGAAGACGAAGCTGCCGCTGGAGGCGGGGGTGGCCTTGCCGTTGGTGGATTTGCGTTGCTGTTGCTGGGTGAATTCGCCCTTGGCGGATTTGGTGTTGGCGACGAAAGTCTTGAATTGGTCGAGGGCGGCGGCGTGGGCGGTGCCGGCGGCTGCTAGGGCCAGGGTGGCAGTGGCGATCAGGGTGGCGAGGGTGGTTTTCATGTTGTTCTTCATCGTGGTCCTTTTTTTGCGTTGGGGTGTGCAGGAGTACGACCGCGTGGGCTCGAGAGCCCACCCTACAAGGGCGGTATGCATGCCGCCCGGGCAGGATGGGTCAAGTACCGCCTGGATTACTCGGCGCTGGTGGCGGGCACGAGGATGTCGCGGTTGCCGTTCGACTGCATTGGTGACACCACGCCGCTCTGCTCCATTTGCTCGAGCAGGCGCGCGGCGCGGTTGTAGCCGATGCGCAGGTGGCGCTGGACCAGCGAGATCGAGGCGCGGCGGTTCTTCAGCACGACCTGTACTGCCTGGTCGTACATGGCGTCGGACTCGCCGCCGCCTTCGCCGGCCGCGGCATCGCCGCCGGCGCCGCCCTCTTCCAGCGTGCCGCCTTCCAGGATGCCTTCAATGTAATTCGGCTCGCCCATCGATTGAAGATGTTTTACAACTCGATGCACTTCGTCGTCCGAGACAAAGGCGCCGTGCACGCGCACCGGCAGGCCGGTGCCCGGCGGCATGTACAGCATGTCGCCCATGCCGAGCAGGGTTTCGGCGCCCATCTGGTCGAGAATCGTGCGCGAGTCGATCTTCGAGCTCACCTGGAACGCGATACGGGTCGGGATGTTTGCCTTGATCAGGCCGGTAATCACGTCGACCGACGGACGCTGGGTCGCGAGGATCAGGTGGATCCCGGCGGCACGCGCCTTCTGGGCGATACGGGCGATCAGTTCTTCCACCTTCTTGCCGACCACCATCATCAGGTCGGCCAGTTCGTCGATGATGATGACGATCGTCGGCAGCTTTTCCAGCGGCTCGGGATTGTCGGGCATGATCGAGAACGGGTTCGGGATGTGTTCTTCGCGCTTCGCTGCTTCCGCAATCTTGGCGTTGTAGCCGGCCAGGTTACGCACGCCCAGTTTGGACATTAACTTGTAGCGGCGCTCCATCTCGTTCACGGCCCAGTTCAGGGCGTGGCCGGCCTGGCGCATGTCGGTCACGACCGGCGCCAGCAGGTGCGGGATGCCTTCGTACACCGACATTTCCAGCATCTTCGGGTCGATCAGGATCAGGCGCACGTCCGCCGGGTCGGATTTATAGAGCAGCGACAGGATGGTGGCGTTGATGCCCACCGACTTGCCGGAGCCAGTGGTGCCCGCCACCAGCAGGTGCGGCATCTTGGCGAGATCGGCCACCACCGGCTTGCCGGCAATGTCCTTGCCCAGCGCCACCGTCAGGTTCGAGGCGGAGTCGTTGTAGACCTTGGAGCCGACGATTTCCGTCAGGCGCACGATCTGGCGCTTCGGGTTCGGCAGTTCGAGTGCCATGTAGTTCTTGCCCGGAATGGTCTCGACCACGCGGATCGAGGTCAGCGACAGCGAACGCGCCAGGTCGCGCGCCAGGTTCACGATCTGGCTGCCCTTCACGCCGGTGGCCGGCTCGATTTCGTAGCGCGTGACGACCGGGCCCGGATAGGCGGCCACGACCGCGGCCTCGACGCCGAAGTCCGAGAGCTTCTTCTCGATCAGGCGGCTGGTGAATTCCAGCACGTCGACGGCCACGGTTTCCTGGACCGGCGGCGCCTCGTCCAGCAGGGCCAGCGGCGGCAGGGTCGAGTCGCCCGGCAAGTCGCGGAACAGCGGGGTCTGCTGCTCCTTGACCGCGCGCTCGCCTTTCGGCACCGACATCATTTGCGGTTCGATCTTGATCGGCGGCAGGCTCGGCTCGGCGCCCGCGGCTGGCGCCGCCGGCGCGCGCGGCGGCTTGGCGGCCGGGGCGCTGCTCGAGAAGTCCTCGTCCAGGTCGATATAGGCCGGCACCTCGTCGTCCGGCTCCAGGCGCGGCTCCTTCAGCGCAGGACGCGCCGGCGCCGACGCGGGCGCTTTGCTCAGTTCCAGCTGCGGCTCGGCGCGCACGCTTGGCGCCGGGTGCTTCTCGACATGCTTTGCCCGTTCGGTCACCACGACTTCGTCGCGCTTGACGGCCGCGGCTTCGCCCTGGCGGCGGTCTTCGCGGTCTTCCACGCGCAGGCGGAACCAGCCCAGCGCGCCCTCGACCGTCTCGCCGATGCGCTCGGCCACGGCCAGCCACGACACCTGGAAGAACAGCGAAAAGCCCAGGCCAAACAGCAGCAGCAGGAGCAGGGTCGCGCCGGTAAAGCCGAAAGCCACCTGCGACGCATGGCCGAGCAATTGCCCAAGCACGCCGCCCGGGGCGCGCGGCAGGTCGACGTCCCAGGACCACATGCGCAGGTATTCCAGGCCGACGCTGCCGGCGAACATCAGGCCGAAGCCGATCCAGCGGATGATGAATTCGTCCTGGTGTTCGGGTTCGCGCGGAGCCGGGTCGGTATCCTTCAGGCGCCGGTAGCCGCGCCAGACGGCGCGCATGAACAGCACGCCCCACCACCAGGCGGAGAAGCCGAAGATGAACAGCATCAGGTCGGCCAGCCAGGCGCCGGCCTTGCCGCCCAAATTGGCGATGGCCGGCACGGTGTTCGCGTGCGACCAGCCCGGATCGGCCTTGTTGTAGCTCAGCAGGATCAGGACGAAATACAGGAAGGCGACCGCCAGGGCGATCCAGCGCGCTTCCAGCAGCAGGCGCGCAAGCCTGCCCGGCAGCGGGGCGCGGGCGGCCGTGTTGCGGGGGACGTTCGAGGGAGGGGCGGAACTCTTCTTGCTCATGCTGCGTGGTGCATTCATCTTCGCGATTGCGGAATCCATCCATTCTAAGGCATATATTGCCGAGACGGCCTCATCATTCATGCTTGTGCGCATCATCGTCTATAATCGGCGTTGTATTCGGCGTCGAAACGACAACGATTTTGCTGGATGCGGCCGGCCTTGATTCTGCGCGTCCCGCCCCCAGTTTCCATTTTTCCATATCAATTCCTCTGCTCTCATGACCACTAAGAAACACGCCAAAGTCCTGATCCTCGGTTCCGGTCCTGCCGGCTACAGCGCCGCCGTCTACGCCGCGCGCGCCAATCTGCAACCGATGCTGGTCACCGGTGTCGAACAAGGCGGTCAATTGATGACGACGACCGATGTGGAAAACTGGCCCGGCGATCCGCTGGGCGTGCAGGGTCCGGAACTGATGCAGCGCCTGCTGCAGCACGCCGAGCGTTTCAATACCGAGATCGTGTTCGACCACATCCACACGACCTACCTGAACGAAAAGCCGATCCGCCTGGTCGGCGACTCGCACGAATTCACCTGCGACGCCCTGATCATCGCCACCGGCGCCTCGGCCCAGTACCTCGGCCTGCCGAGCGAGCAGGAGTTCATGGGCCGCGGCGTGTCGGCCTGCGCCACCTGCGACGGCTTCTTCTACCGTAACCAGGAGGTGGCGGTCATCGGCGGCGGCAATACGGCGGTCGAGGAAGCCCTGTACCTGGCCGGCATCGCCTCGAAAGTGACCTTGATTCACCGCCGCGACAAGTTCCGCGCCGAGCCGATCCTGGTCGACCGCCTGATGGCCAAGGTTGCCGAAGGCAAGATTGCACTGGAACTGAACCACACCCTCGACCATGTGGTCGGCGACAACAGCGGCGTGACCGGCCTGAAGCTGAAATCGACCGAGAACGGCGAATCCAAGGAGGTCACCGTGCACGGCCTGTTCGTGGCGATCGGCCACAAGCCGAACACCATGATCTTCGAAGGCCAGCTGGACATGCACAACGGCTACATCAAGACCCGCAGCGGTACCGAGGGCATGGCCACCGCCACCAGCGTGCCGGGCGTGTTTGCGGCCGGCGACGTGCAGGACCACATCTACCGCCAGGCGATCACCAGCTCGGGCACCGGCTGCATGGCCGCGCTCGACGCCCAGCGTTATCTGGAAGCCCTGGGCGATTAACCGGTAGCGACGATGGCGGGCATGAAGGACTTTGCCGACCTCAAATCCTTGCGCGACCAGCTCAAGGAAGAAGAGCGCCTGCGCGCCATCGAACAGGCCGCACGCGAGCGGCGCGAACGCATCGCGCGCGAGCGTGCCGTGGAGTTCCGCGGCGCCATGGAAGGCGTCACCAAGCTGCCGGAGTCCGACCGCTACGTCTACCGCCCCGTGCAGGAAGCCCTGCTGCGCGCCACGCCGGAACAGCGCAGGCTGAGCCAGGAGGAAGACGACGCCCTGGTGCTGCAGGAATCGCTGTCGGACCTGTTCGACGTCGACGGCCTGCTCGACGACGATCCGACCCTCAGCTATGCGCGCGAAGGCGTCGGTCCCGATGTGGTGAAAAAGCTGCGCAAGCGCCATTGGCCGGTGCAGGACGAACTCGACCTGCACGGCATGACGCGCGACACCGCACGCGGCCAGGTGGGCGACTTCATCCGCCGCAGCATGCGCCGCGGAGTGCGCTGCGTGCGCATCATTCACGGCATCGGTTATGGCTCGCCGGGCGGCGAACCGGTGCTGCGCTCGGTGGTGCACAGCTGGCTGGTGCAGAAGGACGAAGTCGTCGCCTTCTGCGTGGCGAACCGCGCCGACGGCGGCAACGGCGCCCTGGTCGTGCTGCTCAAGCCCGCCCTGGATCGCTGACTATGCTGACCGGCACTCGGTCTGACACTGCATTGTGTCAAAATTGCGTCATCTTTCACGATTCGTCCATTTTGATAACCACTTGAAACAATCCAGTGCGCTCTGCCTTCGATTCGCGTTGTAAAATGCGCGCGTAGCTGTCCAGCCCCCCCCTAAGATAGAAGGGAATACATTGAAGTCGATTGCGGCCGTCCCGATGCCTGTCCCTGCCCAGGTCGACCTGGCCAACTGCGCAGAAGAGCCCATCCACGTTCCAGGATCGATCCAGCCGCATGGCTTCCTCCTGTTCATGGATGCGCAAGGGCGCGTCGAAGGCTGGAGCGCGAATGTGCCCGCCGAGCTGATGGCGGCGCTCGAACTCGGCCGTCCGTACACCGAACTTCCCCTGCCCCCCGCCTGCGCCGAGCTGATCGACGAATGTGCCGGCGCGCTCGCCGACTGCGAATGCGCGCCCATGGTGGTGGCGGTCACGGTTGATGGCCGCGGCTACGACGCCATCGTGCATGGCGCCGGTACGCGCATCGTGGCCGAATTCGAATCGCGCGACGTGCCGGCCGACGAAGTCGCTTTGTTCGCCGTGCGCGCACACAGCTCGATCGAGCGCGTGCGGCGCCAGCGCAGCATCGACGGCCTGCTGGAGACGGCGGTGCGCCAGGTGCGCGATTTCACCGGCTTCGACCGCGTGATGGCCTACCGCTTCCGCGAGGACGACAGCGGCGACGTGGTGGCCGAGGCGCGCCGCGACGACCTGGTGCCCTACCTCGGCCAGCGCTACCCGGCCGGCGACATCCCGGCGCAGGCGCGCCGTCTGTACGTGCTGAACACCCTGCGCATGATCGCCGACATCGGCTATACGCCGGTGCCGCTGCTCGGCGCGCCGGGCGGCGCACCGCTCGACATGAGCTTCGGCGTGCTGCGCAGCGTCTCGCCGATCCACGTCGAATACCTGCAGAACATGGGCATACACGCGTCGATGAGCGTGTCGATCGTGATCAACGGCCGCCTCTGGGGCCTGATCGCCTGCCACCACATGACGCCGAAGCGCGTGCCGCATGCGATCCGCATGGCGGCTGACGTGCTGGCCCAGGTCATGGCCTCGACCGTGCAAAGCATCGAGGCACGCGCCGACGCCGAACTGGTGGAGCAGTCGGCGCGCGTGCGCACCGCCCTGGTCGAGTCGCTGCTGATCGACGAAGAGCCGCTCGACGCCCTGGCCCACCACGCCGGGGCCCTGCTGGCGGCAACCCGCTCGCAGGCCCTGGTGGCGGTCCACAACGGCAAGGTCTTCAGCCACGGTCCGATCGAGCGCGACATCGCCGAAGCCATCGTGCGCGCGCTGCCGGCGGAAGCGAGCGACATCCTTACCTACGATGCGCTGGACGAATGGCCGCTGGTGGCGCAGGCCAGCCTGGGAAAGTGGGTCGGCCTGCTGGCCCTGCCCTTCGATCCGCCCGGCGGCGGCTGGTGCCTGCTGCTGCGCACCGAGCAGATCGAACACGTGTCCTGGGGCGGCCGTCCGGAAAAGACCACCCGGTACGGCCCGCTGGGCGCGCGCCTGACCCCGCGCGGTTCCTTCGACGCCTGGCATGAAACCGTGCTTGGCCGCTCGCACCCGTGGGAAGCAGCGGTGCTGGAAAATGCGCGCCTGACCCAATCGGAGCTGCTGCGCGCCTCGAACGCACGGCGCGCCCAGACCGAGTCTACGCGTGCCCAGTTGCTGGCCATGCTGGGACACGACCTGCGCGATCCGCTGCACTCGATCAACATGGCCGGCACCCTGATCGAACGCGGCAGCACGCAGTCGACCCTGGGACGGCGCATCCAGTCGTCCAGCAACCGCATGCAGCGCCTGATCGGGCAAGTGCTCGACATGAGCCGCATCGACGGCGGCATGGGCCTGGGCATGACGCTGGCGCCGCTCGACGTGTCGGCGCTGGTGGACGACGTGATCGACGAGTCGCGCATGGCCTATCCGACCATCGACTACGTGTTCGCCAATCCGGGCCCGGTCTTCGTGCGCGCCGACGGCGGGCGCCTGGCCCAGGTGCTGACCAACTTGCTGAGCAACGCACGCCACCACGGCGAAGTCGGCCGGCCGATCGTGGCCAGCCTGGCCAGCGAACATGGCTGGGCCGAGCTGACGGTGTCGAATGCGGGCGCGCCGATTGCGCCGGACGTGGCGGCATCGCTGTTCAATCCTTTCAAGCGCACCTCGCTGCACAACCCGCGCAATCGCACCGGCATGGGCCTGGGGCTGTACATCGCGGCGCAGATCGTGCGCGAGCACGAGGGCGAGATCGCCTACCGCTATCAGGACAGCCAAATAAGCGGGCAGGCCGGCGGCCAGGTGATCTTCAGCGTGCGCCTGCCGCTGGCGGAAATGGAACGCGCCGGCCCGACCTGAGCCGGCGGCACTTCAGCGAGATAACTTGCTCGATCTCCGTCCGAAATAGGAATTGGCAAAGTCTGCGAACCGGACTAAATAGAGTCGATTTGCATGCCGGAGATCGGGAAATTTGCGTGTCGAGTAAATCAGCACGCCATCTTCCTTATTTCGAAGACTTACGCCGGCGCACGCCGCTGACGAGGCCAGCCGCGCCACAGATGAATAGCGCAAGACTAGTAGGTTCGGGAATCGCATTGAGTTTCGGAGCGATGTGATTGACGCCGTCTAAATAATAACCGTCACCATAGGCCAAAGAAGTATCAAGAAGGTCGGCATAGCCAGCTGACAAAGGCGAGCCGGATACTGTCCCGCTAAAGTAGTGAGTAACTGGTTTGAGTTCGTCCGCCCAATCGGGCCACGTAAAATCTTCAACTGCTGTGAAATACGAGGTGAAGCTATAAGTGCCCGGAGTCTGCGTAGCCGAGAAATTGAACGAAATCTCACTATAGTATGCCTCCGATCGTGCATCGTATACGCCGAATCGGGTTGGTCCCTGATTGTTGTAGCGTGCCTGTGCCCACATAACGTTGCCGTAATGCATGCCAGGTTGCATGGAGTGTGAAATCTGCGACGAGCGAATGATAAACGTGTAGGCAGCAATGGAAAGATCTTCGTCATTCTGGATAAAGTACCCGGAAAGCCTGTCGTCGCCAGCAATGTCATACATTGTGTAGCTGGCCGATGCGTTTAGTGAAAACAAAGCCGTAGCGGCGAGTGCAATAACATTCTTCATCATGGTCGAATCCCTAGTTTTGTAAGTAACGCCTTGGATAAGCAATCACCGTGCCTGATAGAAACTCTTCAATGAATCAAACCCTTACAAGCTTATAAACTACATCACCGTCTAACGTGTAAAAATTCTCGACTAAAATACGTGTGATCAATGTGGCTCGTTACGTATCTGAATCGACACAAAAAGAACATTTCAAGCAAGTTATTCGGCAAATATTCTTAAGCACAGCCTGCACACGCACTCCGCACGCAGCGTCCTATCGCTTTAAGCTGTTGGCATGTTAGGCTAGCAACTTACCAACAGCCCAGTGCATGCATGACCCTCATCAAGTTCATCGAAATCGTGGCAATCCTGGTCGGCGCCTTTTCCGGTTTCATCGAAGCGCGCCGCAAGCGCATGGACCTGGTGGGAGTATTCACGGTGGCCTTCATCGCCGCATTTGGCGGCGGCACGCTGCGCGACATTCTGCTCGACCGCCGTCCGCTGTTCTGGGTCACGCACCAGGAATACGCGATCGCCATCTTCGTGCTGGCCTTGATCGCCTCTCCTCTGATCCGCACGCTGCGCCACATGGTGTCGGAACGCCTGATCGTGATCGCCGACGCCGTGGGACTGGGCTTGTTCTCGATTGCCGGCACCTCGGCCGCGCTGGACGCCAACATGCCGATCTTCATCGCCTCGATGATGGGCGTGATCACGGGGATCTTCGGCGGTGTGCTGCGCGACATCGTCTGCAACGAAGTGCCGATGGTGTTCAGGGACGGCAAGCCGTATGCCCTGTGCGCCTTCCTCGGCAACTGGATGTTCCTGATGATGGGGCTATACACCGACCTGTCGCACGACTTCGCGCTGTGGACGAGCGCGCTGTTCATCAGTGCGCTGCGCCTGATCACCTGGAAGTTCGATATCCAGATGGGACGGTAGGGTGGGTTCTCGAACCCACCGTTGAAACGCGCCCTGCTACACCGCGTCCGGCCCGGTCTCGCCGGTACGGATGCGGATCACCTGCTGCACATCCTGAACAAAAATCTTGCCGTCGCCGATCTTGCCGGTGCGCGCGGCCTTGATGATGGCGTCCACCACCTGGTCCGTGATGGCATCGTCGACCACCACTTCGATCTTCACCTTCGGCAGGAAGTCGACCACGTACTCGGCGCCGCGATACAGCTCGGTATGCCCTTTCTGGCGGCCAAAGCCCTTCACTTCCGTGACGGTCAGGCCGGTAACATTCACGTCCGCCAGCGCCTCGCGCACTTCGTCGAGCTTGAATGGCTTGATCACGCAGGTAATCTGCTTCATGGATACTCCCTTTCTTCTAATAATGGTGTTCGGTCCGGCGCTTCAATCCGGCGCATTCAATCTGGCGCATTCAATCTGGCGCATTCAATCTGGAATCCTGGCCAGGTCGTCGAGCCAGACCGTCGCCTCGGAATCGCTCGGCGCGCGCCAGTCGCCGCGCGGCGACAGCGAACCGCCGTTGCCGACCTTCGGTCCGTTCGGCACGCAGCTGCGCTTGAACTGGCTGGTCTTGAAGAAGCGCCACAGGAAGATCCCGAGGTTGCGCTTGATCGCGGCCAGGTCGTATTCGTTGCGCGCACCGTGTTCGTCCGGCCAGCGCCCTTCCAGGCGCGAGCGCCAGGCGCTATAGGCCAGGAAGGCCACCTTGGTCGGCGCGAAGCCGTAGCGCAGGATGTAGTACAGATTGAAGTCCTGCAGCTCGTAGGGTCCGATTACGCTTTCCGTCACCTGCGCCGGCTGCTCGTTGCCGTCTTCGCCGGTCTTGCCCGGCACCAGTTCCGGGCTGATCTCGGTGCCCAGGATGTTCAGCAGCACCTCGGCGCCGCCGGCCACCACCGATTCGGTTTCGGCCACCCAGCGCACCAGGTGGGCGATCAGGGTCTTCGGCACGCTGGCGTTCACGTTGTAGTGCGACATGTGGTCGCCCACGCCATAGGTGCACCAGCCCAGCGCCAGCTCGGACAGGTCGCCGGTGCCGATCACGATCGCGCCCAGGTGGTTCGCGAGCCGGAACAGGTGGTTCGTGCGCTCGCCCGCCTGCACGTTTTCGAAGGTGATGTCGTACTGCTCCTTCCCTTCCGCGAACGGGTGCCCCAGGTCCTTCAGCATCTGGATGCAGCTCGGGCGGATGTCGATTTCCTGGGCCGAGCAGCCGACCACGCGCATCAGGTCGTGCGCCTGCTTCAGGGTGCGCCCGCTGGTGGCGAAGCCCGGCATGGTATAGGCCAGGATGTTCGTGCGTGGCAGGCCGAGGCGGTCCATGGCTGCGGCGCACACCAGCAGCGCATGCGTGGAGTCCAGGCCGCCCGAGACGCCGATCACCACTTTCTGGATGCCGCTCGACGACAGGCGCTGGATCAGGGCCTGCACCTGGATGTTGTAGACCTCGGTGCAGCGCTCGTCGCGCAAGGCGCGGTCGGCCGGCACGTAGGGGAAGCGTTCGATCTCGCGATTCAGGAGAAGCGTGCGCTCCAGCGGCAGCGCCAATTCGAAGCGCTGCACGCGGAACTTGCTCACCTCGGCCCCATGGCGCGCCGCCGACTGGGCAAAGGTGGTGGCGCGCATGCGCTCCTGCGACAGGCGTTCCAGGTCGACGTCGGCGAAGATGATGTGCGACTCGTCGAGGAAGCGCGGCGACTCGGCCAGCAATTCTCCCTTTTCGTAGATGATGGCCTGGCCGTCCCAGGCCATGTCGGTGGTCGACTCGCCGCGTCCGGCCGAGGTGTAGAGGTAGGCCGCCATGCAGCGCGCCGACTGCTGGCTCACCAGCTGGTGGCGGTAGGTGCTTTTTCCCACCAAAACGTTCGAGGCCGACAGATTCACCAGCACGGTGGCGCCGGCCATCGCCGCGAACGAGGACGGCGGCACCGGCACCCAGACGTCTTCGCAGATCTCGACGTGGAAGCGCAGCAGCGGCAGGTTCTCGACCTCGAACACCTGGTTCGCACCGAAAGGAATCATTTCGCCGAACAGCTCGACGTAATCGACATTCGCGCTGTCGGCGTTCGAGAACTGGCGCGATTCGTAGAATTCGCCGTAGTTCGGCAGGAAGCTTTTCGGCACCAGGCCGAGCACGCGGCCGTTCGCGACCACCGCCGCACAATTGAACAGCTGGTGATTGACCCGTAGCGGCAGGCCCACTACCATCGCCAGGGGCAGCGAGGTCGAAGCCTCGACCACGGCGGCCAGGGCCGCTTCGCAGGCATCGAGCAGCGCGCGCTGGTGGAACAAGTCTTCGCAGCTGTAGGCCGACAGGCCCAGCTCCGGAAACGCAACCAGGGCCGCGCCTTCGTCGGCCGCCTGGCGCGCCAGCGCGAGGGTCTGTTCGACGTTGTAGGCCGGGTCGGCGATGCGGCAACGCGGGATGGCAACCGCCACGCGGGCGAACTGGTGCGAGTAGAGGTTATAGAATGGCTTGTTCATCTCGTGGTCTTTCGCATGGCAAGTCATCTTTCTCATCGTATCGAAGCAATCTGGACGTCATCTTGAACGCCACTTTTAATTATCGCACGCATATTGTTTCATCCTTGTCCGAAATAGGCCAGGCCGCCTGGGACGGCTTGCTGGCCCTGCAGGGCGAAGCCAATCCCTTCCTGTCCTACGCCTTCCTGCACGCGCTGCACGAATCCGGCAGCGCCTGCCCCGAGACCGGCTGGCAGCCGCAGTACATCGCGCTCTATGACGGCAGCGACGCGCTCGCCGCCGCCCTGCCCCTGTACGTGAAAGGCCACTCCTACGGCGAATACGTGTTCGACTGGGCCTGGGCCGATGCCTACCAGCGTCACGGCCTCGATTACTACCCGAAGCTGTTGTCGGCGGTGCCGTTCACGCCGGTGGCCGGCCCGCGCCTGCTGGCGCGCGACGACGCGGCGCGCGCCGCCCTGATCGAGGTGTTGCGCGCCACCCAGGCGGCAACCGAGGTCTCGTCGACCCACATCCTGTTCCCGCCCGAAGAACACGCGCGCCAGTTGCAGGATGCCGGCTTCCTGCTGCGCAGCGGCGTACAGTTCCACTGGCTGAACCCGGGCTATGCCGATTTCGAGGCCTTTCTCGCGACGCTGGAGCAAAAGAAGCGCAAGAACATCCGCGCCGAGCGGCGCAAGGTGAAGGAAGCCGGCGTCCTGCTGCGCCGGGTGCGCGGCGCCGACATCACCGATGAGGAATGGCGCTTCTTCAACCGCTGCTACCGCCACACGTATGCGGCGCATTACTCGACGCCCTACCTGAACCTGGATTTCTTCCGCCGCATCGGGGCCGCCATGCCCGACAATATCCTGCTCGTGATCGCCGAACGCGAAGGCCGTCCGATCGCGGCCTCGCTCGTGATCCACACCGCCGACACCCTGTACGGGCGTTACTGGGGCGAGATCGAGCACGTGCCCTGCCTGCACTTCGAGGCGGCGTATTACCAGCCGCTCGAGTTCTGCATCGAGCAAGGGATCAAGGTTTTCGAAGGCGGCGCCCAGGGCGAACACAAGATGGCGCGCGGCTTCCTGCCGACCCGCACGTATTCGGCGCACTGGCTGGCCCATCCTTCGTTCGCGGATGCGATCGAACGCTTCCTCGAGCGCGAAGCCGGCGGTATCGACGACTACATGGACGAACTGAACGAGCGCAATCCCTTCCGCAACGCAGGCCTATCCGACTGACCTGCAACCAGTAGGGTGGACGGGTTCCCCGTCCACGCGTTCAAGCAACGCGTGCACAGGCAGGGTGGGCGCCCCGCGTCCCCCTTGCGATCGTCCTGCTAGACCGGTATGGCCCGCCCCCCCGCTTCGCGCCGCGCCCCCGCCAGCAACAGAAAGGCAAACCCGATCTCGATACAGGCCCCCGCCGCCGCCCCCCACACCGGCGGCGCACCCAGGCTGGCAAGCCCCCAGGCAGCCAGGCCCAGTACGGCTCCCATCACCCAGTACAGGCGCTTGCCGTAAAGCGTGTGGAAGCAGAGATAGCGCCCGCCGATCACGAGCAGCATCGCGGGAAAGAACAGCTCGATGCGCCACAGCGCGATGGCATACGCCAGCGGCAGCATCGCGATCATCCAGAACGTCGTGGCCATGGCCAGCGCGCCAAGCGGATTGCCGGGCGTATGCCTGCCCGGCGCGCCGAGCAGGCGCGCGCACAGCACCGCGATCGGATGGATGACCACGCCGCCGCCGAACAGCGCCCACATGGCGCGCTCGGGCGACACCCAGGCCGCAAAGCATGCGGCCACGGCCCAGACCGAGCCGGACACCAGCACGCCCGGGGCGCCGCCCAGGTAGCCGCTGCGCATGTCGCGCTGGTGGGTGTCGAGTGAGGCGAGATCGGACCGGACAGGGTGCATGGCGTTCTCCGCTTGGATGGCATCTCATCCTGCCACGATCAGACCGCCGTGACAATCATCGTATCCGGCACAGCGGCGGGGTCGAGGCAACTCAGACGAACAGCGAAGGCTGGCTGTCGGCGTAATCGCGCAGCAGGTTCCAGACCACCTTCACGCGCCGAAGGCGATACAGGTCGGTCGGTGCGGCCAGCCAGAACGAGCGCTCGGCATGGAAGCCCGGCAGTACCTGCACCAGCTTGCCGTCGTCGGGCACCGCATACGGCGGCGCCATCATCAGGCCCATGCCGAGCGAGGCCGCCTCGATCTGCGCCGTCATGCCCGAGCAGCACAGGCGGCGCCGCGGCGTGAATCCGAGTTCGCCCATGTACGAGAGCTCGCGGCTGGCCAGGCGGTCCTGCACGTAGTCGACGAAGTAATGCTGGGCCAGGTCGGATTGCTGGCGGATCGGCGGATGCTTGTCGAGGTAATCCGGCGATGCATACAGGTAGAAGCGGAACGAGGCCAGGCGCGTGACCATGTAGCGCCCGGTGGTGGGCGGGTCGAGCATCACGCCGAGGTCGGCCTCGCGATTCGCAAGATTGGCGAAGCTCGGCAGCGCCAGCAGGTCGATCGACAGGTCCGGGTTCGCCTCCAGCAGCCCGGCCAGCAGCGGCGCCACCACCTTCACGCCGAAGACTTCCGGCACCCCGAGCCGCACCACGCCATGGGCCGCCACCTCGGCGCCGCCGAGCTGCTCGGCCGCCGCCAGGGCCGCGCCTTCCATCGCCTCGGCATGCGGCAGCAGCGCATGGCCCATCTCGGTGAGTTCGTAGCCTTCGCGCGAACGGTCGAACAGGGTCGAGCCGAGTTCCTTTTCCAGGCGGTCGATGCGGCGCGCGACCGTGGTGTGCTCGACATCCAGGCGCCGCGACGCGCCCGACAGGGTGCCGGCGCGCGCCAGTTCGAGGAAGAAACGCAGGTCGGTCCACTCAGGCAGGCTATTCATCGGCACACTTGCTCAGTTTTGTTTAAATATGTCAAGATGATCTATTGTGCACCAGTGCACATTCCTCCTGCAATCAATTCCCTCAAACGGCTGCCACGGCACGAAAATTGTGCACTTGCAGCATTTTCCCCAGCCAGCATGCACGATGCGTATGCACCGCGGCTGTGCACGGCCTTGTGCAAATTCGCACACAGGGTGGGCGGATTGTTATCTTTTCAGCCAGTCCCAGCCGAGGCACACTGCTCGACGTGCGTGAGGGTGCAGATCAGCGAACACGCGCCGCCATTCCAAAAACAGGAGACAACGATGCATCTGACCAACAAAAAAACGAAGCTGCTCAACCGTACTGCCATGTCCACCGCCGTCCTGCTGGCGCTTTATGGCGGCACGTTCGGGATGGCGCAAGCACAGGAAACACAGGCCGGCGCCGACGCCAACGCCACCACCGCGGCCTCGTCCGAAAACAACATCAGCAAGGTCATCGTGACCGCGCGCCGCCGCGCCGAACTGATCCAGGATGTGCCGGGCGCCGTCACCGCCCTCTCGGCCGCCGAACTCGAAAAGCAGGCGATCCCCGACATCACCGCCCTCACCGAAAAAGTACCGAACACCACGCTGAAGGCGTCGCGCGGCACGAATACCACCCTCACCGCCTACATCCGCGGCATCGGCCAGCAAGACCCGGTGGCGGGCTACGAACAGGGCGTCGGCATCTACCTCGACGACGTCTACCTCGCCCGGCCGCAAGGCGCCCTGACCGACATCTACGACCTCGAACGCATCGAGGTGCTGCGCGGCCCGCAGGGCACGCTCTACGGCCGCAACACCATCGGCGGCGCGGTCAAGTATGTGACTCGCAAGCTGGCCTCGAAGCCCACGGCCGACGTCAAGGCCACGGTCGGCAACTACGGCCAGAAGGACCTGGTGGTCAAGGGCAGCATCCCGGTCTCGGACATCCTGCGCCTCGGCGCCACGGTCGGCACCTTCAACCGCGACGGCTTCGGCCGCAACGTGGTCAATGGGCGCGAGAACTACGACAAGGACGTGCTGGCCGGCCGCATCAGCGCCGAACTGACGCCGACCACCGACTTCTTCGTGCGCTTCACGGCCGACAAGACGGTCGACAAGTCGGAACCCAAGCAGGGTTACCGTCTCACCCCCGGCCCGGCGCCCGCCAACCTGGCGCCGCTCTCCAGCGAATACGACACCCGCGCCAACCTGTACGCGGTGAACGGCCACCAGCAGAAGGTGACCACCGAAGGCGCCTCGCTGCTGCTCGAATACACGATCGACCCGACCCTGTCGGTGAAGTCGGTCACGGCCCACCGCAAATCCAAGTCCTATGCCCCGATCGACTTCGACTCGCTGAATGCGCCGCTGTGGGAAGCGCCGTCGATCTACAGCGACCGCCAGACCAGCCAGGAATTCCAGCTCACCTACACCGGCTCCCGCTGGCAGGGCGTGGCCGGCGTGTTCTACATGAAGACGAACGCCTTTAACGAATTCGACGTGCTGTACAACGCGGCCGGCGGCCTGTCGCTGCTCACGCGCGACGACATCGACACCGAAACCTGGGCCGTCTTCGCCGACGCCAGCTACAGCCTGACCGATACCTTCAACATCACCCTGGGCGGGCGCTATACCAGCGACGAGCGCAGCGCCGCCGTCTTCAAGGCCACCTACCTCGGCCTGGCCGGCTCGCCGAACCTGGGCAACCCGGCCGCCATCATCTTCGGCGCACCGAACACCAACCTCGGCAAGAACGACCTGAACCGTACCGACAAGAAGTTCACGCCGAAGATCGGTTTCGGCTGGAAGCTGGCGCCGGAACACAACCTGTACAGCACCTTCTCGAAGGGCTTCAAGGGCGGCATGTTCGACCCGCGCATGGACCTGGTCGCATCCGGCGGCCCGAACACCCCGGCCTCGCTGGTCAAGCGCGAGGGCGTGGCCCCCGAGGAAGTCAGCACCACCGAACTGGGCCTGAAATCGGCAATGGACGGCGGCCGCCTGCAGACCAATGCGGCGGTGTTCTACACCGACTACAAGAACGTCCAGATCCCGGGCTCGATCCCTACCTTCGCCGCCGATGGCAGCGTGAACGGCTTCGCCGGCACCCTCACCAACGCCGGCAAGGCCAAGATCAAGGGCCTGGAACTGGAAGCAATCGCCTACCTCACCAACCAGCTCAGCGTGAACGCGATGTACAGCTATATCGACGCCGAGTACAAGGAGTGGCTGGTGGCGAACGGCGCCGGACTGGCCAATATCGCGCCGAGCACCGAGTTCCAGAATACGCCGCGCAACGCCGCCAACCTCGGCGTCAGCTACGAGTGGCCGTTCGGGGTGGCCGGCCGCAACGGCACCCTGAGCCTGACCAACAACGTCTCCTACAAGAGCAAGGTGTACCAGACCGAGATCGCACGCGCCACCGGCGTCGCCGCCCTGGATGCGACCGTTCCCGGCAACCTGGCGCTGTCCCAGAACGGCTTCGCACTCTGGGACGCCAGCCTGGTCTGGACCAGCGCCGACCGCAAGTTGCAGGTCGGCCTGCACGGGCGCAACCTGGCCGACAAGCGCTACAAGGTGGCAGGCTATAACTTCGCCGGCTTCTTCAACAGCGTGACCGCCTTCTACGGCGACCCGCGCACCGTGCGCGCCACCGTGAACGTGAAGTTCTGAGCGGCCGCCCGACGGTCGGAGGCAAGGGCGCCGGGAGGACGCCCTTTGCCAGCCTTAACCCCAACCATGACAGGCCACATGTCCACTTACACTGAAATCAGCTATACGAGCGGCGATGGCCTGCGCTTGTATGCGCGCGACTACGCCGCCAGTTCGGGGCCGGCGCGCCTGCCCGTGGTCTGCATCCACGGCCTGACCCGCAACTCGGCCGACTTCGACGAGCTGGCGCCGGAAATCGCGCGCACGGGCCGGCGCGTGATCGCGCCCGACGTACGCGGGCGCGGCCACTCGGCCTACGATCCCGATCCGGCCAACTACAACCCGCCCGTGTATGCCGGCGACGTCGTCAAGCTGCTGCACGACCTCGGCATCGCCCGCGCCGTCTTTGTCGGCACCTCGATGGGCGGCCTGATCACCATGACCCTGGCCATGCGCCACCTCGACCTGATCGCCGGCGCGGTGCTGAACGACGTCGGACCGGTGCTGTCGAAAAAAGGCCTGGCGCGCATCGCCGGCTATGCCGGCCGCTGCAACGTATTGTCGACCTGGGACGAGGCGGCCCACTACCTGAAGGACATCAATGCCTGCGCCTTCCCCGGCAACCCGGATGCCGAATGGGACAAGTGGGCGCAGCGTGCCTTTGCCGCCAACGATTCCGGCCAGCTGGCCCTGCGTTACGACCCGAAAATTGCGTTAGCATTGCAAACGGGACAACTGCGGCCCACCTCGCTGGCGGCGCGCATGGCTTTCCGGCGCCTGGCGCACCGGCGCCCCACCCTGCTGGTGCGCGGCGCCCTGTCCGACCTGGTCGAACCCGACCAGGCGGCCTGGATGCGGCGCGCCGCGCCGGCCATGGCGTACGCCGAAGTGCCGGATATCGGCCACGCGCCGATGCTGACCGAGCCGGCGGCGCTGGACGCGATCCGCCGCTTCCTGGACCAGCTTCCATAACAGAACCAGAAAGACAGGAGACAACATGAAGCACCTGATCACACCTCTCGCCGCTTCCATCGTGGCCGCCTTTGCCCTCGGCGCCGCACCCGCCGCGCTGGCCGCCGGCCCAGACCTGAAGATCGCCCTCATCGCCGGCAAGACCGGCGCCCTCGAGGCCTATGCCAAGGAAACCGAGACCGGCTTCATGATGGGCCTGGAATACCTCACCGGCGGCAAGATGGAAATCAACGGGCGCAAGCTGAAGGTCATCGTCAAGGACGACCAGAGCAAGCCCGACCTCGGCCGCACCCTGCTGGCCGAAGCCTATGGCGACGACAAGGCCGACATCGCGGTCGGCACCACCTCGTCGGGCTCGGCGCTGGCGATGCTGCCGGTGGCCAAGGAATACAGGAAGGTGCTGATCATCGAACCGGCCGTGGCCGATGCGATTACCGGCGACAAGTGGAACAAGTACATCTTCCGCACCGCGCGCAGCTCGATGCAGGACGCGATGGCGGCGGCCAGCACCCTGAAGCAAGGCAGCGTCGGCTTCCTGACCCAGGACTATGCCTTCGGGCGCGACGCCATCAAGGCCGGCAAGGAAGCGCTGGCGGCCACCGGCAGCAAGGCCAGGGTGGTGCACGAAGAGTACGCGCCAATGACCACCACCGACTTCACCGCCTCGACCCAGCGCCTGTTCGACGCCCTGAAGGACAAGCCGCAGCCGCGCGTGCTGCAGATCGTCTGGGCCGGCCCGAACCCGATGAACAAGCTGGCCGACATGAAGCCCGAGCGCTACGGCATCCACCTGGCGCCGGGCGGGAACATCCTGCCGGTCATGAAAACCTGGAAGAACTATGCCGGCACCGAAGGCACCATCTATTACTACTACGCCTTCCCGAAGAACAAGATGAACGACTGGCTGGTGGCCGAGCACCAGAAGCGCTTCAAGGCGCCGCCCGACATGTTCACGGCCGGCGGTTTCGCAGCGGCGAGCGCGGTCCACACCGCCCTGTCGAAAGTCCCGAATGGGAACAGCGAACAGCTGGTGACGGCGATGGAAGGCATGTCCTTCGATACCCCGAAAGGCAAGATGAGCTTCCGCAAGGAAGACCACCAGGCGCTGCAATCGATGTACCACTTCCGCATCAAGAAGAACCAGGCCAACGAGTGGGACTTGCTGGAACTGGTGCGCGAGATCCCGGTCAACGACATGCCGCTGCCGGTCAAGAACAAGCGCTGACATGGCGGCCTTGAATACGCAAGCGCCCTCGCTGTCGACGCGCGACCTGACGATCCGCTTCGGCGGCCACGTCGCGGTCAACGCGGTGACGGCGGACTTTTATCCGGGCACGCTGACGGTGATTGTCGGTCCCAACGGGGCCGGCAAGACCACCTATTTCAACCTGGTCTCGGGCCAGCTGCCGGCCACCTCGGGCAGCGTGCTCCTGAACGGCCAGGACGTGACCAAGGCCGGCGCCGCGCGCCGCACGCGCCTGGGCATCGGGCGCGCCTTCCAGCTGACGAATTTGTTCCCCAACCTGACGGTGATGGAGAACGTGCGCCTGGCGGTGCAGAGCCGCGCGGGCCTGGGCATGAACATGTTCTCGGTCTGGTTCGGGCACAAGGAACTGATCGCGCGCGCCGAGCATTACCTCGAGCGCGTCGCCATGCTGGGCAAGCGCGAGGCGCGCGTCGGCGCGCTCTCGCACGGCGACCAGCGCAAGCTGGAAGTCGCGATCCTGCTGGCGCTGGAACCCGACATCCTGATGTTCGACGAGCCGACCGCCGGCATGAGCGTCGACGAGGTGCCGGTGGTGCTGGACCTGATCCAGTCCGTAAAGCGCGACAGCGCCAGGACGGTCTTGCTGGTCGAGCACAAGATGGACGTGGTGCGCCAGCTCGCCGACCGCATCATCGTGCTGCACAACGGCACCTTGGTCGCGGACGGCGATCCGCATGAAGTGATGCAATCGAAGATCGTACAGGAAGCCTATCTTGGAACACCCGACACCGAACCCGCCGCCGCCCATGGCTGAACCACTGCTCACGCTTGCGGGCGTCCACACCCACATCGGCCAGTACCACATCCTGCAAGGCGTGGACCTGACGGTGCCGCGCGGCGGTCTGTCGGTGCTGCTCGGCCGTAACGGCGCCGGCAAGACCACCACCCTGCGCACCATCATGGGCCTGTGGAAGGCCAGCGCCGGCAGCATCCATTTCGACGGCCAGGACATCAGCAAATTGGCCACGCCCGACATCGCCCGCCTCGGCATCGCCTACGTCCCGGAAAGCATGGCCGTGTTCTCGGACCTCAGCGTGCGTGAGAATTTGCACCTGGCGGCGCGTGGCGGTCCGATGGACATGGCGCGCGTGGAGTGGATCTTCGGCTTCTTCCCGGCCCTGAAAAAATTCTGGAACTACCCGGCGGGGAACCTCTCAGGCGGCCAGAAGCAGATGGTGGCGATCGCCCGCGCCATCGTCGAACCGCGCAAGCTGCTGCTGGTGGACGAGCCGACCAAGGGCCTGGCCCCGAGCATCGTGCAAAGCCTGATCGCGGCCTTCCGCGAACTCAAGGAACACGAGACCACCATCCTGCTGGTCGAGCAGAATTTCAACTTCGTGCGCTCGCTCGGCGATACCGTGAGCGTGATGGACGACGGCCGCGTGGCCCATGCCGGCACGATGGCGGCGCTGGCGAACGACGAAGCGCTGCAGCAGCGCCTGCTCGGCCTGTCGCTGGCCGCACACCAATAGGATTCTTACGATGCCTGCTACTCTTCCCCGCGCCGGCGTTGCATCATCCGCCGCATCTTCCGCCGCCCCGCCAGCGCAAGCGGCGGATGCGCCGCTCCCGAGCGCCCCGCGCGACATCGCGCCGGTGCTGCTGGTGCCCATGCTGGCCCTGCTCATGCTGCCCCTGGTCGGCAGCTTCCCCACCTGGATCACGCTCACCGTCGCCGGCCTCGCCATGGGCATGATGATCTTCATCATGGCCAGCGGCCTGACCCTGGTGTTCGGCCTGATGAACGTGCTGAACTTCGGCCATGGCGCCTTTGTCTCGGTGGGCGCGTTTGCCGCTACGTTGGTGCTGCTGCCGATGCGCGGCTGGCTCGAGATGGATTCATTGCTGGTCAACCTCGGCGTGCTGGCCCTGGCCGTGACGGTGGCGATGCTGGTCACCGCCCTGCTCGGCTGGGCCTTCGAGCGCGTGATCATCATGCCGGTGTATGGCCAGCATTTAAAACAGATCCTGATCACCATGGGCGGCATGATCGTCGCCGAGCAGCTGATCAACGTGATCTGGGGCGCCGAGACCATCCCGCTGCCGCTGCCGACCAGCCTGCGCGGCGCCATCTTCCTGGGCGACGCCGCCATCGAAAAATACCGGCTGGTGGCCGTGATCGTCGGCCTGGTCGTGTTCGCCGCCATGTTCCTGACCCTGAACCGCACCAAGATCGGCCTCCTGATCCGCGCCGGCGTCGAAAACGGCGAAATGGTCGAGAGCCTGGGCTACCGCATCCGCCGCCTGTTCGTCGGCGTGTTCGCGGCCGGTTCCGCGCTGGCCGGCCTGGGCGGCGTGATGTGGGGCCTGTACAAGGAAACCCTGTCGGCGGCGATGGGCGGCGAAATCATGATCATGATCTTCATCGTGATCATCATCGGCGGCCTCGGTTCGGTGGGCGGCTGCTTCATCGGCGCCCTGCTGATGGCGCTGGTAGCCAACTATGCCGGCTTCCTGGCGCCGAAGATCGCGCTGGTCTCGAACATCATCCTGATGATCGCGATCCTGCTGTGGCGCCCGGCCGGGCTGTATTCGAAGATGCGGGGCTGAGCGCATGCTGAACACACTCCTTTCCGGCGATTTGCCGCGCAGCCGCATCCTGAGTGCCGTGCTGGTGCTGATCCTGCTGGGTCTCGCCTTTGCGCCCTTCCTCACGGCCGGCGCCCGTCCGCTGAACATGGCGGCCACGATCTGCGTGTATATCGTGCTCGTGGCGTCCTATGACCTGCTGCTCGGCTACACCGGCATCGTCTCGTTTGCGCACACCATGTTCTACGGGATCGGCGCCTATGGCATCGGCCTCGGACTGGCATCCGTCGATGAACCGACCTGGGGCGTGGCGTTGAAGGGGCTGGGGCTGGCGCTGCTGCTGGCCCTGGTGCTGGCGTTCATCGTCGGCCTGTTCGCGCTGCGCGTGCGCGCCATCTTCTACGCCATGATCACGCTGGCGGTGGCGTCCTCGTTCGCGGTGCTGGCGTCGCAGCTGTCGGACTTCACCGGAGGCGAAGACGGCAAGACCTTCAGCGTGCCGGAAGTGCTGACGCCGGGCTTCACGCTGATCGAGAACGAGGTGTTCGGGCGCGCCATCGACGGCAAGCTGCTCACCTATTACCTGGTGTTCTTCGGCTGCCTGCTGCTCTTCCTGTTCCTGCTGCGCCTGGTGAATTCGCCGTTCGGGCGCGTGCTGCAGGCGATCCGCGAGAACGAGTTCCGCGCCGAGGCGCTGGGCTACCGCACCGTGGTCTACCGCATCTGGGCCAACTGCCTGGCGGCGCTGGTGGCGGTGCTGGCCGGCGCCCTGATGGCGCTGTGGCTGCGCTATGTCGGACCCAAGACCTCGCTCGGCTTCGAGGTGATGACCGACATCCTGCTGATCGTGGTCATCGGCGGCATGGGCACGATGTACGGCGCGGTGGTGGGCGCGGCGCTGTTCATCCTGGCGCAGAACTACCTGAAGGAGCTGATGGCGCATGGATCAAGCGCGCTGGAAGGCGTGCCGCTGCTGGCCGCGGCCGTGCACCCGGACCGCTGGATGCTGTGGCTGGGCGTGCTGTTCGTACTGTCGATCTATTTCTTCCCGGTTGGGATCGTCGGCAAGCTGCGGCTGCGCAGCTACTTCGCGCAGCGCTGACGCTTCCTCTTTGCCGCGAACATTCGCGTTCGCGGCTTTCGTAGGGTGGGCACCTGTGCCCACGCTGTTTCACCTTTCGAACACCACCATGTTCCATTATTACCGGCTTGTGTAAACCATGGTGGTTTGCATCGGTACCATACCGCGTGGACACAGGTGTCCACCCTACGCCCCCTCCGATTCCCCAAACCGCTGAGTTACAGCGCACCTTGAATAAAGATCAAGGTTCGCTCTTGTTCAGCTCATATGATGAACTGAACCATGGCCTCGTGTCAGCCAGGCGCGAGTTCGACGCCATCCTTCTGGCTTCGCATGAAAGCTCATCCATGAACACACTCAAGTCGTATGCAGCGGCCGGCGCGCTTGCGCTGGCGACGCTCGCGCCCGGGGCCGCCAGTGCCGCCGGCGTCGAGATCCTCAACGAAGGTTTCGGCAACGTCGCCGGTCTCACAGGCTGGACCCTGGTGAACAACAGTTCGCCGGCCGGCAGCAGCTGGTTCCAGGGCAATGCCGACGTCTTCGGTGCGCAGTCCGGCGCCGCCGATTCGTATGCCGCCGCCAGCTTCCTCGGCGCCGCCAACGGCCAGGGCGTGGTCGACAACTGGCTGATCACGCCGGTCCTCACGCTCACCGGCCTGACCAACTTCTCGTTCTACACCGCGCACGAGGCCGTACCGGGCTTTTCCGACTTCCTGGAAGTGCGCTGGGCGCCGGGCAGCAGCGGCGGCACCACCGCCTTCGGCACCCTGCTCGCCACCTTCGGCGGCGTCGGTTCGCCTTACCCGACGGACTGGACCGCCTGGAGCAGCAACCTCAACCTCCAGGGCGAAGGCCGTTTCGCGTTCCGCTACGTCGGATACGCCGATAGCCTGAACTATGTCGGTCTCGACACGGTCCGAGTAGTCACGGCGGTGCCGGAACCTTCGCTGTACGCCATGCTGGCCCTTGGCCTTGGTGCCCTGACTGTCATGCGCCGCAGGCAGGCAAACCGAGAAGCAAACTGAGCAGTCAAACGCGTTCCGGAGACCCACCATGTCATCCAAAAAACTGTTAGCGGCGCTGCCCCTGACCGCCATCTGCTTCATGCCTCACCACGCCTCAGCCCAGGACCAGCAAGGCATGGTCGTCGTCCGCGACGCCCAGACCGGCCAGCTGCGCGCGCCGACCGCGGCCGAGTCCCGCGCGCTGGCGCCAAAGACCACCAGCGCGATGACGGCGCCGGCGCGGCCGTCGATGGTCACCCATGCGAGCGGGGCGCGCCAGGTGCGCCTGGGCGAGCGCGGCCTCGTGTATTCCGTGGTCACGCGCGACGGCGACGGCAAGCTGAGCGACGAATGCGTCCGCGGCGAAGAGGCGGCCGAGCACGCCGTCCATGGCCACGGCCAGCACGGGCACAGCCAGGGAGCACCCACCGGGCAAGCCGAACAGGCACACGATGACAAGGAGGGTCGCCATGAAGTCCGTTAAATCCGCGCTGCGCCCGGCCGGCGCGCTGGCCGTCCTGGCCCTCGCCCTTGCCGCCTCCGGCGCCGCCGGCTTCGCCCAGGCCGCCACCATCACCATCGTCAACCAGAACGCCGCCGGCATCGGCTTCAACGATCCGACGCCGGTGGCCCCGGTGGGCGGCAACCCCGGCACCACGCTCGGCCAGCAGCGCCTGTACGCCTTCCAGCATGCGGCCAACATCTGGGGCGCCACCCTCACCAGCAATGTGCCGATCCGCATCGGCGCCTCCTTCGTGCCGCTTTCGTGCACCGCCAACAGCGCCGTGCTCGGCTCGGCCGGCGCCAACGAGATCTGGTCCGACTTCACCAACGCGCCGCGCCAGAACACCTGGTATCCGAGCGCGCTGGCCAGCAAGCTGGCCGGAGTCGACGTCGCCACGCCGGGCGAGCCGCACATCATCGCGCGCTTCAATTCGCGTCTCGGCCTGTTTGCCGATTGCCTGCCCGGCTCCGGCTTCTATCTCGGCACCGACAACAATGCCGGCAGCCAGATCGACCTGGTCACGGTGCTGCTGCACGAAATGGCCCACGGCCTCGGCTTCCAGACCTTCACCGACGACGAAACCGGCGCCGAGATCCAGGACATCCCGTCGATCTGGGACCACTACCTGGTCGACAACCGTACCGAGCGCCTGTGGGTCGACATGACGCCCGCCGAGCGCGTGGCCTCGGCCATCAGCGGCGACGGCCTGTCGTGGAACGGCCCGATCGTCACCGCCGCCGTGCCGCAAGTGCTCGATCCGAAGTCGCGCCTGACGGTTGCCGGCAGTGCCGCCGGCAACGCGGCCGGCAACTACGAAGTCGGCGACGCCTCCTTCGGCCCGCCGCTGGGCGCCACGACCGTCAGCGGCCAGCTGATGCCGGTGGTCGAGCAGCCCGACGGCACCGGCCTGGCCTGCACCGCCCTCAACGAGCTGAACACGCTGGCGGTGCGCGGCAACATTGCCCTGGTCTCGCGCGGCAGCTGCGACTTCGTCGCCAAGGCGCGCAACGTCCAGGCGGCCGGTGCGATCGGCATGATCGTGGCCGACAATGCGCCCGGCGAAGCGACCGGCATGAGCGGCGACGATCCGAGCATCACGATCCCATCGGTGCGCGTGACCCAGGAAGCCGGCAACACGCTGCGCGCCGCATTGCAGTCCCGTTCGCGCACCCGTTCCGGCGTGACCGCCAGCCTCGGCATCGACCCGAACCGCCTGGCCGGCACCGACGCCCAACGCCGCATCCTGATGTACACGCCGACCACCAACGCGCCGGGCTCGTCGACCTCGCACTACACGACCGACGCCAAGCCGAACCAGCTGATGGAGCCGTCGATTAACTCGGACCTGTCGCATACGGTGACGCCGCCACGCGACCTGACCTATCCGCTCTTGCAGGATATTGGCTGGTAAAGGTGGTTGGGGAAATTTAGCCGCTAAACTGTGCCGCTGAACGCGGCCGCGAGATGATGGTGATGCGTGCTCGCTGAACGCGGTCGCGCAAGGCTGTCAGGCGCTCGTTGAAAGCAGCAGCAACAAAACAAAAGGCCGGCCACCCGAGGGCGCCGGCCTTTTTCTTCCACGGCGCCAATAAGGCGCATGGGGTATTACTGCTGTTTCTGCTTGGCGTTGTAAGCGTTGACGCCGTTGACGATCTCGGCTTTCGCTTCTTCCGGACCGGCCCAGCCTTCGACCTTGACCCACTTGCCTTTTTCGAGGTCCTTGTAGTGCTCGAAGAAGTGCTGGATCTGCTGCAGGCGCAGGTCTTGCAGGTCTTCCGGCTTCTGCCAGTGGCTGTAGATCGGCAAGATCTTGTCGACTGGCACAGCCAGGACCTTGGCGTCACCGCCGCCTTCGTCGGTCATCTTCAGCACGCCGATCGCGCGGCAACGCACGACCACGCCAGGGATCAGCGGGAACGGGGTGATCACCAGCACGTCGCATGGGTCGCCGTCGTCCGACAGGGTTTGCGGCACGTAGCCGTAGTTGCACGGGTAGTGCATCGCGGTGCCCATGAAGCGGTCGACGAAGATCGCGCCGGTGTCCTTGTCCACTTCGTACTTGATCGGATCGGCATTCATCGGGATTTCGATGATGACGTTGAAATCGTTCGGCACATCGCGGCCGGCTGGGACGTTGTTCAAGCTCATGGAGTGTTCCTTGGTTGCTGAAGATTCAATAAAGGGGAGCATTATATCGAATAGGCATCAGCTTGTCCGGGGCATGCGGGGTGTGTGGTGCGGCAATGCTCGGGAGGATGGGCGGGCGGTAGCGGGGCTGTTGCCTGTGGCGGCAGTGGTGTGTTGAATCCGCGTGGGCACGGGGTGCCCACCGTACGGGAAATGTTCCGGGCCACAAACCGACGCACCAACGCCGAGGTTTCATTTTCGAGGCACGCAGTGCCGAACCCGCGGCCCCAACCGTACGGTGGGCACCCCGTGCCCACGCGGATTCAATGGGCCGATAACGCGTCAGGCAACAGCCCCATTATCAGCAGCACACGCTGTCCACGACAAGCCACCCCATCACAGCATATTCGCCAACGCACTATGCCGATAATGCCCCGCCGCCTTCTCATCCTGCCCCAGCGCCTCGTGCAGCTGCGCCAGCTTCAGGTGCACGTCGCGCACCATGGCCGAATCCGTCGCGTCCGACAGCGCCCCCTCCAGGTAACGCTGCGCCTTGCCCCACAATTTCTGGCGCAGGCATAGCGAGCCCAGCGCAAACGCCAGTTCCGCATCGTTCGGCCGCTCGCGCAGCCAGCCTTCGCAATTTTCGATCTGCGCCAGCAGCGTCGCCGATCCCGCCGGCCCGGCCGCGTCGCGGTAGGCCCGCACCACGCGCTCGTCCCAGCCCGCGCGCAAGGCGTCCTCGGCAATCACGCGTGCCTCGTCATGCAGGCCGCTGGCATTGAAGGCGGTGGCCGCGCGCGCCGCGATGTACGGCTTGGTACGGTCCGCCGCCGGCACGTCGGCCCACACGCGCCGGATCGCTTCCGGATCGTGCCCCTCTTCCGACAGCAGCGCCTCGTAGGCCAGCTCGCGCAGGCGCGCCGCCAGCGCCGGATGCAGCGCCTTGCGCTTGTCCAGGATGCGCACCAGGCGCAGCACTTCCGGCCAGTTGCGTGCCTGCTGGTGCGCTTTCATCGACCATTGCAGCGCGTGGATGTGGCGCTGGCCGCTGGCGTTCAGCTCCTCGGCCGCTTCCAGCGCCGCTTCCGGCTGGTGGTCATCGACCAGCAGCTCGATCACGGTCATCAGGCGCGCCGTCTTCATGCTGTTGTCGCTGGCGATGCCCGCCAGCCAGGCGTCGCGCCGCGCCGGCTCGCGCATGCGGTGGGCGGCGCGGGCGCCGATCAGGGCCGCCAGGCCCGCGTTCTCGGGCAGCTCGGCGGCGCGCATCGCGGCCTTTTCGGCGTGGCCGAAGCGTCCTTCGAGCAGCGCTTTCAGCGCATCGCGCAGGCCCTTGTTGCCTTCGCGCTCACGCTTGCGCAGGCGGTAGGCGGCCACGCGCTGCGGCATGCGCAGCGTCGAGCGCACCGCGCGCACCAGGCCATATAGCATCAGGAACAGCGCCGCCAGCAAGACCACGAACAGGTTCAGCGACATGTCGATCCGGTGCGGCGGATAGAACAGCACCACGTTGCCCGGATTGAAGCGCGCCGTCACGGCGATGCCGATGGCGGCGGCCATCAGGGCGACTAACCAGAGGAGTAAACGCATGGATCAGGGCTTCGTCTTGTAGTTGCGCACGGCGTTCAGGCTCTCGGCCAGCGTCGGCATCTCGATCGACAGGTTGTTGGCCTGGACCTGGCGCAGCGCGCTTTGCGCCTGCTGGGTCGTGCGCGCCCGCGTGTCGAAGTATTTTTCCAGCGTCTGGCGCGCCGACGTCAGGTCGTCCGAGAAGGTGGTCTCGTCGCGCGAGAGCAGCGCCATGCGCGCGTTCAGCAGGCGCAGCTTGAGGTTCTCGCGCACGAAATAGCGCTGCTCCGGCGACAGCATCAGCGCATCCGGCGTGTTCACGCTGCGCACGCGGATCAGCTGGCGGATGTCGTCCCACATCTCCTCGGTCCAGTTACGCCAGGTTTGCACCATGCGCTCGCCCACGCCCAGCGGCGCCGGCGCAGCCGCCCCGGCTGGGCCGGCCGCCGCGGCATGTTGCGCCTGCACGCGGCCGGCGCGTACCGGCGCGGCCGGCAGCAGCGGCTGCTCGTCGGACACCAGCGGAAGCGTGTCGACCTGGGCGATCACACTGTCCAGGCGCACGGCCACGCCGGCCAGGTCGACGGCCGGCAGCGCCTTGAGTTTTTCCATGTCGCTGGCAATCGCGCGGCGCACGGTGATGAACTGCGGCTTGTCGGAACGCGACAGCGAGCGGTCGGCGTTCTGCAAAGCGATCAGCGCGCCCTGCACGTTGCCGGCCAGTTGCAACTGCTGGCTGGCGGTCGACAGCACCTGCTCGACTTCCGACAGCGCCCATTCGTCGCGGCTCTTCGACAGGTCCTGGTAGAGCTGCTCGAGCGCCAGCTGCTGGCTCTGGCTTTCCAGCTGGCGGCTTTCCAGCACTCCGACCTTCAGCTGCAAGGCCTTCGACTGCTCGGCGACATCGCGCGCCAGTGAAGCGGTCTCGGCATTGATCTCGTTGCCTTTTTGCAGGCTGGTCGCCATTTCCCTGCGCAGCGTGTTGATGCGGCTGTGGCTCGACCAGGTCTGGGCCACCAGCAGCACCGCCAGCGCGATCACGGCCAGCGGCAGCGGACGCATCAGGGAGTCGGCCAGGCTGGGGCCGCGCACCGGCGCACGCGCGATGGATTCGGGGGCCGGCGCCAGGGGCGCTGCGGCGGGCTGCGTCGACGGCAGCTCTGGATGATTCGGCAATTCGTTCATGTTCTAGATTGTAACGCGGCAAGCAGGCGCTCGTCGCCCGAGCCGGTGAGCGTGACATGGGCCAATCCCAGGGCGGCGGCCGTTTCCGCTATACGCGCATGAGGAACGATCACATGCTGCTGTTGCATTTTTGCCACTAATGATGGATCGGCCAGCGCCAGGAGGTCGAACAGCCCGCGCAGCGCCTCGGAACTGGTCAGCAGCCAATCGTTCGGCTCAAGCAGCAACCCGCGCAAGCTCGCCGCCAATTCGGGGGTCAATGCCGGCACGCTGCGCCGGTAAGCCGGCACGACGTCGACCTCGGCGCCGGCGGCCCGGAAGCCCTCGGCCATCAACTCGCGCCCCGATTCGCCACGCACGATCAGCACCCGCTTGCCGCGCAAGGCGGCCAGGTCGAGGGTATGCAGCAGGTTCTCGGAATCGCTGCGCGTCGGGTCCTGCGGCCCGACAATGGTGGCGTTCGCCTCGGTGAGGCCATGACGCGCCAGCGCGGCGCGGCTGCCCTCGCCCAGTACCGCCAGCGCCACCTGGCGCGGCCAGGCCGCCAGCCGCTCCTGCAGATGGGCCAGCGCCGCGTCGATCGCATTCGGGGATACGAAGGCGACCAGGGCATAGTTATCCAGCCCGGCCAGCACCGCGCGCAGCGCCGACTGGTCGGCCAGGGGCGCGATCTCCAGCAGCGGCAACAGCACTGGCGTGCGCCCGAGGGCGGCGACGGCCTGCGCCAGGCCCTCGGCCTGGGCGCGCGGGCGCGTGATGACGACCTTGTCAGGCATCGCTGGCGGCGTCCTGCCTGATCGCTTCCAGGATCGCGCGCGCGTCCTGTTGATCCAGCAGTGCGGACACACGCTCGCCCAGCAGCTCCGGCTGGTTTGCAGCGCCGGTCAGTTCGGCGTGCGCGCTGCGCTTGCCGTCGGGCGTGGCGACCATGGCGCGCAGGTGCATGTTGGCGCCGTCGACGGTGGCGTGCGCAGCCAGCGGGATCTGGCAGCTGCCGCCGAAGATTTTCGAGACCTTGCGCTCGGCCATCACGGCGTGCGCGGTGTCCGCGTGGTTCAGCGGCGCCAGCAGCGCGCGCAAGTCCACGCCGTCGCTACGCTCGCCGCTGGCGATCTCGATCGCCATCGCGCCCTGGCCGGCGGCCGGCAGGCTCAATTCCGGTTCCAGCACGCTGCGGATACGCTGCGGCAGGCCCAGGCGCTTGAGGCCGGCGGCGGCCAGGATGATGGCGGCATAATCGCCGCGGTCGAGCTTACCGAGGCGGGTGTCCAGGTTGCCGCGCAGCGGCTGGATGACCAGGTGCGGGTAGCGCGCGGCGATCAGGGCCTGGCGCCGCAGGCTGCTGGTGCCGACCACGGCGCCGGGCGGCAACGCATCGAGGCTGGCGTAGTCGTTCGAGACAAAGGCGTCGCGCGGGTCTTCGCGCTCGAGCACGGCCGCCAGTTCAAAACCTTCCGGCAGGTCCATCGGCACGTCCTTCAGGGAGTGCACGGCCAGGTCGGCGCGGCTCTCGGCCATCGCCACTTCAAGCTCTTTCACGAACAGGCCCTTGCCGCCCACCTTCGAGAGGGTGCGGTCGAGGATCTGGTCGCCACGCGTCGTCATCCCGAGGATGCTAATTTGGCAATCTGGATATAATGCGGCGAGACGGTCGCGCACGTGCTCCGCCTGCCACATGGCGAGGCGGCTCTCGCGTGATGCGATAATCAATTGCGATGGCACTTCCACCTGCTGCGTCATGTCGGATGCTTTCACACAAATTCTTTCACTGTCGTTGCTCACCAGCCGATGCCAGTGACGGCCCTTGCAAAGGACCATAAATTTTAGCATGGGGCTTCATCTTCAACGTGGCCGACCGCCACGTACAACCCGGCGTTTCCAACAATAGAGAACTAGTGGTCGATATGGACAAACCTGTTGCACCTGACACCCTCGCCGGCGCCGACAAGGACGCCCCGCTGAAAGAAGATATCCGCCTGCTCGGCCGCCTGCTCGGCGACGTGTTGCGCGACCAGGAAGGCGACGCCGTCTTCGACGTGGTCGAGACCATCCGCCAGACCGCCGTGCGCTTTCGCCGCGACGCCGATCCCGAGGCCGGCCAGGAACTCACGGCGCTGCTGCACAAGCTGACGCGCAACCAGACCATCTCGGTGGTGCGCGCCTTCTCGTACTTTTCGCACCTGGCCAACATCGCCGAAGACCAGCACCACAACCGGCGCCGCCGCACCCACCTGCTGAACGGCTCGCCGCCGCGCGAAGGCAGCGTCGGCTACGCCCTCGGTAAACTCCGCGCCGCCGGCGTCGAGCAAAACACGGTGGAGCGCTTCTTCAAGGACGCCCTGATCTCGCCGGTGCTCACCGCCCACCCGACCGAGGTGCAACGTAAAAGCATCCTCGACGCCGAGCACGACATCGCGCGCCTGCTGGCCGAACGCGACCAGCCGCTCACGCCCAAGGAGCAGGTGCGCAACCTGCAGCTGATGCACGCCCGGATCGCCACCCTGTGGCAAACGCGCATGCTGCGCTACACCAAGCTGACGGTGGCCGACGAAATCGAGAACGCCCTCTCCTACTACCGCATCACCTTCCTGCGCGAATTGCCTGCGCTGTACGACGACATCGAGGACGAGATCGGCGTCCAGTACCACGGCGCGCCGGCGCAACTGGGCGAGAATGCCTACGTGCAGATGGGCAGCTGGATCGGCGGCGACCGCGACGGCAACCCGAACGTCAACGCCGGCACCATGCGCCACGCCGTGATGCGCCACGCCACCACCATCCTCGACTGGTACCTGGACGAGGTGCACACGCTCGGCGCCGAGCTGTCGACCTCCACGCTGATGGTCGACATCACGCCCGCCATGCAGTCGCTGGCCGAGCGCTCGACCGACCAGTCGCCGCACCGCGAGGACGAACCCTACCGCCGCGCCCTGATCGGCATGTACGCGCGCCTGGCCGCCAGCGCGCGCGAACTCGGCGCGACCAACATCCTGCGCAAGGAAGTCGGCCACGCCGAGCCGTATGCCGACGCCAACGAGTTCGCGCAAGACCTGCAGGTCATCGCCGACTCGCTGGGCGCCAACCACGGCGCCATGCTGATCCTGCCGCGCCTGGCGGGCCTGATGCGCGCGGCGCGCATCTTCGGCTTCCACCTGGCCTCGCTCGACATGCGCCAGACCTCGGACGTGCACGAACGCGTGCTGGCCGAGATGTTCGAAAAGGCCGGTGTCGAAGCCGACTACGCGGCGCTGTCGGAAGACGACAAGGTGAAACTGCTGCTGGCCGAACTGGCGCAACCGCGTTTGCTGTACACGCCCTACGAAAGCTATTCCGAGGAAACCGAATCGGAACTGGCCATCGTGCGCGCCGCCCGCGAGATCCGCCAGCGCTACGGCGCGCGTGCGATCCGCAACTACATCATCTCGCACACCGAGGCGGTGTCCGACCTGCTGGAAGTGCTGCTGCTGCAGAAGGAAGGCGGCCTGCTGCACGTGTCGCAGGGCCGGTCCGACGTGATGGTGATCCCGCTGTTCGAGACCATTCCCGATTTGCAGCGTGCGGCCGCCATCATGGAAGAATGGATGGCCTTGCCGCCGGTGGCGCGCGTGATCGAGCACCAGGGCCGGCTGCAGGAAGTCATGCTCGGCTACTCGGATTCGAACAAGGACGGCGGCTTCCTGACCTCGAACTGGGAGCTGTACCAGGCCGAGCTGAAACTGGTGGAAGTCTTCGAACGCGCCAAGGTGAAGCTGCGCCTGTTCCACGGCCGCGGCGGCACCGTCGGCCGCGGCGGCGGCCCGAGCTACCAGGCGATCCTGGCGCAGCCTCCGGGCACCGTGAACGGCCAGATCCGCCTGACCGAACAGGGCGAGATCATCGCCTCGAAGTTCTCGAACCCCGAGATCGGCCGGCGCAACCTGGAGCTGCTGGTGGCGGCCACGCTGGAGGCGAGCCTGACCCCGCACCCGCAGGAAGGCGACAAGGCCGAGCGCCTGGCGCGCTTCGAGGGCGTGATGGCCGAGCTGTCCGAGCGTGCCTATAAAGCCTACCGCAACCTGGTCTACGAGACGCCGGGCTTCACCGACTACTTCTTCGCCGCCACGCCGATCGCCGAGATCGCGGAGCTGAACCTCGGCTCGCGCCCGGCCTCGCGCAAGTCGACTCGCCGCATCGAAGACCTGCGCGCGATTCCCTGGGGCTTCTCCTGGGGCCAGTGCCGCCTGCTGCTGCCGGGCTGGTACGGTTTCGGGTCGGCGGTCGCCGGCTGGCTGGAGGACGGCCAGCAAGAGGGCACCGCGGATGAACGCCTGGCCACGCTGCAGGAGATGTTCAAGGAGTGGCCCTTCTTCGCCACCCTGCTCTCGAACATGGACATGGTGCTGGCCAAGACCGACCTGGCGATTGCCTCGCGCTACGCCGAGCTGGTGCCGGATGCGGCGCTGCGCGAACGCATCTTCAAACGCATCGCGGCGGAACACGGCGAAACCATCCGCCGCCTGGAAGCGGTCACCGGCGCCGGCGAACGCCTGGCCGGCAACCCGCTGCTGGCCCGCTCGATCCAGAACCGCTTCGCCTACCTCGACCCGCTGAACCACTTGCAGGTCGAGCTGATCCACCGCCACCGCGCGATGTCGCGCAAGGCGGGCGAAGACGGCGGCGCCGAGATGGACCCGCGCGTGCACCGCGGGATCCACCTGTCGATCAATGGCGTGGCCGCCGGTTTGCGCAATACCGGCTAAGCGTCGAATGTAGGGTGGACGGCTCGTGATTCAGTCCACTGGACTGAATCACTCCACGCGTCGATCGCCGCAGCCTGCTCAGCCGTTATACGCTGCGCTTGCTGCAGAACTGCTAATATCGCCAGGTTTCAACCAACGCCCCTCGGAATTTGAGAGCCATTCCCTTCACCCCTCCCGGCCCAAGACGCCTGCACCTTGCGATCGCGATCTCCCTGATCGCGCACGCGCTGCTATTGAGCCTCACGCTGGGTGGTGAAGCCTTCGGCCTGCCCGGCCTGCACTTCCCCTGGGAAGAACGCCGGCTCGCCGCCAACGATTTACGTATTTCGCTCGCCCCGGCCCAGCCCACACCGCCGGCGCCCGCCGCCACACCCCACGCCACGCCGGAACGGCAGCCTTCGACACCGGCCCTCACCGCCACGCCGAAACGCAGCGACACGGAGAAACCGGCGTCGATGTCAGTGCCCGCGCCTGCTCCGGTGATCGAGGCAACGCCGCCCGCAGCACCCGCGCCGGCACCAGCGCCTCCAGCTCCTCCAGCGCCGCCTGCCCCGAAACCGGCGATCACCCTGCCGCGCACCGCCGACACCCAGCCTGACGCAGCAGCCGAGCAGGAACAGCGTCGCGAGGAAGCCGCCCGCGCCGAGGCAGCCCAACGCGAAGCCGATCGCCTTGCCCTCGTCCAAAAGGAAAACGCCGAGCGCGAGGCCGCGCGGCTGGAGCAGGTCCGGCAACAGGCGGAAGCCGCACGCGTCGAAGCTGCACGCCTGGATGCCCTGCGATTGGAAGAAGCCCGTCAGGCCCAGCTCGAAGCGGCGCGCCAGGAACAACGCAGGCAGGCCGAGCAGGCGACAAAGGCCGAAGCCGAACGCCAGGAGGCCGCACGCCAGGCCCTGGCCCAGCAAGAGGCGCAGCGCCGCGTAGCACAGGAGCAGGAACAGGCCCGCCTGGCCGAGCAGGCGCGCCAAGAAGCCGCACGCGCCGAGGCCGCACGCCAGGAGCAAGCCCGCCTGGCGCAGCTGGAAGCCGAAAGACAGGAAGCCGCCCGCCGCGACGCCGCCCAGCGCGAGGCCGCGCGACAGCAAGCTATCGCACAGGAAGCGGCACGCCAGGAAAGCATGCAACGCGAGGCCGCCCGCCAGGAAGCGGTGAGCCAGGAGCAAGCGCGCCTGGCCCAGCTGGAAGCGCAAAAGCAGGAAGCCGCGCGCCGCGAAGCCGCCGGGCGTGAAGCCGCACGTCAGGAAGCCCTCGCCCAGGAAGCTGCGCGCCAGGAAGCAGCAAGACAGGAACAGGCAGGACAGGAACAGGCGCGCCAGGCCCAGGAGAAGCTGGCCCTGGCCCAGCGCGAGAAAGCCGAACAGGAAGCACGGCGCGAAGAACGCCTGCGCGCCATCGGCAGGCAGCTGAACGAAGAAGCCGCCAAGCGCGACGCCGCGGCCAAGCTCCCGCCCACGACCAGCAGCCTGCGCCGCGGCTGGCTGTTCGGCCGCAGCGACCCGAATGCCGAGATGGTCCAGTACGCGCAGGCCATGAGCCACAAGATCGAAATGAACCAGTCGTTCGACGCCGTGCGCGACTTGGTGAAACAGCCGCATGCGCAGCCCATCGTCACGGTGGCCGTACGCGCCGACGGCTCGGTCGAGAAGGTGACGTTTGTCGTCTCCAGCGGCAACCGCGCACTCGATGCGGCCATCGAGCAGGTGGTGGCCAACCAGGCGCCCTACGGCAAATTCCCGCCTGCCCTCGCCCGCCAGTACGACGTGATCGAAATTCGCCGTACCTGGATCTTCGACATGGCGATCAGGCTGGAGTAGGCGGCATGCACGGCACGAACAAGGCAACCCTGATCGGACTGGTGGCGATTCTCCTGTGGAGCGCCATCGTCGGCCTGATCCGCAGCGTCAGCGATCACCTCGGCCCCACTGGCGGTGCGGCCATGATGTACAGCCTGGCCTCCGTTTTCCTGCTGCTGTCGGTCGGGCATGTGAAGCTGAGCGAATTCCCGCGCCGCTACCTGGCCTGGGGCAGCCTGCTGTTCGTGAGCTATGAGCTGTGCCTGGCGCTGTCGATCGGTTACGCCAGCACGGCGCGCCAGGCCATCGAGGTTGGCATGGTCAACTACTTGTGGCCGACCTTCACCGTGATCGCCGCCATCCTGTTCAACCGCCAGCGCGCCAACTGGCTGATCGTGCCCGGCTTCGCGCTGTCGATCGTCGGCATCTGCTGGGTGCTGGGCGGCGACGGCGGCTTCGATGTCGCCGGCATGCTGGCTAATGTGCGCGACAGCCCGCTCAGCTACGGCCTGGCTTTTGCCGGCGCATTGATCTGGGCCGCCTACTGCACCGTGACGGCGCGCATCGCCAACGGCAAGAACGGCGTGACGCTGTTCTTCATCCTGGTGTCGATCACCTTGTGGATCAAGTACCTGCTCGAAGGTGGCGGCGCCATGGACTTCAGTCTGGAAGCGGTCGTCTACCTCGTGCTGGCCGCTGGCGCGATGGGATTCGGCTACGGCGCCTGGAACGTGGGCATCCTCCACGGGAACGTGACGGTCCTGGCTGGCGCGTCCTACTTCATCGCGGTGTTCTCGGCGGCGCTCTCGACGCTGCTGCTGCGCGCACCGTTGTCCCTGGCCTTCTGGCAGGGCGCGGCCATGGTCTACGGCGGCGCGATCCTGTGCTGGCTGGCGACCCGCAACAACATATAGGAGGGTCGGCATGCAGCGTTGGAACTGGGTCATGTCAGCGGATATACACGGCCGGTGGATCACGACGAATGGCTATGCCGAAATCGATCTCGACGCGAAAGGATGGCGTGCGACGCTGCGTTACCATGCGCAGGATGACGGGATCTATCACTGGATCGATGCGCGCTTCGATGGCGATGACATCGAAGCAGAGGTCAGTTCTCCCAATCCTGATGTCGGCGCGTTCCGGTTGGCAGGCACGATATTCAAGGGCCGGCAAGGGAATGGCATCGAACCGGTGATGATGCTCCTGACTGACGGCACGACGGTGCTGAGCCTTGCGTACGGCGCGCATTCGCACCTGGGCAATCTTGGCTAACCTGGGTACGCCGAAGTGGCCGCCGCGCAAACGCGACTGGCTGGGCGTTGTCGGCATGTGTCGCCGGTCGGCGTACTAGCGCGGCCATGTGCGTTCGACCAGCTCGTCGATCGGGAGCGGCGCTCCCGCCTTCGCGGCTGCTTCCGTCCACTCTGTCACCGCAGGCATACTCTCTGTCGAAGGCGTACCGCCCCACAAACCAGCACGTATGGCAAAGATGACGGCCCCTTTCTCGACCGTGGGAGGTGGAATCGCGCGCAGCCGCGAAACCAGCACCTGCGCCAGGCCGGATGGCAAGCCGGGCCGGATATCGAGCCATGCGGCGGACTGATTGCCAGGCCGGATCGCAAGGACCAGGAAGCCGCCCGCCGGTTCACGTTGTTCACCCGCCAGCACCTCGCCCGCAACGGCGTTCACCGAGCGGATGTATGGTGCCAGTGCACTCGGCATGATCCGCTCATGCAGAACGGCATCAGGCTGCAGCAGCACGACATCGCGCATCTGGTAAGGCGTTTTCGCCGATGCGATATTGGCCAATGCCAGTACAAGGAACAACAACACCATCCGCATCGTGACTCTCCATTGTGTTGACTGTTGATCGAATTGCCCCGGCCTCATCGGGATTTGGCTGCGCCTTCGCCCCGCATTGTCGCCGGTGGCAAGCAAACGGGACCTCGCAGTGTAGAGACGGCCTTGCTCTCGTGGCAAGCATTTTGTCTGCCGCCATCGATCCGGGCCGCCCGGCATCGGCACACGGTCGCGCGCAACTCGGCGTCTGTAACCCGGTCTAATCATCAAAAACGAACATGCCTTATCCCCCCACCGGGATACACCCTCGAATAAGGGATGTGTCTCGACGAGCAGGAACCACTTCGGAACGCACGCTTGAGAAAGGGGATCATCATGTCTCGGATCGCATGCAGCACTCTCGCCCTGCTGGCCGCCAGCCTCTGCAGCCAGGCCGCTGCAGAAACGACCAGGGTCGAGCTAGGCTGGGGCAACATCACGCCATGCTCGAAGGTTGAATGGCGTAACGACGGCATCTTCGGCACGCCCTCACCGACCGTGGTCACGGCCGAACAAAGAGTCCACGCCTACGCTGTTGTCGAGACGCCCACGGTCGCCGGCATCCAGAACGATATCCAGCAATGCGCCGTCCAGGGAGCAGCGGCGGCCGGCCTCGCGGCCATCCTGGCTTCCCCGGCAGGCGCCATGCCGGCCTTCCAGGCGCAGTTCGACAGCTGTATCCAGGAACGGGCGCAAAGCTATTTGTCCTTGTCGCTCGAGGTGTCGGAAGGCGAATGCATGTGGTAGTGCGATTCCTCGGCCATGCCGCAAAGGAATCGCACAAGCACAAGCTGAAGCCATGTTCGATGCCCGGACTGGCTGCGGCGGTTTGTTCGCAGACGAAAAAAAATGCCGCCGGGGCGAATAGCCCAGGCGGCATCTTCGGCAGCAGACCGGTCACGCCGGCCTGCAAGCGTCAACGGCTTAGTGCACCTTCTGCTCCGCACCCGTAATCTTGCGCATTTCTTCCAGCGAGGTCACATTACCGGCTTTCAGCTCCTGCTCGTCCATGCCCTTGCGGACCTTCTCGACTTGCGAAGCGGTGGCGGTGGCGGCGTTGTTACCCCAGCTCTGGCGCACGAAGGTCACCAGTTGCGCGGCCTCGTCGTCCGATAGGCGCCATGCGAAGCCCGGCATGCCCAGGTCCGACGGTGCGGTCTTGGTCGATGGCAGGCGGCTACCGGCCAGGACCACGCGGATCAGCGAAGTCGGATCATCCTGCAGCACGGTCGGGTTGCCCGGCAGCGCAGGGAACACGATCTGGTTCGACTTGCCGTCGGTACGGTGGCAGGCCGCGCAGTTGTCCAGGTAGAGCTGGGCGCCGCGGTTCTTCTCGACGCCGGCGAACAGTTCCTTCGCTGTCGTGTCGCTCACCGTGTAGGTCGCTTTCGTCTTGCCCGTCGCAGGCAGCGTCTTGATGTAGGCCGCCATCGCGTTCAGGTCGGCATCCGTCATGTGCTGGGTGCTGTGCGAGACCACGTCGTTCATCGGACCGCCGACGACAGCCGTGTGGCTGTTACGTGCGCTCTTCAGGGTGGCGACGATGTCTTCCTGGCTCCAGGCGCCCATGCCGCCGACCTTGTCGCCGCGCAGGTTGATGGCCAGCCAGCCGTCGATCAGCGGACCGCCCGACAGGTACTCCGGACCGGATTCGTCAAGCGCCAGCTCGCTCATGGTGTTCGAGCGCGGGGTATGGCAGCTGCCGCAGTGGCCCAGGCTTTGCACCAGGTAGGCGCCGCGCGCGATATTCGCGTCGGCGTACTTGCTGGTGTCGACCGGCGCCACCGCCGGCGCGAACTGCTTGCGCCAGATCGACAGCGGCCAGCGCATCGACAGCGGCCACGGAATATCGCTTGCACGGTTTTCCGCTTCCACCGGCGCCACGCCCTTCATGAAGTAAACGTACAGGGCGCGCAGGTCCTGGTCGCTCATCTTCGCGTACGACGGGTAAGGCATCGACGGGTACAGCGTGCCGCCGCCCGGCTTGATGCCATGGCGGACCGCGCGGTCGAAGTCGTTCAGCGTGTAGTTGCCGATACCGGTCTTCTTGTCCGGCGTGATGTTGGTGGCGTACATCGTGCCGATCGGCGACTCGATGCCACGGCCGCCGGCATACTGCTTGCCGTTGCCCGCGGTGTGGCAGGCGATACAGTCGGATGCGACAGCCACGTAGCGGCCCGCTTCGATCAGCTGCTTCTCTTCGGCGCTACCGGCCGCCACTTGCGGACCCGCGCCGATGTCGCGGGTCTCGGTCGGGATCAGCGCGTAGGCCAGCGCACCAACGAACACCAGGGCGCCCACGCCGACGACGCCGGCCAGGATTTTTTTCTTGGAACTCATGCTCATCCTTGCGTCTTATGCCTGCACCAGCGGGCCCGGGTTTTTGATGTACAGCTCGCGAACAGCCTTGGCGCACCAGTAGGTCAGTGCACCCACCATGCCGGTCGGGTTGTAGCCGTTGTTCTGCGGGAAGGCGTTGGCGCCCGGCGCGAACACGTTCGGCACGTCCCAGGACTGCAGGTACTTGTTCAGGGCCGAAGTCTTCGGGTTCACGCCCATGATCGCGCCGCCGCAGGTGTGGGTCGACTGGTACTGGGTGATGTTGTAGTGCGAGCCGTCCTTCTTGGCGTCGCCCTTCATCGCCTTCGGTCCCAGGACCTTGCACATGTCGGTGGCTTTCTCGACCAGGTACTGCGAAGCCTTGATCTCGTTGTCGTGCCAGTCGAAGGTCATGCGCAGCAGCGGACGGCCGAACGCATCCTTGTAGGTCGGGTCCAGGCTCAGGTAGGCGTCGTCGTACGACATGCAGGAGCCCTGCACTTCGTAATAGAACGAGTGGCGGAAGGCTTCCTTCACGCCCTTCTTCCATTCGCTGCCCCAGGCCGGCACGCCCGGCGGCGTGGCGATGCCGCGCACGGGGCCGGCGCCCGGCTGGCGCGCCCAGATGATGCCGCCGCCGATGTAGCCGGTCTTGGACGAATCGTTGCGGTTGCCGTTCAGGTCGTCGAAGGTGGTGCCGGCGCCGCCGATACCGATGAACTGGTTGGCCTGCACGGTCTCGTCGAAGAACAGCGAGACGCGGTTCAGGTTCTGGTACGAGTAGTTGTTGCCGACGTTGCCGGTTTTCGACACCGGGTCGTACGGGGTACCGATGCCCGACACCAGCATCATGTGCACGTTGAACAGCGAGAACGCGCACAGCAGGACCAGGTCGGCCGGCTGTTCGGTTTCGCGGCCTTCCGCGTCGAGGTAGGACACGCCGGTGGCCATCTTCTTGTCGGCGGTCAGGTTCACCTTCAGCACTTGCGCGTGGGTGCGCAGGGTGAAGTTCTCGCGGGTGCGCAGCACCGGCAGGATGTTGACGTTCGGGCTGGCCTTGGAATAGTTCAGGCAGCCGTAGTCCGAGCAGAAGCCGCAGGCATTGCACGGGCCCATCTGGCAGCCGTACGGATTGATGTACGGAGCCGAGGCGTTCGAGGCCGGGATCGGGAACGGGTGGTAGCCCATTTCGCGCGCGGCTTTATAAAACCATTCGGCACCCAGGTAGCTCGGGTTCGGGCCGAGCGGGTAGTCGCGCTTGCGCGAACCCTCGAACGGGTTGCCGCCTTCGACGATCTGCCCGTTGATGACGCCGCCCTTGCCCGAGGTGCCGCACACGTATTCGAAGTGGTCGAAGTGCGGTTCCAGGTCTTCGTACGTCACCGGGAAATCCTGCACCGTCATGTTGGCCGGGATGAAGTTCTTGCCGAAGCGCTGCTCCAGGTTGGAACGCACCTTGAAGTCTTCCGGCAGGGCGCGGAAGTGGGCGCCCGACCAGTGGCTGCCGGCGCCGCCGACGCCGGTGCCCGGCTTGAACGAACCCATCTGGCGGTAAGGCACGGCGGTGTCGTTGATGCCGTGGCGGATGGTCACGGTTTCCTGGTTCAGCGACTGCAGGTACTTGCGGTGTACCGAGCCTTCGAGCTCGTCGACCACGCGCGGGTAGGAGAAATCGGTTTGCGTGTCGCGGTCCGGGCCGCGCTCGAGCGCGACCACATTCAGGCCGGCGTCGGTGAGTTCCTTGGCCATGATGGCGCCGGTCCAGCCCATGCCGACGATAACGACGTCTACTTTGTTTTTTACGATTGCCATGTTCTTGTTATCCTCTGCGTCCTGCCAGGTCCACCGGTCCGATCGGATACGGTTTGTCGCGTACCTCGACCCAGTCGAGGTAATCGGCGCGCATGCCCGGGTAGCCGATCATCTTCCAGGCGCCCATGTTCTTGTTGCCGCCGTGGCGCGGGTCGGCGAAGTAGCCGTTGCGGGTTTCGTTCAGCAAGTTGCTGAAGAAGAGCTTGGCCGAGATGTTTTCCAGCTTGATCTTGCCGGCTTCGGCATCCTTGAGCAGGGCTTCCTGCTTGGCCACGCCCAGGTCGGCGAAACGCTTGCCCGAGAAGTTGGCGGTGCAGTGGGCGTCCATCGCCTTGATGCCGACGCGCAGGATGTCGCGCAGCGGCAGCTTGCCCTGGTAGCCGAACTCGGGCGCCGCTTCCAGGAACGGGCCCTGCATGTACCACAGGCCGCCATTGGCGTACGGGGTCTGCATGTGGCGGTCGAGGAATTCCAGCACGCCGGATTCGACGGCGCCCGGACCGTGTTCGTCGTGCGGGATCAGGCGGTCGACGGCGGCGCCGAGGAAGCGCCATTCATCGGCATTGAAGAAGGTCGGCTTGTAGTCGTCGGGCTTGCCTTCGGCCGTGGTCGTCGTGCTGGCGCTGGCGCCGGTGACGCCCTGGATGGCGCCGGCAACGCCGACGCCCATCGGCACGAAGACCAGACTCTTGATCAGGCTCCGGCGGGAGGGGGATTTGGTTTCGTCAGACATAACAGTTCTCGGTAATGACGTCACGCCCGGCCGGGCGCGCGTGTGGTGGAACTTTCAAAAAGGGGGCGATGCTACACGGAAACACGCGCGCACGGGAGGCAGATACATGGTTGATACAAAACGGCCATGTAACAGTTGCAGCGCTGCGACGGATTACGGGAAATCCACAATAGGCAGGGCAATCGTGCGCGACCCTGATACACAATTCCCCGGGACAGCGGGCTTTTGTGCAGGTAAATACTGCATAGGAATAGTCTTCGCGCATCGCTGCATCATAGTCAGATGCCGCGAAACGGCGCGCACGCAAGCCGGGAGGATTGTTAAATCGCAGCGGCGCGCGGGAGAATGTGGACAGGAATGTCCGGAAAGGCAGAGCCGCGGACAGTCCTGCCTGGTGGGTTCAAGAACCCACCCTACATATCGCGGTAGGGTGGGTTCTTGAACCCACCACCCGTGCTCTCGGACGGCGCGATGCGATCACCGGCCGAGCAGCTTGCGCACCGGCGCCTGCGCCACCAGCACCGCCCCGCCCTCTTCTTCCAGCTTGAAGCCGCTCACCACCTGCGCCAGCCTGGCCGCCTGCTCTTCCAGCGCGCCCGCTGCCGCCGCCGCTTCCTCGACCAGCGCCGCATTCTGCTGGGTCACGTCGTCCATGGCCGCGATCGACACATTCACCTGGCCGATACCCTGGCTTTGCTCGCTGCTGGCGGCGTCGATCTCGCTCATCAGGTCGGCCACGCGCTGCACCGCCTGGACGATGCCGGTCATGGTGGCGCCGGCCGTGTCGACCAGGCGCGCGCCCGCCTCCACCTGCTCGCTCGAGGCCCCGATCAAATCCTTGATCTCCTTGGCCGCCGCCGCCGAGCGCTGGGCCAGGCTGCGCACTTCGGAGGCGACGACCGCGAAGCCGCGCCCCTGCTCGCCGGCGCGCGCCGCTTCCACCGCCGCGTTCAGCGCCAGGATGTTGGTCTGGAAGGCGATGCCGTCGATCACGCCGATGATGTCGGCGATCCTGCGCGAGCTGTCGGAGATGGCGCCCATCGTCGCCACCACATCGCCCACCACCGTGCCGCCTGCGCGCGCCTGGCCGCTGGCCGACATCACCAGCTGGTTCGCCTGGCGCGCATTGTCGGCATTCTGGCGTACGGTCGAGGTCAATTCCTCCATCGCGGCGGCCGTCTCTTCCAGGCTGGATGCCTGGGCTTCGGTACGACTCGACAGGTTCAGGTTGCCGGCCGCGATTTCGGCCGAGGCGCCGGCAATCGCGTGGGTGCTGTCGCGCACCTCGCTCATGGTCCGGTTCAGCGACGACACGAAGCGGTTGAAGGCGTCGGCCAGCTGGCCGACTTCGTCCTCGCTCTCGACCGGCATGCGGCGCGTCAGGTCGCCCTTGCCGTCGGCGATCTCGTCGAGCATGGCGGCGGCGCGCGAGACCGGCGCGGCGATCGCGCGGCTGATCAGGAAGATCAGCACTAGGCCGATGCCGCCGCCGATCACGCCGGCCGCCAGGCTCGCCAGCAGGGTCGAGCGGGTCAGTTCGCCCAGCACTTCGCTTTCCGGCACCTCGGCGATGACGTACAGGCCCAGCTCGGGGATATACGACGAGGCCACGATCATCTCGCCCTGCGCCGAGGCGTGGGCGGCATGCGCGAACTTCGCTTTTCCGAGCAGGCCCGCCACCAGATCCGGCCCGAAGCCCGGCAGGTCCTTCATGTTGTGCGCGCCGTCGGCCAGGGCGGCGTCGCGGTGCAGCAGGATGGTGCCGTCCTCGCGCACCAGGTACACGTAGCCCGACGCGCCGACCTTGTAGGCGCGCACCGCCTCGCCGAGCGCATTGATCGACAGGCCGAGACCGGCCACCGCCAGCTTGCCGTCGCCGGCGTCGGCGCGGGTATTGATGAAGAGCTTGAGTTCGCCGGTCTTGGGATCGGCGTTCATGTTCAGTTCGTGGGCCTGGCCGCTGGCGAGGAACTTGCTCATCCAGGCGTCGCGCGGATTGTCCTTTTCCAGCATATAGCTCAAGCCGCTCTCGTCCATGAACTTCAGGGTCGAGGGCGAGGCCCAGAACACGGTGGCGGCCTTGTTGTCGGCCTTCAGGCGCGCGGCGTAGGTACGCCATGCGTCGAGACCTGCGTCGTCCAGGCCAGCCCGTTCCCAGGCCTGCACATAGGTATTGCCGGCAACGCCAAGCGAGGCGCTCAAGGGGCCGGTGATCTGGCGCAGGACGTCGTTGCGGATCTCGCCGACCACGGCCGGCAACTCGTGGTTGACGACGCGCGCGCGCATGCCGCGGCCGGTCAGGCTGACGCTGAGGGCAGCGGAAATCGCGATGAAAAGCAGCAGGCAGGCGGCCATGCCGAGCATGAGCCTGGTCTTGATGGACGAGCGGCGTAGGAGTCGGGCGAACATGGGAAGGGTCTGTTAGAAGAGGAAAATTGCTCAAGTGCATGGTCTCCCGAGCGCGGCAAGCTGGTCAACCTTATTCAATTTGGGTATTTGCAGGGTGACAAAGAAACGTTGCGCATGCGCTGCAACGGTGCATTTTGACCAACATCAGCATTCTTTAATGTTGAGCCAATTGCACGGAGACAATGCGAGAGGCGGCGTTCATACTTCCCGCTTCCGCCCACCAGCCCATCACGAGGTGACCAGTGCGTCCTCTTTCGAAACGACCCGGGAACCCGCTCGGTGCGCGCCTGCGCCAACGCCTCGGCCTGGCGCGGCGCACGGGCAGCGCGGCGCTTGCCGACCTCGCCACCCTGCGCGATGCCCACGAGCGCCTGCAGGCCCGCTTCGCGCTGCTGCGCGAATCGACCAGCGACGGCCTGTGGGACGTGGAACTGGGCAAGCGCAAGCTGATGGACCCGGCCAACGAATTCATCTGGTCCGAGCAGGTGCGGCGCATGGTCGGCTATGGCGACACGGGCGAACTGCCGAACGGCCTGGCCAGCCTCCTGAAACTGCTGCACCCCGACGACGTGCTGCCGACGGTTACCGCCTTCACCGCCCACATCCACGACCGCAGCGGCCGGACGCCCTACGACGTCACCTACCGCCTGCGCTGCAAGAGCGGCGAATACCGCTGGTTCCGCGCCCTCAGCCACGCCCAGCGCACCGCGGCCGGCTACGCGATCCGCGTCGCCGGCGCCCTCACCGACATCACCGACCGGCGCGCCATGCTTGCCCTGCAGCGCTATGCCGAGGCCATCGTCGCCAGCCTGCCGACCGGGCTGATGGTGCTCGACGGCGAGCTCTACATCCAGAGCATGAACCGCGCCTTTTGCGACATCGTCGGCCTGGCCGACGAAGCGCAGATGCGCGGCCAGGACTTCGGCGCGGTGATCCCGAAATCGGCGATTCGTGATTTGGCTGCTTCCCTGCTGGCCGCCGGCGACACCCGCCACGGCATCGGCGTCGACCTCGGCGACAAGCACCTGCGCGTGGCGATGGAGGCGATCGTGCTGGCCGAGGGCGAACGGCGCCTGCTGGTGATGGCCGAAGACGTGACCGAGGAGCAGCGCCTGCGCGACGAAGCGCGCCACCATGCCGCGCGCTACCGCGACCAGGCCTCGCTGCTCGACAAGGCGCGCGACGCCATCATCGTGCGCGGCATCGACGGCCGCGTGCAGTTCTGGAATAAGGGCGCCCAGCGCCTGTACGGCTGGAGCAGCGAGGAAGTGCTGGGCCACCGCATCGACCACTGGCTGTACCGCGACGGCCCGGCCGCATCAAGCGCGGTGGTGAAGATCACGCTGGAGGCAGGAGAATGGAGCGGCGAGATCGCCCAGCGGCGCAAGGATGGCGCCCTGCTCACGGTGGAAGGCTACTGGACCCTGGTGCGCGACGAGGAGGAGTGGCCGAAAGCCTTTTTGGTCATCAATACCGACATCACCCAGCGCAAGGCCAGCGACGAAAAGATCCGCAACCTGGCCCTGTACGACACCCTCACCGGCCTGGCCAACCGTACCCTGCTCACCGACCGCATGGCCAGTGCGCTCGAACGCGCGGCCCAGGCCGGGGATCCCCTCGCCGTGCTGTTCCTCGACCTGAACCGCTTCAAGGAGATCAACGATACGCAGGGCCACGGCGTCGGCGACCAGGTGCTGGTGAAGGTGGCGCGGCGCTTGCAGGCCGCGCTGCGCGAAGAAGAAGTGCTGGCGCGCCTGGCCGGCGACGAGTTCGTGGTGGTGGCCGAGCGCGCCGACGCCGCGGTGGCCGCGCGCATTGCCGGGCGCCTGGTCGACGCCATGCAGGACCCGGTGGCCACGCACAGCCAGACCTTCCCGGTGGGCCTGTCGATCGGCATCGCCACCTTCCCGCGCGACGGCGCCTGCATGGACGATCTGCTGAAACGCGCCGACATCGCCATGTACCGCGCCAAGGCGGCCGGCGGCGGCTTCATGTTCTACCAGCCGGAGATGAGCATGGGCCTGCTGGAGCGCATCGAACTGGCCAAGGACTTATCCAGCGCGCTGGCCGCCGGCGCGCTGCAGCTCCATTTCCAGCCGCAGGTGGATTTGGCGAACGGCCGCGCCATCGGCGCCGAAGCCCTGCTGCGCTGGCGCGATCCGCAGCGCGGCTGGGTCAGTCCCGGTGTGTTCATCCCGATTGCCGAGAGCCGCGGCATGATCTGCGCGCTCGGGCGCTGGGTGCTGGGCGAAGCCTGCCGCCAGATGCGCGCCTGGGTCGACGCCGGCTTGCGCTTCCCCGGGCGCCTGTGGATCAACCTCGCGGCCCAGCAACTGGAAGAAGCCGACCTGGTGGCCAGCATCCGCGGCATCACCGGCGCCGCCGGCATCGCGCCCGGCTGCCTGGCGCTGGAGCTGACCGAGAGCGGGTTGATGGCGGATATGGAAGGCTCGATCCGCACCATGGCAACCCTGCGCGAGGATGGGTTTGCGATTGCGATCGACGACTTCGGGACCGGGTATTCGTCGCTGGCGTATCTGAAGCGGCTGCCGGCGGACAAGCTGAAGATCGACATGTCGTTCGTGCGCGACATGCTGACCGACCGCCATGATTACACCATCGTCACCACCATCATCGGCATGGCGCGCAACCTGGGGCTGGAGGTGATTGCCGAGGGCGTGGAAGAAGGCGCGCAGGCGCAGGCGCTGCGCTCGCTGGGGTGCGGCGAAGCGCAGGGGTATTACTTCGGGAAGCCGGTGCCGGCCGAGGTGTTTGCGGAAAAGTGGCTGAGCGCCGCGTGATCGCAACGGCCTTCGCCAATGGCGGCCTGCGGCCGTGATCGTGATTCTGACCTGCGGCCGTGATCGTGATCGTGATCGTGATTGTGATTGTGATTGTGACCTGCGGCCGTGATTGTGATCGTGATTGTGATTGTGACCTGCGGCCGTGATTGTGATCGTGATTGTGATTGTGACCTGCGGCCGTGATTGTGGCCTGCGGCCTTGACCGTACGGTGGGCACCCCGTGCCCACGCAGCTGCGTGCGTATCCTTTTGCCTGCGGCGGTGGAACATCGCCCGCAAACCCAAACGGCAGCCACGTCCATCTCATGCTGTACGAGCGACACCTTCCTGTCCGTGGCTACGGACACGTGCGTACCGCGTGGGCACGGAGTGCCCACCGTACTGTTTCGGCCGCAGGCCGCCATTGAAACAGGCCGCAGGCCAATAAGCATCCCGGGCCACAGGTCAATGGGCACAAAAAAATGCCGCCCGGTCGAAACGGGGCGGCATTCTCATTCGACCGAAGTCGGCTTATTTCTCGTGCAGGAAGGTCTTCAGCTTGTCCGAACGCGAAGGCTGACGCAGCTTGCTCATGGCCTTGGCTTCGATCTGGCGAATCCGCTCGCGGGTTACGTCGAACTGCTTGCCCACTTCTTCCAGCGTGTGGTCGTTCGACATCTCGACGCCGTAACGCATGCGCAGCACCTTGGCTTCGCGCGGGGTCAGCGAGTCCAGCACTTCCTTGATCACGTTGCGCATCGACGCGTGCAGCGCGGCGTCCAGCGGCGCCAGGGTCGTGTTGTCCTCGATGAAGTCGCCCAGCTGCGAATCGCCGTCCTCGCCCATCGGGGTTTCCATCGAAATCGGTTCCTTGGCGATCTTCATGATCTCGCGGACCTTGTTCTCCGGCATTTCCATCTTTTCGGCCAGGGTAGCGAGATCCGGCTCGCTGCCGGTTTCCTGCATGATCTGGCGCGAGATGCGGTTCATCTTGTTGATGGTCTCGATCATGTGCACCGGCACGCGGATGGTACGGGCCATGTCGGCGATCGAACGCGTGATCGCCTGGCGGATCCACCAGGTGGCATAGGTCGAGAACTTGTAGCCACGACGGTACTCGAACTTGTCCACCGCCTTCAGCAGGCCGATATTCCCTTCCTGGATCAGGTCCAGGAATTGCAGGCCGCGGTTGATGTACTTCTTCGCAATCGAGATCACCAGGCGCAGGTTGGCGACGGTCATTTCGCGCTTCGCGGTACGCGCACGCTTTTCGCCGGCAGCCATCTGCTTGTTGATCTTGCGCAGGTCGGCCAGCGGCAGCGCCACGCGCGCCTGCAGGTCGATCATGCGCTGCTGCAGTTCCTTGATGGCCGGCAGGTTACGGCTCAGCACCGCGCTGTACGGGTAGGCGCAGTCGACTTCGCGGTCGCCCCATTCCAGGTCGGTTTCGTTGCCCGGGAAGACCTTGATGAAGTGGGCGCGCGGCATGCCGCAGCGGTTCACGCAGATGTCCAGCACGGCACGCTCGATCGAACGCACTTCGTCCATCTGGCCGCGCAGGGTGTCGCACAGCTTTTCCACGACCTTCGCCGTGAAGCGGATGCCCAGCAGCTCGTTCGAGATGATGTCCTGCGCCTTCACGTAGGCAGCCGAACCATAGCCGGTGCTCTTGAAGGCGTGGCCCATGCGGTCGAACTGTTCTTCGATCAGCTTGAACTTCTCCAGGGCGCTCTTCTTCAGCTGCGCCAGTTGCTCGGTCGAGTAGCCGGCCGCGCCGCCGCTGGCTTCGCCGCCTTCTTCTTCGTCCTCTTCTTCCTCTTCCTCTTCATCGTCGTCCGACGAAGCGGCAGCCGGCGCCGGCGTGGTGGCGGCGGCGTTTTCGTTCAGGTCGACGAAGCCGTCCACGACTTCGTCGATCTTCAGCTCGTCGCTGGCGATCTTGTGCGACAGCGCGATGATTTCCGAAATCGTGATCGGGCAGGCCGAGATGGCTTGCACCATGTCCTTCAGGCCGCCTTCGATACGCTTGGCGATCTCGATCTCGCCTTCGCGCGTCAGCAGCGACACCGCGCCCATTTCGCGCATGTACATGCGGACCGGGTCGGTGGTGCGGCCGAAGTCGGAGTCGACGGTCGACAGCGCGGTCGCGGCGGCCGCTTCCACTTCGTCTTCGCTGGTCGGCGTCACGGCGTTATCCGACAGCAGCATCATTTCCGCTTCAGGAGCGCGCTCGTAGACGGCGATGCCCATGTCGTTGAAGGTGGCGATGATGCCTTCGATCGCTTCCGGATCGATGATGTTTTCCGGCAGGTGGTCGTTGATCTCGGCATGGGTCAGGTAACCGCGCTCCTTGCCCATGTTGATCAGGTTACGCAGCTGCTGGCGGCGTTTTTCCAGTTCCTCGTTCGAGAAGCCTTCCTCGCTCAGGTTGGCGATGCCCTTGGCCTTGCGCTCGCGCGCTTTGGAGACGGCCTTCAGTTCAGCGCGCTCGACGGCGTTCAGCGCCGCGACTTCGTCGTTCTCCGGCATGAATTCGCTCGGCTTGCGGCCACGGCGGCCCGGCACTTTGACTTGCGGCAGCAGGTAGCCCGAGGTATCGATCGCGGCCAGCGCGGCGGCGTCGGTGGTCTTGCTGACGGTGCTGCCGGCGGTCGCGATGGCGGTGGCGCCCGACGCCGCGCCCGGCTCGACGCGGCGGGTCCGGGTGCGCACGACTTTCGGGGCGGCTTCGGCAACGGCGGCGACGGCGGCTGCGGCAGGCGCCGGAACGGCGACGGCGGCCACGGCAGGCGCCGGCTCTTCGGCGGCCTTCAGTGCGGCCAGCTTCGAGGTGCGCTTGCGCACGATGACCGGGGCGACCGCCGGCGTGGTCGGTACCGTGTAGCCAGGGTCGGCTTCCGGCGCATCGCCTTCAGCGGCGGCGACAGGCTCGGCGGCAGCAGCAACGACGGGAGCGGCGACCGGCGCAGCCTGCTCGACGACCGGCGCGGCGTCGACGACTGGTGCGGCGTCGACCGCAGGCACGGCTTCGGCCACCGGCGCAGCAAGGTCCGGCGCAGCAACACCCGCCGTAGGAACGCCCCCGACTTCCGCCTCCACCGCCTCGGCCTGCGCCTTCAGCGACGCCAGCCGCGAACGGGTCTTCACCACCGTCACCTTGGCCGCCGCTTCCGTTTCGAGGAAGTAGGAGGTCGCGGTTTTGGGCACGGCCAGCTGCGCCGTGGTGGTTTTGGCCGGCGCCTTTTTCGCTGTCAGGGTCAAGGTCTTGGCGGTGTTCTTCATAAAAAAACTCTCCTGTCGAGGCGGGTGGACGCCTGCGAAGTCAATAATTCACCATGGCCCGCTGGGGCCGGGGGAAAGAAAATCGGGAATGGCCCTAATTAAGGGCGCACTGGCCGCAAATCAAGCTCGCCTTTTCCTGCGGCGGCACGCGGCCTGGCCGGATGCGCAAGGGGCAGGACGTCGATGGGCGGTGATCAAAATTGCGGTGTGCATGGCGGAACGAAAAAAAGCCCGTCAGGTGAAACGGGCTTGTATCTAATCTCGGTTAGAAGAGTAGAAGGGACAGCCGGCATTATGCCTTAAAGCAAGAATTGGTGATAATTGAAATATCCCATAATGGATATAAACAAACCACATAGTATTGCAAAACTGTTACCGAACAACTCTTCCGCCCGTCTGCGCCGGCGCAAGCCGCGCGCAAGGCAAGAGGCGGATCATACACGATTTCGCGGCCGGCGGCGCGTGCCTGGCTTGTCCGGCGCCGTCTTCCTGCCATCCGGCAAATGTCACACGATAGACGCACTTGTGCGAGCCCGCATGCTATCCTTCGCTTTCCTGCTATTACCATGAAGTCAATGAACACCATTAGTCCTGCCGCCGAATCCGCCGACGTCACCACCAGCACCCCTGCCGAGAACACCAGCCCGGACACCTCCGCGCCGGCTGCCGCGCCGGGCAAGGCCACGGAAAGCACGTCGGAACCGGCCGCCGCGCCAGGGGCGCAACCGGCCCCATCGGCACGCACCCTGCTCAAGCAATTGCAGCAGCAATTCCCCGCCTTCCGCGACTGCCTGCCGCTCGCCATCGGTATCGACAAGCAGCTGCAAGCGCGCATGCCCGGCCTCGACCGCAAGACCATGCGTGCCGCGCTGGGCATCCACACCGGCTCGATGCGCTACCTGCGCGCAATGGAAAAGGCGACCGTGCGCTACGACCTCGACGGCACCGCCGGCGCGGAAGTGACGGACACCCACCGCACCCATGCCAAGGAACAGCTGCAGCAACGCTTCAAGAAAGAAGCCGAGCGCAAGAAGGCCGAAAAAGCCGCCGCTGCCGAAGCCGAAGCGGCGCGCCTGCGCCAGGAAAAGCTGCAGCAGCTGGCCTCGAAGTTCTCGCGCAACTGAGCGCGCGCCCGCCTTGAGCACGAGCCTGAGCGCAGACGCGCCCGCCGAGGACACCCTGCCCCCGTACGTCGGCATCGCCTTGTCCGACGTACGCCTGGTGAAAACCGCCGGCGATGCCGCCGCCGCGATGGCGGCCTTGACGGCGGCCGACGTGGTCGGCTTCGACACCGAGTCCAAGCCGACCTTCGCCAAGGGCGAAAAATCGACCGGACCGCACCTGGTGCAGCTAGCCACCGACGACACCGCCTGGCTGTTCCAGGTCGGCGCGGCGCCGCTGCGCGCGGAACTGCAGGCCGTGCTGCGCGCCGTGCTCGAATCGCCCGACATCCTGAAGGTGGGCTTCGGCCTGGGCGACGACCTGCGCCGCCTGCAAGGCAAGCTCGGCATCGAGACGCGCAACGTGCTCGATCTGTCGACCGCCCTGCGCCGCCGCGGCGAGCGCAACACGCTGGGCGCCAAGACCGCCGTGGCGCGCTTCTTCTCCCAGGCGCTGACCAAGTCGAAACGCATCACCACCACCAACTGGGCGCTGCCGCAGCTGTCTGAAAAGCAGATCCTGTACGCGGCCGACGATGCCCACGTGGCCCTGCGTATCTACCGCCACTGGCGCGCCAACCCGGCCGCCGCCTGACCCGGCCTGACCTGGCAAAAAACCTATCATTGTTGACTGCTTCGGTTTAACAATTGAAGCGGTAATATTCCCGTGGCAACTACGCCGACACAATAAGACGTCACCACGGGAGACTGCATTGAAAAGCCTGAAAACCGTCCTTTCCTACCTCCTCATCATCGCCGCCGGCATCGCCATCGGCACCATCGCGCCCCGCGTGCCGCAATGGCTCAAGGGTGACTACACCGAAGGCAACTACGCCGCCTACTTCCCGAACCCGGGCACCAAGGTCGTGATGTATGGCACCTCGACCTGTCCGTTCTGCGCCAAGGCGCGCGAGTACCTGAACGAACGCGGCATCGCCTATGCCGACTACGACGTCCAGACGTCGCCGGCCGCCAAGGAAGCCTTCGGCAAGCTCGACGGCAAGGGCGTGCCGCTGATCCTGATCGGCAACCGCCGCATCGACGGCTTCAACCCGCCCGTCTACGACGCCGCCCTGAAGAACGCCGGCATCGCGCCGCGCACGGTGGCGCAGTCGAAGTAATTCCCTCGCGCGCCTCCCCGGCGCGTTTTTTTTTCGCAATGCGATGCCGCGTGACCAGACGGCGCGGCGTCGTTCTCCCATTACGTCTGTACCCAGGAGACACCATGAAACGCAAAGTCGCATTGTTCCTGTTCGCCCTCAGCTTCGGCCTGTCGGCCGCCCACGCCGCCAACCCGGCGCACTGCAACAAGCTCTATCAACTCTGCACCGACGACCCGGACTGGTGCTACGAGCAGCTGCTGGCCTGCCTGGCACGCTGACAAGCCGATTTATTTTTTCGCAACAATGATGCCGCGACAACAGACGGCGCGGTATCATCCTGTCATCCCGTCTGCCTGAACGGAGAGATGCACATGAAACGCAAGTTCGCATGGTTTTTGTTTGCCCTCAGCCTTGGCACCACGGCGGCGCATGCCGGTAACCCGGACCTGTGCTGGAAGTTCTACCGGGTCTGCGACCCTTACGTATCCGACTGCTGGGCAGAGTACGAGGCCTGCCTCGCAAGCTGACACGCATAATGCTTGACGTGACACCGGGCCGGCGCATCGCCGGCCTCGCAACGACAGGAAACCGATTTGACGACCAGCCAGCATCGCCCTCACCCGATTCGCGCATCCGCAGCGCGCACCCTGGCGGCTGCCGCGCTGGCTTCCTCGATCTTCACCGCGTTCGCGCATGCCCAGCCCCAGGCGCCGGGCAGGATTCCCGACACCCTCGAGCAGCGCGTCGCCGCCTGCATCGCCTGCCACGCGCCGAAGGACACGGCCGGCGCCCGCGCCGGCGGCGTCTACTTCCCGCGCATCGCCGGCAAGCCGTCCGGCTACCTGTATAACCAGCTGGTGAACTTCCGCGAAGGGCGGCGCCAGTATCCCCTGATGACCTGGATGGTGAACCACCTGTCCGACCCTTACCTGCACGAGATCGCCGACTACTTCGCCGCCCAGCACCCGGCGGTGCCAAGCCCGCCGCCGTCGCGCGAACCGGCGGCCGTACTGGCGCGCGGCGAACAGCTGGTGCGGCGCGGCGACCCGGCACTGAAGCTGCCGGCCTGCGTGGCCTGCCACGGCGAGCGCCTGGGCGGCGTCGCGCCCGGCATCCCGGGCCTGCTGAACCTGCCGCGCGACTATGTGAACGCCCAGCTCGGCGCCTGGCGCAACGGCGTGCGCCGCGCCCATGCTCCGGACTGCATGGCCACGATTGCCGAGCGCCTGAGTCCGGGCGACGTGGCCGCCATCTCGGCCTGGCTGGCCGGCCAGCCGACACCGCCCGGCCTGCGCCCGCTCGAACGCGCCGAGCGCCGGCTCCCGTTTGCCTGCGGCAGCGCGCCATGACCCGCCGCCTGCTGCTCCTCGTCGGCGCCCTGCTGGCCGCACTGGCGATTGCCGCCGCCCTGGCCTGGCCGCGCGAACAGTTCGTGCCGGCCTCGCCGGACGCCTGGGCCGGCACCTCGAACAACATCGCGCGCGGCGCCTACCTTGCCCGCGCCGGCGACTGCATGGCCTGCCACACCGCACGCGGCGGCGCGCCCTACGCTGGCGGACGCGCCATGGAAACGCCCTTCGGCACCCTGTACACGCCGAACATCACTTCGGACCGCGTGACCGGCATCGGCAAGTGGAGCGCCGACGATTTCTGGCGCGCCCTCCACAACGGCAAGTCGCGCGACGGCCGCCTGCTGTATCCGGCCTTTCCCTATACGAACTACACGAAAGTCGCGCGCGCCGATGCCGACGCCCTGTTTGCCTACCTGCGCAGCCTGCCGCCGCGCCAGGTACAGAACCGTCCGCACGCGCTGCGCTTCCCCTACGACAGCCAGCTGGCCCTGGCCGGCTGGCGGCTCCTGTATTTCAAGCCCGGCGTGTTCGAGGGCGATGCGACACGCGACGCACAGTGGAACCGCGGCGCCTACCTGGTCGAGGGCCTGGGCCACTGCAGCGCCTGCCACAGCGCGCGCAACCGCCTGGGGGCATCGGACGACGGGCTCGGTGGCGGCCTGATTCCCACGATCGGCTGGTATGCGCCTTCGCTCACCGCCGACAGCGAAGCCGGCCTGGGCAAGTGGCAGGAAGACCACATCGTGCAGCTGCTGCGCACCGGCGTGGCGCCCGGCGCCAGCGTGACCGGGCCGATGGCGGAAGTGGTGGCGCAAAGCCTGCAGCACATGAACGAAGGCGATGTGCGGGCGATGGCGGTGTACCTGAAATCGCTGCCGGCCGGGCCGGTGGCGGCGCGCGAACCGGCGCCCAGGCCGCCGGAACAGGTGCTGGAACAAGGCGGGCAGCTGTACCGCCAGCATTGCGCCGCCTGCCATGGCGCGCGCGGCGAGGGACTCGGGCCCTACCCTGCGCTGGCGGGCAACCGGGCGCTCACGCTGGAGGAGCCGGTGAATGCGATTCGCTTGGTGTTGAATGGTGGCTTTGCGCCGGCCACTGCCGGCAATCCAAGGCCGTATGGCATGCCGCCGTTCAGCCATGTGCTGGACGATGCGCAGGTGGCGACGCTGGTGAGTTATTTGCGCGCCAGCTGGGGGAATAAGGCAGCGCCGGTGACGAGTGCGCAGGTGAACCGGTATCGGGCGGTGCCGCTGGATTAGGATTTTATTTTTCCTGAATGACTGCCAGCGCAGCAGTATTGGGACACTCGCCCTGTCGTGATTTGGGAATGGAATATAGCGATGAGATAAGCGTTTGACCCAATACGATCGGCCAGAAACGGACCCTGAGGCGCCTTGGCGCATCCAACCTAAGAGAACAGGAATTGCCTAGTGCTCGAAGCAAACCACGAAAACTTCCGAACCGTGCTCGAACGTCGCGGGGCGTATGCGAAATCACTTCCCGACCATGTGTGGTTTCCTCGCTTTTTTGACGAAAGCACCATCGATGGCGTGGCGATCGAGACGGTCGAGGTGGGAAGACTTCCTGTTCCATCAGGTCGAATTGTGCTCGCCGATCCGTTCTACTTCACGGCTGAGTTTACCCAACCATTGCGCCGGCGGGTTCCTCCAGGCGATTACCCCGTAGTGGTGGCATTTGCTGATCTGCACACTTGGGGACGCCGCGTCGCTTACGCGCGCCTGCAATTTTCTTCCGCCCAGATAGTGTCTTGGGAGCTAGCGGAAAATACCGACGCGAGTGAGCTGAACGTATTCATTGGGGTAGACAGCGGAATGGTCTGTTTCGCTGATCTCGATGCGGCCCACATCCTGTCACGAGCGCTCAAGGAATTCGAGCTTAATCGTCCTGATGGTAACTATTACGACGATGTTCTCGCACGTGACATCCCGGCTGACGCTAACTGGGGCGAGCATCGACCGGATTCCGGATCTCCGTTAAGCGTAATACTCACAAGCTCGGGCCTCGGAGACGGCGTCTACTTTGCATATTGGGGTCTTGACGAGAACGGCGTTCCCGCCGAGCTGGTCGTTGACTTTCAACTTTTTGACAAGAATGGTTCTGTATGTCGTTCGAACTAGGCTTGGCTAGCCTATGAAGGCATCCTTGCCAGCGTTGGAAAGCGTTGAACGAAGCAGTCGTATCAGCCATGACAACCTCTCCGCGATGACCATCTCCATACATCAAGTCCGCGAGAACGCGGAAAAGTTGCGCGTACTAAACGCACGAATCAACGAAACCGTGAAGCTTCGATCGGTCTCTCGAGAGGGATGGGAAGCGTGGAACGTTGCATGCAAAGCGTTTCATGAGCAGCTTGCTGCCCTTTCCTTTCCGGGGGGAGAAAGCGGCTGGCAAGCTTTTCTATCAAAGCAGAACGACGGTATCGAACTTGCCTTGGTATTCCTGGAAGCAGATGAAACCACATTCCGCTCTGGTTATCACATGCAGATTGTCTGGGATCGTCTCAAGCGTCTCGTCTTGTCACCCGATCAGTCTGCCCGGCTTGAAGAGGTAGCGATCGCTTATCTTCACAAACGCGTACGACGCGAGTTCTGGCATATGGCGAAATACATGCGCCTGTATGCCAGCGCTTCGTTTTGGCAACGCGTTGTTGCGTGTGCAGCGGGAAGTGAGCTTGCCACTGCGCGGAAGGCCCGTTGGCTTCTGCTTGTGCGCGATGGTTTCCCGGTGCGTCGATGGATTGAGCGCGAACTTACCCGGCAGAAGTATGGAACGGATTACGTCGCCCGTCTGGACTTCGGCCACCCCTGATCGCCTGGCGAAGAATGCGTTGCTTGATGGTCCGAGGCGCTTCGTCACGAGTCGCCTCGGACGTTAGCTTCTTTACTGCGGCGGCTGCCCATTCGACGCCATCAGCCCCGCATCGACCGGCAAGTTCACGCCCGTAATCAGGCGCGCGTCCTCACTGGCCAGGAAGGCCATCACCGCCGCAACGCCCTCCGCGTCCTCGGGTGCGCCGAGCGGCATGCGTTCCTTGAACTTGGCAACCAGTTCCGGATCGCTCACCATGTCTTCGGTCATGCCGGTTTTGGTAAAGCTCGGATTGACCGCATTCACCCGCACGCCGTCCTTGCCCGCATCCATCGCCATCGCGCGCACCATGTTGCTGACCGCACCTTTCGAGGTGTTGTAGGCGAACATATTCCAGTCCCCGCCCAGGCCCGAGACCGAGGACGTCATCACGATCGAACCACGCACCTTCACGAGTTCGGGCATCGCCGCCTTGGCCATGTGGTAGTAGCCGGCCACATTCACGGCCATGACGCGCTCGAAGTCTTCTTCGCTGGTCTGCGTGATGTCGCCTTCAACCGCCATCCCGGCGTTGTTGATCAGGATATGCAGCCCGCCGAACTTGTCGACGGCCGCCTTGACGGCGTCGGCCGCGGTTTGCTTGTCGGCCGTGTCGCCGACCTGCACGAGAACGCGGTCCTGCGGCAATTTGGCAGCGGCTTCCTCCAGCTTGTCGCCGTCGATATCGAGCATCACGACACGCGCGCCTTCGTCGACGAAGCGGCGGGCGGCAGCCAGGCCGATGCCGGAAGCGGCGCCCGTGACCAATACGGTTTTATCGTTGAAACGGTTCATTCTGACTCCTTTGAAAAACGCCACAGCGGCAACGACCTGTCGACTCGGACAAAGTCTGGTTGCTGTGGGTTGATTAGTTCACAAGAATTTTGAACACGACCATAGCACAGCCATCCAAACGCCGATTTTCGATGTCGGCTGGCAACGTCATCAGGCGCAGGATCGCTGCAAACCGCCCGCCGCATCAGCCGCCCCTGTCGGTTCCCCCGCCGCTCCGGTATCATGCGGGGATGAATCAAATTTCCTCCCCTCCGTTTGTCATTGGTGTCGCTGGCGGTAGCGGCAGTGGCAAGTCAACGGTGTCCCGGCAAGTGCTGGCTTCCTTCGGCGATGACATGGTCTCGGTCGTGATGCAGGACGACTACTACCGCGACCAGTCCGACCTCAGCCCGGAAGTGCGCCGCAAGCAGAACTACGACCATCCGCAGGCCTTCGACTGGCCGCTGCTGGTCCAGCATGTGCAGGCCTTGCGCAATGGCGAAACGATCGAGATGCCGGTGTACGACTTCACGATCGACAACCGCTCGAACAAGACCATCACCGTCACGCCGGCCCCGGTCATCGTGATCGAAGGCCTGTTCGCCCTGTACGACGCGGACCTGCGCAACATGATGTCGCTGAAGATCTTCGTCGACACCGCGCCGGACGTGCGCTTCATCCGCCGCATGCAGCGCGATATCACCGACCGTGGCCGTTCGGTGGAAAGCATCGTCGGCCAGTACATGGAAACGGTGCGGCCGATGCACAAGCAGTTCATCGAGCCGACCAAGCGCTACGCCGACGTCATCCTGCCGCACGGCGCCAACTACCCGGCGGTCGATGTCATCACGACCAAGGTCGCCAGCGTCATCGGCAAGCTGAACCGGCCCTGATCCGGCCGCCCTGCCGTCCCGCGGCGCTCTGTTTGCAATCGAACAGACGCGCCCATCCATCCAGCCTACCGTGGTGAACCCGGCAACGCGGGGCGACAACGCACGCCCGCATTGCCTTCACTTTTCAGGCGGAGTATTCATGGAACGATACAAGGCGGCAGTGGTAGGTGGGCTGATTGCGGGCGTGGTGACGACCGCGGTCATGGTGGCGGGCCGCAAGAGCGGCGTGCTGGGCAAGACGCTGGACCGCGACGCGGTCGACTGGATCGATGACCTGACCGGTTCGCGCGCGATGATCGGCGACACCGGCACCAGCGTCGTGGAATTTGCGAATCACCTGGGCGCCTCGGCGGCCTTTGCGGCGGCGCTGCCCAAGCTGCGCGAACTGCTGCCTTCCCTCTCCCCGGTAGCGCTGGGCACCCTGTACGGCACCGCCCTGTACGCCGTGAACATCGGCTGCATCGCTCCGGTGCTCGGCATTACCGAAGGCGAGGTGAAAGCCGGCCCGCGCAAGGCGACCGAACGCTGGGCCGTGCACGTGATCCAGGCGGTGGTGTCGGCCCTGCTGGCCGAACGCCTGGCCTCCGGCAGCACGATCGCTACCGATTTCGACTTCGACCTGGGCTTGAACTAAGACTCAAACCAGCTCGGCGAACCCGACGCGGTCGGTGGTGGCGTTGCGTGCATCCTCGACGCTGACCTTGTGCCCTTGCAGCAGGCGCTCGAGCGAGGCGTTCATGGTGTGCGTGCCCGGGTCGCGGCCGCTGTTCATGTGGGCGCGCAGCGCACCCAGGTCGCCCGCTTCGACCAGGCGCGCCACGGCCGGCGTATTGCTCAGGCATTCAGTGGCGAGGTGGTAGCGGTTGGCGTCGAGCGACGGCAGCAGCGCCTGGCACAGCACGCCGCGCAGCGCGTGCGCCAGCGCTTGCGCCTGCGATTCGGAGTTGCCGAGCAGGCGCAGCATCTTTTGCAAACCCATCTCGGTGGAACGCGCATGCAGCGAGGCCAGCACCAGCGGGCCGGATTCGGCCAGGGCCAGGGCTTCCTGGGCGGTCTGGGCGTCGCGGATCTCGCCGATCACGATCACGTCCGGCCGCTCGCGCAGCGCGTCCAGCGCGCCCAGGTAGTAACTCTCGACGTCGCCGTCCTTGCCCACCTCGCGCTGGGTGATGATGCACTTGCGCTGCGGGATCAGGGTCTCGACCGGGTCTTCGATGGTGATGATGTGGCCCGAGCGGCGCTTGTTGATTTCGTCGATCATCGAGGCAATCGTCGTCGACTTGCCCTGGCAGGTGTCGCCGATGATCAATACCAGGCCGCTCGTCAGGCGCGCGAAGTCCTGGGCGTCGCCGGACAGGCCGAGTTCGCCAAGGGGCAGCGGTTCCTTCGGGAAGCGACGGATGACGCAGCCCCAGCGCTTCTTGCCCTGGAAGCTGAAGCAGTTGGCGCGGATGCGCGCCGTGTGCAGGTCGATCGAGCGGTCGAAGGCGCGGTCGGCGATGCGCTCGGCCCAGTTCGGCTCGATGACATCGAAAAATTCTTCCAGTTCCTCGCGCGTGATCGGCGAATCCGTCACCGCCACCAGGCCCTTCGGCTGGCGCAGCATCAGCGGACTGTTCTGGTGGATGATGATGTCCGAGAACACCAGGCGGGAGTTCAGCAGGTGCAGGATCTGCTCGACCAGGGTGCCGAAGACCGGGTGGTCTTCGTTCTCGATGTAGGTCAGCGTGGGGATTTGCGAGGACTGGTGATGTTCCATCTGGCGTAGCTCTTGGCTCAATCGAAGTGTCGTTCAGACAATGCCGACAATTATAAAACCATGCCCGGCAGAAAATGCATCTGCCGGCGAGAAATTGTTTAGCGTTCCAATGCCGCCACAATCTTGTCGCCGAACAGGGTCAGGGCCACGCCCGCCACCACGACCAGGGCGCCGGCCAGGCGGATGGTGGAGACCTTGCGCACGGCCATATTGATCAGGCCAAAGTTATCGATCGCCATCGACATCATCAGCTGGCCGGCGATCACCAGCACCACCAGGTTCAGCAGGCCGATACGCGGCGCCAGGAACACGGTGCCGAAGACAAAGGCCGCGCCGAGCACGCCGCCGGTCATTTTCCACAGCGGCTGGTGCACCAGCGCGCCCAGGGCTTCGCCCACGCCGCCGCGGGCAAAGGCGGCAATGCCGAGCACCACGGTGCCGACGGTGAACGAGATCCAGGCGGCTACCACCGAGTTGGCGTGCAGGGCGCCGGCCAGCTGGCTGTTGATGGCGGCCTGCACCGAAATAAAGAGGCCTACACAAAAGGCCAGGACAAACAACAGCGCATTCATCTTCCACTTCCTTTCCGGCGGGGCCGGAGTCAAAAAGGGCAAGATTGTAGTGGATACGGGGAGCGCACGCACCAATTCGGGGAATGAGGAACCATCCTGGCACGCTTGGCGTTGCTCAAATGCACTATTTTGGATCGGCTAGCCGGATGCCCTGCTATCATTGCGTTCTGAACAACAGGACCCACCATGCGCGACCATTTGACCGACACCAGCAAATTCCTGAGCTTTGTCCTGCGCCACGAACCCGGCGCCATCGGCGTCACGCTCGACACCGAAGGCTGGCTCGCCATCGACGACCTGATCGACGGCGCCGCGCGCTACGGGCGCCAGCTCGACCGCGCTTTGATCGAGGCGGTCGTAGCCGGCAACGACAAGAAGCGCTTCGCCCTGTCCGAAGACGGCCGGCGCATCCGTGCCGTGCAGGGCCACTCGACGGCGAGCGTGGCGCTCAGCCACCGCGAGGCGATACCGCCGGCTGTCCTGTACCACGGCACGGCCACGCGCTTTCTCGATGCGATCCGCTAACAGGGCTTGCGGCCGGGTGCGCGTCATCACGTGCATTTGTCGGCCGACGAGGCAACGGCGGTCGGCGTTGGCAAGCGGCATGGCAAGCCGCTGGTGCTGCGTGTCGATGCGGCGGCGATGCAGGCGCAGGGATTGCGCTTCTACCTGTCCGAGAACGGCGTCTGGCTGACCGACGCAGTGCCCGCCATGTACCTGACTCCGCTGCCACACGGCGCCTGATCGCCGGTCCCGGCATGCTGCATCCTGGTCGCGCCGCGCTGCCGTTCGTCGCAAAACATTCGAACGCGCGCGGGTACTTCGTTAGAGTCGCAGCATCGACATCCATGAGGACAACATCATGACCAGCACTGCCACCTTTTCCTTTACCCGCCGCGCCTTGCTGGCTGCCGGCATTGCCGCCAGCCTCGCCGTCGCCGGCCACGCCAGCGCCGCTTCCTGGTCCTGGGGCAGCGAACAAGTCCGGGGCAGCGGCCGCATCGTCAAGCAGAACCGGCAAGTGGGCGGCTTCAGCGGCCTGTCGCTGGGCACGCCGGGACGGGTCGAACTGCGCATCGGGAACAGCGAGAGCGTGACCGTCGAGGCCGACGACAATGTGCTGCCGCTGCTGGAAACCGTGGTCGAGGACGGCGTGCTGAAGATTCGTCCGGCACGGCGCGACCTGGGCTTCTCGAACACCAGGATCCGCGTGGTGGTGCAGGCGCGCGCGATCGAGCGTTTGTCGCTGGGCGGCTCGGGCAGCATCCATGCCGACCCGCTGCGCGCGAAGCGGCTCGATATCGACATGGGCGGGTCGGGCGAGATCAGGCTGAAAGGCGTGGAGGCCGACACGCTGTCGGTGTCGCTGGCCGGCAGCGGCGATATCGAGGCCGAGGGCGGGAGCGTGGAGAAGCTGTCGGTGTCGATCAAGGGCTCGGGCGACGTCGACCTGGGCCGGGTGCAGGCGACCAGCGCCAGCGTGTCGGTGGCGGGGTCGGGCGACGCGGTGGTGGCGGCGCGCAACCGGCTCGGCGTGTCGATCGCTGGGTCGGGCGATGTGAAGTATTACGGCGATCCGCAGGTGAGCAAGTCGGTTGCGGGGTCGGGGGAAGTCAAGCGCGTTGGTACGTCGGCGCGGTGACAAAATGGCCTGCGGCGGTGACCGTACGGTGGGGCTGTTGAGGCCGGGGGCCTCAACAGCGAAGTGCCCACGCGGTTACGTGCTGATCCGGAGTTCGTGGCCGGGATGACCCGCCCCGCGGCGCCAACCATGACGGCGAAGCCAACATGGCGCTTTTGGACGCGCCACCATCCCGCATATTTTGCGACGCAATCAAGCGCCAACATAACGCACCGTTCCGCGTGGGCACGGGGTGCCCACCGTACGGTCCAGGTCAACACAAGCACGTCAGCCAACGGTACGCATACCGCGGGTCACGACTCAATGCCCGTGATGCCCCTGCATCGCCGGCGCCACATACGTCAGCGGCTTGACCTGCGCCTCCACCGTCACGCTGGTGCGCTTCTTCGCCGCGTCCTGCACCACCAGGGTCACCGGCACGGTCTCGCCTTCCTTCAGCTGGCGCTTCAGCTCGAAGAACATCAGGTGGTAGCCGCCCGATGCCAGGTGCACCGGCTTACCCGCAGGCAGGTCGATCCCGTCCACCGCGCGCATGCGCATGGTGTTGTTTTCCATCGCCATCTCGTGGATCTCGGCGCGGCCGGCAACTGGCGTACTCACGCTCACCAGGCGCGCGTTCGTCGCCGATTGCAGGTGCATGAAGGCGCCCGCGCTCTTCGCGGCCGGCACGGTGGCGCGCACCCAGGGGTCGGTGACACTCAGTTGCACGCTTGTTTGCGCCAGCGCGCTCGTTGCAAACAGGCCGGCGGCCAGGGAGGCAATCAGGTGTCGGTTCATGAGTCGTAACACGAAAGGGATAATCGGGCGATTATAGCCTCAGGTGCCGGCCTTCAGGGTCTCGCGTTCGACCAGCACGGTGTCGACGCTGTCGGTCAGCCACACCTGGCCGTCCTGGATCGTGCACTGCAGCTGCATGGCGCGCTTGGCCAGCTTTTCCAGGCCGGCGCTGGCCTCGGCCGGGATGTTGATCACGGTGAGGTTGCGGGCGCGGTCGACCTTGCTTGCGATGCCCTTCCACCAGATGCTGCTGGTGGCGCTGTAGCTGTAGACGAACACGTGCTCGGCGCGGCCGCAGGCGCGCAGCAGGCGCTTGTCGTCGGGCTGGCCGATTTCGATCCAGGTGTCGATGGCGCCGGTCAGGTCCTTCTGCCACAAATCCGGCTCGTCGGTGTCGAACAGGCCCTTGGTAAAGGTGAGCGATTCGCTCGCGTGCAGCGCGAACGCCAACACGCGGATCATCACGCGCTCGTCGGTCTCGGATGGATGGCGGGCGATGGTCAGCCCGTGCTCCGCATAGTAATTGCGGTCCATGTCCGCGATCTGCAGGTCTGCCTTGTAAATCGTTGCTTTCAGCGCCATTGATACTCTACTTAAATTATTTAAAGACGACGGTCCTGTCGCCATTCTGCAGAACCCGGTGTTCCACGAACCATTTCACCGCCCGCGCCAGCACCACGCACTCCACATCGCGACCGATCGCAGTGAGTTCGTCGGCGGTCATCGCGTGGTCGACCCGCTCGACATCCTGCTCGATGATCGGGCCTTCGTCGAGATCGCCCGTCACGAAGTGGGCGGTCGCGCCGATCAGCTTGACGCCGCGCCGGTGCGCCTGCGCATACGGACGCGCCCCCTTGAAGCTCGGCAGGAAGGAATGGTGGATATTGATCGCCCTGCCCTTCAGGGCTTCGCACAGTCCCGGCGACAGGATCTGCATGTAGCGCGCCAATACCACCAGGTCGATCTTGTGCATGTCGAGCAGCTCGATCACGCGCGCTTCCTGGGCCAGCTTCGCGTCTTCCGACGCACCCGTTGCCAGCGGCAAGTGATGAAACGGGATATTGTAACTCGCCGCAAGCTGGTAGAAGTCCATGTGGTTCGAGACGATGGCCGGAATTTCCACCGGCAGCAGGCCGCTCTTGTAGCGGAACAGCAGGTCGTTCAGGCAGTGGCCGATCTTCGAGACCATGATCAGCACGCGCGGCTTGGCGTGCGCATCGTGCAGCTGGCCGCGCATGCCGGTCTGCTGGCAGAAGGCCTCGAAGGCGCCGCGCAGGTCGCCCTCGGCCACCGCCGGGTCTTCCGCCGCGAAGTGCACGCGCATGAAGAACAGCTGCGATTCCGGATCGCCGAACTGGGCCGAATCGATGATGTTGCAGCCGTGCTCGGCCAGGAAGCCTGCCACGCGCAGCACAATGCCGCGCTGGTCGTTGCAGGACAGGGTCAGGATGTATTCCGGATGCGTCATGGTGGCGGCTCGCAGGTAAGTAGCAGATAAGGGCAAACGTCGTTCGATTGTCGCATGAGCTTGCAAAAATGGCCACGCGAGAAAACGCACGACCGTCCGTTTATTCGGTATAGTGTTTCAGGACTTCTAACAACCACCTGAACGGAGACACGCGCCATGACCCTCGCCGCAAACGACCAATTCCTTCTCGCCGCCCGCCCGGTCGGCCTGCCGAAAGACAGCGACTGGCTGCGCGCCGCGCCGCCGCTGGCCGAGCTGCAGGACGGCGAAGTGCGCATCAAGGTCCTGTACATCTCGCTCGACCCGGCCATGCGCGGCTGGATGAACGAAGGCAAATCCTATGTGCGTCCGGTGAACATCGGCGAAGTCATGCGCGCCGGCGGCATCGGCATCGTCGAGGAATCGAAGTCGTCGAAATTCAGCGCCGGCGACACGGTAATGGGCGTGATGGGCGTGCAGCGTTACTGGAGCGGCCCGGCCGAGGACAAGGGCGCGATGCTGGCGAAGGTCGACCCATCGATGGCGCCGCTGCCGACCTGGCTGAACGCCCTCGGCATGCCGGGCATGACGGCCTACTTCGGCCTGCTCGACGTCGGCCAGCCGAAGCCGGGCGAGACCGTGGTGGTGTCGGGCGCGGCCGGTGCGGTGGGCATGACGGTGGGCCAGGTGGCGCGCCAGATGGGCTGCCGCGTGGTCGGCATCGCCGGCGGCGAAGACAAATGCCGCTTCGTAGTCGAGGAGCTGGGATTCGATGCCTGCATCGACTACAAGGCCGGTCCGGTGCATGCCGGCCTGAAGGAACACTGCCCGCAAGGCGTGGACGTGTATTTCGACAATGTCGGCGGCGACATCCTCGACGCGGTGCTCACCCGCATCAACATGAAGGCGCGCATCGTGATTTGCGGCGCGATTTCGCAGTACAACGTCACCAGCGCGGTGAAGGGTCCGGCCAACTACCTGTCGCTGCTGGTGAACCGTGCGCGCATGGAAGGCATGCTGGTCACCGACTACGCCGCGCGCTACCCGGAAGGCGTGGCGACGATTGCCCGCTGGATGGGCGAAGGCAGCTTCAAGACCCGCGAACACATCGTCGAGGGCTTCGAGAACTTCCCGTCGGCCCTGCTGATGCTATTCGAGGGCAAGAACCTCGGCAAGCTGGTGCTGAAGGTCGCCGACGCCTGAGGTTCAGCCTCCCGCAATAGCCGCACGCGCCTTGACCCATTTCAGGGCGCGTGCAATCTCCTTGAACTTGTGCGGCCTGGGAGCGTCTACTTCGACGCTCTTTCCAACCCACCGCTCACTTCGAGGACAGCATGCCAACCTTCCCCACCGACAATCCTGCCCTGCAGGCCCAGCTCAATACCCAGGTCGACCTGTTCACGCAGATGTCGCGCCACGCCGTCGATGCCGCCGGCCAGATCGGCGAACTCAACCTGCGCATGATGCGCCAGATGTTCGACGATTCGATCCGCTACGGCCGCGCCCTGGCCGCCTGCAAGGACCCGTTCCAGATGGGCGCCGTCGCCATGCGCGAGACGCAGCCGACGGTCGAGCACCTGCGCGCCTGGCAGGGCGAACTCATGAAAGTGCTGGGCGCCGGCACCGCGGCCCTGGCGCGCGACGCCAACGACGGCGGCTGGCAGGCCGCGCGCGGCGCCGAGAGCTTCATGCAGGCCGGCAGCGGCGGCGCCGCGCCCGACGGCAAGGCGGCGCATGCGCCGGTGCGCTGACGCCGCCCGCCCCTTTCACCGAACGGAGGCTCCCATGGCACCATCCGGCAAACGCCAGGACCGGCCGGCAGACGCGCTCGCGCTGCTGCGCCACGAACACGACAGGATCCGCCAGCTGTTCGGCGAATTCGAGCGCCTGCGCGGCATCGAGGACGAGGACGAGCGCAAGGCCGAGCTGGTCGACGAGATCTGCTACGAACTGACCCTGCACGCCATCGTCGAGGAAGAACTGTTCTACCCGCTGCTGCGCGCGGCCGCCGACGACGACGAGATGATGGACGAAGCCGAGGTCGAGCACGCCGGCGTGCGCGAACTGGTCAGCCAGCTCGAAGTGATGTACCCCGGCGACGACCATTTCGAGGCCACCGTCGCGGTCCTGGCCGAGGAAGTGGAACACCACGTCGTGATGGAAGAAAGCGACATGTTCGACACCGCGCGCAAGTCCGGCATCGACCTGGCCGCGCTCGGGCGCAAGATGCAGGCGCGCCGGCGCGAACTCGACGAAGACCTGGACGACTCGCCCGACGTGATCGACGCGATGGAACCGCACGCCGGCATGCGCCTGCCGCCGCGCGCACCGGACTGAAGGAACTAACGGGACCGTGGTGTCTCTAACCGCACGAGCGCGGCAATGCGGCGCTTGTAAGCTTCTTCATCCACTCATGTGCAGGGCAACCAGGAGAGCGACATGGCGACAAGCAAGGAGAGCGGCAAGAGCGCGGGCAGCTCCGGAGGCAGCGCGCAGAAGGGCAGCAGCGGCAGCGGATCGGGTGGCAGCACCGGACCTGCCAAGCGCGGCTTCGCGGCGATGGACCAGAACCAGCAGCGCGAAATCGCCAGCAAGGGTGGCCAGGCCGCCCACCAGAAGGGAACGGCGCACGAATTCGATTCCGAAGAAGCGCGCCGCGCGGGGCAGAAAGGCGGTGAGGCAGTCAGCCGCAACCGTGCACACATGGCCGACATCGGCCGCAAGGGCGGCGAAAGCCGCCAGTCCGCCAACCGCGCCGCCAGCGCCGCCAAGGCAAGCGGCAACCGCCAGGGAGGCAAGGAGGAATAAGGCGGGCGGATCCTGTCTGCCCGCTTGATCCATGCGCGGCCTCGTGTTAGCGGCGGGGTCGCGCCCTTACGCCGCCATCTTTTCGCACGCTTCCGCACAGCGCCTGCACGCCGCCGCGCATTGCTGGCAATGGTCCATGTCGTGCTTCCCGCACTCTTCGGCACAGGCCCGGCAGATCAGCGCGCACAGCCGGCACACCTCGGCGGTATGCTCGCTCCCGCGCGCCATCACCCCCGCCGCAAACCGGCACATCTGGCTGCAATCCATATCCAGCGCAATGCAGCGCGCCATCATTTTCACATCCTCTTCCTGCAGGCAGCTTGCCGCGCAATGGTCGCAGGCCAGCGCACAGGCGTTGCAGGCGTCGATACAGCTTTGAAAATCCATGGCTTCCATGTCGTTCTCCCGAATGCTGACAAATAGACAAACAGGATAGAACCCGACTGCGCGCGGCGGCGCACGCATGCACCCAAGCCTTTACAGGGAGGCGGCGCCCGGCCCAGCGGACCGGCGGCAGCTGTGCTACATTTTCGCCCCTATGCCAGAACTCAAGTACCTCACCGCCTACCCCGAACAGCTGCGCCAGCAGGCATCGAGCCTGCTGGACGAGAACCGCCTCGGCGCCCTGCTCCGTTCGCGCTACCCGCGCGCCCACGGCCTGCGCACCGACCGCGCGCTCTACGACTACGTGCAGGATTTGAAGGATGACTACCTGCGCAATGCCCAGCCGGTATCGAAGGTCGCCTACGACAGCAAGATCCACGTGGTCCAGCATGCGCTCGGCCTGCACACGCAGATCTCGCGCGTCCAGGGCAGCAAGCTGAAGGCCAAGCACGAGATCCGCATCGCCAGCGTGTTCCGCGACGCGCCGCTGGAATTCCTGCGCATGATCGCCGTGCACGAACTGGCCCACCTCAAGGAGAAGGACCACGACAAGGCCTTCTACAAGCTGTGCTGCTGGATGGAGCCGCAGTACCACCAGTTCGAACTCGATTTGCGCCTCTACCTGACGCACATGGAACACACCGGCGAACGCCTCTGGGCCGACGCCTGAACAGCCGGGGTCAGGTCTGACATTCGGACACGAGCTCTGCTGTAGATCGCCTTACAGCAGCATCCCGCCGGATACCTCGACGCGTTGTCCGGTCATCCAGCCATTCCCTTCGGCCAGCAGTGCCGCCACCGCGCCGCCGATGTCGTCCGGCTGGCCAACCCGGCCCAGCGCCGTCATGCCCGCCACCATGCGGTTCAGCTCAAGGTTGTCGCGCACCGCGCCGCCGCCGAAATCGGTCTCGATGGCGCCCGGCGCCAGCGTGTTCACCGTGATCCCGCGGCCGGCGAATTCGCGCGCCTGGTAGCGCGTCAGCACCTCGACCGCGCCCTTGGCCGCGGCATACACGCCATAGCCCGGCAGGCTGAAGCGCGTCAGGCCGCTCGACACGTTCAGGATGCGTCCGCCATCGTTCAGCAATGGCAGCAGCGCCGTCGTCAGAAACACGGGCGCCTTGAAGTGCATGGCGACGATGCTGTCGAACTGCGCTTCGGTCACGTCCAGCAGCGGCACGTGCAGGCCGGCGCCGGCGTTGTTCACCAGGATGTCGAAGCGTTCGCAGCTCCAGTTCGCCAGGGTCGTACGTACCTGATCGGCAAAGCCGGCGAAGCTGGCGCTGTTGCCGGTATCCAGCTGCAGCGCAACGGCGCGGCGGCCGAGCGCTTCGATGCGGCCGACGACGTCCTGCGCCGCACTGTCGTTGCTCTGGTAAGTGAAGAGGATGTCGACGCCGGCCTGCGCCAGGTGCAGCGCCATGCTGCGTCCGAGGCCGCGGCTGCCGCCGGTGATGAGTGCGATGCGTTGGGTCATGCTGGGCTCCTTCGTTGAATGAGTCGCCAGTATATTTTTGCATTCCAGATGAATAAACTGGCGAAACATGCATGCATTCTGCGAAATATCCGCATAATCACCAGATGAACAAACTCGACCCCATCCGCATCTTCCTGAAGGTCGCCGAGCTGGAAAGCTTCAGCGGCGCGGCCCAGCAGCTTGGTTTACCGAACACCACCGTCTCCGCCAACGTGCGCGAGCTCGAGGAAGACTTCGGCGTGCGCCTGCTGCAGCGGACCACGCGCCGCGTGAAGCTGACCCAGGAAGGCGCCGCCTTCTACGCGCGCAGCCGCAACCTGCTCGACGAATTCGACGAACTCGGCAGCATGTTCGACGGCGGCGCCGATGGCTTGAGCGGGCGCCTGCGCGTCGACCTCACGGTCGGCATCGCCGCCAAGGTCGTGCTGCCGCGCCTCGGCGAATTCATGGCGAAGCACCCGCGCCTGGAAATCAACCTCAGCACCACCGACCGCCGCGTCGATGTGGTGCGCGAAGGCTTCGATTGCGTGCTGCGCTCCGGCACGCTGCTTGACTCCAGCCTGGTCGCGCGCCCGCTGGGCAGCTACCGCATGGTCAACTGCGCCAGCCCGGCCTACCTCGCCGCGTTTGGCACACCGCTCACGCTGGACGACCTGGCCCGGCACCGCATCGTCCACTACGACGCCCTGCTGGGCGGCAGCGCGCCGGTGTGGGAGTGGTTCGACGGCGAGCGCACCCAGTTGGCGCCGGTCGGCGGCATGCTCACCGTGAACGGCACCGCCTGCTACGAGGCCGCCTGCCGCGCCGGCCTCGGCATGATCCAGGTGCCGGACGTGGCGGTGCGCGCCTACCTCGACAGCGGCGAACTGGTCGAGGTGCTGCCGGACTTCCGGGCCGAGCCGATGCCGGTGGCGTTCGTGTATCCGTCGCGCCGCTACGTGCCGGCGCGCACGCTGGCCTTCATGGACTGGGTGCAGGCGATATTGGCGCCTTATCTCGACCCGGCGAGCCCCTGACCCTTGCCCATGTCGATCACGAAACGGTAGTAGACATCGCCCTTTTCCAGCCGCAGGTAAGCGTCGTTGATCTCGGCCATCGCGATCAGTTCGATGTCCGCGACGATGCCGTGTTCGCTGCAGAAGGCCAGCATCTCGTGCGTGTCCGCCGTGCCTGCAGCGCCCGAACTGGCCAGGCGGCGGCGTCCCATCGTCAGCATGATGGGCGCAAAATCGAAGCTGTCGGGAATGCCGAGCGAGCACAGGGTGGCATCGAGCTTNGGCCAGGCGGCGGCGTCCCATCGTCAGCATGATGGGCGCAAAATCGAAGCTGTCGGGAATGCCGAGCGAGCACAGGGTGGCATCGAGCTTCAGCGCCGCGATCATCGGCGTCATCGGGTAGGTGGTCGACACCGTATCGAGGATGAAGTCGAAGCGGTAGGCCTGCGCCGCCATCTGCGCGGCATCGGTCGACAGCACGGCTTCGTGCGCACCCAGCGCCAGCGCCGCCTCGATCTTGTTTGGCGAGGTCGTGAACGCCACCACATGCGCCCCCATCGCACGCGCAAACTTGATGGCCAGGTGCCCGAGCCCGCCGATGCCGACCACGCCCACCGTCATGCCCGGCCCCACCTTCCAGTGGCGTAGCGGCGAATACGTGGTCACGCCCGCGCACAGCAGCGGCGCGGCGGCCGCCGGGTCCAGCCCCTGCGGCAAATGGTAGACGAAGCGCTGGTCCGCCACATACTGCTCTGAATAGCCGCCACGGGTGCGCGTGCCGTCAATGCGGTCGACGCCGTCGAAAGTCTGGATCGGGAATTCGCGGCAGTAGACTTCCATCCCGTGCTGGCAGGGTTCGCAGGTGCGGCAGGAATCGACGATCACGCCGATCATGACCAGGTCGCCGACCGCAAAGCCGCCAACCCTGGCGCCGACGGCGGTGACTTCGCCCACGATCTCGTGGCCCGGCACCAGCGGGAAGGACTGGCCCCAGTGGTTGATCGAATGGATATCGCTGTGGCAGACGCCGCAATACAGCACGCGCACCGCGACATCGTCGGGGCGCAGCGCGCGGCGCTCGAACTGCCAGGGTACGAGCGGCCCTCCGCGCTCGAGGGCGGCGTAGGCGGGTGTCATGCTGCCGGCGGTAACGCCGGACGTGGTCGTGTTCATGGACTTCTCCTCCTCATGGATTTACACTTGATGAAATCTGTAAGCATCCTAACAGGTTTACATATTTTGTAAACTGTAAACCTCCGTATCGTCGACTGGGCAGGAAGAGAAAGAATGGAAGCAAAAGAAGAGCGCATCCTCGATGCGGCGTTCGACCTGTTTTACCGCCATGGCTACCGCAAGGTGAGCATGAGCGACATCGCCGACGCGAGCGCGATGTCACGTCCTACCCTGTACGCCGCGTTCGCGAACAAGGAAGCGGTGTTCGCGACGCTGGTGCGGCGCCAGCGCCTGCGCAACGAAGCGGCCACCGCCGAGCGCTTGCCCGCCGCGCGCGGCCTGGCAGCGCAACTGGCCTGCCTGTTCGACATCTGGGTGGTGGAGCCGGCGGCCTCGGTGATCGATTCGCCGAACGGGATCGACCTGCTGGCCAATTGCGGCAGCTATGCGCCGGAGGCGCTGGCCGATATCTATGCGCATCTGGAGAAGCATCTGGAGGCGGTGCTGGCGCCGGCCATGCACGGCAAGAAAGTGATGAGCGCGCGCGAGATCGCATACATCCTGCGCGTGGCGACGACCGGGGTGAAGGCGTCCGCGGATAATTTGCCGGAGCTACGCAAGGTGGTTGCGGGGATGATCAAGATGGCGATGGCGACGGTGCAGGCGTCGAAGTGAAATGGTGTCCACCGTGCAGTTGAAAACAGTACTAAGCTAGAGTTGAGCTTGCGTATCACGTCATGCCTCGTTTTTCCCTGATACAGCGTTCACAAATTAAGCTAGGAAACCATGGAGCCGGAACAGTTACCGATTTGGACCGAATATGTAAGAGTTTTAGGCACCCCTGTGGTCGCACTACTTGCGGCTAGCATTGCTGGATTTATCGCGAACAGACAGTGGAAAACGGCACGAAACAAGCTCAAACTAGATCTTTTTGATAAGCGGATTGCTATTTACAAATTGGCAATTACTGCTCTACAAAATATCCGTACCAATAAGGTGGATGTAAAGGCTGTTGAAGAACTTGAAAACTCTTTGCATGCCGCACGCTGGCTCTTCAATATTGACGTCGCCTTATATCTTCACGAGCTAGCGCTACGGGTATATAAGACCGACAGGCCGAGCATAGATACCAATGCGAACATGACTGAGACAGAATTTGCAGAAGCCTTGATTGAGCGTGAAAAGCATGAAGCCACATATCAACAAGAGCGTAGCGCGCTGGATGCGGTTTTGTCGAAATTTTTGGCTTTAGAACATTAAATAAATGACAGTCACGGCATTATAGTGGTTGATATTGCTGAAGTTGCCTGTCCAGCATAACTGGAAGGACCCGAGATAATCAGTCGATGCCGGCAAATGTTTGTCTGCCGGCGAGTGATTTCACATCGAGTCTTTCCTTAGGGGCGCTATCGCTTTCCCCCATGCACCCAAGTGTACAAGGCCGGCAAGATCAACAAGGTCAAGGCCGTCGACGACAGGATCCCGCCAATCACTACCGTCGCCAGCGGCCGCTGCACCTCGGCCCCGGTACTGGTTGCCAGCGCCATCGGCAGGAAGCCCAGCGAAGCCACCAGCGCCGTCATCAGCACCGCGCGCATGCGCACCTCGGCCCCTTCGCGCATCGCCAGCTCCGGCCCATGCCCTTGCTCGCGCAGCGAACGCACGAACGAGATCATGACCAGGCCATTCAGCACCGCCACGCCCGACAAGGCAATGAATCCCACCGCCGCCGAGATCGACAGCGGCAGCCCGCGCAGCCACAGGGCCAATACCCCGCCGGTCATCGCGAACGGAATCCCGGAAAACACCAGCAGCCCATCCTTGACGCTGTTGAACATCAGGTACAAGAGCGCGAACACCAGCCCCAGCGCCGCCGGGATCACCAGACCCAAACGCTTGCTGGCCGCCTGCAGATTCTCGAACTGCCCGCCCAGGCTCAGCCACGTTCCGGCCGGCAGCTTCACCTTGGCCAGCGAGGCGTCCAGCTCGCCGACAAACGAGCCGAGGTCGCGCCCGCGCACATTCGCCGTGACCACGATGCGCCGCTTGCCGTTCTCGCGGCTGATCCCGTTCGCTTCCGGCACAAAGGCGAGCGTGCCGATTTCCGATAACGGAATGCTGGCCGCATGCCCGTTCACGGCGGGCAGCGCAATCGGCAACTGGCGCAAACTGTCGATGTCGTTGCGCGGGCCTTCCGGCAGGCGCACGGTGATGGCGAAGCGGCGGTCGCCCTCGAACACCATGCCGACATCGCGCCCGCCGATCAGGGTGCCGAACACGTCCTGCACGTCGGCCACGTTCAGGCCATAGCGCGCGGCCTTGATGCGGTCCACGCTCAGGGTCAGCGCCGGCAAGCCTTCGGTCTGCTCGACCTTCACCTCGACGGCGCCGCGCACGCCTTTCAATACGCGCGCCACCTCGCGCGCCGTGGCTTCCATCGCCTCGGTATCGTCGCCGAACACCTTCACCGCCACGTCGCTGCGCACGCCGGAAATCAGCTCGTTGAAGCGCAGCTGGATCGGCTGCGAGAACTCGTAGCTGTTGCCGGGGATGCGATTGGCCGCCTCGGTAATCGCTTCCACCAGCTCGGCATGCGTCTTGCGCGGCTTCGGCCAGTCCTTTTGCGGGCGCAGCATGATGTAGCTGTCGGCCGCATTCGGCGGCATCGGGTCGGTCGCCACTTCCGAGGTGCCGATGCGCGCGAAGACCCGCTCGATCTCCGGGAATTCCTTCAGCAGCGCGCTTTCCAGTTGCTGCTGCATCGCCACCGACTGCGACAGGCTCGTCCCCGGAATACGCACCGTCAGCACCGCGAGGTCGCCTTCGTCGAGATTCGGCGCGAATTCGGTACCGAGGCGCGTGGCGAGCACGCCGGACAGCAGCACGCTGAGCAAGGCGAAGCTGAGCGCCACCGGCCGGTTGCGCAGCACCCAGTCGAGCATGCGCCGATACAGGCCACGCGCGCGGTCCATGATCCGGTTCTCATGCTCGGGCACGGCCTTGTTCACGAACAGCGCGACCGCCGCCGGCACGAAAGTCACCGACAGGATCATCGCTGCGGCCAGCGCCAGCACCACGGTGATCGCCATCGGATGGAACATGCGCCCCTCCACGCCGGACAGCGCGAAGATCGGCAGGTACACCGTCATGATGATCAGCTGCCCGAACAGCAGCGGCCGGCGTGCCTCGGCGGCGGCCAGCGCCACTTCGGCAAAGCGTTCGTCGCGCGTGAGCGGGCGTCCGGCCGCCGCCTGCGCCAGCCCCAGCCTGCGGATGCAGTTCTCGACGATCACCACGGCGCCGTCGACGATGATGCCGAAGTCGAGCGCGCCCAGGCTCATCAGGTTCGCGCTCACTTTCGTCTGCACCATGCCGGTAAACACCATCAACATGGTCAGCGGGATCACCAGCGCCGTGATCACGGCCGCGCGCAGATTGCCGAGGAAGAGGAAGAGGATCGCCACCACCAGCAGCGCGCCTTCGACCAGGTTGGTGCGCACGGTGGCGATCGCCTTGTTCACCAGCACCGAGCGGTCGTACACGGGCAGGGCCTGCACGCCGGCAGGCAGCGAGCGTTCTACCTGTGCCAGCTTGTTGCGTGCGGCTTCGGCCACGGCGCGGCTGTTCTCGCCGATCAGCATGAACACCGCGCCGAGCACCACTTCGCGCCCGTTCTCGGTGGCGGCGCCGGTGCGTAGCTCGCGTCCGTACTGGACTTCGGCGACATCGTCGACGTGGATCGGCGCGCCCTCGACCACGTCGAGCACGATGTTGCGGATCTCATCCAGGGACTTCACCTGCCCCGGCGTGCGCACCACGAACTGCTCGCCGCCGCGTTCGATGTAGCCGGCGCCGGCATTCGCGTTGTTGCGGTCGATGGCATTCACCAGCGTGGCCAGCGACAGGCCGTGCGCGGCCAGGCGGTCCATGTCGGGCGCCACCTGGTATTCCTTCAGGTAGCCGCCGATGGTATTCACCTCGGTCACGCCCGCCACGCTGCGCAGCTGCGGTGCGACGATCCAGTCCTGGATCTCGCGCAGGTCCTGCGGCGTGTAGGGCGTGCCGTCGGGCTTGCGCGCGCCTTCCTTCGCTTCCACCGTCCAGTAGAAGATTTCGCCGAGGCCGGTGGCGGTCGGCCCCATGCCGGGTTCGACCTCCGGCGGCAGAGCGGCCTTCGCCCCCTGCAGCCGCTCGTTCACCAGCTGGCGCGCAAAATAGATGTCGGTGCCGTCTTTGAAGACGACGGTCACCTGCGACAGCCCGTACTTCGACAGCGAGCGGGTTTGCTCGAGTCCGGGTATGCCGTTCATGACGGTCTCGATCGGGAAGGTGATGCGCTGCTCGACCTCCAGAGGCGAGTAGCCGGGTGCGCCGGTGTTGATCTGGACCTGGACGTTGGTGATGTCCGGGACCGCGTCGATCGGCAGGCGGCCGTAGTTGACGGCGCCCAGGCCGGCCAGGCACAGGGCGGCGAAGACGATCAGCCAGCGCCGTGCGATGGCAAATGCAATGAGTTGCTGGAACATGGCGGCCCTTTAGTGATCGTGCTCGGCTTCGCCCTTGCCGAGATCGGCCTTGAGCACGAAACTGCCGGCGCTGGCATAGGGCGTGCCGGCGTCCAGTCCCTTCAGGATCTCGCTGCGCTTGCCGTCGGACCGGCCCACGCTCACGTCCTGGGCGCGGAAGCCCGAGGGCGTGCGCACGAAGACCACGCTGCGCTCGTGCACGGTCTGCACGGCGTCGCTCACCACCGTCACCGGCACGTCCGCCGGCTGGCCCATCAGGTCGACGTTCGCCAGCATGCCGGGGCGCAGCCGCCCGTCGCGGTTCGGCAGCGTGACGCGCGCCGTGGCCATGCGCGTGGCCTCGCCCAGCACCGGGCCGACAAACGACACGGTGCCGTCGAGTTCCTGCGGCTGGGCGGCAATGCTGACTTTCGCCGGCATGCCTGCGCTTACCTGGGCCAGGCTGACGCCCGGCACCGCCGCTTCCACCCACACCTGCGACAAATCGGCCAGCGTCAGCAGCAGCTTGGTTTCGTCGACCGACTGGCCGGCCACCACCGGCTGGTCGACCACCACGCCGTCATACGGCGCGCGCAGCGTCACCGTGCTCGACACGCCATCGTCCATGGCCCCGACGCCGAGCGCGTCGATACGGCTCTGCGCCGCCGACACCGCGATCCGCGCTTCCTGCAGCGCGGCCTGCGCGGCATCGAGGTCCTGGCGCGCCGAGATGCCCTGCTCCCACAGGGTTTGCTCGCGCGCGTGGGTGGTCTGCGCCAGCTTCAGGCGCGCGCGGGCGCCGGCGTAGTCGGCGCGCCAGCCGGCCACCGCAGGGCTGCGTACGATCACCAGTCCCTGTCCCTTCTTCACCACGGCGCCGTTCGACACCAACACCGACTGCACGATGCCGGCGCCCGGGGCGGCCAGCGCCACGCTGCGTTCGGCGTTGGCCTTTACCTGGGCCGGCAAGTGCAGGCGTTCCTGGATCAGGGCCGGCCTGGCCTTGTCGATGGCGATGCCGGCGGTCTTGATCTGCGCCTCGCTCATGGCGATGGCGCGCTCGTCCCCGGCCGGCGGCGCCGGCGCGGCGCCCGCCTCTTCATGCCGGTCGTCGTGGCCGTGGGAATCGGCGTGGCCGGCGTGTTCTCCGCCGCTTGGTGCACCCGGCTGGCGCCACAGCATCAGCGCGGCAAGGAGGGCGGCGAGCGCGCACATCAGAGCGATCGTCAAGGTTTGTTTCCTGTTCATGGTCGTTCCTGTCGGTCTTGTTCGATGGCGGCGCCGGCAAGGCGCGCGAGGTCGGCGTAGGCACGCCAGGCTTCCTGCGTGGCCGTCCACTGGCGCAGCTGGACCCGGGCCCAGGTGCGCTGGGCGTCCAGCACGTCGAGGAAGGCAAACTTGCCGTGCTCGAAGCCTGTCAGCGTCAGTTCGTAGGCCGATTGCGCGCTCGGGATCACGTCGGCGCGCAGCATGGCCGCCTCGTTCCTGGCCTGCTCGTAGCGCGTGTAGGCGGTGCCGATGTCGGACGCGGCCGCTGTTTCCGCAGCCGCCACCTCGTCGCGCGCCTTGTCGCTGCGGCGCAGGGCCGCCAGCAGATTGCCTTCGTTGCGGTTGAACAGCGGCAGCGGCAGCGAGACGCCGACCACGGCCTGGCGCCGCGCCACCTCGTCGATTTTCTGGCTGCCGACCGAGAGCGTCAGGTCGGGCAGGCGCGCGGCGCGCTCGACCTGGGTCTGGGCTTCCTGGGCCGCCAGCTGGCTGCGCGCGCGCCGCACCGGCAGCGCCTGCGCGGCATCGGCCAGCAGCGCCGCCAGCGGCTTCAGGGCGGGGGGCGCCGGGTCGTGGCCGGACGCCAGCACCAGCGCCTCGCCCGGCCGCCCGACCAGGGCGCCGAGACGGGTACGGGCGATCGCCAGTTCGGCCTGCGCCGCGTTCAGTTCCGTGGCGGAGTCGACGGCGGCCAGGCGCGCACGGGTGGCATCGATGGGCGAGACCTTGCCGGCCGCCACCTGGCGTTCGGCGACCTCGATGCCCTTGGCTGCCAGGCCGGCCAGGGTCGTGGCCAGTTGCTGCCGCTGCTGGGCGGCGAGGACGGCATGCCAGCCGGCGATGACCTCGGCGCGCACTTCCTGGCGCAGCGCGGCCAGGTCGCCGCGCGCCAGGGCCGCCGTGCTTGCGGCCAGGGCCACGCGCGCGCGGCGCTTGCCGCCGAGTTCGATCGGCTGGTTGAGCTGGACGGTGGTGGTGCGGGTGCCGGCCTGCTCGCCTTCGCGCAGGTATTCCAGGGTCGGGTTCGGGTAATGATCGGCCTGGCCGATGGCGGCGGCGCTGGCCGCCACTTCATGGCCGGCCGCGCGCAGGCGCGGGCCCTCGAGGGCGAGCCGGATCGCGGATGGCAGGTCGATGGAATCGTTGGCATCGGGCTGCAGGGGTGCGGCGGCTGCGCAGCCGAACGCCCATGCCGCCACGATTCCCGCGGCGAGACGCCGCTTGATGTGGGTTGTCATGCTTGCTCCTGATAAGAATGGAATCAGGCGCGCAGGCGGGCGCGAGCCGGGATGGCTCGGTGCGTGAGGCGCTGCGCGCTACTCAGCGCGCGCAGGCCACTTGGGACGTTCCGGACGGGCCGCCGGCGGCGACGTGACGAAGGGCAGTACGGCGGCGATCGCCGTCGATTCGTGCCGCTGGCCGGGCATGGCCGCCGCGTCGGAGGGAAGATAGAGGATGTGCCCGAGCATGCAGGCCGGACAGTGCGGATCGCCCAGCACCGAATTGCCGTCGTCGGCGACCAGGGCGGGCGCCAGCGCCGGCACGGCGCCGCCCTGCTCGGCCACGTGGTGGGTCACGCCGGCCGGGGTCGTCACGCAGCACTGGTCCGCCATCGCCAGGGCAACCTGGAGCGGATAGACCAGCAGCAAAATGATGAAAACCCAGCGGCGCATCGGTGTGGAAAGGATCGGTTGGAAAGGTGTGGACGCCATCATCATACTTGCTATTTGGTCCAGTGGCGAATCGCCCGGTGTTTTGCCGGCCGGGGCCGCGCGAGCCGGCAAGCCTGCTTCATTTCTCAGACGATTACCGCTGGCACAACGCGGCCTCTACAGTGCGGCAATACCTGTTCAACAACACACGTTGCCGCAGCACAACGATACCGTGTCATCCAGTTATTTCTACACGCAAATTTATCGACTTTGACGGATGTGTTCGCTAAAGTCGTTTCGTGCGCCATGCATAGCGCCGGACCACCGGCACCGTAGCACACCGCAACACCGGCCCACCGGCCGCCTTCCCCTCCACCGCCTGCGCGCTGCGAGGGATCCATGACGACAACGGCACCATGTACCGCATCCATTTTCCCGGCCAGGGTTTGCCCGGCGCCGTGCGCGCCAGCCTGCTGGCCTTCATCCTGACCGCTGCCGCCCATCCGGTGCACGCGGCCGAGGCAACCGACGGCACCGGGCCGACCTGGAAGCTGTCCGGCTTCGGCACGCTCGGCGCCGTGCACTCGAGCGAGCGCAACGCCGACTACAGTTCCTCGGCGCTGAAGGCCGACGGCGCCGGGCGCAGCCACACCTGGAGCGCGGACGTCGACAGCAAGCTGGGCGCCCAGATCGACCTGCAATTGAACCCGCGCTGGTCGGCGGTGCTGCAGGTGGTGACCGAGCAGCGCCTGGACTACAGCTACCGGCCGCAGGTCGAGTGGGCCAACGTCAAGTACCAGGCCACGCCGGAGCTGTCGTTGCGTGTGGGCCGCATCGCGCTGCCGATGTTCATCGCCGCCGATTACCGCAAGGTCGGCTATGCCTACCCCTGGGTGCGCACGCCGGTCGAAATCTATGGCGCGGTGCCGATCTCGAACAGCGACGGCGCCGACCTCACCTGGCGCTGGAACGGCGAGACCGTACGCGGCACCACCCAGGCCTATGTGGGCCGCACCGAGATGTCCCTGTACGACGGCGCGCGCCTGCATGGCAGCGGCATCGCCGGCCTGTCCCAGACCGTGGAAATCGGCGACCTGAGCCTGGCCGCCTCGATCGGCACCACGCGCCTGACCGTGTCGCTGTACCCGGAACTGTTCGCTGGCCTGCGCACCTTCGGCGAACAGGGCCAGGCGCTGGCCGACAACATCATCACCGAGCGCAAGCGCGCCACCGCCGCCAGCATCGGCCTGAACTACGATCCGGGCCAGTGGTTCGTGCTGGCCGAAGTCGGCCACTACCAGGTCGATTCCTTCCTCGGCACCACGAATTCCCTGTATGCCAGCGGCGGCTACCGCCATGGCGCGCTGACGCCGTATGCCAGCTTCGCGCGCATCTCCGGCAAGAAGCCGGCCGGCCCGCACGCGCTCGACCTGAACGGCCTGGCGCCTGACCATGCCGCCGCCGGCGCTGCCCTGAACGCCGGTCTCGACACGCTGCTGCGCACCATCGCTTCGCAGACCACCTTGAGCGCCGGCCTGCGCTGGGACGCCGCGCCGAACCTCGCCCTCAAGCTGCAGTACGACCGCGTGACGCCGCGCGGCGGTTCGCGCGGCACGATGATGAACCTGGACCCGGCTTTCCGCTCCGGCCAGACCGCGCACGTGGCCAGCGCCACGCTCGATTTCGTGTTCTGAGGATGCCATGAAGATTTCCGCAGCCAAGCTGCTCGGCGCCGCCCTCCTCGTTTTCGCCTCCGCCTTTCCCTATGCCGTCTCGCATGCCGCCGACCTGGTCGTGATCGTGTCCGCGCGCAGCAGCATCGAGGCGCTGCGTTCGGACCAGGTGGCCGCGATCTTCCTCGGCCAGAGCGCGCGCTTTCCCGACGGCGCCCTGGCCACCGCCCTCGACCAGCCGATCGGCTCGAACGAGCGCAACCAGTTCTACCTGCGCGTGACCGGCAAGACCCCGGCCCTGCTCAAGGCCCACTGGTCGAAGCTGGTCTTCACCGGCCGCGGCCAGCCGCCACGCGAGCTGCGCGACAGCGCCGCCGTGCGCCACGCCGTGGCCGAGGACACGGGCCTGATCGGCTACATCGACCGCGAAGCGCTCGACCCCAGTGTGCGCCAGGTCTTGCTGGTGCGTTGAAAGAATCCATGCCTACCATCCAAGCCAAAGCCCAGCGCCTCGCGCACCGCACCCGTCTCGCGCGCTGGCTCGGACGCGGTCTCGAAACCCACATCGCCCTGCCGGTCTTCGCCCTGCTGCTGGTGGCCGCCATGTGGCTGCTGACCCTGCGCCTCGTCGATTCGGAACACGAGGCCGCCGCCGTCGCCGCCCGCACCGCGACCCAGGAGCGCCTCGACACCTACGAAGCGCAAATGGCGCGCAGCCTGAACGGCATCGACCAGACCCTGAAGGTGCTGAAGTACGCGGTCGAGATGAAGGGCACGCAAGGCGCGATCCCGGCCCTGCGCGAACAGGGCCTGCTGCCGCCCGGCCTGGTGTTCGTGGTGGCCGTGGCCGACCGCAGCGGCCGTATCGTCGCCAGCAATCCCGACGAAGGCGCGCTCGACGTCTCGAACGCCGCCTACTTCCTGTATCACCGCGACAACGACGAGGGCGAGCCCTTCGTCAGCGCCACCGTGGCCGACCCCGTCAAGGCCGAGCCGCACCTGCACTTCACGCGCCGCATCAACGACGCCGCCGGCCGCTTCGCCGGCATTGCCATCGTTGAGGTCGAACCGGCCTACTTCACCAGCGCCTACGAACACGCGCGCGACGGCGAGCACGGCATGCTGGGCCTGGCCGGCCTGGACGGCGTGATGCGCGCGCTGCGCATCGGCGACACCATCAGCTGGGGCCAGCGCATCGAGCTGGGCCGCGGCGCGCAGGGCGCGACGCATGGCAGCATTGCGCTGCGCCAAGGCACGCCCGACGGCGTGGCGCGCTACACCGCCATCCAGCGCCTGCACGGCTTCCCGCTGGCGATCGTGGTTGGACTGGCCCAGGACGAACAGTTCGCGCCCTACGAGGCCACGCGCCGCACCTGGCTGCTGGTGGCCGGCGGCGCCAGCGCCCTGCTGCTGCTGGTGGTGGCGGTGATCTCGATGTGGTCGTGGCAGCTGGCCAAGGCCCGGCGCCGCGCGCACCGCGCCCAGGAGACCTACGCCGCCGCGTCCGAGGGCAGCCTGGACGCCTTCTGCGTGTTCCGCACGGTGCGCGATGCACGTGGCCGGGTGGACGACTTCGAGATCGAGGCCACCAATTCGAAGGCCGAGGAAATCTTCGGCATGACCAGTGCGGAACTGCACGGCAAGCGCCTGTGCTCCCTGCTGCCGCATTACCGTGCGAACGGCATCTTCGACGACATGGCCGAGGTGGTGCACACCGGCCAGGCGCGCGAAGGCGAATGGCAGGCCTCGGCGGTGGCCGCGGTCGGACGCTGGCTGCACCGCCAGGTGGTGCCGGTGGAAGACGGCCTCGTCGTCATCGTGCGCGACATCACCGAGCGCAAGCTGGCCGAGGAACGCATCTTCCACATGGCCCACCACGACGAACTCACCGGCCTGCCGAACCGTAACCTGATGCACGACCGCATCGACCAGGCGATCCGCAACGCCGCCCGCGGGGGCACCGGCGTGGCCCTTGCCTTTGTCGACCTCGACGGCTTCAAGCTGGTCAACGATGGCCTCGGCCACAAGGCCGGCGACGAACTGCTGAAGGTGGTCAGCCGGCGCATGGGCGCCTGCCTGCGCCGCAACGACACGCTGGCGCGCTTCGGCGGCGACGAGTTCGTGATCCTGCTGCCGGACCAGGCGCACGACCCGCTGGCCCTCACGCCGCTGCTGGAAAAGATCCGCATGGCCGTGACCGAGCAGGTGGAGGTGGCGGGCCAGGCGGTGCAGGTCAGCTGCAGCATGGGCGTGGTGATGTATCCGCGCGACGGCGCCGACGCCAGCGCCCTCCTGATGAACGCCGACGCCGCGATGTACCGCGCCAAGGACCTGGGCTCGAACAACTTCCAGTTCTACGCGCGCGAGATGAACGCCAGCGTCGAGGAAAAGCTGATGCTGCTCGACGGCCTGCGCCACGCGGTGCAGGAGACGGTCGAGGGCGATGGCGCAGGCGCCGGCAAGACCGGCAATCGCTTCCATCTGCTGTACCAGCCGAAGGTGGACCTGAAGACCGGGCGCATCTTCGGCGTCGAGGCGCTGATCCGCTGGCACCATCCGGAGCACGGCGTGGTGTCGCCGCAGCGCTTCATCGGCCTGGCCGAGGAGAGCGGCCTGATCGTGCAGATCGGCGAATGGGTGGTGCGCACCGCCTGCCGCCAAGCCAGGACCTGGCTCGCCTGCGGCCTGCCGCCGATTACCGTGTCGGTGAACGTATCGGCGCGCCAGTTCGAGGAATCGCGCCTGGTCGAACGGGTGGCGGCGGCGCTGCAGGATTCCGGCCTGCCGCCGGAGTTGCTGGAACTCGAGGTGACCGAAAGCCTGATCATGCGCGACTTGCAGAAGGCGGTCGACAAGATGCGCGAACTGAAGGCCATGGGTGTGTCGCTGTCGGTGGACGATTTCGGCACCGGGTATTCGAGTCTATCGGCGCTGAAGAGCTTCCCGATCAGCCGGCTGAAGATTGACAAGTCGTTTGTCAGCGAGCTGGCCGAGAATCCGGACGACCAGGCAATTGCGATGGCGGTGATCTCGCTCGGGCACAAGCTGAATTTGAAGGTGATCGCCGAGGGCGTGGAGACCGAGCAGCAGTGCGCCTTCCTGCGCGCGAACGAGTGCGACGAGATGCAGGGCTACTTGTTCAGCAAGCCGGTGACGGCGGGCGAGATCGAGGATATGGTGGAGCAGTACATCGCGAAGCCGGGATCGTGCGCGAAGTTGAGCCTGGTGGCATCGCAGCCGCAGGCCGCGTTGGCGCTGGCAAGCTGATACCCGTAGGGTGGGCACCCCGTGCCCACGCGGAAGCATGATGCTAATTGGCCCCGTTTAATGCGGGCGCCATGCGAAGTGTTGGCAGCTGTCCAGGATAGACGTTAGCACCTATTCCTTGAGACACGCTGTCTCAGTGCGCATAGCGCGTCCAGCAGATCGCCGCCGATGACGCGACATTCCGCGTGGGCACGGAGTGCCCACCGTAATGTGATGGACTCCACCCTCCTGACAACGGCATCATTGTGCCAAGCGCGCCAGATTGGGCTGA
>NZ_JASNRC010000053.1 GCF_030411995.1 Massilia sp. YIM B02769
CACTGAACGGGCCACAGCGGCTGCGCGTCCTCGACGCCTTGCGGCCGGCTGCCGGGCTGGACCAGGTGCTGGCGCTGATCGCACAATGCCGGTCGGCCGGGCGTTGCTGCCCGCATTGCCAGTGCGAACGCTGGCACCGGCATGGCCACGCCAACGACCTGCAGCGCTACCGCTGCTTCTCATGCCGGCGTACCTTCAATGATCTGACCGGCACTCCGCTGGCGCGCCTGCGACTGCGCGGGAAATGGCTAGACTATCTCGATGCGCTGCTTGCGTCGCGCCCGGTGCGCGCGGCGGCGGACACTGTCA
>NZ_JASNRC010000011.1 GCF_030411995.1 Massilia sp. YIM B02769
CATCTGTTTGAACTGCTCTGTGTACTTCGTCATATCACCCCAAAAAGTTGTGTCTAACTTTTTGGGGTCACTTCATCCATGCCCACGCGGTACGTGCTTAACTCCCGGCCACGTGCGGCGACGTGTCGCTCGAAACATGAGCCTCTGACAAAACATCCATCGTGCTGCTTTCGTCGTGCTGCATGCGCCATGGAAATCTGCTGCACGGCCAACGGAAATGGACACGCACGTACCGCGTGGGCACGGAGTGCCCACCCTACCGTTAGCCTTGGCGGAACATCAGGCGGCGCGCTGTTCTTTCTCCGGCGCCGGGCGCAAGGCCCACGGCAGGGCATTGTGGATCGTGGTCGCCGCGATTGCCGCCTGGCCGGCGGCCACCGCGATCTGGTTCAGGCCGCGCACCACGTCGCCGATCGCATACAGGCCCGGCACGTTGGTGCGCTGGTGATCGTCGACCACCAGCTTGTCGCACTCCGCCGTTTCCGCGCCGAGGTCGGCCGCCAGCTTCGAGCGCGCCGATTCCCCCAGCATCGGATAGAACACGTCGAAGGTGCGGCTCTCGCCATCGGCCGTGTTCAGGACCGGCTTCATGTCCTCGGTGAGGGTCACGCCCAGCAGCGGCGACTCGACGTATTTCACGCCGGCCGCCTCGATCTGGCGCCGCTCGTCGTCGTTCAGCATCGATTCCTCGCCGCGGTCGAACAGGGTCACGTCGGCGCTGAACGAGCGCATGAAGAGGGCATGGCCGACCGGGTTGGTTTCCGAGGTGACGACGGCGATGCGCCGGTCCATGACGTCGTAGCCGTCGCAGACCGGGCACAGGCGCACGGCGCCGGCCGCCACCGCGTCGTGCCAGCGTTCGACCGGCAAGCCGGCGTCGGCCACGCCGGTAGCCAGCAGGACGGTGAGGGCACGGATCGGCCGGGTGTTGCCGTCGTCGTCGAGATAATCGCCGATGAAGACGCCGTCTTCCAGGCGCAGGCCGGTGATCTCGCCGTGGCGTACCTCGCCGCCATAGCGCTTCAATTGCTCGGTGAGATTGACCAGCAGCTGCCCGCCCGGTACGCCTTCGGGGAAGCCGGGATAGTTGTGCGAGACGGGAATCAGGCACAGGCGGCTGTTGCCCTTGTCGACCACGACGATGTTGCGCGTGAAGCGGCGCAGGTAGATGGCGGCGGTCAGCCCGCCGGGGCCGCCGCCGATGACGAGCGTATCGAAAACGTGCTCGCTCAGGTCGGCATTGAGGTCGGCACTGCGGTGTTCGGTGATGTCATTCATGCACCGATTATGCGGCTCCGTGAGCGCGCCATCTATAGGCGTGCGCACCCAGCAAGAGTCGGAAGATACTTACACCGCCTGCAGCGGCTTGCCGTCCAGCGCTTCCGGCTGCAGGGTCACGTGGTCGATCCCGTGCTTGTCCAGCAGCATTTCCTTGACGCGACGTAGCACGATGGGCCATTCGCCCAGGTCGGCGATCTCCAGGTGGCCGATCAGGGCAGGGTGGCCGGGCGACATGTCCCAGACGTGCAGGTCGTGCACCGACAGCACGCCCTCGACGGCGGCCAGGTCGGCGCCGACCTGCAGGTAATCGATCCCGTGCGGCACGCCTTCCATCAGGAAGTGATAGGACTCGCGCAGGATGCCGACCGTCGATTTCAGGATCAATAGCGAGACGAAGATCGACAGGATCGGGTCGATCCGCACCCAGCCGGTGAAATAGATGATGGCGCCGGCGGCGATCGCGGCGACTGAGCCCAGCAGGTCGCCCATCACGTTGACCAGGGCCGCGCGGGTGTTGATGCTGTCGGTGTCGCGCGACAGCACCCAGGCCACCGCGATATTGATGCAGGCGCCGAGCGCCGCCACGATCAACACCACGCCGCCCTGCACAGGCTCGGGGTGGGTCAGGCGCTGCACCGCCTCGTAGACGATCCAGGCGACCAGGGCCAGCATCGCCAGGCAATTCACGAAGGCCGCCAGCGCTTCGGCGCGCACGAAGCCAAAGGAATGCCGGCTCGAAGGCGGGCGCTTGGCGATGAGCTGGGCCAGCAGGGCCAGGCCGAGGGCGGCGGCGTCGGTCACCATGTGGCCGGCGTCGGAGATCAGGGCCAGCGAATTCGACACGAAACCGGTGACGACTTCGACCAGCGCGAACAGCAGCGTCAGCGTGAGGGCAAAGGCGAGCGCCTTCTGGCTGCGCGGCTCGATGTAATGGCCATGTTCGGCGTCGCCGTCGAGGTGGGCGTGCAGATGGTCGGAGGTCGGCGGCGCGGCGTGCTGGGAGGACATGTTCAGTACTGTGGATTCAACGACTGGCAAGTGTAATGGATATCGCCTCGCAAGGCGGGCAGGGCGCTCGCCTTGAACTGCTGGAAATACTTAATTCGGATCAACCCTTGCGCGGTCGGCGCCTGGCCCCTATAATGCTCCTCATTGGGCGGTTAGTTCAGCTGGTTAGAATACTTGGTCGACATCCAAGGGGTCGCAGATTCGAATTCTGCACCGCCCACCAGAATAAATAGACAGTGCGGGGAACTCCGGTTTTCCGCTCTTGTCGTCCAGAGTAAGAGCGAGAAAGGCACAAACGGTTATGACACCGCGAACTACAACCTGGTTGTGGGGGAATCGCTAGACGCGGTACGGTGGCCTTTTGCTCGAAGAAACTCGACAACACTGAAGACAACGCGCCTGGTGCGCGTTTTTTTTCGTCCCGACTTTTTTAGTTTCAAATTTATACATGTTAGCGGGCGCAGCGGCGCCGATTGGAGATCAAAATGTTGAATGTGCGACTTCCGGATGGCTCCAGCCGTCAATTCGAGGGACCGGTCACCGTTGCCCAGGTGGCGAGCAGCATCGCCACCAGCCTCGGCAAGGCTGCCCTGGCCGGCAAGGTGAACGGCAAGGTCGTCGACACCTCGTTCCTGATCGAGCAGGACGCCGATCTCGCGATCGTCACCGACAAGGACCCCGAGGGCCTGGACGTGATCCGTCACTCGACCGCCCACTTGCTGGCCTATGCGGTCAAAGAACTGTTCCCGGACGCCCAGGTCACCATCGGCCCGGTCATCGAGAACGGTTTCTACTACGACTTCTCGTACAAGCGCCCCTTCACTCCGGACGACCTGAAGGCCATCGAAAAGAAAATGGTGGAGCTGGCCAAGAAGGATGAGCCGGTCACCCGCAAGGTGCTGCCGCGCGACGAAGCCGTGGCTTATTTCAAATCGATCGGCGAAGACTACAAGGCCGAGATCATCGCCTCGATCCCGGCGAACGAGGACGTGTCGCTGTATTCGGAAGGCGGTTTCACCGACCTCTGCCGCGGCCCGCACGTGCCGTCGACCGGCAAGATCAAGGTCTTCAAGCTGATGAAGCTGGCCGGTGCCTACTGGCGTGGCGACTCGAAGAACGAGATGCTGCAGCGCGTCTACGGCACCGCCTGGACCAAGAAGGAAGACCAGGAGCAATACCTGCACATGCTGGAAGAAGCCGAGAAGCGCGACCACCGCAAGCTGGGCAAGCAACTCGACCTGTTCCACTTCCAGGAAGAAGCACCGGGCCTGATCTTCTGGCATCCCAAGGGCTGGACCGTCTGGCAGCAGGTGGAACAGTACATGCGCAAGACCTATCAAGTGACCGGCTACAACGAAGTCAAGGCGCCGCAGATCCTGGACGTCACCCTGTGGCAAAAGACCGGCCACTGGGATAATTATCGCGACAACATGTTCACCACCGATTCGGAGAACCGTTCGTACGCGCTCAAACCCATGAACTGCCCGGGTCACGTGCAGATCTATAACGCCGGCATGAAGAGTTACCGCGACCTGCCGCTGCGCTACGGCGAATTCGGCCAGTGCCACCGCAACGAGTCCTCGGGCGCGCTGCACGGCCTGATGCGCGTGCGCGGCTTCACCCAGGACGATGGCCACGTGTTCTGTACCGAAGAACAGATCGCGCCGGAAGTGGTGGCTTTCCACGCCCAGGCGATGAAGGTCTACGACGACTTCGGCTTCCACAACATCGACGTCAAGATCGCGCTGCGTCCGGAAAACCGCATCGGTTCCGACGAAGTCTGGGACCAGGCCGAGGAAGCGCTGCGTTCGGCGCTGCGCGGCTGCGGCGTGGAATGGACCGAGCTGCCGGGCGAGGGCGCTTTCTATGGTCCGAAGATCGAGTACCACCTGAAGGATAGCCTCGGCCGTCCATGGCAGGTCGGCACCATGCAGGTCGACTTCTCGATGCCGGGCCGTCTCGGCGCCGAATATGTTGCGGAAGACAATACCCGCAAGGTGCCGGTGATGCTGCACCGCGCGATCGTCGGCTCGATGGAGCGCTTCATCGGTATCCTGATCGAGAACTACGCCGGCGCGCTGCCGCTGTGGTTGGCCCCGGTCCAGGTCGCCGTGCTGAACATTTCTGATGCGCAAGCTGACTATGTGAAACAGGTCGAGGCGAAGCTGAGGGAGGCTGGTCTGCGCGTTCACGCTGATTTGCGGAACGAGAAGATTACCTATAAAATACGCGAGCATTCCGTCCAAAAACTGCCTTACATTCTGGTAGTTGGCGACAAGGAACGCGAAGCAAACACCGTGGCCGTGCGTGCGCGGGGCAATGTCGATCTGGGCGTGATGTCCGTCGATGCCCTGTTGGAGCGCCTCCTGGGCGAGGTTTCCTCCAAAGCCAAATAACGCCGGCCGGTCATTCAGACATTAAAAGGAAACAACATAGCTACTGACAAGTCACATCGCATCAATGGCGAAATTACTTACCCGGAAATGCGACTGTCCGGGGTGGACAACGAGCCGCTGGGCATTGTGAGCCTGGCTGAGGCATTTCGTCTGGCCGAGGAGAAAAACGTCGACCTGGTGGAAATCGCGCCGAACGCGAGCCCACCGGTCTGCCGCCTCATGGATTACGGCAAGTTCAAGTATTCCGAGCAGAAGAAGGCCCACGAAGCCAAGCTGAAGCAGAAGATCATCCAGGTCAAGGAAGTCAAGTTCCGCCCGGGTACCGATGAAGGCGACTACAGCATCAAGCTGCGCAACCTCATCAAGTTCCTGGACGACGGCGACAAAACCAAGATCACGCTGCGCTTCCGCGGCCGTGAAATGGCCCACCAGGATATCGGCTTCCGCATGCTCGAACGTCTGAAGGGCGACCTGGAGCCGTATGGCCAGGTCGAGCAGTTCCCGAAGATGGAAGGCCGCCAGATGATCATGATCATTGCGCCGAAGAAGAAGAAGTAATTTTTTTCGCGATGTAAGCAGGCCGGGCCCGGTGTTGCAGTGTGAGCTGCAGCGCCGGGTTCGGCTTTGTTCGTTTGGGCGGCGTCGATTTTCGGATGGGTACCTTGGATCGGTGGGCCGTTGCAGGGTGGGCACTTGTGCCCACGCGGTACGGTGTCTGCACACACGCGGCTTGGCGACACGCTGCGGCTGCGTATTGTCGAGAGCGCGCTACAAGATAATCGCTGATGCAAGCGGACCGTGGTTCTCGTAAAGCCACGTGTTGGATAGTCACGGCACGTAGCCAAGCGCATGCGCCGCAGCCGCGGGGGGGGGGCACGGAGTGCCCACCGTACGGGTTCGCGTCGCATTGCCCATTTCCCGAATCCCGCCAAAGCAACACATTTCCCGCACAAGCTGTGCTAGAATCTGCGGTTCCTGTTTTTCGAAGCAGGTTGTAGTGGGTCCAGCACGGCGTGTAACGACCTGCTGCAAAACAAGTGAAAGTAGGCATCTAAGAGCAGCGTCGCTGCCACCTGCAATCCTGTTACATATGAGGCTGTCCGCGAGGACAGATGACTATGCCAAAAATGAAAACCAAAAGCAGCGCGAAGAAGCGTTTTCGCGTGCGTCCGGGCGGTACTGTCAAATCGGGTATGGCGTTCAAGCGTCACATCCTGACCAAGAAGACCACCAAGAACAAGCGCCAGCTGCGCGGCACCCGTAACATCAATGCGTCGGACGTGACCAGCGTCTACCGCATGATGCCATCTGCTTAATCTCACACTAAGGAGCGAATATGCCTCGAGTAAAACGTGGGGTTACTGCACGTGCCCGTCACAAGAAAGTTCTTGAGCTTGCCAAAGGCTACCGCGGCCGTCGCAGCAAGGTATTCCGTATTGCCAAGCAAGCAGTCATGCGCGCTGGCCAGTACGCCTACCGCGACCGTCGTAACAAGAAGCGCGTTTTCCGCGCACTGTGGATCACCCGTATCAACGCAGCATCGCGTTCGCACGGCATGACCTACAGCGCCTTCATGAACGGCCTGAAGAAAGCCGCGATTGAACTGGACCGTAAAGTCCTGGCCGACATGGCCGTGCACGACAAGCCGGCGTTCGCCGCGATTGTCGCTGCCGTCCAGGCCAAGCTGGCTGCTTAATAGCATCCCAGTTTGCAAGACCAGCCCTGCGGTGACGTAGGGCAGAGAGCGGGGCGGGGGTTGAATAAGCCCTCGCCCCGTTTTTGATTGTGGCGCCTCCCGCCACCCAAAAACAGGAAAAGAACAAAGCATGAACTCGCTGGAAGAACTCGTCGTCGTCGCAGGGACCGATTTCGCCGCTGCCCAGGATGCAGCCGCGCTGGAAAACGCAAAAGCGAAATACCTCGGCAAAACCGGCCAAATCACCGAACTGATGAAGGGTCTCGGCAAGCTCGACCCCGAACAGCGCAAGGCGCAGGGCGCCCTGATCAATGCCGCTAAAGAAAAAATCGAAAAGGCATTGACCGCGCGCCGCGACGACCTGGCTAACGCCCAGCTGATGCAGCGCCTGAACGCCGAGTCCATCGACGTCACCCTGCCGGGCCGCGGCCGCTCGGTCGGCGGCATCCACCCGGTGATGCGCACCTGGGAACGCGTCGAACAGATCTTCCGCTCGATCGGCTTCGACGTGGCCGACGGCCCGGAAATCGAAACCGACTGGACCAACTTCACCGCCCTGAACAGCCCGGAAAACCACCCGGCGCGTTCGATGCAGGACACTTTCTACATCGAGGGCCAGGACAGCACCGGTAAACCATTGCTGCTGCGCACCCACACCAGCCCGATGCAGGTGCGTTACGCGCGCACCCACACGCCGCCGATCAAGGTGATCGCGCCGGGCCGCACCTACCGCGTCGACAGCGACGCCACCCATTCGCCGATGTTTCACCAGGTCGAAGGCCTGTGGATCGGCGAGGACATCTCGTTTGCCGATTTGAAGGGCGTATACCTGAACTTCGTCAAGGCCTTCTTCGAGACCGACGACCTGCAGGTGCGTTTCCGTCCGTCCTACTTCCCGTTCACCGAACCGTCGGCCGAGATCGACATCGCCTTCGGTTCCGGTCCGCTGAAGGGCCGCTGGCTGGAAGTGTCGGGCGCCGGCCAGGTGCACCCGACCGTGGTGCGTAATTTCGGCCTGGATCCGGAAAAGTTCATCGGCTTCGCGTTCGGCTCCGGCCTCGAGCGCCTGACGATGCTGCGTTATGGAATCAACGACCTGCGCCTGTTCTACGAAGGCGATCTCCGCTTCCTCAAGCAGTTCAATTAAGAATGGGCATGTTGGAAGCCGTCGAGCACGCTCCGGCTTCCTCATCCATTTATAAGAAAACCTGATAAATAGCGCAGCTACAAGGTAAAAAGATTATGCAATTCTCCGAAAACTGGCTCCGTTCCCTGGTCGATCCGAAAATGAATTCGGACGAACTGGCCCACCTGCTGACCATGTCCGGCCTCGAAGTCGAGGAAGTGGAACCCGTCGCGCCGCCGTTCTCGAACGTGGTGGTGGCGCACGTGGTCGAAGTGGCCAAGCACCCGAACGCTGACCGCCTGAATGTCTGCCAGGTCGACGTCGGCACCGGCACGCTGCTGAACATCGTCTGCGGCGCCCCGAATGTGCGCGCCGGCATGAAGGCGATCTGCGCGAAAGCCGGCGCCGTGCTGCCGCCTGGCGCCGATGGCAAGCCCTTCGAGATCAAGGTCGGTAAACTGCGCGGCGTCGAGTCGCAGGGCATGATGTGCTCGGCCAAGGAACTGAAGATTTCGGAAGAAAGCAGCGGCCTGATGGAGTTGCCGGAAGACGCGCCGGTCGGCACGAACATCCGCGACTACCTCGGCCTGAACGACCTGAAGTTCACCATCAAGCTGACCCCGAACAAGGCGGACTGCCTGTCGGTGCTGGGCGTGGCGCGCGAAGTGTCGGCCCTGACCGGCTCGCCGCTGTCGCTGCCGAGCGCACGCGCGGTCGCCGTGACCACCGACGAAGTGCTGCCGGCCAAGATCTCGGCGCCGGACCTGTGCGGCCGCTTCACCGGCCGCGTGATCCGCGGCCTGAACGCCAAAGCGGCGACGCCGGAATGGATGAAGCGCCGCCTGGAACGCTCGGGCCAGCGTTCGGTCTCGGCCCTGGTCGATATCTCGAACTACGTGATGCTCGAAGTCGGCCAGCCCTCGCACGTGTTCGACCTGTCGAAAATCCATGGCGCCATCGACGTGCGTTGGGGCAAGGCGGGCGAAACCCTGAAGCTCCTGAACGGCAACACCATCGCCGTCGACGAGTGGGTCGGCGTGATCGCCGACGACAAGGAAATCGAATCGCTGGCCGGCATCATGGGCGGCGACTCCACCGCCGTGACGCTCGACACCACCGACATCTACCTGGAAGCGGCCTTCTGGTGGCCGAACGCCATCCAGGGCCGTGCCCGCAAATACAATTTCTCGACCGATGCGTCGCACCGTTTCGAGCGCGGTGTCGACTTCGCCAACACGGTGGAAAACATCGAGCGCATTACCGCGCTGATCGTGGAAATCTGCGGCACGAACGAGACGAAAGTCGGCCCGGTCGACGACCAGGTCGTCAACCTGCCGCAACGCCAGCCGGTCGTGCTGCGCACCGCGCGTGCCGCGAAAGTGATCGGCGTCGACGTCACCGACGAGATGATCGCCGACATCTTCAACCGCCTGGGCCTGCCGTTCACGCACAAGTTGGACGAGAACGGCGCTGGCCAGTTCTCGGTGACCGCACCATCTTACCGTTTCGACATCGAGATCGAGGAAGACCTGATCGAGGAAGTCGCGCGCGTGTATGGCTTCGAGAACATTCCGGCAAATCCGCCGGTGGCCCCGTCGGCCATGCTGATCGAACCGGAGAACACCCGCTCGCTGTTCGCCGTACGGCACCAGCTGGCTGACCTCGGCTACCAGGAAGTCGTCAACATGAGCTTCGTGGAAAGCGCGTGGGAGCAAGACTTCGCCGGCAACGACGCACCGATCAAGCTGCAGAACCCGATCGCCAGCCAGATGAGCGTGATGCGCTCGACCTTGATCGGCGGCCTGCTGGCCAACGTACGGTACAACTTGAACAGGAAAGCCGGCCGCGTGCGCGTGTTCGAAGTCGGCGCCATCTTCAAGCGCAATGCCGAGGTGGTCGATGGCCCTCTGGCCGTCGCCGGTTTCGAGCAGCCGAAGCGCGTCGGCGCCATCGCCTACGGTCCGGCCGTGGACGAGCAGTGGGGCGTGGCCACCCGCGCGGTCGACTTCTTCGACGTGAAAGCCGACCTGGAAGCCCTGTTTGCGCCACGTGTGGTACGCTTCAATAAGGCTGAGCATCCGGCGCTGCATCCGGGCCGCTGCGCGACCGTCGAGCTCGACGGCAAGGTCGTCGGCTTTATCGGCGAGCTGCATCCGCGCTGGCTGCAGAAGTACGATTTGCCGCAGGCGCCGGTGCTGTTCGAGGTCGATGCCGCCGCTTTGCAAGAACGCGTCGTCCCGGCGCACACCGAGATTTCGAAGTTCCCGGGCGCCACCCGCGACCTCGCCTTGCTGGTGAAACAGGACGTGCCGGCCCAGGCCGTGCTCGACAGTTTCACTGCCGCGGCAAGCGCTCATCCGAATGGCAAGATCTTGCAAGCCGTTGTTTTATTTGATGAATACCGCGGCAAGGGCCTGGAGGCGGACGAAAAATCGCTTGCTTTCCGCTTTAGCTTGCAAGATACTCAATCGACCTTGCAGGACGATGCCGTGGAGGCCTTGATGGCTGCCGTGGCTGATGCCGCAAAAGAAAAACACAGCGCAACATTGCGCGGGTAATTGAAAGCATCACGGCGTCATGGCGGTCTTGCCGCCTGAACGCCGCGATCACTTCGTCCAAACGTTTGATCTGAAGGCAGGGCTTCAAAATTAATAACAACGACGTTGATACGGCCGTATTCCAGGAGGCGCTGGCGGCCGACCTGCATCGTGCGATGCAAGTGGCGCGGGTACGGAAGGAAGCCGAGAAAGACCTGCCGACCCTGACCAAGGCCGAGCTGGCCGAGCTGCTCTTCGAGCAGGTCGGCCTGAACAAGCGCGAAGCCAAGGACATGGTCGAAACCTTCTTCGACGAAATCCGTAACGCGCTCGAGCGCGGCGAGGCCGTCAAGCTGTCGGGCTTCGGCAACTTCCAGTTGCGCGACAAGCCGCAGCGGCCGGGCCGCAATCCGAAAACCGGGGAAGAAATCCCGATCACGGCGCGCCGCGTCGTGACCTTCCACGCCAGCCAGAAACTGAAGGGCATGGTCGAAGAGACCAGTCCGGCATCCCTGGCGCGCGCTGCATAAGTGAGCCATGAACGACCGTCCGAACAAGAACGAACTTGCCGCGCTGCCGCCGATCCCGGCCAAGCGCTACTTCACGATCGGCGAAGTCAGCGAATTGTGCGGGGTCAAGCCGCATGTGCTGCGCTACTGGGAGCAGGAATTTACTCAGCTGAAGCCTGTCAAACGACGTGGTAACCGCCGCTACTACCAGCACCACGAAGTGTTGCTGATCCGGCGGATCCGCGAGTTGCTGTACGAGCAGGGCTTCACCATCAGCGGCGCCCGCAACCGCCTCGACAACCGCGCCAGCGACCTCGCCGGCGGCATCGAGCATGTCGAGGTCGAGGAAGCACCGGCGGTCGATACCGCCAAGCTGCGCGAAGACCTGCTCGACATCCTCGCATTGTTAAAACAGGACGCGCGCCCAGCCTCGACGAAGCGGTAACTGAGGCATTCGTGCGCCTGTTGTACTGGGGCCGCGAAGTGCTAAAATGTTACATGCGCTTAGCTCATCCAACGCATGACAGCCGGGGCGCGAAAAACGTTCGCACGGCTCTTTCCTGTGCCAGGAAAATTTAAGGGAAGACAATGATACGCGTTGCCATTTGTGACGATCACCAGATAGTTCGAGCAGGTTTCAAACAGATTTTCTCGTCCTCCGGCGATTTCGAAGTCGTCGCCGAGGGCGCCACCGGTCGTGAGGCGCTCGATATCGCCCGTCGCGAAATTTGCGACGTGCTGTTGCTCGACATCGCCATGCCCGACCAAAGCGGGATCGATATCCTGCGCACCATCCGCCAGGGCCAGCCGAACCTGCCGGTGCTGATTCTCTCCGGCTACCCGGCGCAGCAATACGCGCTGAATTTGTTCAAGATGGGCGCCAACGGCTACCTGAACAAGGAATGCGAAGCCGACGAACTGAAGACCGCCGTGCGCACCGTCTACCAAGGCCGCCGCTACGTGTCGTCGACGGTCGGCGAACTGCTGGCCCAGAGTTTCGACCGCGACCCGAACACGGCGCTGCACACCGAGCTCTCGGACCGCGAATTCCAGGTCTTCCTGCGCCTGGCCAAGGGCGCGACCGTGTCCGACATCGGCAATGCGCTGTCGCTGTCGATCAAGACGGTCTCGACCTACCGTACCCGCATCATGGAAAAGATGGGGCTGCAGTCGAACAGCGACCTGACGTATTACGCCATGAAAAACAACCTTCTCGATTGAGAAGGGCGCGGACGCCGCCCGGCGTCCGCCTTCATCGACCCTGGTCGCCATGTACCAGGCGTCGCCTGCAAGTCCCTGCGCCAAGCCTGGCGTTCCGCTGCGCTCACACGCAATCTGTCGTTTCCCGCCTACGTTGCAAGCCCGGTGGCAGCACCATTCGGGTGCGCCGATGTCCGCACAAGGCTATAATCGGCCGGTCCGTTAAGTTGCCGAAAGGAACCCGCAGATGTATTTCACCACCGATCCGGCGCCTTCCAGGGCTCGTGCACTGCCGCTCTACAAGACGCTGCTGTGTTTTGCCTGCGTGCTGATCCTGGTCGTGAACGGCGTTTTCTTGCTGCGCAACCTGGATGGACTGAAGGCGGCGAACGCCTTGCAGGAGCGTACCTCACAGGTGACCGAGGAGCTGCAGCACCTGAACCTGCTGGTGACCGACGCCGAGAGCAATCTGCGCGGCTATTTCCTGTCGGGTTCCGAAACCTACCTGGGCAGCGTGCAGGCGGCGCCGGCCCGCATCGACCAGCAGCTTCATGAACTCGGCAGCCTGCTCCGCGACAATCCTTCCCAGCAAAAAAACCTGACCCAGCTGCGCAGCCTGGTCGAGCGCCAGCTCGGCATGATGGGGCAAGCGCTGACGATCTACCGCGAAGGCGGCATCAACGACATCCTTGCCATCACCGGCGCGCCGGGCGACAACGACAGCGACGAGATCCGCCTGCAGGTGGTGATCATGCTGAGCGAACAGAACGAACTCCTGAAAGCGCGCAGCGCCGCGTTCTACGAGCAGTACCGGCATGCCGTGATGCTGGGTGTCGGCATCAATGCGGCGGCAATTGCCGTGTTGCTCTTGTTCTACCGCTTGGTGCGCCGCAGTTTCGGCGCGCGCAAGGATGCCGAGCATGCCCTGCAGCAAGCCAACGAACAGCTTGAATCCATCGTTGCCCGCCGTACCGAGCAATTGTCGGTGCTGTCGCGCCACCTGATCCACGTGTCGGAAGAAGAAAAGACCAAGCTGGCGCGTGAACTGCACGACGAAATGGGCGCCAACTTGACGGCGATTGGCATGGACCTGAACAGCGTTGCCGAGCAATTGCGCGGCACCCGGCCGGATCTGGTGGCGATGCTGACCCGTGCCCGCAGCACCCTGGTCGATACCGTGCAACTGAAACGCCGCATTGTCGAAGACCTGCGCCCGAGCCTGCTCGACAACCTGGGCCTGAGTGCCGCGCTGCAAAGCTACTGCGACGACTACGCGCGCGTGACCGGCCTCGACTGCGACGTACTGGTCGACGGCGACATCGATGGCGCCGGCCCGATGCACGCGATCGCGCTGTTCCGCATCGTGCAGGAGTCGCTGAACAATATCGCCAAGTACGCGCAGGCACGGAATGTCATCGTCCACCTGGATCGCGAGGACGAGGTCCTGAGCCTGGAAGTCAGCGACGACGGGATCGGCATTCCGGCGGACGCGCTGACCCGTTCGAAATCGCACGGCCTGCTCGGCATGCGCGAGCGCGCGCTGCTGCTGGGCGGAAAGCTGGAAGTCGTGCGTGGGGTCAACGGGGTAGGGACTTGCGTACGCGCCAGCATTCCGCTGGGCGCCGGCGTGGCGCCTGTGGCCGTGCCGGGATCGAACGTGGCGCCGGTATTACCGTTGGCGCAAAAGGATGCGGGGGGAATACTGCATTCCGGAGCGCCAGTCCCATCGCCGGTCTTGCCGACGATGGGGAGCGGCGATCTTGGAGAACTGCGGGCTTAGCGCGCCACGTCCATCAGCAGGCGGTCGTATTCGGTCTTGGCGACCTTGTAGCATTCGCCTGCGTACTCTTCCAGGCCGGCACGGTCGAGCACCGTGATGTTGCCGCGGCGGTACTGGATCAGGCCTTCGTCCTGCAGCTTGCCGGCGGCGGCGGTGATCGACTCGCGGCGCACACCCAGCATGATCGAGATCAGTTCCTGGGTCACTTTCAGTTCGTTGCCTGGCGAACGGTCCAGGCGGTCGAGCAGCCAGCGGCACAGCTTTTGTTCGATCGAGCTGTGGCGGCCGCCGACGGCGTTCTGGGCCATCTGGGCGAACAGGGCGTTGGTGTAGCGCATCAGCAGTTGGGGCAGGGCGCCGCCTTTCATGAAGGCATCGCGCAGGTACTGGGTTTTCAGGCGGTAGCCGTAGCCGGCGCTCTGCACGACTGCGCTGCACATGGCGCGTTCGCCCATGAACAGCGACACGCCAACCACGCCTTCATGGCCTACCACGGCGATCTCGGTGGTGGCGCCGTCTTCCATCACGTAGAGCAGCGACACGATTGCCGTCGTCGGGAAATACACGTATTCCAATTTGCTGCCATACTCGAACAGTTCTTTGCCGAAAGGCATAGGAACCAGTTCCAGGTGCTCGAACAGGGTTTCCAGGTCCTGGCGCGGCAGGGCGGCCAGCAGTTCGTTCTGCTGGGTGCCGCTGACACTGACAACTGGACGCGACGCAGCTCGAATTTCTTCTTTGGTCGAAGGCATGCCGTTGACCGATTGCGCTTTTTGCGTTGCACCACCAAGTTGAGCGTTGTTCATTTTCTGTCCTCTTATCTCTAGCTTCATTGCATCCGGGAGCGACTTTTCGGCTTGTTCACTTTGCCTCATCGCGATGTGTGTACATTAAAGCTATAGTCTGTTGCCGAACATAAGATTAGGGGTTGCCCCTGTGTAGTCCCCTCGTAGGATGTTTTGTCAGTCCAGTCCTACTAGGAAAGATGCTGCCGTTCAAGCCTTCTCTTCTGTCTTTCGTTTGTGGCTGGAAAGCGCTATGCCGCATAATGTGCGCCAACACCATTTCCTCATCTGAAGGCGCATGCACATCCTGCTCGTGGAAGACGACGCCGTCCTCGCCGACGGCCTGAACCGCACCCTGCAAGCCCAGGGCATGCAGGTCGAGATCGCCCGCGACGGCCTGCAAGCCGATGCCCTGTTGCAGCGCAATCCTCCCCTGGTCGCCGTGCTCGATATCGGCCTGCCCGGCATCGACGGTTTCGAAGTCGTGCGCCGCCTGCGCGCCCGCGGCGACGCCACCCCGGTGTTGCTCCTGACCGCGCGCGACGCCGTCGAAGACCGCGTGCGCGGCCTGGAGACGGGCGCCGACGACTACCTGGTGAAACCCTTCGCCACGCCCGAGCTGGTCGCCCGTATCCGCGCCCTGGCGCGGCGCAATGCGCCGAAAAGCAATGTGCTTGCGCTCGGCAACATCGTGCTCGACAGCGGCGCGCGCCGTGCGCGTGTGGGCGAGCGCGCCCTCGAGCTGTCGGTGCGCGAGTGGGCCGTGCTCGAATACCTGCTGCAGCATGCCGGGCGCGTGGTCTCCAAGCAGCAGATCGTCGACGCCATCGCGCCCTGGGGCGAAGACCTGACCCTGAACGCGGTCGAAGTCTATGTCTCGCGCCTGCGCCTGAAACTCGACGGCGCCGGCGTGTCCTTGCGCACCATCCGCGGCTTCGGCTACCTGCTCGAAGCGGGCACATGAGTTCGATCCGGCTGCGCCTGCTGAAGTGGCTGGTCGGGCCCATCCTCGTCTTCAACCTCGGCGCCGCCGCGCTCACCTACCTGCTGGCCTGGACGCCGGCCCAGCTCGCCTTTGACGATGGCCTGCGCGCCGCCGCCAGTGCGCTCGCGGGGCGGGTGCGCGCCGAAGGCCTGGCGCCGCTGACGAGCGGCCGCGCGCCCGACGATGGCGCCGGCGAAACGGGCTGGACCGCATTGCACGCGAGCGACGGCCGCCTGCTGGCCGGCAGCGCGGCGTTGCCGGCGCCCGCCGGCCCCGGCCTGCGCGACGCGCGCATCCAGGGCGAGCCGGTGCGCATCGCCGTTGTCGCGCTCGACTTTCAGGGTGGCACGGCGCAGGTCAGCGTGGCGCGCACGGTGCGTGCCCGCGGCCAGGTGCGCTCGGCCATCGTGCGCTCGCTGGTGCTGCTCGAAGGCGTGTTCAGCCTGGCGCTGATCGGCCTGGTGTGGTTTTCGGTCGGAAATGGCCTGGCGCCGCTGGCGCGCCTGCGCGCACGCCTGGATGCGCGCGGCAGCGCCGACCTGGCGCCACTCGACGACAGCGGCATGCCGCGCGAACTGGCGCCGGTGGTCGATGCCTTCAACGCCTTGCTGGGCCGGATCGAGGCCGGCGCCCGCGCCCAGGACGAGTTCCGCGCGAATGTGGCGCACCAGCTGCGCACGCCGTTGGCCGGGCTCAAGCTGCAATTGGAATGGCTGGCCGCGCGCCACGCCCTTGACCCGGACAGCGCCCGTTCGCTCGGCCTGATGCTGCAGGCAAACGAGCGCATGATCCGCCAGACCAACCAGCTGCTCTCGCTCGAGCGCGCCGAACCGAACCGCTTTGCGCGCGCGCGCCTGTTGCCTGTCGACCTGGCGCAGCTGGTGGCGGAAAGCATCCAGCACTTCGTCGAGCAGGCCGCCGCCAAGGACATCGACCTCGGCTTCGAGCTGGACGGGGCGCCGCTGCAGGGCGACCGCTTCCTGCTGCGCGACCTGGTCGACAACCTGGTCGACAATGCCCTGCGCTATACCCCGGCGGGCGGGCGCGTTACCGTGGCCTGCGGCGCGCTCGGCGACGGCGGCAGCTTCCTGCGCATCGAGGACAATGGTCCCGGCATCCCGGCCCACCTGCGCCCCCGGGTGTTCGAGCGCTTCGTGCGCCTCGACGAGCAGACCACGGGCAGCGGCCTGGGCCTGGCCATCGTGCGCGACATCGCCAATCTGCACGCGGCCGACCTCGTGCTGGGCCAGCCGGCAGCCGGCAGCGGGGCGGTCTTCACCCTCCATTTCCCTTGATGCGGAGGCAAGCGCGCTCTTGATTCGAGCGTGCGCCTGTCAGGATCCTGTCAGCATTTCCTCAGGGTAATGCAAGCTTTCTCGGGTATTATTCTCCTACGGCAACTTTTTCTTTCCGCGTGTGCCGCGCCCCGACCCGAGGATTCCATGAAACGCCAGGCAGGTTTTACCCTCATCGAACTCTTGATCACGCTGGTGGTCGTCGGCATCCTCACCGCCGTGGCCGTCCCGGCCTATGGCAACTACATGCTGCGCACGCGCCTGACCGACGCCTATGCGGGCCTGGCCGGCGTCCAGCCGCTGGCCGAGCAGCTCTGGGCAAACGAACACAGCTTCGAAGAGCTGGACGATGCCCCGAACTTTCCCGACGCTACCGAAAATTTCACCTACGCCCTGACGGCGGCTGACGCCACGTCGTACACCGTTACCGCCACCGGCCGCAACGGCGCGGCCGGCTTCGGCTTTACCATCGACCAGAACGGTCGCCGCACCACCACCGTGACGGCCGCCCGCGTGGCCGAGGGCTGGGCCGCCAGCGCCAGCTGCTGGATCAGCGACAAGGGCGGCAAGTGCAGCGAGTGAGAACGGCCATGCGCGCCGGCGGCTTTTCGCTGCTCGAAGCGCTGGTGGCGCTCGCCATCCTGGGCAGCATCCTCGCGGTCGGCGCACCGCGCATGGCGGCCTGGGTCGACGCCAGCCGCGCGGCCGCCGCCACCCAGTTCTATGCCGAGGGCTTCGCCCTGGCGCGTGCACAGGCGCTGTCGCACAACAGCGCCAGCCGCCTGGTGCTGAGCGAAAACGCCAACGGCCAGATGAACTGGCAGGTCGACATCTGCTTCCCGAGTCCCACCACGCCGTGCAACGACGCCAGCGGCTCGTGGTCGACCACGGCCGCCGCCGCGAACCGCGACCCCGAAGGCGCGGCCGGCTTCAAGTCGGTGCTGCGCAGCGCCGAATCCCTGCCCGGCACCGGCGTGCTGGTGCAGACGATCGGCCCCGACGACGCCGACAGCGTGTATTTCACCCCGGTCGGCTGGGTCGACACCACGGTCACGCCGCGCATCGCGCGCATGGACATGGAACCCGCCGAGGACCACGTGGGCGACTTTCCCGCCGCCGCCGTGGTGCTGACCCTGGCCGGCATCGCCACCAAATGCCAGCCCGACGCCGACGACGGCGATCCCCACAGGTGCCCGCCATGACCCGACCGTCTCGCATTTCGCCCATGCCGCTGCGCCGCCAGGCCGGCGTCTCCCTGATCGAAGCCCTGCTCGCCGCGGTGTTGCTGGGCATCGGCCTGCTCGGCACCATCGGCCTGCAGGCGCGCGCCTATTCCGCGCTGTCGGACGCCGGCATGCGCGCCGAGGCCACCATGGCCGCCGACAAGCTGCTCGGCGTGATGAGCACCGACACGGGCCACCTCGAGGACTATGTGCTGGCGGCGGGCGAGGAGCCGGGCGAACGCCTGGAAGCCTGGTACGAGGACACGCGCAGCCATATCCCCGGCGCTGCCGTCACGGTCAGCGTCGACGAGGGCACGGCCCCGGACCCGAGCGAAGTCGTGATCAGCATCACCTGGCAGCGCAAGGCCGGCGAGCTGGCCGGCAAGCACGAAATACGCGCCTTTATCTCGGGGGCGATGTGACGGGCCGCCGCTTTGCACGCAGCGATGTACGCCGCGCCCACGGCTTCTCGCTGGTCGAGCTGCTGGTCAGCGTGGTCATCGGCCTGCTGGCCCTGGTGTTCGCCACGCGCCTGATCACCGGCGCCGAGCAGAACAAGGCGAATGCGCTGGGCGGCTCGGACTCGATGCAGAACGGGATGCTGGCGATGTTCTCGATCAGCGGCGACGCCCAGCAGGCCGGCTACGGCCTGAACGACGCCTCGCTGATCGGCTGCAATACGCGCTTTTCCGACACCGGCGGCTACGAGCTGGCGCCAGCCACGCGCGGCGCCGCCACCATCCGCCCGCTGGCGCCGGCGGTGATCGAGTCCGGCGGCGCCGGCCCCGACCGCATCACCCTGTACGCCGGCAGCTCGATGAGCGGCACCGGCACCCTGCGCGTGACCAGCAACTACATCGGCGGCACCCGCCTCGACGTCGACCGCATCCCGTATGGCTTCAGCCTCGGCGACGTGGTGGTAGTCGCGCCCGACAACGTCGGCAACGGCGACTGCGCGCTGGCCCAGATCTCGGCCGACCCGTCCAGGCTCGATGCGCCGCCTTCGCAGCAGTACGTGATGGTGGCCGGCGGCACGGGCTTCCGCTACAACAGCGGCGCCCTCGGCACCAACTTCACCGCCGGCATGGCGCGCATCTTCAACCTCGGTCCCGCGAAAACCCTGGCCTTCCACACCTGGTCGGTCGACAACGGCTTCCTGCAGTTGCGCTCGACCGACATGGCCGGTTCCGGCGGCGCGGCCCAGACCGTGGCCGACAACATCGTCTCGATCAAGGCGCAGTACGGCTTCGACACCCGCACCGGCGGCGCCTTCACGCCCCAGGACGGGATGCAGGTGGGGCGCTGGTCGGCCGCCATGGTCGACGCCGACGGCAGCGGCGGCGCCGGCAACGCCGGCGACTACGAACACATCGCCGCGCTGCGCATCGCCGTGGTGGCGCGCAGCGCCGCGCGCGAGCGTCCGGGCGCGGACGGCGTCTGCCACGCCACCTCGGCCAAGCCGGTGGTCTTCGCCAGCGCCGTGCCCGAAGGCGTGACGGCCAGCCCGATCACGGTCGACGTCGACGCCGGCAGCACCAACTGGCGCTGCTACCGCTACCGCGTTTTCGAAACCATCGTCCCGCTGCGCAACGCCGGCTGGAGACCCTGAACCATGCGCAAGACCTACACGAAAGAGCAGGGCGGCCTGGCGCTGCCGGTCATGCTGATCATCCTGCTGGTGATGCTGATCTCGAGCATCTACCTGCTCAAGTCGAGCAATTCGACCACGCTGACCGCCTCCAACCTGGCCTACGACTCGGCCCAGAGCCGCGCGGTGGACGCCGGCCTGCATGCGGGCTTCAAGTGGCTGAGCCAGACGGCGGCCGGCAGCAACAAGGCGCTGCTGAACGAGGATTCGCCGCAGAATGGCTACCTCGCCACGCTCGACACCACGCAGACCGCGCGCTCGGACGCCTTCTGGAACGGCAAGAAGACCGTGGTGCACGAAGGCCAGAGCATCGAGTACGTGGTGCACCGCCTGTGCCTGCTGACCGGCGCCTTCGACGCCGGCGGCAATGCCTGCGTGCAGACCGCCGACGCGAATGCCGGCGGCGCTCACATCGGGGTGGGCGACAGCCTGGCGTCCGACTCGCCGCAATTCGCCGAAACGCCGAAGGTCCACTACGTGGTCACGGCGCGCCTGTCGGGCGCACGCGGCGGCAACGTGGTGAACCAGCTGGTGGTGCTGATCGGCGGCTGATGCCGCCAGGCCGCGACGCCGGCCGCAGCAAAGAATAAAAACCGTCCGCTCGCCGGACAACGAGAATGGAAACGCGCATGAACCGCCTGCTCTCCCTGTTTGCCTCGACCATCCTGGCTTCGCTCGCCGCCGTGCTGCTGGCGCCGGCCCAGGCGGCGCCGGTCAGCATCGCCGACGTCCCGCTGCTCAACATCAGCGGCACCGGCACGGTCAAGCCGAACCTGATGCTCCTGTATGATAACTCGGGCTCGATGACCTTCAACTACACGCCCGACTACGTCAACAACACGGGCAGCTGCCGCGCGCGCGCGACCATCGCCGGCGGCATCCGCGGCTGCAAGGCGGGCGACCCGCCGTTCGCCAGCGCCGACTTCAACAAGCAGTACTACAACCCGAAGGTGCGCTACCTGCCGCCGGTAAAGGCCGACGGCACGTCCTACCCGAACCAGAACGCCGGCGAGACGAGCAACTGGACCTCGGTCACGACCGACATCTACGGCGTCGACAAGACCGACCTGCTGGGCCGCGACACCAACAGCACCAACCTTGCGGCCGGCTTCCCCGACCTGCGCTGGTGCGACGGCTCCGACTGCGGCTACAACACCACCGGCTACACCTACCCGAACGACGCGCGCTACACGCCCGAGTACTTCGTCTCGAACCCCTACTACTACACGATCAACGTCGCCGAATACTGTACCGACGCCACGCTCACCAACTGCAAGGTGACGGCGGTGGGCGCGGCGGCGCCCGCCGGCTACCCTGAACCGGCCAGGGTGCGCTTCTGCACCGACCGCGCCCTGACCAATTGCCAGGCCAAGTTCGTCGGCGACTACAAGTACCCGCGCTTCTCCGACCCGAACCGCAACCCGGACTGGTACGGCACCATCACCATCAAGGCCTCGGCCTATACCAACTCGATGACCATCAACAGCGTCCAGGTCGTCGAGCCGAACGGCACCTTCACGCTCACCAACAGCGCCGTCACCGCCGCCAGCGGCACCGACACCGCCGCTAAGCAGAGCGCGGTGGCGGCCTCGCTGGCCGCCTCGATCATCGCCAAGACCGGCCTTGCCTACCAGTACACGGCCTGCCTGCGCACCGCCAGCGGCAGCGTGCCGGCCTGCTCGCGCTTCGGCATCACGCTGGAATCGAACAACGTCGTCGCCGTGGTGCCGATCAGCTGCCCGGCCGGGACCACCAGCAAGGCGGTCGGCCCCTGCACCGTGGTCAACGACGGCAGCCGCGGCGGGCGCGACCTGATCGTCAACTCGGGCAGCCGCGTCACCGCGCTGCTGCAGGTCGCCGGCACCTCGAACTCGTCGAAGAAGCAGGTCCTGAACGGCCTGTCCTACGGCGGCGTCCAGCTGTTCGGCAGCACGCTCAGCATCAACACCCGGTCCTCGAGCTCGGCGGTGGCCAGCCTGATCCGCGACAAGATCCTCACCAACAAGGGCGTGACCGCCTACATCGGCGGCACCAACGCCGGCACCGCCGGTCCGATCTGCGCGGCGGCGAACAACAACTACGTCTGCCTGGTCAGCACCAACATGGACACCGTCGGCGACAACATCTCCCTCGGTTCGCTGACCAACAACACCAGCGGCCGCACCACCTACCTCAGCTTCGGCGCCACGCCCGGCATCGGCGACGGCGTGCCGACCGAGGTGACGCCGCTGGGCGCCTCGGTGTTCGTGCGCACCGACATCGTCTCGAGCCGCACCAGCTATCCGAAGGACGTCAAGCGCACCGACTGCGCCGGCGCCACCTGCACCTACGCCGAGGAGATGACCAACTTCGCCAACTGGTACGCCTACTACAAGAGCCGCAACCAGATGATGAAGACCGCCGTCGGCCAGGCCTTCCAGCCGATCGCCGACAACTACAACGTCGGCATCGTGTCGCTCTCGACCGCCGCCGCCGAAGGCGCCATCCGCCAGCCGCCGAAGCCCTTCACCGGCGCCGCGCGCACCGCCTGGTACAAGGCGCTGTACGACATGACCACCAGCGGCTCGACCCCGGTGCGCCAGGGCCTGCACGCGGTCGGCAAGATGTACGCCAACCGTTCGCCGTATGCCTACTCGGCCGGCAACGAGGTGGTCCAGTTCCCCTGCCAGCAGAACTTCACCTTCGTCACGACCGACGGCTACTGGAACGGCGGGGCGGCCGACGGCGTCGTCAACAACGACAACCGGGAAAACCTGTCGCGCTTCTGCTCGCGCAGCAAGGGCTGCGTCGATCCGAGCGCGCAATCGGCCAATTCGCTGGCCGACGTCGCCCTGTACTGGTACAACGGCGGCTCGAACGACGCCGTGACCTCGCTGCGCCCCTCGCTGGAAAACTGGAACGAGCCGAACGGCCTGGTGGCCGCGGCGGCCGGCGACAACACCCGCCTGCACATGAATACCTACGCGCTCGGCCTGGGCGTGGACGGCATCATGACCTACGACGACAAGTACGACACCGCGCCCAAGGCCGGCAGCGACTTCTATAAACTGATCACCGGCGTGCAGACCGGCTGCCCGTGGAACAACAACGGCCCCTATGTGTGGCCGAACCCCCAAACCCAGGTCGACGACGGCGGCGCCGCCTACCAGTCGCGCGTGGACGACCTGTGGCATGCCGCCATCAACGGCCACGGCAAGTACTTCAGCGCTTCCGACCCGCTGCAGGTGATCGACGGCCTGCGCTCGGCGCTCTCGAACATCGAGGTGAAGATCGGCGCGGCGGCCGCGGCGGCGACCTCGACGCCGAACATCTCGCAGCAGGACAACGACATCTTCTCGGCCACCTTTACCACGGTGCGCTGGTACGGCGAACTGTCGGACAAGAAGATCGACACCGTCACCGGCGTGGTCGGCAGCAAGGCCAGCTGGAATTCGTCGGAAACGGTGGGCAGCCAGGTGGCCGCCGCCGAGGATTCGCGCAGGATCCTGATGCGCGATTTCCTGAACGCCGACGACATCGACGACGGCCTGAAGGACTTCGACTTCAGCCTGATGACGGAGACCGAGAAGGGCTGGTTCAAGGACAAGTGCAGCGCCCTGGCGCAGTGCCTGACACTGTCGGACGCCAACCGCCGGATCGTGAACACCGGCGAGAACATGGTGAACTGGCTGCGCGGCCAGCAGCAGTACGCCAACGACACGCTGTTCCGCGCCTACTCGAAGACCACCACCATCGCGGGCGGCGCCGCGGCCCAGCTGCCGATCGTGCTGGGCGATATCGCGTCCTCGAAGCCGGCCTACCTGCGCGACCCGCGCAAGTCCTACACGCTCGACGGCTACAACGACTACAAGCTGGAGAACGCCACGCGCCAGCCGACCGTGTTCGTGGCCGCCAACGACGGCATGCTGCACGCCTTTAACGCCAACACCGGCGTCGAGACCTGGGCCTACATGCCGCGTATCACGATGAAAAAGCTGCACCTGCAGGCCAGCACGACCTACGGCACCAACCACCAATTCACCACCGACGGTTCGCCCGAGGTGGCCGACGTGAAGATCAACGGCGAATGGCGCAGCGTGCTGGTGGCCGGCCTGAACGCGGGCGGGCGCGGCTACTACGCGCTCGACGTCACCGACCCCGACGCACCCAAGGCCCTGTGGGAACTGTGCGCCGACACGGCCGTGTGCAGCGGCGTCAACTACGACAAGGACATCGGCCTGTCCTTCGGCAATCCGCAGTTCGGCACCTTCAAGGATGCACGCGGCGTCGAGTACTGGGCCGTGTTCCTGACCTCGGGCTACAACAACATCCCGGGCACCGACGGCATCGCCACTGGCGACGGCCGCGGCTACCTGTACGTGGTCGACATCGCCACCGGCCGCGTACTGTCCAAGAAAGCCACCCCGGTCACGGCCGCGTCGCGCGACTACGTGGCCAACCCGTCGGGCTTTGCCCGCATCACGGCGATCAGCAACAACCCGAACACCGATCCGCGGATCACCTTCGTCTACGGCGGCGACAACGACGGTTCGATGTGGCGCTACGACTTCACCGCCCAGGGCGACCCGGCGGTGCTGCTGCTGGGCAGTTCCGGCGGCAACCAGCCGGTGACGACGCGTCCGGACGTGACCACCTGCCTGGTCGACGGCACGGCGGCGGACGGCCAGAGCGGCATCACGCGCGTGGTCGCCTTCGGCACCGGGCGCCTGCTCGACGAGGTCGACATCGCCAACACCGCGGTGCAGAGCGCCTACGTGCTGAAGGACGCCGGCACGTCGATCCCGGCGGCCGACTGGCGCGGCACCACCAGGATGGCGAAGAAGACCCTGGCGAAGATCAACGGCACCAGCACCGCGTATTCGATCAGCGGCACGGCGGTCGACCTGGCGACCCAGAACGGCTGGTATGTCGACTTCGCCCTGAATTCGGGCGAGCGCGTAAACCTGGACCCGAAGATCGTCTCGGGCGGCCTGAACATCGTGACCAACCTGCCGAGCTCCTCGTCGAGCTGCAAGGTGGGCGGCACCAGCAACGTCTACCAGCTGAACGTCTGCACCGGCGCGCCGCTGGGCGAAACGCTCAACGCCAGCACCGGCGCGCCGGTGGGCGGGGCGGGCGACGGATCGGGCGGCACGGGCACCGGGGACGGCACGGGTGGAACCGGCGGAACCGGGGGAACGGGCGGCACCGGCGGCAACAACGGCACCTATTACGTGACCGTCGCCGGCCACACGCTGTCGAACGCGTCGGCCGCGGTCGGCTTCATCATCGTGCGCCTGCCGTCGGGCGCGCTGAAGATGATCACCACCACCGCCGACGGCAACACGATCACCTCGGGCGTGGCTCCGGCGGAATCGGAAGGCGCCTCGCGCGCCGGCTGGCGCCGCGTCCGCGAGTAAAACGTAGGGTGGCGGCTTTTGTCATTCAGGCCCCCAGCCTGGATGACTCCACGCGTTCACACAGTACCAGCGTACCGTTAACCCCATTCAATTCACACGAACCCCCTGGTAATCGGTAAAATCGAGGGTTTTCTTCATGGGCCTATGGGGCTCGACTATGTCCAACGAAACTGACATCCTCGCGACCGACGCCGCCGCACCTGCGGGCGCCGCGCCGACGCCTGCCTTCATCTCGCGCGAAGTAGGGCGCCGCCGCACCTTCGGCATCATTTCCCACCCCGACGCGGGTAAAACCACGCTGACCGAGAAGCTGCTGCTGTTCTCGGGCGCGATCCAGCTCGCCGGCACCGTCAAGGGCCGCAAGAGCGGCCGCCACGCCACCTCGGACTGGATGGACATCGAGAAGCAGCGCGGCATTTCGGTCGCGTCCTCGGTGATGCAGTTCGAGTTCCGCGACCACGTGATCAACCTGCTCGACACCCCGGGCCACCAGGACTTCTCGGAAGACACCTACCGCGTGCTGACGGCGGTCGACTCGGCCCTGATGGTGATCGACGCCGCCAAGGGCGTGGAAGCGCAAACGATCAAGCTGCTCGACGTCTGCCGCATGCGCAATACGCCGATCGTCACCTTCATGAACAAGCTGGACCGCGAAACGCGCGACCCGCTGGAACTGCTCGACGAGCTCGAATCGGTGCTGAAGATCGAGTGCGCGCCGGTGACCTGGCCTATCGGCATGGGCAAGAACTTCCGCGGCGTCTACCACCTGCTGAACGACACGATCATGCTGTTCAAGGCCGGCGAGGAAAAAGCCGACGGCGCCTTCGAGATCATCAAGGGCATCGACAATCCGAAGCTGGCCGAGATGTTCCCGCTCGAGATCGAACAGCTGAAGATGGAAGTCGAACTGGTGCACGGCGCCTCGCACCCCTTCGACCTGGAGCGCTTCCTGGCCGGCGTGCAGACCCCGGTGTTCTTCGGTTCGGCGATCAACAACTTCGGCGTGCGCGAGATCCTGTCGGCCCTGGTCGACTGGGCGCCGGGCCCGCGCGAACGCGACGCCACCGTGCGCGCCGTGGCGCCGGTCGAGCCGAAGTTCTCGGGCTTCGTCTTCAAGATCCAGGCCAACATGGACCCGGCCCACCGTGACCGCATCGCTTTTCTCCGCGTATGTTCCGGCCGCTTTGAAAAGGGCATGAAGGTCAAGCACCTGCGGCTGGGCCGCGAGGTGAAGCTGTCGTCGGTGGTGACCTTCATGGCCTCCTCGCGCGAGCAGGTCGAGGAAGCCTATGCGGGCGACATCATCGGCTTGCCGAACCACGGCAACATGCAGATCGGCGACAGCTTCTCGGAAGGCGAGCTGCTGACGTTTACCGGTATTCCTTATTTTGCGCCGGACCTGTTCCGCACCGTGCGTATCCGCAATCCGCTGAAGGTGAAACAGCTGCACAAGGGCTTGCAGCAGCTGGGCGAAGAGGGCGCGGTGCAGGTGTTCAAGCCGGTGCTGGGCTCGGACCTGATCCTGGGCGCGGTCGGCGTGCTGCAGTTCGAGGTGGTGGCAAGCCGCCTGCTGAACGAGTACGGCGTGGATGCGGTGTTCGAATCGTCGAGCATCAGCAGCGCGCGCTGGGTGTCGTCGGACGACAAGAAGGCGCTGGCCGACTTCGAGAACCAGCTCGGCCACCAGGTCGCGTATGACGCGGCCGGCAACCTGGCCTTCCTGGCCACGTCGAGCGTCAACCTGCGCCTGACCCAGGAACGCTGGCCGAAGCTGACCTTCCACGCCACGCGCGAGCACGCGGCCAAGCTGGCATAAGACCTGCCCCGTTCGACGGGAGACAGGAAGCGGATGCACGTCAGGTCGTGCATCCGCTTTTTTCTTTGGCGCTGTCACCGTTCGCTATGGATGAGCCCGATTGCAAGGCGAAACAATTGATCGGCAGACGTCACCTTTCCGCCATCAAGCATCCGGCGCCAGCCCAGGTAGTTCGGCAGCCAGCGTGACGCGACACCATGGAAGGGCGCTAGCCACTCGCGAAGACGCTGGTGATACGCGTTTACGTTCTGCACGTGGATGGCGCCGTTGGGGTGCGGGCGGACACGCTTGCCGGCGCTGATATTTACGGCTTGGTGCGCGATACCGTGGGCGCGGGCGAAAGCCCGATAAGCCGCGTTCGCGTCTGTCACAAGCAAGACGTCCTTGTCCAAAAACGGCATCAGGTGGCGCTCCAGCTGTATTTTGCTGACGGCGCCGCGGCCGGTGACGGCATCGATGGTCTGCTTGTTGCGGTCGCGCGCGACGAGGATGCAGTCGAGCTCGCGTGAGATGCCGCGCCTGCTGGCGACGCCGCCCCGCTTGCGTGCCGGCCGGTCGAGCTTGCGCGACCCTTTTTGCGACTCCAGGATGAACATTCGTCGGCTTCGGCGATACCGTTCAGGCATCCTGGCCGGTCTTCTTTCACCCGATCAAGGAAGCGATGGCGCCAGCGAAAGGCGGTATTACGATGCACGTTGACCTCGCCGGCCGCCGCGCGCACCGGACGCGACGCACGCAACGCATCGAGATAGGCGAGCCATTTCCCTCGCAACCGCAGGCGCGCCAGCGGGGTGCCGGTCAAATCGTTGAAGGTACGCCGGCACGAGAAGCAGCGGTAGCGCTGCAGATCGTTGGCGTGGCCGTGCCGGTGCCAGCGCTCACATTGGCAATGGGGGCAGCAACGCCCGGCCGAACGGCATAGTCTGATCAGCGCCAGCACCTGGTGCAGGCCGGCAGCCGGACGCAAGGCGTCGAGGACGCGCAGCCGCTGAGGCTGATTCAGTGCGGGCAAGGCTGCAAACCACTTCGTGAAGCGCGGTGCTTTCATGGTCGACCCGTATCGATGGCGAGACGGGTTGGACCATGAATGAACTCAACAGTTCACTGCTCATCCATAGCTAACGGTGACAGCGCCTTTTCTTTTACGTGATTGCCATCTAGTTGCCGAAAGCATTGCTATAGAATAGCAGTAAATAGTTCCGAGCTAGGTTTACATTTTGCTACTTTACGGCATATAGTTATTCCAACAAGATGAATAACGACTGGAGAATCGCGCATGCGCCTGCCGCACCCCCGTTACCTGTTGATCGCCGCCGCCGGGCTGTCTGCACCGGCACTGGCCCAGCAAGCCGTTCCCGAGGAAGCGGTGCAGAAGGTGGAGGTGAAGGGCACGGCCGCCAGCTACGACCCGCGCCGCGACGACACGGCCAGCCGCATCGTGGTGCGGCGCGAGGAGATCGAACGCTACGGCGACACGGGCGTGCACGACGTGCTCAGACGCATACCCGGCGTGACGGTGACGGTCGGCGTGAACGGCAAGCAGGAAGTGCGCATGCGCGGGCTGGCCGGCGGCTATACCCAGATCCTGCTGGACGGCGAGCGCACGCCGGCGGGCTTTACCCTGGACAGCCTGTCGCCCGAGACGATCGAGCGCATCGAGGTGCTGCGCGCGGCCAGCGCCGAGTTCTCGACCGAGTCGGTGGCCGGCACCATCAACATCGTGACCCGCAAGAAGCTGCGCCGCAGCGAACGCGAGGCCAAGCTCGGCTACATGCATTCGAACGAGTTCCGCGGGCCGACCTTCAGCACCGACCTGGCCGAGCGCGGCGAGCGTGCCTCGTGGTCGCTGTCGGCGGGCGGCAACCACGACGCCCTCGCGCGCGCATCGCGCAGCTACCAGACCAATACCCGGCCGGACGGCATTGTCGATATGCGCCGCAACACCGTGATCGCCGAGCGCGGCCGCATGAACCGCCTGAACCTGGGCCCGCGCTTCAGCTGGACGCTGGACGACGGCGATTCGGTGGAGTGGGAGACCCTGGCCAACGGCAGCAGCTTCCGCAACCACGCTCACGCGCTGACGACCACGAGCGCCGGCGCGCCGCCGCCGACGCCCGACCTGCGTACCCTCGGCGCCTTCGACGACCGCATGCTGTCGTCGAACCTGCGCTGGAGCGGCACCCTGGCGTCGGGCGCGAAGCTGGAGACCAAGCTCGGCGTCGAGCGCAGCTGGCAGGATACGAGGGTAGAGCGCAGCGGCGTCGATGGCCTCGGGCGTCCCGAGACCGCGGGCAGCGTGCGCACCGAGACCGACGCGCGCGGCGCCAGCAGCACCGGCAAAGTCACGCGCGCCTTCGATGGCGGCCACGTGCTGGCGTTCGGCTGGGATGCGCGGTTCAACGCCAGCGAGGACCTGCGCGCCGAACAGGATGCGGTCCGCGTGCTGCCGCCCGGCCAGCCGCCGCGCGAGACCTTCGACGCACGTGTCGCGCGCGCCGCCGTCTACGCCCAGGACGAGTGGACCGTCAACCCGCAAATCTCGCTGTATCTCGGCGCGCGCTGGGAAGGCGTGCGCACGCGCGTCAGCGGCAACACCTTCGAACCCGCCCGGGTGCGTTCGAGCGTCTTCAGCCCGGTGCTGCAGACGCTGTGGAAGCTGCCGGGTGAGAAGGGCGACCAGCTGCGTCTTGCGCTGAGCCGCACCTACAAGGCGCCGGACCTGTACAGCCTGGTGCCGCGCCGCTATGCATGGGAAAACAACAGCGCCACCGAGGCCGACTACCAGGGCAACCCGCACCTGAAGCCGGAGCTGGCCTGGGGCATCGACGCGGGTTGGGAGCGCCACTGGGCGGAAGGCGCGATGCTCTCGGCCAGCGCCTCGCTGCGCCGGATCGACAACTACACCAGCAACCGCATCTACTTCGACGGCCTGCGCTGGATCTTCACTCCGGCCAACGAGGACCGCGCCGCGCTGCGCTCGCTGCAGCTGGAAGCGAAGTTCCCTTTGTCGGCCGTGATGGAGGATGCGCCGGCGCTCGAGCTGCGCGCCAGTGTCAGCCGCAACTGGTCGCGCGTGGACTCGGTGCCCGGGCCATACAACCGCATGGAGCAGCAGACGCCGCTCACCGCCAACCTGGGTCTCGACTACAAGCGCGGCGCATTGACGAGCGGCGCCAGCCTGGCGCACCGGCGCGGCGGACGCGTCGATCCGTCGGCGGAGCGCAGCTTCTATACGCATGCACGCACCGACCTGGAAGCCTATGCGGCCTGGCGTTTCAACCCAAAGCTGCAGCTGCGCCTGGCGGGCTCGAACCTGCTCGGCGAGGACAACTTCTTCGAGCCGGCGTATATCGACCCGGCGCGCGGCATCGAGCGGCGCGGCTGGACCTATCCGGAGAGCCCGACCTTGCGCGCGACGCTGGAAATGACGTTCTGAGCCTTACATGACCGCGGCGCCGGCGACGGGGGCGGTGTCGATGCTGGTCACGACCTGGTTCGCGACGCTGCCATCGGGTTCGGTCACGCGCAGCTGCACCGGCATCCAGTTGCGCTCGGGCGCGAGCCAGAGTTCGAGCCTGCGCCGGCCCGGTTCCGTCACTTCGGCCAGGCGCACCGTGGCCAGGCTGCCGGCGCCGGTGGCCAGGCGTTCGGGTCCCATCACCTCGAAGCGCGTCGCCTGCGCGCCGTCCGGCCCGCCGACCATCACCTCGATCACGCCCTGCATCTGCTCGGGTGCGGCCATGCCCATGCCGGCCAGCTGCATCAGCAGCGAGGCGCGATCCTGGCTGCCCAGGTAGAGCGGGTCGTCGGCGCCGTTCGATGCGATGCGGCCGGCGGCGCGGTCGAAGCGCGTGATGCGGTCGCTGCCGTCGTCCTGGTGCTCGCTGGCCTGGACCGGGGCAATGCCGGCGTCGTCGCCGCCGCCTTCGCTTTCCAGCAGGCCGAGCACGCCCTCGACGCGCAGCTGGTAGCGGCCGGCGCCGGCTTCCCACACCAGCTGGGCCTCGTCGCCGGCTTGCGGCGCGCGGCCGGGACGGGTGCGCGTCACGGCATAGGTCAGGCGCGCCGGCGGCGGCATGCGTACCTGGTAGCGGCCCGGCATTTGCCGGACGGCGGCGCCGCGCGGGTCGCCCAGCGCGGGCGGGGCCGGGCTGGCTGCGCGGCCGGGCAGGGCGGCAGGCTGCGCGGCCTGGCCGGCTTCGGGGGCCGCCGGCACGAGGGATTGCAGCGGAGGCAGGCTGGCGCCCGTGTCCGCAGCCACGACGCTGTCCCGGGCAGCGGGCGCGGGCGCGGGCGTGGTGCTTGGCGCCGGTTCGGCAGCGGCCTGCGGCGCCGCGGATGGGGTTGTCGCCGCCGAGCGGTCGAGGCGCAGCGCCAGCGCCACGCCCGGCGCCTGGCGCGCATCGAGGTCGCGCCGTCCGCCGATCCAGGCCAGGGCCAGCAGGTGCAGCAGCAGCGACAGCGCGCCGAGCGCCAGCAGGCGCCGGTGCCGGGCCAGGTGGACGGCAATCTTCTTCATGGCGCTAGTTTAACTGCGCTGCCGCAATTGTCCATGGCGCCACACCCGGGGCGCATGGCCGGGAAGGTCTTGATTTTGCGCAACAGCGCGCGCGGACGGATGACTTAGATTGGTCAAATGCGCTGAAGAAATTTTGCGTGTTGACGACATCGAGGGCCTTATGACGATTCTTCCGTTCTCTCCCGCCGCGGCCTGGCCGGCCGTGCCTTCCTCCCTCACCTGCGCCGCCTTCCCATGCTAGCCCGCCTGAAGATCGGTCCCAAGTTGCTGCTGGCGCCGGCCGTCGTGCTGGTCTTGCTGGTGCTGCTGTCCACGGGCGGCTATTACGCGATGGTGCGCCAGAACGCCTCGCTGGAAGTCATCGTCAACCAGCGCGCGGCCCACATGCGCGCCGCCAGCGAGCTGGTGGCGGGGGCCCAGCGCGGCCACGCCCAGGTCTACCAGTTGCAGACCTGGATCGCCGGCAGCTTTCCGAAAAGCCGGATCGCGCCGCTGATGCAGGGCATCGACCGCCAGCACGCCCAGACCAGCGCCGGCCTGGCGCGCCTGGCCCAGATGACCCAGCTGGGCGGCGCCGAACGCCGCTACGTCGACGGGGCGCAGGACGCCTACCGCGTCTACACGGCGGCGGTGAGCGACGTGCTCGAGATCGTGCGCGACGACCAGTCGATCGGCGCCAACGCCATGAGCAAGGCCGACAGCGCCTTTGCCGTGGTGGCCCAGCGCCTGAGCGAGCTGTCGGAGCACGAACAGGCGCTGTCGCAGCAGGCCTCGGAAAGCGCGGCCAGCGACTTCCGCGCCATGGCCCTGGCCACGCCCTGCGTGATCCTGCTGGCGGTGCTAGTGTCCTTGCGCATCACGATGGCGGTGCGGCGCGCGCTGCTGCTGGAAATCCGCGGCATCGGCGCGGCGGCGGTCGACCTGGCCAGCGGCGACCTGACCGTGAAAGACCGGGTATATGGGAACGACGAGATCGCGGACACCTCGCGCGCGCTCGACGCCAGCATCCGCAACCTGAACGGGACGCTGCGCACCATCCTCGAATCGGCGCGCTCGATCGGCAGCGCCTCGCGCGAGATCGCCCTGCGCGACCTGAACCTCACCACGCGCGCCGTGTTCCGCGCGCATTCGCTCGAGCACACGGCCTCGTCGATGCAGGAGCTGGCCGCCACCGTGCACCAGACCGCCGACAGCGCCCAGGCCGCGAACCGGCTGGCCGAGTCGGCGTCGAGCGTGGCCCTGCAAGGGGAAAGCGTGGTCGACCGCCTGGTGACGACCATGGAAACCGTGAAGGGCAGTGCGCGCCGGGTCGACGAAATCGTCGGCACGATCGATGCGATCGCGGTGGAGACCGGGACGCTGGCGCTGAATGCCGCGCTGGAGGCCGCGCGCGTGGGCGAGGGCGGGCGCGAGTTCGCGCTGGTGGCGGGCGAGGTGCGGTCGCTGGCGCTGCGCGTCGGCAGCGCGGCGCGCGAGATCCGCGAGCTGGTGGCGCACTCGGTGGCCGAGATCGAGGGCGGCACCGCCTGCGCCGCGCAGGCCGGCAGCAGCATGGCGACGCTGGCGATGTCGGTGCAGCAGGTGGGCGACATCGTCAGCCAGATCAGTTCGGCCAGCCTGGAGCAGGCCAGCGGCCTGGACGAAGTGAACCAGGCCATCGTGCAGATGGACCAGGTCACGCAGCGCAATTCGACGCTGGTGGAAGAAGCGGCCGATGCGGCGCGCAGCTTGCAGATGCAGGCCCTGACCCTGTCGCGGGCGGTGGCGGCGTTCAGGCTGGACGAGGTGGCGGCGGGCGAGCCTGCTCCTGCGGCCGCGCCGGCGCCCGATGCCAAGCCAGGCGCGGTGAAGACCTGGTCGCGGCTGGTGACGCAGGACGGGGCGCTCGAAGTCGCGGCAGAGAGAAGGCGACATCCGCGGCCGCACCTGCACCTGGCCTCGCGGCGGGATTGATGGACTTGCTCGCCTTCGTGGGGATGCTTGGGGCGCGGAGCGAACAGTCACCGCCGCGGGCTAAGGGATCGGCACGTAAGCGCGTGGGCACGGAGTGCCTTGCGCGGTCCGGCCACCCTAGGTTATCAAGGCCGCACTCCGGATGGGGGCGCAGACGTATCCCGTACGGTGGGCACCCCGTGCCCACGCGGAAATGGTGATCATTGTTGGCACCGGTTCTATCGAAACCGCTGCGGTTCGGCAGTCGCGCCAAGAGCGTCTCGTTGGCGTTCGCATCGATGGTTGAGCCGCGGAGCGAATAGTCGCCGCCGCAGGCAAAAGGACACGCACGTCACCGCGTGGGCACGGAGTGCCCACCGTACGATTGAGGCTGGCGCGGCCCGGCCCTTCCTACGGTTGCCGTTCGAGCCTGGAAAATAAAAAGCCCCGCACGCGGCGGGGCTTCGGTTACCAACCTGGAATCACATCACTCGTAATCGCTGATCGGTGCGCAGCCGCAGAACAGATTGCGGTCGCCGTACACGTTGTCGGCACGGCCCACCGGCGGCCAGTACTTCTTCTTGCGCAGCGAGGCCACCGGGAAGGCGGCCACTTCGCGCGTGTAGGTGTGCTGCCAGTCGTCGGCGGTCACCACTTCGGCGGTGTGCGGGGCGCCTTTCAGCGGGTTGTCCATCTTGTCGTACTCGCCGCGCTCGACCTTCACGATCTCGGCGTGGATGGTGATCATCGCCTCGATGAAGCGGTCGAGTTCCGCCTTCGATTCCGACTCGGTCGGCTCGATCATCAGCGTGCCCGGCACCGGGAAGCTCATGGTCGGGGCGTGGAAGCCGAAGTCCATCAGGCGCTTGGCCACGTCTTCGTTCGAGATGCCGGTCTTGTCCTGCAGCGGGCGCAGGTCGATGATGCACTCGTGCGCGACCAGGCCGTCGTGGCCGGTGTACAGCACCGGGTAGTGCGGGGCCAGGCGGCGCGCGATGTAGTTGGCGTTCAGGATCGCCACTTCGGTCGCGGCAGTCAGGCCTTCCGCGCCCATCATCGCGATGTACATCCACGAGATCGGCAGGATCGAGGCCGAACCGTAGGCCGCGGCGCTGACCGCGCCGATGCCCTGTTCGTCGCGCACGTAGCCGGTCGACAGCTGGTTCGGCAGGAACGGGGCCAGGTGGGCGCCGACGCCGATCGGGCCGACGCCCGGGCCGCCGCCACCGTGCGGGATGCAGAAGGTCTTGTGCAGGTTCAGGTGGCTGACGTCGCCGCCGAAGGCGCCCGGTGCGGCCACGCCGACCATCGCGTTCATGTTGGCGCCGTCCACGTAGACCTGGCCGCCGTGCGCGTGCACGATCTCGCACAGTTCCTTGATGCCTTCCTCGAACACGCCGTGGGTCGACGGGTAGGTGACCATCACGCAGGCCAGGTCCTTCGAGTACTGCTCGGCCTTGGCCTTCAGATCAAGCAGGTCGACGTTGCCGTTCTCGTCGCAGGCGGTGACCACGACCTTCATGCCGACCATGCTGGCCGATGCCGGGTTGGTGCCGTGCGCCGACGACGGGATCAGGCAGACATTGCGGTGGCCTTCGCCACGCGACTGGTGGTACTTCTGGATCACCAGCAGGCCCGCGTACTCGCCCTGCGAACCGGCGTTCGGCTGCAGCGAAATGGCGGCGTAGCCGGTGGCGGCGCACAGCATCGCTTCGAGCTGGGCGATCATCTCACGGTAGCCGACGGATTGATCTTCCGGCGCCAGCGGGTGCATGTTCGAGAACTCGGGCCAGGTGACCGGGATCATTTCCGAGGTCGCGTTCAACTTCATCGTGCACGAACCGAGCGGGATCATGGTGCGGTCGAGCGCCAGGTCCTTGTCGGCCAGACTACGCAGGTAGCGCAGCATCTCGTGCTCGGCGTGGTAGCGGTTGAAGGTCGGGTGGGTCAGGTAGGCGGTGGTGCGCTGCAGGGCGGCCGGGTAGGCGTCCTGGGCGCCGGCGTCGAGCGCGTCCAGGTCAACCGCGGCGCCGTTGCCGAACACCGACAGCAGCAGGGCCAGGTCGTCGCGGGTGGTGGTTTCGTCGAGCGAGATGCCGACGTGGGTGCCGTCGACGCGGCGCAGGTTGATGCCCTGGGCGGCGGCGTTCGCCAGCAGCGCTTCGGCGTCGCTCGTGCGCACGGTCAGGGTGTCGAACCAGGTGTGGTTGACGACGTCATGGCCGAGCGACTGCAGGCCGGCGGCCAGGATGCTCGCCTGGCGGTGCACGCGCTGGGCGATGCGCTTCAGGCCTTGCGGGCCGTGATACACGGCGTACATGCCGGCCATCACGGCCAGCAGGACCTGGGCGGTGCAGATGTTCGAGGTCGCCTTTTCGCGGCGGATGTGCTGTTCGCGGGTCTGCAGGGCCAGGCGGTAGGCCTGGTTGCCTTGCGCGTCGACGGTCACGCCCACCAGGCGGCCGGCCATCGAACGCTTGTATTCGTCGCGGGTGGCCAGGTAGCCGGCGTGCGGGCCGCCGAAACCGAGCGGCACGCCGAAGCGCTGGCTGTTACCGACGACCACGTCCGCGCCCCATTCGCCAGGGGCGGCCAGCAGGGTCAGGGCCAGCAGGTCGGCGGCGACGACCACCATCGCGCCCATCGCGTGCAGGTGTTCGCAGGCGGCGCGGTAGTCGCGCACTTCGCCGTTCACGCCCGGGTATTGCAGCAGCACGCCGAAGCAGGTGTCTTCGAGCTTCTCGATGTCGCTTGGGGCGATGCTGCGCACTTCGACGCCGATCGGCAGGGCGCGGGTGCGGATCACTTCCAGGGTCTGCGGCAGCACGTCCTCGGCCACGTAGAACACCTTCGAGCTCGACTTGCCGACGCGCTGGATCAGGGTCATGGCTTCGGCGGCGGCGGTGCCTTCGTCCAGCATCGACGAGTTGGCGATGCCCATGCCGGTGAGGTCGGTGATCATCTGCTGGAAGTTCAAGATGGCTTCCAGGCGGCCCTGCGAGATCTCAGGCTGGTATGGGGTGTAGGCGGTGTACCAGGCCGGGTTCTCGAAGATGTTGCGCAGGATGACCTTCGGCGTGTAGGTGCCGTAGTAGCCCTGGCCGATCATCGACTTCATGACCTTGTTCTTCGAGGCCAGCGCACGCAAGGTTTCAAGCGCCTGTTCCTCGCTGCGCGGTTCGACGAACTGGCCCAGGTCCAGCGTGTCCTTGCGGCGGATGTTGGCGGGAACGACGGCGTCGATCAGCGCTTCGCGCGTGTCGTAGCCGAGGGTCGACAGCATGGCTGCCTGTTCGGATTCCGATGGGCCGATGTGGCGCGGGATGAAGGAATCGCGTGCTTCGAGGTCAAGGAGGCTGGTGCGGGTCATGGTAGAGGCCAAAGAGGAGGGCGCGGCTGGCGCTGGGTGAAATGAATTCGGTACTGCGGTAGGGTGGACGGCTTCGCCGTCCACGCGTTCAATCATGGCATGCATCGTTGAAACGCATCCGATGGTTGGACGCGTGGACGGCAGAGCCGTCCACCCTACGGATCACGGCGGTAGTTCGGGCCGTTCGCCCGGATTACAAGCCGTTGTGACAAGCCGATCAACGACGACAATTAATTGTCGGTGGTCTTGCCGTAGGCATCGGCGTCCAGCAGGCCGTTGATCGCGTTGGCGTCCTGCGGCTGCAGCTTGAACAGCCAGGCGCCGTAGGCGTCGCTGTTGATCGAGTCCGGGGCGTCGGCAACCGGCTGGTTGACGGCGGTGACGGTGCCCGAGACCGGCGCGTAGATGTCACTGGCGGCTTTCACCGATTCCACGACGGCGGCGTCGTCGCCGGCGGTGAAGGTCTTGCCGACCTGCGGCAGTTCGACGAACACGATGTCGCCCAGTGCGTCCTGCGCGTACTCGGTGATGCCGACGGTCAGGGTGCCGTCGGTTTCGAGGCGGACCCACTCATGGGACTCGGTGTATTTCAGGTCGGCTGGGATGTTCATGTAAAAGACTCCTGGTTTGGGATGGTGCGTGATTATAAATCGGGTATCGCCGGTATTAAACAGCCAGCACTTTGCCGTTGCGCACGAAAGGCAGCTTGACCACGCTGGCGGCCAGCTTCTTGTCGCGGATCTCGACGTGGACGGTGTCGCCGACCTGCACGTCCATCGGTACGCGCGCCAAGGCGATGGCCTGCTGCATGCTCGGGCTGAAGGTGCCGCTGGTGATTTCGCCGAATTTCTCCGAACCTGCGCCGGACGCGGCGATCACCTTCTGGTGGGCGCGCAGGATGCCGCCTTTTTCGCGCAGGATCAGGCCCACAAAACGGGCGTTCTGGCCTTTGGTTTGCAGGGCCGCCTTGCCGATGAAGTCGCGCTCCGAGACCAGGTCGATCGTCCAGCCCAGGCCGGCGTCGAGCGGGTTGACGCTGTCGTCCATGTCCTGGCCGTAGAGGTTCATGCCCGCTTCCAGGCGCAGGGTGTCGCGCGCGCCCAGGCCGGCCGGCTTCACGCCGGCGGCGATCAAGGCATTCCACAGCGCTTCGACTTGCGTGGCCGGCACGCCGATCTCGAAACCGTCTTCGCCGGTGTAGCCGGTGCGCGCGACCATGGCTTCGCCGAAGGCGGTGTCGGGCACGATCACGACGTTGAAGGGCTTCATGGCTTCCGAGGCCGCCTTCGTTTGCGGCAGCACTTCCCAGACCTTGGCACGGGCGTTCGGGCCCTGCACGGCGACCAGGGCGATGGCGTTCGCGCTGTCGGTCAGGCCGTCGCGGCGCGGGGTGATGGTGAGGCCGCTGTTCGTGGCGTCGTTCTGCTGGCGCATCCAGGCGACGTCCTTCTCGGCGGTGCCGGCGTTCACGACCAGGCGGAACCAGTCTTCGCGGAAGAAATAGACGATCAGGTCGTCGATTACGCCGCCCTCGGGGTTCAGCATGGCCGAGTACAGGGCCTTGCCCGGCACTTGCAGCTTGTCGACGTTGTTGGCCAGCAGGCCGCGCAGGAAAGCGCGGACATTCGCGCCCTCGAGGTCGACCACGCACATGTGCGAGACGTCGAACATGCCGGCGTCCGTGCGCACGGCGTGGTGCTCTTCGATTTGCGAACCGTAGTTGACCGGCATGTCCCAGCCGCCGAAGTCGACCATCTTGGCGCCGGCGGCGCGGTGTGCGGAATTGAGCGGGGTCGCTTGGAGCGTCATGGAATCCTCTGGGCAGATAAATAAGGGAGCCGCCACGCATGCCGCCTGAAGCGGCCGTACGCGGCTGCGCGCCCCTCTGTCCTTGGTACCTGAGAGATAGCGGAAATCCGCCTGCCCCTTCGGTGGGCCAGGGCTACTGGCCGCTCTCCAGAGTTGGTCCGGTACGCCATGCGCACCGTCCCCTGACCGGTCCTTTTGCCTGAGAGTTTTTGGGTGATGCCCCTTCGGCGGCAGCGTGGAATCTGCCCTCTCCCGATCAAGACTGTGGAGAATATGTTACTCGTGCAGCCGTGTCAATGAAAGGAGAGGGCGCGCACCGTTGGCGAGCATGCGCGCAGGCTTTTTCTTCCATTTGTTACACTGGGGTTGTCACTTTGCGGGTAGAAAAACGATGAGCGAAGATCAAACCAAACACGACAAGGAAGCCTGGTTCACGCTGTCCGGCGACGTCAACAGCGACATGGTGCACCGGGTATTCGAGGCGGTCGGCCACATGACCGAGGACGGGATCGAAACGGCCCACGTGCTGGTGCAGTCGAATGGCGGCTACGTCAGCGACGGCTTGTGCCTGTACAACTTCATGTCGAAGTCGCCGATCGAATTCGTGATGTACAACGGCGGGGCGGTGGCCTCGATCGCCGTCATCATGTACCTGGCCGGCTCGCGGCGCTACGCCAGCGACACGGCGCGCTTCATGGTGCATAAATCGCACGCCACGGCCTCGCCGGGTTCGCGCCCGGATGCGCTGAACATCATCGTCGAGGGCTTGCGCGCCGACGATGCGCGTACCGAATCGATCCTGCGCCGGCATATCGAACTGACGCCGGACCAGTGGGCGATCCACCAGTATTCGGACTTGCACCTGAATGCTCGCGACGCGAAAACGGCGCGCATGATCGACGACGTGGCCGATTTCGCACCGCCGAAAGGGGCGATCCTGCGCAATATTTGACGCAAGATCGGACGCACTATCCGGCATAGGCGTCACGCGGGCCGGCAGGGAAATGCATTGCGATAGCGATGCGGGTTCCTGCCGGCTTTTTCATTTATTGCCGAGCAAATGCATGCCGGATTCGCCAGGAAAATAGATGAATCAATATCGTATTCATCAATCGGCCTGTCATTGCAAATAGTATTTGCAGTCGGGTTAACGCGACAATAAAATATGTGCGTCGTTGCCCGGTTCTGCAAATAGCCGATTGTCCGATCGACGCAATAATGAAAACCGATATTAAAAAAGCCTGGCCGCATGATGCGCCAGGCTTTTTGTTCATCGGCGTCCTGTCAAAGGACAGCAGATGCGCGCATCAGCGCTTGCTCTTGTTGCCTTGACGGCCGAGCTCGAGGTTCTGCTCGGAGGCGTCGCTGCGCATGCTGTTGCCCGAGCTGGAGCCCGAACGCGAACCGGAACCCGAGCCCGACTGCTTGTTGCCGTCGTTCTTGTGGCTCTGGCGGCCGGCTTCGGCATGCTGTTCAGGCGTGCCGCCGCGGGTGCCCGCACCTGATCCCGACGCGGAACCCGAGCGCGAACCCGAGCCCGAACCGGACTGTTTGTTCGCGTCGTTCTTGTGACTTTGACGGCCGGCTGCCGCGTGTTGCTCAGGGGTGCCGCCTTGCGTACCTTTGTTTTGATTCGAGGCCATGATTATTTCCTTTCAATGTAGAGAAATACGTCACTCGCCAAACTACTGCGTTGGGTTGAGCAGTCGGTTCGGTTGCGCCATCATGCGACCCACGCTGTGGAAGAGGTATCGGATGACCGCCTGAGCCTGTGTAGGGGGAAGTCCTACATATTAAAAATAATCGCTTCCTCAAATACGTCAATCTAAATCGCCAGCGAATTAAAACTCTTCCCAATCCGCTGCCGATTTCGGCGCCGGTTTGATCGCGGTGCGTTTTGCGGGTGCTGCCGATTTGACGGTTTTGGGTCCGGCTGCCGTTGCCGGACGCAGGGAAGCGGGGGCGGTGGCTGTTTTCCCGGGCAGGCGCGCGGCCGGGCGCGCCGCGGAGTTGTCCGACACCGTCGCGGCCTGGCCGGCAGCGGCCGCGCCAGGTTCCGCCAGCACGAAAGCGCCGGTGGCGCGCGTCAGTGCCGCCGCCTGTTCGCGCACCGCCGTGGCCGCAGCCGCCGATTCCTCGACCAGGGCGGCGTTCTGCTGGGTGGCCTGGTCCATCGCGGCAATCGCGCCGTTCACCTGCTCGATGCCCGCGGTCTGCTCCATGCTGGCGTCGGCAATCTCGGCAATGATGTCGGTCACGCGCCTGACGCTGGCGACCACTTCCTCCATGGTCTTGCCAGCCTTGTCGACCAGCAGGGTGCCGGCATCGACCTTGGCCACCGAATCGTCGATCAGGGCCTTGATTTCCTTGGCCGCCGCCGCCGAGCGCTGGGCCAGGCTGCGCACCTCGGACGCCACCACCGCAAAGCCGCGCCCCTGTTCGCCGGCGCGGGCCGCTTCCACCGCCGCGTTCAGCGCCAGGATATTCGTCTGGAAGGCGATGCCGTCGATCACCCCGATGATCTCGCTGATCTGTTTCGAGGAATCGTTGATCGAGGCCATGGTGCCGACCACATCCGCCACCACCTGGCCGCCCTTGACCGCCACTTCCGAGGCCGACACCGCCAGCCGGCTGGCCGCGTGGGCGTGGTCCGCGTTCTGGCGCACCGTGGCCGTCAACTCTTCCATCGAGGACGCCGTTTCTTCGAGCGACGCCGCCTGCTGCTCGGTGCGTGTCGACAGATCCATATTGCCGGTGGCAATTTCTCCAGTGCCGGTAGCGATGCCTTCGGCGCCGCTGCGCACTTCCTTGATCACCGTTGCCAGCTTGGCGGCCAGGACTGCCAGCGTTCCCATCAGCTTGCCGGCCTCGCCGGGCTGCCGGCTGTCCTGCCGTACCCGCAGGTCGCCGTCGGCCAGGCGCTGGGCCATCCGGCAGGCGTCGCGCAAGGCGCGCTGCGATTCGCGCCCGAGCCAGGCCGACAGCGCGGCGCTCACCGCGAGGCCGGCCAGGAGCGGGCCGAGCACACTGCCGCGCAGCAGCGTTTCGCCATCGCCGGGGGCAGTCAGCAAGAGCGCGCCCGCAAAGAAAGCGTAGAGCAGGGCAAAGGCGGCATGGATCTTGAGCCTGCTGTCGAGCTGGCGAATGGTCTTCATGAGGCGCTCCTGAGGGAAGGGGAGAAGGATGACCTTCCAATGTTATGGAAAGGAAATGCGCCGAATTTGTTCAAGCTCAACAGAAAACCTGCCGTTAAGCTATTCTGGGTGGCAACCCTTGGGGCGAGGCCACAACACACCGGCAAAACGTCGAGAAATATGTAAATGGGCTATTGCCATGCGGCAATAATGTGCAACAATGGCAGGAGCGGCGCCCCCACGCCGAAGGAATTCACCATGGCTCAAGCTAACACCGAGACATCCAGCAACAGCAAGCCAGCACAGCCGCGCGAGGTGCTGGCGCAACTCGTTCGCGCCGCAGCACGCGGGGCGGGCGAGGGGCTGGGCGGCATGGTCACGCGCCTGGTGACCGTGCTGCTCGACCTGACCACGGCCGGCGACGACGCCCAGGCCGCCTACCGCCGCACCCGCGCCGGCAACCTCCTGAAAAGCAATTCCTACGCCTTTATCCACCTGGCGGGCGAAGCCCTGGCGCGCGCGCTCGACGCCGCCGCCGACGAGCTGGCGCCGGCCACCAGGCCCGGCGCCGACCTCGATTCGCTGAGCCTGGTGCCGATCGAAGTCATGGACAGCAAGGTGGCCTTCGGTGCGCTGTGCCGTCCTTTCGAGATCGCGCATTCGGAAGTGCTGGCCAGCTTGTGCGTGCGGCTCGGCCTGCTGCTCGGACGCGACATCCTGCGCCCGGGCCAGAACCCGCTGCGCCCGGAAGTGTTCCTGACCGCGATCCACGAAGCCTGGTGCGCCTTCGAGCCGGATGCCGGTTCGCATGATTTGCTGCTGCCGCTGCTGACGCCGGACCATTTCCTCGACCTGGGCACGCTGTTTGAAGCCGCCGACAAGGAACTGCGGGCTCGCAACAAACAGGCGCGCGAGCGCTTTCATATCAGCAAAACCACGGACACCACGCGGACCAAACGCGCGGGGATGGATGCGGCGCTCGCCCAGCAATTGCGTCACCTGCTGGGTGGCGCCGACAGCGACCCGTCCGTGTCCCTGATTCCCGAGCTGCCGAACATGCCGCAGGGCGGTGGCTGGCGTCCGAGCTCGGCGCTGGGCTTCGGCGTGGCCGCGCCTGTCGTGGTGCAGGACAAGGCGAATGCGCCGGCCCAGGCGGCTGCTCCCGTCGCGCCTGCCGCGGCGTCTTCCCAGCCGGGCACCCCGCTGCCGGCGAGTTCGCCGCAATATATTTCGAGCGGGCAGGGCGCGGGAGCCGTGGCGCAGCATGGCATCCCGGCGGGCGTGCAGCTCGTCCAGGCGGGTGGCGCCATTCCGGTGCAAACCGGCGCTGTCGCGGCGCCCGGCCTGGTGCTGCAGCTTGCCCCCGGCAGCGTGATGCCGGCGCCAGGCTTCGTGGCGGCGCCGGGCAACGGCCATCTTCAAGCGGCGCCAGGCATCGTTGCCGGCGCACTGCCGGCAGCCGCCGCCGCGCCGGCGTCGCTGCTCGACCTGCTCGCCTCGCTGCAGCTTGCCCAGCCCGCCATGCCCGGCACGGATGCGCCCGATGCCGCCAACGCCGCGCAAGCCTGCGCGGCCCTGCAGGCGGGTGCACATTCGGACGCACAGCCGGGCGCGCAGCTGGACGCACAGGGCGGCGCGCACCAGGTCTTCTACCTGCCGCGCCTGAAGCAAAGCCTGCCCCAGGGCAGCCTGTCGCGTGGCGAAGAACACACGCTCGATCTGCTGTCGCGCATTTTCGAAACGGTCCTGCTGGACGACAACATCCCGCAAGAGACACGCGAACTGATCCGCTTCCTGCAAGTGCCGGTGCTGAAAGCCGCCTTGCTCGACCAGAGTTTCTTCTTCGAAGAAATGCACCCGGCGCGGCGCATGATCGACTTGTTGTCGCGCATGGGCTGGGAGCAGCGCCAGGCGCCGGACGATCCGGTGCTGCAGGCGATGCGCCGCGGCGTCGACAGGATCGGCCGCGTGCCGGACGCCGAACCGCAAGCCTTTGCCGAGGCGGTGGCCGAGGTCGAGGCCCAGCTGGCCGCCGAGGAGCGCGCCGCCGAAGCGGCCATCGCCAGGCCGATCGCGCACGCCACCAAACTCGAAAAGCAAACCGTTGCCACCCGCTCGGCGCGCCAGGCCGTGCAGATGCGCCTGGGCGACCGCGAGCTGATCGCCACCGTTTCCGCCTTCCTCGAACAACGCTGGGTCGATGTGCTGACCTTTGCCTACATGATCGACGAGGAGCGCCCCGGCGCGGTCGACAACGCCACCCATACCATGGATGAGCTGATCTGGACCGTGAAGCCAAAAGCGACCCAGGAACAGCGCAAAGCCCTGATCGCCAAGCTGCCGCCGCTGCTCACCACGCTCAACAAGTGGCTCGACGCCATCAAGTGGCAGGACGCCGACCGCCTGCAATTCTTTGCCGAGCTGGCCGAATGCCATTTGCAGATCGTGCGCGCGCCGATCGAACTGTCGCCGGAACGCCAGCTCGAACTCGCGGTGGAAGCGGCCCAGCAGGATGCCCTGCGCCGCATCGCCCAGGAACAGGCCGCGGCCGCCCAGGAGGCCCAGCTGCAGGAAACGTCCACGCCGAAGGACGATGCCGTACTGACTGTCGATGAGTTGGAGCGCGGCATGCGCCTGGAGTTCAAGGAACGCGACGGCAGCGTGCGCAAGGTCAAGCTGGCCTGGGTCAGCCCGCTGCGCACGCTCTTCATCTTCTCGGGCGCGGCGCGCCAGGAATCGTTCTCGCTGCCGGCGGAAAAGCTGGTCGAGGCAGTGCGCAGCGGCAGCATCCGGGTGCTCACCGTCGAGGGCGTGGTCGGCCGCGTGCTCACCGAAGCCATGCAGGAAGCCGTCAACGATCCGGCGCCGCAGCGCGCCGTCGGCTGAACGCGCAAAGACGCGCCAGCAGTGCTGGACGGTGAGGCTGTACTGGCATCCAGCTGTCCGTGGCAGGGATGACTGGCGCGTGCGGGTAACGGGACCTATCTCCGCGCTCCGCTTTGGCGTGACACTTTCCACGATCTGCCCGATAACTTCTTCAGGCCGGATGGATTGTTACGTGGACGAAATGAGTCTGCGCGTTTCCATTCAGAGGCGCTCGGCAGCAAAATCCACAAGACTTTCCACGCATTGCGCCTGACCCCGCCTATTGCGTTCACGAAGCGGCTTGGCGACGTGGCTGCGCCGTCAAACAATAGGCGATCGCCCCCGACACGCGCGTGGAAGTTCTTGCCATGAAAGACAGTACGCAAGAGCGTGCCGTGGGGCAGGAAGACAGTCTTCCATTGATAGCCATTGGTCACGGCCATGGAAAAGGAATCCGGCTGGTTCCTGGCCAGCCAGTCACGGATGGCAGCGGCGCCGATTTCCCCATACTTCTTTCTCGAAACCAGATTGCAGCGATGCAAGGAGCAGTTGCTGATGCAGTTCCACCGGGATCGGCATGGTCATCCCGGGAGGTGGGGTAGGATTTTTCATGATTTGCACGCTTTCAAACGCAGTTGATCGAAACCGCACGATATTGTGATGAAAGCGCGCGATCGGCATGGGGATTCGCACGAAACCATGGCGAATCCGGTCGACGGAAATCCGCTTTCAAACGATAGGTGCGATGGCTATGCAGTCTGTTGGACATTCACAGTTGGTATCGTTCGTTTTCGATGACCCATCGCTGTTTTGCGTCAGATAATCGCGTGCTATCGCTACGCCATCGGGCAGCTTCGCGGGCATATCGGGCAAACTCGCGCAGCATCGTGCGGTATCGCGCAGGTGCGGATAAAACCTGGTCCGGGGGCTGCCTCTCCTATCCCGCGATGCCGCGTCCGGTACAGCCTGCAAACTTGGCCGAAAAGCAAGCAACAAATGGTATGATGCGGGCTTCATCGATTCCCGAGTAGCCGAAGCAAGGTGCGACTATCCTCCATTAAATTGTCGGGATTCAAGTCTTTCGTCGATCCCACCAATTTCCAGGTACCTGGGCAGCTGGTTGGCGTGGTTGGCCCGAATGGATGCGGCAAGTCGAACATCATCGATGCCGTACGCTGGGTGCTGGGCGAATCGAAAGCATCGGAACTGCGCGGCGAGTCGATGCAGGACGTGATCTTCAACGGCTCCACGCACCGCAAGCCCTCCGGCCGCGCCTCGGTCGAACTGGTGTTCGACAACAGCATGGGCAAGGCCGCCGGCCAGTGGGGCCAGTACGCGGAGATCGCGGTGAAACGCACGCTCACGCGCGACGGCACCTCCACCTACTACATCAACAGCCAGCCGGTACGCCGGCGCGACATCCAGGACATCTTCCTCGGCACCGGCCTCGGCCCGCGCGCCTACGCCATCATCGGCCAGGGCATGATCGCGCGCATCATCGAATCGCGCCCGGAAGAACTGCGCGTCTTCCTGGAAGAAGCGGCGGGCGTCTCGAAGTACAAGGAACGCCGGCGCGAGACCGAAAACCGTTTATCCGATACGCGCGAAAACCTGCTGCGCGTGGAAGACATTCTGCGCGAACTGAACGCCAACCTGGAAAAGCTCGAAGCCCAGGCGGCAGTGGCCAACCGCTTCCACCAGCTGCAAGCCGACCAGGAAGAAAAGCAGAAGTTGCTCTGGCTGCTGCGCAAGAACGAAGCCGAGGCCGAACAGAAGCGCTGGTTCCGCGAGATGGAAGAAGCGCAGAACAGTCTGGAAGAGCAGACGGCCAAGCTGCGCAACGTCGAGCTGGAGCTCGAACACCTGCGCCAGCACCATTTTGCTGTCGGCGACCGCCTGCACACGGCGCAGGGCGCGCTGTACCAGACCAATTCCGAGATCGGCAGCCTGGAAGCCCAGATCAAGTTCGTGATCGAATCGCGCACGCGCCTGCAGAACCAGCTCGGCACGCTCACCGCGCAACGCGACGGATGGCTGGCGCAAGCGCAAGAATACGAAGAGCAGATCGAGGAAGCCAGCTTCCACGTCGAGGAACTGGCCGCGCGCGCGGAAGGCGCGCAGATCGCGGTGGAAGCGGCCGGCGAACGCCTGCCCGAGCTGGACGCCGCCTGGCGCGAAGCCCAGCGCAAGGCCGACGAATCGCGCGCCCGCATCATGCAGATCCAGCAGCGCATCGAGCTCGCCGCAGCGCACGGACGCAATGCCGCGAACATCCTGACCGGCCTGGCCACGCGCCGCGAACGCCTGCAAGGCGAAAAGAACGCGCTCAGCCCGCCCGACAGCACCCACCTGGCCAACCTGCGCATGCAGTTAGATGAAAAGCAGCTGACGCTCGAAGAGCAGACCATGCTGCAGGAAGAAGCGAGCGAGCAGCAGGAGCGCGTGGAAACCGAGCGGCGCGAAGCGCATGCCCAGGTCCAGGCCGAGTCCGAATCGAACGCCAAGCTCGAAGCCCGCCTGTCGGCGTTGAAGCAAATGCAGGAACGCGTGCAAAGCCAGGGCAAGGTCGCGCCCTGGCTGCAAAAGCACGAGCTGGCCGGCTTGCCGCGCCTGTGGCAGCAGGTGCAGGTGGAAGAGGGCTGGGAGACCGCCCTGGAAGCCGTGCTGCGCGAGCGCACCGGCGCCCTGGAAGTGTCGAACATCGACTGGGCCAAGGCTTTCCTGAGCGATGCGCCGCCGGCGCGCCTGGCCCTGTACTCGCCGGCGCCAGGCGCGCCAGGCGCGGCCGAGGCGCCAGGCCTGAAGCCCTTCGCCAACCTGCTCAAGCTGAACGACCCCGGCCTGCGCGGCGTGCTGAACGACTGGCTGCACCTGGTCTTCGTGGCCGAGGACGCGGCCACCGCCTTTGCCGAGCGCGCGCGACTGCCGCAAGGCGGCGCCTTCGTCACGCGCCAGGGCCACATGGTGTCCCAATCCAGCGTGCGCTTCTTTGCGCCCGATGCCGAGCAGGACGGCATGCTGGGCCGCCAGCACGACATCGACAACACGGCCAAACAGCTGCGCGCCCAGGCCCTGCTGCTGGACGAAGCACGCAGCCGCGCCACCCGCGCCGATGCCGCCGTCACAGACCTGCAGCGCCGCCTGCAGGATGCGCGCACCCGCGTCGGCACGCTGACGCGCGACGTGCACGCGCTGCAGATCGAGGTGGTGCGCCAGAGCGAAGTCGAGGCGCGCTTCAACCAGCGCAGCCACCAGATCGACCTCGATTTGAACGAGATCGGCGCCCAGGAAGCCGAGCAGCAGCAGGTGCGGGCGGAAGCCGAGGAGCAGTTCGAAGTCCTCGACATGGAGCTGGCCGAACTGCAGGGCAACCATGAGGACGGCCAGACCCTGTTCCAGCAGCGCGAAGCGGCACTCGCCGAAGCGCGCGACAAGCTGCGCGACCTGGAACGCGGCGCCCAGGAAGCCCTGTTCGCCGAGAAGACCGGACGCGCGAAGATCGAGGAACTGCGGCGCAGCATCGCCACCGCCCAGCAGCAGGCGGCGCAGGTGGCCGAGAGCCTGGCCTCCGGCCAAGCCGAATTGACGGCGCTGGAGTCGGGCACCGCCCACGAAGGCTTGCAGGAACTGCTGGAGCGCCGCACCACCCAGGAACGGCTGCTTTCCGACGCCCGCCACGAACTCGACCAAGTGGCCCAGCAACTGCGCCACGCGGAAGAATCGCGCATGGGCAACGAGCGCGGCCTGCAGCCGCAGCGCGACCGCATCACGGAAATGCAGCTGAAGGAACAGGCCGCGCGCCTGAACCAGGAGCAGTTTGCCGAAGCACTGGCCGCCACCGGCGCCGACGAAGCGCAGCTGGCCGGGAAGCTGAACCCGGAGCTCAAGCCGCAATACCTGCAGGCCGAGGTCACGCGCCTGACGAATGCGATCGCGGCGCTGGGCGCGGTGAACCTGGCCGCCGTGGATGAACTGGCCACTGCCACCGAACGCAAGCGCTTCCTCGACTCGCAGAACGCGGACCTGAACGAGGCCATCGCCACGCTCGAAGACGCGATCCGCCGCATCGACAAGGAAACGCGCGACCTGCTGCAGGACACCTTCGACCGCGTGAACACCCATTTCTCGGAACTGTTCCCGATCCTGTTCGGCGGCGGCCAGGCGCGCCTGGTGATGACCGGCGACGAGATCCTCGACGCCGGCGTCCAGGTCATGGCCCAGCCGCCGGGCAAGAAGAACGCGACCATCCACTTGCTGTCGGGCGGCGAGAAAGCCCTGACCGCGACGGCGCTGGTGTTTTCCATGTTCCGCCTGAATCCGGCGCCGTTCTGCCTGCTGGACGAGGTGGACGCGCCGCTGGACGACGCGAACACCGAACGCTTCTGCCGCATGGTGAAGCGCATGTCGGACCATACCCAATTTCTTTTCATCTCCCACAATAAAATCGCCATGGAGATGGCCAATCAACTGATCGGTGTGACGATGCAGGAGCAGGGCGTATCGCGCATCGTGGCGGTGGACATGGAGTCCGCCGCCCACTTCGCACAAGAGGCACAAGCAGCATGACAGACTTCCAAATGAGCCTGATCGCGGCTGGCGGCGTTTTCGTCGTCGGCGTCATCACCTACAACAAGTGGCAGGAGTACAAGGCGAGGAAAACCGTCGAACGCGCCTTTGCTTCCGACCACGACGACGTCCTGATGCGCAGCGGTTCGGTCGGCGTCGACCGCCAGGAACCGGTGCTCGACGTCGGCATGCCCGGCGCCGAAGCGATGGAGCCGAGCTTTGGCGCGCCATCGGCCGCCGCGCCCGACCTGGGCGCCGTGGGTGGCAGTGCCGGCGCGGGTGCCGGCACGGTTGCCGCTGCCTCGGCCGCGCTGGAGCCGGCCGCGCCGCCGCCCGGCGTGACCGCGCCCGGGGTGACCGCCGGGCCCGCGCCGGCCGAAGTGGCCGAAAGCCTGGTCGATCCGCTGATCGACTGCATGATCCCGCTGGCGCTGGAAGGCGCGGCGCGCGGCGACAAGATCCTGCCCTCGCTGCTGAAACTGCGCCGCGTCGGCAACAAGCCGATCCACTTCATCGGCCTGGCCGTGAGCGGCGACTGGGAGCCGATCGTGCACGGCGGCGTCTATACCGAGCTGCAGGCCGGCGTACAGCTGGCCACCCGCACCACGGCCCTGAACGAACTCGAATACTCGGAACTGGTCACGCGCCTGCGCGCCGTGGCCGACGAGATCGGCGCCGAGCCGGCCGTGCCCGACATGATCGAGGTGATGAGCGAAGCGCGCACCCTGCACAAGTTCGTCGCCGGCCACGATGCCCAGCTGGGCGTGAACCTCAAGTCCAACGGCCCGCCCTGGCCGATGGCTACCCTGATCGGCGCGCTGGAAAAGGTCGGCTTCGACGTGCGTCCCGACGGCCGCTTCGCCATGCCCGACGGCCATGGCGGCGTGCTGTTCACGCTCTCGACCAACGTGAACATGGGGGCGGAAAACACCGACCGCCTGACCCTGCTGCTGGACGTGCCTTGCGTGGCCCCGAGCCGCGACGGTTTCGGCGCCATGGTGAAATGCGCGAAAGAGCTGGTGGGGCGCCTGGATGCGACCATCGTCGACGACTTCGAGCAGCCGCTGCTCGACGCCAGCCTGGAAGAGATCGCCGGCCAGGTGAAGGAGTTCTACGAGGAGATGGAAGCGTCGGACATCCCGGCCGGCTCCACCCGCGCGTTGCGCCTGTTCAGCTGAGGACCAGCATGAGCGAAGCGCAAGCCTACCTCGAACGCATGGCCTGGCTGGTCGAGGAACTGAACCGCCACATCTACAATTACCACGTACTCGACGCGCCGACGATTCCCGACGCCGAGTACGACAAGCTGTTCCGCGAGCTGCAGGCGTTGGAAGCGGCGCACCCGGAAGCGGTGTCGAACGACACCCCGACCTCGCGCGTGGGCGGCGCCCCGATCCCCGAGTTCAAGCAGGTGACGCATGCGGTGCCGATGCTCTCGCTGAACAACGGCTTCCAGGACGAGGACGTCGACAACTTCGACCGCCGCGTGCGCGAAGGCCTCGACCTGAGCGCGGCCGCCGGCGCGGTGGAATACGCGGCCGAACTGAAGTTCGACGGCCTGGCCATGAGCCTGCGCTACGAGAACGGCGTGTTCGTGCAGGCCGCCACGCGCGGCGACGGTTACACCGGCGAAGACGTCACCGCCAACATCCGCACCGTGCGCGTGATCCCGCTGCGCCTGCATGGCGACGATATCCCTGCGGTGCTCGAAGTGCGCGGCGAAGTGCTGATGTTCAAGGCCGACTTCGAGAAGCTGAACGAGCGCCAGCGCGAGGCCGGCCAGAAGGAATTCGCGAATCCGCGCAATGCCGCCGCGGGCAGCCTGCGTCAGCTAGACGCGCGCATCACCGCCCAGCGCAAGCTGCGCTTCTTCGCCTACGGCATCGGCCTGGTGGAAGGCGCCGAGATCCCGGAATCGCACTCGAAGGTGCTGGACTGGTTCGACCGTCTCGGCCTGCCGGTGTCGAAGGAACGCGCCGTGGTGCGCGGCAGCGCCGGCCTGCTAGACTACTACCGCGGCATTGGAGACAAGCGCCCGATGCTGCCCTACGAGATCGACGGCGTCGTGTACAAGGTCGACCGCATCGAGGACCAGCGCGCGCTCGGCTTCGTCTCGCGCGCGCCGCGCTTCGCACTCGCCCATAAATTCCCGGCCGAGGAAGCGCTGACCGTGGTCTCGGCCATCGACGTGCAGGTGGGCCGCACCGGCGCCATCACCCCGGTGGCGCGCCTGGTGCCGGTGTCGGTGGGCGGCGTGACCGTCACGAATGCCACCCTGCACAACGAAGACGAGGTAAGGCGCAAGGACGTGCGCATCGGCGACACCGTGATCGTGCGCCGCGCCGGCGATGTGATCCCGGAAATCTTGTCGGTGGTGCTGGAACGGCGCCCGACACCGGAACCGATGGTGTACACCTTGCCCACGAATTGCCCGGTATGCGGCTCGCACGTGGTGCGCGAAGAGGGCGAGGCGGTAGCGCGCTGCTCCGGCGGCCTGACCTGCGCGGCCCAGCGCAAGGAAGCGATCCGCCACTTCGCCGGCCGCCGCATGATGGACATCGAGGGCCTGGGCGACCGCTACATCGACAGCCTGGTCGAGTGCAATTTGATCCACGGCGTGGCCGACCTCTACACGCTGACGCTCGACGACCTGCTGCAGATGAAGCGCGCAGCCGACGAGCGCGACGGCACGACGCCCGAGACGGTAAAACAGGGCAAGGTTGCGACCAAGTGGGCCGACAACCTGCTCGCCGCGATTGCCGCCAGCAAGCACCCGCCGCTGGAGCGCCTCCTGTTCGCGCTCGGCATTCGCCATGTCGGCGAGTCGACCGCGAAAACCCTGGCCGACTGGCTCGGTTCGCTGGCCCTGGTACGGCGTGCGCCGGCGGCCTTGCTGCGCGTGCTGCCCGACATCGGCGGCACCGTGGCCGAGTCGATCGCCGACTTCTTTGCCGAGGAAAAGAACCAGCTCGCCTTGAACGCGCTGCTGGAAACGGGCGTGGCGCCGCAGGGCGAGCACGCGCCGAAGGCGGCGCTGCGCGACAAGCTCGACGAAGTCCAGCTGCTGGCCGCCCTCGGCATCCCGAAGCTGACCGAGCCGCGCGCGCGCCAGCTGCTGGAGGGCCGCACGCTGGAAGACCTGGCCTTCCTGAAGGTGTTCGGTGTGTTCGGCCTGCCGCAGGCGCTGGTGACTTCGCTGGAGTCGTGGATGGCGGTCGAAGCCAACCGCGAGGCGCTGATGACGCTGTCGGCGCTGCGGCGCGAACTGCTGGACGCCTTGCCCGAGGAAGCCGAAGCGCCGCAAGGGGCGTTGGTGGGCAAGACCTTCGTCCTGACCGGAACGCTGCCGACCATGTCGCGTGATGCGGCCGGCGCGCTGATCGAAGCGGCCGGCGGCAAGGTCTCGGGGTCGGTGTCGAAGAAGACATCGTATGTGGTGGCCGGCGCCGAAGCCGGCAGCAAGCTGGAAAAGGCCGAGGCGCTGGGCGTGACGGTGCTGGACGAAGCAGGCCTGCTGGCGCTGCTGGGTAACTAAACGAGACAGAGGAAGCACAGCATGACGCAGCGCATTTCGCAGATCCGCAAGGCAGTCTTCCCCGTGGCCGGCCTCGGCAGCCGCTTCCTGCCCGCCACCAAGGCCCAGCCGAAGGAGATGCTGCCGATCGTCGACAAGCCGCTGATCCAGTATGCGGTAGAAGAGGCGGTGGCGGCCGGCATCACCGAGATGGTGTTCATCACCGGCCGCAACAAGCGCGCCATCGAAGACCATTTCGACAAAGCCTACGAGCTGGAGTCGGAGCTGGAAGCGCACAACAAGCACGAGCTGCTCGAGGTGCTGCGCAAGGTGATTCCGAAGAACGTCACCTGCATCTACATCCGGCAGTCGGCGCCGCTCGGCCTGGGCCATGCGGTGCTGTGCGCGCGCCCGGTGGTCGGCAACGAGCCGTTCGCCGTGCTGCTGGCCGACGACTTCATGGACGCCGGCGGCGGCAAGCCGGTGCTGGCCCAGATGACGGAACTCTACGGATACGAGAAGTGCAGCCTGCTGGCGGTGCAGGACGTGCCGCGCGCGAACACGCGCCAGTACGGCATCGTCAGCGCCGCGCCGTACCGCACCGACCTGGAACTGGTGTCGGGCATCGTCGAGAAACCGAAACCGGAAGAAGCGCCATCGACGCTGGCCGTGGTCGGGCGCTATGTGCTGAGCGGCGCGATCTTCGACCACCTGGAAAACCTGGGTGCCGGCAGCGGCGGCGAAATCCAGCTCACCGACGGCATCGCCGCGCTGATGAACGCCGAACGCGTACTGGCCTACCGCTATGCCGGCCAGCGCTACGATTGCGGCTCCAAGCTGGGCTACCTGCAAGCCACCGCCGCCATCGGCCTGAAGCACCCGGAAACCGCCGCCGGCTTCGGGGAATTCCTGGCGCAGTTATCCAGGGAGAGCGGCCATGGCCGTCCATGAAATCCTGAAGATGGGCGACCCGCGCCTCTTGCGCGTGGCCGAACCCGTGCGTGAGTTCGGCACGCCCGAACTCGATGCCCTGATCGCCGACATGTTCGACACCATGCATGCCGCGAACGGCGCCGGCCTGGCCGCGCCGCAGATCGGCGTCAATTTGCAGCTGGTGATCTTCGGCTTCAAAAGCAATCCGCGCTATCCCGACGCGCCGCAGGTGCCGGAGACCGTGCTCCTGAATCCCGTGCTCACGCCCCTGTCGGACGAGATGGAAGAGGGCTTCGAGGGCTGCCTGTCGGTGCCCGGCCTGCGCGGCAGCGTGCCGCGCTACACGCGCCTGCGCTACGAGGGCGTCGACCAGTACGGCAATGCCATCCGGCGCGACGTCGACGGCTTCCATGCGCGCGTGGTGCAGCACGAAGTCGACCACCTGCTCGGCATCCTGTATCCGATGCGGATCCGTGATTTTTCGCGCTTCGGCTTCACCGAAGTGATGTTCCCCGACCTCGATCCTGGAGCGGACGATTGATTTCCAAGGTTTTCAAGACACTCCCCCTGTTGCTGGCGCTGGCCGCACCCCTGGCCCAGGCCGACGACTTCTTCACGAAGATTGAGGCCGAGCCGAAAAGCGAAGTCTGGATCGACTCCGGCTTCTGGACTGCCCACTTCGACAGCGGCAAGGGCCTGAACGGCAACAACAAGGGCCTGGGCGCCGAATACCGCTTCTCGGGCACGATGGCGGCCGTCGGCGGACGCTTCTACAACAGCGACCGCGAATGGTCGAACTATGCCGGCGTGATCTGGCAGCCGTATGCAATCGGCCCGGTGCGCGTGGGCGCGGCGCTGGCCGCCTTCGACGGCTACCCGAAGATGCGCAACGGCGGCTGGTTCCCGGCCATCATTCCGACCCTGACCTACGACTACCAGCACGTGGGTGTCAACATCGGCATCATCCCGAGCTACAAGGACCGCCTGTACGGCGGGATTTCGCTGCAGCTGAAGCTGAAGGTGTTTGAATGACGTGGTAGGGTGGGTACTCGTACCCACCGTCGTACGATCGCGCATCGGCGCCTCCAATCGAGGCCGCGATTCGGCAGGGTGGCAGTGGTGGGTACGAGTACCCACCCTACGCGCTCTTACCCTGCAGGGTAAGGGCCCTTCCCACCTTCGGCGATAAAGCGGTCGATCCGCTCCTTCAGCACCGGCAGCGGCACCGATCCCAGCTGCAGCACGGTATCGTGGAAGTTCCGGATATCGAACTTCTCGCCCAGCGCCTTTTCCGCCTTGGCGCGCGCCTCCATGATCGCCATCTGACCGAGGTAATAGGACAGCGCCTGGCCCGGCCACGAGATGTAGCGGTCGACTTCCGTGGTGATCTCGTGTTCCGACAGCGCCGTGTTCTCGCGCAGGTAGGCCTGCGCCTGTTCGCGCGTCCAGCCCTTGGCGTGGATGCCGGTGTCGACCACCAGGCGCGAGGCGCGCCAGGCCTGGTAGCTCAGCATGCCGAAGACTTCATACGGCGTCTCGTAGATGCCCATCTCGCTGCCGAGGCGTTCGGTGTACAGCGCCCAGCCTTCGCCGAAGGCCGAGATGTAGGCGCGGCGGAAGCGCGGCAGGCCTTTCTGTTCCAGCGCCACCGGCATCTGGAAGGCGTGGCCCGGCGCCGATTCGTGCAGGGTCAGGGCCGGCAGGCTGTACAGCGAACGGGCCGGCAGGTTGTAGGTGTTCACCAGGTAGACGCCGGGGCCGCCGCGGCCGGCGGTGTAGTAGGGCGCCTGGTCGTCCGGCACCGGCAGGATGGCGAAGCGCTGGCGCGGCAGGTAGCCGAAGTACTGGCCGGCCTTGGCGTCGAACTTCTTCGCTACCCAGGCCGCGCGCATCAGCAGTTCTTCCGGGGTCTTGGCATAGAAGCGCGGGTCGGTGCGGAGAAAACGAAGGAAGGCCGGGAAGTCGCCCGTGAAACCGGTCTGGCGGATGGTGTCCGCCATCTCGGCGCGGATCTTCGCCATCTCGGCCAGGCCGATGCGGTGGATCTCGTCGGCGCTGAGGCTGGTGGTGGTGAACTCGACGATCTTCGACTGGTAGTAGGCCTTGCCGTCGGGCAGGCGCTCGGCCGCCAGCACGTCGCGCGCGCCCGGCATGTATTCCTCGCGCATGAAGGTCAGCACCCGCGCGTACGCGGGCTGGACCTGGCTGCGGATCGCCGCCACGGCCTGGGCCCGCAAGGCGGCCTGCTCGGCGGCGGGAATCGCGGCCGGCATGGTCTTGAACGGAGTATAGAACACCGTGTCCTCGGGCTTGGCGTCGACCACCGAGGCCAGCGAGGCGTCGCGCCCGGCCAGCGTGACCTTGGCCGGCGTGAAGCCGCGCGCCAGGCCGGCGCGCATGTTGTCGAGCTGCTCGCCGAAGTAGCGCGGGAAGCTGGCCAGCTGCTGCAGGTAGTTCGCGTATTCCTCGCGGCTGGCGAAGCCCTGGCGCGCGCCGTAGGCGACGTCGGTCCAGAAGGCGCTGTCGGCGTTCAGCGGCTGCTCGTATTCGCGGAAGCGCAGCTCCTCGACAAAGGCCGCGATCTGGGCCCGATACACCTGGTAGTCGAGCCGCGCGGCGGCGCCCAGGCTGGCCTGGGGCAGGGCGTCGAGCTGGCGCAGCACGCCCTGCCAATGGGCCAGGCGGGCCTGCTGGGTGCGCGCATCGACGTGCGGCAGTTCCTCGCGCACACGGCCGCGGGTGTTTTCCTCGCTGGCCAGGCGCTCCTTGACGCGCCATTGCCATTCGGCCTTGTAGATGCTTTCGAAGCGGGCATCCGCGGCGGACGGGGCCGCGTGGACATTCGTTGCCATCAGGATTCCTGCGGCGGCCAGGGCCGCGACCAGCGTGTGCTTCATGTTGCTCCTCTTTATGAACCGGATACAGCGTGCGGACTACAGCGTGTCGAAAACTCAAGAATTGCTAACTAGCATTATGTCGTACCTGTGCAGTGGCTGCATTTTTTTCGCACCGCAGCAACGCGCGCAAAAGATTTTGCCGGCTGGGCTGACGATTTATAAAAATTGTCGGTATTACCTCTATAATTGAGGATCAGCCAGCCAGTCGGCAGGCCGTGCACATACACAATGACAGCTGATCAGCAAGCATGGACCAATGAGGACGCGGACCCTCCGCCATCCGACAATGCCGACATGACGAACAGGAACGATGCGACGATGCCCAAAGCGGGTGCGGAAACAGGAGCAGGGCCGGCGCACGACGCGCGCGTCCAACCCTGGCTGCGCCTGGGCGCGCAGCTGACGCCGCTCATCGGCGACAGCGGCTTTTGCGCGTTGTTCGGGCGCGCCGTCCGGCTGGCGTCGGCGCGCTTTGGCGGCCTCGAAGGGTGCGACCCGTCGAAACCCACCGCCCACCTGTTTGCGTCCCTGACCAGAACCCTGAACGAGCTAGGACCGGAGCAGGCAGCCTTGGCGAATGCCGAGCTGCTCGAGACTTTCACGACACTGCTGGGCACCTTGATCGGCGAAGCGCTAACAAAGCAGCTGTTACACGACGCAATGGGCGGAGACGGGCAGAAGCATGAACAGGAGCAGAAGTAAATGAGCGACAAAGTAGCCTTGGGACTGCTGAAAACGGGCGTGCCGGGTCTGGATACGCTGCTGGGCGGTGGACTTCCCGAATTTTCGTTCAACCTGGTCGCCGGCCCGCCCGGCAGCGGCAAGACCACGCTCGCGCACCAGATCATGTTTGCGCTGGCCAGCAGCGAGCGCCGCGCCCTGTTCTTCACCGTGCTCGGCGAGCCGCCCCTGAAGATGCTGCGCTACCAGCAGCAATTCTCGTTCTTCGACGTGGCCAAGGTCGGTCCGGCGATCCGCTACGTGAACCTGGGCGAGAACCTGCGCACCGGCGACTTCAGCGGCGTGCTCGACCGCATCATGGCCGAGGTCGAGGCTTTTTCGCCGTCGCTGGTGTTCGTCGACTCCTTCCGCTCGGTGGTCCAGACCGCCAAGGGAGGCAACGAAGGCGCGGCCGATCTGCAGTACTTCATCCAGGAACTCGGCACGCGCATGACCACCTGGCAGGCCACGACCTTCCTGATCGGCGAGTACATGCACACCGACCCGGAAGCCAACCCGATCATGACGGTGGCCGACGGCATGCTGTCGCTGACCCAGGCCCACGAGCACAGCACCGTGGTGCGCAAGATGCGCGTGGTGAAGATGCGCGGGCGCGCCCACCTGGCCGGCTCGCACAATTTCCGCATCACCGACGACGGCCTGCGCGTCTATCCGCGCGTGCTGCCGCCGCTGGCCGGCGACCGCCAGCCCGGCGCTGGCGTCGAGACCGAGCCGCGCCGCATCCCGTCCGGCACGCCGGGACTCGACCGCATGCTGAACGGCGGCCTGCCCGACGGGCACACCATGCTGGTGGTGGGCCCCACCGGCTCCGGCAAGACCATCCTCGGCACCCGCTTCCTGCAAGAGGGCGTGCGCCGCGGCGAAAAGGGCGTGGCGATGTTCTTCGAGAAGGGCACGCCGCGCCTGCGCAACGCCGAACTGGCTGCCATGGTGCAGGCCGGGCAGGTGGCATTGGTGGAAAGCCGCCTGCTGGACCTCACGGTCGAGGAATTGATCGACGAGATGGTGCAGACCCTGCAGCGTACCGGCGCCAGGCGCCTGGTGATCGACTCGCTGTCGGAGTTCGGCCTCTACATGGCGCCGGAATTCCATGCCGACCTGCGCCAGGCCGTGTTCCGCATGCTGTCGGAGGTCGCCAAGCTGGGCGTGACGGCCGTGGTCACGATCGGCCTCGACGACAACTTCACCGAGCTGCGTTTCAGCCAGGCGAACATCTCTTACCTGACCGACGCCGTGGTGGCGCTGCGCTACGCGGAAGTCGAAGGCCAGCTGCGCAAGTTCATGTCGGTGGTGAAGGTGCGCGGCAGCGGCCATAGCACCGATGTGCGCGGCTACCACATCACCGACGCCGGCATCGAGCTTGAAGAGTTGCCGACCCAGGTCGAGGGGACGCTGACCGGCGGCACGGTGCTGCGCCCGCCCGCGCACTGAGAACAACATGGGAGAACGAGGAATGTTTCACGAAGACGAAAACAGTTCGGTGCAGCGTTCCTTGCAATCCGGGTCGGAGCAGCTGACGCCCGACCCGCTCAGCGCCACGCTGCTGCGCCACATCGGCACCCTCGAAGACGAACTGGCGCGCCTGCGCGAGTCGCTGCGCGAGAAGGAAGCGCTGGAAGCGACCGTCACGCGCCTGCGCGAAGCCAACGAACACCTGGTGGTCGCCGCCATCAATGCCCAGGGCTCGCGCGACGACGCCGAAGCGACCAACCGGCGCCAGAACGAATTCCTGGCCATGCTGGCCCACGAGCTGCGCAACCCGCTGGTCCCCATCAGCATGTCGGCGGCGCTGCTGGAACGCTCGGCCGACGCCTCGCCCCAGCTGCTCAACTTTTCGAAAGTGATCCGGCGCCAGGTCGACCACATGGCGCGCCTCCTCGACGACCTGCTCGACGCCGCACGCATCAGCAGCGGCAAGATCACCCTCAGCCTGGAGCCGATGCCGGTCTCGCACGCCATCGACCAGGCCCTGGAGACCGTGCTGCCGCGCATCCGCGAGCGCGGACAGCACTTGTATCTGAACCTGCCGACCGAGCCGGTCGGCACGCGCGGCGACCGCGTGCGCCTGACCCAGGTGTTCACCAACCTGATCGGCAACGCCTCGAAGTACACCGGCGACGGCGGCAATGTCCACGTCGACGTCACGGCGGAGGCGGGCGAAGTGGTGGTAGCGGTGCGCGACAACGGCACCGGCATCGCGCCCGAGGTGCTGCCGCATATCTTCGACCTGTTCACCCAGGGACCGCGCTCGCTGGCGCGCTCCGAGGGCGGCCTGGGCGTGGGCCTGAACGTGGTGCGCAACCTGGTGTCGATGCATGGCGGAACCGTGAAAGCCGAGAGCGACGGCGCCGGCAAGGGCAGCCGCTTCGTGGTGCGCCTGCCCCTGGCGGCGCTGGCGGTCGGCGAGCCGCCGCGCGCGGCCAGTTCGGCGGCGCCGAAGGGCCGCTGCAGCGTGCTGCTGGTCGAAGACAACGTCGATGCCTGCGAGACCCTGAAGGCCTTCCTCGAACTCGAAGCACACGAGGTGGCGATGGCGCACGACGGCAAGGCCGGACTCGAGGCCATGCTGGCGCAGGAATTCGACGTGGTGGTCTGCGACATCGGCCTGCCCGGCATGGACGGCCTCGAGGTGGTGGCCCGCCTGCGCGCCTCGGGCAAGGACGTGCAGCCGATGGCGATCGGGCTGTCGGGCTACGGCCAGGCCGAAGACCGTTCGCGCGCACTCGCCGCCGGCTTCGACCACTACCTGGTGAAGCCGGTCAGTCCCGACGCGCTGCTGGCGCTGGTGGCGGCGCGTTCCTAGCGCCCCTCGTCCGATTTCTGGCGCGCCAGCCAGTCGGCGCGCGCGATCTCCCAGGCCGCATGCGGGCCGTCGTACCAGTTTTCCTCGCCGCGGTAGCGCATGCCGAGGCGCGCCATGACCTTTGCGGAGTCGCGGTTGTCCGGTTTGCAGACCGCCACCAGCAGCGGCGCCGCGAGGCTGTCGAAGGCCCAGGCGGCCATCGCCTGCGCCGCTTCCGAGGCCAGGCCCTGGCCCCATTTGTCCGGCACCAGGCGCCAGCCGATCTCGTGCGGGTTGGCGGGATCGCGCCCCAGGTACTGGATGCAGCCGGCGCCGACCAGGCGTTCGGTTTCCTTCTCGATGAAGGCCCACCAGGAAAAGCCGTATTCCGCCCAGCGTCCCTGCACCAGCGCAATGCCGGCGCGGGTCTGTTCCGGCGTTTCGGGCTGGCCGGACAGGTAGCGCATCACTTCCGGCAGGCGGTTCATCGCCTGCAAGCCCTCGAAGTGATGGTCGTCGAAAGGCTCCAGGCGCAGGCGCCCGGTGTTCAGTACAGTCATGTCCGCCTCGGGATAAAAAAAGCCGGTCGATCGACCGGCCTCGTTACTGCATGCTTACTGGTGCGCGTGGTGCGTTGCCGTCAGGCGCCGCATCAGCGGCAGCACGGCCAGCGCGATCAGGGTACACAGCACGGCGGCGATGCCCAGCTTGTTGAACAGGCTGGTGTAGATCGGAAGGGTCTGCAGCGGATCGGTCATGCCCGACGGGACGCTGGCCAGGTTGGCGACCACGCCGCCCAGGTATTGCGAGATCCCGGTGGCGACGAAGTAGGCGCCCATCATGAAGCCGCCCATGCGCGCCGGCACGTAGCGCGCCACCATCGCCAGGCCCAGGCCCGACACCAGCAGCTCGCCCAGCGAATACAGGCCATAGCCGGCGATCATGATCCACGACGAGGTCAGGCCGTTCACGGCAAAGGCGCCCGCGAAGCCGTAGGTGAAGAAGCCGAGTGCCACCACCGAGAAGCCGAGCGCGAACTTGCCGGCGATCGACAGGTCCGAGCCGGTACGGCCGGCGCGGGTGTACCAGAAGGCCAGGACCGGGCTCAGGACCATGATCCAGATCGCGTTCAGGGCCTGGAACTGGGCCGGCGACCAGGTCCACAAGTGGGCGCCCAGCACGTTGAATTCGAGGTCGACGTTACGCAGCGCGAACAGCGACAGCGAGGTCGACATCTGCTGGTAGAAGATGAAGAAGAACACGGTCTGCAAGGTGAGGATCAGGGCCGCGATCAGGCCGGCGCGCTCGCTGGCTTCGCTCTTGCGGATCAGGTGCACGAAGATGCCGAGCACCACGATGCCGGCCAGGTAGACGAACACGCGGGCCAGGCTCTGGTATTGCAGGATGACGGCCGAGACGCCGACGGCAACCACGCCGCCCGCCAGCACCATCGCCAGCTTGGCTTTGTCCAGCGGCAGTTCGTCCGGCAGCGAGCCGACGTGGCGGATGGTGGCGCGCATCATCATCACGGTCAGCAGGCCGACCACCAGGCCGACCGAGCAGACGGCGAAGGCGACGTGCCAGCCGAGTTCGTTGCCATAGGTGGCATTCACGTAGTCCTTGATGGCGGGCGTGGCCAGCATCGAGATGGTCGAGCCGACGTTCACGGCCATGTAATAGATGGTAAAGGCCGAGTCGATCTTCGAGTCATCGCCTTCGTAGATCTTGCGCACCAGGTTGGCGGTGTTCGGCTTGAACAGGCCGTTGCCGACCACGATCACGCCGAGTGCCGAGAACAGGAACCAGGTGTTTTCGGTCGGGACCGCCATCAGGGCGTAGCCCAGGGTCAGGATGATGCCGCCGAGAACCATGCAGCGGCGGGTGCCGAGCACCTTGTCGCCGATCCAGCCGCCGATGGCCGGCGCGACATAGATCAGGGCGGCAGCTGCGCCCCAGACCAGGTTGGCGCGGCTGTCTTCGAAGCCGATGCGCTGCACCATGAAGTAGACGATCAGCGCCTGCATGCCGTAATAGCCGAAGCGTTCCCATAACTCGATCAGCGCCACGGTCATGAACGAGCGGGTCTGGCTGTACGGCAGGATTTCCGTTTTCATTTAATTCCCTTCTTGGATGGACTGTCGCCAATGGCTCGTGACCAGAGGCAAGCGTTGCATGCTACGCCAGGGAATCGGAAGTTGCAATGGTGGCAGGTGTGCTTACAGGCGGCATGTGGGGGTAGTGGGGCTGTTGCCTGGTGCGGCATTGGTGTGCATGCTCCGCGTGGGCACGGGGTGCCTAGCGCGGCCCGGCCCACCCTACGGATGAAGCCGGTGGTTCGGCGCTGCGCGCCTCGGCGGCAAAGGCTTCGTAGGGTGGGTTCTCGAACCCACCGGCGTCCCCGCATGCACACCGATGCCCGTAGGGTGGACACCTGTGTCCACGCGGTCTCGCCCTTCGATCAGAGGCGACAGCGCGAACGGTGGGCTCTCGATCCCACGCGGTCGCACCCGCCGATCAGCGGCAAACGATGCCAATGAACCGGACGCGAACGCATCAGGCCGCCACCACCGCCCGCTCCACCAACAAGGCCGCGGCAGCCCCCGCCGGCAATGGCCTGCTCACGTAATACCCCTGGATCTCATCGCACTGGTAGGCCTCCAGCACCCGCACCTGCCCGATGGTCTCGACCCCTTCCGCCACCACCTTCAGATTCAAACTGTGCGCCAGGCTGATCACCGCCTTGGTAATGGCCGCATCGTCGCCATCGGTCGGCAGGTCGCGCACGAAGGTGCGGTCGATCTTCAGCGCATCCAGCGGGAAGCGCTTCAAATACGCCAGGCTCGAATACCCGGTCCCGAAATCGTCCACCGACAGCCGCATTCCCTGCGCCTTCAGATTCGAGAGAATCGCCACCGCCGCTTCCGGATCGGCCATCAGCATCGACTCGGTCAGTTCGAATTCCAGCAGGCGCGGGTCGATCCCGGCCGCGGCGACGATCGCGCGCACGGTGTCGGGCAGGCCGGCGTGCGCCAGCTGGCGCGCCGACAGGTTGATCGCCACCGGCGGCACGTTCTCCAGCGTCTCGCTCCACACGCCGAGCTGGCGGCAGACCTCGGCGATTACCCATTCGCCCACTGGCAGGATCAGGCCGGTGTCTTCGAGGATGGCGATGAAGTCGAGCGGCGAGACCAGGCCGCGTTCGGGATGGCGCCAGCGCAGCAGGGCTTCGAAGCCGCTCACCGCGCCGCTGCCCAGGCGCAGCTTGGGCTGGTAGTGCAGCTCGAATTCGCCGCGTTCCAGCGCCAGGTGCAGGTCGGTCTCGAGCTGCAGGCGCCGGGCCGCGTTGGCGTGCATCGCGGCCTCGAAGAAGCGGAAGTTGTTGCGGCCGCTGTTCTTGGCGCTGTACATCGCCGTGTCCGCGCTTTTCAGGAGCGTGGCCGCATCCTGTCCGTCGTGCGGATAGCCGGCGATGCCGACGCTGGCCGACACGAAGATCTGCTGGCCCTGCAGCAGGAAGGGCCGCGCCAGCGCATCGACGATGCAGCGCGCGATGGTTTCCGCCTCGATCGCCGAGGCCAGCCGCGGCAGCACCACCGCGAACTCGTCGCCGCCGAGGCGCGCCACCACGTCGTCGGGACGCGCGCAATCCTGCAGGCGGCGGCTGGCCTGGGCCAGCAGCTCGTCGCCGACGCTGTGGCCCATCATGTCGTTGACGCTCTTGAAGCGGTCGAGGTCGATGAACATGACGCCGGCGCAATGCCCGCCGCCGGCCGCGTCGGCGATGGCGCCTTCCAGGCAGGTCGAGAGGCGGTGCCGGTTCGGCAGGCCGGTGAGGGCGTCGTACTGGGCCAGGTAGGTCAGGCGGTTCTTCGCATCCTCGCGCTCGATGGCGGTGGCCAGGATGTTGGCCAGGCCGTTCAGGAAGCCGTCCTCGTCTTCCTGGAAGGTGCGCGCAAGCGGCGCGTACACGCTCAGGGCCCCGTACAGGCGGTCGTGGCAGACGATGAAGACTTCGATGCTGCTGCCGGCCGCGCCGGGGCCGAGCAGGGTGCGGCCCCAGCGCGCCAGGTACTCCGACGAATCGGGGCCGGGAATATGGGGAAAGGGCGCGCCCGCAGCGCCCGGCGGGAAGCCGGCGCCGGCCTGTAGCGCGGCGGTGCCGAGGTCGGCGTCGAAGCCGAATACCGCGGCGTGCCGCACGCCGATGCCTTCGCAGGCCAGCTGGGTCGCCATCTCGAACAGTTCCTGCAGCGGGCCGGCTTCGAGCGCCTTGCGTCCGAGGCGGGCGAGCAGGCCCTGGCGCTTGGCGTTGTGGACGATGGCGTCCTCGAATTCCTTGCGTTCGGTGATGTCGAAATCGATGCAGATGTACTTCTCGACCTGGCCGGCGCCGTCGAAGATCGGCACCACGGTGCGGTGCCACTGGCGTTCGCCGTCGCGCGAAGGCACGGCCACTTCGCCGTTCCAGACGCTGTGCGACGGGCTCCAGGCGCGGCTGGCATGCACCAGCGGCGCGCCCACGCGCGCCAGTTCGGCGCCGATCAAGTCCTCGCGCGTATAACCCGTATGGCGCACGAACTGCTCGTTGACGGCGGTGATGCGGCCCTCGCGGTCGACTTCGCAGACGATCGCCGCCTGGTCGAGCGCGCTCTTGTGCTGGACCAGGGAATTCATCAGCGTGGCGATGCGCTGGCCATACTGGTCGCGCATGCTGGCCGCGCTGCGGTTGACGGCCTGGATCGCCTCGCGGATCTCGAGCGGCGCGTCGGCGCTGAGGGCGGCGTCGAGCCCGGCGCCGGCGGCGCCTTCGTCGCCATAGAAGCGCAGGCGGCCGAGGTTTTCCAGCCAGCGCGCCAGCAGGTAGCGCGCCAGGGCCAGGCTGACCAGCAGGGCGACCGCGGCCAGGCCGGCCGACTGCAGCAGCAGGGTCCACATCTGGGCGGCCAGCTTGCGCTCGTCGAAGGTCAGGCGCAGCACGCCGTAGTCCTTGCCGCCGACCGAGACCACGCGGTTGACGTCGAACAGCGCGCCTGCCACGCGGTGGGTCATCCAGGCCGGGGCCGGCGTCAGCGAGCCCTCGAACGGCGCCTCGACGCGGATCACGCCGCCGTCGAGGTCGATGAAGGTGGCGCTGTGGAAGGGCGACTGCACGATCATGGTCGACAGGGTGCGCTTGACGGTGTCGTAGTCGCCGATCACGGCGCTGTCCTCGACCGCCTGCGAGGCCACCTCGACCAGCGTGGCCGCGGCATCCTGGGTTTCCTCGATGTGCTGGAGGAACTGGTGGCGGTAGAACATGCCCAGGCCCGTGCCCACGAACAGCAGCATGCTCAGGGCGAACAGCGTGAACACGCGTCCGACCAGGGAGCGCGGCAGCAGGAACTGGTGCAGGCGGGCGAGCAGTGTCAGCAGCTTCGGCACGGTGTGCATGGTCCTAGCGCAGTTCGGCCGGCGCGGCCTGGTAGAAGCTGCGGTAGGCGGCATAGTCGGCATCGCTGGCCGCGACAAAGGAAAGCAGCTCCGGCGCGTGGATCAGCTCCGACGCGGTTTCCAGGATGCGGCGGCCTTCGGGATCCTTGTGCATGTTCAGGAAAGCGTCGGCCACGGCGCGCACCTGGGCGGCCGGTACGCGCGGCGAGGCCATCAGGGCCAGGTCGTTGAAGGGTGCCGAGCTCCACAGCACGCGGAAGCGCTTGTCCTCGCGCCCGGCGTAGTTGGCGACCAGCTGCGAATTCGCGCCGGCCGCCCTGGCGCGGCCGCTGAACATCTGGGTAAAGGCGGCGTCCATGTTGCCGCCGAAGGCGACCGAGACCGGCACGCCCTGGCGCAGCAGCTGGGCGTAGGTCACCTTGTAGGCGATCAGCGCTTCCGGGCCGGGAAAGACCACGGTGCTGTTGGCCAGTTCGGCCAGGCGCCGGATCGGCGAATCGGCCGGCACCACGATCTGGGCGCGCACCGGTTCGGCATTGCGGCGCCCGAACACGGTCCAGCCCATCTTGCTGCGCTCGGGGCTGAACAGGTGGTTGGTAAAGGCGAAGTCGACTTCCTTGGCCAGCACGTAGCTGGTGGTGTCGGCCGAGGTGCGGCCCAGCTTCAGGTTCAGGCGCACGCCGCTCTTTTGCGACACATAGCGCACGATCGGGTTCCAGAAGCTGGCCGAGACCTGCAGGTTGTACTGGTTGACCGGCGAGAAGTTATAAACGGGCGCTGTCGGGGCAGGGCCCGCGGTCGCGGCGCGCGCGGCCAGCAGCGAACAGAGGAGCAGCGCGAAGCCTGCCCGGAAAGGGGTACGCATGGTGTCGAAGGGGGAGCTGTAGAGTCGGAGGGGCGCAGTAAGTACGCCATCCGGAAACTATAGCATATATTTCGCCACGGCAATGCGGGTGGCAATTGTTGTAATGAAAGCTGGACGAGATGCTAAAACCTGGAGTGGACAGCGGCCCGGTCGCAGGCATGCCGGCGCCGGGGCTGAGCCGTCCACCCTACGGGTCAGAACGCCTCGTCCGCGCCCAGGTAGCGCCACTGGCCGACGGGCAAATCGCCGAGCTTGACGCGGCCGATGCGCACCCGCTTCAGGCCCACGACCTTCAGGCCGACCATGTCGCACATGCGGCGGATCTGGCGCTTCTTGCCTTCCTTCAGGGTAAAGCTGAGCTGGTCGTCGTTCTGCCAGCGTACCTTGGCCGGCAGCAGCGGTTTCCCATCCATCCACAGGCCGTGGTTCAGCTTCTTCAGGTCGGCGTCGGGCAGCTTGCCCGGTTTGGTGTACTGCACCCGCACCAGGTATTCCTTGTCGATGCTGGTGTCCTGGCCAATCAGCTGCTTGGCGATGCGCCCGTCCTGGGTCAGCACCAGAAGGCCTACAGAATCGATGTCGAGGCGCCCGGCGGGCACCAGCGAACGCAGCTGGGTCGGATGGAAGTTCTCGGGCGAAGGATCCTCGGCCCAGCGGTTCTCCGCCTTGATCAGGGCCACCGCCGGCGTATAGCCATCCTCGGCCTGGCCGCTGACGTAGCCGACTGGCTTGTTGATCAGGACGGTCACGCGTTTCGACTGCTCGGCCGCGGCCTGGCGTTCGACCGTGATGCGTTGCGAAGGCAGCACCTTGCTGCCCAGTTCGGACACCACCTTGCCGTCGACCCGCACCCAGCCGCGGGCGATCCATTCATCGGCTTCGCGGCGCGAGCACAGGCCGAGTTCGGACATACGTTTGGAAAGGCGGAGCGGTTCGGTCATAAGGCAAAAGCAAAAAAGGAATTAATTGGCCAGCGCGTCGAGCAGCTCGGTCTCGAGCTGGACCTGCACGCGCGGGTTGTTCAGGTTCGGGCCGTCGATCAGGAACACGTCCTCGACGCGTTCGCCCAGGGTCATGATCTTGGCGGTGTGCAAATTGATGCGGTAGCGCGTCAGCACGTTCGCGATCGCGTACAGCAAACCGGTGCGGTCGTGGGCCGCGATCGACAGCAGGTAATACTGGCCGCGTTCGTCCGGGCGCATCTCCACGGTCGGCGTGATCGGGAAGTGGCGCGACAGGCGGGAAAGACGCGCACGCGTCGGCGCACCCAGCGGCGCCGTTGATGCCAGCAGTTCGCACAGCTCGTGCTCGATCAGGCTGATGATGTCGCGGTAGTGCTTGGCGAAGGTGGCGTCGGTCACCAGGAAGGTGTCGAGCGCATAGCCGTCGCGCGTGGTGTGGATCTTCGCATCGAGGATGCTGAAGTTCTTGCGGTCGAAATAGCTGCAGATGCGCGCGAACAGGTCGGGCTGGTCCTTGATGTAGACCGTCACCTGCAGGCCTTCGCCGATCGGCGCCAGGCGCGCCTTCACGACCGGGCGTGCGCTGCCCAGCTTGTCGTGCAGGCAGCGCGTCTGCCAGGCAATGTCGGAGGCGTCGTGGCGCAGGAAGTAGACCACGTCGAGCTGGTCCCACAGCGCTTCGTGGGCGTTCGCCGGCAGGCCGAACAAACGCAGCGTGGCCAGGGCTTCCTGCTGGCGCGTGCGCAGCTCGCGGTCGGCCGAATGCGGCTCGCCGCCGAGCACGCGCAGGGTGATGCGGTACAGGTCTTCCAGCAGCTTGGCTTTCCAGGCATTCCACACCTTGGGGCTGGTGCCGCGGATGTCGGCCACGGTCAGCAGGTACAGGGCGGTCAGGTGGCGCTCGTCCTTCACCACGCCGGCAAAGGCGGCAATCACGTCCGGGTCCGACAAGTCCTGCTTCTGCGCCACCTGCGACATGGTCAGGTGCTGCTCGACCAGGAACACCACCAGCTCCGTGTCTTCTTCGGACAGGCCATGCTCGCGGCAGAATTCGAAAGCATCGGTCTTGCCGAGTTCCGAGTGGTCGCCGCCGCGGCCCTTGGCGATATCGTGGAACAGGGCGGCGACATACAGCAGCCAGCGGTCGCGGAAGTTGGCGATCAGGGCGCTGCAGAAAGGGTATTCGTGGGCGTGCTCGCTCATCGTGAAGCGCCGCAGGTTACGCACCACCATCATGATGTGCTGGTCCACGGTGTACACGTGGAACAGGTCGTGCTGCATCTGGCCGACGATGTTGCGGAAGTTCGGCAGGTAGCGTCCCAGCACGCCGAATTCGTTCATGCGCCGCAGCGCATGCACCAGGCCCACCGGCGCCTTCAGGATGCGCAGGAAGTGGGACTTGTTGACCGGATCGTTGCGGAAGTCTTCGTCGATCAGGTTGCGCGCATGCCAGAGCGCACGCGTGGTGCGCGCGGTCATGCCCTTGATGTCGGGTCTTTCGGTCATGGCGACGAAGATCTCGAGCACCGCGGGCGGGTAGCTCTCGAAGGTATCGTCGCGCACGATGTCGATGAAACCGTTTACTTCATTAAAACAGTCATTGATGGGACGCGGCACCGACGGCTGCGGGAACAGCTGCGCCTCGATGTTCTGCAGCAGGATGGTATTCAGTTGGGTGACGGTCTTCGCCGCCCAGTAGTAGCGCTGCATCAGGTATTCGGAAGCCCGTCGCGCACCCGGGCCGGGCGGATCTGCTACTAACCCGAACGATTCGGCAATCGCCGTCTGCACGTCGAACAGCAGGCGGTCCTCGCGCCGTTTGGTCTGCAAATGCAGGCGCACGCGGATATCCTTGAAGGCGCGTTCCTTTTCCATCAGCTGGCGCGCCTCGACGCGCGTGATCAGGCCGCGCGTGGCCAGCTGGCCCCAGGAATTCGCCAGGCCCGCCGCCTTTGCCACCCACAGGATCACCTGCAGGTCGCGCAGTGCGCCCGGACTCTCCTTGCAGTTCGGCTCCAGCGCAAACGCCGTGTACTCGTACTTCGCGTGGCGCAGGCGCATCTCGGCGGTCTTGGCCTGGAAAAAGGCTTGCGGATCGAGGGCCTCGCGGTAGCGCGCCTGCAGCTGCGCGAACAGGGCCGCGTCGCCGGTGATCAGGCGCGCTTCCAGCAAACTGGTTTGCACGGTGATGTCGGCGGCCGACTCGCTCAGGCATTCGTCCACGGTGCGGATGCTGTGGCCGATCTCCAGGCCCAGGTCCCACAGCAACTGCACCAGGTTTTCCAGCCTGGCCTGGGTGATCGCGTCCGGCGCGGCGCCGAGCAGGATCAAAACGTCGACGTCGGAATAGGGAAACAGTTCGCCGCGCCCGTAGCCGCCCACCGCCACCAGGGCGGTATTCGCGGGCAGGCGCGCCGCGCGCCAGGCTTCGCCCAGGATGCCGTCGACGCAGCGGCGCAGGCTGCGCAGCAGCTTCTCGGGCCGGTCGTCGTGGCGGAAGCGTTCGAACAGCGCTTGCCGTTCGGTTTTCAGCTTCTGCCTGAGTTCGGATGCGTGCCCGGGGTCGGTCTCATCGCGCTGCGCGGCTGGCATGTGGTGTCCTCCGGCTGGAAGGTCAGGCTGGAACGGCGGCGGCCGGCAACACGATGGCTGGCGGCGGCGGGGTGCCGGCGGACTGGGTCAGGACTTCGTAGCCGGTTTCGGTAACCAGGATCATGTGTTCCCACTGGGCCGACAAACTGCGGTCCTTGGTCTTGATGGTCCAGCCGTCGGGCAGGGCCTTGATCTCGCGTTTGCCGGCGTTGATCATCGGCTCGATGGTGAAGATCATGCCCGGCTCCAGCTTTTCCAGCGTGCCCGGCTTGCCGTAGTGCAGGACCTGCGGTTCCTCGTGGAAGACGCGGCCGATGCCGTGGCCGCAGAACTCGCGCACCACGCTGTAGCCATGCTTTTCCGCGTGCTGCTGGATCACGTGGCCGATGTCGCCCAGGTGGGCGCCCGGCTTGACCTTGCTGATGCCCAGCCACATGCATTCATAGGTGATTTCCGCCAGGCGCTTGGCCATGATCGACGGTTTGCCGATGAAGAACATGCGGCTGTTGTCGCCGTGGAAGCCGTCTTTCGTGATCACGGTGACGTCGATGTTCATCACGTCGCCGTCCTTCAGCGGCTTGTCGTTCGGGATGCCGTGGCAGATCACGTCGTTGAGCGAGGTGCAGACCGACTTCGGGTAGGGCGGGTAGCCCGGCGGCTGGTAGTTCAGCGGGGCAGGGGTCGTGCCCTGCACGTTAACCATGTACTCGTGGCACAGGCGGTCGAGTTCGGCGGTGGTGACGCCCGGCTTGACGAAGGGCGTGATGTAGTCGAGCACTTCGGCGCCAAGGCGGCCGGCAATGCGCATGCCTTCGATTTCTTCCGGGGTTTTGATGGAGATGGACATAAGAGGATTCTGGAGAAACGGTAAGTATCTGTGTAACAGCGCGTAACAGCGGAGTAACTATTTCATTCGCTGCAATATCCTCCGCATTATAAGTGATGCATGTGAACGCGTGGGCACGGGGCGCCCACCCAACGTATTCGAAGTCAGTGGCCGTTGCATGCGTAGGGTGGGCGCCCCGTGCCCACGCGGTTTTGTGTTCGGCCACCCTGCGTTGGCCGTACCAAAGCTTTCCGAGGCCCCGTCACGCCATGCAAAGCTTGATAACCAACCGGAATCCCGCTAGAATCTCGGGTTGCTCCGATCCTGATCGGGCAATGTTGTCAAAGTAGTCTATTTTATTTATTCAAATCGCGAATGCGACCGACAAGGGTGCCCTCGAGGTGACTGGTCGTTATTCAAGAATTTAACCCTGGAGAATTACATGTCCGTTACTATGCGCGAAATGCTGGAAGCCGGTATTCACTTCGGCCACCAGACCCGTTTCTGGAACCCAAAGATGGCACCGTTCATCTTCGGTCATCGCAACAAGATCCACATCATCAACCTGGAAAAAACCATGGCGATGTACCAGGATGCGATGAAAACCATCAAGCAGATCTCGGCTAACCGCGGCACCATCCTGATGGTCGGCACCAAGCGCCAGGCCCGCGATATCATCGCCGCTGAAGCACAGCGCGCCGGCGTGCCTTACGTCGACCAGCGTTGGCTGGGCGGCATGCTGACCAACTTCAAGACCATCAAGACCTCGATCAAGCGCCTGAAAGACATGGAAGCCCAGATCGAAGACGGTTCGGTCGAGAAGATGTCGAAGAAAGAAGCGCTGATGTTCTCGCGCGAAATGGAAAAGCTGCAGAAGTCGATCGGCGGCATCAAGGACCTGGGCGGCGTGCCTGACGCGATCTTCGTCGTCGACGTCGGCTACCACAAGGGCGCCATCACCGAAGCCGGCAAGCTGGGCATCCCGGTCATCGGCGTGGTCGATACCAACCACTCGCCAGAAGGCGTGACCCACGTGATCCCGGGTAACGACGACTCGTCGAAAGCCATCACCCTGTACGCACGCGGCGTCGCCGATGCGATCCTGGAAGGCCGTGCCAACGCCACCAACGAAGTCGTTGAAATGGTCAAGGCCGGCGGCGACGACTTCGTCGAAGTCTCCGAGCAGGCGTAATGCCGGGCGGGCTGCATGCCTGCCTTTAGCTCCAAAAGGGGTGCCGGTGTACTGAGCACCCCTTTTTTCAAGCAAAAACGAATTCAGCAATCACGTCGTGGAAGCGCCGTTGGCGTTTTCACTCTGCGACTCACTATTTAGGAGAATACACATGGCAGCGATTACTGCAGCGATGGTCGGCGAACTGCGCGCGAAAACCGACGCACCGATGATGGAATGCAAAAAAGCACTGACCGAAGCCGAAGGCGACATGGGCCGTGCGGAAGAGATCCTGCGCGTCAAGCTGGGCGGCAAGGCATCGAAGGCATCGGCACGTGTGACCGCCGAAGGCGTCGTCGCCACCTACATCGCCGGCAACATCGGCGCGCTGGTTGAAATCAACAGCGAAACCGACTTCGTCGCCAAGAACGACGAGTTCCTGGCCATGGCCAACCTGGCAGCCAAGCTGGTCGCCGAGCAGAACCCGGCCGACGTGGAAGCCCTGTCGCAACTCGACGCCGGCGGCCAGACCTTCGACGCACTGCGTTCGGCACTGATCGGTAAAATCGGTGAAAATATGACCGTGCGCCGCTTCCAGCGCTTCGACACCACCGGCAAGCTGGCCTCGTACCTGCACGGCACCCGTATCGGCGTCGTGGTCGAGTTCGAAGGCGGCGACGACCAGGTCGGCAAGGACGTGGCAATGCACATCGCCGCGATGAAGCCAGTCGCTCTGTCGGCTGAGCAAGTGCCTGCTGAAATGATCGAGAAAGAGCGTTCGGTTGCCCAGCTGAAAGCACAGGAAGACGCCGAGAAAGCCGCTGCCGAAGGCAAGCCGGCCCAATCGCCGGAAATCCTGGCCAAGCGCCTCGAAGGTTCGGTTCAGAAGTACCTGAAAGAAGTGTCGCTGCTGAACCAGGCATTCGTGAAGAACGACAAGCAGTCGATCGAGCAGATGCTGAAGGCCACCAACACGACCGTCAAGGGCTTCACCATGTACGTCGTCGGCGAAGGCATCGAGAAGAAGGTCGACGACTTCGCAGCAGAAGTCGCGGCCCAGATGGCTGCCAACAAGCAGTAATGAAAAGCGGGCCGCAAGGCCCGTTTTTTTAAGCCCGGCGGTTTACGCGGCCGGGTAAATGTGGAGCAGGTAGCAGCACCGTTGGCTGCAACCGTACGGTGGGGTCTTGGATGCCAGTGGCATCCAAGACGAAGTGCCCACGCGGAACGGCGCGTCAACGAAACCTTGTTCGTGGCCGTCGGCATGCGTCGCGGAGACGTCTCTCGAGGCGTTTCGATAGCGCCGGCAGTACCGGATATGGCATGGTCAACACCATGCCGGCATCCGCGTGGGCACGGAGTGCCCACCGTACGGGAGACGCCGCGAGCCGGTCCGGAACGCCGCAGGCCATCCCGAGCGCCGCAGGCTCGCCAGCGTGCGCGCCAGTTTCACCGCCATCTGTACATTTGCAGATGAAGCCGCAAGCCACGCGCCTGCGGCCGGAACCGAATTCGAACCAAACACTACAGGAGAGCGCCTCATCATGACAAAACCAGCCTACCAACGAGTCCTCCTCAAGCTGTCTGGCGAAGCGCTGATGGGCGACGACCCATTCGGCATCAACCGCGCCACCATCGACCGCATGGTGGCCGATGTGGCGGAAGTGGCGAAGCTGGGCGTCGAGCTGGCAGTCGTGATCGGCGGCGGCAACATCTTCCGCGGCGTCGCCCCCGGCGCCCAGGGCATGGACCGCGCCACCGCCGACTACATGGGCATGCTGGCCACCGTCATGAACGCCCTGGCCCTGGCCGACGCCATGCGCCATGTCGGCATCACCGCACGCGTCATGTCGGCGATCGGCATCGAGCAGGTGGTCGAGCCTTACGTCCGCCCGAAAGCCCTGCAATACCTGGAAGAGGGCAAGGTCGTCGTCTTCGCCGCCGGCACCGGCAACCCCTTCTTCACCACCGATACCGCGGCTGCCCTGCGCGGCTCGGAAATCTCGGCCGAGATTGTTTTGAAGGCAACCAAGGTCGATGGCGTATATACTGCCGATCCTAAGAAAGATCCGCATGCGACGCGCTACGAGTCGATCACCTTCGACGAGGCGATCGCCAAGCACTTGCAGGTGATGGACGCGACCGCGTTCGCCCTGTGCCGCGACCAGAAGCTGCCGATCAAGGTGTTTTCCATCGTCAAGCCCGGCGCCCTCAAGCGCGTGATCATGGGCGAAGACGAAGGTACACTGGTACACGTTTGATTTAACTCTGAAGTATCCAAGAACAGGAGAGCAGCATGTCCCTAGCTGACGTCAAGAAGAATGCGCAAGAGCGCATGACGAAGTCGATTGAAACCCTGCGTGCCGATCTCGCCAAGGTGCGTACCGGCCGTGCCCACACCGGTATCCTCGACCACGTGATGGTCGACTACTACGGTTCGCCGACGCCCCTCACCGGCGTGGCCAACCTGACCCTGGCCGACGCGCGCACCATCGCCGTCCAGCCTTACGAAAAGAAGATGCTGAGCACCATCGAAAAGGCGATCCGCGACGCCGACCTCGGCCTGAACCCGTCGACCATGGGCGACATGGTGCGCGTGCCGACCCCGCCGCTGACCGAAGAGCGCCGCAAGGAAATGGTCAAGCTGTGCAAGTCGGAAGCCGAAGACGCGAAGATCGCCGTGCGTAACATCCGCCGCGACGCCAACGAACAGCTGAAGAAAATGGTCAAGGACAAGACCGCGTCGGAAGACGACGAGCGCCGCGCCTCGGACGAGATCCAGAAGCTGACCGACAAGTTCGTCGCCGACATCGACAAGCTGGTCGCCGAGAAAGAGAAAGAAGTCCTGACCGTATAACAGGTTGAAGAGGGCCGGACGCCAAAGCCGGCCCGGACTGTGGCCCGGCCGATGCCCGTATCCGGCCGGGCGCTTCGCTTTCACCTTGTATCGCCGCGATGGCAATGGATTTATGATCTTCAAGAGTTCGACGACTGCAGTGCCCGACGTGCCGGCCGTGCCGCGCCACGTCGCGATCATCATGGACGGCAATGGCCGCTGGGCGACCAAGCGCCTGCTGCCGCGCGTGGCCGGCCACGTCAAGGGCGTCGAAGCGGTGCGTGGCGTGGTCGAGGCCTGCGTGCTGCGCGGCGTCGAGTACCTCACGCTGTTTGCGTTTTCGTCGGAAAACTGGCGCCGCCCGGCCGAGGAAGTGTCCTTGCTGATGCGCCTGTTCGTCACCGCGCTCGAGCGCGAAGTGTCGAAGATGCACGCCAACGACATCCGCCTGAAAGTGGTGGGCGATTTGTCGCGCTTCGACCCGAAATTGCAGGACATGATCGCCAATGCCGAGCGCAAGACCGCCGGCAACAAGCGCCTGACCGTGTCGGTGTGCGCCAACTACGGCGGCCGCTGGGACATCATGCAGGCCACCAGCAAGATGATCGCCAATCACCCTGGCGTGACCGAGTTCACCGAGGAGATGCTGGCGCCGCACCTGGCAATGGCATATGCGCCCGAGCCGGACCTGTTCATCCGCACCGGCGGGGAAGAGCGCATCAGCAACTTCCTGCTGTGGCAACTGGCGTATTCCGAGCTGTACTTCACCGATACCTATTGGCCGGATTTCTCGGCCGATTCCCTGGACGCGGCCATCGCGTCTTACCAAGCCCGCGAACGGCGCTTCGGCCGTACCGGCGAACAAGTGGCGAACAAAACCTGATGCTGAAAACCCGGATCATCACCGCGCTCGTGCTGCTGGCAGTCCTGCTGCCGGTCCTGTATTCCAACAACTACACAGCCTTCGCGGTGGTGGCGACCGTGTTCTTCGGCGCCGCGATCTGGGAATGCTTCCGCCTGTTCAATCCGAAGTCGACCAAGGCGCCGATCGTCGCCGTGTTCTGGACCGCGGCCTTTGCCTGGGCCTTCTTCGGACCGGCCCAGCCGAACCCCGTGTTCTGGTATGCGATCTCGCTGCTGCTGTGGGCGCTGCGCTTCGCGCCCTCGCTGAAAGTCGGCTTGCCGCCCCTCGATTCCACGGCCAACACCCTGCTCAGCGTGGTGTACGCGGTGTCGCTGGTCGGCTGCTTCGCCGCCATCGTGGCGCTGTTCGCGTATTCGCCGCTGTACCTGCTGTCGGTCATGGCCATCGTCTGGGCGGCCGACATCTTCGCCTACTTCTCGGGCAAGGCCTTCGGCAAGCGCAAGCTGGCGCCCTCGATCTCTCCCGGCAAATCCTGGGAAGGCGCGATCGGCGGCGGCATCGCCGTGCTGCTCATCGCCACCCTGGTCATCGTCTTCGCCGGCGGAGCGCTCGCCAACACCTTCCCGGTGCGCGTCCAGGCCAGCCTCGGCTGGCCGGCGACGTATGCCATCCTGGTCCTGATCGTCGCCGCCAGCGTCGTCGGCGACCTGTTCGAATCCCAGCTCAAGCGCCGCGCCGGCATGAAGGACAGCAGCAACCTGCTGCCCGGCCATGGCGGCGTGCTGGACCGCATCGATGCCCTGGTTCCCGTGCTGCCGCTGGCCGCACTGATCGGCGGCTGGCTGTAAAGGCCGGCCTCCCGGAACCGGCTGTAAGGAATATCACATGCAACGCATTACCATCCTGGGCGCCACCGGCTCGATCGGCGTCTCGACCCTCGACGTGCTCGCGCGTCACACCGACAAGTACCAGGTCTACGCGCTGAGCGCGCACAGCCGCGTGGAAGAACTCGCCGCCCAGTGCCGCCAGTTCAAGCCTCGGCGCGCCGTGGTCGGCAGCGCCGCCGCCGCCGCCGAACTGGCGCGCCTGCTGGCCGGCCTGCCGGTCGACATCGCCTGGGGCGAAGCGTCCCTGTGCGAGATCGCAGCGAGCGACGACACCGACACCGTGATGGCGGCCATCGTCGGCGCCGCCGGCCTGGCGCCGACCCTGGCCGCCGCCCGCGCCGGCAAGAAGGTGCTGCTGGCAAACAAGGAAGCCCTGGTCATGTCCGGCCAGCTCTTCATGGACGCCGTGCGCGAGCACAAGGCGACCCTGCTGCCCATCGACAGCGAGCACAACGCCATCTTCCAGTCGCTGCCGGCCACCCATGCGCGCGGGCTGGACGCGTCCGGCGTGGCCAAGATCCTGCTCACCGCATCCGGCGGTCCTTTCCTGCACCGCGCCGTCGAGACGCTGGAAAACGTCACGCCCGACGAAGCCTGCAAGCACCCGAACTGGGCCATGGGCCGCAAGATCTCGGTCGACTCCGCCACCATGATGAACAAGGGCCTGGAAGTGATCGAGGCCCACTGGCTGTTCGGCGCCCCGGCCGAGCGCATCGAGGTGGTGATCCATCCGCAAAGCGTGATCCACTCGATGGTGTCGTATGTCGACGGCTCGGTCCTGGCCCAGCTCGGCAATCCCGACATGCGCACCCCGATCGCGCACGCGCTGGCCTATCCCGAGCGCATCGATTCCGGCGTGGCCCAGCTCGACCTGACCGCGATGGCGGCGCTGCAGTTCTACCCGCCCGACTTCGCACGCTTTCCCTGCCTGGCGCTCGCCTTCGACGCGCTGCGCGCCGGCGGCACCGCGCCGGCCCTGCTGAACGCGGCCAACGAAGTGGCGGTCGAAGCCTTCCTGGCGCGCCGCATCGGCTTCCGCGACATCGACCGCGTGGTGCGCCGCGTGATGGACGAGAACACGCATGGCGCAGCGCATGACATCGCGGCCGTGATGGCGCAAGATGAGCGTGCACGCGCTGCGGCGCGCGACATCGTCGCCAGCCTGGCGCGACACTGAAAGGCGGATATCCATGAGTTTTCTCTACACGGCGGTGGCCTTCGTGCTCGCGCTGGGGCCGCTGATCGTCTTCCACGAACTCGGCCACTACCTGGTCGCGCGCCTGTGCGGCGTGAAGGTGCTGCGCTTCTCGGTCGGCATGGGCAAGGTCGTCTGGTCGCGCCGCTTCGGCCGCGATCAAACGGAATGGGCGATCTCGGCGCTGCCGCTGGGCGGCTACGTGCAGATGCTCGACGCGCGCGACCCGGCCACGGCGCCGAAGGATGAAGCGGACCTGGCACGCGAGTTCACGCGCCAGAACGTCTGGAAACGCATCGCCATCGTTGCGGCCGGTCCGATTGCCAACTTCCTGCTCGCCATTGTCTTGTTCGGCGCGCTGTTCATGCACGGCGCCCAGGAGCCCGCCGCCAAGCTGGCGGCCATGGGAGCGGACACGCCCGCCTACGCGGCCGGCCTGCGCGCCGGCGACGTGGTAATCGCCGTCAACGGCGAGCCGGTGGAATCGTTTTCGGAACTGCGCTGGGCCGTGACCCACCTCGCGGTCGACCGCCAGGACGCCCACTTCGACGTGAAGAGCGCCAACGGCAGCAGCTACGCGGCCAGCATCCCGGCGGGCGCCTTCAAGGCGGTCGACCCCGAAGGCGACCCCGACGGCGACGTGATGAGCGCGCTCGGCATGAATGTCTGGATCGGCATGCCGGTCGTCGAACAGGCTGTCGGCGGCGGCCCCGGCGAGCGCGCCGGCCTGCGCCGCGGCGACGTGGTGGTGAAGGCCGACGGCAAGCCGCTGCTCGATGCCGGCGATTTTGTCCGCACCGTGCGCGCGGCGGCCGGCAAGACCCTGCAGCTGGACGTGCGGCGCGACGGCAATCTCCTGAGCCTGCCGCTCACGCCTGATCGCGATGCGAAAGGGCAGGGCGTGGCCCAGGTCCAGCTGGCGCCGGCGGTGGAGTTCGTGACCGTGCAGGCCGGCCCGTTCGAGGCGATCGCCAAGGGTGCCGGACGCACCTGGGAGATGACGGCGCTAACCTTCAAGATGATCGCCAGGATCGTCACCGGGCAAGCCTCGCTGAAGAATGTCACCGGTCCATTGACCATCGCCGACTACGCCGGACAGACAGCACGCATGGGCCTCGCGACGTTTTTGGGCTTTATCGCAGTGGTCAGCGTCAGCCTGGGTGTAATGAATCTGTTACCAATTCCAGTGCTGGATGGTGGCCATTTGCTGTATTATTCGCTGGAAGTTTTGACCGGGCGTCCCCTGTCCGAGCGAATCCAGGCATTCGCTCAACGCGCAGGGGTAGGCCTGCTGTTCATGCTGATGGCGCTCGCCATCTTCAATGACCTGGGACGATTGCTCTGATTTTCCCGCGGCACCGGCAAACAAGAATATGTATGTTGTCCAATGACTGACCCGTTATTTAGCCAATGAATTCACAACCAGATCGTTTTGCCCTGCCGTTCATTCGCCGCAGCCTGATCGGCGCGGCCGTGCTGGCGCTGTGCGCCGGCCCTGCGTTCGCCGTCAATCCGTTCGTTGTCAAGGATATCCGGATCGAAGGCATCCAGCGGACCGAAGCCGGCACCGTGTTCACCTATCTGCCGGTGCGCGTGGGCGAGACCTTCGACGACGACAAGAGTATCGCCGCCATCAAGGCCCTGTATGCAACCGGCTTCTTCAAGGACATCCGCCTGGAAGAACAGAACGGCGTGCTGGTGGTGCTGGTCGAGGAACGTCCGGCAATCAACACCGTCGACTTCACCGGCGCCAAGGAATTCGAGAAGGACATGCTGGTCAAGGCCCTGCGCGAAATCGGCGTGGGCGAAGCCAAGATCTACGACAAGTCGGCGGTCGACCGCGCCGAGCAGGAGCTCAAGCGCCAGTACCTCTCGCACGGCATGTACGGCGTGAAGATCACGACCACCGTCACCCCGATCGAACGTAACCGCGTGAACGTCATGTTCAACGTCGACGAAGGCGAGGTCGCGCGCATCAAGCAGATCAACATCGTCGGCAACAAGGTCGTCTCGGACAAGGAAATCCGCGAGATCCTGCAGCTGTCCACCTCGGGCTGGTTCACCTGGTATTCAAAAGCCGACCAGTACAGCAAGACCAAGCTGACCGGCGACCTGGAAGCGATCAAGTCCTACTACCTGGACCGCGGCTACCTGGAAGCGAACGTCGAATCGACCCAGGTCGCGATCACGCCGGACAAGAAGGACATCTACCTCACGATCAACATCACCGAAGGCGAGAAGTACACCGTCTCGAGCGTGAAGCTGGAAGGCGAGATGTTCGGCCGCGAGGAAGAACTGCGCCAGCTGATCGTGCTCGAACCGGGCAAGACCTATTCCGGCGCCCTGCAGGAAGCCTCGAACAAGCGCATCGCCGCCCGCCTGGGCACCTTCGGCTACGCGTTCGCCAACGTCAGCGCCGACCCGAGCCTCGACCGCGAGAAGCGCGAAGTCGCGTTCACCTTCACCGTCGATCCGGGCAAGCGCGCCTACGTGCGCCACATGAACATCTCGGGTAACACCGTCACCCGCGACGAGGTCATCCGCCGCGAATTCCGCCAGTTCGAAAGCTCGTGGTACGACGCCGACCGCGTCAAGCTCTCGCGCGACCGCGTCGACCGTCTCAGCTACTTCAAGGACGTGAAGATCGAGACGCCGGAGTCGCCGGGCAGCACCGACCAGGTCGACGTCAACATGACCGTCGAAGAGCGCCCGACCGGTAACTTCACGATCGGCGGCTCGTTCTCGCAGGCCGAGAAGTTCACCTTCACGATGTCGGTGCAGCAGGCCAACTTCGCCGGTTCGGGCAACACCGTCGGCTTCGACCTGAACACCTCGAAGTACAGCCGTACCATCGCCGTGTCGCAGACGAATCCCTACTTCACCGACGACGGCATCTCGCGCGCCTTCCAGGTCTACCACCGCACCACGCGTCCGCCGCTGTCGAACATCGGTTCCTACGAGGTGCGCCAGACCGGCGGCAACCTGACCTTCGGCGTGCCGTTCTCGGAAACCGACACCGTCTTCTTCGGCGCCGGCCTGGAACGCACCACGCTGACCACCGACACCACCAGCCCGGAGATCTACAAGCAGTTCGTGCGCCAGAACGGCGGCCCGACCGAGGGCGAGTACTCGGGCGTCGGCACCGGCAAGAGCAATGCGATCCCGCTGACCGTGGCCTGGGGCCGCGACAGCCGCGACAGTGCGCTGACCCCGAGCTACGGCCGCTACCAGCGCGCCAACCTCGAGCTCGACGTGATCGGCGACTCGAAGTACTTCCGCGCGGTGTACGAACACCAGTGGTACCGTCCGCTGACCACCTGGATGACCCTGGCCCTGCGCGGCGAGTTCGACTACGGCAAGGGCATCGGCGGCAAGGAATACCCGGTCTTCAAGAACTTCTACGCCGGCGGCATCGGTTCGGTGCGCGGCTACGAAAGCTCGACCCTGGGTGTGGTCGATCCGGTGTACGGCGATGCCATCGGCGGCTCGAAGCGCCTGATCGGCAACGCCGAGCTGCAGTTCCCGTTCCCGGGCAGCAGCAAGGACCGCAGCCTGCGCTGGTTCGTGTTCGCCGACGGCGGCCAGGTGTTCCAGGAAAAATCGCCGATCCGCCTGCAGCAGCTGCGCTACTCGGCCGGTCTCGGCCTGTCGTGGATCTCGCCGGTGGGCCCGCTGCGCCTGTCGTTCGCCAAGCCGCTGAACGACAAGCCGGGCGACCAGCTCGAACGCTTCCAGTTCCAGATGGGGACGGGCTTCTGAGTCCCCCGTTGGAGCGCCATTCTTTTCACCGCGGAGAATTATGTTGAAAAATCTGAAAGCCTTGCCCGGGACCCTGCTGCTGGCAGCCCTGTGCGCCGCTCCGCTGGCCCAGGCGCAGAACGCGCCGAGCCGCATCGGCTTCGTGTTCACCGAGCGCCTGATGACGGAATCGAAGATGGCCAAGGCGGCCGACGCCAAGATCCAGGCCGAATTCTCGAAACGCCAGAAGACGAACGAAGAGCTGGTGGCCAAGTTCAAGCAGATGAGCGAGAAGTTCGACGCCGATGCGCCGCGCCTGACCGACATCGAACGCACGCGCCGTGCGCGCGAACTGTTCGACATGGAAAAAGACGTGCAGCGCATGAACCGCGAGTTCCAGGAAGACCTGATGCAGCGCAAGAGCGAAGAGCGCGCCGCCATCGCCACCAAGGCGTATAAACTGATCGAACAGATCGCCGAGCAGGAAAAACTCGACGCCGTGCTGCAGGAAGCGGCGTGGTCGAGCCCGCGCATCGATATCACGGATAAAATCCTGAAACAGCTGGACAAGTAAACGTTTTGGAACAAGCTCAACTCCCCCGCGGCGTGCGCCTGGGCGACCTGGTCGAACGCTTCGGCGGCCAGCTCGTCGGCAACGCCGATCTCGTCGTGGCGAGCATCGCACCGCTCGACAGCGCCGACGCCACCCAGATCAGCTTCCTCAGCAACAGCAAGCTGCGCGCGCTGGCCGCGCAAAGCTCGGCCGCCGCATTGATCCTGTCGCCGCTCGACGATCCGTCGGTCGCCGCCACCTATGGCGGCACGCGCATCGTCACCACCAACCCCTACGCCTATTTCGCCCGCGCCGCGCAGTATTTCGTGGCGCTGGAAGAAGACGCCGCGAAGCCGGGCATCCACCCGAGCGCGGTCGTCGACCCGGGCGCCGAGATCCATGCCAGCGCCCACATCGGCCCGCACGTGACGATCGAAGCCGGCGCCGTGGTCAAGGCGAATGCCGTCATCGAGCACGGCTGCTTCATCGGCCGCAAGGCGGTGGTGGGCGAGGGCACGCGCTTCTTCGCGAACGTGACCTTCCACCGCGGCTGCATCATCGGCGCGCGCGGCATCGTCCATTCGGGCGCCGTGATCGGCGGCGACGGCTTCGGCTTTGCGGTCGAGGCGGGCGTCTATATCAAGATTCCGCAGACCGGGCGCGTGGTGATCGGCGACGACGTCGACATCGGCTCGAACACCTCGATCGACCGCGGCGCCCTGGCCGACACCGTGATCGAAGACGGCGTCAAGCTCGATAACCAGATCCAGATCGGCCACAACTGCCACATCGGCGCGCACACGGCGATGGCCGGCTGCGTCGGCGTGGCCGGCTCGGCGAAGATCGGCAGCCGCTGCACCTTCGGCGGCGCCGCCATGGTGCTGGGCCACCTCGAGATCGCCGACAACGTGCATATTTCCTCGGGTTCGATGGTCTCGCGCTCGGTGCTCGAGCCGGGCCAGTACACCGGCTTCTATCCGCTGGCGAAGAACGCCGAGTGGGAAAAATCGGCGGCCATCGTGCGCAACCTGAATTCCATGCGCGAGAAAATCCGCACGCTGGAAAAAACCATCAAGACGCTCATTGAGCAGAACCAAGAAAACAAAAATGACGACTGACACCACCAAGATCACCCTCGACATCAACGGCATCAAGGAATACCTGCCGCACCGCTACCCGCTGCTGCTGGTCGACCGCGTGCTCGACGTCGAACTGGGCAAGCGCATCACCGCCATCAAGAACGTCACCGCCAACGAGGAATTCTTCAATGGCCACTTCCCGCACAAGCCGGTGATGCCGGGCGTGCTGATGATCGAAGCGATGGCGCAGACCGCCGCCATCCTGTCGTTCATGACCATGAACGTGAAGCCGGACGAGAACTCGGTCGTGTATTTCGTCGGCATCGACAACGCGCGCTTCAAGCGTCCGGTCGAGCCGGGCGACCAGCTGAAGATGGACGTCGAGATCCTGCGCGTCGCGCGCGGCATCTGGAAGTACAAGGCCGTGGCCACGGTCGACGGCAAGGTCGCCGTCGAGGGCGAACTGATGTGCACCATCCGTGGCGCCGCCGAAGAGAACATGAAGGGCGCCGCGAAAGCCGACGCGGGTTCGGAGGGGTAATGAGCACGATCCATCCTACCGCGATCGTCGATCCGAAGGCCGAGCTCGATAGCTCGGTCGAGGTCGGCCCGTATTCGATCATCGGCCCGCACGTGCGCATCGGCGCGCGTACCGTGGTCGGACCGCACGTGGTCATCGAGGGCCACACGACGATCGGCGAGGACAACAAGTTCTTCCAGTTCGGTTCCATCGGCGCCGCGCCCCAGGACAAGAAATGGCAGGGCGAGCCGACCCGCCTGGAAATCGGCAACGGCAACACCATCCGCGAATTCGTCACCTTCAACCTCGGCACCGCCCAGGACGAAGGCGTGACCCGCCTGGGCGACGACAACTGGATCTCGGCCTACGTCCACCTGGCGCACGACTGCCAGGTCGGCAGCCACACGATCTTCTCGAACAATGCGCAGCTCGCGGGCCACGTGCACGTGGGCGACCACGCCATCCTGTCGGGCTACGCCGGCGTGCACCAGTTCTGCAAGATCGGCGCGCATGCCTTCATCGGCATGTACACCAGCCTGACCCAGGACGTGCCGCCCTTCGTGATGGTGTCCGGGAACCCGGCGGCCGCGCGCGGCATCAACATCGAGGGCCTGAAGCGCCGCGGATTCACGCGCGCCCAGATCGACGGCATCCGCGCCGCCTACAAGCACCTGTACCGCAGCGGCCTGACGCTGGAAGAAGCCAAGGCCGCGCTGGAGCAGGAAGAGGGCGCCTCGCCCGAAGCGGCCGGCGATATCCGCGCCGTGCGCGACTTCCTCGGCGCCATTACCCGTGGCATCGTCCGCTGACGCATCCAGTCCGGACATTTCGCTAGCCCTGGTCGCCGGCGAGGTGTCCGGCGACATGCTCGCCGCACGCCTCCTCGCAGGGCTGCGTCCCCATCTTCCCAACGCCCGCTTCCACGGCATCGGCGGCCCGCGCATGATCGAGCAGGGCCTGGTGTCGGACGTGCCGATCGAGACCCTCACGGTGCGCGGCCTGTTCGAGATCATTCCGCGCTACCGCGAGATCAAGGGCATCCAGAACCGCCTGCGGGATCGTCTACTGGCCGAACGTCCGGCCGCCTTTATCGGCGCCGACTACCCCGGCTTCAACCTCGGCCTGGAAGAGCAGCTGCGCGCGGGCGGCATTCCGACCCTGCACTTCGTCGGGCCGCAGATCTGGGCCTGGCGCGGCGGCCGCATCAAGAAGATCCAGCGCGCGGTGTCGCACATGCTGGTGATCTTCCCGTTCGAGGAGCAGATCTACAAGGACGCCGGCGTGCCGGTGACGTATATCGGGCATCCGCTGGCGGAGACCATCCCGCTGGTACCCGACACTGTGGCGGCCCGTGCCGCGCTTGGCCTGCGAGCCGATGGGCGCGTGGTCACCATCATGCCGGGCTCGCGCATGGGCGAACTGAAATACCTGGCCGAGACCTTCGTGCGCACCGCCGGCCTGCTGGCGAAACGGGACCCGGGCTTGACCTTCGTGGTGCCGATGGCCGGCGACAAGCAGCGTGCCTACTTCAAGGAGATCGTGGCGAAAGCCGGCCTGGCCGACACCCCGCTTATGCTGCTCGACGGCCAGTCGCACACCGCGATTGCCGCCGCCGACGCGGTGCTGGTGGCCTCGGGCACGGCGACGCTGGAAGTGGCGCTGTTCAAGAAACCGATGGTGATCGCCTACAAGGTGATGCGCGCGTCCTGGGAAATCATGCGCCACATGGGCTACCTGCCGTGGATCGGCCTGCCGAACATCCTCGCACGCGAATGGGTGGTGCCGGAATACCTGCAGCATGCGGCCACGCCCGAAGCGCTGAGCGAGGCCGTATGGCAGCAGCTGAACGACACGGCGCTGCGTGATCAGCTGGCGGCGCGTTTCACCGACATGCACCACAGTTTGTTGCGCAACAGCGCGCAGGAGAGCGCGCAGGCGGTGTTGCAGGTGATCGGGGCGCGCGCGTAGGGTGGGCCGGGCCGCGCAAGGCACTCCGTGCCCACGCGGAACTGCGCGCAGAGTTGGCGCCGCGTTTTGACGTGACCGCTGCTTTGTGCCGGCGCCTCCAAATGCGTCTCGCTAGCGTGTCATCCACGTTTGGCGGCGCGGAGCGAATCGTCACGGATGTGGACTCCGGATCAACACGTAACCGCGTGGGCACGGGGTGCCCACCCTACGAACTGCACATGCGCAATCGACGCTGACCAAGCGCCTTTGCTTTCACGCACCCCCATGTACGCGTACAATACTCCGCATTCAAAATGCGCGAATTCAACCGCATAAAGTAAAGTTCTGAAAGATTCATAAGCAGCAGATGAGTAAAAAGCGCGTCAACTTCTATCCCGGCCTTCCGCCCCGGCTGCGTCCGTTCACCGACCTCGACATCGTCTGCGGCGTCGACGAGGCCGGGCGCGGCCCGCTGGCCGGCCCGGTGTTCGCGGCCGCCGTCATCCTCGACCCGAAGCGCCCGATCGAGGGCCTGCGCGACTCGAAGAAGCTGAGCGAAGCGCGCCGCGATGAACTCGCGCCGCAGATCCGCGAGCACGCGCTGGCCTGGGCCATCGCCCAGGCCTCGTGCGAGGAGATCGACACCCTGAACATCCTGCACGCCACCATGCTGGCCATGCGCCGCGCCGTGGAAGCCCTGCAGACCGTACCGACCTTCGCCCTGATCGACGGCAACCGCTGCCCGCCTATGGAAATTCGCGCCCACGCCGTGGTTGAAGGCGACGACAAGTGCCACGCGATTTCCGCCGCCTCGATCCTGGCCAAGACCGCGCGCGACGCCGAACTGGTGCGCCTGCACGCGCTGTACCCGGATTACTGCTTCGACCAGCACAAGGGCTATGGCACGGCCCTGCACCTGGAGCGCCTGCGCCTGCACGGCCCGTCGCCGGCGCACCGTCGTTCGTTTGCACCGGTGCGCAATCTGCTGCAGGTCGATCTCTTCGCCGCGCCCGAGGAGACGGCATTCGCATGAAGACCGTCACCTCGCGCGACAACGCGTTTTACAAGGAACTCAAGGCGCTGGCATCGAGCTCGCAGGCACGCCGCAAGGCCGGCCGCACGCTGCTCGACGGCGTGCACCTGTGCCAGTCCTGGCTCGACCTGCGCGGCGCGCCGCTGCACTGCGTGGTCTCGGAAGACGCCCTGCACAACCCGGAAGTCGGCAACATCGTCACCCGCGTGGAACAGCTGCGCGGCCACGTGACGGCGCTGCCCGAGGCGCTGTTCGGGGCGCTGAGCCAGGTCGAGCATGGCGTCAACCTGATGTTCCTGGTCGAGACCCCGCGACCGCAAGCGCCTTCCGCCATGACGGTGTCCGCCGTGCTGCTCGACGGCGTGCAGGACCCGGGCAATGCCGGTTCCATCCTGCGCAGCGCGGCCGCCGCCGGCATCACCCAGGTATTCTGCAGCCCCGGCACCGCCTTCTGCTGGTCGCCCAAGGTGCTGCGCGCGGCGATGGGCGCCCACTTCGTGCTGGAGATCTTCGAGAACGTCGACCTGGCCGAACTGATCAAGGCCTCGGACATCGCCGTGCTGGCCATGAGCGGCTATGCCGAGCAGAAGCTGTACGAGGTCGACCTGCGCCAGCCTGTGGCCTGGCTGCTGGGCCACGAAGGGCAGGGCGTGGCCGACGACCTGATGGCGCTGGCGTCGCACCAGGTGGTGATCCCGCATGCGGGCCAGGTCGAGTCGCTGAACGTGGCGGCGGCGGCGGCCGTGTGCTTTTTCGAGCAGCTGCGCCAGCAGCAAGCGGCACGGTAGAATACACCGGGCGTACCAACCCGTGGAGCCATAATGGACATCGCGCATTTGCACTTTCTGGTAGCCGAGGCCGACAACGCCCAGCGCGCCGCCCTGGTCGAGATGCTGGGCCGCCTCGGCGCCAGCCGCGTCACCGACGTGCCCGACGGGCACATGGCATTGCGCACCTTCCAGGCCAGCTTCACGCCGCGCCTGCATGTGGCCATCATCGACCTGGCGCTGCCCGGCATGGACGGGCTGGAACTGATCCGCAACCTGGCCACGCTCGACACCGGCATCAGCCTGGTCGTCACCGGCGCCCAGCCGGCGAACCTGCTGTTCTCGGTCGAGACCCTGGCCCAGGTGTACGGCATCGATTTGCTGGGTACGATCGCCAAGCCGGTGACCGCCGCCAAGCTGAAACCCCTGCTCGACAACTACCAGCCGCCGGCGCTGCCGGAAGCCGTGGATGCCTCGCCGCGCTTTTCGTTCGCGGAAGTGGGCGTCGGCCTGCAGAAGCGCCAGTTCGAACCCTTCTTCCAGCCGAAGATCGAGCTGGCCACCGGCCAGGTGAAAGGCCTGGAAGTGTTCGCGCGCTGGCGCCACCCCGAGCACGGCATCCTCGGCCCCGGCGCCTTCATGGACGCGCTGGAGCAGAACAACCGCATCGACTTCCTCGACTGGAGCATGATCGAGCTGTCGGTCGAGCGCTGCCGCTGGTTCCACGACCAGGGCACGCCGATTTCCATTTCGATCAACCTGGCGCCCGAAACGCTCGCCCATCCGGCCTTCCTGCGCCAGATCACGGCCTGCCTGGGGCGTCATGCGGTGCTGCCGGACTACATCACCTTCGAGATGCCGGAGTCCTCGGTGCTGAACGAAGACCCGAACTTCATCGAGCGCCTGGTGCGCCTGCGCATGATGGGCTTCGGCCTGGCCATCGACGACTACGGCACCGGGCGCTCGAACTTGCAGCTGCTGGCGCGCATCCCGTTCTCGGAACTGAAGATCGACCGCAGTTTCGTCGACGGCGCCTCGAAGCGCCGCCCGCTGGGCACCGTGCTGCGCTCCTGCCTGGGCCTGGCGCACAGCCTGGACCGCATGTCGGTGGCCGTGGGCGTCGAGACGCGCCAGGACTGGGACTTCCTGCAAGGCCTGGGCTGCACCTATGCCCAGGGCTACCACATCGCCAATCCGATGGAGGCGACCGCCTTCCCGGGCTGGCTGGAAGACTGGCGGCATTTCTTCTGAGCGCGTTGCGTGGCGACGTGCGGCGTCTGGCCCGGTTCGTGCGCATGCGGTAGGGTGGACGGCTTGACCGCTGCCGCGCGATTGATCGTGCAGGTGGCGCCGTCCACGCGTCCAACGGCGAGGTGCCTTGTCGGGTAGCGGGCCGGCGGGCAGGGTTTGAACGCGTGGGCGGCGCACGCGGCGTGTATGCGCAACATTCCGGGTGGAGCCGACCACCCTACGTGTGCGGGTCGATTCGAGGAGTGAAAATGAGCATACGGGTGCGCTGCCACTGCGGCAAGCTGCAGGGCGAACTGGAGACGAGCGCGGTGGCGGCGCGGGCGAAGTGCTATTGCCGCGACTGCCGCGCCTTTGCGCGCTTCCTCGGCAACGAGGTCGAGATCCTCGATGGCGCCGGCGGTACCGAGGTGGCGGCGGCCTTGCCGTCGGGCCTGCGCTTCACGCAAGGCCTGGACCAGCTGGCCTGCATGTCGCTCAGCCCGAAAGGCCTGTACCGCTGGTATGCCGCCTGCTGCCGCACGCCGATCGGAAACACGCCGCGCGACCCCAAGGTGTCCTACGTCGGCATCGTGCGCGCCTGCCTGGATGCGACGCCGGCCGAACTCGATGCCCAGCTGGGCAGCTCGTCGATCAACGCGAATACCGAATCGGCCTACCGCAAGGTGGAGAAAAAGCCGCTCGCTACCGCCCTGGCGCTGCTGAAGATCGGCCGCAAGCTGATGGGCGCGCGCTTTGGCGGCGGCTACAGGAATAATCCCTTCTTCGAATCCGGCGGCGTTACGCCGGTGCGCCAGCCACAGGTGATCTCGAAGGAAGAGCGCGCCCGCCTGTACTGATAGCGGCTACAGTGTGACGACGAGTTCTGGCCGGAATCCCTCCTGCTCGCCCTTGCTCAGGTAGCCGAGCGGATTGGCGACCACGCGGCAGGACCAGGGCCGGCTGTTCTCGACGCCCGTTACTGTGTAATCGTTCATGCAGTGCAGGTGGCCATGCATCCAGACGTCGGCGTAGGGGAAGAGGGCGTCCATGGCGTTGCAGAAGCCGGCCGTGCCCGCCGCCAGGCCGTAGCGCGGGTCGGCGCTGAGCAGGCTGGGGGCGAAGTGTGTAACGGCGACGGTGACGCCGTCGAAGGGTTCGGCCAGCGTGGCGCGCAGCCAGGCTTGGCAGTCGAGCGACATCTCGCGCAGGCCCTCGGCCAGCACAGGAACACCCTCCTTCAGGGTCGTGTTCTTGCTGAGGTAATAGTTGGCGGCGCGGAAGGCCTTGCCGCGCAGTTGCAGTTGTTTGGTGAGGTCGGTTTCGCGGCTGGCCAGGGCGTCGAAGTCGCTCCACAGGGTGGTGCCGATGAAGCGCACGTGATCGATGACGATCGTTTCGCGGTCCAACCATTCGATGCCCAGTTCCTGGCAGATGACGCGCAGGCGGGCGTAGGTTTCCTCGTACTCGAGGCCGTCGAACTCGTGGTTGCCGGGGATGAAGAGCACGCGCGCCTTGGCGGCCCCGGGGCGCAGGGGCGAGAAGCGGGCGAGGCCGAAGTCGGTGCCGGTCAGGCGCGAGCCGGACTGGTAGGAGCCGATGTCGCCGGCAAGGACGACGACGTCGGTATCCGGGGCGACGTATGGCTGGAAGTCGGCGTAACGTTCGAGGTGCAGGTCGGAGAAGAGCTGGATGCGCATAGCGGCGAAGTATAGCTGCAACGACAGTGCGCTGCCGCATGTCTGCCGTGGATTGGTGGGCCGTTCGTAGGGTGGGCTCTTGAGCCCACCACGTCTCATCGGGTGCGCCGCGGCGCAGGCGACAGCGGCCAGTGCGCATGATTGGCGTCCTCGGGGCCGTTGCCTGCTCCGCTATCGGTGTGCATGATCCGCGTGGGCTCGAGAGCCCACCCTACGGTCGCTGTCCGTGGTTCGGCGCGGTGCGCCTCGGGGGTAAGGGGCCAGGACTTGCGTTGGCGAATCCCGGCCTTCCGTTCGCTCGCGCACAGAGGCATGGCGCCCTGGCGGTTACGGTAGCCTTTCTACTGGAAGGAGATAGCATGAACGAGGAGTCGAAAGGCTTGCGCATCGAGGACCCCACCACGCCGGCTGGCGGCTGGGCGTCTGTCGCGGAGGTGACGAATATCCTGATGGACCAGCGCACCGTGCTGAAGGACAGCCGCCTGCTGCTCAAGCAGAACAAGCCGGACGGCTTTGCCTGCGTCAGCTGTGCCTGGGCCAAGCCGGCCAATCCGCATCCTTTCGAGTTCTGCGAAAGCGGCGCCAAGGCCACGGCCTGGGAGACCACCAGCAAGGCCATCGGCGCCGACTTCTTCGAGCAGTACAGCGTGCGCGAACTCGAATCCTGGTCCGACCATCGGCTGGAAGAGCAGGGCCGCCTGACGGTGCCGCTGCGCTACGACGCCGCCAGCGACCGTTACCGCGAGGTGTCGTGGGAGACCGCCTTCGCCGAGATCGGCGCCGCGCTGCGCGGCTTCGAGCGCGACAAGGTCGTGTTCTATGCCTCGGGCCGGGCGTCCCTCGAAACCTCCTACATGTACCAGCTGCTGGCGCGCATGTACGGCAACAACAACCTGCCCGACAGCTCGAACATGTGCCACGAAAGCACCTCGGTGGCCCTGCAGAAGACCATCGGCGTCGGCGTGGGCACGGTGGTGTTGCAGGACTTCGAGCAGACCGACTGCATCTTCTTCTTCGGCCAGAACGTGGGCGTGAACAGCCCGCGCATGCTGCACCAGCTGCAGGAAGCGCGCGAGCGCGGCGTGCCGATCATCACCTTCAATCCCCTGCGCGAGCGCGGGCTGGTGAGCTTTACCAATCCGCAGTCGCCGGTCGAGATGCTGACCAAGAAGGAAACGCCGATCAGCACCCAGTATCACCAGGTGAAGCCGGGCGGCGACACGGCCGCGATCATGGGCCTGGCGAAGGCCCTGCTGGCGCTGGACGACGCGGCTGTTCAACGCGGCGAGCAGCGCGTGCTGGACGTCGCCTTCATCCAGGAGTACACGCACGGCTTCGAGGAATTCGAAGCGGCGGTGCGCGCCTGTCCGTGGACCGACATCGTGCGTGAATCGGGGCTGCTGCAAGTGGACATCGAGAGCGCGGCCGCCGTGTATGCGGGCGCCGGCGCGGTCCTCGGCGTGTACGGCATGGGCCTGACTCAGCACCAGAACGGCGTGCAGAACGTGGGCATGATCGTCAATCTGCTGCTGATGCGCGGGAATATCGGCAAGCCCGGCGCCGGCATCTGCCCGGTGCGCGGCCACTCGAACGTGCAGGGCCAGCGCACGGTCGGCATCACCGAAAAGCCCGAGCTGGCGCCGCTCGACAAGCTGAAGGAACAGTACGGCTTCGAGCCGCCGCGCGAGAAGGGCATGAATACCGTGGAAGTCTGCGAAGCGATGTTGGCGCGTAAGGTGCAGGCCTTCATCGGCCTGGGCGGGAATTTCGTGCGCGCCGTACCCGAGACCGTGCTGATGGAAGAAGCCTGGCGCGAACTGCCGCTGACGGTGCAGGTGTCGACCAAGCTGAATCGCAACCACGTCATCCACGGCAAGCAGTCGTACATCCTGCCTTGCCTGGGCCGCATCGAGATCGACCGCCAGGCCGCCGGTCCGCAGGACGTGACGATCGAAGACAGCACCTCGTGCATGCACGGCTCGCGCGGCGCGGCCGATCCGGTGGCGGATACCTTGTTATCGGAGCCGGCCATCGTGGCGGGCATCGCCAAGGCCACGCTGGACCCGAATCCGTTAGTTGACTGGGACGCCTGGGTCGGCAACTACGCCAGGGTGCGCGACGCCATCGAGGAAACCTATCCGGACATCTTCGGCGACTTCAATGCGCGCATGTGGACGCCAGGGGGCTTTCGCAAACCGGTGGGCGCCGCGCACCGCGTGTTCGAGACCGAAAGCAAGCGCGCCGAATTCACCGTACCCGAGGAATTGCCGGGCGACCCGGACATGGACGCAGGCCCGCCGGCGCTGCGCCTGTTCACGATCCGCAGCGACGGGCAGTTCAACACCACCATCTACCACAACGACGACCGCTTCCGCGGCGTGTTCGGCAGCCGCATGGTGCTGTTCATGTCGCACGGCGACATGGCGCGCCTGGGGCTGGAGCAGGGCGACAGCGTGGCCTTGCAGACCCCTGCGGACGATGGCGTCACGCGCCGCGTGGATGGCTTGTCGGTCGTGCCCTACGACGTGCCCGAGGGCTGCATCGCTGGCTACTACCCCGAGCTGAATCCCCTGATCCCGCTCTGGCACCACGCCAAGGAAAGCAAGGTGCCGGCGGCGAAGGCAATCGACGTCATGGTAGAGCGCAGCGCCGTCGCTTGACGTAGGGTGGGTACTCGTACCCACCGGTTTCACTGTTGGCGTCCTGGTACTATCCGGGTATGCGACGGACCAGCAGGTGGGTTCGAGAACCCACCCTACGTCAACGAGCAAGCTGGCAGGTGAGCGTCAATACTCGCGCCGATCCGGCTTGATCTCCTGCAGGATCGTCGTCGCGATCTCCTCGATCGACTTGGTCGTCGACGACAGCCAGCGAATCCCCTCGCGCTTCATCATCACTTCCGCCTCGTTCACCTCATACCGGCAATTCTCGATCGACGCATATTTACTTCCCGCGCGCCGCTCGTTGCGGATCTCGGTCAAGCGCTCCGGCGTGATCGTCAGCCCGAACAGTTTATGTTTAAAGGGCGGCAGCGAGGACGGCAACTTGCCGCGCTCGAAATCGTCGGGAATCAGCGGGTAATTCGCGGCCTTGATCCCGTACTGCATCGCCAGGTAAAGCGAAGTCGGTGTCTTGCCAGAACGCGACACGCCGACCAGGATCACATCCGCCTCGGCCAAATTCTTGTGCGATTGCCCGTCGTCGTGGGCCAGCGAGAAGTTGATCGCCTCGATGCGGTTCTTGTATTCCTCGGAATCGACGATGTTGTGAATGCGCCCGATGGTGTGGGTCGATTTCACGCCGAGTTCCATTTCCAGTGGCGCCACGAAGGTCTGGAACAAATCCATGTGCATGCCGTGCGAGGCGCGGATCACGCCCGACAGATCGTGCTTCACCAGGGTCGAGAACACGATCGGGCGCTGGTTGTCGGCCGCGTACACCTCGTTGATGCGGCGCGCGGCGTCGCGTGCCTTGTCGAGCGTATCGATGAAGGGAATGCGGATCTGGCGGAAGCGCATCTCGAACTGGCTCAGCACCGCGTGGCCGAAGGTTTCGGCGGTGATGCCGGTGCCGTCGGACACGAAAAACACGGTGCGCGCGGTCGGGGGAAGTGCGGGGCGGTTCTCGGCGGTCATATTGAATTCTTGGCTATGCTGACAGATTTGCACGTTTCGTGCGGTGTGAAACCCGGGCGCTCGCGGTAGAATGCTCGGCAACGGATTTGCATTGTGCTGCACGGCGCCCAGAATAACAAGAATACATGCGCCCTCTGCCCAGCAACGTGCACGACAGATTTCTATCATCAAGTAAGGGTGTTTTACCATGACTAACCTGTCTAACGCAGCATTGAAGGAGCCGGAACAAGGCACGGGTGTTTACGTTGCCTCGTTCGAAAACCTGCGCATGACCGATGTCGAATCGGTCGGCGGCAAGAACGCCTCGCTCGGCGAGATGATCAGCCAGCTCGCCGAAGCCGGCGTGCGCGTGCCGACCGGCTTCGCCACCACGGCGCAGGCCTTCCGCGACTTCCTCGGCCACTCGCTGGACGGCGGCCCTTCGCTGGCAGACCGCATCGCCACCCGCCTGGAAAGCCTGGACATCGACGACGTGCGCGCCCTGGCCGCCGCCGGCGCCGAGATCCGCCAGTGGATCATCGACACCCCGTTCCAGCCGCGCCTGGAAGAGGAAATCCGCTCGTTCTACGACCGCCTGGTTGCCGATTCGGAAACCGAGATGTCCTTCGCCGTGCGTTCCTCGGCCACCGCCGAAGACTTGCCGGACGCGTCGTTCGCGGGCCAGCAGGAAACCTTCCTGAACGTGGTCGGCATCGACAACATCCTGGAAGCGATGAAGCACGTCTTCGCTTCGCTCTACAACGACCGCGCGATTTCCTACCGTGTGCACAAGGGCTTCACCCACGCCGAAGTGGCGCTGTCGGCCGGCGTGCAGCGCATGGTGCGTTCCGACACCGGCGCGGCCGGCGTCATGTTCACCATCGACACCGAATCCGGCTTCAAGGACGTGGTCTTCATCACCTCCAGCTACGGCCTGGGCGAAACGGTGGTGCAGGGCGCGGTGAACCCGGACGAGTTCTACGTCCACAAGCCGATGCTCCAGCAGGGCAAGTCGCCTGTCATCCGCCGCAACATCGGTTCGAAACTGATCAAGATGGAGTTCACCGCCGAAGCCAAGGCAGGCCGTTCGGTGAAGACCGTCGACGTGCCGATCGAGATGCGCAACCGTTACTCGCTGACCGATGCCGAAGTCGTCGAACTGGCAAAATATGCCGTCATCATCGAGAACCACTACGGCCGCGCGATGGACATCGAATGGGGCAAGGATGGCCGCGACGGCAAGCTGTACATCCTGCAGGCGCGTCCGGAAACCGTGAAGTCGCAGCAGAAGGCCACCGACGCCCAGCAGCGCTTCAGCCTGAAGGGCAGCGGCACCGTGTTGACCAGCGGCCGCGCCATCGGCCAGAAGATCGGCGCCGGTCCGGTGCGCGTGATTACCGACCCGTCGGAAATGGAACGCGTGCAGCCGGGCGACGTGCTGGTGGCCGACATGACCGACCCGAACTGGGAACCGGTCATGAAGCGCGCCTCGGCGATCGTCACCAACCGCGGCGGCCGTACCTGCCACGCGGCGATCATCGCGCGTGAACTGGGCGTGCCGGCGGTCGTCGGCTGCGGTGACGCCACCGAGACCCTGAAGGACGGCACCTTTGTCACCGTGTCGTGCGCCGAAGGCGACGAAGGCAAGATCTACGACGGCCTGCTGGAGACCGAAGTCACCGAAGTCTCGCGCGGCGAACTGCCGCCGCTGGCGACCAAGATCATGCTCAACGTCGGCAACCCGCAGCTGGCCTTCGACTTCCAGTCGGTGCCGAACGGCGGCGTCGGTCTGGCGCGCCTCGAGTTCATCATCAACAACAACATCGGCGTGCACCCGAAGGCCATCCTCGAGTACCCGAACATCGATGCCGACTTGAAGAAGGCAGTGGAGTCGGTCGCGCGTGGCCACGCATCGCCAAAGGCCTTCTACGTCGACAAGCTGGCCGAAGGCGTGGCGACGATTGCCGCCGCGTTCTGGCCGAAGCCGGTGATCGTGCGCCTGTCCGATTTCAAGTCGAACGAGTACAAGAAGCTGATCGGCGGTTCGCGCTACGAGCCGGACGAGGAAAACCCGATGCTGGGCTTCCGCGGCGCCGCGCGCTACCTGGCCGAGGACTTCGCCGAGTCCTTCGAGATGGAGTGTCTCGCCATGAAGCGCGTGCGCGAAGAGATGGGCCTGACCAACGTCGAGCTGATGATCCCGTTCGTGCGCACCCTGGGCCAGGCCGAGAAGGTCATCGGGCTGTTGGCCAAGTATGGCCTGAAGCGCGGTGAAAACGGCCTGCGCGTCATCATGATGTGCGAAGTGCCGTCGAACGCCATCCTGGCCGAGCAGTTCCTGGAACACTTCGATGGCTTCTCGATCGGCTCGAACGACCTGACCCAGCTGACCCTGGGCCTGGACCGCGACTCCGGCATGGAGCTGCTGGCCAAGGACTTCGACGAGCGCGACCCGGCCGTGAAAGCCATGCTGTCGCTGGCGATCAAGGCTTGCCGCGCACAGGGCAAGTACATCGGTATTTGCGGCCAGGGTCCGTCGGACAACCCGGACTTCGCGGTCTGGCTGATGGAGCAGGGCATCGAGTCGATGTCGCTCAATCCTGACTCGGTGGTTGAAACCTGGCAGAAGCTGGCGTCGATGTAAATCGCGGAACCTGCCGAGGCAGGTTTCATAACGCAGGAAAGCCCGCTACCAGTCCTGATCGCGGGCTTTTTTATTGCCTGGTGAGCGGGGAGCGCGGGCGGGTTATTACTGCTTCCGGGCCCGGAGAATGGATGGTTTGATGGCGTGATCGGGAACAAAACCTCTACCACAGCGATTGCAATAGCAGCCCTCGATGAATTGTTGAAGTGGAGCGCTCGCTACATACGGCGGCTCGATTTCATCCACGGCGAGCTGACTCGATCGCTGATATCCGGCGCGTTCAGGATCCGGGCTTTCCGCTCCGATCAAGAGCATTTTCGGAACGACAAATTCAGACGTTTTACAGCAGGGGCAGGCGCGTCCGGCGCTGACTGGATGGGTTTTCATGGCAGGACTTAGGCTTGCTGACCAAGTGCAATCGAGACAAGTGCAGGAACCAGGATGACAAAGACTTGTAGCCGGTGCGAAATTTTCCGATTGGTTTCCCGGCGACCAGCCATCGTCCAGGCCGCGCTGCACAGGGCCAAACCGCAACATGCGCCGATGTAGCAACCGAACCGCAGGTACAGATTCGAAATGAAATAGGACGCGTCAGGTGAGGTAGCGAACTGAGCGGGAGAAGCTGTTTCCCACTCCGTTATTCGTTGCAGGGTCCAAAACGCCAATAACGTCAAGATTGTCTCTACCAAGACCAATCCGTAAAAGCATTTTGAGTTCATGACGCGTATTCGCATGTACTGATGTCTCCGAAACCTATTTGCTCAGCCTTAATCGTGGCGAGGCGTTCCACTTCAGTTCCCTCCAGGAGACGCCGTCTTCGCTCGCTGCGCTTAAACAGGCACATCGCATCGCGGGCATTTCTTCGGCAATTTCCAACTCCAATAATAAATCGGCGTCCCTGCTACCTGCTTCTCACGATAGAGTAAACGCGCTCCGCAATGAGTACATGCCAGGCTCATCCCGCCAATACCGCCGACCAGTAAAAGAGCGAACAAAGGCAGCAAAAATGCCGGCGAGATTTCCAGCGCCAAGATGCCCATCAAATACATGAGTGGGAGAGCCGCAACATAAGCCCAGTACTGTTGCCTGGTCGAGATTTTCCTCATGATCGCCGTGAAGAGTCGGATGTCGCATGAATCGTGACTACCATAACCGTCCTTTGTCGCGCGAGCAGTAAACAGTATCGTGTCTTATCTGCAATATATGCAATTTCCCACTTCTGCGCAATGAAGACCGTCCAATCTGCATGGCAACAAATAAGTTGACTCTGTTCCAGAACTCGTTAGACTTTTAGAAACCCTCGTCAGCCTGCACGGCGGCGAGGGTTTTTTTCGGAATCAGAGGAGAATGGAAATGAAACGCTTGTCGATTGTCCTGGGTTTGGTGGGACTCATGCTGTCCGGCGCCGCTTTTGCCGACGAAACCGCCTTCTGCAAGACCGAGTGCGACAGCGCACGCGCTCAGTGCAAGGCCAACACCAGCAAGGCGTCAGGCGACGATGCCGTCAAGCTGCTCAGCAGCGAGGAAACCAACGCCTTTGCACGCACCGCGCGCGACCCGGTTGCCGGCGTGGGCGCGCAGTCGCTCGAACGCAGCGGCCAACAGAACCGCCGCGCCCAGCAGATGGGCATCTGCGACGACAAATACCAGCGCTGCACGCGCGCCTGCGGCACCCCCGGCGACGGCGGCGCGGTCTTCCCGATGCGCAAACGCGGCAACACGGGCTGACGAGCGGCACCGCCGCTCTGCGGCACACAACAAGGAGGAGACACATGGACGACTGGGTGAACTGGATGATCGGCGCCGGCATCCTGGTGGTGGCGGAGCTGTTCACGGGAACCTTCTACCTCTTGATGATCGCCATCGGCCTGGCCTGTGGCGGCATCGCGGCGCTGCTGGGCCTGTCCGGCCCGGTGCAGACCCTGGTCGCGGCGGCTACCGGCCTGGTCGCCACCAGCATCCTGCACCGCAGCCGCTTCGGCCGCCCGGCCAAGACGAGCGCCACGCGCGACCAGAACGTCAACCTCGACATCGGCGGGCGCGTCACCGTGCACGCCTGGAACGAGGGCCGCGCGCGCGTGATGTACCGCGGCGCGCTGTGGGACGTGGAGCTGGGCGGTGGCGCCATCGCCGAGGCCGGCGACTTTCGCATCGTCGAGGTGCAGGGCAACCGCCTGATCGTGGCGAACGCGTGATTCATCACGAATACCAATAATTAGAACTCATCTATAAGGGATGCTCATGGAATTCGAACTGTCCTTCGGCATGGTGGCGCTGGTGATCTTCATCATCGCCGTGGTCTTCGTCATCAAGACCATCAACGTGGTGCCGCAGCAGCACGCCTGGGTGGTCGAGCGCCTCGGCAAGTACCACGCGACGCTGGCGCCGGGCCTGAACATCGTCGTGCCTTTCGTCGACCGCATCGCCTACAAGCACGTGCTGAAGGAAATCCCGCTCGACGTGCCGCCGCAGGTTTGCATCACGCGCGATAACACGCAGTTGCAGGTGGACGGCATCCTGTACTACCAGGTGACCGATGCCATGCGCGCCTCCTACGGCTCGTCGAACTATGTGCAGGCGATTACCCAGCTGGCGCAGACCACGCTGCGCTCGGTGATCGGCAAGATGGAACTCGATAAAACCTTCGAGGAGCGCGACCACATCAACACCACCATCGTCAACGCCATCGACGAATCGGCCGCCAACTGGGGTGTGAAGGTGCTGCGCTACGAAATCAAGGACCTGACGCCGCCGGCCGAGATCCTGCACGCGATGCAGCGCCAGATCACGGCCGAGCGCGAGAAGCGCGCGCTGATCGCGGCGTCCGAAGGCCGGCGCCAGGAGCAGATCAACATCGCCAGCGGCGAGCGCGAGGCGGCGATCGCGCGCTCCGAAGGCGAACGCCAGGCCGCGATCAACCGCGCCCAGGGCGAGGCGAACGCCATCGTCGCGCTGGCCGAGGCCAGCGCCACCGCGCTGCGCCAGGTCGGCGCCGCGATCCGCGAGCCGGGCGGCGAGGACGCGATGAATCTGCGCGTGGCGGAGGAATACGTCGACGCCTTCGGCAAGCTGGCCAAGACCAACAACTCGATCATCGTGCCGGCCAACCTGGGCGAGATGAGCGGCCTGATCGCCAGCGCCATGCAGATCGTGAAGGCGCAGAAGTGATGGCGGGCGAGTCGCAGCGCGTCGTCGTGATTACCGGCGCCTCCGACGGCATCGGCGCCGAGATGGCGCGGCAGCTAGCGGCGACGCACGGCGCCGGCGTCGCGCTGGTGCTGGCCGCGCCCCTGCAGGCGGTGGCCGATGCCTGCACCGCGCTCGGTGCGCAGGCGGTCGCGGTGCCGACCGACGTATCGATCCAGATCCAGTGCCGCCGGCTGGTGATCGGTGCGGTCGAGCGGTTCGGACGGATCGACGTCCTGGTCAACAATGCCGGCCGCTCGGCGCACGCGCTGTTCGAAGAGGTCGAAGACCTCGACTGGTACGAAGAGCTGATGCGGGTGAACCTGTGGGGCGCCGTCTGGTGTACCCAGGCCGCGTTGCCGCATTTGAAGCGCACGCGCGGCAGCATCGTCGCCGTGTCGTCGCTGGCGGGGCTGATCGGCGTGCCGGGCCGCACCGCCTACAGCGCCACCAAGTTCGCCATGACCGGCTTCTTCGAGGCGCTGCGGGCGGAATTGCGCGGCGCGGGCGTGAGCGTGACCACGGCCTATCCGGGCGTGGTGGCCACGCAGATCCGCTACCGCGGCTTCAATGCCGCCGGCGAAACGGCAGGGGCCAGCGGCTTGATCGAAGACGGCGCGATGAGCGTGGAGGAATGCGCGCGGCTGATCGTCGACGGCATGAACCGGCGCCAGCGCGAGGTGGTCATGACCGGGAAGGGCAAGCTGGGGCGCTTCCTCAAATTGCTGGCGCCGGGGCTAATCGAGAAGATGGCGCTGGCGGCGCTGAAGCAGGACGTGCGGCCGCACTGATACCTGGCGGGGGCATGTCACGATGAAAGGGAACATATGGTACCTGCGGTCGACGAGGTGACCGTGCTCGACGCCGGCTACGACCCGGTCATGACGCCGCGCGGTGTGCTGGTCGCCTTGCTGGTCGTGATGTTCGTGACGACGCTGGTCGACATGGGCGCAGGCCTGAGCGCCCATGGTGAGCCGGTGCTGTGGTCGCTCCTGACTGGGCTATTGTCGAACTTCCTGATGTTCTACTGGTTCCGCGTCGACCGTGAGCTGCGTGCTTGGCCGCGCTCGCGCTGGCTGAGCACGGCGATGGTGACGATCACGCCGCTGGCGGTGCCTTATTACCTGGCGCGCAGCCGGCCGAGAGGGAAGAAGCTGCGCGGCGTGGCGGAGTTTGTCGGATTCGTGGTCTTGATGATAGTAGCGTCGATCTTGGGCGGCATGCTGGCGCTGTTGCTGGCGTAGGCGCGCGATCAACGTACGGTGGGCACTCCGTGCCCACGCGGAAGCATGATGGGTGTCGGCGGCGTTCCAGGCGGGCATGCAGCAAAGGCGCAGCGCCTCCAAATGATCATTTGTTAGCCCTTCCAATAATCGACCGATTCCGCCGGATCATGCGCCGACACGGCGCTTCGTTCCGCGTGGGCACGGAGTGCCCACCGTACGGTCAGCGCCATCATTCCGTTCGACGCCCGCACGTCATCACGTTCGCCAATAAAAAAGGGCGGCACACGCCGCCCTCCGATTCATTCAACAACGACCCTTAGAAATCCACCGTCGCCGACACCGCCAGCGTGCGCGGTGCGCCGGCCACCAGGTAGCCATACAGCGGATAACCGCCGCTCGAGGCCCAGTAATTCTTGTCGGTGACGTTGTCGACGCGCGCGCGCAGGGTCACGTCGCGGTCCATCACACGCGTGGCCCAGCTGGCGCCGATGTCCAGGCGCGACCAGGCCGGCACCTTCTGCGTGTTGCCGATGTCGGCGAACTGGGTCGAGGTGTACAGCGCGCGCGCGTTCAGCGACAGGCCCGGCACGCCAGGCACGTCCCAGTCGGCGCCCAGGTTCACCTGGATTTCCGGCACGCCGATCGCTTCCAGGCCGTCGGTGGCGCCGCCCAGCGTATCGCGCTGTTTGGTGTCGAGCAGCGTCGCGCCGCCCAGCAGGCGCAGGCCCTTGGTCGGCAAACCGAACACCGACAGTTCGACGCCGCGGTTGCGTTGCTCGCCAAACGTGCCAAAGGTATCGCCCAGGATGTAGGCTTGCGGCTGGCCGGTGGTGAACAGGGCGACGCTGCCGCCCAGCTTGCCGCCGTCGACCTTGACGCCGACTTCCTTCTGGCGCGAGACATACGGCGCCAGCGGCATGCCTTCGTTCGTCAGTTCGGTGTTGCCGAAGCCGCCGCGGGTGGCCGAACCACCTTGCTGCAGCGCTTCGATATAGTTCGCGTACAGCGACACGCCCTTGGCCGGCTTGAAGACGATGCCTGCCAGCGGCGTGTTCTCGCTCCGGTTATAACGCGCATTGACCCCTCCCGTCACGTAGTCGTAGCCTTCGTCCTTCAGGCGCTGGTGGCGGATGCCGACGGTCAGCAGCACGCTGTCATCCAGGAAGGACAGGGTATCCGCGATCGCCGCGCTCGACAGGATGGTCTTGCGCGTGACCAGCGGGTCGAACATGTCCCCGCCCGGCCAGAAGCCGGTCGGCGGCGCCGCCACGTCCACCGGACGGTAGATATTCGTGTTCCAGCCGCTGAAGTCGCCCATCGCATAGGCGTTCTTCGACTCCGAATGGAAGCCCGACACCGTGGCCGACAGCGTGTGGCCGACCGAGCCGGTACGCAGCGTGGTGCGCGCGCCGATCTCGCCGGTCTTGACGTCGTCTTCGCGTACGTTGTCGAAGCGGGTCTGGTAGCCGCCGCCGTCAACCGCGTTGACGTTCATCGAAGCCAGCACGTTCGATTCATCGGTCTTGCGCATGCCCAGCGCCGCCCAGCCGACCGAGTTGGCGCCGAGGTCGACTTCTGCGCGCAGGGTGCCGAACACGTCGCGCTCCTTCGAGTTCGTCCACGGTTGCGCCCAGTTGCTGTCGGAGCTAGGAGCGGCGACGATCGGCAGGCGGGGGCCGACAGTCACGCTCGGGCGCGCGTTGACCAGCTTGTGGTCCTGGTAGCCGACGTCGGCCGACACGCGGTAGGCGTCGCCGCGCCAGTCGGCGCCGATCGAGAACACGCTCAGCTCGCGCTCTTCGCGGTCGATGGCGGTGTCGCCGTCGCGGCGCACGGCGTTGATGCGGATGCCGCCGCGCTTGTCCGGGCCGAAGCGGCGCGCCAGGTCGGCCGCGCCGTACAGCTGGCCGCCGGATTCGACGCCGACCGTGAACTGGTTCAGGTCCTTGTTCGGGGCGCGCTTCGGCAGCAGGTTGATCATGCCGCCGATGCCGCCGCCGCCCGGCGCCGCGCCGTTCACGAAGCTGTTCGCGCCGCGGAAGACTTCCACGCGCTCCAGCAGTTCGGCCGCGACGAACTGGCGCGGCAGCAAACCGTAAAGCCCGTTATACGCCAGGTCGTCGGAGTTCACGGCGAAGCCGCGGATCACGTACAGCTCCTGGTAGTTGCCGAAGCCGCGCGCCACGCGCACCGACGGATCGTTCTGCACCACGTCGGCCACGCTGCGCGCCTGCTGGTCCTGGATCAGGGCGTGGGTGTAGTTGGTGGTGTTGAACGGGGCGCTCATGATGTCGACATTGCCCAGCAGGCCGAGACGGCCGCCGCGCGCCACCTGGCCGCCGGCGTAGTCGCTCGGCAGGCCCTGGGCCGAGGCGTCGGCCGATGCCGTGACGACCACGGTCTGCATCGGCTGGTCGGATGCCGGCTGGTCGGCGGCTGGGGCGGTGGTCTGGGCGCTGACCGAAGCGGAGAAGAGCAGGGCGCCCAGGGCGAGCGGGGTGAGGCGGAAAGTCGACTGATTCATGTAGGAGCAGGCTATGAAGCGTGTTGTTGTTAGATGAGAATGATTCGCAATCTTATGCCGCATATTATCCTCCTTAAGCTTGCGGCTGTAAATGAGAACCATTATTATCTGTAGCTCTTCGTCCGTCCCGAGTCACAATGTCATCACAATCCCTGCGCCGGTGGAGCTGGATCCACAAGTGGAGCAGCCTGGTCTGCACCGTCTTCATGCTGCTCCTGTGCCTGACCGGCCTGCCGCTGATCTACCACCACGAAATCGGCCATCTGCTCGGCAACGACGTCGAGGCGCCGGCCCTCGCGCCCGACATAGCGGCGAATCCTCCCAGGGCCAACCTGGATGCCGTGATCGCCTCGGCCCAGGCCCTGTACCCGAACAAGATCATGATGTACATGTCGCAGGAGCTCGACGAGCCCGCGATCTGGAACGTCACCCTGGGCGACCATCCGAACGACGAGCACTACAAGCCGATCGCGGTCGACGCGCGCACCGCGCAAGTCATCACCGAACCGGCCTTCGAAGGCGGCGCCTTCATGTCGACCATGCTGCGCCTGCACGTCGACATGTTCGCCGGCCTGCCGGGCATGCTCTTCCTCGGCGCCATGGGCCTGCTGCTGATCGTGGCCATCGTCAGCGGCGTGGTGCTGTACGCGCCCTTCATGCGCAAGCTGGAATTTGGCACCGTGCGCCATGAGCGCAGCACGCGCCTGAAATGGCTCGACCTGCACAACCTGCTCGGCATCGTGACGCTGGTGTGGGCGCTGGTGGTCGGCGCAACCGGCGTGATCAACACCCTGGCCGACGTGCTGCTGAAGGTCTGGCAGGCCACCGAGATCGCCGCCATGATCGAGCCCTACAAGGACGCCAGGCCGCTGACGCAGATGGCCTCGGTGGACGCCGCCGTGAAGACCGCCATGGCCGCCGAGCCGGGCATGCAGGTCGGCTTCATCGCGTTCCCCGGCACGCCCTTCGCCAGCCCGCACCACTACGGCATCTTCATGCACGGCGACCAGGCGTTTACCTCGCGCCTGTACAAGCCGGTGCTGATCGACGCCGGCAACGGCACGATCACCGACCGCCGCGAGCTGCCCTGGTACCTGACCGCGCTGCTGGTATCGCAGCCGCTGCACTTCGGCGACTACGGCGGCGGCTGGATGCAGTTCCTGTGGGCGGTGCTCGACATCGCCACCATCATCGTGCTCGGCAGCGGCCTGTATTTGTGGATCAAGCGCGGCCGCCGGGCCAGGGCGGATGCGAAGGACGCGCCGAAGACCGCGCCTGCCGTCCAGCCGGTGCTGGCGCGTTCGGGAGAAAGCCGATGAACACGCCCTTCATGCGGCTCTGGGGCATGCCGATCCTGCTTGGCATCCTCACCATCGTCGGCCTGCTCAGCGCACTGTTCGGCGACGGCATCTGGGACGCGCTGTCGGCCGTCACGCTGGGGATCCCGGTCGCGGTGGGCGCCTGGTTCAGCCTGCGCCGCAAGCGCGGCTAGGCTGGTCAAGCCGCACGGGAATCAGAGTTCCAGCTGTTCGCCCGACTGCTGGGCGGCGGGCCTGGCCGGCCGGTCATGGGCAATACCCAGGGCCAGCGCGGCCAGCAACAGGGCCAGCAACAGGGCCAACACCGCGCCGGCCGCGATGTTCCAGCGCCGCTGGACCCGCCTGAAGTGAGACAGGCTGTCCCAGCGCCGGCTGCGCCAGGCCCACTCGCGACCCTTCATCCCCAGCAGCACCCGCACCACCAGGCCGACGCCCGGCACGAGGCCGAGCAGGCCCCACGGGGTGCGGTTCCCGATCGCCCAGATCCAGCTGAAGACAAAGGCGCCCCAGGACCAACCGGCCACGCCTTCAAGCAATGCCGCCTGCCTGCCTGTGCCGGAGCTGTTCGCCGCGTCCATCTCCTTGGCATCGTCGCGCATGCCGTCCTCCATTCGTTCAAGCAAAGGGGCAGTATTGTATGCCCTCAGCAAATCTTAAGCATTGCCGCGACATCCAGGCGTATAACGTTGACATTCACTCAACGTAGTCCAACCACCTGGAGACCGACAATGAAGGACCTGATCCGCGCCAACAAGGGTTTCATCGCATTCCTGCTGCTGTTTGGCGTGTTCCGAACGGCGGTCGCCGACTGGAATCCGATTCCCTCGTCCTCGATGCGGCCGAACCTGCTGGAAGGCGACGTGGTGTTCGTGAACCGCCTGGCCTACGACGTGAAGGTCCCGCTCACCAACAGCATCCTCGCGCACACCGGCGAACCGCAACGCGGCGACGTGGTGGTCTTCGATTCGCCCCAGGACGGCACGCGCCTGATCAAGCGCCTGGTGGCGCTGCCGGGCGACGTGGTCGAGCTGCGCAACGAGCGCCTGGTAATCAATGGCGAAGAGGCGCAGTGGGGGCCGGTCGAGCAGGTGATGGAGCCGCTCGGCGAGCAGCAGGTGCCGGCGCTGCGCGTACGCGAACAGATCGACGGCCGCGCGCGCCAGGTGCAGTTCGTCCCGCGCATCAAGACCCCGGTGCGCAGCTTCGGCCCGGTGACGGTGCCGGCCGGCCAGTACCTGATGCTGGGCGATAACCGCGACAACAGCGCCGACTCGCGCTACATCGGCTTCGTGCCGCGCAATTTACTGAACGGCCGCGCCGAGCGGGTGCTGGTCTCGGCCGACACGCTGGGCAACTGGATGCCGCGTTTCGACCGCTTCGGCCATTCCCTACGTGACTGAAGGCGCGCCGGCCGCGATCGGGAACACCCGGTCGTAGGCCAGGTTGAACAGGAAGCCGTAGACAAGATAGAAGATCACGATGGCGACGTCCATCAGCAGGGCCGCCCACAGGCCGATGCCGAGGTACCAGGCGATCATCGGGATCAGCATCACGACCAGTCCGGCCTCGAACAGCACGGTGTGCACGACGCGGATCGCCAGCGTCTTGTGCACGCCGCCGCGCAGGCGCAGCATGGCGCGGTCGAAACCCCAGTTATAGACGAAGTTCCAGAGGGTGGCGATGGTGGCCGAGGCGATGCCGATGAAGCCCATGTGTTCGAGCGGCTGTCCGAACAGGAGGGCCGAGCCGGGAATGAAGATGGCGAGGGCCACGGCCTCGAAGCTGAGTGCGTGGCGGACGCGGTCGCGGAATGGTCGCATGTGACTCCTTTGCTGCTTGCGGTCCCGTGCCGGGGAAAGCGTGATTGACGTAGGGCCGGCATGATCGCATACTCCATAAATGTATGCATAGAGGCAAAAGCGAACCATGATGCGCCAAATATGAAACAGCTGGATTGGGATGACCTGCGCCTGGTCCTGTTCATCGCGCAAGAAGGCACGCTGCGCGGCGCGGCGAAAAAGGCCGGGCTGAGCGCGGCCACGCTGTCGCGCCGCCTCGATGAGCTCGAAGATGCGGTCGGCCAGAAGATCGTCGAGCGTTTCCAGGGCGGCTGCGTACCCACCGCCTTCGGCGCCGAGATCTTCGCCCTGGCCGGGCAGATGGGCGAGATCGCATTGGAGGTCGAGCGCACGCGCGACCAGCAGGATGCGCACGCCGCCTCGGGCCTGGTGCGCATCAACACCGACGAATGGCTGTCCTACTTTCTGACCACGCGCTTTGCCCGCTTCCACGACGCCTATCCGAACGTCGAGGTCGAGATCGTCACCTCGCACCGGCCCTACAGCCTGGCGCGGCGCGAAGCCGATATCGCGGTCCGGCCTTACCGCCCCGAACAGCTGGACCTGGTGGCGCGCCACCTCGGCACCCTGTCGTTCGGCTTGTATTGCAGCCGGGCGGTGGCCACGCGCCATGCCGACGCCCTGGCGCGCCAGGACTGGGCGACGCTGCCCTTCGTCGGCTTCGACGAGCCGCGCGCCGAATTCCAGTCCGACCGCTGGCTGCGCGCCTTGCCGGGTGCGCCGGCGCCCTGGATGCGCTGCAGCTACGGCCTCGGTATCCTGGACGGCGTCGCCCACGGCGCCGGCCTGGGCGTGCTGGCGACTTTCCTGGCCGGCGAAGGGCAGGACCTGGTGGCGGCGATGCCGCGCATTCCCGAACTCGACCAGGAGATCTGGCTGTCGATGCACCGCAGCCTGCGCAACAGCGCGCGCATCCGTGCGGTGGTCGATTTCGTCGGACAGGTGTTCGACGAATACCGGCAGACCGGCGCCTGACGCCGCGCCGGCGCGGCCGGGTTCAAGCCGCCACGGAGTCCCCGCACATGGCCAAGCGATTGCGCCCATCCATCTTGGCCCGGTACAGCGCCGCGTCGGCCGCCTCGATGCAGGCCAGCGGCGTGGAGGCAGTGTCGGCCGACGGACGGCAGGTATGCACGCCCAGGCTGATGCTGACCTGGCCGCAGCCGCTGTCGGCGTGGCCGATGCCGAGCGCCAGCACCGCTTGCCGGATCTTCTCGGCCACCGCACGCGCGCCGTCGCGGTCCGTGTCGGGCAGGATCACCGCGAACTCCTCGCCCCCGTAGCGCGCGGCCAGGTCGGTGGGGCGGCGCGGGCCGGTGGCGATGGCGCCGGCCACCTGGCGCAGGCAGTCGTCGCCGGCTACGTGGCCGTAGCGGTCGTTGAATTTCTTGAAGTGATCGACGTCGAGCAGGACCAGCGAGAAGGGCAGGCCGCTGCGCCGCGCGCGTTCGTGCTCGGCGGCCAGGGTCTCGTCGAAGCGGCGCCGGTTGGCCAGGCGCGTCAGGTCGTCACTGTCGGCCAGCTGGCGCAGCGTGACGTTGCGCAGTTCGAGGGCGGCGCGGGCGGCGCGCAGCTCGTCCTCCAGCGCCTCGCGCACGCGCAGCTGGCGCACCATGCGGCGTACGCCCCAGGCCAGCATGCCCACGGCGAAGACCACTACACAGCTCATCTTGATCACGGCGATCCACCAGCCGCGCAGGATCTCGTCCTTCGACTGGGCGGTGGCAACCAGCAGCGGGAAGCCGTCCAGGTGGCGGTAACTGTAGAGGCGCTCGATGCCGTCGATGCGGGCGGTCAGCATGGCCGTGCCGACCGGGCCGGATTTTTTATATAGCTGGGTCACCGGCCCGTTCGCGATGCTGGTGCCGACCATCTCCGGCTTGAAGGGGCGGCGGTAGAGCAGCGTGCCGTCGTCGATGGCGAGGATGATGGTGCCGGTCTGGCCGACATCGAAGCTGTCGTAGAACCTGCCGAAGAAGTCGAGCCGCAGCGAGGCCATGGCCACGCCGCCGAAACTGCCGTCGGGCCGGTCGATGCGGCGCGTGACCGGGATCGTCAGGGCGCCGCTCGAGCGGCTATGGATCGGCTTGCCGATGCGTACGCCGCGGCCGGCGTGGGTCATGTGGTAACGGAAGTATTCGCGGTCGACGTTGGTACCGGGTAGCAGGGTCGGCAACGACGTCGCCAGGCGGCTGCCGTCGGCGTCGTACACGAACAGTTCCTGGATTTCCGTGCTGGTTGCCGTGATATGCGCCATCCGCTTGTGCATGCGCTCGCCGTCCAGGCGGCCCGGGCCGTCTTCCTGCGCCCGCTCGACCAGTTCCGCCAGCACCGCGTCGGCCGTATGCAGGGAACGCTCGGCATGCGAGGCCAGGGCGCGCGCCATGTTCGCGGTGCTCACCGCGGTCTGTTCGAGTTCGCCCTGGCGCGAGGCCCACAGGCTCCAGGCATGCAGGCCGACCAGCATCAGGCAAAACGCCGTCATCAAGACAATCGAGCGCAGCATGATCGGTTTGCGCTGGGCGTCCAGCGTCTGCAAGCGGCGGTTGGTCGAATCGGTGGAATGCGGCATGACGCGGGCAAAATGGGATTGGTCGGAATGATCGCGTGCATAGGATACCCCTATCGGGCTGTTTTGTTTCCACAAGGAAGCATCATTTCGTCTCGCAATTCTCGTAATCCGAGCGGAGCGTGGGTGGAGAGCCACACCCGGCCGTGCCTAGGGGCTGGTCGATGCACTAATGGAAATCTCTGTACAATCGCGGGCCGTGCGCCGCCTGTCGTGGCGCCGCGTTTTCCTGAAAGCCCTCCGATGTACCGACTTTTGACCGTCATCCTGGCCTGCCTCGGCATGGCCGGGGCGCTCGCGATCGACACCTACCTGCCGTCCATGCCCGCCATCGGGCGCGACTTCGGCGTGGGACCGGTTGCGGTCCAGCAGACCCTGAGCGTCTTCCTGTTCACCTTTGCCTTCATGATGCTGTTCTACGGCACCCTGTCCGATTCCTTCGGCCGGCGCCGCGTGCTGCTGGTGGCGATGAGCCTGTACACCCTGGCCTCGATCGGCGCGGCCTTTGCCCCGACTTTCGCCTGGCTGCTGGCCTTCCGCGCGCTGCAGGGCCTGTCGGCCGGCGCCGGGTCCGTGATCGGCCAGGCCATCGTGCAGGACCGCCTGAAGGGCGCGGAGGCGCAGAAAATGATGTCGAACATCATGATGGTGTTCGGCCTGGCCCCGGCCATCGCCCCGATCCTGGGCGGCTGGCTGCACGTGCACTTCGGCTGGCGCTCGACCTTCGTGTTCCTGGCCGTGTTCGGCGTGCTGCTGGTGCTGGCCGTTCTCAAGCTGCTGCCGGAAAGCCTGCCGGTCGAGAAGCGCCAGGCTTTCCATCCGGGCACCATCGCCCGCAACTACGGCAAGGTGCTGCGCCATCCGCAATTCCTGCTGCTGTCGCTGTCGGTGGGTCTCGCCTTTGGCGGGTTGTCGCTGTACATCGGCTCGGCGGCCAATTTCGTGATGGTGATCCTCGGGCTGCCGGAAACGGCATTCGCCTGGATGTTCATTCCGCTGATCGGCGGCATGGTGGCGGGCTCGGCCTGGGGCGGCAAGCGTGCGGCCAAGGTCGATCCCCTCAGGATGAAATGGATCGGTTTCGGCATTATGGCCGTCTCGGTGGTGCTGAACGTGGGCTACAACGCGCTGTTCCCGGCGGCGATTCCGTGGGCGGTGCTGCCGCTGGCGATCTATACCTTCGGCCTGGCGGTGGCGATGCCGGCGATCCAGATGACGGCGCTGAGCCTGTTCCCGGACAACCGCGGGCTGGCCTCGTCGATGCTGGGTTTTATCCAGATGATGTCGTTCGCGCTGGTGTCGGGGCTGGTGGCGCCGCTGCTGTTCGAGAGCGCTTTCCTGCTGGCGTGCGGGGTGGGGGTGGGGCTGGTGCTGAGTTTCCTGGCTTGGCGGGGCAGCAGGCTGGCCTGAGAGCCAGGCTGGTCAAGCGTCGGTTAAACGCGTGGACGGCGCAGCCGTCCACCCTACGGCCGGCGGGACGAGTGACCGACTGCTGGTTGAACGCGTGGGCGCCCCGTGCCCACGCGTCGATCGGTCGAATCTGATTCATCGCAACGGCCGATCTTGCCCATTACGATCCGACCACATCACCGCCGATGCTGCTTCATCGCCGACGCCACTTCGCGCTTGGCGTCGCGATCCTTCTCGGTCGCACGCTTGTCGTGCTGCTTCTTGCCCTTGGCCAGGCCGATCTCGCACTTCACACGTCCACCCTTGAAATGCAGGTTCAGCGGCACGAGCGTATAGCCCGAGCGCTCGACTTTGCCGATCAGCTTGTCGATCTCGGCGCGCTTGAGCATTAATTTACGGGTGCGCAGCGCTTCCGGGTGGCTGAAGGCCGATGCCGTGGTCAGCGCGCTGATGTGGGCGCCGAACAGGAACAGCTCGTCGCCGCGCACGACGACATAGGCTTCCTTGATCTGCACCTTGCCTTCGCGGATCGCCTTGACTTCCCAGCCTTCCAGCACGATGCCGGCCTCGTAGCGGTCCTCGATGAAGTAATCGAAAAATGCTTTCTTGTTATCAACAATGCTCATGAAATAGCGAAAACTCGCGGGTCGGTTAAACTACTGCTGTCGCGCCTGGATTGGCGCAAAATGCAACTTATCCAACATCATAACAAACGGTTGACCAATGGCAGTAGTGCACAAATCAGTTTTCTTAGGCTATAGCGCCGAACAGATGTTCGATCTGGTCGCGAAGGTGGAAGATTATCCGAAGTTCCTCCCCTGGTGCAGCGGCGTCAAGCTGCTCGAGCGAACCGACGACAAACTGGTCGCCAGCTTGCAGATCAATTTCCATGGCGTGAAGCAGAGCTTCACCACGTCGAACCACAACCAGCGCCCCACGCAGATGAAGATGCACCTGGTCGAGGGGCCGTTCAAGATGCTGGAAGCGACCTGGAACTTCAAGTCCCTGCGCGCCGACGCCTGCAAGATCGACTTCGACATGCATTACGAGTTCTCCAGCATCATCCTGGAGCAGCTGGTCGGCCCGGTATTCGGCATGATCGCCAACACCATGGTCGATTCCTTCAGCAAGCGCGCCGAGGCGGTGTATGGCTGAGGTGCAGGGCGACCCGGCCGCCGGGCTGCTGCAGGTGTACGTCAGCTACGCCACCGCGCAGCGCGAATTCCTGCGCCCGATGCGTGTCGAACCGGGCACGACGGTCGGCCAGGCGATCGAGTCGAGCGGTGTCCTCGCCGAATTCCCGGACATTAATCTGGTCACCCAGCCGGTCGGCATCTACGCCAAGAAAAAGACCCTTGACACGGTGCTGCGCGAGCGCGACCGCATCGAGATCTACCGTCCCCTGATCGCCGATCCCAAGGATTCGCGCCGCAAGCGCGCGGCAAAGAAGGACGGCGCGCCGCCACGCGCACCCGCCTGAGCGCGGCGGTGCAGGACGGCTCCCCGGCCGCTCCCCGCCGTCATCGTGCCGCTGCGGTAAGCGGCAAGCAGGAACTTATTGCTCGCAAGGCTATTGTTTTGCGGTAAGATGATTGTCCATGCGCCGCCCGCCTTCCCGGCGGCGCATGCATGTTCCGCGCCCGGTACCGTGCCTGCCGCGCCAGGCGACTGCCGGCAGGGCCACGCCTGCTTTTGCTGCCCCGTCTATGTTAAGTGCCCTGAGTCTCTTGCTGATTACCACCGGCCTGGCCGTGGTAATGCTGTTCGTCCTGACCTCGCTGGCAGGCAGCAAGATCGCCGGCGTGCGCGAATGGGCGCAGGCGAATGCGCTCGCCATCCTGGCGCTGGCGCTGTCGGCCTGCCGCGGCATCGTTCCCGACCTGCTGTCGATCGAAGTGGCCAACGGCCTGTTCGCGGTGGCGATCTGCCTGATGCTGGCCGGCTTCCGGCTGCACCTCGGCCGCACGGTGCCGGTGCGGCTGCTGGCCGCCGGCTGCGCCCTGACGGTGGCGGCGGTCGCCGTCTTCCATGTCGGCTTCGACTCGCTGCCGCTGCGCACGGTCGTGGTGTCGGTATTCCACGGCATCATCTGCCTGGCGATCGGCCTGGCCATTCCCACGCATTCCCATGCGCGCCTGCGCTACGCCTACCTCTACACCCGGTGCGCGGCGCTGGTGCTGGCCCTGGGCCACCTGGTGCGCGGCTGCGCCTATGCCTTCCAGGCCGACGTGCCAGCGGCCTTCCTCGAACCCACCACCCAGAACCTGGTCTTCTTCGCCCTCGGCACGCTGGCCTTGCCCGGCCTGACCCTGGGTGCGGTGATGATGGCGAACGCGCGCATGGTGTCCGATGCCGTGCATGCCGCCGACCACGACTACCTGACCGGCGCCTCCACGCGCCGCGCTTTCTTCGCGGTGGCCGAGCACGAGCAGGCACGCGCCCGCCGCCACGGCAGCGGCCTGGGCCTGCTGCTGCTCGACGTTGACCATTTCAAGCGCATCAACGATACCCATGGCCACGCCGTCGGCGACCAGGTGCTGCGCGAACTGGTGGCGGTGACCCAGGACGTCGTGCGCAAGGTCGACGTCTGCGCACGCCTGGGCGGCGAGGAATTCGCCGTGCTGCTGCCGGATGCGCAGCTGGACACGGCGCTGGCGGTGGCCGAACGCCTGCGCGCCGCGCTCGACCGTTCGCTGCAGGAGGCGCCGGGTGCAGCCCGGGTGCCGTACACGGTGAGCATCGGCGTGGCGATGCTCCAGGAAGACGACAGCTTCGCCGGCTTCATGGCCCGGGCCGATGCGGCCCTGTACGCAGCCAAGGCCGGCGGACGCAACCGCGTGGTCAGCGCGCAAGCTGGCGCACACCCGGCAGCGCCCAACCCGGCGGCCCGCGCCGCATGCGGCTGAGGGACCCCATGTTGGCGTCCGCCAGAAGCGTGAACCGTTCATTTTGTCGGACTGGTAAGCTTGGCATGATTATCATGCGTAACGACATAACTTAGTTGTTACGATGCAACCAGTTGATAACAGGTAGATATTTCTTGTTATCATGACGGGCTTTCCTTTCGATTGCGCCGGGACCGACCCGGCTTCCGGCCACGGCGCACGGCGCACCGCCGGCATCGGCAGGGGAAGCGCTGCCTGCGGCTTGCCGCTATTCTTCCGGCCCACTTCCTGTCCCCGATGCCGAATGCCCTGAGTCTCCTGTTGGTTACCACCGCGTTTTCCGTGGTCATGTTGCTGGTGCTGTCGTCGCTGGCCGGCAGCAAGGTTGCCGGTATCCGCGAATGGGGCCAGGCGAATGCGCTTGCCGTCATCGCGCTGCTGCTGTTCGCTTCGCGCGGCATCATGCCCGACCTGCTGTCGATCGAAGTGGCGAACGGCATGTACATTGCCACCATCGCGCTGATGTACGCCGGCTTCCGGCGCCACGTGGGCTTGCGCGTGCCGGAGCCGCTGTTGTTCATCGGCGGCGCGGCGACCTTGCTGGCGGTGGCCGTCTTCCACTACGGCTGGGATTCGCTGCCGCTGCGCACGGTGGCGGTGTCGGGTTATTACGCCAGCATCTGCTTCGCGATCGCCATCACCCTGCCGGTGCCGCCCGACCGCCGCCTGCGCTACCCCTTCGCCTTTACCCGCATCGCCGCCTCGGTGGTGGGCGCCATCCACCTGTCGCGCGCGGCCTTCTATGGCATGGAAGCGTGGTCGCCCATGGTCTTCCTCGACGCTTCCACCTACAACCTGGTGTTCTTCGGTTTCGGCACGCTGGCGCTGCCGGCCCTGACCCTGGGCGCGGTGATGATGTCGAATGCACAGGTGATTTCGGAAACGGCCTACGCGGCCGACCACGACCACCTGACCGGCGCACCGTCGCGCCGTGCCTTCTTCGCCGCCGCCGAGCGCGAGCATGCGCGTGCCGCGCGCCGCAACAGCGGCCTCGGCCTGCTGCTGATGGACGTCGACCATTTCAAGCGCATCAACGATACCCACGGCCACGCCGTCGGCGACCAGGTGCTGCGCGACCTGGTGCGGCATGCCCAGGAAGTCATCCGCCGCATCGATTACTGCGCGCGCCTGGGCGGCGAGGAATTCGCCGTGCTGCTGCCCGACGCCAACCTGGAGACCGCGCTGGCGGTGGCCGAACGCGTACGCGCCGCGCTCGACCGCGCGCTGCAGCCGGCGCCGGGCATGATTCCGGTTGCCTATACGGTGAGTATCGGGGTGGCGATGCTGGAGGAAGAAGAAAGCATCACCGGCCTGATGGCGCGCGCCGACAAGGCGCTGTACGCGGCCAAGGCCGCAGGCCGCAACCGCGTGGTGAGTGCGCCGCTGGCGCTACTCGACCGGCACGATAAACGCAGTGAGGGGCGCTAGCGCGCATGCGGTGTCAGTTTGATGATGAAACTGTCCTGTTCGTGTTCGCAACACTTTCGGTGATGCGCAGCAGTTCGTCCATGGACAGCGGTTTGACCAAGTGTTCATTGAACTGCGCCGAACGCGTCAGGAAGAAATCTTCATCGCGTCCAAGTCCAGTCAGAGCGAACAGTGGCAGTTTCCGGCCGGTTGACGTCGCCCTGATAGTCAAAGCAACTTGCACACCACTGATATCTGGAAGGCCGAGGTCGATGAACGCCATATCCAGCTGTTGCGACTGGGCGATACGGACGGCATCGTGTCCGGTAAATGCCGTCACGGCGCGATGCCCCATTGCGTCGAGCAGGGTGGCAAGCGTTGTTGCACCGTCGACGTTGTCGTCGACAACCAGGATGTCTAGCGGCGTGGGTGCCGACGACAACGGGGCGCCTTGTTGCGAACTGCTTTCGCGTGCCTGCGTCAGCGGCAAGGTCACGGTGAAACAGCTTCCCTGATCGAGGCCATCGCTGGAGACCGATACATCGCCGCCATGTAGTTCCACCAGCTGCTTGACCAGGCTGAGGCCAATCCCCAGCCCACCCTGGGATTGCACACCTACCGAATGCACTTGTACGAAGATGTCGAATACGTCCTGCATTTGCGATTCGGTCAGGCCGATGCCTTGATCGCATATATTCACCACCGCTTTGCCATTCACACTGAGCTGTTCGACCTTCACCGTGGTCTCGGGTGGAGAATACTTCGAAGCATTGGTCAGCACGTTCGTGAACACCTGCACCAGACGCAGTTCGTCCCCCATGATCCACATGTCATCGTCCGGCATCCGGAGGTCGAGCTGCTGGCGTTTAAGACTCAGATGTGGAGTGACGCTTTCCGATGCGCGCTCCATTATTCGCTGTAGCGGCAATGGTTTGTTCTCGATCTCGATCTTGCCCGCGCTGATGCGGCCAACTTCCATCAGGTCGTTGATCAGGGCTGACAGGCTGGCAACCTGGCGCTCGATGACTTCGCGGGCTTTCTCGCGTGCCGGCCTATGCGATGACAACTTGATGAGCTGGACGGCGGAGGATATCGGCGCGAGCGGGCCCCGCAACTCATGCGCGAGGGTGGCCAAGTACTCGTTCTTGCGGCGGTCGGCGACGCGCAAGGCTTCACTGATCGCCCGCGTTTGCGCGGCCGCGCGCTCTCGTTCGGTATGGTCGGACGAGATGACCAGGATATTCAGCAGCCGCCCGGACGTATCGAGCACCGGAACCGCACGAGCAATGAAAAAACGGTCCGCACCATGCCGGTCCGTGAAGTCGAAGTCGAACTCCCGCTCGCATTTGCTGCGCATCACCCCATCGAGGACTGCGTTCCAGCGTGTCGCAAAGGGATAGTCGAAGCCGCTTTGGTCGACCCGTCTGCCGATATAGAACGAAGAGGGTTGGCCGGTCAACTCTTCGATTTTCTTGGAAATGAATAGGAAGCGACCATCACCGTCGAAGCGGCTGATGATGTCCGGCAAATTTTCGGCGACCACCATCAATTCCATCTCCTGGTGTTGCTTCGAAAGTTGCATTTGGGTTAACTCCGTGACGTCGATCACGACGCCGTTCAAACCCGTAGGATTGCCTTCCTTGCCATAGACGACCTGCCGCTACTCTGGATGTACCGAACCTGATCGCTACCGACGACAAGGCGATAGCGCATCTGGTAGTCGGTGCGGTCGCGCGATGAAGCGGCAAGCGCGTCTTCGACCGCCGCCAGATCCTCAGAGTGGATAAGAGACCGGAACATGGCATAAGTCACGGGCGAACCGGGCTGCTGTCCAAACATGCGGTAGCTACAGGACGACCAGCTGAGCTGATCGCTCTCCAGATCCCAGGTATAAGTGCCAATACCTGCCAGGTCGAGTACATGTTCAAGTACGCTGACCCGCTGGCCGGCGCCCAGCGCATCCTTGCGTCGTTCGCTCGCCGGATCTCTAAGTAGAGGGGCGGGAACGCGCTGAAGACGACCGGTAAGCCCAGCGGCAAGGACGGTCAGTCCAGCTCCCGCCAATATTCCGATGCCTGCCGCTGCAATTGCCACGCCGTCCATAACTCATCCTCCGTCAAGGTCAGGATTGTGGCATTTGTCGAATTTGAGCGCCAGTAAAATTACAATCTTTCTATTTAGCTATGAAAAATGAGGATTTTGAAGGTTACCGGCACTCGGCCGCCATGGCGCCGGCGCGGGCGCTGCGCTGGGTGCGCTCGGCGTCGCTGAGATAGCGTTTCTGGCCATCCGGGCCCATTTCGGCAATGCGGATGCCCGAGTCGTACATCTGCTTGGCCTTGCGGACCTCGGAACAGTATTCGGCGTTCTGCGCGTCGATGCGCGCCTTTTCCTGGGCCTTGAGGTCGGCTTCCTGGCTCTCCTTCTGGCGCTTGCGGAAATCGGCGTCCTTTTCGGCCAGGGTCTGCGGGCCTTTCGGCGCCTTGGCAGCCGTGCCGTCGGCCGGGGCGCCTGGCGTGACAGCGGCCGTTCCCGGAGGCTGGGCAGGCGCGGACGGCGGCTGCGCCGGCTTGGCGGCAGCGGCGCTGGCCGATGCCGGTTGGGCTGCGAACGCAGGCAGGCCAGGCGCCTTCAGGATGCGCGCCGGCGGCGTGCCCGGCGGAGGCGGCTGGTCGGAATAATGGCGCACGCCTTTCGGATCGACCCACACGAATTGCGCCTGGGCCAGGCCGGCGGCAAACAGCAGGGCGACGGCGGCGACACGGCGCAACAGTGGAGCAGGGGAGGAGTGCTTCATCAAATATTTCCTTACGTAACTATTCGAGATTTCGCCATGATTCACCCCGGCTGTCAATCGCGGATAAGGCTGGGCTGGTATTAATTTCGAGGGTCCGTGCGCCGAGAACCACAGGTTTCTGTATAATTCACTTTTGCGCCTATAGGAAAATGCTATGCGTCTACTCCAAAAAGCACTCACGTTCGATGATGTGCTGCTCGTCCCGGCCTACTCCAATGTTCTTCCGGCTGACACTTCCCTCCGTACCAAGCTGACCCGGAACATTACGCTGAACATCCCGCTGCTGTCCGCGGCCATGGACACCGTGACCGAGGCGCGCCTGGCCATTGCGATGGCCCAGGAAGGCGGCATCGGCATTATCCACAAGAATTTGCGCCCGGCCGACCAGGCTAGAGAAGTCGCGCGCGTGAAGCGCTTCGAAGCCGGCGTGTTGCGCGACCCGATCACCGTCCCGCCGACGATGACCATCCGCGACGTCATCGCCCTGCAGCACCAGCATGGTTTCTCCGGCTTCCCTGTCGTCGAAGGCAAGCAGGTGGTCGGCATCATCACCAACCGCGACCTGCGTTTCGAGGAAGACCTGGATGCGGAAACCCGCACCAAGATGACCCCGCGCGAAAAACTCGTGTACGTCAACGAGGAAGCGGACACCGAAGAAGCCAAGCGCCTGATGAACAAGCATCGCCTCGAGCGCGTGCTGGTCGTCAACGAAGCCTTCGAGCTGCGCGGCCTGATCACCGTGAAGGACATCCTGAAGTCGCACGAGCACCCGTTCGCATCGAAAGACGCGCAGGGCAAGCTGCTGGTCGGCGCCGCCGTCGGCGTGGGCGAGAAGGACCGCGAACGCGTGGAACTGCTGGTCGCTGCCGGCGTCGACGTGCTGGTGGTCGACACCGCCCACGGCCACTCGCAAGGCATCCTGGACGCCGTCAAGACGATTAAAACCCGCTACCCGCACGTGGACGTCATCGGCGGCAACATCGCCACCGCGGCCGCCGCCAAGGCGCTGGTCGAGGCCGGCGCGGACGCCGTGAAAGTCGGCATCGGCCCAGGCTCGATCTGCACCACCCGTATCGTCGCCGGCGTCGGCGTGCCGCAGATTACCGCGATCTCGAACGTGGCCGAAGCATTGGCCGGCACCGGCGTGCCCTGCATCGCCGACGGCGGCATCCGCTTCTCGGGCGACGTCTCGAAAGCCCTGGCGGCAGGCGCCTCCACCGTCATGATGGGCTCGATGTTCGCCGGTACCGAGGAAGCGCCGGGCGAAGTCATCCTGTACCAGGGCCGCAGCTACAAGTCCTACCGCGGCATGGGTTCGCTGGGTGCGATGGCCGAAGGCTCGGCCGACCGCTACTTCCAGGATGCTTCGGCCAAGGCCGAGAAGTTCGTCCCGGAAGGCATCGAAGGCCGCGTCGCCTACAAGGGCAGCGTGCTGGCGATCATCTACCAGCTGGTCGGCGGCGTGCGCCAGTCGATGGGCTACTGCGGCTGCGCGACGATCGACGAACTGCGCGAGCGCGCCGAATTCGTCGAGATCACCTCGGCCGGCATGCGCGAATCGCACGTCCACGACGTCCAGATCACCAAGGAAGCGCCGAACTACCGTTCGGAATAATGCTTGATAAGCGGCCGATAACGGCCGCTTTTGGTATTAATCTGCGCTCAGCCGCCTTTGTAGGGTGGGCACTCGTGCCCACCGCTCGCCATGTGAACATCCGCGACACGCATCTACCGGCGACCACAACATTCTTACTTTTTGACTGCCTCAATGCACTCCAAAATCCTCATCCTCGACTTCGGCTCCCAGGTCACCCAACTGATCGCCCGCCGCGTGCGCGACGCCGGCGTCTTCTCCGAAGTCTTCCCCTACGACATCGGCGACGACTTCGTCCGCAACTACGGCGCCTCCGGCGTCATCCTCTCGGGCAGCCACAACTCGACCCTGGAAGGCGACTCCCCACGCGCCCCGCAAGCCGTGTTCGAACTCGGCGTCCCGGTGCTGGGCATCTGCTACGGCATGCAAACCATGGCCGCCCAGCTCGGCGGCAAGGTCGAAAACGGCAAAGTACGCGAATTCGGCTACGCCGAAGTGCGCGCCCGCGGCCACACCAGGCTGCTGAACGGCATCAACGACTTCGTCACCGGCGAAGGCCACGGCATGCTGAAGGTCTGGATGAGCCACGGCGACAAGGTCCTGGAAATGCCGGAAGGCTTCAAGCTGATGGGCTCGACCGACAGCTGCCCGGTGGCTGCCATGGCCGACGAAGAGCGCCGCTTCTACGCACTGCAATTCCACCCGGAAGTCACCCACACCACGCAAGGCGAAGCCATCATCGGCCGCTTCGTGCACGAGATCTGCGGCTGCAAATCCGACTGGAACATGCCGGACTACATCGGCGAAGCTGTCGAAAAAATCCGCGCGCAAGTCGGTTCAGATGAAGTCATCCTCGGCCTGTCCGGCGGCGTCGATTCCAGCGTGGCCGCAGCCCTGATCCACCGCGCCATCGGCGACCAGCTGACCTGCGTGTTCGTCGACCACGGCCTGCTGCGCAAGGACGAGGGCAAGATGGTCATGGACATGTTCTCGAAGAACCTCGGCGTCAAGGTGCTGCGCATCGATGCCGAAGACCAGTTCATGGGCCACCTGGCCGGCGTGACCGATCCCGAGCAGAAACGCAAGATCATCGGCCGCGAATTTGTCGAAGTGTTCCAGGTGGAGGCGGGCAAGCTGACCAACGCGAAGTGGCTGGCGCAGGGAACGATTTATCCGGACGTGATCGAGTCGGCCGGTAAAGGTAAAAAGGGCCAGACGATCAAGAGCCACCACAATGTGGGCGGGCTGCCTGAGACCTTGAATTTGAAGCTGCTGGAGCCGCTGCGCGAACTGTTCAAGGATGAAGTGCGAAAACTCGGCGTGGCGCTGGGGCTGCCGCATGACATGGTCTACCGTCATCCGTTCCCGGGGCCGGGCCTGGGCGTGCGTATCCTAGGTGAAGTAAAGAAGGAATACGCCGACCTGCTGCGCGAGGCGGATGCGATCTTCATCGAAGAGCTGAGGAATACGCCGTTCGAGCTGCCAGCGGTGGCCGGGATCGATCCGGGCAAGGCGCCGGTGAACTGGTACGAGGCGACGTCGCAGGCGTTTGCGGTGTTCCTGCCGGTGAAATCGGTCGGCGTGATGGGCGATGGCCGTACTTATGAATACGTCGTCGCGCTGCGCGCGGTGCAGACGCTGGACTTCATGACGGCGCAGTGGGCGCATTTGCCGCATTCGTTGCTGGGTAAAGTGTCGAACCGGATCATCAACGAGGTGCGTGGGTTGAATCGCGTTGTGTATGATATTTCGGGGAAGCCGCCGGCGACGATTGAGTGGGAATGATTCCGCGTCTGGCACAGCCAGGCACCTGATGGCATGAAATGCCGCTAAGCCCGCGTAATTGCGGGCTTTTTTTTGTTTGTGTTTGGCACGATCTGGCAACGGGAGGAAGCGCCAAGCACCGTTTGAGCATGGCATTAAAGCTGGTATTATGGTTTGGCGATGCCATGATTGATGCCGATACCATGCTGCGTTCTTTTGTGTGTTCATGGTATTAATATTCTATAAGTTACTGTTTCGTAAGAAAAAATACGATAAATTCGAGATTTTTTCAGCATGGTATCGGAGACGAAGAAGGACAAGGTACATGCTGACCGATACCAAGCTGCGCAATCTCAAGCCCAGGGACAAACTCTACAAAGTGAATGACCGGGAAGGTCTCTATGTGGCAGTGACTCCAGCCGGCTCCATCTCGTTCCGTTACAACTACTCAATCAACGGTCGGCAGGAGACCATCACCTTTGGGCGTTATGGTGTCGGTGGCATCACCCTGGCCGAAGCCCGCGAGCTGTTGGGTGACGCCAAGAAGATGGTTGCGGCGGGCAAGTCGCCGGCCAAGGAGAAAGCCCGAGACAAGGCGCGGGTGAAAGATGCAGAGACGTTCGGTGCCTGGGCGGAGAAGTGGCTGCGTGGCTACCAGATGGCCGACTCCACCCGCGATATGCGCCGCTCGGTTTATGAGCGTGAGCTGAAGCCGAAATTCAGCAATCAGAAGCTGGTGGAGATCACCCACGAAGACTTGCGGGCGCTGGCTGATGCCATTGTTGAGCGAGGCGCACCGGCCACCGCCGTTCATGTGCGTGAAATCGTGTTGCAGGTATTTCGCTGGGCCATCGAGCGTGGGCAGAAGGTCGAAAACCCGGCAGAACTGGTGCGCCCAACAAGCATCGCTCGATTCGAGCCACGTGACCGAGCGTTGACGCCAGAAGAAATTGGGCTGATGTACCAGTACATGGAGCGAGTGGGCACAAGCCCAACAAACCGTGCGGCGGCCAAGCTGTTATTGCTGACGATGGTGCGCAAGAGCGAGCTGACCAATGCGACCTGGAGCGAGATCAATTTCAGCGAAGCGTTGTGGACGATTCCAAAGGAGCGGATGAAACGCCGTAACCCGCACCTGGTATTTCTGTCCCAGCAGGCTCTGGATATTTTCATTGCCATGAAAACCTTTGCCGGTGGTTCCGACTTCGTTTTGCCATCACGGTACGACTCGGATGCGCCGATGAGCGCTGCCACACTTAACCAGGTGCTGACGCTGACTTACAAGGCGGCGCAGAAAGATGGGAAGTCACTTACCAAGTTCGGACCGCATGATTTGCGGCGCACAGCCAGCACGCTGTTGCATGAGGCCGGCTACAACACCGACTGGATCGAGAAGTGCCTGGCGCACGAGCAGAAGGGCGTGAGGGCTGTCTACAACAAGGCTGAGTACCGCGAGCAGCGGGCGGCGATGTTGCAGGATTGGGCCGATATGATTGATGAGTGGACTTCGGGAGGCAGTAAGGGTTGATGTTTTTGCTATCTTTGATAGCATTGAAGTTGATGCCGTGAATTTATAAATAAGGCCGCCATTGGCATCGGGCAGGTCAATTACCGATTAGCTGCTTCGCGCAGCTACTCGATGAATAGCAACTATTCATTTGAGAGGTATTGACCCATGCAAAATATAAAGACCCTCATCAACAGGAAGAAGCTCCTGGAGATGATCCCGCTTTCGACACGAACAATTTATAACCTGGAGCAGCGAGGGGATTTTCCACGCCGTATCGCGTTAACCAATAGAAATGTCGCCTGGGATTTGTCAGAGGTCGAAGAGTGGATTGAGGCACGTAAATCATCGGGTGATCAAGCTGCGCGACCTGGCCCTATAGAGGGCTAGTTATATGGCTCTTGATCTTATGGCGGCTTTCACGGAATTGCCGCCACCCATTGATTATGTTCTGCCTAATATGGTTGCTGGCACTGTTGGTGCTCTTGTGTCGCCTGGTGGGGCTGGTAAATCCATGTTGGCCCTTCAATTGGCTGCACAGATTGCAGGCGGGCCTGATTTACTTGAAATAGGCGAGTTTCCCACCGGGCAAGTGGTCTATCTGCCTGCTGAAGATCCACCGGCCGCTATTCACCATCGTCTGCACGCCCTTGGGGCACACCTCAGCGCAGCGGAACGGCAAGCCGTGGCTGATGGTTTGCTCATTGAACCCTTGATCGGTAAATGCCCAAACATCATGGCTGCTAGCTGGTTCGATGCTCTCAAACGAGCCGCTGAAGGTCGTCGCTTGATGATCTTGGACACTTTGCGGCGCTTCCACATTGAGGAGGAGAACGCTAGCGGGCCGATGGCGCAGGTTGTTGGGCACATGGAGGCCATAGCCGCTGATACAGGCTGCTCCATTGTGTTTCTGCACCACGCGAGTAAAAGCGCAGCCATGATGGGGTCGGGCGATCAACAGCAGGCCAGTCGTGGATCGTCCGTACTGGTTGATAACATCCGTTGGCAATCGTACCTATCCGGCATGACGCAAGGCGAGGCCGAGATACTGGGGGTCGATGATTGTCAGCGTGGGTATTTTGTCCGCTTTGGCGTCAGCAAGGCCAACTATGGCGCACCTTTTCAAGAACTCTGGTTTAGACGGCACGACGGCGGCGTGTTGAAGCCTGCTGTACTGGAGCGGCAGTGCAAGGTGAAAAGGAGACAGCGTGAAGAAGCCTAAGCATGACCTGACCCACGTCCGACATGATCCCGCGCACTGTTTGGCACCTGGCCTGTTCCGCAGCCTCAAGCGTGGCGATCGCAAACGCTGCAAGCTGGACGTGACCTACACCTTTGGCGAGGACGAATCCATGCGTTTCGTCGGATTCGAACCTCTCGGGGCCGATGATATGCGTCTTTTGCAAGGCATCGTGGCCCTTGGCGGCCCGAACGGCATCTTGCTAACCCCGGAACCGACCAGTGAGACGGGGCGACAGCTACGGCTATTCCTTGAACCCCGTTTCGAAGCCATTGAGCAAGACGGCTTGGTGGTTCGTGAGAGCCTGACCAAACTGCTCTCAGAAACGGGCATGACGGATAGCGGCGACAACATCAAGGCGCTCAAAGCCAGCCTGCTGCGCATGTCGAACGTCACCATCCTTGTGACGAAGGGACGGCGGCAAGCCGCGTTCCACCTGATGAGTCATGCTTTTGACGAGACGGACGGCAGGCTATGGGTTGCCCTGAATCCGCGTATTGCCGAAGCGATCCTGGGGCATCGTCCATATGCCCGTATCGACATGGCGGAAGTGCGGGTGCTACAGACTGATCCGGCACGGCTGATGCACCAACGGCTATGCGGCTGGATCGACCCCGGCAAATCCGGGCGCGTGGAACTGGACACGCTTTGCGGCTATGTCTGGCCAGATGAAGCCAATGCCGAAGCTATGAAAAAACGCCGTCAGACTGCCCGGAAGGCACTGGCCGAACTTGCCGCCGTGGGTTGGGTAGTGAACGAATACGCCAAGGGAAAATGGGAGATCAAGAGGCCTGGCCCCACGGCAACTGCACCCGTTTACCGTCGTAACGTTCCCTTGTTACCGTCGTAACGCTCCCCTTCTGCCGTCGTAACGTTCCCCGTCCCAATTTGGAAAACCCAGACGGTGCGCTGCTTTGCGGGCAGTTTGGGAAATCCATCCAAGATTATCTAAAGATAATCCATCATGCGCGGTGCAGCTCGCGCCTTGAGGGCGCGTTCTGACCTTGCCAATAAAGCCCTGGCGGGCTTTATCAATCGGCCATAGGCCGATGGTTTAACGCCAAGAAGAGAAGGCGGCTTCAGTGGCCGCTGAAACGCCTTGTGAGAGGGGAAAACAACCCGGAGTCCCTTATTCCATGAGCTGAAGCAGAATCTGCGTCTAACGGTGCTGGAGGGCCGCTGTGTGCACTTGTAGTTATCTGTACTGAAACCTTGGCTCGAAACGTGAAATGGCTAAGCAGTGCCCATTCGTTCGGTAAGAATAATAAGAAGATTATTATTCTTATTATTACCAAGCAGGAATGAGCCGTGTGTGTTGGACGCCCATAACCAGTAACCTGCGTGAAGGTGTCAACATCAGGAAAGGTTGCCCCTCAAGTATCAATACGTCGCCTTAGTGGTATGACGGGAGGGGAGGCAAATTTCTTGTGTTCATTGACACTTGAGGGGCGGGTTATGCCCTTCTTTTTTGGCGTCCAACTCGCCCCATCGGGGCGAATGGTTTGTGTCGATTGTTGGCATTTTAGGTTCCGATTTAAAGCCGATTGAGCAGCGATTTTGAAGCGACTATGTCGATTGCAGGCCGATTTGGTGACGATTACGGTTATGTTGCCAAGAATCGGTGTTTGTTTGACGATAAAACGCTTTACGTTCGATATGCGCTAGATTTTCAATAGTGGGTGAAATGCGGGCAGGATGGGTGAAGTTAGCTAACCGGCAAGCCGGTTATCTATCTTCACTGTCCCTTATTCGCGCCGGGGGCACTCAACGGGAATCCTGCCCTGCGGGGCTGATCGGCTACCGCCGGTTGCAAGAGTATAGGTCTTGCTATTTTTAATATCTTTGATAGCATGGTTGTCGGGTACACCAAAAGGGTATTGATATGGCAAATGTGCTTATCAGGAATTTACCCGCCGAGGTGCACCGTGCGTTGAAAGTTCGAGCAGCGCTCAACGATAGGAGCACCGACGCGGAAATACGCGAAATACTGACGGCGGCAGTACAGCCGCTAGAGCTTGAAGAGATTGGCCGGGAAGTTGGCTTGTCCGAAAGCGATAAAAAAACAGAGTAGTTTTACGTTTGTAAGTCCGGGCCTCAGCGCCAAGGGCAATACCGATCAGCTAGTGGCGTAGCTCTTCGATGAAACGTTGCCGAGAACAAGCACAACGCTTGGTCAAGGCAATGCCTTCTTTTCATCGACGGAGTACGACCATGAAGTCCAAAATTTTAGCGGCTAAAAAAACCGCTCTAGCCGTTGCACTCGCAACCGGCTTTATCACCACTACCACCGCCCCTGTGCAAGCTGGTATCCCCGTCATCGACGGCGGCAACCTGGCCCAGAACATCATGACGGCCATCGAGTCGGTGGCGCAGACGCTCAAGCAGATTGAGCAGTACCAGACCCAGTTGCAGCAGTACGAAAATCAGCTCCAGAACACGATGGCCCCAGCCGCGTATATCTGGGATCAGGCGCAGACTACGATCAACCGGCTGATTGCCGCGCAAAACACGCTGGCCTATTACGAGAACCAGCTAGGCAGCCTGGATCGTTACCTGGCCAAGTTTCAGGACGTGGCCTATTACCGCAGCTCGCCATGCTTCAACGGCAGCGGCGGATGCACGCCGGCCGAAAAGGCAGCGATGGAAGAGAACCGCCGCCTGGCGTCAGAGTCGCAAAAGAAGGCCAACGATGCCCTGTTCCAGACCGTTGCCGACCAGCAAAAGGCTTTGAAGGATGACGCCCGTACCCTGGAGCGGCTGCAAGGCGCGGCCCAGGGTGCAACTGGCCAGCTACAGGCCATCGGCTACGCCAACCAGCTCGCCAGCCAGCAGGCCAATCAGCTCTTGCAGATTCGCACCATGTTGACCGCCCAACACAACGCGGAGGCAGCCCGGATTGCAGCAGAACTCGATGCCGAGGCGCGAGGTGATGCCAGGGCCGAGCAAATGCGTACCTGGACGTTTCGCCCGAGTCCGGCAGACAACTACTAGGGAGGCGGTGAGATGAAAAAAATCTTTTTTACTACCGCGGCTACGTTGCTGTTGTTGGCTGGATGTGAACAGGAAAGGATGCCCGAACCAAATGCGGCGACGTGTGCCCCCGATGCGTTCCAGGCAGCACTGAATGAAATGCGCAGCGAAGCGAACCGAGAGGCCTTTACCGAGGAATGCAGAGCATTCCAGAAGGCCAAGCAGATGCGTCAGTGGGAGTTCAAGCCCAGCCCTAAAGATGATTATTGAGGTGGTCGCCATGAGAAAGAAAATTGCTCTAGGTGGCTTGATGATGGTCGCCACAATGGTGCTGGCTGAACCTGCAATGGCGCAGGAGCTAAGTAGCAGCGGTGTTATGAATGATGTGCTCAAGCGTTTTCATGATGCTGCCGCAACATGGGGGCCAGCTATTGAGTCCGCTGCATCGCGTTTGTTCTGGACGCTGGTTGTGATTTCGATGGTCTGGACATTCGGCATGATGGCTTTGCGCAAGGCCGACATTGGCGAGTTCTTCGCGGAGTTCGTTCGCTTCACGATCTTCACCGGCTTTTTCTGGTGGTTGCTGACGAATGCGAACCAGGGCATGAATATCGCCGGTACGATTGTTCAGTCATTGCAAACTCTGGGCGCGCAGGCGGGGGGACTTTCCAATAGCAATCTTGGGCCCTCCAGCATCCTTGATCTTGGTTTCGAGTTATACAACCGCACAGTACAGGCCACCTCGGAGCTGGGATGGCGGCAGATGGCAACTGCTCTGGTCATGGAGCTAATGGCCCTGGCTGTTTTGTTTGTCCTGGCGTTGATTGCGGTCAACCTGTTGCTGTTGCTCGCATCAGCCTGGATTCTGTTGTATGCCGGTGTGTTCTTCCTTGGCTTTGGTGGAAGTCGTTGGACTTCCGACATGGCGATCAATTACTACAAGACCGTGCTGGGCCTGGCCGCACAGCTTATGGCAATGGTGCTTCTGGTTGCGATTGGCAAAGAGTTCATCAATCACTACTACACGCAAATCAGCGAGAACATGGCATCCCAGGAACTGGCCGTGATGTTGGTTATATCGGTCATCTTGCTTTTCTTGGTCAACAAAGTTCCGCCGATGATTTCTGGTCTTGTGTCTGGTGGTGGTATTGGCGCAGCCGGTGGAATTGGAAACTTCGGTGCGGGTGCGGCAGTTGGGGCGGCGGTGACGGCGGCCAGTATGGCAACTGGCGGCGCTGCCCTGGCAGGTAAAGCGGTTATGGGTGCCGCAGCCGGTGCAGCCGGAGGTGCAAGTGCACTCCAAGCGGCTTTTCAGAAAGCATCAGCGAGTATGGAAACCGGCGGTGACATGTCCAGCATGGGGTCAGTTGTCAGCAGTGGCGGAAACGGTGGTGGTGAAGCGGGTACTGCTGGCAGTAGCCCATTCGCCCAAGCGGCTGGCTTTGGTGACAGCGGCAGTAGCTCAAGCGGTGGCGGCTTTGCCAAGGCCGCGAAGCTGGCCACAGGCACGGCCTCCGAGTTAGCCAAGGGTGTCGGCTCTCAAGTGAAGCAGGGATTCCAGGAGCGAGTGAGCGAAACCACAGGCGGAAAACTGGCTGCTTCGATACGCGAAAGCATGGAGCCGAAAGAAGCAAGCCAATCTGGCCAGTTCGAGGGCAATAGCTTGGGCGCCGATTCTGGCCCAGATAGTAACGAAGTCAGGAGTTAGCACGATGACGACATCAACATACATGGCCGCATTGGCGGCCCTGGATGAAGCGCCAAGGGAAGAAGTCAGCCAGGTATTTATTTCGCCGCTGGGTGATCAATCGACCGAGGTCGATGCAGAGACAGAAACAGCCGCTTTTGTATCACGGCCAGACCCTATGAGAGAGAGCGAAACTAAGCCGATAAGTATTGAGGTTAATGGCGGCAGGAATGAGCGGTCAGCATTCGCGGAGGCGGCGGGGCTGTACCTGTAGGCGCACCGGGCTGGCCACAACCAGCCCGGCACTTTCAATCAACACCTACTGGAGAGGTGAATTATGACAACACAACATATTATCGAACCAGGGCAAGCAGTGCATCAAGCAGCGGCTATTCTTTCTTCTTTGGAGTACATCAACCAAGCGGAAGCGCGGAGCCTTGGGCCATTGGCCGAAGCCGTCGCTAATGCTTTTATGGTGGTGTACTACCAAGCTGAAACGGGCCGGGCGACACAGGCTGATTTTCAAGAAGCAATGAACGCCTTGCGCCAAGCGTGCAGCTAATGACGAAAGGGCGGCCACTCGAACTGGCCGCCTTTTTCAATCTTCACTGTTTGGCCATTCCCGACCCACAGACGGCGCATCCATCCATTCGCGTTCCTCCGGCGGCAGCGGGTAAGCCCCGGATGCTTCCGCGTCGGCCAGTAGTTCGGCCAGTGTGTAGCGCACCCGACCAGTGGAAACGGCGCGGGCCGGGTCGGCCTTCTCATGCAGCCTGTTCTCTAGGTTCTTTGGGTCTGTCATCGGGCGACCTCAGCAAGCATGGATACTAGGTGTTCCAGGTCAGTGATCGAATGCGCCAGGAAGCGGCCGGCGCGGCAATCTGCAATCATTTCCTCAGTTTTTTCCTACTCATGTTCAACCTCGTTCGTACCAGCTCTTCGAGCGATTCACCACGCGCACGACCAGCAGCATCACCGGCACTTCGACCAGGACGCCGACCACGGTTGCCAATGCAGCGCCGGAGTGCAGACCGAACAAGCTGATGGCGGCCGCCACGGCCAGCTCGAAGAAGTTGCTGGCACCGATCAGGGCCGAAGGACAGGCGACAGAGTGCTTTTCCCCCGCCCGCTTGTTCAGCCAGTAGGCTAACCCGGAATTGAAGAACACTTGAATCAAGATCGGCACGGCTAGCATGGCGATCACTAACGGCTGCCGGATGATGGCCTCGCCCTGGAAGGCGAACAGTAGAACCAACGTCAGCAGCAGCGCGGCCATCGACCACGGCCCGATCTTCTGCATGGCCCGTTCAAAGGCGGCCTGTCCTTGCTTGAGCAGATGCCGCCGCAAGAGCTGCGCCAGGATCACCGGCACGATGATGTAGAGCACGACCGAAATCAGCAGCGTGTCCCAAGGCACCGAGATCGAGGACATGCCCAGCAGCAGGCCGACGATGGGCGCGAAGGCCACGATCATGATGGCGTCGTTCAGAGCCACTTGCGAGAGCGTGAAAAGCGGGTCGCCGTTGGTAAGGCGGCTCCACACGAACACCATTGCCGTGCAGGGCGCGGCGGCCAGCAAGATCAAGCCCGCGATGTAGCTGTCCAGTTGATCGGCCGGCAGGAACGGAGCGAACACTTGTCGGATGAACAGCCACCCCAGCAGGGCCATCGAGAATGGCTTGACGGCCCAATTCACGAACAGCGTGACGCCGATGCCGCGCCAATGCTCTTTGACCTGGTGCAGCGCCCCGAAGTCGATCTTGACCAGCATCGGGACGATCATTACCCAAATCAGCAGGCCCACCGGCAAATTGACCTGGGCCACTTCCATGCGGCCTATGGCCTGGAACACGTCAGGAAGGCCCTGGCCGAGCGCAACACCGGCGACGATGCACAGGGCCACCCACAGCGTCAGGTAACGCTCGAAGCCGCTCATCGGGGCCTGGCGCGGCTTCGCGGCGATGGCCTGTGCGCCGGCGCTCATGCTTCCTGCTCGGTCTTGCCGATGTTCGCCAGCTCGCGCTTGATGGCCGTCTGGTCAAGCATTTTGAGAGGCAGATTCACGAACAGGCGGACGCGGTTCATCATGTGCCGGAAGGTTTGTTCGAAGGCCCGGCGCTTCTCGGCGTCAGTGCCTTCGACGGCGGCCGGGTCTTCAAATCCCCAATGCGCCGAGATCGGCTGACCAGGCCACACCGGACACATTTCGCCGGCGGCGTTGTCGCAGACGGTGATGATGAAGTCCATCTTCGGTGCGTCGGGCGTGGCGTACTCGTCCCAGCTCTTGCTGCGCAGATTCTCGGTCGGGTAATTCACCGACTCCACCTTTTCGACGGCGAAGGGATTGACCTTGCCGGTTGGGTGACTGCCGGCGCTGTAGGCGCGGAAGCGCCCTTGCCCCATCGTGTTGATGAGAGCTTCGGCCATGATGCTGCGCGCCGAATTGCCGGTGCAGAGGATGAGGACGTTATAGATTCTTTCGGTCATGATGTTTCGCTTTCTGGTAGTGGCTGGGGAGCAATGGCGATGGATGAAAGATCGGTGGCCTCGTCGATGACGTGGCCGGCCGCTTTCCGTTCGGAATAGCGGTCTGTCAGTGCTTCACGGTGCGGCCGTACCAGCGCCGTGAAGCGCACCAGTTCTTCCATCACATCGGCTATTCGGTCGTAGTACGGCGAGGGCTTCATGCGGCCCGCCGCGTCGAACTCTTGGAACGCTTTGGCGATACTCGACTGGTTCGGAATGGTGAACATTCGCATCCAGCGGCCGAGCAGACGCAAGGTGTTCACGGCGTTGAAGCTCTGCGAGCCGCCGGATACCTGCATCACGGCCAGGGTGCGGCCTTGGGTCGGCCGGATGCCGGCCATTTCAAGCGGCAGATGGTCAATCTGCGCCTTCATGACACTGGTAATCTGACCGTGGCGTTCCGGGCTGCACCAGACTTGTCCCTCTGACCACTCGGACAGGGCGCGCAGCTCCTTGACGGCCGGGTGATCGTCGCTTTGCACTTGATCGGGCAACGGCAAATCGGACGGGTCGAAGATGCGTGTTTCTGCGCCAAAGAATTGCAGCAGCCGGGCCGCTTCCTCGACGGCCAGCCGTGAGAACGAGCGGGCGCGCAGCGAGCCATACAGCAGCAGGATACGCACCGGCGGGGCGTCGGGTGCCAGCCCGAGCGCCGGGCGCTCGATGGCAAAGGATTTGTCCAAAGCGGGCAAAGAATCGGGGTCGGAAAGATGGCGAAGTCTCATGCCAACACCTTCCCGGCTTCCGTGGTGCAAGACAGGTTGCACACCTGGCCGCCGCAGCAGTTTTCCGTGAGAAAGGCCACCAGGTTAGTGGCCGTCGAAAAGTTCGCCTCGTAGATCACAAATCGGCCTTCTTGCCGCGACGTGACCATGCCGGCGTGTGCCAGCTCTTTCAGGTGGAAGGATAGCGAAGACGGCGGGATGCCGGCCGCTTCGCTGATTTTTCCGGCGGCCATGCCGGCGGGGCCGGCCTGGACGAGAAGCCGGAACACCGCGAGGCGCGATTCTTGAGCGATGGCCGCCAGGGCGGCTACAGCATTTATCGTTTCCATGTTTCAATAATAGTCGAAATATGGAGTGTGCTCAATAGCTCATTTAAGCTGTAAAAATGAGCTAGGCGCATTTAGATCGATATGTGATAAATTGGCCTGCCAGTTTAAGATGGGTGCATTTGAGTATGCCCAAAGGAGCCCGCAAGTATGCGCAGGACGAAGCCAGTAGCCGCGCCGATGGTGGCGCGGGTCTATCTGCGCGTCAGCACCGACGCGCAGGACTTGGAACGCCAAGAGGCGATCACTACGGCCGCGAAGGCCGCCGGCTACTACGTCGCCGGCATCTACCGTGAGAAGGCATCCGGCGCACGCGCCGACCGGCCTGAGCTGCTGCGCATGATCGGCGACCTACAGCCCGGCGAGGTGGTCATTGCCGAGAAGATCGACCGCATCAGCCGCCTACCTTTGCCCGAGGCCGAGCGCCTGGTGGCCTCGATACAGGCCAAAGGCGCACGCCTGGCCGTCCCTGGCGTGGTCGATCTATCCGACCTGGCGGCCGAGGCCCAGGGCGTCGCCAAGATCGTGCTGGAAGCCGTGCAGATCATGCTTTTTCGCCTGGCCTTGCAGATGGCCCGCGACGACTACGAGGACAGGCGCGAACGCCAGCGCCAAGGCATTGAGTTGGCCCGCCAGGCCGGGCGGTACAAGGGCCGCCGTGCTGATCCGAAGCGCCGCGCCCAAGTTGTCGCGCTGCGCAAGTCCGGCTACAGCATCAACAAGACCGCCGAGCTGGCCGGGTACAGTGCGGCCCAGGTGAAACGGATATGGGCCGAGGTCAGCCAGGCCGAAGCGAAGCAGCACGGCGCGTTCGTGGAGGACGCATTGACGGAAGCCGATGCCCTGGCCGCTGTCGGCCAGGATGAGCGCCAGGAGGAAAGGGCATGAAGAAGCCGAACCAAGACGACGAGCCGTTTTTCATCACCGAGGAGATTGCGGCCGAAATGATCGCCGGCGGCTATGAGTTCGAGCTGCCGCCCATTCCTTGCACCATCCGCCTACGCGACGTGCTGGAGCGCATGACCGATGCTGAGCTAGCATTGCAGCCGGGCGAGATCGCCGACCAGGAGCGTGAACGCTGCCGGCGCAAGCCGTGTTCAACCTCATGATCTGGTCATGGTATTTTTCATGGCACTGAGCCTGATAGTTCTTGCAAATTGTTGTCACTAAAGGGTTTTGTGTGCTTGTTTACAATCGAGTGGGAGTGACGGGCACTGGCTGGCAATGTCTAGCAACGGCAGGCATTTCGGCTGAGGGTAAAAGAACTTTCCGCTAAGCGATAGACTGTATGTAAACACAGTATTGCAAGGACGCGGAACATGCCTCATGTGGCGGCCAGGACGGCCAGCCGGGATCGGGATACTGGTCGTTACCAGAGCCACCGACCCGAGCAAACCCTTCTCTATCAGATCGTTGACGAGTATTACCCGGCATTCGCTGCGCTTATGGCAGAGCAGGGAAAGGAATTGCCGGGCTATGTGCAACGGGAATTTGAAGAATTTCTCCAATGCGGGCGGCTGGAGCATGGCTTTCTACGGGTTCGCTGCGAGTCTTGCCACGCCGAGCACCTGGTCGCTTTCAGCTGTAAGCGTCGCGGTTTCTGCCCGAGCTGTGGGGCGCGGCGGATGGCCGAAAGTGCCGCCTTGCTGGTTGATGAAGTACTGCCTGAACAACCCATGCGTCAGTGGGTGTTGAGCTTCCCGTTTCAGCTGCGTTTCCTGTTTGCCAGCCGGCCCGAGATCATGGGGTGGGTGCTGGGCATCGTTTACCGCGTCATTGCCACGCACCTGGTCAAGAAAGCGGGCCATACCCACCAAGTGGCCAAGACGGGCGCGGTCACCCTGATCCAGCGTTTTGGATCGGCGCTCAATCTGAATGTTCACTTCCACATGCTGTTTCTCGACGGTGTGTATGTCGAGCAATCCCACGGCTCAGCGCGTTTCCGCTGGGTCAAGGCGCCGACCAGCCCAGAGCTCACCCAGCTGACGCACACCATCGCCCACCGGGTGGGTCGCTATCTGGAACGGCAAGGCCTGCTGGAACGGGATGTCGAAAACAGCTATCTGGCCTCGGATGCGGTGGATGACGACCCGATGACACCCCTGCTGGGGCACTCGATCACTTACCGTATCGCTGTCGGTTCACAGGCGGGGCGAAAGGTGTTCACTTTGCAAACTCTGCCGACCAGTGGTGATCCGTTCGGTGACGGGATTGGCAAGGTAGCCGGGTCCAGCCTGCACGCCGGCGTGGCGGCCAGGGCCGATGAACGCAAGAAGCTCGAACGGCTGTGCCGGTACATCAGCCGCCCGGCGGTATCCGAGAAGCGGCTGTCGTTAACACGAGGCGGCAACGTGCGCTACCAGCTCAAGACGCCGTACCGGGACGGCACCACGCACGTCATTTTCGAACCATTGGATTTCATTGCAAGGCTGGCCGCCCTGGTACCGAAGCCCAGAGTCAACCTAACCCGCTTCCACGGGGTGTTCGCACCCAACAGTCGGCACCGGGCGTTGGTCACGCCGGCAAAACGGGGCAGGGGCAACAAGGTCAGGGTGGCTGATGAACCGGCAACACCAGCACAACGGCGAGCGTCGATGACATGGGCGCAACGGCTCAAGCGTGTTTTCAATATCGACATCGAGACCTGCAGCGGCTGCGGCGGCGCCATGAAAGTCATCGCCTGCATTGAAGACCCTATAGTGATCAAGCAGATCCTTGATCACCTGAAGCACAAAGCCGAAACCAGCGGGACCAGGGCGTTACCCGAAAGCCGGGCGCCACCGGCTGAGCTGCTCCTGGGTCTGTTTGACTGACGAGCCTGAAGGCCAACGATACCAATCAAAATGCTGCGTTCACAGCGCCGCGGCAGGGATCCGCCGTGCTGGTTGTCGGAAAAGGAGCCGCTAGTGGGAAAGAGGAGGGTAAATTTTCAGCGTTGCTGGCTCCCCGTCAGCCGGATTGGGTTGCATCGCAGGGGTGTCGAAAGAGTCAACTGCGGTCCAAAGCTGTTGGACTTGGGTGAAAAGGGCGTTTATTCTTCCTATACGTTGTCGGCAGCGGGCCAAAAAGGAATACGTCCATGCCCATCGAGGTGAAACCGGCTGTGAGCGCGGGTTCAAGCATATAGCCCGACAGGCGCGTATCCTTGCCGATCACGACACGATGGCGGTGGTCACCGCGACGAAAGACACGGCCAGCCGCCATGCCGACGCGCAAGGCGGTTTCCGCCGTCATCGCGCCTTCGTTGGCTTTGCCACGAATACCGTCTGTGCCGAAATATTTGCGCACCATAAGGTCGATTATCCTGTCGTCGGGTCGCCCTCAAAGGGGACATGCCTGCTGAACCGCGAATATAGAGAAATATCCCGAATGTGCAGTTAACGAATTCTTGCGGTTTCTTTCAGCGCCGCCAATACCGCCAGCCCGTCGCGCAAGGGGCGCGGCTCGTGTGTGCGGATGAAGTCAGCTCCACCTGCGGCGGCGGCAAGCTCTGCAGCGAGTGTCGCGGCCCCGACATCCCCCGGACCACGGCCTGTGAGCGCGCGCAGAAAGGATTTGCGCGAAACAGACAGAAGCACCGGCAAATCGAAGCGCAGCCGCAATTCATCGAACCGCGCCAGCACCGAGAGCGAGGTTTCGGGAGCAGCCCCCAGAAAAAACCCCATGCCGGGATCAAGGACAAGGCGGTTGCGTTTGATACCGGCACCCGTCAGCGCCGCGATGCGCGCGTCAAAGAACGCCGCAATGTGATCCATGATGTCGCCAGCGGGTGCCTCGCGCCGATCTGCCTGCCCGTCTTGCACCGAATGCATAACGACGAGTTTGGCAGATGATTTCGCCAATTGCGGATAGAACGCAGCGTCTGGAAAACCGCGAATATCATTGAGATAGGCCACACCACGCGACAAGGCATAGGCTTGCGTCGCGGGTTGATAACTGTCGAGCGAGACGGGAATGCCATCTGCCTTGAGCGCGTCCAGCACCGGCGCGATACGCGCGATTTCTGTGTCGGACGAAACAGGCGCGGCGTCGGGATTGCTGGATGCCGGACCGAGGTCGATCACATCTGCCCCCTCGGCCATCAGCTTACGCGCCTGCGCAATGGCTGCGTCTGGCGCCAGATACCGGCCTCCATCGGAGAAACTGTCCGAGGTTATGTTGACGATGCCGAAAATGATGAGCGATTTATTCATGGGGGCTTCTATAATAATAATCGAGCATGAGTCTCATACGGATGCTCGGGTCGAAAGGGAATCCCCAGGCGAGTAACCTGTTTGCGGTGATCCATTAGCTGCAGGAGCAGAAGAGCATACATCTGGAAGCAAAGCCAGGAAAGCGGCCTATGGAGCTGTGCGGCAGCGCTCAGTAGGCAATTTTTCAAAATATTGTTAAGCCTTTTCTGAGCATGGTATTTTTCATGGTATTACCAATTAGCAGGAAAATAAGCCATTGAATATAAAAGATAAAAATGTCTTGTTTACAATAGAGTGGGAATAAATAACGGCTCCGCAGGAGCTGGCGAGCTCAGGCATTAGAGCACATCGAAGCCCCTGATTTCAGGGGCTTTTTATTTCCAATTTAACGGCGATACCAGTGGCCGACGCAGTAAAGCACGAATTATTGATGGAAACGACTTTTCGCGATTATGCTTACTTATCGCGCAATCCAAAGAGATTATTGCTCTGTAAGCGACAGCGACAGCGACAGCGACAGCAACACCGCGCCTGTCGTCACAAGGGTATCTGGCGTTTAGATAAACAACAAATCAGTTTCACTGCTTTCTGCAGGGCCGCAGTGTGGTGCGCTTCTCGGGATCCGGTCAGTTCAATGACCCGGTGGCAGAAGTGACGGAACATGTAAAAAATGCCTTTTTGAACGCACGGATATGATACCGCGGATTTAGGAATGCTTGGGCCGTCTATGAAAAAGATGACTTGGATTCAAAATGCAATTGACCGTAAAGTTGCTGAAGTAAGTTCCGAAAAGAGAATATTATCAATCGCTCTTGCCAAAGCGGCAAGTCAGAGAAGTCTTCTGCTGACAGAGAACGAAATTCAACAACTGTCGTCTGCAATTCTAAGCGCAGAGGATGGAGCACTCGAAATTGATCTGGATCCGCTATGTGTTCTCGGCGCGACCGAAAGCGACAGGCAGGTGAACTTGCAAGCCCTCGTCGACGATATAACGAAGTCACTGCCTGAGGTCATGGATGATGTCATTTCTGCGGTAACCGAAGCGATACCAGAGGCGCTGGCTTCGGTAGCCAGGATATTTAGTGACCATATGTCCGAGCATCTGATCGAACATATGGCCGAGCTCAAACTGGCACATGAAGTCCGTTCCAAGGCAGTGCATCGTATCTGGGGTGATGTATTCGACCAACTGGATTTTTTGAGGCATCTTGCGCTGGAATGGGGGCATCATGCGCAGGACCTTCAGAGTGGTCCTTACAAGCAACCGAACACGGCATTTGCATTGAATCGACTCGTTGGCCGGGCCTATGAGATCGTCGGCGAGATCGTCGCTTTGACAAAAGCAGGATATGCGGATGGGGCACTGGCCCGGTGGCGTTCGCTTCACGAGCTTTGTGTAATCAGCATGTTCATAGCTAAGCAGCCGGATCGATGTGCCGAAATGTATTTGGCGCATCACCAGATCGAGGAATTGCGACTCTTGGAAATAGACAGGGCCAGTGGGACGGACAATGACCGCGACCGCGACCGTGATCGCTTTGTGGCGCACTTGCGCAGACAAAAAGTTCAATTGACTAGTAAATATGGATCGGCTTTTGGGGGAGATCTAGGGTGGGCGTCTATTGAGCTTGGCCGTGCCCGGACAACGTTTAGAGAGCTGGAGAGCCTTGTAGGACTCGATATTCTAAGGCGTGGCTATCAGCGAGCAAACAGTACGGTTCATGGTGGAGCGCTGGCCACGCTGACGCGGATAAGTGTTGAAGTAAGTGGAGCCGATAGCACAGTTGTTCCTGCAGCATATGGCTGTGAAGTCGCAGCACACTATACGACCGCATCGTTATCGATGCTGGTCGCTGAACTTTGTCTCACGACGGAGAATGCCGACTTGATCACCATGAGCATCGTGATGCAAAACCATGCATCCAAAATTTGTGAGCAGATAGCGAAGGCACAACGTGGGATGTCTGCCCAAACGCCGCGCGCAAAAATACTGATGCGCAAGGCATCACAGCGTCAATCTGCATCAGAACGTAGCAAGACTCGCGGAATGCGCCGGGGTGTACGTGCACAGGGTACAAAGTGAAAACAGATGTTGAGCCAAGGAAGAGCCTCGGCAGTCTTTGTGCAAGTTTTCGTTTTTTATCTTATTGCTTGCTGGTCAGCACAGTGCGGATCACGGGGATGGGAGGGGCCGCCAAGCGAATCCACTTCAAGAATCTGCCGCAGTTGCCGGAATCGATCATCCCCCAGGAAATCGATCGCTCCCGCGCTTCCAAGCGCATACACGTCGCTGGCGCGTCGCAAGCGCTGCAACAGCGGAGAAACGATCCCATCAACCAATTCGGCAAAGCCGATCACGTCCGAGTAACCCGTGGGGATCTTGTAGCCTCGCGGCGAGCTGGCAATGATCACTCCACGGTCGCGCAGCTTCGAAACGACATTTGACCGCAGATAATGTTTGTCGACGTCCTTGAAACCGAGCGAGCCGAGGTGTTCGATCAGCTCCGGGGTCGACATGAACTCTTCGTCGGAAGGGAACTGGGCGCGAAACAGCAGATAGCTCAGGAACGCATGCTGAATGCGGGCTTCAGTTTCCTCAGCCTCGGCAAACTCGCATAGGAATTGCGTAGCGGCGCGAAGCGATATCGTTCGCACCTGCTGGTTCAAATCGCTGGTGCCAGGCGCGGCAGGGTAATGGGTTTCAAACCGCGGCGGCCATTCGTCGATCCTGATCCGCTTCTGGCCCAGGAAATCAAGGAAGACCTTGCGGACCTCGGCGCTTACCTTGTTTTCATAGATCTTGGCTGCCGTACCGACGAGGAAGTCCGCCAACTGCACCAGCACCTCGTGCCTACTATCGACGACTTCTACCTGTGGACGCGAGAACAAGTCAGGGGCATGGGCGGTTTCCAGATACTTCTTGAAGCTTTCGATGAATTCGGCGCCCCCGTGGCCGTCAGCGTACACCGTCAGGTCCGTGAGGTTCTGGAACAGCGCGTTGTAAAGCCGGCCATTGGCAAACTTGATGAACGAAGTCTTGTATGCGAGGCCGCTGTCCCGATCTACGCGCGACTTGTCTACTGCGACAGCATAGAAGCGGAACGGGAGTGGCGCCAGTGCACTCAGGATGCGTATCCGGCGGTCTTCCTTTACCCGGCTGGATTTCATCTCTCCCTGGCCGAAGTAGTCGGCTTTTATCTGCGTGACGCCAGCCGTCAACGCAGGCAGTGAGTTACGCTCGACCACCACGGCCAGGACAATAAAATATCGCGACGCACCATCTTTCTCGGTCGCCAGATCATGGTTTCCTGATTCATCAATATAGGCTGGGTAACTGGCCATCGTTGCTCCTGAGGATAGATCATATCTTGATTCAGAGGACTACAACTGGACGCCGGAATACTTACGACAGCGACGACTGAAAACCGGCGTCACTAATTTTCTGGATCGCCTGCGCTGCTTTGGCTGAGAAATCTGCCGTGAACAGCGGGTAAATTAGTGCTGTTTGCCTCCATAACCTAGATGTCGTCATGCACAATTTGACGAACTGGAGGTCAGACAATTTACCTGTGCTCAGCCGACAATACGTTAGCTAGTTTAACTCAGCAAATGACTGAATTGTTCATCAAGTAACCCCCCCGTGCGCGTTTGGCCGATTACGTACGCGGACCAGTCGAAGGTCAGTCTAGTTAAGCGCGAGCTACCTATACTTGCAACTAGTGCGATGTGCACCGTACACTTATCTCGAGAATGGATTGGACTTGTTCAGCTAATTCCACTGTTCCTTCATGCTGCTACATTCTCACGGGTTGTCGAATCTCTGCCACTGAAATTCTACTCATGCACATAGAACTAAACCGGACCTTTCGCGAACTTCTGCGCGACGAAAAAAAAGGTGACGACGCCAGAGCGCTTTCACCGGGCAACGCTACGCTGACCTTGCCCGACCTGCTCGCTGAACCACGTGTGGTCATACTCTCCGAAGCAGGCTCGGGTAAGACGGAGGAAATCCGCGAAGCTGCCCGGAGCTTGAGAGCAGACGGCAAGGCAGCGTTTTTCCTGCGCCTGGAGCATATCGTCGTTGATTTCGACAGTGCATTCGAGGAAGGATCACTGGACGAATTCCAGGAATGGCTGTCATCATCCGAGCAAGGCTGGATACTGCTTGATTCTATCGACGAGTCGCGCCTGCGATCGCCACAGGATTTCGAGACGGCGATGCGCAAGGTTAGTAGTCGAGTGTCTACAGCAAAGCAGCGGATGCATCTGCTCCTTACCGGGCGTGCGCCTGCTTGGCGACCGAAAACCGATCTGGAATTGTGCGGCAAGCTTTTCCCTGTCGCCGATGTAAAGGCTACGGTTCCGTTGCGCCAGACTGGCGAGATGAAAGGCGATCGCAAGCGGGTAACAAGCGTTGCGAGTCCGTCCTCTTTCAAGATTGTCGCGCTGGAGGATCTTGTCTCCGAGCAGGTCAAACGATTCGCCGAAGAAAGGGGCATCACCGATATACAAACCTTCCTTGATGCTATTGAGCGTGCCGATGCCTGGTCGTTCACTGCCCGGCCGCAGGACCTCGATGAACTGACGGGGTTCTGGCTCGACAACGGCGCCATTGGATCCCGTCTCGACTTGATGGAGAACAGCGTCAAGCGCCGACTGAAGGAGCCAGACCAGACCCGTGCTGAAGCACTGCCTCTCACGAGCGACCGAACCCTGCACGGCGTTCAGATCATTGCTGCTGCCCTGATGCTGACGAACCAGCAGATCGTCCAAATACCAGACGGCGGCCAGAGTGCTCAGGGCTTGAGACTTGACGCCGTACTGACGGATTGGACTGATAAGGAAATGAGCACGCTGCTCCAGCGGCCGCTGTTTGCCCAGGATATTTATGGCGCGGTCCGCTTTCACCATCGCTCGGTGAAAGAGTACTTGGCAAGTCAGTGGTTTCTCAAGTTGCTCAGCCAGGAAGTATCGCGCCGGAATGTAGAAGGACTGTTTTTTCGAGAGCAGTATTGTATCGAGGTGGTTGTGCCGTCGCTACGACCGCTGCTACCGTGGCTTGCCATGGCCGACAATCGCATTCTTGCCAGGGTACGCCGTGTAGCACCCGAGATCGTGTTCGAAGGCGGAGACCCGGTTCAATTGCCACCTGATGTGCGAAGCAACATGTTGGAGCAGATCTGTGATCAGCTTGCCAGCGGCGCATCAACAAGATTGATGGCCGACTTCGCCGCGATCCAACGTTTCGCTGCGCCCGACATAACTGCGACCGTGAGCCGCCTGATCCAAAAGTACCGGGAAAACGACGACAACCTTTTTTTCTTGCTGCGAATGGTCTGGCAAGGCCGTCTGGATGGTGCGCTTCCGGAAGCGATCTGCGTGGCCTGCACAGTCACGGCCGACAGCGCTTCGCGTATCGCGGCTTTCCGTGCTGTCGCCGATCTGGGCACGTCAGAGGACATGGCATCGATTCGTACTACGTTCCTGGCGCAAGAAGATGCACTCGATCGTGAGTGCATGGCAGACCTAGTCAGCCACGTCCAGCACCCGGACGAGCAAACGCTCCAGTGGGTGTTGGATTGCATCCCGCGCTTGATGGAATACAACGAATACGGGAGCACGGGACTGTCCAGGGAAGTCGCCTCGTTTTTTGAACGGGTTCCGTCGCGGCTGGTCTACCGTGCGGTCGAGATGCTCCATGAATTCCTGACCTCCCCACCGGTCATCGAACGCCGGTACTGCGAACTCTCACAGCGCTATCGATGGCTGAGCCGCGCTGCGGGAGTAGCCATTCGCCGCTTGATCCTTGAACGCGACGATGCGGCATTCGAACCCAAGTCGCTCGATGTCTTTCATATGCTGCAGGTAAGCGGAGAATACGACGCTCGTGCGTTCGACATCAAAAAGCTGGGCTTGGTCGAGGCCATTCAGCAGTGGCCTGAACTGAAGCTAGCTTTGTTTTGGCACATCGTGGGACAGGTGCGCGAGGACAGGGCGGAGAACGGTGAACGACTGGCCGAAGACTGGCCGGCCTTGGTTGTCGCCTCTTATCTGTCCTTCGACAGCGACGATTTCGAAAGTGCCGTGCAGGCAATTTCAGACCGCTCGATGGGCGATGACAAGTTAATTGCACTGTCGCTCGCGTTCAGGTTGTACGTAGTGACCGACCGCCAGCGCAGTCGAGCAAGCCAGCTGAGAAAAGCCGTCGGCGATGACGGTGCCCTTCAGGTGCGTCTGGCTGAGCTCATGAATCCCCCGAAGAAATCTGAAGAGCACAAGAAAATGGATCGCGACAATGCACGTTTGCGCCGTCGTTCTGCCGCGCGTCGCCAGCGGGAGGAGAAGGCTCGGCTCGAGGCTCCTGGGAAGCTCGAGGCCCAAGCTGCCACCTTGCGCGACCCCGGCTTTGAGAACCCCTCAGCAGTCTCTCGATCGCAGTACTACTTGTACAACCGCATGCGCGCACTTGAAGAAAACAAGGGCAGCGCGAAATGGACCCATTGCAATTGGCGCGCGCTTGAACATGAATTCGGTCCCGTTACGCCCCGGGCATTCCGAGACGGTATGGTCCGGTTCTGGCGTGATCATGTTCCTCAGCTGGTTTCGGAGGGTGCTGTCCTGCACATCACTCCTGCCGCAGATCTTTTCGGTCTCGCAGGACTTACTATCGAAGCCGCTGAAACTCCGATGCTGTTTCAAAGCATGCCGCCTGCAGAGGCAGGCCTGGCGTTTCGGTACGCGATGTCGGAGCTGAATGGGTTTCCAGACTGGTTCCCGGCGCTGTCAAAGACCCACATCGACCTAATAAAGCCCATGATCTTGAAAGAGGTCGTTTTCGAATTTCAGAACGTCCAGCAAAACGTCAGTAATCAGTACATCATTTACGACCTGAGCCGGTATGGTGACTGGTTATGGGAGAAGGTTGCGCCAGACATCGTGACGTTGCTGGGAACATATTCGACGAAGAGTCCCGAACGTTTGCTGTATCTGTTAAATATCGTTCAGGCGTCGCAGCTGCCTGGTGCGGCGATTGCGGCGCTGGCAGCTGATAAAATCGCATCCAATGGCGAAGCCGAACATTGGCCGCTGTGGGCGGCCGTCTGGACTGGAATCGATCCGGAGCGTGCCATAGAGGCCGTGGAAGCCCAGTTGTCCGCTCTCGCAGATGCGAAGGAGCGTACTGCTTACGTCATGAAATATGTAACGCACCTCCTTGGTAGCCACTGGATGTCATCGCGAGTGCGCGATAGATTCCGTTCGCCCGCCATATTGCGGCGCCTGTATATTCTGGTGCACGAGCATGTGCGGTCTCACGAAGACATCGCTCGCGCTAACATGGGCGCGTATTCCCCCGGACTGCGAGACAACGCGCAGGATGCACGTGAAAGACTGGTTGGCATCCTGAAGGAGATTCCCGGTCGGGATGCATATATGGCGCTCAAAGCTATCTCCGAATCCCATCCTGAAGTAAGAAAGCGGCCTTGGTTCGTTCTGCAGGCTAGGTCAAAAGCAGAGGCTGATAGCGAACGGCCGGCATGGAAGGCCGAGCAGGTGAGCCAGTTTGGAAAGGACTTCGAGCGTACGCCGGCAAACCACCGTGAATTGTTCGATCTGGCGGTGTTGCGGCTGCTGGATTTGAAGCATGAGCTGGAGAATGGCGACGCCAGTATAGCGTCGGTCCTGATCCAGGCTGATCGCGAAACGTTGGTACGCAATTTTATTGCGGCTTGGTGCGGCAAGAGCTCGCTAAACCGGTACGTGATACCGCAGGAAGAAGAATTGCCCGATGCCAAACGACCTGACCTACGGTGGCATGGTTTCGCATTCAGAGGCCCGGTACCAACCGAGCTCAAAATTGCGGATAAGTGGACCGGGCCAGAGCTTTTCGAGCGGCTTGAAGGACAGTTGGCGGGTGATTACCTACGTGATGACGCATCAAGCCGCGGCATTTACTTATTAGTTCATCGCGGCGTGCAAAAACGTTGGGAACTGCCTGGCGGCGAGATGGGGAATTTCGAGGAACTCATCCGGGGGCTGCAGATGCATTGGTTGTCAGTTGCGACGGCGCACCCGGCTGTCGAAGAGATCAAAGTGATCGGTATTGACTTGACCAAGCGGGCCGAAATTTCGGCGCACATAAAAGTAGCGAGGGCAAGAAAAGCCGCTAAACAGAAGAGCACGACCTCGAAAAGCGCCGCAGGTACGGGGCCGGGTGCTAAGAAAGCCGCTTAAGAAAATTCTGGTCAAGCCAGCGCTCACTACAGCAGCGGCACAGACAGGCTCTCCTCAAGACGTCGCGACGACTGTAACGACACGCAAAAGTAGTCAGCCGCTAAGGTTCATGCCGACGTTGGGGCGCTGCGAGCCGATGAATTCACTGGAAGGACTGTTACCGCGATGATTGCTAAGGCGAGCAGGCCTGACGGTATCACTATAACAAATACCGGCAGCAACATCGGTGAACATGAGAATGCCGCCGCATGCGACGGTGGCCACTGCCCAGGTAGATGCCACGCTAGTTAGCTCTCCGTCCTGAGTGCCAAACCACAACAAAATCAACAGGACAAGCGTAACGGAACATATCAAATGAAGACCAGGCTTGGCCGCGCGGGTCGAAAAATGTTCTTTCGTTCCAATGGCTGCCGACTCGACGTCGTTTTAATTTTCCAATGTCTGCTTCCCTGACGTAATGATGTCACATGCAGTCTGGTCCTAGCGCAGACTGAAATAAACGCGGCGTGATAGGACAAACCGTCCAGCATGGTGGGACAGTCCGCTCGGCGAGCTTTTTTGCAAGATTCAGCAATGCGCGGCTAGTCGCGTGGGCTTGCTTCAAACATGGTTCATCCGAGAATCCTGAGAGGATCGCACTTGCCTGGCGAACGGATCGCGATTCTAGATAGGTTATTTAGGCAACGTCTTGCTCGGCCGTACCCAGATAAAGGCGCAGACCGCCGCGGCAGCGGCACTTGCAGCACACACCGCCAGCGCCGCATGAAACGGTGCCAGCAGGGCGCGGCCCTGTGCAGTGAGCACCACGCCCAGCATCGCCGTGGCGATCAGCCCGCCGCCACGCGCCACCGCGCTGTTAAAGCCGGATGCGATCCCGGTATGGCTTTCATCCACTGACGATAGCACGGCCGTGGTCAACGGCGCCGCCACACACGCCATGCCCAGCGCGATCACCAGCATGGCCGGCAGTACCGTCGTTGCATAGCTGCCGCCCCCGATGCGCATGGCCAGCAGGAAGCCGCCTGCCACGATCAGCGCGCCGATGGATAACGGCAGGCGCGAGCCGTGCTTGGCGGCGAAGCGCCCCATGAACGGCGAACCGATCGCCAGCACGATCGGAAAGGGCAGTAGCGCCGCCCCGGCTTGCTTGGCCGAGTAATCCAGCGCCTGGATCAGCACGAACGGTATCAGCAGCATCAAGGCGCCGAGCGCGCCGTACAGCAGGAAGGTCATCAGGTTCAGCCCGGAAAAGCCGCGCTCACCGAACAGTGTCAGGGGCAGCATGGCGCGCTCGCCGGCGCGGCGCTCGATCCACACGAAGGCCAGCAGGATCACGACGCCGGCCGCGAGCGCCATTCCTGCCCACAGGGTCAGGTGTTTTTCGGCCGATGCCTCGGCCAGGCCCCAGGTGAGGCAGGCGAGCCCCAGGCTGGCGAGCACCGCGCCGAGCGGGTCGAGCGGAACCCGCTTGCCGTTCGTTTTTACCTGCACGAAGCGCCATGCCATGAAGATGGCCAGCGCTGCAATCGGCAGATTGATGTAGAAAACCGCGCGCCAGCCCACGGCGTCGATCAGCCAGCCGCCCAGAAATGGTCCGATTGCTCCGGCTCCGGCGCCGGCCGCGGCCCAGATACCGACAGCCCGGCCACGCTGCTCCCCTTCGAAGGTCGCGCTGAGGATGGCCAGGCTGTTCGGCAGCACCAGCGCTGCGCCAATGCCTTGCAGCACTCTCCCGGCGACCAGCAGCGACAGCCGCGGCGCAAGCGCGCATAGCAGCGCGGCCAGCGCGAACACGGCCATGCCGATCACGAGCATGCGCTTGCGCCCGTAGTGGTCGCCCAGCGCACCGCCCAGCAGCAACAGCGAACTGAGCGGAAGCAGGTAGCCGTTGACCACCCACGACAGGTCGGCGCCCCGGCTGGCCAGATCCTGTCCGATCGCCGACAGGCCGACGTTCACCACCGAGCCGTCGATGAACGCCAGGCTGCTTGCCAGGATCGAGGTGCACAGCACCAGGTTCGGATGAGCGGGCGACTCGACCTGGGCCGGCGCGGCGCCCGCGGCGAGCGCGCGGTCGCAGTCGCTGGGCAGGACGCTCACGCGCGGGCCTCCGGGAGTCGGGATTCATGCGATGGCAGCATGATTGCAGCATGCTGATCCGCCAGGTTGACGTCTGTTCGTATGCGCACACTTGAGCGCGTTGTCATTGCGGAGACAAAAGCGTGGCTGGCGACTTGGACAGCCAGATCCACACCGATTTTCAGGTCGCGTACTCAGCGTGACAAGGAGTCGGTTTGAACTCCCTGGTGCGATCCTTGTTGCGCTTCTTGCAGCGATCCCTGCTGCGATCCCTGCTGTAAAGCACCCGGCCGAACTGCCGCGTGCAAGGCCGATGGGCGCAGCACCGGCGCCGGCTGCGCTCCCGGGCGTGCGGACGATCCGCGCCTGCTGTTCAGCACCAGATCGCTAGGCCGGTTCAAGCCCGTTGCCACCACCGTCACGCGCATCTCGTCGCCCAAGGTCTCATCGAAGACCGCGCCGAACTTGATGATCGCGTCCTCGCCCGTTTGCGCGCAGATGGCGTTCATCACCTGCTTGGTTTCGCGCAGTTTCAACGAGTCCTCGGAGGCCGCGATGTTCACCAGCACCCCGCGCGCGGCGCGCAGGTTGGCGCCGTCGAGCAGGGGGCAGGCGATCGCTTCCTCGGCCGCCCTGGCGGCGCGGTCCTCGCCGGCGTGCTGGGCCGTGCCCATCATCGCCATCCCGGTCTGGCGCATCACCGTGCGCACATCCTCGAAATCGACGTTGATCATGCCCGGGACGGCGATGATGTCGGCAATGCCGGACACCGCCTTGCTGAGCACCTCGTCGGCGGCGGCAAAGGCCTGCTTCTGGGTGACATCCTCGCCCAGCACTTCCTCCAGGCGGCTGTTCAGTACGATGATGAGCGAGTCGACGCAACGCGCCAGCGTCGCGATACCTTCTTCGGCCACGCGCATGCGCCGCGGCCCTTCGAAAGCGAAGGGTTTCGACACCACGGCCAGCGTCAGGATGCCCAGTTCGCGCGCCACTTCGGCAATGACGGGCGCGGCGCCGGTGCCGGTGCCGCCGCCCATGCCTGCGGTGATGAACACCATGTCGGCACCTTTCAGCGCGTCGGCGATGATGCTGCGTTCGCGGGTAGCAGCCTCGCGTCCGAGTGCCGGGTCGCTGCCGGCGCCGAGGCCGCTCTCGCCAAGCTGGATGCGGTGTTCGGTACGCGTGTTGGCCAGGGCTTGCGCGTCGGTGTTGGCGCAGATGAAGTCGAAAGCGGGCGCTTCCGACGCCGCCATGTGGTTGACGGCATTGCCGCCGGCACCGCCGACGCCGATGATCTTGATGACGGTTGCTGGCTGGGAAATTTTTGATTCGGACAAGGGACACTCCGTATGAAGAAAGGGCAGTCGGCCGCCATGTTGCCGGCGCGCTATGTACTGCTTGCTAACAAGCCCTGTAGCCTACTTGCTCGACCGCGCACACGAAAGTGTGAAAAGGTTTCAATCGAAACGATTTGTAAGAGCGCGTGCAATCGCGCGAAAGGGCTGGCATGCGCGTCCTGCCGATATGGCGGGCATGACATCGGCTGCCCCCACCGTTATAATTTTGGTCTCGATCGACCAGGAACGCGCCATGTCTCTGCTTGACCACCAGCTCGAATTGCTGTCGCCCGCAAAAACCGCCGAGATCGGCCGCGAGGCGATCCTCCATGGCGCCGACGCCGTCTACATCGGCGGCCCCGCATTCGGCGCTCGCCACAACGCCAGCAACTCGCTGGAAGAGATCGCCAGCCTGGTCCAGTTCGCCCACCGCTACCGCGCCCGCATCTTCGTCACCATGAACACCATCATGCACGACGCCGAACTCGACCTGGCGCGGGAGCAGGCCTGGCAGCTGTACGAGGCCGGCGTCGATGCGCTGATCGTGCAAGACATGGGCCTGCTGGAACTCGACCTGCCGCCGATCCAGCTGCACGCCAGCACGCAGTGCGACATCCGCACCGTGGAGAAGGCGAAGTTCCTGGGCGACGTCGGCTTCTCCCAGCTGGTGCTGGCGCGCGAGCTGACCATTCCCCAGATCCGCAGCATCCGCGCCCAGGTCGACACGCCGCTCGAATACTTCATCCATGGCGCCCTGTGCGTCGCCTTTTCCGGCCAGTGCTATATCTCGCATGCCGATACGGGCCGCAGCGCCAACCGCGGCGACTGCTCCCAGGCCTGCCGCCTGCCATACACGCTGACCGATAGCCAGGGCGGTGTGGTGGCCTACGACAAGCACCTGCTATCGATGAAGGACAACGACCAGAGCCGCAACCTGGAAGCACTGATCGACGCCGGCATCCGCTCGTTCAAGATCGAGGGCCGCTACAAGGACATGGGCTACGTAAAGAACATCACGGCCCACTATCGCCTGCTGCTCGACGCGATCCTGGAGCGCCGCGCTGGCTTCGTGCGCGCCGCCAGCGGCCACACCCAGATCTTCTTCACGCCCGACGTCGACAAGAATTTCAATCGCGGCCACACCGACTATTTTGCCCAGGGCCGCCAGGACGACATCGGCGCCTTCGATTCGCCGAAGTACCTGGGTGTGGAAGTCGGCACCGTCACCAGGGTGGGCCTCGACCAGTTCGAGATGATGACCGATGCGCCGCTGGCCAATGGCGACGGCCTGAACTACATGAACAAGCGCGCCAGCGTCGGCATCGCAGTGAACACGGTGCAGAAGCTGGGCGAAAGCGAAGAGGGCCAGTGCTGGCGCGTGTTCCCGAACGAGCCGGTCAGCGCCTTGCCCGGTCTGAAACCTGGCACCGAGGTCCACCGCAACCGCGACCATGGATGGGAAGCGGCGCTGAACAAGCGCTCGGCCGACCGGAAAGTGGCTCTGCACCTGACCCTGTCGGAGCGTGAAGACGGCCTGGCGCTGACCCTGCGCGACGAAGATGGCATCGAGACGGTGACGCGCGCCCAATTGCCGCTGCAGCCGGCGCACAATTACGAGCAGGCCGACGCCGCGCTGCGCACCAGCCTCACCAAGCTGGGCAACACGATGTTCGAGTCCGACGGCATCGCCCTGGACCTGTCGCAACCGTGGTTCGTGCCGGCCGCCGCCATCAACGCCTTGCGCCGCGACGCGGTGGCGGCGCATGAGGCGGCGAGGCTGGCCGCGTGGGAGCGCCCGCAGCGCAAGGTGCCGGCCGAACCGCCGGCCGTGTATCCGGCAACCCAGCTGTCGTATCTCGCCAACGTCTACAACGAAAAGGCGCGCGCTTTCTACCACAAGCATGGCGTGGGCCTGATCGACGCGGCCTACGAGGCGCACCAGGAAGCGGGCGAGGTGTCGCTGATGATCACCAAGCACTGCCTGCGTTTCTCGTTCAACCTGTGCCCGAAACAGGCCAAGGGCGTGCAGGGCGTGCAAGGCCAGGTGCGGGCCGAGCCAATGACCTTGAAGTCGGGTGAGGACACCTACACGCTGCGCTTCGACTGCAAGCCCTGCGAGATGCACGTCGTCGGTGCGATGAAGCCGGGCATCCTGCGCTCCCCGCCGCCGTCCGCCGTGGCCTACAGCCCGCTGACTTTCCACCGCCAGCGACCTCGATGAGTGCCTGCGCGTCGACCAGATAGCCGCATCGGGCGCAGGCTGCGCTCAGGCGCCGCGGCTCGCCGGCCAGGCGATCTCGAACGTCGTTCCGCCGCCGGCCGACGGGCGGCACGCGGCTTGCCCGCTATGCGCGTGGGCGATGGCGCGCACGACCGCAAGTCCCAGCCCACTTCCCGACGGCCGGCGAGTCCTGGCTTCCTCGCCGCGCTGGAAAGCCTCGAACACTTTTGCCACCGCCTCAGGCGCGATACCCGGCCCGTCGTCGCTGACCGCCAGGCGCGCCTGGCCGCCGGCGCAATCGAGCACGATGCGCAGCGTGCCGGGCAGGGCATGGCAGCGCGCGTTCTCCAGCAGCGCCAGCAATGCCTGCCGCATGCGACCCGGATCGCAGTCGATCTCGTCTTCGGCAAGGTCCAGCGCGGGCGCCAGGCCCGCAGCCTGCAGGTCCGGACCCAGCAGGGCGACGACACCGCGGATGTCGTCGGCGAGGCGGCAGCGTTCCAGGCGCAGGCTGAGGTGCCCGCTGTCGGCCAGGCCGACCACGCGCAGGTCCTCGATCAGGCCGCCGAGGTGCTCGGCCTGGGCCAGCAGGCTGCGAAACAGCTTCGGCTCCGGCAAGAAGACGCCTTCGGCCAGGCCCTGCAGGCGTCCGCGCAGTACCGTCACCGGCGTGCGCAGTTCGTGCGCGATGGCGGCGTTCCAGAAAGCCTGTTCGCTGGCCATGCGTTCCAACCGCTCGGCCATCGTGTTGAAATCCTCCACCAGCAGCGAGGCCTCGCCCACCGTGCCGTCGGCGCCGGTGGCGCGCGCGGCCAGGTCGCCCTGCGACACGCGACGCAGGTTTTCCGCCACCGAGGTCAGGGGCACCAGAAGCCGCTGCGACAGCTTGATCGCCACGGCCGCCGCCAGCGCCACGGCGCCCAGCGTCGACGAGAGGATCCAGCCCCATTCCGGGCCGGTCGGGAGCCATTCTCCCGGGTTGGAAATATGGTCGGGCGCGTAGGTGAACATCAGGCCGTAGAACACGTAGGAGCCGATCACCGTGGCCACCATCACGCTCAGCACGAGCAAGGCCACCGCCAGCACGATCTGGCGCCGCAGCCCGTGCATTCCGCTCATCCTGCCGCTCCCGATGGTTCCCCTGATGCCGCTCATGCTGCGCCACCGAAGCGGTAGCCGACGCCGCGCACGTTTTCCGGAATGCCGGTCACGCCCGCGTCTTCGAGCTTCCTGCGCAACTTGCTGATGTGGCTGTCCACGGTGCGCTCCAGCGTGTCGCCTTCGGGCAGGCAGTGCGTCAGCAGCTCGCTGCGGCTGAACACCTTGCGCGGCGCACGGGCAAGATGGGCGAGCAGGCGGAATTCGGTCAGGGTCAGCGGCAGGGCCAGTTCGCGGCCGTCCAGCTGCGCGCTCGCTTCGTGCTTGCCGAGGTCGATCGCCAGCTGCGCGGCGCGAATCACGTCCGGCGCCGCGCCGGGCTGGCGCGACGTCCGGCGCAGCACCGCCTGCACCCGCGCCACCACTTCGGCGGGGTTGAAGGGCTTGACCACGTAATCGTCGGCGCCGGTGCGCAGGCCCATCAGCTTGTCGATGTCCCCGTCCATCGCGGTCACCATGATGACCGGCGTGTCGCCGCGGCGGCGCAGTTCCGCCAGCACCATCCAGCCGTCGAGCACCGGCATCTGCACGTCCAGCAGGACCAGGTCGGGCCTGGCCGACAGGTGCAGGTCGAGCGTGCGCTGGCCGTTTTCCGCACGCAGCGTCCGGAAGCCGCCGCGTGCGCAATAGGCGGCCAGGATCGCGGCGATCTCGTCGTCGTCCTCCGCGATCAGTACCAGCGCCTGGTCCTGCATGGCGTTGCCAACGGCGCCGCTCATGCGGGCCGGAGGCGCAATTTCGCAGCCATCTCCATCGAATCTCCATCAAGTTGCAACCGAATCTCGACACGCGGACAACATACTCCCGCCTTTCGCCCCAGCGCGACATTTTATCGAGGGACCGCCCGCTCATGCTGCCGGTGCCCGGGATTATCGACCATGCCCCAGTTTTTCATCAAGCGCCCCGTCTTTGCCTGGGTGCTCGCACTCTTCATCGTCCTTGCCGGGCTGATCGCCATTCCGCAACTGCCGGTGGAGCGCTATCCGGAGGTGGCGCCGCCGTCCGTCAGCATCAGCGCAAGCTATCCGGGTGCCTCGGCCAGGACCATGAATGACGCCGTCGTCGGGCTCATCGAGCGCGAGCTGTCGAGCGTCAAGGGCATGCTGTACTTCGCATCGAGCACCGATAGCACCGGCAGCGCGCAGATCACGGCCACCTTCAGACCGGGCACCGATCCCGAGCTGGCCCAGGTCGACGTACAGAACCGCCTGAAGGCGGTGGAGCCGCGCCTGCCGCAGGCGGTGCGCCAGAACGGCCTGATGGTCGAGTCGGCGACATCGAACTTCCTGATGATCATCGGCTTGACGACGCCGGACGGCAGCTTCAGCGAAACCGACCTGGGCGACTACATGGCGCGCAACGTGGTCGAGGAGCTGCGCCGGGTATCCGGTGTCGGCAGGGTGCAGCTGTTCGGCGCCGAGAAGGCGATGCGTATCTGGGTCGATCCGGCCAAGCTGGTTGCCTACCAGCTGGCAATGAGCGACGTGACCGCCGCGATCGCACGCCAGAACGCCCAGATCGCGCCCGGCCGCGTGGGCGACGCGCCGGCGCTGCCCGGACAGCAGATCACGGTGCCGCTCAGCGCGCAGGGACAGCTGTCGACACCTGAAGAATTCGCCCGCATCGTCCTGCGCGCCAACGTCAGCGGCGCCAGCGTGGTTCTGGGCGACGTCGCCCGCGTCGAGCTGGGGGCGCAGAGCTATGGCTTCAGCACGCGCGACAACGGCCACACCTCCACCGGTGCGGCAATCCAGCTGGCGCCCGGCGCGAATGCCGTGGCCACCGCCAGCGCCGTGCGCGCGCGCCTGCAGGAACTGGCGCCGTCGATGCCGCGCGGGATGGAATACGCGGTGCCGTTCGACACGGCGCCGTTCGTGAAGATCTCCATCGAGAAAGTCATCCATACGCTGGTCGAGGCGATGGTGCTGGTGTTCCTGGTCATGTACCTGTTCCTGCAGAACCTGCGCTACACCCTGATTCCGGCGCTGGTGGCGCCGATCGCGCTGCTCGGCACCTTGACTGTGATGCTGGCGGCGGGGTTCTCGATCAATGTGCTCACCATGTTCGGCATGGTGCTGGCGATTGGCATCATCGTCGACGACGCCATCGTGGTGGTCGAGAACGTCGAGCGGCTGATGGCCACCGAAGGCCTGGGGCCGAAGGAGGCGACGATCAAGGCGATGAAGGAGATCACCGGCGCCGTCGTCGGCATCACGCTGGTGCTGACGGCGGTCTTCATCCCGATGGCCTTCGCGGGCGGCTCGGTCGGCGTCATCTACCGCCAGTTCGCGGTGGCGATGTCGGTGTCCATCCTGTTCTCCGCCTTCCTGGCGCTGAGTTTCACGCCCGCGCTGTGCGCAACGCTGCTGCGGCCGGTCCCGGCGGGGCACCATGACAAGCAAGGCTTCTTCGGCTGGTTCAACCGGGGCTTCGACAGGCTCACGCGCCGTTACGGCGCCGCCACGGCGGCCTGCATTGCCCGCCCGGTACGGCTGATGCTCGCCTGGCTGGCGATCGCGCTCGTGCTCGGGCTGGCCTTCCGCTCGCTGCCGGCCGCCTTTTTGCCCGAGGAAGACCAGGGTTACTTCATGACCTCGTTCCAGCTGCCTTCGGACGCCACGGGCGAGCGCACCCTGGAGGTGGTCAAGGCCTACGAGCGCCACGTGGCGGCGCGGCCTGGCCTGGGCGGCAACCAGCTGATCCTCGGCTTCGGCTTTTCCGGCTCGGGCGCGAATACCGCGCTGGCCTATACCATGCTGAAGGACTGGGACGAGCGCGCCGGAGCCACCGCACTCGATGAAGTGGCGCGGGCGCAGGCCGCGATGGCCGACAGCCGCGCGGCATCGGTGATGAGCCTGATGCCGCCGGCGATCGACGGGCTCGGTACCTCGTCCGGATTCGCGCTGCGCCTGCAGGACCGTGCCGCCCAGGGCCAGGCGGCCCTGCTGGCGGCCGAACGCCGCCTGATCGCGCTGGCGGCGCAAAGCAGCGTGGTGGCCGGCGTGTATTCGGAGGGCCTGCCGCCGGGCGTCAGCGTGCGCCTCGACATCGACCGTCCGAAGGCGGAGACCATGGGCATCGCCTTTACCGACATCAGCGACACGCTGTCGGCGGCGATGGGATCGGTCTACGTCAACGATTTTCCGAACGCGGGGCGGATGCAGCAGGTGATCGTCCAGGCCGAGGCCGGCGCGCGCATGCAGGTCGACGATGTCCTGCGCCTGAACGTGAAGAACGCCGGCGGGACGATGGTGCCGCTGGGCGAGGTCGTGCGACCGGTATGGACCGAAGAGCCGCCGCAGCTGATGCGCTATCTCGGCTATCCGTCGGTGAGCATTTCGGGCGCAGCCGGACCGAATTATTCGAGCGGCGATGCGATGGCCGAGATGGAGCGCCTGGCCAGGCAGTTGCCGGCGGGTTTTGCCCTGGAGTGGAGCGGGCAATCGCTGCAGGAACGCGAGTCCGCCGCGCAGGCGCCGCTGCTGATGGCGCTGTCGATGCTGGTCGTGTTCCTGGTGTTGGCCGCCCTGTACGAGAGCTGGTCGATTCCGGTGTCAGTGATGCTGGTGGTCCCGCTCGGCCTGGTCGGCGCGGTCGCGGCGGTCTTGATACGCGGGCTGCCGAACGACGTGTTCTTCAAGGTCGGCATGATCACGGTAATCGGTTTGTCGGCCAAGAACGCGATCCTCATCGTCGAAGTCGCGCGGCAGTTCCGCGCGGAGGGCAAGGGCCTGGCCAGGTCGGCCGTCGAAGCGGCGCGCCTGCGGCTGCGGCCCATCGTGATGACCTCGCTCGCCTTTGGCCTCGGCGTGATTCCGCTGATGGTGGCCGGCGGCGCCAGTTCGGAGACCCAGCATGCGATCGGCACTGGTGTGTTCGGCGGCATGGTCAGCGCGACCCTGCTGGCGGTGTTCTTCGTCCCGGTGTTTTTCGTGGTCGTGATGGGTATCCAGGAGCGAATCGCCGCGCGCCGGGGCAAGCGCAAGCCGGCGCCCGCGCCTGAGCCGGTTTGCGAGGAGGGCAGTTGAACCAGGACGGGCCGCAAGAAAGCCGTTCCTGCGACTGTCTTGCGGCCCGTGCCATGATTTGCTCAGTTCTTCTTGTCTTCCTCCTGCGGCCACGCCACGCCGGTCCACGCGGCATTCATCGACTGCTGGGCCGCGCTCGTCTTGTCGAGGGGCTTGACCTTGGCCTTGCCTTTCGGCTGCAGCAGCGGGGTGACCGGCAGTGCGAGCAGTTCGTCGCGGCGGAACAGGTGGACCTGGAACGGCCCGGCCTTCGACAGCGCCATCTTGTCGCCGATGTCCTTGGCTGACACCCGCAGCCCGTTCACCGCCAGCAGGGTGTCGCCCGCGACCACGCCGGCCTTCCATGCCGGGCTGTCGCGCTCGACGACGGTGACCACAGCCGGGTCGCTGCCTTCGCGCAGGGTCCAGCCGGCCCACCATTCCTGCTTTTGCTCGGCATCCTTCGGCACGTCGATCAGCTTCTGCAGGCCGACCTGGGCCAGCAGGGTGTCGAACGGGATCTCGGCGGTGCCGTCCACGTACTGGCTCCACCAGGCGCGCCAGTCCTGGCCGCTGACACCGCGCAGCGCGGCGAGGACCGCCGCCACGTCGTAGCCGCCCTGCGCGGTGGAGTGCTGCTCGAACAGGATGCGGTGCACGTCTTCCAGGCCTTTTTTTCCACCCGTCTGGCGGCGCAGCTCGATGTCCATCGCGAGCGCCAGCAGCTGGCCTTTCGAATAGATGTTGACCGAGGCGTTGCGGGCGCGCTCGCCGCCGACGGCGATCCACTCGTCAAAGCTGGAATCGGCCGCGCTTTGCTGGAAGCGGCCCGGCTGGTGCTGGTAGTCGTCGATCAGCTTCGCGTACTCTTCATGGAATTCGTCGCGCTTTTCCAGGCCGGCGCGCAGCACGATCAGCTCTTCGAAGTAGGACGTGTGGCCTTCGGCGACCCACAGCAGGCGGTTGTAGTTCTCGTTCTGGTAGTCGTAGGGGACCATCTCCTTCGGACGGTAGGCCTTGACGTTCCAGGTGTGATAGAACTCGTGCGCGGCCGTGCGCAGGAAGTTCAGGTAGGCCTTGCGCGGCGCGAAGGTCCAGCGCGGCTTCTGGATCACGGTGGAGTTGGCGTGCTCGGTCGCGCCGCCGGCGCCGTCGGTCGCGTGGACGATGAAGAGGTAGCGCCCGAACGGGTACTTGCCGTTGTAGAGCTTCGCGGTCTCGCCGACGATCTTTTTCAAATCGATCATCATCTGCTTGCCGTCGTGGTTGCCGCGGCCCCAGATGGCCAGTTCGATGGTGCGGCCGTCGACTTTGTCGGTGTAGAACTCGTGCAGGCCGGTCTCGATCGGCGCGTCGACCAGCACGTCGTAGTCGGCGGCGACGAAGCAGTGCTCGCAGCTGCCCGCGTCCATGCCCGAGCGCGACTTCCAGCCCTGCGGCACGTCCAGCCTGACGTTCACCTTCTCCTTGCGGAAGGGCGCGGCGTAGACGAACACGCCGCTGGCGTCGAGGTAGGCATGGGTGTCGTCGATGTGGCGGGTGCGCTCGCCCAGGGTGTTCGCATACAGCTCGTACTGCACGGTGACCGCGTCGCCCGGCCGGGTCTTGACTTGCCAGGTGCCCTTGTCGGTCTTCTCGACCGGCAGCGCGGCGCCCCTGGCGTCGAAGGCCTTGAACAGGCGCACGCCATTGGCCAGGTTCAGCATGTTGTAGCGGCCGGTGCGCCAGTTCGGCATCGACACGTCGAGCGTGGTTCCGCGCGTGGCCGGGAAGGTGGCGCGCACTTCGGCGAGGTGCTGGGCGGCGTCGGTGATCTTCAGCTGGTAGTCGACGTCGGCGCGCGCGCTGGCGCTGGCGCCGAGGAGAAGGACGGGGAGGGCGTAGGCAAGGAAAGATGGTCTCATGTTCGCAATCTGGTGTACGTCCGGGATGGGCGCGATATTGTGCGCGGGAGTGTATACCAGTCGGCGTACGGCGGAGAGCCCTGTTTTTGCCGTACATACGGGGCGGCGGGCATGCGTGCGCCAGGCTTGCCGTCCTGTGCCTACGATAGACATGTCACCACAAACCGGAGAAAAGCATGCCCAGAGGAGCCAGCCCGAAACGCGAACGCGAAGCGAAGAAACTCGAACGCAAGTTCAAGAAGGAGAAGCGTTACAAGGGACGCGAGGACGAAGTCGCGGCCCGCATCGTCAACAAGCAGCGCGCCGCCGCCGGCGAAACCAAGACCGCGCACAAGCACAAGCCGCCGCGCCGCACGACCTCGCGCCGCAAGAGCCGCAGCAGCCATTCGCGCGCGCGCCGCGGTACGAAGTCGGCGTCCTGAGCCGAACCCGCCATGCGCTTGCCTTGCAGGCCGCTCAGGACCTGCCGGCGTCTGGCGGCTAGACGGCAGATTGCCCGCGCATGGTCCGGAAGGCCGAACGGACATGGGCCGCGAATACGGACGGATTTTCCATCGCCGCAAAATGTCCGCCCCGGTCGGCTTCTTCGAAGAACCGCAGATCCTCGAAGCGCTTTTCCGCCCACCGTCGCGACAGGCGCACTTGCTCTCCAGGGAACATGCTGATGCCGGCCGGCAGGGCAATTGGGGAAGAAGGCATGCCCTTGGCCATTTCCTGCGCTGCTTCCCAGTAAAAGCGTGCGGAACTCGGGCCGGCGTTCGGCAGCCAGTACAGCATGATGTCGTCGATGAGATGGTCGAGCGCGATCACGCTCTCGGGATGTCCGCTGCTGTCCGTGACATCCTGGAACAGGGCATAGATCCAGCTGGCCAGCCCGACCGGCGAATCCGCCAGCGCAAACGCCAGCGACTGCGGACGCGTGCACTGGAGCTTCATGTAGCCCGAAAACTCGCGGTTGTAGCGTTCGGCATCGTCGAGCATGCGCCGCTCGGCGGGCGTCGCGTTCCCGATTTCCTCCTCGGTCGCGCTAAACATCACCATGTTGAGGTGAATCCCGGCCAGGCCGGGGGCGCGCATGTGGGCAAGCGCGGTCGTGATCGCCGCGCCCCAATCGCCGCCCTGCGCAAACCAGCCTGCGCCATAGCCAAGCCGTTGCATCAGCTCGGCGAAGGCGCGCGCCGTGCGTCCGACTCCCCATCCCGGCTCTGCCGGTTTGTCCGAGAAGCCGAAACCCGGCAGCGAGGGGATCACCAGGTGAAACGCGTCCGAAGGCGCGCCGCCGTGGCGGCGCGGGTCGGACAGGGGGCCGATCACGTCGCGAAACTCGAGTATCGACCCTGGCCAGCCGTGCGTGAGGAGCAGGGGAGCTGCGCCGGCTTCAGGCGACCGGATGTGCAGGAATTGAATGCCGAGTCCGTCGACGATGGTGCGGCTGCTGCCCCAGGCATTGAGCATCGCTTCGGTACGGCGCCAATCGTATTCGCCGCGCCAGGCTGCCACCAGCGCCTCGATACGCTCGTGCCTGGGTCCCTGCGATCCATCCTGCACCGTTCCGGGATCGGGCCAGCGAATCCGGTCCAGGCGTTCCTGCAGGCCGTCCAGGCTGGCCTGGGAAATGTGTATCGGGAAGGGTGTAATGGCGGTGCTCACATTGGATCCTTGTCGAGGAAGTACGTCTGCCGGTGGTCTGGGCGGGGTGGTTTACAGCGCGATTTCGCCTTCGTCGCGTCCGGCCCAGTAGTGGATTCGCTCGGCAATAACGCGTATCATCACGATCCCGGGCGTGTCGACACCTTGCTCGAACCAGTGGTCGAGATCGGGCGTCCAGTGTGCCGCGAACTGCGCCTTGTCGCGAATCAGGTCGGCGTTTCCTTCGACCGAGATGAACAGCGGCGGAGCGCCCTGCGGGTCCGGCGCGCCGGAGAAGGTCAGTCCAACCTGCGGCGTGGCGTCGATGTCCGCGACGGTGCGCGCATTTTCGTAGGTAAAGAAGTAGCTGTGACCCTCGTACTCCACTTCACCATTATTGCTCATGGGGCGGCTGGCGAATGCACCGCCTTCGGTGCGTGTCGTCAGCATGCCGAAGTCGATCTTGCGCATGGCGTCGGACAGGTCGTGCAAGGTTTTTGTCATGATGTTCTCCATTGGCGTTAACAAGATATTAAACTGAACTATACCATTCCGTTCAATTAAATGATGGATCAGCAAATGCAATCGAATCCAGGGGGCACCCAGATTGCGCCGGCAGCGCGCAGGCGCGGCGGCCGGCCGCCGGCAGACCAGGCGGGCGAGGCGGACAGGCGTATCCTCGACGCAGCCACTCGTTTGTTTCTGGAATCGGGTTTCGACGCGACCAGCTGCGACCAGGTGTTGGCGCTGGCGGGCGCCGGCAAGGCCACGCTATATGCGCGCTATGCCAACAAGGAAGCGCTGTTTTTCGCCGTGATAAGCCGTGCCATGGCGCGCGCGTCTTTGCCGGTACTGGAGATAAAGCAGGGCATGCCAGTCCGTGAGCGCCTGCGTGCAGCGGGCCGCGCGCTCCTGGTACGGGCGCTGGCCGATGAAGCGGTCGAGCTGATGAGAGTCTGCCTGGCCATCGCGCGGCGGATGCCGGATTGCGCGCGCATGGCCGATCGGAGCGAACGGCAAAGCGCGGTGGAATGCGTCGTCCTCGCCCTGGCGGGGGAAGCGGCGGCCGAGGGCAAGGGCGGGCAGGCGGCGCATGTCGCCGAACTGTTCGTCGACATGGTTTTCGTGGCGCCACGGATGCGCGTGCTCATGGGGGACGACCGGGAACGGCTGGACGCCACGGGAGCACGCCGGGTAGACGAGGCAGTCGACCTCCTGGCGCGTGCCGGGTGGCTGGACGAGTTCGGAACGCCGTAGGACGCGGTAGTCCACTGCCGGCCTGCATTCTGACTGCCGGCGTTGTCGCATCACAACGGGTTTCGCGCGCCCATTCGTCGATACCGCGTTCGATTGGATTCTGAAAAGCAATAAACGTTTTATCCTGCTATCCTTGTTTCTGTTTGGAAATCCCCACTGAACTCCCAGCAAGCATGTCCCCAGGCCCGCCGGTCGGATCGATCACGTCCGTCCCGCACGCGGCATGGCGCGCCATCTCATCAACCGGACGACAACACAACAAGAATGCTCACTTCCGCCACTCTCGCTACTGCCGACAGCCGGCTCGACATGGCCCACGCCGCACTCGACGCCATCCAGCGCACCCAGGCCGTGGTCGAATTCGACATGCAGGGCCATGTCCTGCATGCCAACCAGAACTTCCTCGATGCGATGGGCTACACGCTGGGCGAGATCGTGGGCCGCCACCACCGCATGTTCTGTGCGGCCGACGACGCTGTGTCCGACGCCTACCGCGTCTTCTGGGATACGCTGGGCAGCGGCCACCCGACCCAGGGCGAATACATGCGCATGCGGCTCGACGGCGTGCCGGTCTGGCTGCAGGCATCGTACAACCCGGTGTTCGACGGCGAGGGCCGCCCGGTCAAGGTGATCAAGTTCGCCACCGACATCACCAGGTCCAGGCTGCAGCAGGCCGAGAACGCCGCCAAGATCGACGCCATCGACCGGGTCCAGGCCGTGATCGAATTCGGCCTCGACGGCAGCATCCTGCACGCCAACGCCCGGTTCCTCGACACGCTCGGCTACACCCTCGAGGAGCTGCAGGGCCAGCATCACCGCCTGTTCTGCGACCCGGCCTACGCGGCCTCGCCCGAGTACGCGCTGTTCTGGGCCCACCTGGGCAAGGGCGAATTCCACTCGGGCCAGTTCAAGCGCCGCCACAAGTCCGGGCGCGAGGTCTGGATCAGCGCCTCCTACAACCCGGTGTTCGGCGCCGACGGCAAGCCCGTGAAGGTCATCAAGTACGCCACCGACATCACCGAGCAAACCCTGCGCAATGCCGACTACGAGGGCAAGACCCAGGCGATCGACCGCGTGCAGGCGGTGATCGAGTTCGACCTGCAGGGCAGGGTCCTCGCCGCGAACGCCAACTTCCTCGATACGATGGGTTACGGCCTGGAAGAGATCCGCGGCCAGCACCACTGCATGTTCTGCGACCCGGCCCTGGCCGGGTCGGCCGAGTACCTGGCCTTCTGGGAGCGCCTGGGGCGCGGCGAGTTCAATGCCGGCGAGTACCGCCGCGTGACGCGCGCTGGCAGGGAAATCTGGCTGCTGGCATCCTACAATCCGGTCTTCGACGCCGACGGCAAGCCGATCAAGATCGTCAAGTTCGCCACCGACATCACGCAGCAGAAGCGCCAGGACACGGAAATCAAGGGCAAGCTGGAGTCGATCGGCCGTTCGCAGGCCGTGATCGAATTCGACCTGCGCGGCAATGTATTGAGCGCGAACGAGAACTTCCTGCGCACCATGGGCTACACGGCCGACGAAGTGACCGGCGCCCACCACAGCATGTTCTGCGACCCGGCGCTGGTGAAAAGCGCGGCCTACCGCCATTTCTGGGCCAACCTGGCGCAGGGCCAGTTCCAGTCCGGACGCTTCCAGCGGCGCGGCAAGCACGACGCCGACATCTGGATCGTCGCCACCTACAACCCCATCCTCGACGTCAACGGCAAGCCCTATAAAGTCGTGAAATTCGCAATGGACGTCACCGAGCAGGTGCACCGCGAAGAGCTGGTCAGCGCCAAGGTCAAGGCGATCGGCGGCGTGCTGAACGAGCTGACCGAGTCGATCGCGGCGATTGCCCAAGGCTCGCAGCAATCGAGCGAACTGGCTACGCGCACCCAGCAGGACGCTGCCGAGGGCAGCAAGCTGCTGGAGCGCTCGCGCCAGTCGATCGCGGCGATCCAGCAGGCTTCGGGCGACGTGCGCGAGATCATCGACACCATCAGCGACATCGCCGGCCAGACCCACCTGCTCGCCTTCAACGCGGCGATCGAGGCGGCGCGCGCGGGCGAGCACGGCAAGGGCTTCTCGGTGGTGGCCAACGAGGTGCGCAAGCTGGCCGAGAAATCGGCGCTGGCCGCGCGCGAGATCGCCAAGCTGATCAACGAGACCGTGACCCGCGTCGGCGAGGGCACGCGCCTGTCCGGCGAGGTCGAGGGTGCATTCGGGCGCATCGTCGATTCGGTGGAAAAGACCAGCGCATCGATCGGCGGCATCCACGCCTCGACCAGCGCCCAGGCCAGCGCCACGCGCAACGCCTCGGCGCTGCTGGGCGAACTGGAACGCATCGCCACGGAGCGCTGAGCGATGGCTTCGGCACCACTCCTGCACCTGGCCGAAGCCGCCATCGGCGCGGTGCGGGTCGGCGTTCCGGCGGACAGCGTGCTGCAGGCGATCACGCTGCCGGCTGCGCCGGCCCTGTTGCCGCGCCGCCAGGGCGCGCTGGCCGGGGTGGTCGAGCACGACGGCCGGCTGGTGCCGGTGGTCGACCTGGCGCGCTGGGTCGACGTCGGCACGGCGCCGGACGAGGGGCTCGGTCCGGCGGCGGCGCGTGTCCTGGTCCTGCACGCGTTCGGGCGCACGATCGGCCTGAAGGTCGACACCGTCGGCGGCCTGGTCGAGGTGGCGGCGCACGACGTCACGCGCCTGCACCATGACGATTGCGAGGATGAAGTCTTTCACTGCGCGGTGCGCGTGCCGGATAGCGGCCGCATCCTGAGCTTGCTCGACGTCGACCGGCTGGCGCGGCTCGCTTCGGCCTGGCACCAGGACGCCGATGCGGCGCCGGCGCCAGGCATGCTGGCTTCCATCGCGGATGGGCCGCCGCCCGGCTCCCGTTCGTATGCTGTGCTGCAGGCGGGCGCGGCGCGGCTGGCGCTGGCGGCCGGCGCGCTGACCGAAGTGCTGCCCATGCCGGCGCTGGAGACACTGGGCGCCGGTTCCGGCGTGGCCTACTGCACCTGGCGCGGACGGCATGTGCCGGTGCTGGCGCATGCGGTGCTGGGGCTGGAGGCGCTGGCGGACGGCGCGCCTCCCGCGTTGCTGGCCGTCGTCGAACACGGCGGCCTGGCGCTGGGACTGCCGGTGCACGCGGCGCTGAGCCTGCACACCTTCGATACGGCAGGGCTGGCGGCGGACGGCTTGCTGTCGACCGTGTTCGAAGAGGACGGATCGCCGCTGCGCGTGCTCGACCAAGCGTGCCTGTTTGCGCGTTTTTCGGAAGCGGAGCTCAGCCGCGATTCGGGCGCCCTGGCCGGCGTGCGCCCCGGCGCCGGGCGCGAGCAGGATCGGCACGCGGCCAACGCCACCGCCTACATCGTGTTCGATGGCGATGGCATGCTCGCCACCGCCATCGACACGGTGGAGCGCATCGTCAGCCTGCGCGAGGTGGCGAGCGACGGCATGGGCGCCATGGCATGGGAAGGCCAGTCGATCCCGATGCGTGATTTGCGTACCGGCGCGGGCAATGCTGGCGCTGCTGCCGATCCTGGACGCGGCGACGTGATGGTCGTGCGCAGCGGGGCGGGGCACGTCGGCTACGTGGTTTCGCGCGTGCACCTGCTGCTGCCGCCCGGCAGCGGGCGGATCTACCGCATGGGCGGCGCGCGGGCGGGATGGGATTTCATCACGACAAACGGTGACGACGCCGGGCAGGCCAGCTACCGGATCGTCGACATGGGCGCGCTGGCGGCCTGAGTTGGCGGCAGGCGCCGGGCTGCCGGCGGCATCGCGCCGTTCCGGTGACCACGCAGGCGCTCGCTGCCGCGTGGCCGCTGCGCTCGCTGCGGCGATCGGGTCCGAGTGTAAGGATGCTTGGTCTTGTTAGGTATATGCTTACTTATGACCACTATATTCCGCCTCCACTCTGTACGCGCGCAGTTTTTCCGATTCCTGTTACTGGCCTTCTGCCTGTCGGCCCATGCGGCCCAGGCCGAGGACATCCAGTCTCCGCACCGCAACCTGACGCGCCACTTTGCACTGGTTGCGGATGGCGAGCCCACCTACAGCCTGAACTACAAGGGCCGCCCCGGCATCAAGACCAGCCGCCTCGGCCTCGACCTGAAGGTAGGGCCTGGCCTCGCCAGCGGCTTTGGCGCGGCGTCCAGCAGCACCAGCACCTTCGACGAGCGCTGGAATCCGGTGTGGGGCGAGGTCAAGACCATCCGCAATCACTACAACCAGTTGACCGTCACGCTGATCCAGGCAGCCACGAAGCGCACCATGCTGCTGCACTTCCGCCTGTTCGACGACGGCCTGGGCTTGCGCTACGCTTTTTCAAAGCAGCCGAACGACCATCCTGCCGTTCAGCCGGCTGATCCGCGGGCCGATGGACTATACGCCCGGAATTTTCGAAACCCGGATCGGCGCCTACAACCCGAAGAACAAATCATTTGTGCACAGCGCGCTGGCGTGCCAGCTGGCCCTGTACGTGGCCATGTACTCGCCGCTGCAGATGGCGCCGATCTGCCGGAGACCTACGAGAAGTATCTGGATGCGTTCCAGATCATCGAAGACGTGGCCGTCGACTGGGACGATACCAGGGGGCTGGAAGCGGGGCCGGGCGACTACATCGCGATTGCGCGCAAGGCCAAGGGGCAGAGCAGCTGGTTCTTGGGAGCACGTGCGACGAGCAGGGGCGGAATTCGGATATCGATCTGGGCTTCCTCGATCCTGGCAAGAATCACACTGCCACGGTCTATGCGGATCGCAAGGATGCGCACCATGAAACCAATCCGAAAGCTTACGCCATCCGCAAGATGGAGGTGAGCAGCAGGACGAAGCTGAGCCAGTACTGCACACCCGGCGGCGGCTACGCAATCAGTCTCGTTGTGGAGTAAAACATCTGGCGGGCTGCGCCTGTGCGCGCAGCCCGCCTTTTCTGGAACCGCCTGCCCCTAGCGCCGCGCTGCGCGGCGGCGTACGGTGCCGGCCAGGCCCAGGCCGGCCAGCACCAGCGCCAGCGAGCCGGGTTCCGGCACCTGCGCGGCGCTGTCGAAGCTCAGGTCGTCCATTACGTACGACGCCGGAAATTCGCTGGCCACGACAATCGTGTCGATTGCCCCCGTCCACCCGCCGCCGAGGTAGGATGGCACGTCCGACAACTGTAGTGTGGCCGAGCTGGCAACCAGCTCGCCGCCGAAGTACAGGTCGAAGCGCACGCTGCTGTCGCCATATCCCGAGAACCATGCCCCGCCGAAGATCGTTGGCGACAGGAAGTGGATGGTGCTGGCAACCGGCCAGTTGTCGGTCCAGTCGGTGGTGACGCGGCCCTGGCCGGAGTGGGCCGTGAACGGCGCCTGCTCCCAGGTGTAGACGGACATGCCCGCCTTCGACCAGTCCAGGCCGCCGTAGTTCACGGGCATGGCGGCGTGGCCGTCCGGGCCGACGATGTCATCGAAAGTAAGCACGGTGGCGGAGGCGATGGGAGCGCACAGGGCAAAGGCGGCGCTGACGGCGAGATTGCGGATGATGGGATGCATACGATTCCTTTCGGTGAAGTGCGGATAAGCGGAAGCAGCCGGCTGCGCACTGGCGGCATGGATTGATGCGAATGCGCGTTGTCAGGCACGGCCCAGCGCCGGGTCGCTGACCGTATGGCGGCCGGTCTCGACGCGCCCGGCGAAGCGCCGCACATAGTCGGTCTGGCCCGACACCGTTGCGCTGATGTCGTACCAGTAGCCATTGCTCGCCACCGGAATGCGCACCAGGAGCTCGGAGCGTGGCGCAACCGTGTGCATCTGCCTCAGCGCGGCATAGGCATTCGCGTTCAGGTTGAAGGTGCACGGCGCCGCGCCGGCGTTCACCAGGCGTAGCACCAGCTCCCCGCTGGCCCCATCGCAGCGCACCTGCACGTCGGGGCGCGGCTGGCCCGCCGCAACGGCACGCAGCGCGCTGCCGGTGAAGTGCCGGTGGTAGCCGTTCGGTCCCAGTACCCACAGGTCGTAAGGGCCGCCCACGGCCGGCGTCCACGCGTCCGACAGCGTTTTGCCTGCTTCGACCGTATAGCGGCGCGGGACCGCTGCCAGGTTCTTGCGGTCGTACACGTGGAAAACGGCACCCTGGCGGCCGGTGTTCACGAAAGTCAGGGTCACCTGCACGGCGGCCATCGTGGCGCCGGGGAGCACTTCGCAGATGGTCGCCAGTTCATACGGCAGCGCTCGCGAGGGACGGGTGCCAATGGCCTGCAGCGGCAATTGCGGCGATGCCGGCGGCGCGATCTGCCCCAGGCGTCCCTGGGCGGCGCGCAGGGCGTCGGCCTGGCTTTTGCTCTTGCGGCCTGCCAGCACCGGCAGGGCCTCGCTGTTCGGCGACTCGAAATTGAAGGCGCTGGTCAGGTCGCCGCAGACGGCGCGGCGGAAGGGGCTGATGTTCGGCTCCCTGACGCCGAAGCGCGTTTCCAGGAAGCGCAGCACCGAGGTGTGGTCGAACACCTGCGAGTTGACCCAGCCGCCGCGGCTCCAGGGCGAGATCACGTACATCGGCACGCGCGGGCCGGGGCCGTAGACGCGGCCGTCCGGCGCCGGCTGGCGGGTGCTGCCTTCCGGCCTGCCGTGCGTGAAGTATTCCGCGCTTAGTGCGCCCGGCGCCAGCGTGGTCTTGCCCGCATAGCCGCCCTTGCCGTCGGGCGAAGGCGCGGAGGGCGAGGGCACGTGGTCGAAGTAGCCGTCGTTCTCGTCGAAGTTCACGATCAGCACGGTCTTGCTCCACACCTCGGGATTCGCCGTCAGCGCGTCCAGCACCTCCTGCAGGAACCAGGAACCCTGCACCGGGCTCGATGGGCCCGGGTGTTCGCAGTAGATCGACGGCGCGTTCATCCACGAGACCTGCGGCAGCTTGCCCTCGCGGATGTCGCGCCTGAATGCGTCCAGGTACTGTTCCGGCTGGGTGCCGGGCAGGGTATTCGCGATGCCCTTGTACAGCGGGTTGCCGGCGTTGTCGGTGGCCGCATCGTAGGCGTGGTAGGGCAGGGCCTGGCCGGTGTTGGTGTAGGGCTGGTTCGGTGCGCCGCCGCTGGACACCGGATAGCCCGATGCGATATTCGCCCGCTTGAACTGGCGGAAGGCGCCGAGCATGTTGTCGCCCCATTCGTCGGGCATGTTCTGGTAGCTGATCCAGCTGATGCCGGCCGCCTCCAGGCGTTCGGCATAGGTGGTCCAGGTGTAGCCGGTGTTCACGCCGGCCACGGTGCCGTCGATCGCGTCCCACTCGTTGGTGACGAAGGCCTTGCCGGTAGGGACCGCGCCGTTGGTGCCGGTCAGGAAGAACGAGCGATTCGCGTCGGTGCCGGTGTGCATCGCGCAGTGGTAGGCGTCGCACAGCGTAAAGGCGTTCGCCAAGGCGAATGCGAACGGGATTTCGTTTTCCTTGAAGTAGCCCATCGAGATCGCGTTCTTGTAGCGCGGCCATTGGTCCATGCGGCCGTTGTCCCAGGCCAGCTGGCTGTCGAGCCAGTCGTGCGGGGTGCCGTTGGCGCGCTGGGCATTGCCTTTGCTGCCGTCGAGGTGGAAAGGCATTATCGGGTTGCCGTTGGCCATGCGCTGCTGCCAGACGTTGCGGCCTTCGGGCAGCGGAATCGGGAAGCGGTCGCCAAAGCCGCGCACGCCGGCCAGGGTGCCGAAGTAATGGTCGAAGGCGCGGTTTTCCTGCATCAGGATCACCACGTGTTCCACGTCCTGGATGCTGCGGGTGGCGTTGTTGGCCGGGATGGCCAGGGCGCGCTGGATGGCCGGCGGAAAGGCCGCGTAGGTGGCAGCGGCGATGCCCGCCTGGGCACTGCCGCGCAAGAATCTGCGTCGTGAGGTCATAACGTTTCCGAAGAAGGTGTGTTTGCTCGGAGGCAACTCGTGTTGCCAAGTGTTGTCATGCCGATACGACTGCAGGACGCAGTGAATGTAAGCGGCGCGCATGACGGTGCGATGACACGTGCATGGCGTGCAGCGGGGATGCGGGGCGGATCAGGGCGCGGAGAAAGGCTGACTGGGCGAATCCCCGGCGCAGGCGGGAAGCGCAGGCTGGATCAGGGACAGGCGGCCTGCGCGGGATGTCGATTGGCTGACGACCGGGCGGCGTCAGGGACGCCGCCCGGTCCTTCCGGTTTTACTTCGCAGCTGCCTCGTAGCGGCGGTTGACCTCATCCCAATTGATGATGTTGAAGAACGCGGCAATATAATCCGGCCGGCGGTTCTGGTAGTTCAGGTAATACGCGTGTTCCCACACGTCCAGTCCCAGGATCGGCGTGCCGCCCGACAGGCCGGCAAGGCTGCCCATCTGCGGATGGTCCTGGTTGGCGCTGCTTTCCACCAGCAGCTTGCCGTCCGTGCCCACCGTCAACCAGGCCCAGCCGCTGCCGAAGCGCGTCTGCGCCGCCTTGGTAAAGGCTTCCTTGAACTTGTCGTAGCCGCCGAGATCGCGCTCGATGGCCTCGGCCACCGCGCCCGTCGGCTGGCCGCCGCCGCCGGCCTTCAGCACCGTCCAGAACAGCGAGTGATTCGCGTGGCCGCCGCCGTTGTTGCGCACGGCGGTCTGGATCTGCTGGGGCAGGGTGTCGATTCGCGTGATCAGCTCTTCGACCGGCGCGCTGTCGCTGACGCCGGCTTCCTTCAGCGCATTGTTCAGGTTGGTGACATAGGTCTGGTGGTGCTTGGTGTGGTGGATTTCCATCGTGCGCGCATCGAAATGCGGCTCGAGTGCATCGTATGCGTAAGGCAGAGGTGGCAGTTCATAGGCCATGATCGTTCTCCTTTTCGGTCGATGGGACGCCGGACAGGCGGAATCGGCATCGCGCCGCCTGTCCTGCAAGCGTGCTGCCCGCTGTGGACGTCCGCAGTTGGACATGAGGTCAAGCGCTGCCGCTTGCCCCGACCCTGTTAGCGTAACCAAGAGATCAAGACCGGGGCGCGCGGCTGACCGGACCCGGGCCATGCGCTCCCGGAGGCAACGCGAAGGATAGCTGCATGGTGGATGTCGAACGTTCTCTGCGGCAGCAAAAACAGAGCGCGTGTTGCATCTGGGCAAAGGGGCGCAACACGCTGCTGTCCGAGCGCAAAAACGGCTCTGGCGCAAGCTGCGCGTCACCCGTCGTGGCGACGCGCTGCTACGCCGGAGCCCTGGCTCGCTGAACGATGCGATGCCGGGCCGCCTGGCAAGGCCTGGCTTATTGTGCGGCTGCCGCGTTCGGTTTCGGTCCGACCGCCCTGGCCAGGATCCGGACAGCCGTCCGGTTTGCCGGATCCACGGTGCTTCCGGTCGGGCTGACAATGCCGACTGGCGTGATGCGGGCGGCGTAGCCGATGGAATTGGCCAGCACGAAGCCCGAGTCGATCGCCTGCTGCGGGGCGATGATCGCGAAATACCTGCCTGGCTCGAGCACGACGTTTCCAAGGCTGGCCGTCTCGAAGGAAACTGTGAGCGGATCACGATCGTTGGTCAGCGGGGCTGCCGCGACCACGAAGGTGGGATCGGGCGCGCCATTCACCGAGCGCCGAATCTGGAACACGAAAGGCAGGGTATTGGGACAATATGGAACGCCTGCGACAATCGATGCGCAGTTGTTGACGAAGGCCCCGACCTGGGTAAGAACCGCGCGGCGTTTCAAGGTAAATGGAGGCCCGACGAACGCGTCGGAGAAGACGGCATAGCCCCCGGAGCCGAAGACGCTGAAGGTCGTCCTGGGCGTGGCGGTGCCCAATGTGTTGAGCACGGTGAATTCCGGCACGTAGCCCGTGTTCGACTGCGCCGACGCCACATCGGTGACGGTCTGCGCCTGGTTCACGCCAGGGAGCGCGGATGCGATTGCCAGGAGCAGGGCTGCGGTCATCCTGATCTTCGGCTTCGCTTGGCCGGGGCGATGCGTTGGCGTCGCCGCGCTGTTCGTACTGTCCATGAATGCCTCCTCGCTAAACGATACCGTGACGAAACGACATGAGAGTTTTGAGCCCGAATCTCCCTGATAGGTTGCAGTCGCATTGTTGAGGAATCTCAACATCGTCAAAGAGGCGATCAGCCCAAGCCCGGTGGCGCCTGTCGCCAGCCGCATCGGCTCGGGCGCAATCACGGGGAACCTGGCACGGGCAACGCGATCTACCTCTCTGGACGCCGTGCTTGCGTCCTCGCGTTGTGGGATGGCGCCGTGCAATCCGGGAATGGCCATTCCCGGCTTCACCGTCCATGCGTCAGGCGCGTGCGGACGCGTTCACCTACCCAGGCTTTTCAAGCGCAGGAGGGATCAACATGTCCAGGCTGACGCATCCATCTTCCATCGAAGCCCTCGCGCCATTTCGCCGCTTGCGCGCATGCCACACGGCCGATCCCGCCGACATCGCGGGCGAGTTGCCAGGCTGGCTGCGCGGCGAGGTCGTGCGCACCTGCCCGGCGGTGTTCGACGCCCCAGGCTGGCACGCCCGGCACTGGTTCGACGGCCTTGGCATGGTCTACGCGTTTCGCATCGGCGAGGGGCGCGTCCACTTCCAGTCGCGCCTGCTGGAGTCGGAAGCGGCGCGCGACGCCTGGCAGGGCAAGGCCAGGCTGGGCAGCTTCGGGACGCCGACCGCGCGCCCCTGGTGGCAGCGGCTGGTCGAGCCGGTGCCGCGCATCACCGACAACAATAATGTCAACATCACGCGCATCGGCCCTGACCTGGTAGCCATGACAGAAGGCAATCGCCAGCTCATCATCGACGACGCCACGCTCGCCGCCGAGGGCCCGGTGCGCTATGCGGGCGATGCGCTGCACGGCGCGATCATGACCGCGCACCCGCATCTCGACGCCGCCAGGAATACGGTGGTGAACGTCGCCACCTCGTTTGGCATGCACGGCACGATCTCGGTGTACGAGCATGCGCCGGCCGCGCGCCGGCGCGAGGTCATCGGTTCCTGGCAAACCGCGCACGTGCCGTATGTCCACACCTTCGGGCTCACACCGGACAGTGCGATCCTGGTCGCCCATCCGTACGCTGTCAAACCCGCGAAGCTGCTGTGGTCGAGCCAAGGCTATATCGACCACTTCGACTGGCATCCGGAAGAGGGCACGCGCCTGGTCGTCATCGAGCGCGCCACGGGCGCCGTGCGCGAACACGTGACCAAGCCCTTCTTTGCCTTCCACACGATCAATGCCTTCGAACGCGGCGATGAAACCGTGCTCGACCTGCTGGCCTATCCGGACGCCGGCATCGTGGAGGCTCTGCGCATCGACCGCATGCTGGCCGGCCTGCCCGATCTCAGGCCGACCTTGTTGCGCATCGTCATGCGCCAGGGCGTGGAACGGGCGGGCGTCGAGAAGCTGGGCGACGTCGGCTTCGAGTTTCCGTCGACCAACTACAAGCGCGTCAATGGCCATCCCTACCGCTACGCCTATGGCGCAGCGAACTGGCCAGGGCCCGACCATGCCTACGCCTCGGCTGTCGTCAAGGTCGACGTCGACAGCGGCCGGTCGAGCGCGTTCAGTGACGAGCTCTATGTGTTCGGCGAGCCGCTATTCGTTGCGCGTCCGCATGGCGAGGGCGAGGACGACGGGGCGCTGCTGTCGGTCGGCTCGGCGCGGGACGACGAGTCATCGGTGCTGGCGGTAATCGATGCCCGGACCATGGCGGCGGTCGCGCGCGCAACGGTGCCCAGTGCGATACCGCTGGGTTTCCACGGTTCGTTCGTGCACTAGCGACCCGGGTGTTGATCATGCGGCAATGGCGGGCCGACATCCGCCGCGATGAACGCGACGCCTTCGGTTGGGCCGGGCACGCCGCTTGTTGCAAAGTGTTCAACAATCGGCCATGATTGACCGATGTGCTCACTCCCGCGCCGATACCCATGACCGATTTCCATCCAGCCGCTATGCACAGCGGCATCGCCGTGTATCACCGCGCGCAGACCGCCGCCTTGCTCGACTTTGCCGAACTGGTGGACGCCATCGCCGTGGCGGCAGAGGAGCTCGAGGCCGGCGCCATCCGCAGCCCCGAGCGCCTGGTGGTGCCGCTCGGCGCCGGCGCGGTCATGCTCAGCATGCCGGCCGCGGCGCAGGACATCGCGATTCACAAGCTGGTCAATGTTCATCCCGGCAACCCCGCAATCGGCCTGCCGGCCATCCACGGCGCCGTCACCATCTGCGACACGGCCACCGGCCAGGTCCGCTGCGTGCTCGACGGCCCCGAAGTCACCGGCCGCCGAACCGCCGCCGTCAGCATGCTGGCAATCCGCCGGCTGCTGCCGCAGGCGCCGCGGCAGATCCTGATCGTCGGCACCGGCGTCCAGGCGCGCCATCACGTGCAGGCCCTGCACGCGCTGTACCCGCAAGCCGAGGTCTGGGTGCAGGCGCGCACGCGCGATGCCGCCACGCGCTTCTGCGACGCGCACCAGGCCCTGCACGGCAGCTTGCGGCCCCGCGCCAGCGATGCGCCCGCGATGGACGTCGTGATCACGCTCACCACCAGCCTGGAACCGGTGTACGACGAAGCGCCTCGTCCCGGCTGCCTGGTCATCGGCGTCGGCGCCTTCAGGCCGGAGATGGCCGAGCTGGGCGCCACGACGCTCCACGGCAGCGAGCTGTATGCCGACGACCCGCCCGGCGCCCGCCATGAAGCCGGCGACCTGCTGCGTGCCGGTATCGACTGGTCGCGCGTGGGCTCGCTCGGCGCACTGCTGCGCGGGCCGGTCGACCACACGCGGCCTGCGGTCTTCAAGAGCGTCGGCACCGCTGCCTGGGACCTGGCGGCTGCGCGCGTGGCAATGCGCCACGGCGCCTGAAGCTTGCCGAGGGCGGCGCCGGCAGCGATTCGCATCCTTTGGCAGAATAGGCGTTCTGCCATTCATATCGGAACGCTTACGTGAGTCACGACTACCACTTCTACGAACCGGCGCGCGGCCATGGCCTGCCGCACGATCCCTTCAACGCCATCATCGGCCCGCGTCCGATCGGCTGGATTTCCAGCCGCAGCGCCGATGGCATCCTGAATCTCGCTCCCTACAGCTTCTTCAACGCGTTCAACTACATCCCGCCGATCATCGGCTTCTCCAGCCAGGGGCGCAAGGACACGCTGAACAACATCGAGGCCACCGGCGAATTCGTGTGGAACCTGGCCACGCGTCCGCTGGCCGAGGCCATGAACGTCAGCTGCGCACCGGCGCCGCCCGAGGTCAATGAATTTGAACTGGCGGGTTTGACGCCGGCGCCGGCGCGGGTGGTCAAGACGCCGCGCGTGGCGGAGTCGCCGGTGGCCTTCGAATGCCGCGTCACCCAGGTGATTGCGCTGCAGACCACGGCCGGCAGCGATACCGGCAACCGGCTGGTGCTGGGCGAGGTGGTGGGCGTGCATATCGCCCGGCATTTGCTGAAGGAGGGTGTGTACGATACCGCCAACGCTGGGCACATCCTGCGCGGCGGCGGGCCGGCGGATTATTTCGAGATCACGGCGGAGCAGCTGTTCAGGATGCATCGGCCGGGATATCCGCTCGAGCGCTGAGAAGGGTCTTTGACGGCCTGTCCGACGATCGCACTCCCGAATTGTTGCTGTCGTATCCCGTATGGTGGGCACGGAGTGCCCACCATACGGGCCCACCGTACGAGGAAGCGGTCAGTCGCTCCGCTCGACCATTGCATGCGACGCGACCGTGTGTACCGGCAGCACCAGCGTCGCCCGCAAGCCGGGCGCATTGTCTTCCAGCGCCAGCGTCCCGCCATGCAGCCGCGCCACCGCCGACACCACGCTCAGCCCCAGCCCCACACCCGGCGTGCCGCGGCTGCCATCCACGCGATAAAAGCGCTCGACCACCTTCGGCCGCTCGTCCTCGGCAATCCCCGGCCCATTGTCGACCACGGACAAGGCCAGTCCATTCGGTGCGCGCTGCGCCGCCACCGCAATCGTCCCCTGTTCCGGCGCATATTTCAGCGCGTTCTCGACCAGGTTGCTGAGCGCCTGCGCGATCAGCACCGGATCGCCCACCACCGTCAGCTCCTCGCCGGCCTCGAAGCCCAGCGCAATCTCCTTCAGCTCCGCCACCGGTGCATAAAACTCGGTGACTTCCTCGCCAAGGCGCGCCAGGTCCACCTCGACGAAGCCGTTGCGCCGGCTGCCGCTGTCGATCTCGGCCAGCCGCAGCAGGGCCTGGAAAATGCGCATCACGCGGTCGATGTCGGTGATCGCCGCATCGATCTCGGCATAGGTTTCGTCGGTATCGGGCCGCGTGATCGCCAGTTCCTCCAGCCGCGCGCGCAGTTCGCTCAGCGGCGTGCGCAGGTCGTGGGCGATCGAGTTCGACACGTTCTGTACGCCTGTCACCAGCTGCTCGATCTGGTCGAGCATGCGGTTGACGGTCTGCGTCAGTAATCGCAGTTCTTCGCCGTCGTGCGGCTCGGCCAGGCGGCGCGAGAGCTTGCCTTCGATGATGGCGGCGGTGGTCTGGCTGATGCCCTGGATCCGATCGAGCAGCGCGCGCCGGATCAGCATGCCGCCCAGGATGGCGCCTACCAGCACCGTCACCGCGCAGGCCAGCAGGCCGTACACGAACAGGCGTTCGAGCTCGTCGAAGCGGTTCAGGTTACTCGCCACCAGCAGGCGGTAGCCGCCGGGCAGGGTGACGCGCACCGACTCGATGCGGCGCGCCTTGCCGTCGACGTGGATGGTGCCCGAGCACAGGCCGTCGCGGTCGGGCAGGCCCTGCGGCCAGCTTGCAAGGTTGCCGGCGATGCGGCTGCCGTCGGGTGCGGCCAGCAGCATGATCTTGCGCACGCCGTCGTTGGTGCCGACCACCTGGCTGTCGATGGCGTTCGCCAGCGCGTGTTCGCCGCTGCGCGTGAACAGGTTCGCCAGGCGCTGGGCGTCGGAGCGCAGCAGTTCGGTGCGCACCTGCTCGATGTTCGTGTGCCAGGCGTACCACAGCGGCCCGGCGAACATCGCCAGCACCAGCAGGCTGACCACGCCATAGCCGATGGCGATGGTGCGGGCGGAGAAGGTGGGCAGCTTGAGCATCGAGGCGAAGCGTCGGGTCATGGCCGGTCGGTCAGCATGTAGCCGGCGTTGCGCACGGTCTTCAGCAGCGGCGTGCCGAAGGGCGCGTCGATCTTCTGGCGGAGTTTACTGATGTGGACGTCGATCACGTTGGTCTGCGGGTCGAAGTGGTAGTCCCACACGTTCTCGAGCAGCATGGTGCGCGTGACCACCTGGTTCGCATGGCGCAGCAGGTATTCGAGCAGCTTGAACTCGCGCGGCTGCAGGGCGATGACGGCGCCGGCGCGCGTGACCTTGTGCGCCAGCAGGTCGACGCTCAGGTCGCCCAGCGCCAGCGTGGTGTCGGGCGCCTGCACGTGCGAGCGGCGCAGCAGGGCATCCAGGCGCGCCAGCAATTCGCCAAAGGCGAACGGCTTGACCAGGTAGTCGTCGCCGCCGCGCTTCAGGCCCAGGATGCGGTCGTCCACGCCGTCGAGGGCGCTCAGCACCAGGATCGGCACCTGGTTGCCTCCCTGGCGCAGGGCCTCGATGATGGCCAGGCCGTCGATGCCGCCGGGGAGCATGCGGTCCATGATGATGGCGTCGTAAGGCTCGCTGACGGCGTGGTACATGCCGTCGCGGCCATTGTCGGCGTGGTCGACCGTATGGCCGGCTTCGACCAGGCCCTTGCAGACAAAGCGCGCGACGCGTTCGTTGTCTTCGACCAGCAGCAGCTTCACAGCGTTTCCTTCACGGCGTATCCCTCATGTTCCGCTCGCATTCTACGCGGCTTCATGGCTGACGGTTGCCGGCACTTCGTGCGCCTTGTGCGCCGCGACGGCCGGCGCCGGCGCGCCCTTGCGCCGCTTGATCGGCCGCGCGATCAGCACGAAGAACAGCGGGATCAGGTAAGTCGCCAGGAAGGTCGCCGCCAGCATGCCGCCGATGACGCCGATGCCGAGCGCGTTCTGGCTGGCCGCGCCGGCGCCGGTGGCAATCGCCAGCGGCAGCACGCCGAGCACAAACGCCATCGAGGTCATGATGATCGGGCGCAGGCGCAGCTTGGCCGATTCCAGCGCCGCCTCCAGCACGCCATAACCCTGCTGCTGCAGTTCGCGCGCGAACTCGACGATCAGGATCGCGTTCTTCGCCGAGAGGCCGATGGTGGTCAGCAGTCCTACCTGGAAGAACACGTCGTTCTGCAGGCCGAAGGCGGTGGCCGCGCCGAGCGCGCCGAGCACGCCGACCGGCACCACCATGATCACCGACACCGGCACGCTCCAGCTTTCGTACAGCGCGGCCAGGCTGAGGAAGACTACCAGGATCGACAGCGCGTACAGCAGTGGCGCCTGGGCGCCGGCCTGGGATTCCTGCAGCGAGATGCCGCTCCACTCGTAGCCGATACCGGCCGGCAGCTGCTTCGTCAGGCGGTCCATGATCGCCATCGCTTCGCCGCTGCTGACGCCGGGCGCCGGCTGGCCGAGGATCTCGGCCGATTCGATGCCGTTATAGCGCTGCATCGCCGGCGCACCCCAGGACCACTCGGCTTTCGCAAACGACGAGAAGGGCACCATGCGGCCATCGGCGTTGCGCACGTGGAGCAGGCGGATATCGTCCGGGTTCATGCGGAACTGCGCATCGGCCTGGACGTAGACGCGCTTGATGCGGTTGTCGGTGTCGAAGAAGTTGTTGATGTACTTCGCGCCCCAGGCGGTCGAGAAGATCTGGTCGACGGCGGACAGGCTGACGCCGAGCGCCGCCGCCTTTTCGTGGTCGATCGAGATTTTATAGGTCGAGCGGTCTGCCTGGCCGGTGTAGCGCACGCGCACCAAATCCGGCTCCTTGGCGGCGAGGGCCAGCAGCTGGTCGCGCGCCTGGCCCAGGGCTTCGTGGCCGAGGTTGCCGCGGTCCTGCAGCTGCATCGAGAAGCCGGCGGCCGAACCCAGGCCGCGGATCGGCGGCGGTTCCACCGGCGTGATGCGTGCGCCCTGGTAGTCGCCGAAGCGCGCCGCGATGCGCGTGCTGAGCGCCGACACGCTCAGGTCCTTGTCGGCGCGGTCGTCCCAGGATTTCAGGCGCACGAACAGGCGCCCCTGGTTCTGGCCGCGCGCCGGGTTGTTGGCGCCGATGGTCATGAAGGTGGCGTCGACCATGGCCTTTTCGTCGTTCAGCAGGTAGTGGTCGATCTGTTCCAGCACCTTGCCGGTGGTCTCCACCGTGCTGCCGGCCGGCGTTTCCACCTGCACGAACATGTAGCCCTGGTCTTCCTTCGGCAGGAAGCCGCCCGGCAGGCGCGCGAACAGGGCCAGCACCACGCCGATCATCACGGCGTACACCAGCATCCACAGGCCGCGGCGGCCGACGATGGCGGTGACGGCGCCGAGGTAGCGGTCGCGCTGGCGCTCGAACGAACGGTTGAACCAGCCGAAGAAACCGCGCTTCTCGTGATGGTTGGGATCGGGACGTTTCAGCAGCATGGCGCACAGGGCCGGTGTCAGGGTCAGGGCGACGAACACCGACAGCAGCATCGAGGCCACCACCGTCAGCGAGAACTCGCGGTAGATCGCGCCCACCGTGCCGCTGGAGAAGGCGACCGGCACGAACACGGCCGACAGCACCAGGGCCACGCCGATCAGGGCGCTGGTGATCTGGCCCATCGCCTTTTGCGTCGCCTCGTATGGCTCCAGACCGTCCTCGTGCATCACGCGCTCGACGTTCTCGACCACGACAATCGCATCGTCGACCAGCAGGCCGATCGCCAGCACCAGGCCGAACATCGACAGCGTGTTGATGGTGAAGCCGAGCGCCGACATGATGCCGAAGGTCCCGAGCAGCACCACCGGCACCGTGATCGACGGGATCAGGGTGACGCGGAAGTTTTGCAGGAACAAATACATCACCAGGAACACGAGCACGATGCCTTCGATCAGGGTCTTCACCACTTCGTGGATCGACACCTCGATGAAAGGCGTGATGTCGTTCGGGTAGACCACGCGCAGGCCTTCGGGGAAGAAGGCACTGAGTTCCTTCAGGCGCGCGCGCACGGCGTCGGCGGTGTCGAGCGCGTTCGCGTCGGGGCCGAGCTGGATGCCGAGGCCGGAAGCCGGCTTGCCGTTGTAGCGCACGTCGACGTTGTAGTTTTCCGGGCCGAGGGCCACCCGCGCCACATCGCCCACGCGCACGCGCGAGCCGTCCGGCTGGACTTTCAGCAGGATGCGCTCGAACTGTTCCGGCGTGCGCAGCAGGCTGGCCTGGTTGATGGTGGCGCTCAGGGTCTGGCCCGGCACGGCCGGCAGGCCGCCCAGCTGGCCGCCCGAGACCTGGACGTTCTGGGCTTCGATGGCGCTGTTCACATCGAGCGGCGTGAGGGCGTAGCTGGTGAGTTTGACCGGGTCGAGCCAGATGCGCATCGCGTACTGGGTGCCGAATAGATTCATGCTGCCCACGCCCGGAATCCGGCTGAGGGGATCCTGGACGTTCGAGGCCACGTAGTTGGCGATGTCGAATTTCGACATGCTGTCGTTGTCGGACACGAAGGCGGCCACCATCAGGAAGTCGCTGGTCGATTTGCTCACGCGCAGGCCGGCGTTCTGGACGTCGCGCGGCAGGCGCGGCACGGCCGCCTGCAACTGGTTCTGCACCTGCACCTGGGCGATGTCCGGGTCGGTGCCCGGGGCGAAGGTGAGGGTGGTGGTCGACTGGCCGGTCTCGTCGCTGCTGGACGACATGTAGAGCATGTTGTCGATGCCGGTCATCTGCTGCTCGATCACCTGGACCACGGTGTTCTGCATGGTCTCGGCCGAGGCTCCGGGGAAGCTGGCGCGGATCTGCACGGCCGGCGGCGACACCGGCGGATACTGCTCGACCGGCATGTTGTGCAGCGTGATGCCGCCGACCAGCATGATGAGGATGGAGATGACGATCGCGAAGATGGGCCGCTCGATGAAGAACTTTGGCATTGCGTGCGGTCCTCAGCGTACGGTGGGGGCGGAAATGGAAGCAGATGCGGCGGCGCGCACGTCGGCAGGGCGCACCTTCACCGTCATGTCGGGCTTGATCTTCTGGAGGCCGCTGACGATCACGCGTTCGCCTTCTTTCAAGCCTTCCTCGACCAGCCACTGGCCCTCGACCAGGGCCCCGGTGCGCACCGGGCGCAGCACGGTCTTGTTGTCGGCGCCGACCAGCATCACGCTGGCCTCGCCTTTCGGATTGCGCGTGACGGCCGGCGCCGGCACCTGCACCACGTTCGGGCGCATGCCCTGGTTCACCGAGGCGCGCACGAACATCCCCGGCAGCAGCAGGTGGTCCGGGTTCGGGAAGCGCGCGCGCAGCGTCACCGAGCCGGTGGCCGGATCGACCGTCACGCCGCTGACTTCCAGCGTGCCCTCGTGCGCATAGGTGCTGCCGTCCTCGAGCTGCAGCTTGACTTTGGTCTGCTTGCCGCCCGCGGTCAGCTTGCCGGCGGCGATGTCGCGGCGCAGGGCCAGGCCTTCGACGCTCGACTGCTGCAAATCGACGTACATCGGGTCCAGCTGCTGCACGGTGGTCATCAGGGTGGCCGAGCCGCCCTGCACGTAGGCGCCCTCCGTCACCTGCGAAATGCTGCTGCGCCCGCCGATCGGCGCGGTGACGCTGGTGTAGCCCAGGTTGATGCGGGCATTCGCCGCTGCCGCCTCGGCCGCGGCGACGTCGGCGGCGGCCTGCAGTTGCGCGGCTTCGGCGTCGTCGAAGTCCTGCTTGCTGATCGCGTTGCTGCCGATGAGGACCTTGTAGCGCTTCAGCTGGGCCGTGCTGCTGGCCAGGTTCGCCTGCGCGCGCTTCAGGGCCGCCTCGGCGCTGGCCAGGGCGGTGCGGTAGGGGGCCGGGTCGATCCGGTACAAGACCTCGCCCGCGCGCACGTCGCTGCCTTCGGTGAAACGGCGCTCCTGCACGATGCCGTCGACCCGCGCGCGCACCTCGGCCAGCAGCGACGGCGCGGTGCGCCCCGGCAGCTCGACGTCCAGGCGCACGGCGCTGCGCTGCACCGGCAGCACGGTCACTTCGGGCACGGCCGGGGCGGACGGTTTGGTGTCTTTGCTGCAGGCGGCGAGCAGGCATGCAAGAAGGAGGGCGCTGCCGGCAACCGGCAGTCCCTGGCGGCGTTGGAGGAAAAAGGGCATGAAGAGTTGGTAGTCGAGGTTGGTGGAGCAAGGGTGTGCCCGGCACTATGCCACCGCGCACCTAAATTGTGGATGTCTGGAACATTAAGGATTGTTAATGTACGTTTCACGGTGCGAGGAACAATCGCGTTAGACTTCATTCGTTTGTTTCTCATGTAAAGACAATGGACCGATTCCTGGAAATGAAGGTGTTCGCTGCCGTGGCCGAGGCCGGCAGCTTCACCCGCACGGCGGATGCGCTCGACATGTCGAAGGCGGCCGTCTCGCGCTACGTGGCCGAACTCGAGGAGCGGCTCGGCGTGCGCCTGCTGCACCGGACCACACGCAAGCTCTCACTAACCACCGAAGGCGAGATCTTCCAGGCGCGCTGCCGCGAGCTGCTGGCCAACCTGGGGGATGCCGAAGCCGAGATCACCTCGCGCACCGGCGCCGCCAGCGGCCTGCTGAAGGCCAACGTGCCGGTCACCTTCGGCCTGATGCATCTGTCCTCACTGTGGCCGGCGCTGCTCGCGCACCACCCCGGCCTGATGCTCGACCTGACGCTGTCGGACCGCGTGGTCGACCTGGTCGAGGAAGGCTTCGATGTGGCGGTGCGCATCGGCCAGTTGCCGGCGTCCTCGCTGATCAGCAGGAAGCTGGCCAGCACGCGCATGATCCTGTGCGCCGCACCGGCCTACCTGGCGGCGCGCGGCGAACCGGCACTGCCGGCCGAGCTGGCAGCGCACGACGTGATCTCCTACAGCCTGTTCGCGGCGGGCGAGAACTGGACGTTTACCGGTGCGCTCGGCGAGCAGACGGTGCGGGTGACGCCGCGCGTGCGCACCAACAGCGGCGACACCTGCCGCGCCGCCGCGCTGCTCGGCCAGGGCATCGTGCTGCAGCCGAGCTTTATCGTCGGCGCCGACCTGGCCGCCGGCCGGCTGGTGGAAATCATGCCCGGCTGGCGTGCGGGCGAGCTGGGTGTGTACGCGGTGTACCCGTCGCGTAAATTCGTGGCGCCCAAGGTGCGCGTGCTGATCGATTTCCTGGTCGAGTCGTTTGCGGAGCCGCCCTGGGACAATTGACGGCTTCATGAGATTGTCTCGATAAGTGAAACAGTCTGGCTCTGGATGGCTTATTTATCTCTTCGGAAGATAAAATTAAGATGAGCCCATGTTGATGCGGCGTGCGCCGCGCTGATGGAGAGTTCGATCATGGTGTCGCTTCCCGCTGTATTCGTATCGCATGGCTCGCCCATGCTGGCGCTGCAGGACAGTCCTGCGCGCCGCTTCCTCGAAAGCCTGGGCCGGTCGCTGCCCCGGCCGCAGGCCATCCTCGTCGTGTCCGCCCACTGGGAAACCGCTGGCGGCCCGGCGGTGAGCCTGGCGCGCCAGCCGGAGACCATCCACGACTTCGGCGGCTTTCCGCGCGCGCTGTTCGAAATGCGCTATCCGGCGCCGGGCGCGCCCGATACCGCCGAACGCGCCGCCGCGCTGCTCGAAGCGGCCGGCATTCCGATCGGCCGCAGCGCAGACCGTGGCCTCGACCACGGCGCCTGGGTGCCGCTGCGCCTGATGTACCCGGACGCCGACATCCCCGTCGCCCAGCTGTCGGTGGTGCGCGGCGCAAGCCCGGCCCGGCACGCGGCGATCGGCCGCGCCCTGGCCCCGCTGCGCGAGCAGGGCGTGCTGATCCTCGCCTCGGGCTCGCTGACGCATAATTTGTATGAATACCGCGGGCAGGGCATCGACGCGCCGGTGCCGGATTGGGTCGGCGCGTTCGAGGCCTGGATGAAAGCGCGGCTCGAAGCGAACGACGCGGCGGCGCTGCTCGACTACCGCCAGGCCGCGCCGTATGCGGCAGAGAACCATCCGACCGACGAACACCTGCTGCCGCTGTTCGTGGCCATGGGCGCAGGCGGGCCGGCCAGACAGATCCATGCGAGTTTCGAACACGGCGTGCTGGCGATGGATGCCTACGCCTTCGAATAACGGAAGCAACGACAACAACCACAAGGAGCCATCATGCACACCACGACCACCATCCGATCCACCGACGACGCGGGCAAGCTGCTGCTGCGCGCCGTCCTCGCCATCCTGCTGCTGTTCCACGGCGTCTCGAAGCTGAGCGGCGGCATCGGCTTCATCACCGGCATGCTGCAGGGGCTCGGTTTGCCAGCCTTCCTCGGCTACGGCGTGTACGTCGGCGAGGTCGTGGCGCCGCTGTTGATCCTCGTCGGCCTGTACACGCGTCCGGCCGCCCTGGTCGTGGCCATCAACATGGTCGTCGCGCTGCTGCTGGTGCACACGGGCCAGTTCTTCACCCTGAGCGACACCGGCGGCTGGGCGCTCGAACTGCAGGGCATGTACCTGGGCGGTGCGCTGGCCGTGGCCCTGCTGGGTGCGGGGCGCTACAGCCTGGGCGGCATCAACGGCCGCTTCAACTGAAGCAGCACCTGCCAGCGACATGATAGAGCCCTGTTTTTACAGGGCTTTTTTCGTTGTGCCTAGCGGCCGGGCGCGAAAGGACGGATAATGGCGCCCACTCATTTAGCGCAAGAATCTGGAACCCTCCCATGGAAATCAAAGTCAACTTCCTCGACAAGCTGCGCCTGGAAGCCAAGTTCGACGACTTCACCGTCATCGCCGACCAGCCCATCCGCTACAAGGGCGACGGCTCGGCCCCCGGTCCCTTCGACTACTTCCTGGCCTCGTCGGCCCTGTGCGCGGCCTATTTCGTGAAGCTGTACTGCGATACCCGCAACATCCCGACCGAAAACATCCGCCTCTCGCAGAACAACATCGTCGACCCGGAAAACCGCTACGCCCAGATCTTCAAGATCCAGGTCGAGCTCCCGGCCGACATCTCGGATAAAGACCGCCAGGGCATCCTGCGCTCGATCGACCGCTGCACGGTGAAGAAGGTCGTGCAGCAGGGGCCGGAATTCGTGATCGAGGAAGTCGAGAACCTCGACGCCGACGCCCAGGCGCTGCTGACCCTGCAGCCCGACGCGGCAACGCAGACCTACATCCCCGGCAAGGACCTGCCGCTGGAGCAGACCATCGCCAACATGTCGGCCAAGCTGGCGTCCTGGGGCATCAAGATCGAGATCGCGTCCTGGCGCAACATCGTGCCGAACGTCTGGTCGCTGCACATCCGCGACGCCCACTCGCCGATGTGCTTCACCAACGGCAAGGGCGCGACCAAGGAAAGCGCGCTGGCCTCGGCCCTGGGCGAGTACATCGAACGCCTCAGCAACAACCACTTCTATGCCGGTTCCTACTGGGGCCAGGAGATCGCCAACGCCGACTTCGTGCACTACCCGAACGAGCGCTGGTTCAAGGCCGGCCGCCGCGACGCGCTGCCGAAGGAGATCCTCGACGAATACAGCCTGGAGATCTACGACCCCGAGGGCGAACTGCGCGGCACCCACCTGGTCGACACCAATTCCGGCAACGCCGAACGCGGCATCGTCGCGCTGCCCTACACCCGCTACTCGGACGGCGAGACCGTGTACTTCCCGGTCAGCCTGATCGAAAACCTCTACGCCAGCAACGGCATGAGCGCCGGTAACACCCTGGCCGAAGCCCAGGTGCAGTGCCTGTCCGAGATCTTCGAGCGCGCGGTGAAACGCGAGATCCTGGAAGGCGAATTCGCCTTGCCCGACGTCCCGCAAGAGGTGCTGGCGAAGTACCCCGGCATCGTGGCCGGCATCAAGGGCCTGGAAGAGCAGGGCTTCCCGGTGCTGGTGAAGGACGCCTCGCTCGGCGGCAAATATCCGGTGATGTGCGTGACGCTGATGAACCCGAAGACCGGCGGCGTGTTCGCTTCCTTCGGCGCGCATCCGAGCCTGGAAGTGGCGCTGGAACGCAGCCTGACCGAACTGCTGCAGGGCCGCAGCTTCGAAGGCCTGAACGACTTGCCGCAGCCGACCTTCGCCAGCGAAGCCGTCACCGAACCCTATAACTTCGTCGAGCACTTCATCGACTCCAGCGGCGTGGTGTCGTGGCGCTTCTTCAGCGCCAGGTCCGACTACGATTTCGTCGAGTGGGATTTCTCCGGCCACGGCGAAGACTCGAATGCGCAGGAAGCGGCGACCCTGCTCGGCATCCTGCAGGAGATGGGCAAGGAAGTCTACACGGCCGTCTACGACCAGTTGGGCGCGGTGGCCTGCCGCATCCTGGTGCCGGGTTACTCGGAAGTCTATCCGGTCGAAGACCTGGTCTGGGACAACACCAACAAGGCGCTGCTGTTCCGCGAAGACATCCTGAACCTGCACCGCCTCGACGACGAGCAACTGGCCGACTTGCTGGAACGCCTGGAGACCAATGAACTGGACGAATACGGCGACATCGCCAGCCTGATCGGCATCGAGTTCGACGAGAACACGGATTGGGGCCAGTTGACCGTGCTCGAACTGCGCCTCCTGATCAACCTGGCGCTGAAGCAGTTCGACCAGGCCCACGAACTGGTCGGGGCGTTCCTGCAGTACAACGACAACACGGTCGAACGCCGCCTGTTCTACCAGGCGCTCAACGTGGTGCTGGAAGTGGTGCTCGACGACGAGCTGGAACTGGACGACTACGTGCTCAACTTCCGCCGCATGTACGGCGACGCGCGCATGGATGCGGCGCTGGGTTCGGTGGACGGCAATGTCCGCTTCTTCGGCCTCACGCCAACGAGCATGGGCCTCGAAGGACTCGACCGCCACCACCGCCTGCTCGACAGCTACCGCAAGCTGCACAAGGCGCGGGCCGACGCGGCAAAGCTGCGTTAAGGCGGAACCGCGCAATCCGGAACGGCGCGATCGACGACGTGGACAAGTCTTCCTTCAGGGAAGACTTGCGACACGCCGGCGCTGACCGGGTTGTGCGCCATCCAGCGTGCGCGCTGGAATGCGCGTTTGCTAGATGCCTTGCACCAAGTCTTGGCAAACCCTGGCTTCGCCATCCTTGCCAGCCCCGGCAATCGTCCGCGCGATTTCTTCCCTGGTCAGGGCCAGCACGTCGCGGTATTCGGCCGACTGCCGCGCGGTTTTCATCTCGGACCGTTCTTCCGGCGTCAAGCGCCACATCATGTCCGCGAATTTTTTCCGGATTGTGGCGCGATTGACCGCGCCGCAACGCTGTTCGATCGCATCGTACATTGCCAACTGGGCCGACACCGAATAGTCCCAGTCGGCATGGGCATGCCCCCACGCCGGCGCGCAGCCGAGGACAATGTAGAGCAGGATCCGCGACATGGCTTCCCTTTATAAAAACGAAAATAGTGCAAGAGTTGGCACATTTTATCTATTCCCATTCTTTTTGCTCAGGACTAGGCTCATCGGACGAAAGCAGGGTGTGCGGCCATCCGTCACGCCATGTCGAGATGACAAATTCTAAAAGGAGACAAGAACATGCGCCATTCTGAGCAAGAAAAAGAATTTTTGAAGCGACGGAAGTTTCTCGCACTGGGCGGCGGACTGGCCTCGGCCATGGCGGCGGCGCCGCTGCTCGGCTTCGCCCAGGAGGCGGGACGGGCATCGGCGTCCGCATCGGCACCGACTGGCACCATCGGGCCGGATCGGCTGGTACTGCTCGGCACCAAGGGCGGACCGCGGGTCGGCGGCACGGGTAGCAACCTGGCCAACCTGAGCAGGATGAATCCGGCGAACCTGCTCGTGATCGGCGGCGTGCCTTATGTGATCGATTGCGGCTATGGCGTGTCGATGCAGCTCGTCAAGGCCGGCGTCCCGCTGCCGCAGCTGCGCTACGTGTTCATCACCCACCACCATTCCGACCACCAACTGGAGTATGGCAATCTCCTGTACGCGGGATGGGCGGCGGGCCTGAACCATCCTGTCGACACCTACGGTCCTCCGGGAATCGAGAAGATGACGCGCGACTTCCTGGCCTTGAACGGGATCGATATCGACACGCGCACCCATGATGAAGGCAAGCCCGACCTGCGCCGCCTGATCCGGCCACACGACATCCGCAAGCTGGACAGCGTATTCGACAACGGTCGGGTCAAGGTCAGCGCCATGCGTTCGCTGCATCCGCCTTTCCACGACAGCTATGGCCTGAAATTCGAATTCGACGGCAAGACCGTCGTTTTCTCGGGCGATACCGCGTATAACCCGAAGCTGGCCGAATTCGCGAAAGGCGCGGATTACCTGGTGCACGAGGTCCAGTATGCGCCGGGCGTGGAGGCCCTGGCTAAACGCCTGCCGAATGCGAAACGCGCATTGGAGCATTTCATCGCCTCGCACACCATGACGGACGACGTCGGCCGGATTGCCGCCGCGGCGGGCGTGAAGAATCTGGTGCTCAGCCATTTCGTGCCGGGCGACGACCCCTCGATTACCGACGAGATGTGGGCGGAAGGCGTACGCAAACACTACAAGGGAAACATCCTGGTCGGGCATGACCTGATGTCGATCGACCTGTAGTACCAGATAGCCGGAATGAACGCATCCGCTCCGGCTTGTCGTTTATGGGTAACATTTTCGTAATGTTGCGCGTTGTTTTGTAAAGTTTTGCAAGCAAAGGCACTGCCCGATCGCCAAGTTGTTCGGCGAAACGGCCGTGCTTTGTAAAGTTATGTTAGCGGCGGCGTCAACTGCCGAGCACAATATCAATAAAATCATATGCTTATGATGTAAGGGCCGGCTTCTGGCCATGTAGCAACACGGCTGTTAGCATGAATTATTCATAACACGGAGACATTCATGCACCAGTCCACCAGCCGCTCCCCGGCCGCTGCACAGCCGACGACACAGGCCGCGCCATGGAAATGAGCGTCGACCACGCCGGCAACGGCGCAGGCAACGGTACAGGCAACTCCAGGCGCGAAGTCGTGGTCGGCATGCTGTTCGTCGGCCTGCTGTTCTTCATCCTCGGCTTCGTCACCTGGCTGAACGGTTCCCTGGTGCCCTTCCTGAAGATCGTCTGCAGCCTGAACAACTTCCAGGCACTGTGGGTCACCTTTGCCTTCTACATCGCCTACACCGTGATGGCGCTGCCGTCGGCCGCGCTGCTCACCCGCACCGGCTACAAGAAGGGCATGACCCTGGGCCTGGGCATCATGGGCATCGGCGCCTTGCTGTTCATCCCGGCCGCGCAAAGCGCGCGCTACGAGTTCTTCCTGCTCGCGCTGTTCACGCTGGCTTCCGGCATGACGCTGATGCAGACCGCGATCAATCCCTACATCGTGCGCCTCGGTTCGCACGAAAGCGCCGCCATGCGCATCAGTATCATGGGCCTGTTCAACAAGGGCGCGGGCGTCGTGGTGCCGCTGGTCTTCACCTCGCTGATGCTGGCCGATATCGACAGCTATTCGCATACCGCGCTCGAAGCCTTGCAGCCGGCCGCGCGCGACGCCGCCCGCGCCACGCTGTCGCAGCGCCTGGTCTTCCCGTATGCCTGCATGGCGCTGGCGCTGTTCGTGATCATGGTGTTCATCCACTTCTCGAAGCTGCGCGATTTGCCGCCGGAGCCGGCCACGGCGACTGCCGGCGTCGAGCGCAGGAGCGTGCTGCAGTTCCCTCAGCTGGTGCTCGGCACGCTGGCGCTGTTCGCGTATGTGGGCGTGGAAGTCATCGCCGGCGACACCATCGGCCTGTACGGCCATGAGCTGAACGTCGAGCACTTCGGCGTGCTGACCTCCTACACCATGATGTGCATGGTGATCGGCTACCTGATCGGCGCGGTGGCGACGCCGCGCTACCTGTCGCAGCAGGGGGCCTTGCTGCTGTCGGCCGTGGCCGGGCTGCTGCTGACGATCGGCGTGGCGACCGGCTCGCCAACGGACACCGGCGTATCGCAGGTGCTGGTCGGCTGGGCCGGCGTGCCGGCGGTGCCGAACACCGTCATGTTCCTGGCCTTGCTCGGCCTGGCGAATGCCATGGTCTGGCCGGCGATCTGGCCGCTGGCCCTGCAGGGCTTGGGCCGCTACACCGCGAGCGGTTCGGCCCTGCTGATCATGGCGATCTCCGGCGGCGCGATCCTGCCGGTGGTGTACGGCCACTTCGCCGACCTCGGCAGCTCGCGCGGCGCCTACTGGATGCTCTTGCCCTGCTATGCGCTGATCTTCTGGTACGCCGCTGTCGGCCACAAGCTGCGCAGCTGGGGCCGCACAGCGACCTGAACCGCACCGTTTTTCCCGTAACAGAGTTGAACAGACCCCAGCCCCGCTGCGGCCATCGATTTCATTCATTCAGGAGCACCCGGATGTCTCTATTGAACACAAAACAAACGCTCATCAGCATGGCCGTGGCCAGCGCCTGTGTCGCCATGCCGGCCCTGGCCCTGGCGCAGGAACAGGCCGCGGCAAGCGCGGCGCCGCAGGAAAACAGCAACGTCATTCCCGAAGTGCGCGTCACCGCCACCCGCCATTCGACCTCATTGCTGCGCACCCCGGTCTCGGTCACCGCCGTGACCCAGGACGAGCTGACCCGCAAGGGCATCACCGACGTGCGCGGCCTGAGCGGCGAAGTCCCGAACCTGCAGCTGGGCAGCGCCACCGACGGCAGCTCGGGCGTCAAGATCTCGATCCGCGGCGTCAGCAGCAACGACTTCACCGAGATCGGTAACCCGGCCGTCAGCCTGAACGTCGACGGCATCTACACGCCGCGTCCGCAGTCGGCGCTGGCGCTGCTGTTCGACCTGGAACAGGTGGAAGTGCTGCGCGGCCCGCAAGGCACCCTGTTCGGCCGGAATGCCACCGGCGGCAGCATCAACATCATCCCGAACAAGCCGCAGTTCGATCAAAGCAATGGCAACGCCAGCCTCACCTTCGGCAAGTACAACCTGCGCCAGGTGACGGCGGTGCAGAACATCCCGGTCAGCGACAACTTCGCCATGCGCGCCACCGTGATGGCGGTCAAGCGCGATAGCTACCTGAACCAGGAACAGGATTTCTACGCCGCGAACTTCCCCGAGTTCGGCGTGACGCCGGCACGCGACGCCGCCGGCAACATCATCCCCGACGTCGACCAGCGCCACAACCGCAAGGTCGGCCCGAGCGAGTCGTACATGAACAAGAACGAGTGGGCGGCCCGCCTGCAGGGCCGCTGGCGCGCCACCGACAAGCTCGAATGGCTGGGCGCCTACGAGCGCTACACCAACCGCGGCGCCGGCGACATCGCGCTGAAGGACTGCAGGATGGCGGCCGGCACCGCCTACGCCTGTCCGGGTGGCCAGTGGGACGTGAAGATCAACGTGCCGGGTGAACTCGACTGGACCATCGACACCTTCCGCAACCGCCTGACCTGGAATCTGTCGGATGCGGCCACCGTCGAATACAACGTCTCGCACTCGGTGCAGAAGCGGCGCCAGATCCGCGACGGCGACTCGGGCTACCAGCCGCTGGCCGCCGACATCAACATCTACGGCGGCTTCGTCAACGATTCGGCCGGCTTCACCAATTCCTCGAAGTTCAAGACCACGGTGCAGGAACTCCAGCTGCGCGGCGAGCAGGGCAGCCTGCGCTATGTGACCGGCCTGTTCTGGATGCACGAGAAGAACGCCATCGAGTTCGGCGAAGATTCGATCTCGGCGATGGTGAACGCGCCGGGCGTCCCGTACTACAACCTGTACAGCCAGACCGACCGCCAGGCAGATTCGATGGCCGTGTTCAGCCAGCTGGACTGGGCCTTTGCGCCGAAGTGGAACCTGACCGTGGGCGGGCGCATGACGCGCGACGTCCGTGAAGACAAGAACGGCCTGTTCTACGATTCGGGCACGTCCAGTGATCCATATTCCTACTTCCAGGGCCAGTACACGCCGGTGCCGGGCCGCTTCTTCAACAGCTCGGACCTGAAACCGGGCATGGGCGCCTACTATGGCGTGGCCGGCATGGACCCGTCGATCATCCCCGACGTCAGCAACAACCGCGACGCCTGGAACAAGTTCACCTGGCGCCTCGGCCTGAGCTACCAGCTGACGCCGAACGACTTCGTGTTCACCTCGCTCTCCACCGGCTACAAGGCGGGCGGCTTCAGCGACAAGCAGAACATCTGCGCACGCGGCCTGGGCGGCAACTGCGCCGACCGTACGCCAGGCCCGCACTACACCTTCCTGCCGTGGAAGCCGGAAACCCTGACCAACTTCGAGATCGGCTACAAGGGCCGCCTGCTCGACAACCGCCTGTCGTTCTCGGCCACCGCCTTCCACAGCCGCTACAAGGACATGCAGATGACCGGCGCGGTCGAGATGGGCAAGATCATCCCGGCGATCCCGTGTACCGCCGCGAACCCGTCCTGCGATTCGGCCGTGTTGTACGGCACCACGAATGCGGCGCGCGCCAAGATCTCGGGCCTGGAACTGGAAGGCAAATACCGCCCGTGGGCCGGCACCGAGATCAACATGCAGTACTCGCACCTGCGCGCCAAGGTCACCTCGTATCCCGACTACACGCAAACCTGGCGCGACGTGCCGTGCGGCCCATTCCGCGAGACCTATGGCGTCGAACCCTGCGTGCGCTACACCGGCCCGAACCCGGCACTGGTGGGACGCTTCCCGGCCAACGTGGTCGGCAATGACCTGCCGAACGCGCCGCGCAACTCGGCGCGCATCGAGGCCTCGCAGCGCTTCGAGGTGGCCGGCGGCTACCAGCTGACCCCGCGCCTGTCGGCACGCTGGCAGGACAAGATGTACTTCAGCATCCAGAACCTGGACAACCCGATTGTCGGCAACATGCAGAAGGCCTATGCCACCTACGACGCCTCGCTGCGCCTGAGCGCACCGGACGGCGCATGGCGCGCGGAGCTGTACGTGAACAACCTGAGCGACGTCTTCGCCAAGAACAATGCGCGCATCGTCGACCCGGGTTACGTGATCGGCCAGTACAACGAGCCGCGCATGTTCGGCCTGCGCCTGATGGCGGACTGGTAAGCGGGTTCGCCGGCATGCTGCGACGCGCGCTCTTGCTGGCCATGCTGGCGCTGGCGGCCTTCCGGCCCGCCGGCGCCGGCACGCTCGTCATCGAAAGCTGGCGCGTGGACGACAAGGCGCTCTGGGAGGGGGTGATCATTCCCGCCTTCCAGCGCAGCCATCCCGGCATCGAGGTGAAGTTCGCACCGACCGCGCCTACCGAGTACGACGCCCGCCTGCGCGCGCGTTTGCAGGAGGGCAGTGCGGGCGACCTGGTCGCCTGCCGGCCCTTCGACGCTTCGCTCGCGCTGTACACCGAGGGCCATCTCGAACGCCTGGACGGCAAGCCCGGCATGCAGTACTTCGAGCCGGGCGCGCGCGTGGCCTGGCAGACGGCGGGCGGCAAGGAATCCTTCTGCATGCCGGTGGCCTCGGTGATCCACGGCTTCATGTACAACAAGGCGATCTTCCGCAGGCTGGACCTGCAGGCGCCGAAGACGGTGGACGAATTCTTCGGCGTGCTCGATGCGCTGCGTCGGAACGGCGTGGCGCCGCTGGCGCTGGGCACGGCCGAGCAGTGGGAAGCGAGCCAGCTGGTGTTCACGAATATCGGGCCGAATTTCTGGCGCGGCGAGGTCGGCCAACAGGCCTTGATCGAAGGGCGCGCCAGGCTCACCGACCCGCCTTTCGTCGAAGCCCTGGCCTTCGGCGCGCGCATGGGCGGCTACCTCGGCAAGGGCGCCCCCGCGCAAACCTATGCCCAGAGCCGCGCCATGTTCGCCGAAGGACGGGCCGCGATCTATCCGGCCGGTTCCTGGGACATCGCCTACTTCGGCCGCGCACCGGGCCTGGAGCTGGGCGTCTTTGCGCCGCCGCTGCGCCGGCGCGGCGACGCCTGCTACATCTCGGACCACATGGACCTGGGCATCGGCATCAACCGCAAGTCGCGCAACAAGAAGGATGCGTTGACCTTTTTGGCCTGGGTCGGCTCCCAGGAGTTCGCCGACATCTACAGCAACCGCCTGACCGGTTTCTTTACCCTGTCGAACCATCTGATCGCGCTGCGCGACCCGGTGGCCAAGCAGATGGCCGAGTGGCGCCGCAGCTGCGCCTCGACGATCCGCCTGAACGCCCAGGTGCTGCACCGCGGCCAGCCGAGCATGGAAAGCGTGCTGTGGAACGTGAATGCGCGGGTGCTGGAAGGCAGCCTGGCGCCGCAGGAAGCCGCAACGCGCTTGCAAAGCGATTTCGACCGGTGGTACAAACGGTCGCAACAATAAATGGAGATACGCGTGAAAAGAACAGGAATCATGCGCGCATGCGCACTGGCATCGCTGGTATTGGCGGCGCCGCTGGCAGTTGGCGCGCAGGCTGCGCCGCAGGCCACGCAGACCGTGGCCGCGCCAGGCGGCGTCGCCAACGGCGCCAGACTGCAGATGCGCTGGGAACTGGTGCGCAACGAATACACGCCCGCGTTTCGGGAAGGCCGCGCCCAGGCGCGCATGATCCTGACCAACCGCGACAGCCAGCCCCTGCCGGCGTCGGGCTGGACGCTGTACTTCAACAGCATGGACGGCGTCGTCACCGGCAGCCTGCCGAGTAAAGTCAGGCTGGAGCAGGTGGCCGGCAACTTGTACCGCATGCGTCCCGATCCCGGCTTCCCCGGCCTGGCGCCGGGCCAGACCGTGAACGTCGATTACACCCACCCGCAGGCGATCATCAAGATGGCGCGGGCGCCGCTCGGCCCTTATCTGGTATACGACGCCGCTCCCGATACCGCGGTGGCGATCAGCGACTACGCGCTGCTGCCGGTCACGCGCCAGGAACAGCTGGACAAGGGACCGGTCCCCGGCCACCCGACCATCACCGCGGCCGACACCTACCGCAACAATACCCACGCCGACCGCCTGCCTGCGGCCAGCGTGCCGCTGGTGCTGCCGACGCCGCTGCATCTGGAGAAGGGCAAGGGCATGCTGCGCCTTGCGAAGATGCCGACTGTGATGGCCGCCGCAAGCCTGGCGGGCGAGGCAGCGCTGGCGCGCTCGCTGTTCCCGGCGCAGCTGGCGGCGGGCGGCCCGGCGCTGCGCCTTTCGGTCGGCAAGGTCGAGGGCCAAAGCTCGCCGGAAGCCTACAGCCTGACGGTGCAAGGCAGCGGCAAGGACAGCGGCATCGCCATCGTCGGCAACAGCCCGGCGGGCGTGGCCTATGGCCTGCAAACCCTGCGCGACTTGCTGCCGCTGCCGGGTGCGGCCACGCTGGCCTTGCCCGAGGTGCGCATCGTCGACGCCCCGCGCTTTCCCTACCGCGGCTTCCAGCTCGACGTCGGCCGCAACTTCCATACGAAGGAAACCGTGTTCAAGTGGCTCGACCTGATGGCGCGCTACAAGCTGAACAAATTCCACTTCCACCTGACCGAAGACGAGGGCTGGCGCCTCGAGATCGCCGGGCTGCCCGAGCTGACGAGCATCGGCGCCGTGCGCGGCCACAGCGCGAAACCCGGCGTGCGCCTGCAGCCGGCCTATGGCTCCGGCCCCGACCCGGCGGACCCGCACGGCAGCGGCTATTACACTCGCGCCGACTACATCGACATCCTGCGCTACGCCGCCGCGCGCCACATCGAGGTCATTCCCGAGATCGAGATGCCGGGCCACGCCCGCGCCGCCGTGCAGGCGATGGAAGCGCGCTACCACCGCCTGAAAGCGGCCGGCGACCCGGACGCGGCCAAGTACCTGCTGAACGACTTCGACGACAAATCGGTCTATAAATCGCCGCAGCTGTACAACGACCATGTGCTGAATCCCGGCCTGGAGTCGAGCTTCACGTTTGTCCAGCACGTGGTGAACGAGGTCGTGGCCCTGCACCGCGAAGCCGGCGTCCCGCTGCGGACCATCCACATGGGCGGCGACGAGCTGCCGAACGGCGCGTGGGAACAGTCGCCGCTCGCACGCGCCACCATGGCCCGCCTGAACCTGGAGTCCACGGCCGACCTGTGGGATTACTTCTACGAGCGCGTCGACGGCATGCTGCGCGCCCACGGCCTGTACACTTCGGGCTGGGAAGAGCTGGCGGCGCGCAAGACCCAGCTGCACGGCCGCAACAAGCTGATCCCGAACCCGCGCTTTACCCGCAACGGCTTCACGGCCTGGGTCTGGAACAACACCGAAGGCGCCGAGGACCTGGCTTATCGCCTGGCGAACGCCGGCTACGACATCGTGCTGGCGCCGGTGACCAAGATGTACATGGACATGGCCTATAACGCCAACCCGGAGGAGCCGGGCATGAACTGGGGCGCCTACATCGAACTGCAGGACACCTACGATTTCATCCCCTTCGACTACCTGAAGAACGCCGGCGACGCCGCCCGCATCGGCAAGGACGGTCTGACCGACTACGGCAAGCGGCGTGTGCGCGGACTGGAAGCGACGCTGTTCACCGAGACCCTGCGCGACCCGGCCGGCATCGACTACCTGGTGATGCCGCGCCTGCTGGCCGTGGCCGAACGCGCCTGGGCCGCCGACCCGGCCTGGGCCCTTGAAGCGGATGCCGCCAAGGCCGCCGCGCTGCACCGCACGGCCTGGTCCGGCTTCGTGAATGCGCTCGGCCAGCGCGTGCTGCCGCGCCTCGACCTCGACAAGGCCGGCGTGGCCTACCGCATCGCGCCGCCCGGGCTGCTGGTCGAAGGCGACAAGGTGCTGGTCAACCACGTCCTGCCCGGCATGACGCTGCGCTACACGACCGACGGCAGCGCGCCGACCGCCGCCAGCCGCCTCGTCGACGGTCCGATCACGGAACGCGGCGTGATCCAGGTGGCGGCCTTCGACCGCAATGGCCGCGCCGGGCTGGTGTCGCGCATCGAGCGGCGCTAGCCGGCATGGCCGGTCACGTAGGGTGGACGGGTTCCCCGTCCACGCGGTGATGGTTTGCAGCAAGATCATTCGGCACGAAAGCGGAGCCGCAAGCGATCACCGCGTGGACGGCGCAGCCGTCCACCCTACCTGATGGGCCGATTCAGCCAGATACACCCTGACCGGAATAACAATGAATGCAGCCAGGGTAGGCCACGGCAGAGCTATAATCAGCGTTTTCAGCGGGATAGCGTGTGATAGCGTCGATGGGAAAGGCAGCTCGGTCTGGTGGTGATGCGGCATGGTCCCGAACCTGGGGCGCAGCGGGGCGCGCCTTGATCCTCGCGGCTTGCGCCCTGCACGGCATGGCGGGTGCGGCCCAGCAGCCCGCCGCGCCGGCCCCGGCGCCGGCATCCAGCCTGCAAGTGCTGCACTGGTGGACCTCGCCCAGCGAGCGCAAGGCGGCCAATGTGCTGGCTGCGCGCCTGGCCGCCGAAGGCGTGCAGTGGCAGGACGCCGCGATTCCCGGCGGCGCCGGCATCGGCGCCGGCAAGGTCTTGAAGGGCAGGGTGCTGGCGGGCGACGCGCCCGAGGTCACGCAGATCATCGGCGTCTCGGTGGCCGAATGGGGCGAGATGGGCCTGCTGCTCGAACTCGACAACGCCGCCGCCGCCGACAACTGGAACAGCTTCCTGTTCCCGACCGTCCGCAACCTGATCGAATACCGCAAGCACACGCTGGCCGCGCCGCTCGGCATCCACCGCGTGAATACGCTGTTCTACAACCGCGCGCTGTTCGCGCGCCTGAAGCTGGCGCCCCCAGGCACCTGGAACGAATTCGAGGCCGCCGCGCAGCGCCTGCTGGCGCTTGGGGTGCAACCGCTGGCGCAAAGCAGCGAGCCCTGGCAGGTGGCGACGCTGTTCGAGAACCTGGTGCTGGCCGAGAGCGGTCCAGCGTTCTACCGCGAGCTCTTCGTGCGCCGCAGCCCGCAAGCCGCCGCCGACCCGCGCACGGCGCGCGCGCTGCAGCGCCTGCGCACCGTAAAAGGCTGGGCCAGGGGCGCGCCGGCCGAACGGCCGTGGACCGAGGTGGTGCGCCGCTTCGCGCGCGGCGAGGCCGGCATGATGATCATGGGCGACTGGGCCAAGGCCGAACTGAACGAACACGGGATGACGCAGGGCGGCGACTACGGCTGTGCCGGCGCGCCGGGCAGCAGCCAGTACCACCTGTACAGCGTCGACACGCTGTCGATGTTCGCCGGCGACTACAGCCACGTGCAGGCCCAGGAAAAGATGGCGCGCCTGCTGCTGGCGCCGTCGACCCAGGCCGATTTCAATGTGCTGAAGGGCGGGGTGCCGGTGCGGCGCGATGCCGACCCGGCGCGGATGGACAGCTGCGCGCGCGCCTCCTGGACCCTGTTCGGCAAGGGCGCCGCCGTGCAGGCGCCGAGCATGGTGCACCGCATGGCCGTGGACGAAGCCAGCCGCGACGCCATCATCGCCGAGGTCCACCGTTACTTCATCGACGACCGGGCGCCGGTGGCCGTGGCCCAGCGCCGCCTGGCCGCCCTGTTCCGACTATTCAACCTCACCAGCCAGGGAGCACCCGGTGCGCAAAATACTGATCGTGGACGATGACCGGAAGACGCGCGACCTTCTGAAGACCTACCTGGAAAAGAACCAGTACGAGGTGATCCTGTCGCACAACGGCGAGAGCTTCCTGGCCGAGCTGCAGGCCCACGCCGACACGCTGTCGCTGGTGATCCTCGACGTGATGCTGCCCGATACCGACGGCTTCGTGCTGTGCAAGAAGGTACGCCAGCGCTCGAACGTACCGATCATCATGCTCACCGCCAGCTCGGACGAAACCGACCGCATTGTCGGCCTGGAGCTCGGCGCCGACGACTACATCGCCAAGCCCTACAGCCCGCGCGAGCTGCTGGCCCGCATCAAGGCGATCCTGCGCCGCGCCGCCCCTGAAACGCCGGCGGCGCGCTACTACCGCTTCGTCGGCTTCACGCTCGACGCGCTGGAGCGCACCGTCACCGACAGCGAAGGCAGGCAGCTGGCGCTGACCGGCCTCGACTTCCAGCTGCTGAAATACTTCATCGAGCATCCGGCCCAGGTGCTGGACCGCAGTTTGCTGTGCGAGGAGACGCGCGGCCGCGACGCCGGGCCGCTGGACCGCTCGCTCGACGTTCAGATCAGCCGCCTGCGCCTGCGCCTGAACGACGACGGCAAGCAGCCGGCGCTGATCAAGACCGTGCGCGGCGCCGGCTACGTGTTCTCGGCCGACGTCAGCGTGACCAGTGTTTAGGCGCGCGGGCGCCAGGCTGTCGCCGCGGTTGGCACGCCTTTGGCCGGCCTCGCTGCTGGGACGCCTGACCCTGGTGATGGTGGCCGGCGTGCTGGTGACCCAGCTTGCGGCCAGCGCCATCTGGGCCAGCCAGCTGCGCGCCAAGTCGCAGGTCGAGGCGGAGTCGGCGGCGCAGTACATGGCGCACAGCGCGGCCGGCGCGATCCGCTTCTTCCGCAGCCTGCCGCCCGCCTACCGGTTGCTGATCATCCAGCAGCTGCGCGAGATGGGCGGCACGCGCTTCTTCGTGAACCTGAACCACGCCTACGTGCCGATCGAGCAGATCGCGCCGCATCCGCTGGCGCAAAGCGTGATCGACACCATCGGCACGGCGCTGCGGAAGGACTTGCCGAATTCGCCGGGCTTCCGGCTGGCCTTCGGTCGCCCCGACCGGCTGGTGGTGGCCGAACACGACGTGCGCCTGGAAGACTTGCCGAACACCTGGGTCCAGCACGTGCTGCTCTTGAAACCCGACCCGGCGCCGATCCTCGTGATCCAGACCGAGATCGAGCCGGGCAACTGGCTGTACATGGCGGCGCTGATGCCGAACCCCTATTTTTTGGACAGCAGCGATCCTTTTGCCTGGGACCGGCTGATGCCGCAGGCCTTGTCGCTGGCGGTGGTGCTCTTGCTGTGTTTACTGGTGGTGCGCTCGATCACGCGCCCGCTGGCGGCACTGTCGGAAGCGGCCGCGAAGCTGGGGCAGGGGCATGACGAGGAGGTGCAGCCCTTGCCGGAAACCGGCAGCCGCGAGTTCATCAACACGGCGCGCGCCTTCAGCGCCATGCGCGAGCGGATCGCCCGCTACATCGAGGACCGCGACCGCCTGTTCATCTCGATCTCGCACGATTTGCGCACCCCGATCACGCGCCTGAAGCTGCGCGCCGAACTGCTCGACGACGAGGCCCTGCGCAACGAGTTCGAGGAAGACCTGGACGAACTCGACATGATGGTGAAGGGCGCGCTGCAATGCGTGAAGGACAGCGACATCCACGAGAACCCGACCGAGATCAAGCTCGACGCGCTGCTGGGGCGCATGGTGCGCAGCGCCCAGCTGGCCGGGCACACGGTGGCGTTCGAACCGTCCGGCGTAACGGTGCGCGCCAAGCCGCTGGCGCTGAAGCGGGCGCTCGGCAACCTGCTCGACAATGCGCTGTTCTACGGCGCCCGTGCCGAGATCTCGGTCAGCCAGGAGCCAGGCGAGGTCGTCATCCGCCTGCGCGACCATGGGCCGGGCGTGCCGGAGGATGCCTTCGCCAGCCTGTTCGATCCTTATGTGCGGCTGGCGCATGGGCGCGAGCAGAACGACGGCGGCCTCGGGCTGGGACTGGGGATTGCGCGCAGCGTGATCGAGGCGCATGGCGGGAGGCTAGAGCTGGCGAATCATCCCGAGGGCGGGCTGGTGGCGTCGGCGCGCCTGCCCATACACGAGGTTAAACGCCCTCACTAAAAGCGCACAGAATAATTTAAGTTTCTTGTAGGCTGCATATCGCGCTACTTCTCCTCCGATTGAATAATTACCGCGAATCGCCACTCTACTAATTCGCGTGCTTTGTCTCAACGTCGAGCCAAGCATCTGACCACACCATCGCGCCAATCTACAAGCGTAGGTTTAACCGCTTTTTTCTCCAGCTGATTGGCATCGTTGTAGCTAGCTGCTTCGATGCGTGCCGGCAGGGTTTAAGGCTCAGTTACTGAAGATCAGGTAAAAGTTTTAGCATCGGCACGCTGAGCCACAACAAGCCATGCTACCCGCATAAAATGCAACTTCTAGTTGCAAAATTTATAACCATCTTACATACTGTTTGTATGCGTTGACTTGGCGTAGCGCATCCAACCATTGCGCTACGACGTTCATTCATCTTCGTGTCAACGGTGGCCAATTCAGTGCTCAGAGAACAATAAATATTTTAAGTCGGGGGTATTGTGAGTCGGAAATTTACGAAAACCTTTGAAGAGCTTCGCGTAACATTATCCCCTATCGGCACGGAGTGGGACGAGTCTCAAGCCGGGAAGAAAGTATTAAGACGGAGCGGGGGCGTCTTGAACTGGTTTCAATCGACAGGGAGTTTGCAGTTTCAAGGTAAGCCCGAAGCCAGAGAGAAACTGGAAAGAGAAGCTTTAAGTTTACTTTATCCAAAAGAATTCTCAAGTGAGCTACCGCATTCTGCATTAATGGTAGAGCCAGCTATCGAAAGTGCTGACATTCATATTGGGCAAGAGCATTCTTTGCCAATTCAATACCTTCTAAACGGCTTGCGGAACAGTGAAATTGTTATCGGGATCGTTAGTGCAGTTGGAACGAAATCTAAGAGAGTCGTTGATCTGTTAGTTGATAGATTGGGGATATTTGGTTATGTTGCCGAAGAAATTCGGGTCTCGAAGATTTTACCGGAATGCCCGTCGGGTGGCGGGGAATACAAACGCATTCGCCATTACATGGAGGCGGGCGACGCCTTACGTCAAAAATCAAGTAATAACGCTATCCTTGCGGCAGGAGTTGCTAAATCTATATCTAGCAAGCGTGATTTATCTAAGGCAGTCGAGAAACGTGCATTCATCGTTAATTCTCTTAAGCACCCGGATGAAGTGGCCTTTCTAAGGAAAGTTTATGGTGACGGTTTTTACTTATTTGGGTTGCACGCGGACGAAAAGCGACGTCATAGATACTTGACTGAAGACAAGGGGTGCAGCCAAGCAGAAGCTGGCGACTTGATAAGAATAGACGAAAACGAAAATTTTGATTACGGTCAGAAAACTCGCGATACATATCATCTTTCCGACCTGTTCTTAAGTTTAGGACGCAATGAAGATCATGTGGAAAAGACCATTCAACGGTTTCTTGATCTTATATTTTCCGACCCATATAAGAATCCAACCTTTGATGAGTTTGGAATGTTTATGGCATTCAATAGCGCAGTTAGATCAAGTGACCTATCGCGTCAAGTCGGTGCCGTAATTTCTAAAAACAGGCAAATTATTGCAACCGGGGCAAATGATGTGCCACAGTCCGGCGGAGGACTGTATTGGGCAGAAGTCGACCCTGAAACCGGTGAAGTAACAGATCAACCCGGAGGGAAAGACTATACCCGCGAAGAAGACTCTAATAAACGTGCTCAGATAGAGATTATTGATGAAATTACTTCCTCAGCACTCAAAGGGCAATTAGTCTCGATCGAACAAGAAGAAAGGTTTAAAGAAATTTTACGGAAGAGCAAAATCTCCGACTTAACAGAATTTGGACGGGTAGTTCACGCAGAGATGGAGGCGTTGTTGTCATGCACGAGGGCTGGGATTCCTACAGCAGATGCAATCTTATACTGCACAACCTTCCCTTGTCACAACTGTGCAAAGCATATTATTGCGGCCGGCATAAAACGAGTAGTGTATGTAGAGCCCTATCCGAAGAGCAAGGCGCTTGAATTTCATTCGGAGTCCATCCATTTGAAAACCCATCTCGATGGAAAAGTTGATGAGTCTCTAGTTGTGTTCGAACCGTTCGTAGGCGTCGGACCACGTCGATTCCTCGATTTATTTTCTATGAATTTGGGTTCCGGCTCAAAGCTAAAGCGAAAAGGGAGTCAGGGAACGACGCTTAGCTGGTCAAGAGTAGACGCCGTGATTCGAACCCCATTATTACCATGTTCGTACCTTGATGTTGAGGCAGCGGCGATTGATGTTTGGGAGAGAGAGAATCGTTAGCGAAACACGGAGATTTGGTTTCCCTGCTTAAAAAAGAAACGCTATTCAATTAAAAATGGTTGGCGACGAACGTGAAATACGGGAGAGGGGCCGAATTGAAGCGGACTTTTCATTAGTCTCTACTTTAAAAAATTTCTGAAAAGAAATGAAAATCTAGGTGAGCAAAAAACCTGGTTAGAATATTTGAGGTCATAAGAGGAAAATTATAATTATTATAAAATTCTGATGTCGATACGCTGGCAGGCGCTGCTTTAACAAAAATAAGTGCAGTATTTCGAGAGCGACAGATGTCGAACGGCTTTAGTGCTCCGTTCGACCACGCTGTCTCACCTTAATGTTGAAAGGATGTCCGCCATGCCCACGATCAGCATCAACGGTTCTGATCACCCCTTGCCGCAAGATACGCGGGTGTCCCTGCTGAACTTCCTGCGCAAACACCTGCAGCTGAGCGGCACCAAGGTCGGATGCAACCAGGGCGCTTGCGGCGCCTGCACCGTGCTTGCCGATGGCGAGCGCATCCTGTCCTGCCTGGCGCTGGCCGTGCAATACGAGGGCCGCGCGATCACCTCGATCGAAGGCCTGGGCACCGACGGGCAATTGCACCCGCTCCAGCAAGCTTTCATCGAATACGATGGTTTCCAGTGCGGCTATTGCACGCCGGGCCAGATCTGTTCGGCCATCGGCATGGCAGCCGAGTTGGGCCGCGGCGTACCGAGTCACGTCACCGCTGACCTGTCCACGCCCACGATCGCCCCTAGCCATGACGAAGTCCGCGAGCGCATGAGTGGCAATCTGTGCCGCTGCGGCGCCCATAACGGCATCATCGCCGCGATCAACGAGCAGCTGGCCGCGGCCGGACAGGAGGCGCCATGACACCGTTTACCTATGCCCGCGCCCAGGATGCAGGCGACGCCATCCGGCGCGCCGCGCTGGCCGATGCTAAATACCTCGGCGGCGGCACCAACCTGGTCGACCTGATGCGCGAAACCGTGGAGCGGCCGGCGGCGCTGGTCGACGTCACCGGACTCTCAGCTGCGATCGAGGCGCGCCCGGACGGCAGCATCCTGATCGGCGCGGCGGCAAGGAACACCGCCGTGGCCGAACACCGCGCGGTGCGCGAGCGCTTCCCTCTGCTCAGCCGTGCAATCGTCGCTGGCGCCTCGGCCCAGATCCGCAACATGGCCACGGTCGGCGGCAACCTCCTGCAGCGCACCCGCTGCGCCTATTTCTACGACAACGAAGGTTCACGCTGCAACAAGCGCGAGCCGGGGCAGGGCTGCGATGCGATTGGCGGCTTCAACCGCATGCATGCGGTGCTGGGCGCGTCGAACGCCTGCATCGCCACCCACCCGTCCGACATGTGCGTGGCGCTGGCCGCGCTCGGCGCCATCGTGCACCTGCAGGGCGCACAGGGCACCCGCTCCCTGCCGCTGACCGAACTGCACCGGCTGCCGGAAGACCACCCGGAACGCGAGACCGAGCTGGCGCCGGGCGAACTGATCACCGCCATCGAACTGCCGGCGCTGCCGTTCGCCACCCGCTCCGCCTACCGCAAGGTGCGCGATCGCTCCAGCTATGCGTTCGCGCTGGTGTCGGTGGCCGCCGCCATCGACCTGCAGGATGGCGTCGTGCGCGATGTGCGCCTGGCGCTGGGCGGCGTGGCGCATAAGCCCTGGCGCGCCTGGAAGGCGGAAGGCGCACTGAAGGGGCAGCCGGCGAACGCCGACAGCTTCCGCGCCGCCGCGGCACTGGAGCTGGCCGACGCCCGCCCGCAAAGCGCCAACGGTTTCAAGATCGGCCTGGCGCAGCGCACGATGGTCGCTGTCCTGCAAGGCTTGAGCGCGAAGGAGAAGCAGCCATGAACATCGTCAAGGAAAAAGCGCAGCAGGTCATGAAAAAGGCGATCGCGCTCGCGCCCGACAAGTGGATGCCCGGCGGGCGTCCCGATCCCCTGGGCGACAGCCGCGACGGCTACATCGGCATGCCGGTGTCGCGCATCGACGGCCCGCACAAGGTCGCGGGCCAGGCGCGCTTTGCCGCCGAGTTCGCGCTGGACGGCATGCTGTACGCTGCCTTGGTCTATAGCACGCTGCCGAAGGGCCGCATCGCCGCCATCGACACGGCCGCGGCCAAGGCGGCGCCCGGCGTCGCGCTGGTGATGACGCACGAGAACGCGCCGACGATGGCGCCGATGCCGCTGTTCATGAGCGCGCAAAAGGCGGCGGCGGGCGAAAAATCGGCGGTCATGCAGGACGAGCGCGTTGGCTACAACGGCCAGCCGGTGGCGCTGGTGCTGGCCGCGACCCAGGAGCAGGCCGACCATGCCTGCACGCTGGTGAGGGCGGAGTACGAGGCCGAGCCGGCGGTCACCTCGCTGGAGGCGGCGAAGGCGCGCGGCAGCGAGCCGGGCGCCTTCATGGGCGAGCCGCTCAAGAAGGAAGTAGGCGATGCCGAAGACCGGCTGGCGCGCGCCGCGCACAAGGTCGACGCCGTGTACCGCACGCCGCGCCACAGCCACAATGCGATCGAGCTGCATGCGGTAACGGTGGCCTGGGAAGGCGATACCCTGCGCCTGCACGACGCCACCCAGGCCGTTGCCCACACCGCCTGGTCGCTGGCCCAGGTGTTCGGCCTGAAGGAAGAGCAGGTGCGCGTCAGTTCGCCCTTCGTTGGCGGCGGCTTCGGCGGCAAGACCCTGTGGCGGCACCAGGTGCTGGCGGCGGCCGCGTCGAAACTGGCGGGGCGGCCGGTGCGCCTGACCCTGTCGCGCGCCGGGGTTTACCGCGTCGTCGGCGGACGCGCGCCGACCGAGCAGCGGGTCGCCATCGGCGCGGGCGCCGACGGCAAGTTCGAGGCCATCGTCCACACCGGGACCACGGTCATGTCGCCGAATAACGAATTCCCGGAACCCTTCATCCTGGCGACGCAATGCATGTACGGCGCCCAGAGCTTCAAGCTCGACGTGGAAGCGGTGCGCATGGACATGCTGGCGAATACCTTCATGCGCGCGCCCGGCGAGGCGGTCGGCACCTTCGCCCTCGAATGCGCGGTCGACGAACTGGCCGAGCGGCTGGACATCGATCCGGTCGAGCTGCGCATCCGCAACGAGCCGGAGAAAGATCCGCTCGAAGGCAGGCCGTTCTCGTCGCGCCACCTGGTGGCTGCCTGGCGCATGGGCGCCGAACGCTTCGGCTGGGATGCGCGCCAGGCCAGGCCGGGCATGCGCCAGGAAGGCGAATGGCTGGTCGGCCTGGGCTGCGCCGCCGCTACCTATCCCTACCACCGCATGCCGGGCGGCGCGGCGCGCATCACCTTGCGCCGCGATGGCAGCGCGCACATCGCATTCGCCGCCCACGAGATGGGCATGGGCACATCGACCACGCATGCGATGGTCGCTGCCGAACGCCTCGGACTGGCGCTGGAGCAGGTGACAGTGGCGTATGGCGACTCGACGCTGCCGGGCATGATCCTGGCCGGCGGCTCGCAGCAGACTGCCTCGGTAGGGCACGCGGTGATTGCGGCCCAGCGCGCACTGGTAGCGAAGCTGCTCGAACTCGCGCCGAAGGAATCCGCGCTGCACGGCCTGGCGCCCGACGACCTGGCCGCCCGCGACGGCGGCCTGTGCAAGCGCGACGAACCGCAGTGCTTCGAGACCTACGCCGCGCTGCTCGAACGCGCCGGCCGGGAAGAGCTGAGCGCCGAGGGCGAAGCGCCGCCGCCGCTCGAGTACATGCACTGGTCGATGCACTCCTACGGCGCCATCTTCTGCGAGGCCCGCGTGAACGCGGTCACGGGCGAGACACGCGTGACCCGCCTGCTCGGCGCCTACGATTGCGGGCGCGTGGTCAACCCGAAGACGGCCAGCAGCCAGTTCCGCGGCGGGATGATCATGGGGATGGGCATGGCGCTGATGGAGGAAACCGGGTTCGACGAGCGCAACGGCCGCATCATGAACCCGAGCCTGGCCGAGTACCACGTGCCGGTGCACCTGGACGTGCCCGAGATCGAGGTGATCTGGACCGACATCGCTGACCCGCACGCGCCGATGGGGGCGCGCGGCATCGGCGAGATTGGCATCACGGGAACCAGTGCGGCGGTCGTGAACGCGATCTACAACGCCTGCGGCAGGCGGGTGCGCGAGTTGCCGGTCACGCTGGACAAGCTGGTGGAGTGAACGGGATGGGGCAGCGCTGACGCATCCGGGCGCCGCCGTGTTGTCGTGGCGCCTTAACGAGGCGTCGATGGAGGAGTGCCAGGGGCACTGCCGCGCTTATTTGCCGGGCTTACTTGCCGCTACAGCGCGGACAGGTTCCCCGGATCAGCAGATCGACTTCCTCGCTGGTGAACCCTTCCGGCATCTTGACGCGGCGCGGCAGCGGGGTGTCGTTGAAGCAGGTGACCGCATCGCAGCTGGTGCACTGGAAGTGGGCGTGGTCGTGGTCTCCCTTTCCGGCGCCCGCGCCGCTGCCGCTGCCGAAGCGCCAGACCTGGTCGGCGCCGGCGATGCGGTGCGCCATGCCGTTGGCGGTGAGCCAGTCGAGTACGCGGTACAGGGTGACGGCGTCGAGCGCGTCGCCCGCAAGCCGGGAAAGGATCTCGTGATGCGTCAGGGGCTGGTCCTGGTCGAGCAGGAAGGACAAGACCCGGGTGCGCGGACGGGTCAGTCGCGCACCCGTTGCCCTGATCAGTTCTTCCGCCCGCTGTTCCGTTGTCGTTCGCATGCCCGTTCCTCTTCACGCGGATTCTAGCATGGCGGGCGCTGACGTTCCGGCAGGCGGCAGCCCGGGCGGCAGGTCAGAAGAAGTAGCGCAGCGATGCCCCCGCCTGGCGTTGCGGCACGGTCGACACCAGCAGCCCGGCCGCGGTGCCGTAGGCAATGTCGCTGGCAAACGCGTGCGGCTGCAGCGTGGCCCACAGCGCACCCTGGAACTTGCCGAGATCGTAGGTCGCCTTCAGGTCGTGGCGCACGTAGGTCGGCATGTCTCGCCGGCGCAGGGGCGTGCCCATGTAGTAGGGATTGCCGCGGGTGACGTACACGTCGCCATTCAGCGTGAGCGTGCCGGGGCCGACGGCGCTGCGGTATTGCGCACCCGCCTTCCAGGTATGTTCCGGCACCGAGAGCCGCGCGCCCGTGCCCGGCGCCGGGTTGTCGAGCTGGGCGCGCAGGATGCGGCCATAGCTGAGGTAAGCGCCGAGCGCGCGGGTCGCCTGCCAGCGCGCATCGAACTCGACGCCCTTGCGCGTGGTCTGGCCCGACGCAACGAACACGTCGGGCGCCGTGTTGATGATCTCGTCATCGTTCTGGATGTAATAGACGGCGCCGGAGAAGGCCAGGCCGGCAGCAGGGCGCAGATTGAATCCGAGGTCGTGCGAGCGCACCTTGCTCGGATCGATGGCGGCATTGATGCGGCCACCCGGCGCACCAAGCGGCCCGAGGCTCCCGCTGGAGCTGATCTGCTCTGCGGCCGGCGAACGGAAGCCCTCGGCCACGTTGGCGAACACCTCGAACCCGTCCCGCGCCTGCCAGGTGGCGCCGAGCTTCGGCGTGACCGCCGAGCCGGTGTAATCGGTCGACGCGGCCGGCAGCTTGCGGTTCACGAGATCGTAGTCGAAGCGGTCGTAGCGCGCGCCGCCATGCAGCTTCAGCGCCGGCAGGATGCGGTACTGGCCCTGGACGAAGAGCCCATAGGTCAGCAGGTCGAGGTCCTGGTTGTTGATGTAGTTGGCCGAAGGCTGCAGGCGCACATATTGGCGGCGGTAGGCGTCGCCGGCATCCTTGCGCGCCTCGACCCCGGCGGTGAGCACCGCAGCTTCGCCGAAGACCCAGGTATTCCCGGCGCGGGCGCCGTAGATGGCGCGGTCGTCATATCCGTAGGTGTGCTGGGTGGTGCTGGTGGTGATCGCGCGGCTGCGTTCGAAATCCTCGGCATACACGGTGGCGAACCAGCCGGCGTCGCCGGCAAGGGGGCGGCGGTTGAACACCAGGCTGGCGCGGCGGGCGTCGCCGAAGCCGGGCAGGCCGAACTGGGTGGCGTGCGGATCGAGCCCGGTCTCGAGCGACGGCAGCAGCAGGTAGCCGGCGCCGGCGTACTCCGAGCGGTACCAGCTGGCGCGCAGGCTGTACACACCGTCGCCGATCGTGCGCGAGAGCTTCCAGAACAGATTGCTGCGGTCGTTGCCGGCGCCGTGGCGGAAGCCGTCGACGCGGTAGCGGTCGGCCACCAGCAGCGAGCGCACATCGCCGAACTCGTTCGAAATCGTCAGCGAGGCGCGCCGGCCGCCGTAGCTTTCCAGGGTGAGGGCGGCGCTCGACGGCGTCGCGGCGCCGCCTGCGCGCGTGTCGATGACCACCGCGCCGGCGCGGTTCTGGTCGCCGTACAGGGCCGAGACCGGGCCCTTGATCACGTCCACGTTCGCGATCATGTCGGGTGTCAGCCATTCCAGGAAGGCCGGGCCGTGGCCGGCGCCGCCCTGGCTGGACGGGATGTTCTGCGGTACGCCGTCGATGTAGATGGCGGTGTCGGCGCCGTGCGTGCCCTGGGTGGCGAAGCCGCGCATGCGAAAGCCGTTGCCGGTATCGCCCTGGTCGATGTTGTTGGCCACCACGCCGGGCACGCGGCGGAAGATGTTCGAGATGTCGCGGCCGACGTTGATGGTGGCGATGTCGGCGGCCGTGACGCCCGTCACCGAACCCGGCAACGCACGGGCATCGCTGCCGGGGGCGAGGCGGCTGTCGTCCTCGCGGCTGCCCTTGACCTCGACCACCTGGACCGGGGCATCCTCGCCGGCCGGATCGGCGCTGGCCATGGCATGGCCGGCCAGGGCGCAGGTGAGGAAGGCGGCTCGGGAGAGGGCGCGCATCGGAAGCGCATGGAAAAGGTGGGGCGCCGGTTGGCGGGACGGATACAAGATGAAGACTCCAGGCAGTAAGGGAAGGGAAATGCTGCCGCCGCCGGCGCGGTACGAGCCGGTTGCTATTGCAAGCGGCTTGCATCATATGCGTGGCAATTCGTAAACGCAAGGGAGTTGCATTAACTTTCAGCCTGCGCGCTCTTCTCTCGACTTAACTAGTGCACACCAGCATTTAATGAGATAACATTCTCATTAGTATTGCAATTGTATTGCACGAAAGCCGACACCGTCCAATCAGGAGAACCGTTTGACCACCGATCCACAACAAGCCGCCGCCCCCGGCTCCCACTTTGTGCTTGAAGCACGCGGCGCCGCCGCCGGCTATGGCGACAAGACCATCCTGCACGCGCTCGACCTGGCGATCCGACCCGGCGAGCTCTATGCGCTGCTCGGCGCCAACGGCGCCGGCAAGACCACCACGCTCAGCCTCTTCCTCGGCTTCGTGGCGCCGACCTCGGGCCAGGTGCGGGTGAATGGCGTCGACCCGGCCGCGCAGCCGGCCGAGGCGCGCCGCTACCTGGCCTACATCCCGGAAAATGTGGCGCTGTACGAGCACCTCACTGCCCGCGAGAACGTCGCCTACCTGCTGGAACTTGCCGGCCAGCGCGAATCGCGCGCGGCGATCGGCGCCGCACTCGGCACCGCCGGTCTCGACGCCGCTGCGCACGACCGCCGCGTGGCCGGCTTCTCGAAGGGCATGCGCCAGAAGGTGGCGATCGCCCTGGCCTCGATGCGCCGCGTGCCGGCGCTGCTGCTCGACGAACCGACTTCCGGCCTCGATCCGCAGGCCACCGCCGAATTCAACCGCCTGCTGGAACAGCTGCGCGCCCAGGGCACCGGCATCCTGATGGTCACCCACGATTTGCTCAGCGCCGCCGACGTGGCCGACCGCATCGGCTTCCTCGACGGCGGGCGCCTGCGCGAGGAAGTGGGCGCCAGCGGCGCCGAACGCTTCGACGTGCGCGCGCTGCACCGCCGCTACGGAGGGCAGGCTGCATGAGCATGCTTCACTCCGTCGCCGCCCCCGTCGGCCGCGTCGCTGCGCCCGCCATCATGCGAATCGCGCGCGAAGAATGGCGCGCACTGCTGCGCGACCGCGCCGCCGTCATCGGCCTGCTGCTGCTCATGGTCCTGACCCTGCTGGCGGCCTTCAACGCCCATGAGTACCAGCGCAACGCCGATGCCGAACGCGCGCGCTACCAGGACCGCGCCAACCATGAATTCCAGGCCCAGCCCGACCGCCACCCGCACCGCGTGGTCCACTTCGGCCACTTCCTGTTCCGGCCCCTGAACCCGCTCGCCGCCTTCGATCCCGGCATCGACGGCTATACCGGCCACACCCTGTATCTGGAAGGCCACCGCCAGAACAGCGCCAATTTCGGCGACGTGCGCCAGAACTCGCTGCTGCTGCGCTTCGGCCAGATGTCGCCTGCCTTTGTGCTGCAGGTGCTGGCGCCGCTGCTGCTGGTGTTCTTCGGCCATGCCGGCGTGGCGCGCGAACGCGAAAGCGGGACCCTGCGCATCCTGCTGGCCCAGGGTGTGCGCAGCCGCCAGCTGGTGCTGGGCAAGCTGCTGGCGCTGGCCGGCTTTGCCGCGCTGGCCTTGCTGCCGGCCCTGGCGGCGCTGGCCTGGTTCACCCTCGACGGCGGCACGCCCTGGCCGCTGGCGCTGGTGCTGGGCGCCGGCTATGCCGGCTGGCTGCTGCTGTGGGCGCTGGTCGTGGTGCTGGCCTCGACCCTGGCCGCGCGCGGCCGCGACGCCTTGCTGGTGCTGCTGACGGTGTGGGCGCTGGTGGTGATCCTGCTGCCGCGCTGGGCGCCGGACATGGCGAATACGGCGGTCGCCTTGACCACGCGCTTCGAGGACGGCATCCATGTGCAGCGCGATTACCTGGCGCTGGGCGACGCGCACAACCCGAACGATCCGAAGTTCTCGGCCTTCCGCGACAAGCTGCTGAAGCAGTACGGCGTGGCGCGCGTCGAAGACCTGCCGGTGAACTACAAGGGCCTGGTCGGCATGGAGGGCGAGCGCCTGTCCACCGAACTGTTCAACGGTTACGCCGAGGCGGCTTTCGATCGCCAGGCGCGCCAGAACGCCATCGTCGACGGTTTCGGCTGGCTCAGCCCGACGCTGGCCCTGCGCCGCCTGTCGATGGCGGCGTCGAACACCGACCTGGCCAGCTACCGCCGCTTCCTCGACCAGGGAGAGCGCTACCGCTACGACCTGGTGCAGGGCCTGAACCGTCTCCAGGCCGAAGAACTGCGCTACGCAGACGATACCAACCCGAACAAGGAGAACCGCGTGTCCCGCTCGCACTGGGAAGCTTTCCCGGAATTCCATTACGAACCGGCGCCGCTGCGCGACACGCTGGGCCGCGCCGTCCCCGCCGGCCTGGTGCTGCTGGCCTGGCTGGCCGCGCTGGCGCTGCTCGCCTGGCATCTTGCCGGCCGCCTCGGGAGGACCGTGCGATGAGCGTCATCGCTTTCGAACTGAAACTGATCCTGCGCTCGCGCCTGATGCTGGCGGCGCTGCTGCTGTTGCTGGCGCTGGCGGCGTTTGCCGCCTGGTCCGGACTGCACGAGGTGGAACGCCAGCGCCAGACCATCGCGCGCGTCCAGCCGCTGAACGACCAGGACGTGGCCTCGGTGGCCAGGCGCTACCCGAACAGCCCGGACGGCGGCCAGCCCGCCTACTACACCTTTTATACGACCTGGGACGCGCCGTCGAACGCCGCCTTCATGGCGCTCGGCCTGCGCGACGTCGCGCCGTATGTGCTGCGGATACGCGCCCTGGGCCTGCAGGCCCAGCTTTACGAAGGCGAGACCTTCAACCCCGAGCTGGCGCTGGCAGGGCGCTTCGACTACGCCTTTATCCTGATCTACCTGGCGCCGCTGTTCGTGATCGCGCTGCTGCACGACCTGGTATCGAACGAACGCCAGTCCGGCAGGCTGCGCCTGCTGCTGTCGCTGCCGGGCGGCGCGCAGCTGTGGCGCCGTCGCGTCGGCCTGCGTGCATTCCTGGTGTTCGCCTGCCTGGCCCTGCCGCTGGTGGGCGCGGCGCTGGCGGCCGGTATGCCGCTTGCAAGCCTGGCTGTTGCGCTGGCCGTCACGGCGGCCTATCTCGCGTTCTGGACCGGGCTGTCGCTGCTGGTCGGCACACGCGGCTGGCAGTCGGTGGCGAATGCGACCGCGCTGATGGGCAGCTGGGCCGTCCTGACGCTGGTGCTGCCGGCGCTGGCCAACGTGGCATTGATGCGCGCGATTCCCGTGCACCAGGGCGTCGACCTGATGCTGGCCCAGCGCCAGGACGTGCATGGCGCCTGGGAGATTCCGCGCGAGGACACGATGCGCCGCTTCTTCGCCGGCCACCCCGAGTGGCAGGATACGGCGCCGCTGCCCGCGGGCTTTCACTACAAATGGTATTTCGCCTTCCACCAGCTGGGCGACGAAAGCGTGGCGGGGCAGGTAAGCGATTACCGCGCGGGCCTGGGCGCGCGCCAGCAATGGACCGGGCGCCTCGGCTGGCTCTTGCCCGGCGTCGGTGCGCAAGCCATCCTGCACCGCCTGGCCGGCACCGACCTGCCGGCCCAGCTGGCCTACCAGGACAGGATCGCGAACTTCCACCGCGAGATCCGCACCTTCTATTACGGCTACCTGTTCAAGGATCGCCCATTCGGCCAGGACGACTACGCGAAGCGGCCGGTGTTCGCGCCGCGCGTGGCCGAGCCGGCGCTGCCCTGGGCCGGGCTGGCCGGCATCGGGCTGTTGTCCCTGGCCGTGCTGCTGGCGGGGCTCGGCCGCCTGGGGCGCCTGCGCCTCCTTGCCCGCAGCTGAGGGCAGCGCCTGAAGGCAACGCCTGGAGTTTTGTATCGTAAGTTTTCCCGCAGCGTTTGAGTGTTGCTGCGGAAATACTTTTATGGCAAGGTTCCTGGAACACGTGGACGATCTCGTCTCCGTGATTCCACGAACTCGACAGCACGGAGAAACGGTTCATGCAACAACATCTGTTACGCGGCCTGGCCGGGGCCACGCTGGCCCTCGGCATGACGGCCATCCCGGCCGCAGCGGCCGCAGCAACCACCGCGCCGGCGCCCGCCGCGAGCGCCTACAACCAGCCGCCCAAGGAAATCCTCGACGTGATGCGCGCCCCGGCCTCGCCGACGCCCTCGCTGAGCCCGAAGCGCGACAAGCTGATGCTGGTGACGATGGAGGAATACCCGTCGATCGCCAAGGTCGCCATGCCTTTCCTGCGCCTGGCCGGCGTGCGCATCGAGCCGGGCAACCATAGCCAGCACGACACCCCGGGCGGCTACGGCATCCCGCCTTGCGTCAGCGCGATCGACCTGGTGCAGGTGGCCAATGGCAAGCAGACGGCGGTGAAGCTGCCGGCCGGCGCCTGCCCGCGCCGCCCGCTGTGGAGCGCCGACGGCCAGCGTTTCGCCTTCGAGAACATCACGAACGAGGCGGTCGAACTGTGGATCGGCGACGCCAATACCGGCGCGGTGCGCCGCCTGCCCGGCGTACGCCTGAACCAGATGTTCGGCGACCAGGTGCAGTGGATGCCCGACCAGAAGACCCTGCTGGTCAAGCTGGTGCACGCGCAAAAGGCGCCGCCTGCCGCGCCGCCCGGGTCGGACGGCCCCGGCATCCAGGAGTCGCTCGGCGCCACCGGCCAGAGCAGCACCTACGAGAACCGCGACACCCTGCGCAACCGCCACGACGAAGCCCTGTTCGAACACTACGGCAAGTCGCAGCTGGCGCTGGTCGATGCCGCCAGCGGCAAGATCACCCCGGTCGGCAAGCCCGGCCTGTATGAAGAACTCGACGTGGCGCCGGATGGCCGCCATGCGGTCGTGACGGAAATTCGTCCGCCTTACTCCTATGTGACCACCTTCGACCGCTTCCCGAAAGCGATCGATGTGTGGGACCTGGCAGCGGGCAAGGGCAAGGCCGCGAATCCGGTCGTGCGCGCCATCGCCGCGCTGCCGCTGGCCGACCGCGTGCCGAACCGCGGCGTGCCGACCGGTCCGCGCAGCTTCAGCTGGCGCCCGACGGAAGCCGCGACCCTGGTCTGGGCCGAAGCCCTGGACGGCGGCGACCCGAAAGCCCAAGCCGCGCAGCGCGACAAGCTGATGATGCTGAAGGCGCCGTTCAAGGACGTGCCAAAGGAACTCGTCCGCACCGAGCAGCGCTATGCCGGCCTGACCTGGAGCGAGCAGCCGGGCGTGGCCCTGCTGTCCGACTACGACGTCAACCGCAAGTGGTACCGCACCTGGCAGCTGAATGTCGACGATGCGCAGAACGGGCAGGACACGCGCCGCCTGGTCTGGGACATGTCGAGCGACGAAAAGTACGCGAATCCGGGGACGCCGGTGCGCCGCACGCTGGCGAACGGTTTCTCGGTGATCCGCCAGGACGGCGACACCATCTATTTGTCCGGCGCCGGTTCCTCGCCGGAAGGCGACCGTCCTTTCCTGGACAGATTCGACCTGAAGACCCAGAAGGCGGAACGCCTGTACCGCAGCACGGCCAGCTCGTACGAGCAGTTCATCGGCTTCGCCAACGACGACACGCGCCGCCTGCTCACCTGGTACCAGTCGGCCGCCGAAACGCCGAATGCCTTTGTGCGCACGGTCGGCGCCGGCACGTCGGCCGCCGCCGGCGAGCCATCCTACGCCTCGACGAGTGTGGCGCTGACCCATCTGCTTGATCCATCGCCGCAGGTACGCGAGATCAAGAAGCGCCTGGTGAAGTACAAGCGCGCCGACGGCGTCGACTTGTCGTTCACGCTGTACACGCCGCCCGGCTACAAGGAAGGTACGCGCCTGCCAACCATTCTGAACGCCTATCCGCTCGACTACGCGGACGCCTCGAAAGCAGGGCAGACCACCGGCTCGCAGGCCACCTTCACGCGCCTGCGCCAGTACCGCCTGCTCCTGCTGTCGGGCTATGCCATCATCGACAGCGCCGCCTTCCCGATCGTGGGCGACCCGCGCAAGGCCTACGACACCTACACCGAGCAGCTGGTGGCGAATGCCAAGGCCGCCGTCGACGAAGCCGTGCGCCTGGGCGTGACCGACCCCGACCGCGTGGGCGTGACCGGCCATAGCCACGGCGCCCTGATGACGGCCAACCTGCTGGCCCACTCGACCCTGTTCAAGGCCGGCGCGGCGACCAGCGGTTCGTACAACAAGTCGCTCACGCCTTTCGGCTTCCAGAACGAGCGCCGCTCGGTGTGGGAAGCGCCCGACGTCTACACCAAGGCGTCGACCTTCTTCTACGCCGACAAGCTGAAGACGCCGCTCTTGATCGTGCACGGCGGCGACGATGCCAATCCGGGCACCACGCCGCTGCAGTCGACCAAGCTGTACGAAGCCATCCGCGGCAACGGCGGCATCACGCGCCTGGTGATGCTGCCCTACGAACCGCACTGGTACGCGGCGCGCGAGTCGAACGAGCAGCTGGTGTACGAGATGCTGCGCTGGTTCGACAAGTATGTGAAGAATGCACCGGTGGGTGCGGGGGCGGCGACGGCAACCGCCAAACCGTAATTGCACGCACCGATCGACGCGATCCGCCCCTTCGGCCATTGGCAGGAGGGGCGGTTTTTCATTTGCGAGCATGTGTCGTCTGTGAACATGTGAGAATTTTCGAATAGAAAATATTGGTATAGTGGCCGACGGACTGTCCATTTTCTTTTTCACATCCCAACCGCCATGGCGAACATCTTCTCGACAATCTGCCTGTTTTCTCTGCTGGCTTTTCCCGTCGCCGCATTCCCGGAACCGGCGGAAAAGCGCGCACCCCGCACCGAGCAGCAGATCAGGAAGCAGATCATCGAGGAATCGATTGCCGCGTACCCTGGCCGCTGTCCCTGCCCGTACAATGTCACCCGCAACGGCAGTGCCTGCGGCGGCCGCAGTGCCTGGAGCCGCCAAGGCGGCTACGCCCCGATCTGCTACGAGCGCGAGGTGACAAAGGAGATGGTGAGGGAGCGCCAACAGCAGCAGCGTGCCGACGCGCCGCAGGAAAGCTGATCGTGTGTTTTTAACAACAGGGGTCAAGTCTGCCATCCGGACACGGCCCCAGCTGTAGAGCCGCACGAAACCGCTCCAAATCTCTGCCGTAGGCGCATAATGTCCCTGTCTTCTCGGGAGGAACCGGATGCGCGACGCCATCATCATCGGAGCCGGCCACAACGGCCTGGTCTGCGCCTTCTACCTGGCCCGCGCCGGGCTGAAGGTCACCATGCTCGAACAGCGCCCGGTCGTCGGCGGCGCCGCCGTCACCGAGGAATTCCACCCCGGCTTTCGCAACTCGGTGGCCGCCTACACCGTCTCCCTGCTCAACCCCAAGGTCATCCGCGACATGCACCTGGCCGCGCACGGCTTGCGCGTGGTCGAGCGCCCGCTGTCGAACTTCCTGCCGCTCGACGACCATCGCTACCTGAAGCTCGGCGCCGGCAAGACGGCACAGGAGGTCGCCAAGTTTTCGCAGCGCGATGCCGCCCGTCTCGACGACTACGCCCGCCACCTCGATAGCGCCGCCGACCTGCTGCGCGAGCTGGTCCTGCAAACCCCGCCGAACCGCGTGCAGGGCAGCTGGCTCGCCGCGCTGCCGGAGCTGATCAAGGCCGGCAAGCTGGGCAACCGCATGCGCGCACTCTCGCTCGACACCCAGCGCGAACTGCTCGACCTGTTCACCAAGTCGGCCGGCGACTACCTCGATGGCTGGTTCGAGAGCGCGCCGATCAAGGCGGCCTACGGCTTCGACAGCGTGGTCGGCAACTACGCCAGTCCCTACGCGCCCGGCTCGGCCTACGTGCTGCTGCACCACGTCTTCGGTGAAGTCAACGGCAAGAAGGGCGCCTGGGGCCATGCGGTCGGCGGCATGGGCGCCATCACCCAGGCAATGGCAAAGGCGGTGCAGGCGCTCGGTGTGGAGATCCGCCTGGACGAGGGCGTGCGCGAGGTGCTGCTGGAGGGGGGCCGCGTGGCCGGCGTGGTGTCGAGCAAAGGCGAACGCTTTAACGCGCGCCGGGTCGTCTCCAACCTGAATCCGCGCCTGCTGTACACGAAGCTGGTCGATCCCGGCGCGCTGCCGGGCGACTTCCTGCGCCGGATGCAGTCCTGGCGCTGCGGTTCCGGCACCTTCCGCATGAACGTGGCGCTGTCCGAACTCCCGAGTTTTACCTGCCTGCCCGGCAAGGAGGCGGCCGAACACCACGGCAGCGGCATCATCATCGCGCCCAGCCTGGCTTACATGGAGCGCGCCTACCACGAGGCGCGCGCCAGCGGCTGGTCGGGCCAGCCCATCGTCGAGATGTTGATCCCGTCCACGCTCGATCCAAGCCTGGCGCCGCCCGGCCAGCACGTGGCCAGCCTGTTCTGCCAGCACGTCGCGCCCACGCTGCCGGATGGCGCCAGCTGGGACGATCACCGCGAAGAGGTGGCCGACCTGATGATCGCCACGGTCGACCGCTGGGCGGCGAACTTCAAGCGCTCGGTGCTCGGCCGCCAGATCATGAGCCCGCTCGACCTGGAACGCACCTTCGGCCTGGTCGGCGGCGACATCTTCCACGGCGCGCTCGGGCTCGACCAGTTGTTCGCGGCGCGGCCGATGCTGGGCCACGCCGACTACCGCGGCCCGATTCCCGGCCTGTACACCTGCGGCGCCGGCACCCATCCCGGCGGCGGCGTCACCGGTGCGCCGGGGCACAACGCCGCGCGCGAGGTGCTGCGCGACGTGCGCAGGCGCTTCGCATGAGCAGGGCCTGCGTCCTTGCCGTGCTGCTGCTGGCCACTGCGGCAGCGAATGCATCCGCCCCGGCCGCCGACCTGGTCTACCGCAACGGCTACGTCCATACCGTCGACGCGCGGGACAGCGTGCAGCAGGCATTGGCCGTGCGCGCCGGGCGGATCGTGTATGTCGGCGCAAATGCCGGCGTTCAGGCCCTGGTCGGCAAGCGGACCCGCGTCATCGACCTGCACGGCCGCATGCTGATGCCCGGCCTGGTCGACGCCCACATGCATCCGCAATCCGGCGGCAGCCGCCTGCTCAACTGCAGCCTGGATTACGCACGCCTCACGGTGCCGCAGTTCCAGGCGCGCATCCAGGCCTGCATCGATCGCGACAAGCACGCCGCTTCGGACCGCCCGCTGCTGGTGGTGAACTGGTTCCAGCAAGGCATGCAGCCCGACGGCGTGGGAACGACTGCCGCCACACTCGATGCGCTCAAGACCACGCGTCCGGTGATCGTGCGCTCCTCGTTCGGCCACTCGGTGCAGCTGAATTCGCGCGCCATCGCGCTGGCCGGCATCCGCCGCGCTACGCCGGATCCGACCGGCGGCAAGATCGTGCGCGATGCGCATGGCGACGCGACCGGCCTGCTGGAAGACGCGGCCCAGGACCTGGCAATGCGCTTCATTCCTGCCTTGAATGCGAAGGAAAACCTGGCCGCCTCCAGCGCCGCCTTGAAGGCGATGCGCCGCCAGGGCATCACCAGCTTCCTCGACGCCTGGACCGACCCGGAGACGATGACGGCCTTCAACGCGCTGCAGCGCCGCGGCAAGCTCACCGCGCGTGCCCATTTCGCCGTGCTGATCGACCTCGACAAGGGCACCACGCCGCAGGCTGCCGTCGCCGAGCTGCTGCGGCAGCAGCGCCGGTTCGACCAGGGGCCGACGCGGGCGGCGCCGTCGATGCAGGTGCGCCACGCCAAGCTGTTCATGGATGGCGTGATCGCGGCGCCCGCATTCACCGGCGCCATGCTGGCGCCTTACCTGGTGAACGCGGGCAGCGACGAGCAGCCGGACTGGCGCCCCGGCCCCAGCAAGGGACCGGCAGGCTACTTCTCGGCGCAAGCCCTGCGCAGCACGCTGCGCGAACTAGCCAGGAACAGCATCGACCCGCACATCCACGCCGACGGCGACCGCGCGGTACGCGAATCGCTCGATGCCATCGCCAGCCTGCGCGCCACCGGGGAAGGCAAGCGCATACGGCCGGCGCTGGCCCACGCCGAGATCGTCGACCCTGCCGACTACCGGCGTTTCGCGCAACTGGACGTCACGCCGGTACTGTCCTTCCAGTGGGCCAAGCCGGCGCCGGACACGGTCGGCGCGCTGAAAGATTACCTGGGGCCGGCGCGCTATGCCGGCGTCGAACCGCAGGCGGTGCTGAAGAACGCCGGCGCCCGCATCGCCTACGGCAGCGACTGGCCGGTCGATCCGCTCGACCTCTGGTTTGCGCTGAAGGTGGCGGTGACGCGCACCGCCGCGCCCGACGCCGGCCCCGAGTACGCCGGCCGCCTGACCGCGCAGCCGGGCATGACGCGCGCCGCCGCCCTGCGCGCGGCCACCATCGACGCGGCCTGGACGCTGCGCCAGGAAGCGTCCACCGGCTCGCTGGAGGTGGGCAAGCTGGCCGACCTGGTCGTCCTCGACCGCAACGTGTTCGGCATCCCCGACGAGGACATCGCCAACGTGACAGTGCTGCAAACCGTGGTCGGCGGCAAGGTCGTGTACGAGTCCGGGCAGGTGCGGCGCAAGCCGGCGCGCTCCGGCAACGGTGCGGGGGGCTGTGTGATCGGATGCTAGACTTTGCGTTCAGCTCACTCGATACCAAGGAGCCGTTTTGCGCTTTCGTCCTTTCTTCACCATCCTCTTCCTGTTTGTTCTCACACTCGCCGGTCCGGCCCAGGCCTTGCCCGCCGCACCCGATACCGAGGCGCCGGCCGCCGAGGAAACCCACCCCGATCCGCTGCGCCGCGAAACGCCGCGCTCGATGGTCTCGGGCCTGATCGAAGCCCTGGCCGAACTCGATTACGACCGCGCCGCCCAGTACTTCGAGCTGCCGACGGCCACCAGCAGCCGCCAGCGCATGAGCGCGGTCAGCCAGGCGCGCGCCTTTCATTCGCTGCTCGACAATGGCGGCTCGCTGAAAGCCTTTGCCACCCTGTCGAACCAGGCCAGCGGGCGGGTCGACGACGACCTGCCGCTCGACCAGGAAAACGTCGGCGAGGTCACGGTGCAGGACAAGAAGACCCCGATCCTGATCACCCGCTCCGAAGTCGACGGCCAGCAGGTCTGGCGCATCTCGTCGGCCACGCTGGGCCAGATCGCGGCCGCGACCAAGCGCGCCCCGGTGGCCGAGACGGCGTCCCAGGACGAGTACCTGGTCGCCGGCGCGCCGCTGAAGGACTGGGGCCTGCTGATCGGGCTGGGCGTGATGATCTTCGGCGGCCTGTGGCTGGTGTCGGCCCTGGTGGTGGCCGCGATGCGCCGCCTGGTGGCCGATTCCGCGGCCAGCGGCATCTACCGCTTCTTCGAGGCGGCGCTGCCACCGGCCAGCCTGCTGCTGGCGGTGGCCATCTTCTATACCTGGGCCGAGCGCCTGCCGGTGGCCATCGTCGCGCGCCAGACCCTGCTGCGCTATACCGGCATCGTCACCGTCATCGCCCTGGTCTGGTTCGGGCTGCGCCTGGTCGACGCGGTGGCCGAGCTGGTGATTGCGCGCATGCAGCGGCGCCAGCGGCGCCAGATCGTTTCGGTGGTCACGCTGCTGCGCCGCACCGTCAAGATCCTGTTGCTGGTCTTTTCCGGCATCGGCATCCTCGACACCTTCGGCATCGACGTCACCACCGGGATCGCGGCCCTCGGTATCGGCGGTATCGCGCTGGCGCTGGGCGCCCAGAAGACCGTGGAAAACCTGGTCGGCAGCGTGACCGTGATCGCCGACCGCCCGCTGCAGGTGGGCGACTTCATCAAGGTCGGCGACGTGGTCGGCACCGTGGAGGACGTCGGCATCCGCTCGACCCGCATCCGCACCCTGGAGCGCACGGTCGTCACCATCCCGAACGGCGATTTGTCGGCGCGCCAGATCGAGAACTTCGCGGCGCGCGACCGCTTCCTGTTCAATCCGACCATCGCGGTGAGCTACGCGACGCCGTCGGCCAAGCTGCAGGAGGCGCTGACCATCGTACGCGGCGTGCTGGCGGAAGAAGAAAAGATCGCCGAAGGCCATCGGGCACGCCTGGGCGGCATCACCGACCGCGCGTTCAACATCGACATCTTCTCGTATATCGACACGCCCGAGTTCGACGTCCAGGTGGTGGTGCGCGAACATCTGCTGCTCACGATCTACGCGCGGCTGGAAGCGGCAGGCATCCGCCTGGCCTATCCGAGCCAGACCGTCCTGTTCCAGGGCGATGGCCCGGGGGAAGACGAGCGCAAGGAGGACGGGAAGGAAGAGGGCGGGCCGGCGCCGCGCCTGGAGAAGGACGAGCGTCCCGGACGGTAAGAAAGGCCGGGTTGCGGATGCCGCTGCACGCTGCGCGTGTAGCGGTTATCATGTCCGTCTCACCCAACACAGGATCGACTCGCCATGACCACGTCCAGCTATCCCGACACCCGCCTCCTCATCGCCAACGAGTGGATTGACGCCACCGGCGGCAAGACCATCCCGGTACTGAACCCGGCCACGGGACAGGAAATCGGCACGGTGGCGCATGCATCGATCGCCGACCTGGACCGCGCCCTGGCCGCCGCCCAGAAAGGCTTCGAGACCTGGCGCGACGTGCCGGCCGCCGAGCGCGCCGCCACCATGCGCCGCGCCGCCAACCTGCTGCGCGAACGCGCCGGCGACATCGCCCGCCTGCTGACCCAGGAACAGGGCAAGCCGCTGGTCGAAGCCAAGGGCGAGGCCCTGGCCGGCGCCGAGATCATCGACTGGTTCGCCGCCGAAGGCATGCGCGTGTATGGCCGCATCGTCCCGTCGCGCAACCCGAAAGCCCAGCAGCTGGTGCTGAAGGAGCCGGTCGGCCCGGTCGCCGCCTTCACGCCGTGGAACTTCCCGATCAACCAGATCGTCCGCAAGCTGTCGGCCGCGCTGGCCACCGGCTGCTCCTTCCTCTGCAAGGCGCCGGAAGAAACCCCGGCCTCGCCGGCCGCGCTGCTGCAGTGCTTCGTCGACGCCGGCGTGCCGCCGGGCGTGGTCGGCCTGGTGTTCGGCGACCCGGCCGAGATTTCCGGCTACCTGATCCCGCACCCGATCATCCGCAAGGTCACCTTCACCGGCTCGACCCCGGTCGGCAAGCAATTGGCCGCCCTGGCCGGCGCCCACATGAAGCGCGCCACGATGGAACTGGGCGGCCACGCGCCGGTGATCATCGCCGAAGACGCCGACGTCGCCCTGGCCGTGAAGGCCGCCGGCGCCGCCAAGTTCCGCAATGCCGGCCAGGTCTGCATTTCGCCGACCCGCTTCCTGGTGCACAACGCGATCAAGGACGAATTCACCCGCGCCTTCGTCCAGCACGCCGAAGGCCTCAAATTGGGCGACGGCCTGCAGGAAGGCACGACCCTGGGTCCGCTCGCCAACGCGCGCCGCCTGACGGCCATGGCCAAGGTGGTGGAAGATGCGCAGGCCAAGGGCGCCACGCTGGCGCTGGGCGGCAAGCGCGTCGGCGAGACCGGCAATTTCTTCTCGCCGACCATCCTGTCCGACGTGCCGCTCGAAGCCAGCGTGTTCAACGACGAGCCTTTCGGCCCGGTGGCGGCGATCCGTGGTTTCGACAGCCTGGAGGACGCGATTGCGGAAGCGAACCGCCTGCCTTACGGCCTGGCCGGCTATGCCTTCACGCGCTCGATCAAGAACGCGCAACTGCTGATGAACCGCGTCGAAGTCGGCATGCTGTGGATTAACCAGCCGGCTACCCCGAGCGCCGAGCTGCCGTTCGGCGGCATCAAGGATTCGGGCTATGGTTCGGAAGGCGGTCCGGAGGCGCTGGAGTCCTACCTGAACACCAAGGCGGTATCGATGGTCGGCGTCTGAGCCGTCCGTCACGAAGGCCGGTGCGAACCGGCCTTTTTCAATGCAAGAGAGAGAACATGGTACCCGAGAGTGCGGCGCTGCCAATTAAAGCCGGTAGGGTGGACTCCTGAGTCCACGCGGTACTACTTTTGTATATCGAAATGCGTACCCTGGCCCTGGAATGCATTCTGCAACGGATGTTCTCAATCACCGCAGTGTGCAAAGGGACGACCGCGTGGACTCGGGAGTCCACCCTACGGAGCACTGTTGAACCGAACGGCATGACGGCGCGAACCCGCCTTTTTTTCTAAAGAGAGAGATATATGGTACTCGAGAGTGCGGAACTGACGATCAAGGCCGGCATGGAAGCCGAGTTCGAAGCCGGCGTGCGCCAGGCGACGCCGCTGTTCCAGCGTGCGCGCGGCTGCCGCGGCATGTGGCTGGAGCGTGGTGTCGAAAACCCGCTGGCCTACCGCCTGCTGGTGCGCTGGGATACGGTGGAAGACCATAATGTCCACTTCCGTGGCAGCGAGGATTTCCAGGAGTGGCGCCGCCTGGTCGGCCACTGCTTCGACGGCGCGCCCAGCGTCAGCCACCTGGAAACGGTGCTCGAAGGCTTCTGAGGCAGGTTCACCATGTGCGTCAATTACCGTCCGCCGACACCCGAGCAGTTCGGGTCGATCGGCGCCTTCAGCGAGCTGCCGACCGACTGGCGCTGGCCGGAAGAAACCTGGAAGGATTACCTGGCGCCGATCGTGCGGCGTGGGGCCAGCGGCCGCCCGGAAGCATTGCTCGCCACCTACGGCATGGTCCCAAGGCGGCAAATCCCGCCCGACATCAAACCCTTCGACACCATGAATGCGCGCGCCGAATCGCTGGTCGAGCGCCGCTCCTTTGCACCGGCCTGGCGCCGCCTGCAACTGTGCGCGGTGCCGATGGCCTGGTTCTACGAGCCTTGCTACGAAAGCGGGCGCGCCGTGCGCCATGCGATCGGCATGGCGGACGAATCGCTGTTCTATGTGGCCGGGCTGTGGCGCGACTGGCCCGAACCCGACGGCGGTGTCGCCTCGTCGTTCACCCAGATCACCATCAACGCCGACGACCATCCGCTGATGAACCGCATGCACAAGCCGGGCGACGAAAAGCGCTCGCTCGTGATCCTGCCGCACGAGGACGTCGAGGACTGGCTGGCCTGCCGCAGCATGGACATGGCCCACACCTTCCTGCGTCACTATCCCGCCGAGCGCATGCGCGACTGGGCGGCGGCGCCGGCGCCGGTGCGGCGCAAACCGGCCGAGCCGTCGCCGAACCTGGAACTGTTCTGACGCGCCGTCCGGCGCCTACATGAAGCCGGTGTCCAGGTCCAGGCAGGTCTGGCCGACGTGGTACAGGGCCAGCGCCTTGCCGACGCCTGGCGCGGCCAGGTAGCGCGCCAGCAGCCTCGCCGGGGCGTCCAGGCCCAGCGCCAGCAGCGAAGGGTGCAGGGCGCGCAGCGCATCATCGGGTCTGGCCAGGTGCAGGTGGCCGCTCATCGCCTTGTGTTCGAGCTGAGTCAACAGCGCCTGCAGCACGCGCATGTGGGCCAGGGGCGCCTGGGCGGCGGCTGGCGCGGTGCGCCCGCGCAGCATGCGCCCCAGGCGCGCCGCCAGCGAGGGCCGCACCGGCCCGCGCTCGTAGTCGAGCGCGACCGCCCGCAGCTGGCCGCTGCGCTCCAGCACCAGGGTCACCGGCTCCAGCAGGCCCTGGGTGCCGCGTTCCAGGCGCGCGACCACGCCGGCGATGGCCGCGCCGGATGTCGCCCAGGCTTCCAGGCTGTCCAGGCGGCTGGCTTTCCAGTGTTCGTAGGGCAGGCGCAGGGTCAGCGCGCGCCGCTCGCGGTCCAGTACACACCACGTGAGTTCCTGCTTCACTTCGTCTAGCCGTGGCGGCTCGACGGTGAGCGGCCGCAGCAGCACCAAGTCCAGCGGCTCGCCCGTCAGCCCGACGCTGGCGGCGACGGCGCAGCGCAAGGCGGTCCAGTCGTCGAAGCCGGCCTGCAGCCAGCGCGGATCGCTTGCCGCCCAGGCATGCCGCATGCCGGCGCGCGTGACGCCGCCCAGCCCCAGGCGGCCGTCCTCCGAGAGGCGCGGCTGTTCGAGCGCCAGCGCTCCCCGCGCCAGGCCGTGCGCCGGCCCCACGCCCGGCCATAATGCGTGGTGCTCCCAGGCGCTGCTCCTGCTGAAACCCGGGTCGCTGTCGTCGCGCCGCGCCAGCACTGCCTGGCGCAGCAGCCCGGCGTCGGCGTCCCAGAAGGCGTAGGTCAGGCCGCGTGCGCCGCTGCGGTTCTCCCACCAGTAGGCGCCCAGCGGCAGCAGTTCCATGGCGTCGCCGACGTCGAAGCTGCGCCGCGCCGTGCCCCGCAGGCGCGCCAGCAGCACCGGATCCGCTTGCGGCCCGGCCGCTTGCAATGCCAGGGTCAGGACGTGTACTTGGGCGCACAGGACCAGGGCCTGGCCCTCGTCGACGCCGAAATCGCGCTCGACCAGCAGATCGGCGATGCCGGCCAGCCCGCGCAGCAGGCCCGCCAGGCGCGGGAAGGATTCGACCCGGGCCGAGGTGGCGAGGGCGCGCAACTGGGGCGCGGCGATGTCGCTCGCATGCGACCAGCCGCCGGCGCAGAGTTCATGCACGAGCGCGCGCGCCTGGGCCAGGAAGCGGGTTTCGTCGTCGCCCAGGCCGTCGGGCGGAGCGGCCGCCGCTTCGGCCTGCCCGGGCCAGGGGAAGGATTTGCCGTGCGCGCGCCATACGGCTGCGAGGGCCAGCAGGTGCAGGGCCTTGCGCAGGCGCGGCTCGGCCTCCGACACCATGCCGGCATAGCCGGTGCCGGCGACATAGCGGCAGACCAGGTCGAGGGCGGGCAGGCGGATGTTCAGCACCGCGCCCTGCACCGCGATCTCTGCGGTGTCGAGGATGTCCTGCATGCCGGCCGCCTTGCGCACGGCGGCCACGCCGGCGGCCTTGAACAGCGCGTCGGCGTCGAGCGCCAGCACTTCGTCCAGTACGTTCGCCTGCTCCACCGGCGCGGCGTCCAGCGCCGCCGCATCGGCGGAAGGCGCGGGGTCCGGTGCGCTACGCAGCCACAGCGCGGCGGCCAGGATGTGCTTGCACACGCCCGGCGCCGGGCAATCGCAGCGCGCCGCGCCCGGGCCTTGCGGCGCCAGCTGCACGCGCTGGCCGTCGGCCGCGACCACGCCTGCGGCCGCGCCGCCGTCCGCCTGCCAGCCGACCTTGCCGGCCTCGACATCCTTGGCCGCACGCCGCAGCAGGCCGGTGCTGGCCAGCGCCGCGAGCGCATCGTCGTCGTAGTTGCCGTAGACGGCGCGCCAGTCAAGCGGTGCGCTCATGCCATCGCCTCGGCCAGCCATTGCGCGAAGTGGGTCGGTGTCAGCGCGGCCACCTGCATGCCGCGGTCGGCCAGGCGCTGGGCCATGGCGTGGTCGTAGACCGGCTGCGCCTCCTGGTCGAGCGCCGCCAGTCCCAGCAGCTTGACGCGTGCCTCGTTCAGGCGCTTGACACTGCCCAGCAGCGGGCCGGGCATGGCGCCTTCCATGAAGTCGCTGATCAGGGCCAGCACGGTGCGCTGGGGCGACTGCACCAGGCTCTCGCAATACTGCATCGCGCGGCCGATGTCGGTGCCGCCGCCCAGCTGCACGGTCAGCAGCACCTGCACCGGATCGTGGGCCAGGTGGCTGAGGTCGACCACGTTGGTGTCGAACACCACCAGGCGCACCCGCACCGCCGGCAGGCTGGAGAGGATGCCGGCGACGATCGCGCTGTACATCACCGAGTCGAGCATCGAGCCGCTCTGGTCGACGCACAGGATCACTTCCCAGGGCAGCTGGCGCTTGATGCGGGCGTTGAAGCGCGGGCGTTCGATCAGCAGGCGGCGCAGCTGCGGGTCGTAGTGCTTGAGGTTGGCCCCGATGGTGGCGCGCCAGTCGAAGTTCTGGAAGCTGCGCAGCGACGACTGGCGGAAGCGGTTGCGCCGGCCCTGCAGGGCGTTGACGAAATCCTGGCGCAGGGTGCGCGTGATTTCCTCGACCACCTTGCGGATCACGCTGCGCACGGCGTCCAGGGTGGCCGCGTTCATGCGGCCGCGCATCTGCAGCAGGGTGCGCGCCAGCGCCTGGTTCGGTTCCAGCGAGAGCAGGGTGGCCGGGTCGTCGAGCAGTTCGCGGATGCCGTAGCGGTCGAGCGCATGGCCTTGCACGCGCTCGAACACCTCGCGCGGAAACAGCTTGCGGCTGCGCTGCAGCCAGTCGAGCGCCTTGATCTGGCTCGGATCGAGGCCGGCGCCGCGCTGTCCATTGCGCGGGGAGCGGACCTTGCCGGCGTACTCGCGCCCGTACAAATAGTCGAGGGTGGCGTCGATCTCCCCGTCGCGCCCGTTCAGGCCGCCCCCGCCCAGGTTGTCGCCGGCATAGCGGCCCAGCACCAGGCGCCAGCGGCGCGCCGCTTCATTGCTCATGCCGTTTCCTCCGCCAGCCAGGCGTCCAGGCCATCGCGCGCCAGGCACAGCGCCAGCGCGCCTTGCAGCCGGGCGCCGGCGGCCATGTCCGCTTCCGAGAAGCCGTACTGGACCGACGCCAGCGCGTCGTCCAGCCCGGCGTGGGTCTGCGCCAGGGCTTCGGCCAGGCGCGCCGTCTCGAAGGGCTTGAGCTGGGCAAAGGCCAGGCGCAGGTCGGGCAGGTAGGTGATGAAGGCGGCTTCGTCCCAGCCCGCCAGGATGCGGTCGAGGTCGCGCTGCAGGCCGGGCTGGGTGAGCAGCAGCTCGGGCGCCGCCGCCATCAGGCCGCCCAGCGCGCGCACCGCCTCCGCCGGCCGTGCACCCGAGCCGAAGTGGGCGCCGAGCATGGCGCCCAGCCGCGCCGCGTCCCAGGCGCCGTCGAGGAAAAGCAGGGCGCCGGCGGCCACGGCGATGCCGGGCGCGGCGGGCGCCAGCGCCAGGCGTGCCAGGGCTTCGTGCCAGGCATCGTCGGATTCGGCCCCGGCCAGCGCGGCGCGCACCGCGCGCAGGTCGACCAGGGTGCGTACCGCGGCGGCTTCGCCATCCTGCTTCACATTGGCCAGGTCGGGCAGCAGGCCGAGGCCGATCGAACAGGCCAGTTCCAGCAGCGCCCGCACGCCATCGTCGTCCTGCACGCCGAGCGGTTCGCGCGCACGGTGCAGGTTCAGCAGCTGGTGCGCGCAGTCGGTAACCGAGGCCAGGCTGGCGTCTTCGGCCAGGTGGCGCGCCAGCAGGTCCATCAGGCGCGGCAGGCGTTCGTGCAGGCCGATCACGCAGGCGCGCACCAGCAGCCTGACGGCGGCGCCGGCGCTGCGCCCCTGGCCCTGGGTGGCGAGCAGCGCTTCCTCGCGCCGCAGCCGCGCCAGCGCCGCGTCCTGCAGGGTACTGCCGTCGCCGGCCACCTCGATCAGGCGCGCCTCGACCAGCGGGTTCCAGGCCACCTGCCATTCCTCGATCAGGAGTTCCAGGCGCATCCCGCCCAGGAAGTCGGGGCCGCCCTGCCAGCGGCCCACACCGGCGCCGAGGTAATCCATCAGGTGCAGGAAGCGGCTGCGCAGGCGGTGGCTTTCCTTGCGATACAGGTCGAGGCGCACGGTGCGCGGCGTGCTGTCGTCGAGGCGGATGCGCTGGGCCTGGGCCTGGCGCCGCGCGTCTTCCAGCAGCGGCGGCGAACCGGCCGACGGCGGCACGTCGCCCAGGGCGCTGCCGCCCAGGAAGCGGCGCAGGTCGTCCGTGAAGCCGGCCATGCCTTCGTCGATCGCGCCTTTCACGAAGCAGGAGCGCAGCGCGTCGAGCACGTCTTCGCGGCCCGGCCCGGCGTGCCCGCGCAGGGCAGCCAGGCGCTGGGCCTGCAGGACGGCGGCCTGCACCTCGGCGGTCGATACCTGTTCGCTCAGGCCGCGCTCGCGGCCCTGGCGCGCATACCGGGCCAGGGCTTCGGCGGTCACCTGTTCCAGGTGCGGACCGTCGGCGCTGGCCTGGGCGCTTTCCCATACCCACTGGTGCCAGGCCGGCGAGGGCATGCCGGCGCCGTAGCCGTTCAGCGCATCGAGGCGGTCGAAGCTGTAGCGGATCAGGAAATCGGCGGCCGCCGCCGGCGCGGTCCTGCCCGGCTTCGGGGCCGGCCCGGCCAGCATCTGCTGCAGCGCCAGGGTATGGAAGCCGCCGGTCACCACCATGATGGCGCGCCCGTCGCCGGCCGCGCGCAGGGCGGCGTGGCGGCGCCGGATGTGGCCGGCCATGTGGCGTTCGCGCGCCAGGCTGCCCTCGGCTTCCAGCACCGCCGTTTCGTAGCTGCTGCGCGCCAGGGCGCAGTAGGCGAAGACGTCGGCGAACAGGCTGCGCCAGTCGCGCAGGGCCGGCGCCGGGCGCAGCTCGAACAGGTGATCCCAGAGTTCGTCGTGGCTGCGGCAGCCGCTGGCGCGCGCCAGCGCGGCCAGGTAATCGCTGTGGGCCAGGTAGCGCTCGGCCATCAGGCTGCGTGCATGTTCGTCCTCGCCTGCATCCGCATCGTCGTCGCGCGCTGCCCAGGGCAGGTCGATGAAGTTGAACTGCGCACCGAGTTCGTGCGCCAGGCGCAGGGCTACCCATTCCGGGCTGTAGTCGCAAAAGGGGAAAAAGGCGCTGCGCGTGACCGGCCCATCGCCGTCGCGCGCCGCCTCGGCCTGGGACAGGATGGCCACCGGCGGCCGCGTGCGCTCATCCAGCAGCAGCGGCAACAGGGCGTCGAAGCTGTCGGGTCCCTCGACCAGCACCGCGGCCGGACGCAGTTCGCGCAGCATGGCCTGCAGCGCCAGGGCGCAGGCCGGGCTGTGGTGGCGCACCGGCGCGAAATGGATGCCGTCCATCTCCATGCGCGCCAGGCCGGCCGCGACTTCCGCCGGCAATGCATCGAGGCTTGCCGTCATGCCCACAGGCTGCGTGCGGCGTCGCCGAAGCTCTTCCAGGCGCTGTCGCGGCGGCCGCGCTCGCGGACCACGGTGTCGAAGTAGTGCTGCACGCGCTTGACGTCGTCGGCGCTGTCCTTGATCAGCACGCCCTGCAGGCCGTTCGCCATGTCGCGCGGCGTGACCTGGCCGTTGCCCAGGAAGCTCGCTTCGAGGGCGGCGGCATGCAGCACGTTCACCGCTTCGGCGGTCGACATCACGGCGTCGAGGTTCTTCAGTGGCGTGCCTTCGCGCGTGCTGCCGGCGCGCAGTTCCTGGAACACCGTTACCAGGAGGCCGACCACGTCGCGTTCGATGCGCGCCTGCAGGCCGGCGCCATCGAGCTCGCGCCGCACCTGCGCCAGCACCAGCTCGACCTCGAAGGCATGGTCGCGGATCGGGCGCACGGTCTCGAAATTGAAGCGCCGCTTCAGCGCCGACGACATTTCGTGCACGCCGCGGTCGCGCAAATTGGCGGTGGCGATAACGTTGAAGCCGCGCCGCGCGTGCACGCAAGCACCGTCACCGAGTTCGGGCACCACGATCTGCTTTTCCGACAGCAGCGAGATCATGGTGTCCTGGATCTCGGGCGGGCAGCGCGTGATTTCCTCGAAGCGCACCAGCTTGCCGGCCACCATGGCGCGGTACATGGGCGAGGGCACCAGTGCGCGTTCGCTCGGCCCTTCGGCCAGCAGCAGCGCATAGTTCCAGGCGTAGCGGATATGGTCCTCGGTGGTGCCGGCCGCGCCCTGGATGGTGAGCGCCGAGTCGCCGCTGATCGCCGTGGCCAGCAGTTCGGACAGCAGCGACTTCGCCGTGCCCGGTTCGCCGACCAGCATCAGGCCCTGGTTGCCCATCAGGGTGACGATGGCGCGCTCCACCAGCGGGTCGTCGCCGTAGAACTTGCGGCTGACGCCCAGTTGCGCGTCGCCCAGGATGAAGCGGCGCACCGCGCGCGGCGACAGTTGCCAGCCTTCGGGACGCGGATCGCGGTCGGCGCCGCGCAGGGTGTCGAGTTCGGCGCGGTAGCGCTGCTCCGCGCTGCTGCGCAGGACCCGGGAAGTATCTGTTGCTTGCATCGTCATCTGTCTCGTTCCGTTCTCACGCTCCGCTTACCACGGCATCTTGCGTTCCCACTCGGGATCGAAGCCCTGGCAGGCGGCGGCCACGGCGTGGTAGTCGCCGTAGGCTTCGGCCAGCAGCACCGGCGGCACCTTGGCCAGCGGCAGGTTGCCGCCGCCATAGCCGCCCGCGCCGAGGCGCACGAAGCCGAGCGTCTTCAGCGCCGCCGGCATGTTCTCCTCGGGCAGGGCGCTGCCCGAGAATTCGATGCGCACCTGGATGCCGAGGCTGGCGAAATCCTTGACGTACTCGAAGAACACCCCGCCATCCTCGGCCGAGCCGCGCGCATAGCCCTGCTTGCCGAAGGCGCCGCGCAAGGTGAAGGTGTCGCCCATCCAGCCGAGGCGGTCGGCGATCGCATCGGCGCCCGCATCCTGCGCTGGCGGCGGGCGCCGCGCCAGCTGGGCGAACAGCGGCGTCACCTTGTAGTCCTTGAAGTGGGCTTGCCAGGCCTTGACCTGCGCCTCGTCGAGCAGGCTGGCATGGGCCAGGCCGATCCCTTCATCCGGGCCGGGTTCGACCTCGTCGTCGGCGGCGTCGATCAGGCTGCCGTCCTCGGTCGGGCGCAGCAGGCCCAGTACCTGGCCCTCGGCGTCGAAGCGCATCCACACCAGGCGCTGGACCAGGCGTCCGACCACCGGATGGCGCCGCAGGTATTCCTCCCAGTCGGCCACCGGCCAGCGCCGGCCGGCGCACATCGCTTCGTACAGGCGCGCGCTCTGCATCTCGACCACCTGCTTGACTTCCTTCTTGCAGGTCGTGAACAGCGCCTTGCCTTCCTTGATGGATTCGGGCGTGTCGTTCTGGCGCGCGGCGGGCAGGGCGGCGATCGGCTTGCCCTCGGCGTTGTGCAGCACGGGTTTCAGCTTGTCGTCGAGCACCACGGTGAAGCTGCGCGCGCCGTAGGCGAAGGTCATGCGGCCGCTTTCGTCCAGGCCGCCGGTGGGCACGGTGCGGTCGGCCAGCTGGTCCTGGGTCCAGCCGTTGCGCTCGGCGATGCGCTCGACCAGCAGGCGCGCCTTCTGCTGCACCGACGCCGTGCGGTAGCGCCGCGAGACGCCCAGCACGAACTGGATCACGGCCGGATCGTCCGAGACGCTGGCCGCTTCCAGCATCGCCTCGACCTGGAAGCGGCGCACGTAATGGTCGCGCATGTAGAGGCGGATCGCGTCGGCCAGCTCGTGGCCCGGCACGCCGCAGGTGAGCGCCAGGATGCCTTTTTCGTTGATCGCGGTGCCGGTGTATTCGGCCAGCTTTTCGCGCTTGGCCTCCTCGAAGACCTGTTCCTCGGTCAGCTTGCCGACTTCGGCATAGTATTCGGGATACTTCTTGAAGCCCTGTTGGTAGGACTGGTAGCGGCCCGGCGCATGCAAGTTGGCGTAGGCGATGGCTTCTTCCAGCGGCGGGTTGGCGGTGTCGCGCGCGATGAACTGGTGCAGCAGGAAGCGGCCGAGGGCGGCGCGGCTGCTTGCGTCGAGCAGGCCGAGGTAGCGCACCAGCAGGGCGTTGGCGGCCGGCTCCTTCAGCTTGGCGGCCAGGATCACCCACCAGCGGATGATGTCGGGGTCGACCACCGCGTCCGGCCCCGCGCCATGGGCCCAGGCGCAGGCCGGCAGCTGTTCCAGGTTGAGCCAGGCCAGGCCGGACGGCGGCCTGGCCTTCAGGCCCTTGCGCGCCTGCTTCAGCAGCGCCTCGGACGACAGGCGCGGCGAGATGTCTTCGCCCAGGCGTTCCAGCGCGGTCATGAATTCCGCGCTGACCGGTTCGCGGGTTTCCTTGTCCAGCGCCGTGTACAGCGCCGGGACCGCGGCGCGGTAGCCGATGCGCGCCAGCCAGCGCGCGGCCTCGATGCGCAGTTCCTGCTTGTTCGACCCGAGCACCTCGGTCACGCGCTTGCCGATGTCGGGCAGCTTGCCGAGCACGCGCTGGGCGGCCTGGCGCTGCACCCTGCTGTCGCCGAGGGCGAGTTCCATCACGCGCGGCAGCCAGCGCGCCGGCACGATGGGGAAGGTGTCGAGCGCGCTCAGCGCCTCGGCGGCGCCCGGCTCGCCGTAACCCTTGCGCCCGGTCGGCACCAGGCCCAGGGCTTCGTCGATCGGCTGCGGGAACTGGATCAGCAGCGGCCACACGCGCTCGGGCGGCAGCGTCGCCTGCGGCAGGGCGGCCGCGCGCCAGCTCTGGTACAGGCAGGTCCTGGCGAACAGTCCGGGCGCCGCGCCGCAGCGGATGGCCGCCGCGTCCAGCTGGCGCAGGTCCACCGCATGCGGGTCCTGGCGCCGCAGCCAGCCCTGCAGCCGCGGGCCGAACCAGGCCCAGCTCTCGCCCGGGCGCGAGCCCAGTTCCCAGCGCATGGCCTGCAGCAGGCCGAAGTCGGCGCGCGCTTCCAGCTGGCCGCCCAGGGCCAGGGTCTGGACCACTTCGTAGTCCGAGAAGATCTTGGGGTTGCCTTCGCCGTTCAGGGCCGCCAGCGCATCGCGCAGCTGGCCGGCGCCCAGCCTGCGGTAGGCCGCGTACTGCTGGCTCTTCCAGCGCGACTTGTGCTTGCTGGTGCGGTTGGCTTCCTCTTCCTGCTCCGCGTCCTGGCGCCGCTTGTCGAGCAGCTGCTTGTGGTTGGCCAGCAGCAGGTCCATGGCATCGTCGGCCAGCCGGGTCTCAAGCAGGTCCGGCAGCGGCGGCGGTTCCGGAAGCGCGACTTCGGCGGCGTCGCTGGCGGCCTCGATGCGCGACAAGGCATGGCGGATCGCTTCCTGCACCGCCTTGCTGGTCTCGCGCGCCAGCGCTTCCTCGAGCACGGCGCCGGCGGCGTCTCCCTGCATGCGCGCCAGCTGGGCGGCGGCGTGGCCGCGTTCCTCGCCCTTGCCGTCGCGGAGCAGGGCGCTCAGCTCGGCCAGGCACAGGTCGCGGTCGAGCGCGTCGAGGTGGCGCGTGGCCTCCAGCCGCACGGTCTTGCTGTCGCTCGCCGCCAGGCGCACCAGCACGGCGGCGAAGCGGGCGTGCAGGGCGGGTGCACCGGCAATGCGCCCGGCCAGCACCACCCGGCCATCGGCAGACAGGCTGCCGACGAGTGCATCGACCTCGTCCGCGTGGGCCAGCATGTCCTCGTCGAGGGCGCCCGGGACCAGCAGCGGCCGGTACACCTGGTCGCGGTAATGCGAGCGCAGGCCGCCGCGCTCGAAGACGATGGGCAGGGCCAGCGACTGGGCCAGGCCGGTCTCGTCCAGCAGCGCGCGCAGCAGGCGGATGTCCCAGGCGCGCCGCGCCGCCAGCAGCCTGGCGGCGTCCTCTTCGTGTTTGTTGCTGGACGGCGCGCTGGCCCAGAGCGCGTCGTTCAGCACGTACTGCAGCCAGTCCGGCGCCTTTGCTCCGCTGCGGTCGAGCGTGATGCCATGGTCGGCCGCTTCGAACAGGCGGCCGAGGCGTTCGAGCAGGGCGAGGTCGGCGGGCGTGGACGCGATGCGGCCGTACAGGGTGTGGCGCGCCGCCATGCCCGACTCGATGCTGGCGCGTTCGGCCTTGTCGTTGTCGACGTACCAGAAGATGCTGCGCAGGCGCCCCGGCTGGCCGAGCAGGGTGCTGGCCTTTGCCGCGCGCTGGGCCAGTTCGGCGAGCACGGTCGCCTCGCTGCCGTCGGCGAGGTAGGCGGCGGCGCGCGCGGCCAGTTGCGGGTCGATGCGCTCGAGGGGCGCAACAAGCTGGCGGATCAGCGACGTGTTGGAAGACAGGGCTTTGCGCGCGCTGTCGAGTGCACCGAGGATCGAATTGAGCATGGCCTGGCCGTAGGAAGTGGTGCGCCATGCTGCCATGAAATATACTCAAGTGCAATATTGGCAAGCCCGGCCGTGGCCTGGGTATGCGCCCTGCATGGAATGCCTGGCATGTACCGAAATATTGCGGTCCGGAATCGGCAGATGGGAGAGAATAGGGAATCGCACTTGAGGGGGAGGGAGCATGAAGGAATTGACACGCGGCGAGCGCCTGCCGCTGGCGCAGTATGCAAGCGATGGCACGCTGCAGGCCGGCCTGTCGGCACAGGGATTGACGCTCGACTTCGCCTGTTTCGGCCTGGATGCCGGCGGCAAGCTGGTCGACGACCGCTACATGACCTTCTTCAACCAGCCGGAAAGTCCCTGCGGCGGCGTGCGCGCCGGCGCGGTGGGCGGCGACACGCACGGTTTTCTGTTCCAGCTGGCCCGGCTGCCGGCATCGGTCGAGCGCGTGACGATTACCGCCAGCATCGACGGCGGCGGCACCATGTCCCAGCTGCAGTCCGGCTGCCTGCGCCTGCTGAATGGACAAGGCGAATTCGCGCGCTTCGCATTCAGCGGCCGCGATTTCGCGGCCGAGCAGGCCGTGATGCTGGGCGAGTTCTACCGCAAGGATGGCCAGTGGCGCTTCATGGCGGTGGGGCAGGGCTTCAATGGCGGCCTGGCCGCGCTGGTGCAGCACTTCGGCGCCGACATCGCCGACACGCCGCCTCCGCCCCCGGCGCCGCCGCAGCCATCGTCGATCAACCTGGAAAAGCGCGTCGAGCAGGCCGCGCCCCAGCTGGTCAGCCTGGTCAAGTCGGCCGGGGTCTCGCTGGCGAAGGTTGGCCTGGACAAGCACCGCGCCCGGGTCTGCCTGGTACTCGATATCTCGGGCTCGATGGGCACGCTGTATAAAAAGGGGCTGGTGCAGCGCTTCGCCGAACGCATCCTGGCGCTGGGCTGCCGCTTCGACGACGACGGCGAGATCGACGTCTTCCTGTTCGGGCGCAACGTGCACCAGGGCGAGGCGATGGGCCTGGATAACTTCTCGAATTATGTCAGGGAGATCATCGCGCGCCATCCGCTCGAAGGCGACACCCGCTACGGCGCCGCCATGGAAGCGGTGCGGCGCCATTATTTTCCTGATGCGCGCGGCGGCGAACGCAAGGCGCCGGCCAGGGCGGCGCTGCCGGTGTACGTGATGTTCGTTACCGACGGCGGCACCTCCGACAAGCCGCTCACCGAGCGCCAGCTGCGCTGGTCGAGCCGGGAGCCGATCTTCTGGCAGTTCATGGGCATCGGCAAGGGCAAGAAATCGAAGAGCAAGCGCCTGGCCAGCTTCGCGGATTCCGACTTCCCTTTCCTGGAAAAGCTGGACGAACTCGACGGCCGCCTGATCGACAATGCCGGCTTCTTTTCCGTGGAAACGCCCGACGAGCACGCCGACGCTGCGCTGTACGACCTGCTGATGGACGAGTATCCGGAGTGGGTGAGGCAGGCGAAACAGCAGGGGCTCATTTCCGAATAAACAACATATTCTCCGGAGCCACGTTGACGCGTGTCCGCCGCATGCCGTAAGATTTCTTAACAAAAATTTCACAAAGCGGCATGCGCGATTCATCGTCCACCCGGTTCATCCGCTTTCACCTCAAGACGCGCCACATGGTGCTGCTGGTCGAGCTGGGCCGCCATGCCTCGATCCTGCACGCGGCCGAGGCGGCCGGACTGACCCAGCCCGGCGCCTCGAAACTGATCGGCGAGCTCGAACACGCGCTCGGCGTGCCGCTGTTCGAGCGCCTGCCGCGCGGCGTGGTGCCGACCTGGTACGGCCAGGTGCTGATCCGCCGTGCCGGCGCGGCCCTGGCCGAAATGGATGCGGCGCACCAGGAAATCATGCAGGGCCAGGCCGGCTTCGGCGGACGCGTGGCGATCGGCAGCGTGCGCGCACCGGCGGCCTCGCTGCTGCCGCAGGCGGTGAAGCTGCTCAAGGAGCGCAACCCGCGGGTCCAGGTGGCGGTGTCGAGCGACACCAGCCAGGCCATGATCGAGGGGCTGCGCGCGGGCGAACTCGACATCGTGATCGGCCGCATCCTCGACCCCGCCGCCGCCGCCGAACTCGACTTCGAACCGCTGGCCGACGAGCCGCACAGCCTGATCGTGCGCGCCGGCCATCCGTGGCTGAACCGGGCCGACCTCGGTTTCGACGAGCTGTCCCGGGCGCCCTGGATCCTGCCGGCGCCGGGCCGCCTGCGCGACCAGCTGATGGCGCTGTTCATCGCGCGCGGCCTGCCCCAGCCCGACGACGTCGTCGAAACGATTTCCCTGCCGCTGATCACGCGCCTGCTGGCCGACAGCGAGCGTGTGGTGGCGCTGCCGCCCGAACTGGTACAGTCCGCGCTCGATGCGGGCACGCTGGCCGCGCTGCCGCTCGACGTCGACCTGCGCGCCGGCGTCTACGGCATCGTCACGCGCAAGCGCCACCACCTTGCCCCTTCGGCCGAGGCGATGCTGGCGGCCCTGCGCGAAGCGGCCGGCCTGACGCCGCCTGTACATACCTGATCAATACGGATTTGGCATACATCGCGCGTGTTTCGTTATGGGGAGCGCAAGGGGTGCGCCGTATGATCTCGGCAATGACAAGAGGAGGAGAGACGATGGCGGCATTTCTACCAAACGCGAATCCGGGCGAGGGCGAGGCATGATGCGCCCGGCCGGGCTACCACTGTCCCTGTCCGTGGCGCTGCTGGCGGGGTGCGCGTCGACGCATCCGGTCACGAGCTCGATCGGCAACTTCCCCGACCCCTTCGTGTTGCCCGACGCCGGCGGCTACTACGCCTACGCCACCAACGGCGACGGCAAGAACGTCCCGGTCCTGCATTCGGGCGACCTGCAATCCTGGCGCGCGCTGCCCGATGCGATGCCGTCGCTGGCCAGCTGGGTACGCAAGGAGGTGCCGCACGTCTGGGCGCCGGAAGTCATCAAGCTGGGCGAGCGCTACGTGCTGTACTACACGGCGCACGACCTGGCCTCGGACCGCCAGTGCGTGGGCGCGGCGGTGTCGCAGTCCCCGGCCGGCCCCTTCGTCGACAGCGCCGGCAAGCCGCTGATCTGCCAGGCCGAACTCGGCGGCACCATCGACGCCAGCCCTTTCCTCGAAGGCGGCCACCTCTATTTGTACTTCAAGAGCGACGGTAACTGCTGCCAGCAGCCGACCCACATCTTCGTGCAGGAGCTGCGGCCCGACGGGCTTGCCGTCAGCGGCCAGCCGACCAGGCTGCTGACCAACGGCCGCAGCTGGGAAGGCAAGGTGATCGAGGCGCCGACCATGGTGCAGCGCGACGGCAAGTACATCCTGTTTTATTCGGCCAACGACTTCGGCAACGGCTCGTACGCCGTCGGCTACGCCAGCTGCGCCGGGCCGGCGGGGCCGTGCCAGCCGGCAGACGATTCGCCCTTCCTGAAGAGCCGGGCCGAACGCAACCTCTACGGCCCCGGGCACCAGGTGGTGTTCCGTGTGGGCGAACAGGATTTCATCGCCTATCATGCGTGGGAACTGAAACTTGACGGCACCCGCGCCGAGCGGCGCTTCCTCTACATCGACAAACTCGACTGGGTGAGCGGCAAACCGGTGGTGCAGGGTACCACCCTGATCAGGTAAGAAGCATGGCGGACCGGCCGGGACAGGCCAGCCGCACGAGAAACACGGAGACAAAGTGGCGCAACGCAGACGTTTTATCGCGGCTTCCCTGCTGCTCGGCGGGGGGGCGACCCTGGGCTTGCCCTCCCTGGCGCGGGCACAGCGGCCGATCGAGGTGCGCATGTGGACCCTGCTCAGCGGCGGCGACGGCGCACGCATGCGCGCAATGGTGGACGACTTCAACGCCAGCCAGCGCGCGGTGCGCGTGACCAGCACCACCCTGAAGTGGGGCGAACCTTTCTACACCAAGCTGATCACCTCGTCGGTGGTCGGCGCCGGCCCCGACATCGCCACCGTGCACCTGTCGCGCCTGCCCAACCTGGCCGGCGGAGGCGTGCTGCGTCCGATCGGCGACGCCGAGCTGGCGGCGGCCGGCCTGAAGGGCAGCGACTACTTCCCGCGCCAGTGGGACAAATCGCGCTACGAAGGCCGCAACTACGCCATCCCGCTCGACATGCACCCGATGGTCCTGTACTACAACAAGACCCTGGCCGCCAAGGCGGGGCTGCTCGACGGCGCCGGCACCCTGAAGCCCATCGTCGGCTACGAGGCGTTGACAAGCGCCTTTGCCGGCGTGCGCGAGCGCAGCGGCAAGGCCGGGCTGGCGATGGAATCCGGGCAGGGCTCGTACGCCATCTGGCGCCTGTGGCTGTCGCTGCTGAACCAGCGCAAGGCCACGCTGATCGAGAACGGACGCTTTGCCTATGGCCGCGCCGGCGTCGAGGAACTGGCCAAGGTCAGCGCCTGGTTTACGCGCGGTTACGGCCCATCCGGCCTGGACTATCCCGCCTCCACCAGCCAGTTCATGGGCGGCGGCGCCGGCTTCATGCTCAACGGCGTGTGGGAAGTGCCGGAACTGGTGCGCGCCACGCGCCAGCGCACGCTCGGCTTCGAGTACGGCATCGTGCCGCTGCCACGCCTCTACCAGGACGCCAGCGTCTGGACCGATTCCCACGCCTTTGCCATTCCCGCCAACGAAGGCACACCCATGGCGCCGGAAAAGCTGCGCGGCGTGCTCGCCTTCATGGCGTATGTGAGCCGCCATTCGATGGGCTGGGCCGAGGGCGGCCACGTGCCGGCCTACCGTCCGGTGGCCGAATCGGCCGCGGCCAGGGCGCTGATGCCGAACGCGATGTATGCCGAAGCGGCGCAGAACGTGGTCTACGACCCGGACGGCTGGTACATGGGCGCGGCCGGGCCGGTCGAATCGATGGCCTCGAAGTTCATGCCGGGCGCGCTGTCCGGCCAGCTGACCCCGGCCGAAGCGCTGGACATGTTCGAGAAAGAGGCCTTGCGCTTGCTGCGCAAACGGCCGCCTCGCTACTGATGGAGACCACCACCTTGACACCTGTTGTCACGAAGGCACGCGGGGAGGGCCGCAGGGAAGGGCTGCCGGCGGCGCTGCTGCTGGCGCCGTTCGGCGCCGCCTTCCTGCTGTTCTTCCTGGTGCCGGCCCTGCACACCTTCTACATGAGCCTGACGGAGAGCAGCCTGACGCGTACCAGCGCCTTTGTCGGCCTGGCGAATTACGCGACGCTGGTGCAGGACCCCTCGTTCTGGTCTTCGCTCTGGAACACCTTTTATTTCGCCCTGCTCACCGTGATCCCGCTGACGGCCTTCGGCCTGCTGATGGCGCTGCTGGTGAACCGCTTCGTGCGCTTTCAATCCTGGCTGCAGGGCGCCTTCTTCCTGCCTTACGTGCTGCCGATCTCGGTGATGACCCTGATCGCCGACTGGATGCTGCAGCCGTCGTCGGGCGTGATCAACCACCTGGTCGGCGGCCAGCGCGCCTGGCTGTCCGACGTGCACTGGGCGCTGCCGGCGGTGGCGATCGGCACCATCTGGTGGACGGTCGGCTTCAACATGCTGATGCTGCTGGCCGGCCTGCGCAACATCCCGGGCGAGCTGTATGAGGCGGCGGCCCTCGACGGCGCGCGCGGCTTCACGCTGTTCCGGGCGATTACCTGGCCGGCCCTGCGGCCGGTGGTCGGCACGGCCCTGCTGATCCAGCTGATCGCCTCGCTCAAGGTCTTCGGCCAGACCTACATCCTCACTAGCGGCGGACCCTACAACACCAGCCGCGTCACCCTGCACTATATGTACGAGACCGCGTTTACCCAGAGCGACGCCGGCTATGCCGCCGCCGTGGCCATGGCCTTCATGTTCGTCGTGATCGCCCTGTCGCTGCTGGCCCGGGTGGCCGCGAGGAGGGCGGCATGAGTGTCCGCTTCCATATCGCGCGCTCGCAACTCGGGTGGACCGTCGCCGCCGTCGTCGCCAGCGTGGTGCTGGCCGCCTTGTGGCTGTTCCCCTTGCTGTGGGCGCTGTCGACGGCGCTGCGGCCCGAACATGAGACCGTGTCCGCCGTGTTCCACTGGCTGCCCCAGACCTGGACCCTGGATGCCTTCACCAAGACCCTGGGCGCCGGCAACGTGCCGCGCTGGCTGTTCAACAGCGCGCTCGTCGCCTCCCTAGTGACGGTGGTGACGATGGCGATCAGCCTGATGGCGGCCTACGCTTTTTCCCAGCTGCGCTTCCGCGGCCGCTCGCTGCTGTTCGGCCTCGCCATGCTGGCCTTTTTGCTGCCCTTCGAGGCCTTGCTGGTGCCGCTGTTTCGCACCATGCACCAGCTGGGCATGATCAACAGCTATGCCGGGCTGGTGCTGCCGCAGGTGGTGTCGCCGGTGGTGATCTACGTGTTCAAGCAGTTCTTCGATGCGATTCCGGCCGACTTCCGCGAGGCGGCGCTGATGGACGGCGCCAATCCGCTGCGCGTGCTGTGGAGCGTCTACCTGCCGATTTCCGGCAACATCGTCTGGGCGATGGCGATCGTCACCTTCATCGGCGCCTGGAACAACTTCCTCTGGCCCTTCATCATCGTCACCTCGAACGACATGATGACGATTCCGCTGGGCCTGACCCAGACCTACGATGCGTTTGGCGTGCGCTATGCGCAACTGATGGCGGCGGCGCTGCTGGGCGCCTTGCCGGTCGCGCTGGCCTACGTGGTGTTCCAGCGCCGGGTGACCCAGGGCTTCCTCGCCGCGAGCGGCCTCAAGGGATAAGTCAAAAGATTAAACGCAGGAGTAGAACATGGCATCGGTCAGCCTTCGCGGCATCAAGAAGCAGTACGAGAAGAACAGCGTCATCAAGGGCGTGGACCTGGACATCGCGGATGGCGAATTCGTCGTCTTCGTCGGGCCTTCGGGCTGCGGCAAGTCGACCCTGCTGCGCATCGTCGCCGGGCTCGAGGACATCACCGAGGGCACCCTGGAAATCGGCGGGCGCGTCGCCAACGACATCGAGCCGGCGCGGCGCGGCATCGCCATGGTGTTCCAGAGCTATGCGCTGTACCCGCACATGAGCGTGGCCGAGAACATGGGCTTCGCCCTGAAGCTGGCCAAGGTGCCGAAGGCGGAGATCGCCGAACGGGTCGGGCGCGCCGCCGAGATCCTGCAGATCGGCCACCTGCTGGAGCGCAAGCCGAAAGCCCTGTCGGGCGGCCAGCGCCAGCGCGTGGCGATCGGGCGCGCCATCGTGCGCAAACCCGAGGTCTTCCTGTTCGACGAACCGCTGTCGAACCTGGATGCGGCCCTGCGCGGGCAAACGCGGGTGGAGCTGGCGCGCCTGCACCGCGAGCTGAAAAGCACCATGATCTACGTGACCCACGACCAGGTCGAGGCCATGACCCTGGGCCAGAAGATCGTGGTGCTGAACAGCGGACGCATCGAGCAGGTGGGCACGCCGTCCGACTTGTACGAGCGTCCGGCGAATAAATTCGTCGCCGGCTTCCTCGGTTCGCCGCGCATGAATTTCTTTGACGCGACCCTGGTCAAGCAGGGCGCGCGCAGCGCCACCGTCGAACTGGCGGGCGGCGAGCGGGTCGAGGTGGCGGCCGACGTGGCGCGCGCACAGGCCGGCGCCCGCGTCACCCTGGGCGTGCGCCCCGAGCACCTGCAGCTGGCGCGTCCCGGCCTGGAGGGCGGCGGGATCGCCGCCACCGTGGCGCTGGTCGAATACCTGGGCGACGTGACCCTGGTGTACGCCCAGGCGGGCGAGGGCGGCGACATGGTGGCGGTAAAAACCGACGCCGACAGCGCGCCGCCGGCCCTGGGCAGCCGGGTCGAACTGGTGTTCCCGGCCACGCGCGCCTTCCTGTTCGACGAGCAGGGCGCCGTATTCGCCCCCGGTTGGGTGGCCAGCACGGCCGAAGCGATGGCTTGAATTCCATGATGCGTTTGGACGCACGTCATGTGCGCAGCCAGCCATGACGATTTCGGATAGCTCCTGCGTGTTTCGTTATCGGTGGCGCGGGGCTTGCTCTTTTAGGATGTGAAGATACCGAGCCGGCGCCGACCGGCAGGCGAATGACTTTTCATAATAAATTCAGGAGACATGCATGACACGATTCGAAGTCAAGCCGATCTGCGCCGCCATCATGCTGCTGTCGGCCTATGGTGCGCCCGCACTCGCGCAAACCACGACGGACAACGCCGCGCCCAGCGCCAACACGAGCGCGGCCACCAGCGCCAGCAGCGGCGCCAGCGCAAGCGGCGACATGGCCTCCGGCGCCGACGCAGCCCAGGCCCAGCCCGCCCAGGCCTTTCCCGCCACCGCCCAGCCCTTGCCCGAAACCGCCCAGGCGCCCGCCGTGGTCCAGGTCACCGGCCTGCGCGGCAGCCTGCGCTCGGCCGAGGCCATCAAGCGCGATTCGCTGCAGGTGGTCGACGCCATCAATGCCGAGGACATCGGCAAATTCCCCGACCGCCAGGCCGGCGACGCGCTGCAGCGCGTGGCGGGCGTGCAGGTGGGGCGCGACCGCGGCCAGACCAGCACCGTAATCATCCGCGGGCTGCCCGACGTGGTAACCACCATCGACGGCAACGAGATCTTCACGGCGGCGGCGCGCCGCCTGTCCTACGAGGATTTGCCGGTGCAGTCGATCGGCGGCCTGGAAGTCTACAAGTCGGCCACCCCGAATCAGCTGGAAGGCGGCATCGCCGGCGGTGTCAACGTGCGCCTGCGCTCGCCCTTCGACGCGAAAGGCTACAGCTTCACCGGCTACATCGAAGACCGCATGAACCAGACCAACGGCAGCGACGCCAGCAAGGACACGCACAATCCGGGCGGCGGCTTCTCGGTCAGCAACCGCTGGGATACCGGTGTCGGTGAAATGGGCGCGTTGCTCGACGTCGCCGTCAACCGCGAAAAATGGACTTTCCCGGTGCAGTGGGTCGACCGTCCGGACGGCATCTTCTCGGTCAGTCCCGACGGCACCGCCACCCGGCTCGAGAATGCGGCGCAGTACACGGCGGCGCCGGGCGACGTGCTCGGCCAGTTGCCCAACATCGGCGGCATCTACAACAGCGGCACGCGCGAGCGCCAGAGCATCCACGGCGCCTTCCAGTGGAAGATCAGCCCGCGGCTGCAGGCCACTGCCCAATACCTGGGAACCGGCTACCAGGGTCGCAACGCGGTGAACTACATCCTGAATATTGCCACCGGCGCGCCGCGCCTGACGAACGTGGTACTGGCGCCCCAGGGCGATTATTGCAATACCTCGCGCGGCGTGATCTGCCCGATCATGTCGGCGACTGCCCCGGCCTTCCTGTCGCCGCGCGACCCGTACGACTGGTTCCCCTACACGGCCACCAGTACCTGGGGACAGAAGGAACGCACGTACACCCACTTCCTGAACCTTGCCCTGCGCTACGCCGATGGCCCGGTAACGGTGAATACCCACGTGGCCTACACGCGTTCGAAGTTCGTCAACGACACGGTCATCGTCGACCAGCAGGTGCCTGGCGCGAGCTCCAGCGTATACGCGGTCGGCAGCGACGGCCATGGCGGCTACAACGCGATCACGACTCCCGGCAGCGCGAATGCCCTGCGCGACCCGAACCAGTTCGTGCTGCGTGGCCTCGTGCAGAACTGGAGCGAGCAGGCCGGCCAGCAGTTCCAGTGGCGTTCCGATGGCACCTACCGCTTGGGCGGCGATGGTTTCTTCAGGGCCGTGCTTGCAGGTGTGCGCCTGTCCGAGCGCAAGGTCAGCAACCATAGCGCCGAACGCGCGTCCGACCTTGCCGGCAGCGTTCGTCCGACCCCGGCCGGCCTGTTCGGGCCAGGCTTCGAGGAACTGGTGCCGGGCCTGGACCGCCTGGGCGGCCCCTGGTACACGCCTTCGGCGAACTACCTGATCGAGAACGCCGACACCGTGCGCAACGCCTATGGCCAGCCAAGCGGCCGCGTGCCCGACGACCCGACGCGCCTGTTCGACCAGCGCGAGCGTAACGCGACCTTCTACCTGTCCGGCCGCTTCGAAACCGAACTCGGCGGCATCAAGGTCAGCGGCGAAGCCGGCGCGCGCGTGCTGAAAGACAAGCGCAAGCTGCGCGGCCAGAACCGCATCGGCGACGTGGTGACCGACGTCGACCTGTCCACCTCCGAGACCAATGTGCTGCCGAGCATGTCGGCGATCGTCAACTGGAACGAGCAGTGGCAGTCCCACCTTTCGGCCGGCAAGACCCTGACCCGTCCGGGCTTCCGCGAGCTGAACCCCGCGCTGTCGCTGATTCCTCCGACCGTGAACGCGCCGGGCAGCGGCGGCGCCGGCAACCCCGACCTGTCGCCGACCAAGTCGAAGAACATCGACGCCACGCTCGAGTACTACTTCGCGAAGAACGGCTATGCACAGATTGCCTTGTTCCATCGCGACATCGACGGCTACCTCCAGAACTTCACCCAGGACGAAACGATCAACGGCGTCACCTACCGTGTGAGCCGGCCGCAGAACTCGGGCAAGGGCACGCTGCGCGGGGCCGAACTGAGCGCCCAGAAATTCTTCGATTTCCTGCCCGGCTTCTGGCGCGACTTCGGTGTGCAGGCCAACTACACCTGGATCGACGGCGACAACGAAACCAGGACCTCGCTCAATAGCGACCAGTTCACCAAGACGGCGCTGATCGGCGTGGCAAAGCAGAACTACAACCTGGCATTGCTGTACGAAGGCAACGGCATCACCGGCCGCCTGGCCGCGACCCGCCGCGGCGATTACGTCGAGCAGATCGCCGAAGATCCGTTCCGCCAGGACCGGGTAGTCAAGGCCACCACCTTCGTCGACCTGAGCATCGGCTACGAGCTGACGCCGAACGTGTCGCTGCACTTCGACGCGATCAACCTGACCAAGGCAAAGTTCGAAAGCGAGCTCGGCCCTTACCAGCCGCGCGACATCCGCTACAACATGACGACCTATGGCCTGAGCCTGCGCTACAAGATGTAAGCCATGACCGTCGGGCCGCCCGCACGCGTGGGCGGCTTTTTGCTTTCTCCAGGAGACACGCTGTGCCCCGCACCTACCAGAACCCGGTCTATCCCGACACCATGGCCGATCCCTTCGTCCTGAAACACGAAGGCGTTTACTACGCCTACGGCACTGCGCCCGGCGGCGCCGACGGCCGCCAGATCCCGGTGCTGCGCTCGACCGACCTGGTCGACTGGGAAGCGCTCGGCCACGCCCTCGTGCCCACCGGCGCCGCGCACTACTGGGCGCCCGAGGTGGCCTTCCACGAGGGCCGTTTCTACATGTACTACTCGTCCGGCTCGGCCGATGAAGGCACCGACCAGAAGCTGCGCGTAGCGGTATCCGACGATCCGGCCGGACCCTTCGTCGATACCGGCAAGATCCTCGTGCCGGACCAGCCATTCTCGATCGATGCCCATCCCTACCGCCACAGCGACGGCCAGTGGTACCTGTTCTACTGCGTCGACTTCCTGCACGTGGCGGACGACCACCGGGTCGGTACCGGCATCGTGGTCGACCGTTTGCTGGACATGGACACGCTGGCCGGCGAACCCGTGATGGTGGTGCGTCCGCACCAGGACTGGCACATCTTCCGCAAGGACCGCACGATGTACGGCAGCGTCTACGACTGGCATACGGTGGAAGGCGCGTCGGTGCAGGAGCACGACGGGCAGCTGTACTGCTTCTACAGCGGCGGCGCCTGGGAGCGCGACAACTACGGCGTCAGCTACGTGGTGGCCGACCATCCGCTCGGGCCATGGCATCGGCCCGACGGCGGGGAAGAAGCGCTGCTGATGCGCAGCGTGCCCGGCGCGGTGATCGGGCCGGGACATAATTCCTTTACCACCTCGCCGGACGGCAGCCAGACCTGGATCGTGTACCACGCCTGGGATGTGGCGCAGACGACGCGGCGCATGTGTATCGACAGGTTGGAGTGGAAGGGCAAGCGCCCCGTCACGGCAGGCCCCAGCCACGGCCCGCAACCAGCTCCGTAAACCGGACCGCGCCAGCGCCGCCCCAGTGCGGCATGCCGGGCAAGGACGCCTGTCCTGCGGGCGTCAGCGCCGCATCCGGACGCGCCTGCGAAGCCTTGCGGCCACCGGCGCCGCCAGCAGGATCGCCACGAAAGACACGGCAATATCGACCAGGAGCGCTCCGGCAGACAGCTGGTCTTCACCGAACGACAGCTTGCGTTCCACGGATACGCCCGGCGCATCGAACAGGTAAGGCACCGGGAAGCCGCCCTTCAACGCGGGCTTGTAGCAGGGATCGTTCCCTTGCGGCCCGCACATATTCCCGTACTCGACCGGTTCGGGCCCGATGCGCTCAATCGATACCGAAAGTACTGCAAGGATGATCGCCACAACCAGGGCGAAGCCGATGCGAGGCAGGCTGGCAATCCGCTTGTTCATGGTGTCGAGTATCCCCTCGCATTCAGGATGGTTGCGCTGCACCGGCGTTGCCGACCCGGTGCCGGCCCCATACAGTGTACGTTGTATCTCCTGCATCCAGGGCGTCATGCCGCCGGCTTGTCCATGCGTGACCGATCAGTGCTCATCCATGGCTAACGGTGGCAGCGCCAAGAAAAAAGCCCGCGCGTACGCGGGCTGGCAAGATCCAACAGGAGACCATCAGAACTTGTAGCGCAAGCCCGCCAGGAACTCGCGCCCGGTCACGTTGTTCACCACCACGCTGTTGCGCGCGCGGCTGATGAACTGGTCGTTCGGCTCGTTGGTCAGGTTTACACCCTCCAGCGTGAACTCCAGCTTGTCGTTCCACTTGTAGGTCAGCGACACGTCGACGTTGAAGGTACCGTTCTTGCCCTCGACGTCGTTGTTGTTCTGCCCCGGCACGCGGGTCAGGAAGCCGGAACGCTTGGCGCCTGAGACGCGCGCGCTGAACTTGCCGTCGTCGTAGTACAGCGTGGCGTTCCACGACTTCGGCGACAAATTCAGCAAATCGTCGACGATGCGGTCGCTGCTGGTCGGCGAAATCGCGTACTCGATGGTCGAGCTGACCTTGGTGTAATTCAGTACCGTGCCGAAGTTCTTGCCCCAGCCCGGCAGGAAGGTGAACGGCTGCTGGTAGTTCAGCTCGAGGCCCTTCAGCTTGCCGCCGTCGGTGTTGATCGGCGCCGTCACCGCGAACACTTCCTCGCCGGTGAAGTTCGACGGCAGCAGGGTCAAAGGCAGGCCGGTTTCGCGGAACGGCACGTTGGTGCGCAGGCTCTGGATATAGGTGTCGATGTTCTTCTGGAACAGGCCCAGGCCGACAAAGGCGTTCTTGCCGAAGTAGTACTCGAAGCTCGAATCGAAGGTCTTGGCGCGGAAGGGTTTCAGCAGCGGGTTGCCGGTGTTGATGGTCAACGTCCCGGTGGTCGAGATGGTGCCGCCAGGCGACAGGAAGCCTAGCTGCGGACGCGTCATCACCTTCGCCGTACCGAAGCGCACGATGAAGTTGTCGGTGACATTCGCCGCGATGTTCAGCGAGGGCAGGGTGTCCTTGTAGTCGTGGTTCACCTGCACCGCGGTGCCGCCGCCGGCCGCCTGGTAGCCGATCGCTTCGAGTTCCGTCTTCACGTGGCGTACGCCGACGTTACCCCGCACCGGAATGTCCCACAAATCGGCCTTGAACTCGCCCATCAGGTAGAAGCCGTCGTCGCGCTCGCGCACGGTGCGGTTGTTGCCGCGCGCATTGCCGTTGGTGATCGACGACAGGGTAAAGTCGCCCGGCCCGCCGGCCGGTCCGGCCTTGATGCAGTTGCAGTAGATGTCGTAGGCGGCCGCAATCGCCTTCAGGTTCGGGATCACCCAGCCGGTCACGTTCCCGCCCGGCATATCCAGGCCCTTGCCGAAGCCGGTGATGGTGCTGGTCAGCCCGGTGGCGCCGGCCGGCGGCGCGAAGATGGTGTCGTTCTGGTTCACGCGGCGGTACTCGTAGGTATCGGACTCGTACTTCTTGCGGTTGATGCCGCCCTTGATGATGAATCCATCTGCCGCTTCCCAGGCCAGGTCGAACTGGCCGACGTCGTTGACGTTGGTCGCGCCTTGCGGACGGATGCGGATTTCGCTGGTGGTGGTGTTCGGCACCGTGGTCGGCTGGGTGCCGCTCGCCACCTGCGGCACGCCGATGATGCCGAGCGCGCCGTTCTGCGCGGCCGGGTCGAACGGATAGCCGATGATGGCGGCGCGGTCGTCTTGGCGGAAGTCGAGCGTGTAGCCGTTCACGTTCAGGGCGTCGAGCGTGACCGTGGTCTGGACCGGATTGCGGAATTTCGAGTTGGCGCGGCCGATCTTGGCGCTCATGCTGAGCGTGTCCGTGAACTTGTGTTCCAGGGTCAGGGTCGGCTGGGTGAAGGTGGTGGTCAGCTCGTCGTAGCGCGACTCCGAACGGATGTCGACGCCGTTGTACTTGCCGTAGAGGAGGGCGCCGTTCGGTGCGTACTGGGCCTCGACCACGCTGATCTGCGGCTTGCCGCCCTGGCTGGCGCTGCGGCTGAACGAGATCGCCTCCAGGAAGTCTTCCTGGCGCGTCGCGTCGAGCTTCGAGTACAGCATGTCGAAGGTCAGCAGGGTGCCCTTTTGCGGGCGCCATTGCATCGATGCGGTCAGGCCCAGGCGGTCCTGGTCGTGGGTCAGGCGGCCGTAGCGCGGCAGGCGCGGGTGGAAGTTGTTCGGGTCGCTGGCGGCATTGTAGGCGGCGATGTTTTCCGGCGTGTTCGGCAGGCGCGGCACGCCCTGGGCGGCCGGGCCGCAGGTGGTGGCGGTGGAGTTCGACGGATTCGCGGTCACGCCCTGCGGCGCGCACCAGCCGCCCGACGACGGGCCGTTATCCCAGCGCACGGTGCTGAAGCCATCTTCCAGCACGCGGCGCTTGGAGAAGGCGCCCGAGACCAGCACGCCGAATTTGCGGTCGAAGAAGGTGTCCGACACCATGAAGGCGACGCGCGGGTCGACCTTCTCCGAGCCGTCGTTGTACTTGCCCTTGGCCGCGACCGTGGCGTTGAAGCCGCGCAGGTCGAAGGGACGCAAGGTTTGCAGATCGACGGTGGCGCCGAGCGAGCCTTCGTCGACGTCGGCCGAGGAGCTCTTGCGCACGGTGAGTGACGAGAACAGTTCGGAAGCGAACACGTTGAAGTCGAAGCCGCGGCCGCGGTTGGTGCCGCCCGAGCTGTCGGTGCCGCCGGTGGTGGCCAGGCCTTCGATGCCGTTGATGCGCACGCGGGTGAAGTCCTGGCCCAGGCCGCGCACCGTGATGTTGCGGCCTTCGCCGGCGTCGCGGTCGATCACCACGCCCGGCACGCGCTGCAGCGATTCGGCCAGGTTCGTGTCGGGGAACTTGCCCATGTCCTCGGACTTGATGACATCGACGATGCCGTTGTCCTGGCGCTTGGCGTTTAGCGCGCTTTCGAGCGAGGCGCGCAGGCCGGTCACCTGGACGGTCTGCATCTGCTGGGGTGCTTCGGCCTGAGCCGTGGTTTGCGCCACCGCCTGCGCAAACGCGGGGCCGATCGACAGGGCGGAAATGGAAGCCGTGCCGAGCAGGCACAGGGTGAGTTTGCGTAAGGCTGCACTATGCTGATTATTGGTCATGCTGTCTCCATACGTTTTTATTGAGGCAGGTGCCAGTCTGCGCGCCCACCGCTACGGCAATATTAGATTTGGTCAGGCCGGTTTTGGGATTCTAAGGCAATATTTGCAATTTTGGTCAGTCCAATACAAATAAATACAGTAATTGGTCGGGCCTGTGTGGGAAGGGGGTGTAGCGAGGAAGTCATGCGCGGGGCAAGGAAGGACGCGGACGCACGCCACGCACGGTACGTATCCGCCAGTCAGAACGGTGGGTTCGAGAACCCACCCTACCGTCAACGTAGGGTTGGTTCTCGAACCCACCAGCGACACCCGACAACGTAGGGTGGGTTCTCGAACCCACCAGCGACACCCGACAACGTAGGGTGGGTTCTCGAACCCACCAGCGACAACCGTCAACCTATGGTCGGTTCCCGAACCCGCCAGCGGCAACCGTCAACGTAGGGTGGGTTCTTGAACCCACCAGCGCAACCGTCGACGTAGGGTGGGTTCTCGAACCCACCAGCCACAACCGTCAACCTAGGGTCGGTTCCCGAACCCACCAGCGACAACTACGGCTTGCGTGCAAGCGTGACCCGGACCGGATTGCCGTCGCGCGCCGCCATGTCCTGCGCCAGGCGCAGCCACTGTTCGAGCGAGGTGATCTCGCCGGCGCGGCTCCAGGCGCCGCCCGCGTAATAGCGCAGCGGCTTGCCGGAACTTGCCTTCGCCAGTATCAGCTCGTTCAGCGCATCCTGGGCAAAGCCTTCCGCGCCCGGCACCACGACCGCCGTGCCGAAGGCGTCGTTGCTGGCCTGCCCGACCCACTGCAGCAGCACCGCGCCTTCGCGCCTGGTGGCGATCTGCGGGTTCTGGCCCTTGTCGCTCGGGGTGCGGTTCAGGCCCGCCGCCACCGTGACCGGTTCGAAGCCGGTAAAGCTAAAGGTGCTGTCGATGCGATCCAGGTAATGGCCGGCGTCGACCGTGAAGCGCTTCACTTCGCTCACCTGCCTGCCGCCCGCATCCCAGTTCGCGTAATGCAGCTCGAAGACCGCGCGCACCGGGCCATTCGCCAGCACCTTCCAGGATGCGTAGTTCACGCCGGTGTAGAGCTGCTTGCCGTCCCAGACGCCGGTGCCGCCGGCGCCGCGCGACTTGCCGACGTTGTACATGTCCATGCCTTCGCCTTCGTCATGGTGGTAGTGGTCGTGGCCCTTGTTGTACCAGCGGTCGACAATCGGATACTCGACGCGCTTGAACCACAGGTCCAGGCCACTCGTCACCAGCACTTCCTTGGTCACGCCGGGCTGCGCCGGGGCGGCCAGCGCCGGCCCATAGGTACGGTGCGCGATCTTGTCGTTTTCCCAGGCGAAGTCGTCGAGGCGCTCCGGCACGTAGCGCGCAAAGGCTTTCACCGGGAATACCGGCGCCAGGGCTTCGGTCTTCTCCACCGTGAAGGCGGCGCGTTTCTCGCCCGGCGCGAAACTGTGCTGAAACAACAGCTCGCCATAGGCGATGCCGGCGTTCTTCGGGTCCTTGGCCAATGGCGCCACATTCGTCACCTGGTGCGGCAGCACGCGGCCCTGCGCATCCTTGACCGCGATTTTCTGGATCAGGGCGCCCGGCAGCACGGCATTCACTTCGCTCCAGGGAATCGAGATGGTCTCGGACGGGCGGGCGATCGCCAGGTCGTGTTCGACGGTGACGGCCAGGCGTTCCGCGGCGTGGACCGACGGTGCCGAAAAGGACGCTGCCAGTGCGGCGGCGAGAATCAAGCGTTTCATACCTGCCTCCTCAGTGGTGTTCGCGGTAGTCGGTCTGCCCGCCCTTGGGCAGGTAGTGGTAGGTGCGCACCTTGTGCTGCACCTCGAAGGCGGGATTCGTCACCAGCTTGATGATCTCGGCGCCGGCCAGCAGTGCCGGGCCATAGCCATGCAGGGCGTCGGCGCTGGTCGGGCGGTGGTAGTAATAGACCATGTCGCCCGCGAGCGTGGTGCCGACGCAGGTGCCTTCGACCTGGCCCTGGGCCGTGATGCGCGTCGACAGCCCGGCCCATCCGGCCTGGGCGATCGAGCCGTAGGTGGTCGCGGGAATCCAGCCCTGGTTCACCGCGTGCGCGATCACATACGTGAAGATCGCGCTGGCCGAGGTCTCGAGGTAGGAGTCGTTACGGTCGATCATCTGGTGCCACAGGCCGCTGCCCGACTGCAGCTCGGCGATGCCCTTGATCGAAGCGCGCAATTGGGCCAGCACTCTCGGGTAGCCCGGGTGGTCCTTCGGCAGCACGTCGAGCAGGTCGGACATCGCCAGCACCGCCCAGCCGTTGGCGCGCGCCCAGTAGAAGCGCGGCGCGTCCGGGTGATTCGCGTGCCAGCCGTGGGTGTACAGGCCGAGCTGCGGATTGAACATGCGGCTCGACATGCCGATCACGTTGTTCACGGCGTCGTCGAAGTGCTTGCGCTTGCCGGTGAGCCGGCCCATCTCGGCCAGTGCCGGGATGCTCATGTACATGTCGTCCGCCCACAGCGACACTTCCTGCGGCCGCTTGCGCGCCATGGTGCCGTCGTCCAGCCGGAACTGTTTATTCGCCACCCAGTCGCTGCAGGTGTCGATCATCGGTTTGAGATCCGGGCCGACTTTCGCCAGGCGCGCGCGGATCAGGGCGGCGCACATCGAGCCGGCGTCGTCGAGCGAGCGCGGGTCGAGGAAGCGCGAGAAGCTGTTGCCGCGCTCCAGGTGGAAGGCCCCCTCCTGGGCGCGGAAGTAGGGAAGGGTCTGGGCGAAGAACTGGAAGTGGCGCTGGCTCATCGCCGTGAAGCCCGCGTCGCCCGTGGCTTCTGCCGCCCTCAAGAGGCCGGAATGGACCACGCCCATTTCATATACCTGGATGCCATAGTCGCCGGCGGCGGGCTGGAAGATGGCGTCGCGGTCCGGTTTCGACAAGTCGGTGATCGGCGCGCCGCTGCGCTTGTTGATGATGCGGGTTGGGGTGGCGTCGTCCATGAAGCCGCGGATCGCCTTCAGCTGGGCCGTAACCTCGGCCACCACGGGCTTTTTATACGGGACCGGGTAGGTGCCTTCGCCCGGATCCTTCAGGTTCTTGTTGTCGGGATTGCGGAAGGGGCCGTCGGCCAGGGCGGGGCCGCAGGCAAGCGCGCAGCCGAGGAGCGCGGCAGCGGATGCCGCCAGCAGGGTTTTCTTCATGTGTCTCCAGTCCTCTCTATTGTGGGAACTGCTTATTTGGTCAGGCCATTCTAATTTGGTCCGGCCAAAATCGCAAGGTGGACTAGCCACCTTTCGAATTTGTATGGCATACTGAAAAAGAACCGACCAACAAGGCATCACACAAGGTAATGCATAAGGCGACGCATATGAGCACCCACGTACCACGTACCATCCGCATGCAGGCCAGCGACAACGTCGCCATCGTCGTCAACGACGGCGGCCTGCCGACGGGCACCGTCTTCCCGGACGGGCTGACCCTGGTCGAAGGCGTCCCGCAGGGTCACAAGGTGGCGCTGCAAGACCTGGCGGCCGGCGAGGCCGTGGTCCGCTATGGCGTGATCATCGGCTATGCGAATGGCCCGATCGCACGCGGCAGCTGGGTGTCGGAACGCGTGCTGACCATGCCGGCCGCCCGTTCGCTCGATGACCTCCCGATAGGCACCCGCGCGGTGTTCGCCACCGAGCCTCTGGAGGGCTATACCTTCCAGGGCTACCGCAACAAGGACGGCTCGGTCGGCACACGCAATATCATGGCCATCACCAGCACCGTGCAGTGCGTGTCGGGCGTGATCGACTACGCCGTCAAGCGCATCAAGGACGAACTGCTGCCGCGCTACCCGAACGTCGAAGACGTGGTCGCGCTCGAGCACGTGTACGGCTGCGGCGTGGCCATCGACGCCCCCGGCGCCGAGATCCCGATCAAGACCATTCGCAATTTGTCGCGCAATCCGAACTTCGGCGACAGCGTGATGGTCGTCAGCCTCGGCTGCGAAAAGCTGCCGCCGGCGCGCCTGTTCCCGGCCGGCGCCATCCCGATCGGCACCAACGCGCCATCGGTGGTCACGTTGCAGGACCAGCAGCACGTCGGCTTCATGTCGATGATCGATTCGCTGATGACCACTGCGGAGAAGCACCTGCAGGAGCTGAATGCCCGCCAGCGCGTAAGCTGCCCGGCCTCCGACCTGGTGGTCGGCGTGCAGTGCGGCGGCAGCGACGCCTTTTCCGGCGTGACCGCGAACCCGGCCGTCGGCTACGCCACCGATTTATTGGTGAGCGCCGGCGCCGCCGTCATGTTCTCGGAAGTGACCGAGGTGCGCGACGGGATCGACCAATTGACGGCGCGCGCCGCCACGCCGGAAATCGCCCAGGCCATGGTGCGCGAGATGCAGTGGTACGACGATTACCTGGTGCGCGGCGGCGTCGACCGCAGCGCCAACACCACGCCCGGCAACAAGAAGGGCGGTCTGTCGAACATCGTGGAAAAAGCCATGGGCTCGATCGTCAAGTCGGGCACCACCGCGATCACCGGCGTGCTGTCGCCGGGCGACAAGCTGCAGCAAAAGGGCCTGATCTACGCCGCCACGCCGGCCAGCGATTTCATCTGCGGCACGCTGCAGATGGCGGCCGGGATGAACGTCCACATCTTCACCACCGGGCGCGGCACGCCGTATGGCCTGGCCGCCGTCCCGGTGATCAAGGTGGCGACCCGCACCGAACTGGCCAATCGTTGGCACGATTTGATGGACCTGGACGCCGGGCGCATCGCCAGCGGCGAAGCGAGCATCGAGGATGTGGGCTTCGAGCTGTTCCAGATGATCCTGGACGTGGCGAGCGGACGCAAGACCTGGGCCGAACACTGGAAACTGCATAATGCGCTGGCGCTGTTCAACCCGGCGCCGGTGACCTGAACGATCTACAAGGAGTTGGGAATGACTGAAGCAGTCAAGGGAAAACCTTTCAAACGCATCCTGCTGACCGGCGCCGCTGGCGGCCTCGGCAAGGTGCTGCGCGACCGCATCAAGCCCTGGGCCGAGGTGGTGCGCCTGTCCGACATCGCGGATTTGGGTGAAGCGCGCGAGGGCGAAGAGATCGTCCAGTGCGACCTGGCCGACAAGGAAGCGGTCTTGAAACTGCTCGAGGGCGTGGACGCGGTGCTGCACTTCGGCGGCATCTCCACCGAACAGCCCTTCGAGCCTATCATGCAGGCGAACATCCTGGGCGTGGCCAACCTGTACGAAGCGCTGCACAAGGCCGGCACCCGGCGCGTGATCTTCGCCAGCTCGAACCACGCCATCGGCTACCACCCGGTGACCACGGTGCTGGATGCGAATTCGCCGACCCGCCCGGACAGCTACTACGGCCTGTCGAAGGTGTTCGGCGAACAGATGGCGCGCTACTACTTCGACCGCTTCGGCATCGAGACCGTGTGCGTGCGCATCGGTTCCAGCTTCCCGGAACCGGCCAACAAACGCATGATGAGCACCTGGTTCTCCTACGACGACCTGACGGAACTGCTGCGCTGCGCGCTGTTCGCGCCGCGCGTCGGCCACACCATCGTCTACGGCATGTCGGATAACGACAGCGTCTGGTGGGACAACCGCCTGGCCTCGCACCTGGGCTACAAGGCCAAGGACAGCTCGTCGCAGTTCGCGCACCTGTTCCCGGATACCTCCGCGTTCCCGGCGCAAGACGACGTCACCACGATGTACCAGGGCGGCAAGTTCCTGCTCGACGGTCCGCAGTACAGCTAGGCGCATGCTGCAACGGCTCACGCTGCAGAGCGACCGCCTGCTGGCCCAGGTGGTCCCCGCCGTCGGCGGCGGCCTGGCGCGGCTGGACTGGCTCGGCGGCGCCGAGCCGGTAGCGCTGTTGCGGCCACTGCCCGACGATTTCGCCGGCACGCCGCTGCCCGGCCAACTGGCCTGCTTTCCCTTGCTGCCATGGTCGAACCGCATGGCGCCGTCCGGCTTCGAATTCGAAGGCAAGCGTCATGTGCCAGGGCCGAACCGGGAAGGGGAGCCTTGCCCCATCCATGGCGATGGCTGGCTACACGCCTGGACAGTCGCCGCGCACGACGACAGCGCGTTGACCCTGACGCTCGACCGCGCCCGTGCCGAGCCGTTTGCGTATGGCGCCGAGCTGCGCTACACGCTGGCCGGCGAGGCGCTGGTCGTCGAGCTGACCGTGCGTAACGCGGGCGAGGCCGCACTGCCGTTCGGACTCGGCCTGCATCCGTGGATGCCCGACCCGCAAGGCGCCTTCCTGCAAGCCGGCGCCGACGCCGTCTGGATGGCCGGCCCCGACAAGCTGCCGCTGGGCCGCGAACCGGTTCCCGACTACTGGCGCTTCGATCGCCTGCGCTCGCTGCCCTGGGACGGCGTCGACCATCCGTTCTCGGGCTGGAACGGCGAAGCGCGCATCGCCTGGCCGCGGCGCGGCGTCGCCTTGCAGGTCCAGGCCGACATGGACTTCTTCATCCTGTACGTGCCGCCGGGGCGCGACTTCTTCTGCTTCGAGCCGGTCGACCATCCGGTGAATGCACACAACCTGCCCGGCTATCCGGGCCTGACAATACTGGCGCCGGGCGCCACCTTGCACCGGCGCTGCGTATTCCGGGGTTCCGCGCTGTGAGGCGCCTGCCGGCCGGCCTGCTGTTGTTGCTGGCGCTGGCGCCGGTCTTCGCCCAGACGCCATACAACGCCGAAACCACCTACCGCAAGCTGGTCCGCGACTATCCGTTTATTCGTATCGCCAGCGCGGACGCGCCGGCGCCGGTGCAGGTGCGGGAAAACCTCGTCTACGCCCGGCGCGGCGACCTGGCGCTGGGACTCGACCTCTACTTGCCGGGACCAGCCGGGAAGCCGGCGCCGCTGGTCGTGCTGGTGCATGGCGGCGGCTGGAGCAGCGGGGAACGGTCCAACATGGCGCCCCTGGCTGCGCGGCTGGCCGCGCGCGGTTATGCCGCCGCCACGGTCAGCTATCGGCTGTCCGGCCAGGCGCGCTACCCGGCAGCAATCGATGATGTCAAAGAAGCGCTGCGCTGGCTGCGCGCGAATGCGGACAGTTTCGGCATCGATCCGGCCCGCGTGGCGATTGCCGGCGGCTCGGCCGGCGGCCAGATTGCCTCCCTGGTCGGGATGACCAGCCCGGATGCGGTGCGCGCCGTGGTGAACATCGACGGCCTGTCCGACTTCACTTCCGAGGAGGCGCGCAGGCACGAGGACGACCCGGCCAAAAACCCGTCGGCTGCCGGGGCCTGGCTCGGCGGGCGCTATGCCGAGAAGTCCGCACTGTGGCATGAAGCGTCACCGATCACCCATGCCGGCAAGGACAGTCCGCCGCTACTGTTCATCGTCAGCGGTGTGGCGCGCTTCTCCGTGGGCCGCGAGGCGATGATCGACAAGCTCGCGCGGCACGGCGTGTTCACCGACACCGTCGCGCTGCCCGGCACGCCGCATTCGTTCTGGCTGTTCGATCCCTGGCTGGCGCCAACCGTCGACGCGATGACCGGCTTCCTCGAACGCGTGCTCGGCCCGATGCCCGCGCGAGCGCCCTGGTCACCCGACCTTGGGGATGGCCGTTACCGCAACCCCATCCTGCATGCAGATTATTCGGACCCGGATGTGATCCGCGGCGGCGATAGCTACTACATGGTGTCGTCGAGCTTCGCGAATGCGCCGGGCCTGCCCTTGCTGGTGTCGAAGGACATGGTTAACTGGGTGCTGAAAGGGCATGCCTTGCCCAAGCTGGTGCCCGATGCCCGGTTCGCCGCGCCCCAGCACGGCAAGGGCGTGTGGGCGCCGAGCCTGCGCCACCACGACGGCCGCTTCTGGATCTTCTATCCCGACCCGGACCAGGGCGTGTACGTGACCACCGCCCCCGATTTCGCCGGACCGTGGAGCACGCCGCACCTGCTCCTGCCGGGCAAAGGCATCATCGACCCGGCGCCGCTGTGGGACGAGGACGGCAAGGCATACTTGATCCACGCCTGGGCCAGGAGCCGCGCCGGCTTCAACAACGTGCTGACCTTGCGCCGCATGGCGCCGGACGGGCGCAGCCTGCTCGACAGGGCGGGCAAGGTCGTCATCGACGGTAACGCGCTGCCCGGCTACCGCACGCTGGAAGGACCGAAGCTGTACAAGCACGAGGGCTGGTACTACGTGTTCGCGCCGGCCGGCGGCGTCGAGCATGGCTGGCAATCGGTGTTCCGCTCGCGCCGCATCGAGGGGCCGTACGAGGCGCGCATCGTGATGGCCCAGGGCGCTACCGCCATCAACGGCCCGCACCAGGGCGCCTGGGTGCGCACGCCGCAGGGCAGCGACTGGTTCTTCCATTTCCAGGACCGGCGCGCCTATGGCCGCGTGGTGCATTTGCAGCCGATGCGCTGGCAGGATGGTTGGCCGCTGATCGGCGTAGCGTCGGCGACACCCGGCGTCGGCCAGCCCGTGCTCGAGCATGCCAAGCCGGTGGCCGGCAGTTTTCCGCGGAGCGCGCCGGCGACGGGCGACGCGTTCGACACCCCGGCGCTGGGGCCGCAGTGGCAGTGGGCGGCCAACCCGCAGCGCAGCTGGTATGCACTCGATGCGCGGCCTGGCCAGCTGCGCCTGTTCGCCCAGCCCGAAGCGCCGCTGCGCAGCCTGCCTTCCGTGCTGACCCGGAAATTCCCGGCGCCCGCGTTCACCGTCAGCGCCAGGGTCGAGCTGCATGCGCTGCGCGACGGCGACCAGGCCGGCCTTGGCGTCGTGGGACTGGCGAACCACTGGTTCGGCCTGCGCCGCGTCGACGGCCAGCCGCGCATGGTGGCGGTGCTTTGCGCAGTCGACGGCAAATGCGAGGAAGCGCTGGACGCGGCGCTGCCCGGGCAGGCTGTCCACCTGCGCATGCATGTCACGGCCGGCGCCTACGTCTCTTTCTCGTACAGTGCCGACGGCCTGCGTTATACCCAGCTCGGCTTGCCTTTCGAGGCCGCGATGGGGCGCTGGGTCGGCGCGCAAATCGGCCTGCTCGCGACTGGAACGCCGGGCGCCTGGGCCGACATCGACTACGTCCGCATCACGCCCTGAGGCGCGCACCGGTTGTCACAAGATCGGCCGCCATGTATGCTGCTGCGGCGCCCGCTACGGGCATTCATCACGAGAGACCACCTTGAACAAACTGCTTTCCTGCTGCGTCATCGGCGCGGCCCTCACCCTGTCCCTGGCCGGCTGCAAGCGCGCCGAAGCGCCTGCATCCACCGAGGCTTCCGCTTCGGCCGCACCCGCCGTCGCCTTCCAGAAGATCGACACCGTCGTCGGCACCGGCAAGGAAGCCGTCAAAGGCGCCACCGCCGTCGTCAACTACACCGGCTGGCTGTACGAGCCGAACGCCCCGCAGCAGCGCGGCGCCCAGTTCGACTCCTCGGTCGGCCGCTCGCCCTTCAGCTTCAACGTCGGCGGCGGCCAGGTCATCACCGGCTGGGACGAAGGCGTGCCGGGCATGAAGGTCGGCGGCAAGCGCACGCTGATCGTCCCGGCCAGCATGGGCTACGGCGAAGGCGGCGCAGGCCCGATCCCGCCGAATGCCACCCTGGTGTTCGAAGTCGAACTGCTCGACGTGCAATAAAAAACAACGGGGGGCAGGTCTGCCATCCGGACACGGCCTCTGCTGTAGTCGTCTTGCGCCACACGGGCAGCGAGCCGCTCCGAAGCGTGCGCTGCCCGATCGCCCAACCCGGACCAGCTCACACGCACACGCATGGATCACGCCCACATCGCATCGGCCTACGACAGCATCGCAGAGCGCTGGCTGGACGCGCGGTTCGATCGCGACAACGGCCTGCGTCAACACGAGCATGCCCTGCGCTTCCTGCCGCCCGGCGAGGGTGGCTGGGCGCTGAACGTCGGCTGCGGCTGCAACACGCGCTTCAATGCGCTGTTCAGGCATGCGGGCCTGCGGATCGAAGGCGTCGATCTCTCCGCGCGGATGATTTCCCTGGCCAGGGAAGCCGATCCCGACGTGCTGCTGCACCATGCCGACATCTGCGCATGGCAGCCGCGCCGCAGCTACCGCTTCATCTCGGCATGGGACAGCATCTGGCACGTGGGACTGGCCGAGCAGCGGCCGTTGATGCTGAAGCTGATGCGCGCCCTCGACACGGGAGGCATCTTCATCTTCTCTGCCGGCGGACTCGATCAGGAGGATGCACACGTGGATTCGGCGATGGGTCCGGAGGTCTATTACGCCACGCTCGGGATACCCGGCCTGCTCGAGGTGATTGCGGAGGCGGGCTGCATCTGCCGCCATCTCGCATTCGACCAGCTTCCGCACAAGCATCTCGTGATGGTCGTCCAGCGGATCGACTGACAGGACGCCGCCCTCAGGACAACGGGCTCAGCCAGCTTCCAAGGCTGAGCCCGTGTCCGGATGTCAGACCTGACCCTCGTTGTGTTATGCGGACAAGGTCGTGTCGTGCACCTTCCCGGCTATGGTGACGTTGGTCAGCTTCACATTGCGCACGTTATAGAGGAACCACGGCTGCGCCGCGTTCACCGGCGTGCCGAAGTCGCAGTCGGTGATCGTCACGTCGCGGATCGGCAGGATCTCCGCCGGCTTGTCGCCGTTGTAGTCGAAGTCCACCGGGCCCAATAGCAGCAAGGCCTGGTAGCACGAACGCGGGCCGTCCTTCGTCTGCACGTTCCCGACCTTCACGCCCGAGATATGGATGTTCTCGACGATGGGCGGCCGGGTGCGCACGTTGTCGGCGGTCGGGGCGTAGTCGCAGTCGATGGTCACCACCGCGCCGGCCGACGAGCCAACCGCGTTCGGCGGAATCGGCGAACCGGGCAGGGGTTTGTAGACCAGGGGTTTCAGCGACACGCCGTTCGGCATCGTCACGTTGCGCACGTAGAAGTGGCGCAGGAAACCGCCGCGGTTCATGTTGGTCTTCATGCGGATCGCGGTGTTCAGCGGGTCGGTGGCCCAGTGCGCGTTGCGGAACTCGATGTTCTGCGCGTACACGTGCTGGATCCCGCCCGACATCTCGCTGCCCAGGGTCACGCCGCCATGGCCGCTGTTCATCACGCAGTTCTGGATCACCACGTTCTGGGTCGGCCCGAACTGGGTATCGAGGTTCTTGCCGGCCTTGATGGCGATGCAGTCGTCGCCGCTGTTGAAGGTGCAGCCCTCCACCAGCACGGTGTTGCAGGCTTCCGGGTCGAAGCCGTCGCTGTTCGGACCCAGGCTTTCCATCAGCACCTTTCGGATTTCCAGCTTGCTGCAGTTAACCGGGTGGTGCTGCCAGAACGGCGCCGCGTTCAGCTGGTAGCCCTGCAGCAGCACGTTCGAGCAGCCGATGAACTCCACCATGCACGGCCGCAGCCAGTGTCCGCGCCCGAAGATGCGCTGCGCCGCCGGCACGCCGGCCTCTGACAGCGTCGGCAGGTAGGCTTCGTCGGTGCGCCATTTGTCGTCCTTGCCTTCCATGAGCGCCACCTGGGCGTCGCTCAGGCCAGGCGCCACGTCGCGGATCGACTTGGGATTGTTCGGGTTGACCAGGTTCTGGGCCTGGTGCTGGCGCGGCCCGGCCTTGCGCTTGCCCTTCCAGTCCCACCAGGCGTCGCCGTTGGCCTGCGGCACGCCGCCCTGGCCGTCGATGATGCTGGTCCAGTCTTCGCCGGTGAGGGCAATGTTGGTCTGGCCGTAGGCATAGACCATGGGCGAGTAGTTCAGGCAGTCGTTGCTCTGCCAGCGCGAGATCACCAGCTTGCCGTTGGCGCCGCAATCGTACTCGCCGTATTTGGCGAAGTCGTCGGGGTCGTTACTGAAGTAGACGTGGGCGCCTTTCGCCAGGTGCACGTTGACGTTCGATTTCAGCACAATCGGGCCTTTGACGAGCCAGTTCCCGGCCGGGATCAGCACACGCCCGCCGCCGGCCGCGCTGCAGGCGGCAATCGCCGCCGCAATCGCCGCGTAGCAGTCGCTGGCGCCGGGCGCCGGGGTGCTCACCTGGCCCATCTCGTGGTGCGCGACGTAGCCGGCCACCATGATGGTCTTGCAGGGTTTGGCGCCGTAGGCGGTGATGTTGAAGTCACGCTGCGGGAAGACCAGTGGCGTTTTGAACTGGTCGACGATGCCCTGGGCGCGGGCCCAGGCCTGGTCGATGGCGCTGGCCTGGCCGGTGGCGGCGAGAGCCGGCGCACCGACCGAGAGGCCGGCCACCGATGCCGAGGCGGCGCGCAGCAGCGAGCGGCGTTGCGGGTTGATGGTGGTGATGGTCATATCGTCTCCATTGTATGTCGGTGTTCAGGGCGCGGCCTGTTTGCCGGCGCCGGCATGGGCGCGCACGTGGGCGGGTACGTCGGCGGCAAGGAGCGGCGCAAAGGCATACGGCACGGTCCATGCCGGGTCGCCGGTGGCGCTGCACGCGCCGAGTGGGCCGCCGTTCAGCAGCGAACCCTGGTCCTTGAAGGCGCCGGGATTCGTGGCGGAGGCGAACAGGCTGANCCATGCCGGGTCGCCGGTGGCGCTGCACGCGCCGAGTGGGCCGCCGTTCAGCAGCGAACCCTGGTCCTTGAAGGCGCCGGGATTCGTGGCGGAGGCGAACAGGCTGACCGCGTTCGTGCAATTGCGGGCGTCGGCGATCTCGAAGGCGTTCGCATGCGAAACGATGCGCGCACCAAAAGCCACGCCGACGCTGTAGCCGTGCTTGTAGCTCGGGTGACGGCGCTCGCCCACGTAGTAGTTGTTGAACAGGTGGACCTGGCCGAAGCGCACGCGCGGTGCGCGGCTGGTCACGTGCTCGAACAGGTTATTGCTGAGGGTGATGCGCAGGTGGCCGGCATCGCCCACCGCCTTGTCGCTGGCGCCGATCAGCATGGTTTTCGCATGCAGGGCGAAGTGGTTGTACGACACGGTGACGAAGTCGCTGGCGTCGCGGATGTCGAGGGCGCCGTCGTGGCACTGTTTCGGCTTGCCGTGTTCGACCGGCAGCGTATCGTCGGTGACAGGGGCGTCCGTGAAACTGTTGTGGTCGACCCAGACATGACGCGCATCGACAATCGAAATGGCGTCGAACTGGGCGTTCCAGCCGCCCGTGGGACCATCCTGCGGATCCCATTCGGGCGCGACGTCGCAGGGATTGCGCAGATTCAGGTTGCGGATCACGACCTGCTCGACCTTGGCCACCAGCAGCTGCGCGTTGATGAAGCCCGATGCGGCGCCGGCGCCGGCCAGGGTGGTGTTCGACGGCAGGCGCACCAGGCCGCGCCTGGCCTGGTCGGCAGTGCTGGCATAGGGCCGGCCTTCGCTCATGTCGATGACGCCGTCGACCAGCACGATGCGGCTGCCTTTGATGGCAGGGTCGAGCGCGCGCCGCAACTGGGCGGCGTCGTTCACGGTGACGACGGCGGTGGCGTCCGCCCCGCCGCGCGTGCCGCCGGCCTGGGCCGCCCAGCCGTCCGGCGGCGCCTCCTGGCGCAGCTGCAAAGGTGCGGCAGTCGCGGACCACGCCGCTGGCCAGGCCAGGGCCAGAAACAACATCAGGAAATTCGGTTTCATGGATGGGACGCCTCGATGTGAAAGCCGGAAAAGCGAACAAAGCCACGCAAGCCGCCGGCCTGCATGACTTTGTTCTCCACGGACCGCGCTCCGCTTAGAAGCTGTAGTCCGCGCGCAGCGTGTAGGTGCGGCCGATCGGCTTGGCCACGTTACGCGCGAACACCACGCGCGAGCTGAGGCGCTGGTTCGACAGCGGCGGATCGGTGTCGAACAGGTTGTTCACGCCGAAGCCGATCTTGATCTGCGGGCTGAACTTCCAGCTGGTCGACAGGTTGTACACGCGGTAGGGGTCGATCACGTTGTAGAAGGGCTGGCCCGGCTTCTGGGTGGCGAGGGCGTTGGTGTCTTCGTAGCTCGACGCGTATTGCTGCGTCAGCTGGGCGAAGAAGGGGCCGTAGGACCAGTTCACGCGCGCCTGGTGCTTCCACTTGAAGATGTAGGTGTTGGCCGAGGTGGCGGCGGTCGACAGCGCGCCGTTCTTGCCGACGCTGTCGTTCCAGGCGCCGCCGACTTCGTTCTGGCCTTCGTACTTGTCGGTGAAGGTGCCGTCGAGCGAGAAGCCGAAGCGGCCCCAGTTCGTGGTCGGATACACGTAGTTCAAGTTCAGGTCGATACCCTGGGTGCGCAGGCCGCCCATGTTCAGGCGCGTCTTGGTGATGTACTGCAGGGTGCCGTCCGGGTTGCGCACGAACAGGTCCTGGTACTGGTCGACGTTGCCGAAGATCGTGTCTTCCGAAATCTGGGCGATGGTGCCGGTCATGTCGATCTTCCAGAAGTCGACGCTGGCCACGAAGTTCCTGAATGGCTCCACCACCAGGCCCACCGTGACGGTCTTCGCTTTTTCCGGTCCCAGGTCGGGGTTGGCGCCGGTCAGCGTGGTCAGGCGCGTGTTGCAGACGCGGGTGGCATCGAGGTCCAGGTTGGCGAAGCGCGGGTCGGTGGTGAGCGTACCGGTGCCGGCCACGCCGGGCGTGGCGCTCGGGCAGAGCAGCGGATCGTCCCAGTTCGAGCTGGATGGCACCAGCTGGCGCGGGGTGCCGTACAGTTCCGGCAGCGTCGGCGCGCGGAAGCCGCGGCTGACGGTACCGCGCAGCATGACCTCCTTCATCGGCTGGTAGCGGAAGCTCGCCTTCGGATTGAAGGTCGAGCCGAAGTCGCTGAAATGGTCGCCACGGATCGCCACGTTCAGGTTCAGTTCCTTGGTCACCGGCGCATCGAGTTCGGCATACATGCCAGCCACGCGGCGGGCGCCGCTCGGGTTGGCGCCCGGCGTGCCCGATACTTTGTAGGTGACTTCGTTGGCGATCATGTCGACCCGCTCCTCGAAGGTCTCGCGATGCCAGTCGGCGCCGACGGCCAGGCCGAGCGAGCCGCCTTTCAGGTCCATCAGGGTGCGCGAAAAGTTGACGTCGGCGCCGTAGTAGCGCACGTCGGCCTTGCGGTAATCCATGCCGTCGGCCGAGATGCTTTCCAGGTAGGCCAGGCCGGCCGCGTCTTGCGGACCGAAGGGATTCAGGATGCCGTTCGCCACGCCGGCATACAGGCCCGGGGTGCGGACAAAATTGTCCTTGAAGCCGATGTTGCGCTGGCTGTAGGCGTAGGAGACGCCGGCGCGGTAGTCCCAGCCGGCGACCATGCCTTCGTCGGCCACCACCAGGCGGTGGTTCAGCTGCTCGTCGTGGTTGGTGACGGCGCCGAGTTCGTCCAGGCTCCAGGTCAGTGCCAGGTCTTCGCCGTTCAGGCCGGCCACGGCAGGCACGCCGCCGCTGCCGCCCGGGTACCACTTGCTGGCGCGGGTCATCATCAGCGGCTGGCGCGAGGCGGTCAGGCGATCGTAGTCGGTGTTCGCGCCGAAGGGCTGCGGCGCATCGGAGGCGTCGATGTAGGACTTGGACAGCTGCAGTTCCACCGTCAGCACCTTGCCGTCGCCGTGGGCCAGGCTGCCCTTGGTGAACAGGGTCGCTTGCTGGGCTTCCGGCAGCAGCTCGGGATAATAGGCCGGGTCGGTGATGCAGGTCTTGCCGCCGTTGGCATTGGTGCGGGTCGACGGCACCGTGGTCTGCACGGCGAAGGGCGACACGCAGCCGGCCGCGAAATACGGGTTGCCGGTGATGTTGGCCGACTTGCCGTTACGGTAGATGGTGAAGTTGGCCGGCGAGGCCGAGCCGCCCGAGGTGTTCGAGGTGAACGGGGTGCCGCCCAGGGACAGCAGCTTGTCCGGATCGGTGATGTTCGGGCGGTCGCGCTGCAGCAGCGAATCGCGGCGCTGGATGTCGAAGGCGGTGTAGATGTTCCAGCCGTCGTCGGCCATGCTGCCCTTGCCGGCCACGATGGCCAGGCGCTTCTGCGAGCCGCCGCCCGAGGCTTCCGGCTTGACGCCGCTGGCGCTGACGGTGACACCGGTGATCGACTTCTTGGTAATGAAGTTGACCACGCCGGCGATCGCGTCGGTGCCGTACAGGGCCGAGGCGCCGTCGCGCAGCACTTCCACGCGGTCGATCGCGGCCATCGGGATCACGTCGACGTTCACCGAGCTGGCGCCCAGCGCCTCGTTCGCAAGGCGGCGGCCGTTCAGCAGCACCAGGGTGCGGTTGGTGTTCAGGCCGCGCATGTTGATCATGGTGCCGCTGCCGCCGCCCCCCACGGGTTCGTTGGTGGTGGCCACCGTCAGGGCCACGGCCACTTCCGACATCGTGGTCAGGCCGCGGTTGGCCAGCTCTTCCGACTTGATGGTGGTGAGGGGCAGGGCGTTTTCGCTGGCGAGGCGCTTGATCGAGGAACCCGTGACTTCCACGCGCTGCATCGGCGCTTCCTGGGCGCCGGCGCCATTGGTCAGCGCCAGGACCGCGACGGCGACTGCCGACAGAAGGAAGCGCGGTTCGGCAAAACGGGGCGCATTGATACTGTTCTGGTGTTTCACTGCATGTCTCCTGCTTGTTATCGTCGATTGCGTCAGGGTGTCTCCCCGGATCGCGCGTAATGACCGCTCCAATGCAAGGCGTTGCGTTCTCGCCAGAGATTGGTATGTTGAGGATTCTACTTTGGTCCGACCACTTTAGCAATCTGGATGAGCCAGTTATTTTGCGGTCCAAACAGATGTGGTGTGACGGGCGTGTACGGGCCACGGCCCGGAGTCGAACCGGCAGGCGCGGAACAGCGGAGGATGCGGCCGGACGCGCATGTCCGGCCCGGCCCTGAAGGGGTGGCGCCGAAGGGACGGCGCCGAAGGGGCACGCTGAAGGGCGGCGTTCAGCCGCGCGAGAAGGTGCGGGTCACGCGGTCGAGGTGGGCGCGCATCGCGGTGCGGGCGCCGGCGACGTCGTGCGAGGCGATGGCGGCAAAGATGTTGCGGTGGTCGATCAGGGTCTGCTGGCGCAGTTCCTCGGTCTGGAAGTGTTCCTTCAGCTTGTGCCAGAGCGAGCCGCGCTGGCTCCACAGGTATTCGATCACGCCGACCATCGCGCTGTTGCCGGTGGCGCGGGCGATCGCCAGGTGGAAGTTGCGGTCGGCCGATTCGTTGCCGCTGCGGTCTTCGTGGTGCTGCTCCATCTCCATGACGGCCACCAGGATGGCGTCGATGTTGGCGTCGCTGGCATGCTTGGCCGCCATCGCCGCCACCTCGACCTCGATCAGGCGGCGCGCCGCCAGCACTTCGAAGGGGCCCGGGCCGGCGGTCGGTACCTCGGCTTGCGGCTTGGCCTGTTCGCTCACGTACACGCCCGAGCCGCCGCGCACCTCCACCGTGCCGCCCAGTTCCAGCGCAATCAGGGCTTCGCGCAGCGAGGTGCGGCTGACGCCGAGCTTGGTGGCCAGTTCGCGTTCGGCCGGCAGGCGCTCGCCGGGGCGGATGTTCTCGGCCCGGATCAGCTCCTCGATCTTGCTGGAGACGACACGGTACAGCCTCGGCTCATTGGCGCCGGTTTCGGTCGGCGCGGCGGTTTTCTTCATCGGTGGTTTGTCCTGGATTATGCGTGGCCGTTGCCAAACTAGCGAATCTTAGTTTGGTACGGTCAATGTTGCAAGTGGACCAACCAAAACCGTGTGCGCGCCTTGCAGGCGACGCTTGTTCCGACGCGTCAGGGTTTGGTCGTCACTTTCATCGCCAGCGAAAACAGGGCGTCGCCGTCGCCGACGCGGACGGTGGCTTGTTCGCCGAGGCGGGTGAGCAGGGTGGGCGTGCTGACCAGGGTCTTGTCCTTGTAGAGTTTACCGGCCAGCCAGACCTGGTCGGCGGCGTCGCCCTGGCGCAGCGTCATGTCGATGCGCCACCCGTCCGAGGCGACGCTGAACGACTCTCCGGACCGGGCCAGGATGTGGAGCGGCGACGCCGTGTCGCTTGCGTCCCTTTCCATGGCATTGAAATGGAGACGGATGGATTCCGGTTCCTGGACGCCGCCATCGAGGGACAGCGCAACCGAATACATGGGCGCGGACGCGGCGGGCTCGGCCCGCACGCCCAGGGTGGCGCCGAACGCCCCCGCGGCAAGCACGACGACGGCACAACGGCCGAGGACACGGCGTAAGCTTCCAGGCAAAGCATGCTGCAGGTTCATGATGCGCTCCTTGGTTGGGTGAGGGGATTGCCAGTGGCAGTGCAGGCCGGCGCCGCCGACGCGGGTATGGCATTTCAGCAGCGCTTCGGCATACACGCCGCGCTGCTGTGGGTGGCGCGCCATCACCGCAGCGTCGCATGCGAGTTCCTGGTCCTGGCGCATGCGGCGCACGCCAAGGTGGACCAGCGGGTTGAACCAGAACGCGCACTGGAAGCAGGCGGCGACCAGGTTGGCGATGGCGTCGCGGCGCTTGATGTGGGTCTGCTCGTGGGCGATCACCAGCGCCTGTTCGTCTGGCGTATAGCGCTGGGCGAAGTCATGCGGCACCACGATCTTCGGACGCAGCAGCCCGACCGAGGCCGGGCCGGCGCCGGCGGCGCTGACGTACACCGCGCCGTGTGGCGCCAGCCGTCCGGCGCGGCGCAGGAAAGCCCGGTGCGCGTGAACGCACCACCATGCCCAGGCCAGCGCACCGGCAGCCCAGACGGCCAGCAGCACGTCGGCTGCCGCCGGCGAGGCAGCGGGCGTGGCCTGCGCCGCCAGCGCCTGCACCGGATGCGGCAGCTGGAGCGTCAGCACCTGCGGCGCCGAACGCCCGGGCAACAGCGCCGCAATGGCCACCATCGGCACGATCAGCCAGGCCAGGTAGGCGGATGAGGCCCCGCACCAGCGCCGCAGCGGCTGGCGCAGGAGCAGCAGCAGCACGATGGCGGCGCCCGTGCACAACGTCACACGCAGCAGCAAGGGCGCGAGTTCACTCGCCATCGCGTTTGCCATCGTCGAGTTTGTCGATCAGCTGGCGCAACTCCTGCAAATCCGCCTGCGACAATTTGCGCTGGCTGCCGAAGTGCGCCACCAGCGGCGCGATGCGGCCGCCGAACAGGCGCTGCACCAGGCTCTCGCTTTCGCGCGCCAGCCAGGCTTCGCGCGGCAGCACTGCGTGATAGAGGAAGCGCCGGCCATCCTTTTGCGCCGCGATGGCGCCCTTCTTCAGCAGGCGATTCAACAGGGTCTTGACGGTCGCGGTCTGCCAGTGCTGGCTTTCGGACAGGGCCACCACCACCTGCTCGGCCACCACCGGCCCCGGCGCGCGCCAGAGTACTTCCATGACATGCGACTCGGCGTCGCTGATGTTGGTTGAGGGAGGGTTCGACATCTGAGCACCATTTACAGTTGTAATCTTGAGGCGATGATTACAGCTGTAAACGGTGCTGTCAAGCGATATCGATCAGGGCTGCGGGTTCCAGCCGCGTGCGGCGAACACCGCCGCCCGGCTCGACAGGCGCGCCGCTTCGTCTGTGCCGAGTTGCGTACCGCCGAAGCCGCGCGGCTCGCCATTATCGAGCTTGTTGCCATACTCGCGCCAGCCGCCTTGCGCCGGATTCGGCTCCGGCTTGTGCAGCCAGGCCTTGGCCGCGATGTGCGGACCGACCGTGCAGCCGATAAAGGCGACGTGGTCCCAGGTGTTGGCGGTGCCGGGCGAGCGCGCGAAGTAAGTGGCGCCATCCGGCGGCGAATTTCCGGCAGGCCCGGGTCCGCGCGTCAGGCGCGCGCGCAGGAAGATGAAGCCCGGCTGGTCCGGCCCCACGGTGCGCGCCTGCACCAGGTAGCCGCCGCTGTCCGGGTTCGCGCTGTCGCCCACGGTCCGCAGCTCGCTGTCCTCGAACAGGGCCGCGCGGTTGTTCCCCCAGATGAAATCGACGTTGCCCTCGATGAGCGATTTGTGGAACCAGGCGTAGCCGGTCAGCTGCAGGGTGTCCTGCTCGCTGATGAAGTGGGCGTTGCGCACCGCCAGGCGGCCCTGGTCGCTGCTGAAGAACAGGGCCTCGGCCTGGGCCGAGTGGCCATCGCTGCGCAGGGTGGTGTTGTGCAGGGCGATGTCGCGGATCTCCAGCAGGTCGCTGTCCTGGGCCAGGAACAGGGCGCGGCCGCCCAGCACGCCGGGGCTGCCCGGCAATTGGCCGGTGCCCGAGCCGGGGTTGCGCGTCTCGCTGTTGGCGGCGCGGATGATGGTGGCGTCGCGGCTGGCGCCGCGCAGGCTCAACTTGTCCTTGTCGCGCAGGTAGAGCAGTTCGGGATAGACGCCGTCGCGCACGTTGATTGTCAGCGCCTGGCCGCGCGGCAGTCTCATGGCGTAGTCGAGCGCGCCCTGTACGGTGCGAAAGTCGGCGCGGGCGTCGTCATCCACGGTGATGCTGTCGCCCACCGGCTGGTAGGGCGTGGTGCGGAAGGTCCAGCGTGCACCCTTGAATGCGCCGCCACGCAGCAGGCGGCCTTCGGCCACGGCTTCGTATTCGGTGTCGTAGTCCAGCGCCTGCGGCAGGCGCACCCGCAGCTCCTTGTCCTGCACGGCGATCGGCTGCAGGCGCACCAGGCGCTGGCGCGGCGGCGGGCCGAGCGCGGCAACCGTTTCGCCGGGGCGGACGACAGCCACCAGCGCCCGGTCCTGGCGGCGGTAGATGCGCACGCTGCCTTCGCCGCTGAGCACCGGCGCCTGCGCGAAAGCCAGGCGCAACGGAGTGTCGGGCGGGACGCCGCGTTCGCCGCTGGCGGGCAGCAGCGTGACGCTCTTGTCGGGCGCGGCGACCGGCGCCGCGAAGGGGGCGCCTACCTCGACGCCGAACGCCGCCTGCGCCCAGGGATCGTCGACGCTGACGACGGTGACGGCCGTGCGCCCGACAGCATGCGGCGTGATGCGCAAGGCGCCATCGCTGACCTCGGCCGAGGCAATGCGCGGATCGGCGGCGCTGGCCCGGATGGCCGACACGGCGCCGATGCGCACGGTCTCCGTTGGGTCGCCGGCTTGCAGCAAGAGCCGGTCGCCGCCCACCTGCACGCTGACGCCGCCGGGCGCCGTGCCGGCCGCGCCGGAACGCAGGCCGAGCAGCGTATGCGCTCCCGCTTCCCAGGACAGGGGGCGATCGGCGGGGAGGGGCGCGGCGAGGGCGCTGGTGACGCGTTCGCCGTCGAGGAAGGCCGCCAGCTGGCCCTGCTCGGCCGCGAAACGCAGCACCAGCGGCGCGCCGGCAGGTGGAGCGCGCCGGCGCACCCCCTTCAGGCGCTCGACCTTGGCGCCGCGACCGGCCAGCAGCTCCACCAGCAGCACCTTGCCGCCATCGGTCAGCTGTACGCTGGCGCCTTGCCAGTTGCCCTGCGCATCCTGGCGCGCGCGCAGGAGGAAGGGCGCGCCGGCGGCGGGAGCGATGCGCGCCTCGGCGTAGCCTGGCCCCGGCCCGTCCAGCAGGCGTGGCCCGGCGTTTTCCTGCACGTGGCGCGCCACCTCGGTCGCCGGCAGGGCCGCGTAGGTGTAGGGCGGGCGCCAGCCGGCGTCGCCGGTGTGGGGGCAATTCGCCAGCGGCTGGCCGTTCAGCAGCGAACCGGTGTCGGCGAACACGCCGGGGCTGGCCGCCGGATCGCGCACGACCTGGCGGCAAGCGGTGGCGCCGGCCACCTCGAAGGCGTTCGCATCCGAGACGATGCGCGAGGCATGCGCCACGCCCACGCTGTAGCCGTGGCGGTAAGCCGGGTGCTTGCGGTCGCCGACATGGTAATTGTTCAGCAGGTGCACCTGGCCGTAGCGCACGCGCGGCGCGCGTTCGGCCACATGCTCGAACAGGTTGGCCTTCAATGTGACGCGCAGGCGGCCGGTGTCGCCGGTGGCACGGTCGCTGGCGCCGATCAGCATGGTCTTTTCGTGCAGGGCGAAGCGGTTGTAGGTCACGCTGACGAAATCCGAGCCCTGGGTGATGTCGAGCGCGCCGTCGTGGCACTGCTTGCGCATGCCGTTCTCCACCGGCTGCCTGTCGTCGGTGTCCGGTGCGTCGGTAAAGCTGTTATGGTCGATCCACACATGGTGCGAGCCCGACACGGTGATGCCGTCGAACAGCGCGTTCCAGTTGCCTTTCGCGCCATCCTGCGGGTCCCAGCGCGGGCCGACATCGCAAGGATTGCGGATAGCCAGGTTGCGGATCACCACCTGCGACACGTTCGCCACCAGCAGGCTGCCGTTGACGAAGCCGGCGCCCGGCGCGCTGCCGATCAGGGTGGTGTTCGCGGGCAGGCGCACCGCACCGCGCCTGGCCTGGTCGTCGCTGCTGGCGTAGGGGCGGCCTTCGCTCATGTCGATGCTGGCCGCCACCCGCACGATACGCGCGGGCGCCGGCGCCGCCAGCGCAGCGAGCAGGCCGGCGCGGTCGCGCACCGTGTACACGTGGGCGGGATCGGCAAGCGCGCCGCCCTGGGTGCCGCCTTCTTGCGCGGCCCAGCCGTCGACAGGGGCATGCTGGCGCTCGGCCAGCGCGCCCGGCATGGCGGCCCCGGCGGGGGATGCGGCAAAGGGTGCGGCGAAGGATGCGGCGGCCAGCGCCAGTGCAGCGAGCGGCGCGTTCAAGGTTGGCCCCGCAGCGCGGGCGCCAGCGCCGGCACCTGGCGCGCCAGTTCCTGCGCCATGATGCGGGCAAAGCGTTCGGCGCCCAGCGGACCGACGTGGGTGTAGTCGAAATGCTCGCCGCTGCGCGCCAGCTTGTCGGCCTCCTTCGGCCCCATGGCCTGTACCGCGGCCAGCGACAGGGCGTTCAGGTCGACCAGCGGCGTGTGCGTGCTGCGCGCAATGCCGCGCACGGCGCCGGCCCAGGGCGCGAGGTCGTTGTGCACATAGCCGGCCTTGAAGCTGCGCCGCGTCAGGGGCGTGACCAGCACCGGTTGGGCGCCGAGGGTGCGCGCTTCCTCGACATAGCGCGCCATGTTGACGGGGAATTCGGTGGCGAAATCGGTGGAGCGGCCCGGTTTTCCCGGCTGGTCGTTATGGCCGAACTGGACCAGTACATAGGTGGTGCGAAAGCCCGCGCCGTCGCGCAGCAGTCCCTGCACCTCGTCCCAGCGGCCCTCGGCGCGGAAGCTGCCCGAACTGCGGCCGCCACGCGCCAGGTTGATGCAGGCCGTCTCGGGTGTGAAGCGTGCGCACAGGGCGTCGCCGTAGCCGGTGGTGCTGGCCATGGTGGAGTCGCCGACCAGGATGACGCGATCGGGCAGGGCGGCGGCGTGTCCGGCACAGGCGCATGCCGCGAAGACGAAGGGGATGAGACGGGCGAAACGTGGCATCGGCAAGCTCCTGAAGTTTGCACGATTCTATTTTGGCCTGACCAATTTATCAAGCGGTCAGGCCGCGCGTGGCCGACGATCCGGGCGAAAGCTCAGCGATCGCTGCGGGCGCCACCCTTTTCGCTTCGCCAAACAGACACCTTCTTGCCAGACATCGTACAACATGGGCCAGGTTATAATACTGCCATCGCCCTCAACAACGCTCCAACATGATCCCAGCACAGCGCAAGCCCCGCAACCTCGCCCAGGGCGTGGTCGAACATATCGGCGGCAGCATCCGCCAGGGCCTGCTCAAGCCGGGCGAAAAGCTGCCGACCGAGTCATCCCTGATGAGCCAGCATGGCGTCAGCCGCACCGTGGTGCGCGAAGCCATCTCGCACCTGCAGGCGTCGGGCCTGGTGCAGACCAGGCACGGCATCGGCACCTTCGTGCTGGAGCCGCCGCAGGCCGGCCTCGGCTTCGATGCCGAGAGCATCCTGACCCTGCGCGACGTGCTCGCGATCCTCGAACTGCGCATTGCCGTGGAGAGCGAAACCGCCGGCCTGGCCGCGGTGCGCCGCGGCGACGAACAGGTAGGGGAGCTGGGCGCTGCCCTGGCCGAGATGCAGGAGGCAATGGCCGTCGGCCGCTCGGCCGTGGACGCCGACAAGCGCTTCCACCTCCTGATCGCCCAGGCCACGGGCAACCGCTATTTCGTCGATATCCTCGGGCAGCTGGGCAACGCCATCATCCCGCGTGCACGCCTGAATACGGCCGAGCTGGAGCAGGACAAGCCGGCCGATTTCCTCGAACGCGTCAGCCGCGAACACGACGACATCTACCGCGCCATCGAGCGGCGCGATCCGGAAGCGGCGCGCGCCGCGATGCGCACCCATCTCTCGAACAGCCGCGAACGCCTGGTGCAGGCACAACGCCGGCTGGAATCCAAAATAAATTAAAAAGTTCAACATTCTGCTTGCGAGGTCATCCTTTCGGTTGTACGATGACTTACAACCTGACCGGTAGCTGATCCTGCCTGTCATTCATAACCAGTCCTGGAGACCCGCATGCACCCACTCGAATTACAAAAAGTCCTGTCGCACGGCCTGTTGTCCTTCCCGATCACCGACTTCGACGCCAACGGCGATTTCAACGCGGCCGGCTATGCCAAGCGCCTCGAGTGGCTGGCGCCCTACGGCGCGACGGCGCTGTTCGCCGCCGGCGGCACCGGCGAATACTTCTCGCTGGCCGGCGACGAATACGGCCAGATCGTCAAGACCGCGGTCGACACCTGCGCCAAGACGAACGTCGCCATCCTGGCCGGCGTCGGCGGCCCGACCCGCATGGCCATCGCCCACGCCCAGGAAGCCGAGCGCCAGGGCGCGCAAGGCCTGCTGCTGCTGCCGCACTATCTCACCGAAGCCAGCCAGGACGGCCTGGTCGCCCACGTGGAAGCGGTGTGCCGCTCGGTGGACATCGGCGTGGTGGTCTACAACCGCGCCCAGTGCCGCCTGAGCCCGGATTCGCTGGCCAGGCTGGCCGAGCGCAACCCGAACCTGATCGGCTTCAAGGACGGCATCGGCGACATCGAACTGATGGTCTCGATCTGGCGCCGCATGGGCGACCGTTTCAGCTACCTGGGCGGCCTGCCGACCGCCGAAGTGTATGCCGGCGCCTATAAGGCCCTGGGCACCCCGGTGTACTCGTCGGCGGTGTTCAACTTCGTGCCGCAGCTGGCGATGGACTTCTACCACGCCACCGCCGCCGGCGACACCGCCACCACGAATCGCCTGCTCGACGAATTCTTCCTGCCTTACCTGGAGATCCGCAACCGCAAGCCGGGCTACGCCGTCAGCATCATCAAGGCCGGCGCCCGCCTGGTCGGCCATGGCGCCGGCCCGGTGCGCGCACCGCTGACCGACCTGACCACCGCCGAAGACGAGATGCTGCTGGCGCTGATCAACAAGCAGCAGAAGGCGCTGTAAGCCATGGCGCTCACTGGTGAAATGATCATCGGCCGCGCGCGTGTGCGCGGCAGCGGCGGCGAGCAGCTGGCCTACAACCCGGCCACCCGCGCCGAGTTCGAACCGGGCTTCGGCCAGGCCACGGGCGAAGATGTGGAACACGCCTGCGCCCTGGCGGCAAGCGCCTTCGACCCTTACCGCAAGCTGCCGCTTGAACAGCGCGCGCGCTTCCTGGAAGCGGTGGCCGAGCAGATCCTGGCCATCGGCCCGGAGCTGATCGAACGTGCCGGTGTTGAGACCGGCCTGCCGGCCGCGCGCCTCGAGGGCGAGCGCATGCGCACCGTGAACCAGCTGCGCCTGTTCGCAAAAGTGGTCCGCGACGGCCACTTCCTCGGCGCCACGGTCGACAGCGCGCTGCCGGAGCGCGCGCCGCCGCGCCCCAGCCTGCGCCTGGCCAAGATCGGTCTCGGTCCGGTGGCCGTCTTCGGCGCCAGTAACTTCCCGCTGGCGTTCTCGGTGGCGGGCGGCGATACCGCATCGAGCCTGGCCGCCGGCTGTCCGGTCGTGGTGAAGGCGCACGGCGCCCACCTCGGCACCTCGGAATTGGTCGGCCGCGCCGTGCAGCGCGCCGCCATCGAGACCGGCATGCCGGAAGGCGTGTTCTCGATGCTGTTCGGCGACGGCCGCACGATCGGCCAGCAACTGGTGGCCCATCCCGCGATCAAGGCGGTCGGCTTCACCGGTTCGCGCGCCGGCGGCACCGCGCTGATGCGCACCGCCGCGGCACGCCCCGAGCCGATTCCCGTATATGCCGAGATGAGCAGCGTGAATCCGGTGTTCCTGCTGCCGTCCGCACTGCAGAACAACGGCGCGCTGCCCCAGGGCTTCGTCGATTCGCTGACCCTGGGCGTAGGCCAGTTCTGCACCAACCCCGGCCTGGTGTTCGCGGTCGATGGTCCGGCGCTGGACGCCTTCATGGCAGCGGCCAAGGCGGCCCTCGCAGGCAAGGGCGCCGGCACCATGCTCACGGCAGGCATCCACGACGCGTATGGCAGCGGCATCGCGCGCCTCGGCGGCAGCGCCGGCCTGCGCCTGGTGGCGCAAGGTTCGACTGAAGGTATCGGGTGCGCCGCCCAGGCCGCGCTGTACGAATGCGTGGCCGGCGACTTCCTGGCCAATCCGGAACTGCAGGACGAGGTCTTCGGGCCATGCGCCCTGGTCGTGCGTTTCGACAGCGCCGAACAGATGCTGGCGGCGGCCGAACAGCTGCACGGCCAATTGACCGCCACCGTGCACGCCGAGGAAGGCGACTACGCGCTGGCCGCACAGCTGCTGCCTGTGCTGGAGCGCAAGGCGGGCCGGGTGCTGTTCAATGGCTTCCCGACCGGCGTCGAGGTGTCGCATGCGATGGTGCATGGCGGCCCCTTCCCGGCCACCAGCGACAGCCGCACCACCTCGGTCGGCGCCACTGCCATCGACCGCTTCCTGCGGCCGGTGTGCTACCAGAACCTGCCGGACGCCTTGCTGCCGCAGGCGCTGCGCGACGACAATCCACTGCGCCTGGCGCGCGTGCAGGACGGGGAGCTGAATTTGGCGGGTTAATACTCTGTATGTGATTCGATCGCTGCACCAGCCGGAGGAGACGCCGGCTGTCTCACTTGAAAAGAACTGATCCATGAATCAGCAAGTCATGAGCTTTACACCAGAGCGTACAACGGTGGTGGGCAGGTATCGCTGGACGATCTGCGCGCTGCTGTTCTTCGCTACCACCATCAATTACCTCGACCGCCAGGTCCTGAGCCTGCTCGCGCCGGTCCTCACCAAGGAATTCGGCTGGACGAATACCGATTACGCGAACATCACCGCGACCTTCCAGTTCGTGTATGCGATTTCGATGCTGTTTGCCGGCCGCGTGATCGACCGCATGGGCACCAAGCGCGCCTATATATTGGCGATCATCGTCTGGTCGCTCGGCGCCATCGGCCATGCCTACGCCATCGGCATCGGCACCGCCGTCAACAGCGTGCTGACCACCGTCGGCCTGGCCGCCGTGCCGGTCTCGATCGCCGGCTTCATGGTCGGACGCGCGGTGCTCGCCCTGGGCGAGGCCGGCAACTTCCCGGCCGCGATCAAGGCCACCGCCGAATACTTTCCGAAGCGCGAACGCTCTTTTGCCACCGGCATCTTCAATTCGGGCGCGAACGTGGGTGCGGTGCTGGCGCCCTTGTCGGTGCCGCTCATTGCGGAATACTGGGGCTGGCAAGCCGCCTTCATCGCGGTCGGCGCGGTCGGCTTCATCTGGATGGGCCTCTGGATCTGGCTGTACGACGCGCCGGAACGCCAGCGCCGCCTGAGCGCGGGCGAACTCGCCTACATCAACAGCGACGCGCCCACGTCGGCCCCGGCGACCGAGGCCGCGCCCAAGGCATCGTGGTTCAAGCTGCTCGGCTACCGCCAGACCTGGGCCTTCGCCTTCGGCAAATTCATGACCGACGGCGTGTGGTGGTTCTTCCTGTTCTGGCTGCCGAAGTACATGTCGGCCCAGTATGGATTGTCGGGACCGGACATGGTCGTGCCGCTGGCGGTCCTGTACAGCATGACCATGATCGGCAGCGTCGGCGGCGGCTGGCTGCCGACCTGGTTCCTCGACCGCGGCTATAACATCTACCAGGGCCGCATGCGCGCCATGCTGCTGATCGCCCTGTGCCCGCTGGTGGTGCTCGCGGCGCAGCCGCTCGGCTACCTGGGTTACTGGGTGCCGGTGCTCCTGATCGGCATTGGCGCCTCGGCGCACCAGGCCTGGTCGGCGAACCTGTTCACAACCGTCTCCGACATGTTCCCGAAGCATAGCGTCGGTTCGGTGGTCGGCATCGGCGGCATGGCCGGCGGCCTGGGCGGTGTGCTGCTCACCAAGCTCGGTGGCGCGCTGTTCGACCATTACGGCGCACTGGGCCAGCTGCAGTCCGGGTATATGATCATGTTCTCGATCTGCGCGCTGGCTTACCTGGTGGCCTGGTGCGTGATGAAGGCCCTGGTGCCGGCGCACCGCGAGATCACGAACCTGTAAGGATGGGCATGGAGATTCAACGCATCCCCGGCGTGCACTGCGCCACCGGCGAAAGCCCGTTCTGGCACGCGGCGCAGGCGGCCTGGTACTGGGTCGATATCCCTGCGCGCCGCATCTGGCGCATGGACCACGCCAGCGGCGCACTGCGCAACTGGCTCGCGCCCGAGATGGTCGCCTGCGTCGCGGCCGGCGCCGACGGTTCGCTCGTGGCCGGCATGGAGACCGGGATCTTCCGCCTGCAGCTGGGCGAAGACGGTCTGGCGCAGGCGAGCCGGCTGGCGGCGCCGCCCGACGCCGAACTGGGCGAGGGCATGCGTTTCAATGACGGACGTTGCGACCGCCAGGGCCGTTTCTGGAGCGGCACCATGTTCATGGACATGGGCGCCGCGCGCGCGGTGGGCGGCTTGTACAGCTACAGCGGAGAACAGGGTTTGCGTGGGCCGGTCGTCTCCGGCATGCTCACGCAGAACGGCCTCGCCTGGTCGCCCGACGGACGCACCATGTACCTGTCGGACTCGCATCCGATCAAGCGCACCGTATGGGCCTTCGACTACGACGTCGACAGCGGCACGCCGCACAAGCAGCGCGTCTTCCTCGACCTGAGCGGCCAGAAGGGACGGCCGGACGGCGCCGCGGTCGATGCCGACGGCTGCTACTGGACCTGTGCCAACGACGGCGGGCTGCTGCAGCGCTTCACACCCGCCGGGCAGCTGGACCGGGAAATCGCGCTGCCGATGGCGAAACCGGCGATGTGCGCATTCGGCGGACCGGCGCTCGATACGCTGCTGGTGACCTCGATCGATCCGGGCACGGGCGGCGATGCCGGGAGCGTGGTACTGTTGCGTCCGGGCGTGCAGGGCGTGGCGGAGACGCCGTTCGCCGGTTGAGGATCCATCCTGACTTGTTCGAAAGCCCGCAGCAGCGGGCTTTTTTTTGTCGGCGAGCGTTTTGTACTGCACAGTACCCGGCCGGCCTTTCCCGCACACTCACTCTCTATATAACGATCTGCGAAGCGGAGATGACACGATGACGACCATGAACATGACGGTGGAGCAGGGCATACGGACGGCCGGTGTCGGCAGGTTCCAGTACCGCCTGTTCGTGATCTTCGGCCTGGTCTGGATGGCCGATGCCATGCAGGTGCTCTCCATCGGCTTCAGCGCGCCCTCGATCGCCAAAACCTTCGGCATCGCCATGCCGCAGGCGCTGGAGACCGGTACGGTGTTCTTCGTCGGGATGCTGATCGGCGCCTTTGCCTTCGGCCGCCTGGCGGACCGCATCGGACGCCGGCCGGTGCTGCTGGCCGCCGTGGTGCTCGATGCCTGCTTCGGCGTGGCATCGGCGTTTGCACCGGACTTCACCTGGCTGCTGGTGCTGCGCTTCCTGACCGGCATCGGCGTCGGCGGGACGCTGCCGGTCGACTACACGATGATGGCCGAATTCCTGCCGAGCGACCGGCGCGGACGCTGGCTGGTGCTGCTCGAATCCTTCTGGGCGGTCGGCACCATCCTGCTGGCGATCCTGGCGCTGGTGGCCGTGCGTTGGGGCGACGATGCCTGGCGTGTGATCTTCTTCGTTACGGGATTGCCGGCGTTGGTCGGCGTGGTGCTGCGCCTGTCGGTGCCCGAGTCGCCGATGTACCTGAACCGCAGCGGCAAGGGTGCGGAGGCGCGCGCCGTGCTGGAGCGGGTGGCAAAGGCAAACGGACGCCAGGTGACGATTCCGCCGCTGCATGCCGAAAGCCCGGTCAAGCACTCGATGGCGGCGCTGTTCTCGTCGCAGCTGCGGCGCCGCAGCGTATGCCTGTTCCTGGCCTGGATGCTGATCTCGATTGCCTACTACGGCGTGTTCGTTTACTTGCCGGTGCGCCTTAGCGCCGAGGGCTTCGGCTTCATGCGCGGGCAGGAGTTCCTGATACTGCTGGCGCTGGTGCAGTTGCCGGGCTTTGCGCTGTCGGCCTACGGCGTCGAGCGCTGGGGTCGCAAGCCGACGCTGGTCGGCTTCCTGGTCCTGAGTGCGATCGGCTGCATGCTGTACAGCTTCGGCAGTGCGACCGTGGTAGTGGTGGGCTCGACCCTGCTGATGAGTTTTGCGCTGCTCGGGACCTGGGGTGCGCTGTATGCGTTCACGCCGGAGGTGTATCCGACCGATTTGCGCGCCAGCGGCATGGGGCTGGCCGGCGCCGTCGCACGTTTCGGCGGCTTGTTTGCGCCAGCGATTGTCGCGCCGGTGATGGCAACGCACTTCACGCTGGCGCTGGCGATGCTGGCCGGTTTCCTGGCGATCGGCGCGATTGCCATCCTGTGCGTGGACGTGGAGTCGCGTAACCTGGTGCTGGAGTAAGCTGGCCGGGCACTGTCCGATATTGATAAGATGTCTCTTTTTTCGAGAGGCCATCCATGTCAGTCAGCAGCAAGCCCAGCATCCAGTGGACGATCACCGATATCGACGTGGGTGCGCGGCTGGTCGAGGCCCTGGTACAGCACGTGACGGCGAACGGGCCGGTGCCGATCTCGTATGCGGATGTACTCGAGCGCGCCCGCATCATGTATCCGCATGATGGGGTACTCGGGCGCGCAGTACCGGTCGGGATCAGGCCCAAGCTGGGCTTTGTCTCTGCGTTTTGTGCGGCTGGCGGGTTTCCCGACCTGAGCAGCCTGGTGGTTAAGGAGGCGTCGGGCACGGAGTCGGTTGCCGAGAGGTCGTCGATCTCTGGCGCGGACTGGTCGGCCGCATTGGCGCAGCTCGATGCCTATGCTGCCCAGGCCAGGGCAGCACTGCCGCGTAACCTGAAGCCACGCAAGGAACGGCCGGCGGAAGTGGCCTGGTACGCCTATTTCTGTTCGCATCGCGAAGCCTGCGCCAAGGTGACGAGCGAAGACAAGAAAGAAATCGTCAACATGCTGATGTCCGGCCTCGATCCTGACACGGCACTGCGCCGCTTCCTGGCGGCGAAGGCCGAATTCGCCAACGCGTCGTGAGGACTTGCGCAGTACGGATCCGTTTGTTATAGTTCGGTCCCTCGCGAAAACGACAACGAAATCAAGTAGTTGAAGTGCTAACGAGATCCGCAGGTTCTGCGGTGTAGCAAAAAAGAGGTTGACGAGTATCACGAAACACTTTATGATTCTGCCCCTCTGCTGCTGACGAACAAAACGATTCGCAAGCGCAGCAAGATGAAGTACGGAATAAGTTCTTTAACAATTAACAGTCGATAAGTGTGGGCGTTTGATGAAGGTGCCAGCTGACTCGTTCAGCTGA
>NZ_JASNRC010000012.1 GCF_030411995.1 Massilia sp. YIM B02769
CGCTGAGGCGATGTACACGCCGGGTCCGACGAAAAAGGACCTGGCCCAGATGGAGCTCGCCGGCCTGACGCTCGATGACTTCGACGAGGAGGTGGTCGAGATCTGGCCGGAGCACTGGGACGCCTACGTGCTGTTCGCCTTCATGCGCACACAGTGGCGCGCCGGCGGCATGGGCCTGATCGGCCTGGACTATGCCGTCCTGCATCGGAAGATGGATCGAATGGACTTGGACCCGACGCAGTACGACGAGCTCGAGGCGGACATCCAGACCATGGAGTTCGCCGCGCTCAACCTCATGAACAGCCGCGACGAATAGGCCGGGGTGGCGCTGGTGTAAGATTGCATTCTCATCATAGGAGGGGACATGCAGCGACTTATTCTGGCGGCCGCGCTCGGACTGGCGAGCGGATCGGCACTGGCCTTCAGCATCACGTGCGACAAGCCCGAATACCTGCAGCTCAAGACTGCGGATAAGGCCGAGCTTCAGCAGGAGTACTGCCGCACTACTCGCATGAATGACCTGAATATGCGGCTGAGGCGAAGCACCGAGGAAGGAATCTCTGAATTACGCAAAATTGGCGCTGATACTGCAAAGCAAGTAGCGGAGAGCGAAGATTTCTTAAACGCTGCAATGTCTTGTTCGAAGGCTGCCGCACAGTATGCGGGCGCGATCGAGCGTCGATTCAAGTCGAAACCGCCTGCGGTGAAAGTCTGTACGTCGCCCGGCGGAATCTGATCCGGCAGTAAGCCAGTAACACACAACCAAGCCACCTTCGGGTGGCTTTTTTTATTTTGGGCCACGCCATGACCGATATCGTCAACAACGCAACAATTCGAGTGGTGGCAGACGCTTCGGGCGTGGAAGCAGGCTTGCGCCCGGCCGTCAATGCAGCGAACCGCGCAGGGCAAGCGATCACCCAGACCGGCGAGCGCTCGGCAACCGCCGCACGCGCAGTGGAAAACTCGCAGCGCAACATCATCGCTTCCATTCAGCGCACTACAATGGCCATGGAGGCAGGCGGTCGCAGCACGGCCGCCTATTACGAGTCGATGGCACGCAACCGCGGCGTCGATCCAGCATCGCTTACGCCATATTTGAATCAGCTGCGGGCGGTCGAGGCGGCCCAGACGCAAGCGACTCAGGCCACCCAGGCCCAGGCAGCCGCCGCGCGCGAACTCGCCCAGGCTCAGGCATCGAAGGAGTCGTTCCTGGCCGGCCTGCGTGAGCAGATCGCGCTTTTCGGCAAGTCCGCCGATGAGGTCCAGCGTTACCGCGCGGCTCAAGCCGGCGCCGCGCAAGAATCGTCGATGCTGATCCTTCAGCTGCAGAACATGCGCGCCGCGCAGCAGCAGTCCGAAGCGGCCGCACGCGCCCAAGCTGCCGCTCAGCGCGAAGCGGCTCAGGCCGAAACGAGCAAGACCACGTTCCTTGATGGCCTGCGCGAACAGATCGCGCTCTTCGGCAAATCGACCGAAGGCATCCTGGAATACCGCGCGGCGCAGGCTGGCGCAGCGGCAGAGGCAGCACCACTGATCGCCCAGCTGCGCTCACTGCGCGAAGCCCACGAACAGGCTGGCGCGGCCGCACGTCAGGCGGCGCAGGCACAGCGCGACAGCGCCCAGGCCCAGACTGCCCGCGACAACTTCTTGGCCGGCCTGCGCGAACAGATCGCCTTGTTCGGCAAGTCGACCGAAGAAGTGATGCGCTATCGCGCCGCGCAAGCCGGAGCTGCCAGTGCTGCCGATCCGTTGATTGCGCAGCTGCGCGCCCTGCAGCAGGCGCAGGACCAGGTCGCGGCCAGTGCCCGCGCCGCAGCTCAGGCGCAGCAGGATGCAGCTCAGACGCAGTCGCGCCGCGACAGCTTCCTGGAAGGGCTTCGCGAGCAGATCGCCCTGTATGGACGCTCCACCGAAGAGGTGCAGCGTCACCACGCCGCTCAGCTTGGCCTGACCGCTGTAGCTGAACCGCTGATCGCGCAGCTGCACGCTATGCGCACGGCCCAGGAACAGGTCGCGGCCGCAGCACGTGCCGCCGACCAGGCCCAGCGAGAAGCGCTGCAAGCCCAGGCCGGAAAGGACAGCTTCATTGCAGGACTGCGCGAGCAGATCGCGATGTTTGGCCTGTCGACCGAGGAGGTAAATCGCTATCGAGCCGCCCAACTCGGCTTGACCAGCACCACTGAGCCCCTGATCGCGAAACTGCGCGACCTGCGCCTGGCGCAGGAGCAGCAGACCTATGCCACCCAGATGGAGGCGCAGGCGCAACGTGAGTTGTCCCAAGTTCAGGCCTCGCGGACGTCGTTCCTCAAGGGCCTGGAACAACAGGTTGCAGCCATCGGCAAAACGCGGACCGAAATGCTGGAACTGCAGGCCGCGCAGTTGGGCATCACCACGCAAGCGAAGCCGCTGCTTGACCAGCTCCACGCCCAGGACCAGGCTTTCCGAAATGGCGGAATGTCTGCCGCAGCAATGAGCGCCGCAATGCGCGGCGTGCCGGCGCAGATGACCGACATCATCGTCAGCCTTCAGGGCGGCCAGGCTCCGCTCACTGTGCTTATGCAGCAGGGTGGCCAGCTGCGCGACATGTTTGGAGGCGTCGGTGCCGCCGCGCGCGCGCTTGGTGGCGCCGTCCTCGGGCTGATCAACCCCTACACGGTGACCGTTGCAGTGTTGGGCACGCTGGCCTATGCCTACAAGGCTGGTCACGAAGAGGCCGTGCAGTATTCGCGCGCCCTGATTATGACCGGCAATTTCGCTGGCACCACCGCCGGCCAGATGGCCGACATGGCGGCCAGCATGAAGGAAATCAACGGCTCGCAGGGCGTTTCGGCCAAAGCCTTGACCACCCTGGCCAGCACCGGCGCCATCGCCGGCGCCAACTTGGAGAAATTCGGCACCGTCGCGGTCGACGCCCAGCGCGTGCTCGGCAAAAGCGTCGAGGACACGGCGAAGGAATTTGCCGCGCTCGGGAAGGATCCGCTCACGGCGCTCCGCGCCATGGGTGACCAATACGGCTTCGTCACCACCGAGACCTATCTCGCTGTAAGGGCGGCGCAGGTACAGGGCCGTACGATCGATGCAGCTCGCATCGCACAGAACGCGTATGCCGACGGCATCGCCAGCCAGAAAGAAAAGGTGCTCGCAGTTCTCTCGGTTTGGGAGCGCGCCTGGATTGGCATCAAGAGCGCGACGAGCAGCGCATGGGACGCAGTTGTCGAGTTTTCCGGGAGCCGTGAGCTGGGACCCGAGCAGCAGCTGGCCGCGCTGGACAAGCAACGCAAGGCCCTTGAGGAAAGTGTCGAGCGCCTGAAAAGGATCGGGAAAGCGCGAGAGGGCGAGAGATACGACCCGTCGAGGGATCGTGATGTACTGGGTGCACAGGCGCAGATTGCTGCAAACGAGCGTGCTGTGAAATCGATCAATGAAAAGGCTGCTGCCGACAAGAAAGCTGGCGAGGACGCTGCTTTAAAGGTGCAGCGCGAGGCGGCGGAAAGGGAATGGGAGGAAAAGCAGCGGATTCTGTTCACTCGGGCGGAGCAGCGCGACAGGGCGCTGAGGGCGGCCCAGACTCGAGGTGAGCAACTGGGCATTCCCCAGTCGTCCACCGACCCGAACGCCATCACTATCGACAAGCAGCTGCTGGCCATCCGTCGCGAGTACAACGACGTCTTTGTTCTGGGGATCGACACCAGTATTACGGCGCTGCGAAAGCGCGGCGAGCTGGAGGAAACACTCAGCCAACGGGCGCTTGCGCAGATCCAGGCGAAGCGTGATGCCGGCGAAATCACAGAAGATGACGCGCTTCGGCAAACGGCAGCGGTGCAACTCGCCATCATGGACAACCAGAAGCGCGGCCTACAAGAGCAACTCGCGCTGGTTGGCCAAAAAATCGGCAGCCAACGGGAGCAGGAGGATCTTGCTGGGCAAATCGCCAAACTCGGCGAGCAGCGACTCAGCCGCCAGCAGCAGCTGGAGAACGATCTGGCCGCCGCCCAGCGGAACCGCTCGCAAGCCAGCCAAGACCTCTACATGCAGGGCGTCAAGGCTGCCAGCGCGGAGCTCGTCGGCCTGCAGGACCAGGTGAAGGCGCAGCAGCTGGCGAACGAAGAAATCGGCCTGAGCAAGGAGGCCGTGGCCGCCCTCCAGGCGGAGCGCATGCTCGGGATCGCCACCCTGAAAGAAGAAGCCGCAGCGCAGTTGGAAGCGGTGGAAGCCGGTAGTATTACGGCGGCGCTTTACCGCGAGCAGGCCGAAGAGCTGCGCAAGCTCGCCCTGCTCAAGCAGCAAGGCGCCGTCAACGAAGGGATCGCGGAAGCCAACAAGAAGGCGCAGGACAGCCTGAAGGAATTTCTCGACCCAGCTCGGGCCCAGACCTTCGGAGAGGCCTTGCGCGAGGCGTTCGGTACCGCCGGCGACTCGATCACGAAGATGACTGGCGCCCTGGATGCATTCGGCCAGCGTCAGGCGCAGATTGCAAAGCAGCGCGGCAACGCCGACCTGCTGCTCCGGAATAAGGAGATCAACGAGGTCAAGCACCTGGAGATCGTCGACAAGCTCAATGAGGAGGGGGCGAAAAATCGGCTGGCCGGCTATGGCGCCATGACCAGCGCTGCGGCCGGCTTCTTCGGCGAGCAGAGCAAGGGCTACAAGGCGCTGCAGGCCGCATCGCAGGTGTTCCATGCGGCCGAACTGGCGATGACGCTGGCCGAGCTGGTGCCGAAGGGTATCTCGGCGGTGTTGAGCCAAGGCTCTGGCGACCCATATACCGCGTTCGGTCGCATGGCGGCGATGGCTGCCATCGTGGCCGCACTTGGTGTTGCGATCGGTGGCGTCGGCAGCGGAGGCGTCAATCTGTCGGAGTCGCGTCAGAAGGCCCAGGGCACCGGGTCGGTGCTGGGCTCGGACGAAAAATCCGAGTCCATCGCCAAGTCGCTGGACATCATGGAATCGCTGGCATCGAAAGAGCTGGGCATCAGCACTGGCATGCTGAGATCGCTGCGCAATATCGAAGCCGGGATCAACAGCTTCTCGTCCCTGCTGGTGCGCACCACCGGCGTCTCGGGAGATTTCGGCGCTGGCAGTGCAACGCGCGGCAGCGCCGACGCGTTCGGACGTTCGACCCTTGGCGTGCTGGCAACCGGCGGATTCATTGGCCTGGCGCTCGACAAGCTCACTGGAGGCTGGGTCGGAAAGATCACTGGATCTGTGCTGAACTCGGTGTTTGGCGGGAAGAAAACCGTCGAGGACACTGGCTTCACCATGAGTAAGGCGACCTACGCCAGCATCCTGACCGACGGGGTTAGCGCGTCGCAGTATGCCGACATCAAGAAGGACGGTGGGTGGTTCAAAAAGGACAAGTACTCAACCCAGCTGGAAGGTCTCGGCGCCGAGGGCAATCGTCAGATCGGGCTTGTCCTCACTTCGATTTATGACACGGTCTTTGAGGCGGGCAAGCTCCTGCAGATCAATGCTGGCGACTTCTCAGCACGCCTGAACAGTTTCGTTGTCGACATCGGCAAGGTGACGTTGAAAGGCAAAACCGGCGAGGAAATCCAGAAGGAACTATCCGCGGTGTTCTCGAAGATCGGCGACGATCTTGCCAGCTTCGGCGTGGCCGGCCTCACCGATTTTCAACAGGTGGGAGAGGGCGCGCTGGAGACCCTGGCGCGTCTGGCATCGAACTACGCGGGTCTGGATGCGGTCTTGGCCAGCATCGGCAAGTCATTCGGCGCTACCGGCATGGCCAGCATCGCCGCGCGCGAAGAGCTGCTGTCCATGGTTGGCGGCATTGAAGAGCTGGCCGACCAGGCGTCGTCGTTTGCTGAGAACTATCTGACCGAAGCGGAACGGCTGGCCCCTGTCCAGAAGTATGTCGCCGAACAGCTCGGCGCCATGGGGCTTGCCACATTGCGTTCGCGAGAAGCGTTCAAGCAGTACGTCCTGGGTCTTGACCTGACCAGTTCTGCGCAACGCGAGCAGTACGCGCAGTTGATGGCGCTGCAGGAAGCCTTCGCCCAGGTGTACCCGGCAATCGAGGATACGAGCGTGACCCTGGCCAGTGCCAAGTCTGCGCTGACCGATGCCTACAAGGCGGAGACCGCCGCGATCGACGCGACCATCAGCCGGATGTCGTCGTTCGCAGCGACGCTGAAAAGCCTGCGTGACAACACGCTGCTCGGAGGCCTGTCGCCGCTGTCGCCTATGCAGAAGTATGCAGAGGCGAAGGCGCAGTACGACGCGGTGCTGGCGGCGGCACGCGGCGGCGATGAAGCGGCCCAGTCGCAGTACCAGGGTGCATTCAACGCATTCCTGACTGCGTCGCGGGCTGTGTTCGCCAGCAGCAGCCAATACCGCTCCGACTTCGACTACGCGCAGGCGTCCACGGCCGAAGCTGAGCGTTGGGCCAGCGCCCAGGTGGACGTCGGCAAGGCCCAGCTGGAAGCACTCAAGCTTTCGGTCAAGGGCCTGATCGACGTGGAGAAGTCCGTGCTGTCGGTTCGGGAGGCAATCCTCCAGCTTCATACGGTGATGAACAAAAACACTTCGCCGCTGACTGCTGTAGCGCCGCCGGTCAACGCACCGATCCCTTACAGCTCCTATGGCACGGCGGACAAAGAAGCTTTGGTTGCCGAGGTGAAGGCGCTGCGCACGGAGTTGTCCGGTCTGCGCGCGGATGCGAATCGCCAGACTGGCGACCAGATGGCCGCAGGTGCGAGAGTGTCAAGCGAATCGGCGCAGTTCATCGCGACCACTGTCAAGAGTGCAATCCTCGCAAGTACCGCAAACGAAAGGGTAATGCCTGAATGACTGATCCTCAGTTCCTGGCCTGGCTGCAAAGCTCGGCCGCGTATCGTTGCGTCCTGATCGAGGCGGCGGCGCGCGTGAATGGCGTGGAAACCATGGTCTACATGGCGACCAAGGCATTCACCACGTCGCCGGCCGACAGTCCGGCCAACACGCAATACCTCCCGATCGCCACCGTCGGCACGCTGTTCACGGAGCGCCTGTCGCTCGAAGGTGACGGCGCGCTGTCGGCTGGCAACCTGGAGATCGACAACACTGCCGGCGTGCGCGATGCCTGGGCCGGCGCCGGCTACGTTTGGAAGAATCGGGAAATCCGGGCGTACATCGGCGACATTCGCTGGCCGCGCAGCGACTTCCGGATGATCTTCAACGGCGTCGTGGCTGACATCGCGCCGAGCGGCCGGAGCGCGCTGCTGCTGAAGCTGCGCGACAAGCTGCAGCGCCTGAACACGGCGATTACCGAGGTGAAGCTGGGCGGCGAGACCGAGCAGAAGGACGCGCTCCTTCCGTTCGCGATCGGCCAGGTGTCGAACATCACGCCGCTGCCGATCAACCCGGCGACGCTGACCTATGGCTACCACTGCGCGTCGGCGGAGGGCGTGATCGCCAACGAGGCGCGCGACAACGGCGCACCGGTGGCGTTGACGTCGAACCCGGCCGCAGGGACTGTGACGCTGGAGTCCACGCCGGCCGGCGCCGTGACGCTGTCAGTCAAGGGCGACAGCGGCGCCGGTTACTGCGACACCGCGGCGACCATGTGCAAACGGCTGGCAACCGGATACGGCAAGGCTGCTGACCGTTTCACCGATGCGGATCTCGACCTGGCGAACCTGGCCGCCTTCGATGCGGCTCACCCGCAGCCGATGGGGCTGTACTCCACCGACCGGCTGAACGTGCTGGCCGCGTGCCAGATGCTACTCGGCAGCATCGGCGCGCAGCTGGTGATGTCGCGTCTGGGTCTGATGCGGCTGATCCAGGTAGCGCTGCCCGGTACCGGCACGCCGTTCGTGATCCGTCCTGAGCACATGATCGACGGCACACTGGCGCCGGCCAGCCGCACAGACGTAGTGGGCGCCGTCAAGCTGGGCTTCGCGAAGAACTGGACGGTGCAGGACGCCGGCACGCTGGCCAACCTGCCGGAGGTGCACAAGGCGCTCTTCACCGAAGAGTGGCTGACCACCACCAAGACCGACGCGGCGACGCTGGCCACGTACCGCCTGAACGCCGAGCCGGTCCAGGTCGACACGATGCTGCTGACCCGGGCTGACGCCGATGTCGAAGCGCAGCGTCGGCTTGACCTGTGGAAGGTGCCGCGCACGACCTACGAGTTCGACGGCGTGCCCGAGCTGCTGCAGCTCGAGCTGGGCCAGGCGGTGACCGTCTACAGCCCGCGCTTCGGCATGGACGCCGGCGTCTCCGGCATCGTTATTTCATTGGCGCCCGACTGGAACACCGGGCGCGTCAAGGTAGGGTTTCTCGTATGAGCGTAGTGCTGAATGACCGTGACGCCATCCTGCAGGCCGCATCGGTGCGGATCGTCAATCCGAAGAACGCCTGGATCAACCTGACGGCCAGCGCGCCCGGCTTCCACCTGAACGCAGCCGGCCAGGTCGACCTGGCCAAGGTGACCGTCACAGCGGATCTTGTCGGCCTGGACGACGCTGTCACCTTCACCGCCGTCGGCGGCACGCTGTCGAACGCCGTCGGCCGCAGCGTCGACGTCACCTATGACGGCCAGACCGCTATCGTCACCGCGAAGGTGGTGAGCAACGGCGACGAGTTCCAGCGCGCGCTGATCATCCCGGTGCTGCGCGACGGCGCGTCCGGTACCGGCACACCCGGTGCGCGCGGCGCCGGTCACTACTACGGCTCGGGCACAGCCTGGACTGACGCCCTGGCGAACATCACGGTGCCGACCGCCAAGGTCGTCGGTGACGTAGTGACGATCAGCAGCGGCACCTTTGTCATGGAGAAGCGGTGGACCGGTTCGGCCTGGGTCGAGAACGGTGTAGTCGTTGACGGTAAGCTGATCGTGCCGCTGTCCATCTTGGCCGGCTCTATCGATACGCGTAACCTGGACATCAAAGATGCGAACGGAAACATCATCTTCAGGGCCGGCCTAACGATGGCCGAGCAGGCGCAGATCAATCCTAATCTGGTAGAGAGCTTCCGTTCGTGGATCAATTCAGGGTCCTCCGTGACGTACGACCCTGCGGCTGCGATCAATGGCGAGGCAATGCTTCTGCCGCCAAACACATTCACGCAAAGCCGAGTGCTTGCGCTGGAACCGAATGTCGATTACATCGTTTCATTCCGCGCGCTCTCGCAACAGGCAAACACGGCGCTTTCGGTCGACCTGTTCCCGGATAACCTGCCCGAGTTTACGACCGGCCCGCTGACCGCGAGCAATAAATATTTTCAGTTCAACATGCGGTCTTCTGCCGCTCAGATGGCAGCGGCGACGCTGCGGTTCCTGGGGAGCGCGAACGGGCACATCCTCATTTCGGATGTCAAGCTGGAGCGCGGTAGCAAAGCGACGGCATGGTGTGACAGCGTTATTAGCCAAGGTAACGCCGGCCGCATGGTTATGCCAGGCGCTATCGGCAATACACAGATCGGTGGCGACCTTTTCAGCACGAACTGGAACGGCTATACCGACTCCCGCGGCGCCGGCTGGCTACTGCGGAGAGACGGCACCTTCTACGGCTACAACGTGCAGCTTCGTGGTTCAGTGATCGGTGGGGACTATACGGACATTGGCTGGCCAACTGTCGCAGGGAAGACCGGATACGCCCTGTCATCAAACGGTCTGCTGCTGGGCAATCCTGTTGATAACCGCTATTTCCAGATCGCGGGTAACGGCAATGTTTATGCGCCCTGGATCACCAGCGAAAACGGTACAACCACTATCCGTGGCGTGGTCCTGATCAACCCGGACATCCAGCAGGCGCAGCTCGGCATGAGCGGAGTGCCGGCGTCAATCAATGGCGGTAGCAGTCTGCCAAACGACACCGCCTGGCGGGTCTATGGCTCCTTCACGGTGACCCCAACGAACGTGCAGGGTACGGCCACAGTGACGGCCTTCATTAACGTTACCGAGGGCGAGATGCGTATCAGCCAGAGCGGCAACACCATCACCGTGTCGGGGCGAGGCACCGGCGGCGCCGGCGGGACATCTGGGCGCTCTAACTCCGGAACGGTCTTCATTTTCGTGACCGACTCGAACAACCGGAACGCCACCGCGCGTGTCTCCGCCTTCGCCAACCACGGGATTATCCAATGATTCACTTCGTACGCACCGACGAGCACGGCTGGGTCCGCGGCTACTTCCCTGTGCCTGATCTTGATGATCCGGACCTCGGGCCGACTGGCTATCTGCTGCCATGCCCACCTGGCTTCAAGTACGAGCTGGTGAATGCACCATTCAGCTGGACCCCGCCGGCGCCGGCCCACGACGCTCGCCGCCTCGCGAATGGCGACATCGAATGGGTTGACCTGCTGCAGATGGACGCGCGGCGGGCCGAGGCGATCGACGCCATCGACGCCGCCGGCGAAGCGCTGCGCCTGGCTGTCATCAGCAAGATGACGCAGACGCCGGAGTACGTGCGCGCCGAGCAGCACGCGCGCGAGTACCGTGCCGCAGGCTATCCCGAAGGCGACGACGCCTACGTGCCGCCGGGCGTGGCCAGCTGGGCGATGGCGAAGTGGCGGGCCGGCTGGACCGCGCGCCAGGCCGCCGACGACATCTTGGCCACCGCCGACCGCTGGTACGCGCTGCTCGACGAGATCCGCGCGCTGCGCTTGGCGAACAAAGAGGACGTGCGTCATGCCAGCACGGCCGACGAGATCGCCGCGATCGTAGCCGACATGGAAGCCGACATGCAGGCGCTGGCCCTGCAGATGAACACCACCACTACGGAATAGCATGCCCAACCTGAGAATCGTTTCTGATAACGCGATCGCGCGCGTGGCGTCGCTCGTCGCTTCGAGCACGGCCGGCGGCCTGGCGGCGAGCAGCCTGGCAAGCGACAAGAAGTCCAGCTTCCATCGCGCCACTGGCAAGAGCGTGACCTATACGGCGACCTGGGCCGAAGCGGAGCAGCTAGGGTGCGTTGCGCTCCCATTCTGCAACCTTTCGCCGACGGCAATGATGCGAGTGCGTGCTACGGCCGAGCTGGGCACTACGAACCTGCTGAAGTACACCGAGGCGTTCAACACCACATACCCGACGTGGTGCACGTCGGGCGCCGCCACGCTGAACATCTCGCCGAACTATGCACTGGCGCCCAACGGGACACAGACGGCTGACCGGATGTTTTGGTTTAGCGGCGGCGGCACCCTCCAGTACCTTGACCAGTTTCTCACCGGCCTGGCCGACAATTTCATATGCTCCGGTTCGCTCTTTGGTCAAGCTGGCGAAATGGCCAAGCTGGTGCTGGCCCTGGTGGACAAGGCGGGCGGCCAGACAGTGCTGGAAGTGAATCTCGAGGATGGCCGTACCACGTACACCGCGCTGGCTCCAGGCCAGTCTGGAGTGACGGTCGACGTTGCTGACGTGAAGGCACCGGCCCCAGCTGGCTGGTGGCGGCTCAAGATCCAGGGCTGGAGCACCCTCACTGGCGGCGCAACGCCAAAGTTCCAGATCTACCCCGTCAAGCACAACGCTGCGTCACGCGGCACGCCAATGTGGACGCGCTCGGAATGGACTGCCGTGGAGAGCAGCAGCGCCCCCAGGGTGTATCCGACATGGCCTGTTGATGTCGTAGACGAGACGGCCGGTACCAGTAGCCTTCCTCGTTACTTCAGCACATCGGTGCGCGGCGAAGTAGGGCGAACGGTGGTGATCGAGCAGACCATGAAACAGGTGTCCGGGCCAGCGCGCTACATAGGCATCGTGGTGTCAGGTGCGGGCGGCGCAGACCAGGGAGCAATGGTCAATCTCTCGAACGGCGCCATCTCGTTCAAGACGAACGGCGCCCAAGTGCAGAACAGCAGCGTCACGGATCTCGGCAACGGGTACTACCGGCTACGCTTGGAGGTCACTCCTACCGTGGCGGGCAACTTCACCTGGCAGGTGCGGGCGAACGCTACGGGCAATACCCTTGCGGCGAACTACCAGGCCGCCTCGGGCGCCACGGCAACGCTTCACCTGACCAAGCCATACGCCTACCTGCTGGAGCGCGACAATGCATACGGCTTGATGGCAAGTACTGCGTCGCTCATGAGCGCTACGACCGACGCGACGAAGGGACTCAACCTGTGGGGGGCGATGCTCGAGCCAGGCCCCCAGGTCACCAGCTACTACCCGAGCGTCGCCGCCACCCCGGGCGCGCGGCCGGACGGCTACATGGACAACTGGCAGGGCGCCGGCTACGACAGCGGCTGGGTGCTGGCCTGCCCGGCGCCGGCCATCAAGCTGCGCGGATTCACCGCGGCCCAGGCGTCGAGCGCTTACTCATATGGCGGCGGCGCTTGCGCGCGGCATTGGCTGCCGGCCCCCGTCATGGCGCGCACGCTAAGCGTCGAGATCAACGATGCGGCGAACCCGCAGGGATACATCGAGGCCGCGTGCATGGTGGTCGGCCCGGTACTGACGACCAGGCATAACGCCTCGGCAACGTCGGTTTCGGTCATCGATCGCACGGCGATCTCGCGCGGCGCCGCCGGCGACCAGTTGGTGGACCCGGGCACGATCAGTCGCAAGGTGCCGGTCGACCTGCGCGCGATGCCCGAGGTTGACCGCGCGCGGTTCCTCGACCTGGTGCGCAACAGCCGGGCCTACCCGATTCTGATGAGCGTTTTCCCCGAGCACCCAGACCTGGCGCTTGAACGCGACTTCACGGTCTACGGCCGGCGCACGAAAGATTCCGACATCGCCTACCAGTTCGCAGGCGCGTACTCAACCACCCTTGAAATCGAGGAGATCTGATGCAAGAACGTCCTGGAATTGTCACGGTCCGGCTCACCAGCCGCTGGCCCTATAACCCGATCAGCCTGGCGGTCGGCGTCGCCGCCGGCTCGCGCGTGTTCAGCCACTCGATCACGATCATCGGCGAGCGCGCCTACGAGGCCTCGATGACGCACGGCTGCCGGGCCGGCTCGGTCGACCAGCTGATGAAGGGCATTGTCGTCTACCGGGATATGCCAGTGGCGGTGCCCGACATCGACGCCGCGCGCGCCTTCGCCGAGGCCCAGGTAGGAAAGGGCTACGACTTCGCCGGCGCCGTCGGCATACCGCTGACCTACTCGGAAGACTGGGGTGACGACAGTAAGTGGTGGTGCAGCGACCTGACCTTCGCGATCTTGCTGGCCGGCGGCCTGCGCCTGTTCGACCCGGCGGTGATGAAACGCGTCCGCCCGATCGACCTGCACATGGCCGACTACCCAAAATCCCAACTGATGCGCGCCTGATCGGCGTGCACGCCCACCAGGCCGCGACCAGCGGCTTTTTTTACGCCCAATGAAAAGGCATCCAATGATCGAAAAACCTCCGCAGCCTCCCGGCCACCCCAGCGACTGGGCCAGCATCCTCACCTGGGGCTGGGTGATCGGCCTGTCGCTGCTCGGCGGCTTCGTCTCGTTCTACCAGAAGCTGAAGGCCGGCCACGTGCGCGCCTGGAACTTCACCGAGTTCGTCGGCGAGCTGGCCACCTCCGCGCTGGTGGGGATCATCACGTTCAAGCTCTGCCAGTGGCAGGGCTACTCGTCCGACTTGGCGCCGGCCCTGGTCGGCATCACGTCGCACATGGGCAGCCGCGCGCTGTTCAAGGCCGAGGCCAAGTTCAGCGCCTGGGCCGACGCCAAGTTTCCACCGAACCAAGCACCGAAGGAACCGCCCCATGAAAACTAATTTCCGCCTCAGCGTGCGCTCGCTCTCCCGCCTGGAAGGCGTCCACCCTGACTTGGTCAAGGTCGTCAAGCGCGCCATCGAGCTGACCGAAGTCGACTTCATGGTGACCGAGGGCGTGCGCACGCCAGCGCGCCAGCAGCAGCTGGTCGCCGCCGGCGCGTCGCAGACCTCGCGCTCGCGCCATCTGCCGTCGGCAAACAAGTGCGGCATGTCCTGCGCGGTCGACCTGGCCGCCATGGTCGGCGCCGAGGTGCGCTGGGATTGGCCGCTCTACCCGAAGTTGGCCAAGGCCATGAAGGCGGCAGCGGTCGAGCTGGGCGTGCCGATCGAATGGGGCGGCGACTGGAAGACGCTGGTCGACGGCCCGCACTTCCAGCTCGCCTGGAAGGCCTACCCATGATGGCCGTCGTTCCGCCGCAATACCGGCTCGCGGCCGCGGCCCTGGCGCTGACCCTGGTGCTGGTCGGCGCGGCCGCCGCCGGCGCCGTCATCAATGGCTGGCGCCTGGATGGCGCACACCAGCGCGCGCTGGCAACCGAGAAGGACCAGCGCGCCGCTGTCGAGAAGCTGCTCGCCGAGCAAAGCGCCGCGGTCGACAAGCTGGGCGCCGAGAAGCGCGCGGCCGACGGGCGCCGCCAGGTGGCTGAGAAGTTCGCCGCCTCCGCCATAGCGCGAACGAAGGACCGCGCCGCCGCCGTGGCCACCAGCCAGGCGCCGGACTGCAGCGGCGTGATGCGCGAGGCCTGGGAGGGCTGGAGGTGAGGGCGCTGATCCTGTGCCTGCTGCTGGCCGGCTGCGCGGCCGAGCCGCCGAAAGTCCCGGTACCGGTCACGGTCGGCTGCGTTGGCGCGGTACCGGCGCGCCCGACCAATACTTTCGGCGCGGGCGCCTATCCCGGCGACAAGGCAGCGGCGCAGGCGGCCCTGATCGACAGCGCCGCCTGGGAGGGCTACGCCTTGCAACTCGAAGTGATCATCGCTGGATGCCCACTTCGTCGATAATCTTGCTTGTCGTTACTGCAAGACAGCAATACACTCATACTCTGATCGTCCGCGATCGGTCAGAAGCAGCCGTTCACCCAACTCAAACCCGCATCTTACTAAGACATGAGCGTCCCTATCACGCGGTCATCCTGGTCTGTGTCAAATCAGCGAACCGGCGGCCATTATGACGATGATGCAACTGAATATGAGGCGCTGCGGTGTCAGTGCCGTGGATGCGGTATCTCGTTCATTTTCACAGCGGAACAACAGCAGATCTCATACGAGGTCGAGAAAAAGTATGTCTGGTGGTTACCGCCGTATTGCGATGCCTGTACCGTGCGAATTGCGGATCTTAATTCTCGCAACCGAAGCTACCAAACTCACTGGAACACGGACCGACAGAGGCTGAGGCGCGACAAAGCGTTTCTTAGCAACTGGCTCGACGTTTTAAGAGAAATGTCGGGTCTGGGCAAAGGGAACCCATCTATGGAGACCCATTTGACACGACTCTTAAACCTGTAAGTGCTTTTTAAGGAAGTGGGCAGTACCAATGTCCGCAATGGGTCGTTAGCAGACGCTACACAAGGTCCGCAAACGGCCAGGAGCGGACGTAGACATGACGACCCGAAGGAAGAAGTAAGAATGGTGATTACTGCAACTAGCAAAACTGCTGCTCTCGGTGGAATTTGGTCATCGATTGGTCTCACTCTGTTTGAAGCATGGTCTGAACAAGCAACATTTGGGTCTGTTAGTGCCTCCAACTTGGCATCACTTACGAGCGCTGCGCTGTTCCTTTTTCTACCTGTATTCTTCTTAGTCATCGGCCAAAACACCGGTGCGTTAAGCCGTTCTTGGGTTCTTGATGCGGACGCACGTGCCGAGTATTGGATCGTCGTAAAAAGGATGTTTGTTTGGTTTGTTAGCGCAGGTATGTCGTGGCTGGTCGTCTCCGCTTTCGCCTAGCAATGATTGTCTGCTTCGGGTCGGTTGCGGACGTTCGTGACGTTGTGAGAGATTTTTCGGCTTGGCAACATGCTATGCTGCCCTGAACGTCTGCAATCGGCCAGGAGCGGACATCTAATACTTTTCAGGAACTGACGACCTGCAATGATCGTAAAGGCCCTTTCAATTGTCCTGCTTCTAACCGCTTGCTATCTCTGCTGGTGGGCGGCCCACTATGTGCAACCGCTTTGGTATGTTGCGGCCCTAGTACTCACGTTTTGTGGAACAGGACTGTTACTTAAACGAACTTGGGCCAGCTATCTTTGGTATGCCATCGGCTCAGGGGTTTCGGCCGTATGGCTGCTGACCATAGCAAGGCTGGCGTTGAACGGTTGGCCCGTAGCAGGAAAAACAGAAACCTTAATTTCCTTGATACCTGGTGCGCTGCTTTTACTCGTCTGTGTTGGCGGAAGCTTGGCCGTACGACGCGACCTCAAGCAGACGCGACCTCACCGGTAAGTTTTCACTACAGGCGCGAAGCGCTGACGGAACGTCCGAAATTGGTCGAGAGCTGTCGTACACTGAACGGCCGCAACCGGCCAAGAGCGGACGTTTCGAAAGTCCGAGGCAACCACACCCAAGAAAGGATTTAGATGGCTGGCGACGTAGCTTTCGTTGAAGGGCCGCTCAAGTTCCAGCTTGAGTTTGCAGATGTAGATCCTATGGATCTAGGTGTCCAGGCCCGGCTTGAAGTCGAGTATTCAGGTCGAAGCCAGAGTCTCAAATGGACTGCCGCGCATCATTGGTTTGAATATGAGGCCCTTGTTCGATTTGAAACTGAACTTCGTGACGGCTGCGACGCTCGACTGCTTGACATGAGCGAGTACGAGGTCCTTCACTTCGAGCGGCAGTCATCTCAGGAGTATCTAACTATCAATCCTCCTTCGCAAAGACAGTCACAAGATGGCGACTGCATAGCAATTCGTCTGACGATCAATGCAGGATCAATGCGAGCGCTGCATGCAGCATTCCACCAGTTCGACAAATGGTGGTGACGCGATTGCGTCTGCTTTGGGTCGATAGCAGACGTTCGCATTCAACTGAACGAAGTCCCAACGCCGGCCCCTACCCGGGCCACTAGGCGGCCGCACAGGCGGCGCTGATCGACGGCGCTGCCTGGGAGGGCTATGCCTTGAAGCTTGAGGTGGTTATCACCGGGTGCCCGAAAAGGGACGAGTGAGGCGCGCTCGCGCGGCCCATGCGCGCGCCCATCGTATGGCGGCTCGGCGGACCTCGTCACTCTCGGCGAAGATGAACCGGTCCAGAGCCAGTGACGACCTGTGCCGCGCGTACGCGCTGGCGGTGAGAAAGGGCGGGCGTGTCATGGCCACACTATAGCGCGCGTTGGCTCTGCTGCTCGGCATCGAGCTGTGATTCGTTGCTGAAAATATTTATACACACTGTACACATTCTAGTATTAGTGTGTATAATACACACATCAACAACGAAACGGAGAGTCTGATGGATTCAAAAACTCTGATTCGGAAGCTTGAGGAAGCGGGCTGGAAAGAGGTGAGCAGAGATGGAAGCCACCGAACCTTCAAGCACCCAAAGGTGAGGGAAATAGTAACGGTGCAGCATCCGCGAAAAGACCTCCCGATAGGAACGCTCCGAAAGCTCCTGAAGATAGCCGGGCTAGCGTAGACGGAAAGCCCCGGGGAAACCCGGGGCAATTCAGAGGACTCTCGATTCCATCCAGAAGGAGGAAATCATGGAACTGCCAATCGCAATTCACAAAGACCCGGATACCGGGTACGGGGTCACGGTACCCGATCTACCTGGCTGCTTCTCGGCCGGCGACACTATCGACGACGCGATGAAGAGCGCCAGGGAGGCAATCTATCACCACGTGGGCACTCTGTTGCAGCTGGGCGAAACGGTCGACTTGAAGGCGTCCAGCATCGAACAGCTCGCAACGGATCAGGACTACGCCGGCGCCGTCTGGGCCTTCGTCGACGTCGATCTGTCGAAGCTCAGCACGAAGGCCGAGCGCATCAACATCACCATGCCGAGCTACGTCCTTACCAGGGTTGACGCGTTCGCAGAGTCGCGCCACGAGACCCGCAGCGGTTTCTTGGCGCGCGCGGCGCTGGCGCTGATGGCCGAGGAGAGCAAGGCGGCCTGACGAAAAAAGGGCCCGACGGCAATCGGGCCCACAGGTACAACGTAGGAAGCGCAATAATACGCGGCAATTCTTCTTGATGTCGCAATCGGGAACGGGCCAAACTGTCAGCCAGCGGACCCCCCCTGCGCTATGCAGCCGGCCGGACCAGAGGAACCACGTTCCACTGCCGGCCTTGCTCGCATGCTTCCAAAAACGACGCCCACAGTTCCAGCGCGCGGCGCCGTTCCGGGATTTCCTCCCGTACGTCGTAGATTGCCTCCATGCCCTTGAGCGCGTGGTTCAGCGCAATCTCTGAAATCTCTCGCGAAACACCCATGTTACGCATGTGACCCTTGGCGGTACTGCGCGTGTCATGTGGAGTGAATCGCCGAATTTCGATCTCATCGCGCACGAACGCGCGCTCTATCGCGGCCCATAAAGTGGTTCGGCCAACGTGCTCGCCCGTGCGCCTGCGATCTCTGGCCGGCAGTACCCATGGTGAATCCTCCGCGAGCCTCTTTAGCTCCTTGAACCATTCGGCCACCGTCGGCGTAAGCGGCACCAGGAAACCCGTCCGCGTTTTTACCGACTCGTCAGGGACATACCAGGTGCCACGATCAAAGTCGACGTGCTCCCACCGTGCCTTTACCAGTTCGACCGTGCGAACACAGGTGGCAAGCAATATTCGGAAGGCCAGGGCGTTCTCCCGTCCAATGTCGTCGATGCTCGCCAGTAGAGTGCGCAACTCCGCTTCGGTGAGCATCAGCCGTTTGCGCACTGCCGGCCGTGGTCCCAACAGCGCTTTGAGCTTAATTGCGCCTGCCGGGTTCACCTTGATCAGCTGGCGCCCGATCGCATGATCGAACAACTGAACGGTGGTGGTGAGGATGCGCTTCTGCATCGTCCAGGTACGGCCCGACCGTTCCAGGAGGTCGACGACGTCCTCGGCCGTCACGCTGCGCACCTCCACCGGCCCGAGCCGCGGCAGGATAACCGTGTCGAGATCCCATTCCCGATAGTAGACGGTCGCCTTGGCCAAGGTCCCGGAGTGAAGCGCCTTCTCCCTGAAATCCGCCGCCAGCTCCCGTACCGTCCAGGCGGCGCGGGATTTCAATCGCTCGGCCCGCTTTTGTGCGGCAGGGTCTTCGCCCTTGTCGACAGAAACGCGATGCTCGGCCGCCAGCTTCCGGGCGGCTGATAGAGCCAGGTCTGGGTAATTGCCGAGCGTCAGCTCTTTGGCTTTACCATCGCGCATATAGCGGAGCACCCAGGAGGCGGTGCCACCTTTCGACAATGTGAATGTCAGACCGCCGCCATCGGATTTGGCAATAGGCACGTCGGCAGCAATCCACCGGCGTAGCTGCATGTCATTTAGTTGATTTATTAATCTCTTCGGCACAGGAACCCCTCTATCAGCTGGCTACAAATCGTAGCTACAAAACTAGCTACAAAAAGATGCCTCGTCAGTGCGATCCAGCAAGAGACAACAAGATACAACAAAAGACCTGCCCATAGGGCGAGAGAGCAGAAAAATGCGGCGCGGAGAGGTGCTTATAGTCAACAATGGAAGTTCCATGTTGCTATTTTCATGTATGCGCGTGGTAGGTGAAGCGCCGGGCGGACCTTCCGCCGCGGCTCGTGCGCAGTATCGGCGCTCACCGCAAATCCTGCAACTTCCCCAGCCGAAGTTTCCTTGCCTGGCCCGCCATGCGGTTTGCTTAAATTGCAAGCCACATGCTCAAGAGCTAGCTTTGTGTATTAAAATATATGCAATGTCACGTCTTGGGCTCAGGGCGTAGCAGGATGTGACAAATTCAAGCATAAGAATTAACGTTTGCAAATTGTTACTATCAAGGAACTTCTAGTTGTTTTTGTATAACTTGCGATGTAGTATGCCGTTAGGCGGCCTGAGCTATTTCAGGCAATCGCTGAGTCGCAAGCCGCGCACGATTGAAAGTTCATTCGTGCAAGGGTTATTGCAACAGAATGGTACTATGGTGAAATGTTGCTGTTTCGATAGCGAGTTTCCGTACCCATCAGAAAAGGACAGAGATGCGCAGTGCATTTGAAGCGTGGGCCCAGCGCGATGGCCACATTGTTCGACGCCGTGAAGACAAGCCCGAGGAATACCTCGTCTTCGAAACCCAGCGCCGCTGGGTGATCTGGCAGGCAGCCCTGGCCAGTGGCGCCAAGGCGGCAGCCGAGTCGCCGTCGAAGTTCGCCGAGCAGGGTGCTGCGGCGATGCAGCAGGACGAAGCCGCGGTCCGCAACCGCGTGCTCAACGAGGTGCTCGACGCGTTCAGCGACCTCGACGAGAGCGCCGGCATGGAAGGCGTGCTGAAGGTCATCCAGGGCCTGAAGAAGCGTCAAAAAGCGACGGCCGACCAGGCCTGATGCAGTACCGGCACTACAAAGGCGGCCTCTACGAGCTGGTGTGCGAAGCCACGCTCGAGGCCGACCTGTCGCCCATGATCATCTACCGCGCGGCGGACGGGTCCATCTGGGCACGGCCGAAAGCCGTGTTCTTCGAGCTGGTCGATGTCGATGGCGTGATGACGCCAAGGTTTGCGCCGGTGTCGTAAACGTAGGGTGGACCGGGCCGCGCTAGGCACCTGTGTCCACGCTGTCTCATCGTTCGCGTCCACGCGGCGGCCAAAAAATTCCCATTGGCGAATGTATCGATGTCGGTCGATGCCGGTTTGACGCGGCGGTACCATACCGCGTGGACACAGGTGTCCACCCTACGAACCCCCGCCGTTTTCATTGTCATCGCCAATAAAAACGGGCCGCATCCGCGGCCCGTTTTTATTCCATCCTGACCGTTATCACACGCGGTTCATCAGGAAGGTGGTCAGCAGCGGCACCGGACGGCCGGTCGCGCCTTTCGATGCGCCGCTCTTCCACGCCGTACCCGCGATGTCCAGGTGAGCCCAGGTGTAGTTGCGGGTGAAGTTCTCCAGGAAGCAGGCCGCGGTGATCGAGGCGCCGCCCGGGGTGCCGATGTTCGCCAGGTCGGCGAAATTCGACTTCAGCTGGTCGTTGTAGATCTCGCCGATCGGCAGGCGCCATGCACCGTCGCCGGTTTCTTTGCCCGCTTGCAGCAGCTCGTCGGCCAGGGCGTCGTGGGCGGCGTCGTGGCGGGTGAACAGGCCGCTGTTGTGGTGGCCCAGCGAGACGATGCAGGCGCCGGTCAGGGTGGCGATGTCGACCACGGCCGCAGGCTTGAAGCGCTCGGCGTAGGTGAGCGCGTCGCACAGGATCAGGCGGCCTTCGGCGTCGGTGTTCAGGATCTCGATGGTCAGGCCGCTCATCGAGGTGACGATGTCGCCCGGCTTCGAGGCACGGCCCGACGGCATGTTTTCGCAGGCCGCCACGATGCCGATCACGTTCAGCTTCAGGCCCATCTCGCCGATGGCGCGGAAGGTGCCCAGCACCGAGCCGGCGCCGCACATGTCGTACTTCATCTCGTCCATGCCAGGACCAGGTTTCAGCGAAATGCCGCCAGTGTCGAAGGTGATGCCCTTGCCGACCAGGACCACAGGCGCATCCTTCTTGCCGCCGCCCATGTGCTTCAGGACGATGAACTTCGGCGCTTCGTCGCTGCCCTTGGTCACCGACAGGAAGCTGCCCATCTTCAGGGCTTCGAGCTGCTTGCGTTCCAGGACTTCGATGTCGAAGCCGTGGTCGTCGGCCAGCTTGCGGGCGACGGTGGCGAGGTAGGTCGGGGTGCAGACGTTCGGCGACAGGTTACCGAGTTCCTTGGTCAGGGCCATGCCGTTGGCGATGGCGATCGACTGCGCCAGCGAGGCCTTGGCTTGCGGGCTGGCCAGCGGCACGGCGACGGTGATCTTGCGCACGCCGGTCAGCGCTGGGTCTTTCTTGCTTTTCTGGATATCGGTACGGAACTCGCCTTCATTGGCGGCCACGACGATTGCGCGCAGCGCCCACTCGGGCTCGCGCTCTTTCACTTCGGTGGTCGGAAATGCGATAATGGCATCCGCAGCGCCGAGCGATGCAAAGGCCTTCAGGGTGGCGTTCACCGCGGTGCTGAAATTCTTTTCGCTGACCACTTCGTCCGCGCCCATGCCGACCAGCAGCACGCGCGCCGCGGTCACGCCGGCCACGCCGCGCAGCAACAGGGTCGAACCGGCCTTGCCGCTGATGTCGCCCGACTTCAATGCCGCCGTGATTTCGCCGGTTTGATCGAGGGCCTTCGCAGCCTGCGACAGTTTTTTGTTTTCGAACACCGCCACTGCCACACAGCCGGATTTGGCTGCCGCCAGGGTGTTTTTTGTGTCGAATGCTTTTATGCTAAAGTCCATTTGATTCTCCCGTTTCGTTTTGTGCGCAGCATGCGAATACAAGTGCGGCTACTGCTCAACCTGCAATTATAACTATCGAATGATTTTTTCACGCGCCTTGTACCGTGAACTGGCCAGCGCGGCCGGAGCAACCTTCACGGTGCTGTTCACGGTATGCATTACCTGGACCCTGATCGCCATTCTCGGCCGAGCCGCTGGCGGGCGTGTCGCATCGAGCGATGTCGTCGCCCTGATCGCGTTTCAATCCCTGAATTATCTGCCAACTGTCCTGACTCTCACCAGCTTTATTTCCGTGCTGGTCGTGGTCACACGCACCTACCGCGATTCCGAAATGGTGGTCTGGTTCGCCTCGGGACAGTCGCTGCTGGCGTGGATCCGGCCGGTGCTGGTGTTCGGCATTCCGATGGTGCTGCTGGTCGCCATGCTGTCGCTGTTCGTCACGCCCTGGGCCAAGATGAAGAGCACCGAATTCGTCCAGCGCTTCGAGAAGCGCGAAGACCTGAAGCGCGTGGCGCCGGGCCAGTTCCGCGAGTCCTCGTCGAGCGACCGCGTGTTCTTCGTCGAGGGCAGCGCCAACGGGTCGACCGTGGTGCAGAACGTGTTTGTGAATACCATGCAGGGCGCCGGCAATTCCATCGTCGTCGCCAAGGAAGGCGTGATCGAACCGGACGGCAAGGGCGGCCAGTTCCTGGTCCTCAAGAATGGCCGCCGCTACCAGGGCGTGCCGGGCCAGGCCGATTACCAGTCGATGGAGTTCGAGCGCTACAGCATGCGCGTAGCGACCAAGGTACCGGTGCTGGGCACCGACGTGCCGCTCGACGCCCAGCCGACCGCCGCGCTGCTGGCCCTGGACAACCAGTACACGCGCTCCGAGCTCTTGTCGCGCATTTCCTCGCCCATCGTCTGCCTGGTGCTGGTGCTGCTGGCGATCCCGCTCGGCTTCGTCAATCCGCGCGCCGGCAGTTCGGCCAACCTGATCCTGGCGCTCTTGATCTTCTTCACCTATAACAACCTGGTCAAGATGGTCGAGGCCAGCGTCAAGAAGGACAAGCTCGATTTCGCGCTGGCCTGGTGGCCGCTGCACCTGGTCGTGGCGGTCATTGTGGTGGCCCTGTTCGCCTGGCGCCTGAACGTGAACCACCGCTACCACCCGCTGGTGTGGCTCAACGCCTGGAAGCGGCGCCGCCTGCTGCGCAAGTCGCCTGAATTGGCTGGAGGAGCCGCGCGATGAAAGTCCTGCAACGCTACTTCGCCGTGAACATCGCGCAGGCCGTGGTCTTCGTGCTGTTCGCCTTCCTCGGCCTGATCGCCTTCATGGACCTGACCGGCGAACTGCCGTCGGTCGGCAAGGGCAACTACCAGTTCCAGCACGCGCTGATGTACGTGGCGCTGATGCTGCCCGGGCACGTGTACGAGGTGATGCCGGTGGCGGCGCTGATCGGCACCATCTACGCGATGGCGCAGTTCGCGCAAAGCTCGGAATTCACCATCATGCGCGCGTCCTCGATGTCGACCCGCATGGCCGGCTGGATGCTCTTTAAAATCGGCATCGTCTTCGTGGTGATCACCTTTATCTTCGGCGAGCTGGTCACGCCGCGCACCGCGCCGCTGGCGGAAAAGGTGCGCCTGTCGGCCAAGGGCGCAACGCTGGCCTCGGAATTCCGTTCGGGGATGTGGACCAAGGATAACGTGCATGCGCCGGGTCCGAACGGCGTGCGCGGCCCGGTCACCGGCTCGCGCTTCTTCAATGCGCGCCAGATCGCACCCGACGGCCAGCTGCTCGATGTGCGCGTCTACGAATTCGACACCTCGATGCGCATGCGTGCCATCTATACCGCGGCGCGTGCCAGCTTCAGCGGCAACAGCACCTGGCGCCTGCAGGACGTGACCGAGACCCTGTTCAGCAACAGCCGCACGCTGCCGGAACCCGGTGCGCCGGTGCCGAAAGGGCAGACCATCCAGAGCACCTACGGCCAGGAGACCAGCGCGGTCGCCACGCGCCGCGTCCCGAGCCTGGACCTGGTGTCCGAGATCACGCCGAAGATCCTGCAAGTCTCGCGCCGCGACCCCGAGCGCATGTCGGCCAACGAACTGGCCGTGTACTCGCGCCACCTGGTCGAGAACCGCCAGGAGAGCGAGCGCTTCCAGATCGCGTTCTGGAAAAAGCTGATCGACCCGCTGGCGATCTTCGTGCTGATGGCGCTGGCCTTGCCGTTTGCCTACCTGCATACGCGCAGCGGCGGCGTCAGCCTGAAGATTTTTGTGGGCATCATGATCGGGGTGAGCTTCATCCTCATCAATTCGCTGTTCTCGCACCTCGGGATGCTGTCGACCTGGCCGGCCTTCATGACGGCGGCGGCGCCGAGCCTGCTGTTCCTGCTGCTGGCGATCGGCGCGCTGCGCTGGGTGGAGCGGCACTGATGAACACACTAACCCAACGGCGCGCGCTGGTCCTGTTCGCCCACGGCGCCCGCGCCGCGTCCTGGGCCGCGCCCTTCGAGCGCCTGCGCGACATCAACCGCGCACGCCTGCCGGATGTCGACGTCGAACTCGCCTTCCTCGAACTGATGGAGCCGCGCCTGCCGGGCGTGGTGGGCGCCCTGGTCGCACGCGGCGTGCTGGATGTGACGGTGGTGCCGGTGTTCCTGGGACAGGGCGGGCATCTGCTGCGCGACCTGCCGCTGCTCGCCGACGAGCTGCGCGCCGCGCATCCGGCCTTGCGCCTGGAGGTGGCCGGCGCCGTCGGCGAAGACCCGGCCGTGCTGGCGGCGATGAGCGACTACTGCCTCAAGGCGCTGGGCTAAGGCTCGAGCCGAGCGCCGCCTGGGCGAGACTCCCCGTCTCGCTTTCATTTCGCTTCAATTCGTAGCGCACAAGCTGCTCGCGCATCCAGGCATGGCTGCGCGCCAGCGCCAGCTGCGCCATCCGCGTCGGGAAGTGGATGAAGCCGTGCGGCGCTTCCGGCAGCAGGTTCAACTCCACATCCGCCACCTCGCGCCAGCGCTGCGCCATCTGCAGGGTGTCGTCGCGCAGCGGGTCGATGTCGCCTGCGATCATCCAGGCCGGCGGCATGCCTTCCAGCTCGCCATACAGGGGCGAGAGGGGCGGGCGGCGCCGCTCGGCGTCGCTCATGCCGGGCGTGAGCAGGCGCAGGGCCGGCGCCATGCCGGGGCCGTCCAGCACCAGGGTCTCCGGCCCGGCCGCCTGCACGCTGGGCGTGCCGGCCAGGTCGTAGACGCCGTAGAACAGCAGCGCGCCGGCGATCCTCTCCATTAATTCCGGCCAGGCCTTCAGGCGCAGCAGGGTGCTGGCCGCCAGGTGGCCGCCGGCCGATTCGCCGACCACGAACACCGGCAGCGTACGGTACGCGGGCAAGCCGGCGCCGAGCGTCCAGCGCGCGGCGGCCAGGCAGTCGTCCATGATCGCCTGCAGGGGCGCGCGCGTGGCCAGGCGGTAGTCGACCGAGACCACCACCGCGTCGCAGGCCTGCACGCGCAAGGCGTTGTGGCGGTCGTCCATGCGCGCATTGCCGATCACCCAGCCGCCGCCGTGGATGTCGAGGATCAGTGCCTTCGGCGTGGCGGCGGGCCGCAGGATACGCACGGGCACGCGCAGGCCGTCGACATCGGCGATGCCCTGCTCGACGCGGATGCCGGCGCGCGCCAGCTTGCGGTCGGCGCCGAGCTGCGACAGGCGCAGCAGCGCCTGCCCGAGCATGGGCATGAAGCGGTTGCGGATACGGAAGCGCGGCGCCCAGGCGAGCTTGCGGTTGAAGCGGCTTGCTTCGTCCAGGGTGGCGGCGTCCAGCGGGATCGTGGTCATCGTCGTGTTTGCAAAAAGCGATGTGGCCAGTCTAGGCCGTGCTGTGCATCCCGACTGTGCGCTGGCGTCCCCCTGCATGCACACGCTGCCGTTCTGACAAGGCTTCCGATGCGGTCTTGACAAGGAATGCGGCGAACACGCCACGGATTGTTCCGAATCATGGCATCGCGCCGCGTGGTCGTTTGACACTCGTTCGGAAAGCACCCACACTGCTCGGGCATTTCCGGCTCATCCATACGGGCCGGCCCTCCAACCGAACCGGGCCCGCCATGCTTCCACCGAACCTGAAGCGCTTCGTTGCCACGCTGCTGGGGGCCGTCCTGGCCGTAGGTCGCCGCATCGCCCGTTTGCCAGCGGCGCTGTTGGTGGAGATGCGCTGCGCGCGCCGCATCGACGCCGCCGCGCGCCGCGTCAACGCCATGCGCACCAAGATCGGCATCATGTCGGGCCACCTGCACGCCGGCAGCATCGAGGGCCGCGTCGACGCCGACCGCAACCTGCGGCGCATGCTGGGCGAACTGAAGGACGACCTGAGCGAGATGCGCCGCGACCTGGCGCAGTGGCACGTGAAGGAATGCCGCGGCCGCACGGGCGCACGGCTGGAAGCGGCGATCGCGCAGCTGAACCGGATCGCGGCCGATACCTGGGCGGCGGCCGACAGGCTGGTGCTGCAGATCGAGGAATACGACGGGGCGCGGGCGCATTGCCCGGGGTAGGTCGTCAACGGTCGCTGTGGCGGCTACATGTGATTGCGGTAGGGTGGGCGCCCTGTGCCCACGCGTGAAGCATGAACATTGTTGACGTATTCAAGCGCCACAAAACGCCAACAATGATCGACGTTCACGCGTGGGCACGGGGCGCCCACCCTACGTTATTCCGCGAGCGTGTCCAGGTTCAGCGTACCTGATGCTCGCGCAAGCGCAGCGCTTCGCCAATCATTACCAGCACCGGCCCCTGGGCCGCATCCAGCCCGCGCGCGAGGTCGGTCAAGGTCAGGCGCGCGATCCGTTCATCGGCGCGGCTGCAATTTTCCACCACCACCACCGGCGTATCCGCGCTGCGGCCTTGCGCCAGCAGGCGTTCGGCGGTGGCCGCGGCTTCGCGTCCGCCCATGTACTGGATCATGGTGTCGGTGTGGGGAAGGGCGGGGTGTTCCGGCTGGTCCGGCGCGGTACTCGAGGTGAAGAAGGCAACGCTGCGCGCCACGCCGCGCTTGGTGAGCGGCTGTTTGGCGGCGGCGGCGGCAGCCACCGCCGTGGTAATGCCAGGCACGATCTCGACGTCGATGCCTTCAGCTTCCAGCGCGCGCAATTCCTCGTCCGCGCGTCCGAACAGCATCGGGTCGCCGCCCTTCAAACGCACCACCATCCTGTACTTGAAGGCGCAGTCCACCAGCAGGCCGTTGATGGCATCCTGCGCCGTCGAGCGCTGGCCGGAACGCTTGCCGACCGAGATCAGCTCGGCCTGCGCACAGAGTGCCAGCATCTCGGGCGTCACCAGCGCGTCGTAGAGCACGACCTCGGCCTGTGCCAGTAAACGCGCCCCGCGCACGGTGATCAGGTCGGCCGCACCGGGGCCGGCGCCGATCAGGTAAACCTTCCCCGCCATCCACTACTCCTGTTAGTTATCCAGGCGAATCATACCCGCTGCGACGGTCTGGTGGGTGACTTCGTCGATCAGGATGAAGGCGCCGGTTGCGCGGATGTCGGCGTAGGCGTCGGCCGCCAGCGGCTGCTGCACGGTCAGGTGGATGCGGGCGATGTCGTTCAGCTTCAGGCCCTGGGCGGCGCTGTCGACAGGCTTACGCTCCTGGGTGTTCACGTCGAGCAGGGTGTCCACCTTGGTGACCTTGGCGGCGGTCTGGCGCGTGCCGTGCTTGATCCAGTACTTGCGGCGCGCATCCAGCGGCTCGTCCGACATCCAGCACACGTCGGCCACGACCTGCTTCAGCAGGGTCGCAGGGGCGTTGGCGCCGGCCAGCGTGTCGCCGCGCGAGATGTCCAGGTATTCGTCCAGCAGCAGGGTCACCGACTGGCCGGCGCTCGCCGATTGCAGCGAACCGTCGAAAGTGACGATGTCTTTCACGGTGGCCGTCTGGCCGGAAGGCTGCACCACCAGCTTGTCGCCGACGCTTACCTTGCCCGATTCGATGCGGCCCATGTAGCCGCGGAAGTCGTTCGCTTCGTGGCCGTTGTGGCGGGCGACGAGCTGCACCGGGAAGCGGAACGGCGCAAGGTGGACATTACTGCCATGGGCTTCGTCGTACACCGACAGCGATTCCAGCAGCTCGATCAGGGTCGGGCCCTGGTACCAGTCCATGTTGGTCGAGGCGTCGACGACGTTGTCGCCGGCCAGCGCCGACAGCGGGATCGCGGTGACGTCCTTCAGACCCAGCGATTGCGCGAACGCGCCATACGCTGCGACGATACGGTCGTAGATCGCCTGGTCGTAGCCGATGAGGTCCATCTTGTTGACGGCGACGATCACGTGCTCGATCTGCAGCAGCTTGGCGATGGTCGAGTGGCGCTTGGTTTGGATGAGCAGGTCGACACCACCGTCTTCACGGAGTTTGACCTTCGACACGTCGACCAGGATGATCACCGCGTCCGCGGTCGAGGCGCCGGTGACCATGTTGCGGGTGTATTGCTCGTGGCCAGGCGTGTCGGCGATGATGAACTTGCGCTTCGGCGTGGCGAAGTAGCGGTAGGCGACGTCGATGGTGATGCCTTGCTCGCGCTCGGCTTCGAGGCCGTCGGTCAGCAGCGACAGGTCGATGGTGTCGCCCACGGTGCGCTTGTGCTTCGAGCGCGACACCGCCGCCAATTGGTCGGCGAAGATGCCCTTGCTGTCGTACAGCAGGCGGCCGATCAGGGTGCTCTTGCCGTCGTCGACGGAGCCGGCGGTGATGAAGCGCAGCAGGCTGTGTTGTTCGAGTTGTTCGCTGTTAGTGTCAATGCGGGCATTCATCAGAAATATCCTTGCTTCTTGCGTTTTTCCATCGAGGCTTCCGAGGTCTGGTCGTCCATGCGCGTGGCGCCGCGCTCGGTCACTTGGGTGACGGCGGTTTCGGCGATGATGGCGTCGACGGTCGATGCATCGGACGATACCGGGCAGGTGCAGGAGATGTCGCCCACGGTACGGAAGCGCACGGTTTGCGTTTCGACGGTTTCGCCTTCCTTCGCCGGGGTCAGCGGGGTCAGCGGCACCAGCAGGCCGTTACGCGGAATCACCTCGCGCTGGTGCGCGAAATAGATCGATGGCAGGGCCAGCTTCTCGCGGGCGATGTATTGCCACACGTCGAGCTCGGTCCAGTTCGAGATCGGAAACACGCGCATGTTTTCGCCGGGATGGACGCGGGTGTTGTACAGGTCCCAGAGTTCCGGACGCTGGGCTTTCGGGTCCCATTGGCCGAATTCGTCGCGGAAGGAGAAGATGCGTTCTTTCGCACGCGCCTTTTCCTCGTCGCGGCGGGCGCCGCCGATGCAGGCGTCGAAGCCATGTTCGGCGATGGTTTCCAGCAGCGTCACGGCCTGGGCGGCATTGCGCGAATCCGTCTGTGGATTGCGCAGGCGCACCGTGCCCTTCTTGATCGAATCCTCGACCGAGCCGACGATCAGGCGCTCGCCGAGTTCCGCTACGCGCGCATCGCGGAAGGCGATGACTTCGTCGAAGTTGTGGCCGGTGTCGATGTGCACCAGCGGGAAGGGGAATTTACCTGGGCGGAAAGCCTTTTCGGCCAGGCGCAGCAGCACGACCGAGTCCTTGCCGCCCGAGAACAGCAGGGCGGGATTGCTGCATTCGGCCGCCACTTCGCGCAGGATGTGGATCGCCTCGGACTCGAGGGCGTCGAGGTGGCGCGCGTTGACGTCGGCCAGCACGTTGGTGGTTTCAGAAAGATTCGTCATGAACTGAGCCTTGTATTCTCATGAATATTGCTGTTAAGAGCGTCGAACAGGACCGGCAGGGCAAGGCGCAGCGTCGAAGACAGTACGTGAGTACGGCGAGACGATGCAACGCAGCCATGGCGGTTCTGTTCGGCGCTCTCAGGCAGCCACGGATTTGATGCGGATTAGTTTGCCGTCGACCACGTGCAGGCCGCATTCCTTGGATTCCGGGTTTTCCCACCACCAGCGGCCGGCGCGCACATCCTCGCCCGGCTGGATCGCGCGGGTGCAGGGTTCGCAGCCGATCGAGGGGTAGCCGCGGTCGTGCAGGGCGTTGTACGGCACGTTATTGGCGCGGATGTATTCCCAGACGTGTTCCTCGGTCCAGTCGGCCAGCGGATTGAACTTGGTCATGCCGTGCGCCGGATCGTCTTCCTGGGTCGACAAGTCCGAACGGGTGGCGGACTGGGCGCGGCGCTGGCCGGTAATCCAGGCTTTATTTCCCGCCAAGGCGCGCCCCAGCGGCTCGACCTTGCGGATGCGGCAGCATTCGCGCCGCATCTCGATGCTGTCGTAGAAGGCGTTCAGGCCGTTCTGGGCGACATAGGCGTCGACCGCCTCGGCCTGCGGACGGAACAGGGTGATGTCGTGGCCGTAGTGGGCGTTGACCGCATCCAGCACCGCCAGCGTCTCCTTGTGCAAGCGGCCCGTTTCCAGCGAAAAAATGCCGATCGGCAGATTCGCGCGCAGGATCAGGTCGGTCAGGACCATGTCCTCGGCCGCCAGGCTGGACGCGAATACGGCCGGCGTGTACTCGGCCGCGATGCGCGCGAGGATGGCTTGCGTGTCGGCGACACGGTTGGCGAGATCGCTCATGATATCGGCCTCAGATACCGGCACCGACGTCGGTGTGTTCCGGCTTGGCGTCGCGGTGGGCGCGGCGGAACAGCGGCAGCGGCTGGTCGATCGAGGCCTGGTAGGTTTCCGAGAACACGGTCAAGCCTTTCAGGGCGTCGTGGATCGAGCGGTCCTGGCGCGTCGCATAGGCATTGAAGCCGACGCGCGACATCGAGAACAATTGATCGCGCAACACGTCGCCGATGGCGCGCAGTTCGCCGGTGTAGGCTAGGCGCTTGCGCACGTTGTAGGCGATCGAATAGCCGCGGCCATCGGAAAATTTCGGGAAGTCCACCGCGATCACGGCAAAGCGGTCGGCGTCGCCCTTCAGGGCTTCGAAGCGCTCGTCGGCGGCGATCCACACGCCGAGTTCGGCACGCGCCGACAGGGTGTCCTTCTGCGCCAGCCACACGCTAAGCGGGACGATGACCTTGCCTTCCGGGACCACGACGGCGTCAAGCGCTTCGCCTTCTTCGAGACGCAGCACGCGCCAGTCGTCGGCCACGACTTCGCGGCCGCGGATGATGTGTTCGTGAACTACTTCAAGCATGGTCTTCCCCAACCAGTTCGCCAGCCGGGATCGGCGTGGCATACACGTGTTCCTTGAATGGCGCGATGCCGAGGCGTTGCGCGGTGTCGGCAAAGCGTTCGTCTTCGAAACGGTTCTGCACGTACACGTTCAGCAGGCGCCCGATCACTTCCGGCATCTGGCCGGCCGAGAACGACGGGCCGATGATCTTGCCGATGGCCGCGTTGTTACCCTGGGCGCCGCCGATCGACACCTGGTACCACTCGCTGCCGTCCTTGTCGACGCCCAGCACGCCGATCGAACCGACGTGGTGGTGGCCGCAGGCGTTGATGCAGCCCGAGATGTTCAGTTCGATGTCGCCGATGTCGTGCTGGAAATCCAGGTCGTCGAAACGCTCGGCAATGGCCGCCGCGATCGGGATCGACTTGGCATTCGCCAGCGAGCAGAAATCGCCGCCCGGGCAGGAAATGATGTCGGTCAGGAGGCCGATGTTCGGCGTCGCCAGGCCCTTAGCCTTGGCCAGCTGCCAGACCTCGAACAGGTCGGATTGCTTCACATCCGCCAGCACCAGGTTCTGCTCGTGGGTCACGCGCAGTTCGCCGAAGCTGTACTTGTCGGCGAGATCTGCCACGAAGTCCATCTGCTCGGCGGTGGCGTCGCCCGGCGGCACGCCGGTTTTCTTCAGCGACAGCACGACCGCGGCATAGCCCGGCACCTTGTGCGGCTTGACGTTGCGACCCAGCCAGTTGGCAAAGGCCTTGTTATCAAGATGCGCGGCCAGCGGATCGATCGCGTCCAGGGTCGCATACGGCGGCGCCTCGAAGTAGGCGGCCACGCGGTCGTATTCTTCCTGGCTCAGGGTTTCCGGGCCATCCTTCAGGTCTTGCCATTCCTCTTCGACCAGGCGCGAGAACTCTTCCACGCCCAGGGCCTTCAGCAGGATCTTGATGCGGGCCTTGTACTTGTTGTCGCGGCGGCCGTACGAGTTGTACACGCGCATCACGGCTTCGGTATAGGTGAGCAGGTGTTGCCACGGCAGGAAGTCGCGGATCACGCTGCCGATGATCGGCGTGCGGCCCATGCCGCCGCCAGCCATGAACTTGAAGCCGACTTCGCCCGCTTCGTTTTTCACCAGGGTCAGGCCGATGTCGTGGATGGCAATCGCCGCACGGTCTTCCACCGAACCATTGATCGCCACCTTGAACTTGCGCGGCAGGGCGATGAATTCCGGGTGGAAGGTGCTCCACTGGCGAAGGATCTCGGCGAATGCGCGCGGGTCCATGATCTCATCGGCGGCCACGCCGGCGAACTCATCAGTGGTAATGTTACGGATGCAATTGCCCGAGGTTTGGATCGCATGCATCTCGACCGAGGCGAGGTCGGTCAGGATTTCCGGCGTCTGCTCGAGTTCGATCCAGTTGTACTGGATGTTCTGGCGCGTGGTGAAGTGGCCGTAGCCGCGGTCGTACTTGCGCGCGATGTGGGCGAACATGCGCATCTGCTGCGACGACAGCAGGCCGTAGGGCACGGCGACGCGCAGCATGTAGGCATGGCGCTGCATGTACAGGCCGTTCTGCAAGCGCAGCGGCAGGAACTCTTCTTCGGTCAGCTCGTCGTTCAGGCGGCGTGCAACCTGGTCGCGGTATTGCGCAATGCGCTCGCGGACGATGAGATGGTCGTAATGGTCGTAGCGGTACATATCATTCCTGTCAGGACGGGCCGGCGGCCCTTTAGGCTAGATGGAATGGTAAGCCTGCGACGCTTTATTCCAAACTACTGACAATTTATTTGCTTATATACGGTAGGGGTATAAGCATTCGCATAAAATAGCGGCTGGCGTTTACCAACTAGATAACAACAGGAATGAACCTTCATCAATTGCGCTTCGTACGCGAAGCCGTGCGCCAGAACTACAACCTGACCGATGCGGCAAAGGCCTTGTTCACTTCGCAACCCGGGGTGTCGAAGGCCATCATCGAGCTCGAGGAAGAGCTGGGCGTCGACATCTTCACGCGCCACGGCAAGCGCATCCGCGGCCTGACGGAACCGGGCCGCCTGGTGCTGGAGTCGGTCGAGCTGATCATGCAAGAAATCGAAAGCCTGAAGCGGATCGGCAAGGAATACGCGGCCCACGACAGCGGCAGCTTCACCATCGCCACCACCCACACGCAAGCGCGCTACATGCTGCCGAAGGTGGTGCAGGCCTTCATGGCCAAGTTCCCGAAGGTGCGCCTGTCGCTGTTGCAGGGCAACCCGAAGCAGATCGCCGACATGGTCAAGAATGGCCAGGCCGACCTGGCGATCGCCACCGAGTCGATCGCCGCCATCGACGGCCTGATCACCTTGCCGTGCTACCAGTGGGAACATGTGCTGGTGCTGCCGCCGGAACACGAGCTGCTGCGCTCGAAGGCGGTGTCGCTGGAAGAAATTGCCACGTATCCCTTGATTACCTACGACGGCGCCTTTGCCGGCCGCAGCAAGATCGACCACGCCTTCAACCTGCGCGAACTGAAGCCTGACGTGCTGCTGGAAGCCATCGACGCCGACGTCATCAAGACCTATGTCGAACTCGGCATGGGCGTGGGCATCATCGCCGGCATGGCCTTCGATGCGGAACGCGACCGCAATTTGCGCGCGATTCCCGTCGGCCACTTGTTCGGCATGAACGTCTCGCGCGTGGCGGTGAAGCAGGGCGCCTACCTGCGCAGCTATATTTATACCTTCATCGAGCTGCTGGCCCCCAGCCTGAACCGCAAGATGGTCGAAGCCGCCATGCGCGGCGGCGAAAACTACGAACTGTAAGAAAACTTGAGCACCAGGAAATGAGCACTACATTAGCCAAATACTATGCCCAGCTGGGCGAAGCCGTCGAAGACATCTACCTCGAGCCCGACATGGACGAGGACATCGACGACATGAGCATCCACCTCGGCAACCTGCTGGCCGGCCACACCGTGCTGGAACTGGGCTGCGGCACCGGCTACTGGACCGAAGTCGTGGCCGAGTCGGCGCAAGCGGTCGTGGCGCTGGACATCAATGCCAACCTCGTCGATATCGCCCGCGAGCGCGGCATGCCGGCCGACAAGGTCAGCTTCCGCGTGGCCGATGCGCTCGACCTGCCGGAAGACATCGGAAAATTCTCGGCGGTGCTGGTCAGCTTCCTGTGGTCGCACCTGACCAAGGGCGAGCAGGAGAAATTGCTGGCGACGCTGAAAAAGCGCCTGGGCAAGGATGTGCTGCTGGTGATCCTGGACGAATCCTTCGTCGAAGGCTTCAGCGAAACCACGGCGCGCACCGATGCCGAGGGCACGACCTGGGAAATCCAGACGCTCGACGGCGAGCGCTTCGAGCTGCCGAAGAGCTACCCGTCGGACAGCGCCCTGCGCAAGCGGATCGGCAACATCGGCAAGGAAATCAAGATCGAGCGTGTCGAGTTCTTCTGGATCCTGACCTGCCGCCTGAAGTAATGTAGGGTGGGTCGGTCCGCGTGCGGCTTGTACCCACCACCGCTTGGGTGTCGCCACGTGACCAAGAAAAGGCCGATGATCATCGCATTCCTGCGAGATCATCGGCCTTTGTGCTTTGTACTTTGGGGCATTGGTGGGTTCAAGAACCCACCCTACCGGGTTAGCGTATGGATACGTGACCAACGGAGTAGGGTGGACCGGCAGACGTCCAAATTCTTACTTGCCGGTTGAAACCAGCCTAGGGTGGGGTCTCGACCCCACCATGGCCACGTTTCGGCACGCGGCCAGAAAAAAGGCCGATGATCATCGCATCGCTGCGAGATCATCGGCCTTGTCGTTTCAAGCCGCAGTGGTGGGTACAAGTACCACTCCACCCAGGTGCGCGGGGCCAGAGCCCACACTATAGCCCCACGCGCCTGAAGCGGCAGCCTGTACCGGCTTAGAAGGTGTGACGAATACCCAGGGTGAAGGCGCTTGGATCGGTGCCCAGGGCGGTGGCTGCAGGAACGATGCTCGGGGTCGAGGCGTTCAGGCCGAATACGCCGCGGTCGTTGTTGCGCATGGTGCCGTAGGTCGTGTAGACGTTGGTGCGCTTCGACAGCGCGTAGCTGTAGGCCACTGCCCAGGCATTGCCCTTGGCGCCGTTGTCGATTTCGTTGCGCTGCACGTTGGCGTAGAACTTGTTCGCGCCCATGGTGTACACGCCACCGACGTTGATCTGCTCGAACTTGTTGTTGTTGCCGGTCTGGTCGGCCACCAGGTAGTTACCCTTCAGGTCGAAGTCGCCGAACTTGAAGCCGGCGCCGAAGGCGTATTCCTTGTCGTCGCCGGTCGCCAGGCGCTCGTAGTTGTGGTAACCGGCGCCCAGGTACAGGCCGCCGTTCGCGTATTCGACGGCCACGCCCCACAGGTCGGCCGACGGATCGGTGGTGCGCTCGCCGGCCGAGTAGGCGGCCAGTACGCTGAAGCCGCCCATCGGGTTGCTCTTGTAGTTGACCGAGTTGGCCAGGCGGCGGGTCAGTTTGCCGGAGCCGAAGGACGACAGGTTGCTGCCGTAGAAGCCCTGGCCGAATGCGTCGGTGGCGGCGGCGACCGAGGCGATCGGGCTGTATTCGCGGCCCACGGTCACTTGGCCGAAGGCGCCTTGCAGGCCGACCACGGCGCGGCGGCCGAACAGTTCGGTGTCGGCGGCGCCGGTGTCGAGGCGCACGCCCGATTCGATGTTGAAGATGGCTTTCAGGCCATTGCCCAGGTCTTCGGTACCGCGGAAGCCGATACGGCTGCTCGACTGGTTGCCCGAGTTGATGACGGTGCGGCGCGATTCGCCCGGCGCGTCGGTGTCTTCGACAGCGATGGCCGCGTCCATGACGCCATAAATGGTGACGTTGCTCTGCGCATGCGCGAACAGCGGGAGGGACGTGATCAGCGCTGCGGCCAGGGCTTTGTATTGCATGAAGATCTCCAATAAGGTTCGACGAAGGATTGAGTTGGCTTGCGGCAAACTCAAGGTCGAGCGAATCTTATCGGAACAATATGTCGATTTGATGACAGGCAGACATGTCACCGTTGTAAAAATGCGGCATTGACAAGAACGGTTTACACCGTATGCCCGGCAATCGGCAGGACAACGTCGATACGGGTGCCGAAACCGTTATCGCTGCCGATGCTGATCTCGCCTCCCAGCCCCCAGACCCGCTCACGCATGCCGACGAGGCCGAGCGATTCCGCCTTTTCCATGTCGGCGTCGACGATGCCGCGGCCGTTATCGCGGATCGTGACCAGCAGTTCGCCGTTGCTGCGGTAGAGCGTCAGGATCACGTACGTCGCCTTGGCATGGCGCGCCACGTTGGTCAATGCTTCCTGCACGATACGGAAAACCGCCGTGCTGGCCCCGTCGGCAAGGCGCAGCTCGGCTTCGTCGGCCAGGAGCTCGCATGCGATGCCGTGGCGCTCGACGAAATCGTCGCGCAGTCCCTGCAAGGCGAAATACAGCCCGCCTTCGTCGAGGGCGCGCGGCCTCAGGTTGGTGGCGATGCGGCGCAGGGAGGTGATGGCGGTTAGCAGGTTGTCGTCCATGCCGGCGATCAGGCGCGTGGTGTCCTCGCTCCCGGCGCGCGCCTGGCGCAGCAGGGTCAGGTCCATGCGCAGCGAGGCCAGCAGTTGCCCGAGGTCGTCGTGCAGTTCGCGCGCGATATGGGTGCGTTCTTCTTCGCGTATCGTTTGCAGGGCCGCCGAGAGCTGGCGCAGCTGGTCGTGCGAGCGCGCCAGCTTCTCTTGCACGCGCTGGCGCTCGGACACGTCGCGCAGGATGATGGTGTACAGGGTGACGCCGTCCTGGAAGGCATCGGTGATCGAGCCTTCGATCGGGAAGCTGCCGTTCGGGCGGATGCCGACCCCGGCGTAGTCGGTGGAGCGGCGCCCGGCGCGCCCGCCCTGGAAGTGGTCGAGCAGACTATGGCCGGCATTGGCCGGCGCGCGGATGAAGCGCGCCAGCGGCTGGCCCAGCATCTGCGCAACGCTGACCCCGAACATGGCGGCCGCGGCCGGGTTGGCCAGCACCACGCGACTGAATTCGTCGGCCGAGATGATGGCTTCGCCGGCATTGTCGACGATGCGGCGGCTGTGCCGGGTCGGCGCATCGGCCTGGCCGTCGGTGTTCAGGCGGGCAACCAGGTGCCCGCCGAGCAGGCCGAGCGCGAACAGTGCCGCGCCGCGCCCGCGCCGGCGCGGGTTGCGCTTTAGAGTCATGGACATTTCCTGCATTGGAATGAAACGTAGCGGTCCGCGACGCGGGCCAATCGCTACGATAAGGCGCGAACCGACGGGCAGGCTTGAGGGGCGACAAGCACGCGGGGAAGGCGTGGCGGTGTGTGGCGGAAGATGGTGGGTTCGAGAACCCACCCTACCGTTGGCTTGTAGGGTGGGTTCTTGAACCCACCGGAACTACATCTGCTTGAACAAATGCAGGAAACTGCGGCTGACTTCCAGCTTTTCCGGGCGCCCCTTGACCAGCACCAGGTGCCGACCACGGATATCGCGCGTCACGCCTTCGATCGCATTCACGTTCACCAGCGTGGCGCGGTGGATTTGCCAGAACAGCGAAGGATCGAGTTCGTCCGCCAGGTCGCGCACCGGCTTGCGGATCAGGGCCTCGAACTTCTCGGTCTGAACGCAGGTATATTTTTCGTCGGAACGGAAAAACAGGATTTCCTCGACCGGAATCATGCGCAGGTCCGAGCCGATGCTGGCCTGGATCCATTGCAGGTGCTTCGGCTTGGGCGCCGCGATCTTTTCCGCCAGCTGCGAGAGCATGGCGGTGACGCTGTCGTTCACCACCGCACCCGGCTTGTCCAGCCGTGCCTTCAGGCGCTCGACCGTCACCTTCAGGCGCTCCGGCTCGGACGGTTTCAGCACGTAGTCGACCGCGCCGCGCTCGAAGGCCTCGACCGCGTACTGGTCGTAGGCGGTGACGAACACGATCTGGCTGCGGTCGCCGATTTCGCGCGCCGCTTCCATGCCGGTCTTGCCGGGCATGCGGATGTCGAGGAAGGTGAGGTCGGGCCGGTGCTGGCCGACCAGCTCGACGGCTTCCTCGCCGTTCTTCGCTTCGCCCACGATCTCGAGTTCCGGCCACACCTGTTCCAGGCGCATGCGCAGCTGGTCGCGCATCAGTCTTTCGTCGTCGGCAATGATTGCGGTAGGCATGGCGTGGTCCGGTCGGTAAGGGAAAGAGAGTGACAATTATTCAAGAAAACAGCGCGGCAGGCAAGGCATCCTTGCCCCAGCTCAGCGCGACACCTGGTAAGGCACCTCGACCATGGCAATCACCCCGCTCGGGCTGTTCGATGCGATGTGCAATTGCCCGGCATCGCCATGCAGCAGGCGCAGGCGTTCGCGGATGGTCGGCAGGCCCAGGCCGGTGCCATTACTCGGCACCACGCCGAAGCCGACGCCGTCGTCGGTGACGGTCAGGCGCAGCTTGCCGTCGGCGACGTCGGCGACAATCTTCAGGGTGCCGCCTTCGGGCTTGCATTCCAGACCGTGCTTGATCGCATTCTCGACCATGGACTGCAGCATCATCGGCGGGAAGGCGGCATTGCGCAGGCCTTCCGGGATCTGCATGTCGACGGTGAGGCGTTCCTCCATGCGCATCTTGAGCAGGTTCAGGTAGGCCGTCACCATGTCGACTTCGCGGCCGAGGTTGGTCACCAGGATGTTGTCGCGCATCTGCGGCAGCACCGCGCGCAGGTACTGGATCAGGCTGCGCTGCATGGCCGAGGCGCGCGGCGGATTGGTTTCGATCAGGTGCTCGACCGAGGCCAGGGTGTTGAACAGGAAGTGCGGCTCGACCTGGGCCTGCATCATCTGCATCTTCGTTTCCGAGAGCTGGCGCTGCATCGATTCGCGCTCGGCGGCGGCGTTCGCGGTGCGGGTCTGGAGTTCCGCGCGCTTCTTGCCACCGACCAGGGCCTTGGTGCCGAACAGGGCCAGGACCAGCAGCCAGACGAAGCTGGTGAACCAGGTCGAGGCCTGCTTGTGATAACGCGACACCTTCGCTTCGGCGGCGTCATCCACCGCGCCTTCGATCGCCACCGACAATTCCTCAGCGATCTGCGGCGGCAGTTCGATGTGGACCGAGTCGCCGTTCGGGTGTACGCCTTTCGGCAGGCTGAGTTCGGGAGTGGAAGGCGCAGATGGCGTTCCGGTCACGCCTGGCGTTCCGGGAACAGCTGGCGCATCCGGTGCACCGGGGGCAGCCGGCACAGCAGGTGCGGCCGGCGGATTCTTGTTGCGCGAATTGAAGCGTATGCCGCTGTCGTCGATGGTGATGCTTGCCCGTTCCTTGCGCTCGCCACGCTCGAGGCGCGGCTCTTCGTCGCCGCCGGAAAACAGTTCTTCTTGCAGGATGGTGCCGGCAATCAGCATCAGCGCCGCGAACAGGAAAAACTTCCACCACGACAGTTGCGTCACCCAGGTCGCGACGCTGTCGAAGGCGCGGTACAGCCACGACAAGGTGCCGGAAAAATAATAATGGGCAGAGCTGCGCGCTTGCATGGTCAGGTGTTTGTCAGGTGTCATTGCGGGTGCGAGTGTACCGCGTTGCCGGTGCCGGATGCCGAAAAACGCTGCCTGGAAGTCAACGCCACTGGCCTCGCAGTGTTGGAATGCCACAACTCTAGTGCGGAAGACCGCGCCGGGCGTCGCCTGTGCGACAGTCTGCACAAAGCGGGCAACAGGCTGCAGGCGCGCTCCAGCCATGGCGTTGTAAGTTGCCAATAGTACATATAAAAACTGTTATTCGGAAACTTTGCGCGGTATGATGGATTTACTTCTGGCCGCGCCAGCCCATTATTCGTCCGATGAAAGGGTAAGCCGATGTCTGCCGTTCCTGCACAATTTCGCCTTGTCACCCGCAGCGATTTCGACGGCCTGGTCTGCGCCGTCCTGCTCAAGCACCTGGACTTGATCGACGACATCCTGTTCGTCCACCCGAAAGACATGCAGGACGGGAAGATCGCCATCACCAGCCGCGACATCACCACCAACCTGCCGTATGTGGCGGGCGCGCACCTGGTGTTCGACCACCACCTGTCGGAAACGATGCGCAATACCGGACCGCGCGCCAACCACGTGATCCAGCCGGACGCCCCCTCGGCGGCGCGCGTGGTCTGGGACCATTACGGCGGCACCCGGGTGTTTCCGGCGAGCTGGAGCGAGATGATGACGGCGGTCGACAAGGCCGACGCCGCACGCTTCAGCCGCAGCGAGATCCTGGAGCCGGCCGGCTGGAACCTGCTCAATTTCCTGATGGATGCGCGCACCGGGCTAGGACGCTTCCACGATTTCCGCATCTCGAACTACCAGCTCATGATGGCGCTGATCGACGCCTGCCGCACCCTGAACATCGAGCAGATCATGGCGCTGGCCGACGTCCATGAGCGCACCCGGCTGTACTTCGAGCACAGCGAGCGCTGCAAGGAACAGATCCGCCGCTGCGCGCGGGTCGAGCGCAACCTGGTGGTGCTCGACCTGCGCAATGAAGAGACGATTTTCGCGGGGAACCGGTTCATCATCTATGCGCTGTTCCCGGAGACGAATATTTCGATCCACGTGCTGTGCGGATTGAAGAACCAGAATACGGTGTTCGCGACCGGGAAGTCGATCCTGAATCGCACCTCGAAGACGAATATCGGGGCGCTGATGCTCGAGTATGGCGGTGGCGGGCACGAGAATGCGGGGACCTGCCAGGTGGCGAACGAGATGGCGGAGGATGTGCTGGGAGCCTTGGTTCACCGGATCACTAGCGAAGGATAACGCCGGCCTGCGGCCTCGACCGTACGGTGGGCACGCTGTGCCCACGCGGTTACGGGCGTGTGCTTTTGCCTGGGGCGTCGAACGTTCGCTCGTAACCGTATGCGATGGCCGATAACGCATCAAAAGCGTTTTGTCGCGGTCGCGGGATTTTTGCATACGCCAGCGAGCGACACGTCACCGCCAACGGAAGTAGATGGACACGTAACCGCGTGGGCACCGAGTGCCCACCGTACGGGAAGCATCCAGGCTCAGAATGCGTGTCGCCTATGTGCTGCGATACCGATTGACAGGCGGATGCAGATTTCCCACCTCACGCCGGCATCCGGTCCCGCACCAGCTCGCGCGCCGCCTCCGCCTCCATCGGCTCGCCCAGCCAGGCTCCCTGCAAGCCCTCGCAGCCTTGCGCCTTGAGAAATTCCATCTGCGAGCGCGTCTCAACCGCTTCCCCGATCACCGGCATCCTGAGGTTGTGGCCGATGTCGATCAGCGTGCGCGCCATGACATTGCCTTCGCGCGCGTCCTCGTTTTCGGCAATCGCGTGCACGGCCTGCTTCGAGAGTTTCAGCTGCCCCACCGATAGCTCGCGCAGGAAGCCGAGGTCGCTCATGCCGTGGCCGAATTCGTCCACCGACAGGGTCAGCCCCAGCTCGCGCAATTGCCCAGCGAGGTCGCGCACCTGGCCCGGGTTGCGGATCAGCGCTTCCTCGCGCAGCTCGATCTGCAGGCTGTCAGGCGCCAGGCCGTGCTGGGCCAGGCGCTTGGCGATGTTGGCGACGAAATCCTGCTGCACATACTCGCGCGCCGACACGTTCACCGACACCGGCACGCCGGTCACGCCGAGTGTCTTCAGTTCGCGCAAGAAAGCGCAGACCTGGTCCAGCACCCAGGCGCCGAACTGGACGATGCGGCCGTTTTCCTCTGCCTCGAGCAGGAAGGCCGACGGCAGCAGCACGCCGCGCTCGGGATGGCGCCAGCGCAGCAGGGCCTCGAAGCTTTTCACGGTGCCGCTGCGCGCGTCGATGCAGGGCTGGTACAGCATGAAGAGTTCGCCCCGTTCGATCGCCTGGGCCATGCCGGCGTCGAGCTGCTGGCGCGCGTCGGTGGTGTTCTTCATGTCGCTGGAGAAGAAGTAGATCTCGTTGCGGCCGGTGGCCTTGGCGTGGTACATCGCCACGTCGGCCGAGCGCACCAGTTCGGCGGCGGTGTGGCCGTCGTGCGGATAGACCGACACGCCCAGGCTGGCGCCGACCGCGATTTCCTTGTGCATGAAGGACACCGGCTGGGTCAGGCCCTGGCGCAGGCGCTCGATCATGCGCAGGGTAAAGCGCAGCGAGGGCTGGTTGACCAGCACCAGCACGAACTCGTCGCCGGACAGGCGCGCCACCGTGTCGCTGTCGCGCACCGAGGCCAGCAGGCGCTTGGCCACGACCTTCAGGACGACGTCGCCGGCTTCGTGGCCGTGGGTGTCGTTGATGGACTTGAAATTGTTCAGGTCGATCAGCACGGTGGCCACCAGCGACTTCTGGCGCTGCGCCAGGTGCAGCGCGTGTTCCAGCCGGTCCCACAGCAGGTTGCGGTTGGCCAGGCCCGTCAGGGCGTCGTGGTTGACTTCGTGCTCGAGGTGGGCGGTGCGCTGCTTGGTGGCGGTGACGTCGAGGATGACGCCGATGAAATGCGTGGCCTGGCCTTGCTCGTCGAGCACCGGCGTGATGCTCAGGTCGTTCCAGAACAGTTCGCCATCCTTGCGCATGTTGCGGAACACGACGTTGACGGGTTGGCGCGCGGCGACGGCGGCGCGGATGCGGGCGCGCTCGTTGCCGTCCATGCCAGGCGCGGCCATGAAGCGCGAATCGCGTCCGATGACCTCGGCGGCCGGATAGCCGCTGATGCGCTCGAAGGCCGGGTTGACGTATTCGATCGGGCAATCGTTGCCGTCGATGCGGGTGATGACGATGCCGTTGCTGGCCGCATGCAGGGCGCGTTCGCGCAGGCGCAGCTGGCGTTCCTGGGCGCGGCGCCGGGTGAGGTCGAGTCCCATGCCGAACAGGTAGTCGCCGCCGTTGCAGGTGACGCGCGAGCCGCACAGCAGCACCGGCGTGACGCGCCCGCTGCGCGAGGTGAAGTCGGCCTCGATCTCGACTTCCTCGTTGTCCTCGAAGACGCGGCGGATACTTTCGGCGATCAGGGGACGGGTCTTCAGGTCGAACAGCTCGACCGCGTTGGCGGCCGCGAGTTCGTCCGGCATCATTTCGGTAATGCGTTCGTGGTTGCGGTTCCACAGCACGTAGCGGCCTTCGCGGGTGAGGGCGTAGAAGGTGCCGGGCAGGGTGTCGACGATGGCCGCCAGCGGTGCGCGCCCGACACGGACCGACTCGGGCGTGGCATCGTCGTGCACGTTGTCGATGGCCGCAACCCAGCAGTGGACGGTGCCGTCGGCGCTGGCCTGGGGCGAGAGCGCGAGCTGGGCATACACGTCGTTGCCAGCCGCATGGCGCAGCACGACCTTGTTGGTGCGCCCGTGGTCGGCCACCATGCCGCGCCAGCGCTCGGCCTTGTTCTCGGCCGTGACGCCAACCAGCAGGGCGCCGACGGGTTGCCCGATCGCATCGGCCGGCTTGAAGCCGAGCAGGTTCGCGCAGCTGTCGTTCCAGGTCATGATGATGCCGTTCTCGTCGACGAGAAAGGCGGCATTCGCGGTCGGCAAGGACATGAACATGCAGAAGCCTTTCTATCGAGGGAGACTATGCTTGGACTCGCCAGGTTTGCTTGCGTTCCCGGAGTTCCGCCTGCTGCGCAAAAATAAAAAAGCCACGAACTCACCGTGGCTTATTCTAAACCTCGCCTACCCGATTTGGGTAATCAAGCGGCAGCGCTTTCCTGCTTCTCCGGCAGCGCGACCTGGTCGTCCACGCTGAACTGGTAATCCTTGAACACGTGCTCGGCGCTCAGGATCTGGTAGGAACCATCGGCCAGCTTGTGGGTCGTGTCCTTCAGGCGGTAAGTAAAATGGCCGCAGGTCCAGCAATTGTAGTTGCGCATGTGCGTGCACAGGCAGGTCTTGTCCATCACCGGCGGATTCTTGACGTCCGGGTTGGCCAGCACTTCGCGGTTGTACGAATTGATGTAGGCGCAATTGCCGGTGGCGTCCAGCAGGTAGCCGTAGGATTCGCAGCCCGGGCGGATGCCGGAACCGATCGCCGGCGTGCTCTTCAGCATGCGCATCGGATAGCCGGTCGGCGAGATGCCGTTGACGATGATGTCTTCTTCGCTGGCGCGGAAGTATTCCTGCTTCACGCTGTCGGGCATGCCGCACTCGTGGGTGACGGTGAAGCGGGTCGCCACCTGCACGCCGCCCACGCCTTTTTCCAGGAAGCGCACGGCGTCGGAACCGGTGAATACGCCGCCGGCCGCGATCAGCGGAATATCGATGTTTTCCGCGCGCATGTAGGCGAGGATTTCATCGATGATGGTGTGCAGGTCGTATTCCTTCCAGTCGAAGCCGAAGCCCAGGTGGCCGCCGGCCAGGGGACCCTCGACGATGATGAAATCGGGCGGGCGGTTCAGCTTGGCGACCTTGCGCAGGAACAGCTGCAACGCGCGCACCGAGGACACGATGATGCCCAGCTTGGCTTCGCGGAAGCGCGGATGGTCCTTGATCAGCTCGAACGAACCGAGGTGCAGGCCGGCCGACATGGTGATGCCGTCGATGCCGGCGTCCAGCGCCGAAGCCAGGCGCGTGCGCAGGGTTTCCTTGGGCGCGTTCATGGTCAGCTTTTCCATGACGTTGACGAAGATCAGGCCATCGCCCTTTTTCGCCGCCATGGTGGCGCCCACGTGCAGGCGGGTCGCCTCGGCCAGGCGTTCGAGGTCGAACTGGACCACGGCCTTGTCCATGTTGTTGATGTTGAACTTGTAGAGCTTGGTCTTGTCCTTGACGAAGGTGGTGTCGAACTTGCGGTCCGACACGTCCTGCACCATCGCGTCCGAGATATGGCCGATGCCGCCCAGGCGCGCCGCCTCCAGCGCCAGCTCGGAGGTCGAGATGTCCACACCCATTCCGCCGATCATGATGGGCACGTATTCCTTGTTGCCCAGACGCAGGCGGAAATCATCTACACGTTTCATTGCTATCCTTAACACTACCGAATGTGCGCTCGTTCAATCTGGCGACGCCAAATCCGGAACGAGTTTATGCGGCCTCAATTCTACCCCAGCTCATTGTGGGTGAGGCGTATGAAAGGACTGCGGCGCCGACTGGCCGCAGTCCCGCTGCTGTCGGGCGCCCGCTCAGTCGCGGAAGTTGTTGAACGCCAGCGGCAGGTCCTGCACGTCCTTGCGCAGCAGGGCGATGGCTTCCTGCAGGATGTCGCGGTCCTTGCCGGTCACGCGCACGGCCTCGCCCTGGATGCTGGCCTGGACCTTCATCTTGCTTTCCTTGATCAGCTTGGTGATCTTCTTCGCGTCCTCGGACTCGATGCCGTTGCGTACCTTGATCACCTGCTTGACCTTGTCGCCGCCGATTTTCTCGACCTTCTGCTCGTCGAGGAAACGCACGTCGACCTTGCGCTTGCTCATTTTATTGATGAGCACATCGCGTACCTGGCCGAGCTGGAAGTCGGCGTCGGCGAACAGGGTCAGTTCGCGTTCCTTCTGGTCGACCTTGGCCGAGCTGCCCTTGAAGTCGAAGCGGGTGGTGATTTCCTTGTTCGATTGCTCGACGGCATTCTTAACTTCGACCATGTCTGCTTCGCAGACGACATCAAACGATGGCATGGTGTTTTCCTTATAGCTGCTGTATTTGTAAGTGGCGGTATTTTAACGGACAAGCCCTCCCGCGAGGATGGTTTTTGCCTTGCAGCAGCGCCTTCCCTCTATAATCGCTCGGATTCCAGCCTCGTCCCCCAGTGCCTCATGTCACCTGAACTCCCTGTCGAACACGACGTTTCGCTCCAGCCATTCAACACCTTCGGCCTGCCGGCCCTGGCGCGCCGCTACCTGCGCGTCACCGATCCGGCCCAGCTCGATTGCCTGCGCACCGACGCCGCGCTGGCCGGCCTGCCGCGCTTCGTGCTCGGCGGCGGCAGCAACGTCCTGCTCACGCGCAACGTCGCTGCCCTGGTGCTGCACATGGCGATTCCCGGGCGCGAGATCGTGGGCGAAGAGGGCGGCGCCGTGCTGGTGCGCGCCGGCGCCGGCGAACACTGGCATGGCTTTGTCGAGTACACCCTGGCGCAGGGGCTGGGCGGGCTGGAAAACCTGTCGCTGATTCCCGGCACCGTGGGCGCCGCGCCGATCCAGAACATCGGGGCGTATGGCCTGGAAATCAAGGATGTGTTCCATTCGCTCACGGCCTGCGACCTGGCGACCGGCGAGCGGCGCACCATGGGCGCGGCCGATTGCCGTTTCGGCTACCGCGACAGCGTGTTCAAGCATGCCGATGGCGCGAACCTGGTGGTGCTCGACGTGACCTTCGCCTTGCCGCGCGCCTGGCAGCCGAACCTGCGCTATGCGGAGCTGGCGCACGCGCTCCAGGACAGTGGCATGCAGGCGCCGACGCCGCGCCAGGTCAGCGACGCGGTAGTGGCGATCCGCCGCCGCAAGCTGCCCGATCCGGCCGAGATCGGCAATGCCGGCAGCTTTTTCAAGAATCCGGTGGTCACGGCAGGGCAGTGCGCCGCGCTGCTGGCGCGCTTCCCGGCGCTGGTGCACCACGCGCAGGCCGATGGCAGCGAGAAGCTGGCGGCCGGCTGGCTGATCGACCAGTGCGGGTGGAAAGGAAAGAACATGGGCGCGGCCGGGGTGTACCCGAAGCAGGCGCTGGTGCTGGTGAATACCGGCGGCGCCAGCGGAGCCGAGGTGCTGGCGCTGGCGCAGGCGATCCAGGCGGATGTGCTGGAGAAGTTCGGGGTGGCGCTGGAACCCGAGCCGGTATTCATATAAGGGGGTAGGGTGGGTTCTCGAACCCACCGGTGCAACTGATCGCGCTCGGCAAGGTGGGTTCGAGAACCCACCCTACGTAAAACCGCATCAGCCGCGCAGCGCCATCACCCGGTTCCGCCCACGCGCCTTGGCGGCCTCCAGCGCCTCGTCCGCGCGTTCGAGCAGGGTCTCCAGTCCGGCATCCTCCGCCGGCACGCTCGACGCCACGCCGATCGACATCGTCACCACGCGCCGCTCCGGCGACGGGTGCGACAATGCCAGGCGCTCCAGCGAGGCGCGGCAGGCCTCGGCCACGCGCACCGCGCCATCCAGGCTGGTGTCGGGCAGCATGATGGCAAAGGCCTTGCCGCCGTAGCGCGCCGCCAGGTCGGACGGGCGCTTCAGCTGGCCGGTCAGGAGGCCCGCCAGCTTTTTCAGGCACAGGTCGCCGGCATCGTGGCCGAGACGTTCGTTGAACTGCTCGAAATGGTCGACATCGCAGATCAGCACCGACAGCGGCTGGCCGTTGCGGCGCGCACGCTGCCATTCGTTCAGGGCCACGTGCTCGAAGCGGCTGCGGCTGGCCACGCCGGTCAGGGCGTCGAGCCCGGCCAGTTGTTCGATCTCGACCTGCACCTTGGCCAGCGTCGACTCGGTGGTGCGCAGGCGGCAGACGGCGACGTCGCGCTGCTGCCGCGCCAGGTGGGCGGCGGCATGGTAGCGCACGCGCGCCAGCAGCTCGGTCCGTGCGGGCAGGTGCGACAGGTAATCCGTGGCGCCGGCGGCAAAGGCGGCGTCGCGGCCTGCGCCATCGGCCTGCGGCGCGATCACCAGCAAGGGCACGTCCTTCAGCACATCGCCGCTGCGGCAGGTGTGCACGAAACGGCCGCCATCGTCGTAACCCGCCAGCGCATGCAGCACGACCGCCGGCGCCAGGGCGGCGGCGCGCTCCAGGGCATCGGCCGCCTCCGCCTCATGCAACTCGACATCGTCCACGCCAAGCAGCGTTTCGCGCAGCGCGGCGGCAATGGGCGACGCCGGGCCGACCAGCAGCACGCGGCATGGAACCTGGGTAGGAAATTCGCTGTCGGAGATCATCGATGGCAGGGGTAATCAGGGAAAGTGCATTTTACCCTGCGGCACTTACATTTGGTTCTCCATGCGGCCCCGGCGTCGGTTTGGCCCAACAGTGCAGGCGGCTGCGCGATCGACTATGCTTGCGTGGTTGATCACATCGGAGAACCGCATGAAAGCCATCGTTACCGGACATACAAAAGGCCTGGGCGCCGCCATCACCGAGGAATTGCTGGCGCGCGGCATTCCCGTGCTCGGTCTGGCCCGTGGCCGCGCGCCCGAGGCCGCCGCGCGCTATCCCGGCCTGCTCACCGAGATCGAGCTCGATTTGTCGGACAGCGCGGCGCTCGCCGCCTGGCTGGGGCGCGGAGACGCGGGCGCCTGGCTGGCCGGCTGCGGCACCGCCCTGTTGGTGAACAATGCCGGCGTGGTGTGGCCGGTGGGGCCGCTGGCCGAGCAGGACCCGGTGCAGGCGATCCGCGCCGCGACCCTGAACGTGGCGGCGCCGCTGGCGCTGGCCGCCAGCGTGGTGCAGGCCACGGCGGGCGCCGAACGGCGCATCCTGCACGTGTCGAGCGGAGCGGGGCGTTCTGCCTATCCCGGCTGGAGCGTGTACTGCGCCACCAAGGCCGCGCTCGACCGCCACGCCGAAGCGGTGCTGCTTGACGGCGACGCCACGGTGCGTGTGTGCAGCCTGGCGCCGGGCGTGATCGACACCGGCATGCAGGCCGAGATCCGCGCCAGCAGCGAAGCGCGCTTCCCGCTGCGCGAGCGCTTCGTGCAATTGAAGGAGGGGGGCGGTTTGAGCTCGCCCGAGGATTGTGCGCGCAAGCTGGTGGCGTATTTGCTGGCCGATGATTTCGGCAGCGTGGCGGTGGCGGATTTGCGCGAGGTGTGATGCACGCTGGCCGGGCCGTGTAGGGTGGGTTCTCGAACCCACCCGCCGTGCCGATGCGCAGCCCGCCATCGGCTGCGGCACGTGGCAGCTGCGGATGGTGGGTTCGAGAACCCACCCTACGGAATCGGCACATCATCGGCCAACAAAAAAGCCGCCCGCAGGCGGCTTTCCGACTCAGCCAGGAACGGCTTACTGGCCGCGTTTTGCGCGTGCCTTCGCCGCGATGCGCATGCGCAGCGCGTTCAGCTTGATGAAGCCTCCCGCATCCGCCTGGTTGTAGGCGCCGCCGTCTTCATCGAACGTGGCGATGTTCATGTCGAACAGCGAATCGGTCTTCGAATCGCGCGACACCACGATCACGTTGCCCTTGTAGAGCTTCACGCGCACCCAGCCGTTGACGGTCTGCTGGGTGTGGTCGATCAGCGTCTGCAGCGCGACGCGTTCCGGCGCCCACCAGTAGCCGCTGTAGATCAGCGACGCGTAGCGCGGCATCAAATCGTCCTTCAGGTGCGCCACTTCGCGGTCGAGGGTGATCGACTCGATCGCGCGGTGGGCGCGCAGCATGATGGTGCCGCCCGGGGTTTCGTAGCAGCCGCGCGACTTCATGCCGACGTAGCGATTTTCCACCAGGTCGAGGCGGCCGATGCCGTGCTTGCCGCCCAGGCGGTTCAGCTCCGTCAGCACTTCGGCCGGCGACATGCGCTTGCCGTTCAGGGCCACGATGTCGCCCTTTTCGTATTCGATGTCGAGGTACTCGGCTTCGTTCGGCGCCTGCTCCGGCGACACCGTCCAGCGCCACATCGATTCCTCGGCTTCGGCGCTCGGGTTTTCCAGATGCCGGCCCTCAAAACTGATGTGCAGCAGGTTGGCATCCATCGAGTAAGGCGCGCCGCCGTTCTTGTGCTTCATGTCCACCGCGATGCCGGCGTCTTCCGCGTACTTCAGCAGCTTCTCGCGCGACAGCAGGTCCCATTCACGCCACGGAGCGATGATCTTGACGTCCGGTTTCAGCGCGTAGGCGCCGAGTTCGAAGCGCACCTGGTCGTTGCCCTTGCCGGTGGCGCCGTGCGAGATGGCGTCGGCACCGGTGGAGTTGGCGATCTCGATCAGGCGTTTCGCGATCAGCGGACGCGCGATCGAGGTGCCGAGCAGGTATTCGCCTTCGTAGACGGTGTTCGCGCGGAACATCGGGTACACGAAGTCGCGCACGAATTCCTCGCGCACGTCGTCGATGTAGATGTTTTCCGGCTTGATGCCGAACTTGATCGCCTTGGCGCGTGCCGGTTCGAGTTCTTCGCCCTGGCCGAGGTCGGCGGTGAAGGTGACGATCTCGCAGCCGTAATTATCTTGCAGCCATTTCAGGATGACGGAGGTGTCGAGGCCGCCGGAGTAGGCGAGAACTACTTTTTTGATGTCGCTCATGGTGTTCCAGTGTCGAGGGAGGGGGAGGTCGGTCAGCCGGCCCGCCCTTCCTGCTGGGGCAGGAAGGGCAGCCGACGATCAAACAAAGGGTGGTGCTTTCAAAGGGTGCTGCTTAAAAAACCTGTGTATTTTACTTGTCTTCGATGCGGCCGAGCAGCAGGTACTCGATCAGCGCCTTCTGCACGTGCAGGCGGTTCTCGGCCTCGTCCCAGACCACCGACTGCGGGCCGTCGATGACTTCGGCCGCGACTTCCTCGCCGCGGTGGGCCGGCAGGCAGTGCATGAACAGGGCGTCCGGCGTGGCGCGCGCCATCTTGGCGGCATCCACGATGAAGCCGTCGAAGGCTTTCAGGCGCTCGGCGTTTTCCTTCTCGAAGCCCATGCTGGTCCAGACATCCGTGCTGACCAGGTGCGCGCCTTCGCAGGCGTCCGCCGGGTTGTCGAACAGGGTGTAGCGGGTGGTGCTCACCAGGCTCGGGTCGAGGTCGTAGCCCTTTGGCGTCGCGATGTTCAGGTGGAAGCCGAACACCTCGGCCGCCTGCAGCCAGGAGTACAGCATGTTGTTGGCGTCGCCGATCCAGGCCACGGTTTTGCCGGTGATGGCGCCGCGGTGCTCGTGGAAGGTGAAGATGTCGGCCAGCACCTGGCAAGGATGGTGTTCGTTGGTCAGGCCGTTGATCACCGGGACGCGCGAGTGCGCGGCGAAGCGCTCAATGATGTCCTGGCCGAAGGTGCGCACCATGATGATGTCGCACATGCGGCTCATCACCTGGCCGGCGTCTTCCACCGGCTCGCCGCGGCCCAGTTGGCTGTCGCGGGTGTTCAGGTAGATCGCGGCGCCGCCGAGCTGGTGCATGCCGGCCTCGAAACTCAGGCGCGTGCGGGTCGAACTCTTCTCGAACACCATCACCAGCGTGCGGTCGACCAGCGGGTGGTAGACCTCGTAGGCCTTGAACTTGCGCTTGATGACGGTCGCGCGCTCGATCACATAATTGAACTCGTCGAGCGTGAAGTCGGAGAACTGCAGGAAGTGCTTGATCGGTTTGGAGCCTGGCATATCGTTGTTCGCTTGTCTGTTATCCCTTCGATTATAAGGGCTTTTGTTTTTTGTGGGGACCGGTGAAACACGTAGGGTGGACGGCTGCGCCGTCGACGCGTCGATAGTTGGCTTCAAGTCCATCGAGCCCGAAATCGGAACCGGCAGTAATCAACGCGTGGAGTAACCCAGTCCGGGGGACTGGATTACGAGCCGTCCACCCTACTTAATACAGCGTCTGCGCCGACTCGTGCAGCAGCTGCCCATACAGCTCATGCCGGTGCTTCGCGATCTTCCCGGCCGCCACCGCGTCCAGTACCGCACATTGCGGCTCGGCCAGGTGGCGGCAGTTGTAGTACTTGCAGCCGCCGAGATACGGCTTGAACTCGACGAACGCCCGCTCCAGCATGCCTTCGCTCAGGTGGTACAGCCCGAACTCCTGGAAGCCCGGCGAATCGATGATCGCCGCGCCGCCCGGCAGCCAGTACAGGCGGGTAAAGGTGGTGGTGTGCTTGCCGGTGTCCAGTGCCGAGGAGATTTCGCGCACCGCGATGTCGGCGTCCGGCACCAGCAAATTGATCAGCGAGGACTTGCCCATGCCCGACTGGCCGATGAAGATCGACGACTGCCCGGCCAGCAGCGGCTGCAGCACGGCCAGCGCGTGTTCCGGATTCGCGCGCGCCGAGACTTCGTGTACCGGATAACCCAGCGCCCCATACACGGCGGCGCGTTCGCGCGCACGCGGCAGCAGGTCGACGACGTCGGTCTTGTTCAGGATGAGGTGGGCCTCGATGCCCGCCGCTTCCGCTGCCACCAGCGCGCGCGACACCAGGTCGTCGGCGAAGCTCGGCTCCGTCGCCACGACGATGAACAGGCGCGAGATGTTTGCCGCCAGCAGCTTCGATTTGTACTGGTCGGAGCGGTAGATCAGGGTGGTGCGCTCGGCGATTTCCTCGATCACGGCCTGGTCGTTCGAGGTCTGCTTCAAATGGACCACGTCGCCGACCGCCACGTTGGTCTTCTTGCCGCGCGTGACGCACTGGAATTTGGCGCCGTCGACATCGGCCAGGTAGTGGCGGCCGTGGGCCGCGATGATGGTACCGGTCATGCTCATGCGCGGCGTTCCTCGTAGATTGCGTCGGCTTTCGCAGCGCAGATAAAGTCATTCATCGACACGGCGTTGCCGGCCGAATGGGTGGTAAAGGCGACCAGGCAGTGGCGGTAGCGCACGCGCAGTTCGGGGTGGTGGTCCTGTTCGTGGATCATCGCGGCCAGTGCATCGACGAAGCCGATGGTCTCGTGGTAATCGGTAAAGGCGTATTCGCGCTCGATGCGGTTGCCAACCAGGCGCCAGTCCGGCAGCGCGGCCAGGTGCGCCTCGAGCGCCGCCGGATCGAGTTCCGGCGCGCCATGGCTGCAATGCCGGTCGATCAGCTTCATGCGGCCGCCGCGTTGAGATGGGCGGCATTCAAGTGCGCAATCCGCACCGACGCCGGCGGATGCGAATCGTAGAAGGCAGAGTGCAGCGGGTCCGGCGTCAGGGTCGAGGCGTTGTCCTCGTACATCTTGACCAGGGCCGAGACCAGGTCATCCGCACTGCTGTGCTTTGCCGCAAAGGCATCCGCCTCGAACTCGTGCTTGCGCGAGGTGATCGCGCTCAAAGGGCCGAGCACAAACGTAAAGATCGGCAGCACCAGCATGAACAGCAGCAGGGCCATGGCGTCGTTCGGCGCGCCCAGCATGGGCGTCACGCCCAGGCCGGTGTAGAACCAGCTCTGCTCCTTCAGGTAGCCGAGCAGGGCGAGGAAGGCCAGCGACAGCGCGAACATCACCACGATGCGCTTGACGATGTGGCGCAGCTTGAAGTGACCGAGTTCGTGGGCCAGCACGGCCTCGATTTCCTGTGGCGCCAGGCGCTCGATCAAGGTATCGAAGAAGACGATGCGCTTGGCCGCGCCAAAGCCGGAAAAGTAGGCGTTGCCGTGGGCGCTGCGGCGGCTGCCGTCCATCACGAACAGGCCTTTCGAAGCGAACCCCACGCGCGCCATCAGGCCTTCGATGCGGGTCTTGAGACTGGCGTCGTCGAGCGGCGTGAACTTGTTGAAGATCGGCGCGATGACGGTCGGGTACAGGACCATCATCAGCAACTGGAAGCCGCTCCACACGCACCAGGCCCAGAACCACCACAGCGAGCCGGTGGTCTCCATGAGTTTCAGCACCACCCACACCAGCGGCAGGCCGATCACGGCGCCGACCAGGGTGCCCTTCACCATGTCGGCGATCCACAAACCGGGCGTCATCTTGTTGAAGCCGAAGCGCTGTTCCAGCACGAACTGGCGGTAGTAATCGAAGGGCAGGTCGAGCACACCGGAGATGGCGGCGAACGCGACCACCAGCAGGATCTGATGGTGCATCCCCGGGCCGGCCACCGGCAGCAGGGCGCTGGAAATGGCCTGCAGCCCGCCCAGCAGGGTGAAGCCGATCAGCACCAGGCCGCCCCACAGCAGGGCAACGATGCCGAAGCGGGTTTTGGCCACCGTGTAGTCGGCCGCCTTCTGGTGCGTCTCCAGCGAGACCTTCGGCGCGAATTCGGCCGGCACGGCACTGCGCTTGCGCAGCACGTGGCGGATCTGGCGGTTGGCCAGCCAGAAGCGCAGGCCGAGCGTCAGCACGAAGAAAACGACGAACAAGACCGAAAACGCAAGTGAAGACATTCTGTGCCTGTGAGAAAATGCAGGATTGTTTAAGGCAAAGAGAGAATTATGTCACAAGCCACCGAATCCACCGCAGCCGAAAGCACAGCCGCTGGCGCTGCAGCACCCGCCCCCGTCCGCAACGACATGAACCTGGTCTGGGTCGACATGGAAATGACCGGCCTCGATCCGGACAACGACCGCATCATCGAAGTGGCCGTCGTCGTCACCGATGCCGACCTGAACGTGATCGCCGAAGGCCCGGTGTTCGCCATCCACCAGTCCGACGCCACCCTGGACAAGATGGACAACTGGAACAAGGGCACCCACGGCAAGTCGGGCCTGATCGACCGCGTGAAGGCCTCGACCGTCACCGAAGCCGATGCCGAAGCCCAGCTGATCGCCTGGCTGAAGCAGTACGTCCCGGCGAACAAGTCGCCGATGTGCGGCAACTCCATCTGCCAGGACCGCCGCTTCATGGCGCGCGGCATGCCGAAGCTGGAAGCCTTCTTCCACTACCGTAACCTGGACGTCTCGACCCTGAAGGAACTGTGCCGCCGCTGGAAGCCGGAGCTGGCCTCGGGCTTCAAGAAGCACCAGAAGCACACCGCCCTGGCCGACATCATCGAATCGGTCGAGGAACTGAAGTACTACCGCGAGCACTTCATTAAGCTGTGATGCGCAAGCTGTAACGCGCAAACTGTGATGCGCAAACTGTACCGCGCCGGCTGCGACGGTCGGATGCCGGTACATTCGTGCTACATGCCAAAGACCATTATGGGAAAATGGCAACATGCACGGATTCTTGCGCGGCGCACATGATGCGCCCCCCGCCAGCCTGCGCGCCCTGATCGGCGCACACGACTGGCGGGAGTCTCCCCTTGGACATCCCGACGACTGGCCGCCCCAACTGGCGACCGCGGTCGCGATGGCGCTCGACTCGGCGTTGCCGATGTTCATCGCCTGGGGTTCGGACCTGCGCATGCTCTACAACGACGCCTATGTCGCGATGCTCGGCGAACGCCATCCGGCAGCACTCGGCGAACCCTTCCAGCGCGTCTGGTCCGACGCCTGGCCGCAGCTGGTGCCGATCATCGACCGCGCCCTGTCCGGCAAGCGCGTCCACTTCGCCGACCTGGAAATACCGATCGTGCGCGATGGCGCCACCCAGCCGGCCTATTTCACGTTCTCGTATTCTCCGCTGCACGACGGCGCCGGACGCGTGGCCGGCATGTACTGCACCGCCGTGGAAACCACCGAGCGCCTGCGCGCCGAACGCCGTTCCGCCCTCGAACTGAAGCTGTCCGATGCCCTGCGTCCGCTGCACCTGCCGTCCGAAGTGCTGGCCACGGCCAGCGCGCTGCTGGGAGAAGAATTGCGCCTGGCGCGCGTGCTGTACGGCGAGGTCGAGGAAGACGGCGCGGTGTTCACGGTGGCCAGCCAATGGCTGCGCGAGGGCATGGAAGGCCTGTCGCAGGCGCGCTACCGGCTCGACGACTTCGGCCCCGGGATCGGCGCCGCCCTGCGCGCCGGCGAGCTGGTGGTGATCGAGGACATCCTGCACGACCCGCGCACCGCCAGCTGGCCGGGACGCTACACCCGGGAGGCCATCGGCTCGGTGGTGACGGTGCCGCTGGTGCGCGCCGGCCGCCTGTCGGCTTTCCTCAGCATCAACCGCAACGAACCGTACCGCTGGAACGACGACGAATTGCGCTTCACGCGCGACACCGCCGAGCGCACCTGGACCGCGCTCGACGGCGCGCGCACCCAGGCCGCGCTGCGCGCCGAGCGCGACCGCAGCCGCACCATCTTCGACACCATCGGCGAGGGCTTCGGCCTGCTCGACCGCGACTGGAAGCTGCTGCAGATGAATGCCGAGGGCCTGCGCATCTGCCACCTGACGATCGACCAGGTGATCGGCCGCGACCATTGGGAACTGTTCCCCGAAGTGGAGGGCACCGACACCGGCGCCATGCTGCATCGGGTGATGGCCGAGCGCCGCGCCGGCCAGATCGAATACCAGCTGGCGCCGGTGGGCGGGCGTTCCGGCTGGACCGAGATCCGCGCCTTTCCGGTGCAGGACGGCGGCATCGCGATCTTCTTCCGCGACATCACCGACCGCAAGGCGGTAGAGGAAAAGCTGAAGGCGGCCGACCAGCGCAAGGACGAATTCCTGGCCATGCTCGCCCACGAGTTGCGCAACCCGCTGGCGCCGATCAAGTCGGCCGCCATGCTGCTCGACATGGGCATGCTGAACGAAACCCGGGTGCGCCAGAGCAGCGCCATCATCGGGCGTCAGGTGAAGCACATGACGCGCCTGGTCGACGATTTGCTTGACGTGTCGCGCGTGACGCGCGGCCTGATCGTGCTCGACAAGGCGGTGCTGGATGTGCGCGCCATCGTCGACGAAGCCGTGGAACAGGTGCGCCCGCTGCTGCTGGCGCGGCGCCAGGCCCTGGGCGTGCACCTGCCGGTCGTGCCGCTGAGCGTGGAGGGCGATCGCGCGCGCCTGGTACAGGTGCTGGCGAATCTGCTGAACAACGCCGTCAAGTACACGCCCGAGGAATGCGCCATCGACATCGAAGTGCGGCATCAGGACGGCATGCTGGAACTGGCCGTGTGCGATGAAGGCATCGGCATGGAGCCGGAGCTGACCGAGCGCGCCTTCGATCTGTTCGCCCAGGCCAAGCGTTCCAGCGACCGCTCGCAGGGCGGCCTCGGACTGGGGCTGGCGCTGGTGCGCAACCTGGTCGAGCTGCATGGCGGGACGGTCGGCTGCGCCAGTCCGGGGCCGGGGCGGGGCAGTACCTTTACGGTGAGGCTGCCGCTGGTCGCGCCGGCGGCGCCGGTCGAACCGCTTGCTGCTGACAAGGCTGTATCGGGCGGGCGCCTGAAAGTGATGGTGGTGGACGACAACGTCGACGCCGCCGAAACGCTGTCGATGCTGCTCGACGCGGCCGGGCACGAGGTGGAAGTCGAGCACGATTCGCGGCGCGCCCTGGAGCGCGCCCGCACCGCGCCGCCCGACGTCTTCCTGCTCGACATCGGCCTGCCCGAGATCGACGGCAACGAACTGGCGCGGCGCCTGCATGCCCAGCCCGAAACGGCTGGCAGCGTGCTGATTGCGGTGTCGGGTTACGGGCAGGAGCAGGACAAGCGCGCCGCGCGCGAGGCGGGCTTCCGGCACCACCTGGTCAAGCCGGTGGATTTCGACCAGCTGGCGGAGTTGCTGGCCGGCGTGCATGGCGCGCTGGCTTAATCACCGTTTGCGGCCCTGGTCCGGCTAACAAGCACCGCGTGGGCACGCAAATGATGCCCCCAGCATCATTTGCCCCACCCTACGTATGTATGGGCCAACAACTTCTGATACCGTAGGGTGGGCGCCCCGTGCCCACGCGTCGGTCGATAGCGGCTAACTAGCCACGCACGCGCCGCTATCGGTCAACGCATCGACACATCAACGCATCTGCGTGTAATTCACCGGCACAAACCGATACCCCTTGCCCTCGGTACGCACATGCCCCAGCCCCGGGAACTGCAAATGCGCGCCGCCGATCAGCGAACCCTCCCTGGCCGCCATGTCGAACAGCTTCTTGCGCGCCGCCGAGGCCGCCTTCTGGTCGCCATCGAAGCCGATCGTCACCGCCGGGTTCTCGAACTGCACCGCCGCCACGTGGATCAGGTCGCCGATCAGCATCATCTTTTGCCCGCCGCTCTCGACGACGAAGGTGGTGTGCCCCGGCGTGTGCCCATGCCCGCCCAGCGAACGGAAACCCTGCGACACCTCGACATCGCCCTCGAAGGTCTTGAATTTGCCCGCCTTGATATAGGGATCGAGCGCCGCCATCGCATTCTTGAACGTGTCCTTGCCGTCGGCCGGCGCCTTGTCCATGTTGGCCTGGCTCAGCCAGTGGTCCGCCTCAAGCTTCGATGCGCGCACGATGGCGTTCGGGAAGGCCGGTTTTGCCGAGCTCGTCAAGCCGCCCAGGTGGTCGCTGTGGAAGTGGGTCAGGTAGACCTCGTCGACCTGTTCCGGCGTGTAGCCGGCCGCCTTCATGTTGGCCAGCAGTTTGCCCAGCGTCGGCCCGAACAGCACGCCGGCGCCGGTGTCGACCAGGATCAGCTTCTTGCCGGTGTTGACCAGGAAGGCGTTGTCCGAGGTTTCGAGCGGGGCTTTCAGGAAGGACTTCGCCAGCGTGGCTTGGGTCTTCTCGGCCTTGTCGCTCAGCAGCTTGTCGACCGGCAGGTCGACGGTGCCGTCGGACAGCGGCGTGATCTCGAACTGGCCCAGCATGACGCGGAAATAGCCGGGGGCAGGGGTCTTCGCCATCGGGGCGGCGGCGAAGGAAGGGGCGGCGATGCAGGCGGCAGCGCAGGCAGCGGCCAGCGCGCGCAGGACGGTCTTGTTCATGGGTTCTCCGGAGTGAGGCGGTTTGCGCAAAAAAACAACATTGCGCATCGTACATCAAGCACTGGAGAACCGCTGGGCGACCCCACGGTCGCCCAAAGACGTGCAGCGCTTACTTCTTCGCCGCGAACGCCTTCTTCAGCTCGTCGGCCGCGAACTGTTCCGCTTCCTTGGCCTTCGGCACCACGGCGCCCATGCCGAAGAATTCGTGGGTCACGCCGCTGTATTCCTTGTAGCTGACGGCCACGCCATCCTTCTTCAGCTTGTCCGCATAGGCTTTACCCTCGGACAGCAGCGGGTCGATCTCGGCCGCGACGATCGTCGCCGGCGGCAGGCCTTTCAGCGAAGTGGCCTTCATCGGCAGCGCGTACGGGTTCTTCGGATCGCCGCCGTAGTGCTTGAAGAACCATTCCATCATCGGCTTGTTGAGCGGCTTGGCGTTCGCGTTCTGCTTGTACGAAGGCGTGTTCATGTCGTCGTTGACGACCGGGTAGACCAGCAATTGGTGCACCGGCATCTGGACTTTCTTGTCGCGCGCCATCATCGAGACCACGGTCGCCAGGTTGCCGCCGGCGCTTTCGCCGCCGACCGCCACCCGCATCGGGTCGCCGTTGATTTCCTTGGCGTGGGCCAGCACCCATTGGTAGGCGGCGAAGGCATCGTTCGGGGCAGCCGGGAACTTGTGTTCAGGCGCGCGGCGGTAGTCCACCGAGACCATGATCGCGTTCGCCATCTTGGCCAGCGCGCGCGGGGTGGCGTCGTAGACCTTGGTGTCGGCGATCACGAAGCCGCCGCCGTGATAGTACACCATCACCGGGAACGGGCCCTTGCCTTCCGGCGTGTACACATGGATCGGGAAGCTGGCGTCGCCGCTGCCGATCGTCATGTCCTTGACCGTCACGCCGGCTTCCGGTGCGGTCGATTTCTTCATGTCGGCCAGGACCTTCTTGACGCCGTCGGCGGGCGTCGGCTGCTTGCGCGCTTCTTCCGGGGTGAGGGTCTCGATCGGCTTCGGTTTCAGCGAGGCTTGTGCGTCGAGCACCTTCTGCATCGCCGCTTCGGCCTTCGGCGGCTGGGATTGGGCAAAGGCGGAGGTGGCGACCAGGGCTGCGCCGGCCAGCAGTGTCAATGGAAGTGCTTTTTTCATCTTCGATACTCCCTTTTTTTCGTCAAATTTGGAATCACGCAGCGCGGCGCGCCGCTCGTGCTACCTGCGTCCAGCATCGCCCTGCACGTTTGACCTGTCAGTGCGCTAACACGCTTTGACGGATTTGAGCATGAGACCGCTGGCCGGCGCACCGGCCAAGCTGCCGGCGCCCGGCGCGGGCGCCGTCCCTGTGGTGTAATAGCGGTCTTTGCCTGTTCCAACTCGTTCCGCCATGCAAGCAAGTTTCAAGCAATGGCTGCACGGCTTCCTGCCGCAGCCGCTTGCCGCCAGCCGCACCGAACGCCTGCGCGCCACCGTCGGCGCCTGCGTCGGCCTGTTCGTCACCGCACTCCTGAGCCACATGCTGGCGCCTGGCCTGGCTGCGTGGCTGATCGCGCCCATGGGCGCCTCGGCCGTGCTGCTGTTCTGCGTGCCGGCCAGTCCGCTGGCCCAGCCGTGGCCGGTGGTCGGCGGGAACACCCTGTCGGCCCTGGTCGGCGTCGCTTGCTGGCACCTGGTACCCGATCCGCTGCTGGCCGCGCCGCTGGCCGGCTGCCTGGCGATCGCCGCCATGTTCGCGCTGCGCTGCCTGCATCCGCCCGGCGGCGCCGTGGCCCTGACCGCGGTGCTGGGCGGCGCGGCGGTGCATACGGCCAGCTGGCACTTTGCCCTGCTGCCGGTGGCGCTGAACTCGGCCGTGATCGTCGGCGCCGCGCTCCTCTACAACAACCTCACGGGCCGGCGCTACCCGCATGCACCGCACGCGGCCGACCGCAACCTGCACGCCACCGGCGACCCGGCCCCGGCCGCGCGCCTCGGCATCACCGAGGACGACCTGGAAGCGGCCATGCTGCGCTACGGCGAAGTGCTCGACGTCAGCCGCGACGACCTGCTGGCCATCGTCGACGATGCCCGCCAGCTGGCGCTGCGCCGCCACTTCCGCGAACGCCGCTGCGCCGAGCTGATGTCGCGCCACGTCATTGCTGTCGGCCCGCGCGACACCCTGGAGCATGCGCGCGAACTGCTGCTGCGCCACCGCCTGCAAGGAGTGCCGGTGCTGGACGAAGGCAAGCGCCTGCTCGGCTTCCTGTCGCAGGAAGACCTGCTGCGCCAGAGCGGATGGGGCGCGCGCCTTCGGGCGCTGGTGCCGGGCGCCGCGCCGCGCGTGGCCGACGCCATGCACCGCATCGTTGCCGTGCTCGACGCCGATGAACCGCTGGCCCGGCTGGTGCCGCTGCTGGGCGACGAAGGCCACCACCAGGTGGCGATCACCGGGGAAGGCGGCGCCGTGGTCGGCCTGGTCGGCCGTTCCGACCTGCTGGCGGCGTTGTGCGAACGGCAGCTGGAAACGGCGGCCTGAGGAGTCATCAGCGCGCGCCGTTCTTACTGCTGAGCGCCGCCCGGGCGCTATCCGGCGTACCATGCAGGCTGGATAAGCAGCGGACCAGGGAGGACGCGTGACCAACGCCAGCGACCAGAAACACGATGTCGCCGATCTGTCGGCCACTTCGCAGCGCATGCTCGCCCTGCGCGAGGAGGTGTTCGCCGACTGGGAACGCGCCGTGCGCGCGCAGATCGAGGAAGCGGCCCAGCTGCGCCACCCGGTGCTGATCGACACACTGCCTGTCTTCTACGACAACATCGCCGAAAGCCTGACGCCGGGCTATGGCCGCCAGAATGGGGCGGACGGCACCACGGTGGCGGCCGAGCACGGCGGCGAGCGCGCCCGCATCACCAGCTACGACCATGTCGCCCTGATCGACGAATACCAGATCCTGCGCCGCTGCATCCTGGAAGCGCTGGCGCGCGACGGCATCTCGCTCAGCCACGCCGAGGTGCTGGTGGTCGACAGCTCGATCGACGCCGGCATCAAGCAAGCCGTGAACGCTTTCACCCTTGTGCACCAGGGCCTGCGCGAACGCTTCACGGCCGCGCTGACCCACGATTTGCGCGGGCCGCTGCACGCCACCTCGATGGCGCTCGAAATCATCCTCATGACGGACGACCCGGCGCGCATCCGCACCGTGGCCGCCAAGGCGCTGTCGAGCGTGCAGCGCATGGGCGGCATGGTCAGCGAATTGCTCGACTCGATGGCCTTCCATGGCGGCCAGAAGGTGCCGCTGGAATTGAGCGCATTCGACATCTGCGAGCTGGTGCGCGAAGTCCAGCTCGACGCGGTGGCGCACCACGGCCTGCCGGTGCACATGACGCCGCATTCGGTGCAGGGCTGGTGGGACCGCAAGGCGCTCTGGCGCGCGATCGAGAACATGCTGTCGAACGCGGCCAAGTACGGCACGCCCGGCACGCCGATCACCATCAAGATCGACGAGGTGCACGAGCGCCTGCTGCTCACCGTCCATAACCACGGCGAGCCGATCCCGCTAGAGGAGCAGGAAAGCATTTTCCAGATGTACCGCCGCGCGGAAGCGGCGCGCCAGGGCGTGAAAGCCGGCTGGGGCATCGGCCTGCCCTACGTGCGCGCGGTGGCCGAGAGCCATGGCGGCAGCGTTGGCGTCGACAGCGCGGTCGAGCGCGGTACCACCTTCGTCATCGACATCCCGGTCGATTGCCGGCCGTTCGGCGAGGCGCCGACGCTGGCCGCGCCGCCGGGGCAATAAAAATTGGGGCCAGGCCCCGGTTGATTGTTGCAGCGATGCGCGTGCCGCAGGAGTAGGATGGACGGGTCCCCCGTCCACGCGTCCAGCAGGCGAAAAAAAACCGGAGACGCGCCCCGGTTCGTATGCAAGCAACACCAGTTTACGCCTGCTCGGCCCCGCAGCACTTCTTGAACTTCTTGCCGCTGCCGCAAGGGCAGTCGTCGTTGCGGCCGGTTTTCGGTCCTTCGTTGCGGATGGTCTCCACGGCCGGTTTGCGCAGCGGCAGCCAGTAGCGGTAGATGGCCGGCAGGTTCGCTTCGATCTCCAGCGCCAGGTGATGGGCCTTGACCGGGTCTTCGACCAGCGGCAGTTCTTCTTCCTCGATCTCGTCGGCGCCGAGCAGGTACAGCGGACGCATCAGATCGGCGACTTCCGATTCCCAGACCGGGTCCCAGGAACCCGGACGCAGTTCCATGCCTTCCCAGAAGCCCCAGCACCAGGCTTCGGCGTCGATCAGGGTCTGGCCGTTGTGCTCGTGCTCGCAGTACAGCGGCTCGAATTCCTTGGGCGCGACCTCGAAGGTGATCAGCACTTCGTTCATGAAGCGCATGATCAGGTTGATGATGCGCTCTTCCTCGCGCGGGTTCTTCCATTTCGGCGCCTGCTTGCCGTCCTGGCCCCAGACGCGCGGCAGCCACTCGGCCGGCATGATGGTTTCCGGGCCGATCGCAATCGCGGTCAGGTAACCGTGGAGGGTGTCCATCGTCATCGCGTCTTCCGGGCTGCGCTCGGAGAGGAGGAACTGGTCGAGTTCGTCGAATTCTTTTTCGGTGAGGGGCTGTTCGAGTTGCATGGGGTGCCTTGTTGCGGTGAAGCCGCCAGTTTAACGCGTGGCGGGCGCCCAGCACACGAAAATCTGCGCGCCGCCTTACAATGGTGGCTATGGATAATCTGTCTAGTTTGCCGGACGCATCAGGTTCGCACCCGTTTTCCCGGCTCGGCCCCGAGCGCGTGCTCGACGCCCTGGAAAGCCTCGGCCTGTACGGCGACGGCCGTCTGCTGGCCCTGAACAGCTACGAAAACCGTGTTTATCAAGTGGGCCGGGAGGAGGGGCCGCCAGTGGTGGTCAAGTTCTACCGCCCCGAGCGCTGGAGCGATGAGGCCATCCTCGAAGAGCACGCCTTTGTGGCCCAACTGGACGCGCAGGAAGTGCCGGTGGTGCCGGCCATGACGATCAACGGCCGCACCCTGCACACTTTTGATCACTTCCGCTTCGCCGTCTTCCCGCGCCGCGGCGGACGGGCGCCGGAGCTGGGCGACCCGGCCACGCTGGAGTGGATCGGGCGCTTCATCGGCCGCATCCATGCCGTGGGCGGCGCCCAATCCTATGCGCTGCGACCGGCACTCGACCAGCACACCTTCGGCCGCGAACCCTTCGACTGGCTGATGCGCCACGATTTCCTGCCGCCCGAACTGCGCGCGACCTATGCGAGCGTGGTCGAGCAGGCCTTGCAGGGCGTGGCGCGCTGCTACGAGCGGGCAGGGGAGCTTCCCCTGCTGCGCCTGCACGGCGATTGCCACGTCGGCAACGTGCTCTGGACCGACGACGGCCCGCACTTCGTCGACTTCGACGACAGTCGCATGGGCCCGGCGGTGCAGGACCTGTGGATGCTGCTCTCGGGCGAGCGCCAGGACATGGTGCGCCAGATGAGCGACGTGCTGGCCGGCTACGAGGATTTCTGCGACTTCGATCCGCGCCAGCTGTACCTGGTCGAGGCGCTGCGCACCCTGCGCCTGATCCATTACTCGGCCTGGCTGGCGATGCGCTGGAACGACCCGGCCTTCCCGGCGGCTTTCCCCTGGTTTAACACCCAGCGCTACTGGCAGGACCGCATCCTCGAGCTGCGCGAGCAAGTCTCCCTGATGGACGAAGCGCCGCTCTGGCCCGTATAAAAGCGGCTTTCAAACCGACAGTCGGTTGTCATTCTTGAAGGCCGGAATTGCAAGGGTTTTGCCGCGCAGCTCGGCGTGACACGATTCGCGTCTTTCGCAGATAATGATCTGGCACGCCCGATTTCCAGACCGAGAAATAGCATGGAACACCAACCCGCTCCCCACGACGATACCGATTTCACGATCGACCTGCCGCCGCCCGCCAGCAAGCACGTGCCCTCCGCGGGCACGCCAGCGCCCGCGGCCGCGCCGGCCCTGGAGCGTGGCGAGCTGGAAAAGACCGCGATCAAGGAAGCCATCGCCCGCGTCGAGGCCGAAGCCAAGGCGAACGTCGCCGCCGAAAGCCGCGCCGCCGCCGAAGCCCATGCGCGCGCGCTGGCCGAGGAACGCGCCGCCTCGGATGCCGCCACCGCCGCCGCCGCGCTGGCGAATGCCCAGGCGTCCGAGCAGGCCATCGAAGCCAACCGCGACCGCCTGGAAACCCTGCGCGCTGCGGCCCAGGCCTCCACCGAGCGCCTGGAGGCGATGCGCCAGGAAACCGCCGAGCTGCGCGCCCGCGTCCAGGCCGACACCGAAAGCCGCCTGGCCGCCGAAACGCGCGCCCGCGCCGCCGAGGAAGCGCGCCGCCGCGCCGCCGAACAGATCGAAGCGGAAGCGGCGATGGCGATGGAAGCCGCGCGCGCCGCCGAGGAATTGCTGGCCCAGACCGAGGAAGCGCGGCGCCAGGCCGCCGAGCGCGTGGCCGCCGTGCATGCGGCGCGCGAAGAGGTGCTGCACAGCGCCAGCGCCGATGCGCGCGTGGCGGTGCTGGCGCGCGAGCGCGAGCGCGCCGAGAAAGCGGCGCGCGCCACCGCCGAAAAGCTGGCCAAGCTCGAGGCCGAAGCGCTGGAGCTGGCGGTGCAGCGCGAGCGCGCCGACCAGATCGCGCTGGCCTCGGCCTTTGCCCGCGCCGCCGCCGAAGCGCGCATGCTGGAAGAAGCGCGCGCCCTGGCCCACGTCGAACACGAACGGGAAAGCATCGCCCAGGCCCAGGCCGACTCGCAGCGGGTGGCGGCCGACACCGTGCGCTCGCGCCTGGAGCTGGAAAAGGAATTGCGCGACGCCGCCCTGCACCGCGAGCGCCTGGAGCAGATGGCCTCGGCCACCGCCGAAGCGCGGCGCGAAGCCGAAGCGAAGATCGTCGCCGCCACCGAGGCCCGCATCGAAGCCGACCGCAAGCTGCGCGAAGCGGCGCTGCTGCGCGCCCAGGCCGAGGAAGACGCCGGGATGCAGGTCGACGCCCGCCTGCAGGCCGAACTGACGGCGGCCGAACACGCCCGGCAGCGCGCCGAGGCCGACCGCATCGCGGCCGAAGCGGCCGGGCGCGACGCCGAACAGCAGGCCCGTGCCCGCCAGCTGTCCGAGGAACGTGCGGCCCAGGCCACTGCCGCGGCCGAAGCGCGCGCGGCCGAGAACGCGGCGGCCGAGGCGGCGCTGGCGCTGGCCGCCGAACAAACGACGCTGCAGCGCGAAGCGGCGCAACTTGCCGCGCGCCGCGAAGCCGAGGCCGAGCAGCTCGCCGCGGCGGAACGCGAACGCGTGCGCTCCGAACAGGCGGCCTTGTCGCGCCTGCAGGAAAAACTCGACAACGAGCGCGCGCTGGCCGCCGCCGCCCAGGCCCGGGTCGAGGCGGAAGAGGGACAGGCCGCGCTGATGCGCGACGAATTCGAGGCCGAGCGCCGCATCGCCGAGGCCCAGCAGGCCGCGCTGGCGGCCAGGCGCGAGGCGGCGGCCCGGGTGTTCGAGGAAGCGGCGAGCGAGGAGGCGGCGGCCGCCGCCGCCCAGGCCGAAGCTGCCGCGGCGGCGCAGCTGGCCCAGGTCCAGGCCGAGCGCGCCCGGGCCGAACAGGCGCGCCTGGAAGCAACCGAGGCCGCGCTGCAGGCCGAGCGCGCGGCGGCCGAGGCGGCGCGTGACGCGCTGTCGCTGGTCGAGCAGAAACTGGCGGCCCAGCGTTTGCAGGCCGAGTCCGAAGCGCGCGCCAACGAGGCCGCCGCGGCGCGGCTGGCGTCGGAGCAGGCCGCGGCGGAAGCGGCGCGGGTGCGTGCCGAGGCCGAGGCCGAAGCGGCGCGCCTGGCCGCGGTGCGCGAAGCGGCCGAGCAGGAAGCGGCGCAGGCCGCAGTGGAGAAGCGCGACGCCCAGCGCGCGCTGCTCGAACGCGCCCAGGCCCACGCCGAGATGCAGCGCCGCACGGCGGCCACCACGCTGCAGATGGCCGATGCACGGCGCGAGTTGCTGGAGCTGGAAACGAAGCGGCTGGAAGAGCAGGCGGCGGAGTTGTCGGCGACGGAAGATGCGATCAATGAGCGCAAGGCCGAAGCGCGTCAGCGTGCGGCGTCGGAAAACATCACCCGCGAGGTGCTGGGACGCCTGAAAAAGCAGCCGTCGGCGCAGCAGGCGGCGGCGCGCTTGGCTGAGGTCATCATGAACCAGCGGCGTACGAACGGCGAGTAGGGTGGTCGGCTACACCCTGGCGTGTGCGTGCTGACGGCGTTTGCGCCGCCCACGCGTTCAGCGACCGCCCGATTTGCCGCGCGATATCACGGCGCCAGGTTCCTTCGTTCCTTCGTTTGCGTTTCGCGCCATGGGGCCGTGCGTTGGACGCGTGGACGGCGCGCGCGGCGCGTCAATGCATATAAACGGGTGGAGCCGTCCACCCTACGTCTCAATCAACCATTATCGATATCTGAAGCGTATCACTGCGCCGGCGCGTCGCTTGGCGCCACCGGATTCACCGGTCCGGTGTTCACCGTTGTGACGAAATACTCGGTCTCGCCAAAGCAGCTGGTCGGCACGCCGCGGTGCTGTTCGTAGCTGATTTCCACGCGCTGGCCCATGGTCGACTGCAGCTTCTGCACCAGGCTTTCGTCGCGCACGGTAAACGCAAACCGTTCGGGAATCGCCCCCGGCATGCTCGACAGCAGGATCTCGCCTTCCCAGGTCTTGCACAGCCAGCCCTTGTTCGAGAACTTCTGCAGGTAGCCGGCGCGCGTGCCTTCGGAATACGACCAGCTCAAGGTGAACCAGGTGTATAGCCCGAACACCATCACGAGGGCGACGAGCAGGGAGAGCAGGACGGCGAGGGCGCGCTTGGGCAGGGCTTTCGGCATGATCGGTTCAGTTCAGAAGTGGATGCGGTGGTGGATGAGCTGGCGCGGCGGTTCCGCGCGGCGCCCATTCTGCCATGGCCGCGCGGATTGTCAAAAGGTCCAGGCTTAAGCCAGGCTTATGAAGAGACGCTCAGGCTGTCGCGCGCTTCTTCCGCCTCGACCCGCTTGCGGTAGCGGATCGACGACCACAGCGACACCAGGATGAAGGCCAACCCGGACAAGCCCGTGAACCACTCCGGAATATGGAAGTGCACGCTGGCAAACATGATCAGGGCCAAAATGCCGATCGCGTAGTGGGCGCCGTGTTCGAGGAAGACGAATTCCTGCAGCGTGCCCTTGTAGACCAGGAACACCGTCATCGAGCGCACGAACATCGCGCCGATGGCCAGGCCCAGCATGATCACGACCACGTCGTTGGTAATCGCAAAGGCGCCGATCACGCCGTCGAAGGAGAACGACGCATCCAATACCTCCAGGTACAGGAAGCCGCCGATACTGCCCTGGGAAATCATCTTGCCGACCGTCGGGTCATGCTCTTCTTCTTCCAGCAAGCCGCTGATCCAGTTCACGCCGATGTACACGGCGACCCCGACCACACCCGAGATCAGCACGGCCAGCTTGCGCTGCTCCGGCATCAGCGACATGGCGAAGAACACCGCCAGCAGGGTCAGCAGCACAGCCAGGCCTTCGCTGCCGTACTTGCCCACTTTTTCCTCGATCCAGCCGAGCCAATGCAGTTCCTTTTCCTCGTCGAACAGGAAGTTCAGGAAGACCAGCATCAGGAAGGCGCCGCCGAAGGCCGAGACTTCCGCGTGGTGCTCGGTCAGGTGGCGCGAATATTCTTGCGGGGTGTCGATCGCCATGTTCCAGACGTCGAGCAGCCCGAGGCCGGTGGCCACCGAGACGATCACCAGCGGGAACAGCAGGCGCATGCCGAACACGGCCACCAGGATACCGACGGTGAGGAAGAGCTTGCGCCAGAATTCGTTCCAGTGGCGCAGCACCGACGCATTCACGACGGCGTTGTCGAAGGAGAGCGAGACTTCGAGCACGCCCAGGATCGCCGTGATCCACAGCGCCGACAGCAGGCCGGCCATGCCGCCATGCTCATAGCCCCACCAGCCCGACAATGCCATGAGCACGGCAGTGACGATGAACGATAAACGGAAGTGTTGCATTGTGTTCCTCTTCTTATTCGAATATTGGTTGAAATGACACAGTTTTCAGGCATCTTACCTGTTTCACACCGGGGAAGGTCGCAGCGCAGGTCGCTCGCGTGCATGCCTTCTGCCATAATTCCGGCCGGCACTTATTTACTAGTTAATTTCGGATAATACATGGACCTTTCCTATCTCATCACGCCTTTTCTGACCTGGCTCGTCGTCGGCCCCATCAAGTTCCTGATCAATAGTGCGCGCCAGCGGCGCTGGGCCTTCAACCTGGTCGGCAACGGCGGCTTCCCGAGCAACCACAGCTCGGTGGTCACCAGCATGGCGACCCTGATCGCCCTGCGCGAGGGAATGGGACATCCGGCCTTCGGCGTGGCCGTGACCCTGGCCTTCATCGTGATGATCGACGCCAACAGCCTGCGCCAGCACGTCGGCCGCCAGGCCGCCGCCATCAATCGCCTGGCGGTCGAGGTCACCGGCCACATCACGCTGCGCGAACGCATGGGCCATACCCTGGTCGAAATCTGCGGCGGCATCGTCACCGGCATCGGCATGGGCTTCCTGGTCTACCACCTGTTCGTGGCCTGAACCGGATAGCGCGTCACGGGCGGACGGGTGTCCGCCCACTGTCCGCCCCTCGTCCGCTTGTCCGTTCCACATGCAGTTCATCGCACCAGAACGCAGTTCATCCATCGAAAACCACAGTGCGCAGGACCGTCGATTGACGGGTGGGTCCGGCTCCCGGATACTGCGCGCTGGTGAAATCCCCCTCTAAAAATAACTACGTCATCAGCGTCCATCTGGAGAGACTCAACATGCTGCGCAACACTCTACTCGTCCTTGCCATCGCGTCGGCCCTGGCCGCCTGCAGCAAGGAGGGCAAGGACCCGGCCAAGGCCGGTCCGAACGCCACCGCCCAGGCCAACCAGAAGGACAACAAGCCGAGTCAACTGCTGGTTGCTCCCGAAGACCTGCTGACGGTGCAGAGCGATGCGCTGGCCTCCGGCCCGGTGGTCACCGGCTCGATCCAGCCGGAACGCCGCGCCGACCTGCGTGCGGAAGTCTCGGCCGTGGTGCTGCAGGTGTTGAAGGAGAACGGCGAGCCGGTCAAGCGCGGCGATTTGCTGGTGAAGCTCGACGAAACCGCGATCCGCGATTCGCTGCTGTCGGCCGACGAAGCCGTGCGCGCGGCCAGCCAGGCGCTGGACCAGTCGAACCGCCAGCTCGAGCGCCTGAAAACCCTGCGCGCCTCGGGCATGACCTCGGCCGCCGCGTTCGACGAAGCCGAAGTGCGCAAGAACAGCGCCCTGAGCGAATTGTCGGCCGCGAAGAGCCGCGCCGCCCTGGCGCGCCAGCAGACCAGCCGCACCCAGGTGCGCGCGCCCTTCGACGGCATCGTCAGCGACCGCAAGGTATCAAGCGGCGACACCGCCACCGTCGGCAAGGAACTGGTGAAGGTCATCGATCCGAACAGCATGCGCTTCGAAGGCCGCGTCTCGACCGACAAGATCGCCACCGTGAAGCTGGGCCAGCCGGTCAAGTTCCACATCAACGGCTACGGCAACCAGCAGTTCACCGGCGTGGTGAAACGCATCGACCCATCGGCCAACGACGTCACGCGCCAGGTCGAGGTACTGGTTGGTTTGACCGGCGAGCAGCCGCGCGTGGCCGGCCTGTATGCGGAAGGGCGGATCGACGCCGAGACCTCGAACGCGCTGATGCTGCCGGAAAGCGCCATTGTCCGTAACGGCGACGAGGTGTATACCTGGCGCGTGAAGGGCGGCGCGCTGTCGAAAGTCAACCTGGAAGTCGGCATGCGCGACCAGCGCACCGGCGCCTGGGAAATCAAGACCGGCCTGGCCGCCGGCGACACCGTGCTGCGCAGCCCGAGCTCGAACCTGAAGGATGGCCAGAAGGTCGAAATGGCCAACGCCCGCGTGGCCTCGGCTCCCCAGCCCAAAGGGAAATAAGCCATGTTCCTTTCCAATTTCAGTGTCAAGAAGCCGGTCGCCACGATCGTGCTGATTCTCGGCATGATGTGCATCGGCTTGCTGGCCTTGTCCAAGCTGCGCGTCAACCAGAATCCCGACGTCGATATCCCGGTGATCGTGGTCAACGTGCCGTACCCGGGCGCCTCGCCCGAGACGGCCGAGCGCGAGATCATCGACCGCCTGGAAAAGCAGATGCAGAGCGTGCAGGGCGTGACCGAAGTCACGTCCTACGCGAATGAGGGCAGCGCCACCCTGGTGCTGGAATTCGACTTCAAGCGCAACCTGATCGAAGCCTCGGACGACGTGCGCAACGCCATCTCGGCGGTGCGCTACAAACTGCCGACCGAGATGCGCGAACCGATCCTGCGCCGCGTCGATCCGTCGGCCCAGCCGATCATGCAGCTGGCGCTGTCATCGAGCAGCCAGAGCCACGCGACGATCTCGCGCCTGGCCGAGGACGTGCTGGCCGACCGCTTCCGCGCCATCGATGGCGTGTCCACCGTCAACGTCAACGGTTCGCTGCGGCGCGAATTGTCGGTGCTGCTGCGCGCCGACCAGCTGCGCGAATACAACGTTTCGGTCACCGAGGTGACGAATGCGCTGCAAAGGCAGAACACGAATGCGCCGGTGGGCAAGGTGCGCGGCGTGCTCGACGAAAAGGGCATCCGCCTGATCGGGCGCATCGAGCGTCCGGAAGATTTTTCGCAGATCGTGGTCAAGCGTAGCGGCGACACCATCGTGCGCCTGAACCAGGTGGCCACCATCGAGGATGGCTTCGCCGACATCGACAGCGCCTCGATCCACAGCGGCGCGCCGAACGTCGGCATCTCGATCGTGCGCACCCGCGATGCCTCGACCGTGTCGATCGCCAAGCGCGTGCACGCACTGGTCGCCGAGATCAACAAGGAACTGCCGAAGGGCACCACGCTGACCATCACCCGCGACGGCGGCGAGGAAGCGCAGAGCAGCCTGAACAACGTAATCGAGTCGCTGGTGTTCGGCGCCATGCTGACCATCTTCGTGGTCTATGCCTTCCTGAACTCCTGGCGCTCGACGCTGATCACGGCGCTGTCGCTGCCGACCTCGGTGCTGGCCGCCTTCATCGCGGTCTGGCTGTGCGGCTTCACGCTGAACTTCATGACCCTGCTCGGCCTGTCGCTGGCGATCGGCGTGCTGATCGACGACGCCATCGTGGTGCGCGAAAACATCGTGCGCCACATGGAAAACGGCGCCGACCGCCGCACCGCGGCCCTGGTCGGCACTTCCGAGATTGGCATGGCCGTGGCCGCCACCACCTTCTCGATCATGGCCGTGTTCATCCCGGTCGCCTTCATGCCGGGCGTGGCCGGCGAATGGTTCCGTCCGTTCGCGCTGACCGTGACCTGCTCGGTGGCGGTGTCGCTGTTCATTTCCTTCACGCTCGACCCGATGCTGTCGGCCTACTGGGGCGACCCGCCGGGGCACCACCTGGAGCCGAAGAGAGGCCTGTCGAAGGTCCTGGGCCGCTTCAATGCCTGGTTCGACCGCCTGGCCGGCCGCTACAGCGGCGTGATCGCCTGGGCGCTGCACCACCGCCGCTGGATGGGCGTGATCGCCTTCCTGACCTTCGTGCTGGCGATCGTGCTGCAAAGCACCCTGGGCGGCACCAGTTTCCTGCCGAAAGGCGACGGCAACAAGATCATGATCGAAGTGCGTACCCCGGCCTCGTCCAGCCTGGCCTTTGCGCGCCTGAAGATGGAGCAGGCGGCCCAACTGGCCCACACGCTGCCGGAAACGCGCGCCACCGACATCGTCGCGCGCCCGAGCGGCGGCTCGATCTACGTCGAGATCGGCAAACGCAATACCCGTACCCGCAGCGCGGCCGCGATCGGCGCCGAGCTGCGCCAGAAGGTGGGGCAACTGGTAGGCGCCGAGTACACCGTGCTCGACGACCTGTCGGGCGGCGGCAAGCCGGTGCAGATCGAATTCACCGGCAACGATTCGCGCAAGCTCATGGAGCTGACCACGGCCTACATGGAGAAGCTGCGCCAGGTGCCGGGCGCGGTCGACGTGACATTGTCGCAGCAGGACCCGAAGGACGAGCTGCAGATCGAACTCGACCGCGGCCTGGCGAACTCGATGGGCGTGTCGGTGGGCGACGCCGCCACCGCGCTGCGCGTGGCCTTTGCCGGCATCGAGGTCGGCGACTGGGTCGACCCGACCGGCGAAACCCGCGACGTGGCCGTGCGCCTGCATCCGGAAGACCGCGTCAGCATCGAGAACATCGAGCGCCTGCCGATCGCGATTGCCGGCACCAACACCATGGTGCCGCTCGAGCAGATCGCCCGCATCAGCATGGGCAAGGGTCCGTCGGAAATCGTGCACAAGGACGGCAAGCGCGTGATCACGGTCTCGGCGAATGCGCAAGGCCGCTCGAACGGCGAAGTCACGGCCGATGCGATGGCGCTGGCCAAGAGCTTCGACTTCCCGCCGGGCTATGGCCTGGCGCTGGGCGGCGCCGGCAAGGACCAGGCCGAGCTGTTCCGCGAAATGACGATCGCCCTGTTCGGCGGCATCGGCTTGATGTACCTGATCCTGGTGATGCAGTTCGGATCGTTCACGGCGCCGCTGGGTGTGATGCTGTCGCTGCCGCTGTCCCTGATCGGCGTGGTGGTGGCCTTGCTGGTGACCGGCGGCACCCTGAACCTGATGAGCTTTATCGGCATCATCATGCTGATGGGCCTGGTGGCGAAGAATGCGATCCTGCTGCTGGAAGCGGCGCGTGCACTCGAACACGAGGGTTACGACCGCGAAGAGGCACTGATGAAGGCCGGCCGCGTGCGTCTGCGTCCGATCCTGATGACGACGTTTGCGCTGATCGCCGGCATGCTGCCGGTGGCGCTGGCCCTCGGCCCGGATGGCAAGTTCTACCAGCCGCTGGCGGTGGCCATCATCGGCGGCACCATCACCTCGACACTGCTGACCCTGCTGGTGGTGCCGACCTTCTACGACAGCATCGAGATCTCGCGCGAGCGCATGGCCGCCAAGTTCGGCCGCCGCGCCGAACGCTGGCACGTGCTGCCGGCCTTCCTGGTCACCTTCGTCGAGGCGCTGCTGACCATCGTGCTGGTGCGCTTCGTGTTCCGCATGATCCTGAAGATCGTCGGCTTCATCACCGGCCGCGGCCGTGGACCGGGCGCTGGCAGCGGCAAGCGCGTGCCGCTGGCCAAGGCGCCGCCGAAGGTCACCGAAGGCGTGTAAGGTCTTCGCCGTTCCTGGCAGACGGAATGGAAAGAGCCCGCACATGTGCGGGCTCTTTTTTATTGCGGCGTCCTGTCTGGCCCGGGAGCTGAAATCGGATTCAGCGGCCGGATTCAGCGGCCGGTGCCTGGGGCTGGATCAGCGGCCGGATTCGCCGGCGCCGGCGCGGGTCGATGCTGGACCGGTGCCGGTGCTGTTGCCAGTGGAACCGGTGGTGCCGCTGCCGTCGCTGCCCGCGGCCGGTGCCGGGGCCATCGGTGCGCCGCCCGGGTTGGCGCCGCCGGTGGTGCTGCCGTTCGGGCCGACCTCTACCGCGCCGCTCACGCCGCTGGCGCCGCCGACCGCGCCTGGCGTGTTCTCGCGCGAGCCGCCTTCGTTTTCGCCGACGGTGCGCGGGTTATTGTTGGTGTTGTACTCGACGCCGCCCAGTCCGGTGTCGCCGGCGTTGCCGGATGCGCCGACAGTGCCGGCGGCGCCGCTGTTGCCTGCGCCTTCAGTGCGGCTGGAGACTGCTGCTGCGTCGCCGTCGCCGCCGATGCCGTTGTCTTCTTTCTTGCAGCCGCCGAGGACGGCGGCGAGCAGGGCGGTGGTCATAATGATGGCTGGAATTTTACGGGTCGTTTTCATGGTCTGTCCTTTGTCCTGTTGATCGGTTTGCCGCCGGCCATGCCCCGGGCATGGCGGCAGCGATGCCGGCGGACTGTGCCGCCGGGCTTGTCTGGTCTTACTGGCCGGTGGTGGTGCTGCCGGTACCGGTATCGCGGTTGTTCGCGCCGGTGCCGGTGCCCGTGCCGGTGGTGTTCGCCGTGGTGCCGTCGGCATTGGCCGGGGTCATGCTGTTGGCGCCGGGGCCGCCCGAGACCGTGCTGCCGGGCGCGCCCGAGCTGGTGCCGCCGTTGTTGCCTGCCGCACCTTCATTGTCGCCCTGCACGCCGATGTTCGTGGTTTCGCCGTTCGTCGGATTCACGCCGGCAGTCGGGTTGGCGGTTGCCGGGTCGGTGCCGCCAGCCGTGGTGCCTGCCGCGCCGCTGGTGCCGACCGCGGTGCTGGTGCTCAGGCCGCTGCCTGCGACCGGGCCGCCATCAGCGCCCTGGGCCACCGGATCGGCAGCCGGCTCGTCCTTGCGGCAGCCGCCGAGCATGGCCGCGACAACGGCCGTGGCCAGGATGATTTTCGGGAAGGTGGTCGAACGGTTCATGGTGAACCTCCTTGAAATATGGGAAAAGAGTCGCAGCAATGCCGCGTTGGTTCCCATTCTGGCGATCTGTCAGCGCGCAGTCCGTGCGCGGGCCAACGTAAGGCGCAAAGTGGCGCACATCAGGTAAATGCTGCAAGGTAAGAAAGTGGGGTGACAGCCCGAGGAAGGTTCGTTGAAGGCGAGATGACGGCGAGGACGAGGCGGAACGACAGGGAAAGCAGAGGGAGGAAGGGAGGAAGGGCGGCGCCGATTGCCTGCAGCTGAGCAAAACGGAAACGTGCAATACGACAGGCAAAGCCGGACAAGCGACACTGGGCAGTCGTTACCGGGCAAGCAGAACCGGACAGGCAGAACCGGACAGGCGAAACCGGGTTAGCGACATCGAACAAGCGGAACCGGACAAGCAGAACCGGACAAGCGAAACCGAAAACGCTTAACCAGAAATGCTAAACCACGCCACACCGGCAGATTCTCCGGTGGCGTGATGCATTACTGCCATGCGCCACACCGCAGAGCCTGCGCAAGCAGGCCCTGCCGGGTGGTCATGCGCGGCCCGATTAGCGGCCGGTGGTGCCGGTTGGCGGCGCCGTGGTGCCGGCGGCAGTACCCGAATCGGTATTGCCGGTCGTGCCCGAGGCGCCGGTGGTGCCAGTGGTGCCGGCTGGCGGCGTGGTGGTGTCGCCGGTAGCGCCCGTGCCGGTGGTGCCGGTGCCGGTTGCGCCAGTACCCGTGGTGTCGCCGGTGGTGCCGGTTGCGCCGGTGCCGGTGGTGTCGCCGGTGGTGCCGGTGCCGGTGGCGCCGGTGCCGGTGTCACCCATGGTGCCGGTGGTGCCGCTCGTGCCCGACGTCGAGCTCGGCGAGGTTGCCGAGGTGTCGCCGGCGCCAGTGGTGTTGGCGGTGTCGTTCTTTTTGCATGCGCCCAGCATGGTGGCCAGGAGGGCTGCGGTCAGCAGGATTTTTGGTGCTTTGGTCATTGCGTTCATTGTTTATACTCCTCGTTCACGTCTATCTTGTGCCGTTGACTCCAGGTGAGGCGCTGGAGGGCTAACGGCGCCAGTTCAGTTTCGACATGGAACCTCGCTGGGTCCATTGCCGAAACACTCAGGGAACCGACGCAACACGCGGCCCCGTTCGGTGCACGAATCCGACTATTGATTAGACTGACATCGCTACCGTCAGTTCGTCGGATTGTGCACATCTTGCTTTGTTCCGCGATACGACATGCGGATTTTGATACCAGTCAAACGGCTTCCCGTCCGACCGTTTCCCCCGGCGCAGGCCGGATGGTCTTGCCGTCGCCGGCACGCGTGCCGGCAACCGATTCGAGCAGGGCGGGGATCTCGTCCGGGATCTCCCGCGCCAGGTAACCAAGTACGCCCATGCGCTCGGCCAGGCGTTCGCCGGCGCGCGCATGCAGGGCCACGCCCCAGCAGGCAGCCTGTTCGAGCGAGGCGCCGCGCGCCGCCAGCCCGGTGATGATGCCCGACAGGGTGTCGCCCGAGCCGGAAATGCCGAGGCCGACGTTGCCGCCTTCGTGCTGCCACAGTTCGCCGCCGGGCGAGGCGATCACGGTGCGCGCGCCCTTCAGCGCCACCACGGCGTTCCATTCGGCGGCCGAGGCCAGCGCGCGTGCATCGGGGCCGGACACGATGTCGGGCTTGGCGATGCCGGTCAGGTGCGCCATTTCCCCGCAGTGCGGAGTGACGATGACGGGCTGCTCGAAGCGGTAGCATGCGTTCGGGTCCCAACCCGGCGGTGCGTGCAGCAGCGTGCCCATGGCGCAGGCGTCGAGCACGACGGCGGTGTCGCCGCCCTGCAGGCGTTCGAGCAGGCCGTGCACCAGTTCGGCCGCGGCCGCCTCGTCCTGCATGCCGGGGCCGATCAGCACGGCGCTGACGCGGTCGGCCAGCGGATCGAGCCGGGCAATCGCCTCGGGCGTGAAGCCGCCGGCTTCGGTTTCCATCAGGCCGATCACGCGCGCCTCGGGCATGGCCATGGCCACCAGCTGGGCCACGCTGGCGCCGGTGGCGATGGTCAGCTTGCCGGCGCCGGCGCGCAGGGCGGCGGTGGCGGCCAGGATGACGGCGCCCGGCATTTCGCGCGAGCCGCCCAGCACCAGCACGTGGCCGCGCACTTCCTTGTCGCTGTCTTCGCCGGGCATCGGCAGCGGCCACGCGCGCAGCAGCTCGGTGGTGACGTCGTGCACGGCAGGTGCGCTCTGGATGGCGTTCATGATGTCGAGATCAAGCCTTGGGCGCCGTCGGCACGTCTTTGCTGACCGTGACCGGGGTGCCGGTCGCTTCGAGCGGGGCCACGAAATTCACGAGGCGCACCACCAGCTTGCCGCGCTTGCCGGCCTCGGGATCGAAGGCATACGAGGTGACCGAGCAGTTCGGCACGTCGCCGGCGCGGTCGAAGGCCAGGATGCTGGCTTCGTCGAGGCGCTCGATCAGGTAGCGGAAGCAATTCACGATGACCTGGTGCGCGACGATCAGTACGCGCTCGCCGCAGTATTCGCGCGAGATGGTGTCGAGCAGGCTGCGCAGGCGCAGGACGACGTCGCACCAGCTTTCGCCGCCGGGCGGGCGGAAATAGAACTTGCCGACGTGCTGGCGCTGTTCGTACAGCTCGGGATATTTATGGGCGATGCCGTGCGTGGTAAGGCGGTCGAGGATGCCGAATTCCTTTTCGCGCAGGCGCTCGTCGGAATGGATGGCCAGCATCGCCTCGCGGTCGAGGCGGCGCATCAGGAGCTTGGCGGTTTCGGCGGCGCGCACGTAGGGCGAATGCAGCACGACATTCGGGCGCTCGGCCTCGGGCAGGGCGGCAAACCATGCACCCAGGGCCTGGGACTGGCGGATGCCGAGCTCGGACAGGGGCACGTCGACGTCGCGCTCGGCGATGTCGATCATGTGCCCGGCCGCCGCCTCGGCCACGTCACGCGCGACATTGCCCGCGCTTTGACCGTGCCTGACCAGCCAGATTTCCTGAGGCCACTTCTGTTCCATTCGCTGCCCGCCATGATTATTGACATGACGTCATCTTAGACGGATTCGGCAGCGGGTCAGCGCACGATACTTTTTGCTAACAAATCACGAAAAAACCAGATGCGGTAGCAGTCAGGCGGCCTGCTCTTCGCCGTCCAGATTGGTTTCCGCGTCACTGTTAAACACGGCCATGTTGCTGGCGCCGAGGGCGCGCGCGGTCAGGGTGCCGGCGGTGATCGAGCCGCTCACGTTGAGGGCGGTGCGGCCCATGTCGATCAGCGGTTCGATCGAAATCAGCAGGCCCGCCAGCGCCACCGGCAAGTCCAGCGCCGACAGCACGATCAGGGCGGCAAAGGTGGCGCCGCCACCCACGCCGGCCACGCCGATCGAGCCGAACACGACGATGGCCACCAGCGGCAGCAGGAAGCCGATGTTCCACGGGTCGATGCCGACCGTGGGCGCGATCATCACCGCCAGCATGGCCGGATAAATGCCGGCGCAGCCGTTCTGGCCGATGGTGGCGCCGAAGGAAGCGGCGAAGTTGGCGATGCCCTCTGGCACACCGAGACGGCGCGTCTGGGTCGCCACGTTCATCGGAATCGCGCCGGCGCTGGTACGCGAGGTAAACGCGAACACCAGCACGGGCAGGATCTTCTTCACGTAGCGCAGCGGGTTGTAGCCCGCCAGGCCAACCAGCAGCAAATGCACGCCGAACATCAGGAACAGCGCGCTGTACGAGGCCAGCACGAAGTTCAGCAGATTCAGGATGTCCTGCAGGCTGGAGCCGGCCACCACCTTGGTCATCAGGGCGAACACGCCGAACGGGGTCAGGCGCAGCACCAGGGTCACCATGCGCATCACGATTGTGTGGGCGACGTGCACAAAGTGGCTGAACGAAGCGAATTCGGTCGGCTTCTTGGCCGCGATGCCGGTGGCGGCAATGCCGATGAAGACCGAGAACAGGACCACGGCGATGGTCGAGGTCTTGCGCGCGCCGGTCATGTCGAGGAAGGGATTGGCCGGGATGAACGACAGGATCATCGAGGGCAGCGAGATTTCCTTGGCCGTCGAGAGCGAACCCTGCAGGTATTCGCCGCGCGCCACTTCGGCCGCCGAGGCGGTCAGGCCCACCGCCGACAGGCCGAACACCTTGGCCATGGCGATGCCGATCAGGGCCGCCACGGCGGTGGTGGCGATCAGGATGCCGATGGTGAGCGCGCTGATCTTGCCGAGCGAGGCGGCGTCGCGCAACTTCAGGATGGCCCCGATGATCGAGACCATGATCAGCGGAATCACGATCATTTGCAGCAGTTTCACATAGCCGCTGCCGACCACGTCGAGCCAGGCATTCGTGCCCGCCACTTCGGCCGAGGCGGCGCCGTAGATGGCTTGCAGGGCGGCGCCCAGCACCACACCCAGGCCCAGGCCGGTGAACACGCGCCGTGTGAACGACTGGTGGCTCGCCTGCATGCGGTACAGCAGGACGCAGACGGCAAGGGCGACGGCCAGGTTGAGAAGGATGGGAAGGGTCATGGGTGCCTCTTGTTTTGAGCAGCAATTGAATCGCAGCATTCTATAGGCAAACCGGGCGCCCCGCAGCGTGCCGGCCCGTTCACCGGTCATGCCGCTCTGTCAACGCTTGTTGTGCAAGGGCGACGATAAACCCATGAAAGCAGTAAGGTATTAGCCAGAAAGTTTCCGTATGGATTCACTTGTTCCTATAATCGAGGAAGCCGGCCGGTCCCGAACCTGCTGCCGACCAACTTGTCACCCCATGCGGGCTTTTACATGTTCAAGAATCTCACCATCAAGACGCGCCTGATTGTCGTGCTCGGCTTCCTCGTCTTCGAGCTGATCGTCGGCTTTGCCATCGGCATCCTCAACCTGAGCAAGGCCAACGGCACGCTCGAGCAGATGTACAGCGACCGCCTGCTGGCGCTGGCCGAGCTCGACGAAGTCGGGCGCCTGATGACGCTGAACCAGCTCAACCTGGCCAAGGCCAGCCTGCCGAACGCCCAGAACACCGACGCGACGATGGACCTGGTCGAAGCGAACGCCAAGCGCGTGGCGGCCCGCTGGTCCGAATACGCGGCCACGGAAATGGACCCGGCGGAGAAAGTGCTGGCCGACCGCTATGTCGTCGAGCGCAAGACCTTCGTCGAGCAGGGCCTGAACCCGGCGATCGCGGCGATTCGCGCGCATGACGCCGCACGCGCCGCCGAGATCGTGAACGGCGACATGGCGCGCCTGTTCACGCCGATGAACAAGACCATCACCGAGCTGGTGGAAGCGCAGCAGACCGCGGCCAAGGACGACTACGCCCGCTCGCAGGAAATCTACCAGCTGGTGCTGGCGGTCTGCGTGGCCGGCCTGGCCTTTGGCGTGATCGTCGCGGTCGTGCTCGGCTGGACCCTGGTGCGCGCCATCGTCGGCCCGCTGCAGATGGCCGTGAAGATCGCCGGCGGCGTGGCCCAGGGCGACCTGACACAGAAGATCGAGGTACGTTCGAACGACGAAACCGGCCGCCTGATGGCCGCGCTGAAGGACATGAACGATTCCCTGGTCGAGATCGTGACGCGCGTGCGCGCCGGCACCGATACCATTTCCACGGCATCGAGCGAAATCGCCGACGGCAACCTCGACCTGTCGTCGCGCACCGAGCAGCAGGCCGGCTCGCTGGAGGAAACCGCATCCTCGATGGAAGAACTGACCTCGACCGTGAAGCAGAACGCCGACAATGCACGCCAGGCCAACATGCTGGCCGGCTCGGCCTCGGACGTGGCGGGCAAGGGCGGTGTGGTGGTGGCGCAGGTGGTCGAGACCATGGGCGCGATCAACACCTCGGCCGGCAAGATCGTCGAGATCATTTCCGTCATCGACGGCATTGCCTTCCAGACGAATATCCTGGCGCTGAACGCCGCGGTCGAAGCGGCCCGTGCCGGCGAGCAGGGCCGCGGCTTCGCGGTCGTCGCCGGCGAAGTGCGCAGCCTGGCCCAGCGCAGCGCCGCCGCCGCCAAGGAAATCAAGCTCCTGATCGACGACTCGGTCGACAAGGTGCACCACGGCGCGGCCCTGGTCGACCAGGCCGGCGCGACGATGAACGAGATCGTGCAGAGCGTCGGCCGCGTGACCGACATCATGGCCGAGATCACCGCCGCCAGCCAGGAACAGACCGCCGGCATCGAGGGGGTGAACGCGGCGATCGCCCAGATGGACCAGACCACCCAGCAGAACGCGGCGCTGGTCGAGCAGGCCTCGGCGGCGGCCCAGTCGCTGCAGCAGGAAGCCTCGACCCTGGCACGCACCGTGGGCGCCTTCCGTATCGAAGAACGCGCCGTGCGCGCCGCCGCTCCGGCCGCCAAGCCCGCGCCACGCGCCCAGCTGGCGAAACCGGCAGCCGCCAAGCCTGCCGCCCCGGTGAAAGCCGCGGCCGCACCGTCGAAAACCCCGGTCACGGCCGGAGACGGCTGGGAAGAGTTCTAAAGCAGCGGACACGCTCGTGTCTGAAGCCGCGATACGTAGGGTGGGGTTATAAGGCCGGGGGCCTTATAACCGAAGTGCCCACGCGGAACTGTGAACATTGTTGGCCGCACAAACGATATGTGTTAACGCCAGCAGCACTGCGAACCCAGGCACACATGCATTTCAAAAAGGCGACACCCCATGTCGCCTTTTTCTTTACCGCAAACAAATTCTTTGAGAAAAATCGATCTCCACTACGGCTGCGTTTACGCAAACCGGCAGTAAGCGCGGCAGTTACGCTGACTGCACAGACCGATTTCTTTCATGGAGAACGTCATGCGCCCCCCGTTCCTGGCACGCCGTTTCGTTGCTTTCGCCGCCAGTCTGCTGCTGGCCATGCCCCTGCTGTGCACCGCAGCCCCCCAATACACCGTCACGGTCCTCGCCGGCCCCGGCAGCCAGGCCTGGGACATCAACCTCTCCGGCCAGGTCGTCGGCGCCAACGGCAGCAACGCCTGGCTGCACGACGGCAATGCCTACATCGACCTCGGCAGCGGCCTAGCGTTTGGCATCAACGACTCCGGCCAGATCGCGGGGCATTCGGGCAGCAACGGCTTCTTCTACAGCGGCGGCGTGATGACCACGATCACCGGCTGGGGCTTCACCACCGCCCGCGGCCTGAACAACGACGGCGTCGTGGTCGGCATGGCCGAATTCGAGGATGCCGAAAACGGCTTCGTGCGCCACGCCATCAGCTGGCAAAACGGCGTCACCACCGACCTCGGCACCGTGTACGGCTTCCAGAGCCGCGCCTATGGCGTCAACAGCCAGGGCCACGTGGTCGGCGGCAGCGACATCGGCGGCGCACCGAACTACCCGCTCACGCCCTTCCTGTACCGCGACGGCAGCATGACCGAGATCGCCCAGTTCCCGGGACCGTGGAGCGAGGCGACGGCCATCAACGACCACGACCAGATCGTCGGCTTCGGCAACCTCATGCCGAACGGCCCCGAACTGTATCCGCGCACCGCCTTCATGTGGGACAACGGCGTGCTCACCGATATCGGTGCGCTGAGCGGCGGCGCCACCAGTTTTGCCTTCGGGATCAATAATGCGAGCCAGGTGGTCGGCTGGTTCGGCGACTATGGCAATCCGCACGCCTTCCTGTTCGACGCCGGCAGCTTCCTCGACGTGAACGACCTGATCGACCCGGCCTCCGGCTGGGTGATTTCCGAAGCAAATGCCATCAACGACCTGGGCCAGATCGCCGGCACCGCCTGCCGCGACGGCAGCTGTTATGCAGTACGGTTGGACCTGGTGCCTGCCGTGCCCGAGCCGGCTACCTGGGGCATGTTGCTGGCCGGCTGCACCCTGGTCGGCTGGCGCCGTCGCAGCAGGGGAGCCCGGCGTTAATCCGTTGACACTTTCATACCTTTTTGCAACACTCGGGTGACTGTTGAGTCAGGGCACGCATGGTGCGCGCCGTCGGCCGGCAGCCATTACCAGTCGGAGAACCGATGCGCGCTTTGCCCGGAGTGTTGTTGCTGATGGCTTTCTCGTTCTGCGCCCAGGCGGCGCAGGCGCCGGTTTCGGCGTCGGCTGCTGCGCCGGCGCAGCAGCCGACGCAAGGACCGTCCCAGGCGCAGGCACACGCCGCAACCGGCGCGCCGGCCACGGCCACGGCCAAGGTCCCGGCCACGGCCCCGGTGCAGACCGTCGTCGAATCCTTCTCGCCGGAAGGGCAGGTGCGCAAGGTCAGGCAGGTCAATGCGCGCTTCAGCCAGCCGATGGTGGCCTTTGGCGACCCGCGCGGCGCCGATCCCTTCGCCATCGACTGCATGGCGGAAGGCAAGGGCCGCTGGATCGACGGCAGCACCTGGAGCTACGACTTCGACGCCGATTTGCCGGGCGCCGTTGCCTGCCGCTTCACGCTGCACGAGAACAGCCGCGATCTCGCCGGCCGGCCGCTGGGTGGGCAGCGCGTCTTCAGCTTCAGCACCGGCGGTCCGGCCGTATCCCGCACCCAGCCCTACGAGGGGTCAGGCAGCGTCGACGAAAACCAGGTCTTCCTGCTGGCCCTCGACGCCCAGGTGGCGCGGGGCAGCGTCGAGCGCCATGCCTGGTGCCGCGCCGACGGCATCAACGAGAAAATCCCGGTGCGCGTGCTGGAAGGCGAGGAACGCGAACGTATCCGCGCCGTGCAGCGCGGTTTCATCGACGGCCACATCGGCCGCTGGTTCAAGGCGCGCAAGCTGCCCTGGAGCGACAAGAAGCCGCTGGCAGGCGACCTGCCGCTGGCCGTGCTGCAGTGCCGCCGCACGCTGCCGGCCGACAAGAAAATCGCGATCATGTGGGGCAAGGGCATGGCGGCGCCGAACGGTATCGCCACCACCGAGGACCAGCAGCTCGACTTCGAAACCCGCCCCGACTTCACCATGAGCATGGGCTGCGACCGGGTCAATGCGCGCGCCGGCTGCGTGCCTTTCCTGCCGGTGCGCGTCGGCTTCAGCGCGCCGGTGCCGCTGAAGGATGCCCAGGCCATCGCCCTCGAAGGCCCGGGCGGCAAGCGCTTCCCCGCCAAGTTCGACGGGGAGGATCGCGGGTTCGTCAGCGCCATCTCGTTTGCCGGCCCGTTCCCGGAACGCGCCGACCTGCGCCTGCTGCTGCCGCCCGACCTGAAGGACGACGCCGGCCGCCGCCTGGTGCTGCGCGCGAAGAACAAGCTGGTGCTGCGCACCGACCGCCAGCCGCCGCTGGTGAAGTTCGCCGCGCCCTTCGGCATCATCGAAGCGAAGGGCGACCGCATGCTGCCGGTCACGGTACGCAATGTCGAACCCGCGCTCGCCACGGCCGTGCGCAGCAGCGGCGCCAGTGTACGCGTGAGCCAGGAAGCGGACATCATCGCCTGGATGCGGCGCCTGAACGGTTCGCCGGCCGCTGACTGGGAACCGCGCGAGCAGTATGGCAGCAGCCTGGAGCGGTCCGTGCTGGGCAAGACTGCCAGCGGCAGCATCGAGCGCTTCGCCCTGCCCAAGCCGAACGGCCGCCGCGCCTTCGAGGTCATCGGCATCCCGCTGCGCAAGCCCGGCTTCCATATCGTCGAACTCAGCAGCCCGCAGCTGGGTGCGGCCATCAACGACAAGGGCAAGACGGCCTACGTGCATACCGGCGCCCTGGTCACCAACATGGCGGCCCACTTCAAGCACGGCGCGGCCTCGTCGCTGGTCTGGGTGACTTCGCTCGACAAGGGCCGTCCGGTACCGGGCGCCGAGGTCGCCGTGCGCGACTGCGCCGGTAAGCCGCTCTGGAACGGCACGGCCGACGCCAACGGTGTCGCCCGCATCCGCCAGGAACTGCGCGCCGCGCAATGCAAGGGCGGCGGCGGCTTTTTTGTGAGCGCACGCAGCGGCGACGACTTCACCTTCACCCTGTCGGACTGGCAGCGCGGCATCGAGTCATGGCGCTTCAACTTCTCCACCGCCAGCGTCGACGCCGACAGCCGCCTGGTCGCCACCGTGTTCGACCGCACCCTGCTGCGCGCCGGCGAAACCGTGCACATGAAACATTTCCTGCGCCGCCGCGTGGCGGCGGGCTTCGCACTGGTGCGCCCCGGCGACAAGGCGCCAACCGGGGAGAGCGAATGGTCGGGCGAGGACGCCGCCGAGGAAGGCGCCGGGGAGGCTGCGAAGGACACGGGGCCGCTGCCCGCCAGGGCCTGGCTGGTGCACAGCGGCAGCGGCGAGAAGGTCAGCTTCCCGCTGCGCTGGTCGGCAGGCGCCGCGCATGGCGAATGGAAGATCCCTCAAGAGGCCAAGCTCGGCCAGTACCAGGTCGTGATCGGCGGCCAGGTGGCGGGCGAGTTCCGGGTCGAGCAGTTCCGCGTGCCGACCATGAAGGCGATCCTGAAAGGGCCAAGCGAGCCGGTCGTGGCCGCGCGCGGCGTGCACATCGACGCCCAGGTGAATTACCTGAACGGCGGCCCCGCCTCGCGCGCGCCGGTCAAGCTGCGTACCGTAATCGAGGGCGGCAGCGCATCGGTCAAGGACTTCCCGGGCTTCACGTTCGCCGCCGGCGACGTCAAGGAAGGCGTCGAACGCGAGGGAAGCGGCTACGGCGGAGACGACTATGAAGCGGAAGAGGAGGGCGGGGCCGAGGAGGAAGGCGACGCCGCCCACGGCGCGGCCAGCGGCACCACGGGTGCGCACACCCAGAGCGCCACGCTCGACCGTAACGGCGGCGCCCGCATCGCGGTACGCGACCTCCCGCCGATCGACGGTCCGAGCACCCTTGTGGCCGAGCTGAGCTACCAGGACGCGAACGGCGAAACCCTGACCACGTCGACCCGGGTCGCGCTGCTGGCGTCGGAACTGACGGTCGGCATCAAGCCCGGCAACTGGCTGAACAATCAACCGGTCAAGCTGCAGGTCGCCGTCGTCGATGCGCACGGCAAGCCGGTGGCCGGCAGGCAGGTCGAGGTCGACGCCTTCGAGCGCGTCAGCTACGCGCACCGGCGGCGCCTGGTGGGCGGCTTCTACGCCTACGAGAACAGCAGCGAGGTCAAGCGCATCGGCCTGGTCTGCAGCGCCACGACGGGCGCCGACGGCCTGGTGGCCTGCGCAATGCCGGCGCGGGTGCAAGGCAACCTGATCCTGCGTGCGCGCACGGCTGACCTCGACGGCAAGGTCCTGGCCACCCACACCGACGTCTGGGCCGGCGAGCGCGAGGACAACTGGTTCGAGGCCTCCGACAACGACCGAATCGATTTGCTGCCGGTCAAGCCGCGCTTCGAGCCGGGCGAGGAAGCGCGCTTCCAGGTGCGTGCCCCGTTCCGCTCTGCCACCGTGCTGGTGACGGTGGAACGCGAGGGCATCCTCGAGACCTATGTGCGGCGTTTCTCCGCGAAGAACCCGGTCATCTCGGTGCCTATCAAGGGCAGCTACGCGCCGAATGTCTACGTCTCGGCAATGCTTGTGCGCGGGCGCGTGGCCGGCGTGCAGCCGACCGCGCTGGTCGACCTCGGCAAGCCCGCCTACAAGCTCGGCATGGCCGACATCCAGGTCGGCTGGGCCGCGCACGAACTGAAGGTGCAGGTCGCCGCCGACAAGGAAGTCTATAAAGTGCGCGAGCGCGCCCAGGTCCGCGTGAAGGTCACGCGCGCCGACGGCAAGGCGCCGCCGGCCGGGGCCGAGGTGGCGCTCGCCGCGGTCGACATCGGCCTGCTCGAACTGATGCCGAACGAGAGCTGGAAGCTGCTCGAAGCCATGATGCGCGAACGCAGCCTGCAGGTGCAGACCTCGACCGCGCAGATGCAGGTGGTCGGCAAGCGCCACTTCGGCCGCAAGGCGGTGGCGCATGGCGGCGGCGGCGGGCGCGGCGCCAGCCGCGAGCTGTTCGAGACCCTGCTGCTGTGGCAGGGCAAGGTGAAGCTCGACGCGAAGGGCGAGGCCAGGCTGCCGGTACCGCTCAACGATTCGCTGACGAGCTTCCGCATCGTCGCCGTGGCGAACGCCGGCACCGGCATGTTCGGCACCGGCTCCACGGACATTCGCAGCACCCAGGACCTGATGCTGATGTCGGGCCTGCCGCCGCTGGTGCGCGAGGGCGACCGGCTGCGCGCCGGCTTCACGCTCAGGAACGCGTCCGAGCGCAGCCTGCAGGTGGGGCTGACTGCGAGCGTCAGCGCCGACGGCGCTGCCGCCAGGGCCCAGGCGCCGCAGAACGTGACCCTGGAACCGGGCGAGTCGCGCGAAGTCGGCTGGGACTACGCCGTGCCGCAGGCGCAGGCCCTGCGCTGGCAGGTCGACGCCCGCACCGAGGGCTTCAGCGACAGCATCCGTATCGAACAGAAGGTGACCGCCGCGGTGCCGGTGCGCACCCTGCAGGCCACCTTGCTCCAGCTCGACGCGCCGAAGACCATCCCGGTGGCACGTCCGCAGGACGCCTTGCGCGGCTATGGCGGCGTGCGCACTACCTTCACGCCGCGCCTGGCGGGCAGCATGCCGGGCGTGCGCGACTACATGGCTGCCTATCCCTACACCTGCTTCGAGCAGAACACCTCGCGCGCCGTGGCCCTGCGCGACGATAAAATGTGGAGCAATCTCGCCGCCACGCTGCCGGCCCACCTCGATGGCGACGGCCTGCTCAAGTATTTCGCCAACATGCAGCAGGGCAGCGACAGCCTGACCGCCTACGTGCTGTCGGTCACGCACGAAGCCGGCTACGAGATCGAACCCGAGCAGCGCGAACGCATGGAAGCGGGCCTGGTCGCATTCGTCCAGGGCGCGATCACGCGCGGCTATTCGGTGCGCAGCGGCGACCTCGGGGTGCGCAAGCTGGCTGCCCTGGAAGCGCTGTCGCGCACCCGGGAAGTGCGCGACGAGTGGCTGCAATCGATCCGCATCGAGCCCAATTTGTGGCCGACCTCGGCGGTGCTCGACTGGTACCTGGTGCTGCAGCGTTCGTCCGGTCTGGCCGAGCGCAATACCCGCCTGACCCAGGCCGAGCGCATCCTGCGCGCGCGCCTGACCCTGGCCGGCACCACCATGGGCTTTTCCACCGAGGCCAGCGACGACTGGTGGTGGCTGATGGCCTCGCCGGACGTGAACGCCAACCGCCTGCTGCTGGCGATGCTCGACAATCCATCCTGGCAAACCGACATGGGCCGCCTCGCGCGCGGCGCCCTCGGCCGCCAGCAGCGCGGCCGCTGGAACACCACGCTGGCGAATGCCTGGGGCGTGCTGGCGATGGAAAAATTCTCGGATAAATTCGAGGCGGCGCCGGTGACGGGCAAGAGCAGCGCGACACTGGCCGGGGCAGGCAACGCTGCGGATGGCGCCAAGCCCGCCACCTGGAGCGGCAACGTGCCCGGCACCGTGCTGCAATCCTGGCCGCAGGCCGGCGGCGGCCAGCTGACCCTGCGCCATGAAGGTGGCGGCAAGCCCTGGGCCACGGTACAAAGCCTGGCCGCAGTGCCTTTGAGGGCACCCTTGAACGCCGGCTACCGCATCACGCGCAGCGTGACGCCGGTCGAGCAGGCGAAGAAGGGCGCCTGGAGCCGCGGCGACGTCTACCGCGTGACGCTGACTGTCGATGCCCAGTCCGACATGAGCTGGGTGGTGGTGGATGACCCGATCCCGGCCAGCGCCACCATCCTCGGCAGCGGCCTGGGCGGCGATTCGGTGCTGGCCGGCGGCAGCGGTGGCGGCGGCCGCGCCTGGCCGGAGTACCAGGAGCGTACCCACGGCGCCTTCCGCAGCTATTATTCGTGGGTGCCGAAAGGCCAGTTCAGCATCGAGTACACCGTGCGTCTGAACAATGCCGGCAACTTCAGCCTGCCGGCGACGCGCGTCGAGGCCATGTACAACCCCGAAACCTTCGGCGAGCTGCCGAATGCGGCGATGGCCGTGGGGCCGTGATGCGGCGCTGCCTGACCCTGTCGCTGGCGCTGCTGCACCTGGGTGCATTGGCCGCCGTGCCGACCCCGCAGCAGGTGCGCGCCGCCTTCAAGCCGTCGAACGCGCAACTGTTCGACCGCCACGGCGTGCCGGTCGAATCGGTGCGCATCGACATGCGTGCGCGCAGGCTGGCGTGGACGCCGCTGGCCGATATGTCGCCGGCCCTGGGCGTGGCCGTGCTCCAGGCCGAGGACGCGCGCTTCATGGAGCACGGCGGCGTCGATTTGCGCGCCATCGGCCAGGCCGCCTGGGACAACCTGTTCCGCGAGCGCCCGCGCGGCGCCTCGACCATCACCATGCAGCTGGCCGGCCTGCTCGACGCCGAGCTGAAGGCCAGCGCCGCCGGCCGCAACTGGACCCAGAAGTTCAACCAGGCCCTGGCCGCGCGCGAGATCGAAAGCGGCTGGAGCAAGGCGCAGATCCTGGAGGCCTACCTGAACCTGGCCAGCTATCGCGGCGAACTGCAGGGCATCGCGGCCGCCTCGCAGGCCCTGTTCGGCAAGGCGCCCTCCGGCCTGGACCTGGCCGAATCGACAATCCTGGCGGCACTGCTGCGTGCGCCCGGCGCCGCGCCGAAAGCGGTGGCGCGGCGCGCCTGCGCACTGGCCGGCGAACTGAAGCTGCGCGCACCTTGCAGCAGCATCGAATGGCAGACCGAGGTCGCGCTCGGCCGGCCCGCCGGGGCGGCACTCAAAGCCCAACCGCCGCAAGTGGCGCGCAAGCTGCTCGGCCAGGACGGGCAGGGTGGCCAAGACGTGCGCAGCACCCTCGACGCCGGCCTGCAGCGCTTCGCCCTGGAGTCGCTGCGCCGCCACCTGCGCGAACTGAACGACCGGAATGTGGCAGACGGCGCCGCGGTCGTCATCGACAATGCCAGCGGCGAACTGCTGGCCTATGTCGGGAATGCCGGCCGCGGCGAGGTCGACGGCGTTGCCGCCCTGCGCCAGGCCGGCTCGACCCTGAAGCCCTTCCTGTACGAACTGGCGATCGAGCGGCGCCTGCTCACCGCCGCCTCGCTGCTCGACGACAGTCCGATCGACGTCGCCGGCGAGGCTGGCCTGTACGTGCCGCAGAACTACGACCGCCAGTTCAAGGGCTATGCCAGCGTGCGCACCAGCCTGGCCAGTTCGCTGAACATCCCGGCGGTGCGCACGCTGCTGCTGCTCGGTCCCGAGCGCTTCCATGGCCGCCTGCAGGACCTCGGTCTCAGCTCGCTGAAGGAGGACGCGTCGTTCTATGGTCCCTCGCTGGCACTGGGCTCGGCCGACGTCTCGTTGCTGGAACTGAGCAACGCCTACCGTACGCTGGCCAACGGCGGCCTGTACGGCACGGTGACGCTGCGCCCGCGCCCGCCCGAGCAGAAACGGCGCGTGCTGGACGCGGGCGCGGCCTGGATCGTGGGCGACATCCTGTCCGACCGCGGCGCACGCAGCCCGACCTTCGGACTGCGCAACGATCTGGCCACGCCCTACTGGAGCGCGGTCAAGACCGGCACCAGCAAGGACATGCGCGACAACTGGTGCGTGGGCTATTCGAGCCGCTATACGGTCGGCGTCTGGGTTGGGAATTTCGATGGCCAGCCGATGTGGGACGTGTCCGGCGTATCCGGCGCGGCGCCGGTCTGGCGCGACCTGATGGACGCTCTGCACCGCGACCAGCCATCGCGCCAAGGCGCTGCACCCGATGGCGTGGTCGGGCGCCAGGTGCGCTATGCGCCGGCGCACGAGTCTGCGCGCCAGGAGTGGTTCCTGCGCGGCACCGAGACTGCCCTGATCGAAGCCGTGGCGCCGGAGCGCCGCGCGTCGAAAATCATCTATCCGGTCGACGGCAGCATCCTGGCAGTCGATCCCGACATCCCGGCGGCACGCGAACGCGTGCTGTTCCAGGCCCAGGCAGGGCAGGGCTTGCACTGGCGCCTGGACGACGCCGCGTTCGGCGCCGCCGATGCCGCCCTGGCCTGGCGTCCAGCCGTCGGCAGCCACCGTCTCGATCTGCTCGATGCAAATGGCAAGGTCATCGCCACCAGCCGCTTCGAAGTGCGTGGCAACCGCGCGTCCGTGGCGGATCAGTAGCTGGGCTTATAGATGAGCTCGTGCAATCGGATTATCCGATAGATCCTCATTTCCCCAGCCAGCTGCGTTCGCCGAGCCGCTGGTTCGCGGGAAAGCGGGCATGCTGGATCACGATGCGTTCGACCGGCCCTTCGGGCAGGTACTGCACCGTCAGGTCGCCGTCACGCGAACTGAGCAGGTTTTCCGACACCGGGAATACCTGCTTGCGGTAGTACCGGTTCAGGTCCACATACAGCTGCTGGTCGACCAGCCGCAGACGTACGTCGAGGCCGCTGGGCAGGCGATACAAGCCGGCGACTGCATATTTCAGGTCCGCCTCGTCGCCGCTGTCCATCGGAACGGCGGCAAGGGTGGACGAAAAAAATGCGGTAGATGAAACGAAGGCAAGGCAAAGCAGGGCTCGCATGGCTGTCTCCTTCATCGAAAGGTAAATGAGCGTCCTTCCGACGATTGGACAGGCCAGCGTTTAACGCGACTGCACGTATGTATCAAATTTGTTTTGGCAAACAAACCGTAAACGAGCGATTCCACACGCACCTTTCGATTTTGAGAGCAGTGTGGGTAACCGGGCGTTAAGGCAAGGCTAACGCAGAAGTGCAATCAGCAGGATGGAGCGGTTCACCGTTCCGCGCATATTGTTACAAGTTGCTGTTGCTACTTCGCTCCAATGCAATTGATGTTCCGCAAATGCGATGGCGAGTCAAACGATTCATTTGGCGCTTGGGCTATCTTGTTCGAGGCGCGCTTTCCCGTGTCACGACAACGTCCATCTATTAATGTGACGAGGCGCATTTGTCATCGAATGACTCAGCGGAGCTTGACCAATGAGCAGAACCATCGTCGATCAACTGTCTTGCGCCTTGAGGCAGTTTGCCAGCGATACCAGGTTGTATGAATTGACAGTCGGAGACGGCCGAAACAGCCTCGACCGTCAGCAATGGCTTGTCGAGGCGTTCTGCGCGAATGACTCTTTACAGGAATTGGGCGCGCGCGATGTCATCGTATTGTCGACAAGCATCTACATTGACCTTGCGTCCTTGCTCGGTGAACTAGCCAATTTGCAAGTATGCCTTGCGGACGGGACGCGAGCGTCCTTCGCCGGTGAGATTAGTGAAGCAGTCATGTTGGGATGTGATGGTGGTTTCGCTCGTTACCGCCTGCGGATTTCTCCTTGGGCCTGGCGACTTGGACAAGTGCGCAGCAGCCGCGTATGGCAAGACAAAAGCGTGCTCGAAATCATCGACTCTGTGTTCGCCGCATATCGTCCATCGGCAAAATGGCGCTGGAGCGACGATACGTCCTTGTTCATGGCCCAAGCCGTGCCACGAAGTTACTGTTGCCAGTATCGAGAATCCGATCTCGATTTCGTGCGGCGGCTATTAGGCGAGGAAGGCCTGGGCTGGCGCTTTGAGCACACTGAGCAGGGACCAGGGATGGTGCTGTTTTCCGACAGCCGCCGTCTTTGCGCTGTTCCTCATGATGCAACCACCACAGCAGGCCGCGGTGTCCGCTTCCACGCCGCAAGCGCAGTCGAGCGCCAGGATACGGTCCAGGCATTGACCACGCATCGCCGGCTGCAGGTATCCCTGACGACCTTGCTTAGCACGAACTACAAATCGAAGCAGACCGTGGCAGCGAGCTCACCTTCGCTCATTCCCGTGCCTGCGCGACTACCTGTGCTCGAATCGTTCGATACGCCAGGTCAGTATGCCTACACGAACGGGGAACAGGCCAGGCGCTATGCGAATCTGCAGATGGAGGGCAGGGAAGCGAAAGTGCAATTGTGGCGCGGGCGCTCCACGGTGCGTACGCTGCGTGGAGGGACAAGGCTTACGATAAGCGGCATGCCAAGACGGGAACTGGGAGACAGCGCGGCGTTCACGCTACTGCGTGTAATGAGCGTTGGCGTGAACAACCTTCCGCCACCGGCACAACAGGCCCTGGCGGAGCTTTTTGGTCCGATCCCGGAAATGCTCGACGAGTGCGTTGGCGCCGAATTGCCCGATGGTTTTGCCTTGGTCCTCGAAGAGGCAATGCGTTCAGGCTACGCCAACTGTTTTGAAGCAATCCCGGCCGCCATTCCCTGTCGTCCGGAGCTGCCCGGCAGCGATGGACGCAGTCATCCGAAGCCTACTGCACATGGTTCGCAGAGCGCGATCGTCATTGGCCCCGGCGGAAACGACAGACCCAATGGCGCCAATGAGCTCTATTGCGACCGGCTGGGCCGGGTGCGTATTCGCTTCCATTGGCAGGAGGAGTCGGCAGGCTGTTGGGTGCGCGTCGCCCAGCGCATGGCCGGAGGCGGCATGGGCGCCCAGTTCCTGCCCCGCATCGGACAAGAAGTGTTGGTGCAGTTTCTGGAGAACGACATCGATCGCCCGATTATCGTGGGCGCCTTGTACAACGGGCAGGGTGAAGGCGGCATTCGGCCTACGCCGGGTGGGCGCATCGATGGCCAGAGCCGGCGCCAGGGCTTCGAGCATGCACACGACCATGCGCCATCGGCTCAAGGTAATCTTGCTGGCGGCAACAGCCCGGTGTGGCACGGTGCTTCTCCTGACGGCACCGGGCATCGTAACGCTTCCGCCCAGTGGGGGATTCGCAGTAAGGAGTTCGGCGGCACTGGTTACAACCAGCTTTTGTTCGATGACACCGACGGCCAGGGGCGGGTCCAGTTACGCTGTACGCATGCTTCGAGCGAACTGAACCTGGGGCACCTGATTCATGCCGCCGATAATTTTCGCGGCAGTTTCCGTGGACTTGGTGCGGAACTGCGTACCGATGCCTATGGCGCGGTCAGGGCAGGTGCGGGACTGCTAATCTCCAGCTACAGCATCATGCACAGCGCCACAGTGCGCGACCCGGTCGGAGGAAACGCCGCCGGTGTTGCCATGCTCTCGCAAGCAGTGCAACTGGCGAAGCGATTCAGCGAGGCGGCATCGACACACCAGACAGTGGCATTGGCGAGCCATATCGGCGCCATCAAGGCTAGCGCCAGCGACATCGATGATGATGCCGCGCCGCTTGAGGGCCTGTGGAAAGCATTGTCGGGCATGGTTGGCATGCAAAGCCTGGATGCTGCCAGGAGCGACGCCGCCGCGAAGAACATCAGCTCCGATGAGGGGCGCTTGCCTTACCCGACTGATCCGCTCATCGCCATTACGGCACAAGATGGTTTCGGTGCCAGCGTCGGACAGAGTCTGCAGCTGTCCAATGGCGAGACTGTGACGCTGATGAGTGGCAAGGATACGCAATTCGTCAGCGGTGGCCAGATGCGGATGCACGCGGGACAGGCAATCGGTGTGCTTGCCGGTGCGGTCGCGGCCGGCGCGGGCGAGGTCGGACTGCAGCTGATTACGGCGAAAAACGACATCGACATCCAGGCGCAGGCGGACACGTTGGCCGTGCAGGCGCGCGACGAGGTCAACGTGATCAGTGCGAATGCGCACATCGACTGGGCTGCGGCCAAGCGTATCAGCATGTCGACTGCTGGCGGGGCGAACATCACGATCGAGGGCGGGAACATCACGGTGCAGTGCCCGGGCAAGATCACCGTGCATGCGGGGAAGAAGAGTTTTCTTGGGCCGGCGAGATTGCCGTACGAACTGCCTGCGTTACCAAACAGTATCTGTGTCGCCTGTCTCAAGAAGTCGCTCGAGGCTGGGCCGGCATTTACCATGGTGGAGTGATATGCTGATCGATGCTTTTGCCGTCGACCTGTTCGACCGACTTGACGCGCGCGCCCGCAAGCTGGATGCGGGCAGACAGCTTCATGTTCTTGTGGATGGCGCCTTCCATCCAGGACTGCATCGGTTCATCGAAGACGATGACAAGGCACTTCTTTTTTCGCTTCGGCCTGGCTGCAGTGACGAGGCGAAGGCGGTCTCGCCTTTTGTGACGCCGTATGTTCCGAACTGTCAGCGCCTGAAAGCGCTGCTCCAGCGTTGCAGCGAATGGCCGATGTTAAGCGTAATCGAGACGTCGGAATCATTCGGCGAGCTTGCCGCGCGCCTGGCCGCGTGGTGTGTCGTTGAAGCGGACAGCCAACGGTTCAACTTCAGGTTCGCCGATACCCGGCGCTTGCCCGGCATGTACACGGTATTGAATCCCGAACAGCGCGCCGGATTCGCAGGGCCGGCAACGAGTTGGCTGTACGTCAATCGACACGGGCAATGGGAGGCATTCGAGTGCCGCGGCAACGGTGCGGAGCAAATGATCGATCCGCAGTTGGATGACCGGCAGTTTGCCCAGCTTGTGGACGACAGCAAAGCCGATGAACTTCTGGTTCTGCTTCGGGACCGCGGTCATGATGTATTCGACACGCCTTCGAAAAGTCACGCTCTGTTGAGTACTGCCCTGCGCGCTGCCGATAGGGAAAAGCTGGCAGATGACGACGTGCTCGCATGGTGCGAAACGTTCTGGAAAGCTGGCAAGCTGCACGACGACACAGCCGCCGCAAGCTTGCTTGCCGGATGGCGAACGACTTCTGATTCGAGGAGCTGACAATGCATCGATTCATTGTGGCGTTATCGCGCCTGTTGCTGGCGTGCGTGCTAGTCCTGCCCGTGTTGACGGCTTGTGAAAAGCCGACCTTGGGTGTCAGCCTGCACGGTGTGAACTACAGTGCGGATACTGTCAGCTTCATGATTTCTCCCCTCGGTGCTACGGAACACGCAAGCGGGAGTGGAACGATCGATCCCTTTGGTGGGGGCGGCATGACGTGCTGCGTGACGCTACCCAGGCAATGGCGGCCGGGGATCAAGCTGCAAATCCGGGCCACGCATTGGGTAGACAAGCGTGCCGAGAACAGCATCGAAGAAATCACCAGCGAACACATTGCCGAGGTCCCGCGATATGCCGACGGCAAGCCCGGCGAGCTGTGGGTGCTGCGCGAGGCTGATGGAAAAATCAGCGTTGTTTCGAGCGACTATCAGCCGGATCATCCGAAATGGCCAGGGAGGATCAAGGGGTGGCCTGTGCCTTCACTTGAGTATCGGCGTGAGCGGTGGGATCTTTTGAGAGCCCATGAGCAAGGATATGTCGATACTTTTACAAAGCTCTTGGACGAGTTGGAACAGGATCCGAGCGCTCGAGGAAAGGAAGCATGGGCGCACGATATGGAATACGACCCAAAATCGCTAGGTGAATTTACAGGTCCTGAGGATCCCCGCTACCTCGCCGTTCTCAAGCAAGAGTACATGGGTGGCTTGATATCGAGCCGCGGGCGGTTGGCAACATTGATGGAACAAAAGCCATGAGCGCTGTCCTTTCCCCCCAACTTAGCGAAAAGTATTTAGTAGCCTCGAACCGAGAGGCATTTTTCGATAAGGACTTTACAAAGCAGCTCGATAAATTTGAACAGCGCGAGCAGCCTCCAATCTGCAAACCTGGTATCTCATGCACGACAAACCTGTTTTTCGGTTTCTTCTTCGACGGCACAAAGAACAATTACATCCAGGCAGAAAGTTCCAAGACTCATTCCAACGTCGCCCGCCTTTACGACTGTTACCCAGGCAGAAGCGTGCCCAGGGTATTGCCGCCCGAGACAGACTGGAAACATAACCCAGCACGTTACACACATTTCTTCAAGGTCTATATTCCCGGTGTCAGTTCGCCATTCGAGCAGGTCGGCGACAGTGGTACAGGCCTGGCTGAAACGGCAGGAGGTGCAGGTGGGAAAATGGGCGAGCATCGGATCATCTGGGCGCTGATCCAGGCCATCAACAATCTACACCGCTACTTCTTGGGAACACCGCTGGTAACGGATGAAGAAACGACCAAACTTCTGAAACGAATTATGCTGAATAAGCGAGCACGGTCGATGATGGTCGGTCCGAATCCAGCAGAAGGGGTATTGTTTCAGTCGCTGGTATTCGGCGATACCGCTGCGCGCGTATGTTTCGAAAACATCCTCAAGAAGCTTCATGGCGCCATTGCCCTGCACCGGCCGGATAAACGTAGTGGCCGGCCAGCCCGGCTAGATCCCGCCATCGTCAAGACGATATATGTTTCCGCATTTGGCTATTCGCGTGGCGCAACCCAGGCGCGTGCATTCACGAACTGGTTTTTGTCGCTCTGCGAACTGGATGCGCAACTGCTGGGAACCGGGAGCAAGCGCTCTCTGGGCGGCTTTCCGGTCGAATTCGATTTCCTGGGTGTCTTCGATACGGTGGCGTCAGTCGGCATGGGCAATACGCTTGGTGGCACGACCGGGCATGGCGCCTGGGCAGACAGCGAAGACAGCCTGCGTATTCAATCCGGCATCAAGTGCACGCATCTGGTCGCAGCCCATGAATTGCGGCAGAGTTTTCCTGTCGACTCGATCTCGGTACAAGGCGTACTGCCAGACGGTTGCCAGGAGATAGTTCTTCCAGGAGTCCACTCGGATGTCGGCTGCGGCTACGCGCCGACCGAGCAGGGCAAGGGGACCCATCCGGATGGCGACGACATGCTCGCTCGCATTCCTCTTCTACTGATGTACAAAGCGGCGCGGCTGAACGGCGTACCGTTGAAGCTCGAACTTGCCAACCCGCCTGCGCGCCGGCGCTTTGCATTGAAACCGGACACGATTACCGCATTCAATGCCTACATTGCAACTTGCGAAGAAAAGCAAGGGCCGCTTCACCGCATTATGCGCGAGCAGGCACGCAAGCAGATGGAGTGGCGGATTTTTCGCCGCGCATCCGGCAAAAATGCAATCCAGAACAGCCAGAGCTTCATGCGCGCAACCACGTTCGATAAAAATGATCTCTATAGCGCGGCCCGGGAATTCGAAGAGGAAATCTTAAAGTTCCTGAAATGGCGAGAGAAAAAAGGACGGGCCTTCGTGGCGTCAACCCAGGTCCCTGGATTCAGGAATGAACATCAGGCCGAATGGGAGGAAATTGCTACCTGGTGGGATAAAGTCGCTGCGCCACCTACAGCGGTTGTGGATTTCTTTGATAACTATGTTCATGATTCGCGCGCGTGGTTCAAACTATTCAGCGTAGGGCCGATTAATTTCAATCCAGATAGCGAAGCAGGAGCACATAAGCAACTCAAGGCTTGGGTCACAAAACGCAAACACGGCCAGGCCAAGGTGGTGTCGCCAATGCTGATTGGAAAAGCAGACTATGCGACTGTTTCCGACCTGCTGAGCCCTGATCAACAGGCTGCAGCGGATGAATATGCGAAAACCGGGCAAATCCCCAGGATGATCACGGCAGGCAGGGAGCCATGGGAGTCGTCATTCGGATGGCTCGCTGGAGCAGGTTACCTGCGATTCCGTAAGATCTACGCAGGAAGCGACGCCCATTTGCTGTCGTCGCTTGCTCCGCAGGATGACCCGGAGGGTCTTCCGACAATGGGTGACGAAGGCAGGACAGAGACCAGAAGCGCCTGACCACCATCTATAGACGAAACAAAAAAGGCCCCATGATGTCTCATGGAGCCTTCATTGCTACTGCGCATTCGTGGTAGGCCGTGCGGGATTCGAACCTGCGACCAACGGATTAAAAGTCCGCTGCTCTACCAGCTGAGCTAACGACCCGAAAGAAGCAAGATTATAGGGGCAGGACGGCGACCTGTCAAACGTTCAGCCCAAAATCTTGCCGTAGAGCTTTACTTCAGCACCGCCAGCCGATCTTTGGCCGATTGCGCCGCCTGCGTACCCGGGAACTTGGTCACCAGCTGCTGCAGCGTCTTCTTCGCCTTCGGCAAATCCTTCAGTTCGGCATAGCTGGTCGCCATGTTCAGCATGGCGTCGGCCGCCTTCGGGCTGGTGCCGTACGTGGTGGTCACGATTTCCTGGGCCGCGATCGCCTTCTTGTAGTCGCGCTGGGCGTAATAGGCGTTGCCCAGCCAGTACTGCGCATTCGCGGCATAGGCCGAATCCGGATAACGCTTCACGAAATCCTGCAGCGCGGCGGCGGCGGCCTTGTAGTCGCCGCCCTTGAAGGTTTCCATGGCCGCGTCGTAGGCCTGCTTTTCCGACGGCAGCACTTCGGCGGTCTGGCCGTCGATGGTTTCCTGGCGCGGCTCGAGTTTCTTGATGCGGGCGTCGAGGTCGGCGTACAGGGTGCGCTGGCCGTTCTGGGCCTTGGCGATTTCGTTGGCCAGCACTTCGATCTGGCCGCGCAGCTTGGCGATCTCGGACATGGTGCGCTCGTTCTGGTTCAGCATGTCGAGCGTCGCGGTCTTGTCGGCCTTGTTGTCGAGGCGGCCGTTCAGGTCGCGGGCGATGTTGTCGACTTTGGCGCGCAGGTCGAGGATGGCCTTGCGGGCTTCATCGTCGTCGAGCAGGCCGGCGTTGGCCTGCAGCGGCAGCCAGGCGGCGATCAGCAGGCAGGCAAGACGGGACGGAACCAGTTTCATCATGTCGTAGTTCTTTCTAAACCAGTGGGGCAAAGGAAAACGGGGCGGGTTGCAGTCTGCACTGCACCCGCCCCGCTGTCAATTAACCGGGTCTTAATCCGACCCGGACGCGACAGGATTACTGATAAACGATGTCGGCGCGACGGTTTTCAGCCCAGGCGGCTTCGCCCGAACCGCTTGCCTTCGGCTTTTCTTCGCCCAGCGAGACGGCTTCCATCTGGTTCTCGGCAACGCCCAGCGATGCCATCGAGCGGCGGACGGCTTCGGCGCGCTTCTGGCCCAGGGCCAGGTTGTATTCGGTGCCGCCGCGATCATCGGTGTTGCCCTGGATCAGGACTTTGCGGCCCTGGTTCTTGGTCAGGTAGCCCGAATGGTTGGCGACGACCGGCTTGCCGTCTTCGCGCACGACGTAGCTGTCGAAGTCGAAGTAGACGCTGCGGTTGGCCAGCACGCCTTTCGGATCGTCCAGCGGGTCGACGGCTGGGGTCTCGATCGGACGCACGTCACGTGGGTCGGCGGCGGCGGCGACTGGCTCAGGCGACTTTTCGACGACTGGCGCTGGTGCGTCCGGCACTGGGGTTTTGCACGCTGCCAGCAGGGCAGCGGAGGCGATGATGAATGCGAGGCTCTTGGTATTGCGCATGGGTTCTCTCCTGGTCTTGGTTAGTGATGTGCTGCTATTACTTCATGAAGGGACCCCAGCTGGGCTCCCGAATGTTTCCCGCTTTGGTGGTCAAACGTTGCTTGACCCGTCCATCCACCGAAACCACGGCCAGCGCAGTACGCCCGCCGCCTTTGTTCGCATACATGATGTACTTGCCGTTAGGCGAAAAACTCGGTTCGGTGGCCCCATCGGCCAGGCGCAGTTCCTGGCCGCTGGCCAGGTCCATCGCAAAGAGGGAATATCCGCCGTCGCGCTGCGAGATCCAGGCCAGGGTCTTGCCGTCCGGAGCCACGCGCGGGCTGATGTTATAGCTGCCGTTGAAGGTGACGCGGGTGGCATTGCCGCCATTCACGCTCATCTTGTAGATTTGCGGACCGCCGCTGCGGTCGCTCGTGAAATAAATGGTCTGGCCGTCGGCCGAGAATTGCGGCTCGGTGTCGATGCCATTGCTGGTCGACAGGCGGCGCAGGCCGGAACCGTCGGCATTCACGATGTACACCTGGTAGCTGCCCGATTTCGACAGGGCGATGGCCAGCTTGCTGCCGTCCGGCGACCAGCTCGGCGCCGAATTGCTGCCTTTTTCGTTGGCGATCACGCGGCGCTTGCCGGTCACCAGGTCCTGCATGTAGATGACAGGCTTGCGGTCTTCGAAGGAAACGTAGGCGACCTTGCCGCCGTCCGGCGACCACGATGGCGAAATGATGGGCTCGCGGCCTTGTACCGCGATGATTTCGTTTTCGCCGTCGGAATCGGCCACGGCCAGCGCGTAATTGCGGCCGGCGCGGTTTTCTTTCACATACGCGATGCGGGTCGAGAAAATGCCGCGCACGCCGGTGAGTTTTTCATACACGTCGTCGGCAATGCGGTGCGCTTGCAGGCGGGTATAGCGCGGCTGCACTTCGCCGCCCAGGGCCGACAACTGGCCGCCCTTGACGGTATCGAGCAGTTTATAGCGTACGGCGAAACGGCCGTCCGGCTGGCGCGAGACGCTGCCGACCACCAGGGCGTCGGCGCCGCGTGCCTTCCAGGCGCCGGCGTCGATGTTCGCGCTGTCGCTGATCACCTGGCCGGCGTCGATCACCTTGAACACGCCGCTGCGTTCGAGGTCGGCGCGGATGATGGCCGATACCTGGTCGGGCGCCACGCCTTCGTCGGCAAAGGCGGCGACGGCAACCGGAATCTGGGTGCTGCTGACGCCCGCGATCTCGACGCGGAATTGTGCATGCGCGGCGCTGCCCATCAGGAGCGATACGCTGAACAGAATGGTATGTAGTTTCTTCATGGGCCTCTCAATACTTGAATACTGGTTGGTGACGAGGTCACTGCAAATCTTTTAACTTGAAGACAAGTGGGAAAGTTCGTTCTACCGTACCATCTTTTTTCTTTGGTAGTGGTGACGATTTGATAATGCCCCTTTCCACGGCTTCGTCGAAGGCCGGCACGCCGCTGCTCTTGGTCTTGCGCACCGACAGGATTTCGCCGGTCGGCAGCTGCTCGATACGGAATTCCACCGTTGGATTACCCGGTTCGTCTCCGTTGTAGACCGTATTGCTCTTGACCTTGGCCGCAATCGCTGCCTGGTAGCCGCTGTCGAGTTTCGGTGCGCTCGATTTCTGCGCATTTCCGGTCGAACCGGCGGCGCCGGCAATGCGCTTGAGTTCCAGGTCGCGCAGTTTATCCAGCTGGGCCTTTTCGGCGGCTTCGGCTTTTGCCTTCGCGGCCTTTTCGGCAGCGAGTTTCTTCTTCTTGTCGGCTTCGGCTTTTTCCGCTTTCTCGGCAGCCAGCTTTTTCTCGTCCTCTTTCTTTTTCTCTTCTTCTTTTTTCTTTTGCTCGGCCAGTTCGCGTTTCTTCTGCTCTTCGCGTTCCTTCGCTTCCTCGCGGCGCTTTTCCTCGGCCAGCTCCTTGCGCTTCTGTTCTTCGCGTTCTTTCTTTTCCGCGATCTCGCGCTCGCGTTCCTTCTTCGCCTGCTCCAGCTTGCGTTCCTTCTCGCGCTGCAGGGCGATGTCCGGTGCGGCCGGCTTCACCGGTTCCGGCTCGACCACCTTCGGCACCGGTGGCGGTGGCGGTGGCGGCGCAGGCGTCGGCTCGGGTTCCGGCTCGGGTTCCGGCTCAGGTTCGACCACCGGCGCCGGCAGCGGCGGTGCGGCCGCGGTCTCGACCTTCATGTCCCATACTTCGGCCTCGACCGAAATCGGGGTCTTGCTCTGCCAGCTGATGCCGAAGTACAGGAAGGCCAGCAGCAGGACGTGCACCGCCACCGCCAGCAGGATCGCTGGCGTGCGGCTTGGTTCGGGCGGCACCGTGTACGGGGCGCCGGGGGAAGCTGGCTTCACAGGCATGACTCTTTACTGGGTGGCTAGGCCAACGCGGGCGATGCCCATCTTCTTCGCTTCCGAGATCATCTCGATCACTTCTTCGTACTTGCTTTCGCGGTCGCCGGCGATCAGGACCGGATAGTCCGGATTCTCCTCGTGCAGGGCGCGCAGGCGGGCGAGCAGGGCGGCGCGGTTGTCCATGTTTTCCGCCGGCGTCGATGCCTTGCCGTGCACGCCGATCGACAGTTCCGCGTTCGGCTTGATCGAGATCTGGATGTAGGTGTCCGGCGGCAGCGTCGATTTCTCGGCGCGCGGCAGGTTGACCACGTTCGGCGTTTCGTTGGCCGGGACTGCCATGAAAATGATGAGCAGCACCAGCATCACGTCGATGTAGGGCACGACGTTGATCTCGGATTTCAGTTTGCTGCGGCGCCCGCTGCGCATGCTGCTGCCGGAATAGGCCATGTCGGTTCCTCCTGCCGATCAGCGCGACTGGCGCTGCAGGATGTTCGAGAATTCCTCGACGAAGCTTTCGAAGCGGATCGCCAGGCGGTCGATGTCGTGGGTGAAGCGGTTGTAGGCGACGACGGCCGGGATCGCGGCGAACAGGCCGATGGCGGTGGCGATCAGGGCTTCGGCAATGCCGGGCGCAACGACGGCCAGCGTCGCTTGCTGGACATTCGCCAGGCCGCGGAAGGCGTTCATGATGCCCCACACGGTGCCGAGCAGGCCGATGTAAGGCGAGACCGAACCGACCGAGGCCAGGAAGTTCAGGTGCAGGTCGAGGGCGTCGAGTTCGCGCTGGAAGGCGGCGCGCATGGCGCGGCGGGCGCCGTCGAGCACCGCGCCCATGTCGAGGGCGTCGCGCGAGGCTTGCTTGCCCTTGATGAACTCGCCCATGCCGGCTTCGAAGATGCGGGCCAGAGCGCCGCTCTGGTCGCGCTGGGCGCTGGCGCTCTGGTGCAGGGTGTGCAGGTTGCCGCCGGCCCAGAAGCTGCGCTCGAACTGTTCGGTCTGGCGACGCGCCGCACGGATCGCGAACAGCTTGCGGAAGATATAGGACCACGAGAAGACCGACAGCAGCAACAGCAACAGCATGATGAGCTGCACCAGGATGTGCGCGTTACTGATCAGGGCGATAAAGGAAAGGTCGTGGGTCGGGGTCATCGGTTGAGCAATATTGTCGGTTTATTCAAGCGGCACGCATTTTATCAGCCACGTGGTCGGGGAGCGAGCGCGGACGTACAGACGCGAGGTCGACGCAGCCAACCTTGACGCTGGCTTCGACCAGCAACTGGTCGCCTTTGTAGGCCTTTTGCGCGAACTGCACCGAGGCGCGGCCAAGCTTTTCGATGGCCAGGGTCAGCGTGATCTCGTCGTCCAGGCGCGCCGGAGCGTGGTAGTCGATGGTCGCGCTTTTCACCACGAAGCCGGCGTTGTCCGACTCGATCAGGTCTTGTTGGCCAATACCCGCCGCGCGCAGCCATTCGGTGCGCGCGCGTTCGAAGAACTTCAGGTAATTCGCGTAAAACACGATGCCGCCGGCGTCGGTGTCTTCGTAATAGACCCGGACAGGCCAGGTGAAAACGGAGGGCATGCTACAAGCCATAAATGATAATAGGAAACATTTTACGCTATTCAACTCCGCATATGTACTCTAGCGCACATGACGGATCGGAAAGCGCACCATGGCGCATGCTGCTGACTTGTCAGGATGATTGCCAGGATTTCAGTGGTAGTAGACGAGATGCAACCCTGTCAAGACAACAACTGTAACACTTTCTCACAATTATCGAAGGTGGGGCGCACGGCGTGCATATGTAGGGTGGATGGCAAAGCCATCCACCCTACGCGCGCTTGATGTTGAACGGCGAGAATCCCTGGCAAGTCGGCATCAATTCGATCAGGTTCACATTGATGTGCGGCGGCAGGGTGGCGATCCAGTAGGCGGTCTCGGCGATATCCTGGGCCGTCAGCGGGGTCGTGCCTTCGTACACTTTCGCGGCCGCCGCGTCGTCGCCCTTGAAGCGCACGTTCGAGAATTCGGTGCCGCCGCACAGGCCCGGCGCCAGGTTGGTGGCGCGTACGCCGGTGCCCACCAGATCGGCGCGCAAATTCAGGGTGAACTGTTCCACGAAGGCCTTGGTGGCGCCGTACACGTTGCCGCCCGGGTAAGGGTAATGGCCGGCCACCGAGCCCAGGTTGATGACCAGGCCGCTGCCGCGCTCGACCATCGCCGGCAAAATCGCGCGGGTCATCGTCACCAGGCCCTGGCAATTGGTGGCGATCATGGTTTCCCAGTCTTCGAGCGGCGCTTCATGGGCCGGCGAGGTGCCGAGCGCCAGGCCGGCGTTGTTGATCAGCACGTCGATCGGGCGCCAGGATTGCGGCAGCAGGGCCAGCGCTTCCTCGATCGAGGCCTTGTCGGTCACGTCCATTTCCACCGGCAGCGCCGATTCGCCCAGCTCGGCAGCGAGGGCGTCGAGGCGGTCCTTGCGGCGCGCCGCCATCACGACCTGGTGGCCGTTGCGGACGAAAGTGCGCGCCATATCGGCGCCGAAGCCGGCCGATGCGCCGGTGATGAAAACGATCATGATGGGGTTCCTCGGGTTGGCTGAACCCGGTGATTGTAGCCGAAACGACCATGTTGCCCGGCCTTTAAGGCCAGTTGGGGCCAGGTCGGCGGTTTCCTTGCCCTAAAAGGGCGCATCACATACAATCCGAGCTCCATTTGCGTCTCACGTGACTGGCGAAAACCATGTGTTCCGATACATGGCAAGGTGGATACCCACCGTGGAGCGTGAGACCTCATCCGCCGTTCGCCTGGGCAGCCGACAATGTGCACGCGCCGCAGCATGCTGCCGCGCGGCCGGTTGCGTCCGGGCTTCCCGCCGATCCGGCTCTGCCTGTCTGGTTCTCTTATCGATTGGAGTTTTGTTCATGTTTGCAAAAGATCACACGCTGGCCAATGTTGACCCGGAACTGTGGGATGCGATTCAGAAGGAAAACACCCGACAGCAGGATCACATCGAGCTGATCGCGTCGGAAAACTACACCTCGCCGGCCGTGATGCAGGCGCAAGGTTCGCAGCTGACCAACAAGTACGCCGAAGGCTATCCGGGCAAGCGCTACTATGGCGGCTGCGAATACGTCGACGTCGCCGAGCAGCTGGCGATCGACCGCGTCAAGCAACTGTTCGGCGCGGAAGCCGCCAACGTCCAGCCGAACTCGGGCTCGCAGGCAAACCAGGGCGTGTTCTTCGCCATGCTGAAACCCGGCGACACCATCATGGGCATGTCGCTGGCCGAAGGCGGCCACCTGACCCACGGCATGGCGCTGAACATGTCGGGTAAATGGTTCAACGTCATCTCCTACGGCCTGACCGAGCAGGAAGACATCGACTACGAGGCCATGGAGCGCCTGGCGCGCGAGCACAAGCCGAAGATGATCATCGCCGGCGCATCCGCTTTCGCCCTGCGCATCGACTTCGAGCGCTTCGCGAAGATCGCCAAGGAAGTCGGCGCCTGGTTCATGGTCGACATGGCCCACTACGCCGGCCTGATCGCCGCGGGCGAGTACCCGAACCCGGTGCCGTTCGCCGACTTCGTCACCTCGACCACGCACAAATCGCTGCGCGGCCCGCGCGGCGGCATCATCCTGATGAAGGCCGAGCACGAAAAGGCCATCAACTCGGCGATCTTCCCTGGCATCCAGGGCGGTCCGCTGATGCACGTGATCGCCGGTAAAGCGGTGGCGTTCAAGGAAGCGCTGTCGCCGGAATTCAAGGCTTACCAGCAGCAAGTCGTGAAGAACGCCAAGGCCCTGGCCAACGCGCTGATCGAACGCGGCCTGCGCATCGTGTCGGGCCGTACCGAGTCGCACGTGATGCTGGTCGACCTGCGCGCCAAGGGCCTGACCGGCAAGGAAGCCGAAGCAATCCTGGGCCAGGCACACATGACCTGCAACAAGAACGGCATCCCGAACGACCCGCAGAAGCCGTTCGTGACCTCAGGCATCCGCCTGGGCAGCCCGGCCTTTACCACCCGCGGCTTCAAGGAAGAAGACGCGACGAAAGTGGGCCACCTGATCGCCGACGTGCTGGACAACCCGCACGACGCCGCCACCATCGAGCGCGTGAAGGCGGAAGTGAAGGTCCTGACCGACAAGTATCCGGTCTACGCAGCGTAAAGAAGTAGTAGTAGAGTATGAGGGAAGGGCGGCGCCGGCTTGCGCCGCCTTTCTCGGTCAAGTTTCACATCGGCGCCCCATGAAATGTCCGTTCTGCCAGCATGAAGATACCCAGGTCCTCGATACGCGCGTATCCGAGGAAGGCGACGCCATCCGCCGCCGCCGCCGCTGCGTGCAATGCGACAAGCGCTTCACCACCTACGAACGCATCGAACTGTCGATGCCGATCATCGTCAAGAAAAACGGCAGCCGCACCGAATTCGCTTCCAGCAAGCTGCGCGGCAGTTTGATGCTGGCCCTGCGCAAGCGGCCCGTGTCGGCCGAGGCCATCGACGCCGCCGTCGCCTCGATCGAGGAAAAGCTGCTGACCAGCGGCCGGCGCGAAGTCGATACCGGTTACGTCGGTGAACTGGTGATGCAGGAACTCAAGCGGCTCGACGAGATCGCCTACATCCGCTTCGCCTCCGTCTATAAAGACTTCAAGGACCTCGCCGAGTTCCAGCAGGCGCTGGCCGAAGTCGGGCATCCACGCAAATAACATCTTCGGTCCTTCGGGACCCTGGTGTACGCATCTTTGGCAAGCGCACACGCTTGAGCGACCGCATGGGCGCACCTTGACCCCCTGATAACTTCACAGCTCGCGCGAATTCCCGCGTGTCGAACCTGTGGAGGTGGCCGTGCAACGCTGTGGTGCCAAGGGCTTTACGCTGGCCGAAGTACTGGTCGCGATGTTCCTCCTCGCCGTCGGCGCCATCGGTGCGGCGGCAACGCAATCGACCGTGGCGCGCCTGCGCGAACAGGCGGCGCTCGAATCCGAAGCCGTGCAACTGGCCGCCTCGCTGTCGGCGCGCATGCTCGCCAATCCTGCGCAAATGGCGCTGCCCGACAGTGCCAATCCCTACCTCCAGCTCGACTACGACGCGGACGACGGCGACCCCGACGCGCCGCCCGTGCAGTGCTTCGGCGGCGCCGACTGCGACGCCGCCAGCCTGGCCTGGTTCGACCTGTATGAGACAGTGCGTCTTGTGCGCGAGGCTTTCCCCGGCGGCCGTATCGCGGTCTGCCGCGACGCCACGGTCTGGAACCCGGCCTTGCAGGCGCCCGACTGGGATTGCGTAAGCTCGGCCTCGGCGCCCATCGTCATCAAGCTGGGCTGGCGCATGCATGCCCGGCAGGGCCAGCCGACAAGCGGCGCGCAGGCGTTTGTCACGATGGTGGTGCCGGGATGAGCGCCCGACGGCATCAGCACGGCATGAGCCTGGCCGAGCTGCTGGTGGCGATGTCGCTCGGCCTGGGCGTGCTGCTGGCCGGCTCCACCTTGCTGGTCGGGTCGAACGCGTCCTATGTCGGCCATGCCGATGCCGCCGCGATCGACGACAGCGGCCGCTATGCCCTCGAGGTCATCGGCCGCGCGGTGCGCCAGGGCGCCTTTGCCGACTGGGAGCGCCTGGGGGCGGCGGGGCCGGCGCCTGCTACGCCGGCGGCGCTGCTCGGTCTCGACAGCCAGACGATCAACAAGACCAGCTTCGGCATCGACAGCCCGCTGCCCGCCAGCGTGAACCACAGCGACGTGCTGGCCGTGCGCTACAGCGGCGCCGGCGCGGGGCCGGACGGTGATGGCAGTGTGCTCAACTGCGCGGGCTTTCCGGTGCACGAACTGGAAGACGGCTGGAGCATCTTCTATGTCGCGCGCAATGGCGATGGCCAGAGCGAACTGCGCTGCAAGTACCGCGGCACCACCAGCTGGGGCGCGGATGCGGTGGTGGCCGGCGTGGATGGCTTCCAGGTCCTGTACGGCATCGACACCGACACCCCGCGCGACGGCGTCGCCAACCGCTACCTGAACGCCAGCGCCCTGAATGCGCTGGATGCGGCGCTGTCCCTGAGCGGCGCCACGCCGGCCGACCTGGAGGCGGACCGGCATGCCAAGACCTGGTGGAAGCGGATAACGAGCGTGAGAGTCGCCTTGTTGCTGCATGGCGAGCGGCCATCCACCGGCGTCATGGCGCCGGCCAGCCATGAACTGTTCGGGCAGGAGTACAGCGATGCGCATGGGAGCACCGACCTCGGTGTCAGCCTGCCCGAAACCGCGCTGTCCGGCCGCGAAGGTCCGCGTATCCGGCGCCTCTTCACGGCCGTCTATGCGGCGGGCACGGTCCTTCCCTGAGCCTGCCATGCGCAACCCCCGATCCACACGCGAGCAGGGCGCGGCGCTCGTCACGGTGCTGTTCCTGATGCTGGCCGTGCTGATGATGTCCGCCTCGAGTACCCGGGCGTCGCTGGCCGCCGTCAAGTCGGCACGCTACGAGCGCGACCGCCATATCGCACACCAGTCGGCAGAGGTGGCGCTGTATGACGCCGAGCGCGATATCGCCGGTGCGGCAGGGCCGGCGTCGCCGCGTACCGCGATCTTCGTCGCGGCGGATACCGGCGCCTTCATCACCGGGTGCGCGGGAGCGGGCGAGCATGCGGGACTGTGCCGTCTCGTTCCCGCGCCCGGCGTTCCGGCCTGGCAGGCGCTTGATCTTGCGGGGCCGCTGTCCGTCGAATACGGCCGCTTCACCGGCGCTACGCTGCCCACCGGCGCCGGCCTGCTGCCGTCCCGGCCGCCGCGCTACATCGTCGAGCTGCTGGAACACCCGGGCGCCGACCCGGTCTACCGCATCACCGCCATCGGCTTCGGCGCCAGCGACGCCACACGCGTGGTCCTGCAAAGCTATTACCGGCGCGCGAACGCGACTGCGCCCGCAAAACGCCTGGGCTGGCGCGAAGTCGCCAACTGGCCCGAGTTGCATGCCGCGACCTTCTGACATCCATCCATCAACCCAAGGAGAACGACGATGTACCGCAGTCCCGGCTTCACCCTGATCGAAACGATGGTCGTGCTGCTGATCCTGTCCATCCTGGCAGCGGTCGCCTATCCCGGCTATACGGACCACCTGGCGAAGATGCGCCGGATCGAAGGGCAGGTGGCGCTGATCGACGCCATGCAGCAGCAGGAGCGCCATCATTCGCTGCACCATACCTATGTCGCTTTCTCGGCCGCCGAGCCGGTCGAGGGCCAGCGCTGGTGGTCGGGCAGCCGTGCTGTCGAGAGCGCCTACGAACTCGAGGCCCAGGCTTGTGCGGGCAATGCGCTGCGCGACTGCGTCGAGATCGTGGCCAGGCCCGGAACGGCGAATGTCGACGCCAGCTACAGCGACAGCGAATGCGGCACGCTCAGCATGCGCAGCAGCGGCGAGCAGGGCGCCAGCGGCACCTCGGCACGCTGCTGGCCATGAAGGGGTTGCCACAGCGCGGCATGACGCTGCCCGAACTCATCATCGTGACGGCGATCGCGGCGACCCTGCTGGCGCTCGGCCTGCCCAACCTGCAGTCCCTGGTGCATGCCCAGCAGGTGCGCAGCGCCACCAACGATTTGTTCGGTGCGATCAATCTCGCGCGCGCGCAGGCGATGGCGCGCAACGAGCGCGTGACGGTGGTGCCGCGCGACCCCGAGGGCACGCAATGGGCGCAGGGCTGGACCGTGTTCGCCGACCGCGACGGCGATGGCGCGCCCAGCGCGCCGGACGACATCATCGCCGTGCATGGGCCGCTGCCGAGCGGCGTTGCTTCCGTGTTTGCCTTCACGAGTCCTGCAGCGCCGTATTACATCGCCTACAATGGCGCCGGACGCAGTTGCAGCGACACCAGTAGCGCCTCGGCGCGCTGGGGCACGCTGTCGCTGTTCTACGGCAGCGCGATCCGGCGTATTAAAATCAACATGCTGGGCCGCGCCCGCGTGTGCGACCCGCGGCGCGACGACAACTGCGAAGGAGCGGAAGCGCCTTCGTGAACGACTTTCATTGAATACAGTGCAGATCAAGACCGATACCGAAGGCATGGCGCTGGCCCTGGAATGGGCCGCGAAAGGCATGACCATCACCGCGCCGAACCCGCGTATCGGCTGCGTGATCGTGCGTGACGGCGAGGTGATCGGCGCCGGCCACACCCAGCCGGCCGGCCAGGCCCATGCCGAGATCCAGGCCCTGCGCGACGCCGCCGCGCGCGGCAATGACGTACGCGGCGCCACCGCCTACGTCACGCTCGAACCCTGCAGCCATTATGGCCGCACGCCGCCGTGCTCGAACGCGCTGGTGCAGGCCGGATTGGGACGCGTGGTGGCGGCGATGGGCGACCCGAATCCGCTGGTGGCGGGGCGCGGCATGGCCCAGCTGGAAGCGGCCGGCATCGCGGTGGCGATGGGCGAACTGGCGAACGAAGCCCATGAACTGAACATCGGCTTCTTCAAGCGCATGCGCCAGGGCCTGCCCTGGGTGCGCCTGAAGACGGCGGCCAGCCTGGACGGCGTCACGGCGCTCGACAACGGCGAAAGCCAGTGGATCACCGGGCCGCAAGCGCGTGCCGACGGCCATGCCTGGCGCGCACGCGCCTGCGTGATGTTGACCGGCATCGGCACGGTCAAGGCGGACGATCCGCAACTCACGGTGCGCGGAATAGACACGCCGCGCCAGCCGCGCCGCGTGATCGTCGACAGCCGGCTCGACATCGACCTCGATGCGCGCATCCTGCAGGGCGAGCCTTGCTGGATCGTCGCGGCCGTCGACGATGGCGACAAGGCGCAGAAGCTGCGTGATGCCGGGCACGAGATCATCCTGCTGCCCAACGCTTCCGGCAAGGTCGACCTGCCGGCCTTGATGCGCGAACTCGGCCGGCGCGAGATCAACGAAGTCCACGTCGAAGCCGGCTCGAAACTGAACGCCTCGCTGGTGCGCGAAGGCTGCGTCGACGAGCTGCTGGTCTACCTGGCCCCGAGCCTGATCGGCGCCGGGCAGGGCATGTTCGCACTGCCCGCCCTGGCGCGCCTGGCCGACAAATATGCATTGCGTTTTCATGGCGTCAGCCAGGTCGGCGCCGACCTGCGCATCCTGGCGCGCTTCGAACAACAAGAACAACCCCAAGAATCAACCTGAGGAATCAAGCCGTATGTTTACTGGAATCGTCGCCGCTGTCGGCAACATCACTTCGGTCTCGCCGTTGGCGGGTGGACATGACGCGGGCGTGCGCCTGGAAATCGACGCCGGCAGCCTGCCGCTGGGCGATGTCATCCTGGGCGACTCGATCGCCATCAACGGCGCCTGCATGACGGTCGTCGCCAAGACCGGCAGCAGCTTCGCCGTCGACGTCTCGCGCGAAAGCCTGAACAAGACCGCCGGCCTGGACGCCGCCGGCGAAGTCAACCTGGAAAAAGCCCTGACCCTGGCCGAGCGCCTGGGCGGCCACCTGGTGTCGGGCCACGTCGACGGCCTGGGCACGGTGCACAGCTTCGCGCCGGTCGGCGAATCGCACGAACTGGTGATCGACGCGCCGCAGGAACTGGCCAAGTTCCTGGCCTACAAGGGCTCGGTGGTGGTGAACGGCGTCTCGCTGACCGTCAACCGCGTGGAAGACCTGGAAGCGAACGGCGCCAAGGTGTGCCGCTTCTCGATCAACCTGATCCCGCACACCATCGAGGTCACGACACTGAAGCACCTGCGCGCAGGCAGCCAGGTCAACCTCGAGATCGACCTGATCGCGCGCTACGTCGAGCGCATGCTGTCGGCTTCGAAGGTCTGAAGCCGCTTGCGCGAACCCGTGTTATTGCGGGTTGGTGAAGTAGAGCGCGCTGGTACCGCAGTCCGCGCACTCGCGGTAGAAATGGCGGCCATCCTTGCGGATGCGTTCCTTGTGGTCGGCGCCGCCGCAGCCCACGCTGAAAGGCGTGTTGCCGCTGCAGTCGCCGCACTTGAAGTAGTAGCCGTATTTTCCCCAGACGATGGACAGGGCCGCGCTGCCGCAGCTGCGGCAGGCGTGAGGCTGCGCTGCTGTATCGATGCTCGCCGCCGCATGCGTGGAGGCGGTGCCCTGGACCGAAGGCGCGGCGGCGCTGCCTTTCGGCAGGATCACGACCCGCGGCCCGCTTCGTGACGGGGCTGCGGTGGCCAGCGCCGGTTCCGGCTGCGCGGGCGCCGACCGCGACTGAGCACGTGGCGGCGCAGCGGGTGCAGGGGCCGCCGAAGCCGACGCCGCGGGGGCCGAGGCAGTAGAAGCCGACCCTGCCGCGGCCGGCGCCGCCCGCACCAGCGCCTCGCGCTGCACGCCGAAGCGCGCCATGTAGTCCGAGGTCGAGGGCCGGTGCAGCGCCACCAGCTTCTTCGCGATGTCGCCGATCGAATCCGACACCGTGTTCTTCAGCAGGCCGCTGAGTGCCGTCAACACCGGCGCGCCTTCCAGCGACTTGCCCAGGCGTTCCATGAACTGGTCGGCCTTGACCACCTGCGAGGTATCGAATTTGCGCGGGCGGTCGATACGCGCGTCCGGCGCGACCAGCACCAGGGTCTCGATCGGCGACTCGCCCAGGCCCAGCGATTCCAGCACCTTGCGCAGTACCAGCGCATGGCGCTCGTTCTGGGCCAGCGGCGAGGGCATGCCCTCATAGGTTTTCTTCCAGTCGTTCCAGCGCAGGAATTCGCCCTGTTCGGTGATCTTCACGCCGTGCGCGAAATGCTTGGTTTCGAGGATGTAGATGCGCCGCGTGCGGTGGATCAGCAGGTGGTCGATCTGGGCCACGCGGCCATCGTCGAGCACCAGGCGCAGGTCGTGGACCACGGCCGTGCGCGTCGAATCCTTCAGGTGGAAGTCGATCAGGTAGGCCGATTCGCGTTCGCCCTTCACGCCGGCGCGCATGATGCGCAGCTCGCGTTCGATCAGCGCCTTTTTATCCGCGCCGGCCAGCGTCAGCATCTTTTCCAGGATCGCGATGACCGCGTCCTTGTTGTCGGTATCTTTGTAGATCATGCGCGTCTCCCGCTCGGTTCACCCGCGAAGTGTAGCGGCGGCGCGGGCGGCCATCATGATATTTCCTTGCTTCAAGGCAAAATCATGCGGCTTGCATGGAAAATGTTGCGCGGCGAACTCAGACGATGTCGCGTAGACTGCGCCAGGTCAACAAAGACGAGCCAGTCCGCGCATATCCCGTGCACAGAGCGTGTGAATACATCGCCAGGGCAAGGCGCAGAGTCGAAGACAGTACGAGCGTACGGCGAGACGATGCAACGCAGCCATGGCGATGTATTCACACGCTCGCAGGGCGGCCAACGAGGAGGAGAACAATGAAATTATCGAAGTCCCTTGCCGTGGCGATGGGCGCCGGCGCCGTACTCGGCGCCAGCCTGGCCGGCGCGGCCCCTTTACGCGACTATCGCTCGGTCGCGATCACGGCGGGCGGCGAACGCATCGCCGCCATCGAATCCGATGCCGGCGGCCCTGGCCAGCGTCCGCATGCGCGCATCGTCGTGCGCGACGCCAGCAATGGCAAGGTGACGGCCGAGTACGACCCTTGCGCCAGCTGTTCCTACGATTTCCCCAGCTGGTCGCCGGACCGCCAGAGCCTGGCCTTCATCGGCGCCGACGCGCAGGCCGGCAGCGCCACTTTGTGGGTGGTGCGCGGCGGCCGGCCGGCGCTTGCGGCCACGATCCAGGGCGTGGCCAACACGGCGCGCTGGTCGCCGGACGGCAGCCGCATCGCCTTCCTGGCCACCGTCGGCGCGAAGAAGCAGACCGGCGCCGTCGAAGCCGGCGAGCGCCTGGTCGGCGAAATCGGCGTCAACGAGGATGCCCAGCGCATCGCCATCGTCCCGGCAGGCGGCGGCGAGGCGCGCATGGTCTCGCCCGACGGCGCCTATGTCTACGAATACGACTGGACGCCCGACAGCAAGGGTTTCATCGCCACCAGCGCGCAGGGCAACGGCGACAACAACTGGTGGGTGGCCACGCTCGGCCACGTGGATGCCGCCAGCGGCGCGCTGCGCATCGTTGCCGCGCCGAAGATGCAGGTCAGCCTGCCGCATGTGTCGCCGGACGGGCGCACGGTGGCCTTTGTCGGCGGGCTGATGAGCGACTTCGGCTCGGTCGGCGGCGACATCTTTACGGTGCCATTTGCCGGTGGCGAGCCGGTCGACGTCACGCCCAACTACGCCGGCTCGTTCAACGGCCTGGCATGGAAAGGGAGCGGCCTGGTCGCCTCCAGCCTGCAGGGCGACCGGATGGCAATCGTCGCCGTCGATCCGCAGGCGCGCAGCACGCGCAGCCTGTGGTCCGGCGCGGTCACGGCCAGCGGCTCGCGCGACGGCCGCATCGTATTCAGCGCGGATGGCGGCGCGGCGGTGTCGGTGTTCGAGACGTATGAGAAGGCGCCCTGGATCGCCACCGGCCGCATCCACGAACTGGCCCAGGTCACGCGCGACAACGACGGCGCCGCACCCCAGGTAGCGGCGCGCAGCATCGATTGGAGCAACGAGGGTTACCGCAGCCAGGGCTGGCTGGTCGGCCCGCGCCAGCCGCAGGCCGGGCGCAAGCATCCGATGGTGGTGATCGTGCACGGCGGCCCGGCCTCGGCCGCCACGCCGCGCTATGTCGGCGCCGGCGAAACCGCCAATCCGCTGGTGCGCGAACTGGTCGAGCGCGGCTACTACGTGTTCATGCCGAACCCGCGCGGCAGCTATGGCCAGGGCCTGGCGTTCACCTCGGCCAACCGGCGCGACTTCGGCGGCGGCGACTGGCGCGACATCCTGGCCGGCGTCGACGCGGCCATCGCGCAGGCGCCGATCGACGGCCAGCGCCTGGGGCTGATGGGGCACTCCTACGGCGGCTTCATGACCATGTGGGGCGTCACCCACAGCACGCGCTTCAAGGCGGCGGTGGCGGGTGCGGGCATCGCCAACTGGATCAGCTACTACGGCCAGAACGGCATCGACCAGTGGATGGTGCCCTTCTTCGGCGCCACCATGTACGAGGACCCGGCGGTGTACCGCAAGGCCTCGCCGATCGAGTCGATCAAGGATGCCAGGACGCCGACCCTGATCTACGTGGGCGAGCGCGACGTCGAGACGCCGGCGGTGCAGTCGATGGAGTTCTGGCACGGCCTGCGCGCGATGAAGGTGCCGACCGCGCTGGTGATCTACGAAGGGGAGGGGCATGCGATCCGCAAGCCGGAGCATCAGCTGGATCAGCGCAGGAGGACGGTGGCGTGGTTCGAGAAGTATTTGAAGCCGTGATCCGATTGGTGGGGCGTTGATCTCGCGCCTGCGTGTGATGGGGCAGCGGCGGTAACCGTACGGTGGGCACTCCGTGCCCACGCGGTTACGTGCGTTTGATGTTGGCTACGTGCGGTGATGGTTCGCTCGCTGACGTTACCGAAAACCGTATCGGTAACGTTGCGGATTTTTGCGGGCGCTACGGGGCGATTCGTTACCGCCAACGCAAAAAGGATACGCACGTAACCGCGTGGGCACGGAGTGCCCACCGTACGGGTGAAGCCGCAGGCCTTGATCAGTTTGCGGCTGGTGCCGGCGCTTCTACCTTCGCCGACGCTTCCTTCGCCGCCGGCGCCGCAACCCCCTTCTCAGGATACAGCACCACCTGCACGTAATTCCCCGTATTCAGGTAACGCTTCGCCGCATCCCGTACCTCGTCCGCGCCCAGCGCCTGCACGCGCGCCTCGTGTGTCAGGATCGCCGCCGGATCGGTCCCGTCCAGCAGCGCCGATTGCAGGCGGCCCAGCCAGTAGCCGTTCTCGCGCAGCGCGCGGCGGTGGTTCTGGATCCAGTTCTGCTTCACCTTCGCCAAATCCGCCGCGCTCGGGCCCTCGCGTTTCAGGCGCTCGAATTCCTCGAAGGTGGCGGCAATCACCTTGTCGACATTCTCCGGCCCGGTCGGCAGGGTCACCGACAGCGAATAGCTCTCATACGGAATCCGGCCCAGCGACGCGCTGGCGCTGCCGCCGTAGATCAGCGACAGCTTTTCGCGCAGGACTTCGATGATGCGGATGTTCAGCACCTCGACCAGGGCCTGGATGCGCATCTGTTCCGCTTCCGAGAAGCTGGCGTCGCCGGTGAAGGTGAGCGAGATCGTGCTCTTCGGTTCGCTGCCGCTGTGGACTTCGCGCTTGACCACGCCCTTCACCGGGCGCAGGCCGACGTCGCGGTAGGCGGTCGGGATATCCGGCGTCGGCAGGCTGCCCAGGTAAGTCGCCAGCAGTGGCTTCACTTTTTCGATGTCGAAGCTGCCGACCATGATGAAGGTGAGGTCCTTGGCGCTGGAGAAGCGTTCGCGGTAGATGGCGATGCTGCGGTCCAGGCTGATCTGCGAGAACTCTTCCGGGCGCAGCTGGCGCGGCGCGCGCGGGTGGTTGTTGTACAGCGTGGCGATCAGGGTGTCGCCGAAGCGTGCGCCCGGCTGGGCCAGGCGGTTGCGCGCCGCTTCCACCTGCTTGCCGATGAACGACTTGAACAGGTCTTCGTCGCGGCGCACGGCGTCGAAGCGCAGCCACAGCATCTGCAGCATGGTCTCGATGTCGGTCGCACCCGAGGAGGCGCCGACGATTTCGCTGTAGCCGGCCAGGCCCATGGTCACGGCCGCCGCCTTGCCGGCCAACACGCGCGACAGATCGAGCGGCGAATAATCCTTCAGGCCCATGCTGGCGACGATCGCATTCGCATAGCGCGCGTTCAGGATATCGGCGTCGCCGTACAGGCTCTGGCCGCCGAAGCGCGCGGCGCTCATCACCACCTGGTCGTTGCGGAAGTCGGTCGATTTCAGGATCGCCTTGACGCCGTTCGAGAAGGTGAGTTCGGTCAGGCCGAGCGCCTTGTCCTGGGTCTCCTTGACGATGCTGCCGGCTTGCGGCGGCTGCGCCATCAGGGTCGAGCCGAGCGCCTTTTCCTCGCGCGGCGCGACCTGCTGCTTCTCGGCCGTGGCCAGGGCGGCGAGCAGGGCGTCGCCTTCGGGCGGCGGCATGTCCGCACGCGCAATCCCCGTGTACACCACCAGCTTGCCCGAATCGGCCGGGATGGTGCGGCGCGCGTAGGCGTTCATTTCGTCGAGCGTCACGCCGGGCAGCAGCTCGGTCGCATAGCCGTATTCGGCGGCGATGCCGGGAATCGGTTCCTGCTGCAGGAAGTTGCGCATGTACTCGCCGACGTAGGAGCCGGAGTCGGTCTTGTCGCGCTCGTTGTAGCTGCGCTCGAAGCTGCGCATCATGTCCTTCTTGGCGCGATCGAGTTCGGCGGCGGAAAAACCATACTGGCGCGCACGCTCGTTCTCGCGCACCAGGGCGTCGATGGCTTTCGGCGCGCCGCCCGGGCCGACCGCCGCGCTCGAACTGTAGGCCTTATAGAAGGGCGTCAGCTTGCCCAGGGCGCTGCCGCCGCGCAGGAAGGGGGGCTCGGCCTGCTGCGACAGTTCCGCCAGGCGCAGGTTCAGCACGCCGGTGAACAGGCTTTCGACCAGCTGCTCGCGGTAGCCGCGCACGGTGTCGGGTTCGCGCACCGGCATCACCGGATAGCGGATCAGGATACTGTTGCCGCTGGCTTCCTTGTCGGTGACCACCACCGCCTCGGTATCGTCGCGGCGCGGGATCTGTGCGTACTCGCGCTTGCGCACCGGGCTCGGGTTCTTCAGCTTGCCGAAGTGGGCGCGGATCAGCTTTTCGGCCGCGGCAGGCTCGATATCGCCGACCGCCACCACCGCCATCAGATCGGGACGGTACCAGTCGCGGTAGAAGCGGCGCAGGGTCTCGGGCTGGAAGGTGCGCAGCACGTTCTCCTTGCCGATCGGCAGGCGTTCGGCGTAGCGCGAGCCGTTGAACATCTTCGGGTACAGCTTCTTGCCGATGCGGTCGCCGGCGCCCTTGCCGAGCCTGAGCTCTTCGAGCACGATGCCGCGTTCCTTCTCGATCTCGGCATCCTCGAAGCTCAGGCCGTGGGCCCAGTCCTCGAGCACCTGGAAGGCGCGCGTGAGGTTCTCCGGCTTGTCGGTCGGGATCGGCAGGATATACACGGTTTCGTCGAACGAGGTATAGGCATTCAGGTCGGCCCCGAACTTCACGCCGATCGACTGCAGGTAGTCGACCAGTTCGTGCTTCTTGAAGTTGGCGGTGCCGTTGAAGGCCATGTGCTCGACAAAATGCGCCAGGCCTTGCTGGTCGTCGTCCTCGAGGATCGAGCCGGCCTTCACCACCAGGCGCAGTTCCACGCGGCGCTCGGGGCGCGCGTTCTTCTGGATGTACCAGGTCAGGCCGTTCGCCAGCTTGCCGACCTTGACCTGCGGACCGACCGGGATCGGTGCATCCAGCTGGATGGGTTTGACGGGTTTGGCGGCCTGGGGCGCCTTGGCCGCTTTCGCGGCGGCAGGGGCGGCGTCGGCAACGAAGGGATAGGCGAGAAAGACAGCGGCGAGACAGGTGCTACGGACGAATTGGGTGAGCATCGGGATTCCGTGACGGGGTTCTGTAAATGAGCGTCGAAGGTCTATTGTAAAGCCTGGTGACCCGTCAGAGCGCCACCCGGCCCGCCTGCAACAGCTCCTGCATCTCGCGCGCCGGCAGCGGTGGGCTGTACAGGTAGCCCTGCAGGACGTCGCAGCCGATGCGGCCGAGGAAGTCGCGCTGGGCCAGGGTCTCGACGCCTTCCGCCACCACGCGCAGCGCCAGGCCTTCGGCCAGCGCGATGGTGGCCTGGGCGATCGCCGCGCTGCGCTGGTCGAGGGTGATGTTGCGCACGAAGGCCTGGTCGATCTTCAGCTTGTCGAGCGAGAAGCGCGACAGGTAGCCGAGCGAGGAGTAGCCGGTGCCGAAGTCGTCGAGCGAGAGCGAGACGCCCATCGCGCGCAGTTCGGCCAGCTGGGCCTCGGCGGCCGTGGTATCGCCCATCATCACGCTCTCGGTCAGCTCGACCTCGAGATAGCGCGCCTCCAGTCCGGATTCCTGCAGCGCCGCGCGCACCACGGCGGGCACGGTGCCGGCCTTGAACTGGTGCGCCGAGACGTTCACCGCCACCGGCACGCGTGCCAGGCCGGCGTCCTGCCAGGCCTTGTTCTGCAGGCAGGCCTGGCGGATCACCCAGTCGCCGATCGGCAGGATCAGGCCCGTGTCCTCGGCCAGCGGAATGAAGTCGGAAGGCGGGATGCGCCCCAGTTCCGGGCTGTGCCAGCGCAGCAGGGCTTCCATGCCGAGCACGCGGCCGTCGCCGCGCGCCACCTGCGGCTGGAAGTGCAGGGCCAGTTCGTTGCGCCCGATGGCGCGGCGCAGCTGGGTTTCCAGGGCCAGCCAGCGCAGCGCCTGGTCGTTCATCTCGCCCTTGAAGAAGCGGAAGCCGTTGCGTCCGGCCTCCTTCTGGTGCGCCAGCGCGGCGTCGGCCGCCTTCAGCAAATCGCCCGGGGCGTCGCCATCGCGCGGGAACACGCTGATGCCGACGCTGCCGGTGACCACCACGTCGTGTCCGCCCACCGGCAGCGGCTGGGCGATGGCGTCGATCAGGCGCCGCGCACTGAAGATGATGTCCTCGGTGTCGTCGCAGCCCGAGAGCAGCAGCACGAACTCGTCGCCCGACAGGCGCGCCACCGTGTCGAGCGGGCCGGCGATGTCCTTCGCGCGGCGCGCCACTTCGCGCAGCAGGGCGTCGCCGGCGGCGTGGCCCAGGCTGTCGTTGATGCGCGAGAGGCGGTCGACGTTCACCATCAGCAGCGCCAGCTGGCGCCCGCTGCGCCGCGCCGCCGCGATCGACTGCTGCAGGCGGTCCTGGAACAGCGAGCGGTTCGGCAGCTGGGTCAGGGCGTCGTGGTTCGACAGGAAGTCGAGCTGGTTGTGGGCCGCCTTCAGGGCCGACAAATCGCTCGACACGGAAACGTAGGCGGTGAGCTTGCCTTCATCGTCGCGCACCGCGCTGATGCTGGTGTGCTCGGGGAAGATCTCGCCGTTCTTGCGCCGGTTCCAGAGTTCGCCGCGCCACTGGCCGCGCTGTTCCAGGCTGTCCCACATGGCGCGGTAGAACGCGGCGTCCTGGCGCCCCGAGCGCAGGAAGCGCGGGTTCTGGCCCATCGCCTCGGCCTCGCTGTAGCCGGTGATGCGCTCGAAGGCGGGGTTCACGGCCACGATGTTGGCGCAGGCGTCGGTCATCATGATCGCTTCCTGCGTGCTGTCGAAGACCTGGCGGGCCAGCTCCAGCCGGTGTTCGCTCTCGCGCAGGGCGGCGTCGGCCCGGGCGCGCGCGGTCGCTTCCAGCTGCAGCTGGGCGGCGTGGCGCTGCACCACCCCGTACAGGTTCAGGTTTTCATAGGCCACCGCGAGGTGGGCGCCGAGGGCCGCGGCCCAGCGCCGGTCTTCTTCGCCGAAGGGGGCGGCGCCGGGCGCGCGCACGAAGTACATCCAGCCGTGCAGGTGCTGCAGGTCGCGCACCGCCAGGCCGAGGAAGGCGCCGGGGCGCGGATGCTGCGCCGGCAGGGTCGCCAGCAGCGGCTCGCCCGCGTTCAGGAGCAGGGCTTCGCGCGCGTGTACCAGGGCGCCGGGCAGGCGCAGGTCGTTGGCGGCGTGCGGCGCGACCAGGGCACTGTCGAGGCCTTGCGCGCTCAGGTGGCGCACGCTGCGCTCGTCGCGCTCGAACAGGCACAGGGCCAGGCCGTCGGCGCAGAGGATACGGCCGGCCGCTTTCAGGAAGCAGGCGGCCAGGCCGTCGACTTCGCGCTCGCCGACCAGTTGCAGGCACAAGGCTTCGAGCGCGGCCAGGCGCGCGTTCAGCTGGCCTTCAGGCGCGGCGCAGGTGTCCGGCGTGTCGGCGGGCGCCGCCGCGGCAGGAACAGGGGACGGCGCCTCGGCCGCCGCCGGCGCTGCGCTGGGCAGCGCGCCCGCCAGCATCAGCTCGGCGTTCACCGCCTCCATGATGGCGTCGGCATCGGACGGCTTGCTCAGCACGCGCTCGACGCCGCAGCTGCGCGCCATGGCCAGGGTCTCGCGCTCGGCGTAGACGGCGGAATAGAAGATGACGCGGGTGGCGGCCAGGTCGCGGTCGGCGCGCAGGCGCTGCACGAACTCGTAGCCGTCCATCTTCGGCATCAGGATGTCGGTGATGATCAGGTCGGGACGGTGGGCGCGCACCATGTCGAGTGCGGTGGCGCCGTCGTCGGCTTCGAGCAGGCGGTGGGCGGTGAAGCCGAGCAGGGCCAGCAGGTAGGCGCGGTTGCTGGGGCGGTCGTCGACGATGAGAATAGTGGCCATCAATCGTTCTCCCGGGCTGCGGCGGCGAACGGACGAGGGATTGGCGGAACAGGCATGACTACTCCAAAAATGCGACGGCGGCAGCTCGCCGGCGCGTTAGACCGGATCATCATAATCCAGCCGATGGCGCAAACACCACAACGTTGCATTCTAAGACATAACGTTTAACAATTGTATTTGAACAAATGCCAACTTGTTGCGATAGTGCAACGAGATGATGCGGGGCGCATTGCTCCTTCACGACATTGTCGAGCAGCGAACATGGCGATGGGAGGCCGGAAGCCCGCAAATCCTTTAAAATAGCGGATTGCGCACGAGGCGTCACCCGCATCTGCATCTGCCGCATCTCTATTTATTACCCGCACCCGAGGAATCCCACATGTCTATCTCCAGTACCCAGGAAATCGTTGCCGAACTGCGCGCCGGGCGCATGGTCATTCTGGTGGACGAAGAAGACCGCGAGAACGAGGGCGACCTGGTGCTGGCGGCCGATTTCGTGACCCCGGAAGCGATCAATTTCATGATCCGCCACGCCCGCGGCCTGGTCTGCCTGACCCTGGCGGAAGAAATCTGCGACCGCCTGGCCCTGCCGATGATGACCAGCCGTAACGGCACTTCCTTCGGCACCAATTTCACGGTCTCGATCGAGGCGGCCGAAGGCGTGACCACCGGCATCTCGGCGGCCGACCGCGCCCGCACCATCCAGGTGGCCGTCGCCAAGAACGCCACCCCGGACGACCTGGTGCAGCCCGGCCACATCTTCCCGCTGCGCGCGGTCAAGGGCGGGGTGCTGATGCGCGCCGGCCATACCGAAGCCGGCTGCGACCTGACCGAAATGGCGGGCCTGACCCCGGCCTCGGTGATCTGCGAGATCATCAAGGAAGACGGCACCATGTCGCGCCTGCCGGACCTGATCGAGTTCGCGAAGGAACACAACCTGAAGATCGGCACCATCGCCGACCTGATCCACTACCGCAGCCAGAACGAAAGCCTGGTCGAGCGCGTTGCCGAGCGCACCCTGAACACCGCCCACGGCGAGTTCAAGCTGATGGCCTGGCGCGACAAGCCGAGCGGCTGCGCCCACCTGGCGATGGTCCACGGCGACATCGACCGCGACGTCGAGACGCTGGTGCGCGTGCACCAGCCGGTGTCGATCCTGGATATCCTGGAGCACAAGGCCACCACCCACTCCTGGACCATGGCCTCGGCGATGGAAGCGATCAAGAAGAGCGAGAGCGGCGTGCTGGTGCTGCTGAACTGCGGCGAAACCGCCGAGCAATTGTTCTCGCAATTCGCCTCGATCGACGCCCCGGGCGCGCGCCCGAGCGGCCGCGCCGCCACGATGGACCTGCGCACCTACGGCATCGGCGCCCAGATCCTGAAGGAACTTGGCGTGGGCAAGATGAAGCTGCTGGCGAATCCGCGCAAGATGCCGTCGATGACCGGTTTCGACCTGGAAGTCACGGGTTATATTGCCAGCCCCGCGGCTTGAAGCGGTACACTTTCACTATCTATTAATACGACCAACAAGAAGAGGGCAGCCATGACCGTAGGAACTTATGAAAGCAACATGACGGGCGAAGACCTGCGCATCGGGATCGTGCAGGCGCGCTTCAACGCCGACGTCGGACACGGCCTGCTGTCGTCCTGCCTGGCGGAACTGAAGCGCCTGGGCGTGGCCGACGAAGACATCCTGCACGTGACCGTGCCGGGCGCGCTGGAAGTGCCGCTGGCGCTGCAGAAGATGGCCGAGACCCAGCAGTTCGACGCCCTGGTCGCACTGGGCGCCGTGATCCGCGGCGAAACCTACCACTTCGAGCTGGTCTCGAACGAATCGGGCGCCGGCATCACCCGCATCGGCCTGGACTACGGCATCCCGATCGCCAACGCCATCCTCACCACCGAAAACGATGCGCAAGCCGAAGCGCGCATGGCCGAGAAGGGCGCCGACGCCGCCAAGGTGGCCGTCGAGATGGCCAACCTCCTGATGGCGCTCGAAGAGCTGCATCCGGAAGAAGAAGAGTAATCCAAGGAAAACAATGAACGACAAGACCACCCACGCCAACCCGAGCAAGAACCGCACCCCGCGCCACCGCGCGCGCGAGTTCGCGCTGCAGGGCCTGTACCAATGGCTGCTGAACAATGAGCCGTCGAGCACGGTGGCGAAGAACATCCGCCAGGCGCATGGTTTCGACAAGGCCGACGGCGACTACTTCGCCGGCCTGCTCAACGGCACCATCAGCACCTCGCTCGAACTGCGCGACACGATCACCCCGCTGATCGACCGCGGCATCGCCGAACTGTCGCCGATCGAACACGGCGTGCTGCTGCTGGGCGCCTACGAGCTGAAGAACCACCCGGAAATTCCTTACCGCGTCGTGATCAACGAGGCGGTCGAGCTGACCAAGTCGTTTGGCGGTATCGACGGACACAAGTATGTGAACGGCGTGCTCGACAAGCTGGCCGGCCAGCTGCGTCCGGACGAAGTCGCGGCTGACGCGCGGCGTTAAAACGTACTGCTACTATATATATTAGTAGCACCGGCCAGAAAGCCACCGTTGCCTCGCGGCACGGTGGTTTTTTGTTTTTGGTTTGGCTGTTGTAGGGTGGGCACTTGTGCCCACGCGGTCGTGCCTCGGCAGACCACCACGGCTACGCGAAGCCTCGGCAGGCAGATGCACGCGGTCTCTCGGCGAAGCAATTTGCTGCATTCGTCGTGCCGCGTGGGCACAAGTGCCCACCCTACAAACCCCATACCTTCGCCAACGTGAGCAACGTGCCTGGCACCTTCGCGAATAAAAAAAGCCACCGCAAGGGTGGCCATGAGGAGTATCTATAGAGAGACGCTTACAGGTTCGCCGCCAGCGTCTCGGTATGCCCCTCGGCAGGCGCAGCCGCTTCGGCCTTCGGCGCCGGCGCTGGAGCCGGTGCTTCCGGCTGGACACGCTTGACGACCATCTGCGTCGGCGCTGCCGGGGTGCGGGTCGGCACCTTCTTGCCGTTCGCTACCTGCTTCAGGCGGTTCCACTCGGCCAGCACGCGGGCGCCATAGCCCGAGTCGGATTCGAAGTCGGCCGCGCCCACGTAGGTCTTCAGGCCGCCTTCGACCGAACCGGTGCGCTTGACGTAGTCCTTCAGGATCTGGGAGCCGACCCGGATGTTGGCGACCGGGTTCAGCGCGGCCTGGGCGCCGCCGACTTGCTGGAACTTGTCGTGGTGGACCTTGGCCATCACCTGCATCAGGCCCTTGGCGCCCATCGGGCTTTCCGCGAAGGGGTTCAGGCCCGATTCGATCGCCATCACGGCCAGGATCAGCAGCGGGTCGAGCTTGACCTCGTGCGCCGTCATGTAGGCGGTCGAGACCAGCATGTTGGCGGCATCGCCGGCCACGCGGTAACGCTTGGCGAGCCAGGAGGTCACGTTTTGCTGCTGCTTTGCGTTGCCCAGCATTTTCGCGTCGTGGGCCGCCACGACCGGTTCAGGCGCCACGGCAGGTGCGGGTGCTGCCTGCGCCACCACGACCGGGGTGGGTGCGGAAGCGAGTGCGGCGGCTTCCGGGTGCAGGAATTCGGACACTTTCTTGGCGGCGTCCGGGTTGCTGTAGAGCAGGGCCAGTACCGCCACTGCCGAGAGACCGAACACGGTCAGGGTGTGCTGCATGGTGGTCATCAGACCACGCGCCGTTTTGCCCATGGAAGACCATGAGACTGGCTGGCTGGCCAGATGGACGAGCCTTGCGCTCGTGCCGAACAAACGATTGATCATCGAAGTCCCCTTTGTCGCGGCAAAAAGCATCCCGTCGCGGCGCTCCAGGCGCTGCGGTGGTGACCAATGCCGTGCATCAGAAAAATCGTCAGGCCACCCATCGTGGGCTGGCCAAAACGCCGTCATTGCTTTGCTACAGCTGGCCGCATGACCCAAGGGTGGGTGGCGTTGCCAGTGGCTCAACAACTGTCTCGGGGGATAGAACCCGAAGGTTCTTGAGGCAGACGCCTCTTGAAAACACTCCTTAAAATGTCATTGGGGCCCCGACCCCGTGAAGTTATGAGAACAGCTACAATCACTGCAAAATGTGGCCGCCTCATCAAGTAGGGGGGATTCTAAGAGGTGGTTTATACCAAGTCAATACTAGCACGAACGCGCTTAATAACTTTTAAATCTAAATACTGTCACGCCAGCTCAGCAATACCGTGGCAAATCAATCACTTGGCCGCTGTATTTGATTAACCTCAAGCAATCGAAAAAACAAGTAAAAGTTGATGAAATATTCGGATCTCCGGGATTTTATGTCCCAACTGCAACAAATAGGCGAATTAAAGCGGGTAACCATCCCGGTATCGCCCCATCTCGAGATGACCGAGGTCTGCGATCGCACCCTGCGCGCCGCCGGACCGGCGCTCTTGTTCGAAAAACCGACCGGCCACACCATCCCGGTGCTCGGCAACCTGTTCGGCACGCCGCAGCGCGTGGCGCTCGGCATGGGCGCCGAGAACGTGGATGAGCTGCGCCGCATCGGCCACGTGCTGGCGCGTCTGAAGGAGCCGGAGCCGCCGCGCGGTTTCAAGGACATCATGGACATGGGCTCGCTCGTGAAAGCCGTGTGGGACATGGCGCCGAAAGAAGTAAAGGGTGCGCCTTGCCAGGAAATCGTCTGGGAGGGTAACGATGTCGACCTCGGCCGCCTGCCGATCCAGCACTGCTGGCCGGGCGACATCGCGCCATTGATTACCTGGGGCCTGGTGATTACCAAGGGCCCGAACAAGAAGCGCCAGAACCTGGGTATCTATCGCCAGCAGGTGCTGGGGCCGAACAAGGTGATCATGCGCTGGCTGGCCCACCGCGGCGGCGCGCTCGATTTCCGCGAACATGCGCTTGCCAACCCGGGCCAGCCGTATCCGGTGGCCGTGGCCCTGGGCGCCGACCCGGCCACCATCCTGGGCGCAGTGACGCCGGTGCCGGACAGTCTGTCGGAATACCAGTTCGCCGGCCTGCTGCGCGGCCAGCGCACGGTGCTGACGAAAGCCATCGGCAGCGAACTGCGCGTGCCGGCATCCGCCGAGATCGTGCTGGAAGGGCATATCTACCCGGATGCGAACCACGAGTCGGGGTTCGAGCATGCGCTCGAAGGTCCGTACGGCGACCACACCGGCTATTACAACGAGCAGGACAGCTTCCCGGTGTTCACGATCGACCGTATCACCATGCGGCGCGACCCGATCTACCACTCGACCTACACCGGCAAACCGCCGGACGAACCGGCCGTGCTGGGAGTGGCGTTGAACGAAGTCTTCATTCCGCTGCTGCAGAAGCAGTTCAGCGAGATCACCGACTTTTACCTGCCGCCGGAAGGCTGCAGCTACCGCATGGCCGTGGTGCAGATGAAGAAGCAGTACGCCGGCCACGCCAAGCGCGTGATGTTCGGGGTCTGGAGCTTCCTGCGCCAGTTCATGTACACCAAGTTCATCGTGGTGGTGGATGAAGATGTGAACGTGCGCGACTGGAAGGAAGTGATCTGGGCGATCACGACCCGGGTCGATCCGACGCGCGACACGGTGCTGGTCGATAACACGCCGATCGACTATCTCGACTTCGCGTCGCCGATTAGCGGGCTGGGCAGCAAGATGGGGATCGATGCCACCAACAAGTGGCCAGGCGAAACGAATCGCGAGTGGGGTACGCCGATCGTGATGGCGCCGGAGGTCAAGACGCGCGTCGATGAGATTTGGCAGCAGTTGGGGATTTGACCCAGAGGCGCCGAGCTTGACCGCCGGCGCCGACCGTAAGGTGGGCACTCCGTGCCCACGCGGTTACGTGCGTATCCTGTTGGCCTGCGGCCGAGGGACGTCGCCCGCGATGTGTCTCTAGGACAGAATTTCCAGGAATCGTATCGTGACTAGCGGAAGCGTCACGAGCGACAATTCACCGTTGCAGGTGCAAGGTGACGTACGTACCCGCGTGGGCACGGAGTGCCCACCGTACGATCACGCGCCGGCAGGGACATACATGTACCATGCCCCGGCAATAAATTCGACGCCACAACCCTGGCGGCGTCGGTTATAATGAGTGCTGGCGGGCCCCTGCGCATTGTGGCATGGTTTACCTGGTCAGGTCGGGAACGAAGCAGCCACAGCCGTTCACCGCAAGTGCCGCAGATCAGGCTCGCCTCCTTCGTTTCTCCTCGCATCGCTTCCCTCTCTCAGCTTCCCCTCTCGTTCCAGCCCGCAGTCCGCACCGGCATGCCCCGTCGTTGAACAATTGTTTGCCGGATAAAACTATTGTTGCAGCCTTGGCCGGGAAGAAGGGCGCCACCTCAGCCGCGAATGTTCGCGGCAAGCCTCAACTGCGGTAAAATCGCGGCATGTCCTATCAAGTCCTCGCCCGCAAATACCGTCCCAAGAACTTCGAAACGCTGGTCGGCCAGGAGCACGTGGTGCGCGCGCTCACGCATGCGCTGCACACGGGCCGCCTGCACCACGCCTATCTGTTCACGGGTACCCGCGGCGTCGGCAAGACCACGCTGTCGCGTATTCTTGCCAAGTCGCTCAACTGCACCGGCCCCGACGGGCAGGGCGGGATCACGGCCAATCCCTGCGGCCAGTGCGAAGCCTGCCGCGCCATCGATGCCGGCCGCTTCGTCGACTATATAGAGATGGACGCCGCCTCGAACCGCGGCGTCGACGAAATGGCCCAGCTGCTCGAGCAGGCGATCTACGCGCCGAGCAATGCGCGCTTCAAGGTCTACATGATCGACGAAGTGCACATGCTGACCAACCACGCGTTCAACGCGATGCTCAAAACGCTCGAGGAACCGCCCGAGCACGTGAAATTCATCCTGGCGACCACCGATCCGCAAAAGATCCCGGTCACGGTGCTGTCGCGCTGCCTGCAGTTCAACCTGAAGCAGATGCCGCCGGGCCATATCGTCGGCCACCTCGAGAACATTCTCGGCCAGGAAGGCGTGAGCTTCGAACAGCCGGCCCTGCGCCTGCTGGCGCAAGGCGCCCACGGCTCGATGCGCGATGCGCTGTCGCTGACCGACCAGGCGATCGCCTACGCCGCCGGCGCGGTGACGCTGGATGCGGTGCAGGGCATGCTCGGCGCCCTCGACCAATCCTACCTGGTGCGCCTGCTCGATGCATTGGCGCTTGAGAACGGCGCCGACCTGCTGGCCGTGGCCGACGAAATGGCCAGCCGCAGCCTGTCCTACAATGGCGCCCTGCAAGACCTGGGCACGCTGCTGCACCGGATCGCGCTGGCGCAGTCGGTGCCGGCCGCCGTGCCGCAGGACTTGCCGGAGCTCGGCGACATCCTGCGCCTGGCCGAGGCCTTCGATCCGCAGGAAGTCCAGCTGTACTACCAGATCGCCGTGCACGGCCGTAACGAGATCGGCCTGGCGCCGGACGAATACGCCGGCTTCACGATGACCCTGTTGCGCATGCTGGCTTTCCGTCCGGGGCAGGGCGGGGCCGAGCGCCTGTCCGCACCGGCGGCCAGCGCCGCGCCGCGCATGGCTGCGCCGGCCGGGCGCGCTGCCGCAGCGGCTGCTGCCGCTGCGCCGGCCCCGGCCCAGTCTCCGGCAGCACCAGCCGCCGCCGCACCGGCACGCCCGAGCGCGCCGCCGCCAGCCGCCGCCAATCCGGCGCCGGCCATGAATTCCGCGCGCGCCGCGATCAACGCCGCGCTGGAAGCGGCGCGCGCCGCCTCGGGCCAGCGCGTGGCGCCGAAGCGTCCGGGCGCCGATGCCGCGCCGCCAGCCGCAGCTGCCGCCGCGCCGGCGCCGGCCGCCGATCCTGGGCGCCCGATCAATGTCGGCCCGGCAGGCATGGCGCCGGGCGCACCCGCTGCGCGCATGGCGCCGCCAGCTTCTCCATCCGGCCCGTCGGCCAGCATGGCCGCATCTGCCCCTGCGGTTGACACGCGTCCGGGCGCATCGTCGCCACCCTGGGACCGTCCGCAGGCGCAGGCACAAGCCCCGGCGCAAGCCGAGGTGCGCCAGCAGCCGCAAGCGCGCGCCGCTTACCAAGAAGCCGACGAAGACGGCCCGCCATCCTGGGTCACCGAATTTTCCGACGACACCGCCGTTGCCGCCGAAGCACAGACCGTGGTCGCACCGGCCCCGGCCGTGCCGGCTGTCCGCGCGCCGGCCGCGCCGCCGCACGCCTATGTCATCACCCCGGTGCCGGCCATAGCCTGGGACGGCAACTGGCCGGCCCTGGCCGCCAGCCTGGCCTTGCGCGGTGTATCGCAGCAGCTGGCCCTGCAGACCGAACTGGTCAAATGCCACGCCGACGCCGGTTCGGCCACCTTCCACCTGCGCGTGCCGGTCGACACCCTGCGCGCCAGCGGCAACAGCGAAAAACTCCAGGCGGCATTGCAGGAACGTTTTCCGTCCGTGCGCGTCAACCTGGAAACCGAACTCGGTCCGACCTGGTACACCGCCAGCGCCGAAGCCAAGGCCGCGCGCGAAGAACGCCAGCGCCAGGCCGAAGCGATTGTCGCCGGCGACGCCTTCGTGCAGGACATGGAGCGCACCTTCAACGCGTTCGTCGTGCCCGGCTCGGTCAAGCCGAACGTGGCCTGAACCGCCATTTATTCCTCACCATCCGACTTATTGGAGAACCGCATCATGATGAAAAACCAGCTCGCAGGCTTGATGAAACAGGCGCAAGCCATGCAGGACAACATGAAGAAGGCGCAGGAGCAGCTGGCCCAGATCGAAGTCGAAGGCCAGTCCGGCGCCGGCCTGGTGAAGGTCACCATGACCTGTAAGAACGACGTCAAGCGCGTCCAGATCGACCCGTCGCTGCTGGCCGACGACAAGGACATGCTGGAAGACCTGGTCGCCGCCGCCTTCAACGACGCCGTGCGCAAGGCCGAGGCCACCGCCGCCGAAAAGATGAGCGGCCTGACCGCCGGCATGCCAGGCCTGCCGCCCGGCTTCAAGATGCCGTTCTAAGCAGGAACCAGCCGCGCCCATGTCCAAGTCGCTCGACTTCCTGACCGAGGCGCTGCGCCGCCTGCCCGGCATCGGGCCGAAATCGGCCCAGCGCATGGCGTTCCACCTGTTGCAGCACGACCGCGAGGGTGCCGCGATGCTGTCGCGCGCGCTCTACCAGGCCGTCGACACGGTGCACCACTGCGCCATGTGCAATACCTTCGCCGACACCGAGGTCTGCGAGATGTGCGCCGACCCGGAGCGCGACCACACGATGCTGTGCGTGGTCGAGACCCCGGCCGACCAGATGATGATCGAGCAGACCCTGACCTACAAGGGCCTGTACTTCGTGCTGATGGGCAGGCTGTCGCCGCTGGACGGCATCGGCCCGAAAGACCTGCACCTGGAAAAGCTGGTCGGCCGCGCGGCCGACGGCGTGGTCGGCGAAGTGGTGCTTGCCACCAATTTCACCAACGAGGGCGAAGCCACCGCCCACTACATCAGCGAAATGCTGAAGGCGCGCGGGCTGAAGGTCAGCCGCCTGGCGCGCGGCGTGCCCGTGGGCGGCGAACTCGAGTACGTCGACGCCGGCACCATCGCGCGCGCCATGCTGGATCGCCGTAACGCATAATCGGTCTCATCCAGTAGCCCCGCGGCGGTACTCGTCGCGTTTGCGTGTGCGCAATCGATGTTGAAACGCCACTGCTATCGTGGGCTCACTTCAAGCGGACCGCGTTTATGCATCTCGTCGACATCACCATGTTCTACGCCAGCGAAGGCAACGGCGTGAGCACCTACCTGAACGCCAAGGCGCGCTGGCTGGCGCGCCAGCACCGCTACCGCCATACCATCCTCAGTCCGAACGTCGACAGCGGCGGCGATGCGCCGGCCCTGGTGCGGGTGCCGGCCATGTCGCTGCCGGGTATAAACGGTTTTCGCATGCCGACCTCGGTGCGCGCCCCGCTGCGCCTGCTGCACCAGGCGCGGCCCGACCTGATCGAGGCCGGCGACGCCGGCCACAGCGCCTGGGCTGCCTTGCGCCTGCGGCGCCGCCTCGGCGTGCCGGCCATCGCCTTTTATCATTCCGATTTGCCGCGCCTGGTGCGCCCGCGCTTCGGCCAGACAATCGAGGGCGTCACCTGCAAATACCTGGCCCATTTGTACCGCCAGTTCGACCTGGTGCTGGCGCCCAGCCGCGTGATGGTCGAGCAGTTGCAGGACATCGGCGTACACGGGGTGCGCCACCAGCCGCTCGGCATCGACAGCAATGTGTTCCACCCGGCGCGCCGCGTCGAGACCCTGCGCGCCCACCTGCGCCTGCCGCAGAATGCGCGCCTGCTGGTGTATGCCGGGCGCTTCACGCCGGAAAAGAAACTGCCCCTGCTGATCGATGCCGTGCGCAAGCTGGGCCGGCCCTATCACCTGGTGCTGATCGGCGGCGGCGCCGAGCTGCCGCGCTACCCGCAAATCACGTATATCCCGTTCAAGCGCAACCAGCGCCAGCTGGCCCGGCTGCTGGCCAGCTGCGACGTGCTGGTGCATCCGGGCGACTGCGAAACCTTTGGCCTGATCGTGCTCGAAGCCATGGCCTGCGGCTTGCCGGTGGTGGCGACCACCGGCGGCGGCATCGCGGAACTGGTGGACGAGCAGACCGGCGTGCTGGCGGCGCCGAACAAGGTCGACAGCCTGGCCGGCGCCATCGAAGCCATCTACGACCGCGACCTGAAGGCGCTGGGCGCCAATGCACGCCACAAGGCCGCCGCCTACTACGACTGGGAGCAGATCCTGCCGCAGGTAATGCGGCGCTACCAGGCGGTGCTGGGCCAGCGCGAACGCGGCGAACCCGGCGCCGAACAAGTCTGTGTGTCGGACTGAGCCGGTGACCGTGCGCAACGACCCGGCCCAGGGGCCGCCACCGCTGCTGTGCGTCTCGATCCACGACGTCGCGCCGTCCACCTGGGACGATTGCGCACGCCTGGCCGCGGCCCTGCGCACGGTGGCCGACATTCCCCTGAGCTGGCTGGTGGTGCCGCGCTATCACGACCGTCCCGACGACGATGCGGCGCTGCGCGCCGGGCTGGATGCGGCGCTGGCTCGCGGCGACGAACTGGTGTTGCACGGTTATACCCACCTGGATACCGCAGCGCGCGCGCGGAGCATGCGCCAGCGTTTCCTGCGCGGGGTGTACACGCAGCGCGAAGGCGAGTTCGCTGCCTTGCCGGCCGGCGAGGCGCGGCGCCGGATCGAACTGGGCCTGGCATGGTTCCGCGCGCGCGGATGGACGGCCACCGGCTTCGTGCCGCCGGCCTGGCTGATGGGAGAGGGCGCCTGGGAGGCGTTGAGCGGTTTCGGCTTCGCCTATACGACGACGTTCGCGCGCTTTCACTTGCTGGACGGGGCGGGCGACCGGAGCGAGGGGGCCTTGCCGGAACATGGCGGCCTTGCCGGGCGCCAGGGCTTGCCTGAGAAGAACCGGCGGAATCAGCCGAACCTGCCGAGCTTGAGAATCACGCCCGACGGTCCGGCGCTGTTTGCGCCGTCGCTGGTCTACGCCGCCCGCAACCGCAGCGGGCGATGGTTGTCACCGATCGCCGCCGGCCTGGCCGCGCGCTGGCAGGGCGGGGCGCCGCTGGTGCGCCTGAGCCTGCATCCGCCGGACGTGCGTCATCCACGCTTGCTCGCGCATGCCCAGCGCTTGGTGGAAAGCTTGCTCACGGCGCGCGAGGCAGTGACCAAGGAACATTGCGCCCGGCTTTACCAGCCGCGGCCCCAGAACCCGCCGCGCCAGCCCGGACCCCAGCCGCCATACGGCCCATAGTTGCCCGACCGCTGGACTTCGTCGCGCGTGCTCAGGCTGATGATGCAGTTACGCCATTGATCCGACTGCTGGGCATAACCGAGCCGGTCGCAGGCCGGTCCATATACCTGCATGAGTTCGGCCATCTCGGCTTGCTTGCGTGCGGCCTTTTCTTGCGGGGTAGCGCAGGCGCTCAATACGAGCGCTGCGGATAGTACGATGAGGGTACGCATCATTGACTCCTCGTTGTTGGTTGTCCCGAATCCAGACCTGGATTCGAGCTTAGCGCAATCGCCATGACACTGCTCGATCGCCGCCAATCGCGCGGCGCCCGAGTCTGCTTACCGGTAGATGGGAGCGGGTAACGCTTTCTCAAGGGTGGTTTTTCTGGCAAGATGCGAGGCTTAACAAATAGAAACATGGAGAGCAGATGGCCAAGCGAAGCTGGAAGGTCTGGACCGGGTGGATGGCCGGAACCCTGTTCCTGGTCCTGCTGCTCGCCGCCCTCGGCATCTGGCTGTTCCTGCGCGCCAGCCTGGCCCAGCTCGATGGCGAGCGCGCCGGCGCCGGGCTGCAGGCGGCGGTCAGCATCGAGCGCGACGACATGGGCGTGCCGCTGATCCGCGGCCGGAATCGCCTCGACCTGGCCTATGCCACCGGCTTCGTGCACGCGCAGGAGCGCTACTTCCAGATGGACCTGCTGCGCCGCACCGCCGCCGGCGAACTGGCCGAGCTGTTCGGCCCGCGCGCCTTGCCGCTCGACCGGGCGCGCCGCCTGCACCGTTTCCGCGCCCGCGCGCAAGCCTCGCTCGCCCTGCTGGCGCCGCAGGAACGCGCCTTCGTCGACCGGTATGTCGCCGGCGTCAACGCCGGACTGAACGCGCTGAAGGCGCGGCCCTTCGAGTACCTGCTGGCCGGCGCCGCGCCGCAGGCCTGGCGCGCCGAGGATTCGCTGCTCGCCGTGTGGGCGATGTACATCGACTTGCAGGGCAACCAGGAAGGGCGCGAACTGGCGCGCGGCTGGCTGCGCGACCACAGCGACGCCAGCCAGCTGGCCTTCCTGCTGCCCCAGGCTTCGCGCTGGGATGCGCCGCTCGACGCCACCCTGCACGCCGGCCCGCCCGATGCGCCTCTGCCGCCGTCGGCCCCGGCCTGGTGGGGCCGCACGCCGCAGGCGCCGCTGCAGCTGGCCTCGAACGCGTTCGTCGATGCGGTCGGCAGCAACAACTACGCGATCGCCGGCAGCCGCAGCACGAATGGCGCGGCGATCGTCGCCGACGACATGCACCTCGGCCTGCAACTGCCGAACATCTGGTACCGGCTGGCGCTGCTGTACACGGATGCGCGCGGCATGCAGCGGCGCCTGGTCGGCGTCACGCTGCCCGGCGCGCCGCCGCTGGTCATCGCCGGCAGCAACGGCCACGTGGCCTGGGGCTTCACCAACAGCTATGGCGATACCCTCGACCTGGTCGAAGTCGGCATCGATGCCGCGCGCCCGGACGAAGTGCGCACGCCGGCGGGCTGGGAGCGCCTGAGCGACCACCCGGAAACGATCACGGTGAAAGGCGCGCCGGCCGAGCGCTTGCTGGTGCGCGAGAGTTCGCTTGGCCCGCTGCGCGCCGCCGGCGGCAGGCAGTACGCGGTGCACTGGGTGGCGCACCAGCCGCAGGCGGTGAACCTGAACCACCTGAAGCTGGAAGAGGCCGAGTCGCTGGACGCGGCGCTCGCCATTGCCAACACCGACGGCATCCCGGCCCAGAACTTCGTCGGCGGCGACCGCGCCGGGAACATCGGCTGGACCATCGCCGGCATGCTGCCGCGCCGCGCCCAAGCCGGTACCGGCAACAGCTTCCCGCTGGACGCTGGCGCCGCGGCGCCGGGCTGGCAGGGACTGCTGGCGCCGCAGGATTACCCGCGTGTGGTGAATCCGCCCGAGGGCCAGATCACCACCGCCAACAGCCGCCAGCTGGCGGGGCCGGGGAGCGCGCTGCTGGGCGACGGCGGCTACGACCTGGGCATGCGCAATGCGCAGCTGGCCGACCGCGTGCACCGCCTCGGCCAGCGCACCGACGTCGCCAGCGCCTTCCAGGCCGCGCTCGACGACCGCGCGCGCTTCATGGCCCTGTGGCGCGAGCGCGTGCTTGGCGTGCTGGACCCGGCCGCCACCGCCGGCAAGCCGCGGCGCGCCGAGTTCCGGCGCCTGCTGGAGACCAGCTGGAACGGCCGCGCCGACGTCGATTCGGTGGGCTACCGCCTGGCGCGCAACGCCATGTGGGCGCTGCACGACATCCTGTTCGCCGGCGTCAACGAGGAACTGGCGAAGCTCGATCCGAAGGCGAGCCTGGGCAGCGCCAATCCGCGCTGGCCGGCGGTACTGGTGCGCCTGCTCGATACCCAGCCGCCCGGCTGGCTGCCCGCAGGTCGGCAGAGCTGGCGCGACCTGCAGCTGGCCGCGGTCGACCGCGTCATCGCCGACCTCGACAAGGAAGGCCTGCCGCTGGCCAAGGCCACCTGGGGCCAGCGCAATACGGCCGCGATCACGCACCCGATCGCGCTGGCAGCGCCAGCCCTGGCCGGCTGGCTCGGCATGCCGCCCGACCAGTTGCCGGGCGACGCCCACATGCCGCGCGTGGCCGGGCCGAAGTTCGGCCAGTCCGAGCGCATGACGGTGTCGCCGGGCCGCGAGGAAGAGGGGCTGTACAACATGCCCGGCGGGCAGAGCGGGCATCCGCTGTCGCCCTGGTTCCGGCGCGGCCACGCGGAGTGGGTGAAGGGCACGCCGCTGCCGCTGCTGCCGGGCGTGGCGCGGCATACGCTGACCTTGACGCCGGCCACACGGTGATTGCTGGCGGCACGATCGCCCGGCACGAACACGAAGCGGTCTTCCTGGCGACCGCTAGCAGCCGTATTGTGCCGGGTCCCAGAAATGGAAGGCAGCGGCCGGCTTCCACGGTCTTCCCGGCACCAGCTCGCTCGACAGGTACAGCGCCATTTCCAGTCCCCGGTTCAGGTCCTGCGGCCGGACGACCATGTCCGGCTTGCCGTCCCCATCGAGGTCGCCGACCCAGACCAGGAAGTCCTCGATCGGAATTGGCGACTGCAGCTCGTTTTCTCCACCTAGCACCGCGAGCGTGCGCTTGGTATCGCCAAAACGGACAGTCCAGGTAATCCTGGGATAGCGTTCGCACTGCCCGTATGCGGCGCAGGCTTTGTCCACGATTTGTTCGACCCTGCCTTCCACGTGGAGAGGTGCGCCGTCGATATCGATCGTGCGGCGTTGAGATCCTTTCAACGGGTCGCCAGGCACCTGGTCAGGCCTATGCTGGAAGCGCATGTTGGCGTACCAGGTCTTGACCGGCCCTTCGCGCAGGCCAGGGTGGCCTCGCACAAGGAACAGCGAGGGAATGAAAGGATGGCTACGCACGAACAGTCCACGTTCCGGGCCCTCAACAGTCTTGATCGTCGCAGATGGCAGCGAGACGCGGGTCTTCTTCAGCGCGCACGCCTGCGCGCAATGCAGGGCGAAGTAGTCGCCTGGCTGCACGGTCGCTTCGTCCTGGTAATAGGGATAGCCGCCGGCACGAGCATGCGCCAGGTCGATGCCGGCCGCAGCGATCGACATGGGGGGCGTGCTGCCTGCGAGCATGGCGCAAGCAAGGGCGCGCGCCGGCAAGCGGGTCGAGCTGTGAAAAGGCATGGCGTGAACCTCCGCGCGTGGATGGTAGCGTCGATTCTAACGCCCCGCTCAACCCGAGGGCAGCACCAGGCGCAGCTTGCCCAGCATCTGCGTGATGGTGTCGGCCGTCGACGGATGGCCCAGGAAGTAGCCCTGTACCATGTCGCAGCCATACTCTTCGAGCAGCACCAGCTGTTCGTCGGTCTCGACGCCCTCGGCCACCACCGCCATCTTCAAGCCGTGGGCCATGGCGATGATCGCGCGCGTGATCGCCGCGTTCTCCGAGTCCTGGGGCAGGCCGTTGATGAAGCTGCGGTCGATTTTGAGGGCGCGGACGTCGAAGCGCTTCAGGTAGTTCATCGACGAGTAGCCGGTGCCGAAGTCGTCGATCGACAGGTAGACGCCGATGCGGCGCAGCTGCTCGAGCGTGGCCAGCGTGGCGAGGGCGTCGTCCATCAGCGTGCCCTCGGTGAGTTCGAGTTCCAGCAGCTTCGGATCGAGCCCGGTGTCGATCAGGGCCGAGAGCACGATCTGCGACAGGTTCTCGTCCTTGAACTGCTTGGCCGAGAGGTTGACCGCCATGCGCAGCGCGCGGCGGCCGTGGCGCTGCCAGGCGCGCGCCTGGTTGCAGGCGGTACGCAGCACCCATTCGCCGATCGGCACGATCAGGCCGGTCTCCTCGGCCAGCGGGATGAACTCGGTCGGCGAGATGATGCCGCGCTCCGGATGGCGCCAGCGCACCAGCGCTTCCACGCCGACGACTTCCTGCGAGCGCACGTCGAGCTGGGGCTGGTACAGCAGGTAGAGTTCGTCGTTCTGCAGCGCCTTGCGCAAGCCCACTTCGAGCTTCACGTGGCTCATGATCTGCATCGTCAGCGAAGAGCTGTACAGCTTGGCGTTGTTCTTGCCGCAGTTCTTGGCGTGGTACATGGCGGTGTCGGCGTACTTCAGCAGCGAATTGCAGTCGTCGCCGTCTTCCGGGAACAGCGAGATGCCGATGCTGGCCGTCACGAAAATCTCGTTGCCGTCGATGAGGAAGGGGCGGCGCATCGCTTCCTTCACGCGGTGCGCCACGTTCAGCGCGTGCTCGACCCGTTCCAGGTCGGGGATCAGGATGGTGAATTCGTCGCCGCCCAGGCGCGCCAGGTTGCTGGCCGAATCCTCGGCAGCGGTATCCGGCGCGATATCGCCGGATACCGCCTCTCCTCTCGACAGCAGGTCGCTCGGGCGGATGGTGTCGCGCAGGCGCTCCGAGACGATTTTCAGCAGGTGGTCGCCGACGTTGTGGCCGAGGGTGTCGTTGATGCGCTTGAAGGCGTCCAGGTCCATGAACAGCACGGCGAACTTCTTGTTGCCGATCTTCGAGCGCTGCAGCTCGCGTTCCAGGTTTTCCAGAAAGGCCTGGCGGTTCGGGATGCCGGTCAGGCTGTCGCAGTAGGCCAGGCGCCGGATCTGCTCCTCGGTGCGCTTGCGTTCGCTGATGTCGCGCACGAGTCCCAGCACCTCGGAGGGGCTGGTGGCGACCAGGCGCGCCTCGAAATGCTGGGCCGCGCCGAAGCGGATCAATTCGTATTCGACCGAGCGGATTTCCTGGGTGCGCAGGACTTCGCCGAGCTGCTCCAGCATGCGCGCCGCAATCGGGCGCGGCAGCACGTCGCTGATGTGGCGGCCGATGCAGCGGTCGCTCGAGAACGGCGCCTGCTCGTGGTCGGCGGCGCGTACGCTGCGTTCGCGATGCGGCCGTTCATGGCCCGGCTCGTAATCCAGGTAGAAGCCGTCGCGGTTCATGCGGAAGAAGGTGTCCGGAATCGCCGCCAGCACCGCGCGGTTCTGGGCGTCGGCGATGCGCAGGCGCGCAATCGCGTCGCTGGCGCGCAGCACGTACAGCACGCGGTGCCCGAGGATGGGCCAGTTGATCGGCTTGGAGACGAAGTCGGTGGCGCCGGCTTCATAGGCGCTGGTGACGGCCTCGATGTCGTCGCCGCCGGTGACCATCACGATCGGCACCAGGGCGCCGCCGGCTTCGTCGCGGCGGATCGCACGGCAGGCCGCGAAGCCGTCCATGTGCGGCATCTCGACGTCCATCAAAATCAGGTCGGGCCGGCGCTCGCGCGCCAGCTGCACGGCCTGGGCGCCGTCGGCGGCCTCGATCGCATCCAGGCCGACTTGCGCCAGCATCTCCAGCATCAGCATGCGCATCACCGGATCGTCGTCGGCCACCAGCACGACACCGCGTTGGGAAGAGCTTGGCATCTCAGGTTTCCTTCTCTAGCATGGCATTGAGCGAATGCCGGACCGCCTGGAATTCGTGTTCCATGTCGGTGAGGAGCGCGTCGGCGCCCTCGATGGTGTCGGCGCGGCCGAGCTGTTCCAGGTCCTTGCACAGGCCGGCCAGCGCCTCGGCGCCGACGTTCGCGCTGGCCGACTTCAAACTGTGGGCGATGCGCTTGACGGTGACGGCGTCGAAGCCGCCGATCGCCTGGCGCAGCGTGCGCAGGTGCTGGGGCACGTCGCCGACATAGGCGTTGATCACCTTCTGCACCAGGACGTCGCCGCCGTCGCGGCTGAGGGCCCGGATCTTGTCGAGCGCGGCGCCGTTGATGACCTCGCGCTGGATCGCTTCGCGCGCCTCCGCCGGCAGCGTGGGTGCAGCGTCGCCGTGGTGGACGCTGCCGGCCAGGGGCAGGGCGATCCAGCGTCCGATCACGGCGGCCAGCTGCTGCTGGGTGAAGGGTTTCGAGAGGTAGTCGTCCATGCCGGCGGCGAGGCAGGCTTCGCGGTCGCCCTGCAAGGCGTTCGCGGTGATGGCGATGATCGGCAGCGTGCGCGGCAGGCCTGCTTCACGTTCCGCGCGGCGGATCGCGGCGGTGGCGGCAAAACCGTCCATGACCGGCATCTGGCAATCCATCAGCACCGCCTCGACGTCGCCCGCGCGTACCGCCTGCAATGCTTCCGCGCCGTTCTGCGCCACCTGCGCCTGCAGTCCCAGGCTTTCCAGCATCGCCTTTGCGACTTCGACGTTCACCGGATTGTCCTCAGCCAGCAGCACCCGCCGCACCCGCGTCACACCGCCCGGCTGCGGCAGGGCGGGTGGCGGCATGAACTGCGGCGCCGGGGCGGTGGCGCCGCGCGGGCGCGTGGCCATGCAGGCGAACAGGTCGGCCGCGCGCGCCGGCTTGATCAACTGGTAGGCCACGCCGGCCTCGCGCCGCTGCACCGGGTCGGCCGCCAGGCGCTCGGCGCTGAGCAGGACCAGGCGCGTCGGGCGCGTCACCGGGCTGGCCTTGATGGTGGCGGCCAGCAGCAGGCCGCTCGCATGCTGCAGTTCCATGTCGAGCACGGCCGCGTCGAAGGGCTGGCCGGCGCGCGCGGCGCTGTCGAGTTTGTCGAGGGCGTCGGCGGCGCAGGTGGCGCTGGCGCAGGCCACCTTCCAGGCGGCCAGGTGGCGCTCGAGGCCGACGCGGCTGTCGTGCGCTTCGTCGACCACCAGCACACGCAGGCCGTCGAGCGTATGCTGCTGGCTGCCTGGGGCATCCGGGTCGACGCGGCGCTTGTCGAAGCCGACCGTGAACCAGAACACCGAACCCTGCGGCTTGCCGCGCTCGACGCCGATGGTGCCGCCCATCAGTTCCACCAGCTCCTTCGAGATCGCCAGCCCGAGGCCGGTGCCGCCGTACTTGCGGGTGGTCGAATCGTCGGCCTGGGAAAAGGCCTCGAAGATGCGGCTGCTGGCTTCGCGCGCAATGCCGATGCCGGTATCGCGCACCTCGAAGCGCAGCATCACGGCCTGGGTGTCTTCGCTGGCCACGCGCACCGTGGCCTGGATCCGTCCCTGCTCGGTGAACTTGATGGCGTTGCCGAGCAAATTCGCCATGATCTGGCGCAGCCGGTTCGGATCGCCGCAGATCGCCACCGGGATGTCGTTGGCGATGTCGAAGTCGAGCGCGATGCCCTTGCTCTGCGCCTGCGGCGTGTAGACGGTGTGGATGTCTTCCAGCAGGTCCCAGAGGTTGAAGTTGATGTACTCGATGGTCAGCTTGCCGGCCTCGATTTTCGAAAAGTCGAGGATGTCGTTGATGATCACCAGCAGGTGCTCGCCCGAGCGTTTCACCAGGCGCGTGTAGTTGCGCTGGTTATCGGTGAGTTCGGTCCCGAGCAGCATCTCGGCCATGCCGAGCACGCCGTTCATCGGGGTACGGATCTCGTGGCTCATGGTGGCGAGGAAGGCGCTCTTCGCGCGGCTGGCCGCTTCGGCGGCGTTCTTGGCGCGTTCCAGCTGCTCGGTGCGCACCGAGACTTGCCGTTCCAGTTCGTCTCGGTGGTTGGTGAGCGCCGTGCCGCGGCCCTCGATCTGGGCCAGCATGGTGTTGAAGCTGTCGATCAGGGCGCCCAGTTCGTCGTTGCGCCTGTTCGGCACGCGCAGGGTGTAGTTCTGGCTGCTTGAAACCTCGCGCGCCGTTCCAATCAGCTTGGTGACCGGGTCGGCGATCGAGCGCGTGAAGCGCCGCGCCAGCACCAGCGACACCAGCAGCGACACCAGCAGCGACACGCACATCGCGGCGCCGATCACGCCCACGCTCCGGGCGATGGCCAGCCACATGGCCAGCAAGTCGGCTTCGATGACGATCACGCCGACCTGGGCCTGGGCGCTGGTGACGGGCCGGTACAGGCGCATGCGCGGCGACCAGATGCGCGAGCCGGCCAGGCTGGCCTCGTTCAGGGCGGCTTCGTCAAAGGCGTCCAGGCTTGGGGCCGGCGCGGCGGCGGCATGGCCGGGCGACTGCCAGGACGCGAACAACCGGCCCTTGCGGTCGTACAGCGCGGCGCTGGAAATTTCTTCCTTGGCGGTCAGAGCCGCGAGCAGGGCGCCGGCCAGGCTGCGGTCGTTGAAGACCAGGGCGTCGGCGCTGTTGGCGGCCACCACGCCGGCCAGCGAGGAAAGCTGCATGCTTTCGTCCTTGCGTCCGTTCAGCACCGAGGCGACGGCAAAGGCGACAAACACGAAGGCCAGCGCGCTGCCGGTGGACAGCAGCGACATCATCGTCAGTTTGCGGTTCAGGCTGGAACGCTGGAAATTGGGCATGGGTCGGGTCCGGCATTGAGATGCGGACCGGCGCAGGGACGCGGCGCAAGCCCTCCATGCAGAAATGCAAATTCCTGCAAGAAAAAATATACGTTGCCAGTGGAGGGGCGACTTTGCGTAATCGCAAAGTGGGGGGAGGGGGGCGGCACGCGATGATCGGTGGGTTCGAGAACCCACCCTACCTGCATCGATGCACTGTTCGATTACCCCGCATTGCGTGGGCGGGTTCGAGAACCCACCCTACCTGCATCGATGCATTGTTCGATCACCCCGCATTCCGTAGGGTGGGTTCTCGAACCCACCGGATGCCAGGAAGCCCGTAGCGTTACCGGCTGCCTGCATGGCGTAGGGTGGGTTCTCGAACCCACCATTTAAAAAAGCCCGCGTCATCACTGACACGGGCTTTGTTCAGGCTACCAGGCAAGGCGCCTCAGCAGCAACCGCCGCTGCGCCCCGACCCATACCGCGCTTCCTGACGCTCGCGGAAAAACTCCTCGTAGGTCATCGGCGTTTTATCCGGATGCTCGCGCTCCATGTGCGCGAGGTAGGTGTCGTACTCGGGCAGGCCGACCATCAGGCGCATGCTTTGCCCGAGGTAGCGGCCGGCCTGGGCCAGGGCGCCGAGCATCACTGCACCTGCGCGGCCGGGGTGGCCACGAACGGCGATTCCTTCACCGTCGGGCTGCCGTTGTTGCGCGCCGCGATCACGGTCTTGATGCCGTAGAACAGCACGGCCAGGACCACGACCATGAAGAAGCCGGCCAGCGTGGCGTCGACATAATCGTTGAAGATGATGCGGCGCATTTCGTCGAGCGACTTGGCCGGGGCCAGCACTTCGCCGGCGTCGAGCGCGGCCTGGAACTTCTGGGCGTGGGCGACGAAGCCGACCTTCACGTTCTCGTGGAAGATCTTCTGCCAGCCGGCGGCCAGGGTGCAGATCAGCAGCCAGATGGTCGGCACGATGGTGACCCAGGCGTACTGGCCGCGCTTCATCTTGAACAGCACCACGGTGCCCAGCATCAGCGCGATACCGGCCAGCATCTGGTTGGCGATGCCGAACAGCGGCCACAGGGTGTTGATGCCGCCCAGCGGATCGACCACGCCCTGGTACAGGAAGTAACCCCAGGCCGCGACGCACAGGCCGGTGGCCAGCAGGTTGGCCGGCAGCGACTCGGTGCGCTTCAGCGATGGGACAAAGGCGCCCAGCAAATCCTGCAGCATGAAGCGGCCGGCGCGGGTGCCCGCATCCACTGCGGTCAGGATGAACAGGGCTTCGAACAGGATCGCGAAGTGGTACCAGAAGGCCATCATGGCCTTGCCGCCGACCACGTTCGAGAGGATGTTGGCCATGCCCACCGCCAGCGTCGGCGCGCCGCCGGCACGCGAGATGATGGTGTGCTCGCCGACGTCCTTGGCCATTTGCGTCAGGGTGTCGGGGGTGATCACGAAGCCCCAGTTCGACACGGCGGCCGCTGCAGACTGCGCGGTGGTGCCCAGCACGGCGGCCGGCGCGTTCATCGCGAAGTAGATGCCCGGGTCGATGGTCGACGCGGCCACCAGCGCCATGATGGCGACGAAGGATTCCATCAGCATCGCGCCATAGCCGATGAAGCGGGCGTGGCTTTCGTTCTCGATCATCTTCGGCGTGGTGCCCGAGGAGATCAGCGCGTGGAAGCCGGAGACGGCGCCGCAGGCGATGGTAATGAACAGGAAGGGGAACAGATTACCCGACCACACCGGGCCGGTGCCGTCGACGAAGCGGGTCACGGCCGGCATCTGCATGTGCGGGGCGACCAGCACGATGCCGATGGCCAGGGCGACGATGGTGCCGATCTTGAGGAAGGTCGACAGGTAGTCGCGCGGCGCCAGCAGCAGCCACACGGGGATCACGGAGGCCACGAAGCCGTAGCCGATCAGCATCCAGGTCAGTTCGACCCCGGTGAAGGTGAACATCGGGCCGAGAGTCGGCGAATCGTGGACCCACTGGCCGCCGACGATGGCCAGCATCAGCAGCACGAAGCCGATGGCCGAGATTTCGCCGATGCGGCCGACGCGGATATAGCGCGAATAGATGCCCATGAAGAGCGCGATCGGGATCGTCGCCATCACGGTAAAGGTGCCCCACGGCGAGCCGGTCAGGGCTTTCACGACGATCAGCGCCAGCACCGCGAGGATGATGACCATGATCATGAAGGTGCCGAACAGCGCGATGACGCCCGGGATTTCGCCCATCTCGGATTTGATGAGGTCGCCCAGCGAGCGGCCGTCGCGGCGCATCGACATGAACAGGACGATGAAATCCTGCACCGCGCCGGCGAACACGACACCGGCGAGAATCCACATCATGCCCGGCAGATAGCCCATCTGGGCAGCCAGGACCGGACCCACGAGCGGCCCCGCGCCGGCAATCGCGGCGAAGTGGTGGCCGAACAGCACGTATTTGTTGGTGGGGACGTAATCGAGGCCGTCGTTGTATTTATAGGCCGGCGTCTGGCGGCGTGCATCCAGCCCCATCACCTTGGTGGCGATATACAGGCTGTAGAATCGGTAGGCGATGAGGTAAACACAGACGGCCGCCGCGACCACCCAGACGGCATTGATCGACTCGCCGCGGCGTACAGCCACGTAAGCGAGCGACACAGCGCCGAGGAGTGAGAGCGCCGCCCAGCCGAGCTTGTTTCCGAGGCTTTTCATGGTGGCTCCTTCAGTTTTTTATTCGTCAGGGTAGGGCGCGTCCAGCACCCCGCCGCGCGCGGCGACACGGTCGTTAGCGTAACGGGCGAATCGCCGGCGAAAAACCGACGAGCCGCCCACGGCCGACCCCAGCGTCCGATACATATCTTGCACCATTATAGAAATGGCAAGCGCATGATTCTACTCCGCGGCTCAGCCATATTCGCTACGTATTATCACGTATGAAATGTATCCCTCAGGAAACAAATTTAGTTGCCTTTAGCTAATTGCTCGACTAATATGAGCTGATTGCCTACTCAGAGGATGCCGATGGCCGCCTTGGACTTGACCCCTTTCCCGCTGGTGCAGATGCACCCGATCGCCAATGGGCGAAACGAGTGGGTGGCCCTGGGTCTGGACCTGCGCACGGCGTCCGGCAACGCATCCTCGCTGCCGCTGCTGTTCGGCTCGCCCGACCTGCTGGCCGCCATTGCCCCGCTCGACTGCGTGCTGCGGCTCGACGGCCCGGCCCAACTGCCCCTGCCTTTGCTGTCCCAACTGCCGCCGCAGCGCGTGGTGCTGGTGTTCGACGGCGCCTGCCTGGCGCAGGACGGCGCCGCGCGCCAGCTGGCCGCGCTGCAGGAAGAGGGCTACCGCATCCTGCTCGACGGCGCCCTGCCGCCGGGCGTCGCCCGTCCCTCTACCTTGCGCGGCGTGGCCCTCGATTGCAGCGCGGGCATGCCGGCGCCGGGCAGCCTGCTGGCGCTGTTCGGCCCGCACCTGGCGTATGGGATCGGGGACGAGCGCGGCCTGCGCGCCTGCGAAAAAGCCGGCTTCGCCTGGTTCAGCGGCGCGCACCTGGCGCGCTCCTGCGCCGGCGCCGGCGCGAACGACCTGCCGACGCGGCGCCGCCTGCTTGGCCTGCTGGCCCTGCTGGCGCGCGACGCCGATTCGCGCGAACTGGAGAACGTGCTGAAGCAGGACCCGGTGCTCTCCTACCATTTGCTCAAGCTGGTCAATTCGGCGGCCTTTGCGGTCAACACCCGTATCACCGGCTTCGCCCAGGCGATCGCGCTGCTGGGCCGGCGCCAGCTGCAGCGCTGGCTGCAACTGCTGCTCTACGCGCGCACCGAGGCCGAGGGGCCGCTGAATCCCTTGCTGCCGCTGGCGGCGCTGCGCGCGGCGCGCCTGGAAGTGCTGTGCAAGCGCGATGGCGGCGACCGCGACGAGCAGGACCTGGCCTTCATGGCCGGCGCCTTTTCGCTGCTCGACCGCCTGCTCGGCATGCACATGGCCGAGATCGTCGGCGAGCTCTGCCTGCCCGAACACGTGGAAGCCGCGCTGCTGCGGCGCGCAGGCCTGCTCGGCGCGCGCCTGCGCCTGATGGAAGGCGGCGCGACGCATGCGGCGGCGCTGGCCGCCGCCGGCGTCGACCCGGCCTCGTGGTGGAGCAGCCAGCTGCACGCCTATCACTGGGCAATCCAGGTGGGCCGCAATGTCTGAGCTGCTGGCGCTGCGCAGCCACGATTTCGCGGCCTGCAGCGCCGCACTCGGCGAGGCCGTCGTGCGCCTGCGCTGCGCCGCCCTGCACGAAGAACTGGGCCGCATCGCGCGCGCCCTGCTGGCCAGTCCGCAAGGCAGCTTCACGGCGGCCGACCCGCTGGCCCTGCAGGTTCCCGCGGCGCGCGCTGCCGCCCCCGATACCCTGCACCAGGAGATCCGCGTCGAGGGCCACTACTATGGCTGCTACCAGGTGGCCGGCCGCAGCGACTACGACATCGACGACCGGCGCCACCTGGCCAGCCTGGCCGCGCTCACCGGCACCCTGCTGCAAGTGCACTCGCTGGCCCAGCGCGCCACCCACGCCTATGCCCAGGTCGAGGCCCAGCTGGCGCACCAGTCGCAGATCCTCGACCAGATCCACGAATCGGTGCTCACGCTCGACCCGATGGGCTACATCACCAGCTGGAACGGCGGCGCCGAGCGCCTATTCGGCTATACCGCGCTGGAAGCGGTGGGCCGCAACATCCTGTTCCTGTATGCCGACGAAGACGACAGCCAGCCCGACCTCTTCGCCGAGCAGGGCGGGCGCATGATGGAAGTACGGCGCCGCAAAAAATCGGGCGAGATCTTCTGGGCCAGCCTGTCGCTGTCGCCGCTGCGCGACCTGGAAGACCGCCGGGTCGGCCTGATCGCCTACCTCACCGACATCACCGAACGCAAGCTGGCCGAGGAGCGCCTGCACCACCTGGCCTATTACAACGAACTCACCGGCCTGCCGAACCGCACCCTGTTCACGCGCCTGGTCGACCAGGCCCTGATGGTCGCCCAGCGCAACGAGCTGTCGGGCTGCGTGCTGTTCATTGACCTGAACCGCTTCAAGCTGGTGAACGACACCCTGGGCCGGCGCATCGGCGACGAGCTGCTGCGCCAGGTGGCAGGGCGCTTCCGCGCCGCGCTGCGCGAAGAAGACGTGGTGGCGCACCTGTCGGGCGACGAATTCGCCGTCGGCCTGTTCGACGTCCGCCAGCACTTCGAGGCCACCACGGTGGCGCAAAAACTCCAGGCCGCGCTCGACGCGCCCTTCCTGATCGAAGGGCACGATTTGCGCGTCGGCGCCAGCGTCGGCATCAGCGTCTATCCGCAGGATGGGAACGAGGCCGACACCCTGCTGCGCATGGCCGACATCGCGATGGCGCGCGCCAAGGAAGGGCATGCGAACCCGGACCACAGCGTGGCCTTCTACAGCTTCGACATGAACCAGGGCATGCATGACCGCATGCGCATCGAGTCCGGCCTGCGCCACGCGCTCGGACATGGCGAACTGATGCTGGTCTACCAGCCGAAGTTTGAAATTGGCACCGACAAGATTGTCGGTGCTGAAGCTTTGGTGCGCTGGGTGCATCCGGAACGCGGCGTGGTGCCGCCGTCCGAATTCATCCCGCTGGCCGAGACCACCGGTTTGATCGTGCAGGTGGGCGAGTGGGTGCTGGAGCAGGCCTGCGCCCAGGCGGCCGTGTGGCAGCGCGCCGGCATGCGCCCGTTCCGCCTGGCCGTCAACGTATCGGCGCGCGAATTCACCGAGTCGCTGCCGAACCGCGTGGCCGATACGCTGGCGCGCTATGCGCTCGACCCGGATTGGCTGGAGCTTGAGATCACCGAGAGCACGCTGATGCACGACATCGACCGCGTGATCGGCATCATGGACCGCATCAATGCGCTCGGCGTGGCCTTGTCGCTGGACGATTTCGGCACCGGCTACTCCAGCCTGTCCTACCTGAAGCGCTTCCCGATCCATACGCTGAAGATCGACCGCTCGTTCACCACCGGAATTCCGAACGACGCCAGCGACTGCGCGATCGCCAGCACCATCATCAGCATCGGGCGCCAGCTCGGGCACCGGGTGATTGCGGAAGGGGTGGAGACGCCGGACCAGCTGGCCTTCCTGCGCGACAGCGGCTGCGACGAGGTGCAGGGGTATTTGTATGCGAAGCCGCTGCCGGCGGCGGGGTTCGAGCAGGGGCTGCGCGAGAACTGGCTGCTGGTGGGGTAGGGCGCTTTTCCGTCTCCTGCGCCGCGCCACTGCCCGGGCCGCGATGATTTATGTATAATGCCGGTTCCTCAAAGGAAGCGTGGCCGAGTGGTTGAAGGCAGCAGTCTTGAAAACTGCCGACGGTGTGAGCCGTTCGTGAGTTCGAATCTCACCGCTTCCGCCAAGATACTGAAAAGCCCTGAGTCAGGGCTTTTTTTTCGTCTGCTCCGCCTGCACCGACAAACGCCTCGAGAGGCATGCGTTCGATCCTAAGCCCCCGCGTCGGCTAGCTTGCTGCGTTTGGCAACGCGATTGCCCTCACTGACCATACTCGACAGCTCGCGCAGACGTGCATTCGGAAACGATAACAAGGTCGTACCGATGCCGCGGCGGTGTGCGAATGTGTCGTACACCAGCAATCCCGGTCCGTTATAAATCTCTTCATAGCTGCCGTCCCGGTAGAGCTTGATCCCCAGGAGATAATCAGGCGTGGTTTTGAAGGTCAGGCTGTTGCCGAAAGTCGCCTTGACCTGCACCCGTCTCCCATTGCTGGTCGTCCCGTCATGAATGGCTTGCGATACCTCATCGAGGCGCAGGTCGTAATCCAGTTCGGCGATGACTTCACCGATATCGCCGACGAGTCTCCCATCCACGGTGAAACGACGATGAGGAAAAGCGGCGTTCAGCCTTTCGATGCCTTGAAAGACCAGCGCAAGTCCATCTTTCAAGGTGTGGCGTTCAGTCATCACGCTGTCTTTCATGTAGTCGGAATGAAAAGGCCTGGCCCGGTATGATCGTGAGCACGGCACAGGCCGGCTCGCATCCGGGCAAGCCGGCTTCGCTCGTCACGGTGCAATCGGCCGTGCCGCTTCCTTGGCGGCCTGCTGCTCGGCTTCGCGTTTCTGCGCAGCGGCATAGGCCGGCGAGGTGAACTCGATGCTGCAGCCGTAACGCCGGGTGCACAGCATGAAAATGTCCGCATCTGGATGTTTCCAGGTGGCGGTTGGCTCCGCGCCGGTCGAGCGCGCAAGAACAGGTGCGCCGAAGCGGCTCGATACCGAGCTGACGATTTCCGCATAATCCTCGATGCGGTGGCTGTTCGCAGCCAGTCTTTGCAAGACACCGGCCTTGCTGATCGTGGCGTCGAACCTGGCATATGCCGCCCATTTCGGCCGCGTTGCACTGCCCGGTATCTGCAGCGTTCCCTTGCGCACGCCCTTGTCGAGCGCAGGAGTTTCGATCCAGCACAGCGGCGTGCTGTCGAGCCGGCCGATTTCGTTCATGGTGCAGGCGCGGATGGATTTGACCTGGCCGCCGAGCGGCATGCCAAGGATGGTGGTTGGGGCGGCGGCGCTCGCCGACAGCGCGAGGCCGGAAATCAGTGTTGCAAGGATCATGTGCTTGTTCATGGAACAGGATGACAACGGCAAGCGGGCGTGCCGGGGCGCCGGGCGATATCCAACTTCAGATATCGATCTTTTTATACACGTGGCCGGTTTTTCGATTGAATAGCCAGACCTGCTGCAATTCGATGGTCAGGTTATCGCCCTCCCAGTTCTTTTCCCGCGGATCCTTGATGGTCGGGCGGGTAAAGTCGAAATAGCCGGACAGGTAGGGAGGGGCGAGTTTGCCGACGAACATGATCTGGATATTGTAGATGGCGAGCCGAGCCTGTTCGGGGCTGAGTTCCAGGGACACGTCGAGTTGCCGGATATTCGGTTGCAGCAGCTTGAGTGGAATGTTGGTGAACAGCAGGCCGCATCCGCGCGTAGTCGTGCTGGTGACCTGCGCGGTTCGTCCATATGCATTGGCCGCCGTGTAGCTGCGCGTCGACAGCTGTGTCGAGTCCAGCAGTTCGGCAACGAAGAAGGCATCGCCAATCCGCTGCATCTTGGCTCCCCATATTCCGCGCACATGCAATGTTCCCCGGTCGGCATCGTAGTCCTCCGAAAAAGAACGGTATGCGTCGACGAAGCCGAACGTGTCTCCTAGTAAGGTACTGCCGACGATTTTTTCCTTGCCCAGCGCGCCCATGCGGTCGGCATGGGCGGCCGTCGTTTCGAATGCGTCTTTGTCGACCTTGAGCGAATGAAGTCGCTTGGCAATCGGGATGCATGCATGCCCCTTGTAGCCTGGCCCCAGTTCATCGGTCCAGGTTTCAAGCGGTTCCAGCGCATACGCCGGGCGCTTTTTCGCTGCGGAAGAGGCTGTCTTCGGTTTCACCGCGCCTTGGGCATTGGCAGCCTGCATGCTGCCCAGGGAAGCGTGAAGGAAGATCGCGGCCAGCAAGGCAGTCAATGGCTTCAATTTGTCTCCCGTTGCCTGTTCTGTTCGAACACCAAGTATAGCTTGCCGGAAATTCTCTGAATCTCACCAACTATTGCGTTTTGGTAGCGCAATCTGGCCTTATCGCAGGGAGCGATACAATTTCACTGAATAAAAGTGTTGCAATTAAGCATCTGCCTGACTCTTGGTTAACGCTCTGGCGCTATCATGCTGCTTACACGAAAAAGATCATATGCCGATTGAATAAGCACATCGCTCCTGCCCGGGACGCCAACCGTCGTTCGCCCCGCCTGGCCACGATCACCATGCTCGTCGTCAGCGCCGCCGTCGTCCTGACCATGCTGCTGCACCTGGCCCTGGTCAGCCACTTCGCCCACCAGCAGGCGCGCAAGGAGGCGCAGGTGCGCCTGCAGCAGCTGTCGTGGCAGATGCGCGACTCGCTGAACCGCGCGATCGGTAACGCCGCCGCCAACGTCAAGCTGCTGTCCGAATTGCCGCAGATCCGCTCGGCGCACGATGTCGATGCGGCCCGCAATGCCCTCGAATCGCTGCAGCGCTCGGTGCCGGAATATGCCTGGATCGGCGTCACCGATGCCGAAGGGCGGCTGATGGCGTCCACCGGGCGCCTGCTGGAAGGGGCCAAGGTCGATGCCCGTCCCTGGTTCCAGGCCGGGCGCCAGGGCTTGCATGCCTCCGATTACCATCCCGCCGTGATGCTCGGCAAGCTGCTGCCGAAGACGCCCGACCCCTGGCGCTTCGTCGACGTGTCGGCGCCGCTGAAGAACGGCAAGGGCGAATTCGTCGGCGTGGTCGGCGTGCACATGAGCTGGCAATGGGCGCGCAACCGTGCGCGCGAGCTGCTCACGCCGGCCTTGCGCGAATACGGCGCCGAGGTGCTGGTGGTACGCGACGACGGCACCGTCCTGCTCGGGCCGCAAGAGCTGATCGAAACGCGCATCGATACGGCCAGCTTGCGCCTGGCGGCCGCCGGCGAGACCGGTTCCATGCGCGAAACCGGCCCCGACGGCAAGACCTATCTCACCGGCTACAGCCGCACCGGCGCCGAGGGCGATCCCGCGTCCCTGAAATGGTCGGTGCTGGTACGCCATACCGAGGATGCGGCGCTGGCCGAGGCGCGCGAACTGGAACACCGCATGATCTGGCTTAGCATCCTGATGGCGGCCGTGCTGGCCGGCTGCGCGGCGCTGCTGGCGCGGCGCCTGACGCGGCCGATGGATGCGCTCAGCAATGCGATCGAACTGGCGGCCCAGGAAACCGACGCCGGCCGCCCGGCGCCCGCCATTCCGGTGGTGGCCGGCTTCCACGAGGCCCAGGTGCTGTCGCAGGCGATGCGCGATTTGGTGCGCAGCGAGGAAACCCACCGCCATGCCCTGGAAACCATGAATCTGCAGCTGGAATCGACGGTGGCGCTGCGCACCGCGGAGCTGCAGGCCTTGCTGCTGCGCGATGTGCTGACCGGCCTGCCGAACCGGCGCGCGCTGATGGAGACCCTGCCGGCCGCGATGGAGCGTTCGGCGCGCAGCGGCAAGCCCTGCGCCCTGCTGTTCCTCGACATGGACGGCTTCAAGGCCGTCAACGATACCCATGGCCACGAAGAGGGCGACGAGCTGCTGCGCCAGTTCGGCTCGCGCATCGCCGAGGCGGTCAGGCGCACCGATACAGTGGCGCGCCTGGCCGGCGACGAGTTCGTGGTCATCCTCGAGAACCTGGCCAACGTTGGCGATGCCGCGGACAAGGCGCACAGCCTGCTGGCAGCACTGCGCCGGCCGTATGTCCTGAAGAGCGCAACCGTCGGCGTGGGCGCGAGTATCGGCGTGGCCCTGCATCTGCCGCATGAGGCGGCCGACCTGAACGCCTGGCTGGCGCGTGCCGACGGGGCGATGTACGCCGCCAAGCGCGGCGGGAAAAACGCGGTGGCGCTGGCAAATCCCGCCAAAGAAATTTCTGCTGCGTAATATTTCATCGGCAGTCAGAATGTACCTACATAAAGACAAGCCATTCTGGTGAGCCGTATGTGGGGTAATCGACAGATGAACCCGCTTAGAGAGGCGTAATGTAGAGGCGTAGAGGGGATACGCCATGCTGAAGTCGCTTTTCACATTTGCTTTGCTGGGAGGAAGTGCCGCTGCCGCTTGTGCGCAGAGCGGTGTGACGACCTACGGTGTGCTGGACGCCGGCGTGGTCGGCGAGAGCGGTTGCGCCAACGGTTGCACGACCAAGGTCGGCAGCGGTGTGGCGTCGACCTCGCGCATCGGCATCCAGGGCAGCGAATCCATCGGCGACACCACCTCGGCCGTGTTCGGCCTGGAAACCGAGCTGAAACTCGACACCGGCCGCGCCGCCGACCGCCAGGAACGCGAACAGGGGCGCGAGCGTCTCGAACACCAGGCCTGGGTCGGTTTGTCAGGCGAATTCGGCGCCATTACCATCGGACGCCAATACAACCTGCAATACCTGGCATTGACCGACGTGGCCGATCCATTCAAGGGCGGCACCGCCGGCAGCGCGACCAATCTCATCGGCGGACCGCGCCGCACCGACAACAGCGTGCAGTACTACAAGACGCTGGCGAACGGCTTCTCGGCCGGCGCATCCTGGGCCGCGCGCGACCTCGACACCTCGGCAGCCGGGCGCGCCTGGGGCATGACGGTGGGCTTGAGCAGCGGTCCGCTCACCGTGCGTGCGGCGCACCGCAACCAGGGCGCGGTGCGCGCCAACCTGAACTACAAGACCAGCAACGACATGACGTCGAAGAACTCGCTGCTGGCCGCCAACCTGCGCCTCGGCTGGGGCACCGCCTACGCGGCCTACAGCATGAGCCGCGGCATCGCCAGCTCGCCGCTGTTCAATCCCGACAATCCGTACAGCGTCGGCATGGCGCGCACGCCCTCGACCCGCAGCCGCGACGTGCTGTTCGGCATGGCGGTGCCGGTCAGCAATTCAGTCACCTTGCTGGGTTCGTACATCCGCAAGGACGACCGCGACCTGGCCAACCAGGACGCCAACCAGGCGGCCTTCGGCGCCAGCTATTCGGTGTCGCGCCGCACCGATTTCTATGCGGCGTACTCGCACATCCGCAACCGCAACGGCGCCGGCTATACGGTCGGCAATGCCAGCGCCCCGGGCAGCGGCAACAAGGCCTTCAACGTCGGCATGCGCCACGCGTTTTGAAACGATTTCCACGCCAGGCGCCCCGCCATCCGCTGCGACGCGCGGGCGGGAAACTCTGTAGCCTGACACCATCCACCCACACTTTATGGAGGCATTCATGACTGGAGCCAGCACCCTCGATCCGGACAACTTTCCGGAAGCCCCGGACCGCAGCCTTGGCAAGGGCCACGGCACCGACGCCCTCGGGCCGAGCGATATTTCCGATACCGGCAGCGATGTCGTCGGCGGCCCCGGCTTTGCCGGCAACCTCGATGACGATCAATTGATTCACCTGGATGAAGGCACGACCTCGGACCTCGAGGCCAGCCATGCCGGCGACACCGCCGGCCCCGACGTCGGCGACGCCGATTTCTCTGGCGACTCCGACATGGGCGGCACCGGCGAGCGCGCCGCTGCCGGCCGCGACACGGTGGCCAAGGATGGCGCCGATATCGATACCGACCGTATCGAATCCATCCCCGACCTGCCGCTCACGGAAGACGATACCGACTTCCTAGCGAGCCAGCCGCCGCGAGAGCCCACGGGCCGCGAATAAGGCCCCGAACAGCGCGCCACCGGCCAGCAGGGCGGTGGTGACGGGTTTCGAACGCAGGGCCAGCGCCGTGTAGGCCGAGCTTTCGGCCACATGGCGCTCGGTCATGCCCTGGCGCTCGCGCAGCGCCTGCGTTGGATCGGGTGCATGCAGGGCGTCGGTGCGGCCCGGCTGCTTGTCGAATTTCGACTTCGACTGCTTGAACATCGAGGCGTTCATGTACTTGTCGAGCAGGCGCGGCATGTAGGCGTTGCCCGAGGAAACCAGCTTCGAGGCGCCGCCGACGAAGATGTCGCGCTTCGGATGCTGGGCGCAGTACAGGATGGCCTTGGCCACGATCTCCGGCGCGTACACGGGCGCCGGCAGCGCCGCTTCCTTCTCCATGTAGTTTTTCGCGTGGAGCGCGAACATGGTGTCGATCGCCGCCGGTTTCACCAGCGTCACCGAGATCGGCGCTTCTTCTTTTTCCAGCTCCATGCGCAGGGCCTCGGTGAAGCCTTTCACGGCGTGCTTCGAGGCGGCATACATGCCTTGCAGCGGCGCGGCGCGGTCCGAGACCTCGCTGCCCACGTTGATCAGGGCGCCGCCGCCACGCGTCTTCATGCGCTTGACCGCTTCCAGCGAACCGTTCACCACGCCCCAGAAGTTGGTCTGGAACAGGCGCATGTGGTCTTCCAGCGCCACTTCTTCCAGGCGGCCGAAGGTGCCGACGCCGGCATTGTTGACCCAGGTATCGATACGGCCGAAGCGTTCCATGGCGGTGGCGCCGATGCGTTCGACGTCGTTGGCATTGCCGACGTCGGCGGCGACGGTGGCCACCTGGCAGCCCTGGCGCCGCAGTTCGCTGGCCAGCTGGTCGAGGGCGTCGCCGTTGCGCGAGGCGAGCACCAGTTTGGCGCCTTGTTCGGCGGCCATGCGGGCGGTGGTGAGACCGATGCCGCTGCTGGCGCCGGTGATGACGATCACCTGTTCGTTGATCTTGCGGAGTTTTACGGACATGACGTCTTCCTTTCCTGTTGGGTACTACGGAAAGACTGCGTCTTGCGCGATTGCGCACAGACGGCAGCCGCGAATTGTCGAATTATCACAGTCGTGATCACGCCGTGTATTTCAAGGCATTTTTTGATGGGCTGGCGCGCCGTAGACGAGCGGGAAGGAAAGCGAAGCGGGCTTGCGGAGAGCGCGGACGCTGTTGTGCGCGATGGGCTTGCGTTCGCTGTTAGCATCAACGCAACAGTACACAAAGGATTGCGGCAGGGCGGGAGGACTGATTGATCGCCCGATGCGCCGCCGCCAGAAACAGGTCGGGCGGCGCACCGGGCGTGCTTGCACTGTATGAGCGCTGGCCGTATGGCGCAGCGTCAGGAGCAAGCCCCGCCGGCACGGAAATGGCGCGCGCCGGTCGGGGTGGGGAAAGGAATGAAGCTTAGTGCGCCTTGGAGAGGATCAGCAGCCAGCGGCCGAACAACAAGACCTCGACGTGGCCCGCCTCGATGCCGGTGTCGCATTCGATGACCGGGTTGACCGCATAGAAGCGCTTGCGGAAATCGCGCGTAACGGTGAGTTCGCGGCGGCCGAAGCGCATCATGAATGGAGCAGGAGCGTATTCCAGGCCGAAGGAGTTGTTCAGAGTGGTCATTGACGGTTCCCTATCGTTTTGTTGTGTTGGTCAAGTGAGTACAGAATAGCATAACCACTGTATAAATCTACAGGTACTGTACAAACAACCAGTAAAATTTTTTAATTGTGGTTTTTTTGCCATGCACCTCCATGTGATACCGATGGACAAATCGCTGACTACCCGCCTGCACCGTTTTGCAGCCGCGCGCTTCTCGCCCGGAGAGGCATTCGGCCTGCACCTGACGGTCGGCGTGCTGGCGCTGCTGCTGGCGATGGCCGGGTTTGCCCGCATCGCCGGCGCCGTGGTGGCCGGCGCGCCGATCACCCAGCTCGACGTCGAGCTGGCCAACTGGCTGCATGCGCATGCCCACGGCAACGCCGTCCTGCGCAGCTTCCTGATGGCGGTTACCCAGCTCCACAGCACGCCGGGCGTGCTGGCGCTGACGGCCCTGGCCGGCTGGTGGCTGGTGCGGCGCGGCGCGCGCCACTGGATGCTGACCCTGCTGGTCACGGTACCGGGCGGCATGGTCCTGAATGTACTCATGAAACACACCTTCGAACGCGCCCGTCCGCACTTCGACGAGCCCATCCTCACCCTCACGACCTACAGTTTCCCGAGCGGCCACACGGTGGCGGCAACCCTGCTGTACGGCTTGCTGGCCTGCTACCTGACGCGCCATGCGCAGCGCTGGAGCGCACGCGCCGGCTGGATCCTGCTGGCCTGCCTGATGGTGGCGCTGGTGGCCGGATCGCGCCTGTATCTCGGCGCCCATTACCTGTCCGACGTGCTGGCGGCCATGGCCGAAGGCTGTGCCTGGCTTTCGATCTGCGTGACCGGCGTGGCCACGCTGCGCCGGCGCCAGGCCGCGCGTGCGCGCCGCGCAACAATCAACCTGAGCGAGAAATCCTGATGCGTAGACTTGTGCATTTGTCCGACCTGCATTTCGGCCGTGTCGACCCGGCCCTGCTGGAACCGCTGCGCAACCTGGTCCACGAGATCGCCCCCGACGTGCTGGTGGTCTCGGGCGACCTGACCCAGCGCGCGCGCAGCGAGGAATTCGAGGAAGCCAAGGCTTTCCTCGACACCTTGCCTGGTCCGCAGATCGTGGTGCCCGGCAACCACGATATTTCCCTGTACAACGTGTTCCGCCGCTTCGCCAAGCCGCTCGACCGTTATAAACGCTACATCACCGACGACCTCTGCCCGGTCTTCCTCGACGACGAGATCGCCGTGGTCGGCGTCAATACCGCGCGTTCGCTGACCATCAAGGATGGCCGCGTGAACAAGGAGCAGGTGACGCGCATCCAAGAACGCCTGGGCGGGCTCGACCCGAGCATCACCCGCATCGTCGTCACCCATCACCCCTTCGACCTGCCCGAGAGTTTCGAGGAGCGCGACCTGGTGAACCGGGCGCCGATGGCGATGGAGGTGTTCGCCCAGTGCGGCGTCGACGTGCTGCTGGCCGGCCACATGCACGTCAGCCATGCGGCCAGCACGGCCACGCGCTACCAGATCGATTCCTATGCCGCGCTCGTGGTGCAGGCCGGCACCGCGACGTCCACGCGCGGACGCGGCGAAACCAATTCCTTCAACGTGCTGCGGGTCGAGCCCGAGCGCGTCGAGGTCGACCGCTATGGCTGGGATGTGGTCGGCGGCGCNACGCGCGGACGCGGCGAAACCAATTCCTTCAACGTGCTGCGGGTCGAGCCCGAGCGCGTCGAGGTCGACCGCTATGGCTGGGATGTGGTCGGCGGCGCCTACCGTGTCGTGCTCACCGAGAAGTTCGTGCGCGCCGGGAACGTCTGGGCGCCGGCCACCGAAGGCATGCTCGCGGCCGGGCTGTAGCCCCGGGCGCAGGAAAGCTTTTTGCCGGGTGCGGGCTGCCCGGCTGTTTCAACACCACTCACCTATAAGGAGTAAGACCACATGACATTTCGCAGCCTGCTTTCTTCCGCTTTGATCGGCGCCGTTGCGAGCGCCCGTTCGATGACGCCAATGGCCACCATCGCCACCGCGCGGCTTGCCGGCCGCCATACCAGCGGCGACTTGTTCCTGCTCGACCGTCCGGTCTTCAAGTATGGCGCACTCGCCATGGGCGTCGGTGAACTGTTCGGCGACAAGATGAAATCCGCACCCGACCGTACGGTCTTCCTCGGCCTGCTGGCGCGCGTGATGAGCGCCGGCATCGCCGGCGCCGCGCTGGCGCCGAAGGGTAGGGAAAAGGAAGGCGCCGCCGTCGCGGTGGCCACCGCCGTGCCGCTGGCCTACCTGACGCTTGCCGGCCGCAAGCAGGCCATGGCGCGCATCGGCCAGACCAAGAGCGGGCTGATCGAGGATGCGCTGATCGTCGCCGCCGGCACCGCGATCGTGGCCCTGTCGACGCGTCCGGAACGCGGGATCGGCAACGACGAATAAGGCAGGCACCGCCGGGCGACCGCGGAAGGAGGGGCGCGGCCTGGGAGGGCTGCGCCCCTTTGTTTGCCCGGCGCCATGCTGCTACACTCGCGTGTTTTCCATCTCAACACTGTCGAGTCACGCATGAAAAGCAGTTCGAACGGCGGCCTGGTCTATTCCACCGAAAGCGGGCGCATGTGTCCGGCATGCCGGCAGGCGGTCGGCGCCTGCCAGTGCAAGGCGCAGGCGGTGGTCAAGGGCGATGGCGTGGTGCGCGTCTCGCGCCAGTCGAAAGGGCGGGGCGGCAAGACCGTCACCCTGGTCAAGGGCCTGGCGCTCGACGCCGCCGCACTGGCCGCGCTCGGAAAAACCTTGCGCAGCGCCTGCGGCTCGGGCGGCACCGTCAAGGATGGCGTGATCGAAATCCAGGGCGACCATTGCGACCGCGTGATCGACACCCTGAAGCAGCAGGGCCACGACCCGAAGCGCGCCGGCGGCTGACCGCGTTCAGATCCAGTATTCGGTCAGGCGCGAAGCCCATTCCTTGATGCGGTCCGACCAGGGGCGGTCGCGCCATTGTTCGAGGGTCACTTCTTTCGAGGAACGCAGGTCTTCGTTGAAGGCCGCTTCCATGTCGCGCCCGAAGGCCGGGTCGATGATCACCACGTTCAGTTCGTAGTTGTGGATGAAGCTGCGGCGGTCGATGTTCGCCGAGCCGATGGTCGACCAGGCGCCATCGACCACCACGGTCTTGGCGTGCAGCACCGCCACCTGCAGCTGGTAGATCCTGACGCCGCCTTCCAGCAACTGCTCGTAGAAGGCGCGGCCGGCCTGCATCACCAGGCCGTGGTCCGACACGCCCGGCAGCACCAGCTTCACGTCCACGCCGCGTTTCGCCGCGGCGATCAGGGCGTCGACGATCTGCTGGTCCGGCACGAAATAGGCCGAGGTGACGTGCACTGATTTCTTGGCCTCGTTGATCGCCACCATCAGCGATTTGTAGATTTCCGAGTGGCCGTTCGGCTCGGTGGCCAGCACGCGCACGAACTTGTCGCCGGCCGGGGCCAGGCGCGGGAAGTATTCCGCCTGCAGCAGCTCGCCGGCTTCCTGGCGCACCCAGTTGTTCACGAAGGCATATTGCAGCGTGGCGACGGCCGGGCCTTCGATGCGGACGTGGGTGTCGCGCCAGCCGACCTTGTCCTTGTCGACCTTGTCGCTTTTGCGGCCCGAGCGGAACAGCGAGCTGTTGGCATAGTCGGCGCTGATGTTGATGCCGCCCGTGAAACCGACGCTGCCGTCGACCACCAGGATCTTGCGGTGGTCGCGGTTGTTGATCGACCAGTTGCCCTTGGCCTTGGCCGGGTTGATCGGATTAAAGGCCAGCATGTTGACGCCGGCGGCGCGCATGTTGTCGAAGAAGGCTTGCGGGGTGCCGATGGTCCCGACGCTGTCGTACATCACGTTCACCACCACGCCCTGGCGCCGCTTTTCCATCAGCAGCTCGGCGAACTGCAGGCCGATCGGGTCCTGGTCGAAGATATAGGTTTCCAGATTGATCGTGGATTTGGCCGCGCGCACCGCCTCGATCATCGCGCGCAGCGTGGCCGGGCCGTCGAACAGCAGCTGCACGTTGTTGCCGGCGATCAGCGGCACCCCGGTGGCCTGTTCCTCCAGCACGGCCAGCGACTTCAGGTCGGGCGTGGCGTTGGCCCAGCGCCGCGAGAGCAGCTTCGACGATTGCGCCTGGCTCAAGGTGCCCTTGGCGGTGGCCACCGTCGGCACCGGCTTGGCCGGGGTCTCGGGCAGGTGCTCGGCATTGGGCAGGGTCTTGCAGGAGGCGACCACGCCCAGGAAGGCGAGCGCGGCGATCCACATCGAAGTGCGGTGCTTGTTCATTTGGCGTGTCCCCGTTGAGCCTCGGGCGCGGCGTCGACGACGTCGATGTCCCGTGGGCCGAATAAGAAGTCGAGCGGCGCGTGCAGGAAGCGCCGGCCGAGTGCGCGCATCAGGAGGATGCTGCGCGTGAAGCGGATATTGCGTGCGCGCAGCGCCACCCACAATGCGAGATTGAAGCTGACCAGTAGATTCACCGCGCCGATCAGGGCCACGCCGGCGGTGGCGTTCGCGATCATCTGCCAGCTCATCTGGTAGTCGAGGGCGACCAGGGCGGTGGCGAAATTCGCGGTCGAGAAAGTGACGTGGCGGATGTCGAGCGGCAGGCCGAGCAGGTAGCCGACAGTGCCGGTGGTGCCGAGCAAAATACCGAAGAAGAAGTTACCCATCAGGCCGCCCAGGTTGTTCTCGATATACACGGACAGGCGGGCCCGGCGCTCCGTGCCGAGCAGCCAGCGCAGCCAGCGCAACTGGCGCACGCGCTGGCCCATGCGGGTATACAAGGCCTTGTTGTCGTAATAGCCGGAAATCAGCCCGGCGACGAACAGCCAGACCCCGGCAATCGCGGCATAGAACAGAGCCGGCGTATGGAAGGGATCGATGTCGTGCAGCAGGTGGTGCGCCTTGTCCACGTTCACCAGATGGCGACCCATCATCTGCTGGAAGGCAATCGCGATCAGCAGCGCCGTCGGGAAGGCGACCACGACGTTGCCCAGCACCGAGACGATCTGGGTGCGGAACACCTTGTTCACCAGCTCGGCCATGCTGTCGAAATCGATGCCGCGCCCGTCGCGGCTGTGCAGGCCGGCGGCGATGCGCTGGGCCGTCATCGCCGGCTGCTTGGTGGCGATGGTCCAGTGCAGCATGTGCACCAGCATGAAGCCGAACGAATAGTTCATGCTGAACAGGAAGGACTCGACCAGGGGCGCGGCGCGCAGGTAGCTCAGCAGGATCTTGAACATCGCCATGAAGCCGACGATGAAGCCGGCCCCGGCCGAGGCGCCGAACATGCCGCGCAGGCCGGCGCGGCTTTCGGCGATGTAGTGCTCGCCGGTGCGGCTGGCGTTCTCGGTGACATTCCGGGCCAGCAGGTGGATGTTCTGGCGGAACAGCCCGCCAACCTGGTACTTGGTGTTGTGCGCCTCGATCAGTTCCTGGGCCAGGGCCAGGGCGGCGGCGCGCCGTTCGCTCACGTGCGGCTGGGCCGGCTGCGGCACGGTGGCCGGCAGCATCGTGCCGCTGTAGCCGGGGCTGTCCGGCGCTTCGAGGGCGATCGGCGCCGTCACGGTGGGCGGCACGGCCGCTTCGCTGGTATCGACCAGGAACAGCAGCTTGCGCAGCCGCGCGATGCTCTGGGTAATGGCCACCAGCACATAGGTCAGGGCCACGCTGGTGCCGACCGACAGCGAGTTGCGGCGGATCTTGGCCACCACCTCGTCGCACTGGTCCAGCATCACCAGCAGGTGGCGCGGATCGTCGGGGCGTTCCATCACGCCATCGAGGTGGCGCGCATAGGCGTCGAGATACTGGTTGACCTCGATGTTCTGCATCAGGAAGGGCGAATCGAAATCCTCGATCTCGCTGTAGCTGTGCACCAGCAGCGGCTCCAGACCGAGCGCGCAGATGCGGCACGACAGGGTGCGGATCGCATCCAGGACACCGGTCAGCGTGACGTAGCGCGCGCGGTCGCTCTTCGCGTCGGTGGGCGGCGGAGCGTAGGCCACCACGTCGAACAGGGCCAGCCAGTCGGCGTCGGGCACGGCGCGGATCCACGCGTGGTCGTCCTCGGCATACAGCACGCCCGCCAGGGCATCGGACAGGTAGATGTCGTCGAGCGCGGGCGGCAGCACGCGGTAGGCGATGCGGCGTTTCAGTTCGGTGAAGAAGCCGTCGTTCGAGAGGATGCCGACGTCGCTGTACAGGCTGGTATGGCGGCGGTTCTCGAGCAGGGTGACGATGTAGCTGCGCAGGGCCCAGGCTTGCTGCGGATTGCCTTTCAGGAGCTGCGTCAGGGTACGCACATTGGCGCGCGCCTGCCCGCCGTCGCCCCGCTTGGGGCGCAGGCTGCACACCAGCTCGACCAGCAGGTCGATGCGGTCGCTGTGCGGGTCGATGCGTTCGAGAATGGCGAGCATAAATAATCCGGTTTTCTTGATTGACAGTGTACGCGTTGAGAACGCCGCACTTGGTACGGCAACGTACACACTGAAGGTGATTGCGAGAAACGACCCGGATATAGGCCACCGGGCCGGGCGGGCACTATACCCGATCGGCGCGCGAGGCGTGGAAAGCGGACGGTTTCAGGTGAAGGAGAGCAGCAGGGCGGTGAACAGGAAGCCGCTCGCCCAGCAAATGCCGCCCAGCACCACCGCCAGGCCGAGGGCGCCGTTCCAGCCGCGCCGCGCATAGCGGCGGCCGTAGCGGCGGCGCACCGCGATCCACTGCGGCCAGGCCGCGCCCAGCAGCCACAGCAGCAGCCAGGCCAGGGCCAGCCAGGCCATCAGCGGCGAGTCGCCGTTCAGGCGCCGGTTGACGGCGCCGGCCAGCAGTTGCAGGGCCAGCATGACGAGGCTGGCCCCGAGCCAGATGCGCGCCCGGCCGGCGGCCCGCGGCTGGCCGAGCGCGCGCCAGTTGTGCATCAGGAGCCAGGAGCCGAAGGCGGGTGTGAACACCAGGCTCCAGGCGGCGACCATCGACGGCCGCCACAAGGCGGCGCCTGGGGTGGCGTGGTCGAACTCGATGGCGTTGGCGGTGTCGCGCATGATGGCGATAGGAAATGTTGCCGAAGTGAAGCAACACTATCGCGCGTGTGGCAGGGAATGTGGTTGTGCTGCGTCGAGCAGGTGCGTGTGCGACATCAAACGTGCGGCAAGCCTATAAAAAAACCGCCCGGGTATGACACCGGGCGGTTTTTGCGCACGCTAGGCTGCGATCAGACGTCGATCAGACGTCGATCAGAAGCGGTAGCCGGCGGTCAGGCGGAAGTAACGACCCATGCCGTTGTGCAGCTGCGGGTTGAAGCCTTCGCTCGGGTAGCGTGGATCGTACGGCGCCGCGCTGTCGAACAGGTTGCGGATGTTGGCCGACAGGGTCCAGTTCTTGAAGCCCGTGTAGGTATAGCCGACGTTGACCGTGGTCCATTCCTTGACCGAGCAGTCGCTCACGTAGTTCGTGAACTTCGGCAGGCCGCCGACTTGCTCGCCGGCCGGCGCCGGGCCGCTGCCGTAGTAGCAGAACGGGGTTTCGAAGCGCACTGCGTCGTCATAACGACGGTACAGCGAGACAGGCGAGACATAATCGATCGAGCCCGTCACCGAGTGCACGCCCATGGTCCAGGCGGTCGACAGGGTGGCGCGGTGACGCGGGATGTCGCCCACCGAGGTTGCCCAGTCGGCCAGGCCGCCGTTGGTGCCGACCAGGTTGTTCTCATGCTCGCCTGGACGTTCCGCGCGCTTGTAGGTCAGCGCGTAGTTGTAATCCAGCTTGGTCGACAGGCGGCCCCACTCGCCCAGCGACAGGCGGTGCGCGACTTCGAAGTCCAGGCCCGATACGACAGTCGAACCCTGGTTCACGTAGTAGCGGTTGACGGCGCTCAGCGGGCCGCTGTTCGGAATCGCATTGCCGTTGGCGTCGCGCAGCAGGTTGGCCGGGTTGTTATCGCGGATTGCCAGGCCTGGGTACAGGTCCGGGTGATCGACGACGAAGCCAGCCGACAGCAGCGCGGTCTCGTCTTCCTTGCGGATCTTGTAGTAGTCGATCAGGATGTCGAGGTTGCGGGTCGGGTTGATGATTGCGCCGAACGAGAAGCTCTTCGAGGTTTCCGGCTTCAGGTTCGGATTTGCACTCGACATGCTCGAGATGCGGCGTGCGCAGTCGGCATCCGAGGCGCCCGGCAGCGGGTCCTTGGCGTTCGGGCAGCGCACGGTATCAGGCACGGTCGAGAACGACTGCACGCCGCCCTCGGCGATCTGCGACAGGGCAGGCGCGCGGAAGCCTTCGGCATAGGTCGAGCGGAAGGTCAGCTGGTCGGTGACGGCCCACTTGGCGCCGACTTTCGGCACGAAGCTCGAATCGTTCGGGTACTTGTCGTAGCGGCCGGCGAAGTCCATCTCGAAGTTCTTGGTGAACGGCGTGCGGATTTCGACGAAAGCCGACTTGACCATGCGCCGGGCTTCGATCAGCGAGTTCGACAGGCCCAGGATCTGACCGGTCTGGGTCAGCTGGTCCGGGGTCATCGACAGCTTTTCCTGGCGGATTTCACCGCCGAAGGCGAGGCCGATGTCGCCGCCGGCCAGGGTGCCGACCGTGGTCGAGGCTTTCGCGTCGAACTGGGCGACTTGTGCATAGCCTTCGTTGACGACGTCACGCACGGCCGATGGATCGGCGGCGGTCTGGGCCAGGGTGCGGCCTTCGGTGACGATGCGGTCGATGGTCGGGCGGTACAGCATGCCGCGCATGGTTTCGGTGCGCTCGCTGCGGTTGACCAGCAGGCCCGATTCCCAGTCGAAGCGGCCGGTGGTGCCCTTCAGGCCGGTCAGCAGGCGGAAGGCCTCGTTGACGTTGCGCGAGCCGCCGTCGGTGCCGACGAAGCGGTAGCCGACTGCCGAGCGGGCATCGGTGAACGGGTTGTCGGGATGGCCGATCGGCAGGATCAGCTGGTAGTCGCTCGGCAAGCCGTCGGTGCGGAACACGGTGGTCGGCGAGGTCGACAGGATGGTCGACGGGTTGCCGGTGTATTCGCGGTCGACGCGGCTGTAGCCGAATTCGGTGAACGAGGTGATGTCCGGGGTGATCTGGACGGTCAGCTTGGCCAGGACGTTGGCATCCTTGCCCTTGCTCTGCGCTTCGGCGTTGTTGTTGGCGTCGTAGTTGCAGAAGGTGCGGCCGTTCAGCATCGAGGTCGCGGTCAGGTTGTTCGCTTCGCGGTTGCCGGTGATCTGCTGCGATGGGTCGCAGCCGAGCTGGTTGACGATGCCCGAGGCGTTGGCCAGGTTGTTGGCGAAGTTGCGGGCGCCCGGGGTGCGCTCGCGGAAGAAGAAGGCCTGGTCCGACAGGTAGCTCGAATACGGGTTCAGGCGCGCGTTAATGTCCGCGTACATGCCCTTCTTGATGTCGTTGACGTCCTTGATGCCGGTGCGGTCGCGCTGCGCCAGGTCGAAGGAAATGAAGGCGTTGTAGCGATCCTGGTCGAGGTCGCCGAAGCCGAACACGCCGTTGACGTTGTTGCGGGCGAACTCGCCGTCATCGTTGGCGCTGGTCGAGACCTTGATCTCGGCGCCCTGGTAGTCGGTCTTGGTGATGAAGTTGATGACGCCGGCGATCGCGTCCGAGCCGTACACGGCCGAAGCGCCATCCTTGAAGATCTCGACGCGGTCGATGGCCGAGACCGGAATGCTGTTCAGGTCGTACACGGCCGACTTGCCCTGGTTCGGGTCGGCGTAGGCCGATGCCGTGATGCGGCGGCCGTTCAGCAGGATCAGGGTCGAGGACGAGCCCAGGCCGCGCAGCGAAGCGGTCGAGGTGCCTTTCGAGAAGGAACCGTCGGTGATGTCGTTCGAGGTACCCGAGCCGAAGGCCGGGATCGAGTGCAGCAGTTCGGCGACGGTGTTGGCGCCGGTCGCTTCGATCTGCTTGGCGTTCAGGACGCCGACCGGCGAGGAGCCTTCCTTGTCCGCGCGCTTGATGTTGGAACCGGTGACGTACACCTTGGTTACCGGGGCGGCAGCTTCCTGCTGCGCGAAAACGACGCTGGTCGAGGCCAGGGTCAGGGCGACAGCGACGACGCTGCGCTTTACTGCGAGATGCTGCTTAGTCAAAAAACTCTCCGATGCTTCTTTTTCACGGTGCGCGGCGCGGTGGCGGTGCCGGCTTGTGGCCGGGCCGGGCGGCGTCGACGCTCCGTTCGTTGCTGTTAGACAGATTGCTCAAGCAGCAAAGCGCGCTTGAGGGCAACATAAAAGCATTTCGGATAAACAAATGTCAAATGCGATCGGATATTTGTTTGATTAACACAACAGGTATACCCTTCGCTCATAGGGCCATAGACAAAGAATTCGTCTGGTCGTCTATACAGAAAAGCCCTGAGCATAAGCGGAACTTATGCTCAGGGCCTGGCAAAACCGAGGCTTAAAAAATCAGCCTTGTGCCGGTTCGGCGACGTAGATCTCGACACGGCGGTTGCGTGCGCGCCCGGCCGCGTCGTTGTTGTTGGCGATCGGCTCGCGGTCGGCGCGGCCTTCGATGGTGATGCGGTTCGGATTCACACCGCGGCCCGCCAGGTAGTCGCGCGTACGCGAGGCGCGGTCGACCGACAGCGGCTGGTTGATCGACACGTTGCCGGTGTTGTCGGTATGGCCGATGATGACCACGTTGGTGTTCGGATTTTCCTGCAGCGTGCTGGCGAAGCGCTGGAGGATAGGCTGGAAGTTCGACTTGATGTCCGAACGGCCTGTGTCGAAGGAAATGTCGCTTGGGATTTCCAGTTTCAGGCGGTTATCCGAGGTCTGCGACACCTGCACGCCGGTGCCCTGCGTGGCCTGTTCCATCGCCTGCTTCTGCTGCTCCATGCGCTTCGACCAGATGTTGCCGATCACGGCGCCGGCAGCGCCGCCGAGGACGGCGCCCTTGGCAGCGCGGCTGCCGCCGCCGCCGCCGGTGGTGCCGCCGATGAGGGCGCCGAGGGCCGCACCGGCGCCGGCGCCGGTGGCGGTGCCGCGCTGGGTGGCGTTCATGTCGGCGCAGCCGCTCACGCCGAGGGCGAGGACGGTGGCTGCGATGGCGGATTTGGTGAGATTGCTAGTCATAATCGCTCTCCTTGAAATGAAAATCCGTTTCGTAGGCGCACCCCTGCGGGGCACGTCCGCGAAACGGATTGGTGGTACAACATCTGTTGGCGCATGCGCCTTGCCGCTTGGGCAAGCGCGTGCGGCAAGGACGCAGGACGCGTCACTCACGCGCTTGCGCCTATATGCCTCGACCGCTGATCAGGCGCACCAGGATCATGATCACGGCGACAACCAGCAGGATGTGGATGAAGCCGCCGATCGTGTACGAGGTGACCAGGCCGAGCAGCCACAGGACGATCAAAACGATGGCAATGGTATAGAGCATGATGAGTCTCCTCAGACATTAGCGCCGTCAGTGGCGCGGTGAGTCCAGTATGCAGCGAGCTGCTCAGCACCACCGTTCGATGGCCCACATTAAGCGCGAGATTTTTGTTCTTTTTGCATCCCTGCGCCGTTCAGACCCGGAATCCACCCCATGAAACCGAGCAGGCCGACGATGCCGATCAGGCAGGTCAGCAGGCCGCCCGCCACCAGCAGGGTCACGTCGTGCGGCGCCACCGCATGCCCGTCCTGCAGCGGCGGCCCCGCCGACACCAGGCCGAAGGCCGTCACGACCAATCCCCAAACGATGATGCCGATCCACGCGAGGCTATTCATGGTAATCCCCTTTTCGATGGTTGGAGTCTTGTACCGGATGTGAGGTTCTGGAGTTTCCGGCGTAGAAACATTCTCGGGCTAGCTCAGCAGTAATTCCGTGCGTTGGCGCACATTGCACTGGAGAAAATATCAAGGCCGGGCATCCTCGCGGATGGCCGGCCTCGAAAAGGAGGTAGGTTGAGCGGGATCAGGCAGCGCGCAGGCGGCCCTTGACGATGCGCACGCGGTCGCCGTTGCGCCATTGCGGCTGGCTGTTTTGGTGGAAGGTGCGCAGGGTGCCGTCGTCGAGGCGCACGCGGATTTCGTAGCTGGTGGTGGCCTTCATGTTGCCTTCGACCTGGTTGCCGACCACGGCGCCGCCGATGGCGCCAGCTACGGTCGCCAGCTGGCGGCCATGGCCGCCGCCGATCTGGTTGCCGAGCAGGCCGCCGACCACGGCACCGCCCGCAGCGCCCAGGCCGCTGCCCTGGGCGCGCTGCTTGATGGCGCGCACCGACTCGACGTTGCCGCAATTGCCGCACCACTTGGGCGTGTCGGCGGCAGCCACCTGCACCGGCTTGTTCGCGGCTTTCGGATGCGTCACGGGGGCCGGCTCGGCTGGCGCCGGGGCAGGAGCGGGCGCATAGCCCTGGGCCACTTGCTGGGCCGGGTAAGCGGGCGCCGCCGCGGCTGCCGGGGCCAGCGCCGCCGCGCCGGCGGCTTGCCCGGCCAGCGGATCGGCGGCCGGGTCAGGCAAGGCCGGGGCCGCCTGGTTGGGCGGCGGCAGGCTGGCGGCCAGCGCGGCGCGGTCGGCCTCGTTCAGCTGGCGGCCGGCATTGCCGCCGATCGACGACGGAATCCAGCCCATGATGGCGGCGGTGCCGACCAGGCAGAACAGGACAACGGCGAGCGCCGCGATCAGGAGGAGCGGATGGTGCTGGGCGCGCGCCGGGGGATTCGGAATATTGTTCATGGCTTGTCCTCGACAGATTGCAGGCCGCTCGTACGGCCCGCACGGCCAGGCAGCGCGCCCGGTCGACGATTAGGATTGTCCTCAGGAACAACAAGCTATTCCGTGCGTCACCGAACATACTTCTCCCTATGGTCGGCTTTACCCTGATCGAAATTGTTTGCAAATGTATCCGCCGCCCGCAGCCCATCCTTTCCATTGAAAGGCGGGACGCGTGCAGCCTACTACGAGGGTCCGATGAACTTTGCCGCTTCCCACGACGTCGCCGAGCACAACGCCAATTTGTTGCTGGCCGCGCTCCCGCCGCAGGAGCTGGCCCAGGTGTTGCCGATGCTCGACCAGGTAAAGGTCGAAGCAGGAGAGGTGCTGTCCGAAGCGGGCGAGCCCTTCCACCACATTTACTTTCCCCACGATTGCCTGATTTCGCTGCTCGGCGTCGCCGGCGGGCGCCTGACGCTCGAGGTCGGCCTGGTCGGACGCGAAGGCATGCTTGGCGCCACTGTCGCGCTCGGCCACCAGACGGCGCAAACACGCGCCGTGGTGCAGCGTCCCGGCAGCGCCAGCCGCATGCGCAGCAGCGACTTCCGCGCCGAGTTCGCACGCAACCCGGCACTGCAGCGCGTGCTCTACCGCTATACCGACACGCTGCTGGCGCAGGCGATCCAGATCGCCGTCTGCAGCCGTTTCCACGTATTGGAAGCGCGCCTGGCGCGCTCGCTGCTGATCACGCGCGACCGCCTGCAGTCCGACAAGTTCCACCTCACGCACGAGTTCCTGGCCCACGCGTTGGGGGTGCGCCGGGTCGGCGTGACGAAGGCGGCCAGCGCGCTGCAGCAGCAGGGGCTGATCATCTACAGCCGCGGCAACATCGAGATCCTCGATCCGGTCGGGCTGGCGGCGGCGGCCTGCACCTGCTACGAGATCGTCAAGGATGCGTCGGTCGGGGCCTTGTCGAGCGCCTTCGTCTAATTTGGCGCGTAGGGTGGGCCGGGCCGCGCTAGGCGCCCCGTGCCCACGCGTGAACGCCGATCATTGTTGGCCTGGTTCGTCTCGATACGACGCCAACAATGATCATGCTTCACGCGTGGGCACAGGAGCGCCCACCCTACCTATTCCACGGTCATCGCCCCCATTGACAAACCTCGCCCCGTCAACAACAACGTCCCCATAAACAAAAACGCCCCCCACAAACAACAACGCCCCGCAAGCGGGGCGTTGTCGCATCGGGCTGAAAACGATTTAGTTCGTTTTACCGGTCTGGTTGCCGATCACGCCGCCGACAGCTGCGCCGCCAACGGTGCCGACTGCCGAGCCACCGGTCAGGACGCCGCCGACCACTGCGCCGGCGCCGGCGCCGATGGCGGTGTTCTTGTCCTGCTGCGACATGCCGGCGCAGCCGGTCAGGCCCAGGGCCAGGGTTGCGATGGTTGCGCTCACTGCCAGTTGTTTGATGGTTTTCATGATGATCTCCTTGGGTGGGGTTTTACTTCAGGCGCAGGTCGTTATGGACCGACTTGACGCCCTTCACGGTGCGCGCAACCGACGCTGCGGTTGCCACATTCTCTGCCGAGCCGACATAACCGCTCAGCCTGACAATGCCTTCGCGGGTCGCGACATCGATGTCCGCTGCCTGCAGCTCCGGCGCCTTGCCGATCGCCGCCTGCACACCGGTGGTGATCGTGGCGTCGTCCACGGCCCGGGCCTCGGTCCTTCCCGGCACGTTGCCGGAAGTGGCACAGCCGCTGGCCATGCCTCCGATGCCCAGGGCCGCACACAGTGCCGCGGCCGCTTTCCAGTGCGTCATGCAGGTTCCTCGAATGCCGTTCTACGGTCCGGCGATGGGTTCAGAATAGGCCATCGCGGCAATGTGGTCTGTTCGGCAACACACACTGTGGCTGGCCCCGTTTCATGGCGCATTGCACCTGTCTCTCATCCATTACTTCTTGGTCTTGCCAGGCGGTGGCGCGGTTGGCTTGGCGTTCGCCAGGGCCACTAGCCTGGCGCAGTCGCTGTTCTCGCCAGGGCCGGTATTGATCAGCGGGAGCAGGGCCGCCACCGGCGCGGCGATGGTCGCCAGGGCTGCCGCGCCGCCCGCCTTCAGGGCCAGCGTCTTCTTGTCGACCGACACGTCGGGGTCGCTGAAGGTGCCGCGCACGTACAGCGGCGCGCGCAGCGTGAACAGGCGCAGGGCCTTGGTCTCGGGTTTCACCGTCAGGTTCATGCCCTCGTTGCCCAGGTTCACGTTGCCGCTGACGTTGATGATCGCCTCTTTCGTATCGACCACGAACACCTGCGACTGCATCACGCCCTTCTTGACATCGAAGTCGGCCGCCAGGCAGTTCAACTCCACCGGCTTGTCGCCGAACAGCTTGGTCAGGACGATGTTGCCGACGTTCAGTCCGGCCATTTCGAGCAGCATCTTGCTGATCGTGCCCTGGTTCACCAGCGCCTTCACCTCGCCGTTCGAGGTGCCGAGCAGGGCGGCGACCGAGGTGCCGGTGGCCGACAGCTGCGCGTCGCCGTTCACCTGGCCGACGGTGGCCTGCATCTGCTCGATGGTCGGGAACAGCTGCTTGATCTGGATGTGGCGCGCCGAGACCTTGGCGGTGGCCGCGATGGTGTTGCCGGCCTTGCCGCTGCCATCTAAACGGATGGTCGAGCGCAGGGTGCCGCCGGCCACGCCGAAGTCGAGCGGGGCCAGGGTGATGACGCCGTCCTTCATGATCAGGTGGGCCGAGAGCTTGCTGATCGGCAGGGTCTTCTCGCGGACAATCCTGTCCGCCGCGTAGCGCACGTCGGCATCGATGGCTTTCCAGCGCTCGGTGCGGAACTCTTCCACCGGCAAGACCTTGCCGCCCGGCTGCACGGCCTCGACGCCGCGCGCCTTCTTGCTCGCGTTCGAGTCGGCGCCGACCAGCGGACCGAGATCCTCGAACACCAGCTTGTTCGACGCCACGTTGCCCGACAGCTTGCCGCGCGGCTTGCCGCCTTCGTAGACCAGTTTGCCGTGGATGTCGCTGCTGCCGACCTTGCCCTTGAAGTCCTCGTAGGTCCAGCGGCCGTATTCACGGTCGAGCTCGCCGCGCAGGCGGCCCGAGGTCGAGAAGGCCGGGGTTTCCGGCAGCGTGATGCCAGTGAAGTTGTACAGGCGCGCCATGCTGCGGCCGGCCAGTTCCAGCTGCAAATCGACCGCCTTCAGCCTGGCCGGGGAGGTGACCGTGCCTTCGATCGCGATGCGGCTGGGGCCGCTGCGCATGTCGGCCTGGACCGGGTAGGGCGTGTTCTGGTCCTTCAGCGACAGCACCTGGCCTACCTTGCCGCCGCCCGTGACCGGGGCGCCGTTGTAGCTGCCGCCGACCTCGAAGCTGACCCCGTATTTCGGATCGTTGGCCAGGGTGCGCACATTCGCCGTGACGTCGGCCTTGGTGACCGCGTCGACGAAGCGCACCACGCCGTCGGTGAGGACGATGCGCTCGAGGTCGAGCTTCCACTTCGATTCCTTTTCCTGCTTCTTGTAGACCCAGTTGTAGTGGCTGGCGTCGGTGCGCACCAGGTCGACGCGCGGCGCGTCGAAGCGCAGTACCGGGATGCCGATCGTGTGGTGCAGCAGGCCGAGCGGGTTCAGCGAGAACGAAAACTGTTTGACAGCCGCCATGTCGGCCTGCTGCATGTGGGCCGGGTTGCCGACGTGGACGTCGTTGGCGATCAGGTGCGGCCAGGGGATCCAGTCGCGCAGGTTGCGGTCGCCCGGCGCCATCTTGCGCGCAGGGATTTCCCATTCCACGTTGAGGTTGCCGCGGATGGCGAACGGGCGTTCGATGGCTTCGCTCACCTTGGCATTCAGCCAGGGGCGGGCCTTGTTCCAGTCAAAGGTCAGGATGAAAATGACGGCGATGACCGGGATCGCAATCAGGATACCGATTGCGCCGAGGATGATTTTCTTGCGGCGGCCGCTGTGGGGCTTGACGCTGCCGTGCTGGGGAGTGGTGGTGTCTGGCATGACGATCCTTCGCTGGGTGTCAGTGTTGAAGCCAGCTTAGCGCAAAGGCAAGGGTCATCAATGTGCGGTGTCGCACGCTGAAAACGGATGAGCATTGCGATCTATGGTCAGTGTGCGCTAGCGTACCGAACTCGTCTGATAACAGGCTTATAACGTTAACAACTTCCTCACATAAACAGGAGAACAGGATGGACAAGCAATTCCCGATGAAGCGTGTAGTTGGCAGTGCCGCCCTTGCGGCGATGCTGGTACTGACCGGTTGCGCCAGCCAGAAAGCGCCGGCCACCGCCGATGTCGCGGTGTCGCGCAATGCAGTCCAGAACGCCGTGCAGGCGGGCGCCGCCGAGCTGGCCCCGGCCGAGATCACCGCGGCGCGCGCCAAGATGATGCGCGCCAACGAAGCCCTGGCCGCACGCGACTACAAGCTGGCGCGCGAGCTGGCCATGCAGGCCCAGGCCGATGCGCAACTGGCGCAGAGCAAGGCGAACTCGGCCAAGGCCACCGCCGCATCCGACGCGCTGAACGAAGACCTGCGCGTGCTGCGCCAGGAAGTCGAACGCGCAAACTCGCAATAAAGACTGTAGTAACTGAGCGCAGTACCAGAAGAGCAGGGGCCGCGCCTGTGGCGCGCCTCTTTTTCCGCCAACGATAGCGAGGAGCGCCGCCCGCAGGCATGCGGCGGCGCCATCAAGGAGGGCAAGAACATGAAAAACCGTTTCCTGAAACCGGCCGTCTTCGCCAGCGCCATCCTGCTGGCCGCCTGCAGCAGCACGCCGACCACCACGCCGACGCTGGACCAGGCGCGCGCCGATTTCGTTTCCGCCAACAATAACCCGCAAGTCTCGACCTACGCGCCGCTGGAGTTCCGCGACGCCAGCGCCGCGCTCGACCGCGCCAATACCGCCGCCGCCAAGAAGGAAAGCCTGGAAGACATCGACCGCCTGGCCTATGTGGCGAAACAGAAGATCGCCACCGCCCAGGAAGTGGCGCGCGCCAAGGCCGCCGAAGCCAACATCGCGAACGCCTCGATGGAGCGCAACGCCGTGCGCCTGGAAGCGCGCACCGCCGAAGCCGAACGCGCGAAACGCGAAGCCGAACGCGCGAAACGCGAAGCCGAAGCCGCGCAGGCCGCCGCCATGACCGCCCAGCAGCAGGCAAATGCCGCCGCCGAGCAGAACCGCGCCCTGGCCGAACGCGCCGCCAAGCTCGAAGCGATGCTGGTCGAGCTGCACGCCAAGCAGACCGAGCGCGGCATGGTCGTCACCATCGGCGACGTGCTGTTCGCCACCAACCAGGCCACGCTGACGCCGAACGGAACCTCGACCCTGCGCAAGCTCGCCGAGGTGATGCAGCAGAACCCGGAGCGTACCGTGCTGGTCGAAGGGTTTACCGACAGCACCGGCAGCTCGAGCTACAACCAGGACTTGTCGCAGCGCCGCGCGAATGCGGTGGCCACGGCACTGGGCGAAATGGGTGTCGAGCGCCAGCGCATCGCCACCAAGGCCTATGGTGAAGCCTTCCCGGTCGCGGCCAACGACAACGCCGGCAACCGCCAGCTGAACCGCCGCGTGGAGATCGTGCTGTCGAACGGCAATGCGCCGATTCCGCAGCGCACCGCCGGACGCTGAGCCCAGTACGCGGATTTGAAATAAAGGAAGCATCATGGAACATACCGGCAAGCCCCTGGCGCATGGTTTCGATATCGAAGCCATCCGCCGCGCCGCGGCCAACATCGACGAAGGCGCCGTCACCGAAGGCTACGCGGCCGACCGCGAAGCCGTCATCGCCATGCTCAACGATGCGCTCGCCACCGAGCTGCTGTGCGTGCTGCGCTACAAGCGGCACTACTACACCGTCAGTGGGCCGAACAACGGCGCCCTGAAGACCGAGTTCCTCGAGCACGCCCAGCAGGAGCAGGACCACGCCGACCGCATCGCCGAGCGCATCGTGCAACTGAACGGTTCGCCGAACTTCAACCCGGCCACGCTGACCGCGCGTTCGCATGCCGAGTACGACGATTCCGACGACACGCAGGCCATGGTGCGCGCCGACCTGATCGCCGAGCGCGTGGCCATCGAGTCCTACCGCCAGATGATCGCGGCGATCGGCGACAAGGACCCGACCACGCGCCAGATGCTCACCGAGATCCTCGCCGTCGAGGAAGAGCACGCCGACGACATGCGCGATTTCCTCGTGCCGTAAACGTTTAACCCCAACCTTATAACCAACAACAGGAGTGCATCATGCAAGACACCAACGCCCGCTCGATCGACAACAACATGAAAGACGCCAGCGCCGACATGAAAGCCCTGGTCAAGGATGCGCAATCGCTGCTGAGCGCCGCCGCTTCGCTGACCGGCGACAAGGCCGACGAGCTGCGTTCGCGCGGCATGGAAATGCTGGACCGCGCCATGGGCAAGGCCAGCCAGTACCAGGGTCAAGCTGTCGTCAAGAGCAAGGAACTGGCGCACACGGCCGATGTCTATGTTAAAGACAATCCATGGCGCACCGTGGTCGCCGCCGCCAGCGTCGGCCTGCTGGTCGGCATCGTTCTGGGTCGTAAATAATCACCGCCGGAGAACGCCATGGAAAAGACCGACACCGTTGTACATGGTCCCGGACTCATGGGCGGCATCTCCGGCCTGGCGAAGAACCTGTTCGGCCTCATCGTGTCCCGCGTGGAATTGGCGGCACTCGAGTTGTCGGAAGTGCGCAACCACGCGATCGAACTGCTGGCGATCTTCGCTGGTGCGGTCCTCGCCGTGTGGTTCGCACTGGCCTACGGCACCGCGACAATCGTGGCGCTGGCCTGGGACGCCATGGGCTGGAAGATCCTGCTGGTGCTGTTCCTCGTGTTCCTCGTCATCACGGCCGTGCTGGTGATGAAGGGAATGGCGATGCTGAAGCAGGGCAAGCTCGCCTTCCCGGAAACGATGAACGAACTGCGCAACGACCGCGACGCACTGCTGTAAGCGTCAACCAGGGGAGGGTACATGGACAAGCATCATCATAATGACGAACCGACCGGCCTGGCTGGTCACAAGCACAGCCGCGACCCGGCAACCCGCAAGGCCGAGCTGCTGCGCGAGGGCGAGTTCTACCGTGCAGGCGTTGCCTATGCCCGCGCACAAGTGAAACACGGCGCGCGGCCCGAAGTCATGTTACATTCTGCTTTCGACCACGCGACATGGGCACTGCGGGCCAGGGCTGATGCTCTGCTGAAACCCACGGGCACCAGCATCTCGGTCCTGATGCCGTATGGCCTGGCTGCCTTCAACTTCGTGCGCCAGCGGCGCATGGGCAAGCAGGCACTGGCCGGGGCGGTATTGCTGGGTGTGGTGGGCTGGTTCGTGCAAAAGCGGCGGGCGGCGCGCGACGTGGCCTGAGCGCCGCCAGGTCGAAACACAGGGGTGCGGGCAACCGCGCCGCTGCACCCGAAGCGCCACGGCGTGGACGGAAGAATATGGTGGGGCTTGAGCGGCGTCGCAATCGTTGATTGGGCGCCGTCTTTTTTTGCCGTCGTGCTGGAGCCGCGTGGCGCCAGGCGCCAGCGCACCGGCGCCCCCACCGCGACGCGCTAGCGTCCGACCGTGGTCCTGCCTTCGCCGCCGGTATGGCCCGTGCTTGCGGCATGGCCGGTGCCGGCGCTACCCGCCTGCACCGGCGCGTTGGCGCGCAGCGCCTTCATCTCCGTTTCCCAGGTTGCCTGGGCCGTTTGCAGGCAGGCCTGGCGCTCGGCCGCGGGTTGCTGCTTGCAGGCATTCTTCGCTTCATCCAGGGCGGCGCCGATTTCCTTGGTGCGCGTGCGCATGCGCTCCTGGCGCGTCGTGTCTTCCTTGTACCAGCGCACCGGATCGCCTTGCGCGATCTCGCGCGCCTGCTTGCTGGCGGCGGCGGGCGGCACGTTGGCGTCGGTGCTGGCCTGGGCCAGCGCCAGCGGCGCGGCGCCTGCGAGCAGGATGCCGAGCAGGGCAGGCTGGATAAGCGTTCGAACTTTCATGATGACCTCCACAAAGGATGCGGGCCGGCATAGGCCGGCCCGTGGGCAGAATGCATCGACAGGCCGCAAGGGCAGGCCAGCGCGCAGCCGGCCCCGGTGCCTGGTCTTAGTAGCGGTAAACGCGGCCGTCGACCAGGCGCACGCGGTTACCCACGCGCAGGTCGTAGACGCTGTCCTGGACCACGGTGCGGTATTCGCCGTTATCCATGCGCACGTTTACCTGGTACATCTCCTGGCCATTGCCGGCATTGCGGTTGCGCTCGACGTTGTTGCCGATCGCGGCGCCGGCGACGCCGCCGGCCACGGTGGCCGCGGTGCGGCCGCTGCCGCTGCCGACCTGGTTGCCGGCCAGTGCGCCGATCAGGGCGCCGGCCACGGCGCCGCCGCCGCTGGTGCGGTTCTCGGCCTGGGTTACCTGGATCGACTCGATCGTGCCGTAGCCCATCGAGGCGGTGTTGTTGTAGCCGCTGTTGTAGCCATTGTTGCTGTACGAAGGCGAATTGCTGGCGCAACCGGCGAGGACGGCGCTGACGGCGACGACTGCAGCTGCAAGGGTGCGAGTGGCTTTCATATTGTTCTCCTGGCAAATGATGTGAGGCCAGAATAGGCAGGCGCGCGCCCGAGGTCTGTGCGATGACGCACTCATTGTTGCCGAGTTGCTCATGCTGAGCATCATCACGCTGTTGTGTTCGACACCGTACAGAAAGCCGCCTGCGAACGGCGTAAAACGTCACTATCGTGTTGCGAATTGATGAGCACCACCAGCACTAATCGGACCTACAGAACCATGACGACAAGAATGAAAAATACGCATGTGCTACTGATTCTCGGCGCCGCCCTGGCGTGGGCCGGCCATGCACGCGCCCAGGCTGTCACAACGCCGCCGGCCAGCCCGGCCGCCGCCAGCGCAGTCCCTGCAGCGCCGGTGCCGGATGCCAAGACGGCCTACGAGCGGGCGCGCGATACGGCGGCTGCGAACTACAAGGCGGCGCGGGTGCGCTGCGACAGCCTGAGCGGCAACCCGCACGACGTGTGCGAGGCCGAAGCCAAGGCGGAGCGCGTGCGCACCGAAGAGGAAGCGAGTGCCGCCTACAAGAACACCCTGAAGGCCTATACCCAGGCCCGCATGCGCATCGCCGACGCCAACCATGCGCGCGACAAGGCGCGCTGCGGGGCGCTGGCGGGCAACGACCGCGACGTGTGCATCAAGCAGGCCAAGGCGACCCTGGTTGCCGCCCAGGCCGATGCCACCGCGGACCGCAAGATGATCGAAGCGCGCAGCAATGCGCGTGAAGACAAACTGACGGCTGAATACCGGGTCGCACTCCAGAAGTGCGACGCGTTTGCCGGCGCGGCGAAGGACCAATGCGTCCAGGCCGCAAAAACCGCGTACGGCAAGTGACGTACCGGCCCGCTCCAACGAGCACGCAGTAAAAACGATGCAGTTAATATCATTTTTGACCAACGAAGAAAGGGATACATCATGAAACTCACCCAACGCCTTGCTACCGCTGTCTTCACCGGCGCGCTCGCCTTCACCATGGTTGGTTGCGCTTCGGGCCCGCAAAAGGAAAGCGCCGGCGAATACGTCGACGACAGCGTCATCACCGCCAAGGTGAAAGCCGCCTTCGCCGCCGATTCGAACGTGAAAGCCACCGAGATCAACGTCGAAACCTTCAAGGGCGACGTCCAGCTGTCGGGCTTCGTGTCGGATGCCGGCGATGCACAGAAAGCTGTCCAGATTGCCCGCGGCGTCAAGGGTGTAACATCGGTCAAGAACGACATCCGCGTGAAGTAATCAACGCAGCCGGGGCGGCGCGGTCCGGCGACTAACATTCGGCAAACATATGCAACTCGCCAGTCCGGGCTCGGCAGCCGCCGAGCCACACAAGTCCGCCGCCCTCGAGGATAGTCCGGCCGTCACCGTCACCTCCGTGACGCCGGACAGTTCTTCCAGTCAAGCGCATCATCCCGACGACCTCGCCCTTCACGCGAACGGCCTGCGTCTTCCCATCCACGTCAACGCGCGCGGCCTGTCGCTGGGCATCCTGGCCACCGTGGCCTTCGTGTTCGCGCTGCAATGGGCGCAAAAATTCTTCGTGCCGCTCCTGCTCGGCATCTTCATCGCCTATACCCTGAGTCCGGTCGTACGCTGGCTCGAACGCCTGCGCATTCCGCGCGTTGTCGGCGCCACCATCGTCACCGCCGTGCTGCTGGGCGGCATGGGTGCGACCATGTGGCGGCTGCAGGACGAATTCTTCAACATCCTCGACGAGCTACCGACGCTCACCCACAAGGTGACCAAGCTGGTCACCAGTGCCACCGGCGGCGAGGGCTCGACCATCCAGCGCGTGCAAAAGGCCGCCGCCGAGATCGAGCAGGCCACCGCCAACGTCGGCGCCAATCCGCGCCTGATTCAACGCCGCCCGACGATCGCGGCCCAGCATTCGTCGAGCTTCCGCATCACCGACTGGCTGCTGGCCGGCTCGGTCGGCCTGGCCTCTTTCGTTACCCAGTCGACCATGGTGGTGTTCCTGGTATTCTTCCTGCTGCTGGCCGGGGACACCTTCAAGCGCAAGCTGGTGAAACTCACCGGCCCTTCGCTGACGCGTAAAAAAGTGACGGTGCACATCCTGGACGACATCAACACCTCGATCCAGAACTACATGTTCATGCTGCTGGTTACCAACATCCTGCTGGCGCTGCTGATGTGGGTGGCGCTGCGCGCCATCGGCCTGGAAAACGCCGGCGCCTGGGCCATCTTCGCCGGCGTGGCCCACATCATGCCGTACTTCGGCCCCTTGCTGATCACCTCGGCGACCGGCCTGGTCGCCTTCATGCAGTTCGAGTCGCTGCGCATGGTCATCCTCGTGGCCGGCGCCTCGATGGGCATCGCCACCCTGGTCGGCATGGTCGTCACCACCTGGATGACCGGCAAGATCGCCAAGATGAACCCGGCCGCCGTGTTCGTCAGCCTGCTGTTCTGGGGCTGGCTGTGGGGCATGTGGGGCCTGCTGCTCGGCGTGCCGGTGGTGGTGGTCCTGAAGGTGGTGGCCGAGCGCGTCGAGGGCATGGAAGCGCTGGCCGAGCTGCTCGGGGAATAACAACCTTGCAGGGCGGTTTCTCGAACCCAGCTGCCACCGTGCGTCCATCCAGGTAGGGTGGGTTCACGAACCCACCTGCCACCGCGCGCCCATCCAGGTAGGGTGGGTTCTCGAACCCACCTATCACCGCGGTCATCCATGACGTAGGGTGGGTTCTCGAACCCACCAAGAACTTGCCGCAACCCGCCACGAATTCCCTCCCCAAAAAAAACAGCCGCGACATCGCGCGGCTGTTGCACTTACGAGCCAAACTTCAGCTCATGCGCTTCAGGTTCTTCGCCCCGGTCTCTTCTTTCGGCTTGTGCCGCAGGCTGCCCAGCTGCAGCGCGTACTGGCGCGCGAACTCGGCGCCGAGGAAGAAGATCTGCGCCGAGTAATACACCCAGAGCAGCAGGGCGATCAGCGAGCCGGCCGCGCCGAAGCTGCTGGCGGCGCCGCTGTTGCCGATGTACAGGCCGATGCCGTATTTGCCCAACGTGAACAGGGCGGCGGTGCCGAGCGCGCCGATGGTCACGTCATGCCAGGACAGGTGGATGCGCGGCAGCAGCTTGTAGATGGTGCCGAACAAGGTGGCGATGACCAGGAAGCTGATGCAGGAAGAAATCCAGCCGACGATGATCGACGCTTCCTTGTACATGCCGCCGAAATAATTTTCGACTACGGCCATCGCCGCGCTCACGACCAGCGACACCATCAGCAGGAAGCCCAGCACCAGGATCAGGCCGAACGACAGCAGGCGCGTGCGCACCGTGTCCCACCAGCTCGCGTCCTTCGGCGGCGGCACGTCCCAGATCTCGTCCAGGCTGTCCTTCAGTTCGGCGAAGACCGAGGTGGCGCCGACCAGCAGCAGCACGGTGGCGATGATGGTGGCCATCAGGCCGCTGTCCTTGTTTTGTGCGCCCGCCAGGATGGCCTGGATGGTATCGGCGCCCTGGGCGCCGACCAGGCCGCGCAGTTCGTTGAAGAGTTGCCCCTGTGCCGCCTCGGCGCCGTAGAAAAAGCCGGCTACGGCGATCACCAGCACCAGGATCGGCGCCAGCGAGAACAGGGTGTAGTAAGCCAGTGCGGCGCCCTTGCTGGCGGCGCGGTGGGCCAGCCATTCGGTGACGGCGCACTTCATCACATGGATGATCTGGCGTGAATATGGAAACCATTGCTTGACGGCCATACCGGATCTCCAGAAAAAGAAAAAGGGGCACGCAGCCCCTTGGGCCGGACGTCGCGTGGACGTCCGGGATAAAGAGGCAATATGTCATTGCCCCTGCCGGCGGACCGGAATTACTGCACGCGTTTTTCGATGGTGATCTGCTCGACTTCAACGCGGCGGTTCGGTTCCAGGCACTTGATCAGGTCGGCGCGCTTCTTGTCGTTGCACTCGACGACCGGATTCGATTCGCCCTTGCCGATGGCGTTCAGGCGGCTGCCGTCGATGCCTTTGCTGACCAGGTAGTCACGCACGGCGTTGGCGCGGCGTTCCGACAGCTTCTGGTTGTAGCTGTCCGAGCCCAGGCGGTCGGTGTAGCCGGTGATGTCGACGTTGGTGATGCTGGTGTCGGCTTGCAGGGCCATGGCGATTTCGTCCAGGCGGGTCTGCGGCATGCGCAGTTCAGCCTTGTCGAACTGGAACAGTTCGGTAGCCGACATCGTCACTTTTTCGAAGCGTGCTGGCGGTGGTGGCGGCGGAGCGACCGGAGCCGGGGCTGGTGCCGGCGGCGGGGTTTCGACGACAGGAGCCGGTGCCGGCGGTGCTGGCGGCGGGTTGAACGCGTAGTTCAGGCCGACGGTCACGTACTTGTTGTTGCTTTGCTCGAAGCCGTACTCGCTTTCGTGGCGCAGGAAGCCGCGCACCGAACGGATGTCGGCCTGCAGCGACCATTGCGGGCTCAGGCTGGCCTGGAAACCGACGCCCATGGTGGCGTATGGCGAGTTCTTGCTGATGCGGCGGAACTGGTTTTCAACCTTGTCGCGCTCGGCGCCGACGCCGAACAGGACGAATGGGCGGAACTGTTTACGCGACAGCATCAGCAGCGCATCGACGCCCAGGGTGGTCTGGCGGTAGCGCGCGGCGCCGTCTTCGGTGCGGACGTGCGTCGCGCCCATCTGGATATCCCAGTACGGGTGCACGGCCTTGCCGAACTTCAGGCCGCCGCCCCAGTCCTTGTCATCGGTGCCGAAGTTGCTGTCAGGCTTCATGCCGACAACGCTAGGCTGGATGTACCAGGACGGGTTGATCATCTCCGACGCTTCTTGAGCCAGTGCGGAACCAGCGGCACAGAGCATGGCGACGGCCAGGGCGATCTTCTTCGAATTATTCACAGGAAACTCCCATAAGTTGAAAAGGTGGGTGACATCGCATGTTTGACAGTGATGTTGGAGTGAAGAATACGAGGTCGAGTTCCGTAGGGTCCGTGCGCTAGCGCACCTATGGGTACTGCTGAGTGACAAATTCGCAACGTTGACAGCTTGATTTCACAATTGCTCTATATAGAGGGAAAGTTCATTTAACTTAATTGGAGGAAACTTTCTAATTTTCTGATGCCCCGTTGTATCCGCGCAACAGAGGGCATGTTAAGTGGAGTTCGTTTGATTTTTCATAACACGTGTGCTTGGCGAAATTCCGGGTGGAATTTTGCCAATGTGGGCTGGCGCACAGACCAGAGATGATGACGCAGGCAATCTTGAGCCCAGTTAAACGGAACCCAAGGTGTTGTCAGGGTGTCAGACAGACACACAGCGACCCGGACCACACAGTCTCTCTCTATCTAACGGAGTACACCAACATGCATGCAACGACCCATCACAACGCGGTGCAAGGCGAACACGGCGCAGTGCACACTTCCAGCAACTCAGCGCTGATCGAACGCGTGCCGCCCCAACCGACCGAACGCGCCCCGATTTCGTTGGCGCCGATCGAGCGTGTGCGGTCTACCTCGGCGACCCAGCGCCGGATCGAGAACATGCAAAAACTGATCAACGAACTGTCGACCCATGAGATGCTCGCCGACGAGATTGCATGGTTCCTGAAATTCTCGCCGTCCGGCGCACGCAAGTACATCCGCGACCTGCGCGAAGCCGGCGTCATCGAACTGGCCCGCTACATCGAAGGCACCGCCACCTACCTGGGCAAGGCCGTGTACCAGATCTGCCCCGACCAGGAACGCGTGAAAGCCTTCCTGGCCGCCATCTGCCAGCCGAAGCGCGAAGGCGCCGCCCCACGCAAGGAGCGTCCGGGCCTGCGCGAGCAGAGCATGGCCGGCAGCGGCCGCCACTTCCACATCCTGGCCGACGACACCCACTACGCGATCCGCGTGAACCGCAGCCCGGTCGCCCGCGATCCGCTGGTCGCCGCCCTGTTTGGCCCGGCCCCCGGCCAGGTCGCCAAGTAACGCGCCCCTGCGCCTGCCGGAAGGGCGCAGCGGTGGAGACCCGCGAAGCCCCTCCTGATTCGACGATCGCTGTCGTCACGCAAACGCCGCCTTGTGCGGCGTTTGCCGTTAACATCACCATTGCCACCATCGCGCGCTGTTTGCTGTCATTGCGCCAGCCACGGCCCTGCTCGACGGGTGCAGTTGAAAACCCGTCAACAAGCCCCAACTGCGGCGGATGTCCTGACCTGGAAAGGAAATCCCATGTTGCCGAGTGCCGAATCGCTGGAAGGAAAACCCGTACCGAGTGTCGTCTTCAAGACGCGTCCCCACGACGCCTGGCAAGACTTGACGAGCGACGAGCTGTTCAAAGGCAAGACCGTCGTGGTCTTCGCGCTCCCGGGCGCCTATACGCCCACCTGTTCCTCGACCCACCTGCCGCGCTTCAATGAACTCGCGCCTGTGCTGCGCGACAACGGCGTCGACGAGATCGTCTGCATTTCCGTGAACGATGCCTTCGTCATGAACGAATGGAAGCATGGCCAGGATGCCGACGCGATCACTTTCATCCCCGACGGCAACGGCGATTTTTCGCGCGGCATGGGCATGCTGGTCGACAAGCGCGACCTCGGCTTTGGCCAGCGTTCCTGGCGCTATTCGATGCTGGTACGCGATGGCGTCATCGAGAAAATGTTCATCGAGGAAGAGGGCGATGATGACCCCTTTGCCGTCTCGGATGCCGACACCATGCTCGCGCACATCAACCCGGAGGCACGGGCGCCCGAGCCGATCGTGATGTTCTCGCGTCCCGGCTGCCCGTTCTGCGCGCGCGCCAAGGCGGCGCTGGCGCGGCATCGCCTGCGGTATACGGATATTTCGCAAAGCCAGAAGATCAATACCAGTGTGCTGCGCGCCGTCAGCGGCCGCATGACCTGGCCCCAGGTCTTCATTGGCGGCGAGCTGATCGGCGGTGCCGACGAGCTGGACTCGCACCTGGCCCAGCGCATGGCGGCCGCTTGAGCACCACCTTGTTACCTGGCGGGAGCCGCTGATGGAAGCCTTGCTGACCGTTTCCGCACTCGTGGCCGCCGGCCTGCTGGCCTGGGCCATCCCGCGCTGGCGCCTGCGCCGCGCCCTGTCCGCGCCGCTGCCGCCGGCGGCGCTGGACACGCTGGCGCGCAATGTCGAGCAATACCGCGGCATGGACGCCGCGCAGCGCAGCCGCCTCGAGCGCCTGGTGCGCCGCTTCCTGCACGAAAAAACCTTTGTCGGCTGTGCCGGCCTGGACATCACCGACGAGATGCGGGTGACGATCGCCGGCCAGGCTTGCCTGCTGCTGCTCGGCACCAAAGGCGAGCTGGTCTACCCGACCCTGCATTCGGTGCTGGTCTATCCCGGCGCCTTCCTGGTGCCGCGGCGCCAGGTCGACGAGGCCGGCGTCGTCAGCGAGGAGCGCCAGGACTTGCTGGGCGAATCCTGGGGCGACGGACGCGTGATCCTGTCCTGGGACCACGTGCGGCGCGCGGGCGGCGACGACCCCGGCCACAATGTGGTGCTGCACGAGTTCGCCCACCAGCTCGACAGCGAATCCGGCAGCACCAACGGCGCACCCTATCTCGGCAGCGCCGAGCGCTACCGCAGCTGGTCGGAAGTGCTGTCGCGCGACTTCGACGCCTTGCGCCACGACGCCTGGTTCGGCCAGCAGGGCGTGCTCGATCATTATGGCGCCACCAATCCGGCCGAATTCTTCGCGGTGGCGACCGAAGCCTTTTTCGAGCAGCCGCACCGGCTGGCCGAGCGGCATACTGCCCTGTTCGAGGAGTTCCTGAAGTATTACCGGGTCGACCCGTGCGCCTGGAGCGCACCGCCGGCGCCGGTGCCGGACTATGGGATGGTCTACGGGCAATGGCAATAGACAGTGTGCGTTTGCGTACAGAGCAAGCAGCCCAGCAGGAGCATGCTGCTGTCATTACGACGCAGGAGAATGCCATGTCTACCATCATTGCAGGACACTTTGAACTCCAGGACGAAGTCGACACGGCGCGCCGCGCCCTGGCCGAGGCCGGGTTCTCCCAGGAGCGCATCAGCGGGTTTTATCTCAGCCAGGCCGGCCAGCACGACATGACCCCGATCGGTGGCGACAACCTGCACTCGCCAGGCGCCAAGGAAACCCCGGTCGGCGTGGTGCAGGGGGCGGCCACCGGCGGCGCCATCGGCGCGGCGGTCGGCACGGCCACGGTGCCGCTGACCGGACCGGCCGGCCCCATCGTCGGCGGCCTGGTCGGCGCCCACGTCGGCTCGCTGTTCAGCTTTTCCAAGATGAAGGAAGCCGGCGAGCATGAAGAGGGCGGGCGCGCCCCGATCGAGCAGCGCAAGGCCGGGATGCTGGTGGCCGTCGCGTTCGACGAGGCCGGCGACGAAGGCCGTGCGGTCGAGGTGCTGCGCCGGCTGGGTGCGGTGCAGATCGAGCGTGCACGCGGCAACATCGTCAACGGCGACTGGGCCGATTTCGACCCGTCGCAAGCGCCGGATATCGTGCACTGAGTGTGCACTGAACCTGTTGTTTGTCGCACGGCCAGCGTGCCGTGCGGCTTTTCTGGTTTGATCTATCTCAATGTTCCCAGGAGCAGCGCTCCTAGACTTGTCCGTTCCGGCCGCTTGGCCGTCGACAAGGGGGGCAAGAATGGAAGAGAAACGCGTAGCATTGGTGACCGGCGGCATGGGCGGCCTCGGCACCGCCTTGTGCCGCCGCCTGCATGACGCGGGCTTTGCGGTCGCACTCACTTACTCGCCGGGCAATCCCGCGCCCGAAGGCTGGCTGGCCGCCCAGCGCGACGAAGCCTACCGCTTCAGCGCCTATCGGCTCGACGTCACCGACCACGATGCCTGCGCGGCGACCGTGGCGCAACTGCTGGACGAGCTGGGCCGGGTCGACGTGCTGGTGAACAATGCCGGCATCACGCGCGAACGCAGCCTGCGCAAGATGACGCTCGACGACTGGCGCGCCGTGCTGTCCACCAACCTCGACAGCGTGTTCAACATGAGCAAGCAGGTGATCGAGACCATGGCCAACCGGCGCTGGGGCCGCATCGTGAACATTTCCTCGGTGAACGCGAACGCCGGCGCCTTCGGCCAGGTGAACTACGCCGCCGCCAAGGCCGGCATGCATGGCTTCACCAAGGCGCTGGCGCTGGAAATGGCGCGCCATGGCGTGACCGTGAACACGGTGTCGCCGGGCTACCTGCGCACGAAGATGGTCAGCGCCGTGCCCGCCGATATCATGCAGGGCAAGATCCTGCCGCAAATTCCGGTCGGGCGCCTGGGCGAGCCGGACGAAGTGGCGGCGCTGGTGGCTTACCTGTGCTCGGACGCGGCCGGTTTCGTGACCGGCGCCGACATCGCCATCAACGGCGGCCAGCACATGCGCTGACGCCGGGCGCAGCGGAAGCTCAGCGTTTCTCGAAGCGCGTCTGGCAGGCAATGCACAGGCGCGCTTCGGGTCGGGCCTGCAGGCGCGAATAGCCGATGTCGTTGCCGCATTCCTCGCACAAGCCATAGCTTCCGTCCTCGAACTTGGCGAGGGCATGGCGCAGTACCTGGATCTGGGCCGCGTGGTTGCCGGCCGCTTCCAGGGCCAGGTCGTTCAGCAGGCGCACGGTGGCCTTGTCGGCGGGCGAGGTTTCGACTTCGGGGACGGGCAGGTCGCGCGCGCCTTCCGGTGCCGCTTCCCTGACGTCATCGAGGCCGCTCAGCGCGGCAAGCCGCGCCTCGAGCGTGGCGCGCAACTGCGCCAACTGGCCTGCGTCGAGGGCGGTCATGGCGAGGGGGCGCATCTCAGGACCGCAGCGCGACCGGGCGTTGCGCAGCTTGCGTGCTTATTCGAGGCAAAGGAAAGCGGTCCATTGCGCACTCCCCACATGACGATGTGGGACCAGTGTAGCGCGATGCGCGAAGGATGAACATGGGCGCACGCGTGCGCCCAGGACAGCGAGGGCGGGCAGGCCCGGTCGGGCTGCGCCGGCGTCAGGCGCTCTTGCTGGCCGGGGGCGGCGGCTGGTTGGCCTGGATCGCCGCCATGTGCGCGCGGATCCTGTCGAGGGCGCCGACCACCGAGGCGGCTTGCCCGGTGGCGGCGGCCCCGGCCAGTTGCAGCAGGCCGCCCACCAGGCCGGTGACGTCGCCGATCAGGGTGATCTTGCGGATCTTTTCGGCCGCCTCGGTCGTCAGGGCGATCACGCTGCGCTGCGACTTGCCGAGCGACTTCACGATATAGGTGGCGGCATCGGCGTACAGGCCGTTGGCGCGCTGGCGCAGCACGACTTCGTCGTCGAGCAGGGCGCGGGCGGCCGCCTGCACCGCGTCCGGCACCGTGCGGCCCTCGTAGGCGCGGATATCGCGCATGATGCGTTCGTGCAGCTGGTCTGCGCAGGCGGACAATTGATCGGCCAGTTCGACGATCTGGGCGACGCTGGCCAGGCCGCTGCCTCCTCCGTTGTCCGCTTGCGCGCTGGCCGGCGCGGCGCTTGCCGCTACCGTGGTGTCATCCGCGGCGGTGTGCGCCGTGGATTGCCCGGCAGCCTGTGCCGCTGCCCCGGCCGTGCCCGCTGTTGTCCCCGTCTGCTTGTCCATGCCTTCTCCTTGAGATCAGTCGCCCGACAGGCCGTCGCGGATCATCCGCAAGTCCCGCGCGTAATTGCCCAGCATGCGGCGCACGTCCGCCTCCGACAGCTTGTGCAGGTTCTCGCGCAGCTTCTGGTGCCCGAGCGCCACTTTCGTCAGGCCCTGCAGCGCCAGGTCGTAGCGGCGGTCGATGAGCTTGTATTCGCTGGACTTGTTCAGGTAATGCACCTTGGCCAGCGTAACCAGCATGCGGTCGCTGCTCCTGGTGTTGAACGGCAGCTCGACGTCGAAGATGCCGAGCACGGTCTTCTTCTCATTCTCGTTGGTCTTGTAATACAGGCGGGTGAGCGAGATCATGGCCTCCAGCAGCACCTGGACGTCGGCGTCGCCGTCGCGCACCATGGTTTCCACGCTGCGGTTCTGGTAGCCCGAGGCGATCACCCGCGTCAGCAGGCGCGTCAGGCCGGTGTAGGCGGCGATGTGGCGCTGCTGCAGGGCCGATTCGGTGTTCGCCTTCAGGCCATTGCCGAGGTCGTCGATGCGTTCGGATAAATCGTAGCGGGTGTCGCCGGCCAGCAGGCTCAGCGTTTGCATGTAGAGCACCACCGCCTTTTTCACGCTGACGAAGTCTTCGTAGACGGCGCGGCGCTTGGCGTCGTTATCGCGCGCCAGCTTGTCGGCGGCCGCCGGCAAATAGGGCTGTTCGCGCTCGTAGGTGTCGCGGTAGCGGCGCGAGAGTTCGGCGTAGCCGCCCAGGCGCGCCGAGGCGTCGGCGAATTCGCGCACTTCGGTCAGGCTGACGGGACCGTTGGTGGTCGCGCAGCCGCCCAGGAACAGGCTGAGGCCAAGCAGGGCGGTGGCGACGAGACGGGAAGTGTTCATCGGGTCCTCTCAAGCGGCAAAGATGCCGACCGGAAAGTACCCATTCTGGCAAACGGCGCATGCAGCGGCGTTGCAGTTGGTCAACTCATTCGTTGACGGTGTTGCGCCTTATGCCAGCTTGGACAGATCGAAGTGGGGATTCTCGATGATGCCGAACAGATTGCCATACGGGTCGCGGATGGTGGCGACCTTGATGCCGTCGCCGACGTCCTCCACCGGCGACTCGACCGTGGCGCCCAGGCCTTCCAGGCGCGCGACTTCGGCGCGTGCATCCGGCGTGCCCCAGTAGGCGGTGGCGCCGGCACTGCCGGGCACGCCATCTGGCACCAGGCCGAGCTCGAAGCCGCCGACCTCGAAGCCGACATAGAAGGGCTGGTCGAAGTAGGGCGCCTTGTCGAGCACGCGGCGGTACCACTCGGTTGCCTCGCTCAATTGCGTGACGGGATAGATGACGGTGCGCAGTCCCTGGATCATGGCGGTCTCCGGTATTGATCAGCAGACAATCCTGCCGCAACGCCTGCGGCTTGTCCAGCTTTGCAGTTTTTGACTGCCGGTCAGCCGGCCAGTTCCGTACGCCAGGCCAGGCCTTGCGCGGTATCACCCTGCGGGTTGTATTCGCAGCCGATCCAGCCGGCATAGCCGAGTTCGTCCAGCAAACGGAACAGGTAGGGGTAGTTGATTTCGCCGCTGCCCGGTTCGTGGCGGCCCGGCACGTCGGCCAGCTGGATGTGGCGGATCACGGGCAGCAGGGTGCGTAGGCTATTGGCCAGGTCGCCTTCCATGCGCTGCATGTGGTAGATGTCGAATTGCAGGAAGAGATTGTCGGCGCCGCATTTTTCGATGATGGCGGCGGCCTGGCGCGAGCCGGTCAGGAAATAGCCGGGCATATCGCGGTCGTTGATCGGCTCGATCAGGAGGTCGATCTGCTTTTCTTTCAGCTTGGCGGCGGCGAACTGCAGGTTGGCGACGTAGGTGGCATGGGCGCGTTCCTGCGGTACGTTCGGCGGAATCTTGCCTGCCATGCAGTGCAGCTGCCTGACGCCGAGTTCTTCGGCGTAATCGAGGGCGAGGGCGACGCTGTCCTGGAATTCGCCGATGCGGCGCGGGTCGCAGGCCATGCCACGGTCGCCGGCTGCCCAGTCGCCGGGCGGGAAATTGTGCAGGACCAGTTGCAGGCCGTAACGCGCCAGGCGGCCGCTGATCCAGTCGGGCTCGCAGGCGTAGGGGAAGAGGAATTCGACTGCATCGAAGCCGGCCGTCCGCGCCGCTGCGAAGCGGTCGAGGAAGCTGAGCTCTGGGAACAGCGTGCTCAGGTTGGCGGCGAATCTTGGCATGGCGGGTCTCGGATGTTGACAGTCCGCTATCCTAGCATTCGGGGTGAAAAGCTGCCGGGGTGGGGCAATCGTGTGGACGGCACGCGGCTGCAACCGTACGGTGGGCACGGCGTGCCCACGCGGAAGCTTGCGTGGTGATTGCAGGCTTAGAACCCTGGCAGCCGCGTGTCGCCGGTGCGTCCTCGGGCATACCGCGAACACGGCATCAGGCGGCAGGTCGCATCACCGCGTTCGGACGATAACGCAGCATCAGCTTCCGCGTGGGCACGGCGTGCCCACCGTACGCTTGAGGTCAACCTACTTCGTGAGCCAATAAAAAAAGGACAGGCAGGCATCCCGGTCCTGTCCTTCTCGGCAAACGCTGGCGCCGATTAACGGTCGCGCCCGCCCTGGCGTGGCGCCGCACCGGTACGCGGACCGCGGCTGGCGCCGCCGTTACCGCCATTGCCGCCACGGTTGCCGCCGCCGGCGCTCGCCGGACGCGAGCCATTGCCGCTGCCTGCCGGACGGCCACCGTTGCCGGCGCCCGCACCAGCACTGCGGCCCTGGCCCTGGCCGCCACGGCCACCGCCTGGACGGCCGCCGCGGTTGGCATGGCCCGGTGCGCCGCTGCGCAGCTGGATAGGCTGGGCCTTGGCGTTCAGGTCAGGCTCGAAGCCCGGGATCACGTGACGCGGCAGGGTCTGCTTGATCAGCTTTTCGATGTCTTTCAGCATCTGGTGCTCGTCGACGCAGACCAGCGACACCGCTTCGCCGGTGGCACCGGCGCGGCCGGTACGGCCGATGCGGTGCACGTAGTCTTCCGGCACGTTCGGCAAGTCGTAGTTCACGACGTGCGGCAATTGATCGATGTCGATGCCGCGCGCGGCGATGTCGGTGGCGACCAGCACCTGCAGGCTGCCGTCCTTGAACTCGGCCAGGGCCTTGGTGCGGGCGGACTGGCTCTTGTTGCCGTGGATCGCCATGGCGCCGATGCCGTCCTTGCCCAGCTGCTCGACCAGTTTGTTCGCGCCGTGCTTGGTACGCGTGAACACCAGCACCTGGTGCCAGTCGTTTTCCTTGATCAGGTGCGACAGCATCGGGTGCTTCTTATCGCGGTCGACCGGGTGGATCTTTTGCGCGATCACTTCCACGGTGGAGTTGCGGCGCGCCACTTCGATCGAGGCCGGGTTGTTCAGCAGCTTGTCGGCCAGGGCCTTGATCTCGTCCGAGAAGGTGGCCGAGAACAGCAGGTTCTGGCGCTTCGGCGGCAGGATCGCCAGCACTTTCTTGATGTCGTGGATGAAGCCCATGTCCAGCATGCGGTCGGCTTCGTCCAGGATCAGGATCTCGACCTTCGACAGGTCGACGGTGCGCTGGCCCACGTGGTCGAGCAGGCGGCCCGGGGTGGCGACCAGGATGTCGACGCCGTGCTTGAGCAGCTTGATCTGCGGGTTGATGCCGACGCCGCCGAAGATCACGGCCGAGTTCAGGTTGGTGTACTTGCCGTACAGGCGCACGCTTTCCTCGACCTGGGCCGCGAGTTCGCGGGTCGGGGCCAGGATCAGGGCGCGCACGGCGCGTGGCGCGGTCTTGTTCTTCTGGGCGGCGCCGATGGCGTCGCTCGACAGGCGCTGCAGCAGCGGCAGGGTGAAGCCGGCGGTCTTGCCGGTACCGGTCTGGGCACCGGCCAGCAGGTCGCCGCCGCCCAGCACCGCAGGGATCGCCTGGGCCTGGATCGGGGTCGGCGTGGTATAGCCTTGTTCAGTAACTGCCCGAACGATAGCGTCGGACAAGCCGAGGGTAGCAAATGACATAGATTCTCTGGTGAAGTTGATTCCGCCGCCGGCGCAAGCGGCGCCAGGATCGGATAGGGCAGTTCAAGGGCATGCCGGCGCAACATTGCATCGTGTGCAGGATGCGCGCGCCAACCCGGAACTGATTATAGTGAATTTGTTGCCGTGTGGAAATGCATGCTTGAAAGCCGCCTTGCGCGTCCTGCGCCGGCGGCCTGCAATCCATCTATTCTACGCGAGTTTGAAATTACGCGAACGGGACCATCAAAGGAACCATCTGCGCGAACACCTTCGGGCCGGCGGCGATGATGTCGCCCTTGTTCAGGTAATCCGACTCGCCGTTGAACTCGCCGACGATGCCGCCGGCTTCGGTCACCAGCAGCGAACCCGCGGCGATGTCCCAGATCTTGAGGCCTTTTTCGAAGTAGCCATCGACGCGGCCGGCGGCCACGTTGGCCAGTTCCAGCGCGGCCGAGCCGGCGCTGCGCACGCCGTGGCAGCGCGAGGCGACGACTTCGTACATGCGCAGGTATTCGGCCAGCGCGCGCGGGTCGGGACCATGGCCGGCGGCCAGCAGGGATTTCAGGATGCGGTCGTTGTTCTTGACGCGGATACGCTTGTCGTTCAGGTAGGCGCCGGCGCCCTTGGTGGCGGTGAACAGGTCGTTGCGGACCGGGTCGTAGACCACGGCCTGCGTGATCACGCCGCGCTGTTGCAGCGCGATCGAGATGCAGTAGTTAGGATAGCCGTGCAGGAAGTTGGTGGTGCCGTCGAGCGGATCGATGATCCAGACGTATTCGCTTTCGTCGTTCAGGTTGCGCGAGGCGCCCGATTCTTCGGCCAGGATGGCGTGGTCGGGGTAGGCCTTGAGCAGGGTTTCGACGATGGCTTGCTCGGAAGCCTGGTCGACGTCGGTGACGAAATCGTTGTGTTGTTTTTCCGAGACGGTAACGCGGTCCAGGTCGAAAGACGCGCGGTTGATGACAGTGGCAGCGCGGCGAGCGGCCTTGATGGCCGTGTTGAGCATTGGGTGCATGTAAGCTTTTTCCGTAAAAAAATGCTGACGCCCACCGCGCAGTCTGGCGCCGTGAACCGTCGGAATAGAATGAATTAAAGAGCAAAGCGGCGCCGAACCCGTTAAAATCCCGGCCCTTGAAGCCTGACTTTATCTGTTCGCGCCGCGCGATGGCGCTATTTTAAATGAACCCGCCAGATTCCGACACGTCTCTTTTTTCCCGCCTGCGCTTCGTGCTCGTCGAAACCAGCCGCGCCGGCAACGTCGGCTCGGTGGCGCGCGCCATGAAAACCATGGGTTTTTCCGAACTGGTGCTGGTGGCGCCGCGCTGCGCCGACCCGCTCACCGATCCGGAAGCGGTGGCCTTTGCCAGCGGTGCGCTCGACGTGCTGTCGAATGCGCGGATAGTCGGCAGCATCGGCGAAGCCCTGGAGGGCTGCAATTTCGCGGCGGCGGTGTCGGCGCGCCTGCGCGAGTTTTCGCCGCCGGTGTGGACGCCGCGCGGCTTTGCCGGGCACATCGCGGCGCAGCATGAGCTGCGGCCGGCGCTCATCTTCGGCAACGAACGGGTCGGGCTGCCGAACGAGATCGTCGAAGGCTGCAACGTGCTGATCAACATTCCGGCGAACCCCGCGTATTCCTCGCTGAATTTGTCGCAGGCGGCCCAGGTGCTGGCCTACGAGTGCCGGATGGGGGCGCTCGGCGATGCGCTCCCGGCCACGCCGGTCGGCTACCATGGCGACGCCGCCAGCCTGGCCCAGATCGAAGGCATGTATGCCCACCTGGAAGAAGCGCTGGTGTCGATCGGCTTCCTGAAGGCGGACAATCCCGGCAAGCTGATGCCGCGCCTGAAGCGCCTGTTCTCGCGTACCGGGCTGGAGACCGAGGAAGTGAACATCCTGCGCGGGATCGCGCGCCAGATCCTCAAGCGCTAGGGCGAGCGCTTTCCTTCAGTACCGTCATGCACGGTCAGGTGCCGAGCGAAATCACCTCGTCGCCGGCCATCGCACGGCATTCGGCGCCGAGCGGCGGACCATCGCGGCGCACGACGATCTGCTGCGTATCGTGGCACAGCTCGACATGGCGCGTGCCCGGAACCGTGCGCCGCACAAACCCCTCGATCGCAACGGGCACGCTCACCTGCAAGGCCAGCGCGTGGATGTCATCGACCGGATGGTCGTCGACGTGCACCAGCGGCACGAACTGGCCGGCGAACATCAGCAGGTGCGAGGGTATCCGCACCGGGCCGGCGACGTAGCCTTGCGCGCGCAGCCAGTCCTGGGCTGCTTCGCGCGCGTGCTCGCCACTCGCGATGCCGCCCCAGGCACTGGCCAGCAGCTCGGCCACCCACTGGTTGCAGTTCTGGTAGCGCGTGCCGAAGGCAAAGGCATTCGCGCTGTACCGGCCGGCCAGCAGCGACAGCACCAGCGGCTTGTCGAGCGCCGCCTTTTCCAGTTGCGCGCTTTGCGCGTCGGGCAGGAACAGCAGCGACACGTGCCCGTGCGAGGGTGCGTCGGCGCCCAGCGCGAAGCCGGACATGCCCTGGTCGAACAGGCGCGGGCGTGCTTCCTCGCAGGCGTAGTACAGCTGGCGCACGCCCCAGCGGCTGCCGGGGTTGTCCATCAGCGCCACGCCGGCGTGCGAGTAGAGCAGGCCGAAGCGGCTCAGGTCGACGCCGGCGCGCGCGACCAAAGCGACGCGCTGGCCCGAGCGTTCCAGTTCGTCTTTCACCGCGCCGGCAAAGCGCAGCACCCGGTCTTGCTCGCCTGCGGTGATTTCGCGCGGACGTTCGCAGAAGGTCGGCAGGCCGGCCCAGGCCGCGCTGGCGGCGCACAGCAGCAATGCGCCGGCGCCCATGCTGGCAAGACGCCGCATCGAATCGCGCTTCAGATGGCCACTTGCTTCGAGCCCAGCTCGCGGTACCACGCGTCCTGCAGCGCCAGGAAGAAGGAGCGCCCGTCGTCGGCGTGCGCGAACTCGTAGCCGTAGACGCGTTCGTTCACCTGCACCAGTTCGCCATGCTTGATGCCGCGCTTGGCCAGGGCGCGGTTCGGCACGTCGAGGTAGAACTCGCGCGTGGGGCCGGCGGCGACCGCGCGCATAGTCATGCGCGTGGTGTCGGCCTTTGCCGGTGCCTGGGCGATGTCGATCACGCGGTAGGCGCCGGCGGCAACGCGGCGGTCGCCGCTCGAACTGTCGCTGGAGGCGCCGATGGAATCGGAGATGCTGCCCGAAGAGGCGGAGCCGGCGCTGGACGCGACCGACGAGGCGCTGTCGGCATGGGCGGGCAGGGCGCAGGCGGTGGCAAACAAGGCGGCGCAGACGGCGCGCAGGAGGGTGGGCATGGTCATGATGTGCTTTCGTGTCGAGCTGAATGGACCAATGGTACTAGCCCCGGGCACGGATGAGAAGATATGCACGGTAGGGTGGTCGGCTCCACCCTGCAGTGGGCATGAACGCAACGCGTGCGCCGCCCACGCGTCCAGCGGCCGGCAATGCAATGGCAAACGATATTTGCATCCGACGGCCGGCATTGCAATGGCAAACGATATTTGCACCCGACGCCTGCGATGCAAAGCATATTTGCATAGTTATCATCCATGCCATCTTTTCGACGATTCCCTCTAGTCCGCATCCGTTTTGCCCGCATGCCTTTGGCGTACACTAGGCGCCATAACAACAAGGATGACAGATGGAGACAAGCCGCAGATCCTTCCTGAAGGCGGGCGCCCTGGGTGCGCTCGTCCTGGCCGCCGGCGGCGGCATCTACCGCGCCATGCAGCCCGCGAACCCGGCGCGTTTCGTGCTCGACGGCGAAGCACGCGCGGCGCTGGGCGCCATCGTGCCGGCAATGTTGTCCGGCGCCTTGCCGCCTGATGCCGCCGGGCGCAAGGCCGCCATCGCCGCCACGGTCGACGGCGTCCATACCGCCATTTCGAATCTCCCGCTGGCGGTACAGAAGGAAGTGCAGGACCTGTTCGGCCTGCTGGCCCTGGCGCCGGCGCGCAGGCTGTTGACCGGCATCTCCGGCGGCTGGGCGCATGCATCCGAAACCGAGGTCACGGCCTTCCTGCAGGACTGGCGCCTGCACCGCTTCGCCCTGCTGCGCACCGCCTACAGCGCCCTGCACGACCTTGCACTCGGCGCCTGGTATGCCCAACCGGCCAGCTGGAACGCGATCGGCTATCCCGGCCCGATGAAGGAACTGTCCTGAACATGAACGACTTCATTCCCGACCCCATCCGGCAAGGCATCGCGCGCGGCTGGCGCATCGTCGACGCCGCCCGCATCGAGGCCGACCAAACCCTGGAAGCCGACGTCGTCATCGTCGGCAGCGGCGCCGGCGGCGGCGTCACGGCCGAGATCCTGGCGCTGGCCGGCCTGAAGCTCATCATCGTGGAAGAGGGCGCGCTGCGCTCGTCGAACGACTTCAAGATGCGCGAGGCCGACGCCTACCCAACGCTGTACCAGGAATCGGCCGCGCGCCAGACGCTCGACAAGGGCATCAAGATCCTGCAGGGCCGCACCGTGGGCGGCTCGACGACCGTCAACTGGACCTCGAGCTTCCGCACGCCGCCGTCGACCCTGGACTACTGGCGCACCCGCTTCGGCCTCGACGGCTTCGATGCCGAGGCGATGGCGCCCTGGTTCGAGACGATGGAAGCGCGCCTGCACATAGGCGACTGGCAGGCCGCGCCGAACGAGAACAATGCCCTGCTCAAGCGCGGCGCCGACAAGCTCGGGATTCCCTCGGGCCTGATCCGCCGTAACGTGAATGGCTGCTGGAACCTCGGCTACTGCGGCATGGGCTGCCCGACCAACGCCAAGCAGTCGATGCTGGTGACGACGATCCCGTCGGCCCTCGACCACGGCGCGCTGCTGGTCACGCGCGCCCGCGCCGAGCGCTTCGCCATCAAGGGAGAAGACGTCGAGGAGCTGCTCTGCACCGGCCTGCAGGCCGACGGCGTCGCGCCGAACGGGCGCCTGCTGCGCCTGCGCGCCAAGCACTTCGTGGTGGCCGGCGGCGCCATCAACTCGCCGGCGCTGCTGCTGCGCTCGAACGCGCCCGACCCGCATGCACTGCTCGGCAAGCGCACCTTCCTGCACCCGACCCTGATCTCGGCCGGGATCTTTCCGCAGCGCGTGGACGCCTATGCCGGCGCGCCGCAAACCGTGTACTCCGACCACTTCCTGCACACCGCGCCGATCGACGGCCCGCTCGGCTACAAGCTGGAAGCGCCGCCGCTGCATCCGGTGCTGCTGTCGACCACGATGAACGGCTTCGGCGCCGACCACGCGGCCATGATGCGCCAGTTCCCGCACATCCAGGGCATGCTGGCGCTGCTGCGCGATGGCTTCCACGAAGCGTCTCCCGGCGGCACCGTGCAACTGAAGGATGGCGCCGCCGTCCTCGACTATCCCTTGAACGACTTCCTCTGGGACGGCGCGCGGCGCGCCCTCCTGACCATGGCCGAGATCCAGTTCGCCGCCGGCGCCAGCGCCGTGCGACCCGCCCACGAAAGCGCGCGCGCCTACACCAGCTGGAACGAAGCGCAGCGCGCGATCGCCGAGCTGCCGCAGGCCCTGCACATGACGCGCGTGGCCTCGGCCCACGTGATGGGCGGCTGCACCATGGCCGGCGATGCGCGCCTCGGCGTGGTGGTGCCGAACGGGCGTTACCGCGAGCTGGCCAACCTGTCGGTGCACGACGGCTCGCTGTTCCCGACTTCGATCGGCGCCAACCCCCAGCTGTCGATCTACGGACTCGCGGCGCGCCTGGCCAGCGGCCTGGCCGAGGACCTGACCGGCCAGCCGGCGCCGCGTCCGGGAGCCTGAAGCGATGAGCGCACGCCGCCTGCTGCAACTCGTGCTGCTGGTGCAGGCCAGCGCCGCACTCGGCATCGCGCTGGCCGCCATCCGCTGGTTCGATGCCGGACCCTGGGCCGCGGCGGCGCTCGGATGCGGCAGCGTGGCCCTGGTGCGCCTCCTGATCAACATGAACAACTTCGTGCTGGCCGCCTTCTTCGCCAGCCCGACGCCGCCCGAATTCCGACTGAACCCGCTGCGCGCCCTGCATCTGCTGGCCGAGGAATTCCGCGCCAGCATGGTCTACACCTCCTGGACCATGCCCTGGGCGCGCGAAGGACTGCGCGTGCATGCCGGTTCGGCTGCCGTGCCGGTGCTGCTGGTGCATGGCTACGGCTGCAACAGCGGCTACTGGGCGCACCTGCTGCCGCGCCTGGACCGTGCACGCATCAGCCATGCGACGGTGGACCTGCTGCCGGTGACCGCCGACATCGAGCACTACGTCGCCCAGGTCGAGCGCGCCGCCGAAGCGCTGCGCAGCGCGACCGGCGCCGCGCAGATCGCCATCGTCGCCCACAGCATGGGCGGCCTGGTCACGCGCGCCTGGCTGCGCCGGCACGGCAGCGCGCGCGTGCTGCGCGTGCTCACCCTGGGCACGCCGCACTTCGGCACGGGCCTGGCCAACTTCGGCCTCGGCGTGAATGCGGCGCAGATGCGCTGGAAGGGCGGCATGCCCTGCGACTGGCTGCGGCAACTCGACGCCGATGAAGACGCGCCGCGGCGCGCGCTCTTCACCTCGATCTTTTCGCACCACGACAACATCATCTCGCCGCAGACCTCGAGCCTGCTGCCGGGTGCGCGCAACCTCGCTTTCGGCGGCATCGGCCACGTGGCGCTGGGGCGCAACCCGCGCATCCTCGACGCCGTCATGCGCGAGCTGGCGGCATTGAAGACCGGCGACCCGCTGCCGGCTTAGAAGAGGACGACGGCCCGGACGTGATACAGTCCGTCCCGTATGACTTCTGGAGACCACGTGGCGGCCCGCATCCACATCCTCGACGACGATCCCGCCCGCTTTTCCGCGATGGCGCGCCTGCTGCGCGAGCGCGGCCACATCGTCAACACCGGCGCCCACGATCCGCTCGCGCCCGACCTGGTGCTCTGCCACGCACGCCATCCCGCCGCCTTCGGCCTGCCCGCGCGCGGCCAGGGCGTGTTGCTGGCGCTGGCGGCGCCCGAGGATGCCGCGCTGCGCGACACGCTGCTGGGCGCCGGCTTCGACGGCTACATCCCGCTGCCGCTGGAACCCGGCAGCTTCGCCCTCGAAGCCGAAGCCTTCCTGCCGGCGGCCGCGCCCACCCAGACCCTGCTGCTGGTCGACGACGACACCTTCATGCTCGAGGTGCTGGCCGACATGGTCGAGGACCAGGGCTGGCGCGTGTTGACCGCGTCCTCGGGTGCGCAGGGGCTGGCGCTGCTGGCGCGCGAGCAGGTGGCGGTGATCGTCAGCGACCACTTCATGCCCGGCATGAGCGGCGCCGAACTGCTGGCCGAGGCGCAGCGCCTGTATCCGCCCACGGTGCGCATCCTGCTCTCGGGCCAGAGCGAGGACGAGCGCGAGATCGCCGAGGCCCTGGCCAGCGGCGCGGCCGACCGTTACTATGCCAAGCCCTGGATGGGCGCGACCCTGATGGCGGCGCTGCGCGACGCCCTGGCGCTGCAACTGCAAAGGGGCGAGGAGTTGTAGGGCGGCGCGTTTAGAATCCGCCTTCTAGCGTGCGCTCCTACAATGGGGGCAACACACACGAGGAAGCGATGAGCAAGAAGATCGAGGATCTGGAACAGGAAGAAGAAGCGCTGGCGCGCGCGGTGCGCAGTTCGGCGCAGCAGATCTGGCAGGCCGGCCTGGGCGCCTTTGCCAAGGCCCAGCAGGAGGGCGGGCGCGCATTCACGCGCCTGGTCCGCGACGGCACCGAACTGCAGAAGCGCGCACGCAAGGTCGAGGACGCGACCGACACCGTGGCGCGCAAGGCCGAGCGCTCCAGCCGCCGCGCCTCCGGCACCTGGGGCAAGCTGGAGCAGGTGTTCGAGGAACGCGTGGCGCGCGCCCTGGCCGCCATCGACGTGCCGGCGCGCAGCGAGATCGAGGCGCTGAACCACCGCATCGACGAGCTGGAACGCATGCTGGCCGAGATCGGCAGCGCGAGCCGCAAGCCGCCTGCCAGCCCGGCTGTCGGAAAAACGCCGGCAGCAAAAAAGCCGGCGGCGAAAAAGGCAGCAGATAAGCGCAAGGATGGCGCCGATAAGGCCTGATTGATGGCATTTGGCAGTAACGCCGTCATGGCGTTCGATGTTATGCTTGCGGCTGACACAAATACCGCCGCCTTCCATGCTACAGAAAGCACCACGCCGCACCCGTGAACGCATCCTCGAGCTCTCGCTCAGGCTGTTCAACGAGTTCGGCGAGCCGAATATCACGACGACCGTCATTGCCGAGGAGATGAACATCTCGCCCGGCAACCTGTACTACCACTTCCGCAACAAGGACGACATCGTCAACTCGATCTTCGTGCAGTTCGAAGCCGAGATCGAGCGCATCCTCACGGTGCCGGCGGGGCGCCGCTCGAACATGGAAGACGTGTGGCTCTACCTGCACCTGATGTTCGAACTGATCTGGCGCTACCGTTTCTTCTACCGCGACCTGAACGACCTGCTGTCGCGCAACCGCAAGCTGGAACTGCACTTCAAGGCCATCCTGGCCCACAAGATCAAGGTCGCGCGCCAGCTGTGCGAAGACCTGCGCAGCGAAAACTCGCTCGACGCCGGCGACCAGCAGATCAGCGCCATGGCCACCAACATGGTGGTCGTCGCCACCTACTGGCTGTCCTACGAATACGTGCGCAACCCGCGCAAGTACAGCGAGCAGCAGGCGATTGCCGACGCCCTGGCGCGCGGCTGTTACCAGGTGCTGTCGATGCTGGGACCGTATTTGCGCGGCGATACGCGGCTGCTGTTCGAGAAGCTGTCGGAGGAATATCTCAAGAAGCTGCCCGACGAAGCGCGCGACCCTTCCTGATTACTGGAACACTGATGAAATCGATTGCCGTCTACTGCGGCGCCTCGAATGGCGCCAAGCCCATCTACGCCGACGCGGCGCGCCTATTGGCGCGGGCGCTGGTGGATCACAACATCGCCCTGGTATACGGCGGCGGCAAGGTCGGCCTGATGGGCGTGATTGCCGACGAAGTGCTGCGCCTGGGCGGCGAAGCCACCGGCGTGATCCCGCGTGCGCTGGTCGAGCGCGAAGTCGGGCATGCGGGGCTGACGCGGCTGTTCGTGGTGAAGGACATGCACGAGCGCAAAGCCATGATGGCGGATTTGTCGGAAGGCTTCATCGCCATGCCGGGCGGCTTCGGGACACTGGAAGAATTGTTCGAGATGGTGACCTGGGCGCAGCTGGGGATCCATGCCAAGCCGATCGGGTTGCTCAATACCGAAGGCTTCTACGATGGACTGGTGGCATTTGCGCGGCACCAGCGGGATGAAGGTTTCGTGCGGCCGGCGCATGCGGAAATGATGCATATCGATGCCGATGCCGAGGCGCTGGTGCGCCGCCTGCTCGGCGTTGGGGCGTCGCTCTGACGCTGCGTTGACCGTATCTATGGACTCCACCCGTTTTGCAAGAAGAGGATTGAATTTTTGCCTTTAGGTAGAGTTGCGTG
>NZ_JASNRC010000013.1 GCF_030411995.1 Massilia sp. YIM B02769
CGCTGCGCAGGTCGCCGCCATCGGCATCGCCAACCAGCGCGAAAGCACCGTGGTCTGGGACCGCGCCACCGGCGAACCGATCGCCCGTGCCATCGTCTGGCAAGACCGCCGTACCGCCGGCGCTTGCGACCGCCTGCGCGCCGAAGGCCACGCGCGCCTGATCCAGCGCAGCACCGGCCTCGAACTCGACGCCTATTTTTCCGCGACCAAGCTAGCCTGGCTGCTCGACCATGTGCCCGGCGCGCGCGAACGCGCCGAGCGCGGCGAACTGTGCTTCGGCACCGTCGACAGCTGGCTTGCTTATCAACTCTGCGGGCGCCACGTCACGGATGTGAGCAACGCTTCGCGCACCATGCTCTACAACATCCACACGATGCGCTGGGACCCGGCGCTGCTGGCGCTGTTCAACATCCCGGAAGCGCTGCTGCCGGAAGTCGTGCGCAGCGCCGGCGAAGTCGGGCGGGCGAAGGAAGAATGGTTCGGGCGTGCGATTCCCGTGTCCGGCATCGCCGGCGACCAGCAGGCCGCCACCTTCGGCCAGGCCTGCTACGCCAAGGGCATGGTCAAGAATACCTATGGCACCGGCTGCTTCATGCTGATGCACGCCGGCTACATGGCGCCGGTATCGCGCAATCGCTTGCTGGCGACGATCGGCTGGAAGGTCGACGGCCGCACCGACTACCTGCTGGAGGGCAGCGTCTTCATGGGCGGCGCCACCGTGCAATGGCTGCGCGATGGCCTCGGCATCATCAAGGAATCGAAGGATGTCGAGCCGCTGGCGATGTCGGTCACCGACAGCGGCGGCGTGATGCTGGTGCCGGCTTTCGTCGGCCTCGGCGCGCCGCACTGGGACCCGTACGCGCGCGGCGCCATCGTCGGCATGACGCGCGGGACCACCGCCGCCCACATCGCGCGCGCCGCGGTGGAGGCGATCGCCTACCAGAGCGCGGAATTGCTCGATGCGATGCAGAAGGATGCCGCCTGCCCGGTGACCGAGGTGCGCGCCGACGGCGGCGCCGCCCGCAACGACTTGCTGATGCAGTTCCAGGCCGACCTGCTCGGCGTGCCGGTGGTGCGCCCCGCGGTCACTGAAACCACGGCGCTCGGCGCGGCTTATCTGGCCGGCCTGGCGCAAGGCTTCTGGAGTTCGCGCGAGGAGATCGAATCGCTGTGGCGTGCCGCGCGCCGCTTCGAGCCGGCCATGCCCGCCGAGCGGCGCCAGGAATTGATGGCGCGCTGGGCGCGGGCGGTGCACCACGCCAAGGCCTGGGCCGAACATTGATACGATGGAGTGAAGGATGCAGTTTGCAATCGCCCCGGTGGGCAATGGCGTATTCTGGACCATGGCGGCGATTACCTTGCTGGCCTGCGCGGCGCCCTTGCTGGTGATCCGCCGCGACGGCCTGGCGGTCAGCATGAAGAACGTGGCGCTGTCGGCGCTGCTGATCTTGCCGTTCACGATGACGCTGGCCTACTCGGTGCATGACAACGCGCTGCGCGTCGAGGGCGGCAAGATCCTGCTGCGCGCCGCCCATTTCTACGAGCACGACCGGCCGCTGACGGATTTCAACCTGGACGCGGCGCGCGTCGGCAGCTACGGCGCCATCCCGGAGGCGCATCTCGGCGCGCGCCGCAACGGCATCCACATGCCGGGCTATACGGCAGGCCGTTTCAAGGGCGCCGGCGATGGCCTGGTGTTTGCCGTGATGACCGACCGCAGCCGGGTGGTGTATTTGCCGGCCAAGGTCGGGCCGTCGCTGCTGGTGAGCGTGGAGCAGCCGGAAGCGTTCCTGGCCGCCCTGCGCGGCGGGAAGTAGGGTGGACGGCTCCGCCGTCCACGCGTTCAACGACATCCTGAAACGACGCGCCAGTGCCGCCGTGCGTTGAACGCGTGGGCGGCGCACACGTCGCGTAAGTGCGTCGTGCAGGGTGGAGCCGACCACCCTACGCTTATTTCTCCACGACTTCCAGGTCGAATTCGTCGACGCCGGCGATCTCGCCGTGCACGCGGTCGCCCGGCACCAGCGCACCCACGCCCGATGGTGTACCCGTGAAAATCAAATCGCCCGGCGCCAGCGTCACCAGGCGCGACAGGTGGGCGATGATGTCGGCGATCGGCCAGATCATCTCGTCCAGCGTGCCTTCCTGGCGCACTGTGCCGTTCACCGAAATGCGGATGCAGGCGTCTTCCGACGGATGGCCGAAGCTGCTTACCGGGCGCAGCGGCGAGCAGGGCGCGGAGGCGTCGAAGCCTTTCGCCATGTCCCAGGGGCGGCCGTTTTCCTTGGCCGCCGATTGCAGGTCGCGCCGGGTCAGGTCCAGGCCCACGCCGTAGCCCCAGATTTTCGACAAGGCTTCGTCCGCCGGAATGTCGGCGCCGCCGCTGCGCAGGGCCACCACCAATTCGATCTCGTGGTGCAGGTCTCCCGTGGCTGGTGGATAGGGCAGCGCGCCCTCGGCCGGCACCACGGCATCGGCCGGCTTGGTGAAGAAGAAGGGCGGCTCGCGGTTCGGATCGCTGCCCATCTCGCGTGCGTGGGCGGCGTAGTTGCGGCCGACGCAGAACACGCGGCGGATCGGGAAGCGGGCGCTGCTGCCGAAGATGGCGAGCGAGGGAGGGGCGGGCGGCGTGAAGGCGTAGTCGGTCATGAATGCTCTCTGATTGGCACGGTTGCTTCCATTCTAATGCCCCGGCACGAAACGGGGCGTCTTTCCCCCATGGGGGGCGTTTTCCGTGTGCCGGCCAAACCCCCGCGGGTTTACCCCAGCGCAGATGAGATCGCACCATTTCGAACTATTTGTTTTGATGAGGTCAAATAAATAGCTGGTTTTAGATGACTCTCGATTTTGGGTTGCCGAGGCCTTGCCCTAATTAGCTCTTTTTAGCTTTCTCATCTGCATGAATAGTGCGTTTTTGTGTAATCCAGCGCGGTTTACCCGTAAACAATATGTGAGGAGCGTTTTATGAAGAACCCCATGCGGCAGCATGCCATCGATATTCCTGTATCCGTTCACGTATTCAACGATTTGTGCGCTTACCGCGAACGCGGCGGTGACCGGCGCGACCTGGCAGTGCTCGCAGAAACGGCAATTGCGCATTGGCTGGCCTTGCAGGCGCAGCAGCCCGCCCTGTACGCCGGGCGGCGTGCCATCAGCGGCTACCAGTGGAAAAACCTGTTCCTGCCCTCGGGTACGCTGTTACGCACACGTTACCGCGGCAAGAGTTATCGCGCGGCGGTCGATGGCGACGATATCGTGTTTGAAGGCCGCAAAATGTCGCCCAGCGAATTCGTCAACGCATTGGGCGGCGCGGCGCGCAATGCCTGGCAGCGCATCTGGATCCTGTTTCCGAACGAAGCGAAGTGGCTGCTCGCCGCCAGGCTGCGCGATCAGAACGACTGGCGCGCCTAGAACCCGATCCGCCCCTTGCCCGGCGCTGGCCGCAAGCGCACATCCTCGACACTGACGTGGCTGCGCCCCTCGGCCACCGCATAGCCCAGGCAATCGAGCAAGGTCTTGCGAAGTTCGCGCGGCGCCACCGGCGCCAGTTTGTCGAGCACGGCCTCGCTCAGTCCCTCGTCGAAACCCGACAGGTTCAGCTCCACGACCAGCGCCGCCAGCATGCGCCGCGCAATCCCGGCGGCCTGCTCGCGCGTCGGCGCCGGTACCTCGTACACCGCCATCCGGTTCAGCAGCGGCGCCGGAATGCCCTCGGTGGAATTGGCCGTCAGCACCCAGCAGATCTGGCTGGCGTCGATCTCGACGTCGATGTATTCGTCGCGGAAGGCCTGGGCCGTTTCGGGTTCCAGTAGTTGATACAGCGCCGCCAGCGGATCGGACTGCGACGAGCCGCTCGCCTTTTCCACTTCGTCGAGCACCACCACCGGATTGGCAAACTGGCCGCGCACCAGGCGTTCGGCCACCTTGCCGCATTTCGCCCCGCGCCAGCTGGCCGAGCTGCCGGTGATGACGAAGCCGGCCGACAGCGCGTTCATGCCGATCAGTTCGAACTCGGTGCCCATGGCCCGCGCCAGCCTGCGCGCGAAGTGGGTCTTGCCGACGCCCGGCCCGCCGAGCAGCAAAATCGGCATCAGGTTGAAGCCGCGGTTGCCGGCGTGGGCCAGGCGCAGGTAGCGCGCCAGGTCGTCCAGCACTTCCAGGAAATTCGGGCACTCGTCGCGCAGCGGGTCGAGGGCGTCGAGGGAAGAGGGCGTGGTCACGAAGCGCTCGGGGCCGCTTGCCAGCATGCGCTCGTAGAAGGCGTCGAGTTCCGGCGAACGGCCGCGGCTGCGCTCGAGGGCGTCATGGACGTCGATCAGGTCATAGACGGGGCGGGTTCGGGCAAGGGCGATGCTCACGGCGGCTCCTTTTATGCACAAATCCTAACCCGGCGCACGCCTGTTACGCAATTTTGTCGCCACTGTCGCGTGCGCCCCTCGGTGTTGTCGATGACCGGCTAAATCCAGACCAATTTTTGCGCCAGATCAAACGTAAAGACAGCTTGTCTAGATGAGGTAGCACTTTCACTGTTTTAGCTAAGTGCTTCATTTATCGGGACATTTTGTCTGGAGATCACTTCAGGGAAGCGCGCTAAGTCCTTGGTTTCATTGGCAAAATCGGAAAGTTTCCGGACGGAATTCGCTTGACCAGCAACAACGCTTCCTCTAAAGTGGGAAACGGTGTGAAAAAGTGCAGTTTTGTGGGAGAAATTCAGGTCTCCCGGCGCGCAAAACAACTAAACTGATAACTCTCCAAAACTAGGTACCTACGTGTTTCAAGGCGCGTCAGCGATCAATCTCGATGCGAAAGGCCGGATGTCAATACCGGCAAAGCACCGTGACGCCCTTGCGCTTCAGTGCGAAGGCCGCCTGACCCTTACCCGCCACCCGCATGGCTGCCTGCTGCTGTTCCCCCGTCCCGTCTGGGAAACCCACCGCGACCAGATCGCCGCCTGGCCGATGTCGGCGCGCGCGTGGCAGCGCATTTTCCTCGGTAACGCCTGCGATGTCGAGGTCGATAGCGCCGGCCGCATCCTGATTTCCCCCGAACTGCGCGGCGCCGTCGGGCTGGAAAAGGAAGTGATGATGCTCGGCATGGGCACCCACTTCGAAATCTGGGACGCCGCCAAGCTGGCCGCAGACGAGGCCGAGGCGGTTGCCGGCGGCATGCCGGATGTCCTTTCCAATTTCTCTTTCTGAGGCACCGATGATTACACCCGATACGGTGCCGGTACTGCAGCATCGCACGGTGCTGCTTGACGAAGCAGTCGATGCGCTCAACCTCCAAGAAGGCGAGCGCAAGAATGGTATCTATATAGACGGCACCTTCGGCCGCGGCGGCCACAGCCGCCTGCTGCTGTCGCGCCTGGGGCCGAACGGCCGCCTGGTCGCTTTCGACAAGGACCCGATGGCGATCGCCACCGCCGAACAGGTCGCCGATCCGCGCTTCGGCATCGTCCACGACAGTTTCGCCACCATGGGCGAGGCCCTGCGCGCGCGCGGCATCGAACAGGTCGACGGCATCCTGCTCGACCTCGGCATCTCGTCGCCCCAGGTCGACGACGCCGGCCGCGGCTTCAGCTTCCGCAACGACGGTCCCCTCGACATGCGCATGGACACCACGCGCGGCATCTCCGCCGCCGAGTGGATCGCCAGCGCCACCGAACAACATTTGGAAAAGGTCATACGCGATTATGGGGAAGAACGGTTTGCTTTTCAGATTGCAAAGGCGATTGTTGCTCGCCGGGCAGTCGAGCCAATTTCAGGCACACGCCAGCTTGCCGCAATCGTGGCAGACGCGGTCAAGACTCGGGAAAAAGGCAAGGATCCGGCAACCCGCAGCTTTCAGGCTATCCGGATTTTCATCAATAAAGAGCTTGAGGACCTCGAAGCCGGACTGAGCGCCGCCTACGATCTGCTGGCGCCGGGTGCGCGCATGTCGGTGATCAGCTTCCATTCGCTGGAAGACCGCATCGTCAAGCAGTTCCTGGCCAGTAAGGCCAAGGTGGCCCAGCCCGACCGCCGCCTGCCGATCCGCGCCGTCGATTTGCCGCAGCCGCAGATGAAGCTGATCGCCAAGATCAAGCCGAGCGACGCCGAAGTCGACGCCAATCCGCGCGCCCGTTCGGCGGTGCTGCGCGTGGCCGAGCGTCTGGAAGATGCAGCGAAGGGTAAGGCCCGATGAGCAACAAGCTCAACGTCGTGCTGGCCAGCGGCTTGATCGCCTGCGGCCTGACCCTCGTTAACGCGCGCTACGAGGCGCGCCACCTGTTCATCGAGCTCGAACGCCTGCAGCAGCAGTCGCGCCAGCTCGACATCGACTGGTCGCAGCTCCAGCTCGACCAGTCCACCCTTGGCAAGAACGAGCGCATCGAACAGATCGCGCGCACTGAATTGAATATGGCTCCGCTGACCCCGGCCCGCACCCAGTACCTGACGGAGGGCGCGCAATGAAGCGCGACAAGCCCTTCACCACCGGCCGCGTGGCCGCCTCGAAAGGCATGGCCTTCTCGAAGAGCCCGGTGCTGGCCGTGCGCCTGCCGGACTGGCGCTCGCGCGTGATGCTGTTCGTGCTGTTCGCCGCCTTTGCCGCGCTCGGCATCCGCGCGCTCTGGCTGCAGGGCATGTCGACCCAGTTCCTGCAAAAGCAGGGCAAGAGCCGCTACGAACGCACCCTGGAACTGCCGGCCACGCGCGGCAAGATCATGGACCGCAACGGCGAAGTGCTGGCCTCGTCGCTGCCGGTGCGCGCCGTCTGGGCGATCCCCGAAGACGTGCTGCAGTCGCCGCCGGAAAAGATCAGCGCACTCGCGCGCCTGCTCGACATGCCGGAAGCGGAACTGCGCAAGAAGCTCGATTCCGACCGCACCTTCGTCTACCTGAAGCGCCAGGTCGAGATGGACGTGGTCGCCCAGATCGAGAAGCTCAAGATCAGCGGCATCGACACCCGCAAGGAATACAAGCGCTACTACCCGCAGGGCGAAGTCATGACCCACGTGGTCGGCTTCACCAACGTCGAAGACGTGGGCCAGGAAGGCATGGAGCTGGCGCAGCAGAAGTCGCTGGTCGGCACCACCGGCAGCCGCCGCGTGATCAAGGACCGCCTGGGCCGCATCGTCGAAGACCTGGGCCTCTCGCGCGAGCCGCACGACGGCAAGGACCTGGTGCTGTCGGTCGACAGCAAACTCCAGTACATCGCCTTCAACAGCGTGAAGAACGCGGTCGAGAAATTCAACGCCCAGGCCGGCGGAGCCGTGGTGCTGGATGTCCAGACCGGCGAAGTGCTGGCCATGGCCAACTACCCGAGCTACAACCCGAACGACCGCCGCCACCTGACCGGCGCCCAGCTGCGCAACCGCGTCATCACCGACACCTTCGAGCCCGGCTCGACGATCAAGCCGGTGACCGTGGCCCTCGGCCTGGAAACCAAGCGCATCACCCCGAACACCGTGTTCGATACTTCTCCTGGGCGCATGGTCGTGACGGGCAAGACCATCCGCGACACCCACAACTACGGCGTGCGCACCGTGGGCGGCATCATCCAGAAGTCCTCGAACATCGGCGTGGTGAAGATCTCGCAGCTGATCCCGCCGCAGGAAATGTGGGAGATGTACACCAAGCTCGGTTACGGCCAGGCGCCGCGCTTCGGCTTTCCCGGCCCCACCGCCGGCCGCGTGCGTCCATGGAAATCGTGGCGCCCGATCGAATACGCGAACATGGCCTTCGGCCACGGCCTGTCGGTGTCGCTGCTGCAGATGGCGCGCTCGTACATGATCTTCGCGCGCAACGGCGACATCATCCCGCTGTCCTTCGTGAAGGTGAACGAAAAGCCGGTCGGCCAGCAAGTCATCTCGCCGCAGACCGCGGCCCAGGTGCGCACCATGCTCGAATCCGTCGTCAGCCCGGAAGGCACGGCCTCGAAGGCGCAGGTGCCGGGCTACCGCGTGGGCGGCAAGACCGGTACCGCCGAGAAGATCGTCAACGGCCACTATTCGCGCACCGACAACATCGGCTACTTCGTCGGCATCGCGCCGATGTCGAAGCCGCGCTTCATCATCGCGGTCATGGTCGATAACCCGCGCGGCGCACTGCGCACCGGCGGCAGCGTCGCCGCTCCAACCGCCGCCGACCTGGCCGCCAACGCGCTGCGCGCGGCCAACGTGCCGCCCGACTCGTCGGTAACCGACATCATCATCCCGGACGAGCCGGAAGAGGAGAGCATGTGATCACCCATCGCGAAATCTGCCAGTGGATCGTTGCCGCCGCACCGGGCGGCAAACTCGTTTCCGACTCGCGCCAGGTGGTGCCGGGCGACGTCTTCTTCGCCTATCCGGGCGATGCCGGCGACGGCCGCGACTATATCCGCGCCGCCATCGAGACCGGCGCCGCCGCCGTGGTCTACGACCCGAACGGCTATTCCTGGAACGACGCCCTGAACGTGCCGCACCTGGCCGTGCCCGACCTGAAGCCGCAGGCCGGCATCATCGCCCACGCCGTCTTCGGCCGGCCCGACATCGACATGTTCACCGTCGGCGTCACCGGCACCAACGGCAAGACCTCGTGCGCGGTCTGGCTCGGCCAGGCATTCGCCAAGCTGGGCGACACCGCCGCCGTCATCGGCACGCTCGGCGTGGCCATGTACAAGGGCGCGGCCGAACCGGAGTTCCAGGTCACCGGCTACACCACGCCCGACGCCGTGCTGCTCGCCAGCCGCCTGGCCAAGGTGCGCGAAGCGGGCGCCCGTTCGCTGGCGATCGAAGTCTCGTCGATCGGCCTGGAGCAGGGCCGCACCGCCGGCATGCACTTCGACGTCGCGATCTTCACCAACCTGACGCGCGACCACCTCGACTACCACGGCGACATGGAAACCTACGAGGCGGCCAAGGCCAAGCTGTTCGCCTGGCCCGAGCTGCAGAATGCGGTGGTGAACCTGGACGACCCGGCCGGCCAGCGCCTGGTCGCCAAGCTGCGCGCCACCAATCCCGGCCTGGCCGTCACCGGCTACACGCTCAAGGATGAAGCCGAACAGCCGGCCATCGATGGCGTGCGCATCCTGCGCGCGACCAACAAGCGCGCGCGTCCGGCCGGCGCCGAATTCCAGCTCGAAGCGCAGGGCGCGAGCCTGCCCGTGAGGACCCAGCTGGTCGGCCACTTCAACATCAGCAATGCGCTGGCCGTGCTGGGCGCGCTGCTGGCGAAGGGCGTGGAACTGAAACGCGCGGTCGAGGCCATCGAGTCGCTGCGCCCGGCGCCGGGCCGCATGCAGCAGGTCGGCGGCCAGGATGCGCCGCTGGTCGTGATCGATTACGCGCACACGCCGGACGCGCTGGAGAAGACCCTGGGCGCGCTGCGCCAGGTGGCGGGCGAACGTGGCGGCGCGCTGTGGTGCGTGTTCGGCTGCGGCGGCGACCGCGATCCGGGCAAGCGTCCGCAGATGGGGGCGATTGCGCAGATGGCCGATGGGGTCATCGTCACCAGCGACAATCCGCGCAGCGAGGATCCCGCCGCCATCATCGCCCAGATCGTGGCAGGCATGCAGCCCGGCGCGCAATACCAGGCCATCGAAGACCGCGCCGCCGCGATCCTGTACGCGGTCAAGCACGCGAACAAGCAGGACGTGATCCTGCTGGCCGGGAAGGGCCACGAACCCTACCAGGAGATCAAGGGCAAGAAGCTGCCGTTCTCCGACGCAGACCACGCCGCGCTGGCCCTGACCGCGCGGCTCACCATGATGAGGACTCACTAAGCATGCGCGGTTCGCTCGCCCAACTGATCGCATCGATGCCCGGCGCCCAGCTCACCACGGATGCCGTGTTCGATGTCGTCTCGACCGACAGCCGTACGGCTCCCGCCGGCGCGCTGTTCGTCGCATTGCGCGGCGAAACCTTCGACGCCCACGATTTCCTGGACGGCGTCGCATCGCGCGGCGTGGCCGGCGTCGTCGTCGAGCGCCTGCCGGACGGCTGGACCCTGCCGGCCATCGTGGTGACGAACACCCTGACGGCCCTGGGCCAGATCGCCAACAGCTGGCGCCGCGAGCATGCGATCCCGCTGATCGGCGTCACCGGCAGCAACGGCAAGACCACGGTCAAGGAAATGATTGCGGCTATCCTGGCTGCGGCGTTCGGCGAGAACGCGCGCCTGGCCACGCAGGGTAACCTGAACAACGAGATCGGCGTGCCGCTGACCCTGATGCGCCTGGACGCGGCGCACCGCGCGGCCGTGGTGGAACTCGGCATGAACCACCCGGGCGAGATCGCGCGCCTGGCCGCCATCGCCCAACCGACCGTCGCCCTGGTCAACAACGCCCAGCGCGAGCACCAGGAATTCATGCACACGGTGGAAGCGGTGGCGCTGGAAAACGGTTCGGTGTTCGCGGCGTTGCCGAGCGACGGCGTCGCCGTGTATCCGGGCGACGATCTCTACACGCCGGTGTGGCAGGGACTGGCCGCGCACTGCCGCAGCCTGAGCTTCGGCCTGGATGAGCGCTGCGACGTGCGCGCCACCTACACCGCCAGCGGCTTCGGTAACAATTTGAAAGTGACGACCCCGGACGGCGCATTCGCGGTGACACTGGCGGCCGCGGGCGAACACAATGTGCGCAACGCGCTCGCCGCGTTTGCCTGCGCGCTGGCTGCCGGCATCGAGGGCGAGGTCATCGTGCGCGGCCTGGAAAGCTTTGCGCCGGTCGGCGGACGCCTGCAGCGCAAGCAGGCCGCAAACGGCGCGCTGGTCATCGACGACACCTACAACGCGAATCCGGATTCGATGCGCGCCGCGATCGACGTGCTGGCCGCCTATCCGGCGCCGCGTTTCCTGGTGATCGGCGACATGGGCGAAGTCGGCGCCCAGGGCAAGGAATTCACCGAAGAGATTGGCGCATATGCGCAGGCACGCGGCATCGAGCACGTGCTGGCAACGGGCGATCTGTCGCGCCACCTGGCGGCGACGGGCGCCGCGTATTTCGAGCAGTTCGACGCATTATTGGCAGCACTGGAACAGCAACTGGGCGGCAATTCTGATGCAACTGTGTTGGTGAAGGGCTCGCGCTTCATGAAGATGGAACGCGTGGTCAATCACCTGATTGGTTCAACAAACACTGGCAAGGACGCCCACTAACACCATGCTTCTCTGGCTTGCACAATACCTGCAGGACTATATCGGTCCGATGCGCATCTTTAACTTCATCACCTTCCGTGCGGTGTCGGCCGCGATCACCGCGATCGCGCTCGGCCTGTTCACCGGCCCGGCCGTGATCCGCAAGCTGACCGAACTGAAGGTCGGCCAGGCCGTGCGCACCCAGGGTCCGCAGACCCACCTGAAAAAACACGGCACCCCGACCATGGGCGGCGTGCTGATCCTGATTTCGATCGCCATCTCGACCCTGCTGTGGTGCGACCTGTCGAACCGCCTGATCTGGCCGGTGCTGGTAGTGACGCTCGGCTTCGGCGCCGTCGGCTGGGTCGACGACTACCGCAAGGTGGTGTACCAGGACCCGGAAGGCATGCGCTCCGGCGAAAAATACTTCTGGATGTCGCTGATCGGCATCGCGGCCTCGCTCTACCTGGCGTTCTCGGTCTCGGCCAGCAACCCGTGGGAAGTCGGCCAGCTGTTCTGGGCCTGGGTGCAGTCGGGCTTCTCGATGGACCTGCCGCCAAAGGCCGACCTGATCGTCCCCTTCTTCAAGACCATCAGCTATCCGCTGGGTGTCTGGGGCTTCATCGCGCTGACCTATTGCGTCATCGTCGGCACCTCGAACGCGGTGAACTTCACCGACGGCCTCGATGGCCTGGCCATCATGCCAACCGTGATGGTGGGCGGCGCGCTGGGCCTGATCGCCTACCTGACCGGCAACGTCACCTACTCGAAATACCTGTTCATCCCGCACATCGCCGGCGCCGGCGAACTCTTGATTTTCTGCGGCGCGCTGGCGGGCGCGGGCCTGGCCTTCCTTTGGTATAACGCGCACCCGGCGCAGATGTTCATGGGCGACGTCGGCGCGCTGGCGCTGGGCGGCGCGCTCGGCACCATCGCCGTCATCGTGCGCCAGGAGATCGTGCTGTTCATCATGGGCGGCGTGTTCGTGGCCGAGACCCTGTCGGTGATCATCCAGGTGAGCTGGTTCAAGTTCACCAAGAAGCGCTATGGCGCCGGCCGCCGCGTGTTCCTGATGGCGCCGCTGCACCACCATTTCGAACAAAAAGGCTGGAAGGAGACCAAGGTCGTGGTCCGCTTCTGGATCGTGACGATGATCCTGGTCCTCATCGGTCTCTCTACTCTCAAGCTGCGCTGATCCATGAACTACAACGGCAAACTCGCACTGGTACTGGGGCTCGGCGAATCCGGGCTCGCGATGGCGCAATGGCTGGCGCGCTGCGGTGCGCGCGTGCGCGTGGCCGACACGCGCGCCGAGCCGGCACGCCTGCCTGCATTGCGCGAAGCCGTGCCCGAGGCCGAGTTCGTGGCCGGCGAGTTTGCCGCCGACCTGCTCGACGGCGTGAGCTTTGTCGCCATCAGCCCCGGCCTGGCGCCGAACCGCGAACTGGCCGCCATCGGGCCGGCCGCGCAAGCGCAGGACATTCCGCTGTGGGGCGAGATCGAACTCTTCGCCCAGGCGCTGGCATCGCTGAAGGAGAGCGCAGGCTACAGCCCGAAGGTCATCGCGATCACCGGCACCAACGGCAAGACCACCGTCACCAGCCTGACCGGTTTGCTGTGCCGCCGCGCCGGTTTCGCTACCCGCGTGGCCGGCAACATCAGCCCGGCGGCGCTGGACGTGCTGCGCGAGGCGCTGCTTGAAAACAAGCTGCCGCAGGCCTGGGTGCTGGAACTGTCCAGCTTCCAGCTGCACACCACCTTCAGCCTGAACGCTGATGCGGCGACGGTCCTGAACATCACCCAGGACCACCTCGACTGGCATGGCGACATGGCGGCGTATGCTGCCGACAAGGCGCGCATCTTCGGTGCGGACACCATCCGCGTACTGAACCGCGACGATGCGACCGTGATGGGCATGGGCGCACCGGGTGCTGCGCAAGTCACGTTTGGCACCGGTGAGCCGGATGCGCCGAACGCCATGGGCCTGGTCAACGAGCGCGGCGTGCTGTGGCTGGCCACGGCCGTCGCCGGCGAGGCCAGCGAGAAGAAATTAAAGAAGGGCGAAGTCGCCGAACCGGTCGAGATCACCGTGAATCGCCTGATGCCGGCCGACGCCCTGAAGATCCGCGGCCTGCACAACGCCTCGAACGCGCTGGCCGCGCTGGCCCTGTGCCGCGCCGCCGGCCTGCCGCTGGCGCCGCTGCTGCACGGCCTGCGCGAGTACGCGGGCGAGCCGCACCGCGTGGAACTGGTCGCGCACATCGAGGGCGTCGACTTCTACGACGACAGCAAGGGCACGAACGTCGGCGCCACCGTCGCCGCATTGCAGGGCCTCGGCAAGGCCTTTGCCGGCCAGGACCAGCAGATCGTGCTGATCGCCGGCGGCGACGGCAAGGGCCAGGACTTTACGCCGCTGGCCGAGCCGGTGTCCCGCTACGTGCGCGCCGTGCTCCTGATCGGCAAGGATGCCGCGGCGGTGAAAGCCGCCATCGAGCCGTCCGGCGTGCCGTGCTTCGACATGAACGAGTTGCCGCAGGCGACGCGCCGCGCGGCGGGCCTGGCGCGCGCGGGCGACTGCGTGCTGCTGTCGCCGGCTTGCGCCAGCCTCGACATGTTCACCAATTACGCGCATCGCGCCCAGGTGTTCGTCGACACCGTGCGTGACATCGCGCTGGACCGGGGAGTCGAGCTCTGATGGCTTTCCAGATCCCCTTCAAATTCTCGGGTTCGAGCAGCGAGGCGGCCATCGCCGAACGCGCACGCCCGTCGAAAATGATGAACTACGACCAGCCGCTGGTCTGGGTGGTGCTGATCCTGATGCTGTTCGGGATGGTGATGGTGTATTCGGCCTCGATCGCGCTGCCGGACTCGCCCAAGTTCTCTTACCTGCAGGGCAAGCACGAATACTTCCTGATGCGCCAGGCGATCTTCATCTCGGTGTCGGTGGTGGCGGCTTACTTCGCCTTCCGCATCCCGGTGGCGGTATGGCAGAAGCTGGCGCCGCTGATGTTCGTGGTCACGCTCTTCATGCTGATGCTGGTGCTGGTCCCCGGCGTCGGCGTGTCCGTGAACGGTGCGCGGCGCTGGCTGTCGCTGAAGGTATTCCAGGTGCAGCCGTCCGAGATCATGAAGATCGTCGTGGTGCTGTACGCCGCCGACTTCACGGTGCGCAAGCAGCAGTTCATGCACAAGCTGACCAAGGGCTTCATGCCGATGGCCTTTGCCGTTGGCGTGGTCGGCATGCTGCTGCTGCTCGAACCCGACCTGGGCGCCTTCGGCGTGATCGTCTGCATCGCCATGGGCATCCTGTTCCTGGGCGGCTTCAACATGATCTGGTTCGGCGGCATCGGCGCCATCCTGGTGGTGGTGTTCTCGTCGATCATCGCGCTGTCGCCGTTCCGCCGCGCGCGCATGTTCGCCTACCTCGACCCCTGGCAGGAAGACAATGCCCTCGACAAGGCTTACCAGCTGACCCACTCGCTGATCGCCTTCGGGCGCGGCGAACTGGCCGGTGTGGGCCTGGGCAACAGCGTCGAGAAGCTGCACTACCTGCCGGAAGCGCATACCGACTTCATCATGGCCGTGATCGGCGAGGAATTGGGCCTGGCCGGCGTGCTGGTGGTGCTGGCGCTGTTCTACTTCCTGGTCAAGCGCGCCTTCGACATCGGCCGCCAGGCCATCGCACTCGACCAGTTCTTCGCGGGTCTTGCCGCGAAAGGCATCGGCATCTGGCTGGGCGTGCAGACCTTCATCAACATGGGCGTCAACCTGGGCCTGCTGCCGACGAAAGGCCTGACACTTCCATTGATGAGCTATGGCGGCACCGGCATCATGATCAACTGCGTCGGCCTGGCCATCCTGCTGCGCATCGACTACGAGAATCGCGTCCTGATGCGCGGAGGACGCATATGACCAAGAAGCTGATGATCATGGCCGCCGGCACCGGCGGCCACATCTTCCCCGGCGTGGCGATCGCCCAGACCATGCGCGCGCGGGGCTGGAGCGTCACCTGGCTGGGAACGGCCCACGGCATGGAAAACGAATTCGTGCCGAAGCAGGGCATCGCCATGGACAGCATCGATTTCGCCGGCCTGCGCGGCAAGGGCCTGGGCCACACCGTGAAGGGCGCCTTCAAGATGGCGGCCAGCTTCGCCACCTGCCTGCGCGTGCTGGGTCAGCGCAAGCCCGACGTGGTGCTGGGCATGGGCGGCTATGTGACGGTACCGGGCGGGATGATGGCGCGCACGCGCGGCATTCCGCTGGCGCTGGTGAACGCCGACGCCGCGCTGCTGTTGTCGAACAAGACGTTGACGCCGCTGGCGAGCCGCGTGCTGTTCGGCTTCCCGGCCGACTTCGGCAACGCCGCCGGCAAGGCGGTCGTCACCGGCAACCCGGTGCGCCAGGCCATCCTGGATTTGCCGGCGCCCGCCGCACGTTTCGCCGGCCGCACCGGCCCGTTGCGCGTGCTGGTGGTGGGCGGCAGCCTGGGCGCGAAGGTGCTGAACGACAGCGTGCCGGCCGCGCTGGCGCGCATCGACGCGAATGTGCGTCCGATCGTGACCCACCAGTCGGGCAAGAAGAACATCGACGCCTTGCGCGCGGCCTATGCGGCGGCGCAAGTGCAGGCCAACGTGGTCGACTTCATCGACGACATGGCGGCCGCCTATGCCGAAGCGGACCTGGTGATCTGCCGCGCCGGCGCGATCACCGTGTCGGAATTGACGGCGGCGGGCGTGGCCAGCGTGCTGGTGCCCTTCGTGGCATCGACTACCAGCCACCAGCGCGACAACGCGGTGTGGATGGACAAGCAACAGGCGGCGATCCACCTGCCGCAGGGGGAGCTCTCGGCCGAACGCGTGGCCCAGCTCCTGATGAACACCACGCGCGCGCAATGCCTGGCCATGGCCGAGGCGGCGCAACTGGTCGGCAAGCGCGACGCCAACGAAGCCATCGCAGCCGTACTCGAACAACTCGCCAATAACAAGAAATAAGAATGAAGCACAAGATCAAGCACATCCACTTCGTAGGCATCGGCGGCAGCGGCATGAGCGGCATCGCCGAGGTGCTGCTCAACCTCGGCTACAAGGTGTCGGGTTCCGATTTGTCGAGCAACCCGGCCGCCCAGCGCCTGAAGGACCTGGGCGCACGCGTCTACCTCGGCCACGCCGCCGAGAACATGCTGGGCGCCGATGCGGTCGTGACCTCGACCGCCGTTAACGAAGCCAACCCGGAAGTGATGGCCGCGCGCGCCGCCCAGATTCCGGTGGTGCCGCGCGCGATCATGCTCGGCGAACTGATGCGCCTGAAGCGCGGCATCGCGATTGCCGGCACCCACGGCAAGACCACCACCACCAGCCTGGTCGCATCCGTGCTGGCCCAGGGCGGCCTGGACCCTACTTTTGTGATCGGCGGGCGCCTGACCGCAGCCGGCGCGAATGCCAAGCTCGGCACCGGCGACTTCATCGTGGCCGAGGCCGACGAGTCGGACGCCTCCTTCCTGAACCTGTCGCCGATGATCGAGGTGATCACCAACATCGACGCCGACCACATGGAAACCTACGAGCACGACTTCGAGAAACTGAAGGCAGCGTTCGTCAATTTCACCCACCGCCTGCCGTTCTACGGCCGCGCCATGCTGTGCATCGACGACCGCCACGTGCGCGCCATCCTGCCGCAGGTAACGAAACCGGTGACCACCTACGGTTTCGCTGAAGACGCGCAAGTGCGCGCCCTGGATGCCTACGCCGACGGCGTGCACATGCACTTCACGGTGCGCCAGGAAGGCTACCCGGACACCAAATTCGTGCTGAACCAGCCGGGCATGCACAACGTGCTGAATGCCTGCTCGGCAATCGCCATCGCACGCGAGATCGGCATCGACGATGCCGCCACCGCCCAGGGCCTGCTGGAATTCCGTGGCGTCGGCCGCCGCTTCACCCGTTATGGCGAGGTCGCGCTGGAAGGCGGCGGCAGCTTTACCCTGGTCGACGACTTCGGCCACCATCCGGTGGAGACCGAAGTGACCCTGGCCGCCGCACGCGCCGCCTACCCGGGCCGGCGCCTGGTGCTGGCTTTCCAGCCGCACCGCTACAGCCGCACGCGCGATTTGTTCGAGGACTTCGTGAAGGTGCTGGCGACCCCCGACGTGCTGCTGCTGGCCGAAGTGTATCCGGCCGGCGAGGCACCGATCGTGGCCGCCGATGGCCGCGCCCTGGCCCGTGCACTGCGCGCCGGCGGCAAGACCGAACCGATTTTCGTGGAAACGATCGCCGAGATGCCCGACGCGATCCGCCAGGTGGCACGTGACGGCGACGTCGTGCTGACCATGGGCGCGGGCTCGATCAGCGGTATTCCGCACTTGTTAACTTCTTCTTCAAAGGTGGCTTCGTGAGCACTTCATCCGCTACTGACATCGTCACGAATTTCGGCAAGGTCGGCGTCCTGCTCGGCGGCCGCTCGGCCGAGCGCGAGGTATCGATCATGTCCGGCACCGGCGTGCTGCAGGCACTCAAGAGCCGCGGCATCGACGCCCACGCCTTCGACCCGGCCGAGCGCTCGCTGGCCGAACTCGCGGCAGAGCAATTCGACTGTGTTTTCATCGCGCTGCACGGCCGCTACGGCGAAGACGGCAGCCTGCAGGGCGCCCTCGAGCAGCTCGGCATTCCCTACACCGGCAGCGGCGTGATGGCCTCTGCGGTCGGCATGGACAAGATCACCACCAAGATCATCTGGCTCTCGAAAGGCATCCCGACCCCGCGTTATGCGAGTGTGAAGCCGGGCGACGACCTCGACGCCGTCGTGGCCGGACTGGGCCTGCCCTTGATCGTCAAGCCGCCGCTGGAAGGCTCGACCATCGGCATCACCAAGGTGGAAAAAGCCGAGGAATTCGAGGCCGCCGTGGCGCTGGCCGCCGGCTTCGACGAGGTGATCCTGGCCGAGGAATTCGTCACCGGCCGCGAGTTCACGGTCGCCGTGCTCGGCGCGGGCAAGGATGCGCGCGCGCTGCCGATCGTCGAGATCGTGGCCCCGGCCGGCAACTACGATTACCAGAACAAGTACTTCACGGACGACACCCAGTACCACTGCCCGGCCGATTTGCCGGCAGAACTGACTGAAGAAATCCAGAAGCATGCCGTCAACGCCTATCGTGCCCTCGGCTGCGAAGGCTGGGGCCGGGTCGACGTGCTGGTGCGCGAGCGCGACATGCGTCCGTTCCTGCTGGAGGTGAACACCTCGCCGGGCATGACCGGGCACTCGCTGGTGCCGATGGCGGCGCGCGCGGTGGGCATCGACTATGAAGCGCTGTGCGTCGAGATCCTGCGTTCGGCGCGCTGCAAGATGGTGAAGGCACAAGGCTGACAAATGTGGCATGACGTACGCGCCCTGAACGCCACCGCCAGCACGCTGCTGGCGGCGACGCTGCTCGCCGGCCTGGCGTCCGGCGTGTGGTGGCTGTCGCAGCGGCCGATGTTCACGCTGCGCGCGGTGAAGGTCGAGAGCCTGTACGGCATCGGCCTGCGCCACGTGAACGAACTCACGGTACGGAACAGCGTGCTGGGCAAGATCCGCGGGAATTTCTTCACCACGGACCTGGACCAGGTGCGCACGACTTTCGAGGCCGTGCCCTGGGTGCGGCGCGCCACGGTGCGGCGCGAGTGGCCGAACCAGCTGATCGTCGAGGTCGAGGAACACGAGGCGCTCGGCACCTGGGGCGAAGGCCGCCTGTTGTCGGTGAAAGGGGATGTCTTCACCGCCAACCTGGCCGAGGCCGACGACGACCACGAGCTGCCGGCGTTCACGGGTCCGGCCGGCAGCGAGAAGGAAGTGCTGGCACGCTTCGCCGAACTGCGCGCCTGGTTCGCGCCGGTGAAGCTGGTGCCGCAGGAACTGGCGCTGTCCTCGCGCTACGCCTGGACCGTGAAGCTGGACAACGGCATGAGCGTGGAGCTTGGCCGCGAGCAGGACAGGAATACCGTCAAGGGGCGCGTGGCGCGCCTGGTCGGCGTCTACCCACAGCTGGTCGCCCGGCTGCAGGAAGGCCGCATCGACACCATCGACATGCGTTACCCGAACGGCCTGGCCTTGTCGTCGGCGGCACTCACCGTGCCTGCGGATGCGACAAAGCCGGTGAAGCCGACGGTCAAGAAAAAAACAACCAACAAAACAACCAAGCATATCTAAAGCAGGCGAGCAATGACAAAAGACGCGAAAAACCTGATCGTCGGCCTCGACATCGGCACCTCGAAGGTGGTGGCCGTCGTGGCCGAGGTGATGTCCGACGGACGCCACGAGGTCATCGGCCTCGGTCAGCACGAGTCGAAGGGATTGAAGAAGGGCGTCGTGGTGAACATCGAGGCCACCGTCGAATCGATCCAGCGCGCGCTCGAGGAAGCCGAGCTGATGGCCGACTGCAAGATCCGCAATGTGTATGCAGGCATCGCGGGCAGCCATATCCGCTCGTTCAACTCGAGCGGCATGGTGGCGATCAAGGAGAAGGAAGTCACGGCGACCGACGTCGCGCGCGTGATCGAGACGGCGAAAGCCGTGAACATCCCGACCGACCAGCAGTTGCTGCACACGGTGCCGCAGGAGTTCATCGTCGACAACCAGGAAGACGTGCGCGAGCCGATCGGCATGAGCGGCATCCGCCTCGAAGTGCGCGTGCACATCGTCACCGGCGCGGTGTCGGCGGTGCAGAACATCGTCAAGTGCGTGCGCCGCTGCGGCCTGGAAGTGTCGGACCTGATCCTGCAGCCGATGGCCTCGGCCGACGCCGTGCTCACGGTCGACGAGAAGGAGCTCGGCGTGGTCCTGATCGACATCGGCGGCGGCACCACCGACATCGCGGTCTTCAGCGACGGCGCGATCCGCCACACCGCCGTGATCCCGATCGCCGGCGACCAGATCACCAGCGACATCGCGATGGCGCTGCGCACGCCGACCGGCGAGGCGGAAGAAATCAAGCTGCGCTACGGCGTCGCCAAGCAGGTGCTGGCCGATCCGGGCGAGACCCTGGAAGTGCCGGGCCTGGGCGACCGCGGCCCGCGCGCGCTCTCGCGCCAGGCGCTGGCCGCCGTGATCGAGCCGCGCGTGGAAGAACTGTTCGCGATGGTGCACCAGGTGGTGCGCGAGTCCGGCTACGAGGGCGTGCTGTCGTCGGGCATCGTGCTCACCGGCGGCACCGCGATGATGCCGGGGATGATCGAGATGGCCGAGGACATGTTCCTCAAGCCGACCCGCCTCGGCACGCCGGACTACCGCGGCCAGCTGGCCGACGTGGTGCGCAGCCCGCGCTACGCGACTGTTTTGGGATTGTTATTGGAAGCGAAAAAGCAGTACCTGCGAGGCCATATCGTGACGCGCCAGGATGGTTCGGTAAAGGCGGTTTGGCAACGCATGAAGGAATGGTTCTTGGGTAATTTCTAAATGAATTTCTAAGCAGCAACCGACGTCGGCAATAAGCGTCTTTGATTCGATACAAACACACATATTTTTACAATACCTAGCAGTAACCAAGGGCCAGTCCTGATAACCTTGTGAGGTTTGGCGCTTGGGTGCTGCAATTTGAAGATGAGGAGTCACATCATGGAGTTCGATATGGTCGATAACGCAGCACTGGGAACGGTGATCAAGGTCGTCGGCGTGGGTGGTGCAGGCGGCAACGCCGTGCAGCACATGATCAACAAAGGCGTCTCGGGCGTCGAGTTCATCGCCGCGAATACCGATGCCCAGGCACTTGCGGCATCGAGCGCGAACAACATCATCCAGATCGGCGAGTCCGGCCTGGGCGCCGGCATGCGTCCGGAAATCGGCCGCCAGCTGGCCGAGCAAACCCGCTCGCGCATCGAGGATTCGCTGCGCGGCGCGCACATGGTCTTCATCGCCGCCGGCATGGGCGGCGGCACCGGCACCGGCGCCGCCCCGATCGTGGCCGAAGTCGCGAAAACCATGGGCGCCCTGACGGTGGCCGTGGTCTCCAAGCCGTTCTCGTACGAAGGCAAGAAGTGCATGGACGTGGCCGAAGCCGGCCTCGAAGAACTGTCGAAGCACGTCGACTCGCTGATCATCATCCTCAACGAAAAGCTGGAAGACATCTACGAAGACGAATCCATGCTGGAGTGGATGAAGCATGCCGACGACGTGCTGAACAACGCCGTCGCCGGTATCGCCGAGATCATCAACGTGCCGGGCCACATCAACGTCGACTTCAACGACGTGAAGACCATCATGAGCGAGCAGGGCAAGGCCATGATGGGCACCGCCACCGCTTCGGGCGTGGACCGTGCGCGCATCGCCGCCGAACAGGCTGTCGCTTCGCCGCTGCTGGACGGTATCGACCTGTCGGGCGCCAAGGGCGTGCTGGTCAACGTGACCGCGTCGCGTGGCCTGAAGGGCAAGGAGATCAAGGAAGTCATGGCCGCCGTGCGCGCCTTTGCCGCCCCTGACGCATCGATCGCGCAAGGCATCGCCTACGACGACGCGATGGGCGACGAGATCCGCGTGACCGTGGTCGCCACCGGCCTGGGCAAGGCGCAGAAGATGCAGCTGGTCCAGCCGCAGCAAGTCCTGCGCACCGGCACCTACAACGCCCCGATGATGGGCGCGACCGCCGGCCTGCCGGGCGGCCTGACCATGGGCCAGACGGGCGTCGGCGGCGGCGATGTCGGCGGCAAGCAGCCGGCCGTGTGGCGCCGCGAGCAGGCATCGGAACAGGTGCAGGCGATGCAGCGCAACGGTGTCGAGACCTACGACATTCCGGCTTTCCTGCGCAAGCAAGCCGACTGATCGTCTAAACGATTAGGGTCGTATCCAAAAACGGGACCGGAGCTTGCGCTCCGGTCCCGTTTTTTATTGGCCCGCGACGTGTGATGCGTAGGGTGGGCGCCCCTGTGCCCACGCGGTGATAGTTTGCGTAGTAGTTCCCGGCACGATATCGGAGCCAACAATGCGCAGCGTTCACTAGAACCCCGGCGCCGGCACCTCGGGAATCGGGTTCTGCAAACTCACGTTCAGCATGTTCCAACCCCGGATCACCGCGATCGCATACCCCAGTTCCGCGATCTCGTTATCGCTGAACTGCGCACGCAGCTCCGCGAAATCCTCGTCCGTCGGCGGTGAATGCGGAATCGCATTCACCGCCTCAGCCCAGCGTAGCGCCGCCCGCTCGCGCGCGCTGAAGAAGGGCGCCTCGCGCCAGCCGGCGATCGCGTTCAAATGGCGCGGGTCGGCTTCCTGCTTGACGAGGTCGCGCCAGTGCATATCGATGCAGACCCCGCAGCCGTTGATCTGCGAGACCCGCAAGTTGACCAGTTCCACCAGGCGCGGGCCGAGCGAACTCTTTTTCACGCTGGCCGACAGCGCGATCATCGCCTGCAGGTTCGGGTGGGCCAGCTTGTAGAAATCGATGCGTGCAGCGTGAGACATGGTATGTGTCCTTTCAGGAAAGGGAGGCGCACCGTGCGCACTCCATGCCATCCAGACGATCCGGCGCCCGCGTTTGTGACAGCCGCACGCTAGATCGTTTGCGGCGCCCCCGCCAGCTTGTCGGGATTGCGGATCACAAACGCCGCCACGATGCGCCCGGCGTCGACAATGAAGGACTGGGCCGACTCGATCCGGCCATCGACGTAGCGCAGCAGCCCCGGCTCGCCATTCACCAGCGCCTGGCGGTAGGCCACCCGCCCCGGAAACGCGTGCTCGACCGACCAGTAGACCCCGGCCACGCGCCCGGCGCCTTCGAGCACGCGCAGGAAGGATTTCACCTTGCCGCCGCCATCCGACACCAGCTGCACGTCGTCCGCCATCAGCGCCTTCATCGCCGTACGGTCGCCCGCGCCGGCGGCCTGCATGAAGCGCGCCAGCAGTTCGCGGTGGGCCGCCTGCGGCACGTCGAAGCGCGGCTGTTCCTGCTTCACGCGGGCCTGGGCGCGGTGCACCAGCTGGCGGCAGGCCGCTTCCGACTTGCCGAGCATGGCGGCGATGTCCGGGTAATCCTGGTCGAACACCTGGCGCAGGAGAAAAGCGGCGCGCTCCTCGGGCGCCAGCCGTTCCAGCACCCACAGGAAGGCCACCGACACGTCGCTGGCCAGTTCGGCCGCCGCTTCCGGCGTGTGCGCGTCCTCGATGAGCGGCTCGGGCAGCCACCAGCCGACGTAGGCTTCGCGTTCCAGCTTGCGGCTGCGCAGGCGGTCGATGGCCAGGCGCGTGGTGACGGTCACCAGCCAGGCTTCGGGTGTGGCGACGCTTGCGCGCTCGCTGCCGTTCCAGCGCAGCCAGGCGTCCTGCACCACGTCCTCGGCGTCGGCGCGCGTGCCGAGCATGCGGTAGGCAATGGCGAACAGGCGCGGGCGCACAGTTGCGAAGCTGTCGGTCGGCGCAAGAGAGGAGGGCAGGGTCATAGGGGCATTCTCGATTCGGTTGGCGATCCATGCAAGACGGCCGGCACCGCCTGTTTGTGACAGCTTGCCGTCTGTCGGCCCGCCTGTCGATCCGTCGCATGGCCAGCGGCGGAGGGATACCTCTGTTGTAGACTAGAAAGATGCTCATTCGTTCCGCAACGTCTTCTCTATTCGCGCAGGCCTGGCGTGCATTCTGGTCGCTGCGCAAGCGCCGCGCCGCCGGCCTGTGGGCGGACATCCTCATCGCCGCGGGACTGGCAGTGCTGGCCTGGGCCGCCCTGTGCCTGCTCGGCATGGCCGGCGTGGTGACCGTGACCGTGCCCGATGCCAGCTTCCTGCGGCGCCTCCTGCTCGGCATGCTGCTGCTGTTCCTGGCGATCGCCTGGAGCATGCTGGCCGTGGCGCGCCTGCTTGAAGCGCTGCTGCCGGAACCGATGCTGGCGCGCTTGTCACCGGTGCGCGACTGGCGCGCGGCGGCGCTGGTCAGCCTGATCCTGCTGGCCGGCCTGATGCTCGGAAACCTGCTCGGCAGCGCGCTGCTGGCCCTGGCCTATCCCGGCAGCGAGTTGTTCGCCTCTTCGGCGCTGCGGCGCCAGCTGCGCGTGCTGCAGTTCCTGCCTTTCCTGGCGATCGTCGCCGCGCTGTTCTGGCGTGGCCGTTTGCAGCGCCAGAAGATGCAGGCCCAGGCAGCCGAAGCGCAATTGCGCCTGCTGCAGGCGCAGATCGAACCGCACTTCCTGTTCAATACCCTGGCCAACATCGAAAGCCTGCTGGACGCCGACCCGCCGCGCGCCCGCGCCATGCTGGAAGCCTTCTCCGACCATCTGCGCGCCGGCATGGGCCAGCTGCGTGTGGACGAGACCACGCTTGGGGCCGAACTCGAGATGGCGGCCAACTACCTGCGCCTGCTGCAGATCCGCATGGGAGAGCGCCTGCGCTTCTCGGTCGAGGCCGGGCCGGATGCACGCGCCGCGCTGCTGCCGCCACTGCTGCTGCAGCCGCTGGTCGAGAACGCGATCCGCCACGGCCTGGAGCCGAAGGTGGCGGGCGGGGAAGTGCGCATCGTGGCCGCGGTCGAGAACGGACGCCTGTGCGTGCAGGTACGCGACGATGGCATGGGGGCCGAAGCCCCGCCGGCCGCGAAGGGCGCCGGTTCCGCGTTGGACAACATCCGCGCCCGCCTGCGGCACCGCTACGGAGAGCGCGCCAGCCTGCGCCTGATGCACGGCGCCGGCACCGACGCCACCATCGAACTCCCTTACAAGCCCAAGCCATGATCTCTTCCGCACACCGTGCCCTGATTGCCGACGACGAACCGCATCTCGCCCAGCACCTGAAGGCGCAGCTGGAAAAGCTCTGGCCCGAACTCGCGATCGTGGCCGTGGCCAACAACGGCATCGACGCCGCCGCCCTTATCGCCGAACACGAACCCGAGCTCGCCTTTCTCGACATCCGGATGCCGGGCATGAGCGGACTGGAAGTCGCGCAAGGCATCGAGGGCCGTACGCGCGCCGTTTTCGTGACCGCCTACGACGAATACGCGGTGCAGGCCTTCGAGCACGCGGCGCTCGACTACCTGCTGAAGCCCCTGCGCGCCGAGCGCCTGCAGCGCACGGTCGAACGCGTGCGCGCGGCCTTGGACACGCCGCCGCAGGACGACGCGGCCCTGGCGCAGGCCCTGCGCCGCCTGCTTGGACAGCCCGCCGGCGAACGGCTGCGTTATCTGAGGGCGGGGAAGGGCGGCATGGTCCACAACATCGCGGTGGGCGACGTCCTGTTCTTCCAGGCCGACGACAAGTACACCGTGGTGCGCACCGCGGGCGACGAATACCTGATCCGCACGCCCATCGCCGAACTGACGGCGCGCCTCGATCCCGACGAGTTCTGGCAGGTACACCGCGCCACGGTCATCAACCTGGCCCACCTGGCCGGCACCCGGCGCGACGAGGCCAGCCGCCTGTTCCTGCGCATGCGCGGCTTCGCGACCGAGCTGCCGGTGAGCCGCGCCTACGTGCCGCTGTTCGCGGCGATGTAAGTACTTGTCCACACATCGTTCTAAGCCCTGGCACGTGGTTTCAATCGGAAACTGATTCCCATGCGATTGATCGCGTTCATGGCGGCGATCACAATCGTCAGTTCCACCAGGGCCTTTTCTCCAAACGCGGTCAAGGCCGCCGAGTATGCCTCGTCCGACGCATGGGTTTCGCTCACGCGCGTTACCTCTTCCGTCCATGCGAGGGCCGCACGTTCCCGGTCTGAAAATAAATAGGCGACCTCGTCCCATACCGGCACCAATACAATCTTGTCGACGGACATGCCGTGTCCGATGAGATCGCGGGTATGGACATCAATACAGTGTGCGCAACCATTTAATTGAGAGACCCTGAGAAAGACCAGGTGAACGAGGCCGGGTTCCAGACCCGTGCCTGTCGTCGAGTAATGATGGAGCACTCCCAGCGCCTTGGCGCCTTCCTGCGAGACTTGAAACCAGTTTGCGCGATTCATGGTTCGTATTTCCTTCGTGAAGTGATTGGCCGTGCGGCTGGCGAGACTTGCCCGTCGCTTTTTACAAGACGTGTCGCATGGCGTTTCTGTGACAGATAGCGAGGGCGATCTGGCATGCGCAACCGCGTCGGCAGCGCGGGAAGCGGCCGGCGGGACAGTGCAGGAAAGGCGGGGATAGTGCATACTGCCGGGATTCTGACAACCACACCGAAAGACCACACCATGACCATCCAGATTGGCGACCGCCTCCCAGAAGGCAGCCTGGCCGAATTCGTCGAGACCGAAACCGCAGGCTGCACCCTGGGCCCGAACACCTTCCAGGTGGCCGATCTCGTCAAGGGCAAGACGATTGCCATCTTCGGCCTGCCGGGCGCATACACGCCAACCTGTTCGGCCAAGCACGTGCCTGGCTTTGTCGAGAACGCCGAGGCCTTCAAGGCCAAGGGCGTCGACGAAATCTGGTGCATCTCGGTGAACGACGCCTTTGTCATGGGCGCCTGGGGCCGCGAACAAAAGGCCACCGGCACCGTGCGCATGATGGCCGACGGTAACGCCGAATTCACCAAGGCACTCGGCCTGGACGCCGACTTCTCGAAGCACGGCATGGGCACGCGCTCGCAGCGCTACTCGATGCTGGTGGTCGACGGCGTCGTCAAGCAGCTGAACGTGGAGCAGGGCGGCTTCGAGGTCTCGAAGGCCGAAGCGCTGCTGGCCCAGCTGGGCTGATCCACTGCCTTCCGTATCCGACGGCGCTGCGGCGCCGTTTTTTGTTTGAGTACCGTTATGAGTCAAGTCTCCGGCAACCTGCGCAGCATCTACGCGATGCTGATCGCCGTCTTCATGTTCTCGCTGATGGACACGGCGATGAAGCTGCTCGCCGCCCATTATCCGGCGATGCAGGTGGCGGCCCTGCGTTCGCTGTCCTCGCTGCCGCTGGTGGTGCTGTACGTCGCCTGGCGCGGCGGCTTCGCCACCATGATGCGCGCACGCTTTTCGCTGCACGTCCTGCGCGGGGTGCTCGGGATCGGCATGCTGGCGCTGTTCGCCTATGGCCTGAAGCGTCTCAGCCTGGCCGAGGCGTATTCGATCTTCTTCATCGCACCGGCCCTGATCACGGCAATGGCGGTGTTCTTCCTGAAGGAGCAGGTCAACCTGGCGCGCTGGATCGCCATCGTCGTCGGACTGGCCGGGGTGCTGGTCGTGCTGCGCCCGGAAGGCGGCGGCTTCCTGACGCTGGGCGGCCTGGCGATCCTCGGTTCGGCCGTGTGCTACGCGATTTCGGCGATCGCCGCGCGCATCCTGGCGCGTACCGACAGCACGCGCCAGATGATGTTCTGGCTGATGCTCTTGATGTCGATCGGCGCCACCGCATTGGCCGCGCCGGAGTGGGTGAGCATCGACCCCGGCCACATCCTGCTGCTGTGCGGGCTGGCGGTGAGCGGCTTCTTCGGCCAGCTGGCGATCACGGAAGCCTTCAGCCATGGCGAAGGCTCGGTGGTGGCGCCGTTCGAGTATTCGGCGCTGGCCTGGGGCGTGGCGATCGACTGGATGCTGTGGCAGACCCTGCCCGACAGCTACACGCTGATCGGCGCCGCCATCATCATCGGCAGCGGGCTGTACCTGATCCGGCACGAGAAGAACCACGCCGAATCCGAGCATCCGTAACGAGTGTGGCACGCGTGCATCAGTCTGTTATTCATGTTTCTATGTTGCAATAGCCGGCTCCGGCAGGGTTTGAAAAGCGCAGATATAATCGACCCATGCTCAAACAACGAACCATCAAACAACTGGTGCGCACGACAGGTGTCGGGCTGCATTCCGGCCGCAAGGTCGAGCTGACGCTGCGTCCGGCCGCGCCGGATACAGGCATTGTGTTCCGCCGCGTCGACCTCGACCCGGTGGTCGAATTCCCGTCCAGCGCCGACGTGGTCGGCGACACGCGCATGGCCTCGGTGCTGATCAAGGACTCGGCGCGCGTGTCCACCGTCGAACACCTGATGTCGGCCTGTGCCGGCCTCGGCATCGACAACCTCTACATCGAGGTCACGGCCGAAGAGATTCCGATCATGGACGGCTCGGCGTCCTCCTTCGTATTCCTGCTGCAGCAGGCCGGCGTGGAAGACCAGCCGGCGCCGAAGAAATTCATCCGCGTGCTGAAGGAAGTCGAAGTGCGCCAGGGTTCGGGCAACAACGAGAAGTGGGCGCGCCTGAAACCCCACGACGGCTACAAGCTCGACTTCTTCATCGAGTTCAACCACCCGGCGGTGGACGGCACCATGCAGAACGCCTCGGTCGATTTCGCCCAGGTGTCCTACGTGCACGACGTGGCGCGCGCCCGTACCTTCGGCTTCATGCAGGACGTGGAAAGCCTGCGCGGCATGGGCCTGGCCCGTGGCGGCTCGCTGGAAAACGCGATCGTCATGGACGAGTACCGCATCCTGAACGCCGACGGCCTGCGCTACGACGACGAATTCGTGCGCCATAAAATCCTGGATGCGATCGGCGACCTGTACCTGGTCGGGCACCCGCTGCTGGCCGCCTACGAGGCGCACAAGTCGGGCCACGCGCTGAACAACGAGCTGCTGCGCGCGCTGCTGGCGCGGCCGGATGCGTATGAGATCGTGAGCTTCGACGCGGTCGACAGCGCACCGCCGTCGTATGTGCGCCAGATGCGCGAGGAGTGGGCGCTGACCTGATCGTAGGGTGGACGGGTTCCCCGTCCACGCGTTCAACGGACGGCGGCCCGTCGCAACGTTGGATTTGTATTGATTGGGTTTGAACGCGTGGACGGCAAAGCCGTCCACCCTACAAAACTAGCCCTTGCGCCGCTTCTCCGCCAGCCGCTTCACCGCCGCCACCAGCGCCGCGTTCTGCGGCGTATCCGGCAACGTCTCCCCCAGCTCTTCGAACGCCGCGACCGCCTTTTCCGGCAGCTCCAGCGTGCGCATCTGCACCTGCTCGGGCATCGCGCGCATCACCTGTACCTTCAGGCGCAGCGAATTGACTTGCCAGCCGCGTGCCAGCAGGCTGGACTGCAGCTTCGGCAATCCCTGCTTCAGCCGCGCCGCCACCGCCGAGCTCGGCACGGCCAGGGTCAGCACCCCCTCCTGGAACGACAGCACGTCGCAATTGCCCGCCAGCGCGGGCAGGGTCATGCCGACGTCGCGCTGCAGGTCGGCCATGCGCATGGCGGCCGGCAACAGCCGCGCCATGCGCTCGTTGGAACGCAGGAAGTCGGTCGCTTCGAACGAAGTGGGCTTGTTGCGGGTGCCGTAGATATGCATCAGGCTGGTGGGACATGGAGGAATCGATCAGCCCACAACATACCACAGCGCATGGCGCAGCGCACGCCCGGCATGGGTAATGCCAGCAGGACACGTGTACAGCGATGCAATTTGATAACATTCTTTATGGCACGACACTTGTTATCTGGCCTATAAGCCCCAAGTGTGGCCGCATCGCATGATAAAATCAGTCGCTTTTTGCCTTGGGCGGTCTTCGATGGGTATCTTTTTGATATCATCCCTGGCTCTTTTCGCGGCGTCTTTATAAGAAACTTAGCATGTCATTCCTGACCCAGATTTTCGGCAGCCGCAACCAGCGGCTGATCAAGCAGTATCAAAAAACCGTGCGTCAGATCAACGCGCTCGAGCCGCAGATGGAAAAGCTGTCGGACGCCGAGCTTCAGGCAAAGACCCCGGAATTCAAATCCCGACTCGCCGGCGGCGCCACGCTCGACGACATCCTCCCCGAAGCATTTGCCGTCTGCCGCGAAGCCGCGAAGCGCGTGCTGAAGATGCGTCACTTCGACGTGCAGCTGATCGGCGGCATGGTCATCCACCAGGGCAAGATTGCCGAGATGGGCACCGGTGAAGGCAAGACCCTGATGGCAACCCTGCCGGTCTACCTGAACGGCCTGTCGGGCAAGGGCGTGCACGTCATTACCGTCAACGATTACCTGGCCCAGCGCGATGCCGAATCGATGGGCCGCCTGTACAGCTGGCTCGGCCTGACCACCGGCGTCAACCTGTCGCAGATGCCGCACGACGCCAAGCAGGAAGCCTATGGCTCGGACATCACCTACGGCACGAATAACGAATTCGGTTTCGACTACCTGCGCGACAACATGGTCTACGACGCGCGCGAACGCGTGCAGCGCAGCCTGAACTTCGCCGTGGTCGACGAGGTCGACTCGATCCTGATCGACGAAGCGCGGACCCCGCTGATCATCTCCGGCCAGGCCGAGAACCACACCGACCTGTACCACCGCATCAACGAAGTGCCGCCCCAGCTGACCCTGCAGATCGGCGAGGAAACCCCTGACGGCAAGGGCAAGATCGACGTCCCGGGCGACTACACCAAGGACGAGAAAGCGCACACCGTGCTGCTGACCGAAGCCGGCCACGAGAAGGCGGAAGGCATCCTCACCGCCATGGGCCTGCTGCCGGAAGGCGCCTCGCTGTACGACGCCGCCAACATCACCCTGATCCACCACCTGTACGCGGCGCTGCGCGCCCACGTCCTGTACCACAAGGACCAGCACTACGTGGTGCAGAACGGCGAAGTCACCATCGTCGACGAATTCACCGGCCGCCTGATGACGGGCCGCCGCTGGTCCGACGGCCTGCACCAGGCCGTCGAAGCCAAGGAAGGCGTGCGCATCCAGAACGAGAACCAGACCCTGGCCTCGATCACCTTCCAGAACTACTTCCGCATGTACACCAAGCTGTCCGGCATGACCGGTACCGCCGACACGGAAGCCTACGAATTCCAGGAAATCTACGGCCTCGAAACCGTCGTCATTCCGCCGAACCGCCCATCCCAGCGCAAGGACCGCCAGGATCAGGTCTACAAATCGGCCCAGGAAAAGTACAACGCGATGCTGATGGACATCCAGGACTGCTACGAGCGCGGCCAGCCGGTCCTGGTCGGCACGACCTCGATCGAGAACTCCGAGCTGCTGTCGGGCATCCTCAACGGCGCCAAGCTGCCGCACAACGTCCTGAACGCCAAGCAGCACGCCCGGGAAGCGGAAATCATCGCCCAGGCCGGCCGTCCGAAGATGATCACCATCGCTACCAACATGGCCGGCCGCGGTACCGACATCGTCCTCGGCGGCAACGTCGAGAAGCAGATTCAGATCATCGAGGCTGATGCCGCCCTGAGCGAGGCCGACAAGGCCGCCCAGGCGCAAAAACTGCGCGACGAATGGCAATCGCTGCACGACCACGTGGTGAACGCCGGCGGCCTGCACATCATCGGCACCGAGCGCCACGAATCGCGCCGCGTCGACAACCAGCTGCGCGGCCGTTCGGGCCGCCAGGGCGACCCGGGTTCCTCGCGCTTCTATCTGTGCCTGGACGACACCCTGCTGCGCATCTTCGCCGGCGACCGCGTGCGCGCCATCATGGAACGCCTCAAAATGCCGGAAGGCGAGCCGATCGAAGCGGGCATCGTCACCCGTTCCATCGAGACCGCCCAGCGCAAGGTCGAGGCCCGCAACTTCGACATCCGCAAGCAGCTGCTGGAGTACGACGACGTCGCCAACGACCAGCGCAAGGTGATCTACACCCAGCGTAACGAACTGCTGGAAGCGGCCGACATCTCGGAACTGATCGCCTCGCTGCGCACCGGCGTCTTCACCGACGTCGTACGCGCCCACGTGCCGGCCGAATCGGTCGAGGAACAGTGGGACATCAAGTCGCTGGAAAGCGTGCTGGCAGCCGAGTGGAGCCTGAACGTGCCGCTGCAGCAGATGCTGACCGACGAGCCGAACCTGAACGACGACGACATCCTGGAAAAGGTGCTGGCGGCGGCCGACGAGTCCTACAACAGCAAGGTCGGCGTGGTGGGCAAGGAATCCTTCGGCGGCTTCGAGCGCAACGTCATGCTGCAAAGCGTCGACACCCACTGGCGCGAGCACCTGGCCGCGCTGGACCACCTGCGCCAGGGCATCCACCTGCGCGGCTATGCGCAGAAGAACCCGAAGCAGGAATACAAGCGCGAAGCCTTCGAACTGTTCGGCAGCATGCTGGACCAGATCAAGAACGAAGTCATCCGCACTGTGATGACCGTGCGCATCCAGACCCGCGAGGAAGTCGAGGCGGCGGAAGCGGCCATGGCGGCCCAGCAGGCGCACCTGGAAAACATCAACTTCCAGCATGCCGACTTCAACCCGTCGGCCGCGCCGGAAGAACTGCTGGCGCCGAATCCGGTGGCCGCCTCGGAAGCGCCGGTCGCTGCCGAAGACCACAGCACCTACATGGGCGTGAAGGTCGGCCGCAACGACCCTTGCCCTTGCGGCAGCGGCAAGAAGTTCAAGCAGTGCCATGGGAAGCTGGCGTAAGCCGGTTTGCTGAAGCGACAATGGAAAACGGCCGGAGCGATCCGGCCGTTTTTTTATGCGCGTTTTTCGTCGGCAGGCCAGGTATGCCATCGGGGTGATTTCGTCCAATTGTCGAATCGTGCGCACCGGAAGCTCTAGAATAAGCGCATTCTCCACTGCTGCCTGATCGCCAGGTTAATCACGATGAATGCTGTTTTCACCACCGGTACCCGATTCCTTGCCGCCGTCACGCTGTCCCTCTGCGCCGCCGGCGCATCGGCCGCGTCCCTCCTCACCGAGCGCCCGGGAGGCAAGGACCATCCCCTGATTTCGCGCTACGAAGGCGGCATCCTCTACGACTACGGCAGCAATCCGCTGGGAACGGCGCGCCTGGTCGAGCGCGCCAGGAGCGGGCCGGTATTGCGCCCGGTCGAAGGCCGGATCAGCAATCGCCTGTACTGGGGGCCGAAGGAAGTGAGCGCGCTGGCGGTCTTCCGCAATTACCAGCAGGCCTTGCATACGGCTGGATTCGAGACGCTGTTCAGCTGCGAGACCGCCGAATGCGAAAAGCTACGCATCCAGAAGATGATCGAAGACTTCCCGCGCGAAGCGAAATGGGTGGGAAATAGTGCAATGGTAAATATCTTTAATAATGGCGACCAGCGCGATTTCCATTACATTAGCGCGCGTAAGCAGACTGGTTCTGGCTTCACGTATGTCCAGGTGGCGCTGGCCGGACCCAGGAGCGATGGCGAGACCGCAGGACGGACGCGCCAGTTCATCCAGGTGGTCGAACCGGCCCAGGCGGAAATGGGCAAGGTCACGGTCGACGCCAAGGCCATTGGCGCCGGCTTGCAGCGCGACGGCAAGATCGCCCTGTATGGCGTGCATTTCGATACCAACAAAGCCGTGCTGAAGGAAGAATCGGCAGCGCAATTGCAGAGCATGGCGGACGCCCTGAAGGCCCAGCCGGCAATGAAGGTGCTTATTGTCGGCCACACCGATAACCAGGGCGAGATCGAGGCCAACCTGGCGCTGTCGCAGAAACGGGCGCAGGCGGTAGTCGATGCGCTCGGCAAGAACTACGGTGTTGCGGCGAACCGCCTGAATGCTCGCGGGGTAGCCAGTTTTGCCCCGGTTTCGTCGAATGCGAGCGAAGAAGGACGCGCCAAAAACCGGCGGGTAGAGATGGTTGTGCGCTGACCAGCGCGTCGAACAGGCAAAGAAGGCCGCGCTATGCGCGGCTTTTTTTTGTTTCCAATGATTCCGCGTTTCAACTCTAACGCTCCGAAGCGAGAAAAAACACACACAAGATTCTCACTCTTTGTCACTTTCAGCCTGACACTGATTATTGTCAGATGCAATTTGGGTAGGTGCGCACGATTGAATGGGATCAGAAAAAGTCACAATGTTGGAAAAAAAGTACGAAATGCATTGTCTCGCGACAGATTTTTTGCGATGCATCATATTTCTTAAAAAAAACTAAATTTCCTTTTTCGATACGATTCGAGCATGAACTCTTCGGTATTTATCCGTATCTCATAGGAAGAATCCTAGTTTCTTCAGAAAAAACTTAAATTTATAAAAGTAACATTAATCAGTTCCAGCGAAACAATAAAAAAAATCAAACGAGAATTAATTGTGAATGTGAAATTCTCACGCGCACTTCCTCGCTAAGATTCTCTCCGTGTTGAGCCGGTTTGCAGTCGCAAATCTTTCGAAATGTTCAAGCGAGCGTGAAATGACATTCATTCCACAACAACGCGGCCAGGGAATGATGGAGTACGTGATCATCGTTGCCCTGATTGCTGTAGCAGCCATTGGCGTCTACTCGGCATTCGGCCGGACGGTACGTGTCCAGACCGCAGGCATGGCCCAGGAAGTATCGGGTACGCAAGCCTCGACCGCCAAGGCGGACGAGGCCGCGAACGCGGCGGCCGGCCGCGCAAACGATCCGGCCAAGCAAGGCATGGGTCGATACAACTACGCCAATGACCAAAAGAATTAACAGCGGCGGGCTGGCCGTCCGGTCCGCCTCCCGGTTAATGCAGTAGCCATCTTTATTCACAGGAGAAAATCATGCAATTCAAACTGAAAACCAAACAGCTGGGCCAAGGGATGATGGAATACGTCATCATCGTTGCACTGATCGCCGTGGCCGCCATCGGCGTCTACAGTACCTTCGGCCAGACCGTCCGTAACCAGACCGCAGGCCTGGCCAAGGAAATCTCGGGTAACGATTCGAATGGCCAGATCACGGCAGCGGGCGCCGCTTCGGATGATTCGGCTGGCCGCGCCGATACCAAAAAAGGCATGGGCGACTACAACGTCAAGAACAACCAGAAGTAACTGGTGGAGCGGCACGTGGTTCGGGTACGACTTGGCATGAAGAAAGCGGGCAGCAAGGGGCAGGCGCTGGTACTGAGCCTGCTCCTGGCGGGCGCCGCCGCACTGGCGAGCCTGCTGCTGTTCAACAGCGGCTTGCTCGCCAACACCAAGACCCAGCTGCAGAACGCAGCCGACGCCGGCGCCTACAGCGGTGCTGTGTTGCTGGCGCGGGACCACAATTTTTCCGCTTACGCGAACCGCGCGATGGTGGCCAACCAGGTCGCCGTCGCGCAGCTCGTCAGCATGAAATCCTACCTGGAAGACGCGGCCAGTACCCGCAGCCGCATGAACAACAGGACACAATCGAGCCAGGCGAACATTCCCACTTTCGCTCCCGAATGGACGGCGGCCAAGCTGGTCCCGATCGGCGCGGTCAACACCGCCTACAGCGCGATGGCCGGCGGCGCCGTCAGGTCGCTCGACCTGTTGATCCGCGCGTTCGAAGGGGCGCAGCTGGCGCACCATGAAGCAACCGCCGCCAGCGTGATGTTCGTCATGGACGAAGTCGTGAAGAAGAACGATCCGCAGGCATCCGTGAGCACGGGCGCGTTCCAGGTCGCGACCACGGCCAAACAAATCCGGGCCTTCGAGAACGACTACACCAAGGGCCACGCCGCGACCGGCGCCTCGGCCGCCTCCGACCGCTTCGCCAACGTCGTCGTGAGCGAACAGCGTAACGTCGGGATATCGACCGACAAATTCATCCGCAACCGCAAGTCCACTCCCTTGCCGGGCTGGGATGCGCCGCCCAAGTCGCGCTATTGCCCGGGAGGCCGGCCGATCTGGACCAGCTACGATTTCGACCACCGCGGCGGCACCATCCTGAGCACCGACAAGAAACGCTGGCTGTCGCTCGACGCCAGCGAAGGCGACGGCTACTACGTCTGCCTGTACATCATCCTCGACGTGCCGGTTCCCATCTACATCGACCTGAGCGACCCGAGCACCAGCCACCGCTCGGGCGGCTCGGGCGGCGCGGTGGCCGGCCGCGGCGGCGCGTATGGCGACCGCACCGGCTTCCGCGGCAATCACCCGGAGACCCGCAACTACGGCAATGCGCTCAATGACGTGCGCACCCCGGCGATGGTGCGCTTCCGGCGCGGGCCGGGCACCACGCTCGATCCCAACGGCGGCTTGCAGGACACCTACCGCGACGTGGCCAGCTTCACCACGCCGATGAACCAGTCGCCGGAACTGAACGGCGGCCAGGTGCCGCTGACGATCGAAGTCCAGCGCGCCCAGGGCACCGTGCGAACCTCCTCGACCTTCCTGCGCGACGCCACCAACATCCGGGTCGACCCGCAGATGAAGGGCGGCACCATGCGCACCCTGTCTTCGGCCCATGCCTTCTTCTACCGGCCGAACCAGGACTCGAGCGCATTCACCCGTGCCGGGTGGCGGCGTGGCGACCGCAAGACCGAAATGGCCAATCTGTTCAACCCCTACTGGCAGGCGCGCCTGCGCGACCGCACCGATGCCGAGCGCGTGGCCTCGTTTGGAGCGCAATGATGAAAATGTCGACATCTCTTCCGGCCCGCCAGGGCGGCCAGGCCCTGGTCGAAATGGTGGTGACGGGCCTGTTCTTCCTGGTGCCGCTGTTTCTTGCAGTCGTCGCGATGGGCAAGTTCATCGATGTCCAGCACACCACCAACATGGGCGCGCGCTACGCCGCGTGGGAGCGCACCGTGTGGTACGAGAACGGCGGCCGCTTCGACGACATCAATGCGCCCAACCGGAAAAGCGCGGCGCAGATCCATGCCGAACTGACGGCGCGCCTCTTCAACGACCGTTCGCGCAATACCAGCGTGATCGCGAATAGCGACAAGAACGCGAATTCCTTGGTCAACGGCATCGACCCGCTATGGCGCGACAACGCGGGTGTGCGCTACCTGCGCCGCTACGACCAGGCCGGCACCGGGATCGCCGTCGGCCGGCCGAACCGCGACGTGGCCGGCAGGGCTTTGGGCCTGATCACTTCACTTCCGCTGCCGTCCGGCGTCACCGGCAGCCTGGTGCCGCCGCTGCCGAGCGATACCTTCTCGACGGCGACCGTGTCGCTGCGCGAGATCGCGCGCGACAGCCAGTCCTACCAGCGGCTCTGGCCGCGCAGTTCGGTATGGGTCGACGAGTGGCGCGGACTCGACTTCAAGGCCACCGGCGCCATCGTCTCGAATACCTGGGGCGCGAACGGATCGCGCGGCACCCACGACATGGTTGCGCAGGCGGTTCCAACCGCCCAGGGACTGGGTCGGGCCGTCGGCGCCGTGGTCGACGTCGGCCTGACCGCCTGGGACCGCAACATGGCCAAGCCGGAATTCGGCAAGATCGTGCCCGACGTCGTGCCGGAGGACCGCCTGCGATGAACACGATGCCATTCCTCGCCCGCGCCGTGCTGGCGCTGTCGGCCGCCGTCCCGCTGTTCGCCGGCGCCTGCCCGCAGCAGGTTCCCGCCGGACTCAAGCCGGCCGTGGTCGGCGACAACCTGCGCGTCGACGGCATGCGCCTGTCGATCCTGCTGGTCGAAGGCGCCGAGCAGTCGGCGGCGGTGCTCGACCGTGTCGAGCGCGCCTGGCGCGCCGAAGGCTTCGACGTGAAGCGCAGCGGCGCGGCCGGCTGGAGTATCGTCTCCGCCCTCAGCGAGCGTTGCCTGACCACGCTGCAGCTGGGCGAGAAGGGCAGCGCCAAGGGCTACCTCGCCGTCAATCCGCTGGCGCGCGGCAAGGTCGATGCGCCGTTGGCGCCGCCCGGCGCCCAGCTGCTGTCCTCGGTCAGCAGCAAGGAAGACGACGGCCGGCGCGGCACGATCGCCGCCCTGGTTTCGCAGCAGCCGGTCGACAAGCTGCGCGAGTTCTACATGTACCGCCTGCGCGCCGACCGCTGGGACAGCGTGCGCGCCGATTCGGCCGGGCGCGAAGGCGGCACCTCGCGCGCGAAGCCGGTCATCGTGAGCGCCCAGCGCGGCCGCGAGCGCATCGAGGTCGTGCTGTGGCGCGACATGCAGACCCACATCGTCGTCAACCAGGCGGAGGCGCTATGAAGCACATGCAAGGACAGGCATCGAGCGAATACCTGCTGGTACTCGCGCTCTGCGTCGTCGTGCTCGTGATGAGCGCGCTCGGACCGTCGCCGGTGCAGGAGGTGATCCAGGCGATCAAGGATTATTTTGCCGCGTATTCGTACGCGATTTCAGTCACACCGTAACGTCACGTCAAGGAGCCTCATGCCGAATCCCCCCAACGTCAACCGGGTCGCGTCCCGGCTCAAGAATCCGCTGGTCCTGGTAGTCATCGCAGCCGTGCTCGCCGGGGGCGTCGCATGGGTGGCGCTCCAGTACCTGCAAGGCCGCGAGGCCGCCATGAAAGCCGAACTCGCCGCCAGCGGCCAGACCGCCACCGTGAAACGCGTGCAGGTCGCGGTGCCGGTGAACGACGCGCCGATCGGCACCGTCCTGAATCTCGACAACTTCGTCGCGCGCCCGGTCGAGGAAGACCTGGTCTATCCCGACACCGTGCTGGCCGCCGACTTCGAGTCGATGCAGGGCATGAAGCTGGCGCGCCCGGTGCTGCGCGGGCGCCCGCTGCGCGTGACCGACGTGCAGGCGCCGGAGATCCGCGACGTCGCCGCCGTCCTTCCGGCCGGCCAGCGTGCGTTGACCATCGAGATCGACAACGTCAATTCGATCGCCCAGACCCTGCGCCCGAACCACCGCATCGACCTCTACCTGCTCACCAAGAACGAAGCCAAGGGCGGCGGCACCCAGGACATCGGCGACAAGGCGCGCGAACAGGTCAGCCTGTTCATGCAGGACATGGTGGTGCTGGCCACGGGCACCGAATTCTTCGACGCCACGCGCAGCGACGGCCCATCGCAGGACAAGATGGTGCGTCCGGGTGAAATCGAAGGGCGCGAGCGCGGCTACGATACCGTGACGCTGCTGGTGACCCCGCAGCAGGCCGCGCGCCTGATGATGGGCCAGAAGCTCGGCAGCTACCGCGTGGTCCTGCGCGGCGGCCACGACCGCGACCGGATCGCCCAGGCCACGCTGCGCGGCGCCGACCTGCTGGGCGCGGGCGCGGGCGCACGTCCGCGCGACGCCGGCATCGAATTCATCGTCGGCGGCAAGGGCGACAAGATCGTGTCCGAAATGGCGGTGCCGCCGTCCCAGGAATCGCGTGCGCTGCAGCGCGTCCAGGCCCAGTTCGCGCAAGCCATGCAGGCCAGCCGGCCCGCATCCGCGCCGGCCCCAGCCCCAGCCCCGGCCGCCGACCGTACCTCGGTCACCATCAACGCTCCCGTCACCCGCGCAGACCAGATCATTTCTGAACGCAGGCAACAATAAAAAACCAACACCAAGAAAAAGACCATATGCACCGTATCCACTTCTTCCTGGCGCTGCTGAGCGCCATTGTCCTTTCGCCTGCCATTGCCGCCGACGTTCCGCCCACCACCGCTTCCGGCTCCGTGTCCGCGGCGGCCGGCACCCCGAACTGCCCGCCGGCGCCGCCCGCCGTCGCCTGCGCGCGCCCGGCGGCGGCGCCTGCCGCCGCGCCGCGCCGTGCCGTGCGCCGCAGCGCCGTCCGCGCCGCGGCGCCGGCGCCGGTGGCCATCAGCTACACCCCGCCTCAGTCCCTCATCATGTCGCTCGGCGAAGTCAAGCTGCTGCCGATGCCTGCCAAGGTGCGCCGCGTCGCACTCGGCAGCGGCACCGTGATCAGCGCCACCACCGTCGACCAGAACCTGCTGCTGATCGGCGAACAGGTCGGCGACACCTCGCTGCTGGTCTGGACCGGCAGGGAAGTGCAGACCTACAAGGTGCAGGTGGTGCCGCGCGAACTGGCGGCGGTGCGCGCCAAGATCGACGCCCTGGTCGGCAGCGAGAAGGGCATCACCGTCACCCAGGTCGGTCCGGAACTGGTCCTCTCCGGCGTCGCCCACAAGCTGGTGCTCGACAAGCTGGCCGCGGCGCTCGGCGACACGCCCGGGGTGGTCAATAACATCAAGGAAGACCAGGGCCTGGCCTATACGCGCTCGGTGCTGTTCCGCCTGCACTTCGTGGAAATCAACCGCTCGCTGCTCGAGAGCATCGGCGTCGACTGGGACAACGAAGCGAACGGTCCGACCATCGGCCTGCGCGGGGTGACCACGAACACCGGCGTCTTCAGGAATATCCCGCCCGGGACCGGTAACGACAACCTGCTCGACCCGAGCCCCCCGTTTACGACCCGTAACGGCACCACCAAGGGCCTGTTCTTCGGGCTGGCCTCGACCATCGGTTCGCGCCTGCGCCTGGCGATCGCCGACGGCGACGCGCGCGTGCTGGCCACGCCCGAGCTGACCGCGCGCAGCGGCGGCAAGGCGAAACTGCTGGTCGGCGGCGAGGTGCCGATTCCGCTGGCCGGCGCCTTCGGCAGCACCACCGTCGAGTTCAAGCCCTACGGCATGCAGTTCTCGGTCGAGCCGCACATCGACGCCAACGACATCATCAGCGCCACCCTGTCGACCGAGCTGTCGCAGATCGACCCCTCGGTGTCGGTGGCGGGCATCCCCGGCTTCATCACCCGCAATACCAGCAGCCAGATCAGCGTCAAGCCGGGCGAAGTCGTGGCCCTGTCGGGCCTGGTCAATGCCGAACTGGCGAACACGATCGACCGCGTGCCGGCCCTGAGCAAGATCCCCCTGTTCGGACGCCTGTTCCGGTCCGACGACTTCCGCAACCGCAAGACCGAACTGGTGGTCTTCGTCGAGAGCGAAATCGTGAACGCCGGCGACGGCATGGCCGCAGCACTCCGCGCGCGCGGCGAACAGGGCAAGCGTGAGTTCGAAGAGAAGGTCAACAAGGCGGCGCAGCCGTTCGGAGAACAGCGATGATCCATGTTCAATTATTCAAGCGCGATGCGCTGCTTGGCGAAGCAACATCCGAGGGCTTGTCCTGCTTCCTCGGCAAGGACGACGACAGCCTGCTTCCGCTGTCGGGCTGGCGTGTCGGCCGGCGCCAGGTGCAGCTCGAGGTGCGCGACGGCGGCCTGTTCGTCAGCGATGGCGGCGGCATTTCACCGATCCGCGTGAACGGCAACGCGGTCAACGAATACGGTCCGCTGGCCAGCAACGACGTGGTCGAGGTCAGCGACTACACGCTGCGCCTGCACCTGGCCGAGCAGCTGCGCGTGGTGGCGCCGCCTCCCGTGCAATCCCTGCGCAAGGAGCCCGGGCCCGAGCGCGCCGGCGGCCACGCCGCGCCGCGCCCCGATGCCGAGCTGTCGCCGCTCGAGACGCCCGAGGGCATCGCCGCCCGCGCAGCGTTGCACAAGAAGCTGATCGCGGCGATGGACCTGCGCCGCGTGAACGTCTCGCGCATGGGCGACGCCGAATTGCGTGTGGCGGTGCAGAAGATCATCGAGGAACTGATCGATACCGATCCGATGTTCGCGGCCATGCGGCCGGTGCGCGATACGCTGTGCTCGACGGTGCTGAACGAGGTCGTGGGCCTGGGTCCGCTGGAAGAACTGCTGGCCGACGAATCGGTCACCGAGATCATGGTCAACCGCCATAACGACATCTTCATCGAGCGCGACGGCCAGCTGCAGCGTTCCAGCGTCTCGTTCTCGAACGACGCCTCGGTGCTGGCGGCGATCGAGCGCATCGTCTCGCCGCTTGGCCGCCGTATCGACGAAAGCTCGCCGATGGTCGACGCCCGCCTCAAGGACGGTTCGCGCGTGAACGCGATCATTCCGCCGCTGGCGATCAAGGGCCCGAGCGTCACGATCCGTAAATTCGCGAAGCGCAAGCTGACGGTGGAGGACCTGATCGGCTTCGGCGCGATCAGCCGCGAGATGACCGACTTCCTGCAGGTGGCGGTCGAGCGCCGCGCCAACATCGTCATTTCCGGCGGCACCGGCTCGGGCAAGACCACGCTCCTGAACGTGCTGTCGAGCTTCATTCCCGACGACGAGCGCATCGTCACCGTCGAGGATGCCGCCGAGCTGCAGCTGTCGCAGCCGAACCTGGTGTCGCTGGAAGCGCGCCCGGCCAACATCGAGGGCCGCGGCGCGGTGACGATCCGCGACCTGGTGAAAAACTGCCTGCGGATGCGGCCCGACCGCATCGTGGTCGGCGAGTGCCGTGGCGGCGAGGCGCTCGACATGCTGCAGGCCATGAACACGGGTCACGACGGCTCGCTGACCACCGCCCACGCCAACAACCCGCGCGACTGCCTCTCTCGCCTCGAGGTGATGACGCTGATGAGCGGCTTGGACATCCCGATGCAGGCGATCCGCGAGCAGATCTGCTCGGCCGTGAACCTGATCGTGCAGCAGACCCGCTTTTCCTGCGGCACGCGGCGCGTGACCCACATTACCGAGGTCACCGGGATCGAGAACAGCGTGGTCAGCATGCAGGACATCTTCCGCTTCGAGCAGGAAGGCTTTACGCCCGAGGGCAAGGTGCGCGGGCGCTGCGTCCCGACCGGCCACGTGCCCGAGTTCTACCAGGACCTGGTGCGGCGCGGAATCGAGGTCGACATGTCGATCTTCGCCAAGGAGCCGTCGATGGCGGTGCACAGCGGCATGCGCAAGGTGAGCGCATGAACGATACGCTGGTCCTGCTGGGCATCTTCTTCGTCTGCGGTTTCGGCCTGATCTGGATGGCGCTGCACTTCGGCAGCCGCTGGATGGCGCGGCGCCAGAAGAATGACGCGAAGAGTGCGGCCTCCGAGCTGGAGGGCATGTTCATCTTCACCGAGTCGAACCGGATCATGACGATCAACCTGGCCGTCCTGATCTCGCTGCCGGTGATCGCCTGGCTCCTGACCGGAAACCTGATTCTCGTGGCGCTGTGCGTGGGCCTGGCCTTCGTCGCCCCGCGCTACGTGGTGCGCTACATCGCGCGCCGGCGCCTGCGCCAGTTCGAGGAACAGCTGCCGGACGCGCTGCTGATGGTAACCGGAGCGCTGCGCGCCGGCGCCAGCATGATGATCGCGCTCGAGAGCGTGGCAGCCGAGGGAAAGCCGCCGGTGTCGCAGGAATTCGAACTGCTGCTGCGCGAACTGCGCCTCGGCACCGATTTCGGCGTGGCGCTGCAGAACCTGGAAAAGCGTGTGCCGCTGCCCGACCTGCTGATGGTCACCTCGGGCATGGCGCTGGCGCGCGAGGTCGGCGCCAACCTGGCCGAAACGCTCGAATCGATCGCCGGCACCATCCGCGCGCGCCTGCAAATGGAAGGCAAGATCCGCAGCCTGACCGCCCAGGGCAAGATGCAGGGCATGGTGATGTCGGCGTTGCCGCTGTTCCTGGTGCTGATCCTGCGCATCATGGAGCCGGAAGCGATGCGCCCGCTGTTCACCGAATGGTATGGCTGGTGCACCTGCGCTTTCATCCTGCTGGCGGTGGCGATCGGTTACCACTTCATTAGCAAGATCACCAATATCGATGTGTGAGGAAGCATGCAGCAAATCCTGATTGCGATCCTGATCGGCATGGCCTTCGTGGCGTTCGCCGGCAGCGTCATCTACAGCGCGGTGCGCCTGACCGACGAGGTGCCCGAGGAAGACCGCGAATACCTCGACCCGCTGCCGCGTGGCCTGCGCATGCTGTGGCCCCTGCTGCGCATGGTCGACTATCACATTTGCCAGCGCCTGCCGGCGCGCCTGATGCGCGACACCGCCGACAAGCTGCGCCTGTCGGGCCTGCTGTACCTGATGAGCCCGAGCCAGTTCGTGGCCCTGGGCCTGGTGTCGATGACCGGCTTCGCGGTTCTGGCAGCGTTGCTCCTGCCGCTGGCCGGAATCCACGACAATGGCTTCTACATTGCCGCTGCAGCCCTGTTCGGCTTCGTCTACCCGCGCGTCTGGCTCAAGGATTCGCTGAAGAAGCGCCAGAAACTGGTGGTCAAGGCCCTGCCGGCCTATCTCGACTTCCTGACCATGGGCGTCGAGGCGGGCCTGAACATGGCCGGCGCCATCAGCCAGTCGGTGGCCAAGGGTCCGGACGGTCCCCTGAAGAACGAGTTCGCCTTTGTCCTGCGCGACCTGCGTTCCGGCCTGACGCGCTCGGAGGCGCTGCGCCGCATGGACGAACGGGTGAAGGTGCCGCAAGTGACCAGCTTCATCAATGCCGTGATCCAGGCCGAGCGCATGGGCGCCAGCCTCGGTCCCACCTTCCGCGCCCAGGCCGAGCAGCGCCGCACCGAGCGCTTCCAGCTCGCCGAGAAGCTGGCGATGGAGGCGCCGGTGAAGCTGATCTTCCCGCTGGTCGCCTTTATCTTTCCCGTGACTTTCGTGGTGCTGATGTTCCCGATCGCCGTGAAGTTCATGGAATCGGGAGCCTTCTGATGCGCTACCTCACCCTGGACCTGCCGGGCGCGGGCAATGCGCAGCTGGAACTGATGATGGCCACCTCGACCCTGGAGCGCATGCGCGGCCTGCTCGGGCGCGCTGCCCTGGGTCCGCGCCAGGGCATGCTGCTGCCGCATTGCGGCATGATCCATACTTTCGGCATGGGCTATCCGATCGACGTGGTCTACCTCGACCGCCGCAACCGCGTGCTGAAAGTGAGCCCGGCGCTGGCGCCGCGTCGCATGGATGGCCACTGGCGCGCGCGTACGGTGCTGGAACTGGCCGCCGGCAGCGCCGCCGCCAGCGGCATCGCACCCGGCTGCGTGCTGGCGCTGCCCGACGGGAGGCGCCAATGAAAGGGCGCCAAGCATTGACCGGGCAGTCCAGTACCGAGTTCCTGGTCGCGCTGCCGGTCCTGATCCTGCTGCTGTTCGGGATCATCCAGTTTGCGCTGATTTACCAGGCGCGCGCCACGCTGAACCACGCCACCATGCTGGCGGCGCGCGCTGGCGCGCTGCACAATGGCAAGGAAAGCGAGATGCGCGATGCGCTGGCCTCCGGGCTGGTGCCGATGTTCGCCAAGGCGCCTTCGATGGATGCCTACGGCGTTGCGCTGCTGAAGGTGAAGACCACGGAAACCGCCAAGGCCCTGGGCCTGGCGAAGATCGAGGTGCTGAATCCAACCCGCGCGGCCTTCACCGATTTCGCGCGCGCGCGCCTCGACGCCGGCGCCGGACGCGAGCTGCCCAACGACACGCTCAACTACCGCAGCACGGCCCCCGGCGGCGCATCGAGGATTTCGGTCCAGGACGCGAACCTGCTCCATGTGCGCGTGACCTACTGTTATCGCCTGTTCGTGCCCGTGGTCGACCGCGTCATCTATGCCACGGTAAATGCGTTCACCGCCAACGATTCCTCGCTGGCGGCGAACGGCATGTCCGATCCTTTCGGCACGAATGGCGCCATGACCCGTCCGAACTGCATCAATCCGCTGAAACCCAGCGAGAACCGCATCGAGATCCGCAGCGAAGCCTTTGTGCGGATGCAAACCCCGTTCTACGAAGCCAACCTATGAACAAGACCATACTTGCCTTCGCCCTCGCAATCGCCTTTGCCTGCGGCGCCGGAGACGCACTTGCCCAGCAGGCGCCAGCCCAGCGCTACACGGATGCCCAGGGCGTCGAATTCATCCAGAACCGCAATGCGCCGCGCCAGGAGGGCATCGACGCACCGCGCGCCGCGGCAAAGAAACCCGCCGCCGTGGCCGAAGCCGCCGCGGCCGACCCGCGCCTGCAGGTCAGCGCCGCCGAGCAGTCGGCGCGCGACCGCGACCGCGAAGCCATCCTGCGCGAGGAACTGGGCCACGAGACCGCCAAGTTCGAGGCCGCCAGCAAGGCCTTCGTCAAGGCCGAACAAGCCGCGCGCGGCCAGCCCCAGGTTGGCGCCGCATTGAAGCAGTTGAAGGACGTGCTGCACACGCACCAGCAGAACATGGAGTCGCTCACCGCCGAGCTGCAGCGTACACGCAGCACGCGTTAAGTTTTTTGTTGTCAGGAGAAGTAATGAAGCACCGTTCGATCCTTGCCGGCGCCATCGCGCTGGCCATCGCCGCAGCAGCCGGCGCCGCACCAGACACCCGTTATCTGCCGCCGCCAGGCCTCTACCAGATCGACATCGTCGCCGACCACGCCTCCCATGGCGCGGCCGGCACATCGAAACAGCGCAAGCGCTACGATGGCACGAGCGGCGGCGTGGAGACGCAGTTCCAGCGCACCGACGGCAGCCGCGGCAGCTATGCCACCGCCGGCGCCGGCCCGAACCAGACCTGCATCGAGCCGGTCAAGCCCGGCGGCATTCCGAAGAAGCTGATGGTCGACGGCTGCACCGCCACCAAGGGCGTGGTGACGAACGGCGAAATGAATGCGGTCCATACCTGCCCCTGGGGCAGCATGAAGATCAACATGCGCCAGATCGATGCCAAGACCTGGCAAACCACCGTGCAGCAGGTCAAGACCGGGAATGGCGACGCGGGGAACGGCGAGTTCGTCGATCCTTTGCAAATGCCGATGGAACACATGCTCAAGCATGGCACCGCCGAGGAAAAGGCCGAAGCCAAACGTCACTTCGCCGAGATGAAGGAGTTCAAGGAGCAGATGAAAAATGCGCCGCCGCCCGAGCCGATGCCTGCGGGCGCCGTCAGGGAACAGAAATCGGTGATGCGCCTGACCCGCATCGGCGACTGCAAGGGCTGAGCACCCGATCCATCCGGGCCAGGCCCGGATATCCCTCTACACGAGGCGAAGGCCGGCGGCACCGGCCGCGCGCGCAACCGCCGCGTCGAACTGGTGCTGCGCTGACCTGGGCACAGCGGCCATTCACTGGCCATTCACCGGCTGCGCATCGGCATGCCGCGGCTGCGTACTGCCCGGCTCGCGCACCAGGGTGAGGGCATGGACGCGCACTGCGCCGGCTTGCGCGCGTGCGCAGTACAATATTGGATTCGAAATCTTTCCATAGAGACCACCATGGCCGTGAATTCCCCCCTGCCCGTCGCCGCCGACCTGAAGCCGGTTGCCGGTATCGAGATCGGTTTTGCCGAAGCCGGCATCAAGAAGCCCAACCGCAAGGACCTGCTGGTCATGAAGCTGGCCGATGGCGCCACCGTCGCCGGCGTGTTCACCAAGAACCGCTTCTGCGCCGCGCCGGTCCAGGTGAGCAAGGCCAACCTGGCGGCCGTGACGAACGGCGGCGCGCCGATCCGCGCGCTGGTGGTGAATACCGGTAACGCGAACGCCGGCACCGGCGACACCGGCCTGGCCAACGCCCAGGCCACCTGCGCCGAAGTGGCCAAGCTGCTCGGCTGCGAAGCGGGGCAGGTGTTGCCGTTCTCGACCGGCGTCATTCTCGAACAGCTGCCTATCCAGAAGATCGTCGCCAGCCTGCCGGCTGCCGTGAGCAACCTGAAGGCCGATAACTGGTTCAACGCCGCCGAAGCGATCATGACCACCGACACCCAGCCGAAGGCGGCGTCGCGTACGGTCAGCATCGGCGGCCATGAAGTGACCATGACCGGCATCAGCAAGGGCGCCGGCATGATCAAGCCGAACATGGCGACCATGCTCGGCTACCTCGCCTTTGATGCGAAAGTGGCGCAGCCGGTGCTCGACGAACTGGTGAAGTACGCGGCCGACCGCTCCTTCAACTCGATCACCATCGATGGCGACACCTCGACCAACGATTCCTTCATCCTGGTCGCCACCGGCGCCGGCGGCCTGGAAGTGAACGCGGCCAGCGGTCCTGAATACGAAGCCCTGCGCGACGCGGTCACCGACATCTCACGCAATCTCGCGCAGCAGATCATCCGCGACGGCGAAGGCGCAACCAAGTTCATCACCATCACGGTGGAAGAGGGCCGCGACCTGGAAGAGTGCCGCAAGATCGCCTACGCGATCGCCCACTCGCCGCTGGTGAAGACCGCCTTCTTCGCGTCGGACCCGAACCTGGGCCGCATCCTGGCCGCCGTCGGCTATGCCGGCGTCGACGACCTCGACGTCACCAAGCTGGACCTGTACCTGGACGACGTCTGGGTCGCCAAGGCCGGCGGACGCAATCCGGATTACCAGGAAGCCGATGGCCAGCGCGTGATGAAGCAGGCCGAAATCACTGTGCGCGTGAAGATCGCGCGCGGCGACGCCACGGCCACGGTCTGGACCTGCGACCTGTCGCACGACTACGTCAGCATCAACGCCGACTACCGCTCCTAAGCGGGCCTGATCGCATGACGCCGCTGGAACAATTCCTGCACCGCGCCGAAGCGCTGATGGCGCGGCTGGAGGCGGTGCTGCCGCCGCCCGTGCCGCGCGAGCCGGACTGGAAGCGCAGCTTTGCCTTCCGCTGGCGCCGGCGCGCGGGCGGTAATGGGAGCTGGCTGCAGCCGGTGGCGCACGCCTCGACCATCCGCTTCGCCGATCTGCAGCACGTGGACGCGCAAAAGCGCCAGCTGGAGCAGAACACGCGCCAGTTCGTCGAGCGCCGTCCGGCCAACAACGTGCTGCTGACGGGCGCGCGCGGGACCGGCAAGTCCTCGCTCATCAAGGCCTGCCTCAACGATTTCGCCGACCAGGGCCTGCGCCTGATCGAGGTCGACAAGGCGGATCTGGCCGACTTGCCCGACATCGTCGATCTGGTGGCGGCGCGGCCGGAGCGCTTCGTCATCTTCTGCGACGATTTGTCGTTCGAGGAAGGCGAGGCCGGCTACAAGGCGCTGAAGGTGGCGCTGGACGGCAGCATCTCGGCGCAGTCGGACAATGTGCTGATCTATGCGACCTCGAACCGGCGCCACCTGATGCCGGAGAAGATGTCGGATAACGCGGGCTACAAGCATGGGGAGGATGGCGACCTGCACCCGGGCGAGACGGTCGAGGAGAAGATTTCGCTGTCCGAGCGCTTCGGCTTGTGGCTGTCGTTCTATCCCTTCCGCCAGGACGATTACCTCGGCATCGTGGCGCACTGGCTGGCCAGCTTCGGCTGCACGCCGGAGCAGATCGAGGCGGCGCGGCCGCTGGCGCTGCAATGGGCGCTGGGGCGCGGCTCGCGCTCGGGGCGGGTGGCGTGGCAGTTTGCGAAAGACTACGCCGGAAAATTACCCACCGATGCCGGATTTGATACGGAACATTGACCGGCTTTGTAGGGTGGACACCTGTGTCCACGCGGTTCAACGTTTGCATATCGAATAATCGTTTCGACAACGGACCCGTGCCATACCGCGTGGGCACAGGTGCCCACCCTACGAACCCATACACCCGGGTTATCCCCCCACGCAATTTTCTATCGACGGGAACGCAACACCCATGATTTTCTACGCCCGCGCCTGGCGTACAATACCGGGTTTTCCAACCGGACTCTCTCATGCAGCAAGCCGCAACCAGGCCGATCGACGTGGCGGTCGGGATCGTGATGCGCCCGAACGGCGACGTGCTGCTCGGCCAGCGCCCGGCGGGCAAGCCGTATGCCGGCTACTGGGAATTCCCGGGCGGTAAAGTCGAGCTGGGCGAAGCCATCTTCGCCGCCCTGCAGCGCGAATTCGTCGAGGAACTCGGCGTCGAGATCATCGCGGCAGAGGAGTGGTGCTGCGTCGAACACGTCTACGAGCACGCCCATGTGCGGCTCCATTTTTATATCAGCCGCGACTGGCGCGGCGAACCGCAGAGCCTGGAAGGCCAGGCCTTTGCGTGGCAAGGGGCAGTCGGCCTTACCCCGCTGCTGCCCGCAACCATCCCCTTGCTCGAGTGGCTCGATCAGCTGCGCTACGCAAGGTAAAAGCAGTCAACCTCTGTTCAAGGACTCCTGTGAAAATCATCGTCTTGGGTAGTGGTGTCATCGGCACCACCACGGCATATTACCTGGCCCAGGCAGGGCACGACGTCACCGTCATCGACCGCCAGCCGGGCGCCGGCATGGAAACCAGCTATGGCAACGCCGGCGAAATCTCGCCCGGCTACGCCTCGCCCTGGGCCGGCCCGGGCGTGCCGGCGAAAGCCGTGAAATGGCTGATGATGCAGCACAGCCCGCTGGTGATCCGCCCGAAGATGGACCCGAACCAGTGGCGCTGGATCCTGGCTATGCTGGCCAACTGCAACCACAAGCGCTACCAGATCAACAAGGGCCGCATGGTGCGCCTGGCCGAGTACAGCCGCGACGTGCTGGTCCAATTGCGCCGCGACACCGGCATCGCCTACGACGAGCGCAGCCAGGGCACCCTGCAGCTGTTCCGCACGCAAAAGCAGTTAGAGGGCGCTGCCACCGACATCGCCGTGCTCGAACAATATGGCGTGCCGTACAAGGTGCTGGACCCGGCCGGCTGCGAAACCTACGAGCCGGCGCTGAGCAAGGTGCGCGGCAAGTTCGTCGGCGGCCTGCTGCTGCCGAACGACGAAACCGGCGATTGCTTCAAGTTCACCCAGAAACTGGCCGAGATGGCCAAGGCGCTGGGCGTGACCTTCCGCCATGGCGTCGAGATCAAGCGCCTGTCCGTGGAAGGCGACAAGGTCACCGGCGTGGTCACCTCGCAGGGCGAGCTGAAGGCCGATTCCTTCGTGCTGGCGCTGGGCAGCTACTCGCCGTTCGTGTTGAAACAAGTTGGCATCAAGATCCCCGTGTACCCGGTCAAGGGCTACTCGATCACCGTGCCGATCACCGATGCGTCGGGTGCGCCGGAATCGACGGTGATGGACGAGACCTTCAAGGTGGCGATCACGCGTCTCGGCAACCGCATCCGCGTCGGCGGCACGGCCGAACTGTCCGGCTTCGACCTGACCCTGCACCAGGCCAGGCGCGACACGCTGGAGCACTCGGTGACCGATCTGTTCCCGCAGGGCGGCGACGTGTCGAAGGCCGAGTTCTGGTGCGGCTTGCGTCCGATGACGCCGGACGGCACCCCGGTGGTCGGCCCGACGCCGTACCGCAACCTGTTCCTGAACACCGGCCACGGCACCCTGGGCTGGACCATGGCCTGCGGCTCGGGCCGCGTGCTGGCCGACATGGTCTCGGGCCGCCAGCCGGAGATCGGGCTGGAAGGCCTGTTCATGGACCGCTATGGCAGCGGCAACAAGCCGGTGCAGATGCCGGGTGGGATTGTCGTCACGGCTTGATTGATGGATGCCGTGGGCACGTCCTGCGGCGCCTGACCCGTACGGTGGGCACGCCGTGCCCACGCGGTTACGTGCTTATCCATGCACCCGCTGCGGCAAGGTATCGCTCGCAGGCTTAAAACCTGGCCACGTCCATTTTCATGCGCTTGCGGGCGACATCTCCCTGCCGCTGACTAACGGACGAACACGTCACCGCGTGGGCACGGCGTGCACACCGTACGGTCGAGGCCGCAGGCCATCGATAACAGCGCAAGCCATCGACGCCGCCGCAGGCCATCTTTAACGCCGCAAGCCATCAATCACGGCCGCAGGCCGCTATCGGCGTGGCGGTTCCCGCCTCCCCGCGCGGCGCCGCTCGCGCCAGCGCCGCCAGCGCGCCTTCGCGCGCTCGGCCTTCTCTTCCAGGTAATGTCCCAGCACGTCGCAGCCGCACTCGGCGATGCAGTCGCCGCCGCCGCGCGCCGCGCTCTTGCCGCTGCAGGGCAAATCCGGCAAACAACCGGCATCGCAATCGCAAGGCACGCAGTCGCCGCGCTGGTGATGCAGCACCGGGTTGCGCACGGCGACGCGGCTGCGATAGGTCGCGCCGCACAGCCGCAAGCGGCGCCGCAACAGCGCCAGTCCGGACCACAGCCCGAAGCGTTCGATCACGCGGTAGCCATGGCGCGAACAACTGGCGCGCCCGGTCGCAACGCGGTAGGCGCAGGAAAAGCCTTTATGGGGGGAGAGGTGACGCTGGTAGCCGCGAATCGCGGCCAGGGCCAAACGGACGAGGAATCCGGATGGCCGCTTCAAGATCAGTGTTTGTCGTCGGCCAGCGGGTCGTCGAGCGACTCGTTCGGCGCGGCTGCGGGGATGGTGTACTTCTCTTCGGCCCAGGCGCCCAGGTCGATCTGTTTGCAGCGCTCCGAGCAGAACGGGCGGTATTTGTTCGCCTCGGTCCACTCGACTTTCTTGGCGCAGGTAGGGCAGGCTACAACGGTCATGGCACGCGAATACTTAAAAATTACAGAGGGTCAGTTCGAAAGGCACGTCTTCTTCCAGCGATTTCGGCTTCAGATCGCCGTCCTGGGTGGTGAAGCGTACCCACAGCATGTACTTGTTGGCCGAGATTTCGGGAATCGCACCGAGCGATTCGTCCAGTCCCAGGCGCAGCATATGGTACACCTTCCCCTGCAACATCTGCTGGTAGCTGCCGCCGCTGGCCACCATCCTGGCCGGGCCGCCCGAGTCGCGCAGCAGGCGCAGCACCAGGGCGAGGGCGTCGCACAGCGGCTCGAGCGGACCGAACCAGCCCATGATGTCGGCGTGGCGCTGCTCGGCCGGACGCTGTTGCCAGGCATAGTAGGAAGGCAGGTCGAATTCGCAGGCGCCGCCGGGAATGATGGTGCGGCCGCGGATGCTCATCAGCCACTCATTGTCGCGCACGTTCTGGCCGGTCTTGCCCTGGGCGGCGCCGAGGGCGCTGCTGACCTGGTCGAGTTCGGCGAGCACGGCGTCCAGCGCTTCCGGGGCCACGTTCGGATTGCTGCGGTAGGCCAGCAGGCTCTGCTTCTGGCGCTCGAGTTCCTGCAGCAGGTCGGACTTCAGGTCGGCGCGGCCGGCCACTTCCAGCATGTCGAAGATCGTCGCCAGCGCGACGTGGTGCTGCATCGGGTGTTCCTGGTGCACAAAGAACTTGAACTTCTCGTACAGGTCTTCCAGCCGCAACAACGTGCGAATCCGCTCGTTGAAAGGATATTCGTAGACGATCAAAGTGACATTCCTCTGAATGTGGGCTGGCAAGCAACTTCGTGATTCTGAACCATGCGACGCAAAATTACAAACCTTCGATTGTAGAAGCCTTGTATCAAGGCTTGTATCAAGGCTACTTCACGCCCCGATCCGGCGCGATTCGGCGCGATTCGGCGAGATAAAACGCGTGCAGGCGTTCGACTTGTGGTCGCAAGGCGGCCAGGCCGGCGTCGTTGACGACCACGTCGTCGGCCGCCGCCAGGCGCTGGGCGCGCGTGACCTGGGTCGCCATGATGGCGCGCACCTGTTCCTCCGCCATGCCGTTGCGGGCCATGACGCGCGCCACCTGCATCTCTTCCGGGCAGTCGATGGCCAGCACGCGCGTCACGCGGCCGGCCCAGGTCCCGGACTCGATCAGCAGCGGCACGACGAAGATCGTGTACGGGCCGGTGGCGATCGCCGCCGCGGCCGCCGTCGCCTCGCGGATGCGCGGGTGCAGGATGGCTTCCAGGCGCGCGCGGGCGCCGGGATCGGAAAACACCAGCGCGCGCATCTTCGCACGGTCCATGGCGCCATCGGCGCTGGCGAAATCGGCGCCGAATGCGCCGAGGATGGCCGGCATCGCCGCGCCATGCGGGGCAGTGAGGGCGTGGGCGATGGCGTCGGTATCGACCAGCGAGGCGCCGAGCGCGCCGAACATGTCGGCCACTGTGGTCTTGCCGCAGCCGATGCCGCCGGTCAGGCCGACCGAAAAGGCCGGTGCGGGGGCCGTGTCCATGCTCATCCGGCGACGATACCCTGGAAGCCGGCCGTGAGCTCCCGGCCCCAGACCAGGGCGATCAGGCCGGCCGCCGCCAGGTAGGGGCCGAAGGGAATCGGGTTGTCGCGCCCGCGCTTGGCGAACACGATCAGGCTGATGCCGACCACCGCGCCGACCACCGAGGACAGCAGGATGATGGCCGGCAGCATGGTCCAGCCCATCCAGGCGCCCAGCGCGGCGAGCAGCTTGAAGTCGCCGTAGCCCATGCCTTCCTTGCCGGTAACCAGCTTGAACAGCCAGTACACGCCCCACAGCACCAGGTAGCCGGCCGCCGCGCCGATCACGGCGTCCTGCAGCGGCACGAAGGTGCCGTTGATGTTGATGAGCAGACCGGCCCAGAGCAGGGGCAGGGTCAGGTCGTCGGGCAGCAGCTTGGTGTCGTAGTCGATATACGTCATCGCGATCAGCAGGTACACGAACAGCAGCGTGCCCAGGCCGGCGACGCCGGAGCCGAAGGTCCAGACCAGGAAGGCCGACAGCAAACCGGTAATCAGCTCGACCACCGGATAGCGCGGCGAGATCGGCGCCTTGCACTTGCGGCATTTGCCGCCGAGGGCCAGCCAGCTGACCACGGGGATGTTCTCGAGCGCCGTGATCTGGTGGCCGCAGTGCGGGCAGCAGGAGCGCGGCACCATCAGGTTGTAGCGGTCGGTGTGCGGCAGCTCCTTGCCGAGTTCGTTTGCCACATAGTTGTCGGACTCGCGCTGCATCATCTTCGGGATGCGGTGGATGACCACGTTCAGGAAACTGCCGATCAACAGGCCGAACAGGCCGGCGACGAGGGTGGGGCCAAGCGAGGCGGGGGCGGCGAAGAGAAGAGTTTCCAAAAGGCGGGCTTCCGATGACGTTAGGCGAGGTGGTTCCTCAGATCAATCTATTTTAGGTGTTTTCGGGGTTTCTTGAAATGCGTCTTGGCGCCACATCGTCGGGCGCCGGCGCCGCGTCGAACGACGGCACCGTCTTTGGTGGCGATTTGACAACTGGACAATGCCTGGACACGCGATTCTTATCCGCCCTGCATAACAGCGCGTAGTATTGACGAGCCGGGTTGATGAAGCATCTCCCGGCTCAGGCCGTGCTGATCCAGCACAGTCGAGCCGCATATGGTGAACAAGGAAAGGCGGAGCAAGGAAGAGCGTTCCTCGCGCTGCGGGGAACATGGGCGAGCAATCAGGCTGTCGAAAGGGAATGGGGGCAAGCATGAACAACGCAGACGTGGCCAGGATCCAGCAGGCGCTGGTGAACGCCGGGTTCTTTCCGGGCGTGGTAGACGGTGTCTGGGGCAGGCGCACCATCGAGGCGGTGCGCGCGTTCCAGGAAAGCGAAGGGCTGGTGGTCGACGGCATCGTCGGGCCGCGGACGATGTCGCGCCTGTTCCGCGGCGACGTGCCGCGCATGAACGCGCCGCTGCTGCCCTGGATGACGCAGGCGCAGGCCCTGCTCGGCACGAGGGAAGGGCGGGGCTCGCTCAATAACCAGGACATTCTGGACTGGGCCCGGAACCTCGAGCTGCACTATCCGGACGATAACATCGCCTGGTGCGGCCTGTTCGTCGGGCATTGCATCGGCTCGACCATGCCGGAGGAAATCCCGCCCAACAACCCGCTCGGTGCCCGCGAATGGCTGAAGTTCGGCGACCCGACGCCGCCGCGCTACGGCGCCGTCATGGTGTTCTGGCGCGAGAAGAAGGAGGGCTGGAAAGGCCATGTCGGCTTTTACAGCGGCGAATCGAGCGATGCCTACCTCATCCTCGGCGGCAACCAGAGCGACAGCGTGTCGCAGGCCTGGGTCGGCAAGGACCGTTTCCTCAAGGCGCGCTGGCCGCGTACCGGCGCCTCGCTCGGTGGCGGCGTGGCAATCGTCGAGATGGAGCGCAACGAGGAGCTGTCGACCGAGGAAGCATGAGGCAGCAGCCGGGCCGCGCCCGCTCGCGGCCCGCTTTATTCGGCAGCCTGCTTTCCGGTGGCGGGTTGCGGCAGTTAGAATCTTCCACGCTCAGTCTCACCGGAAAACCTTCATGAAAATATCCCAACGCGCCCAGTCCATCGATCCCTTCTTCGCCATGGAGTTCGGCAAGCGCGCCGCCGCCCTGGAAGCGCAAGGCCACCCCGTCATCAAGCTCAGCCTGGGCGAACCCGACTTCGGCCCGCCTCCTGCCGTGCTCGAGGCCGCGCGCAGCGCCGTCGACGGCCCGCTGCCTTATACCGGCGCCCTCGGCACGCCGGCCCTGCGCGCGGCGATCGCCGGTTTCTATCTGCGCGAGCATGGCGTGACGATTTCCCCGAACCGCATCATCGTTACCGCCGGCGCCTCGGCCGCGCTGCTGCTGGTGACCGCCGCCCTGGTCGACAGCGGCGACGAAGTGCTGGTCGGCGACCCCTCTTACCCTTGCAACCGCCAGTTCCTGAGCAGCTTCGGCGCCCAGGTGAAACTGGTGGCCACCGATGCCGCCTCGCGTTTCCAGCTCGACGCCGCCAGCGTGCGCGCCAATTGGAGCGACAAGACGCAAGGCCTGATGATCGCCACGCCATCGAACCCGACCGGCACCTCGGTCCCGCTGGCCGAACTGCGCGCGATCTGCGACTGGGCGCGCGAGCGCGGCGCCTGGCGCATCGTCGACGAGATCTATTTGAACCTGGGCGACCGCGACGCCGAGGGCCGCGCGCCGCAGACCGTGCTGTCGGTCGACGACGACGCCATCGTCATCAACAGCTTCTCGAAGTACTTCGGCATGACCGGCTGGCGCCTGGGCTGGGCCGTGGTGCCGGAAGCGCTGGTGCCGACCATGGAGCGCCTGGCCCAGAACTACTACATCTGCGCCTCCAGCCTGTCGCAACAGGCGGCGCTGGCCTGCTTCACGCCGGAATCGCTGGCCGTGTGCGAAGAACGGCGCCAGGAATTCGCACGGCGCCGGGCGCTGGTGCTGGCAGGCCTGGCGGGCATCGGGCTGCCGGTGCCGGTGCCGCCGGACGGGGCCTTCTACGTCTACTTCGACGTGAGCGGGACCGGCTTGACGGCCTGGGAATTCTGCGAGCGCGTGCTGGACGAGGTGCAGGTGGCGCTCACGCCGGGCAAGGATTTCGGGCATTGCGGCGCGGACCGGTATGTGCGGCTGTCGTATGCGGCGAGTAGCGAGCAGCTGGCCGAGGCGATCCGCCGGCTCGGGCGTTTCATGCAGACAGTAGCCGGATAAACGCAGGACGGATTGTTAGCGTCGGAGAATTTTACAACCTGTAAATACAGGAAAATTAACTCCCTGTTTTTAATGTACTTAATCAAGTGGCATGGAAGCTGCTAGGTGTGCACCGCTGGGCAGATGCGGACCGCCGCATGTGTCGCGGCACCACTACTATAAACCCACTGATTGAGGTGCTAAATGAAATCGCTTCGGCTCATGATTGCGTTGACGTTTGCTATGGCTGCAAACGCTGCAAGTGCTGCCCCCATTACCCTGAACTTCGAGGGCGTTGTAGATTATCCGCATAACGGTACTGTATTGATCGAGGATTTTTACAACGGCGGAACGGCGAGCAACGGCGCTAGCGGCACCAATTTCGGTGTCTCCTTTTCGGAAGGCGCGACGGTACTTTGTTTGAATACATCGGGAGTGACTTGTTCGAACACGTCGAAGGGGGGCAGTGGTGTTGCAGGATCCGAGTTCGGCGCCCTGTATTTTCCAACGCTGAATCCGATCATGAATGTCGCTGCCGGCTTCGATACGGGCTTTGCGTTCGCTTACTCGAATCCTTTCGCCAGCAACCAGGTTGTCAACATCTTTAGTGGCCTGGACGGTACGGGAGAACTGCTGGCTTCGGCGGTTTTGCCCGGCACCACGAATGGTGCATCGGGGATTTGCACATCCTACGGCAACGCGAATTACTGCCCATTTGCGAATCTGTCGCTCGCTTTCTCCGGCGTTGCACGTTCCGTGCAGTTTGCGGGAGACGTCAACAGTTCGGTATTCGATGACTTCACCTTCGGTAGCACGGTCGTCGGCGGCGAAGTACCGGAACCGGCGTCCCTCGCGCTGCTGGGCATTGGTGCGCTGGGCTTCGCCCGTTCGCGCCGGGCTGGCAAGAAAAAGTAAGCATGGTGCGATTTGCAGGCCAGGCTGATCCCTGACTGGATCGTTCTGCAAGAGTCCGGAGGTGTTTTGCCGGACTCTTTTCATGCGGGTCCGCCAGCGTGGCGCAAGACCCCGGGTCAAAACGCAGGCGCCGCGTGCATGAGCACCATTGCCATTGCGAAGCTGTGAACGGCAATTGCGCATGGCCGGCCCGCGGGCATGCGCGATCCTGGACCACCGCGCCTACCCGGCGGCGGAAAATCGCGCTATAGTCATCCTCGCGGCAAGGCCGCGCGCAGTCTGCTTCGGCAATGACATCGTGCATCCGTCATGGATAAAGGCTGACTTGATGAATACTCGTCTACAGCGTAGCGCCTGCCTGTATGTTTTCTCCGGCCTGACAGCACTTGGCTGGTCGACTTGTCTGCCAGCAGCAAGCGCCGAGGCCGTCGAGGCGTCCGATGCGCCCTGGGCGGCGTTACAGCGCGCTTACTTCCCCGGCAAACAACTCGAGCAGGCGTCCTTCATCCACCTGACGGCGCCCGCGCGCGCAGCCAGCGGCGACCAGGTGCCTTTCGCGTTCAGCATCGACCATCCGATGACCGCGAAGCAGTACATCAAGTCGGTCACCCTGTTCGTCGACGCCAATCCCGTGCCCCTGACGGCGGTATTCCGTTTTCGTCCGGACAGCGGCAAGGCGGAAGTGGCCACCAGGATCCGCTTCGAATCCGATTCGCCGGTGCATGTCGTTGCCGAGTCGAACGACGGCCGCCTGTATGTGAATACCGTTACCGTGAAAGCATCCGGCGGTTGCGGCGGCACGACGCCGGGCGACAATGCGCAGGCGCTGGCGGAAGCGGGAAAAATGAAGATCGCGCTCGACGGGCCATTCAGGCGCGGCGAGCTCAACAAGGCCCGGCTCCTGATCCGGCACCCGATGTACACCGGTTTGCAGCGCGACCTCGCCACGCATGGCTTCCGTCCCGCTTTCTTCATCGACAAGATCGACATCACCTACGACGGCAAGCCGGTGATGACGGCCGATACGTCGATCGGCATCAGCGAAAATCCCTCGATTCAGTTCGGCTTCGTCCCCAGCCGGGCCGGCACCCTGCAAGTCCTGATCCGCGACAGCCAGGGCGCCAGCTTCCGCCAGTCGATCGACGTGGGCGGCTAGATGCGGCGCCTGATCCATGTGGCCTGGCTGCTGGTCGCGGCGCAGCTTGCCGCCGCACCGTTTGCTGAGCCGCTTGCTGCGCCGCTTGCCGCGCCGCTTGCCACGCAGTCTGCCACGTCAGCGCTGCGCGTCGACCAGGTCGCGCCGGGCGTGTATGTGCACATCGGGCAGCACAAGGATTTCGAGGAGGGCTACGACGGCGATATCGCGAATATCGGTTTCGTGGTCGGCAGCGACGCGGTCGCGGTCATCGATACGGGCGGCTCGTATGCCGTCGGCATGGCGCTGAAGATAGCGCTGCGCGCCGTTACCCGGCTGCCGATCCGCTACGTCATCAACACGCATGGGCATCCGGATCACGTGTTCGGCAACGCCGCCTTCATCGAGGCCGATTCCGCCGCGGGAGAAGAAAGGCCGCGGTTCATCGGCCATGCCACGCTGCCGCGCTTCCTCGCCTTGCGCGGCGATGCCTATGAGCGCAACCTGAAGCAGCAACTGGGCGCCGCCGCCGCGAGCAGGCTGGTGGCGCCGGGCGAGACCGTGCAGGACCGGCTGACCCTCGACCTTGGCGGGCGCAAGCTGGAACTGAAGGCCTGGCCGAACGCGCACACCGACAACGACCTGACCGTGTTCGACACCGCGAGCGGCACGCTGTGGACGGGAGACCTGCTGTTCATCGAGCGCACGCCGGCCATCGATGGCGACCTCCAGGGCTGGCTCGCCGCCATGGATGCACTGGACAAGGTGCCAGCCGGGATCACCATCCCGGGACACGGCCCCGTGACGCGCGACAGGAAGGCGGCGCTGGCCAGGCAGCGCCACTACCTCACAACCCTGCTGCACGACGTACGTACGGGCATCCGGCAGGGCGCCGACATGCCGGCCACGATGGCCACGGCGGCTGCCTCCGAACGCGGGCGCTGGCAACTTTTCGACATCGTCAACCGGCGCAACGTCAACCTGCTTTACCCACGCCTGGAGTGGGAGTAAGCCGATGCGCAGGCGCGATGTCCTCGGCTTGGCGCTGGCCGGATCGGCCTGGCCGTCGCTGGCGGCGGCGTCCGCTCGCGCCCGGCACAAGGGCCAAGCGCGCCTGGGGCGTGCCGTGGTCGTCGGCGCCGGCTATGGCGGCGCCACTGCGGCCAGGTATCTGCGGCTGCTGGGCGCCGGGCGCATCGAGGTCATTCTCGTCGACCAGGCCGCCAACTTCATTTCCTGCCCGGTGAGCAACCGCGTCCTGGGTGGACAAAGGACGCTGGCGCAGCTCACGTTCGGCTACGATGCGCTGCGGCAGAAGCATGGCGTCCGCTTCATGCGGGGCAGCGTGACGGCGATCGATGCGGACCGGTCGCAGATCGTGGTGGCAGGGCAAAGGCTGTCGTACGACAGGCTGGTCGTCGCACCCGGCATCGACTTCATCTACGACGATTTTCCCCTGCTGGAAAAGGCGCAGGAGCGCATTCCGCATGCATGGAAGGCCGGTCCGCAAACGCGCAATCTGCAGCGGCAGCTGGTGGCGATGCGCGACGGCGGGGTCTTCACCATCGTCGTGCCGTCCCAGCCTTATCGCTGTCCTCCGGCACCCTACGAGCGCGCGTGCCAGGTGGCCTTCTACCTGAAAACGCACAAGCCCCGGTCCAAGGTCGTGGTGCTCGATGCGAACCCCGTCATCACCTCGAAACGCGCGATGTTCGAACAGGCCTGGCGCGACCTGTATCCGGGCATGATCGACTACCTGCCGGGCAGCGAGCCGAGGGAAGTCGACGTGGCGACGAAGACCGTCAGGACCGCCTTCGATACGGTGAAATCGGATGTGCTGAACTTCATCCCGTCCCAGCGCGCGGGCCGGATCGCGCAGGGGTGCGGCCTCGCCAACGTGGAGCGGCGCTGGTGCGAGGTCGACTTCCTGACGTATGCATCGAAGGTCTTGCCGCGTGTGCATGTCATCGGCGACGCCATCGACGCCGGCCTGCCCAAGTCCGCGCACATGGCCAATGCCCAGGCCAAGGTCTGCGCGCGCGCCATCGTGGATTTGATGCTGGGGCAGGCGCTTGATCCGGCGCCGGCCTTTGCGAATACCTGCTACAGCTACGTCGACGACAGGCAGGCGATGCACATCTCGACCTTGTACCGCTACGACCCGGCCAGTAAAGGCATGCGGGCCGAGGGCAGCGGCATCCTGTCGGACCATCCGTCCGTGCAGGAGGGCAGGGATGCCGATGCCTGGGCGCGGCAGATCTGGGGCGATGTGCTGGGCTAGGGGCCGCAGCAGCCTCCTTACACCACCGACCCCAGCTTGAAGATCGGCAGATACATCGCCACCACCAGGCCACCGATCAGCACGCCCAGGACCACCATGATCAGCGGTTCCATCAGCGACGACAGCGCGCCGACGGCCTCGTCGACTTCTTCCTCGAAGAAGTCGGCCACCTTGCCGAGCATCGAATCGAGCGCCCCGGATTCCTCGCCGATGGCAACCATCTGCGTCACCAGGCTCGGGAACACGTTCGCGTTCTGCATCGCCACCGTCAGGCTGGTGCCGGTGCTCACTTCGGTCTGGATGCGCTTGGTCGCTTCCAGGTAGACGTTGTTGCCGGAGGCGCCGCCGACCGAGTCGAGCGCCTCGACCAGCGGCACGCCGGCCGCGAACATGGTCGACAGGGTGCGGGTCCAGCGCGCGATGGTCGCCTTGCGGATCACGCTGCCGAAGATCGGCAGGCGCAGCAGGATGCGGTCCATGGCCTGCTGCATCTTGAGCGAGCGGCGCCAGGACTGGAAGAAGAAATAGATCGACCCGAAGATGGTGCCGAAGATCGCCCACCACCACTGCACGAAGAATTCCGAGATCGCCATCACGACCAGGGTCGGCGTCGGCAGGTCGGCGCCGAAGCTGGAGAACACGGACTTGAAGGCCGGGACCACCCAGATCATGATGATCGCGGTGACGATGAAGGCGATCGCCAGGATCGCGATCGGGTAGGTCAGCGCGGACTTGATCTTGGCCTTGATCGCCAGCGTCTTCTCTTTATAGACGGCGAGGCGGTGCAGGAGCTCTTCCAAAATACCGGCCTGTTCGCCGGCGCCGACCAGGTTGCAGAACAGCGGGTCGAAGTAGCGCGGGTACTTGCGGAAGGCGTTATTCAGGCTGGTGCCGGTCTCGATGTCGCCGCGCAGGTCGAGGATGAGTTTGGACATTGACGGATTCGCATGGCCCTTGCCGACGATGTCGAAGGACTGCAGCAGCGGCACGCCGGCCTTCATCATGGTGGCCAGCTGGCGCGTGAACATGGTCAGGTCCTTGTCGGTGATCTTGCGGCCGGAGCGGTAGATCTTCTTCTTGACCTTGGTGACCATGATGCCCTGGCGGCGCAGCGTCACGTTGACGATGGCTTCGCCGCCGGCGCGCAGTTCGCCGCGCACGGTCTTGCCGGTCTTGTCCTTGCCTTCCCAGGCGTAGACCGATTCCTTGACCTGTGCGCCGCCGCGGCTGCGGGTAGGGAGGGAGGTAGCCATGTTTATCCTAATTCGCTTATTCGTTGGTACAGCCGAGCACTTCTTCGAGGCTGGTCAGCCCCTGCTTCACTTTCATCAGGCCCGAGCGGCGCAGCGAATTCACGCCGTCCTTCTCGGCCTGGGCGGCGATCTGCATCGAGTTGCCGTGCGCGAGGATCAGGGCCTCGATGGCCGGCGAAATCGGCATGATCTGGTAGATGCCGACGCGTCCCTTGTAGCCCGAACCGAGGCAGCGCTCGCAGCCCACCGGGCCATAGGGCTTCCAGTCGTCCTCCAGGTCGCCCTCGCGGTAGCCGGCGCCGAGCAGGGCGTCGCGGCTCATCTCGAGCGGCTGCTTGCAGCTGCACAGGCGGCGCGCCAGGCGCTGCGCGGTGATCAGGATCACCGACGAGGCGATGTTGAAGGGCGCCACGCCCATGTTCATCAAGCGCGTCAGGGTCGACGGCGCGTCGTTGGTGTGCAGGGTCGAGAACACCATGTGGCCGGTCTGCGCGGCCTTGATCGCGATGTCGGCGGTTTCCAAGTCGCGGATCTCGCCGACCATGATGATGTCGGGATCCTGGCGCAGGAAGGACTTCAGCGCCACCGGGAAGGTCAGGCCCGCCTTGTCGTTGACGTTCACCTGGTTCACGCCGGGCAGGTTGATCTCGGCCGGGTCTTCCGCGGTCGAGATGTTGATGCCTGGTTTGTTCAGCACGTTCAGGCAGCTGTACAGCGACACGGTTTTACCCGAGCCGGTGGGGCCGGTGACCAGCACCATGCCGTAGGGGCGCGAGATCGCGTCCAGCAGCAGGGCCTTCTGGTCGGCGTCGTAGCCGAGGGCGTCGATGCCCATCTGCGCCTGGGTCGCGTCCAGGATACGCATGACGGTCTTTTCGCCGAACAGCGTGGGCAGGGTGCTGACGCGGAAGTCGATGGTGCGCGTGGGCGAGAGGATCAGGCGCATCCGGCCGTCCTGCGGCACGCGCTTTTCCGAGATATCCAGCTTGGCCAGCACCTTGATGCGCGAGACCAGCTTGTCGCGGATGGACAGCGGCGGCATCGCGTGGTCGCGCAGCACGCCGTCCACGCGCATGCGGATCCGGTAGTATTTTTCGTAGGGCTCGAAGTGGATGTCCGAGGCGCCCAGGTTCACGGCGTCCATCAGGATCTTGTTCAGGAAGCGCACGATCGGCGCGTCCTCGACTTCGTTCGGCGCTTCCGGCTGCGCCGCGGCGGCCGCTTCTTCCTCGGCGAATTCGATCTCGCCTTCTTCGCCGGCCAGGTCGGCCAGGCTTTGCTCGGCGCCCTTGGCCAGGGTGGCCAGCAGGTTCAGGAGGGCGTCGTGGGCCACGATCACCGGCTCCACCGCCGCCTCGCTCTGGAACTTGATCTGGTCCAGGGCCTGCGAATTGGTGGGGTCGGAAATCGCCACCGACAGCCGGTTACCGCGCTTGGCCAGGGCCACCACGCGCTGGGCCGCCATCAGCTTGGCGTCGATGGCGCCCTCGGGCAGGGAGTCCAGGTTGAAGCTCGACAGATCGAGCAGCGGATAGCCGAAGGTTTCGGCGCAGAACAGGGCCAGCGATTGCGCATCGATGGCGCCGCCGACCACCAGCGCATCGATGAAGTTGGTGCGTTCGCTGGCGGCCTTCTTTTGCAGCGCATCGGCCTGCACGGTCGTCAGGCGGCCAGCCTGGACCAGGGCGCGCGCCAAACCCGACATCGGTATGCCTGAAGTCGGGTTCGGGAGGACTGCTGCCATATGCGCTGTGCTGTTAGAGGAAGGACAAGGGAGCCGCACGGGGGCCTGAACCGCGCGGGAGAACTCTTCGGATGATGCCTATGGGCATCAAATTTGTAAAGCGAATCCCATAGGGACAGATGCGTGCGCGCCACGTAGACAGATTGGCACGCGCGGGGCGGTGTTGGTGCCCGGATAACGCTTGTGGACGATTTGACCAGACTGTTCAGGCATTGTATCCGGCGTATCGATTGACGTGACGCATGGATGGGCCTGCGGCGGTAACGTAGGGTGGGCGCCCCGTGCCCACGCGTGGACTGTGAGCATTGTTGGCCCCTTGCTGCTTTAACCCAACTCGAACGTCACGCGTGGGCACAGGGGCGCCCACCCTACGTTGCTACCGTTGGCGGCAAGATCATCCGGCACGCAAGCAGAGCCGCTGCCGATCGACGCGTGGACGGCGTTCGAGCCGCGGGAATGTCCATGCACGGGTCTAGCCGTCCACCCTACGGCCTCGAGGCCAGCGCAAATAAAAACAGGCGCCCGCAGGCGCCTGTCTATCTATATAGAGAGCAAACCAATCAACGCAAGGCCAGCGGCGCCGCGCGCTTGCCCAGCACCGGGCCGGAACCCTGCTCGGCCAGCTTGAACACCGACAGCGCACCGGTCAGCTGCCCGGTCTGCTCGGTCAGCGATTCCGCCGCCGCCGACGCTTCCTCGACCAGGGCCGAGTTCTGCTGGGTCATCTCGTCCATGCTGTCGATGGCGCGGCCGATGTCCTCGATGCCTTCGCTCTGGCGCTGGCCGGCCATGGTGATCTCGGCCATGATGTCGTGCACCTTCTTCACCGATTCCACGATCTGGCCCATGGTCACGCCGGCCTGGTCGACCAGCGCACTGCCGGCATTCACCTTCGAGACCGAGTCGCCGATCAGCTCCTTGATCTCCTTGGCCGCCGCGGCCGAACGCTGGGCCAGGTTGCGCACTTCGCCCGCCACGACCGCGAAGCCGCGGCCCTGTTCGCCGGCGCGCGCCGCCTCGACCGCCGCGTTCAGCGCCAGGATGTTGGTCTGGAAGGCGATGCCGTCGATGACCGAGATGATCTCGACGATCTTCTTGGCCGAGGTATTGATGTCGCCCATGGTGGCGACCACGCCGCCCACCACTTCGCCGCCGCGCGTGGCGATGTCGGTGGCGTTCACCACCAGTGCATTCGCCTCGTTGGCGTTGGCCGCGTTCTGGCGCACGGCGCCGGTCAGTTCGTCCATGGCGCGCGCGGTGCGTTCCAGGCTGGCGGCCTGCGATTCGGTGCGGCCGGCCAGGTCGGCATTGCCGCTGGCGATCTCCGCGCTGGCCACCGCGATGGTCTCGGCCGAACCCTTGATCTCGGCCACCATCGTGGCCAGCCGCAGGCGCATCTCCTTCAGCGCCACCAGCAGGCTGGTGCCGTCTTTCGCATCGGTGCGGATGTCCATCGCCAGGTCGCCGGCCGCGACGGCGCGGGCGATCTCGCGCGCATATTCCGGCTCGCCGCCGAGCTGCTGCCAGATGGCGCGCACCACGAACCACGACACCGCCGCCAGGCTGGCGATCACGATCAGGGCGGTCAGGATCATGGTCCACAGCACGCGGCGCACATTGCCTTCGCTGTGCGCGATGCCGGCCTTGAACTGTTCCTTGGCCTGGGCCTGGGTCTTGTCCAGGTCCGCGTTCAGGGCCGCCAGCGAGCTTTGCATCTTGCCGACCACGGCCTGCGGGTCGCCCTGTTCCATCTCGAGCATGATGCGCGCGGCCGACAGGGCCGGCGCATAGTAGTCGTTGAATTCCTTCAGCAGGCGCGCGCCGTTGGCGGCCTGGCCGTCGATCTGGCCGAACTGCTGCAGGTGCGCGCGCACCTTGTCGGCCTGCTTGCCGACTTCGTCGATGCGCGCCTTGTCGCCTTCGGTGACGGCGTCGCGCAGGGCGTCGGTGACATCGCCGATTTCAAGCGTCAGTGCCTTGGACGCGTCCAGCACCGGGTAGTCCACGCGCTCGGTGGAATTGATCGACTTCAGGGCGTCGGTCGCGATCATCGCGCTGACGCCAATACCGAGGCCGAAGATCAGGGTCGAAATGACCGGAAGTGCCCAAATCCTGCGCTTGATGCTCATGTTCTTGTCTCTCTCGCTATCCATGAAACCGCCCCGCAGGCAGGGCCGGCGGGGCGGGGGAATCGGAAAACAGGTTGTAATGCGGTTTTTTAGTCGTTACGGCGCCGTGTAGACGACCTTCACGCTGGCGTCGACCGAGGCCTTGTCCATGTAGCCGATCGCCTTCGGGTTGGCGGCAACGGCGGCCCTGACGGCGGCGCTGTTGCCGACTTCCTTCGGCATCGTGGCCTTGCCGGTGAAGACCAGCTTCGACCACAGGGCCTTGGCCTGCGAGGCGTCCTTGTCGGTCACCTTCTTGTAGAACTCGGCGCGCAGCGGCGAATCCTCGGACTGGTCGACCGGGGTCATGGCGCTCGATTTACCGAGGAAGAACTGGGCGACCTGGTCCTTCGTCATCGACGATTCGGCGGCCTTGGCATTGACCACCACGACCACTTCGGCGAACGCCGGGGCGGTGGCCGAGACAGCGGCAGCCACGAGGAGTGCGGACATCAGTTTGTTCATGGCGGGCTCCTTAGAAGACGAAGTCGAGGGCCACGGCGCCGACGGTGACGTCGTCGTGGAAGCCAGGCTTGGCGTTGATCAGCAGGCCGTTGCCGATCTTCGGCTGGACGCGGTCGATCTGTGCCTTCAGGGCCATCGAGCTGTGGAAGTCCCAGCGCACGCCGACCGAGGTGGTGCTTTGCTCGCCCTGGCCGATGCCGTAGTAAGGCAGGCCGCTGGCGCCGGCGCGCAGCGCGGCCAGTGCCGGCACGCCGGCCGGGATCACGTTGGCCGGGTGGCCGTCGATCGAGAGCTTGCCGTGGATGACGTAAGGCAGGACCTTGCCGATGCGGTAGCCGCCCATCAGGTACCACGAGGTGGTGTCGTTGACGTAGGAGTCGGTCTTGCGCTTGGCGAACTCGGATTGGGCAACGATGTTGTTCCAGTCCATGCCCAGGCCCACCGAGGTGAACGAGGCCTTCTTGTCGGTGGCGTCGAGCTCGTTGCCCATGGTGGTCAGCTGCGGCAGGTTGTAGCCGGCGCCGGCCATGCGCAGGCCGCCGATCAGGGCGTTCAGGCTGCTCGAACCGGTGATGGTGATCTTGGCGTCCACGCGGCCGATGCGGGCGGTGAACGGGCCGTGTTCGGCCACCAGGTTCAGGGCGGTGATGTCCTTGCCCTTGGCGCGCAGGCCAACGGCAACGTCGGCCGAGGTGCGGCCATAGGCCAGCTGGCCGGTGACGGTGGTGTCGCCGAAGCTGTGCTGGTAGGTCGCGTCGATACCGTCGACGCTGTTGAACGGCACCTGCGAGTACATCTCGACCGGCGGACGCAGGAAGGTGTTGGCGTAGCCGACGTTGCGGTAGTCCGAGATCATGAAGGCAGGCAGGCCGATGCGGCCGACGCGCACGCTGAACTGGTCGTTGATCTTGGCCTTGGCGAAGGCCCAGGCCAGTTCGGCGCCGTAGTTGTCGTCGGCGTCATGGCGCACCAGGCCCTGGCCGGTGAACGACAGCCAGCTGTTGATGCCGATGTCGGCCTGCAGGCCGAGGTTCGAGTCGACGCCGGTGCGCGGCGATTTCTTCGCGCCGGCAGCCTGGTTCGGGCGGGCGAATTCGGCGTCGTTGGTGTCGGTCCAGGTCAGGGCGCCGGTGCCGAAGCCACGGATCTTGACGGTAGGGCCTTCCGCTTCTTGCGCAAAGGCTGACGAGAGTGCCAGCGGCAGGGCCAGCACGGCGGCGATAAGGTGCTTGTTCATAAGTTAACCTGTTACAGGACTTCCGTTTATAAGATTTACTTCTAATTATTGTTTTGTCCGCATGCAGCTAGCATGAATAGAACGAAACGATTCTATCCACGGAGCAAAAGTAAAGACAAGGAAAAGGAAGCGCTGCACCAAAAAGGAGACATTGCGCAATGTCAATGCGTTGTTTTGGTGAAACAGATGAGCTGAATAAATGAACTTCTGTTAAGTTGCTCTTAAGAAACAGTATAAATCGTTAATGCGGACGTTAATTCCACCAGTGGGTGGTGGCGCCCATGGCGGGCAGGCTGGCTTGCACGGCTTCGTGGACCAATCCGGCGCGCACCGCCTGATCGGCCGTGTAGATGCGCGCATTGCCGAACAGGTGAGGGCGGATGTCGCCCGCTTCCGGTGCGCCGCGCGTGGCCTCGTCGACAATCGCCGCATAGCGCTCGGCATCGAAATCCAGGCACTCGCGCCACTCCGACACGCGCGCATGGTCGGCCGCGACCAGGTTGCCGAAACCCCAGTGCAGCGGGTGGATCAGGAAGCGTGCGCCCGGGCAGGCGTAGCGCTTTTGCCCGGCCAGGAAGATCACCACGCCCACCGATTCGACGCTGCCGATGTTGTGGGTGTGCAGGGGAATGGGCAGGGATTTCAGGAAGAAGTAAAGCGCGAAACCGGCCGTCATGTTCCCGCCTTCGGTCGACATGTGCAGCTCGATTTCGCTGGCCCCGCTTTGCAGCGCCTGCAGGCACAGGTTGCGCACTGCGCAAGCGGAACCGTGGTTGATCGGGCCGATGAAGTGGACGATGTGCAAGGACATGGGCGCCTCCTGTCGTGTGCGAAACAGGATAGCAAGTCCGGCGCCTGCGCAGCGCCCGGATCACGCCGCCTCGGCAGCCTCCGCAGCTACCCCCTCAGCTGCCGCGGTACGTCGAGTACGACCAGGGCGTGACCACCAGCGGCACGTGGTAATTCTGGCTGGCGTCGGCTACCCCGAAGGCGATCGTCACGCGGTCGAGGAAGCGCGGTTGCGGCAAGTCGACGCCCTGCGCGGCGAAGTAATCGCCGGCGGCGAACACCAGCTCGTATTGCCCGGCCTGCAGGGCCGCGCCTTCGAGCAGCGGGGCGTCGCAGCGGCCGTCGCGGTTGCTGGCTTCGCGCTTGACCAAGGTGCGCTCGCCATCCTGGACGGCATACAGTTCGATGGCGACGCCGGCGGCCGGGCGGCCGTGCGCGGTGTCGAGTACGTGGGTACTGAGCTTGCCCATGTTTCTCCTATACGGCAATGGTGAAGGTGGCTATCGTCCGGATCATATACCTTTACACTTTCGTCAATATAAGATCGGCCATATACCTGTCATCCCATCAAGAGGGTCCATGGACACCAGCTACCCGCGCGACCTGGTCGGCTACGGCCGCAACCCGCCCCATCCGCACTGGCCTGGCGCGGCCCGGGTCGCCCTGCAATTCGTGCTGAACTACGAGGAGGGCGCCGAGAACAATGTGCTGCACGGCGACCCGGCCTCCGAGACCTTCCTGTCCGAGATCATCGGCGCCCAGGCGTTCCCGATGCGCCACATGAGCATGGAGTCGCTCTACGAATACGGCTCGCGCGCCGGCCTGTGGCGCCTGCTGCGCATGTTCGAGGAGCGCCGGCTGCCGCTCACCGTGTTCGGCGTGGCGATGGCGCTGCAGCGCAACCCGGATGCGGTGGCCGCTTTCCGCGAGCTGGGCCACGAGATCGCCTGCCACGGCCTGCGCTGGATCTCCTACCAGAACGTCGACGAAGCCACTGAACGCGCCCACATGCGCGAAGCGGTCGAGATCATGCGCGCGCTCACCGGCGAGGCGCCCCAGGGCTGGTACACCGGGCGCGATTCGCCGAACACGCGCCGGCTGGTGGTCGAGCATGGCGGCTTTGCCTACGATGCCGACCATTACGGCGACGACTTGCCGTTCTGGCAAACCGTCAGCGTAACAGGCGCCGACGGCGCGCCGCACGAACGCGCCCACCTGGTCGTGCCCTATACGCTCGACACCAACGACATGCGCTTCGCCGCCATGCAGGGTTTCAATTCCGGCACCCAGTTCTTCGACTACCTGAAGGATGCCTTCGACGTCCTGTATGCGGAAGGCGACCCGAATGGCCTGAACGCGCCTAAAATGCTGTCGATCGGACTGCATTGCCGGCTGGTCGGGCGGCCGGCGCGGGCGGCGGCGCTGGCCCGCTTCCTCGACTATGTATTGCAGCACAAACACGTATGGATCGCGCGCCGCATCGACATCGCCAAGCATTGGCGGACGACCCATCCCTACGCCCCCTCAGTTATATCAAAGTGATGATATTGGATATCACTTATTAAACATGGTTGGTGCGCGGCTGGATGCGGTAACCTTCACGCTGGGTTAAATCCGAGACAAGTATGGCCGAACCGATCCGCTTTTATTTCCGCAACGCCGTCCACGAAGTGACCGGCGTGGCGCCGACGCAAACCATCCTGCAGCACCTGCGGGAGGACTTGCGCTGCACCGGCACCAAGGAAGGCTGCGCCGAAGGCGACTGCGGCGCCTGCACGGTGGTGGTCGGTTCGCTGGAAAACGGCGAGCTGGCGCTGAAGGCGGTGAACTCCTGCATCCAGTTCACGCCCACGCTCGACGGCAAGGCCTTGTTCACGGTCGAGGACCTGCAGCTGCCCGACGGCCGCCTGCACCCGGTCCAGCAGGCCCTGGTCGAATGCCATGGTTCGCAATGCGGCTTCTGCACGCCGGGCTTCGCGATGTCGCTGTGGGGCATGTACCTGAAGCAGGAAGGGCAGACCCGAGGCGAGGCGCCCACGCGCTGCCAGATCGACGACGCCCTGTCCGGCAACTTGTGCCGCTGCACCGGCTACCGTCCGATCATCGACGCCGCCGTGCGCATGGGCGAACTGCCGCGCGCCGAGTTCGACCGCGCAGCCGTGGCCGAGGCCTTGCGCGGCTTGCAGCGTTCCGGCGGCACGACTTACGTGTATGAGGGCCGCAGCTTCCACGCGCCGCGCACCCTGGACGAACTCGTCGCCCTGCGCGCCGCCCATCCGCAGGCGCTGATCCTGGCCGGCTCGACCGACGTCGGGCTGTGGGTCACCAAGCAGATGCGCGAGCTGAACGACATCATCTATCTCGGCCATGTGAATGCGCTGAAGAGCGTGGCCGAGCAGGATGGCATGCTGGTCATCGGCGCCGGCGTGACCCTGCAGGACGCCTACGCCGCGATCTGCCGCCACTATCCCGAGGAACTCAACGAACTCTGGCAGCGCTTCGCGTCGCTGCCGATCCGGAATGCCGGCACCCTGGGTGGAAACGTCGCCAACGGTTCGCCGATCGGCGACTCCATGCCCTGGCTGATCGCCCTCGGCGCGCGCCTGGTGCTGCGCGGCCCCGGCGGCGAGCGCGAGCTGGCGCTGGAAGACTTCTACCTCGGCTACCAGCAGAAGGACATGCGCGCCGACGAATTCGTCGCCGGCCTGCGCGTGCCGCTGCCGCGTGCCGACCTACGCTTCCGCACCTACAAACTGGCCAAGCGCTTCGACCAGGATATCTCGGCCGTCTGCGCGGCGTTCGCGCTCACCTTCGATGGCGAGACCGTCAAGGAAGCGCGCATCGCCTTCGGCGGCATGGCCGCCACCCCGAAACGCGCCGCCGCGGCCGAAGCGGTACTGAACGGCCGTGCCTGGGATGAAGCCGCCTTGACGGAAGCCATGGCCGCGCTGGGCGGGGACTACCAGCCGCTGTCGGACATGCGCGCGTCCAGCGGCTACCGCATGAAGACGGCGCAGAACCTGCTGCGCCGCTTCTGGCTGGAGACCCGTCTCGACAACCCGTTGCCACAGGATGCCGTCAACGCATTCGCCGTCAACGCATTCTCAGCCCTGGCGTAATTCGAAGGAGATCACCATGAACGACGCAGGCGCACCACTCATCAAGGCGGCGGCGTGGAGCGCGGTCGGCCGTTCGCGGCCGCACGAATCCGCGACGCTGCACGTACTCGGCCAGGCCACCTACACCGACGACATCGCGGAAGTCGCGGGCACGCTGCACGCGGCGCTCGGCTTATCAAGCAAGTCGCACGCGAACATCGTCTCCATCGACCTCGCGCCGGTGCGTGCGTCGCGCGGCGTGGTGGCGGTACTCACCGTACAGGACATCCCAGGCACCAACGACTGCGGCCCCATCATCCACGACGATCCCATCCTCGCCGACGGCAAGGTGGAGTACGTCGGCCAGCCGGTCTTCATCGTCGTTGCCGACACCCACGACAACGCGCGCCGCGCCGCGCGCCTGGCCAGGATCGAGTACGAGGAGCTGCCGGCCATCCTCACGCCGCAGGAAGCCCACGCTGCCCAGTCCTATGTGGTGCCGCCGATGCGCCTGGCACGCGGCGATGCCGAGACCGCGTTTGCGAATGCCCCGCGCAAGGTGAAGGGCCAGCTGTTCGTCGGCGGCCAGGAACAGTTTTATCTCGAAGGCCAGATCGCCTATGCGATCCCCGGCGAAGACCGCGGCATGCTGGTGCAGTGCTCGACCCAGCACCCGAGCGAGATGCAGCACGTGGTGGCGCATGCGCTCGGCCTGCATTCGCACCACGTCGTGGTCGAGTGCCGGCGCATGGGCGGCGGCTTCGGCGGCAAGGAATCGCAGTCCGCATTGTGGGCGGCGGCGGCCTCGATCGCGGCGGCAAAGCTGAAGCGCCCGGTCAAGTTGCGCGCCGACCGCGACGACGACATGCTGGTCACCGGCAAGCGCCACTGCTTCTACTATGAATACGAAGTCGGCTACGACGACGCCGGCCGCATCCTGGCCGCGAAGATCGACATGGTCTCGCGCGCCGGCTACTCGGCCGACTTGTCCGGCCCGGTCGCCACGCGCGCGGTCTGCCACTACGACAACGCCTACTACTTGTCGGATGTGGACATCCGCGCCGCCTGCGGCAAGACGAATACCCAGTCGAACACCGCCTTCCGCGGCTTCGGCGGTCCGCAGGGCGCGATCGCCATGGAATACGTGATCGACGAGATCGCGCGCAACCTGGGCGTCGACGCGCTCGACATCCGCAAGCTGAACTTCTACGGCAAGACGGACCGTAACGTCACGCCCTACGGCCAGGCCGTGGTCGACAACGTCATCCACGAACTGGTGGCCGAACTCGAGACCTCGAGCGAATACCGGGCGCGGCGCGAGGCGATTGCCGAATTCAACCGTACCAGTCCTGTGCTGAAGAAGGGCCTGGCGCTCACGCCGGTCAAATTCGGGATCGCCTTCAACGTCACCCATTTGAACCAGGCCGGCGCGCTGGTGCACGTGTACGTCGACGGCTCGATCATGGTGAACCATGGCGGCACCGAGATGGGGCAGGGCATCAACACCAAGGTGATGCAGGTGGTCGCGCACGAACTGGGCGTGGACGTGGAGCGCGTGCGCGCCACCGCCACCAACACCAGCAAGGTGGCGAACACCTCGGCCACGGCAGCATCCACCGGCGCCGACCTGAACGGCAAGGCGGCCCAGGATGCGGCGCGCCAGATCAGGGAGCGCCTGGCCGCGTTTGCCGCCGCCACCTACGCATGCACGCCGGACGAGGTGCGCTTCGCGGCCGATACCGTGTTCGCCGGCGCCATGGAAATCCCCTTCCAGCACCTGGTGCAAAAGGCCTATCTGGCACGCGTGCAGCTCTGGTCCGACGGCTTCTATGCCACGCCGGGTTTGAGCTGGGATGCGAAGACCATGAGCGGCCGGCCGTTTTCCTACTTCGCCTATGGCGCGGCGGTGGCCGAAGTCGTGGTCGACACGCTCACCGGCGAATGGAAGCTGCTGCGCGCCGATGCCCTGTACGACGCCGGCAATTCGCTCAATCCCGCCATCGACATCGGCCAGGTCGAAGGCGCCTTCATCCAGGGCATGGGCTGGCTCACCACCGAGGAACTCTGGTGGAACGCCGGCGGCAAGCTGATGACCCATGCGCCGTCGACCTACAAGATTCCGGGCGTCTCGGATTGCCCGCGCGACTTCCGCGTGCGCCTGTTCGAGAACCGCAACGTCGAGGACTCGATCCACCGCTCGAAGGCGGTCGGCGAGCCGCCGCTGCTGCTGCCGTTCTCGGTGTTCTTTGCGCTGCGCGACGCGATTTCCAGCGTGGGCGGGCACAAGGTGAATCCGCCGCTGAATGCGCCGGCCACGAGCGAAGCGATCCTCGACGCCATCGCCGCGGTGGAAGCTGCCGCCTGTCCGGGCGCGTGATGGAAGACTGGCTGGGAGCCGCGCTACGCGCGCCGGCCGTGCTGGTCACGGTCGCCATTGTCGAAGGCTCGGTGCCGAGGGAGCCGGGCGCGAAGATGGTCGTTACCCGCGACGGGCTGGCGGGGACCATCGGCGGCGGGCATCTCGAACACCGCGCGATCGACATGGCGCGCACCATGCTGGAAGAGGGCGGGGCGCAAGGTGTTACCACCAAGCTGGAGCGTTTCGCGCTCGGTCCGAGCCTGGGGCAGTGCTGCGGCGGGATTGCGCACCTGGTGTTCGAGGTCGTGGAGCCCGAGCAGATGGCGCTGCTGGACAAGCGACGTAATGAAGATACCTGGCGGCTCGTAGGGTGGACCGGGCCACGAAAGGCGGGTTCCCCGTCCACGCGTTCAACGAACGCTGGCACTGCTGCGAACTCGTTGCCGCCGGCTGAACGCGTGGACGGCAGAGCCGCCTCTCGTGGCCCGGTCCACCCTACCGCCCTGTTCGACGGTGCGGGCCGGCTTTTGGCCGGCGATGTCGCACCCGACTTCGACCGCACCCGCGGCACCCACGTCTTCACCGACGCCACCGGCCGCCGCTGGCTGGCCGACGCCATCTTCGCCCCGCGCGCCCACCTGATGCTGTTCGGCGCCGGCCACGTCGGCGCGGCCATCGTGCGTGCGCTGGCCGAACTGCCTTGCCGCGTCACCTGGGTCGACGAACGCGACGACATGTTCCCGGCCGCGATCCCGGCGAACGTCACCGTCGAGGCGACCGACACGCCGGAAGCCCTGGTCGCCCAGGCTGCCCCCGGCACCACCTTCCTGGTGATGACACACAGTCATGCACTTGACCTGCGCCTGTCGATTGCGATACTGTCGCGCGCTGACCAGGATTGGTTCGGCCTGATCGGCTCCGATACCAAGCGCCGCCAGTTCGAGCACCGCCTGCGCGAGCGCGGCATCGCGGACGAACGCATCGCCGCCATGGTCTGCCCGATCGGCCTGCCCGGCATTGCCGGCAAGGCGCCGGCCGTGATTGCCGTCGGCGTTGCCGCCCAGCTGCTGAGCGTGTGGGAGGCCGCCGATGCCGCCGCCCCCAGCCTTCTTGAAGCTTCTCCGGAATCCAACTGATGTCCACTGCATACACCAGCATGCAAGCCTACCGTGCCAGCTTGCTGCATTTTCACGCCGACCCGGCATTTGCCGAACAGGCCTATTCCTGGCACACCGACGGCCTGCTCGTCATCGAGGACGGCCGCGTCAAGGCGGCCGGCGACTACGCGCAGCTCGTCGCAACGCTGCCGCCCGGCCTGGAACCAATCGACTACCGCGGCAAGATCATCACGCCCGGCTTCATCGACACCCACCTGCACTATCCGCAGACCGACATGATCGCCTCGCCCAGCGAGGGCCTGCTGCCCTGGCTGGAGACCTACACCTTCCCGACCGAGCGCAGCTTCGAAGACCCGGCGCATGCACGCGCCACCGCCGAGTTCTTCCTCGACGAACTGGGGCGCTGCGGCACCACCACGGCCGTGGTCTACTGCACCGTGCATCCGGGTTCGGTCGACGCCTTTTTCGAGGCGAGCGAAGCGCGCAAGCTGCGCATGGTGGCCGGCAAGGTACTGATGGACCGGAATTGCCCGGACTTCCTGCGCGACGCTGAAGGCCAGATCGGCGACAGCGAAGCGCTGATCAACAAGTGGCACAAGCGCGGCCGTTCCCTGTACGCGATCACGCCGCGCTTTGCGCCCACGTCGAGCGAAGCGCAGCTGCGTTTGACGGGCGAACTGGCGGCCAGCTATCCGGACACCTTCATCCAGACCCACGTGTCGGAGAACAAGGACGAGTGCAGCTGGGTGAAGGAGCTGTATCCGGACTCGCGCAGCTACCTGGGCGTGTACGAGGACTTCGGGCTGATGCGTCCGCGCGCGCTGTTCGGGCACTGCATCTGGCTCGACGACGAGGACTTCGCGCGCATGGCGGCCACCGGCTCGGCGGCGGCGGTATGCCCGACCTCGAACCTGTTCCTGGGCAGCGGCTTGTTCGATTTCGAGAAGGCGGATGGGGCCAGGGCGCTGCTGTCGCTCGGGACCGACGTGGGGGCGGGGACCTCGTTCTCGATCCTGCAGACCATGAACGAGGCGTACAAGGTGGCGCGGCTGAAGGGGAGTTATTTGCCGGCGCTGCGCATGTTCTATCTCGCCACGCTGGGCGCGGCGCGGGCGATGGACCTGGAAGGGACGATCGGCAGTTTTGCTGCCGGCGCCGAAGCCGATTTCGTGGTGCTCGATCCGCAGGCTACGCCGTTGATGGCAAGGCGGAGTGCGCATTGCGATACGCTGGAGGAGCAGTTGTTTGCGCTGGCCTTGTTGGGGGATGACCGGACCGTTTTCGCGACGTATGCGATGGGGGAGCGGGTTCACCAGCGGTGAATCGAGGGTAGTGGGGCTGTTGCCTGTGACGGTATCGGCCCCTCCAATCCGCGTGGGCACGGGGTGCCCACCGTACGGGATATGGCGCGGGTTCGGCACTTCGTGCCTCGAAAAACCAACCCCGGAGCTTAACCCTCGCAATCTTCGGCCCGGAACCTCTCCCGTACGGTGGGCACGCCGTGCCCACGCGGATTCAACATACCGCTAACAGCACAGGCAACAGCCCCGATAACGCTTGCGCGCCCCCCGGCACCAACCCCCACGCAACCCCATCCATTGCCAACCCTGCACGAAAGCGGTTAGAGTTTCGCGGTCCGCACCAACCAACCGTTACGAAAGAATCCGATGCAGAAGAAACTGAGCAGCGTCCTGATCGCGCTGGCCTTTGCAGCCGCCCCGGTGGCCGCGAAGGAGCCCTCGACCGCAACGCGCCAGGCCAACGAAGCCGCCACCGCCCGTCATTACGCCGCCCTGATCGCCGGCAGCGAACCGAAGCTGGCCGAGCTGACCATGTTCTTCACCCAGATGCCGAAGGGCGGCGACCTGCACCACCACTACTCGGGCGCCATCTACGCCGAGCAGTACGTCGACTTCCTCGACAAGCAGGGCGTCTGCGTCAACAAGCAGACCTACCGCATCGAGACCAACAAGGACGTCATTGCCGCCGAGCGCGCGAAGCCGGCCAAGGAACGCAACTGCCTGTCCAGCGCCGAAGTCTATGCCGACGACCACACCTGGCGCGAGCTGGTGCAGCGCTGGTCGAACAAGGACTTCGCCAACCACGGCGCGATCCAGCCGCCGCCGGACCGCCTGTTCTTCCAGACCTTCGGCTACTTCGGACCGGTCTCGAACGCGAACTTCGCCGAAGGCCTGCAGGAACTGAAAAAGCGCGCGATCGCCGAGAACGTCAGCTACATCGAAACCATGTTCAAGATGGCCCCGGCCGTCGCCAACCCCGCATTCGACGCGCGCGCCTGGCAGCTGGTGAACGACGACGCGGCCCTGAAGGTCGAACTCAACGCCTGGATGGACACCCTGGCGCGCGACCCCGCCTTCAACCAGACCCTGGGCGAGTTCGTCGCCAAGATCGACGAAGCGGCGCAAGGCATCGACGACGAGCGCTTCACCATGCGCTACCAGACCTATGTATTGCGCCTGCTGAACCCGTCGCAGGTGTTTTCCTCGATGGTCGGCGCCTTCAAGGCTGCCTCCCTGAACGGCAAGATCGTCGGCGTGAACATCGTCGGCCAGGAAAGCACGGCCGTCTCGATGCGCGACTACACCCTGCACATGAAGATGTTCCGCTTCCTGAAGTCGGTCTACCCGAACGTGAAGGTGGCCATGCACGCCGGCGAGCTGGCGATGGGCGACGTGCCGCCGGAAGGCCTGAAGTTCCACATCGACGAGGCGCTGGTGGTGGCGAATGCCGACCGCATCGGCCATGGCATCGACCTGGCCCACGAGACGAATGCGCTGAAGGTCATGGAAAAGATGCGCAAGGACGACGTGCCGGTCGAGATCAACCTGACCTCGAACGCCTTCATCAATGGCCTGGAAGGCGAGAACCACCCGATCACGTTGTATCGCAAATACGGCGTGCCGTACGTGATCTCGACCGACGACGCCGGCGTCACCCGCCACACGCTCAGCAACGAATATGTGCTGTTTGCCAGCCGCTACAAGCCGGACTATGCGGAAATGAAAAAGGCCTCGTACAACAGCATCCGCTACGCCTTCCTGAGCCCGGCGGAGAAGACCCGCCTGACGCGCCAGCTCGACGAACGTTTCGCGACCTTCGAAGCCGGGATGGCGGGACTGGCGAAAACCGTTGTGCCTGCGCGACGCAGCCACATCAAATAAACCGCAAATAAGCAAGTTCGATAACGGCAGCGCAAGGCTGCCGTTTTTGCAAGTGCACCATGGCATGCACCGCCGCAGGGCGAACAAAAGTTAGTCTTGAATTAACATTTGTGGCCTCGTCGCCACAGATTTACGTACTCATCCATGCGTTTTCTGAAAAAGCTTATCTAAATATTTCAGCAAAGAATGCCTTCCGTATAATCGCGCCTTGTGATTTTGCGCGGAAAACCTCGCTGCGGTGCATCAGATGCACGTTTTTTGGGCGATTCAGACGACCAGCCTATAAATGGCTAAATAAAAACGTATTTGTCTGGCCGGTAGGGCTCATGCATATTTGTTGATGTTGGTAAATATGCTTGAAGTTTTTTCAAGGGCGACGTGTAACAGGGATGACATCTTTCCTGTCTACAATCGCCCGGTCCAAGGGCTGGCAGTGCCGCTGCGTTCGCAGCAACCAGGGTTGCAGTACTTGTAAAGAGGGACATCCCCGGATGTCCAAATAAAATTTAAGTCTATTTTGGGGTTTTAATAATGATCACTCAGAAACAGATCCGGCTCACCAAGCTGGCGCTGGCTTTGTCGATTGCGTTGTCGGCTGCACCGACCTTCGCACAGAACACCACCTCGGCCATCGGCGGCCGTGTCGCTGGTGCGGATGGCCGTCCAGTGGCTGGCGCACAGGTGTCGATCCTTCACACCGAGTCGAATTCTGTCAGCAACGTCTCCACCGACGCTGAAGGCCGATACGTCGCACGCGGCCTGCGCGTGGGCGGTCCGTACACGATCATTATCACCAAGGACGGCATCACCGAAAAGCGCGAGAACGTCTTCGTCCAGCTGGCCGAGACCGCGTCGATCGATGCAACCCTGGGCCAGGCGATGCAGACCGTGACCGTGACCGGTACGGCTAACCGCTCGGAACGCTTCAACCGCACCACCATGGGCGCCGGCACCAGCATTGGCGCCACCGAACTGGCAACCCAGGGTTCGATCCAGCGTAACCTGCAGGACTACGCCCGTGCCGACCCGCGCGTCTCGCAGAACGACAAGGAACGCGGCGAAATCTCCGTCGCCGGCCAGAACTCGCGCTACAACACCATCACCGTCGACGGCGTCGCCATCAACGACACCTTCGGCCTGGAATCGAACGGCAGCCCGACCGCGCGTCAGGCGATCTCGATCGAAGCCATCCAGTCGGTGCAAGTCAACGTCGCCAACTACGACGTGACCCAGAAAGGCTATACCGGCGCCAACATCAACGCCGTCACCAAGTCGGGCACCAACACCTGGAAGGGCGGCGCCTACTACGTGTGGCGTAACGACCGCTTCGTCGGCGAGCGCTACAACAACGTCACCGACACCTACAGCGACGCACCGAAGTTCAAGGAAACCACCAAGGGCCTGTGGGCCAGTGGCGCCCTGATCGAAGACAAGCTCTTCATCTACGCCCTGACCGAGAAATCGGAAAGCAGCCGCGCCAGCCCGGACTTCGGCATCATCGGCAGCACCGCCGGCACCACCGTGCCAATCACCGCCGGTGCGGTGGCGGCTGCCCAGCAGATCGCACGCGACGTGTACGGCATCGAAATCGGCGGCCTGAACGTGCCTGCCGGTTCGCAGCTGAGCTCGGAAGAGAAGCTGCTGAAAGTCGACTGGAACATCAGCGACAACCACCGCGCGAACTTCCGCTACGGCAAAACCACCCAGTCGGAACCGGTCTTCCCGTCGTTCTCGTCGACCGGCGTGACCCTCGACTCGATGTTCTACAGCAACGAGAAGAGCATCGAAACCGCCGTGGCCCAGGTCTTCTCGGACTGGACCCCGACCTTCTCGACCGAATTCCGCGCCTCGCTGCGCGACTATGATTCGGTTCCGAAGAACAGCTCGCGCCTGCCGTCGATCGGCCTGGCCTTCAGCGGCGCCCTGCCTGCAGGCGTCCCTGCCGGCACCTCGACCAGCACCCGTTACCTGAACTTCGGTACCGAGTATGCACGCCAGCTGAACGTCCTCGGCACCAAGACCATGGACTACTACGGCGCGGCCAACTGGATCGTGGGTGACCACGAGATCAAGGGCGGCTTCGACTACAGCACCAACAAGATCTACAACGCCTACCTGCAGAACGTGTTCGGCAGCTACACCTTCGGTTGCGACGACACCCTGAACGCCAACATCTGCCGCAACGGCACCGCCGCGCAGATCGAAGCAGCCGTGCTGCAGAACTTCCGTAACGGTAACCCGACCTCGTACACCGTGCAGGTTCCCGCAGAGGGCAAGTCGCTGAGCGACGGTATCTCGTCGTTCACGATGAAGAACACCGGCCTGTTCCTGCAAGACACCTGGACCGCCAGCAAGAACCTGACCGTGACCTACGGCGTGCGCGTGGACGAAACCGGCGTCGGCAGCAAGCCGCTGGCCAACACCGATGTGGCACGTCCTGTCATCGCCGGCAACTACGCCACCGGCCGCGGCCAGAGCGGCGGCTTCGGCTACGACAACACTGTCACCCCGGATGGCAAGAAACTGTGGCAGCCGCGCGTCGGCTTCAACTACAAGTTCGACACCGCCCGTCCGACCCAGATCCGCGGCGGCGCCGGCCTGTTCCAGGGTGCCGCAGCGTCGGTGTGGATGTCGAATCCGTTCTCGAACCCAGGTATCGCCACCCGCACGATCACCTGCGCGACGAACGCGACCCGTTGCCCGGCCACGAACTTCTTCAGCCCGGATCCGGACAACCAGCCAGTCGCTATCGCAGGCAGCACGCCGCTCTCGAACGTCGACATCCTCGACCCGGGCCTGCGCCAGCCGTCGATCTGGAAAGCCAACCTGGCGTTCGACACCGAACTGCCATGGTACGGCATGGTCTTTGGTGCTGAGTTCCTGTACACCAACAACAAGGACTCGATCTACTACGAGCACCTGAACCTGGGCGCATCGACCGCCACCGCCGGCACCGATGGCCGCCAGCTGTTCTGGAACCCGGCAGCCATGACGACCACCTGCTACGCAGCCAATGCCGCAGGTACGTCGCTGAACACCACCAGCGGCTGCACCCAGGCCAAGTACCTGCGTAACCGCTCGTACAACAACGTCCTGGTGGCGAAGAACACCAGCGAAGGCGACGGCAAGCTGATCACCGTGTCGCTGTCGAAGCCGCTGACCAAGGGCTTCGGCTGGTCGCTGGCCTACACCCACACGAACGCGACCGAAGTCTCGCCGCTGTCGTCGTCGGTGGCCAACTCGAACTGGCAGGCACGTTCGGTGTTCAACCCGAACGAAGAAGTCGCGTCGAACTCGAACACCATGGCGAAGCACCGCCTGAACGCCCTGGCCAACTTCCAGAAGAAGTTCTTCGGTTCGTACAACACCCGCCTCGGTGTGTTCTACGAAGCACGTTCGGGCAAGCCTTACAGCTGGACCTACAAGAACGACCTGAACGGCGACGGTATCGCAGGCAACGACCTGATGTACATCCCGAAAGCCTTCGGTTCGGGTGAAGTGGTCTTCCTGGGCGACACCGCAACCAGCCACACCAACGAAGAGCGCTTCTGGAGCATCGTCAACGGCAACAAGGCACTGCGTGACGCAGCCGGTGGTGTCGTCGGCCGCAACAAGAGCTTCTCGGACTGGACCAACGTCGTCGACATGCGTGTGAGCCAGGAAATCCCGGGCTTCTTCGCTCGCAACAAGGCCGTGTTCACCCTGGACTTCTTCAACGTCGGCAACCTGCTGAACAAGAAGTGGGGCCACACCCAGGAACCATCGTTCTCGTCGAGCGGCGGCACCACCCGCGGCTTCGTGGACTACGCTGGCATGGATGCTCAAGGCCGCTACGTCTACTTCGTCCGCCAGAAGGCCGACGACCTGACCGTCAAGCAGTCGAAGAACGAATCGCAGTGGGCAATCCAGGCGACCGTCAAGTACGAATTCTAAGTTCCTGAATTCGGTCTGATGGATCGGAACGGCCGGTGGCAACACCGGCCGTTTTTTCGTTTACGTGAATGGGTAGAGGCAAGCCGAATGCGAGCTGTAAGGATGGCCTCGCGCCTCCCCACGTGCAATAATCCGGGTCGCCCTGCGAGGGCGCCCGTTTTCTTCGTTCAAAGGTATTCCATGATCGCTTCCCCGCGCGCCCGCGCCGTTCTCTCCACCCTGGTACTGGCACTCGCGGCTGCGGGCTGCGCAACCGCACCACGCGAACCGATCACCCTGAATCTCGTCGCCATCAACGATTTCCACGGCAATCTCGAACCGAGCAAGTACACCTATACCAGCGCTGCCGGCAACAGCCAAACCCTGCGTGCCGGCGGCATCGAAGCCCTGAGCGGCGCGCTGGCGGCCTGGCGGAAGGAAGACAAGGACCTGCTGTTCATCGGCGCCGGCGACCTGATCGGCGCCAGCCCGGCGCTGTCGTCGATGTGGGCCGACGAGCCGAGCATCGAGGCCATGAACATGCTCGGGTTGCGCATGAGCTCGGTCGGCAACCACGAGTTCGACCAGGGCCGCAAGGAACTGCTGCGCCAGCAGCACGGCGGCTGCGATTCGCCGCGCCCGAACAAGGCCTGCAAGCTCGCCCCCGACTTCAAGGGCGCGCGCTTCCCTTATCTCGCCGCCAACGTGCTGGACAAGGCCACCGGCAAGCCCTTCCTGCCGGCCTACCGCATCGAGACCGTCAAGGGCATGAAGGTCGGCATCGTCGGCGTGGTGCTGCAGGGCACCGCCTCGGTCGCGATGAGCTCGGCCATTGCCGGCCTCGACTTCATCGGCGAAGCCGAAGCCATCAACCGCGCCCTGCCGCAGATGCGCGCCGAGGGCGCCCAGGTGTTCCTGGCCCTGGTCCACGAGGGCGGCAGCACCGACGAGTCGCCCGAGCAGCCGAACTGCAAGGGCCTCACCGGCGGCGTGGTCGACATCGTCAAGGCGCTCGATCCGGCAATCCGCCTGGTGATCACCGGCCACTCGCACCAGGGTTACCTGTGCCAGGTCGACGGCCGTGTCGTGACGCAAGCCGATGCTGCAGGCCACCTGCTGTCGCGCATCGCCCTGAAGGTCGATCCGCAAAGCGGCGTCGTTGCCGACATCGCCGTGCGCAATGTGGTCATGGACCCGAGCAAGTTCAGCGCCGACCCGCAGGTCAGCGCCTACCTGGCCAACGTGAAGGAACGCAGCCGCGCCGCGCTGGCGCGTCCGCTGGGCAAGCTCGGCACCGCGGTCGTGGCGCGCAAGGCCAACGATGCCGGCGAAGCACCGCTGGGCAACCTGGTGGCCGACGCCATCGTCGCCGCCACCCGCAACCAGGGCGTGCAGATCGGCTTCATGAACAGCGGCGGCATCCGCAAGGACCTGGAAACGGCGGACGGGCAGGTGGCCACCTTCGGTAATGCCCAGGCCGTCCTGCCTTTCGGTAACACCCTGGTGGTGATGGACCTGAGCGGCGCCCAGTTGCGCCGCCTGCTCGAGCAGCAGTGGGACCGCCCGAGCGCATCCGGCGCCACTATCTTGCAAGTCTCGCAAGGCTTTACCTATACCTGGGATGACAAGCGTCCGATCGGCAGCCGCGTGGTGCCGGGCAGCCTGAAGCTGAACGGCGCGCCGGTCGAGGACGGCAAGTCCTACCGCGTGGTCGCGAACAACTTCCTGGCCGAAGGCGGCGACAATATTCCGGAGTTCGCCAAGGGTACCAACCGCGTGGATACCCAGCTGGTCGACCTCGATGCGCTGAGCGAGTTCATCGCCAGGAACCCGGGCGCCGGCGCGCCGGCGGCGGGCATGGCGCCGAGCGCGCGCATCATGAAGGCGAACTGAGAGGCGAACTGAAAGGCGAACTGAACATGGACCAACAAACCGTTGTCATCTTGGCCGTGGCGCTGGCCGTGATCGGCATTACCGTCGTCAAGCGCCTGCTGCTGAAATCTTCCCTGAGCCCGGGCCGCCGCCTCCTGATGCTGGGCGCGCTGGCGGCTGCCATCATGGCCGTCATGTCGCTCCTGCTCGGGCTGCAGCAATAACCAAACGCTTCATCCGAAGGACATCATGAAAAAACTAGCTTGTGTACTGGCGCTGGCAAGCGCCTTCGTTTCGTTTGACGCGGCCGCCTGGGGCGGCGACGGCCACCGCGCAGTGGGCGCCATCGCCGACCGCCTGCTGAAGGGCACGAACGCCGAGAAGCAGATCGCCGCGCTCCTGCAGCCGGGCGAGACCCTGCAATCGATCGCCAACTGGCCGGACTGCGTGAAAGGCACTTATTGCGGCCCGCAGTCGCCGGAAATGGTCGCCTACACGAATGCCAATCCGAAGCACAGCGAGTACCACTACACCGACGTGCCGTTCCAGCTCGAGCACTACCACGACCATGGCGTGGGCACGAGCGAGCACGACATCGTGCAGACGCTGAAACAGGCGATTGCCGTCCTGCAGGGCAAGACCGATCCGGCCCTGAATCCGCACAATTTCACCAAGCGCCAGGCCCTGATCCTGCTGACCCACATGGTCGGCGACATCCACCAGCCGCTGCACGTGGGCGCGGCTTTCGTGAGCAAGGACGGCAAGTTCGTGGTGCCGAAGACCCATGCGGAAGTCGACGAAGCGGCGATCTTCGATTCGCGCGGCGGCAACAATTTGCTGCTGGACGACGAACGCTTGACCCAGCTGAGCAATGCAGTGATCCCGCCGGGCGATCCGAAACCCATCAAGGAAGGCGTGCCGAAGGCGCTCACGAAACCCTTCCACTCGTACTGGGACAGCACCACGGTGGACTACGCCTTCCGCCGCATCCGCACCAGGACCCCGGACCAGTTCGCCGACGCGGCGATCGCCGGCAATCCGGTCATCAAGGCGAATACCGGCGAGCTCGCCACCTGGCCTTACCAGTGGGCGGACGACAGCCTGGTCGCGTCGAAAGCGGCATATGGCGACGTCGTGCCGGGCAAGCTGGTGCCGCAGACGAGCAAGAAGGGCGACGTGTATTACACGTTCACGCTGGAAGTGCCGGACAATTATCCGGTGCCGAGCTCGCAGGTGGCCAAGGAACAGCTGATCAAGGGCGGCTACAAGCTGGCCGAGGTGTTGAAGGCGATCTACGGCTGATTGCTGCGGCGTTGATGTATTGAGAAGGGCCGCAGCCGCAAGCTGCGGCTTTTTTATTTGCGCAGTCGCTAACGCTGTTATATCCGGAACGGTGAACGCGTACGGTGGGCACCCCGTGCCCACGCGGTGACGTGCTTGTCCATGCACCTGCTGCGGTGACATATCGCTCGAAACGACGAGCGAAGCCACCAGGCCGTCCATCGCATGCTGTGCGGGCGACACCTCCCCGTACGTGTCCGCAGCATACGCCCGTAACAGCGTGGGCACGGCGTGCCCACCGTACGTGTTAATGGCGCGGCCCTGCTAATATTGCAACTCCGCGCGCCGCGCCTTTTCGCTCCCCACATGAACAAGCTCCTGCTCGCCTTCGCCGGCCTTGCCTGCTCCCTGACCGCCTCGGCCCAGATCATCGATTCGGCGGTGTCGCCGAGCGAACCGCCCGGTCGCCCGCTGTGGGAACTCGGCCTGGGCCTGGGCGCCATCAGCACGCCGGCCTATCCCGGCGCGGACGACCGCGAAACGCGGGTGCTGGCGATCCCGACCCTCATCTACCGCGGCAAGATCTTCCGTGCCGACCAGTCCGGCATTGGCGCGCGCCTGTTCCGCAGCGAGGTGGCGGAGCTCGACGTCGGCCTGGCGGCCTCGCTGCCGGCCAAGTCCGACGATGTCGCCGCCCGCGTCGGCATGCCCGACCTCGGCGCGCTGGGCGAATTCGGCCCGCGCCTGAAGCTGCGCCTGGCCCGCTTCGACGCCCACAGCGGCCTGCGCGCCGAGCTGCCGCTGCGCGCGGTGTTCGAGGTGCGCAGCGGCGTGCGCCACCAGGGCTACACCTTCGAGCCGCGCCTGGTCTACGAGCGCCGCAGCGCCGACGGCAAATGGATGTTCGATACCCAGTTGTCCGCCGTCGTCGGCGACGGCAAGATCAACCGTTACTTCTACGAAGTGGCGCCGCAGTACGCCACCGCCAGCCGTCCGGCCTACGCCGCCAGGTCCGGCCTGGTCCTGGTGCGCGCAGGCGCGTTTGCGGCGCGCCAGATCAATCCGGATGTGCGCGTGTTCGGCTACGTGCGCGCCGAAAACTATGGCGTCGGCGCCAACGACGACAGCCCGCTGCACCGCAAGAACAACGGCGTGTCGGGCGGCATCGGGGTGTCGTGGACGTTCTGGCGCTCGCAGTCCATGGCAAGAGACTGATCAGGCCCAGGCCTTGTCCGGCCACAAGTCGTGGCCGCCCTCCGCGCGGAAGATGAGCTGTTCGCCCTCCATTCAAGGAAACGAAAATGCTCATCCGCAATGCATGCCTCTGCCTGGCCGGCAGTTTGCTCGCGCTCGGCGCGATCGCTGCCAGCGTCAACCCTTACGCCGACCACAACGGCACGCTGCCGCCGGCCGACTATGCCGGGCCGCTGTTCAAGCTCAGCTACAACTACCCGTCCGGCCTCCCGGCCCCTTACATGCCCTGGCGCGCGGCCATCGGCAACGGCGCCATCACCACGGCGACCGCGCCGGCCTACACGCAGGCGCTGAAGGACACCATCGCGCGCGACATGGCCACGCTGCTGACCGACTACCCGGACTGGAACGCGGCGAAGCGCGGCTGGTACAACGACCCCTGGCTGGGCGCCCAGCGCGAACCGGTGCACGGCATGCTGGTGGGGATCGAGAAGGTCGACAACACGCTGTTCCCGAAAAGCGGCCTGGCGAAACCCTTCACCACCTATGTGCTGACCTATTACAACCGCACCGCGGCCCAGACCCTCGGCAAGATCTGGGGCCGCAACCCGAATGCCCCGGTGCTGGACGGCGGCGCGACCCAGTATGCCGAGGGATCGATCACCGTCAAGCTGGCCTTCACCACCGCCGACCCGGCCACCTGGCCGGCAATGGAAGGCGCGCTGGCCTGGCCGATGATGATGACGGCGAACGCCACCACCGGCCACAACGACCGTCCCAAACTGGACAAGGCCTACCTGATGCAGGTCGACATCGTGGTCAAGGACACCCGGTCGGCGCCGCAGACCGGCTGGGTGTTCACGACCCTGGTCTACGACAAGGACACGCGCCCGGGCAGCGCCGGCGTGTGGGACCAGATGGTGCCGCTCGGCGCGCAGTGGGGCAACGATCCGCAGGCCAACAGCGCGCTGGATCCGGGCGCCGCGCTGCAGGAAACCTGGGTCAATCCGAACGCGCCGCCGTATGCGACCGAGACCCTGGGCTGGGGCGGGCGCCTGTCGGGGCCGAACGACCATGCCTTGAACGATATCTCGGTGGCCGGGGAGGGCGGGCGGGTCCTGAGCCGGAACGCCGCGAATTCGTCCTGCCTCAGCTGCCACGGCGCGTCGCAGTGGAACGTGGCCAATCCCAGGCAGGGCATGGCCTCCTTCTTCATGCCGCTGGCCGCACCGGCAGCGGATGCCGACGCCAAGGCCGGCGCGCCCTACATGAATTCGCCGGCGCCGGGCTCGGTGGAATGGCTGCGCTGGTTCCAGAACCGTGCCGGGGACGTGCCGATGGATGTCGGCAGCATACCCGGCGACTACGACCTGGCGCTGACCTTCCGCGTGCTGCCGGCCTGGCACGAGGCGATGACGGGCAAGGCGCATGCGCTGCGCAAGCTGGATGCATCCGGCAAGGCGCAGAGGTAGGGTGGGCGCCCCGTGCCCACGCGTGAAGCATGATCATGGTTGGCTTGAATAACGGCCAAACACGCCAACAATGATCGAAGTTCACGCGTGGGCACGGGGGCGCCCACCCTACGTTGCTCCCGCTACCTCAAATAAAAAGGCGGCCAATCGGCCGCCTTCTCTTGTCGATCAAGCCGCGCTCAGCGCGATTTGACGAAGGGCTTGCCCACCGCCTTCGGCGCCACCGACTTGGCCATCAAGCCGGCCAGCACGACCACGGTGACGACGTACGGAATCATCTGGATCAGCGAACCCGGGATGCGGCCCACGACCGGCAGGTCGACGCCTTCGATCTGGATCTGCACGGCCTGGAAGAACGCGAACATCAGGCAGCCGAGCACGGTCTGCAGCGGACGCCAGTTGCCGAACACCAGGGCCGTCAGGGCCAAGTAGCCGGCGCCGGCCGACATGTCACGCAGGAAGAAGCCGCTTTGCACGATCGACAGGTAGGCGCCCGAGAACGAGCACAGCACGCCGGCCACCAGCATGGCCAGGTAGCGGGTACGCTCGACCGAGATGCCGGCCGCATCGGCGGCGTGCGGGTTTTCTCCGCAGGCGCGCAGGCGCAGGCCGAAGCGGCTGTGGTAGACCACCCAGTGCACCACCGGCAGCAGCAGGAAGGCGAGGTAGACCAGCGGCGAGTGGCCGCCGAGCAGGCTGTTCCAGATCCAGCCCAGCACCGGCACGCCGGCCAGGGCCTCGGCGCCCGGCAGCGCCACGGTGCTCAGGCGCGCCGCGCCCAGGTCCGGGGTGCGGCCGCCTTGCTGGAAGATGTACTGGGCGACGACGAAGGTCAGGCCGCCCATGGCGATGTTGATCGCGATGCCGGCCACCAGCTGGTTGCCCTTCTGCGTGATCGACACAAAGGCCTGGACCATGGCCAGCGCCACCGAGACGGCGATGCCGGCGGCGATGCCCAGCCACGGATTTTGCGTCGTGTAGCCGACCGCGGCCGACACGAAGGCCGAGGCGAGGATCTTGCCCTCGAGGCCGATGTCGACGACGCCGCTGCGTTCGGCGAACAGGCCGGCCAGCGCGGCGAACATCAGCACCGGTGCGTTGCGGATCGTCGAGACGACGATATTGGCGATATCAAAGCCTTCCATGATTTAACCCTTGCGTGTTGCGTTGATCAGTTTCAGGAGCGCGGGACCATACAGGTTTTCCATCGCGCCGCAGAACAGGATGATCAGGCCCTGGATGAAGACAAAGGTCTCGACCGGGATGTTCGGTTTTTCCAGCGACAGGTCGAAACCGCCCTGGATCAGCGCGCCGAACAGCACCGAGGAGAGGAAGATGCCGATCGGATGCTGGCGGCCCATCAGGGCGATCGCGATGCCGATGAAGCCGGCGCCTTGCGGGAAGTTCAGGCTCAAGTAGTGGGTCGAACCCAAGATCGAATTCACCGAGGCCAGGCCGGCCAGGGCGCCCGAGATCAGCATGGCGACGATGATCATGCGGCTGATGCGCACGCCGGCGTAGTGGGCGGCGTGCTGGTTCAGGCCGGTGGCGCGCAGCTGGTAGCCCCAGGTCGAGCGCGACACCACCACGCCGTAGATGACCAGGGCGACGATGGCGATCGGGAAGCCGATGTTCAGCGGCGAATCGCCGAAGAAGGGCAGCCAGGCGTTCAGGGTCGGCAGGGCGGCGGCGTCCGAGAACACGCGGGTGGCCGGATTCTGTTCGCCTTCGGGCAGCAGGTACTTCACGATGATGAAGTTCATCAGGCTGGCGGCGATGAAGTTGAACATGATGGTCGTGACCACCACGTGGCTGCCGCGCTTGGCCTGCAGGTAGCCGGGCACGAAGGCCCACAAGGCGCCGAACAGGGCGCTTCCCAGCAGGGCCAGCGGAATCAGCAGCCAGGGCGAGAGTGTCGCGTCGAACGACAGCATGGCCAATGCCAGGCCGAGGCCGCCGAAGTACATCTGGCCTTCGGCGCCGATGTTGAACAGGCCGGCCTTCATGGCGATCGACACAGCCAGGCCCGTGAACACGAAGGTGCTGGCGTAGAACAGGGTATAGCCCAGGCCTTCCGGATTCACGACGGCCGAGTCGATCAGGATCTTCATCGATTCGACCGGGCTTTCGCCCAGCAGGTGGATGACGAGCGCGGCGACCAGCAGCGCCGACAGCAGGTTCAGGAGCGGCAGGACGATGCCCGTCGCCCAGCGTGGCAGTTCGGTGGTTTTCATCTGTTTCATGACTTGTGCATCCCGCCCATCAGGAGGCCGATGCGGGTGGTGTCGAATTCTTCAATGTTCAGCTCGCCGGTGACGCGGCCGCCGGACATGACCACGATGCGGTCGGCCAGGGCGCGCACTTCTTCCAGCTCCACCGAGACCAGCAGGATCGCCACGCCTTCGTCGCGCAGGCGCAGCAGCTGGGTATGGATCGATTCGATGGTGCCGATGTCGACGCCGCGGGTCGGCTGGCCGACCAGCATCAGTTTCGGCTGGGCCGAGACTTCGCGCGCGATGACGACCTTTTGCTGGTTGCCGCCGGAGAGCAGGCCGATGCGCAGGTCGGGGTTGTTCGGACGTACGTCGAAGGCCTGCAGCAGGTGGGCGCAGCGCTTCGTGATGGCGTCGAAATCGAACAGGCCCCAGCGGTTCTTCACGCGGTGCTCGTAGCCGAACACCGTGTTCTGCATCACCGAGTAATCCTTGATCACGCCGTCGCGCAGGCGGTCTTCCGGCACGTGGCCGATGCCGAGCTGGCGGAAGGTGTAGGGCAGGCCATCGGCGTTCGAGCGGCCGGCGTAGGGAAGCTGCTTGCCTTCGAGTTCGACCTGGCCGGACGTCGGCAGGCGCATGCCGGCCAGGATTTCCATCAGTTCGCTCTGGCCATTGCCCGAGACGCCGGCAATCGCGACGATCTCGCCGGCGCGCACGGTCAGGTTGATGTCGGCCAGCAGTTGCACCTTGCTCGCATCCTGCAGCTGCAGGTTATTCACCTTCAGCACCGGCGCGCCGGGATTGAAAGGCTTGCGCGGCAGGTTGCCTTCGATCGGACGGCCGACCATCATGTTGGCCAGCTGTTCCTTCGAGGTCTCGCTGGTCGTGACGGCGCCCGCCACACGGCCGGCGCGCATCACCGTCACCTGGTCGGTGATGTCCATGATCTCCTGCAGCTTGTGGGTGATCAGGATGATGGTCTTGCCCTGGTCCTTGAACAGGCGCAGGATTTCGAACAGGGACGCGGTTTCCTGGGCGGTGAGCACGGCGGTCGGCTCGTCCAGGATCAGGATGTTGGCGCTGCGGTAGATCTGCTTCAGGATCTCGACGCGCTGCTGGGCGCCCACCGACAGATCGTGGATGGTGGCCAGCGGATCGACGTCGAGGCGGTAGCGCGTGCAGATCTCGCGCAGGGTGTTCTCGACTTCCTTGCGTTTTGCAGCCAGCATGAAGCCGCCCTCGGCACCCAGCATCACGTTATCGAGCACGGTCATGTTTTCGACCAGCATGAAGTGCTGGTGGACCATGCCGATGCCGAGATCGATGGCTTCCTGGCTGCTACGGATGTTCCGTGCCTGGCCATCGATCAGGAGTTGCCCGCTGTCGGCATGGTAATAGCCGTACAGGATGCTCATCAGGGTGGATTTGCCGGCGCCGTTCTCCCCGATGACGCCATGGATGGACCCCTTGGCGATCGTGAAGCTGACGTCAGCGTTCGCTTGCACCGGCCCGAAGACCTTGCTTATATTGCGAAATTCTACGGCTGGCTGCATAGCGATGTGTCGTAAAAATGTTTGCTTAAAAATGATGAATGCATTGAGTGGCACGGCGGCCAGCTCAACGCATTAAAAGCGCGCCGCGCCGGAGGCTCCGGCGCGGCGCGCTGTCGTCAAAACGAGATGAAAATCAGACCGGGCAGCTGCTGCCTGCGCGGTAGTCGATGACCTTGATCTTGCCGTTGATGATGTCGGCTTTCACGCCGTTCACACGTTTTTCGATTTCCGGGGTGACGACCTTGCGGTTGTCCTTGTCCAGCACCCAGTCGACGCCGCCTTCTTTCAGGCCCTTATACGTGGTGCCGCCTTTCCAGGTGTTGTTCTTGACCTGCATGAAGGAGTCGTAGATCGCCACGTCGACGCGCTTGACCATCGAGGTCAGCATGTTGCCCGGGTGGAGGTAGTTCTGGTTCGAGTCGACGCCGATCGCCAGCTTGCCTTTTTCCTTGGCCATCTGCAGGGCGCCCATGCCCGAGCCGCCGGCCACGGCGAACACGACGTCGGCGCCGCGGTCGAATTGCTGGCGTGCCAGTTCGCCGCCCTTGGCCGGGTCATTCCAGGCCGCGGCGGTGGTGCCGACCATGTTCGAGACGATGTCGATCTTCGGCTGCTGGGCCTTGGCGCCCTGGGCGTAGCCGCAGGCAAAGGCGCGGATCAGCGGAATGTCCATGCCGCCGACGAAGCCGATCTTCTTCGACTTCGAGGCCATGGCGGCGGCGACGCCGACCAGGTAGGAGCCTTCCTGTTCCTTGAACATGATCGAGTTCACGTTCGCGCCCGGCGCGACGCTGTCGATCAGGACGAACTTGACCTTCGGGAATTCCTTGGCGACCTTGGCCACGGCCTGGGTCTGGGAGAAGCCGATGGCGGCGATCATGTCGAGCTTCTTGCGCGCGAGGCCGCGCATCACCTGCTCGGCCTGGGTATCGCTGTTGGCCTGGACTTCGATGTAGGGGATGTTCGTTTCTTTCTTGAAGCGCTCGGCGCCTTCGAAAGCGGACTGGTTGAACGACTTGTCGAACTTGCCGCCGGCATCGTAGACGATGCCCAGTTTCGGATTGGCTGCGCTGGCCGAACCGGCGATGCACAGTGCTGCAATCGTCATGCTGAGTTGCTTGAATTTCATGAAATAGCTCCTGGAATTTCGATATTGTACCCGGCGCAACGGCTGCGTTGGGAAGGGCGGCATAAAGGCAAGGCAAAGGCGCCTTCGTTCCGTGCCGGGCACAGGACGCTGGGCGCACGAATTTTTTACCGTGCGGATTGTGTCAGCCCCGAACGTTTCATGGGGTTACGATTTGTATCCGGGGCCTTCTCCCATGCCTGGCGTGCGCGAATGTCGCAGCAATGCAACAGCAAGGGGGAAGGGTGGTCCGGCCATGGGGCTGCGTGGCGCCGGGTAGCGGAACCTGCGCAGCTCAACCTGTCAAATATGCATCAGCCCGTGGATGCAAGACAAATACGATTTTACTTGGCAATTTATTCGAGGGAAATATAAATGCCGACAACATTCGGCATTTTTTTCCATCACGCCACAGTTTCGACAAGTTGCGGGGCGGGCAAAGGCTGGCGGAAGCGCTCGGTCAGGAAGTTGGCGACGCGCACCTGGGTGGCTTCCAGGTAGGGGATGTTCAGGTGGTCCGAGCCGGGGACGATCTCGTCGGCGATCAGGTTCGCCAGCTTGCCGCACAGCTGGTCGGTGTGCGAATGGGGCACGATGTCGTCGCTTTCGGCACGCAGCACGCAAGTGGGCACGGTGAGCGAAGGCGCGTACTTGATCGACTCGAAGCGGTGGCGCAGCATGTATTCGATCGGCATCGCGCGGAACTTGCGCTTGGCGATCGCCAGGATCGAATCGTAGGGCGTGATCAAGACCACCGAGTGGGCGGCGCGTTCCTTGGCCACTTGCACGGCCACGCCGGAACCGAGGCTGCGCCCGACCACGGCGATGCGGCGCGCGTCGACCTGGCCGAGGGCCGCCAGCCAGTCGTACAAGGTGCAGCCGTCGTCGATCATCAGGGTTTCGTCGGGGATGCCCTGGGAATTGCCGTAGCCGCGGTAGTTCATCGCCAGCACGGTCATGTTCGGGAACAGATTGCCGGCGTCGCGCACCACCCAGGACACTTCCTCGGAGCGGCCGCCGAAATACAGCACTGCCGGACGCGGACCCGGCACGCGCGGCGTCATCAGCCAGCCGCACAGGCGGGTGCCGTCTTTTGCGCGCAGGACGATCGGGCGGGTGCGATGGCCGCTGCTGCGCGGACTATTGACCTCGGGGATGATGGTCGGGTTGAACACCAGCCGGCGCTGGTTGGCTGCTACCGCAGCCGTCAGGCCCAGCCACAACACGCTGGCGAATCCCGCCATCCCTGCCGCCATTTTTTTCGATGTGTTCATGTGTACAGTCTACGCTCCTGCTGGCAACTCTTCTGTGCGGCACATCGCCATGCACTGCAACATCAGGCTGAGCTAGCGAGACAGTATGATTTGCGCAACAGCAACGCCGCCGGCCATGCATCCGGCATCGCTGTGGTCTAAGTACTCACCCATAAATAAATGTGTTTTTGGCTTCCATAACCGGCGCGTTGCTGCGTTGGCTCGCGCTTGCAGTGCTCGCACTGCGGCGCGCTCGCCGCCTTGCACTGCATCCGGTTCTGTTTGCCAAAACTCACATTTATTTCCGGTCGAGTACTTAGCGCGCCGGCACCAGCTTCAAGACCATGTTCTGCGAGGTCGCAGCCAGCGACCCGGCCGCCAGCACCGTGATGCCGCGCGGCGCGTTCAGGCTGCCGGGCAGGGGGCCGAGCACCACGTTCTGCGTGCCGGGCGTGCCGACCACGGTGCTGACCGTGCCCGAGGTGGCGATGCGGCGGATGCTGCCGTTGCCGGTATCGGCCACGAACAGCGTGCCGGCGCCGTCCATCGTCAGCGCGGCGGCGTTGCAGAAGCGCGCGCTGGCGCCGGGGCCGTCGGCGGTGCCGCATTGCCCGGCCGCGCCGGCAATCGTGCGTACCTCGCCGGAAGGCGAGATTTCGCGGATCGTCGAGTTGGCCGTGTCGGCCACGTACAGGTAGCCGTCGTCGTCGACCTCGATGTCGCGCGGTTCGCAGAAGCGGGCGGCGTTCCCGCGTCCGTCGGCGCTGCCGCAGGCGCCGGCCACGCCGGCCACGGTGGTGACGGCGTTGTTGCGGTCGATGCGGCGGATGGTGTGGTTCATGGTGTCGGCCACGTACAGGTTGCCGTTGCGGTCGAGCGTGATGCCCTGCGGGTTGCAGAAGCGCGCATTGCCGGCGCTGCCATCCTGGCTGCCGCACTGGCCGGCGGCGCCGGCGAGCGTGGTGACGGCGCCGCCCGCGCTTACCTGGCGGATGGTCGAGTTGCCGCTGTCGGTGACGTACAGGTTGCCGTCGATGTCGGCTTCGAGGCGGGTGGGGGCGTTGAAGCGCGCCGCGCCGCCGGCGCCGTCGGCGCTGCCGGGCGCACCGGCGCTGCCGGCCAGGGTGACCGCCACGCCCTGCTGCGAGACCTTGCGGATGGTGCCGCTCGCGCGTTCGGCCACGTACAAATTGCCGTCGGGCCCGAGCACGATGCCCTCGGGCGCATCGAAGCGGGCGGCCGAGCCGGAGCCGTCGAGCGATCCGCCGCAGGTGGGGCACAATCCGCCGGCGATCAGGAAGATGCCGGGGTCCGACGCGGAGCCGCCGCCCGGCCAGTCCGGCTTGTGCGGATAATCATGGTCGTCGTCGTAGTCGACGTAGCCGAAACCGAGCGAGACACCGCCGCCGCACGCGGCAAGGACGGTGGACAGGAGCAGCGCCCCGATGCGCACGCCGGATCGGCGCAGGAAGCGCAACAGTGGAGCGAAGATAGTCGGGGACATGGCATCTCCTTGGGCTGGACGTCGGCGGCTTGCCGTTCGTGACCGTATCGAGATTAGTGAGGCACGGCGTTCCAAGTATGAGCGCGATCAAGCGTGCGCGGGTGCACGCCAGAACTGCGCAGCGGTCCGCATGTGGGTTACTATGGCTCCTTACTATCGAATAACACCGGAGACACCGTGCATTATCTGCTCATCTACGATCTCGCTCCCGACTATCTCGAACGCCGCGCCGAGTTCCGCAACGAACACCTGCGCCTGGCCTGGGAAGCCCAGGAACGCGGCGAGATGGTGCTGGCCGGCGCACTCGACGAGCCGGCCGACCGCGCGATGCTCCTGTTCGATGTCCACAGCCCGCAAGTGCCGCAGCTGTTCGCCGCCAGGGACCCGTATGTCACACACGGCCTGGTGCGCGCCTTCCACGTGCGGCGCTGGAATACGGTGGTGGGCGACCTGGCCGGGAATCCGGTGCGTCCCGAATAAAGCCCCCTCAGCGGTTTCACTAAGGCAATCCGCCTTCGGTTAAACTCATCCGGCTAATCATTCAAGCCGGAGACCGTATTGCAAACCGCTGTCAACCTGTGGCCGCTGCTGGGCGTGGCCGTCATCGCCGCCGGCTTCCTGTTGCGTGCCAATCCCGTGCTGGTGGTGGTCGCCGCCTGCGGCGTTACCGGCGCCGCGGCCGCCATGCCCTTCCTGCACCTGCTCGAGTCGCTCGGCACGGCCTTCGTCAAGACGCGTAATTTACCGCTGGTCCTGCTGCTGCCGCTGGCCGCCGTCGGCCTGCTCGAGCGCTTCGGCCTGAAGGAGCACGCGATGGCCAGCATCGCGAAGATCCGCTCGGCCACCGCCGGGCGCCTGCTGATCGTCTACCTGTTCCTGCGCGAGACCACGGCCGCCGCCGGCCTCACCAGCCTGGGCGGCCAGCCGTCGATGGTGCGTCCGCTGGTGGCGCCCCTGGCCGAAGGCGCGGCCGAGGCGCGCAACGGCAAGCTGTCCGACAAGCTGCGCTACCGCATCCGCGCCATGGCCGCCGCCACCGACAACGTCGGACTGTTCTTTGGCGAAGACATCTTCGTGGCCTTCGGCGCCATCGTGCTGATGCAGACCATCCTGCGCGCCGAGGGCATCGAGGTCGATCCGCTGCACATGGCGCTGTGGGGCATCCCGACCGCGATCTGCGCCTTCGTGATCCACAGCTGGAACCTGCGCCGCCTGGACGCCGCGATCCACCGCGAAGGAGCGGGCAAGTGATTTTTTCGCTGCAATTCTTATATGTGCTCGTCGGCCTGCTGCTCGGTACCGTCGCGCTCCTGACCCTGCTCGACAAGGACCATCCGCGCCGCTTCACCAGTGCGCTGTTCTGGGGCCTGTACGCTTTCATTTATCTCGCCGGCGACGTCATTCCGGCGGCGGCGGCCGGTGCGATCATGATCGCGATGGCGTTGCTGGCCGGTTGCGGCCTGGTGCGCCAGGGCAAGCATGGCACGCTGGACGAAGCCACCCGCCGCGCCAGTGCCGCGCGCCTCGGCCATCAACTGTTCCTGCCGGCGCTGGTGATTCCGGTCGTGACCGTGCTCGGCGCCACCGTGCTGAAGGAAGTGCGCATCGGCGACTGGCTGCTGTTCGACCAATCCCACCTGACCCTGGCCAGCCTGGGCCTGGGTTCGCTGCTGGCCATCGGCGCCGCCTGCTGGCTGACCAAAGCGACGCCGGTGCAGGGTGTACGCGAGGCGCGGCGCCTGGTCGACGCCATGAGCTGGGCGGTGACCCTGCCGCACATGCTGGCCGTGCTCGGCCTGCTGTTCACCGAGGCCGGCGTGGGCAAGGCGGTGGCCCAGGTCAGCACCAGCTGGTTCGACGTCGATTCGCGCTTCGCCGCCGTGGCCTTGTATTGCATCGCCATGGCGGTGTTCACTATCATCATGGGCAATGGCTTCGCGGCCTTTCCGGTGATTGCCGGCGGCATCGGCATTCCGGTCCTGGTGAAGGTGTATGGCGCCGATCCGGCCATCATGGCTGCCATCGGCATGTTCAGTGCGTATTGCGGCACATTAATGACGCCGATGGCGGCGAACTTTAATATCGTCCCCGCGGCGCTCCTGGAGTTGCCTGACAAAAACGCGGTGATCAAGGCGCAGATTCCGACCGCGCTGCCGCTGCTGGCGGCGAACATCGTCCTCCTCTACTTCCTGATGAAGCCTTAGCCCACTATGAAAAAAACTGTCCTGCTGACCGGTTTCGAGCCTTTCAACGGCGCCACCGTCAACCCGGCCTGGGAAGCGGTGCGTGCGCTCAAGGGCTGGAGCGGCGACGATTTCCTGATCGAGGTGCTGCAGCTGCCCTGCGTGTTCGGCTTCGCCAACCGGGTGCTGGCCGGCGCCATCGACGAGATCAAGCCGGACGTGGTGATTGCCGTCGGCCAGGCCGGCGGCCGCGCCGACCTCACCGTCGAGCGCGTGGCGATCAATGTCGACGATGCCCCCATCGTCGACAACGACAGGCAGCAGCCGGTGGATGCGGCCATCGCCGAAGACGGCCCGGCGGCCTACTTCGCGACCCTGCCGATCAAGGCCATCGTCGCCGACATGCGCGAGCGCGGCCTGCGCGCCTCGGTGTCGCAGACGGCCGGCACCTTTGTCTGCAACCACGTGTTCTATGGGCTGATGCACCGGATCGCCGGCACCGCCATTCGCGGCGGCTTCATCCACGTGCCGTATTTGCCCGAGCAGGCGGCGGCGTTTGCCGGCGCGCCGGGGATGGCGCTGGAAGAGATTGTCGAGGGCTTGCGCGCGGCGGTCGAGGTGGCGGTGCGGGGTGGGGCGGATACGGCGGCGGTGGGCGGCGCGACGCACTGATCTTGCCGGCGTGGGCTGGACGCGTGGACGGCGCACCGGCCGCGTGAACGCATACCCTCGGGTATAGCCGTCCACCCTACGTAATACGGCCGGTATCCATGACGTAGGGTGGACGGCTACACCCGGGCGGGTATGTCAACGCTGCCCGAACGCCGTCCACGCGTTCAACAAGCCTATGCCAGGCGCACCAGCCGCCCGCATCACTCCCCGTCGGGATTCAGGATCTTCAGGAAAGCCCGCACCACCGGCGCATCGTCCTGGCTGGTGGTGGTGATGTAGAGATTCGCCGACGGCGGATTGGTACGGATCGGCAGGAAGGCGACGCCCGGCCAGCCGATGCGGCTGGTGGTCTGCGGCATCAGGGCCACCCCCAGGCGCGCGCCGACCATCGCCAGCAGGGTCTGCGGCTCGGCCGCTTCCTGGAAGATCGCCGGCTGGAAGCCCGCGTTCACGCAGCACTGGATCAAATAACGCGGTTCGGCCGACTGGTTCAGGTGCAGGGTCAGCATCGGCTCCTGGGCGATGTCCGTCAGCTCGATCGCTTCCTGGCGCGCCAGCGGATGCTCCTTGTGCACGGCCACGCAGAAGTTCTCGCGGAAGCACAGCTGCTGGCGCAGGTGCGCCGCCTTCAGCTCCTCATCGTCCAGGCGCGGCTCACGCCAGAAGCCGACGTCGATCTGCTTCGAGCGCAGCGCTTCCAGCTGTTCGTCCGGTCCCAGTTCGTGCAGGGTCCAGGTCACGCGCGGGAACTCGGTCTGGAAGCGCTCCAGCAGGCTCGGGATCGGCCCCCACATCGCCGAGCCGACGATGCCCACGCGCAGGCGTCCGACTTCGCCGCGGTCGATCTGGCGGATGGTGTCGATCGTCATGCGCATCCGGCCCAGCAGCTCGGAGGCTTCCGCCATCAGCGCCTTGCCGGCCACCGTCAGCTCGAAACTGCGCGTGGTGCGCGCGAACAGGCGCACGCCGAGCTCGGACTCGAGCTTCATGATCTGCTGCGAGAGCGGCGGCTGCGAAATGTGCAGGCGCTCGGCGGCACGGCTGAAACTCTTTTCCTCGGCCACGGCCAGGAAGTACTTCAGCTGTTTCAGGTCGATCGACATAAGCTTGTGATTAAGCGTTTCCGTTCAGGGCCACGGCCAGGCGCGCGCCGATCAGGGCATTGTGCTTGACCAGGGCGATGTTGGTGGCCAGGCTGCGTCCTTCGGTGAGTTCCTTGATGCGCGCCAGCAGGAAGGGCGTCACCAGCTTGCCGGTCACGCCTTGCTGTTCGGCTTCTTTCAATGCCTGTTCGGTGATGCGGTCGATCTCTTCCTTCGGCATGGCCGATGCCGCCGGCACCGGGTTGCTGACGACCACGCCGCCATCCAGGCCGAGCTGCCACTTGGTGCGGATGAAGGACGCCTGCGCTTCCGGCGTATCGAGCTGGAAGTCGGCCTTGAAGCCGCTTTCGCGCGTGAAGAAGGCCGGGAAGCCGGGCTGGCCGACGCTCACCACCGGCACGCCATGGGTTTCCAGGTATTCCAGGGTCAGCCCGATATCGAGGATGGACTTGACGCCGGCGCAGACCACGGCCACGTTCGTATTCGCCAGTTCCTGCAGATCGGCCGAGATGTCGAAGCTGGTTTCGGCGCCGCGGTGCACGCCGCCGATGCCGCCGGTAACAAACACTTCGATGCCGGCCAGTTCGGCGCAGATCATGGTCGCGGCCACGGTGGTGGCGCCGAGCAGCTTCTGCGACAGCACGTAGGCCAGGTCGCGGCGGCTGACCTTGATCGCGTCCTGCGCGGTGCCGAGGCGTTCCAGCTGCTCGTCGTTCAGGCCGACGCAGATCTTGCCGTCGATGATGGCGATGGTGGCCGGCACGGCGCCGGCGTCGCGGATGATCTGCTCGACCTCGCGTGCGGTCTGCACGTTCTGCGGGTAGGGCATGCCGTGCGAGATGATGGTCGACTCGAGGGCGACGACCGGCAGGCCGGCATTGCGCGCGGCAGAGACTTCGGGGGAGAACAGCAGGAAGGATTGCATGGGTAGACCTTATTCTTGAATCAAAGTCCCGAAGGTGTCCGGGGCGAGTTGCGGGCAAACGGTCTGGCGGCACTCGACCGTCATGGCCGACAGTTGCAGGCCGCGGCGGCAGGCCAGGGCCAGGTCGGCGCCGCCGCTGTGCAGCGACAGCACCAGGGCGGCGGCAAAGGCGTCGCCGGCGCCGGTGACGTCGACCACCTCGGCCGGCGGCGCGTCGAGGCGTTCGGCGCCGCCGCCCGGCACGGTGAACAGCACGCCGCGCGCGCCGAGGGTGACCACGACGTCCTCGGCGCCCTGCGCCTGGACTTCGCGGCAGGCGGAGGCCAGGTCGGCTTCGCTGGCGAGTGCCCGGCCGACGCGGGTGGCGAGTTCGCCTTCGTTCAGGATCAGCAGACGCACACCCACCAGCGACGCGGGCAGGCGGTTCATCTTCGGTTCCGACACCGCCACCAGGATCAGCGAGACGCCGTCGCGCGCGGCGTCGCGCTGCAGGGTGGCGATCGCATCGTGGGTCAGGTTCAGGTCGGCCACGATCAGCGAGGCGCCGGTGCGCTGCTGCTGGCGCGTGTCCAGGAAGGCCGGGGTGATGCGGTCGTACAGGGCCATGTCGGCCAGGGCCACCACCATCTGGCCGTCGCCGTCGAGCACTGCGGTATACGTGCCGCTGCTCGCGTCGTCGAGCTTGAAGGCGCCGCGGGTGTCGATGCCGACGCTGTCGGCGTGGGCGAGCAGGGCGCGTCCGGACGAATCGTTGCCGACCGCCGTGATCAGGGCGACCGCCGCGCCCATGCGCGCCAGGTTCTCGGCGATGTTGCGGGCCACGCCGCCGAAGGACTCGACCTGGCTGGCCGGGTTCGAGGTCCCCATCGCCAGCGTGCCTTCGGCGCGCAGCTTGCGGTCGAGGTTGGCGGCGCCCACGCACAGGATCGGGCGGTGGTCGGGCAGCACGTAGGCGCGGCCGAGCAGGCGGCGTTCGCGCACCAGGGTGGCGATGTAGCCGGCAACGGCCGAGCGCGAAAGCCCAAGTTCGGCGGCGAGATCCTGTTGCGCAATGAAGGGATTGGCACGGATCAGCTCGTACAACTGTTCTTTCTTGGAGAGTTCAGTCACGGTCGGCACTTATAAACAAATGTTGGTCGATACTAGACAAATGTTTGATCGCAGTCAATACATCGCCTGCACAATATTGTCCTGTTAGCTAAATTGTATCTGTAAGCCAACATGCAGCGGACATAAATTTACGTGGATTTATTTGTCAGCCATATAAATGCTGAAGAAAAATGGTATTTGCCATACATATCCGGGATAATGCATAGTTAGAATAATTTTTGGCTTATCAGTGTCTTGCTTGGGTGCCCCTCGGACGCTGCCTCTCCAGCGCCGCTCCCCACGACACGTCCCACGACAGCCTCCCGCCATTTCACGCTTACCCATTCAGATTCAAAGAAGGAAAACCATGTCCAGCAATACCCCATTCGAAGCCGCCGACGTCATCCGCGCCCGCAAGCCGGGCTTCGAGCCGCGCGTCGCCATGATCCTCGGCTCCGGCCTTGGCGTGCTGGCCGAGCAGATGCTCGATGCCGTGTCGATCAGCTATGCCGACCTGCCGGGCTTCCCGATCAGCACCGTGCACGGCCACGCGGGCGAGCTGGTGCTGGGCACCCTGGCGGGCGTGCCGGTGGTTTGCATGAAGGGCCGCGGCCACTTCTACGAAGGCTACGGCGCCCACGTGATGACCTCGGCCGTGCGCACCTTCAAGCTGCTCGGCTGCGAAATGCTGCTGGTGACGAACGCCGCCGGCTCGCTGCGTCCTGAAGTCGATGCGGGCAGCGTCGTCGTCCTGTCCGACCACATCAACCTGCTGCCGGGCAGCCCGATGGCCGGCCCGAACGACGACCGCTTCGGCCCGCGTTTCTTCAGCATGGCCAACGCCTACGATGCCGACCTGCGCGAACTGGTGAAAGCCACCGCGCTTGACAAGAACATCACCCTGGCCGAAGGCGTGTACCTGGCTGCGCCAGGCCCGAACTTCGAGACCGCCGCCGAAATCCGCGCCTTCAAGACCCTGGGCGCCGACGTGGTCGGCATGTCGGTGGTGCCGGAAGTGATCTCGGCACGCCACTGCGGCCTGAAAGTGGTGGGCGTCTCGGCCATCACCAACCTGGCCGAAGGCCTGTCGCCGTTCCCGCTGTCGCACGAGCAGACCCTGAAGTACGCGGCCATCGCCGCCAAGGACCTGGTCACCCTGATCCATTCCTTCGTCGAGCGCCTGGCTTCGATCCCACGCGCCGCCAACTAATCAACGACACGAGCGAAACAATGTCACGCGCATTCATCCTCCTGCTTGACTCCTTCGGCCTGGGCGCGCTGCCCGACGCCGACAAATACGGCGACGCCGGCACCAACACCTTCGGCCACATCGCGGAATGGGCCGCGAAGGAAGGCAAGCCGATGTCGCTGCCGAACCTCGAGCGCCTCGGCCTGGCCGCCGCCGCGCACAAGGCCAGTGGCGAATGGGCCGCCGGCTTCGACCAGCGCGACGGCTTTACCGGCGCCTGGGGCGTCGCGCGCGAGCAGTCGACCGGCAAGGACACGCAGAGCGGCCACTGGGAAATCGCCGGCGTGCCGGTGCTGTTCGACTGGGGCTACTTCCCGAAGACCGTGCCGAGCTTCCCGCAAGAGCTGACCGACAAGCTGCAGGAACTCACCAAGGTTCCCGGCTGGCTGGGTAACTGCCATGCGTCCGGCACCACCATCATCGACGAACTGGGCGACGAGCACGTCGCCAGCGGCAAGCCGATCCTGTACACCTCGGCCGACTCGGTGCTGCAGATCGCCGCGCACGAAGAGCACTTCGGCCTGGATCGTTTGTACGAGGTCTGCGAAGCGGCCTATGAGCTGGTCAAGCCCTATAACATCGGCCGCGTGATCGCGCGTCCATTCCTGGGCGAGAACGGCAAGTACAAGCGCACGTCCAACCGCCACGACTACGCCGTGCCGCCGACCGCGCCGACCCTGCTGGATCACGTGAAAAACGACGGCGGCGAAGTCATCGCCCTCGGCAAGATCAGCGACATCTTCGCGGCGCAAGGCGTGACCCGCCTAGTGAAAGGCCCCGACAACATGGCCCTGTTCGACCGCCTGCTGGAAGTGGCCGACGAAGCCCCTGAAAAATCGCTGAGCTTCGTGAACTTCGTCGACTTCGACATGCACTTCGGCCACCGCCGCGACGTCGCCGGCTACTCGAACGCGCTGCATGAGCTGGATGCGCGCCTGCCCGAGTTCATGGCCAAGCTGAAGGATGGCGACCTGGTCGTGATCACCGCCGACCACGGCTGCGACCCGACCGCCCCGGGCTCGGACCACACGCGCGAACACATCCCGATGATCTTCTTCGGCCCGAACGTGCAGCCGCAGGAACTGCCGACCGCGAACACCTTCTCCGACATCGGCGCCACGCTGGCCAAGCACCTCGGCGTCAAACCTCTCTCCAACGGAACCGCACTGCTATGACCCAGAACCTGGACTTCAAACGTAACACCGCCGTCGGCCTCGACCTCGGCTGGGTCAACAGCCTGAAGGTGAACCGCAATGCGGCCGACCGCCGCGCCGCCAGCCTGGCCAACCGCCGCACGGTGAAGAAGGAATACCAGGCCGCCTGGCTGATCCGCGCCATCGAGTGCATGGACCTGACCACCCTGGGCGGCGACGACACGCCGGGCCGCGTGGAGCGCCTGTGCATGAAGGCGATGCGTCCGCTGCGCGCCGACCTGATGCAGGCCCTGGGCCTGGAATCGCTGACCACCGGCGCTGTGTGCGTCTACCACGAGATGATCGAACCGGCCGGCAAGATCCTGAAGGGCCGCCTGCCGATCGCCGCCGTGTCGACCGCTTTCCCGGCCGGTCTCTCGAGCCTGGAAACCAAGCTGCGCGAGATCGAACTCTCTGTCGCCGCCGGCGCCACCGAGATCGACATCGTCATCACCCGCCAGCACGTGTTGACCGGTAACTGGCAAGCCCTGTACGACGAAATGCTCGCCTACCGCAAGGCTTGCGGCGAAGCGCACGTGAAAGCCATTCTCGCCACCGGCGACCTGGTCACGCTGGACAACGTGGCCAAGGCGTCGTGGGTCTGCATGATGGCCGGCGCCGATTTCATCAAGACCTCGACCGGCAAGGAAGGCGTGAACGCGACCATCCCGGTGTCGCTGGTGATGGTGCGCGCGATCCGCGAATACTACGAGCAGACCGGCTTCATGGTCGGCTACAAGCCGGCCGGCGGCGTCAGCACCGCCAAGTCCGCGCTGCAGTACCTGACGGTGATGAAGGAAGAGCTGGGCAACGAATGGCTGCAGCCGCACCTGTTCCGCATCGGCGCATCGAGCCTGATGACCGACATCGAACGCCAGCTCGAGCATTACGTGACCGGCGCCTACTCGGCCGCCCACCGCCACGCGCAACCTTAAACACCGAACGGATACGTCATGCCAACAATTAAAGAGATTCTGCAAACTATGGATTACGGCCCCGCACCAGAAAGCACCAAGGAAGCACAAGCGTGGCTGGACCAGCATGGACGCCGTTTCGGCCTCTTCATCGACAACGAGTGGACTGAAGCTGCCGACACCTTTGCCTCGACCAATCCGGCCGATGGCGTGGAACTGGCGCAGGTCACGCAAGCGACGAACGACGACGTCGAGCGCGCCGTTGCCGCCGCACGCCGCGCCCAGCCGGGCTGGGTGGCCATGGGCGGCCACGGCCGCGCGAAAGTCATGTACGCGATCGCGCGCCTGCTGCAAAAGCATTCGCGCCTGTTCGCCGTGCTCGAAACCCTGGACAACGGCAAGACCATCCGCGAGACCCGCGATGCCGACCTGCCTTTGGCCGCACGCCACTTCTACCACCACGCCGGCTGGGCCGCGCTGCAGGCCGAAGAATTCGCCGACTACCGCGCCGTGGGCGTGGTCGGCCAGATCGTGCCGTGGAACTTCCCGGTCCTGATGCTGGCATGGAAAATCGCCCCGGCCCTGGCCGCCGGTAACACGGTCGTGTTCAAGCCGGCCGAGTTCACCTCGCTGACGGCCCTGCTGTTCGCCGAGATCTGCCAGCAGGCTGGCGTGCCGGCCGGCGTGGTCAACATCGTCACCGGCGACGGCCGCGTGGGCGAAGCCATCGTGAACCACCCTGGCATCGACAAGCTGGCCTTTACCGGCTCGACCGAAGTCGGCCGCATCATCAGGAAGGCCACCGCCGGCAGCGGCAAGAAACTGTCGCTGGAACTGGGCGGCAAATCGCCCTTCATCGTGTTCGACGACGCCGACCTGGATGCCGCGGTCGAAGGCCTGGTCGACTCGATCTGGTTCAACCAGGGGCAGGTGTGCTGCGCCGGTTCGCGCCTGCTGGTGCAGGAATCGGTGTACGACCGCTTCATCGCCAAGGTCAAGGCGCGGATGCAGAACCTGCGCGTCGGCTCGCCGCTGGATAAATCGAACGACATCGGCGCCCTGGTCGACCCGGTGCAGCAGCAGCGCATCCACGGCCTGGTGGAAGCCGCCCGCGCCGAAGGCTGCGAGATCTGGCAGCCGGCCTGCGAAGCGCCGGAAGCCGGCTCGTGGTACTTGCCGACCCTGATCACCGGCGCCTCGACCTCGGCCGCCGTGGCCCAGACCGAAATCTTCGGGCCGGTGCTGGTCGCCATGAGCTTCCGCACCCCGGGCGAAGCCGTTCAACTGGCCAACAACACCGTGTACGGCCTGGCCGCCTGCGTGTGGTCGGAATCGATCTCGCTGGCGCTGGACGTGGCGCCGCAGATCAAGGCCGGCGTGGTGTGGATCAACACCGCGAACCAGTTCGACGCCGCTTGCGGCTTCGGCGGCTACAAGGAATCGGGCTTCGGCCGCGAAGGCGGCAAGGAGGGCATGTACGAGTACCTGACCGCGCTGTCGGAAGATGCACGCCCGGCCGCACCCGTGGTGGCCGCGAAAGCCGCCGCCAAGCCGGCAGCCGGCGACAGCCCGTTCGCCGTCGACCGCACCGCCAAGCTCTACATCGGCGGCAAGCAGGCCCGCCCTGACGGCGCCTACAGCCGCGCCATCCACGGCGCCGATGGCAGCTTCCTGGCCGACATCGGCGAAGGCAGCCGCAAGGACATCCGCAACGCAGTGGAAGCGGCGCACAAGGCGGCCGGCTGGTCGAAGGCCACCGCGCACAACCGCGCCCAGGTGCTGTACTACATCGCCGAGAACCTGGCGATCCGCGCCGACGAATTCGCCCAGCGTATCGCCGCGCAGACCGGTTCGAAAGACGCCGCACGCGAAGTGCAGGCCTCGATCGAGCGCCTGTTCTACTGGGCCGCATGGGCCGACAAGTACGACGGCCAGGCTCACCAGCCGCCGATGCACGGCATCACCGTGGCGCTGAACGAACCGGTCGGCGTGATCGGCATCGTCTGCCCGAACGAGAACCCGCTGCTGGGCTTCATCTCGCTGGTAGCGCCGGCGCTGGCCCTGGGTAACCGCGTGATCGCGGTGCCGTCGGAAGCGCATCCACTGTCGGCGACCGATTTGTACCAGGTGCTGGACACCTCGGACCTGCCGGGCGGCGCGCTGAACATCGTCACCGGTTCGGCCGACGAACTGGCGCGTACACTGGCCACGCACGGTGACATCGACGCGGTGTGGCGTCACGACGGCTCGGCGGAAGGCTGCGCCGAAGTCGAGCGCTTATCAAGCGAAACGCTGAAGCGCACCTGGGTCGGCGGCGGCAAGGGCCGCGACTGGTTCGATGCGAAGCAGGCCTGCGGCCGCGCGGTGCTGCAGCACGCGAGCCAGGTCAAGAACGTCTGGATTCCTTACGGCGTTTAAGATGGCATGAAAGACCGTTGCGTTAGCGCGTGACGGGTAGGGTGGGCGCCCCGTGCCCACGCGTGACGTATGAACAGTGTTGGCTTGTTGAAAAGCGGGCCAACAATGATCAGCGTTTACGCGTGGGCACGGAGCGCCCACCCTACGTCGTTTTCCGGCGCGGTCCTAATGATTGCGTCATTTGAACTATTTGATTTAGAGAGGCGAACATCCCATGTTCCTCCCCCAAGAAATCGTCCGCAAGAAGCGCGACGGCGGCACCCTGACCGCGGAAGAAATCCAGTTTTTCGTACGCGGCATCCCTGACGGCAGCGTCACCGAAGGCCAGATCGCGGCGCTCGCGATGGCCGTCTACTTCAACGACATGAGCATGGACGAACGCGTTGCCTTTACCCTGGCGATGCGCGACTCCGGCCAGGTCCTGGAATGGAAATCGATGAACCTCCCAGGCCCGGTGGTCGACAAGCACTCGACCGGCGGCGTCGGCGACGTGGTCTCGCTCATGCTGGGCCCGATGATCGCCGCCTGCGGCGGCTTCGTACCGATGATCTCGGGCCGCGGCCTGGGCCACACCGGCGGCACCCTGGATAAATTCGATTCGATCCCCGGCTACAGCACCGTGCCCGACCCGGAACTGTTCCGCAAGGTGGTGAAGGAAGTCGGCGTCGCCATCATCGGCCAGACCGCCCAGCTGGCCCCGGCCGACAAGCGCTTCTACAGCATCCGCGACACCACGGCGACCGTGGAATCGGTGGCCATGATCACCGGCTCGATCCTCTCCAAGAAGCTGTCGGCCGGCCTCGACGCCCTGGTGATGGACGTGAAAGTCGGCAGCGGCGCCTTCATGCCGACCCCGGAAAAATCGCTGGAACTCGCCGAGAGCATCGTCAAGGTCGGCAACGGCGCCGGCACCCGCACCTCGGCCATCCTCACCGGCATGGACGAGTCGCTGTGCCACGCCGCCGGTAACGCCGTCGAAGTGCGCGTCGCCATCGACTACCTGACGGGTAAATCGCGCCCGGCGCGCCTGCACGAAGTGACGATGGCCCTGTGCGCCGAGATGCTGGTGATTTCCGGCCTGGCCGCCAACGACGCCGAGGCACGCGCCAAGCTGCAGGCTGCGCTGGATTCGGGCGAAGCCGCCGAACGCTTCGCACGCATGGTCACCGCCCTCGGCGGCCCGGCCGACCTGATGGACAAGCCCGACGCCTACCTGGAAACCGCACCGGTCATCGTGCCGGTGCCGGCCCTGGAAGCCGGTTACGCCAGCTCGGTCGACACCCGTGGCCTGGGCCTGGCAGTCGTCGCCCTGGGCGGCGGCCGTGTGCGTCCGCAGGATGCGATCGACTTCGCTGTTGGTCTCACCGGCTTGGTGGAACTCGGCGACAAGATCGACGTCGGCCAGCCGCTGGCGACCGTGCATGCGCGTACCCAGGCAGCAGCCGAGCAGGCCGTGCGCCAGGTGCAGGCAGCCTACCAGATCGGCGCCGAGAAACCGGCGGCCCAGCCGATGATCCACCGCACCATCCGTCCAGAACAAGACGCATGAAGTACGACAAACTCATCGAAGAAGCCCGCGCCGCGCGCGAGCTGGCCTACACGCCGTATTCGAACTTCAAGGTCGGCGCCGCCCTGGAGTGCAAGGACGGCCGCATCTTCCGCGGCTGTAACGTCGAAAACGCGTCGTATGGCCTGTGCAACTGCGCCGAGCGCACCGCGTTCTTCTCGGCGATCGCCCATGGCTACAAGCCGGGCGACTTCACGGCCCTGGCCGTGATCGGCCAGACCGACGGCCCGATCGCGCCATGCGGCGCCTGCCGCCAGGTCGTGCTCGAGCTGGGCGGCAACGCGCTGCCTGTGGTGTTGACCAACCTGAAGGGCGACATCCTGGAAACCACGGCGGCCGAGCAGTTGCCGAACGCCTTCGGTGGCTGGGACCTGGGCTGCTGAGTCGGGTTGTCAAGTCTCGATCGCGGTGAGCGGCGTGCGCCTTGCGCATGCTGCTTTCCTCCAGACAAGCGCTGCACGCGAAAGCGGAGCAGCGCTTTTATTTTGTCGGTCGGATTTTTCTTAAAGATGCTTTCACAAATGGCTTAAGCGGCTGTCGGGAGCACACTGCACGGTGTAGCAATCTATGTTGCAGTGGCAATTGATCTGATCCTGAGCAAGGGTTGACGCCTGAACTCGGCGTGTAATCGCTGGGTTCAGGTTGCTGTTCCGCACATTCTCGTCGGCGCATGCGGCCTGCATCTCAAGGAGGTCGCCCATGCCGCAACACCCCGTTTCTGGTCTGCTCGCGTCGCTCAGCCGCTATACGCAGGATACGCGTTTGATCAGGCTGGCGACGCCGCTCGGTGAGCAACTGCTGGCTGAATACGTGCGCGGCGAGGAGGGGATGAGCCAAGGCTTCACTTTCCGGATCGACGCCCTGTGCGAGGACGCGCACTTGCCGCTGAAGTCCCTGGTCGGTCAGCCCGCCTTGTTGCAACTGATGACCGCCAGCAGCCGCGATGCGCTGCGACCCTTCCATGGGCATATCACGGCGGCGCAGATCAGCGGCGCCAACGGCGGGCTGGCCCGCTACCACCTTACGCTGCAACCCTGGAGCGTCTTCCTCGGGCTGGGCCGCGATAGCCGGGTCTTCCAGGACATGACCGTGTTCGACATCCTCGATGCTGTCTTCGCGGGCTACCAAGGACGATCCAGGCTCATGCCAGCGTGGCGCTACGAGATCGCCGACCGCAGGATCTATCCGCAACGCAGCCTGACGACACAGTATCAGGAGAGCGATCTTGCCTTTGCCGAGCGCCTGATGCACGAGGAAGGCCTGTTTTACTTTTTCGAGCACGAGGGCGACCGTGGCAATGCGGCGCTCGGCTGCCATACGATGGTGATTGCCGACCATAACGGCGTCTTCCAGCCGAACGTACAGTCGGCGGTGGATTTCACCAAGCCAGGCGCCGTAATGCGTGCCGACAGCATCGACCGCTGGCGTACCGAGTCGCGCCTGCGCACGGATGCCGTCGAGATGGGCAGCTGGGATTACCGCAACGTGTGCCAGCGCCAGGTAATGGCCGCGGGCGTGGGGGGCGACGTCAGCCTGAACAGCCGCGACGCGCCGGGCGTGTATGCCTGGGCCGACCGCGAGCATGGCCAGCGTATCGTCACTAGGCAGATCGAGGCGCTGGAAGCCACGCACCAGGTGCATGTGGGCGCCGGGACGGTGCGTACCTTTGCCCCCGGCACCACGTTTTCGCTGCACGGTCATGCCCGCTTCGACGAAGCACGCACCGATGCCGACCGCCGCTTTGCCATCACGCGTGTCGTGCACCTGATGCACAACAATCTGTCGGCCGAAGTGCGCGGCAGCGTGCATGGCTTGCTGGGAATTGGCGCGGTTGCGGCGGCGCTCGATGCCGAGGCCGGCATGCGCGGTGCCGGCGAGGGGAGCGCTGAGCGGCCTATCTACCGGAATCGCTTCGATGCCTTGCTGGCCAGTATTCCTTACCGCAGGAGCGGCGTCGATGCGCACGGCCAGCTCCTGCATCCGCGTCCGACGGTGCGTGGGCAGCAGACGGCGATCGTGATAGGACCGTCTGGAGCAGTGGCGCATACCGATCGCGATCATCGCATCAAGGTCCAGTTTCACTGGCAGCGCGGAGATGCCAGCCATAGCCGTATGGCGCATCCGTATCCCGGTCGTCACACCGGTGCGCCCGGCAACGACATGGCCGGCACCTGGGTGCGCGTGATGACCCCGCTCGCGGGCGCGAACTGGGGCAGCAACATGGTGCCGCGCGTGGGCCAGGAAGTGCTGGTCGATTTCCTGGGAGGCGATATCGACCGGCCGGTGGTGATCGGGTGCCTGTACAACGGGCGCGGGCAGGTGGATGCGCAGCACAACAGCATGGCGTATGGAGCGGGGGCGGTGACGGGCAATGCGCCTGCGTGGTTCCCGAGCGAAGGCGGCGCACATGCGCATCCGGCGGTGCTGTCGGGGTTCAAATCGCAGGCGATGCAGGACAGCCAGAGCGGGAAAGGCGCCTACAACCAGCTGGTGTTCGACGACAGCGCGGCGCAGCCGCGGGTTGTATTACAGCGGCATGGCAAGGCGCATGACGGTTCGGCGGAGCTGAACCTGGGGCATTTGCGGCACCAGAGCGATAACGGGCGACTGGACGTCGTGGGGTTCGGTTCGGAGTTGAAGAGCGAGCATAGTGCTGCGCTTCGGGCGGGGCAGGGGATGCTGCTGTCTTGCGATGGGCGCGATGGCGACAGTGGTAATCAGCTCGATTCGCGCGAGGCGCAGACGCAGATTGAGGCGAGTGGTCAGTTGCAGCTGGGGCTGGCGACGCAGGCGCAAAAGCATGTCGCGAAGATGAAGGGGGCGGCGGATGCGGCGGCGTTACCGGCGTTGAAAGAGATAGACCATAGCCTGGAGGTGCTTGCATCTATGGCCGAGGACGCCGTTGGACATGGAAACATCGCCGCATACAGCGAGCCTTATCTACAGTTGTCGAGTCCTGCCGGCATCGTTGTGAATACCCGGCACCATGCGGTGCTGGCTAGTGGTACCACCGCAAGCATGAGTGCTGGTCAAGACATCAACCTGGCAGCGCAAGGGAATGCGTCTACAGATGTGATGGAGGGAATTAGTCTATTCAGCTATGGGAAAGCTCAAAATAAAACAAAGGCTACCCAGGAGACAGGTCTCCAGCTACATGCTGCTAGCGGAAAGTTAAGCAATCAGAGTCAATCAGGAAAAACCTCAATTGTCGCAGATAAGACAATAACCGTCGCTAGTGTTGCTAGCACGGCTGTAGTTAGCGCGCCAAAAAAGCATGTGTTGATGACAGCGCAGGGTGCGTACATCAGGCTGGAAGGTGGGAATATCGAAGTACATGCGCCGGGCAAGGTTGATTTCAAAGCAAGTAAAAAAGAACTGGCCGGACCGACCAGTATGTCTAGCGTTCAAATAGCAATGAAAGTTAGAGAGCTGAATATAAAGCGCGATTTGGAAATCGAATATATTGACGCCGATGGGAATGTTCTAAGTGATGAGCCGATTTTCTTCAAATTTTCGGATGGGACAGAAAAAACTTCGATGTTGGATAGCAGTGGAAAGGCGACCCTCAAGAAAGTTCCACTAGGACCATTTAGGGCGAAGCAGCCACGACGTAGATAGCCAACCCATCTATTGAATAATTCTAATTGGAACAGCTATTAGGAGATAACCCATGGCGAATGGAAAGCAATCAACACAGCCTTCGCGGTCTCAGCAAACATGTATCGATTTGCCAGGTGAGCAGGTTCAATGCTGGCGATCAAGCGATAAGCTTACGGTCATCTTGCGAAAACATCGCGACGTCATCTTGGAAATGAATTTGGGTAAAGGTAAGAAATATACAGTCGAATCAACCGGGTCGGACTTTTATCATGCAGACGCGAAAAAACTTATTGCTGGCAGAGGAGGCGCTGGAATTTTATTTAATGATGGTGAGCGGTTGCATTTATGGATATCAAGAGATTTCAAAGGCGAATTTCTCTTGAAGTCGTCGGGGCAGGTCATGATGAAGTTCGAACCGCAACAACTAGATGCTCAGCAGTACGGACGCGATCCTTCAATTAAACCTGTGCCGATTATCGTTGCTCTGGGTTCTTCTGCTAATTCGTCCGAATTGCAATCGCCAAAGCCGGGTGAGAAAGCGAAAAAAACAGGGCAATCAATGTCTTCTGTAGAGACTGCGCGCCCAATCTCAGCGCCAGTCGAAGACGGATGTGCAATAGTATGTGTGGTAAACGGCGATCTGAAAGGCATTCCGGAAGATATATGGGAGACCCTTAAAAGTGGAGGAGGAAAATCGGGAGTTGCGGAGTTCGATCCATTCAATATTGCAACCCGCAACTGGCTGTTGGGCCAGCTAGCTGGTGCTGGTGCATATGCAAAAGACAATTGGGAGTGGTTGAAAGCTAGTCTTGATGGGAAGACGAAAGATGGATTTAAGCTTGTAACAGCAAAGGTTCATTACGTAAGAGGGCAGGTCCGATATTATTTTTCTGGCTACAGCAAATACAATACGGTTTTTGGTCCAGGTGGCTTTGGTTCTGGTCATGACCGCATAACCAGTATTTTTTGTGGCGCGGGCAAGGGTGGAAGCTTGTTCAACGCAACGGCGAAAGGGGTTTTAGGGACTTTTAAAGGTAACGCACTCGTAAGCTTCATTTTTGGCAGTGCAACTGCAATGGCTGAGTGGAAGGGGGATGTTACCAAAGATGGTTACGATTTGGCATCCGCTTTGCTAATGAGCCTGTTCAAAGCGATCTTTAGTGCCATTTTAGTCGTTGCAATAGTCGCGTGCATAGTCATGTTCATTATGTTTTTCGTAGGCGCAAGCTTGTCTGTTGTCGCGATAGGTGCAATTACGGTGGGTGTTGGCGTTGCAGTTAACTATGGCGTAGATGTATTGGACAAAAAATTGGGAAAAATGATAGGTGGCGAATCAAACCAAGATGGCCTCTCTGGTGTGTTGGCTGCACGAATGAGGCGAAGCGTCGAATATCATTGGAACTATCTAAAAGGGAAATTATTGTGGGATTTTGAGGAGGTGCCATTTTGAGGAATCTTGATGAAATCAACCCCGCTTTCTTGAGGCCGTCAAGGTTCGCAATCTTCAGCGCATTCACGTCAAGCTTTTTAATTTTACTCAGCCTACCCTTGGCCTATGGTGCGGCTCCAGCTGTTCCGTTTTCAAAAAATCTTATTGTGCTTTTTTTGGTTTCTATTTTTGTAATCTCTTTGATATTAGCCTTGATGGCATTCATTCTGAATTGGGGTTGGGAGACAAGTTATTATGGGGCTTCACTATTATGTCTTGGATGTATCTCATTTCTTGCAATAGTTCCATGCCTGGCGCTGATGCTGTACAGCAATGCCGCTTATTGGATAAAACTTTTCGTCCTGTGTATATACATCGCAAGCCACGTATTGTGGTGCCGACGATTTACTAAAATATACAGACGTATTTTCAACAATGTGGAAATGCGATCGATGATTTACGTTGAAGATTCTGAAGCTGTATACTATATGCGGAATGTAGATGATTTTTTGCTTGAGAGAAAATGTAAATTTGAGCAAATGCCGCCGGCTAGATATTTCGTGCTTTTTATGGCGCTGGCACTTGCGCTCATTCCAGTGATGGATACTGTGGGAGGAGTTACGAATCTCCCATTTGTACATAGTTTTTTGATTGTGGCAATGCTTCCGGTTAGTTGGATGAGCATCGGGCTTGCAGCTCGTGCGTATTTAACATTTTATTTTTATCCAGCTCGAATAAGGAGGGAGAGGGGCAAGGAGGTTTATGTCGACCTTGTCAGTAATGCGTCCCCGTAGTTGCCAGATCGGCCTCGGCATTTATAAGAGAAAAGCGACTCCAAGCTAGCTTTGACGGAAGTGTATCCGTGCGGGCGGATCGGTTTCGATAGCGATTGTCACACTGCCACTATGTTCTGGGAACTCCTAACGTTAGATCTCAAGTGGTATAAGAAAACTTTCTTTGCTTCGGCTCACATCTGCTGAAACAAATGCGAATGATTCCTGCTCACCTCCAGCTCATTCGGATAATTCCTTACCCTCAGCATCTGCCGCCCCCGCATATCGCGCGACACCTCGGCAATCGCATCCACGCGCACCAGCGTTGAACGGTGAATCCGCCAGAACTCATCCGGATCCAGTTCATCCGCCAGCTCCTTGAGCGTCTTGCGGATCAACAGCTCGGCCGTCGCCGTCTGCACCCGCGTGTACTTTTCGTCCGACTGGAAAAACAGAATCTCGCGCGTGCTGATCATGCGCAGATTGCTGCCCACTTGCGCTTGAATCCAGCGCAGGTAACTCCGTTTCGGTTGTGACCCCTGCTGCTGCAGCAAACTGCCCAACTGCGCCAGCTGCGCCCCGATATCCTGCGGCGCCTGCGACAGGCGACGACGCAGCCGTTCGCAGGTCGTTACCAGCCGCTCGGCAGTCACCGGCTTGAGCAAATAATCGATCGCCCCCTGCTCGAACGCGTCCACCGCATATTGGTCATACGCCGTGACGAACACGATGTGGCAGCGGTCGTACAGCTGGCGCGCCGCCTCGATACCGCCCATTCCGGGCATGCGGATATCGAGAAACACGATCTGCGGCTTGAAGCGCGTGGCCATTTCCACGGCTTCCACGCCATTCGATGCCATGGCCATGATCTGCAAATCGGGCCAGACTTCGAGCAGACGCGCACGCAGCTGCTCGCGCATCGGCTCCTCATCGTCCGCAATCAGCGCTGTGGTAACTTGAGCCATCACGCGTCCTCCATCATCTTGTAGGGAATGCGCACCGAGGCGCAGGCGCCGCCGCTGATGGGCGCCTCGATCACCAGCTCGGCCTGGGCGCCATACAGCAGTTGCAGGCGTTCGCGGATATTCGCCAGGCCCACACCTTCATCCGCATGCAGGTCGATGCCGACGCCGTCGTCGCACACGTCCACAACCAGCGTCGCGCCATCGACCCGTGCCCGCACGAGTATGGTGCCGCCGGCGATCTTCGGTTCGAGGCCATGCTTGATGGCGTTCTCGATCAGGGTCTGCAACATCATCGGCGGGAAGGGCGCGCTGCCGAGGAAATCGGGCACTTCGAAGCGCACCGCCAGGCGCTCCTTCATGCGTGCCTGCATGATGGCGAGATAGGCTTTCGACAATTCCAGCTGCTTGCCGAGCGTGGCGCCGCCCGAGGAACGCATCTGCGGCAGCGCCGAGCGCAGGTAGGCGATCAGGTGCGCATGCACCTTGGCCGCTTCCGGCGGGTCGGTTTCGATCAGGCGGCCGATCAGGGCCAGGGTGTTGAACAGGAAGTGCGGCTCCACTTGCGCCTGGAGCGCGGCCATCTGCGCCTCGGTCAGGCGCCGCTCGAGGGTGGCGACGTCGGCCTTCAGGGTGGCGTCGCGCGCCACCAGTTCGGCGCGGCGCTTGCCGCCGGCCAGCACCTTCACGCCGAAGGAAATGAAGACATACCAGAAGGCCGGCTCGGGCGTGTTCACGATGACGAAAAACACGACCGCGAGGAACCACGTGAGATACAGCTGGCGCCATTCGACCACGGCCAGCCAGTCGAAGAACTCCCACCACAGTTTGCTCGCTTCCCTGATGGCTTCGCGCATGAAGTCGAGGGCCCGGTTGATCTGGCTTGCCTGCACGTTCAGTCCTCGATGGGGGTTTTCTTGTCGTCGTTAATCGCCAATACAGCATATTTCACGGCCAGGAAGGTCGCAAACAGCATCAGGGCCAGCGGAATGACGGTGATCGCGCAGGCCACCAGCACGGCCGCCAGCAGCAGGGCGGGCCAGGGCAGGGCCGAGAAGGTGCGCAGGCCGCCGCGCAGGGTGCGCAGGCAGGCTTCGGCGGCGTCTTCGAGGTCGGCGGCAAAGCGGCGGAAGGTGGTGGTTTTCATGCGACTGCTCCTGTCAAAAGAAGTTCGGATGGGTGCACTCTAAAACCACGGCCGCGTCCGCGCGATAGCTGGGCGACGAATGGCCGAATTCATGGCTTAACCGGTAGCGTGGGCCGACGAATGGGCGGCCGCACGTTCGTCCCAGTAGCGCCTGAGCAGGCCATAGAACGCCGTATCCGCCTTTTCGCCATGGACGATCCAGCGTTCCGGCATATAGCCTTCCTGCCGAAAGCCAAGCTTTTCCAGCAGCCGCGCCGAGGCCGCGTTGCGCGGGTCGATGTCGGCTTCGATGCGGTTGATGTCGAGCACATGGAAGGCATGTTCGAGCAGGGCTTCGAGCGCTTCGCCCGCGTAGCCCTGGCCCCAGTGCGCGCGTCCCAGGGCGTAGCCGAGTTCGCAGCGCCGGTTCTGTTCGAAGTGGCCGCGCAGGTTGCAGATGCCGATCAGCCGGTTGGTGTCGGCCAGCGCGATCGCATAGCGGTACAGGCCGCCGTCCAGGTAGGCTTGCTGCGCTTCCGCAATCATGGCCTCGGCCTGGGCGATGTCAGTCCAGGCGCCGCTCGACCAGTAGCACACCACCTCGGCGTCGGCGAACACGCGCAGCAGGTCCGCGGCGTCACCGCGCTCGAACGGGCGCAGGACCAGGCGGGCAGTACGCAGGATGGGTGGCATGGGGGTCTCCGAAGCTAAATGGTTTGCGCTAGATCAAACACCTTGGCATTCTGTTACGAACACATAGTCAAGTGCACTAGCATTGTCCAGTTACCGCTGCTGACTTCGCATATATCCGATTTCATATGACGAGTTCACGGGCTGCGTTTATATTAACGGATCGGTTGACTCTTTTGCATGTTTGCAACGCTGCATGCATGGCGTTACCGGGTCTGGCGCCGCCGCCTTTACTTTCCGGTCGCGGTCGCGCACATTGCTATGACGCCTCATCGTTTTGCATCATTGTTTTGACTGACGGTCCGCCATAGGGCTGCAAACAAGGGAGAGCCTGCATGAACGAAGCCAGACCCGAATCGATGTCCGCATTCTGGATGCCATTCACGAACAACCGCGACTTCAAGTCCGACCCGCGCCTGCTGGTATCGGCCGAAGGCATGTACTACAAGGACGTCGATGGCAACCAGATCCTCGACGGCACCGCCGGCCTCTGGTGCGTCCCCTGCGGCCATGCCCAGCCGAGGATCGTCAGCGCCGTGCGCGAGATGATCGGCCAACTCGACTTCGCGCCCACCTTCCAGATGGGCCACCCGGCCGCCTTCGACCTGGCCGAGAAGCTGATGGACTACACGGGCCACAAGTTCGGCCACGTCTTCTACACCAACTCCGGTTCCGAGGCGGTCGACACCGCCCTGAAGATCGCGCTGGCCTACCACAAGGCGCGCGGCGAGGGCGGGCGTACCCGGCTGATCGGGCGCGAGCGCGGCTACCATGGCGTTGGCTTTGGCGGCCTGTCGGTGGGCGGCATCGGTCCGAACCGCAAGGCCTTCGGGCCGCTGCTGCCGGGCGTCGACCACCTGCCGCACACGCACAACCTGCTCAAGAACGCCTTTTCGCGCGGCGAGCCGGACTTCGGCGCCGAGCTGGCCGACGAACTCGAACGCCTGGTCACCCTGCACGACGCCTCCACCATTGCCGCCGTCATCGTCGAGCCGGTGTCCGGTTCCACCGGCGTGCTGGTGCCGCCCAAGGGTTACCTGAAGAAGCTGCGCCAGATCTGCGACAAGCACGGCATCCTGTTGATCTTCGATGAAGTGATCACCGGCTTCGGCCGCCTGACCACGCCGTTTGCCGCCGACTATTTCGAGGTCGAGCCGGACATGATGACCACCGCGAAGGGCCTGACCAACGGTGTGATCCCGATGGGCGCCGTGTTCAGCAAAAAACACATCCACGACGCCTTCCTGGATGCGCCGGCCGGCATCGAGCTGTTCCACGGCTACACCTATTCGGGCCACCCGGTGGCCTGCGCCGCGTCGCTGGCCACGCTCGAAGTCTTCAAGGAACAGCAGATCCTCGAACACGCACGGGGCATCCAGCCTTACTGGGAAGACGCGGTGCACTCCTTGAAGGACCTGCCGCACGTGATCGATTTGCGCACCATCGGACTGATTGCCGGCATCGAGCTCGAACCGATTCCGGGCAAGCCCGGCGCGCGCGCCTTCCAGGCGCTCAAGAAGGCCTTTGCTGACGGCATCCTGATCCGGACCACGGGCGATATCATTGCCCTGTCGCCGCCCCTCATCCTCGAGAAACAGCACATCGACGACCTGTTCGGCAAGCTGGCCAACGTACTGAAAAACCTGGACTAGAAGAGACAAACCATGAATCACCTTGATGTTATTGGCCACTTCATCGGCGGCCACGTAGTCGACAGCGCCGGCGAGCGCTATGCCGACGTGTTCAACCCTGCGCTGGGCGAACCCTGCGCGCGCGTGACCCTGGGCGGCGTGGACGAAGTCAATGCCGCCGTGTTCGCAGCCTCCGCCGCCTTCCCGGCCTGGTCGGCCACGCCGCCGCTGGCGCGTTCGCGCATCCTGTTCAAGTACCTGCAGCTGTGCCAGCAGCATACCGACGAATTCGCGGCCATGATCACGCGCGAGCACGGCAAGACCTTCAGCGACGCCCAGGGCGAAGTCGCACGCGGCATCGAGGTGGTCGAATTCGCCTGCGGCATCCCGCAACTGCTGAAGGGCGAATTCACCGACCAGATCGCACGCGGCATCGACGCTTGGTCGATGCGCCAGCCGCTCGGCGTGGTGGCCGGTATCACGCCGTTCAACTTCCCGGTGATGGTGCCGATGTGGATGTTCCCGGTGGCGCTCGCCTGCGGGAATACCTTCGTGCTGAAGCCATCGGAACGCGACCCGTCGCCGTCGCTGCTGCATGCGCGCCTGCTGAAGGAAGCCGGGCTGCCGGATGGCGTGTTCAACGTGGTGCAGGGAGATAAAACGGCGGTCGATGCGCTGCTCGACAACCCGGAAGTGCAGGCGATCAGCTTTGTCGGCTCGACGCCGATTGCCGAGTACATCTACGCGCGAGGCAGCGCCAACGGCAAGCGCGTGCAGGCCCTGGGCGGCGCCAAGAACCACATGGTGGTCATGCCGGACGCCGACATGGACATGGCGGTCGATGCCTTGATCGGCGCGGCCTACGGTTCGGCCGGCGAGCGCTGCATGGCGATCTCGGTGGCTGTGGCGATTGGCGACGCCGGCGACAAGCTGGTGGCGGCGCTGGCCGAGCGTACATCGTCGTTGAAAATCGGCGAGGGCATGAGCGCGGGCATGGAGATGGGGCCGGTGGTCACGCAGGCGGCGCGCCAGCGCATCGAACGTTTGATCGGCGAAGGCGTGGAGCAGGGCGCCACGCTGGTGGTGGATGGCCGCGGCCACAAGGTCGAAGGTTTTGAAAACGGCTTCTTTGTCGGCGGCACCTTGTTCGACCACGTCCAGCCGTCGATGAGCATTTATAAAGAAGAGATTTTCGGGCCGGTGCTGTGCGTGGTGCGCTTGCCCGACGTGGGCAGCGCGGTGGAGCTGATCAACGCCAACGAGTACGGCAACGGCGTGGCCGTGTTCACGCGCGATGGCGGCGTGGCACGCGAATTCGTACGCCAGATCCAGGTGGGGATGGTCGGCGTGAACGTGCCTCTGCCGGTGCCGATGGCCTTCAACAGCTTCGGTGGCTGGAAGCGCAGCATGTTCGGCGATCACCACGCCTACGGGCCGGAAGGCGTGCGTTTCTACACGCGTCATAAAGCCGTGATGCAGCGCTGGCCGAACACGGCGAGTGCCGGCGCCGAATTCGCGTTCCCGCAGATGAAGTAAACGTAGGGTGGGTACTCGTACCCACCGATGTACCGCTTCATTACGCGGTCCCACGTCGGATGGCCGATGTGCCCGAGCACGACCGGTGGGTTCGAGAACCCACCCTACGAAAGAACGCATAAGCAACACCAGCACCAGCAGTTCGAACACCAGCATTTCACCTTACAACAAGAAGGGATGCACATGATCGAGACTCTCCAGCACCTGCCGCCGGCAGCCGACTCCCACGGCGCACTCGCGGCGCAGTTCACCGACCTGGCGCCCCCGCTCACCGCGCGCCAGGCTGCCATCGAGGCCGCGCGCTGCCTGTACTGCTACGATGCCCCCTGCACCCGGGCCTGCCCGACCGGCATCGACGTGGCCAGCTTCATCCGCAACATCCACGACCAGAACGTCACCGGCGCCGCTGTCGGCATCCTGAAGCAGAACATCTTCGGCGGCAGTTGCGCCCGCGTTTGTCCCACCGAAATCCTGTGCGAAGACGCCTGCGTGCGCAACCACTACGCCGAGCGCGAACCGGTCAAAATCGGCCTGCTGCAGCGCCACGCCATCGACAATGCCGGCTTCACTGCCCATCCCTTCACCCGCGCACCATCGAGCGGCAAGACGGTCGCCGTGGTCGGCGCCGGCCCCGCCGGCCTGTCCTGCGCGCACCGCCTGGCCATGCTCGGCCACGACGTGGTGGTGTTCGAAGCCAGACCCAAGGCCGGCGGCCTGAACGAATACGGCATCGCCAAGTACAAGCTCCCGGGCGAATTCGCCCAGCAGGAAGTCGACTTCCTGCTCTCGGTCGGCGGCATCGACATCCAGTACGGCCAGGCCCTCGGCGACAACCTGCAACTGCGCGACCTGCACACCCGCTTCGACGCCGTCTTCCTCGGCCTCGGCCTGGGCGCCAGCCGCCGCCTCGGCCTGACGGGCGAAGATGCCCCCGGCCTGCTGGCCGCCACCGACTACATCGCCGCGCTGCGCCAGGCCGACGATCTTTCTCGCCTGCCAGTGCCGCGCCGCGCCATCGTGGTCGGCGCCGGCAACACGGCCATCGACATGACGGTGCAGATCAAGCGCCTCGGCGCCGACGAAGTCACCCTGGTCTATCGCCGCGGCTTCGAGGCCATGAGCGCCACCGGCCACGAAATCGAGATCGCCAAGCTGAACGGCGTGCGCATCCGCACCTGGGCTGCGCCGCTGGAAGTGCTGCTGGACGATGCCGGCCGCGTGGCCGGCATGCGCTTCGAGGAAACCCGCATCGACGATGGCCGCCTGGCGCGCACCGGCGCCTTCATCGACATCGCCGCCGACGCCGTGTTCAAGGCCATCGGCCAGGCCATCGAGGCGCCGCCCGCATCCGACCAGTTCGCGCAAACCCTGTGGCGCGAGGGCGAGCGCATCGAAGTCGATGCCGTCCTGCGCACCGGCGTGCCCGGCATCTACGCCGGCGGCGACTGCGTGGCGCTCGGCCAGAACCTGACGGTGCAGGCGGTCCAGCACGGCAAGCTGGCCGCGCTGGCCATTCATAACGACTTCCAAGCGGGGGCAGCATGGCCGACCTGAGCATCGACTTTTGCGGCATCAAGTCGCCGAATCCCTTCTGGCTGGCCTCGGCGCCGCCGACCGACAAGGCCTATAACGTGGTGCGCGCCTTCGAGGCGGGGTGGGGCGGGGTGGTCTGGAAGACCTTGGGCGAAGACCCGCCGGCCGTGAACGTGTCTTCGCGCTACTCGGCCCACTACGGCAAGAATCGCGAAGTCATCGGCTTCAACAACATCGAGTTGATCACCGACCGCAGCCTGGAGATCAACCTGCGCGAAATCACGGCGGTGAAGAAGGCCTGGCCCGACCGCGCCATGATCGTATCGCTGATGCTGCCCTGCGAGGAAGCGCCCTGGGCCGCGATCCTGCCGCTGGTGGAAGCCACCGGCGCCGACGGCATCGAGCTGAACTTCGGCTGCCCGCACGGCATGCCCGAACGCGGCATGGGCGCGGCCGTCGGCCAGGTGCCCGAGTACGTGCAGATGGTCACAGCCTGGTGCAAGAAGCACACGCGCCTGCCCGTGATCGTCAAGCTGACGCCGAACATCACCGACGTGCGGGCACCGGCCCGCGCGGCACTCGCTGGCGGGGCGGATGCGGTCTCGCTGATCAACACCGTCAATTCGATCACCCACCTCGACCTCGACCGCATGGTCGCTTACCCGATCGTCGGCGGCGCCAGCACCCACGGCGGCTATTGCGGCTCGGCGGTCAAGCCCATCGCCCTGAACATGGTGGCCGAGATCGCGCGCGACCCGGCGACCAGCAGGCTGCCGATCTCCGGCATCGGCGGCATCGGCAACTGGCGCGACGCCGCCGAGTTCATCGCCCTTGGCGCCGGCTGCGTGCAGGTGTGCACGGCGGCGATGCTGCATGGCTTCCGCATCGTGGACGAGATGAAGGACGGCCTGGCGCGCTGGATGGATACGCAGGGCTATGCCAACATCGCGGCGTTCTCGCGCAAGGCGGTGCCGAACACCACGGACTGGAAGTACCTGGACATGAACTACCAGGTGATTGCCGACATCGACCAGGACAAGTGCATCAAGTGCGGCAAATGCTTCGTGGCCTGCGAAGACACCTCGCACCAGGCCATCGCCCAGCTGGTGGCGGAGAACGGTGCGCGCCGCTATGAAGTGATCCGCTCCGAGTGCGTGGGCTGCAACCTGTGCGAGATCACCTGTCCGGTGGAGGCCTGCATCACCATGGTGCTGCAGCCAGCCACCCAGCCCTACATGAACTGGACCCAGGACCCGCGCAATCCGCGTGCCGAGAACCTGCCGCCGTCATCCGCGGCGCCTGTGGTGGCGACGGCCGCCACCGACGGAAGCGCCGCGCTGGCCGCGCTGCCTGCATGAACGGGGATGCGGGCCGGGGCCGGCTCGCACCCTGAGGTCGCCATGAGCATTTGCGCTACACTCGCTTGCACCCACCGCAACCGATAGGAGAAGCCCACTGTGACGGAACAGCAAGCAGTCAGCAACGAACTCTGGAACCACGACCTGGCTCCCACCAGCCCGGCCCAGCGCACCTGGCGCTGGTACCACTTCGCCGCCCTCTGGGTCGGCATGGTCATCAGCATCCCGGCCTACATGCTGGCAGCCAGCCTGATCGAAAGCGGCATGTCGGCCTGGCAGGCGGTGCTGACGGTGTTCCTGGCGAATGTGATCGTGCTGCTGCCCATGCTCCTGATCGGCCACGCCGGCACCAAGTACGGCATTCCCTACGCGGTGCTGGCGCGCGCCAGCTTCGGCACCCGCGGCGCACGCTTGCCGGCCCTGATGCGCGCCATCGTCGCCTGCGGCTGGTACGGCATCCAGACCTGGTTCGGCGGCAGCATGATCTATACGCTGCTCGGCGTGCTGCTCGGCGCCCCCATCGGCGGCGACAATTTGCCGGGCCTGGGCATCAATGCCGGCCAACTGGCCTGCTTCCTCGGCTTCTGGGCGATCCAGATGTACTTCATCGTGCACGGCATGGAGTCGATCCGCAAGCTCGAAACCTATACCGCGCCATTGAAGATCGCGATCTGCTTCCTGCTGCTCTGGTGGGTCTACGACAAGGTCGGCGGCTTCGGTCCGCTGCTCGATCAACCTTCGCAGTTCGTGCAGGGCGGCCCGAAAGCGGGTCTGTTCTGGCAGGTGTTCTGGCCGTCGCTGACCGCCATGATCGGCTACTGGGCCACGCTGGCGCTGAACATCCCCGACTTCACCCGCTTCGCGAAAACGCAAAAAGACCAGGTGGTCGGCCAGACCTTGGGCCTGCCGCTGCCGATGGCGCTGCTCGCCGCGCTGGCCGTCACCGTTACCTCGGCCACCATCGTCCTGTATGGCAAAGCCTTGTGGGACCCGGTCGACGTGGCCAGCCGCATGACCGGCATCGCCGTGCTGGTGGCTTTGCTGATCCTGCTGATCGACACCGCCAGCGTCAACCTGGCGGCCAACCTGGTCGGCCCGGCCTACGACTTCTCGGCGCTGTCGCCGAAGCGCATCACCTACCGCACCGGCGGCTACATCACGGCCGGCATCGCGCTGGCGATGATGCCGTGGAAAATCCTGGAGACGACCCAGAACTACATCTTCATCTGGTTGACGGGTTATTCGGCGCTGCTCGGGCCGATCGCCGGCATCATGATCATCGATTACTACTTCATCCGCCAGACCCGGCTCGACGTCGACCAGCTGTACCGCGACAACGGCGCCTATTCGTACAAGGGCGGCTGGAACATGGCGGCGATCGTGGCCTTTGCCGCGGGCGTGCTGCCGAACCTGCCGGGCTTCCTGAACGCGGCGTTGCCGGCCTCGTTCCCGAACGTGGGCGAAGCCTTCAAGACCATCTATACCTATGCCTGGTTCGTGGGCGTCGTGATCGCGGCGGTCGTCTACGGGCTGATGATGAAGGGCCGCACGGCGCCGGCGCTGCGTGCGGCGCCGCATACTCCAACCTGAGACCCGGGCCAGGGTCCATCTGAAAGGGACGTATCCATGACGACGATCATCCGTGGCGGCACCATCGTGAACGCCGACCGCGCCTTCCGCGGCGACGTGCTTTGTTTTGGCGACAAGATCGTCGCCGTCGGCGAGAGCCTCGACGCGCCCGCCAACGCCACGGTGATCGACGCCGGCGGCCAGTACGTGATGCCGGGCGGGATCGACACCCACACGCACATGCAGCTGCCCTTCATGGGCACGGTGACGGCCGACGACTTCTTCAGCGGCACTGCGGCCGGCCTGGCGGGCGGCACCACGACCATCATGGACTTCGTCATCCCGAACCCGCAGCAATCGCTGCTGGAAGCCTACCGCACCTGGCGCGGCTGGGCACGCAAGTCGGCGGCCGACTACACCTTCCACGTGGCCGTCACCTGGTGGGACGATTCGGTGCACGCCGACATGGGCGCCCTGGTGCGCGAGCACGGCGTGAACAGCTTCAAGCACTTCATGGCCTACAAGAACGCGATCATGGCCGACGACGAGACGCTGGTGAAAAGCTTCCGCCGCGCGCTGGAGCTCGGCGCGATTCCGACCGTGCATGCCGAGAACGGCGAGCTGGTGTTCCAGCTGCAGCAGGAACTGCTGGCCAAGGGCATCACCGGCGCGAAAGCCCATCCGCTCTCGCGCCCGCCCGAGGTGGAAGCGGAAGCCGCGAACCGCGCCATCGCGATTGCCAACGTGCTCGGCACGCCGGTCTACATCGTCCACGTGTCGTGCGCCGAATCGCTGGACGCCATCGTGCGCGCCCGCGCCAAAGGCCAGCGCGTGTATGGCGAAGCGCTGGCCGGCCACCTGGTGATCGACGACAGCGTGTACCAGAGCGAAGACGAGGACTTCGCGCGCGGCCACGTCATGAGCCCGCCGTTCCGCAGCCGCCACCACCAGGATGCGCTCTGGCACGGCCTCACCGGCGGCAACCTGCACACCACTGCCACCGATCACTGCACCTTCTGCGCCGAGCAAAAGGCGATGGGCGCGAACGATTTCACGCGCATCCCGAACGGCTGCGGCGGCGTCGAGGAGCGCATGGCGGTGGTCTGGGACGCCGGCGTCAACAGCGGCCGCCTGACGCCTTCCGAATTCGTGCGCGTCACGTCCACCAACGCCGCCCAGATCTTCAACATGTACCCGCGCAAGGGCGTCATCGCGGTCGGGGCCGACGCCGATCTCGTGATCTGGGACCCGAACGGCACGCGCACCATCTCCGCGCAAACCCAGTTCTCGAAAGGCGGTTTCAACGTCTTCGAAGGCCGCACCGTGCGCGGCATCCCGACGCACACGGTCGCCGCCGGCAAGCTGGTCTTCGAGCGCGGCGACCTGCGCGCCGAAGAAGGCGCCGGCCGCCACATCGACCGTCCCGCATTCGCCTGATCGATACCGCAAACGGCGCCCCGTTCCGCACACCCCGGGGCGCATGCGAAAACCGTAGGGTGGACGGCTCTGCCGTCCACGCGTTCAACAGGCGGTGGCCTGCCACCCTGTAACCGAAAGCCGCCGCGTTCCCACCCGGAGAAAATCATGCCCGACACCCTGCGCATCAACGGCCAACGCCTCTGGCACTCCCTGATGGAACTCGCCAAGATCGGCGCCACCGAGAAGGGCGGCGTCAAGCGCCTGGCCCTGACCGACCTCGATCGCCAGGGCCGCGACCTGGTCGTGCAATGGGGCCGTGACGCCGGCATGTCGGTCACCGTCGACAAGATCGGCAACGTCTTCATGCGCCGCGCAGGCCGCAACAACGATCTCGCCCCCATCGTCACCGGCAGCCACGTCGACACCCAGCCCACCGGCGGCAAGTTCGACGGCAATTACGGCGTGCTGGCTGGCCTCGAAGTCGTGCGCACCCTGAATGACCGGGGCATCGTCACCGAAGCGCCCATCGAGGTCGCCTTCTGGACCAACGAGGAAGGCTCGCGCTTCGTGCCGGTGATGATGGGCTCCGGCGTCTTCTGCGGTGCCTTCAGCCTGGAGGCCGCCTACGCCGCCAGGGATGTCGACGGAAAAAGCGTGCGCGAGGAACTGGAACGCATCGGCTACCTGGGCACGGAAGAACCCGGCCAGCACCCCATCGGCGCCTATTTCGAAACCCACATCGAGCAGGGCCCGGTGCTGGAAGACGCCGACAAGGTCATCGGCGTGGTGCCGGCCGTGATGGGCCTGTCCTGGTACGACTGCACGGTCAGCGGCATGGAGGCGCACGCCGGTCCCACGCCGATGGGATTGCGCCGCGACGCGCTGCAGGTGGCAACTACCATCATGCAGGAGGTGGTCGCCATCGCGAACCGTTATCCGCCTTACGGACGCGGCACGGTCGGCATGGTGCAGGTGTTCCCGAACAGCCGCAACGTGATCCCGGGCCAGGTGAAGTTCAGCATCGACCTGCGCAATGTGAACGATGAGTTGCTGAACACCATGCACGAGGAGATGCTCGCCTTTGTCGCGAAGACGCGAAGCGAGACCGGCCTCGGCATCGAAGTCGAGCGCGTCTCCTACTATCCGCCTTGCCCCTTCCACCCGGACTGCGTGAACGCCGTGCGCGCCGCCACCGACAAGCTGGGCTACCCGGTCATGGACGTGGTCTCCGGGGCCGGCCACGACGCCATCTACGCCGCCCGCGTGGCCCCGAGCGGCATGATCTTCGTGCCCTGCAAGGACGGTATCAGCCACAACGAGATCGAGGACGCCAAGCCCGCGCACCTGGAAGCCGGCTGCAACGTGCTGCTGCATGCGATGCTGGAGCGGGCACAAGTGGTGGAGTAAGGTCGCGCAGTCGATCATGGCGTGAGGGCAGGGACGCGTCCGCTGCATGCCGGCAAACGCGGCTAGAATGGCCGCATGCCGAGCAAACTCCCTACCTTTCCCGGTCCGCTGACCGCACGCGGCGCCGTGCTGGCGGTGCTGTTGTCGAACGAGGACCAGACCGGTTCCGAACCGCTGCAGGGCCGCGTGACCCTGGCCGCCATCGTGCGCACCCTGAAGCGCAAGTATCACTGGCCGATCGAAACCCACAGCTTCCCGGCGAACGCCGCCGACGGCCGCGCCACCTGGGCCACGGTCTACAGCCTGCCGGAAAATGTGATCGCCAAAGCCCTGGAGCGCGGAGGACGCGACTGGTTGCGCGCGCGCAAGCAGGCCCGGCGCGGCCTCGCACACCTCGAGTAGGGTCGACGGCTTTGCCGTCCACGCTTTCAAACAACGGGCGCATGTCGCACTTTTTTATAAGGGACTCCTGCAGCTTGTGCTTTTGATCTGGCTCATATCAACTGCGCCACGCCGCGCTTGTCTGTGACTTCCCGCCGTCCTACTTTGTAAAGATGCAGCCGGTCCGCGCCCCTGCAACCGGCAGCCACGACAAAGGGGAAGCATCATGAGCTATCGTCTCGAAGGCAGGCTATTGGAAGTCTGCAACTGCAAGGTCCTGTGCCCGTGCTGGATCGGCGAAGACCCCGACCACGGCACCTGCGACACCATCGTCGCCTGGCACATCGACAAGGGCGCCATCGACGGCGTCGACGTCGGCGGACACACGCTGGCCGCCGTGTCCCATCTGCCCGGCAACATCCTGAAGGGCAACTGGCGCGTCGCCTTCTTCGTCGACGACGGCGCCAGCGATGAACAAATGGACGCGCTCCTGAAGGTCTACAGCGGCAAGTCCGGCGGCGCGGTGGCCGAACTGTCCAAGCTGATCGGCGAAGTGGTCTCGATCGAACGCGCACCGATCACGTTCACGGTGAACGAGGGCAGGGGAGAACTGGCCATCGGCAGCGATTACTATGCCGAGCTCGAACCCTATCGCGGCCCGAGCGGCAACACCACCACGCTGACCGAAACCATCTTCTCGACCGTGCCCGGCGCCCCGGTTTTTGTGGGCAAGGCGCCGGTCTACCGATCGCGCAACGACACCCTCGGCATCCACCTGAACCTGCGCGACCATAACGCGCTGCAAAGCACCTTCGTGTTCGAAGCATGAGCGCAGCGGCCAACGCGCCGCGCGTGCGGCGCCATACCCGCGTATTCGCGCCGCTGCTGCTGGCGCTGGCGGCGCTGGCCTGGCTGACCCTGTGGATCTGGGCCGGCAGTCCCTGGGGGCGCTATCTCGACCACGGCGACTGGACCGCCTCCGGCCCGGCCGCCGCGCTGTGCCGCGCGCTGCCGGCCGGCGACATCGTGGTCCCGCTGCTGTTGTATGCTGTGGCCTGGATCCTGATGACCGCCGCGATGATGCTGCCCACCACATTGCCGCTGTTCGACGCCTTCGACCGCCTGACCGCCAGCCGGCCCGACCATGGCCGCCTGCTGGTGCTGCTCGGCCTCGGCTACATGGCCGCCTGGGGCGCCTTCGGCATCCTCGCCCACGGTTTGCACACGGGCCTGCTGGCGTTGATGAACCAATCGCCGCAGCTGGCCTGGAACGGCTGGATCGTCGGCGCCGCGGTGATCGCCGGCGCCGGCGCCTTCCAGTTCAGCCGCCTGAAATACGCTTGCCTCGACCGCTGCCGTTCGCCGCTCGGCTTCATCATGACGCACTGGCGCGGCCGCGACCACGGCCGCCAGGCCTTGCTGCTCGGCCTGCACCATGGCGCCTATTGCGTCGGCTGTTGCTGGGCGCTGATGCTGCTGATGTTCGCCGTCGGCGCCGGCAGCCTGGGCTGGATGCTGGTGCTGGCAGTTGTGATGGCCGTCGAGAAGAACGCACCCTGGGGGCGCCAGTTCGACAAGTTCGTGGGCAAGCCGCTGGGTGCGGCGCTGCTGGCCTGGTCGGCACTGCTGGTGGCCAGCCATGCGTGACCTCGCCACCAGCCGCCCGCGCTTGTCGACGCTGGCGTTCACGGCGGCGGCGATGCTGGCCTTTGCCGCCAACTCGCTGCTGTGCCGGCTGGCGCTGCTGCAAGGCGGGATCGACCCGGCCAGCTTCGGCGCGGTGCGCATCGTTTCCGGCGCCATTGCGCTGGCGCTGATCGTGCGCTGGCGTGCGGGCGGCGCCGAGGAGGCCGGTGGCGACTGGCTGTCGGCGGCGATGCTGTTCGCCTATGTCGCCTTCTTTTCCTTCGCCTATGTGAGCCTGGCGGCCGGTAGCGGCGCGCTGATTTTGTTCGGCGCCGTCCAGCTGACCATGTTCGGCGCCGCCCTGCGCGCCGGCGAGCGCTTTGCGCCGCTGGCTTGTGCCGGCCTGGCCGTGGCGGCGCTGGGCCTGGTCTATCTTGTCCTGCCGGGCGTCAGCGCACCGCCCATTGTGGGCGCGGTGCTGATGGCATTGGCCGGCGTGGCCTGGGGCGTGTATTCGCTGCGTGGACGCGGCGCGCTCGATCCGCTTGGCGCCACGGCCGGCAACTTCCTGCGCGCCGCACCGATGGCGCTGGTGTTGTGGCTGCCCTTTGTCGGCGGCGCGCATGCCGACGTGGGCGGCATCCTGCTCGCGGTGGCATCGGGCGCCATCACCTCGGGTGTCGGCTATGCGCTCTGGTACACGGCGCTGCGCGAACTCAGCGCGATGCGCGCGGCGACAGTGCAGCTGTCGGTGCCGGTGATTACGGCCTTCGGCGCGGTGCTGTTCCTGGCCGAGCCATTGAGCCTGCGGCTGGGAGTGGCCTCGGTGGCGATCCTCGGCGGGATTGCGCTCGTGCTGGCGGGCCGGGCAAGAGCGTAGGGTGGTCGGCTCCACCGGAGACGATGCGCATACCTGGCTTGTGCGCCGCCCACGCGTTCAACGCACGCCAGCGTCGGCGCAGCCTATCCATTTACCTCTGTTCGGAAGACAGTCGAACACGTGGGCGGCGCACCCGCCGCGGATGCGCATCGTCTGCGGCGTAGCCGTCCACCCTACGCCTGGGTCGTCTGCTTTTCCATGTACACGGATGGAATGCCGATGCCCGAGCGGTGCGGGTACAGCGCTTCGCGCAGGGCGATGAACCCGGCGCGCTGGTAAAAGGGCACGGCGTTCAGCGAGGCCGAAAGAAACAGTCGCCTGCAGCCGGCCGCACGCGCCATGTCTTCGGCGGCCGCCAGCAGCATGCGTCCGATGCCGCGCCCATGTTCGCCCGGCTCGACAAACACCGCATCGACTTCGCCGCTGACCACGTCCACTGCGGCATACCCAAGCATGCGCCCGGCTTCCTCCGCGACGGTGGCGCCGCCCGCTGCAATCAAATGTGACAAGCTGTCCGGCGCCGGAGACGCCAGCCAGACATCCAGCACATCCTGCGCATAATGCCCGGCGCAGCCATGGGCAACCGCGCGCGTACGCAGCGCCCACAAGGCGGCGACCTCGTCACCGCGCGCCGGCCGCAGGGCGATCATGCGCTCGTCGACACGCTGCGCAGGAAATCCAGCAGCACCTGCCCCGCCAGCTCGGCGTCGTCGGCCGTCATGGTCTCCAGCGGATTGTGGCTGATGCCGCCGTTGCCGCAGCGCGTGAACAGCATGGCGACCTCCGTGATCTGCGCCATCTGCATCGCATCGTGCCCGGCGCCCGACAGCAAGTCAAAACGCGGCACGCCGGCACGCTCGACCGCTGCCCCCAGCGCATCCATCAGGCGCGGCGAGCAGGGCGCCGCTTCCGCTTCCACGATCTTCCACAGCTTTTCGTCGATGCCGCGCCGCGCGCAAATGGCGCTGATGCCGGCCAGGATATCGTCCACCGCCGCCAGGCGCACGGCGTCATCGGCCGCGCGGATGTCGAGCGAAAGCTTGCAGGCGCCGGGGATCACGTTCACCGAGCCGGCCGGCACTTCGAGCTGGCCGACGGTACCGACCAGCGACGCGACGCCGCTGCAGCGCGATTCGACCAGCAGCACGATCTCGGCGGCGGCCGCGGCGGCATCGCGCCGCATGCCCATCGGCGTGGTGCCCGCATGGCTGGCGACGCCTTCCAGTTCGACCAGGTAGCGCGAGCTGCCGGCAATCGCCGTCACCACGCCCACCGGCAAGCCGCGCTCCAGCAGCACCGGACCCTGTTCGATGTGCACTTCGACGAAGCCGAGCAGGTCCTCCGCCCGCCGCGCAATCGACGGGATCGCCGCGGGATGGTGGCCGCTTTCGAGCAGCGCCTGGCGCATGCTCACGCCGTCCGCGTCCTGGGTGTCGAGCCGGTCCAGGTCGAACTGCCCGGTGATCGCGCTGCTGCCCAGGAAGGTACTGCGAAAGCGTACGCCTTCTTCTTCCGCAAAGCCGACCACCTCGAGGTGATACGGCAAACGCTCGCCACGCGCCTGCAGCGCGCGCACGATGGCAATCGGCAGCAGGATGCCCAGGCGCCCGTCGTACTTGCCGCCGTTGCGCACGGTGTCGTAGTGCGAGCCGGTCATCAGGGTCTTGGCGTTTGGATCCAGCGCGGCGTAGCGGCCGACCACGTTGCCGACCGCATCGATATGCGTTTGCATGCCGGCCTCACGCATCCAGGCTTCGATCTGGTCGGCAGTGCGGCGGTGCGCCGGCGTCAGGTAGGCGCAGGTCAGGCCCGCGTCGGTATCGCTCCAGGCGCCGAGGATCTCGGCCCAGTCCATCACCTGCGCGCCGATCGACGGCGTGACGCCGAGCAGGGCATTCAGGCGGATCTCGGCGATGCGGTGCACTTGGCGCAGGGCTTCCGCCAGCTCGTCGCTGCGCGCATGCTTCAGGCGCCGCGCAAAGGTGTCGATGATCGCCGTGCGCGTCAGCCCGCGCCCGGTCGGGCCTTTGACGGCCAGGATGAAGGGGAAGCCGAACTTGTCGTTGTACGCGGCATTCAAACGCTGCAGTGTGGCGTATTCCTCGGCGCTGCAGAGGTTCAGGCCGGAGGCCGCCTGTTCGCCCGTCGACTCGGCCGTCAGCTCGCCGGCAATCGCCGCCTTGCCCGCCAGCTCGGGGTGGGCGCGCAGCAGGCCCAGGCGCTCGTCCTCCGAAGCCGTATCGACCACCGCCTGCAAGGCCAGTTTCAGCGCCGCCAGCGAGGCAAAGGGACGCGCGCTCGCGGTCCGCTGCGCAATCCAGGGCGAATGCTCGTAGATGCCGTTCAGGGCCGCGCCAAAAGCGGCGGCGTCAAGTGTGTTCAGGCTGGAGAGGGTAGTCATGATCGGCCTCGCATGGTTCGAGCCTTCGATGATAAAGCCGGAGGGCGCCCCTGCCTATACGGGCGCCGATATAGTCACTTCTGCACCAGCGCCCGCGCCGCCTGGCTCACCTGATCGCGCAGCCATTTGTGTTCCGTCGACTGGTGCACGCGCTGGTGCCACAGCTGGTAGAAGCGCATCGGCGGAAACTTGATCGGCATGGTGAAGGTCTTCAGCGGCAGTGACTTTTCATAGAAGCGCATGAACTGGCGGCCGGTGGTCAGCACCAGGTCGGTCTGGGTCAGCATGTACGGAATCAAGCCGAAGTAGGGCGACTCGACCGCGATCTTGCGGTGCAGCCCAGAGCGCGCCAGGAAGGAGTCGATCACGCCGTGGTAGCCCGGCAGCATCTGCGAGGGCGCCACGTGGGGCAAACTGAGGTAGTCTTCGATCGTCATCGCGTCGGCCTCGGTGCGCTTGGCGTAGGGGCTTTCGGCGCGCATGGTGCAGACGATCGGGTCCTCGAACAGCTTGGAGATGTGCAGGTGCGCGGGCGGCTCGTCCCAGTTGGCGATCACCAGGTCCATCTCGCCGTCGGACAGCATGCGCAGGTAGTCGGTGCCCGGCCCCAGGCTGTGGATGGCCACGCGGCTGTTCGGCGAGCCGCGCCGGATCGAGGCGACCACGTTCGGCAGGAACTGGGTGTCGAGGTAGTCGGGCGCGGCGATGTGGAAGGTGCGCGCTGCCGCCTCGGGCACGAAGGGCGACTTCTTGACGAACAGGCTCTCGGTTTCGTCGAGGATGCGCTTGGCCGGTTTCAGCAGGCTTTCGCCGTGCTGGGTCGGCACCATGCCGCGTGCGCCGCGCACCAGCAGCGGGTCGCCGGTCAGCTCGCGCAGCTTGCGCAGCGAGGCCGAGATCGAGGGCTGGGGCTGGTTCAGTTTCAGCGCCACGCGCGAGACGTTTTTTTCTACCAGCAGCAGGTAGAGGATGCGGATCAGGTGCAGGTCGAGGTGCTGGGGCAGGCTGGCCATGGGGAATGTTGGACGTATATTGGTTCGATTATGTCGAATATACGGCATATTTCATGTTGTAGAAAATGAAAACGGCGTATCTTCGTTGAAATATCGCCACGAATAAGATGAGGTACCCCTGCATGGACGTATTCGGATACCTGGCTCCCTACGGCCTCGAATGGCTGAATTTGCTGGTGCGCTGGCTGCACATCATCACGGGCATCGCCTGGATTGGCGCTTCTTTCTACTTCGTCTGGCTCGACAACACCATCAAGCCGCCCGCGCCGGATTCCGACCTGGCGAAAAAAGGCGTGGCTGGCGAACTCTGGGCCGTGCACGGCGGCGGCTTCTACAACCCGCAAAAATACCTGGTGGCGCCGGCCACGCTGCCGAAGGAACTCCACTGGTTCAAGTGGGAAGCCTATTCCACCTGGCTGTCCGGCTTTGCGCTGCTCTTCATCGTCTACTACCTGAACGCGCAGGCGATGATGGTCGACCGCAGTGTGGCCGACCTCTCGAGCTGGCAGGCGGTGGGCATCGGCCTGGGCAGCCTGGTGGTCGGCTGGCTCGTTTATGATTTGCTGTGCAAGTCGCCGCTCGGCAAGCGCGACCTGGCCTTCGGCGTCGTCATCTTCGCCTTCCTGGTCGGCAGCGCCTGGGTGCTCACCCATTTGCTCAGCGGACGCGCGGCCTACCTGCACATCGGCGCCATGATCGGCACCATCATGGTGGCGAATGTCGCCCACGTGATCATTCCCGGGCAGCGCAAGATGGTGAACGCCATGATGGCCGGCCAGAAGCCCGACCCGAGCTACGGCATCAAGGCCAAGCAGCGCTCGGTGCACAACAACTACTTCACGCTGCCGGTGCTGTTCCTCATGATCAGCAACCACTATGCGATGACCTACCGCCACGAGCATGCCTGGGCCGTGCTGGGCGTGATCATGGCGGCCGGCGTCCTGATCCGCCACTTCTTCAATTTGCGCCACAAGGGCCGTATCGAGTGGAAGTATCCGGCAGCCGGCGTCGCGCTGTTGGCCGTGCTGGCGGTATTGATTGCGCCGAAGGCGCCGGTGGTGCAGGCACCTGGCGTGGATACGGCGGCCCAGTTCACCCAGGTGAAGCACATCGTCGACCAGCGCTGCGTCAGCTGCCACGCCGCGAAACCGACGCAACCCGGCTTTGCCACCGCGCCGGCCGGCGTGATGCTCGAATCGCCTGAACTCATCAGCCAGAACGCGGCTCGCATCTACCAGCAGACCGTGCAGCTGAAAGCCATGCCGCTGGCGAACCTCACCAACATGACCGATGCCGAACGGGCGCAGGTCGGCGCCTGGTTCGAAGCCGGCGCCAAGACAGGAAGCCAATGATGGATACGCAAGCGAGACAAGGGCTGCTCGACTGGATCGACGCCCACTTCGACGAGCAGGTCGCCTTCCTGCAGGGCGTGGTGCGCATTCCCACCGATACCCCGCCGGGCAACAACGCGCCGCATGCCGAGGCCGTGGCGGAGATGGTGCGCGCCTTTGGATGGGAAGCCGAGCGCCACGCGGTGCCGGCACAGCTTGTCGCCGACTACGGCATGGAATCCATCACCAACCTGATCGTGCGCCGCCCGTATGGCGAGGGCCCGACCATCGCGCTGAACGCCCACGGCGACGTGGTGCCGCCGGGCGAAGGCTGGACCAAGCCGCCCTACGGCGCCGAGATCGAGGACGGCTATTTGTACGGGCGCGCCGCCGCGGTCTCGAAGAGCGACTTCGCCACCTACATCTTCGCCGTGCGCGCGATCGAGGCGCTGGGCCTGCCCCTGAAGGGCGGGGTCGAGCTGCACTTCACCTACGACGAGGAGTTCGGCGGCCTGCTCGGGCCGGGCTGGCTGCTCGAGCAGAAGCTGACAAAACCCGACCTGGTGATCGCGGCCGGGTTCAGCTACCAGGTCATCACCGCCCACAACGCCTGCCTGCAGCTGGAAGTCACGGTACACGGCAAGGCCGGTCACGGCGCCATGCCCGAGACGGCGCATGATGCATTGCAGGCGGCCGCGCGCATCCTGAATGCGATTTATGGCCAGTTGCCCGAGCTGAAGAAGATCAAGTCGGGCGTGGCCGGGATCGACTCGCCTACCATGCTGGTCGGCCGCATCGACGGCGGCACCAACACGAATGTCGTGCCGGGCAAGGTGGTCCTCAAAATGGACCGGCGCATGATTCCCGAGGAAGACCCGGTTGCCGTGGAAGCCGGGGTGCGCGCCCTGATCGAGGAGGCGGTGCGGGGCTTGCCCGGCATCCGCGTCGAGATCCGGCGCCTGCTGTTGTCGCATGCCTTGCGTCCGCTGCCGGGCTCCGAACAACTGGTGGCGAGCCTGCAGCGCAATGGCCGCGCGGTGCTGGGCGAGGAGATTCCGGCCGTGGGCACGCCGCTGTATGCCGACGCCCGCCTGTACGGCGAGCACGGCATCCCGGCCGTGATGTACGGCGCCGGCCCGCGCACGGTGCCGGAATCGAATGCGAAAAAGGCCGACGAAAAGCTGGCGCTGGACGACCTGCGCAAGGCGACGAAGGTGGTGGCGCTGACGCTGGTCGATTTGCTGTCTGCATGACGCTGCATGCACCCTGAGCCGTGATAGGCTAGGGGTTCCAACCGAACAGAGGGCAAGCGATGGCACAGATCGATCTGTCGAACTACAACCTCGGCGAACTGAAAGGCTTGCAGTTCGACGTCGAGAAGGAACTCAAGGAGCGCCAGAAGCAAGACCTGCGCAAGGCGCGCGAGCAGGTGCTGGCGATCGTGCAGGAAGCCGGCATGTCGGTCGACCAGTTGCTGGCCGACCGCGGTCAGGGAAAAGGCAGGGGCAAGCGCAAGAAGCCGGAGGCCTGAGCCGCGTTACCGTCCCCGCATCGAACGTTCGATTTTCTGGTCGGTCTTGTACTGGCTCAGGGCATAGACCGCCCAGATCGCGGCCGGCAGCCAGCCGATCAGGGTCACCTGCAGGATCAGGCAGATGATGCCGGCGATCGGGCGGCCGATGGTGAAGAAGGTGAGCCAGGGGAGGATCAGGGCAATGAGAAGGCGCATGGGGGTTCCTGGAATAGTGGGATAAGGGAGCCCGAAGAACCGGGCGTGTCTGTCGAAATCTTATAACAGGCACGCCGGGGCTCAGCACACCGTTGCCGCGTTTGTAGGGTGGGTTCTCGAACCCACCGGACAATAGACCGCCATGCAGCGTCATGTTGGTTCGAGCACCCACCGGGCGACGGTCTGCATGCACCGTCGTGGTGGGTTCAAGAACCCACCCTACGGCTGACCAACCGGATTCGTCTTGCCCAAGGACTCCGCCATCCGCACCAGCCGCACGAACTCGGCGCGGTAACCCTCCGCATCCTTGCCGCGCGCCTCGTTTGCCAGGCTGGCGATATCGGCATAACTGTAGTCCGCCACCGGCGCTTCGCCACGCAGGCGCTGGCCGAAGGCCGCCACCGCCACCGCAAAGCGCGCGTCTTCCGACGCCGCATCGAAAGCCTTGCGCACGCTGGCCGCACGCACCGCATGCGCGGTCTCGCGGCTCGCGCCCTGTCCCGGCAGCTTGTAGCGCACCTTCACGAAACAGAGCTCATCGCCCTTGGCGGCAGGCGCCGCCTTCTTGCCGTCGCCATAGCGCAGCGGATCGACCAGCTTGCCCGCCTCGGAGGCCGGCGTGATCTCGTAGATGGCGGTGACGGTGTGCCCGGCGCCCATGTCGCCCGCATCGACCTTGTCGTCCTTGAAATCCTGGCGCGCCAGCATGCGGGTTTCGTAGCCGATCAGGCGGTAGGCGGCCACCTGTTTCGGATTGAATTCAACCTGCATCTTGACGTCGTTCGCGATCGGGAACATGGTCGATCCGAGTTCTTCCTGCATCGCCTTGCGCGCTTCCAGCAGCGAGTCGATGTAGGCGGCGTTGCCGTTGCCGGACTGGGTCAGGCGCTGGATCAGGGCGTCGTTCAGGTTGCCCGTGCCGACGCCGAACACCGAGAGGTAGACGCCGCTCTTGCGCTTGTCGGCGATGAAGCGCTCCAGCTGTTTCGGGTCGGTGATGCCGATGTTGAAGTCGCCGTCGGTGGCCAGGATCACGCGGTTCACCGCCTTCGGGTCGCGGTGGCGCTCGGCCAGCGCATAGGCGCGCTGCAAACCGTCGCCGCCGGCGGTGCCGCCCGCCGCGCGCAGGCCGTCGAGCGCATCGACGATCTTCTGCTTGTCGCGGCCCAGGGTCGGCTCGAGCGCGACCTCGGTGCCGTTGGCGTAGGTGACGATGGACACGCGGTCGTTCTCGCGCAGGCTTTCCGCGAACAGGCGCAGGCCCTGCTGCAGCAGCGGCAGGCGGTCCGGTCCCCCCATCGAGCCGGAGACGTCGATCAGCAGCACCAGGTTCAGCGGCGGACGCTCGGCCTGTGCCAGGTCGAAGCCGCGCACGGCTACGTGCAGCAGCTGGTTGCCGGCGCGCCAGGGGCTGGGCATGACTTCGGTCGTTACGGCGAAGGGCGCGTTACGCGTCGTCGGCGCGGCGTAGCGGTAGGGGAAGTAGTTCACCATTTCCTCGACGCGCACGGCGCCCGGCGGCGGCAGGCGCCCGCCGGTCAACTGGCGCCGGACGAAGGCGTAGGAGGCGGTGTCGACATCGGCGCTGAAGGTGGACACCGGATGCTCGGCCACCAGTTGGGTGGCGTTCGCTTCCTTGTCCGGGAACTTGTCGGCCTGGGGCGGTGCGATGATCAGGTAGCCCGGCGCGGGCGCGCGCTTCAGCATGGCCTGCGGCGCCGCGATCGACGAGCCGGTGACGGTCACGCTGCGCGGGGCCGCCGGGGCGTAGGTGGATGCCGAAGGAGGTGGGGGCGGAGCGGGGGCGGGCGCCTCGGCGACGGCAGGCGCCCGTGCCGCCTGCCGGTCGGGCGTCGAGACACTGCAAGCGGCCAGGACGGCAGCGCCCAGCGCCAGGAGCGCGGGCGTACGCAGGGAACATCTCATGATCGGACCTCCTTCGGATTATTATGCCGATAAGGTGCAACAACCATGCCGGATTTGCAACGGCGCTTACAACCTGTAATCCTTTATGCTGACGGCATCGGTTCAGCGGGCATCGTCGGCATCGAGCGAACGCGGCACGATCGCGAACTGTGGCGCCTTGCCGTAGTCGGGCTTGACGCTGCGCGACATGAAGCGCGCCCAGGCCTTCCTGCCGGCCTCGCCGCCGACGTCGGCCGCATACGCCAGCGCCGGCTGCATGTTCGACGGGAACCCGATCGGCGTGCCCGCATAGCCGCCCATGTCGCCGACCTGGCGCTTGGTGGCGGCCGCCAGTTCCGGCCCGGCGCAAGGCAGCCCGGCCAGCTCGCCCATGGTGCTGCGGTAGGCCTGGGCGATGCTGTCGTAGATCGGCGCGCCGGGCGCATCGCGCACGGTGATCGTGTAGTTGGCGCCATCGACCCAGCAGGCGCCTGCGCCGACCATGCGCGCGATCGGGAACTTTGCCTTCCACTTCAGCAGCGGCTGGGCATCCTTGAAGCCCAGCTCGGCCACGTGCCCGACCGCCGAAGTGAAGAAGTCGTCCTGCCAGGGCGCCACCGCCGTCTTGCCCTTGTAGACCACGGCCGGCTTGTTGTCGACCACGCCGAGGCGGTTGGCGGCGGGGTTGTCGCTGTAGAGCGCGTTGTAGTAATCGAGATTGCTCTTCAGGATGGCCAGGAAGTCGCGCTTGAGCGGGTGGCTGTCCGGCGTGACGTAGGCCGCTTCGGCCAGCGTGCGCAGGCTCCAGGCCTGGCCGCGTACCTGGTGCGGTTCCACCAGCCCGCGGATGTTCTTGCGGTAGCCGGGATTCGAGTAGAACACGTTCCACATGGCCCAGAACTGCAGCTCTTCCAGGTAGTAATGGTCGCCGGTGACAAGGTAGGGCAGGTAGGCGAACGCCGGCTGGTGCGCGCTGTCGACTTTATAGGGCGTCTTGCAGGCGTCGGGCGCGCAGCGCGGAAAGCCTTCCTGCTTGCCGGTCTTCGGATTGCGGGTGTCGCCCGGATTGCCGAGGATGGTCATGTAGGGGTAGTCCATCAGGCTGACCGGCAAGGCCGTGCGCTTGTCGCGGTAGTGCACCGACCAGCTGCCCGCCAGGTCGGCGGTGCCGAGCGTGACCTGCTTCGCGCGCGGGTCCATGCTGAGCAGGTACATCGCGGCCCAACCCGGCAGCAGGCCGATGTCGTTGCGCCCGCCGGTGTTGGGCATGGCCGGACTGGCGGCGCCTACCCCCATCGGCTCGGCGCTGGAACCATCGAACTTGTCCATCAGCGTGGCCAGCGCCGCATCCGACACCACCACCGACCGGTCGTAGTTCGGCAGCGCGCGTGACGCGATCAGGTAGGCCGTGTCGTGGCGCAGGTGCACGGCGGGCGCGGCGCCGCGCCAGGTCAGGGTGCGCCAGCGCGCGTGGTGCAGGTGGGTGAAGTTTTTCTTTGCGTAGACCGTGTCGTCGCCCACCTTCAGCTCGACGTCGTAGGTGAAATTCCGGGGCGCCGCCTCGTAGGCCCAGTTATTCTCCACCACCACGTCGACGCGGGTCTTGCCGGTGCCGGCGTAGCTGCGGATCGCGAAGCGCGCCGCCAGGTGCGGGTGTTCCTCGCCTTTCGCATTGCGCAGCGGCGCGGCCACCTGCAGTTCGGTGACGACCGGGCCGTTCAGCCAGACCTGCGGCTTTTGCTCCTTCAGCAGGCGGTCGGCGGACGCCGTGTAGCGTTCGCCGTCGATCGTGATGGCGACGCTGGCGCCGCTGTCGAGGTCCGGCCTGGCGCGCGCATCGTCGCTCCTGGCGCCGCCCTTGACCAGGGCGATGCCGGCGCCCTGTCCCTTCGCCAGGCGCGGCAGCAGGGCGGAGATGACCGCGTGGCGCACCGAGCCGTCCGGATGGGTGGCCTTGACGTCGACCTGCAGCGGCAGGGTGCTGCCGTCGGCCAGTTTTCCCGACAGGCCCGCGCCGCGCGGCAGGTCGCCGGGTGCGAATACCTGGCCGAAGGTGAGCGGCACTTTGGTCTGTTCGCCCGCCGTGTTCTCGACCACCACGCCGGTAATCCCGCCGGCGGGAATGGCCGCCTTGCGTGCCGGCGCCGCCGCAGCCGCGGGCTTGCCCGGCGCTGCCTTCGCCTGCTCCGGCGCGGCCGTGCCGTGGCGCGCCGACACGACGCGGCTGTCGTCCACCTTGCCGGTGGTCGGCAAGCCGACAAAGCCATCCTGGGCATGGACGGCGCCGCTGGCGAGTACGAGGCAGACGGCGAAACGGAGCGGAGAATGAAGAAGCGTCATGGACATCGGATCAAGTAGCAAGGTGAGCGCACAACAGTAAAACAAAAAGCGCCCCGCAGGGCGCTCGCTTACTTCCTGTTTCCTTACTGCTTGAGCGTGCGCTCGAACAGCTTCAGGATGCGGCGGTACTGGTCGAACCAGCTTTCCGGCTGGGTGTAGGCGTGGCGTTCCAGCGGGTAGCTGGCCAGTTCCCAGTTATCCTTGCGCAGCTCGATCAGGCGCTGGGCCATGCGCACCGAGTCCTGGTAGAACACGTTGTCGTCGACCATGCCGTGGCCGATCAGGAGGTTGCCGCGCAGGTTCTCGGCATACTCGATCGGCGACGAGATTTTATACGCCTGCGGATCGAGGTCCGGCGTGTTCAGGATGTTGGCGGTGTACTCGTGGTTGTAGCTGGTCCAGTCGGTCACCGGGCGCAGCGCGGCGCCGGACTTGAACATCTCGGGCGCGCGCATCAGGGCCATGAAGGTCATGAAGCCGCCGTAGCTGCCGCCGTAGATGCCCACGTTCTGGGCGTCGCCCTGCAGGTTCTGCACCAGGTACTTCACGCCGTCCTGGTAATCCACCAGTTCCGGGTGGCCCATCTGGCGGTAGATCGCGGTGCGCCAGTTGCGGCCATAGCCCTTCGAGGCGCGGTAGTCCATGTCGAGCACGATGTAGCCGCGTTCGACCAGCAGGTTGTGGAACATCTGCTCGCGGAAGTAGGTCGGATAGCGTTTGTGGGTGTTCTGCAGGTAGCCGGCGCCGTGCACGAACATCACGATCGGGTATTTTTTACCGGCTTCCAGCTTGGCCGGGCGGTACAGCTTGGACCACACCGGGTCGCCGCCGTCGCTCGACGGCACGGCCACGTATTCGGGCTGGATCCACTCGCGCGCCTTGTACTCGGCGGTGCGGGTGTCGGTCAGTTTCGCTGCCGCGCCGCCCGATACCGGCACCGTCGCCAGCTGGATCGGCATGTAGCTCGACGAGTAGTGCACCAGCAGCTTGCGGTTGTCCGGCGACAGGGCGAAGCGTTCCACGCCTTCCAGGCCCGTCACTTCGCGCGTCGCGCCATCTTTCGCATTCACCGCGCAGACTTCATAGGTGCCCGGGTTCTTGCGGTTGCAAAGCATATAGGCGGTGCTGCCGTCGAAGTTCCACTGCACGTCGCCGGCTTCCCACTTGCCCTTGGTAAGGGCGCGCGCCTGGCCGTCGGCGGTCGAGGTGTACAGGTGCGAGTAGCCGCTTTCTTCCGACAGGTACCACAGGGTGCGGTTGTCCGGTAGCCAGCCGAAGTCGCTGTTGTCGTAATTGACCCAGGCCTCGTCGCTGAGGCGATGCACAGGTTTCAGTTTGGCGGCGCCGAGGTCGATGGTGGCGATCCAGCGGTCCTTGTTGTCGACCGCGCGCAGCATCACGGCGGCCTGCTTGCCGTCGGCGGTCCAGCGCACGGCGTCGGCGCGGTCGGCGATGCGCAGCGGGCGGTTGCCCTTCAGCGGGTCGAGCTTGGCGTCGGCGCGCAGCTTGGCCAGCGGGTCGGTGGCGATGCCCGGCAGGCTGTCGAACGGGATGTCCTGGACCTTGTTGGTCGCCAGGTCGATCAGTTTCAGCGCGTGCGGCGCCGGGTTGTTGCGGCCGACGCGGGTGCGCTCGTCGTCGGCTTCCTCGTAGCCCGATTCGGTGACGTAGCGCGGCATCTTGCCGACGCGGCCCTTGTCGCCGCCTTTCGCGGCGGTGACGACCACCAGCCAGCGGCCGTCCGGGGACAGGGCGCTGCCTTCGATGGTGAGCTTGTCGCCCAGGTAGATCGGACTCGGGGCGCGGGTCGGGTCGGCGCGGCGTTCTTCCTCGGCGCGGGCGCGGCCGGCGTCGCGGTCGTCCTTTGCCCGCTTCAGGGTGGCGATCAGGCGCAGCTGCATGTCGCGCAGGGCGTCCGGGTCGCTCGCGGCAGGGTCCTTGGCGGCACGGGGCAGGGCGACCGGGCCTTGCACGCGGCTGCTGCGGTCCCAGCTGAACCACTCGTGGCCGACGCGGAACTGCACGGCGCGCTCGTCGCTCGAGAACTGCGGGTCTTCGGCCTTCACGCCGCGGCTGATCTGGACCAGGGCGCCGTTCTTCAGGTCACGCTCGAACAGGTCGCCGTTGCGCACCAGGACGGCGCGCGTGTGGTTGCGGTTGTAGACCACGGCCGGGCTGTCGAGCTTTGCCAGTTCGGCGTCCTGTACCTTGCGCGGCTGGCCGCCCTGGACGGCCTCGAAGGTGTCGCGCAGCGGCGAGCCGGTGCGCTTCTGCTTGTAGAAGACCTGCTTGCCGTCCCAGCTGAACCAGGCCTGTTCGGCGGGGTTACCGATCCAGTCGGGGTTGGCCATGGCCTGGTCGAGGGTGATGGGCGTTGGCGCCGCCATCGCGGGCAGCGCGGTGAACGCGGCAAGAATCGTCAGTACAGGAAGTCGCATCGTGATGGGTGGTTGGTTAGCGAAATAGCTTTCTGGCTAGAAATTGCGAAAGCATTCTAGCTCAGCCACCATGCGACGGGGCACTTCGCGGATGATTAATCCGCAAGAATTTTTACCCGCGTATTGCTGTGCGTATTGCTGTATGTATTGCGATATTCGCGCGGATGTTCGAACTATTTACTCCGGTTCAGGCAGCCTGGTTCCGGCCTTTGGATTGGCGCGGCAGGAACATGGCGATGCGTGCGACGACGGCGAGAACGGCGAGGCCAACTGGCAGGTATTCGAAAGCGATCATGGTCAAACCTTTCTTGCGCTCGAAGCGCGTTGGGTTGGTAAATACTGCGATGTTGCGTTGCAGTATAGAACGACTGCTTTCATAAATAAACTTTATGTTCATGATGTCCGCGATAAGCGGGTCTTATAGTTTATGGACCTGCCACGCGGGTGATATTTACAGATGAAATATCTCGACTGCAACTCAACCGTATAAGGCGTGGCCCGCTTCTTGCATTGATGCATGCATGAAATCCAGCCACCCGCCCCGCAGCCTGCGCATCGTCGTCGTCACCGCCGACGCATCCGGCCATGACGACGCCGCGCTTGCCGCCCAGGTCGAGCGCAACACGGCGCTGCGCATCGGTCTGCTGGAATCGGGCTACGACATCGTCGCTTCTCTGCCGCCGGATATCTTCCTGCCCGAGCGCGTGGCCCAGCTGCAGCCCGACCTGATCATCGTCGACAGCGAATCCGATGCGCGCGACGTTCTCGAACACATCGTGATCGCCACGCGCGACGAACGCCGTCCCATCGTCCTGTTCACCGAAGACCACAGCGCCCCCGCGATGGAAGCGGCGATGGCGGCCGGCGTGTCGGCCTATATCGTGGCCGGCCTGCAGGCCGAACGCGTGCGGCCCGTGCTCGACGTGGCGCTGGCGCGCTTCCGGCGCGAACAGCAGCTGCTGGGCGAGCTGGCCGACACGCGCCAGAAGCTGGCCGAACGCAAGGTCGTCGAGCGCGCCAAGGGCGTGCTGATGGCGCGCTACCGCCTGAAGGAAGAAGAAGCCTATGGCCGCCTGCGCAGCCTGGCGATGAACAAGAACCTGAGACTGGCCGAGGTCGCGCAGCGCATCCTCGACGTCGAGGACCTGCTGGGCTAGGCCCGGCATACGAGAGGAACCAGATGACAGCGTTGCCGGGGCAGGGCGTCCATGCGGGCGGATCGGATCGGCCGGAAAAGCCGGTATTGAAAGTCGGCTTCATGCCGCTGGCCGATTGCGCGCCGCTGGTGATGGCATCGGTGCTCGGCTTCGACGAGAAGTACGGCATCCGCCTGGCGCTCGAACGCCAGCATTCCTGGTCGGCCATGCGCGACCGCCTGCATACCGGCGAACTCGATGCGGCCCAGGCGTTGTACGGCCTGCTGTACGGCCTGCAGATGGGCGTCGGCTCGGCGCCGCGCGACATGGCCGTGCTCATGAACCTGAACCAGAACGGCCAGTCCATCGTGCTGTCGCGCGCGCTGGCCGAGCGTGGCGCGCGCGACGGCGCCGGCCTGGCCGCGCTGATGCGCGCCGCGCCGCGCCGGTATTCCTTCGCCCATACCTTCCCGACCGGGAACCACGCCATGTGGCTGTGCTACTGGCTGGCCGCCGCCGGCATCGATCCGCTGAAGGATGCGCAGCTGGTGACGGTGCCGCCGGGGCAGATGGCGGCCAACCTGGAGGCCGGCCACATGGATGGCTTCTGCGCCGGCGAGCCCTGGAGCCGGCGTGCGCTGCAGTGCGGCGCCGGTGCGCTGGTCGCGCCCAGCAGCCAGGTCTGGCCCGACCATCCGGGCAAGGCGCTGGGTGCGCGCGCCGATTTCGTCGCGGCGCATCCGCACGCCTGCCGCGCGCTGGTGGCGGCCCTGCTCGACACGGCGCGCTGGCTCGACGCTTCGCCGGTGAACCGCGAGGCGGCGGCCGAAGTGCTTGCCAGCGCCGCGTATATCAACACGGGCGTGGACGTGCTGCGGGCCTGCCTGCTGCCGCGCCGTGCGGACTGGCCTGCGCTGCGCTTCTTCGGCGACGGCGCGGCCACCTTCCCCTGGCTGTCCGACGGCATGTGGTTCCTGACCCAGCAGCGGCGCTGGGGTTTGCTGCCCGACGATCCGGATTACCTGGGCGTGGCGGCGCGGGTCAACCAGATCGACTTGTACCGCGAGGCGGCGCAACTGACGGGCGTTGCCGTGCCCGATGAGGCGATGCGCAGCGCCACGCTGATCGATGGCCGGGTCTGGGACGGCAGCGATCCGGCCGCTTACGCGCGCTCGTTCGCGATCCACGACTTGCGGTAAGCAGGGCAAGCACGGTGCGCCGCGGCGCATCATTTTCGCGCATGGTGCACTGCAATGAGGCGCACCCGGCCGCAGCACTCGGGCCGATGCCCCGGCACTTCGCTGGCACGGCTCTTGCAAACCCTGATGACAGGATCAACGGCGATCCCTTCACATTCCAGCCAGCCCACCGATGGGCTGGCACCCGGACAACGGCGTCCGCACTCCAGGGTCTCGACCCTGGGATGCGGACGCTTTTTTTTCGTTTGTCAGTTCAAGAACGAGGGACGATCATGGCCAGCAAAGCAAGCAGTATCCAGCTCTTCACTTTCCACACGCCGCAGATGCGCGCCTTCCACCTGACCTGGGTGGCCTTCTTCATCTGCTTCTTCGCCTGGTTCGCCTGCGCGCCGCTGATGCCGGTCATCAAGGGCGAGTTCGGCCTGTCGATGGCGCAGATCGCCAACATCAACATCGCCGCCGTCGCCATCACGATCCTGGTGCGGCTGGTGGTCGGTCCGCTGTGCGACCGCTACGGTCCGCGTAAAACCTATACCGGCCTGCTGCTGCTGGGCGCCATCCCCGTGATCGGCGTGGCCCTGGCCCAGAGCTACGAAAGCTTCCTCCTGTTCCGCCTCGGGATCGGTGCGGTCGGCGCCAGCTTCGTCATCACCCAGTACCACACCTCGGTGATGTTCGCGCCGAAAGTGGTCGGTACCGCCAACGCCACCGCGGCCGGCTGGGGCAATGCCGGCGGCGGCGCGGCGCAGGCGCTGATGCCGCTGCTGCTGGGCGCCATCGTCATGGCCGGCGTGAGCGAAACCCTGGGCTGGCGCGTGGCGCTGGTGGTGCCGGGCATGGCGATGCTGGTGATGGCCTTTGTCTACTGGCGCTATACCCAGGACTGCCCGGCGGGTAACTTCAGCAATCTGCGCAAGGCCGGCGTCACCTTCGAATCCGGCGGCAAGGGCGGCTGGGCGAGCTTCCGCGCCGCCTGCCGCAATCACCGCGCCTGGCTGCTGTTCGTCACCTACGGCGCCTGCTTCGGCATCGAGATCTTCATCCACAACATCGCCGCCGTGTACTACGTCGAGCACTTCGGCTTGTCGCTGGGGGCGGCGGGTCTCGCCGCCGGCAGCTTCGGCCTGCTGGCGCTGTTCGCCCGCGCATTCGGCGGCTGGATGTCGGACCGCTTTGCCGCACGCGGCGACTTGAACAGCCGCGTGACGGTGTTGTTCCTGCTGATGATCGGCGAGGGGCTTGGCCTCTTGTGGTTCGCGAATGCCGACGGCGTCGCCTTTGCCCTGGTTGCGATGCTGTGCTTCGGCCTGTTCACCCACATGGCTTGCGGCGCCACCTATGCGCTGGTGCCCTTCGTGGCGCCGACCGCGCTGGGCGGCGTGGCTGGCATCGTCGGCGCCGGCGGCAACGTGGGCGCGGTGCTGGCAGGCTTCCTGATGAAAGGCACGGGCGACCTGCGCCAGACCCTCATCATCCTCGGCGTGCTGGTGGTGGCGTCGAGCCTGTGTGCGATCGGCGCCCGCTTCGGTAGCGCAGCCGTTGCCACCCCCGCAGCCAGCGCCGCCTGAGGAGTTGAACATGAAGATCATCGTCATCGGCCACGGCATGGTGGGCCACAAGTTCGTCGAATCCCTGGCTGCCGCTGCGCCTCACCTGCAGATCACCGTGCTCGGCGAGGAGCCGCGCCCGGCCTACGACCGCGTGCACCTGTCCGAATTCTTTGCCGGGAAAACGGCGGACGACCTGTCGCTGGTCGCGCTCGGCTTCTTCGAGCGCCCGAACCTGGAGCTGAAGCTGAACGCCAGGGTGGCCGGCATCGACCGCGCGGCGCACATCGTGACACTGGCCGATGGCGAGACGCTGGCCTACGACAAGCTGGTGCTGGCCACCGGCTCGTCTCCCTTCGTGCCGCCGGTGCCGGGGCGCGACCGTGCGGACTGCTTCGTCTACCGCACCATCGAAGACCTGGAAGCGATGCGCGAATGCGGTGCGCGTTCGCGCAGCGGCGTCGTGGTCGGCGGCGGCTTGCTCGGCCTGGAATGCGCCAAGGCCTTGCGCGACCTCGGCCTGGAAGCCCACGTGGTCGAATTCGCGCCGCGCCTGATGGCGGTGCAGGTGGACGATCCCGGAGCGCGCGTGCTGCGCGGCCGTATCGAGGAACTGGGCGTGCGCGTCCACACCGGCAAGAACACGCTCGCCATCGTCGATGGTGAGACGGCCACCCATCGCATGGAATTCGCCGACGGCAGCGCGCTGGAAACCGACATGATCGTGTTCTCGGCCGGCATCCGCCCGCGCGACGAACTGGCGCGCGCCGCCGGCCTGGCGCTCGGCCCGCGCGGCGGCGTCGCCATCGATGCCAACTGCCTGAGCTCGGACCCGGACATCTACGCCGTCGGCGAATGCGCGGCCTGGAATGGCCAGGTGTTCGGCCTGGTGGCGCCGGGCTACGACATGGCGCGCACCGCCGCCCGCCACGTGCTCGGCGCGCCGGGCGGCTTTGCCGGCGCGGACCTCAGCACCAAGCTGAAACTGATGGGCGTGGACGTGGCCAGCATCGGTGACGCCCACGGCGCGGCAAATGGTAGCCGCAGCTACCAGTTCCTCGACGAGCGCAAGCAGACGTACAAGAAGATCGTCGTCTCGGATTGCGGCAAGCGCCTGCTGGGCGCGGTGCTGGTCGGCGACGCGGCGCAGTACGGCACGCTGCTGCAGATGGCCCTGAACGGGACGCCGCTGCCCGAGGCCCCCGAGTTCCTGATCCTGCCCCAGGCTGAAGGCACGCCGGTGCGCGGCCTGGGTGTCGATGCCTTGCCGGCCAGCGCCCAGGTCTGCTCCTGCAACGATGTCTCGAAAGGCACGCTGTGCGAGGCGGTGGCGAACGGCGCCGCCAGCATCGGCGCGCTGAAGAAATGCACCGGCGCCGGTACCGCCTGCGGCGGCTGCGTGCCGCTGGTGACGCAGGTGCTGAACGCCGAGCTGGCGAAGGGGGGCGTGGCGGTAAGCCGGGCATTGTGCGAACACTTCGCCTACTCGCGCCAGGAACTGCACCACCTGGTGCGCGTCGGCCGCATCCGCAGCTTCGGCGAACTGCTGGAGCGCCACGGCAACGGCCTGGGCTGCGAAGTCTGCAAGCCGGTGGCGGCGAACATCCTGGCTTCGACCTGGAACGACTTCGTCCTCAAGCCCGAGCACGCCAGCTTGCAGGATTCGAACGACTACTTCCTCGGGAATATCCAGAAGGACGGCACCTACTCGGTGGTGCCGCGCATGCCGGGCGGGGAGGTGACGGCCGACGGCCTGATCGCGGTGGGCCAGATCGCCAAGAAGTACGGCCTGTACACCAAGATCACCGGCGGCCAGCGCGTCGACCTGTTCGGCGCGCGCGTCGAGCAGTTGCCGCCGATCTGGGAAGAGCTGATCGCGGCCGGCTTCGAGTCCGGCCACGCCTACGGCAAGTCGCTGCGCACGGTGAAATCCTGCGTCGGCTCGACCTGGTGCCGCTTCGGCGTGGGCGACAGCGCAGGCTTTGCCATCGCACTCGAGAACCGCTACAAGGGCCTGCGCACGCCGCACAAGGTGAAGTTCGGCGTCTCTGGCTGCACCCGCGAATGCGCCGAGGCGCAAGGCAAGGACGTTGGCCTGATCGCCACCGAAAAGGGCTGGAATTTGTACGTGTGCGGCAATGGCGGCATGAAGCCGCGCCACGCCGAGCTGCTGGCGAGCGGGCTGGATGAAGCGGCGGTGGTGAAGCTGGTCGACCGCTTCCTGATGTTCTATGTGCGCACCGCCGACCGCCTGCAGCGCACCAGCACCTGGCGCGAGAACCTGGAAGGCGGGCTGGATTACCTGAAAGGGGTGGTGGTGCAGGACAGCCTGGGCATCGGTCTTGAGTTGGAAAGCGAGATGCAGCACGTGGTCGACACCTATGCCTGCGAATGGAAAAACGCGGTCGAGGACCCGGAGGTGCGCAAGCGCTTCCGTACCTTCGTGAACAGCGACGCGCAGGATGCGAACGTCGTCTTCATGCCCGAGCGCGGCCAGATCCGCCCGGCCACCATTGAAGAACGCCGCCGCACGATTCCCATCGTGGCGTCGGCCTGAGGAGAACGCCATGCACCGGGATATCCAGTTACAGGAGTGGAGCGCGGTCTGCGCCATCACCGACATCGTGCCGGACACCGGCGTCTGCGCGCTCTTGAAAGGGCGCCAGGTGGCCGTGTTCCGCGTGGGCGCCGAGCGCCTGTTCGCCATCGATAACTACGACCCGCACTCGCATGCTGCCGTGCTCTCGCGTGGACTGGTCGGCAGCATCGGCGAACGCATCGTCGTCGCCTCGCCGATCTACAAGCAGCATTTCGACCTGGCGACCGGCGAATGCATCGAGTCGGCGGCGCACTCTGTGGCCAGCTATCCGGTACGGGTCGAGAACGGCACCGTGTGGGTGGCTGCATGAAGCCGCGCCTGGTCGTGGTCGGCAACGGCATGGCCGGCATGCGCACGGTCGAGGAAGTGCTGAAGCTCGCGCCCGACCTGTACGACATCACCGTCTTCGGCGCCGAACCGCACGGGAACTACAACCGCGTGCTGCTGTCTCCACTGCTGGCCGGGGACAAGGCGGTGGACGAGATCATGATCCATCCGCGCGCCTGGTACGACGAGCACGGCGTCACCCTGCATGCGGGCGACCCGGTGGTGCGCATCGACCGAAAACGCCGCGTGGTGGTGGCCGCTTCCAGCCTGGAAGCGCCGTACGACCGGTTGCTGCTGGCCACCGGCTCGACGCCCTTCATGCTGCCGGTGCCGGGTGCGGAACTCGATAGCGTGGTCGGATTTCGCGACCTGCACGACGTCGACACCATGCTCGCCGCGGCCCGGCGCGGCGGACGGGCGGTGGTGATCGGCGGCGGCCTGCTCGGGCTGGAGGCCGGGCATGCCCTGCAGCGGCGCGGCATGGACGTCACCGTGGTGCACGTGGCATCCAGCCTGATGAACCAGCAGCTCGACGGCGAGGCGGGCAAGCTGCTCAAGGAGTCGCTGGAGCGCGCCGGCCTGCGCATCCTGCTCGACGCCCAGACCACGGCCCTCGTCGGCAAGGGCAAGGTGGAAGCGGTGCGCTTCGCCGATGGTGCCGAGCTGCCGGCGGACCTGGTGGTGATGGCGGCCGGCGTGCGTCCGAACGTGGCGCTGGCGCGTGCGGCCGGGCTGCATTGCGAACGCGCCATCGTGGTCGACGACACCTTGCAGACCTACGACCCGCGCATCTATGCCGTCGGCGAATGCGTGCAGCACCGCCGCGCCACCTTCGGGCTGGTGGCGCCGGTGTGGGAACAGGCGCGCGTCTGCGCCGCCCACCTGGCCGGCGCCGGACACCGCCGCTACGTGCAGGCCGCCACCGCCACCAAGCTGAAGGTGACGGGCATCGATTTGTATTCGGCCGGCGACATCGCAGGACGCGAGGGCAGCGAGGAACTGGTGCTGCGCGACCGCCGTGCCGGCGTGTATAAACGCCTGGTGCTCGACGGTACGCGCCTGCTTGGTGCCGTGCTGGTCGGCGACGTGGCCGACGGTCCCTGGTATTTCGACCTGATCCAGCGCGGCGCCGACGTCTCGGCCTTCCGCGAGCAGTTGCTGTTCGGCCGCGCCCTGTGCGCGCAGGCCGCCTGAAAGGACACACATGGATATGAGCCTGCCCGTATCGACGGTGCGCACCACCTGCCCGTATTGCGGCGTCGGCTGCGGCGTGAAAGCAAACGTGAAACCCGGCACGATTCCCATCATTTCAGGCGATGCGGACCACGCCGCCAACCGCGGCCGCCTGTGCGTAAAGGGTGCGGCGCTGGGCGAGACCCTGGGCCTGGACGGCCGCCTGCTGTATCCGCAACTGCGCGAGAACGGCGAACTGCGCCGCGCCGGCTGGGACGAGGCGATCGGCCGCGTGGCCGGCGGGCTGGCGGGCATCATCGCCGAGCATGGGCCGGATGCGGTGGCCTTCTACGTATCGGGCCAGATCCTCACCGAGGATTACTACGTTGCCAACAAGTTCATGAAGGGCTATATCGGCAGCGCGAATATCGACACCAATTCGCGCCTGTGCATGTCGTCGTCGGTGGCAGGGCACAAGCGCGCATTCGGCGAAGACATCGTGCCCGGCTGTTACGAGGACTTCGAGCTGGCCGACATGGTCGTGCTGGCCGGCTCGAACGCGGCCTGGTGTCACCCGACCCTGTTCCAGCGCATCCTGCGCGCCAAGGAAGCGAAACCGTCGCTGCAGATCGTCGTCATCGATCCGCGCCGCACGGCGACCTGCGAATTGGCCGACCTGCACCTGCCGATCAAGCCGGGCACGGACGTGTGGCTGTTCAACGGGTTGCTGGCCTACCTGGCGCGCGAGGGCGTAGCCGACCAGGCCTTCGTCGCGGCGCATACCGAAGGACTGGATGCGGCGCTGGCTGCCGCACGGATCGAGATCGAGGAGGTAGCGCGTGCCTGCCGCCTCGACCCGCGCGCCGTGCGTGCTTTCTATGAAAACTTTGCCGCCACGCGCAAGGTGGTCACCGCGTATTCGCAGGGCGTGAATCAATCGTCGAGCGGCACCGACAAGGTCAACAGCATTATCAACTGCCACCTGCTCACCGGCCGCATCGGCCAGCCCGGCATGGGACCGTTCTCGCTCACCGGACAGCCGAATGCGATGGGCGGGCGCGAAGTCGGTGGCCTGGCCAACATGCTGGCGGCGCACATGGAGCTCGACAACGCGCAGCACCGCGAGCTTGTCCGCAGCTTCTGGAACGCGCCGCGCATCGCCTCCAAACCCGGCCTGAAGGCGGTCGACCTGTTCCGCGCGATAGAAGAGGGAACGGTGAAAGCCGTATGGATCATGGCGACCAATCCGCTGGTCAGCCTGCCTGATGCCGACCGGGTGCGCCGCGCGCTCGACAAATGCGAACTGGTGATCGCCAGCGACATCGTGCTCGATACCGACACGAATGTCCGGGCCGACGTGCTGCTGCCCGCCCTGGCCTGGGGCGAAAAGGATGGCACGGTGACCAATTCCGAACGCCGCATCTCGCGCCAGCGCGCTTTTCTGCCGGCGCCGGGCGAAGCGCGCGCCGATTGGCAGGCGCTGTGTGCGGTGGCCCGGCGCATGGGCTACAGCGGTTTCGACTACACGTCGGCGCACGAGATCTTCGACGAACATGCGCGCCTGTCGGGCTGGCGCAATGGGGGGGAGAATGCGCGCCTGTTCGATCTGTCCGGCCTCGCGGGCATCGGCCGCGCAGCCTACGATGCGCTCGAACCCGTCCAATGGCCGGTCACGCCGCACGCTAGTCATGGCAGCACCCGCCTGTTCGGCGACGGTATCTTCGCCCACCCGAATCGCAAGGCGCGCTTCATCGCCACCATGCCGCGCGCACCGGTCAACGCACCGGACGGTGAGTACCCACTTGCGCTGAACACCGGGCGCGTACGCGACCAATGGCACACGATGACCCGCACCGGCAAGTCGCCGCGCCTGGGCAGCCACGTACCGGAACCGTTCATCGACCTGCATCCGCACGATGCCTTGTTGTGCGGCGTACGCGAAGGCGAACTGGCGCGCGTGAGCAGCCGCTGGGGCGCGATGGTAGGGCGCGTGACGCACAGCGGCGGCATCGCGCGCGGCGGCGCTTTCGTGCCGATTCACTGGAGCGGGCCGACAGCCTCGGATGCGCGTGTCGGGGCGATCGTCAATCCGGTGGTCGATCCGGTGTCGGGCGAGCCGGAGTTCAAGCACACGCCGGTGAAGGTCGAGCCCTTCGTGGTGGAGTGGCAGGCGTTTGTGCTGAGCCGCACCGCGCCGCAGCTCGACGCGTTGACCTGGTGGACGCGCGTGCAGGGCGAGGGCTTCTTGCGTTACGAAGCGGGCGGGCGCGGCAAGGTAGGCGGGGAATGGGCGCTTGCCTTGTTGGGCGTGGACGAGGACGCGGACTGGATCGAGTACGAGGACCGCAGCGCGGGCGTGTATCGGGCGGCGTATCTGGTGGATGGACGCTTGCAGGCGTGCGTGCTGGTGGCGAAGGCGGGTGCGCTGCCGCCGCGCGAGTGGCTCGGCAGCTTGTTTGCGCAGGAGGTCCTGGGTGCGGGTAAGCGTGCGGTGCTGCTGGCGGGGCGGCCCGCAGAGGCCAGCGCCGACGCGGGGCCGACCGTGTGCTCGTGCTTCGGAGTGGGGCGCAATACGATTTGTGCGGCGATCCGGGAGAAGGGGCTGCGCACGGCATCGGAGGTGACGGCCTGTTTGAAGGCGGGCGGGAATTGCGGGTCCTGTTTGCCGGAGATTGGCAAGCTGCTGACGATCACCCCGTAGGGTGGGCCGGGCCGCGCAAGGCACTCCGTGCCCACGCGGTTACGTGCTTGTCCGGAGCCTGCGGCGGCGATGATTCGCTCTGCGGCGTGTCCGTGGATGGTGACGCTAACGTGGCGCTTTTGAATCAGCTAACGCTGTGCGGCATTCGCGTTGTTAAGTACGCAAACCATGATCATCGTTCCGCGTGGGCACGGAGTGCCCACCGTACGAACGCGGCTGTCGACGCCAAAAAGCGAAGGCGTGTGCTGAACCGACAATCGCAAAAAAAAGCGCAGCCTCGGCTGCGCTTCGTCTTCACTGCCTATCAACTACCGATTAACGGTTGGCGAAGTAGCGCAGTTCCGCCGCCAGGTTCGGCGAGTGCACTTCCGACTCGGCTGCCAGTGCCAGCATTTCGCGGCGGCCTGCCAGTGCGTCGTCGCGGCGAACGAACCAGCCGCCGTGTGCGGTGAACAGCTCTTCGCAGAAGTTACGTGCTGCGATGAACAGGGCGCCGATGTCGTGGCGCAGGGTTGGCTCTTGAGCCTGGGTGATCGTTGCTGCGTTCATAGTGAACTCCGTAAATATACTGTGATGTTGCGGTGCAGTATAAATTCCTTGAGTCCATAAATAAACTTTCGATTCGTGATACCAGCGATACGGAAACCGCATAATGTTGCGGTGCCGCAACTCATCCGTTTACACGTCGTCCTTTGCCTTGCCGTTCCCCAGCAAGCGATCCTTGACAGTCAATAAACGCTGCACCTTGGCGCCCATCTTCATCAACTGCGCCAGCGATTCCGGCGACAGGCGCTGCAGGTCGTCGAACCAGTTGTTCGCCAGGTCGACCAGCTCATGCATTTCGCCCATGCGCTGCTGGGCAAACATGTCCTCGGGCGTCTTGGCCTTGACCAGCAGCGATTCGCGCAGCACCGACAGGGTCGGCGCCACCTCGCGCCGGCGCCGCTCGGCCGCCACCACGCGGAAGATTTCCCAGACGTCGCCGAGCGAGGTGAAGTATTCGCGGCGGTCGCCGGGAATGCGGCTCATGCGCACCAGGCCCCAGGATTGCAACTCCTTCAAGCCGATGCTGACGTTCGAGCGCGAGATGCCGAGCTTTTCGCCGATGTCGTCCGCATGCAACTGTTGTTCGGTCACGAAGAGCAGGGCGTAGATTTGCCCCACGGTGCGGTTGATGCCCCAGCGGCTACCCATTTCGCCGAAGTGGCTGACAAAACTCTGGACTAGTGGCGTCACGTTGAGAACTTTTCGAAGATTTGGAAAGTTCGATTATCTCACGCACCGGGTGGAGAGACGCGGACAGCCATCGCTGCGGCGCACCAATTCCCGACTAAGACGCTGGCCTTTTCGTGACAAGTGAACATTTCCGCTGCATACTTTCACTGTTTTCTGAAAATTCAGAAGTTTTTACAAGTTGTGAAACTTGTGCGGCAGAGGGGATGTATCCCGGCCGGTAACACCGCAGAGCTGAGAGAATGGATTCGCATCGTACCCGTTGTACCGTTTTCCAAACCGCCACCCAGGCGGTCCCGCGCGGCCATTCCCTGCCTGCCCCCGACACCTTTTCCGATCCGGGAAGACAGTTCGCCAACGCGGCCTGGTGCATCCACGCCGGCCGCTCACCGCCGCCCTGAAGCGGTAACCCGAAACAGCGGCTCGCCCGGTAACCCAGGCGCCGCATTCCAGAATCCCCCGGAGAAGAACCATGCTCTTGAACAGACGCCGTGGCGCGGCCGCGCACGCCCCTGCAGCGCAGGACCAGGCCAGCAAGACACGACCCCAGCCCGCCGGCAACCGCCGCGGCGCGCTGGCGCAGGCCGCCGCCGCGCTGCTGTGGATCGCCCAGGCTGCGCTGCTGGCGCTGGCCGTCGGCCGGCTCGCCGATGGCGCCGGCCTGGATGCGGTAACCGTCCCGGCGCCGGGCTTCCTGCTACTGGGCGTCGCTCGCGCCAGCCTCGATGCCTGGGGCGCGCGCCGCGTGTTCACCGCCGCGCGTACTTGGCTGAGCGATCTGCGCGCTGGCGCCGCCGACGCCCTGGCGCGCCGCTCACCGCTGGACCGGGCCCGCCCTGCCTCGGGCCAGGCCGCCAGTATCCTGGCCGAGCAGGCCGAGGCCGTGCTGCCCTGGCTGCTGCGCTACCAGGGCGCGCGCTGGCGCGTGATGCTGGTGCCGCCGGTGATCGCACTCGTGGTCGGCTATTTTTCCTGGGCGGCGGCGCTGATCCTGGTGCTGGCCGCGCCGCTGATCCCCCTCTTCATGGCCGTCATCGGCTGGCGCGCCAAGGCCGCCAGCGAAGCGCAGCTGCAGCTGGTGGGCGGCATGAACGGCTTCCTGCTCGACCGCCTGCGCGGCCTGTCGACCCTGCGCGCGCTCGGCGCCGTCGACGCCACCGCGCGCCGCCTGCACGACACTGCCCAGGCCCTGCGCCAAGGCACCATGCGCGTGCTGCGCATCGCCTTCCTGTCGTCCACCGCGCTGGAACTCTTCTCGGCCCTGGCCGTTGCCCTGGTGGCGGTGTACGTCGGCTTCCATCTGCTCGGCCAGATCGACGGCGGCAGCTGGGGCGTGCGCCTGAGCCTGGAGCAGGGCATGTTCATCCTGATGCTGGCGCCGGCCTTCTTCGAGCCGCTGCGCGACCTGGCCGCGGCCTGGCACGACAAGGCGGCAGGGGAAGCCGCGTTCGAGGCGCTGAGCAGATTGCAGGACGCGGCGCCCAGCCTGCCGGGCGCCCTGAACGGCACGCAGGAAGCGGCGAGCGGCATCGCCGCGCCGGGCCTGGCCATCGCCGGCCTGCGCTTTGCCCATCCTGGCGAAGCGCCGCTGTTCGACGGCTTCACGCTCGACGTCGCGCCCGGCGAGCACATCGCCCTGGTCGGCGCCAGCGGCAGCGGCAAGAGCACGCTGCTGTCGCTGGTGGCCGGCCTGGCCCAGGCGCAGGGCGGCAGCATCCGCATCGGCGGCGCCAGTCTTGACGACAACAGCGCCGCCGGCCTGCGTACGCGCATGGCCTGGGTCGGCCAGAAGCCCCACGTGTTCGCCGGCACCGTGCGCGGCAACGTCGCACTGGGCCGTCCGGGCGTGACGCCGCTGGCGGTGACGGCGGCGGTGCGCCGCGCCGGCCTGGCCGATGTCGAACACGCCGCGCCGCATGAAGCGCTGGGCGAGGGCGGCACCGGCCTGTCCGGCGGAGAACTGGTGCGCCTGGCCCTGGCGCGCGCCGCCGTCGCGCCGCAGGCCAGCCTGCTGCTGGCCGACGAACCCACCGCCCACCTCGACCGCGAAACGGCGGCTGGTGTGGTCGACGCGCTGCTCGACCTGGCGCGCGGCCGCACCCTGGTCGTCGCCACCCATGACCTGGCCCTGGCCGCCCGCATCGGCCGCATCGTACAAATCGGCCAGCACGGCGTTGCGAAGGAAGCAGCATGAAACACGACAACGACTTCAACACCGTGCTGCGCCTCTTCCTGCGCAGCGATGCACGCCGCCTGCTGCTGGGCGCGGGCCTGTCCACACTGACCGTGCTGGCCGGGATCGCGCTGCTGGGCACCTCGGGCTGGTTCATCACGGCGACTGGACTGGCCGGCCTGTCGGCCACCGCGGCCCTGGCCTTCAACGTCTTCGTGCCGAGCGCCGGCATCCGCCTGCTGGCCCTTGGCCGCACCTTCGGCCGCTATGCCGAGCGCCTCGTGACCCACGACGCCACCCTGGGCGTGCTGGCCAGCCTGCGCGTGACACTGTTCCGCGGCTGGGCCGAGCCGCAGGCCGCGCGGGCGCTGCTGCTGCGTCCTGGCCGCCTGCTGTTCCGCCTGACAAACGACATCGACGCGCTGGAGTCGGTCTACCTGCGCCTGCTGGTGCCGCTCGCCGCCACCTTCGGCGCGGCGCTGCTGGCCGGGCTGCTGCTCGCCATCCTCGACTGGCGCCTGGGTGTGGCGGTCTTCGCCTGGCTGCTTGCGTGCGGCTGGGGCGTCGCCGCCTGGACCGCGCGCCGTGCCCGTCCGCTGGCGCTGCGCCGTGTACACATGACCGAGCGCCTGCGCGCCGGCGCCATCGATCTCACCGCCGGCCAGACTGACCTGGCCCTGGCCGGGCGCCTGCCGGCCCAGTGCGCGGCCCTGGCGCAAGCCGACGCCCGCCTGGCGCGCGGCGACGACGCGCTGCACCGCGTCGAAACCGGCGCCGCCTGGTCGCACGCCGTGGCCGGCCACGCGACGGTGGCCCTGGTGCTGCTGACGGCCGGCGTGCTCGCCGGGCAGGGCAAGCTCGATGCGCCGCTGGCCGCGCTGGCGCTGCTGACCGCACTGGCTGCGCTGGAACCCTTCGCGGCGCTGCGTCGCGGCGCCATCGAGGCGGCGCGCAGTGCATTGGCCGCACGCCGCCTGGCGCCGCGCCTGCAAGACGAGGCCATGCCGGCGCCGGCTGTCGAACATATCGAGGGCGATGATGCCTTGCGCCTGAAGGACGTCAGCGTCACCCACGCCGGCCGCCGCCAGGCCGCGCTGCATGCGATCGATCTGCATATCGCAGCCGGCGAGCGCGTCGCCGTGATCGGCGCCAGCGGCGCCGGCAAGTCGACCCTGCTGGCACTGGCCGCCGGCGAACTCGCGCCGGAATCGGGCCGCGTGGCGGCGGCACCCTGCACCTGGCTGACCCAGCGCACCGAACTTTTCAAGGACAGCCTGCGCGACAACCTGCGCCTGGCCGACCCGCAAGCCGCTGACGCCCAGCTGTGGGACGCGCTGCATGCCGCCGGCCTGGCCGGGGACGTGCGCCGCCTGGCACAAGGCCTCGATACGCCGCTGGGCGAGGGCGGCCTGGGCCTGTCCGGCGGCCAGTCGCGGCGCCTGGCGCTGGCGCGCCTGCTATTGCGTGACGCGCGGTTCTGGCTGCTCGACGAGCCGACCGAGGGCCTGGACGGCGCCACCGCCGCCGATGTGCTGGCGCGCCTGGAGCGCCATGCCGCAGGCCGCACGCTGCTGATCGCCACCCATCTGCGCCGCGAAGCCGCGCTGGCCGAGCGCCTGCTCGTGATGCGGGCGGGCCGCATCGTTGCCGAGCACCGGCGCGGCACGCCCGGATACGACGCGGCCCTGGCAAGCCTGCGCCAACACGGAACCCACACCACCTCAACAAAAGCAAAGAAAGGCTTTCATCATGGATCTCGATGTCGTCGGGCTCTCCCGGTTACAGTTCGCCCTCACGGCGCTGTACCACTTTTTGTTCGTACCCCTGACCCTGGGCTTGTCGATGCTGGTCGCCATCATGGAGACGGTCTACGTGATGACCAACCGTCCGGTCTGGCGCCAGATGACCAAGTTCTGGGGCGTCCTGTTCGGGATTAACTTCGCCATCGGCGTCTCCACCGGCCTGGTGATGGAGTTCCAGTTCGGGATGAACTGGAGCTACTACAGCCACTACGTGGGCGACGTCTTCGGCGCGCCGCTGGCGCTCGAAGGCCTGATGGCCTTCTTCCTCGAAGCGACCTTTGTCGGCCTGTTCTTCTTCGGCTGGGACAGGCTGTCGAAGCGCGCCCACCTGGTCGTGACCTGGCTCACCGCCATCGGCACCAACTTCTCGGCGCTGTGGATCCTGATCGCCAACGGCTGGATGCAGAACCCGGTCGGCGCCGCCCTCAACCCGCAGACCATGCGCATGGAAGTCACCGACTTCTACGCCGTGCTGACCAACCCGGTGGCCCAGGCCAAGTTCGTGCACACGGTTTCTGCCGGCTATGTGATCGCCGCCTTCTTCGTGCTCGGTATCTCGGCCTGGTTCCTGCTCAAGGGACGCCATGCCGAGCTGGCCAAGCGCTCGATGACGGTGGCGGCTTCCTTCGGCCTGGCCGCCTCGCTGTCGGTGGTGGTGCTGGGCGACGAGAGCGGCTACCTGTCGACCGAACACCAGAAGATGAAGCTGGCCGCGATCGAGGCCATGTGGCACACCGAGCCGGCGCCGGCCGCCTTTACCGCCTTCGGCTTCCCCGACCAGGCCGCGCGCGAGACCCATTATTCGATCCACATCCCCTGGGTGATGGGCCTGATCGGCACGCGTTCGCTGGATGGCCAGATCCCCGGCATCCACGACCTGGTGCAACTGGCCGAGCTGCGCATCCGCCAGGGCATCGTTGCCTATGACGCGCTGGAGCAGATCCGCGCGCTGGGCGGCAAGGGCACGGTCCCGGCCGAACTGCAGGCGACCTTCGAGGCGAACGGCCCGCACCTGGGCTATGCGCTGCTCCTGAAGCGCTACGTCGACGATCCGCGCCAGGCCACCGATGCGCAGATCGCGCAGGCCGCCGGCGACACCGTGCCGCAGGTCGCGCCGCTGTTCTGGTCCTTCCGCGTGATGGTCGGCCTGGGCATCTACTTCATCGTGTTTACCGGCGTGTTCTTCGTGCTGTCGGCGCGCCGCCAGCTCGACGCCTACCCATGGCTGCTGAAGCTCGCCGTCTGGTCGCTGCCGCTGCCCTGGATCGCCGCCGAAGCCGGCTGGATCGTGGCCGAACTGGGCCGCCAGCCCTGGGCCATCGAAGGCGTGCTGCCGACGGCGGTGGCGGTGTCGAACCTCGGCATCGGCACCGTGCTCGGCACGCTGCTCGGCTTCGTGGTGTTGTACACGATCCTGCTGGTGGTGGAGATGAAGCTGATGCTCAAGGCCATCCGCAAAGGCCCCGACGCCGACGATGCGCCGGACATGCCGCTCGCCGGCGCAGTCCGCGTCGCAGCCCCACGCAACGCCAGCCTGAAGCCTTCCTGACATTCCGGAGTACACAACCATGATTCTTCATACACTGCTCGACTACGACGTATTGCGCGTCATCTGGTGGATTTTGCTGGGCGTGCTGCTGGTGGCATTCGCCATCACCGACGGCTTCGACCTCGGCACCGGCACCTTGCTGCCCTTCGTCGCGAAGAACGACCTGGAACGGCGGGTCGTCATCAATTCCATCGGCCCGGTCTGGGAAGGCAACCAGGTCTGGCTGGTGCTGGGCGGAGGCGCCATCTTCGCCGCCTGGCCGCAGCTGTACGCGGTCTCGTTCTCGGGCTTTTATCTGGCCATGTTCGCGGTGCTGTTCGCACTGATCCTGCGTCCGGTCGGTTTCAAGTACCGCAGCAAGCGCGAAGGCGCGCGCTGGCGCGCGACCTGGGACTGGCTGCTGTTCGTGGGCGGCTTCGTGCCTTCGCTGATCTTCGGCGTGGCCCTCGGTAACGTGCTGCAGGGCGTGCCGTTCCGCTTCGCGCCTGATATGCAGATCTTCTACGACGGCAGCTTCTTCAGCCTGCTCAACCCGTTCGCGGTGCTGTGCGGCCTGGTGTCGGTGGCGATGCTGGTGATGCACGGCGCCAGCTGGCTGGCGCTGAAGACCGAGGGCGCCGTGGCATCGCGCGCCCGCAGCTGGGGCATGGGTGCGGCCGTGGCCGTGGTGGTGCTGTACGCGCTGGCCGGGTGGGCGCTGTGGACCTTTGTCGATGGCTACCGCATCACCAGCGAGATCGTGACCACCGGCGCCTCGAATCCGCTGTTCAAGACGGTGGCGGGGGAGGGCGGCGCCTGGTTCGCCAACTATGCCGCCCATCCGTGGACGATGGCGGCGCCGGTGCTGGGTTTTGTTGGCGCGCTGCTGGCGCTGCTCGGCCTGGCGCGCCGCTGGGAAGGCTTGACCATGGTATTCAGCAGCCTGTCGATCGCCGGCATCATCCTCAGCGTGGGCGCCTCGATGTTCCCGTTCATCTTGCCGTCGTCGATCCAGGGCGCGGCCAGCCTGACCGTGTGGGATTCGTCGTCGAGCCAGCTGACGCTGTTCATCATGCTGATCGGCAGCTGCATCTTCCTGCCGATCATCATCGGCTACACCAGCTGGGTCTACAAGGTCTTGTGGGGCAAGGTCAATGCCGACGGCATCCGCGATGGCAAGGGCCACGCTTACTAATCATTGGAATAGAAAAGGAGTCTGATCATGTGGTATTTCGCCTGGATTCTCGGCCTGCCGCTGGCGGCCGCTTTCGCGGTATTGAACGCGATGTGGTTCGAGCTGGTGGATGACGACAAGCGCAAGGCTTGAAGCTTACCGACGGCGCGCGCCGCCGAGGCGCGCCTCGATCAGTTCCAGCATGCCCTGTGCGGCAATAGACAGGGCCCTTTCCTTGTGCTGCACGATGAAGATGGGCCGCGTCACGGCGTCGGTCTCGAGCGGGATCGCCACCAGGCCGGCGCTGCGGAACTGGAACAGCGTTAGTTCCGGCACCAGGCTCACGCCCAGGCCATGTTCGATCAGGCCAGCCACGGTGGCCAGGTGTTCGACTTCCAGGCCCGAATGGCGCACCGGCAGGTCGCGCGTGAGCTGGTCGACGTGCTGGCGCACGCTGGTCGACGGCGCCAGGTGGATCAATTCGCAGCCGGCCAGGTCGGCCACCCGGATCTTGCGCTCCTTCGCGAGTGGATGGTCGCGCCGGCAGACGAGATAAAAGGGATCGCTGCACAGGGTACTGGTATGAAATTCGGACAGGTTCGCACCCGGCGCGGTCAGCGCCAGGTCGACCTTGCCCTGCCTGAGCATGTGCAGGCACTGGTCCGAGAGGGCGTCGAACAGGCTCACGACGATGCCCGGATAGGTTTCCCGGTATTCCGCGATCACGGCGGGCAGGCCATTCGCCGCCAGCGAGGGCAGCACGGCCAGCGCGACCCGGCCCTTGCGCCGCGCGATGAAGTCGCCCATGTCGGTAAAGGCGGCGTCCAGGTCGGCGAGCAGGGCGCGCGCCACTTCCACGAACAGCTCGCCTTCGGTTGTCAGCGTCACGTTGCGCGTGTCGCGCTTGACCAGCTTTGCACCGACCGCCGCTTCCAGTTTCTGGATCACCGCGCTGAAGGCCGATTGCGACAGGTGGCAGCGTTCGGCGGCATGGGTGAAATGGCGGCATTCGTCCAGCGCCAGGAAGGCTTGCAGCTGTTTGGTGGAGATGTTCGGCAGCATCGCGCGTTTCGATTTATCTGGAAAACAGCATAATCAATCGCAAGAATCCATTTTACAAGAGAATTTTCGCGCTCCAGAATAGTTGCAAGTGCTGCATCGATCAGCACATACAACAACATCTGGAGACTTTATGCTGGCCTTACTCGGCTTCATTACCATTTTTGCGCTGCTCGTCGTCATCCTCGGCAAGAAAATGTCCGCACTGGTCGCCCTGATCGCGATTCCGGTGCTGACTGCGCTGCTCGCAGGATTCGGCGCCGAAATCGGCGGCTTCATTACCACCGGCATCAAGGCGATCGCCCCGATCGCCGGCATGCTGCTGTTCGCCATCCTCTTCTTCGGCATCCTCACCGATGCCGGCATGCTCGACCCGATCGTCAACCGCATCCTGAAGGTCGTCGGCACCAACCCGGTGCGGATCACCCTCGGCACCGCCATGCTGGCGGCCATCGTCCATCTCGACGGTTCCGGCGCGGTGACCTTCCTGGTGACGGTGCCGGCCTTGCTGCCCCTGTACATCAAGCTGAACATGGACAAGCGCATCCTGGCCTGCATCGTCGCGATGGCGGCCGGCGTGGCGAATGCCTTGCCCTGGGGCGGCCCGACCTTGCGCGCCTCGGCGGCGCTGCACATTCCCATCTCCGAGCTGTACCTGCCGATGGTGCCGGTGCAGATCTGCGGCATGCTGTTCGTGTTCGGCTGCGCCTGGATGCTGGGCCGCCGCGAGCAGCGCCGCCTCGGCCTCGCCAACGCCGTTGCAGCCGGCGCCGGTGCAGACACCCACCACGTGCGCGAACTCGGCGAAGAAGAACTGAAACTGCGCCGCCCGGGACGTTTCATCCCGAACGTGCTGCTGGTGCTGCTGGTGCTCGGCACCATGATCTCGAACGTGCTCGACCCGGTGGTCTGCTTCATGCTCGGCACCGTGCTTGCCCTGGTGCTGAACTATCCGAACGTCGCCGAGCAGCGCGCCCGCGTCGACGCCCATGCCAAGGCGGCGCTGATGATGGCCAGTATCCTGTTCGCGGCCGGCGCCTTTACCGGCATCATGAAAGGCACCGGCATGCTGGCCGCCATGGCCAAGCTGGTCGCGGCCAGCATCCCGGCCGGCCTGGCGACCCATCTGCCTTTCGTCACCGGCCTGGTGTCGATGCCACTGAGTCTGCTGTTCGACCCGGATTCCTTCTACTTCGGCGTGCTGCCGGTGCTGGCCGAAGCCGGCACCGCGCTCGGCGTGCCGGCGGTGCAGATGGGGCAGGCGGCGCTGATGGGCCAGATGACCACCGGCTTCCCGGTCAGCCCACTGACGCCCGCCACCTTCCTGCTGGTTGGCCTGGTCGGCATCGACCTCGCCGAGCATCAGCGCTTCACGATTCCTTTCCTGTTCGCCGCCTCGGTCTTCATGACCTGCGTGAGCGTGCTGTTCGGACTGTTCCCCCTGTGACGACTTCAAGGAGTACCTGCATGAAAACCCTGCGCATCGGCGGCGGCGCCGGCTACTCGGGCGACCGCATCGAGCCGGCGGTCGAATTGGCCGAGCACGGCGAGATCGACTACCTGATCTTCGAGTGCCTGGCAGAGCGCACCATCGCCCTGGCCCAGCAGGCGAAGATGAAGGACCCGGCGCTCGGCTACGATCCGCTGCTGGAAGCGCGCATGCTGGCGGTGCTGAAGACCTGCGCCGAGAAAGGCATCCGCATCGTCACCAACATGGGCGCCTCGAATCCGCTCGCGGCGGCGGCGAAGATCCGCGAGATCGCCGTCTCGCTCGGCCTGCGCAAGCTGAAGGTCGCGGCCGTAGTCGGCGACGACGTGCTCGCGCAGCTGCAAGCCGGCGACTACCGCGACGACACCGGCAAACCGGTGGCTGAACTGGGCGCCCGGCTGCTGTCGGCGAATGCCTATCTTGGCGCCCAGCCGCTGGTCGATGCGCTGGCCGCCGGCGCGGACGTGGTCGTCACCGGCCGCGTGGCCGACCCGGCCCTGGTGCTGGCACCCCTGATCCACACGTTTGGCTGGGCCATGGACGACTGGGAGCGGCTGGGGCAGGGCACCCTGGCCGGTCACCTGCTGGAATGCGCGGGGCAGGTGTCGGGCGGCTACTTCGCCGACCCCGGCTGCAAGGACGTGGCCGGGCTGGCGCGCCTGGGCTTTCCGATCGCCGTGGTCGGCGAGGACGGCAGCATCGAGATCACCAAGGTGGCCGGTTCCGGCGGCAGCATTACCACCGCCACCTGCACCGAACAGCTGCTCTACGAGATCCACGACCCGGCTGCCTACCTGACGCCGGACGTCGTGGCCGATTTTTCGCAGGTCACGATGACCCAGGTCGGCCCGGACCGCGTTGCCGTCAGCGGCGCCACCGGGCATCCGCCCAGCGGCATGCTGAAGGTATCGGTCGGCTACATCGACAGTTACGTCGGCGAAGGCCAGATTTCGTATGCCGGCTCCGGCGCCCTTGCGCGTGCCCGGCTGGCGCAGGAGATCGTCGCCGAGCGCCTGGAGATCATCGGCGCTGCGCTGACCGAAGTGCGCTCCGAACTGATCGGCGTGAACGCCATCCATGGCGCCGGGCTGGCCGCGCAGTCGGCGGAACCGTACGAAGTGCGACTGCGGGTTGCCGGCCGCGCCGACAGCATGCGCGAGGCTGTCCGGGTCGGCAACGAAGTCGAGACCCTGTACACCTGCGGCCCGGCCGGCGGAGGCGGGGTCACGAAGGCTAGCCGCGAGGTGGTGGCGATCCGCTCCACCCTGCTGGATGCGGTGCAGGTGCAGCCTGCGATCCATTTCGAGGAGATCTGAACATGAAGCTACGTGACATTGCCCACTCCCGCGCCGGCGACAAGGGCGACATCTCGAACCTGTCGCTGATCGCCTACCGCCTCGATGATTACCCGCTGCTGGAAAAACAGGTGACGGCCGAGCGTGTGCAGGCCCACTTCAAGGGCGTGGTACACGGCGACGTGCAGCGCTTCCTGCTGCCGCAGCTGGGCGCGATGAACTTCGTCATGCACAGCGCCCTCGGCGGCGGCGTAACCCGCTCGCTGGCCCTGGACGCCCATGGCAAATCCCTGAGTTCCGCCCTGCTCGACATGGAAATCGGCTAAGTCCGGCTTTCCATCCCACCGCATTCGGCGCTTGCCCACCCCGGGCGGGCCGCCGCATGGCCGCGCGCTCCCGCCAGGCGTCGCGCCGGCCGCTTTTCCCATAACAACAAGGAGACACCATGAAGACATCTCTATTCGCTTCCACTCTGGTCCTCGGCACGCTCGCGAACGGCGCCCTGGCGCAATCGAACGTCACGCTGTATGGCCTGACCGATGCCGGCATCGTGCGCGAAAGCGGCGGCGCCGCCGGCAGTTCGACCAAATTGAGCAGCGGCGTAGGCACCGCCTCGCGCCTGGGCTTCAAGGGCAAGGAAGACCTGGGCGGCGGCCTGTCGGCCGTGTTCACGCTCGAAGCCGGGATCCTGATCGATACTGGCGCCCAGGATGCGGCCGGCAAGGCCTTCAACCGCCAGGTCTTCGTCGGCCTGGAGAGCAAGCAGCTCGGTTCGATCACCGTCGGCCGCCAGTACACGCCCACCTATAACGCCCTGGGACAGGTGGGCGACCCCTTCGGCAGCGGCTACTCGGGCAGCGCGAAGAACCTGTTCCCGGTCGCGGGCGGCAACCTGCGCGCCGATAATTCGATTTTGTATACCAGCCCGGCCTGGAACGGCTTCAACGCGAATGTCATGTATGCGCTCGGCGAAGTGCAGGGCGACAGCAAGGCGGGCCGCCAGATCAACCTGGGCATCAACTACGCGGGCGGACCGCTGCAGGCCCGCCTGACCTACAATAACCGCAACAATGACACGGCGAGTGTGACGAATCCGAGTGGACGCAACATCATGTTCGTGGCCAACTACGATTTCCGGGTCGCGAAGATCCACGTCGCCTATTCCGACGACAAAGGACCGAACAGCGCACCGCTGAACAATTCGACGCCGCGCCCCTACGGCCGCGACTTCCTGCCCAGCCTGAAAGGCCGGGACATGCTGGTCGGCGCCACGATTCCCGTCGGCGCGGCGGGCGCGATCATGACCTCGTATATCCGCAAGGATGACAGGACGGCGTTCAACCAGGATGCAGCCCAGTACGCGGTGGGCTACCTGTATTCACTGTCCAAGCGTACCGGTATCTATACCTCGTACGGCAGGATCGTCAACAAGAACGGCGCCGGCTACACTGTCGGCAATAACTCGAACGCGGGTACAGGCGACAAGGCGTATAACGTCGGCATTCGCCATGCGTTCTGATCGATCGTGATCAGAAGTTTACGGTTCCCGACAGGGTAAAGGTACGCGGCGCACCGACCACCAGGTAGCCGCTCCCCGGGAAGCCGCCGGCCGACGCCCAGTAGCTGCGGTCCGCCACGTTGTTCACGCGCGCACGCAGCGTGACCGCACGCTCCATGACGCGCATCGCGTAACTGGCGCCCAGGTCGAAGCGGGACCACGACGGCACCTCTTTCGTATTCGCGCCGTCGGCGAACTGGGACGCCGTGTACACCGCACGCGCATCCAGGGTCAGGCCATCGACATAGGGCACATCCCATTCGCTCCCGAGGTTCAGCTGGGTCTTCGGCACGCCGATCGCATCCTTGCCCTGGTTGACGCCATTCAAGGTGCTGACCTGCTCGGTATCGAGCAGCGTCAAGCCGCCCAGCACGCGCACGCCGCGCGTCGGCACGCCGAATACCGACAGTTCCAGGCCGCGGTTGCGCTGCTCGCCAAATACGCCGAAGTGGCGATTCACGACATAGGCCGACGGCTGCGCGACCGTGAACAGCGCCGCGCTCATGCCGAGCTTGCCGGCGTCGTATTTGACGCCAACTTCCTTCTGCCTGGAGCGGTAAGGCGCGAACGCCTCGCCCACGTTGTCGATATCCGTCCCCGCCGCAACGGGGCCAGGCTGCAGCGCCTCGATGTAATTGGCATACAGCGACACGCCCTTGACCGGCTTGTAGACCAGGCCGGCCACTGGGGTGCTCGCCGTTTCGTCGTAGCGCCCGATGCGTGCGCCGGTGGTGTAGCTGAAGCTGCCCGAGCGGATGCGCTGGTGGCGCACGCCGACCGTCAGCAGCACGCTGTCGTCCAGCATCGCCAGCGTGTCTGCGATTGCGTAGCTGGCCAGGTCGCTGGTGGCGGTGAGCAGGGGATCGGTCATGCTGCCGCCCACCGTCGGCGTCGGCTTTACGGACGGATAGTCGACCGGGCGGTAGATATTCGTGATCTGGGCCGGGCCGGTGGCGTAGCCGTTGCGCGAATCGAGCGAGAAGGCCGAAGCGGTCGCGCTGACCGTGTGCTTGACGCCGCCGGTACGCAGCATGCCGCGCACGCCGACTTCGCCGGTGCGCACCTTATCGTGGCGAACGTTGTCGAAGCGGGACATGCTGGTCGTGCCGTCGGCATTGCTGACCCGAGGCGACGCCAGTTCGTTGTACTCGTCCCCGCTGCGCGCGCCAAAGGCGGCCCAGGCCACGACGTCCTGCGCCAGGTCGACTTCGCCGCGCACCGTGCCGAAGGTGTCGTGTTCGCTGGAGACCGTCCAGGGCTGGGCGAAATTGCTGGTCGGCGAAGGCGGCGCGATCATCGGCACTGCGGCGAGCAAGGTCACGTTCGGGCGCGGGCTGTTCAGCGAGTGGTCCTGGTAGCCGATGTCGGCCGACAGCCGGTAGCCATCGCCGCGATAGTCCATGCCGACCGCGATCACGTCCAGCTTGCGCGATTCGCGGTCGACGGCGGTGTCGCCCTCGCGGTGGGCGGCGTTCACGCGCAGGCCCAGGCGTTCTTCTTCGCCGAAGCGGCGCGACACGTCAGCCGCCACGTAGGCCTGGCCGCCCGATTCGACGCCTACGGTGACTTGCGTCAGCGGCCGGCTGGCCGCGCGCTTCGGCAGCAAATTGATGGTGCCGCCGATCCCGCCGCCGCCCGGCGCCGCGCCGTTGACAAAAGCGCTGGCGCCACGGAAGACTTCCACGCGCTCCAGCAGCTCGGCCGCAACGAACTGGCGCGGCAGCAGGCCGAACAGGCCGTTGTAGGCCAGGTCGTCCGAGTTGACGGCGAAGCCGCGGATCACGTACAGCTCCTGGAAGTTGCCCGAGCCGCGCGCCACGCGCACCGACGGGTCGTTCTGCACGACGTCGGCCACGCTGCGCGCCTGCTGGTCCTGGATCACGCCCAGCGTGTAGTTGGTGGTGTTGAACGGCGTATCCATCATGTCCACGTTACCGAGCAAACCGATGCGCCCGCCGCGTGCCACCTGTCCGCCCGCATACGCCGACGGCAAGCCCTGGGCGGAGGCATCGGCCGATGCAGTGACCACGACGGTGGCCATCGGTTCGGTGTCAGCGGGTGCGTCGGCGCTTTGCGCCATGGCGCTGCCTGCGGTCATCAACAGGGCGGCAAGGGCGAGGGGAGTCAGCGAAAAATGGACAGGCGTCATTGGATAGGCGAGCTAGTTGCAAATGAGAACGGTTCGCATTATATGTTGAATGGGTTGCTGAGGTAAATGAGAACTATTATTATCTTGGCCTTTCCTACCTATCCATTCTCCCCATGACACCGAAGAACGTGCGCCGCTGGTCCTGGATCCACAAGTGGAGCAGTCTCGTCAGCACGGTGTTCATGCTGCTGCTGTGCCTCACCGGCCTGCCGCTGATCTACCACCACGAGATCATCCATGCCCTCGGCAACGAGGTCGAGGCGCCCGCGATGCCGGCCAACACACCGCGCGCCGACATCGACCGCGTGGTCGCCGCCGGCATGGCCGCGTATCCCGGCAAGGTCATGATGTACCTGTCCCAGGACCAGGACGAGCCCGATATGTGGGCGATGACCCTGGGCGACACGCCGCGCGACAAGAACTACAAGCCCCTGCTGGTGGATGCGCGTTCGGCCCAGCTGCTGCCCGAACCGCCGGTCGAAGGCGGTCCCTTCATGTCGATGATGTTCCACCTGCACGTCGATTTGTACGCGGGCCTGTGGGGCAAGCTCTTCCTCGGCTTCATGGGCTTGCTGCTGATCGTCGCGGTGGTGTCGGGCGTGGTGCTGTATGCGCCCTTCACGCGCAAGCTGGCCTTCGGCACGGTGCGGCACGAGCGCAGCCGCCGGGTGCGCTGGCTCGACCTGCACAACCTGCTCGGCATCGTCACGCTGGTGTGGCTGCTGGTAGTGGGCACGACCGGCGTCATCAATACCTGGGCGGACCTGCTGCTGAAGGTCTGGCAAAAGACCGAACTGGCCGCGATGACGGCGCCGTACGCCGGCCTGCCCCCGGTGACCAGGCTGGGATCGATGACCCAGGTGATCGCCGCCGCCGAGAAAACCGAGCCCGGCATGCGGGTGCGCTACGTCGCCTTCCCGGGCACCAAGTTCGCCACGCCGCACCATTACATCGTCTTCATGCAGGGCACCACACCCCTGACTTCGCGCCTGCAAAAGCCGGTCCTGGTCGATGCCCAGACCGACCAGGTGGTCGCCAGCGTCGACCTGCCGTGGTACATGGTCGCGCTGCGCGTGTCGCAGCCGCTGCACTTCGGCGACTACGGCGGCCAGGCCCTGAAACTGCTGTGGGCCTTGCTGGACATCGCCACCATCGTGGTGCTGATCACCGGCCTTTACCTATGGCTCAAGCGCGGCAAGGCGGCGGCTGCCAAGCCGGCGGAAGTGCGTGCCGAGGAGGCAGCCGTATGATGCGCGTCTTCGGCCCCGTCTGGACCGCGCCGATCCTGCTCGGCGTGCTGACCGTGATCGGCCTCGTCAGCGCTTTGCTGGGCGACGGCGTGTGGGATGCGGTGTTCGCCGTGTCGCTGGGTGCGGTGGTGGCGGTGGGCGGGTGGTACGGCCTGCGCCGGCCGGCAGCGCGGTAACACGCGAGTGTCGAAGGCAAAATAAGGCCCTGCTCGGCAAGAATTTGCCGAGTCGGGCATCATGACGCGTTCTTCACTTCACATGGAAAGAAATCCGCATGTCCGATCTCCTGCAAACCTTGCAGTGGCGTTACGCCACCAAAAAAATGGACCCTGCCAAGAAGGTCGCCAAAGAGAAAATCGACCGCATTCTCGAGGCGGTGCGCCTGACAGCCAGCTCCAGTGGCTTGCAACAGTACGAAATGTTCGTGGTGACCAACCCTGGCCTGCGTGAACAGATCAAGGCGCAGGTGACCGACGCCTCGCACCTGCTGGTATTCGCCGCATGGGATAACTATACGCCCGAGCGCATCAATGCCATGTTCGACCTGGTAAACGACGAGCGCGGCTTCAAGAATGAAGGCTGGGAAGCCTACCGCCAGCAATTGCTGTCGACCTATCCGCAGCGCGACGCCCAGACCAATTTCGAGCACGCCGCACGCCAGGCCTACATCGGCCTGGGCAGCGCGCTGATCGCCGCCGCCGAGGAAAAGGTCGATGCCACGCCGATGGAAGGCTTCGATCCGGCCAAGGTCGACGAGATCCTGAAGCTGCGCGAACGTGGCTTGCGCTCGGTGATTCTCTTGCCGATTGGTTATCGTGCGGAAGAGGGTGACTGGCTCGTCAACCTGAAGAAAGTGCGTCGTCCGTTGTCGCAGTTCGTTACCGAGCTGGCGTAAGCATCAAGATATCCTGGCGACCCAGGTTCCATCGCCGACCCAGGCATGTAAAAACGAAAAAGGCAGATCGAGTCGATCTGCCTTTTTTGCATTCCGCGGGGCCTGGTTAGCGAGCCTCGAACCAGTAGACGGGCAGCGCGGCAAGCTCGCGCGCCAGCGAATACGCATCGCGCGCCTCGAAGTAATTGGCATGCGCCGTATAAACCGTGTCGATGCCGGCGCGCCGCAGTGCATAGCGGCTGCGGGTCAGGTGGAAGAACTGCGTGACGACTACCGCGCTCCTGAAGCCCTGTGCCCGCATGATGGCGGCGCTGTTGCGGGCCGTCGCCTCGGTCGTATTGCCTCCCTCGTCGAGGAGGAGGACGGTGCGCGGAATCGCCTGCCGCTCGGCCAGGTAATCCGCCATGACCCGGGCTTCGCTGAATCCCTCGACCCCGGTTCCTCCGCTGACGATGATGTGCCCGAACATGCCCTGCCGGTAGAGGTCGGCCGCCTTGTCGAGTCGTGCGCGCAAGCGGTCGGAGGGCGTACCGTCGGGCATGACCTTCGAACCAAGGACCACGCCGACATCGCTGGCCCGGGCATTGTCGCGCAAGCCGTCGGCGGTGACGGCGATGGCGCCGGCCAGCACCAGTACGACGATCAACAGGAAGAGGGATGCCGTACGCCTGGCAATGTCACGCATTCATGGCCGCCGATATGAAAAAAGCCAAACCGGCATGCGCCTGGTCTGGCTTTTGAATTCTGTGGTCGGGGTGAGAGGATTCGAACCTCCGGCCTCTACGTCCCGAACGTAGCGCTCTACCGGGCTAAGCTACACCCCGACTGGTTTGAGGTGCCGGGAAGCAGCACCTCGGGATGGCATAACTATAAATATTCTTAGTGGTTTCTGTCAACTGCGAAGCTGCAGAGCTGGAGCAGGCTGTCCTTGTACACGCTGTCCGGCAAGCCGGCGATCGACTCGGCAGCGCGGTGGGCCGCCGCTTCCGCCTCACGACGCGTGTAATCCAGGGCGCCGCTCGACGTGACCGCTGCCAGCACCGCATCGAAATGCTGCTCGTCGCCCTGTTCGATGCAGGTGCGCACCAGTTCGCGCTGCTGCGGCGTGCCGTGTTCCATCAGGTAGATCAGTGGCAGGGTAGGCTTGCCTTCGCGCAGGTCGTCGCCGACGTTCTTGCCGATCTCGGCGGCGTCGCCGGCGTAGTCCAGCACGTCGTCGATCAGCTGGAACGCGGTGCCCAGCGAGCGGCCGTATTCACCCGCTGCCGCGATCTGCTCGTTATTCGCGCCGGCGACCAGGGCGCCCAGCTCGGCGGCGGCCTCGAACAGCTTGGCGGTCTTCGAACGGATCACGGTGAGGTAGCTCTCGTGGGTCACGTCCGGATTGTGCATGTTCAGCAGCTGCAGCACTTCGCCTTCGGCGATCACGTTGGTGGCGTCGGACAGGATCTGCATCACGCGCATGCTTTCCAGGCTGACCATCATCTGGAACGAGCGCGAGTACAGGAAGTCGCCGACCAGCACCGAGGCCGCATTCCCGAACAGGGCGTTCGCCGTTTCGCGGCCGCGGCGCATCGAGGATTCGTCGACCACGTCGTCGTGCAGCAGGGTGGCGGTGTGGATGAACTCGACCACCGCCGCCAGTTCGTGGTGCGCGGTGCCCCGGTAACCGTGCGCGTTCGCCAGCAGCAGCACCAGGACGGGGCGGATACGCTTGCCGCCGGCGCTGATGATGTACTCGGAAATCTGGTTCACCAGAGGGACGTCGGAGTGCAGGCGCTGGCGGATCACCGTGTTCACCGCCGCCATGTCGTCGGCGATCGTCTGGGTAATGTTGTTCTGTTGAGCGTGTTGGGTAGCGGCGGACAAGGCGAACCTGCGATAGACGTTGATCTTCAAGTGCGGCGATTATACGACAAGCAAGCATGAGCCGTGCCATTTGCCCAACTGTAAGGAATTAGCCACTGCTTTTCGCCGTTCGTGCACGTCGTTGCTGAGATGCCACGCTGTTGACGGCAGATGCCGCCTTTTGACGCAATGCGGCGAACTATGTATAATCCTCTGTTCCCCGGCTTCAGACCAGCTCAGCGCGACGGCGCCGGCGGGAATTCTTTAAACATTTGATGAGGTTTCAATCATGTACGCGGTCATAAAAACCGGTGGCAAGCAATACAAAGTTGTCGCTGGCGAAAAACTCAAAGTAGAACAGATACCGGCAGACATTGGTTCCGAACTCTCCATCGATCAGGTCCTCGCCGTTGGCGCGGGCGAAAGCATCAAGTTTGGTGCTCCTCTGGTCGAAGGCGCGACGGTTCTGGTGAAGGTCGTTTCCCACGGTCGCCACGACAAGGTTCGTATCTTCAAGATGCGCCGTCGTAAGCACTACCAGAAGCGTCAGGGCCACCGCCAGAACTTCACCGAGATCGAAGTCGTTTCGATCAACGGCTAATTGCCCCGGTCTATTTTTAAACAGTCATCCAGGAGTACTTAAATGGCACACAAAAAAGGCGGCGGCACTACCCGTAACGGCCGCGACTCAGAAAGCAAACGCCTCGGCGTGAAAGTGTACGGCGGCCAGGCGATCAACGCCGGCGGCATCATCGTGCGTCAGCGTGGCACCCAGGTTCGTCCAGGCGTCAACGTCGGCCTCGGCAAAGACCACACCCTGTTCGCCCTGGTGAACGGTACGGTCAAGTTCGTCAAGCAAGGCGTCGGTTCGAAGCAGTACGTGACCGTCGTTGCAGCTGAAGCAGTCGCTGCTTAATTGACGTATAGCGCCGCCCAGAGCGGCGCATCCTTGCAAGGCGCAAGCCTTCCATCGAAAGGCTCTGCCCACGGTAGAGCCTTTTTAGTTTTTTGGCGGTCATCATGAAGTTTATCGACGAAGCAAGAATTGAAGTCATCGCGGGCGACGGCGGCAACGGCTGCGCATCGTTCCTGCGCGAGAAGTTCCGTCCCTTTGGCGGGCCGGACGGCGGCGACGGCGGCAAGGGCGGCTCGATCTGGGCGGTTGCTGACCGCAACATCAATACCCTGGTGGATTTCCGCTATTCGAAAGTCCATACCGCGCGCAACGGCGAAGCCGGGCGCGGGTCGGACTGCTACGGCAAGGGCGCGGACGACGTGGTCCTGCGCATGCCGGTCGGTACCCTGATCATCGATAACGTCAACGGCGAAATCATCGCCGACCTGACCGAGCACGGCCAGACCGAAATGCTGGCCAAGGGCGGCGAGGGCGGCTGGGGCAACATCCACTTCAAGACCTCGACCAATCGCGCACCGCGCCAGAAGACCGACGGCAAGCCGGGCGAACGCCGCCAGCTGCGCCTCGAACTGAAGGTGCTGGCCGACGTGGGCCTGCTGGGCATGCCGAACGCCGGCAAGTCTACTTTTATTACGGCCGTCTCGAACGCCAAGCCGAAGATCGCCGACTATCCGTTCACGACCCTGCATCCGAACCTCGGCGTGGTGCGCGTCTCGCACGCGAAGAGCTTCGTCATTGCGGACATCCCGGGCCTGATCGAAGGCGCGGCCGAAGGCGCGGGCCTCGGCCACCAGTTCCTGCGCCACCTGGCGCGTACCGGCCTGCTGCTGCACATCGTCGACCTGGCGCCGTTCGAGGCGACCGTCGATCCGGTGAAAGAAGCCAAGGCCCTGATCAAGGAGCTGGAAAAGTACGACGAAGACCTGCTGAACAAGCCGCGCTGGCTCGTGCTGAACAAGCTCGACATGATCCCCGAGGAAGAGCGCAAGAAGAAGGTCAAGGACTTCCTCAAGAAGATGGCCTGGAAGGGCCCGGTCTTCGAAATCTCGGCCCTGAGCCGCGAAGGCTGCCAGGACCTGATCAACGCGATCTACCTGCACCTGGAAGAAAAGCGCGCGCTCGACGTGCGCGTGGACGAAACGACGCAGATGACCGAGGAAGCACGCGGCATCAACTCGATCGATCCTGACGATCCTCGCTTCAAGATCCTTGAAGACTGAGGACCGCGTCATCACCAAGCGCCCGGCGTTCACGTTCACGCGTGACTGGGCGCGCGGCCAGCTGCTGCAGCTGGTGGCCACCGCCAGTTCGCTGGCGGCGCTCATCGCCGTGCTCGACCCCGACCGGGTCGCCGCGGTCATGGGCCTGTTTCTCGTTGGCGTGAATGGCTACAGCCAGTTCTATGCCATCTATGTCGGAGTCCGTCTCGCGATCGCGGGGCTGGCTGTGCTGGCGGCAAGGCGGGGCGACCAGCCCATCCTCGGCGATCTTGTTGCATTGTTCTTGCTGGCCCAGCCGGCCGGGCGCCTGGTCGCGGCATGCGCGATCGGCCTGCCGCATGGGTCCCTGTTGATCGTCAGCGGGATCGAGTTGCTGGCAGGCCTGGCCCTGCTGGCCTTGCGCCCGCGCGCCACACCTCTCTCGCCATGAACTCCGCGCATTTCTCCTGTCTCCACCAAGCCGCCCGCATCATCGTCAAGGTCGGCTCTTCGCTCGTCACCAATGAAGGCCGTGGCCTCGACCACGAGGCCATCGCGCGCTGGGCTACCCAGATCGCCGCGCTGCGCGGCCTCGGCAAGGAAGTCGTGCTGGTCAGCTCCGGCGCCATCGCCGAAGGCATGCTGCGCCTTGGCTTCACCAACCGTCCGCACGACATCCACGAACTGCAGGCCTGCGCCGCCGTCGGCCAGATGGGCCTTGCGCAAATCTACGAATCGAGCTTCGCCACCCACGGCGTGAAGACGGCGCAGGTGCTGCTGACCCACGCCGACCTGGCCGACCGCGAGCGCTACCTGAACGCGCGCGCCACCCTCACGACCCTGCTGCGCCTGGGCGTGGTCCCGATCATCAACGAGAACGACACGGTGGTCACCGACGAGATCAAGTTCGGCGACAACGACACCCTGGGCGCCCTGGTCGCGAATTTGATCGAGGCCGACGCGCTGGTGATCCTGACCGACCAGCGCGGCCTGTTCTCCGCCGATCCGCGCAAGGACCCGGCAGCGCGCCTGATCGCCCAGGCCGAAGCGGGCGACCCGGCGCTGGAAGCGATGGCCGGCGGCGCCGGCAGCAGCATCGGCCGGGGCGGCATGCTGACCAAGGTGCTAGCCGCGCGCCGCGCCGCCCGTTCCGGCGCCCACACGGTGATCGCCTGGGGCCGCGAACCGGATGTGCTCACGCGCCTGGCCAGCGGCGAAGCGATCGGCTCGCAACTGAACGCGCCGACCACGCGCCTGACCGCGCGCCGTCAGTGGATGGTCGACCATTTGCACACGGCCGGCGAGGTGGTGCTCGACGCCGGCGCCGTGCAGAAGCTGACGCAAGAGGGCAAATCGCTGCTGCCGATCGGCGTGATCGCGGTGCGCGGCGAGTTCGGGCGCGGCCAGGTGATCACCTGCGTGCGCGAAGACGGCACGCCGATCGCGCGCGGACTCACCAGCTATACCAGCAGCGAAGTGCGCCGCATCATGCGCCATTCCTCGCACGAGATCGAAGCCATCCTCGGCTACATCGAAGGCCCGGAGCTGGTGCACCGCGATAACCTGGTTTTACTGTGATGGAATCTCGCATGACCGTTTCCCCCGCCGCCGTGGTCCAGGCCCAGCTGGATGCCTACAACGCCAAGGACCTCGACGCCCTGATGGCGACCTACGCGCCGGATGCCCGGCAGTTCGCCCTGCACGGCGCACTGCTGGCCGAAGGCCACGACCAGATTCGCCCGCGCTACGAGACCCGTTTCGCCGAGCCCGACCTGCGTGCCCAGCTGCTCACCCGCAGCGTGGCCGGCAACTTCGTCACCGACCTGGAACTGGTGTACCGCAACTTCCCGGAAGGGCGCGGCACGGTCGAGATGCTGTGCGTGTACGAGGTGGTTGACGGGCGCATTGCGCGGGCGTCGTTTGCCACGGGCGCGACCAGCATGCTGGCCTGCGCCTAGCCGCACTTCCAGCCTCGGCGCAGGTGGGGCTGTTGCCTGTCGCGTTATTGGTATGTTGAATCCGCGTGGGCTCAAGAGCCCACCTACAGTCACAGCCAACAACAAGATCACGCGAAACCCGGATACGCAACGTGTTTCGTAGGGTGGGCTCTCGAGCCCACGCGGATTCCTCATTGGCCGTTCCCGCCCATTCATAGCAACCTCGATAACTTTCCTCGTATCATTCACATAACTGTGTTGTGGCGAGCGGACATTCCGCACGCATAAGCCTTCCAGCGTCTGCTTTTTAGTTGCCGCACGGATATAACCTCCCGTAGACTCGCCTGGATATTCTCGTATTGACGATAACCAGGACCACCATGAAACTGAGTCGCAAACTTCCTCTCTGCTTTGCCGCCGTCGCGCTGGTCGTGGCCTGCGCCGGCCTGTTCGGCTTGTCCGCGCTGAACCGCTCGATCGATACCTACGGCCACGCCGTGACCACCTATGGCCAGGCCGATGCGGTCCAGACGCTGCTGTCGGCCTTCAAGACCCAGATCCAGGAGTGGAAGAACACGCTCCTGCGAGGCAAGGACGAAGCCGAGCGCGCCAAGTACTGGCAAGCCTTCCAGGACAGCGAGCGCCAGGTGGCGCAGCAGGTGGCCAAGCTGGGCGCCGATCTCCCCACGGGCAAGCAGCGCGATCTGATCGAGCAATTCGGCCGCGCCCACGCCCAGATGGGCCAGGATTTCCGCAGGGGTTACGAACAGTTCGTGGCTGCCGGTTTCGAGGCGAGCGTGGGCGACCTGGCGGTGAAGGGCAAGGACCGCGCACCATCGGAACTGCTGGCCGAACTTAACGAGCAGATCGTCGCCGCGACCCATGAGAGCGTGGCCGCCGCCGAAGCGAGCAGCAAGCGCGCTACGCTGCTGAGCCTGATCGCCATGGTACTGGGCTCCGGCGCGGCCATCGTGGCGGGTGTCCTGGTCTCGCGTTCGATCGTGCGTCCGCTCGGCCGCGCCGTGGAAGTCGCGCAGACTGTGGCTGCCGGCGACCTGCGCACCCGGATCGAGGTGACGTCGAACGACGAAACCGGCCAGCTGCTGCGGGCGCTGAAGGACATGAACGCCAGCCTGAAGCAGATCGTCAGCAAGGTGCGCAGCGGCGCCGAGACCATCAGCGTGGCCTCGGATGAAATCGCCACCGGCAACATGGACCTGTCCTCGCGCACCGAGCAGCAGGCCGGCGCGCTGGAAGAAACCGCGTCCTCGATGGAGGAACTGACCTCGACCGTGAAGCAGAACGCCGACAACGCGCGCCAGGCCAGCCAATTGGCGATCAGCGCCTGCGACGTGGCGCTGAAGGGCGGCGACGTGGTCGAGCGCGCGGTCACGACCATGGCCTCGATCAGCGAATCGTCGAAGCAGATCGTCGACATCATCGGCGTCATCGACGGCATCGCCTTCCAGACCAACATCCTGGCCCTGAACGCCGCCGTCGAAGCGGCGCGCGCGGGCGAGCAGGGGCGCGGCTTTGCCGTCGTCGCCTCGGAAGTGCGCAACCTGGCCCAGCGTTCGGCCACGGCCGCCAAGGAGATCAAGGCGCTGATCGGCGATTCGGTCGAGCGCGTGGAAGCGGGCAGCGTGCTGGTCAACGAGACCGGCACTACCATGACCGAGATCGTCGCCAGCGTGAAGCGGGTGATGGACATCATGGCCGAGATCAGCGCCGCCAGCGTGGAGCAGGGCGCGGGCATCGAGCAGATCAACATCGCCGTGACCGAGATGGACACCACGACCCAGCAGAATGCGGCGCTGGTCGAGGAAGCCGCCGCCGCCGCGCAGGCGCTGCGCGAGCAGACCGCGGCGCTGAACGAGGTGGTGGGCGTGTTCAAGCTCGATGGCGATGTACTGGTGGCGAAGGAAGCGCCAGTGGCGCGCGCCAAGCCGGTGCGACTGGCTGCGCCGGCCGTGGCAGTCGGCCCGGCGGTGCGGCGCCAGCCCAAGCCTGCCACGGTGGGTGCGGGAGAGTGGGAAGAGTTCTGATTCGCTTTTGCCGTTGACCAAAGCCGCGCCGCACATGCCGCGCGGCTTTTTTATTGCCGGCATATTGCCGCACTTGGCATGGCTACCAACGCTGACGTAGGGTGGGCACCCTGTGCCCACGCGGTACGCACGTCTCCTCCGTCCGCAGCGGCGAAGTATCGCCCGGGCTGCGTGCAAAAACCGTTAGCGACAAAACAGTGTGTGTCCAAGCTCGATGTATCGAGCGCTGCGCTTCGGCTCGCGGTGCAAGGATGAGCACGTAACCGCGTGGGCACGGGTGAAGTGACCCCAAAAAGTTAGACACAACTTTTTGGGGTGATATGACGAAGTACACAGAGCAGTTCAAACAGAT
>NZ_JASNRC010000014.1:0-41296 GCF_030411995.1 Massilia sp. YIM B02769
ACGGCTGTGCATGGAAGTAGGGTGGGGACTCGTCCCCACCGCTATGCCATCAACACAAAAACCGGTGGGTTCGAGCCGTACGCGGACCGACCCACCCTACGTCAACGAGCAGGGCGCAAACAAAAAGGAAGCGCAAGCGCTTCCTTTTTCGACATCACATCGGCCGCACTGAGCGGCATTGCTGCCAGCCCAGCCCGACGATTTACACACCCCAGAGAATATCGCACTGCTGGTCGCGTGCTGCACGCAGCATTTCCAGCATCGGATAAGCACGGGTCGAGAAGCTGACCAGTTCGGCCTGCTCATGCTCGGGATCGTCCTCGTCCACGCGGTGGGCCTTGATGTCCCGCTCCACTTCGTCGGTGGAAGGGTGCTTGCGGCTTTCTTCGATCTCGTGCTCGAGCAGCTGGACGGCGCGGGTTGCCTCTTCGGAGGTGATGACGCCGATGTCCGGCTCCTTGTGCAGGAGGTCGAGGATGCGCTTGGCGTGCTCCTGATACATCATCACATCAGGATAAGCTTTGCTTTTAAAAGTGATTAACATATGCGTTCTCTTATTGTTTGGCTTCGTAACTAAACGATAACACGTCTGCCCAAAATGGGTCATCCCGCGCGCGTCCGCTAGTGCGGACGGCGGCGGAAGATCCAGGCCAGCAGGGGCATGCCCAGGGCGACTGCGCCGGCGGCGCCGATGCCGGCGGCCAGGCCGATACCAGTGTGCGCCTGGCTCGCCGCGTAAGGCAACATGAACGCCAGCGCACCCCAGCTGAACAGGTGGCTGAGCTCGAAGATGGCACTGGCGCCGTTGCCCTGTGCGCGCCGTGCCAGGGCGCTGCGCTCTCCAGGCTTGCCGGTCCACATGACAATCAGCGTCGAACCAAGGGTGACGCCACAGATGGTAAATGCGGCCAGCAGGCCGCTGACCGGTGCGCGCCAGGTCAGCCACAGTACCGGCACGCAGATCAGGGCCAGTACCGGGCCGATCGCCGCCGCCAGCTTGGCACGGCGCACCATGCGCGCGTTGGCCGGAGACGATTGCAGCAGGTCCGGCGCCTCCTCCGACAGCAGGACGATCCAGGCCAGCGACGAACTCAACGAGCCGCACAGCAGCGTCAGGCCGGTGCCGACCGCGAGGGCCGGCGCGCCGTCTTTCCTGAAAACGAGGAACAGCACAGGAATCAGGTAGAGCAGCTGTAACAGCACCTGGGAAATCAATTGCGGATCGCGCAGGATGAGGCGCCATTCCTTCCTGATCAAGGTCGACGCAAGACCTTTGTGGAAACGGAAGCGCAAGGCGCCTGCCGGCCGCCGCGACGTCTTCGCGACTCCGCCAGTCAGCTGCAGGCCGCGGGTAAAGCTGCGGTGCGTCAGCCCCACCGTCAAGGCAAACGCCAGCAGCGCCACCACGCCCACAGTCGTGGCTGCCAGCGGATCGCCCAGCAGTGCCCGGCCCGGTAGCCAGACGAGACTGTCCGCACTGATCGCCGCGCTGCTCCTGGCTGCACGCACCAGGATGCCTTCACTTGCGCCGGTCTGCACCGCCAGGTTCGGCAACTGCGACAGGATGAACAGGGCGGCACCCGCCAGCGCGCCCAGCACCTGCGCAACCACCCGCGTGCGGCGCGCGCCCAGCCAGCGCACCAACGCCAGCGTCAGCAGCATAGCAGCGGCCGAGGCGATCGCCGCCATGCCGAGCAGCACCGGATACAGCGCCAACCAGCGTGGGTGTCCTTGCAGCACACCCACGTGCGCCAGCGGCGCCAGGAAGAACAGGTAGATCAAGGCGACGCCCAGGACGACGCCGGCCAGGCGGACCGTGAAAATACTGCGCGAGGGCAGGGGCGAGGACAGCAGCAAGTCCATGTCGCCACGGTCGAACAAGACCTCGACACTGGACTTCAGCGCACTCGACAGCATGAACGTGAACGTGGCCACCAGCAGCACGCTGGCCGCCAGCACCAATTGCCGGGGCAGGTCGCCGTCTCCGCCGGATAGCTTGCCGACCACGTACCAGGCCCCGGCATGCACCATCAACCACACCAGCAGCCAGACCCCCACCAGCTTCCAGTGGAAGCCGCGCGGCTCCTTGCCGCTCTTCGATGACAGCGTGGTGTACCAGAACATGCGTACTTCGTGACGCAGCAGCCAGAGTGCGCTGCCCGGTCGGGCGTTCACGCTTGCCCCGTCAGTTGCAGGAACATGTCTTCGAGCGTGTCCGCGTCTGTCTCCTGGCGCAATTGATCGAGCGTGCCCTGGGCGATCAGGCGGCCATGCTGGATGATGCCGATGCGCTGGGCCAGGCGCTCCGCCACTTCCAGGATATGGGTGGTCAGGATGACCGTGCCGCCCTTGGCGACATGGGACAGCAGCAAGTCCTTGACCTGGCGCGAGGCGCCGGCGTCCAGGCCGGTCAGCGGCTCGTCCAGGATCAGCAATTGCGGTTCGTGGATCAGCGCGCCGGCCAGGGCCAGCTTCTGCTTCATGCCGCGCGAAAAGCCTTCGGTCAGCTCGTGCGCATGCTTCGTCAAGTCCAGCCAGTCGAGCAGCTGGCGTGCACGCGGCTCGGCCGTGGCGCCATTCACGCCCCACAGCCCGGCAACGAACTCCAGGTACTCGGTCGGCTTGAGCTTCCCGTACAGCATGGGATCATCCGGCAGGTAAGCCATGCTGCGCTTGGCGCCGGCCGGGTCGCGCGCCAGGTCGATGCCGTTGACTTCGATGCGGCCCTCGTCCGGCGCCAGCAGCCCGGACACCATGCGCAAGGTCGTGGTCTTGCCGGCGCCGTTCGGACCCAGCAGTGCGTAGAGCTCGCCGCGCGCAATCGTGAGGTCGAGACCGTCGACGGCGGGCCGGGCGAACTGCTTGCGCAGGCCGGAGACCAGCAGGGAAGGCGATTCCATTTTCATAGCAGCGTGAAGGACTTCATGAATTGTTCGGATTGCTCGGCCGGGACGGCCTTGTCCTTGCCCAGCACAATGACCTGGTAGAAGCGCTTGCCGCGCGATTCGAAGTGGCCGGTCAGCTTCATCGGCCCGCCGTTGCCGGAGCCGGTGGCATCGATGTCGATGCTCTTGCGCGCGTTGTCAAGGTCGCCGCTGCTGGCCGCGCTTGCGCTTTCGCGCTGGACGGTCGCGTCGATGTTGCGCAGCATGGCGGTCTTCATGGCATCGACCGCGGCCTGTGCACCCGCCGCATCCGGGGCGACGCCGGTGCCCACCGCAAACATCACGCCCTCGACCTCGGCAGCGGTCATGGTCATCTCGACCTTGACGCCGTCCAGGTCGACGCTGCGCGTGTGGCTGGCCGGCTTGGCCGGAAACATCACGCGATAGGGCGCATCCGGGCTGCTGTAGTCGCGCCAGTTGTAGGTAGGATTGCAGCCAGCCAGCAGCGTGGCTGCAAGAACGAGTGTTGTGGCAAGTTTATGTTTTTGCATGCCTTGATGGTAGCAGGGCGCCGCCACGCAGGCTACAGGCGCCGGTCGCCCGGCTCAACGCTCGCGCAGCCCGCGCCGGTAGCCGATCGCCTCGGCCATGTTTTCCGAGGTGATGGTAGGCGACCCCGTCACGTCGGCGATGGTACGCGCCACCTTCAGTACCCGGTGATAGGCCCGTGCCGACCAGTGCATCAGCGCCATGGCGCCGCGCAGGGTGCGCTCGCTGGCGTCGTCGAGTTCGCAATAGCGATCGATCTCGCGCGTGCTCAGGCGGCTGTTCACCTTGCCCTGGCGCTCCAGCTGCAGCGCATGGGCTGCAGCCACACGCGCACCGATCTCGGCCGTGCTCTCGCCGTCGGCCTGGGCGCTCATGGCCTCGGGCGCCATCGCCGCCACTTCGACCTGCATGTCGATGCGGTCGAGCAGGGGGCCGGAGATGCGGTCCTGGTAGCGCTGCGCCGTCTCGCTTGTGCAATGGCATTTGCCGGAAGGGTGACCATACCAGCCGCAAGGACAGGGATTCATGGCCGCGATCAGCTGGAAGCGGGCCGGAAAGTCGGCCTGGTTGGCGGCGCGCGAAATCGTGATGCGGCCCGACTCCAGCGGCTCACGTAATACCTCCAATACCTTGCGGTCGAACTCGGGCAGTTCGTCCAGGAAGAGGACGCCGCAATGCGCCAGCGATATTTCGCCAGGGCGCGGCACATTCCCGCCGCCGACCAGGGCCACGCCCGAGCTCGTATGGTGGGGGCTGCGGAAGGGCCGCGCCCGCCATTGCTGGGCGGAGAAACGCCCGGTGAGCGAATGCACGGCCGCCGCTTCCAGTGCCTCCTCGTCCGTCATCGGCGGCAGCAGGCCGGGAAAGCGCGAGGCCAGCATGCTCTTGCCGGCGCCTGGCGGGCCTGCGAGCAAGATCGAGTGGTTGCCAGCGGCCGCGATTTCGAGGGCGCGCTTGACGTGGATCTGGCCTTTGACGTCGGAAAAGTCGGGATAGCTCGGCGCCTGCGCCTGGCCGGGATTGCTGTAGCGCTCCAGCCGCGCGTCTTCTGCCACGGCAGAGAAGTGGGCGCACACCTGCAGCAGGGTATCGGCCGGATATACACGCGCATCGAGCACGAGTGCGGCTTCGTCGGCATTCGCTTTCGGCAGGATGAAACCGCGCCGCGCACCACGGCCGCTGCGCTGGATGGCGAAGGTCATGGCCAGCGCGCCGCGCACCGGCCGCAGCTGGCCCGATAGCGACAATTCCCCCGCGAATTCGTACTTGTCGAGCTCTTTCGAAGGAATCTGGCCGGAAGCGGCCAGGATGCCGAGCGCGATGGGCAAGTCGAAACGGCCGGATTCCTTCGGCAAGTCGGCGGGTGCGAGGTTGATGGTGATGCGCCGTGCCGGGATTTCGAAGCCGACGTTTTGCAGCGCGGCGCGCACCCGGTCCTTGGCTTCGCGCACTTCGGCATCGGGCAAGCCGACGATGGTGAAACTGGGTAGGCCATTGGCCAGGTGCACTTCAACGCTGACGGGGAGGGCTTCCATGCCGGCGAGGGCGCGGCTTCGTAACACGGCGAGACTCATGGGCTTTCCGGAGAAATGAGGACTCGCAGGATGGTGGCACCGCCTTGGCTGGCACTTGTTGAGCGCACCCAAGCGTGCGGCAGGTCGACTCAGGCGCGTGCAGGAAGCCTCAGACGTCGCGCAGGCATACCACCGGCATGGTCAGCGCGCGCTTGTCCTTGAAGAAAGCGATATCGAACAGCGCCGCCGCGCCCACCACTTCCTTGCCGAGCTGGCGCAGCAGGGCGGCAGCCGCTTCGATGGTGCCGCCGGTGGCCAGCACGTCGTCGACGATCAGCACGCGCTGGCCCTTGATGCGTTCCGGCTGGATCTCGATGGTGGCGCTGCCGTACTCGCGCTTGTAGTCGATGCTGATCGCGTGGCCGGGCAACTTGCCGGCCTTGCGCGCCATGGCGAAGCCGACCTTGTGCTCAAGGGCCAGGGCGCCGGCGATCATGAAGCCGCGTGCGTCCATGGCCAGGATGAAGTCGAAATGCAATTGATCGGTCTGCGCGTGGAGGGTGTCGATCGCGAGGCGCCAGTGCTCGGGATTGTCGAAGATGCAGCCGACGTCGATGAAATTCACGCCCGGTTCTGGGTAATCCTGGAAAAATTCCAGCGGAACGCTGTCGAAATCGTTCATGTGGGTGATAGCTCGTGGTGGTAAAGCGCGTGAGTGTACGACGATTATCGGCGGTCTGCGCAAAGGTGGCGCCGCGCTCGCCGCTGGCGCCGCCCGGCGGACACGGACAACGAGGAAATCAGGAGGCGGCCTCCGGCGCCTCCGCCGGCGGCGCGAAGGCCGGCCCTGCGAGCGCCAGCAAGTGTTCGCGCACGCCCACTGGCCAGCTTGCCACCACCTGCTCCAGGCGCGCCGCATCGCCCGCGAACAGGGCGCGCGAGGCTTCCTCGAAGCCCGGTTCGTCGCCGGCCAATTCGTGCATGAAGCGGTAGGCCGAATCGCGCGCTTCGCGCATCAGGTCGGTCTGGCGGGCATCGCGCGAGGCATGTTCCACCAGTTTGCGCAGCGCCACCGAGGCGCCGCCCGGCTGCGAGGACAGCCATTCCCAATGGCGCGGCAACAAGGTCACTTCGCGCGCCACCACGCCCAGCTTGGGACGGCCGGCGCTGCGCGGCTGCATACGCGGAATGCGTTGCAGGACGTCTTCTTCGGTGCCGGTGAAATTGATCTCGACCGGGCGGCTGGTGACCAGGTCGAGAATCGCGATGGAGCGTTCGGTTCCGCTGTCGAGCGCGCGCTTGACGGCGCTGACGACCTCGGTGAGTGGTCCCTTGGCCAGCAGCTCGGTGCCAAGAAAGGCGATGCAGTGAGAGGGCAGCATGACTTCTCCAATGGAAGAAAATGCACGGAGGTGTGCATGCCGCAGATATTACCCGGATAAAAACGGGAGCGCAATAACACCCGGGTGAAATTGTCGAGCTTGTCTAAGCTTGGCGGCTTAGAACCTATCCCAGTAGGGAGGAGGAAGTTGCTGGCGATGACTGGGAAGCGCGGGCTAGGCGCGAGGACGCCGCATGGCGAGCCACGGGTTTGCCAACTGCGGGACGAGCAACGCCGCCCCCGCTTTCCAGGCGCGTCAGCAACGACTCATTCCCTACTGGGATAGGTTCTTAGTTGTCGAGCATGCGCGACACCTGGTCGGTAATGTCCAGCGCCGGCCGATGCCAGACGGTGCGGGTCAGCACCAGGTCGACGCCCTGTTGCGCGCGCAGCGACGCGATGATGGCGCTGATGCGCTCCGCCATGCGGCTGCGTTCTTCCATCCTGCGCTCGAACAGGTCTTCCTGCAGCACGGCCTGGTCGCGCCGCACCGCGCGTTCGAGGTCGCCGATTTCGCGCGAGCGCTCCAGGTGTTCGCGGTCCGACAACTGCGGGGCGTCGTGCGCCAGCTTCTCGGACAAGTCGCGCAGGCGGCGCACCTCGGCCTGGATCTGCTGGCGGCGCGGCGCGAATTCGGCGTCGATCCTCGCCGCCACCGCCTGGGCGCGCGGGGACTCGCTGAGCAGGCGCTCGACGTTCACGACCGCGATGCGCGCGCCGCGGCTGCCGTCTTGCGCCGCAGCCGGCAGCGGCGTCACGCCGATGAGCGCCAGGCACAGCCAGCCCGCTGCCAGGTATGTCGAATAGGTTTTCAAGCTTGTTCCTCTGCAGCCCTGGCGCTTGCCGGGACGGGACGAATGGAAGGGTTGTCGTTCGAGTCTACGCCATCCGGCGTCCACATGAGCGCGGAGGCGTCATCCGCGTTCTTCACTGCCAGCGCGGCCGTCGCCTGCGCCGTCTCCCAGGCGCGCAGCTCGTGCGCCAGGCCGGCAAGGCCGTCCGCGCGGCAGCGGCGCACCAGGTCTTCCTGGGTGTACAGGCGGTAGGTGTCGGCCAGGCGGTTGAAGCCGTCGCTCATGGCCAGCACGGCGCTGCCGCGCGGCAGATGCAGGTTGGCGGTGCGCGCCTTGAGCGGTCCTTGCGGCGCCAGGCACAGGACAGTCGGCGCGGGCGATGCATGCTGGTCCTCGCGCCGCGCACGCAGCAGCGGCAGCAGGCGGGTCCGGCGCACCGCCGGGTCGTGCACGCCTTCCTGCGCCAGCGCCGCCACCGCATCCTGCACCACGGTCTCGAAGGGGTTCACGTAGGGATCGAGGTCGGTCACCACCCCATCGGCGTCGATGCCGAAGGCCTTGCAGTCGCCCAGGCAGTACAGCGATGCGGATACCTGGCCGCCGCCGTCGCGCAGGCGGATCCAGGTGAGGGCAGCAAGCGGATAGGCGTACAGCGGCACATCGCGGCCGGCCGTTCGCGCGCGGTAATCGCGCCGCACGTCCTCGATCGCCAGCTGTACGCTGTCGGCCTGGGAGCGCGCGGCGTCGAGCACGCGGCCGAGCGCGGCGGCAAAGGCCTGCACGAACCAGGCGACATCGCCCTGCTGCTCGTCGGCGTAGTCGAGGTCGGCCACCGAGGTCGCGCCGTCGAGGACGAGGAGGTCGGTGACGCCGTCGTGTTCGAAGACGGCCACGAGGTCTTCATTGATGCCGTTGCCGGGTGCGCAGGAAATTCGCTCGATTGCCATTCAGGTCGTTCATTAGCTGGATAGCACAATGGTAACACCGCACCAGCCCGCCAGAACCCCGTGCCCGCGATATTCCTCAGCCGCATTCCCCCACATACTGGCAATTCTCGCAGCGGGTGCAGCCGTCGAGCTTGCGCAGGGCGCGGGCGCCGCATTCCGGGCATTTGGCGGCGGCGTGGGATACCGGCGCTGCAGCCGGCGCCAACGCCGGCGCAACAGTCGGCGCAACAGTCGGCGCAACAGTCGGCGCAACAACCGGCACATCGCCCGCATCCATTCGCGCCGCCAGCTGACGCGCCAGCTGGGCCACCGGCACGCCATTGCCCTGGCTGTCGAGGAAGCCGCGGTTGATCAGGATCCGCTGCAGCATGAAGCCGACCGCCGCCGCTTCGGAATCGTGGAAGACCGGCACCTGCACGCCATCTTCGCGCGTGAGCGTACCGCAGCGCACCGGTCCCTTTTCCCAGACCACGTCGCGCATGTCGGCCAGGGCCTTGGCGATCGGCCCGCCGGCGCGCGCCAGCATCGACAGCAAGCGCATCGAGGAGGTGATCCATTGCTGCCCATCGGTACGCTGGCCGGCCGGCATGAAGAATTCGAAAGGCCGCTCGATGATCACCGGTTCGCCGTCGACAGTGCCTTCCACGCGGATGAAGCTGACCGTCAGGTAGAACGTCTTGCGGCCTTCCTGGGTGGAGTATTCGACCTTCGAGGTCACCGAATCGAGTTCTCCCAGCGGGCGGTTGTCGAAGCGCTTGCGCAGCGGGTCCTCCTCCAGCAGGGCTGGCGCTTCTTCCCGCGAGCTCGCCCCGAGCACCTGGCCGAGCACCGCGTTCGGCCGATAGGTGGCCAGCCCTTTCAGCCCCGCGCGCCAGGCCTCGCTGTACAGGTCGCGGAAGTCGTCGTACGGATAATCGGCCGGCACGTTCACCGTCTTCGAGATCGCGGTGTCGACGAAGGGCTGCACCGCTTCCAGCATGCGCAGGTGGTCGTCGGCGCGCATTTCCAGCGCGGTGACGAACTGCGGCGGCAGCGGTTCCGGTTCCGGATGGCGGCGCCGGTACAGGCGCCAGGCGTGGTCCTCGACCGCATACGCGCGCATCGTATTGTCGGGCATGCGCTTCCTGCGTTCGTAGGTCCAGGAATAGGGGGGCTCGATGCCGTTCGAGGCATTGTCGGCAAAGGCCAGCGAGATGGTGCCGGTGGGCGCGATCGACAGCAGGTGCGAGTTGCGGATGCCGTGGGTGCGGATGGCCGCGCGCAGCGTCTCGGGCAGGCGCCCGACGAAATTCCCTTCCAGGTAGCGCGCCGCATCGAACAGGGGAAAGGCGCCTTTTTCGCGCGCCAGTTCGATCGAGGCGGCATACGCGGCGTCGCGCAGGGCTTCGGCGATGCGCGCGGCCATGGCGCGGCCCTCGTGGGTATCGTAGCGCAGGCCCAGCATCACGAGGGCGCTGCCCAGGCCGAGGAAACCAAGGCCGATGCGGCGCTTGGCGCGCGCCTCCGCCGCCTGTTGTGGCAGCGGCCATTCGGTGGCGTCGAGCACCAGGTCGAGCATGCGCACGGCAAGCGTCGCCACCTCGCGCAGGCGCGCGAAATCGAAGCCGGCATCGGAGGTAAAAGGCTGCTCGACGAAGCAGGTGAGGTTCAGCGAGCCGAGGTCGCAGCAGCCGTAGGCGGGCAGGGGCTGTTCGCCGCAGGGATTGGTGGCGCGCAGCTGCTCGGCATACCAGAGGTTGTTTTCCTCGTTCATGCGGTCGATGAAGAGTACGCCCGGCTCGGCGTGGTCGTAGGTCGACAGCATGATCTTGTCCCAGAGCGCGCGGGCTGGCAGTTCGCGGTAGACCCACAGGCCGTCGGCGCGCTGGTGGGCGCCGGCAGGGTCGCCCGGCGCGGCGCGGTGCACCAGCGCGAAGCTGGCGTCGGCCTCCAGCGCGCGCATGAAGGCATCGGTCACGCCGACCGAGATATTGAAGTTCGACAGGCCGCCTCCGTCCTTGGCGGCGATGAAGCGTTCGATGTCGGGATGGTCGATGCGCAGCACGCCCATTTGCGCACCGCGGCGGGCGCCGGCCGATTCGACCGTCTTGCAGGAGGCGTCGAAGAGTTCCATGTACGACACCGGCCCGGACGCGCGCGATTGCGTGCCGCGTACCAGGCTGCCGTAGGGGCGGATGGCGCTGAAGTCGTAGCCGACGCCGCCGCCGCGGCGCATGGTTTCGGCAGCTTCCGAGAGGGCGGTGTAGATGCCGGGCAGGCCGTCTTCGAACCCGGTGACGGAATCGCCGACCGGCTGCACGAAGCAGTTGATGAGGGTGGCCTTGATGTGCAGGCCGGCGGCGGAGTTGATGCGCCCGCCCGGGACGAAGCCCTGTTCTTGCGCCCAGAGGAAGCGTGCGGCCCACGCGTCTTGCTGCTCGGGCGCTTCGCGCGCCGCCAGCGCATGGGCCACGCGCCGGCGCACGTCGGCGATGGTGGATTCATCGCCCTTCGCGTACTTCTCGCGCAGCACGTCGATCGATACCTCCTGGGGAGGCAGTACCGTGCCGAGCAGTTTGTCGTTCGCATTCATGTCGCTTCCTCCGTGGTCGGCTTCCATGAATGCGGAAGCGGTCAGACTTTCGGCGCCTGCTCCGTCAGGCGCGCTTCCAGCTCGGCCACGCGCAGTTCGAGTGCTTCGAGCTTGGCGCGGGTCTTGGCCAATACCTGGGCCTGGATATCGAATTCCTCGCGGGTCACCAGGTCGAGCTTGGAAAAGCCCTGGGTCATCATGGCCTTGACGTTGCGTTCGATGTCCTTGGCCGGCGAGCTTTCGATGGCCTGGTTGATCTTGCCCTGCAAATCATTGAAAAAATTGTTCATTTCAGTCAGTCCTAGTGTTCCGGCCGTTGCACCAAGGTGGTGCGATTTTTACAAAATGGCCTGCTTTGGTGCGTCCTGGCGTGCTGCACAACGGCAGTGCGCCTGTTTGTGATTATTGAAACCCGAAGTGTGGCAGCTGTGCCGAAACTGCGGCACACGGATGCCATGTTAATACCTGGCACGCAATCTGCTAAGGGAAAGGTAAGCCGTGATCAAAAGATTGCAAGACGCAGATTGTAAACCGCATCAGAACCATTCATTCAATAACAGGGGAATCGTCATGAAAAGCAGGATCGCAGCAAGCGCGGCATTCACGTTGGTGATGGGAATCGGCAGCCTGGCCCAGGCGCAGGAACAGGCAGCACCGACGCCGGAACACCAGGTCAGCTACAACGCCACGCTCACCAGCGAATACCGCTACCGCGGCCTGGCGCAAACCCGTTTCGAGCCGGCCCTGCAGGGCGGCGCCGACTACACCCATTCGAGCGGCTTCTACGCCGGCACCTGGCTGTCGACCATCAAGTGGATCGACGATGCCGGCGGCGATTCGAACGTCGAGGTCGACCTGTACGCCGGCAAGCGCGGCCAGGTCAACGACAGCATCAGCTACGACGTCGGCGGCCTGTACTACGTCTACCCGTCGAACGGCTTGCCGACCAATGCGAATACCTTCGAGTTCTATGGCCAGCTCGGCTTCGGCCCGGCCTACATCAAGTACTCGCACGCCACCAGCAATTTGTTCGGCACCGCCGACAGCAAGGGCAGCGGCTACCTGGACATCGGCGCGAACGTCGACGTCGGCAGCGGCTTCGTGCTGAACCTGCACGCCGGGCGCCAGCGCGTGAAGAACAACGACGATTTCACCTACAACGACTTCAAGGTCGGCGTGACCAAGGACTTCGGTTTTGCCAGCGCGTCGCTGGCCTGGGTCAAGGCGAATACCGACAGCTACCTCAGCCCGCGCGGTAAGAACCTCGGCAAGTCGGCAGCCGTGCTGTCGGTCTCCAAAACTTTCTGAAAGAGGTATCACCATGAAACTGATTACCGCCATCATCAAGCCCTTCAAGCTCGACGAAGTGCGTGAGGCGCTCTCCGAAATCAACGTGCAGGGCATGACGGTGACCGAAGTAAAAGGCTTCGGCCGCCAGAAGGGCCACACCGAGCTGTATCGCGGGGCCGAGTACGTGGTCGACTTCCTCCCGAAAATCAAGATCGAGGCGGCCGTCGACGACGTGCTGGTCGACCAGGTGATCGACGCCATCCAGGGCGCCGCCCGCACCGGCAAGATCGGCGACGGCAAGATCTTCGTGTCCGACCTGAACCAGGTCATCCGTATCCGTACCGGCGAGACCGGCAACGACGCACTGTAAGGGGATTCCAATGAAATCAATAACGTCCAAACTCTTCTGCGCCGCGCTCGGCCTGGGCCTGGCCCTGCCGGCCATGGCCGCGCCCTCCATCAACAAGGGCGACACCGCCTGGATGTTCATCGCCACCATCCTCGTGATCATGATGTCGATCCCGGGCCTGGCCCTGTTCTACGGCGGCCTGGTGCGCGCCAAGAACATGCTGTCGGTGCTGCTGCAGATCTTCATGATCTTCTCGCTGATCATTGTCCTGTGGTGCCTGTACGGTTACTCGCTGGCGTTTACCGGCGGCAGCCCCTTCATCGGCGGCTTCGATCGCGCCTTCCTGAACGGCATCTATGATGCCGCCACCGGCGTGTTCAGCATGGGCGCCACCTTCAGCAAGGAAACGATGATCCCCGAGTTCATCTTCGTTGCTTTCCAGGGCACCTTTGCCGCGATTACCTGCGGCCTGATCGTCGGCGCCTTCGCCGAGCGCGCGCGCTTCTCGGCCGTGCTGGCCTTTGTCGTGATCTGGTTCACCTTCGGCTACCTGCCGATCGCCCACATGGTCTGGTTCTGGGCCGGTCCGGACGCGATCAGCGACGCCGCTTCGCTGGCCACCGTGACCGCCGACGCCGGCTGGCTGTGGCAGCAGGGCGCGCTCGACTTCGCGGGCGGCACCGTGGTGCACATCAATGCGGCAGTCGCCGGCCTGGTCGGCGCCTACGTGATCGGCAAGCGCGTCGGCTACGGCCGCGAAGCCATGGCCCCGCACTCGATGACCATGACCATGATCGGCGCCTCGCTGCTGTGGGTGGGTTGGTTCGGCTTCAACGCCGGCTCGGCGCTGGAAGCGGGCGACGTCGCCGCCCTCGCTTTCGTGAACACCCTGCTGGCCACCGCTGCCGCCACCGTCGCCTGGACCTTCGGCGAATGGGCGACCAAGGGCAAGCCATCGATGCTGGGCGCCGCTTCCGGCGCCGTCTCGGGCCTGGTGGCGATTACCCCGGCCTGCGGCTTCGTCGGTCCGATGGGCGCGCTGGTGATCGGCCTGGTGGGCGGCATCGTCTGCCTGTGGGGCGTGAACGGCCTGAAGCGCATGCTGCGCGTGGATGATTCGCTCGACGTGTTCGGCGTGCACGGTGTCGGCGGTATCGTCGGCGCACTGCTGACCGGCGTGTTCGCCGCGCCGCAACTCGGCGGCCAGGGCGTCTGGGACTACGTCACCAACAAACCATCGGCCGACGCCTACTCGATCGGCCACCAGCTGCTGGTGCAGGCCGAAGCGATCGGCATCACCATCGTCTGGTCGGCATTCGTGGCATTCGTCGCCTTCAAGCTGGTCGACATGGTGATCGGCCTGCGCGTGCCGGAAGAGCAGGAACGCGAGGGCCTGGACCTGACCAGCCACGGCGAACGCGCCTACCATTCGTGATCGGCACGAGGCTGTAACCGAAGGCGCCCTGCGGGGCGCCTTTTTTGTATGCGGAGCGGATCGGCGGAAGGCTTTAAAATGGCAAGACTGCCCCAAGATAATGGGGCTCATTGCCAAGAAGGCATTCATCAAGAAGCCAATAAGGACGTCCATTCATGGTTCCGCACCTCGCCACCGCCCTGACCGGCCCGCTACTCGACCTGGAAAAGAAAATTCTCGATGCCACGCCGGCCATCGAACGCTGGTTCCGCCTGGAATGGCAGGAGCACACGCCGCCGTTCTACTGCTCGGTAGACCTGCGCAATGCCGGCTACAAGCTGGCGCCGGTCGACACCAATCTGTTCCCGGGCGGTTTCCACCACCTGGCCAGCGAAATGCTGCCGCTCACCGTGCAGGCCGCCATGGCCGCGATCGACAAGTATTGTCCGGATGCGCGCAATTTGCTGCTGGTGCCGGAAGTCCACACGCGCAACCCGCAGTACCTGCAGAACGTCGCGCGCCTGATGCAGATCTTCCGCCAGACCGGCCTGCACGTGCGCCTGGGGTCGCTGTCGCCGGATGTCACCGAACCGACGCCGCTGGCGCTGCCCGACGGGAACATGCTGGTGGTCGAGCCGATGGTGCGTTCGGCCAACGGCCGCCGCCTGGGCCTGGCCGATTTCGATCCGTGCACGATCTTGTTGAACAACGACTTGTCGGCGGGTATTCCTTCGGTGCTGGAAAATGTCCACGAACAATCGCTGTTGCCGCCGCTGCACGCCGGCTGGGCGCTGCGCCGCAAGAGCAATCACATGAAGGCCCTGGACGAAGTCGCGAAAAAGTTCGGCAAGCTGATCGACATCGATCCCTGGATGGTGAATCCGCTGCATGCGAAGGTGAGCGATGTCGACCTGGAACACGACCAGGGCACCGAGGCGCTGGCCGATGCGGTGTCGAGCCTGCTCTCGAAGATCAAGAAGAAGTACAAGGAATACGGCATGAAGGAGCAGAAGCCCTTCGTGATCGTGAAGCCGGATGCCGGCACCTACGGCATGGGCGTGACCACGATCAAGGATGCCAGTGAAGTGCGCGACTTGTCGCTGAAGCAGCGCGCCAAGATGTCGGTCATCAAGGATGGCCTGGCGGTCACCGACCTCGTGGTGCAGGAAGGCGTGCCGACGTTTGAAAACATCGACGATGCCGTGGCCGAGCCGGTGGTGTACATGATCGACCGCTACGTCGTGGGCGGCTTCTACCGCGTGCACGCCGAACGCGGCGTCGACCAGAATCTGAATGCGCCGGGCTCGCAGTTCGTGCCGCTGGCGTTTGCCCAGCAGCACGCGGTGCCGGATCTGAAGGCCAAGCCGGGCACGGCGGCGCCGAACCGTTTCTATGTGTATGGCGTGGTGGCGCGGCTGGGCTTGCTGGCGGCATCGCTGGAGATGGAACGTACCGATCCGAATCCGGAAGTGTATTGATTCCGCGGATCGTGTCGCAATACGCAGGGGCCTTTTCGGAGGCCCCTTTTTTTATTTCTTTGGCACATGCACTCTCTACTCAGCAATAATGTCTCATTGACATGATTGGTGGGGAAGCGCATGCGTCTGCGTCGATTGGTAATGGGTTTGTGCCTGCTGCTCGCGGGCGGCCTGGTGCTGGCCTGGCTTGCCGGGAGTGAACTGGTTGCGGGCGCGCATTACGCGATCGCGCTACCCGATGGATTGCCTGCGCAAACGGTCACGTTGCCGACCGAAGCGGGGCGCACGGTCGAGGGCTGGTTCCTGCGTGGAAGCGGAAAGGGTGCGGTCTTGCTGTTGCATGGCATCCGCGCCGACCGCCGGCAAATGCTGGGGCGGGCGCGTTTTCTTCACGCGGCGGGCTATAGCGTGCTGCTGATCGACTTGCCGGGGCATGGCGCCAGCACCGCGCCGCAATTGACCTTCGGGCTGACAGAGGCGGCGGGCGTGAAGGCGGCCCTGGCTTACCTGCGGCGGCAGGCGCCGGGGCAGGGACTGGGCCTGATCGGTGTGTCGCTGGGCGCGGCGTCGTATGTGCTGTGCAAGGATTGCGGGCCGGTGGATGGGGTGGTGCTGGAATCAATGTATCCGACCATCGAGGAAGCGGTCGAGGACCGCTTGCGCATGCGGCTTGGCGCGCTGGGCGTGCCGCTGTCGAAGCTGCTGTTGTGGCAGTTGCCGCTGCGCCTGGACATCGCGCCCCGGCAGTTGCGGCCGATCGACCACATGGCCGCGATCCGGGCGCCGGCTCTGGTGGCCTCGGGCGACCGGGACATGCATACGACGCTTGCCGAGACGCGCCGGCTGTATGGCGCTGCCGCGCAGCCGAAGCAGTTGTGGGTGGTGCAGGGCGCGGTGCACCAGGATTTGCATGCGTTTGCACCGGGGCCGTACGAGGAGCGGGTGCTGCGTTTTCTCGAGACGGGTTTGCGGGGGGCGAGGGCGGTATGCGGCCGAAAAGCAGGATGATGGGTTGATCGGTCAATGATCAGTTGCTGAGATTGATCGATTGCTGGGATGATCGATTGATGATGGCTTGATTGATGATGGCTTAATTGATGCGGGTCTGTGCGGCCATCCTGGCGCTGGATGGACGCGTGGACGGCGTAGCCGCCGCGTGAGCGCGGCCTGCCAGGTGAGCCGTCCACCCTACGGCGATATGGTGATTAGGCTTTCTTTTGCACCATGTAGATAAAGTGCGAGCGCAAGGGCGGCGCCACGGTGGCCAGGGTTTCGGTGACCAGGGCCGGTAATCCGGCCAGTGCGCGGCTGATGGGCGGGGCCAGCAGCAGGGTGCGGTATTGCTGGCGTTCGCCGGGCCAGAAACTATCCAGCTCGCTGCGGGTGACGCGGCGCACGTGGGGGTTCTTCGGGTTGTTGTAGCGGAAGTCGAACACCAGGCTCCAGCCGCCGGGCCGCAAGACGCGCCACATGTCGGCCGCCAGTTGCTGGCGCACTTCCTGGTCGAGGATGGAAGAGAACACGGTATTCGCCGCAATCAGGTCGGCGCTGCCAGCGGACAGGGCCGACAGGGAACCGCAATGCCAGCGCACGCCGTTTGCGGTGCGCGGCGCGGCCAGGTCGAGCCGGTCTTGCTGGAGTTCGGTGCCGACCAGGTTGGCCGGCGTGGCGCCCCAGTCGATCAGCTGGCGCAGGAAGCCGCCGGTGCCGCAGCCCACATCGACCGCCTGCACGTTGGCCAGATCGGTGCCGACGGTGGTGGACAGCATGCGCGACAGCACCCGCGCGCGCATGGCGTGCTGCAGCACGATGTCGGGCCGGTGCCAGGCATAACGGGCCAATGCAGCGCCGCCATGCCAGCCGCGGTAGACGCGCGCAATGCGTTCCTGCTCGCGTTCCTGTTCGCTTTGCTGATTGTCGTGATGATCGAGTTGGGCATCCATGCAGCCATCGTCGCGCAGGCTAACCGCATCGGGTTTGCGCGCGCTCATGCACATGCGCGATACAGATCAATTTGCTCAGCAGCATTATGTGCCCCACAGCATTATTTTCAGCATTGGCCGAGGAAAGGCGCCCGGCCGCAGGGTTTCGGGTTTCCAGCTAAAATTGGTGGCATTACCTTAGCTGGACTTACCCATGAAAATCGCTTTCCTCGCCGATCCGCTCACCGGTTTCAAGATCTACAAGGACTCGACCTTCGCCATGATGCGCGAAGCGGCGCGGCGCGGCCACGAAGTCTACGCCTTCCAGCAGCGCGACATGGCGCTGGAAGAAGGCATCGTTACAGCTGAAGTCGCGCGCATCCACCTGACCGGCGACCCCGATGTCTGGTACACGGCCGACCCGGCCGAGGAAATGCGCCTCTCGACCTTCGACGCCATCATCGAGCGCAAGGATCCGCCCTTCGACATGGAGTATGTCTACGGCACCTATCTGCTCGAGCTGGCGGAAAAGCAGGGCGCCCGCGTCTTCAACAGCCCGGCGGCGATCCGCGACCACAACGAAAAGCTGGCCATCGGCCAGTTTGCCGAATTCACCTCGCCGACCCTGGTGTCGTCGTCGGAGAAACGCCTGCGCGCCTTCCACGCCAGGCACGGCGACGTGATCTTCAAGCCGCTCGACGGCATGGGCGGCACCGGCATCTTCCGCGTGAAGGCCGATGCGATGAACCTGGGCGCGATCATCGAAACCCTGAGCGATAACGGAAAGCGCACCATTATGGTGCAAAAGTACATTCCCGAGATCGTGAAGGGCGATAAACGCATCCTGGTCATCGGCGGCAAGCCGGTGCCATTCGCCCTGGCGCGCATCCCGCAGGGCACCGAAGTGCGCGGCAACCTGGCCGCCGGCGGCATCGGCGTGGCCCAGCCGATCACCGAGCGCGACCGCCAGATCGCCGAGGCCCTGGGCCCGGTGCTGGCCGAGCGTGGCCTGTTGCTGGTAGGATTAGATGTGATCGGCGATTTCCTGACCGAAGTAAATGTCACCAGCCCCACCTGCTTCCAGGAGATCACCGACCAGACTGGTTTCGACGTGGCCGCGATGTTCATCGACGCGGTCGAACAGCAGGTGACTGAAAGATAATCATGGTAGGGATTTTGCTCCTGACCCACGCACCATTGGGACAGGCATTCATTGCGGCGGTTGCGCACGTGTTTCGCGGACCGACCGAGCGCTTCGAGGCCATCGACGTGGCGGCCGACGAAGACACGCGCGCCGTCAATTGCAAGGCGAAGGAAGCGATCGCGCGCCTGGACGACGGCGACGGCGTCCTGGTGATCACCGACATCAAGGGCGGCACGCCGTCGAACTGCTGCAATTCGCTGCACGATGCCGGCCACGTGGAAGTCATTGCCGGCATCAGTTTGCCGATGCTGCTGCGGGCGATCACCTACCGCCGCGACACGCTCGACGTGGTGGTGGAAATGGCGCTGGCGGGCGCCCAGAACGGCGCGGTGCGGGTGGATAACCGCATTCGCGTCGGTTCCTGAATTTTTTGTAGTAGACGAGGGCGCCAGGCGTCCTTCCGGCTTAGCGCAGTTCCGAACGCGGTTTGAAAAAAGATAAAACATGATTCAGCAAGAACTTGAAATCATCAACAAACTGGGCCTGCACGCCCGCGCATCCGCCAAATTCACCCAGCTGGCCGCGAAGTACAAAAGCGACGTCTGGCTCACCCGCAACGGCCGCCGCATCAACGCCAAGTCCATCATGGGCGTGATGATGCTGGCCGCCGGCAAGGGCGCGAAAGTGACCCTGGAAGCGGATGGCCCGGACGAAGCCGATGCGGTCACCGCCCTGACTGGCCTGATCAACGACAAATTCGGCGAAGGCGAATAAATGCCCGACGCTGGCCGCTACCGTTCGGGACCATCGATGGCTTCGTTCACGCTCCACGGCATTCCGGTTTCGCGCGGCATCTCGATCGGCCGCGCGCACCTGCTCACGCCTGCCGCGCTGGACGTCAAGCACTACCTGGTTCCGCAGGAGCAGGTCGAAGCGGAAGTGAAACGCCTGCAGGACGCGATCGCCGCCGTGCACCGCAACCTGCAGGAACTGTGGACCGATTTGCCGAAGGATGCGCCGACCGAACTGGGCGCCTTCATCGACGTGCACGCGCTGATCCTGTCCGACCCGCTGATCTCGGAAGCGCCGCTCGACATCATCCGCATGCGCCACTACAACGCCGAATGGGCGCTGGTGACGCAGATCGACGAGCTCTCGGCCCAGTTCGACGAGATCGAGGACGAGTACCTGCGCGAGCGCAAGCAGGACATCCAGCAGGTCGCCGAGCGCGTGCTGAAGGTCCTGATGGGCACGGCGCTCTCCGTGCCGCCGGTGCTGGCCGGCGACGACGATTACCACCCGCAGATGATCGTGGTCGCCCACGACATCTCGCCGGCCGACATGCTGGCCTTCCGCGACCGCTCCTTCATCGGCTTCGTCACCGACGTCGGCGGCCAGAACTCGCACACGGCGATCGTCGCGAGATCGCTCGACATCCCGGCGGCGGTCGGCATGAGCCAGGCCTCGCGCCTGGTCGAGCAGGACGACTGGATCATCATCGACGGCGACGCCGGCGTGGTGATCTGCAATCCGAGCCAGTTGGTGCTGGAGCAGTACCGCGCGCGCCAGGCCGCGCTGGTGAAGGCACGCAAGCGCCTGCTGAAACTCAAGAAGACCCCGGCGGTGACGAAGGACGGCACCGCGATCCGCCTGCTGGCGAATATCGAGCTGCCCGACGATTGCCCGCACGCGCTGGAGGCGGGCGCCAACGGAGTCGGCCTGTTCCGCTCCGAATTCCTGTTCATGGCGCGCGGCGCCGATGGCCTGAAGATCCCAAGCGAGGACGAGCAGTTCGAGCAGTACCGGCGCGCCGTGGTGGCCATGAAGGGCCGTCCGGTGACGATCCGCACGCTCGACGTGGGCGCCGACAAGCCGCTCGACCCGACCGAGCACACGGCGCTGAACCCGGCCCTGGGCCTGCGCGCGATCCGCTACTGCCTGGCCGAGCCCCAGCTGTTCCTGACCCAGCTGCGCGCGATCCTGCGTGCATCCGCTTTTGGGAAAGTGCGCATCCTGATTCCGATGCTGGCGCATGCCTTCGAGATCGACCAGACCCTGAGCATGATCGAGCAGGCCAAGGCCCAGCTGCGCGAGCAACACATCAAGTTCGACGAGGCGGTGGAAGTCGGCGCCATGATCGAGATTCCGGCCGCGGCCCTGGCGCTGCCGATGTTCGTCAAGCGCATGGACTTCCTGTCGATCGGCACCAACGATCTGATCCAGTACACGCTGGCGATCGACCGCGTCGACTACGAGGTCGCGCACCTGTACAACCCGCTGCATCCGGCGGTGCTGCAGCTGATCGGCATGACAATTGCCGCCGGCCAGAAAGCCGGCATCGACGTCGCTGTGTGCGGCGAGATGGCGGGCGACATCAAGCTGACGCGCCTGCTGCTCGGCATGGGCCTGCGCGAATTCTCGATGCACCCGGCCCAGCTGCTGTCGGTGAAGCAGGAAATCCTCGGCGCCGACCTGGCCCAGATCGCCCCGCGAATGCGACGCATCATGCGCTCGATGGAACCGAACGAGATCGCGGAAGCGGTCGAACAGCTCCAACTCATTTAGTACCAAGGCGGCCGTTAACGCCGCCAACACCACCAATCAAGAAAGTCTCATGGGATCCCTAGGAACCGTCTCTCCCCAGGCGATGCATTTCGCCGAGCCGCTGCGCCTGCAAAGCGGCGCCCAGCTCGGCGACTACACGCTGATGTATGAAACCTACGGCACGCTGAACGCCGAGCGTTCCAACGCGGTGCTGATCTGCCACGCGCTGAACGCCTCGCACCACGTGGCCGGCACCTACGCGGGCGAACCGAAAAGCGCCGGCTGGTGGGACAACATGGTGGGGCCGGGCAAACCGGTCGACACCGACCGCTTCTTTGTCATCGGCGTGAACAACCTCGGCTCCTGCTTCGGCTCGACCGGCCCGATGCACGCTAATCCGGCCACCGGCAAGCCCTATGGCGCGGCGTTCCCGCTGCTGACGGTGGAAGACTGGGTCGCGGCCCAGGCACGCCTGGCCGACCGCCTCGGCATCGACCAGTTCGCGGCCGTGATGGGCGGCTCGCTGGGCGGCATGCAGGCGCTGTCGTGGAGCATCCTGTTCCCCGCGCGCCTGCGCCACTGCATCGTGATCGCGTCCACGCCCAAGCTCTCGGCCCAGAACATCGCTTTCAACGACGTCGCGCGCCAGGCCATCCTGACCGACCCCGACTACCACGGCGGCGACTTCTACGAACACGGCGTGGTGCCGAAGAACGGCCTGAAGGTGGCGCGCATGGTCGGCCACATCACCTATTTGTCGAACGACGACATGGCGGAGAAGTTCGGTCGTAAACTCCGCAATGCGGCAGAGACGAACGACTACAAATTCGACTTCGGCATCGACTTCGAAATCGAATCCTACCTGCGCTACCAGGGCGACAAGTTCTCGGAATACTTCGACGCGAACACCTACCTCCTGATCACCAAGGCGCTCGACTACTTCGACCCGGCGCGCGAGCACGGCGGCGACCTGACGAAGGCGCTGTCGTCGACAAAGGCGCAGTTCCTGATCGCTTCCTTCACCACCGACTGGCGCTTCTCGCCCGAGCGCAGCCGCGAGATCGTCGAGGCCCTGATCTCGAACCGCCGCAAGGTGACCTACGCCGAGATCGACGCGCCGCACGGCCACGACGCCTTCCTGCTGGAAGACCCGCGCTACATGGGCGTGGTGCGGGCCTACTACGACCGCATCTGGGAAGAAGCCAAGGAGGGCGCATGAAATTCGAAGACTTGACCACCTTGCGCCCCGACCTGGCCTTCATCGCCGACTGGGTGGGTGAAGGTTCGCACGTGCTCGACGTCGGCTGCGGCGACGGCGCCATGCTGCGCTACCTGGAGACCGGCAAGCGCTGCACCGGCTACGGCATCGAGATCGCCGACGACAAGGTGCTCGAGAGCACGCGGCGCGGCATCAGCGTCATCCAGCACGACATGGAGCAGGGGCTGGATCTGTTCGGCGACAACGCCTTCGACACCGTGCTCTGCCTGTCCTCGCTGCAGATGATGCTGCACGTCGAGGCGCGCCTGCGCGACATCGTGCGCGTCGGTACCGAGGCCATCGTGTCGTTCCCGAACTTCGCCTACTGGCCGCACAGGGTGGCCTTGCTGAAGGGCCGCATGCCGGTGTCGCGCACGCTGCCTTACCAGTGGTTCGACACGCCGAACGTGCGCTATGCCACCATAGCCGACTTCAAGGAACTGGCCGAGGAGTGCGGGCTGGAGGTGCTGGAGTACGTGGCGCTGGCGGAGGGCAAGCCGGTGAGCTTCCTGCCGAATTTGCGCGGGAGCCTGGCGGTGTTCAGATTACGCAAAAAAGCCAGGCGCGCATAAAAGACCGACGCATCGAGCGGCGCCTGCGGCCTGAGCGGCGCCTGCGGCCTTCGTGTGGCCTGCGGCCATGATGAGGCTTGTGGCCTTCGTGCGGCCTTCGTGCGGCCTGCGGCCATGAGCGTACGGTGGGGGTTAAGAGGCCCCCGGCCTCTTAACCCCCACCGTACGGTTGAGGCCGCCATCTCCGGCAACGCCGCGTGATCCCAATGGTTGCATCGATCGGCGTCATGCCTCATCATGCCCGCGTTATCGTGCGTACCCCATCCGCGCATTTCTGCGACGATGCTGTTGACAAAAACAGCACGCCACTTATTGCCATGAAAAAACTCAAACACATCGCCCTCTGCACCGCCATGCTGGCCAGCCTCGGCACGGCCACGGTGCAGGCCCAGGAAAAAGTCGTCCAGGACGGCATCGCCGTCAAGCCGCTCTCGCGCGTACGCGTGCTGGTGCCGGAAGAGCAGATGAACGAGGCCGCCTCCCAGCAGTACCGCGAGATGCTGTCCCAGGCCCAGCAAAAGGGCGCCCTGGTCGCGTCGACCGATCCGCAAGTCAAACGCCTGCGCACCGTCGCCCAGCGCATCATCCCGCACACCCCGCGCTGGAACCAGTCGGCGAAGAACTGGCAGTGGGAAGTCAACCTGTTCAACTCGAATCAGGTGAACGCCTTCTGCATGCCGGGCGGGCGCATCGGCTTCTTCACCGGCATCATCGACCAGCTGAAGCTGAGCGACGACGAAATGGCCGCCATCATGGGCCACGAGATCGCCCACGCGCTGCGCGAGCACGGGCGCGAACGCACGGCCAAATCCGGCATCACCTCGCTGGTGGCGCGCGGCGCCGGTGCGCTCGGCTCGGCCATCTTCGGCATCGATCCGAGCATCACCAACACCGTCACCGGCCTGGTGGGGCAGGGCGTGGTGCTGAAATTCTCGCGCGACGAAGAACGCGAAGCCGACCTGGTCGGTCTCGACATCGCGGCGCGCGCCGGCTACGACCCGCGCGCCGGCATCGTCTTGTGGCGCAAGATGGCCATGCTGAACAAGGGCGCGCCGCCGGAATTCCTGTCGACCCACCCGGGCGGCGACACCCGCATCCGCGACATGGAAAACCACATGAACGTGCTGCTGCCGCTGTACGCGCGCGCCAAGGGCACGACGGTGAACAAGCTCCCGCCCTACCGGGCCAACGTCGCGCTGAAGTAATCCATGGGCCGCCAGGCAGAAGCCAATGCGTATGTGCCGCTGCCGGTCCGCAACGGCGTCGCACCCAGCTACTTGTGGCTGACCGAAACGCGCGCCGGCGGCATGCTGCGCTTCCTGGGCGAGCGCTTCCCGGACGTGTCGGTGGAATCGTGGGCGGCTCGTTTGCAACGCGGCGAAGTCGTCGATGCGCAGGGCAAGCCTTTGGCACCGGACAGCCATGTCCGCCAGGGCATGCGCATCTGGTATTACCGCGAGCTCGACGAGCTTGAAACGCCGATCCCGTTCAAGGAACGCATCCTGTTCCAGGATGCGCATCTGCTCATCGTCGACAAACCGCACTTCCTGCCGATGATCCCGACCGGCCGCTTCCTGCACGAGACCTTGTTGGTGCGGCTGAAAGCCCAGCTGGAACTGCCGCACCTGGTGCCGATCCACCGCCTCGACCGCGAAACGGCCGGCGTGGTGATCTTTTCGCACAACCCGGACACGCGCGGCACCTACCAGTCGATGTTCCAGAAGCGGGTGGTGAAGAAGGTGTACGAAGCGCTGGCCGGACCGATCGAGGGGCGTGCGTTCCCCTTCACCTACCGCAGCCGCATGCAGGATGCGGAGCAGTTTTTTGTCAGCGAAGAAGTGCCCGGCGAGCCGAATTCGGAAACGGTGGTGGAGATGATCGAGCGCCGTGGTGATGTGGTGCGCTACCGCCTGCATCCGCACACGGGGCGCAAGCACCAGCTGCGGCTGCATCTGTCGTCATTGGGTGCCCCAATCCTGAACGACGCCTTCTATCCGGTGGCGCTGCCCTGCAAGGGCGACGACTTCAGCGCGCCGCTGCAACTGCTGGCGCGCGCGATCAGTTTCGAGGATCCGCTGACGGGAGAGACGCGCAGGTTCGAAAGCGAACGCTTGCTTGACTGGCCCGCGTAAGACTTCTGGCCGAATTGTTTGATAGGTAGGGTGGGCGCCCCGTGCCCACGCGTTAAGCATGCGTCATGCGAACGTCACGCGTGGGCACAGGGCGCCCACCCTACGTTATTGAAGCTAACTTACAACTTGTAGTCGATGATCAGCGGCGCGTGGTCCGAGAAGCGCTCGTCCTTGTACACCGACACCGCATGCGCCGTGGACGCGATGCCCGGCGTCGCCACATGGTAGTCGATGCGCCAGCCCACGTTGTTCGCCCAGGCTTGTCCCCGGTTGCTCCACCACGTGTAGTCGGCCGCTTCCGGCGCCACCACGCGGTGCACGTCCACCAGGCCGAGTTCGTCGAAGATGCGCGTCATCCAGGCGCGTTCTTCCGGCAGGAAGCCCGAGTTCTTCTGGTTGCTCTTCCAGTTCTTCAGGTCGATTTCCTTGTGCGCGATGTTCCAGTCGCCGCAGATCACGACTTCGCGGCCTTCCGCCTTCAGCTGCTGCAGATGCGGCAGGAAGACTTCCATGAAGCGGAACTTGGCCAGCTGGCGCTCGGGCGAGGACGAACCCGACGGCGCGTACAGCGAGATCACGGTCAGGTTGCCGAAATCGCAGCGGGTGTAGCGGCCCTCGGCGTCGAATTCCGGGCAGCCGAAGCCGATCAGCTTGGCGTCGGGTACGCTGCGGCTATACACGCCGGTGCCCGAGTAACCCTTCTTTTCGGCGTAGTGGAAGTGGCCGTGGTAACCGTGCGGCTTGAACAGCTCCTCGGTCATGTCGGCTTCCTGGCATTTCAGCTCCTGCACGCAGATAAAGTCGGCGTCCTGCTTGGCCAGCCAGGTGAAAAAACCCTTCTTGTGGGCTGAACGGATCCCGTTCAAATTGGCGGAAATAATTCGTGGCATTGGTAGAGAAATAAGGAAAGACGGAGGAGTGTGACGCTGCCGCAACGTATGCGGGTCAATAGTGTAACGTGTTTTTACAGTGCCGGAAATGCACAGGGGCAATCTGTTAGACTGCTACGCATGCGAAGTATCCTGCTGCATCCCACCTCTGTTCCGGTTCGACTGGAGTCCGATTTGCCGATCATTCCCGCTGAAACGCCGCAAGGCGCTTCCGGCGAGCGCACCCATGGCGTGCACTTCTACGACAACGATGCCGTCCTGCTCGACGAAGCCGCCGACTTTGTCGACGCGGCCCTGCGCGCCGGCGGTACCGGCCTCGTGATCGCCACTCCCGAACACGTGGCCGAGTTGCGCCGGCGCCTGGCCGGTTTCGGCAGCGCCGAAGGCGGCGCCTGCTGGTATCCGGGCAGCCTGGTGGTGCTCGACGCCGAGGCCACGCTGGCCGCCTTCATGGCCGATGGCCAGCCCGACCCGCAACGCTTCCGCGCCGCCGTCGGACCGGCGCTGACAAGCGCGATCGCCGCCGGCGGCCCGCTGCATGTGTTTGCCGAGATGGTGGCGCTGCTGTCCGCGCGCGGCAACTACAAGGCCGCCATGCGCCTCGAGCAGCTCTGGACCGCGCTCGGCGACGAATACCATTTTTCGCTGTTCCACGCCATACCGACGGACGTGGCGGCATCCGGCGACAGCTTTACCCACAAGCCGGTGCGCGAGGAGGGGGGTGCCGCCACGCGCGTACACCACGAACAGCGCGCGCGCCAGCTCGAAGCCGAGATCGCGCGCCGCAAGGAAGCCGAGCAGACCCTGCGCCGGCGCGAAAAGGAATTCGCCGACTTCGTCGAGAACGCCGCCGAGGGCCTGCACCGCGTGGCCGGCGACGGCACCATCCTGTGGGCCAACCGCGCCGAGCTGCAAATGCTCGGCTACAGCTGGGAAGAATACGTCGGCCGCCACATCGCCGACTTCCACGTCGATGCGCCCGTCATCGAGCACATCCTCACCACGCTCTCGACCGGCGGCACCCTGTACGACCAGCCGGCGCGCCTGCGCTGCAAGGACGGCTCGATCAAGCACGTGGTGATCCATTCGAACGGCTACTTCGAGGATGGCCAGCTGCGCTACACGCGCTGCTTCACGCGCGACGCCACCGAGCGCCACCAGCGCGACGCGGCCCTGGCCCAGCGCGACCGCATGCTGCTCAACGCGCCGGTCGCCACCGCGCTGCTGACCGGGCCGCAGCTGCGCTTCCGCCTGGCCAATCGCCGCTTCTGCGAACTGGTCGGCCGCAGCGACCTGGAGGCGCAGGCCTTTGGCGACGCCTTCCCGCACTGGCAGGGCAGCGCCATGGCCGTGTTGATCGAACAGGTTTACCGCAGCGGCCAGCCGGTGGCGGAACAGGAACTGTGCGTGATGCTGGCGCGCGCCGACGGCGGCGTCGACGAACGCTTCCTGCGCCTTAGCCTCGAGCCCCTGACCGACGTCCAAAGTGGCAGCGCGGGCGACGAGCAGGGCGTGATCCTGGTCGCGGCCGACGTCACCGAACAGGTGCACAGCCGGCGCAGCCTGGAGCGCGCCCACGCCGAGCGCGAGGGGCTGCTGGAAGAGCTGACGGCGGCGAACCGCACCAAGGACGAATTCCTGGCCATGCTCGGCCACGAGCTGCGCAACCCGCTGTCGCCGATCGTCACCGCGCTGCAGCTGATGCGCATGCGCGGCGAATCGGCCGCGTTGCGCGAGCGCGAGATCATCGAGCGCCAGGTCGAGCACCTGGTGCGCCTGGTCGACGACCTGCTCGACGTGGCGCGCGCCACGCGCGGCCAGATCGAGCTCAAGTTCGAGCAGGTCGACGTCTCGGTCCCAGTGAACAAGGCGGTCGAGATGGCCAGCCCCTTGCTGGCCCAGCGCGGCCACCGCCTCGCGGTCGAGATCGAACCCGGCATCCTGTGGGAGGGCGATGCGATGCGCCTGGCCCAGGTGGTGTCGAACCTGCTGACGAATGCCGCGCGCTACACCGAGCCGGGCGGCGAGGTGAAGCTGCAGGCGCGCCGCGGCAATCCCGGCTGGCTGCGCATCGGCGTGGCCGACAACGGCATCGGCCTGGCGCCGGAGATGCTGGAGCAGGTGTTCGGCCTGTTCTTCCAGGGCAAACGCAGCGTCGACCGCATCGAGGGCGGGCTCGGCATCGGGCTGGCGCTGGTGCGCAATATCGTCGAACTGCACGGCGGCGAAGTCGAGGCCCACAGTGCCGGGCTGGGGCAGGGCAGCGAGTTCGTGGTCTGCCTGCCCTTGAAGAGCGGCGGCGCAGCCCTCGACGCCGCCGAGCCGGCCGAGGAGCCGGCGCCCGCGGCGGGCGGCCAGCGCATCATGGTGGTCGACGACAACGTCGATGCGGCCGACCTGCTCGGCCAGCTGTTGACGGCGCATGGGCACCGGGTCGCGGTGTTCCACGATCCGGCCGCCGCGCTGGAGGCGGCGCCGCGCCTGCGCCCCGACCTCGCGGTGCTCGACATCGGCCTGCCGGGCATGGACGGCTACGAGCTGGCCACGCGCCTGCGCAGCGTGCTGGGAACCCACCCCTGCCGCCTGGTGGCGCTGTCCGGCTACGGGCAGGAGGGCGACCGCCTGCGCAGCGAGCAGGCCGGTTTCGCGCAGCACCTGGTCAAGCCGATCGGCCCGGAACAGGTGGCGCAACTGGCCACCCTGCCTTGATGCTGCGTAGGGTGGTCGGCTCCCCCCGGAAAAGCGGCGCATACGCAAAGCATGCGCCGCCCACGCGTTCAACCCACGCCTCCCGGCCCGCTACCAAAGCCAGCACCCCCGCCACAGATTACAATACCGCTTTTCGCATACAGGGAGAACAGCGTGAGCAATCTGCGCCAGGAGTTTATTGCGTTTTCGGTCGAGACCGAAGTCCTTCGATTCGGTGAGTTTACGACCAAGGCCGGGCGCCTCTCGCCTTATTTCTTCAACGCCGGCCTGTTCCACGACGGCGCCACCCTGGGCCGCCTGGCCCGCTTCTACGCCCAGACCCTGCTGGCCTCGGGCGTCGAATTCGACATGCTGTTCGGTCCGGCCTACAAGGGCATCACCCTGGCCTCGGCCACCGCCGTGGCGCTGGCCGCAGAGGGCCGCAACACCGCCTTCGCCTACAACCGCAAGGAAGCCAAGGACCACGGCGAAGGCGGCACCATCGTCGGCGCCAGGCTGGCCGGCAAGGTCGTGATCGTCGACGACGTGATCTCGGCCGGCACCTCGGTGCGCGAATCGGTCGACATGATCCGCGCCGCCGGCGCCGAACCGGCCGCCGTGCTGATCGCGCTCGACCGCATGGAGCGCTCAGGCAAGGACGGCGCGCTGTCCGAGCACTCGGCGGTACAGCAGGTGGCCCAGGAGTTCGGCATTCCGGTGATTTCGATCGCCAACCTGGACGATCTGTTCAGCTACCTGTCGAACGAAGCGGCGGGGCTTGAGCTCGGCGCGCACAAGGACGCTGTGGCGGCCTACCGCACGCGTTACGGAGTCTGAAGCACTGCTTTATCGGTAACTGGGCAGTAAACAGGAGGGACGGCTTTATGCACGTCCCTTTTTTTTTGCTTATTTACATTGAGAAAATATTATTCCGATGAATGATAAAAAGTGTTGCTCAACGAATATAATTGATTGTTGTCCTGTTATTAACGGCGACGACGACAACAATCGCCCGGCCACCGGGCTCCTATTCGAGAGAAAAACATGTTTTCAACAATGAAGCGGATCCTTCCATTCATGGCCATCGTCGGCGCCATGGTCTTGACCAGCGGCTGCGCCGTCAACCGCGCCACCGCCAGCCTGAGCCCGGGCGCGGACCTGTCGAAAGTCAAGACCGCCTATGTGGTCAAGCACGACAAGGACAAGAACAACGTCAATCAACTCATCAAGACCAAGCTCGAAAAGCAGGGTTATGTCGTGACCACCGGCCCGGAAATGCCGGCGCCATATGCCACGGATATGTCGGTGACCTATGTCGATAAATGGATGTGGGATATCACGATGTACATGATCGAATTGACGGTGAATTTCCGCGATCCGAAAACGAATTTCCCGATCGCCACCGGTAATTCCCTGCACACCTCGCTGACCCGCAAATCGCCGGAAGAAATGGTCGAGGAAGTCCTCACGAATATCCAGGCATCGCCGAAGAAATAAACCACCCACTTTACAAGGTCGAATATGAACAAGAATATGCTTAGCCTGGTACGCCGTGTCTTCCTGCTGCCGGCTGTCGTGGCCGTCGCCACCCTGACCGGTTGCGCTTCCCAGATCACCAACCAGGAACTGACGCCGGCGCCGGTCGCCGTCGCCAAGCAGCATGCCGGCTCGGTCACCGTGACGGCGCTGCCGGCGCCGAATGCCGACGCAGCCGCAGCCGCGGCCGACATGGCCGAGCTGCGCACGGCGGTCAGCAATGCCATCACCGCTTCCAGGGCATTTGCCGAGGTCAAGGGCAATGGCGGCGACTACCAGCTGACGGTGCAGGTATTCAGCGTGAATTCGCCGGCCTTTGGCATCTCGATGACCTCGAAGGTCGAAATGGGCTGGACCCTGAAGCGTGCCGATACCGGCGCCGTGGTGTGGCAGCAGTCGATCAACACCGAGCACACCACCGGCGGCGGCGAAGCCTTTGTCGGCGCCGAGCGCGTGAAGATGTCGATTGCCGGTGCGATCAAGAAGAACATCGCGCAAGGTGTCGAGCGGATCGGCGCGGCAGCGTTCTGATGGCCTGACATCTGCCAGACGAAAAAAAAACCGGAGCATGCTCCGGTTTTTTTTATGCGTTCAAGAAAAGCCTCAACCCGCCAGCTTCTTCTTCAGCAGCTCGGTCACCTGGGCCGGATTCGCCTTGCCCTTCGAGGCCTTCATGGCCTGGCCGATCAGCGCATTGATCGCCGCTTCCTTGCCGGCGCGGTACTGCTCGACCGACTTGGCATTCGCCGCCAGCACTTCGTCGACGATGGCTTCCAGCGCGCCCGTGTCGGAGATCTGCTTCAAACCCTTTTGCTCGATCACGGTGTCGGCCAGGTGCTCGTCGGTCGACTTGGCTTCCCACATCGCCGCGAACACTTCCTTGGCCGCCTTGTTCGAGATGGTGCCGTCGGCGATGCGCTTGACCAGCAGGGCCAGCTGCGAGGCTTCCACCGGCGAAGCGGTGATCTCGACGCCTTCGCGGTTCAGCGTCGACGCCACGTCGCCCATCATCCAGTTGGCGATGACCTTGGCGTTTTCCTTGCCGGCTTTCGCCACCACGGCTTCGTAGTAGTTGGCCATGCCCTGCGAGGCGGTCAGGATCAGGGCGTCGTATTCCGGCAGGCCGTAGTCGCCGGTGAAGCGTGCGCGCATCGCGGCCGGCAGTTCCGGCATGTCGGCGCGGACGCGCTCGATCCAGTCTTCCGAGATGGTCAAAGGCGGCAGGTCCGGATCGGGGAAGTAGCGGTAATCCTGCGCATCTTCCTTCGAGCGCATGGCGCGGGTTTCCTTCTTGTCCGGGTCCCACAGGCGGGTGGCCTGCTGGACCTTGCCGCCGTCTTCGATCAGCTCGATCTGGCGCCGCACCTCGTAGTGGATCGCCTCTTCCATGAAGCGGAAGGAGTTCAGGTTCTTGATCTCGCAGCGGGTGCCGAATTCCTTCTGGCCGACGGGACGCACGGAGACGTTGACGTCGCAGCGGAAGGAACCTTCCTGCATGTTGCCGTCGCAAACGCCCAGCCACATCACCAGGCCGTGCAGGGCTTTCGCGTAGGCGACGGCTTCGGCGGCGCTGCGCATTTCCGGCTCGGAGACGATTTCCAGCAGCGGCGTGCCGGCGCGGTTCAGGTCGATGCCGGTCATGCCGGCGTAGTCTTCGTGCAGCGACTTGCCGGCGTCTTCTTCCAGGTGGGCGCGGGTCAGGTTGACGGTCTTCGTCTCCAGCTTGCCATCCTTCTCGTAGCCGAAGGTGATCGTGCCGCCCTGGACCACCGGGTCCTCGAACTGGCTGATCTGGTAGCCCTTCGGCAGGTCGGGGTAGAAGTAGTTCTTGCGCGCGAAGACCGAGTGCGGCGCGATCTTCGCGCCGACCGCCAGGCCGAAGCGGATGGCGCGTTCGACGGCGCCCTTGTTCATCACGGGCAGCACGCCCGGCAGGGCCAGGTCCACGGGACTGGCCTGCGTGTTCGGCTCGGCGCCGAACTGGATCGCGCTGCCGCTGAAGATTTTCGAGTTGGTCGTGAGCTGGACGTGGTTCTCAAGACCGATGACGACTTCCCATTGCATGGTGTTCTCTCTTTGTATTCGTTGTGCCAGTGCCGGTTGAACGCGTGGACGGCGGAGCCGTCCACCCTACGCGATGCCGCAGCGGCACGTATCGGTTGTCCGTTAGACGCCTTCGGGGGCGCGTTGGTGCCAGTCGGTGACTTGCTGGTACTGGTGCGCGATGTTCAGCAGCTTGGCTTCGGCAAAGTAGTTGCCGATGATTTGCAGGCCGACCGGGCGCTTGGCGTTCTTTTCGCCGCTGCCGAAACCGCAAGGGATCGACATGCCCGGCAGGCCGGCCAGGCTGGTCGACAGCGTGTAGATGTCGGCCAGGTAGTTGGCGACCGGGTCGTTGGTCTTGTCGCCCAGGTCCCAGGCCACCGTCGGCGCCACCGGGCCCATGATCACGTCGCACTTCTCAAGCAAGGCGGCCTGGAAGTCGTCGGCGATCAGGCGGCGGATCTTTTGCGCCTGGACGTAGTAGGCGTCGTAGTAGCCGTGGCAGAGCACATAGGTGCCGACCATGATGCGGCGCTGGACTTCGCGGCCGAAGCCTTCGGCGCGCGTTTTCTTGTACATGTCCTGCAGATCCTTGTACTCGCTGGCGCGGTGGCCGTAGCGCACGCCGTCGAAGCGCGACAGGTTCGACGAAGCCTCGGCCGGGGCGATGATGTAGTAGGTCGGGATCGACAGCGACGTCTTCGGCAGCGAGATGTCGACCAGGGTCGCGCCCAGCTTGACGAACTGTTCGAGGGCCGCGCGGACAGCCTGTTCCACATCCGAGGCCAGGCCTTCGCCGAAGTATTCGCTCGGCACGCCGATGCGCAGGCCGGTGAGCGGCTGGTTCAGTTCGCGCGTGAAGTCCTCGTGCAGGTTGCCTTGCTCGGGCGTGAGACTGGTCGAGTCGCGCACGTCGTGGCCGACCATGTCGTTCAGCAGCAGGGCGCAGTCTTCGGCGGTCTGGGCGATCGGGCCGCCCTGGTCGAGCGAGGAAGCAAAGGCGATCATGCCGAAGCGCGACACGCGGCCGTAGGTCGGCTTGATGCCGGTGACGCCGCAGAAGGCGGCCGGCTGGCGGATCGAGCCGCCGGTGTCGGTGGCGGTCGCGGCCGGCGCCAGGCGCGCGGCGATCGCGGCGGCCGAGCCGCCCGAGGAGCCGCCCGGCACCGCGTTCCCGTCCCAGGGGTTCTTCACCGGGGAGAAGGCCGAGTTCTCGTTCGACGAGCCCATCGCGAATTCGTCGAGGTTCACCTTGCCCAGCGTGACCATGCCGGCATTGTTGAAGCGCTCGACCACGGTGGCGTCGAAGGGGCTGACGTAGTTGGCCAGCATCTTCGAGCCGGCAGTCGTGCGCCAGCCGCGCGTGACGAAGATATCCTTGTGGGCGATCGGCACGCCGGTCAGCGGGCCGGCCGTGCCTTCGGCGAGGCGCACGTCGGCGGCGGCGGCCTGGGCCAGCGACAGCTCCGGATCGATGTGCAGGAAGGCGTTGTGCCCGCTTGCCTCGATGCGCGACAGGTAGTGGCGGGTCAGCTCGGTGCTCGAGATCTGCTTCGCGTGCAGCAGCGCCGACAGCTCTTTGATAGTCTTGTTATGCATATGCGTGTTCTGTTCGTGGAAGCGGAAGGGAATGCCGGATTACTCGATCACCTTCGGCACCAGGTACAAGCCGTCCTGGGCCTTCGGGGCCGGCGCCTGGTAGGCGTCGCGGCGGTTGTCTTCCGTGACCACGTCTTCGCGCAGGCGCAGCGGCAGGGCCAGGATGGCGGCCAGCGGGTGGGCCAGCGGCGCGACGCCGGTGGTGTCGACCGCCTGCATCTGTTCGGCCAGGGCGAAGATGCCGTTCAGCTCGGACAGCGCGGTCTCGGCGTGGGCATCGTCCATATCGAGCTGGGCCAGATTGGCGATCCGTTTTACGTCTGAAAGAGTCAGGGACATGGCAAAGGGCGCGGCCGGGGCCGCGTTCAAAGTGTGGTTGGGCGAATAACGATATGGCGGCACGCGATGTTGAACAGCGTGCTACGGTCGATAAAACCTTGCTAATACCGTCGATCTCGCTTCGGGAACCAGGGGGTAAAACCACCTGTTTTCAGCGTTTAATCGGTAAATTATAAGGTAGAATGGCGGGCTAATGCGTGGTCGGCGCCGAATGAGCGCGGCCCAACGCGTATACCAAGACCGCCGGGCGCTGGCAGGGCCGACGCGGCAAGAACACTCCCGATTAATTGTTAGGCGCGGTTAACGCGCATCAGGACACACATGTTTGGTTCTTTACGCAGTTACTTCTCGAACGACCTGGCCATCGACCTGGGCACCGCCAATACGCTGATCTATGTGCGCGGCCAGGGCATCGTGCTGGACGAACCGTCGGTCGTGGCGATCCGCCAGCAGGGCGGCCCGAACGGCAAGAAAACGATCCAGGCGGTCGGCAAGAAGGCCAAGCAGATGCTGGGCAAGGTGCCGGGCAACATCGAAGCGATCCGCCCGATGAAGGACGGCGTCATCGCCGACTTCACCGTCACCGAAGAGATGCTCAAGCAGTTCATCCGCATGGTGCACGATTCGAAGTTCTTCCGCCCGTCGCCGCGCATCATCATCTGCGTGCCTTGCGGTTCGACCCAGGTCGAGCGCCGCGCGATCCGCGAATCGGCGCTCGGCGCCGGCGCCTCGCAGGTCTACCTGATCGAAGAGCCGATGGCCGCCGCGATCGGCGCCGGCCTGCCGGTCTCGGACGCCACCGGCTCGATGGTGGTCGACATCGGCGGCGGCACCACCGAAGTGGGCATCATCTCGCTGGGCGGCATGGTGTATAAAGGTTCGGTGCGCGTGGGCGGCGACAAGTTCGACGAAGCCATCGTCAACTACATCCGCCGCAACTACGGCATGCTGATCGGCGAACAGACCGCCGAGGCGATCAAGAAGGCCATCGGTTCGGCCTTCCCGGGCTCGGAAGTCAAGGAAATGGAAGTCAAGGGCCGCAACCTGTCCGAAGGCATCCCGCGTGCCTTCACGATTTCGTCGAACGAGATCCTGGAAGCGCTGACCGACCCGCTGAACAACATCGTCTCGGCCGTCAAGAACGCGCTCGAACAGACCCCGCCGGAACTGGGCGCCGACATCGCCGAGAAGGGCATGATGCTGACCGGCGGCGGCGCGCTGCTGCGCGACCTCGACCGCCTGCTGATGGAAGAGACCGGCCTGCCGGTGCTGGTGGCCGAAGACCCGCTGACCTGCGTGGTGCGCGGCTCGGGCATGGCGCTGGAGCACAACGACAAGCTGGGTTCGATCTTCTCGTACGAGTAAGGCAACCGCAGCGGCCGCGAAAGTGGTCAACAGCACGCGTGGGCAGGCGGACGGCGTAACAGTCGGGCGCCTGCCCACGCGGCTATCCGGGCCCGGCCCGTCTTAATCGAAAGTCATGGAATACAGTCCTCCGCCGCTTTTCAAACAAGGCGCTCCCGCGCGGGTCAAGGTCACCGTGTTCGCGCTGTTGTCGATCGTGCTGCTGGTGGTCGATGCGCGCATGCACCTGCTCGGCGCCGCGCGCCAGGTGGCCGCCACCGTGCTCTACCCGCTGCAGATGGCCGCGCTGATGCCGCGCGACGCCCTGTACGGCATGGGCGATTATTTTTCCTCGATCGCCAGCCTGCAAAAGGAAGTCGTGGCGCTCAAGAGTCAGCAGGTGGCCCAGGCCCAGGCCATGCAGCAGGCCCAGCTCCAGATGGCCGAGAACGCCCATTTGCGGCGCCTGCTCGATGCGAAGGAACACCTGCCGGTGCAAGCCATGATGGGCGAGATCCTGTACGACGCACGCGACCCGTCGACGCGCCGCATCGTGCTCGACCGCGGCACGCGCAACGGCGTGCAGCTCGGCCTGCCGGTGATCGACAACCTTGGGGTGGTCGGCCAGGTCACCCGCGTTTTCCCGTTCACGTCCGAAGTCACGCTCCTGACCGACAAGGACCAGGCGATTCCCGTGCAGGTGCTGCGCTCGGGCCTGCGCAGCGTGGCCTATGGCCGCGGCCACTCCGGCATGCTCGATTTGCGCTTCGTGGCGCCGAACGCCGATATCCAGGTTGGCGACGTGTTGATCACCTCGGGCCTGGACGGCATGTATCCGGCCGGCCTGGCCGTGGCCAAGGTGGTGCAGGTGGAAAGCGTGGCGGCCGGCGCCTTCGGGCGCGTGGTCTGCCAGCCGCTGGCCGGCATCGACCGCAACCGCCAGCTGCTGATCGTGATGTCGCAGGCCGCGCGCGAGCCGCGCCCGGCCGACGTGCCGCACGTGCCGGCCCAGGGCGGGGCGCGCCGCAACCTGCCGAAGATGGACCCGGTGCCGCTGCCGCCGCTGCCCGCCACCCCGCTGCCGGCCCAGGCGCCGGCGGCGGCCAATCCGAACGCAACGGCAGGCCTGCCGCAGGTGCCGGGCGTCGCCACGCCGAACGCGGGTAATACGGGCACGGCGCCGGCCGCCGGCGCGGCCGGGCGCCCCGCCGCAACGGCGCCTGGGGCGGCCCAGCGTCCGGCCACGGCGCCAGCCAGGGCACCGGCCACTGCGCCGGCCACTGCGCCCGCAGCGCAGGGCGCGGCCCGCTCCGGCGCCGCACCCGCCGTCAACCGGCCAGCCCAGCCGGCCACCCAGAAGGAGGGCGCGTAAATGCCAGCCAACCGTCCCCATTACATCCTGCTGCCGGTCAGCCCGCTGTTCATCGCCTTCAGCCTGACCTGCGCCTTCATGCTCAACCTGCTGCCCTGGGGCAGCTGGATCGGCGCGCCCGATTTCGTGGCGCTGGTGCTGGTCTTCTGGGGCATCCACCAGCCGCGCAAGGTCGGCATCGGCGTCGCCTTCTGCATGGGCCTCCTGATGGACGTCCACGATGCCTCGCTGCTGGGCGAAAACGCGCTGGCCTACACGCTGCTGTCCTACGTGGCGATCATGATCCACCGCCGCGTGCTGTGGTTCCCGGTGCTGACCCAGGCCCTGCACGTATTCCCGCTGCTGCTGCTGGCCCAGGCGATCCAGTCGCTGGTGCACGTGTTCGCCACCGGCCGCTTCGGCGGCTGGCTGCACTTCGTCGAAAGCGCCGTGGCCGTGGCCCTGTGGCCGGTGATCTCCTGGCTGCTGCTGGCGCCGCAGCGCCGCGCCGTCGACCGGGACCATACCCGCCCGATCTGAGTTTGGCTAGATGACTGAAATCAAAGATAGCGACCGCGAGATCCACCAGTTCCGCATGCGCATGACCGCGCTGGCGGTGCTGGTGTTCGTCTGCTTCGGCCTGCTGGTAGCGCGCCTGGTCTGGCTGCAGGTGATCCACCATGACCGCTACATGGCCCAGGCCGAGGACAACCGCATCGCGCTGGTGCCGATCGTGCCGAACCGCGGCCTGATCGTCGACCGCAACGGCGTGGTCCTGGCGCAGAACTATTCGGCCTACACGCTCGAGATCACGCCCTCGAAACTGCAGGCCAGCCTGGACTCTGTGATCGACGAGCTGGCCAAGGTCGTCAGCATCGAACCCAAGGACCGCAAGCGCTTCAGGCGCCTGCTGGAAGAGTCGCGCAGCTTTGCCAGCGTGCCGCTGCGCACCCGCCTGACCGACGACGAGGTGGCGCGCTTCACCGCCCAGCGTTTCCGCTTCCCCGGTGTCGAGGTGCAGGCGCGCCTGTTCCGCCAGTACCCGCTGGGCGAAGTCGCCTCGCACGTGGTCGGCTACATCGGCCGCATCAACGCCAAGGAAGCGGCGGAACTGGAAGAGGGCGACGACGCCGCCAACTACAACGGCACCGACCACATCGGCAAGGAAGGTCTGGAGAAGAAGTACGAGCGCTACCTGCACGGCACCACCGGCTACGAGGAAGTCGAGCGTTCGGCCGGCGGCCGCGCGATCCGCACGCTGTCGCGCCGCCCGCCGGTGCCGGGCTCGAACCTGATCCTCTCGATCGACATCGAGCTGCAAAAGGTGGTCGAGGAGGCCTTCGGCGACCAGCGCGGCGCCTTTGTCGCCATCGAACCGGAAACCGGCGACGTGCTGGCCTATGTCTCGCGCCCGGGCTTCGACCCCAACCTGTTCGTCGACGGCATCGACAGCCAGAGCTGGAACGAGCTGAATACCTCGCTCGACCGGCCGCTGATGAACCGCCCGCTGTCGGGCACCTATCCGCCCGGCTCGACCTTCAAGCCCTTCATGTCGCTGGCCGCGCTGGAACTCGGTTTCCGCCGCCCGGAGCAGGGCATCCGCGACGCCGGCTTCTTCATGCTCGGCGGGCACCGCTTCAACGACGACAAGCCGGGCGGCCACGGGTATGTGGACATGTACCGCTCGATCGTCGAGTCCTGCGATACCTATTACTACCAGCTCGGCAACGAGATGGGCATCGATAACATCTCCAGGTTCATGGCGCCGTTCGGCTTCGGCGCGCCCACCGGGATCGACCTGGAGCACGAGAAGAAAGGCGTGCTGCCCTCGAAGGAATGGAAGGCGGACCGCTTCAAGCGCAGCCGCGCGGCCCAGAAGTGGGTCGGCGGCGACACCATCTCGATCTCGATCGGCCAGGGCTTCAACAACTACACCATGATCCAGCTGGCGCACGCGGTGGCCAACCTGGCCAACAACGGCGTCGTGATGAAACCGCACCTGGTGAAACTGATCGAGGACGGTGCCACGCGCGAGCGCACGCTGACCACGCCGAAGGAAAGCCGGCGCATCCCGCTGAAGCAGGAAAACATCGACTTCATCAAGCGCGCCATGGTCGGCGTGACCCAGGAATCCTACGGCACCGGCCGCCGCGCATTCGCGAATGCCGGCTATATCTCGGGCGGCAAGACCGGCACCGCGCAGGTGATCGGCCTGAAGGGCGGCAAGTACAACGCCCACGCCATCGACGAACGGCACCGCGACAACGCGCTGTACACGGCATTTGCGCCGGCCGACCAGCCGAAGATCGCGATCGCCCTGGTGGTCGAGAACGCCGGCTTCGGCGCGGCCTCGGCGGCGCCGATCGCGCGCAAGGCGCTCGACTACTATTTGCTCGGCAAGCGCCCGACGCCGCCTGCGCCGCCGGCCGGCGCACCGGCGGCCGGCGCTCCGGTGACGGCTGCGGCCAAGCCGGCAGCGGCGCCGGCAAGCGCGCCGGCAGCAGCGCCGGCCAGGCCGGCCGTGATCGCCGCCGCGCCGGCAGCGGCCGCCACCATCAAGGAATGACATGGCCTATTATCCCGAGCGGCGCTCGCTGAGCCGCCGCCTGAAACCGTATTTCACCGTCTTCGACTGGCCGCTGGCGCTCGTGCTGTTCATGCTGCTCACCACCAGCGTGATCACCATGTCCTCGGCCGGCCACGAATTCCCGGGCCGGGTCGAGGCGCAGATGCGCAACTTCCTGCTCGCCTTCGTCGTCATGTGGATGGCGGCCCTGGTGCCGCCGCAGACGTTGATGCGCCTGGCCGTGCCGGTGTACACCTTCGGCGTGGCGCTGCTGGTCGCGGTGGCGGTGTTCGGCATCATCAAGAAGGGTTCGCGGCGCTGGCTGCACGTGGGCGTGGACATCCAGCCGTCGGAGATCATGAAGATCGCCACGCCCTTGATGATCGCCTGGTATTTCCAGCAAAGGGCCAGGCTGGGCGACTGGAAGTCCTTCGTCGTGGCGGCGGTACTGCTGATCATTCCGTTCACGCTGATCGCGCGCCAGCCCGACCTCGGCACGGCGCTGCTGGTCGGCGCCTCCGGTTTCTACGTGATCTTCCTGGCCGGACTGTCCTGGAAGATGCTGGTCGGCCTCGCGCTGGCGGGCGCGGCCAGTTTGCCGGTGGCCTGGTCGATGCTGCACGATTACCAGCGCGAGCGGGTGATGACGCTGATCGACCCGACCTCGGACCCGCTCGGCAAGGGCTTCCACATCATCCAGTCGGTGATCGCGATCGGCTCCGGCGGCATGACCGGCAAGGGCTACCACCAGGGCACCCAGGGCCAGCTCGAATTCGTGCCGGAACAAACTACCGATTTCCTGTTCTCGGTCTATTCGGAAGAATTTGGACTTGTCGGCAACCTATTTCTTTTGGTAATTTACCTGCTGCTGATCGGCCGCGGCATGATGATTGCGGCCAACGCCCCGAATTTGTTCTCCCGGCTGCTGGCCGGCGCGATCACGATGATCTTCTTTACGTATGCCTTTGTGAACATGGGCATGGTGAGCGGGATCCTGCCCGTGGTCGGGGTTCCGCTGCCTTTCATGAGCTATGGCGGAACGGCGTTCATTACCCTGGGGCTCGGCGCTGGTATATTGATGAGCATACAAAGGCACCGCAAGCTGGTGCAGACCTAAGGAGAAAGAATGGCGCGCATGACCGCTCAGAGATCTCTCCCAGTGGTCATCGCGTTGGCAGCGTTGATGACCGGCTGCGGGACGACCGAGGGAAACAAGACTCTGGTCCCGTTACCGTGGAAGCACAAGGTCACCAAGCCGGGGGCGATCAACCCCAAGCTGCCGCCGGCCAACTCCGGCCGCGGCGGCTACTACAAGGACGACGGCCCCGGTACCGACATCCCGGACGGCCTGGAATTCACCCCCGACGCCGTGGTCAAGGCCGAGCCCTACGCCAAGTGGGCGAACCGGCCGTATTCCGTGTTCGGCCAGAGCTATACCCCGCTCCTGAACGAGGAGCCCTTCGTCCAGAAGGGCGTGGCCAGCTGGTATGGCGTGAAGTTCCACGGCCAGAAGACCTCCTCGGGCGAACCCTACGACATGTACAAGATGACGGCGGCCCACCCGACGCTGCCGATTCCTTCCTACGCGCGCATCACCCACGTGGCCACCGGCCGCTCGGTGGTGGTGCGCATCAACGACCGCGGGCCTTTCCACGCCAGCCGCGTGGTCGACGTGTCCTACACCGCCGCGCTGAAACTGGGCCTGCTGGGCAAGGGCAGCCACGAAGTCGAGATCGAGCGCCTGTTCCCGGGCGACGAGATTCGCCTGGCGTCGGAACGGCGCGCCGCCACTTCGGCGGCGCAGGCCGCCGTGCCCGCTGCCGATGTGCCGCCGGAGATTGCGGCGCTGATGCTGGAAGACCGCATGCAGTCCGACAGCGCGGCCGTGGCGCAGGCCTTGCCGGCGGTGGCGGCAGCAGCCAAGGCGGGCAAGGCCTCCGGCCAGTTCTACCTGCAGCTCGGGTCCTTCAGCCAGGCCGACAAGGCCCAGGAAATGGGCCGCCTGCTGGCCGACGCCGGGCTGGCGCTGGGCGACATCGAAGTGGTGCCGAGCGGGTCGGTGAACCGGTTGTATGGCGGGCCGTTCGAGAGCCGCGCGGCGGCGCAGGAAGCGGCGCGCGGCTTGCCGTCGGGTCTCGGGATCAAGCCGATCGTGGTGAAGCGGTAAAGGATAGGGGCGGGGGGGGGGGGGGAGG
>NZ_JASNRC010000014.1:41383-94849 GCF_030411995.1 Massilia sp. YIM B02769
GGGGCGGTGGGTTCGAGAACCCACCCCAAGGTATCGGCGGTAGGGTGGGTTCTCGAACCCACCGCCTGGAACAGGCGCGAACCAGCGGCCCGGTTACTTGCAAATGTGCAGAATCGTCGCTTCCATCCCGCGCCCGGCCTCGAGGATGCGCGCCCGCGTCGGCCCATCGATATCGCGGAAGCGGTAGGCGAAGCGGTTCGATTGCGGCCCGCGCGGCAGCACGCGCACGCCCTGCACACCTTTTTTCGCCAGTTCGGCCGCCAGCGTGCGCGCCGAGGCTTCGGTCTTGAAGGCGCCCAGCGACACCGCCCAGCGCAGCGGCGAATCGCCCTGCATGACGAAATAATCGCTGATGCCGCGTTCGCGCAGCTCGGCCACGCGGCGCTCGGCGCCTTCCTTGCCGCCGTTCGGCGGCAGGTAGACCAGGTGGCTGGTCACTTCCTGGTAGGGCACGGCCAGGCGCATCTGGCGCGCGCCGAGTTCCAGGCGCGCCAGGCGGGTCTCGAAACGGCGCGCGTCGGGCGGGGCATAGGCTTCGGTCTCGAGGCAGGCATAAGCCGGAGTTGGCGGCGCCGCCGGTTCGGGGGCCGCCGGTTCGGGTGCGGCCGGCGCTTCTTCGGCCTCGGCCCCGCTGTCCTCGGTCTTGGCGGCGGCAGCCAGTGCCTGCGCCTGTTCGCCGGATAGCAGCACCAGCTTGTCGGCCGCCAGCTGCCTGGTCAGGCGCGCGGGCTCGCGCACCTCGCCGTCGGCGCTGCCCAGCAAGCCGCGGCCATAGGCGAACAGCAGCGCGTTCGCGGCCAGCAAAGCCCAGAATACGAATTTCAGCACGCCTCAGCCCCCATAGTCCGATTCTCCCTGCGCCGCATCCGCGCGCGCCACCGCGTGCAGACCGACCAGCACGATATTATCGACCAGCTTGTACGCAAGCTTGAGCGCGGGAGCGATATACGGCGCCGCGCCGCCCGAGAGGACGCAGGCCGCGCCGCCATGCCCGGCCACCGCGCGCTCGATGGCGCCGGCCTGGGCCGACAGGCAGCCCGAGACGATCGCATCGTTCGTGTTGTCGGCAAACAGGGGCGGGGGCGCCGCACCCGGCATGGCCTGGGGCAGCTGGGCCGTGTTGCGCGCCAGCGCGCCGGCCATCAGGGCCAGGCCCGGCAAGATCATCCCGCCCAGGAAGCGGCCATCGGGCGTTACCGCATCGACCGTGGTCGCGGTGCCGCAGGTGGCCACCACCAGCGCCTGGCCCGGCGCCAGCGCACGCGCGCCGATGGCGGCGGCGAAACGGTCGCAGCCCAGGCGCGCCGGTTCGCGGTAGCCGTTGACCAGGCCCGCGCGTTCGGCGCTGGAAGCGAACCAGTCGACCGCGATCGGCCCGAGCAGGGCCGCCAGGCGTTCGCGCAGCGCGGGCCCGGCCACGTTCGAGACGATCGCCCGCGTCACCCCGTGCGCCTGCCATTCGCCGGCCAGCGCATCGAGACCGTCGTGCAGGGCCGCGCCGCTGGCGATCCAGTTCCCCGGCGCCGCACTGTCCCGGGCCAGCGCCCACTTCACGCGCGTATTCCCGGCATCGACCAGCAGCAGCATGCTCACGACGCTTTCATCCGCAACGACACATCGCCGGCCAGCACCGTGATGCGGCCTTCATGCGTGTCGAGCAGCAGGCGTCCCGTGTCGTCGACACCGGCGGCCGCGCCTTCGTGCAGCACCTTGCCGGCGTCGAGGATGACCACGGTTTCTCCTTGCCAGGCGTGGCGCCGGTTCCAGCGCGCGGAAAAGGCCTTGAAGCCGGCGCCGTCGAATTCGCGCAGGGCGCCGGCCAGGCCGTCGAGCAGGGCCGCCATCAGCGCGTTGCGGTCCATCCGCGCCAGCCAGGGCAGGGAAGCGATGCTGCGCCCGAGCAGGGCCTCGGTTTCGTCGGGCATCAGCAAATTCAGGCCGATGCCGATCACGGTCCAGACGCCGCCGCCGGGGGCGCCCTGGGTCTCGATCAGGATGCCGGCCAGCTTGTCGCCGTCGCGCAGCACGTCGTTCGGCCACTTCAGGCCAACCTGCACGCCGAGTGTATCCAGGGTCTCGGCCAGCGCCACGCCAACCGCCAGCGGCAGGCCGGCCAGGCGCTGCACGCCGCCGTCGAACTTCCACGCCAGCGAAAACGTCAGCGAGCCTTCGCTCGAGGACAGCCAGCTGCGTCCGGCGCGGCCGCGGCCGGCGGTCTGGTTGCGCGCCACCAGCAGCAGCGGGGCATCGAGCGAGGCGGCGCGCGCCAGCAGGTCGGCATTCGTGGAACCGGTTGTCTCAACCACTTCCACCGCCACGCCGGCCTGCGAGCGCGCGCCGATATCGAGAGCGGTCATGGGCGTCAGCAGGGGCGCGATCATGCGGCCTCCTTGCGGCGTTTCTGGGGCGCGCGCGAAAACATCAGGTCGAACAAGGGGTTCGGCAGGGCGCGCAGCAGCCTGGCGACGACGCCCATCTGCCAGGGCAGCACGCGGTAGCTGTCGCCGCGCGCGATGGCGTTGGCGGCCCTGGCGGCGAAGCGTTCGGCAGGCATCAGGAAAGGCATGGGAAAACGGTTGTTGCGGGTCATGGGGGTATCGATATAGCCGGGCACGATGGTGACGACCCGGATCGCGGAGCGCTTCAGTTCCAGCCGCAGCGATTCGCAGTAGGCGTGCACGGCCGCCTTCGAGGCGCAGTAGGCGCCGGCGCCGCGCATGCCGCGTACGCCGGCCACGCTGCCGACCGCCACCAGGCGGCAGGGCGTGCCCTGCACCTTCATCTGGAAAATGAAAGGCGCGAAGGTGGCGACGGTGGCGTTGACGTTGGTGGCGAACACCGAGGCGAAGACCGGCAGGTCTTCAGGCCTTTCGGTCAGGGTGCCGTGCGAGATGCCGGCGCTGGCGATCACGATGTCGGCGCCGCCGCAGGCCTGCATGAAGTCCTGGGCCGCGGCGTCGAGGGCGGCGTGGTCGAGCACGTCGAGCGCATAGCTGCGGTGGCGTTCGGGGTGCGGCAAGGAGGCGATCAGCTCGGCCAGCAGCTCGCCGCGGCGCGCCACCAGGCCCAGTGTGGCGCCGCGCGCGGCATACTCGCGCGCCAGTGCGGCGCCGATGCCGCTCGAGGCGCCGGTGATGAAGACGCGGTCTGCACGACCCCCGCGGGTCATTTCTTGTCCGCTCGGGCTTTCGCGACCAGTGCGTCCATCACCCCCAGCGCCACCTGCTGCTGCTCGGTTTCGGTGCGGGCGCCGGTGTCGCCTTTGTTCGCCATCGAAGGCGAGGTGACGAAGCGGCCGTCGATGGCCACGAAAGGCCAGTGGTCGACCTTGTAGGCGTCCATCATCGAGGCGGCGTGGCGCAGCTTGCCGCTCACGCCCATCGAGCGGTAGGTGTCGGTGAAGCGGGCGCGGTCGATGCCGGCTTTCGCCGCCCAGTCGAACACTTCCTCGTCGTCGGCGAAGCGCAGGCGCCCTTCATGGATCGCGGCAAAGGCTTTTTCGTGGTACTGGCCGAGCAGGCCCATGGCGTCGAGCGTGTAGAACAGGCGCTGCTGCGGCACCACGCGCGGGCCGGCCGACACGTGCACGCGCTTGAAGACGATGTTGTTGCCCTGCTTTTTGACCCACTCCGACAGCAGCGGCTCGAAGGCGTTGCAGTGCGGGCAGTAATAGGCGAAGAACTCGGTCACTTCGACCGCCTTGCCGGCCTGGGTTTCCTGTTGTTGCGGCAGGACCTGGTATTGCACGCCTTCTTTCGGCGCGGCCGGCGCAGCGGCGGCGGGGGGAAGGAGCGCCGTGGCGCCGGCGAGGACGAGGGCGCTGCACAGCAGGCGGCGAAGCAGGTGCATCGAATTCTCCTGGTTGCTTATTTCTGGTTGCGGACGATGGCGACGTCGATGCCGCTGTCGAGCAGCTTGGCGCGCGCCTTGTTGACGGCTTCGACCTGGTTGAATGGGCCGAGGCGCACGCGGTGCAGCACGCCGCTGTCGCTGGTGCGGTCGCTGATCGCGGCTTCGAAGCCGAGCAGGGCCAGCTTGGCGCGGGTGTTCTCGGCGTCCGACATTTCGCGGAAGGCGCCGGCCTGCAGATAGTAGACGTACTTGTCGTCGCCACCGGCGCTGGCGCCGGCGGCGTTCTGCGCGGCGGCGGCAGCGGCGGCAGGAGCGGCGGCCGGAGCCGGAGCCGGAGCCGGTGCGGCGGCCGGGGCCGCAGGCCTGCGCTCGGCGGCCTCGCTCATGCCGGCGATCGCTTCGCCGAGCGGATCGGCTTCGGTGGCGGCGGCCGGCGCCGGGGCCGGTGCGGCCGCTTTCGCGGCCTCGCGCTCGCTCAGCTGCTTGTTGGCCTGGCGCGCGGCGTCGCGGCTGCCGTACAGCGGCTTGTTCGGATCGCTGGCCTGGCTCGGGTCGAGATCGGCCGGGCGGCCCATCTTGTTCGAGCGGTCGGTGAAGGGCGAGGCGCCCTTGGTGATCATCAGCGCCACCGCCACCGCGATACCCAGCCCGATGATCAGGCCGATGATGATGCCGGTCAGGGTACTGCCGCGCTGGCGGGAAGGGAAACGAATGGTGGCGGTCATGGTTGCTGTGCTTATGCTGGTTGATCGGCTGGTGCGGCGTCCTGGTCGTCGCTTGGCGCGCGTTCCATCTTGTTCGGCGCGGACACGCCGATCAGGGCCAGGCCGTTGCGCAGCACCTGGCGGGTGGCGGTGGCCAGGGCCAGGCGCGCCAGCTTGAGCTGCTCGTCGTCGTCGAGCAGCCACTTGTGGGCGAAGTAGTAGCTGTGCAGTTCGCCGGCCAGTTCGCGCAGGTAGAAGGCCACCTGGTGCGGGCCGAGTTCGGCCTGGGCGCGCGCCAGCATTTCCGGGTAGGCGGCCAGCTTCGACAGCAGGCTCGCTTCGTGCGGCGTGGTGAGCACCGACAGATCGGCGTTCGCCAGCGTGGCTTCGTCGCCGCCCCAGTTGCTGAGGGCCGAGCAGATGCGCGCGTGGGCGTACTGCACGTAGTAGACCGGGTTTTCGTCCGAGGTCTTCAGCGCGACGTCGACGTCGAACACGAACTCGGTGTCGGCCTTGCGCGAGATGAGGAAGAAGCGCACGGCGTCGCGGCCGCGCGTGATGTCGCCGTTGCCCGACCATTCGATCAGGTCGCGCACGGTGACATACGAACCGGCGCGCTTCGAGATCTTGACCTCTTCGCCGTTCTTCATGACGGTGACCATCTTGTGCAGCACGTAGTCGGGGTAGCCCTGCGGGATGCCGATGTTCACGGCCTGCAGGCCGGCGCGCACGCGGGCAATGGTGCCGTGGTGGTCGCTGCCCTGGATGTTGATGGCCTGGTCGAAGCCGCGGCGGAATTTCTGCATGTGGTAAGCCACGTCCGGCACGAAGTAGGTGTAGCCGCCTTCGGACTTGCGCATCACGCGGTCCTTGTCGTCGCCGTAGTCGGTGGTCTTCAACCACAGGGCGCCGTCCTGCTCGTAGGTGACGCCGGCGTCGACCAGGGCCTGGACAGCTTCGTCCACTTTGCCGTCGGCATACAGCGAGGACTCGAGGTAGTAGTTGTCGAACTTGACGCCGAAGGCCTGCAGGTCGATGTCCTGCTCGTTGCGCAGGTAGGTCACGGCGAAGCGGCGGATCGATTCGATGTCCTCGATATTGCCGCTGGCGGTGGCCGGTTCGCCGTCGCTGGCGGACACGGTTTTCTTCGACAGGAAGTCGTCGGCGATGTCCTGGATGTAGTCGCCGTTGTAGGCCGATTCGGGCCATTCGGCGTCGCCCGGCTTGAAGCCGCGTGCGCGCGCCTGCACCGAGGTGGCCAGGGTGGCGATCTGGACGCCGGCGTCGTTGTAGTAGAACTCGCGCGTCACCTGGTGGCCCTGCGCCTCGAACAGCGAGGACAGGGCGTCGCCCAGCGCGGCCTGGCGGCCGTGGCCAACGTGCAGCGGACCGGTCGGATTGGCCGACACGAATTCGATGATGGCGTGGTGGCCCGCGCCGGCCGTGCCGCGCCCGAAGGCCTCGCCCTGCTCGAGGATGCTGCGCACCACCGACTGCTTGGCGCTTGCCGCCACGCGCAGGTTGATGAAGCCGGGTCCGGCCACCTCGGCCGCTTCGACCAGGCCGGCGGCCTGCGGGTCGGCCAGCAGGGCCGCGACCAGGCGCGTGGCCAGTTCGCGCGGGTTGGTCTTCAGTGGCTTGGCCAGCTGCATGGCGATGTTGCAGGCGATGTCGCCATGCGACGGATCGCGCGGGCGTTCGAGGACGATGTTTGGAACGAGATCGGTGCCGGCGACGATCGGCGCAAGGGCGGCCTGGAACAGGGCAACGATCGCTTGTTTTTGTTGGGCGAGCATGGGTAATGTACGGTGAGTTCGAATGGGGCGGTGGCGCGCGGCCACGGCAATCAGGATTCATTATACTGGTTTGCCGCAACGCCGAATATGCCCCGCGGCCGGGCCGCGGCCCGGGCTTTAAGCGCAGCCAAAGGCTGTACCGTTACAATGTCGCCTTTCCGTATTGACCCGTAACCATGACCGACAAGCGCCCTACGCTCACCATCAAACCCCAGTCCGGCGGCGCCGCCAAACCGGCGCCGAAGAAGGTGGGCAATCCCGCGGCCCGGTTCGCCCAGCCGGCCGGCAAGCCGGCGGCCAAGCCTGCGGCAAAGGCGGCCGCCCCGGGAGCGGGGCAGGGCCGGCCGGCAGCAAAGGCCGAAGCCGGGCCGCAGGCGCAGCGTCCCCAGCCACCCCGCGCGCAGCCGAAGGAGCAGGTGCGGGAACGGCTGCAACCCAGCTACGAGGTCCAGCAGCACTTCCAGCCCGACTACGTGCCGAACCTGCCGCCCGATTCGCTGGCGCTGGCCCTGCTCGGCGCGTCGAACGCCATCGCCCAGGTCGGCGCCGGCACCGCGCTGCCCCAGGCCTTGTCGCATGTGTTTACGACCTTCGGCGTCACGCCCCAGGCGCGCGGCGCGATCCAGGACCTGGCCTACCGCAGCATGCGCCAGATGGGCCGCAGCGAAACCCTGCTCGGCCTGATGACGACCAAGGCGCCGGACGCGCCGCAGCTGTCCGGCCTGCTGTGCTGCGCGCTGGCGCTGCTCGACCCGGCCGAGGGCGAGGCGCCCTACGAAGCCTTTACCGTGGTCGACCAGGCCGTCACCGCGGCCGCCAGCCACCCCGACTTCGCCCACGCCAAGGCGATGGTGAACGCGGTGCTGCGGCGCTTCCTGCGCGAGCGCGAAGCACTGGTGCGGCAGGCGCTGGCCGATCCGTTCGCGCAGTGGAGCTACCCGCAGTGGTGGATCGACGCCACCCGCGCCGCCTACCCGAAAGACTGGGAAGCCATCCTCGCGGCCGGCAACACCCATCCGCCGCTGACCCTGCGCGTGAATACCCGCAAGACCTCGCTCGAGGCCTACGGGCAGCGCTTGCAGGAAGAGGGCGTCGCCTTCGATCAGGTCGGCCCGCAGGCGCTGCGCCTGCGCCAGGCCGTGAACGTGGCGCAGATTCCCGGCTTCCACGACGGCCTGGTGTCGGTGCAGGACGCCGGCGCCCAGCTGGCCGCGCCGCTGCTCGACCTGCGCGATGGCATGCGCGTGCTCGACGCCTGCGCGGCGCCGGGCGGCAAGAGCGGCCACATCCTCGAACTCGCCGACGTGGAACTGACCTCGGTCGACGCCGATCCGCAGCGCCTGAAACGCGTCGGCGACAACCTCGGCCGCCTCGGCCTGGAAGCCGCGCTGGTGGCCGCCGAAGCGCAGACCCAAGGCTGGTGGGATGGCCGTCAATACGATCGTATCCTGGCCGACGTGCCGTGCACGGCCTCGGGCATCGTGCGCCGCCACCCGGATATCCGCTGGCTGCGCCGCAAGACCGACACGCGCCAACTTACAACACTTTCCGCGCAGATACTCGACAATCTTTGGCAGATGCTGCGGCCCGATGGTAAATTGCTGTTTGTGACATGTTCGCTCTGGCCCCAGGAATCGGAGGCGCAGGCGGCCGCGTTCGCGGCGCGCCACGACGACGCCATCCGCCTCGATGCGCCAGGCCAGCTGCTACCCATGAGCGGCGCCGGGCTGGATCATGACGGTCTGTTCTATGCGCTCTTCCACAAGAAGGGTGCGTAGTACGCTCCACAATTCGCTCGATTAATTTAGGTTCCGGCCACCTGTGACTTTACGATTTTTCCGCCTCCTCGCCTGCCAGTTGCTGCTGGTCTTCGCGTGCGCAACGGCGCAGGCGGCCGACGGGATCGACATCACGATGGCGAAAATCGAGGCCGGCGACGATGGCTACCGGCTCGCCGCCAACTACTCGTTCGACCTGAGCCGCGAGCTCGAAGACGCCCTGCAGCACGGCGTCAAGCTCTACTTCACCACCGAGATCGAACTGGTGCGCCCGCGCTGGTACTGGCGCGACGAGCGCGCCGTGTTCGCCAAGCGCACCGTCAGCATCTCCTACGACGTGCTGCTGCGCCAGTATTACGTGGCCGCGGTCGGCAGCGTCCAGCAGACCTTCCAGACCCTCGACGAGGCGATGTTCCAGATCCGCCGTCCGGGCCGCTGGTCGATCGCGCCGAAGGGCGCCCTGAAGCACGGCGAGACGTATGAAGTCAGCCTGCGCATGTTCATGGACCGCGACTACCTGCAGAAACCCCTGCAGGTCAGCGCCTTCTCGAATTCCGACTGGCGCCTCGCCTCGAACCGGAAGACCTTCAATTACCGTGCGGAGTAAAGGGAGGGCGGCGTGAACCAGGCCATGCGCTACGCGCTGGTGGTCGGCGGGGCGGTCGTCTCGATCCTGCTGTTCCTGCTCGCCTCGGCTTCCGACAACTCCGGCTTCTTCGACCGTTACTATTCCTGGCTGCTGGGGCTGAACGCCACCATCGCCTTCCTGCTGCTGATCCTGGTGGTGGTGGCCCTCGGCCGCCTGTACTCGCGCTATAAGGCCAAGCGCTTCGGCTCGCGCCTGATGGCGCGCATGGTGCTGCTGTTCGCCGGCATCGGCATCCTGCCCGGCCTGGTGATCTTCATGGTGTCGGTGCAGTTCGTCTCGCATTCGATCGAATCCTGGTTCGACGTCAAGATCGAGGCCGCGCTGTCCTCGGGCCTGAACCTGGGCCGCGCCGCGCTCGACGAAGCCCAGGCCGACCTGGTGGCCAGCGCCCTGACCGTGTCGGCGACCCTGTCCGGACAGAGCGACTTCGGCGCCCAGCTGGCGCTGTCGCAGGCGATCCACGGCATCGAAGGCATGCAGAGCGCGATGCTGCTCGACGCCGACGGCAAGCTGATGGCCAGCGCCAGCGAGGACCGGCGCGCCGACCTCACGCCCGACCTGCCGACCCCGCAGATGCTGCGCCAGGCCGCCATGCCGGGTGGTTATGCGCGGCCCGAGGGCGGCATCGAGCTCGACTTCCGCGAGGCCGGGCTCGACTCCCAGAATGCCCTGGACGCCGCCACCGGCCTGCGCCTGCGCGTGGTGCTGGCCGTGCCCGAGCCGCCCGGCATGGCGCCGCGCTACCTGCAGATGATGCAGGCGGTGCCGGTGAACCTGGCCACGAATGCCGAAGTCCTGCGCAGCGCCTTCAGCGAATACCGCCAGCGCTCGGTGGCGCGCGAAGGCCTGCAGCAGATGTACATCCGCACCCTGACATTGACCTTGCTGCTGGTGATCTTCGGCGCCATCGGCACCGCGGTGCTGATGGCCGGTAACCTGGCCCAGCCGCTGCTGGTGCTGGCCGAGGGCACGCAGGCGGTGGCCGAGGGCGACCTGTCGCCGCGCCCGATCGTCGAGACCCGCGACGAACTCGGCACCCTGACCCAGTCCTTCAACGCCATGACCGGCCAGCTGTTCGAAGCGAGGAGCGCCGTCGAGCGCAACCGCGCGGCCCTGCAAAGCGCCAAGGCCCACCTGGAGTCGGTGCTGGCCAACATGTCGGCCGGCGTGCTGGTGCTCGACGCCGAAGGCACGGTCGTCAATTCCAACGACGCCGCCTGCCGCATCCTGCAGATGGAGCATGGCCACCTGAACGGGCCGCTGAACAAGATCGAAGGACTGGACGTGTTCGCCAACTGCGTCACGCGCGCCTTCTCGGCCCAGAGCGCGCAATCGGCCGCCGGCAGCGCGCGCCAGCGCACCCACTGGCAGCAGCAGATCGAGATCCCGCGCCCCGGCGAAGACCACGACACCACCTTGCTGACGCGCGGCTCGCGCCTGCCGGTGGGGGCGGGCAGCGGCTTCATCGTGGTGTTCGACGATATCTCGGACGTGATCTCGGCCCAGCGCTCGGTGGCCTGGGGCGAGGTGGCGCGCCGCCTGGCGCACGAGATCAAGAACCCGCTCACCCCGATCCAGCTGTCGGCCGAGCGCCTGCAGATGAAGCTCGAGGAAAAGCTCGATGAAGCCGACGCCGCCCTGCTGGCGCGCGCGACGTCCACCATCGTCAACCAGGTCGACGCCATGAAGCGCATGGTCGACGACTTCCGCGACTACGCGCGCACGCCGCCGGCGGTGCTGGAACCGCTCGACTTGAACGGGCTGATCGAGCAGATCCTGAACCTGTACCTGGCCGAGGACGCCTCCGACATCATCCACGCCGCGCTGGCGCCGAACCTGCCGCCGGTGATGGGCGACGCCACCCAATTGCGCCAGGTGATCCACAACCTGCTGCAGAACGCCCAGGATGCGCTGGCCGACCGTGGGCCAGGTTCGGCGTCGAATGCGCCCGCGCCGCGCATCGACGTCGCCACCGAGATCATCCGCTACACTGGCGCCGACGGCACGGCCGGCACCGCGGTGCGCCTGGCGATCATGGACAACGGTCCCGGCTTCGCGCCGAAAATCCTGGCGCGCGCGTTCGAACCGTATGTCACATCGAAGGCGCGCGGCACCGGCCTCGGCCTGCCGATGGTGAAGAAGATCGTCGACGAACATGGCGGCCGCATCGATATTCAGAACCGTCCGGACGGAAGTGGCGCGTCGGTATTCATTTTGCTGTTAAAGTTAGCACAAGAGGCGAACTTGGCCGAAGTGTAAATCAGGCATAAAATCACGACTGACGAATCACGGCAAACACGGGCGGAGACGGAAGGCAAAAGATGGCGAACATACTCGTAGTTGATGATGAAATGGGCATCCGCGAGCTGCTCTCGGAAATCCTGGGAGACGAAGGCCACGCAATCACGCTGGCGGAAAACGCGCAGCAGGCGCGCGAAGCACGCGCGGCAGGCGCACCCGACCTGGTGCTGCTCGATATCTGGATGCCGGATACCGACGGCGTCACCCTGCTCAAGGAGTGGCAGCGCGACGGCTTGCTGACGATGCCGGTCATCATGATGTCCGGCCACGCCACCATCGATACCGCGGTGGAGGCAACCCGCATCGGCGCCCTGAACTTCCTGGAAAAACCGATTGCCCTGCAAAAGCTGCTGAAGGCCGTGCAGCAAGGCCTCACCCGCGCCCAGGAAGTGGCGCGCGCACCAAGCCCGCCGCCGCGTCCGGTGATGCCGCCGCCCGTGATGGAGGCCATGCCGGTGGCCAGCGCCCCGATGTACGCGCCGCAGCCGATGCCGGCGCCGGTGAACGGCGCACGCGTGGGCGTGGTCGGCCATGGCGACACCCAGGGCTATACGCTGTCGTTCGATCTGCCGCTGCGCGAAGCGCGCGACGCCTTCGAGCGCATGTACTTCGAGCACCACCTGGGACGCGAAGGCGGCAGCATGACGCGCGTGGCCGAAAAAACCGGTCTCGAGCGTACCCACCTGTACCGCAAGCTCAAGCAACTGGGCGTCGAGCCGGGCAAGCTCGGCAAGCGCGGCGGGTGAGCGCGGCGCGCGTTCACGCTGCCTGCGCCCAGGCCGCTATCTGTTGATTCCCACTACCATCGTCACCGGGCCGGGCGCCGGCCGGCGCGAGGCGGCGATTGCCGCCCTGATCGACCCGGCCGGGGAGGGCGCCACGGCCGTCATCCTCGAAGGCCTGCCCGACGGCACACTCCTCCTGGACGCTTCTCCCACGCTGCTGCTCGCACGCATCGCGCCCGGTTGCCTTTGCTGCGCGGGAAATCTCGTGATGCGTGTTACATTGAATCGTCTTCTGCGCCAGCACCCGACACGCTTGTTCATCGGCCTGGCCAGCGGCGAACACCTAGGTCAGTTGCGATCATGGTTAAGCAGTTCACCATACGATCAATTGTTATCACTGACGCCGGACCGGCACACTTGAAATCGGTTCGCGCAGCCCCACCTCTTCACTGAAGTCGAAGCCAGCCGCCCGCCGCCGCGTGGCTGGTCCAACACTCTGATCGAGAGAAGGAGTCATCATGAACATGATCTATAACAGCGAACAGTACAGCGTGGTCGAATTTGGCGTCGATCGCGACCTCGAAGCCCTGCGCTTCGGCGGTTACGAAATCGTCGACAAAGCCGGCCGTCGCGAAGCGTTCATCGGCGGCAAACTGGCGCAGTCGTTCCGGCGCGACGTCAACAACCTGATCGCAAGCGAACCGACCATGGAAGAAATCGACGATTTCCTCGGCTCCTACGACACCCTGATGAGCCAACCGGTCGTCCTGCACTAAGCCTTATCCTGACAAGCCCAGCGCCGGCTACGTGGCCGGCGCCGCTTCCTCCTCCATCGCCATGGTAAGCTGCGCGCCATGTGCCAACTTCTTGCAATGAACTGCAATGTCCCGACCGACATTGTGTTCTCCTTCACCGGCTTCGCCCACCGCGGCGGCCGCACCGATACCCACCACGACGGCTGGGGCATCGCCTTTTTCGAGGGCGCCGGTGTACGCCATTTCGTCGACCACCAGGCCGCGATCGCCTCGCCGATTGCCGAACTCATCAAGCGTTACCCGATCAAGTCGACCAACGTCGTCGCCCACATCCGCAAGGCCACGCAAGGCCAGGTGGCGCTGGAAAACTGCCATCCCTTCGTGCGCGAGCTGTGGGGGCGCTATTGGGTATTCGCCCACAACGGCGATTTGAAGGAATTCGCACCAACACTCGATGGCGCCTTCCGCCCGGTGGGCAATACCGACAGCGAACTGGCTTTTTGCTACCTGCTGCAGGAATTGCGGCGCCGCTTCGGCGACAGCCAGCCCGGCCGCGACGACTTGCATGCGGCCTTGCAGGAACTGGTGCGCGAGATCGCCGCCTACGGCACCTTCAACATGATGCTGTCCGACGGCACGGCCTTGTTCGCGCATTGCTCGACCAAGCTCTGCTACATCGTGCGCCAGTATCCGTTCACGGCCGCCTGCCTGTCCGACGAGGATTTGTCGGTCGACTTTTCCCAGGTGACGACGCCGAACGACCGGGTGGCCATCATCGTGACGGAACCGCTGACCAACAACGAAAGCTGGACCCATTTCGAACCCGGCGAACTCAAGCTGTTCGTCGACGGCTCGCCGCTGGCGCTGTAAATTTGGCATTACGGCATCTTTTTTTGCCGCATGACGATGCCAAAAATCCACTAATTGCTGAGAATGGGGTAGAGTGGGCGGCTTGAACCTCTCCCCGGGAACGCGATGACCGATACCGCCAGCCTCGACCAGGCATCCCAGCCTCTGCAGCTACGCAATTTCTACCTGGCGCGCCAGCCCCTGCTCGACCGCAACCAGGCCTTGTTCGGCTACGAACTACTGTTCCGTAACCGCGCAGACGGCAATGCCGACATCGATTCGGGCCTGGCCGCCAGCGCCGGCGTGCTGGCCCACGCGGCCCAGCTCGGCCTGCCGCGCGCGGTGGGCGATGCCGTCGCTTTCCTGAACGTCGATACCGACGTGTTGATGAGCGACATCTTCGCCTTCCTGCCGCGCGAGCGCACCGTGCTCGAACTGACGGGCTCGGTGGAAGCGACCGACGCCGTGCTGTGGCGCCTGGCCGAGCTGGCCGGGCATGGCTTCCGTTTCGCCGCCGAGGCCTCCAGCCACGGCAACCGCCTGGGCCGCCTGCTGCCGCTGCTCGACTTCGTGAAGGTCGACTTGCGTGCCACCCCGGTGGTGACCATGCTGGCGATCGTGCCGCGCCTGCGCGGTACCGGCAAACGCCTGATCGCGGAAAAGGTCGAGAGCCAGGCCGAGTACCGCACCTGCCTCGATCTCGGTTTCGATTACTTCCAGGGCTATTATTTTGCCAAGCCGTCGGTGCTGGCGGGGCGCAAGCTGTCGCCCTCGCAGGTGGCGCTGATGGAGCTGATGAACCTGGTGACCTCGGACGCCGACAACATCGAGATCGAGCGCGCCATCAAGCGCGATGTCTCGCTGTCGGTGAACCTGCTGCGCATCGTGAACACCCCGGCCGCCGGCCTGCGCCAGCGCATCGATTCCCTGAGCCAGGCCCTGATCGTGCTGGGCCGGCGCCAGTTGCAGCGCTGGCTGCAGATCATGCTGTATGCCGAGCCAGGCACGCGCGGCCATACCCAGACGCCTTTGCTGATGCTGGCCAGCACCCGTGCGCGCCTGATGGAGCTGCTGGCCCAGCGCCTGCGCCCTGGCCAGCGGCAGGTGGCCGATGTGGCGTTCACGGTCGGCATCATGTCGCTGATGGATGCGCTGTTCTCGGTGCCGATGGCCGACCTGGTCGAGCAGATTCCGGTGAGCGACGAAGTCGCAAGCGCGCTGGTCAAGCGCAGCGGCTTCTTCGGCGAACTGCTGCGCCTGGCGGAATCGCTGGAACGGATGGAAGAGGGCGACGAGATGCTGCCGGTGCTGGGCGAGCTGGCCGACAGCGGGGATGAGCTGGTGGAGCTGGAAATGGCGGCCTTCGAGTGGAGCGAGAAGGTGGTGCGCTACGCGTTGTAGTCGTAATGCGAAGTAAATGACGCTTGGCGTTGCGACCGGTCTTCCGCCACAGGCCTCGGATATCGTAGGGTGGGCGCCCCGTGCCCACGCGTGAACCGCGAACATTGTTGGCCCACTTTTGTGCCAACACTTTGCAAATATTACGCGTGGGCACGGAGCGCCCACCCTACAATCATCACCGACAACGGACGTGCAGCGTGAAGCGCCGTGTTCGCTCCTACGTTCCGGCCCACTGCTGATGCAGGTCCGGGTCGGTACGCATCTCCCACAAACCCAATACGATGGTCGCCAGCCCGACGATGAGCATGCTTGCGCTCATGGGACGGTCGGAAATCACATCCACCAGCCAGGGCGACACCGCCACCCAGGCGCCGACGATGATGTTCACGAGCACGGCCCAGACGTAGGTCTTGTAGAGGTCGAACGCGGCCAGCGCCGCGATGATGGCGCCGGCGATGAAGGCATTCACCGCCGGCGGCGATTCGCTCGGGTAGCCCAGCACCCAGGGCGAGACGAACAGCCAGACGCCCAGCAGCAGGATTGCCTGATCCTGCCAGCGCCTGGTGGAAAGATGCATTGCCATGGCTTTCTCCGGTTACGGACCGAGGTCCCTCAGGTTAGGCAATCGAAAAACCGGAAAGTTCTGTCGATCCTGATCGGTACTTGCTGCTGCCAGGGTTGTGCAGGCAAACGCGGTTTGGCAAGGAGTGGATGCTCAGCGGCCGCGGGCGGGGCAATTGTTTCGGGGTAAGCAGCGAAAAACGCCCGGCGTCGGCGGGGCAATTGTTTTGAGTAAATGCGTTTGCTGGGGGAGGGGGCCTCAGGGGCCTTCTGCAATCGTGTCTCGTTTGGCCTGTGCATCGCGTCGCATCTTGTCTCGTTTTGTCTCGAAAAAAAGCGAGACAAGAAAAGACAGGACGCGACAGCTTTTACACGTCAAACAAGACAGTTTTGTAGAGCGGGGCTGGTGGGGCACCCGCCATCGCTCCCGTGGCGGGAACGATAGCGCTTGCCTGTCGACAGCGGGGCCACCTCTCGCGTCCCGCTCCGCCTGCGTCCTGCTGTCAGGCTTATGACAGATTCGGCGCCAGGTGGCGTTCGAGTTCCGTCTTGTCCATGCCGCGGCGCTGCGCCATGTCCTCGACCTGGTCGTCGTTGATCTTGCCGACGACAAAATACTTCGATTCCGGGTGCGAGAAGTAGAAGCCCGACACCGCCGCGCCCGGATACATGGCATACGACTCGGTCAGCTGCATGCCGATCTCTTCGGCCTGCAGGGTCTCGAACAGCTCTTTCTTGACCGTGTGCTCGGGGCAGGCCGGGTAGCCTGGCGCCGGGCGGATGCCGACGTAGTCTTCGGCGATCAGTTCCGCGTTGTCCAGGTCTTCGCCCGTCGCATAGCCCCACAGGTCGGTCCGCACGCGCTCGTGCAGCCATTCGGCAAAGGCTTCGGCCAGGCGGTCGGCCAGGGCCTTCAGCATGATCGACGAGTAATCGTCGTGCGCATCCTCGAAACGCTGCTCGTACTTCTCGATGCCGAGGCCGGCCGTCACGGCAAACATGCCGATGTAGTCGGCCACGCCGGTTTCCTTCGGTGCGATGAAGTCGGCCAGGCACTGGTTCGGGCGCTGTACGCCATCGACCACCGGCTTGACGCCTTGCTGGCGCAGGCCATGCCAGGTAAAGGCCACTTGCGCGCGCGATTCGTCGGTGTAGATCTCGATGTCGTCGTCGCGCACGCTGTTCGCCGGCAGCAGGGCGATCGCGCCGTTCGCCGTCAGCCAGCGGCCTTCGATGATTTTCTTCAGCATGGCCTGGCCTTCGGCAAACACCTTGGTCGCCGCTTCGCCCACGACGTCATCGGTGAGGATGGCAGGGTAGGGGCCGGCCAGGTCCCAGGTCTGGAAGAAGGGACCCCAGTCGATGTAGCGCGCCAACGTGCCGAGGTCGACGTTCTTGAACAGGCGGCGCCCGATGAACTTCGGCTTCACCGGCGCGAAGTCCAGCTTGGCCTTGTTGGCGCGCGCCTGGGCCAGCGTGACCGTCGGCAGCGCCTTCTTGCTGGCGTGCTGGACGCGAATGCGCTCGTAGTCGGCCTTGATCTCGGCCATGTACTGGGCGCGCGTGTCTTCGGTCAGCAGCGACTGGCCGACCGACACCGAACGCGAGGCGTCCGGCACGTAGACCACCGGGCCGTCGTAGTGCGGTGCGATCTTCACGGCCGTGTGGGCGCGGCTGGTGGTGGCGCCGCCGATCAGGAGCGGAATCTGGCGCTCGCGGAACCACGGATCGCGCTGCATCTCTTTTGCCACGTGGGCCATTTCTTCGAGCGAAGGCGTGATCAGGCCGGACAGCCCCACGATATCGGCGTTCTCTTCCTTGGCTTTGGCCAGGATGTCGGAGCAGGGCACCATCACGCCCATGTTCACGATCTCGAAGTTATTGCATTGCAGGACTACCGAGACGATGTTCTTGCCGATGTCGTGGACGTCGCCCTTCACGGTGGCGATGACGATCTTGCCCTTTGGCTTGGCGACGATGCCGGTGCGTGCTTCCTCCGCCGCTTTTTCTTCCTCGATGAAGGGCACCAGGTGGGCCACGGCCTGCTTCATCACGCGCGCCGATTTCACCACCTGCGGCAGGAACATTTTCCCTTGGCCGAACAAATCGCCGACGATGTCCATGCCGGCCATCAGCGGGCCTTCGATGACGTTGATCGGACGGCCGTTTGCCGCCAGCACGGCCTGGCGCGCTTCCTCGGTATCCTCGACGATCCACTGCGTGATGCCGTGCACCAGCGCATGCGCCAGGCGCTTTTCGACCGGGGCATTGCGCCATTCGAGGTTCTGCTCCTGCTTGCCGCCGCCGGCCTTCAGGGTGCCGGCGAATTCGATCATGCGCTCGGTGGCGTCCTCGCGGCGGTTCAGCACCACGTCTTCCACGCGCTCGCGCAATTCAGCCGGCAAGTCGTCGTAGACGCCGACCATGCCGGCGTTCACGATGCCCATCGTCATGCCGGCCTTGATCGCGTGGTACAGGAAGACGGTGTGGATCGCTTCGCGCGCCGGGTCGTTGCCGCGGAACGAGAACGACACGTTCGACACGCCGCCCGATACCTTGGCATGCGGCAGGTGGGTGCGGATCCAGCGCGTGGCGTTGATGAAGTCGTTGGCGTAGTTGTTGTGCTCTTCGATGCCGGTGGCGATCGCGAAGATGTTCGGGTCGAAGATGATGTCTTCCGGCGGGAAGTCCACTTTTTGCACCAGGGTGTCGTAGGCGCGCTTGCAGATCTCGATCTTGCGTTCGTAGGTGTCGGCCTGGCCCATCTCATCGAAGGCCATCACGATCACGGCGGCGCCATAGCGGCGGCACAAGACAGCCTGGCGCAGGAATTCCTCTTCGCCTTCTTTCAGCGAAATCGAGTTGACGATGGCCTTGCCCTGCACGCACTTCAGGCCGGCCTCGATCACGCTCCACTTCGAGGAGTCGATCATGATCGGCACGCGCGAGATGTCCGGTTCCGAGGCGATCAGGTTCAGGAAGCGCGTCATGGCCGCCTGCGAGTCGAGCATTGCCTCGTCCATGTTGATGTCGATGACCTGGGCGCCGTTTTCCACCTGCTGGCGCGCCACCGACAGCGCCTCGTCGAACTGCTCGTTCAGGATCATGCGCGCGAACGCCTTCGAGCCGGTGACGTTGGTGCGCTCGCCGACGTTCACGAACAGCGAGGATTCGTCGACCGTGAACGGCTCCAGGCCCGACAGGCGCATCGCCACCGGCACGTCCGGAATCGCGCGCGGGGTGGCGGTGGAGAGCAGGTCGGCAATCGCCGCGATGTGTTCCGGCGTGGTGCCGCAGCAGCCGCCGGCGATATTCACGAAGCCGGCGTCGGCGAATTCGCGCAGCAGGGCCGAGGTATCGGCCGGCAGTTCGTCGAAGCCGGTATCGCTCATCGGGTTGGGCAGGCCGGCGTTCGGGTAGATGCAGACGAAGGTGTTCGCGATGCGCGACAGTTCTTCCGCGTACGGGCGCATCAGTGCCGCGCCGAGCGCGCAGTTCAGGCCCACCGTCAGCGGCCTGGCGTGGCGCACCGAATTCCAGAACGCTTCCACGGTCTGGCCCGAGAGGATCCGGCCCGAGGCGTCGGTGACCGTGCCCGAGATCATGATCGGCTTGCGCGGCGTCTCCGGGTGCTCGTCGAAATACAGGTCGATGGCGAACAGCGCCGCCTTGCAGTTCAGGGTATCGAAGATGGTTTCAACCAGCAGCACGTCGACGCCGCCGTCGACCAGGCCGCACACCTGCTCGTGGTAGCTCGTGACCAATTGATCGAAGGTGATGTTACGCGCTGCCGGGTCGTTCACGTCCGGCGAAATCGAGGCTGTCTTCGGCGTCGGGCCGAGGGCGCCGGCAACGAAGCGCGGCTTCTCAAGCGTGGAATACTTGTCGCAGGCCGCGCGCGCGAGCTTCGCCGCTTCGACGTTCATTTCATAGGCCAGGTGGCCCATGTGGTAGTCGTCCTGGGCCACGCCCGTGGCGCCGAAGGTGTTGGTTTCGATCAGGTCGGCGCCGGCCGCGAGGTAGCGCTCGTGGATTTCCTGGATGACGTGCGGCTGGGTCAGGGTGAGCAGCTCATTGTTGCCCTTCACGAAAAGCTCGCGGTTGCCGGCGCCTTCGGGGGCGGCGAACGTGGCGAAGCGGCCGTCCGGGCCGCCGCGGTAGGCCGCTTCATCGAGCTTGTACTGCTGGATGATGGTGCCCATTGCGCCATCCAGGATCATGATGCGGCGCGACAGGATATCGCGCAGCTGGGTTTCGATCGGGGAGGTGGCGTGTTTCGGGACGGTCATGACGGGCTTTCAATAAGCGTGCGAGCGGGGTGGCACGGTTCGGGCGGTCTGAAATTATACGTCATCAAGGGCCTGGCTTCCCGCTGCCCGGTCCTGGCGGCGGCAGATTGTATCGTTATGTGTTTATACGGACGATTGTTACATGACGTTACAAAACCCGACCATTTAGCAATTTTACGGATACATACAGCGACGACAATAAATAAATGCCATAAGGAATGTGGCACGTTTTAAAAGAGACGGGATGATTGCATGAACAAAGAGTACGAACCCGATTGGGATCAGGCTATGGTGCAAAACCATGTAGCAGCACCGAAGCAACAGCCGGTGGGCGTGAAGCAGATCGTGACGATCCGCCTCGATGTCGACATGCTGGAATGGTTCAAGGCGGCTGGTCCAGGTTACCAGACCCGCATCAACCAGGTCTTGCGCGAACATATGGACGCGCAACGCGCTGCGCAAGCAGACAATTAATTGTCATCGAACGCGCCCGAGGGCGCGTTTTTCATTTGGGGCGAAGAATTCAAGCGTCGATCAGACGCAGCGTGGATTCGGACGTTAGCGCCAACCGTAGGGTGGGTTCGGACGTTAGCGCCAACCGTAGGGTGGGCACCCCGTGCCCACGCGGAAGCCAGCACAGCGCTAGCCTCATAAAAAACCCGTCGGGCCGCCTGGTGTTGGCCGCGTCCCGGGCATGCCGCGAACGCGTGAAATGGCATGAACGCGTCGTCGCCGCGTTCAAAAGCAAACGCGACGCATCGTTCCGCGTGGGCACGTCATTGATGCCCCCGGCATCAATGACCCCACCGTACGTCTACATCACGTCTGCCTCATGCGCACCGAGCAGATCAAACAAACATCTGCCCTTCAAGCGGAAAACTCTTGAGAAACTCCGCCGCCGGCAAACGCTTGCCGCCCGGCTTTTGCAACTCCAGCAAACGAAGCGCACCCTCGCCGCAGGCAACCACGATCCCATCCTGCGCATTTGCCGAAAGCACCTTGCCCGCCGGTCCGGAACCCTCGGCCAACTGCGCATTCCAGATCTTCACCACCGTCCCGTTCACCGTCCCCTGCGCCGCAGGGAAGGGATTGAAGGCCCGCACCTTGCGCCACACCTCCACGGCCGGCAGCGCGAAGTCCAGCTTCGCTTCTTCCTTGGCAATCTTGGCCGCATAGGTCACGCCGTCTTCCGGCTGCGGCGTGGCAGTCAATTCGCCGCGTTCCATGCGCCGCAGCGCCTCGACGATCATCGTGCCGCCCAGGGCCGCCAGCTTGTCGTGCAGGCTGCCGGTGGTGTCCGCATCCTCGATCGCCACGCGCTCGATCAGCATCATCGGCCCGGTATCGAGGCCTTCTTCCATGCCCATGATGGTCACGCCGGTCTCGCGGTCGCCGCTTTCGATCGCGCGGTGGATCGGCGCCGCGCCGCGCCAGCGTGGCAGCAGGGAGCCATGGATATTGATGCAAGGCGCAATGTCGAGCGTGCTGCGCGGCAGGATCAGGCCATAGGCCGCCACCACCATCACGTCGTAATCGAGCGAGCTCAAGCGAGCGTGGGCTTCGGCCGCCTCGAGCGCGCGTTGCGGGTCCTTGCTGTCCATGCGCAGCGACAGCGGCTGCGCCACGGCGATGTCATGTTCGAGCGCCACCTGTTTGACGGCGGATGCCTGCAGCTGCATGCCGCGCCCGGCTGGACGATCGGGCTGGGTCAGTACCAGTGGAATCTCGAATCCGGCGGCGATCAATTGACGCAGGGCGACAGCGGCAAACTCCGGCGTGCCGGCGAAAACGACTTTCATGCGCGGCGCCTTAGTAGCGGCGGCCAGCGGCGCGCAGGGCGGCTTCGCGTTCCATGCCGCGCTCTTCCTTCTGCAGCTTGGCCTTGATGCGGTTGCGCTTCAGCGGCGACAGGTATTCCACGAAGACCTTGCCCATCAGGTGATCCATTTCGTGCTGGATGCAGACGGCCAGCAAGCCTTCGCATTCCATCTCGAAGAAGTCGCCTTTCGCATCCTGGGCGCGCACCTTCACGCGCGCCGGACGCTCGACGCCGTCGTAGATGCCCGGCACCGACAGGCAGCCTTCGTCGTAGACCTGCTTCTCGTCGCTGGCCCAGGTGATTTCCGGGTTGACGAAGACCAGCAGCGCGTCGTGGGTTTCCGACACGTCGATCACGATCACGCGCTCGTGCACGTCGATCTGGGTTGCGGCCAGGCCGACACCCGGTGCGTCGTACATGGTCTCGGCCATGTCGGCCACCAGCGTGGCAAGGCGCTCGCCGAACTCGCTCACCGGCTGGGCAATCTTATGCAGGCGTGGGTCGGGGTAGCGCAGGATCTTCAGGAGGGCCATATTGGGTAATCGGTAACAGTTGAATAAGGATTAACGGACGCGGGCGGCAAAGGGTAAGGCACAAGCGCACACGGGCAGGAATGCAACACGCCGCACCTGCTGCAGGACGCGGTTTATCTTGCTAGTTCAAGGATTTATGTGCAGAATTTGATTCAGTTCGGCAACTCTTCGTGATCCGCCTGGCGATCAGGGAGTGTTCAATCGTGCTGTCTCTTGTGCCGCGGCTGGCCGAGGTGACGGGCGCAGCCAGGTAATTCAGTGTCAAATTCCGTGTCAATGCCGCACTTTACGGACGTCTTCAATGAAAAATTTTAGCACAGTCGTGACCCGCGCTGCAGCGGCGGCGCTCGTTGCGTGTGTCGTCGCCGGCCCCGTCCAGGCCGCCGAATGCGCCTTCAAGCCGAATGCCCCGGACCAGCATCGCGTGGTCAAGGGCGATACCCTCTGGGATATTTCCGGCACCTTCCTGCAACACCCCTGGTGCTGGCCCCAGGTCTGGGGCATGAACCGCGAAGAAATCCGCAATCCGCACTGGATTTATCCGGGCCAGATCGTCTACTTCGACCGCGCGCGCGGCCGCCTGTCGCTGAATAAACCAGGCGAAGGCGATGGCCGCGGCGAGCCGCCCCTGCTGCGCCTGTCGCCGCAAGTGCGCAGCGAAGGCCTGGATAACGATGCCATTCAATCCATCCCGGCCGGCGTCATCGAACCCTACCTGACCCAGCCGCTCATCATCGAGAAAGACCAGCTGGCCAGCGCGCCGCGCATCGCGGCCTCGGAAGAAAACCACGTCTACCTGGGCGCCGGCGACCGCGTGTACGTGCGCGGCGAACTGAACGGCGTGACCAGTTTCCAGGTGTTCCGCCCGGGCGGCCCGCTGAAGGACCCGCAGACCGGCGCCGTGCTGGCGCACGAGGCCACCTATGTCGGCACCGTCTCGCTGGTCAAGGCAGCCGTGCCCGGCGTCGACGTGCACACCTTTACGGTCTCGAGCTCGGTGAGCGAGATGGGCGTGGGCGACCGCCTGGTTCCGGCGCCGCCACCGGCCGCGCGCAACTACGTGCCGCATGCGCCGCTGCAAGCAATCGATGCGCGCGTGATGTCGATTTATGCCGGCGTGACCTACGCCGGACAGAGCCAGGTCGTGACTGTCAATCGGGGTTCGATTGACGGACTCGACGTCGGCTCCGTTTTGCAGCTCTATCATTTCGGGAAGACGGTGCCGGACCCGGAAGGCCGCAAGGGCTTCCTCGGTTTCCGCAAGTCGACAATCAAGCTTCCCGATGAGCAGTATGGCAGCCTGTTCATCTTCCGAGTGTTCGGGCGCGTTTCCTACGGCCTGATCATGCAAGTGACGGCGCCGGTGGAAGTCGGCGACGTGGCGAAATCACCGGAGTAAATCCACCGTGCAGGACACGGACCCCACCACCGCCAGCCGCATCGGCGACCGCAGCAACGACCGCATTGCTCAACTCACCGACTGGCTGCGCCTGCAAGAGGCAAGCGGCGTGGGGCCGTTCACTGCGAAGCTGCTGTTCGATGCCTTCGGTTCCCCTGCCGCCATCTTCGCGGCCGGCCACGAGGCGCTGGCCGCGCACGTATCGCCAGGCGTGGCGCGTGCCTTGTGCGCGCCGCCACCGCCTTCCATCCCGCCATTGCTCGACGCCGCCCTGGCGTGGGCGGCGCAGCCAGGCCAGGATGTGCTGGCCCTGGGCGACCCCGGCTACCCGCAGGCGCTGGCCGCTATCCCCGATCCGCCGCTGCTGCTCTATATAAAAGGGCAGGCCCGATTGCTGGGGCAGCGCGCACTGGCGATTGTCGGCAGCCGCAACGCCACGGTCCAGGGCAAGGCCAACGCCAGCAGCTTCGCGCGCTGCCTGTCGCAGGACGGCGTCTGCATCGTGTCCGGGCTGGCGCTGGGTATCGACGCCGCCGCGCACGAGGGCGCGCTCGATGGCGCCGGTTCCACGATCGCCGTCGTCGGCACCGGACCCGACGTCATTTATCCCACGCGCAACCGCGGACTGTGGGCGCGTATCGCCCGCAGCGGCTGCATCGTCAGCGAATACCCGCCAGGCACGGCGCCAAGCGCGAGCAATTTCCCCAAGCGAAATCGGATCATCAGCGGATTGTCGGCAGGCGTCCTGGTGGTGGAAGCGGCAGCACGCTCCGGCTCCCTGATCACGGCCCATGTCGCCATCGACCAGAACCGCGACGTGTTCGCCATGCCCGGCTCCATCCATGCGCCGCTGGCCAAGGGTTGTCACAAACTGATCCGCGAAGGCGCGCGCCTGGTCGACAGCATCGACGACCTGCGCGACGTGCTGGCGCTGGCGCCCCGGCCGCCGGCGCCCGCGGGGAGCTTGCCGACTGAGACAACCTGTCTCGGACTGCTCGCCCATCTCGGCCACGAGCCGGTCGACATCGACACGCTGCTGCTGCGTTCGGGCAGCACGGTCGGCGCCCTCAGCCTGGAATTGCTGGCGCTGGAAATGGCCGGTTTGCTCGAGCGCCTGCCTGGTGGAAAGGTACAGCGCGTGGTGGCCTGAATGCGGTTTTGAATAGGCGAAGCGGCATGTCCAATGGGCACGTAAACTCGACAATTGGTCAGACAGCTATACGAACCGATAAGGCCGAAAAACGACGAATTACGCGTGGCGGGTGCGCGGGCGCGCGGCAAGCTTGTGCCGCGACGAGCTTAGCTGCTACAGTAGCGTCACTATGTTCGACATCCTAGTCTACCTCTACGAGACGTACTATCGTCCCGAAGCCTGCCCCGAGCCGGCAGCCCTGGCACGCAAACTCTCCGCCGTCGGCTTCGACGACTTCGAGATTTGCGAGGCCATCGACTGGCTCACGGGTTTGAATGAAATGGCGGCCGAAGAGCTGGCCGACGTGGTCGCCTCCACCGGCACCCGCTACTACGTGGACGAGGAATATCTCGAACTCGGCAGCGAAGCGATCGGCTTCATCCAGTTCCTGGAAAGCGCCCGTTTGATCAGCCCGGTGCAGCGCGAAATCATCATCGAACGCGCACTCGCGGTCGACGAATCGCCGGTCACGCTGAGCAAGCTGAAGATCATCGTGCTGATGCTGATGTGGAGCCAGGGCAAGGAGCCCGACGCACTGATGTTCGACGACTGGTTCGGTTCCGACGACGAACAGGCGCCGCGCCTGCTGCACTGATTGGCATAACGAATTCTTGCAAGACGAAGGACGAACGGCCTGCTTTCCAGCAGGCCGTTTTCTTTTGCGCTTACAGGACGTTCAGCGTGACGTCGATGTTGCCGCGGGTCGCGTTCGAGTAAGGGCAGACGACGTGCGCCTTCTGCACCAGCGCTTCCACGGTCTCGCGCGGCAGGCCCGGAACCGAGATATCCAGTGTCACTTCGATGCCGAAGCCGGTCGGAATCGGACCGATGCCGACGTGGCCCTGGATCGTGGTGTCGGCAGGCAGGGCCAGTTTCTCTTTGGCGGCCACGAATTTCATCGCACCCATGAAGCAGGCCGAGTAGCCGGCAGCGAACAGCTGCTCGGGATTGGTGCCGGCGCCGCCCGCGCCGCCGAGTTCGCGCGGCGTGACCAGCGCGACGTCGAGGTGATTGTCGGAAGAAACGGCGCGGCCATCGCGGCCTCCGGTGGCGGTGGCAGTGGCAACGTACAGGACTTTTTCGACGGACATGTTTTTCTCCAAAGCGTGGTGATGAAAGGCAGCGACCGGACCACGTAACCGTATCGCTGTCGATTAAATCGCGCGCTATCTATCTAGTCGCGCGGCTTGCTGCTGATACGCCCTGGCGACTTGTCAGCCCTGGCGCACCGTGCTATTCGAACTGCTCGGACAAACTTGTGCGCAATTGCTCCAGGTCGCGCCGCATCGCCTGCAACTGTTCCGGCTTGCAACCGCTGGCGCAGAACACGCTTTCCGGCACCGACTTCGCCTTGCTGCGCAGCGCACGGCCTTCGCTGGTGAGGCGCACCAGCACTTGCCGCTCGTCCTCGATGCCGCGTTCGCGGCTGACCAGCCCGGCCGCCTGCAATCGCTTGAGCAGGGGCGTGAGCGTGGCCGAATCGAGGAACAGGCGCTCGCCCAGTTCCGACACCGTGATGCCATCGCCTTCCCACAGCACCAGCATGACCAGGTACTGCGGATAGGTCAGGCCGAGTTCGGCCAGCAGCTTGCGGTACACTTTGTTCATCGCCAGATTGGCGGAATACAAGGCAAAGCACAGCTGGTTGTCGAGCCGGAGGAAGGCATCCTTGCCGGTGGCGTTCTTGTTCGTCATGTGTGGAATATACATCGCGCAAAATTAGATAGCAAGCGATTTAATTGCAAAGCCGAAGAAAGGGCGGCACGGCCGCCCCTGGTCGCTTATTTACCCTTACCCTTGCCGTAGTCCGACGACGGCTGGTTCGGCTGTCCGCCGCTCTGCGAGCCGCTCACGCTGGTCTGCTTCGAGGCTGCCGGTCCGCCGGCCGACTCTTGCGAGCCGGCGCGCTGGTCCTGTTCGAGTCCGCCATAACCGGACTGCTGCGACATGCCGAGCCGGTCTTCCTCGGCGCGCGCCTGCATGCGCTGGCCTTTCTGGCGTGCACTCCAGTTGCCGCTTTCCGATGCGACGCCGCGTCCGCGGTCGGGGTTGCCGCCCATGGTTTGCTGCTGGGCGCCCAGCGAACCCGATTGCGAATTGCCCACCGTACCTTGCTCGGAATTCGGCGTCCAGGATTGCGAGTTCGGCGCCGACGGGGCCACCGCGCCCGGCGGCTTGCCCTGCTGGCTGCCTTCGGCTACCGGCACCATTTTTTCGCGCGAGACGCTGCGCCCGTGATCATTCACCATGCCTTTGTGTTTGTCGCTCATGGTTTTCCTCCCATCAAAACGGCGGCTAGCCTGCCCGCCAACAGGGCGATCATGCGCGCAAGCCCGCACCCCTTCTATCAGTGTGGGGTCCGATACCATGTAGGAAAGCGCCCACTTTCAAGAACAAAATGCACAGAAGGCGGCCGAGCCGGATGTGCCCGGTTTCAGCGCGGCATCTGCCTGCCCTGCACAACAGAGGTGCAGAGTCTACTTGCGAACAGCGCGATAACGCGCTTATCATTGGCCGCTTATTCTGGACTGTTACCACCAAGACACTAGGTTCCGCCTCCGAGCATGTATGATGCGCAGGCCTGACCTCTAATATAAGTACGACGAGAAACCCTATGACCAAAACCCTCATCATCGCCGAGAAGCCCTCCGTCGCGAATGACATCGCCAAGACGCTGGGCGGCTTCACCAAGCACGATGAGTATTTCGAAAACGACGAATACGTGCTGTCGTCGGCTGTCGGCCATCTGCTGGAAATCGCGGTGCCCGAAGAATATGACGTCAAGCGCGGCAAGTGGAGCTTTACCCACCTGCCGATGATTCCGCCGTATTTCGCGCTGAACCCGATCGCGAAGACCGAGTCGCGCCTCAAGGTGCTGAACAAGCTGATCAAGCGCAAGGACGTCACCACCCTGATCAACGCATGTGACGCGGGCCGCGAAGGAGAACTGATCTTCCGCCTGATCGCGCAGAACGCGAAAGCCAAGCAGCCGGTCAAGCGCCTGTGGCTGCAGTCGATGACGCCGACCGCCATCCGCGAAGGCTTCCGCCAGCTGCGCAGCGACGAAGAGATGCTGCCGCTGGCCGATGCCGCGCGCTGCCGTTCGGAAGCCGACTGGCTGATCGGCATCAACGGCACCCGCGCCATGACCGCCTTCAACTCGAAGGAGGGCGGCTTTTACCTGACGACCGTGGGCCGCGTGCAGACGCCGACCCTGTCGATCGTGGTCGAGCGCGAAGAGAAGATCAAGAAGTTCGTCCCGCGCGACTACTGGGAAGTGCGCGCCGAGTTCGTCTGCGCCGCCGGCATCTACGAAGGACGCTGGCTCGACCAACAATTCAAGAAGGACGAGAACGATCCGGAAAAGCGCGCCGAGCGCCTGTGGAGCAAGGCCGCCGCCGATTCGATCGCGGCCGCCTGCCGCGGCAAGCAGGGCGTGGTCACCGAGGAATCGAAACCGACCACCTCGATGGCGCCGGCCCTGTTCGACCTGACCAGCCTGCAGCGCGAGGCCAACGGCCGCTTCGGCTTCTCGGCCAAGAACACCCTCGGCCTGGCCCAGGCGCTGTACGAAAAGCACAAGGTCCTGACCTACCCGCGTACCGATTCGCGCCACCTGCCGGAAGACTATATCGGTACCGTGAAGTCGACCATGGAAGCGCTGGCGGAAAACAACAACTACCACCAGTTCGCCAAGCAGATCAGCAAGAACGGCTGGGTCAAGCCGAACAAGCGCATCTTCGATAACACCAAGATCTCGGACCACTTCGCCATCATCCCGACCGGCGTGGCGCCGAAGAACCTGTCCGAGCCGGAACAAAAGCTCTACGACCTGGTCACGCGCCGCTTCATGGCCGTGTTCTTCCCGCCGGCCGAGTTCCTGGTGACGACCCGCTTTACCGAAGTCTCGGGCCACCAGTTCAAGACCGAAGGCAAGGTCATGACCAACCCGGGCTGGCTGGCCATCTACGGCAAGGACACGACCGGCGACGACAAGGACGGCGCGAATTTGGTGCCGGTGGCCAAGGGCGAGAAGGTGCTCACCGAAAAAGTCACCGCGAACGGCCTGGTCACGAAACCGCCTGCACGCTATTCCGAAGCGACCCTGCTGTCGGCCATGGAAGGCGCCGGCAAGCTGGTCGACTCGGACGAGCTGCGCGACGCCATGGCCGGCAAGGGCCTGGGCACGCCGGCGACGCGCGCGGCCATCATCGAGGGCCTGCTGACCGAGAAGTATTTGATCCGCGAAGGCCGCGAGCTGATCCCGACCGCGAAGGCGTCGCAGCTGATGACCCTGCTGCGCGGCCTGGGCGTGAACGAGCTCACGGCCCCGGAACTGACCGGCGAATGGGAATACAAGCTGTCGCAGATGGAGAAGGGCAAGATCTCGCGTGAAGAATTCATGCGCGAAATCGCCCAGATGACCCAGATCATCGTCAAGCGCGCCAAGGAATACGACAACGACACGATTCCGGGCGAATACGCAACGCTGCAGACGCCTTGCCCGAACTGCGCCGGCGTGGTCAAGGAAAACTACCGCCGCTTCGCCTGCACCAAGTGCGACTTCTCGATGAGCAAGACGCCGGGCAGCCGCCAGTTCGAGATCAACGAGGTCGAAGAACTGCTGGCCAACCGCACCATCGGTCCGCTGCAGGGCTTCCGCTCGAAGATGGGCCGTCCGTTCGCGGCGATCCTGCGCATCGTGCGCGACGAAGACATCAACAACTTCAAGCTGGAGTTCGATTTCGGCCAGGACGCGGCCGAAGGCGAAGAAGGCGAGGGTGTCGACTTCACCGGTCAGACCCCGCTCGGACCTTGCCCGAAGTGCAACGGCGGCGTCTACGAGATGGGCCTGGCCTACGTGTGCGAACACCAGGTCGCCAAGCCGAAGACCTGTGACTTCCGCAGCGGCCGCATCATCCTGCAGCAGGAAATCCTGCCCGAGCAGATGGCCAAGCTGCTGAACGACGGCAAGACCGACCTGCTGCCGGGCTTCGTGTCGCAGCGCACCCGCCGTCCGTTCAAGGCTTTCCTGACGCGCGGCAAGGACGGCAAGATCAGCTTCGAGTTCGAGGAGCGCAAGGCCAAGCCGGCGGCAAAAGGCAAGGCGGCGGCGAATGATGCATCGTCGGACGTGGATGGCGCGGCGGTCGAGACCAAGGTGACGAAAAAGCCGGCGGCCAAGGCGGCGGCGAAGACCGTCGCGGCGAAGAATCCAGCGGCGAAACCTGCTGCGAAACGCGCTGCAGCCAAGAAGTGATCGTTTGATGGGGGATCGCTGAGATTCCTCGGGCGCCGGTGTTCACCATCTGCGCCACCGTACGATCGGCGTCAACTTGCCGTCACTGTTTCGACCGATTCACATGATCGAAACGAAAAAAAACCGCGATGCATATCGCGGTTTTTTATTATCCAATCCGCTTATTCCAGCCGCTTATTCCAGCCACTTATTGCAGCCGACTTATTCCTGCCAATCCTGCAACGCCTTGATGGCCGCTTCGCCATTCCGGATCGCCTTCACGCGCCGCACGACCTCATTGCGCCAGGCTTCATCGGCATCCTCGTCCGCGCCATCGACGTCCTTCAACAGCACGCGCAACAGCTCGTTCTTTTCTTCTGCGCTCAGCAATTGAATTTTTTCGCTAATCTCTGCGACTAAGGGCGACATCATAACCTCACTGGAAATAGTGTCTTAGATAATATATCGAGAATCATTCGTTGTCGACAGGAACCATATTATCCGTGGGTTTCCTGTCGATGAGTTTATGGTCCGGATCGATACCCGCGCGGCCCGGTTGCGTCTCTACGATAAAGGATACCACCTGTGCACGCTCGCGCACCAGCCGGCGTTCGCGGACCAGCGGATTACCGTCGCGGTCGTCCACACCGAAATCGATGTAGTCGGCCAGCGGCATCTGCTGCTCGGCCGCGCCGCCGGTGCGCAGCTTGCCCGCGCTGGCGCGCAGGATCACCTCGTACTTGCCGTCCGGGCGGCGGTGCGCGGTGGCGCTGTCGGCGCGGTTTTCGTACAACACGATGGCGTCGAACAAGTCGTGCACCAGGTAGGCCTTGTCGGGCGGCGCCACTGCGCGCAGGGCGGCCACCAGGTCGGCCGCGGTGGGCGGCGGGCCTCCCGCGGTGCTGCGCGCCAGCAGGCCGCGCAGCACCGCGTTGACGCGCGCCTCGCCCAGCTGGTCCTGCAGCAGGTAGAGCGCCAGGCCGCCCTTGCGCTGGGCCAGCCAGGCCTCGGGGCCGGCCTGTGCCAGCGGCACTTCGCGGCCGGTGGCGGTGGCGCGGCCCAGCAGGTAGGCGTACAGGTCCTGGTGCAGGTAGCGCCGCATCGCGGTGGATCCCAGGCTGCGGCGCAGCGTCACCAGGGCGGTGTACTCGGCCAGGCCATCGGCCAGCAGGGCGCCGCCCGGCGCGCCGGAGGCCGCCAGCTGCTGGCCCCACCACTGGCGCGCGGTCAGGTAGGCGCCCATGTAATACGGATAGTCGATGTCGCTGCGCTCGCCCCTGTCGGCGCGGGCGACAAAGGCGCCGGTCTCGGGCAGGGCCAGCATGCCGGGGAAAGCCCGGGCCGGCGTCGCGCCGCGCGGCGTCTCCACCAGGCGCAGGTCGTGCAGGCGGTAGGGGCCAAAGGCGCGCGTGCCGTAGTCGAGGGCGGCGCCGGCGCCGCGCACCAGGCGCTCGACGTTCGCTTCCTGGCCCGGCTGGTAGAAGGCGTCGATCGCCACGTCCTGCCAGCGTTCGTGGCGCACCGCGTAGCGCGCCGAGGCGATCGCGTAATCGTCGAGGATGGGCAGCTCGGCGCGGTAGCGGAAGTGACGGCGCTCGCCCGCGATCCACTCGCGTTCGAGTGCGCCCGGCGCCACCGCGATCTGGTCGACGCTCGTGGTCACCAGCGCCTCGAAGCGGATGCGCGCCGGGTCGGCGTCGGCGCCGCTGCGGCGGCGCGGCCCGAGGCCGTGGCGGCGGCGGTCGCGTTCGTCGGCCAGTTCGGCGTCGGCCTGGTAGCCGATGCGCGGCAGGTCGGCGTTCGTGAACCAGCTGGCGTTCGCGGCCACCGGCGTGTCGGTGCCGAAGCCGAGCGGACCGGCAGGCGCCGCGCTGAGCTGGAATGTGTAGGCCAGGCGCGCGCCGGGCGCCAGCGGCGTGTCCAGGCGGTAGCGGTAGAAGCCGCGCGCGCGGTCGGCATCGACCAGGCGCGCCGGCTGCGACAGGCGCGCCGCCAGGTCGGCGCCGGGACGCTGGTAGACGATCAGCTCCGTCACCGGCGCGCTGCCGGCGTTCTCCAGCTGGTAGGCGCCGTCGACGGCCAGCGTGCGCGTGCGCGGATGCAGGTCGACGCGCAGCGCCACTTCCGCCAGGCGCGGCTGCGGCAGGGCGGCGAAGCGCCGGTAGCGCGCTTCGTATTCGGCACGGCGGGCGTCCTGGGTGCGCGTGGCCTGGTAGTTTCCCGCCACGTCGAGTTCGTACCAGAGCAGCGCGCCGCTGGCGCCGAACAGCACGATGCCGATGCCGAAGGCGGCCAGCACGCCGCGGCCCAGGTTCTGGCGCGCCAGGCGCAGGCGGCTGCCGAATTCGGCGTTCACGCCGCGCGGCCACAGCACCACGGTCAGCACCAGCAGCACCAGCGCCAGGCTGCCCCAGTACAGCTCCAGCATGCGCTCGCGCTGCAGCTGGTGGCCGTAGCCGTTCATGCCCGACCAGTCCAGGGCCGGGAAGGTGCCCGACAGCAGCACGTGGTCCAGTCCCAGGCCCTGGCAGACCATGCCGGTCACGTGGAGCGCCACCAGCACCGCGTAGCCCAGGTACTTGCGGCCGCACAGCGCCATCACCGCCACCGACAGCACCGCCAGCACCGCGAACTGCGGCAGCAGGATGGTGAACAGGGTGCGCAGATACAGGCCGGTCTCGAGCGCGAAGTAGCCGCGCAGGACCTGGCACAGCATCGTGCACAGCATCGCCAGCAGCAGCAGCAGGGCCTGCATGCCGACCAGGGCCAGGGTCTTGGAGAGCGGCGCCAGCCAGCCGGGCAGGGGCAGGGCGTCGAACAGCTGGGCGGTACGGGCATCGCGTTCGCGCCAGACCAGTTGCGCCGCGTAGAAGGTGGTGACGATCAGGAGGAACAGCGCGAAGCCGTCGCGGATCAGCTCCAGCATCTGCCAGGTGGCCGGATAGGTCTGCGCGCCATGCAGCGTGCCGGTGTCGAAGCTGCCGCCCACCAGCATGGCCAGGCCGGCCAGCGTGACCAGGATGAAGGGCAGCGTGGCCACCGACTGGCGCAGCTGCAGCCAGCTCTGGCGCAGCAGCAGCAGGCCCAGGCTGCGGCGCGCGAAGTCGGGGCGCTCGCGGATGCCGGCGAGGGCGATGGCCGCACCGCTGTCGCCGGTACTGGCGCTGCGTGCTTCGCTGCGGCGGTTTTCCAGCGGGCCGGTCAGGTGCAGGCGCCAGTAGCCGAGCAGCAGCACGGCCAGGCCGAAGCCGCACCAGATCAAGCGGTTCGCCAGGTACAGGCCCTCCGGCAGCACCAGCCGGGTATTGCGCTCGGCGAGCGGCCAGTATTCGGTGAGCGTGATCAGGGCCGTGGTGCCGAACGGGTCGATCAGCGCGCCGAGGGTCTTGAGGTCGAAGTCGCGCGCCAGCGAAGGGGCCACCGTGTAGCCGATCAGGAGCACGATGCTGGCCACGTACACCGGCAGCATGCGCCGCGTCAGCGCCGCCAGCACGAAGAAGATGGCGCCGAAGATGAAGATGTTGGGCAGCAGCGTGAATAGCCAGGGAAACAGATAGGCCGCCAGGCTGGCGCCGCCCACGCGCTCGGACTCGACGCCGGGCGCCAGGCTGCCCAGCCAGCTGCCGAGGACGATGCCGCCGAAGACCAGGGCCAGCACCGCCCAGGCGCCGAGGAAGCGCCCGAATACATAGGCATGCTTGCCGATCGGCGCGCTGAAGAAGAAGTGGTGCATCTCGTACTCGAAGTCCTGCTGCACGGCGCGCCCCATCACGGCGGCGATCACGACCACGCCGATGCAGCCGAGGAAGGCGGCGGACAGCGCCACCTGGCGCGGCCCGTCGATCAGCACGCGCGCGCCGAAGGCGACGATGGTGTCCTTGAAGGCGCCGCCGGCGGCCGCCGTCCACAGCATGGCCAGCGCCACGAAGGCGGCGAAGTACACCCAGGTCGACAGCTGGCGCAGGCGCTGCCGGAGCTCGAAGCGGGCGATCGCGAACAGCGCGGCCATGGTTCAGCAGTTCCCGGCTGCGCTGTTGTTGCGGCCCGCGATGGTGGCGAAGTACACGTCTTCCAGGCTGGCGTGGGCCGGCTCGAAGCCCATGCCCGGGTCGTTCTCGTCGTACACGTGGACCAGGGTGCGGCCGGCGCGCAGGCGCGTCGAGATCACCGCGTGCTGCTTCTGGAACAGCGGCAGGTCGGCCTTGTCGACGAAGCGCGACCAGATGCAGTCCTCGATGGCGTCGATCAGGCGCGCCGGCTCGCCGCACAGCAGCACGCGGCCCTTGTGAATGATGGCCATGTTCGAGCACAGATCGGCCACGTCGGACACGATGTGGGTCGACAGCAGCACGGTCTTGTCGGCGCCGATGTCCGACAGCAGGTTGTGGAAGCGCACCCGCTCCTGCGGATCCAGGCCGGCGGTGGGCTCGTCGACGATGATCAGTTGCGGGTCGCCGATCAGGGCCTGCGCCACGCCGAAGCGCTGGCGCATCCCGCCCGAAAAGGTGCCGAGCTTCTGGTGGCGCACCTCGAACAGGTTGGTTTGCTGGAGCAGGCCGTCGACGACTTCGCGCCGGCGGTGTTTATGAGACAGGCCTTTCAGCTGGGCGAAGTGGTCGAGCAGTTCCCAGGCCGTGACCTTCGGGTAGACGCCGAAGTCCTGCGGCAGGTAGCCGAGCATGCGCCGCACTTCGTCTTTTTCGTCGAGCACGTCGATGTCGTCGAGGAAGACCGAGCCGGCATCGCACTCCTGCAGCGTGGCGAGGATGCGCATCAGGGTCGACTTGCCGGCGCCGTTCGGGCCCAGCAGGCCGAACATCCCTTGCGGGATGTTCAGCGTGACCTTGTCCAGGGCCACCACGCCGTTGGCGTAGGTCTTGGACAAATTGCGAATGCGTAATTCCATGCGGACTCCAGGGATGGGCTTTTGCGTGACGGTTATTTCAGTTTCCGCCAAGCCTTTTTGACGCCTGCATTGTAGTCAATAACGGCCGAGCCGGGCGGGCAGATGCGACGCACGGCGCGCTGGGCGGGCTGGATTGCAAAAATGCGGGACAGGGCGCAGGGCAGGAAGGCGGACGGAGCGGCGCGGCAGGGCCGGGGCGGCGGGCATATAATGGCGTTTTCCGCGACTTATTCGAAAAACACCTATGTTAGCGAACCGTTTTATCAGTCCCCTCGACCAGCTGATCGTCGGCGTCGACAAGGCGCTGCGCGTGGTCGGCGGCGTGGCCTCGTCGTCGCGCCCGAACCCGGCGGCGCATGCCGTCGACTGCGAACTCGACGAACGCGAAGCGCGCCACAGCGCCGGCCTGATGCGCGTGAACCACGTCGGCGAAGTCTGCGCCCAGGCGCTCTACGACTCGCAGGCGCGCCACGCCATGAGCCCGGAGATGCGCAAGCAGTTCGAGGAAGCCGGGCGCGAGGAAGAAGACCACCTGGCCTGGACCGCGCAGCGCCTGTCGGAACTGGGTTCGCAGCCGAGCGTGTTGAATCCCCTGTGGTATGCCGGCGCCTACGCCATGGGGACTGTCGCCGCCAAGCTGGGCGACGCCAACAGCCTCGGCTTCGTGGTCGAGACCGAGCGCCAGGTCGAAGCGCATTTGAACAGCCACCTCGATCTGCTGCCGACCCAGGACGCCAAGTCGCGCGCCATCGTCGAACAGATGCGCGTCGATGAAATCGCCCACGGCGCGGCAGCCCAGGCGCTCGGCGCGGCCGAGATGCCGGTGCCGGTCAAGCTGGCGATGAAGGCGTTTGCGAAGGTGATGACGACGACGGCGTATTACGTCTGATGGGCCGCGGCTGCGTTTGAACGTTGGCTTTAAACGTACGGTGGGCACTCCGTGCCCACGCGAATGCTTGCGTCACGGCTGCTCATTTCGACGCGAATCACATGATCATTGGCCAACGCTCGATGAGGCGTCTCGTTAGCGCATCGTTCCGCGTGGGCACGGAGTGCCCACCTTACGGGATCACGCGACCTCGACGATTTCGAACGAATGCGTGATCTCGGCCGTCTTGGCCAGCATGATCGACGCCGAGCAGTACTTCTCGTGCGACAGCTTCACCGCGCGCTCCACCGCCGCCGGCTTCAGGCTCTTCCCGCTGATCGTGAAGTGGAAGTTAATCTTCGTGAACACCTTCGGATCGACCTGCGCGCGTTCGGCCTGCAAGGTCACGTCGCAGCCCAGCACCTCTTCGCGGCTGCGCTTCAAAATCAGCACCACGTCGAAGGCCGTGCAGCCGCCGGTGCCGGCAAGGACCAGTTCCATCGGCCGCGCCGCCGTGTTGTGGCCGCCGGCTTCCGGCGCGCCGTCCATCGTCACCGTGTGGCCGGACCCGGTCTCGGCGCGAAAAGCCATGCCCGAGGGGCCGTTCCAGCTGACTTTGACTTCCATGTTGCGTTCTCCGCTAAGTGTAGTGCGCACATTGTAAAACAGCCCGCCGCGGCATGCCGGGGCGGGCTGTCTTTCCAGGCCGTGGCCGGATCAACGCTTTACACCGACAGCACGTAGCGCTCGCTCTTCATGCGCCAGCTGGCGAAGCCCACCGCGATCGCGGCCGCGACCGCCGAGGACAGGAAGGTCATCGCCACCGGCCACAGGCCGATGTCGCCGCCTTTCGCCATCTCGCGCAGCAGGGTCTGGTTCGACAGCATCGGCACCATGTACATCCAGTCGGCGGTCTTCAGTTCCATCATCGAGATGACCACGCCCGGCACCAGCGGCACCAGCATCGCGATACTCAGCACGCTCTGCGCTTCCTTGAACGACTTGGCGTTCATCGCCAGCGCGATCTGCAGGCCGGCCGCGAACAGGCACAGCGGGATCGAGGCGACGCACACCAGCACCAGGTCGGCCCAGGTCAGGGCCCAGGACATGCCGATTTCCTCCAGCGGCATCCAGGACAGGATGGCATGCGCCAGCGCCAGTTCCAGCGTGACGCCGGCAATCGCCAGCACGCCGGCGGTGAGCCACTTGCCGGTTACCAGTTCCCAGGCGCGCGCCGGCTGCGCCATCAGCACTTCCATCGAACGCCGTTCGCGCTCGCCGGCGGTGATGTCGACCGCGGTCGACATCCCGCAGATAAACGCCGGCAGGAACAGGATGCCGAGGATGCTGCCGATGAAGCCGGCCGAACGCGAGGCATTCGTGCCGGTGTCGAAGCGCTGCACCTGGATCGGCGCCAGCGTCGCCGGCGACACGCCGTGGGCCAGCAGGCGCGCGCTGGCGACGTTTGCGCCATACGCTTCCAGTACTTCCTCGACCTCGCGCCGCTGCGTGTAGTTCTCGTCGGCCGAGTCGAACCACAGCTCGACGCGCGCCGGACGCATCGCCGCGTAGTTCTCGGTGAACTTGTCGGACAGGCGCAGCACCACCGGATATTTTTCCGTGCGCAGCAGTTCGCCGATCTTTTCCTCGTCGAGCGGCTTGGTGTCGACGATGGTGACGTTGCGCTGCTTGAGCTGGGCCATCAGGGTCGGCGCCATGCTGGAACCGATCACGGCCACCTTGACGCCGTCGCGTTCCGGCTTGGTGGCGCGGTCGATGGTCTTGTTCAGCAAGAAGCCCAGCATCAGCGGGTACATGAAGGTGAACAGGGCGAGCAGGCCGAGGGTGCGCTTGTCGCGGAAGGTCTCGCGCAGTTCTTTCAGCAGGACGACCAGATACTTGGGCTTCATGCGGCGATTCCTTCCTCGGTGCCGACCAGGCTGACGAAGGCGTCTTCCAGGCTGGCGATGCCGGTGCGCCGGCACAGTTCTTCGGGAGAGCCCTGGGCCACGGTGTGGCCCTTGGCGATGACGATCACGTCGTCGCACAGGTGGGTCACTTCCTGCATCACATGGGTGGCCATGATCACGCAGCAGCCGTCCTTGCGCAGCGCCGTCAGCGCGTGGCGCAGGGCGCGCGTGGCCATCACGTCCAGGCCGCGGCTCGGTTCGTCGAGCAGCAGGTGGCGCGGGCGGTGCAGCAGGGTGCGGGCGAGGGCCACCTTGATGCGCTGGCCCTGCGAGAAGCCCTTGGCGCGGCGCTCGAGGATGTCGTCCATCGCCAGCAGCTCCGAGACCTCGTCGATGCGGGTGTTCAGCGCGGGTCCGCCCATGCCGTTCAGCTCACCGAAGTAGCGCAGGTATTCGCGCGTGGAGAGGCGCTCGTAGAGCCCGAACTGGTCGGTCAGGAAGCCGATGTTGCGGCGGACCGCGAGCGGGTCCCGTTCCGGGTCGACGCCGTCGACGGAAATCGCACCGTGGTCGCGCTTGAGCAGGCCGATGAGGGTGCGCAGCAGCGTGGTCTTGCCGGCGCCGTTCGGTCCGAGGAGGGCCGTGATCTGGCCGTCGCGCGCGGTAAAGCTCACGCCGCCGAGCGCCTGCACCTCGCCGAACTGTTTACGTACGTCTTGTACTTCGATCATGGGGAACTCGATTCAGGGTTGCGGCCCGGCGCTGCCGAGCTGGAAGGTCGGGGCCGGGATCTCGGCCAGGCACTTGGCATTCAGGTTGGCGGTCGGCTTGTCGAGGAACTCGCGCAGCAGGCGCGGCGCGCAGCCGAGCTGCGAGACCCCGTGGCCGGCGTTCTCCACCACCAGGTGGCGCGCATTGCTCATGAACTCGGCGGCGCGTTCGGCGCGGCGCGGCGGCGTGACCGGGTCGAGCGCGCCCGACAGCAGCAGGGCCGGCGCGGCGATCTTCGCCGGCGTTGCGTACGGCACCGCCGGCACCTTCATGTCCTTGCACAGGCTCGGGATGCGCTCGGCCAGCGGGCGCGTGAGCAGGGCATTGTCTTCCTTGACCAGCTCCGGCGTCATGCGCGGCACGTCCTCGGCGCAGACCACGGCCAGGTGCAGCAGCATGGCGCTGGAGCCGTCGCTGGCGAAGTCGCCGGCGATGTTGTGGCGCGCGATGAAAGGCTCCCAGCGGCCGTTGTAGGCGCTGTGCAGCAGGAAGGGCAGGCGCCGCGCGTCGGCCGGCGAATACAGGATGTTGTGGACGGTGCCGAGGAAGCGCTGGCCGGTCATGGTGAAGGTGACCGGGGCCGCGGTGCGCGGGTCGGCGATCGACAGCTTGATGCCCGGTTCGGTGCGTTTCACCAGTGCGTCGAATTCGGTGCGCAGGTTCGGGTAGGCCTTGTTGCAGGCGGCATTCGCGGCGCACTGGGCGAACAGTTTTTCCAGCGCGGCGTTGCCGTCGCGCCCGCCGGCCGGGATCACCTGGTCGGGCGCGGCCACGCCGTCGAGCACCAGGGTGCGCACGCTGTCGGGGAAGGCGCGCGCATAGGCCTGGCCGAGGCGGGTGCCGTAGGAACCGCCCCAGACGTTCACCTTGCCGTAGCCGAGCGCCTTGCGAACCCCTTCCAGGTCGCGCGCGGCCGCCGCCGTGGTGTAGGCGCCGAAGGGGGCGCGGCTTTTCGCGATGCAGGCGCGCACCTCGGCTTCGAGCTCGGCGTCGCTCATGGTCTCGTGTTCGGGACGGCTTTCGCAATCGAGCTTGCCCGACAAACCGGTGCCGCGCTGGTCGATGAAGACGATGTCGCGCGTGGCGCGCACGCGCTTGAAAGCGGCCGAGAGCAGGGGCAGGACTTCGCTGCCGGCCTGGCCGGGGCCGCCGGCGAGCACGAACAGCGGATCGCTGCGCGCCGCCTCGCGGAAGGCCGGCGCCACCGTCACGTGAATTTTTGTGCCGGGGCCGTCCGGCCTGGCGTAATCGAGGGGAACGGAAACGGCCAGGCAGCGCAGCGTATCTTCGGTGCCGGGCAGGTGGCAGTTGCGCGTGGCCGCTTTCGAAGCGGCCGGCGCGGCCTGGACGGCGCCCGACAGCAGCAGCGCGCCAAGGGGTAGCAGGATGGATCGAATCTTCACTTAAGCTCCTCAGACAAGTGACCCATACTAATTTGGCACGAATTCCCAGGTCAACCCGAAAGTTTCATTTAAGAACACTTTTTGGATACATATGTTGAGGTCGAGTCTAGTTGTCGTAGAGAACATGACTTTGCGCAATCTCACCGTGCATCGGCTTTGACGGGCAGGGATGCGACAGCGAAAACAGGCCGGCTTGACGCTGCCGTTGGAAACGCGGTATGATCGTCGGCTTTCCATTTGCTCTGGAAAAGACAATAAGGCAGAGTCCGCAGTAACCCTTGCGGAACCACCATTTGAGCAATTTACCTATTTAGGAAGTCAACATGAAAACTTTTTCCGCTAAGGGCCATGAAGTCCAGCGCGACTGGTTCGTGATTGACGCGACGGACTTGGTCCTCGGACGTGTTGCCAGCGAAGTGGCACTCCGACTGCGCGGCAAACACAAACCGGAATTCACTCCGCACGTCGATACCGGTGACTACATCGTCGTCATCAACGCAGGCAAGCTGCGCGTGACCGGCACCAAGGCCACCGCCAAGACCTACTACCGTCACTCGGGCTACCCGGGCGGTATCTACGAAACCAACTTCCTGAAAATGCAACAGCGCTTCCCGGGCCGTGCCCTGGAAAAGGCTGTCAAAGGCATGCTGCCGAAGGGCCCGCTGGGCTACGCCATGATCAAGAAGCTGAAAGTGTACGCGGAAGGCACCCACCCGCACGCCGCACAGCAACCACAAGCACTGACCCTCTAAGGAACTGACATGATCGGTAACTACAACTACGGCACCGGCCGTCGCAAGAGTGCAGTCGCTCGCGTGTTCATCAAGGCCGGCACCGGCCAGATCATCGTGAACGGCAAGCCAGCTGCGGATTACTTCTCGCGCGAAACCGGCCTGATGGTCATTCGCCAGCCGCTGGAACTGACCGGCAACGTCGAGCGTTTCGACATCAAGGTCAACGTGCACGGCGGTGGTGAGTCGGGCCAGGCAGGCGCCGTTCGTCACGGCATCACCCGCGCCCTGATCGACTACGACGCAGGCCTCAAGGGCGACCTGGCACGTGCCGGTTTCGTCACCCGTGACGCCCGTGAAGTCGAGCGTAAGAAAGTCGGCCTGCGTAAAGCACGCCGCGCCAAGCAGTTCTCGAAGCGTTAATCGCTTGGGCAGCCTGCGGGCTGCTTACTGCAGAGAAAGCCACCCTCGGGTGGCTTTTTTGTTTTCCGGCACGTTTTTGCACCGCTCTTGTGCACTGCAAAATTTTTTCACTTCCGGTCGTCCGCGAATGTTCGGCAATGCACGGCCACGGCCTTCGGTGCGGGCTAGGCTGGTCAGTAATCAAGTTTGCAGGAGCATAATCGTGACGACAGGCGTAAAACGGATCAGCCTTGGCATCCAGGGCGGCGGCGCATTCGGCGCCTTTGGCTGGGGCGTGCTGGACCGCCTGCTGCAGGAAGAGCGGCTGGAAATCGGCGCCATCAGCGGCACCAGCGCCGGCGCCGTGAATGCGGCGGTCCTGGCCGACGGCTACGCCCGGGGTGGCGGGCGCGAGGGTGCGCGCGCTGCGCTGCAGCGCTTCTGGCGCGGGCTGAGCACGGCTGCCACCGTGATCAGTCCGGTGCGGCCTTCGCCCTTCGACTGGGCCACGGGCGGCGGCACCCTGGCGACCTCGCCCGGCTACCAATTGATGCAATTGCTCGCCGGCGTGCTGGCGCCGCCGGTATCGCCGCTGTCCATGAACCCGATGCAGCCGCTGCTGGCCACGCTGATCGATTTCGAACGCGTGCGCAGCTGCGAGGAGATCGACCTGTTCATTCCGGCAACGAATATCCGCAGCGGCAAAGGCAGGGTGTTCCTGCGCGAAGAGCTCGATGCGCGCATGATCGCGGCCTCGGCCTGCCTGCCCTACGTGTTCGCGCCGGTCGTGATCGACGGCGAAGCCTACTGGGACGGCAGCTTTGTCGGCGACCCTTCCTTGTCCCCCTTGGCGGACAATGGCCCGGCCGATATCGTCATCATCCAGAACAACCCGATCGCCCGGCCAGGCTTGCCGATGACCATGAGCGACATCCAGAGCCGCACCAGCGAGATCGCGTTCAACATCAGCTTCGTGCGCGAAGTCAGCATGATCCGTCACCTGGGCGCCGTGGTCGATGCCGAGGAAAGCAAGGTCGTGCACGCGGCCGGCGTGCGCCTGCACCTGATCAGCGGCAATGAAGAACTGCAGCAGCTCGATTTGTCGAGCAAGTTCAATACCGAGTGGCCCTTCCTGCTGCGCCTGCACGACCTGGGCGTGGCCACCGCGGAGCGTTGGCTGGACCAGCACCTCGAGTATGTGGGCAAGATGTCGACCATGGATCCGGTGCCGGTGCACGACGCGGAGCGCCTGACCGGCACCTGACGTAGCGGCCATGCAATATTTGCAAGATTGACGCGTGATGCAAATTTTCTTTGCATGCTTTCGCAAAGCGCCGGACATGCCGCGCGCCGCACCGACCGGGTGGGGCTGTTAAAATTGCAGCCTCGGCCCGGCTGGGCGCTTATCTTACGAAGGAAACACTATGATCAAAGTTGGCATCGTTGGCGGAACCGGATACACGGGCGTGGAATTGCTGCGGCTGTTGGCCGCGCATCCCGACGTGGAGCTGACCGCGATCACCTCGCGCAAGGAAGACGGCCTGCCGGTGGCCGACATGTTCCCGTCGCTGCGCGGCCGCGTGAACATCGCCTTCTCGGCGCCGGACAAGGCCGACCTGACCCAGTGCGACGTGGTCTTCTTCGCCACCCCGCACGGCGTGGCCATGGCACAAGCCCCGGCCCTGCTGGCCGCCGGCGTAAAGGTCATCGACCTGGCCGCCGACTTCCGCCTGAAGGACCGCGCCGCCTTCGAAAAATGGTACAAGATCGAGCACACCGCCCCGGACCTGATCGAGGAAGCCGTGTACGGCCTGCCTGAGCTGAACCGCGAAGACATCAAGAAGGCGCGCCTGATCGCCAACCCGGGCTGCTACCCGACCACGATGCAGCTCGGCTTCGTGCCGCTGCTCAAGGCCGGCCTGATCGACGCCGACAGCCTGATCGCCGATGCCAAGTCGGGCGTCTCTGGCGCCGGCCGCAAGGCCGAGATCGGCACTCTGTTCTCGGAAGCCAGCGACAACTTCAAGGCCTACGGCGTGGCCGGCCACCGCCACACCCCGGAAACCTCGGCCCAGCTGCAGCGTTTCACCGACCAGAAAGTCGGCCTGATCTTCACCCCGCACCTGGTGCCGATGATCCGCGGCATGCACGCGACCCTGTATGCGCGCCTGACGAAGGACATCGACAACGCCGCCCTGCAGGAACTGTTCGAGGCCGAGTACAAGGATTCGGCCTTTGTCGACGTGATGCCGTTCGGCTCGCACCCGGAAACCCGCTCGACCCGCGGCTCGAACATGCTGCGCCTGGCACTGCACCGTCCGGAAGGCACGAACACCGTCGTGATCCTGGTGGTGCAGGACAACCTGGTGAAGGGCGCTTCGGGCCAGGCCGTGCAGTGCATGAACCTGATGTTCGGCCTGGACGAGACCACAGGTCTGCAGCAGATCGCCTTGCTTCCATAAGACTGTTGTTACCCCGGTCAGGTGATTCCTACAGGCATTGCCTGACCAGAGCTAGATCAAGGTGGTAACTGTTGAGGGCGGTAAATTGGCCGATGCACTGGTTGATTTACTCGCCGCAACTTTACTAACCTACAGGGGTGCCACCATGTTCGGTCGCAACGCGAAAAGCGAAATTGACAGCCTGATCGGCATAGCCGCCCGTATCGAAGGCGACCTCTGTTTCAGCGGCGGCCTGCGCATCGACGGCGAGGTGCACGGCAACGTGCTGGCCAGCGAAGGCCCGGACAGCGTCCTGATCGTGTCGGAACACGCCCGCATCGAAGGCGAGGTGCGCTGTGCCAATCTCGTGGTGAACGGCTACATCGCCGGTTCGGTCCATTCCACCGAGCTACTTGAATTGCAGCCGAAAGGCCGCATACATGGGGATGTCCACTATAAACTGCTCGAAATGCACGGCGGCGCCCTGGTGACCGGCAAGCTCACGCACCAGCCGACGGGCGAGCCGGTCTTTCACCTGGCGGAAGCGGCAAGGGCCGAAGCATGACCGGCGCGAACCGTCTATAATGGGCATAAATCGAAATTCATCAGGAGTTTATCCCATGACAGCAGTGGCCGAAGTGCAAGACTTTGACACCATCCCGACCCCGATCGTCTTCACCGACAGCGCCGCTGACAAAGTGGCGCAGCTCATCGAAGAAGAGGGCAACCCAGACCTGAAACTGCGCGTCTTCGTGCAGGGCGGCGGCTGCTCGGGCTTCCAGTACGGCTTTACCTTCGACGAAATCGTCAATGACGACGACACCACGATGGAAAAGAACGGCGTGCAATTGTTGATCGACTCGATGAGCTACCAGTACCTGGTCGGCGCGGAAATCGACTACAAGGACGACCTCGAAGGCGCCCAGTTCGTCATCAAGAACCCGAACGCGACCAGCACCTGCGGCTGCGGTTCGTCGTTCTCGGCGTAAGTCGTTCGATGGCCCGGCGCTGCCGGGTGTCGCTATCCAGATCCGGGCAATGCCCGGATTTGTTTTTTGTGCGTTACAACCTGTTGGTTGGCGTTGCGTTGGTATCGACCGTACGGTCATCGATACGTCTGATCGACCTAGGCGGGATACAGCGCGCCGAGGATGCGCGGCCCTTTGGCGCCGGTAACCGCCGGCATATTGCCCGGCTCGCGCGTATTGAACCGGTAGCCCAGCCAGGCAAACGCCAGCGCCTCGACCCGGTTCGGCGCGACGCCCAGCGCCGCCGTCGATTCCACCGCGATATTCCCGCCCAGCGCAGTCGCCAGCGCCCGCAGCAACGCGCCGTTGTAGGCGCCTCCGCCACAGACATACACCGCGTCAACCTCCGCGCTTTCCTGCAGGATCGCTTCTGCAATCGAACGCGCCGTCACCTCGACCAGCGTCGCTTGCACGTCTGCCGGCGCCAGGTCCGCGAACCCAGCCAGCCGCGCATCCAGCCATTCCATATGGAACAAATCGCGCCCGGTACTCTTCGGCGCCGGCTGCTGGAAGTAAGGTTCTGCCAGCAGCACGGCCAGCAAGCCCGCGTGCGCGGCCCCGCTCGCGCCCCAGGCTCCGTCCGCGTCGTATTCCTTCCCCTGGTGCCGCCCGATCCAGCCATCGAGCAGCACATTCCCGGGCCCGGTATCGAAACCGCCCACCCGTCCATCCGCATGCAGCACGCTGATGTTGCCGATCCCGCCGATGTTGACCACGACGCGCGCCGTGCCCGCTTTCCCGAATGCCGCCGCGTGGAAGGCCGGCACCAGCGGCGCACCCTGGCCGCCGGCGGCAATGTCGCGGCTGCGGAAGTCGGCGATCACGTCGATGCCAGTCAGTTCGGCGAGCAGGGCAGGGTTGTTGGTCTGGCGCGTGAAGCCGAGCTCGGGCCGGTGGCGCACGGTCTGTCCGTGCAACGCCACTGCCGCGACCGGACTCGGGGCCGCAGGCGCCAGTTTCTGCACACAGTCGGCGTAGCACCGCGCCAGGCCGTTGGCGGCAATGGCTTCGCGTTCGATCTCGTTGTCGCCATTCGCCTGCAGCGCCATCAGCTCGGCGCGGAGCGTCGGCGGGAAGGGCACGAAGGTCGCCTCGAGCGTGCGGATCGCGCCGCCCTGGAAGTCTGCCAGCACGCCATCGACACCATCCATGCTGGTGCCCGACATCAGGCCGATATAAAGAGTGGAGTTCGTCATCATGTGCTCATCATAAAGGATGCCGGAGGAGGAGGGCCCACGCAAAAACGCCTTCCGTGCAATGCAGGGAAGGCGTTTTAACAGGAGATACGGAAGGCTTAGCGTGCAGCCATCGCGTTGCCGCCCGGGGTCAGCAGCGAGAAGCGGTGGTTCATCTCGGCGGCAGCCATCTTGAAGCGTGCCAGTTCTGCCGAGGTCAGCGGTGCCTGGGTCAGGCCTTTGAGTGCGCTTGGATCGCGGGCGACATTGGCCACGCGGAACTCGTAGTGCAGGTGGGCGCCGGTCGACCAGCCGGTCGAGCCGACGTAGCCGATCACCTGGCCCTGGCTGACCTTGGCGCCCTTGCGCATGCCGGTGCCGATACGGCTCATGTGGGCATAGGCGGTGCTGTAGTTGTTCCAGTGCTTCAGGACGACCATGTTGCCGTAGCCATTGCCCACACCAGCGAAATCGACGGTGCCGTCGCCGGCGGCGCGGATCGGGGTGCCGGTTGGCGCGGCGTAGTCGATGCCCTTGTGCGCTTTCCACTTGCCCGAGATCGGGTGGATACGGTTCGAGAAGCCCGACGACACGCGCGAGAAGGCGATCGGCGACTTGAGGAAGGCTTTTTTCAGCGACTTGCCGTCCAGGCTGTAGTAGCCGCCCTGCTTGCTGACCGGGTCTTCGAACCAGACGGCCTGGTAGCTGGTGCCGCGGTTGATGAATTCGCCAGCCAGGATGCGGCCGGTCTTGACCATTTCGCCGTCGAGCCAGAAGGTTTCGTAGACGACGTTGAAACGGTCGCCACGCTTGATGTCGTTGCGGAAGTCGATGTTGGTCGAGAACATCTGGACGATTTCGCTGACGACGGAATCCGGGATCGAGCCGCCGTCGACATTCGCGTCGGTGGCCGAGTAGAGCGAGGAGGAATTGATCTGGCGCGAACGCATTTCGACGCGGCGCTCGAGCTTGGCAGGCGCCTCGCTGGCCACGAAGCCTTCGCCCTTGCGTGCGATGGTCAGGATCGTCGGTGCGTTATCTTTGCCGGGGATGGTGGCGCGCAGCGAGAGCAGCAGGCCGTTTTCATCGGTCTCGGCTTGCAGGCGCTTGCCGTTTTTCAGCGCCAGCACGCGGCGGGCGAGTTTGTCGGTGCGGATGAACTTTTGTGCGTCGGCGTCGTCAACGCCCATGCGGCTCAGGGTGGAACCGATCGAGTCGCCGGAACGAACACTTTCCTGACGGATGAATTGCTGTTCGTCTTCCTGCAGCGCGGCGATCTGGTCGGCCAGGTTTGGCAGGGCCAGGTCTTCGGCAACCGATTTGACCGGCATGTCTGCTGCGTCGGGGGCGATCGGAGCGACGGCGACTGCGCCGAATGCGCACAGCGCCAGGGCGACCGCGCCGGCGCCGACGATGCGGGTCTTGCGACTCGTGTCGGCCAGGCCGAACCAGCGTTTGCCGGTGATTTTATGTATAGGGTTCATGCAATCAGTTAAAATTTACCGCTTGAACTTCTCACCTATTTTGTTCTTGTTGTTTTGAAAAGTTTTCTTACGGCAAGATTGATGGGATCGAGCATTATACCAAACTACGCGCTCCTACAACCGTTTTAGCCATATTCCTACAAGAAATTTATGACATCCTCCGCGACTTCAGGTAATAGCAATTTAGCAAGTAATGCCGTTCTGCCCTTGTCGGACAAGGTGCAGGAGGCGCTTGCGATCACCAAGCGCGGTGTCGACGAACTGCTGATCGAAAGCGAATTTGCACAAAAGCTGGCCCGCTCCGAGCAAAACGGCGTACCGCTGCGCATCAAACTGGGCGCCGACCCGACCGCGCCCGACCTGCACCTCGGCCACACCGTGGTGCTGAACAAGCTGCGCCAGCTGCAAGACCTCGGCCACGAAGTCACCTTCCTGATCGGTGACTTCACCTCGATGATTGGCGACCCGTCGGGCCGCAATGCCACCCGCCCGCCGCTGACCCGCGAGCAGATCGAGGAAAACGCACAAACCTACTTCCGCCAGGTGGGCCTGATCCTGGACCCGGAACGCACGAAGATGCGCTACAACTCTGAGTGGTGCGACCCGCTGGGCGCGCGCGGCATGATTCAACTGGCCTCGCGCTACACCGTGGCGCGCATGATGGAACGCGACGACTTCACCAAGCGCTACAAGAGTGGGACCCCGATTGCTGTTCATGAGTTCCTCTATCCCTTGATGCAAGGCTACGATTCGGTCGCTTTGAAATCAGACCTTGAGCTAGGTGGAACGGACCAGAAATTCAACCTGCTGGTTGGCCGCGAACTTCAGAAAGACTACGGGCAAGAACCGCAGTGCATTCTGACCATGCCGCTGCTCGAAGGCCTGGACGGCGTCGACAAGATGTCCAAGTCCAAGAACAACTACATCGGCATCACCGAGGCGGCCAACATGATGTTCGGCAAGCTGATGAGTATTTCCGACACCATGATGTGGAAATATTTCGAGCTGCTGTCCTTCCGTCCGCTGGCCGACATCGCCGCCCTGAGGGCCGCCACCGAAGGCGGCGCCAACCCGCGCGATGCGAAAGTGGCGCTGGCCAAGGAAATCGTCACCCGCTTCCACTCGGCCCAGGCCGCCGACGATGCGCTGGCCGATTTCGTGAATCGCTCGAAAGGCGGCATTCCTGACGACGTGCCTGAAGTAAACGTGTCAGGCGCGCCGCTGGGCGTGGCCCAGTTGCTGAAGGCTACCGGCCTGTGCGCCTCGACCTCGGAAGCCATGCGCATGATCGACCAGGGCGGCGTGCGCATCGACGGCGGCGTGGTGAGCGACAAGGGCCTGCAAGTCGAGGCCGGCACCTTCGTGATGCAAGTCGGCAAGCGCAAGTTCGCCCGCGTGACCTTCACTGGATGATCGCCCTGCTGCAACGCGTCAGCCACGCCAGCGTCGTGGTTGACGGCGCCACCATTGGCGCGATCGAGGCCGGCCTGATGGTGCTGGTCTGCGCCGAGAAGGGCGACACCGAACGCGAGGCCGACGCCTTGCTGGCCAAGCTGCTCGGCTACCGCGTGTTTTCCGACGAAGCCGGCAAGATGAACCGCAGCGTAACGGATACCTGCGGCGCCTTGCTGCTGGTGCCGCAGTTCACGCTCGCCGCCGACACCCGCTCCGGCACCCGTCCCTCGTTCTCGCCGGCCGCCAGCCCGGACGACGGCCGCCGCCTGTTCGATCATTTCGTGCGCCAGGCATGCACACGGCATGGCAAAGTTGAAACCGGTCAATTTGGCGCGGACATGAAAGTATCGCTGACCAATGACGGACCGGTGACGATCTGGCTGCGTGTTGATCCGGTCGACGTCAAGCGCTGAAACCCGTACTGCCTCATGGCGGTCAATAGAAAGGAGTCCCACTAGGGAGATCGTGATGAAAATCTGGAGTGATTCGTTTACCGAAGGCGGCCTGATTCCGCCGGAATGCGCTTTCGCCGTCATCGACCCGGCCACCCACGTGCGCCTGTCGAGCAACCGCAATCCCCACCTGGCCTGGGACGACGTACCCGCCGGCACCCAGTCGCTGGTGCTGCTCTGCCACGACCGCGACGTGCCGACCGACGGCACCGACGTCAACAAGGAAGGCAAAACCGTTCCCGAAGACCTGAAGCGCGCCGATTTCTATCACTGGACCCTGGTCGACATTCCGCCCAGCCTGAAGTCGCTGGCCGAAGGCCAGTTCTCCGACATGGTCACGCCGGGCGGCAAATCCGGTCCGAACCTGCCTTTCCTGGTCAAGAACGGCACCGAGCACCAGCTGCGCCAGGGCACCAACGACTACACCGGCTGGTTCGCGGCCGACCCCGACATGGCCGGCGAGTACTTCGGCTACGACGGTCCTTGCCCGCCCTGGAACGACGAGCGCGTGCATACCTACGTGTTTACCATCTACGCGCTGGACATCGCCCAGCTGCCGCTGGAAGGGACCTTCACCGGCCAGGAAGCACGCCTCGCCATGCGCGGCCACATCCTCGACGAGGCCCAGATCTTCGGCGTGTACTCGCTCAATCCCCAAGTCGCGTCCACGCTGTAATCCCACGCCCCGGTTTCCGGGGCTATTTCTTCTTCATGCAAAACACACCTCCTACCCGGATCGTGCTGATCCGCCACGGCGAAACCGCCTGGAACGCCGAACGCCGCCTGCAAGGCCACCTCGATATCGACCTGAATGCCGAAGGCGAGCGCCAGGCGCGCGCCCTGGCCGCGGCGCTGGCCGGCGAACACGTCGACGTGCTGGTGTCGAGCGACCTGGCGCGCGCCGCCCAGACCGCGAAAGCCCTGGGCGACAAGCGCGACCAGCCGCTCTACATCGACGGCCGCCTGCGCGAACGCTGCTACGGCGGCTTCGAAGGCTTGCTGTATGCCGAGATCGAACAGCATTTCCCAAAAGAGTTTGCCGCCTGGCAGGCGCGCGACGTCGATGCCGTGCTGCCGCCGGGGAAGAATCAGGGCGAAACCTTCCGCCAGTTCTATGACCGCGTGGTGCCTGCCATCCTCGGCTGGGCCGAAGACAACCTGGGCAAGTCGCTTGCGCTGGTGGCCCATGGCGGCGTGCTCGAGTGTGCCTACCGCGCCGCGCTCGGTTTGCCGCTGGAAACGCCGCGCGACTTCAAGGTATTGAATGCCAGCATCAACCGCTTTATCGTACGCGACGGCAAGCTCGAGCTGGTGAGCTGGGGCGAGGTGGACCACCTGCGTCCGGCCGTGATGGATGACCTCGGGTAGCCATTAATTTTCCGGCTGTCCACAGTAAATTGTGCCGTTCGCGACAGTTCGCGAAAAATTTTGCTGATAATTTGAGCAGCGATTCGGGTAAAATAGCAGGTTCCCGCAAATTCTTACCCCATTCCCGCTGTGCAAATCGGTCCGTATTTACTTCGCAATAATGTCTTTGTCGCACCCATGGCGGGTGTGACCGACCGTCCGTTCCGCCAGCTGTGCAAGCAATTGGGCGCGGGCTATGCGGTTTCGGAAATGGCAGCCTCGAACCCGCGCCTGTGGGCCAGCGAAAAGACCAGCCGCCGCACCGACCACGAAGGCGAAATGGAGCCGAAGGCGGTGCAGATCGCAGGCGCCGATCCGCAAGACCTGGCCGATTGCGCCCGTCACAACGTCGAGCGCGGTGCCCAGATCATCGACATCAACATGGGTTGCCCGGTGAAAAAGGTGTGCAACAGCTGGTGCGGTTCGGCCCTGCTGCAGCACGAAGACCTGGTCGAGCGTATTTTAAATTCAGTGGTGCAAGCGGTGGACGTGCCGGTGACGCTGAAGTTCCGCACCGGCTGGGACCGCGAAAACAAGAACGCGCTGCGCATCGCGCGCATGGCCGAGCAGGCCGGCATCCAGATGCTGACCCTGCACGGCCGCACCCGCGCCGACGGCTACAAGGGCGAGGCCGAGTACGACACCATCCGCGCCGTGAAGGCGGCGGTCGGGATTCCGGTGGTCGCGAATGGCGACATCACCACGCCGGAAAAGGCGAAATTTGTGCTGGACTACACCGGCGCCGATGCGGTGATGATCGGCCGCGCGGCCCAGGGCCGGCCCTGGATCTGCCGCGAAATCGACCATTACCTGCGCACCGGCGAACTGCTGCCGGCGCCATTGGTGGAAGAAGTGCGGCACCTGATGAACGAACACCTGCCGGCGCACTATGCCTTCTACGGCGAGTATGTTGGCGTGCGTACGGCGCGCAAGCACATCGGCTGGTACGTCGAGGATTTGCCGGGTGGCGAGGAATTCCGCCAGCGCATGAACCGGATGGAATCGACGAGCGAACAGCTGGATGCGGTGGATAAATTCTTCCAATCCCAACTGGGGTTCGGCGAGCGGTTACAATACCGGCCCGCGCAGCCTGACGTTGAGGCACAAGCAGCATAAAAGTAGTCAAACAAGAATAAGAACGATGGGGACGTCGCCACGCGGCGAAGCAAACACTAACCAGGATGAAGCAGCAGACATGAGCAAAGAGAGTATCCAGGAAGTTGTCCAGAAGAGCCTCGAGGACTATTTCAATGACCTGGGCGAGCAGAAGCCGACGAATATCTACGACATGATGGTCATGACCGTCGAGAAGCCGATCCTCGAAGTGGTGATGACGCGTGCCGACGGCAACCAGTCGCACGCGGCCCAGATGCTGGGCATCAACCGCAATACCTTGCGCAAGAAACTGCAAGAGCACGGACTGCTCTAACGCTTGCCGGCACGAGTGGCCGTGCGCGGGCGCGGCCAGTATGGCGTGCCCTGAATCCGCACAACATTTTCATCAACCTTGGCCACTCCCATGATCAAACAAGCTCTCATTTCCGTCTCCGACAAGACCGGCGTGCTCGATTTTGCGCGCGCGCTGTCTGCGCTCGGCGTCAACATCCTGTCGACCGGCGGCACCGCCAAACTGCTGCAGGACAATGGCGTGCCCGTGACGGAAGTTGCCGACTACACCGGCTTCCCGGAAATGCTCGACGGCCGCGTGAAGACCCTGCACCCGAAGGTCCACGGCGGCATCCTCGCACGCCGCGATTTCCCCGAGCACGTGTCCAAGCTGGAAGAGCACGGCATTCCGCAGATCGACATGGTCGTGGTGAACCTGTATCCCTTCCAGCAGACCGTGGCGAAAGAACAGTGCTCGCTGGAAGATGCGATCGAGAACATCGACATCGGCGGCCCGACCATGCTGCGTTCGGCGGCCAAGAACCACAAGGACGTGGTCGTGATCGTCGATCCGGCGGATTACGGCGTGGTGCTGGCGGAAATGAAGGGCGCGGGCGAAGGCACCGGCGCCGTCAGCTATGACACCAAGTTCCGCCTGGCCAAGAAAGTGTTCGCGCACACCGCGCAGTACGACGGCGCCATCACCAACTACCTCACCAGCCTGGGCGAGGACAAGCAGCACGCCACGCGTTCGTCGTATCCGCAGACCATCAATATGTCCTTTGAAAAAGTGCAGGACATGCGCTACGGCGAGAATCCGCACCAGGGCGCCGCGTTCTACCGCGACATCACGGCTGTCGACGGCGCGCTGGCCAACTATCGCCAGCTGCAGGGCAAGGAACTCTCGTACAACAACATCGCCGACGCCGATGCGGCCTGGGAATGCGTGAAGTCGCTCGGTGGCGCATTGGGCAACGCTGAGCAGCCGGCCGGCTGCGTGATCGTCAAGCACGCCAATCCGTGCGGCGTGGCGATCGGCGTGGATGCGCTGGACGCCTACTCGCGCGCCCTGCAGACCGACCCGACCTCGGCCTTCGGCGGCATCATCGCCTTCAACGTGGAAGTCGACGGCCGTGCGGCCGAGGCGCTGGCGAAACTGTTCGTCGAAGTGCTGATCGCACCGTCCTTCACCGCGGAAGCGCGCCAGATCATGTCTGCGAAACAAAACGTGCGTTTGCTGGAAATCCCGCTGGGCGCCGGCCAGAATGCCTACGACGTCAAGCGCGTCGGTGGCGGCCTGCTGGTGCAGTCGCCGGATGCCAAGAACGTGGGCCTGGGCGAGCTGCGCGTGGTCACCAAGAAGCAGCCGACCCAGCAGCAACTGCAGGACCTGATGTTCGCCTGGCGCGTGGCCAAGTTCGTCAAGTCGAACGCCATCGTGTTCTGCGGTAACGGCATGACCCTGGGCGTGGGGGCAGGGCAGATGAGCCGTATCGATTCGGCGCGCATCGCCTCGATCAAGGCGCAGAACGCGGGCCTGTCGTTGGCCGGTTCGGCGGTGGCGTCGGATGCCTTCTTCCCGTTCCGCGACGGGCTGGACGTGGTGGTCGATGCAGGCGCGACCTGCGTGATCCACCCGGGCGGCTCGATGCGCGACCAGGAAGTGATCGATGCGGCGGATGAGCGTGGCGTCGTGATGCTGTACACCGGGACCCGTCACTTCCGTCATTGATTTTTGTAACATGGCCTGTGCCGATGCGTTGTCACGCGGCGGCGCAAGCGTAGGGTGGGCGCCCCGGGCCCCC
>NZ_JASNRC010000014.1:94986-175388 GCF_030411995.1 Massilia sp. YIM B02769
GCGTGGGCACAGGGGCGCCCACCCTACATTGTTTGCTGTAACGTAGTTAGCAACAAAACGGCATGCCACCTGTGTTTATACACAGTATTTTTCCCACGAACCTTGCTGGCCGGTATAACATTCGATAATGATTATTCTCGGCATCGACCCTGGCTTGCGCACGACCGGCTTTGGCGTCATAGAAAAGCACGGCAGCAAATTGCGCTATATCGCCTCGGGCACCATCAAGACCGGTCTGGAAGGGGCGCTGCCGCCGCGCCTGAAGATCATCCTCGATGGCGTGCGCGAGATCGTCGCGATTTACCAGCCGGCCTGCGCGGCCATCGAAAAAGTCTTCGTCAACGTCAACCCGCAATCGACGCTGCTGTTGGGCCAGGCCCGCGGCGCCGCGATCAGCGCCCTGGTGGGCGCCGACCTCGACGTAGCGGAGTATTCGCCGACCCAGATCAAGCAGGCCGTGGTCGGCACCGGCAAGGCGGCCAAGCCGCAGGTCCAGGACATGGTCTCGCGCCTGTTGACGCTGCCCGGTTTGCCCGGCAGTGACGCCGCCGATGCGCTCGGCGTGGCGATCTGCCACGCCAACACCCACGACACCCTGGCCCTGATCGGCTCGATCGGTCCGCAACTGACTGGCCTGCGCATGAAACGCGGCCGCCTTGTTTAACGAATAAAAAGGTCAAGCATGATTGGTCGCATCTCCGGCATCCTGTTAGAGAAAACGCCGCCGCAACTGCTGGTGGACTGCAACGGCGTCGGCTACGAAGTCGATGTGCCGATGAGCACCTATTACAACCTGCCGCACACCGGCGAGCGCGTGGTGCTGTTCACGCACCAGGCGATCCGCGAGGATGCCCACCTGTTGTTCGGCTTCGGCACGGCCAGCGAGCGCGCCCTGTTCCGCCAATTGATCAAGATTACCGGCGTCGGCGCGCGCACCGCCCTGGGCATCCTGTCCGGCATGTCGGTGGCCGACCTGGCCCAGGCCGTGACCTTGCAGGAATCCGGCCGCCTGGTAAAGATCCCCGGCATCGGCAAGAAGACCGCAGAACGCCTGCTGCTGGAACTGAAGGGCAAACTGGGCGCCGACATCGGCATCGTCGGCGGCGGTGCGCCGCGCGACGACACGCAAGCCGACGTGATGAATGCGCTGATCGCTTTGGGGTATTCTGACAAGGAAGCGCTGGTCGCAACCAAGAACCTGCCGGAAGGCGCGACGGTTTCCGACGGCATCAAGTTTGCATTGAAAGCCTTGTCAAAGGGCTGAGTTTTTCAAAGATAAAAGATGAGCATCCAGACCGACAATTTCACCGAGCAGCGGGTCATCGACGCGGCGCCGGCCTCGCCCAACGAGGAGGCGATCGAACGCGCCTTGCGCCCGAAACAGCTGGACGAATACGTCGGCCAGGCCAAGATCCGCGACCAGCTCGAAATCTTCATCTCCGCCGCGCGCAAGCGCCGCGAGGCGCTCGACCACACGCTGCTGTTCGGCCCGCCGGGCCTGGGTAAAACCACGCTGGCCCACATCATCGCGCGCGAGATGGGCGTGAATTTGCGCCAGACTTCCGGCCCGGTGCTGGAGCGCCCGGGCGACCTGGCCGCGATCCTCACCAACCTCGAGCCGAACGACGTGCTGTTCATCGACGAGATCCACCGCCTGTCGCCGGTGGTCGAGGAAATCCTGTACCCGGCGCTCGAGGACTACCAGATCGACATCGTGATCGGCGAGGGGCCGGCTGCGCGTTCCGTGAAGCTCGACCTGCAGCCCTTCACGCTGGTCGGCGCCACCACGCGCGCGGGCATGCTGACCAACCCGCTGCGCGACCGCTTCGGCATCGTCGCCCGCCTCGAGTTCTACAACGTCGACGAGCTGACCAAGATCGTCACCCGCAGCGCCCACCTGCTGGAAGCACCGATCAACGACGAAGGCGCGCGCGAAGTGGCGATGCGCGCACGCGGCACGCCGCGTATCGCCAACCGCCTGCTGCGCCGCGTGCGCGACTACGCGGAAGTGAAGGGCAATGGCGAGATCACCAAGGACATGGCCGACCGCGCCCTGAAAATGCTCGACGTCGACTCGGTCGGCTTCGACGTCATGGACCGCAAACTGTTGGAAGCGGTGCTGTTCAAGTTCAACGGCGGCCCGGTCGGCATCGGCAACCTGGCGGCGGCCATCGGCGAGGCGGCCGACACCATCGAGGACGTGCTCGAACCCTACCTGATCCAGCAGGGCTATTTGCAGCGCACCCCGCGCGGCCGCATCGCCACCCCGGCCGCCTACCAGCACTTCGGCGTCGCCGCACCGCGTATCAGCCCCACCGGCGACCTCTGGAACAATCTCCGCTGATGCAGATCTGGGTCGACGCCGACGCCTGCCCGGGCGTGATCAAGGAGATCCTGTTCCGGGTGGCCGAGCGTACGCACATCCAGGTGACCCTGGTGGCCAACCAGCTGCTGCGCGTGCCCGGCTCGAAGTTCATCCGCGCGCTGCAGGTGCCGGGCGGCTTCGACGTGGCCGACGCCGAGATCGTCGCGCGCGTACAGCCGAACGACCTGGTGGTCACCGCCGACATTCCGCTGGCCGCCCAGGTGCTGGAGAAGGGCGGCCATGCCCTCAACCCGCGCGGCGATTTCTATACGAAAGACACCATCGCCCAGCAGCTGACCATGCGCGCCTTCATGGAGGAACTGCGCAGCAGCGGCGTCGATACCGGCGGCCCGTCGGCCTTCAGCCAGGCCGACCGCCAGAGGTTTGCCAATGCACTCGATCGGCACCTGGCGCGCCAGCGTCCGATTGAGCGCTAAGCGCGCCAACGCCCTCGACCGCCACCTCGCGCGCCAGCGTCCGCGCACCTGACATTTGTCATCCCAAAGTGGTGGCAGCTGCTTCTGTTGCGGCAGCCGCCAACTTTGCATACTGGTCTCACACCCACCCTGGAGAGACCGATGAAACCCACCGTCCTGAACACCCTGCTGCTGTGCGCCGGCCTGGCCGCCAGCTCCTTTGCTTCGGCTACCGCCACCCTGGTCAAGGACGTGCGCGTCTTCGACGGCAAGGCCGTGCACGAGCGCCGTTCCGTGCTGTTCGACGGCGCGACGATTCTCGATGCCGATTTCCGCGGCGCGCCGCCGCAAGGCGCGCGCATCGTCGATGGCGCCGGCCGCACCCTGTTGCCGGGCCTGATCGACGCCCACACCCACACCTTCCGCTGGCAGGAGCTGCCGGTGCTGTTCGGCGTGACGACCCAGATCGACATGTTCACCGACGTGGGCCTGATGAAACAGGCGAAGCAGGAGATGGCGCAAGGCAGCCGCCATGACCACGCCGACCTGTTCTCGGCCGGCACCCTGGTCACCGCGCCGAACGGCCACGGCACCCAGTTCGGCGTGCCCATTCCCACCATCACCGGCCCCGAACAGGCGCAAGCCTTTGTCGACGCCCGCATCGCCGAGGGATCGGACTTCATCAAGATCGTGATGGGCGGCGGCTACGGCATGCAGTCGATCAGCCTGGCTACGGCCAGGGCGGTGATCGATGCGGCCCACCTGCGCGGCAAGCTGGCCGTGGTCCACATCGGCAACGAACAGGATGCGCGCGCCGTGCTGGAAGCGGGCGCCGACGGCCTGGTGCACCTGTTCCCGGCGGCGTCCGGCGATGCCGAGGGCCTGGCGCGGCTGGCGCGCAGCAAGGGTGCCTTCGTGATCCCGACCTTCGCGGTGTTGGAGAGCATGGCGGGCTGGCGCGGCGACGACTTGCTGGCCAGCCCGGCCCTGGCCGGCCTGCTCGACAAGGATGCGCAGGCGCCGCTCAAGACGCGCTACGGCAACAAGGAACGCGCCGAGCTGCTGGCCGCACCGAAGGCCGTCACCGCGGCATTGGTGAAAGCAGGCGTGCCGGTGCTTGCCGGCACCGATGCCGGCAACCCCGGCACCCAGTACGGCGTGAGCATGCACCGCGAACTGAAGGCCCTGGTCGACGCCGGTCTCACGCCGGCGCAGGCGCTGGCGGCAGCCACCAGCGTGCCCGCGCAGGTCTTCAAGCTGGGCAAGCGCGGCCGCATCGAGCAGGGCTACAAGGCCGATTTGCTGCTGGTGGAGGGCAACCCCACGGCCGACATCCTGGCCACGCGCCGCATCGTCGAAGTCTGGAAGGATGGCGACAGCGCCAACGGCCTGCGCGAAGGCCAGCGCCAGCGCGTCGCCAAGGCGGCGCAAGCGACGCAGCCGGGAAGCGCCAAGGCGCTGGCGCTCCCCGCTGACGGCCGCATCAGCCAGTTCAGTACGCAGCGGCTGGCCAGCCCGTTCGGCATGGGCTGGAGCGCGTCGACCGACAGTTTTGCAGGCGGCAAATCGACCGTCACCCTGAACCCGGGCCAGCCGCTGGCCGACGGCCAGGTGCCGCTCGCGATCGATGCGAAGGTCATGCCGGGCCTGCCCTTCGCCTGGGCCGGGCTGGCCTTCATGCCGGGTACGCAGCCGATGGAGTCCGTCGACTTCAGCACGGTCAAGATGGTGCGCTTTAAGGTGCGCGGCGACGGCAAGACCTACCAGATGATCGCCATGTCGCAGGGCGTGCAGATTCCGGGTGCGCAGTCCTTCACCGCAGGCCCTGAATGGACCGAAGTGACGGTGCCGCTGCGCGAGCTGAAAGGCATCGATCCGGCAACCTTGACCATGTTAGGATTCAACGCCGGTCCGAAGCCGGGCGACTACCGCTTCGAGATCGTCGACGTGCGCCTGCTGACCGAATAACCTTCATGACGATCGCGATGAACACGATGGGGCAAACGATGGCAAGGCTGTGGACGCGGCCGTGGATCCCGCCCGAATACGGCAGGCTGCCTTACCTCTGGCTGCTGAGCCTGGGCTACATGTTCTGGAAATACGCCTACGTGTCGCCAAGCGCGGTCGAGGCGGCGCTGCTGGCCCTGACCATCGTGTTCTTCGTCTGGCTGTACTGCGCCAGCTTCTGGGCGCGCGGCTGGCAGATCGGCGCCTGCATGCTGGGCGGCTGCCTGCTCGGCGCGGCCTGGGTGCACTGGAACGCCGGCGCCGCCACCTTCTTCATCTTCGCCTGTGCCATGGCTGCGGGCATCGTCGACCTGCGCCGCGCCTTCCTGGCAGTGGCCATCGTCTACGTGCTGGCGCTGCTCGCCTCGCTGCTGGCGGCGTCGGCGCAGATGCGCTTCCTGTTCCTGATGCCCCTGCTCACCGCCGGCCTGCCGGTCACCATCGGTTCGATCATGGATGCCCGCCTGCGCCGCTCGCGCCAGGCGCTGCTGCGCAAGCAGGAAGAAGTCGAACACATGGCCACCATCGCCGAACGCGAACGCATCTCGCGCGACCTGCACGATCTGTTGGGCCACTCGCTGTCGCTGATCGCATTGAAGGCGGAACTGGCCGGCAAGCTGGCCGAACGCAACCCGGACGCGTGCCGGCGCGAGATCGCCGATATCGAAGCCACCGCGCGCCAGGCCCTGGGCGAGGTGCGCAGCGCCGTCAGCGGCTACCGCGAGAGCGGACTGGCGCATGCCCTGGCCTCGGCGCGTGCCAGCCTGGCCGCCGCCGACGTCGAACTCGATGAACGGGTCGAGCGCGTGCAGCTGGCGCCGGCGACAGAACACGTGGTGGCGCTGGCCCTGCGCGAAGCGGTGACGAACGTCGTGCGCCACGCCGGCGCGCGCCGCTGCACCTTGTTCCTGGTGCAGGAAGGGGCCAACGCCGTGCTGCGCGTGATGGACGACGGCGCAGGCCTGCGCAATGTGAACGACCTGCGCGAGCTGCGTCACGGGAACGGCCTGAACGGCATGCAGGAGCGGGCGGCGGCCATCGGCGGCAAGCTGGCGCTGGCGGTGGCTGCCACCAGCGGCCTGGCGCTGGAGCTGCGCGTGCCGGCCGGAGAGGCCGCATGATCCGCATCCTGATCGCCGAAGACCAGGCCATGGTGCGCGGCGCCCTGGCCGCCTTGCTCGGGCTGGAGCCGGACATCGCGGTGGTCGCCACCGCCGCCGACGGCATCGAGGCGCTGGCGCTGTGCGAACGGCACGCGCCCGACATCGTGCTGACCGATATCGAGATGCCGCGCATGACCGGGCTGGAACTGGCGGCGCAACTGGCAGCGCGCGGTGCAGCCTGTCGCGTGATGATCGTCACCACCTTCGGGCGCAGCGGCTACCTGCGCCGCGCGCTGTCCGCCGGCGTGCGCGGCTTCCTGCTGAAGGATGCGCCGGCCGACGCGCTGGCCGCGGCGATCCGCACGGTGCATGGCGGCGGCCGCGCCATCGCGCCCGAACTGGCGCTGGAAAGCTGGGGCGGCGCCCAGGACCCGTTGACCGAACGCGAACGGCAGGTGCTGCGCCTGGCGGGCGAGGGCGCCAGCAGCGCCGACATCGCGCGCCAGATCCACCTGTCCGAAGGCACCGTGCGCAACTACCTGTCGGAGGCGATCAGCAAGCTGGGCGCCGGCAACCGGGTCGAGGCCTACCGCCTGGCGCGCGATGCGGGCTGGCTGTAAACAAGCATACCGTTTAGCTGCTGCCGAGGCAGCCATGCGCCATGCATCCTGCCGAGGTGGCATCATCTCCCTTCGATGGCAGGGAGGAGTCGCATGGCGTGGTACGAGCAAAGCTGGCAGGCAGTGCAGGCGGAGTTTTCCGACCTGGGCGACGTGGACGACATCACGCGCATCGTGGTGCGCATGCTGGTGGCCATCGTGCTTGGCGGGCTGCTGGGGTATGAACGCGAATCCGCCGGCGCCTCGGCCGGCCTGCGCACCCACATGCTGGTGTCGCTCGGCTCGGCCTTGTTCGTGCTGATCCCGCTGCAAGCCGGGATGAAGGTCGAAGACCTGTCGCGCGTGCTGCAGGGCGTCACCGCCGGCATCGGCTTCCTGGGCGCCGGCGCGATCCTGAAGCAGCGCGACAAGAACGACATCCGCGGCCTGACCACCGCCGCCAGCGTCTGGCTGACCGCCGCCGTCGGCATCGCGGCCGGCATGGGACGCGAAGCCACGGCCGTGCTGAGCGCCTTGTTTGCCCTGGTCATCCTGGCCATCGTGCGTCCGCCCAAGCGCTGAAGCCGGCTTTTTGTCGCGACCCCAACAAGAATGATAGGTAGCAAGCGGGCGCGGCTTGCCGCCAGGTTTGCTAGGATAATCGGCTCGTGGACACGATGCGGAGGCTCGCATGTCAGAATACAAACGAGCGGATCCACGGGCCAATACACGAACGGCGGCCCGGGTCGAGGATGCCTTGCGCATCCTGCAAACCGACGGGGTGTGCGCGGCCTTTGTGTTCATGCAGCTGGCCGGTGTGCCCCGCCATGTGGCGATACGGTTGCTGTGTTCGCCGGGAAAGCATCGCAAGGCGGACCGGCGCTGCGCGCCGCGTCCCGGCGCCTAGCCTGGGTGCGCATCGGTTGCCGCTCCAGGCTTCCATCCATGAAAAAAGCCCGCCAATTGGCGGGCTCTTCAGTATTGCATCGGCCGCCCATGCTATCTGCATGGTGCGCACCGTTGATCGCGGCGTGATCAGATCGCGCAGATATTTCCGGCTTTTTCGCCTTTTGGACCAGTCGAGCGCACAAACGATACGCGCTGGTTTTCAGCGAGGCTCTTGAAACCCTGCGATTGAATGTCCTGGAAATGGGCGAACAAATCGCCGCCGCCTGCGTCAGGCGAAATGAAGCCGAAGCCTTTTGCATCGTTGAACCATTTTACGGTGCCGGTTTGGGTAGTCATGATTGAATCCTTTTTAAATTTGCATGGGCAAGCGCCCGAATTGCACATTCGACCAAGAGAGGGTATGACGAAGGAAATCAGACGGGACCGCCAAACGGCGAGACAGGAAAGAAAGGCCAACAATAACAACGACTTGATGTAGTGCGAGATGGAAGATACAGGGGTTTGCCGGATTCGCCTAATTATTTCGGATTTATTTTTCTCCCGCGTGCATTTTTTCTTTTTTATAGCGTGTTAGGAAATGACTGTTATGATGGGGAGCCCATTTCCGTTGAATCTCAGTGGATCGGGCATATAAAGGTTTCAACATGCCAGCGCTCCGATTAAGCGGCTTCATCCGTAACAACATGGGGCCGATTCTGCAAGCCTGGGAAGATTTTGCGCGCACCATCGAACCACCCGCACTCACCATGGACGACAGCGAGTTGCGCGACCATGCGCGCCAGATGCTGCAGGCGATCAGCGCCGACCTGGCCATGCCGCAGTCCGAGCACGAGCGCTCCGCCAAGTCGCGCGGCCTCGGCAAGCGCGGGGAGGACGATACGGCCGCGGAAACCCATGCTGAGGCGCGCCTGCTGTCGGGCTACACCGTCGTCCAGCTGGTCTCCGAGTACCGCGCACTCCGTTCGAGCGTGCTGAGCCTGTGGGCGGAGGCCCTCCGCGGCGACGTCCACCCGACGCACATGGAAGACGTCACGAGATTCAACGAAGCCATCGACCAGGCCCTGGCCGAGTCGGTTGCGCGCTACGAGCTCATGGTCAAGCAGACCCAGAACATGTTCCTGGCCATCCTCGGCCACGATCTGCGTAATCCGCTGGGCACGGTGGTGACCGGATCGAGCTTCCTGATGCAAGCGCTCGACATTCCACCGAAATACATCCTGGTGGCGACACGCATGTTCAACAGCGCCAGGCGCATGAGCAAGCTGATCAATGACCTGCTCGACTTCACGCGTACCCACCTTGGGCCAGGCATACCGATCCGCGTCAGGCAGGGCAGCCTGGCCGCTGTCTGCGAAGAGGTCGTCAACGAGTTACGCACCTCGCATCCTGAACAATTGATCGACCTGACGATGCCATCGCATCTCGATGCGATCTTCGACGAAGGGCGCATGGCCCAGGTCCTGTCCAACCTGATCGGCAATGCCATCCAGTATGGCCGCCTGGAGACACCGGTCAGGGTGAGCATGCGTGCCAGCGGGGCCGATGTGATCATCGACGTTAACAATCAAGGAACACCTGTCGCGACCGAGAAGCTGGCGGCCGTGTTCGATCCGATGGTGCGCATCGCCGCCGGTGCACATGCCGCTGACGGCGATTCGGCCAGCAGCAACTACATCGAGCGAACCAGCCTGGGCATCGGCCTCTACATCTCGCGCCAGATCGTCCAGGCGCATGGCGGCACGATTTCCCTCGTCTCCACCCAGGCCGAAGGCACCACCTTTACCGTGACAATGCCGCGCCTGCCCAAGGGATTTGGCGATGCCGGCATACCTGCCTCCCAACAATGAAAGCCGCCATGCACACGTCCATAGACTACCGGCAGTACGCTGCCGGTTCCCGCTTTCCGCCCCCCGGATCGTCCGCACTGCTTGATGACGGCAAGGTGCCCTCATCCGCCTCCACGCCACGCAAGATCCTGGTGGTCGACGACGAACCCGACCTGGCCGACCTGGCAGGAGCATTGTTTTGCGGTCATGGGCTCGATGCCAGGATCGCCCATTCGGCGCAGGAGGCGCTCGCGATCCTCGGCACCGACCCCGAGATCGATGCCGTTTTTTCCGATGTGATGATGCCGGGGATGAACGGCTTGCAGCTGGCGGAAACGATCCGGCACCTGTATCCGAAGGTGCACATCGTGCTGACCACGGGCTTCATCTCGCCTTTGCTGGCGGAAACGCACAGCCAGCACTACCCCTGCGTCAGCAAGCCTTATCGCATCGAAGCAGTAATCGCGCTGTTCGAGTCGCGGCCTGGCAGCCAGGCAGGCAGCTGACGCCATGCAACGGCCGGGTCGCCTGCGCCTTGCGCGTCTGGCGCAGGGTTGGTGGTTCACGCGCCGCCGGACGCATGTCCTGTGACTGATTCCAGCATGCCGGAAGGATTCAGTGCTCCCCTGGTGACGGTCACTTTCTTATTTCGGTGTCGTCTGACGACACCACATGGCCATCGGCGGACTGGGGCGCCATGGCATGCAGGGGCTTTCCTGTCCGCTTGTCCACCAGTTCGGAATGGCGTTCGCCGTCCGCGTACAAATGCCGCTCGCCCCATTGACGCAGCGCCACGACAACCGGGAATAGGGACTTGCCCTGTTCGGTCAACACATATTCCTGGTAAGCGCTGCAGTCCGATGCGGGCCGGGTTGCGAGGATGCCCGCATCGACCAGCCGGCGTAGCCGATCGGACAGGATGTTGCGCGCCACCCCCAGGCTGCGCTGGAAGTCGCTAAACCGGCGCACGCCGTCGAATGCATCGCGCACGACAAGCAGGCTCCAGCGGTCGCCAACGACATCGACCGAGCGCGCAACCGGGCAGGGCTGCCCTTCCATGTTCTTGCGGCTGTTCATTTCGAATACGGGTATCCACAGAAATTGGTTGCATTTTAAAACCAATCTGGCTACGCTCCAACTGGTTTTGATTTGAAACCAGTTTGAGGAGGCCGTATGCAAGCCGATGCCACCACATCCGCTGTCCAGGTGAGCCTGCCGCCGACGCTGTCGCGTGGCGCCGTCCTGCTGTTTGCCTGCGCGAGCGGACTCAGTGTCGCCAACGTGTATTACGCGCAGCCGCTCCTCGACGCCCTGGCCAGGGATTTCTCCATCCCGCATGCCGCGATCGGTACAGTGGTCGGCGCCACGCAAGTGGGATGTGCGCTGGCGCTGGTGCTGCTCGTTCCCCTCGGCGACCTGCTCGACCGGCGGCGGCTGATGCTGGCGCAGGCCCTGATGCTGTCGGCCGTGCTGGCCTTCGTGGGACTGGCATGGTCGGCTGCGATGCTGCTGCTGGCCATGCTGCTGACCGGAGCCCTTGGCACCGCCATGACCCAGGGCCTCATCGCCTATGCCGCCAGTGCCGCATCGGAGAATGAACGGGGGAGGGTGGTGGGCGCCGCCCAGGGCGGTGTCTTTCTCGGCTTGCTGCTGGCGCGCGTGCTGGCGGGCGGCATCAGCGATATCGGCGGCTGGCGCAGCGTGTATCTGTGCGCGGCGGCGGCCATGCTGGTACTCGCGCTGTTGCTGGGTTCGAGGCTGCCCCGCCTTGCGCTTGCGCCTGTGCCGCACCGCATGCATTACGTCCGCCTGATCGGCTCGACCTTCCTGCTGCTCCGGCAAGACCGTGTCCTGCAGGTCCGCGGCATGCTGGCACTCCTGATGTTCGCCGTTTTCAACATCTTCTGGAGCACCATCGTCTTGCCGCTCAGCGCAGCACCGTATTCCTTCTCGCACACGGCAATCGGCGCCTTCGGCCTGGTGGGCGCCGCCGGTGCACTGGCCGCCGCACGCGCCGGACGCTGGGCCGACCAGGGCTTCGAACAAATCACCACGTTCGGCGCACTGGTGCTGCTGCTGGCTGCGTGGATACCCTTGTTCATGCTGGACATGTCGCTCTGGGCGCTCGTCATCGGCATCGTGCTGCTCGATCTGGGCGGGCAGGCGATCCACGTGACGAACCAGAGCATGATCTTCCGGTCGCATGCGGATGGACACAGCCGCCTGGTCGCAGCCTACATGCTATTTTATGCGGCCGGCAGCGGCTTGGGCGCGTTGGCGACAACGGCCGTCTACGCAGCCGCCGGCTGGCAGGGCGTGTGCCTGCTCGGCGCCGGCGTGAGCGGGCTGGCACTGGCTTTCTGGGCAGCGAGCTTGCGGCTCGTCGTGCCTGGACAGGCGATCAGTGCCCCACGCTCTTCGAAAACAGGTTAATCACCAGCACACCCGCAATGATCAGCCCCAGCCCGATCAGCGCCGGCAAGTCCAGGCTCTGTTTGTAGACCACCCAGCTGACGATCGAAATCAGGACGATTCCCACGCCCGACCAGATCGCATACGCGATCCCGGTCGGCAGCACCTTCAGGCTGAAGGTCAGCAGGTAGAACGAGGCGGCATAGCACCCGATGGTCAGCATGCTCGGCCACAGCCGCGTGAAATTGTCGGTGGCCTTCAGCGCCGTGGTGCCGATCACCTCGACGACGATGGCGAGGGCGAGGAAGAGGTAGCTTTGGGTCAGGGTCATCGTATTCTTGAAATAAAAAAGCGGCCCGCAGGCCGCTTCGGATGAAAACAATACCAGCTTACTGTTCGCGCTGCCAGACTTGCGAGCGGCCGAACATCGGTGCGCCGATATAGCCGCGCACTTCCAGCTGCTTGCCGCCTTCGCGCAGGGTGGCCTTGCTCTTGTAGACCTTGCCCTTTTTCGGGTCGAGGATTTCGCCGCCGGTGTATTCGTTGCCGTCCTTTTTCAGGCCCGAGACGATGGTCATGCCGATGATCGGCTGGTTCTTGCGCGAGTCTTCGCAGGCCACGCATTTCGGGTTCTGGTCCACGTTCGGTTCCAGGAACAGCTTTTCGATCTTGCCTTGCAGGGCGCCGTTTTCCTCGGTGATGCGCACCAGGGCTTTCGGCTTGCCGGTTTCGTCGTCGATGGTTTTCCAGAGGCCGACCGGCGAGGCGGTTTGGGCAAAGGCGGCGGCGGAAGTGAACAGCATGGCGGCCAGCAGGCCGGCTTTGGTCAGGGTAGGCATCGGTGTGTCTCCATTGTTGGTTTCCTTGCGCGCAGTGTAGCAAACTGTCGGTGCGCCTTGGCAGCAAAAACGTTGCCGGATGTTTCAGGCGCCGTCCAGCTCCTGGCCCAGCATGATGCGGTGGCCGTCCACGGTGCGCAGGCCGAACTCGCGCATGCCCCAGGGTTCGTCCTGCGGCGCCTTGAAGATGTGGGCGCCGGCCGCGCCGGCGCGCGCATGCCAGGCATCGGCGTCGTCGACCACCAGGTAGGCAAACCAGGAATGGTCGCCCAGCTGCGCCGCCGGCGTCGCGTCCGGGGAGGCGCCGGCCATGATGCGGCAGCCATCGCGCTCGAACATGCGCCAGCCCGGGTCACCCATCTCGTGGACCGTGAAGCCCAGGGCCTCGCAATAGAAGGCGGCCGAGCGTTCGAGGTCGGGCACGGCCAGCACATACATGTGATTGCGGATCATCGGCTTCCTCCAGCAAGGATCGAATCGGGCAGCGTACCGAGATCCAGCACGCACTTTGAAACACATCAATATACGCCTGCTGCTCGTCCATAAGCTGGAAATCGAACACCCTGGGTTGTGCGTTCTCAAACCTTACATTGAGGAAATCCCATGAATATCTTCAAATGGATGAGAAAACTACTTGCCGCAGCCGTCTTCATGCTCGGCGCCGGCGCCGCATCGGCCGCCATCGTCGTGATCGACTTCGACGAAATCGACGGCATCTACATCGATTCGTACAGCGAATCCGGCTATAGTTTTGTCTCGCTCGAAACCGGCCCGGGAGGCGGGCACCTGCATCCGGGCGGCGGCAATTTGTGGCTGCACAGCCAGTACGGGTCCTCGCCCTACCAGATCAAGCGCGAGGACGGCATGAACTTCGATCTGCTCGGCTTCGAGTACCTGGGCGGAACCTCGACCTTCATTGCCGATAACGGCGCAACCTACAACATCGTGGGCGAGGTGCCCCTGACCTTTGTCGAGCTGCCGGCCAGCTTCCAGAACGTGAACTACGTGAACTGGTACATGACCACGCCCGATCCAGACGATATCTACGGCGAAGACTGGGCACGCATCGACAACGTCGTGACGCGGGTGCCGCCGGTACCGGAACCGGCGCATGCCGGTATGCTGGGGCTGGGGCTGGCTGCCCTGGCCGCGGCGCGCCGTTTGCGCAGAAAATAAGGGCGAAAAAAAAGCGGTATGGCGCTTGCACGCCATACCGATCAGGCCCGATGCAGACGCTTACGCTGCCTGCAGCTTGGCCAGTTGCTCCTGCATCTTGGCGAGGGTTGCCGAGAAGTTCGCCAGGCGTTCCTTCTCCTGCGCCACCACGGCTGCCGGTGCGCGCGCGACGAAGCTCTCGCTCGACAGCTTGCCGCTTGCCTTGCCGATCTCGCCTTCCAGGCGCGCGATCTCTTTCGACAGGCGCTCGCGCTCGGCGGCGACGTCGATCTCGACCTTCAGCATCAGCTTGGTGGTGCCGACGATCGACACGGCGGCCGGCGATTCCGGCAGGGCGTCGACGATCTGCACTTCGGCCAATTTGCCGAGCGACTGGATAAACGGCGCGAAGCCGGCCATGTTGGCACGGTCATCCGCGTTGCCCGGTTCGACGATGAGCGGCACGCGCACCGACGGCGACAGCTTCATCTCGCCGCGCAAATTGCGGGTGGCGTTGGTCAGGTCCTTCAGCTGGGCCATCCAGGCTTCGGCGCCTTCGTCGATCAGCGCTTCGTTGGCGATCGGGTAGGGCTGCAGCATGATCGAATCGCCGGTTTTGCCGGCCAGCGGCGCGATCGCCTGCCACAGCGCTTCGGTCACGAACGGGATCACCGGATGCGCCAGGCGCAGGATCACTTCCAGCACGCGCAACAGCGTGTGGCGGGTGGCGCGCTGTTGCGCTTCCGTGCCCTGCTGGACCGTGACCTTGGCCACTTCCAGGTACCAGTCGCAGTACTCGTCCCAGACGAACTTGTAGATGGCGCTGGCGATGTTGTCGAAGCGGTAGTCCTCGAAGCCCTTCGCCACTTCCAGCTCCGCGCGGTTCATCAGCGAGATGATCCACTTGTCGGCCGGCGACAGGTCGGCCGGATCCGGCGCGCCGCAGTCCTTGCCTTCGGTGTTCATCATCACGAAGCGCGTCGCGTTCCACAGCTTGTTGCAGAAGTTGCGGTAGCCTTCGGCGCGGCCGAGGTCGAAGTTGATGTTGCGGCCCAGCGAGGCGTAGCTGGCCATGGTGAAGCGCACGGCGTCGGTGCCGAACGCCGGAATCCCGGTCGGGAACTCCTTGCGCGTGGCCTTGGCGATTTTTTCCGCGGCGCGCGGGTCCATCAGGCCTTGCGTACGCTTGGCCACCAGCGACTCGACGTCGATGCCGTCGATCAGGTCGATCGGGTCGAGGGTGTTGCCCTTCGACTTCGACATCTTCTGGCCCTGCGAATCGCGCACCAGGCCGTGCACGTAGACGGTCTCGAACGGCACCTTGCCGGTGAAGTGCGCGGTCATCATGACCATGCGCGCGACCCAGAAGAAAATGATGTCGAAACCGGTGACCAGCACCGACGACGGCAGGAACATCTTCATGTCCGGCGTTTCTTCCGGCCAGCCCATGGTCGAGAAGGGGACCAGGGCCGACGAGAACCAGGTGTCGAGCACGTCTTCGTCGCGGCGCAGTTCGCCCGTGATGCCTTGCGCGGCGGCCTTGGCCTTCGCTTCTTCCTCGTCGCGCGCGACGATGATGTTGCCCGCTTCGTCGAACCAGGCCGGGATGCGGTGGCCCCACCACAGCTGGCGCGAGATGCACCAGTCCTGGATGTTGCCCAGCCACTGGTTGTAGGTCGTGCTCCAGTTCTCGGGCACGAACTTGATTTCGCCATTGGCGACCTTTTCCAGCGCCACTTCGGTGATCGATTTACCGGGATTGAAGGTGCCTTCCGGCGCCGGCTTGGTCATGGCGACGAACCACTGGTCGGTCAGCATCGGCTCGATGACGACGCCGGTGCGGTCGCCGCGCGGGACCATCAGCTTGTGCGGCTTGATCTGTTCGAGGAAGCCTTGCGCTTCCAGGTCGGCGACGATCTGCTTGCGCGCGGCGAAGCGGTCCAGGCCCTGGTACTGGCTTGGCGCGTTCTCGTTGATCTTCGCGTCGAGCGTCATGATCGTGATCGGCGCCAGGCCCGCACGCTGGCCGACGGCGTAGTCGTTGAAGTCGTGCGCCGGCGTGATCTTCACGCAGCCGGTGCCGAATTCCTTGTCGACATAGCTGTCGGCGATAATCGGGATTTCACGGTCGGTCAGCGGCAGCTTCAGCATCTTGCCGACCAGGCTTGTGTAGCGCTCGTCGGTCGGATCGACCGCCACGGCGACGTCGCCCAGCATGGTCTCGGGGCGGGTGGTGGCCACCGTCAGGCGTCCGGAACCGTCGGCCAGCGGGTACTGGATGTACCACATCGAGCCGTCTTCCTCGACCGAGTCGACTTCCAGGTCGGAGACGGCGGTGCCCAGCACCGGGTCCCAGTTGACCAGGCGCTTGCCGCGGTAGATCAGGCCTTGTTCGTACAGGCGCACGAAGACTTCGGACACGGTCTTCGAGCGGGTCTCGTCCATGGTGAAGTATTCGCGGTTCCAGTCGGCCGAGGCACCCAGGCGGCGCATCTGGCCGGTGATGGTGTTGCCCGACTTTTCCTTCCACTCCCAGACCTTCTTGATGAATTCGTCGCGGCCGAGGTCGTGGCGCGAGATCTTCTGCGCGTCCAGCTGGCGCTCGACCACGATCTGGGTGGCGATGCCGGCGTGGTCGGTGCCCGGGACCCAGGCGGTGTTATAGCCGCGCATGCGGTAGTAGCGCGTCAGGCCATCCATCACGGTCTGGTTGAACGCGTGGCCCATGTGCAGCGTGCCCGTCACGTTCGGCGGCGGCAGCTGGATGCTGAAGGCCGGTTTGTCGGCGTCGAGGGTGGCGGCGAAGTACCCGCGCTGTTCCCACTCGGCGCGCCAGTATTGTTCGATGTCGGCGGGCTCGAAAGACTTGGCTAATTCCATGATGTGGCTGGTGTGTTTGGCGAAAACGATCATTATAGAGGAGGAGGGCGGGCGTGCGGTCGTGGCGTCGGTGGATTTTCGGCGTTCGGAGCGCGGCGGTTGGTGGCGCTGTTGCGTGTGCCTGTATCGGTTTTCATGATCCGCGTGGGAACGGGGTGCCCACCATACGGAACGCGCCGGCGGCATAGCGGGCTTTTACACCGATGACGTCTCCCGTAGGGTGGGCTCTCGAGCCCACGCGAATTCAAGACACCACAAACAGCACACGCAACAGCGCCACTAGCGCCCGCCTACCCTCACCAAATAACCCGCTCAATATTTATTTGCCAATCCCACCGCGCAAGCTATAATCCGCCCGCTGCCACAAGGCCGCAACGCTAGGGGTCCTGCGCACGAACTGCGCGGGTGAGAAATACCCTCTGAACCTGATCTGGATAATGCCAGCGAAGGGAAGCTTCCGAGAGTCCGGTCGTGCATCCGCACGCGCCTGTACATTCTCCGCCTCCTTTGCTGGCTCCTCACGCAAAGGAGCCACATGAACGCCCGCCTGCAATTCGACGCCGCCACCGCCCAGGTAGACAGCGCCGCCATCGCACCCTTCCCGAACTCGACCAAGGTCTACATCGAAGGCAGCCGCCCCGACATCCGCGTGCCGATGCGCGCTGTCGCGCAAAGCGACACCCCCGCCAGCTTCGGCGGCGAACCGAATCCGCCTGTCTTCGTTTACGACACCTCCGGCCCCTACACCGACCCGGCGGCCCGGATCGACATCCGCCACGGCCTACCAGCCCTGCGCCGCACCTGGATCGCCGAGCGCGACGATACCGAGGAACTCCCCGGCCCGACTTCCAGCTACGGCCAGGAACGCCTCGCCGACAAGAGCCTCGACGCCCTGCGCTTCGAATTGACGCGCAAGCCGCGCCGAGCAAAAGAGGGCGCCAACGTCACCCAGATGCACTACGCCAGGGCCGGCATCGTCACCCCCGAAATGGAATTCATCGCCCTGCGCGAAAACCTGCGCCGCAAGGAGTACATCGCCTCGCTGCAAGCGAGCGGCCCGATCGGGGAGCGCACCGCCGAACTGCTGGGCCGCCAGCACCCCGGCCAGTCCTTCGGCGCCGCCATTCCGGATGAGATCACGCCCGAGTTCGTGCGCGAGGAAGTCGCGCGCGGCCGCGCCATCATCCCCTGCAACATCAACCACCCGGAAAGCGAGCCGATGATCATCGGCCGCAACTTCCTGGTGAAGATCAACGCGAATATCGGCAACTCCGCCGTGACCTCATCGATCGGCGAGGAAGTGGAAAAGATGACCTGGGCCATCCGTTGGGGCGCCGACAACGTGATGGACCTCTCCACCGGCAAGCATATCCACGAGACGCGCGAATGGATCATCCGCAACAGCCCGGTCCCGATCGGTACCGTGCCGCTGTACCAGGCGCTGGAAAAGGTGAACGGCAAGGCCGAGGACCTGACCTGGGAAATCTACCGCGACACCCTGATCGAACAGGCCGAGCAGGGCGTCGATTACTTCACCATCCACGCCGGCGTGCGCCTCGCTTATGTGCCGATGACGGCCCGACGCTTGACAGGTATTGTCTCGCGCGGCGGCTCGATCATGGCCAAGTGGTGCCTGGCGCATCACCGCGAGTCCTTCCTGTACACCCACTTCGAGGACATCTGCCGGATCATGAAGCAGTACGACGTCGCCTTCAGCCTGGGCGACGGCCTGCGCCCCGGCTCGATCTACGATGCCAACGACGAAGCCCAGCTGGCCGAGCTGAAGACCCTCGGCGAACTGACCCACATCGCCTGGAAGCACGACGTGCAGGTGATGATCGAGGGACCGGGCCACGTGCCGCTGCACCTGATCCGCGAGAACATGCGGCTGCAGCTGGAACAGTGCGACGAGGCGCCGTTCTACACGCTCGGGCCGCTGACCACCGACATCGCGCCCGGCTACGACCACATCACCTCCGGCATCGGCGCCGCCCACATCGGCTGGTACGGCACCGCCATGCTGTGCTACGTCACGCCGAAGGAGCACCTGGGCCTGCCCGACAAGAACGACGTCAAGGACGGGATCATCACCTACAAGATCGCCGCCCACGCCGCCGACCTGGCGAAGGGCCATCCGGGCGCCCAGATCCGCGACAACGCGCTGTCGAAAGCGCGCTTCGAATTCCGCTGGGAAGACCAGTTCAACCTCGGCCTCGACCCCGACAAGGCGCGCTCCTTCCACGACGAGACCCTGCCCAAGGATTCCGCCAAGGTCGCCCACTTCTGCTCGATGTGCGGTCCGCATTTCTGCTCGATGAAGATCACGCAGGAAGTGCGCGAGTACGCCGCCACCAATGGTGTCAACGAGGACAAGGCGCTGGCCCAGGGCATGCAGGAAAAGGCGATCGAGTTCGTGCGCGGCGGCGCGAAACTGTACCGCGAGGTATGAGCATGCTCGACATCGAACTCAATGGTGAGGCTTACCGCCTGCCGGCGGGCCAGACGCTGGCCGACCTGGTGCTGGCGCTCGGCGTCGGCAAGCAGGCCGTGGCGCTGGCCGTGAACCGGCACGTGGTGCCGCGCCAGCAGTGGAACGAACGCCTGTTGCAACAACAGGACCGGGTAGACATCGTGCGCGCCATCGGTGGCGGCTGAAAGGACAAGCAATGAACAACGACTTCCTCACCATCGCGGGCAAGCAGTACCGCTCGCGTCTCCTGGTCGGCAGCGGCAAGTACCGCGATCTGAACGAGACCCGCGAAGCCACCTTCGCGGCCGAGGCCGAGATCGTGACCGTGGCGATCCGCCGCGTGAACATCGGCCAGGACCCGAACGCGCCGAGTCTGCTCGACGTGCTGCCGCCGAAAGACTTCACCATCCTGCCGAATACCGCCGGCTGCTACAACGCGCGGGATGCCGTCTACACGCTGCAGATGGCGCGCGAACTGCTGGACGGGCACAAGCTTGTGAAACTCGAAGTGCTGGGCGACGAAAAGACCCTGTTCCCGCACATGCCGGAAACGCTGAAAGCGGCGGAGACCCTGGTGCGCGACGGCTTCGACGTGATGGTCTACTGCAGCGACGATCCGATCCAGGCCCGCATCCTGCAGGAGATCGGCTGCATCGCGGTGATGCCGCTGGCGTCCCTGATCGGCTCGGGCATGGGCATCCTGAACCCCTGGAACCTGTCGCTCATCATCGAGGAGGCCAAGGTGCCTGTGCTGGTCGATGCCGGCGTCGGCACCGCATCGGATGCGGCAATCGCCATGGAACTCGGCTGCGACGGCGTGCTGATGAACACGGCGATTGCCGCCGCGCGCGAGCCGGTGCGCATGGCGCGGGCGATGAAGCTGGCGGTGCAGGCCGGGCGCGAAGCCTATCTCGCCGGACGCATGCCGAAACGCTTCGCCGCCTCGCCCTCCTCGCCACGCGAAGGCCGGATTACATGACGCTGCACATGACCCACCGTGCGAGCGTGCCGGCGGTGCTGGTCTTCGCCGGGCTCGACCCCGGCGGCGGGGCCGGCCTGGCGGCCGACGTGCTGGCGATTGCCGCCCAGGGCGCGCACGCGCTGCCGGTGGCCACCGCGCTCACCGTACAGGATAACAACCGCGTGCATGCCGTGCAGGCGGTCGACGCCGCCTTCGTGCTGGCCCAGGCGCAGGCCTTGGTCGACAGCGTCGAGATTCGCGCCGTGAAGCTCGGCATACCAGGCAGCCGTGCAAATGCCCGCGCGATTGCCGGCCTGCTGCGCGGCCTGCGCGAACGTCATCCCAGGCTGCCGGTCGTGCTCGACCCGGTGCTCGCCAGCGGCCATGGCGATGCGCTGGCCGAAGACGACCCGGTCGCGATCGTGAACGAGCTGCTGCCGCTGGCCAGCATCGCGCTGCCGAACGAACCGGAAGCCTGCGCTATCGCAGGCTTCCCCTGCGCTATCGCAGGCTTCCCCTGCGCCGTCGGCGACTTCCCCTGCGCGCACCTGCTGCTGACCGGCGGCCACGGCGACGGACGTGTCGTGGAAAACCGCTGGTACACCCACGGCCGCCTGGTTCGCCGCTGGCGCTGGCCGCGCCTGCCTGGCGCCTTCCACGGCAGCGGCTGCACGCTGGCAGCCAGCCTGGCCGGCCGCCTGGCGCACGGCGAAGCCATGGCGGCAGCACTCGACGCGGCCCAGGCCTACTGTCATGGCGCGCTCGCGCAATCGTTTGCCATCGCACCGGGCCAGCGCATCCCGCGCCGCTTTCTCTCATCCACCATGTGAAGGAACACCATGCGAGGCCTGTATCTCGTCACCCCCAACTGGAACGACACCGAACGCCTGCTGGCCGCCACCGAAGCGGCCCTGCGCGGCGGTGCGGCACTGGTGCAGTACCGCCATAAAGATAAAGACGCGGACGCCGATGCGGTATTGCGGCTGGAGCAGGGCGCCGCGCTGCTGGCGCTGTGCCGCCGCCATGGCACGCCGCTCGTTATCAATGACCACCTCGATCTGTGCATGCACCTCGATGCCGACGGCGTGCACCTGGGCGGCACCGACCTCGCCATCGGCCATGCGCGGCGCCTGCTCGGCGCGGACAAGATCGTCGGCGCCTCCTGCTATGGCGAGCTGGCGCTGGCCCATGCGGCGCAGGCAGCCGGCGCCAGCTACGCGGCGTTCGGCGGCTTCTATCCGTCGCCGGTGAAAAAATACACGTTCGTTACCGAGCCGGCGCTGCTGACCGAGGCGCGCGCGGAACTGGCGCTGCCGCTGGTCGTCATCGGTGGCATGACGCCGCAGAATGCGGCGCCGCTGGTGGCGCGCGGGGCGGACATGGTGGCGGCGATCACGGGCGTCTATGCCGAGGCCGATCCGGAAGCGGCGGCGCGCAGGTTCGGCGCTTTGTTCAACAGCTGACAATTCCCTGTCCCGATGCGGACGGCGCAAGAATCCCGCACACGTTAAGATGCAAGGCGAATGGATGCAGAGCGCGATTCAGCATCTGCGTTTGCTATTGTCGGGATGGGATTCGAAGCATGGGTATTGCAGTCATCGGGAAGGGCCAGCCAGGGCGCATCGCCATCATCTACCAGGCCTTGCCGCCGCCCGTCATCGACGGCCTGCGCAAGGACCCCAAGCCCGGCGGCTATTCCGACAGCGGCGCCGACATCGCCTTCGCCCTGCGCCAGGCCGGCCACGACATCGTGACGCCGCAGGCCGACCCCGACCCGGCCGATGCCTTCGCCTGGGTCTTCCCCGACACACGGGAAGGCCTGCTGGCCGCCACCGAAGCGGGTGCGAATGTCATCTGGGCCAAAACGGTCCTGTTCGCGGGCCACCCGATCGAAGCCTTCCTGGCCAGCCACTGGATTGTCGGCCAGCCACCCGACCGCCAGGGGGCGGTCGACGACAAGTTCGCCACCAACGCGCTTCTGCACGCGGCGGGCTTGCCGGTGGCGCGCTCGGTCATGGTGGCGCAAGAGGAGAGCGCCGATGCGATCGCGCTCTCCGCGCTGTCGCCTGCCGTCCTGGCCAAACAGGGCCTGGCGTTTCCGCTGGTTGTCAAGCCGGTACGTGGCCGTGGCAGCCAGGGCGTATCGCGGGTAGCGGATTGGCCGGCGCTGTCCGATGAGGTGGCGGCCCTGTTCGAGGATGCCCTGTTCGGCGACCGCGCGATCGTCGAGCAATACCTGGCAGGCGAAGAACTGACCCTGACGGTACTGCCGGCACAGGCGGGCGAGGGCGGCCAGCCGCTGGTGCTGCCGCCGGTGCGGCGCTTCAACCACGCCGACGGCATTGCGCCCTACAACGGTACGGTTGCCGTCACCGCCAACAGCGCCGCCTTGACGCCTGAGGAATGCGCCGTGCAGCCGGTCGAACGCCTGATGCAAGCCTGTGCGGACACCTTCGTCCGGATCGGCGCCCGGGCCGCGATCCGCATCGATTGCCGCGCCAACGAACAGGGCGAGTACCTGATCTTCGACGTCAACATGAAGCCGAACATGACCGGCGCCGGGCGTCCCGGCCGCGAGGAACAGGACAGCCTGTCGGCCATCGCCGCGCGTGCGCTCGGCTGGTCGTACCCGGACCTGCTCGCACACATGCTGGCGGGCGCCTGGCGCAACCGCTGATCCCGGCTGGCGCCCCATTCGTCATCGCAGGCCGGCGCTTCGTCGGATAGCGGATGCGGACGGCGCAGCGCTGCGGCACTGTCGGGTTTTCAAGAAAGGAAACCCGACATGAACATGACCTGGATCGTAGCGGCCTGCCTGCTGGCGGCCGGCAGCAGCGCATGGGCAGCCGACAAGGCGCCGGCACAGCGCCAGCTCGAAGCCGATATCGCGGCCGCCGATGCGCGCCTGTTCGGAGGACTGAACGACCGCGACATCGGCCCGATGAAAGCAGGGTTCAGCCGGCGTCTGGAGTTCTACCACGACCGCAGCGGCTTCACCAGCTACGCCGAGAACATCGCCGCCTTCGAGCGGAACTTCCGGGCGGCGAACCGGATCCGGCGCGTCGCCATGCCCGAAACGGTCGAAATCTTCCCGGCCGGCCCGGATCACGCCATGCACATCGGCCGGCACCGCTTCTGCAACCAGCCGTCGCCGGCGGAAAAAGAAGAATGCAGCGTGTACCGCTTTTCCATGGTGTGGGAGCGCGAGGACGGCCAGTGGAAACTGCTGAGGGTGCTGAGCTACGGTCATTGACAGAAACGTTGACACGGAGGCCATTCTTAGTTGCACTAGTGAGACAGCAAACCAGCTGCGGCGCATTCCTTGTTTATTGCTGCAAAGCAAAAATATATAATGCTCGGGACTTATCTATCTACTCACTGGACGGCAAATGGACAATACCTTGATGAATGATGGCGTGCTCGAAGCCCTGGCCTTCAAGCTTGGCAACGAAGAATATGGCATCAAGATCCTGAAAGTGCAGGAAATCCGCGGCTACGAATCCGTGACCCGCATCGCCAGTGCGCCCGAGCACGTGAAGGGCGTGGTCAACCTGCGCGGCACCATCGTGCCGATCGTCGACATGCGCATCAAGTTCAACCTGGGCACGCCGACCTACAACCAGTTCACCGTCGTGATCATCCTGAACATCCAGGACCGCGTGGTCGGCATGGTGGTCGATTCGGTGTCGGACGTGATCTCGCTGACCGCCGAGCAGATCAAGCCGGCCCCGGACATGGGCGGCGCGCTGAACACCGACTACCTGATCGGCCTGGGCACGGTCGACGAACGCATGATCATCCTGGTCGACATCGACCGCCTGATGTCGTCCGAGGAAATGGGCGTCATCGACAGCATCGCGTCCTGACGCGGCGCCGGAGCACACGATGAAGCAGATGAAGGTGGGAACCCGCCTGGCGCTGGGCTTCGCGCTGGTACTGGCCATGCTGGTGGCCGTGATCGTCCTCGGCATCAGCAAGCTCGGCGCGCTGAACGAGGGCACCCGGCTGATGGCAAGCGACGCGTATCCGAAGGTGGTGCTGGCGCAAAGCCTGGCCGACCGCATCAACCGCACCGCGCGCACCGTGCGCGACGTGCTGCTGGTGAACGACGAGGAAGCCAACAAGAAGAACTTCACCGCGCTGGCCACGGCCCGCAAGGAATCCGAGGAGATGTTCGACAAGCTCGGCACCCTGATCAGGTCGGAGAAGGGCGTGCAGAACCTGCAGGCCTACCGCGCCGCCTACGTCGAGTACATCGGCGCGATGGACCAGGTGCTCAAGCTGCATGCGGGCGGCGACCGCGACGCCGCCACCGCCTACCTGATGGGCCCCGCGCGCAAGCTGCAAAGCGCGGTCTTCATCGCCTCGAACGAGGTGATCGAGCACCAGGGCGGCACCATGCAGACCACCTATGACGCGGCCGAGCAGACCTATGTCACCGGCCGCAACGCGATGCTGGCCCTGGGTGCGCTGGCGCTGGTCGCCGGCATCGTGGCCGCCACCATGATCACGCGCCGCCTCCTGAAGCAGCTCGGCGGCGAACCGGCGTATGCGGCCGAAGTCGCGGGCCAGATCGCGGCCGGCAATCTCGCCGTCGAGATCCACACCGGCGCCAGGGACCGTACGAGCCTGCTGTTTGCGATCAAGACCATGCGCGACAGCCTGGCCGGCATCGTCAGCCAGGTGCGCAGCAGCACCGAGACGATTGCCACCGCCTCGGCCCAGATCAATGCCGGCAACCAGGACCTGTCGAATCGCACCGAACAGCAGGCTTCCTCGCTCGAGGAAACCGCGTCCTCGATGGAAGAGCTGACCTCGACCGTGCGCCAGAACGCCGACAACGCGCGCCAGGCGAACGGCCTGAGCGCCGCGGCATCAAACGTGGCCGTGCGCGGCGGCGACGTGGTGGCGCAGGTGGTCGAGACCATGGGCGCGATCAACGAATCGTCGCGCAAGGTGGTCGACATCATCGGCGTCATCGACAGCATCGCCTTCCAGACCAACATCCTGGCCCTGAACGCGGCCGTGGAAGCGGCGCGCGCCGGCGAGCAGGGACGCGGCTTCGCGGTCGTGGCCTCGGAAGTGCGCAACCTGGCCCAGCGTTCGGCCGGCGCCGCGAAGGAGATCAAGGAACTGATCGGCGCCTCGGTCGAGCGGGTCGACGCCGGCAGCGCGCTGGTGGCGCAGGCCGGATCGACGATGCAGGAAGTGGTCGAGAGCGTGCGCCGCGTGAGCGACGTGGTGGCGGAGATCAGTGCCGCCACGTCCGAGCAGAGCCAGGGCATCGAGCAGGTGAACGGCGCCATCGCCCAGATGGACGAGGTGACCCAGCAGAATTCGGCCCTGGTCGAAGAAGCGGCGGCTGCCGCCGAGTCGATGCAGGACCAGGCCGCAAGGCTGGCCGAGCTGGTGGCGGTGTTCCGCCTGGCCGAAGGGCAGGCTGCCGTCCCGGCGCCCAATTCGGTTGCACGTCCGTCACGCGCCGCAATTCCGACGCCGCGCAAGACGCCGGCTGTGCGTCCCCAGTCCGCTGCGGCACGCAAGGAGCCGGTCATTGCCGGCAACGACTGGGAAGAGTTCTGACCGGCCTGCTGGCCAGGTAGGGTGGACGGGTCCCCCGTCCACGCGGTGATCGCTCGCCGCAAGATCATCCGGCGCGATATCGAGGCCGATAACGATCGACGCGTGGACGGGAAACCCGTCCACCCTACATGTCCGGCGCGGGCATGCCGGGCGCCGTCACATCGTGCCAGCCTTCTTCCGCGCTTTGCTTACAATAGCCGCATCCTGACCGACCCAGAAAAGCCGATGCGTATCGTCCGCCTGCTCGTCCACACCCGGCGCCACCCGTCCGCCGTCCTCCTGATGGCCCAGCTGCTGGGCATGGCGCTGTATCCCTTCCTCGAGCGCACCCAGTTCGGCCACGTCGCCTTCAATGCCTTCGGCATCGTCATCCTCACCTTCGCCACCAACATGGTGCGGCGCACGCCCGGCCATACCTGGATCAGCGCGACGCTGGCGGTGCCGATCATCGCGCTGCTGTCGGCCCAGATGCTGTTCGGGCTCGAATACCTGCAGCCCTGGTCCTCGGGCCTGGAAGCGTTTTTCTATTTCTACGCGGCCGCCAGCCTGATCGCCTACATGCTGGAAGACCGCAAGGTCACGCGCGACGAGCTGTTCGCCGCCGGCGCCACCTTCACCCTGCTGGCCTGGGGCTTCACCCACCTGTACATCGTGGTCCAGGCGATTGTGCCCGGTTCCTTTGCCTCGGCCGTGAACGCGGACCTGCCGCGCACCTGGACCGAGCTGAATTACCTGAGCTTCGCCCTGCTGTCGAGCACCGGGATCGGCGACGTGATTCCGGTGACCGTGCATGCGCGCGCGATCACCAGCATCGAGATGTTCGTCGGCGTGATGTACCTGGCCTCGGTGGTGGCGCGCCTGATCGGCCTGACGATGCAGCCTTCGTCCAAATAGGAGAGGGCGCGGCAAGCTTCGCCCCGGCTTGGTATGATGGCAAAATTCTTTTTCTTACATAGGAAGCACGCATGAAAACCAAGGCAGCGATTGCATGGAAAGCGGGTCAGCCGCTGACGATCGAGGAAGTCGAACTCGACGGCCCACGCGCGGGCGAGGTACTGGTCGAAGTCAAGGCGACCGGCATCTGCCACACCGACTACTACACGCTGTCGGGCGCCGATCCGGAAGGCCTGTTCCCGGCGATCCTCGGCCATGAAGGCGCGGGCGTCGTGGTCGACGTCGGCCCGGGCGTCACCAGCGTCAAGAAGGACGACCACGTCATTCCGCTGTACACCCCGGAATGCCGCCAGTGCAAATTCTGCCTGTCGCAAAAGACCAACCTGTGCCAGGCGATCCGCTCGACCCAGGGCCGCGGCCTGATGCCGGATGCCACCTCGCGCTTCTCGCTCGACGGCAAGCCGATCTACCACTACATGGGCACCTCGACCTTCTCGAACTACATCGTGGTGCCGGAAATCGCACTGGCGAAGGTGCGCTCGGATGCGCCGTTCGACAAGATCTGCTACATCGGCTGCGGCGTGACCACCGGCATCGGCGCCGTGATCTTCACGGCGAAAGTGGAAGCGGGCGCCAACGTGGTCGTGTTCGGCCTGGGCGGCATCGGCTTGAACGTGATCCAGGCGGCCAAGATGGTGGGCGCGGACAAGATCATCGGTGTCGATTTGAACCCGGCGCGCGAGGAGATGGCGCGCAAGTTCGGCATGACCCACTTCATCAACCCGAGCCAGGTGGAGAACGTGGTCGACGCCATCGTCCAGCTGACCGACGGCGGCGCTGACTATTCGTTCGAGTGCATCGGCAACGTCCACACCATGCGCCAGGCGCTGGAGTGCTGCCACAAGGGCTGGGGCCAGTCGATCATCATCGGCGTGGCCGAAGCCGGCGCCGAGATCTCGACCCGTCCGTTCCAGCTGGTGACCGGCCGCGAATGGAAGGGTTCGGCCTTCGGCGGCGCCCGCGGCCGTACCGACGTGCCGAAGATCGTCGACTGGTACATGGAAAACAAGATCAACATCGACGACCTGATCACCCATCACCTGCCGCTGGACCGCATCAACGAAGGCTTCGACCTGATGAAGTCGGGCGAGTCGATCCGCTCGGTCGTGGTGTACTGATTTAGCTGCAAATCTGTCGCCTGTTCCGCGAAAGCGACCGTTCGTCGCAGAATGCGGGCAGGCGCCCATCGCCTGTTCTACTCTTTCTCCATCGACCATCCGTTCATGGAGAAAGACATGCCCGCTTCTCACTTCGCTTCCCGTTCCCTGACCCGTCCACTGCTGCTGGCCGTGCTGGCCGGCGCCTGCGCGCTGCCGCTGCTGCCGGCCCATGCGCTGGGCGGCGACAACGATGTGACGATCAACCGCAGCATGACCGCCCGCGATGGCGGCGAACCGTTTGCGCTGGTGCGCGGTACCGGCAGCGTGATCACGGGCGAGAACGCCGACCAGAAGCGCGTCAAGGAACTCAAGCGCAGCGTGAAGGGCGACTTCCTCTGGTTCCGCGACGGCGGCAAGGAATACATCGTGCAGGACCCGGCCGCCCTGCAACGCATGGACGCGGCCTGGGCGCCGATGAAGGAACTGGGCGCCCAGATGGGCCAGCATGGGGCCGAGATGGGCCGCCAGGGCGGTTCCATGGGTGCGCTCGGCGCGAAGATGGCGCTGGCCGCGGTGACCTTCAATGCCGAGAAAATGGAAGCGATCGGCAAGCAGATGGAAGACGCGGGCAAGCCGATGGAGGCGACCGGCAAGAAGATGGAAGAGGTCGGGAAGAAGATGGAAGGGGTGCAGAAGGACGCCGAACGCGCGGCGCGCGGCGTGATTGCCGAGTCGCTGCGCAACGGGACGGCGAAGCCGGTGGCGACGCGCGGGTGAATTCACTGTAAGGTGGGCACCCCGTGCCCACGCGGTACGTGCGCTTCCTTGCACCGCTTCCGACAATACTCGCTCGCGACGCTGAGCCAGGCCGAGAGCGAATTGCGCTTCTGGTCATGGCATATGTTTCGAGCAATACGTCACCGCAGCGGACTACGGTATCGCACGTAACCGCGTGGGCACGGCGTGCCCACCGTACGGTTGATGTCGCTGGAAATAACAACGGCCGGGATGCACGGGCATTCCGGCCGTTGGCGTCACGTGGAAACGCGGTTTATTTACGCATCGCCGGCACAAACTCCTCCATCACCGCCTTGCGCAGCAGCGCCGGCGGCACCAGCCCCTGGGCCAGCACGAAGTCGTTGAATTTCTGGCGATCGAACTTGTCGCGCAGCGTCACTTCCGCCGCCTGGCGGGTTTCCATCAAGCGCTGGTAGCCGTAGAAGTAAGACGTCGCCTGGCCCGGCGCACGGAAGGTGTAGCGCTGCATTTCCTGGGTCGCCATACCCTCCGACAGGCCGACATCCGACATCAGGAAGGCCTTCACGCCCTCAGGGGTGATCTCGCCCAGGTTGACCATCGGGTCGAGGAAGGCGCGGGCGGCGCGCATGGCGCGGGCCTGCAGGGCGAACAGCTGGCCGTCGAGCGGCTCGTAAGGCTGCATTTCCGCTTCCGCATACAGGGCCCAGCCCTCCACATTGACGCTGTTGAAGGCGAACACCGCGCGCGCGGTCGACACGCCGGTCTCGATCATCTTGGCGAACTGCAGCTCATGGCCGGGACGCGCTTCGTGCGCCGTGATCGACCAGGTGCCGGCCTCGTGGGTGAAGTCGTCGAACACCATGGTTTTACCGGACGCATCCGGCGGCATGCCGGTGGTCAGCACGAATTCGCCGTATTCGCCGGTATTGCCGATCAGGCGCGGCGGGCTCATGTGCGGGGCCGGCTGCTGGGCGTTCTCGGCGGCGGTGGCCAGGCGGATCACGGCCTTGCGCTGGGGCAGGGTCACGATGTGCTGCTCGCGTGCGGCCGCTTCCAGCGAGGCCAGGCGCTGGGCATAGATCGGCATCACTTTATCCAGCGGGATCTGGTCTTTCTTCAGCTGCAGCATCACGGCGCGGTAGTCGGCATCCTTGTAGCCGCGTTCCTTGGCGATCAGGCCGGCGGTGATCTGCATCTGGTTGCGGATCTCGGCGAACGAGGTCAGCGACTTGGCGATCAGTTCCTGCGGGCTGATGTCGACGCCGAACTCGCGCAGGTTGTTGGCGTACACCTCGGCCGGCAGGCGATGGTCGGTACGGGCGCGCGGCAGCAGCTCGGTCTTCAGGCGCGCGTTGTAGGCGGTGAGCTGTTGCTCCAGCGTGCCGAAGCTCTTTTCCCAGCCTTGCAGGCCGCTCTTGGCCAGCAGGTCGCGCATGCCCTTGAGCAGGGTCGGGGCGTCGTTCAGCGACTGCTCGATCTCGCCTTTATAGGGGCCGAGCAAATTCTTGTTGGCCTTCAGGCGCTCCTGCAGGCGCTCGTGCGCCAGTTCGGTGACCGGGCGGTAGCCCTTGGCCAGGCCGGCGTATTTTTCCAGGCGCACCAGCAGGGTCTGCTGGCGTTCCTTCGGGATGCGCGGGTCGAGGGTGGCGCGCATCACGCCGAACATCATGCCGGTCAGGTCGATGAAGGGCATGAAGTACTTGCGGTCGAGGGCGGCGGTGCGGATCTGGTCGTTGGCCTTGTTGATCAGGATCTCCAGGTCCTGCTTTACCTTCGGATCGGACTCGGCCTTCAGGCGCTTCTGGTACTCGGCGATCGCCGCGCGCAGGTCCTTGTTGGTGGCTTCGAACTGGTCGCGCGACATGTCGGTGATCTGTTCGTCGTAGCCTTCCACGCCCAGGTTGCTCGCGCCTTCCGGCGAATACTTGGCCAGCACGTTCAACAGGACCTTGGCGTTCTCGTTGCTCTTGGTAACCCATGCCGGTTCGGCGGCAGAGGCGGAGAGGACGGGGAGGGCGAGGGCGGTGGCGAGCAGGCTGCTCAGGACGGTACGGACCAGCGGACGGGTAGACAACATGTACTCCTTGGACTGATGAATAGGACGGTGCTGCGCGAAAGTGCTGCAGGCAAGATCTAGTATGCCTGCTTCTGCCGATCTGTTGCGCGTATGCATGTTCAAAAAACAAAAAGTTGTCTGTTGCACAAACACGTCATGTGCTCAATCGAACATAGCAAAAATGCACAACTCCGTATAATCGATTCGATCACGGCATGCCATAGGCATCCGCGCCTCCGCTGTTGCAGCTACCGATTTTCCTTCCTGGAGCGGCTGGCCGCACCACCACGACCGTGGCCCGGGGCGCTGTGAATATCGCCGTAGAGATGGCACATAAATACATTTAGGAAATCAAATGACAAAGAATATCGCCATTGTCGGCGCGGGGTTCTCCGGAGCTGTCATCGCCAATCAGCTCGCCGCAGCAGGTCACAAAGTCACCATCTTCGAATCGCGTCCCCACATTGCGGGCAACTGTCACTCGGAACGTGATGCCGAAACCGGCGTCATGGTGCACGTCTACGGCCCCCACATCTTCCACACCGATAACGAACGCGCCTGGGAGTTCGTCAACCGCTATGCCGAGTTCAAGCCCTACGTCAACCGCGTCAAGGCCATCACCAACAAGCAAGTCTTCACGCTGCCGATCAACCTGCTGACCATCAACCAGTTCTTCGGCAAGACCCTGCGTCCGAAGGAAGCCCAGGAATTCCTGGCCGAGCTGGGCGACAAGACCATCGAAGACCCGCAAACCTTCGAAGACCAGGCCCTGCGCTTCGTCGGCCGCGAGCTATATGAAGCCTTCTTCAAGACCTACACCATCAAGCAGTGGGGCATGGAGCCGTCGGAACTGCCGGCCAGCATCCTGAAGCGCCTGCCGGTGCGCTTCAACTACGACGACAACTACTTCAACCACAAGTACCAGGGCATGCCGGCCGAGGGTTACACCGCGCTGGTGGAAAACATCCTGAAGGTCGACGGCATCACCGTGCACCTGAACACCCGCTTCGACCCGGCCCAGAAGGCGGAATACGACCACGTGTTCTACAGCGGCCCGATCGACGCCTGGTTCGGCCACGTGGAAGGCCGCCTGCCTTACCGCACCCTGGACTTCGAGATGTTCCGCGACACCGGCGACTACCAGGGCAATGCCGTCGTCAACTACTGCGACGACGAACAGCCTTACACCCGCATTACCGAGCACAAGCACTTCTCGCCGTGGGAAAAGCACGAAGGCACGGTCCTGTACAAGGAATACAGCCGCCAGTGCGGCGAGGACGACATTCCTTACTATCCGATCCGCATGGCGCGCGACAAGGAGCAGCTCGAGCGCTACATCAAGCTGGCGCAAAACGAGCCGAACGTCACCTTCGTCGGCCGCCTGGGCACCTACCGCTACCTCGACATGGACGTCACCATCAACGAAGCGCTGATGACCTCGGATAAATTCCTGGAAACGGCGAATGGTGCAGGCAAGATGCCGGCCTTCGTGATCGATCCACTGGCCTGAGCTGCCGGATAGGGATCACATCGGCATCGATGAAGCCGCTGCCCCTTGGGTAGCGGCTTTTTTCATGGGCGCCGCCGCTGATGTTGCTTAGGCAATATTTATGTGTCAGCATGCGTGATCCTTTTTTCGGAAAACCTTCCATGCGTCACCTGACCCGTATCGCCCTCGGCATCTCGCTCGCCGGCGCCGCCGCGCTCGCGCAAGCCCAGACTTCCCAGCCCGCACAGGCCGACCGTCCTGCCACCACCTTCCCCTACACGCCCGGCCTGGACGTGCGCTCGATGGACAAGAGCGCCGATCCTTGCGTCGACTTCTACCAGTACGCCTGCGGCGGCTGGATGAAGAACAACCCGGTCCCGGCCGACCAGGCGCGCTGGTCGGTGTACAGCAAGCTGGCGCAGGACAACCAGCGCTACCTGTGGGGCATTCTCGACGGCCTGGCGAAACAGAAGGAAGGCCGCAGCGTCACCCAGCAAAAGATCGGCGATTACTTCGGCGCCTGCATGGACGAGGGCGCGATCGCCAAGCGCGGCGCGGCGCCGCTGACGCCCTGGATGGCACGCATCGACGCCATGCAGTCGACGCGCGAGCTGCCGCAGGTGCTGGCCGCGCTGCAGCTGGGCTTGTCGAGCGACGACTTCTTCTTCGGCTTCAGTGCGAACCAGGACTTCGGCGATTCGACCCGCGTGATCGCCTTTGCCAGCGCCGGCGGCCTGGGCCTGCCGGACCGCGACTACTACGTGAAGACCGACGCCCACTCCAACACCCTGCGCGGCAAGTACGAAGCCCACATTGCCACCATGTTCGGCCTGGCCGGCGAGAGCGCGGCGGCGGCGAAACGCTCGGCCGCCACCGTGATGCGCATCGAAACCGCGCTGGCCAAGGCCTCGCTGACGCGTGTCGAACAGCGCGATCCCTACAATTTGTTCCACAAGTCCAGCCTGAAGCAATTGCAGGCGATGACGCCCGGCTTCGACTGGAAGGCTTACCTGGCCGCCGTCGGCCAGTCCGATGTGAACGACTTCAATGTCACCGAACCTAAATTCTTCAAGGAATTCGCGAAGCAATTGAAGGGCCAGGACCTGGCCGCCATCAAGACCTATCTGCGCTGGCACGTGCTGCAAGACATGGCGCCTGCCCTGTCGCCGCAGTTCGACGAGCCGCATTTCGCCTTCTTCATGCAAACCTTGCGCGGCGTGGAAAAGCAGCAACCGCGCTGGAAGCGTTGCGTGCAGCTGGTCGACCACCAGCTGGGCGAAGCGCTGGGCCAGGAATTCGTCAGCCGCGCCTTCTCTCCGGAACTGAAGGCGAAGTCGCTGCACATGACGCAACAAGTGGAAGAGGCGATGGCGAAGGACATCGACTCGCTCGAATGGATGAGCGCGGAAACGAAACAGCGCGCCCGCGAAAAGCTCGACACCATCGTCAACAAGATCGGTTACCCGGACACCTGGCGCGATTATGCGGCATTCGAGGTGAAGCCTGACGACTTCGCCGGCAACGTGGTGCGCGGCACCACCTTCGAGAACCGACGCCAGCTGGCGAAGATCGGCAAGCCGCTCGACCGCGCCGAATGGCTGATGACGCCGCCGACGGTGAATGCCTATTTCAACCCGCAAATGAACGACATCAACTTCCCGGCCGGCGTGCTGCAACCGCCGCTGTTCGACCCGAAGATGGATGACGCGCCGAACTACGGCAACACCGGCGGCACCATCGGCCACGAACTGACCCACGCCTTCGACGACGAAGGCCGCCAGTTCGATGCGAAGGGGAATCTGAAGGACTGGTGGACCAGGAAGGACGGCAAGGCCTTCGAGGAACGCGCCCAGTGCATCGTCGACCAGTACGCCAAGTACACCGTGGTCGACGACATCAAGATCAACAGCAAGCTGACCCTGGGCGAAGACGTGGCCGACCTCGGCGGCCTGATCCTCGGCTGGATGGCGTGGAAGACGCAGATGGCAAGCATGCCGCAGCAGGCCCAGCCTGTGCAGTTTGCCAAGGAGGGCTTGTCGCCGGAGCAGCGTTTCTTCGTCGGCTATGCACAATGGGCCTGCGAAAACGACCGCCCGGAAAACCTGCGCGTCTCGGCCGCAACCGATCCCCACTCGCCGGGCAAGTACCGCGTGAACGGCGTCGTGATCAACATGCCGGAGTTCGAAAAGGCGTTCAACTGCAAGCCGGGCCAGCCGATGGCGGCGGTGAAGCGCTGCCGGGTGTGGTGATTAGGAAAGGCATCCAGCCCGATCCAGGCCTGCAGCAGTGACCGTACGGTGGGCACGCCGTGCCCACGCGGTTACGTGCCCATGCGTGCTGTGTTGGCCGTGAAATGTCGCTCGCACAATATGCATTGAACGATAACGGCGACCCGTTCCGGGTTTCGTTCAATTGCGCGAGCGATATGTTGCGGCCATTGGTGCAAGGAAGCGTACGTAACCGCGTGGGCACGGGGTGCCCACCATACGAAAACCTTCGCAATGCAAGGCGCCGCGCCAACAAGAACGCCGCCGCGCAAGCCAACAGCGCCAATAAAAAACGCCACCGACAAGGTGGCGTTTCCTTTTTCAACCGAGCACTCAGTGCTGGTTGATCTTCCCACGCCACGCCCCCGTTTCCGAGCCGCGCTTCTCCAGCAATTCCTTGAAGTTCGACAGGTTGCTGCGCGCTTCCATGCGCACCGCGCCCAGGGCGTCGCCGATCTGCTCGAGTACGCCTTCCGGTTCGTAATCCATCTGCAGCGTGACGCGCGTCACGTTGTCGGAAATCTTGTGGAAGGTAACGACGCCGCCATTGCGCACGCCGCCGATGCTGCGCCAGGCGATGCGCTTGTCCGGGATTTGCTCGGTGATCTCGGCATCCCATTCCTTGTCTTCGCCGGCGACATTCGCTTTCCAGTGCAGGCGCTTGTCGTCGAGCTGGCGGATTTCCTTGACGCTCTTCATGAATTGCGGGAAGTCTTCGAACTGGGTGAACTGGTTGTAGGCAACGCTATCCGGTACGTTCACCTCGATGGCTTCGATGATGGCCGAGCTGCCATTCGAATCGTTTTTTCCTTTGATTTTCTTCGACAACAGGATTCCGCCAACGGCCAGGGCGGCAACGGTCACAACGCGATTCAACATGTCATTCTCCTTTTGATCAGGTCACAGTGGGCCACGCGACGGCCTTGCGGCGTCGCATATTTGCACTTAAGTTAAGCCAAATCCTGAACAGGGGGCGCGCGGGAGACCTCTGCAGGGATACTGCTGAGCTCGCAGAAGTCCTTGATTTTCCTGAGGAAAATAAAAACGGCAGCCGCGGCTGCCGTTTGTCTGGAAGAACGCCGTACTCAGGCCGGCTTGCGGCGGCGCGCTGCCGCCAGCCCTGCGATGCCCAGCCCCAGCAGGCCGAGCGACGCCGGTTCCGGCACGTCGACATAATCGATGGTCAGGTAGGCACCGTGGCCGAAGCTGCTCAGGACCGGCTCGTAGTCGTTCCAGCCGTCGCCATTCAGCACCACCGTCAGGCGTCCGTCGCTGATGACCGGCTTGCCCAAGGCCCAGGTCTGGTAGCTGTTGACGGTCAGCTTCGTGCCGGCATTGCTGGCCAGTACAGGACCGATGCTGTCGTAATCCTTTACCGTGGCAGCCTGCCAGGTATTGTCGAGGCCAAACGCGGCGCCGACCGTTCCGTCGGCGGCCGAATAGTTGTGGTAGGCCGAGAAGTCGACCGAGTTGATCTTCTTGCCCTTCAGGCTGCCAAGGTCGAAGCCGAACAGCGAGAAGTACTCGTTCGCATGCACACTGGTGCCGACCCAGCGGTATTCGGTGTTCCATGCATTGGTAACATTGTCGCCAACGGTGGCGTCGCGGTCGGCATGGATGACGATGACGCCAGCCTGGGCGGCGCTTAGCGGCAACAGGGCAAAGACGGCGGCGGCGACAAGCGATGTGAATTGCATTTCAGGTATCCCAGCATAATTTTTATCGCGTACAGGCAAGCAATAACGATGCCAATAAGAAGTTTACCTTTTCGCTCAAGGGTTTATTCACTGCTGGTTAACTAAAGCCGTCAGGAATGTAAAGTTTTCCGACAGTAATATTTTGGCAATATTGGGTATGCACCGGCGTGATCAATCAGCGCGACTGGATGGGCATACAGTACATCCCAACGTTATAATGGCCGCATGCAGAACCTCCTTCACAACCTCAATCCCGAACAACTCGCGGCCGTGACCCTGCCTTCGCAGAGCGCGCTGATCCTGGCGGGGGCCGGCTCGGGCAAGACCCGCGTGCTGACCACGCGTATCGCCTGGCTGATCCAGACCGGACAGGTGTCTCCGGCCGGCATCATCGCGGTGACGTTCACGAACAAGGCGGCGAAGGAGATGCTGACGCGTCTGTCGACCATGTTGCCGATCAATACGCGCGGCATGTGGATCGGCACTTTCCACGGCCTGTGCAACCGCCTGCTGCGCACCCACTACAAGGATGCGGCGCTGCCCCAGTCCTTCCAGATCCTCGATTCGCAAGACCAGCTGTCGCTGATCAAGCGCATGCTCAAGGCGCACAACGTCGACGACGAAAAATACCCGGCCAAGGCGCTGATGTACTACATCAACAACGCCAAGGACCAGGGCTTGCGCGCCGGCCAGCTCGAGCCGAACGATCCGATCGAGCGGCGCATGATCGAGCTGTATGAGCTCTACGACCAGCAATGCCACAAGGAAGGCGTGGTCGACTTCGCCGAGCTGCTGCTGCGCGCCTATGAACTGCTGTCGCGCAACGGTCCGCTGCGTCACCACTACCAGATGCGTTTCCGCCATATCCTGGTCGACGAGTTCCAGGATACGAACGATTTGCAGTACAACCTGCTGAAGCTGCTGGCCGGCCATTCCGAAGAAGGCGGCGGCGCCATCTTCGCCGTGGGCGACGACGACCAGAGCATCTATGCCTTCCGCGGCGCAAACGTCGGCAACATGCAAGCCTTCGAGCGCGATTTCCGCGTCAAGAATTTGATCAAGCTGGAACAGAACTACCGTTCCTACGGCCACATCCTCGACAGCGCCAACTTCCTGATCGCCAACAACACCAAGCGCCTGGGTAAGAATCTGCGGACCGATGCGGGGCAGGGCGAACAGGTGCGCGTCTACGAAGCCTCGTCCGACCTGGAAGAAGCGCAGTGGATCATCGAGGAAACGAAAAGCCTGGTGGCCGACGGCATGCCGCGCAAGGAAGTGGCGATCCTCTACCGTTCGAACGCCCAGAGCCGCGTGATCGAGCATGCGCTGTTCGCGGCCGGCTTGCCCTACACCGTGTACGGCGGCCTGCGCTACTTCCAGCGCGCCGAGGTCAAGCATGCGATCGCCTACCTGCAGCTGATGGACAATCCGCACAACGACTCGGCTTTCTTGCGCGTGGTGAATTTCCCGACCCGTGGCATCGGCGCCCGTTCGATCGAACAATTGCAGATGGCAGCCGACAGCTACGGCATTTCGCTGTACGCGGCCGTGCCCTACATGACCGGCAAGGCCGGTACTTCGCTCGGCGGCTTTGTGAAGCTGATCGAGGGCGCACGTTTCGAAACCCAGCAACTGCCGCTGCCGGAAATGGTAAGCGTGGTGCTGGAGCGCAGCGGCCTGATCGAGTTCTATAAAAAGGAAAAAGAAGGCGCCGACCGTATCGAAAACCTGGAGCAGATGGTTAACGCCGCGACCCAGTTCGTGCAGGAAGAAGGTTTCGGTGTCGCCGCGCCGGCCCATCTCGGCCCGCAAGCCTTGCCGCAGGCCGGCGAAGCGATCGTCAACCAGGATGGCATCGAGGTGCTCGATGCCGAGGCGCCCTTGCCAACTGTGATGTCGCCCTTGTCCGCCTTCCTCACCCACGCCTCGCTGGAAGCAGGCGATGCCCAGGCCCAGGCCGGCCAGGACGCCTTGCAGTTGATGACGGTGCACTCGGCCAAGGGCCTGGAATTCGATGCCGTGTTCATCACCGGCCTGGAAGAAGGCCTGTTCCCGCACGAAAGCAGCTCGCGCGAACTCGATGGCGTCGACGAGGAACGGCGCCTGATGTACGTGGCGATCACGCGTGCGCGCAAGCGCCTGTACATGAGCTTTACCCAGCAGCGCATGCTGCATGGCCAGACCCGCTTCAACATGAAGTCGCGCTTCTTCGACGAGTTGCCGGAAGAATCGCTGAAGTGGCTGTCGCCGCGCGTGCAGAACCACTGGTTCGCCAACAAGAAGGCGGCCACGGCCTGGGACGACGCCGCCTTCCGGAATGGCAGTGACAACAAGATCGCCCAGCAGATCACGCAAAAGTCGGGCGGCAGCTCGGGCTGGCGCATCGGCGAAACCGTGGCGCACGCCAAGTTCGGCGAAGGCGTGATCGTGAATATCGAGGGTGGGGCGGGTGCGGCGCGGGCCCAGATCAACTTCGGGCCGGCCGGCATCAAGGTGCTCGACCTGTCGGTGGCCAAGCTGGAGCGGGTATCAAGCTGATAGCGGGCTGGTAGCTGCGCATAATTAAGCCAGGCTTACCTTGCCTGGCTTTTCTTTAACTGCGCTAATTTACTGGTCCTGGGCTTCTTCGCCTGCGCGGCGGCGCTTCAGGATGCCGCCCAGGCACAGCATCAGGATCGCAAAAACGACCATGCTGCCGCTGATCGCGCGTTGCTGGCTGTCGCCCAGGGCGCTGAAATAATCCAGTGCGCTGTGACCACCCGCCATGGCGAGGTAGAGGCCGCCAACGGTCAGCAGCAGGGCAATGATCAGGCTCAGCAAACGCATGGTTTTTCTTTCGTTCGATATCGAATTGCCAAGAGTAAAGTTTTTATTTCGTCAGGTCAACCGACCGGGCGCTGCTGCCGGCCGGCTTGCCGAAGATGTGGCGGTAACCGGCATACAGCGCGCATTGCAAGAGCAGCATGAACAGGAACAGCAGCCACATGATGGCCACGCGCGCCACGTTGCCGCCGCCCAGGATCAGCATCAGTACCATCAGCACCGCGAACAGGATCGCGAACCAGGACGTCAGCAGCACGACGAACACGCGCGCGCTCTTCAGTACCGCGAAGAAGCTGTAGAACACGGCCTTGCCCGGCGTCATCTTTTGCCAGTAGGTCAGGGGCGCCGCGAACGACAGCGCGATCAGCACGCTGACATTCAGGATCGACAGCAGGAACATGGTGAGGATATTCCCCAGGTCCACTTGCGGCACGTTTTTCGGATCGACCGGCTGCGAGAACTGGCGCACGAATTCCGGGTCGACCGCAAAGCGGGCCAGCACGGTCAGCAACAGCGAAACGCCCAGGTAGATCAGCCCGACCTTGCACAGCTGGGCCAAGGCCGGCTGGCGGAAACCCGTCATCGCCACCGTCGGCAGGACGCGTTCGCCGTTCTCGATCATCAGGCAGGCCTGCATGAAGGCCATCGAGAACGAGGGGATCAGGACCACGGTCAGCATCGGCCCGATGAAGGGAATCGCGCTGATCAGCAGGCTGATCAGGATGTTGGCGAAGAGCAGGGTGGTCAGGGCGGCCGGCTGCTTGCGGAACAGGCCGGTGCCTTCCTTGAGCCAGGTCCAGCCGGTGATTGCGGGCATGTTATTCATTGAATGCTATTCGTCGACTACGCGGCCAGTCCCGGCGCCGGGGTGGCAATACGCTCGCGCAGGATGCGCTCGAAATGGGTGGGATCGTGGGGCGTCAGCAGCTCGGCCGCGCGCGGCACGTGCAGATCGTACAGGCGCGACAGCCAGAAACGCAACGCGGCGGCGCGCAGCAGGGTCGGCCAGGCGGCCATTTCGTCCCCGGTGAACGGCCGCACGGCGCGGTAGGCGTCGAGCAGGGCGCGCACGCGTGCCGGGTCGAGCTGGCCGGTGGCCAGGTCGATGCACCAGTCGTTGACGGTCACGGCCAGGTCGAACAGCCAGGTATCGACGCCGGCGAAATAAAAGTCGAAGCAGCCGCTCAGCTTTTCGCCCACGAACATCACATTGTTGCGGAACAGGTCGGCGTGCACGGGGCCGCGCGGCAGGCGCGCATAGGCCGGGCTGGCGGCGCATTCCTCTTGCAAGGCAATTTCTTCGCGCAAGAGGCGGGCGTTCTCGTCGGACAAGTGCGGCAGCACGGCGGGTGCCGTGGCGCGCCACCAGTCGAGGCCGCGCAGGTTCGGCTGGCTCAGCGGGAAGTCTTGCGCGGCCAGGTGCATGCGCGCCAGCATGGTGCCGACCTCGGCACAGTGCACCGGTTGCGGGTCCATCTGCGAACTGCCGTCCAGCTTGCTGACGATGGCGGCCGGCTTGCCGTGCAATGCCACCACCAGCTCGCCATGTGCATTGGCCACCGGCGCCGGCACCGGAATGCCGCGCTCGGCCAGGTGGCGCATCAGCTGGATGTAGAAAGGCAGCTGCTCGAAATCCAGGTTCTCGAAGACGGTGAGCACGTACTCGCCGCGCTCTGTCGTCAGGAAGAAATTGCTATTTTCAATGCCGGAGGCGATGCCATTGAGCGCCAGCGCCTGGCCAAGGGGAAACTGCTTGATCCACTGGGTGAGGTCATCCAGTGTGACCGCGGTGAAAACTGCCATCGTGGGAGCAACAAATGTAGGGTAAAGGCCGAAGGGTACAGCAGCGGGACGGCGGGCGCCCCGCGATTATCGGTGTGACGGGATCAGCGCGCGTTGGGCGGCAGCGGCGGTGGCGGCGGAATGTCGGCCGGCTTGGTCATCGGCACGGTTGCCGCAGGTACCTTGCCGGCCGGTGCGCCGCGCGCTGGCGTCGGCGTGGCGGCGGCCGCGGCGGCGCCCTCGGCGGCGGCATCGGCTTCCTCGGCGGTCGGCGTCTGCTTTTTCGGGCCGATGTCGAATTCCATGATCTTCCATTGCGGCGCACGGAAGGCGCTGCTCTGGGCATCGCCCGCCTGGGCATTGCCGGCCGGGGTGTTCGGGCGCAGGATGTAATTGCTGCGGCCGCTTTGCACTTCGATTTCGGTGACATTGCCGTCGTTGCCGCGCCGTTCCTTGATCTGGGTGCCGCGGCGCGGTTCGATGGTCGTGGCCGGCACATCGCTGCCCGGCTCGATGCGTTCGGTAACCGGCGGTTGTCCAGCAGCTTGCCCGGATGCTTGCTGTTGCGCCACGGCGGTGCCGGCGCAGGCGAGCAGGGCGAGGGACAGACTGGCGAAGCGGGTAGTTGTGCGCGACATGATGATCACCTTGTATCGTTTGGACCATTGTAACAAACAGACACCGTTCCCTGTGAAAAGTGTGCTGGGTGTTCAGGAAGCCATCCCCATATAGGGAAAAACGACGAAATCGTTACCGCCGCGTTGTGCTTTCTTCATGGCGGATTCTGCGATAATGGCTCCCACTTTGGCCTCGGCCGGCTTCACCACTTTCCCTATGCAAAATACCCTGCTCCTGGTTGACGGTTCCAGCTACCTCTACCGCGCCTACCACGCCTTGCCCGACCTGCGCAGCCCCGACGGTTTTCCGACCGGCGCCATGCACGGCATGGTCAACATGCTGCGCCGCCTGCGCGCCGACTACCCGGCCGCCTACATCGCCTGCGTATTCGACGCCAAGGGTAAAACCTTCCGCGACGACATGTACCCCGAGTACAAGGCGACCCGCGCATCGATGCCGGAAGACCTGGGCAAGCAGATCGCCCCGATCCACGAAGCGGTGCGCCACCTCGGCTGGCCGATCCTGATGGTCGAAGGCGTGGAAGCCGACGACGTGATCGGCACCCTGGCCGTGCAAGCCGCCGCCAAGGGCCTGAACACCATCGTCTCCACCGGCGACAAGGACTTGGCGCAATTGGTCAACGACAAGGTCATGCTCATCAATACGATGAGCAACGAAAAGCTCGACGAAGCCGGCGTGCTGGCCAAGTTCGGCGTGGCGCCGAACCGCATCATCGACTACCTGACCCTGATCGGCGACACCGTCGACAACGTGCCGGGCGTGAGCAAGTGCGGCCCGAAGACGGCGCTGAAATGGCTGGCCCTGCATGGCTCGCTCGACGGCGTGATGGAAAATGCCCACAGCATCGGCGGCGCCGTTGGCGAAAACCTGCGCTCGGCACTGGAATGGCTGCCGAAGGGCCGCGAGCTGATCACCGTCAAAACCGACTGCGACCTGGTGAACCACGTGGTGTCGATCGAGGAAACCCTGGTCGGCCGTCCGGAAGACAAGGAAGCCCTGCGCGACTTCTTCCAGCGCTATGGCTTCAAGACCATGTTGCGCGAACTGAGCCAGGGTCCTGGCGTGGGCGCGCCTGCTGCACCGTCCCTGAATTCGCCGGAAGGCGCGCAAGACACCTTGCCGGGCATGCCGATCATCAAGGGCGACTACGAACTGGTGACCACCTGGGAGCAGCTCGATAAGTGGCTGGCCCTGGTGGACGCGGCCGAGTTGACCTCGGTCGATACCGAAACCACCTCGCTGGAACCGATGACGGCGCAAATGGTCGGCATCTCGCTGTCGGTGGAAGCGGGCAAGGGCGCCTACATCCCGCTGGCGCACCGCTACGCCGGCGTGCCCGAGCAATTGCCGCGCGAAGAGGTGCTGGAACGCATGCGCTCCTGGCTGGAAAACCCCGCCAAGCCGAAGCTGGGCCAGAACCTGAAGTACGACATGCACATCTTCAGCAACCATGGCGTGACGCTGCAAGGCATCGTCCACGACACGCTGTTGCAATCGTATGTGTTCGAGTCGCACAAGCCGCACGACATGGACACGATGGCGATGCGCCACCTCGGCTACACCACGATCCCCTTCGTGGACGTGTGCGGCAAGGGCGCCAACATGATCTGCTTCGACCAGGTGGAGCTGGAGCGCGCCAAGGAATACGCGGCCGAGGATTCCGACATCACCCTGCGCCTGCACCAGACCATGCTGCCGCACGTGAAAGAAGATGCCGGCCTGACCCATATCTACGAAAAGATCGAGCTGCCGACCCAAATCGTGCTGCAGAAGATCGAGCGCAACGGCGTGCTAATCGACGTCGAGAAGCTTGAAAAACAGTCGCGCGAACTCGGCGCCCGTTTGATGGAGCTGGAACAGCAAGCCTACGAATTGGCCGGCGGCCAGTTCAACCTCGGCTCGCCGAAACAGATCGGTGAAATCTTCTTCGGCAAGCTGCAACTGCCCATCATCAAGAAGACCGCCACCGGCGCGCCGTCGACCGACGAAGAAGTGCTGCAGAAGCTGGCCGAGGATTACCCGCTGCCGAAAGTGCTGCTGGAACACCGCGGCATGGCCAAGCTGAAGTCGACCTACACCGACAAGCTGCCGAAGATGGTCAACCAGGCCACCGGCCGCGTGCACACCAACTATGCGCAGGCGGTGGCGATCACCGGGCGCCTGGCCTCGAACGATCCGAACCTGCAGAACATTCCGGTCCGTACCGCCGAAGGGCGCCGCATCCGCGAAGCGTTTGTCGCGCCGCCGGGCAGCGTGATCGTCTCGGCCGACTACTCGCAGATCGAACTGCGCATCATGGCCCATATTTCGGGCGACGAAGCGATGCTGCGCGCGTTCGCCGAAGGCGAGGACATCCACCGCGCCACGGCGGCCGAGATCGTCGGCATTGCGCCGGACGAGGTGCAGTCGGAGCAGCGCCGTTACGCCAAGGTGATCAACTTCGGACTGATCTACGGCATGAGCGCCTTCGGCCTGGCCGCGAACCTGCAGATCGAGCGCTCGGCGGCGGCGAACTACATCGACCGTTACTTCGCGCGCTTCTCGGGCGTGAAGCAGTACATGGACGAGACGCGCCTGGCGGCCAAGTCGCGCGGCTATGTCGAGACCGTATTCGGCCGCCGCCTGTGGCTGCCGGAGATCAACTCGCCGAACGGTCCGCGCCGCGCGGGCGCCGAGCGCGCCGCGATCAATGCGCCGATGCAGGGCACGGCGGCCGATTTGATCAAGCTGGCGATGATTGCGGTGCAGGGCTGGCTGGAAAGCGAGAAAATGGGCACGCGCATGGTCATGCAGGTGCACGATGAACTGGTGCTCGAGGTGCCGGAAGGGGAGCTGGAGCTGGTCAAGCAGAAGCTGCCGGAGCTGATGGCGGGCGTGGCGCAGTTGAAGGTGCCGCTGGTGGCGGAGACCGGCGTGGGCAGCAACTGGGAGGAAGCTCACTGAGCTTGCGCGCACTGAGTGTCCGTGAACTGAGCCCGAGGGTGGCGGTGCGTGCGCGGTTGGCCGGCGGCGCGTATCACCGCGTGGGCAGCGCAAGCATCGGCGTCGTGCGGATCGCGCTGGTGGAGCTGCCCACCCTACGGTCAGCGCCGCGGGCCGTTATGCGTGTGCAGCCAGCACCGGCGACCGTAGGGTGGGCAGCTCCACCTGTGAGGCCGAATACCCTACGCCGCGTGCGCTGCCCACGCGGTGATACGGGACGTTTGCACATGCGCCCCCGTACCGCCATGCCCCTCAGAGCACATTCCGCAATCCCGGCGGCAACTCGCTGACCGGACAGTAACGATAAGTCGTCCGGTTTTTGCCGATCACCTGGGTAAAGGTAAGGGCATCCCGCACCACCACCTGCTGGCGCTGCACGAAGCGCGGCCCCGGCCCGGAGCCGGCGTCGATGCAGCTCTGGTCCGCCGTATAGGTATTGCCGCGCCGCTTGCGCACCTTGGCCTTGCAGGCGCTGGTGTGGGCGGTGCCGATGCCCTTGCCGTCGTACAGGCGGATCGCGGCGTTCGGCGGCGCGGCGCATCCGATGTCCCTGGCAACGTAGATGCCTGGTTTCAGCCGGTACACGCCGCCGGGCTTCGGTGACGTGTCGACGCTGGCCTGGGCGACGGCCACGCTGCCGCATGCCAGCGCCAGTCCGGCAGCGATCGTGAATAAGCGATGCTTCATGTCCTGCCTCTTCGATATTGCACGGGCGTCCGGATCGGCGCCTCTGGAAGCCGAGTCTACAACAGCCCGTCCATACGCGGCGTCACGGCTGGGCGACGGTCAGTAACGCCGGCGCCGCCCTGCGATCATCAAAATCAAGGCGCCACCGAGCAGAACCGCCGATGTCGCGGGCTCGCCTGCCGCCATTCCTTCGGTTGCCGCGGCATACGCCACCGGCGTCGTGCCGGCTGCCTCCGATGAAGCGGCCAGGTTGGCCGGCGCCAGGGCGAGCGCGGCCAGGCCCGCGCACGGGAAGATGCGGAAACACGCCATACAGGTTTCTCCTTGAAAACTGCCACGCCGGCAGGCGCAAGCGATCAGCCAGCGACTATAGGCGATGCCGGATTCCCGCCTTCTAGCCAGGCGCAAACCTCCTGCCGAAAGCGCCGCGCGGGCCGCATCCGCACACGATTGCGTTCCAGAGCGCAAGCTGCCCAGTCGCTGTAAGATAGTCAGCCTTACAACTCATGACCGAAAGGGATGCACATGAAGGACCTCGTACAAGACGGCGACAGCCTGGTTGCCAAGACCGCGTTCGAAGACGGCGTCGACCGCCGCGTGTTCCTGAAAGCGGCCGTCGGCAGCGGTTTTGCCGCCGCGACCCTGCCGGTCATGGCGCAGTCGACGATCCAGACCGATACGAGCGGCCTGTCCGCCGGCGACCACATCATCGTCATCAACGGCCAGGACGTGCCGGTCTACCGCGCCCAGCCGGAAGGCCGTACCAACTTGCCGGTGATCCTGGTGATCTCGGAAATCTTCGGCGTCCACGAGCACATCAAGGACGTGACGCGCCGCTTGGCCAAGGCCGGCTACCTGGCCATCGCGCCGGACCTGTTCGTGCGCCAGGGCGACCCGACCAAGATCGCGAACATCGCCGACCTGATGAAGGACATCATCTCCAGGACCCCGGATGCCCAGGTCATGTCCGACCTCGACACCGTGGTCAACTGGGCCAAGCAACGCGGCGGCGACATCGAGCGACTGGGCATCACGGGTTTTTGCTGGGGCGGCCGCATCACCTGGCTGTACGCGGCGCACAATCCGAAGGTCAAGGCCGGCGTGGCCTGGTATGGCCGCCTGGTGGGCGACACCACGGCGAACTCGCCGAAGCACCCGGTCGACGTGGCGCAAAGCCTGAAGGTGCCGGTGCTGGGCCTGTACGGCGGCAAGGACACCGGCATTCCGCTGGAGTCGGTCGAGCGCATGAAGACCGAACTGGCCAAGGGCAACAGCCGCTCGGAGTTCGTCGTGTTCCCGAATTCGGGCCACGCCTTCCACGCCGATTACCGTCCGAGCTACAACGAGACCGATGCCAAGGAAGGCTGGAAGCGTGCGCTGAACTGGTTTGCGAAACACGGCGTGGCCTGAGTTCAAATTTGGAGCGTCCGACACGGCCCCCAGGGCAAGGCGCATCGGCGAAGACAGTACTTTAGTACGGCGAGTCGATGCAACGCCGCGATGGGGGCTGTGTTGGACGCTCAGCGGGCTGTACGGGTACAATGGCCGGTTTGCTATGCGCAGCACGTCCAGAACAAGAGGCTTCAAATCGACCCGATTCTCCTATCCATCCTGACGGCCACCGCCTTTGCCGGCGTCGTCAGCATTTCCGCCGCGGCCCTGTTCTCGTTTACGCTGCTCTCCAAGATGGTGGAGCGGCTGGTGAGCCTGTCGGTCGGCATCATGCTGTCGACCTCGCTGCTGCACGCCTTGCCGGAAGCCTTCGACTCGGGCGCCAGTCCGCAGAAGCTGTTCGCGACCCTGCTGGCGGGCCTGCTCACCTTTTTCATGCTGGAAAAGCTGGCGCTGCTGCGCCACTCGCACCACCACGAGGGCGACGGCCACCACCACGCGCACGGCCACGACGCCAAGGAAGCCGGCAAATCCGGCTGGATGATCCTGATCGGCGACGGCATGCACAACTTCACCGACGGCATCCTGATCGCCGCCGCCTTCCTCGCCAACCCGGAGCTGGGCATCGTCACCGCGCTGGCGATCGTCGCGCACGAGATCCCGACCGAGATCGGCGACTTCATCGTGCTGCTCAATGCCGGCTTCTCGCGCATGCGCGCCTACATCTTCAATTTGCTGTGCAGTTTGCTCGCCGTGGCCGGCGGTTTGCTCGGCTACTTCACGCTCGACCGTGCCAGCGGGCTGATTCCCTACGTGCTGGTGTTTGCGTCGTCGGGCTTCATCTACATTGCCGTGAGCGATTTGATGCCGCAGATGCAGCGCCGTGCCACCGTCAAGGAATCGGTGCCGCAGGTGCTGTTGATCGGGCTTGGGGTTATCATCGTCCTGTTCCTGACCGGGCGCTGATGCTTAGTTGATAGTTTAAAGGCAGGCCCGGCCGCACTCGATGCGAGGGGCTTGTCATGAAACGCTATCGTTGGATTTCCGAGACCGGCTCCGGTCTCGAACACCTGGTGCTGGGCCAAACGAACGACGGGATCATCGCGCAGGGCGTGGTGATCGGCGGGCGCAACGGAAGCGAATATGGTGCCAGTTACCGTATCGCCTGCGACGCCTCCTGGCGCGTGCGCCATGCCATCGTCGACGTGGCAGGCGGTGGGCATCTCGAATTGTTTGCCGATGGCGACGGCCAGTGGCGCGACGCGGGCGGCGCGGTCATCGATGCGCTGGATGGCTGCATCGACATCGACCTGACGGCCAGCTGCTTCACCAACACGCTGCCGATCCGGCGCTTCGGCGATTCGCTCGGCGAGCGCCAGGTGATCGACGTGACCTGGGTGTGGATTCCGGAATTGAAGGTGGAGAGGGCGGAGCAGGCGTACACGCGGCTGGCCATGAATGCCTACCGCTTCGAGGGCCTGGGCAGCGATTTCAGGGCGGACTTGCGCGTCGACGATGATGGCCTGGTCGAGCTGTACCCCGGCCTGTTCAAGCGCGCGTAGGGTGGGTTCTCGAACCCACCATGTGTGAACCGAGAATACGCCCGGTGGGTTCGAGAACCCACCCTACGGGCCGGTAACCACCGGCCGCGACGGATCGCTACTCCATTCGCTCCACGACCCCGGATACAAGGCCGCGCCTTTCAAGCCCGCCACCTCCAGCGCCAGCAGATTGTGACACGCCGTCACCCCCGACCCACACTGCATGATCGCATCCGCCGGCGCGCCGATCACCGCGCCGAATTCCTCGCGCAGCTGCTCGGCCGCCTTGAAGCGTCCATCCGGCTGCAGGTTGTCCTTGAAGAAGCGGTTCTTCGCCCCCGGAATATGGCCGCCCACCGGATCGACCGTCTCGTTCTCGCCGCGGAAGCGGTCCGCCGCGCGTGCGTCCACCACTGTGCGTTTCGCGCTCTCGATATTCTCCAGCACCTCGGCCACCGTCACCGTCGGCACGAAGGGCGCACCGATCTCGACCGAGCCGCGCGGCTTGCTGACGATATCTGTGACCACCGGCTGGCCAAGCGCCTGCCAGGCCGGCAGCCCGCCATCGAGCACCGCCGCCGCCTCGTGCCCGAGCCAGCGCAGCAGCCACCACAAACGCGCCGCATACATGCCGCCGTGCGCGTCATACGCCACGACCTGGGTGCCCGCGTTCACGCCCCAGCCACGCAAGACCTTGACCAGCGCTTCCTTCGCCGGCAGCGGATGCCGCCCGCGAAACACGCCATCCTCGCCGCGCTTCGGCCCCGACAGGTCCGTCTCCATGTCCGCGAACACCGCGCCTGGCAGGTGACCCGCCGCATAGGCTTCGCGCCCATACGCCAGGTTCACGAGGTCGTGCCGGCAATCGACGATCACCCAATCAGGTGCATCGATATGTGCGGCCAGGTCGGCGGCGGAAATCAGGGTCGTGTACATGGCAGGCCTCACAGTTCGCTGGCGATGGGATCGGTCTTCTCGGTGACGGCGCCGCGCGCCGTGCTGCGCGTATTGTAGAACGTCGCCGCGATGCCGGACGCCAGGATCACGCCGATGCCCAGCCACACGTGCCAGTCGAAGCGGTCGCCCCACAGCAGCAGGCCCCACAGGCTGGAAAACACGATGCCGGTGTACTGCAAATTCGCCACCACCAGCACCTTGCCGACGCGGTAGGCGCGGGTCATGGCCATCTGCGCCATCAGGGCCGCGCCGCCGATGGCCAGCAGCAGCAGGCCGCCGTACAGGGTGTGGCTGTGGAAGGGGGCGAAGCCGCCGGCGCCATCGCCGCTGACCACGCCGACGAACCCTGCCACCGCGGTGGTCGCCGAAAAATAGAACACCACGCGGTACTCCGGTTCGCCCATCTGGCCGAGTTTGCGCACCTGCATGTAGGCCATCGCCGAGATCACCGATGAGCACAGGCCCGCCAGCCCGCCCAGCCACCCGTTCGATTCCACCGCCGGCTGCAGCACCAGCGTCACACCGAAGAAGCTGGCGCCCACGGCCAGCACCAGCGGCCACTCGGCATGCTTGGTCTTGGTCCACCAGCCCATCAGGAACATCCAGGCCGCGATCCAGATCGGCGCCATGTAGTTCAGGGTCATGGCGGTGGCCAGCGGCAGTTTTGAGATGGCGAAGAACCACAGCCACAGCGAGGTCACGCCGACCGCGCTGCGCCACAGGTGGGCTTTCGGGAAGGGAGTCCGGAAGGTGCCGCCGCGATGGCGCACGATCATGAAGAGGATCACGGCGCCGATCAGGCCGCGGTAGAAGAGGAGTTCGGAGGTGGTGTAGAACTCGGAGGCCAGCTTCACGCCCGCACCCATGGCGGCAAACGCGAAGCTGGCGAACAGCATCCAGAGTGAAGGCATTACATTCCTGGGTGGTTACTACATTACAGCTGAGGCCGTGTCCGAATGTCAGACCTGACCCCGGCTTTTACACTTAGAGATCGATTTTGCTGCGGTACCACTCGTGGAAGTGCTGCATGCCGTCTTCCATCGGCGACTGGTAAGGTCCGACCTCGTTGACGCCACGCTCCATCAGGATGCGGCGGCCGGCATCCATGCGCTGGGCGATCTCGTCATCCTCGATGCAGGTTTCCATGTAGGCGGCGCGTTCGGCTTCCACCAGTTCGCGCTCGAACAGGGCAATCTCTTCCGGGTAGTAGAACTCGACCACGTTGCGCGTCTTCTGCGGGCCGAGCGGCCACAGGGTCGATACCACCAGCACGTTCGGATACCACTCGACCATGATGTTCGGGTAGAGCGTGAGCCAGATCGCGCCTTGCTTCGGCTCCTTGCCGCCGTTGAACTTCAACACGGCTTCCTGCCACTTTTTATAGGTCGGCGAGCCGGCCTTTTGCAGGCCGCGGTTCACGCCCACGGTCTGCACGCTGAAGTCGCGGCCGAATTCCCACTTCAAATCGTCGCAGGACACGAAGTTGCCCAGGCCCGGGTGGAAGGGCTCGACGTGGTAGTCCTCGAGGTAGACTTCGATAAAAGTCTTCCAGTTGTAGTCGACGTCGTGGATCTCGACGTGGTCGAACAGATAGCCCGAGAAATCGAGGTCCTTCGAGACCGACATCTCCTTGAGCTTGTCCATCACGTCGTAGCCGTTCTGCTCGAACAGCAGGCCGTTCCAGCTTTGCAGCGTGGTCTTCGACAAATTCAGGCAAGGCGTTTCGGCGAAGTGCGGCGCGCCGATCAGTTCGCCCTTCAAATCGTAGGTCCAGCGGTGCAGCGGGCACACGATGGTGTTGGCGTTGCCGCGGCCATTGAACATCAGCGCCTGGCGGTGGCGGCAGACGTTGGACAGCACCTCGATGCCGTTGGCGTTACGCACCAGCATGCGGCCTTCGTTTTCCGATGCCAGGGTGGCGAAGTCGCCCATCTCCGGCACCATCAGTTCATGGCCGACGTAACGCGGCCCCTGCCGGAACAGGTGCTGGATTTCGCGCTGCAGCAGCGCCTCGTCAAAGTAAACATTTACCGGAAGCTGAGCACACGAGCGCGCCAGCTTGGCGTGGGTAGCCAGATCGGACATCCCAACCCCCCTTTTATAAAAGCACCGAGCCAAAGAAGAGAAAGAATCCAAAGACCAGTATTTTGTGTGTGGAAATACGGTATTTCGGACAGAACCGGCGATTATACCGTGGAACGAGCTCTACAGTCTCGGACCGGCACGCGGTTGTGGTGCGCAGGGACACAGGGATTGCCGGAAAGGCATCGTTTTCATGGTATTCAAGGTGGGTGCGCTAAAATGTGAACGATCGTGCAATTAGCTCGGCACTTGCGCGGACACCTCTTGGGTAAGGATTGTTCTAAAATACGCGATTAGGCTGCTCCATGGCGCACCCCTTGCGTCGTCCTGGGACCGCTGGCCCAACACAACAAGTAACTATGGCAAATAATTCAAACGTGGGAGCACCGGAGTCCTTCGAGGCGGCGATGGCCGAACTGGCCCAGCTCGTCTCGCAGATGGAAGCAGGGCAATTGCCGCTGGAAGCCTCGGTAGCCGCCTATGCGCGCGGTTCCGAACTGGTGAAGTACTGCGCCGCCCAGCTCGACAAGGTAGAATCCCAGGTCAAGGTGCTGGAAGGCGACATGCTGAAACCGTTCAGCGCCGACGGCGCGGGCGAGGGCGCGTGATGGACGCGTCCTTTACCGACTGGATGGCAGGCGTCCAGGCCGATGTCGAAGACGCGCTGTCGCGCTTCCTGCCGGCCGCCGATGCCCAGCCCACCAAGCTGCATGAAGCCATGCGCTACACCGCGCTCGGCGGCGGCAAGCGCGTGCGTCCGCTGCTGGTGTATGCCAGCGGCGCGCTGTTCGGCGCCGATGCCGCCTCGCTGGCGCGCGCCGCCTGCGCGCTCGAGATGATCCACGTGTACTCGCTGGTGCACGACGACATGCCCTGCATGGACGACGACGCCCTGCGCCGCGGCAAACCGACCGTCCACGTGGCCTATGACGAAGCGACCGCGCTGCTGGTTGGCGACACGCTGCAGGCGCGCGCCTTCGAGGTGCTGGCCGGCGATGACTCTCTGCCGCCGGCGCGCCTGGTTGGCATGCTGCGCCTGCTGGCCGAAGCGGCCGGTTCCGCCGGCATGTGTGGCGGCCAGGCGATCGACCTCGACAGCGTCGGCTTGTCCCTCAGCCTGGAACAGCTCGAACGCATGCACCAGCTGAAGACCGGCGCACTGCTGCGCGCATCGGTCCTGCTCGGCGCGCTGTGCGGCAAGGACTTGAACCCGACGGAACTCGAAGCCCTGAAGGCCTACTCCAAGGCAGTGGGGCTGGCGTTCCAGGTGGTCGACGACGTACTGGATGCGACGGCCGATTCGGCCACGCTCGGCAAGACCGCCGGCAAGGATGCAGCCGACAACAAGCCGACCTATGTGTCGATCCTCGGACTGGAGCCCTCCAGGGCGCTGGCCGAACAATTGCGGCGCGAGGCGCACGATGCGCTGGCGCCATTCGGAGAACAAGCACTGCGGCTGCGCGAACTCGCGGACCTGATCGTGCAGCGGAAGGCCTAAATGAACCTGTTAGACACCATCAACGACCCGTCGGACCTGCGCAAACTCCCGCGCACGCAACTGACCCCGCTCGCCGGCGAGCTGCGCCAATACCTGCTCGACTCGGTCTCCAAGACGGGTGGACACCTGTCGTCGAACCTCGGCACCGTCGAGCTGACCATCGCGCTGCACTACGTGTTCGAGACGCCGCACGACCGCATCGTGTGGGACGTGGGCCACCAGACCTATTCGCACAAGATCCTCACCGGCCGCCGCGAGCGCATGCCGACGCTGCGCCAATTGAACGGCCTGTCGGGCTTCCCGAAGCGCGACGAAAGCGAGTACGACACCTTCGGCACCGCCCACTCGTCGACCTCGATTTCGGCCGCGCTGGGCATGGCCGCCGCCGCCAAATTGAAGGGCGAGCACCGCCACGCGATCGCCGTGATCGGCGACGGCTCGATGACGGCCGGTATGGCCTTCGAGGCCCTGAACAATGCCGGCGTCGAGGAAGACTGCAATCTGCTGGTGGTCCTGAACGACAACGACATGTCGATCTCGCCGCCGGTGGGCGCGCTGAACCGCTACCTGGCGCGCTTGATGTCGGGTCAGTTCTACGCCGCCGCCAAGAGCGTCGGCAAGACCGTGCTGCCGGCGCCGCTGCGCGAACTGGCGAGCCGCCTGGAAGAACACGCGAAGGGCATGGTGGTCCCGGCCACGATGTTCGAGGAATTCGGTTTCAATTACATCGGCCCGATCGATGGGCACGACCTGGATTCGCTGATCCCGACGCTGGAAAACATCAAGAAGCTCAAGGGTCCGCAGTTCCTGCACGTGGTGACCAAGAAGGGGCAGGGCTACAAGCTGGCCGAGGCCGAACCGATCCTGTACCACGGCACCGGCAAGTTCAACCCGACCGAGGGCATCAAGCCGGCTACGGCGCCGAGCAAGATCACGTATACCGAGGTCTTCGGCAACTGGCTGTGCGACATGGCGGCCGTCGACTCGCGCCTGGTCGGCATCACGCCGGCGATGCGCGAAGGCTCGGGCATGGTGCGCTTCCACGCGCAGTACCCGGAGCGCTATTTCGACGTCGGCATCGCCGAGCAGCACTCGGTGACCTTCGGCGCGGGCCTGGCTACCGAGGGCATGAAGCCGGTGGTCGCAATCTATTCCACCTTCCTGCAGCGCGCCTACGACCAGCTGATCCACGACGTGGCGCTGCAGAACCTGGACGTGACCTTCGCCCTGGACCGCGCCGGCCTGGTCGGCGCCGATGGTGCGACCCACGCGGGTAACTACGATTTGGCCTACCTGCGCTGCATCCCGAACATGGTGGTGATGGCGGCGTCGAACGAGAACGAGTGCCGGCAGATGCTGACCACGGCCTACCACTATCCGGGTCCGGCGGCGGTGCGCTATCCGCGCGGCGCCGGCATTGGCGCGGCCATCCAGGAAGAGCTGACCTCGATCGAGATCGGCAAGGGCGAAGTCCAGCGCCAGGGCAAGGGCGTGGCCATCCTGGCCTTCGGCTCGATGGTCGCGCCGAGCATGGGCGCGGCCGGCGAACTCGATGCCACGGTCGCCAACATGCGCTTCGTGAAGCCGCTCGACGTCGAGCTGGTGAAGCAGCTGGCGGCGGAGCACGACTACCTGGTGACGGTGGAAGAGGGCGCGGTGATGGGCGGCGCCGGTGCGGCTGTGGCGGAAGCGATGGCGGCAGCGGGCATCGTCAAGCCGCTGCTGATTCTCGGTCTGCCTGACAAATTCATCGACCAGGGCGATCCGGCGGCGCTGCTGGCGTCGGTGGGCCTGGATGCCAAGGGCATCGCGGCCTCGATCCGCGCGCGTTTCGGGATCGCGGGCGAGCCGCGGCTGGTGGCGGTGAAGAGCTGAGCTGGTTCAGGCTCGATGAAGAAGCGGCGCCTCGGGCGCCGTTTTTTTTACGTATGGTGCGGTCTGCACAAGCACGAATGGTGGGTACGAGTACCCACCCTACGTACGTGGTTCCGGTAGGGTGGGTACTCGTACCCAACACTGCATGTCGAAAACGATCCGCAAACCACCCACCTCTCAACTCTACTAGTTCGTCCTTCCCCCAAACCACGATAACGTCACAGCAACGCCACCCAGCACCAGGCCCGGTTTCCGCACCACCGGAAAGCCGGCGGCCGTCCCGGACAACGGCCGCCGCGCGCAGCAGATCGTCCATGACCGCGTCTTCGATCGCCAAGGGAGAATTGCATTGAAAAAGAAATTCGGCCTGTTCCTGTTCGCACTCGGCCTGAGTGCTTCCTATGCCTATGCCTATGATGACGACACCGCCTGCATCATGGACTGCCACGCCAAATACGTGGACTGCATGTCGCGCGGCTACTTCACCCCGAACTACTGCCAGAACCGCATGAGCGTCTGCTCGGCGATGTGCGATGGCTGGGACGGAAACGGCCCGATTCCCTGATCACGTTTCGTCGCACCGAAAGCCGGCGGCCGTACCAGACGGCGGCCGCCGTGCGCAGCACACCGTCTCGATCATGAGGGAGAATCGAATTGAAAAAGAAGCTTGGCCTGTTCCTCTTCGCACTCGGCCTGAGTGCTTCCTACGCCCATGCCGACACCGACTACAACACCTGCTTCCAGACCTGTTGGGACCAGTACGAAGACTGCCTGTCGCGCGGTAACTTCACCCTCAACTACTGCGGCCACCGGATGAGCATGTGCGCGGCGATGTGCGACGGCTGGGACGGCACCGGCGACATCCCGTAACCGTTCAACGCGCGCGGGTGCACAGGTAGACTGCACCCGCCGTCGCCAGGAAGCCGGCCAGCGTCATCGCGCTCAGGGTCTCGCCCAGCAGCGCAAAGGCCATCAACGCCGTCACGCCCGGAATCAGGTAGAACAGGCTCGCCACCTTGCTCGCTTCTCCCTTGCGCATCATGAGGAACAGCAGGCTGGTCGCGCCGATCGAATTCACGACCGCCAGCCATCCGGACGCAAACAGCATCGCCGGCGTCCAGCGCACGTCGAGGCCTTCCACCAGCAGCGACACGGGCAGGGCCACCAGCGTGGCCACCGCCAGCTGCACGAAGCCGCCGGTGCGCAAGTCCATCCCGGCGCAGAACTTCTTCTGGTACAGCGTGCCGAGCGTGACCCCGGCCAGCGCCACCACAGCTGCGGCATAGGCGCCGACGCCCGCGCTGCCCGTGCCCAGCTTGTGCCACACCACCAGCACCACGCCCATCACGCCGCCCGCCATGCCCAGCCACTGTTTGGCGCCCAGGCGCTCGCTGAACACGAACGCCGCGCCGAGCGCCGTGAACACTGGCATGGTGCCGACGATCAGCGCCGATTCGCCCGCCGACACGCCCAGCTTCAGCGCCGTGTACAGGCCCGAGAACTGCAGCGCCTGGATCAGCAGGCCGACCACCACCAGGTGCCCGAACTGCCTGCGGTTCGCCGGCCACGGCGCGCGCACCGCCAGCGCCACGATCAGCAGCACGAATGAAGCCAGTCCGAAGCGGATCGCCAGCAGCGTGAACGGCCCGGCATACGGCACGGCCAGCTTGCCGACTACGTAGCCGGAACTCCACATCGCAATGAAGAGCAGGGGCAGGGCCAGGCCGGTGACGCGGGCGAGGGTGGAGGAGGCGGGAGGGGCAAGCCTGAGCGTGGTCATCGAGTTCTCCGGTGGTTGATCTTTCCAGCTTAGGCCGAATACTGCCGCGATACAATCCAGTTATCAGGCAACCGATTGTTTCCAAGGGCGATACGATGAGCGAGATGCAGCCACGCGACTTTTCCGATGTCTGGGCCTTTGTCCGGGTCGTCGACAGCGGTTCGTTTTCCGAGGCAGCGCGCCAGATGGGTACGACCAAGGCCAACGTCAGCAAGCAGGTGGCGAACCTGGAAAAGAATCTGCACGCCAGGCTGCTGAACCGCTCGACGCGCAAGCTGGGCCTCACCGAGGCCGGCAGCGCGATCTACCAGCACGCGCTGCGCATGCTGGAAGAAGCGCGTGCCCTGGAAGCCACGGCCGCCGGCCTGCAGACGGGGCCGGGCGGCACGCTGCGCGTGAGCGCGTCGATGGCCTTCGGCACCACCTGCCTGGCCGGCCTGCTGCCTGCCTTCATGGAGCGCTATCCCGATATTCGCGTAGTGCTGAGCCTCACCGACCGCTACGTCGACCTGGTCGAGGAAAACGTCGACCTCGCCCTGCGCCTGGCATCGCGCATTGACATGCTGAGCGCCGTGGCGCGTCCGATCGCCAGCATCCGCTACGTGCTGGCCGCCACCCCGGCCTATGTGGCGCAGCACGGGACGCCGGCGCGCATCGAGGAGCTGGCGCAGCACCGCTGCCTCAGCTTCGGCGCCGGCGGTGCGCCGCTCACCTGGCAGTTCGACGGCGTTGACGGCACGGCCAGCGTGCAGGTGGACAGCGCGCTGTCCGCCAACAGCAGCGTGGCCCTGCACCTGGCGATGCTGCGCGGCGGCGGCATCGCGCTGCTGCCGACCTATGTGGTGGGGGAGGACTTGCGCAGCGGCGCCGCCGTGCAGGTGCTACCCGCGTGGACGCCGCAGGGACACACGGGCGACAAGCTGTATGCGGTGTATCTCGAGAACCGCTTCCTGCCGCCGAAGGTGAGGGTGTTCATCGACTATTTGCTTGAGACGATCGGCGGTTAGCCATCCAACGGCGCTTTGCCTATTTTAGAATGTCCAAAGCCCCTTTCCTGCACGCGCTCTTTTTGCTGACATTAAGAGAGAGGGTGCTTTTGACAGCGGAAAAGTAGACTTCATCATTACCGTGCTAGGCATCACCAGAATCAGGAACATACTCACAAATGACTTGCTCATCCTCTATAAAATAGTTCATTCGATAATGAGATGATAAAGCGAGCCAGTGCATTGAGAGAAAAGGCATCATAAACACGTTGCAAAACAACGAAGGGCTTTTTCCAGCCTTTCCATCAAACGACACTCCAGATTTTGCAGAATCCAACTTTCTACTTCTTGTGCAAGCAATCTGGATCTCCAGCCTTTTTTTATAGCAATTCGAAACCGCTCATTTTTTAACAACGTGTTTTTTACATCTGTGAAGAAGTTTTTACTAGGGTATGATGTCAGCATTCAGTTGCCCTCGCTAATTACTTTCTTAGATAGAAGCAAGGCTTGGTTTTGCCTTGTATTCGAGTTCGTGAGGTTCACATACAAGCGCACGAAACAGCAGTTTGTCAATCTCTTGAAATATGTCCAGGGCTGAGCCGAATCGAAACGATTCGTCGATGCGAGAACGTTGAGTTTCAAAGGTGTCTCGTCGCTTCGCGATAAGCATTCATTGCACCATTTAAATTTTTCATAATTACCAACTTTCCTTACCTGCTCTGCATGTGCAATCCGGGGCCTGGCGGTATTGCCACTGATGAGCGTGAAAGCCACCGGTCGATCCGTGAGTGTCTCCTTGATGAATAAGGCTAGGCTGGTTGGGGGCATGGATTACAGTTTCCATTGCAATTTCTGCCAGGATTAACATCAGGTGGCCTCGCCTAAGCACCTGTGCCCTGCGATCTACCTTGCTTGGGAGGATTAATACGATGCCACATCTAATCCGGGAGTGTTCGCGTGGGGAGCCTCGAATCGGGCTTGAGCTAAAGTGTTAAAAATCCTAATTGTTAGACATCTTTGGAACATGCAAATTTAGATAACATAATGAATAAGCGAGGGGCGCTGTGGTTGTGGTGTAGGGTATCCTTCTTGGCTGGGTTGAAGTCCCTTAGGATCAGTCTTCGACGTTGGGTTCGCTTCGACATAGTTGTAAGTATTAATACCGCCTTCTAATCCAATAGGGTCACTCTGCACATACCGGCCTAACTGCGGATCATAATCCCTAAAGTAGTTGTAGAACAGGTTCGTGCTTTTGTCATAGTATTGTCCCGGCATGCGGAGGTTGAAGGTAAATATTCCAAGCCCAGCCGGGTTCTCGTTCGGCGGCAGCAAACCGAAAAAATCCCCATTGTCCAGCGCCACACCGTCTGGCCGTCAGGCGAGCGGGTGATAAAGCGAGGCGTATCCAAATGATTGGTATAGACGAAATACACATTTGTTGCGTGAGCCTCGTTCGGCGCCTCGCCGTGATGACTTGCTCGAGCACTCCAACCGGCGTATCACCGAGATAGATGAACTTCTTACTCGCTTTGCCAGTCGATCTTTTTTATTCGCCAATGATATGTTCTGCTTCTTTGTACACCAGCAATCGCGTCAGATGTCCCCCCGCCTTTGACTAAGTTCAAAGCGCGTTTCGACAATATACGATCATAAGCTGCAAGGAGGTTGAATAGGGAACTGCTCTACGCGATCTAGGTATTCTCTAGAGAAGTTTTCTTCTAAAGTCCTTGACCCTTCGAGAACAGCTTGTATTAATCCTATACTTTCGTTTAATGGATGTTCTTTCCCGATTTCAATTACATTGTTATTATCCGCAGTAAATGTTTTTCCGATATTTGGAAGGAACGCCACGAAATACCCTCCGACATCCAGACGAGTTCCACAACACTTATTCGTTGAGAATCGGACTTCTGTTGGAAGTTTCCCATTACCCCGCAGGCGATCAAAAGTTTTCACTTCGCCGACGATATTCGGTTCCTTGTTCTGATCAGTCCTTGTCTTTGCGCTTACAAGTTGAAACATAAAAACATGCTTTGCCTGTCGTGCTGTTTTTGTGCTTAAAGGTAACCCCGAACATGTGCAAGCATTTGCTTGGTACGTAAATGTGAATATGCAAAGAAATACTAGATATCTCAACATTGATGACACCTTGAGTGAACTTAAATTAATTCCAGCCGGCATAATAATAGTAAGAAGAATTTAGTATGTAAAACAAATCTACTGCCTCCATGAGTTGTATTGGGTGCAGTAATTTTTTTCAAACATCAATCTTTGGACATAAAGCGTAGCGCTTCCAGTTTTACATGACGTCACGCACTCCATTGATGCCGAATACGCGCGGCACTCAGAGTCACGGGCGAAATCTCTATAACTGATGCCGTTAACCTGATGCATGGGAAGAGATCCTCTTGGTAAATTTTTCCCGCTGGGTCCTTTGCACGAATTTGGACCATAACGCTTCTTCCAGTCCTCCAAATGGATTTCGTCATGCCTTTGAGTGCAACGTCTAGTAAGACTTTGGTCATGATTAACAATCTCGTAATTTCCATTCCCATCACATTGGATCGTGCCTAATTGGATCAAACCTGAAGGATCAATGCAAGTGAGTGGATCGCCATTTACGTAAATATATGTATCGATGCCCCCTCTTAACCCAATCGGATCGCTCTGCAAATACCTACCCAGCTGCGGATCATAATCCCTGAAGTAGTTGTAGAACAGATTCGTGCTCTTGTCATAGTACTGCCCCGGCATGCGGAGGTTGAAGGTAAATATTCCAAGCCCAGCCGGGTTCTCGTTCGGCGGCAGCAAACCGAACGGATCCCCATTGTCCCAGCGCCACACAGTGTGGCCGTCAGACGAGCGAGTGATAACGCGAGGCGTATCCAAATGATCGGTATAGACAAAATACACATTTGTTGCATAAGCCTCGCTCGGGACCGCGCCCGTGATGACCTGCTCGAGCACCCCGACCGGCGTATCGCCGAGATAGATAAACTCCTTACTCGCTTTACCAGTCGAGCTGTTGTATTCGCCAATGATATGTCCTGCTTCATCGTACACCAGCAATCCCGTCGGATTGACTGTCGTCCCTTTCACCTGCCGGACACGCTGTCCCAACCCATTGTAGAGATACGACGTCTTCGCCGTTCCCGCCGTGGCGCTACTCATGCGGCCGCGCGCGGTATAGGTGAAGGTAATCGACGTGTCATTTGTCAGATTGCCTGCAAGGTCGTAGGTATTGGACTTTGCGGGAAGAGGGCCGGTCGTGCCAACCAGGCGGTTGCTGTCGGCCGCGATCGTGTTCGAATAGGTGGTGCCCCCGATGCTGAAACTTGTCCGGTTGCCGTTGGCGTCATAGCTATAAGCCTGGGTTGCGGCGCTGCTGGTGAATCGAGTCAGCCGGTCAAGATGGTCGTATTCAAAGCTTTGGTCAAGGACCGAGGTGCTGGTTCCAGCCCCAGTATGCGTATAGGCTCTGATGCGGCTCGCAGCGTCCCAGGTCAGCGTACGCCAGCTGCCGGTACCCAAGGGATTGCCTAGGTTGTAACCGGTGATTCGCCCATCAAGGTCGTAGCTGCGGCTATAGGCATTCGGGTTGGCTTCGGTGCTATTGCCCCATTGCCAGCCTTTGACCGGGCCATGCGCGGCATACTCGACGTTGCTCAGTAGCGCGTACTCGACGCTTGCATTGGTACCAACGCCATTGGCGTTGACTGGATGAATGGTAATCGCACTCACGCGGCCCGCGGCGTCATAGCGGTAATTGACCTGATTGCCACTCGGGTAAGTCACACTGCTCAGCTTGCCGGTAGCACTGCCGCTGGTGCCGTACCCATACGCGACGCTGTGTACCAGCGACTTGCTGCTCGCAGTGACAGTCTGGGTCTTGCTGGCCACTTCGCCGAAGTCGGTGTACGTATAAAAATCGGCGTTAAGTCGATCGGATCAGTGAAACTGACTCTTGCGGACGACAGGAAGCCCGGACAGCGTCCTCGGCATGTTTGCGCTCCTGTTTGACCGCAAACAGCACGCTGCACGACCGGACGGGCTTGCCTCTTCGTACGGGCTCACAAGCTGCTTGAACGCATGAGCGCGATTGGTCGTGCTCCCGTTTTCTACTGAATCACGAATGCTTCCGACCTTTGCTATAGTTTTTGTTAACTTATCGGAGGTCCACTATGGAGGAAGCTGTGAAAAACGTAGATGTGAAGGTCACGGTCGATGTGCGCGTCGACCCGCTCGGGGTGGCCGTATTCCTGACCTCGGTCGCAGCGGCACTGTTCTTCTTCAAGAACAACACCAAGAGCCTGTCCCAAAAATAAGCACGTAAAGCAAGGGGAAGGCCTCAGCGCAAGCTGCCTTCCTCCACCATCGTCTCCTTGGCCACCTCGGCCACCTGCCTGTCATCCTCGGTGAGCCGCACCGTCTTCCAGCTGCCGCGCGCAAACCACGCCACCGACACCAGCGCCACGGCGACATTCGTCACCGGGAACGACCACCACAAGCCGTCCGCGCCCAGCGTGGTGTGCTTCGCCAGCACGTAGGCCAGCGGGAACTGGATCATCCACTGCGACACCATCGCGATGATCATCGCATTGAGCATGTTCCCGGAAGCGCGGAAGGCCGACACGATGCACAGCTGGATGCCGATGCCGCCCCAGGCCAGGCACATGATGCGGATGAAGTGGGCGCCGTCGACGATCACCGCCGGATCGTCGGGAATGAAGAAGCGCACCAGCCAGGGCGCGCACAGCCAGGCGATGCCGCCCAGCAGCGTCAGGATGGCGAAGCTGGCCACCGTGCCGAGCCAGGTAATGCGCTCGGCGCGCGCCATGTTGCCGGCGCCGATGTTCTGGCCAACGAGGGTCGCCACCGCCATCGCAATGCCCATCACCGGAATCGTGATCACCTGCAGGATGTTCGAGCCGACGCCGTAGGTGGCGATTGCCAGCGTGCCGAAGCTGGCCACCAGGAAGGACATCACCATCAGCCCGAGCGCGCGCGTCGACAGCTCCACCGACCCGGGCAGGCCGAGGAAGAAGGCGCGCTTCAGATACACCGGATCGGGCTTGAAACCGCTCCAGGACAGCGCAATGCCATGCCGCCCGCGCAGGAAGACCAGCATGCCCAGGCCCGCGGCCAGCGCCTGCGTGATCAGGGTCGCATACGCCGCGCCCATTACGCCCTGGCCGGGAACCGGTCCCCAGCCGAAGATGAACAGCGGATCGAGCACGAAGTTCAGCAGCACCGTGCCGGCCACGATCATCAGGGGAATGCGGGTCTGGCCGACGCCGCGCATCAGCGCCTGGAACATCGCGTACATGAACACGAACAGGATGCCCACGAAAGACACGCGCAGGAAGCCGAGCGCGCCGCTGTAGACCTCCGGCGCCACGCCCAGCAAACGCAGCAGGGTAGGGGCCAGCACGAAGCCGATCGCCCCGAACACGATCGAGGTGATGACGACCATCAGCATGGTCTGCGCCGCCACATGATTGACCATGTCCTGGCGCCCGGCGCCGACGTATTGCGCGGCCATGGTGGCGCCGGCCATGGCCAGGCCGGAACCGAGCGCAATCACCAGGAAGGTGACTGGGAAGCTGACGGAAATCGCCGCCACTGCCGAGGCGCCCAGTCGGCCGACCCAGAAGGCGTCGGTCAGCTGGTAGCCGGTTTGCAGCAGGTTGGCGAGCATGATCGGCACGGCCAGCGTGACGAGCGCACGCGGGATCGAGCCTTCCAGGAAGAGGGTCTTGCCGTCGGTTTTCATGGTTTCATGCTAAGCCATCCGGGCGAAGCATGATGTCCGGCAGACTCGGCTAGCTTTGGTGTGCTTCGGCAGGTGAATGATGCGCACCGGCGGAAGTCTGGCTCTGTGCTGCTCTGCCGGCCAGTAAAACTCAGCAGATTATTGATGGGGCGGAATATAGCCGAGGTGAAGGCCTGGCGGCACCGAAGTCTCGTCCGGATCACAGACGACGGGTTGAACTCGCATCAGCCGTTCACGTCAGCGTAGCGGGTTGCGTACTTGACATTATTCTAGAGGCTTAAAGGCATGACTATTGTCGAAGCCAAACATGTCTTCGTCATACATCCGGCTCATCTTGCGCACCAGGTGCATTTGCAGGACAGGCGGCAGCTGGAAGTAGGGGGCGCTGGCTGTGGTCGAGCGTTGCAGGTCGAGCTCGCCCGTGATTGCCCGGATGGCGGCCTTGGTGTCACGGTGAAAAGCGATGATCTTCAGCCGCCCTTCGAAAGGATCATTCACCATCTTTCCGTCCTTACTGGCGTAGAAGCGGTAAACCAGGATCGGATCAACCAGTCCGTCGCCGTCGATATCGTTTAACTCGGTCAGCTTGGTCCACCACTGCACGCCAGCCATTTCTATCGGTGCGCCATCGCTGACCGTGCCCTTGGCCGTCAGGGTTGGCCCAGCATGTATCGTGAACAAGTGCGCGCCGATTTTACTCGACAAGGTTTTGCCATCGTAGCGCCGGTCTCCGCTTTCGGTCAGGTACACCACGTGATCGCCGCTATCGTCGCGGTAGCAGAAGTGGGCGAATACCGGCAAGGTCACCTTGGCAGTCTTGAGGGTATCCCGATGCAGCAGGAAGTCATCGTTGGCACAGCGCGAACCTGGAACGGCATGCACATTCGATGAGACCAGAGTGGCGAGGGTAAACAGGAATATGGCAAGGCGGCGCATGATGAAGGTGTGTGGAAGGCCGAGGAAAATAATAGCTTATTAACGGTCGTCTTCAGTTTACTCCAGACAAAAGATCAATTTCGGGGGGCTTGCCTGTCGCAAAACGATATCAGCTTATCGCCGAGAGGATGTCATGGGCAACGCGAGTGGCGAGATTCGACACATTGCTGACATTGGTACTGCTTGCCGTCCTTGACGAGCACTCATCTGTCTAAGAGTCGTGCCAGATGGGTTTCCATAGATGGGTTCCCTTTGCCCAGTCCCGACATTTCTCTTAAAACGCCGAGCCAAGCGCTGAGAAACGCTTTATCCCCCTTCAGGCCCAGTCGGTCACCGTCCCAACGAGCTTGGTAGCTTCGATTGCGAGCTTGTAGATCCTTAAGCCGGGCGGCACAGGCATCGCAATATGATGGTCGCCACCAGACATACTTTTTCTCGACTTCGTATGCGATCTGCTGTCGTTCCGCAGTGAAAACGAAAGTGACACCGCATCCACGGCACTGGCACCGCAACGACTCATATTCAGTCGCGTGATGGTCGTAATGGCCGTCGGTTCGTTGACTTGAGACAGACCAGGATGACCGCGAAATTGGAACGCTCATGTGGTGGTAGGCAGGTTTCGTATCTGCGGGAACGTCTGATGTGGGCCGATCTCGGCCGTTCAATACAGCTCAGTGTAAGGCCGTGGTTGTTCCCAAAGCAAGCAAAGGCTGCGCTAAGGGTTGCTGGGCCACTAGGTGCCCACAATGGAACTCCACAACCACGGAGGCCTCATGGATTCGATTTCTAGCAAAGCCAAAAGTGCAGGGCCCTGGAACAAGGGACGTCTTGTCGGGCAAAAGCTCCCGTTGAAGTTACGGGAAATTTGGGCGATTCGCATTCGTCTACAGTTGTCCGCGCGGGTGCGGGACCTCGCGCTGTTCAACCTCGCTATCGATAGTAAGCTGCGTGGCTGCGACCTCGTCAGTCTGCGCCTCAAGGACATCTCGCAGGGGCGAAGCATCTTTCACCGCGCGATCGTCATGCAGCGTAAAACTGGCCGGCCCGTTCAGTTCGAGATTACGGATCAGACCCGGCAATCAGTGCTTGCCTGGATCGAGCGGCGTCAGCTGTCCGGAAGCCAGTACCTGTTCCCAAGCCGAGTGAGCGAGTCGCCACACCTGTCTACCCGCCAGTACGCGCGTATTGTTACCAGGTGGGTGGAATCGATCGGGCTGGATGCGACCGCTTACGGAACACACTCGATGCGCAGAACAAAAGCGACTCTCATCTACCGGCGAACGAAAAATCTTCGAGCAGTTCAGTTGCTTCTTGGGCATACTAAGCTCGAGAGCACCGTCAGATATTTTGGGATCGAGGTCGATGATGCCCTTGAGATCGCGGAGCAGACCGAAGTCTGACCAGGCCGTTAGCCGACTGCAGCAGAGGCTAGCCGGTCGCCTGTTATGATCCCGGACTACAGTCGGCAATTGGCCCGATAGCAGACGATTGGTAAGGCTCAGTTTGCGGCCCTGCCGCCGTCAGCGCAATGTAGAAATCTGGTCAGCCATTCTTATGCGCGCTCCGGCAAATGAATCGACCGCGCCAGCAAATGCCCCGCCAGCCAGCCGCCGATCAAACCGCCAATATGCGCCGCATTGTCGGTGTGCGGATAGATGAAACCCATCCACAAACTGAAGAGCAGGAAGGGGATCATCGAGCCGCGCAGGTCTGCCACCACCGTGGGCGGCACGCCGCTGTCCTTGCGGCCCAAAAAGGCGAGCAGGCCGCCGATGATGCCGAAGATCGCGCCCGAGGCGCCGACGCTGTTCACATGCGGATTCCACAGCACGCTGGCCAGGCTGCCGGACAGGCCCGCCAGTACGTACAGGCCCGCAAAGCGCACGCTGCCGAAAATGCGTTCGGTGACTTGCCCCACCTGCCACAAGGCCAGCATGTTGAAGCCGATGTGCCAGATGCTCCCGTGCAGGAACATCGAGGTGAACAGGCGCCACCACTCGCCCTTCAGCGTCAGGCGGCCGTAGTTCGAGCCCCATTCGACCAGCTGCTGCGCCTGCAGGATGGCCGAGGCATCCGGGTTCAGCGCGAACAGCTGGCGCAGCGGTCCTTCGAGGAAGGTCTGGTAGCGCTGGCGGGCCAGCCACATCAGCGCAAAGATGCCGATGTTCGCCGCCAGCAGGCCCCAGATCACGGGTGTTGACGGGCTCCAGTAATCGATGCGGTCATGGAAGACCTCCTGCTCGGCGTGGGCCTCGGCAAAGGCTGCGGTCTGGCGCGCGGGCAGCAGGGCGACGATGCGGTCGGCGGTGGCGGCATCTTCCACGCTGAAGCCGATCGTCAGGTCTTCCTTCACGCCCAGCACGTCGAACCAGACATCGCTGCCGCTGGCCACCACGTTGACGATGTCGACCGTGCGCAGGCGCTGCTCCTCGCGCCGCGGCATGCGGAAGGAGCGATGCCGGCTGCCGCGCAGGATCACGAAATCGTCGCCGATCTCGATCGCGCCCTTGCCGCGGTACTGGAAAGGATTGGTCGGCCAGTTCGACCCGGCCATGTAGAAACGCAGCTTGAAAACGTGGGCGCCCGCCATGCAAGTCCTTTTGAATCAGCCGCGCTTGCGCTCGTGGTTCCACAGCACGTCGCTGCCGCCGGCAAACCGGTTCAGCACGCGCGCCAGCACGAACATCAGATCCGACAGGCGGTTCACGTATTGACGCGGCTGCGGGTTGAGCGTGTCGGTCTTGGACAAAGCGACGATGGCGCGCTCGGCGCGGCGGCACACGGTGCGGCAGACGTGGGCGGTGGAGGCCGCGCGCGAGCCGGCCGGCAGGATGAACTCCTTCAGGATCGGCAGGTCGGCATTGTATTTTTCCAGCAGGCCGTCGAGGCGCGCCACGTGTTCGTCCTTGATCATCTGGTAGCCGGGGATGCACAGCTCGCCGCCCAGGTCGAACAGGTCGTGCTGGATCGAGACCAGTTCCTCGCGCAGGTCCGCCGGCATGTCTTCGCAGAGCAGCAGGCCGACAAAGGAATTCAGTTCGTCGACTTCGCCCAGCGCGTGGATGCGCGCGCTGTCCTTGCCGGTACGGCTGCCGTCGCCGAGGCCGGTGCTGCCGTCGTCGCCGGTGCGTGTGGCGATTTTAGAAAGTCGATTGCCCATGATTATGTCCAGACCATAAAAAAAGATAGCCCGAGGATACGACAAAACGATGTGATTGTGCTTACAATCCTCAGCATGTCCGCCCCTCTCCAAGCTCCTCTCAGCGCGCCGCCGGAACGTCGTGAACAGGTTGCCGCGGCCCTGCGCGCCAGGCTGCCGGCACGCGCGGTCCTGCACGATCCCGAAGACACGCGCCCCTACGAATGCGACGGCCTGGCGGCCTACCGCCAGCTGCCGATGATCGTCACGCTGCCATCCAGCGAAGCCGAGGTGCTGGCCATCCTCGCCGTCTGCCGTGAATTGAACGTGCCGATCGTGCCGCGCGGCGCCGGCACCGGCCTGTCGGGCGGCGCGCTGCCGATCCATGACGGCGTGGTGGTTTCCACCGCACGCCTGAACCGCATCGTCAAGGTCGATGCCTACGCGCGCACCGCCATCGTCCAGCCGGGCGTGCGCAACCTGGCGATTTCCGAAGCGGCGGCGCAATACGGTTTGTATTACGCGCCCGATCCGTCCTCGCAGATCGCCTGCACCATCGGCGGCAACGTGGCCGAGAACTCGGGCGGCGTGCACTGCCTGAAATATGGCCTCACCGTGCACAACGTGCTGCGCGTGCGCGTGGCCACCATCGACGGCGATGTCATCGAACTTGGCGGTGAAGCGCTGGATGCGCCGGGCCTGGATCTGCTGGCCGTCTTCATCGGTTCCGAAGGCATGCTCGGCATCGTATTGGAAGTGACGGTAAAGCTGGTGCCGAAGCCGGCGGCGGCGCAAGTCATCATGGCCAGTTTCGATGACGTGGTCACTGGCGGGAACGCCGTGGCCAGCGTGATCGCGGCCGGCATCATCCCGGCCGGCCTGGAGATGATGGACCGGACCTCGTCGCGCATGGTCGAGCCTTTTGTCCGCGCCGGCTACGACACCGACGCCGCCGCAATTTTGCTGTGCGAGGCCGACGGCACGCCTTTGGAGGTGGCCGAGGAAATCGAGCGCATGACGGCGGTGCTGCAGGCAGCCGGCGCCAGCGCCATCGCGGTGTCGCAAAGCGAGGCGGAGCGGATGCGCTTCTGGTCCGGCCGCAAGAACGCCTTCCCGGCGGCGGGGCGCATCTCGCCGGATTACTACTGCATGGACGGCACCATCCCGCGCAAGAACCTGGCGCAAGTGCTGACCGGGATCGAGGGCATGGAGACGACCTACGGCCTGCGCTGCGCGAACGTGTTCCACGCCGGCGACGGCAATCTGCACCCGCTGATTTTGTTCGATGCGAACCAGCCGGGCGAATTCGAACGCGCGGAAGCATTCGGCGCTGCGATCCTGGCGCTGTGCGTGGAAGTCGGCGGCACGATCACCGGCGAACATGGCGTGGGCATGGAGAAGATCAATTCGATGTGCGTGCAGTTCGGCCGGTTGGAGCTGGACGCCTTCTTCGCCGTGAAACGCGCCTTTGATGCACCGATGCTGCTCAATCCGGACAAAGCCATCCCCACGCCGCACCGCTGCGCCGAATTCGGCAAGATGCGCGTGAGCGGCGGCGTGCTGCCTTTCCCCGATTTGCCGCGTTTTTAAGAACACAACAGATGATCGAGACATTCAGGGAACAGGTGCGCGCGGCCGTTGCGAACGGCGGCAAGCTGCGCATCCGCGGCGGTGGTACGAAGGACTGGTACGGTCAGTCATTCGAAGGTGAGATCCTCGATACGCGCGGGCACACGGGCATCGTCGACTACGAGCCGACGGAACTCGTGATCACGGCGCGCTGCGGCACACCGCTCGCCGAGATCGAGGCCGTGCTGGCCGAACAGAACCAGATGCTCGCCTTCGAGCCGCCACACTTTGGCGACAGTGCCACTTTTGGCGGCGCGATCGCGGCGGGCCTGTCCGGCCCGCGCCGCGCCAGCAGCGGCGCCCTGCGCGACTTCGTGCTCGGCGCCGAGCTGCTGGACGGTAAGGGCGAGCTGCTGCGCTTCGGCGGCCAGGTGATGAAGAACGTGGCCGGCTACGACGTCTCGCGCCTGCTGGCCGGTTCGCTCGGCACGCTCGGGCTGATCACGCAGGCGTCGGTGAAAGTGCTGCCGCGTCCTTTTGCCGAGACCACGCTGCGCTTCGAGATCGGCGAAATCGACGCCATCCGCAGGCTGAACGAATGGGGCGGCCAGCCGCTGCCCATCTCCGCCAGTTGCTGGCATGCGGGCGTGCTGGCGCTGCGGCTGTCCGGCGCGCAGGCGGCGGTGGATGCGGCCGTGAAGTCGCTGGGCGGGCAGGTGATGCCGGATTGCGCGGCCTTCTGGGCATCCTTGCGCGAACAGCGCCATGCCTTCTTCGCCGGGGACATGCCGCTGTGGCGCCTGTCGCTGCCGTCCACAACCGGCGCTATCGTGTTAAAAGGCGAACAGCTGATCGAGTGGGGCGGGGCGCAGCGCTGGCTGCGTGCGCAGAGTGCCGATGCCGAGACCATCCGCCGCACCGCGTCGGCGGCGGGCGGCCACGCGACCCTGTTCCGTGGCGGCGATAAAAGCGTGGGCGTGTTCCAGCCGCTGGCGCCGGCGGTGGCGCGCATCCACGCGCGTCTGAAGGTGTCCTTCGACCCTGCGCAGATCTTCAATCCGGGACGGATGTTCTAGACCATGCAAACCAATCTCGCCGATTTCATCAAGGGCACGCCGGACGGCGACGAGGCCGAAGCCATCCTGCGCGCCTGCGTGCACTGCGGCTTCTGCACCGCCACCTGCCCGACCTATCAATTGCTGGGCGACGAACTCGATGGCCCGCGCGGGCGCATCTACCTGATCAAGCAGGTGCTGGAAGGCGCCGAGCCGACGCGCAAGACCCAGCTGCACCTGGACCGCTGCCTCACCTGCCGCAATTGCGAATCGACCTGTCCTTCGGGCGTGAAGTACGGGCGCCTGGTCGACATCGGCCGCCGCGTGGTGGAAGAACGCGTGCCGCGCACGCTGGGCAACCGCATCAAGCGCACCACGCTCAAGGAATTCCTGCCGCGAACAAGCCTGTTCAAGGTCGCGCACAAGACGGGCACGCTGGCGCGGCCGCTGCTGTCGAAGGACTTGCAGGACAAGCTGCAGCCGGCCCGCGCCGCCGGCCGCTGGCCCACGCGCAGCCACGCGCGCAAGATGCTGGTGCTGGAGGGCTGCGTGCAGCCGGCCATGGCGCCGAACATCAACGCCGCCACCGCGCGCGTGCTCGATGCCGTCGGCGTGCAGCTGCTGGTGGCGCCCAGGGCCGGCTGCTGCGGCGCGGTGCGTTACCACATGAACGACCAGGCGGGCGGGCTGGACGACATGCGCCGGAATATCGACGCCTGGTGGCCGTATGTCGAACAGGTCGAGGCGATCGTGATGACGGCTTCGGGCTGCGGCGTCACGGTCAAGGAATACGGCCACCTGCTGGCCCACGATCCGCACTATGCGGCAAAGGCGGCGCGCATCTCGATGCTGACGCGCGACCTGTCCGAGATCCTGCCGCAGTTCGAAGCCCAGCTGGCGCTGCAGGCCGACAGGAAAGGCGGCCAGCGCGTGGCCTTCCATCCGCCGTGCACACTGCAGCACGGCCAGCAAATCCGCGGCAAGGTCGAAGGCGTGCTGCGCGCCGCCGGCATCGACGTGGTGCTGTGCGCCGACAGCCACCTGTGCTGCGGCTCGGCCGGCACCTATTCGGTGCTGCATCCGGAAATCGCGCACGAACTGCGCGACCGCAAGCTGGCGAACCTGGAGGCCACCGGGGCGGGGGAGATCGTGTCGGCGAATATCGGCTGCGTGACGCACCTGCAATCGGGCACCGCGACGCCGGTGACGCACTGGATCGAGCTGCTGGACCGGCATCTGGTGCCTGTCGCGGCAGGCTGAATCGGGCCGGTCGGCAAGGCTGGGGCGGGCGTGTTAGCATCCGTCCCATCCTGATCTTCAAGAGCAAGCAATGAGTTTCGTATTCCGCCTCGTGCGCGAAGAAGGCGGCAGCGCCCCCGCGATCGTGTTCGAGGATTCCACCAGCCCCGGCTTCGTGCCCCTGTGGGAAGAAGTCGGCGTCTACGACGCGCTCTACAACAGCGACGGCAAGCCGGCGCGCGACGTCTCGCGCAGCATCGCCTATGGCCTGGACCGGGTCAGCGAGGAAGCCGCGCTGGCGCGCCTGATTCCGTCCAGCCTGTCGATGAGCGAGGCGATCCGCTTCCTCGAAGACGTGAACCGCGCCTGCGTCATCCACGGCACGGCCGAGATCGAGACACGCTGACAGCGCGTTAGAACTTCGCTTCAAACGCCGTTACGCCGCGCGGGGCGAGCGTGTATGCTGCTGGCCTCCGCAACCATGACCAGAGCCATGCCGCGCCCCATCATCACCATCACCGGCGAAACGCCGGACCGCGCCCGCGTCGAACAGCTGCTGCTCGAAAACGCCGCGCTCGTCTTCGACGACTGCGACCTGTCCGGCGCCGACCTCTCGCGCCTGGACTTGCAGGAAGCGAGCTTCCGCAGCTGCGCGCTGCTCGAGACCTCGTTCTACGCCGCCAGGCTGGCGCGCACGCAATGGCAGCGCTGCCGCGCGGGCCACGCCGACTTCGAATCCGCCGACCTGGTCGACGCGCGCTTCGCTTCCTCGGACCTGAACAACAGCAGCTGGCGCCGCGCCAAGCTGGCCTCGGCGAGTTTTCGCAGCTGCAAGCTGACCGGCGCGAATTTCGAAGAGGTGAGCTACCTCGGCCTGTCGTTCGAAGACACGCTGCTGGTCGGCGCCGACCTGCGCCGCATGTCCTTCCGCAAGATGAAGCTGGTGGGGCTGGATTTCGCGGATGCCGATTTGTCGGGCTGCGACTTCCGCGACGCCGTGTTCGAGGGCGGCGGCTTGCGCGACGCCCACATCAAGGACACGCGTTTCGATGGCGCCGACCTGCGCGAGGCCGACCTGGGTGGTTTGAAATTGGTGAACGCCAAGTTGTTCGTGGGAGCAACAATCTCGCCGCGCCAGGCGGCCGAGCTGGTCAGGGCAATGGGGCTGAACGTGGCCTGAACCGCGGAAGTGGTTGCACGTGGCAACAGGAATTGCGCAGGATGTAAGCAAATGCCAGCGTTGTAAGCGAATGTTAACGCTGTCAACAGTCCAGTGCGCCACACCGTTCTTGGTGGAGTGACAATCAAACGTCTACTGACAAAACAACCAAGAGGAGCTGCACCATGAAAAAAACTATCGCTACCCTGATCGCCGGTCTGTTCGCGAGCGCCGCCTTTGCCCAATCGCCGGCCACGCCCGTCGCGAAAGTGAATGCAGAGAAAATGGATGCAAAGACCGCCGTGTTGGTGGATAACAAGGACCTGAAGTCGACCGTCAAGGCCGACAGCAAGAACAACACCGTGGTTGCCCAGGCCGAGCCGGCGACCACCAAGAAATCCGACAAGCAAACCAAGTCGGAAAAGCAAGCCAAGTCCGACAAGCAGGCCAAGGCCAAGTCGCACAAGGACAGCAGCAAGTCCGGCAGCGTCGCCGCAACGGCATCGGGCACGGCCCAGACCGACAACACGGCCGACACCAATTCGTCGACCAACACGGCTACCGGCTCGAGCTCGACCTCGGCAACCTCCCAGGGCGGCAGCGACATGGCGCCGACCCCAAGCTCGACCCCGATGACCTCGCCGGCACCGATGACGCCGCCAACCACCACGCCGACCGAAACCGGCCTGGCCCCGGCCCCGGCATCGACCGTGCCGCCGACCAATCCGATGACCCCGGTCGATACCCAGTCCGCACCGACCCCGGCCACGCCGACCACCCAGCAATAATCCTGCGCGCTGGCACGGAGCCCGCTTCGGCGGGCTTTTTGGCGTGTTTCGAGCGGGCCTGATTCGCCATTTTTTGCGCTATATCAGGCTTCGCACGTCCATCGACCGAAAACGCGCAAGATCGGTCTACGCTGAGGGACCGGCGGCATCGGCGCCGTCATTTCCTCAGGGGATTTGTCATGGCTATCGATTCGAGCGAAGAAACCGTCAACGGCAAGGACGGCAATCAGATCTTCTTCCGCAGCTGGCGTCCGGCCGGCCAGCCCAGCGCCCTGGTCGTGATCTGCCATGGCGTGAATTCGCATAGCGGCCAGTACGACTGGACGGCGCGCCAATTGGCGGACAGCGGATTCGTGGTCTATGCGCTGGACCTGCGCGGGCGCGGCAAGTCGAGCGGCGAGCGCTTCTATGTCGAGGACATCGAGGAATACGTCGGCGACCTCGCCACCCTGATCGACCTGGCCAAGACCCGCGAGTCCGGCCTGGCCGTGTTCCTGCTCGGGCATTCGGCCGGCGGCGTGGTGTCCTGCGTCTACACGCTCGAGCACCAGGCCGAGCTCGACGGCTTCATCTGCGAAAGCTTCGCCTTCAAGGTTCCTGCGCCCGACATCGCGCTGTCGGTGATCAAGGGCCTGAGCCACATCGCCCCCCACCTGGGCGTGCTCAGGCTGCACAACGAGGAGTTTTCGCGCGACCCGGAAGCGGTGCGCGCGCTGAACAACGATCCGCTGATCGCCGGCGAAGTGCAGCCGGCCAGCACCGTGGCCGCGCTGGCGCGCGCCGACGACCGCCTGAAGAAGTCGTTCGACCAGATCACGCTGCCGGTCTTCATCATGCACGGCACCGTCGACAAGGCAACCGTGCCGGCGGGCAGCCAGTTCTTCTACGAGCATGCGGGGTCGGTGGACAAGACCCTGAAGCTCTACGAAGGGCATTACCACGACCTGCTGAACGACTACGGCAAGGAGGATGTGCTGGCCGATACCACGCACTGGATCAGGCAGCATTTGCCGCGTACGGCGTCGGCGGGCATGGCCTAGAGGCCGGATCGGGGCGGCTCAGCGCGCCAGCAATTGCTCGATATCGTCCCGGATTTCTTCCGGCTTGGTGTTCGGCGCATAGCGCTTGACCACGCTGCCGTCGCGGTTGACGAGGAACTTGGTGAAGTTCCACTTGACCCCTTGCGTGCCCAGGATGCCGGGCGCTTCGCGCTTGAGGTGGCGGAACAGGGGATGGGCGTTGGCGCCGTTGACGTCGATCTTGGCGAACAGCGGGAAGCTGACGCCGAAGTTGCGTTCGCAGAACTGGCCGATCTCGGCCTCGCTGCCGCTTTCCTGCTTGCCGAACTGGTTGCAGGGGAAGCCCAGCACCTCGAAGCCGCGCTCGCCGTAGTCGCGGTGCATGGTTTCCAGGCCACGGTATTGCGGCGTGAAGCCGCAGCCGCTGGCGGTGTTGACGATCAGGAGCACCTGGCCGCGGTAGGACGACAGGTCGACAGGCGTGCCGTCGAGGGCGTTGGCGGAGAAGTCGAAAACGTTCATGGCTCGATCATACCAACACATGCTGGCATGTCCCAGCATTTGCCGGAGGAAGGTAGCGTGGACGGGTTTCCCGTGCACGCGTTCAACATCCGCAAGATTCTTCGCGAAAGCCTTGGCGCCGGTGGGACGCGTGGACGGCAGAGCCGTCCACCCTACGATTACACCAGCCCGAGATGCTCGGTCCCCGCCGAGAAATCGCGGTTCTTCGCGTGCTTGGAATTGAGCTTGATCGTCAGACGCAAGTCGTTCACCGAGTCCGCATTGCGCAGCGCGTCTTCGTACGAGATCTTGTCCGCCTCGTACAAGTCGAACAGCGCCTGGTCGAAGGTCTGCATGCCCAGCTCGCGCGACTTCTTCATGATCTCCTTGATCTCGTGGACCTCGCCCTTGAAGACCAGGTCCGAGATCAGCGGAGAATTGAGCATGATTTCCATCGCCACCACGCGGCCCTTGTCTTCCTTCTTCGGAATCAGGCGCTGCGACACCAGGCCGCGCAGGTTCAGGGACAGGTCCATCAGCAGTTGCTGGCGGCGCTCTTCGGGGAAGAAGTTGATGATGCGGTCGAGCGCCTGGTTGGCGCTGTTGGCGTGCAGGGTGGCCAGGCACAGGTGGCCGGTTTCGGCAAAGGCGATCGCGTGTTCCATGGTGTCGCGGTCGCGGATCTCGCCGATCTGGATCACGTCCGGCGCCTGGCGCAGGGAGTTCTTCAGGGCCGCCTCGAAGCTGTCGGTGTCCACGCCCACTTCGCGTTGCGTGATCACGCAGTTCTTGTGCGGGTGGACGAATTCGACCGGGTCCTCGATGGTGATGATGTGGCCGTAGCTGTTCTCGTTGCGGTAGCCGACCATCGCCGCCAGCGTCGTCGATTTGCCCGAGCCGGTGGCGCCGACCATGATCACCAGGCCGCGCTTGGCCATGATCACGTCCTTCAGCACCTCGGGCAGGCCCAGGTCCTCGAACTTCGGGATCTGCGTGGTGATCGTCCGCAACACCATGCCGACGCTGCTCATCTGCACGAATGCCGAAACGCGGAAGCGCCCCAGGTCGCCCGGGCTGATCGCGAAGTTGGCTTCGCGCGTCAGCTCGAAGCCGGCGGTCTGCTTGTCGTTCATGATCGAACGCGCCAGGTCGGCCGTGTGGGCGGCCGTCAGCGGCTGGCTGGACACCGGTGTCATGCGGCCGTCGATCTTGATCGCGGGCGGGAAGCCGGCGGTGATGAAAAGGTCCGAGCCGCCCTTGCTGACCATCAGGCGCAGCAGGTCGAACATGAATTTTGAGGCCTGGTCGCGTTCCATGCGTGCTCCTTAGCCGGGGAAGTTTTCCGGAATCTTCGCAGCCGAACGCGCCGCGCTGCTCGAGATGATATTCCGGCGCACCAGGTCGGTCAGGTTCTGGTCCAGGGTCTGCATGCCGGCGTTGCTGCCGGTCTGGATGGCCGAGTACATCTGGGCGATCTTGGCTTCGCGGATCAGGTTGCGGATCGCCGGCGTGCCGAGCATGATCTCGTGCGCCGCCACACGGCCCGAGCCGTCCTTGGTCTTCAGCAGGGTCTGCGAAATCACGGCCTGCAGCGATTCCGACAGCATCGCGCGTACCATTTCCTTTTCCTCGGCCGGGAAAACGTCGACGATACGGTCGATGGTCTTCGCGGCCGACGAGGTGTGCAGGGTGCCGAACACCAGGTGGCCGGTTTCGGCCGCCGACAAAGCGAGACGGATCGTCTCGAGATCGCGCAGCTCGCCGACCAGGATGGCGTCCGGGTCTTCGCGCAGCGCCGAGCGCAGGGCGTTGTTGAAGGAGAGGGTGTGCGGGCCGACTTCGCGCTGGTTGATCAGGCACTTCTTCGATTCGTGCACGAACTCGATCGGGTCTTCGATCGTCAGGATGTGCCCGTACTCGTTTTCGTTCAGGTGATTCACCATCGCGGCCAGCGTGGTCGACTTGCCCGAGCCGGTCGGGCCGGTGACGAGCACCAGGCCGCGCGGCTTCAGGGCCAGTTCGCCGAAGATGCGCGGTGCGTTCAGTTCTTCCAGCGACAGGATCTTCGACGGAATCGTACGCAGCACGGCGGAGGCGCCGCGTTCCTGGTTGAAGGCGTTGACGCGGAAGCGCGCCAGGCCCGGAATCGCGAACGAGAAGTCGCACTCCAGCACCTCTTCGTACTGCTTGCGCTGGCCGTCGTTCATGATGTCATAGATCATGGCGTGCACGTCCTTGTGCTCGAGCGGCGGCAAGTTAATGCGGCGCACGTCGCCATGGACGCGGATCATCGGCGGCAGGCCGGCAGAGAGGTGGAGGTCGGAGGCTTTGTTCTTGACCGAGAAGGCGAGTAATTCGGAGATGTCCATTTATAATCCTGTGCCGTGAAGGGCGCAGCTTCGGCCAGCGTTCTCGCATGTCCCGAATATTGCCCACAGAAAACGATTATGGTCACAATCGCCGATAACTTGCAAGCTGTCGAAGCGACAATCGCCGCCGCCGTCAAGGACGCCAACCGGGCCCGTTCCATGGTCCAGCTGCTGGCTGTCTCGAAGACGTTTCCGGCGGAAGCGGTACTCGAAGCGATGGCAGCCGGACAACGCGCCTTTGGCGAAAACTATCTGCAGGAAGGCGTCGAAAAAATCGCCGCCGTGGCGCGCGCGCAACCGGATACGCCTGTCGAGTGGCATTTCATCGGCCCGATCCAGAGCAACAAGACCCGGCCGATCGCCACCCATTTCAGCTGGGTGCACACCGTCGACCGCCTGAAGATCGCGCAGCGCCTGTCGGAACAGCGCCCGCCAGAACTGGGGCTCCTGAACATCTGTCTGCAGGTGAACATCAGCGGCGAAACCACGAAAAGCGGCGCCACCCCCGACGAATTGCCGGCGCTGGCGCGCCAGGTCGCGGCCTTGCCGAACCTGCGCCTGCGCGGGCTGATGGCGATCCCGGAACCGCAAACCGACCCGGCCCTGCAGCGCGCGGCGTTTGCCAGCTTGCGCAAGCTGGGCGAGGCCTTGCGCGCGGACGGCCTGCCGGTCGACACGCTGTCGATGGGGATGTCGGGCGACATGGCGGCGGCCATTCTCGAAGGCGCGACCATCGTGCGCGTCGGCAGCGCCATTTTCGGCACACGTACTTATCACAAGGATTCGGAATGAAGATCGCTTTCATCGGCGGCGGGAACATGGCGACGGCGCTGATCGCCGGGCTGGTCAAGAACCTGGGCGCAGGTGCGCAGGTGCATGTGGTCGATCCGAATGCGGACGCACGTGAAAAGCTCGCGGCGCAGTATGGGGCGGCCACCTCTGCAAGCATCGATGCCGCCGTCGGCGCCTGCGATGTGATCGTGCTGGCGGTGAAGCCGCAGCAGATGCGCGACGTGGCGGCCGCACTGGCGCCGCAGCTGGCGCAGTTGACTCAGTTGAATAACGGGCCGCTGGTGCTGTCGATCGCGGCGGGCATCCGCAGCGTGGACCTGTCGCGCTGGCTGGGCGGTTACGGCGCCATCGTGCGCACCATGCCGAATACGCCGGCGCTGATCGGCATGGGCATCACCGGCATGGTGGCGACAAGCGGCGTGACTGGCGCCCAGCGCGCGGCGGCCGACAGCGTGATGCGCGCGGTGGGCGAGACCGTGTGGCTGGATGACGAAGCGCTGATCGATCCGGTGACGGCGGTGTCGGGGAGCGGACCGGCATATGTGTTCTACTTCCTGGAAGCGATGCAGGCGGCGGCTGTGGAGATGGGCTTGAGTGCGGAGCAGGGCAAGGCGCTGGCGCTGGCCACGTTTGCCGGCGCGGCGGAACTGGCGACGCAGTCCAGCGAATCGCTGGAGGTGCTGCGCCAGCGCGTGACCTCGAAAGGGGGCACGACGCATGCGGCGATTACCAGCATGGAAGCGGCGGGCGTGAAGCCGGCGATCATGGCGGCCATGCAGGCGGCAGCGGCGCGCGGGCGCGAGTTGGGGGAGGAGTTGGGAGCGGATTGAAGCGCCGGATGTTATGCCGGCATGGTACCGCGTGGGCACGGGGCGCCCACCCTACGATCATTGAGTGTAGTAGTGTCGTTAGACGTCGCGGATTCAATATAGCGCCACATCGTCAAACGTAGGGTGGGCGCCCCTGTGCCCACGCGGTACAACGTTTATTGAAACCGCCCGCCAAATCGCTCGCGCAACACCGGCAACACCCGCTGCACCACCGGCATTACGCTCGGCAGCACATTCTGCACGATCTTCCACGCCGACACACCGGTCGCCACCAGTGCCAGCACCGGTTTCGGACGCGCGATCAGCAGGCCGAGCGCGACACCGCCGCCGGCCAGCAAGGCCTTGCGCTTGGCCATCAGCGACTGGCCGACGCCGCTGATCCGTTCGACCGGCGCCTTCAACAGGTTCAGTTCGTAGGCGATGTCGCCACGCTGCTGCGCACACTCGGCAATCAAGTGCGCGCGGCGCACCGCCAGGGGCTTCTTCTCACTGTTCATGCGCCGCTCCCGTGCCCTTGATGAAGGCGATATCCTTGTTCAGCTCGTCGAGCGTGGCCGCCATCATCGGCGGACGCGACGCGAAGCGTGCACGCACCTGCAGCAGGATCACGACAGCCGCCAGTGCAAACAGGCCGGCCATGCCGCCGATCGCCAGCAGGCGGTGGGTGTCCCAGAACAGCACGATCACGAACAAGGCCACCAGCATGAAGGCGCCGGCGCCGAGGAAGGCGGCGAACAGCGCCCAGGCCACGTAGCCGAGCAGGCGCTGCGCTTCCTCCTGCACCTCGACGGCGGCCAGCGCCAGGCGTGTGCGCGCCATGGCCAGGACGGTCGTGCCGATCCGGCCGACCGCCGCGGCAATGGCCATCAGCGGCGTCCGATCAGCAGGCCGACGACGACGCCGACGGCGGCGCCCACGCCCACCGCTTTCCACGGATTGTCCTTGACGTAGGTGTCGGTGGCCTTGGCGGCGGCCTTCGATTTCTCGATGACTTCCAGGTTCGCCAGGCCTTCCTTGGCGGTGGTGATGGCGGTCTCGAACTTGGCCTTGGCCGCTTCGAGCTGCTCGCCGGTCAGCGAACCGCCGTGGCGCAGCCAGGCTTCCGCGTCCAGGATCACGGTCTTCAGGTCGGCCAGGAGCTGGTCGCGGGCGCCGGTCTGGGTCGGGATTTTTTCCATCATGTTTTAGCCTCGTAATAGGGGGTGATTGGCCGCTGCCTTGCCGGCAGAACGGAGATTTGTATTTCGGACAATATTATCCTAATGCATAGTCTAACGCGACACCGGCAAAAAGGGCCGCACCCAACCAATTGTTGTGACGGAAGGCGGCGAAGCAGCGCAGGCGGTCGCGGTTGCGGATCAGGGTGTAGTGGTAGAGCGCCATGCCGGCCGCCACCACCACGCCGCCGACGAACCACCAGCGCAGGCCCAGCAGCCAGCCGCAAATCAAATCGATGGACAGGGCCACGCCGTAGCACAGCATGACGGCGGCCACGTCGTAGCGGCCGAAGGTGATGGCCGAGGTGCGCATGCCGATCTTGAGGTCGTCGTCGCGGTCGACCATGGCGTATTCGGTGTCGTAGGCCACGGCCCAGAACACGTTCGCCACCAGCAGCCACCAGGCCACGGCCGGCACCTGGCCCTGGATGGCGGCAAAGGCCATCGGGATGCCGAAGCCGAAGGCGATGCCGAGGTAGGCCTGGGGAATCGCGAAGAAGCGCTTGAAGTAGGGGTAGGTGCCGGCCACGATCACGGCCACGACCGACAACTGCTTGGTCAGCGTGTTCAGCGGCAGGATCAGCAGGAAGGAAACGATGGCCAGCACGGCGGCGACCATTACCGCTTCCCAGGCCTTGATGCGGCCGCTGGTGACCGGGCGGTCGACGGTGCGCTTGACGTGGCGGTCGAAGTCGCGGTCAGCGTAGTCGTTGATGGCGCAGCCGGCCGAGCGCATCAGGGCGGTGCCGACGACAAAAATCAGGACCACATGCCAGGGGGGCGTGCCGCCGGCCGCCATCCACAGCGCCCAGAGGGTGGGCCAGAGCAGGAGAAGAATACCGATCGGCTTGTCGGCGCGGACCAGCCGAAAATAAAGCGCCAGCTTGTTCATGAAATCGCGGTCTTGTTGTGTACAAGACAGCGATTTTAACGGGTTTGGAACGGAACACGGCTGGCACTGTTCCGCGGGGCTTGCCGGAGGGGGTAGGGTGGACACCCGTGTCCACGCGGTCTCACAGGTTGAACAGACGAGGCATGAGATTCGACATGCAAGCGTTGCACCGCGTGGACACAGTGAAGTGACCCCAAAAAGTTAGACACAACTTTTTGGGGTGATATGACGAAGTACACAGAGCAGTTCAAAC
>NZ_JASNRC010000015.1 GCF_030411995.1 Massilia sp. YIM B02769
TTTTTTTGGCGCTGTCACCGTTAGCTATGGATGAGCGGTGAACTGTTGAGTTCATTCGTGGTCCAACCCGTCTCGCCATCGACACGGGTCGACCATGAAAGCACCGCGCTTCACGAATTGGTTTGCGGCATTGCCGACACTGAACGGGCCACAGCGGCTGCGCGTCCTCGACGCCTTGCGTCCGGCTGCCGGGCTGCACCAGGTGCTGGCGCTGATCGGACTATGCAGGCCGGCCGGCCGCCGCTGCCCCCATTGCCGCTGCGAACGCTGGCACCGGCACGGCCACGCCAACGATCTGCAGCGCTACCGCTGCTTCTCATGCCGGCGCACTTTCAATGATTTGACCGGCACTCCGCTGGCGCGCCTGCGACTGCGCGGGAAATGGCTCGCCTATCTCGATGCGCTGCTTGCGTCGCGCCCGGTGCGCGCGGCGGCCGGCGAGGTCAACATGCATCGTAATACCGCCTTCCGCTGGCGCCATCGCTTCCTGGATCGGGTGAAAGAGGACCGGCCAGGATGCCTGAACGGTATCACCGAAGCCGACGAAATGTTCATCCTGGAATCGCAAAAAGGGTCGCGCACGCTCGACCGGCCGGCGCGCAAGCGGGGCGGCGTCGCCAGCAGGCGCGGCATTTCACGCGACCTCGACTGCATCCTCGTGGCGCGTGACCGCAACAAGCAGACCGTCGATGCCGTCACCGGCCGCGGCCCCGTCAGCAAAGTCCAGCTGGAGCGCCACCTGCTGCCGTTTTTGGACCGAGACGTGCTGCTCGTGACAGACGCGAACGCGGCCTATCGGGCTTTCGCCCGCGCCCACGGCTTGGCGCACCAGGCCGTCAATGTCAGCGTGGGCGACCGTGTCCGCCCGGGTTTCCATGGCGCCATCCACGTGCAGAACGTGAACGCCTATCACCAGCGTTTGCGCGAGTGGCTGGCGCCCTTCCACGGTGTGGCGTCGCGCTGGCTGCCGAACTACCTGGGCTGGCGCCGGATGCTTGATGGCGGAAAGGTGACGTCTGCCGATCAATTGTTTCGCCTTGCAATCGGACTCATCCACAGCAAACGGTGACAGCGCCTTTTTTTTAGGCAGCCAGCCTCGCTACTTCGCCGCCACCTGCTCTTCAGGCGCAAATGTGAAGCCGACGGCAACCACATCGCCCAGCGCCACATGCTGGTCGAGCTGCATCCCCACGTAGGCCGCATCGTCGCCGCCGAAGGTGAGCGGGACGCTCGAGCGGGCGATTTCGCGGCCGAGCGCATCATAGGCGAACATGCGCAAGCTGCCTTGCACCTTGGCGCTGGCCACGACATAGGCCAGCAAGCCATGCTTGTCGTCGCCGCTTGCCGCCGCGTCCTGGACCTGGGTGACGCTCAGGCCGGCCTTGGCCAGCGAGGCATCGATGTTCAGCTTCCCCCCGACCTTCAAGGCCCCGCGTTCGACGCCCTTGACCATGGTGCCGACTCCGGAGGCAATCGATTCGGCGGCCTTGCCGCCCTTGTCGGTCAGGGCGTTGCCGATGCCGGTCACCATGTCGATTTTCTCGCTCGCCATGTCCGCGCCTTTTTCCTCGGCGCTTTTCGACGAGCATGCGCACAGGGCGGCCGCCAGCAGGCATGCCGCGCCACAGCGAAGTGCCAAAATGTCCATGTCGCCCTCCAGATGCGTGATGGTGAGCGCCAGCATCGCATAAATGCCGTTAGGCAATTTTGTGCCAACATAAGCCGCGAGGACAGGTTCCGGCGCCGGCGTGCAGTGCTTGCCAATGGCTCAACAACTAACACCGAAGTTGCCGCACGGTGTACAATCCCCGCCGGCGCGGGCATGGCGGAACTGGTAGACGCATCAGACTTAAAATCTGCCGCCGTGAGGCGTGCCGGTTCGATTCCGGCTGCCCGCACCACCTCATTCGCTCCCCCTGCAAAATCGGCCAGCCATCTTTGGCTCAGCCATCGAATGGTCTAGAATGCTTCCCGGCGCCATGACGGCGCGACATGAAGCCTAGGACCATACATTGAACATCACCATCAACGACGAGCTGCGTGCCTTCGTCGACCCGCTGACCGATATCGAATACGCCGCGCTGGAGCGCAGCCTGCTTGCCGAAGGCTGCCGTGACGCGCTGGTACTGTGGGGCGACGTCCTGATCGACGGCCATAACCGTTACGAAATCTGCCGCAAGCACAATATCGACTTCCGTACCGTCCAGAACAACAGCTTCGCCTCCATCGAGGACGTGATGCTGTGGATGATCGACAACCACCTGGCGCGCCGCAGCGTGTCGGACTTCCAGCGCGGCCTGCTGGCCCTGCGCAAGAAGGAAATCGTCAGCGCCCGCATGGCGCAGCGCATGGCCGAGGAACCGCCGGAGCCGAGCCCCGACGACATGGACTCGCGCCCGCCGCCGCCGTGGAATACGCGCGAGGAAGTGGCGAAAGCGGCGCGCGTGTCGAGCAACACCATCAGCCAGATCGAACGCATCCAGAAGGCGGCCGCGCCGCAACTCGTGGAAGCCGTGCGCGCCGGCACCATCTCGATCAACGCTGCCGCGAATGTGGCGCAATTGCCGCCGGAAGCGCAGATCGCCGCGGTGGCCGGCGGACGCAAGGAACTCCAGCAGGCGGCGCGCCAGGTGCGCGAACAGAAGCAGGCGACCAAGCCGAAGAAAACCGGCCCGGACGGCGAGCCGGTCGACGAAAAGGCCGCGTTGAAGGCCGAGATCGCTTCGCTGAAGGACCGCATGGCCACCTTGCTGACCGAGAACGAGATCCTCAAGCAAAAGCTGGCCAACGCCGGGCTGTAGTCGGCCAATAATCGGCCGACAGGCCGTCCCAACGATAACAAGAATGGAGAGCCGCATGATCCTGCCACGCCGTTTTGCCTCGACCTTTGCCTCGACTTTTGCCTCGACCTTCGCTTCGTCCCTGTGCTGTGCCGCCTTCCTGGCCGCCAGCCCGGCCATGGCCGCACCCGTGGCCGCGCCGGACGCCAAGGCCGCCGAGACCGGCAGCGCCGAGCTGGCGCGCTGGCAGGGCAGCGCCGGGCGCGTCACCATCCTGCGCGACAAGTGGGGCATCCCCCATGTGTTCGGCAAGAGCGACGCCGATGCGGTGTTCGGCATGATCTATGCGCAGGCCGAGGACGACTTCAATCGCGTCGAACTCAACTACATCAATTCGATGGGACGGCTGGCCGAGGTCGAGGGCGAAAAGGAGATCTGGCGCGACCTGCGCATGAAGCTCTACATCCAGCCCGCCGACATGCAGGCCAAGTTCGCGGCCAGCCCGGCCTGGCTGCAAGGCTTGATGGTGGCCTGGGCGGACGGCCTGAACTTCTACCTGCACACGCATCCCCAGGTGAAACCGAAGCTGATCACGCGTTTCGAGCCGTGGATGGCCTTGTCCTTCAGCGAAGGCAGCATCGGCGGCGACATCGAATCGATCGAGCTGAAGGACCTCGAAGCCTTCTATGGCAAGAAGCTGCAGGCGAAGCTGGCCGACGGGCGCAACCTCCTCGACGCCGAGCCGCGCGGCTCGAACGGCTTCGCCATCGCTCCGAAGCTCACCAGGGCGGGGCACCCGCTGTTGATGATCAACCCGCATACCTCGTTCTACTTCCGCCCTGAAATCCACATGGTCAGCGAAGAGGGCCTGAACGCCTATGGCGCGGTGACCTGGGGCCAGTTCTTCATCTACCAGGGCTTCAACGAACGGGCCGGCTGGATGCATACCTCGGGCGGCGGCGACGTCATCGACGAGTACCTGGAAACCGTGGTCGAGCGCGGCGGCAAGTTCTTCTATAAGTACGGCAACGAGGAACGCGCCCTGCGCGCGCTGCCGATCGCCTTGCCCTACAAGACCGCGAACGGCAAGCTGGCCAGCCGCACGGTCACCGCCTACTTCAGCCACCACGGTCCGGTCGTGCGCAGCGAAAACGGCAAATGGGTGGCCGTGAAAATGATGGACGAGCCGGTCAAGGCCCTGACCCAGTCGTATTCGCGCACGAAAGCCAGGAACTACGAGGCCTTCTACCAGGCGATGCAGCTACGCACGAATTCCTCGAACAACACGGTGTATGCCGATGCCGACGGCAACATCGCCTACTTCCACGGCAACTTCATTCCGAAGCGCGATACCCGCTTCGACTGGAGCAAGCCGGTCGACGGCAGCAACCCCGCCACCGAATGGCAGGGCCTGCACGACATCAAGGACACGATCACCCTGTTCAATCCGGCCAGCGGCTACATCAGCAATACCAACAACTGGCCGTTCAGCGCGTCCGGCGCCAACAGCCCGAAACGCGCCGACTATCCGGACTACATGTGGTCGCTGCCGGAAAACGCGCGCGGCATCCACGCCGGACGCGTGTTGCGCGATGCGAAAGACATGACGCTCGACAGCCTGATCGCCGCCTCCTACGACAGTTACCTCACCGCCTTCGAGCCGCTGGTGCCGAAGCTGGTGCAGGACTACGACGCGCTGCCGGCAGACGATCCGCGCAAGCGCGCGCTGAAAGACCAGGTCGCGGCCTTGCGCGCCTGGAACCTGCGCTTCGCGGCCGACTCGGTGCCGACCGCGCTCGCCGTCTACTGGGGCCAGGAAATGGTGGCCCAGGCCGCGCCAAAAGCGCGCGCCGCCGGCGTGCCCTCGGTCGACTACATCACGACCAGCCTGAGCCCGCAGGAGCGCCTCGATGCGCTGGGGCGCGCCAGCGATAAACTGGCGAAGGACTTCGGCACCTGGCAAACGCCCTGGGGCGAGATCAACCGCTTCCAGCGCATCAGCGGCGACGTCGACCAGCAGTACGACGACAGCAAGCCGAGCTATCCGGTGGCGTTCACTTCGGCGCACTGGGGTTCGCTGGCCTCGTTCGGCATGGTGGCCAAGCAAAAGACCAAGCGCATCTACGGCGACCGCGGCAACAGTTTCGTCGCCGCCGTCGAGTTCGGTCCGCGCCTGCGCGCGAAAAGCATCCTGGCGGGCGGCCAGAGCGGCAACCCGGCCTCGAAGCACTTCGCCGACCAGGCCGAGATGTACAGCCGCGGCGAGTTCAAGGACGTGCTCTTCTACAAGGAAGACATCCTGAAGCAACTCGAACGTGAATACCACCCAGGCCAATAAGGACGCACCATGACACGCAGCGAGAAGGACAAGATGCTGGCCGGCGAGCTGTATCACCCGAGCGCGCCGGAGCTGCAGGTGGAGCTGGCGGCCTGCGCGGCCTGGCTGGCGCGCTACAACGCGGCGATGGGCGACACGGCCGAGGTCTGGCACGCGCTGCTGCGGGAGCGCGCCGGCACGGTGGGCGAGGGCGTGATGCTGCGTCCGCCGTTCTACTGCGACTACGGCTTCAACCTCCACCTCGGCAAGAACGTCTTCCTGAACTACAACTGCGTGATCCTCGATACCGCGCGCGTGAGCATCGGCGACGACACCCGCATCGGTCCGGCGGTGCAGATCTATACCGCCGACCATCCGCGCGACCCGGCCCTGCGCCGTAGCGGGCTGGAGTGCGGCAAGCCGGTGACGATCGGCGCGAATGTCTGGATCGGCGGCGGCGCCATCGTCCTGCCGGGTGTGACCATCGGCGACGACGCGATTGTCGGCGCCGGCAGCGTGGTCAGCCGCGATGTGCCGGCTGGCGCCACCGTGGTGGGAAATCCGGCCCGTGTCGTCTCGAAAAGCTGACGCAGCCATGGGGCAACTCTGAGCCAGCTCAAAGTGTCATTAATTCAACGTTAATCGGATTGCAACACTTGGCGGAACGCGGTGTACTCGACTCTGGCAGAGAGCCGAATCCATCGAACCTTCCCCAAGGAGTGCAATCATGCAGAGCAAACCCCTCGTCCTGAAAAGCCTGGTCGCCGCCATGCTGCTGTGCGGCGCCGCCAGCGCCGTCGCCCAGATCACGGTCTACACCGACCGCAATGCCTTCCTCGCCGCCGTCGGCGCCTATGGCGTCGACACCTACGACGACCTCGACATCGACCTCTACGACAGCCCGTTCGCGCGCACGGCCGGCGCCTACAGCTATACCGCCTCGGCGCCGGGCGGCCTGTATGGCGCAGGCAGCGGCGCCGACGGCTGGCTGTCGACGAATGTCGATGGCGACGGCATCGTGTTCTCCAACTTCGCGCCCGGCGTGACCGGTTTCGGCGGCTATTTCTTCGGCTCCGATGTGCTGGGCAGCTTCCTGCCGGGCGGCACGCTGCTGTTCTCGGCCACGAACGGCACCACGCTCAACTACACCCTGAGCAATGCCACCACCTCGAGCTTCCTCGGCTTTGTCTCCAGCGCTCCGCTGAGCTCGGTTACCCTGACTGCCGGCGGCGATTACTGGGTGACGGCCAACGACGTCACGCTGGCCATGCCGGTGCCCGAGCCGGAAAGCTACGCCATGATGCTGCTGGGTCTGGGCGTGGTCGGCTGGATGCGCCGCCGCCGCGGCTAATCCGCTGGCCCCCAGCGCTGGCGAAGGCAGGCGGGGCGGTGGCCTCAACTGCCTTGCCACGCTATAATTGCCGCCATTTCAAATCCGGCAAGCAGGGCAGGGCAGTGGCAAAACTCTATTTCAGGTACTCGGCGATGAACGCCGGCAAATCGACTGCCTTGCTGCAGGTGGCGCACAACTACGAAGAGCAGGGCCAGCAGGTCAAGCTCTACACCGCCGCCATCGACGACCGCTACGGCGTCGGCCTGATCACGTCGCGCCTCGGCCCGCAGCGCCAGGTCGACGTCTTCAGCAAGGACACCGATTTCCTGGCCGCGACGCCGAGCGTCGGCTGTGTGCTGGTCGACGAGGCCCAGTTCCTCAGCACCGCCCAGGTCCAGCAGCTGCACCAGCTGGCCCAGGTGCGCGGCGTGCCCGTGATCTGCTACGGCCTGCGCAGCGACTTCCGCGGCGAGCCTTTCCCGGGTTCGGCCTACCTGCTGGCCCTGGCCGACGACATCGAGGAAATCAAGAACATCTGCACCTGCGGCAAGAAGGCGACGATGAATATCCGCGTCGACGAAGCCGGGCGCCGCATCAAGGAAGGCGAGCAGGTCAGCATCGGCGGCAACGAAAGCTACCGCCAGGCCTGCGGCCGCTGCTTCTACAGCAAAGACTAGCAAGCGCTACGCTGCCGAGCCGAGCATGGACTTGCCTGCCGCCTGCGCCAGCATTGCGCCGGTCTTCCTGTGTGCGCACGCCGACATCCTGGTCTACCTGCTGCCTTCGCTGGCGCTGGCCTTCCTGTTCTGGATGCTCTCCAGTGCCCACCCGGGCTTCTTCGTCCTCACGGCCGTCGGCACCCTGTGCCACGAGCTGGCGCATTTCGGCGTCGGCCTCCTCACCAATGCCGAGCCCATCGGCCTGAACCTGATCCCGCGCCGCAAGGGCAAGGTCTGGGAACTCGGTTCCGTCACCTTTGCCAACCTGCGCTGGTACAACGCCGCCCCGGCCGCGCTGGCGCCTTTGCTGGTGCTGCTGCTGCCCCTGGTCGTGGCGGCCTGGCGCACCCGGCCGGGCTGGCATTTCGCACCGCTCGACCTGCTGCTGGCCGTGTTCCTGGCGCCGCAATACCTGTCGTTCTGGCCCTCGCCGGTGGACTGGAAGCTGGCGGCGCGTTCCTGGCCCTGGCTGGTCGTGGCCGGGCTGTCGCTTGCCGGCTGGACCTGGCGCGCCCACCTGCCCGGCCTGTGACGGGCCTTGTCGTTTGCCGGCCCAGCCTCACATGGCGACGGACGACCTGCACGAGCGCCTTCACCGGTGTTTCAATTTGTAAGAATTTGATCACGCCCGCTTAAGTCGACCTTAAGCTCGCACGCTCATCCTCGCAAAGCCGACTCTGCGACCGCGCGCTATCCTGTAGAATGGACCGCGCAGCCGAGGTACCGCTTGGAATGAGTTTCGGTTACCCGGCGCCGCTGGCAGACACCCAAGTACACGTTCGGAGAACGCATAAATGAAGAAGCAGATGTTGATGGTTGCGCTGGCTTTTGCCATGTCGACGCATGCGGTGACCGCACAGCCCGAAAAGGCAGGCAATACCCAGATGAAGCCGGTGGCGGCGCAAGCCCAGGCCGCGCTGTGGGCCTCGCGCGTCCTCGGGCGCTACCACTACAAGGCGATGCCGCTGGACGATGCGATGTCCGAAAAGATCTTCGACAATTACTTCGAAGCGCTCGACAGCGAAAAACTCTACTTCACCCAGGTTGACCTCGACCGCTATGCGCCCCTGCGCACCAAGCTCGACGATGCGATCAACAACGAAGACCTGAGCCAGCCCTTCGCCATCTACAACCTCTACCAGCAGCGCTTTGCCGACCGCATGGCCTATGCGCGCAGCCTGCTGAAGACCAAGTTCGACTTCACGGCCGACGAAACCCTGCAGCTCGACCGCGAAAAAGCCCCGTGGGCGAAAAACGAAGACGAAGTCCGCGACCTGTGGCGCAAGCGCGTCAAGAACGACTTCCTGCGCCTGAAGCTCGCCGGCAAGGAAGACAAGGCGATCCGCGAGACGCTCGACAAGCGCTACGCGAATTACGTCTCGCGCATGAAAAAGCTGAACAACGAAGACGTGTTCCAGATGTTCATGAACGCGTATGCCACCGCGATCGAGCCGCACACCAATTACCTCGGCCCGCGCTCGGCCGACAACTTCGATATTTCCATGCGCCTGTCGCTGGAAGGCATCGGCGCCGTGCTGCAGACGCGCGACGACTACACCATCATCCGCGAAGTCGTGCCGGGCAGCCCAGCCGACAAGTCCGGCAAGCTGAAGGTCGGCGACCGCGTGGTCGGCGTGGCGCAGGGCAATGGCCCGTTCACCGATGTGCTCGGCTGGCGCATCGACGACGTCGTGCAATTGATCCGCGGCGAAAAGGGTTCGACCGTGCGTCTCGACGTGATCCCGGGCGACGGCGGCGTCGACGCCAAGCACATCACGGTGGCGATGGTGCGCAAGAAGATCAGCATGGAAGAGCAGGCCGCCAAGAAATCGATCATCGAGGTCAAGGACAACGGCGTGAACCGCCGCATCGGCGTGATTTCGCTGCCGACCTTCTACCAGGACTTCGAGGCGCGCCGCAAGGGCGACAAGGACTTCAAGAGCGCCACCCGCGATGTCGAACGCATCCTGGGCGAACTCAAGAAAGACCGCGTGGACAATGTCCTGATCGACTTGCGCAACAACGGCGGCGGCTCGCTGGTCGAGGCGGTCGAACTGACCGGCCTGTTCATCGACAAGGGCCCAGTGGTGCAGCAGCGCGATGCGCGCGGCAGCATCGAGGTCGAAGGCGACGTCAAGCCGGGCCTGGCCTGGGACGGCCCAATGGGCGTGCTGATCAACCGCGGCTCGGCCTCGGCATCGGAAATCTTTGCCGCCGCGATCCAGGATTACGGCCGCGGCCTCGTGATCGGCGAACCGAGCTTCGGCAAGGGCACGGTGCAGACCCTGCTCGACCTCGACCGCTTCTCCGAGTCCGACAAGGTGCGCTACGGCGAATTGAAGATGACGGTGGCCCAGTTCTTCCGCATCAATGGCGGCACTACCCAGCTGCGCGGCGTGACGCCGGACATCAAGCTGCCGGTGCTGTCGGATACCGAGCACTTCGGTGAATCCTCGTTCAGCAACGCGCTGCCGTGGGTGGCGATCAAGCCGGCCAATTACGTCCCGCTGGGTAACCTGAAGGAACTGGTCGATCCGCTGCAAAAACGCCACGAGGCGCGCATTGCCAAGGACAAGGACTTCCAGGACCTGCGCGAAGACATGGCCGAGGTCATGAAGATCCGCAAGGAAAACGCGATCTCGCTGAACGAAGCCGTGCGCCGCAAGGAGCGCGATGCCCAGGACGCCCGTTCCAAGGCGCGCGAGGCACGCCTGGCGGCAGGCAAGGACAGCAATTCCGACGAGCCGGCGGCAGCGCCGGGCGGCAAGGAAGCACGCAGCAAGGTGCCGACGCCAACCAAGCCGGCCAAGGCTGTGGTGGCCGCGCGCAACACGCCCCAGCAGGACGATGGCCTGCAGGGCGACGAGCGCACGCTCTCGGCGGAGCTGGCGGCAGAAAAGGCCGCCAAAGATGCCAAGGACGTGCTGCTGCAAGAGGCCGCCCACATCCTGGCCGACGAGGCCGGCATGCTGAAGACCGATACCCGCATGGCCTCGCGCGTCATGCCCTACATGGCGCCGGTCAAGCCGTAAGCGTCACCGGGAGGCGCCTGCCGCGGCAGGGGCTTCCGAACCGAAAGGCACGAGATTGGGGCGGCATCGCCCTGGCCTCGTGCCTTTTTGTTTTGGCGCTGGCGCACACGGACGCGCCGCTTGCAAATCCATGTGCTTGGCCATGGGGCAGGGCGCAACGCTTCGGCGCGACTATTCCCAATCTTTTGGCTCGGAATGGCGCGGGTGCCAATGTTGTCTCGTGATTACGATATCTCTTGCGAAGAGTAGATCAAATCGTAACTAACCAACGGCATTGCGAGCGCGGCCTTATGTGAACCAGCGCACATTCCAAAAGGAAAGAAATTCCGCCTAGAAAGCTTCCTGTAGGCATTTCAATTTCCTTTTGGAATTGAATTCAATTGGAACAAGCCCTTTTTACGGTTGTGATAGCATGATCTTGCTGTTGTAATATTTATCACAGTCACTCTCAATAAGAAGGAGCAATCATGCAAGTTCGTCACCTCGTCATTGCCGCCCTGCTCGTCAGCGCCGGTGCAGCACAAGCGCAAACCGCCCGCGTCCACCCGGGCACCCTGACCGGCTGGGCCGTCACCACCACCGCCGGCGTTGCTGCTACCCCAGCCGCTGCTCCATCGGCTGCCGCACCTGTCGTCCAGGCACCGGCTCCGGCGCCAATCTCGCCGGTCGCTGCCGATCCTGTCGTTACCGCACCGGCTGTCGCCGAAGTGCCGGAGCCATCGAGCATTGCCCTGCTGCTGGCAGGCGCAATGGGTGTTGGCGCACTGCGTCGCCGTCGCGCGAAGTAATCGCTCTTCCTGCAACAGCGAGAGGGCGCTCCCGAACGGGATCGCCCTCTTTTTATTGCTGAAACAAGCAGTCTTTCAGGTACAATCCTTGGTGAACGGTCGTGCTTTTTTTGCGTCCGCGCGACAATAACAAGGAGACAGAATGGACCTGAATTACTCTGACGAGGACCTGGCCTTCCGCGACGAAGTGCGGGCCTTCCTGGCGGCAAACCTGCCGCCCGACCTGCAGCACAAGGTGCGCAGCCACCTGCGCCTGAGCAAGGACGACAGCGTACGCTGGCACAAGATCCTGGCCGCCAAGGGCTGGGTGGCCCCGGGCTGGCCGGTCGAGTTCGGCGGACCGGGCTGGACGCCGACCCAGCGCCACATCTTCGAGGAAGAGTGCGCACGCGCCGGCACGCCGCAGATCATGCCCTTCGGCGTGAACATGGTGGCGCCGGTGATCATGGCCTTCGGCAGCGCCGAGCAGAAAGCCTACTACCTGCCGCGCATCCTGTCCTGCGAGGACTGGTGGTGCCAGGGCTATTCGGAACCGGGCGCCGGCTCCGATCTCGCCTCCCTGAAGACCACCGCGGTCCGTGGTCTCGATGCCGACGGCGACCACTACATCGTCAACGGCCAGAAAACCTGGACCACCCTGGCCCAGCACGCCGACATGATCTTTTGCCTGGTGCGCACCGACAGCGGCGTGCGCAAGCAGGAGGGCATCTCCTTCCTGCTGATCGACATGCACTCACCCGGCATCACGGTGCGCCCGATCATCATGCTCGACGAAGACCACGAGGTGAACGAAGTCTTCTTCGACAACGTGCGCGTCCCGGCCGCCAACCTGGTCGGCCAGGAAAACCGCGGCTGGACCTATGCCAAGTACCTGCTCGGCCACGAGCGCACCGGCATCGCCGCCGTCGGCCGCTCGAAGCGCGAACTGGCCTTCCTGAAAGGCCTGGCCGCGCGTGAAAGCAAGAACGGCAAGCCGCTGATCGACGACCCGCTGTTCGCCGCCAAACTGGCCCACCTGGAAATCGAACTGATGGCGCTGGAAATGACGGTGCTGCGCGTGCTGGCCAAGGCCGACAAGGCGCCGGGGCCGGAAGCCTCGGTGCTGAAGGTGCGCGGCACCGACATCCAGCAGGCCCTGACCGAGCTGATGGTGGAGGCTGTCGGCCCGATGGCGCTGCCCTTCGACCCGGCCTACCTGGAAGGCGCGAGCGAACACAGTGTCGCCGAGGACGACGCCGCGGCGCCGCTGGCCTCGTACTACTTCAACTACCGCAAGACCTCGATCTACGGCGGCTCGAACGAAATCCAACGCAACATCATCACCCAGATGATCCTGGGCCTGTGAGGAGAGCACCACATGGACTTCCATTTCAATCCTGAGCAGACCCAGTTCGCCGATGCCCTGAAACGCTGGATCGCGCGCGACTACGGCTTCGAGGCGCGCCGCGCCATCGTCCACTCCGAGGCCGGCGTGTCGGACGCCGCCTGGGCCACCCTGGCCGAACTCGGCATGACCGCGCTGCCGGTGCCCGAAGCCCAGGGCGGCTTCTCGGGCAGCGCCGTCGACATGTTCGTGGTGATGCAGGAGCTGGGCCGCGGCCTGGTGGTCGAACCCTATTTCGCCACCGTGCTCGGCGCCGAATTCCTCCGCCTGGGCGGCCGGCATCCGCAACTGCTGGAACGCGTCGCGAGCGGCGACCTGAAGCTGGCCTGCGCACTGGGCGAGCGCCAGTCGCGCCACGAGCTGCGCGATATGGCGACCCGCGCCCAGCCTGACGGCGACGGCTACCTCCTGAACGGCGAAAAGAAGGTCGTGCTGCACGGCGCCCAGGCCGGCATGCTGGTGGTGTCGGCGCGCAGCGGCGGCGAACAGCGCGCCGAGGAGGGCATCAGCCTGTTCGTGGTCCCAAGCGACGCCGCCGGCCTGCGCATCACCGGCTACCGCACCCTGGACGGCCTGCGCGCCGCCGACGCCGTGTTCGACAACGTGCGCGTCGACGCCACCGCCCTCATCGGCGCGCCGGGCGAAGGCTGGCCCATCCTCGACGCGGCGGCCGACTACGGCGCCGGCCTGCTGTGCGCGGAAGCCGTCGGCGCCATGGAAGCCATCTTCGCCGCGACCCTGGATTACCTGAAGACGCGCCAGCAGTTCGGCGCCCCGATCGGCAAGTTCCAGGCCCTGCAGCACCGCATGGCCGACATGGCCATCCACCTGGAGCAGGCGCGTTCGATGGCGCTGCTGGCCGCCGTCAAGCTGGGTTCAAGTGATGCCGGCGAGCGCCGCCGCGCCGTCTCGGCCGCCAAGTACCGCATCAACGCGGCCGCGCGCTACATCGGCCAGCAGGCGGTGCAGCTGCACGGCGGCATGGGCGTGACCGACGAACTGCCGGCCGCGCACTACTTCAAGCGCCTGGCGACCATCGAACTCACCCTCGGCGACGCCGACCACCACCTGGCGCGCTTCATCGCCCAGCCGGGGTTCCGGGACAACAGCATGGAAGGAGAAGCGGCATGAAGAAGGACGTCAGCGGCGACTGGTTCTTCGAGGACTTCACGCCGGGCCAGGAGATCGATCTCGGCCAGCGCACGGTGAGCGAGGAAGAGATCATCGACTTCGCCAGGCAGTTCGACCCCCAGCCCTTCCACGTCGATGCCGAGGCGGCCAGCGGGTCGATCTACGGCGGCGTGATCGCCAGCGGCTGGCACACCTGCGCGATGATGATGCGGATGGTGGTCGACGGCCTGCCGTTCGCGTCCTCGAGCATGGGTTCGCCCGGCCTGGACGGCGTGCGCTGGCTGCTGCCGGTGCGCGCCGGCGACACCCTGTCGCTGCGCCACGTCACCAAGCAGGTCAAGGCGTCGAGCTCGAAGCCGGACCGCGGCGTGGTCTGGACCAGCTGGGTGGCCACCAACCAGCATGGCGAGACCGTGTGCACGATCGAGGGGATGGCGATGTTCCGGCGGCGGCCGGTGGAGAGTGCGGACTGACGCCATCACTGTGGCCTGCGGCCAGGACCGTACGGCCGAGCACACGATGGCTCTATTTCAGCCAGCCACCGCCACCCGATACCGGTTCCGCCCCGCCGCCTTGGCCTCGTACAGCGCCGCATCCGCCGCGCGGATCAGCGCCGCGCCGGTCTGCCCGCCGGCCGGCACCACGGCCGCAATCCCCATGCTAGCCGTCAGCACCGCGGCGGTGGGCGAGGCCGCATGCGGGATCGCCAGCCGGCCCAGTTCGGCCAGCATGCGCTGGGCCACCCCGGCGGCGCCGTTCACGTCGAGCTGGGGCAGCAGGACCGCGAACTCCTCGCCGCCGTAGCGCGCCACCAGGTCCTGGGCGCGTCCGGCCGTGCGCTCCATGGTGCGCGCCACCTGTTCCAGGCAGGCGTCGCCGGCCTGGTGGCCGTAGTAATCGTTGTACATCTTGAAGTGGTCGATGTCGGCCAGGATCAGCGCCATCGGCAGCCCGGCGCGGGCGCAGCGGCGCCATTCGACTTCCATCCGCTCGGTAAACGCGCGCCGGTTGGCCACGCCGGTCAGGCTGTCGGTCAGGGTCAGGGCGCGCAGGGCGTCGGCCTGGCGCTTCACCGTCAGCTGGGTGCGCACGCGGGCGCGCACCACGGCCACGTTCACCGGCTTGGTAATGAAGTCGGCCGCGCCGGCATCCAGGGCGCGGGTTTCGTCCTCCGGGCTGGAGAGGGCGGTGACGAAGATCACCGGGATGTCGCGCGTCTGCGGCTCGGCGCGCAGGGCGGCCAGCACGCCGTGGCCGTCCATGCGCGGCATGACCGCGTCGAGCAGGATCAGGTCCGGACGCTGGGCCCGTGCCAGTTCGAGCGCCCGGGCGCCGTCGAGCGCAAACAGCACCTCGTGCTGGTCCTGCAGCGCGGCGTGCAGGATCTGGATATTTTCCATGGCGTCGTCGACCACCAGGATGCGGCCATTCAGGGCCAGATCGGTCCAGCTCATGCGTCCCCCTTGGCCTCCAGTATAGCCCGCACCAGCCACGCAGCCTGTTCGAAACGCAGCAGGCCGACCGCGTTGGCCAGCTCGGCCATGTCGTTCGCCTCCACGCTGCCCGCCAGCGCCGGGCGCAGGGCCTCGAAGGCGGTGATCGCCTTCATGTTGTTGTTCTGGAGCAGGTCGAGCAGGCGCGCGAGGGCGTCGCGCCGCACCGGCTCCGGGGCCGGCGCCGCGGCCGGGACGGCGGCCACGGAGACCCGCTCGCGTTCCCCGGCGCCAGCCAGCACGCCCGTCATGGCGGCGTCGAGCGCGGCCAGGCCGGCCGTCACCCCGGCCTCGTCGGCGCCGCGCAGTGCGCCTTCCAGCCGCAGGGCGTGCATCGCCACCCCGGCGGCGCCGAGGTTGCCGGCCACGCCGCGCAGGCGGTGGGTCAACTGCAGCGCACCCGCCGCGTCGCCAGCCGCGGCCAGCGTGCGGATCTCGTCCACGGCGCCGGCCTGGGTCGCGGCGAAGCGCTCGAATACCGCGAGATACGCCGCCGCGTTGCCGCCGAAACGCGACAAGGCGGCTTGCAGGTCGATGCCCGGCAGCGGCGGCAGCGGCGGCAGCGCGGCCGCGGTCTGGCGCGGCAGGGCCGGTGCGGTGGCCTGGCCGCGGCCGGTCACGGCGTGCAGGGTGGCCACCAGGGCGTCGACGTCGATCGGCTTCGGCAGGTGCGCGTCCATGCCGGCGTCGAGGGCGCGCAGGCGGTCCTCGTCCATGGCGTTGGCCGTCATGGCGACCACCGGCAGCGCCGCCAGGCCCATGGCGCGGATCGCGGCGGTCGCCTCGAAGCCGTTCATCACCGGCATCTGCAGATCCATCAGCACGGCGTCGAAGGCGCTGTCGCGGCCGAGCAGATCGAGCGCGCTGCGGCCGTTCGCGGCCAATTCGACCTGCGCCCCGGCGTGCAGCAGCACCTGGCGCGCGACTTCCTGGTTGACCTCGTTGTCCTCGACCACCAGCACGCGCAGGCCGGCCAGGCGCGCGGACAGCGCCGGCGGCGCCGGCAGTGCACGGGTGTCGGCATTGCCGCGCAGTGCGGCGACCGTGGCGCGCAGCGCGGTGCGCGTAAAGGGCTTGGCGAGGACCACCGGCTGGGCCAGGCCCGCGGCCTGGGCCGCGCGCCGCGCCCCGTCCGGGTCGGCCGCCAGCAGGGCCGCCGGCGGCAAGGCCAGTGCCGGGTCGCCCTGCGCCAGGGCCAGCAGCGCCGCGCCGTCGAGCCCGGGCATGGCGGCGTCGACAAAGGCGAGGTCGAAGCGCGGCGCCGCGCGCAGCAGGGCCAGGGCCTCGGCGCCGCCGGCGGCGCGCACCGCTTGCCAGCCGAAGCCGGCCAGCTGGGCTGCCAGCGCGGCGCCGGCGCTGTCGTTGTCGTCGGCCACCAGCACGCGCAAGGCGTCGCCGCCGGCGGGCAGGCTTGGTTCGGCGATGCCGAATTCGAGGGTGAAGTGGAAGCAGGCGCCGGCGCCCGCGCTGCTGTCGAGCGCCAGTTCGCCGCCCATCAGGCCGGCCAGGCGGCGCGCGATCGGCAGGCCCAGGCCGGCGCCGCCGTAGGCGCGGCTGATCGAGCTGTCGCCCTGTGCGAAGGGCTCGAAGATGTGCTGCTGGACCGCCGGCGCGATGCCGATCCCAGTATCGCGCACGGCAAAGCGCAGGCGCACGCAGGCCTCGCCCTGGCGCAGCAGTTCGACGGCCAGCACCACTTCGCCGCTGTCGGTGAACTTGACGGCATTCGCAACCAGATTCAGCAGCACCTGTTCGAGCCGCAGCGGGTCGCCCAGCAGCTGTTCGGGCAGGCCGGGCGCCACCGCGAACACCGGCTCCAGGCCCTTGTTCCAGGCGGCCGGCGCCAGCTGCGCGGCCACCGTTTGCAGCACCGCGTCGAGGCGGAAGGGCACCCGTTCCAGGGCCAGTTCGCTCGATTCGATCCTGGCGTAGTCGAGCAGGTCGCTGAGCAGGGCCAGCAGCGACTTCGAGGCGTTCTGGATGTGGGCGATGTGGCCGCGTTCGCGCGGTCCCAGCGGCGCTTCCTCGAGCACGCGCGCCAGGCCCATGATCGCGTTCAGCGGGGTGCGGATCTCGTGGCTCATGTTGCCGAGGAATTCGTTCTTCGCGCGCGCGGCCTGCTCGGCCTGGCCCAGGGCCAGCACCAGCCGGCTTTCGGTGCGCTTCAGGTCGGTCACGTTCATGTGCAGCTTGTAGGCGCCGCGTACGCGGCCATCGGCGTCGAGGTCGGGCAGGTAGCTGCCCCACACGTGGATCGCCCCGCGCTGCGGCTGGCCGGCCGGCGTCGGCAGTTCGCACTCGAAGCGCTGCGGGCGTCCGGCCAGCACGCCGTCGAGATAGGGCGCGAAGCAGGCCATGTGCTCGGGCGCGATCAGTTCGTGGGCATGGCGGCCGAGCGCGTCTTCCTCGCTGCAGCCGAGCCAGTCGAGGCAGGGGCGGTTGGCGAAGCGCAGGCGTGCGTCGGCATCCCAGTAGCTCACCAATGCCGGCAGGTTGTCGGTGACGGTGCGGATGAAACGCTCGCGCTCGCGCAGCTGGGCGCCCGTGGCGCGCAGGGCGGCGTCGGCGGCCACGCGCGCGCTGATGTCGCGGATCGTCACCTGCATGATGCCGCGCCCGCCGACGTCGAGCGCGGTGAGCTTCACGTCGGCGTGGAAGTTGCTGTTGTCGCGGCGCCGGTGAACCCACTCGAACTGGGCGCCGCCCTCGTCGAGCGCGCGCCGCATCAGCTCGGTCGCAACGTCCGCCGAGCGGCGCCCGTTCGGCTGGAATTCGGGCGAGGCGCTGGCCGGCGACAGGTTGACGAATTCCTCGACGCTGTCGTAGCCGAACAGGCTGGCCGCCGCCGGGTTGGCGCTGATGAAGTTGGCGTTGTAGGCCAGCAGGGCCTGGGCATCGCCCGAGGCTTCGAACAGCACCCGGAACATCTCCTGGTTGTCGCGGTTCTGTTCTTCCTGCAGCTTGCGCTCGGTGATCTCGATCACGACCGCGTTGATGCCGACCAGTTCGCGCGCCGCGCCGAACACCGGGTAATAGCTCGACAGCCAGCTGCGTATCGTGCCAGGCGCCGACGGCAGGGTGCCGCTGGTCTCGATATCGCGCAGCGGCCGCATGGTTTCGCGCACGCGGTGGTAGGCCTGCTCGAAGCTGGCGCCGATCTCGCCGAACAGCTCGGGCAGGGTGCGTCCGATGTGGTCGGCGGCCGGCAGGGCGTTGATGGCGGCCAGGTAGTCGTTGATCATCACGAAACGCAGGTCGCGGTCGAGGAAGCACAGGCCGACCGGCGCGGTGGCGTACACGGTTTCCACGCGTGCGTTCAGGCGCTCGAGTTCGGCGGTGCGGTCGGCCACCGCCTGTTCCAGGTGGCTGCGGTAGCGCTGCAGCTCGCCCTCCACCTGCTGCAGGGCGTCGCTGACCAGGCCGACTTCGCGGATGGTCGGGGGCGGCAGGCGCAGCGGTTCGCCGCGCCCCAGCGCCCCCGCCGGGCCGCTCAGCTGGCGCACCGGACGCGCGATCGAGCCGCCGATGGCCCAGGCCAGCAGCACGCTCAGGCCGAGCAGGGCCAGCGACAGGGCTACCGTCGCCGGCAGGGTATGGCCGAGCAGGGCGCGCGCGGCGTCCTCGGGATAGGTGACGGCCACGGTCCAGCCATGGCGGTCGGATTTCGCATACACCGAATACCAGTCCGGCTCGCCGGCCTGGCCGGACAGCGTCACGGCCCCATCGGGACTGTCGGCCAGGGCTGCCGCCAGCGCCGCGTTCATGCGCCCGCCGATGTAGCGCGCATGGTCGATGTTGCGCGCCACCACCAGGCCCCCGCTGTCGAATACCTCGGCCACCCAGCCGGGCGGCAACTGCTGGGCGCCGAGCAGGTCGGCGATGCGGCGCGGGCGGATCTGGGCCGACAGCACGTATGCCACCTTGCCATTGCGCCAGACCGGCACCTCGGACGAGACCACTTCCGGCTGGCCGACGCCCGGCACGTGCAGGCCGGAGACGACGGCGTCGCCGCGTTCGAGCACCTTGCGCACCGCCGCCAGGTTGACCGCCGGCGGCCGGGTGACCGCGGGCAGGCGCGTGCTCGTCAGCGGGCGGCCGTCGGGGCCGGACAGCACGAAGGCGGTGACCGGAAATTCCGGGCGCAGCAGGGCCTGCAGGTGGTCGTGGAAGCCGTCGAGGGTGGCCGGGCCGAGGTTGGGCCAGGCGGCGGCCACGCGCGCCGCGGCTTCGGCGCTGTCGAGCTCGCGGTCGACGGCGGCGGTAAGGACGCGCGCCACCGTGCCGGCATCGCGCGCGACGTGTTCGCGTTCGCGCTGGCCGGCATCGCGCACGAACGCGAGGTAGCCCAGCACGAGCGGCAGGACACTGGCAAGGACGAGGGCGATCAGCTTCGAGCGGATCGAAGGCAGGGTATGGCGGGAAAACGGGAACACAAGCAATCCGGGCTGGCGCGGCGCGGTCTGCCGCTCCCTCGCATGGTAGCCGAGCCGGGCGGCCAGGGCAGCAAAGCTGCCCTCAAATGCCCATTATCCGCCTAAAATGTAGCCTCTCGGCAACATCGCATGTCAAGAGTTCAAGCGTATTTGGCAAGTTCCAGCTTGGCGATGGCATTCCGGTGCACCTCGTCCGGGCCGTCGGCCAGGCGCAGGGTGCGGTTGCCGGCCCACTGGTAAGCGAGCGGGAAGTCGTCGGACACGCCGCCGGCGCCGTGGGCCTGGATTGCCCAGTCCAGCACCTGCTGGGCCACGTTCGGCCCCAGCACCTTGATCATGGCGATCTCGGCCTGTGCGCCCTTGTTGCCGACCTTGTCCATCATCCAGGCCGCCTTCAGGGTCAGCAGGCGCGCGGTGTCGATGCGGATGCGCGACTCGGCGATCCATTCGCGCCAGACGCCCTGTTCCGAGATCTTGCGGCCGAAAGCGACGCGGCTGTCGAGGCGCTTGACCATCAGTTCCAGCGCGCGCTCGGCCACGCCGATCGAACGCATGCAGTGGTGGATGCGGCCCGGTCCGAGGCGGCCCTGGGCAATCTCGAAGCCGCGGCCTTCGCCGAGCAGCATGTTCGACGCCGGGACGCGCACATTCTCGAAGGTGATTTCACAGTGGCCGTGCGGGGCGTCGTCGTAGCCGAACACGGGCAGGGGACGCTTGATGGTCACGCCCGGGGTGTCGCTCGGAACCAGGATCATCGACTGCTGCTGGTGGCGCGCCGCGTTCGGATCGTTCTTGCCCATCACGATGAAGATCGCGCAGCGCGGGTCGCCCGCACCCGAGATCCACCACTTGTGGCCGTTGATGACGTATTCCTCTCCATCACGCTCGATGCGGGTGGCGATATTCGTCGCGTCCGAGGAAGCGACATCGGGCTCGGTCATGGCAAAGGCCGAGCGGATCTCGCCGCGCAGCAGCGGTTCGAGCCAGCGCGACTTGTGTTCTTCCGCTGCGTAGCGTTCCAGGGTTTCCATGTTGCCGGTGTCGGGCGCCGAGCAGTTGAAGACCTCGGGCGCCCAGGACACGCGGCCCATGATCTCGCACAGCGGGGCATAGTCGAGGTTCGACAGGCCTTCGGGTGCACGCGTCGACTTCGGCAGGAACAAATTCCACAGGCCCTGTTCGCGCGCCAGCGGTTTCAGGCGTTCGATGAGGTCAAGCGGCACCCAGCGGTTGCCGGCGGCGCCATTCCGGTCGACTTCTTCCTTGTAGGCTTTTTCGTTCGGATAGATGTGCTCGTCCATGAAGGCGAGCAGGCGGGTGCGCAGTGCGTTGCAGCGGTCGGAATACTCGAAATCCATACAATCCTCGGTGGGGTAAGGTCAGCGGTTCGCGAATTGCCAGGCCATTTCGGCCATGGGACGGGCGGCTTTGCCGTTTTGCAGCGCCTGCGCGCTCGACGCCGTGCCGTCGACGTAGCGCTTCATGATCCCCTGCATGATGCCGGCCAGGCGGAACATGTTGTAGGCAAGGTAAAAATTGAAGTCCTCGGGGCGGATGGTCTTGCCGGTGCGCGCGCAGTAGCGCCGCACGTATTCCTCGAGGCTGGGGATGCCGAGTGCTTCCAGGTCGAGGCCGGCGATGCCGCGGAACTTGCCTGGCTGGATGTGCCAGGACATGCAGTGGTAAGAGAAGTCCGCGAGCGGGTGGCCCAGGGTCGAGAGTTCCCAGTCGAGTACGGCGAGGATGCGCGGCTCGGTCGGGTGGAAGATGAGGTTGTCGAGCCTGAAATCGCCGTGCACGATGGACGTGTCTTCCCCGGGCGGGATGTTTTGCGGCAGCCATTCGATCAGGCGGTCCATGGCCTCGATCGGTTCGGTTACCGAGGCCTGGTACTGTTTGGTCCAGCGCTCGATCTGGCGCGCGAAATAATTGCCGGGCTTGCCGTAGTCGCCGAGGCCGATGGCGGCGTAATCCACCGTGTGCAGCTGGGCGATCACGCGGTTCATCTCGTCGTAGATGGCGCCGCGTTCTTCAGGGCGCATGCCGGGCAGCGACTGCTCCCACAGCACCCGGCCCTCGACGCATTCCATCAGGAAGAAGGCGCGGCCGATCACGGACTCGTCGGTGCAGAGCACGATCTGGCGCGGCACCGGGAAGCCGGCGCCGTGCAGGGCCTGCATCACGCGGAACTCGCGGTCGATGGCGTGGGCGGAAGGCAGCAGTTTCGCGGCCGGGCCGGGCTTGGTGCGCAGCACATATTGTTGGCCACCCGCGCGCAACTTGAAGGTGGGGTTCGATTGCCCGCCCTTGAATTGCTCGACTTCGAGCGGGCCGGCCGGGAAGTCCGGCGCATGCTGGCGCAGCCAGGCGCCGAGCGCCTCGACATCGAACTTCTGGCCCTCGGACACCGGCTTGGTGCCCATCATTTCTTCGTACACTGGCGTCTCCTCCTGTGTTGTTGTCGGATGATTCTAGCCGATGAACTGCACGATCGTGCTATTTGTTTTTGTTATTTTTTTACGTGTTTTGCCTGGCGAACCGGATGCTCAGCGCGAGCGGCTGTATTGCGTGAACAGCTGTTCCATCGTGGTCAGGCGTGAACCGAGTTGGAGCGGGGCGGGCGGCACATGGTTCACGAAGCGCACCACCCAGTCGGCGTTGTCCTGGCCCACGTCAAGCGCGTTGATGCAGCCGGCCGTTTGCGCCAGGCCGCCGAGGAACAGGCGCTGGCCGGTGAGGGCGAGCGAGAGGATGGCGCAGTTGACGCCGCCGTGCAGGACCAGCAGCACGGTGTCCCAGCTTCCGTCGTCGCGCAGTTTCTGGATGGCGGGGTGGACGCGGTCCATCATGTCGCCGACCGATTCTCCGCCGAGGAAGCGCTGTTCCGGCTTGACCACGCCCTCGAAGACGCCGGTGAAGGCGCGTTTCAGTTCGGCACTGGGAATGGTGGAGAGGCGGCCGCCCTTGATTTCGTGGAGCTCGGGCCAGACGTCGAGCGCGATGTCTTGTCCGGTGACGGCCAGCACGCGCTGCGCCGTTTCCACGGTGCGCGGCAGGCCGGAGACAATCACGCGGTCGAAGCGCACCCCGGCCGCGGCGAAGGCGGCGCCGGCGGCATCGGCCTGGGAACGGCCTTCGTCGTTGAGGGGAACCTGTTCGGGTAATACCGGTTTGCCGGCGGCGTCGAAGTAGGTGACGCTGCCGTGGCGCATCAGGAAAATACGGCGGCGGGCGTTGGTGGGTTCTGGCATCTGCATCCTCGAAAAATTGGATCGGAACCGATAGGCGTGGGCTGGCGTTGGCTGCGCCCGTACGGTGGGCACTCCGTGCCCACGCGGTTACGTGCTCGTGCGTGCACCGCTGGCCGTCACGACTCGCTAGCGAACCTTAAGCCTGGACACGGCATCGTCCGTTGCATGCGTTTCGAGCGATGCCTCGCGGCAGCGGACTGGCGGAAACGTGCGTACCGCGTGGGCACGGCGTGCCCACCGTACGAAGACGCGGCAGGCAAGATCATCCGGCCCGGCATCATCATCTCTTGCTTATCTTACACGCATCAAACCGCCGAGCGAGGCATCCGGGCCACAGAAATAAATTCCATCGGTAAATATTGTCCGGTTCTGCCTTAGAATAACTCCCCATTTCCAGATCAATCGCAAGGGGTGACATGGCAAGGCCGGAAAAGATTCGACTCGGTGAAGTGCTGATCCAGCAGAAGCTGTTGTCGGAAGAGCAGTTGAACCAGGCGCTGGCCGACCAGAAGCGCACCGGACGCAAGCTGGGCCGGGTGTTCGTCGAGAACGGCTTCGTGACCGAGGAGCAGATCTCGGGCGCGCTGGCGCGCCAGCTGGACATCCCCTACATCAACCTGAAGTTCTACAACATCAGCGACCAGCTGGTGCGCCTGCTGCCGGAAACGGCCGCGCGCCGCTTCCGTGCGCTGGTGCTGGAAGACCGCCCGAACACCGTGCTGGTCGGCGTGTCCGACCCGACCGACCTGTTCGCCTACGACGAGATCGCACGCCTGCTCAAAAAAGGCGTCGAGCTGGCCGTGGTCAACGAGACCGAGGTCCTGCACACGATCGACCGCATCTACCGCCGCACCGGCGAGATCAGCGACTTCGCGCGCGAGGTCGAGGCCGACGTGGCCGACACCTTCGTCGACTTCGGCGCCATGACCGCGAATACCGGCCTGGAAGAAGCGCCGGTCGTGAAACTGCTGCAATCGGTGTTCGACGACGCCGCCCAGGTGCGCGCTTCCGACATCCATATCGAGCCGCAGGACGGGCGCCTGCAGATCCGCTTCCGCATCGACGGCGTGCTGCACCTGCAGACCGAGGCCGACCTGCGCGTCGCCACGCCGCTGGCGCTGCGCCTGAAGCTGATGGCCGACCTGGATATTTCGGAAAAGCGCCTGCCGCAGGACGGCCGCTTTGCCGTGAAGGTGAAGAACCAGCGCATCGACGTGCGTATCTCGACCATGCCGACCCAGTACGGCGAATCGGTGGTCATGCGTTTGCTGAACCAGGCCGGGAATACCCTGCGCCTGGAATCGATCGGCATGCCGCGCAAGATGCTGGAGCGTTTCCGCGCCATCGTCCAGCGCCCGAACGGCCTGGTGCTGGTGACCGGCCCCACGGGTAGCGGCAAGACCACCACCCTGTACAGCGCGCTGGCCGAGCTCAACTCCGTCGAGAAGAAGCTGATCACGGTCGAAGACCCGGTCGAATACCGGCTGCAGGGCATCAACCAGGTGCAGGTGAACGAGAAGATCGAACTGAGCTTCGCGCGCGTGCTGCGCTCGGCGCTGCGTCAAGACCCGGACATCGTGCTGGTCGGCGAGATGCGCGACCAGGAAACCGCCCAGATCGGCCTGCGCGCCGCGATGACCGGTCACTTGGTCCTCTCCACGCTGCACACCAACGACGCCGCCTCGACCCCGCTGCGCCTGATGGACATGGGCGTGCCGCGCTACATGGTGGGCGGCTCGCTGCAGGCCGTGCTGGCCCAGCGCCTGGTGCGCGTGATCTGCGAAAGCTGCAGCACCCCATACGCACCGACGCCGGCCGAGCGCACCTGGCTGCGCCCGGAACTCGGCGACTTCGCCGAGCAGGCCCAGTTCTTCCACGGCAAAGGCTGCCCGCACTGCAACGGCACCGGCTACCGGGGGCGCACCGGCGTGTATGAGCTGCTGGAGATGACGCGCGCCGTGACCGACGCCGCGAATCACCCGGATCCGGCACACTTCCTGAAGGTGGCGCACGGCGAGATGGCCGGCGAAACCCTGCGCCGCCACGGCGTGCAGCTGGCGGTGCAGGGCCGCACGACGATTGCCGAGGCGATGCGCATCAGTAACCAGCTGGAGGATTGAGTTGCCGTTCTATGCCTACAAGGGCCGCAATACGCGCGGCGAACTGATGCAGGGCGTGCTGGAAGCGGCGGACAGCGGGGCGGTTGCCGACCAGTTGTTCGGCACCGGCGTCACGCCGGTCGAGATCGTCGTCACGACGAGAAAGGCCACCAGCAACAGCGGCGCGCCCACCACCTTGTGGGGACGGCTGCGCGAAAAGCCGGTGCGCTCGATGGATGTGCAGCTGTTCAGCCGCCAGATGCACACGCTGCTGAAGTCCGGCGTGCCGATCATGCGCGGCCTCGGCGGCCTGCAGGAATCGGCCACCAGCCCGGCCTTCGGGCGCGTGATCAAGGATTTGCGCGAGTCGCTCGACTCGGGCCGCGAACTGTCCGCCGCCATGCGGCGCCATCCGGAAGCGTTTTCCACCTTCTACCTGTCGATGGTGCGCGTGGGCGAGATGACCGGGCGCCTGGAAGAAGTCTTCCTGCGCCTGTTCGACCACCTCGAATTCGACCGCGACATGAAGGACCGCGTGAAGGCGGCGCTGCGCTATCCGAGCTTCGTGGTGCTGGCGATGGTGATCGCCATGGTCATCGTGAACGTGTTCGTGATCCCGGCCTTTGCCAAGGTGTTCGAGAGCCTGCACACCGAGCTGCCGCTGATGACGCGCATCCTGATGACGACCTCGCGCTTCACGCTCGACTACTGGCCGCTGATGCTGGCGCTGGCCATCGGCGGCTTCTTCGGCTTCCGCTCCTGGGTCGGCAGCGAAAAGGGCCGCTACAACTGGGACCGCTACAAGCTGCGCCTGCCGATCGCCGGCAAGATCATCCACAAGTCGACGATGTCGCGCTTCGCGCGCAGCTTCTCGCTGTCGATGCGCTCGGGCGTGCCGGTGGTGCAGGCCCTGACCGTGGTGTCGCAGACCGCCGACAACGCCTACCTGGCCGCACGCATCGAGCAGATGCGCGACGGCGTGGAGCGCGGCGAGAGCATCCTGCGCACCTCTACGGCCGCCAACGTGTTCACGCCCATCGTGCTGCAGATGATCGCCGTGGGCGAGGAGACCGGTTCGCTCGACGACTTGATGGACGAAATCGCGCTGATGTACGAGCGCGAAGTCGACTACGAGCTGAAGACCCTGTCGGCCCAGATCGAGCCGATCCTGATCACCTTCCTCGGCGTGATGGTGCTGATCATGGCGCTCGGTATCTTCCTGCCGATCTGGGACCTGGGGCAGGCGGCCCTGCACCGGCAATGACCGGCGCGCCGCTACGCCGGGCGCGCGGCTTCGCCCTGTTCGAACTGGCCGTTGCCGCCGTCGTATTCGTGCTGGTAACCGGCGTGTTGCTGAAAAGCCTCGTTCCCTACGCCGGCGAATCGGAGTACGTTGCAGCGAAACAACTCATCAGTTCGCTGCGAACGGCGCTGGCGGTGCGCTCGGCGCATGCCATCGGGCAGGGCGGACAGGGTGCTTTATTGGCGGTTGCACAAGAGAACCCCATGGTTTGGTTGGCGGAACGACCAAAAAACTACCTCGGTGAATATTATTCTCCCAACGAAACCGAACTTCCGAGGGGGAATTGGTACTTCGATAAGGCCAATCTGACCCTGGTTTACCTGTCGGCTTCATCAAAAAGTTTTTCTGCCGAAACACCGAAATTTCTCAGGTTCAAGGTAGAATTGCTTCGCGTGCCCAATCCGGTTAAATCAGAACCACGGAGCGAGGTCACCGAAGGCCTTGCGCTGGTGGAAATCGACAACCAGCCGGTCGCTAAAACCAACTGAGCGGCTTGCCCCGCATCTTTTTTAACATCGGAGAAAACGGAATGAACAAGAGCATCAAATCGGCCCAAGGCGGCTTCACCCTGATCGAACTGATCGTCGTGATCGTCATCCTTGGCATCCTGGCCGCGACCGCACTGCCACGCTTCACCAACCTGAGCGGCGATGCACGTGTTGCCAGCCTGAACGCCGCACGTGGTGCCCTGAGCGCGACCGCCGCCATGACCCACGGTCGCTTCCTGGTGACCCCGGCCGCTACCCAGAGCGTCGAAGGCGTCACCGTGCAGATGAACATGAATTCGGGCTACCCGGCAATCGTCGACGCCGCCGGTGCCGACGCTTCGCGCGTGCTGATGCAAGCTGCCGGCCTGGCCGACGACTATACCGTGGTGCTGGCTGGCGCCGCTACCGCGACTCGTCCGGTGATCGCCGCAGGTTCGATCGGCATCGTCCCGAACAACATCAAAGACACCGCCACCTCGGTCAAGTGCTTCCTGGTCTACACGCCGGCAACCGCCGCAAATACGGTCCCGACCATCGCGCTGGGCACCGACACCAAAGCCGAGAACTGCCAGTAATCTGACAGGGCAACGTGGCTGGCGTGCATTCCCACCCGAACTGCGCTTCCAGCCATGGCCGCCTGCGGTACCACCGCCGGTTCGCCGGCCGCCACGGCTTCACCATGGTGGAACTCATCATCGTGATCGTCCTCGTCGGCATCCTGTCGGCGCTGGCGATCACGCGCTTTTTCGACCGCACGGTCTACGACACCGAAGCCGCCACCGAGCAGCTGCGCACCATCCTGCGCTACGGCCAGAAAGTGGCGATCGCCCAGCACCGCAACGTCTTCGTCATCCTCGGCCCGAACAGCGCCGCGCTCTGCTTCGCCAACGAAGCCAACTGCGCCGCCGCCAACCAGGTCCAGGCCCCCTCGGGCCAGAACAGCGATTCGGCCGCCACCCGCGCCGCCTGCAATGCGCGCACCTGGATGTGCGAGGGCCGTCCCAACAACGTCGCCGGCGCCGCCAGCCGCAACATCACCGCCTTCGGCTTCAACGCCCTCGGCCAGCCTTTCGACATCAACGCCACCACCTTCGGCGGCCTGACCATCACCCTGTCCGGCAGCGGCAATACCCGTACCGTCGGCGTCGCCCCGGAGACCGGCTATGTCTTCTGAGGCGCGGGTCCGGCGCCGCCAGCGCGGCGTGACCATGATCGAGCTGATCATGTTCATCGTGATCGTCTCGGTGGCGCTGGCCAGCATCATGGCCGTCATGCGCCTGACCACCGCCAACAGCGCCGACCCGCTGCGCCGCAAGCAGGCGCTGATGATCGCCGAGGGCTTGCTGGAAGAAGTGCGCTCGGCCGGCTTCACGCGCTGCGACCCGAGCGACCCGGTGTTCGACGACCCGGCCAATCCGCCGTGCACGATTCCCGAGAACTGGGGCCAGGCCGCGCCCGAACCGCTGAACCCGCGCCCCTTCGACAACGTCAACGACTACGTGGCCCAGGCCAACGTGGCGACGAATGCCTTCAACAACGTCGCCGGCGTGCTGGTCGACGTCAGCGGCCAGCCGATCGCCGTCAACGGCTATACCGCCACGCTGACGGTGACGCCGGTGCAGATCGCCGCCAACGGCTTGAGCGCGGCGGCCGGCAGCGCCGCAAACACCGATGCCTTGCGCATCCGCGTGAGCGTCGCCTTCGGCGGCGACGCGCCGGTGGTGCTCGACACCTACCGCACGCGCTACGCGCGCCCGGGGTTCCAGTGATGCGCGCGCTCCACACGGCGCGCCAGCGCGGCTTCACCCTGATCGAGGCGATCATGGTGATCGTCATCATCGGCATCCTCGGCGCCATCGTCGCCGTGTTCATCCGCGCGCCGATCCAGGGTTACGTCGATACCGTGGCGCGCGCCGAGGCCAGCGACGAAGCCGACCTGGCGCTGCGCCGTATGGCGCGCGACATCCGCCTGGCGCTGCCGAATAGCGTGCGCGTGAACGCCGCCGGCAGCGCCATCGAGTTCCTGATGACCAGCAGCGGCGGGCGCTACCTGGCCGTCGAGGACGAGGCGGCGAGCGGCACGCCGCTGTCGTTCACCGATCCGGCGCAGACGCGTTTTTCCGTCGTCGGCCCGCTGCGCCAGCCGGTTGTCCCGAACCGCGACTTCATCGCCGTATTTAACCTGGGGCTGCAGGATGCCGATGCCTATGCGGGCAACACGCTGGCCCCTGTTTCCGCGGTCGATACGAGCAACCCGAATGCGCCGCTGATCACCCTTGCCTCGAACGTGTTTGCGAACCAGGCCGCGTTGCTGGGCACGCCGATGCCGTCGCCCGATTCTCGCTTCCAGGTCGTGACCGGCCCGGTTTCGTTCGTGTGCGAGGCCGCCGGCGGCGGCTTCCAGATCCGCCGCTACGCCGGCTATCCGATCCGCGCGGCGCAGGCGGTGCCGCCGGCGGGCGGCCAGGCCAACATGCTGGCCGCACGCGTGACCACCTGCGCGAATGTCTTCCGCAGCGACAACGTGGCGGCGACGCGCGCCGGCCTGGTCGTGCTGACCCTCTCGCTGCGCACCCGCAACCTCGCCGATCCGGCCGTGCGCCTGGTGCACCAGGTTCACATCGACAATACGCCATGATGCCGTACTCCACACATTCTCCGGCCAGCCGGCGCGCCGGCGGCGCCGGCCTCGTGACCGCGATCTTTCTGCTGGTGGTGCTGGCCGGGCTGGCCACCGCCCTGGTGTCGATCTTCGGCATCCAGCGCCAGTCCACGGCGCTGGACGAGCAGGGCGCGCGCGCCTACCAGGCGGCGCGCAGCGGAATCGAATGGGGCCTGTTCCAGCGCGCGACGGGCGCCAGCTGCAACGGTTCGTTCCGCCTGCCGGCGGACTCCGCACTGGCTTCCTTCGTCGTCACGGTCGCCTGCGTGCAGACCGACGGCAGCGCCTTCAGCGAAGCCACGGCCAAGCTGGACCGCTGGCGCATCGTGGCCACCGCCTGCACGACGGCCGGCACCGCCTGCCCGGCGCCCAGCAACAGTCCCGACTATGTGGAACGTGTGATCGAGGTGCAGCTGTGAACGCGCCGGTCCGACATCTGCTGCGCCTGCTGGCGCTGGCCGCACTGCTGCCCGTGCTGCTGCTCGGCCTGGCCGCCCCGGCGCGGGCCGACACGCCCATCGCCCTGACCCAGAGCTTCAACGGCGCCGTGAACTTCACCGGCACCCAGGTCACGCTGCGTACCCAGAGCAACAGCGGCAACGCCTGCGCGGTCGCGTCCTCGACGACCAACCGCACGGCCACGCTGACGCTGCCGACCGGCGCCACGGTGCTGTCGGCGCAGCTCTACTGGGCCGGCTCGGGCAATACGGCCGACAACAGCGTTACCTTCCAGAGCAAGACGGTCAACGCCACGCGCAAGTACTCGTCGACCACGGTTGGCAACGGCATGAATTATTTCGGCGGCGCCGCCGACGTGACCGACATCGTCAAGGCCAAGGGTTCGGGCAGCTATACCTTTTCGGGCTTGACGGTCTCGACCGGCAGTCCGTGGTGCGCGTCGCAGGCGGTGCTGGGCGGTTTTTCGCTGCTGGTGGTGTACTCGCACCCGAACGAAACCGAGCGCGTGCTGAACCTGTACGAAGGCTTCCGCTACCTGCAGAACAGCGAATTCACCCTGACCGCGACGAACTTCCGCTGGCCCTCGCCCTGGCTGCCGATCCGCGAAAAGGCGCGCGTCGGCCACATCACCTGGGAAGGCGACGCGACCCTGCTGGCCTCGGGCGAAAACCTGCTCTTCAACGGCAACGAGCTGACCGACGACATGAACCCGTCGGGCAACCAGTTCAACTCGAAGAGCAACATCAACCGCGATTCCTATTCCTACGGCATCGACTTCGACGCCTACGACACCGAAGTGGTGCAGTGGATCTTCTACGCGCCGACCGTGACCACGACCTACCGCACCGGCCAGGACCTGGTGATCCTGAACGCCGAAGTGCTGGTGGTGCCGACCCTGCCGGTGTCGGACCTGTCGATCTCGATGGCGCGCAGCGGCTCGCTGCAAGTGGGGCAGACCGCCAGCTACGCGCTGACGGTGAAGAACAACGGCCCCTACACCGAGGCCGGGCCGATCACGGTGGTCGACACCCTGCCGGCGGGGATGAGCTACACCTCCAGCAGTGGTACCGGCTGGACCTGCTCGGCCAGCGGCCAGGTCGTGACCTGCACCTACAAGACGGCCATCGCGCCGAACGCCAGCGCGCCGGCGCTGACGATCAACGCCACCGTCAACCAGACCGGCTCGCTGACGAATACGGCCACCGTCACCGGCACCTCGGACAGCAACAGCGCCAACAATACGGCCAGCGACACGGCGACCGGGGTCGCGGCGCCGGCGACGAATGCGGGTTACGTATTCACGACCAGGCAGTGCGCGGTCGGCACGACGGTGGGCTCGAGCAGCTGCCCGCTGTACACCGGCCCCATGTACGGCGGCACGCCGGCCAACATCTACATCACGGCCGTCAACAGCAGCAAGCAGGCGGTGGCGGTGAGCACCCTGACCGATAGCAGCGTGCCCATGCAATTCAGCCTGACCTGCCAGAACCCGGAGTCGGGCAAGGTCGGCGCCTCGTATGCGGGCGCCACGCTGCAGACCTGTTTGCCGAACGGCGCCGCGCGGACGGCGACCTCGGCCGGCTGGTCGAACAGCGTCAACATCAATTTCGCGAAAGGCAGCGCGTCGACTGCATTGGCGCAGACGGCCTTTGCGTATAACGACGTGGGTACTGTCCAGCTGAGCCTGCTGGCCAACAAGAACGTGGCCACATCGAGCAACTTCACCTCGATGCCGTCTTCGCTGGCCTTCAAGCCCTTCACCAGCGCCGACGGCGTGGTGAACCCTGCCGCGACCGCGCCCGGCGACCCCGGATTTGCGCAGGCCGGCCAGGATTTCAATGCGCAGGTGATCGCCTTGCTGAGCGATGGCAAGACGCCGGCGCCGAACTTCGGCAACGAGATCGACGGCACCCTGCCAGCGGTATCGATGAGCGGCGCGCCGCTTGCTGCCGTTGCCGCGCAGATGGCATCGCCCGGCGAACTGACGGTCTCGGATCCGGTCCGCGTCGATGGCGGCGGCGCGATCGCCTATAAGCTCAACTACAGCGAAGTCGGCATCATCACGGTCAAGCCGACCCTGTCCGATTATCTCGGCACGACGCCGAATGCGACCGGCCCGGCCCAGACCGTCGGCCGCTTCTATCCGGCCTACTACCAGACCGAAATCGCCGCCTCGCCGTTCGATTGCGACGATGCGATGAATTGCCCGAGCGATATCGACGATGCCGCCTATTCGGGCCAGCCCTTCGACGTGAGCGTCAAGGCCTTCAATGCCAAGGGTGTCGAGCTGAAGAACTACAACGGCAACTGGATGCGCCCGATCACCTTGACTTCGGTGGCTGCCGAGGGCGGGACGCAGGCGACGCCGGAAGTGCTGAAGGACGGCGCGACGCTCAGACCGAATTATGCGTTGGGCACCCCGTACAGCGCGAGCAAGCCGGCAAGCACCGCGTGGACCGCGCCGACGCCGATCTACATTCGCGCCACCTCGACCGAGACGCTGGGGAACGGCAAGGAGGCCACGGTGACCTCGTACCGGCCGGACCCGGACGACGCGATCGAAGGCGGCATCATGATCGTCAACGGCCGCCTGAACGTGGGCAGCACGCAAGGCACGAATACCCAGCAGACCTCGCTCCCGGTGCAGGCGCAGTACTGGGACGGCAAGAGCTGGATCAATCACGCGAAGTCGCCCGATATGACATTCACGCCGGCCTCGTCCTTCACCGCCTGCCGGCGCGACCTGAAGGCCGGCGGCAAGGCCGAGCCGGCAAGCGGCGACACGGCAATGGTCAACTGCGATGCGGCGATCGTCAAGGCGGGCACGCCGGGGACGGTGTCGCTGAGCGGCGGCCGCGGGATCTACAAGCTGGCCGCGCCCGGTTCGGGCCGTGCCGGCAGCCTGTGGGTCGAAGTCGACGGTCCGGCCTGGCTGCCGGGCACGCGCGGGCGGGTCAACTTCGGCAGCACGCGCAGCCCGATGATCTACCTGCGCGAAGTGTATTGAGGTTCCTGCAACAAAATATGCCCGCTTGCTGGGCAAAGCGGTCATTATTTGTATCGCTTTGTTTCCGTACTTGAATATAATCAAGCCTTTACCGGCCATACTTTCGGCAACACGTCAGATCAGTTCCACCATCGAACCGGACCCGCATGCGTTTTTTTAGAAGAGCAAAGAAAAGAGAAGGGTGGCTGGCGATCAGCCTGCAGCGCGACGGCATCGCCGCCGTCAGCATGCAGACCGCGCCGGACATCCGTCCGCAGGTGCGCCAGGCGGTGTTCTACCAAGGTAAAGCCGCGCCGGAACTGCTGGAAAAACTGGGCCGCGAACTGCACGCCAACGCCTACCAATGCAGCACCGTGCTCGCGGCCGGCGAATACCAGATGCTGTCGGTCGACGCGCCGAACGTGGCCGCCGACGAACTCAAGACCGCCGTGCGCTGGCGCCTGAAGGACATGCTCGACTTCCACATCGACGACGCCACTATCGATGTGCTCGACCTGCCGGTGGATGCCAGCGCCGCCACGCGCGCCCAGCATTCGATGTTCGCCATCGCGGCGCGCAACAGCATCATCGAAGGGCGCCAGAAGCTGTTCACGGCGGCCAAGGTCGACCTCGCCGTCATCGACATCCCGGAAATGGCGCAGCGGAATATCGCGACCCTGGTCGAACCGCCGGGCCGCGGCGTCGCCATGCTCTCGTTCGGCGAGGACGGAGGCCTGCTGACCGTCTCGTACAAGGGCGAGCTTTACCTGACCCGGCGCATCGACATCGCGCTCGAACAACTGCTCGACGCCGACCACGAGCGCAAGCATGCCGGCTTCGACCGCATCACCCTGGAGCTGCAGCGCTCGCTCGACAACTTCGAGCGCCAGTATTCCTTCGTCAGCGTGGCCAAGCTGGTGCTGGCGCCGTCGAGCATCAGCGGCCTCGAGGAATACCTGTCGAGCAACCTCTACATGCCGGTCGACTCGCTCGACCTGGCCACGCTGTTTGACTTCGCACGCACGCCCGAACTGGCCGACAAGACCCTGCAGCAGCGCTTCCTGGTGCCGCTCGGCGCGGCCCTGCGCCATGAGGAGACGGTGCTGTGAGCCAGCAGATCAACCTGTTCAACCCGATCTTCCTGCAGCAGAAGAAGATCTTCTCGACCCGCACCATGGCGCAGGCCCTGGGCGTGCTGGTGCTGGGCGTGGCCGGCATGGCCTTGTATGCCAACGCGCGCGTGTCCGGCCTGCAGAAGGAAGCCGATGCCGGCGCCGCCCAGCTGCAGCAGCGCCAGGCGCGCTTGGTCGCCGTGAACGCCGAATTCCCGCCGCGCCAGAAAGACCCGGCGCTGGCCGCCGCCGTGCTCGAGGCCGAACGTCAGCTGGGCGCCCTGCGCGAAGTATCCAGCGTGCTGCAGGGCGGTGGCCTGGGCAACACGCGCGGGTATGCCGAATACTTCCGCGCGCTGGCGCGCCAGCATGTCGAGGGCCTGTGGCTGACCGGCCTCACGATCGACGGCGCCGGCAGCGAGATCGGCGTGCGCGGCCGCGCCCTCGACCCGGAGTCGGTGCCGGGCTACCTGACGCGCCTGACGCGCGAGCCGGTCATGCAGGGTAAAGCCTTTGGCAGCCTGCAGATCTCGGAAGGCGAGCGCGCGCCGCCGCCGGCCGCATCGGCCGCAACTGGCGCGCCGCCCGCGCCAGCCGCCGCCCAGGCCGGCGCTGCGCCCTACGTCGAATTCAGCCTGCAATCGAACCCCGAGGCGCCGCGCACATGAAAGGACAATGGACCAAACTGGCGACGCGCATCGACGCCCTGAGCCTGCGCGAACGCATCATGGTGTTCGCGGCCCTGGCCGCGGCGATCGTGTTCCTGACCCACTTCTTCGCGCTCGGCCCGCTGCTGCGCAAGCAGGACATGCTGAACGCCCAGATCAGCCAGCAGAACAACAACATCGAGGGCATCGACAACGAGATCCGCGCCCGCGTGGAAGCGGCCCAGACCGACCCCGACGCGCAGGTGCGCACCCGCCTGGCCGCGGTGCGCAAGGAAACCGAGGAACTCAGCGGGCAGCTGCGTGCGATGCAGAACGGCCTGGTGGCGCCCGAGCGCATGGCGCCCCTGCTCGACAGCATCCTGCGCGCGAACGGCCGCCTGAGCCTGGTGTCGATGCGCACCCTGCCGGTGGAATCGGTGCTCGAGGCGAGCCGCCGCGCCGCCGGCACCGCGCCCGAGGCCACGCCGGCGGCGGCGCCTGCGGCCACGTCCGCGAATGCGACACCCGGCACCGCCGAGCTGCTGTATCGTCACGGCGTGGAAATCACGGTGCGCGGCAACTACCTCGACATGATCGCCTACATGAACACGCTCGAAGGCTTGCCGACCCAGCTGTTCTGGGGCCGCGCCCAGCTGGAAGCGGAAACCTGGCCGGCCTCGCGCCTGACGCTGACCCTGTACACCCTGAGCCTGGACCGCAAATGGATGAAACTCTGAAGCGCGCCTGGATGGCCGGCCTGCTGCTGGCGGCCTGCTGCCTGCCGGCGTCCGCCCAAGCCCTGCGCGACCCGACCCGGCCGCCCGCCTTCCTGATGCCGGGTGGCGCCGGCGCGCGCGCCGCGGCGCCGGCGGCGAGCGGGCCGCAGCTGCAATCGATCCTGATCGGGCGCCAGCCCGGCGGGCGCCATATCGCCGTGATCGATGGCGAGACGGTCAGTCTCGGCGGCAGCTACAAGGGTGCGCGCGTGACGCGCATGACCCCGAACGAAGTCGAACTGGTGCGCGGCAGCGAACGCCGCGTGCTGAAATTGAATGCGCCCTCGGGCGCGATGCCGGCGGGCCGCGTCGAGCGTGTACGCGTGGATTGACCAAACGAAGATGACGATGAAAAAACGACGCCTTTCCGCCAGCCTGCTGAACACCGGCTTCCTTTCGGGCGCCGCCCTGCTGGCCGGCTGCCAGGCCACGCCGCCGCACGCGACCTACGACACCATCAAGCGCGAAGTCGCCACCGCCAGCGCCGCCAGCGCGCCGGCAAGCGGCGTACCGGCCGGCGGCGACGCCGTGGCCGATGCGCTGCTGCCGCCGGCCGCCGCCCTGGCGCGCGAGCTGCCGAAGGCGCGTCCGGCACTCGAGGAACGCTTCAATGTCGCCTTCAACAACGTGCCGGCCCAGCAGTTCTTCCGCTCGATCGTGGCCGGCACCCGCTACAACATGGTGGTGCACCCGGAGGTCAGCGGCAGCATCTCCGCCAACCTGAAGGACGTGACCCTGGCCGAGACCCTCGACGCGGTGCGCGACATGTATGGCTACGACTACAGGATCGAGGGCAACCGCGTGACCATCCGCCCGCTGACCATGCAGACCCGCATGTTCCGCGTGAACTACCTGGTGGGTAACCGCAGCGGCAGCTCGAACCTGCGCGTGACCTCGACCTCGGTGGCCGACGTCGGCAACAACAACAACGGCAATAACAACAACGGCTCCGGCAACAACAGCAACAACAACCAGAACAACCGCAACAACAATAACAACAACCCGAACGATCCGAACAACCCGAACGGCCAGAACGGCTACGGGGTGCAGAGCAGCGACGTCAACACGATGTCGAACAACGACTTCTGGCGCGACCTGACGCTGTCGCTGGAAGCCATCGTCGGCGGCAAGCAGGGCGGACGCAGCGTGGTGGTCAGCCCGCAGTCCGGCGTGCTGGTGATCCGCGCCATGCCGGAAGAACTGCGCAACGTCGACGCCTACCTGAAGGCGACCCAATTGTCGGTCGACCGCCAGGTGATCCTGGAAGCGAAGATCCTCGAAGTCGAGCTGAACGACCAGTTCCAGAGCGGCATCAATTGGGCCTCCTTCGCCTCGATCAAGAGCTCGCACGCGAACCGCGTCTCGGGCGGCCTGATTTCCCCGGGCACCGGCCTGGCGCCGCTGCCCTACACCGGCGGCCAGCCGCCGGTGATCGCCAACGGCACCGGACTGGCGGCCAGCACCGGCTTCTCGCTGTCGAACGCGGCGAATGCCGCCGGCTCGCTGTTCGGCCTGGCGGTGCAGACGAATAACTTCGCGGCCCTGATCTCCTTCCTCGAGCAGCAGGGCACGGTGCACGTGCTGTCCAGCCCGCGCATCGCGGCGGTGAACAACCAGAAGGCCGTGCTGAAGATCGGCACCGACGAGTTCTACGTCACCGGTGTCCAGACCAACATCAGCAGCAACGCCACCGGCGACACCGTGACGCCGAGCGTCACCCTGCAGCCCTTCTTCTCGGGCGTGGTGCTGGACGTGACGCCGCAGATCGACGACGCCGGCAACATCCTGCTGCACGTGCACCCGTCGGTGAGCCAGGTCAGCACCGTGACCAAGGGCGTGAACCTCGGCTCGGCCGGCAGCCTGAGCCTGCCGCTGGCGGCATCCGCCACCTCGGAACTGGACAGTATTGTCCGGGGGCAGGACGGGCAGGTGGTCGCCATCGGCGGCCTGATGCGCCAGGCCTCGACCGACGACACCAGCCAGCTGCCGGGCGCCGGCCGCGTGCCGGTGCTGGGCGCGCTGTTCCGCAACAAGAACAAGATCAACCAGAAGCGCGAGCTGGTAGTGCTGATCAAGCCGACCATCGTCGACAGCGCCAACAGCTGGAACCAGGACCTGCTGGACGCCACGCGCCGCATCGAACAGCTCGATCCGCGCCAGCTGGAGCGCCGCTGATGTACGAAGCGCATTTCGGCCTGCGCGAGCTGCCGTTCGGGATCACGCCGGACACGAGTTTCTTTTTCGGCAGCCCGCGCTCGCAGGAAGCGCTGAACACCCTGCTGGTCGCCGCGAGGAATGGCGAGGGCTTCATCAAGATCACGGGCGAGGTCGGCACGGGCAAGACCCTGTTGTGCCGCAAGTTCATGGCGACCCTGGGCGAGGATTTCATCACCGCCTATATCCCGAACCCGTATCTGGAACCGCGCACCCTGATGCTGGCCCTGGCCGACGAACTCGAACTGTCGTTCGAGCGCGAGGTCGACCAGCACCAGCTGCTGAAGACCATCACCCACCATTTGTTGCGGCTGGCCGGCCAGGACAAGCGCGTGCTGCTGTGCATCGACGAAGCCCAGGCGCTGCCGCTCGAGACCATGGAGGCGCTGCGGCTCCTGACGAACCTGGAAACCGAGAAGCGCAAGCTGCTGCAGATCGTGCTGTTCGGCCAGCCGGAACTGAACCGCAAGCTGGAGGAGGAGTCGATCCGCCAGCTGGCCCAGCGCATTACCTTCCACTACCACCTCGGCCCCCTGGGGCGCGACGACCTCGATTACTACATCGCGCACCGCCTGCGCGTGGCCGGCTTCGGCGGCGCGCGCCTGTTTGCGCCGGCGGCCATTGCGCGTCTGTTCCGCGCCAGCGGCGGCATCCCGCGCCTGGTGAACATCCTCGCGCACAAGGCACTGATGCTGTGCTACGGCCAGGGGCGCCAGCAGGTGACGGCCGCGCACGTGGCCGCCGCGGCGGCGGATACCCTGGCGGCGAAACGCCGCGCCTGGCCCTGGCTGGCCGGGGTTGGCGCATTGGGCGCGATGGCCGCAGGACTTGCCTGGACTTTTGTACGATGAGCCTGATAAATAAAATGCTGCAGGACCTGGACGCACGCGGCAATGCGCGTGCGGGGGAGATCACGTCCGACGTCAAACCGGTGGCGCCGGAAGCGGCCCTGCGCTCGAAGCGCCGGATCGCGGCGATCACGGCCGGTCTGATCGCCGTGGCGCTGGGCGTCACCGCCTGGATGGTGTTGCCGCTCAAGGGCAAGACCTTCAATGCGCCGCCCGTGGCACAGCCCGCGCCTGCCGTGCCGGCGCCGGCCGAACCGGCGCCGGTGACGGTGGCCGAGGTGGCGCCGCCCGCAGCGGTCTCGGAGCCTGCACCTGCGCCCGCGGACGAGCCGGAAATGGCCGCCGCACCGGAACCCGAAGCGGCGGCGCCGGCAGTGAGCAAGCCGGCGCCTGCCGCGCAAGCGGCGGACAAGCCCGTGCGCCGCGCGCCTGCGCGTGACGCCGCCCCTGCGCCGTCGACCACCACCTGGGCCGTCGCCAACGCGCGCTTCCAGGCCGAGCAGGCACGCCTGGCGCGCCGCTGGGCGGCCGAGGAAGCCCGCATCGCCGCGCTGCCGGCCGCCGAACGCGCCGCCGCCGAACGCCGCCTGCGCGCCGAGCAGGACAAGGCCGCCGCGACCACACGCACCGATGCCGCATGGGTCGCCGCCCTGAAGCGCAAGGAGTCCGCCGCCGGCGCTGCTGCTGTCGACGCGGAAGAGGGCGCCGCCGCCCCGGCAGCCGGGCAGGGCCGCAGCGAGACAAACGTACAACGTGCCGACAACACCTACCGCCGCGCCCTGGCCAGCCTGCAGGACGGCCGCGTCACCGAAGCGATCGCCGGCCTGCAGCAGACCCTGCGCGTCAACCCGCGCCACGACGCGGCGCGCCAGACCCTGGTCGGCCTGCTGGTCGAAAACAAGCGCAGCGACGAGGCGGTGCTGGAACTGCAGGGCGCGCTGGCGCTCGACGCGCGCCAGCCGGCGATGGCGATGCTGCTCGCGCGCCTGCAGATCGAACGCGGCGGCAACGGCATCGAGACCCTGCTGCGCACGCTTCCCTACGCGAACGGCAACGGCGAGTACCACGCCTTCCTGGCCGGCGCCCTGCAACGCCAGAACCGCCACCGCGAAGCCATCGACCAGTACCAGCACGCCCTGCGCGGTGCGCCGGACAACGGCGTGTGGTGGATGGGCCTGGGCCTGTCGCTGCAGGCCGAGAAGCGCAATGCCGAAGCGGCCGACGCCTACCGCCGCGCAAAGGCGGCGGGTACGCTCTCGAACGAGCTGCAGGGCTTCGTCGAGCGCAAGCTGCAGCAGGTGGCACGCTAGTCAGCATTCTCCATCAGCTGGCGCGCCAGCAAGCCCGCATGCTGCGGCAACGCCGCGAAATCGCGCGCGCACAGGTAGAGCTGGCGCGCGGCCCAGGCTTCGGCAAGCGGCAGGATCGCCAGGTCGCGCCGGATGCCGCGGGCCAGCGCCGCCGACATGATCGATACCCCGATGCCGGCCTCGACATACATCGCCACGTGCTCGGTCGTGCGCAACTGGATGCGGTAGTCGAGCTGGCGTCCCAGCCGCGCGGCGCGTTCGGCCAGGTGCGTTTCCAGCGCGGTGTCCGCCATGCCGACGATCGGCTCGGACAGGATCTCCGCAAAGGCGACGTCCGCCTGCCGCGCCAGGCGGTGCCCATGGCCTGCCACCACCACCAGCTGGTCGCTGGCGATGGCGTGGGTCTGCAGGGTGGTCAATTCCGTGATGTCGGCCACGACGCCGATGTCGGCGCGCTTGTCGACCAGGGCCTGGACGATTTCCACGCTGGGCCGCTCGTCGAGGTCGATCGCCAGGTCGGGATGCGCGGCCAGGAAACGGCATAGCCGCGGCGGCAGGAAGCCGGCCATGGCGGCCGTGTTCGACAGCAGCCGGATGCGGCCCTTCAATCCCGTGGCATAGGTGCGCATCTCGCCGCGCATCTGCTCGACCCCTTCCAGGATGGAGCGTGCATGCCGCACCAGCGACTCGCCCGCAGGCGTGGGGCGCACGCCGCGCCGGTTGCGTTCCAGCAGGGGCGCGCCGAGCGCCTCTTCCATGCCCGCGATGCGCTCGCTGACCGAGGCCAGCGCCAGGTGCATCGCCCGCGCGCCATGGGTCAGGCTGCCGCACTCCACCACGCTCAGGAAGAGCCGCAAATCCACCAAGTCAAACCGCATTGAACGCTCCTGCTTTCGGAAACGCCCAAGTCTAGCACCGGAATTGCCAGATTGCCTACGGTGGGTGCCGCAACTAGGATAGCCGCCATGGACACGATCTTCCTCACTTTTTCGGCCGGCATCCTGGCCGGCGCCATGAACGCGCTGGCCGGCGGCGGTTCCTTCGTCAGCCTGCCGGCCTTGATGATGGCGGGCGTGCCTCCGGTACAGGCGAACACATCGAGCACGGTGGCGCTGTTCCCGGGCGGGCTGGCGAGTGCCTGGGCCTACCGCGACGGCCTGGGGCCGATCGGCAAGGTGCCGATGCGTGCGCTGCTGGGGACGACGCTGGCCGGCGGCCTGCTCGGGGCGCTGCTGTTGCTGCATACCTCGTCGCACGCATTCCGCTTCGTGCTGCCCTGGCTGCTGCTGGCGGCCTCGCTGGCCCTGGCCTTCGGCAGGCGCATCGGCGACGCCTTGCGCGCCCGCTGCCGGATCCGCGCGCAGGCGGTGCTGGCCATCCAGTTCGGGCTGGGCGTGTATGGCGGCTATTTCGGCGGCGCGGTCGGCATCATGATGCTGGCCGTCTGGGGCCTGCTCGACCGGCGCGACCTGAAGCAACTGAACGCGCCGCGTACTTTGCTCGTCAGCGCGGCGAACACCGTGGCCGTGCTGGCCTTCGTACTGGCCGATGCCGTGCACTGGACGGCGACGCTGGGCATGCTGGCCGGCGCGCTCGGCGGCGGGTATGGCGGCGCCTGGCTGGGCCGCCGCACGCCTGCCGACGTGGTGCGCGCCGTCACCTTGCTGGCCACGTCCTGCATCACACTGGCCTTTTTCACCAAGACCTACGCCCCTGTGCTGCTGGGGCGCTAACCGAAGGGAGAGATCATGTTGGACGCATTCATGGCAACGATCGGCACGCTGGGCATCATCGTCAGCATCCTGGCCAAGCTGGGCAAGCCGGCCAGGCCGGACGGTGGCTAAAGCTTGATGAGCACGACGCGGCGGTTTTTTGCGCGGCGGGCACCTACAGCCGCGCCAGCCGCGCCAGCGCCAGCTGCAGCGTGTCGTCCTGCTTGGCAAAGCAGAAGCGCACGATGCCCGACTCCTGCGCCTGGCTGTAGAAGGCCGACACCGGAATCGCCGCCACTTTGCATTCGCTCGTGAGCCACTGCGCGAACTCGGCTTCCGGCAGGTCGGAGATCGCGCTGTAGTCGACGCACTGGAAATAGGTGCCGTCGGCCGGCAGCAGGTGCAGGCGCGTGCCGGCCAGGCCGGCGCGGAACAGGTCGCGCTTGCGCTGGTAGAAGGCGGGCAGTTCGAGATACGGCGCCGGGTTCGCCATGTAGCGCGCCAGGCCATGCTGCATCGGCGTGTTTACGGTGAACACGTTGTACTGGTGCAGCTTGCGGAACTCGGCGCTGAGCGGCGCCGGCGCGGCCACGTAGCCGACCTTCCAGCCCGTCACGTGGTAGGTCTTGCCGAAGCTCGACACCACGAAGGCGCGCTCGGCCAGCACCGGATGGCCCGCCATCGATTCGTGGCGCTGGCCGTCGTAGACCATGTGTTCGTAGACCTCGTCGGACAGGATCAGGATGTCGGTGCCGGCGACGATCTCCGCCAGGCGCTCGAGGTCGGCGCGGCGCAGGATGGCGCCGGTGGGGTTGTGCGGCGAGTTCACCACGATCAGGCGGGTGCGCGGCGTGACGGCGGCCGCCAGCTTGTCCCAGGGCACGGTGTAGCCATCCGGCCCGACTTCCATGCTGACCGGCACCGCCACGCCGCCGGCCAGGGCGATGGCGGGCGCATAGCTGTCGTAGGCCGGTTCGATGACGATGGCTTCGTCGCCCGGATGCACGCAGCACAGGATCGCCGTGGTCAGCGCCTGGGTGGCGCCGGCCGTGACCGTGATTTCCGTGTTGGCATCGTAGCTGCGGCCGTAGAGCTTGCCGATCTTGGCGGCGATGGCCTCGCGCAGCGCCGGCACGCCCGGCATCGGCGGATACTGGTTGTGGCCGGCGCGCATGGCCTCGTTGACGTAGTCGAGCAGCAGCGGATCGCAGCCGAAGTCGGGAAAGCCCTGGCCGAGGTTGACGGCGCCATGCTGGACGGCGAGGGCCGACATGGTGGAAAAGACGGTGGCGCCAACGGCGGGCAGGCGCGACTGCAGTGCGGGAGTGCTCATGGTCGGTAACGAAGTGGTCGGTCTGGCTATTCTACCGGCGCCGGTGCCGGTGCCAGCGCCTGCGTCTGCGCTTTCACCCAGGCCTCGGGCAGCATGATGCGGAACAGGCCGGCCTGTGCGGTCTTGCGGCCGAGTTTCAGCAGGGCTTTGTCTTTTGTGACGAGGATGGCGGCGTTCGCATCGCGTGCCAGTTCCAGGAATTTCTGGTCGTCGCGGTCGCTGCAGACAGGCAGGCGGATCGGCTTGCTGTCGGGCGCCACCACGGTGATCAGCTCGTCGAAACGGACGGCGGCCTGCGCGCGGCTGGCCTCGTCGAGGGGCAGGTGGGGGTAGTGCAGGACCACGCGGTATTCGTCGCGGCAATCGGCCCGCGTCACGGCCTGGACCTCGCCGCGCTCGATGGCCTGCAGGAGACTGTCCCAGCGTTTGTCGTGAAAGACAAACAGATCCAGGCAGACATTGGTATCGAGAATGATGACGGGGGCGGAAGCGGGTATCATATAGGAAATATTAATTGCTTTTGCGTTTGCACTGTTAGGTTTCTATGCTGCTTGTCTTATCGCCTGCCAAATCCCTCGACCTCGAGACCCCGAGCCCCACCCAGGAACACACGCTCCCCGATTTCATCGACCGCGCCGGCCAGCTGATCGGTGTGCTGCGCGACCTGTCGCCCGGCCAGGTGGGCGACCTGATGCACATTTCCGACCCCCTGTCGGTGCTGAACGTGGCGCGTTACGCCAGCTGGACGGCGGACCATGCCGAAGGCCACCAGGCCGTGATGGCCTTCGACGGCGACGTGTATGGCGGGCTCGACGCGCGCAGCCTGCCGCTTGACGCCATCGCCTTTGCCCAGCGCCACCTGCGCATCCTGTCGGGGCTGTATGGCTTGCTGCGTCCGCTCGACCTGATCCATCCCTACCGCCTGGAAATGGGCACCCGGCTCGCCAATCCGGGCGGCAAGGACTTGTATACCTTCTGGGGCGAGGCGATCACGCGCGCCCTGAATGCCCAGCTGGCGGAGACCGGCTCGACGGCGCTGGTGAACCTGGCATCGGAAGAGTACTTCAAGTCGGTCAAGCCCAAGCTGCTCGATGCGCCGGTCGTGACGCCGGTGTTCGAGGACTGGAAGAACGGGAAATACAAGATCATTTCCTTCTACGCCAAGCGGGCGCGCGGCATGATGGCGCGCTATGCGATCGAGAAGGGCATTACCGATCCGCAGGCCTTGAAGGCGTTCGATGTCGATGGGTATGCATTTGTCGCCGAAGGGTCAACCGAGCGCAACTGGATTTTCCGGCGCAAGGCGTAGGGTGGGCACCCCGTGCCCACGCGGAACGATGAGCATTGTTGGCAGTGCAAACAGCGCATCGTTAGCGTCGTTAGCACCGCACACCGTTCAGACGTCGGCACAGCGATGCGCCAACAATGATCCGTGAACACCGCCAACTATGATCATCGTTCCGCGTGGGCACGGAGTGCCCACCGTACGTTGCGCCGTCAATGTGGCCAACGATGTTCATCATCACCGCGCCGCGGTGATTATTTCGCCACCACATCCTTCGGCGCCGGCTTGGCGCCCGACTTCGACCAGAACTTCCACCACGGCGCGTCGCCGGCGGCGTTCGGGTTCATGAAGCGGCTGTCCGGGTAGTTCAGCAGGAACACGCGCTGGGTGTCGTCGCGCAGGTCGAACATGCCGAGCTTGTCGTACGCGCGGATCATGATGAACAGCGCTTCCTCGCGCGACGGCGATTCGCTGTAGTCGCTGACCGCATTCTGCGCACGGTTGACGGCGGCCATGTAGGCGCCGCGGCGGAAGTAGTAGTTCGCCACGTGCACTTCGTACTGGGCCATCGCGTTGATCAGGTAGTTCAGGCGGGCGATGGCGTCCGGCGCGTACTTGCTGTTCGGGAAGCGGTCGACCAGGGCCTTGAAGGCGGCGAAGGCTTCACGGGTCGCGCGCGGATCGCGTTCGGACGGGTCCTGCGAGTAGATCACGCTCAGGAAGCCGATCTGGTCGTTGAAGTTGATCAGGCCGCGCAGGTAGTACATGTAGTCGACTTGCGCATGGTTCGGGTGCAGCTTGATGAAGCGCTCGACCGCCGCCAGGGCTTCGGCCTGGTCGCGTGCCTTGTAGTGGGCGTAGGCGATTTCCATCTGTGCCTGGGTGGCGTAGGTGCCGAACGGATAGTTCGATTCGAGGCGCTGGAACAGCTTGATTGCCGCATCGTACTGGCCGGCGCTCATCTCTTCGCGTGCCTCAGCGTATAATTTCTCCGCTGACCACTTCTGGGCCTCGTCGGTTTTCGACGGCAACATGCCGCAACCGGACAGGGCCAGCAAGGCACTCGTAGCAACCACCACCAACAATTTTTTTTGCATAGCTTTTTGCAGAAAAGTTTTACCGAGATTCAACGAACGGCTGATTATAGCCGATGGGACTGACGTGATATTAACTCCTGCGCCGAATTCGGCGGATTTGCCCCTGGACCCCGATTTCGACGACGAAATCGTTGCCGAGTTTCCTGCCGCGAGCGGCATCGACCTCTCTCCGATCACCCTGCACCTGGATGCGGACGCCTGCGGCCAGCGCCTCGACAAGGTTGTCGCCGCGCTGGTGCCGCAGTTCTCGCGCAGCCGCCTGCAGCTGTGGTTCGAGGGCGGCCATGTGCTGGTCGACGGCAAGCCGGCCCGCGGCAAGAACACCGCCTACGGCGACGAAACCGTGGTCGTCGAACCGCAGCCGGCGCCCGAGGACACCGCCTTCGCGCCCGAGGCGATCGCCCTGAACATCGTCTATGAAGACGAGCACATCATGGTGATCAACAAGCCGGCCGGCCTGGTCGTGCATCCGGGCGCAGGCAACTGGTCGGGCACGCTGCTGAACGGCCTGCTGCACCACGCGCCACAGCTGGGCTCGGTGCCGCGCGCCGGCATCGTGCACCGCCTCGACAAGGATACCAGCGGCCTGATGGTGGTCGGCAAGACCCTGGCCGCCCAGACCGACCTGGTGCGCCAGCTGCAGGCGCGCACCGTGAAGCGCGAATACTTCGCGCTGGTGTGGGGCACGCCGAACCTGTCGGGCACGATCGATGCGCCGATGGGCCGCCACCCGAAGGACCGCGTCAAGATGGCGGTCTCGACCGGCATGGGCGCCAAGCCGGCGATCACCCATTACGAGCGCGTGGCCGAAGGCATGCTCGACCGCCGTCCGGTCAGCCTGGTGCGCTGCTCGCTGGAAACCGGCCGCACCCACCAGATCCGCGTGCACATGCTGTCGATCGGCTTCGGCCTGGTGGGCGACTCGGTCTACGGCAAGACCCACCTGAGCCCGGTGTTCCACCGCCAGGCGCTGCAGGCGCGCCGCCTCGGCCTGGTGCACCCGGCCACCGGCGAACACTGCGAATGGATCGTGCCGCTGGCCGACGATTTCGCCGAGCTGATCGCCAAGGCCGGCATCGACGAGCCGGAAGCCGCCTGATGGACGCGGCCACGCTCGTCATTCCCGAGTGGCCGGACGCGCCCGCCAATGTCAAGGCGCTGGCCACCACCCGCGCCGGCGGCGTGTCGCAGGGGCCGTATGACGACGGACTCGGCGGCGGCGGGCTGAACCTGGGCCTGCACGTGAACGACGACCCGCAGGCCGTGGCCGAGAACCGCGCGCGCCTGCAGGCCTTGCTGCCGGGCCGGCCGGCCTGGATCTCCCAGGTGCACGGTAACGGCGTGGTCGATGCCGCCAGCGTCGGCCCGGAGCAGCCGGTAAGAATTGGCGACGCCAGCATCGCTACGCAGCCCGGCGTGGTCTGCGCCATCCTCACCGCCGATTGCCTGCCTGTGCTGTTCGCCGACCGCGCCGGCAAGGTGGTGGGCGCGGCGCATGCCGGCTGGCGCGGCCTGGCCGGCGGAGTGCTGGGCGAAACGGTGAAGGCGATGCGGACGGCCGGGGCAGGCGAGATCACCGCCTGGATGGGCCCGGCAATCGGGCCGCTGGCCTTCGAGGTGGGGCAGGACGTGTTCGACAGCTTTGCCGCGGCGCTGCCGGGCGTGGACATCGGCTTTGCCTTCCGCCGCCAGCCTGAGCTCGGCGACAAGTATTTGGCCGACATGTTTGCCCTGGCACGCCTGATGCTGGAACGCGATGGGGTGACCAGCATCGCCGGCGGCATCCACTGCACTGCCACCGAACGCGACCGTTTTTATTCATACCGCCGCGACGGTGTAACGGGGCGCCAGGCGAGTTTGATCTGGCTCAATCAAGTAGGGCCGGGGGCGTCGAGCATACTTTGCTAGTCGCCGCCGCCGCCACCCCCATCGCCGCCGCCACCGTCGCATCCGCCGTTGTCGGCGCTGCCGCTGCCGCAATCGGTGGGGTTATCCGAGGCCGGCAGGAAGAAGCCGTGCGTCATCAGCGGCAAATTGGCATCGGCGCCATCATGGGAAGATGGCGAGCGCGGCGATGCGCCGGCGCGACGCGCGCGCCGCTTTCCCGCCCCGGCGATATAAAAAAGTATAGACAAGGGCAACACGCAATAGCCGAAAAAAGTCATAATTCCGGCAATCACCGAGGTTTCGGTTGCCGCCATCAGGATGACGACATAGGCCCAGCCGACTGCAACGATCCACATGCTTTTCTCCAGTTGACCACCGATTCTAAACAACGGACGCCGACATGAACATGCCCGACCCCCACGCTTTCGCCGCTTCCTGGATGAACCAGCTGACCGACCCGTCGGCCTGGCAAGGATGGCTGAAGATGCCGGCCGCGACTGGCGCCGCCCCCAATCCCCTGAACGGCGCCGCGCTCGGCGCGAATCCGCTGGCCGGCATCCTCAAGGACTTTCAGGTTAGCATCGCTCCGGCGCGCCTGGAAACCTTGCGCCAGGACTATTTGCAGAAAGCGGGCACACTCTGGCAGGAGATGATGCTCGGCAAGACCCCCGAGCTGCACGACCGCCGTTTCTCGGCTTCCGAATGGACGGCGAATCCGTTTTCCGCCTTCTCGGCCGCCTCCTACCTGTTGAACGCCGAGTTCATGCTGGCGCTGGCCGAGGCGGTCGAGGCGCCGCCGCGCGAGCACCAGAAAATCCGCTTCGCGGTGCAGCAGATGGTCGATGCCATGTCGCCGGCCAATTTTCTGGCAACGAATCCGGAAGCGCAGAAGAAACTCATCGAGACCAAGGGCGAAAGCCTCAATCAGGGCTTGCAGAACATGCTGGCCGACATGCAGAAAGGCCGCATCTCGCAGTCCGACGAGTCGGCCTTCGAGGTCGGCGTGAATGTCGCCACCACGCCGGGCCAGGTGGTCTACGAGAACGATCTGTTCCAGCTGATCCAGTACAAGCCAGCGACGCCGACGGTGCGCGCGGTGCCGCTGCTGATGATCCCGCCCTGCATCAACAAGTTCTACATCCTCGACCTGCAGCCGGAAAACTCGGTCGTGCGCTACGTGGTGGAGCAGGGCAATACCGTGTTCATGGTGTCCTGGCGCAACCCCGACAAATCGATGGGCACGCTGGGCTGGGACGATTACGTCGAGCGCGGCGCCATCGAGGCGATCGACGTCGTGCGCAAGATCAGCGGCCAGCCCAAGACCCATGTGTTCGGCTTTTGTGTCGGCGGCACGATTGCCGCCAGTGCGCTGGCGGTGCTGGCGGCGCGCGGCCAGCAGCCGGCGGCCAGCCTCAGCCTGTTGACCACCTTGCTCGATTTCGACGATACCGGCGTGCTCGAAGTGTTCGTCGACGAAGCCCAGGTGGCCTTGCGCGAACAGTCCCTGGCCAAGGGCGGCATCATGCCGGGACGCGACCTGGCGACCACCTTCTCGGCCCTGCGTCCGAACGACCTGGTGTGGAACTACGTGCAGCAGAACTACCTGAAGGGCAAGACCCCGCCGGCCTTCGACCTGCTGTACTGGAACGCCGACAGCACCAATCTGCCGGGGCCGATGTTCTGCTGGTACCTGCGCAACACCTACCTGGAAAACAAGCTCAAGCAACCGGGGAAGCTGACCGTCTGCGGCGAGCAGGTCGACCTGGGCCGCATCGACGCGCCGGTCTTCATCTACGGCTCGAAGGAAGACCACATCGTGCCCTGGACCGCCGCGTTCGCCTCGATGAACCTGCTGAACCCGAAGAAAGCCAAGGCGAACCGCTTCGTGCTGGGCGCCTCCGGCCACATCGCCGGCGTGATCAATCCGGCCTCGAAGGGCAAGCGCAGCTACTGGACCAATGACAAGAACGGCAAGACCCGTCCGCGCACGCCGCAGGACTGGTTCGCCGGCGCGGTCGAGCACAAGGGCAGCTGGTGGCCGGAATGGGCGCGCTTCCTGCAGGAAAACGGCGGGGCGGAAGTGCCGGCGCCTGCCCAGGCCGGCAACGCGGACTACCTGCCGTCCGAGCCGGCGCCGGGGCGCTACGTCAAGGTCCGCGCTGACTGATGAGCGTGCGGGTATTGCCTAGACATAAATTGAGTGGTAAAACCGTTAATTGCTGCACCTGCACCAGCAATTCCGGATTGCTGGACCTGTAGCGGTACGAGGAGACAGCAGGAACCGGTAGAAACCGGCTGCATGGTCATCATTCAAAAGCGCGGCCGACGAAGCCTGGCGCAACTTAGGAAATGAGATGAGTAGTGCAAAAAACAGTACTGAACGCCTGATCAAGAAATACCCGAACCGTCGCCTGTACGACACCCAGACCAGCTCCTACATCACCCTGACGGATGTGAAGCAGCTGGTGCTCGATGCCGACGAGTTCACCGTGGTCGACGCCAAGTCGAACGAGGACCTGACCCGCAGCATCCTGCTGCAGATCATTCTCGAAGAGGAGGCGAACGGCGTGCCGATGTTCTCGAGCTCGGTGCTGGCCCAGATCATCCGCTACTACGGCCACGCCATGCAGGGCATGATGGGTTCCTACCTGGAAAAGAACGTCCAGGCGTTCACCGACATCCAGAACAAGTTCACCAGCAACGCCGCCGGCGCCCTGGAAGGCAAGCCTTTCAGTCCGGAGATGTGGACCCAGTTCATGAACGTCCAGGGTCCGATGATGCAAGGCATGATGAACAACTACATCGACCAGAGCAAGAATTTGTTCGTGCAGATGCAGGAGCAGATGCAGAACCAGAGCAAGGCCTTGTTCAGCGCCTTCCCGTTCCCGCCGGTTCCGCCGACCGACAAGAAATAACGCGTGGTAGGGTGGGTTCTTCGAACCCACCACGGTCGGCACGACGCACCTGCGTACAACACCTCCGCCTCGCGGCGGACGGCAAAAACGGCCCCCCGGTTTTCCGGGAGCGCCGCTTCGGGTACAATCGCGGATTGCCCAGAACATTTGCCGTCCTCTCCATGACTGAACTCCGTCGCAATCCTCTCCCCACCAGTATCGATATCGCCACCGGCGCCCAAGTGGCCCCGAAGGTCGGCTTCGTCTCGCTCGGCTGCCCGAAGGCGCTGGTCGATTCCGAGCAGATCCTGACCCAGCTGCGTGCGGAGGGCTACCAGACCGCCAAGTCCTACGAGGGCGCCGACCTGGTGATCGTCAACACCTGCGGCTTCATCGACGCCGCGGTGCAGGAGTCGCTCGACGCCATCGGCGAAGCCCTGGCCGAGAACGGCAAAGTGATCGTCACCGGCTGCCTGGGCGCGAAGAAGGATGCGGCAGGTGACGACATCATCACCAAGGTGCACCCGAAGGTGCTGGCCGTGACCGGCCCGCACGCCGTGACCGAAGTCATGGAATCGGTGCACCTGCACCTGCCGAAGCCGCACGACCCCTTCATCGACCTGGTGCCGGACCACGGCGTCAAGCTGACGCCGAAGCACTACGCCTACCTGAAGATTTCCGAAGGCTGCAACCACCGCTGCAGCTTCTGCATCATCCCGTCGATGCGCGGCGACCTGGTCTCGCGCCCGATCCATGAAGTCCTGATCGAGGCCGAAAACCTGTTCAAGGCCGGCGTCAAGGAACTGCTGGTGATCTCGCAGGATACCTCGGCCTACGGCGTCGACGTGAAGTTCCGCACCGGCTTCTGGAACGGCCGCCCGATCAAGACCCACATGACGCAACTGGTGGAAGCCCTGGGCCAGCTGGCGCGCCAGTACGACGCCTGGGTGCGCCTGCACTACGTCTACCCGTATCCGCACGTCGACCAGGCGATCCCGCTGATGGGCGACGGCCACGTCCTGCCTTACCTGGACATCCCGATGCAGCACGCGCACCCGGACGTCCTGAAGCGCATGAAGCGTCCGGCCAGCGGCGAAAAGAACCTGGACCGCATCCTGGCCTGGCGCAAGATGAACCCGGACCTGACGATCCGCTCGACCTTCATCGCCGGCTTCCCGGGCGAGACGGAAGAAGAGTTCGAGTACCTGCTGGACTTCCTGCGCGAAGCGCAGATCGACCGCCTGGGCTGCTTCGCCTACTCGCCGGTGGAAGGCGCGACGGCCAACGAACTCGCGAACCCGGTGCCGGAAGCCGTGCGCGAAGAACGCCGCGCGCGCGTCATGCTGCTGCAGGAAGAAATCTCGGCCAAGCGCCTGCAGGCGAAGGTCGGCAAGACCATCCGCGTGATCATCGACGAAGTCAATCCGCGCGAAGCCATCGGACGCTCGGCTGCCGACGCGCCGGAAATCGACGGCGTCGTCCACATCAAGCGCTCGCTGGTGCCGGGCAAGGCCAAGCTGGCCGTCGGCCAGTTCGCCGACGTCATCGTCACCAAGGCCGACGCCCACGACCTGTGGGCTAGCGTCGCGTAAATGATCGTCAAGCCGGGCCCGGAAATCGGCCCGGTTTTCGTAGGGTGGGCTCTTGAGCCCACGCTGTATAGCACTCTAGAAATGCCGGCCGCTGTCAGTACTAGCAGCGCCGGCATTGTCTTTTCAAGCGAACGAAATCACCTCGAACGAAAGGGCCCCCATGACCAAGAAGTCCCTCCAAACCACCCTTGTCCACACCGACTACACCGCGCCGGCCGGCTTCGACGCCTATCCCCCTGGCATCCACCGCGCCTCCACCGTCCTGTTCGAAAACGTAGCGGCCCTGCGTTCCGGCGACTGGAAGAACAAGACCGCCTACACCTACGGCCTGCACGGCACGCCGACCACCTTCACGCTGGAAGCGCGCCTCGCCGAAATCGAAGGCGGCGCCCACTGCCTGCTCGCGCCGTCGGGCCTGTCCGCGATCTCGATGGTCGACTTCGCCTTCCTGAAAAGCGGCGACGATGTCCTGCTCCCGGATAACGTCTACAACCCGAACCGCGAACTCGGCCGCTGGCTGCAGCAGGACTTCGGCATCACCGCGCGCTACTACGACCCCATGGTCGGCGCCGGCATCGCCGAGCTGATCCAGCCGAACACGAAGCTGATCTGGACCGAAGCCCCCGGTTCGGTGTCGATGGAAGTGCCCGACCTGCGCGCGATCTGCGCCGCCGCCCACGCCCAGGGCGTGCTGGTGGCGCTGGACAACACCTGGTCCGCCGGCCTGGCCCTGCGCGGCTTCGACCTCGGCGTCGACATCGTCATGCACGCGCTGACCAAGTACCAGTCGGGCGGCTCGGATCTGCTGATGGGCGCCGTCATCACGCACGAGCGCGCCGTGCACGACAAACTGGCCACGGCCCACATGCGCCTCGGCCTGGGCGTCAGCCCCGACGACGCGTATTTGATCATGCGCGGCCTGCCGACCATGAAGCTGCGTTTCGAGGCCCACGACCGGGCGGCGCGCAAGGTGGCGGCCTGGCTGAAGGCGCGTCCGGAGATCGTGCGCGTGCTGCATCCGGCCTTCGAGGAGTGTCCGGGGCATGAGAACTGGAAGCGCGATTTCACGGGCGCGGGAGGGCTGTTCTCGGTGATCTTCGACGAGCGGTATACCGAGGCGCAGACGGACCGCTTCGTCGATTCGCTGGCGCTGTTCGGGCTGGGGTATAGCTGGGGCGGGGCGAACAGCCTGGTGGTGCCCTACAAGATGCAGGCGATTCGCCGCGACTGGCAGGAGAAGGGGACGCTGGTGCGCTTTAATATCGGGCTGGAAGAGCCGGATGATTTGATTGCGGATATCGAGCGGGCGCTCGGGAAGATGTGATGCTGGGGCTGCGGGCTTCGGTGACGCCGGCTTTGCGTTGATGAGGCGACAAGGTGGGTACAAGTACCCACCCTACGCAACCTGCCAATTGTAGGGTGGGTACTTGTACCCACCATTGAGGCGTTCGAACAATCGAAACTTGGCCGGGACGCCACAAACGCCTCAGCCACCAAGCGATTTACTGCTTCAGCACGCGGCGCAAGGTCGCCGACAAATCCTCGGCCGAGAACTTGGCCACATACGCATCCGCGCCCACGTTCTTGACGTGCTCCTCGTTCGTGGTCCCCGACAGCGACGAGTGGATCACCACCGGGATACTCCCGAAGCGCGCATTCTTCTTGACGTTGCGGGTCAAGGTAAAACCATCCATCTCCGGCATCTCGAGGTCGGTCAGCACCAGGGCCACCTTGTCGTTGATGCTCTTGCCCTCGGCTTCGGCCTGGGCGGCGATGCTGTTCAGCTGGTCCCAGCATTCCTTGCCGCTCTTGGTCATCACGTAAGGCAGGCCCATCGCGTCCAGGCCCTGCTCGATCAGCGCGCGCGCCACGACCGAATCGTCGGCCGCCAGCACGATCGAACCAGGCTTGATCTGGATCTTGGCGCCGACTGCCTGCTGGCTGATATCCGGGCCGGAGTCCGGGTTCATGTTGCGCAGGATGGTTTCCACGTCCAGCACCTGGGCCAGGCGGCCCGGTTCGCCGTTTTCGCCATCGAGGCGGGCGATGCTGGTGACCATGCCGCTGCCGGCGCTCTTTTCGGCCGACATCACCTGGCTCCAGTCGAGGCGCACGATCTCCTCGACGCTTTCTACCGCAAAGGCCTGGGTTGTGCGGGCGAACTCGGTCACCAGCATGATGTTCAGGCCCGTCTTCGGCTTGACGCCGGCAATCGCCGGCAGGTCGAGTACCTGGATGATCTGGCCGCGCAGGTTGACCACGCCCAGCACGTGCGCCGGCGAACCGGCCACCGCGGTGATCGCCGGCATGGCGACGATCTCGCGGATCTTGAATACGTTGATGCCGAACAGCTCGCTACGCTCGCCATGCTCGTCGCCGCCAAGGCGGAACAGCAGTAGCTCGAATTTGTTGGTGCCCGTAAGGTTGCTGCGCTCGTCGACTTCCTGCTGTACCGATTTCATATTTCGCCCTGGAGTGAGTGATGCCTTCAGGCAAGCATTCTAGCTGCGAATTTGCCGAAATGTGTAAAGACGAACTCAAAGAGGCATCGGTTTGTTGCTGTTCAGATCCAAAAAACCACGAATCAGCCGATAGGCCTTCCAAACCCAGGCCACGCCCCATATCAGGAAGGCAAGCGGGATGCCGACCACGGTGGCAAACAGGATGCCGCCGACCACCATCCACAGCACGTAATACCAGAAAGAACGGATCATCCAGCTGTGGTGGCTGTAGACCAGGCCGACCGTCTCCGGGCGTTTGATGTAATTGACGATCACCGGCAGGATCGACAAGGTGCCGAGCGAGAAGAAGAAGGTGGCGGCGTGCACCAGGTAGAGGATGCGCGCGAGTTGCTTGGCGTCTTCGGTATCGCCATCGAGTACGAGTTGTTGCGACATGCTGGCTCTCCTTCGGGATGGTCCGGGTTGATCCGATATGCCCCGATTGTAGCAGCGGGGCGTGGCAATTTCGCCAACGCTGCGCCAAGCGTGCGCGGCCTCCTTACAGCTGGGACTGGACCCAGGCGGCAATGCGGCCGGCGTCCATCGCCCCGGCCTGGCGCGCGATTTCGCGCCCGCCCTTGAACAAGGCCAGCGTCGGAATACTGCGGATCGCAAAGCGCGCCGACACGTCCTGGGCGCGCTCGGTATCGACTTTCAACAGGCGCAGCTGCGGTTCCAGGCGCTGCGCGGCCTGGGCGTAATGCGGCGCCATCATCTTGCACGGCCCGCACCACTCGGCCCAGAAGTCGACCAGCACCGGGATATCGTTGCGGCTGATGTGACGGTTAAATTGCTCGGACGTCACGTCGAGCGGTTTGCCGTTGAACAGGGTTTGCGCGCACTTGCCGCAGACCGGGTTGTCGGACAGGCGCGCCGGCGCCAGGCGGTTGATGGCCTCGCATTGGGGGCAGACGATATGGATGGGGTCGCTCACTGGTTCTCCTCGGCTTGCATGGTTGCTGTTGCCGTGATTGTAAGCTGCCCGCAGCCGGGGCGTCGTCCGCTCGCACGGGCGCCGCGGCGGCCCAAGCATGCGCCGCAGGAAGGGCGTCGGGCATAGAATGATTCTTACTATTATTGCAAAACGCCGCATGAGCACACCCCAGCACGCCTGTACCCACCTGATCGGCTGCGCCGGCTGGAGCATCCACAAGGATGCCGCCGCCGCATTCCCCATCGAAGGCAGCCACCTCGAACGCTACGCCGCCGTATTCCCGATGGTCGAGATCAATACCTCCTTTTACCGGCCCCATCAACCGAAGACCTACGCGCGCTGGGCCGAGAGCGTGCCCGATGCTTTCCGTTTCGCGGTCAAGGTGCCGCGCGCCGTCACCCACGACGCGGCGCTGCAGGACGTCGACGCCTCCCTCGATCGCTTTGCCGGCGAAGTGAAGGCGCTGGGCCACAAGCTCGGCGCGCTGCTGGTGCAGTTGCCGCCCAAGTTCGGCTTCCACGACGTGACGGTGCGTGATTTCTTCCTGCGCCTGCAGGAGCGTTTCGATTGCATGCTCGCCTGCGAAGGGCGCCACCCGAGCTGGTTCAGCGACACCGCCACCGAACTGCTGCGCGAGCGCGGCGTCACGCGCGTGATCGCCGATCCGGCAGCGGGCCAGCCGGGGCCGCATGTGCCGACCACCCAGGACATCTACATGCGCCTGCACGGCACGCCGCGCATTTATTACTCGGCCTATTCGCCTGAATTCCTGGCGGCGCTGGTGCGCGAGCTGGAGGGATACAGGGCGGCGGGGCGCCGGGCCTGGGTCGTCTTCGACAACACGGCGGCCTTCGAGGCGGTTCCGAACGCGCTCGACGTGTTGCGTGCGTGCCGGGACGGAACGCCCCTGGCGCTGTAATACTGCGATACTGCGGCCATGGTCACGGCGACGTTCCGCTTCTACGATGAACTGGGCGACTTCCTGCCGCGCGAGCGGCGCGGACGCGATTTCAGTTCGCCCTGCGCGCGCGCCGCCACCGTCAAGCACATGGTCGAGGCGCTGGGCGTGCCGCACACCGAGGTTGGGCTCATCCTCGTCGACGGCGAATCGAGCGGATTCGAGCGTTTGCTGGAAGAGGGCGACCGGGTCGCGGTCTACCCGGCGTTCTCGACATTGGACGTGACGGCGCTGACGCGGGTGCCGCGCTTGTCGCCAGGCGAACAGCAGGCGCCGCCGCGCTTCGTGGCCGATGCCCATCTCGGCGGCCTGGCGCGCCTGCTGCGCATGGCTGGTTTCGACACGCTGTACGACAACCATTACGGCGACGACGAGATCGTCGCCATCGCGGCCGACGAGGACCGCGTGGTCCTGACGCGCGACCGCGAGCTACTGAAGCGCCGCGCTGTCGTCCAGGGCTGCTACCTGCATGCGATCAAGCCGGCAGAACAATTCCGCGAACTCTACGACAGGCTGGCCCTTGCCGCCAGCGCCAGGCCGTTTTCACTGTGCCTGCACTGCAACCTGGCCTTGCGCGCGGTCGACAAGGCATTCGTGCTGGACGCGCTGCCGCCTTCGGTGCGCGAACTGCACGACGAGTTCCATACCTGCGACGCCTGCCGGCGCGTGTTCTGGAAGGGGTCGCACCACAAGCGCATGTGCGCTTTGCTCGATGCGGTGGCGGGCGCCGCACGCGTGACGGAAGGAGGCGCGGCATGAACGTTGCGGCTGTCAATCTGCCTTTCCCGGTGCGCGTCGAATGCCCGCCCGGCGCCTGCAGCTGCGATTACGAACGGGTGCTGGCCGATCCGCAGGCCGACCACCGGCCGCTGGCGATCGACCGCAAGCAGGAACAAAACCTGATCGCACGCATCGAACGGGTCGACAGCTATGCCGACCTGCAGCACGTACAGGCCCTGATCCGCAAGAACGTCGGCGCGGAGTTGCGCATCGAACCGGGGCCGAACGAAGTGCGCACGGTGCGCGGCATCATCGTCGTGCTCGAGGAAAAGCCCGGACTGTGCAGGAAAGTGCGGCAATCGGTGCCGGCGGCGGTGCGCCGGCTGCTGCAGGAACGGCCCGAGATTGCCTATGCCATCCTGGATGCGCATGACCTGTTCGGACGTCCCTGACCGTCTACATCTTGACCAGGTACTTCAGGATCATGCCGACCACCAGCGACGCCGCCATCAGCAGCGACAGGCCGCCGTGCAGCGCATCGCTGCCGATCGACACCTCGCGCGACATTTCTTCCTTGCTGATCTTGCCGGCGCGCGTGAGCACGACCGGGCGCAGCAGGCCCTGGATGCCGAGCAGGATCAGGCCGAAGCCGACCAGGGATTCGCCGACCAGGCCGCGCTGCAGGCCGAGGAACAGGCCGCTGACGCCCAGGATCATCCCGAACAGGAACCAGAAAGCGCGCGAGCCGGAATAGCGGTTGAGTTTGGAGAAGTCCATGGCTGAATGAGAGCGTAAAGCTGGACATTATAACGGCGCACCGGGCCGCCGCTGGCGCGTCGGCCAGCGCGATCCGAACACGACCAGCGCCAGCGACAGCACCACCAGCACGATGCCGGCCCATTGCCAGGGCGTGATGCGTTCGCCCAGCCCGAGCATGCCGGCAGCGATCCCGACCACCGGCACGGCCAGGCTGAAGGGCGCAACCCGGTTGGCCGGATGGCGTTTCAGGAGTCCGGTCCACATCGCATAGCCGAGGATGGTGGCGAACCAGCCAAGGTAGGCAAGCGAGGCCCAGGAGGTAAGCGACAGGCCGCGCCAGTCCCAGCGCGTGGCGGGCGGATCGAAGGCGAGTGAGAGCAGCACGAAAGGCAGCACCGGCACCAGGCTGCTCCAGACCATGAAAGGCAGTACGTCGAAGTCCGGCGCCGCCGTACGCGCCCGGCGCACCACGATGTTCGAGGCCGCCCACATCGCCGCCGATGCCACCGTGAGGAGAAAACCGGCCAGGGTGACGCCGGCGCCGCCGCGTGTGGCGAAGTCCAGGCAGAAGCAGCCCAGCCCGAGCGCGGCGATTGCCATCGCCGCTTGCAGGGGGCGGCCGACCCGTTCGCCCAGCAGGACGAAGCCGAACAGCGCAGTGAAGAAGACCTGCATCTGCAGGATCACCGAGGCGAGCGAAGCCGACATGCCGGCGCGCAGCGCCAGGAACAGCAGGCCGAACTGGCAGACGCCCTGGGTCAGGCCGTACAGCAGCACCCAGCGCGCCGCCAGCCGTGGCGGACGCACGAACAGGGCCAGCGGCAAAAAGGCCAGCAGGTAGCGTCCCGCGCCCAGCTGAAAGGGCGTCAGTTCGCGCAGGCCGAGTTTCATGGCCACGAAATTCGTGCCCCAGACCAGCACCACGCAGCCGGCGGCGAGGTAGTCGCGCGCCGCCAGCCCTGCCGTGCCGGCTGGCGCAGGGCCGGACTCAGTGCGCGTGGCCGCCCCCGAGGTAGGCCGCCACCACCTTCGGATCGTGCTTCAGGCTCTCCGCCGGGCCGTGCACCGAGATGCGGCCGTTCTCCAGGACGTAGCCATAATCGGCCACGTTCAGTGCGGCCGCCGCGAACTGCTCGACCAGCAGCATCGTCACGCCTTCGGACTTCAGGCGCGTGATGATGCGGAACACCTCTTCCACCAGGATCGGCGCCAGGCCCATCGAAGGTTCGTCGAGCAGCACCACGTCCGGGTTCAGCATGACCGCGCGCGCCATGGCCAGCATCTGCTGCTCGCCGCCGGACAGGGTGCCGGCCAGCTGCTCGCGCCGCTCCTTCAGGCGCGGGAAGAGTTCCATTGCCCGTTCCAGGTCGTGCGCGACGTCGCCTTTCGGCCGCGCGCGGGTAAAGCGCGGAAAGGCGCCGAGCAGCAGGTTGTCGGTGACGCTCATGGTGGCGAACACGCGCCGGCCTTCCGGCGAGTGCGCCAGGCCGCTGCGCGCGATGCGGTGCGAATCCAGCCCGGTGATGTCTTTCCCGTCCAGCGTCACCTTGCCGCCGCGCGGCTTGATCATGCCGGAAATGGCGCGCATGGTGGTGGTCTTGCCGGCGCCGTTCGAGCCGATCAGGGTCACCAGGCTGCCCTTCGGCACGTCGAGCGAGATGCCGTGCAGGACCTGCACCTTGCCGTAGGCCGCTTCCAGATTTTGTATGCTCAGCATGCGTGTCTCCTGTCAGTTGCGGGCCGCGCTGGCGGCAGTCGCGGCAGTCGCGGCGGGGGCGGCGGGGGCGGGGGCTTCGCTGGCGCCGCCCAGGTAGGCCTCGATGACCTTCGGATCGGCCTGCACGCTGGCCGGGTTGCCCTCGGCGATCTTCTGGCCGAAGTCGAGCACGGTCACGGTGTCCGAGATCGACATCACGACATCCATGTGGTGCTCGATCAGGATGATGGTGATGCCGTGGTCGCGGATCTTGCGGATGATCGCCATCAGCTCGCGGATGTCGGGCGCCGTCAGGCCGGCGGCCGGTTCGTCGAGCAGCAGCAGGCGCGGGTTCAGGCCGAGGGCGCGGCCGATTTCCAGCAGACGCTGCTTGCCGTAGGGGAGGTTGCGTGCTTCCTCGTCGGCCAGATCGGACAAGCCCACGAATTCGAGGATGGCGGCGGCACGCTTCCTCGCCGCCGCTTCCTCGCGGCGCAGGCGCGGCGTTTTCACCATGGCGTCGAACACGTTCGAGCGGAAGCTGTGGTGCAGGCCGACCAGCACGTTCTCGGTGGCGGTCATCTCGCCGAACAGCTGCACGTTCTGGAAGGTGCGCGCCACGCCGCCCAGCGCGATCTGCGAGGGAGAACGGCCGGTGATGGCATCGCCGGCGAACACCACCCTGCCTGCGGTCGGTTTATAAATGCCGGTGAGGACGTTCATCATCGTGCTCTTGCCCGAGCCGTTCGGGCCGATCAGGCCGTGCACGGCGCCGCGCTGCACGTTCAAATCGACCTGGTTCAGCGCCTTCAGGCCGCCGAACTGCATCAGGATCTGCTCGGCGCGCAGCAAATCGCCGCCGCCGCTGCCGGCCTCGATTGCCACGCCCTCGAACGGGTCGGTCTGGCGGTCGGCATCCACCGCCCGCGTATGCGCCACGCGCCGGCCCAGCAACTGGCGGAAGAAGCCGACAATCCCGTCCTGCAGGTAGTAGACGACGAACAGCGTCATCAGGCCGAAGATGGTCAGGCGCCAGTCGACCATGTTTTCGATGCGGTAGGCCCAGATCGCCAGGCCGATGGTGGCGACCAGGGGCACCAGCACCTTGCGCGCCGTGGTGCGTCCGCGCGCCAGCGCAATCGCCGAACCGGCCACGCCCAGCACGGCGGCGGCCAGCGCGATCTGGCGGAACAGCACGATGTCGGCCAGCAGGCTTGGGAGCATGACGACGATGATGGCGCCGATGATGGAGCCGGTACGGGTCTTGCGCCCGCCCATGATCACGGCCAGCAGGAACAGGATGGTCAGCTCGAAGTTGTAGGTGTTCGGCGAGACGTACTGCTCCGAGTAGGCATACAGGCTGCCGGCGAGACCGGCCAGGCCGGCGCTGATCACGAAGGCATACACCTTGTAGCGGTACACCGACACGCCCATGCAGTCCGAGGCGATCGGACTGTCGCGCAGGGCCTCGAAGGCGCGCCCGAAGTGGGACTTGAGCAGGAAGTGGACCACGGTGAGCGCCGCGACCATGAAGATCGCCACCATGTAGAAGTATTCGGTTTCGTGCAGCTCGCGTCCGAACAGGCTCGGTTTGGTCAGCGTGATGCCCATCGGCCCTTGCGTGATGAAGGACATCTCGTTGATCAGGATCTGGATGATGGTGCCGAAGGCGAGGGTCACCATCGCGAGATACGGCCCGGTGACGCGCAGGGCCGGCAGCGCCAGGATGGCGCCGAACAGCGCGGTCACCACGATACTGGCGGGCACCGCCAGGAACCACGGTGTGCCGAAGTGCATGATCAACACCGCAGTCACATACGAGCCGATGCCGAACAGGCCGGCGTGGCCGAGCGAGACTTGCCCGGTGTAGCCGACCACGATGTCCAGCCCGAACAGCAGGATCGCGTAGATCAGGATGGTTTCGACCAGGTGCACATAATACGGGTTCGTCACGAACAGCGGGAACAGCGCCAGCGCGGCGATCCCGATGACGGCGGCGAGAAGGGTTTTTTTCGTCATCGTCACACCTTCTTGATCGCGGCTTTGCCGAACAGGCCGGACGGCTTGATGGCCAGCACCAGGAGCAGGAGCAGCAGCGCCGGCACGTCCTTGTAGCCGGTCGAGATGTAGTAGCCGGCCGTGGTTTCCGAGATGCCCATGATCAGGCCGCCGACAATCGCGCCCACGCCCGAGGTCAGGCCGCCGATGATCGCTACCGCAAAGGCCTTCAGGCCGAGCGAGGCGCCCATGGTGGCGCCGGTCAGCGTCACCGGGGCCACCAGCACGCCGGCAAAGGCGGCGGTGGCCGACGACAGCGCATACGAGAAGGTGATCACGCGGCCGGTGTTAATGCCCATCAGGCCGGCGGCGTCGCGGTCGTTCGAGGTGGCGACCACGGCCTTGCCGTAGATCGATCTGCGGTTGAACAGCTCGACCGCCAGCATGATCAGGAGGGCGCCGATGATGACGGCCACCTGCATCGGCTGGACGTTGGCGCCCATCACCTGGAACGGGGTCGAGTCGAGCGGCGAGGGGAAGGGCATGTCTTCCTTGCCCCAGATGTTTTCGGCGATGTTCTTGAAGATGATGGCCAGCGCGATGGTCGACATGATCCAGCCGAATTCGGACTTCAGCTTGATCGCCGGACGCACGCCGATCCACTCGACAAAGGCGCCTTGCAAGGCGCCGAACAGGATGACGACCGGGATCATCAGCCAGTAACTCAGATAGGGGCCGCCGTGGACGCTGCCGGCCAGGCTCAGGCCGACCAGGGCGCCGAGCATCAGGGCTTCCCCCTGGCCGAAGTTCAGCGTGCCGGACGTGGCAAAGGTTAATTGGTAGCCGAATGCGATGACGGCATAGATCATGCCGAGCGCGATCCCGCTGAAGACCAGCTGCAAAAGAATTTCCATGATGTTCACCCCAGTGGCAGCGCGTGCGCCGCCGGTCGACGAAGAAGCGACTACGAATGACAGGGCGGCTACGCGCGCCCGCAGCCGGCTCCCGTTGCAGGAGCCGGCCGTGTCACGACAAGGTGCAGCTTATGTACGGCTTGTGTACAGCCTGGAACAGGCCGTGTTGCGGCCAGGTGCGACGTTCATTTCGCCGGCACTTATTTAGCCAGTACGACCCGACCGCCACGCACTTCGCCGAAACGCGTGTTCTCGAAGTTGATCGCTTCGTGGTCGTCCTTGCTGTAGGGCTTGCTGTAGGTGGTGACCACGCCTTCGACCTTTTCGTTCAGGTTTTCCAGTGCGGCTTTCACCTTCGGGCCTTCGGTACTGCCGGCCTGCTTCATGGCGGCGGCCAGCAGGTAGATCGAGTCATAGCCCTGGGCGGCCGAGACGGCCGACGGCATGCGGCCGTTCGGCGGGTTGTAGGCCTTGGTGTAGGCGTCGATGAAGGCCTTGCGGCGCGCGTTGTCGCCCTCCTGGATGAAGGTCTGCGGCATGCGCGTGCCTTCGGAGTTCTTGCCGGCGTTGTCGATGAAGTTGGCCATGGCCAGGGTCCAGCTGCCGATCATCGGCACCTTCCAGTTCAGCTTTTCCATGCCGTTGGCGATCTGGGCCAGCTCGGGGCCGATGCCGTAGGTGAGCACGACTTCGGCGCCGGCCTGCTTGGCTTTCAGCAGCTGGGGCGTCATGTCGACGTCCTTCAGGTTGTACTTCTCGACCGTGACGGCCTTGATGCCTTTCTTCTCCAGCGCCTTTTCCAGGTCTTCGCGGCCGAGCTGGCCGTAGCTGGTGGAGTCGGCCAGGATCGCGACCTTCTTGAAGCCGCGGCGGGCCACGGCTTCCTCGACGATCATCGCCGACTGGATGGTGTCGTTGGCCGAGTTACGGAACACATAGTTCTCGGGGGCGGTGGCGAACTGCTTGGTGATCACGGAGCCGGTGGCGACATTGTTCATCACCGGGATCTTGGCGTTCTGGTAGAAGCGCTGCGAGGCCAGCGCGACCGTCGTGTTGATGTAGCCGACGGTGGCGGCCACGCGTTCCTTGTTGATCAGTTCCTGGGCGATCTGCACGCCGCGTTCGGGTTTCGCTTCGTCGTCGCGCTCGACCATCTGCAACTGGCGTCCCAGCACGCCGCCCTTGGCATTGATCTCCTGCACCGCCAGCTTGACGCCGTCGCGCATCGATACGCCCATCGGCGCCGAGCCGCCGGTGAACGGCCCGGTGACGCCGATCTTGATCGGATCGGCCGCCATTGCCGACATCGAGAACCCGAGTGCTACACCTGCAACCAATGCTTTCATCTTGAAATTCATTGCTGTCTCCGTGGATTTATTAGGTGTTTCGGTACGCTGTAGCCCGGGCGGAACGACACCGCCAGAGCGCCATCGACAATGCATTGTAGGTTAGCAATTGGCCAACAGCAATCGATTGCTGTGACGCGTCGCACCATGCAAACGGAATGCTCGGACGTAAGAAATCGGTAAGGGAAGGGGCGTATTCTGCTGCGCAAAAAAAAGGCCGCACGTGTGTGCGGCCTCCCCTTTTTGGTGCATCGGTACGGCGCAAGGCAGCAGAACTGCGCGCCGCCCGAGCGGTCAACGACGGTGGAAACGCGGTCGTGGCGCGTAGTGGCGATGGCCGCCACCCCAGCTGCGTCCGAAGCTGAAGCCCAGGCCGATCGACACCGGCGGATACCAGTACGGATCCTGCACGATAACCGGCGCGCCGTACACTGGCGTACCGTAGACCGGTGCACCGTACACAGATTGCGGCGCATACACCGGTTGCGACGAATAGACGACGTTGTCCGGCGCCGGATTGACGACGACCGGCGAGCTGGTGACCACACCGGCGTCGCCGGAGCGCGCGCCCGTGCCCAGCGGTACCGGCGTCACCGACACCGTTTGCCAGCCGTTGGCGTCCGGTGCCTGGGCATAGCCGCGCGTGCCGTAGTTGGCCGGACCCGGATACTGGGTGGCGCAGCCGGTAAGTGCCGCCAGGGCGGCAGAAATGACGATGAGTTTTTTCATGGCGGTCCTCCTGATGTCGCCATGATAGTTTGTCGGCGTACATTTTGGCGCGGAATTACAGCTTGTTACAGGTGAAGGGACACCGGAAACCTCGGCGCCGTGCTGCTGGCGCCGGGCTTTCGCTGCGCGGCAGTTGCTGGCTCAGGGGTGCTCGTCAATACCGGTTCAGGAAATCCAGCGGCGGCGTGGTCGCCGCCACGAAGGGCGCCAGCGGAAAGGCATTCGCCATCGCCTGGTAACCGGCATCGTTCGGGTGCAGGTGGTCGCCGCTGTCGTACAAGGGCAGGATGTGCGCCGGATCGTTCGGGTCGCGCAGGGCCGCCTCGATGTCGGCCACGGCATCGAATTCGCCGCTGAAGCGGATCCAGCTGTTTGCCGCTCGCCGCACCGCTTCGCGCGCCGCCGTGTAGTAGACGAAGCCTTCCATCGGCGGCAAGGTGGCGCCGATCACGGTGATGCCGTGCGCATGGGCGCGCGCGATCACCTGGCGGTAGCCGGCAATCAGGTCGGCTGCGGGAATCGGGTTCGAGCCGGAGCTGTAGCTGATGTCGTTGATGCCGATCAGGACCGCCAGGTAGCGCACGCCGGCGGTGGCCAGCACGTCGCGGTCGAAACGTTCGAGCACGTCGCGGCCGGCGACCAGCGCGGTGGCGTAGTCGTTGAGCAGCAGGTTGGCGCTGATGCCGCGGTTGACCACGCCGATGCGCCCGCCGGCGCCGAGCGACGATTGCAGCCGGCGCACGAGGTAGTCGGGCCAGCGCCGGTTGACGTTGCCGGTGCTGCGCGCGCCGTCGGTGAGCGAGTCGCCGATGGCAATCAGCGTGGAGGCGGCGCCGTCGACGTCGACTTCGGTGAGGAAGGGCCAGGACGTGATCGAGCGCGACACCGGCATCGACACCGACGAGGTGTAGTCGCCTGCCGGCGACACGTAGCTGCTGGTGAGCGCCATGTCGTGGAGGGTGGTGGCCTGTACGGTGCCCGGCAAGTACAGGCTGATGGCGAGATCGGCCTGGGCCGGCACCGCCAGTTCCACCGGGTCGGACAGGGCCGGCGCCCCGGCCGGGACGGTGATGGCCGACTGGCCGCCGAAGCTGAGGGTGCGCAGGGTCGATTGCGAGACGGCCGAGCTCGACGAGCGCACGCCGATGCTGGCGGCGCCGATGCGCAGCGGGGTGCTGCCCATTTCGTTGGAGAAGCGCACGCGCACGCGGTTGCCGCCGATGCTGGTGTGGACGACCAGGCGCAGTGTCTGGCTGGTGTAGCTTTGCGTGCTGGCGCTGGGCGGCGGGCCGGCCGGGGCCGCGCCCCAGGTGGCGCTCCAGCGCTCGCCGGCGCCGGACTGGGCGCGTGCCGGCAAGGCCGGCACGGCGAGACTGGCAGCCAGCAATGGACCAGCACGCAGGAAATTGCGGCGTGCCGGGCGGGCGGCAGGCCCGCTGGGTGGGACAGGCAAATGCTCGTGCATACCTACGCTCCATGGATGAAGGCGGCCCCGGAATCGCGACACGCGGCCGGTGGCCCATGTGTCCAATCTATGCTTCCGGTGGGGGCGACTCAATAGAAACTCAGCAGGGAGTTTGCGCTGGCGCAGGGAGTTGGTGAATTGGACTTGTGGTATGGCAATTCCTTGCAGGGTGCAAAGAATTTAAAGGTAAGCAAATATGGGTTGAACCCGTGGGCACGGGGCGCCCACCCTACGCATGCTTGAGCCGGCGGCTGGGATACAGGAGGGTGGGGGTGTAGAGCCGGGGGCGCTACACCGAAGGTGCCCACGCGGTGATCGATATCGGCTTCGTTGGCGTACCAGATCATCTCGCTGCTAACGATCGACGCGTGGGCGGGGGACCCGCCTTTCGTGGCCCGGTCCACCCTACAGGATGCGGCCCCGATCAGGCCAGTACCGTGAGGATGCCGTCGAGCCCGCTGAAGTTGAGGGCGATGCCGGCCTGCGCACGCACCACCGGCTTGGCGCGGAAGGCCACCGACAGGCCGGCGATGCCCATCATGCGCAGGTCGTTGGCGCCGTCGCCCATGACGATGGCTTGCCGTGGTGCGATGCCGAGTTGCGCGCAGACGCGTTCCACAGTGCGCCGCTTTTCCTCGGCGTCGACGATGCCGCCGACCACGCGCCCGGTCAGGCGCCCGTTCTCGACTTCCAGCACGTTCGCATGCGCGTAGTCGAGTCCCAGGCGCGCCTGCAAACGCTCGGTAAAGAAGCTGAAGCCGCCCGAGACCAGCAGGGTCTTCAGGCCCGCCGCCTGCACCGCCGCCAGCATCGCTTCGCCGCCCGGCGAGATGCGCAGGCGCTCTTCGTACACGCGCGCCAGGGCCGACGCCTCCAGCCCTTCGAGCAGGGCCACGCGCCGCGTCAGGCTGGCCGCGAAATCGAGCTCGCCGCGCATGGCCGCTTCCGTGATCTCGGACACCTGGGCCTTCAGGCCCTGCATGTCCGCGATCTCGTCGATGCACTCGATGGTGATCAGCGTCGAATCCATGTCCATCGCCACCAGCCGGAAGTCGGCCAGCGTGCGGCCGGCTGCGATGAAGGTGGCGTCCACGCCGGCCGCATAGGCCGCCGCGGCCACGCGGTCGCGCACTTCAGGCGAGGCATCCACGCCCTCGAAGCGCAGCGCGTGCTCCGAGATCGCCACCGACCGCGCGGGACGCGCCAGGGCGGCTACGTCCGTCAACAAGGCCTGCGCAGCGCCAGGCCCCTGCAATACCAGATTCATCGTCACGTCGTTCAACCTATCCTTAAGCCAGCAGTTGTTTGATGGTTTGCTTCACCTGCGTCACGCGCGTGGCCAGGTCCGGCATGGCGGCGGTGATGCGCAGCTTGTCCTGGCCGGCCAGCTTGATGTGGCGGTTCTTCTGGATCAGCGTGATGATCTTGAGCGGGTCGATCGGCGGCTGTTCCATGAATTGAAGACTTGCCGCCTCGCTGTGGGCGTCGATCTTGACGATGCCCACGGTTTTCGCGGCGATGCGCAGGCGGTGGGTTTCGATCAGCGCCTTGACCTGTTCCGGCAGCTTGCCGAAGCGGTCGATCAGCTCTTCCTGCATGTCGTCGATCTTGCCCTGGCTTTCGCAATTGGCCAGGCGTTTATAAATCGACAGGCGCTCGTGCACGTCGCCGCAGAAGTCGGCCGGCAGCAGGGCCGGGCAGTGCAAATTGATCTCGGTGGTGGTCGACAGCGGCGCCGCCAGGTCCGGCTCCTTGCCCGCCTTCAGCGAACGCACGGCTTCGTTCAGCATGTCGGAGTACAGCTGGAACCCGATCTCCAGCATCTCGCCCGACTGGTTCTCGCCCAGCACTTCGCCGGCGCCGCGGATCTCCAGGTCGTGCATGGCGAGATAGAAGCCGCTGCCCAGTTCTTCCATCTGCTGGATCGCGTCCAGGCGGCGCTGCGCCTGCTTGGTCAGGCTCGAGACGTCGTTCACCAGCAAATAGGCATAGGCCTGGTGGTGCGAACGGCCGACGCGCCCGCGCAGCTGGTGCAGCTGGGCCAGGCCGAATTTATCGGCGCGGTGCATGATGATGGTGTTCGCGGTCGGCACGTCGATGCCGGTCTCGATGATGGTCGTGCACAGCAGGATGTTGAAGCGCTGGGCCACGAAGTCGCGCATCACCTTTTCCAGGTCGCGCTCGTGCATCTGGCCGTGGGCGATGCCGATGCGCGCTTCCGGCAACAGCTCCCTCAGCATCGCATGCCGGTTCTCGATGGTCTCGACTTCGTTGTGCAGGAAGTAGATCTGGCCGCCGCGTTTCAGCTCGCGCAGGCAGGCCTCGCGGATCACGGAGCCGTCTTCGCTGCGGACGAAGGTCTTGATCGCCAGGCGCTTCTGCGGCGCGGTGGCGATGATGGAAAAGTCGCGCAAACCTTCCAGCGCCATGCCCAGGGTGCGCGGGATCGGCGTCGCGGTGAGCGTCAGCACGTCGACCTCGGCGCGCAAGGCTTTCAGCGCTTCCTTCTGGCGCACGCCGAAGCGGTGTTCCTCGTCGATGATCACCAGGCCCAGGCGCGTGAACTTCACGTCCGGCGACAGCAGTTTATGGGTGCCGATCACGATGTCGAGCGTGCCGTCGGCCATGCCCTTGATCGCGTTGTTGATTTCCTTGCCGGTCCTGAAACGCGACAGCTCGGCGATTTTCACCGGCCAGTCGGCGAAGCGGTCGGCAAAGGTCTGCGCGTGCTGCTCGGCCAGCAGGGTGGTCGGCGCCAGGATCGCCACCTGCTTGCCGCCCATGACGGCGATGAAGGCGGCGCGCAAGGCGACTTCGGTCTTGCCGAAGCCGACGTCGCCGCAGACCAGGCGGTCCATCGGGCGGCCCGAGGTCATGTCCTTGATGACGTTGTGGATCGCTTCGGCCTGGTCCGGCGTTTCGTCGAAGCCGAAGCTCTGCGCGAAGTTCTCGTAGTCGATGCTCGAATACTCGAACGAGTGGCCCTGGCGTGCGGCGCGGCGCGCGTACAGATTCAGCAGCTCGGCGGCGGTGTCGCGCACCTGCTCGGCCGCTTTGCGCTTGGCCTTGTCCCACTGGCCGGAGCCGAGCGTGTGCAGCGGTGCGTCTTCGGGCGAGGTGCCGGAGTAGCGCGAAATCACGTGCAGCTGCGACACCGGCACGTACAGCTTGGTGTCCTTCGCGTATTCCAGGTGCAGGAACTCGGTCTCGCCCTCGCCCAGGTCCATCGAGATCAGGCCCATGTAGCGGCCGATGCCGTGGTTGATGTGTACCACCGGATCGTTGATCTTCAGCTCCGACAGGTCGCGCACCATGGATTCGACCTGGCTGGTCGCTTCCTGCTTCTTCTTCCCGGCGCGGCGGCCCGAACCGGCATACAGCTCGGTCTCGGTGATGAAGGCGATGCAGCCGCTGGCGTCTTCGAAGAGTTCGAAGCCGGCCTGCAGCGGCGCCACGCCCAGGGCGAGTTTCGCATCGGAGGCACGGAAGCCTTCGAAGCCTTCGACCGGCACGAGGTCCAGCTTGTACTCGTTGAAATACTGCTGCAGGGTCTCGCGGCGGCCGTTCGATTCGGCGCAGATCATCACGCGGCAATCCGTGCGGGCCAGGTAGGAACGCAAATTCGCCAGCGGGTCTTCCAGGCGGCGGTTCACCGCAATGTCCGGTACCGGCGCCGACAGTTCGGACGCGGGCGCCTGCGGGTCACGCGGGATGTTCCAGCGCCCGTGCGGCTTGGCGCAGGTGAAGAACTGCTCGGCGCCGAGGAAGAGTTCGGCCGGTTCGAGGATCGGCCGTTCGCGGTCGCTCTTCAGGAAACGGTAGCGCGATTCGGTGTCCATCCAGAAGCGTTGAATGGCCGCCTCGATGTCGCCGACCATGGCCAGTGGGCCGTCCTTCGGCAGGTAGTCGAACAGGGTCGCCGTCTCCTCGAAGAACAGCGGCAGGTAGTACTCGATGCCGGCCGAGGCGATGCCGCTGCCGATGTCCTTGTACACCGGGGAGCGCGACGGATCGCCCTCGAAACGCGCGCGCCAGCGGCCGCGGAAGGCGGTGCGGGCGGCTTCGTCCATCGGGAATTCGCGGCCCGGCAGCAGGCGCACTTCCTTCACCGGATACAGCGAGCGCTGGGTGTCGGCATCGAAGGTGCGGATGGTCTCGATCTCGTCGCCGAACAAATCCAGGCGGTAGGGCAGGGCGGAACCCATCGGGAACAAATCGATCAGGCCGCCGCGCACCGAGTATTCGCCCGGCGACATCACCTGCGACACATGGGTGTAGCCGGCCAGGGTCAGCTGCGATTTGAGCTTCGCTTCGTCCAGGTTCTCGCCCTGGCGGAAGAAGAAGGTGTAGGCGGCGAGGAAGGACGGCGGCGCCAGGCGCACCAGGGCGGTCGTGGCCGGCACCACCAGCACGTTGCAGTGGCCGTTCCCGATCTCGTGCAGCGTGGCCAGGCGCTCGGACACCAGGTCCTGGTGCGGCGAGAACGCGTCGTAGGGCAGGGTTTCCCAGTCCGGCAGCAGGTGGCAGGACAGTTTGCCGTCGGCGAACCACGCGATTTCGTCGAGCAGGCGCTGGCCGTCGCTGGCATTTGCCACGATGACGGTGAGCATCTGTTTTTGCGCCTTGAACGCGAGGCCGGCAATGGCCAGGGCGTAGGCGTCGGAGGAACCGGCGAGGGCCGGCAAGACGAAACGGTTACCCGCTTTGGGGAGATGTTTGTTGAGATCGAAAGGCATGCAGGCGGTGCTTCTCGCTGGAGAAAAATCGGGGCCGATGGGCCGCTCATTATAGACGAACGACCATCTTTTCGCCCCGCGCAACCGAGCGGCCCGACGCGGTTTACCTGCGGCGCATGTTCGAGACCACCAGCCCTGCCAGGATGAAGCCGAAACCGGCCGCGTGATAGGCCTGCGGCGCTTCGCCCAGCAGCGGCCAGGCGGCCAGGGTGGCGAACAGCGGGATCAGGTAGAGCGCCATGCTGGCGCGCGCCGGACCGGCCATGCCGACCAGGCGGTCGAAGCAGAAGTAGGCGCCCAGGCTGGGCACCACGGCGAGGAAGGCCAGCGCGATATACAGGCGGGCGTCGCCGAAGTTCGGCACCGTGCCGGTCCAGGCTTCCAGCGCCGCGAATGGCGCCAGCACCAGCGCGCCGCCGCCGATCAGGCTGGCCAGCTTGACGGTGGCCGGCATCGGCGGCAAGGGCAGGCGGCGGCCGAAGACGGTGTACAGGGCCCAGCCGCTGGCGGCGGCGATCACCCACAGGTCGCCCTGGCCGAAGCTGAGCGAGCCGAGCGCTTCGAGATGGCCCTTGGACAGCACCAGCAGCGCGCCGGCGATCGCCAGCAGCATGCCGACGGCCTGGCGCTTGGACAGCGGCGCCTTCCACACCAGGGTTTCGATCAGGGTCACCACGGCCGGGCAGGCCGCGAAGATGATGGCGATGTTCGCCGCGCTGGTATGGCGCGCGCCGATGTATTGCGGGGCGACGGCCACGCCCATGCCCAGGCCGGCCAGCAGCAGCAGGCGCGGCCAGTTGGCCAGCAGCGTCCCGCGCAGCGCCCACATGCGCGGGCCGACGGTCGGCAGCAGGATCGCGAAGGCCAGCGCCCAGCGGCCGAATGCCAGGAAGACGGGCGGAATCGCGGCGCTCTCGGCCCAGCGCGCCACCACCAGGTTGGCGGCGAACAGCGCAGGCGCGGCCAGCATCAGCGGCAGTTCGCCTGCGAAAGGATCGTTGCGGTAGCCTAGGGCGCTGCGAGAAGCTGCTTCTGACACGAATACTCCAAAATTCGATTGCTGCGCCGCCGTAAACGTGTTTGTATCGACAAGTGCAACGGCAGCAAATTGGCATGTTTAGCTGGGAGGCATCGATTTTACTGCGCCGCACAAAAAATATTCTTTCGTATGCATGGGGCATTCGTGGAATACTGCGAAGGTTCTTCTCTACTTTGGCAAAACAGTAGAAGGACTATCCCGTCACGTAATTTTTTGTAAAGGAGCCTCGGCGATGAAGGATGGCGTGCTCGACGAGATCGACCGGAAGATACTGCGCACCCTCAGCCGCGACGGCCGGATCAGCAACCAGAAGCTGGCCGAGACCGTCAATCTGTCGCCCACGCCGTGCTGGCACCGGGTTAAGGCACTGGAGGAATCGGGGCATATCGACCGCTATGTGGCGGTGCTCGACCAGCGCGCGCTGGGCGTGCCGGACACGGTGATCATCGAGGTGACGGTGGACCGGCATGATGACGAGATCTTCCAGGCGTTTTCGGACGCCCTGGCCGACCTGCCGGAAGTGATGGAGGCGTATTTGCTGTCGGGCGAATACGATTACCTGATCAAGGTGGCGGTGTCCGGCACCGAGGGCTACGAGCGCTTCCTGCGCCAGAAGCTGTACAAGCTGCCGGGGGTGAAGCACACGCGTTCGACGTTTGCGCTGCGCTGCCTGAAGCGGGCGGCCTCGGTGGCGCCGTGAAGCGTAGGGTGGGTTCTCGAACCCACCTGGTATGGCGGCCTGCTCTCGCATGGTGGGTTCGAGAACCCACCCTACGATGTCGCCGGCGCGATGCAAAGCGCACGCGTGACATCACCTCGGCATCACGCTTGCGGCTCGTGCACGTCGTCCACGCGCACCGGCTCGGCGGCGATCTTTTCGTCGGCCAGGGCTTCGTCCTCGGCATCCGCCTCCAGGCCCTCCTGGGTCGCGCCATGGCGGCGGTCGTAGGCCAGTTCGACCAGCATCGGGAAGTGGTCCGAGCCGAAGGCCGGCAGGCGCTGGATATGCGCCAGCGTGAAGTGCTTGCTGTGGAACAGGTGGTCGAGCGGCCAGCGGAAGATCGGGATGCCGGCGTGGAAGGTGTTGAACATGCCGCGGCCGATGCGCGGGTCGAGCAGGCCGCTGATCTTGCGGAACAGGCGCGTGGTGGTCGACCACGCGACGTCGTTCAGGTCCCCGGCCACCACCACCGGCGTGTCGAGGTCGGCCACGCTGCGCGCCACCACCAGCAGCTCGGCGTCGCGCTCGGTCGATTCGGCGTGTTCGGTCGGGCTGGGCGGCGCCGGGTGCAGGAAGTGCATGCGCACCTTGCGGCCCGATTCCAGCACCAGCATCGCATGCATCGACGGGATGTCGTCCTCGACCAGGAACTGGATCGCCGTGTCTTCCAGCGGCAGTTTCGAGTACACGTGCATGCCGTACAAATTGTCGAGCGGGCACTTCATGGTGTAGCGGTATTCGCCTTCGAGCGTGTCGAGGTGGCGCTGCCACCAGGCGTCGGACTCCAGGGTCACGAAGATGTCGGGCTGGTGCTTTCGGATCAGGGCCAGCAGGCCTTCGGCATTGTGGTTCGGCGCCAGCACGTTGGCGGTGAGGATGCACAGGCGCTCGTCCGGGTCGCCGGAAACCGCCGCCTTGACTTCGTTCGGGTACACCCTGGTGTACGGGATGATCCACCAGGCCTGGTAGGCCAGGCAGGCAGCGGTGACGAACACGAGGATCCCGGTTTCGAAGTCGCCCAGGTCGAGCAGGGACAGCTGGGCGACCAGCAGGGCCAGCGCCACGGCGGCGATCTGCAGGCGCGGAAAATCGAGGTCGCGCACCAGCCAGGTCGTGCGCTGCGACAGCGGCACGAGCGTGGCAAGGACCAGCAGCGCAACCAGGATGGCGATGATCGTGAATGACATGGCGGAGCGGTATTCTTCTTTTTAGCGGTAGCGCAAGTATGCCCGGCTGCGCCCGCTTTGCATGTTCGGAAACGAACATAGCCGCAGGGCGCATGCTGCGCCTCAGGCGCCGGTCGCGAGCGCTTCGCTTTCCGCCGCGGCCGGGCGCCGGTTGGCGATCCCGAAGGGCACGTGCACCATCGGAATCGTGCCGCCCGGCGCGGCGCGCAGGTGCGCCATCTGGTCGTCGAAGAAGATGTGCGGCTTGAACACGCCGAGGACGCGCGACTTGTCCATCCCGCCCAGGAAAAAGGTCTCGTCGGCCGACACGCCCCAGCTCTTGAGCGTGGTGACCACCCGTTCGTGCGAAGGTGCGTTGCGCGCGGTGATGATGGCGATGCGCATGATGCGGCGGTAGGCCGGATCGTCGCGCGCCGCCTCGTCTTCCAGCCGCTGCAGCACCGCCAGCTGGCGAAACAGCGGCGCCAGCGGCCCGGCGCTGTGCGGGCGCGCCACGTGCAGGGTTTCGTGGGCGTGGAATTCGTCCAGGCCGTTGCGCTTGAAGACGGTCTCGGATTCGTCGTCGGCCAGCACGCCGTCGAAGTCGAAGGCGGCGCGCAGTTCGAGGTCGCCGTCGTCGTCGGCGATCTGCGAGGGCAGCACCAGCCCGGCCGGGTAGTCGACCGCGATCGCGCTTTGCACGTCTTCCTCGTTCGCGCTGAGGAACAGCGAGGCATTGAAGGCCGGCAGATACGGATACGGCGACTTGCCGTTCATGAAGGCGGCGCGCGAGATGTCCAGGCCATAGTGGGCGATCGAGCGCATCACGCGCAGCCCGGTTTCCGGCGAGTTCCGCGAAAACAGCACCACCTCGACCGGCGACTGCTGCGGAAAGCACTTGTTGATGTTCAGGAAGCGGCGGATGAAGGGAAAGGCGACGCCCTTGCCGAGGATGGTGTCGCGGTGCTGTTCCTGGTAGGCGCGGTATTCGTCGGCGCCGCGGTCGAGGTAGACCTGGTGCGACTCGGACAGGTCGAACAGGGCGCTGGAGGCCACGCCTATGACGAGTTTTTGTTCTATCGGGAAGGGCATTCAGTCGTCCTCGGTTCCGGGTTGATCGGCCAGGCGATCATAACAGGGCCGCAGGCGGGTGCCGACAATCGCGGCCACGGCCGGGTCGTCGGGCGCCATCGCGCCGGCATCGACCAGCAGGCGCAGCTTGGCCAGGCGGTCGCCGGTGGCCAGCACCTGGGCCAGCGGCGTGGCGTCCGCGCGGCTGCCTTCGAGGATGGCGCCGGCCACGGTCTCCGGGAATTCCCAGTGCAGCGCAATGCCGTGGGCCATGCGCCGGGCGTATTCGAACAGGGCGGCGACGAAGGACCCGGACGCGGGCAGGACCGCGTCGTGGCAGACCTGGTCGATCAGGCGGAAGGCGACGATCAGGCCGACGTTCTGCACCAGCCCGGCGAGGAAGGCCTCGAAGGGATCGGCGCCGGTGGTGGGCGCCAGGGTGCTGGCGGCCAGCGCGCACTTTTCCGACTGGCGCCAGATCGGGGGCGCCACCTGTTTCGCGAAGCGCCCCGGCTGCATGCTCAGCACCGGCCGGAAGGCCACGCGCGCCAGCAGCATGCGCAGCCCGTTGCGGCCAAGGAGGATCAGGGCGCCGTCGATGGTGCGCACCGGCGTCGGCGGCCGGTACCAGGAACTGTTCGCCTCGCGGATGACCTCGCCCACCAGCACCACGTCCTGCGCCACCAGGCGCGCGATGTCGGCGCCGGAGACGTCCTCGTCGCGCAGGCTGCGCAGCAAATCGGGGATGACGGCGGGCACGCGCGGCACCAGCTCGGCGGCGACGGCCGGGGAGCGCGCCAGGCGCGCCAGCTCGGCCAGGATCAGCGCTTCGGTGGCGGGCGCGGCCTCATGCGCGATGTTGCCGGCCAGCCAGCAGTAGAAGCGGCGGTCGACTTCGGGCCCGGGGTCGGACAGGGCGGGCTCGGACTGCGCGGCCGGGGTGGCTTCAGGGGTGGCAGCAGGGGCGGATGCAGGCGTGGCAGCCTGGTCGGCCGGGCTTCCTGCTCGCCGTGGCGCGACGCCGAACAGGCGCGCGATCCAGTTTTTCATGATGGGAGTGTGTCGGCCGGAAGGAGCCGGATTTTACCAAGCCGGAGCGCATGGCGCGTTCCGGCTGGTGCAGGCGTGCGGCATGCTGGCGCGCAGGCCGTGGTGCGGGGACTCAGCGGCCGTTGTTCGGATTCGTGGTGCTGGAGTTGCTGGTGGTTCCGGTGGAGCCGCTGATGCCGATATTCCCGTTGGGTTTCGGCGCCGGGTTCTCGGGCGACTCGGTCATGGGCGTGCTGCTGCCCGCACCGCTGGTCATGCTGCCGGACGTGCTCGAACCTGTCGACGAATTGGTGGTGCCAGTGGAGCTGCAGGCGGCCAGGCCCAGGCTCATCAGGCCGGCCAGGACGACGCTCGTGTAGGTGCGCTTCATGGTTGTTCTCCGTTGGTAATCGAGGATTCCATCATGCGAGCGTCCCCATCCGTTTGCTATAGGATGGAAACGAGAGCCCTTGTAGGACATGCCGGACGATCAATCGGTTCGCCGGATGCCGGCCAGGCCGGGAAAGGGAAAGAAAAAAACGGGGCGGCGTCCCGTCCCTGCAGCCGTGGCTGCTCAGGACGGGACGCCGCTGGTCATGCTGGCGTGTTTGCCGAAGCCGAAGCCGAAGCCGAAGCGGGGCGATCAGCGGCCGTTGTTGCCGGTGCTTTGCGAGTTGCCGGCGCTGCCGCTGGTGCTGGTGCCCTGGACGGCGGTTTCGCGGGTGGTGCCTTGGGTGCCGATGGTGCCGGTGGTGCCGACCGAGCCCATGGTGCCGGTGGCGGTGCCGACCGAGCCGGTGGCCGGGGCAACATTGCCGCTCTTCGCGCCGGCGCCGCTGCCATAGTAGCCGCCGGTACCGGTGGTGCCGCTGTCGTCGGTGCGGTTGGCGTTGACGTCGCTGCCGCTGCTGGTCGAACCCGACATGCTTGCGCCGCTGGTGGCGCTGGCGCTGCCGTTCATCGAGTCGGTGCCGGTCGAGCTGCAGGCTGCCAGGCCGAGGGCCATCAGGCCCGCGAGCGTCGTGCTCATGATGGTGCGCTTCATGGTAATCCTCCTTGTTTGATTGACAGGACGATGATGCGAGCGATCTCGTCGGTACACCATAGGAACACGTCGGCCATTCGTGTAGGAGCAGCCGGACACATGCTTACCTTACAGACAGCCTGGCCGCCGTGCAGCGGCAGGCTACTCAGGCGGTCCGTTCCCGCAGCCAGGCCACCAGCGCATCGGTGGGCAGCGGCCGGCTGTAGAAGTAACCTTGCCCCTTGGCGCAATGCTGGGCGCGCACGGCCAGCGCTTGCGCCTCGGTCTCGATGCCTTCGGCCACGGTGTTCATGCCCAGACTGCTGGCTACCTTGACGGTGGCCTCGATCAGCACCTGGTGGTGGTGGCTGGTGTCGGCCTTGCAGACGAAGGAGCGGTCGATCTTCACGGTGTCGACCGGCAGCAGGTGCAGGCTCGACAGCGACGAATAACCGGTGCCGAAGTCGTCCAGCGCCAGCTTGATGCCGAGCGCCTTCAGCTCGTGCAGGCGCAGCTGGGTCTGCTCATCCTGGGCGGCCAGGCTTTCCGTCACCTCCAGCTGCAGGCTGGACGCTGCCATGCCCGTTTGCGCCAGGATGGCCGACACCTTCGCGGTCCAGTCGGGCTGGGCCAGCTGGGCGCGCGACAGGTTCACCGCGATCAGGCGCGGCGCGTTGGCCCCCAGTTCGGCCTGCCAGCGCATGAAGTCGGTGCAGGCGCGCAGCAGCACGAAGTCGCCGATCTGGTCGATCAGGCCGCATTCCTCGGCCACGCCGATGAAGTCGAAGGGCGGCACCAGGCCGCGCACCGGATGCTGCCAGCGCACCAGGGCCTCGACCCCGGCCGCGTGATCGGTGCTGCCGTCCGGATTCAAACCGACCACCGGCTGGTAGACCACGAACAGCTGGTCCTCCGCCAGCGCGGTGCGCAGCTGGGCCTCGATGTCGGCGCGCCGGGCGGCGCGTTCGCGCATCGCTGCTTCGAACACGACATGGCGTGCGCCGCCGCCGCGCTTGGCTTCGACCATGGCGATGCTGGCGTCGCGCATCACGGCGTCGGCGTCGGCTGCGCCGTCAGCGCCAGCGCCCCAGAACACGCCGACGCTGGCGCGGCAGGCCACTTCGCGCCCGGCCACCATGTGCGGGCGCGACAGCAGGTCGACCAGGCGCAGCGCGGCGCGCTCGGCTTCGTCAAGGTGGCGCAGGCCGTCGAGCAGCACCACGAATTCGTCGCCGCCGACGCGCGCCACCAGGTGGCTGCTGCCGGCGGCGGCGTCGATGCGGCGCGCGCCGGGCAGCATGCCCCAGCCGCGCTCGGCCATCGCCGCCAGCAGTTCGTCGGCCAGCGTCACCAGCAGCTGGTCGCCAAGGGCCTGGCCGAGGGTGTCGTTGATCTGGCGGAAGCGGTCGAAGTTCAGGAACAGCAGGGCGAACACCGTCCCATTCTCGGGCCGCTTGAGTACCGTCTCCAGCTGCTCGCGCACCGCGGCGCGGTTCGGCAGGCGCGTGAGGGCGTCGGTGCGCGCCGCGCTGCGCAGGCGCCGGCGCAGCGTTTCCTGCTCGCGCTGCATCTCCAGCGTGGCGTCGGTGCTCACCGCCATCAGGCGCTGCGGGTCGAGTTTCATCAGGCTGATCGACAGCACCTGGGGCGCGCCCGGCGCCGTGTGGGCCTGGTCGAGCGGCACGCGCAGCGCCTCGCAGACCACGCCCGAGGGCTCGCCGAAGCTGTCGGCCAGCCCTTTCACCTGCGGCGCCACGGCATCGAGCACCGCGAACAGGTTGTCCAGGCCGGCGTCGGTGGCCAGCGGCATCAGGAGGCTCGACGCCATCGGGTTGAGCATGTCGACCGCGCCGGCGAGGTCGGTCTGCACCAGGCCGATCGGCGCGCGGTAGAGGAACTGGACCAGCGCCTCGTAGGCGTCGATGTTTTCAACCTGCATTGCGGCTTCGCTTTGGAATGTCTTCATTGTCGTGTAAATGAGAAGTCCAGGCGGCGACGCAATTGCGCCCGCGGCCCTTGGCGAGGTACAGCGCCTGGTCGGCGCGCTTGATCAACCCGTCGATCCCTTCCTGGCCGGGCTGCCCCGGCACGCCCTCCAGCACGGCGACGCCGGCGCTGACAGTGTAGGCGATCTCGCCCATGTCGGTCGCCACCAGGCGCGTGGCCACCAGGGCGCGCAGGCGTTCGGCGCCGTTCAGCGCTTCCTGTTCGCCGGTGGAGGGCAGCAGCACGGCGAATTCCTCGCCGCCCAGGCGCGCCACGGTGTCGACGATGCGGAAGGTGTCGCGCAGGGTATCGGCCAGGTCGCACAGCACGCGGTCGCCGGCCGGGTGGCCGTAGCGGTCGTTGATGTTCTTGAACAGGTCGGCGTCGAACAGGATCAGGGCCAGCGGACGCGGGGTGTGGGCGGCGCGGTCGAGTTCCAGCTCGGCGGCTTCGAAGAAGGCGCGCCGGTTCGCCAGGCCGGTGAGGTGGTCGCAAAATGCGGCCTGGCGCCGCTTCTCGCTGGCGGCGCGCTTGTCGCTGATGTCGCGCAGGATCAGGGCGTAGGCGGGCGCCTGCGGGTCGTCCAGCCCGAAGGCTTCGCGGTCAGGCAGGGGCGCGATCAGCGCGCTGCCCCAGAACTGGCTGCCGTCGGCGCGCAGGCGCAAGCCTTCGTCCAGGCTCCAGCCGTTGCGGTCGGATTCGCGCAGGCGGTCGAGCAGGTGCTCGGGCGTCATCGCGCCGGGCGGATAGAACACGGAATACGGCGAGCCGACCACGTGCTCGCCGAAGGCGGTGACGCGCGCGATGCTCTCGTTCCACTCGACGATGCGCCCGTCGCGGTCGATCGACACCAGCGCATAGTCGCTGATGCGGGTCAGGATCGCGTTCAGCCAGGCGTCGCTCTGGCGCAGCTGGCGCTCGCGGCGCACCTCGGCGGTGACGTCCTGGATCACGGCCATGATGCGCGCCCCGTCGAGCTTCAGCAGCGTGAGCGAGAGGATCTGCGGCGCGCGCCTGGCGTGCTCGCCGGCGCGCAAGTGGATGTGCAGGCCCTCGAACACCATGCCCTGTTCGCGCGGATACTGCGCGCACTGCAGGCGCAAGTCCGGCGCCACGCCTTCCAGCGCGCCGAACAGATTGGTCAGGCAGCCGTCGGGCGAGAGCGGCATCAGGAGCTGGGCCGAGATCGGGTTGATCATCGCGATCTCGCCGTCGAGATCGGCCTGCACCAGTCCTACCGGCGCCAGGTACAGGAACTGGATCAGGGCCTCGTGCTCGGCGCGCAAGGACTCCGGGCTGTCGTCCGGCAGCATCAGCGGCGCTGGACCAGTACGTAGCGGTGGGCGCCGCCGGCGCTGGCCAGCAGGCGCAGCTTGACCTTGATCGGCCGCATGCGCAGGGTCAGCACATAGTCGATGGTGTCGTCGAGTTCGCTGCCTTCGTCGACGGCGTCCTCGAAGCGCTGGGCCACCATGAAATTGTTCAGGCAAGGCGCCACGTTCGTGAACAGCGGCTCGCCCAGCACGCGCTGCGGCGACAGGCCGGCCGCCTGCGATTCGACCGCGTTGTAGCGCTGGACGATGGTCTCGGCGTCGAAACCGATCACGCCGAATTCGAGGGCGTCGAGCTGTTCCTGGCTGCTGGCGTCGAGCAGGTCGGCGAGACCGCGCGTATCGAAAGTGGGGGTGGCGGTGGTCATGGTCGGTCGGCTCCGGTAGGTGACAGCAGGGATTGTCAAAATTGGCTATGGGAAACGGATGTTGGCAGCGTTCAGCAACTGTGTCAATTGTGCGCGCCATTGTCTTTACAATTGTCGTGTGTCGATTGACACATGTTGCTGTCGACTGGCACCATCGCCAACTTTAATTGCCGAGATGGAAACAATGGAACAGTGTGCGCCTCGCCCGGCATGGTGGCAAGAAGAATCAGTGCTGCACCGCGTGGTCGTCGACCTGGTTGCGGCGGAGCTGGCGCTGGCGCGGCCCGGGCGGGTGCTGCCTTCGCCGCCCTGGCCCGCGGAGCGGGACCTGGCGCGCGATCTCGGTGCAGATTCGCTGGATTTGATGGGGGCGGCCACTGCGCTCGGCGATCTGTTTGGCTTTGGACGGGCAGGGATGGGCGATGCGCTGCTTGGGCGGCCGGTGCTGTCGGACTGGGTCGATGCCGCGCGCGCCAGCCTGGCCCGCTTCGACGCCGATCTCGTCTTTCGCACCTCGGGCAGTTCGGGCATGCCGAAGCGCTGCCCGCACCGGCTTGTGGATCTTTGGCGCGAGGTGGACGAGCTGGCGCGCGTAGTGCCGGGACGGCGGCGTGTGCTGAGCGCGGTGCCGGCGCACCATATCTATGGTTTCCTGTTCACGGTGCTGTTGCCGCAGGCTTCAAGCCTCCCGCTGCCGGTGCTGGACGTGCGCGGCGGTTCGCCGGCGGCGCTTTCCGGCATGCTGCAGCCGGGCGACCTGGTCGTGGCGCATCCGGACTGGTGGCGCCAGGTGGCGGCGCTGGGGCTGGCGTTTCCGGACGATGTGGTGGGCGTGACGTCGACCGCGCCGTGTCCGGATGCGGTGGCGCGGGCACTGGCGGATGGCGGGCTGCGGCTGGTGCAGGTGTATGGGAGTTCGGAGACTGCGGGTGTCGGCTGGCGCGAGGCGGCGGGCGAGGCGTATCGGCTGTTTTCGTACTGGCGTGCGGCCGGCGGCGATGTGCTCGAACGTGAGCGAGCCGGAGGGAAGCCAGAGCGCCATTCCTTGCAGGACCGGTTGGAATGGTTGGATGAGGCGGCCTTCTTTCCTGCCGGGCGCATCGACCACGCGGTGCAGGTCGGCGGGACGAATGTGTTTCCGGCGTATGTGGGCGAGGTGCTGGCGCTGCATCCTGCGGTACGCGAATGCCATGTACGCGCCATGCGTGCGGACGAAGGCACGCGGCTGAAAGCGTTCGTGGTGCCGCGTGAAGATGCCGCCGATGTCGCGGCCTTGCGCTCGGAACTGACAGCCTGGCTTGCCGAGCGCCTGGCGGCGCCGGAACGGCCGGCAGCTTTCTCGTTCGGCCCAGCGTTGCCGCGCCAGCCGAATGGCAAGCTGACCGACTGGGTTATCGAGGCCTGGGCGTAACAGCCGGGTCAAACAGCCGGGGTCAGGTCTGACATTCAGACACGAGCTCATCGCTATCCGCCGCGACTCGCTTGTTCGAACGCCGCCACGGCCCGGCTGACCGTCTTGGTCGAGACGCCAAATGCCCCCGCCAGTTCTGGCATCGTGAAGGCCGTCGATAGATAGGCGCGGACCATCGCTTCGTTGCGGTCGGGGTAGCTGGCGCGGTAGGCGTCGATGGACCAGGCAACGGCACGCCGCTCAGCCCTGACGGTTTCCACCAGCTTCCCGGATTGTTGCAATCGCCCGTGCGCCGCGATAAAGGCATCGTCGCCGAGAAGAACTCCGTGGCGCGTGGCGGTCAGTGGATTCGGCTCGCCGATGCCCGCCAGCAGGAACGCGCGATAGGCGGACATGGCGCTATCGCGTGTGTTGCCAAAGCGGGCGAGCAGCTGATCGTGCTCGAGCCAGAGAGGTGGGGATGTCGAGTTGACCAAGAAATGGTGGCTGCTCCATTGCCAATCGTCCGGTGACTTCGCGATGTTCGCGCGTACGGGATTCAAAGCAATATAGCGGCACAGTTCCAGCAGATAGCTCTCTTTCTGTACAAGAATCGCCTTATAGCGCCCTTGAAACAGGTGCCCGACCATGCGGTGGCGTCGGTTGAAATGCTGGGTGTACGCACCGTTGAGCTGGCGCATTCCGCGCGACAAATTGGCGTCTACCGTTTCGATCAGCAGATGGAAATGATTACCCATCTGGCAAAAGCTGTGGATGACGAAGTTGTGGCGTTTGCACACCAGTCCAAGCGCCGCTTGCCACGCACGACGATCGGAGTCGTCGAGATAGATGGATTGCTGCCGATCACCACGCGAGGTGACGTGATAAAGGGCGCCGGGAAATTCGAGTCGAAGTGATCGCGTCATGCCCGGAACGGTACCGAATGCACACCTGCCGACACTGCGCTTGCGCAGTCGTCGACAGGAAAACAATCGGACACGGTTGAGCTCGTGTCCGATTGTCAGACCTGACCCCGGCTGTTCAGCGCATCGGGTCCGCCAGCGGATGCGCATTCTCCGCTGCCGGCTCCGGCTGCATCACTTCCTCACCCTCCGACAGCCCATCCGGGTCTTCCTCGGTCTCCACCGGCGCCACGTCGATGCCGCGGAACTGCGGCAGCTCCGCAAATTCCGCGAATACCCAGTCGTCGTTCTCGCGCACGATGCCGTCCGGCTGCGGGCGTTCCTGGGCGGGGTGCTTGGCCAGCGCCACCTGCATGTAGTCGAGCCAGATCGGCAGGGCCAGCGTGGCGCCGAATTCGCGGCCGCCCAGCGAGCGCGGTTCGTCGTAGCCCATCCAGGCCACGGCCACGATGTTGCCGCCGTAGCCGGCGAACCAGCCGTCGATGGCGTCGCTGGTGGTGCCCGTCTTGCCGGCGATGTCGGGGCGGCCCAAACGCTTGGTAGCGGCGGCGCCGGTGCCGTAGCGCGTCACGTCGCGCAGCATGCTGTCGGTGATGAAGGCGTTGCGGGCGTCGAGTACGCGTGCGGCTTCCTGGCGCGGCGCGGCCGGCCTGGTTTCCTGGATCACGGTGCCGTCGCCGTCGACGATCTTCGCGATCAGGTAGGGCTTCACCGCGTAGCCGCCGTTCGCGAAGACGGCGTAGGCGCCGGCCATCTGCAGCGGCGTCACGGCGCCGGTGCCCAGGGCCAGGGTCAGGTTCTTCGGGTGGCGCGCCAAATCAAAACCGAAGCGGCCGAGGAAGTCGTGGGTGTAGGGCACTTCGAGTGCGCGCAGCAGGCGCACGGTCGGCACGTTCTTCGAGTGCGCCAGCGAGTAGCGCATCGTGATCGGGCCGTCGAAGACGTTGTCGTCGTTCTGCGGCGACCAGGTGGCGCCGGCGTTCTCGCCCGGCATGTCCAGCGCTTCGTCCAGGATCAGGGTGCCAGGCGAATACCCCTTTTGCACCGCGGCCGAGTAGACGAAAGGCTTGATCGCGGAACCCGGCTGGCGCCAGGCCTGGGTCACGTGGTTGAACTTCTGCAGGTTGTAGTCGAAGCCGCCGACCAGGGCCTGGTAGGCGCCGCTATCCGCGTCGATGGCGACGAAAGCCGCCGCCACTTGCGGCACCTGGCTGATCGCCCAGCCGTCCTTGCTGTCCTTGCCCGACGCTTTGCTGATGCGGACCACGGCGCCCGGCGTCAGGCGCACGGCGTCCCTGGCTTTCTCCGACAAGGCATTCGCCACAAACTTCAGCCCGGCGCCGGTGATGTCGAGCGTGTCGCCATCGATCGTCTCCACCTTCACGCGTTTCGACGATGCTTCCAGCACCACGGCCGGTTCCAGCCCATCGCTGGACGGACGCTTCTGCAGCGCGTCGACAATCGCTTCCTCGCGTTCTTCGGCGTCCACCGGCAGGTCGATGCGCGCTTCCGGGCCGCGGTAGCCGTGGCGCGCGTCGTAGGCCAGCACGTTGCGACGCACCGATTCGTAGGCCGATTTCTGGTCGGCCTCGCGGATGGTGGTCGTCACACGGATGCCGCGCGTATAGGCTTCTTCCTTGAACTGGGCATACACGGCCTGGCGCGCCAGTTCGGCCACGTACTCGGCGTGGGCACCGAATTCCTGCGGACGCGAATGGACGCGCATCGGTTCCTTCAGGGCTTGCGCATATTGGGCGTCGTCGATCTGCCGCAGGTCGTGCAGGCGGCGCAGCACCTGTTCCTGGCGCTGCTTGGCGCGTTTCGGGTTCACGGCCGGGTTGTTGCGCGCGGGGTTCTGGGGCAGGCCGGCCAGCATCGCGGTCTCGGCGACACTCAGTTTGTCGAGGTCCTTGCCGAAGTAGGCGCGCGCGGCGCTGGCAAAGCCGTAGGAACGCTGGCCCAGGTAGATCTGGTTCATGTACAGCTCGAGGATCTGGTCCTTGGTCAGTGCATCCTCGATCTTGTAGGCGAGGGCGATCTCGTTGATTTTCCGGGACAGCTTCTTTTCCTTCGAAAGGAAGAAGTTGCGCGCCACCTGCATGGTGATGGTCGACGCGCCGCCGGCGCCGAAGCCGCTGCGCAGGTTGGAGCCGACCGCGCGCGCGGCGCCCATCCAGTCGATGCCGCCGTGTTCGTAGAAGCGCGCATCCTCGATGGCGAGTACTGCGTTCTTCATCATCGGCGGGATCTGCGCGATCGGCACGAAGTCCCGATGTTCTTCGCCGAATTCGCCGATCAGGACGTTGTCGGCGGTGTAGATGCGCAGCGGGATCTTCGGCTTGTAATCGAGGACGGCGTCGATCGGCGGCACCTTGGGCACGATGGCGGTGAACACATACAGCACGACGCCGACGATGAAGACCACGATCGCGGCCAGGATGAAGAAGATGAAACCGCCTTGGCGGCGTGGGGGCCTGGATGGCCGGACGGATGTGGTCAAAACGGTTCTCTCTTGCAGGTGACTTGTGCGGGACGTTTGCGCAACGGTGACAAACGTGGGCATCGTGGATGCGGTCTCGGTCGGCGCATTATAATCCGCTTTCTTTCGCCTCAAGCATGTGCCATAGTCTCGCTCCAGGCCTGCGCCAGACTGGCCGGAACATCCAGAACACAAGGAACACGATGCCCTACGATCCCGCTCCTCCCGCCGTGAAGCCGTATATCCCGGCCACGGCGCAACTGCCCGAAATGACCATCCGCGCCCTCGTCATGGGCGTGGTGCTGGGGATGGTCTTCGGCGCCTCCTCGCTGTACCTGGTACTGAAGGTCGGCCTGACCGTCAGCGCCTCGATCCCGGTGGCGGTGATCGCCATCACCCTGTTCGGCATGTTCAAGAAGATGGGCGGGCGCGAGTCCACCATCCTCGAAAACAGCATCACGCAAACCGCCGGTTCGGCCGGCGAGTCGCTGGCATTCGGCCTGGGCGTGACCATGCCGGCGATTATGATCCTCGGCTTCGACCTCGAGATCTCGCGCGTGATGCTGGTCGGGATCCTGGGCGGGCTGCTCGGCATCCTGATGATGATTCCGATGCGCCGCACCATGATTGTCGACGCCCACCGCGAACTGAAGTACCCGGAAGGCACCGCCTGCGCCGAGGTGCTGAAGGCGGCCGCCACCGACACCTCGCGCGAAGCGGCCGGCGAAGTGCGCGTCGAAGGTTCCGACGCCGCGCGTGACGCCAAGCGCCGCGCCGCCATCATCTTCGGCGGCTTCGGGCTGGGCCTGTTATATAAGGTCGCGAACGTCTCGCTGAAGGGCTGGAAGGACGTCGCCAACTTCGAGTTCGGCGCGCCTTTGAAAGCCGGTTCGGCCGGCGCCGAGCTGTCGCCGGAACTGGTGGGCGTGGGCTACATCATCGGCCCGCGCATTGCCTTCACGATGGCAGCCGGCGGCGTGCTGTCCTACCTGATGCTGATCCCGATGATCAAGTTCTTCGGCGAGCTGCTGACGGTGCCGCTCTCGCCCGCGACGATGCTCATCAAGGACATGTCGCCCGACGACATCCGCGACGCCTACGTGCTGTACATCGGCGCCGGCGCCGTGGCGGCCGGTGGCCTGATTTCGCTGGTGCGTTCGCTGCCGTCGATCTGGAACGGCCTGAAGGGCGGCCTGGCTGGCATGGGCAAGAACAAGGCGAGCACGCCGAACGCCGGCCTGCGCACCGACCAGGACATCCCCTTCAAATGGGTGGCGATCGGCTGCCTGGCCATCATCGCCATCATCACCTTCGCCACGCCGCTGCACATGAATCTGCTCGGTGCGCTGCTGATCCTGGTGTTCGGCTTCCTGTTCGCCACCGTGTCCTCGCGCCTGACCGGCGAAGTCGGTTCCTCGTCGAACCCGATTTCCGGCATGGCCGTGGCCACGCTGCTGTTCACCTGCCTGATCTTCCTGCTGATGGGCTGGACCGGCGGCCGTTATTACGTGACCGCGCTGTCGGTCGGCGCCATCGTCTGCATCGCCGCGAGTAATGCCGGCACCACCTCGCAGGACTTGAAGACCGGCTTCCTGGTCGGCTCGACGCCGCGCCTGCAGCAGTACGCGATTTTGTGCGGCGCCTTTGCTTCGGCGCTGATCCTGGGGCCGATTTTGCTGAAGCTGAACGATGCCGGTACCGTGTACGTGCCGGCGGCCCAGGTGGCGCCCGGCGTGACGGTCGACGCGAGCAAGCTGACGGAGACCGCGCAGCTGCAGGGCCCGCAGGCCGAGAGCGGCAGCAAGACGTATAAAGTCTGGCGCAAGCTTGACACCGTCGGCGGCCCGGAAGGCAAGTACCTGGTGGCCGACGACGGCAAGCTGGCCTACCTGGTCGACCCGGGCATCAACGGCCACTATCACCAGCGTCCGGACGGCACGGAAGTCAAGAAGTACGATGCGCCGAAGGCGGTGCTGATGTCCTACATCATCAAGGGCATCCTCGACCAGCAGCTGCCTTGGACGCTGGTGCTGTTCGGCGTGATGATCTCGGTGGTGCTGGAACTGGCCGGCATCCAGGCGCTGGCCTTCTCGGTGGGCGTGTACCTGCCGCTGGTGTCGACGCTGCCGATCGCTGTCGGTGGCGCGGTGCGCTGGGTGGCCGACCGCCGCAACAACAAGCTGCCGCAGTATGCCAAGCTGAATGACGAGGAACGCCAGGCCGCGGGCGACCGCAGCTCGGGCACCTTGCTGGCCTCGGGTTATATCGCGGGTGGCGCGCTGGCCGGCATCGTGATCGCGATCACGGCGGGCGTGATGACCAACTTCGACAGCATGATGGCGAAGTGGGCGGAGGCGTCGAATCCGTTCTTCGCGGGGGTGAATGCGGACTTGCTGTCGCTGATACCGTATGCGGCGATTGTGCTGCTGCTGTATTGGGTGGCGCGCGAAAAGGCGCCGAAGTAAAAGCAGAACGGGCGCCAGTGGCGCCCGTTTTTTATTGGTAGTCGATGTGTTGCGTGGTCATTGGCGGTGCAACGGTGGGGACGAGTCCCCACCCTACAACGGCGCGTAGGGTGGGGACTCGTCCCCACCAGCTCCCACAGTTTGACAATCAAACAAACGCCAGATCATGCGTCCGAATCACATCATCGAGCCACGCATCCGAATGGCTGAACCGATACCCGAGATCCAGGGCGCGCGACGTATCCAGCACCATCGGCTCGGCGAAATCAAATGGCGATAACACGCCCGGCGCCGTCGGCTCATTCACGCGGCGATACCGCGCCGGCGCATCCAGCGCCTTCGCCACCCGCCGATACAACCCATGTGCCGACAGCGGCCCGCCCGACGCGGCATTCACCGCCCCGGTAAATTCCTGAGTACCGGCCCAGTCCAGGAAAGCCGCCGCCTCCTGTGTCCCGAGGAACGACACTGCCGCCCCCGCATGCGCATACGGCAGCGCCGCGCCGGCTCGCAGCAAATCGACGTAATACGCCAGCCTCCCTGTAAATTCCTCCGGCCCGCCCAGCACGTGCGCCAGGCGCGCGGTCACCAGCGGCAGCGAGCCGTCGCGGTACAGGTAAGCCTCGGCCTGCACCTTGCCGGCGACGTAGCTTTCCACCGCCAGTGTCGGATCGTGCCAGGGATAGCCGGTATCGATCGCCTGCGCCAGCACAGGCAGGTCGTCCTCGCATAGGGAAGCCGCGCGCGGCCGGATCCCGCGGTACACGTCGATCGTCGAGGTCATCACATAACGCCCGACCTTGCCGGCAAAGGTGCGCACCGCGATCGCCGCGTCCAGCGGGCTGTAGCACATCTGGTCGAACACCACGTCGTAGCGCTTGCCCGCAAAGGCGCTGCGCATGGCGGCGTCAACGCGGCGGTCGACGCGGATGCGGTCGATACGCGCGCCGAACGGATCGGGCGCATAGCCGCGCGTGGCGATCGTCACGCAGTGCCCGGCGCGCACCAGGCGCTGCACCAGCAGCTTGCCGAAATAGCGGGTCCCGCCGATCACCAGTACTTCCTTCTGCATGGCGTCTCCTTGAAGAATCGACTATATTTTGTGCTCAGCAGCAAAAACCGGCAAACAAGAAAAATCGCTCACTATGAATAAGAAAAACTTACGTCAGGACGCGGCATGAAACCGCTGCGCAGCCTGTCCGGCCTCATTGATTTCGAATGCGCGGCGCGCTGGGGCAGTTTCAAGCTGGCGGCGCGCGAGCTGCACAAGACGCCGGCCGCGGTCAGTTTGCAGGTCAAGCAGCTCGAGGAAACAGTCGGCTTTCCGCTGTTCGTGCGCCACCCGCGCCATATCTCGCTGACCGCCAAGGGCGAGGAGCTGGCGATTGCCATCGGGCGCATGCTGGGCGACTTGCGCGCCAAGGTCGGCGCCCTGCAGCGCGGCGACGAGGAGTCGGTGCTGCGCATCTCGACCACGCATTCCTTTGCGATCAAGTGGCTGGTGCCGCGCATGCACCGCTTCACCCGGCAGTATCCCGAGCTGGATATCCGCATCGATTCCAACGATGCGCCGGTCGACCTGGAAGCCGACACCACCGATGTCGCGATCCGCTACGGCACCGTGCGCGACGGCGACCCGGCGCTGCTGTTCCGCGAGCGCCTGGTGCCGGTGTACAGCCCGGAGCTGCTGGCCGAGGGACAGCCCGACCTGACCCTGGCGGACCTGGCGCAGCAGCCGCTGTTGTGCGAAAAATCGCCCGAGTCCTGGCTCCAGCTGCTCAACGAGAACCGCGCGCTGAAGGGCAAGTACGATTTCTCGCGCGGCTATAGCCATTGGGGCGTGCTGGTGCAGGCGGCGGTGGCGGGGCAGGGCGTGGCCCTGGTGCCCTACGGGATCGCCTGCCAGGACATCGCCTCGGGGGCATTGCGGCAGATTTCGTGCCGCAGCGCGCCCTTCGACATGGGTTACCGCTTCCTCGCCAATCCGCACAAGGAAAGCATGCGCAAGGTGCAGCGCTTCCGCGCATGGATGGTGAGCGAGATGGAAGGGATGCAGCGCGCGCTGGATGAGGCCTAGGGTGGACCGGGCTGCGAGAGGCGGTGTCCCGTCCACGCGGCGAGCGTTATCGGCGTGAAGTCGCGTCGGATGATCTTGCGGCAGGCGATCGACGCGTGGACGGCAAAGCCGTCCACCCTACGAAAAACGGCAGCCCGAAGGCTGCCGTTTTTAATGTGAACCTGAGGACTGCGCTTACTTCACGCCGTGCATCAGCTTCTGGATCAGCGGTGCGATCAGGAACAGCAGCACGCCGCCGCCCACCAGCGACCAGAAGCCGAAGGTGTAGCCGTCGAGTGCCGAGACGATCGACATGCCCGACTCGCCCGAGACGTGCGAAGCGAAGATGCCCGACAGGTTGTTGCCGATACCGGTCGACAGGAACCAGCCGCCCATGCCCAGGCCGACCAGGCGCACCGGGGCCAGCTTGGTGACCATCGACAGGCCGATCGGCGACAGGCAGAGTTCACCGATCGACTGGATCACGTAGACCATGAACAGGGTCCAGAACGGGATCTTGTTGTTGGCGTCGACCAGGCTCGACAGGGCGAACATCAGCAGGCCGAAGGCGAGGCCGTTGAAGATCAGGCCGAGGCCGAACTTGCGCGGGATCGACGGATTCGCGTTGCGCTTGCCGAGCATGACCCAGATGGCGGCGATGATCGGTGCGCAGGCGATGATGGCGACCGAGTTCACACTCTGGAACCAGGCGACCGGGAAGATCCAGCCGGCCAGGTCGCGGTCGACGATCTTGTCGGCCAGGAAGGTGAACGAGCTGCCCGCCTGTTCGAAGAACATCCAGAACAGGATGTTGAAGGCGAAGATGATCATCATGGCGATGGTCTTGTCGCGCGCGACCTTGCCGTTGCGGATACCTTCGACCATCAGCATCAGCGCCAGGGCGATGAACAGCACGGTCAGGATGACCTGCAGGGTGCCGGCGCCGAGTTTCAGCAGGAAGTACACGCCAGGGATGACGATGATGCTGCCGACGATGACGGCGATCGAGCGGCCGTAGCCTTGCGCATTGGCTTCCGGGGCGCCGATGCCGGCCAGGGTCTTGCGGCCGATGTAGAACCACACGAGGCTGATCAGCATGCCGATGCCGGATGCGAAGAACACGACCTTGTAGGCCGGGGTGTCCGGGTTGCCGAACTGCTGGGCCAATACCTGGGTCAGAATCGGCGCGATGAAGGCGCCGGTGTTGATGCCCATGTAGAAGATGGTGAAGCCCGAATCGCGGCGGGTGTCGTTCAGCGCATAGAGTTTACCGACCATGGTCGAGATGTTCGGCTTGAACATGCCGTTACCGACGATGATGGTGGCGAGACCGAGCTTGAACACGTCTTCGCTCGGTATCGTGATCATGAACAGGCCGGCGGCCATGAACACGGCGCCGATCAGGATCGAGCGCTGGTAGCCGATGACGCGGTCGGCGATCAGGCCGCCGAAGACGGCGCCGGCATACACCAGCGCGAGGTAGGAACCGTAGGTCAGGTTGGCGCTGGCCTGGCCGACGGCGCTGCCGTCGTAGAATTGGGCGACGATGTAGAGCACCAGGGCCCAACGGATGCCATAAAAAGCGAAGCGCTCCCAGAATTCGGTCATGAACAGCATCCACAGCGGTGCTGGGTGGCCCATGATTTGTTTGAACTCTGGAATCGCGACCTTGTCGGCGGGTGTAGCAGCTGCACCGCTCATGCGGTTCCTCCCCAAATAGTTTGATAATCACTGTGTGTGTCGGAAGATCTTGACGATCTGATCTCCCAATCCGCGTGCATTTTAGTGGAAATTGCAGAGCACAAGAAAATTATTTGCCATTGTGGTAAACACGCGCGCGCATGGTGCAGCGCTGCAAAAACAGGGCGCAAGGAAGCAGGCATGCTGTGCGCCTTTGTCGTATATTGGTGAAACAGCATTCGCTGTCATAAGAGTCGAATAAGGAAGACCTGTATGAACTACGAAGTCGTCGATACCCTCATTTCTCCGGAAGGCCGGCTGGAAGTGCTGTCCAAGGCCGAAGTGGCCAAACTGCTCGACACCAGCCAGGGCGGCCTGTATTCCATATTCCGCAAGTGCGCACTGGCAGTCCTGAACTGCGGCAGTTCCATCGACGATGGCAAGGAACTGCTGGAGCGCTACAGCAGCTTCGATATCAGCATCATCCAGCGCGAGCGCGGCATCAAGCTCGATATCCGCGGCGCGCCGGCCATCGCTTTCGTCGACGGCAAGATGATCAAGGGGATCCACGAACACCTGTTCGCCGTGCTGCGCGATATCGTGTTCGTGAATTTCGAAGTCACCGACAACCCGCGTTTCAACCTTGCGAAACCGGAAGGCATCACCGATGCCGTGTTCCACATCCTGCGCAACGCGAATGTGCTGCAGCCGCAGCGCAATCCGAACCTGGTGGTGTGCTGGGGCGGGCACTCGATCAACCGCGTCGAATACAACTATTCAAAGGAAGTGGGTTATGCGCTTGGTTTGCGCGAGCTCGATATCTGCACCGGCTGCGGGCCGGGCGCGATGAAAGGCCCGATGAAGGGCGCGAACATCGGGCATGCCAAGCAGCGCCTGCACGGCGGGCGTTATCTCGGCATTTCCGAGCCGGGCATCATTGCCGCCGAATCGCCGAATCCGATCGTGAACGACCTGATTATCATGCCGGACATCGAGAAGCGCCTGGAAGCGTTCGTGCGTGTCGGCCATGGGATTTGCGTGTTCCCGGGCGGCGCCGGCACGGCCGAGGAAATCCTGTACATCCTTGGCATCCTGCTGCATCCGGATAATGCCGAGATGCCGTTCCCGCTGATTTTCACCGGTCCGGCCACGGCGCGCGAATACTTCGAGCAGATCGACGGTTTCATCGCCCAGACCCTGGGCGACAAGGCGCGTGCGCGTTACAAGATCATCATCGACGATCCGGATGCGGTGGCACGCGAAATGGCGGCGGGGATCAAGCAGGTGCGCGAATTCCGCAAGGCGCGCAGCGATGCCTATTACTTCAACTGGTTATTGAAGATCGACCAGGAATTCCAGCGCCCGTTCAAGCCGACCCACGAAAACATGCGCAATCTCTCGCTGCACAAGAACCAGGAAACGCATTTGCTGGCGGCGAACCTGCGCCGCGCGTTCTCGGGCGTGGTGGCGGGGAATGTGAAGGAGGAGGGGATTCGCGAGATCGAAAAGCACGGCAAGTACGAAATCCATGGCGATCCCGAGATCATGGGGCCGATGGATGCGTTGCTGGCGTCGTTCGTGGAGCAGAGCCGGATGAAGTTGCCGGGCAAGGCGTATGTGCCTTGCTACACCATCGTCCAGTAAGCCAAGGGGAGGGTGGACGGCGGGGCCGTCCATGTCGCCGCAGTCACGTGCGGGTGCATTGCGGTTTTCGTAGGGTGGGCACCCTGTGCCCACGCGGAACGATATGCCATGTTGGCGCCATTTGATGCGCGATCAAAAGCAGGTGGCAGCGCATCCAAAAGTGTCATGTTGGCGCCATCGCAGTCGCAAGCGTTTCGGAGCGAATCAGCGCGGCAGCGGAATCCGGACGCGCACGTAACCGCGTGGGCACGGAGTGCCCACCGTACAGTTGCGGCCAACAATGCGATCGAAGCCAACAATGCGATCGAAGCCAACAATGCGATCGAAGCCAACGATGCGATCGAAGCCAACAATGCGAGCGAAGCCAACGATGCGCTCGTAGCCAACAATGCGCTCGCAGCCAACGATGCGATCGTTGCCAACGATGCGATCGTTGCCAACGATGCGATCGTTGCCAACGATGCGATCGTTGCCAACGATGCGATCGTTGCCAACGATGCGATCGTTGCCAACGATGCGATCGTTGCCAACGATGCGATCGACGCCAACAATGCGATCGAAGCCAACGATGCGATCGAAGCCAACAATGCGATCGAAGCCAACAATGCGATCGAAGCCAACAGTGCGATCGAAGCCAACGATGCGATCGAAGCCAACAATGAGAATGGGGCGCCGAAGCGCCCCATTTGCTTATCCGCTAAAGCCGATCAGTCTTCCTTGCGCAGGTGCGGGAACAGCAGCACGTCGCGGATGTTCGGCGAATCCGTCAGGATCATGATCAAACGGTCGATGCCGATGCCGCAGCCGCCGGCCGGCGGCATGCCGTATTCCAGCGCGCGGATGTAGTCGGCGTCGTAGTACATCGCCTCGTCATCGCCGGCTTCCTTGGCTTCGACCTGCGACAGGAAGCGCGCGGCCTGGTCTTCCGGATCGTTCAGCTCGGAGAAGCCGTTGGCGATCTCGCGGCCCACCATGAACAATTCAAAACGCTCGGTGATGCCGGCACGGGTGTCCGATGCGCGCGCCAGCGGCGACACTTCGACCGGGTAATCGATGATGTAGGTCGGCTCCCACAGCTGGGCTTCCGCGGTCTCTTCGAACAGCGCCAGTTGCAGCGCGCCCAAGCCGGCGGTGGCGAACGGCTTGACGCCGAACTTCTTCAACTCAAGCTTGATGAACTCCGCGTCTTCCAGCTGCTCGGCGTTGTAGTCAGGTGCGTACTTGTTGATGGCCTGGACGATGGTCAGGCGCTGGAAGGGTTTCGACAGGTCCAGCTCGCGGCCGCCGTAGGACAGCACGGCCGTGCCTTGCGCATCGATCGCGGCCTGGCGGATCACGGCCTCGGTGAAGTCCATCAGCCAGGTGTAGTCGGTATAGGCCGCGTAGAACTCCATCATCGTGAACTCGGGGTTGTGACGGATCGACACGCCCTCGTTACGGAAGTTGCGGTTCACTTCGAACACGCGGTCGAAGCCGCCCACGACCAAACGCTTCAGGTACAGCTCGGGCGCGATACGCAGGAACATCTGCATGTCGAGCGCATTATGGTGGGTGATGAAAGGCTTGGCCGCGGCGCCGCCCGGGATCGGGTGCAGCATCGGGGTCTCGACTTCCATGAAGCCGTTCTTTTCCATGAAGCGGCGCATCGACGACAGCGCGGCGGTACGCGCCTTGAAGGTGCGGCGCGTCTCTTCGTTCATGATCAGGTCGACGTAGCGCTGGCGGTACTTGGTCTCCTGGTCGGCCAGGCCGTGGAATTTATCGGGCAGCGGGCGCAGGGCCTTGGTCACCAGGCGCAGGTTCGTGACCTTGATGGTCAGCTCGTCGACCTTGGTCTTGAACAGGGTGCCTTCGACGCCCAGGATATCGCCCAGGTCGTAGGTCCGGAAGGCTTCCATCGCCGCTTCGCCGGTGGCGTCCAGGGTCACGTAGATCTGGATGCGGCCGTCGGCGCGTGCGCCCGAGGCGTCCTGCAGGGTGGCGAAAGCGGCCTTCTTGCCGGCTTCGCGCTTCAGCATCATGCGGCCGGCCAGCACCACGGGAATCGCTTTTTCTTCCAGCTCTTCACGGGTCAGCGAGCCAAACTGCTCGTGCAGGTCGGCGGCTTTATGTTGCGGCTTGAAGTCGTTCGGGAAGGCGACGCCTTTTTCGCGGATCGCGGACAGCTTCACGCGGCGCTCGGCCATGATCTTGTTTTCGTCGGCCGCCGGCGTGGCCTGCACGGACGTGTTTTCTTGGTTTTCGGTAGTCATGTTGGGGACTCGGTTTTTAATACGCGTTTGGTTTGATCAGGCGAACAGCTCGTCCAGCGACAGCTGCGAGAAGTCGGAGACGATCGTGATCACGTTGTCGAATTCGGCAAAGGCTTCGGCGGGCAGGGTGGTGGTCAGCACCACCGCGCGCATGCCGGCGCGGCGCGCCGCTTCCACGCCCAGCGGCGCGTCTTCGAAGACGATGCAGTCGGCGGGTTCGGCGCCGCAGCGCTTCGCCGCTTCGATGAACACGTCGGGATGCGGCTTGCCGCGCGCCACGTCGGTGGCGCCGACAATCGCGTCGAAATGGCGGCGCAGGTCCAGGCCATCGAGCGTGAACTCGACATTGGCCGGCGGCGCGGCGGTGCCCACGGCAAGGGCGATGCCTTGCGACTTGGCGTCCGCGATCAGGTCTTCGAAGCCCTCGACCGCCTTGCGGTGCGGTGCGTACAGCTCGCGGTAGACGGCTTCCTTTTCATGGTTCAGCGTGGCCACCTCGTCGTCGAGCAGGTCGGCGCCGAAGTGCGAGCGGATGATTTCGCCGCCCTGGCGGCCGGCCGTCGCACGGAAGAATGCATCCGGATCGATGGCATGGCCGCGCCGCTCGAAGAAGGTGATCCACGACTTCGTATGGAAAGCCATGTTGTCGACGATGGTGCCGTCCATGTCGAAGATCAGCGCGCGCTTGTTGACGCTCATGCGCCGACGCCCTGCTTCAGCGACGCGGAGATGAAGTCGTCCAGGTCGCCGTCCAGCACGTTCTTGGTATTGCCGGTCTCGAAACCGGTACGCAAGTCCTTGATGCGCGACTGGTCGAGCACGTAGGAACGGATCTGGTGGCCCCAGCCGACGTCGGTCTTCGAGTCTTCCAGCTTCTGCTGCTCGCTCATGCGGTTGCGCAGTTCGAGTTCGTACAGCTTGGCGCGCAGCATGTCCCAGGCCTCGGCCTTGTTGCGGTGCTGCGAGCGGTCGTTCTGGCACTGCACCACGATGCCCGACGGGCCGTGCGTCAGGCGCACCGCGGAGTCGGTCTTGTTGATGTGCTGGCCGCCTGCGCCGGATGCGCGGTAGGTGTCGATGCGCACGTCGGCCGGGTTGATCTCGATTTCGATCGAGTCGTCGACTTCCGGGTACACGAACAGCGAGGTGAACGAGGTGTGGCGGCCGTTGGCCGAGTCGAACGGGGATTTCCGCACCAGGCGGTGCACGCCGGTCTCGGTGCGCAGGTGGCCGTAGGCGTACTCGCCGTCGACCTTGATGGTGGCGGTCTTGATGCCCGCGACCTCGCCCTCGGACTGTTCCAGGATCTCGGCCTTGAAGCCCTTGCGTTCGCAGTAGCGCAGGTACTGGCGCAGCAGCATCGAGGCCCAGTCCTGGGCTTCGGTACCGCCGGCGCCGGCCTGGATGTCGATGAAGCAGTTCGCGTGGTCCATCGGGTTGCTGAACATGCGGCGGAATTCCATCGATTCGATGATCTTCTGGATCGCCTCGGCATCGCCGCCGATCGCCTCGAGCGTATCGTGGTCGCCTTCTTCGCGCGCCATCTCGAACAGGTCGCCGGCGTCGGCCAGGTCGGCCTTCGCTTTTTCCAGCGTCAGGACGACGGCTTCCAGCGCCTTTTTCTCTTTACCGAGATCCTGGGCCCGTTTCTGGTCGTTCCAGACGGTCGGATCTTCGAGTTCCTGGTTGACCTGTTCTAGTTTCTCTGACTTCCGATCGAAGTCAAAGATACCTCCGAAGTTCGGCTTCACGGCTGGTCAGGTCGTTCAGCAGGGCGGAGATGGCGTTGATGCGTTCAGCTTCCATGATCTTGGCGTGTAATTTGAGTTGAATCGAACCTTCGATTATACCCCAGGCCGCGCGCATGGCGGCCAGCCTCGCCCTCCGTTTCGGCGCTTTCCTTGGCATGGATTGCGCCGCTGCCGTATCATCGCCCGGTTCCCAACCCGAAGATGCTCATGCGTTATCCAATTTCTTATCAATTCGCCATCGCGCTGTTGCCGGCGCTGGCGGCCGCCCCGGCTCTGGCAAAGGATGCACCCAAGGGCGCCTCCACCGTCCTCGCCGTCCTCGAAACCACCGACCTGCACGCCACCGTGGTCGGCTACGACTACTTCAAGCTGGCCGAAGAGCCGTCGATCGGCCTGGACCGCACCGCGACCCTGATCGCGCAGGCGCGCGGCGAGTACGCGAATACCGTCCTGTTCGACAATGGCGACACCATCCAGGGTACCGCGCTGGCCGACTACCAGGCATTGGTGAGCCCGGTGCGCTGCGACCAGACGCTGGGCATCTACAAGGTCATGAACGCGCTGAAGTACGACGGCGCCTCGGTTGGCAACCACGAATTCAACTATGGCCTCGGCTTCCTCGGCCAGGTAAGCGGCCAGCAGTTCAAGGTACCTGGTATCGAGCAGCCGAAGAAGTGCGCCGGCCCGGCCTTCCCGCAAGTGCTGGCCAACGTCTACAGCGTCAGCACGAAGAAGCCGCTGTTCGCGCCTTGGCGCATCGTCGAGAAGGAAGTCAGCGCCCAGGATGCAAAGGGGCGCGCGATCAAGGCCAAGGTAAAAGTCGGGATCATCGGCTTCACGCCGCCGGCCATCATGTCCTGGGACAAGCGCTGGCTCGACGGCAAGGTGTATGTCACCGGCGTGCGCGAAGCGGCCGAGAAGTACATTCCCGAGATGCGCCGCAAGGGCGCCGACGTCGTGGTCGTGATCTCGCATGGCGGCCTCGATGGCAGCCCCTACACGCCGGAGATGGAAAACGCCGGCTACTACCTGGCGCAAGTGCCGGGCGTGGACGTGATGCTGCTCGGGCACTCGCACCAGCTGTTCCCGAACGCGGCCAGCACCGCGCCGCAGTTCAACCTGCCGAACGTCGATAAAGTAAAAGGCTTCGTGCATGGCGTGCCGACCGTGATGGCGAACTTGTGGGGCAAGCACCTGGGCGTGGTGGCGCTGACCCTGCGCGCCGACGGCAAGCGCTGGACAATCGACAAGGCCAGGACCACGGTCGAGGCGCGCGCCGCCCAGAACGCCGATAAATCCTTTGTCGCGCCGAGCGCGGAAGTACAGGCGCTGATCCGCGAAGAGCACGAAGCGACCATCCGGTACGTGAAGACGCCGGTCGGCAGCAGCGACTTCCGCCTGACGACCTATTTTGTCGATGTAGGCGACCCGTCGGCGATCGAGGTGGTGAACCAGGCACAGACGGCGTATGTGAAGAAGTACGTCGCCGCCAACCTGCCGCAGTATGCAAAGCTGCCGGTGCTGTCGATGTCGGCCGCCTTCAAGAACGGCTTTGCCGGCGCCTTCGATTACACCGACGTCGCCGCCGGCCAGCTGGCGATGAACAATGCGGCTGACTTGTACTTGTACCCGAACGCCCTGCATGCGGTGAAGATCGATGGCCACGGCCTGAAGGCCTGGCTGGAGATGGCGGCGCGCCGCTTCAACACCATCGACCCGTCGAAAACCGAGCCGCAGGAACTGGTGAATCCCAACTTCCCGAGCTATAACTTCGATACCTTGACCTCGAACGAGATCAGCTACGAGATCGACGTCACCCAGCCGCCGGGCCAGCGCGTGAAGAAGCTGATGCTGCACGGCGCGCCGCTCGATCTGAAGCAGGAATTCATCGTGGCGACGAATAACTACCGTGCTTCGGGCGGCGGCAACTTCCCGGGCCTGGACGGCAGCAAGACCATCTTCGCTTCGCCGGATACCAGCCGCGATGTGCTCATTTCCTACATCCGCGACACGAAGCAGCTGACGCGCAAGGTCAATGGCTCGGGGCGCAGCTGGCGCTTCGCGCCGGTGAAGACGGCGGGTCCCGTGGTGTTCCACACGGCGCCGGGCATGCTGGGCATCGCGCGGGAAGCGGGCCTGGACAACGTCAGCCAGATCCAGGCCGACGATGGCCTGGGCAAGGGCTTTGCGCTCTATGCTGTGGATCTGGCCAAATGAGGTCGACATGACGATGCGGGCGCCCCTGCTGGCTTGCGCCTTGGTGTGCGCAATGACGGCGCATGCCGGTGCGGCGCCTGTCGACACGGCGCCTGATGCGAAAGCGGCTTACCGGCTTGCGCTCCAGGTGCGTAACGGCGACGGCGTGGCGCCTGACCCGGCCCGTGCGCGGCTGCTGTTGACGCAGGCGGCGCAGGGCGGCGTGCCGGCGGCGATGTTCGTGCTGTCGAACATGCTGGCGGCGGGCGAGGGCGGTCCGCCGGACGCGCGTGAAGCGCGGCGCTGGCTGGAGCAGGCGGGCGAACTGGAATATCCGGAAGCCTTGCAGCAGCTGGCCATGACGGAGCCCGATCCGCGCAAGGCGGAGCTGCTGATGCGCCAGGCTGCGCATGCGATGATGCATCGGCGGTAGGGCGGTCCGGGCCACGAGAGGCGGCTCCACCCTTGTCGGGTGATCGGTCGAAACGATTGCGCCGCCCACGCGTTCAGCCAGCCGGTGCGAAGCCGGAGCGTGCTTTCAGGCGTGGTTTGAACGCGTGGACGGCGCAATCGCCGCGTGTGTGCGCACAACAGGGGTGGAGCCGTCCACCCTACGTCTAGACACAAGTAGTTGGCTGCTCAAAGTTTACGCGTGGGCACGGGGCGCCCACCCTACCGTAAGGGGCGCCGCGCGCGGCGCCCCTTACTTCCCTTCGCGCCCAATCTCCGCCGCGGCGATCGCCGCCAGGTCGAGCAGCGCCTGCAGCTCGCCCGAACGCAGCTTGCGCGGTTCGCGGTCGATCACGCACAAGGTGCCCATGGCGTTGCCGCCTTCGTCGCGCAGCGGGACGCCGGCATAGAAGCGGATATGCGGATCGGCCAGCACCAGCGGGTTGCCGCTGAAGCGTTCGTCCGAGGCCGCGTCTTCCACCACGAAGGGCTTGTCCTGCAGGATCGCGTGCGAGCAGAAGGCCCATTCGCGCGGCGTCTGCTGGGGCGCCAGGCCGACGCGGGCCTTGAACCACTGGCGCTTGGCCGTCAGCAGCGAGATCAGGGCGATCGGCGAATCGGTGGCCATCGACGCCAGGCGCACGATGCGGTCGAACCGCTCTTCTTCGGGGCTGTCGACCAGGCCGGAGGCGGCCAGCGCGGCCAGGCGCGCCTCTTCGTCCGCCGCCATCGGATAGGGCGCGCTGCGGTCGGGGATGTATTCGGGGTCGTTCGGATTGGGCGGCACGCGGCGGCCAGCGGCGCCGGCTTCGTGTCCTCCCACCTTGTTCATCAAGGCCCGGATCAGGCTTTCGCGCGTGCGGCGGTGGCCGCCCGGCGTTTTCCATGATTCGATTGCGCCGCTTTCCATCCACAATTGGACGGTGCTGGTAGCGACGCCCAACATGCGCGCGGCTGCGCTCGTGGTGAGGATAGGATCCTCGTCCGTATAGTTGCTGGTCATCAATATTCCTACTTTTATAGGAGTATAGCTGATTTGATGAATCTAACTAAGCACAACGTTTTAGAAACGAAAAGTCGTGATTAAAGCAACAAATATCGCAATTTAGGTTGCCAAAAAACAATTGATGGTGGACAATCTCCCGCAAATCCGTCAATCCGCGCCCGCCTGCGCGACTATTTATCCTTTTTCGCAACCAGGAGTAAACATGAACTTCTCCCAAGCCCGACTCACGGTCCGGCTGTATGCCGCGTTCGCCGCGGTCCTCGTCGTCACGCTGGTCCTCGCGGGCTTCGCCATTTCGCGCGTGGACAGTATCGAGACCGCGCTGGTCGAGGTGGAATCCTTCCACAACGCCCAGCTGGAACCGCTGTATGCCGCCCGTGAAGCGCTTGGGCAGACCGGCATGGCCGCGCGCAATGCCTTCATCTTCCAGGATGCCGCCGCCGCGAACCGCGAACTCGACATCCTCGACGCCCAGAAGGCGGCCTACCTGGCGGCGATGGCCAAGCTCGACCCTGTCCTGGCGGGCAATGCGCAGTATGCGAAGGTGAAGGAGGGGATGCTGGCAATGGCGCGCGAACTCGAACGTCCGCGCAAATACCGCACGGCCGGCGAGATGGACGCCTACGGCAGCTTCCTGGTGCAGGAATGCAGCCCGCTGCGGCGCCAGATCGTGGCCGACATCGCGGTGCTGGTGCAGGAGCTGCAGGGCCGTACCGGCGTGGCCGGCGCGGCCGCGGTGGCGGAGGCCTCGGGCGCGCGCTACTGGATCAGCGGCCTGGCCATCCTGTGCGCCTTGCTGTGCGCGGTGATCGGCTTTGCCATCTCGCGCAACCTGCTCGGCCAGCTGGGCGGCGAGCCGGCGTATGCCACCGACGTCGCGCGCGCCATCGCGCAAGGCCAGCTGCACCACCAGGTGGACACGCGCCGTGCCCGCCCGGCCAGCCTGCTGTCGGCCATGAGCGCCATGCGCGACAGCCTGAGCGGCATCGTGGCCAAGGTGCGCGGCGGCACCGATGCGATCGCTTCGGCCTCGGCCGAAATCGCCACCGGCAACCTCGATCTGTCGACCCGCACCGAGTCGCAGGCGGCGGCGCTGGAGCAGATCGCCGGCTCGATGAAGCAGCTGATCGGCTCGGTGCGCCAGAACGCCGACTACGCGGCCCAGGCCAGCGCTCTGGCCAGCGACGCCTCGAAGGTGTCGGTCGAAGGCGGCGCCACCGTGGACGGCGTGGTGTCGACCATGAACCTGATCCAGGAATCCTCGCGCAAGATCGAAGAGATCATCAGCGTCATCGACAGCATCGCCTTCCAGACGAATATCCTGGCGCTGAATGCGGCGGTGGAGGCGGCGCGCGCGGGCGAGCAGGGCCGCGGCTTTGCGGTGGTGGCGAGCGAAGTGCGCAACCTGGCGCACCGCTCGGCGGCGGCGGCCAAGGAAATCAAGGTGCTGATCGAGGACTCGGTGAGCAAGGTCGGCGCCGGCACGGCGCTGGTCGCGCAGGCCGGCGACACCATGCGCAAGGTGGTGATCGGAGTGCAGCGCGTGAACGAGATCATGGGCCAGATTTCCAGCGCCACGCGCTCGCAGGGCGACGACATCGAGCACGTCGACGCGGCCATCGTGCGCCTCGACGAGATGACGCTGCAGAACGCGGCCCTGGTCGAGGAAGCCTCGGCCGCGGCGCAATCGCTGCGCCTGCAGGCCGACGAGCTGGCGGCGGTGGTGAATACCTTCCAGCTCGAGGGCGCCGAGACCGTGGCCGGTGCGCAGCCGGTGCGCCGCGTGCGTGGGGCGGTGCCGGCGCTGGCGCACTGAGGCAGGGCGCGGCACGCTGCACGAGCCGCATGGTGGGTTCGAGAACCCACCCTACCTCGCGAACGTAGGGTGGGTTCTCGAACCCACCGCTTTGCAAGCACGAACGCCTATGGCATCAAGCGCGCGCCAGCGCCAGCAGCGGTCGCACGCGGCGCTTCGGCATCCAGCCTGAAGGTACTCACCAGCCGCGCCAGTTCGTCCGCCTGGCTCTGCATCGACTCCGCGGCGGCCGCCGCTTCCTCCACCAGCGCCGCGTTCTGCTGCGTCACCAGGTCCATCTCCGCGATCGCTACGTTCACCTGTTTCGAGGCGGTGGCGATCGCGCCGGTGCTGCCGCGTACCCGGCCGACCCGGACTCCATCGATGCGCCGATGCAGCCGAGTACAGCAGTCGTGTCAGGAAGATTGAGATGGATTGATGCCTAACGGAAAATTTGCAACATAACAATTTCTCGATGTTGCAATTGGCACAAGCGGGGAACGGCTTAGTTGATCTGCTTCTTGTCCGGCTGCACCAGGATGAAGGGGTGCACCACCGAGGCCCACAGGCCGACTTCGCCGGCGGCCCAGCTCTGGGCCTGCAGGTCTGATACCTTGGCGATCTTGCCTTCGCTCATCCAGCGCGCAATATTCTCCTTGTCGTCATGCGAGATGCGCACGGCAACGTCGACCAGGTCCAGCGTTTCGCTGACGTAGATCACATTGCCCTGGGCGAAGTGGCGCTCCAGCTCGTCCCACTGGACGCGGGCGGTTTCGCGGTTGACCTTGTCGTGCAGTTCGGTGTCGTTCTCTGGTTTGGTTTGCATAATGCTAGATAATCTCGATGCGCGGTTGCGGCGTACCCGCCCATGTTAACCGATAGGCCGGCCCCTTGCGCACATTGCCCACCAGCGCGGGGCGGAAGCAGGCCAGGTTGACGCCCTCGGGGCGGCGCACGCTCGGGTAGACCACGCCCATCGAGCCCGCCTCCAGCAGCTCGGCGGCCAGGGTTTGCGATGCGATATAACTTTGCGGATCGAGGCAGTCGACAAAATTCTCGATGCCGCGGATATCGTGGAAGCTGGCATTGAAATCGGCCAGCATCGCCTGGTAGGTCACGCTGTCGTCGAAGCGATTGATTTCCTGGTACTCGACCGTCTTGTGGAAACCGACCTCGGCCAGCGCCGTTTCGGCCTCGAAGGCGCAGTACCAGGCGCCGCGCGCGCCGTCGTTGAAGCGGCTGCCTTCCGGACGCGCATAGGTATAGGCCGCATTGATGATGCGGAAGTTCGGCAAGCCGAACACCAGTTCGTCGACGCCGATGCCGGGCAGCAGGTCGGCCTCGCCGCGCAGGCGCTCGTTGGTGGCGTTGTCGAGGTCGAACAAATCGCGCAGTTCCCCGTCGCCCTCGGCCAGCGGCGCCAGCACCGAATCCTCGAGGTCGGCGAAGCGCGAGGGGATCAGGCGGCAGGTGTCGAACTGGCGCAGCGCCGTCAGTTTCGGGACGACCGCCAAGATCACAGGCCTCCGCGGCGCGCGTCGAGCAGCTGGCGCACCGTTTGCATGGCCAGCAGCCCGCCGCCCAGCATCATCGCGAGCGGGGTGCGGCCGCCGAAGATGATGTTGGTATTCGGCAGGTTGACCCATTCGTCGGCGAGTTTGTTGCCGTACAAGATGTGCAGGGCCTTGTAGATGCCTAATAAATAGGATATGCGCGTAATGCGGTCGACTTCGAGCACGCGGTCGGGGTTCTTTTTCCAGTCGTAGAAACTGGACGCCGACAAGCCGCCGAGCAGTTCGCGCGCATCGTCGTCGCGCACCTGCCAGGCGGCGACCAGCTTGAAGAAGCCCTTCAGCGCCGACTGCGACAGGCGCTCGCGCTCGGCGCGCGAACTCAGGTCGACCAGCACGGTGGGTTCGAAACGGCTTTTCGGGTAAGCATAGGCGAGGTTCATGGTTTCCTCCGGTTTTGGAGTATTTATACTCCTTTTTCGGAGGGGTTGCAACTGCTGGTTGTCAAGCTGAATGGACTGTGACAGTATTGGCGCCGACTTGTCAAAAGGAAAAGGATATTTCCATGCATTGGCGATCGAAGGGGACCATCCTGGCAGTGCTGGGCGCGTTGGTGGCGGTGGTATTGGCCGCCTGCATGGCGCGCGGGGCACGCGGGACGCAGGACGAATTACGGCAGCAGGTGCTGGAGACCGAGCGCGCGTTCGCGGCCACCATGAAGGCGCGCGACTTCGATGCCTTTGGCGGCTTCCTGTCGAAGGAGGCGGTGTTCATGCAGCCGGGCGGAGCGAAGCGCGGGCGCGACGCGGTCACCCAGGCCTGGCGTGGCTACTTCGATGGACCGGATGCGCCGTTTGCCTGGGCGCCGGATGAGGTCGAGGTGCTGGATTCGGGGACGCTGGCCTACAGCAGCGGGCCGGTGACGGACCCGTCAGGCAAGCAGATCGGGCGCTTCAATTCCGTGTGGCGGCTGGAAGGGCCGGGGACGTGGAAAATTGTGTTTGATCGCGGGTGCGATTGCGGGCGGTGACCTGCCGTTGCAGGGTGGACCGGGCCGCGCAAGGCACCTGTGTCCACGCGGTACGACGGTTGAACTGTCGTACAACTTTTTTGGTCACCGTGTGCAAGCGCAGAGGACTTGCAGCTTCTGACGAGAACGCAACTGCACGACCGCGTGGGCTCGAAAGCCCACCCTACGAAACCCGGGCCACTACGCCGGTTCTGCGTGCTCCACCAACAACTGCACCTTGGTCACGCCGTTGTACTCGTTCGCATCGAGCCGGAACGCCACGCGCGCACGCTCGCCCAGGCCATCCGTATGGCCGAACCAGATCGCGTCGTAGCGCCGCCCATTTTTCTCCAGCAGCAGCTTCAGGTGCTTGTCCTTCAAGATCCGCTGGCTCATCACGCGGAATTCGTCGCAGAACACCGGCGGCGCAAAGCCTTGTCCCCACACCTGGCCATCGCACAGTTCGATGAACTGGGTCGAATAGAACTCGTCTTCCAGCGGCCCGTCGGTTTCGACCACGCGCTCGAGCTGCGCTTCGCTGAGCCAGGCGCGGCCGACGGCCTCGAAAGCCTCGCAGAAGGTGTCGAAATGCTCGGCCTTGATGGTCAGCCCCGCCGCCATCGCATGCCCGCCGAACTTGTCGATCAAGCCCGGCACGCGCTTCGACACCAGGTCGAGCGCATCGCGCATGTGAAAGCCCGGGATCGAACGCCCCGAACCCTTGATCAGCCCAACGCCGCCCGGCGCGAAGGTGATCGTCGGCCGGTAGAATTTTTCCTTCAAACGCGACGCCACGATCCCGATCACGCCCTGGTGCCAGCCTTCGTCGAACACGGCGATCGTGCTGCTGGCGGCCGGCTGGAAGTCGTCCAGGTGCAGCAGCGCCGTGTCCTGCATGTCGGCCTCGATCTCGCGGCGCTTCAGGTTGATCTCGTTGAGCTGCTGGGCAATCGCCCAGGCGCGGCCCTCGTCATCGGTGGTCAGGCACTCGATCCCGAGCGCCATGTCTTCCAGCCGTCCGGCGGCGTTCAGGCGCGGGCCGACGGCAAAGCCGAGGTCGAAGGGCGAGGCATTCCGTGCTTCGCGCCCGGCCACGCGGAACAGCGCCGCCACGCCCGCATGCATGCGTCCGGCGCGCATGCGCTTGATGCCTTGCGCGACCAGGATGCGGTTGTTGGCGTCGAGTTTCACGACGTCGGCCACCGTGCCCAGCGCCACCAGGTCGAGCAGGTTGTCGAGTTTCGGCTGGCTTTGCGCATCGAACACGCCGCGGCGGCGCAGCTCGGCGCGCAGGGCCAGCAGCACATAGAAGACCACGCCCACGCCGGCCAGGTGCTTGCTCGGGAAGCCGCAGTCCGGCTGGTTCGGATTCACGATCACGCGCGCCGGCGGCAGGGCGTCGCCCGGCAGGTGGTGGTCGGTGACCACGACCTCGATGCCGCGCCGGTTTGCTTCCTGCACACCCTCGACGCTGGCGATGCCGTTGTCGACCGTGATGATGACGTCCGGGTTCTTTTCGCGCACGGCCAGTTCGACGATCTCGGGCGTGAGGCCATAGCCGTGCACTACGCGGTCGGGGACGATGTAGTCGACGCGCGCGCCCATCGCGCGCAGGCCGCGCAGGGCGGTGGCGCAGGCGGTGGCGCCGTCGCAATCGTAGTCGGCGACGATGGTCATGTTCTTGTTCGCGGCGATGGCGTCGGCCAGGAACACGGCGGCCGCGTCGATGTGTTTCAGGCCGCCGGGCGGGACCAGGGCGGTCAGTTCGCTCGCCAGCTCACGCACATCAAGCAGGCCGCGCGCGGCGTAGATGCGCGCCAGCACGGGGTGTACGCCGCCCTGGCGCAGCATTTCGGAGGTGCGGAACGAACAAGGGCGGGTGGAGATGCGGGTTTTCACAGCAGGGATTCCAGGGTAATGCGGCGCCAGAACTTGCGTTGCGCCATGGCGTTGGTGGTGGCTTCGAGCAGGGCGTCGCGGTGGCTCAGCACCAGCTTCACCTCGCGGATGCGGCCATTCTTCAGGCTCTCCAGGATGGGGGCGAACAGCTGGGCTTCAAGCTGGCCCATGACGGCGACCCAGCCGCCCCAGTCGGCCGCAGCCGCATACGGCGCGGCGCTGCCGCAGACCAGTACCGTGTCGCCGTCGAGCGATGGCACGAACTGGCTCAGGTCGGCCGGCGCGTTGCCGGCCAGCCGCGCCAGCCAGGCAGCGGTGTCGACGCTTGCCAGTTTCGTACGCGGCTGCGCCGCACCGGCTGCGGCCGCACCCCATGGCCAGAAGGCGTTCACCACCGGCAGGCGGCGCGCTTCGCGGGCGGCGTTCACCGGATGCGTGTGCCAGAGGATCTGGATCTCGTTCTGCAGCCGGCGAAAGGCGGCGGCGCGCTCGCCCAGCGGCATCCAGTCCGTCAGGTCCATGCCGAGGGCCGCGTCGGGCGTGGCGGTGTCGAGACCGGCCCAGTCGTCGGCGCGCAGGAACCAGGTCTGGGCGTCGCCGTACAGCAGGGCGTGGCCGGCTTCCTCGACATACGGCTGCGCCGCATCGAACAGGGCGCGGCTATCGGCCTCGCCCAGGCCGAGCATGCGCGGGTCGCCCATCATCAGGTGGGTGCGTGCGATTTCGATATGCACCGGGTTGACGATGAACCAGGTGCCGCCGTTCATGTCCAGCCCGTAGGCGGCCATGGCGGCGGCGGCAAAGGCCGGCTGGCCGGCGGCACCCGGATTCAGGGCGCGCGCCAGCCAGGTTTCGTGGGGCAGGGCGCGCACGGACTCGTCGGCGGGCAGGCGTCGCTGCGCACGCGTGCGCGACAGCAGGGCGGCCAGCGCGGGCGCCTGCAGGGCACGCACCAGGTCGGGGGCGAATTCGGGAACGGGAAGGGCGGAGGGCAGAACAAGCGTAATCTGGGACATGCCGTGATTGTAGGCCAAAACGGCGGCCTCCACGCAGCGCGGCGCCGCCGGCGAGGAGCTGGGGCGACGGGGGCGTGACGCGGTTACCACAGCATTACCAGAGCGTCACCATCGCCGCACCTGAGTCGTACCTGAGCCGTGCGCCCTGTCATGGATGAGCTTTGCGTGGCATACTGCGAGATCAGTTGTCAAACTCTACAAATTTCATGAGCATCATCCAGAAACTGCCGTACGAATGGGCAGTCGGCCTGCGCTACACGCGCGCCGGCAAGCGCAGCGGACGGAATCGCTTCATCTCCTTCATTTCGATGATCTCGGTGGCCGGCATCGCGCTCGGCGTGGCCGCCCTGATCGTCGTGCTGTCGGTGATGAACGGCTTCCAGAAGGAAGTCACCGACCGCATGCTGTCGGTGCTGGCCCACGTCGAGATCTTCGACGTGCGCGGCGCCATGCCCGACTGGCGCGCGGTGGGGCGCGAAGCAGCGCGCAACCCGCAAGTGGCAGCCTCGGCGCCCTTCGTCGAGATCCAGGGCATGCTGCTGCGCGATGGCGTGATGAAGCCGGTACTGGTGCGCGGCGTCCTGCCAGGCGAAGAAGCCAGGGTCTCGGACGTGGCGCGCGAAATGAAGGAAGGCCGCCTGGACTCGCTCACGCCCGGCTCGATGAACATCGTGATCGGTCGCGCGCTGGCAGACGCGCTGCACGTGGGCGTGGGCGAGCGCGTGACCATGCTGCTCGGGACCTCCGGCACCACGGAGACTGGCGCCCCGGCCGCGCCGCGCACCCAGACCTTCATCGTCTCCGGCATCTTCGAGGCCGGCCACTACGAATTCGATTCCATGCTCGGCTTCGCCCACTTGCAGGATGCGGCGCAGAGCGTGGGCCTGGCCGGCCCGGTCGGCCTGCGTCTGCGCCTGCACGACCTGCACCAGGCGCCGCGCGTGGCGGCCGAACTGCGCCAGAGCATGAGCGGCGATTACGTGATGCGCGACTGGTCGCAGGTGAACAGCATCTGGTTCGCCGCCGTCGGCTCGCAAAAGCGCATGATGTTCATCATCCTGACCCTGATCATCGCCGTGGCCGCGTTCAACCTGGTGTCGACGCTGGTCATGACCGTCAAGGACAAGCAGGCCGACATCGCTATCCTGCGCACCCTGGGCGCCTCGCCGCGCTCGATCATGAAGATTTTTATTGTCCAGGGCACCCTGGTCGGCGTACTGGGCAGCGCGCTGGGCGTGGCGCTTGGCGTGGCGGTGGCGCTCAACGTCGACGTCATCGTGCCCGCGATCGAGCGCGTGCTCGGGATCCAGTTCATCTCGAAGGAGATCTATTTGATCAGCGAGATCCCGTCCGATTTGCTGTGGTCCGACGTCGGCGGCATCGGCGGCGTGGCCGTGCTGCTGGCCTTTGTCGCGACCCTGTACCCGAGCTGGGCGGCGGCGCGCGTGAAGCCGGCCGACGCCCTGCGCTATGAATGATTCCGTTACATTGAACCTACCATGAGCATCATCCACAAACTGCCGTTCGAATGGCTGGTCGGCCTGCGCTACACGCGCGCAGGCAAGGGCACGGCCCACAGCGGCTTCCTCTCGTTTATCTCGCTGATCTCGGTGGCCGGCATCGCGCTCGGCGTCGCCGCCCTGATCATCGTGCTGTCGGTGATGAACGGCTTCCAGAAGCAGGTGACCGACCGCATGCTGTCGGTGCTGGCCCACATCGAAGTCTTCGACACCCGCGGGGACATGCCGCAGTGGCGCGAAGCGGCCCAGCAAGCCTTGAAGAACCCGGCCGTGCGCGCCGCCGCGCCCTTCGTCGAATCGCAAGGCCTGCTGCAGCAGCGCGACGGCAACATGCGTCCGGCGACGATTCGCGGCGTGCTGCCGGAAGCGGAACGGAATATCTCGGATGTGGCCAGTACCATGGTCCAGGGCAGCTTCGATTCGCTCAAACCCGGCACCTTCAACATCGTGCTCGGCTACGCGCTGGCTGCGTCGCTGAACCTGCAGGTCGGCGACAAGGTCACCATGCTGCTGGCGCAAGCCCAGACCACGCCGGCCGGGATGCTGCCGCGCATGCGCAGCTTCACCGTATCCGGCCTGTTCCAGTCGGGGCACGCCGAGTTCGACGCCGGCATGGCGTTCGTGAGCCTGGGCGACGCCGAGAAGATGGAGCGCCTGTCGGCCCCGGCCGGCCTGCGCCTGCGCATCGCCGACATGCACCAGGCGCCGCAGGTGGCGGCCGAACTCGAAAAATCGATGCCGGGCGAGCTGGAAATGCGCGACTGGTCGAAGCTGAACGCCGTGTGGTTCGGCGCCGTACAGACCGAAAAGAAGATGATGTTCATCATCCTCACCCTGATCATCACGGTGGCCGCCTTCAACCTGGTCTCGACCCTGGTAATGACGGTGACCGACAAGCAGGCCGACATCGCCATCCTGCGCACCCTGGGTGCGTCCCCTGGTTCGATCATGAAGATCTTCATGATCCAGGGCGCGCTGGTCGGCATCCTGGGCGCCGTGGTCGGCGTGGTCGGCGGCACGATCGTGGCGCTGAACATCGATGTCATCGTTCCATTCATTGAACATTTGTTGGGAGTGCAGTTCTTGTCGAAGGATATCTATCAAAACAGCACCGTGCCGTCGGACCTGCGCTGGCCGGACGTCTTCAAAATTGGCGGTGTTGCCGTGCTGCTGGCCTTTGCAGCGACGGTCTACCCGAGCCGCTCGGCCTCGCGCGTGAAACCGGCGGAGGCGCTGCGCTATGAATAACGCGAACAACACGCCGGTGCTGGCCTGCCGCGGCCTCGGCAAGACCTTCAAGCAGGGCGACTACCAGGTGCAGGTGCTCGACAAGATCGACTTCGCCATCGCCCGCGGCGAGCGCGTGGCGATTGTCGGCGCCTCGGGTTCGGGCAAGTCGACCCTGCTGCATCTGCTGGGCGGCCTGGACACGCCGACTACCGGTTCCGTGACGCTGCTGGGCGAGGACTTCGCCACGCTGTCCGAAACCCGGCGCGGCGAACTGCGCAATTCGTCGCTCGGCTTCGTCTACCAGTTCCACCACCTGCTGCCCGAGTTCTCGGCCCTGGATAACGTGGTGATGCCGCTGATGATCCGCCGCGAAAAGCGCGCGAGCGCCGAGCAGAAGGCGCAGGCCATCCTGGAACGCGTGGGCCTCGGCAAGCGTGTGGTGCACCGTCCCGGCGAACTGTCGGGCGGCGAGCGCCAGCGCGTGGCCCTGGCGCGCGCACTCGTCACGGAACCGGCCTGCGTGCTCGCCGACGAGCCGACCGGTAACCTCGACCACACCACGGCGATGGCGATCTTCGATTTGATGCTGGAACTGTCGCGCACCCTCGGCACCTCGTTCGTGATCGTGACCCACGACATGGAACTGGCGCGCCGTTGCGACCGCGCTCTGCGCATGACCGAGCACGGGCTGCAGCCGCTGGAGGATTGACGCGATGTGGATCGACACCCACTGCCACCTGGACGCCCACGAATTCGGCGACGAGTCGCTGGAAGTCGCACGGCGGGCCGGCGAGGGCGGCGTGTCGATGATCGTCATTCCGGCGGTCGAGCGCGGCAACTTCGACGTGGTGGCGCAGCTCGCGGCAAAGTCACCGAACGCCAGCTATGCGCTCGGCATCCACCCGATCTACGTACCGCAGGCAACCGACGAGGACCTGGTTGCCCTGCGCGCCGCGGTCGAGCGGGCGTTGGACGACCCGCGCTTCGTGGCCATCGGCGAGATCGGGCTCGACTTCTTCATTCCCATGCTGTGCGAGCCGGCCATGCGCGCGAAGCAGGAACGCTTCTTCCGTGAGCAGCTGCGCATCGCCCGCGATTTCGGTTTGCCCGTGCTGACCCACGTGCGCCGTTCGCAGGACCAGGTGCTGAAGCACCTGCGCCAGGTAACGCCGCCGGGCGGCATCGCGCACGCCTTCAACGGCTCCTTCCAGCAGGCCGAGGCCTATATCAAGCTGGGCTTTCACCTCGGCTTCGGCGGCGCCATGACCTTTACGCGGGCGCTGCAGATCCGGCGCCTGGCAGCCGAACTGCCGTTGGCTGCGCTGGTGCTGGAAACCGATGCGCCGGACATTTCGCCGAGCTGGATTCATCCGGGGCGCAACAGCCCGGAGCAGCTGCCGGCAATCGGCGCGGCGCTGGCCGAACTGCGCAGGATGAATGAAGCCGCGCTGCGGCAGGCGGCGTGGAATAATTCGCTGGCGGCGATACCACGCCTGGAGGCGCTGCTGGTTTCATGAACCGTTGTTGCGGGAGCTAGGGATGATGTTCAAGCGGATGCTGTCGATCACGGTACTGTTCTTCCTGCCCGCGCTGGTGCTGGCCGCGAGCGATGTCGACATCGTGTTGGACACGCCGACCGGCAAGCTGGCCGGCAGCCTGCTGCTCCCCACGGCAAAAGGCCCGGTGCCGGTCGCCCTGATCATCGCCGGTTCCGGCCCCACCGATCGCGACGGCAATTCGAACATGCTCCCCGGCCGCAACGACAGCCTGCGCATGCTGGCGCAGACGCTGGCGTCGAACGGCATCGCCTCGGTCCGCTACGACAAGCGCGGCATCGGCGCCAGCGCGGCGGCCATGGGGAGCGAAGCGGCGCTGCGCTTCGAAACCTATATCGACGATGCGGCGGCCTGGATCGCGCGCCTGAAATCCGATCCGCGCTTCGGCAAGGTGGCCGTGATCGGGCATAGCGAAGGCTCGCTGATCGGCATGGTCGCAGCGAAGAAAGAAGGTGCGGATGCCTTTGTGTCGATCGCCGGGCCCGGCGCGCCGCTGCAGTCCGTACTGCGCCGCCAGCTGGCCGGCAAGCTGCCGCCCGCGCTGAACGAGGAAAGCGAACGCGTGCTCGGCAAACTCGAACGCGGCGAGCTGGCCGGCGAGGTGTCGCCGATGCTGGCGGCGTTGTATCGCCCGAGCGTGCAGCCCTACCTGGTCTCGCAGTTCCGCTACCTGCCGGCCGAGCGGATCGCCGCGCTGACAATCCCGGTGCTGATCGTGCAGGGCACGACCGATATCCAGGTGGCCGTGGAAGATGCGCAGGCGCTAAAGGCCGCCTATCCACGGGCGCGCCTGGAAATTGTCGAGGGCATGAACCACGTGCTCAAGCTGGTGCCGGCCGGCCCGACCCAGCTGGCATCGTATGGCGATCCGGCACTGCCGCTGGCGCCGGCATTGAGCGCCGCGCTGACATCCTTCCTGCATGAGGAACTGGCGCGTTAGTCAGTTAGATCGCCCTCGCCAGTGTGAATATTCACACTGCGTCCTGCGACAACGCCACCTTCGTTTAGTTCAGCTGCTACACCCCCGGATACGCGTGATCGAAAGCAATCAGGTATTGTCGGGTTCGTGCGACCATTTCGTTTTCAACCAGGGAGACGGAATTGGACAGCGCGAGCGAGTTCCTCCGCGTGCTACAGCACGAGAAGTCACTGAGCACCGCGCACCGCGCCCTGCGCCTGCGCCTTGCCCATGCCGAGGAGCTTGCCGACGACATCCTGCTGCCCCAGCGCTTCACGGGCAGCGAAGCCATCTGCGGCGGCCTCGAATACCGCGTCTCCTGCGTCGCCAGTGATCCGACGCTGCCGCTCAAGGAACTGATTGCGCTGCCGGCCGAGCTCCAGGTCGTCACCGACCGCGGCCAGCTGCGCAGCATCTGCGGCATCGTCACCGAGGCCAGGTCCGGCGACAGCGACGGCGCCCTGGCCACCTACCAGCTGGTGCTGCGCGACGCGCTGTCGGTGATGGAAAAGCGCGTCAACAGCCGCATCTTCCGCTTCCAGAATGAGCTCGAGATCGTGCAGGTGCTGTTCGACGAATGGCGCCACGCGAACGCGGTGCTGGCCGGCGCCTTCGAGTACGAACTCGACCCGCTGCTCGACATGCGTTTGTACCCGCCGCGCGAACAGACCATGCAGTACAACGAATCCGACGCCGCCTTCGTGCGCCGCCTGCTGCGCCGGCGCGGCATTTCCTGGACCGTGCGTCCGGGCCGCAGCCGCAGCACCTCGGTCGACCCGCTGCACGACCGCATCCCCGCGCACACGCTGGTGCTGTTCGCCGACGCGAACCACCTGCCCGAAAACGCGGCCGGCACAGTACGCTACCACCGCGACGACGCCAGCGAAGAACGCGACACCATCACCTCCTGGGGCGCGGCGCGCACCCTGCAGCCGGGCAGCGCCACCCGCCACAGCTGGGACTACAAGAATCCAGGCGGGCAGCAGTTCATGTCGACCACGGCGCGCGCCAGCCTCGACCAGGGTGGGCACGGCAACGGCCTGGCCGCCAGCCTCGACGACTACCTGATCGACACGCCGCACGCCGGCAACGACGTCGAGGACCACTGGCGCCTCGGCCAGCTGCGCATGCAGCGCCACGAATTCGAGGCCAAGTGTTTTCATGGCGAAGGCAGCGTGCGCGACTTCTGCGCCGGCCAGTACTTCACCTTGCAGGACCATCCCGAGATCGACACCCATCCGGCCGGCGAGCGCCAGTTCGTCATCACCGAACTGCGGGTCAGCGCGCGCAACAATTTGCCGGGCGACCTGTCGGCGCGGGTCGACCGGCTGCTGGCGCAGAACGGCTGGTGCGCCTTGCCCGTCGGCGCGGACGACCCGGCGGTGCAGGTGCGCTTTACCGCCGTGCGGCGCGGTGTGCCGATCGTGCCGGCCTACGATCCGCGCGTCGACCTGCCGCATCCGCAGCTGCAAAGCGCGCTCGTGGTGGGGCCGCAGAACGAGGAAGTCCATTGCGACCGCCTGGGCCGCGTGAAGATCCGCTTTCCCGGCATGCGCACGGCGGACCACGAGCATGCGCACGGCGCCGGGGCATCCGGCAGCGCCGCCGATTCCGCCTGGGTGCGGGTGGCATCGAACTGGGCCGGGAATGGGCCGGGCAGCCAGCAGCAGTTCGGGGCGCTGACCCTGCCAAGGGTCGGCACCGAGGTGCTGGTGGCCTTCCTCGGCGGCGACCCGGACCGGCCGGTGATCCTGTCGCAGGTGTTCAACCAGAACGGCGAGCCGCCGGCGCTGAGCGCGAATGGGGGCTTGCCGGGGAATCGTTATCTGTCCGGTCTGAAGAGCCGGGAGATCGGCGGGCAGCGGGGGAACCAGTTGCGGTTCGACGATACGCGCGGGGAGATCAGCGCGCAGCTGGCGAGCGAGCATGGGGCCTCGCAGCTGAACCTGGGGTGGCTGACGCATCCGAAGGAGAACGGGATGGCACAGCCGCGCGGGGAGGGGGCGGAGTTGCGCAGCGATCGTTCGGTTGCGATTCGAGGACGTGAAGGCATCCTGCTCACTGCCGAAGCGGCGCCCAAGGCAGAAGGCGCGCAGCTTTCCCGGCCCGGCCTGAACGGTCTCGCCGGCCTGATGGAGAGCATCGTCGACGAAGTCGCCAAGCTGGCGGCCCAGCATGCCGGCGACGATCCCGACGCCGGACGTCTTGCGGCACTCGCCGACAGGCTGCGACGCTGGGACGAGGGGTCGAACGTTGCGCAGGGGGCCGGTGGCGGCGCGCCGATGGTCGCGGTCTCGGCGCCGGCAGGCGTGATCCTCGCCAGCCAGGACCACGTCGCCCTCGTGTCCGAGCATGAGTTCGACGTCGTCAGCGGTGGCAACGTTGCGGCATCCGCCGGCCAGAATATCTTCTTGCGCGCGGCACGCGGCATCAGCGCCTTTGCCCATGCGTTCGGCATCAAGGTCGTCGCAGCGCGTGGGAACGTGAACGTCGAGGCCCATCAAGGCGACGTGGAGGTCAAATCGTCGCGGCGCATCACACTGATTTCGGCCGAGGCGATTCATATCGAAGCTCCTGCCATCCGGATTGTTTCACAGGGTACGCAGACAGACTGGGCAAACGGCACGATCGTCCAGCAAAGCACCGGAGAACAGTCGTTCAAGGCGAGCGGTATTGTCAATGCCGGGCCTGGGGGCGGCACACCGACACAGCTCGACTTCGCGAAGTCCGCAATGCGTACCGACGAACGTCTTGTACTCCGTAACCTGCAAACGCGGGAACCGATTCCCGACCAGGGATATATCGCTCACCTGAGCGATGGCAGGACGATACAGGGCGTGAGCGACAAGCAAGGGCGCACCTCCCTGGTCCCAAGCGACGCGCTGGGACCAATCCGCTTCGAACTGCTGCCCAGCGTCAGCTAGACAGTCATCAACGGGGTGATCATGGCAGAGAGCACCAGACCCTTACCGCCTCTCATTCCTCTGTCCCATGGAGGTTGGGAAGCGCGTTCTGTCCTGTCATCGGCGGAATACACGATCCGCGGCTTGGGCCTGATGCCTGCAAATACGGTCATTCCTGTGATTGTTGTTCCCGGCATTATGGGTACGAACTTGCGGGCGAAGCAAAAGCCGCGGCTTAGCCGACTCCCGGATGAGAGAAACAAGCTTGTCGCACCAGGCAAGATCGTGTGGCGTCCACCAAATGGTAAATCCGAAGGATGGCGCGAGTCGAGCAGGTGGGACCAGCGATCGCCTGCCGACCGGCAAAGGCTGTTCGACGCTGCGACCCTGGAGGTGGACGATGGCGGAATCATCGTTCTCCCAGACGCGCAGGATGAGTACACGCTGACCGAGGACGAGGTGCGCCAGCGTGGCTGGGGCGAGGTGCACGCGGATTCCTACGGGGAGCTGCTGTATGCGTTACAAACCAGGCTGAACCAGACGTTTGGGTATGACGACCAAGCGGAAAAGCGGTTTGTTAACCAGCACTGGAAAGAGGTGATGGCTTGCGATCCTCGCCGATGGGGCTTGGCAACGTTTGCGCCGTTAACAGAAGCTCAACTTGAAAAGCACGCGCGGGTTTATTACCCGGTCTATTGCGTTGGATATAACTGGCTCGAAGACTGCGAGGTTTCGTCAAAACGCTTGGAAAAGCGTATTTCCGAAATACTGGAATCGTGGATTAAAGCGAAACGTCGCTGCGAGAAGGTCATTCTCGTCACCCATTCGATGGGTGGGCTGGTTGCAAGAGCATGTGCGAGGCGCATTCCCAATGTTATCGCGGGGGTCATTCATGGGGTCATGCCAACGTTCGGAGCACCGGTGGCGTATCGGCGTATCGCATGTGGGACGGAGTCATCCAGTCCAAGTAACGGATTAAAGGAAGAAGTCACCGCTTTCCGGATGGGCAAAATACTGGGGCAAACGACAGAGCGGACCAGCGCGGTTTTGACGACGTCCCCTGGTGCGCTCGAGCTTCTCCCTAACCATCTCTATCCAGCGCCTTGGCTTCACGTCCGCGTAACGAAAGTCTCCAACCCAGCTGTTCGAACGAATTATGAAATAAAAGGAAGCCTTTCGCCGACAGTCGAAAAGACAACTGATCTTCTGCACTTGCCGAGCGAGATCGCTCCGAATCCTTATGATCTATACCGAGATATGCGCCGCTGGTATCGATTGGCTAACCCGGCAATCGCCGATCCCGCAAGAATGTACCGGCAGCTGCCTGGTGGTGTGGAACACGTGATCCGGGCCGCTATCGATACCGCAGAAACCTTTCACCGAACCCTAGGGAACTATTATCACCCTAATACCTACGCCTTTTATGGCAGCGATCGGGCCAAACTCTCGTATGGACAGGTTCGCTGGGTAGCGCGCCAATGGGAAGCTGGTACCACTGCTCTCACGACCTCAAATGTCGTAACTGCCCAGTATTTAGGTCACACCTCCAGCGGCGAACGTCGCGTACTCGTGGCTGGCAAGGCGGAATTGAGTTTTGAACCCGAAGCACAGGATGGACCAGGCGACGGGACCGTTCCGCGGCAATCTGGCATAGGTCCGACTGGTCATGTGAAACAGGTTTTCGAAGTCCGGGGCGTCGATCATCAAGAGTCATTCAAAAATAGCGACGTGCTGTTGCTGACGCTTCGCTTGATTGTAAAGATTGCCCAGGAGTCGTCGTGAAGCGCCTGATCCAGACGGGGCTGGCCACGTTGCTAGCCGGGATCGTGATCGTAGGCTTGGCGGGAGCATGGGCTGCGGGCGCAGCCAGGGATAAGCGCGAGGTAGATCGAATGACTGAAAAGATGAAGACAGTATGCGTCGGAAGGGCTCTGGTCGACATGCCGGAGGAGGCCGAAGTCGAACTGACGCATCCACGAATAGAAGGATTCGATATCGTCACGTTTTCTGAGTCGAACGAAGAATTCCACTCTCGTCTATCTCAGCGCGAGGCGTATATCCGTTCAGTCCCGGACCGTCTTGGAGGAAACAAGAATCTGGAAGTGGCGAGGGAGATCAAGACCGATCACGGTGTTGCCGGAAGATTTTTTGTACATGGCAGAACTGTAACCGAGGGACAATCGTCCGACGGTATCACGGTAGAGCGCTACCGCTACGAAGCGGTCGCAGTCGAAGCACTGGTGCACGTCGATGGAATCAGCATCGATATTTCAGCGAATCAGTACGGTGTAGATGCGGTAGAAGCGCTGCCTCAACTGGTTGCCCAGCTTATCCCGAACCCAGCAAACAAAATTCCAACGGAACCAGGTTTTTGCATTGATAGGGCTTATTTTCGCGATCCACTATCGGCGGCGCAGGGTGAGGAGGTCAGATTAATGGCGCGCTTGCCAAATCATCCCGATATCGAGTTCATGCTGATCTCCGCAGCAGGGGTGAAACCCGAAGAGCAAGGCCTCTTGGAAAGAAACGCCGAGTCACGCGCAGACATGTCGGCAGCGGAGAAGATGCACGTATCGACTATTCGTGCAGCCGTACGCACGATTTCCGGACTCAAGGGAGACGAGGTAATTGAAAGATTTGTCGAAGATAATGCAGCGACCGTGTATAGCTTTTGGTGGGAAGTCGGAGGCACGGAAGATAATGTGTTTATTCCTCATATCTCATTTACTATGGATACAGGGAAGGGGGAGCATGGCCCTACCCCATCATCGTTATCGGAGGGAGTGGCGCTTGGCCTCTGGGATAAAATTTCTTCAAGTTTCAGGATACGTCCCACTGTCGCCCCAAAATTGGCTGTCACCGAACCCCTTGCAGTTCCTATTGGAACTCAAACCCTGGCAGGTGAATCGTGTCCCCACAGTGGATGGTGGCTGTGCAGCGAGCCTGGCGGCGGCATGAGCGTGCTTGGTGGGCAACGCCAGTACCTGTGCAAAGGCCAGAAGATGCCGCAAGCCTTGCTGCTGCCGCCACAAACATTGTGGCAGCGTATGCGCGGCTTGCAGTCCAGTTATGAGGTCGATACGCGTACTGCTTGGAAGTTGGTAGACAAGCGCGAGCGTGATCGGGGCGTGCCGAGATTGCCTCTGGCGCAGGCCACCCTTGCCGCCCAAGCCAGCGGCAGTCAGCTGAGCGGCAAGGTCCTGTCAGGCACCGGACCAGGTGTTGCTATCGGGTGTATTTCCAAGACAGGCATGCAGTGTCCGGCCTCCGGCTGGTGGCGCTGCGAAGAATCGCATGCGTTAGACGGCACACGCTGGTTCGCGGTCGGGAGCTTACTGCCGGCTGCCACATTCGAGATACCCTCCGCCGCCTTCGGGCGGACGTTTGGCAGGGCGCAGGCGATCCAGCGCCGCAGCGTATGGCAGTTGGTACGGCACGCTGGAGCACCGGGGACTGGCGCGACATCATCTCCCGATGATGAGCAGCCTCCCGTGGTCGCCTGAATTCGCCTTTTACCGGACCTGATTGCTACCTGGGCTTGGTAGTTAGGCGGCACTGCACAATACTGTTCAACAGACGCGCGAGGCGGTGCAATGAAAAGCTATCTAAAGTTCTGGTGGATTGCGGTTTTGTTCGTAGGCGCAAGCATAATCCACGGAGCTGGGACTGTTGCAGACATGCGCGATCAACGCGAAGTTGCCCGCATCACGAAACGGATGAAGACCATATGTGTCGGCAGGTTTTTAGTTGACCTGCCGGAGGAGGCGGAAGCCGAACTGATTCGGCCACGGGTCGATGGATTCGAAATCAACTCGTTCCACGAGTCGGGAGATGAGTTTCACTCGCGTGTCGCCGAGCGCGAATCTCAGCTTAGGGCCGTACCGGATCGTCTGGCCGGCGTCAACAATCTAGAAATCGCACAAGAAATAAAAACGGAAGCTGGTCTGGTTGGAAAGATATTTGTGCACGGCCGCACCGTGACCGAAGGGACACGGGCCAACGGACTGGAGATCGAACGTTACCGCTACGAAGGGATTGATCTAGAGGGATTGGTACATGCTGGCGGGGTCAGTTTTGATATCACTGGGTCGAGTTTCAGCCCGCGGTATGTAAACGACCTGCCCAAGCTGATCGCTCAGCTGATACCAAACCCTGTCAATCAGATTCCGACAGCATCGGGATTTTGCATCGATCGTGCTTATTTCCATGAGCCTTTGTCCGTGAGTCAGCGCGAAGAAGTCGTTTTGGCAGCTCGTCTTCCTAGTCACCCAGATATGGAATTCCTGCTGATCGTCGCAGCCGGCGTCACACCTGCGGAAAAGGGCTTACTCGAACGAAATCGCGATTCGCATGGATGGATGTCGATGTTTGAAAGAAGCAATGTGTCAACAATTCGTGCTGCTAACCGAAGCATCGACGGCATTGCGGGCGATGAACTCGTGCAACGGTTCTCCGAAGACAATTCAGCCACTGTGTACAACTTCTGGTGGGAGGTTGCTGGTACGAGGGACAATGTGTTCGTCCCGCATATTTCGTTCACTATGGACACAGGAAAGGGTGAGCACGGACCCGTGCCATCGTCGCTGTCACAAGACGTCGCGCTTCGTTTTTGGGACAAGATCTCATCCAGCATCCGGGTACGGCCAAGCGTGGCAGCAAACGCCATTCCAACGCAAGCACGCCTGACACCTGCCAGCGCCAGCTCGCCGGATCGCGCGCCACCTCCTCGCTGAACCCCACCCTCAATGCGCTGCGCCATCCTCGGCTTCGTCGCAGGCGCAGCCTTCCTGCAAACGCGCGCGGCCTTGCCCGACCCCTGGCACCTACTCGCCTGCGCCCTGGCCGCATTCGTCCTGCTGCTGGTCCTGCGCGGTTCCTTACGCCCGGCCTGCGCTGCCTGCGCCGGCAGCCTGCTCGGCTTCTGCTGGGCCGCCATGCTGGCCCACGCCGCGCTCGCGCACGAACTGGGCAAGCGCGACGAAGGACGCGACCTCGACGTGATCGGCACGATCGCCAACCTGCCGCATGACTTCGGCGAGGGCGTGCGCTTCCAGTTCGATGTCGACACGGTGCTGGACACGACGGCGCGCGTGCCGCCCAAAATTGCCCTGTCCTGGTACGGCGCCGGCGAACAGATCCAGCTACGCCCCGGCGAACGCTGGCGCCTGACGGTGCGCCTGCAACGCCCGCACGGCAACGCCAACCCACACGGCTTCGACTACGAAGCCTGGCTGCTGGGGCAGGGCGTGCGCGCCACCGGCTATGTGCGCCCGGGCGCTAGCAACCGCCGGCTCGATGCGTTCGTCATCAGCCCATCGTCCCTGGTCGAACGCTCCCGCGATACGCTGCGCGCCCGCATCCTGCACGCCCTCGACGGCAAGCCCTACGCCGCGGTGATCGTGGCGCTGGTGATCGGCGACCAGCGCGGCATCGAGCAGGCCGACTGGGACGTCTTCAACCGCACCGGGATCAGCCACCTGGTGGCCATCTCCGGCCTGCACATCACGATGATCGCCGGACTGGCCGCGTATGCCGCCGCCAGCCTGTGGCGCCGTTCGTTCTTCACCAGCGCGCAGCTTCCCTTGCTCCTGCCGGCGCAAAAAGTGGCGGCGCTCGCGGGCGCCAGCGCCGCGCTGCTGTACGTGCTGCTGGCCGGCTTCGGCGTGCCGGCCCAGCGCACGCTGTACATGTTGTCGGTGGTGGCGCTGGCCTTGTGGTGCGGGCGCCTGGCCAGCGTGTCGCATGTGCTCTGCCTGGCGCTGGGCCTGGTGGTGCTGCTCGACCCATGGTGCCTGCTGTGGCCGGGCTTCTGGCTGTCGTTCGGCGCGGTCGGCGTAATCCTGTATGTCGGCGTCGGGCGGATCGCGCGCAACGAGAAGGGCTGGCGCGGCGCGCTGCGCTTGGCTGCACGTACCCAATATGCGGTCACGCTCGGGCTGGTGCCGATCACGCTGCTGCTGTTCGCGCAGGTGTCGCTGATCGGCCCCTTGGCCAATGCGGTGGCGATCCCGGTGGTCAGCTTCGTGGTCACGCCGCTGGCGCTAGCGGGCAGCATGTTGCCGGCGCCCGTGTCGACGCCGCTACTGCTGCTTGCGCACCTGGCCATCGAGTGGCTGGCTGTGGCGCTGGGCTGGCTCGCCGGCCTGCCGTCGGCCGTCTGGAGCGCACCGAGTCCGCCGGCCTGGCTGTTCCTGCTCACGCTGCTTGGCACGGTGTGGATGCTGGCCCCGCGCGGCTGGCCGCACCGCTGGGTCGGCGCAGTGTCGTGGCTGCCGCTGTTCGCCTTGCTGCCGACGCATCCGCCAGCGGGCCAGTTCCGCGTCACCGCCTTCGACGTCGGCCAGGGCATGGCGCTGCTGGTCGAGACCGAACGCCACCGCCTGCTGTACGACACCGGCCCGCAATACGCGCCTACCCAGGACGGCGCCACGCGCGTACTGCTGCCTTACTTGCGGGCGCGCGGCATCCACCGGCTCGATGGGATGATCGTCACCCACAGCGACATCGACCATGCCGGCGGCGCACTGACGCTGCTGGATGCGCTGCAGGTGGACTGGATGGCGAGTTCCCTGGCTCCGGGACATCCGGCGGTGCGCAAGGCGGCGCATCACCGCCGCTGCGTGGCCGGCCAGCGCTGGACCTGGGACGGCATCGCCTTCGAGATGCTGCAGCCATCCGCAGCCAGCTACGAGGATGCAAGCTTGAAGGCAAACGCGCGCAGCTGCACCCTGCGCATCTCGGCGAACGGCCGCGCCATCCTGCTGGCGGCCGACATCGAAGCCGCGCAGGAAGCGCAGCTCCTGCAAGCGATGCCCGACAAGCTGCGTGCCGATGTGCTGCTGGCGCCGCACCATGGCAGCGGCACGTCGTCGACGCCGGCCTTCCTGGCAGCGGTCCAGCCCAAGATCGGCGTGTTCCAGGTCGGCCACCGCAATCGGTACAAGCACCCCAAAAGACAGGTCTACGAACGCTACGGCGAGCATGGCATCCGCCGCATGCGTACCGACGTATCCGGCGCCCTGGTGTTCGACTTCGGCGCCGACATCACCGTGCGCGAATACCGCCGCGACGAAGCCCGCTACTGGTTCGACCGCTGAGTAAAACTGTCAGGGCGCCAGCGGCAGCGTGATCGCCACCTGCAGCCCGCCGCCTTCGCGGTTGCGCGCTTCAATCGTGCCGCCATGTGCATGCACGACCCGCTGCGCAATCGCCAGTCCGAGCCCATGGCCGTCGACATTGTTCTTGCTCGGGTTCGAGCGGAAGAAGGGCTCGAACACGGTTGGCAGATCGGCGTCGAGGATGCCCGGCCCGCGGTCCAGCACATCCACGTACACCTGCCGGCCGCGCGCATACAGGCGGATGTCGACCTGGCCGCCGGCGCCGCCGTGCTTGACGGCGTTGCGCACCACGTTCTCCACTGCGCGCCACAAGAGGTCGGGCGCGCCGCGCACATTCGCCACCAGTTCGCCGTCGATGTCGACTTCGATTGCCGGGCCATCGTCTCCGGCTTCGAAGCGCGCGTCCTGGGCGATGCCGTCGACCAGTTCCTGCATGTCGATGGCGTCGCTCTTCGGCAGGTCCGGGTTCGCTTCCAGGCGCGACAGCGTCAGGAGTTCGCCGACCAGCTTGTCCATGCGCACGCTCTCGCGTTCGATGCGTTCGAGCGAGGTGGCGATCTTGTCGGGCTGCTGGTGCGCGAGGCCGATCGCCGCCTGCAGGCGCGCCAGCGGCGAGCGCAGTTCGTGCGAGACGTCGTGCAGCAGGCGGCGCTGGCCATCCATCAGGGCACGCAGCTGGCCGCTCATGCGGTCGAAGTCGCGTCCGAGGTCGTTCAGTTCGTCGCCGCCGAGCCGGTCGCCATCGGTAAAGCGCGGCGACAGATCGCCGGCCGAGGCAGCCTCGAAGGCGCTGCGCAGCGCGCGGATCGGACGCGAGAAGTACCAGGCGAGGAGGGCGGCGAAGAACAGACTGACGATGATCGCGGCCAGCATCGGGATCGGCCTGCCCATCGGCGAGAATGGGCCGAAGGGGCCGCGCGGGCCGTCGCCGCGGCCGAAGCCGGAACGGTCGTCGGGACCACCCGGGCCATTCGGGCCGGGCATGCCGCCTGCGCGCGCTTCGCCCGGGCCGGGCGCGTCCATGCCGGCCGGCGGCCCTTCGGCGCCAGGGCCGGGGCCTGCCACTTGCGCCGCCGTGAGCGTATCGCCGGCGGCATTGCGGTACATGCGCGGCACGAACAGCAGCAATTGCTGGCCGTCGGGCGCCTTCAGCTGGCGCACCGGCCGGTAAGGACGCTCGGTGGCCAGTTCGCGGCGCGCCTGCTCGCGCATGCTTGGCGTGACTTCGCGCCCCAGCAGCTCGCGGCCGTCGCTGAACACCGCGTAGACCGAATGCCGTCCCTTCTGCGAGACGATTTCGCGCAGCGCCGGCACGCCGCCGTATTTCAACGCGATAGCGGCCGAATCGAGCATGAAGCCCGCCGGCGGCCCGGTTTCGATCAGGGTGATGGTATTCGACAGGCGCGCCTGCTCGCGCAGCCAGAAGACGCTGCCGATGCCGACGGCCGCCGCGACCTGGGCCAGCAGGATCGACAGGAAGAACTTCCAGAACAAACGTCCCGTAGGGCGGTCTGTGCGGCGTCCCATGCGTCGGCCGGCTTCAGTCGCGGATCAGCTGGTAGCCCAGACGGTAAACCGTCTGCAGCGGCGAGCGCCCGTCGTCGAGCGTGCCGAGCTTGTGGCGCAGGCTGCTCAGGTGGACGTCGATGTTCCGGTCGAAGCGCGCCAGCGGCCGTCCCAGGCCCTGCTCGGACAGTTCGTTCTTGCTGACCGGACGCCCGGCATGGCGCGCCAGCACTTCCAGCAGGTTGAATTCGGTGCTGGTCAGCTCGAGCGACTTGCTGTCCCAGGTGGCGCGGCGCTGCTCGGGCATCATGGTGAGCTTGCCGACCGAGAGCACGACGCCGGCGCCGGCGCCCGGCTGGGTGTCCTGGGTGCGGCGCAGGATGGCGCGCACGCGCGCCGTCAGTTCGCGCGGGGTGCAGGGCTTGGTGACGTAATCGTCGGCGCCGAGTTCCAGGCCGAGGATGCGGTCGGCGTCGTCGCCGCGGCCGGTCAGCATCAGCACCGGGATGCGGCTTTGCGCGCGGATGCGGCGCAGGGTGTCGATGCCGTTCAGGGCCGGCATCATGACGTCGAGGATGGCGATCGCATAGCGTCCGCTCAGGGCTTCGCGCGCGCCGTTCTCGCCGTCGTGGGCGCAGGCGACCGCGAAGCCCTCCTGCTCGAGGTATTCGGTAAACATGCCGACCAGCTCGGCGTCGTCGTCGATCAACAGTACATGGTTCATCCTCCGGATGATAGCAAAGCGGCCGTGACCCTGCGCGTGCGGCAGGCGTGCTTTTACCCAGCTTTACACCACGGCGGTCCGCACATGGGCCGCATGTTCCTTACGCCGTTTTACGCCGGCTTTACAGCGCTTTACAAGACCGCGCACCAGAATGGCGCCATTCGACACGCAATGGAGCACCACATGAGCATTCTCCGCACCGCGGCCGCCGCAGTCGCCGCCACCGTATTCGCCTCGGCCGCGCTGGCCGCACCCGCAGCGGACGCGCCGCCGCCCGGCGCGCCGGCAGCCGCCGACTTCGACGCCGGCGGTCCGGACTTCGACCGCGGCCCCGGCCCGCGCGGCCCGGGTCCCCATATCGGCGGCCCCGGCCTGCCTTTCCTGCGCGGGATCGACCTGAGCGAAGCCCAGGAAGACCGCCTGTTCGCCATCATGCATGCCCAGGCGCCGCAACTGCGCGAGCAGGAAAAGGCCGAGCGCAAGGCGCTCGAAGCCCTGGACGCGATGCGCGAATCGGGCCGCGTCGACGACGCCAAGGCAGCGGCGCAGGCCAGGGCACTCGGCCAGGCCATCGCCGCCCAGGAACTGCTGCGCGTGCGCACTGCCGCCCAGGTGATGGCCCTGCTCACGCCGCAGCAGAAGGAAGCCATCGAACGCCAGCGCGCACCACGTGACTAAGGAGACGGACATGAGCGAACACGATCATCACGGCGGCCTGGCCGCCGACATCGACCGGCTGCTGGGCGCGGCCACGAACCGGCGCCAGACCCTGCGCTGGCTGCTGGCCGGCGCCGCCTCGGTGCCGCTGGCCAGTTGCGGCGGGGGCGGAGACAGCGGCAGCAGCGCCGCCGATGGCACAGTCGCGAGCGGCAGCAGCGGCAGCGGCAGCACCGGTACCGGCAGCACGGGCACGGGCAGCGGCACCACGACCGGCAGCACCAGCTGCGCGGTGATTCCCGAGGAAACCGGCGGCCCCTACCCGGCCGACGGCACCAACAGCAGCAACGGCAAGGTGGCGAACGCGCTGGTCCTGTCGGGCATCGTGCGCAGCGATATCCGTTCCAGCATCGCCGGCGCGACGGGCGTGGCCCAGGGCGTGCCGCTGACGATCCGCCTGAAGATCGTGAATGTCGCCAGCAGCTGCGCGACCGTCACCGGCGCCACCGTCTACCTCTGGCACTGCGACCGCAACGGCAACTACTCGATGTACTCGAGCAGCATCAGCGCCGAGAACTACCTGCGCGGCGTGCAGGCGGCCGACGCCGATGGCTACGTCACCTTCCTCACCATCTTCCCCGGCTGCTACGACGGACGGATGCCGCACGTGCACTTCGAGGTGTATCCGACGCTGGCAAAGTCGACGGTCGCGTCGAACCGCATCAAGACCTCGCAGTTCACCTTCCCGCTCGCCACGCTGAACGAGGTGTACACCGCGACCGGTTACAGCACCAGCGTGCAGAACCTGTCGCGCATCAGCTATGCCACCGACAACGTGTTCAGCGACGGCACGTCGCTGCAGATGGCGACGATGAGCGGCGACATCGTCAACGGCTACGTCGCGGAACTGACTGTAGGGGTTTCCCTCTAAACGAGGAACGCACGGGACCTTGTCACATTACAATCGAAGCCTCATCCGTTTCGTGTGTCCCGTGCTCCATGACCAAACCCTTGCTTCATTTTTGCCACGGCAATAGCTTCCCGTCCGGTACGTATCGCCAATTGCTTGAAGGCCTGAGCGCGCATTACGACGTGCACAGCACCGACATGGTGGGGCACGATCCGCGTTATCCGGTGGGCGATGGCTGGAGCGGACTGGTGGACGAGCTGATCGGCGAGCTGGAGCGCTACGGTCAACCGGTCATCCTGGTCGGCCACTCGCTGGGCGGCATGCTGAGTACCATGGCCGCCGCGCGCCGGCCCGAGCTGGCGCAGTGCGTGGTGATGCTGGACTCGCCCGTGGTCGCCGGCTGGCGCGCCTTCCTCTGGCGTATCGTGAAGCTGCTGGGCAGGGGCACGAAGTTTTCGCCGGCGCGCTTTTCCGAGCGCCGCCGCAATGTCTGGCCGGACCGCGAAGCCGCCTACAAGCATTTCATCGCGAAAGATATTTTTGCCGCCTGGGCGCCGGGCGTGCTCGACGACTACCTGGACGTCGGCCTGAAGCCGCATCCCGAGGGCGTGCAGCTGCGCTTCGATCGCGCCGTTGAAACGCAAATCTACAACTCGCTGCCGCACCACATGGGCGAGGTCATCCGTCACGACTTTCCGGTGCCGGTCGGCTTTATCGGCGCCGACCGCTCCGAGGAACTGCGCCAGGCTGGACTGGAATCGACGCGCAAGCTGGTCGGGGCCAACTTCGTCATGACCGAGGGCAGCCACTTGTATCCGCTGGAGCAGCCGGCTCGCGCCGCGCAACTCACGCACGAGATGGTCAAGCGCTTGCTGGCCCAACGTGCTAGTCAAGCTGGCAACGAGAAGCAGGACCAGCGCGGCCTTTTCGCGTAAAATCGCGGGATTTTACGACCACCCTGAAAGAGCAGCATGGCAATCAAAAGCGATAAATGGATCCGCCGCATGGCGCAGGAAACCGGCATGATCGAGCCCTTCGAGCCGGGCCAGGTCCGCGAGGCCGACGGCCGCCGCATCATTTCCTACGGCACCTCGTCTTACGGCTACGACATCCGTTGCGCCGATGAGTTCAAGGTCTTCACCAACATCAACAGCACGATCGTCGATCCGAAGAACTTCGATGAGAAGTCGTTTGTCGACATCAAGAGCGATGTCTGCATCATCCCGCCGAACTCGTTCGCGCTGGCGCGCACCATGGAATACTTCCGCATTCCGCGCAATGTGCTGACCGTCTGCCTCGGCAAATCGACCTACGCGCGCTGCGGCATCATCGTCAACGTGACGCCGTTCGAACCTGAGTGGGAAGGCTATGTGACGCTGGAATTCTCGAACACGACGCCGCTGCCGGCCAAGATCTACGCGGGCGAAGGTTGTGCGCAGGTGCTGTTCTTCGAGTCGGATGAAGTTTGCGAAACGTCGTACAAGGACCGTGGCGGCAAGTACCAGGGGCAGCATGGCGTGACCTTGCCGAAGACCTGATACGGTTTTTGAAGACAGGCGCCTGAATTCGTATCATATTGCGACGAGGGTGCTTGCCTGGCTAACGCAGGGTGGGCCGGGCCGCGCTAGGCACCTGTGCCCACGCGGTCTCACCGTTTGCATGTAGGTGCAGGTGAAGAGGCCCGAACGGCAAGCGTCGACGATGTGTGCAAATGCTCCGGTACGCAGAAGTACCATACCGCGTGGGCACAGGTGCCCACCCTACGAAAAACATCGCCGCGCATCCCGTAGCGATTTCAGCGACAAAAAAAGAGGAGCCGGCGGCTCCTCTTTTCACATCAGGCTGTTATACCAATCAGTCCTGTCTCAGTCCTGCTTAACGCAATCCACGAAGTACCCCAGCTTGCCATCGATCTCGCGCTTGACTAGCCCGTGCACGTCGGTCTCGAAGCCCGGGAAGCGCTCGTTGAAGTCGCGTGCGAAGCGCAGGTAATCCACGATGGTCTTGTTGAAGCGCTCGCCCGGAATCAGGAGCGGAATGCCCGGCGGATAAGGCGTCAGCAGGATCGCGGTGGTGCGGCCTTCCAGGTCCTCGATGGCCACGCGCTCGATGTCGCGGCGCGCCATCTTGGCGAAGGCGTCCGACGGCTTCATCGCCGGCACCATGTCCGACAAATACATCTCGGTGGTCAGGCGCGCCACGTCGTACTGCTTGTAGAAGGTGTGGATCTGCGTGCACAGGTCGCGCAGGCCGCGGTCTTCGTAGCGTGGGTTCGCCGAGGCGAACTGCGGCATCACCTGCCACATCGGCTTGTTGCGGTCGTAGTCGTCCTTGAACTGCTGAAGCGCGGTCACCAGGGTGTTCCAGCGGCCCTTGGTGATCCCGATCGTGAACATGATGAAGAACGAGTACAGGCCGCACTTCTCGATGATGACGCCGTGCTCGGCCAAGTACTTGGTGACGATCGAGGCCGGGATGCCGGTGTCGCCGAACTTGCCGTCCAGGGACAGGCCCGGCGTGACGATGGTCGACTTGATCGGATCGAGCATGTTGAAGCCTTCGGCCAGGTTGCCGAAGCCGTGCCAGTCGTCGTCGGCGTGGATCATCCAGTCCTTCTGCTCGCCGATGCCTTCCTCGCCCTTGACGTCCGGGCCCCAGACCTTGAACCACCAGTCGTCGCCGTATTCGGCGTCGACCTTCTTCATGGCGCGCCGGAAGTCCAGCGCTTCCAGGATCGACTCTTCCACCAGCGCGGTGCCGCCCGGCGCTTCCATCATGGCGGCGGCGACGTCGCACGAGGCGATGATCGAGTACTGCGGCGAGGTCGAGGTGTGCATCAGGAAGGCTTCGTTGAAGGCGTCCTGGTCGAGCTTGACCGATTCCGATTCGCGCACCAGCACCTGCGAGGCCTGCGACAAACCGGCCAGCAGTTTATGGGTCGACTGGGTCGAGAAGATCATCGACTGCTTGGCGCGCGGGCGGTCGCGGCCGATCGCGTGCATGTTCTTGTAGAAGTCGTGGAAGGTCGCGTGCGGCAGCCAGGCTTCGTCGAAGTGCAGGGTGTCGATGCGGCCATCCAGCATCTCGCGCAGGACTTCCACGTTGTAGACCACGCCGTCGTAGGTCGACTGGGTGATGGTGAGGATGCGCGGCTTCTTGTCCTTGGCTTCGCGTGCGAACGGGTTGGCCTCGATCTTGCGGGCGATCGATTCGGGCGTGAACTCTTCCAGCGGAATCGGGCCGATGATGCCGAGGTTGTTCCGGGTCGGCATCAGGAACACGGGGATGGCGCCGCACATGATGATCGAGTGCAGGATCGACTTGTGGCAGTTACGGTCGACCACGACGATGTCGCCCGGGGCGACGGTCGAGTGCCAGACCATCTTGTTCGAAGTCGAGGTGCCGTTGGTCACGAAATAGCAGTGGTCGGCGCTGTAGATGCGCGCGGCGTTGCGCTCGGACTTGGCGACCGGACCCGTATGATCCAATAACTGGCCCAGTTCCTCGACCGCGTTGCAGACGTCGGCGCGCAGCATGTTCTCGCCGAAGAACTGGTGGAACATCTGGCCGACCGGCGACTTCAGGAAGGCGACGCCGCCCGAGTGGCCGGGGCAGTGCCACGAGTAGGAGCCGTCATAGGCGTAGTTCACCAGCGCGCGGAAGAAGGGCGGCGCCAGCGAATCGAGGTAGGCCTTGGCTTCGCGGATGATGTGGCGCGCGACGAATTCCGGCGTGTCCTCGAACATGTGGATGAAGCCGTGCAGCTCCTTCAGGATGTCGTTCGGGATGTGGCGCGAGGTGCGGGTCTCGCCGTAGATGTAGATCGGGATGTTCGAGTTCTTGTGACGGATCTCCTGCACGAAGGCGCGCAGGCGGGTCAGGGCGAAGTCGGTTTCCTCGAACGAGCCGCCGCCGAATTCCTCGTCGTCGATCGACAGCACGAAGGCCGAGGCGCGCGACTGCTGCTGGGCGAACTGCGACAGGTCGCCGTAGCTGGTCAGGCCCAGGACCTCCATGCCTTCTTTTTCCATCGCCGCGGCGAGCGCGCGAATGCCGAGACCGGACGTGTTCTCGGAACGGAAATCCTCGTCGATAATGACGATGGGGAAGCGAAATTTCATTGACAGCTCCAATGCGAAGCGCCGTGGGGGCAGCCGCGTCGGGTTGACGCGGCCCGCTCACACGGCACCGAAAAATAAGAAGCGGATTTTCGCAGAAAACCCGCTGTCCGGTGAACTTTTTTTGTTAGGGTAACCACATGCGCCGTGGGGCGGCGCACTCTAGCGGGCGGCAGCGCGGTTCAGCCGCAGTTCAGCCGCGTGTACGCCGTCCCAGGCCCTTCAGCAGCTCCACGCCGAGGATGGCGCCGAGGGCCGCGACGAAGGGCGCGGCCACCAGCGGCGTCGGCTCCACGTGCAGCCAGGCGAAGGCGCCGATGACGAGGCCGAAGGCGGCCACGGTGACGGTCGCGCCGAGCAGCCAGGTGCGGCGCGCCAGCAGCGCCACGGCCGCCAGCGAAATCGCGATCTGCTGCGCGACCGAGGCCAGCGACCACTGGCGGTGGCGGTGCAGCGCTTCCTCCGAGCGTGCGCTGAAGGCGGCCGACGAGGCTTCCCAGCGCTCGGCCTCGACCCGGATCTCGTCCTTCTCCTGCTGGTAGCGCAGCACCTCGGCGCGGTAATGCACGTGGTCGACGCCCGGCAGGTTGGTGGCCAGCTCCGCCAGGTTCTGCTTGTTCGACTTGGCCTGGTAATGGTTCCAGGCGTTGGCCGCGCTGGTCTTGTCGATGGCGGCGCTGTTCTTCAGCAGGGCCGCCTCGTTGTAGCTGCTGTTGCCGATGAAGCCGAACAGGGTGCCGATGGTGGCCAGGATCGCGATCAGCACCGCCACCTTGCCGGCAAAGCCGTCGCCGCCGCGGGAAGCCGGGGCCGGGAGGGTCGACATGCTCATGCCGGCTTCCTGCGTTCGTAGGTGACGAAGGCGTAGCCGTAGCCCTTGGCCTCGGAATGGTGTTCCTCGCGCGCGGTCTCAACCCAGACGGCGGGGTCGATGGCGGGGAAGAAGGTGTCGCAATCGAAGCTGTGGTCGATCTCGGTGACGATCATGCGGTCGGCCTTCTCCAGTGCCGCCGCGAAGATCTGGGCGCCGCCGATGATGCTGGCTTCGTCGCCTTGTACCTGCGCGATGGCCTCCTCCAGCGAGCTGACGGCGTCGACGCCCTCGTGGCGCCAGTCGGCGTTGCGGGTGACGACGATGTTCTGGCGGCCCGGGAGCGGGCGGCCGATCGAATCGAAGGTCTTGCGGCCCATGATGATCGGGCGGCCGAGCGTGACGCGTTTAAAGTGCGCCAGGTCTTCGGGCAGGTGCCAGGGCAGCTGGTTGTTGACGCCGATGCCACGCTGCGCGTCGATGGCGACGACCATGGTGAGGCGGGTCATGGGCTGACCGCCTGCGTCGTGGAGAGGGGAAAAAGGGCGCGCATGGTGTGATTCCTTGTTGCAATGCAATGAAGTCGGCAGATGGTGTCGCGACTTGGGCTGTCTGTCAAGATTTTGGAAGGAATGTGCGTGATTTCAGCCACTTGCATCGCTCGGGAAGCTGTGCGCGCTCGGCACGTTGATTGCTGCCCCATGGAACGCTTGCTGTCTTACCGAGGGGAGCAGGCCATGGGGAAAAAGGCGATCAAGGCGGCCGGCCGCGCGCAGGTGTTCAAGCAGGCAAGCGAAGCAGAGGTCCTTTACGTGGTCGTGTTCGTCCAGCTGTTCGTTGCCGCAGCCGCGGTCTTTTTCCCGGAGTTGCTGACGTTCGACGGCGCCTGGCTGGTGGTGCCGGGATTTTGCGTCGGCACGGTTGCGTTGTACTTCCTGTGCTATTTCCAGCAGGTCGTCATCGAAGGCAGCTTCGTCCAGGTCAGGAGTACCGCCACGTTCTTTCGCTGGGGCCATTTCGATGTGGGCGACGTCCAGGGGTACGACGCCTGTCCGTGGCCAGCGACGCGGAGGTCCAGGCTTTCATCGTTTCGTTCAAGCCGGCGCAAGAACGCTCCTGGAAGCGGATCCGCCTCGTGGCCAGCACGAGTGCAGGTGAGAACAAAGGTATCGATGCGCCTGTCATGCTTGCGTTCATGCGCGCCGTGACCTGCGTACAGCCGGATATCAAGGTCGAGAACCTGCCGCCGGGTTATCGCGGCGCGCTGGCGCCGCCGCCGCCACTTCCTGCGCCGCCTGCGCCGCCCAGCCGCGGCAAGACACGCAAGCGCAAGCAGGCTGCCGCGGCGGATCGGGCAAACAGGGACCGCCGCTCCAAAGTGAAGCTGTGAGCGGTCGTCAGACGCTCACATGCGATCGAACAGGCCGCTGCCGTCCCAGCGCGGCAAGGTGACGGTCGTGCGAGCCGGGACGGCCTTGGCTGCATGGTCTGCGCCGAGTCTGGCCAGCAAGCGCGGGAAGGCGCGGCAGTAGCTGGACTGGATCCCCGCCACCCGGGCCAGGCGGGCGTAATCGATGACGTGGCCAGGCGGCACCGCATCCAGCACCGTCATCACCCGTTCGCGCCAGTCGTCGGACCAGGCCGGCAGGCGCTCGTCCAGCTGCATGATCGTGTCGCCCGCAACGACAGTGCCACTTGCGATCACGCGTGCCAGCATCCCGCGCCGGCTTCCCAACGCAGCGGCCAGGCCGCGGCGCTGGAGGTCGAGCTGGCCGCAGGCCTCGCACTGGAACATCAAACGGATGCGTACTGCATCGCCAAGCTGGAGAACCGTGCCGGAAGTGAGACTGGCCGTATCGACATCGAGCAGCAAATTCTCGCGCAGCGCGTGCGCAGGAAGATCGAATGCCTCGTAAGCCGAGGCGCTGGCAAGCAGCAGCTGGCGCGGCGAAAACGAGTCCGCATGGATATCGTCAGCTAGTCCGACACCCCCGACAGCGAAGGCCCGTTCGACGCGGATCGGCGTTGCAGCGTGGCGTGCTCGGACCCAGAGTCCGCAAATGGCACCGAGCTCAACAGCGCCGTGGGTCAGGAAAGGCGAAAGACGGTTGCCGTCATGTGAGCCGGGATTGTGGTGGAGTGGGCGCATTAACGAAACTGTCTCTCAGCAACTTGCCATGCTTCAGAGGCGGATCGCAATCGTGTGAATGGAAGAAGGGACAATCTGTTCCGAGTACAGTTGGGTCCCTTTAGGCGACGCGAGTTCGTTATAAATCAGCCCAGCGCCGAGCGCTCTTATTTTTCCAACGAGTTCAGGCGAATCAGCCGGAAAATCAATGCGTCTTACATTCATCGGCGTCGGCCTGAAATGCCGAATCATGGTCGCTTCGATCGCTTCGACGACGTCCGGGAACGGCAGCACAGGAGGTTCAAGTTCCGATGGACGGTAGAGGACGATGGAAATCGACCGGCGGCTAGGTCGTCGATTTTGATTGGCGAGCAATTTCTGAAGCTTCTCATGACCTTCTCCCAGTCGATCTGGCGCTTCGCGGGCTTCGGCTTTGGCAATGCCGATATATTCCACTTTTAGCGGAATGAGGGGCGCATTTTCGGCATATAAAGTGAGGAAGGATAGATCGCATACGTGTATATTCGGTCCGAAGCCGCGCTTGATGAACGCGAAGGAATCCGGATACAGGCCATAGGTAGCGCTCTTTACCTCATCGATTGACAAGTAGGGCAAACGAAATACTACTTCATGTCTGCTGACTTCGCCGGGCATGAGCTCGAGCTCGAGCATTGCCGAGAAGTGATCGCTGGACAGAAGGCGAACCGAGTCAGGGATGACCTCGGGTCGCGTATGGGACGTAAGGCAGTAAATCCGAAATTTGCCGAACTCGCCTTCGAGGAATAATCTGTGATCGTTTGAGACCTGAATGACTTTGAGTTCGTCGAGCATGCCCTTTTCTCGACCAAACTCTTCGATATACGAAGGATCGAGCAGAGTTGCAGGGCCGGATTCAAAACAAAGTATTCTGGACATGATTATCCTCGGCAGTTGCGTCCTATTAAACCATTCTTTCCGGATCGGTCGCTAGCGACTATCCGACGCGCATTGATAGTCTAGATAGATGTCGGCGTACAGGCGTGCCCAAGCTACTCAGACCGCGACCGGTGCCTTGATACCCGCGTGCGAATGGTAATCGACGACCTCGAAGTCCTCGAAGCGGTAATCGAACAGCGAATCCGGCTTGCGCTTGATGACCAGCTTCGGCAGCGGCAGCGGCTCGCGCGAGAGCTGCAATTCGGCCTGCTCGAGGTGGTTCGAATACAGGTGGCAGTCGCCGCCGGTCCAGACGAAGTCGCCCACCTCCAGGCCGGCCTGCTGGGCCATCATGTGGGTCAGCAGCGCGTACGAGGCGATGTTGAAGGGTACGCCCAGGAAGATGTCGGCGCTGCGCTGGTACAGCTGGCAGGACAGCTTGCCGTCGGCGACGTAGAACTGGAACAGCGCGTGGCAGGGCGGCAGCTTCATCTGCGGGATGTCGGCCACGTTCCAGGCCGAGACAATCATGCGGCGCGAGTCCGGGGTGGTCTTGATCTGCTCCATCACCTGGGCGATCTGGTCGATGTGCTCGCCGTTCGGCGCCGGCCAGTTGCGCCACTGGTAGCCGTAGATCGGACCGAGGTCGCCGTTGGCGTCGGCCCATTCGTCCCAGATCGAGACGCCGTTGTCCTTCAGGTAGGCGATGTTGGTCGAACCCTGGAGGAACCAGATCAGTTCATGGATGATGGACTTCAGGTGCACCTTCTTGGTGGTCACCAGCGGAAAGCCTTCCTGCAGGTCGAAGCGCATCTGGTGGCCGAACACGGACAGGGTGCCGGTGCCGGTGCGGTCGGTTTTATGGGCGCCGTGCTCTTTCACATGGCGCATGAAGTCGAGGTATTGGCGCATCGCGATCCTTCAGGAGAAAACCCGGCATTGTAACTTATACAGGCGTACGCAGCTCCGCCGCCAGCAAGCCCAGGGCGCCGACGATTTTGTCGTCCGCGGTATTGAGCAGATTATCGCCGACATACAGCTCGAAGTAGCTGGTGTCGGGCAGCACGCCGTGGTTGATGCGGTTGAACAGCCAGATGCCGTGGCGTTCGGCGAGCGTGTCGCGGGTGGCGAGGGCGCGTTCGCGGCTCACCGGCAGGTGCAGGTGCAGCATGTTGGCGGCCGGCCGTGCCGGGTTCACGCGGATCTCGGGATGCGCACGCAGGGCTTCGTACAGGAACTCGGTGCGCTTGAAATAAGCTGGCATGGCGGCCAGGCACTCGTCGAACCCCATCGCGGCGGCCACGATGTAGGGGGAGCGGTGGATGACGTTGCCGCCCTGGCGCCGGAACCACTCGGCGGCACGGGCGACGAAGGCCTGGCTGCCGGCCAGCATGGCGCCACCCAGGCCGCCGATGCCCTTGTACAGCGACACATACACCGAATCGAAACCGGCGGCGATCGCGTCGACCGGCTTGCCGTAGCCGGCGGCCGTCTCCCACAAACGGGCGCCGTCCATGTGCAGGTGGATGCCGCGCGCCCGGCAGTGCGCCTTGATCGCTTCGAGCCCGTCCCAGGCCGGCACCTGGCCGCCGATCTCGCGCATCGGCAGCTCCAGTCCGACGGCGGCCAGGCGGTCGGGAATCGCTTCCAGGTCGTTCACCGTGAAGGGGCGGTGGCGGTCGCCGACCTGCAGGGCGTCGAAGTGGCCGAGCAGCTGGTAGTTGGAACGTTCGTGCACGAAGATGTGCGAGGTCGGATGCAGGGCCACCGGGGCGTTGGCGCGGTCCATGCTGGCCAGGCGCAGGGCGGTGACCTGGGTCATGGTGCCGCTGATGCAGAACACGGCGGCCTCGAAGCCGAGCAGGGCGGCGATTTTCTTTTCGAAGGAGTCGATCAGGGCGCCGCTGCCGTAGACGTCGTGCTCGACGTCGTTGGCCTCGCACCAGGCGGCCATGGCGGCGTAGGTCTCGGCTGGGGTGCGGGCGCGGTGGCCGGGGAAGACGGTATGGCAGCGGCGGATCAGGTCGGCGTCGGTCAAGATGGGCTCCAGGACAAGGACCGCCAGTGTATATCGTAGGGTGGGGACTTGTCCCCACCGGTTGCGTCGGTTGAATAATCCCGATGAAGATTGAGACCGCGCCCGATAATGGCCAACGACGCGAAGTGGCATATCCGGTGGGGACGAGTCCCCACCCTACCAAATCAAGCGCGCGTCAGTGCGGGCCGTTTCGCGGGCGCCGGCAGCGCATCGTTGCCCGCATTCCCATCCAGCCGGAACGCACGCACCGCGCGCGCCAGCTGCGCCGCCTGGTCCTGCATCGCCTGCGCCGCTGCACTGGCTTCCTCGACCAGCGCCGCGTTGCGCTGGGTCGATTCGTCCATTTCGCCGATCGCCAGGTTCACCTGCTCGATGCCGCTGCTCTGCTCGGCGCTGGCGGCGCTGATGTCGGCCATGATGTCGGTCACGCGGCCGACGCTGGCCAGCACCTCGTGCATGGTGGCGCCGGCTTCGCCGACCAGCTTGCTGCCGGCTTCGACGTCGCCGCTAGAGGCGGCGATCAGGGCCTTGATTTCCTTGGCCGCCGCGGCGCTGCGCTGGGCCAGGTTGCGCACTTCGTTGGCGACGACCGCGAAACCGCGGCCCTGTTCGCCGGCGCGTGCCGCTTCCACCGCCGCGTTCAGCGCCAGGATATTGGTCTGGAAGGCGATGCCGTCGATGACGCCGGTGATGTCGCCGATCTTGCGCGAGGACTGGTTGATCGATTCCATCTTGTCGACCACCTGGGCCACGATGCTGCCGCCTTTCTCGGCCACCGCCGAAGCGTTCACGGCCAGCTGGTTGGCCTGGCGCGCGTGGTCGGCGTTCTGGCGCACGGTCTCGGTCAGTTCGCCCATCGACGACGCGGTGGTCGCCAGGCTGGCCGCCTGTTCCTCGGTGCGCGAGCACAGGTCGAGGTTGCCGGTCGAGATTTCCTGCGAGGCGTTGGCGATCTGCTCGGCGCCGTCGCGCACGTTGCCGACCACGCTGGACAAATTGCGGCTGATGCCGTTCATGGCATCGGTCAGGCGGCCGATTTCGTCGCTGCCGCGGCTGGCGATGGTCACCGTCAGGTCGCCCTCGGCGATGCGCACGGCGGCGTCGCGCACTTCGGCCAGCGGACGGGTGACCGCCTTGCGCACGAAGGCGTACAGCGCTGCGGCGAATGCGGCCAGCGCGACGAGGCCGAAGGCGATGTAGCGGTTGCGCAGCGAGGTGGCTTCGGCCGTGATCTCGTCGCGGTAGGTGCCGCCGGCGATCACCCAGTTCCAGTCCTGGAACCAGGTGTAGACGGCGAATTTCTCGCGGCTCGCCGTTTCGTCCGGATTCTTCCATTCATAGCTGATCTTGCCGTTCTTCTTGTCCAGCATGTCCTTCACGAACAGGCTGCCATCGGCGGCCTGGCGGTCGAGGATATTCTTGCCTTCGGCGGTCGGGTGCACGATCAGGTCGCCCAGGGCCTTGCCCGGTGCGGCGTTCAGCACGTAGAAGTAGCCGGTCTCGCCGACCTTGGCCGAGCGGATGCGTTCCTTCAGGGCAGCCAGGTCCTTGCTGATGTCGATGCCGACGTAGAGCGCGCCCACCACCTTGCCGGCGGCGTCGCGCACCGGTTGGTACTGGGTGATGAACTGCTTGCCGAACAGCGTGGCCAGGCCGACGTAGACCTTGCCGTCGCGCAGGGCGGCGTAGGCCGGCGTGCTGCGGTCGAGCTGGGTGCCGACGGCACGCTCGCCGTTTTCCTTTTTCACCGAGGTGCTGACGCGGACGAAGTCCTCGCCGTTCGCGGCGAAGATGGTGGCGTTGCCGCCGGTTTCGGTCGAAAAGCGGTCGGGCGCGGTGAAGTCCAGGTTCAGCGCCTTGCCGTCGTGCTTCAGGGTCGGCACGGCCTTGCCGCCGATGTCCACGGTGTCATTGGCGTCGAGTTCGAATGGGCCCGTGAAGCCGGCGGCGAACACGCGGCCGAAGCTCACCGCCTCGCTGGAGACCGTCTTGTGGAACAGCGAGACGGTGGACACCAGGCCGTCGAGCTCGGTCGAGACGCTACGCGAGGCGCGTTCCTCGAGCAGGGACGATGTGGTGGCGCTGATGGTCAGGACCAGGGCGCCGATGATGGCGCCGACCAGCGCGAACGTGAAGGCGCTGATCTTGGAGCCGACGCTCCAGTTGGCAAGGTGGAATGTAGTTTTGGACATATCGGGAGAAATGAGGGAAATACCGGTTTCTGCCCGAATCATAACTGGGGGTTATTCCCTATCGCAACGAAAGTTGCCTAAATTCAGTAAATATGCTGCTTCGCGACAACGTATTGTGTATTTACTGTACATGGATGTGATGAAATTGTAGCGCGGCCAAGTTGGCATAGATGCCGCCTTGTGCCACCAGCGATGCATGGGTGCCGGTCTCGACCACACGTCCGTCTTCCATCACCACGATGCGGTCGGCCCGCTGCACGGTGGCCAGGCGGTGCGCGATGATGATGGTGGTGCGCCCGACCATCGCCGCTTCCAGCGCCCCCTGCACCAGGCGTTCCGATTCCGCATCCAGTGCACTGGTCGCTTCGTCGAGCAGCAGAAGCGGCGGGTTCTTCAGCAGGGCGCGCGCGATGGCGATGCGCTGGCGCTGGCCGCCCGACAGGCGCACGCCGCGCTCGCCCAGGAAGGAGCGGTAGCCCTGCGGCAGGCGCTCGATGAACTCGTGGGCGGCGGCCAGTTTCGCCACTGCGATCACTTCCTCGTCGCTCGCTTCCGGACGGCCGTAGCGGATGTTTTCCATCGCGTCGGCCGAGAAGATCACCGTGTCCTGGGGCACGATGCCGATGGCGCCGCGCAGGGTGTGCAGGTCGAGGTCGCGGATGTCCACGCCATCCAGGGTGATGGCGCCGGCCTGCGGATCGTAGTAGCGCAGCAGCAGCTGGAACAGGGTGGTCTTGCCGGCGCCCGACGGGCCAACCACGGCCACTGTCTCGCCGGGTTTGATGTCGAGCGAGACGTGCGACAGGGCGGCGCTGTCCTGGCGCGACGGGTAGGCGAAGGTCACGTCCTGCAGGGCGAGTGCCGCACCACGATCAGCGCCCGTGCTGCGCTGGGGCAGCGGCTGCGGATGCGCCGGGTTGCGGATGTCGGAGCGTGCGGCCAGCAGTTCCAGCAGGCGTTCGGTGGCGCCGGCCGCGCGCTGGGCTTCGCCCATGGTTTCCGACAGCGCGCCGATCGAGCCGGCCACGATCGAGGCGTACAGGATGAACTGCCCCAGTTCGCCGCCGGTCATGTCGCCGTTCAGGACGGCGTGCGCGCCCAGCCACAGCACGAAAACGATGGTGCCGAACACCAGCACGATGGCCAGCATGGTCAGGAGCGAACGGGCGCGGATGCGCTGCATCGCGGCGGCAAAGGCGCCTTCGACCGAGCCGCCGAAACGCTGCGCCTCGATCTTTTCGTGGGTGTAGGCCTGCACGGTCGGCATGGCGTTCAGGATTTCGCCGGCCAGGGCCGAGGCGTCGGCGATGCGGTCCTGCGAATCGCGCGAGAGTTTACGGACGCGGCGCCCGAACAGCACGATCGGCACGATCACCGCGATCAGCAGGCCGAAGATGATGGCGGTCAGCTTCGCATCCGTCACGAACAGCATCACCAGGCCGCCCACGAACAGCAACACGTTGCGCAGGGCGACCGAGATGCTGGTGCCGACCACGGCCTGGATCAGCGTGGTGTCGGTGGTCAGGCGCGACAGCACTTCGCCGGTCTGGGTGGTTTCGAAGAATTCCGGGCTCTGGTGCACGACGTGGCTGTAGACGGCGCTGCGGATGTCGGCGGTCACGCGCTCGCCCAGCCAGGAAACCATATAGAAGCGCGCGGCGGTGGCGATGCCGAGCACGGTGGCCACGCCGAACAGGGCCAGGAAGGTAGCGTCCACGTTCCTGATGCTGTGCGCGCCGGCCGCGGCGCCGAAGCCGAGGTCGATCATCTGCTTGAAGGCGGCGGGAATCGCGAGCGTGGCGCCGGCCGCGAACAGCAGGGCCACGCCGGCCAATACGAACTGGCGGCGGTAGGGGCGCAGGAAGGGGAACAGGCCCTTGAAGGCGGCGAGGCTGCCCTTGGCGGGCGCGGAGGAGGTGTTCGGGGTGGTGCCTGGGGCGGACTTGGTCGCAGGGTTCGTCATTGTGTTGCTTGTTGTTGTTCTGTCTGGTGTCATCAATTTATAGCTTCATGTCGCGCAGGTAGCCGGTCATCTCCAGGTAGCCGTGCCCGGCCGGTACGCCGTCGCGCGCGACCGTCACCGCGCCTTCCCAGTAAACGGCGCCGGTCGAGCGGCGCGAATCGAGTTCCTGGTCCTGCTGCAGGGGCGTGACCTGCCAGCGCGTGGCGCCCGTGGTGATCGTGGTGGCAACCGGGTATTCGGCGTTCGTGCGCGGCGACTTCCAGCGCGCCGTCGGAGCAAAGTTCACCTGTTCCGGCGCGTAGCGGGTAATTGTACCGGCGCGGTCGCGCACGGTGGCGTGCGACCATAGTTTACCACCTCGCCTGGCCCTGATCTGGAAAGCCATCAGCGCCGAGCCGTCGTCTAGATTCGCCGCGACCCAGTCCCAGCCGCTGGCTTCGGGTTGCAGGGCTTCGCTCGACCATTCGTGATCGAACCAGGCGCTGCCCGTGACCGCGCCCGCCGCGCCCGGGCGCCCGGCGTTGCCCGTCACGCGCAGCTGCGGATGGCTGTAGTAGTAACTTGCGTGCTGCGCCGCCGGCCCCTTGCGCGAATAGCCGCCTTCGCCCTGCACCAGCACCGCCTGGGTCGGCGTCAAGGTCAGGTCCAGGCTCATTTCGCCGGACTGCACGGTCACGCGGTAGCTGCCGTCGGGCGCGCGCTGCATGCGCCAGTCGTCGAGCTTGACATCGAGATCGCCGCTCCTGGCCCAGGCCAGGCCGAAGCCTTCGCGCGCGCTGCGCTGGTCGTGCGCCAGGCGGCCCAGCGCCGGGTCGGACAGTGCGGCATGGCCGATCACCAGCTGGTGCGGCGCGAATGCGCTCGGGTTGGCGGTGTCGTGTTCGGTGCGGCTGCGAAAGAAGGTAACCTGGAAGCCGAGCGGCTTGCCATCGGCCTTTTTCAGCCAGCCGGTGACGTACCACCACTCGGTGCGAAAGTCCGGGTGGGCGCCATAATCCGCCGGGAAGACCATTGGCCGGCCCGGCGTGACCGGCGCGAAGTTCGGCGGCGCGGCCAGGGCAAGCCCGCCCGCCAGCATCCACAGCAGTAGAATAAAACGCATTACCAATCCTCCCTCACGGCGCGCACCGGCCCGCCGGACAAGGCATAGCGCCCCGACACCAGCGCCGTGGCCACCGAGGCGCCGACCAGCACCGCGGCGACGGTCGCCAGCAAGCCCCAGGGCAGGTGCAGCTGCATGGTCCAGTGGAAGGATTGCGGATTCACGACGAATACCAGGATCAGGCTGATCACCAGGCCGAGGGCGAAGCCGCAGGCCACGCCGAGCGTGGTCAGCAAGCCGCCCTCGCAGGCCAGGATGCCCAGCACCTGGCCGCGCGTCACGCCGACATGGCGCAGCATGCCGAACTCGCGTGCCCGCGCCAGGGTCTGGGCCGAGAAGGTGGCGGCGACGCCGGACAATCCAATCACAATGGCGATCGCCTCAAGTAAATAGGTGACCGCGAAGCTGCGGTCGAAGATCTGCAAACTGGCGGCGCGGATGTCGCCCGGCCGCGCCAGTTGCAGCGCCGGCCCGAATGGCAGGGCGCGCAGGGCCTTTTCGACGCGCTCGGCCGCCGCTTCGCTTCCCGCATAGATGGCGGCATCGGTCACGGCCGTCTCGCCGGTCAGCGCGCGGTAGTCGGCAAGGCGGATCACCACCGATCCCGACTGGTTGGCATAGTCGCGCCAGACGCCGGCGATGAAGAAGGGCGCCGGCTTGCCGCCCAGCGGCAGTGCAATCGTCTGGCCGACACGTGCCCCATACAGGTCGAGCATGGCTTCCGAGACCCAGGCGGGACGCGCGTTGGGAGGGATCGGGCTCGATGCGCCGACCAGGAACAGCAGGCGGCCCGGGTCCGCCGCGTCGATGTCGCGCGCGATCAGCACCACGTCCGGCCGGTCGGCCAGCAGCGAGACCGGCCGCGTGCGCAGGAACTGCACTTGCCCGATGCCGGGCGTGGCCCGGATCGCGGCCTGCTCGTCCGGCCCCAGCGAGCCGGTGCTGCCGCCGGCGGCCGTGCGCACGTACAGGTCGGCTGGCAGGATGTGGCGCATCCAGTCGTCGACCGAGACGCGGAAGCTGGCCACCATGATCCCCATCGCCACCATCAAACTGAAGCTGGCCAGCACGCCGCCCAGGGCAATCGAGGCCTGGCCCGGCGCATTCGCCAGGCGCGACATCGTCAGGGCCAGCACCGGCGGCGGCGTCGACCGCGCCAGCAGCGGCCGGTTCAGCAGGCGGAATACGGTCGCGGCCAGGCGCGGCATCAGGCCGATGCCGCCGATCAGCAGCAGCGCAATCGCCAGGTAGCCGAACAGCGGCAGCTCGAACACGGGCGGGGCAAAGGCGAACAGCGCCGCCAGCGCCAGGCAGATCGCCGACGGCCAGACCCGCGCCAGGCGCGCCAGCGCGGCTTCGTCGTTGCCGGACTTGAGCGCCACCGCCGGCCTGGCGCGCGCGGCATCGATGGCCGGCACCAGGCAGCCGAGCAGGGCCACGCCCAGGCCCAGCGCAAAAAAGACACATGCCGCCACCGGGGTGAACACCACCTGCGGCTTCACACCCGGGAAGTAGCCGGCGCCAAGGTCGCCGCCGAAGAAGCGCAAGGCCAGGGCCGCCAGGACGTAACCGGCCAGTACGCCGAGCAGGGCGCCGACCACGCCCAGGCTGGCGCCTTCGACCAGCACCTGGCGCAGCAGCTGGCGCCGCTCCACGCCCAGCACGCGCAGCAGCGCGAACTGGCTGCGCCGCCGCATCACCGACAGCGCCTGGGTCGAGAACACCAGGAAGGCGCCGGTGAACAGCGCCACCAGGGCCAGCACCGTCAAATTGACGCGGTAGGCGCGGCTGAGGTTATTGTTGCGGCTTTCCTGGTCGCTGTCGTTCGGCTGCTGGATCCGGAAACGCCCCGGGAAGTCGCGTTCCAGGTCGCGCCCCAGGCGCGCTTCGAACTCGGCGCGGTTCACGCCGTCGCGCAGTTTCAGGTCGACGCGCGACAGCTTGCCGATCTGGCCGAAGCGCCACTGGGCGGCGCCGATGTCCATCACGGCGATGCGCTGGCCGGGACGGGCGCGCTGTACCGGACCGGCCACGCGCAGGGTGAAGTCGCGGGTGCCGGCGCGCAGCGTGAGCGATGCGCCGTCGCGCAGGTTCAGCCAGCTCTGCGCGGCGGGCGACAGGAACACGGTGTCGTCGGCCAGCAGGTCGGCGCCGCGGCCCTCGCTTGGGACGCCGAGCAGGTCGGGCGCGATGTAGCCGGCGCGCAGCGGGTCGATGCCGACGATGCGCAGCGCGCCCCTGGCGGACGGCACGGCGGCCTGGATGTCGAGTACCGGCGAGGCCAATGCCACGCCCTCGTATTCGGCCAGGCGCGGGTAGACGGCTTCGTCGAACAGGGCTTCGCGGCCCAGCACCTGGATATCGGCCTGGCCGGACAGGCTCTTGATGGCGGCCGAGAATTCGTTAAAGGCGGCGGCATTGATCAGGTGGATGGCGAAACCCATGGCCACGCCGACTGCGATCGCGGCAATCGCCAGCAGGGCGCGCACCGGATGCGCGCGCCATTCGCCGAACAGCAGCCAGCGCGACAGGACGGGAGACAGGAGAGTTAAGCCGGACATTCCACCGCCAGGGCCTCCGCCTGCCGCTGCGCCTTCTGGCGCGCTGCCGCCACGGCGTCGCCACGGGCGCGGCCCAGGTCTTCCTCGACCCACTTCTGCTTCAGGCGCAGGCGGTCGCATTTCTGCTTCTGGGTTTGATAAGCCTTGGCGGCGCGCTGGCGTTCGCGTTCCTCGCGCAGTTCGTCGGCGGCGCGGGTCTTTTCCATCGCGAGCAGGCGCAACTTGTTGCTTGCCAGTTTCTCGGCCGCCGCCGGGTCGACCGGCGGTGCGGCCTGGACTGCCAGTTCCGTGCCGGAACCACCGGCGCAGGGCTGGTCGCCATAGGCAATCTTGCCGCCGACGTTGCACTTGTAGATCGTGCCTGCGAACCCATTTGGTGCAGCTAAAAAAGCCACCGCGCACGCCGCTATTGCTGCCATGAACTTCGTCATCGATGCGCTCCCCGTCTCAAAGAATTTTGCCAGGGTTCATAATGCCGAGCGGGTCGAGGGCAGCTTTGATGGCACGCATCATGTCCAGTTCGACAACATCCTTGTAGCGTTTCAGCTCCTCGCGCTTCAGGGCGCCGATGCCGTGCTCGGCGGAAATCGAGCCGTCGAAGGCGGCCACGCTGTCGTGCACGATGCGGTTGATGGCGTCCTGGTTGGCCAGGAAAGCCTCGTGCGAGACGCCTGCCATCGGCGCCACGTTGTAGTGCAGGTTGCCGTCGCCGAGGTGGCCGAAGCAGACCACCTGGCAGCCCGGGAAATTGTCCGCCAGTTGACGGTCGGTGCTGGCGATGAAGTCGGCGATGCGCGAGATCGGCAGCGAGACGTCGTGCTTGATGTTCTTGCCCTCCGCGGCCTGGGCCAGCGGGATGTGTTCGCGCAGCTGCCACAAACCGGCCGACTGGGCGCCGGAGGTGGCCACCACCGCATCGTCGGCCAGCCCCTGTTCGAGCGCCGTTTCGATGGCGGATTCCAGCAGCCCCACCGCATGCGCCTCGGATTCGCTGCTCGACACTTCCAGCAGCGCGTACTGCGCATGCGTGCCGGCGAAGGGGCGCGGCAGGTGCGGGAAGTGGGCGCCGACCAGGCGCAGGCAAAAGTCCGACATCAGTTCGTAGGCGGTGAGGCTGGAGCCGCACACGTCCTGCATCAGCGACAGCAGGCCGAGCGCGCGTTCGGGCGAGGCCATCGCCACCAGGGCCGTGGTCGCCGCCTTCGGTTGCGGATACAGCTTCAGGACGGCGGCCGTGACGATGCCGAGCGTGCCTTCGGCGCCGACAAACAAGTCGCGCAGCGCGTAGCCGGTATTGTCCTTGCGCAGGCCGCGCAGGCCGTCCCAAATACGTCCCTGGGGCATGACCACTTCCAGGCCCAGGCAGAGGTCGCGGGTATTGCCGTAGCGCAGCACCGCGGTGCCGCCGGCATTCGTCGACAGGTTGCCGCCGATGGTGCAGCTGCCTTCGGCCGCCAGCGAGAGCGGGAACAGCAGGCCGGCCTCGCTTGCTGCGTCCTGGATCTGCTGCAGGATGCAGCCGGCCTGGACGGTAATGGTGCGGTTGATGGTGTCGACGGCAAGGATGCGGTTCAGGCGCCGCAGCGAGATCACCACGGCGTCGCCGCTGGCGTCGGGCACGCTGCCCAGCACCAGGCCGGTGCGTCCGCCCTGGGGCACGATCGGCACGCGGTGCTCGGCGCAGGCCTGCACCAGCTGCGCCACCTCGTCGCGATCGCCGGGCAGCAGCACGGCGCGGGCGCGGCCGGTGAAGCGGCCGCGCCAGTCGGTGAGGTAGGGCGCGGTGTCGTGCGCTTCGGTCAGTACCCGCGACGCGCCGCTGATTGCGCGGCAGCGCGCGAGGAAATCCTCAGTCATGCGGTACTTTCACCTTGTCGAGCAGTTCCTTGGCCATGCGCTGCGCGGCCTTTTTATAGGGACGCAGGTAGAGCAGGGCGCAGGCGAAGTACACGCAGACCAGCACGATCTCGCCGATCGCCATGATGCGCGAGGCTTCGAGTTCGTCGCTCCAGGCCCGCACCGCGCCTTCGGCGAAGTAGACCAGGATGACCATCGACGACCATTGCAGCGTGTACAGGTCGCGCTTGATGACGCCGCGCAGCGGCACCAGCAGAGGCAGCGCCTTGAGCGCCAGCAGCGAGCCGCCCGGGTGCAGCGGGGCGACCCAGATTTCCCAGGCTACCAGCCAGCCGATCAGCCAGATCAGGCTTGCGATGGCGCCGATATGAAAGATCCTTGGGGTGTGCATCAGCGTGGTCCGTGCAGTGGTGGTTGCGAGGATGCCTGCAGTTTGGCGGCGGCTTCGGCCAGACGCCGGCCCTGGGCGATCGCCAGGCGCTTTTCGTCTTCGGTGATGGCCTTGTCGCCGTCGATCCCGGCCCAGTGGGTGGCGCCATAGGGGCTGCCGCCGCTGGCGGTGTTCATCAGTTCCGGATGCGCGTAGGGCAGGCCCATGATCAGCATGCCGTGGTGCAGCAGCGGGATCATCATCGACAGCAGTGTCGCTTCCTGGCCGCCGTGCAGGCTGCCGGTGGAGGTGAACACGGCCGCCGGCTTGCCGGAGAGCGTGCCGGCCAGCCATTCGGCCGCGGTACCGTCCAGGAAGTACTTCATGGCAGCCGCCATGTTTCCGAAGCGGGTGGGCGAACCCAGGGCCAGGCCGGCGCACTCGTGCAGGTCCTGCAGTTCGACGTAGGGCGCGCCGCCGGCCGGGATGTCGGGTTCGACGGCCTCGGATACCGTCGACACCGCGGGCACGGTGCGCAGGCGCGCCTCGGCCCCGGGGACGGACTCGATCCCCTGGGCGATGAGCTCGGCAAGTTTACGGGTGGCGCCATGGCGCGAGTAGTACAAAACGAGAATAGTCAGGGGGCTAGGGTTCATCGTTGGTATTATAGGATGCTTTGCTGAAATGACATGCTCCCTGGCGTGTGAAAAAATCCTCTACGACAGTGCCGTGCTCCGCGCCGTACGAGGAAACCAAAACGACAATATGCTTTCCAAAACCGTCCACTCGATTTCGCGTTCCACCAGCGACATGTTCAACGTCGGCGCCGAGCGNNNGCGTGCGCGCCCTGACGCTGCCCGAGGCGCGCGACCTGGTGCGCTTTGCACGGCGCCGCCTGCGCGAGGAAAGGCTGCCGCAAGTGGCAGGCAGCCTCACCTTTACCACCACGCTCGCCCTGGTCCCTTTGCTGACGATCGTACTGGCCATTTTTACCACGTTTCCGATTTTCGGTCAGCTCCGCACGGCCATCGAAACCTACTTCGCCCAGGCCCTGATGCCGAAGGCTATTTCCAACACGATCATCTCGAACCTGACGCAGTTCGCCAGCAAGGCCAAGGGCCTGTCGGCGCTGGGCGCGGTCGCGCTGCTGATCACCTCGACCGCGATGATCGGCATGATCGAGCGCGTCTTCAACCAGATCTGGCGCGTACGCCAGCCGCGCCCGCTGATGCAGCGCATGCTGATCTACTGGGCGCTGATCACGCTCGGGCCGCTGCTGTTCGGCCTGTCGATCACCGTCACCTCGCAACTGTTCACGGCCACCGACGGCATCACGCGCGCGGTGCCGCTGGTCGGCTCGCTGGTTGCCAGCCTGTTCTCGACCCTGGCCTCGCTGGCGCTGACCACGGGCGCCTACACGCTGCTGTACATGGCCGTGCCGAACCGCTACGTCAACTGGCGCGATGCACTGTGGGGCGCGCTGGCGGCGGCAATCGCCTTCGAGCTGGCCAAGCGCCTGTTCGCCCTGTTCATCCGCCAGTTCCCGGCCTACGCCATCATCTACGGCGCCCTGGCCGCGCTGCCGCTGTTCCTGGTCTGGATCTACCTGTCCTGGCTGATCACCCTGGTCGGCGCCGTGGTGGCCTCGGCGCTGCCGGTGGTGAAATACGAGCGCTGGTGGCACGTGCCGGCGCCGGGCGGCGCCTTTGTCGATGCGATGGCGGTGCTGAAGGTGCTGCACGGCGGCGCCCATGCGACCGGCTCGGCGCTGGTGTCGAGCGCGGCGATCCGCGCGCATACGCGCATCGGCTACGACGAACTGGGCCTGCTGCTCGAGCAGATGGTGACGGCCGGCTGGGTCGGACGGGTGCAGTCCGAGGTGCCGGCACACACGCAATGGGGCCGCACCGTGCGCGCCGGGCAGGACGACTGGGTGCTGCTGGCCGATCCGGACAAGCTAAAGGTGGCGGATGTGTACCGGCTGTTCGTATTCGGCGGGGCGAGCGCCGGGCTGACGGCGGCGGTGCCGGCGCTTGGGTCGCCGCTGGCACTGGATACGGCAAGTTTGGCGCGCAGTGTCGAGACGGCGGTGGAGCAGGGGCTGGATCGGACGGTGGGGGAGTACTTCGAAACCAGGTAGCGCGGTTCAGGACGAAACGTTGACCGTATCTATGGACTCCACCCGTTTTGCAAGAAGAGGATTGAATTTTTGCCTTTAGGTAGAGTTGCGTG
>NZ_JASNRC010000016.1 GCF_030411995.1 Massilia sp. YIM B02769
CGTGAAACGACTTTGCGCCGATGATAGTGCTGCAACCAGTGTGAAAGTAGGTTATCGTCAGGCTAGTTATAAAGCAAAGCCCACCAAGTGAACTTGGTGGGCTTTTTGCTTTGGTGCGTCCGTTTGCACGTACGGCTGTGCATGGAAGTAGGGTGGGGACTCGTCCCCACCGAACCCAATCAACACGAACAACCGGTGGGTTCGAGAACCCACCCTACGCAAGTTCGCTGGCCGTACAATACGCACATGCGCATCCTGATCGTCGAAGACCACCCCGATATCCTGGCCAACCTGTACGGCTTCCTGGAACCGAAAGGCCATGTCCTCGACTCGGCGCGCAACGGCTATGCGGGGCTCGCACTGGCTTCGGAGCACACCTACGACGTGATCGTCCTCGATATCGGCCTGCCCGGCCTGAACGGCATCGAGTTGTGCCAGAAGCTGCGCGAAGAGCTGAATATCACGACCCCGGTCCTGATGCTCACCGCGCGCGACAGCCTGAGCGACAAGGTGGCAGGCTTCGACAGCGGCGCCGACGATTACCTGATCAAACCCTTCTCGCTGGTCGAACTCGACGTCCGCCTGAAAGCCCTGGTGCGCCGCGCCGAGGGCCAGCATGCGGTCAGCCACACGCTGCGCTTCGGCGACCTGGTGTTCGATCCCGACACCATGGAAGCAAGCCGCGAAGGCCAGTCCGTGGTGCTGACCAAAACCGGTTACATCCTGCTGCGCACCCTGATGAGCGCCGCGCCGCGCATCGTGCCGCGCGAAACGCTCGAGCAGGCGGTGTGGGGCGAGGACCGGCCCGACAGCGACGCCCTGCGCACGCACATCCACGCGCTGCGCCAGGCGATCGATAAACCCTACGCGCATGCCATGCTGCGCACGGTCGCCGGCGTCGGCTACCGACTGGTGCTGCCAGATGCGCGCGGCTGAGTCGCTGCGCCGGCGCATCGTCGTCGCCTTTGTATCCTTCAGCATCATCCTGTCGCTGTTCATCGCCGCGATCGCAGCGGTGGCCATCGAAGGCATCGAAGTGCACCTGGTCGACAACCGCCTGGCCGAAGCGGCGCGCTGGGCTTCGCCACGCCAGGCCGCGGGCCTGCCGACCGACATGCCGGCCGGCCTGCGCTTCCACCGCGGCGGGGACATCCCGCAATCGCTGCGCGGCCTGCCCACGGGTGTGTCGGAAGTCGACATCGACGGCGTCGGCCTGCACGTGCTGACCGGGACCGATGCCAACGGCCCGTATATCGTGGTCGACCACGAAAGCGACTACGAAAAGGTCGAGCTGGTCGTGTATTCGATGTTCGCGGCAGTCCTGCTCGGCATCATGCTGTTCGCCGCCGTGCTGGGCCGCTTCCTGGCGCGCCGCATCGTCAATCCGATCACCGAACTGGCCACGGCAGTCGCCAAAGGGAGTAATACCTTGCCGCTGACCGGCCGCGGCGACGAACTCGGCATCCTGGCGCGTGCGCTCGAAGCCCACACCACCGAGCTGCGCGCCTTCCTCGACCGCGAACGCTTCTTCACGGGCGACGTCAGCCACGAGCTGCGCAGTCCGCTCACTGTGATCATGGGCGCCGCCGAGATCCTCATGACCCAGGCCGACAGCGACGCCGTCCGCGCGCCGGCCGAGCGCATCTACCGCGCCGCGCACGAAGCCGCCGAGTGCGTGACCGTGCTGCTCCTGTTGGCGCGCGCCCCCGAGCTGGGCCGCCTGCCGCCGGTACAGGTCGATGCCATCGCCGCGCGCGAAGCCGAACGTTATCGTCCCCTGGTCGCCAACCGTCCGATCGCGCTGCGCTACCAGGACGGGCCGGCCTTTTCCATCCAGGCGCCGGCGGAACTGTGCGCCGCCGCCATCGGCAATCTGGTGCGCAACGCCTGCCAGTACACCGAGCGCGGCGAGGTGCTGGTGCAAATCCAGCAGGGGCAGGTCGTTGTCGAGGACACCGGCCCCGGCCTGCCGGACGCGGTACGCGAGACCCTGCGCCAGCCGGGCGGCACGCCGGCAGCGGTGCCCTCGAAAGGTTCGGCCGGCACCGGCCTCGGCCTGTCGCTGGTGCGCCGCATCTGCGAATACCTCGGCGCCACGTTGACGTATGAAGACCGCGCAGGCGGCGGCAGCCGCTTCACCATCGGCTTCCCCAGCGATTTCACACGTTCTTAACGTTCTGCTGACCAGCGCCTGACGCGCTGTTTTCTATCCTTGATGCAAGCGTGGCCGATCCCGGCCGCCATGTATGCACGGATGTCGGTTTGGACAAGCTTCTTGCACGGCGCATCAGCGCGCCATTTCTCACGCTGGCGGTCGCCATTTTCCTGGCCACCGCCGGCAACATCAAATTCTGGACCACCTTCACCGAGGCGGCCGGCGGGCTGTCCCTGGCGCACCTGCCGCTGCTGGCCGGCGCCATGCTCATCATCGTGTTGTTCTTCAACGCCTGCCTGACACTGGCCAGCTTCCGTTTCGTCGCCAAGCCGGTCTTCATCCTGCTGCTGGTAACGGCCTCGACGGCCAGCTATTTCATTGCCGCCTACGGCATCGTGATCGACCGCGCCATGATCCAGAACGTGTTCGAGACCGACGTGCGCGAAGCGACCGAGCTGGTCAGCTGGCACATGCTGCTGACGATCGGCCTGCTCGGGCTGGTGCCGGCGGCCTGGATCGCGCGCGCCCAGGTCGCGTATCCGCAAGGACGGCGCGGCTTGCTGCAGCGCGCGGGAATTGCCGGCGGCTCGCTGCTGCTGGCGGTGCTGCTGCTGGTCCTGCTGTTTAAAAGCCTGGCGCCGGCGGTGCGCGAGCACCGCGAACTGCGCTTCCTGCTCACACCCACGAATACCATCCAGGCCATGAACGGCTACTTGCGCGGCAAATGGAGCACGCCGGTCGTGGTCGCGCCGCTAGGACGCGATGCGATGAAGGGCAAGGCCTGGGCCGGACAGACGCGCAAGACCGTGACCGTGATCGTCGTCGGCGAAACCGCGCGCGCCATGAACTTTTCGCTGAACGGCTACAAGCGCGAGACCAACCCCTTGCTGGCCCGCCAGCCTGGCCTGATCAATTTCTCGAACGTGAGTTCGTGCGGGACGGCGACGGCGGTTTCGGTGCCCTGTGTCTTTTCCGCCTTTGGCCGCGAAGAGTATTCCGAATCGAAGGCCGCCAGCCAGGAAGGCTTGCTCGACGTCTTGCAGCACGCCGGCCTGCAGGTCGTGTGGCGCGACAATAACTCCGGCTGCAAGGGCGTGTGCGCGCGCGTGGGCTACGAGGATGTGTCGCACCCCGTTGCCGGCGATCCTTTCTGCGAGGGCGAGGAATGCCATGACGAACGCCTGCTGGCCGGCTTGCCCGAACTGATCCGCAACAGCGACAAGGACCTGGTGGTCGTGCTGCACCAGAAGGGTAGCCACGGTCCGGCGTATGCGAAGCGCTACCCGCAGGGCTTCGGGAAGTTCAGCCCTGTGTGCGACAGCAACGAGTTCGAGAAATGCACCTCGGCCTCGATTACCAACGCCTACGACAACACCATCCTGTACACTGATTACTTCCTCAGCAAGACCATCGACTTGCTGCGCCAGACCGCTGCGCAAGCAGGCGTGGACACGGCGATGCTGTATTTTTCCGACCACGGCGAATCGCTGGGCGAAAACAATCTGTATCTGCACGGCGCGCCCTACCTGTTCGCGCCCGCAGAGCAGACCCGGGTGCCGATGATGCTGTGGATGTCGGACGGTTTCAGCGAACGCTTCGGCATCGACCGCACCTGCCTGATGGCGCGCCGCGGCGAGCCGCTGTCGCACGACAACGTGTTCCACTCGGTGCTGGGCCTGCTCGACGTGAACACGGCCGTGCTCAATCCCAGGCTCGATCTGTTCCACGGCTGCGCGCGGGGTATCTGATGCTGGTCACGCAACACAACGCCGCGCCGGCACTGATCGGCGCGCGCACCGCATGGCGGATTGCCGCGGTCCTGCTCGCCAGCGCCGCCTTCCTCTTCTGGCTGGGCCGCTGCACCGACATCGACCTGATGCTGGCCGACGATTTCTACGATGCCGGGCTGCACGACTTCCCCTGGCACCACGCCTGGCTGACCGAAACCTTTAGCCACGGCATTCTCAAGATGATGCTGACGCTGGCGGCGGTCGGCTGCATCCTGCTGGCCTTGCAGGATGCGGTGCGCCCGAAACCTGGCCGCAGCCCCTTGCAGCGCTTGCGCCTGCGCGTGATCGGCCTGTCGGCGCTGCTGGTGCCGCTGGTGATCAGTACACTCAAACAGGCCAGCGTCGCCCACTGCCCCTGGGACCTGGCGCGCTATGGCGGCAGCGAGCCTTATTTGCGTCTGTTCGATGCCTTGCCGTTCGGCGTGCAGCCGGGACATTGCCTGCCGGCCGGGCATGCATCGAGTGCGCTGTGGCTGGTATCACTCTGCGTGCTGTGGCTGCCCGAGCGGCCGCGCACCGCGCTGCGTGCCCTCGTGGCGGCGCTCGCTATCGGCGGCGCCGTCGGGTGGCTGCAGCAGTTGCGTGGGGCGCATTTTTTGACGCATACATTGTGGTCGGTCTGGATTGCCTGCGCAGTGGTATTCACGCTGCTGCTGTGCCTGCAATGGCTGCCGGCGTACCGGCGCAGCCGGGTGCTGCGCCTGTCGTCATAGTTTTTCCAACTTCGGGCCGCGCAAGCCCACCAGCAATGCCTTGCCGTTCGCATCGACCCGGAACTCGCCATAACGCGCCGCCGCCCAGCGTTCGGCTTCGCCCTCCTTGAAGTACCAGGCATCGGTCACGATCAGGGGCCGGCTGCGCTTGCTGATCGCTTCGATCAGCATCTCCTGCGGGCCGAGGGGCCGGCCGTCGTGCTCGCCCAGCAAGGTCACCACGCCGTTCGGCGCGCGCCGCGCCACCAGCTTCGTCCTGGCCGTGTCGACCATGGCGAAGTCGGAAGGAAATGCATAGTTCAGCGTCATGTAGTCGCCTTGCATCAGCGAGCGCGGGTCGACCGGCGCCAGCTCGACGAAGACGACCTGGCCGGTGCTGATCAACGTCTCCTTTTCCCAGATGGCGGCGTTGGCGACGACCAGCGCCAGCATCCCGGCGCCGGCAAGCAGGCCGCGCTTCCAGCGCGGGTTGGTGTCCGGGGCAGCCGGGGCCGGCTGGAGCTGGGGCAAGGCTTCCGGTACTGATGGCAGCAAGGCGCCCGGCATCGCAAAGCGTACGATGGCGCCCAGGGCCAGGCCGCAGCCGAGCAGGAGCAGGGCCTTGTGCGCAAGCGGCCAGTACAGGTAGTAATACAGCGCGCCGACCATCCACAAGGCCGATGCCCCGGCGAGCAAGGCCAGGTTGCGGCGGCCGCTGGTCACGCAGATTGCCAGCATCAGCAGCACGGGTCCCATCGATGGCGCCAGCCAGCACAGCACCACGGCCGTGCCGCCCAGCGCCGCGAACCAGGCGCTGCGCAGCCTGGGCCAGCGCTGCATCATCCATCCGGCCGCGCCGAGTGCGCAGGCAAGGGACAGGAGGCCATCGAACCTGCCCGGCAGATCCCCGCCATAGCCGCCGTCGAGTCCGGCCGGCAGGCTGGCGCTGAGCAGGAAAGTGGGGCCGGAACAATATGCCAGGGCCAGCAGGGTCATGCCGCCGATGCCGGTCAGGATGGTTTCCAGGGTGGCTGCCGTGCCGGCGCGCAGCGGTGTGCGCTCCAGCTGCGACAGCAGGCCCTGGCCGAGCAGCCACACGGCCGCCAGGCAGGTCCAGGCTTGCCTGTAGGGCAGATCGAGCAGGCCGCGGCCAACGTGGGGAACGCCCGACATGGCCAGCGCCGCCAGGGTGGCCCCCGCTGCGCCGAGCAGGACACGCAACCAGACTTGGTGCAGCAGGAAGGCCAGGCCGAACACCAGCGTTGCCGTGATGGCCATGGCAAGGCCCATGTTGTTCCTGGCGAAGTCCATGTTGCCGAGCCCGACAACGAATAGCCCGGTCCCGATGATCAGGCAGGGGATGGCCAGCTGTTCCAGGAACAAGGGGATGTCGCGCTGGCGCAGCAGGGCCACGGCCGCACCCAGGAAAATGATGCCGAGCACGAGGGCGGTGCCATACACATTGGCGCCCGCCAGGAACAGCAGTCCGACCACCGCCCCGAGCGGAATCGCGGCGAACCAGGCCGCCATGGCCATCATGACGATCACCGGCCATGGCCGGTGCTGGCTTTCGAGTTCGGCATGGGCGGCGGCAAGCAAACCCTGGTCGACCGCTTCGCGCAACACCTTGTCGAGATGCCTGCTCATGGTTTGCCTCCGCTGCCGTATTCGCGCATCAGCGCAAGAATGCCCCGCACTGCCAGGGCCATCAGTCCGACCGTGGTGAGGCCAGCCACCAGCAGCATGCCGATTTCACCGCCACGACCCATGGTCATGGCCCGCACCAGGCCGGCGATCAGCAGGATGATCAGGCCAAGGGCAATCACGCTCAGCGCGGTCACGTCGAAGAGCCTGCGCCGGGTCAGGAGCGCCGCCGCCACGCCGAGCAGGCCCAGGCTCAGCAGATAGTACAGCGCGCCCCCGCTGCTTGAAGCGAACAGGGCCAGCATGCCGGCGCCGCCCAGCGAGGTCGTTGCAAACAGCACGACCAGGTTGAATGCTACCTTGCCGGCGCCGCTGAAGCGGGCAAGCGGCTGGCTCATGAGCACGGCAAGCGCGCTGGCCAGCAGCGCCACCAGCATGTGGGCGCCGAGGTTCGGGCCGGCGAAGCGCCACCATCCCGACTGCGCGGCGTCCCAGGCGGTGAGCCCGGTCATGGCGACGATCACCCAGGCGCTCCAGACGAGGTCGGTGCGGGCGCCCAGCGCCAGCGGCAGCGCCAGGACAGCCCAGACGGCGAACAATTGCCAGGGATCGGCGCCGGTCTGGTAGGTCTGGCCAAAGTAAGCGAACAGCGCGCCGATGACGAGCAGCCCGAGCAGCGCCAGCGACGTGCGCAGGCGCGGCAGGAAGGCCGCACCAAGGCAAGCCGCTCCCACGCACAACTGGAGCAGGATAAATTTCTCACGCCGCCCCAGCGCATCGAGGTTGGCGGCGACCAGGAAGATCAGGCCCAGGCCGGCGAGCAGCGCGGCCAGCATGCCGACAGCGCGGCGCAGCAGGGTGTCCAGCTCCGGCGATGGCTGGCCGAGGCGGGCAATGCGCCACAGCGCGCCGAGCGTCGCCGCGTCGAGCCGGTGCCGGTGGGTGAGTTCGAGAATGGCGAGGCGGGTGCTTATCATGCGAAAGTTCTCCTTGGAACATGGCAAAGGCCGCTCGCTATTCTAGGCAAGCCCGGCTGGCATGCGTTGCGTAAAAGCTAACGGGAGGCAGCTTAGCAGGAGACTGTTAGTTGCTCAAAATCATCTCTGATCATGAAGCGCCGCGAGATGATAGCCACCTTCTATCATGAGGAGAACACCATGCAGACTGGTAGCGACGCGGCAGGCCTGGGCAGCAAACTGATGGCGCCCATGAACGACATTCTCGACAAGCACAGGAGCAGCGTGCTGCCCCTGCTGGGTGGCGGCGAAGCGGCGGCGCGCGCCGCGCTGGCCAACGACGAAGCGGTGCGCAAGGTGGCGACCTTCTGCTATCCCTTGCTGCCGGGTTTGCTGCGGCTGGCCATCAAGGAGCCGATGTTCGTCAACTTTGTGATGAGCAACCGCGAACGCGTGTTCGCGACCCTGGTCAGCAGGGCCGCCTGAACCCCGGCGCTCAGGCCTGCTGGGCCACCGGCTCGGCCTGGGTCGCCTTTTCCCGTCCGCGGCTGATGCTGTCGCCATCCTCGCGGCGCAGGCGCCAGAAGATGATGGCCGACACCACGGTCAGCCCCGCCAGGAAATCGAAGGCGTGGTGCAGGGCGCCGGTCACCAGCACCTGGTTGGTTTGCGGCACCCGTCCCAGGAACCAGGCGGTCACCAGCGAGCCTGCCGCCAGGCCAAAGCTCATCGACAACTGCTGGAAGGAGCTGGCAATCGTGCTCGCCATGCTCGAATCGCGGGTCTCGATGTCGGCATAGGCCAGCGTGTTCATGCTGGAAAACTGCAGCGAATTGAAGAAGCCTTGCATCAGGCTGATGCAAACGATGGCCGCCAGCGGCGTGCTCGGCCCGACCTGCCCGAACAGCGCGATCGTGATGCCGATGCACAGGGTATTTGCCACCAGCACCTGGCGGTAGCCGAAGCGCGCCAGCACCTTGGGTGCGATCAGTTTCATGCCCATCGCCGCCGCGGCCGACGGCATCATCAACAGGCCCGATTGCCAGGCCGGCAAGCCCAGGCCCAGCTGGTACAGCAGCGGCAGCAGGAAGGGCAGGCCGCCCACGCCCAGGCGCGTGACGAAACCGCCGACCACGGAAATGCGGAAGGTGCGCACTTTCAATAATGTCAGGCGCAGCAGCGGGAACTTGATGCGGCTGGCGTGCAAGGCGTAGGTGCCGAGCAGGCCGATCGACACCACCAGCAGCAGGGCCATCGTGGCGCCGCTGAGCGTGTGCTCGCCGAAGATCTCCAGCAGCCAGGACAAAATCGCGGTGCCGGTGCTGAACAGGATCAGGCCGAGCACGTCGAGCGGACGGCGCTCGTCGCCGTGATAGTCGGGCATGTGGCGCCAGACCAGGTACATGGCGATCAGGCCGAAGGGCACGTTGATGAAGAAGATCGCGCGCCAGGAGGTCCAGTGCACCATCAGGCCGCCGACGGTCGGGCCCAGCAGCGGGCCGATGAGGGCCGGGATGATGACGAAGTTCATCGCCCCCAGCAGTTCGGATTTCGGGAAGGTGCGCACGATGGCGAGGCGCCCGACCGGCATCATCATGGCGCCGCCCAGGCCCTGCAGCAGGCGCGCGAAGGTCATCATCTCGGCATTCACCGACAGGCCGCACAGGACGGAAGCGGACGTGAAGATGCCGATCGCGGTGAGGAAGACGCGCCGGGTGCCGAAGCGGTCGGCCATCCAGCCGCTGACGGGAATGCCGACGGCAAGACCGAGGATGTAGCTGGTGACGACCGACTTCAGGCTCAGCGGGGTGACCCCGAGGCTGGCCGCGATGCTGGGAATGGCGGTGTTGACGACCGTGGCGTCGAGCTGCTCCATGAACAGGGCAGTGGCGACCAGCCATGGCAAATAGGTCTTGACGGTGGAACTATCCAATCGGCCCTCATCCAATCCCGCGCGCGCGGGCTGCGGCGCCTGACCGGATTGTCACATAAATTGTCAAATGATTCAGGGAGCGCCGCGTTCAAGCGGGCGCTCCCTGCCGGGCATGACAATCAGAACTGGTAGCGCGCCTGGACCACCAGGAAGTTGACGCCGCTGTTCGGCTTCTTGATGCTGCCGTTCGAGTAGTGCTGGATCTTCAGGCCCAGGTCCCACCTGGTGGGCGTGACATAGCCGATGCCGAGGTGATCGCCGAACTGGAAGGCGGTCGACAGGCGGTTGTCGCTGTTGTTATACAGTTCCGACATCAGGTTGGCGCCGATGCCGCCTTCGACGTACAGGCCGAGCTTGTCGTCGCGCTGGTAGCGGAACACCGGGGTGATGCCGATGACGCCGATGTTCTGGTGCTGGCCCTCGACGTTGCGGTAGGCCGAACCGCGCCAGTAGGCGGCCGACAGGTCCCAGTAACCGCCCAGGTGGCGGCCGTTCGAGGCAAACCATTGCTTGTCCCAGTTCGACTGGACGGCCACGCGGGCCATGCGTACTTTCGACCCCGTGCCGGCTTCGAAGGAAGCCGAATCGACCCAGCCGTCGGCGGCAAACGCCTGGCCGGTGCTCATCAGGACAACTGCAGCGAGGATAGTGCCAATTTTTTTATTAGAGACCATAATTGCTTTCATGAATAGTCGCCAGTCCTTGCTGGCGAGTGCCGAATATTGTACTGGCGCGGACAAAAACGCGTAGCGCGCCATCCAAAACTGAAAAAGGAAGCAGATGCCTCATCCAACTGTCGCTTTTCTGGGCATCGGCCTGATGGGCCAGCCGATGGCCGCACGCCTGGCCGGCGCTGGCTTTCCCCTGCGTGCCTGGAACCGTAGCACAGCCAAGGCGCGCACGCTTGCCACGCACGGTGCGCAGGTATGCGAATCGCTTGAAGACGCGGTGCGAGACGCCGACATGGTGGTATCGATGCTGGCTGACGGTGCGGCCGTGGGCGCGACCATGGACGCGGCATTGCCGGCCATGGCGCCGGGAAGCGTGTGGATCGACATGAGCTCGACCCGGCACGACGAGGCGCTGGCCTTCCATGCCCGTCTTGCCGGGCAGGGTGTGCGTTTCCTCGATGCGCCGGTGTCGGGCGGGGTGCCGGGGGCGCAGGACGGCAAGCTGGCGATCATGGCGGGCGGCAGCCTGCGCGACTTCGAAGAGGCGCTGCCGCTGTTCGCGGTGCTCGGCAGCGCGCAGCTGGTGGGGCCGGCCGGCAGCGGGCAGGTCGCCAAGTTGTGCAATCAATTGATCGTCGGCGCGACCCTGAACGTGGTGGCCGAGGCGCTGCTGCTGGCGCAGGCGGCCGGGGCCGATCCGGCGGCGGTGCGCGAGGCGATACGCGGCGGGTTTGCGGGCAGCCGGATCCTCGAATTGCACGGGCAGCGCATGCTGGACCGGAATTTCGTGCCGGGCGGGCAGGTGAAGAGCCAGTTGAAGGATCTACGGAATGTGCTGGCGGCGGCGGGGGAGGTGGGGCTCAGTTTGCCGCTGACGGCGGCCGCGACCCGCAGTTACGAGTCGATCGAGGCTGAGTTGGGTCATGCTGATCATGCGGCGGCGTTGCTGGCGCTGGAGCGGATCAATCCGGGGGTAAGGTTGGGGTTGGCCGAGGACCGGTTGCCGGAGTGAGGGTCGGGTGCGCATGAGTACGACTGCGTGGACACAGGTGCCTGGCGCGGCCCGGTCCACCCTACGAAAAACGACGTTGTAGGGTGGACATTCGTAGTGCTGGCATTTAGCCAGCCCTACTGTCCACGCTGTCTCACCGGTTGAATGGCCGGTGGGTTCGAGAACCCACCCTACAGCAAGGTAGGGTGGGTACTTGTACCCACCGTTTGTGAACGTTTGAAACCCGGCGCCGTTACGCCACCGGCAAACTCATCTCCACCAGCCTCGCCCAATAACTCGCCCCGATCGGCAGCAAGCCGTCGTTGAAGTCATAGCTGCCATTGTGCAGCTGGCAAGGCCCCAGCCCATGCCCGCCCGCGCGGTGCTCGCCGTCGCCGTTGCCGATGAAGACGTAGCAGCCCGGCTTGGCCTGCAGCATGAAGGCGAAATCTTCCGCACCCATGGTCGGCTCGACCGCGGTGTTCACGGCCGCCGGTCCCACCACCGCGCGCATTGCCTCGACGGCAAACGCCGTCTTCTCCGGATCGTTGATCAGCGGCGGGTAATTGCGCTTGAAGCCGAAATCGACGCTCGCATTGAACCCGGCCGCGATACCCTGCGCCATGGCTTCCATGCGCTCCTGGATGAGGTCCAGCACGGCGGTCGAGAAGGTGCGCACGGTCCCGATCAGCACCGCTTCATCCGGAATCACATTCGTGGCGCTGCCCGCGTGAATTTGCGTGATCGACAACACCGCCGTTTCCAGCGGATTCTTTTCGCGCGAAACGATGGTTTGCCAGGCTTGCGCGATCTGCACCGCCACCATCACCGGGTCGATGCCGCGGTGCGGCTGCGCGGCGTGCGCACCCTTGCCTTTGACGGTCACGCGGAACTCGTTACTGGACGCCATCATCGGCCCCGGGATCACGCCGAAGCTGCCCGCCGGCAGGCCTGGCCAGTTGTGCATGCCGTACACGGCGTCCATCGGGAACTGGTCGAACAGACCATCCTCGATCATCTTGCGCGCGCCGGCGCCGCCTTCTTCGGCGGGTTGAAAAATCAGATATACGGTGCCGTCGAAGTTGCGGTGACGCGACAAATAGTGGGCTGCACCCAGCAACATCGCGGTATGTCCGTCGTGACCGCATGCATGCATCTTGCCGGGGTGGCGCGACGCATGGTCAAATGTGTTGAGTTCCTGCATGGGCAGCGCATCCATGTCGGCGCGCAGGCCGATCGCACGTGGCGAATTGCCATTCTTGATGATGCCGACCACGCCGGTGATGCCCAGCCCGCGCACGACGGGAATGCCCCATTCGGTCAGGCGCGCGGCCACCACGTCGGCGGTGCGTTGTTCTTCGTAGCAGAGTTCCGGATGGGCGTGGATGTCGCGCCGGATTTGCTCCAGTTCGGTCTGGAAAGCGAGGATAGGTTCTACCAGTCTCATCTTGTTCTCCCTAGCATGGTGTTCGCTTACGTCAAAGCCTGTCAAAACCATTGTAGCCCTTGTCAGCCGATGAAATCCAGCCCGGCAGCAGCAACGGGCCGGTCCGCCACGAAGCCAGCCGGAATCGGATAAAGTATTGGTTTCTCGACGTTTTTTTCCCTGGAACTGATTCAGAATGAGCATCACCCAAGTCCGCGCCGCCTGCCCCCACGACTGCCCCGATACCTGCGCCATCCTCGTCACCGTCGAGGACGGCGTGGCCACCGCGGTGCGTGGCGACCCGGAACATCCGACCACCGCCGGCGTGCTCTGCACCAAGGTCTCGCGCTACGTCGAGCGCACCTATTCGCCGGACCGCGTGCTGCGTCCGATGCGCCGCGTCGGCAAGAAGGGCGAGGGCAAATTCGAACAGATCAGCTGGAACGAGGCACTGGACGAGATCGCAAACCGCCTGAAGCCGATCGCCGAACGCGACCCGCAAGCCATCCTCCCGTACAGCTATTGCGGCACCATGGGCCTGGTGCAGGGCGAGTCGATGTCGCTGCGCTTCTTCAACAAGCTCGGCGCCTCGCTGCTCGATCGCACCATCTGCGCTACCGCCGGCTTTACCGGCTACAAGTACACCATCGGCGCCTCGATCGGCACCGACATGGAGCAGTTCCAGGACGCCAAGCTGATCCTCATCTGGGGCGGCAATCCGATCGCCTCGAACCTGCACTTCTGGATGCGCGCCCAGGAAGCCAAGCGCCGCGGCGCCAAGCTGATCGCCATCGATCCCTACCGCTCGCTGACGGCCGAGAAGTGCCACCAGCACATTGCCCTGCTGCCCGGTACGGACTCGGCGCTGGCGCTGGGCATGATGCACGTGCTGATCGCGGAAGACCTGCTCGACCACGCCTACATCGCCGACCACACGCTGGGCTTCGACCAGCTGAAAGAGCGCGCTGCCGAATGGACCCCGGAACGCACCGCCGACACCTGCGGCATCAGCGCCCAGGAAGTGGTCGACCTGGCACGCCTGTACGGCGAAACCGCCAAGTGCGGCGAGCCGGTGGCGATCCGCTGCAACTACGGCGTGCAGCGCGCGAAGGGCGGCGGCATGGCCGTGCGCAACATGAGCTGCCTGCCGGCCCTGGTCGGCGCCTGGCGCCACGCGGCCGGCGGCATCCAGCTGTCGACCTCGGGCTCCTTCCCGGCCAACCGCGCCCTGCTGCAGCGCCCGGATTTACTGGCCGGCCGCAAAACCCGCACCATCAACATGACCACCATCGGCGACGATTTGCTGAAGGAGGCCTCGCCGGAATTCGGCCCGAAGGTCGAGGCCGTGATCGTCTACAACGCCAATCCGCTGGCGATTGCCCCGGATTCCGCCAAGGTGCAGGCCGGCTTCGAGCGCGAGGATTTGTTCACCGTGGTGATGGAACAATTCCGCACCGACAGCGCCGACTACGCCGACATCCTGTTGCCGGCCACCACCCAGCTCGAGCACGTCGATGCCCACCTGGCCTACGGCCACCTGTACATGATGGCGAACAACGCGGCAATCGCGCCGCTGGGCGAAGCCAAGCCGAACACCGAAATCTTCCGCCTGCTGGCCGCCCGCATGGGCTTTGACGATCCCTGCTTCCAGGAGAGCGACGAGGAACTGGCGGCGCAAGCCTTCGACAAGACCCACGCCCGCGCCATCCACTTCGACTGGGAATCGCTGAAGCAGAAGGGCTGGCAAAAACTGAATATGCCGGACGCGCCGTTTGCCGAAGGCGGCTTCCCGACCCCATCGGGCAAGTGCGAGTTTTATTCGAGCACGATGGAGCGCGATGGCCTCGACCCGCTGCCAGCCTACATCGCCCCGTACGAGTCGGTGGCTTCGAACCCGCAATTGGCAAAAAAATACCCGCTGGCGATGATTTCTCCGCCAGCAAGGAACTTCCTGAACTCAACCTTTGTCAATGTACAGAGCTTGCGTGCAACCGAGGGCGAGCCGCACCTCGACATCCACCCGTTTGACGCCGCCCCGCGCGGCCTCAATCACGGTGACATGGCACGTATTTTCAACGACCGCGGCTCTTTCGTTGCCAAGGCGCGCGTGACCGAGAAAGCGCGACCGGGCCTCGTGGTGGGCTTGTCGATCTGGTGGAAGAAACTCGCCAGCGACGGCAAGAACGCCAATGAAGTCACCAGCCAGCGCCTGACCGACATGGGCAGGGCGCCCACTTTCTACGACACCCTGGTGCAGGTCGAAAAGGCCGCGCCCCGACCCGGACATGAAGACACTCCTCACTAGACTCCCCCGTTTCATCCGGCACGCGCTGTTTGCGGGCGCGGCCGCCGGAATGCTTGCCAGTTGTTCTACTCTGAATTACTACACCCAGGCGGCGCAAGGCCAGCTTGAACTCCTCTCCGATGCAAGGCCGATCGACGACTGGTTGGCCGATCCCGCCACCAACACCTCCCTGCGCCACCGACTCGAGACTGCCCGCCAGATCCGCCTGTTCGCGGTCCAGAAGATGGGCTTGCCGGACAATGGCAGCTACAAGAACTACGCCGCGCTGAAACGCCAGTACGTCCTCTGGAACGTGGTGGCCACCCCCGAACTTTCGCTCAAGCCCCTGCAGTGGTGCTTCCCGGTGGCCGGCTGCGTGAACTACCGCGGCTATTACAACAAGGCCGACGCCCAGGCCTATGCGAAAGAGTTGCGCGACCAGGGCCGCGACGTCGAGGTCGGCGGCGTCAGCGCCTATTCCACCCTCGGCTGGTTCAGCGACCCCTTGATTTCCACCTTCATCAACTACCCCGACGCCGAACTGGCGCGCCTGATCTTCCACGAGCTGGCGCACCAGGTGGTGTATGTGCCGGGCGACTCGCGCTTCAACGAATCCTTTGCCAGCGCCGTCGAAGAGGCGGGCGTGGAAATGTGGCTGGAAAAATTCGGCAACCCGGCGATGCGCGATGCCTATGAGCGTTATTCGGTGCGGCGCAAGGGTTTCCTCGAACTGCTGCTGAAATACCGGCGCGAACTCGAGCGCGCCTATGCGGCGCCGGTCGGCGACGAGGACAAGCGCATCGCCAAGGCGCGCCTGTTCCTGGCGCTGAAAGACGAATACCAGGTGCTGAAGGCGAATTGGGGCGGCTATGCCGGCTACGACCGCTTCTTCGCCGAGCCGCTGTCGAACGCCCACCTGGCCTCGATCGCCACCTACAACGACTACGTGCCGGCCTTCCGCGCGATGCTGCGCAGGGACAAGGATTTCCGCACCTTCTACAAGGAAGTCACCCAGCTGTCGAAGCGCGACAAGGCCGAGCGGACGGCGGCGCTGAAGGTGTTCGACGCCGCCGCGCCGGGCGGGCCTGTCATGGTGCAACGCACCAATGCAGCCATGCCGTGATGGGGCAAATACGAGGAGCCGTAGAGTCCCTGTTCCAATAACGGCAAAAGCGCTTGCGTGCAAGCGCGCTGCCCGATAGCATCATATGCGGCAATAGCAAAGGCATAAGCACGCACGTTCGGTTTGCAAATATAATTTGACAATGTAGGCTGAACGACAACGATACTATTGGAGACAGGGGCATCTGATGGACAAGATTTGGCTGAAGTCGTATCCAGCTGGCGTACCGGCTGAAATCAACCCGGACCAGTACCGGTCCCTCGTTCACCTGCTGGAAGAGTCCTTCCAGAAGTACGCGCAGAACAACGCGTACGTCTGCATGGACAAGTTCCTGACCTACGCCGAGCTCGATGCCTGCTCGAAGCGCCTGGCTGCCTGGCTGCAAAGCCGCGGCATGGCCAAGGGCGCGCGCGTGGCGGTGATGATGCCGAACATCCTGCAGAATCCGATCGCGATCGCCGCGATCCTGCGCGCTGGCTACACCGTCGTCAACGTCAATCCCCTGTACACCGCGCGCGAACTCGAGCACCAGCTGAAGGACTCGGGCAGCGAAGCCATCATCGTGCTGGAAAACTTTGCCCATACCGTGGAGCAGGTGCTGAAAAGCACCCCGGTGCGCCACGTGGTCGTGGCCAGCATGGGCGAGATGCTCGGCGGCGCCAAGGGCATGCTGGTCAATTTCGTGGTCCGCAGCGTCAAGAAGATGGTGCCGGACTTTGCGATTCCGAACATGGTGCGCTTCAAGGACGCGCTGGCGCAGGGTGCCAGGATGCCTTACACCGCGCCCAATCTGACGGCGTCCGACATCGCCTTCCTGCAATACACCGGCGGCACCACCGGCGTCTCGAAAGGCGCCACGCTGACCCACCGCAACATCATCGCCAACGTGCTGCAGACCGAGGCCTGGGCCCAGCCGGCGCTGTCGCAGCCGCCTGTCGTCGAGTTCCCGAACATCGTCTGCGCACTGCCGCTGTACCACATCTTTGCACTCACGGCCTGCGCCATGTGGGGCATGCGCGTGGGCGGCATGAACATCCTGATTCCGAACCCGCGCGACATCCCGGGCTTCATCAAGGAGCTCGGCAAGTACAAGATCACCATGCTGCCGGCCGTGAACACGCTGTACAACGCACTGGTGAACCACCCGGACTTCGCCAGCGTCGACTTTTCCACGCTGAAGACCGCGAACGGCGGCGGCATGGCCGTCCAGCAAGCGGTTAATGACAAGTGGAAACAAGTGACCGGCAAGAGTATCATTGAGGGTTACGGTTTGTCGGAAACCTCGCCGGTGGCTACCTGCAACCGCGCCGACGAGCAGGGCTTCACGGGCACCATCGGCTTGCCGGTGCCGTCCACCGACATCGCCATCCTCGACGACGACGGCAACATCCTGCCGCTCGGCCAGACCGGCGAGATCGGCATCCGCGGCCCGCAAGTCATGGCCGGCTACTGGAACCGTCCGGACGAGACCGCCAAGGTCATGACCGCCGACGGCTACTTCAAGTCGGGCGACGTCGGCATCATGGACGAGCGCGGCTACGTGAAGATCGTCGACCGCAAGAAGGACATGATCCTGGTGTCGGGCTTCAACGTCTACCCGAACGAACTCGAAGGCGTGATCGCCGGCCACCCGGGCGTGCTCGAATGCGCGGTCGTCGGCGTGCCGGACGAGCACTCCGGCGAGGCGGTGAAGGTCTTCGTGGTGCGCAAGGACCCGAGCCTCACCGAAGCGACGCTGATGGACTACTGCAAGACGCAGTTCACCGGCTACAAGAAACCGAAGTACATTGAATTCCGCGACGAATTGCCGAAGACCAACGTCGGCAAGATCCTGCGGCGTGCGCTGCGCGACGAACAGCAGCAGAAGCAAAAAGAAGCAGCCTGAAGTCGTCGTACGGCGCAGGTTGGCCGGCAAAACCGCCCGGGGTATCCGGGCGGTTTTGCATTTTATTGGATACACAGCGTTTAAGAAGGCGAGGCAGAGATGGACAAGTTTTGGCTCAAGTCGTACCAGGCAGGGGTGGCGTCGGAAATCGACCCGACGCAGTATCGCTCCCTGACCCATTTGCTGGAAGAATCCTTCCGCAAGTACGCCGGCCAGAAGGCCTTCGCCTGCATGGACAAGGCCATCACCTACGGCGAGCTCGACCACCTGTCGCAGGCGATGGCGGCCTGGCTGCAAAGCCGCGGCCTGCAGCAGGGCGCGCGCGTGGCGATCATGCTGCCGAACGTGCTGCAATACCCGGTCGCGATGGCGGCCGCCCTGCGCGGCGGCTACACCATCGTCAATGTCAATCCCCTCTACACGCCGCGCGAACTGCAGCACCAGCTGAACGACTCCGGCGCCGAGGCGCTGATCGTGCTGGAAAACTTTGCCCATACCGTGGAGCAGGTCATCGCCCAGACCCAGGTCAAGCACGTGGTGGTCGGCACCATGGGCGACATGCTCGGCGGGATCAAGGGCGCGATCGTCAACTTCGTCGTCCGTAAAGTGAAGAAGATGGTGCCGGCCTGGTCGCTGCCCGGCCACACCCCGTTCAAGAAGGTGCTGGCCGACGGCGCGCGCCGCACCTTCAAGCCGGTGAAGCTGGGCCACGAGGACATCGCCTTCCTGCAGTACACCGGCGGCACCACGGGCGTCTCGAAAGGCGCAGTGCTGCTGCACAAGAACGTGCTGGCCAACGTGCTGCAGAACGAAGCCTGGTTCGGCCCTTCGCTGGGCAATGCGCCGGCCGGCAAGCAGCTCGAATTCATGTGCGCGCTGCCGCTGTACCACATCTATGCGCTGACGGTCTGCGCCTTGCTCGGCATGCGCCTGGGCGGCATGAACGTGCTGATCCCGAACCCGCGCGACATGGATGGCTTCATCAAGGAACTCGGCAAGTACAAGATCAACGTCTTCCCGGCCGTGAACACCCTGTACAACGGCCTGGTCAACCAGCCGGCGTTCGCCAACCTCGATCACTCGACCTACCTGGTCTGCCCGGGTGGCGGCATGGCGGTGCAGCAGGCCGTGGCCGACAAATGGCTGAAGATCACCGGCACGCCGATCGTCGAGGGCTACGGCCTGTCCGAGACCTCGCCGGTGGTCACCGCCAACCGCTGCGACATCAAGTCGTTCACCGGCACCATCGGCCTGCCGCTGCCGTCGACCGAGGTGCAGATCCTGGACGAAGCCAACAACCCGGTGCCCTTCGGCCAGTCCGGCGAGATCGCCGTGCGCGGCCCGCAGGTGATGGCCGGCTACTGGAAGCGCGACGACGAAACCGCCAAGGTCATGACGGCCGACGGTTTCCTGAAGACCGGCGACATCGGCATCATGGACGAGAAGGGCTATACCCGCATCGTCGACCGCAAGAAGGACATGATCATCGTCTCGGGCTTCAACGTGTACCCGAACGAAGTCGAGAACGTGGTCGCCTCGCACCCGGGCGTGCTGGAAGTGGCCTGCGTCGGCGTGCCGGACCAGCACTCGGGCGAAGCCGTGAAGCTGTACGTGGTGAAGAAGGATCCGAAGCTGACCGCCGAGGAACTGCTGGCTTTCTGCAAGGAAGAACTGACCGGCTACAAGCGCCCGCGTCAGGTCGAGTTCCGCGAGACGCTGCCGAAGACGAACGTCGGCAAGATCCTGCGCCGCGAATTGCGCGACGAGAAGCAGACGGCCTGAGGTTCAGGCTGTTGAATGAAAAACCGGCACAACGATGCCGGTTTTTTTACGTTGGCTGTGACCGTACGGTGGGCACCCCGTGCCCACGCGGAACGGTGCGCATTATTTGCGCTGGTCTTGTCGATGATGCCGCGACTTGCCGGCCTCTCCCAAGGCGTCTCGTTAGCGCCGCAGGTCTTCGTCCGCGTCTCGGAGCGAGTCCTGACGGCCACGGACCAAGGATGAGCACGTAACCGCGTGGGCACGGAGTGCCCACCGTACGATCTCGGCCGCCGGCCAACCCTTGCGTCAGCGGCCGGCCTTTTGCGCCGCGTCGCGCAACACTTCGTGCACACGCTCCAGGTCCGCCGGCTTGGTCAGGTGCGCATCGAACCCCGCATCGCTCGAGCGCTGGCGGTCCTCGTGTGCGCCCCAGCCGGTCAGCGCCACCAGCGTCGCCTGGTCCATGCCGTCGATGCGGCGCAGGGCCTGGGCGACCTCGAAGCCGCTCTGGTCGGGCAGGCCGATGTCGAGGAAGACGGCGTCCGGACGGAAGCTGGCGGCGCGCGCCAGGGCCGCATTGCCGTCATAGGCCACCGCCACCGCGTGGCCGCTCATCTCCAGCACCGCCTGCAGCATTTCGGCGGCATCGGCGTTGTCGTCGACCACCAGGATGCGCAGGCCGTCGCCGATCGGCGCGGGCGCGGGCGCCGCCGCGCCGGCCGCAGGTGCCGGCACCTCGGCCGGCGCCTCGGCCGGGGGCGCATCCGCCTGCACCGCTTCGAGCGGCAGGATCACCGTGAAGCGGCTGCCCTGGCCCAGCCCCGCGCTGTAGGCCGTCACGCGGCCGCCATGCAGTTCCACCAGGCGCCGGACCAGGTTCAGGCCCACCCCCAGGCCGCCCTGGGCCATGGTGGCGTGTTCCTGCACCTGGGCGTACATGTCGAAGATCGCCGACAGCATGCCGGCGTCGATGCCGATGCCGGTGTCGCTTACGCCGATCGTCACTTCGCCATCGCGGACACCGGCGTCCACCTCGATGTGGCCGCCGCGCGGCGTGTACTTGGCGGCGTTGTTCAGCAGGTTGCTCAGCACCTGGGCGATGCGGTGGCGGTCGACGTACAGCGGCAGCGGGGCGTCCGGCAGGCGCAGTTCCAGGCGGTGCCCTCCACCGCTCACCAGCGGCATGCTCATCTCGACCGCATCCTTCACCACGTCGCCCAGCAGCACGGCGCTGCGGCGCAGTTCGACCTTGCCCTCGGACAGGCGCGCCATGTCGAGCAAATCGTCGACCAGGTGCACCATGTGGTCGACCTGGCGCTTGATCATGCCCTGCACGTCGCCGGCCTGGGCCACGGCCGGGTTCACGCGCATCAGGTCCAGGCCGGTGCGGATCGGCGCCAGCGGATTGCGCAGCTCGTGCGCCAGCGTGAACAGGAACTCGCTTTGCATGCGGTTGCGTTCCGAGAGTTCCGACGCCAGGCGCTGCAGTTCCTGCTGGGCGTTCTTGTGGCGGCTGATGTCGAAGGTCACGCCGTCGAAGCGCAGCGGCTGGCCTTTGTCGTTCAGCTCGCACCAGCCGACCGCGCGCAGCCAGCGCGATGCGCCCTGGTCCTCGTGCAGGTGGGCCGGCGTATGGCGGAACTCGACGTCGAGCGCGCTGCCGTCGCCCAGGGAACGGGCGATGCCGCCCGCCAGGCGCGCGCGGTCCTCCGGGTCGACCGCCGCCAGCAGGGCGTCGATGGCCACGGCGCGCTCGCCGCTCACGCCGAGGTGGGCGGCCATCTGCTCGTTCAGGCGGAATTCCCGGAAAGGCGCATCGGCATACCAGACGCCGATGTCGCCGGCGCGCGCCACCCGCTCCAGGCGCAGCTGCAGCAGCGTGCGCGTGTGCACGTCGGTGACAGTGCCGACATAGCCGTTCGGCTGGCCGGCATCGTCGAAGCGCGGCGTGCCGGCATCGATGAACCAGCGGTAGCTGCCATCGTGGCGGCGCAGGCGGTAGTCGATGCGGAAGGCGGTACGCGCGGCGTTCGCGGCCAGGAAGGTGTCGCGCGCGTTCTCGAAATCCTCGGGGTGGATGTTTTCGAGCCAGCCCATGCCCTGGTCCTGTTCCCAGCTGCGGCCCGTGTACTCGTGCCAGCGCTGGCTCAGGTAGGTGCACATGCCGGCGTTGTCGGTGGTCCAGAGCATGACCGGCGCGAAGTCGATCAGCGAGCGGAAGTAGGATTCGCGCATGCTCGACGCTTCCAGCTGCAGCTGGCGCTCGCGCCCGAGCTCCACCTGGCGCCGCACGCGCGCCAGCAGCTCGCTGGCGGCAAAAGGCTTCACCAGGTAGTCGTCGGCGCCGGCCTGCAGGCCCTCGACCTTGGCTTCCTCGCCGGCGCGCGCCGACAGCAGCATGACCGGCAGGTGGCGCAAGGCGGGCGTGGCGCGGATCCTGGCGATCAGCCCGAAGCCGTCGAGCTTCGGCATCATCACGTCGCTCAGCAGCAGATCCGGGAGATCGCGCTGCACCGCCTCGAAGGCGGCCTCACCGTCGGCGCAGACCGTCACCTCGGCGTGCGGGTCGAGCAGGGCCTTCAGGTAGGCGCGCATGTCGTTGTTGTCGTCGGCGATCAGGATGCGCGGCAGCGGCGCGTCCGGCTGCAGGGCGCTGCCCGATGCCGGCCGTTCCACCGGGACCGCCGCTTCATCCGGCAGCCAGCGCAGGGCTTCCTCGACAAAGGCGGCGCCCATGCGCTGGGCGCCAGCAGCAGCGGCGGCATCGGCCACGTCGCTGGCGGCGATGCGGTCTTCCGGCAGGTGGGCATGGCCGAAGGGAATGTCGACGTCGAAGCGCGTGCCTGCGCCCAGCACGCTGTGCACGGCGATCTGGCCGCCATGCAGGCGTACCAGTTCCTGGATCAGCGCCAGGCCGATGCCGGTGCCCTCGAAGGTGCGGCCCGGCGTGCCCTCGATGCGGTGGAAGCGCTCGAACACCCGCGGCAGTTCCGACTCCGGAATGCCGCTGCCGCTGTCCTGCACGCTCAGGCGCACCATGCCGTCGACCTGGCCGAGCGTCACGCGCACGCCGCCCTGCAAGGTGAACTTGAAGGCGTTCGAGAGCAGGTTGAAGACGATCTTTTCCCACATGTCGCGGTCGACCCAGACCGGCTGGCCCGGGTCCTGCAGCGTTACCTCGTAGGCCAGGCCGCCCTTGGCCATGGCCGACTCGAACACGCTGGCCAGGTCGCCGGTCAGGCGCGCCAGGTCGGTCGGCACATAGGTCGCCTGCACGCGGCCGGCCTCGATGCGCGAGAAGTCGAGCAGCGAGTTCACCAGCTTCAGCAGGCGCAGGGAATTGCGGTGGGTGACGTCGATGCGGCGGCGCTGGACCGGCGGCAACGGCGTGTCGGTGTCGGCCAGGGCGTCGTCGAGCGGACCCAGGATCAGCGTCAGCGGCGTGCGGAATTCGTGCGAGACGTTCGAGAAGAAGGCGGTCTTGGCGCGGTCGATCTCGGCCAGCTCCTCGGCGCGGCGCTGTTCCTTTTCGTAGGCCACCACGTTGCCGGCCGCGGTGCTGAGGGCCGCGCCCAGCGCTTCGTAGAAGTGCAGGTAGTCGTCGTCGAGGGCGCGCGCCACGCTCGCGCCGGCCACCGCGAAGCCGTACAGCGCTTCCTGGCCGGGCAGGGTAATCGGCAGCACCATCGCCGACCCCGGTGGCTGCGGATACGGGCCGCAGGCCTGGTCGCCGAAGCGCGGCGCCAGGCCGTCGACACGCTGCGCCCTGGATTCGGCAGCGGTGCGGGCGAAGGGCCAGAGGGCGTCGTCGGCGTCCGTTACCGCCGGCGCCAGCGCGGTGTGCCCGTCCAGGCCCACGCGCGAGCGCAGCAGCAGCTTGCCGGTGTCGGGATCGATCTGGTAGACCAGCAGGAAGGGCAGGTCGAGCGTCATGTGCGGATGCTGGGCATCGATGCCGCGCGCCACGTCGCCGACCGTGCGGGCGTCGCCGATGGCCAGGCTCAGGTCGCGCAGGGCCTGGGTGCGGCGCGCGTTCAGCACCGTGGCCGTGGCTTCCGAGATCGGGTGGAAGATGCCGCCCACCTCGCCCGATTCGTCGCGGATCGGCGAGAACGAGAAGGTCATGAAGGCTTCTTCCAGGTAGCCGTAGCGGTCGAGGAACATGCGCTGGTCGCGGATATAGGTGCCTTCGCCCTGGTGCGCGCGCTCGAAGGCGTCGCCCACCACCGGCATCGCGCTCGCCCAGACTTCCTTGAAGGCGCCGCCCATCGATTGCGGATGCAGGTCGCCGCAGATCGGGCGGTAGGCGTCGTTGTAGATCTGGATGTCGTCCGGACCCCAGGCGATCAGGATCGGGAAGGTCGAGGACAGGCACAGGCTGACCGAGGTGCGCAGGCTTTGCGGCCAGGTGGCGGGTGGGCCGAGCGGCGTCTTCGACCAGTCCATCGAGCGGATCAGCGCGCCCATCTCGCCACCGCCCGCGAGCCAGCCCAGATCGTCGTTGGAGGCGGACAGGGGAGGAGGGGATGCGAGCATGGTATGGACTTTAGGAAGACGGCGGTGGACCGTTCATTCTAAGCCAAACCGGCGCGGTTACCTGTAACCGTTAGCCTTTTTGTCGATGCAGGACCGCTGGCGACCCGTCCTCGACGGCGAAAGCGGCCAGCATCGACTGTTTCGTCCCCGGCTCGCGCACCTCGTCAAGCGCCATGAAGCGCGCCTGCACCGCCTGCGGCGTCAGCTCCAGCAGCATGTAGCCACGCCGGTCGCTGCGCCCGTACAGGATATGCGGATTGCGGTCGACGTTTTCCTGGGTGCGCGCCTGGGCGCGCGAACTGGAGGTGATCGAGGTGCCGCAGAATTCCGCGGCGATGACCGGGTTGGCCTTCGAGACCGGCCGGTTGAAGTCGCGCCGCAGTTCGGCGGCATAGAAGGTGTGGACGTCGCCCGACAGCACCAGCGGATTGCGCGCGCCGCTTTTGGCCACCGTGTCGAGCAGGCGCCGGCGCGCGGCCGGATAGCCGTCCCAGCCATCGGTCCAGAAGCGGCCGTCCTCGGGCGACTGGACCGGCACGCCGCTCGACTGCGCCATCAGGGTTTGCTGGGCCAGGATGTTCCAGCGCGCCTTCGATGACGACAGACCCTGGGCCAGCCAGGCTTCCTGGGCGCCGCCGAGCATGCTGCGTTGCGGGTCGCGCAGTGCCTCGCAGGCGCGCGCCAGCACCACGTTCGAGCCGCCGCGGCCCGGCTTCGGACAGGCCAGGGGCGAGCGGTGCTGGCGGTCGTCGAGCACGTGGAAGCGCGCCAGCCGTCCCCAGTCGTAGCGCTGGTGCATGCGCAGTTCGCCGAAACCGGCTTTCGGCACGGGCAGGCGCAGCGGCATGTGTTCGTAGAAGGCCTGGTAGGCGGCGGCACGGCGCGTGGCGAAATCGGCGGCCAGGCGTTCGTCGACATCGCCCGCATAGTCGTTCGCGACTTCGTGGTCGTCCCAGGTGACGATCCAGGGTGCGGCGCGGTGCGCGGCCTGCAGATCCGGGTCGCTCTTGTATTGCGCATAGCGGGCGCGGTACTGGGCCAGCGTGAACGATTCATCGACCCGCACCGCGCGCGGCGGATGGCGCAGCTGGTACGGTCCCCACTCGTAGATGTAATCGCCCAGGAAAGCCACGAGGTCGGGCGCGGCTTGCGCGATGTGGCGGTGCGCCGCGTAGTGGCCGAATTCCCAGTGCTGGCAGGAGGCCACGGCCAGCCTGAGCATGGACGGCATCGCATCCGGCGCCGGCGCGGTGCGTGTACGGCCGACGGGACTGACCGCATCGCCCAGCATGAAGCGGTACCAGTAGTCGCGGTCCGGCCGCAGGCCGGTGGCGTCGACGTGGACGCTGTGCGCGAGAGCCGGAGCGGCGACCGCGCTGCCCTTGCGGACGAGCTTGCGGAAGGCGTCGTCCTCGGCCACTTCCCAGCGCACCGTGAGGGCGAGCGCAGGCGTCGACGCCGCGTTCAGCGGGTCGTGCAGGATGCGTGTCCACAGGATCACCGCGTCGGGCAGCGGCGACCCGGAGGCAACGCCGAGGCTGAAGGGGTAGGCGGGGCCGGCCGCACTGGTACCGGCACTCGCGCTGGCCGTGAAGCCGAGGCCGGCCGTGGCCGCCGCGGTGAGGCGCGCCGCGTCGAGCAGGAAGGCGCGGCGCGGCCCTGTCATTACTGCTCGTGGTGGTGGATCAGCGATTCGAGCGGCGGCAGCTGGCGCGGCTTGCGGTCCGGGCCGGTGGCCACATAGGTCAGGGTCGCTTCGGTGACCTTGACGATGTTCGACTGCAGGCGGTTGCGCTCGGCGTAGACCTCGACGTAGACGGTGACCGAGGTATTGCCGACCTTGACGATATCGGCGTAGAACGACAGCAAATCGCCGACGAACACCGGGTTCTTGAACAGGAAGGAGTTGACGGCAATGGTGGCGACGCGGCCATTCGCGCGGCGCGTGGCCGGCAGCGAGCCGGCGATATCGACCTGGGCCATGATCCAGCCACCGAACACATCGCCATAGATGTTGGCGTCGGGGGCGCCCGGCATCACCCGCAGCTGCGGAATCTTCCCTTCCGGCAGTCGGTTGGTCGGGGTGTCGTCTTTTTCTGGCGTGGTCATCGTGAATTCTCGTGAAAAGCTACAATCGACCCGAATTGAACCACAAATACCGGACCCCTGCCATGCGACGCACTCCCGCCAGCTCCCTCCCGCCGCCCGCCGATAACAAAGACCGCAAAGACCGGCAGCGCACCGACTGGGCCACGCTGCGCACCCTGTTCCCCTACCTCTGGGTCTACAAATGGCGCGTGATCGCCGCCCTCGGCGCCCTGATCGGCGCCAAGATGGCGAACGTCGGCGTGCCGCTGGTGCTGAAACAACTCATCGATCAACTCGCCATCGATCCGGCCCATCCGCAGGCTTTATTGGTGCTGCCGGTCGGCGCGCTGCTGGCCTATGGCGCGCTGCGCTTATCCACGACGGTGTTCACCGAGCTGCGCGAATTCCTGTTCGCGCGTGTGACCCAGCGTGCGGTGCGCACCATTGCGTTAAAGGTGTTCCGGCACCTGCACGCGCTGTCGCTGCGCTTCCATTTGAACCGCCAGACCGGCGGCATGACGCGCGATATCGAACGCGGCACGCGCGGCGTGAATTCGCTGATCTCGTATTCGCTGTTCAACGTGCTGCCGACCCTGGTGGAGATCACGCTGGTGCTGGGTTACCTGGCCTTCAACTACGATATCTGGTTCACCATCATCACGGCCGGCGCGCTGGCGGCCTACATCACGTTCACGGTCGTGGTCACCGAGTGGCGCACCCACTTCCGCCGCACCATGAACGAGCTCGATTCGAAGGCGAACACCAAGGCCATCGACTCGTTGCTGAACTACGAGACCGTGAAGTACTTCGGCAACGAGGACTACGAGGCCAAGCGCTACGACCAGGGCTTGCAGCACTACGAGAATGCGGCGGTGCGCTCGCAGACTTCGCTGTCGGTCTTGAACACCGGGCAGTCGCTGATCATCGCCACCGCCGTCACGCTGATTTTGTGGCGCGCCACCGAGGGCGTGATCGCCGGGACCATGTCGCTGGGCGATTTGGTGCTGGTGAACTCGTTCATGATCCAGCTGTACATTCCGCTGAACTTCCTGGGCGTGATCTACCGCGAGATCAAGCAGGCGCTGGCGGACATGGAGCGCTTGTTCGGCCTGCTGGACCAGAACCGCGAGGTGGCGGATGCGGCCTCAAGCCAGGCGCTGGTGACGAAAGGCGCGCATGTGGCGTTCTCGCATGTGGAGTTCAGCTACGAGACCAAGCGGCAGATTTTGTTCGACGTCGATTTCGCGATTCCGGCCGGGACCACCACGGCGGTGGTGGGGCACAGCGGCTCGGGCAAGTCGACCCTGTCGCGGTTGCTGTTCCGCTTCTATGACGTGAACCGCGGATCGATCAGCATCGATGGGCAGGATATCCGGAATGTGACCCAGCAATCGCTGCGCGCGGCGATCGGGATCGTGCCGCAGGATACGGTGCTGTTCAACGACACCATCGAGTACAACATCGCGTATGGGCGGCCGGGGGCGAGCCATGCGGACATCGTGGCGGCGGCGCGGGCGGCGTCGATTCATGAGTTCATCGAGAGTCTGCCGGATGGGTACCAGACCATGGTGGGCGAGCGCGGGCTGAAGCTGTCGGGCGGGGAGAAGCAGCGGGTGGCGATTGCGCGCACCTTGCTGAAGAACCCGGCGATCCTGATTTTCGACGAGGCCACGTCGGCGCTGGATTCGAAGTCGGAGCAGGCGATCCAGGGGCAGTTGAAGGAGATCGCGAAGAACCGTACCACGCTGGTGATTGCGCACAGGCTGTCGACGATCGCGGATGCGCAGCAGATCATCGTGCTCGATCATGGGCGGATCGTGGAGCGCGGCACGCACGGCAGCTTGCTGGCGGCGCGCGGCTTGTATGCGCAGATGTGGGAGCGCCAGCTGGCGCGGCCGGATGAGGAGTTGGCGTCGCCGCCGTTGGAGTTGCAGCAGGAGGAGTGAGATTGGTCGTGCCCCGTGCGGGGGGACGTGGCGCTGTTGCGTGTTGATGTATCGGTTCGCATGGTCCGCGTGGGCACGGGGTGCCCACCGTACGGTCGCCGTTCCGAGCGAATTCATGCAAAAACCGTCGATGCCGATGGTGGATCATACGGAACGCGGATACGCGACGTGTCCCGTACGGTGGGCACCCCGTGCCCACGCGGATTCAACATACCGATAACAGGACAGGCAACAGCCCCATTACCGTTTGCACACCGGCCAAAAACCGATCAATACGTCCCGAACATCTTCTGGATGTCCTTCGTATTCGTGGTCTTGGTCAAGGCCAGCATCAGCAAAATGCGCGCCTTCTGCGGCGACAGATTATCCCCCGCCACGAAGTCCAGCTCATCGTCATTCGCCTCGCCATTCCTCGCCACGATGCCCTGCCCAACCCGGCTCGAACGTACGATAATCACCCCCTTCTTGCGCGCCGCGCTCAAGGCCGGACGCACCTTGGCCGGCAGCGAGCCATTGCCCACGCCCGCATGCACCAGCCCCTTGGCGCCCGAGGCCACCAGCGCCTCCACCGCCACCGGCCCCACGTTCGCATGCGCGTACGCGATCTCCACCTGCGGCAGCACCGACAGGCTGCTCACGTCGAACTCGGTCTCGACCGTGTGCTTGCGCGTCGGGTTCCGATAAAAGTAGGGCTTGCCACCCTGGATATAACCCAGCATGCCCAGCTCCGCCGCCTTGAAGGTATCGGCCGTGGTGGTGTTGGTCTTGGTGACGTCGCGCGCGGACTGGATCTGGTCGTTCAGCGCCACCAGCACGCCGCGGCCCAGCGCTTCCGGCGAACCGGCCAGCAGCACCGCGTTGTACAGGTTGATCGGCCCATCCGCCGACAGCGCCGTCGACGGACGCATCGAGCCGACCACGACGACCGGCTTCCTGCTCTTGACGACCAGGTTCAGGAAATAAGCCGTCTCTTCCAGCGTGTCGGTACCGTGGGTAATGACGATGCCGTCCACGTTCGGCTGGGCCAGCAACACATTCACGCGCTTGGCCAGCGCCAGCCAGTGCTCGTTGCCCATGTTCTCGCTGGCGATCTGGAACACCTGCTCGCCGGTGACGTTCGCCACCTTGGTGATCTCGGGCACGGCCTGGATCAGCGCCCCCACGCCCACCGTGGCGGCGGTGTAGCCGACGGTGGTGGTGCTGGTGGCGCCGGTGCCGGCGATGGTGCCGCCGGTGGCGAGGATGGTCACGTTCGGCAGCTTGGCAGCTGGCTGGGTTTGCGCCTGGGCCGCCACGGCGACACAGAACAGGAAGCCGAACAGCGCGGCGGCCGAACGGGAATAACGTTGGAACAGCATGGCACTTCTCCTTAAAAAAACCTGGCGCCGCGAACCCGATTACAGGTTCTTGTAGACGACGCCTTCTTTCATCACAAATTTCACCTGCTCGAGCAGCTTGATGTCGCGCAGCGGGTCGCCGTCCACCGCCACGATGTCGCCCGCGAAGCCCGGCTCCAGCATGCCGAGGCGTTTCGGCTGGTCGAGCAGGGTGGCGGCATGGATGGTCGCAGCGCGGATGGCGTCGATCGGCGTCATGCCGGCTTCCACCATGTAGCCGAACTCTTTCGCGTTCTCGCCATGCGGAAAAACGCCGGCGTCGGTGCCGAAGGCGATCTTCACGCCGGCTTTATACGCGCGGGCAAAGGTTGCCTGCAGCTGCGGCCCGATGGCGGCCGCCTTTGGACGCACCAGGGCCGAATAGTAGTTCGGATCTTTCGCCTTGTCGGCCACGTAGCGGCCGGCCGAGATGGTCGGCACGTACCAGCCGCCGGTTTTCTTGAACAGGGCCACGCTTTCGTCGTCCATCAGGGTGCCGTGCTCGATCGAGTCGACGCCGGCGCGCAGGGCGCGCTTCAGGCCCTCGGCGCCGTGGGCGTGGGCGGCGACGCGAAAGCCATAGTCCCTAGCGGTGCTGACGATGGCCTTCAGTTCGTCCTCGGTGTACTGCGAGTTCTGGCCGCTGGCGGCCTGGCTCAGCACCCCGCCGGTGGCGGTAATCTTGATCAGGTCCGCGCCTTCCTTGTAGCGCTCGCGCACGGCCTGGCGGCCTTCGTCGGGGCTGTTGATCACGCCCTGCGCCGGACCCGGCGTGCCGATCGCGTGGCTGAGGAAGTGCGACAGATTGTTGGTCGGGTCGGCATGGCCGCCGGCGGTGGCGATCGATTTACCGGCCGTGAACATGCGCGGGCCGGGAATCGCACCGGCGGCGATGGCGCGCTTGAGCGATACGTTCAGGGCCTGCTCGGCGCCCAGGTCGCGCACGGTGGTGAAGCCGGCCATCAGCGTGCGCTCGGCGTATTTCACGGAGCGGTAGGCCATGTCGGCCGGGTCCGCGGTCAGGCGGTCGCGGTAGGCGTCGACCGCCGGCTGGGTTTCGCCCGTCAGGTGCACGTGCATGTCGATCAGGCCCGGCAGGCAGGATTTGCCGGACAGGTCGATGCGCCCTGGAGCAGGAGTGGACGCCATCGGACCAATCGACTTCACGGTCCCGTCCTCGATCACGATGCTGACGCGTTCGCGCCAGGCGCCGCTTTTCACGTCGAGCAAACGGCCGCAGTCGACCGTCTGGGTGGCGGCGTGGGCGCCGTTCAGGGAAAGCAGCAAACCCGCTGCGACCAGCTGTTTCATGTGTTCTCCTCTTTCTCTTCCGATGAAAAAAAGGCCTCCCAATGCTGGAAGGCCCCGGTGTCCCTTGTTGCGCGATCAGCGCAGCGGCGATGTGGCGACGTCCTTGTGCGGCACCGATTCGCCCAGTTCTCCTTCCCACTTGGCGACGACGGCGGTGGCGATGCCGTTGCCGATCACGTTGGTGCCCGAGCGCGCCATGTCGAGGAAGTGGTCGATGCCCAGCAGGAGCAGCAGGCCGGCTTCCGGGATGTTGAACTGGCCGAGGGTGGCGGCGATCACCACCAGCGAGGCGCGCGGCACGCCGGCGATGCCCTTCGAGGTGACCATCAGCACCAGCATCATCATGAGCTGGGTCGTCAGCGGCATCTCGATGCCGTAGGCCTGGGCGATGAAGACCGTGGCGAAGGTGCAGTACATCATCGAGCCGTCGAGGTTGAACGAATAACCGACCGGCAGCACGAAGGCGGCCAGGCGGTTCTTCACGCCGAAGCGCTCCAGGCCTTCCAGGGTTTTCGGGAAGGCCGCTTCCGACGAGGCGGTGGAGAAGGCCAGCAGGGTCGGGCCGCGCAGCTCGGCCACCAGGCGCAGCACGCGCTTGCCGAGGAACAGGCCGCCGATGGCCACCAGTGCCAGCAGCAGCAGGATGATCCCGAAGTAGAACTCGGCCATGAAGACGCCGTAGGTCTGGAGCACCGACAGGCCGCTCTTGGCGACGATGCCCGCCACCGCCGCGAACACGGCGATCGGCGCGAAGTTCATCACGTAGCTGGTCACCTTCAGCATGACGTGGGCGAGGCCGTCGATGGCCTCGATCATCGGGTTGGCGCGCGCGCCCACGGCGGCCGCGCCGATGCCGAAGAACACCGAGAACACGACGATCTGCAGGATTTCGTTCTTGGCCATGCCGTCGGCGATCGAGACCGGCACCAGGTGGCTGATGAAGTCCTTCAGGGTCAGGCCGGTGGCGGTAACGCCGGAGTCGGTGCCGATGGCCGGCAGGTGGCCCGACAGCGCCATCGCGTCGCCCGGACGGAACAGGTTCACCAGGATCAGGCCCAGCGACAGCGACAGGATGGACGCGATGATGAACCAGCCCAGCGCCTTGGCGCCGATGCGGCCGACTTCCTTGGCGTCGCCCATCTTGGCGATGCCGACCACCAGGGTCGCGAAGACCAGCGGCGCGATGATCATCTTGATCAAGCGCAGGAACAGGGTCGTCACCAGCGACATGGCGTCGGCGAAGCCTTGCGGATTGGCCGTGCTGACGTTGACGAAGTAGCCGACGATGATCCCGAGCACGAGGGCGATCAGGATATAAGTAGTGAGACGGTTTCGATTGTTCATGTGCTTCCTGTGGTCGGCCTGCGTTCTATCCCGCTTGCGCCGGAATTCGTGGTCCTGGCGCCGGCGAGGCGGGGCAAAATGGGGTGGTTCTGCGTGCGAACGGAATGCGTTCTGAGTATCTTGGCAAGTTCCGCAGTATCCTAGGCACTGTTAGTGCTGTCAAGCACGCCCAGGAGCTTGAATCTACTGTCGTAAACATGTTCGAAATCGAGAAAGGCAGCATGCCTTCCGCACTCGCCCGAGATAATTGGCGAAGTGCTGGACATGTTGACGGGCCAGGCCCTACCGGCTTGGTCCTGGTAATGACCCACAAAATGGACTTCGCGCAAAGTGACCAACCGGATTGTCTGTGCAGGTGTCTGATCGCCTGATGGGCGCCCTCACTGGACCTGGCTAAGGCAGCTGGCCTTGTTCAAATTCCGCAAGCATCGTATCCAGCCCAGTCATTACCTCTTCCGATGTATAAAATTCCCCACTTTCCAGCGCCTCGGTAAAGCCAGCTTGTCCCCGCGCGATAAACGCTTTCTGCGCTTCCGAAGGTGCTTCGGATCCCGGCTCCTGTGACATCGGCAAATCGTCCATGCTCATCTCCTTTCTTCATTTGGCCTTCAATCTACCCGAAAGTTCAGGCGCGCTCCACCACTCGCTATACAGGTAAAATACCGCCGTCCGCATTCCGAGAGCCGCCATGTCCACCTTCGACACCCCGCAATCCATCACCATCACCCGCCCCGACGACTGGCACCTGCACCTGCGCGACGGCGCGGCGCTGGCCAGCGTGCTGCCGCATACCGCGCGCCAGTTCGCGCGTGCGATCGTGATGCCGAACCTGAAGCCGCCGGTCACCACCGCCGCCGACGCGGCAGCCTACCGCGACCGCATCCTGGCCGCGCTGCCCGAAGGTGTACGGTTCGAGCCGCTGATGACGCTCTACCTGACCGACAACACCGACCCGGACGAGATCCGCCGCGCCCAGGACACCGGGTTCATCCACGCGGTGAAGCTCTACCCGGCAGGCGCCACCACGAATTCGGCCGCCGGCGTCACCGACCTGAAGAAGTGCTACAAGACCCTGGACGTGATGCAGGAAGTCGGCATGCCGCTACTGGTGCATGGCGAAGTAACCGACCATGACATCGACCTGTTCGACCGCGAAGCCGTGTTTATCGAGCGCGTGATGCGTCCGCTGCGCCGCGACCTGCCGGCCCTGAACATCGTCTTCGAGCACATCACCACCAAGGACGCGGCCCAGTACGTGGCCGAGGCCGAAGGCCCGATCGCGGCAACCATCACCGCCCACCACCTGCTGTACAACCGCAACGAGATCTTCCGCGGCGGTATCCGTCCTCACTATTACTGCCTGCCGGTGCTCAAGCGCGAGGAACACCGCCTGGCGCTGGTGACCGCCGCCACCAGCGGCGACGAGCGCTTCTTCCTCGGCACCGACTCGGCGCCGCACGCCATCGGCGCCAAGGAGTCGAGCTGCGGCTGCGCCGGCTGCTACACCGCGCTGCACGCGATGGAGCTGTACACGCAAGCCTTTGCCGACGCCGGCGCGCTCGACAAGCTGGAAGCGTTCGCCAGCTTCAACGGCCCGGCCTTCTACGGCCTGCCGCGCAACGAAGGCACGATCACCCTGGTGCGCGAGAACTGGACCATTCCGAACACGGTGGCAATGGGCGACGACCGCCTGGTGCCGCTGAACGCCGGCGAGGACATCGGCTGGAAGATGGTCCAGGCTTGAGCATGCTGGCGCAGATCGACTGGTCCCGCCCCTGGTACGACAGCGTCCGCCCCGCCTTCGAACGCCTCGGCGTCGAGGGCGACGATTTTGTCGCTGCCTTCAACCGCAACGCGGCCAGCCTCGCCCTGCGCAACCACCGCGATTTGCCGCTCACCTTCGTGCCGCAGGAATCGCTGCCCGAAGGGACGGCCTATGAGGAATTCATCAGCGCCACCGGCGGCGTGCCCACGCGCGACAACCTGCACGACTTCTTCAATGGCCTGGTGTGGCAGACCTTCCCCCTCATCAAGCGCCAGCTGAACGCCTTGCAGGCCGCGCAGATCGCGGCGGCCGGCGGGGTGGGGCAGTCGCGCGGGCCGGCGCGCGATGCCGCCACCATCTTCGACGAGAACGCGGCCCTGCTGGTGGTGCGTTTTTCAAACGAGGGGCGGGCGCTGGTTGACGAACTGCGTGCCCACTGCTGGGATGCGGCGCTGTTCGAGAAGCGCGCCATGTTCGGGCGCGATGCCCAGGTCTGGCTGTTCGGCCACGCGCTGATGGAAAAGCTGGTGGCGCCACGCAAGGCGATCACCGCGCATACGCGCGTGCTGTTCGCCGGCGACGACTATTTCGATTTACAAGCGGATGCGCAACGCGCCTGGATCGACGCCCGCGTGGCGGCCGAGCTGGCGAGCGAACCGCTGGCCACGTCAAGCTTCACGCCGCTGCCGGTGCTCGGCGTGCCGGGCTGGTGGCCGGAGCAGGACGCCGCCTTCTATGCCGATACCGGCGTGTTCCGCCCGAAAAGGAGAGCCTGAATGAACCAACAAGTCCGCTGGGGCATCCTCGGCACCGGCAAGATCGCGCGCGCCTTTGCCACCGCGCTGGGTGCGCTGCCCGACGCCGTGCTGGCAGGCGTGGCATCGCGCAGCCAGGACAAGGCCGACGCGTTTGCCGCCGAATTCGGCGCCGCCGCCGCGTATGGTTCGTACGAAGCACTGGCCGCTGCCGCCGACATCGACCTGGTCTACATCGCCACGCCCCATCCCCAGCACGCCGCGAATGCGCTGCTGGTGCTGAATGCGGGCAAGGGCGCGCTGGTCGAAAAGGCGTTCACGGTGAATGCACGCGAGGCCGAACAGGTCGTCGCACTGGCGCGTGCGAAAAACCTGTTCCTGATGGAGGCGATGTGGACGCGCTTCCTGCCGGCGCTGACCGAGATGAAGCGCATCATCGCCGCCGGCGAGATCGGCGAGGTCAGCCAGGTGGTGGCCGACTTCGGCTTTGCCGCCAACTTCGGTCTTGAACACCGCGTGTTCAACCCGGACCTGGGCGGCGGCGCGCTGCTCGACCTCGGCATCTATCCGCTGTCGATCGCGGCCAGCCTGCTCGGGCCGGTACGCAGCGTGCAGGCGCAGGCGCAGATCGGCCCCACCGGCGTCGACGTGCAGACCGGCTTCACGCTGCGCCACGAGGGCGGCGGCATGTCGGTGTGCAGCTGCTCGTTTTTGGCGCGCACGCCGGGCGAACTGACGGTATCCGGCACCCGCGGCCACGTGCGCATGAACACCATGTTCCACCGCGCCCGCACGGTGACGGTGGCGCTGGAAGACGGCAGCACGCGCACGGTCGAGACGCCGTATCTCGGCAACGGCTACGTGCACGAGGCGCTCGAGGCGCAGCGCTGCTTCCGGGCGGGCCTGATCGAAAGCCCGGGCATGACCCACGACGAGACGCTGGCGCTGATGCGCGTGATGGACGAGATCCGGCGCCAGGTCGGCGTCGTCTACGCGGCCGACCGGGTGGCCTGATCCGGCAACGCCGGGCGGCGTATGCATGTTGACAAGCGGTGCGGCGCATCGAATACTGGGTTGTTCATCGATGTGTTCCTGACCCGGAGTTCAACATGCATACCCTTCGCGCCGCCATCCTCGCCGCCTGCCTGCTGCCGCTGGCGGCCCATGCCGAACCCGTTCCCGTCCCTGCCGATAAGCTGGCCTATGTCGGCGACTGGCAGGGCAAGGACATGCGCATCCAGATGGGCAAGGACGGCAAGGTCAAGTACAAGCGCGACCGGCCGGGCAAGCAGCTGGATCTCAGCGTCGACCTGCAGGGCTTCCATGGCGATAATTTCGACGTCGGCGCGGCTTTCGTGCGCTCGACTTTCGTGGTCAGCAAGCCGCCGCACCGCGAGGGTGACAAGTGGAAGATGACGGTGGATGGGGTGGAGTTGACGCGGGTGGATTGAGGGCGGCGATGGTTTTCGGCGTTCGCGGGTGGTGGGTTCGAGCCGCACGCGGACCGACCCACCCTACCATCCCAGGCGTAGGGCGGGTTCTCGAACCCACCAGTACAAGGCTGGATCAGGGATTCAGCCGCGTTTCCCACCAGTCGCCGCATCCAGCCGCTTGAACAAACCCTGATGCAACCCGCGCGTGTACTTGGTCATGTGCTTGCGCGCGTGTGCGATCTCCTTCAGTTCGCGCTCGGCCAGGTCGCCCTTGTCATTCTCCAGCGCCCATAAGGCCAGCTCCACGCGCCCCTCGATCCCGCCGAACTTCTGCACCGCCGTCTCGAACTGCGCGCCCGCTTCCTCCTGCCGCCCGCAGCCGGCATACGCGCGGCCCAGCGCCAGCGCCATTTCTTCAGGACGGAAGCCCGGCTGCTTGGCCTGCAAGGGCGCCAGCAGCGCCAGCGCCGCTTCCGGCTGCCGGTTCGCCAGCTTCGCCCGCGCGGCGCCGAAAATCACTTCCGGGTCGGCGGCGAAGGGCCCCTGCAAACAGGCGTCGTACTGCGCCACCGCTTCCGCGCTCTGGCCGTTGTCGAGCAGGGCGCCGGCCAGGCGCATCTGGTTGTAGGCGGTCGGGGTCAGGTCGAAGTCGTTCTGCGCTTCGCGCACTTCGCGGCCGGGGTCGAGGGTGCGTCCGAGCGCGCGGCCGGCCAGGCGCGCCTGGCGCTCGATCTGCGAGTGCGGCAGGAAGACCGCCGCGAAGTAGACCAGGCTGCCCAGCAGCGGGAAGGAAAAGAGAATCAGCAGCCAATACATCTGGCGCCCGGTGCGCACCGCGTGGACCGCGAAGAAGAGCGCAACGAGGATGTGAAGTCCGAGTCCGAGAAAGGGCATGGCCGAGTCCTGTTTGTTGTTATCGGTGGGAGCGCGCCACGCAGGCGTATTGCTCCGGACGCAACGATATCTCCAAACAGGGGCCAAATGTCTATCGAATTGTCACACCATGGCACAAATAAAAGCCGGGGTCAGGTCTGACATTCGGACACGAACTCTGCATTATCGGACTTGCGCGAGCAGGTTGCCGACCAATCCGGATGCGATTTCGCGTCTACCGCTGAGGCCGTGTCCGAATGTCAGACCTGACCCCCGCTTGGGTTTCAGATCACACCTTCAGGAATTCCTCGCGTCCGCCCAGCCAGCGCGCCAGGTGGGCATCGACGATGGCCACGTTCTGCGGCGTCTCGTTCTCCAGCAGGCTCGCCGCCACGTCGCGCGCCTCTTCCACCAGCCACTGGTCGGTTTCCAGGTCGGCAAAGCGCAGCATGGCCTGGCCCGACTGGCGCGCGCCCAGAAACTCGCCCGGGCCGCGGATTTCCAGGTCGCGCCGCGCGATCTCGAAGCCGTCGGTGGTTTCGCGCATCGTCATCAGGCGCTGTTTGGCCACCTGGCCCAGCGGGCTTTGGTACAGCAGCAGGCAGACGCTGGCCGCCGAGCCGCGGCCGACACGCCCGCGCAGCTGGTGCAGCTGCGACAAACCGAAACGCTCGGCGTGCTCGATCACCATCAGCGAGGCATTCGGCACGTCGACGCCGACCTCGATCACGGTGGTCGCCACCAGCACGTGGATCTCGCCGGCGGAAAAGGCGTCCATGATCACCTGCTTCTCGGCCGGCTTCAGGCGCCCGTGCACCAGGCCCACCTGCAAGTCGGGCAGGGCTTCGGCCAGGGTCTCGTAGGTTTCGGTGGCCGTCTGCAGCTGCAGGGCTTCGGATTCCTCGATCAGCGGGCACACCCAGTAGGCCTGGCGCCCTTCCAGCGCGGCCGCATGCACGCGTTCGATCACTTCGTCGCGCCGGTTCTGGTCGATGGCGCGCGTGACGATCGGCGTGCGGCCCGGCGGCAGCTCGTCGATCACCGACACTTCCAGGTCGGCGTAGTAGGTCATGGCCAGGGTGCGCGGGATCGGCGTGGCCGACATCATCAATTGGTGCGGCACCAGTCCGTCGCTACCCTTGTTGCGCAAGGTCAGGCGCTGGCCGACGCCGAAGCGGTGCTGCTCGTCGACCAGCACCAGCCCAAGCCGCGCGAACTGCACGGTGTCCTGGATCAGGGCGTGGGTGCCGATTACGAGGTGCGCCTCGCCGGTTTCCGCCATCTCGCTGGCGGCGGCCTTTTCCTTCTTCTTCAGGCTGCCGGTGAGCCAGGCCACCTTCACGCCGAGCGGCTCCATCCAGGCGGCGATCTTGCGGAAGTGCTGCTCGGCCAGGATCTCGGTCGGCGCCATCAGGGCGGCCTGGTAGCCCGAGTCGATGGCCTGGGCGGCGGCCAGCGCCGCCACCACGGTCTTGCCGCTGCCGACGTCGCCCTGCAGCAGGCGCTGCATCGGATAGCCCTCGCGCAAATCGGCGCTGATTTCCTTCACCACGCGCGCCTGGGCCTTGGTCAGCTTGAAAGGCAGGGTCTGGAGGAAGGCTTCGGACAGGCTGCCCACCGTGCGCAGCGTCGGCGCGCCCTTGTCGCGGCGTGCGCGCTGGGCCCGTTTCAGCGAGAGCTGCTGGGCCAGCAGTTCGTCGAACTTCATGCGCGTCCAGGCCGGGTGCGACTTGTCCATCAGCGCGTATTCGTCGGCATCCTTCGGCGGGTAGTGCAGCAGCTTCACCGACGGCTCGAAGTCGCCCAGGCCGAGGTGGTGCCGCACCGCCGGCGGCACGGTATCGGTCCAGTCGACCCGCTTCATGGCGTCGCCGATCGCGCGCCGCAGGATCGGCTGCGACAGGCCTTCGCCCGACGGATACACCGGCGTGAGCGAAGTCGGCAGCGGCGCGCCTTCGTTGACGACCTTGTAAGTGGGATGGACCATCTCGGCGCCGAAGAAGCCGTGCTTGACCTCGGTGCGCGCACGCACGCGCACGCCTTCGGCCAACTGCTTGACCTGGCTGCCGTAGAAATTCATGAAGCGCAGCAGGATGTCGCCGGATTCGTCGGCAATCGTCACCAGCAGCTGGCGCCGCGGCTTGAAGCTGATCTCGTTTTTCGTGACCACGCCCTCGATCTGCGACACATGGCCGCCGCGCAGGCAGGCCTCGCGTATCGACACGATCTTGGTCTCGTCCTCGTAGCGCATCGGCAGGTGCAGCACCAGGTCCATGTCGGTGCGCAGGCCGAGGCGGGCGAGCTTGCTTTCTGTGGTTTTCGGGGCGGAAGTGGGTTTTGGCGAAGGCATATCTGCGGCATTTTGGCGCGGGCTGACGTAAAATAGAGGGTTCGCCGCACGCGCTGCAGCCCGTATTGTAAAGCTGCCAGCCCCCATTTTCCCAGAAATGAACAGAATGTACTCGCTTTCCGATTTCGATTTCGACTTGCCGCCCGAGCGCATCGCGCAACTGCCGCTGCCCGACCGTAGCGCGTCGCGCCTGCTGCAGCTCGATGGCGAGCAGATTACCGACCGCCATTTCGCCGACATCCTCGACCAGCTGCAAGCCGGCGACCTGCTGGTGATGAACAATACCCGCGTCCTGAAGGCGCGCTTCTTCGGCGTCAAGGAAACCGGCGGCCAGGTCGAGGTGCTGGTCGAGCGCGTCCTGGACAGCCGCACCGTGCTGGCCCAGGTGCGCGCTTCCAAGTCGCCGAAGCCCGGCAACCGCATCCGCCTGGCCGACGCCTTCGACGTCACCACCGGCGAGCGCGCCGGCGAATTCTTCACCCTCCATTTCGAGGGCGACGTGTTCGAGCTGATCGAGGCCCACGGCCGCCTGCCGCTGCCGCCCTACATCGAGCACAACGCCGACGAGTTCGACGAGCAGCGCTACCAGACCGTGTATTCGAAGGAACCGGGCGCCGTCGCCGCGCCGACCGCCGGCCTGCACTTCGACCAGCCGCTGCTCGACAGGCTGGCCGCCAAGGGCGTGAACATCGCCTACGTGACCCTGCACGTGGGCGCCGGCACCTTCCAGCCGGTGCGGGTGGAAGACCTGTCCGCGCACCAGATGCATACCGAGTGGTACACCATCGGCCAGGAGACTGTGGATGCGGTGCGTGCAGCGAAGGCCGCCGGCCGTGACGTTGTCGCCGTCGGCACCACGTCGCTGCGCGCGTTGGAGTCGGCCTCGCAGAGCGGCGAACTGGTGGCCGGCAGCGCCGACACCGCGCTGTTCATCACGCCGGGCTACACCTTCAAGACGGTGACGCGCCTGATCACCAACTTCCACCTGCCGAAATCGACCCTGCTGATGCTGGTGTCGGCCTTTGCCGGCTACGCAGAAATCCGCAAGGCCTATGCGCACGCCATCGCCAACGAATACCGCTTCTTCAGCTACGGCGACGCCATGCTGCTGACCACTACTTCAAAATAAACACGATGCTCGAATTTACGCTCCTGAAGAAAGACACCAGCGGCCTGTCGCATGCGCGCCGCGGCCGCCTGAAACTCAATCACGGCACCATCGAAACCCCGATCTTCATGCCGGTCGGGACCTATGGCTCGGTCAAGGCGATGGACCCGACCGAACTGAAAACCGTCGGCTCGCAGATCATCCTCGGTAACACCTTCCACCTGTGGCTGCGCCCGGGCATCGAGGTGTTCAACAAGTTCGGCGGCCTGCATGGCTTCATGGGCTGGGACAAGCCGATCCTCACCGACTCGGGCGGCTTCCAGGTGTTTTCGCTGGGCGCGATGCGCAAGATCACGGAAGAGGGCGTGACCTTCGCCTCGCCGATCGACGGTTCCCGTAAATTCCTGTCGCCGGAAGTGTCGATGCAGATCCAGCGCGCGCTGAACTCGGACATCGTGATGCAGTTCGACGAGTGCACGCCGTACGAGATCGACGGCCGCGCGGCCACCGCCGAAGAAGCGGCGAAGTCGATGCGCATGTCGCTGCGCTGGGCCCAGCGTTCGATGAACGAGTTCAAGGGCGGCGAAAACCCGAACGCGCTGTTCGGCATCGTCCAGGGCGGCATGTACGAGCACCTGCGCGACGAGTCGCTGGCGGCGCTGGAGGACATCAACTTCCCGGGCCTGGCGATCGGCGGGCTGTCGGTGGGCGAGCCGAAGGAAGACATGAAGCGCATCCTGGCCCACGTCGGCCCGCGCCTGCCGGAAAACAAACCGCACTACCTGATGGGCGTGGGTACGCCGGAAGACCTGGTGGAAGGCGTGGCCAACGGCGTCGACATGTTCGACTGCGTGATGCCGACCCGGAATGCGCGCAACGGCTGGCTGTTCACGCGCTTCGGCGACGTGAAGATCAAGAATGCGCGCTACAAGGAAGACACGGCGCCGCTGGACGAGTCGTGCAGCTGCTACTGCTGCACCAACTTCTCGCGCGCTTACCTGCACCACCTGCATCGCTCGAACGAGATCCTGGGGGCGCGCTTGAACACGATTCACAACCTGCACTATTACCTGAACCTGATGCAGGAGATGCGCGATGCGATCGATGCGGATGGGTTCAATGCGTTCCGCGTGCGGTTTGCGGCGGATCGGTCACGCGGGGTGTAATTGGCTCGCGATCATGCTTGGCGTGGTTGAACGCGTGGGCACAGGGGCGCCCACCCTACATAATCAAGGCCAGCGGCCGCAATGACGTAGGGTGGGCGCCCCGTGCCCACGCGTTTTTACGCACCTTCGCCCACCCGAATAAAAAACGCGGCCATCGAGCCGCGTTTTTTATTCACTTCTAGTTCATTACTCCGCCGCGCGGTAGCGCTCCAGCCAGTGCGCATACGGCGCCGGCAGCGTCCACGACGGTTTGTCCTGGCCCAGCGCCTTGGCCGCCGCATACGTATAGTGCGGATTACCCAGGTGCGCGCGGCCGATCATGACCAGGTCCATCTGGCCTTCTTCCACCACGCGGTTGGCGACGGCCGGCGAATCGATATTCCACGATGACGCCACCGGAATGCCCGCTTCGCGCTTCACGCGTTCGGCGATCGGCGCCAGGAAGCCCGAGGCCCACGGAATGCTCGCATCCGGCGTCGAAAAGCCTACGCTCACATTCAGCATGTCCAGGCCGGCGGCGCGGAACTGGCGCGCCAGCTCGATCGACTCGGCCAGCGTTTCTTCGTCGCGGCCGTCGAACTCGATCACGCCGAAGCGCGCCGTCAGCGGCAGGCGGTCCGGCCACACTTCGCGCACGGCTGCCAGGGTCTCGAGCAGGAAGCGGCTGCGGCCGGCGAAGTCGCCGCCGTATGCGTCGGTACGCTTGTTCGCATGGACCGAGAAGAAGCTCTGGCCCAGGTAGCCGTGGGCGAAGTGCAGCTCCAGCCACTCGAAGCCTGCCTCCAGTGCGCGGCGTGCGGCGGCGACGAAGTCGGCTTTCACGCGCTCGATGTCGGCAATCGTCATCTCTTTCGGCACCTGCGGCAGGTTGGCGCCAAAGGCGACGGCCGACGGCGAGATGGTTTCCCAGCTGCGCGGGTCGCTCGCCGGGATGTGGTCGTCGCCTTCCCAGGGACGCTGGGCGCTGGCCTTGCGGCCGGCGTGGCCGATCTGGATGCCGGCGACGGCGCCGCCAGCCTTGATGCCGGCCGCGATGCGCGCCAGGCCCGGCACGTGCTCATCCGACCACAGGCCGAGGCAGCCCGGGGTGATGCGGCCTTCCGGCGAGACGCCGGTGGCTTCCACGATCACCAGGCCGGCGCCGCCGCGGGCGATGCTTTCGTAGTGGGTGGTGTGCCATTCGTTGGTATAGCCATCGGTGGCGCTGTACTGGCACATCGGCGGCACCGCGATGCGGTTGCGCAGGGTGACGTCCTTGAGGGTATAGGGGGTGAAGAGTGCTGACATGGGTGGTTTTCTTTGACTGGATTAAGCGGGAGCCAGCGCGGCTGGTTCGATGTTGCAGCGCGGGACGAGGATGATAACCGCGGTGCTGAATCCGTGCTTGCCACCCGCAAATGTGAGTGCCCACTTTCGTTGAGAATTTGTAGGGTGGGCACTCTGTGCCCACCGGTGTCTTGGTTGATCAATTGAATATTGCGAGCATAAAGGGTACGGTATGCATCGGTACGACCGCGTGGGAACAGGTGCCCACCCTACAAGGTCAACCCAACACCCAAGGGAATGCGGGTGCACCGTTGTAGATTTCCTACTTGCATTTTTTACAGCCAACCCCACATGCGGCGGAATGGCCGCTGGCAGTTCGCCGGTGCTAGAATACAGCGCTGTTTTTTTTATCTCATAATCGGAGTCCTTGTGTTCATTTCCAACGCTTACGCGCAAACCGCGGCCGCAGCCAATCCAGACATGATGAGCAGTCTGCTCGGCTACTCGCCGATCCTGATCATGTTCGTGGTCATGTACTTCCTGATGATTCGCCCGCAGCAGAAGCGCCAGAAAGAAGCCAAGGCGATGATGGATGCGCTCACCAAGGGCGACGAAGTGGTCACCGCCGGCGGCATCCTGGGCCGCGTCGTGCAGGTGAAGGACGCCTACGTCACCCTGGAAATCGCGACCGGCACCGAGATGATCGTGCAAAAGAACGCCGTCACCACCCTGCTGCCGAAGGGCACCCTGAAGTCCCTGTAAGCCAAGCGCTGCGGCCCTGTCAACGGGCCGCACGCCGCTCAACATAGAACGCTGGAACATCATGAATCGCTATCCGCTCTGGAAATACATACTGATCGCTGTCGCGCTCCTGCTGGGCGCGCTGTACACGGCGCCCAACTACTTCGGCGAATCGCCGGCGTTGCAAGTGACGACTGGCAAAACAACGGTCAAGATCACGAGCGACACCTCGGCCCAGATTGCCGACGTGCTGAAACGCGAAGGTGTTCCGGCCAACCAGGTCACGCTCGACGGCTCCGGCAACTCGACCGCCGTGCGTGCCCGCTTCGACAGCACCGACGCCCAGTTCAAGGCCAAGCTCGCGCTCGAACGCCAGCTGAACCGTGACCAGACCGACCCCGATTACATCGTCACCGTCAACCTGGTGAAGAACACCCCGGCCTGGATGCAGGCGGTGCGCGCGCTGCCGATGAACCTCGGCCTCGACCTGCGCGGCGGCGTCCACTTCCTGCTGCAAGTCGACTCCAAAGCCGTGCTGGAAACCCGCGTCAAGAGCACCCAGACCAGTGTCCGCAGCATCCTGCGCGACAACAACGTGCGCCATGCCGGCATCGAACGCAACGGCAACGCCATCGAAGTGTCTTTCCGCGACGAGCAGACCCGCAGCGCCGCCCGCAACGTGCTGGGCAAGCAGATGGCCGACCTGACGCTGGCGGATGCCGCCGACGGCACCGAACTGAAGCTGATCGCCACCATGAAGCCCGAGGCGCTCAAGCGCATCGTCGAGGAAGGCGTCAACCAGAACATCTCGACCCTGTCGAAGCGTATCAACGAACTCGGCGTGACCGAGCCGGTCATCCAGCGCCAGGGCGCCGACCGCATCATCGTGCAATTGCCGGGCGTGCAAGACGTGGCCCGCGCGAAAGACCTGATCGGCCGCACCGCCACCCTGGAACTGCGCCTGGTCGACCCGACCGTGACCCCGGGCACCGAACTGTCGGCCGCGATTCCGCTGAACTCGGAACTGTTCACCGAAGGCCGTGGCGCCCCGATCGTGGTGTCGAAAGACATCATCCTGACCGGCGACTACATCACCGGCGCCGTTGCCAGCTTCGACTCGAACCAGCAGCCGGCCGTCTCTGTCGACCTGAACGGCGACGGCGGCCGCAAGATCCGCCTGGTGACCCGTGAAAACGTCGGCAAGCGCATGGCGATTTTGCTGAAAGAGAAGGGCAAGTACACCGTACCGTCGGCGCCGACCATCCAGAGCGAACTCGGCTCGACCTTCCAGATCACCGGCATCGGCAACGCCCAGGAAGCGAATGAACTGGCGCTGCTGCTGCGCTCGGGCGCGCTGTCGGCGCCGATGGAATTCATCGAGGAACGCGTGGTCGGCCCGCAGCTCGGCGCCGAAAACATTTCGCGCGGCCTGCACTCGACCCTGTGGGGCTTCGTGGCGATTGCCGTCTTCATGATCATCTACTACCACATGTTCGGTGTGTTCAGCGCGGTGGCGCTGGCGGCCAACGTGCTGTTCCTGCTGGCCCTGCTGTCGATGCTGCAGGCCACCCTGACCCTGCCGGGTATCGCGGCAATCGCGCTGGCCCTCGGTATGGCAATTGACGCCAACGTGCTGATCAACGAGCGTATTCGCGAGGAACTGCGTGCCGGCGCCACGCCGCAGCAGGCGATCACGCATGGTTTCAGCCACGCCTGGGACACGATTTTCGACTCCAACGTGACCACCCTGATCGTCGGCCTGGCGCTGCTGATCTTCGGTACCGGTGCGGTGCGCGGCTTCGCCGTGGTGCACACCCTGGGCATCCTGACCTCGATGTTCTCGGCCGTGTTCGTCTCGCGCGGCTTCGTGAACCTGTGGTACGGCCGCCGCGGCAAGAAAGTGACCAAGCTGTCGGTCGGTACGGTGTGGACGCCGGGCCTGCCCGCTGAAAAGAAATAAGGACGAGGAACTGTCATGGAATTTTTCAAAATCAAACGGGACATCCCGTTCATGCGCCACGCGTTGATCTTCAACGTGATCTCGGCGCTGACCTTCGTGGCTGCCGTGTTCTTCCTGGTGACCAAGGGCCTGCACTTCTCGGTGGAATTCACCGGCGGTACCGTGATGGAGCTGCGCTACCCGCATGCTGCCGACCAGGAAAAGATCCGTACGACGCTGCGCTCGATCGGCCATGAAGCGCCGGAAGTGGCGAGCTTCGGCACCGCCCAGGACATCATGCTGCGCCTGCCGCCGGTGAAGACCGCGGCCGGCTCGACCGTGTCGGGCGAAGCCTTCAAGGCGGTCTGCGCTTCGGAAGGCGGTACCCCGAAACAGATCAACGTGACGGAGAAGGGCCAGCAGATCGAACGCACCAGCTGCGCGAATGCAGCCGGCGCCGAGCTGGTGACCCTGCAGCGCGTCGACTTCGTCGGCCCGCAGGTCGGCGACGAACTGGCCGAAAGCGGCCTGCACGCGCTGATCATGGTCGTGGTCGGCGTGGTGATCTACCTGGCCGTGCGCTTCGAGTGGAAATTCGCCGTGGCCGCGATCCTGGCCAACCTGCACGACGTGGTCATCATCCTGGGCTTCTTCGCCTTCTTCCAGTGGGAATTCTCGCTGACGGTGCTGGCGGCGATCCTGGCGGTGCTGGGTTACTCGGTGAACGAATCGGTGGTGATTTTCGACCGTATCCGCGAAACCTTCCGCAAGCAGCGCAAGATGAGCGTGACCGAGGTCATCGACCACGCGATCACCAGCACCATCTCGCGTACCATCATCACCCACGCGTCGACCCAGATGATGGTGCTGTCGATGCTGTTCTTCGGCGGCCCGTCGCTGCATTACTTCGCGATGGCGCTGACGATCGGTATCTGCTTCGGTATTTACTCGTCGGTGTTCGTGGCTGCCGCGCTGGCAATGTGGTTCGGCGTGAAGCGCGAGGATTTGATCAAGCCGGTCAAGGAAAAAGACGAGACCGATGGCGCGGTGGTCTGACGCGCCCGGTATTCGCCTCGCATGAAAAAGCCGCCACGGTGAAAGCCGTGGCGGCTTTTTTTGTTTATAAGCTCTTTTCGGATATCGATTTTTACAAGGAATTTGTCGATATGTGACATTTCCTGGCCTTGTGTGAGTTATCGCACAGAGCGCCCGGGTGGCCGAACCGTATAGTGGACCTGTCTCTTTCAGGACATCCCTAGTTTTGGACTTCACCCGCTCCGTTTGGAGCGGGTTTTTTTTTGCCCGGTTTGCTTGTGCGGCGAATCACGCAGAAATGTCACATGAATGTGAATTGGCGCACAGAGTGTGCGGGAACCGGGAACTATAGTGGAGCTGTCTCTTTCAGGACATCCCTAGTTTTGGACTTTGCCCGCTCCGTTTGGAGTGGGCATTTTTTTTGCGTGGATGGAAGGGCAGCTCGCGGGCGTTATCGGGGCTGTTGCCTGTTGGCGTTAATGGTGGGTTGAATCCGCGTGGGCACGGAGTGCCCACCGTACGGGCTACATTGCGTATCCGCGTTTCGAATGATCTCGCTGCGAGCGATGAGGGTTTTTGTGCGAACTTGCCGATAACGGCGACCGTACGGTGGGCACCCCGTGCCCACGCGGACCATGCAAACCGATAACAGCGCAGGCAACAGCCCCACGAACGGTCGATCCGACCGCCTTATAACAACGCCGACGTCAGGCTCTGCACCTCTTCCGCCGACTCTTCCATGATGCGCGCCAGCGTCCCGTCGCCCACCGCGAAATCGATGGTCGCCGCCGCCTGCACACTGGTCGCACCCGGCCGCTCCAGCAAAGGCGAATGCTCCGGCGACAAATCGTTCGCCAGCAACAAGGTATCGCCCAGGGTCTCCGGCGGCAAGGCGCGCATGCCATTCCACATGGCCTCGATCGCCCCCATCACCGGCGCCGGCACGCCCAGCTTGAGCAGCACGCCGCGGCCGATCGCCACTTCGCCATGCTCCAGCCAATCCTCGGCGCCGCCTTCGATCAGCCCCGGATACGCGTGCGCCCGCGACAGCAGGTAGAACCCGCCTACCTCATGCACGATGCCGGCAAACATCGCCGTCTCCGGATCGACAAACGACACCCGGCGCGCAATGACCTGGGCCAGCGCCGCCACGTGGGCCGAGTGGCGCCACAATTGATCCGCCTTGGCGCGCAAGACGGGATCGGTGATCTCGCTGCTCAACTGGCGCACGATCACCGACGCCGCCAGCGCGCCCAGCGTGCGAAAACCCACGCGCTGCACGGCGGCGCGCACGTTGGTCACGTCGTTGCCGGCGCGGTTGTAGGTGACGGAGTTGGCGATCGCAACAGTGCGTGCGGCCAGCAGCGGCTCGGCTTGCACCAGGCGCGCTGCCAGGTCGGCGTGGCAATCGGGATCGTTCAGCGCACGCTGCAGCTTGAGCGTGGCGTCGACATTCGTCGGGAAGCTGAGCTCGCCGCGGATGGCCTGGGCGGCGATGCTCTTGAGGGCGTCTAGTCTGTCCATCGAAAAATTATACTCCCTGCGAACAGCCACACTTCGGAGTATTTGCTCCAAAGCATCTTTTTACAACGCCAAACGTCTCCCGATCAAGGCTCGCTGAAGATGGCGTCGCAGTCTTCCTTCGGCTCTTCGGTGTCTTGCAGTTCGTCGACCAGGCCCAGGTCGAACAGTTCCTCGACGGCGTTCATGAAGCTGCTCAGTTTGGTCGCGCCGATCAGGCGGTAGATTTCGCCGTCTTCGTTGCGCACGCCGATCAGCATGGCTTCCTCGCGCACTTCGGCCTCCGGAGCGATGTCGAGCAGGATATTGCCGATGATGTGCTTGTCGAAGTGGGCCGGCTTCTTGCCGTCGATCAGGGAAGTTTTCAAGATGATTCCTTTTGTTGTGGTAATGAAGGGGAAGGGCGTCCTGCCCCGAGTATCCGTTCGCGCAATTTCTTCAGCGCGCCATCGACCTCGTCGAATTCGGCATCGCTGAAATCCTCGAATAATTGCTTTCCGTGTGCAACCACCTTCGGGAACACATCGCGAAACACCGCGTCGCCGCGTTCGGTCAGGCGCACGAAATACGAGCGCTTGTCCTCAAGGCTGCGTTCGCGCAGCACCAAGTTTTTCTGCTCGAGCCGCTCGATGACGCCGGTGAGCGTGCCCTTGGTAATCAGGGTGCGCTTGCCAAGCTCCTTGTAGCTCATGCCACTGGTATTGCCGAGTGTGGCGATGATATCGAACTGCGCATGCGTTAAACCGTACTGGCGCACGGATTCGCCCGAATACCGTTCGAAGCCCTGCAGGCATTCGGCCAGCAAGCGGACGCTCTTTAAATATCGTTCCCCCATGAAGGGAGATTATAGCCGTCGGCGGCCTGCCTGCGATGACGGTTGGCCTTTTATGGGCGAGGCGCGTTACCATACGCGCTTTGCCCGCGCCCCCTGTCCATGACCCGCCATCTCCACGGCATATTCGCTCTCTTGCTCGTCACACTGGTCTGGGGCACGACCTTCCCGGCAATGAAAGACCTGACTGGCCATTTCTCGGCGGTCTGGATCATTCTCGTGCGCTTTGTCCTTGCCGCCATATTGTTGTCGCCCTTCCTGTGGCGCGGCAAACTGGCCGACATGCGTGCCGGCGCCATCCTCGGCGCCTTGTTGTTTTTCTGCTTCGTGTTCCAGGTCGAGGGCCTGGCCCTGACCAGCTCAAACCGCAACGCCTTCATCTGCGGCCTGAACGTGCTGGTCGTGCCGCTGCTGGGCGTACTCGCCGGCCGCCTGCCGGAACGCCGCATCGTGCTGGCCCTGGTGATGTCGATTGCCGGCCTGGCCGCCCTGTGCTGGGACGGCGGCGCCTGGGGAACTGGAGACTCGCTCGCCCTGATGAGCGCACTGTGCTTCGGCGTCTACATCAAGGTGATGGAAGTGCAGACCCGGCGTGCCACGCGCCTGCTCACCGTGACTGCCGCCCAGATCGCCACCGTCGGCCTGTGCGCCGCGCTGTGGCTGCTGGCGCGCGAATTGCCGGGCGAGGCCGCGGCGCGCGCCGCCTACCTCGACGGCGTATTCAGCAAGCTTGGCCAGCACGGCTGGAACTTCGCCTACCTGGGCGTGGTCGCCACCGCCGCCATCATCTCGCTGCAAACCTGGGGCCAGTCGCGCACCTCGGCCAACGAAGCGGCGGTGGTGTACGCCTTCGAGCCGGCCGCCGCCGCCTTCTTCGGCTACTTCTGGCTGGGCGAAGCCTTGACGGCGCGGGGCTGGCTGGGTGGATTGTTGTTGATCTCCGGTATGATAGTCAGCCAATGGAATTCCGAACGCCGGCCATCCGCCGCGCTTGCTCCCGAGTGAACAACGTCACGATCCGCTTCAATGCCGCAAGCTGAACTGTCCCGCCTGGCGCAGGAGAAGCCGCTGCGCGTGCTGCTCGTGAATGCCGGCGAGCCGGACACGATGAGCTGGTCGGGCCTGGCCCAGCCGCTGCGCCTGGCCGCCAAGATCCTTGGCCCCGAGCGCCTGCACGTGGACGTGCGCAGCCCCGACAAATTCACCAGCGACGCCCAGCGCCACTGGCATCTGGTGCTGCTGGCCGCCGACGAAGCCCAGGCCGGCCTGAAACCGGCGAACTTCCGCGCCCTGGTCGAACGCTGCCGCGCCGCGCCATTCTGGGGCGGCGTGGGCGCCGGCGTGCTGTGGCTGGCCGAGGCCGGCGCGCTGAACGGCGTGCGCACTGCACTGCCGTGGTCGCTGTACGCCGGCGCCGACAGCCGCGCCGACCAGGCCGTCTTTACCCCGAATCTCTACGAAATCGAAGGCGAACGTTTGACCTGCTGCGGCGGGGCGGCGTCCGTGGACTTCGCGCTGACCTTGATCGAGATCATTTTTGGCTCGACGGTGCAGGCGCAGGTGAAGGAAATCCTGTGTGTCGACCGGGTGCGCGGCAAGGAAGAGCGCCAGCGCGTGGCCTTGCAGGCGCGTTTTGGCGTGCTGCAGCCGAAGCTGACCGAGGCGGTGACGCTAATGGAAACAAATATCGAGGAGCCGCTGTCGACCGACGAGATTGCCCAGCTGGCGGGGGTGTCGCGGCGCCAGCTGGAGCGGTTGTTCAAGCAGTATCTCGGGAGTTTGCCGTCACGCTATTACTTGGAACTACGCCTGACGCGGGCGCGGCAGTTGCTGCTCGATACGAACTACTCGATCGTGCAGGTGGGGCTGATGTGCGGGTTTTCGTCGGGGTCGCATTTTTCGACGGCGTTCGGGGCGCTGTTCGGGAATACGCCGCGGGAAGAGCGACAGCGCAGGCTCGCTGAATAACTCTAGGCACCGTACTCAACCCAGATGCGTTCGCCTGGGTGATGTTCCTCGATGGTCGAGAGTGCATTTTCCAACGTGAGCGCATCCGCATTCCCAAGCGAGTAGTTAAAGCGGGTCAGTCCATTAAACGATAGCTCTTGAAATGCTGATTCGGACAAGGCATTGGCTCCGCACCAAACATGGATTTGCCTGTCCTTTGCAATCTCCAGAATGTCATGCAGCCCTTGCGGTGTGATGGCGAGGTAGATCATTTGCGTCCTTGAATAAAAATCGTGATCACGGCTGTCAAATAAAAGGCAGTTTGTCGACTGATCAATTTCTCCTTTCTCCTGAACCATCAGCAATCGCGTAAGCCTTCCGGAAGTGATCATAGGGATTCTTCGGGATCACCCGATATCGCACGATTCCTCACGTTCTAAAGCGATACGTGCACGAAACAGCACGATACGTTTGCGAAATCGCGCGATTCTTTGACGCAAATAGACGATTGGTTTACGAATTCGAACGATACGAAATCCGTATGTCTAACAGACTATACAGCCGTCGCCGTTATCGCTTGAAAGCGTGCTCCCATCGCGTGATTTCGCGGCATTATCGTATCGATTCGCGCGACTTTCGTACGTTTTCGCATGCATATCGTGTGATATCGTTCTCTATCGTGTGAAAGCGAGCAAATGATGGATCATCCTACCCCCACTCCCGGTATGGCCATGCCCATACCAATCGAGTTGCACCAGCAACTTTTGCTTGCGGTAATCCAGTCCGGCTTCAAGAAAGAAGCATGGGAGATCGGCGCCGCTGCCATCCGGGATTGGCTCGTCCGACACCAGCCGGACGCAATTGCCATGCCGGTTACTTCCGGTTATCAATGGAAGAATGTCTTTTTGCCGAATGGAACCCTGCTGCGCACGGTATTCAACGGCAAGAATTACCACGCGCTCGTCGAAGGCGACCAGCTCCGATATGAGAAGGCAATTACCTCGCCGAGCCGTTTTGCCAATGCGGTGGGCGGCGTTCGGCGCAATGCATGGAAGGTCATCTGGGTCCTGCTTCCGGACGCCACGACATGGAAGCTTGCGGACGAGCTTCGTCCGCGAAGAAAACCCTTAGCGCTAAAGAATCGTCACGAAGGAAAGTCGTTTTCAACCGGCATACGGTCAAGCCCTTAATGGATGGAGCGCGTGGGTGTTACCACCGCCCACGTGCAAAATTCGCGATTGCAAGGTAGAGAAGACCCGCCACAGCCACACCGACGACCAGCAATGCGGTGCCCGTGCTGATCCAGTATGTCCGCCTGTCGCGCGGATTGGCTCCTGCCAATCCCAGCAAGGGAGCTAGCGCAAGAATAAAGGGTGGAACGAGCGAGCCCAGGCTAAATGCAAGCAAGCCGCCGAATATAAATACAAAGGCAAGATGAAGCAGGATGAATGTCGTGCGGGTATGTGGTGGGCGCATGAAGATCCGCAAGTCGGCTGGTCACTATGGCAATTCTACCGCCGGTAGCCTTGCTCTGCTGCTACACGGGATGCAAGAGAAACCGTACCGGCCTTCCGGCCAAAAATGAAAATCCCCGTCGCACTTCTGTAAGAACTTGCCTGGTAGCCTTCCTATAATGACCAGACTCGGCGCCCGGCCCTTGGCGCGCCTGTCACGAACTTAGGATGAGGAAAAAGTCATGAACGCAAAGCTTGATTCGGGTGTCACAACGCGGCCTGTCACTCGGCAGACCTTCGACGAAGTCCTCGTCCCGACCTACGCCCCGGCTGCGATGGTGCCGGTACGCGCCTCGGGCCTGGACGTGTGGGACCAGGAAGGCAAGCACTACCTCGACTTCACCTCCGGCATCGCCGTCTCGAGCCTGGGCCACTGCAACCCGGTGCTGGTCGACGCGATGACCAAGCAGATCAACACCCTCTGGCACCTCGGCAACGGCTATACCAACGAGCCGGTGCTGCGCCTGGGTACGGCCCTGACCGAAGCCACCTTCGCCGACCGCGCCTTCTTCTGCAACTCGGGCGCGGAAGCGAACGAAGCGGCCCTGAAACTGGCGCGCAAGTACGCGCACACCAAGTTCGGCCCGCACAAGTCGCGCATCATTTCCTGCCTGTCGTCCTTCCACGGCCGCACCCTGTTCACCGTGTCGGTCGGCGGCCAGCCGAAGTACACCGAAGGCTTCGAGCCGCTGCCGCAGGAAATCAACCACATCCCGTACAACGACATCGACGCGGCGCGCGCCGCCATCCTCGATGACGTGGCGGCCGTGATCGTCGAGCCGATCCAGGGCGAGGGCGGCGTCATCCCGGGCAACAAGGAATACCTGCAAGCCCTGCGCGAGCTGTGCGACAAGACCGGCGCGCTGCTGATCTTCGACGAAGTGCAGTCGGGCGTGGGCCGCACCGGCACCCTGTACACCTACATGGACACCGGCGTGACCCCGGACATCCTGACCAGCGCCAAGGCCCTCGGCAACGGCTACCCGATCGGCGCCATGCTCACCACGAACGCGATCGCCGAGCACTTCAACGTCGGCTCGCACGGCACCACCTACGGCGGCAACCCGCTGGCCGCGACCGTCGCGCTGAACGTGATCGAAACCATCAACCAGCCGGCATTCCTGGCGCGCGTGAAGGAAGCCAGTGCCAAGATCTTCGCCAACCTCGACAAGCTGAGCGCCGACTACCCGCAGCTGTTCGGCAAAGCACGCGGCATGGGCCTGCTGATCGGCCTGCCGATGGCCGAAGGCTACAAGGGCCGCGCCAAGGACCTGACCAAGGTCGCCGAGAACCTCGGCCTGATGCTGCTGGTGGCCGGCTTCGACGTCGTGCGCCTGGCGCCGGCGCTGATCGTCTCGGACGAGCAGATCGCCGAAGCCGACCGCATCATGCGCGCCGCCGTCGAGCAGTTCCTGGCTGCCTGATCCGCGAAAAGCCATAGCACCTTGCAGTAACAAGGCCCGCGGAACAGCGCGGGCCTCCGTTCGTTTGCACTGAGGTCTTTTTGGGAGTTCACATGTATGTTGTCCGTCCGGTAGAACTGTCGGATATCGGCGCGCTGGAAAGCCTGGCCGCCGTGACGACGCCGGGAGTGCACACGCTGCCGCGCACGCGCGACGCGATCACCGCCTTTGTCGAGCGTTCCATCGCCTCGTTCGCGGCGCAGGTCGATATCCCGAGCGAGGAGTCCTACTTGTTCGTGCTGGAAGACACGGCCAGCAACGAGGTCGTCGGCACCGCCGCCGTACATGCCTCGGCCGGCTCGAACGGCACCTATTTCGCCTTCCGCAACGACGTCATCCAGCAGGTCTCGCGCGACCTGAACATCAGCCACAGCGTGCACGCGCTCACGCTGTGCTCGGAACTTACCGCCTGCTCGCAGCTGGCCGGTTTCAATCTGCGCGACCGCGCGCGTGCCGGCATCGAGGCCGCGCTGCTGTCGCGTGCGCGCCTGCTGTTCGCGGCGCTGGCGCCGCACCGCTTCGGCGACCGCTTCTTCGTGCCGATGCCGGGCGTGACCGATGGCGAGGGCCAGTCGCCGTTCTGGAATGCGCTGGGCCGCAAGTTCTTCAAGATGGATTTCCTCGAGGCCGAGCGCATCATCGGCGGGGCGCGCAACCGCACCCTGATCGTCGAGCTGATGCCGCATTACCCCGTGTACGTGCCGCTGCTGCCGGGCGACGCCCAGGCGGCCATGGGCCAGATCCATCCGAGCGGCCAGCTGGCCTTCAAGCTGCTTACGGAAGAGGGCTTCGAAGCGGACGAATATGTCGATATCTTCGACGGCGGCCCGATCCTGGCGGCCCATAAACTGTCGCTGCGCTCGTTCTGCGGTTCGCAGCAGCGCCGCGTCGAGAGCGCATCGCGCGGCAATGGTGCCACCGTCACCTATGCGGTGGCCACCAGTGCCGACCGCTTCCGCGCCGTCACCGTGGCCTGCCCGTCCTGCGATACCTCCGACGCCATCTGCCTGCCGGCCGAGGCACAGAAGGTGCTGGGCGTGGCGCCGGGCGACACCGTCATCTGCGTCAGAATCTGAGAGAGGCACCATGCTCGTCATTCGTTCCATCGCTGCTTCCGACCTCGACGGCCTGATCGACCTGGCCACCCAGGTCGGCAGCGGCATGACCACCCTGAAGCCCGACCGCAAGATGCTGGGCGACCGCGTCGACTGCGCCGTCGCCTCGTTTGCCGAGACGATTCCGCCCGAAGAGCGCGACTACATGTTCGTGCTCGAAGACACGAGCAATGGCCGCCTGGCCGGCATCTGCGCCATCAAGGGCGCGGTCGGCCTGACCGAGCCGTTCTATAACTACCGCATCGGCACCCTGGTGCATTCCAGCCGCGAACTGAACGTGTTCACGCGCATGGAAACCCTGTACCTGTCGAACGATCTCACCGGCGCCACCGAACTGTGCTCGCTGTTCCTGCAGCCTGACTACCGCAGTGGCGGCTACAACGGCAAGTGGCTGTCGAAGAGCCGCTTCCTGTTCATCGCCCAGTTCCAGCAGCTGTTCACCGAGAAGATCATCGCCGAGATGCGCGGCTACTTGCTGGAAGACGGCACCAGCCCCTTTTACGAAGGCCTCGGGCGTCACTTCTTCAAGATGGATTTCAACCATGTCGACGGCCTGACCGCGATTGGAAAAAAATCCTTCATCGCCGAGCTGATGCCGCGCCAGCCGCTGTACGTGGATTACCTGCCGGATTCGGCGCGCGAAGTGATCGGCCAGGTACACCGCTCGACCCTCCCAGCGCGCAAGCTGCTGGAGCAGGAAGGCATGCACTACGACGGCTATGTCGACATCTTCGATGCCGGTCCGGTGCTGCAGGGCCGCGTGTCAGACCTGCGCTCGGTACGCGACAGCGTGCTGCGCGTGGCCGTCGAGGGCAAGCCCGAGGGCGAAACCGACTGCATGTTGGTGTCGAACACGAAGCTGCACGATTTCCGGATGGTGCTGGCGCAGACCACGATCGACGGCACGGAAGCGGTGCTCTCGGCCGACGAGCTGGCGCTGCTGCATTGCGAGGCGGGCGACACGGTGCGCACGCTGTCACTCAACGTCAGGAAGAACAATGGATAATTTGTCGAACTACATCAACGGCGAATGGCTCGCCGGCAGCGGCGCGGAACTGGTCACGGTCGATCCGTCCACCGGGCGCCAGACCTGGACCAGCAACGAGTCGAACGAAGACGACGTCGCTCGCGCCGCGCAAGCCGCCCGCGACGCCTTCGAGGACTGGGCCTTGATGCCGCTGGAAGAACGCATCGCCATCTGCACGCGCTTCCGCGACCTGCTGAAGGAAAACGCGGAAGAGCTGGCCGCGACCATCGCCGAGGAAGTCGGCAAGCCGCTGTGGGAAGCACGCACCGAAGTGGCGACCATGGCCAACAAGATCGACATCTCGGTCCAGTCCTACGGCGCGCGCACCGGCGAAACGAATGCCAAGGTCGCCGACGGCAACGCCGTGCTGCGCCACCGTCCGCACGGCGTGTTCGCCGTGTATGGCCCCTACAACTTCCCCGGCCACCTGCCGAACGGCCACATCGTGCCGGCCCTGATCGCCGGGAACACGGTGGTGTTCAAGCCGAGCGAATATGCGCCGCGCACCGCGGTGAAAACCGTGCAGCTGTGGGCACAGGCCGGCCTGCCGAAGGGCGTGCTGAACCTGGTGAACGGCGGCCGGAATACCGGCATCGCCCTCGGCGCACAGCCGCAGATCGACGGCGTGCTGTTCACCGGCAGCAGCCAGACCGGCGCTGCCCTGCACAAGCAGTTCGGCGGCCAGCCGGGCAAGATGCTGGCGCTGGAAATGGGCGGCAACAACCCGCTCGTGGTGTGGGACGTGAAGGAGATCGACCCGGCCGTGCACCACGCCGTGATGTCGGCATTCATCTCGGCCGGCCAGCGCTGCACCTGCGCGCGCCGCCTGGTGGTGCAAGACAATGAACACGGCCAGGCCTTTATCGACCGTCTGGTGGAAGTAGCGAGCAAGCTGCAGGTCGGCCCGTCGAACGCCGAGCCGCAGCCTTTCATGGGACCTGTGGTTTCGGCAGCGGTTGCCGCGCGCCTGGTACAGGCGCAGGCCGAGATGGAGCAGAAGGGCGGCAAGGTACTGCTGCAGATGCGCCAGCTCGACCCGAATGCCGGCTTCGTCACCGCCGGCATCGTCGACGTGACCGATGCGCAGGGCATTCCGGATGAAGAGTGGTTCGGCCCGCTGCTGCAAATCGTGCGTGTAAAGGATTTCGATGCGGCGCTGAAGGTGGCGAACGCCACCGAGTTCGGCCTGGCCGCGGCGCTCTTGTCGCCGTCGGAAGAACTGTGGAAGCACTTCGCCGTGCGCGCCCGCGCCGGCATCGTCAACTGGAACCGTCCGACCACGGGCGCGGCCAGCTCGGCGCCGTTCGGCGGCGTGGGTAAATCGGGCAACCACCGTCCAAGCGCCTATTATGCAGCCGACTACTGCGCCTACCCGGTCGCCTCGATCGAAACCTCCGAACTGGAAATGCCGGCCAAGCTGTCGCCTGGCCTGAGCTTTTAATTGAGCTTCTAATGTACAACGCACGCGAATACAACTTCGACGGCCTGGTCGGCCCGTCGCACAACTACGCCGGCCTCTCGTTCGGCAACGTCGCTTCGTTCAGCAACGTGAAGAGCGCCTCGAACCCGCGCCAGGCGGCGCTGCAGGGCCTGGCCAAGATGCGCGCCCTGGCCGCACGCGGCTTCGGCCAGGCCGTGATGCCGCCGCAGGCGCGTCCGAACTTCCGCCTGCTGCGCAGCCTGGGCTTCTCGGGTACCGATGCCGACGTGCTGGCGCAAGCCTGGCGCGAGGCGCCGGTGATCCTGTCCTGCGCCTGGTCGGCCGCGCCGATGTGGACCGCGAACGCGGCGACGGTCAGCCCCTCGGCCGACACCCGCGACGGCCGCGTGCACTTCACCGCCGCCAACCTGAACAACAAGCTGCATCGCTCGGAAGAGCACGTGCAGGCCACGCGCACGCTGCGTCATATTTTTGCGGACCACGATCACTTCGTGGTGCACGACACGCTGCCGGCCACGCCGGCATTTGGCGACGAAGGCGCGGCGAACCACACCCGCTTTGCCGCCGACCATGGCGCACCGGGCGTGGAGTTCTTCGTGTATGGCCGCGTCGAGTTCGACCCATCGGCCCCGGCCCCGAAAAAATACCCGGCGCGCCAGACCCTGGAAGCCTCGCAGGCCGTGGCGCGCCTGCACGGCCTGGACCCGGCGCGCACCGTGTTCGCCTCGCAGAACCCGGACGTGATCGACCAGGGTGTGTTCCACAACGACGTGATCGCGGTCGGCAACGGCAACGTGCTGTTCTACCACGAGCAGGCCTTTGCCGACGAAGCGGCGACCATCGATGCGCTGCGCCGCACGGCTGCGGGTGTAGGCTTCGAGTTTGCGCCGGTGCGCGTGGAGACCGGCATGGTGCCGGTGGCCGATGCGGTGGCCAGCTATTTGTTCAACAGCCAGTTGCTGTCCAAGCCAGACGGCAAGATGGCGCTGGTGGTGCCGCACGAATGCCGCGAGAACGATGCCGTGGCGCGTTATCTGTCCGGGTTGGTAACGGGCGGCGGGCCGATTGACGAACTGATCGAATTCGACCTGCGCCAGAGCATGCGCAACGGCGGCGGCCCCGCCTGCCTGCGTCTACGCGTGGCGCTGACCGACGAGCAGGCCGCAAGCATGCACGGCGGCGTGATCATGACCGAGGCGCTGTATGCGCAGCTGGTCGAGTGGGTCGAGAAGCATTACCGGGATCGCGTGGAGCCGAAGGATTTGATGGATCCGCAGTTGGCGATCGAGTGCCAAGCGGCGCTGGAGGCGCTGGAGCGGATTCTCGGTTTGCCGGGGTTGTACGATTTCGGTTGATCGGATGGTAGAACCGGTGGGTTCGAGAACCCACCCTACCTTACTCGGATGATCGGATGATTAAATTGGTGGGTTCAAGAACCCACCCTACGATGTGCGGGTTTGTAGGGTGGGCCGGGCCGCGCAAGGCTCCTGAGTCCACGCGGTACGACGGTAGAACAGAGATACCGCGTCGCAAAGTAGCAAAGCAAAGCACGTAGGGTGGGTTCTCGAACCCACCAATAGAACAGCAGAACAGCAACAACAGCAGCAAAGAACCGACGCCAGGCGCCCACCGCGCCGGCATCGAACGACAAACGAGTTACACGCTTCCAGGACAAGGAAGCCAAGGACCTGGACGGGACAACCCCGCCCACCAAACGCCGGTGCATGCAAAGCCACAAGCCGTAGCGCGCGCAGGCGACAACATCAAGCTTGGAGAAGCACAATGAACGACATGACGCAAGATCTGCGCACCCAGACCCTGGCCCTGGTGACCAACCAGCCGGCAGCCGGCGCGACCGAGCCGGTCACGGCCCTGATCACCGCCTGGATCCGCTCCCTCGACGAAGAAGACCTGGCCGGCATCGCGCCGCAAGCCCTGGCGCCCGTCCTGTGGGACGGCTTCATGCAGGCCGCGAAGCGCACCCAGGGTTGCCAGATCGCGCAACTGCGCTACAACGACACCAAGGGCGGCACCGCCACGGCCCTGTTGATCGTCAACGACGACATGCCTTACCTGGTCGATTCCTTCGTCATGGCCCTGCGCAAGGAGCGCATCCTGGCCGCCGGCGTGATGAACGCCGTGCTGCCGGTGCAGCGCGACGCATCGGGCATGGTCGCCGCTGTCGGCGCCGCCGGCTCTCCGCTTGAGTCCTACGTCCTTGTCCTGCTGAACGACGAACTCGCCTTCGAAGAACTCGACAAGCTGACCGCGCGCATCCGCATGGTCGCCAACGACGCCGCCACCGTGCACCGCGACGCGGTGGCCATGGGCGACCGCATGACCGAAGTCGCCGCCGCGGCCAGCGCCCACGGCACCCCGGCCGGCCAGGAAGTGGCCGCCTTCCTCGAGTGGGCCAAGAACGAAGGCTTCGAGCCCTTCGGCTACGCCTACTACGAAGTGCAGCCGGGCCAGCCGCAGCTGGTGCGCGACATCCCGAGCCGCATCGGCGTCCTGAAAGACACTGCGCATCCGGTCTACGGCACCTGCCTGGCCAACATCCCGGGCGAACTCGCGACCCTGTCCGGCCGCGCCGAGACCCTGTCGATCGTGAAGGCCGACGTCGAAGGCACCCTGCACCGCGACCAGCCGCTCGACTTCATCGGCGTGCGCAACACCGATGCGCAAGGCAACATCCTCGGCGAGCACTGCTTCGTCGGCCTGTTCACCCGCGCCGCCACCTCGACCCCGCTGGCGCGCCTGCCGTTCGCGCGCGGCCGCGTGGCGAAAGTCCTGAGCCTGGCCGGCGTGCGCCAGGAAGGCTTCCGCGCCGAGAAATTCCTGGAAATCATGGAGTCGCTGCCGCGCACCGAAGCGCTGGAAGCCGATCCGGAATGGCTGGCGCAGGTGTGCAGCTCGGTCGTCTCGCTGTACAAGCAGCCGCGCCCGAAAGTCTTTGCGCGCCGCGACGTGTATGGCCGCCACCTGAACGCCCTGGTCTACCTGCCGCGCGAGCGCTACAGCGCAGCGGTGGCCGCCTCGCTGGCGCAAGCCCTGAAGGAAAGCTCGGGCGCGCATGACGTGCGCGTGCAGACCCTGGTGGCAGACGGTCCGCTGGCCCGCGTCTACCTGATCGCCCACGCCGCGCGCAACCCGCTCGACCTGGAAACCGACATCCAGCAGCCGCTGCTGGCCGTGCTGGACGGCTGGCACGACCGCTTCGCCGCCATGACCGGCGGCGTGGAAGACCACGCCCAGCGCAGCAGCCTGCGCAAGCTTGGCGCCAACCTGCCGGTGTCGTTCGTCACCGCCACTGCGCCGGACGTCGCCTTCCGCGACCTGCAAGCCATGCTGAGCATCGGCCAGCACGAGCGCGTGGCCGTGCGCATCGAGCCGGGCAGCGGCGAGGGTAACGCCGCGCGCGACGCCTCGATCCGCCTGTACTCGAACGAGAACGTGCCGTCGCTGTCGCGCATCCTGCCGGCCCTGCAGAACGCCGGCATCGCCGTCGACCGCGAACAGACCTGGGCGATCACCACCGCCGACGGCGTGCGTCACCACGTGACCGCCCTGGCCGTCGACGACGAAAGCGGCGCCAAGCTGGTGAAAGCCGGCATCGCACCGGTGGCCGAGGAACTGTTCACCGCGCTGTTCAACGACGAAGCCGAAGACGGCCGCATGAACGGCCTGACCATCGAAGGCGGTTTGTCGATGCGCGAAGTGCAGCTGGTGCGCGGCTACATCAGCTACTGGCGCCAGCTGGGCTCGAAGTTCTCGGTGCGCTACATGGCCGAGACCCTGCGCATGCAGCCGGACCTGGTCAAGGAATTCGTGACCGGCTTCGTGCAGCGCTTCGACCCGAAACTGTCGCAGTCCGAGCATGACGCCGGCACCGCGAAACTGAGTGCCCTGAAGGCCGGCCTGTCGAGCGTGAACCACGCCGACACCGAGGAAATCATGGCGGCCCTGGTCGACCTGGCCCTGGCCACCGTGCGCACCAACTACTTCCAGAACAGCGGCGAGAAGATCATCTTCAAGTTCGACACCAGCAACCTGGCGCTGGCGCCGGAGCCGCGTCCTTACCGCGAGATCTACGTGTTCTCGCGCCGCTTCGAAGGCGTGCACCTGCGCGGCGGCCCGGTCGCCCGCGGCGGCCTGCGCTGGTCGGACCGCATGGAAGACTACCGCACCGAGGTGCTGGGCCTGGTGAAGGCGCAGATGGTCAAGAACGCCGTCATCGTGCCGGCCGGCTCGAAGGGTGGTTTCGTCTGCAAGCAGATGCCGAAGGACGCGCCACGCGAAATCATGGCCGCAGAGGGCGAAGCCTGCTACCGCATGTTCATCTCCAGCCTGCTGGAAGTGACCGACAACCGCGAGCGCGGCGCCATCGTGCCGCCGCAGGACACCGTGCGCTACGACCAGGACGATCCTTACCTGGTGGTGGCCGCCGACAAGGGCACCGCAACCTTCTCCGACATCGCCAACGGCATCGCCGTGCAGCGCGGCTTCTGGCTGGGCGACGCGTTCGCGTCGGGCGGCTCGAACGGCTACGATCACAAGAAGATGGGCATCACCGCCAAGGGCGCGTTCGAAGCCGTCAAGCGCCACTTCTACGAACTGGGCCACGACATGAGCACCACCCCGATCACCATGGTCGGCGTGGGCGACATGTCGGGCGACGTGTTCGGCAACGGCGTGCTGCTGTCGCGCCAGCTGAAAGTACTGGCCGCGTTCGACCACCGCCACATCTTCCTCGATCCGACCCCGGACGTCGAAGTCTCGTTCAAGGAACGCCAGCGCATGTTCGCGCTGCCGCGTTCGTCGTGGGAAGACTACGACAAGAGCCTGATCTCGCAGGGCGGCGGCGTGTTCCCGCGCTCGGCCCGTTCGATCGAGCTGACGCCTGAAGTGCGCGCCGCGCTGGACATCAAGGAAACGTCGCTGGCGCCGGAAGAGCTGATGCACCGCATCCTGCTGGCGCCTGTGGACCTGTTCTACAACGGCGGCATCGGTACCTACATCAAGGCTTCGAACGAGACCCACGCGCAAGTGAAGGACCGCGCCAACGACCGCATCCGCGTCAGCGGCAACGAGCTGCGTTGCAAGGTCGTGGCCGAAGGCGGCAACCTGGGCGCGACCCAGGCCGGCCGTATCGAGTTCGCGCTGAACGGCGGCCGCATCTTCACCGATGCGATCGACAACTCGGCCGGCGTGGATTGCTCGGACCACGAAGTCAACATCAAGATCTGGCTGGACACCGAAGTCAACCTCGGCAAGCTGCCGGAAGCCGACCGTAACCGCATTCTGAACGAGATGACCGGCGACGTCGAGAAGCTGGTCCTGCGCGACAACTCGCAGCAGACCCACCTGCTGACGCGCGAAGTGCAGGCCCAGTCGAACGCCTCGGTGGTCGACGCCTACGCCGCGCTGATCACCAGCCTGGAAAGCGAAGGCGCGGTCTCGCGCGAGCTGGAACAGCTGCCGACGGACGCCGAACTGCAGCGCCGCAAGGCGCAAGGCGAAGGCCTGACGGCGCCGGAACTGGCGGTCGTGGTGGCAAACGTGAAGAACCGCTTCAAGCGCATCCTGGCGACGCTGCCGCTGACGGATGAGCCATGGGCCGACACCGTGCTGCGTCCTTACTTCCCCGCCCAGCTGGTCGCCACCCGCGATCCGCTCGATCATCCGCTGGCCAACACCATCCTGGCCACCGTGCTGGCGAACGAAGCGGTCAACCGCTGCGGTCCGCTGATGATCCGCGACCTGGCCGCCGAGCACCGCATCGACGACGCCGAAGTCGTGAAAGCCTGGGGCCGTGGCTGGTCGGCGCTGCAACTGGCGCCGGTCTTCGACGCACTCGACGCCGATGCGCTGAACGTGCCGCGTGAAGTCTCGATCGCGGTCGACGCCCGCACCCGCGCGCTGCTGCGCGCCGTGATGGAAGGCGTGCTGTCGATGCCGGCAGGCGCCGACGGCATGCAGGAACTGACCTCGCTGTTCGCGAGCAGCGACCAGATGCGCCAGCTGATGCCGGCCAAGTCGGAAGCCGACGGCCACGCTGGCCTGAGCAAGAACTTCGTCGCGTCCTGGAAGGCGGTCGAGGCCATCGAGTCGCTGGCCACCTTCCTGTTCGCTGCGGTATCGGTGCAGCGCCCGGCCGGCATGACCCTGGCCCGGTTCCTGCAGGTCGGCATGGCGCTGCGCGAGCGCGCCGGCATCGACACGCTGGAGCGCGGCCTGAAGCTGCCGGCCACCAGCAAGTCGCAGGAGCAACTGCGCAACTACGCGATGCAGGCACTGCGCCGCACCCAGCAGCGCCTGCTGCTGCAGGTGATCGAGCGTGCCGGCACGGGTGACGCGCTGGCTGCCGTCGATGCGGTCACGGCCGAGCGTGGCCTGAAGGGCTACGCGCAGGTCACCGACCTCGAAGAAGCGATGCTGGACGTCTGGGCGCTGTCGGAAAGCTCAAACCCAGAGCGTCTGGCGGCCTGAGCGATGAGCGCACCCGACCAGGCACAGGTGCCGGACGCGGTGCGCGCGCTGGCCGAGGCCGATTTCGGCACGGTCGCGCAGCGCTTCGCGGACGCGGGGTTCGCCGTCGGGATGCCTGCCAAGGGCATCCTGACGGTGAAGGGTTCGAATGGTGGCATTAACCGTGAGGCGGTGCTGCTGTCGGTTGGCGTGCACGGCGACGAGACCGGGCCGATCGAAATGGTCGCCCACGTGATCGAAGCCCTGTCGCGCGAACCGTCGGCGCTGGCAGTGGACCTGATGCTCTGCGTCGGGAACATCGATGCCATCGCCGCCGGCAAGCGTTTCATCGATGCGGACTTGAACCGCATGTTCAAGCGCGACCGCGGTGCGCTGGCTGGCACCTTCGAGAGCGCGCGGGCCGACGAGATCGTCGCCGCGACCGATGCGTTCTTCGCCGATGCCGGCCCAGTGCGCTGGCACCTGGATTTGCACACCGCGATCCGCGCCTCGCACTATCCAATGTTCGCGATCGTGCCGGATTTGATCGCGGACGGGCGCAAGGCGGACTTGATCCGCTGGCTGGGCGAGGCCGCGATCCAGGCCATCATCATGAATCCGAAGTCGGCCGGCACCTACAGCTACTACTCGAGCGAGCACCACGGCGCCGCCGGCAGTACGGTGGAGCTGGGGCGGGTGGGCACGCTGGGGCAGAACAACCTGGCCCAGTTTGCCGATGCCTCGGCCGCGCTCGACGCCATGCTGCGCGGCGTGCAGGCGCCGCCGGCCAAGGCCGCGCCGCATGTGTTCAAGGTGGCGCAGGAAGTGATCAAGCTGTCGGATGCCTTTACCATGGGCTTCAGCAAGGAGACGCCGAACTTCGCTTCGCTGAAACGCGGCGAGGTCATCGCCACCGATGGGGAGACGGTGTATACCGTGTTCCATGAAGAGGAGATGGTGGTGTTTCCGAATCCCGATGTGCGGGTCGGCCTGCGCGCCGGCCTGATGGTGGTGCGCATCGATTGAACCGAAGCCGCGAGAGATCGCGGCTTTTTTTATATCGTTTGCGGTTCCGGCCCCCGTACGGTGGGCACGCCGTGCCCACGCAGAATGATGACCATCGTTGGCGCTGGATGATGGCACGCCCGTCGCGTATCGGCAGCGTCTCCGGAGCGCCCGGCTAGCGCTATTTCCATTGTTGACGTTTCGGGGCGAATAGTCGCCGCCGCTGACTAACGGACGAGCACGTAACCGCGTGGGCACGGAGTGCCCACCGTACGACCCCGCCCTCGCCCTCGCCCCGCACCCGCACCCGCACCCGCACCCGCACCCGCACCCGCACCCGCACCCGCACCCCCACCCGCACCCGCACCCGCACCCCATACCCCGCACCCCAAAAACTCCCTTGCGTCTGCACAATTGAACAAGCTTCGATAGACTTTGTGCTTTGCACAAGACCGGAGCCGTCCATGAGCAGCAAGCTGTTTTCCCCCTATCAACTCGGACCGCTGGCGCTGTCCAACCGCATCGCCATCGCCCCGATGTGCCAGTACTCGGCCGACGAAGGCCTGGCCACCGACTGGCACATGATCCACCTTGGCCACCTGGCCCTGTCCGGCGCCTCGCTCCTGATCATCGAGGCCACCGCCGTCACTCCGGAAGGCCGCATCTCGCCCGACGACCTGGGCCTGTGGTCCGACGCCCACCTCGACGCCCTGCAACCGATCATCGCCGCCATCCGCAAGCACTCGCCGATCAAGGTCGCGGTGCAGCTGGCGCATGCCGGCCGCAAGGCGTCGAGTGCGGCGCCCTGGCTGGGCGGCGCCAACATCAAGCCCGACGAGGAGCGCGGCTGGCAGACGGTGGCGCCGTCCGCCGTGCCGCATGCCGAAGGCGAAACCGTGCCGCTGGCGCTGGACGCCGCCGGCCTGCAGCGCATCAAGCAGGGCTTCGTGGAAGCCGCCCGCCGCGCCGCCGCCCTCGACCTGGACGGCATCGAGCTGCACGGCGCCCACGGCTACCTGCTGCACGAATTCCTGTCGCCGCTGTCGAACCGGCGCGAAGACCAGTATGGCGGCTCGCTGGAAAACCGCATGCGCTATCCGCTCGAAGTGCTGGAGGCGGTGCAGGCAGCGGTGCCCGAGACCATGGCCGTCGGCATGCGCATCTCGGCCACCGACTGGGTCGAGGGCGGCTGGAACATCGAGGAAAGCGTGGTCTTCGCCAGGGAGCTGGAAAAGCGCGGCTGCCACTTCATCCACGTGTCGAGCGGCGGGCTGTCGCCGCAGCAGAAGATCCCGGTCGGCGCCGGCTACCAGATCGCGTTCGCCGAACGGATCAAGCGCGAGACCAGCATGCCAACGATCGGCGTGGGCCTGATCACCGAGCCGCAGCAGGCCGAGCACATCCTGCAATCGGGCCAGGCCGACATGGTGGCGCTGGCGCGCGCCATGCTCTACAACCCGCGCTGGCCCTGGCATGCCGCCGCCGAACTCGGCGCCCAGGTGGCCGCGCCGCAGCAGTACTGGCGCTCGCAGCCGCACCAGTTCAAGAACCTGTTCGGCGACACCCGGCTCGGACAACGCTGATCCGCGTGTTTGCACGGTTCAACCCGGCAAAAGCGCAGTCTGTCGCAGGGTGCGCGACAGCGGTTGGGACAGATTCTAGAGTGGCAACATCAGCGCTGCGGCGCTCCACCACGACAAGAAAAGGTCCCATTATGCGTACTCTGCTCGCTCTCGCCTGTGCCGCTACTCTGACCGGCGCTCTCAGTGGCTGCATCATCGTTGCCGGTCCTCCGGGAAGCGACTACACGGTCCACACGCCGTTCAGCGGCAAGACGGTGGAAGGCGATGGCGTTGCGACACGCGACGTACGCAGCGTGGCGGCCCTGACCGGGCTGAACGTGGGCGGGTCGATGATCGTCGAGGTGCGCGTCGGCGCGGCGCCGTCGCTGGTGGTCGAAGGCGACAGTAACCTGGTGCGCTACGTGCAAACCGAAGTGCGCGGCTCGACCCTGCACATCGGCACCGAAGGCCGCCTGCGCAGCACCACGCCCTTGAAAGTCATCTACACCACGCCGCGCCTGACCGAGCTGCGCGCTGGCGGTTCGGGCAATGTGACCGTGCGCGACTTGCGCGGCGATCCGCTGGAAGTGCGCCAGGGCGGCTCGGGCGTGACGCGCCTGTATGGCGACGTTGCCGACCTTGAAGCCAGTGTGGCCGGTTCGGGCAAGATCGAAGCGACCGAGCTTCGCGCCGGCAGCGCACGCATGGGGGTGAGCGGGTCCGGACGCCTGAGCGTGGGCCAGGTACGCGGCGATTATGCGCGCGCTTCGGTCAGCGGATCGGGTCGGGTGGAAGCGGGTGGCGCCGTGCAGCGCTTGAACGTGAGCGTGAGCGGCTCGGGCAGTGTGGACCTGGTGAATCTCACCAGCGAGCAGGGTGAATTGAGCACAAGCGGCTCGGGCGGGATTTCGGCCACCGTGCGCCAGTCGGTGGTGGCGCAGGCCAGTGGTTCGGGTCCGATCCGCGTGTATGGGCAGCCGGCGCAGCGTACGATCAGCGGGCGTGGCGTGCAGGTGATGTAAGCGGACGGGGTGTCTCGGTTCCGTATCCGATAGCCCGAGGCTTCAACCGTACGGTGGGCACTCCGTGCCCACCGTACGGGTCAGGTTTCGACCGTTCGAACGTCGGTATTACAGCAAGTGATCCAGCAACTCCGGCCCGAACACCTCGCGGTGCAGACGCGCAGGCGGCACGCCGGCATCCAGTAGCGCCAGCCACTGCGCCTGCATGAATTTCAGGGGGCCGCACACCCACACCTCGGCCGCATCGCGCTCCCACTCGGGCAGGCGCGCTACCTCCATGCGACCAGCCAGCACGTCGGCCTCGCCATTCGCCTCTTCGTAGAACGTCACCATCTGCAGATTCGGCATCACGGCCTGCGCCGCCGCCACGTCGGCCTGGAGCGGATGGTGCCGCGCATCGCGCGCCGCATGGGCAAAGATCACGCGGCGCTGCGGATTGACCAGCGCGATCCGGTTCAGCGCCGACACCATCGGCGTGATGCCGACGCCGGCCGACAGCAGCACGATCGTCTCATCCGACTCGGTATCCGGCGTGAATTCGCCGAACGGATGCGTCACCCGCAGCACGCTGCCCACTTCCACGTTCGCATGGATCCAGTTCGACACTTCGCCGGCCGGCGTGGTATCGATTGCGTCTTCGCGCTTGACCGAAATGCGCATGCCGTCCTTGCCAGCAGCATCCGACAAACTGTACTGGCGCAGCTGGTGGCGCCCGCCCGGCAGGTCGACGGCGACGCTGACGTACTGGCCGGCCTGGAAGGCCGGCAGGGGCTGGCCGTCGTCGGCGACGAAGCGGATCGACAGCACGTTGTCGCTCTCGCGCTTCACTTCCGTCACGCGCATCGGGCGGGTGGCGCCGGGCTCGATGCCCGCGGTGCTGTACATCTCGGCCTCGGCGGCGATCAGCAGCTTGGCCAGCGCGTTGTAGGCTTCGGCCCAGGCGTCGAGCAGCGGCGGCGTGGCGGCTTCGCCCAGGGTGGCGGAGATCGACGCCAGCAGGTGGCGGCCGACGATCGGGTAGTGCTCGGCGCGGATGCCGACCGAGACGTGCTTGTGCACGATGCGCTTGACCACCGGCCCCAGCGCTTCCGGCGTGCCGATGTTCGCGGCGTAGGCGAAGACGGCGGATGCCAGCGACTGCTGCTGCGCGCCGCGCGCCTGGTTGCCCATGTTGAACAGGCGCGTCAGCTCCGGGTGCTCGCCCAGCATGTTCTTGTAGAACAGGCTGGTGATGGCGAGGCCGTGCTCGCGCAGGACCGGGACGCTGGCATCGATGTAGGGGCGGGAAGCGGCGGAGATCATGTTGTTTCCTTATTCATGCAAATGAAATGCATATTTAAATTTTAAAAAAACGCCGGCATGGGCTGGCGGGAAAAATAAAGGAGCGGCTGCGGAGCTGATGTACCGCGTGGACTCGGGAGTCCACCCTACATCAACCCGGTATGGCAAACGGTTGGCATGCATTGGTGGGTTCGGAGAACCCACCCTACGCTGTACCTCCGGCGCCACTCCAGAACATCTTGTGCATCCGCACGATCTGCTCGCCGGTGCCGCCCTCGGTGATGCGGGCCAGCGTGTAGCGGTCCATCTCGGCATAGAAGGCGCGCATGCCGGCCTTTAAAACGCCGCGCAGCTGGCAGTCCAGGCTGAGGCCGCACTTTGTGCCTTCGCAGTCGACCAGTTCCTCGTCGCCTTCCAGTTCGCGCAGCACCTGGCCGACGGTCAGCACCTGCGGATCGGCGGCCAGGCGCAGGCCGCCGTTGCGGCCGCGCATGGCGCGTACCCAGCCGGCGCGGGCCAGGTGGCCGACCACCTTCACCAGGTGGTTCAGCGGAATGTCGAACTGCGTGGCGATCTCCGCCACCGTCACCGGGTGCGGGCGTTCGCCGGCGCGCTCGAGGTAAATCAGCACGCGCAGGCCGATGTCGGAAAAGCGGGTCAGACGCATCGGATGCTGTTCAGAAAGTAACCCGGACATTCTAGCTTATAAATACGCATAGGAAATGCATATTTTGCGAAAACTATTTTCTCAACAACGGTGGAACAGCCCTATAATCGCGAACTTTGGCTGTCCACATGTGCTCAGCCGTTTTCCTTTTCTAGTACGACCAAAGGACTTTTCGTGAATCTGACACTGGGCCAGAAGCTGTTCCGCACCAAATCGGCCGAACGCGCACACGAGGACAGCCATGCCTACGGCGGCGCCGGCCTGAACCGCACGCTGGGCCTGTTCCCGCTGACCATGATCGGCGTCGGCGCGACCGTCGGCACCGGCATTTTCTTCACCATGGTGGAAGCGGTGCCGAAAGCCGGCCCGGCCGTCATCCTGTCGTTCCTGATCGCGGCGCTGACCGCCGGCCTGACCGCGCTGTGCTACGCCGAGCTGGCCGGGCGCGTGCCGGCCTCGGGCTCGTCCTACTCGTTCGCCTACGCCACCGTCGGCGAATTCGCCGCCTTCATCGTGGCGGCCTGCCTGCTATTGGAATACGGCCTGGCGGGGAGTGCGGTGGCGATCGGCTGGTCGGATTACCTGAATAATTTCCTGCAGAATGCCTTCGGCTGGGAGATCCCGGCCTCGCTGCGCTCCCCGATGTTCGTGTCCGACCACAGTAATTTGACGGTCCACTCCGGCAACTTCAATCTGCCGCCGGTGCTGCTGGTGATCATGTGCTGCATCCTGCTGGTGCGCGGCACCAAGGAATCGGCCACCACGAATGCCGTCATGGTCGTGATCAAGCTGGCGATCCTGGCCTTCTTCGCGGCGATCGCCTTCACCGGCTTCGACGCCAACAACTTCACGCCCTTCTTCAATACCGACGACAGCAAGGGCTTTGCCGGAATGGCCGGCGTGACGGCCGCCGCCGGCACCGTGTTCTTCTCCTTCATCGGCCTGGACACCATCGCCACCGCTGGCGAAGAAGTGAAGGACCCGCGCCGCAACGTGCCGATCGGTATTTTGGCGGCCCTGATCATCGTTACCCTGTTCTACCTGCTGGTGGCCATGGCCGCGATGGGCGCCCAGCCGGCGCACCTGTTCGAAGGCCAGCAGGCCGGCCTGTCGGTGATCCTGCAGAACGTGACCGGCAAGGCCTGGCCGGCGCTGGTACTGTCGGCCGGCGCGGTGATTTCCGTGTTCTCGGTGACCCTGGTGACGATCTACGGCCAGACCCGCATCCTGTATGCCATCAGCCGCGACGGCCTGATCCCGAAGACCTTCCAGAAGGTGAATCCGCGCACCGGCGCGCCCGTGTCGAACACCCTGATCGTCTGCCTGGTGGTGGGCCTGGTGGCCGGCCTGGTCGATGCCACCTTCCTGTGGGACATGGTAAGCATGGGCACGCTGACCGCTTTCATCGTGGTCTCGATCGCGGTGCCGGTGATCCGCGCCAAGCAGGGGCCGGGCGCCGAGCACGGCTTCAAGGTGCCGTTCGGCCCGTACGTGATCCCGGGCCTGTCGGTGCTGGCCTGCCTGTACATCATGAAGGATTTGCCGGCCGCGACCTACCGCGTGTTCATCATCTGGATGGCGGCGGCGGTGGCGACCTATTTCCTGTACAGCGTGCGCCACAGCAGGCTGAACCGGAAAGCTTGACCGGATAAACAAAAACGCCGCGCTCGACGCGGCGTTTTTTCTGCCCAAAGAAATGCCACAAATGATGGAGTTGTTGCAAATTAGTGATAATCTGCAACATTCCGCATGGCTGCCCTTACACATTGTTCGTCCGGCCCTGCTTGACGCATGATCACAGGACGACGATGAGCGATACTGTTTTCCCTTCCGCAACCACGCGCAGTGCATCGGCCCTGCTGCCTTTCCAGCGCCACGCCCTGTTCGTGGCAGCTGCCATTGCCGTCGCCACGCTGCTGCTGATGCCGACCGCGGCCGACAAGTGGCCCGCCATCCCGGCCTTCCTGCCGGCCTACCAGACCAGCATCATCGGCGCCTACACGGTGGCCGCCTATCTGCTCTACGGCTACTTCATGCAGACGCGCACCCATGCCGTGCTCTACCTGTGGGGCGGCTCGGTGTACACGGCGCTGATCCTGGCGGCCCAGTTCCTGTCGGTGCCGGGCGCCTTCATTCCCGGCGCGCGCCTGCTCGGCGGCGGGCAAACCACCAGCTGGCTGTGGTTCTACTGGCACCTGGGCGCGACCGGCATGCTGTTCTGCTACGCCTTGGCCGAGCTGCGCGCACCGGGCCGGCGCGTAACCGACACCCGCGCCGCCTTCCTGCGCGCCCTGGCCTGGACCGGGGCCACCGTCGCCGTCACCCTGGCCTCGGTGACGCTGTTCGAGGCGCGGCTGCCGATCGTCGACATCGCCGGCGATTTCAACCGCATCACGCACAGCGGCTACGCACCCTTCATCCAGGCCGTGATCGTGGCGGCGCTGCTCATGATGTGGCGCGCCACGCGCTTCCGCACGCCGATCGCGGCCTGGATCGGCGTGGCCATGGTGGCGCTCGCCTTCGACAACCTGATCACGATGGCGGGCGGCACGCGCCTGTCGATTGGCTGGTACGTCGGGCGCCTGAACGCCTTGTTCGCGGCGCTGGTGATGCTCGGCCTCTACCTGAAGGAAATCAACCGCGTCTACCTGCGCGCCACCGAGCACGCGCGTTTGCTGGCCGAGGCCCATGCGCGCCTGGAGGGCGAACATGCCCGCTTGATGAGCATGTTCGAGCAGGCGCCGGGCTTTGTCGCGGTGCTCGGCGGCGACGATTGCCACCTGCAGATCGTGAACGCCGCCTTCCGCGACCTGGTGGGGCCGCGCGAACTAATCGGCAGGCCGATCCGCGAGGCGCTGCCGGAACTGGAAGGGCAGGGCTGGTTCGAGCTGGTGGAAAACGTCTGCGGCTGCAGCAAGCCGCACGTGGAACACGGCATGAAGCTGCGGCTGCAACGCGGCGACGGGCCGCCCCACGAGGTGATCATCGACGTGCTGTTCCAGCCCAACCTGGGACCGGACGGCGAACTGGCCGGCGTCTTCATCCAGGGCCAGGACGTGACAGAGGAACACCTGGCGCGCCTCGAACTGGAGCGTTACCAGGACCACCTGGAAAGCCTGGTGCAGGAGCGCACGCGCTCGCTGGAGGAAACCCGGAACGCCCTGATGCACTCGCAGAAGATGGAAGCGATGGGCAAGCTGACCGGCGGCGTGGCCCACGATTTTAACAACGTCCTGCACATCATCAACGGCAACCTCGACCTGATCAAGATGCTCGCCGCCGGCAACGCCAAGGTCGGCGAGCGCTGCCAGTCGGCGCAGACGGCGGTGCGGCGCGGCGCCAAGCTGTCCTCGCAATTGCTGGCCTTTGCGCGCAAGCAGCCGCTGCAGCCGAGCGCGCTCAAGCTGGAAGACGTGTTCGCGTCCATCGATTTGCTGCTCAAGCGCGCGGTGGGCGAGCGCATCGACATCCGCTTCGATAGCGCACCCGATGCCTGGAACGTCGAGGTCGACCCGCAGCAGCTGGAAAACGTGATCCTGAACCTGGCCCTGAATGCCAGCGACGCCATGCCGGAAGGCGGCGCGCTGGCGATGACGGTGGCGAACGTTGCCGAGGGTCCCGACGATGGTGAGTTCGTGCGCCTGTCGTTCGCCGACACCGGCACCGGCATGAGCGACGAGGTCAAGGCGCGCGCCTTCGAGCCCTTCTTCTCGACCAAGGGCGTGGGCAAGGGCACCGGCCTGGGCCTGAGCATGGCCTACGGCTTCGTCAAGCAAAGCGGCGGCCACATCGACATCGAGAGCGCGCCGGGCGCCGGCACCACGGTCCACATCCTGCTGCCGCGCACCGGTGCGGCGGCCAGCATGCGCAAGGCCGAACGCGCGGCCGAGGTCAGCGGCGGCAGCGAGACCATCCTGGTGGTGGACGACGAACAGGACATCCGCGAGAACGTGACCCTGATGCTGACCGGGCTCGGCTACCGCGTGCTGGGCGCCGCCAGCGCCGACGCCGCCGCCCGCCTGCTCGAAAGCGAAGCGCACATCGACCTGCTGTTCACCGACGTGATCATGCCGGGCGCGATGAGCAGCCGCGAACTGGCCGAACGCGCCCGCGCGCGCCATCCCGGCATCCAGGTGCTGTTCACCTCGGGCTATACCGAGGACGCGGTGATCCGCAACGACCGCCTCGACGAAGGCGTGCACCTGCTCAGCAAGCCGTATGCACGCGAGGAACTGGCGGCGGCATTGCGCCGCCTGCTGCAAAAAGCCGGGCAAGCACCCGACGTCGCCGAGGAAACGGCGCCGGCCTAAGGCCGGGCCTGGGCTAGCGCAAAGCCGCCCGGTGCTTGCCGAAGAAGGCGCCGGCCTGCCGCACTGCGTCGTCGTAGCCGGCGCGCCGCTGCCTGCGCAGCATCCAGGCGGCGAAGCCGGTGCCGCCCAGCCACAGGACACCGAGCGGCGTCGCGTTCATCAGCAGGCCCAGGCCGATCAAGCCCATCAACAACAGCGCCATGCCGGCCAGCACGGGCAGCAGCTTGCTGCAGTTCTTCGGGTAGGCCGTCACGATGTTGCCGTTGGCCTTGGTGACGCTGCCGTCCTCGAGGTCGAACACGGCCGTCGCCACGCCGCGATCTTCCTTGTCCGGGCCGGCGAACAGCACCGCATAGGCGCGGCCTTGCACCAGGCTGTCGCGCGCGGGAATGCTGGCCGTGAAGTGGCGGCCGCTGGCGGTCTCGAAGGTGGCCACGCGCCAGTAGGTGGTCGAGGTGCTGACATTGCCGTTGTAGCTCGATACCGAGGTATGGCTCTTGCTCTCCGAATGCACCAGGCGGCCGATGTTCGGGAACATCTTCCACTTGCCGCCATAGGCTGAAAACCAGGCGATGGCGTCCCATTCGGCGCGGCGCTGGCGCTCGTCGGCATCGTTCTGCATGCCCTGGCTGGCTTGCACGGCGTTGGTTTCCCCGTATTTGGCGGCTTCGGCGATCAGGCCGGCGTAGTTGTCGCCATCGACCGGCGTGGCGCCCAGGCGGATCGCCTCGGCCTTCAGGTAGAGGGCGCGGCCCCAGTCCAGCGGCGCCACGCGGCGTGTCGCGCCCGACATGAAGTGGCTGTAGCGCTGCAACACGTCATAGGCATTCTGGGCGTTTTGCGGGATGTGGCGGCCTTCGAGATACACCTCGGCCAGCAGCAGGGCGGCGTCGGTATTGATGCCGTTTTCCGCGCCTTCCGACAGCAGCTGCAGCGCCTCGAGCGGCTTGGCCGGCCCGCCTTCGCCGGCCAGCATCATGCGCGCCAGCAGGTTGGTGGCGCCCATGTCGCCCATGCCGTGCGCCAGGCGCGCGTTTTCCAGCGCGCTCGCGAAATCGTTCGATTCGCGCTGCAGGTGGGCCAGCCAGAAGCGGCTGAACGAGGAGCCCAGTTCGGCCGCCATCTTCGTGTACTTGAATTCCTTGATGCGGTCTGCGCGGATCGCCGGGGTGCCGTCGGCATAGGCGCCGACCAGCAGTTCGGCCGCTTCGATATTGCCTTCCTCGGCCAGGGCGGCGGCTTCCTTTTCCGCGCGCGCGGCGTCGCCGGGGACGGTGCTGTTGAGTTGCTGCTTGAGATCGTCGAGGTCAATGATCATGATGAACGGACTGGAAATGGAGTCGAATGGGGAGACGGATGAGCCGATCCATTCTAGGAGCCGCCATTCCCGGCGTGACCTGTAAGCCCTTACAGGATGCGCCGCCGCCGTGTTCAGGGAGCGATCAGGCCAAGCGCAAAGGCCCTGGCCACCGCCTGTGAGCGGGTGCGGGTGTCGAGCTTCTTCATGGCGTTATCGACATGGAAGATCACGGTGCGCTCGGCCAGCGCCAGGATGCGCGCGATTTCCCAGGACGTCTTGCCGGCGCCGACCCAGGTGAGGACTTCCTTTTCGCGCGCCGTCAGCCGTACCGTGGTTGCCGGGGGCTGCGCCTGGGTGTCCAGGCGGCGCATGCTTTCGTGCAGGTAGCTCATCAGCATGTGGCCCTGCGCGGCCTGCTGCTCGACCACGCGCAGGTCGCGCTGGCGCGTGCGTTCGCGCGTCAGGCTGAGCAGGCCAAGCACGCCGCCGCCGCCGATCACCGAGCAGGTCATGCCCGAGCCGATGCCGTGCTGGCGCGCTTCGTCGAAGAAGCCGGCGGTGCGCGCATCCTGGGGCCAGGCCTGGCGGTGCCAGACCGCCGGGAGCATCGAGCGGCTGCATTGCGCGATCAGGGGATCGACTTCGAGATAGCCGGCGGCGATGTAGTGGCTGGTCCAGGCCAGCGGGTAGTCCGAGAGGATGTTCCCGGCCGAGAAGTCGGTGGCGTCGAAGCGTTGCTGCGCATCGCGCACGCGTCCGGCCGGGCTGCCGCCGTAGACAAAGGATTCGAAACCGAGCCCGTGCACCGTGCGGCGCAGGTTGTCGAGCAATTGCTCTTTGGTCGTTGCCAGCAGCAGGGTCTCGAATTGGCGCAGCATCTCAGGATGGTGGCGGACAGGGGTTCGAATGCATAATAGTTTGATAATGTAATTTTACTTCAAGTAGATCAGTGCGGCACAGCTACTGTTCCTCGCGCACCAGGGGGCGCACATGGTTCAGCAGGCTGACCAGGGTCTTGCCCGGCTCTTCCCACGGCACCATGTGCGCCGAGCGCTCGAACCAGACCGCCCCTTTCGACGGCGCTTTTACCTGATCGAGCCAGGCGACGGTGGGTGCGGTCGGCGTGGTGTAGTCGTGGCGGCCGAGGAACATCACCACAGGAATCGGGAAGATCTTGACCTGCGAAAAATCGACCTTCACGAATTCCGGCAGCAGGCGCCCGAGCGTGAACAGGCTGCCCTGGTCGATGGCTTTCACCTGGGCCGCGTCGTAGTCGGGCGAGAGCAGGGGGCCATTGAAGTAATACGTCGAGGTGCTGCGGAAGGCGCTCAGGCCGCCGTAGTGCTGGGGCCACTTGCGGGCGACGATGATGCGTTCGCGCGTGATGGGTTCCGTGCCAGGGTAGGGCGCGATCGAGGCCAGGTCTTTTAGCGCTTCGTCGTTCTTGTGCAGCTTCGCCTGCTCCACGGCGTACTCGTAGCTGATGCGCTCGTTTTCGCGGGTGCTGATCACCTGGCCGATGCCGACATAGGCGTGGAACAGGTCAGGCCGTTTCAGCGCCGCGCCCATGCCGACGACCGTGCCCCAGCTGTGGCCCATCAGGACCAGCTTGCGCTTGCCGTAGCGCTTGCGCACGTATTCGGCCACCTCGATGGCGTCGTCGACATAGCGTTCGATGCGGATCGTCGGCGCGACTTTCTCCGGGTCGCTTTCCAGCAAGGTCTTGCCGGCGCCGCGCTGGTCCCAGTGCACCACTGTGAAGTATTCCTCGATGGGGCGCTGGAATTCCCACATCGTCGGCGTGATCGGCGCCGCCGGGCCGCCGTGCACGAACAGGATGATGGGGTTGCTCCGGTCCTGGCCGCGCACGTTCAGCCATTGGTCGATGCCGCCGATGCTGGTCTTGTACGATTCCTGGATGCCGCTCGGGGCGGCGATGCGTTGCAGGTCGTCGATGGCGGCGCGGGCGCGGGCAAGGTGTTTCGTGTCGCCGCTGTCCTGGGCCAGGGCGGGCAGGCCGAGCAAAGCAAGGCAGAAAAGCAGGACGTTCTTCATGGCGCCTCCGCAAAGAGCGAACAGTCGAGCGCACAGGATAAGCCGGTATTGGCCTCGGGTGGGCACGCTTGCGACGGGATGGCGGATCGCAGGGGTGAGCGGTCGTCGTGCTTTGCATCGCCTCAATGCGTGCAATTACCCCTCCGTTAGATTGGGCAGCTTACCCGACTCGACCGCAGGAGACCGCATGCTCAAACGTTATCTCATCTTGCTTGGCGCGCAGGCGACCGCCGGCGGCACGGTCAAGACCGCCACGTCCTTCATGTCGTATAACGGCTTGCCTTACGCGCTGGAGGGCGACCTGGTCGACTGTCCGGCCTGCGGGCAGCAGGGAAGCATCGAATGCGTGGCGCCACGCCTCGCTGCCCGTTACAACGGCAAGCAATATGCACTGGAACACGACTTGTGCGTATGCGGATGTAGTCCGCCGCCGCGCCTGATCGCGAACCAGCAGCACAACTGCCAGGTGCTCGACGACACTGGTTCGAGCGGCAATTCGCTGGACGCAATGCAAACCTGACGGCAAATTCACGAGCTGGTCCCCACGCCTTACCACGTTCCATTTGTGGAAAGAAAGCGACCGTATGGCGTTCGTTCTCCGTACAGCTGAACAGTTCGAACGACTATTGAAGAGCGGCGAACGGTTTGCCATAGAACTGATTGCGATGATGACGACGACGCACGGTTCCTGATCGATGTCGGCCTGGGGAAGGAGGTAGGAAACTGAGAGAAGGCGATTGTCGTCGTCATGCCCATGAAAAAAGCCACGCGCCTTCCGGCAGCGTGGCTTCGTTTTACTGAACGCCCAAGATTACAGTGCGTTCATTTCCTTCAGCAGGTTATCCGCTTTATCCACGTGCTTCATGTTCCACAGGATGTAGCGCACGTCGACCTGGATGTCGCGGGTGTTGGCCGCGTTGAAGTCCCAGTCCGAGATGATCGAATCCAGGGTGCCGTCGAAGGCCAGGCCGATCAGCTCGCCGCGCTTGTTCAGCGCTGCCGAACCCGAGTTGCCGCCGGTGATGTCCAACGTGGCCAGGTAGTTGACCGGCACGGTCTTCAGCACAGGGTCGACATACTTGCCGAAGTCCTTGGCCTTGATCGCGGCCAGCTGGGCTGCCGGTGCATTGAACTCGCCTTCGCCGGTGTTTTTCGCGACCACGCCCTTGACGGTGGTGAACGCGGTCCACGAACCGGTGCCGTCGGCGCCATGGTCGCGGCCCATGATCTTGCCGAAGGTGACGCGCAGGGTGCCGTTGGCGTCCGGATAGACGGCCTGGCCCTTGCTGTTCATGTAGGCGATCTTGGCCTTCATGTAGCCGCCGTAGGCTTTCTGGATCTTGCCGGCGAGTTCTTCCTCTTTGGCTTCGTCCTTCAGGTCGGCGTCATACATGGCAACGGCTGCCTTGATGAAGCTGTCGTTGCTGGCCTTGAATTCGGCCGGCGACTTCTTCAGCCAGGTCACGCGCTCTTCCTTGTTGGCCAGTTTCGAACCGGCGTAGGCCTTGTCCAGGGCGGCTTTCAGTTCTTCCTGGCTCATGCCTGCGCGCAGGCCGAGGGCGTCGTTGAAGGCCTTGTCCTGCTCGGCGGCTGGCTGGGCCAGGTACTTGGTCAGGAAGTTCATGACCAGCGCCTTGTCGACCTTTTCGTCGTAGGTGCGGTCCTGGCCGGTGATGACCGAGGTGACGCGCGCCATGTCGCGTTCCTGGTAGCCCGATTTACGGGCGGCGTCCGGCTTGGTGCGCTCGTTGGCCAGGCGGTACAGGCTGCGTGCCGAGCTCAGGAAGCGTGGCTGGGCGTAGCCCAGGTAGAAGCCCTGCTTGGTGTGGGCATCGCGCTCGGCGATCAGCTTCTCGGCGGTGTCGATGTCGGCGCCGAACTGCTTTTTACGCGCGGCGTCGCTGTTCACCCATGCCTTCAGGGCATTGTGTTCGGCGGTCTTGCGCTGCAGGAAGTCGCTCTCGCCGTACGAGGTCAGCATGCCCTTGCGGTTCTTGTAGTAGTTGTTCACGCCCGCGATCTGGCCGGCGTACTTCAGCTTGGCGGCCGGGTCGTTCTTGGTTTCGCGTTCGATGATGGCCAGCACTTCACCCGAGGCTTGTACGAAGGCCGGGTAGTTCCAGTCGAAGGTGTACTGCACTTCCGACGGCAGGCGGTGGCGGTTGGTGCGGCCGGGGTAGCCGGCGACCATGATGAAATCGCCTTCCTTCGAGCCTTCGGTGGCCAGCTTCAGGAAGTGCTTCGGCACGTAAGGGACGTTGTCGGCGGCGAAGTCGGCGGCCTTGCCATCTTTCGAGACGTAGGCGCGGTAGAAGCCGTAGTCGCCGGTGTGGCGCGGCCACATCCAGTTGTCGGTGTCGCCACCGAATTTACCCACGCCCGACGGCGGTGCGTGCACCAGGCGCACGTCGCGGATTTCCAGCTGTTTCAGGCGGTAGAACTCGAGGCCGCCGTAGTAGCTGGCCACGGTGCAGCGGTAGCCCGGGGTCTTCTCGCAGGCAGCAACCATTTCCTTCTGGTTCTTTTCGATCGCGTCGATGCGCGCCTTGCCGTTCAGCTTGGCGACTTTCTTGTCGATGATCTGGTCGGTGACGTTGGTCACTTCTTCGGTCACGAAGACGCGGCTGCCCGGCGCGGCCGGCACTTCTTCGCCCAGGGTCTTGGCCAGGAAGCCGTTCGCCAGCAGGTCGCGCTCAGGGGTCGAGTTGACGGCGACGCTGTTGTACACGCAGTGGTGGTTGGTGATGACCAGGCCCTGCGGCGACACGAAGGAAGCCGAGCAACCGCCCAGGCTCACGATGGCGCCCATCGGGAATTCGGTCAGCTTGGTCAGGGTGGCCGGATCGAGTTCCAGGCCGGCGGCTTTCAGTTGCTGGGCTACTTGTGGCAGCTGCTGCGGCATCCACATGCCTTCGTCCGCTTGTGCGGCGAAGCTGGTCAGGATGGCGAGCGAGAGAAGGGTCTTTTTCATTCGCGTGTCAGGGATGGTTGATATCAGGAGCGTCCGGCTCCGCGGAGCACCCCGGAGTATGGGTACTCCACTGTTGCCTCGTCAACCAATATTTCCGTTTCGTGACACGCGGTCTTTACAGCTGCGACCCCAGCAGCGAGGCCGCTTCGCCGGCCAGTTTTTCCATCACCGGACGATTGCGCCAGGCCTCCAGTGTGATCGGGCGCGCGCGCTTCCAGTCGTCCTCGAAGACTTCCCGCTGGGACTTGGCAAAGGCCGGGTCGAGCAGGTTCAAATTCGCTTCGTCGTTGATGCTGAACGAGCGGTTATCGAAGTTGGTGGAACCGACCGAGACCATCATGTCGTCGACGATCAGCGCTTTCACGTGGTACATGGTCGGCTGGTATTCAGCGATCTTGATGCCGGCTTCCAGCAGCGGACCCCAGCGCTCGCGCGAGGCCACGCGCACGATGTCGGAATCGATGTCCTTGCCCGGCGTGATGATGCGCACGTCGACGCCGCGCTTGGCGGCTGCCACCAGGGCCTTGATCGCCAGTTCGTCCGGCACGAAGTAGGAAGCCGACAGCAGGATCGACTGGCGCGCGGCGGTAATGGCCATCAGGTACATCAGGTGCATGCTGGCGCTGCCGCCGGTGGGCGAGCTGGAAAACATTTGCGCCGGAATCTCGCCGCGTGCCTGCAGCGGCGGGAAGTAATCGGGGCCGTCGAGGACGGTGCCGGTGGACTTGGTCCAGTTATCGGTGAACACGGCCTGCATCTGGCCGACCACCGGGCCTTCGACGCGGAAATGGGTGTCGCGCCAGTGGTCTTCGTCCTGGGCATTGCCGCGCCACTGGTCGGCGATGCCGACGCCGCCGGTGAAGCCGATTTGGCCGTCGACGATCAGGAGCTTGCGGTGGGTGCGGTTGTTCAGGCGCGCCAGTTTCCACCAGGCCGGCTTGTGGTAGCGCTGTACCTGCACGCCGGCGTCGCGCATCGTTTTCAATGAATCGTCGTCCATCTTGATGCTGCCGACGAAGTCGAGCATCACGTGCACCTTGACGCCGGCGCGGGCGCGCTCGGCCAGGGCGTCGCGGAATTCGTGGCCGATGGTGCCGGACCAGTAGATATAGGTTTCGAAGGTGATGCTGGTTTTCGCCTTGCGGATGGCGTCCAGCATGGCCGGGAAGATCTGGTCGCCGTTCAACAGTACATCGACCTTGTTGCCCTCGATGATGGGCGGCCCCAGCAGCACACCCATCGAGCGCCGGAACTGGGCGTCGTGGATATCGTACTGGCGCGTCAGTTGGGTCTCGATCTGCTTTTCGCTCGGCATGAAGTTCAGGGCGAGGAAGCCGGCCAGCAGGGTGACGATGCTGGTGATCAGGACGATGGTGAAGATTCTGGAGCGCATTTGAATTCTGGAAGAACCGATCAAAAAAAAACCAACGCATCAGGCGTTGGTTTTTATAAATGGCTTACCACTTTGTATTAACGAACGCGGCCGCGGCGCAGCAGATTGACGATGGCCAGCAGGATGACAGCGCCCAGGAAGGAAACCAGCAGCGACGACACGCTGAAGTCGTCCGAATTGATGGTGCCCGAACCGAACAGCGGCGACAGCAGCCAGCCACCCAGGAAGGCGCCGACGATACCGACCACGACGTTCAGAATCATGCCTTGCTCGGCATCGGTCTTCATGACCATGCTTGCAAGCCAGCCCAGGATACCACCGACAACGATCCAGATAATGAATAGCATTTTTAGTTCCTCCTCATAGTGAAAAAACCTACCTGAGGCCAATTGTTTGAGTGGCCATGTGAAAAAGTCTACGGATTCCAACCGTAGCGGGTCGGTGCGGCAAGTAACGTTAGACGACGAATCTGCTGTGCGTGTTCCGGCGCCGGATTTGATGCCGCTTCGACCAGCGCTCGATGCGTAGTCTGATGTTGACCAAGAGGCGGTTAGTTGACGCCGGGAATGTCCTGGACAGGGTGCGTCAACGAACAGAAGTGGACAGCTCGGCAGGCATATCGTTCACGGACCGGCAACGCCCCACATTGGGGCGCGTTGCACCCCGATTCCGCGTTAGACCTTTTCGAAAGGATTCATCATGAGCTACGACACGACCAACAACAACCAGCAGTCGCGCATGGTCACCGGCCTGTTCCCCGATCGCGCCAGCGCCGAGCGCGCCTATGGTTCGATTTCCGACCGCGGCTATGGCCGCGACGACGTCAACCTGATGATGTCGGATTCGACCCGCAAGACCCACTTCGCCGACACCGATACCGAACTGGGCAGCAAAGCGGCCGAAGGCGCCGGCATCGGCGCGGGCATCGGCGGCACCATCGGCGCCGTGCTGGCCGGTATCGCCGCAGTCGGCACCACGCTGGTACTGCCGGGCGTTGGCCTGGTCGTGGCCGGTCCGCTGGCGGCAGCCCTGGCCGGCGCCGGCGCGGGCGGCATCACCGGCGGCCTGATCGGTGCACTGATCGGCGCCGGCATTCCGGAAGAGCGTGCCAAGCACTATGAAGAAGGCATCCATAACGGCGGCATCCTGATGGGCGTGAACGCCCGTTCCGACGAAGACGCGGCCCACATCCACCGCTCGTGGACCGAAAGCGGCGGCTCGCACGTGATCGGCGCCGGCGTCGGCGGCACGGCGGGCGCGCTGGTTGGCGCCGGTATCGGTGCAGCGGCCGGCCCGGTCGGCATGGTGGCCGGCGCCGCCATCGGCGCGGTTACCGGCGGTATCGCCGGCAAGGGCGCTGGCGAAGTCGTGAATCCAAAATCCGGCGACGACCTGGCCGAACACCACCTGGCCAAAGGCGTCGGCGCCAGCGCCGGTGCGGCCACCGGTGCCGCGATCGGCGCCGTCGGCGGCCCGATCGGCATGGCAGCCGGTGCCGTCGTCGGCGGCCTGGCGGGCGGCGCTGCCGGCCGTGGCGCGGGCGAAGTGGTGAATCCAAAAGCGACCGACGACCTGAACGACCATAACCTGGCGCAAGGCGTCGGCGGCGCCGGCGGCGCAGTGGCTGGCGCCACGGTGGGCGCGGTCGGCGGCCCGGTCGGCATGGCTGCCGGCGCCGTGATCGGCGGCCTGGCTGGCGGTGCAGCCGGCAAGGGCGTGGGCGAAGTGGCCAACTCGGCGCCTGGCGACGAGCTGCACGACCATAACCTGGCCAAGGGCGTGGGCGCCGGCGGCGGTGCGGCTGCTGGTGCAGCGGTGGGCGCCGTGGGCGGCCCGGTCGGCATGGTGGTCGGTGCGGGCGTTGGCGCCGCGGTCGGCGGCATGGCCGGCAAGGGCGTCGGCGGCCTGGTCAATCCAGCGCACGAAGACGACTACTGGCGCAACAACTACCAGAACCAGTCGCACTATACCCCGGGCTACACCTACGACGACTACGCACCGGCCTACGCGCTGGGCTACAACGGCAAGGGCCGCTATCCGGGCAGCTACGACCAGAACGAATCCTACCTGTCGGACGAGTGGAACAGCACCCGCGGTTCCTCGCGCCTGTCGTGGGACCACGCCAAGGTCGCCAGCCGCGCCGCATGGGACCGCGTCGAGCGCGCGATTCCGGGTGACTCGGACCGCGACGGCAAGTAATTAGCCGGACGTAAAAAAGCCCCGCTGCAGCGATGCGGCGGGGCTTTTTGTTTTCGTAGGGTGGACGGCTTCGCCGTCCACGCGTCGATCGATATCGGTCCTATTCTCGTGTCCGATGACCTTGCTGCTAACTATCAACGCGTGGACGGGAAAAGCGCCTTTCGTGGCCCGGTCCACCCTACAAGTTATTGCTTGACCGCTTCGACCTGGATCGCGAGTTTGACTTCCGGCGAGAAGCGCGGCAAGCCGAAGCTCACGCCAAAATCGCTGCGCTGGAAGGTGGCCGACGCATCCGCGCCGCAGACCTCACGCTTCAGCATCGGGTGGTCGATGCACTTGAACTTGTTGATGGTCAGGGTCAGAGGCTTGGTCACGCCGTGCAGCGTGAACTGGCCTTCGACTGCCACCGGCGTATCGCCATTGAAGCGCACCTTGTTGCCTTTAAAAGTCGCGGTCGGGAACTGGGCAACGTCGAAGATGTCCGGCTTGCGTGCGTGCTCGTTCATCTTTTCGTGGCCGAAATCGACACTGTTCATGTCCACGGTGATGTCGACACTGCCGGTCTTCGCGGCGCGGTCGAGGGTAATCGTGCCTTCGGTCTTGGTGAACTTGCCGCGCCAGACGGAAATGCCCATGTGGTCGGCTTCGAAGCTCGGGTAGGTGTGGCCCGGATCGATCTTGTAGGTATCGGCGGCGGCAAAGGCGAGGCTGGCGCTGGTGGCCAGGGTAGCGGCGACAAAGAACTTGAGTTTCATGTGTACATCCCTTGGTTGAGCTTGGTTGAGTTTGTTTATTTACTGGCCCGCGGTAACGCGGAACTTGATGACAACTTCATCGGCGACCATGCTGGTGTCTTTCCACTCGCCTTCGCCAATGTTAAAAGCCAGCCGCTTGATCGGCAACTGGCCCTCGAACACCTGCTGCTTGCCTGCCGCCTTCACCGTCAGCGGAAACGCCACGTCGGCGGTCTTGCCCTTGATCGTCAGCTTGCCGGCAACATTCAATTTGTCCGCGCCGGCCGGCTTGATCGAAGTCGATACGAAGGTCGCTTTCGGGAACTGCGCCGTATTGAACCACTCTTTCTTGGCAACCTCGCGGTTGTATTCCGGGTCGCCCAGGTCCATGCTGGCGGTGCCGATGTCGACCGTGGCCTTCGATGCTTCCGGCTTGGCGGCATCGTAGTCGATCTGGGCGCTAAACGTCTTGAATTTGGCTTCGACCGGCACGTTCATTTGCTTGAAGGTGGCCGAGACGCTGCTTTTCGCCAGGTCGGTCTTCAGCGGGGCGGCGTGGGCGGCGCCTGCGAACAGGGCGGCGGCGAGCAGGAAACGCAGGGGTGTCATCGGAAACTCCTTATTTGGAAAAGGGCAGCATGCGCTGCATCACGCCGTCGCGGTCCAGCAGCAGATGCTTGAACGCGGCCAGCACGTGGATGGCCACCAGGGCCGCCAGCAGCATGTTGAGCCAGTAGTGCAGGGCGCCGAGCGTCGGCTTCAGGGCTTGATCGGCCTCGATCAGCGTCGGCAGCGGGAACAGGCCGAAATACACGACCGGCACGCCGGCCGCCAGGCTGTAGAAATAACCGGACAGGGGCACGGCGAACATCAGCACGTAGAGCAGGCCGTGCAGCGAGTGGGCGGCGTGGCGCTGCCAGGTGGGCATGTGGGCCGGGTAGGCCGGCGGGCGCGAACGCAGGCGCCACAGCAGGCGCAGCGCGGCCAGGGCCAGCACCGTTACGCCGGCCCATTTGTGCCAGGAAAAGTAGCGCAGCTTGGTGGGCGTCAGGCCGGGGATGTCGGTCATCACCCAGCCGAGCGTGAAGGTCCCGATGATGAGAATGGCGATCAGCCAGTGCAGGGCGATGGCGACGGAAGAATAACGCTGCATGGTGATTGTCCGTGTTCGTACTGATTAGCGCCAGACTATAGCAAAAAAAGCCAGGGGATTGCTGGAGTCGATATAGTTTCTTTCTGTACACTATCATGGATTGTTAAACGTGCACAGCCGCGATGCCACAGAATGTAAAATCAAGGCAGGCGTGAATTTATCTATTTAGCGCGGCCGAATGAGTGGAACCTGGCTCTGCGCCGCACCGTAGCAAAGGAAGTCATGCACCATCCCTTGTCTGTGTCGCGTCCGTGCGCGCTGGCCGTCTCGGTTGCCATCGCGCTGGGCGCTGCAGCGCCGGCGCCGGCCGCCACGCTTGCGCAGCCCGCAACGTCGCCGCCGCTGCTCCTTCCTGCGCCGCAAGCCGATTTCGCCGATCTGTCGATCGAGGAACTGGCGAACATCCAGGTCACCTCCGTCTCCAGGAAACCCGAGCGCCTGCAGGATGCACCGGCCTCGGTGTTCGTCATCACCAATGAGGACATTCGCCGCGCCGGCGCGCGCAGCCTGCCCGAGGCACTGCGCCTGGCGCCCAACCTGCAGGTGGCGCAGACCAGCAGCTATGGCTATGCGATCAGCGCGCGCGGCCTGAACGGTAGCAGCAACAGCGCGCCGAACAAACTGCTGGTGATGATCGACGGCCGCTCGGTGTATGCGCCGCTGTTTTCCGGCGTGTTCTGGGACATGCAGGACGTGATGCTGGAAGATGTCGAGCGTATCGAGGTCATCAGCGGACCGGGCGGCACCATGTGGGGCGTGAACGCGGTGAATGGCGTGATCAACATCACCACCCGTTCGGCCGCGGCGACTGCGGGCAGCCTGGCCGTGCTGGGCGTGGGCAGCGATGGCGCCGACCTGGCTTTCCGCCAGGGCGGCAAGCGCGGCGACATCGATTGGCGCGTCTACGGCAAGACGCTGCGCCGCTCCGCCGGCGAACTGGAAAACGGGGTGCGCGTGAACGATGCCTGGCGCCAGGCGCAAATCGGTTTCCGCGCCGATTGGGCGCGCGGCGGCGATACCTTCAGCGTCAACGGCAATGTGCTGCGCGGCCGGCTGGAGCAGCCCGAGCCGGGCGCCATCGCGGTCAGCGGCACGGATCTGCGCCTGGGCGACATCGATACCGAAGTCGCGAACCTTACCGGACGCTGGCAGCATGCGCTCGCCGATGGCGGCAGCCTGAGCGTGCAGGCTTACCTCGACCACACCCGGCGTGCCGTGCCGCCGACGTTTACCGAATCGTTGTCGATCGCCGACCTGCAGTTCCAGCACACGCTGCCGCTGCAGGGCGCCCACAGCCTGGTGTGGGGGGCGAACTACCGCCACAGCTGGGACCGCGTGACCAACAGCGAGGTCATCGCCTTTTTGCCGGCGCGCGAACAGCAGGCCTGGGCCAGCCTGTTCGCCCAGGACGAGATCGCTCTACGCCCCGACCTGAGCCTGACCCTGGGCGCCCGCGTCGAGCGCAACGACTACACCGGCAACGAACTCCTGCCGACCGCGCGCCTGTCCTGGCGCCTCGACCCGCACCATGCGCTGTGGACGGCCGTCTCGCGCACGGTGCGTGCGCCGACCCGGCTCGATGTCGACGCGTATATCCCGGGCCGCCCGCCCTATCTGCTGCAGGGCGGGCGTGCGGTGCGTGCCGAGGTGGCCAAGGTGTTCGAACTCGGCTACCGCGGCCAGCCGCTGCCGGGGCTGTCGTATTCGGCGACCGTGTTCCACAACGAGTACGACCACCTGCGCACCCAGGAGATCGATCCGACGTTTACCTTCCTCACCTTCGGCAGCCTGATGCAGGGCAGGGCGACCGGAATCGAGATGTGGGGCAGCTACCAGCTGAACCGCGCCTGGCGCCTGTCGGGCGGGTTCACGGCGCTGCACGAACGCTTGCGCCTGAAGGCGGGCAGCAACGATGCGGCCGGGCCGGGGACCGCGGGCAAGGACCCGGAGCACACGCTGCAGCTGCGCTCGAACTATACGTTCGACGAGCGGCGCGAGCTGGAAGTGGCAGTGCGCAAGGTGGCGGCGCTGGAGAATCCTGGCGTGCCGGGGTACTGGGCGTTGGATGCGCGCTTCGGCTTGCGCTTGCGGCCGAACCTGGAGCTGTCGGTGGTGGGGCAGAATTTGAACGGTAGCCACGGCGAGTACGGGCCGGTGGCGACCAGGCTGGAGCTGGAGCGCAGGGTGGGCGTCAAGCTGGTGTGGACGCATTGATGCGGCGGTGGGTGCGTAGGGTGGGTTCTCCGAACCCACCACATGCGGTCGATGCGTCATCGCATCGCGTTGCGATTCGTCCTCCGTTGCGTCATGGTGGGTTCGAGAACCCACCCTACAACGCCATCGCCGATGACGCGGTTGGCGCCATGAACAAAAAAGCCCGCATCATCACTGACGCGGGCTTTTTTCATACGGAGACGATCCTCAGATCGCCTTGGCCAACTGCGCCGCAATCCCCGTGTAATTCGCCGGCGTCATCGCCAGCAGCAGGTCCCTGGCTTCCTGCGGCACGGCCAGCGTGCCGATGAACTCCTGCAGCGCTTCACGCGTAATGCCCTTGCCGCGTGTGAGTTCCTTCAACTGTTCGTACGGATTCTCGATGCCATAACGGCGCATCACGGTCTGCACCGGCTCGGCCAGCACTTCCCAGCTGGCGTCGAGGTCCGCTTCCAGACGGGCGGCGTTCACTTCCAGCTTGTTCAGGCCGCGCAGGCAGCTGTCGTAGGCCAGAAGGGCGTAGCCGAAGCCGACGCCGATGTTACGCAGCACGGTCGAATCGGTCAGGTCGCGCTGCATGCGCGAGACCGGCAGCTTTTCGGCCATGTGGCGCAGCACCGCGTTGGCCAGGCCCAGGTTGCCTTCCGAGTTCTCGAAGTCGATCGGATTGACCTTGTGCGGCATGGTCGACGAACCGATTTCGCCCGCCTTCAGCTTCTGCTTGAAGTAGCCCAGCGAGACGTAGGTCCAGATGTCGCGGTTCAGGTCCAGCAGGATGGTGTTGGCGCGTGCAATTGCGTCGAACATCTCGGCCATGTAGTCGTGCGGCTCGATCTGGATGGTGTACGGATTAAACGTTAAGCCAAGCCGCGATTCGATCACGTCCTTCGAGAAGGCCTGCCAGTCGAAGCCCGGGTAGGCCGACAGGTGGGCGTTGTAGTTGCCGACCGCGCCGTTCATCTTGCCGAGGATCTCGACGTCGGCGATGCGCTTCACGGCGCGCTGCAGGCGCGCGACCACGTTGGCGAATTCCTTGCCGAGGGTGGTCGGGCTGGCGGTCTGGCCGTGGGTGCGCGAGAGCATCGGCAGCTCGGCGTTCACATGGGCGATCTCGGTGAGCCTGGCAATCACGTTCTGCAGGGCCGGCACGATCACGCCGTCGCGCGCGGCTTTCAGCATCATGCCGTGCGAGGTGTTGTTGATGTCTTCCGAGGTGCAGCCGAAGTGGATGAATTCCGACGCCGCCACCAGCTCCGGCACGTCCTTCACCTGTTCCTTCAGCCAGTACTCGACCGCCTTCACGTCGTGGTTGGTGACCGCTTCGATTTCCTTGATGCGCGCGGCGTCGGCTTCGCTGAAGTCCGTGGCCATCTTGTCGAGGTGGGCGATTGCTTCCGCCGAGAACGGCTTGATCTCGTCGAAGCCAGCCTGGGCCAGGGCCTGCAGCCAGGAGATTTCGACCTTCACGCGGTGGTGCATGAAGCCGGCTTCGGACAGGATCGGGCGCAGCTTGTCGGTCTTGGCGGCGTAGCGGCCGTCGAGCGGCGACAGGGCCGACAGGGAGGAAAGTGGGGCGGTAGCGGTCATGGCGGGCGTCCGTGCAAAAACGTCGATTTTACCATTGGACTGGCCCGCGTCCTCTGTTGCAGGCGTAGCAAATGCAAGCCGGACGGCGGTTTTCCAGGGGATGCCCAATGTTATACTCTTGTTAAATTATCCTTTCCGAGCATCTATGAAACTCATCGGTTCGACCACCAGTCCCTATGTGCGCAAGGTCCGCGTCGTGATGGCGGAAAAGAAGCTCGACTACTCCTTCGAGCTCGATAACGTCTGGGCCGCGAGCACCCAGGTCCACCTGTCCAACCCGCTCGGCAAGGTGCCCTGCCTGGTGATGGAAGACGGCAGCGCCCTCTACGACTCGCGCGTGATCGCCGAGTACCTCGACACCCTCACGCCCGTGTGCAAGCTGCTGCCGGCCAACGGAAACGGCCGCGACCGCGCCGACGTCAAGGTCTGGGAAGCGCTGGCCGACGGCGTGCTCGATGCAGCCGTGCTGGTGCGCCTGGAACGCACGCTGCGTCCGCAGGAACAGCAAAGCCCGCAGTGGATCGCGCGCCAGCTGGGCAAGGTGACGGCCGGCCTGCAGGTCATGTCCGACAAGCTCGGCGACGGCGCCTTCTGCATGGGGAAAAATTACTCGCTGGCCGATGTGGCCGTCGGCTGCGCGCTGGGCTGGCTGAGCTTCCGCTTCCCGGAAATCGACTGGCGCGGCGACCACGCCAACCTGGCCCGCCTGCACGACAAGCTCGCCGAGCGCGCGTCCTTCAAGGACACCGTGCCCTTCGAAGCGTGAGCGCGGAAGTGGACGGCGCAGTGGATAAAACGACGACCGTCGTCTTCGGCGAAGCCCTGGTCGACGACTTCGCCACCGAGCAGGTGGTGGGCGGCGCGCCCTTCAACGTCGCGCGCCACCTGGCCGCCTTCATGGCGCCGCAGCTGATGATCACCCGCGTCGGCGAAGACCGCAACGGCGAAAGCGTGCGCGCCGAGTTCGAGCGCTTCGCCATGTCGCAGGCCGGCCTGCAGCGCGACGCCATCGAGGAAACCGGCCACGTGCTGGTCGAGCGCCTGGCCAGGGGCCACCGCTTCGTGATCGTGCCGAACCAGGCCTACGACTACATCGAACGCGAGGCCGCGCTGGCGGCGCTCACGTCGGTCAAGCCATCCGCCATCTACTTCGGCATCCTGGCCCAGCGCGGCGAACGCTCGCGCGGCACGCTGCAGGCGCTCCTGTCCGCTACAGGGGCCACGCGCTTCCTCGACCTGAACCTGCGCGAAGGCCAGTACGGCGAGCGCACCGTCTTCCACGCGCTGCACGCGGCGGACATCGTGAAGGTGAACGAGGAAGAGCTGCAGTCTTTATTCCAGTGGTACTTCCAGCTCGGCCCGAACGATCCGCCGCTGGCTGCCGGCGAAACCCGCTCGGCCTGTGCGGGGCTGGTGCAGATGTTCGGCCTGCAGGCCTTGATCGTGACCCTGGGCCACCGCGGCTCGGTCTACTTCGACCGCGACGGCAGCACGATCGACACGCGCGACACGCCGGCGCCGCCTTTCGTCATCGATACGGTGGGGGCAGGGGATGCCTTCTCGGCGATCTTCCTGCTGGGCCGCGCACGCGGCTGGCCGCTGGAGGTGACGCTGGCGCGCGCCAACGAATTCGCCGGCGCGATCTGCGCCGTCACCGGCGCCGTGCCGCGCGACCTCGGTTTCTACGACAAGTGGATGAGCCGCTGGCGTTGATGTGATACGGCCGGTTGAACGCCGATGCCGATGATGCCGGCGATCGTTGCGTTGCGCGTAGGGTGGACGGCTCTGCCGTCCACGCGTTCAACCGCAGGTGGAACAGATGCGCAGTTCGATATGCATGCGTGGAACAGATGCGCGGTTCGATATGCATGCGTTCGTTGAACGCGTGGACGGGAAACCCGTCCACCCTACAGCCCGAAACCTTCGCCGACGCCCAGCAGCGTGGCCACGCCCAGGGCCGCGAAGATCAAGGCCGCAATCCCGTGCACCAGCCCCAGCGGAATCTTGTTCGCGATCCGCTCCCCAAAGTACACCGCCGGCACGTTCGCCAGCATCATGCCGAAGGTGGTCCCGGCCACCACCGCCGCGATCTCGTGATAACGCGCCGCCAGCGCCACGGTGGCCACCTGCGTCTTGTCTCCCATCTCCGCGATGAAGAACGCCAGCACGGTCGTGAAGAACACACCGAACCTGGCCAGCGAAGCCTCGGTCTCGTCGACTTCGTCCGGAATCATCGCCCACACCGCCATGCCAAGGAAGGACAGGCCCAGCACCCAGCGCATGCTTGAAGGTCCCAGCAGCTCGCTCACCAGGGCGCCGACGGCGGCGGCAAAAGCGTGATTGAGCAGGGTGGCGACAAAGATGCCGGCAACGATGGGCAGCGGACGGCGAAAGCGCGCGGCGAGGAGAAAGGCCAGGAGCTGCGTCTTGTCGCCGATTTCAGCGAGGCCGACGATGCCGGTAGCGACCAGGAAGGCATCCATAAGGTGGTGCGTGCAAAAGCGCGGATCATAGCAGAGTCGGCTTCACGCCAGCGCGTCAATACGGCGCTGGCGGCGGGATACGGCGCTTGAACCTCCACCGGCGTAGGGTGGGTTCTCGAACCCACCGCTTCTGTGCCGGCACGCTTTCCGACGCCACCCTAAAGTGCTATCCTGCCCAGCTGCTTCCGCCGTCCCAGCGCCGGCCTCACCACCAACGAGACACCATGACAACCAGTACCTTGCTGCGCGCCACCCTGTGCGCCATCCTCGGCACGGCCAGCGCCCAGGCCCTCGCACTCGACCCCCTGAGCTATGCCAACTACGACCAGGTGCGCACCCGCGCCCTGCACATGGACCTGAAGGCCGACTTCGAAAAGAAAACCCTGTCCGGCTTTGCCGAACTCTCGCTCGACTGGCTCGACAAGTCCGCCCGCACCCTCGACCTCGACACGCGCGAACTGACGATCTCGAAGATCGAAGCCCAGGATGCCATGGGCCGCTGGACCCCGGCGAAGTACAGCCTCGACAAGTTCGACCAGGAGAAGGGCCAGGCCCTGCATGTGCAGCTGCCCGCGCAAGCGCCCAAGGTGCGCATCCACTACCACACCGCGCCCACCGCCAGCGCCCTGCAATGGCTGACGCCGGCCCAGACCCTATCCGGCAAGCGTCCCTTCATGTTCAGCCAGTCGCAGTCGATCAACGCGCGCTCCTGGGTGCCGGTGCAGGACACGCCGTCGGTGCGCTTCACCTACACCGCGCGCATCCAGGCCCCGCAAGGCCTGCGCGTGGTGATGAGCGCCGATAACAACCCGAAAGCCACCGGCAAGGGCGGCTGGAAGTTCACCATGCCGCAGCCGATTCCGTCCTACCTGCTGGCCATCGGCATCGGCGAACTCGAAGCGCGCACCCTGGGCAGCCGCACCGGCGTCTACGCCGAGCCGCTGCGCATGCAGGCCGCCGCCTACGAACTGGCCGACACCGAGAAGATGGTCGAAGCCGCCGAGTCGCTCTACGGCCCGTATCGCTGGGGACGCTACGACATGCTGGTGCTGCCTCCGTCCTTCCCGATCGGCGGCATGGAGAATCCGCGCCTGACCTTCCTCACCCCGACCATGATCGCCGGCGACCGCAGCCTGGTCGACCTGATCGCCCACGAACTGGCGCACAGCTGGTCGGGCAACTTGGTCACCAACGCTTCGTGGAAGCACTGGTGGCTGAACGAAGGTTTCACCACCTACGTGACCACGCGCATCCTGGAAGTCCTGTACGGTGAAGAAGTCGCGCTGATGAATTTGCAGCTGGAGCAGGAAGAAGCGATCGACTCGCTGAAGGAGATCCCGCCGGCCAAGCAGGCCCTGGTCACGCGCGCCGCCGACACGGGTTCGGATACCTATACCGACGAAGGCCTGGCCTACCCGAAGGGCGCCTGGTTCCTGCGCACGCTGGAAGAGCGCGCCGGCCGCGCCGTGTTCGATCCCTTCCTGCGCGGCTGGTTCGACAGCCACGCCTTCCAGAGCGTGACCACCGGCCAGTTCATCGCCTACCTGCGTTCCAATCTGCTGGCCAAGCATCCCGAGGTGATGAGCGACGCTGAACTCGACGAATGGCTGTACGGCCCGGGCATCCCGGCGAGCGCGAAGCACGCCAGGTCGCAGCGCTTGACGGCGCTGGACGCCGCCACCGCCGCCTGGATCAAAGGCGAACTGCCGACCGCCAAGCTCGACACCAAAGGCTGGACGGCCGCCGAGTGGATGAAGTTCCTGAACGATATCGACAACAAGGTGGATGCGAAGCGCCTGAAGGAACTGGACCTGGCATTCGGCCTGGCCAGGACCGGCAACAACGAAGTCGCCTTCCGCTTCTACCGCGCCGCCGTGCACGCCGGCTACCGCGACATCCGCCCGCAGCTGAACGCCTTCCTGATGAGCGTCGGCCGCCAGAAGTTCGTGGTGCCGCTGTACACCGCACTGCGCGCCAACGCCGAGGACCGCGCCTGGGCCGAGAACGTCTACAAATCCGCCCGCGAACGCTACCACCCCGAAACCCAGGGCAGCGTCGATAAACAGATGGCCAAACAATAAAAGGAACCAGAGAGTGCAACATATGAAACACCTTGCAGCCGCAATCCTGATCGCCTATTCCGCCACCTTCGCCGGCGCCCAAGCCCAGACGCAGGCCGCGCCGGCCATCGCCGCCATCGCGCCCATCTCCGCCTACGACCTGGAGCAGGACGTCACCCGCACCATGAAGGCCTTCGACGTGCCCGGCATCGCGATTGCCGTCGTCAAGGACGGTCAAGTGATCGCCGCGCGCGGCTTCGGCGTGCGCAAACTCGGCGAGCCGGCGAAAGTGGACGGCAAGACCCTGTTCGAAATCGCCTCGAACTCGAAGGCCTTTACCGCCGCCGCGCTGGCGATGCTGGTCGACGAGGGCAAGCTGAAATGGGACGACCCGGTGGTCAAGCACCTGCCGGACTTCCAGATGTACGACGCCTACGTCACCCGCGAAATGACGGTGCGCGATCTGCTGACCCACCGCAGCGGCCTGGGCCTGGGCGCGGGCGACCTGCTGTGGTGGCCAACCACGAATTTCAGCACGGACGAGATCATCGAGAAGCTGCGCTACATCCGCCCGGCCACCAGCTTCCGCAGCAGCTATGCCTACGACAATCTGCTGTACATTGTGGCCGGCAAGATCATCGCCCAGAAGTCCGGTAAATCCTGGGGCGACACAGTGCGCGAGCGCATCCTGAACCCAGTGGGCATGAGCACGACCACCACCAGCCTGGCGGAAAACGAGGGCAACCCGAACGCCTCGAACGCGCACAGCAAGATCAAGGACAAGATCAGCGCCGTGAAGTCGATGCCGGTGGCGAACGCCGTTGGCGCGGTGGGTATCAACACGAATGCCGAAGACATCGCCAAGTGGATGCAGGTGCTGCTCGACGGCGGCCGCGTGGCCGGCGCCAAGGGCGCGGACGGCAAGGAATTGCGTTTATGGTCCGAAGCGCAGTCGCGCGAGATGTGGACCGCGCAGACGCCGATGAAGATCGGCACGCCGAAAGGCCCGCTAGCATCCACCAAGCCGAACTTCTACGCCTATGGCCTGGGCTTCCAGCTGCGCGACTACAAGGGCCAGCTGGTCGCCATGCACGGCGGCGCGCTGCAAGGCTTCTATTCGCGTGTACTGCTGGTGCCGGAATCGAAGCTGGGCATCGCGATCCTGACCAATGCCGAAAGCGGCGGCGCCCTGAGCGCGCTGCAGTACCGCCTGATGGACCAGTACATGACCGGTTCCACGCCGACCGACTGGATCAAGCTGGTGTCCGATGTCGAGGAAGAGGCGCATGCGAAGGAGCTGGCGCGCCTGAAGTCGGCATCGACCACACGGGCGTCGACGTCGAAGCCGTCGCTGGCGCTGTCGGCCTACGAGGGCCAGTACGAGGATCCGTGGTACGGCATCATGAACGTCAAGCGCAACGGGAACAAACTGGTGATGTCGTTCTCGAAGACGCCTGATCTGACGGGCGAAATGGAGCACTTCCAGCACGATACCTTCATCGTGCGCTGGAAGGAGCGCAACTTCAACGCCGATGCGTATGCGACGTTCTCGCTGGACCATGACGGCAGCATCGACCATGTGAAGATGAAAGCGGTGTCGGAGGAGACCGACTTCAGCTATGACTTCCATGACTTGCTGTTCACGCCGGTGAAGACCAAGAAGTAACGGCAAAGGGGCTCGCAGCCCCTTTTTCATTGTTGGCTTAAACCGTACGGTGGGCACTCCGTGCCCACGCGGAATGCGATGTCATCGGCGGTCTTGTTCTGGACGCGCTGCGCGTATCGAGACAACGTGTCTCAAAGAACAATCGCTAACTCCTATCTTGGGCGACAGCCAACGCTTTGCAGAGTGCCGGTATTAAACGGCGCCAACACGCATCACGCTTCCGCGTGGGCACGGCGTGCCCACCGTACGGTCACCGCCTCGATCATTCCTGCCTCACGAAGATGCCGGCACTACGATAAAAAACGGGGCCACCGGCCCCGTCCACTTACTGCTTCACGAATTTCAACGTCATCCGATCGCTCTCGCCAATCGCGATGTATTTCTCGCGATCCTTGTCCTTGTTCGCCAGCACCGGCGGCAGCGTCCACACGCCCTTGTCGTGGTCCGCCTTGTCCTTGGCGTTCGCATTCACTTCCGACCGTCCGGCCAGCTTGAAGCCCGCGCTCTCGGCCATCTTGATCACATACGATTCGTGCACGTAGCCGCTCGAGGCCTTCTCGTCCTGCTTCATCGACGCCGGCAAGCGGTGATCGACCACGCCCAGCACGCCGCCCGGCTTCAGCACCTTGTGGATTTCCTTGAAAATCGTCTGCACCGAGTCGTCGCCATAGCCTACCCAGTTGTGCAGGTTGCGGAAGGTGAGCACCATGTCGACGCTGTTCGGCGCGGCGATCTCGTAGCGGCTCGGCGGCTCGAACACGCTGGTCACGACCTTGTCGTACAGCGCCGGATTCGAATCGAGCTTTTTCTTGAACGCCTCGCCATAGCGGTTGCCCGGTGCGATGGCCTGGCCGGCGCCGATCAGCTTGCCCTTGTCGCGCAGGTAGGGCGCCAGGATCTCGGTGTACCAGCCGCCCGAGGGCACCAGCTCGACCACCGTCATGGTCGGCTTGATGCCGAAGAAGGTCAGGGTTTCGTAAGGGTGGCGGTAGACATCGCGCGCGCTATTGGTGGCGGCGCGGTGTTCGCCGGCGATGGCGGCTTTCAAAGCGTCGTCGGCCTGGGCGGCGCCCAGCAGGCCAGTGGCCAATGCTGCTGCCAGGATCAGTCGTTTCATCGGTTGCGTCTCCATTGTGGTTGAGCGTCGCGCCCGATGATCAGGCATGCATACGGCACAGTCAAGCGAATCCGCGTGCACTCTTCAGGTGAGTGTCAATACAAAAAACGCCCCCGCATGCAGCACCCATGCGTAGCCGTGTAGCCAGTTTGTATCGACCGCAAAGATTGCCTATTCAAAACGTTTGGTTACTGATAATGTTGAGCAGTTTGCCGTCGCGCTTGCCGCGACAGCAGCCACGAGTTCTCGATATACATACGCGGCTTGCCCGTGTGCGCGCCGCCCCAGAAGCAGCTTGAATTCAGGAGACAGAATGGAACGTCGTACCTTTCTCAACATCGGCACCATCGCCTTTGGCTCGATGCTGATCCCCGTGGCTGGCCGCGCAATCGCGGCTGAAGAGCTGCTCAATCCGATGGCCGCCTCGGCGAAAAAAGCGCTGGCCGACATCGCGCTGAACGCCGCCACCAAGGCCGGCGCTTCCTACTGCGACGTGCGCATCGGCCGCTACCTGAACCAGTTCGTCACCACGCGCGACCTGAACGTCGAGAACGTGGTCAACACCGAGTCGGCCGGCGTCGGCGTGCGCGTCATCGCGAATGGCGCCTATGGCTTCGCCGCCACCTCCGACATGACCAACGACGGCATCGCCGGCGCCGCGCGCCAGGCCGTCGCCATCGCCAAGGCCAACGCCAAGCTGCAAAGCGAGCCGGTGCAGCTGGCGCCGGTGAAGGGCGTGGGCGAAGTCGCCTGGGCCACGCCGATCAAGAAAGACTGGCGCACCGTGCCGATCAAGGACAAGGCCGACCTGCTGATCGCCGCCAACAAGGCCGGCATGGACGGCGGCGCCAACTTCATGCAGTCGATGCTGTTCCAGGTGAACCAGCAGAAGTACTTCGCTTCTACCGACGGCTCCTACATCGACCAGGACCTGCACCGCCTGTGGGCGCCGTTCAGCGCCACCGCGGTCGACAAGGCCAGCGGCAAGTTCCGTTCGCGCCAGGGCCTGGGCGCCCCGGTCGGCATGGGCTACGAATACCTCGACGCCCGCCCCGAGCACAAGATCAAGGCCGCCGGCGGCGTCGCCACCCTGTACACCCAATCCTACGACATCGTCGAAGACGCGCGCGCCGCCGGCCGCGACGCCAAGCGCAAGCTCACCGCCAAGTCGGTCACCCCGGGCAAGTACGACCTGATGCTCAGCCCCGAGCACCTGTTCCTAACCATCCACGAATCGGTCGGCCACCCGACGGAACTCGACCGCGTGCTCGGCTACGAAGCCAACTACGCGGGCACCAGCTTCGCCACGCTGGATAAATGGCAGTCGAAGACATTCAAGTACGGTTCGCCGATCGTCAACATCGTCGCCGACAAGACCACCCCGGGTTCGCTCGGCGCCGTGGGCTACGACGACGAAGGCGTGCGCTGCAAGCAGTGGGACATCATCAAGGACGGCATCCTGGTCAACTACCAGGCCACGCGCGACCAGGCCCACATCATCGGCGAAAAGGAGTCGCACGGCTGCTCGTACGCGGACTCGTGGAGCAACGTGCAGTTCCAGCGCATGCCGAACGTCTCGCTCGCCGCCGGCAAGAAGAAGATGTCGCCGGACGACATGGTCAAGGGCATCAAGAAGGGCATCTACATCGTCGGCGACGGTTCGTTCTCGATCGACCAGCAGCGCTACAACTTCCAGTTCGGCGGCCAGCTGTTCTACGAAATCAAGGACGGCAAGATCGGCGAGATGCTCGAAGACGTGGCCTACCAGGCCAACACCCAGGAATTCTGGAGCGCCTGCAGCGGCATCTGCGACGAGCGTGACTGGCGCATGGGCGGTTCCTTCTTCGACGGCAAGGGCCAGCCACCGCAGATTTCCATCGTCTCGCACGGGTCATCGACCGCGCGCTTCAATGGCATCAACGTGATCAACACCGCCCGCAAGATCGGCTAAGGACAGTACATGACCATTTTGACCCAGGAACAGACCAAACGCATCTGCGACCGCGTGCTGTCGCTGACCAAGGCCGACGAGTGCATCGTCAGCATCGGCGGCAAGCGCGCCGGTAACATCCGCTTTGCCCGCAATGCCGTCTCCACCGCCGGCCTGACCGACGACACCAGCATCACCGTGCGCGTCGCCTTCGGCAAGCGCCAGGGCACCGCCAGCATCAACGAGTTCGACGACAAGTCGCTCGAACGCGTGGTGCGCCGCGCCGAAGAGCTGGCGCGCCTGGCGCCGGAGAACCCGGAGTTCATGCCGGCCGTCGGCAAGGCCGCGTTCAAGCAGTCGGCCACCTTTGTCCAGAAGACCGCCGACATCGACCCGGAAATCCGCGCCCAGGCCGCCGCTTACAGCATTGAGGCCTGCCGCAAGCAGGGCCTGGTGGCAGCGGGCTTCCTGACCGACACCACCTCGTTCGAGACCATCGCGAATTCGAACGGCGTCTTCGGCCACCAGGTCCTGACTTCGCTCGACTTCACCTGCACCATCCGCACCGAAGACGGCCGCGGCTCGGGCTGGGTCAAGCGCTCGGCGCGCGACCTGGCCAAATTCGACCCGCGCGAGGCAGCCGACGTCGCCATCGAAAAGGCGCTGCGCTCGGTCGATGCGAAAGCGCTGGAGCCGGGCCGCTACACCGTGGTGCTGGAGCCGGCCGCCACCAGCGATTTGCTGGCCTATATGTTCAACGGCTTCGACGCGCGCCGCGCCGATGAGGGCCGCAGCTTCCTGTCCAAGGCCGGCGGCAAGAACCGCCTGGGCGACAAGCTGTTCGACGAGAAGGTGAACATCTGGACCGACCCATGGAACCCGGACGTGCCGGTGCTCCCGTGGGACAACGACATGCGCGCGCGCGAACGCACCGCGCTGATCAAGGATGGCCGCGTGGCCGCGATGGACTACTCGGCCTACTGGGCCAAGCAAAAGAACGCGCGCTCGATCGGCAGCCCGGGCAACTTCATCATGGGCGGCACCGACAAGACCACGGCGGAGCTGATCGCGAACACCAAGAAGGGCGTGCTGGTCACCCGTACCTGGTACATCCGCATGGTCGACCCGCAGTCGGTGGCCCTGACCGGCCTGACCCGCGACGGCACCTTCTACATCGAGAACGGCAAGATCAAGCACCCGATCAAGAACTTCCGCTTCAACGAAAGCCCGGTGGGGCTGCTGAACAACATCGAGGAGATCGGCAAGCCGGTGGTGATCGGTGGCGACGAAGGTCCGGATCCGATGGTGATTCCGTCGATGAAGGTGCGCGACTTTAACTTTACGTCTCTCTCGGACGCGGTATAAGGTCCGTTGGCGCTGACATGCATGTTGGCGCTGACCGTACGGTGGGCACTCCGTGCCCACGCGAACGTGCGCGTCATGTTGACGCTTTAACGATGCGCATTCGGACGCACCGTGGCAGCGCATCGGAAGCAGGCCACAACACAAGGTAACAACGCGCACGCATCCGCGTGGGCACGGGGTGCCCACCGTACGGGACGCAGCGCGGATATGGAAACACGCGCGGTAAATGGAGACACAATGGAACGACGTAGTTTTCTGAAAATCGGCGCCGGCACTGCTGGCGCCATGCTGGTCCCGGTCTTCGGCAACGCCATCGCGGCCGAAGACCTGCTCAACCCGATGGCGCTGAGCTTCAAGAAATCCCTGGCCGACGCCGCCCTGAACGCCGCCACCCAGGCCGGCGCGTCCTACTGCGACGTGCGCATCGGCCGCTACCTGAACCAGTTCATCACGACGCGCGACCTGAACGTCGAGAACATCACCAACACCGAATCGACCGGCGTCGGCGTGCGCGTGATCGCCGGCGGCGCCTACGGCTTCGCCGCCACCAACAGCATGCACCCCGACGCCGTGGCCGCCGCCGCGCGCCAGGCGGTAGCCATCGCCAAGGCCAACGCCAAGCTGCAAACCGAGCCGGTACAACTCGCGCCGGTGAAGGGCGTAGGCGAAGTCAGCTGGGCCACGCCGATCAAGAAGGACTGGCGCGCGGTACCGGTGAAGGAAAAGGCCGACATGCTGATCGCCGCCAACAAGGCCGGCCTGGAGGCGGGCGCCAGCTTCATGACGGCGAACCTGTTCCAGATTAACCAGCAAAAGTACTTCGCCTCCACCGACGGCTCCTACATCGACCAGGACATCCACCGCCTGTGGGCGCCGATCAACGCCACGGCCGTCGACAAGGCCACCGGCAAGTTCCGATCGCGCGGCGGCCTGGGCGCGCCGGTGAGCATGGGCTACGAATACTTCGACGTGCGCGCGCAAGACAAGGTGCGCGCCGCCGGCGGCGTCACCACGCTCTACACCAAGTCCTATGACGTGGTCGAGGATGCGCGCCTCGCCGGCAAGCAGGCACGCGAAAAGCTGTCCGCCAAGTCGGTCGAACCAGGCAAGTACGACCTCGTGCTGGCGCCGGAACACCTGTTCCTGACCATCCACGAAGCCGTCGGCCACCCGACGGAACTCGACCGCGTGCTCGGCTACGAAGCCAACTACGCAGGGACGAGCTTCGCCACCCTCGACAAGTGGCAGACGAAGAAATTCAAGTTCGGTTCCGAGCGCGTGAACTTTGTTGCGGACCGCACCACGCCGGGCTCGCTCGGCCTGATCGGCTACGACGACGAAGGCGTGCGCGCCAAGCAGTGGGACATCATCAAGGACGGCGTGCTGGTCAACTACCAGGCCACCCGCGACCAGGCCCATATCATCGGCGAAAAGGAATCGCACGGCTGCTCGTATGCGGATTCGTGGAGCAGCGTCCAGTTCCAGCGCATGCCGAACGTGTCGCTGGCCGCCGGCAAGGCGCGCATGACGCCGGACGAGATGGTCGCCGACGTCAAGAAAGGCATCTACATCGTCGGCCGCGGTTCCTACTCGATCGACCAGCAGCGCTACAACTTCCAGTTCGGCGGCACGCTGTTCTACGAGATCAGGAACGGCAAGATCACGAATCCGCTGGAAGACGTGGCCTACCAGTCGAACACCCAGGAATTCTGGAATGCCTGCAGCGCCATCTGCGACGAACGCGACTGGCGCATGGGCGGCTCTTTCTTCGACGGCAAGGGCCAGCCGAGCCAGGTCAGCGCGGTCTCGCACGGGTCGAGCACCACGCGCTTCAACGGCATCAATGTCATCAACACCGCACGCAAGATCGGTTGAGGAGAACACATGAAACAGCTGAACCAGGAAGAAGCAAAACGTATCTGCGACCGTGTCCTTTCGTTCTCGAAGGCCGACGAATGCAGCGTCGACATCAGCGGCAACCGCTCGGGCAACGTGCGCTTTGCGCGCAACAGCATCTCGACCGCCGGCCTGAACGAAGACATGACCCTCACCGTGCAGGTGGCGTTCGGGAAGAAATCGGGCATCGCCCAGCTGAACGAGTTCGACGACAAGTCGCTCGAAAAGGCGGTGCGCCGCGCCGAGGAGTTGGCGCGCCTGGCGCCCGAGAATCCGGAATTCATGCCGGCCATCGGCAAGCAGGAATACAGGGCCACGCCGACTTTTGTCCGCGCCACCGCCGACATCGACCCGGACTTCCGCGCACAAGTGGCGGCCTACAGCATCGAGGAAGCGAAGAAGAACAAGCTGGTCACCGCCGGCTTCTTCAACGATAACACCCGCTTCAACGCGATTGCCAACTCGAACGGCGTGTTCGGCTTCCAGGAGATGACCGACCTGACCTACACCTGCACCGCGCGCACCGAAGACGGCCGCGGTTCGGGCTGGGTCAGCCGCGCCGCGGTCGATGCACGCCGCTTCGACGCGCGCGAGGCGGCCGGCGTCGCCATCGAAAAGGCGCTGCGTTCGGTCGACGCGAAAGCGCTGGAGCCGGGCCGCTACACCGTGATCCTGGAGCCGGCCGCGACCTCCGAAGTGCTGGGCAATATGTTCGGCTCCTTCAGCGCGCGCGACGCCGACGAAGGCCGCAGCTTCCTCACCAAGTCCGGTGGCAAGAACCGCCTGGGCGACAAGCTGTTCGACGAGCGCATCAACGTCTGGGCCGATCCGTGGAATCCGGATGTGCCGGTCATGCCCTGGGATGGCCAGACCGGCATGGCACGCCAGCGTACCGACATCATCAAGAACGGCCGCATCGCCTCGCTCGAATACTCGCGCTACTGGGCGCAGAAGCAGGGCGTGAAGCCGACCGCGGGCCACGGCAACATGATCATGGCCGGCGGAAGCAAGTCGCTGGAAGAGCTGATTGCCTCCACGAAGAAGGGCGTGGTCGTCACCCGCACCTGGTACATCCGCATGGTCGACCCGCAGTCGCTGCTGATCACGGGCCTGACCCGCGACGGCACCTTCTACGTCGAGAACGGAAAGATCAAGTACCCGATCAAGAACTTCCGCTTCAACGAAAGCCCGGTCACGCTGCTCAACAACGTCGATGAGCTGGGCAAACCCGAGGTGATCGCGCCGGACGAAGTGCCGTACCAGATGATCCTGCCGCCGATGAAGGTGCGCGACTTCAACTTCACTTCGCTGTCCGACGCGGTGTAGATGGCGCCTGAAGATGGCTAGATACGATTTCTACTTCACGCGCCTGATGTACGAGTCGGGCGACTGGGACGTGGACATCCGCATGCCCAGCAATGTGCTCAATTCGCTGGTCGAGTACACCACCCTGAAGGTGGACCCGGCCGAGCGGATGGTGTCGCTCAGCGACCCGAAGATGCTGGAAGCGCCGTTCTGCTACCTGGCCGGGCACAAGTTGGTGCAGTTCACCCCGGCCGAGCGCAAGAACTTCGAGCGCTACGTGAAGGGCGGCGGCTTCGTCTTCGTCGACGACTGCAACCACGACATCGACGGCCTGTTCGCGAAATCGTTCGAGGCCGAGATGGCGAAGATCTTCGGGGCCTCGGCCCTGAAGAAGATACCGAACAAGCACCCGATATATTCAAGCTTTTTCAAGTTCGACGGCCCGCCGAATACTTCGGTGGAGCTGAACGGCTGGGGCGACGACCTGGTGCACGAATACCTGAAGGCGATCGAGATTGGCGGGCGCGTGCGCGTCCTGTACTCGAACAAGGATTATGGCTGCGAGTGGGATTACGACTTCCGTAACAAGCGTTTTCTCGCGGTCGACAACACCCGCTTTGCGGTGAACATCATTCAATATGCGTTAGGGGCTTGAGCAGTGGCTGAACAAGATGCGGTAGCGTGGAACGAAGCGGAAGTAGCGGATTTGGTGGCCAAGACCGCCGCCCTGAAAGCCAGCATGGGGCGCGTGATCATCGGCCAGGAAAACGTGGTCGAGCTCCTGATTACCTGTTTGCTGGCGGGCGGGCATGCGCTGGTGGAGGGTGTGCCGGGCCTCGGTAAAACCCTGTTGGTGAAGTCGCTGGCCCAGGCCACCGACATGCAGTTCCGCCGGGTGCAGTTCACGCCCGACCTGATGCCTTCGGATATCGTCGGCACCGAGATCCTGGAAGAAGACGCGGCCACCCGCCAGCGTTCCTTCCGCTTCCAGCCCGGCCCCGTGTTCACGCAAGTGCTGCTGGCCGACGAGATCAACCGCGCGCCACCGAAAACCCAGTCGGCCCTGTTGGAGGCGATGCAGGAGCGCTCGGTTACCTTTGCCGGCCAGACGCATCAACTGCCGCGCCCCTTCTTCGTGCTGGCCACCCAGAACCCGATCGAGCAGAGCGGCACCTATCCGCTGCCCGAAGCCCAGCTCGACCGCTTCCTGCTGCGCATCGACGTGGTATACCCGACCGAGGACGAGGAAGTCATGATGGTGGCGGCCACCACCCGATCGAGCCTCCAGGACGCGGAAGCCGCGATGGACCTGGCCACCTTGCTGCGCTTGCAGCAGCTGGTGCGCGATATCGAGATCGGCGACCACCTGGTGCGCTACGCCACGCGCCTGGTACGCGCCACGCGGCCGCAGGAAACGACGGTGGCCGCGGTGAAGAAGCACGTCGGCTGGGGCGCCGGTCCGCGCGCCGGGCAGGCGCTGGTGCTGGCCTCGAAGGCGCGCGCGCTGATGCAAGGGCGCCTGGCTGTAACGCGCGACGATATTGGCGCGATGCTGCTGCCGGTGCTGGCGCACCGCGTGGTGCGCAACTTCGAAGCCGAAGCCGATGGCGTGGCGATGGCCGATATCCTGCAGGCCCTGCAACGCGAGATCAAGGTCGACTGAATTGGCATAAGCAATGGCATCAGTTAGCTCGGCGCTGATCGCGCACACGACCAATCTCGACCTCGTCATCCGCCACGTGCTGGCCGGGCTGGGGCAGGGCATCCACGCCGGCCGCGAACGCGGCTCCGGCGTCGAGTTCTCCGAATACCGGGCCTACGCGCCGGGCGACGAGTGGCGCCGCGTCGACTGGAAGCTGCTGGCGCGTGCCGACCGCTACTATGTGCGCGAGGCCGAGCGCGACAGCCACGTCGCTTTGTGGCTGGTGCTGGACGCCAGCGCCTCGATGATGGAGCCGAGCCGCAGCATTCCCGGACTCGACAAGCTGGCCTACGCGCGCACCCTGCTGGCCTGCGTGGCAGCGATTGCCCAGCGCCAGGGCGATGCCTTTGGCCTGGTCGTGCTGTCCGGTGGCCGCGTGCAGTTCACGCCCGCCGCGCGTGGTCCACGTCAGTTGCAGCGCGTGCTGGCCAGATTGAACGCGGCCCGGGCCGAAGGCGAATTGCCGGATGCCGCCGCCCTGAAATCCGGACTGCGTTTCGCCGGCGCGCCTTCGTTGGTGTTTGCCGCCAGCGACTTCCTCGATTTTCCTTCACCCCTATCGGAAGCCCTGCTGCGCCTGCGCGACATGCGCCACGACGTGCGCCTGGCCTGCATCCAGACCGAGGCCGAGTGCACGGGCGGTTTCGATGCCGATCCGGCTTACCGCGACCCCGAGCGCGAGGGTGGCGTGTTCCGCTTCGGCGCCGATTTGCGCGAGGGTTACCTGCGCAACCGCGAGGCCCATTTCGCTACCGTGACGGCGGCCTGCCGCGCGGCTGACGTCCCGCTGGTGGACGCGCGCATCGAGCAGGCGCCGGGCGATGTGCTCAGGATGTGGCTACGCCAGGCAGGACGACGATGAACAGTTTGTGGTGGTTGGCTTTACCGACCTTGCTGCTCCCAATCTGGTGGCATCGCAAGAAGCGCGTCCAGGTTGCGGCGGAACCGATGGCCACGGCACGCTTCCTGCCGCGCACCGAGCCGCGCCAGATGCGCGTGTGGCGCTGGGCCGACGTCATCCTCATGATCCTGCGCTGCCTGCTGCTGGCCTGTCTGATCGCCTGGCTGGCCAACCCGGTGCTGCCGTGGCGCGGGAACACCGTGGTCGTGGCCGAGGGGACCGATGCGCGCTGGGCCGAGCAGCAGGTGCAGGCCGCCGGATTCAAGGATGCGGCGCGTCTGTCGCTGCCGGCAGCCGAAGCGCTGGCCTGGGTCCGTTCGCACGAGCGCGAATGGAAGCCGGATGCGCGCCTGCTGGTGCTGGGCGATATTCCGATGCCGGCCACGCCGCCGCAGTTCCGTCATGCGCTTGACCTGCGCACGCTGGCCAAGCCTTCCGTACCAGGCGAGGTGCACGTTGCCGTCGCCGGCGAACGGGCCGGGGAATGGCGGCGCATGTTCGCGGCCCTGAACGGTCCGCTGCACGCGGTGGTCGAGGAGGCCCCTGGCGCGAAAACCGAATTGATCGTCTGGGACCAGTCCGAGGCGCCGCCGGCTTCGATGCGCGCGCCGCTGTGGTGGGTCGCCGATGCGAGCGCCTTCCCCGAGCTGGCAAAAGCGCCAACGGTCGACGGCATCCGCTACGCCGACAGCGCGCGTGGCCGCCTGTGGACGTCCGATGCCTGGCCACCGTCGGACCCGGCCGCCGCGCGCCGCCTGCTGGAAACCTGGCGCAGCCTGCATTACGCGCCGCTGGCCTACACTGCGCCGTCGCAGTCCTTTGCCGCGTCGAGTGTCCCGTCCACAACGCACGCGGACGGCGCCCTGCGCGGCTTCCTGATGTGGGCGCTGGTCGTCCTGTTTGCTCTCGAGAGGAGTGTGACCCATGCACGCCGACGCTGACATCGCCCGGCGCATCTGGCGTGCCGCCTTGCTGCGGCGCCTGCCGCTGTGGGTGCTGGGCGCCTTGCCCTGGCTGTCGCTGCGCCTCCTGCCGGGACTCCTGGCCTGGGTCGCCTGGTGCATGTGGGATGGCGCGCGGCTGCGCCAGCGAGTTGCGCACGGCTGGATAAGCTGGCTCGACGCGGATGTGCCCGAGCTGGAAGACAGCAGCGCACTGCTCGTCGACGCCGACACCCCGCTGGCCAGGATGCAGCGCGAGCGCCTGCTGGCGCGCATCGCCGAGCGTCTCGACGCCCGCACCGTGCGCGCCATCGTGCGCCGCCATATCGACATGGGCCTGAGCTGGCTCGCACCCTGGCTCGCCTTTGCCGCCATCGTCTGGTTCTTTGGCCAGCAGGGTGAGGCGTCAAAGGGAACGGCACCCGCAGCCGCGGCGCCGGCCGCCAAGGCTGCCGTGATTCCCGAACTGACGGTTACCGCGACCCCACCTGCCTACACCGGCCTGGCGCGCACCGAAGGCGCACCGCGTCATCTCGAACTGCCGGAAGGGAGCAAGATCGCCTGGTGCCTGAAGAACCCGGAAGCCGGCCAGACCATCCTCGAACTCAGCGATGGCCGTACGCTGAACGCCGGCGCCAAGTGCGCCGAGCTGGCCGCCACCGAATCCCTGTTCTGGCGCTGGCGCGGCGCGCGCTACACGCTGAAGGTGACGCCGGATGCGCCGCCGCAGATCACGGTCACCCAGCCGACCCAGATGGTCCAGGAGCTCAAGCCGGATGCGAAGACCGCCGCCATGGCCTTGACGGTGCGCGACGACTACGCCGTGCGCCGCGCCACCCTGCACCTGACCCTGGCGCGCGGCAGCGGCGAGAACATCAAGTTCACCGACCGCGAGATGCCGCTGCCGGCATCGAACGACCCGCGCGTGCGCAACTGGTCCAGGCAATGGACGCTGGCGGAACTCGGCATGGAGCCGGGCGACGAGATGTACTTTTTTGTCCGTGCCGTCGACAACGCCGCCCAGCCTCACGCCGTGCAGTCGCCGACCTACACCCTGCGCCTGCCCGCACCGGAGCAGGAAGAAGAGGAAGTCACCTCGGCCATGCCGATGCTGGTGAAGCCGCAAAGCCTGCGCAGCCAGCGCCAGATCATCATCGACACCGAGCAGCTGATCGCCGACATGAAAGCCACCCGCATGGCGGCAAGCGAAGCGCGCGAGCGCAGCGAAGCCATCGCCGCCGACCAGGCCCAGCTGCGCCGCCGCTACGGCCAGTTCCTGGGCGAGGAATCGACCTTGTTCGGCGGCGAGGAAGAACACGACGACGACCACGGCCACGCGTCGGCGAATGGCCAGATGGACGTGCTGCACGAATTCGGCCACGCCCACGACGAAGCCGAGAACGCCACGCTCTACGACGAAGGCACCAAGAAAATCCTGCGCCGCGCGCTGGTGGCGATGTGGGACGCCGAAAAGGCGCTGCGCGCCATCACACCGAAGACCGCGCTGGCGCCGGAACTGAAGGCATTGGAAGCGATCAAGGAACTGCAGCAGGCCGACCGCATCTACCTGCACAAGACGGCTTTCGTGCCGCCGCCGATCAAGGAAGAGATCCGCATGACGGGCGACGTGGTGGGCGCGGCCAGCTACCGGCGCGAGCAGGGCGAAGCCGGGGATGCGATCCCGCTGCCGCTGCGCGAGTTGGTGACGGCCTTGTCGAACGAAGGCCCGCTGCCGGCCCTGTGGACCCGCACCGCCCACGACTGGGTGCGCGAACGCCTGAGCGATGACGAACAACGGCTGGCCGCCCAGCGCGCGATCCAGGACGTGGCGGATGGCTGCCTGCGCTGCCGTCCCGCCTTGCGCGCCTGGCTGCGCGCCGGCATCGCGCAGGCGCCGGTGATCCTGCAAGCGACACCAAGGGCGCACACGCCGTTCACCCAGGCCTGGCAGCGAGAACATGCGAAGGGAGACGCGAAATGATCGCCGCCATCGTCATCATCGGCGCCATCAGCCTGCTGCTCTACCTGTGGCGCCGTCGCGTGGTCGATGCGCTGCTGGTGTTGCTTGCCACCGGCGCACTGGTCTTGCTGGCCACCGGCTGGAAGCTGCCCGGCGAAATGGGCGGCACATTGGCCATCGACCCCGCCCGGCCGCCGGCGACGCTCGACGGCGTGCGCGCCCTGAGCCTGCAGGGCGACGGCCTGCGCGTCGCGCAATGGCAGGATCTGCCGGCGCGTCCGCTGGCGTGGACGCCGCCAACGACCGACACGCTGCGCCTGGACTTCCCGCGCCGCCTGGCACTGGGCCGCATGTTCACGCTCACCGTGCAGCGCACGGCGAAGACGCCGGCGCGCCTGCAACTGGTTGCCGAGAATGGCCAGGTACTGGCGGAAGCGCGCGGCGATGGCGCGCTCACGGTCGATTGGCTGCCGCCGCTGGCCGAAACCCTGGAGCTGAAGGCGCGCCTGCTGGATGCGCAAGACAAGCTGCTGGCTGAAGGACCGGTGCCGGTGGTGGTCAGCGAGATCCCGCCGCTGCAGGTGCGCGGCCGCTTCAGCGCACCATCCTTCGATTTACGCGTACTGAACGAACTGCTGGGAAGCAGCCATGCCGTGATCGACTGGCAGGTGGCGCTCGGCAAAACCGTCACCCGCAGCGAAACCGCGCGCGAAAAGATGGACGCGCCGGACCTGCTGGTGATCGACGCCGCCTGGTTCGAGCGCGCATCCGGCGTCGCGCGCAGCGCCTTGCTGGAAGAAGTGGAGAAGGGCGCCGCGCTGCTGGTCCTGGGCGGGAATGCCAACGACAGCGCGGTGTGGTCGCGCAGCGTGCAGCTGGCGCTGCGCGCGCAAGCCGCCGACGCCACGATCGGCTCGCTGGCCCTGACATCCGCGCCCCTGAATCCGGCATCGAAGCAGGCCGGCACGTGGACCGGCAAGGACGCCGTGTGGGCGCGCCCGTGGGGCCAGGGCCGCATCGGCTGGCTCGGCGCCGCCGACTGGCACCGCCAGGCGATCAAGGAACCGCGTGCACTGGCGCTATGGTGGCAGGGCGTACTCGATACGCTGGCCGTGCAGCGCATCGAGGACGTGCACTGGCTCGATCCGCAAGAGATGCCGCTGCCGAATCAGCGAATGGAAATCTGCGCCCAGGGCGTGAGCGGCAAGGTCCGTTTCCCGGACCTGGGCCGGACCCTGTCCTGGCAGCGCCGCAGCGACCGCGTCGATGCATCCTGTGTCGCCGTGTGGCCGCGCCAGGCCGGCTGGCTGCGCATGGAAACCCAGGGCACGAAGCCGGTAGCCGGTCAGGTCTATGTCTACGCGGCGGGCGATTGGCCGCTGTGGCAGGCGGCCGAGCGGCGCGATGCCACGGCCCGCTATGCGGCGCGCACGCCAGTGGCGGCTGCGCAGAACCAGGGCGCGCTGCCCGGCTGGCCGTTCGCCGTCGTGTTCGCGCTGGCGATGCTGTGCCTGTGGTGGCGCGAGCGGCGCTGATCTACCCGTACGTTCGACATATCCGATGTGCTTCCGATACCGGAGAAAGGCAGGTCCATGAAAGTCGCATTCCATGCGAACGTCATCGACGAAGACACCAGGGCAATCGCGGACGCACTCGATCCTGTATTGAAGAAGCTGGCGCAGAGCCTGGACGGCGAGTATGGCGGCCCCATGGAACACTTGTGGATCCAGATAGAGATGCTCGCGTACCTGGCGCGGCCGGATGGACGGGCGCGCCATCCGTTCCGTTTCCAGAAGCGTGTTTCAGGCCGGTCGCGTCTCGGGCTTCCACCCAACCCTGACTGGCTCAACGTCGGTCATTTCAGCGTCAGGCCGGATTTTGCAAACCTGATTTCGCCCCCTGTCGAGGACGGGGTTCGGCACGTCCTGCAACGCATTCATGCCGCATCGGCCGTTTTGCTGGAAAAGCAGAAAAAGCTCGGCGGCTTCGATGCCGGGCTGTTTCGGGAGCGCATCCTGGTCAACTGTTCCTCTCTCGGCTATCCGCTGTCTCCGGACGCGCATTGAGTCCGGGTTCGGCTTCACGGCGGCCTGGCGCGCTGAAGACACTGTTACTGCTGCTTCTGCTGGAGGTGTTCCAGTCCTCTGCCAGCGCACACGACGCACTCGAGCCTTGTCGTGATGAACGCAACGATCCGTATCACACGCGTGTCAATGGTCTCATCGACAAGGCCGTCGGAAAGCCATCGTCAATCCAGCTGACGACGTATCCCTCATTCGCGTCTGAATCCGGATTGAGAGTCGTCGGAAGCGAACTCTATTTTGTGGAGTTCGCAAGGTCCTTCTGGGAAGAGTCGTTTGAACAGGTGTCCAGGCATAAGTACCGGATGAATTTCAAGAAGCCAGATATCCTCACGAGGACGCGCCATGCTCCGCTGAGCGCGCTGGCCGCGGACCGGATCAGGCGCGTGTACACCTCGGCGATCGCGAAGCCAAAGGAATCGGGCCACATGGGATTGGATGGCGTCAGTTACGTGTTCACGACATCCGACGGCGCCTGCGCCTGGACCTGGTCTCCCGAACCATCGACGCGAACCGGCAGGCTGGTCGAGCTACTGAAACGTTTGGAAAAGCATGCCACGTTATCGCTGCCGATCGATCTGCAGCGAAGCGAGAAGAACATCATGCAACTCGTTCGGGTCATGGAGGCCGATTAGCGATGTGCGGTGCCTGATTAGAAACGGCTTACCCCGCAGCCGCCATGACAGGCGCCGCCTGCACCAACTGCAAATTGGCAGCGCCGGTGCGCAGCGGCGTGACCGTGCCATCGAACTGATAGCTACTCGCTTCGTGCACTTCCCACGCGCCTTCGCCCAGCAGGCGCAGCACATGCGTGTGGTGGCGCAGCACGGCCGGACGGTGCGCGATGCTGATCAGGGTGGTGCCGCTTTCGCGCAGGCGTGCATACAAGGACGCCTCGTTGGCGCTGTCGAGCGCACTGGTGGCTTCGTCGAGGATGACGATGGACGGCGCATGCACCAGCACGCGGGCAAAGGCCAGGCGCTGCTGCTCGCCGACCGACAGCACTTTTTCCCAGTCCTGCACCGCATCCAGCCCGCCCACGCGCTCGGCCAGGCGCGGCAGGTGCACCTGTTCCAGGATCGCCAGCAACTGCGCGTCGTCGAGCGCCGACTGCCCGCTCGGGTACAGCAGCTGGCTGCGCAGCGTGCCCGCCTGCAGATAGGGCTGCTGGGGCAGGAAGAAGAAGCTCTCCAGCGGCGGGTGGTGGATGGTGCCGCTGCCGGTGTTCCACAGCCCCGCGATGGCACGCAGCAGCGAACTCTTGCCGCAGCCGCTTTCGCCGGTGATCAGGAGGGCGTCGCCCGGCTTCAGGATCAGGCTCAGTTCCTTGATCAGCACCCGCTCGGATCGCGGCGGATGCAGGGTCAGGGATTCCAGTGCGAGGTGGCTGGAAGGCTGCATCCGGATGCACGGCTGCGCGGCGTCGGCAGCGGCGCTGGTGGCCTCTGGCTCCGTCTCCGGCAGCATCAGCCGCGACAGGGCTTGCAGCCGGTCGATGCCCGCCACGAAGCGGCTCAGGCTCTCGAAGTTATCGACGATCACGCCGACGGCGGTCAGCACTGCCGTGAAGGCGCCGGCCGCCTGCACCGCGCGGCCCACTTCCAGCTCGCCCGACAGCACGCCCTGGGCCAGGATCACGAAGGGCAGCACCAGCGTCAATTGGCTGAAGGTGCGCTGGAACAGGTTGAGCGAACACTGCTTCCTGATCAGCTGCGCGAAGTTCTTGATCACGCTGTCGAACTTGCCGTCGATATGCGCGCGTTCCTGGGCTTCGCCGCGGTAGAAGGCAATCGATTCGGCATTCTCACGCAGGCGCATCAGGCTGAAACGGAAATCCGCTTCGCGCCGCAGCTGCCAGAAGTTCAGCTGGATCAGCGGATTGCCGAAGACGTAGAGGGCGACGACCGTGCCCACCAGCGCATACACCGCCAGCACGCCGACCAGCACCTTGGAGATCGACCACAGCACGGCGCTGAAGGCCACCAATTGCATGATCGAGCCGATGAAGATCAGCAGGAAGTGGATCGACCGGCCGGTAAAGGTGTTGATGTCTTCGCTGATGCGCTGGTCGGGGTTGTCGATCTCGCTGTTCGAGCCGAGCGCGTAGTACTTGCGGCCTGTCAGGTAGCCGTCGAGGAAGCGGCCGGTCAGCCAGCGCCGCCACCCGTTGGCGAAACGGTCGCGCATGTAGTAATAGAAGGCATACACCGGCACCGCAAAGGCCAGCACGAACAGGCAGGCGCGCACGGAGTTCCAGAAGCGGTCGCTGTTCCTGCCCGCCAGCGCCGAGGTCATTTCGCCCGCCTGGTTGTTCAGCATGACGGCCAGCTTGGTCTCGACCAGCATCAGCACGATCAGGAGCAGCAGCAAGGCCCAGGCGCTGCGCTTTTCCTCGCCCAGCCAGTAGGGCTTGGCCACGTTCACGAACTGCTTCCATGCAGTCAGCGACAAGGCTGCCGCCCGCCGCTTGTCGTTCGATGACGCTGGGACCTCGGTGGTCCCGGTGGCGGAAGGTGCGGAGCTGGGCGTGTTCATGATTCGTCACTTGCTGTGGTCAACCGGCGGTTGCTGTACGACCCCAGCATAGGACCGCGCCCGGCCCTGTTCAGTGCGGAAACAAACACAGCATGTATTTATACTTTCCTGTTAGAACGCATATTCGGCGCGGGCGTAGTAGCTGCGGCCATTGATGCCGAAGGGGCAGGTTTCCCAGCAGTGGGTGAAGCCCATCTGCGGGAAGGGGGCGGCGCGCACCGGGTCCCAGCGCGTCGGGTAGGTGTCGAAGACGTTGTTGGCGCCGGCCGACAAACTCAGGTTGCGCGACACGGAGAAACGCAGCGCCAGGTCGACCAGCCACTTCGCATCCCAGGTCTGGACATAGGGCGTGGTGAAGCCCTGGCCCTGCACCTTGCCGTAGTAATTCGCGCGCAGGTTCGCGTTCCAGGCGCCGCGCGTGAAATCGGCGGCCACCACGTGGTGCTGGCGCGGCTGGCCGCGTTCGATCAGCGTCACCTGCGCATCGTCGAACAGCTGGGCGCCGCTCAGCACGCTCGATTGCGAATGGCGCGCTTTCACCTTCGTGCGGTTCAGGCCCAACTGGCCGGACAGCACCAGCTTGCCGCCGGCGACGCCGCGCGTGGTGTGCTCGGCGGTGATGTCCAGTCCGCGCGTTTCGGTGTCGATCGCGTTGGTGAAGAACTGGGCCTGGCCGACGCGCAGCGGCGCCAGGATGGTGCGGATCGGGCAGGCGGCCGGCGTGGCGCAGGCGCCGGTTTCGGGCGAGATCGTGCTGGAAAAGACGATGCGGTCGTCGATGTCGGTGCGCCAGACGTCGGCCGTGATGCTGAAGTTCGGCGCCGGACGCAGTAGGATGCCGGCGCTGGCGCTGCGCGATGTCTCTTCCTTCAGCGGCGCGATGCCGAAGGCGCGCGTCACCGGGCTGCCTTCGCGTGCGGTGAGGGTGTCGGTGAGCACGCCGGCGCCGTTCAAATTGGTCGACACCGAGCTGTAGAACTTCTGCTGCACCGACGGCGCCCGGAAACCCGTGGACGCGCTGGCGCGCAAGGCGACACTGCGGCTCGGGTCGTAGCGGGCAATGAGCTTGCCCGTGGTGGTGCTGCCGAAGTCGGAATAGCGCTCGCGCCGCAGGGCCGAGCCGAGCGTGAGCTGCTCGCTCCATTTGTGTTCGGCGTCGATGTAGAAGGCGGTGTTGTGGCGGCCTGCATAGACTTCATTGGCCGGCGTGTAGCCGGGGAAGCCCTGGATGCCGGCCTGGGCGATGCCGCCGTGCTGGTCGCGGATGCGCAGCGCCGGGTTGTTGGTGCGGCCGTACTGGTACGACACCGGCTCGCCCGCCTCGATGCGGTAGCTGTCGCGCCGGTACTCGAAGCCGGCACCGACGAAAATCGGCTGATCGAGGAAGTGCAGCGTGCCCTTCAGGTCGAGGTTGAAGGTCGACTGGTGGAAGCCCAGCGTGCCGGTATAGGCCTCGAAGGGCGACTCGCACTTGCAGGGATTCTCGTACCAGTAGCTGACGTTGATCGAATTGCGTTCGTTGAACACCAGTTCGCTGCGGCCGTGGTTGAAGCTGGCGTCATATTTCCAGCCGCCGCCCAGCTCCCCGCGATAGCCGAAGGCCAGTGAAGCGTCGCGCACTTCGGTACGGATCTCGGGCAGGAAGCCGTCCGGGTACACGGCCGGCACGTTGCGCGCATCTTCGCGCGGGCGGAAGAAACCGGCCGCTTCGCCAGTGCGCTTCGAGGCGCCGCCGAACAGGTAGAGTTCTCCGCCGCCGAGCGGCAGCGCGGCATTCGTCCACACATAGGCGTCCTTGGCGCGGCTGTCGCCGATGCGCTGGGTCACGCGCGCCGGCGTCACCCGCAGCGTGTCCGGTCCGGCGCGGTTGGTTTCGCCGCGGCGGCGGCCTTCGATGGCAAGGGACAGGAAACCGCCATCCGAACCCAGCGCAAAGCCGTGGTATGCGCTGGCGCCGAAGGTGTCGCCGTCACCCTCGGACGTGGTGCCGGCGCTGGCGCCGACCAGGCTTTTGCCCGCCCCTTCCTTCAGCACGATGTTGATCACGCCGGCAATCGCGTCCGAGCCGTACTGGGAGGCGGCGCCGTCGCGCAGCACTTCGATGTGGTCGATGGCCGACATCGGGATCGCATTGATGTCGGTGCCGGCCGAGCCGCGTCCGACCGTCTGCTGCACGTTCACCAGCGCCTGCTGGTGGCGCCGCTTGCCGTTCACCAGCACCAACAGCTGGTCCGGCCCCAGGCCGCGCAGGGTGGCCGGGCGGATGATGTCGGTGCCGTCGCTGATGAAGGTGGTGCTGAAGTTGAACGAGGGGTCGAGTTCCTGCAGCGCCTTGCCCAGCTCCAGGGTACCGGTCGACGCCAGGTCCTGGCTGCCCACCAGGCCGACCGGCACTGCCGTGTCGAGGGCCGAGCGGGCGGCGGCGCGCGAGCCGATCACCACCACGGTATGGGGCGCCTCCTGGTCGGCAGTCTGTGCCTGCGCTTGCGGAAAGGCGGCCAGCAGGGCGGCGGCGAGCAGGGTGGGATGCAGCGTGGGGTGGATCATCGCGGTTCCTCATTGAAGATGGTCATTGACCGGGAAATCTTGCTCGCGATAACTCTTCTGGGCTTGCGATGCGACAACACTGCCACGGGAAGCCTGCTCCCTGTGTCTAACTGGCAACACCTAGCTGAACAGTCTGTTTATTTCCTCTAGACAATAAAGTAAAGTTGTCATGTTGGAATTACAAACAGACAATCGAAAGGTGTGCAATGGATTTGGTGTACAAGAACGAGCGCTCGCTGTTCGTCGTGATGCTGGTGTTGTCGCTGATCGTCTGGGCCGGCCTGGTGGCAGGCATGGGCGGGGCGGTGTTCGGTTACGCGCTGATGTTCTTCCTGTTCTACTGCTTCGCGCAGTCCGCCCTGATCTCCTACCTCAAGGGCAATGCCGTGCGCATCACGCCCGAGCAGTTTCCCGACCTCGACGCGCAGATCAACGCCTGCTGCTTCAAGCTGGGCCTGGAGCGCGCGCCAGACGCCTACCTGCTGCAGATGGGCGGCTCGCTGAATGCCTTTGCCACCCGCTTCCTCGGGCGCGACTTCCTGGTGCTGTACTCGGACGTGGTCGACGGCCTGCACGACAACCCGGACGCCCTGAATTTCTACATCGGCCATGAGATCGGCCACATCAAGCGCAAGCACCTGAGCTGGGGCACCGTGCTGCTGCCGGCCTCGATCCTGCCGCTGATCGGCGCCGCCTATTCGCGCGCCCGCGAGTACACCTGCGACCGCCACGGCCTGGCCGCCTGCGAGCAGCCGGTCAACGCCGAATTCGGCATGGCCGCGCTGGCGGCCGGCGGCAAGCGCTGGCGCACCATGAACAACAGCGCCTTCATCGAGCAGTCGCGCGAGACCGAGGGCTTCTGGATGTCCTTCCACGAACTGGTCGGCGACTACCCGTGGCTGGTCAAGCGCATGGCCGCGGTACGCGCCCTGGCTGCCGGCCAGGAGCCGCGGCAGCCGCGCCGCCACCTGCTGGCGACGCTGCTGGCGCTGTTCGTGCCGCGCCTGGGAGGCGCCGCCGCCGGCAGCATGGGCGGCCTGATCGCGCTGGTGGCGATGGCCGGCATCCTGGCGGCGGTCGCCATTCCGGCCTACCAGGAATACACGCACAAGGCGGTGGCGATGAGCGCCTACGCCACCGGCCAGCAGGCCAGCGCCAAGGTCGAGCACTACCTGGCCGAACATGGCCGCATCCCGACGCTGGCCCAGGCCGGCATCCCGGCCAATCCGGGCGGGCAGGTGCGCGAAATCGAGATCGATCCGAAGAACGCCGTGCTGCGCGTGATGACCAGCATCGACACGAAAGAGGGCGCCGGCACGCTGGTGTTCGAGCCCTCGCTCGACGAGGACGGCAAGGTGTCGTGGAGCTGCAGCGCCGAAGGCATCGCGCAGCGTGCCTTGCCGGCGGAGTGCCAGTGATCGTGTGACTGTTGGAGCGCGGTCTTATTTGAGCGCCTGACAAAACCTTCAGGGCAAGGCGCACCGGCGAAGACAGTACGCTAGTACGGCGAGACGGTGCAACGCTGCCATGGAGGTTTTTCAGGCGCTCATTCTGTCTGGTCGCGCATCCACTCCTTCAGGCCATTCACCCAGTTCTTGGCCGGCAGGTTGTAGCGCCGCTTGATCTCGCCGGCACGCTCGTAGAGCACGGCGAAGTCGATCTGCGGCGCGTTCTTGAAGGCGATGACGACGATGTTCGCGTCGTGCACCTCGGGCAGCCAGACCACGGCGTCGAACACCTCGCGCATCGCATCCAGGTTCTTGTCGTAGCTGGACAGGTCGCCGAACACGTTCGTGGTCATGATGCCGTTCGGGCTGAGACAGTCGAAGCAGCCTTGATAAAACTCCGGCGTGTCGAGCACCGGGCCGCGCGCTTCCTCGTCGTACAAATCCACCTGCAGCACGTCGACCTGGCCGTGGTTGGCCGCATCGAGCACGAAGTCGAGCGCGTTCATCTCGCGCACGTCCAGGCGGTGATCGTTCGGCGGCAGCTCGAACAGCGCGCGGCAGATGGCGATCACGTTCGGATTCAGTTCGGCCGCGGTCACGCGTGCCTCGGGAAAGCGGCGGTGGCAGAACTTGGTGAGCGCTGCGCTGCCCAGGCCCAGCTGCACGATGTGGCGCGGATTGTCGAGGAAGAGCAGCCAGGCCATCATCATCTGCACGTATTCCAGCTCGATCGCATCCGGCCGCGCCAGGCGCATTGCACCCTGTTCCCAGGAAGTGCCGAGGTGCAGCGAGCGCACGCCCTCGAATTCGGTGATGGTGGCGGGTGGGTGGCCCGGCTGGGCGAAGCGGGGATCGAAGGGAGGCGGCTTGGACATGGCGAGGCGTTCTGCGGTGAAGGCCGATCTTACCAGAGCACCGCGCCTGCTCGCCTCAAGGCGTGCCGTTGCGGCCGTACTGGCGGCAGGCGTCGCGCGCGTCGAGTTTCTCCAGCCAGGCCGCGACGTGCGGATAATCGGGACGGTCCATCGGCGTCATCAGCCAGCGGTTGGCGGAGAGGCCCAGCACGATGTCGGCCAGGGTGAAGTCCGCGCCGGCCACATATGCCCCGGTCTTGCCCAGCTGGGCGTCGAGGATGCCCATGTGCCGGTTCCAGCCCCGGATGCCGGCGTCGATCTGCGCCGGGTCGGTGTGGGCGGGACTGTGCCGCACCAGCGCCATGAAGGCGTAGCGCCAGGCGGTGTTCAGTTCGGTCGCCTGCCAGTCCATCCATTGTTCGACCTGTGCGCGTGCGCCGGCCTCGCGCGGCAGCAGCGCTTCGCCGTCGTAGCGCGTGCACAGGTAGCGGCTGATGGTGTTCGATTCCCACAGCACCAGATCACCGTCGACCAGCACCGGCACCATCCGGTTCGGGTTCAGGGCGGCGTGGACCGCGTCGCTCCACTCCTCGCGCGCAAAGGGCAGGGCGAGTTCGGCGCAGGTCCAGAGCACCTTGCGCACGTTGATCGATGTGGCTTTACCGATAATCTTCAGCATGCGGCGGCTCCGGTGAATGAAAGGTCAGATGGGCAGGATCATGGTCACCGCCAAGCCGCCGCCTTCGCGGTTGGCCAGCAGCACGCGTCCGCCATGGGCTTCGGCGATTTCGCGCACCAGCGCCAGGCCCAGGCCGGTGCCGCTGCGCTTGGTGGAGTAAAACGGCACCAGGGCATTGGTCAGCACCGCTTCGCTCATGCCGCTGCCGCGGTCGGCGACCTCGATGCGCAGCAGGTCCTGGGCGCGCCGCACCTGCAGCTCCACCTCGTCCGGCGGCGAGCCCGATTCGTGGGCGTTCTTCAGCAAATTCAGCAGGGCCTGTTCCATCTGGCTGCGGTCGAAGCGGGCCGCTTCCTCGGGCAGTGCGCCGCTGATGCGGAAGGGCACCTGGGCCTGCAGATGCGCTACCACCTCGCTCCAGGCGCAGGGCGCGATGCGCGGCGCGGGCAGCTTGGCAAAGCGCGCGTAGCCGAGGATGAAGCTCTCCAGGTGGCGGGTGCGCTCGCCGATGGTTTCCAGGATCATCGGCAGGCGCTCGGTCTGGCCGCGCCGCACCAGTTCCGCACCGGAGTGGGCCAGCGACGCGAGCGGCGCCAGCGAATTGTTCAGCTCATGGCTGATCACGCGGATCACCTTTTTCCAGGTCTGCACTTCCTGGCGCCGCAGTTCGGCCGTCAGGTGGCGCAGCAGCAGCAGTTCGTGCCGGCGCCCGTTCAAACTGAAATGGCTGCGCGCCAGGTGGTAGACCTCTTCGTCCTCGCCTTCGCCGGCCGTGAACAGGCCATCGCCGCCGCGCGCCAGCGCGTCGACCAGGGCCGGGCTGGCGTGCTCCAGCAAGGCGTCGAGGCGGTGGCCTTCGAGCTTGCGCCCGTCGGCCAGCAGCTGGCGCGCCGCCAGGTTGGCGTACACCACGGTGCCGGCGCGCTGCGGCAGGTCGGCCACCAGCAGCATCGCCACCGGCGTGTTCTGCACCATGGTGTCGAGCAGCAGTTCGCGCTGCACCAGGTCGCGCCGCTGCTCGCGCAGCACGGTGCCGAGCGCATTGTGCGAGGCGACCAGGTCGGCCAGTTCGTCGTCCTGGGGCCAGTGCAGGCTGAAGGAAAAGTCGCCGTCGCGGTAGCTGCTGACGGTGCCTTCCAGCGCGCGGAACAGCGACAGGATCGGTTGCACCTGCGAGCGCACGGTGATGATCGCGAGCGGCACCACGCAGGCCAGGCAGAGCACGAACACCAGCAGCGGCCGGCCGGGAAGGAAGTGCTCGAGCGCCAGCGCGATCAGGATGCCGACCGCGAGCAGGGTGCCGACCAGGGCCGAGAAGCGGGTGACGAGGGACAGGCGCATGGTGGCGGAGCGTCAGCGGGTGTGCGGGCGCTGGTTGGACGCGTGGACGGGAGACCCGTCCACCCTACGCACTCCTGCCGATGCCGAGGCGCTCCATGCGCCGGTACAGGGCCTGGCGCGACAGGCCGAGTTCGGACGCCGCCTGCGAGACCACGCCGCCGGCGCGCGTCAGGGCGGAGATAATCGCGTCGCGGTCGGGCTCGGCTTCGGGCGCCGGCGCCGGCGCCGCTGCCGCCGGCAGGCCGAGGTCGGCCACGTGTATCAGTTCGCCTTGCGCCAGCAGGTTGGCGCGCGCCATCACGTTCTTCAGTTCGCGCACGTTGCCGGGCCAGGCATGGGCCAATAACGCGCTTTCGGCGCCGCGGTCGAGGCGCTTGCCCGGCGCCAGGAAGCGCGTGGCCAGCGGCAGGATGTCGCCGGGGCGCGCGGCCAGCGCCGGCAGGCGCAGTTCGATCACGTTCAGGCGGTAGAACAGGTCTTCGCGGAAGGTGCCGGCGTGGATCATCGCCGCCAGGTCGGCGTTCGTGGCGCTGACCACGCGTACCTTCACCTGCCGCTCGCGGTTCGAGCCGAGGCGTTCGAAGCGGCCGGTTTCCAGCACGCGCAGCAGTTTCATCTGCCCGGCCAGCGGCAGGTTGCCGATCTCGTCGAGGAACAGGGTGCCGCCGTCGGCCGCCTCGAACTTGCCCTCTCTCGCCTTCGAGGCGCCGGTGTAGGCGCCGGCGTCGGCGCCGAACAGTTCGGCCTCGATCAATTCCGACGGCAGGGCGCCGCAGTTCAGCACCACGAAGGGACCGTCCCTGACCTGCGAATTGGCCTGGATGATCTCGGCGATGCGTTCCTTGCCGGTGCCGTTCGGGCCGGTGATGAGCACGGGCACGTCGGCGCGCGCCACCTGGCAGGCCAGTTGCAGTACACGTTCGGTGGCCGGGTCGGCCCAGACCAGGCCGCGCAGGTCGTACTGGTTTTCCAGTTCGCGCCGCTCGCGCCGTTCGCGTCCCACGCGCTGGGCCAGCGCACGGTTCGCCTGCCCCAGTTCCACCAGATTGGTGACCGTGGCCAGCAGGCGCTCGTCGTTCCAGGGCTTGGGCAGGTAGTCGGCGGCCCCGGCCTTCACCAGGTCGACCGCCGCGTCCAGGTGGGTCCAGGCGGTGAGCAGGATCACCGGCAAATCCGGATGACGCGCCCGGATCTGCCGGAACAGGGCCACGCCTTCCTCGCCCGAGGTGGTGTCGGCGCTGAAGTTCATGTCCTGGATCACCAGGTCGATCCCTTCGACACCCCTGCGCGCCAGCAGCGCCAGCCCTTCCTCGGGGGAAGCCGCATGCAGCGCCGCGATGTCGTGCAGCGAAAACAGCACGTCGAGGGCGACGCCGACGGCGGCGTTGTCGTCAATGATGAGTACAGTGGGCATGGCCGTCAGCATAGCATCGCGTCCTGTACTGCGTCAGGTACTGCGGGTGGCCAGGGCCGGCGAGATGCTCGCCGCGCGCCAGGCCGGCCCATAGGCCGACAGGATGCCGATGGCCCAGAACACGATGGCCCCAGCCACCAGGTACACCAGCGGCAGGCGCGCCATCTCCAGGCGCGACACCAGCAGCGCGTTCAGGCCTACGCCCAGCAGCACGCCGCCAACGACGCCGGCGCTGGTGATCATCACGTTCTCGACGATGAAGTAGCGCAGGATGTCGAGCTTCCTGGCGCCAAGGGCGCGGCGCACGCCGATCTGCTTGCGGCGCTGGTTCACCCACAGGGTGGCCATGCCGACGATGCCGCTGCAGGTAATCAGGAGCAGCAGCGCGCTGACGGTGACCAGCATCCACGACAGGGCGGTATCGGCGCGGTAGCGGTCCTTGCGGTCGTCCTCGACGGTCTTGATGCGCAGGATCATCGGCGTGGCCGAGGACTTGCGCAGCGCCTGCTCGGCTTCCTGCATCACGCGGTCGCGCTGGCCCGGTTCGCTGCGGATCGCATACATCGCGCCGCCGTTGCCGTACTGGCGCGCCGGCATGATCAGCGAAAAGATGCCGGTCTCGCCGATCTCGGCGTGGGCGCTGATCAGGTCTTCGACGACGCCGATCACCTGGGCGCCGGTCGCCGAGCTGCCGGTGCCGAAGTACATGGTCTTGCCGACCGCCGGCGCGCCCGGCCACAGTTTGTCGGCCAGCGGCCTGGTGACGATCACCAGGGTCGGCACCTCGGCATTCGTCTGCTCGTTCACCTCGGGGATGTCCTGCGGGTGGAAGTCGCGTCCTTCCACCAGCTTCAGGCCCAGGGTCTTGACCATCGAGTCGCCCGTGAAATAGGTCGCGGCGTAGCCGCTCTCGCGCTGCTGGCGGTTGTCGGCGGCGATGCTGGTGGTGCCGCCGCTTTGCGACATCGGCATCTGCGACACCTGCGCCACCGAGGCCACGCCCGGCACGGCGCGCAGCACCTCGAGCTCGCGCTTGATGGTGGCCAGCATCTGGTCCGGCGTGTCCTGGTTCAGGTTACGCACCGAAAAATAGAAGGTCGCGGCTTCGTCGGATAGTCCCGACGGGCGCGCCGCCACTTCGCGCCGTTCGTTCACGATGTGCAGGGCGTTGGCCAGGATCGCCAGGCTGAGCGCAACCTGCATCGCCACCAGGATCGGGCCGGTCTTGTTGCGCAGCAGCGCGGACAGGATGGGTCGGATTTCCATGTTCAGTCTCTCTTATGATCGGTGGACGGTTATTGCGACTTGAGCTGGATGGCCGGCGTCACCTGGCAGGCGCGCCAGGTCGGCAGCAGGCCGGCAACCAGCGCCGCGCACAGCGAGATCGCGAAGGTCAGCCCCAGCATTTCCCAGTCCATGCGCGCCATGGCCGCCATGCTGCGGCTTTGCATGCCGATCAGCGCCAGCGCGCCAAAGGCGAGCAGCAGGCCGAGCAGGCCGCCGGCCAGGCCGATCACGCCGGTCTCGATCAGGAACTGCTGGAAGATGGCGCGGCGCGAGGCGCCCAGCGCGCGGCGGATGCCGACTTCCGACGCACGTGCCGAGAACTTCGCCAGCAGCAGGCCGACCGTGTTCACCAGGCACAGGATCAGGAAGCCGAACGCGAGCCAGGCCGACAACTTGGTGTCGTTGCCGACCACCTTGCGCACTTCCATCCAGGCCATCACGTCGTATAGTTCGATCGGAGCGTTGCGCTTCAGGCGTCCCAGCTTGCGCTGTTCGCCGGCATAGTTCTCGAGGAAGGATTGCAGGTCGGCGCGCTCGAAGGCCGAGCGGGTCTCGAACCAGAACTGGATCCAGGTGCATTCCGAGGCCAGCAGGCTGGCATAGCCGGGATCGCGCACTTGGCTGCAGTTGACGCTGCCGTAGGGCGTGAGTTCCTTGCGCACCGCCGTGGCCATCGGGATCATGAATTCCTCGCCGGTGGCCGGGCCGCTGCCGATCAGCTTGTAGTAGCGCGGCATCGGGTTCCAGTCGCCGAGCACGCCGACCACGGTGAAGGGCTCGCGGTTCATGATCAGGCGCTGGCCGACCGGGTTGGCGTCGCCGAACAGTTTTTCGGCCACGGTGCGGTTCAGGATCACGACGTTCGCGCCGCGCGCCTCGTCGTCCGCGGTCCAGGGCTGGCCGTGCAGGAAGGGCACGTCGAACATGGCGAAGAAGGCGCGCGTCGGCGCCAGGCCGTAGGCCTGGAAGGCCGGGATGTCGCTGCGCGGCGGCTCGACCGACATGCCGGTGCCGAACATGGCGGTGGCGCGTTCGGCCGGGTGCTTGCGCAGCAAATTCATCGCGTCCGGGTAAGCCATCTGCATGTCGACCGGCTCGGCGCCGGGCACGTAGCCGTCGGGCTGGCCGTTGTCGATGAAGGGCACGAACAGGCGGTCGCTCTTGCCCGGGATCGGGTCGCCCGACATCACGTGCAGGATGGCGAGAGTGGAGACGCTGGCCGCCACGCCGACCGCCAGGATCAGCACCATCAGCGCGGTGAGGGCCGGATTGCGGCGCAGGTTGCGCAGGCCGAGCTTGAAGTAGTAGGCGAACATGGCTGTGTCCTCAAGCGGTCGCGCCGGCGGTGGCGGCACCGGCATCGACCAGCGAAGGCGTGTGCCGCACCAGGTCGGACACCTGGCCGTCGATGATGTGGACATTGCGGTGGGTGCGCACCGCCAGTTCCGGATCGTGGGTGACCATCAGGATGGTGGTGCCGGCTGCGTTGATTTCTTCCAGCAGTTCCATCACGCCGCGCGCCATGTGCGTATCGAGGTTGCCGGTCGGTTCGTCGGCCAGCAGCAGTTTCGGCGAGCCGGCCAGGGCGCGCGCGATCGCCACGCGCTGCTGCTGTCCGCCCGACAGTTCCGCCGGGTAGTGCTTCATGCGCGAGGCCAGGCCGACCTTGGCCAGCGCGTCCTCGATGCGGCCCTTGCGCTCGCGCGCATTGAAGCCGCGGTAGCGCAGCGGCACGTCGACGTTGTCGAACAAATTCAGGTCGGGGATCAGGTTGAAACCCTGGAAGATGAAGCCGAGCTTTTCGTTGCGCAGGCGCGAGCGCGCCGCATCGTCCAGGCCTTTCACGTTGACGCCGTCGAGGATGTATTCGCCCGAGGTGAATTCCTCGAGCAGGCCGGCGATGTTCAGGAAGCTGGTCTTGCCGGAGCCGGAAGGACCGGTCACGGTGACGAATTCGCCCTGCTTGACGTCGATCTCGAAGCCGCGCAGAGCGTGGGTCTCGATCATGTGGGTGCGGTACACCTTGGAGAGGTTGGTCATGCGCAGCATGGGATGTCCTTTCGGGTTTGTTCGTATCGGTTGTTCAGTTGATGGCGACCTGCGCGGCGTTCTTGAAGGCGTCGGTGCCCGAGACCACGACCTGGTCGCCCGGCTTCAGGCCGGACAGGATCTCGACCGCCGAGATGCTGGTGGCGCCGATGCGGATCGGCGTGCGCACCGCAAGGCCGTCGCGCACCACGTAGGCAAAGCGTCCGCCCTCGTTTTCCACGAAGGGGCCGCGCTGCACCATCAGCACGTTCGGCTTTTCCTCGATCAAGAGGCGCGCCGTGACGCGCTGGCTCTGGCGCAGGCCTTTCGGCTGGTCGCCATCGAAGCGCACGCGCGCCAGCACCTGGTTCTTCACCACTTCCGGCGACAGCGCGGTGAGCTTGCCGGTGGCGCTGCCGGAGGGCAGGGTGATCTCGGCGTTCATGCCCAGGCCGAGGTCGGACACATAGGTTTCCGGGACTTCGATCTCGACTTCCAGGCGCGACAAATCGACCAGGGTCATCAGCGGGGCGTTGGCGGCCACNGCCGAGGTCGGACACATAGGTTTCCGGGACTTCGATCTCGACTTCCAGGCGCGACAAATCGACCAGGGTCATCAGCGGGGCGTTGGCGGCCACCACCATGCGGTTCTGGACGTTCAGGGTGCCGATGAAGCCGTCGACCGGCGCGCGCACGGTGAGCTCGTCGACGCGGCGCTGGGCGTTCGCCATCGACAGGCGCGCGCGTTCCAGTTCGTTGCTCTTGGTGCGGATCGCCAGGGCGACGTCGTCGCCTTCCAGGTTCGCGGCCTGGGTGGCGTGGCGGGCGCGGATCTGGGCCGAGTTCAGGGCGTCCTTGGCTTTCTGGTAGTCGATCTTGGCGATGATGCCGACCTGGCCGACGCTGTCGTAGCGCTCCAGGGTGCGCTGGGCCGAGAGGCGGTCGATCTCGGCGGTATCGGCTTCGCGCTGGGCCAGCAGCTTTTGCTTGCGCGAGAGGATCTGCTGGCGCGCGACTTCGGCCTTCAGCTGTTCATAGGTGGACTGTTCGCGCTTCAGGGCGTCGGACAGGTCGGGCGATTCGAGCACGGCCAGGACGTCGCCCTTCTTCACCGTGTCGCCGGCGGCCACCTGCAGGTTGACGATGGCGGGGGCGGTGGAGAACAGGGTCGGGCTGACGGCGGCGACCACGCGGCCGTTGACCGAGGCGTCGCGCACCAGGGTGCCGCGCCCGACTTCGGCGATGCGCAGGCGGCTGGCGCTGACCGAGTGCTCGCCCCTGCTCCAGCCGGAGAAGAGCAGGGCGCTGGCGGCGACCAGGACGGCGACGATGCCGGCGACCAGGGCGGGGCGCTTGAATTTGTGGGATGGCGGCGCGGTGACGACGGCGTCCTGGTGGGAAGTATCGCGGATCATGGTGTGTGCGGGTAACGACGTGATGCGGTCGTTGTTGCATGATCCGTGCCAGGAGTTAAGTCATTGATTTTGCAGGGGTGGGAGTGCGGACGGAGGTGTCCGGCGTTGTCCGCGCGGGGATGGGCGAGCGTACGCGGACACGGGTGTGTTCGCGAGGTGTGCGGGCGTTATCGGGGCTGTTGCCTGTGCCATTATTCGTATGCATGATCCGCGTGGGCACGGGGGTGCCCACCGTACGGGACACGCCACGTATCCGGTTTCGCATGATCTCGTCGATAACGTACGTATCCGCGTTTCGTATTATCTCGCCGATAACGTGTCCGGTTTCCCATGATCTCGCCGATAACGGTGACCGTAGGGTGGGCCGGGCCGCGCTAGGCACCCCGTGCCCACGCGGATTCAACCCACCACGAACAGAACAGGCAACAGCCCCGACAACGCCCGCACACCACCGTTCAACACGACATCACTTCTGCGGCTTCTGCTTCTGCCCATACTTCCCGACGATCTCGCCCTTGGCCATCACATGCCCCTGCATCGCCTTGAGCAGCGTATCGCGGTCGGCCCCGAACGGCACCTCCAGCATCGCATCCAGCGCATACACCTGGAAATGATAATGATGCGCCGCTTCGCCCACCGGCGGCTTCGGCCCGTAATATCCCAGCGACCCGCGCGTATTCCGCCCCTGCAGCACGCCTTCGGGATCGGTCAGCCGCGCCTGCTCCTGCACGCCCTCCGGCAAGCTGGTCACGTTCCCCGGAATATTCCACGCCAGCCAGTGCACGAAGGGCGTGACCGGTTTCGCATCCGGATCCTCGGCAATGATCGCGTACGACTTCGCCCCCGGCACCGCCTTCCACGACAGCGCCGGCGACACGCCGTCCGCATACTCGCTGTACTTCTGATCCATCGCCGCACCGTTGCGGAACGAGGACGAGCTCACCGTCAATGCGCCCGAGGCCTGGGTCTCAGACCGCTTGTTCGCCAGCGGCACCCCATTGCCCTTGTTCGCCTGCTGCTCCATCGACCCGGCCGGCGGCACCGCAGCCGCACCGTTCGGCGCCGAAGCCCCGGAACCGGTATAGGCCACGCGGTAGATCACGCCGTTCGCATCGTCCGCCATCAACAGCGCCCCATCCCTGGCAAACGCCAGCCCCACCGGGCGCGCGATGTGGGTCTTGCCGCCATCGGTCAGGAAACCGGTGACGAAGGGCTCGATGCTTTTCGCCTGCCCATTCTCGAAACGCACGCGCACGATCTCGTAGCCCGAGGCGGGATTGCGGTTCCAGGAGCCGCGCATGGTGGCAAAGGCGTCGCCACGGTATTGCGTCGGGAAGCTGCTCTTGTCGGCGAAGACGAACTGCATCGGCGCCGCGTGCGCGGTATAGCCCAGCACCATCGGCGTGCTGCGTGCCTTCCACTCCTGCTTGCTGATCTCGCCCACCGGCGTGCTTTGCGGGTAGATCTCGCCGGCGCCGTAGACGTGCGGCCAGCCGTACTGCTTGCCCATCTCGATCTTGTTCAGTTCTTCCTGCTGCTGGTTATCGCCCAGGAAGTCGATGCCGTGGTCGAAGCCCCAGAGTTCGCCGGTCTGCGGGTGCCAGGCGAAACCGATGGTGTTGCGCAGGCCGCTGGCGAAGATGCTGCGCGATTTGCCGTCCGGCGAGGCGCGCAGCAGGGTCGCGTTTTCCGGGTTGGTCTCGTTGCAGGTATTGCAGGTGCTGCCGACGCTGATATACAGCATGCCGTCCGGGCCGAAGGCGATCGTGCGGTTGGCGTGCTGGCCGGCGTCGGGCAGGTCGCCGATCAGCATCTTCAGGTCGCCCAGGCGGCCATCGGTCTTGATGTCGGCGACGAATAGTTCCTTGGCGGTGATGAGATAGAGCTTGTTGTCGCGGATCGCCAGGCCGTGGGCGCCGGCGCGGTTGGCCACCGTGACCGGGGCGCCGTCGGCACGGCCGTCGCCGTTGGTGTCCTTCAGCAGCAGCACGTCGCCCTGGTCGCGCCGGCTCAGGTACACGTCGCCGTTCGGCGCCACCGCGATGATGCGCGCGTTCTTCAGGCCGGTGGCAAAGGCAGTCACCGTAAAGCCGCTCGGCGCCTTGATCGCGCGGATGCGCTCGGCGGTCGGTTCCACCTTGTCGGGCTTGAAGATGTTGATGTTGGTGGCGAAGCGGGTGCCGTCGCCTTGCTGGGCGAGGGCGCCGGATACTGCAAGGCCCATCAGGGTAGCCGCGAACGCGCGTTTCATCGTGCAGTCCTTTCGTGTCGATATCGTCGGGTAAGTGTCGGTCGACCCATCCTGCCAGAGACGCCCACAGCGGTATGTGGGGGAACGAACACTGGATGAGCTCGCCTGCTGTTGATTTTTGTCAACTTGTCCATAGATGAGGCCTGGATACTTCCCACCTTTGCCCGGAAACGACCATGACCGCCTTCGCCGCCTCGCTGTTCGACTCGTTCAGGAAGGGAGCGCGCAGCCTGCTTGCCTGGCCGGATGCGACCCCGATCGACTACCCCTTCGCCGACAGCGACATCGCCCAGCTGCACCGGGTGGCCCCGGCAAGCGATGCACCGCTCGACGACCAGACCTGGAACGACCTGCTGCTGCCGCGCTACCACGAGAGCCTGAGCGGGGGCGTCAGCATCTTCGGGCGCCAGGGACTGTACCGGCGCCTGCGCGGCGGCGCCAGCGATGCCGAATGCGCGGACCAGGCCGACCGCCTGCGCGCGCTGATGGCCGATCCGGCGCGGCGCACGCAGCTGGAGGCGTCGCTGCGGCCCTTGCGCGACGCCGATACCGAAACGGCGGACCTGCTGTTCGAGGGAAAGGCGCTCCCTGCACCGGCCTGGCTGCGCTGGACCTGGCTGCTGCCGCTGGCGCTGCTGGCCTCGATTGCCGGGGTCATCCTCACGCCCTTGTCCTGGCTGGCCACGGCGGGCATCCTGTATCTGCTGATCGCCGGGCAGATGCGCTACCACGAGCGGGTCGAAGCCTGGAAGCGCGCGTTGAATACGCTGCAGATGCTGCTCCTGGCGAGCAGCACCGTCGGCACCCGCGACGCGGCGGCGCCGGACGCACTGCGCGAGGGCGCCCAGCACGCCGCCAAACTGAGTGGGCGCCTGTCGCGCTCGATGTTCACACGCATGAGCCAGGACGGCGGGGCCTACGGCGACTGGTTCATGCTGTCGAACGTGAAGCACTACTTCCGGACCCAGGCCATCGTCTTTGCCGAGCGCGATTTTTTGATCGGCTGTTACCTGGCCTGCGCCGAGCTCGAGGCAGACCTGGCGCTGGCGCGCAGCCTGCTCGCATCCTCGCAATGGTGCTGGGCTGAGCGGAGCAGCGGCGCCATCGAGATCGGGGCCGGCGTGCATCCGCTGCTGGCGGCGCCGGACGGGTTGTCGGTGGCATTGAAGGACAAGGGCGCCTTTATCTCGGGGCCGAACGGTTCCGGCAAGAGCACCTTCCTGCGCATGCTGGGGCTGAACCTGGTGGTGGCGCGGGCCTTCGGCTTCTGCCATGCGCGCCGCGCGCGGCTGCCGGCGCTGCCGGTATATGCCAGCATGCAGAACGAGGATTCACTGCTGGAGGGCCAGAGCCTGTACATGGCCGAGCTGCGCCGGGCAAAGGAATTGATCGCGCTGGCCGAGGGGCCGCATCCGGGTATCTGTTTGATCGACGAGATCTTCAGGGGCACGAACCACGTGGAGTCGGTGGCGTCGAGCGCGGCGGTGCTCGATACGCTGGCGGCGCGGTCAAAGGTGGTGGTGTCGTCGCATAACCTGGTGCTGGCGTCGCTGCTGGAGCACCGGCTGGAGGCGCTGTGCATCGGCCGCGACGAGGAGGGCCGCCTGGTGCTGGCGCCGGGCGTGCTGGCGCAGACCAACGGTATCGCGCTGCTGGCGTCGCAGGGATTCGGGCCGGAGATCGAGGGGAAGGCGAAGAAGGTGGCGGACTGGCTGGAGTCTTACCTGGGCCAGCCCGAAGCGGGTGCGCATGTGCTGTAGGGTGGGCGCCTCTGTGCCCACGCGTTACGTGTGCATGGTGATTGCTTCTTAAGTGAACGTTGCGCAGTGTTGGCAGTGCAAGCATAACGCGTGGGCACGGGGCGCCCACCCTACGGAGCCACGCATTCACGCCCACAAGCACATCGCGGGGTATCGAACGGCGATTGAACGCGTGGACGGCGAAGCCGTCCACCCTACGCAACGGCCGATCAAGCGTTTCAGGCCAGTGCGATCGTCACCTGCGCGGCAGCGGCGTCCCCTTGTCGATCACCTCGCGGCAATCGCCGCGCATGCGCGCATTGTCGTAGTCGGTCCAGCCATAGCTGTCGACGTAGCGCTTGTGGCGCTTCCACTGCGCGCTGGCGATGCTCCACTCCAAACGCTCGCCCGGATAGCGGATATCGCCCAGATCAACCAGCGTATGGAACACGTTCTCGGTCGACAGCCGCGCGGCGCGGTGGCGTTTCAGCTGTTCCACCTTGGCCGGGTACAGCGCCGCATACACGTCCGAATACCAGACAAAGGCCGGCACGTGGAATTCGTATTGCGTGTTGTGGCCGTGGAAGGCCAGGTCGCAGGACTTGTCGTACAGGGTCTGGCCATGGTCGGCCACGTACATCAGGGCCGCCGCCTTTTCCGGCGATCTTAACTTGTCGATCACCTGGCTCAGGAACCAGTCCGTGTACAGGATCGAGTTGTCGTAGCTGTTGCTCATGCGCGGCTCGATGGCGTCGTCGGTGACCACCGGCTTGTCGACGCCGCGCAGCGAAGGTGTCCATTTGTCGAACCGGGCCGGATAGCGGTGCGCATAATTCCAGTGGCTCCCCAGGGTATGCAGCACGATCAGTTTTTTCGGGGCCGGGTCGTCCAGCGCCCGCGCCAGCGGATCGAACAGCACCTCGTCCAAGTTCGAGCGCGTAGTAAAGCCGCCCAGGTTCAGGAACTCGACCGTGTCGGCTTCCTTGGCGAACACCGACACCGGCGTGTCGAACTTGCCGAAGGAGATCTGGTTCGACAGCCAGAACGTCTTGTAGCCGGCTTCCTTGAAGGCGGTCAGGAAGGACTTTTCGGTGAAACCATCCTTCAGGCTTTGCATCGCGGGTTTGCGCGAAATGATCACCGGCACCGACAGGCGTGTGGCCGATACCGAGGTGATCAGGTCCTGCAGCGGCACCAGGTTCTCTTCCTTGGCCAGCAGCGGATTGGTCTCGCGCGTGTAGCCGTTGATGCTCCAGCGGTCGTAGCGCGCCGATTCGCCCAGCACCATGACCAGCACGTCGGGCGCATTCGCCGGGTCGCCCTGGCGCGCGTCGAAGCGGAACGCGGCGCTACGCCGGTTCAGGTCGGCGAGGTACCGGCGTTCCTTGTAAAAATCGACACCGCGCGCCACCAGGCCGAAGGGCCAGGAACGGGCAAAGGCATCCAGCTCGACCGGCAATTTGGCCCAGCCTGGCAAGCGCGGCGCCGTCCAGGTTGTGGCCGAGGCGGAAACCGTGGCGGACGCCGCCGGCTTGGCCGCCGCCGCCAGGTGCACGCGCGCGGCGGTAGCAGCAGCAGGCTTGGGCTCCGGCGCGACGCCCACCTTCTTTTCGTAGGCAAACACGGCCACCGCCAGCCCGAGCACGCCCAGCACGACCCAGCGCGAGCTGTCGTTCCAGTCGAGTTGCCGGGTCTTCCAGGCCGCGCGCCAGCAGCTGGCCCACCAGGCCAGGACACCAAGCAGCACCGCCACCAGCAGCCAGGCCTTGGAACCGAGGAACTCCATCGCTTCGAGTGGACTGGTCTCGGCCATGATGCCGAGGTGGTGGGTCGAGATGCCCTGGCCGTAGTAGGTATATAAATAGAGCTCGGTCGGCAGCGCCAGGAAGGCCGGCAGCAGCAGCGGGTGGAACCAGGCCGGCCGCTTGAACAGGGCCCATGCCGCGATCCAGGCGATGACTTCGACGCCCAGCACCTGCAGCGGACGCGTGACCGGCAAGCCCAGCAGCAGCGGATAGAAGGGCATCGCCGACAGCAGCACGTATGTCAGCACGAGGTAGAAGGTGGCCGGAGGCAGGGATGAACGCAACGGCAAACGCACGGGCAGACGCATGGGACAGGAACGGCAGAGGAAAGTCGGCTATTATCCGATCTTTATCGCCGGAAAAGCTATTCCTGCCGTGCAAGGCGCTTCCACGGGGCATTGCCGCTTGTGTCAGGACTACCACAAACCCGCCTGTTTACCGGCCATTTCAGCCAGGCTCTCCCTGCACTGCCAGTAAACCGGTTGACCACACTTTGCGAGAAGTCTATACTCGCGAGTTCTCGATTTATTCTGGCAATCGTATACGCTCTCGCAGCCGCTCCTTTCGTGAGTGGCTTTCGTCGCCTCCGCTGTCAGTCTTGGAACGGGACTAGGTTTCAGTCCCCGGGTCGCCTTTGCGCGATTCGGGTCATCAACTGTAGTACTTTGTTGGATTAGGAACGATGCCAACCATCAATCAACTGATTCGCAAGCCGCGCGTTGCTGCGGTTGTGAAGAGCAAGTCGCCGGCACTTGAAAACTGCCCGCAAAAGCGCGGTGTCTGCACCCGTGTGTACACCACGACCCCGAAGAAGCCTAACTCGGCTCTGCGTAAAGTCGCCAAAGTTCGCCTGACCAACGGTTTCGAAGTCATTTCGTACATCGGCGGTGAAGGCCACAACCTGCAAGAGCACAGCGTTGTCCTGCTGCGCGGCGGTCGTGTCAAGGACTTGCCAGGTGTGCGTTACCACATGGTCCGCGGCGCACTGGATACCCAGGGCGTGAAAGACCGTAAGCAAGCTCGCTCGAAGTACGGTGCGAAGCGCGCTAAAGCAGGCGCCAAGAAGTAAATCCTGCGGCCCTGTCATCGACAGGTCACATTGAAAAGTTAAGTTGAGCCGGCCGGAAGGCCGAGTAAGTGAAAGATCATGAGGGTCTTTCGCGAGTGCTGAAAAAGCACTCAACTGAAGATAGGAAGGAATTGAAATGCCACGTCGTCGTGAAGTACCCAAGCGCGATATCCTGCCGGATCCAAAATTCGGTAACACCGATGTCGCCAAGTTCGTCAACGTTCTGATGCTGTCCGGTAAGAAGTCGGTCGCTGAAAACATCATCTACGGTGCGTTCGAATACATCCAGTCGAAATCGGGCAAGGACCCGCTGGAAGTGTTCGCAGCCGCGATCAACAACGCCAAGCCAATGGTGGAAGTGAAGTCCCGCCGCGTCGGCGGCGCCAACTACCAGGTGCCAGTTGAAGTTCGTCCGGTTCGTCGTATGGCGCTGTCCATGCGTTGGTTGCGCGAAGCCGCAAACAAGCGCAGCGAAAAATCCATGCCACAACGCCTGGGTGGTGAACTGATGGAAGCCGCGGAAATGCGCGGCGGCGCGATGAAGCGCCGTGACGAAGTCCACCGCATGGCAGAAGCGAACAAGGCGTTCTCGCACTTCCGCTTCTAAAAATATGGCCGGGTTCCCTTGGGGCTTGGCCGTGCAGTATCTGTTGTTCAGGCCGGGCGCGTTTTGATCTCAAAATGTTGCCCGGTTTTGTCCATTCAAAGATTTAGGAAAAATTATGGCACGCACTACCCCCATTGAGCGCTACCGCAACATCGGTATTTCCGCTCACATCGACGCCGGCAAGACGACCACCACCGAGCGCATCCTGTTCTACACGGGTGTGAACCACAAGATCGGTGAAGTGCACGACGGCGCCGCTACCATGGACTGGATGGAGCAGGAGCAGGAACGCGGCATTACCATTACCTCGGCAGCGACGACCTGCTTCTGGAAGGGTATGGCCAACAACTTCGAGCCGCACCGCTTCAACATCATCGATACCCCGGGCCACGTCGACTTCACCATCGAAGTGGAACGTTCGATGCGCGTCCTGGACGGCGCCTGCATGGTTTACTGCGCAGTCGGCGGCGTGCAGCCACAGTCGGAAACCGTGTGGCGTCAGGCTAACAAGTACAAGGTCCCACGTCTGGCATTCGTCAACAAGATGGACCGTACCGGTGCGAACTTCTTCAAGGTGTACGAGCAGATGCGCGCTCGCCTGAAGGCCAACCCGATTCCTCTGCAGATCCCGATCGGCGCCGAAGACAACTTCAAGGGCGTGGTCGACCTGGTCAAGATGAAGGCGATCCTCTGGGACGACGCTTCGCAGGGCATGAAGTTCGACTACGTCGACGTGCCGGCTGAGCTGGTCGATCAGGCCAACGAATGGCGCGAAAAGCTGGTCGAAACCGCCGCTGAAGCGTCGGAAGACCTGATGAACAAGTACCTGGAAGAAGGCGAACTGTCGGAAGCCGACATCAAGAAGGCACTGCGCGAGCGTACCATCGCGGGCGAAATCGTCCCGATGATGTGCGGCACCGCTTTCAAGAACAAGGGCGTTCAGGCAATGCTGGATGCGGTCATCGAATACCTGCCATCGCCAGTGGACATTCCACCGGTCGGCGGTACCGACGAAGACGACCAGCCGGTCACCCGTAAGGCCGACGACAGCGAGAAGTTCGCTGCGCTGGCATTCAAGATCATGACCGACCCGTTCGTCGGCCAGCTGATCTTCTTCCGCGTGTACTCGGGCGTCATCAATTCGGGCGACACCGTCTACAACCCGATCAAGGGCAAGAAGGAACGCGTCGGCCGTATTCTGCAGATGCACGCGAACCAGCGCGAAGAAATCAAGGAAGTCCGTGCAGGCGACATCGCTGCTGCGGTCGGCCTGAAAGAAGCGACCACCGGCGAAACCCTGTGCGATCCTTCGGCACCGATCATCCTGGAAAAGATGGTCTTCCCTGAGCCTGTGATTCAACAGGCAGTCGAGCCGAAAACCAAGGCCGACCAGGAAAAAATGGGCCTGGCACTGAACCGCCTGGCACAGGAAGATCCGTCGTTCCGCGTGCGTACCGACGAAGAATCGGGCCAGACCATCATCGGTGGTATGGGCGAGCTGCACCTGGAAATTATCGTCGACCGCATGAAGCGTGAATTCAACGTCGAAGCGACCGTCGGCAAGCCACAGGTTGCCTACCGCGAAACCATCCGCAAGGCAGTCACCGATGTCGAAGGCAAGTTCGTCAAGCAGTCGGGCGGCCGCGGCCAGTACGGTCACGCAGTCCTGACCATCGAACCGCAAGAGCCAGGCAAGGGCTTCGAGTTCGTCGACGCCATCAAGGGCGGTGTGATTCCTCGCGAATACATCCCTGCGGTGGAAAAGGGTGTGCGCGAAACCCTGACCAACGGTGTCCTGGCTGGCTACCCAGTCGTGGACGTCAAGGTCACCGTCACCTTCGGTTCGTACCACGACGTCGACTCGAACGAGAACGCGTTCCGTATGGCCGGTTCGATGGCATTCAAGGACGGCTGCCGTAAAGCATCGCCAGTCATCCTGGAGCCGATGATGGCCGTGGAAGTGGAAACGCCGGAAGACTACGCCGGTTCCGTGATGGGCGACCTGTCGTCGCGTCGCGGTATGGTGCAGGGCATGGACGAAATCCCAGGCGGCGGCGGCAAGATCATCAAAGCCGAAGTGCCTCTGTCGGAAATGTTTGGTTACTCGACCTCGCTGCGTTCGGCGACCCAGGGCCGTGCAACCTACACGATGGAATTCAAACACTACTCGGAAGCGCCGAAGCACGTCATCGACGCGATCGTGACTGCCAAGTCGAAGTAATTAGCAGTATCTGCCGTGGCGGGTGTCCGCCACGGCTACAATAACAAACACAGTAAAATCGTTCTTTTAAAGGAAGATCAAAATGGCAAAAGGTAAATTCGAACGGACCAAGCCGCACGTCAACGTCGGCACCATTGGCCACGTCGACCACGGCAAGACCACCCTGACCGCAGCAATCGCAACCGTCCTGTCGAAGAAATTCGGCGGCGAAGCAAAAGCATACGACCAGATCGATGCTGCTCCGGAAGAGAAAGCACGCGGC
>NZ_JASNRC010000017.1 GCF_030411995.1 Massilia sp. YIM B02769
GGAACGTAGCGTCATTGTCTCAGGTTGCGGCACCGGCGGGAACCGGAGCGGCCGAATTAATCAGCGTCTCCCTAGATGCGCAGCGCCACGCCGGGGAAGTGGCATGGTTAAAGTTTGTGGGCGTAAAGTTGCGGCTGGCAGACAACACGTTCTATACACCCGACTCCGCCGTGATGCTGTGCGATGGCACGCTTGAGATACACGAAGTAAAGGGCTCCCGCCAGGATGACGCAAGAGTGGAGATCAAAATCGCTGCCGACATGTATCCGATGTGCTTTATCGCGGTTCAGGCGAGAACGCGTAGTGAGAGTGGTGGGTGGACGTTAGAAGTCTTTTAGCTTGGAGTTTACCCTGTGAAACGACCTGTGCAGATAATTTAATCCCCGGCTTTAATTCACATGCATAGAAATTGTCGAAGAATTTTTCATTAGCGATCGTTGGCGGTATGTGTAATGCATTAGTTTTTCTTAATAGGTTGATTCCGAAAAGAATTTCTTGCTCTCCCGGCCCCTGGTATGTTTTTTGCTTTAGAAATTTCTGCGCTTACTCTATAAATTTTTAAAGGTACTTACATGAGGAATTATCTGAAGGCGGTTCCCCACTTTATGCTTGCAGCATTTTTGCTAGGTGGGTGCTATGGAAATACGAGTATGCCAGAGGAGGCTGCAATAGCTTCCCTACCTGTTGTTGGGGTGCAGCCTGGGGCTGTAGGGCCTACTGAACTTCCTTCTGTAAGTCCTGCGCATATCGTGAAACTCGATCTTAGTGAACTAGGGTTTCCCGATGGCGTCGATAGCATAAATTTTCAAGGTCCTATAGCTGATTATCTAATCAAGAGTGGAAAGCTCATTTTTGCCACGCCGGTAGATTCAGGCGTTAACGAGAAGATCGCCATCGAGATCAAAAAAGGGGATAAGCAAAAAGCTCTTGTTATGTATATCGATAGTAGGCGGTTAAGGGAGCCGGTACTAAACGAATGGGGAGATGCGGAGGGTAATAAGACGTCAAGTCAGCCTAAGCTTATTACATCAGGATTCGGTCCTGACAACTCTCTAAATGGAGCTCCATTGACGTTTAGGATCGAAGGTGTTCCTGCGTATGAATTTGGCAAAGAAAGTGATGGCCTCATCTATGGGGATAGCGTGGGGAGAGTGGCCGCGCTAAAAAAGTACTGGACTTATGATCATGCAACCAACAGCTTTACCATTTCTCAAGCTAAAATGAATGATCTTATGGCTATCCTGCCCTCTGGATTGCTGACTATTGAAATAAACTTGGTCGCGTCGGACGCTGATTTCGCTGCTAATTTTGATCTTGCTGTTGTTTCTAAAGGAGCAATTTTACATGGAAATGTAATCAACGGAGACGGCACTCGGGCATTAGATTTAGTCGGGCGTAAGATATTGTTGAGCGGAAAAGACTTTGCAACCGATAAAGTTGCGATGATTGACAGCAGCGCAGCATTTGTTTTTGAGAATATCGTTCCTGGGAGCTACGAAATTGAGCTGCAAGATCTAAGCAATCCAAAGCAGATCTCAATGCAATTTGAGATTGGGAAGGGCGCAACACGAGCCGATGTGACATTAGTAAATGAATCGAGTTCCGACGCAGGAAACGACGAAGATAATGATGATTCGTTAACGCAAAAAACAAAGGCAAGGGGCCAGTTCAGTCAGAATGGCAAGATAGCTTACGACTCAAAGCAGGCTCAGGCTGGTTATTTAAATCGTGAGATGCCCGTGACGCCCACAGATTTTTATATTGCAGCTTTTGAGGCGACATCTGCTGGCGCAGGCGCTTTAGTCTCTAAGGACATTGTTTATACTGTTCCACAGTATATGACGTCAGTTCGAGTTGTAACATGGGTCGCAACTAGTGAGTGGCCGTATGATAGCGAGAGCTCCAATGCTAGTTGGTCATACATTGTCAAAGGTCTGCCAGGAGGGGACATACGCGATGAAGGTCTTATTTTTGCAACACATGTAGACGACGGTATATTGCGAACCGAACGCTGCATCGATGTGCGAAGTTTAACTAAAGATGGCGCACTAAAAATTAGTGGGAAGGTTACTGCAATGACCATGGGTGAATTACAAAAAAACCACGGTATCGCGCGTCGAATTATCGGTTCATTGTGAAGAAGATATTTATTCTGCGGGAGGGCGATTCTTTTCGCCTAATAGTAATAAAAATCCAGTATTGCGGCCTATTTCTGGAGGTGGGGGTTCTGGGCCTTATATCTCTATACCTCTCAGGCCGCCTCTTGCAGTTCATACTATTCCTTTTGAATTTAAGTTTAATCCGAGTAACGCCAATATTTCTTCTGTAGAGCTTTTGATTGTGGATGGGCCTTATACCTATCCAAGCGGGGTTAATCTATTAAATCAGCCTCATAAGAGAAATGGAAACAAAATAAAATTTGATGGTTTGGTCATTCCTTCTTTTCCAAATATGTTGTTGGATAAAAAAATTCAGTTCAAAGTTAAACTATTTGGTACGATCAACGGTGTTCCAGCACAGTCGAATCCTACTGCTGATAGTCCTATTACCTTTAAAAAAGAGTCAAAGTTTGTACCCATGTACCTTGCTGGTGAACAAGGGTCTCTAGGAAGTCAGCGTTACGGGAGCCGCGATCAGGGAGGAGACTCATGGGCGACGGCAAGGTTTATAGACTGGTTAAAAGGAACGCGATACCGTTTCGATGACATTAGCGGGCAGCATGTTGTTCAGGAGCCCGGAGGAAGATCTCTTCTTGATCATAATGGACACAATAATGGTCAACAAGTCGACTTGCGGTACGCTGATGGCCAAGGTGGATACAGTGAGAGACTGGGAGGGATGACAAATGGTACATATATAAAAAAATTGTTAAATGACGCAAGGCTTGAAGTTGAAACTGAACAACGAGAGAAGCCTAATCTGTTATTGCTGCAGTCATGGATTCGGGAAAATAGAGCGATAATTTCACAAACTCTCGCGGAATCAGACACAGTAAAAGTACACATTGGGACGGATTTTATCAAAGATGCTTTGCTTAATGCTAAATTCCCTCGTCCTAGCAAGCTGCTAATTCCCGACGTTAAGCCAATGGAGGCGCCTGATGGACTGAGTCCTCAATCGAGTCACCTGCATCACTGGCATGTCAGTAAGAACCGGCAACCATGATTGCGCTACACTTATCTATATTACGAGAATGCGACTAGATAGATATGCTCTCTTAGGTTATATGTCTGAACGTTGTAAATTGGAAAAGTTCTATTGGAGTGGTTTTTGCCGAGTTCGGTGGCATTCTCGGGAGAATATTCCTTGGAGAAACTACTGTGATGCTTGCAGCGGTTCTTAGTACTAGTGCATGATCCGAAAGTAATGGAGTACGCCGGGCGATACCGCCAGTGCCTGCTTTTTACAAGCCCGACCGATACGGACTGCTTATGAACTGCTGTGTTGCGTTCATGCACACGAGCGACCGCGACTTGAGCACACGCGGAATAAAGCTAGCAGGCGAGGGCGCAGCGGAGCGTGACATTCACGAGGCACAGCGCCGGGCCGACATCAAGACGGGCGAGGCCGTGACTGCTACGGTCGACAGCCTGTCGATCCAACACCGCTGGGCCATCTACAAAAGCCGCGGCATCTCGCGCGCCTGGCGCTTCGCCAACGCCAACTAGGAAGAGGTCCTGTCCGACGCGCGCGACGAGCTCGAAAAAAAGCTGCGTAACAATGTTACAACTCGACTGTACTTCTTGTAAGCTACGGACATAGGGCAACTTCGCACACCTTTATAAAAGCTCGAACCGTCAAACGTCCGGGCTTTTTTCGTTGACGGCCCACTTTGCAGATAGCTTTGGGGCTCGTAAAGTTCAGACATGAGCTGGCATCGGCCAGACCAGACGGGCGCAACTTAAGCGCGCAACGTCGCCGGACGCGGTAACCGGCAACCTAACAACGAAAGGACGCGCATGCGCTATCAGGACGCTGGAGCAACAGAGCCTGGAAGACCTTCGACCGCGAACGCTTCGCCGACATCGATATCCGCGGCAGCCAGAAGTTCGCTAAAGAAAAGGTGGCCATCGCGAACGCGGCGCGCCGCTAGTAGGTCGAGCACTGGCACGAGCCAGTGTCCACACAAAGCCTAGGCCTGACGACCACGCTTGATGCGTGCGAGGTAGATGTCCCAGGGTCTTGTGTGGTGTAGCTCAGCGGATAGAGCACGGCTGCAGCTCGGGATTGAACAACAGCCAAGCAGAAAGCCCACGTCGCAGGTTCAAATCCTGCCGCCGCAAAGAGTCTCCTCCAGCTCTCTCGCTGGATTTCGCCGTCGTAGCATTAGCGCTGCTGGCGGCCTTTTTATTCTAGCCAAGGAGCATCTTTGACCAATTCGTAGAGGTCAGCGGCCGTGGCATAAGTCAGATGTATCATCCGCGCCACCGCCTCGACAGCCTGGATGCGCTTCACGTGGCGCCAAATGGTTTTGATGTTGAGGTTCATGAGTTCTTTCGAGGTGTTGATCCTAATGTGGTTCTGATTGTCCAGTTGGTGGATGGCGTTTCCTCTGGTCGGTTTTCCTGCGGCCCTTTCATGATGTGTGACTCTATTGACCTGAGCCTCTGGTGGTTTTTCCAGCGCCGCACAATGTCGCGCAGTTATTCGAGGAGGTGCGCCATGGAGCGACCAATCCCAAGCCTGCGGGTTCAGATCGCAGCGAGATCGTGCCGCGCCTCGCCGAGGTGCATGTGCTTCAGCGCGACCTGACCGGCCGCGCTCCTGTCGTTTACAGGCGGCCGCATCTGTGATCGGGCGAGATCCTGTGCGAACGTGCTGGCGAGATCTCGCTCGTCGTCACCGATTCCGGCTGGCTCTTCCCGACTACGTCGGCAGAGACCATGGACTTCGATGCGCGGATGCGTCATCGCACCGAGCTGGCTCACGCCGTATACATGACCCGCACCGCTCGTCAGCTCTGGTGCGACTGGCGCGGATGCTCACTGGCCGAGAGCACGAGGATCTACGGTATGCCTTCGTCAGAGGTGACGCCGTGACGCCGCTCGCTGAGCACTACCAGGACCACATCATTCGCAGCGCGGTCGCGGACCGGCCAGCGATGTTCTACCTAGTGAATAAACCGGAAGCACTGCGCAACCTGTGCAAACTGCTTGCGGGCGGTGGAGATTGCCCAGCTGCTGCCGTGCTCATCTCATCGCTCGGTTCGCGAGAGGAAGGGCAGACGCTGATGCTGAAACTGCGCATCCTCCAATCGCGGATTCAGCCCGCCAAGGTCACGGGCCTGGCTCCGGCCCCGGCCGCCTCGGTCAAGCGTAAGCGCGGCAGCGCCGGCGTTGCTGACCGCGAGCGAATCCGGCACCGTGACTGGGCTGTGCCAAGGATGCCTGGCCAAAGGCGTCACAGCTCTTGGTGCTCCCGTCGATTACAAGGTTCTTATGTGGGCTGCTGGTGGCGGCGACGACTCAAACGAATGGCTGCTCTGCACGCCCTGCCACGCTGTCGAGACGGCGGAGGAGGCGCGGCAGCGCGTCGCTGGCGGCGTCGTGGCGCGCTAGGGGAGGGGCGGTGTCAATCTCTAGGCCCCTTGACTCTCGGACACCACCCTGTTCCCCGCGCGCAAAAAACAGTCCCTTGGAGGAGAGTGTTAATGGCTTTAACAGACATAAGTCGAGCCTTCGCCGATGCTGTTTTGGGCGGTTCTCGAATAAGGGATTAAAGCTCGCCTCGACCAGACGCGCCAAGTGCACGCTGGGAGTTGCGGCCAGCGGCACCGCCAGCTGGCGAGCCGCCAGTCGACGCGATTGAATCCCTTCGACTACCGGTCCTGTCGAATTCATCACTAAAGTGATGAATGAGCCGGCGGCCGACCTCCGGATTCGAGTCCATACCGCTAAGGCAATGCGGCTGTTCAACCACAAGAAGCTAGGCGAGGGCGGCAGGAAAGAACACGCCGGCAAGAAAGCGGAGGGCGTCGCAAGCCGCTTCGGTAAAGCTACTGCACCGAGCCTCGCCGCTGCCGGCGATAAGAAAATTCGACGATAGGTACAACTTCAGCTCGGACAACTGTCTGCCCCCATTAGGCACAGCGACTGGTCAATGGTGTATCCCTCATCCCCACCTGGATCTCCTCCGACCAGGCCGAATAGGCGCTCCCGGTTTCAAGCAGCTGCAGGTTACCGACCTGCCAATGACGGTATGGGATGAAGGGCTAAGCGAGTATCGAAGCCCAAATTTCGGTGAATGCAGCGAACAGTGGGTGTTCGACTTCGTGGCGGCAATCTTCGGCAGCGATGACGCTGCGACCGGCAACCAGCTGATCCGCAAGTATTACCTTCTGATCAGCAAGACAATGCAGGGTCGACTATCACGGCGGGCATCATGCTCACCGCGGCCATCCTGCGTCAGCGCGGCCTGGCACGATGCGGTCTGCCTGCCGATCAACCGCGACGTGCGCGTCAACGAAATGGCGCCGCTCGACCTGCGCGCCTTGCTGGACGGGACGCCGCCGCCCGGCTGTGGCGGCAGCGGCGACTGGCGCCGCGTGTCGGAATCGTGCCGGCCGTCGACCGCGCCCGCGCCCTGAGTTTGCCGCGGCCTACAGCCGTTCCCAGCGCACGCCTTTCGGGCAGCTCACGTCGCCGGCCGAGCTGCCGCCGCCGGCGCGCCCCGGCCGAACACCACGGCGCCGCTCATGCGGCAGGTCTGCTTGCCGGCGTGCGTGGTGCGGTAGATGACGACGCCGTCCGGCGATTCGTATTTTTCCAGGCGCATGCTGAGCGAATCGTCGATGTGGGCGGCAAGGCCTGCGCGGAAACGCGATCACGGGGGGCGGCCTCCAGCGGCACGCCGCTTTTTCCCTTGCGCTGCTCGCGGTCGAAGGCGGCGGCGCTGCGCTTGCCGGCGGCCAGCAGGTCTTGGCCTTCGAGCGTCAACGGGGCGTCGCTCGCGGGCTGGGCCGGGGCCGGCGGCGCCTGCGCAACGATGGGCTGCCCGGCGGGCGCGGTCTCGACCGGAGCCTGCGCTGGCGGCGGCGCGGCGGGCGCCGCGATGGGCTTGCGTCGCGCAGGAATCGGTGTCGGAGGCGGTGGCGCAGGTGCGGGCCGGGAGGGCGGCGGCGGGCGCACCGGCACCAGTTCGATCAGGCGTTCGGGCAGTGCTGCAATAGGCGTCGCCTGCACTCCCCAGCGCCAGGCCAGCACCAGCACCAGCAGCAGGTGCAGGCCGAACGCCAGCGCAAGCGGCGTCCAGTCCGGGCGGCGCGGGGCATGCGTGGCGCCGAAGTGCATGCCGTCCTCAGAGCCGGTTCCAGCGTACGCCGGTCGGGCAGGGCACGTTGCCGGCGCTCTGGCCATCGGCAGGGCCGATGCCGCCGACGCTGCCGCTGCGGTAGCAGCGCACGCGCAGGCCGACTGTCTTGCGGTAGGTGACGACGCCGTCGCCGGGGGTATGGCTGTCCAGGGTGCCGGCCATGCTGCCGCTCCTGCGTGCCGCGCCAACGGTATCCGCGAAGCGTTCCCATTTGCGCTCGGGTTCGGCGCCGATGGGGCTGCCGCCCTGGTCCGGTTCGGCGCCGATGCGGCGGGCCATGCTTTTTGACGCGGCCAACGAGTCTCCGGGAGTGGCGGCCGGCGCCGGGGCGCTCTGGACGAGTTCGGATTCCACCGGAACGGCGGCGACGGGCTGCTCGGGAGCTGGCTGCGGTACGACCGGCGGCCTTGTCGGCTGCATCAGCGGCCGCGCCGCCTTTGGCACAGATTGGCGGAACACGGGGCGAGGCGGCGCGGGCGTGCGCGGTGCCGGCGGCGCTACCATCACCAGCACGGTTTCGCGCTCAAGCGCCGCCGGCATGACGAACGGCGCGCCGGGCCGCAGCAGCCAGGCCAGCACCAGCAGCAGGTGCAGGCCCAGCGTGAGCGCGAGCGGCGTCCAAGACACAGTTGCGGAACTTGCCGGGACGCCGATCCGCATGACGGCTTACTTCGCCGTCATGGCTTGCCTGATACGCACGCAGCGCTCGTCTTCCTGCAGCGTGTCGAGCAGGGCCCGGCGGGTGCCGGCCGACAGCCCGGTGTACTTGCCGGCTGCCGCTTCCAGGCGCTTGACGCTGGCCGGGGTGCAGGTGGCCGGGATCAGCGTGCCGGCGTACGCGCGCATGTAGACCGGGCCGGCATCCTTGTCGACCTGCGGCAGCCTGGCCAGGCGCGCCGCGGCGGTCTGCTCGGACAGGGCGCCCTGCTCGGCCGGATACAGGCTGCCCATCGCGGTGCGGATCTTCGAGAACGGCTGTTTGGTCTGCAGGTCTTCGACAGTGGCCAGCCACTGCGCCTTGACCTGCGCATCCGGACGCACGACGGTGGCGGCAATCGCGGCGGCCTGGCCGGTGTCCGACTTGTCGCGCGCGGCTTCGCTTTCCACCAGCGCGGCGGCGCCGGCCACGTTGTAGCGGTTCAGGCGGCGGATGATGGACCAGCGCAGGTCCTGGCTCACGTTCAGGCCTTCGACCGTGGTGCTGCCGGCCAGGATGCCTTGCTGGCGATCGAGTGCGGCCGGGCTGGAGGCGAGGTTCAGCCACGTGCCGAACCAGGCGCGCTGGAAGTTCTCGTTGCCCTTGTTCGCCTGCACCCCGTTCCAGGCCATGTCTTCGAGCCCGATGCGGGTCTGCTTGGCCCAGGACGAGTCCAGGTTCATCGCATCCAGGTACTGGCTGGACGCGGCCACCTTGCCCAGCACGTCGTTGAGCAGCGTGTAGTCCTGTTCCAGCGGCGCGTTGGTCAGCGCGGTCTGAATGAAGTCGTTCAGCGGCAGCTGGCCGTCGCGCACGCCGTCCCACAGGCTTTGCCACAGCATCGAGCGCAGCAGGGCGTCGTCGACTTTCGCCAGGTTGCCGCGCGCGGTGTCGAACGAACGCTTGTCCAGCTGGACCTTCACGAAGCCCCAGTCCTGGTAATTCGGGTAGACCAGGTCCGGGCAAGCCGTACCGACCAGGCCGGGCACCTTGGTGGTGGCGCCGGAGTAGGTGACGGCCACGTTTTGGGCCAGGGCCAGCTTGCCGCCCTCGGCCTTGAAGGTCGCGACCTGCACGCGCTGTTCGCGCAGGGTCGGCAGCGCACGGCTGGCGGCGCTCTGCTTCAGCGTGAAGGTGCTGATCTTGCCGGCCTTGCAGCTGAAGTCAGCGGCCACCGTGTTCACGCCCGCTTCGTACAGCCATTGGCGGGTCCAGCCAGACAGGTCGCGGCCGGCGGCCTGGCCCAGGCTGCCGATGAAGTCTTCCAGCTTCGCGTTCTGGTACGAATACTTGGCCAGGTAGTTGTGCACGCCCTTGCGGAAGGTCTCCGCGCCCAGCAGGTGGCGCAGCTGGGCCAGGGTCGAGGCGCCCTTCGAATAGGTGATCGCATCGATGTTGTCGAAGGCGTTTGCGGTCGACGCCACCGGCACCTCGATCGGGTGGGTGGTGACCTTCTGGTCCTGGGCGTACGCCGCCTGCTTGCCGCCGGAGTAGAAGGCCTGCCAGGCATCCTTGAATTCGGTCGCTTCGGCGGTGGCCAGGGTACCCATGAAGGAGGCGAAGCTTTCGTTCAGCCACAGGCCGTTCCACCACTGCATGGTGACCAGGTCGCCGAACCACTGGTGCGCCATTTCGTGCATGATCACCGAGGCCAGCGACTGGCGCTGGGCATCGGTCATCTTCGCCTTGTGCAGGAAGCGGCCTTCGGCAAAGGTGATGGCGCCGGCGTTTTCCATGGCGCCATACAGGAAGTCGGGCACCAGCAGCTGGTCGTATTTCTCGAACTGGTAAGGGATGCCGAAGTACTGGTCGAAGAAGGCCAGGCCATCCTTGGTGTAGCGGAACCAGTCTTCCGGCGTCACCTGGGCGGCGACCGACTGGCGCGCGAACAGGCGCATCGGGTACTTGCCGCTCTTGTCTTCCCAGACTTTATATGGACCCGCATGCAGCGAGAAGTTGTAGGGGCTGAGCTTTTTCGTGGTCGGGAAGGTCCAGCGGCGCAGGGCGCCCAGGTCTTCGATTTTCGTTTCGCGGGTGGTCGAGACCACGTGCCAGTCGGCCGGCGCGGTGGCGGTCACCTGGTAGGTGGCTTTCAGGTCGGGCTGGTCGAACACGGCGAACATCTGGTGCGCGGCGGCCGGCTCGAAGTGGGAATAGGTGTAGACGCGGCCGTCGACCGGGTCGACCATGCGGTGCAGGCCTTCGCCGTTGGTGCTGTGCAGGCGTTCGTAGGCGATGACGACGGTGTTGCGGCCCTTGGCCAGGTCGGCGGCGGCGATGGTGACGAACCAGTTGTTGTACTTCGCGTCGACCTGCTTGCCGTTGACGGTGACCGATTTCACGGTTGCCTTGTCGAGGTCGATCGTCAGCGGCGCGGCGTTGTCAGCCAGGTCGAAGCTGGCGCTGGTGACACCGCTGAAGGTCTCTTTGCCGGTCAACGCGAATTCCAGGGCGTAGGCGACGTTCGACACGCGCGCCGAGCGGGCGGCGGCATCCTGTTGCGAGAGGAAGGCGTTTTCGGCGCGGACCGGCGTGGAAGGTGCCGCGTGGGCGGCGCTGAAGACAAAGGCGGATGCGACGGCAAGCGCGATGGCGCGTGGTGCGAAGATAGTCAATGCGGTTCCTTGAGAACGTGCCATGAGCGGCACGGATGCGAATCGCGCAAGAATATCATGAGTGCAATTAAGGATGCACCCCGAACTTATATATGCATAGCGCCCGTATTGACGGGCGCTATGCGTTTTACTCATGTACTGCAAAAGGCGACGCTGAGCCGCCGGAGGTGCTTACGCCGACAGCGCCGGATAGTCCGTATACCCCTCGCTGCCCTGGCCGTAGATGACTTCCGCGCGCAGCGGATTGAGCTCGGCGCCTTGCTGCAGGCGTTGCGGCAGGTCGGGGTTGGCGATGAACCAGAGGCCGAAAGCGATCGCGTCGGCCTTGCCTTCGGTGAGCAGCTTCTCGGCGGTTTCGACCGACATCTTTTCGTTGGCGATGAAGGGGCCGCCGAATTCCTGCTTCAGCAGCGGGCCGAGACTGTCTTCACCAACGGCTTCGCGCGCGAAGATGAAGGCGATGCCGCGCTTGCCCAGCTCGCGCGCCACGTAGCCAAACGTTTCGGCCGGGGTCGAATCGCCCATGTCGTGCGAGTCGCGGCGCGGCGCCAGGTGCATGCCGACGCGGTCGGCGCCCCAGACGTCGATGCAGGCATCGGCGACTTCCAGCAGCAGGCGGGCGCGGTTCTCGATCGAACCGCCGTATTCGTCGGTGCGTTGATTGGTGCTGTCTTGAAGGAACTGGTCGAGCAGGTAGCCGTTGGCGCCGTGTACTTCCACGCCGTCGAAGCCGGCCAGCTTGGCGTTCTCGGCGCCCTTGCGGTAGGCGGCCACGACCTCGGCGATTTCCGCCGTTTCCAGCGCGCGCGGGGTGGTGTACTCGCGCTTCGGACGCACCAGGCTCACGGTGCCGGCAGGCTTGATGGCGCTCGGCGCGACCGGGGCGGCGCCGTCCAGGAACACCGGATCGGAAATACGGCCGACGTGCCACAGCTGCAGCACGATGCGCCCGCCGGCGGCGTGCACGGCATCGGTGACTTTCTTCCAGCCCGCTACCTGCTCGTCAGACCAGATGCCCGGCGTATCGGCGTAACCGACGCCCATCGGGGTCACCGAGGTGGCTTCGGACAGGATCAGGCCGGCGCTGGCGCGCTGCACATAATATTCGGCCATCAGCTCGTTCGGGACGCGGCCTTCGCCAACGGCGCGGGCGCGGGTCAGCGGCGCCATGATGATGCGGTTCGGCAGCTCCAGGGCGCCAATCTTGATCGGGTCAAACAGGGTCGTCATTCTTGCTCCTTGTGCAATAGGGTGTGCAAATTCAGCTGGCGGCCATCTTAAAGGATGCGCGAAATTCCTGCCGAGACCGGTCCATTTTTACCGGCGCGCTATACTGCGCCGGATTTTTCGACACGCGGACGACCGCGAAAGGGTGAGGGATGAGCTGGTTCTACTTGGTGATCGCGGGACTGCTGGAAGTGGCCTGGGCAGTGGGTTTGAAATACACGGAGGGGTTCACGCGGCCGGTGATCTCCGGCTTCACGCTGCTGGCGATGCTGGGCAGCGTCGGCATGCTGGGCCTGGCGCTGAAGGAGCTGCCGCTGGGAACGGCGTACGCGGTGTGGACGGGGATTGGCACCATCGGCACGGCCGTGTTCGGGATGTGGATGCTGGGCGAGCCGGCGGGGGCGGTGCGGCTCGGATCGATCGGCCTGATCGCGCTGGGGATCATCGGGCTGAAGCTGGTCGCGCATGCTTGATCGGGAACGTGTCGGCGTCATGTAGGGTGGGCATTCGTAGTGCTGGCATTTAGCCAGCCCTACTGCCCACGCGGTGAGGCGCTCGCGTGGTTGCGGCTTCGTTCACACGGCGGCCGATGGGCGTCGAAACGGCAAGAAGAGATCAGTCGAGACAGCGATGCTCTTCAATGCACGTGTTGGATGACGGCGCAGCACGTGGCCGAATGGATGCGTGCGTACCGCGTGGGCACGGAGTGCCCACCGTACGGTCGAGGCCGCGTCATCAGGCACGCACCATGCCATCGAAAACGGACGAAAAAAAGGCGCCTCATGAGGCGCCTCGGTTGTCCACGACAGGATCGATCAGCGGTAAAACGCCTCGACCTTGCCCTTCAGCTTGATCAGCATCGGCTTGCCCTTGCGGTCCAGGGTCTTGCCGGCGGCGACTTTGATCCAGCCTTCGCTCAGGCAGTATTCTTCGACGTCGAAACGGTCCTTGTCGTTGAAGCGGATGCCGATTTCCTGCTGGAAGACGTCGCGGTTATGGAAAGGGCTGCTCGGGTCGATCGAGAGCCGGTCTGGGAGTGGGGGGAGGGTGGCGGTATCGTTCATGGGCCGAATTATCCAACATAACCGCGCGCCGTACAACGGCGCACGCAAGTGGAACCGTCAAACCCGCTGCCCGGCTCCCTCTTACGCCCCCTCAGCCCGCGCACGGCGCGCGCGCGCCAGCAGCAAGGCCTGTTCCAGGTCCGCCAGCCCGGCCGGTTTGGTGAGATGGGTGTCGAAGCCGGCGCTGGCGGAGCGGTTGCGGTCGAGCTCGCCGCCCCAGCCGGTCAGGGCCACCAGCACCATCGCCTCCATGCCCGGCGCGGCGCGGATGCGCTCGGCCACTTCGTAGCCGTTCAGTCCTGGCATGCCGATGTCGAGGATCGCCAGGTCGGGCCGCAGGGCCAGGATGCGCCCCAGGGCCTGTGCGCCGTTGTGCACCGCTTCGGCCGCATGCCCGGATGCCTCCAGCAGGCTGGACAGGAGACTGGCCGCGTCGACATTGTCGTCGGCAACCACGATGCGCAGACCCGCCGGTTGTGGCGATGCCGCCGGCGCCGCGGCGCCGTCCGTGTGCCGTTCTCCGCCGGCGTCCGTCACCGGCAACCGGATCGTGAAGGTCGTGCCCTGGCCAGGCCCCGCGCTGTCGACCGCCACGCTGCCGCCATGCATCTCGACCAGGCTGCGCACCAGCGACAGGCCGATGCCGAGGCCGCCCTGCGCGCGTCCCATGTTGCGCGACACCTGGCTGAACAGCTCGAACACGTGCGCCTGTTCCTCGCGTGGGATGCCCATGCCGGTGTCCGCCACCGCGATCGCCACCATGCCGTCCTCGAGCCGCGCCGACAGACGGATGCTGCCGCCCGGCGGCGTGTACTTCACCGCGTTCGTCAGCAGGTTGCCGAGGATCTGGGCCAGCCGGGTCGGATCGGCGTGCAGGCGCACGGCCTGGTCGGGCAGCGCGACGTCGAAGGCGTGACGGGCCGCCTCGATCGACGGCAGCGCCGCTTCGACCGCATTCGTCACCGCGTCCTGCAGGTCGAGGATCCGGCGCTGCAGGACGATCTTGCCGCTGTTGATGCGCGACACATCCATCAGGTCGTCGATCAGGTGCACCATCTGGCGCAGCTGGCGGTCCATCATCTCGTGCACCCTGGCGCCGGCCTGGGTGCCGGGCGGGGCCAGGCGCATCAGGTCGAGGCCGGTGCGCAGCGGCGCCAGCGGGTTGCGCAGTTCGTGGGCGAGGGTGGCCAGGAACTCGGTCTTGCGCCGGTTCGCTTCCGACAGATCGGCGGCCAGCTGGCGCAGCGCTTCCTCGGCCTGGCGGCGCGCGGTGACGTCGGTGAACAGGATGCCGATGCGCAGCTCTTCCGGCTCGCCGATCGGCATCGCGTACACGTCCCACCAGTAGCCCATGGCGGCGGAGTGTTCGGTGAAGCGGATCGCCTGGCGCGACAGGGCAACCTGGCCGTAGCGCGCTATCCATTTCGGCTCGATGTCCGGCACCATTTCGCGGATGGTCTTGCCGGCGGCATCGACCAGGCCTGACTGCTTCTGCATGGAGGCGTTGACTTCTTCGAAGCGGTAGTCGCACGGCTCGCCCTGTTCGTCCACCAGGACCTGGACAATGCCGAAGGCTTCGTCGATCGACGTGATCAGGGTGCGGTAGCGCTCCTCGGTCACGCGCAGCTGGTCTTGCATTTCCTTTTGCTGGGTGATGTCGATGGTGACCCCGGCCAGCAGGGTCGGTTCGCCATGTTCGTCGAAGTCGACCCGTCCGCGCGCATTGATCCAGCGGTAGCCGTGCACCGAATCGGTCACGCGGTAGGTGGCGCGGTAGGGTTGCTTCGCATCGATGGCCAGCCGGATCTGGCGCGAGACCTCGTCCAGGTCGTCGGGGTGGATCGAGGCGGTGAAGCGTTCCAGCGGCGCGTCGGTCGCCAGGTTGGGCGGCACGCCGAACAGGCTGGCCAGGTTGCGGTCGGCCGTCAGCCGGTCGCGGCGGATGTCCCAGATCCAGCTGGCCACTTCGCCGGCCGACAGCGTGGCTTCGATGCGGATGCGGGCGTCGCGCAAGGCTTCCTCGTCCTGCTTGCGCGCGGTGACGTCGGCCGCGGTGCCGATCATGATGGTGCTGCCGGCGTCGTCGCGTTGCGCGATGCCGCTCAGTTCCAGCCAATGCACGTCGCGCGCCGGCAGGCGGTGGAAGCGGCCGGTGAAATGGAAGCGGGTGCCGTTGCGCACGGCATCGTCGGCCGCCTGGCGGAAGGCGGGCGCATCGTCGGGATGCAGGTAATCGCGCAGCAGTACCTCGGCCGTGACGATCGGGTTGCCGGGCGCGATATTGAAGATGTCGTACATGCGTGCGTTTTCCCAGGTGCCCTGGTCGCGCGTCACGTCCCAGGTCCAGATGCCGAGCTGGGCCGCTTCGGCGGCCAGGTGCAGCTGGGCTTGGGTCTTGCGCACGCGGTCTTCCGACGCTTCGGCCGCGATGCGCTTGCCCTGTTCGCGCGTGGTCTCATCGCGCGCGTCGCTGGCGCTGCGCAGCGCGCTGACGTCGTTCATCGAGATCACGGCGCCGAGGACCTGGCCAACGCCGTCGAGCAGGGCGCGGCCGCTGACCTGGACATCGCGCCGCTCGCCGCCCGGGGTCATGACGACGATCTGGGCGCCTTCGACACGCTCGCCGCGCAGGGCGCGGTACAAAGGAATCTCGTCGACGCCGAGCGGGGTGCGCGCATCGGCATGGTAGAGGTGGTAGTGCTGCGCCCATTGGTCGAAGGGGAGCGGCAGTTCGTCGAGGCCGTGGATGGCGCGCGCCGCCTCGTTGAAGAAGGTCAGCCTGCCCGCGGGGTCGCAGGCGACGATGCCGTTCTCCATGCTTTCCAGCACCGCGGCAAGGAAGGAGCGCCCCTCCGAGCCGGCATGGTGCCGGCCGTTCCGCTTCTCCTTGCGCATGCTGAACGCTTCGCGCATCACCTTGCCGAAACCGATCACCGTGACACCGTCCGCGTCGAGGATGGCGTTCACGATGCCGTCGCAGAACACGGTGCTGCCGTCCTTGCGCAGGTGCCAGCGCACGTCCGAGGAGCGTCCCAGCGCCAGGGCCGTGCCCAGCTCCGTCTTCGGCGCGTCGGTGGCCCGGTCTTCCGGCGTGAAGATCATGCTGGCCGGCTGGCCGATCGCCTCCTGCGCGCTCCAGCCCAGCAGCAGCTCGGCGCCACGCGACCATTCCACGATCTCGCCCGCGGCATCGAGCAGGATCATGGCGTGTTCGACGGCATGGTTGGCGAGGAGACGGTAACGCTGATCGGAAGAAAGCTGGTGCATGGAGAGCTTGGGCGGGGTGCGAGCGGCCTGGTGCTCGCAGTTTATTGGTATCAATACAATTATAGCCCTGTGCGGTGCGCTTTTCCTCGCGCATTTCCCTGCCGGCTTGCAAGAGCTTTCCTACAAGTATGCAGACGCTGCGGGCCTCCGGCCAGCATGCTAGGATGCCGCTTCGACCGCATTTTCGCCAGGACCGTGCAAGCTCCCGTCTCCCTCTCCGTCGATCTCGCCATCCGCAGCTATGGCGCCACCTCGGGCGATCGCCACGATTTCGCCCAGCTGGTATTGCCGCTGGCGGGCGAGGTGCAGATCGACATCGAAGGCCGGGCAGGGCGCCTCGATCCGCTGCACGGCGCGTTCGTCCCGCCCAGCGCATGGCACGCGCAAAGCGGCGCGCACGGCAACCGCTCGCTGATCGTCGACATCGCGCGCGGCGCCCTGGCGCACGACGCCTTCGCGCGCCTGGCGGACCAGCCCTTCACCCCGCTCGGCGCCGGCGCGCGCAAGCTGGTCGAGTACATGGGCGTGATGCATGCATCGGAGACGATGCCGCAGCCGGCCCGCACCACCCTGCTGCAAGGCTGGATTCCGCTCCTGCTCGACACCCTGGCCTTCGAGACGCCGCAGCCGCGTTCGCGCCTGGCGGCCCTGCTGGCTCAGGTCCAGGCCCAGCCCGGCCTGGCCTGGAGTACCGCATCGATGGCGGACGCGGCGCGCATGAGCGTGAGCCGCCTGCACGCGCTGTTCCGCGAGGAACTCGACACCAGCCCACACGCCTGGCTGCTGCAGCAGCGCATCGAAGCGGCCTGCCGCGAGCTCGCCGGCGGCAACCGGCCCATCGCCGAGGTCGCCCTGCGCGCGGGCTTTTCGGACCAGAGCGCCCTGAACCGCGCCTTGCGCCGCCACCGCGACACCACGCCCGCCGCCTGGCGCCGCGGCGCCCGTGCGCACGACTGACACGGCGTGCTTGTCGGGCAGGAAACTAGCCCGTACACTGCGTGCCGGGCCGCGGATTCGTCCATTTCTCTTCCAACCAAAGCTTCGCTGGCTCGCAAGAGATCATGACATTGCCACCATCCTTATTCGAGTCGGTATTCAATAACGCCTTCGACGGCCAGTACCTGCTGTCGCCTACGCCGGAAGCGGTCATCCTGGCCGTCAACGATGCCTTCCTGGCCGCCTCCGGGCGTACCCGCGAAGAGCTGGTCGGCACCAGCCTGTTCGTGGCCTTTCCCGGCAACCCCGACGATCCGCTGGACACCAGCGAAACCGAACTGCGCGCCTCGCTGGCGCGCGCGGTTGCCAGCGGCAAGCGCGACAGCCTGCCCGGCGTGCGCTACCCGATCGCCGTCACCCTGCCGGACGGGACGGTGCGCTACGAAGACCGTTACTGGACCGCGATCAGCACCCCGATCCTCGATGCCGACGGCCGCGTGCTGTGTATCGCGCATTCCACCAGCGACATCACCGCGCAGGTGCAGGGGGCGGCGGCGCTGCGCGAGAGCGAGAAGCGCTTCCGCGCGCTGGTGAACGCGGCGGCCGACGTCATCTACAGCATGACGCCGGACTGGAGCCAGATGCAGCAGCTCGACGGACGCGGCTTCCTGGCCGACACGGTGGATGCCGACGCGTTCTGGCTCGACAAGTACATTCCCGAGTCGGACCGCGCGCGCGTGCATGCGGCCATTTCCACTGCGATCCGCGACAAGGCAGTGTTCGAACTCGAACACCGGGTGCTGCGCGCCGACGGCAGCTGCGGCTGGACCTATTCGCGCGCGGTGCCGATGCTCGACGCCGAGGGCAACATCCACGAGTGGATCGGCGCCGCCACCGACGTCAGCGAGCGCCGCGAAGCCGAGGAAAAGCTGCGCCAGACCGACCGCCACAAGGACGAGTTCCTGGCGATGCTGGCGCACGAGCTGCGCAATCCGCTGGCGCCGCTGGGCGCGGCGGCCGAGCTGCTGCAGATGCCCGGGCTCGACGTGGCGCGTGTGCGCCAGACCAGCCAGGTCATCGGCCGCCAGGTGCTGCACATGACCCACCTGATCGACGACCTGCTGGACGTCTCGCGCGTGACCAACGGCCTGGTGGCCCTCGACAAGGCGCCCGCCGACCTGAACCGCATCGCGATGGAGGCCGTGGAGCAGGTCATGCCGCTGATGCGCGCGCGCCGCCACGACTTCTCGTGCCGCCTGGTTGCGGGCCCGGTGATGGTGGACGGCGATGCCAAGCGCCTGGTCCAGGTGCTGTCGAATATCCTGAGCAACGCAGCGAAGTACACGCCCCCGGGCGGCAGCGTCGCCTTGACGGCCGAGGCCGACGCCCAGTGGGTGCGCATCGCCGTGACCGACAACGGCATCGGCATGGCGCCCGAGCTGGCCGAACGCGCCTTCGACCTGTTCGCCCAGGCCGAACGCAGTCCGGACCGCTCGTCCGGCGGCCTCGGCCTCGGCCTGGCGCTGGTCAAGAGCCTGGTCGAGCTGCACGGCGGCGCGGTGGCCTGCGAGAGCGCCGGGCCCGGCCTGGGCAGCCGCTTCACGGTGATGCTGCCGCGCCTGACCGACACGGCCGCCGGCGCACAGGCCGATACCGGAGCGCAGGGTGCGGCGGCCGGCGAGGCGCCGCTGCATATCCTGGTGGTGGACGACAACGTGGATGCGGCGGCCATGCTGGCCATGCTGCTCGAGGCGGGTGGCCACCGGGTGGCGGTGCAGAACCAGTCGCGTGCGGCGCTGGACAGCGCGCGCCAGGCGCCGCCCGAGGTATGCCTGCTCGACATCGGTCTGCCCGACATGGACGGCAAGGAACTGGCCCGGCGCCTGCGCGCCCAGCCCGAGACCGCCGGCTGCCTGTTGGTGGCCGTCACGGGCTATGGCCAGGATGGCGACCGGGCCGAGGCCATGGCGGCCGGTTTCGACCACTACTTGGTCAAGCCGATCGACATGGCCAGGCTCGGTGCGATCCTGGCGGAAGCGGGCGGGCGCTGATGGCCGGCCGGCGCCAGGATTTGCCAAAAGCGCGGTAGTCCTGGCCAAGATGTCCGTGCGGGTTGCGTGCAGACTCTCCCGGCAAAGGAGAATCGACCATGCATGACAAACCAGCCTGGCCCGGCATCGCGGCCGGCATCGCCGCGGGCGCGCTCTGGGGACTGGTGTTCCTGGCGCCCGAACTCACCCACGGTTTTACATCGATGCAGCTGTCCGCCGGCCGCTACCTCGCCTACGGCCTGGTGGCGGCGCTGCTGATCGCCCCGAGCTGGAGCCGCATCAAGGCGCGCCTGACGCGCCGCGAATGGTGGACCCTGGCCTGGCTCAGCCCGGCCGGCAACGTGGTCTATTACATTTTTCTCGCGAACGCGGTGCGCAGCGGCGGCGTGGCCATGGCCTCGCTGGTGATCGGCCTGTCGCCGCTGGCCGTGACCCTGCTCGGCAGCCGTGATCGGCATGCGGTGCCCTTGCGCGCGCTGCTGCCGTCGCTGCTGCTCGGGCTGGCCGGGCTGCTGTGCATCAGCTGGGAGTCACTGGCGCGGTCCGGGCCGGGATCGGCGTTCGGCCTGCTGTGCGCGCTCGGCGCGCTGGCGGCGTGGACGTTCTACGCGGTGTGCAACAGCCGCGTGCTGGCGCGCCTGACGACCGTGTCCGCGCACGAGTGGAGCCTGCTCACCGGCGTCATGACCGGCGCCCAGGCCCTGCTGCTGGCGGTGCCGGCCTTCCTGTTCGCACCGGCGATGCATGCGCCTGCCGACTGGCTGCGGTTCGCCGGCGTGGTGACCGGCGTTGCCATCCTCTGTTCCGTCATCGGCAATGGGCTATGGAATGTCGCCAGCCGCAGGTTGCCGCTGAGTTTGATGGGCCAGATGATCATTTTCGAGACCGTGTTCGCGGCCTTGTACGGCTGGCTGTACGATGCGCGCTGGCCGAGCGTGCCCGAATGCGCGGCGATGCTGCTGCTGGTCGGCGGCGTGCTGTCGTGCGCTTCGGCGCACCGGAACGCGGCGCGAAAAGAGCGGTCGGCGCCGGCGGAAAATGCGGTATGCTGAGCGGCGCACCAGCCTGTTGATCGACGTATTTCCTCAACCTTGGGAGAGATAAAGTGACCAGCAAAAATACGGTATGCCTGTGGTTCGACGGCACGGCCCTGGAAGCGGCGCAGTTCTATGCCGAGACCTTTCCGGACAGTGCGGTAAGCGAGGTATTTCGTGCGCCCAGCGACTACCCGGCAGGGAAGGCGGGCGATGTCCTGACGGTGTTGTTCACGGTGGCCGGCATTCCCTGCCTGGGCCTGAACGGCGGCCCGATCTTCAAGCACAGCGAGGCGTTTTCCTTCCAGATCGCGACTGACGACCAGGAAGAAACCGACCGCCTGTGGAATGCGATTGTTGGCAATGGCGGGCAGGAAAGCGAGTGCGGCTGGTGCAAGGACAAGTGGGGCCTGTCCTGGCAGATCACGCCGCGCGTGCTGACCGATGCATTGGCCCACCCCGACCCGGAAGTGGGCCGGCGCGCCTTCGAGGCGATGATGACGATGCGCAAGATCGACGTGGCGAAGATCGAGGCAGCAGTGCGCGGCTGAAAAAGCGCGGCGTAGGGTGGTCGGCTACACCCGACGGCGTGCAGGCCCGCAGCGTGTGCGCCGCCCACGCGTTCAGGCGGCAGGCGAGCAGTCGCGCAGGTTCATCGGCCGGTTGAACGCGTGGACGGCGCACACGCTGCAGGCCGGGATACGTACCAGGCGGAGCCGTCCACCCTACGCATGCAGGCAGCGCCGCCACGCATACAAGCTGTCAGTCCAGGTCGGACGCATCGTGGCGTTCCGCCACCTGCTCTTCCGGCTTGCCGCGCACGCGGTTGACCTTGCGGCCGCGGATCACGGCCGGACGCGCCGCCACTTCCTTCGCCCAGCGGTTCACGTGCTGGTACTCGTGCACCGCCAGGAACTCGGCGGCGTCGTAGATCTCGCCCTGCACCAGGCCGCCGTACCAGGGCCAGATCGCCATGTCGGCAATCGTGTATTCGTCGCCGGCGATGAAGCGGTTCGCGGCCAGCTGGCGGTCCAGCACGTCGAGCTGGCGCTTGGCTTCCATCGCGTAGCGGTTGATCGCGTACTCGATCTTTTCCGGCGCATAGGCATAGAAGTGGCCGAAGCCGCCGCCCAGCAGCGGGCCGGCGCCCATCTGCCAGAACAACCAGTTCAGGGTTTCGGTGCGCCTGGCCGGGTCTTGCGGCAGGAAGGCGCCGAATTTCTCGGCCAGGTACAGCAGGATGGAACCGGATTCGAACACGCGCACCGGCGTGTCGCCGCTGCGATCAAACAGGGCCGGGATCTTCGAATTCGGGTTGACGTCGACGAAGCCGCTGCCGAACTGGTCGCCCTCGTTGATCTTGATGAGCCAGGCGTCGTATTCGGCGCCCTTGTGGCCGGCGGCCAGCAGCTCTTCGAGCATGACGGTGACCTTCACGCCGTTCGGCGTGGCCAGCGAATACAGCTGCAGCGGGTGCTTGCCGACCGGGAGTTCCTTCTCGTGGGTCGGCCCGGCGGTCGGGCGGTTGATGCTGGCGAAGGGACCGCCATTGGCGGCGGGAACCCAGACCCTGGGCGGTTGGTACTCTGTTTTTTGATGCGACTGGTCAGTCATCCTGTTCTCCTGTGTGAGGTGGACTTGTATGCCTGACCAGATTCTAGCCGCACTCGCCGGATGGCGCTGGCGGCGGACAAATGTGTACGGATCAGCGGCCGGCTCAGCGGCCGAACTCCGGATTCGGGCGGGTCAGGTAGTACCACTCCGAATTCGCGTTGGCCTTGGCGTCCGGGAACAGGATGCGGCCGCCGAACTCGGCCACCACCGGCGTGCCGTCGGCGCGCGTGCCGATCTGCTCGCCCTCGATCACCGGATCGAAGCTGGCCCAGGAACGGATGAACTGGTCGCCCGCGTCCTGTTTGTCGTGCACCACCACCATCTGCAGTGCTTCCATTTCGTCGAACGGGACCGGTTCCGGTTCCGGCGCGTCGATCAGCTTCAAAAAGGCGAGGGTGTTCATGATGGCGCGGTAGGCCACTTCCGGGGCCTGCGGGTCGACGTGCTGGCCGCATTCCAGGGTCAGCGCATAGCCGCCGGTGGTGCGCATGTATTCGGTGGTGCCGACGCCATAGCGCAGCACGGTTTCGAGCTCGGCCGCATTCCCGCGCGAACGGCGCTTGACGCCGCCGCCATAGGCCGCCATCCAGCCGGTCACGAAACGGCGCACGCCCAGGCGCCGCGCCAGTGCGCGTTCCTTCTCGGCGTGCTGGAAGGGTTCGAGTTCGCCGTCGTTGTTCGGCGGGCCGACCATCACGAATGGCTCGCCATGGGCGGCGTTGAACGAGTGCAGGTCGAGCAGCACGTCATGCTGGGCCAGCAGCGGGCACAGCCAGTTGGCGACCTGGTCTTCGAAATCCTGCGGGTCTTCCTTCGGGAATAGGTTGCGATTCAGGTTGCGGTCGCCGTTGCGCTCGTTCTTCTGGTAGGCGAGGGGATTCACGATCGGGACAAAGGTTACGCTGCCGGCGGCGATGCGCAGGCCGCCGCTGTCGAGCTCCGCCATCACGCGTTTGATCGCCTCGGTGCCGCAGATTTCGTTGCCATGGGTGGCGCCCATGATGATGACGCGCGGACCCTGGCCGAGGCCGGTATAGGTGAGGGATTTGAACTGGAAAGGACGGTCGGAACGCATGCGATGGTGATCCAAAGAAATATCGGTGGCGTCATTTTATCGGTAAATGCTGGCTGCCGTGGGGGAGAGCGTGGCATCATGCGCCACCTTTGCAAGCTTGCCCTGACCGATGAACTTTCCCCGCAGCGCCCGTGTGCACGGGCTCGACACCCTGCGCGCGCTGGCCGTGACGCTGGTGGTCCTGCACCACTACACCCTGTTCGTGTCGAACGACGACCATACCTTCGGCTGGGTCGGGCGTATCGGCTGGACCGGCGTCGATTTGTTCTTCGCCCTGTCGGGCTACCTGATCGGCAACCAGATCTTCAAGGCCCTGCGTAGCGAACATGGCCTGTCGCTGAAGCATTTCTACGCCCGGCGCCTGCTGCGCACATTGCCCAACTTCTGGGTAGTGCTGGCGCTGTACTTCCTGTGGCCGGCCTGGCGCGAGCACGCCGAGCTGCTGCCGCTGTGGCGCTACCTCAGCTTTACCCAGAACCTCGGCCTGCCGCCGGGGACCGGCTTCTCGCACAGCTGGTCGCTCGCCATCGAGGAGCAGTTCTACCTGCTGCTGCCGGCGCTGGCCATGATCGCCGCCGCACTGCGCTGGCGCATCGCCGTGGCCTGGATCGCGATCGCACTGGTGGTCGTGGGCGGGATGCTGTTGCGCGCCGACTTGTGGAGCACCCACGTCGATGGCAACAAGTATGGGACTTACTTCTATTACAAGCTGATTTATTACGCGAGCTTATGCAGGCTCGACGAACTGGTGGCCGGCGTGGCGCTGGCGCTGCTGAAGAACCGCCATGCTCGCGCCTGGTCCGTGCTCACGCGCCACGGAAATGCCGCGCTGGCGGCCGGCATCGCCATCATCGGCGTGACGTTCTGGTGCTTCCTCGACGAGCGCTACGGCTTCGGCGTGACGGTGTTCGGCCTGCCTGCGCTGGGCCTGGGTTTCGGCTTGCTGATCCTGTCCGCGCTGTCGCAGCGTTCGCTGCTGCGCGACCTGCGCGTGCCCGGCGCGGCCAGCCTGGCCCTGTGGTCGTATGCGATCTACCTGACCCACCGCGGCGTCAGCGCGCTCGGCGCCGCATGGCTGGCCGGCCTTGGTTACGGGCCGGAGTCGACGGTGGCCATCGTCGTCTTGCTGGCCTTGTCGGTGCTGGGCGGCTGGCTGCTGTACGTGCTGGTCGAGACGCCCTTCATGCGCCTGCGCGAGCGCTACGTCCCCAGCAACCTGGCCAAGCCCGCTTTCAGTCCTGTGCTTCGATGACGTCGAAGGCGGCCGGCATGGCGCCCAGGAAGGCCAATGTCGCATGCACGCGCTCGCGCATCTCCTGGCCGCGCGTGGCGTCGATGGCGGCGCGCAGGCCGGGGCGCGCTTCCAGCGTGTAAGGGCTGGTGTAGGCTTCGACCAGCAGTGCCACCAGGTCGAGCGGCGCGTTGCAGCTGCGGCGCAGGCGGGTGTCGATCACGGCGAGCAAGGTGCGCTGCATGGCGGGCGTCGGATTGACGATGTGGGCGAAGACCGAGGGCGTGTTGGCGATCGAGTCGCACAGCGCGCGCTCGATGGCGTCGGGCTTCAGGTCGGAGGCGATGTCGAAGTAGGCCCGGTCCCAGCGCGTGCGCGCGTAGGCGTGGTGCTTGGGGAAGCGGTCGATGGTCTCGAAGCCGAGCGCGTGGCTGGCTTTGGAGAGCAGGTCGAGCACGATGGGCATCAGCGGCATGGCTGGAAGGAGTACGGGGTAGACATGCCGTGAGTGTAATCGAAAGCGCAGTGGGCGATCGAACGACCGCCCGCCCACGCACAAACCTTTATGCTGCAAATTTCCCGGAACGGAAGTCCTCGACGGCCTGGTGCAGCTCGGCCTGGGTATTCATGACGAAGGGACCGTACTGCGCGATCGGTTCCTTCAATGGCCGGCCTGCGATCAGCAGCAGGCGCGTCGGTTTCGCCGCCTTGACCACCACGCCATCGGCGCCTTCGGCATTGTCGAAGATCGCCATGCGCGTCTGCGGCACGCCTTTGCCGGCCACCACCGCTTCGCCGCGGAAGACATAGATAAAGGCGTTGTGCCCGGCGGGGATGGCCTGCTCGAAGCTGGCGCCTTCCGGCAGTTCGATGTCGAGGTATAGCGGCTCCGTGCCGTCGCGCTGCACCGCGCCCGCCACGCCGTGGCTGGAACCGGCGATCACCTGCACCGTCGCGCCGGAATCGAGCGTGAAGCGCGGCACCTGCTCGTTCGGGATGTCGCGGTACCACGGCGCCATCATCTTGTCCTTCGCCGGCAGGTTCAGCCACAGCTGGAAGCCTTCCATCAGGCCTTCGTTCTGCTCGGGCATCTCGGAGTGGATCACGCCACGTCCTGCCGTCATCCACTGCACGCCGCCGTCGGTGACCAGGCCCTCGTTGCCGGCGCTGTCGCGGTGGCGCATGCGTCCGGCCAGCATGTAGGTGACCGTCTCGAAGCCGCGGTGCGGATGCTCCGGGAAGCCGGCGATGTAGTCGCCCGCCTTGTCGCTGCCGAAGGCATCGAGCATCAGGAAGGGGTCGAGGCGGCGCTGCAGGGTGTTGGTGAGGACGCGGTTGATCTTCACGCCCGCGCCGTCCATCACGTACTGGCCGGCGATCACGCGCTCGACGCCACGCGCCTTGCTCACGCCCTGGGTTGGTATCGTTGCAGTCATCATCTTCTCCTTGCAAAAGCGCCGCCTGGGCGGCCGGGGTACTACCTGGATCGATTAAGCCAGTGCCGCTGCGACGGTGGCGTCGGCTTCGGCCTGGCCCTTGGCCGCGGCTTCCGGACCCATCGCCTGGCCGGCCGAGTAGACGAAGGTCTGGTCGCTCATGCCCAGGAAGTTCAGCAGCATGCGCACGAACGGCACCTGCGGGTCCGCATCCGCTGGGTAGACGCCGCCGCGGGCGGTGGCGATGAAGACTTTCTTACCCTTCAGCAGGCCTTCCGGGCCGTTCTCGGTGTAGCGGAAGGTCACGCCGGCGCGGGCGATGGCGTCGAACCAGCTTTTGAGCTGCACCGGGATGCCGAAGTTGTACATCGGCGCGCCGATGATGACCACGTCGGCGGCCTGCACCTGGGCGATCAGGGCGTCGTCCAGGGCCACGCGGGCGCTCTGTTCGGCAGTACGCTGCTCAGCCGGGGTGAAGAGGGCGCCCAGGGCCTGCTCGTCGAGCTGCGGGTGCGGCTGGCGTGCCAGGTCGCGGGTGACGACGGTGGCGGCCGGGTTGGCGGCGACCAGTTTGCTCACGATGCTGTTGGCAACGCGGTTCGATTCCGACTGTTCGCCGCGCAGGCTGGAGGTGATTTGCAGGATGTTCACGGTGTCTTCCTTTGTTCTGGGGTTGGTGTGTCGATGGGTCTACTTTAACCATTCCAAAAACAATCCGGAAGCCGCTAGAATGGATAACATTATTCAGTCAGTGGAACAATCCCATGGAAGTCGAACCGAATGACCTGCTGCTCTTCGCCCGCATCGTCGAGGCCGGCAGCTTCAGCCAGGCCGCCGCGCGCGTGAACCTGCCCAAGTCCACCGTCTCGCGCCGCATCTCCCTGCTGGAGGCGCGCCTGGGCGAGCGCCTGTTGCAGCGGACCACGCGCAAGCTCGTCGTCACCGAGTTCGGCGCCAGCCTGCTCGAACATGCGCGCAAGGTGGCCGAGGAAGCGGAAGCCGCCGGCGCCCTGGCCCAGCACCGCCAGGCCGCGCCCAGCGGACGCCTGCGCATCTCGCTGCCGGCCGATTTCGCCAATCTCGGCATGAGCGCCATGATCGGCCGCTTCCTGGAGCGCTACCCGGCCGTCAACGTGGAACTCGACCTGTCGCCGCGCCGGGTCGACCTGGTGGCCGAGAACTTCGACATCGCGATCCGCATGGGCGACCTGCCGGACGATGCCTCGCTCAACGCGCGCCGCGTGACCCTGCAGCGCTTCGGCCTGTACGCCTCGCCCTGCTACACGGCGCTGCGCGGCCTGCCCGAGCATCCGGACGACCTGCTCGGCCATGACCTCTTGTGCCTGCTGAGCCGCAGCGGCGGCGCCCAGCGCTGGACCCTCACGCGCGGCAAGGTGAAGTGGGAACGCGAGCTGCCGGCGCGCCTGACCGCGAACTCTCCCGACCTGCTGGCGCGCATCGCCTGCAGCGGCGCCGGCATTGCCGCCAGCTCGGAACTGTTCGCCCAGCCGCTGGTGCGCAAGGGCGAACTGGTGCGCGTGCTGCCGGAGTGGGACTTGCCGGCCGCCACCGGCTGGGCCGTGTTCCCGGGGCGGCGCTTGATGCCGGCCAAGACCCGCGCCTTTCTCGACATGATGGACGAGATGTTCTGCAGCGAAGCGGGGAAGGGTGACTGAGGGCGGATGAGCCGCGTGCTAGGATGGACGGTCCTTCACTCATCCTCCACGCAACAGTGCGGCACCGACTCTTCCTTTTCGATCTCGACGACACCCTGCTCGACTTCCGGGCATCCGAACAACTCTCCTTCACGCGCACGATGGCCGCGCTCGGCCATGTAGGGCCGCTCGACGCGGTCTTCCAGCACTACCAGGCCATCAACCTGGCGCTGTGGCGCAGTTTCGAGCTTGGCCTGGTCGCCAAGGACTTCCTGAAGGTCGAGCGCTTCCGCCAGACCTTCGCCATGGCCGGCCTCGCGCTCGACCCCGAGGCGGCCAGCCGGCTCTATCTGGAGGCCTTGCCCGAGACCGTGGTCCTGGTCGAAGGCGCGCTGGAAGTCTGCGCGGCCTTGAGCAGGCAGGGCGAAATCGGCATCGTCACCAACGGCGTCGAGCACATCCAGCAGCGCCGCATCGCCAGTTCCGGCCTCGGCCCCTTCATCTCCTTCGTCGCGACCTCGGAAGCCTGCGGCTACGCCAAGCCGGACGTGCGCATCTTCGATTACGCTGCCGGCATGGCCAGCGCCTTCCTGCCGGATGCGACCATCATCGTCGGCGACCGGCTTGATGCCGACATCCTCGGCGCGAATCGTTTCGGCATCGACAGCTGCTGGTTCAATCCCGCTGCGCTGGCGAACGGCTCGGAAGCGCGCCCCACCTTCGAGATCGCGCGCCTGCACGACCTGATTCCTGCACTAACGCAATAAAACCCGCTTGCGCGGACTGGATGCTATGCATATACTCCGTATGCGTTTCGTATATGGAGAAGAACATGGGTATCGTGAACATCGACGACGAGCTGCACGACCAGGTGCGCAAGGCCACGGTCGTGTCCTGCCGCTCGATCAATGCGCAGGCGGCGTTCTGGATCAAGGTCGGCATGCTGTGCGAAATGAATCCTTCGCTCAGCTTCAACGAGATCGTCGCGCGCGAGCTGAAGGCGGCCGGCGTGGTGCCGCAACCGGTGAAGGTGGCGGCGATATGACCAAACGGCCCGAGGAAATCGAACTGATGGCCGAGTCGGGCCGCCTGCTGGCCAGCGTCTTCGCCCATCTCGACAAGCTGGAACTGATCGGCATGTCGACGATGGCGGTGAACGACCTGGTCGAGCGCCTGATCGTCGACGACCTGCAATCGCGCCCGGCCAGCAAGGGCCAGTACGGCTATGCCTATGCGCTGAATTCCTCGCGCAATCAGGTGGTCTGCCACGGTGTGCCGTCGCCGAACGAGCTGCTGCAAAGCGGCGACATCGTGAACTTCGACATCACGCTCGAAAAGAACGGCTACATCGCCGACTCCAGCAAGACCTACCTGGTGGGCGAGGTTGCGCCGCTGGCGAAACGGCTGGTGCAGGTGACCTACGAGGCGATGTGGAAGGGCATCAAGGCGGTGCGCCCGGGTGCGCGCCTGGGCGACGTCGGCCACGCCATCGAACGCCATGCGCGCAGGAACGGCTACACGGTGGTGCGCGAGTACTGCGGCCACGGCATCGGCCGCGAAATGCACGAGCCGCCCCAGGTGCTGCATTTCGGCAAGCCACAGACCGGACTGGTGCTGCAGGAGGGTATGGTGTTCACCATCGAGCCGATGCTGAACCAGGGGCGGCGCTCGGTGGTCACCGAGGACGACGGCTGGACCGTGGTGACGCGCGACGGGCAGCTGTCGGCGCAGTTCGAGCACACGGTGGCCGTCACGCGAAATGGCGTGCGGGTGCTGACCTTGCGGGCCGACGAACGCACCCCGCACTGAGCGGGCCGGGGTGGAACCGACCCATTCGTTGCCATGACGCGCAGGGTGGATTCAGTCGGCTAGACCCTAGCGCGCCGGATCGTTCAGCTTGTCCAGCGTGATCGTGCGTCCATCCTCGATCACCTCGCCGTTGCGCAGCAGGATCTGCGACACGCCGCCGGTCTTCGGCAGTTCCAGCGCGATGGTGTCGCCGCGCTGGCGGTAGCGGCCCTGCGCGGCGCAGGTGCCGAACAAGGGCGTGTTGCTGACGCGGTCGGCGTCGACGAGCAGGAAGAAGAACAGGGTGTCGCAGCTGTTGCCGCGCCCGCCGCTGCTGGCCATCAGGATGGCTTCGCGTCCGTTCGACTGGTTGAAGCTGCGTACCGGGAATTGCCACTGTGCGTCTTCGCCCTTGAACAGCGGTGTGCCGCTGACGGTCATCCGGTAGCTGCCGTCGGCGCCTTTGGTGCGCTTGAGTATGCCGGCACTCGTGTTCAGCGCGGCGGACAGGGAGACGGCATCGCTGTTGAACTTGCCGCCCTCGAGCCGGGTGCCTGGCGTTGCCGGCAGGATGTCGTCGAAATCGTCGTAGGCCGTGCTGTCGGTAGCGGTGCTGCGCTCGTCGGCCATATGGGCGGGAACCAGGATGGCGGACGCGAGCGCGAAAACGAACACGGCCAGCACGATGCCCACGCCCCAGCGCGACCAGTTTTTCTGGACCCGGTTGAAGTGATCGAGATTCTGCCAGCCGCCGGCCCGCCATGCCATCTCGCGGCCCTTGAAGCCAAGCCAGATCGCCACCAGGAAGCCGACGTAGGGAATGATGGCCAGCAGGCCGATCCAGGTACGGTTGCCGATCGCCCAGATCCAGTTGAGCAGGAAGGCGCCCCAGCTCCAGCCCTTCACGCCGTCGGGCATCTCCTCGTCCATCTGGCCCGGGCGCCACATCGGCTGGCTGCCAGCCTTGTCGAGCGATACACCGGGCTGGGCCGCGGCGAGCGGCTTGCCGCACTGGCTGCAAAAGGCGCTGCCTGCGGCCGCCTGGGCGCCGCACGAAGTACAAAACATGTGCATTCCTGATGAGGATAGTGGGCCGGAGCCGGAGCGTCCGATTGTAGGGGATGTTGGCGCGAGGAAAACTATCGAATCCTCACCATGGCGGGATTTTCCATGAGCGGGCGATGCGGATCGCCGCGCCGCGCGGCACTTCATCTATACTGCCGCTCGAGCCCGCACAACGCCGGCAAACCACGGAGACATTACATGCTGAATCACGTCATGATCGGTTCGAACGACATCGAACGCTCGAAACGCTTTTACGATGCGGTGCTGGGCACCCTCGGCGCCGGCGAAGCCATCCGCAACGTCGCATCCTCGGGCCATACCCGGCTGTTCTACCGCCACGAGGGCAACAGCTTCGGCATCAGCGAACCCATCAATGGCGAAGCGGCGACGCCCGCGAACGGCGCCACCATCGGCTTCAAGTGCCACTCGCCGGAGCAGGTGCAGCAGTTCCACGATACCGCGGTCGCCCAGGGCGGCGTCTCGATCGAAGACCCGCCAGGCCTGCGCGAGAGCAACATGGGGTCGCTCTACCTGGCCTATGTGCGCGATCCGGACGGCAACAAGCTGTGCGCGATCTACCGTCCCAAATAAGCGAGGCCTTGTGATGCACGGCGAAGCCCTGTCCCAGCGCATCCGCGCGCTGATCCGATCATTGCCGCGCACCGGCATCACGCTCAGCGAGCTGGTGCACCGCGTCGGCAACGACGGCCTCCTGATCCTGACCGCGCTGCTGACGCTTGTCTTCCTGATTCCGATTTCGATCCCGGGTGTGAGCACGGTGTTCGGCGCGGCGATCCTGCTGATCGGCGTGGCGCGCCTGCTGGGGCGCGAACTGTGGATTCCGCCCCGCATTGCGCACCGGACCATCGGCACGCGCAAGCTGCGCCCGGTGCTGCGCAAGGCGCTGCCGCTGCTGCACAAGCTGGAACGCGTGAGCCGCCCGAACCGCATCGAATGGCTGGTGGCGAATGGCCCGGTGCAGCGCATGAACGATGCGTCGCTGATCCTGGGCGCGGTGCTGTTGATGATGCCGTTCGGGCTGATCCCGTTCAGCAATACCTTCCCGGCGGTGGCGCTGCTGTTCTTTGCCATCGGGCTGCTGCAGCGGGATGGCGTATGCGTGCTGCTGGGTTATGTCAGCAATGTGGCGACGATCGTGTATTTCGCGCTGCTGATTGGCGGCGGCGGGCTGGCGGCGCGTGAGGTGTTTGGGCGCCTGATGGCCTGAGACGGTGGCGCGGCGCGGGGATGGTGGGTTCGAGAACCCACCCAACATTTCCGGTCTGACGTGGGGGGTGGTGGGTTCGAGAACCCACCCGACATTTCCGGTCTGCCGTGGTGGGGGGTGGGTTCGAGAACCCACCCGACATTTCCGGTCTGCCGTGGTGGGGGGTGGGTTCGAGAACCCACCCGACATTTCCGGTCTGCCGTGGTGGGGGGTGGGTTCGAGAACCCACCCTACCGGCATCCCGGAAATGTAGGGTGGGTTCTCGAACCCACCACCCACCACGTCAGACCGGAAATGTAGGGTGGGTTCTCGAACCCACCACACGTCACATCAAACCGGGCGATTACCCATCAATTCGCCCAGGCGCACCGAACGCTCCGGCGCCCAGTCCTTGTTGAAGCTGATCGTCTTTTCCTTGAACAGCATCACCACGGTCGAGCCGAGCAGGAAGCGGCCCATCTCTTCGCCCTTCTTCAGCACCACCGGCTCGCTGTCGTAGGACCAGTCGCAGATGCGCGCCATGCGCGGCGGGTTCACGACGCCGTGCCACGAGGTCGCCATGCTGCCGACGATGGTCGCGCCGACCAGCACCATGACGAAGGTGCCGAATTGCTCCGACTCGAACACGCACACCACGCGCTCGTTGCGCGCGAACAGGCCGGGCACGCCGCGCGCCGTGGTCGGGTTCACCGAGAACAGGGCGCCGGGCACGTAGATCATGCGCGTCAGGCGGCCGTCGCACGGCATGTGGATGCGGTGGTAATCCTTCGGGCTCAGGTACAGGTTGGCGAAGCTGCCGTGCTGGAAGTGCGAGGCCAGCTGGGCATCGCCGCCGACCAGTTCGGTGGTGGTGAAGTTGTGGCCCTTGGCCTGCAGGATGCGGTGGTCGTCGATCGCGCCGAACTGGCTGATCGCGCCGTCCACCGGGCAGACGAAATCGGCTTGCGCCAGCGGACGCACCCCATCCTTCAACGGGCGCGTGAAGAACTCGTTGAAGCTGGCGTAGCTGGCGATGTCGGAATTGGCCGCCTCGGCCATGTTGACGCCGTACTTGCCGACGAACCAGCGGATCAGGCGGGTCGTCATCGCGCCTCCGCGCGCGCCGGCGACACGGCCGGCAAAGGAGGTCAGCGCCTGCTTGGGCAGGACATATTGTGGCAGTACTTTAAAGCGGTCGGACACGGTGGAAAACCCCAAACTGTAAGGATGGCGAATTATAAATAAGCGCCGGGCCGGTGCATATCATTCTTTTCACGGCGGTCCCGCCTGTTCAGTGTAGCGCATCGGCGCAATTCGGCATGCATGAGACGGATTCGCCCGTGCATGCATATCAAAAAAATATTCTCAGCAGCAACACAAGGCGGGGAAACTCATCGACAATACCGGCTCCTTGTCTTGTCTGCCTGATATGTCTTTTCGTCTCACTTCGATCCGCCTGACGCTGCTGGCCGCGGCACTGGCCAGCACCTTCCCGCTGCACGCACAGGAAGCCCCGCAACAGCCCATCGCCAAGGCGGACGACGCCAAGCCCCAGCCCGACCCGGCGATGCAGCGCGTCGAGGTCAAGGGTTCGGCCCAGGCCTACGATCCGCGCCGCGACGACACCGCCACCAAGATCGTCGTCAGCCAGGAAGAGATCGTCAAGTACGGCGACACCAGCGTCACCGACGTGCTCAAGCGCGTTCCCGGCATCACCGTCAACAGCAGCAATGGCCGCGGCGGCGAAATCCGCATGCGCGGCCTGGGCGCCGGCTACACGCAAATCCTGATCAACGGCGAACGCGCCCCGGCCGGCTTCTCGATCGAGTCGCTGGCGCCCGACGTAATCGAGCGCATCGAAGTGCTGCGCGCGGCCAGCGCCGAGTTCTCGACCCAGTCGGTGGCCGGCACCATCAACATCGTGCTGAAGAAAGCCATCCGCAGCGGCCAGCGCGAAGTCAAGGTCGGCATGCGCCGCACCAGCAGCGGCATGCGCGGGCCGAACGTCAACCTGCAACTGTCGGACAAGGCCGGCAAGATGTCGTACTCGATCTCGGGCAGCGGCGCGCAGGAGCGCTTCGAGCGCAGCGGCATCGTGTTCGAGGATGCCTTCGACGGCGCCGGCCTGCAGACGCAGGCGCGCAGCACGGTCGGCGCCGAGGACGGTTCCTTCACCTTCTTCAACCTGGCGCCGCGCCTGAACTGGAACCTCGAGAACGGCGACACGCTCACCTCGCAGAGCTTCCTGAATGCGGGCCGCTTCAAGACGCGCACGAACGAGACAGCCAGTACCGGTATCGGCGCACCGGCCTTTTATCCGGACCTGGCCCTGGCCAACGACATGAAGAACAGCTTCTACCGCACGGAGCTGAACTGGGTGCACAAGATGGACGCCGGCGCCAAGCTCGACATGAAGCTCGGCGTGCAGGGCGGCCGGAACGACAGCACCCAGCGCCGCATCACGCCTGCTGGCGCCGTGCGCCCGCTCGACAACCTGATCGTCTCGGAAGGCGAGGACCGCGGCGTGACCAGCACCGGCAAGTATTCGAAGACCATCTTCGCGGGGCATGCGCTGGGCGTGGGCTGGGATGGCGGCTACAACACGCGCGACGACACGCGTTACGAAACCGAAGCCGGCCTGCCGGTGTTCCCGGGCCTGCCGAACGGCGAAGCATTCGAGGCGCAGGTATCGCGCCTGGCGCTGTACGCCCAGGACGAATGGAGCCTCACGCCGCGCCTGTCGGTGTATCTCGGCGCGCGCTGGGAAGGCATTCGCACCCGCACCTCGGGCAATACCTTCGACACCGGCCGCTCGCGCTCGAGCGTCTGGAGCCCGGTGCTGCAAACGCTGTGGAAGATCCCGGAGACCAAGGGCGACCAGGTGCGCTTTGCCGTCACCCGCACGTATAAGGCGCCGAACGTCTCGAGCCTGATCCCGCGCCGCCAGACTTCGGTCGACAACCGCTCGACCGATCCCGACTACCAGGGCAATCCGAACCTGCAGCCGGAACTGGCGCTCGGCTTCGACGCCTCGTATGAACACTACTGGGCGGAAGGCGCGCTGCTCTCGGCCAGCGCCTCGATGCGCCGCATCGACGGCTACACCCGTTACCTGATCGACTTCGACGGCGCACGCTGGGTGGCGATGCCGATGAACGCCGGCCAGGCCGTTACCAAAAGCCTGGAGCTGGAAGCCAAGTTCCCGCTGAAGGCCGTGTTCGAGGGCGCGCCGGCGATCGACCTGCGCGCCAGCGTGAGCCGCAACTGGTCGGAAGTCGATGGCGTGCCGGGTCCGGACAACCGTCTCGATGGCCAGACACCGCTGTCGGCCAACTTCGGCATCGACTACAAGGTCGGCGCGGTGAGTACCGGGGCCAGCTTCGCCTACAAGCAAGGCGGCACGGTGCGCCTGTCCGAGCGCCAGACCTCGATCATCGAGACGCGGCGCGACCTGGAAGCGTATGTGCTCTATAAATTCTCGCCCAAGCTGCAGTTGCGCGTGGCGGGGCAGAACCTGTTGAACCAGGACTTCCGCTCGCGCAGCAGCTATCTGGAAGAGGGGCGTGGACTGGTGCTGCGCAGCGGGTCGTATCCGGTGGGGGTGACGCTGCGGGCGACGGTGGAGGCGAAGTTCTGATCCCGCGAAGTCTGAACCGGCCTGGCCTCCACAATTACCTTGCGCATCGCAGTGCCGCTATCCCTGGTCATGGCGGTGGCGGCAATCCATCTTCGATGCAAGCATTTACACAACTGCCGCTGTTCAACAGAGAAGCCAGAGGGCGGTCCTTCCTGGCCGTTACACGTCCTTGCTGATATATCAGGAAATCCCCACTCCATTCCTGCACCGCGACGCTGGCTTCGGTGTACATTCTGTGTTGATTGATATACCTGAACAGCTCGCGTTTTCCCCACTCCCCGAGTTTCGTCATGCCGCTTTCGAAATTCGCTACATTTTTCGTTTCTGCGAGCGAGTCGATCAGTCCGAACAATCGGTCGAGGAACCCCATGATGACGCCGGCAGTCTTGCTGCTGGCAGGAATGACGGAGACCGGTTTGTTGAATCCGATATACGTCGCGCCGTATGCTGCTGCGAAAGGGCCGAGGTGGCAGCCGGTCCAGCAAGCCAGCGCAAACATGGTACGACCCTCGAACAGGGCGGGCGGCGTGGTGGAACTGCACACCACTGGCAGTTTGTCCGTTCCTCGCCAGAAACCGGGGCGGCCATGCCCGGTAAAGAAAGCCGGCCGGCCCGGATGCGTTTCCAGGACGGCGAGCACGCGGGAACGCACCGCTTGGTTATCGAAACACTGGATGTTCGACTTGCTGGTTACTTGACGTACGAGCTCGGCGCCGTTCAGGGTGACATCATCGCTGCTGGCTGCGACCACGATCAGGTTACTCATCGATGGCACCCGGCTGTTCGTCATCATCTTCTGCCTGGAAGGCGAGAAAATCCCGCGCTAACCGCAGGATGTTTTCCATATACGCGATCCCTAGTTCGTCGCCGAAGAGAATGGCGTTCTTGATGTCTCCGGCCGTGTGCTTGTGTCCATCAGCCGTCTTGTAGACAATCTTCGTCACCGGCTGGAGCTCCGCCACCAGGTTTGCGAAGATCGCATTCGGCAGGCGCGCAACCATTTCGCGTTGACGGCCGCGTGCCGTAGGCGCTCTCGAGTAAATCTTGACTGTTTCGACAAAGTGCCCGAAAGAGGGCGACAGCGACTCGGCAACGCCGACATTGAAGTGGTCGACAAGACGGCGTTCGAAATCCAGAGGACGGTGCCTGATTTCTTTTTTTGCCCAGTCCCTCATCATGATCGCAACCGCCGATGTCTTGCCGCTCTCGAAAGCGCGCAGGATGTCTTGTGTCGGACAACTCAGCATGCTCGCCGCCCAATTGGGGTCCGCGAGCAACCACGCTTCTAGCGTAGGAATCGCCGGAACGTACACAAATTTTGATGCAGCCGTACGATGCGGCAGCTCATCTGGAATCATGCCTTCCTCAAGGTCGTAGACCACTACGGTGCCTGGCACAAGATTCTCGAGGTACGATGCGGTGCGAGGCAATGCAGGATTCAGGGCATTGCCGGCGACAGAGATAGACGGATCGACGTCAGGCGCTATTTTCTTGATCAGCGATTGGATGAGAAATGCGTCGGTACTTCCCTCCACCGCAATTCTCAATCGTTCCACGGCAGTATCCATCACGTCTCCTCCAGTTGCAAAGTGTGGTCCTGACAAAACATTATTGTATGCCGAAGAACGATGTCTGCAGCAGGAATGTAAGCCGATTTCTGTTGGCAGAAAGCCTCAACTAGTACAGCCGCATCGCCGCCGCCCCGCCGGCGATCAAGGCAGCCCCGAACAGGCGTAACGGACCGACACGCTCATGCAGGATGAGTACCGCAATCGCGGTGGCAAACAAGATCGAGGTCTCGCGCAGCGCTGCCACCGTGGCCACCGGCGCCTGCGTCATCGCCCACAAGGCCACGCCATACGACCCGACGGTCATCGCGCCGCCGCCCAGCAGCACGGGATGGCGGCGCACGAACGGCAGCAATTCGCCACGCCGCCGGCGCGCCAGCAGCAGCACGCCCAGCGCGGTCAGCAGGAAGATCCACAGCGTGTACGCCGCCGGCGCGCCGGACTTGCGCACGCCGATGCCGTCGATCAGCGTGTAGGCCGCGATCACGCAAGCTGTCGCCAGCGCCAGCAGCGTGGTGCGGCGCGCGCTCAAGGCGGTGCCGCGCACGGCCGCAACCATGGTCAGCACCCCGCCGCAAATCAGGCCGATGGCCAGCCACTGCAGCGCCGCCAGTCGCTCGCCGGTGAAGGGCAGGCCGAGCACCGCCACGATCAAGGGCGCGCAGCCGCGCATCAGCGGGTAGGCATGGCTGATGTCGCCCTCGCGGTAGGTTTCCATCAGCAGCGCGTAGTAGAGCACCTGCGTCAGGCTCGAGGCGAGGATGAAGGGCCAGCTGGCCTGTGCCGGCTGCGGCAGGAAGGGCAAGGCCAGTGCGCACAGGATGCCGGCGCTGGCCGCCACGGTGACGGTGGAGAGAAAGGCGTCGCCCCTGGCCTTGACCATGGCGTTCCAGCCGGCGTGCATCAGCGCCGCGCACAACACCGCCGCGAGGACGGCGCCGCTCATGACGTCATGTGACGTTGGCGGAACCAGCGCACCGCCACCAGCACGGCGATCGCCTGCATCGCCGCCGACAGGAAGAAGCTCGAACCGATGCGCCAGTCGTTGGCCGGCAGGTGGCTGACGGCGCCCAGGATCGAGGTGCCGATCAGCGGCGTGACGACCACCGCGAGGCTGCTGATCGACTGCAGGGAACCCATCAGTTCTCCCTGTTCCCCGGGTCCGGCTTCGCGCGAGACGATGCCCTGCAGGGCCGGGCCGGCGGCAAAGGCCAGCAGGTTGCAGCAGATGAAGACGTACATCATCCAGCCTTCGGTGGCGAGACCGTACAGAACGAAGGTGATCGCGCCCGAGGCCAGGCCCATGACCGACAGCCGTACTTCGCCGAAGCGGCGGATCAGGAGCGAGATCAGGCCGCCCTGCACCACGGCCGCCGCCAGGCCGACGCAGAACATGGCGATGCCGTTGTCGCGCGGCGTCCAGCCGAAGCGGAAGGTGGTGTACAGTACCCAGGTGGTCTGGGTCATGATCTGGCCGAAGGTGGTCAGCGCGAACACGATTACCAGGCCGCGGATGGCGCGCCGCGCCAGCAGCTTGCGCAGCGCGTAGAAGGGATTTACCTTCTGCCAGCTGAAGGGCTCGCGCGTCGCCGCGGGCAGCGACTCGGGCACGAAGAAGTAACCGTAGACGAGGTTCACGCCGGCCAGCAGCGCTGCCGCGTAGAAGGGCAGGGCGAGGCTGATTTCGCCGAGCAGGCCGCCCAGCATCGGCCCGCAAATGAAGCCGACCCCGAAGGCAGCGCCGATCTTGCCGAAGCTTTTCGCGCGGTTCTCGGGCGTGGAGACGTCGGAGGCATAGGCCATCGCCACCGACATGCTGGCCGCCGACACGCCGCCGATCACGCGCCCGAGGAAGAGCCAGGCCAGGCTCGGGGCCATGGCGGTGACGAGGAAGTTCAGGCACATGCCGCCCATCGAGTACAGCAGCACCGGGCGGCGCCCGACGCGGTCGCTGATCGCGCCCAGCATCGGCATGAAGACGAATTGCAGCAGGCCGAAGACGGTGGCCAGGATGCCGTACCACAGTGCCTGCTCGTCGCGGCCCTGCACGAACTGGCCGACCAGCGGCGGCATCACCGGGACGATCAGGCCGATGCCGATGACGTCGATGAAGACGCTGACGAGAACGAAGTTCAGGTTGCCGGTCGTGGCCCGGTGCGACGCAGCCTTCTGCAGCATGGGATGATCCCGCCAAAAAGACCCATCTTACACCGATCTTGCCAAACGATCATCGCCTGGGGTGGGCGGCTCAGTCGTCCGTTCCCAGCCATTCGGCGGCAAACTCCTCGCGGAATACCAGCAGCTTGCCCAAGCGCGCATTGGCCATGGCGCGCCCGGCTTCGGTCTGCATCATCTCCGGCAGTTTCGCCAGCTTCACCACGATGTGGTCGAGCGAATAGGCCCCGTCGTCGAGCGCGCGGTCCAGCGCCAGCGGGTCCGAGGGATGCGCCAGCGCGCGGCCCAGGCGGCCCGACACATAGAACATGCGCGCCAGGCCGACCGCGCCGAGCGCGTCGAGGCGGTCGGCGTCCTGCACGATCCGCGCTTCGATCGTGGTGGGCGCGATCGCCGCCGAAAAGCTGTGCGCCTCGATGGCGTGGGCCACGGCATCCAACCGGGCCTGGGGAAAGCCGCGCCGGGCCAGCTGTTCGCGCGCCAGCAGCGCCGAACGGCGCGAGGACTGGGCGCGCGCCGGGTCGTCCTTCGGCAGGTTGACCAGGTCGTGCAGGTAGCTGGCGGCCATCACCACCAGCGGATCGGCCTCGGGGTGATGGGCGAGCAGGGCTTCGGCGCTGCGCCAGACCCGCTCCAGGTGGCCGGCGTCGTGGGCGCCGTCGTTGTCGGCGGCGGCAGCGGCCATGGCGGCAAACTGGGGGCGCCAGGCGGCGAGCTCAGGACGTGGTGGCGTCATTGCATTCTTCGGTCATGGCGGAGGTGGCGCGCTGCGACAGCGCATCCGCCTCCAGGTTCTTGTGGCGCGGGATCCAGCGCAGCGTGGTCGCCGGCAGCCGGGCCAGCAGTGCCTGCACTTGCGCGCGCAAGGGGCGCAGCACGAAGGCGCTGTCCGCGCAGGGGCCATTCACGTCGTCGATCACCACCTGGCTGTCGCCGTACACGGTGAGCGGGCCGGCGCCATGGGCAAGGGCGGTCTCCAGCAGCAGGATCAGGGCGCGGTATTCGGCTTCGCTGCTGTTGCCATAGCCGGCCGCCTGCGACAGCTCGACGGTTTCGCCGTTCGGCCCGAGCAGGCGCGCGCCGATGCCGCAGCGGCCTGGATTCGGCTTGGCGGATCCGTCGAACCAGCCGCGCCAGGCGGTCGGCAAGCCTTCCTGGCGCACCCGGCGCAAGGCGAGGGCGGCGAGGCGCGCCGCTTCCCTGGCCGCGTCGCGGGCCGTGCGGCGTGCGAGGGCACGCGCCGCTTCGGCTGCGCGCAGGGCGGCACGCTCGGTCACGAGACGGTCGAGACCGGCGTCGCCCGCGCTCTGTTCAAGCGTGGCGCGCAGGGCATCTTCGAGGGGAATCTTGTTGCGCAGGGCCAGTTTGCGGCTGGCGGCAAGTTCGGTCTTGCTGGCGGCGCCTTGCAGGCGGTCGAGGTCGTTCATGGCGTGAGCATAACCGCTTTTACGAGCGTTGACATGGCATGCAAAGCTTGCAACACTTACTTAGCGTAATTTTTCTATGCCGTTACCCTGGAGGAGAGCCCATGCGTTTGTTCCACAAGGTCGTCCGTGTTTCCCTGCTTGCCGCCTGCGTTGCGGCAGCCCTGTCCCCGGCCCAGGCGGCTGCCCCGGTCCCAGCTGCCAAGGCCGCGCACAAGGCGCAGAAGCAGCCCAAGCGCTATACCATCGAGCAGTTCATGGCCACCACCTCGGTCAGCGGCGCTTCCTTCAGCCGCGACGAGAAGCAGGTCCTGTTCAGCAGCAACGCCTCGGGCATCTTCAATGCCTACGTGCTGCCGGTCGGCGGCGGTACGCCGCGCGCGCTCACCAACTCGACCACCGACAGTACCTATGCAGTCGGCTTCTTCTACAACGACGACCGCATCCTGTTCACGCGCGACCAGGGCGGCAACGAGCAGAACCACCTGTACGTTCGCGAGCTCGACGGCTCCGAGCGCGACCTGACGCCGGGCACCAAACTGAAGGCCAGTTTTGCCGGCTGGGAGCCGGACGGCAACGCCTTCTACGTCAGCACCAACGAGCGCGACCCGAAATACTTCGACCTCTACCGCTACGACGCCAAGAGCTACGCCCGGACCCTGGTCTACCAGAACGAGACCGGCCGCACGGTGTCGGCCATCAGCCGCGACGGCCGCTGGCTGGCACTCGACAAGCCGAACACGACCTCCGACAGCGACGTCTACCTGTACAACGTGCAGACGCGCGAGACCAAGCACATCTCGCAGCATGGGGGCACAGCCAGCTACAGCGCCGAAGACTTCGACCCCGAATCGAAGCGCCTGCTGTTCGCCACCAACGACGGCGGCGAGTTCACGCGCATCCGCGCCTACGACCTGGCGACCGGTAACGTGAGCGATGTCGAACAGGCCGACTGGGACATCGCCGGCACCGGCTACTCGCGTAACGGCAGGCACCGCATCAGCTACGTCAACGAGGACGGCAGCATCCGCATGCGCGTGGTCGACAGCGCCAGCGAAAAGCCGGTGACGCTCCCGAAAACGAGCGGCGGCGAGATGCGCGGCGCGGTGTTCTCGCCGAGCGGTTCACTGGTGGCCTTCTACGTGAACGGCGACCGCTCGCCGAACAATCTGTACGTGCACGACTTCCGCAGCAAGAAGACGACGCAACTGACGCGCAGCCTGAGCCCCGAGATCGACCCGAACGACCTGGTCGAGGCCGAGGTGGTGCGTTTCAAGTCCTTCGACGGCACGGTGATCCCGTCGATCTTCTACAAGCCGAAGGGCGCGTCGAACGCGAACAAGGTGCCGGCCGTGGTCTACGTGCACGGCGGGCCGGGCGGCCAGACCATGCGCGGCTACAGTGCCCAGATCCAGTACCTGGTCAATCACGGCTACGCGGTCCTGGGCATCAACAACCGAGGCAGCTCGGGCTACGGCAAGACCTTCTTCACCGCCGACGACCGCAAGCACGGGCACGAACCGCTGTGGGACTGCGTCGAGGCCAAGACCTGGCTCGCCAGCCTGGGCTGGGTCGACCCGGAACGCATCGGCATCATGGGCGGCAGCTATGGCGGCTACATGACGCTGGCGGCGATGGCCTTCCGTCCGGAAGCCTTCAAGGTCGGCATCGACATCTTCGGCGTCAGCAACTGGATTCGCACGCTGGAAAGCATCCCGCCCTACTGGGAATCGCAGCGCAAGGCTTTATATGACGAGATCGGCGACCCGGTGAAGGACAAGGCCTTCCTGACCGCGACCTCGCCGCTGTTCCACGCTGCGAACATCCGCAAGCCGCTGATGGTGATCCAGGGCGCCAACGACCCGCGCGTGATCAAGCCGGAAAGCGACGAAATCGTCGAGGCGGTGCGCAACAACAAGGTCGAGGTGGAGTACGTGGTGTTTGCGGACGAGGGACATGGGTTCTCGAAGAAGAAGAACCAGGCCGGGGCGAGTGCGAAGATATTGGCGTTTCTCGACAAGCACCTGAAAAAGTAATTGCAGCTGTCCGACTGATCGGCTGCCGTACCGCGTGGGCACAAGTGCCCACCCTACCACGGCACCGTAGGGTGGGCTCTCGAGCCCACGCGGTCTCATCGAACGATCATCGGCGAACTGGAAAAACACCCGAACCAACAAAAAAAAAGCGCCTCCCCACGAGGCGCTTCTCCCATCCACTCCCGCCACCAGCTCAACGGCGATACGGGTTATCCGGATTCCGGTCGCGGCGGTTACCCACGCCATCGCCGTCACGGTCGCGGTCGTAGCGGTTTGCCACGCCATCGTTGTCGCGGTCGCGGTCATAGCGGTTCGGCACGCCGTCGCGGTCGTAGTCGCGCCGGCCTTCGTTGCGGCCGTAGTTACCGCCACGGTGATCGCGATAATCGCGGCGGTCGCGGTCGTTCCAGCCACGCCCAGGTCCGTAACCGCGGTCCGGTCCATAGTAGCGATCGTTGTTCGCATAGTAACGGTCACGCGGCGACCAGTTGCCCTGGCTCATGTACCAGCGCCCGCCGCGCTGGTGCCAGGCTGGCGGCGCGTACACATAGCCCGGACGCTCGACCACATAGCTGCCCGGCACCCAGAAGTGGCGATGGCCGCGCCACTCCCAGTAACCCGGCGCCCAGACATAGCCGTGGCGTGCCGCAGGGATGCGTTCGTAGACAGGCGCCGGCGGCGCGGTGCCGATATAGACTTCCAGGCCCTGCGCCATCGAAGGCAGCGGTGCGTACGCGGCAGCGCCAAGGGCGATCAGGGCAGCGAGAGTGAGGCGTTTCATGTTCGTTCTCCAAATCCAAAGCGGATGATTCACTATAGCGCTCGCTTTGGCGAAAAGGGGCGTTTGACGCATGTGCTTACATCTGATACGTGCCGCGTTACACCCATTTTCATAGGTAAATCAACAGGATAAGGTCGAAAATCATGGTCCGCGATACCCACCATTTTCGACCTTTTCACCCTTTTATAATCAGATACTTACAAGGGTATTTCTGTAACGATTGGGCCGGTTTCTGTGTTCGCTTGCGGTACAGTCGACGGCGACGGAATCTGCACCGTGCGCCCATCCTCGCTGCTGAACAGATACACGTCGCCGGTCGGGGTTGCGAGGTGGAAGTCCATCACGGCACCAGCCCATTCTCGCGCAGGAAGGCCTGGCACGCGCGCCCGGTGGCCAGGTCTTCCTCGACGGCCAGCTTCAGCGCGACAAGATCTCGCTCAGCGTCTTCTCGAACCAGCCGGCCTGGTGGATCGGCGCTGTCGCCGCCGGCGGAGCTTTCGGCGTCGGGCGCGGCGGCAGGTCCACAGATTGCGGCGCCGACGCGCACGCGCTCAACAACAATACGCTCGCGCACAGGAGCAAGTTCTTCATGTTTGGCCTCGGTGATCTTCAGGTTGGTTTCGCCCTGGCGCTGGGCCAGGACGGCGTTTTCTTGGGTGCGGAGCAGCACGGCGCGGGCATCAGCCGCGGCGCGCTCCTCGATGGCTGCGGTGCGGCCGGCCTGGTACTGATGGGTGCCGTACCAGCGTGCGCCGAGGGCGCCGACCACCAGCAGGCCCGCCAGCACGATCAGCCCCGCCAGGATGCGTTCGACGCGGCTCATGACTTCACCGTCGGAAGGATGTCGTACTGGGCCATGTTCCGGCCGCGCATCACCGCGATCAGGCTCTTCGCATAGCTCGGGTCGGTGGCGTAGCCGGCCTCGGCCACGGCGTGCGCCCAGGCCTCGCCGCCGCGCTGCTTGAAGCAGTCCTTGTAGCGCGGGTTCTTCAGGAAGAAGTCCGCGCGGTCGGCCACGCTGGCGGAGAGGGTCGGATACGCGCGGAATTTGCAGACCATCGGCACGCGCTTACCCTTGATCACTTCGTGCGTGGGCACGTCGACGGCCGGGCCCTTCCAGGCGCGGTCGGCTTTCACGCCGAACAGGTTGTTCCCCGGCGCGCGCTCACCCCAGCCCGACTCAAGCGCGGCCTGGGCCAGGGTGAACGATGCCGGGATGCCGTGGGCGCGCTGGCATGCCTGGGCGGCCGGCAGCAGCAGGGCGATGAAGGCGCTAGGCGGCATTGTCGTCTCCTTTCGATGCGGGGAATTTAGCGTCGAGCAGGCCTTCCAGCTTGAACAGCGCGCGGCTGCCCATGTGGGCGCCGATGCCGGTGAGGGCATAGGTCAGCGACATCGGAAATTCGCGCCACTGGCACAGGTGAGCGATCACCAGCCCAGCCAGGCCGGAAATCACGATCTCGCCGATCAGCTCGGTGAAGTTCCAGACGCGCACGTGGTTGGCGCGCATTTTGCGCACGAACGCGGCCAGGCCGCCGAGCACGGACAGGACGACGATCCAAATCCACGGCAGTACGCCGGCCCAGTCGCCGACGACGCCGGGTTGATGCGGGGGTTTTTCGAACATGGTTTTCCTTGAGAGGGGCCGAGCGGCCATAAAAAAACCGCCCGGAGGCGGCTGCTTGTGCTGCTTGCTACTGGTTTCCGTCCCAGGCAAGGTCTGCGATGACCCCTGAGACGGTCGCTTTCTGGCCGATGCTGTCGGTGAGCGTGTACTTCAACAGCGCCCGGAACGAGCCGTTCGAGTTCTTCGTGTACGCCTTCGACACGGTCGGCGACGTGGCAGTCGGGTTCGACAACGTGAAGCCGCCGGGATTGCTGGTGAACTCCCAGAAGTTCGTATAGGGCGGCACACCACCACGGCGGACCGCAACCGGGTAGCAGGAGACAACGCCATCGCCCGTGCTGCTATTCGCGCGTGCCGTGTCGCCATACGCCTCGGCGACGGGCACCGGACTGGTCGGCGGCGTCACGCTCTTGCCCCAGAAATCGTCCGGAATCTTTACCGACTGCCCAGCGGACTTGCCAGCCAGGGCCAGCACGTCGGCGTCTGTAGTGCTAAGCGGGTAATTACGGCCGGGAGTGGCGATGCGCAATTCGTTGAGGATCTGGTCGGTGCTGATCGGGCCGGAGGTGGGCAGGGTCATTTGCCCTCCAGCTTCGCCAGGCGCTTGTCGGTCTTGGCCACGTAGGCGAAGAAGGCGCGCGTCAGCTCGACGGCGATCACGAATGCGGCGGCGCCGTAGTTCACAGACTTGTACCCGCGCGCGTCCGTGTGCACGGCTTCGGGCCAGATGGCCTCCAGCTGCTGCGCAGCGACACCGATTCCCGGCGTGCCGTCCTTCTTCCACAGGAAATCGCCGAGCTTGCGGATGCTGGCAACGCGCTGGAGGAAGTCGGCCGGGCGGCGGCGCCACTTCTTCTTCAGGCGCTCGTCCGAGTTTCCAGTGTAGGTCTTCGACGTGAGGTTGCCGACGTTGTCCAGTCGCATGATCTCGGTGTCGAAGGCCTGGTTCAGCCAGCGCGTGTAGTTGCCGCCCGCGTTCGTGAAGGTGATGCCGTTGTCGCCGCCCATGGCCACGAACTGCCGGGAAACACCGCTAGCGTCTTTCATCGAAATCTGTACGCCGTTGTTCAGCGTCAGCGTGCCCGCAAGCGTCCCGCCGGTCAGGGCCAGGTATGCAGCCGCCACCGCCGCCGGCGTCATCCTGCTGTTGAACGAGTTCCAGTCGCCGGTGGTCAGGTAGCCGTCCGTCGTCATGCTGGCGGCCACCGGGCCGGTGCCGCTGATGCGCTGGTAGGCCATGCACTTCCAGTTGCCAGCGCCCAGGCTCTTGAACACGGCCACGTCGCCGGCGCGCGTGACGATGTCGGCGGCGCCCGGCAGCTGCATGCTGGCCGCGTTGTACTTCAGGGTGAGCGCACCAGTGAACGTGATCCAGCGCGTGGTGCCCTCGTTGGCCACGTCGAAGGCGCTGATCTGCGTGGTGCCGGTGATGACGATGTTCACCGACGCGGCGAAGCCGATGTTGACGGTCGCGGCCGAGGGCAGGGTGACGCTCGGGCCGAGCAGTTGGTCCCACATTTGCCTGCTGAACGCGAAGCCTGCGCGCAGGTAGTCGTCCATGGTGCCGCGCACGGTTTCCGTGCCCTGCGGGCTGTTCTCGGACGCGACCTTGCTCAAGTCGGTAATGCTGGATGGTACGGGCATTCTTTCTCCAGGAAATAAAAAACCCGCCGCAGTTGCCTGGGGCGGGTTGGGTTGAAAGGTGAGAATCTAGTTCAGGAGCGACGGCTGAATCTGCGAGTGAAGCTCTGCAAGCTGATCACGGAACCGGGGTAGCTCGCGCTTTCGGGCCAGCAGCAAGCGGGAGCCGAACGACGCCTTTACGGCCGATTCTGCTTCCTGCGCGATGACGGCTTGCAGGCGCTGCCACAGGTTTTGCTCGCCGCGCGCCAGTGCTTCGGCCATCACGTTGAACTCCTTGATGAACGCCTCCTTAAAGGCGGCCGCTTTGGGGCCGGTAAATCCCATGGCTAGCATCGCAAACCCGTCCTTCGTCATAGTGATGCTGCGCTGCAACTTGCCACGCGCATCCAGAAATTCTGACGGCTCAAAATTGAGCCGCCGAAATTCGTCCGAGCACTGAAGGCCGTCGAATGCCCGAAGCACATTCTTGTGCCGCTTGCCGAAGGTTTTGGCCAACGTCTGCGAATCCGTGACGATTCGGTCGTGGGTAATGGTTACCAAAGTCGTCATGCCTCGATCCTTTCCATTTTTTTGCGGTAATCCTCGCGCTCGCTGTAGCCTCCCTCCCATGGGTAGGTTTCTGCATAAGCGTGGTTCGATTTGAAGCCGAACGCCCGAACGAGGGAGCGGGACGTGCTCGCGGCCGAAACGAAGTTGTCGTGCACGTTCCCGGCGGCCTTGCGGTTCAACACACGAATACCATCCCCGAAGCGCTCCCACCAGCTGCGCAGGAACTCGGCTTGCGTGCACAGGCGCTCAATGTCGTGCATGGTGAACTCGCTCAGCTTCGCGCCGCGCGCCGCGTCGGCGGTCAGCCCGTCGATTTGACGATCCAGGATATCGAGCACCCAGCGGCGGAAGGCCTTGGCAACCGGGGTGCGCGCGAACATGGCAATCAGGTGGGCGCCGCGCAGGCTGAACACTCGCACGTCCTTGCTGCTATTCCCGGCGCCAAACCCCTTGACCCTCAATTTGAGGTTCAAGGTCATGGCCGAACTGAATTCGTCCTTGTTGCGCTCGTAAATCTGAGTGACCTTGTCGGCACGGCTGTATCCGAGTGCTTGGGCGATCTCGGCGGCACGGAGCCAGATTTGGCCCTTGCGCTGCACGGTGTCAAAGTTGGTTCCTTCAAATGCCAGTGCTGGTGTGTTAGAGTTCACGTGATTTCTCCTTGGGGGGATTTCAAATCGGTGCTCCAGCTGTTGACGCAGCTGGGGCACTTTCTTTTTGAGCCTGCAGACTTGCCAGGCCCTGCCGAACAAGCTCATTCAGCATCCAGTTAATACTGCGATCTTGCGCGCCCGCGAGACGACGGGCTTGCTCTTCTATCTCCGGCTTTAAGCGGAGCGGGAATGGCGTTGGCCTTGGTGCTTTTGCTTGCTGGGTTGCGGTATGCATCTTGACTCCTATTAGGCAAAGGCCAGTTCGCGAACCAGTCCAGCGTGGCGCGCCGAGGCGGCAGCTTTTGCGACGGCGGCAGCGGCCAGGCGCTCGGCGTGCTGCTTGCCAGCCTCGACCATCACGCGCGCTTCAGCGGCGGTGATCTTGGCCAGGCCCTTGTGCGGCACGAACGAGTAGAACTGCTCCTTGCGCGACAGGACATAGGCGTCTGGTGCGTAATCACCGGGAGTTGCCACTGGTGCGACTACTTCCAGGCCGGCCACGAAGCCAACCTTGACGAGCTGGCCTACCGTCCAATGCTGTTTGCTGTTGCTGATCATGTTGGACTCCAATTAAGTTACAGTGACTCCATATTAAGCATGGATTCCAAATGAGTCAATAGGATTTATTGAAATGATTCCAATTGAGTCTCACAATAGCGTCATGAATGATCGACCCAGCCCTTACCCTATCCGCCCGTCCGCCGAGCTGCGGGCCAAGCTTGAGGCAGCCGCGCGGCTTGGTGGCCGCACGCTCCACGCCGAAATAATTGCCCGACTCGAACAGAGCTTTGAGGTTGACCGCACAGGCGTCGCTGATCTTCGGATTGTTGATACTGCTGTGCTCATCGAAGAATTGGTAAAGCGGTTCCCGCCGGGCATGTTCGAAATGCAGATCGGGGACAAGCGCAGATCGGGTACGGCCTCGACCAAAGAGGCAGTCGAGGCCGCCGAATGAGTGCCCTCATCACGTACAAGTTGTGGAAGCTCGCATTGATCGGTTTGGGTGCGTTTATCTACGGATTCATCAACGCTCGGAGGAAACGTAGGCAGTCCCAGCGTTCCGAAGAGCAGGATTAGACAGTCCGCTCTGGAGTGCTGGCGCGGCTCGTCCTGCTGTTTTCGCCACCGGCCCATTAACCATCCGGGCAGCCAATGATTTAAACAACGCGCTTTTATCGATCATGAAGGCGGCCCAGGAGGCCGGGCTGTGGGCCAGCCCAGCAAGACCCATCGGGTTTTTGTTCAACTCGATCAGTGCGCGTCGCTCGGCCACCCCGAGTGTGGCAATCAACTTAGACTCTGCCGCGTTCAGGCCGGCCACTTCCGGCACGGCCGTTGCGATTTCGTTCTTCAGCCCGCGCGCCAGTGCTTTTTGCGCTTCCACCTCTGCGCTACCCAGCTGGCCGTACTTTTTCTTCAACACCTGGTAGGTTCCCTGTTTCATCTTCTGCGCCGCAGAGACTGGGATCGCATCCCCTACAATCTCAGGATGCGCCATGAAGTCGTCGGCCACGCTTTCGATTGCCTTCCTGTCGGCAGTAGGGCTGACTTGCATCGCGAACTTCTTCTTCACCTCTTCCAGCGGCAGAATGACTCGCTGCTTGCTCACCGTCGCACTGGAGTTTGAGATCATGCCCTCGATGTGTTGATTCAAGTCGTCGATCATGCCCTTCAGACGGTCGGCGCCTTTCATGGTCGGATTGATCCCGTATTTGAGCAACGTTTCAATTGCAGTTTGAGCCTCGCCGGTTTGCAGTTGCTTTATGGTCGGCTTCAGTGCGCTTTGCATTAGGCGCTCTGCGTTGGACCGTGCAAACTGCTCCGCTTTCCCTCCGGCTGCCCCTAAAACCTTGACGAATCCGGGAAGTATCGCGCCCACCACCGCGCCAGCCCCAGCATCTTCTGGCCGCACCAGCGCCGTTGAAGCGGCGCCGGTGATGGCGCCACCAGCCGTGCGGGTGGCGACGTCCGCCGCCCGCGCTGCGGCTGGCGACGAGCGCGTAACACCCGCACCGGTGCGCATGCCGCCTGAAGCCGTTGCGTTCGCCAGTCGGGTGAGGGCGGGTGCAGCGCCGGCCAGGCGGGGCACAGAGGCCAGCGAACGAATGCCCTGAGCAGCGACGCCGCCGGCGGGCAGAGTCGCGGCCACGTTGCCACCCACGCGCCCCACGTTGAACGCGGTCGAGTCCTTGTTTTGCTCAGTCAGGTATTCGAAATCCGCGTTCCGGGTCTTGTTCCACTGGTCGATGGCGGGCGAGACCTTGCTCGGCAGGTAGGCAGCCAGGTTCAGCGCCGTGTTGCCGAGATCAGCAACCCCCAGCGCGGCGCCGATCAGGCTGCGTTTCGTCGTGCTGTCGCCGCCGCTGGGTGCGCCCCGGTCAAACTTCAGCGGCCCGGCTGGCGCGTCGAATTGGTCGAACACGTTGGCTTCAGCCGCCGGGGCGTCGAATTGGTCAAACGGATTTTCCATTTATTTCCCCAGGATGGATGATGCTGCGCCGGCGCCGTACTTGGCATCGAACTGAGCGCGCAGCGCCGGATTGCTGCGAAGCATGGCAGCAGCGGCAGGCGGGATAGGCTTCGAACCTCCGTCCTCGGTCCTTGCAGCGTCAGATAGGAACCGGTTGAAGTCGGTGCGCCCCGTGCTTTCGCGGTATTGCTGCTCAAGGCCATGCAACTGCCCGCGCATCAGTTCCTTGTATGTGTGAATCACACCTTTCAGCTGTGCCGGGCTATTCATGGCTGCGATGGTTTTCGCAGTTTCCTCGCGGTCAGCGAGCGCGCCGCCGGTGCCGACGATGGCCTTCACTACCTCGTCCGCGACTACCTTCTTGGCCGCTTCGAAGTTCGTCGGCGCCGGGTTGCCAGTTTGCGTTTTGAAGTAATTGGCTGCCTTATTGACCGCCTGCATATCATTGTTCTGCAACGCGTCGGTGAGCTGATCGAGGGTCTGAAGGTGCGACAGCGAGACATTAAACGAGCGAACGTTGCTGCCGAGTCGACCGCTTGAGAAGTCCCTAAGTGCAGCATTGCGCGCCGCCGCATCCCCCTTATTCCCCAGCTGGTCGCGGCGCTGCTGCTCCGGGTCGGTCCCGTATTTCAGCTCCGCAGCCTTGTTCAGAATCGCGGAGCGGCCAGCAGCGGCGTTCTTGCCCATGCCCATCGGCGGTAGCGTGCCGTCGAAGTTGTAGCGCGCGGCGGCGTTCAGGATCGCGTCTGCGCTCATTGGCTCCTGCTGATCCGCTCGCTCGCGCTCCTGGCGCTCCAGCAGGGCGCGCCGGTCGGCGGCTTTGCTGTCTGGGCTCTGGGTCTTGAAGAACTGCTTGCCGTCTTGAGGGATGTTCTCGTCGATCACGATTTGCGATCCGCCCATATCGACAACGCGATTGTTTGGCAGGGCGCCGTAGGCGGATGGGGCCTCCTCGCCGTCTTCGTACGTGAGCACGCTTACCGGCTTGTTGTCCTTCCCGAGCAGCGTCTCTCGCTTCGAAATCTTACGCTTCGCTTTTTCGGCGTAGCCCAAGAACTTGTCCATCAGCTCCATTTCGCCATCCTCCGCATAGTCGAAGGCCTTCTGGCGGTAGAAGGCTTCGAGCTTAGCGGGCTCCATAACCGGCGGAAGGGTGAATGGTGCGGGCTGATCGGACTTTGCCTGGTCGAGTCGGGGCAGCTGCTCAATCGTCTTCGACTGATAGCCTTCCGGGGTGAGGTTTGGCGCGCTCCGCCCGTTCATTGGCGGCGGGGTAGGCACAAAGCCCCCCTCGGCGCCAGTCTGCGCGTTCTTGATAATTGCCGGATCAGGGCGCGGAGTCCTGGCCCACGTTGCAGCCAGCTTTCCCGGTCTCGCCAACTCTGCCATCGAAATCTTATTCTGGAGCGCATAGTGCTGCTGCTGGGCCTGACGCACAGCGGCCTCTTGCTGCTGCTCCAGCGCGCCCCCGTAGGCCTTCGATGCAGCGCCCATGCCTTCGCCGACAGTGCCAAGGAAGTTTTGCCCTTTCGTCGACATCATGGCGCCACCAGCGGCGAGCAACGCTTGCTTGGCCGCTGCGCGTTGGCCTGGATCGTCCGGCAAATAGTCGGGGATGTAGTCGGCCAGCATCCCTTTGAAACCATCGAACATTCCCATGCTTTCTCCTTAAAAACCGCGTTGCCGGCGACGCGCGATTGCAGCCAGCACAGCGTTGTTGTTGCTGGCTGCGGGGGCGGTCGGCGCAATCGGCGCGGCTTCGCCCTGGAAGATCGGTCGGCCCTGAGGTGCCCTACGTTGCGGCTGCTCTCCGCCCATCGCCTTGTTGACGGTGCTGTACGTCGATGCAGCCTTTCCGGCGGACTTGAGATAGCCCGTCATCGGGGATGCCTTGTTCGCCATGGCGAACTTCTCGCCGGCCACGTCGCTGTATGCCCCCGGAAGCATGCCCTCACCGACCGGCGCTTCTCCGAGGATCGGGGCAGAAGCTTCGCCGCCGCCCAGAACACCGGTTGCCCCGCCTCCTGCGCCTCCTGCGCCTGCGGCACTGCCGGCGCCCGCCCCAGCTCCGGCCAGCGCGCCACCTTCAGTAACTGCCGGGGTAACGAAAGTCATTGCGCCGGGCACGGCCGCGCCTTCAGCCGCCAACATGCCGCCGCCATACGCGGCGAGGGCGGCGTCCGCAGCGGCGGCGCCGGTGCCAGCCATCGCGCCAGAGAGCGCGCCTCCGGCCGTCCCGGCGCCCATCATTCCGATCCCGGTCGCGCCTGCGCCTGCCGCAGCATTTGCGCCGAGGGCGCCCGCTCCGAGGCCAGCGCCCGCCGCGCCAGCGCCGGCGGCGCCGGCTCCAGCCGCCCCGGCTCCCGCTGCACCTGCTGCGCCAGCTCCCGCCGCCGCACCGCCAGCCGCTGCGCCACCTGCGGCCGCGCCGCTACCTGCTGCTGCCGACCCGAGGGCAGCTGCCGTTTCAAATCCTGACATTGGTTTCTCCTTGTGTTAACCGAGCATGCCGGCAAGTGCGGCGCCGCCGCCGATTACTTGGCCCCACGGGTTTGCGCCTGGGGCCGATTCGCTGACATTGGACCCGCCGCCGACTGCCGCGCGGATCGAGTTGCCCAGCACGTCGAGCTGCTTGTATGGCGACTGCGCCTTCTCGTTGAAGTAGTCCATCTGGTCGGTCAGCTTCTGCTGGTCGGCGCCGTACTGGATTTCGCCGATGCCTTGCAGCTGCGCGGCGTCGGTATAGGCCTGGTTGCCGTACTGGAGCGCCTGCGATGCGGCGCCAAGCTGGTTCGCGCGCTCGGCCTGGAACGCCGTCTGGTTGCGGTTTAGCTGGTTCTCGGCCAGCGTCGCGCTCTGGTTGTAGTTCTGCATGCGCAGGCTGTTCGCCGAATCGGCCAGGCTGGTGGCCAAGTTGCGCGAGTTCGCGTCCTGCGACTGCTGCCAGGCCGAGCCGCCGAATGCGCCGGCGCGCGCCATGGTGGCGTCGGTGCCGGCCACCGCGGCGTTGTAGTTGCGCGTGATGTCGCCGGCCGCCTTGTCGATGGAGCCTTGCAGGTAGGGGTTGTCGCCCATGTAGGCATTTGTCCCGGTGTCGCGGCCCAGGTACTGGCCGTTCAGCGTGTTCTGCAAATTGGCGCTGCCGGCGTTGATCTCGGCCGAGCCGTTCAAGGCCCGGTTCTGCACCATATTCATGCCTTGCGTCTGGTAGCCATTCAGGTTCGCCGACCGCTGGCCGTCGTAGACCGGCATTTCCTGCTGGGACAGTTGCTGGCCGCGCTGCAGGAGCGATTTTGCCGCTGGCTGCGCCCAGGTGGGCAATTCGGTGGTCGTTTTGCTGGTGGTGTTCGATGGAGTGCTGCTGCCCATGGAAGCTCCTAAAGTGGGTAGTGGTAGGTGGTCTTGGCCTTGTGGAAGCCCAGGTGTCGGGCGCCGGCCTCCCATTCGTCGCGCGCCGATGCGAACGAAATCAGGGTTGCGCCGACGTTGCGGGCCACGGCCTGGACGTGCGGGAAGAAGCGGCGCATGAGGGGCCGCTTGCTGGCCGAGTACGCGCACCAGACCTCGACCGCCTTGCTGTGGAAGGTCGGAACCAACCGCAGCACCAGGAAGCCGACGTACTCGCCGCCAGCGCCGGTGCCGATGTACAGCGTGGAGTGCCCCTGGCGCAGCGACATATAGACGTCCTCGGGCAGCCAGTCGTCCGTGGTCGCCTTCTTCACTTCGAGCAGGCCGGCGCGCACGCGCTCCCACTCGGCGGCCAGGTGCTGCGGTTCGATTGCGCGGAGCATGTCAGTTCCCTGTCAAAAAGCGTTTCTGGACGAAGCCGGTTGCCAGGTAGGTCCAGCCTTCCACGACATACTTGGAGCCAGCCGAGCCCAGCTCGACCGGGTTCGAGTTCTTCACGAAGTCGCCCGGGGTGAAGTTGCCGGTGGCCGGCGGTGCCGTTGCGGCATTCGTGCACGCGCTGGCCTTGTTCTCGGAAACCGCATTCAGCTGGTTCACGATGTCGCGCACCAGCTCGTACAGCCGCTTCTTTAGCCCGCGCACGTCGTCAGCCATCGGCAGCCGTGCATCGTTGGAAATCCTCATTCGTATCCGTCCGGGGTGAGGGCCGGCGTGAAGCCGACCAGTTCGAAATCGCCCTGCAGCTCGATGCGCAGGCGGTGGTAGCGGCCCGAGCCCAGCGGGTCGTAGTGGGCGCCGGAAAGCGCGCTGTCGCCACGGTTCTCCAGGTCGCCGCCGTCGACGTCGCGCGTGTAGTGCGTCAGGTTCGACGCGCCCGGCCGCTTCGTGAAGCGCGGCGTCACGCGGGTGAGCGTCGAGAACTGCTCGTCGTCGCCGAAATCGCCGGTCGTCAGCGAGGCGGCGCCGCACGGCCCGGTCAGGGTCCGAATCTTGTGGTCCAGGCCCACTACGCCCATCGCCGAGCTACTGGTGTCCAGCGACGGCGAGTCGAAGGGAACGTCCGGCAGCGTGTCGAACGTGAGCGACGCGTCAGCCGGCCAGCTGTCGTAGTTCGTCTCGGCGCCCTGGTACTGCAGCACCGTCTCGATAGGCAGCGTGACCTTGCCCCATCGGTCCATGGTCAGGTTGTAGACCAGCGCGTTCGTCAGCGCGCCGCCGGACCCTGGCGTTGGATAGAACCACCAGCACAGGTTCTTCGCCTGGTCGAAGTGGCTCCGGATGCGGTAGCGGTAGGTCGCGTCGCAGTGGGCGAAGAACCACTCCTTCGGCGCGCTCTTGATCGGTACCGGCCGCGCGCCGTCGAACAGCCAGAAGTTGTCGCGGCCGATGAACAGGTGCGCGGTACCGACGTCGATCACGGCTTCCGCGCTCACGGCGCCCACGTTCGATGACAGCAAATCCCATTGCCAGATGATCGGCTTGCCGACGAAGCGCCCCAGGTACAGCGAGTTTTCCTTGTAGGCCACCACGTCGTTACCCAGGCGCTTGGCGGCGCGGATATCGCCCGGCGTGTTCAGCAGGTAGCCGAATGCGGCCTGGTTGCTGTCGCTGGGCGTCCACGTCAGGTGGTCGTACAGGCCCGAGCATGCCCAGGCATCCGGCCGGTCGCCGCCCACGTAGGTGGCGTTCAGGCCGAAGCCCAGGACGAAGCCCGAGGCGGTGACGATGATGCGCGCGCGCGGCGACTGCGGGATATCGGCGAATGCCGTGCCGCTGCCGGTGGACACCTGGATTTGCTCAGTTTCGTTGCAAGCCAGCGAGGCGTTGCCGAACTGCTCGAACCGCCAGCGATTTTCCTGGCTTCCGGTGTAGCCGCCGCTGCGCGACTGGTTCACGAAGGCGGCGCCGGACAGCTCGTACAGCGCCGTGCGGGTACCGGCGAACACGCGGCTCAGCTTGTCCAGGCGGGTCAGCACAGCGCCGCCACGGCATTCCGCAGGCAGGGCGGGCACACCCGCATCCATCGGCGTCGGCGCGCCGGCCATGCCGCGCAGGGTGGGCAGCAGGTTCGTGCAGTCGGTCAGCGCGCCGGCCGTGGTGCTGTCCGCGTCCGGCATGAAGCCAGCGAGCGGGATCATCGCGCGCTCCCGATGGTCAGCGTCGAGCCGCTGTGGCGCTCGGCCTGGTCGGCGGCGATCAGGGCGTTGGCGGCAGCCGCGTACATGCGCGCGGCGGTCGGGATGCGCGCATCGTCCTTCAGGTGCGCGTAGGCCTCGATCAGCGCCGAGTAGAGGTAGACGCTGGGCGCGGTCTCGAGCAGCCAATTCGTGTCCGAATCGGCCACCAGGGCAGGGAAGCGACGGTAGTAGGACAGCGCGAACGCCGCCGGCGCGCCGCCCTCGATGGCAATGCCGCCGTCCTGGTGCGTGAAGTAGCGCGGGCAACTGGTCGGCGCCAGGCTGGCGAACCGTTCCGGCGTCACGTAGGTGAGCGCGTCCGGAGCGCCCGGCACGGTCAGGCGATCGACAGCCAGGAAGCGGTCGGGCAGGGCGGCCAGCGACGCGGTCTCGCGCGCTAACATCGAGCGAACGCGCAGCGGGTCGACCTGCACTTCGATGTCCTTGAAGCCGTTGTACAGCCGCGCCTCGCCGAGTTCGACGAAATCGGGGATCACGGCGGTCAGGTTGGTGCGGCCAAGCCGATTGGCGATGGCCTGTTTCAGTTGGCCGTAGTTCATCAGTTCCGTCCTTGGTGGATGCGGCAGACCGTGTTCTCAGCCAGGAATTCGTCCAGCTTGGCATTGTCGGCCGCGATGATTTCCCAGCCGACGCCGTACTTGCGCAGACCCCAGGCATTCAGCAGGTCCAGCGGGATCGACGCCATGTAGTGGTCGCCGCCGGCGGTCTTGGTCATGCCAGCGCGGCGCAGCGCCTCGTTTCGCGCCAGCGCGGCGGAGACGTCGGTGGATTGAACGATCACGCCCGAGCCGTCGCCGTGCTCGTGCATCGTCAGGCGGCTGGTGGGGGTGGCTTCGATAATCGAGTGCATGAGGTATCCGGAAAAGAAAAAGGGCCAGCGGTGAGGCTGGCCCTTGAGGGTGCTACGAAAGCGATCAGTTCAGATCGAGGATGGCGCCGTGCGCTTTCGGGTTGTAGTCGCGCAGGGTAAATTCGCAGTTCACCATCACGTCCTTGGTGTCGCCAGTGACGCCCAGCGGGGTGTCCTTCATCGGACGCAGCACGGCCAGTTCCAGGAACTCGGGGTTGATGATCGCGATCTCACGCTGACGCATGTGGCGGGCGTTGACCGCTTTGACGCGGCCGAACGGACCCACGTAGACGTCGAGCGTCGCGGTCAGCGTCTTGTCCTCGGCCTTGTCGAAGCGGGTCTGGCCACCCAGCATTGCATCGAATTTCGTGCGCTGGCTCGACGGCAGCAGGATGTAGCTTTCTTCCATATCTGCGCCATTGTCGAACATCTTCTGGAGCACGTCCTTGAGCAGGTCTTCGGTGAACGTGCGAAGCGTGCCGTCGACAGCTGCAGTGTTGGTCAGCGGGTTCGCGGCGACGCCGTTGACGCCCAGGGACACGTTGTGGCTCATGAAGCCAAACAGGCCGCGCGCTTGCGGAGCGACGCCAGCGGCCGCCGCGATGGCGGTGGTGTTCTGCAGGCAGGCGAACTCGATGTCCTTCTTCAGCTCGACCATGGTCTTGGCCAGTTGACGGCTGTATTCCGACTTGCCACCGGCTTTTTCGACCGCTTCCTGGGTGCCGGTGACGCCGAAGGTGTCGTCGACGATCTGCGTGCGGTTGCCGTAGCGCAGCGGCGGGGTGCGCTGGGTGCGGGTGGCGTTGTTGCCCTGCTCGACTTTGTTCTGCTTGGCCGCGCGGTATTCGTCGGTGCTCCATTCATCGAAGGCGCCATCGGCTTTGCCCTTGCCGATCAGCTTGACGAACGGAGTGTCTTTGACGGACACGTTCCAGATTTTGTCCATCAACTGCTCGCGGTTGATGGGGCTGTTGAAGGTTGCGTAGGTGTTGGCGGTCTGAGCCATGGTGTTTTCCTTTTAACGAGGGGCCATCGAGAGCAGGGCAGCCAGGTCTTTGACGCTGCCGGTCTGATCCAGACGACGGGTTTGTTTTTCGATGTGCAGCTGAGCTGCGGGTTTGGCGGCCGGCGCGGCCTTGGCTGCCTTGGTAGGCAAGGCCGAGACCTTCTTGATGGCCTGCTGCTTGGTGTTTTGCTGCTTGTCGAACTGCGACGCCTTCCAGAGCACTTCCAGCATGCGTTTGTCGGTCACGCCTGCCAGCTCGGCGTCGGTGAAGCCCGCCTTCTGGCCGATGGCCTTCATCTCGGTGATGTGCTCTTTGCCGAAGCCAGGTACCAGGGCCGCCATGTGCGCCTGGGCTTCCTGTGCCTGCTGCGCGCGGGCCTGCGCCTGGGCCTGCTGCTGCTGGGCGGTCAGCGATTGCTGCTTCTGCACGATGCCGTGCTCGACGTCGCCGCGGCGAATGCGCAGCTCCTGGAAGTCGGCCATGTGCGCGGCGTAGGACACAGGGTCTTCCGCGCGCAGCTGTTCCCAGTCGATCTGCCCGTACTGCTTCAGGCTGGCGTCGATGCTTTGCAGCTGCCCGATCTCCTGGGCGTACTGCTGCACCTCGGCCACCTGGGCGGCGACGTGGGCGTCCCACTGCTGACGGTCCTGGGCCAGGCGCTGGGCCTTCTGCGTGTAGTCCTGCTGACGCAGGTAGCCGTTTTTCGCCTCGTCCTTCGACACCTGGACTTTTTCGCCATTGATTTCCAGTTCCAGGAACGCTTCGGGCGGGTTCGTTTCCGATTGTCCGTCCTGACCTTCTTCGCTGGCCTCGCCGCTGTCGTCGTCGCCGTCCTGCGCGTCTTCGCCAGCTTCATTGCCGTCTTGTTGGTCGGTTCCTTCGCTGTTTTCCTGCTCGGTTTCGGCGCTTTGCGAGTCCGATTGCTCGGTTTGCTCGTTGTCGCCGGGGCCGGCCAGCATTTCCGCGAAACTGTCGGTGCTGAGGGTTTGGTCTTCGTCCATGTGGTATGTGCTCCGTGAGGTGTGAGTTCAGAAATGAAAAGGCCACCTCAACGGGTGGCCTTCTGATTGTTCCTAACTCGACGGGCAGCGTTCAGGGGCACGCTGCCAGCCCGGGGATTAGATGGTGGTGCCGTCCGACAGCAGGGCGGCGGGGGTGTCGCCGTGCACCAGGCGGATGCCGGCGTACTTGCCGACGTGGATGGCGCCGTCTTTGGCGTCGGGGTGCGTGATCTGGCAGACCGGCAGCGGCTGCGCGGCTTCTTCGATGCGCGCGGCGTAGGTGGCCAGCGGCTCGACCTCGGCGGGCGGCTGCACCGGCTCGGGCGGCACCGCCGGCGGATCAGCAGCAGGCACGACCGGCTCGGGTGCCGGTGCCTGTTCCTGCTCGGGTTGCACGACCGGCTCGGGTGCCGGTGCGCCTGGTGCTTTCTTAGCCATTGATCCTCCGTGTGACGGCTTCCGCCTTGATTTGCATGTTGGTGTCCTGCAGCAGTTCGCTGCGGGCGATGGTTGCGCCGCCGACCTGGGCGACGAAGAAGGCCTCGAATTGCTTCGTGGCCCACAGCAGGTGCTTCAGCTTCTCGGCCTGGGCCGTGTTCTCGACCGGCAGCGCGGCCCAGCTCTCCATGACGGCCTGCTTCATTTCGACCAGCGCTTCCTTAAGCAGCGGATCGTCCAGCAGGCGCTTGGCGTGCTCGCCGCGTGCGATGTGTTCTTCAGGGGTCATGGTCAGCCTATGGCGATGATGGAATCGATTGCCGCGTTCACCTGGAACTGAATGTCGGCGTCGGGCGCGCCTGCACCGGCCGCCGCGATCTGCGGATTGCGCAGCACCTGCATGGCCAGCACGTGCGGCTTGATCGTTACCGCGTCCTGCAGCACGCGCTTCGCCCACTCGACGCGGGTAGCGTGGTCGGGGGTGTCCTCGGCCTCGGCCGCGATGTCCTGTGCCGCCAGCCACATCGCCACCTTGCAGCGGCTCTGGAACGCGGCGTCGTAGGCGGCGCCGTAAATTGCAAGTAAGTCCATGTCATCCCAGCAGTAAAAGTTCAACTTCGAAATCGTCTTCCAGCTCGTCCAGCAGCGCCTGGTGTGCCTGCTCGGCCAACCATGCGGCCACGCGGGCGTGCACGTCATCGACGACAGCAGGCGGCAGCACCACAGGGCGCGGGCCGTACACTGGCGCCCAGGTCGCCGGCGGCAGGGTGCGCGCCACCATCTGCGCGATCACCGGCGCGGCCTGCTCGGCGGCCGGAACGTCCGGCAGCAGTTCCAGCACGGCGGTCTCGATGGCCTGGCGCCGCCGTTTCTTCTCGGCCCGGGTGGGCTTGTGCGCGCGGTCCAGTTCCTCGGCGAACGCGCGCACCTCGCGGATGCTGCCGCCACCACCGCCACCACCAGGTGCAGGGCCGATTTCCGGGTCCGGCTGCTTGCCGGTCTGCGTGATCGTGGGCGCCCAGCCTTGCACGACCAGGCCAGCAGGCGCCGGCGAGACCGTGAGGCGCTGCGTTTGCGAGATCGTCGGGGCGAAGCCCTGGATCACCAGCGCGGCCGGAGTCGGGCTGATCGCGCTGCTGCTGGTTTGCGTCACGGTTGGCGCGTAGCCTGTGACAGTCAGCGCGGCCGGCGCCGGCGACACGTCCTGATTCGCCGTCTGCGCGATGCTCGGCGCGTAGCCGGTCACCACCAGCGCGGCGGGGTCGGGCGTCACGGTCGTCGTGCTGCCGCTGGCCAGGAGGTCGTCGGCCACCAGGTTGTCGATCTGCAGGATGCCAGTGGCGGCGCTGCCAAGGCGCAGGCCCGGGTTGCCGGCTGCCGTGATCGTGGTGTTCGTGACCGAAATGACCGGCGCCGGGTCGTTGTTCAGGTACACCTTCAGCGCCGTGCCGATCATCTCCAACTTGATGTTGAAGACGTCGCCCACGGCAGGGGAGAAAGCGTAGGTGCCCAGCGTCGTCGCCGAGCCGTTGAGCACGTAGCGCAGCAGCTGGATGCCGGTACCCGACAGATAGCGCGCGTGGTACAGCGTCTGCTCGGTACCCGAGACGCGACCACATACACCAGCTGCGGCGCCGGCCGTGCCAGCTACGACGTAGATATCGGCCGAGACCGAGTAATCGGCATTCGGCGGTACCGCATCGCTGCGCCGGTAGCCGACCGTGCCGCCTGCCTGCTGGACGCGCCCGTTCGACAGCGTGCCGGGTCCGCTCAGACCGCTGATCTTGACCCAGCCAGCGTTGTACGCCTCCAGGGTCTGGCCATTCGCCCCGGTAAATTGGTCGTTCAGGAACTGGCTCAAAGCAGCACCTCAATCAACGTATCCAGGGCGATCACAGTATGCTGCAACGCGGTCGCCTCGACCTCGACGACCACCTTGGCGGTGCCTGGGTTGAAGTTGCTGGGCACGACCCAGGACGAGCACGGGTATTTCGAAAGGCTCGGCCGGAATTCGTCACCGCTGGAGCCGGTGCCGATGACCGGACAGCGGTACGTCTTCTTGGCCATGATTACGCTGCCTTGCTGATGGTGCAGATGCCGTTGGCGTTCGGGGTGAAGGACAGCTTGTTGCCGACCGTGGTGGCAGGCACGTCCGCCGGGGTAGCGTCGCCCAGGAAGTAGCCCACGACAGGGTCGACCTTGCCATTGATCGTGCCGACAGCGCGCACCACGCCGTAGCGCCAGGCCGGGATCGAGCCGCCGGCGGCAGTCAGTTCGGCCGCGTCGCCGGTGAACTTCACCGTGCTGCCCGAGATCGTCAGCGCGTCGTTGCCCAGCGTGATGCCGCCTGAGCTGTAGCCGCCAGCCGCGGCGATCTCGCTGCTCACATCGGCGAACACTTCCAGCGTGGCCGGGTTCGGTGCCCAGGCGCTGGTGTGGTACGACAGCTTGAACGTGTTCGCCGAGTTCAGCAGGCCGAGCGCGATGTTCAGCACTGCCTTGTCGGGGATGATGAATGGGCCAGCGGCCATGGTTTATCCTTCGTATTGTTGTTGCGGCAGCACCTTGACGGTGTGCGATGCCTTGCCGTCCGGGCCGCGCACGATGTGCGTCTCGGCCGATGCCAGTTCTTCCAGCTTGTGGTGCAGGTCGACGATCAGCTGCATCGCGTTCGGCATGCTGCCATCCACCTGCGCGGTACCAGCCTCGGCCATGCGCATTTGCAGCTCGGTGTTCTTGAGGCCCAGTTCGATTTCCTTGATCCGGACTTCCTTCTCCTTCAGCTGCAGGTCGATCAGCTTCAGCTTCGTGCTCGCCTCGAGTTCGGCCAGGTCGGTCTCGCGCTTGTACTCGGCGTCGCGCGCCTTGCCCTGCTGACGTTTGTCTTCCAGCTCCAGTTCCATCTTGGCCAGCACCTGCTCGGGCGTTTCCTGCGGCGGCTGCGGCGGCGTCGTGGCCGGATCTGTCAGCAGGCGGTCAGCGCCCTGGATGTTCCCGGCCTTCAGCAGCATCTTGCCCAGCTGGTAGACGTTCTCCGGCGTGACCACGCCCAGCGGCGCGGCCTGCTGGAAGTAGGCGCCCATCATGTTCAGGAACTGGATCGTCTGCGACTTGTCGCCGGTGCCGAGGCCCACGTTCACCGTGACGCCCATGTCCGGAGACCAGTTGCGCGGGTCGTATTCCACCCAGGTATCGCGCAGGCGGATCGTGCCGGGCTTGTCCTGGTATTCGCAGGTCAGGCGCAGCAGGCGCTTGCACAGGTCCTTGCATCCTGTCTCGCCGAAGATGCGCAGCATCATCAGCAGGCGGCGCTGGTCGCGCGCGTCTGCGATGCGGGCGCCGGCAGCAGTCTTGTTCAGGCTGTCGGCATCGAGGCCCTGGTTCAGCCGGCTGATGCCCACGCGCTCCTCGCGGACGGTGTTCGTCAGCTCGATACCCTGCAGCGATTCGTTGGCCACCAGCGTGGTTGCCAGCGGGCCGGCCGCAGCCTGCGACTTCATGCGCACAACCTTACCGATGCGCGTGGACAGCAGATCGTCGAGGTTCACCTGGCCGTCGATCGCATAGGTGGCCGGGTTGTTCGCCAGGTACAGCGAGTCCAAGTACTGCCGTTGCAGCGAGGTCTTGGTGTCCTGGATCGAAACGATCGGGTCGGCCAGGGCCATGCCGATGATGCGATGCGGCAGCAGGATCGGGGACCACAGGCTGTATTCGTGGTCATCGACTTCCTCGTTTTCGAGAATGTCGTTGCCGGCCATGAACACGCGGCGCCATTCGGCGATGCCGTCGCCGTCGAAGTCCACCTTGACGAAGCCGAAGAACAGGGTCAGCTGCTGATTCGCGCCTTCGCCGTGGTCAGCCTGCATCAGGCGGTCGGGATCGATGGCGAAGTCGGCGTGCGCGGCCTGGTAATCCGACAGCGCATCCACGCGCGCGCGATCGAAGTCCATGCCCACCAGGTCGGAGCGCGTGTAGGTGCGCAGCTCGCCGATCGCGGTCACGTCAGCCATGCGCTTGGCGTGGCGCGACAGGACGAACGAATCCGGCTCGACGTTCTCGATTCGGATGCCAACCGGACCACGGTCCACTTCTAGCTCCACGTCGTGCAGGCTCTGGCCCGGCGCGCTCGGGTCGTCCTTCGCGTCGTGGGTCAGCATGGTGACGGCTGGATTCTCGACCAGGCCGGCCAACTGCATGTCGGTCAGGCCCTGGTAGCGCTCGCGCTTCTTGATGCGCGTGGAGTCCTGCCAGGAGCGCACGATCCCGACCTTCGACAGCAAGCCATCCTTGATCCAGGTGTTGAACACCAGGAAGCCGTCGTTCTTCTCCTTGATCAGATGGTTGATGACGTCGGTGGCCTGGTCACAGTACGCTTCGTCGCCGATGGTCGTCGGTTTGAACTCGCAGATGTCGTCACCGGCGAAGAACGGCTCCAGCAGCGAGGGTAGGGCGCTCTCGACCACCTCGAACACGTCCCAGCTCACGACCTGGCTGCGGCCGGCCACCTCGTTGCCCATCGGCTGGCCGTGGTAGTAGGCGAGGTTGCGCTCGCGCTCAGCAGCCAGCGCCGAGCCAGTCCAGGCGGCGCTTTCGCTCACCTCGTGGTCGACCGCGCTGCGCAGCTCGTCGTCGGTCATTTTGGTCATACGATTCCCAGTGATTGATAGTTGAGGCTGCCGCCCCACGGCTTTTCGATGTCGCCATACGCAATCGCGTGGCGCCGCATCATGTAGGCGTAGCGCACCGCGTCGAGCACGTCGTCGCGGGTCTTGTTGATCTTGCCTTTGTCGTCCCGGTGGTACTGCAGGAACTCGTCGAAGAGGTCGCGCAGGCCGGCGAACACCTTGAACCGGCCGCTCATCATCAGATCGCGGATTTCGAACAGCCCGGCCTCAACGCCGTTGCCACCGTCCGGCCAAGTGGCCCGATCCATCAGCATGTTGAACCCGGCTTCCTCGTAGTACGCCTTCTGCTGCTCGCCGCTGCTCTTCTCGGTTTGCAGGCCATCGGACGGCCAGGCGGTGGGCACACCCTTGGCCCAAGACTTCACAGCGCCCCAGGCCTCGATTGGCTTGGTCTGCGCCTTCTTCCACGCCTTCGTGACGTAGAACATGTCGCCTTCGGGATCGAACACCAGCTGCACGTGCGCCTGCGGGTGGTCCCAGCCGAAGTCCATACCGTCGATGACGCGGAAGTGCTTCGGGATTGCGAACGGCTCGCAGGTGATGGCGTCTTCGGCCAGGTCGTAAATTCGTCCGTGTCCCAGCATCGGAACTCCTTTCGTTCGCATGTCACGCTGGTGCGCCGGGTAGCTGGCCAGCAGGCCTTCTTTCGCCTGAGCGCTCAGGTGAGGCGCGTCGTTCCAGCCCTTTTGCATGCATATCTGCGCCGTCGAAGGTGTGTCCATGAACTGAATCACCAGGTCCGTGCGGCCGTTCTCAGGCGTGAAGGTAAGAATCCCGCGACCGCCGCGCTTTTGGTCGCCAGTCGCGGTACGCGTCAGCACCTGAGGGAAGATGTTCGGGTCACGCGGCTCTTCGTCGATGTGGAACCAATCGACGCTGTCGCCCATCAGTGCGTGCTGGCCCTGCGAGTAGGACCAGAACTGGATGACCGCATCGTCGGCCTGCACGTCGCCGCCGCCGATCTGGCGGATGTACACGGTGCGCAGCGCATTCGGCGTGCCGGACATTGCCTCGTAGCCCATGATGTGCTCGGGCGGGATCAGGCCGCCGGAAAACGCGCTGCCGTCCTTGCGGCCGATAATCGGCTCTTGCAGCAGATCGCGCGTCTTCTCGCCCGAATAGCCTAGACACCAGATCAGCGGCGCGTGCTCGAAGGTGTGGCCCTCCCAGGCGTCCGGGTAGTCACCCAGGGCGTGGATCGCGTCGAGGTACGTGCCGGTGTAGGTCTTGCCGATCCGGTTGGCCGCGATCAGGCACACTTGGGTATAGGTCGCGGTATTGGCGTTGAACTCACGTTGCCAGGCGTACAGCTGGCGGTGCATCGTGCGGTAGCGGTAGACCCGAGCGCGGCGCCTCTTTTCCTCTAGCAGCGCGAGCAGCTGTTCCTTCTCGGCCCTACTCGTGGTTGCCATTCGCCGCCGCTGCGGCCTTGGCAATCGCAGCGTCCAGTTCTTCGTCGGTCATGGTCTTGATCGGCGGCAGGTCGTCCGCGCCGCCGATGGCGAGCTTGTCGCCATACACGCGCGGGCGCAGCTTGGCGGCCATCCACTTGCGTGCGTCAACGCGCAGCTTCGAACGCGCGATCACGTCGTAATCGGTGCGAGCTACGCCTTCGTCGTCGACATAGCGGTCGTTCCGGCCGTCGTCGGCAATCTCCAGGATGTCGTCGAAGAGGCAGTCAGCCTGCGCCTCGCGTGCGCGTGCGTATTGGTCGCTGAATTCCTTATTGGCGGCGAGCCAGCGGAAGACAGTCCCTTTGTTGGGCATATCGTCAGCGGCGCAGATCGAGCGCAGGCTGTGGCCCTCCATGAGGGATTCACAGATGAAGTCCGCAATCTCTTGCGTGAACGTGCTGGGCCGCCCTGGCGACTTGGCCGGCGCCGCATCGCGGGTCTGGTCTTTGGTGTCGTCGCTCATGGTGGTGGAATAAAAAGGCCCGGCACGTGGCCGGGCGAAGGGGTCTGCGGTCCAGGCAGACCCAGGAGACAGGGGGTGGTGAGACGCAACGCATGGGCGCCACTTGGGCGGGGTTGGTTGGTCGTGCGTTCACCACAAGGAAGCCTCAGCGCGCGGCCTGGCTTTCGTGTGGTCACCGGTTACGCCGGTGAGGCGCGCTGCGTTATATCGCCGCGAAGTCGCCGTGATACTTTTTGGCGGCGGCTCGGTAGGCCGCGGAAGCGTCCTCAAGCGTTCCAAACGACCCGAGCCCGATCTTCACGCCGTCGACGCGGATTTGCGCTCGGTATGGATTACGGCGCTTCCGTGAATCCATGTAGACGCCCTTCGCACCGCATTGGTTGTTCTCATGCATTTTGCGATTGCGCATGTTCTCCGCATGCGTGCATGACCGGAGGTTTGATCTGCGATTGTCGAGCTTATCGCCATTCACATGGTCGACAACTTGCTCAACACCTGGCTTCATGACAATCCGGTGCATCCGGACGATCTGGTCTCCGGTATGCGCGACCACATAGCCGCGGCTGTCTGCGTGCCAGCGATACCGAGATAAGACCTCCACCATGTCGTCATCGACAAGTGCTACTTCGCCATGCAATAGCTGGATTTCAGCCATATTCCACCTCCGTCAAAGGTCGTCAAAATGGGGCGCGCAGCCAGCCGATGACGAGTCGGCGTTCGGGAGCTAACCTAGGCTGCGCAGAAAGCAAAAAGCCCCGCGTCATTGCTGATCGCGGGGCTTCGGTTTCCGCCAGAGACGCCGCAGGCTCCCATCAGGGAACCGTGCGCGTCGAATTTCTGGACGGGATTAAGTTGTAGCTTGGAATTTACTGCTGAGTTTGCCGTGAGTCAAGAAGATTCTGTACGGCAGCTTGTGCTTGTCGGAACTGCTCCACAAACACGGTCGCCGGCCGGTGCGCGATGCTCATCTTGCGACAGACCACCTCGGGCTGGGCCTGCTTGATGTAGCACCAGTACAGCAGCATGCGGGTGCGGTTGTCGACGTGGCGCATGGCGCGCTCGATAAGCAGGGCGTCGGCCTCGTCCACCTGGCGGCGGTCGCCTTGCTTCGGTTCGTCGCCCAGGGCTTCGCGGCGCAGGCGGTCGCAGTAGGCGCCGGTGGGGCTGACGCCGATCGTGCGGGTTCCGGCCGTCGCCCACCTCGACCAGTTCTCCAGGCGCAGGCCGATGTCGCGGCGTTCGTGGTCGGTCAAGGCGCGTCTCCGAAAAGGGCCGCTACCAGCGGATCGCGGCGCGGCGCGTCCTCGGGTTCCGGCTTCGCATCGGGCAGCACCCACACCAGCGACGGCGCGTCGGCGGTCCGGCGCCGGTCGGCGAAGCTCTTGACCTTGCCGGCCTGCTCCAGACCCACCAGCGCGCGGTAGACGACCTGGCGTTCGACGCCCAGCTGCACGGCCAGGGTGAGAGTAGAGCGCGGCTTGTCCTTCAGGGCGTCCAGCAGGTTGGCGCGCAGGGCGGCGGCCACTTCGGGGGCGGTGTGCTTCGTCATGGCTGCGCCCCGGTGCGGACCGTGATCTCGTGCTTCTGGCTCACGGCCACGTTGTAGGTCACCCACTCGTCGCCGCGCTTTACCAAGCAACCGGTGCCGGCGCTGTAGAAGACTGGTTGGCCGGTCAGCTCGCCGTACTGCGTGCAGCCGCTTCGGTCGATGGCGATGGCGATGAAGCAGCAGGTTGCAACGACGGCCGCAGTCACCGCGATGATGCCGGCCAGCCCGGCGAGGAATTCGAGGTTGTCTTTCATGCTGTCTCCAGTGCGATCTCGCGGTGTACGCTGGTCGAGTTGATCCGGTGGCGCACGCGGCGCTCCACTTCCCGGCACGCGCGCTCGACGTCGATGGCGCGCACGTTCTCGAGCTGGGCGTCGTGGCACAGCAGGCCCTCGCGGATGGCGTTCAGCTCGTCGCCCTTGAGGATGACGCGCTCGGTCTTGACGATCCGCTTGCCGACTTCGAGCAGGGCGTCGCGCGCGGCGATGGTGATGGCGCGGTATTCGTTGCCGATTCCCTGCTCGCACATCACGTTGGCCATGTTGGCGGCGCCGACCAGTTCATCCCACTGCTCGCGGGTGCCGCGGCCCTGTGCCATCTCGGCCAGCGCGCGGTGGTTGCGGATCTGGATGGTGCGCAGGTGCTCGGCGTGGTCGCCGCTCATGCCGCCGAAGATGGTCGACAGCACGTTGCGAGCGACGTACTTCGGGCGGTACTTCTTGTTGCGTGGCTTTTTCATGCTGTCTCCTTCTTCATTTTTGCGAGCTGAGCGCGGAAGTCCGCCTTCATCGCCAGCAGTTCGGGAATGGTCCAGTTGCCGCCGGCCTGGTCGCACTCCAGGGCCTCGACGGCGGCCAGGCCGATGCGCGCGATCAGGCCAATGCGGTAGTCGGCTGCATTGCCGGCGCGGTAGCGGTTGCACTTCTTGCACTGACCGTGGGCGTTGCGCAGGTCGAAGCGCAGGTGAGGCGCGCTGCCCCGGCTGCGGTAGTGGCCGCAGTCGAAGCCGCCGCCGGGCTGGTCGGCCAGGGTCGGCAGGTGCGTCGGGCAGCTGATGCAGTGCTGATCCCGGTCCCGGTAGCGCACCAGTGCGTTGAACGCCACCTGCACGTCGGCGATGTGCTCGCTGCGGGTCTTGACCTTCTGCTTGCGCTCGCGGGTCTGCTTGGCATCCAGGCGCTTGCGCTCGGCCGCGGCGTGCACGGCTGCGCAGTCGGCGCCGCACACCTTGTGGCTGATGTTCCGCGGCTGGAAGCGGTTGGCACAGCCTTTGACGGCGCACTTGCGGGTGCGCGCGGGCTTCAGGGTGCCGGTTCGGGCGATGGGGGAGCGGATCATGCGGCCTCCAGTAGGTCGGCCTGAACGTACTTGCGCTTCCAGATCGGCGAGCATTGGATCGCGTCCCAGGTGTCGGCCATCTCCCGCGGGTTGTTCTTCCGGTTGTGGTTGCGGGCGATGTCCGTACTGTCCACGCTGGCGAATGGGTAGCCCCAGCGCGCGGCGTTCATACCACGCAGCATGTGGAGCCAGGTGGGCACGCGGCCGGTCCTGCAGATCGAGTTCATGGCCAGAGTCATGCGCGAGTGCCAGGCATCGGAGCCGACGACGCGGTACTGCGCCGACGAGCCGATGCAGACCCGCTCCCACTCGTCGCACAGGCGCATCAGGCGCTCGATGGGCTCATGCATGTGCCACACTGGGGCGCCGCGTTGGCCGTGCGGCCACTGCTTCATCAGGGCGTCGTTTGCCTCCGCATCGCCCATGATCACGTCCGGGATCACGGCCCAGGTGGTGCGGTACGCCAGCCATTTGTCGCAGAACTCGTAGAAGTCATTCCAGTTCGTACGAGGGGCGCGGTCGTCACGTATAGCGCGCTGCCAGTCGGTGAAGGCACCATTGTCGAGCATGACGCTCTGGCCGAAGCGATGGCACCACTCAACATCGTCCGGGCGCTCGAACGAAACGCAGAAGCAGCGGCCGGCGAGCTGGACGATCACCACGCGCGGCGTGATCGGCGTGCCGTGGTAGTGCATCGTCATGCATCCTCCCGGATCGTCTCGATGTCGACGCCATGGTGATGGGCGCGCAAGACCTGGCGGCCACCGAAGCGGCGGTGCAGCTCGTCGGCGATCTGCTCGTGGTAGCCCTGTTTGATGAGCGCAGTCGCGGTGACGATGTGCTCGACCTGGATCATCCGGTCTGCTACCTCGATGCGCAGGGTGTAGATGATCGGCTGACTGTTGTTCGGGCATGCGGCCACGAACTGGCGGGTGTAAATGTTCATGCTGTCTCCGTTTCAGATTTTTGTTGTTCGCCCTCGTGCTGCGCCAGAAACGCCTTCCTCTCGCCGATCTGCCCGGCCGGCGCGGGCTTGAACAGCACGGTCGGCGGGTTGTCGGCGCGGACGTAGACCTCGTAGCCGGTGCAGTAGCCGAGGCCGTGGGCGGCCTGCTGCTCGTGGCCCTGGCGGGTGAAACGGGCGCACAGGGCGCAGGGCTGGCGCGCTTCGTTCTTCATGCCATGGCCTCTTGGGCGAACTTGATCTGGATCGGCAGCAAGGTCTTGTCGCCCCGCGCGGCGCGCTCCAGGATTGCTTTCGCCCAGCGCTTCGCATCGCGGCCGGCCCCGTCCTTGACGATGGTGGTGGCGCCGAGCTGGCGCAGACGCTTGGCCGCTTCCTCGCGGCTCAGTTGCGTTTTCCCAGGTGCCGGCAGTGCCACCATCGGCTGCGGGATTTCCGGCCATTCGCCCTTGTCGAGCTGCTCGTTCAACGCCGCCTCCCAACGTGGCTTGATCTGGCTGAAGGTCTGGTTGGCCAGGTCGAACGACAGCGGCATGGCGGCCCAGTAGATCGCCGGATGCGACCACTTGCCGTACTCTCCGGCGGTGCGCGCCTGGGCGCCGGCCACGGCCTCGTAGTACGCCTTCATCGGGTCGATAGGGGCGCGGCACAGCTTCTTGAACTCGGGCAGGGTGGGCGGCCAGTCGCGCGTTTCCAGCGCCTTCAGCCCGCGTGCGATCTCCAGCGGCTGGTAGCCGGCCAGCTCTTGACCCCAGTGCTCGATCAGCTCGTCGGTGCTGGTGGCGCCCCACTGGTCGGTGAACTTCTTGCCGTAGCTGAGCAGCATCTTGTGCAGCAGCTTTTCAACCCAGCTTGCGGGCAGGGGCGTCGTTGAGGTCGATGATGGTGCGGTGGTCAGGTTCATGGCTTCGGTTCTTTCCGGTGAGGCTGTCGGCCCAGGCTTTGGCTTTGTCGTTGGCGGTCTGGTAGCCAGGCGATGCGCGCGGCTGTGCGGCGCCGCCGGCCTGGACCTTCGCAGCGTCGGCAGCCCAGCGGGTCAGGATGGCCAGCACGTAGCCCAGGCCGATGCTTTCGTTCGGCTTCGCGGCCCGAGCTTCAGCGCAGGCGGCGGCCACGGTCTGCGGCGTAACACCCTGCTCGGCAAGGGTGAGCAGGCGAGGGTCGGCAGGCTGGGTGCGGATGCCGGCGGCGTTGAACTCGATGCTCAGCAGCGTTGCCGGGGCCGGGTCAGGGCGCGCGTTTTGCTCGTCCTCGCGCAACTCCGGTTGAGTAGCTGCGCTGTAACCCGTCGAGGTATCAGGAATCGGAGAATCAGGAATCGGAGAATCAGCCGGATTGCCACCGTGTTCGCATGGTGCTTGCACAGTGCTTGCACCATGCCCATCCATTGCAGGTATAGAAGAAGCCTTCTCATCCCTGTGTGGGTTCTGGTGCTTCCTGAATGCGAGCACCTGGATATACCGTGCTCCGTCGATCTCGTAGCGCTTGAGGAAGCCCGATGCCTGGAGTTCGCACAGTGCTTCGTCGACGTTGATGTCGTCGGCCGGGAACAGGTTCATCTTGATCCGCTTGGGCTTGTCTTCCATGCGGCCCTCGCGGTCGGCCAGGGTCCACAGGCCGATGAACAGCAGGCGGGTGGAGAAGGGGAGTTCGACCAGCTCCTCGTTGGTGAAGAAGCCAGGTTTAATGTTGCGTGCGCGTGCCACGTCAGTGCCCCTTCTCGATCAGCGGCATCTGGCGCGGGTCGGACTTGTCGAGCACGTAGATGACGGAGCGGCGGTCGGGCAGAACCTGATCGCAGTCAGGATCGCCGGCGGCCATGGCGATAGCATTGGCGCGGTTGCAGACGGCCGAGCGTTGGCCGATGAACAGGCAGCCGTCGCATTCGCCGAATACCGGCGCCTGGACGGCCTTGATGCGGATGGTGTCGGGGTCGATGGGAGAGGCGGTGTCGCCCTCCCAGTTGGGGGAGAGGATATTCGTGGTCATGGCTGGCCGCTCCGCGAATCGTCAATGACGCGGCGCAGTTCGCGGCGTGCGTGCCGTTCGGCTTCCTGCTTGAGGGGATCGCCGCGGTTGACGATCGCATCCTTATCGACGACGCGCCAGATGCGCGCGGCGACTTCGATCTTGCTGCTCTCCTGCTTTTTTGGTCGTGGGCTTGTCATGGTGCTCTCGGGTTGATCGGTTGGATGTCCCACTGTCCGGCCTTAAAGGCGCATGCGCAGTTGCGGGCGTGCTGCGCGGCCGGGCAGCAACATGGCCATGTTCTGGCCGTAGGTTGGCCGTTCCGCGTGCTGGTTCCGGCGCGTATCCTTCCGGTCAGCAAGCCAGCCTTTCGCCAGGTTGCGCAGCAAGGTGCTGTGCTTGACGTCGGCTGCGGCGCATTCCTGTTGCAGCTCGACGAACTCGTCAGCGTTGAACAGGGTTTTCACTTCGATGTTGCGTGGTGCCATGTGTTTCTCCGGGTGGGGTGATTCGGGGTAGGGGCGCTTCGATACTTCGGTACTGCTGGTAAATGGACTACAGGCAACTTTTCGGGCAAACGAAAAGCCGCCGGATCAGGGGGCTTGCGCTGCGGTCTTCTTCGTTTCGAACACGTCCGGGCGTACGACACGGATGTACTTAAGCTGAGCGCGGGGGATGCCGTTGTGCAGCCATTGCGACACGGCCTGTGCCGTTACTTCGCAAAGGGCAGCGGTCTTCGTAGTGCCGCCCAGACGCTGGATGATCTCGGTTGGATTCGGGTCCATAAGTTTTCTCAAGTTGACTTTAGTTGCATCGTAAGTCAGCTTGAGAAATTAGTCAAGCCATCTTGATTTTTGCTTTGGTAAGCTAGCTTTATGAATTTATTATCAGAAAGACTCCTGTGGGCGATGCAGCAGGAGCAAAAGCGCCGGAATGGCAAACGGGTAACGAAGGCTGAGCTAGCTCGTGCGGCCGGTGTTTCCGATACTGCTGCCGGTAATTGGCTGAAGGGTGATCACGGCATAGATGCGCCGAGGGCCAGGGCCTTGGCTGCACACCTGAACGTCGATCCTTTGTGGCTGGAGACCGGGGAGGGGCCGAGGACCCCTGAGCTGCAAGCGGTAGCCACGCTGGACTCGCCATTTGTCGAGCTGCCAGGCCAGGTGCCTGACGCGCGCCCCGTACGCACGGGCGAGAAGAGCGATACCGTCGCAGTCCCGCGCGTGAAGCTGAAATTGCGTGCGGGTGTAGCGAATTACGACACCGAGCCTGATATGGATGGCGACGGGCATGAGTTGGTGCCGCGCGAACTTCTGGCAACGCTCGGCATTAAGGCGGCCAATCTGCTTGCCGTCCGTGTTCGCGGCACAAGTATGGAACCGATGCTGTTTGAGGATGATGTGGTCATCATCGACAAATCAGACACGAAACCAATTAGCCGCGAGGTCTACGCAGTAAATTTTGACGGCGACGCCTGCGTAAAACAGCTGCTTTTTAAAGGCGGTCAGTGGTATTTGCATTCACTTAATTCGGATCACAAACCAGTGAATGTCAAAAGCGGGCAGTGCAGTATTGTGGGGCGCGTGGTTATTCAGCCGACGCGGGTGTTGACTGGCAGGCTCTAAAAATTATGAAAATACTCTTTGCTTTTATTGCAGGTGTCTTTTGTGTCTCGGCTCAAGCAGCTCAAATGTTCGGCAATTGGGAAGTGTCCGAGCTGAAGGATTTGCGCGTTGCCCGCGTTGGCGGCGCGGCAGGATCAACGGCTGGCGTGATGTGCACTCCTTCCGAGAAGACATGTAGCGCGTTTATAAGCATTGATTTTAGCTGCGAAGATGGAGCGAGTTACCCGGTTATGCTCAATTCAAATGTTGGCGCATATTCCAGCACAGGGGTTTGCGCCTCCAGTGGGGATTCGTATTACCTGCTGATCGACGACTTCAATGCAACTATTTCTGCATTTGAAAGCGGCGGAGAAGTCGGGTTCGCCTTTCCATTGAAGAGTGGGCAATTCCGTGTTTTACGTTTTAACTGTCAGGGCGCAACTGCTGCAATTAAACTTGCGCGCACATTGCCCAAAACGGCTACTACGCCTAGAAACCCAGCTAGTCAGGTATTGTAAATAATCCCCGCCCATGGTGGCGCGGGGAGTACGGAGTAGGGAAGAAATGCCCAGGCAATAATCCGGCTCGCGACAGCTGGAACTGACCTGCCATTTCAACCCCGGCGCAGTGGCAACTGCGTCGACAGGGCAGCCAATGAGCCTCGAGGTCTCACCGTCGCGGGTGAGCAAATCTCGACGACCTTAGTAACTGCCCAAAGCGCGACCCATTAACGTGCGGTCGAGCAGCGCTGCGAGACTGCCTATTCATGGAGCAACCATGAAAAAGCGCCTTGCAAAGGTGAGCTGGCTTGCTGACGTGGCCAAAGTAATCGGGGCAGTTGCCCTGTTGCTGCGGACCCTCCACGACATCGGCCTGTTGTGACCTGAGTACGCGGGCCGGTTAGGGCCGGCCCGCTGCCCGAACTCTACACCCGATCCCGACCGTTTACAACATACGTCACCTAGCGCATACTTGGTCACGTTCCTGCGCTGCCTCCGCATCAGGCTCAAGTCCTCGCAAGAGGCCGCTACGCTCCTGGTTCCGTCCGGCGTAGCGTCAGCTTCAGCGCCTAGGCGCCAGCCGGCCCCGCTGCCGGCGAAGCAAAGCAACTAAAACGGTTCGCACCCGTACAGCCCGCCACGAGCGGGCTTTTTTTCGTCCATTCTCCACGCCCCGCCAGCCGGGGCTTTTTTCGTCGTAACGCACGACGCGGCGCCGCACTGCGACCGCATGCAGCCTGCCAGGTGTAAGGTTCAGCAGCGCCAAAAGTAAAGTTCACTTGAAAAATAGTCTAAAGATAGCTTGACTATGAATTCAAGCTGACTTAAGATTCTCTCCAACGAAACGAGCTCAGCACCTGAGCGAACTGGAGAGAAGCGATGTCGAAGACCCTTACCCCTGAAGAAGCACGCGACGCCGAGATTTCGGAGATCGGCGCCACGCTGTTGGGCGCTTGGCGCGAGAAGCTGCTGGCCGGCGACACCCGCGCGATCAGCGACCTGCACAACTGCGTACTCGATGCCCTGAGCGTTGACGCTTCTAAGCAGTTGTTCATTGACGCCGCGACCGGGCAGGGCGGCAATGGCTTTAACGCGTTGGCCGCCAAGGCCATGGCCGACGCTTGCGAGATCGACGCGATCAAGCAAGTGGAGCGCAAAGAGGCTCGCCGCAAGGAATCGGAGCGCGAGGCGCGCATCGAACGCCGCGTCTTCGACCGCCTGTTCGCTGGAGCGATGGCATGAACTGCCCGCACTGCAACGACACCGGCAGCCTGTCGAAGGACCTGGACGGCTATCTGGACTGCACGCACTGCGATGTGGCCGAGCAACGCGCAGCGCTCGATGCCTGGGCCGGCAAGGCCTGCCAGCACGCGCCGAACGCATCGGCTGAGCGCTGGCTGATCTACCAGCACGGCAAGAATGCAGCCGCGTCGCCGTGATCCACACCGCCTGGCTGGCGTAACCAGCCACTACAGCAGAGCGGCCCAACTGGACATTCATTCAACCAGTGTTTCGGGGGGAAACCGGGCTGCTCTGCTGTGGGACACAACACAACGACAAGGAGAGCAGGGATGAAGGATTACAGCAAGCCGGCGTTCCCCAGCACGGGGCCAGTGGCGGAAAGAGGGATGTCGCTGCGCGACTACTTCGCAGTGCGCGCGCCGAAAGCGCCGGACTGGTTCAGGTATCAGCCGACCACGCCGCAGCCTCAACTGCCAAGCCCAATTTGCCTCACCGAGCCGCAACGCGATCAGTTCAGTGGCTTGGGAGAGTGCTTTACCGCGGATGAGGTCGATCGCGAGGTAGTGGAGTTTGCAGCCCTCTATGGGAAAGCAGAGGAGGCGCGCGCCGCATGGCGAGACGAGCAGCGCAAGGCGAAATTCTTTGCCTGGGCCTGGTACTACGCCGACGCCATGCTGGCCGCCCGGAGCGCCAAATGACCGCCCTGACCCTCTACCGCATCCCGCGCCGCTGGCTGCGCAAGTTCCTGAAGCCTGCGGCCCTGTGGTTCAACGCCCGCGCCATGGCGTCGTCCGAGATCGAGATCGACTTGCTGAACGCGGAGATCGAACTGGACCGCGAGCTGATCTGCCTGGAGCACCGCCGCCAGGTGAAGCTGATGCAGCAGCGCCGCACGATCGGAGGCTGGTGATGCTCCGCCGCTTCCGCCAGCACTACCAGACCCAGTACCGCCTGTCGCTGCTTGCAGGCTTCGGCCCGCGCAAGGCGCAGCGCCGCGCGGTGCGCACCTTCTTCTTCGGTTTTTAATCCACGCCGGCAGAGTCCCGGCAGAAAGGTTCCACGATGTCCACCGCTCTCGTCGTCCAGCAGGCCTCCAAGCTCGCCGGCATCTTCAACATCCCTGAATCGGATGACCTGATCAACGTGCTCAAGGGCACGGCGTTCAAGGGCCAGGTCTCCGACGCGCAGATGACTGCGCTGCTGATCGTCGCCAACCAGTACCGCCTGAACCCCTGGACGAAGGAAATCTATGCCTTCCCGGACAAGAACAACGGCATCGTGCCGGTGGTCGGCGTCGACGGCTGGGCGCGCATCATCAACGAGAACCCGCAGTTCGACGGCATGGAGTTCCAGCAGGATGAAGAGGGCTGCACCTGCATCATCTTCCGCAAGGACCGCACCCACCCGATCAAGGTCACCGAGTACCTGAGCGAGTGCAAGCGCGGCACCCAGCCCTGGCAGTCGCACCCGAAGCGCATGCTGCGCCACAAAGCCATGATCCAGTGCGCACGCCTGGCCTTCGGCTACGTGGGCATCTACGACCAGGATGAGGCCGAGCGCATCGTCGACGTCAACGACCGGCCGGCGCCGGCGCGCCAGAACGCCGCGGCTGTGGCCGAGCAGGCGATGACCGTCGAATTCACCGAGGCCGACGAGAAGTTGCTGGCCGACCTGGAGGCAATCGCCGACACCGGCACCGCCGCGCTGGAAGACATCTGGGGCAAGCTGACGAAGGACCAGCGCCGCGCGCTCGCCGCGCACCTGCCCGCGCTGAAGAAGCGCGCCGCCAACGTGATCGAGGAGGCCGGCCATGCTTGAACGCCAATCCAACCAGGGCGGCGCCGACTGGAAACTTGATCGCTGCGGCCACGCGACCGCCAGCTGCTTTGCCGACATCCTGGCCACCGGCCGGAACGGGCAGCCGCTGAAGGCCCGCGAGGACTATTTGATGCGCCTGGTGGTAGAGCGCATCACCGGCGAGCCTGTACAGACCCCGAGCAGCTTCGCCATGCAGTGGGGAACGGACGCCGAGCCGTACGCGCGCGCCGCCTACGAGGAAGAGACCGGCAGCATCGTGCGCGAGGTCGGCTTCGTGAAGCACCCGGCGCACGCTTGGATCGGCGCCTCGTCCGATGGCCTGGTGGGCGCCAAGGGCGGCATTGAGATCAAGTGTCCGCACAACAGCGCGATCCACCTGCTGACCTGGGAAACCGGCATGCCCGAGCACCACAAGCCGCAGGTGCAGGGCCAAATGTGGGTGCTGGGCCTGGACTGGATCGACTTCTGCAGTTACGACCCGCGAATGCACGCCGGCGCCGAGCACCTGAAGCTGTACCGCGAGCGGATCGCGCGCGATGAGGCGTACATCGCCCAGCTTGAGAAGGACGTTCTCGCCTTCCTGGCGCAAGTGCAGGCAAAGGTCGACCTGTTCAACTCGTTCAAGGAGGCTGCATGAACTCCATCGTGCCATGGGCGCGCCTGGTTGACTTGGCCGACGCCGTGCAGCCCGAGCCATCCGACCTGGAGATCGTCACCGCCGTCTCCGAGCACTTCGACATGCCGCTGGGCGCGGTGATCGAGCGCCTGATCTGCGTGGACTTTGTGGGCGTGCGCAAGCAGGTGACGCCTTGAGCGCCCGCCGCACCTTCGTGCTGGCCCACGACCAGGCCCGCAACAACGCCGCGCGCTGCGTGATGGACGCGCCGCCGGGCTTCATGGTGGTGATCTCCGAGCCGGCCAAGAAGCGTATCCAGGAAGAGAAATACCACGCCATGATCGGCGACATCGCGCGCCAGGTGGAGCACATCGGCCGGAAGTGGGATGCCGACGACATGAAGCGCCTACTGATCGACGAGTTCGCCGACGAGATGCGCGCCGCCGGCACGCCGCTGCACCACGACGCGCGCGTGGTCCCGAGCTTCGACGGGCGCCGGATCGTTCAGCTGGGCGTCCAGTCCCGTGAGTTCTACGTGAAGGAGGCCGCGGCCTTCATCGAGTTCCTGTATGCCTTCGGTGCCGCGCGTGAAGTGCGCTGGAGCGAACCATTCAGCCACAAAAACTAAACCAGAGAGAGACCATGAACGACCACCAACAAATCACCGCCGAGCGCGGCCGCCGTGCCGCAGACCTGCGCGCCGCCGCCGTCGCGCTGCTCGAACAGCAGGCCATCGCCGCTGGCGTCATGCTGGACCTCGACAGCGATCAGGTCGTCGCGGCCGGGCCGAAAGCGGCGATCCTGTACCTGCTGAGCAACGGCGCTCCTGCCGCTACCTCGGGCGATGCCCCGGACCTGCAACAGCTCAAGGCGCTGGCAGTGGCGACGAGCGAAGGGCCGTGGTCCGCGGCGGAAGAATATGCCGACAATGGAGCGCAAAGCGGCCATCGGATTGTGGACGCCCACGGCCGGATCATAATCGGGGAAGACGTCGCCCCAAGCGCCGACGAGGTCGCCTACATCGCTGCTGCCAACCCTGCCGTTGTTCTCGGCCTGATCGCCCGCATCGAGCGCGCCACCGCCGCAGCTCCTGCCTCGGTAGCGTGGGAGTACTGCCCCGAATGCGGAAGTATGGAAACAGTACCGCCGGATGAGAATGTCGAGAACCAGTACGTCTGCGCCGCGTGCGGCCAGGAATGGCACTCGGACATCGACTACACCGATGTCGTGCGCGACCACCTCGGCAATCGCGCCGCCTCTGGTGCTACCGCATCGGGCGATGAGCTGGCCAAATGGCACGAGCCTTCGTGGCAGAAAGGGTACAGCGCCGGATACAACGATGCGGTTGGCGATGTCCGCGCACCATCTACGTCCACATCGCCAGCTGAACGCGCTGCGTCTTCCGCTGGTGGACCAGGCGATGGAGCCCCAAAATTTCCTGAGCCTGGCTACAGCAATAGCTTGGCCGACCGAGTGTTCAACCTGCCATGCAACTGGAAGGGTGACCAGGCGCTGCACTCGGCAATCCTGATGGGTCACACGATGGCCTGCGAGCAGGCATACAACCTCGTCATGGCCGACGAGCAGGCCCGCGCCGCAGTATCTGCCGCCACTAAAGAAGCTTCGTCAGAAGGTTCCACCAAGCCGACCGCCGACCTGAGCAAGCTGACGCGGTACGACATCGCTTTCACCGAGAGCAGCGCCTACATGGCTGACTGCGCCTTTGGCGACTACTACCGTGTGGACGACGTTCAATCCCTTCTCGCCACCAAGCCAGCGGCAGTGCCGGAAGGCTGGACGGTCGAGTTCGACAAATACACCCCGCCCGGCACGATCCGGCTGCACAGCGCGAAATGGGGCGGCGCATTCGTGAGTAAGCCCGCAGCTGACGACATCGGCTTGGCAGCAATTACCTACCGCTTCCTGTCCGACGTAATCGCCGCTGCCCCTGCCGCCTCCACTCCAGCAGCGCCGGTCGAGCAGCAGTCGGATTCGTCGCACGTAACGCCGCCCTTCGCGGCACCCGCAAGCCAACACGGCGCGAATCCATTGGTGATGGCCGAGCTTCGCCGCTGGGCTGGCAATGATCCCGGTTACGCCGCGATGCTGGTTCGTGCCGCCGTGAAAGAAATCGAAGAACTGGAAGAGGTGTTGGCCAGCCGGTGCCGCGCTCAGGGCGGCGTTACGAACAACACCGACAGCGGAAATTCTTCCGCCTCCACTACTGGAGCGGCACAGACTGCCGACGATACCAAGCTGCTAGATGCGCTGGGCCATGCATCGTGGGGCCTGGAAGCGTTCAACATGCCGACTGGTGGCGACGATAACGAGATCGGCTGGCGCGTCATTGAGTACCACATGGCCGCGCCCCACCGCCGCACCGTGGCCGAGGTCTACGAGGACAGCCCGCGCGCTGCGATCAAGGCAGCAATCGAGAGCCCAACCCCTACCCATAGCTCGGAGGCAGGCGATGCGTGACTGCTACATCGTCAGCGTGAAACACACGAACCGCGAGCACGCCTATATCACGGTGTGGCGCCCCGACGACAAGGGCTATGCGTGGCCGCTCTCGTGGGCGGGGAAGTACCGTGAGGACGATGTGATGGCGCTCCGCGATTACTACCACCGGGGCGATGACACCCTGGCCGTTCCGTGCGAACTGCTCGACGCGCTGGCCGTGCCGCCAGCGAAGGGCACGGTCGACAACGACGCCGGCCCTGTCGTGCTGAACAACCGGACGAACTGGAAGTGCATCCTGGAATTCGCGCTGCCGGACCCGCTGTACCCATCGCACCCACAATACCCAGGCGCGCGGCGCCGGAAAGGCTGACCCCATGACCACTACTACCCCCACCCCGGCACTGGCCGACCTCGACAACACCGCGAAAGAAGCATTGCGCGATCTCTCGCATATCGAAAACCATCTGCAAGAGTCGAGCGCGCCGACGACGGTTATGAACCGCGCCCTTGACGTGCGAATGGGCATTAAGGAATTGCGCGCCGCCCTTGCCCGTCGCGCAGCCCAGCCTGTCGCGCCTGTGCAGGACGAGTGGCGCAACTTGTGCGATCAGATGATCGACATTTGGGATGACCACAAGATGCCCGAAGAGGATCGCACTTACGTCGAAGGCGCGTGGCCGGACTTGCTCGCCGAAATCCGCGCAAAGCTTGCCACCCCATCCCCGCAGATAGCAGAGGTGGCGGAACTGCCGAAGCCCTACGGCTACGCTGTCGAGCAAAAGGACGGTCACGTCACGTTTTTCAAAGAAGACCCCAAGGGCTTTCGAGGCAAGGTGTCGGGCGAAAGTCTTACCTGGGCTGAACTTGGCATCAATGTGCATGACCTGTTCACCTGGGACGCTATCGCCGCATCCCGCCGTATGCAGAAGGATTCAGATCAATGACCCTCCCATCAATCGAACAACTGCGGGATTACTATCGCTACGACCCGGATACTGGCGACATTTATTTGAGGAAGCCGGTAGGGAAAATCGCCGACATAACGAAGCCGATCGGATCGACAAAGAACGACAGTGGCTACCTGCACGTTTCCGTCGTTGGCAAGAACCTACGTGCTCATCGACTAGCTTGGGCGCTGCATTACGGCGCGTGGCCTGATGGTCATATCGACCATGCCGACCGCGACCGGCTAAATAACAGGATCGGCAACCTGCGACTCGCTACGAAATCCCAGAACACCGCAAATTCCGCGGCGCGCTCTCGCACAGGCCTCAAGGGTGTCCGCATCGGTAATAAAAGCAAGCGGTATTGCGCACATATCAAGGTGAACTACGTGGCTAAGCATCTCGGCACATTTGACAGCATTGATGAGGCCGCGCACGCCTACAACAAAGCAGCAATCAAGTATTTTGGCGAATTTGCTGTGTTAAACCCTATCGGCCAGGACAAAGCATGACCCGCCTCGGCTTCGCCCTGTGGCTGCTGGCGGTGATCGGCCTGGCCCTCGTCGCCACCCACGCCCACCGCCACGCCCAGCAGCCTCGCCAGTATCCGTGCCCACCCGAGTGCTCCGACTGCGGACACTCCTGGGCGAGCAGCAAGCCTGTGTGCACACCGAAGAATATGAAAGGAATGAGATGAGCGAAGAATTGAAGCCGTGCCCGTTCTGTGGCAGCAAGAACTTGAGCACGTCGGCTTACGATGTGCAGCCTGACAACTTTCACAACGCATATGTGACATGCGGTGATTGCGAAGCTCAGGGCGCGCAGGCGTTCACGTTGGATGGCTGGCTTTCCAGCAAGGACGAGGCCATCAGCGAAGCCGCAACGGCATGGAACCGCCGCACCCCAGCAGAGCAGCCAGCACCGGCCAGCACCGGGCGGGAGCACGACGACGGCTGCGATTACTCGACCAGCCAGTTACCGACCCGCTGCACCTGCAAGCCTCGATCTGCCCCTGTCGCCGCTCGCGAGCTGGACGTAGAGGCCGAGCGCCGGGAGTTCCTTCGCGTCTACATGCGTGAATACCCGACCAGAACCGAGCGTGATGCCTATAAAGCATTCGAGGTTGATGCCGGAACTATGTGGCTCGCCGCTCGTAGCGCAGCCCAAGGCACCGCACCAGTACCGGCGGACGCCTTCTGCGATGCAAATTGCGTTTGGACGGACCACCACAAGGACTGCCCGCTCGGAACCCAGGCTGCGCCAGTGAGCACCGAGCAGGCCGGGGATGCGTGGATCAGCGTCGAGGATCAGCTGCCGGAAGCGGGCAAGTGGGTAATCGTGTCGCACCGCACCGAATACGTGAACGCGCCGCCGCAACAAAGCGTAAGCACCGCTCTATTCGACGGCGCGTACTGGTGGAATCATGGGCATCATATCTACACGCCAACACACTGGCAGTCGATGCCGGCCGCCCCATCCCCTAACAATTCGCCGGTAGGCGCAGACAGGAGAGAATGATGTCAGCAACAAAACAAACGATCCAGTCGCGGTACGTCACCTTGCAGGAATGGGCGGCGACGATGTTTTCAAAGGTGCCGCACGAGAACACGCTGCGCCGCTGGGTCCATGATGGGCACATCCAGCCGCAGCCGCAGAAAGTCGGCAAATCGTGGCAGGTGAAGCGCGACGCGCGATACGTGAGCTGATATGGGGCGAGCAAGGCAAGCAAAGAACCGGGCACTTCCGCCCAATCTGTACGTGAACACGGCGGGATACTACTCCTACCGTGATCCGGAGAAGAAGACGCAGAAGGGGATAGGCCGGGACCGGGCGAAGGCCATCCAGGCGGCGCGTGCGGCAAACGCGGCGCTTGCCACTCGCGAGCCTTCGTCGCTGGTCGACTGGGTGCTGGGCCGTACCGATTACACCCTGGCCGGTTGGCTGCCGGTGTATCGGCAGCTGTGGGAAGAAAAGACCGCGCCGACGGCGAACACCCTGAACGGTGCCAACCATCTGCTCAGCAGGCTGGAAAAATCCGACATCGGGACGATGCGAATGAAGGCCATCGAGACTGTTCATGTTGCAACATACCTGGCCGAATTTGCGAAAGCGAGCGGCCCGGCCATGGCGCGCAACATGCGGTCGAAGCTCAGCGACATCTTCAGGTGGGCGGAGACCCAGGGGGTGATCGAGGTCGGAAAGAACCCGGTTGCGGCGACGTTCAACCCCGAATACAGGGTCAAGCGGGAGAGGCTTAGCCTGGAACAGTTCTGGGCTATTCATGCGCAGGCGTCGACGTGGGCGAAGAACGCGATGATGCTGGCCCTGGTGACCGGCCAACGGCGCGACGACATCGCCAACATGAAGTTCGCCGACTACAAGGACGGCTTCCTACACGTCGCACAGGGCAAGTCGGGTGGCGAGACGAAGCTGCAGATCGATGGCGCGATCAGGCTGGCGAAGGTGGGCGCATCGGTGGGGGAGGTTGTGGCCGCGTGCCGCGACCTGATCGTGAGCCGCCACCTGGTGCACTACACCGAGCGATCGGTTGTAGCCAAGCCGGGCGACAAGGTGCAGGGACCACGCATAGCCGTCGCGTTCCAGAAGGCGCGCGAGAAGGCTGGCATCGAGGCGGAGGAGGGGCGCACGCCACCTTCGTTCCATGAGATCCGCAGCCTGTCGGAACGGCTCTACCGTGACGAGTTCGGGGCCGACTTCGCACAAGCGATGCTGGGCCACAAAAGTGCCCAGATGACGCTGAAATACGACGATTTGCGAGGTGGCTGGAAGGCCATCAAGGCGAAGTGATTTCGTGAAATTTTGAACGGATTTCTGTAAAAATCCGAGATCGCCTTTAGATACGGGCGCGCTTTGAGGTGCAAATACTTACATCTGAAACAGATTGCTGCTTCAGTGTGACAAGCTGGAGAAGAACAGGAGGGAAAAGGCGAGGGGAAGGAAAGACTTTACAGCGAAACCGCTGCCGGGCATGCCCCGATCAAGGCAGTGCCCGGCGCGCGCGGGACATCAAATCGTGCTCCCTGGAGCGCGGCGATCGGCCAGCAGCATTTGCTGTTTCTCGGCGGCGCTCGGACGCTTGCCCTTCACGACCACGACAGCCATCCTGGTTTCGGTGGCGATGCTCGAATCCTGGATGGCGGCGGGGCGGGCTTGCGCCGGCTTCACGCCATCGGCGAAGTAGCTGAACGAGCCGGCGGCGGCGAGTGCAACGACGAAAACGACTTCCATGTGCTTGGCGATCTTCACGGTGTTCTCCTTGCGGGTGGGGTTTCGATGGATGCACTGTATCCGAGGGCCGTCCGGGGTGACAGCGGATTGCGACGAGCCGCACAAAAGGCGGGATGACCTGCATAAAACAGCCTTCAACGTGCAGCTACTCGGCCGTATCTGCATGCTTTTCTCCTTCCCTCCGCTAGACCTGCGCGATAAGCGGCCACGGCGGCGCCGCGCGGAAGGAATGTCGATGCAGGGAATGATTGCCACGGTATTGGGCGGGCTGGCCTCCAGCCACCGGGCGCGGCGGCGCGCGCGCAACCTGCGGGCGGGCGGCCGCACTGTGCAGGGCCGCGCGGCTGCCGTCGAGGCGAGCGGACAGGCGCGTCCGCATGCCGGTCCCGGACTCTGGCTCGGCGTCGGCGCGCTGGCGCTGGCTATCGGCGGCGGCATCCTGATTGCCCACCACGCGCGCACACTGGCCGCGGCCGCCGACGGAAATGGCGCAAGTTCGGGCCTGGTGCGCGAGCTCGACGCCTTCCAGCCGGCGCTGCCCGGCCTGGCCTTCAGCGTGCCGGCCGGGGCCGGCGTCAGCCTGAATCCGCATGGCGACGGCGCGCTGCTGGTGGTCTCAGGCATGCGCGCCGAGCGCCCCGTGGTGATCGATTTGTGCGAGCAGATGCTGGACAGGACCAGCGGCCGCATCTCGCCGGTGCGCATCGGCTACCCGTTTGCCGACGTCGCGCGCTGGGCCGCCCGCAACGAGAGCGCCGCCAGCCCGGTCACCCTCCGCAACGTCGTGCTCGCGGGGCAGGCCATGCCCCAGCTCGACATCGCAGGCAGCGCCAGGGGCGGCGCGCCGTTGCGGGTGAGCTGGAGCGGCACGCCGGCCGCGCGCTGGATCGGCGACGCCAGCAGCGGTGCGATCGCGAAAGGCGGCGATGCGCTGCTGGGCCGCCAGGGCTGGCTGGTCTGGGGCGACACCGGTGCGCTGCGCGTGATGCGGCGCGCCAGCGCGGCCTGTCCGGCGGCCGGGGAGCTGGTGCTGCAGCGCTGGCAGCCGGCGGCGGGTGCTGTCCCGCAGGCCGAGGTAGCGGCTTTCCCGGTGCATGGCGCGATGCGCACGGCCACCCTGGCGCCGGGCGAATACCGTGTACCGCTTGCGGCCACGCCGCGGCTGGAAGACGGCGCGCTGTTCGACAGCCTGTATGCACATGGTTTCATCCGCTTGTCGCCGTCCGGCCTGGTCGAGGCGGCGCCGCGCGACCTGGCACGCTGGCGCGCCGCCGATCCGGGACAGCGCAGCGCCGACCTGCGTAGCTGGGACGGCGTCCAGCTCGATGCGGCCGGGCTGAAACTGCTCGAACGTTTGCACTACCGCGCGGATGGCGCCTATGTGCTGGAACAGATCCGCGTCTTCAACAGCGAGCGCCGCCTGCTGGCCTGGCGTCTGCGCCCGAACGCACTGGGAGGCGCCTGGCGGGCCAGCGCCGGGCCGGTGGCAGTGAGTGCCACTAGCGCGATGCCGCTGGTCGCCGCGCGTCTGTTCGACCGCCTGCCGCAGGGCTGGGCGCCGTGGAGCCGGATCGCCGACTGGCCCGCGAATGCGAACACCGCCCGCCTGGCGCTGGCGCTGCCGCGTCCGGCCCAAGGCGGCGAGCGGGTCGACGTGATGCTGGCCGGGCGCGTGGGGCGCATCGAAGGCGCGCAACCCATCGATACGCATGCTGTTTGCGGCGGACGTGCCTGTACCCGGCCCGATGACGTGCGCGAGTTGACGCTGACCCTGTTACCCGGCGCGCGCCAGGTGGTGCTGGAAGCGGCGCCGCTCGACATGGCGACGCTCGGGAGCGGCGGCGATGCCGCCTACCGCCACCTGGTGCTGAACGGACGCGCATTGCGCTGGCAGGCGCTGCCCGACGCCGGACGCGTGGGTGCGCCGGCCGCCGCGCCGGTCATGCTGGCCGACCGCCAGGGCGAGCCGCTGTGGCAGGGCGGACGGCCGCTCGACGCGGCAAACGCTGCGGGGCTCGCGACACTGCTCGGCGTGCGCGAGGGCCATGCGAACAGCATCGCCGGCATGCTGGGCCGCTTGCCGGCGCCGAACGGCCGCCCGCACCAGGCCACACTCACCCTCGACCTGGCGCTGCAGTCCGCGGCCCAGGGCGCGCTCGACTGCATCGGCCTGCGCCGCGGACAGTGGGACGGCGCGCGTTGCAGCGGCGGCGTGGCGCCGCCAGGCGGGCGCCAGGCCGGGCTGGTGCTGCTCGACACCGGCAGTGGCGATATCCTGGCCGCCGCCAGTGCGCGCGCGGACGCCGCAGTCGTCGACGCCCCGTGGAACGAACTGCGCGACTTCGACCGTGTCGACCCGGCGCGCAGCCCGCTGCGCCAGGCGGCCCTGCAGCACGATGGCGGCGCCGAGCGCAGCCCGGGCTCGACCTATAAAATCGTCAGCGCGCTCGGCCTGGAGCTGGCGGCGCAATCGAATCCGCGCCTGGACGCACTGCTCGACGGGATGCCGCTGTCCGCCATCAACGCCACGGCGGCAAGCGGCGGCTATGCCTTCCGTACCGATGCCGCGACGTATCCGGTGCAGACGGGTGGCGCTTATATCACCAACTTCCGCGACCAGCACCTCGACCGCCGCGCCCAGGACGGCAAGCTGGGCCTGTCACAGGCGCTGACCTACAGCCTGAACACCTGGTTCGCCTGGACCGCCGAGCTGGGCGACCGCAGCCTGCTCGGCAAGCCGCAGGGCGGGGCGCCCAGCCTGCGCGCGCTGGATGCCGGTGCGCTCGACGCGGTGCGACCGAGCGTCGCCATGGCGCGCCGGCTCGGCTTCGAGCGGCCGCTGCACCTCGATGGCGGCCTGCTGCCGGCCGATTACGGCTGGCGCAACTGGGACGCGCTGCAAGCCAGCATCGCCGCCAGCGACCCGGTCGGCTCGCGCCACGAACTGCGCCAGATGGCCATCGGTTTGCGCATGCAGGCCACGCCGCTGCACATGGCACTGGCTGCTGGCGCGGTCGGCGAAGGACGCGCCATCACCCCGCGCCTGTTGCTGGCGCTGGACGGGAAGAAGGCGCAGCAACAGGCCGGCGACAAGCTCGGCGTACGCCTGGACCGCATCCGCGCCGGCCTGCGCGGCGTGGTGGCCCACGGCACGGCGGCGGGCGCTTTCCGCGGCGCCGAATTCGACGGCCTGCGCCCCGGCCTGTACGGCAAGACCGGCACGGCGCCGGTTGGCGACGGCGACCAGGCCACGGTCTGGTTCACCGGCTGGCTGGAGCCGGGCAGCATTCCCGGGCAAGACCGGCGCCTGGCGTTTGCCGTGTTCGTCAGCCGCTCCGGGGAGACGGGCGGGGCGCATGCGGCGCCGGTCGTGGCCGGGCTATTGCGTTCAATGCTGGCGCAAAAGGCTGAACAGAAGGGCAATTGAGCTTCTCCAGCGCGCCTGAATTTCGTGTTTGTGTGGCATGATTTATAAAGTTCGTTATCTGGGGGACACACATAGCGTGTGAAAAAGCCTTCAGGGCAAGGCGCGGCGTCGAAGACAGTACGCTAGTACGGCGAGACGACGCAACGCAGCCATGAAGGAGTTTTTCGCATGCGTACACAAGAGGAAGGTATGCGTTTGCCGGGAACCCGATACCAGGAACCGGGTTGGGAGCAGGTCAGAAAACTGCTGGGCGCTTGTTCGCTCGACGCCTTTGCGCGCGTCGATCCGAGCGAGTTGCTGGCGCCCGCGCCGAGCGACGGAGCGCTGGCACTGTACGTCGACCTGCTCGCAGAAGCGCTGCACGCGGCCGGCCGCACGGCGCGCGCCCAGGCAAGCGGCAACAGCTACGGCGAGACCGTCGGCGAGCTGGCCCTGTCGCTGGCCTACGAACTGGCCGCGCGCCCTGGCGACTGGGATGCCTTCCGCACGGCCCTGGGCGCCGAGCATGCACGCGCACCGGCGTTCTGGCGCCAGCCCGGCGGCGAAGCGCTGCTGCGCAAGAAGGTCAACGACATGTTCGCCGTCCTGCGCGACAAGGTCGACGCCGACAATTACCAGATCGCTTGCGGCCGCCCCTGCAGCCCGAACCGCATTTACGCCTACCGCATGCTCGACACGGCCTATGGCGAGATAGCGCGCCTGTTCGCCGGCTGGCGCGAGCACACGGCGCAGGTAGGCGCGATCCTCGGGCGTCCGGTCGCGTTTTCGGTGCCGATCGAGGTACGCCAGCTGCAGACGGTCGGCGGCTGCCGCCCCGAGTGGATCATGCGCTGGAGCGAAACCCTGGAACGCTTCACCGGCTCGCCCGGACCGCTGCACACGAAATCGAAGCGTTTCGAGGCCCTCAAGAACAGCCCGGCGAAGATCGCCGAGATGCTGTCCGAGATCGGCGAATACGAAGCCATCTCCAGCAACCGCGACCAGGACTGGCTGCACGACCAGGACACGGCCGGCGCCTGGATCGAGGATTACTGGCGCGTGCTGGACGCGTCGCAGGAAGCCACGACACCGGGGCCGGACCTGATCCTGGAAGCGCGCGAGGATGAGCTGGATGCGCCCGCGCCCGCGTCTGCTCCCTACGTGCCGCCGCAAGCATCCGCGCCCGACGACGACCCGGCGGAAAGCGGGCGGGCGGAGTCTGTTTCACTTCCCCCCGGCTTTCTGTCTGCGGCACGCGCGGCCGAAGATCCGGGCAGCTGGACCGGCCGTCTGCTGGCGCAGGATTCGCTGCCGGTGCGCCTGGCCGTGTACCTGAAGCTGCTGGGCGGCGAGGACGACACCTACCCCGACGCCTGGCGCGACCCCGCCACCGGCGCGCTGCCGACCATGCAGCAACTGGCGGCGCTGGACGGCGTTTCGCTGCCGACGCTGCGCAAGCGGCGCGACGCGGCCATTGCCAGGCTGGAAGCGGCACCACGAACGGGAGGATGAGAATGACGACGAGCGAAATCGACCGCAAGCTGCAGGAACGCCTGTTGTTGACGCGGCGTGTACAGGGCGACCGCCTGATGCTGGCCGATGCCGTGCTGCTGGCGGCGCTGGATGGCAGCCGCCCGTTGACGCAGGGCGAACGCGCGGCACTGGAAGGCTCGCCGCTGACGGTGCGGCGCCTGCGCACGCTGGCACTGGCGCGCAAGGGTGCGCAGGCCGCGAACGACGACGATTGGCGGGGCAGCCACGGCATGCTGCGCGCGGCCGACAGCGGCGCGGCGCTGGGCCAGCTGGCCACCGACGATGGCTACTGGCGCCTGCATTTCGTGGCGGGACGGGTGATCCTGCAGCTCTCGCCCGAGGCCCCGTTTGCCGCGCGCCTGTTGCGCGAGGCGGCGCTGCTGCGCGTGCTCGACGGCGCCGGCGCCGAAGTGCTGCAGGGCCGCCTCGACCCGGATGGCGAATGCGAATGCGCCTGGCCGTTTGCGGACGCGCCCGGCGAACACTTCCAGCAGCATGGCGCCGCCTTCAGCGTGCTGCCGGCCCCGCTGGCATGATGTTCGACCTGTTCAAGCGCATGGCGCGCGCGCCGGCCTTCGATGCCGCGGGACTGGGCGTCGAGGCGATCGCGCGGCCGATCGCCTCGGGCTGCGCCTTGCCGGCGTCGAGCGTCGGCGTGGCCGTCGACCGCGCCGGCCACACGCGCCGCATCAGCGCCGGCGGGCGCATCAACCTGCTCGAAGGCGAAAGCGGCTGGTGCTTCCATCCGGGGCCTTACGGCTGCGACCTGCTGCCCTTCGCCGCCGCGCCGGAAATCGGGCTGCGCCTGCATTTCGCCATCGACAGCCCCGACCCGCGCGTGAGCCAGCAGCGCTTCGATTTGTTCCTGGCCAGCGAAGGCGCCGGCGAACTGCTGCTTGCCGATTTCTCGGCGCGCGTCGAGGACGCCCTGCAACGCGAACTCGCGCAAGGCAACCTTGACCTGCCACCCTGCACCACGCTCGACGAGTGGAATGCCTTCCGCGCCGGCCTGAACCAGCTGCTGTACACGCGCTTCGGCGTCACGGTCGACGATTGCGTGCCGGTCGACCTGCGCGCCAGCCGCGACTTCGCGCAAGAACTGCGGACGCGCGCCATCCATGGCGCGGACGAACCTTTCCTCGGCACGGCGCCGGCAACGCCGCCCGTCCTTCAGCCCAGCGGGCAGAAACAGCCGTTCGATCCGGCGGTGGCAGACGCGCGCGCGCTGCGCCGCCTCTTCCTCGAACTGCCTTGCCTGATGTGCCGCGTGCGCCAGGCGGCGCTGCCGAGCGGCCAGGCCCTGTTCCGCCAGCAGCAGTCGCTGTTGCAGCGGTTCGACCTGGTGTGCCTGGCGGCGAGCACGATGCCGTCGCTGGCGCTGGCCGCACCGGGCCAGCCGCTGGCCATGGACCAGCAGTTGCGCCGCGCCCGCAACAGCGTGGAGGCGGCCGCTGCGCTCGACGAAGCCTGGGCCTTGCTGGCGCGCTTTGAACTGGCCGAGGACCAGGGACTCGAAGCCCTGTTCGATGAAGCCGACCGCATCGTCGCCAATCTCGAACAGGCAAGCCATGAGCGCAAGCTGGTGGCGCCGCAGGAGGCCGCATGAGCGAACACCAGAATGAACCGATGGGCGAAGCGGTGTGCCGCAGCCTGCTGGCCGACGGCGGCATCGTCACCATCACGGCCACGCGGCGGCCGCGTGGCGGGCGCGCCGACATCAAGTGCAGCGCGCCGGGTGCGCCGGCAATTGCCGCGCGCATGCAGGAAGTGGCGCGCCTGGCGCGGCACACCGAGGCGCGCCACGACAGCCGCGACCAGGTCGTGATCAGCGTGGACCGCGCACCCGGCGCCCAGGAACGCGACTGGGAGCTGGCGGTGGTGCTGGCTGACCGCGCCGTGCGCGGCCTGCTTCCGCTGCGTCCGCACACGCTGGCGCTGGGCTGGTCGGCGCAATGGCAGCGCGGCCGCATCGACGGGCACGACACGAAGAACGCGCCGAACGGCGCGCTGCTCGGTGGCCCGCAAGGCCTGCGCCACCTTGGCGCCCTGACAGGGCAGCCCGACGTGGCCGATGCGGTCTCAAACGCGCGCGCCTGGTTCCCGCTGCACAGCGGCGGCATCAACGACAGCCTGTGCTGGGTCGAGGTCAGCGTGTATCCGCTCGACGCGGGCACGGCGGACGACGAAGCCATTGCCGTGCCCGGCCTTGACAGCGCGCGCCAGCACGCGGTGCGCCAGGCCCTGGCTGGGGCGCGCCACTTCGACGGCGAGTCGGCCCCGCGCTGGCGCACCACGGTGCGTTTCGGCCAGGATGGCTTGCACGGTAATTCGTATGAGCTGGCGCTGGTGCTGGCCGACCGCCTGGCGCGCGGGCGCGAATTCGTGCCGCGCGGGCGCATCATCGCCAGCGGCTGCTCAAGCGCCTGGCACGCCGGCCAGGTGGACAGCGTGGAAGGGCTGGCGCCGAAATGCGCGCTGATCGAGCGCGAGGCGGCAGCTGGCGACCGCGTCCTGCTGCCGCGTGCCTGGGAGGCGGGGCTGCCGGCCGGCCTGCGCGACGCTCTGCGGGCCAGGGGCGCGAGCCTGGCCTGCGTCGAGCGGATCGGCATTATCTGAGGGAGAAGCACGCAATACCCCGTGTGCGCAGGGTATTGCCGGGCTCCCGGCTGCTAGAATCGCCGGGCTTGGGGTTAGACAAAAGGATGGAGTCGGATCATGTTCCAGATGTTCGGTTTTGGCGGCACGCGGTGCCCGCGCTGTGAGCACAAGAATGCGGGCGGCGCGGGCTATTGCGCGGCCTGCGGCATCACGCTGGGCGCGCCGCGCAACAAGCCGGTGCTGGTCGAGAACCGCTGGGTCGCCGGTCCCGACGAACTGGCGGTGTTCTTCGGTGTGAACGCGCTTTCCGGCCTGTTCGTGAAGACCCTGCGCGTGCCGGCCACGGCGCGCGCCTACATCCTGCAGGGCGAACAGTCCACGGAAGTGCCGCATGGCGAATACGAGATCGAAGGCTTCTTCACGCGCCTGAACCACCTGCTGCGTGACAGCCACGCCGAGATCCTGATCACGCGCACCAATGCGCTGCCGGTCGAATTCGCGTTCGACGACCTGGAAACCGTCGAGCATTTGACAGTGGCGGCGCGCTTCACCGTCAGCCTGCGCGTGGAAAACGTGCCGGCCTTTGCGCGCCACTTCATGACCATGCCGGGCGTGATCAAGAGCGCCCAGCTGCGCGAACTGCTGGCCCCGGCCGTGCGCCAGCTGGCGGCGGAATTCGTCGGCGCCCAGTCGCTGCGCGAGATGGCCGACAACCGCGACCTGCGCCCGCAATTCGACGAGCGCCTGCAGGGCGCGCTGCGCCTGCTGCTGGCGTCCTACGGCCTGGGCGTGGCCGGCGTCGAGACCCTGGCGCTACGCCACGACAAATTCGATGCCAACCGCGCGCGCATCGGCACGCTGTGGCTGGCCGCCGACGAGCGCCGCGTGCAGATGGAGCATGCGCGCCAGCTCGACGAACTCTACGACGAACAGGAATGGAAGCGCCTGCGCCACGAAGAGCATGAAGCGCGCCTGCGCCTGCGCCGCCTGGAACTGCGCCAGACCGAGTCGCTCGACCGCGCCGAAGGCACGCTGGCCAACGCCGAGCGCGCGCAAGCGCTGCGCGCCCGCGAGATCGATTTGTATGCGCGCGTGGCCGAATCGAAGTCGCGCCGCGAAGCCATTGCCCGCGGCGCCGGCGAAGTGCTGGCCGAGGTGGAGCACGATTTCGCCAAGCGGCGCGGCGAGCGCGCCGTTGAAGCCGCCGAATGGCGCGAGCTGCAGGCCCTGGCCGCGATCCGCATGCGCGGCGCGCTCGAGGTGGCGAAGCAGGAAGCGCTGCAATCGCGCCAGCTGGCGCAGCAGCGTTTTTCGCAAACCCTGCTGCTCCAGCAGATCCGTAACAAGGTCGAGCAGGCCAGGGAGATCGAGGACGCCTCACGCCAGCGCGACGAGCTGGCGCGCCTGCGTGTGGCAGAAGATCTCGCCGCGCAGCGCGCCCGCGCCATCGACGAGGAAGAGCACGCGGCCCAGCTGGCGCTGGTGGTGCTGGCGAACGCCGCGCGCCGCCGCGCCGCCGAGCGCGAACAGGAGTGGGAAGAGCTGGCCGGCGGGCAGCGCCTGCGCGAACTGCAGCGCGCGGAAAGCCTGGAAGCCGAGCGCATGGCGCAAAAGATCGATGCCTTGAAACGCGAGGGCGGCCAGCAGGAGGCCATCGCCCAGCACGAAAAGCTGCTCCGCACCATCGAGGCCGAGCACCGCCAGGCCCAGCGGGCGAAAGAGGTCGAGCTGATGGCGCAGGAACGCGAGCATGCGCAGCGCCGCGCCGAGCAGGAAGCGGCCTGGCAGCAGGAATTGCGCCGCCTCGGCCACGAGCGCGCCGAACGCGCGGCACAGCTGGAACACGCGCTGGAACTGGCGCGCATCGAGATCGCGCGCAACGAATCGATCAGCCGCATGGACGACAGCGCCAAGCTGGCCGTGGCCGCCGCGCCGAACGCCGCCGTGCTGGCCGATTACATGAAGACCCGCGTGCACGCGACCATGGACGCGGCCCAGCTGGCGGCGCTGGCTGGCGTGGTGCAAGCCGGCGGCGCGCTGAGTGCGCTCGATGCGGCGAGCCTGGCCCAGGACGCCGTGCGCCAGGAACAGGCGCGCCGCGACACCGAGGTCGACAAGGACCGGCGGCATCAGGTCGACCTGCTGACCCTGCAGAACGACGTCAACAAGGCGGCCCTGCACGCGCAGGCCCAGGTGGCGGGCGCGGTGGCGGACACCCGGCGCTGCGCCAATGGCCACTCGGCGCGCGACGGCGACCGCTTTTGCGCGGCCTGCGGCGCGGGCTTGCAGGACTGAACACCGATGCAGACTGCCATCGACAAGATCCGCGAACTGCGCGCGCTGCACGATGACGGCTTGCTGAGCCGCCAGGAGTTCGACCAGCGCAAGAACGCGATCCTCGATGCGGCGCACGCGCTGCCGGAGGCGGCGCCCGCCGCCGAATCGCGCACGCCCGCGCCGCGCGGCACCGAGCTGGGATTGATGCAGGGGCAGCAGGTCGGCCCGGCCAACCGCCGCTACCGGCTCGAACGCCTGATCGCGCACGGCGGCATGGGCCAGGTGTGGCAGGCAACCGACCTGGCCACGCACGCGGAACTGGGCCACAGCGCCCAGGTCGCGCTGAAGATCCTGTCGCCGGAACTGACCGAAAGCGCGGGCCACGCCAAGCTGCTGGTGCAGGAAGCCACGCGCGCGCGCCGCCTGGCGCACGAGCACATCGTGCGCGTGTATGACTGGGCCCAGGACCCGGCCACGTCCAGTTATTTCGTGATCATGGAATGCCTGGAGGGCGAAGACCTCGACGCCTTGCTGGCGCGCGACGCGCCGCTGGCCCTGGACCGCGCGCTGGCGCTGCTGCGGCCGGTGGCGGACGCACTGGACTACGCGTGGGACCGGCACCGCCTGGTCCACCGCGACATCAAGCCGGCCAACGTGTTCGTCACGGCCAGGGGCGAGGTCAAGCTGCTCGACTTCGGCATCGCGGCGCGCGCGCGCCAGGGCGCGGTGTCGCCGCTGGAGGCGCCGGCCATTTCCGGGACGCCCGGCTACCGCGCGCCGGAAGCGGCCACGCCCGGCCTGACGCCGGCGCGCACGCTGGACGTGTACGCGGTCGCGGCGATGATCTACCAGATGGTTGGCGGTGCGCTGCCGGCCGCTGTGCCGGCGCAGCCCGAAACCTTGGACGAGGCCCGCTGGCAGGCACTGCGCGCCGGCCTGGCAAGCGATCCGGCCGACCGCCCCGAGAGCGTGTCGGTGCTGCTGACGCGCCTGGAGGCAGCCGGTGCGGTTGCGGAGGAGCCGGCCGCAGCCGAGGCGCCTGTCACCCCCGCCGAGGAACCGGCGGCGATGCCCGCGCCGGCTGAGGCGCTGCCCAGCCAGCCTGCCGAAGCGCCACGGCCGCCGCGCCCCCTGAGCGAACGCGCGCGCGCCGACGCCGCTGCGGCCGTCGCCGCCCAGGCCGCGGCCGAACGCGCGCGCCGCGAACAGCAGCGCCGCGAGCGCCAGGAAGCGGAAGAGGCCCGACGTACGCGGCGCGAAGCCCTGCGCGAACAGCTGCGCGTGCGCCAGGCCGAGGAAGTGGCCAAGGCGCGCCAGGCCCAGGACGACGCCCAGCGCAAGGTCTTGCAGGCCAAGGCAGCGGCGGCTTACCTGGCCGAACAGGAAAAGCTGCGCGCCAAGGCCGCCGAAGCCAGGGATGCCCCGGCAGCGGAGGCGGCGCAAGCGCCGCCCCAAGCGATCCTGATGCGCGACCGCTTCCTCGACGGCAGCGCGCAGGGACCGGAACTGGTGGTGCTGCGTGCGGGCCGCTTCCAGATGGGTTCACCCGAACACGAACGCAGGATCGCCATGGCCGCCGGCGCCCAGAAGAACTGGCTGGCGCGCGAGACGCCCCAGCACTGGGTCGGCATCGCGCGCCCGTTCGCACTGGGCCGCTATCCGGTGACGGTGGGCGAGTGGCGCGCCTTTGTCGAGGCCACCGATTGGCAGCCGGATGGCGACGTCAACTGGGCCGCGCCGGGCTTTCCGCAGAGCGAGATGCACCCGGTGGTGGGCGTGTCCTGGCTGGACGCCGGGCGCTATCTCGCCTGGCTGTCGGAACGCACCGGCCAGCGTTACCGCCTGCCGAGCGAAGCCGAGTGGGAATATGCCTGCCGCGCCGGCACCAGGACGGCTTTCAGCTTCGGCGACAGCATCAGCACCGAGCTGGCGAACTACGACGGCAACTTCACCTACAACGGCGGCGCGCGCGGCGCGTATCGGCGCGGCACGACGGCGGTGACGCATTTCGCGCCGAATCCCTGGGGCCTGCACGACATGCATGGCAACGTCTGGGAATGGGTGCAGGACGTGATGCACGACAGCTACGAGGGCGCGCCGCTGGACGGCAGCGCCTGGGAAGAGGGCGGCGACCGGGCACGGCGAATCCTGCGCGGCGGGTCCTGGCTGTACAACCCGCGCTACCTGCGCTCGGCGCTGCGCAACGGCTTCTCGGCGGTGATGGCGAACGATATCGTGGGGTTCAGGGTGGTGCGGGAATTGCCGGCGAACGAGGCCGAGACGAAGGTTTCCTGAGTACGATTGATCATGGGCTAGCGTGCGCCGGTGCTGCGCGGGCGGCGTAGGCTGAAGGCTCCAAGGGTCCTGTCATTCCTTTTGGAGGCTTGTCATGAAAATCCCGGAAGAGCTACGCATTCCCGCGATCGTGTTCGGGTTGCAGGCGGCATTGCTGGCCGGTTGTGCGCTGATCTTTTTGGTGTTGTTGCCGCAGGGGCATTGAGCCTGCCGGTAACGTTGATCGTACGGTGGGCACCCCGTGCCCACGCGGATGCGTGCGTCTTGTTGGCTGGTTTCTGTGCTGCGCTACTGGGTGGTTGACAGCGCTTCCAAATGATCATTTGCGATCGTCAACAATAGGCGTTTGCTTCGTTTGAAGTAGCGCTAACATGGCGCGAACATTCGCGTGGGCACGGGGTGCCCACCGTACGGTCCGGGTCTACGACTCGCGGTGAACGGCGCTCTGTGCCGATGTCGAGCGCCCGTTCCGCATTTCCGGATACGCACTCGCCGCAAACGCCGCATCGCGCGGCCAGCCGGCCAGCCGGTGAAATGCCACTGTAGGCGTCAGCGGCGTCTGTTCGCCACTGGCCGCGTCTATATGCCAGAACCCGCCATCCCGATGACACAGCAGCGGCAGCCCGGCCACACCCGCACGCGCCGCCCCAGCCGGCGCGCGCTCCGGATCGAGCAGGTAAAACGCCTCGTGCGCCAGGCCCGCGTCGACCCGGTGCAGCACGATCGCATGCGCCAGCACCGCCGTCACTTCCAGCACCACGATCCCGGGAATGCTGGCCGTCAGTTCGATGCGCATGCCCGGATGCAGCCGCAGCGCCTTGTGCTTGCCCGGCCAGGTGCCGTCGACCAGCACGCCATAGCGCGACACGTCCTCGATCTCGAAACCTTCGCGCCCGCGCCGGATCACGGCATGGCGCGCCGACAGGCGCCGCGTCAGGCCTTCGGCCACCGGCCCGGCATCGTCATGATGGGCCAGCAGCACGTCGCCCTCGCCATCGACCCGCCCCAGCACGCATTCGTCGAGCGCGAACAGGCGCAGGTAGCGCGGTCGGCCGGCACTGCCGCCGGCGAGTTCCAGGCAAGCCATGCTGGCCGGGCAGGGATGGCCGGCGGCCTGCGCCGGCAGGTCGATTTCGAGCAGGTCTTCGTCCCAGGCGATGCTGGAAAAGCCGAGGTCGATCTTGCCCTGGGGTGCGTTCAGGCCATCCAGGTCGAGGTGGGCGATGCCGGCATTGCTGGCCTTGACATCGATGTCGACGCGGCCGCCGCCGAGGCGCGCATTCACCCGAGCGATGGAGGCGTCGTCGGCATGCACGCGCACGTTCTTGTGCGTGGCGAGGAAAGTCTGGTGGATGTCGTGCAGGCTGGCGTCGGCGCGCGGCGCCAGGATCAGCAGGGTGGCAACCCAGGTGCGGGCCGCCAGTGCACGGCTGTGCAGTTCGAGCTCGACGCGGTACTGGCCATGCTCCAGCCCGCGCGAGGAAAATTCGAGGAAGACCGGCAGCCATTCGCCGCGCAGGGTGCGCGTAAAGCTGTGGCGCTCGCCGCCTTCGAGTCGCAGGCGCGAACTGGCCAGCAGGGTCACCTGCGGCGCGCAATCGGGCGGCATGCCGCGCAGTTCCAGTTTCAGCACTTGCCGGCCGCCGGCGGCGCGCGGGTCGAAACCGCTGACGTGCAGGTGCGGGCGCTGCGACGGCGCGGCAATCGGCATGGCGATCGGTGCGCTCGCCGGCATGGCGGGCACATGCGCGATCAGCGCATCGTCGGAAGATTGTGCGGCATCGGAGGAAGCGGGCTGGGCATGACCGTGCGCGCAGGCGGCATCCCCTGGCATCACCCAGACGGTGCAATGCGGATGCGCGGGATTGCTGCAACGGTTCATGGAATTAGCCTGACGAAAGAGGTCTCAGCTTACGCGTTCTGGCCCAACAGTGGCGCGCGCCAAGCGCGGCGATTATTGATTCTGCGCACTATTTCCTATTTTAAATCAATTGCTTGCCGGCAGCGCCGTTTCATCGCGTCGATGTGGGCGAAAGCGCAACACAATCGCCGTGAGATTGTCTGGCTGCAGCCCAACCGGGGGGCGCTCGGCCATTTCGTCGAACAGCGCGCCGAGTCCCGCCTGCGCATCGCGGCCGGACAGCAGGCGCGGCCAGCGCGCGATGAATTCGGCCGGATCGGCGCAGGACCAGAAGCCGTCCGAAGCCAGCAGGTAGCTGCAGTCCGCGCGCAGCGTCACGGCACGCCGGTCGGGCAGGGCGCGCAGCCAGGGCGGCAGCTTGTCGGGCGTGAGCGCAAACAGCCCGTCGTCCAGGCGCAGCGGATCGGCAAAGGTATTCCCCAGGATGAAAGCCTGGGCGATCTGCGGCGCGTGCTCGCCGTGCACCTGGCGCCGCCAGTCGGCCTCGTTCAGCAGGCCCTGCATCGCGTAGGCCGTGGCCGGCACGTGGTCGACCGTCAGCGGCGCGACGCTGCCGGCGCCGATTTCCAGCAGGCGCGAATCGCCCGCGTGCCACAGCAGCGGCGCGTCCAGCGCCGGGATCTCGAGCAGGGTCAGCGTGGTGCCGGGGCGCGGCCCGCGTTCGCCGAGGGCGTCGAAGCGGCGCTGCAGGTCGGCGTGCAGGGCGTCGAGATGGGCGGACAACAGATCGATATCGCTGCAGGCGGGAATCGCGAGCAGGCCTTCGGCGGCGGCTTCAGCCGCTTCGCGCCCGTGGCCATGGCCGCCCATGCCGTCGAGTACCGCCAGGCGCAGGTGGCCGGCGGGCCAGCCGGGCACGCGCTGGGCAACCGGCACGCCGCCGCGCAGCAGCCCGGCATTGCCATCGGCGTCGATGAGGACGCAGTTGTCCTGGTTTTCGGCGCGCGTCACCGGCCCGAGGCCGATGCTGCTGCGTGCGGCGACCTCGAAGCGCGGGCCGAAATGCAGTCCTTCGAACATGCGTGCTGCCTCTTGCGGTGGGAGAAAATTTTCAGGCCAGGCCAGCGCCCGTGGAGTTGTGCTCATGGTAAGCTATGTTGAACTTTTGGCAAAGGCGCGCACAGTTCACCGTGCGGCGCGTTGCACCACTTATCGTACCGCTTGCAGCACGCCCCATGCTCATCCGACCGCTCGTCGACACCGACCTTCCCGGCGCCGCCCGCCTGCTGCGCGCTGCCGCCAGCGAATTCATCGTCCACGAATCGACGCCGGAAGGCGCCTCGACCTTCCTGCGCGAGAACGACGAGGACGGCCTGCGCAATTACGTGCGCAGCGGCCATGTCTACCATGTGGCCGAGATCGACGGAACGCTGGCCGGCTTCATCGGCATCCGCGCCAACAACCACCTGTTCCACCTGTTCGTCGACAAGCGCTGGCATGGACAGGGCCTGGCGCGGCGCTTGTGGCAGGTGGCGCGGCGCGCGGCCATCGAGCGCGGCGGCGACGGCGCCTTCCTGGTGAATGCCTCGAACCATGCGGCGCCGGTGTACGAGGCCTTCGGCTTCGTGCGCATGGCGCCGACCCAGTGCCTGAAGGGGCTGTACTTCAACCCGATGCGCTATACGCCGGCATGAAACCGATCAGCGCCGGTGCTCGTCGGCGCGGCGCAGCCACAGGCTGCTGGCCCAGCCTTCCTCCCTCACGCCGCCGACGTCGGCCCGCACCCGCCACCAGTCGCCATCCTGCTCGCCGGTCGCGGTGACGATGGCGCCGGCCGGCAGCACGGTCACGCGCGGCGAACCGACACCGCCGGCCGCACGCAAATTCAGCGCATCGGCCACGCGGTAGCTGCGGCCGGGCAGCGGGGCATCCTGATGAAAGGCGAGGGCGGGCTGCGTCGGCAGGTCCGCCTGCGCCTGCGCCGGCAGAGGATCGGCAAACCACCAGAGGGCGCTGCCGATGGCGCCGGTGCCCAGCACCAGCACCGCCAGGGCCCGGGCATTCGCGCGCTTCCACCAGATGCGCGGCGTCATCCAAGCCGCGGCAACCAGCGTCAGGACCAGCGCCGCGCCGAAGCAGGCGAACGCGGTCAGTAGCGGCGACATCGCTCAGCCCTCGACGCGCAGCACGTAATGGCCGGCGACGATGTGGTGCCCGTTCGGCACCAGGTAAGGCGCGTCCGGCGAATTGTTCTCGATGGCGGCGACAAACCCAAGCCGCTCGTCGAGGTGGAACAGGGCCTGGGTCGGCGCCAGGCGCGCAACGCGGAAACCGTCCGGCCCGGCCTCGATGCTGGCGGCATGGCGCGACAGGCCGAGACGGTCGGCGCTGCCGGCATCGATGCCGTCCTGGCCGCGCAGGCAGCCGGCGGCGTCCAGCACGCGCAGCGCGGCCAGGGCCGGGGCGCCGCGCCCAAAGGCGATGCGCGCACCGCCCGGCACCGGCATCGACGGCGCCTGCGGCAGGCAGATCAGGGCGCTGTAGCGGTCGGCCATCTGCGGCGCCGGCGCCAGCACGCGCAGGTCGACCCCATCGATCGGCGCGAAGCGGTTCGGCACGGCGATGCGCTGGCGGCCATCGGAACCGATGGCGTACACCTCGTCGGCCTCGTCGACCGCGAAGCCGATCAGGTTCTCCTTGCCCGGCGCGCCCGCTGCCAGGCTGTGCTGGATGCCGAATTCGAGCAGGCCGGCGCCGGTGTCACGGTAGCGGCTCAGGCGAGGCAGGGCCAGCGCGGCCAGGGCGATGCGCTGGCGCGCCACCGGCGCATAGGTCGCTTCCTCGGCGGCCGGGCGGGCGCGGTGCAGGACCGGGGTGGCGGTCAGTTCGGCGTCGTCGAGGGTGCGGGCGCGGGTCTTCCAGACGGCCGGCGCACGGGAAGGAGTGGGCGGGGCGCTGAGCGGACGTGCCGGCGCGGGAGCGGACGTGCCGATCGCATGCGCACTGCGCGCGATTTTCAGGAGCAGGCGGCCGGCATTGCCCGGCGTCTCGCCATGGCGCGCGCGGATCGTGTAGTAGCCGGCGGCGGCGTCGAAGCCGCACTCGAAGGCTTCTTTTGGGCGCACGTGCACTTCCATCGGCGTGTCCGGCCCGTCGTTGATCAGGAGGATGGCGCCGTCGAGTGCGAACGGCCAGCCGGGCACGGCGTGGGTGGCGCTGGCGGCGTCGTGGCCGAGCACCGTCAGGCGCTGGCCCGGATACACCGGGCAGACGGTCTGCCAGATGGCGCTGTCGCGCGAGACGCTGACCGTATATTGCACCTGTTCGCCGGGCGCCGGCAGGTAGACGGCGTGGCCGAACTTGACCTCGACCTGGCCCGGCTCCAGCTGTTCCGAGCCGACCACGTGGTAGCGCACCTCGTCGGCGCCGAGCAGGTCGCCGAAGTCCTTCTGGTGCAGCGACTGCAGGGTGTGCGCCAGGTCGCGCACGCGCGCGCCGCGGGTCAGGTGGCGGTCGTCGTCGACCTCGTCCTGCGGCAGCACCAGCGTGACGTGCGAGAAGCAGCGGGTGGCGGCGCGGCCGCGCTGCTCGCGCGGCGAGCGCTCCAGCAGGTCGCGTAGCAGCGGGCGGCGCGCAAACAGCGCCAGGCCCGGCGCCTGCCACAGCGCTTCGGCATTGAACACATCGTTCACCTTGCCCAGGGATTCGTGTTGGACGTAGACCGGCATGATTAACTCTCCTTTGAAGATGGGGCTGCGGCGCCAAACGCTAGCAGGGGGAAGATGAAAAACAGGAGGTGCGAACCGCCCGCCGACAGGAAGCTCATCGGCTGCCCCATGATCGGGAAGAAGGACAAGTTCGTCCCCCACGACAGCAGGAAGTGGCCGAACACGAAGGCAGCGCCGCCGCACAGCACGAAGCAGCGAAAGCGCGCCTGCCAGGCGTGGCGGAAGTCGCGCGCACCCGCCGCGCCGGACCAGGCGCGCAGGGCAGCCCCCAGCAGGGCGCACAGGAACAGGGCTTGCAGGGTCCACAGGCCGAGCGCGGCGAGCAGGCCGTGGCGGTTCAGGAAGAACGAAGGCGCGAAGTCGTCCTGCACCGCCGGAATCGCGAGTGCGTCGGGCGCGCTGGCGCCGAGCGCGGCCAGGCCGAAGACGCCATCGGCGCCCATCCAGCCGCCCGCCAGGATGGCGCGCGCGCCCAGCAGCAGTTGCTGGCCGGTGTGCGGGTGGGCAGCCGGGTCGAGCCAGACCAGGAAGCGCTCGCCATAGAAATTCCAGTGCGCGATGTCGTCGGGGCTGGTGGCGCGCAGCAGGCCGACGGCGCCGATCACGCCGACGGCGAGCAGGCAGAGCGCCACGGTCGCGGCGCGCTGGCGCGCGGCCAGCGACCAGGCCAGCAGCATCGCCGCGCCCCAGACCAGCAGCAGGATCAGCGGCGAATAATCGTCGACCTGGACCAGGGCCACGGCCAGCAGCACGATAAACAGCAGCGCGGGCGAGGCCAGGCGCAGCCAGCGCAGCAGGCCGGCCTTGCGCGCGCTGCTCCCGGTATCGCCAGCACCCAGGCCGAGTGCGATGCAGTGCGCCGTCAGCACGGTCAGCGCGAGCTTGGCGAATTCCACCGGCTGCAGGTCGAAGACGCCGGTCTCGCTGCCCCAGCCGACCTGCACCAGCAGGGCGACCACGGCGCAGCAGGCCAGTGCCAGCAAGGTCCATTCGACCTGGGCCTGCGAGGCCGGGCGGCGCGCCTTGAGCAAGCCGGCGAGACCGGTCAGCCCCAGGCCCAGCGTGGTGGCGGCGGCGGTTTTCTGGAAGTGGCGCATCCACGAGGTGTCGGTGGCAGCCGTGCCCAGTTCCAGTTGCAGCAGCAGGCCGCCGGCCAGCAGCAGGACGCCGGTCGTCAAGACCGCGTTCGGACGGCGCAGCTGCAGTCCGTACCAGAGCGCGGCCCAGGCCAGCAGCAGGGTCGGCGCGGCGCCGGGCGCCTGGCCGGCGCGCACGGCCAGCAGCAGCGCGAAGCCGGCGATCGCCAGCGCGACGCCGGCGCCAAGGCGCAGGGCCAGCGCCGGCTGCTTGCGGAAGACCGTGCGCCATGCCAGCAAGCCGGCAAGCAGGCCGCTGGCCAAAGCGAAGGCGCCGGCCCAGGGCGTGCTGGCGGGCAGCAGCCAGGAATTGCGTGGCGCCCAGCGCCAGCTCACGCCCTCGGGCAGTTCGGCGCGGGTGTCGGGGAAGAGGGCGACGCGGCTGACGGGTTGCAGGCGCAAGGTGTCGCCATCGATCGCCGCCAGCAGGCGGGTGCGGCCGACGCCCAAGGCGCTGACGTCATCGAGCGGCAGTTCGCGCAGGGCCAGATCGGCGGGCAAGCCATCGACCTCGGCCAGCAGCGGTACGCGGCCGCTGCCGCTGGCCGCGAACACGGTCGGCACGCCGTCGACGAAGGCGATGCTGGCGCTGCCAGGCGCGGCGTCCGGGTTGCCGATCGTGGTGGCGCAGGACAGGTTGCCGCCGAAGCCCAGGGGCCGTTCGAAGCCGAGGAAGGCGGGCAGGATGCGGTTCCAGAATCCGAGCAGGCGCGCGCCGAGCGAGGACTGTGGGCAGGCGCTTTGCGCGCTGCCGTCCTGGCGCAGCAGGGCGCCGTCGTATTCCCAGGTATGCGCGCCGTCCTGCAGGCGCAGCAGGCCATCGTGCGCCGTCTCGACGGTGTACTGTGCGGCGCCGAGCTGGAAGCGCTGGCCGGCCTGCAGCGCGAGCGCGCCGCTGCGCGTCTTGGTGCCGTCGGCGCCGTGTTCGATGCGCAGGCCCTGCATGCCGCTGGCGCTGGCGACGAACCAGCGGCCGGCGCTGTCGCGGCGCAGGCGCAGGTGGCGCGGGTCGGCCTGGGGCGCGGCGAGTTCGGCGCGTCCGAGTTCGATGGTGTGGCCGGGGGCCAGTGTTATCGTGATGTCGCTGGGCGAAAAGGCGGACGGCATGCGCAGCACGGCCAGCGCCTGCAGCGCGCACAGCAAGGCGAGTGCGGCGGCGGCCAGCATGCCGAGGCCGAACCCAGGACGTGGTGCGCCCATCATGCGGCCCTCCGCACCGGGTGGATGCTGCCGGAGGCCGCCGCGATCATGCGGCTGATCTCGAGCGCATGGCGCGGCCGGTCCTGGCGCCGTGCGGCGAGCAGGGCGCGCAGCAGGGCCAGGGCGGCGGCCGGGTCTGCGTGATCGTTCGCGGCGCGGGCGCATTCCAGGAAGCGTTCGGCCTCGTCGTCGGCCAGCGGCGGCGGGGCGGCGCCGTTCCAGGCTGCCTGCAGTTGGACGGCGCCGTCGCGTCCGTGCGCGCGCCAGGCATCGGCGCAGGCGCCGCTGTAGCGCAGCGTGGCGCCGTCGGTGACGAGGTAAAAGAAGATCGCGCCGAGCGCGAAATAATCGGTGCGCGCATCGGTCAGGTGGCCGGCGCCTTCGCCAGGGAAGAACTGCTCCGGCGCCTGCCAGCTGGCGGTGCCGGCATAGGAATGGGCGGTGGTGTCGAGCAGGCTGCGGTTGGTGCCGAAGTCGGCCAGTTTGAGGGTGCCCGTGGCGGCATCGACCAGCAGGTTACCCGGCTTCAGGTCGAGGTAGCGCCAGCCGTACTGGTGGACCTTGGCCAGCGCACTGTTGATCTGCGCGAGCCAGGCCAGCGCCTGGGCCAGGCCGGTGCGGCGGGCGGCCGCGTTCTGCGCCGCCATGTGGGCGGCGAGGTCGCCGTCGAGCAGTTCGAGGGCGATGGCCGGCAGGCCGTCGTGCAGGCCATGGTCGAGCAGGCGCACGATGTGGCGCGCGTCCCAGGGCGCGAGGCTGGTGAGGAAGGCGATTTCGCGCGCGGCGCATTCGGCCCAGCGCGCCTGCACGGCGGGCTCGGCGCGCGTCATCTGTTCGCGGTTGACCAGCTTGATGGCGACGTCGCCGGCCGCACCGCCCTCGGCGCGCCAGACCACGCCGTAGGCCGAGCCGGCCAGCTGTTCGCGCAGCCGGTAGTGGCCGGCCGCGAGTGTCACGATGTCGCCGCTGTGGTACATGCATTCCTCCGCTCGTTTCTATCGGCGGCAGGCGCCGCCGCGGGGTATGAGCGGAGGGGAGGGGAAAGATTGCCGGCGTTAGGCACGACGGGCGAAAAAAAAGCCGCGTCATCGATGCGGCCTTCTTCACTTCAAGCCCGGATCAGCGGCGGTAGCCGTCGCGGTCCCAGCCGCGGCCACCGCGGTCATGGCCACGGTCCCAGTCGCGGCGGTCGTGGTCGCGGCCACGGTCCCAGCCGCGGTCATGGCCACGGCGCGGTTCCACGTACACCACTTCCGGCTGGCGGTAGTAGCGTGGCGCTTCGTAGTAGACCGGACGCGGCTGGGCATATACCGGGGCCGGCTGGTAATAGCCCACCGAGCCGTAGCCGCCACGGTAGCCGCGATCGCCGTAATAGCGGCGGTCGTCGTGGGTGTTGATCGAGTTGCCGACGGCCGCGCCGAGCACGCCGCCGACCAGGGCGCCGCCGCTGCCGCCAGCGCTACCGCCAATTGCCGCACCGAGCACCGCGCCGACCGCCGTATTGACGCCGCGGTCGCCAGCGAATGCCGAGGGCGAGACGGCGACAGCGGCCAGGATCACCGCACCAAAGCATTTTTTGTTCAACATGGCTTTTCCTTTTTACCGCAGCGCGGATCGGAGTGATCGCGGTTACGCCGGGTATGGACACACTATAGTCCCGACTGCCGGTGGCCTCATCTCCTAATACAGAATATTACAAGTGCCGAGACCTCCGTAACATTCTTTTGACAAGCCCCGCGAGCCGGCCTTGCAGACCGGGCAGCCCGCCCCATCTAACCCGCACGACCCATTTTTCCTTGCCTTTATGTCAGCCCGCCGCAACCTGTCCGTCGTCCTCTCCCTGCTCATCCTCCTGCATGTGTACATCGGTGCGCGCCTGATGCCCGACATGGGGCTCGGCTTCCTCGGCATTGCCGCCGGCATCGTGCTGCTGGTCCTGTCGACCGTGCTGGTGCCGGTCGGTTTGCTGTCCTCGTCGCTGCGGCGACGCCGCTGGTCAGAGCAATTGGCCTGGGTCGGCCTGCTGGCAATGGGACTGTTCTCGTCGCTGATCGTCATCACCTTCCTGCGCGACATCGTGCTGCTTGCCTTGTTGGCAGTCGGGCAGGGCAATGCCGGCTTTACCCACTGGAGCGCGGTCGGCGTGCCCTCCCTGGCGCTGGCGGTCACCCTCATCGGCTTCGTGAATGCGCGCCGCCTGGCGCGGGTAAAACGGGTCGACGTGCCGATCGCCAACCTGCCGGAAGAGCTGCACGGCTATTCGATCGCCCAGATTTCCGACATCCACGTCGGCCCGACCATCCGCCGGCCCTACCTGAACGCCATCGTCAACCGCGTGAACGCGCTGAAGGCCGACGCGATTGCCGTCACAGGCGACCTGGTCGACGGCAGCGTGCAGCGCCTGGCCCTGCATACCCAGCCGCTGGCGCGGCTGTCGGCGCCGGACGGTGCGTTTTTCGTGACCGGCAACCACGAATATTACTCGGGCGCCGAAGAGTGGATCGCCGAGGTGCGCAGGCTGGGATTGACGGTGCTGCTGAACCAGCACGTGGTGCGCCAGCGCGGCGCGGCGACCGTCCTGATCGCCGGCGTGCCCGACTTCACCGCCCACCATTTCGTGCCCAGCCACCGCAGCAGTCCGCGGGCCGCGGCGGCCGGCGCACCGGACGAAGTGGACGTGAAGATCCTGCTGGCGCACCAGCCGCGCACCGCGCCCGCCGCCGCCGACGCCGGCTTCGACCTGCAATTGTCGGGGCACACCCATGGCGGCCAGTTCTTCCCGTGGAACCTGTTCGTGCCGCTGCAGCAGCCTTTCGTGGCCGGCCTGCACCGCGTGCGCGATTTGTGGGTGTACACCAGCCGTGGCACCGGCTACTGGGGGCCGCCGAAACGCTTCGGTGCGCCGTCCGAGATCACCCTGGTGCGCCTGGTGCCGGCATAGGCGCCGTCCGGGAGCCGCGATAGCCTCCCGTCCTCTTGCTGCGCATTCGTAAAGACAGCGCAAACTTGTCATATGCGCTAACCTTCGATTTTGTAAAAAACTTGATCGAAGGAATTCCTGCATGAATCGCCGCACCCGCCTTCCCGCACTTGGCCTGATGGCCGCCGCCCTGTTCGCCACCTCGTTCGCCGGCTCGGCCCTGGCCGCCAGCCCGGGTAACGACCCTGCCGCCCTGGCCAGGATCCGCGATGCCGCGATGACGAGCGACTACGCCTGGGAGCGCACCGCCGACATGACCGACCTGATCGGCCCGCGCCTGTCGGGCTCGGCCGGCGCGGCGGCGGCCGTGACCCAGGTGGCGGACGCGATGCGCAAGCTGGGCGCGAAGGTCACGCTGCAGCCGGTCAAGGTGCCGCATTGGGTGCGTGGCGCGGAAACGGGCGAACTGGTCGAGTACACGGGCCGTCCGGCCGGCATCACCCAGCGCGTGGTGCTGACGGCGCTGGGCGGATCGAGCGCGACGCCGGCCGAGGGCTTGAAGGCCCAGGTGATCGTGGTGAACAGCTTCGACGAACTGAAGGCGCGTGCGAGCGAGGTGAAGGGCCGCATCGTGCTGTTCGACGTGCCGTTCGACCAGCACATGGCCGACCGCGGCCTGGCCGGCCCGGCCTACGGGCAGGGTTCGAACTACCGCACCAACGGCCCGCGCATCGCGGCCGAGATGGGCGCGGCGGCGGCGCTGGTGCGCTCGGTGGGCGGCGCCGACTACCGCCTGCCGCACACCGGCAACACCGGCATGCAGGATGGCGCGCGCATCCCGGCCGCGGCCGTGAGCGTGGAAGACGCGATGCTGATGAGCCGCCTGGCCAAGCGCGGCCCCTTGAGCATGCGCCTGGTGCTGACCCCGAAGATCCTGCCGGATGCCGACAGCTTCAATGTGATCGCCGACCTGCCGGGGACCGACAAGGCCGATGAGGTCGTGATCGTGTCCGGCCACCTCGATTCCTGGGACCTGGCGACCGGCGCCCACGACGATGCAGCCGGCGTGGCCAGCGCGATGGCGGTGTTCGACCTCCTGAAGAAACTCGACTACCGGCCGCGCCGCACGATCCGTTTGATTGCCTGGATGAACGAGGAGAACGGCACCCGCGGCGCCCGCGCCTACCTCGAGGCGCAGCAGGCGAACGCCGGCACCCACATCGGCGCCATCGAGAGCGACAACGGCGTCGGGCGGCCGTTCGGCATGCGCACCAGCGTGCCGGCGGCGTCGACCAGGTTGTTCGCCCCGCTGCAGGCGGCATTGCTGCCGATCGGCGCCGGCGTGTTCCAGCGCCAGGATGCGCTGTCGACCGGCGACTTGTCGGGCCTGGAGCGCGCGGGCGTGCCGAGCTTTGCGCCGCTGGTCGATACCTCGGCCTATTTCGACTACCACCACACGGCGGCCGATACCCTGGACAAGGTCGATCCGGACAACCTGCGCCGCAACGTGGCGGTGATGGCGGCCACGGCCTGGTTCCTGGCGAATGTCGAGGAACCGATCGGCCGCGCCAGCGTGCCGGCAAAGTAAGCGCGCTGCATGCCGTCGCCCGGATAGCGCCGGCTGCGGTGCACGCCAGATAGTCCGTACGCTGCCATTTCGACCATTCCGGTAGACTCCTTCGCACATTATCTCAACGGAGGACACCATGACTGGACGGAAGAAACTGGCAGGGCAGCGTATTGCCGTGCTCGCGGCAGACGGCTTCGAGAAAGTGGAACTGACGGCGCCGGTGGCGGCGCTGCGCGGCGCCGGCGCCGAGGTCGACATCATCTCGCTGAAGTCGGGCAAGATTCGCGGCATGAACCTGCACATGCCGGCCGACCTGATTGCCGTCGACTGGACCATCGGCGACGTCAGCGCACGCGACTACGACGGCCTGTTGATACCAGGCGGTTTCATGAACCCGGACGCGCTGCGCCAGTCGAGCGAGGCGCGCGACTTCGTGCGCGCCTTCGACCTGCTCGACAAGCCGATCGCCACGCTCTGCCACGGCCCCTGGGTGCTGGCCTCGGCGGGCCTGCTGTCGGGCCGCACCCTGACCTCGTGGCCGGGCGTGCGCGACGACATGGTGAACGCCGGCGCCACCTGGCTCGACCAGGAAGTGGTGCGCGACGGTAACCTCGTGACCAGCCGCGGCCCGCAAGACATGATGCCCTTCGTGCGCGAAATGATCCAGCTGTACGCAGGCGGCCCTGCCAGCAGCGCGGCGCTGCGCCGCCGCCATTCCGATCCGCAACGCGAGAACCCGAGCGCGGTTACCGGCGCCGCCGCGCGCTGGATTCCGCGCTCGCCGCTTGGCGCCGTGCTCGGCCTTGCATTGCTCGGCGCGGGCGTGATGGCGGTCAGGAATGCAGGCAATGGCGGCCGCATTTCTGCCACCGAGGCAAGGACGGCATCGGAGTAGACAGGAAGGGCGCAGGGCGTGCGGGTGCGGCATGCAGCGCCGGGGGCGGATGCGGTAAGGGATCCGCCCAGTGCTTCCGCCCCGGCTGCTGCGCTACTCGATCAGGATGCGCCGAACGGCCCGCGCGTGGCCGCGGAACGGGCGGCCGTAGACCGTCTGGATACCGCTGGCGAAATTCTCGCCCCAGACCAGCTGTGACCGCGTTTCGTGGGGCTCGGCCGACCAATACCATTCTCTTTCAAACTGTTCGCGCAGATTGGCGAACAGCAGCGAGAGTTCGCGCCGGTTCGGCAGTTCGCCGCCCTGGCTGCCTGCCCAGTCGATTGCGCCGGGCCAACTGACGTCGCCCAGGTCGCCAGGTAGCAGGATCAGGTGGTGGTCGGCATCGCCATTCTTGCCGAGGATGACCCCGGCGTAGTGCTCGCCTTCCTTCAAGGTTTCGCGTAGTTGCATATAAATGCCCATCGTATCCTCGTGCGTCAGTGTATGCGGTCCTGTAAGACACCGGCCTCGGCGCGTTAGTTGCTGCTCTGGACACGACATGGATCAGATGGTTGTTCGATTTCAGAAGAATAAAGGCGCTTGACGCTTTATTACTTATAGAAAATTTTTTTGGGAAAAGGTTGAACTAAGGAAGTTTCCTCCCCTCAAAGGTTACGTATTCGCGTTTTACACGCTTCGACTTTTACCTTTGACGTTAGGAACTTCTCGCATGAAAAAGCAAGCCACCATCGCCCTGAACGCTGTCGCTACCGCCGTCGTCCTGGCCTTCTCGGCTTCGGCCCACGCCGCCCCGACCAGCTTCGCGCTCTCCGGCTATGATGCCCCGTCGAACCTGACGGTGAACACCACCAGCAACGCCACCACGCCTGCCACCACCTACAACTATTATGTGTCGCCGACCGGCTCGGACACTGCTGCCGGCACCAAGGCCGCACCGTTCAAGACCCTGGCCCGCGCCGCCAAGGCCGTGACCAAAGCCGGCACCACCGTGTTCGTGGCACCAGGCACCTACGATGGCGGCTTCAAGACCACCGCCAACGGTACCGCCGCCGCCCGCATCTACTGGGTCTTGACCACCAAGTGGGGTGCGAAGATCGTTCCTCCTGCAAACTCGACCAACAAGAACGCCTGGGATAACCGCGGCAACTACGTCAGCATCATCGGCTTCGAAGTCGACGGCTCGAAAGTGCGCAGCGGTACCAAGTGGACCCTGGGTATCTACACCGGCGGTTCGTACAACGTCATCGAAGGCAACCACGTCCACCACACCGCGACCACCATTCCGTGCAACAGCGCGGGCGGCTCGGCAATCGGTGTCGACAGCTACTACAAGGGCGTCAAGACTGACGTGATCGGCAACGTCGTCCACGACATCGGCCCGGCCGGCTGCACCTACGTACAGGGTATCTATGTGAGCACCTCGGGCACGATCAAGAACAACGTGGTCTACCGCGTCGGTTCGGCAGCGATCCACCTGTGGCACGATGCGACCAACGTCCAGATCATCAACAACACGGTGAGTTCGTCGGTGTTCGGGATCATCGTCGGTGGCGGCGACTTCTACTTCACCTCGGCTGGCGCGAATAACGTCTCCGTGTACAACAACATCGTGTACGACAACAAGTACGGCATCTCGGAGCAGGGCAAGACCGGTACCGCCAACTCGTACAAGAACAACCTGGTGTTCAAGAACACGACCTACGACTGGCAGCTGCGCAATGGCCTGAAGCACACCGGTACGATCTCGTCGGACCCGCTGCTGGCCGGTTACTCGCGTACCGCCGCGATGCCGAACTTCAAGCCGAGCGCCAGCTCGCCGGTGATCGGCCGCGGTATCGCGACCTACGCACTGCCGACCGACATCGACGGCAAGGCACGTAACGCGTCGACCGGCTACGACATCGGCGCCTACCAGCACTAAGCCGCACAGGTAGTACCGAACCTTATCGACAGGCTCATGGAAACGAAGGGCGAGCCGGCTGTGCCGAGCGCACCACCGCCTGACCAATCCTGACCGACCAGACCCGTGTGACCGCAAGGCACGCGGGTTTTTTATTGGCCGGCCGCGCTGTCGTTTTCACGCAAGAGAACGGCAGAGCAAACTCTCAACAATTGTTTCTCGCGACAAACAATGTTTGTAAGCTTGATAGTGAAAAGAAATTTTTTTATGAAAACGTTGAACTTAGGCAGTTTCCACGGCTCAAACCGTTCGCATTTCGCATTTAACGTAAGGAACTATTGATGAAACACTCCGCTACCAAGCCCTCCAATATCCGTACCAATGCATTGACCCGCGGCGCTGCTGCCATGCTGCTGGTACTCGGCGCGTCCACCGCCAGCGCTGCTACCGGTTTCGCCCTGTCGGGTTACGATGCCCAGGAAGGCCTGCGTGCCAAGACCGACGTCGCCACCAGCAACGTGACGACGCCAGCCACCACCTATAACTATTACGTTTCGCCGACCGGTTCTGACACCGCCGCCGGCACCAAGGCCGCACCATTCAAGACGCTGGCACGCGCCGCCAAGGCAGCCACCAAGCCGGGCACGACGGTGTTTGTGGCGCCGGGTACCTATGACGGCGGTTTCAAGACCACGGCCAGCGGTACCGCCAAGGCGCGTATCTACTGGGTCTCGACCACCAAGTGGGGCGCCAAGATCGTGCCGCCTGCCAAGTCGTCCAACAAGACCGCCTGGGATAACCGCGGCAATTACGTCAGCATCATCGGTTTCGAAGTCGATGGTTCGAAGGTGCGTAGCGGCACCAAGTGGACGCTCGGTATCTACACCGGCGGTTCGTACAATGTCATCGAAGGCAACCACGTGCACCACACTGCCACCACCATTCCATGCAACAGCGCGGGTGGTTCGGCAATCGGTGTCGACAGTTATTACAAGGGCGTGATGACCGATGTCGTGAACAACGTCGTGCACGATATCGGCCCGGCCGGCTGCTCGTATGTGCAGGGTATCTACGTCAGCACCTCGGGTACGATCAAGAACAACGTGGTCTACCGCGTCGGCTCGGCAGCGATCCACCTGTGGCACGATGCGACGAACGTGAAGATCATCAACAACACCGTGTCGTCGTCGAACTTCGGCATCATCGTTGGCGGTGGCGACTTCTACTTCACGTCGGCTGGCGCGAACAATGTCGCGGTGTACAACAACATCGTGTACGACAACAAGTACGGTATCTCGGAGCAGGGCAAGACGGGCGCCGGCAATTCGTACAAGAACAACCTGGTCTTCAAGAACACGACCTACAACTGGCAATTGCGCAACGGCCTGAAGCACACCGGCACCATTACCTCGGATCCGCTGCTGGCCGGCTATTCGCGTACCGCCGCGATGCCGAATTTCAAGCCGAGCAAGAGCTCACCCGTGATCGGCCGTGGTATCGCGACCTATGCACTGCCGACTGACATCGACGGCAAGCCACGTAACGCCAGCACCGGTTACGACATCGGCGCGTATCAACACTAAACGGGACTAAGTCGATTCATCAGGTAGCCGCCTGATGCAAGCCCGCGTCGCCGCAAGGCACGCGGGCTTTTCATTTCGCAACGCGGCGTGGCGCACACGCGTTTTTGTTCCATTTCATTTCACAATTGTTCCTTATCTGCTTGTTCCATTAGTCGAGAGGAAATTGAGATAAGTATTTGATACTCCAAGAAAATTTATTTGGAAAAACGTTGAACTAAGGAAGTTTCCAGCCCTCAAAGGTTACGTATTCACTTTAAACACTAGGAACTTCTCGCATGAAAAAGCAAGCCACCATCGCCCTGAACGCTGTCGCTACCGCCGTCGTCCTGGCCTTCTCCGTTTCCGCCAACGCCGCCCCGACCAGCTTCGCGCTCTCCGGCTATGATGCCCCGTCGAACCTGACGGTGAATACCAGCAGCAACGCCACCACGCCTGCAACCACCTACAACTATTATGTGTCGCCGACCGGCTCGGATACCGCGGCCGGCACCAAGGCTGCACCGTTCAAGACCCTGGCCCGCGCCGCCAAGGCCGTCACCAAGGCCGGCACCACCGTGTTCGTCGCGCCAGGCACCTACGATGGCGGCTTCAAGACCACCGCCAACGGTACCGCAGCTGCCCGTATCTACTGGGTCTCGACCACCAAGTGGGGTGCGAAGATCGTTCCTCCTGCAAACTCGACCAACAAGAACGCCTGGGATAACCGCGGCAACTACGTCAGCATCATCGGCTTCGAAGTCGACGGTTCGAAAGTGCGCAGCGGCACCAAGTGGACCCTGGGTATCTACACCGGCGGCTCCTACAACGTCATCGAAGGCAACCACGTCCACCACACCGCGACCACCATTCCGTGCAACAGCGCGGGTGGTTCGGCAATCGGCGTCGACAGCTACTACAAGGGCGTCAAGACCGACGTGATCGGCAACGTCGTGCACGACATCGGCCCGGCCGGTTGCACCTACGTGCAGGGTATCTACGTCAGCACCTCGGGTACCATTAAAAACAATGTGGTCTACCGCGTCGGTTCGGCAGCGATCCACCTCTGGCACGATGCGACCAATGTCCAGATCATCAACAACACGGTGAGCTCGTCGGTGTTCGGGATCATCGTCGGTGGCGGCGACTTCTACTTCACCTCGGCTGGCGCGAATAACGTCTCCGTGTACAACAACATCGTGTACGACAACAAGTACGGCATCTCGGAGCAGGGCAAGACCGGCACCGCCAACTCGTACAAGAACAACCTGGTGTTCAAGAACACGACCTACGACTGGCAGCTGCGCAATGGCCTGAAGCACACCGGCACGATCTCGTCGGACCCGCTGTTGGCTGGTTACTCGCGTACCGCCGCCATGCCGAACTTCAAGCCGAGCGCGAGCTCGCCTGTGATCGGCCGCGGTATCGCGACCTACGCACTGCCGACCGACATCGACGGCAAGGCGCGTAACGCCTCGACCGGCTACGACATCGGTGCTTACCAGCACTAAGCAGCAAAAAAGCAGGAGCAGACACAGTCTGCGTGGTGAAAAGGAGACCCCGGGAACGGGGTCTTTGACATTCCGCAGTCCTGTTCCAACTGCGTATTGATCTAGCAAGCTGTTCGTGTAGAATCAATTCTTTCATGCGGTCGGCGCCTGCTTTTGCAGGACCGATGGCGGGTCGAACACGGTACTGGCATGTCACGCTTTCAGCAAGATCAGTCGTTGAATATCTCGTTCCCAAACGGTGCAGGGTTTGCTTCCGCCGTTTCCCACGTCCGCCTCCAGGCGTTGCGCTGTCGACTTCCCCTCATCGCCGCTTGTGCCCGCATTTCCGAGCATCTCGCCCGGCTTGCCTGAGCTCGGCAGACAGCATTGCTGTCGGAAGCCGAGCCTGCATCCACACCCTGTAGCCGGCCGCGCCGGCCGGCATGAACAATCTTCGGTAGTGACAATCGGAGCCGCCAATGGATATCGTAGAGATGAACACGGAACACAAATCGCAACAAGACAACACCACCCCGGACCGCAACGCCTTGCGTCCACGCCGCCGCATCGCCAAGCAGATGGTCGAACGCGGCCAGCGCCTGCGCAACCGCGCCGGCGTGATCGTCGGTCTTTCCCTGGGATTGCTGGCCCTGGTCAGCGTGCTGGAGTAGAAGGCTTGGCGCTCACTCCGCCAGGGGGAGCGCCATCTCCGGGCTGTTGACGCCGGCGCGGTTGACTGCCGGCGTCACCTTGAACCACTCGAAGGCATCGGGCGGCAGCGCCGCGTTGCGCGCCAGCTCGATGGCCGCGTCGGGCGCCAGGTCGGGGTCGAGCCAGAGCGCGGCATCGGCCGCCTCGAGCACGATCGGACGGCGGTCGTGGATGTCGAGCATGCCCTCGGCGGCATCGTCGGTCACGATCACGAAGCCGGCCTCGGCGCGGTTCTCGGTGAACGTGCCGAAATTTGCCAGCGCCAGCATGAACAGCGGCGCGCGGTCCTTGCGGTGGATGTGCCAGGGCTGCTTCTTGCCCTTTTCGCCGGTCCATTCGTACCAGCCCTCGGCCGGCACGACGGCACGCCCGTTCTTCAGCAGGCGGCTCCAGTAGCGGTTACTCAGTTTGTCGAGACGGGCATTGATGGTGATCGGCACCTTGCCTTCCGCCCATTTCGCGCGATAACTCCAGAACACGTCGTCGACACGCCGCTCGCCGTCCTGCAGGTGCATGACGGGGCGGTAGCTGCCGGGCGAGACGTTGTACGCCGGCGCCGATTCGCTGTCGTACACCGCGTCGGCCCAGCCGAATACGTTCGCGTAGTAACGCGCCGTTTGGCTTTGGTCAAATCGTCCACACATGGGATGATGGTACTGCATAAAACGCGGCCGCACGATTGACGCGCCGGCCCGGCCGTTCCGGCGCCGGGCAGTGGTGCTATCCTGCATCCCATTCGACTTGGAGGAAACAACATGGCCGTAGCCTGGCTGAAGGTTTTGAAGGCGGTTCCGTGGAGCGAGGTAATCGCCGCAGCGCCGCAGGTGGCAACTGGCGCGCGCAAACTGTGGGACACGGTGGGCCGCAAGGGCGCGCCGGCGCCCGCCATCGACGATGTGGGAATCGCGCCGATGCCCGGCGGCGAGGATGGCATGGCCTTGCTGGCCGCCCACATCGAGCAGCAGGACGCAGCCATCGCCCAGCTGCACGGGCAGTTGCGCGAAGCCTCGAAGCTGATCACGGAACTGGCCGACCAGAACGCCCAGCTGATCGCCAAGATGGAAGCGGCGCGCGGCAAGATCCAGGTAGTGGGTGTGTTCGCTGCGGCAGCCTCGGTGCTGGGCCTGGTGTCGCTGGCCCTGGTGCTGGCGCGCACCTGATGTGCACCCGAGGATAGTCCGATGAAATTTGTTTTGGTGCTGTTTTTCCTGTTCATCTTCGTTGCCATGTTGCTCAATTCCAGCCGCAAGCGCGGCATGCTGAGCAAAGACGCCGACAAGGCCGTGGCCGGTCTCGCGAATGCGATGCGCTGGTTCCTGTTCGGCTTGCTGGCCCTGGGCGCCGCAGTGTGCGGCGTGCTGATCTACCAGGGCGCCTGAGCGCTCGCCGACCCGCAGCGCATCCCTATCGACGCACGCAAGCTGCGAGCGTGTCCGCATGGCGCCGCGCGGACGGGCGCGCCGGCCGGACGCTGGCGTCCATGCTTTCCAGCAGTCCGTGCAATTCCTCGACGGTGCGCCGGCGTCCCTGTTCCGGGCCGCGCCGGTAGAACACCTGGTTGCCATCGTCGCCCGCGCCGCGCATGCCGAGGTCGGCAAATCCCATCCGGTCCAGGCCACGCCGCGAACGCAGGTTGGTGTCGAAGGCCTTGGCGTAGCAGCTGCGCAGTCCGTAGGCGCGCTCGCCCATGTCCAGCAGCAGCTGCCCGGCGCGCGGCCCGAAGCCATGGCCCTGGAAATCTCGCCCCAGCCAGTAATAGAAAAAGCCCAGATCGCGGTGCAGCGTCAGGTTGACGCAGCCGATGAAGCCCCATTCGCGGTGCAGCACCGCGAACAGCAGGCGCCGGCCCTGGCGCCAGAGCTCGGCCAGCCAGCGGTGCCAGTCGAGCGCATCGGCAAATACGGGCAGGCACCACAGCGCGGCAATGGCCGGGTCGCTGTATTGCCAGACGAAGTCGCGCGCGTGATGGTGGGCGAGCGGCTCGAGCGCGAGTTCGGCGCCGGTGCCGGGAACGGGGAAGCGCTGGCGCCAGGCCAGCCATGCGCCGATGTCGTTTGCGAGTTCGGCATGCTGGGGCTGCCTCCCCACCAGCGCACCGGCCAGGGCGTGTGCTTCGGCGCCCTTGCCAAGGGCACGGCAGGCGTCGATCAGGTGCAGGGTTTCTTCGGCAGCAAGTTCGCTCCTGGCAGCGAGGCGGCTGCCCACGGCATGCACCAGCGGCCAGTCGCTCCAGGCGGCGGCGTGCGCGAGCAGGCCGTGCAGGGCGTCCCGGGACAGGGCGCTTTCCTGGCCGGCCCAAAGCTTGTGTAGCGCCGCGAGCCGGGCGTGGCGGTTGACAGGGTTCAGCATGCCGTCTCCGCTTCACGAGTGGTAGAGAAACGATCGTACTGCGGTCGCCACGGCTTGCGGCCAGTGCCCGGCCTCCTTTGCCGCTTCCTTGCGCTGGCGCAGACCCGGCGACGCGCCGCCGACACATGCGGCCCGAAGATTGTCATCCTCGAATGCCAGTCTGGACACGGTGTTGCGCGGATCACGCACGCGGCGAAAAAAGCGATGTCCATCCTGGCATCAAACCGCTGTGTGCGCGAAAAAGCCTTCTAGAATTCACCCACTCAATTGCCGCACGGCATTATCCAGAGCTTCCCGCCGCGCCGCTTCCGCGTCCAACCTTCGCCCTTTACAGAATGACCCATACCGTTCCACGGCTGATGCCGCTCGTCTGTCTTGCGCTGTTCTCGATGCACCTGTCTGCCCACGCCTCGGTACCGGATTCGGCCAAGCCGGTCTACGCCGCCGATGCCGCCGATGCCGCCGATGCCGCCGATGCCGCGCTGACGGCGAATGCCGGTGTCGCCAGCCAGTACGTGTGGCGCGGCCTGCGCCAGACCGACGGCAAGCCGGTGGCCCAGGCCGGCATCGACTACGTGCACCCGAGCGGCTGGTCGGCGGGTACCCTGGTCTCGCATGTCGGCGACCGCACGGTGGCCAACGGCTCGGTCGAGTGGAACCTGTATGGCGGCTACAGCGGCAAGCTGGGTGAATTCGGCTACAGCCTGATCGGGCACGTCGCCCGTTATCCGGGCGCCGGGCGCGGAGCGAACGGCGCGCGCTTCGACTACGGCGAGCTCTCGGCCGGCGTCAGCTACAAGGCGCTCTACGCCAAGTACAACTACACCGTCACGCGCAATTTCTTCGGCATCGCCAACGCACGCGGCACCGGCTACCTTGACGGCGGCGCCAATGTCGACGTCGGCGACGCCACCACGCTGAACCTGCACGCCGGCGAAGGCCGGGTCGCCGGCGCCGGCAACGACTACTGGAACTGGCGCGACGTCAAGGTTGGCCTGACGCGTCGCCTGGATGGCGGCTGGAAAGTGGCCGGCGCGTACACCCGGGCATTCGGTGCAAGCCATGGTTTCCAGCGCGATACCGCAGGCGTCCTGAACCACAGCGAGCGCATCGCTTACACCAATCCCGGCAAGAACACGCTGGTGGTATCGCTGAGCAAGACCTTTTGAGCCCGGGGAGATTGCCTGGAGTTTGTCCGAATCCGCCTACGTAATGACAGGGCGAGTTTTCCCGGTGCGGGTCTTGTGTACGGGCTGGGCGCCCTTATCATAAGAAATGTCTCCAACTCAGACCAACTGAGCGTTTGCCGCCGCCGCACCCGATGCGCCGGCGGCATTTTTTTTGGCGCTGTCACCGTTAGCTATGGATGAGCGGTGAACTGTTGAGTTCATTCGTGGTCCAACCTGTCTCGCCATCAACGGGTCGACCATGAAAGCACCGCGCTTCACGAAGTGGTTTGCGGCATTGCCGACACTGAACGGGCCACAGCGGCTGCGCGTCCTCGACGCCTTGCGGCCGGCTGCCGGGCTGGACCAGGTGCTGGCGC
>NZ_JASNRC010000018.1 GCF_030411995.1 Massilia sp. YIM B02769
GTTTGAACTGCTCTGTGTACTTCGTCATATCACCCCAAAAAGTTGTGTCTAACTTTTTGGGGTCACTTCACTGTGCCCACGCGGTCGAACGCTGGCGTGTCGAAACACATCCCGCTAGGGTCCGTTTGGTGGAGCATTGGCCCCACCGCAAATGATCAACGGATGAGACAGCGTGGACACAGGTGTCCACCCTACGGTTATCGCCGTACCAAATAAGTTCATGGCCTGGCGGCACTGATTTGCGCTATCGTGAGCGTTTTTCCACGGCTGGGCACACTCAATAACGATGGCAGCTTACTTACTGCGGCGCCTCTGGCAAATGCTGCCGACCATGGCCGGCGTGATCGTGCTCGTGTTCGTGCTGTTCAACTGGGTGGGCGGCGATCCGGCCTATCTGCTTGCGGGCAAGATGGCCGATGAAGCAGCGATCGCCAACATCCGCGCCCAGCTCGGCATCGACCAGCCGGTGTGGGTGCAGCTCGGCATCTTCCTCAAGCAAATCCTCACCTTCGATTTCGGCAACGCCTGGAGCACCGGCGAGCCGGTGGCGCACATCATCGCCAGCCGCCTTGGGCCCTCGCTCACCGTGCTGGTGCCGCTCACCATCCTCGAAACGGTCTTCGGCATCGCGCTGGCGCTGGCCATCGCTTTCGTGCGCGGCTCGCTGACTGACCGCGCCGTGATGGTCGCCTGCACGGTCGGCATGTCGATCTCGATCCTGGTCTACATCATCGTGTTCCAGTACTTCTTTGCCTACAAGCTGGGCCTGTTCCCGGTACAGGGCTGGGGCAACAGCCTGGGCGAAAACCTGCTGCATTACGCGCTGCTGCCCATCATCATTGGCCTGGCGGTATCGATCGCGCCGACCCTGCGCCTGTACCGCAGCTTCGTGCTGGACGAAGCAGGCCAGGACTATGTGCGCACCGCGCGCGCCAAGGGCCTGAAGGAGCGCCGCATCGTCTGGGTCCATGTGCTGAGGAATGCCGCGATCCCGATCATCACCCACGTGATGGCCAATTTGCCGGCCCTGCTGATCGGCGCCTTCCTGCTGGAGCGTTTCTTCGGCATTCCGGGGATCGGACGCGAAGTCATCCTGGCCGTGGAACGCAGCGATTTCCCGGTCATCAAGGCGATCACCGTCTACGTGGCAGCCGCGACCATGGTGTTCAATTTGCTGGCCGACTTGCTGTACCAGGCCGTCGATCCGCGCGTGCAGCTGAAATGAGTGTCATGAACGATCACGCCGTCTCGCCCGGCCTGTGGGCGCTCGCCTGGCGCCGCCTGCGCGCCGACCGCATCGCGATGGCGGCGCTGGCCGTCGTCGGGCTGTTCCTGCTGATGCTGGTGCTGTCGGCCACGGGCCTGATCGCAGCCGACTGGGAAGACGAGGTCGCAGTCAATTACGCGCCACCGACATTTGTCGGCGCCAATCCCGCCCTGGCCGCCCTGGCCCAGCCGCAGCGGCCCACGCCGCCGAATGCCTTCGACCCGCTGGCCGAAGAACTCGCCGCCCTGAAGCGCGAAGTGCAGGCCACGCATCCGCCGGTGGCCAAGGCCGTAACGCTGCCATTCGGCGCCGATAAATGGGGCCACGACATTCTCAAGAAAACGGTGAAGGGCGGCGAAACCTCGATTGTGGTGGGCCTGGTCGCCGCCTTTGTCGCGGTGGCCCTGGGCACCCTGTTCGGCGCCATCTCCGGTTTTTATGGCGGCTTCGTCGACGACTTCTTCAACTGGTTCTACAGCATTTTCACCTCGATCCCCTCGATCCTGATGATCCTGACGGTGGCCGCCGTGCTCCAGCAAAAGGGCGTGACCACCATCGTGCTGATCCTCGGCCTGACCGGCTGGACCGGCCCTTACCGCCTGATCCGCGCCGAGTACATCAAGCACAAGGCGCGCGAATACGTGATGGCGGCCGACGCCATCGGGGCCTCGAGCTGGCGCAAGATGTTTTCGCACATCTTCCCGAACGTCTCGCACGTGGCCCTGGTGCAAGTGTCGATCCTGGTGGTCGGCTTCATCAAGGCCGAAGTCATCCTGTCTTTCCTGGGCTTCGGGGTGCCGGTCGGCACTGTGTCCTGGGGCAGCATGCTGAACGAAGCGCAGAATGAACTGATCCTCGGCAAGTGGTGGCAGCTGGCCGCTGCGGCCGGGGCGATGGCGCTGCTGGTGACGGCGTTTTCGCTGTTCACCGACGCGCTGCGCGATGCGCTCGACCCGAAGTTGAAATGAGGCAGCCATGACCGATACCGACAACATGCTGCTGCGGGTGCGCGACCTGCGCATTGCCTTCCGCGTCGACAAGAAGACCACGGTCGAGGCGATCAAGGGCATTTCCTTCGACGTGCCGGCGAACGCCACCGTGGCGCTGGTGGGCGAATCCGGCAGCGGCAAATCGGTCAGCTCGCTGGCGGTGATGGGACTGCTGCCGCCGGACACCACCGTCGTGGACCCGGCCTCCAGCGTGCAGTTCGACGGCCGCGAGATCCTGCAATTGCCGACGGCCGAACGGCGTCGCTTGTGCGGCAAGGACATTGCCATGATTTTCCAGGAACCGATGTCCTCGCTGAACCCGGTGTTCACGGTCGGCTTCCAGATCGGCGAGGTCCTGCGCCTGCACCTGGGCATGAATGCGAAAGCGGCGCGTGCCCGTACGCTGGAATTGCTGGAAGAAGTCGGCATCCCCGACCCCGCGCGCAAGATCGATGCCTATCCGAGCCAGATGTCCGGCGGCCAGCAGCAGCGCGTCATGATCGCCATGGCCATTGCCTGCGAGCCCAAGCTGCTCATTGCCGACGAGCCGACCACGGCGCTCGACGTGACCATCCAGAAACAGATCATGGAGCTGATCGCCAGGCTGCAAAAGAAGCACCGCATGGCGGTGCTGTTCATCACCCACGACCTTGGCCTGGTAGCGGAGATTGCCGACCGCGTGATCGTGATGCGCCACGGCGTGGTGCGCGAGGAGGGCAGGGCGGCGCAAGTCTTCGGCGCTCCGCGCGACCTGTACACGCAAGCCTTGCTGCACTGCCGCCCGAAGCTGGACGAACGTCCACTGCGCCTGCCGACCATCGACGACTTCATGGACGGGAAAGAAGCCTCTCCGATCCTGTTGCCCCAGCGCACCCGCGGCTATGCGGCGGACGATGAGAACGTGCTGGTCGTCAAGAACCTGCAGAAAAGCTTCTGGCTGCGCGAAGGCTTGTTCGGCAAGCGCGAATTTCGCGCCGTGAAGGATGTCTCCTTCACCCTCCCGCGCGGGAAAACCCTGGGCGTGGTCGGCGAATCCGGTTCCGGCAAGACCACGGTCGGCCTCACGCTCCTGCGCCTGCACCGCGCCAGCGGGGGCAGCGCCCTGTTCGACGGCAAGGACCTGGTCAGCATGTCCGACCGCGAGTACGGGGCGTATAAACGCCGCATCCAGATCATTTTCCAGAATCCATATGCCTCGCTGAATCCGCGCTTTACGGTCGGCCAGATCCTGCTGGAACCCATGCGCATCCATGGCATTGGCGCGGACGACAGGGAACGCACCCGGACCGTGATGGCGCTGCTGGAGCGGGTCGGGTTGCCCGCTGCGGCCTACTACCGCTATCCGCACGAGTTTTCCGGCGGCCAGCGCCAGCGCATCGCCATCGCGCGCTGCCTGACGATGAAGCCGGAGATCCTGGTCTGCGACGAATCCGTGTCCGCGCTCGACGTCTCGGTCCAGGCCCAGGTATTGAACCTGCTGCAAGACCTGCAGGACGAGTACAAGATGAGCTACATCTTCATTTCGCACGACTTGTCGGTGGTGCGCTACATCGCCGACCGCGTGATGGTAATGCACCATGGCAGCGTGGTGGAAATGGCCGATTCCGACGAGCTCTACCGCAATCCGCAGCACGACTATACGAAGAGTTTGCTGGCTGCGATTCCGCGCGGCGCCTGACTGTTGTATCGGCGTCGCCAGAAACCGGGCGCTGCCAGCTGAGCAGGATGATTTCCGCTACCATGGCGAGATGTCCGAACTTATTCTCCTGATCCAGCAATACGGCGTCCTGCTCGTCTTCGCGACCGTGCTGCTGGAGCAGTTCGGCCTGCCGATTCCCGCCTTTCCGGTACTGATCGTGGCCGGGGCGATGGCGGTGGACGGGGGCGCCAGCTGGCAGTTGTGCCTGCTGGCGGTCTTGCTGGCTTGCCTGATCTGCGACTATTTCTGGTTCCGCGCCGGCCGCTACTACGGCAAGCGCGTGCTGCGCCTGCTGTGCCGTATTTCCCTGTCGCCGGATTCCTGCGTCAACCAGACCGAAGACCGCTTCCGCCGCTATGGGCCGAAGTCGCTGCTGGTCTCGAAATTCATCCCCGGTTTCAATGCGATCGCCGCGCCGATGTCGGGCGCCCTCGGCACCCGCACCCGCCATTTCCTCGGCTTCGCCTCGACCGGCGCGCTGCTCTGGGGCGGCAGCGGCATCGCGGTCGGCATGGTCTTCCACGACAGCGTCGACCGCGTGCTCGACAGCCTGGAAACCATGGGCAGCACGGCGCTGATGATAGTGGCCACGCTGCTGGCGCTGTTCGTCGCCTATAAGTATGTGGAGCGGCGGCGCCACCGCGCCAGCATGGCCGTGCCGCGCATCGGCATCCTGGAACTGAAGGCGCTGATCGACGGCGGGCATGATCCCTTGATCGTCGACGCGCGCAGCGTGACCGCGCAGGCGCTGGAACATGCGATTCCCGGCGCGCTGCTGTATGCGGATTGCGAGCCGGGCCAGCTGATGGCCGGGCTCGACCGCGACAGGCATATCGTCGTGTACTGCAGCTGCCCGAACGACGTCACCGCCGCCCAGGTCGCCAAGGCCTTCCTGGAAAACGGCTTCCACCGCGCCCGGCCCTTGCTGGGCGGGCTGGATGCCTGGCATGCCCACCATGCCGCGCCGCCGCCCGAGTTGACACCGTTTCCGACGTAGGGTGGATGGCTGCGCCATCCACGCGTTCAATCCGTGCTGGCTGGCTTGCGCCCTGAAACGGCGCCGTTTCGCCGTTTCGCCGTTTTGGCGAAACTGAATTGCCCCTTCGCTTCATGGTCCGATCATTGGGCTGGCGGCTGAACTGCCCCTCCGCTTCCTGGCACGTCCTCGCAGCCTGTAGCTGAACGCGTGGGCGGCGCATACGCAGCCGTGGTGCACACGTACAGGTGGAGCCGACCACCCTACGTAACTGTACTACGCCTAAGCTTATGCATTCGCCAGATGTGTATAGTTTGCTTTGTACCTAAACTACAAAATAAACTTGTGCTCCCGCAAAGAAATCCAGTAAGCTTGGGACATCACCCGTATCCTGTGCCGCAATGACCGCTTCCTCCCCCGAGACCTCCGTTTCCGCCGCTACCCGTTTCGACACCCCACGCCTGCTGGCCGATGTCGGTGGCACCAATGCCCGTTTTGCCCTCGAAACGGCGCCTGGACAGTTCGAAGCGGTGCAGGTACTGGCCGGCGGCGACTACGCCACCCTGGCCGATGCGATCCGCACCTACCTGGCCGGATCCGAAGTGGCCGCCCTGGGCGAGGTGGAGCACGCGTCGATCGCGATCGCCAATCCGGTCGATGGCGACCAGATCCGCATGACCAACCACCACTGGCATTTCTCGATCGAAGGCATGCGCCGGGAACTCGGTTTCGCGACCCTGCTGGTGGTGAACGATTTCTACGCGCTGGCGCGTTCGCTGCCGCATTTGCAGGATGGCGACAAGGTGCAGGTCGGCGGCGGCACGGCGCACCCGAACGCGCCGCTGGGGCTGATCGGCGCCGGCACCGGCCTGGGCGTGTCGGGCTTGATCCCGGCAGGCAATAGCTGGACCGCCTTGTCCGGCGAAGGCGGCCACGTCGGCTTCTCGCCGGCCAATGAACTCGAGGTCGCCGTCCTGCAATTCGCCTGGAGCGAGTTCGAGCACGTCTCGGCCGAGCGCTTCCTGTCCGGCGCCGGCGTGGAACTGATCTACCGTGCACTGGCCGCGTATCGCGGCCAGCAGCCGGAGGCGATCGATGCGCCGGAAATCTCGCGCCGCGCCCTATCTGGCGAATGCCCGCTGGCAACCGAGGTGCTGGAAGTCTTCTGCGGCATGCTCGGCTGCGCAGCCGGCAACCTGGCGCTGACACTGGGCGCCCGGGGCGGCGTGTACATCGGCGGCGGCATCGTGCCGCGCCTGGGCGAGCGCTTCGCGCAATCCTGCTTCCGTGCGCGCTTCGAGCGCAAGGGCCGCTTCTCTTCCTACCTGTCCGATGTGCCGACCTACGTGATCACGGCGCAATATCCGGCTTTCCTCGGCGTGTCGGCGATTCTGGCGGAAAAACTGTCGGCATGAACCGAAAGCGGTCTGCGCACCCTTGCGCAAATGGCCCTTCCCGTGTTTTATCGGTTACAATGGCCCGCAGTTGGAAGAAACGATGGGTTCGCGCCCCGCTGACGCCCCTGGCGTACGCGGCGTTTCGCTAAATCACCAACCCGTTGCCCGCCTGGCAAGTGTGCAACCCGTGGCCGGGTCCTGTCCCGCCACCGTACCGAGCCCGCCGCGTTCGAGCGCGGGCCACGCATTCCAGTTTCGACGAGCAGTACTGTGAACCGCGTTCCGTTCGCGATGGCCACCGGCATGCGTTAGCCGGCGCAGTCGCGGCGGCGTCCGCCGGCACGCGCTGGGCGGTATTTATTTGATTTGTAGCATACAAGCCTGACGACATCGAGAATGAAGACTGACGAGGCCAAGCGGATCCTCGAAACCGCCTTGCTGTGTGCGCGCGAGCCGATGTCGATCCATGGCATGAAAAAGCTGTTCGCCGACGTCGACGCGAACGGCAAGCAGCTCGGCATCGGCGTCGGTTCCGACACGATCAAGCTGCTGCTCGAGGAATTGCGCCACGACTGGCAGGACCGCGGCATCGAGATCGTCAGCCTGGCCTCGGGCTGGCGCTTCCAGAGCCGCCCGGAAATGAAGCCTTACCTGGACCGCATTTCTCCGGAAAAGCCGCCGAAGTATTCGCGCGCAACGCTGGAAACGCTGGCGATCATCGCCTACCGCCAGCCGGTCACGCGCGGCGACATCGAGGAAATCCGTGGCGTCGCGGTGAACTCGCAGACGATCAAGATGCTCGAAGACCGCGGCTGGATCGACGTCGTCGGCCACCGCGAAGTGGTGGGGCGGCCAGCCTTGCTCGGTACGACCAAGCAATTTCTTGACGACCTGGGCCTGGCGTCGCTGGGCGGGCTGCCGCCGCTGGAAGCGATTGCCGACGCGTCCGACGGGCGTTCGCTGGAAGCGCTGGAAGCGGCGCTGAACGACAATTTTGACAGGGCAACCGCGGGAGCGGCGGCCGAAGACGAACAAGGGGCTTCCCCAGTGGAAGTGCCGATTCATGACCCGCAACCGGCCGCCGGCTCGGTACCAGGTCAGCAAAACAATGACACGAATGATGAATCCAACTGACACCACCGAGACCAATCCCGCCGAGCCGGGCAAGGACGAAGCGGCCAAACCGAAGCGCCGCACGAAGGCCGCCGCCGCCGCTGCTGCTGCTGCTGCTCCTGCGCCTGCCGTGAGCGACGCGCCGGCTGCGAGCGATGCGCCTGCGCCGGCCGAGAAGCCGAAGCGCCGCACCAAGGCCGCCGCTGCGCCTGCCGCCGAGGCCGAAGCGCCGGCTGCTGCCGAAGCTGCGCCGAAAGCGCCGGCCGCCCGCAAGCCGCGCGCCACGAAGGCCAAGCCGGCCGAAGCGAAAGCCGACGTGCAGGCGGAGGCGCCAGCCCAGCCAGCCGCCAGCGCGCCTGCGCCGGTGGCTGCCGCCGAAGCCGCTCCGGCCGCCGCGGCGGAAGCACCGCGCCAGGAACAGGGCCAGCGCAAGCCGCGCGGTCCGCGCCAGATACGCGAACAGCGTGGCCAGCGCGAAGCACTCCAGGCTGCCGCCGCCGCGCCGGAAGCGCTTGCCGCCGAAGCGTCGGGCGAGCAGCCGGCCGCCGAGCCGCGCCGCGAGCCGCGCCAGGGCAAGAACAAGCAAAAGAACGGGAAGAATGCCCAGAAGCAGGGCGGCCAGCAGGGCCAGCAGGCTGGCCAGCCAGGCGCGCAGCAGGGACGCGGCGCCCAGCAGGCCAAGGGCAAGGGCGGCAAGCAGAAGCCGGGCAAGGGCGGCAACGACGCCGACGCCGTGTTCTCCTTCGTCACCTCGGATGCCTTCGACGCCAACGACGGCGGCCAGGGCCAGCAGAAGTCGAAGGTGCGCCGCGACCTGACCGCCGACGACGACGCGCCGAAGCTGCACAAGGTGCTGGCCGAAGCCGGTCTCGGTTCGCGCCGCGACATGGAAGACCTGATCGTCGCCGGCCGCGTGTCGGTGAACGGCGAGCCGGCCCACATCGGCCAGCGCATCCTGCCGACGGATGCCGTGCGCATCAACGGCAAGCTCATCCAGCGCAAGGTCAACAACAGCAAGCCGCCGCGCGTGCTGGTGTACCACAAGCCGGCCGGCGAAATCGTCAGCCACGACGACCCGGAAGGCCGTCCATCGGTATTCGACCGCCTGCCGACCATGAAGACCGGCAAGTGGCTGGCCGTCGGCCGCCTCGACTTCAACACCGAGGGCCTGCTGCTGTTCACCACCTCCGGTGACCTGGCGAACCGTCTGATGCACCCGCGCTACAACATCGACCGCGAGTATGCCGTGCGTACCCTGGGCGAGCTGGAAGAGGGCATGCGCCAGAAACTGCTGGCCGGCGTCGAGCTCGACGACGGCAAGGCTGCCTTCACCAAGATCGTCGACGGCGGCGGCGAAGGCATCAACAAGTGGTACCGCGTGGTAATCGGCGAAGGCCGTAACCGCGAGGTGCGCCGCATGTTCGAGGCGGTCGGCCTGACCGTCTCGCGCCTGATCCGTACCCGCTACGGCGCCATGACCCTGCCGTCGGGCCTGAAGCGCGGCCGCTGGGAAGAGCTGGAAGAAAACGACGTGCGCAACTTCATGTCGGCCTTCGGCATCGAGAAGAAGGGCGCCGCCGCCGGCCAGCAGGGCAAGGGCGGCAAGGGTGGCCAGCCGGCCGATCCGCGTCGTTCCGACGGCAACCGCATCGACCGCGCCGACGCCAACAAGAACGTCGACCCGTTCGGCCCGCCGGTAACGCGTGCCGGTGCGCCGCAGCGCAATGCCGGCCTGTCGACCGTCCCGAGCGGACGTCCGCAGGGCGGCAAGGGTGGCCGTGGCGGCAACGCCGGCGGCTTCGGCGGCTCGGGCCGTCCGGGTGGTAATGCTGGCGGCAATGGCGGCAGCAGCCGCCCGCGCCAGCCGGACCCGCTGCAGACCACGTTCGGCTTTGCCGGCAGCGGCGGCGGCGGTCGTCGCGGCGGCCAGGGGCCGCGCGGTTCCGAGCACGGTTTGCCGCGCCGCGGCCGCCGCGGCTGATCGGTAGGGTGGGTTCTCGAACCCACCGCTTGAGCGGATGAGCGCTTGGCGAGTTGTAATTCGTAGGGTGGACTCCCGAGTCCACGCGGTCTCACCTCTTGAACATCGGTGCATCGTCCTCATGTAGGGTGCCCGGGATCGTCGTTATCGATGTTCAACCGGTGAGACCGCGTGGACACAGGTGTCCACCCTACAAACCGCAAGACGCCGGCACCCGAGCGGTGGGTTCGAGAACCCAGCCACGATTTTATTCGTGTGCAACCGTTGTTTGGTCGTCCATATAATGGTATGTCGATTGCAGCAAGCCCTCGAATACGTTATAATTTGCAGCCTAATCCGGAGTTCTTCCCAGTATTAATTTGGTGCAAGTGCTTTCATCTGGTTGGGTAGTGAATACAAAAAGATGGGCAGATGCCCATTTTTTTTTTGGTAAAACGTTTTAACGCCCTGGAGAAGTGTCGTGCAGCAGTTTGATTTGATCGCCAAGACAGTCGGTGGCCTCGGCTACGACCTCGTTGATGTCGAACGGGGCGAGCGCGGGATCCTGCGCGTGTTTATCGATTTCCCCGCTGCCGTCGCTGACGAGAAGGGGCCGATCACGGTCGAGGATTGCGCAACGGTGAGTCACCAGTTGTCGCACGTACTGACCGTCGAGAACGTCGATTACGAGCGTCTGGAAATTTCGTCGCCCGGGCTGGACCGCCCGGTGCGCACCCTGGCCGATTTCGAGCGCTTCGCCGGCCACGAATGCACGGTGAAGCTGCGCGTCGCCATGCCGGGCACCGCGAACCGGAAGACCTATACGGGCATCCTGGTCGCGCCGGAAGGCGACAAGATCGGTCTGGAATTTGAAGGTAAAGATGGTCTGGCGTTGTTGGAATTTACGCTGGCCGAATTGGACAAGGCACGTCTGGTGCCACAGGTGGATTTTAGGAGTCGCAAAGCATGAGTCGCGAAATTTTGTTACTGGTTGATGCGCTTGCGCGCGAAAAAAACGTCGATAAGGAAGTGGTCTTCGGGGCGCTCGAGTTCGCCCTGGCCCAGGCCACCAAAAAACGCTATGAAGGCGAGGTCGACATTCGCGTGAGCATCGATCGCGACAATGGCGAATTCGAAACCTTCCGCCGCTGGCACGTGGTGCCGGATGAAGCCGGCCTGCAACTGCCGGACCAGGAAATCCTGCATTTCGAAGCAAAAGAACAGATCGCCGACATCGAAGTCGACGAATACATCGAAGAACCGGTGGAATCGGTCGAGTTCGGCCGCCGCTTCGCGCAAGACACCAAGCAGGTGGTCCTGCAGCGCGTGCGCGATGCCGAGCGCGAGCAGATCCTGCAAGACTTCCTCGAGCGCGGCGATTCGCTGGTCACCGGCACCATCAAGCGCATGGAACGCGGCGATGCGATCGTCGAGTCGGGCAAGATCGAAGCGCGCCTGCCGCGCGACCAGATGATTCCGAAGGAAAACCTGCGCATCGGCGACCGCGTCCGTGCCTACATCCTGCGCGTCGACCGCAACATGCGCGGCCCGCAGGTGATCCTGTCGCGCACCGCGCCGGAATTCATCATGAAGTTGTTCGAGCTGGAAGTGCCGGAAATCGAACAAGGCCTGCTGGAAATTAAATCGGCTGCCCGTGACGCCGGCGTGCGCGCCAAGATCGCCGTCTACACGGCCGACAAGCGCATCGACCCGATCGGCACCTGCGTCGGCATGCGCGGTTCGCGCGTGCAAGCCGTGACCGGCGAGCTGGGCGGCGAGCGCGTCGACATCGTGCTGTGGTCGGACGATCCGGCCCAGTTCGTCATCGGCGCACTGGCCCCGGCGAATGTTTCGTCGATCATGGTCGATGAAGAAAAGCACGCCATGGACGTGGTGGTCGACGAAGAAAACCTGGCAATCGCGATCGGCCGTTCGGGCCAGAACGTGCGCCTGGCGTCGGAACTGACCGGCTGGAAGATCAACATCATGACGGCCGAGGAATCGGCCAACAAGGTGGCCCAGGAAACGGCGGCGATTCGTTCGCTGTTCATGGAAAAGCTCGATGTTGACCAGGAAGTGGCCGACATCCTCGTCGAGGAAGGCTTCTCGAGCCTTGAAGAAATCGCGTACGTCCCGATTTCCGAAATGCTCGAAATCGAATCCTTCGACGAGGAAACCGTCAACGAACTGCGTACCCGCGCCCGTGACGCGCTGGTGACCGAAGCCATTGCATCCGAAGAAGGTTTGGAAGGCATGGAAGAGGCGCTGGTGAACCTCGAAGGCATGGACCGCAGCACCGCGGGCAAACTCGGCCTGGCCGGGATCAAGACGGTCGAAGCATTTGCAGGCCTGGCCTACGACGAATTCGGCGCCATCCTGGCCCTGTCGTCGGACCGCGCCCGTGAACTGATCAAGAGTGAATTTAATGATGTGACCGACGATGAGATGAAGCTGGTCGACAGTAAATATGATGACCGCGCCAAGGCGCTGCAGGCGAAAGCCTGGAGCCTTGCAGAAACGGCCAAGGCATAATTTGCAAATCTTTATCATCTCCGCGACACATAGAAAAGAGGACTGAATGGCGAGTAACAACGTAGCCCAATTTGCCACCGAACTGAAGATGCCTGCAGACTTGCTGCTGACGCAGCTGCGTTCTGCCGGCGTCGAGAAAAGTTCGACGTCAGATCCCTTGTCGAAAGATGATAAGGACAAGCTGCTGAACCACCTGCGCCGTACCCACGGCGCGGGCGATTCGACCGAGAAAAAGAAAATCACGGTCACCCGCAAGGAAACCAGCGAGATCAAGCAGGCGGATGCGTCGGGCAAATCGCGCACGATCCAGGTGGAAGTGCGCAAGAAACGCACCTTCGTACAGCGCGACGATCCGGCACCAGCTGCCGCAGCCGCGCCGGCCGCACCGGTGATCGACGAAGCCGAAATCGCACGCCGCGAGGAAGAGGCACGCCGTCACGCCGAACTCGTTGCGCGCCAGGAAGCGGACCTGCGTGAAAAGCAGGAACGCCTGGCCAAGCTCGAGTCCGAGCGTGCCGAGCAAGCCAAGGCCGAAGAAGAGCAGGCCAAGCGCGACGCCGCCGAGCAAGCCAAGCGTGAAGCCGCTGCCGCTGCCGCCGCCAGTTCGGCTGCCAGCGAGCAAGCCAAGCAGGCTGCCGCCGACGACGCCAAGAAAAAGGCCGACGAAGCCGCCAAGGCTGCCGCCGAACGTGCTGCCGCCACCGAGCGTGCACGCAAGGCCGTGGCCGATGAAGTGGCCCAGATCAAGCTGATGATGGCGCAGCCGCGCCGCGTCATCAAGGCGCCGGAACCGGCACCGGCCCCGGTGGCCGCGAAACCGGCCGCACCTGCCGGCACGCTGCACAAGCCTGCCGACAAGAAGCCGGCCGACGGTACCGCCGCCAAGCCGGGCGACAAGAAGCCGGGCGACAAGAAGTCGATCAAGTCGGCGAACGTGTCCTCGACCTGGTCGGACGACAAGAAGCGCGGCGCCCCGGGCGGCGCCAAGACCCGCGGCAACACCGGTTCGCCGAGCGGCCGCGACGGCTGGCGTTCGGGTGGCCGCAGCGGTGGCCGCCGTTCGCACAGCGACGACCGCGAAACCAACTTCCAGGCGCCGACCGAGGCGATCGTCAAGGACGTCCACGTCCCTGAAACGATCACCGTGGCCGAACTCGCCCACAAGATGTCGGTCAAGGCATCGGAAGTCATCAAGCAGCTGATGAAGCTGGGCCAGATGTGCACCATCAACCAGGTGCTGGACCAGGAAACCGCGATGATCGTGGTGGAAGAGATGGGCCACAAAGCCTTCGCTGCCGCCGAGGACGATCCGGAAGCGATCCTGGCCGACCAGGGTACGCATGCCGAGTTCGAAGCGACGCCGCGTGCGCCGGTCGTGACCGTCATGGGTCACGTCGACCACGGTAAAACCTCGCTGCTGGACTACATCCGCCGTGCGAAAGTGGCGGCTGGCGAAGCCGGCGGCATTACCCAGCACATCGGTGCATACCACGTGGACACCCCGCGCGGCATGATCACCTTCCTGGATACCCCGGGCCACGAAGCCTTTACGGCAATGCGTGCCCGTGGCGCCAAGGCCACCGACATCGTCATCCTGGTGGTGGCGGCGGACGACGGCGTGATGCCGCAAACGAAAGAGGCGATTGCTCACGCAAAAGCCGCCGGTGTGCCGCTGGTCGTGGCGATCAACAAGATCGACAAGCCGGGCGCCAACACCGACCGCGTGACCCAGGAACTGGTCGCCGAAGGCGTGGTGCCGGAAGAATACGGTGGCGATTCGCCGTTCGTCCCGGTGTCGGCGAAAGTCGGTACCGGTATCGACGACCTGCTCGAGCAAGTGCTGCTGCAGGCCGAAGTGCTGGAACTGAAGGCGCCGGTCGGCTCGCCGGCCCGTGGCCTGGTGGTCGAATCCCGTCTGGACAAGGGCCGTGGCCCGGTCGCGACGATCCTGGTGCAATCGGGTACCCTGCGCCGCGGCGACGTGGTGCTGGCCGGTTCGGCTTACGGCCGTGTCCGTGCCATGCTCGACGAAAACGGCAAGGCGATCGCCGAAGCCGGTCCGTCGATCCCGGTCGAGATCCAGGGCCTGACCGAAGTGCCGGCTGCCGGCGAAGAAGTCATGGTCATGGCCGACGAGCGCAAGGCGCGTGAAATCGGTCTGTTCCGTCAAGGTAAGTTCCGCGACGTGAAGCTGGCCAAGCAGCAAGCGGCGAAGCTGGAAAACATGTTCGACCAGATGGCCGAGGGCGAGGTGAAGAACCTGCCGCTGATCATCAAGACCGACGTGCAGGGTTCGCAGGAAGCGCTGGTCGGCTCGCTGCAGAAGCTGTCGACTTCGGAAGTGCGCGTGCAGGTCGTCCATGCGGCGGTCGGCGGTATCACCGAATCCGACGTCAACCTGGCAGTGGCCTCGAAGGCAGTCATCATCGGCTTCAACGCCCGTGCCGACGGCCAGGCGCGCAAGCTGGCGGAAGCCAACGGCGTCGACATCCGTTACTACAGCATCATTTACGATGCGATCGACGAGATCAAGACGGCACTGTCGGGCATGCTGGCGCCGGAGAAGCGCGAGACCATCACCGGCCAGGTCGAGATTCGCCAGGTCATCCTGGTGTCGAAGGTCGGCGCGATCGCGGGCTGCTTGGTTACCGATGGCGTGGTCAAGCGTACCTCGTCGGTTCGCCTGCTGCGCAACAACATCGTCATCTGGACCGGCGAGATCGACTCGCTCAAGCGCTTCAAGGACGATGCGAAAGAAGTGCGTGCCGGCCTCGAGTGCGGCCTGTCGCTGAAGAACAACAACGAAATCCAGGTCGGCGACGTTCTGGAAGTGTTCGAAGTGACGGAAGTGGCGCGTACCCTGTAATTTGCAGGGATGCCAGGAACGCCATCCGTCGGGCTCGCGCCCGGCCGGTGGCGTTTTTTCGTTTGCGCCCGTCCGCGCACGATCGATGTACCATTGTCACCAAACCTAACCAAGAAACATGGCAAAACACAGCAAAAACATTCCCCAGCGCGGCTTGCGCGTGGCCGACCAGATCCAGAAAGACTTGTCGGAACTGATCGCGTTCGAACTGAAGGACCCGCGCGTGGGCATGGTCACGCTGACCGAAGTCCAGCTTACCCCCGATTACGCGCATGCCAAGATCTATTTCACGCTGCTGAAAGACAGCAAGGAAGAAGTCAAGCAAACGCTCGAAGGCCTGAACAAGGCGTCGGGCTACCTGCGCAACATGCTCGGCAAGCGCCTGCACATCCACACGCTGCCGGCGCTGCACTTCGTGCACGACACCTCGACCTCGCGCGGCCTGCAGATGTCGGCCCTGATCGACCAGGCGAACGCCGTGCGCGCGGCCGACTTCGACGACGGCAACGCGCCTGCCGCGCCCGGCACCGACGACGACAGCAAGTGAACGCCCGCCCTCCGAAAAAGCCGCGCGACCTGGTCGACGGCGTGCTCCTGCTCGACAAGCCGGTCGGCCTGTCCTCGAACGATGCGCTGATCAAGGCCAAGCGCGTGATGAACGCGAAAAAGGCCGGCCACACCGGCACCCTCGATCCGTTTGCCACCGGCCTGCTGCCGCTGTGCTTCGGCGAGGCGACCAAGTTCTCGCAGGACTTGCTGGAAGCGGACAAGACCTACGAGGCGACGGTCCACCTCGGCATCAGGACGAACACCGGCGACACCGAGGGCGAAGCCATCGAGACCTTGCCGGTCGACGTGACGATCGAGCAGATCGAGGCGGCAGTGGCGCGCTTCCGTGGCCCGATCCTGCAGGTGCCGCCGATGTACTCGGCCCTGAAACGCGACGGCAAGGCGCTCTACGAATATGCGCGCGAAGGCATCGTGCTCGAACGCGAGGCGCGGCCGGTGACCATTCACGCCCTAGAGCTGATCGGCTACGAGGCGCCGATGCTGCGGATTCGCGTTACCTGCAGCAAGGGCACCTATGTGCGCGTGCTGGGCGAGGACATCGGCGCGGCGCTCGGTTGCGGCGCGCACCTGAATGCGCTGCGCCGGATCGGGGTCGGGGCGCTGACGCTCGATGGCATGATCACGCTGGAAGCATTGCAGGCGCATGCGGAGCCGCGCGCGCTGCTGGCGCCCGTGGATGCACTGCTGTCGACCTTTCCGGCGGTCGAGCTGACGGCGGAACTGGCGAAGCGTTTCCTGAACGGGCAGCGCCTGGCGCTGGGCAAGGAAGCGGTTGCGGTTCCGGCCGAGCAGGGCAGGGTGCGGGTCTACCACGATGGCAAGCTGCTGGGGACGGCGAACTTGCAGGAGTGGGCGATCCTGGCGCCGGAGCGCCTGATCGCTGCGCAGCATTGATCGATTCCGCTTGTCGGGCGTAGGGTGGACGGCTCTATCTCGGCCGCAGTGATGCCGCGGCGCTTGCGCCGTCCACGCGTTCAAACCCGGCAAGCACGGCCTGCGCGTTGTTTCACCGCCGCTTGAACGCGTGGACGGCGCACACGCCTCGCGCACATCGATTCCCGGGTACAGCCGTCCACCCTACGCAATGCCGGAAGCAATGCGCGACGCCTCTCAATTTCCGTCCGGAAAAGGGAAGCGGCATCGTTCCAGACCGCGCCGTCACCGCTAAAAACCATTGAAATCCCGGCAAGCTGTTGAAAACGCGGGGCTTTTTCATTGATCCGTCACATCCGCGTGCTATACTAGTCGGTTTCCGAAATTGGCAGCACCGTACACATCCGTACATCACGCAAATCCACGCTGAAATCACATGTCAAATACCAAACGCGCAATTCGTAATATTGCAATCATCGCCCACGTTGACCACGGCAAGACCACCCTGGTCGACCAGCTGCTGCGCCAGTCCGGCACCTTCCGTGAGAACCAGGCCGTGGACACCCGCGTGATGGACTCGAACGACCTCGAAAAAGAACGCGGCATTACCATTCTGTCGAAGAACTGCGCGGTCGAATACGAAGGCACCCACATCAACATCGTCGACACCCCGGGCCACGCCGACTTCGGCGGCGAAGTGGAACGCGTGCTGTCGATGGTCGACTCGGTGCTGCTGCTGGTCGATGCGCAGGAAGGCCCGATGCCGCAGACCCGCTTCGTGACCCGCAAGGCGCTGGCCCTGGGCCTGAAGCCGATCGTCGTCGTCAACAAGGTCGACCGTCCGGGCGCGCGCGCCGACTGGGCCATCAACCAGACCTTCGAACTGTTCGACAAGCTGGGCGCCAACGACGAGCAGCTCGACTTCCCGATCGTCTACGCCTCGGGCCTGAACGGCTATGCCGGCCTGACCGAAGACGTGCGCAGCGGCGACATGAAGCCGCTGTTCGACGCCATCCTGAAGTACGTGCCTGTGCGCGACGACAACCCGGACGGCCCGCTGCAGATGCAAATCACCTCGCTGGACTACTCCTCGTACGTCGGCAAGATCGGTATCGGCCGCGTCAACCGTGGCCGCGTCAAGACCGGCCAGGACGTCGTGGTCCTGAACGGCCCTGACGCCACCCCGATCCGCGGCCGCATCAACCAGGTGCTGAACTTCAAGGGCCTGGAGCGCGTGCTGGTCGATGAAGCCGTCGCCGGCGACATCTGCCTGATCAACGGTATCGAAGAAATCGGCATCGGTTCGACCGTCTGCGCCGCCGACGTGCCGGAAGCCCTGCCGATGCTGACCGTCGACGAGCCGACCCTGACCATGAACTTCATGGTCAACAACTCGCCACTGGCCGGCCGCGAAGGCAAGTTCGTCACCAGCCGCCAGCTGCGCGAGCGTCTCGAGCGCGAACTGAAGGCCAACGTGGCCCTGCGCGTGTCGCCGACCGACGACGACACCACCTTCGAAGTGTCGGGCCGCGGCGAGCTGCACCTGACCATTCTGCTGGAAAACATGCGCCGTGAAGGCTTCGAGCTGGCCGTGTCGCGTCCGCGCGTCGTGTACAAGATGGTCGATGGCGTGCGCCACGAGCCGTACGAAAACCTGACCGTCGACGTCGAAGAAGCCAACCAGGGCGGCGTGATGGAAGAACTGGGCCGCCGCCGTGGCGACCTGCAGAACATGGAGTCGGATGGCAAGGGCCGTGTCCGTCTGGAATACCTGATCCCGGCACGTGGCCTGATCGGCTTCCAGGGCGAATTCATGACCCTGACCCGCGGTACCGGCCTGATGAGCCACGTGTTCCACGAGTACGCACCGGTCGACAACACCAAGGGCGAACTGGCTGGCCGCCGTAACGGCGTGCTGATCTCGCAGGACGACGGCGCCGCCGTTGCCTACGCGATCTGGAAACTGCAAGACCGCGGCCGTATGTTCGTCGAGCACAACACCCCGGTGTACGAAGGCATGATCATCGGTATCCACTCGCGCGACAACGACCTGGTCGTCAACCCGATCAAGGGCAAGCAGTTGACCAACGTGCGTTCGTCGGGTACCGACGAAGCCGTGCGCCTGGTGCCGCCGATCCAGATGTCGCTGGAATACGCCGTCGAGTTCATCGAGGACGACGAGCTGGTCGAGATCACCCCGAAATCGATCCGCCTGCGCAAGCGCTACCTGAAGGAACACGAGCGCAAGAAGGCATCGCGCGAAGGCGCATAATCGGACGCGGACGCCAGTCTGCATTCGAGCCAAGGAACCCGCTGCTCCCAGCGGGTTTTTTTATGCCCAAGTCCCTCTGCGCCAACGCCCCTCAGCGCCTCAGCGCCCGCTCAGTGCCGGCTCAGTGCTCCTGCCGGCGCATGCGCCGCCGGCGTACCCCCACCACGGCCACCACCCCCGGCAGCAGCATCAGCGCCATGGCCGGCTCCGGCACCGCGCTCACCAGATCCAGCCGCACCGAACCGCACTCGAAGTCGCGGCAGGCGCTGGCGACGATCTGGCCCAGGTCGTTGATGCCGGAAGCACCGCTGATCACCCAGCCCGAGGCCGGGTCGATGAGGGTGTTCAGGTCGATCAGCTCGCCGCCGAAGGAGATGTAGCCGACGGTCGGGCCATCCCAGGTGGAGGCGCTGCCGACAAAGGCGCCGCGCTCGTTGATGTCGGACACGTCGAGGTTCAGGCCGCCGAATGAGCCGACGTCCGTCATGACGCCGTTTTCATAGACGAAGGCATGCAGGCCGCCGCCATCGGCTTCGCTGTAGCCGGCAATGCGGCCGGCATTGTTGATCACGCGCGCGGAATTGTTTTCACGGTCGGCCAGGGTGCCGAGATCGATCAGCCGGCCGTTCTTGTACAGGAAGGGGTGGAAGGGCGCGTGCAGCTCGGGACTGAGCGAGGATTCGCCGACGATCTTGCCGTGGTCGTTGATGTCCCAGGCCAGGCCGACGTCGCCGGTGCCGAGGTTGCCGAGCTGGGTGATGCTGCCGCCGCGGTAGACGAAGCCGGTGTAGCCGCCCGCGATGCTCAGCTGGCCGACCACGTCGCCGCGGGCATTCAGGCTGATGGCGTTGGCGCCGGCGCCAAGGTCGACCAGGCTGCCGCCGCTGTACAGGAAGCCGTGGAAGTCCCCGGAGGCGGTGGTGGAAACGCCGACGACCTGGCCGGCGTCGTTGAGCGAGCGCGCAAAGCCGACGTTGCCGCCGAAGCTGCCCAGGTTCGCGATGCTACCGCCGGCGTACAGGGCGGCGTAGGTGGCGCCGCCGAGTTCGGTTTGCACGTAGCCGGCGATCTGGCCAAGATTATTGATGTCGTAGGAATTGAAACCGGTCGGCAGCGCGGTGACGGTGTACAGCGGCGCCGCCTGGCCGGCCAGAGGCGCCAGCAGGGCGGGCAAGAGCGCCAGGGCACACAGGTATTTGCGTAAGGGCATGATTGACCTCATGGTTGACTTCGCTAAAGGTTGACCAATGGCAAGGCAAGCAACAACGGCTGCCGAGATCAAACGATAAGCCAGGCCCGGCCTACCGCAACTGAGCCATATCAGGCGCCCAGCAGGCGTGCGGGCTTGACAGCCATAGCGCCAGGCCAGCCTCATCGGTGCGCGTCGCCGCGAGCGGGGTGGTTAAGATGGACACATGCATATCCTCTGGACTTACCTCAAGCCGCACTGGCGCCTCGGCCTGCTGGCCCTGCTGCTGGCCGGCGCCAGCCAGGTCCTGGCCCTGGTCGACCCCATCATCTTCGGCAAGATCATCGACGGCGTCACCAACCGCCGCCCCGACGACGCCGAACTCGTGTCGCGCGTGCTGCGCCTGCTCGGCCTGGCGGTGCTGGTGGCGGTGCTGTCGCGCCTGGCCAAGGCCTTGCAGGAATACGTGACGCGGCTGGTGGTGCAAAAGCTGGGCGTGGCGATCTTCAACGATGGCCTGCGGCACCTGTTGAGGCTGAAGTTCCAGGAATTCGAAGACCTGCGCAGCGGAGAAATGCTGGCCCTGCTGCAAAAGGTGCGCGCCGACAGCGAGCGCTTCATCAATACCTTCATCAACACCGCGTTCGCCGGCCTGGTCGGGGTCAGCTTCCTGATCTGGTATGCGGTGACCAAGCACTGGCTGCTGGTGCCGGTGTTCCTGGTCGGCGTGCTGGTACTGGGCGGGCTGACGGGCCTGCTCAGCCGCGAGATCAAGACCCAGCAGCGTTCGATCGTGCGCGAGACCAACCGCAATTCCGGCTTCATCACCGAATCGCTGCGCAATATCGAGCTGATCAAGAGCCTGGGGCTGACCTTCCCGGAAATCCGCCGCCTGCGCAGCCAGACCGACGCCATCTTTGCGCTGGAAATGGAAAAGGTGAAGCGGATCCGCCTGCTGTCCTTCCTGCAGGGTTCGACCCTGAGCCTGCTGCGCCTGGCGATCCTGTTCGCGCTGCTGTGGCTGATCTTCCGCGACGTGCTCAGCACCGGCGAACTGATCGCGATGCAGTTCATCTCGGTGGCCATCTTCGCGCCCTTGCAGGAGCTGGGCAATATCATCCTGGCGCACCGCGAAGCCGAGGCCTCGCTGATGAATTTCAAGAACCTGATCGACAAGCCGATCGAACGCCGTCCGCCCGATCCGGTGGAGATCGGCCCGCTGGTCGAGCTGAGTTTCCAGGACGTGCGCTTTCGCCACAAGGGCGCGCCGGACGACGCGCTGAAAGGCGTCTCCTTCGACGCGAAGCTGGGCCAGACGATTGCCTTTGTCGGGCCGTCGGGCTCGGGCAAGTCGACCCTGGTGAAGCTGCTGGTCGGTCTGTACACGCCGGCCGCCGGCGAAGTGTTCTATAACGGCGTGGCCACCACGGCGCTGCGCTACAACCGGGTGCGGCGCCAGATCGGCTTCGTGACCCAGGAAACTTACCTGTTCGCCGGAACCATCCGCGACAACATCCGCTTCGTGAAGCCGGACGCCACCGACGAGGAGATCATGGCGGCGATGCGCGCGGCGTCCTGCGCCTACCTGCTGGAGCGCTCGCCCGAAGGGCTGGACACCGTCATCGGCGAGCGCGGCATGAAGCTGTCGGGCGGGGAAAAGCAGCGCCTGTCGATCGCACGCGCCCTGGTGCGCCAGCCGGCCTTGCTGATCTTCGACGAAGCGACCTCGGCCCTCGATTCGCTGACCGAGGAGCAGATCACGAACACGGTGCGCGAGATCTCGGCGCGCGCCACGCAGATGACGATCCTGATCGCGCACCGCTTGTCGACGGTGATGCATGCCGATACGATCTACGTGCTGGAAAAGGGGGACATCATCGAGCAGGGTACGCACGCGCAACTACTCGACAGCAAGGGCCTGTATTACGCGATGTGGCGCCAGCAGATCGGCGAGCGTCCGGGGGGAGCGCACCTGGCTGCGTGAGACCTCTTTCTTGTGCAGCAACATGACGCCACCTATAATGGGCCAGCCTGTCCCGACGCAACCGCGCCCCGGCGCCCTCAAGGAACTTCCATGGAACACACAGCGGACCACACCTGCCCGATTTGCGGCACGCCGGCCGATCTCTACGATGTCGTCGACTTCAACAAGAATTGCATGGAAGGTGCGGGCGTGCACCTGCCGCTGTCCGGCGTACCCATCTATTACCGCCGCTGCGGCGCCTGCGAGTACACCTGGGCACCCGAGTTCAGCGGCTGGGGCGATGAAGATTTCCTGAACCATATCTACAACGAGGATTACGTTCGCGTCGATCCGGACTACCTGACGGCGCGGCCGAAGTCGAACGCCAGCATCGTCGAACAATTGTTCGGCCAGCATCGCGAGCAGATTCGCCACCTCGACTACGGCGGCGGCAATGGCGGCCTCAGCGCAATCCTGAAGCAGCTGGGCTGGGATTCGACCAGCTACGATCCTTTCCCCGGCGACGGCCAGACCGTCGAGTCGCTCGGGCAGTTCAACCTGATCACTTCGTTCGAAGTGTTCGAGCACGTGCCCGACCCGAACGTGCTGATGGCCAACCTGCGTCCGCTGATGGGCGAGGAATGCCTGGTGCTGTTCTCGACCATGGCCAGCGACGGCAATATCCCGCCGAACGGGCGCCTGAACTGGTGGTATGCCTCGCCACGCAACGGCCACATCAGCCTGTTCTCGCTGCGCAGCCTGGGCCTGCTGGCCGAGAAGAACGGCCTGGGCTTCCGCACCTTCAACGGAGCAACCCATTGTTTCTTCACCACGCTGCCGAGCTGGGCCGGTGTGGCCAAGACCTGAGGCGACGCCGGGACGTCTGCCGCCGCCTCGACCGCTGTGCGGATGCCGATTGCCATGACTAGGCGGCGCGCACTCGTCACCGGCGCCTCGGGCTATGTCGGCTCGCAGCTGGCGCGGCGCCTCGTGTCCGAGGGATGGGACGTGCACGTATTGGTGCGCCCCGGTTCCGACCTGGCGCCGCTGGCCGACGTGCGCGCCGCACTGACGGTGCACGTGTTCGACGGCGCCACGGCGGCGCTGGTGGAACGCGTGCGCGAGGCGGCGCCGGACGCCGTGTTCCACCTGGCCGCCGCCTTCCTGGCCCAGCATCGGCCGGAAGACGTTGCCACCCTGGTGCAGGCCAACCTGCTGTTTTCCACGCAGCTGCTCGAAGCCATGGCGGCGAACGACGTGCGCCTGCTGGTGAACACCGGCACCGCCTGGCAGCATTTCGGCAACCGCGACTACGATCCGGTGAACCTGTACGCGGCCACCAAGCAGGCGTTCGAGGCAATCCTGGCGTACTACGTCAACGCCCACGGCCTGGCCGCCGCCACGCTACTGCTGTTCGACACCTATGGGCCGCGCGACCCGCGCCCGAAGCTGGTCAAGGCGCTGTGGAACGCGGCCAGGGACGGCATCCGGCTGTCCATGACGTCCGGCGAACAGCTGCTCGACATGGTCTACATCGACGATGTGCTCGACGCCTTCCTGGCGGCCGAACAGGCGCTGCGCGGGGCAGGTTCGGTGCAGCTGCGTTACGGCGTATCGTCGGGCGCGCCCCTGGACCTGAAGGCGCTGGTGGCGGCGTTCGAGGCCGCGACCGGCCTGTGCGTGGACGTGGGGTGGGGCGAGCGCCCGGGGCGGCCGCGCGACGTGACGACGCCGTGGACCGGCTTCGTGCCGCCACCCGGGTGGCAGGCGCGTGTCGGCCTGGAAGAGGGGCTGCGCCGCAGCGGCGAGGCCGATGGGCTGCTGCGGCCACGGGACGGCACCTGACCCCGGCTGTTGCGGCTGTTGCCTCGGTTGCCTCGGTTGCCTCCGTTGCCTCCGTTGCTTGAGCCGCGCGCCCGGCTCCGGTAGAATGCGCCCCTTGCCCATCTTTTCTACGCGCTTCGCTCCTCCCCGGCAGCATCCAGGGCGCGCTTCAACCGCATGACCTATCGCCCCCGCACCCTCAGTGTCGCCCCCATGATGGACTGGACCGACCGCCACTGCCGCGTCTTCCACCGCCAGATCACCAAACACACCTGGCTCTACACCGAGATGGTGACCACCGGCGCCCTGGTCTACGGCGACGTCGAGCGCCACCTGCGCTATGACGACGTCGAGCATCCGATCGCCCTGCAGCTGGGCGGCAGCGAGCCGGCCGACCTGGCGAAGAGCGCGAAGCTGGGCCAGGAGTGGGGCTACGACGAGATCAACCTGAACTGCGGCTGCCCGTCCGAGCGCGTGCAGAAGGGCGCCTTCGGCGCCTGCCTGATGAACGAGCCGCAGCTGGTGGCCGACTGCGTGAAGGCGATGCGCGACGCGGTGACGATCGACGTGACCGTGAAGCACCGCATCGGCATCGACAAGAACGAGGAATATGGTTTCGTGCGCGATTTCGTCGGCACGATCGCCGATGCCGGCTGCCGCACCTTCATCGTCCACGCCCGCAATGCCATCCTGAAGGGCCTGTCGCCGAAGGAGAATCGCGAGATCCCGCCGCTGCGCTACGAAGTGGCGTATCAATTGAAACGCGACTTCCCGGAACTGGAAATCCTGATCAATGGCGGCATCAAGACCAACGACGAGATCGCGCTGCACCTGCAGCACGTGGACGGCGTGATGCTCGGCCGCGAGGCTTACCACAATCCCTACCTGATGGCGGAATGGGATGCACGCTTCTACGGCGACGACGCGCCGGCGAAAACCCGCGCCGAGGTGCTGGCCGCGATGGTACCCTACATCGCCGACCAGCTGGCGCGCTACGGCCAGTACGGCCTGAAGCTGAACAGCATCACGCGCCACATGCTCGGCCTGACTGCCGGCCTGCCGGGTGCGCGCGCCTTCCGCCAGATGCTGTCGGACCCGAAGAAGCTGGCCACGGCCAATCCGGAACTCCTGCTCGAAGCGGCAGCCGGGATTCGCCAGCTGTAATCCAGGCCCGCTTAAATTGCACGACATGTGACATTCCGGTTCCGGAATGTTACTGGCTGTCGTTTTTATTCCTCATACATAAATTATCTTGGAATAAACACTTCGGGATATTTTTATTGTAATTATTTACTGATAGTATCCCGCTGCATCCTCCGAGAATCACGTTTCCCGTCTGCTGATACCAGGTGTTACAAGGCCGCTTTTGTCCTGTGGATAAGCGGAAAGCCCCCTTGCATCCTGCTGTTTTGCACGCGCTGCGTGGCGCCGGCCGTTCCCCGTTTATTTATCCAACCCTGCCCATGCCGCTTTCCGCTTCGACCATGCGCCGCACCGCCGCCGCGCTTGCCGCCCTGTTAACCTGCTCGACGAACGCCTTTGCCCAGAGCGCCGCCGAGTTGTCCGAAGCGAGCCGCAATGCCAGCCGCATCCAGCGCGAGCAGGACGAGCGCCAGCGCGCCGAGCTGCAGCAGTCGCTCGACAACAGCCGCCGTCCGCTGCAGATCGACGTTCCCGCGCAGCCCACCGCGCCGAGCCGGCCCGGTTCCGGCTGCGTGAACGTGCGCGCCCTGCGCATCGACGCCGCGCCCCACTTGTCCGACGACACGCGCGCCCGGGTCGGCACGGCCTATACCGGACGCTGCCTCGGCATCGACGATATCCAGCAGCTGCTGTCCGACATCGTGGCCGACTACATCGCGCGCGGCCGGATCGGCGCGCGCGCCTACATCCGCGAGCAGGATGCCTCGACCGGCACCCTGGCGGTGCTGGTGGTCGAAGGCCGGCTCGAAGGCATCGTCCTCGAGGATGGCGGCAAGAACAGCATCCTGCTGGACTGGGCTTTCCCCGGCCTGGCCGGCAAGCCGCTGAACCTGCGCGACCTCGAGATGGGCCTGGAGCAGATCAACCGCCTGCCGTCGAACAACGCGACCCTGGAACTGCTGCCCGGCCAGGAAGCCGGCGGCAGCATCGTCTCGATCAAGAACACGCCGGCACGCCGCTGGCGCGTGACCGCCTCGGCCGACAACCAGGGCGGCGAAAGCACCGGGCGCAAGCAGGCGAGTGTCAGCCTGGGCCTGGACAATCCCTTCGGCCTGAACGACTTCCTGAACCTCACCTACCGCCGCGCGATCCCGACCGACTACGCGCGCGCCGGCTCGGTGTCGAAGAGCCTGGCCTACGTGGTCCCCTACGGCTACAACACCTTCACCTTCGGCATCAACGATTCGCTGTACGTGAGCACCCTGAACACCGCCGGCGGCCAGCAGCTGCGCTCGAACGGCGACAGCGACAGCCGCTTCGTGCAGGTCGAACGCGTGGTCTACCGCGACCAGACCAGCCGCGCCACGCTCGGCACGACCCTCACGCGCAAGGACGCGGACAACTACCTGGCCGAGCAGTTCCTGGCCACCAGCAGCCGTACGCTGTCGGTCTGGGACATCGATGCCAGCCTGCAGCGGCAGTGGCTGGGCGGCGTGGTGTCGCTGCAGCTGGGCTTCTCGCGCGGGCTGCACAAGTTCGGCGCGCTGGACGACGCGCCCGGCCTGCCGGGCAATGCGCCGCACGCCCAGTTCCGCAAGCTGCGCTACGGCGCCTCGTACTTCCTGCCGCTGGCGCTGAAGGGGATCGACCTGAACCTGAGCAGCAGCCTAAATGGCCAGCGCGGCATCGACATGCTGTACGGCTCGGAACAGGTGCTGGTCGGCGGTATCTACAGCGTGCGCGGCTTTGTCGACACTACCATCAGCGGCGACACCGGTTTCGTGCTGCGCAACGACCTGTCCACGCGGATTCCCTTCAGCGTGGGCGCGCGCCCGGCGCTGCTGCGGCCCTACCTCGGCATCGACTATGGCCGCGTCAAGCGCCGCGGTCCCGACAGCCAGGCCGGCTACCTGAGCGGCGGCGCCCTCGGCGTGAGCGTCAGTAGCGGCGACCTGTTCTTCGACGTCTTCAATGCCTGGCCGCTCGGCATGACCGAAGGGCTGCGGCGCGAAAGCAGCCGCCTCTACCTGCAGCTGCGCGCCACGCTGTGAACACCACCCGAACCATCGACCAGAACACCAGGCCGCAGCCCGAGCGCTGCGCCACCCTTGCCGGACCCGCGGAGAACGCCACCATGAAACCAGCCCACGTCAATCGACTGCCACACCACACCCTACGCCTGCGCCCGCTGGCCTTCGCCCTGTTCGGCGCCTCGCTGTGCGCCTTCCCCGGTATGGCCGGTGCCCAGGTGGTCGTCGCCGGCGGGAACACCAAGGTGTACCAGGCGCCGAACGGCGTGCAGGTGGTCGACATTGCCACCGCCAACAACGCCGGTGTGTCGCACAACGTCTTCACCGAGTTCAACGTCGCGCGCAACGGCATGGTGCTGAACAACGGCGACAGTTCGCAGATGACGCGCCAGTCGCAGCTGGCCGGCCAGGTATCGGCCAACCTGAACCTGAACAACAGCGCCAGGATCATCCTGAACGAAGTCACGGGCGCCAGCCGCAGCACGCTGGCCGGGCACATGGAGGTGCTGGGCAGCGCCGCCGAGGTGGTCATCGCCAACCCCTACGGCATCACCTGCGATGGCTGCGGCTTCATCAACACGCCGCGCGCGACCTTGAGCACCGGCGTGCCGGTGTTCGACGCCGAGGGCCGCATGACCGGGCTGCGCGTGGGCCGCGGCGATATCGTGGTGTCGGGCACGGGCCTGAACGGCACCGGCCTTGATTACCTCGACCTGGTGGCGCGCTCGATCCGCATCGACGGCCAGGTCAACGCGGGCGACCTGACGCTGGCCGCCGGCGCCAACCACTGGGATTACGCCAGCCGCAGCGCTAGCGCCAGCGGCGCCGACACGGCCGCGCCGGCGCTCGGCATCGATTCGAGCGCGCTGGGCGGCATGTACGCCAACCGCATCCGCCTGATGGCGACCGAGGAAGGCGTGGGCGTGCGCCTGCTGGGCGACGCCGCCGCCAGCGCCGCCGAACTGGCAATCGACGCCAGGGGCCAGATCACCCTGCAAGGGCGCCTCAGTGCCCAGGCCGGCGATATCGCGGTGAACGCCAGGGGGCAGGGCGGCGGCATTGCGGTAAGTGGCCGCAACGCGTCGATCAGCGCCGCAGGCGACGTGGCGCTCAAGGCTGCCGGCGCCGACATCGTGCTGGAAGAGGCCAGCCTGCGCGCCGGGCGCGACTTGAACGTCAACGCGGGCGGCGCCTTGCGCGACGCTGCCAGCGCCGGGAATACCGAGGCGCTGCGCCATGCGGGCGGCGACCTGTCGCTGACGGCGGCGGGCAAGGCCACGATCGCCGGCAGCACCTGGGGCGCGGATGGCGCGCTCGGCATGCGAACGGATGCGCTGCAGGTCGGCGCGGCAGCTATCTACAGCGGCAAGGAACTGACGCTCGCCACCACGAACGGCAGCCTGCAACTCGATGCGACGCGCGTCACGGCGCACGGTGCGCTGGCGCTGGATGCCGGGCAGGGCGCGCTCGGCCTGGACGCAAGCACGCGCGTTACCGGCGCGGAGGCGATCGCGCTCGACGGCGCGGCCGTCACCAACGCCGGCTCGGTGATCGGCGAAGAGGGCGTCGCGCTGCATGCGTCCAGCCTGAGCAACAGCGGCCTGCTGCAGGCGGCGGCCGGACTGGCCGTCGAGGCGCGCGGCCAGGTCGTCAACAGCGGCAGCCTGCTGGCGGGCGGTACGCTCGGCCTGCGGGCCGCTTCGCTCGACAACCGCGGCGTGGCCCAGGCCGGCGCCGGCCTCGCGGCCGCGGTCGACACGGACCTCATCAACAGCGGCAAGCTGCTGGCGACAAACGACATGACCCTCAGCGGCCGGCATGCCGGTTTCGCGCTGGACAACCACGGCCTGGTCCAGGCCGGCGGCGCGCTGGACATCGGCGACGCCGCCCACCGCGCGCGTTTGAACAATGGCGTAACCGGCACCATCGCGGCCGGCCTGGATACGCTGGTGCTGGAATCGCTGGTCAACGCGGGCATCCTCCAGGCCGGCGAAGGCCTGCTGCTGACGGCATCCGGCGACGTGACGAATACCGCCTCGGGCCTGGTGCTGACGCGCGGCCAGGCCGGCGCGGCATTGTCCATCGACGCCGATGGCGCGTTGCGCAACCACGGCGCCCTGCAATCGGACGGCAATCTCGATCTGACTGCCGACGGCGTCCTGGTGAATACGGGCACCGTGGTGACCCAGGCCCGTGCCGACGGCGGCGCCGATGGCAACATCGCGCTGCACGGCGCCAGCATCGACAACAGCGGCGCCATTGGCGCCGCCGGCAAGCTCGATATGGTGGCGCGTGCCACGCTGACGAATACCGGCACCGCGCAGGCGGGCGGACCCCTTGTCGCCACGGTCGGCACGGTGCTGACCAACGGCGCCAAAGGCAAGCTGCTATCGCTGGCCGATGTGACGATCGCCGGCAGCGGCGCGGCCTTCACCCTCACCAACAACAACCGCATCCAGGCCGGCGGCACGCTGGTCATCGGCGGCGTCTCCGGCCGCGCGGACCTGACCAACACGGGCGACGCCATCCTGTCGGGCAGCGCGGCCACGCTGGCGCTCGGCGTGTTCGGCAACGACGGCCTGGTGGCCGCTACCGCCGCCGGCGGCAGCTTCGGCATCGACGCCGCCAGCATCACGAACGCCGGCACGATCGAGTCCAGCGGCAGCCTGGCGCTGGACAGCGCGGCAAAGCTGAACAACAGCGGCCGCATCGTCACCTTGGCTAGGGCGGACGAAGGCGCAGACGGCGCATTGGCGCTGAATGCGCAGACCCTCGTCAACAGCGGCACCATCGCCGCCGCCGGCGACGCGGCGGTGGCAGCACAGGAGGTCACCAACAGCGGCACCCTGCAAGGAATCGACTATCTTGGCCTGACGCTTGACAAGAAGCTGGACAACAGCGGCAAGCTGCTCGCCGGCGGCGCACTGCGCATCGACGGCACGGCTGCCGCATTCGACCTCGGCAACAGTGGCCGCATCCAGTCCGGCGCCGGCCTGACGGTCGGCAGTGCCGGCCATCGCGCCAACATCGAGAACCACAGCGGCGGACTGATGCTGGGCGCAGCCGCCACCATCACCGCGGGCACGCTCGACAACGCCGGCACGCTGCAATCGGGCGGCGCGTTGACGGTCGATGCCGAGGGCGACCTCGACATCCGCGCGGGAGGACAGGTCCTGACCCAGGGCGGCGCCCTGACGCTGAGCTCGCGGGGCAAGATCGGGAGCGCCGGGGCGCTGCAATCATCGAACGGCCTGGCGCTCGCCGCTGGCGGCGCGCTGGTCAACAGCGGCAGCGCACGCAGCCTGGACGGCACGCTCGCGGCCAGCGGTGCGAGTGTGAATAACAGCGGCTTCATGCATAGCGCGGGCAACCTGCGCATCGGCACCGGCACTGGCCTGGACAATAGCGGCACCCTGGCCGCGACCGGCGGCCTGGCGGTGGACAGCGGCGCGCAGGCCTTCACGCTCGACAACAAGGGGCGCCTGCAGGCCGGCGGCTTGCTGGAACTGGGCAGCGTTGGCCACCTGGCCCAGCTGACCAACGCGGCGAACGCCGTGATCCTGGGCCAGCAGGCCCGCCTGCGCCTGGATACATTGAACAACAGCGGCGTGGTGCAGGGCGGCGACTGGCTCGACATCGGCGTCGGCACGACCTTCGTCAACGCGGCCGGCGCCACGCTCCGGGTAACCGGCAGCGGCGAATTGACCCTGCAGGGCGGCAGCGCCATCGAGAACCACGGCAGCGTGATCGGCGCGGGTACGGTCCGGGCGAATGCCGCCGGCAAGCTGACCAACAGCGGCAACATGCAGGGCAATGCGGGCCTGGCGCTGACTGCGGGCGGCATCGACAACAGCGGCAAGCTGCTGAGCGGCGCCGCGCTGACGCTGGCCAATACCCAGGGCGACCAGGACCTGAAGAACAGCGGCCGCATCCAGGCCGGCACCGGCCTGACGGTGGGCGGCCCGCTGGCCTTTGCCCGCATCGACAACACGGAAAGCGGCATCATCGTCGGCGGCGCTCTCGACCTGGATGGCGGCGCCTTGACGAACGCCGGCCTGGTGCAGGGCGACAGCCTGGACATCGACGTGACCGGTAAGCTGGAAAACACCGCCGACGCCAAGCTGCTGGCGGTCGGCGGCGCCGGCGCCACGCTGGCGCTCGATGGCGCCATTGTGGACAACAAGGGCCTGGTGCAATCGAACGGCAACCTGGCGCTGACCGGCGCCAGCGTCGCCAACATGGGCAAGCTGGTCACGGTGGCGGCGCTTGACAAGGGCGCCGCTGGCGGCACGCTGACCGTCACCAGCAGCGGGGCGGGCAAGAAGTTCGAAAACCAGGGCGAGATCGCCTCGAACGGCGCGCTGACGATCAATGTGGCAGCCGCGGCCAGCAACAGCGCGGCCGGCAAGATTACCGGACGCGGCAACGTCGCGCTCCAGCTCCAAGGTGATCTGGACAACGACGGACGCATCGCCGCAGGCGGCGACCTGGACGTGCAGACCGGACTCAGCCTCTTCAAACTCGACAACGACGGCGACATCGAGAGCGGCGGCGCGCTGGCCATCGGCCGCGTCGGCGGCCTGGTCAACCTCGACAACAACAACAGCATCGTCGGCGGGAACGTGACCATCACCGCCAACGCGCTGCACAACAAGGTCGCGCAGGCGAAGATCCTGACCACGATCGGTGGCGGCGGTACGCTCACGCTGTCGAGCATAAGCAGTACCTGGAACGCCGGCGCCCTGCATGCCGACGGCGCGCTGAACCTGACGGCGATGGACATCACCAATACCGCCAGCGGCGGTATCTCGGCACGCGGGGGCATGGTGCTGGGTGCGACGCAGGGCAACCTGGTGAACCAGGGCTGGGTGTTCGGCACCGGCTCCGCCAGGCTGACCACCTTGGGCGGGGCAATCAACAACGACGATACGGGCAACATCGAGGTCATGGGCGACCTGAGCTTCCGTACCTTGGGACTGAATGGGGGACTCGGCGGCAACAACGGCAGCGTGTCGAACTATAACAACGTCCACACGCAGGGCAACCTGAGCATCGAAACCGGCGCCTTCCTGAACCAGTCCGGCAAGGAGCTGCCGACGATCCAGCGGGGCGAGCTGAAGGAAATCGGCCTGACCCAGGTGATCGACAGCGGCAACTTCAACTGCAACAAGGTCACCGGCAACAATTGCGCGCACAGCCGCGCATGGCGCATGGACTTCTACGCCGACCAGACTTATTCCTTCACGCCCAAGGCGAAAGCGCAGCTGCTGGCCGACGGCAACATCAAGCTCACCTACTGGGACTCGGGCGCGAACAAGCTGGCGCTGATCTCCGGACGCGACGTGAGCATCTCGAAAAAAGGCGTCGCCGGCGCTTTTGTCAACGCCGACATGCTGTTGCAGCGCGAGTACCTGTCGCGCCTGGTGTGGATCCGGGCCGATGACGACGAGGTATGGTTCCCTACGAGCGAAGCAGCCTACAACGATCTTCCCACCTACTACGGTACGGAGGAGGCGCCGCGGACCTGGCACAACCAGTGCAACGATGACTGGTGGGGTTGCAGCGATGCCGACAACAATCCCTATACCTGGCTCAGGAGCGGGATGAATTACCTGAAGCTGACGGGCAGCGCCGCACTGGAAGGCCGTCCCGCCTACAACGCCGGCATCTACGCCAGCGGCACGTTCACGGCCGACGCCCCGATCACGCTGATCAGCAAAAGGCCGACGCCCCTGGCGGCGGACAGCGACAAGCCGAAGGGCGAAGGCAGCGCCGCGGGGGTCGATGCCGCCACGGCCGACAAGAGCCACGATCGCGACGGCCTGGCCGGGATCGACAAGGCCGATGCCGACGACAGAACGCCCGACGGCGCCGAAGTCCGCAGCAAGGACGGCCTGGCCGCCCAGGCGGGCAGCGGCGCCGCCAAGCCAGGCGGCCTGACCCCGGTACTGGTGAACGGGGCTGCCAGCGGCCTGACCACGGTGGTCGGCGCCAACGGCGTGCCGTTCACCGGCCCGAACCTGGCCCTGCCGACCAGCCCGAACGGCCTGTACGTGCCGGCCGCGCCGAACAACACCCAGTACCTGGTCGAGACCAATCCGCTGTTCGTGAGCGGCAGCGCGTTCGGCTCGAACTACCTGGCGCAGCGCCTCGGCTTCGATACCGAGACCGTGCAGAAGCGCCTGGGCGACGCCAACTACGAAGCGAAGCTGGTGCGCGACCAGCTGGTGGCGCAGACGAATAACTACCTGCTCGGCGGCTACACGCGTGAAGCGGACCAGATGAAGGCCCTGCTCGACAACGCGGCCAGCCAGAGCGCCGCGCTCGGGCTGAGCTTCGGCACGGCGCTGAGCGCCGAGCAGGCCGGCAAGCTGACCGAGGACATGGTGTGGATGGTCGAGACCTCGGTCAACGGCCAGAAGGTGCTGGCGCCGGTGGTCTACCTGTCGGCGGCGACCCGCGCGGCGGTGCTGAACGGCAGCGTGATCTCGGCGCGCGACGTGCGCATCGAAGGCGATACGCTGGTCAACCAGGGCGGCACGATCGTGGCCAGCAACGACCTGACGGTCAAGACCAGGGGCGACATCACCAACACCGGCGGCACCATCCGCGCCAACACGGTGGCGCTCACCTCGACCGAAGGCAGCATCGTCAACGAAACGGCGGCAGTCTTCCGCGGCGACGATACCTATGGCCGCACCACGATCGGCCCCACCGGTACCATCGAGGCCAGGGACAGCCTGGCGCTCGACGCGGCGCGCGACGTGCGCGTGATCGGCGCCAACCTGGCCGCCGGCGGCAACGCCACGATCAAGGCCGGCAACGACGTCGTGTTCGACACCATCGAGGACAAGCGCGCCGACACCGTCGCCGGCTCGACCGGCGACGGCCGCAACGGCACGGTCTGGTCGCGTAACGAAGTCGACGTGAAGCAGATCGGCGCCAGCGTGAGCAGCGGCGGCAACCTGAGCATCACGAGCGGCAACGACGTGACCGTGGCCGGCAGCACCGTGAAGGCCGACGGCAAGGTCGGTATCGACGCGGGCCGCGACCTGAAGATCGTCGACCGCCAGGACCTGAACAAGGTCACCGATATGAAAAAGGAGATCAGCAGCGGCTTCACTGCCAAGGGTGGCGCGGTCGGCTACGCCAAGACCGACACCAGCGAGACCACGAAGACCACGACCGGCACCAGTGTCGCCTCGGCCATCACCAGCGGCGGCGACACCAGCCTCTCGGCCGGCAAGACGCTGACCGTGCGCGGCTCGGACGTTGCGGCGGGCGGCGACCTGGCGGTGCATGCCACCGATGTCAAGCTGCTGGCAGGCCAGGATACCTACGAGCAGACGATCGACAAGAAGACGACCACGACCGGCGTGTCGGTCGGCGTCGACCTGGCAATGGTCAAGAGCATCGGCGACCTGGCCAGCGGCGGCACGTCGGTGGCCGAGGTGGCCCGCGCGGCGGCGGATGTGGCGGGTAACCAAGGCGTTTCGCTCAGCCTGACCCACAGCACCACCAGCACCCACTCGCAGGAATCGAACAGCACGGCGCGCGTGTCGTCGCTGACCTCCGGCGGCAAGACCAGCGTCACGGCCGGGAACAACGCGATGTTCGAGGGCACGCGCGTGGTGGCGGGCGGCGACATCGACGTCAAGGCAAACACCATCGATATCCTGGAAGCGCGCAACAAGTCCAGCTACAACGTGCAGAGCGAAACCACGGGCCTGAACGTCTCGGTGTCGGCCGATCCCATGGCAATGACGCGCAAGGCCGTGGCCGAGAACCTGTACTCGGGCGGCGGCGAAGGCGTCAAGCTGGCAACCGTCGAGAACACCCAGCGCGACCTGAAGAGCAACAGCGACAAGAGCACCGTGGCCAGCTTCACTTCGGGCGGCAGCATCACGCGCGAAGCGACCGACGTGCTGACCGAGCGTGGTGCGCAGTTCACCGCGGCCGGCGATCTGGTCCAGAGGGGCAAGGAGATCAACCAGCTCGCCGCCATCGATACCAGCAACCACGAGGAAACCGTCACCGTCAACAAGGGCTCGATCGGCGTCAGCGTCGACTTCGAGACCACCAAGGCCTTCAACGACCTCAAGGGCGGTAAACCGGGCAGCGCGGCTGGCCTGCTCGGCGGGCCGACGATCGGCATGGATGCCAACTACACGCGCACCAGCGACACAACGAGCACCCAGACCACGGCCGCCCAGGCCGGTAACCTGGTGGCCGGCGGCAAGATCATCACCGAGTCGAGCGGCGCGACGCGCATGGAAGGCACGCGCCTGTCCAGCGGCGGCGATACCAGCATCACGGCCGGCAGCCTGCAGGTCGATGCCGCGCGCAATACCACGACCAGCACCAGCAACGGCAGCAAGATCAACGTCGATGCGCGCGTGGAGCTGGGCGTGACCGGCGATGTGGGCGCCAAGCTAGGCGCCGGCTATACCAGCACCAATGGTTCGAACATGGGCAGCCAGGCCGTGACCGGCAGCATCGCAGCGGGCGGCAACCTCACCATCAAGACGACCGGCGACGCCCGCTTCGAGGGGACGCAACTGGCGGCGGCGAAGGACGCCAGCATCGACGCCGGCGGCCGGGTCGACATGGTATCGGCGGACAGCACCGCCTCGACATCGGCGTCGACCCGCGCCGTGAGCGCCGAGGTCAACGCCAGCAAGGGTTCGGGCGGCGCCAAGAAGGGCGCCAGCGTTAACGTCAAGGTGGAGGACGAATCGACCGGCAGCACGACGGCGCAGGTGGGCAGCATTCAGGCCGGCAACAACCTGACGATCAAGGCGAAGAACGACCTGACCCTGGTCGGCACCACGGTGGGCGCCGGCAACGACGTCACCCTGGGTAGCGACGCCAACGTCAACTTGCTAGCGGCAAAGAGCAGCACCGATTCCGACAGCACCAAAGTCGACGCCGGCCTATCGGGCTCGCGTACGGCCAAGGCGCAAAGCGTCACCGCCAAGGCGGGCGTCGGGGTGTCGGATGCGAGCACGACGACGGAAAAGGGTTCCGACCTCGTTGCCGGTAACAAGCTCGTGATCAATTCGGGCGGCAAGACCGACATGCAGGGCACCCAGGTCGATGCCGGCCAGAGCGCGGAGATCAACGCCACGGGCGGCCTGACGACGCGCGATGCGGTCAGCACCAGCAGCCAGCATGGCGTGCAAGTGGATGCCTATGTGCAGGTGGCGGGCAAGCGCAGCGCGGAGGAACCGACCAGCCGTCCGCGTTCCGGCGCGGTGGACGAGTCGCAGCCGACGCGCGCCCGTGCCGATGCCGTCGATGCCCCGGCGACGCGCGAACGCGGCACCACCGTGACCGAAGCGCCGGAGCAGACGTCCACCTGGACCAAGGTCAAGGAAGGTGCGGTGAAGGTGAAGGACGGCGCTGTTTCGGCGAAGAACACGGCCAAGGACCTCAAGAGCACCACGTCCTTGCCATTGGCGTGGGCCAGCAAGACCGACGAGTCGGATAGCCAGTCGACCGCGGTGGCCATCCGCACCGGCGACGCCGCCGACACCGGCCGCCTGGCGCAGCCGGTCAACCTGATGGCCCTGCCGGCCGTGAAATCGGCGGTGCAGCTGAACGCCGCCCTGGTTGCTCCGCTGGCGCAGTACGGTTCGCAGGCCGCGATTCCCGATACGGTCAAGCGCGCTGTCCTGCAGCAGGCCGGCGTGGCCATCCCGCCGGGCGCCGACCTGAACGCGCTGCTGAAGCAGACGCAGAGCGCGGGCAAGGACGCCGCCATCCAGGGGCTGTCGACATCGAACCTGAACGCCGAGCAGCATGCGGCGGCCCTGAAGCAACTCGGCCTGGGCAACTGAGCGCGTAGCAAGCCGGTAGCTGGACAGCGGCGCCTTCGGGCGCCGTTTTTTTTACGCAGGCGGATAAGCGTCACCGTTTTGACGCCAAGTGAACAGGGAAGAAAATGCCGTTCCTTAAGTTTCCCTATGGCTATACATCATTCTTTAAGGGAATGGGCGTGATGTGAGTAGCAAGAATTTGCCGGTTTTTTTCATCAGATGTAGGAAATTTGCTACAAGGAAATGAACATTTGTGTAGACAGCTCAAGACCAAGCTTGCTCTAGGGCAAGACCCCATCCATAATTTCGCTCATCAAAGAGATTTGCTGAGGAAACGTTCCAGTCCCGCGGACGTTTTTGCAGATGCAGATTTTTTTCCTGTTTTAACGCCCAACTTTGATTTATCCTGACGGAAATACTTTCCGTAATGGAAGTTGGTTGGACAGGACTTCAGGCGGACACCCCAACAGGCAAATCTGGACAAGACAGAATAGGGAAGGCGAAATGAATTTATCGAACATGAAGGTCGGTATGCGCTTGGGGCTGGGGTTCGCCCTGGTGCTGGTGTTGCTGGTGGCGGTGACCGTGGTCGGCGTGCTGCGCATGGCCCAGATCCAGGACCGCCTCGATCACGTGGTTAGCGTGAACAATGTCTCGAGCCGCATGGTCATCGAGATGCGCAACAACGTGCAGGACCGCCTGGCATCGCTGCGCGTGCTGACCCTGATGGCCGACCCTGCCGACATGGAGCCGGAACTCAAGAAGTTCAAGGAACAGACCGCCAAGTACAACGAAGCCCAGACCAAGGTCAGCCAGATCTTCGCGACCGACGGCAGCGACGCCGAGAAGGCCCTGCTGGCCGAAGTCAAGCAGCACGAAGCCGCCGCCCTGCCGGCGATCGCCAAGGCCTCGGAACTCTACCTGGCCAACAACGCCATGGACGCGACCCGCGTGATGGTCAAGGAAGTGCGTCCGGTCCAGAAGAAGTGGACCGAAGCACTGGACAAGCTGGTGTCGCTGGAAGACAAGCAAAGCGCGCAGAGCCAGGCCGACGCCGCCGCCGCTTTCGTCAACGCCCGTAACTTCATGGTCATCATGCTGGTCGTCGCCGTCGTCATGGGCGTGGCCGCTGCCTGGTTCATCACCCGCGGCCTGATCAGGCAGCTGGGCGGCGAGCCTGACTACACCACCAGGATTGCCGGCAGCATCGCCCATGGCGACCTGGCCATCGACATCGACACCAGCACCGCCCAGAAAGGCAGCCTGCTGTCGGAAATGAACGAAATGCGCAACAGCCTGGTCAAGATCGTCGGCCAGGTACGCCGCGGCACCGAGACCATCGGCACCGCCTCGCGTGAAATCGCCGCCGGCAACATCGACCTGTCCTCGCGTACCGAACTGCAGGCCAGCTCGCTGGAAAAAACCGCCTCGGCCATGGAAACCCTGACCACCACCGTGCGCCAGAACGCCGAGCACGCTCGTGAAGCGAACCAGCTGGCAGCCAGCGCCTCCGACGTGGCCCGCAAGGGCGGCGACGTGGTGTCGCAAGTGGTCGGCACCATGGGCGAGATCAACAGCTCGGCCAGCAAGATCGCCGACATCATCGGCGTGATCGACGGCATCGCCTTCCAGACCAACATCCTGGCGCTGAACGCGGCAGTCGAGGCAGCCCGTGCCGGCGAACAAGGCCGCGGCTTCGCGGTCGTGGCATCCGAAGTGCGTAACCTGGCCCAGCGTTCGGCTGCGGCGGCAAAAGAGATCAAGACCCTGATCGGCGACTCGGTGGAAAAAGTCGAGCGCGGCAGCAAGCTGGTCGGCCAGGCCGGCGTGACGATGGACGAAGTGGTGGCGAGCGTGAAACGCGTGACCGACATCATGGGCGAGATCGCCAACGCCAGCGCCGAGCAGAGCGCCGGCATCGAGCAGGTGAACATGTCGATCATCGAGATGGACAGCATGACCCAGCAAAATGCTGCGCTGGTGGAAGAAGCGGCCGCCGCGGCCCAGAGCCTGCAGGACCAGGCCGGCGAGCTGGCGCGCGTGGTCAGCATCTTCAAGCTGATCGAAGGCGAAGAGGGCGCGGCACCGGCCCCGGTGGCGGCGCCTGTCGCCAGCGTGCCTGCGGTGCGCGCTCCGGCCGCCCGCACTGCACAGCCTGCACGTCCGGCGCTGAAGAAGCCGGCTGCCAAGGCAGCGGCTGCACCAGCGGCAAGCGCCACGGCCAAGCCGAAGAAGGCGCCGGTGTCCGCTGGTAACGATGAATGGGAAGAATTTTAATTTACGGCGATTCCTGCCGGGCACACTGAAAGACCGCAAGCAGCCAGCGGCACATTAACTCACTTTTTGGGAATACTAATTATGAAAAAGCCTTACCTGAGCGCAGTTGTTACCCTCGTTTTCGCCGCCTTCGCCGGCTCGGCCTTCGCTGCTGAAGTGCCAGCTTCCTTCGATCCGTCGAAGTGCAAGGTCGAATACCCGAAAGCTTCCCTGATGAACGAAGAGCAGGGCGTGACCTCGATGAGCTTCGTGGTCGGCGCCGACGGCAGCGTCATCGATTCGAAGCTGGAAAAATCGAGCGGTTTCAAAGGCCTGGACCGGGCTGCCCAGAAAGGCCTGTCGGCTTGCAAATTCAAGCCGGGCACCAAGGACGGCTCGCCGGCACAGACCACCACCAAGGTCGACTACGCCTGGAAGCTGGACTAATCTGTCCGTTAGGAATTGGTAGCGCAAACAGCCGGCTGATGCCGGCTGTTTTGTTTTCCGGCCGTGGAAAGCGGCTCCCTTGTTACAAATGGCGCGGCCGTGGTTACGCCGCTGTTACGTTCCCAGCAGGGATTGTTTCGATTGTAAGAACTTGCATCAGTACTACTGTGCGCAGGAAGCGTTGGCTATAGTGATCTCACACCGAAACAAAAGGAGCACTACCATGAAACGAATCCTCTTGACTGCAGCAGCCGTCCTGATCAGCACCGCAGCCCTCAGCCCGGCACAAGCCTACCAGCCCCATGGCCATACCGAGGTCATCATCGTGAAAAAGGCGCCGCCTGCGCCGCGCCGCGAGGCTGTGCAGGCCGCACGCCGCGGTTTCGAATGGGTGCCGGGTTACTGGAACTGGACGGGCAGCCGTTACACCTGGGTGAAGGGCCATTACGAGAAAGTGCGTCCGGGCTATGTCTACCAGCGCGCAGAATGGCGCCGTGACCGGAATGGCTGGTACCTGGAACGTGGCGGCTGGCAGCATGGCGACCGCGTGGCGCCGCGCCATGACCGCGACGGCGATGGCGTGCCGAACCGTGCGGATGCGCGTCCGAACAACCCGAATCGTTACTGATCGGCCCAGCGGGACCCGCTGAAAAAGAAAACCCGGCAATTGCCGGGTTTTTTTCGTCCTGAAGTAGAGCGGAGCGTGTCAGCGGAAGCGCGCCTTGTCCACGCGGCTGGCTTCGATCTGGCCGGCATTGCGGATCAGGTCGCGCACCGCCTCGGCATTGCGGATGCCGCTCAGCCACACGCCAGCGTACAGGTTGGCGCAGCCGAACATGCGCAGGAAGAAGGGGCTGTGGATCTGGCCCGCATTCAGCTTGTGCAGTTCGTAGGTATTGTTGATCTTGCTGAAGATGCCGGACTCGATCGTCAGGCGTTGCGAGGTCATCTTGTACTTGATGCACTTCAGGCGCAGCGCCCACATCAGGTGCGCGTAGACCTGGTACGCGAACACCAGGAAGCCTAGCCATGTGAGGATGGTGTGCCAGGACAGCTCGTCTTTCGCAGGCTGCTTTGCCGCGCTTTCCTCGGCCGCCGCTGCCTGGCTTTCCTCGGCTGCCTTCGCCTGCTTGGCGTTACGCCCGGATTTTTTCTTGGCCGGCTTTTCGGCCGGCGCCGCTTCCACTTGGGCCTGTTCGCTTGCCGGCAGGACGGGCTTCGGCGCGAAGACGGCCAGGGCGACGGTCCAGATCACGGCGATCATCACCCACTTGAGGACGCTCGACAGCATTAGCGACAGGTGCGGCTTGTCTTGCCAGACCATGGCTTCCGTGTCGTAGTCGAGCAATTGCTGTGCGACCGAGGTCACGTTGGCGTTGCCGATGTTGGCATCGGTGCGGGTTACCAGGGTGTCGATGTGCTGCAGCGGTACCGCGGCGTCGCGGTTGGCAAGCGCACCCGGGGCGGGAGTATTCACAAGGTCGATGGTCGTGGTCATAGTTGGACAGGAACGTTATTGAGACGAATGAAGTTGTCTCATGGAAATAATTGTTGAGTGATTCTACATGACTGGAATCATGGAGAAACTCACCAATTTCCACGTTTGCCCAAGATGAAGATGTTCGACACACCGCGTTCCCGGAGCAGGGAAAAGCCAGGTTTTTTTCTGCGGTCGGAAATGCAAAAAACCCGATCAGATGACCGGGCTTTTCGCTTAATTCTTGGGGTGGCTGATGGGAGACCACTGGCCACATCAAATTACCTACGTGCGCGGGGCGTCAAGGCAGTTGCTCCACGGGTCTGTGTGACGGATTGTGTTACAAAAGCAGTCCGCTTGCAATGCCCGCGGTTTCGTCCATGCCCTTGACGACGAGGTTCGTTTTCGTCGCTATCGCGTACCCTGGCCGGTCTTGCTTCCGGCCGACGGCTAAGGCGCCGGACTAGCTCCAGACAAACGCCACATGTTCCTTGTCTCTATCGTCGACGACGAAAGCACGTACGTACATGCGAAAGTTTTCAGCGACATACACTTCGGTGCGGAACACCTTGAGTGCTGAAGCGTCAACGTGATGCCGCCGAAGGTGTTCTGCCAGCCCAGCCTGGTAAGCATCCACACATTTTTGCACCCGTGGCGGGAGGTCGCGCGAATCTTCGCCGTCGGCCGGAATCCAGTTGATAATTACCTTTTCGCCGCGTCGCTCTCTGGCCACCCTGTACACGTCCTCGTAGACGAAGGCACCGTCCACGTAGTTCATTTCGCTCATGAAGGAGTGCGACCAGTTATGCGCCATCGAGCGAATCAATTTGTACTTCATCTAGCTGTGCTCCTGGCCGGCTGGAATGCCGCCGTTAGTGGTCCCGTCCATGATTGTCTAAAGCGAGTACCTTGCCAGTACCGACTACCTGCCGACCTTCCAGCACATCGAACTCGACGCCTGGGTTAAGCGCTGAATAGTCTACGTCAGGTTCGTAAATCAAAACCGCGTCCGCGCATGCAGACTCTCCCGGCGTTACCGCATCGGCCGGCCCATTACACAGCACAACGCCAAGGTACTCGCCTCCGCTGACGCGGAGATGCGGGCGGTAGACGCCCGAGCGGAGATTGGCTGCTGTCGCTCGGCCCCCGTCTGCCTCAGTTTTGAACTGAATCTGGACTCTCACGGTTTTCTGCTGCATATCGCTTTCCAACATATCGGTATCGGCGACCTCATCGGCATTGAGATTCGATGAGCTGATGGAAGTTGGGGAACTCGTGTTTGGCGGCCTCCATGACCTCATGTGCGGACCGGCCAGGGGCAGCATTCTTCCTTGCGAACTCCGCAAGCTGCGGCTGAGCTATCCGGGGCTCTTCCGGAAAAGACGCCGCTTCGCAAGGTCCCAGTCCTGCTGCAAGAAGCCAGAGATAGTCATGGAAGCTACAAGCTACCACGGCAGTTTCGCCTTCAGACCCCATGAATACAACTGGCTGTTCCAGCAAGTCGGCGTCTTGTCGAACGGTCCAGAATGCCGCGTACCCGCCCGAGCCATCTTGCCCAAACACGCGAAAGTGTGAGCCATCGGCAGCGGGGTTACCAGTCCAAGCTCGAAACCATCGTTCAGTCTCGTCAGCCGGAAGGAATTCATCAAAAGGCTCGAACTCGATGCCAGCCCCGTCTGCATAGTCATACTCCAGCCGATTTGCCTGAGCTAACAGCTCTGGAAATTGGGTTTCATCGGACATCTTTACATCTCCTCATGTTGACCGGCAGGTCTGTTCGGATTCGACTTGGTAGTCAAGCGATAAGTTGCAGTCTAACCAATGTATTGCCCGGTGCACAGTGGTCAGGACTACGTGATTTCGAGCAGATAAATGCGTGGTGCCTATACGGCTCATCCTCACTTCATTCGGAGAGCCAAATGAACCATGCGCACCTGCCAGAGCAGGACAACAGAACGATACACACCCCTGCAATCTTCGATAGCCCGGCTGAACAGCGGAAAACCCGCGCCAATACTGGCTTTCAACGGTCCACAGCCGCATTCGAGGCGGTCCACATTTGTGGTCTGACGGCCCAAAGCCCGAGTGCCAAGACCGCTTTTTCGGTGGGGGCGCAGCAATGAGCGAACGAAGCCGTTTCATCAAAGTGCGCGTCAGCGACGCCGAGTACAGGGAGCTCCGCCAGCGAGCCGATGCGCAGGGCATCACGATGTCCGAGCACGTCCGCGTAACTGTCACAGCGGTGCACAAGGCCTCGGATGTGGCCGCCGAGTTGTCGGAGCTGCGTCAGCACCTGGGCAAGGTGCCTACGCCTTCGTCGGCCTTGGTTAGTGCCGGCAGCCTGGAGCAACGCGAGATGTTGCTGTTGCTGCGTGAGCTGGCAGCTGCGCGCGATGCGCAAATCCTGAACCGAGTGCGAGCACAGCTTGCGGTTCGTCGCGCTGGCGGCATCGAGCAGCAAGGAAGTGCCGTATGAGAACGCATGACCCTTTCCTGCGCCATCTGCTTGCGTCAGTGGACCGCTGCGTCGTCTTGACCGTGCTCGCCATTGTCATGACGGCTTTGGCCTGGACCGCCGCTTGGGAGCGTGGTCTCGGTATGCCGGCGTTGGACCGCTGGCAACTCTTGGCCGGGGTGTTACTTGGCCGAGCCATGGACCGCACGGCGTTGACCATGCTGGCCCTGTGCGCTGGACTTGGCATTACCAGCGCAATGCTCGTCAGTGGGTGGATGTTCCGCCGCTGGCAGCGCCGCGCACAACTCGACGTGCTCCGCTTGCGCGGCTCACGCTGGGAGGGCGAGCAATGATGCGTGAAGCCTTGCGGCGCCTCTGTGAAACGAGCGCACAAGCCCTGAACCGCCAGCTCGTATCCGAAAGCCATCGGCTGCTGACGCTCGGCGGCCATCCTTGGCCGGTCGAGCTGGAAACCCTGCACCTGCTCATTCCGGGCACGACCGGCGCTGGGAAGTCGACGCTCATCGAAGAGTTGCTGGAGGGTGTCCGAGCGCGCGGCGAGCGCGCCATTGTCTGCGACCCGAACGGTACGTACCTGAGTCGCTTTGCACGAGATGGAGACCGGCTGCTGAATCCGTTCGACGCACGGGCCGAGGGATGGTGTGTGTTCAACGAAATCCGCGCCGATTTCGACGCTGACCGCCTCGCAGCCAGCATCGTCCCGGCTGGTCACGGGGAATCGGCACCGTGGCATCACTATGCCCAGGTACTGCTGGCCGAGGTGCTGCGTGCGCTGGTCCGCTCAGGCGAGACGACGACCGAGCGCTTGCTCCACTGGTGCACTGTTGCGCCCGTAAAGGAGCTGGGGAACCTGTTGGTGGGGACACCCACAGCGGGATTGTTCGACGAAGGCGCGGACAAGGCCTTGGCTTCTACGCGGTTCGTATTGACCGCGCATCTTTCGCCGCACCGGTTCCTGAAACCGGGTGCGTTCAGTATCCGCGCGTGGCTCGAAGCCGGCGAGGGCAGCTTGTTCATGACCTGGCGAGCCGATATGCAGGCAGCGTTGGCGCCCCTGCTCGCGAGCTGGGTGGATATCGCAACCAACGCGGTGCTGACACTGCCACCGGACCCTGCGCGGCGGATATGGCTGGTACTGGATGAGCTGGCCGCACTGGGCAAGCTCAGCGGCCTGGAAGACGGGTTGACGCTCGGCCGCAAGCACGGGTTGGCCGTGGTCGCGGGGCTCCAGAGTACAGCACAACTCGACCGCATATATGGCCGTGAGTCGGCAACCGTGCTTCGTGCGTGCTTCCGCAATTTGGCGGTATTAGCTATCGCGAAGTCGGACCCGGCGACCGCTGATGAGCTCTCGCGTGCGCTGGGCGAGCGCGAGGTGCTGCGCCAGGAAGTGAGCCGCAGCTCAGGGGCAAGTGGACAAGGAGAGTCGCAAAGTGTGCGGCGTGTACAGGAGCGCCTGGTGCTCGCCAGCGAGATTGCCAGCCTGCCGAACCTCTGCGGCTTCCTTGCCCTGGCTGGCGACCAACCGGTTCGCCAGCTGCGACTGGTGCCGCAACAGCGGGACGAGGTGACCGATGCGTTCGTAGCGGAGGACCTATGCTGACGCTTGCCAAGGTCACCCCCGCTGAATCGGCTGCCAGCTATTACGAGGAAAGTGATGACTATTATGGGGAGGGTGGTCGGGCTCCGTCTCAATGGTGGGGCACGGGAGCTGCCACCTTAGGCCTCGAAGGCGTAGTCGATGCGGAAGCCTTCAAAGCGCTCCTGGCAGGTGCGCTGCCCGATGGCGAGGCGATGCACCGGGGCGGTGATGGAGTGCGCACAGCCGGACTGGATTTGACCTTCAGCGCGCCAAAATCGGTCAGCATGCAGGCGCTTATAGGCGGAGATGAACGCTTGCTCGACGCCCATCAGGCAGCGGTCAGCGCAACGCTACGGTACGTCCAGGCCAACCTGGCGGCGTATCGCAGCACGCAGGACGGTGAAACGGTCACTGTCCATAGTGGAAATCTGGCCGTTGCCCGTTTCGAGCATGACCTGAGCAGGGATGCAGACCCTCAGGTGCATACGCACTCCGTGGTACTGAACATGACCCAGCGCGACGATGGTCAATGGCGTGCATTGGATGGCCGGCCGCTGTACGAGCATCAGAAGCTTCTAGGCGTGCTCTATCGGGCGGAGCTCGCCCGAGCGATACAGGCGCTTGGCTATCGTGTCAGGCGGACGCACCAGGACGGACGGTTCGAACTGGCACATATCACTGACCGGCAGGTTGCCGCATTCAGCACGCGCAGTCGGGCTATTGATGCTGCGTTGGCGGCGCGGGGCAAGGACCGCGCCAGTGCATCGGCAGACGAACGGGAAATAGCAGGACTAAGTACGCGGCGCAGCAAGGACCGCTCAATCGACCGTGTAGCGTTGCGTGAGGTGTGGTTGGCCAAGGCCGTCGAGCTAGGCATCGACTGGAGCGCCATGCAACCGCCACTCGTGCCACAAGCAGACTTGGCGGCTGCGGCGCGGAATGCTGTCGACTTCGCGGTAGCGCATTTGACTGAGCGAAGTGCAATCGTCCAGCGAATCGCAGTTGCGCACGCAGCGCTCGCACACGGCACTGGCACCGTCGTGCTGGACGATGTGCAGCTCGACATCGACCAGCGTCTAAGGTCGGGCGAGCTCTTGGCGCCGGCCGACGGCCGTCGAATCACCACGCCGGCAGCGCAAGCGGCAGAGCGAGAGCTCCTGGCCATCGAGGCACGCGGGCGGAGCGCTTTGACCAGGGCTATCTGGCAACCGACCCAGGGCGACTTGTTCGCTGCGGGACTCGCAGCCGTTGCATCCCGGCCGGCACTGCAAGAAAGCCTGACGGAAGGGCAGCGCCGGGCCGCAGAGCTAATCTTGACGACGCATAGCCGCATTGTCGGTGTCCAGGGACTGGCTGGCACCGGCAAGACCTCGATGCTGCGCACGGTTTCGGATAATCTCGGGCCGGAGTTTCGGGCCTTGGGATTGGCCCCTTCTGCGGCGGCGGCGCGCGAACTGGAGAAGTCTGGATTCGAGGCCATGACCATTGCCGGATTCCTCGCCAAGGGCCGGCCGCTGGACGACAGGACCATCGTCGTCGTTGACGAAGCCGGCATGGTAAGTCTGCGCGACATGCATGCACTCTTGTCCATCATTGAACAGGCTGACGCCAGAGCAGTGCTGGTCGGCGACACTGGGCAGCTAAAGGCCGTCGAGGCCGGCATCCCATTCCGCCAGCTTCAAGAGCAGGGCATGCCAACTGTCCGGATGGCGGATATCCTGCGGCAGCAGAACAAGAATCTGAGGGCTGCGGTGGTGGACGCGGCGGAGGGCCGTGTCGGGGCCTCGCTGGCGAAGCTGGCGGCGACGGTTGCCGAGGTGCCGCATGCCACGGAGCGCTACCAGAAGATTGCGCGGGACTATGCCTGTCATCTGCCGGAAGACCGCGCAAAAATGTTGGTGGTAGCAGGGACGAACCGGGCCCGCCGGTCCATCAATGAGATGGTACGCCAGCGGCTCGGACTCGCCAGTACAGGCGTTGTCGTGTCCGTCATAGAGAGCCGGGACCTGACACGGGCCCAATTGCAGAGTTCGCTGAGCTATTCGCCGGGAGACATCATCGAGGCGCAGCGTCACTATGACAGCATCGGTCTTCGGCGCGGCGATACTGCGGTAGTCGCGGAGGTAGAGCCTGGCTGCATCACCCTACGTCGGGCAAGCGGAGACCTGGTCAAGTGGCGGCCGACCGCCATGCCCCATGTCGCCGTCCATTCGCTGGAAGCGCGCGAGGTTGCCGTCGGCGACCGGCTTCGCTTCACCGCGAACGATTATCGTTGGGACATCGTCAACGGGCAAACCGGCATCGTCGCGGCTATCGACGAGTCGGCACGCGAACTTATGGTCAGGGTAGATTCCGGGCGTACGCTGAAACTGGATTTGGACCAGCCCCTGAAGCTGGACCATGCGTACTGCACGACCGTCCATGCAGCGCAAGGGCAGACCTGCGACCGTGTGTTGGTCGAGGCGGACGTCAGCAGTGCCATGGCTAACCACTCCCTCTACTACGTCGCCATCAGCCGCGCGCGCCACGGCGTGACGATTTATACCGACGACCGGGAGTTGCTACCGCAGGCGATGTCGCGCCTGGACGTCAAGCACGCTGCCCTCGACCTCGAACGCACGTCCCGTCGCGGTCTCGCTCTGTGATTCCGGCCCGTCGGAAAAGCCGACGGGCCGGTCTGGTCAGGAATCGCCGTCTTTGAGGCTGACGGTTCCGTGACCTGGTTCCCAAGGTAGTGCCGGGATGGCAGGAAACTGCACGCGTGAGAAGTACCTGGACAAGCGGTTGAACGGCACATCCGAACCGTAGCCGTCAGTGACCTTGCCGTCGCCTGTAGTGTGGCCGAGCACGCGTTGCAGGTATTTGGAGGGCACACCGGCCGCTTCGAGCAGGTCTTTCATGCAGTGGCGGAAGGAATACAGCACCTTGCGGCTATCGGTAATGCCGATGGCGCGCTTGTAGCGGCCAAAGAATTTCGAGAATGAGCCGGACAGCTTGCCGTGGAAATCCTGCTTGAGGGTCGGGAAAAAGACGGCAGCACCGCGCGCGCGCAACCACTCGACGTAACGCAGCAGGCCCAGGTCGATGAGCTCTTGTGTAACCGGAACCCGGCGGATGGACATCGCATTTTTCAAGGTCCGACGATGGCTTTGCGGCACATTGCTATCCTCAAAGAGTTCGCCGTCCTCGTCACTTGGCCGGTCTACGATATTGAGATACCAGCCCGATTTCGCGTCCCGGCAGAGGTCACTCAGCGCCAGGCCAGCAATTTCTTCAGGGCGAGCGCCGGTATAGAACATCAGTACCGGAATCCAGTAGCTCGCCTCGCCGGACTGCCCTTTCGAGCGTTTGTGCTGAGTGAACACTTCCGACGAGAACAGGGTAGTGAGGTCCGAGGCATCGAAAGGCAACCGACGCTTCTTGCGTTGCCTTATGCCGCTCTCCTTGAACCCCAGCGTATTCGCAGCGGGGTTCGCTTTCAGAACATGCTTGCCCACGGCAATTTTATAGATGGCGCGAACCTTGGAAATGCGTTCGTTAATGGTCGGTACCTGCAAGCCACGGTCAAGCATGTAGTGTGCGAACGAGGTCATCAGTTCAGGTGTCACTTCACCCGGCATACGCACTCCCTGCGCACCAGCGAACTGTCGAAGGTCGCGCCATGGAGTCTGGGATGCAATGGTGGTGGGCGTGGGCCGGTCCTTGACGTAATCGCGCCAGGTCTCGAACACCTTTTCCCAGGTTGGTGCATCCGGATTTGCAGGAGCGCGCTCAGGCGCTATGACGTGCAGCGGATGAGTGGGCGCCGCGGCCACCTTATCGGTGTCGACCAGTTCACCACGTTGGCGCGCGAGCTGGTAGTCCAGCGACTCAATCACCGAACGCAGGAAGGTGTAAGAGGCACGCTTCGCCTCGTCTTTTTCGGGCGCGAAGTCCAGGCCGCACAGACGTAGGAAGCCATGCAGCGCCGGATACACGCTCATGCTCTTCCCTTGGGCGAGCACTCGGCCGAGCTCGGTACGTTGGCTTTCCAGCTTCTCGCCGAGCTCATCGAATTCAGTATCATCCAGACCATCCTGGCGAATACGGTCATCGTTCAGCAAGACCCGGTGGACCCAGAAGCGGGCAACGCTCTCGAGCTGCTCATTATCAAGCCGGGCAATGCGCTTCGGGTTCAACGAAACTCGGCTCAGGTCGAGTTCTTGACGCTTCTGCCGGAACTCGGTGTCGATACGTGCAAGTTCAGCACGCGCCAGCTCTTTGGCGTCGCGCAGGTCGGCAGTGCCGAGGCTTCGGACGATGTGTTCTTGACTGGCAGGGTAGGCCGCGCGAATGTCGGCTGGGATGCGGCGACGCACATACTTTGTGCCGTGTTTGCCGCGTTGGTAAATACCTTCAGAGATTGCTTTCATAGTCTGCTCCACGTTGGTTGTGTGACAGACCGTGTATCAACTCCGTTTAGCCTTTTACGAAAAAGGCCTTGATTCCTATAGAAATCAAGGCCTTGCGCGCACTAGCGGTATTCTTTGGGGTGGCTGATGGGACTCGAACCCACGACAACAGGAATCACAATCCTGATAAAAGGTGATTCCGAGTTGTTGATGTGGATTGATTGATGTTCTGATTCCCTTTGTAATCAATGGCTTGCGCATATATCTCAGCTATATTGTGTTGATCTTTGGCACTTGTTATACTCCAGTTTGGGTTACAAGTGGCTTACAAGTTCGACTGACAATATAAAGGGGAGGCTATGGCAAAGGTTGAGTTCACCGCTACGCGGGTTGCAGAGCATTCTTGCCCCGAGGGGAAGAGTCAGGCATTCATGTGGGACAGCGTAGCTCCTGGGCTAGGACTGCGAGCTACACCCCGCGGCGATAAAGGGTATGTCTTCCAGTCAAAGTTGAACGGACAGACAATCCGAATCAACATTGGCAAGCCGTCTACTTGGACGATCAAGGCCGCGCAGGTTGAAGCGCGTCGCTTGCAGACCCAGATCGATATGGGAAAAGACCCGCGCCAAGTCGTGAAAGACGAACTCGCTGCCGCTCAAGACGCCCGTGAAGCTCGTCAGGCAGCGCTTAAGGCGGCGGAAGAAGCGGCGCAACTTGAAGCTGAGGCCAGGGCTTTGAAGGACCGGCGAGAATCGGTAACGCTCGGAGCCGCGTGGCCGGTTTACATTTCTGCTCGTCGCAATGCCAAGCGAAAAGGGGGCAAGCAAGGCTGGAGCGAGTGGCATGTTCGTGACCATGAAAATGTCGCCCGCATCGGAGGTGAAGAAAAACTGCGCGGGAAAGGGCTCACAGAGCCAGGGCCGTTAGCGTCGCTATTGGACGTTCGACTGGCTGACCTGAGCGGTAAGCGCATTAGCGAGTGGTTGGCGTCCGAGACAGCGGTCCGACCGACGCAAGCCGGGCTGGCGTTCCGCTTGCTTTCGGTTTTTGTAAACTGGTGCGATTCGCAGCCTGAGTACATCGGGTTGGTACCCGCAGGCGCATGCAAAGCCCAGCAGGTCCGTGATGAGCTGCCCAGTGCGAATGCCAAGGATGGCGACTGTCTGCAGCGTGAGCAGCTCGCGCCATGGTTCAAGGCTGTCCGTGCGATGACGAATGACGTGCAGTCGGCGTACTTGCAGACCTTGCTGCTGACTGGGGCGCGACGCCGTGAGCTGGCCTCCCTGAAATGGGTAGATGTCGATTTCCAATGGCTGAGCATGACCATTCGCGACAAAGTAGAGGGCGAACGCACCATCCCGCTGACTCCTTATGTGAAGTATTTGCTGGCTGGGTTGCCTCGCCACCCGGATAACCAGTGGGTTTTCTCTAGCCCCGCGTCGGCGAGCGGGCAGCTTGCTGAGCCAACGCCTGGCCATAAGCGTGCCCTTGCTTCGGCGGGGTTGCCGGACTTGACCCTGCACGGACTGCGCCGGTCATTTGGATCGCTTGCGGAATGGACGGAGACTCCTGCAGGCGTCGTGGCCCAGATCATGGGACATAAACCGAGCGCGATCGCGGAAAAACACTACCGCCGCCGACCACTTGATTTGTTGCGTATGTGGCACGAAAAAGTTGAGGCCTGGATGTTGGAGCAGGGCGGCGTCGAGTTCCAAAAGGATGTATATCAAGCCGCGGCATAGGCACGGCAGCAGCTAGGTAAGCACTGCTACACCGCTACTTTCGCAACGTTTCGCTGCGGCCGTCCTCGTAAAGTTGACGCTCTACTCGGCTACTGCTAGGGTGCTGATCCCGTTGCGCGAGGTAGCGATGCATATAAGCGAAGTGTGTTCAATTGTCGAGGCCATCCTGTTCTTGAGCGCGTTGACTAAGCGTACCTGGACCGAGGACGAATTCGTCCGTGCGGTCATCCGTCTTCGTCTTCCGGTCTATGCCGCGGCGCCTTACGACGCGTCGATCGTATCCAAGCGATACGTTAACGATCGCTTGGTTGTTACGGACGAGCCTTCGCTGAGTGCTCAATACGTTACGCTGTTGCAAGCCGAGATCGAGGAGCTTGCCTATAGCTCTGGGCCTCAGATTGTCACGGATCGACCAGCTTGGCGCTGGGGGGATAAACCGTACCAGTCTTGGGATAGGATCGCCGCGTTTCGCCAAGGCAACCATCGTGTGCTCGGCTATTGGGAAACCGAGCAGGGGGAATGGATGGGGGAGTCGAACGAGTATTTTTTCTCCAAGCCAGTGCAGGTCACCGCGCAGTCGAAATTCTTCGTGCCACGTCACACTATTGCCGAATTGATAAAGGATGAAGAATTACGTTGTGCTCAGGTAACGGGGGCTGGTACCAGCGAACCTGCACAGCCCCCTCCGCTGATCGAGGCGCCGGCTTTAGCAGAACACAGCGCCAGTAGTAGCCGGGTGAATAAAGCGGTCCCCTTGGGCATCACGAAAAGTCAGGTGCTGACAGCATTCTCCGGCCTGACCAGCATCGACCTCGCGAAGGCGCTTGCTAACGGTAAGGGGCTGTACAGCAAGGACCAAGCGAAGGTCGTGAGCGGCACTCCCGGGAGCCGCCATGCCGCGCTGTGGGACCCTGCCATTCTCGCCGCAGGGTTCTATGAAAATTATCGCATCCCCAGATCAAAACTGAACAAGGTGTTCATGGAGCACCAGTTTTTGGCGCCGTGGCGTGAAAAGTGGAACGAACTGGCGGAAGATCTGCCATGAAGCCCTAGCTCTTTGGCTAAGGCGACGCTGACCTGAATACGGCAGGTAGATAGCCAAAAATGGCTGAACCTGCCATAGCAACCTGCCACACACCTGCCATACACTTGGCCTGCAAGCCGCATGAAACCGTCAAGGGAATGCCATTCCCCTAAGCAAAAAAACAGTGGCAATTGAATCTGAGTACTCCTAAACACGCATCAACATAAGGAGATTCAGATGCACACGCCACATACGGCAACCCACCCCAAGCCCGTGGCGCTCAGCGAGCGCCCGGACATCACGAGCAAGCAATATCCCGCACTCGATGCCCAAGTGCGCATCGCTGTGTCCACGGCGGAGGCTGCTTTCCATCTCGGCCGTAAGCCGCAGACCCTGCGCAAGTGGGCATGCTTCGAGGACGGCCCGCTCCGCCCGGTCCGCATCAATGGCCGCCTCGCGTGGCCGGTGGCACAGATCAAGCAACTGCTGAATACGGGGGACGCATGATCACCTCCCTCCTGGTCCAGGACGATACCTGCGCACCCATCACGCTGTGCAAAGCTAACCCACACTTCCCATCAAAGCACGCTGCAGCATGCTATGCAGCCCAAGCTGCATTTCTCCGCACGGTCTTCGGCTACCAGCCGACCAAGGGTCTGATTGCAGGCTACGTGAGCAGCGTCGCGATGGAAGGCAGCATCGTGGCCGTTGAGGTCGCCTTCCGTGAATACGGTTACGCCACGGGCATGTTCGAGGTGCCCGTCCACGCGATCAAGTTCGACGGCCAGAGCGTGTCGACGACTAGTGACGCCGCAACGTGGATCGGCCAGAGCGTGGTGTTGAAGGTTATCAACCGCTATAAGCTCGACGGTATCTTCCTGTCGAATGTTGCTGCTATCAGCATCGACGGCGGCGACAAGTGGGTGGAGCCGCCGCGCGAGTCGCTCGCAAAGCTGGAGGCTTAATCACGATGTGGACCACTGAATCCCCCAGCGCCCTGGTCAAGACTACGCCCACGGAAGTCGTCGACGGTGCCGCGCCGGCGACGGCGACCGCGGGAGTGGAAGCGACGTCTGATATGGCGCCCGCTACCACGGCCGTCGAACACCGTGCAGCAGTAACGATCCTGACCAATGACAATGGCAACCTGACGAAAACCTTCTTCCTGGATGAGGGTGGCACCGTACAAAAGCAGGCTGCAGCAAAGTTGGTCTACGGCCGCTACCAAGTGCGCCACGCTCCCGACCTCGATGCACTGAACACCATCCTCGACTCCTTGGCGCCCACCCAAGCTGTGACCTACGGCCGCCCCGTGACCGCGGAAGGCGTGGTGGTGGCTCAAAGCGTGAAAGGCCCCGCTGCGGGCGCTATCACCCGCACCCGAGAGAACTTCCAGTTCGGTGACGATGCCGGCGTCCTGATGCTGGATTATGACCCGCCCAAAGATCGGGTTGCATTCTCCCCGTCGGAGCTGCTGCAGACTGTCCGTGGCTGCTATGGGGTTCTCGATAAGGTGGCCATGCTGTGGCGGGCAAGCGCGTCTTCCGGTGTCAACGGCCGGGGCATTACTGGCCAGCGCATCTACCTCATCGTCAGCAAGGCAAGCGCAATCCCGCGCATCGGTAAGGTGATCTTCGATCGCCTGTGGCTGGCCGGCTTCGGCTACTACGCACTCAGCAAGTCCGGCCAGTTGCTCGAACGCGCGCCGATTGATCTGTCGGTGTGGAAACCGGAAGGCCTCGACTTCGCCGCCAATCCGGTGCTGAACAACGGTATTGCGCGCGCTTCCTACGAGAGCGAGATCACGGGTGGCGGCCTGTTGGATGCGACTCAGGTGCAGGAGCTGACGGCGGACGAGATCGTCGAGTTGAAGGCGATCAAATCGGCAGCTCGCGCGGCTATGACTCCCCACGTTCAGACGGCAAAAGAGGAATACATCAAGGAGGTTGCTCCAATGATGGCCGAGCAGCTGAAGCGCCTGAACGTCGATGCCGATTCGGCGGCAATCAGCGTGATGCTCGACCGTGCTACGGCGCAGCGCACCTTGATGGGCGACTTCCCATTGCTCACCGCTGAGCGCAAATGGGTCACCGTAGGCGCCGTATTGGACAACCCGGACAAATGGCACGGCACGCGATTCGCGGACCCACTGGAACCGGAGGTTGACGGCCGTGTTGCATGGGTCAACCTGCGCAGCGGCGGGAAACCGTACCTGTACTCGCACCTGCACCACGGTACCAAATACCGTCTGGACCGCGCACCGGCATTGATTGAAGTGACCGCAGGCGAATTGCCGCGCATGGTGGATTCCATGGCCCAGCTGCTGAAGAAATCGGGCCAGATGTACGAGCGCGCAGGTGTCATGGTTTATGTGAACGACGATGGCAAAATTGTCCAGGCCATCGCTACGTGGATGAAGGTCTTTGTGCATCGCCACTGCCGATTCGAGCAATTCAATGAACGAAAGAAGGAGATGGTTGTCGCTGAGTGCCCGCAGGGTGTCATCAACGGCCTCCTGGCTAATGCCGCGCAAACTCGCATGCCGCGCCTGATTGCTGTCCGCGATGTCCCGACCATGGAGGCGAGCGGTCGCGTCATTGCAACGCCTGGTTACGATGAGCAGTCGGGTATCCTGCTCATCAGCGAACAATTTTCCAAATGGCCGGCAATCCGTAAGGCACCTTCGGCCAGCGACCTGAAGACGGCCCTGCAAATCCTGTGGAAGCCGTTCCAGCAGTTCCCGTACGTATCGGCTGCAGATAAATCCGTCGTTCTGGCAGCGGTGCTGACTGCAGCGGTCCGTTGCTGCCTGCGAACCGCTCCTGGTTTCGGTTTCAGCGCCACGGCACCGGGCACCGGAAAAACGTTGCTGGCGCAATGCATCGGCGCGCTGTATGACGGCAACGCGCCAGCAGTGAGCGCACCGATCACGCATGAAGAAGAATGGTCCAAGAGCTTGTTCAGCTCCGCCTTGGCAGGCGCTGGGACCCTGCTGTTTGACAATGCCGAGCACGCAATCGAATCGGCCAGCCTGTGCGCTGTCACCACGGCGCCTGCTATCAAAGGGCGAGTTCTCGGTGAGTCGCGCGAAGCTGAGGCTGAACACCGCTTGCTGGTTCTGGCGACCGGGAATGGCCTGCAACTGGTTGGTGACTTGAATCGCCGATTCTTCACTTGCCGGCTAGATGCACAGGTCGATTCGTCCAAGGTGGCTGGCCGCCAGTTCGATCTGGAACCACTCGGCTACTGCCTCCAGAACCGGCTGGCGATGATCACCGCGGCACTGACGCTGATCCAGGGGTACGTCAATGCAGGATTCCCTGCTGTTTGCGACGGGCTGGCGTCGATGGATGACTGGAATAAGCTGGTCCGCTCCACCATCGTATGGCTGGCCCAACAGGGTGTCACTGAAGGCTTCGTCGATCCTAAGGTTGCCTTGCTGCGTGACAGCGCGAACGACCCGGAAGCTGCGGCGTTGGCAGGCGTGCTCGAAATGGTGAAGGCCACGTTCGGCCCCAACGGAAAGTTCACTGTCGCCGAGCTGATCAAACGCTCGGCAGGAACCGAGGGCTGGGCCGAGCTGCTGAAGGATATCGCTGGCGACCAACGGGGTGTCGATGCGCGCCGTCTCGGTCAGTGGCTGCTGAAGCGTGAAGGGCGAATCAGCAACCGCTTGAGCATCAAGCGCGCAGGCCTCAACCGCACCAAGACGGTGCTGTGGGGTATCAGCGAGGTCTAGTAAGCGATCGCGCAGGGTATGCAGGGATCTGCAGGGATGTTTTTACTCTAAGTCAGTTTGAGTTTCAGAACATGCTGTTAGCAGAAGGACGTGGGGTTTTACCCCTGCAATCCCTGCACCCCTGCGCACTTGCAAAAAGCCGCTCGAATAAATCTCCTACCTCGACAATGAAAGCAATCTACATAAAAGGTTGACGACAATGAAAATTAAGAAGCTCGCGGTCCACAACACCGCTCTCTTGAAGTCCCACCGCCGCTGGCCGCTCAAAGCGGATTACCTGGACGTTCCTCGCGAAATGATCGTGCAGCTGATCGAGAAGTTCATTGCTGTGTATGGCACGGGCCCTTTGCTCGAACGCGGAAATTTCCGGCAGCTCTCGTGGATCAGCCCAGCGGGCTTCGACGCGCTGGACTTGCACCAGGCGCTGGAGGTAATTATCGATACCGTCAACGTGCGCTGCGATGATGACGACGACGCGCAGGGGATCAAAGCCCAGCTGGAACAACATCTGGGCCCACTCAACGGCTACATCGCTGTGCGCCTGCGCGGTTGGCCCTTCGTGATCCAGCCGCAAGCAGCTGCACGATAACAGCGATCGAACATTTCACACGCGAACCCGGCATGCACGTGCCTGGTTCGCTTTTGTTTTAGGTAGACCGAGTGAAAAAAGCAAAGGCTCCCCGGGTTCCTGTCCTTGAAAATGCGTTTGAAGTGAACCTGCCAAAACTAATACGGGCAGCGAAGGCTACGGACGATGCGCGGGTCGTTCTCACTGATGGAGCTGTGCGGACAGTGGTGATACTGACCCAGAGCCGCCTAGCGGTCTCCCTGGGCGGCCGCTCGTGGGTTGTGGACATCGTAGCAGTCCAGTGCTTAAAAGGACGGTTGCGCCCCCTCCTGAAGTGCCCTCGCGCGCACGAGGGAAATTTTCAATCCTTGTACTACCGCAGCGGCGAGTTGGCGTGCCGACACTGCCACGCGCTACGATACCGGACTAATCTTGCGGCGACGGCAGTCGAACGAGCGCGGATTGCCCGAGTTAGGCTGTTGTTGTCACTGGGTATCGAGCCAAGCCGCCTCGATATGACGCGCCACCCATACAAATGGCGCAAGCGACACGTGCGCATAATTGCCAAGGTAGAGCGCCTCGCTAGAATCCACCACGAAGACCTTCGTTTGTGGCTTGACCGTAAATCAAAGCAGGGGAAGAAATTTCAATCTGAAGCTTCACGGCGGTAATCGAAAATACGAGCGAATATTCTACTTAACAAGCATCTACTGATCTCCCGCTCGAGGCGCTTTAGCTTTACTTCATCGAGTCGGTGCATGCTCATTCATTGTAATTTAGCTAACGTCCTTAATTTTTTTCATTTTCTTCAGAAGTAATCGTCGGTCTTCCCGCCCTGTTGCTGCGACGATTTCAACGTACTCTTCACAAATAAATTCATAAAGAGCATCACCAATAACCGCCCCATTCAGGCTAACTTTGGAACCATCCGCTATTTCGCCCGAATAGACTTCGTTGTCCTCCTCGCTTATGAGCTTCCAAGTGCCTGCAGTCTGAGCCGCTAAATCCAGTCGACCTCGGATTATAACTTCCTGCACACTGAGATCCGATCGTTGCTTGCAAACCTCCACGAGTTTTCGGATTTCCGCTAGGCTAAGCCGAGATTTGCTTGCGGAGCCCATCGAAGGGTTCGCCCATTCCACTCGTATCGCCGCTTCATGTTCAGACAAAAAGTTTAGAAGTTTAATTAAGGACGAGGCAGTATGACCACGAACAGATTGCAGGTATTCAAGGGCCGCCCCCGAGTCGGTGGATAGGGCTAAAAATCTATTTATTTGTTCCATTGCTGCAGTGAATGCAGGATGTTCGCCGTGCATGTCACTTGGGTGTGAACTGCAGAATTTAACAGTAAATGACCCCTTGGCAAAACCAAATACATCAGCGGCGAACGAGTCATCACCTTTTTTCAACGGCTTTTTGGCGACACGAGCCGCAGCTCGGGAAAAATTGCGGACCATTGCTTGGAAGATAAATAAGAACTCGCCCAGTGTATTTGTATGTATGCGGGCCTGCTTTACTGCCTCAGGCACTTCAAGTGAAACGAAAGATACTGTTGTAGCCATCTCGGCGGCAGTTTCTGCAACCTCATCGAAACCCTCGAAAAACAGGTCCGGCTCTGGAAGGGACCGACTAGGAAACACGTCATAAGTCGACCGGGTCGCAATTAAACGCGTGGCATCACCACCGACAAAATGCGCGCTATAAAATTCGCGGATTTCCGGCGTTTCATAAATTGCTCGCAGATCGATCTTCCCGCACACTAACCCTTTGGCGCGTTCCGGAGAAATTGATGTGCATGCATATGTAGGCCCATCGTCCCCATCTTCAGCGCCTATCATGCAAACATATTGCCCACCTACCTCGTCCTTGCCTAAAAAAACTTGGGGTATGTCGTAGAAGAGAAGGACTAGTCCTTGTTTGATAGTTCTCATGTGGTGGCCTGAACGTTTTGCAGAATTGGAAAGGCCTCCGACCGCCACCATGAATAATGGTCTGGTCCACCATTTTTTTCTACGAGGCCCGCCGTATGGTCAAGCTTTATCGCGGTGATCGTCTTGTGACGATGCCGTTCCATTTTCAAAAGTCTGGTCAGTCCGGTGGGGCTGTTGAATACCGAGACCGCGCGTGCGTGACACTCGTCGGTGTTGTACTTGGTACCGGGATTTAATTTTCGATGTGACCAAAAATCCTCACACGTTGGAGAAGCCGATTCGGTCAGCCTATAAAATGTACTCGTTGGCGGGACCGCGCCAGGGGGCGGACACGTAGGAGGCAGTTGCTCGAACCACATAGAAGGACAGGAAGTTGATGTTTGACAGTCTGAACATAGTACCGGTTGTCTAAGTGCCAAGTAAAGCAAGATTACGGGTGGGAGACTGTAATATATTTTTTGAAAGCGCATCGTTATGCGTAATGAATAGGAACGCATGCAAGATTATGTGTGTTCAGTTCGTTGCTTTCGAGTGCATCAAAAAGGCCGATTTCTAACACCCGTTTTTCGACCCTTTTGAGACTGTTGGAAAAATAGCCTTTTGATATATCAACATGTTGATATATATTGATGAGGTTTTTCAACATTCTATGAGGTAACGATGGCAGTGTTCGGGTATGGACGAGTATCTACAGCAGATCAGACAACAGACAATCAACGATTGGAGATCGAGCGCGCTGGGTACATGGTGGAGTATTGGTTTGGGGATACGGTAAGCGGCAAGGCCCATGCAGCCCAGCGAAAGCAGTTCGGCGCCATGCTCGGGAAGCTGAGGAAGAGCGACATTCTGGTGGTGTCCAAGCTGGATCGGCTTGGCCGAGATGCGCCGGACGTGCTTGCAACGATCAAGACGTTGGGTAGTCTCGGCGTTGAGGTCGTCGTGCTCCAGCTTGGGAAGCTCGACCTGACGTCACCGGCCGGCAAGCTCATGCTGGCCATGTTGGCTGCTGTGGCTGAAATGGAGCGTGACCTGATCGTAGAGCGCACCCAAGCGGGCCTGGCCCGTGCGAAGGCCGAAGGTAAGATCCTTGGAAGGCCAGCTAAAACGACGCCAGAACAGCGCGAAGCCATAGTGCAAGGGTACAGGGCCAAACAGAGTGTTAGCGCCCTGGCGAGGCTGCACGACGTTTCCAGGTCTACTGTACTGACGATTGTGAAAGCATCGGCCTGATGCATTCTGGCGGCCTGCGAGGGCCGCCTTATCGGCCTGGTTACCAGGCACGAGCTCTTTGTTGCGACGTTTGTGTATGAGTAGCGCTTCGTGGCGGGATGACTCTTACTGATGAGTCCCCCGCCTCAGCCCACTGTTGCTGAAGGTATGCTTTCCTCCACTGATCTGGCGGGATAGAGGGGATCAAGCTAAGAGCCTCTTGAAAACGCCCGAGCTGACGATATAGCTCAACTCGTTCAAGCGTCCAGGCATCAGAAGGCAGCAACGCAAGCAGCCGTTCCATGTTGGCTCGCGCGGCTTTTACTTCCAGTTCAGGGCCATCGGATCGCCTGCGATGGTGATCGTTCGAGGCCCACCATAACTTCCTACGCAAGTACTCTTCTTGATCGGGCAGCATAGAGGCAATATGTGCTAAGGCGTCAATATAATCTTGGACAGTGCTGAGCCGGATGAAGCGAGCAGCTTCTTTGATCTCGCGTGGCAATGATGACCATTCCCGCTCACCCTTAAGTTTGCCGCTCCGGTCACCCGTCAGCAGATGCCATAATTGCGCCAATGCACTTAACGCGGCCGGTTTTTCAGGCGCAGGCATCAGCGCATCTGCGTCATCGATCCAAAGAATCTTCGAGCAGGTAGGGCAGCGCCCGACTGGGCTACCAATACCAGCCCACCACTGCTCGTTCTTCCCATCTGACCAGCTTGGTACGTCATCATAAAAGTGTAAGAACGTGAGTATGCTCCGCGTGAAGTAACCATTGCACGCAGGGCAGCGATGAAGGGTAGGGCCGGAAAGTTGAGTCATGAGGATATCTTTGCGTCTCCGATGGGTTGAAAGGTTGTCGTAAGACCCACCTACCCGGGGGGGGGCCAAGGTCGGCCCCCGCGTATGTGCGACTGACCGACGGGTCCGTCAAATTTTTTTTCGCGTACGAACAAGCGGATTTTTCCCCTCACCATGGAGGTCGACTGGCGGCTTCTTTAGCCACCATGAGGCAAGCCGAGGTTTTGATTCGCCGGCACTGCTACGTCGATCAGCTTCGGCTTCGGCAAGTTGAGCTCGTTCATGAGTTGAACAAAGTCATCCCGGCTTCGGTTGGCCAAGCGTGCGTTATGACGCTTTTCCCAGCCGATCGTCGACACCGCTTGGCCCTTGTAGTCGTGGCCTGGCCACATGAGGGCGTCGTCCGGTAGCGTGAACAGCTTATCGTTGACGCTGTCGTACAGGGCATCTGCACTGCCGCTCTGGAAGTCGGTACGCCCGCAGCCGTCGATCAGCAGCGTATCGCCTGTAAAGACATTGCCCCGCCAGACGTAGCTCATGCTGCCAGCAGTATGGCCTGGCGTATGCAGGACCCGGATCTCTTCGCCAGTCCCAAAGGAGATCAGCTCCCCATCCTTCAGTTGCATCTCGGCGGGGGCGATACCGCAACCGCTTGGGGCTGCAGCGACAGCGCCGGTCAGCTCGCACAGCCTGCCGGCCGAGGTAACATGATCAGCATGTGCGTGCGTCTCGAGCACGTAACGCAGCTTCAAGCCCAGGCGCTGGAGATGCTGGAGGTCGCGTTCCCAGTGGCGCTCTACCGGGTCGATGATGACCGCTTCCTTTTCGCCGGGCGCGACAAGGATGTAGGTGAAGGTGGACGATTCAGTATCGAACAGCTGGATAGGGCTCAGATTCATTTCGTTCTCCAAAAAATACTATGTAGTGCAATTAAGAGAGCAGGGCCTTGGCGACCATGCCGAGCGCGACCAAGGCCGAGACAACGGCGAACGCCTTTTGCAAAGCCGGGCCCGCGACCCTGGCTGCAAGCGAACGGCCGCCCAGCATGCCGGCGAGGGCACCGCCCGCGAATGGCGCCGCAGTAGACCAATCAATGCCTCCCTGCGCCGCCGAGGTGGCGACTCCCGTCACGGAAATGATGGCGATGACGGCAAGGGATGTCGCCACCGCAGATTTCACCGTCAGGTCGGTGTAGCGTTGCAGGGCCGGCACCATCACGAAACCCCCGCCGACGCCAAGCAACCCTGAGAGGAGGCCCGCAAGAGCGCCTGATAGGCCGAGCGCCCGCATACATGGGCGGGTCCAGACAAAGCGTCCGGTCTGTTCCCCGCGCACGCAGACGAGCTTGCCCGGTCCGTTAGCCACGGCCGGCCGAGCAGCTTGGCGCCAGGTCCTGAAAGCCACGTAGAGCAGTGTCATGGAGAACAGCAGGCTCAGCCAGCGGCCATCGACCAGGCGCGCTGCCCAAAAACCGGCCGGCGACAGCAGCATGCCAGCCGCGGCGATCAGCAGCGCGGCTCGGTAGCGCACCTGTCCGTCCCGTAAACCGAGGATCGCCCCCAAGGCCGCCGCCATTCCTACGGCCAGCAGACCGATCGGTCCAGCCTCGGCAACGCCGATTCCGGTACCGAACACCAGCAGGGGTACTGCAAGGATGCCGCCTCCGGCCCCGGTCAGTGCCAGAATCAGCCCAACGACGAGACCGAGCAGGGTGGCTGTTAGCATGGCGAACTCCTATGCCGAGGCACGGCGCGAACTATGTCAAGTTGGTTCACACAAGCGCCCATGGCTCAAGCATTCCGAAGCGAGCGTGCACTAATCCACTCGAGCAGCTCGAACAGACTCATGCCGGCCACCATGGCCAATGCAAAGATCCATGGCTTGGCATCACCAGTGGCCAGCGAGGCCAGCGCCGGACCTGGGCAGTAGCCCGCCAGGCCCCAGCCGGCACCAAAGGCCAGCGAACCGAGCACCAGGCGACGATCGATCTGGGTTGCGGTCGGCAGGCGCATGGCTTCCCCCAGCAGCGAGCGCTCGCGCTTGGCGGCAAAACGGAACGCCACCAGGCCGACTAGGATCGCACCGCCCATGACGAAGGCCAGCGACGGGTCCCAGTTTCCGGCAAGGTCGAGGAAGCCGATGACTTTCGCCGGATCGGTCATGCCCGAGACAATCAGGCCAATGCCGAAAACCAGTCCTACAATCAGTGCCATCAGGATGTTCATATCGACGTCCTTTGTTAAGCGAAGAGGTGACGCATCACGAAAACGGTGGCGAAGCCGGCGAACATGAATGCTGCGGTCGCGACCAGGGAGCGCGGCGATTGCCGCGACAGGCCGCATACACCATGTCCGCTTGTACAGCCGGCTCCATAACGGGTGCCCAGGCCCACCAGCAGCCCGGCCGCAATCAGGATCATGTCGTTGGCTGCGATCGTGGCGGCAGGCAGTTCGGCGAACGTGGCGTAGGCGAGCGGGGCGCCAATCAGACCAAGTAGGAAGGCTAGACGCCAACCGATGTCGCCGCGGGCAGGGCGCAACAGCCCTCCAAGAATGCCGCTGATGCCGGCAATTCGGCCGTTGAACAGTACGAATGCAGCCGCAGCGGTGCCGATGATCAGTCCGCCTGCGAGAGAGGTCCAGGGTGTGAAGTTGATCCAGTCGATGTTCATGTTTTTACTCCTTTGGTAGGTAGGCAGAACTGCTGGTACAGGACCTGCATGACTGCCAGCGCTTCGTTGCTGTCGATACGGTAGAAAATCTGCTTTCCTTCGCGGCGCGTACTGACCAGTTCTTCTTCGCGCAATACGCCGAGCTGCTGGGACAGTGTCGGCTGGGCGATACCTAGCATGGTCTCCAGCTCGCTGACGCAGTACTCACCCTGCGTGAGCTGGCACAGCAGCATCAGCCGGTCGGGGTTGCCCAGTACTTTCAGGAGAGCGCAAGCCTGCGCAGCAGCAGCCCGCATTTCGTGCAAATTGAGTTCTTGTGTGTCCGGCATGGCTACCTCATTTAATCTATTGAGATACATTATATCGACATACAATATATATCTCAATATACTGTTGTTTTCTATCGATGCCAGGAGAGCACCATGACTATCCGTTACCTCAGCAAGGACTATGCAGTGGGACCACAACTCATGCCAGCAGATGTCGCCCATTTGAAGGAGCAGGGATTCGCAACATTGGTCTGCAATCGGCCCGACGGCGAGGGCAGTGACCAGCCAGCGTTCAAGGAGATCGCCTCCGAAGCGCAAAAGCACGGAATCCAGGCGCTACATCTCCCGGTCATGCCGGGCAAGATCACGCCCGCTGACCGCGACGCATTTGCCGCGCTGTACGCAGCGGGGGCCAAGCCCGTGTTCGGATTCTGTCGCACCGGCCTGCGCGCCGAGACGCTGTGGGTCGATACGCGCGATCGGTTGCAAGAAGATTCAGGGCCGGGCAGTGACCGCTGAGGGCCGGGTTGGTCCGCTGTGGCATCGTACTGGCGAGACAGCGGCCAGTTGTCGGAGGCTGTTAATCCCGTCCGGTTAGCTCAAGACACCATGTGGGTTGAGTCGATGACTCCGCGTTACGGGACAGAAGTGATCACGGAAAATTCGCCAGTAGCACCGGGAGCGTCTTGGACTGGAAGCCAATTGCTGTGCTCGCGAAAAGCACGCAAGTCAAGTTACGTGCTGCCAGTCCAAGTTCTCCGTTGCGTACACGCCGAAGCGTTGTAAGAGGACATGCGGGACGCCTTTCCCCTTGCGCGAGCTATTAGCGACGAGGGCTGAAATTCACCCAGGCGCCGCCGGACGCGCCGCCGGAGCCGCCGCTGATCATGCCTGTGGTTCGCTTAATCAGGGTTTAATGTTCAGTGCATACGCTTGGGCCATCGAAACATTTTGCAATGGCGCTGGCACCATGAAGTTACTGGAATCGAACAAGGGCGAGGGCTCGGTGCTGCCAATCCCGCGCGAACCGCGGGGGGTCAGCTTCGAGCGCTTCGAGCGGGGCGATGTTGGACGTGCAGCGGTCGAGGCCTTCATCGCCGCGACCTTCCTGGAGAACTACGACGCCCGAATCACCCACTTCAACGATACGCTGGTCGGAAGCCGCGGCCCCGACGGCAACTGGATCGCGGCGCTAGGGTTTTCGCTGGCCGGCGCCCATCCGCTTTTCCTCGAACACTACCTTGATGCCCCGGTCGAAGCGGAGATCGGCGCGCGTCTCGGGCATCCGGTTGCGCGCGAAGGCGTCGTCGAGGTAGGCAACCTGGCGGCCTTGCACCCTGGCGCCGCGCGCGCCCTCATCGTCGGCACCACAACCATGTTGCACGAGCTGGGCCTGAGTTACGTAACCTTCACCGCTACTACCAGCCTGTTCAATTCCTTCGGCCGCCTCCAGCTGCGCCCCCAGGTGCTGGCGCTTGCCGATCCGGCGCGCCTGTCCTTCGACGGGGGCCAGTGGGGCACTTATTACGACACTCATCCACAAGTCATGTTTGGCGACATCCAATATGGTTATTCAAAACTTGCTCGACTCGCTGCCCGACTCCGCCGTCCTGCTGAGTGACGGCCAGCGGCAGCTGGACCGTGCTGCCGTCGCGGAGCAGGTCGCACGCTTCGTTGGGCTGCTTGCGGCCAGGACGCGCCCGGAGGTCCCGGTCGGCATCCTGGCTGACAATTCCCCCGACTGGCTACTGGTCGACCTAGCCACCCAGCAGCTCGGCCTGACCCTGGTGCCGCTGCCCCTGTTCTTCACTCCGCAGCAATGGATGCATGTAATCGTGGAGAGCGGCATCGGCGCATTGTTCTGTGCCGACCCAGCGCAGGGCGCCGCGCTCGGCTTCGGGGAAGTACTGGACATTGGAGGGTCGCTGGCCCTGTGCGAATCGAGCCAGGCGCCGCGCACCGCCCCGCTGGACGGCGTCCAGAAACTCACTTTCACCTCGGGCACCACATCGGCGCCTAAAGGGGTGTGCCTGAGTACGCAGCAGCAATGGGACGTCGCTAGCGCCCTGCGCGAAGGCGTTGCGCCGCTGGGGCTGGAGCGCCATCTGTGCCTACTGCCCTTCGCGGTACTCCTTGAGAACATCGCTGGTCCGTACACCGCGCTGCTCAGCGGCGCGACGACGATCTGCCCGCCGCTTGCAGAGGTCGGCATGCGCGGCGCCAGCGGCTTCGACCCCGCCGTGTGCCTGGATGCGATCGCGCGCCATGCGCCTCACAGCATTACCCTGGTGCCGCAGATGCTGCAGGCACTGGTGGCGGCCGCCCGGCCGGACGATCCGCGCATCGCCAGCCTGCGTTTCGTCGCTGTCGGCGGCGGCAAGATGCCGCCTCAGCTGCTGGCTGCGGCACGTGCACGCGGCTTTCCCGTCTACGAAGGCTACGGCCTGTCGGAGTGCGCCTCGGTCGTGGCCCTCAACCTGCCGGGCGCCCAGCGCGACGGCAGTGTCGGCCAGCCGCTGGCGCACCGCCGCGTCGAGATCGCGCCGGACGGCGAAATCCTGGTCGAAAGCTGCCGCGCGCGCTACCTCGGTCTGCCAGCACAGGAAGAGGCATGGCTGGCGACGGGTGACCTCGGCCACCTCGACAGCGACGGCTTCCTGTTCGTCGACGGCCGCAAGAAGGACATTCTGATCACTGGGTACGGCCGCAATGTTTCGCCGGAGTGGCCCGAGTCGCTCCTGCTCGGCACCGGCCTCTTTGCCCAAGCCATTGTGGTCGGTGAGGCCCAGCCCTTCCTTGGAGCATTGCTGGTGCCGGCCCGTGCCGACCTGGCGCCGGCCCAGTTGCAGCAGGCCGTCGAGCGCGTCAATGCGCTGCTGCCCGATTACGCCCAGGTGCGCCGCTGGCGCGCGGTCCCACCCTTCATCCCGTCAACTGGCCTGCTCACTGCCAATGGCCGCCTGCGCCGCGCCGCCATCCGCGACGCCCATGCCGACCTGATCGCATCACTGTTCGACCAACCGGAGTCTTCAACGTGAATTTTTTCGACCAACTACAATCCGCCACTGAGGCGCAGCGCCAGGAAATGTTTGCCATCCCGATTATCCAGGATGCGCTGCATGGCCAGGTCGTGACGGCCCAGTACATCGCCTTCTTGTCGCAGGCCTACCACCACGTAAAGCACACGGTGCCGATCATGATGGCTTGCGGCAGCCGCCTGGGCGAGCGCCATGAGTGGCTGCGCGAGGCAATCGCCGAGTACATCGAGGAGGAAGTCGGCCACCAGGAGTGGATCCTGTCGGACATCCGCGCTTGCGGCGGCGACGCGGAAGCGGTGCGGCGCGCCCGTCCGCATCCCAGCACCGAGCTGATGGTAGCCTATGCCTACCACCAGGTCGACCGCGGCAACCCAGTCGCTTTCTTCGGCATGGTGCACGTGCTGGAGGGCACCAGCACCGCGCTGGCCACCCATGCCGCCGGCAGCATCCAGTCGGCCCTGGCCTTGCCTGCGGAAGCCTTCAGCTACCTCAGTTCGCACGGCAGCCTGGACCTGGAGCATGTTGCCTTCTTCGAGAAACTGATGAACCGGCTCGACGACAGTGCCGACCGCGAGGCGGTCACCCACATGGCGCGCATGATGTACGGCCTGTACGGCAACGTGTTCCGCAGCCTGCCGCGCGGCGAGGCCTTGTTCATGAAGGAGGCGTCGGCATGACGAATCGACAGCAAGCGGGCGGCTATCGCGCCGTGCTCACCGGCGCCAGCGGCGGCATCGGCGCGGCAATCGCCGCCCGCCTGGCGCCGCATTGCGCGCTGCTGATCCTGGTCGGGCGCCAGCGCCCGCTTCTCGAGGAACTGGCGCGGCAACTGCGCGGGTGCGACGTTCAGATCGTCTGCGGCGACCTGTGCGACCCGCACACCTTGGGCGCGATCGCCGCAACCGCGCGCGCCAGCGGAGGTGTAGACCTGTTGATCAACAACGCCGGGGTAAACAGCTTTCATGCGTTCGAGACCCAGGACCCGGCCACGATCCGCGCACAAGTGGAGACCAATCTGCTGGCGCCAATGCTGCTCACGCGCGAACTGCTTCCGCTGCTGGGCACGGCGCCGAATGCGCAGGTGATCAATATCGGTTCTGTCCTCGGCTCGATTGGCTTTCCAGGTTTCGCAGCCTATGGCGCCGCCAAGGCTGGTCTGGCCGGCTTTTCGCAGGCGCTGCGCCGCGAATACGCGGACACAACGGTCACCGTGCGGCACTTCGCGCCGCGATCCACCCGCACGCCAATCAACAGCAGTGCCGCCAATGCCATGAATCGCGAACTGCGTAACGCCGAGGATACCCCGGAAGAGGTGGCGGACGCCTTCATGGCCTTCCTGGCCGGCAAGGCCGCTACCCAGACCCTCGGCGCTGCCCAGCGCTTCTTTGTGCTGTTAAACAAGCTGCTGCCGGCTATCCCGGACAAAGCCATCGGCAAACAGCTGGTGCAGATCCGTAAACACTTGCCTAGATAGTAACTAAACGGTAAAAGGAGATCAGGATGAAAATGAATTTGATGCAATGGATAGGCGCGCTTGCCGCTGCGCTTCTGCTGACTGGCACTCCAGCGTGGGCTGGTCCGGCGGAGGATGTCGCGCGCATGCAGCAGGGCTGGGAGCAGATAAAGTACGGGACCCCGGCCGACCGCCAGGAGACAGAGTTCGCACGTCTGCTCGCCGACAGCGAAGGACTGGCGGCGCGCAATCCTGGCAATGCCGATGTGTTGATCTGGTACGCGATCGTAGAATCGACGTATGCCGGTGCCAAGGGCGGGATCGGTGCATTGAAGTATGTGAAGAATGCCCGCAAGTCGCTGGAGCAGGCCCTGGCGATCAATCCGAATGCGTTGGCCGGTTCGGCCTATACGAGCTTGGGCTCGCTGTATTATCAGGTGCCCGGCTGGCCGATCGGCTTCGGCGACAAGGCCAAGGCCGAGGACCTACTGAAAAAAGGGCTGGCGGCAAACCCGGACGGCATCGATCCGAATTATTTTTACGGCGACTATCTGTACCGCAAGGGTGAGTTCGACGAAGCCGAGCGTTACCTGCGCAAGGCCATGCAGGCGCCGGCGCGCTCGGGCCGCAAGCTAGCGGACGAGGGGCGGCGCGGTGAAGCGAAAGAGTTGTTGAACAAGATTGCTCAAGGGAAGAAATGATGGTTTTAGGGGGAATGCAGTTTTGAGGCTGCTGCTGGTCGAGGACGACGCGCTGCTTGCCAGCGGATTGGTGGTGGCGCTGCGGCGCGCCCATTACACGGTCGAGCATGTGGGCAGCGGGGTCGCGGCACTGGCGGCGCTCGCCGACAATGCCTTCGACATCGCCGTGCTTGACCTTGGGCTGCCGGACCTCGACGGCACCCGGGTGCTCGAACGGCTTCGAGCCGCGGGCAATGGCTTGCCGGTCCTGATCCTGTCGGCCCGCGACGCCATGCGCGACCGCGTCCAGGGCCTGGACCTGGGCGCCGACGACTACCTGGTCAAGCCTTTTGAGCTTGACGAACTGCTGGCGCGCCTGCGTGTGCTGGCGCGGCGCCATGGTGGGCGCCCGGTAAACCGGATCGAACGCGGGGCACTGGCATTGGAGGTCGAGAGCCTGCAGGTGAGCTGGCACGGCCAGCCGGTCGAGCTGCAGCGGCTCGAGTTTATGCTGCTCAAGCAGCTTGCCGAGCATCCGGAACGGGTCTTCAACCGCGCCCAGCTGGAAGAATCCTTGTACGGCTGGGGCGAGGGTGCGGAGAGCAATACCATCGACGTGCACGTGCACCACCTGCGTAAGAAGCTGGCCGCGGAGGCGATCAAGACCATCCGCGGTGTCGGCTACCGCCTTGGCGATGTCGGCGCATGAGCAAGCGCTGCTATTCCGCCCGGCGCCGGCTGGTCGTCGCCACCCTTGTCTGCATCGTCCTGATCTTCAGCGGCATCGGCGTTGTCGCCCAGCTGGTAGCGCGTCACGAATCGGAGGAACTGTTCAGCGCTCGCCTGGCGACCTCGGCCCGTGTACTCGAAGCGCTGGTTGCGCAGGAGGTGGCAACCGCGACGCTCACACATCCATTGATTATTGCGCTGCCGCCCGAGCTCGAGGCCTCCACCAGTGATGAGCCGGAGGCGGTGGGTCACCGCTATGAAACCAAGATCGCGTTTCAGATCTGGCGCGATGACGGCGTGCTACTGGCCAAGTCGGCATCCGCGCCTGCGGAGGCGCTGGCGCCGCTGGCTCCTGGCTTTAGTACGCACGAGGCTGGCGATTCCCTGTGGGAGGTATTCGCGCTGCGTTCCGGTCGGACCTGGGTGCTCACGGCAGAAAAGGAGGAAGTTCGCGAAGAGCTGGCCGAGTATATCGGCATATCGATCACCGCCCCGTTGATCGTCGGCGGCCTTCTTATGCTGGTCGCGATCAACATCGTGCTCTTGCGCAGCATGCGTCCGCTGCGTGAGCTGGCTGCGCGCATAGCGGCCCGCTCGCCCGATTCGCTCGATCCGGTAGAGCTCCCCGAAACGCCGCACGAGTTGGCGCCGATCATCACCGAATTAAATCATTTGCTGGACCGGATCAAGGCTGCGTTCGTGCGCGAGCAGCGTTTCATCGATGCCGCTGCACACGAGATCCGCACACCGATTGCCGCGGTCCAGCTGCACATCGAGAATGCGATGCGTTCGCCCCAAGATACGGAGCGCAGCGAGGCGCTGGCGCTGGCGCTGGATGGAGCGCGCCGCACCAGCAAATTGGCCGAGCAATTGCTGACGTTGAGCCGCCTGAGCGCACGCAGCGACGACTACGCACTTCAAGAGGTGTCGCTGGTGGAGGCCTGCCAAGACGTGATCGGGGCACTCGATCCCCTGCTTGAACGGCGCGGTCAGTCGATTAGCCTGGACGCGCCGCAAGATTTACGCGTGTGGGGCGAACCTTCGCAGCTGCGGCGCATGCTGCAGAACCTGATAGACAATGCATCTGTTCACGGCGCGCCTGCGGGAGAGATTCATGTGTATATCGGGCTGCGCGGAGACCGCGCGCTGCTGACGGTTGTGAACGATGGCGAGCCCATTCCGCCCGACGAAGTTGAGAAACTGTTCACGCCTTACTACCGCTCCCCAGGCGCTGCGCCTGGCGGGCATGGGCTCGGTTTGGCCATCGTTAAGGAAATCGCCAGCCAGCATACGGCTTCGATCAGCTTGTGCCGTAAGGCAGACGGGACAGGCACGGTGGCTGAAGTTTCCCTACTTCGCGCTGGATTCTAAGGTCTTGTGGTCACTGAGGCAGTCTACGAAAGACAGGGCACCTTGACAGGCGGATATAGTCCCGCTTCTCTACAACTCGATCAGATCTCGGTAGGTTAAAACATGTCCTCATCAGCTTTAGTTACCAGATGCTGGCTCACATACGGCCGGGGTGGCGCAGCGCATTGGCCAGCTATATATGGGGACTAAGTTGGGTTACAAGTAGGTTACAACTGATGAGCAGCAATGCACCAGTCGAAGAAAAACAAAAAAGGGTTACAAGCTCGAAGCGTGTAACCCTTTGTTTTTACTACCGAATTCTTGGGGTGGCTGATGGGACTCGAACCCACGACAACAGGAATCACAATCCTGGACTCTACCAACTGAGCTACAGCCACCATTGTCTTGCTTTTTGTCTTCAGTGCTGCGAAGACAGAACAAGATTATACAAACTCCAAAGCAAACTGGCAAATCTAATTGTTAGGTCCGATCAACATTGTTCCGGACGGGCCCGATGCGACCTCGTGCACCGGCGGATCGATGCCGAGCAGGCCGGCGAACGCCGCCGACAAGGCCGTCGCACTGGCACTGGTGTAGCCATCCAGGCGCGCAGGACCTGCTTCGGTGTTTGACAGCCCGGCAGCGGCCAGCAGGCGCGCCAGGTGCCGCGCCACCGCCTCGCCGGTATCGACCAGCGTCACGCTGCGGTCGGTGGTGCGCGCAATCAGCTTCTCGATCGAGGCCTGCACCAGCGGATAGTGGGTGCAGCCGAGCACCAGGGTGTCGGCCCCCTCCGCCAGCAGCGGCACGATGAAGCGTGCCAGCAGCGCATCGGTGGCCTCGGTGTCGAGTTCGCCCAGCTCGATCTGGTCGACCAGGCCAGGGCAGGGCTGGAGCAGGAAGCGGGCGCCGGTGGTGGCGCTGATCTGGTCGCGCAGTTGCAGGAACTTGGCGCCGGACAGGGTGCGCTCGGTGGCGATCACGCCGACGGTGCCCGTTTGCGTGGCCGCCGCAGCCGGTTTCAAACCCGGTTCGACGCCGACGATGATTAACTCGGGAAAGCGTTCGCGCAGGCGCGCGATCGCCGCCACGGTGGCGGTGTTGCAGGCGACGACGACGGCTTTTACGCCTTGTTCGACGAGGAAACTGCCGACCGCCAGCACGCGCTCGGCCACTACCTGTTCCGGCTTGCCGCCGTAGGGCGCGAAGCCGGAATCGGCGAAGTAGAGCAGGTGTTCGTGCGGCAGCTGCGCGCGGATATGGCGTAGGACCGAGAGGCCGCCGACGCCGGAATCGAAGATGCCGACCGGGGCGGTAGGGGAGGGAAGTGGTGTTGTCATTGCGGGTGATCGGACAGCGGCGTGTCCACGCGCACGTGGGTTGAACGCGTGGACGGCATAGCCGTCCACCCTACGTCTTACGCTACCGTGACAGGAATATTTTTCAGCGATTCGATCTTCGCTGCCCATTCCTTCGGACCGGTGTTGTGCACCGAGGTGCCGGTCGAATCGACGGCTACCGTTACAGGCATGTCCTGCACCTCGAACTCGTAGATCGCTTCCATGCCCAGGTCTTCGAAGCCGACCACCTTGGCCGACTTGATCGCCTTCGACACCAGGTAGGCCGAGCCGCCGACCGCCATCAGGTAGGCCGACTTGTGCTTCTGGATCGACTCGATCGCCACCGGGCCGCGCTCGGCCTTGCCGATCATCGAGATCAGGCCGGTCTTCTCCAGCATCATGTCGGTGAACTTGTCCATGCGGGTCGCGGTGGTCGGGCCTGCCGGACCGACGACTTCGTTACCGACCGGATCGACCGGGCCGACGTAATAGATCACGCGGTTAGTGAAATCCACCGGCAGCTGCTCGCCCTTGGCCAGCATGTCCTGGATGCGCTTGTGGGCGGCATCGCGGCCGGTCAGCATCTTGCCGTTCAGGAGCAGGGTCTGGCCCGGCTTCCAGGATGCGACTTCTTCTTTCGTCAGGGTGTCGAGGTCGACGCGCTTCGACTTCTCGGTATCCGGGGTCCAGTGCACTTCAGGCCAGGTCGACAGCGCAGGCGGTTCGATGTACGAAGGACCGGAGCCGTCGAGCACGAAGTGGGCGTGGCGGGTGGCGGCGCAGTTCGGGATCATCGCTACCGGCTTCGAGGCCGCGTGGGTCGGGTACATGTTGATCTTCACGTCGAGCACGGTGGTCAGGCCGCCCAGGCCCTGGGCGCCGATGCCGAGCGCGTTGATCTTGTCGCACAGTTCGATACGCAGTTCTTCCAGCTTGTTCTGCGGGCCGCGCTGCTTGAGTTCGTACATGTCGATGTCTTCCATCAGCGACTCTTTCGCCATCAGCATGGCCTTTTCGGCCGAGCCGCCGATACCGATGCCGAGCATGCCCGGCGGGCACCAGCCGGCGCCCATCAGCGGCACCGTTTTGAGGACCCAGTCGACCAGCGAGTCGGACGGGTTCAGCATCACGAACTTGGTCTTGTTTTCCGAGCCGCCGCCCTTGGCCGCGACCTTGACGTCGACGGTGTCGCCCGGAACCAGCTCCATGTGGACCACGGCCGGGGTGTTGTCCTTGGTGTTCTTGCGCTCGAAGTGCGGGTCGGCGACGATCGAGGCGCGCAGTTTGTTGTCAGGGAAGTTGTACGCGCGGCGCACGCCTTCGTTGACGGCGTCGGTGATCGAGCCGCTGCCGAAGCCTTCGAAGCGCACGTTCATGCCGATCTTCAGGAAGACGTTGACGATGCCGGTGTCCTGGCAGATCGGACGCTTGCCTTCGGCGCACATGCGCGAGTTGGTCAGGATCTGCGCGATCGCGTCCTTCGCCGCCGGGCTCTGCTCGGCTTCATAGGCGCGCGCCAGGTGCTGGATGTAGTCAGCCGGGTGGTAGTAGCTGATGTACTGGAGCGCAGCGGCGACCGATTCGATCAGGTCTTCCTGTTTGATGACTGTCATGACAATTCTCTTGTGATGTGAGTGACTGGTTAGTGCTGTTTGGGCTGGTGGTGCGTTGCGGTGGTAATGCGGTCGGTCCAGGAAATGGCCAGGGCCGAGAGCAGGAATGCGATGTGGATGACCGTTTGCGCGATCAGCACTTTCGGATCGTAGGCGGCCGCGTTGATGAAGGTCTTCAGCAGGTGGATCGAGGAGATGCCGATAATGGCCATCGCCAGCTTGGTCTTCAGCACCGAGGCGTTCACGTGAGACAGCCATTCCGGCTGGTCGGGGTGGCCGTCCAGGTGCATGCGCGACACAAAGGTCTCGTAGCCGCCGACGATCACCATGATCAAGAGGTTCGAGATCATCACCACGTCGATCAGGCCCAGCACGACCAGCATGATGGTGGCTTCCGTCAGCTTCTTCGGGCCATTGGTCATGCCCACGGCCTCGAGGATGTGGTTCAGCGAATCCGCATTGCCGAATGCCGCGCCGATCAGGTCGACCAGCTCGACCCAGAAATGGAACACGTAGACGCACTGCGCCAGGATCAGGCCCAGGTAAAGCGGCAGCTGCAGCCAGCGGCTGGCGAAGATGAGGTTGCTGAGAGGAGTGAGCTTGCGTTGTTCGTTTGCTGGGAGGTTTTGCGACATCGGGTAAAGCTCCAAGGGTGCGTCAAAATACAGCCCATCATTTTACACCTCTCCCGCCGCGTTGCAGCATGCCGCATCGGTTTGCCCGATGGTTGGTAAAATCGCATCCAGGAGTGTAAGCGCTCAGTAAGCGTGGGCGCTTACCGTGTCTGGCAAAACTACTACTATGGAGACTAGCATGGCCGAGAATGAGACCAATCAGGAAAACCATGGCTTGCAGGAACACCGCGTGTTTCCGCCGCCAGCCGGGTTCGTTGCCAACGCCGCCATTTCGGGCATGGACGCCTACAACAAGCTGTGCGCCGAAGCGGAAAGCGACTACGAAGGCTTCTGGGCGCGCCTGGCGCGCGAGCACCTCGACTGGCAGCGGGACTTCACCAGCACCCTCGACGAGTCCGACGCGCCTTTCTACAGGTGGTTCAAGGACGGCCAGCTGAACGCGTCGTACAACTGCCTCGACCGCAACCTGACGAACGGGAATGCCGACAAGGCCGCCATCATCTTCGAGGCCGACGACGGCACTGTTACCCGCGCCACCTACCGCGAACTGCACGAGCGCGTCTGCAAATTCGCGAATGGCCTGAAGTCGCGCGGCATCAAGAAGGGCGACCGCGTCATCATCTACATGTCGATGTCGATCGAAGGCGTGGCCGCGATGCAGGCCTGCGCGCGTATCGGCGCCACCCACTCGGTGGTGTTCGGCGGCTTCTCGGCGAAGTCGCTGCAGGAGCGCATCATCGACGCCGGCGCGGTGGCCATCATCACCGCCGACGAGCAGCAGCGCGGCGGCAAGGCGCTCCCTTTGAAGGCCATCGTCGACGAAGCGCTGTCCCTGGGCGGCTGCGAGTCGGTGAAGGACGTGATCGTCTACAAGCGCACCGGCGGGAATATCGCCTGGGTCGAGGGGCGCGACATGGCGCTGTCCGACCTGGTCGAAGGCCAGTCCGGCGAATGCGAACCGGAATGGGTGGACGCCGAGCACCCGCTGTTCATCCTCTACACCTCGGGTTCGACCGGCACCCCGAAAGGCGTGCAGCACTCGACCGGCGGCTACCTGCTGTGGGCCGCGCTGACCATGAAATGGTCGTTCGACATCAAGCCGCAGGACGTGTTCTGGTGCACCGCCGACATCGGCTGGGTGACTGGCCATAGCTACATCGCCTACGGTCCGCTGGCTGTCGGCGGCACGCAGGTGGTGTTCGAAGGCGTGCCGACCTACCCGAACGCCGGCCGCTTCTGGGAAACCATCGCCAAGCACAAGGTGTCGATCTTCTACACCGCGCCGACGGCGATCCGTTCGCTCATTAAAGCGTCGGATGTGGACGAAAAAGTCCACCCCAAGAACTACGACCTGTCCTCGCTGCGCCTGCTGGGTTCGGTCGGCGAGCCGATCAATCCGGAAGCCTGGATGTGGTACTACAAGAACGTCGGCGGGGAACGCTGCCCGATCGTCGACACCTTCTGGCAGACCGAAACCGGCGGCCACATGATCACCCCGCTTCCGGGCGCGACGCCGATGGTGCCGGGCTCGTGCACGCTGCCGCTGCCGGGCATCATGGCGGCGATTGTCGACGAATCCGGCGCCGACGTGGCGAACGGGCAGGGCGGTATTCTGGTTGTGAAGCGTCCGTGGCCGTCGATGATCCGCACCATCTGGAACAACCCGGAACGCTTCAAGACCAGCTACTTCCCTGAAGAACTGGGCGGCAAGTATTACCTGGCGGGCGACGGCGCGATCCGCAACAAGGACACGGCTTACTTCACGATCACCGGGCGTATCGACGACGTGCTGAACGTGTCGGGGCACCGCATGGGCACGATGGAAATCGAATCGGCGCTGGTGGCCAATCCGATTGTGGCCGAGGCGGCGGTGGTCGGCAAGCCTGACGACACCACCGGCGAATCGATCTGCGCGTTTCTCGTGCTGAAGCAGGCAAGGCCGACGGGTGAGGAGGCCAAGAAACTGGCGGCCGAGCTGCGCACCTGGGTGGGTAAAGAGATCGGGCCGATTGCCAAGCCGAAGGAAATCCGCTTTGGCGACAACCTGCCGAAGACCCGTTCGGGCAAGATCATGCGCCGCCTGCTGCGCGTGCTGGCCAAGGGCGAGACGATCACGCAGGATGTGTCGACGCTGGAGAATCCGGCGATCCTGGAGCAGTTGAAGGAAGCGTCCTGATTTGACCGGCGCCCGGCTGGGTTGGCGGGCGCCTGATCGATCTGCTGCCGTACAAGCGCCGCCCTGTTTCGATGGGGCGGCGTCGTTTTATCGACTGTTCATGCGCCGTCCGGGTCGCCGCCGAAGGCTTTCATCAAGGCTTCGCGGTCGATTGTCTTTTTCTCGGTCGAGACCGCGGCGCGGCCGCGGCGGCCGGCGAACTCTTCTTCGATGTTGTCGCGGTAATAGCTCCAGGGCGATCCCGCGCTGGAGAGCTTGCGCCAGACCTCGGTGCCGACGGCGGCGTAGTCGATCGCGCTGCCGTCGTCGAATTCCACGCGCAACGTGCGTTCGCGCGGGTCGTAGCCGATGGCGCGCAGCTTGCCGGCGTTGATTTTCTTCATTTCCATTGTGGTCTCCTCATGGGCGCGTCATCCGTGCCAAGTGACAGTACTGCATCAACGACGGTGTAGGCGGGGCGTTGACAGTCGAGTATAGATCAGCCGCCAGTCGGGACTGGTCGAGCGGGGCATCCGCGTGAGACGCTTGCCAAGATGCCCTTGTACAGCCGAGAAACCTTGTTATAATAGGCGGCTTCGCGGTAAGTCTCGCGCGAAACCCATCAGGAGAGGTGGATGAGTGGTTGAAGTCGCACGCCTGGAAAGCGTGTATAGGTTCATAGCCTATCGGGGGTTCGAATCCCCCTCTCTCCGCCAAAAATTCCCTAAAGCCCCTATGAAGGGGCTTTTCTTTTTGCCCCTACCCACACTTCTACCCACACACCTAAACGGCTTGGTTTTTGACGCCGCGGGGCAGGCTATCTTGCCACTTCACCAGCTCTTCCTGGTCCCAGGCGACCGCGCGCGGGCCGATCTGGACCGGCTTCGGGAATGTCCCGGCCTTGATGCGTTCGTAGATCACGGTGCGCTTGATGCCGACGAGCTCGATCACGGCCGGCAGGCGCAGGAATTTTTTTGGTGCGTTCATTTGTCAGTCCCTACACGTTTCGTTTCTCGTTGGCGCTTCTCGGCCGGCGCCGCCATCGCCATGTCGACTGCGGCGTCCAGGTCATCCCCGTCGAGCAGGGTGGTGACGCGGCCGGCTTCGTCCAGGCTGGCCACCATCGGCGCGGCCACGCCGAGCATGCCGTCGGCCTTGTCGCGGAGCCAGCGGTAGCGTGCGGCGTCGTGCTGCAGGTCGAGCAGCGCCTGCACGCCGAACTGCCTGCCGCCCACCACGATCAGCTTGCGGTTGTCGCCCTGGGCGCTGGCGATGGTCGCGTCCTGCTGGCGGTGCACGTCGGCGGGCGGCGCCGGCGCTGCTGTCGGCAGCAGTGCCGAGGCCGCCGCCTGGCGCTCCATTTCCGTCTCGACCAAGCACAGCGCGATCGACAGGCCTCTGGCGATCAGGGTCTCAGGTGTTGTGGTCTCGGCGGTGACGGTGATCGGCAGCTTGGCGCCCGCCTGGCGCAGCTTGTCGGCGATGTGGGCGAGGGCGCCGCCGTGCGCGCCCAGCGCCAGGCCGACCGCAACGCCAGACGCCATGCGGGTTCCAGGCGATTGTGCTTGCATCAGGCGGCCGCCCTCGCGCCCACAGTGGTTCTGGTCGACGGCGCTCATGCCAGTTGCCCCGCGTCGAGTCCAGACAGCAGGCCTTCGATGACGGCCTGGGCCTGCACGCAGGTGGCGGCCACGTCGATGTTTCCGCCGGCGGCGTGGCGCGCCAGATCGCGCTGCAGCTGCGTGATGTCGGTCACCTTGATGCCGGTCTTCGGCAACGTTGCGCCCTGCGCCAGCGCGGTACTCACGCGGCGCGTAGCAAGCTCGACCCACATGCTCCAGTGCTCGCGGACCTCCGTCGACTTGTAGCCGAAATCGTCACGCGCGAGTGCTTCCGGCAGCCACGGCCCGCTTTTCCCGGTCGCCCAGGCTTCGAACTTCTGGCGCTCAAGCTCGATCCCCTCGAAAGGCGCCGGCTCGCAGTACAGGCGCTCATCCGGCGGCGTCTCGGTCAGTTCGGTAGTGTGCGTGTTCATTTCGTGAAGTTCTCCAGTACGGTCAGGACGACCTCGGCCAGACCGTCCAGCGCAAGGCCGGCCAGCAGGATCAGGGTGATGAACCCGGCCTCGGCGGCCGGCTTGCTGCGCGCCAGGCGGACGAGCGCTGGCGCCGTGGTGCGGTAGATGGTGTAGCCAGGCATTACTTGCCTCCGTTCTGTGAGCTGGCCGACGCCAGCCCTTGTTGGATGATCTCGACCACCTTCGGGCTGCCCACGCGGGCGACCAAGGCATCGAAGACTGGGATCAGGCGGGTAGCGTGGGCGCGGCCTGCCAGCATCGTCTCGAGGATGTCGGCCTGCTCGAACTTGGCCGCGCGCGCCGCCGCCATCACCTGGTCGATGACACGCGCCGCGCGGACCTTGCCTTCCGCGCCACTGTCGGGACTGTGAATCGCATCGGCCACCACCACCAGTGTGGCCGCGAGTGACAGCAAGTACTCGCCGCCGCGCTTTGTGAAATGGGCTTTCATGCGCCACCTCGCTGCTGCTCCGCGAACTGGCGAGATGCCTCGGCCAAGTCCGACATCTGATCGAAGTGATCGTCGATGCAGAACTCGATCATGTTCATCGACGCGATCGACATGCGAGTAAGGCGCAATGCATCCGCTGCGTCTACGATCGGCGCGTCGCCGCGCTCTGCGTCCAGCTGCTGGCGCTCGACCATCGCCAGCACCACGCCAACGCCGCACGCGAGGTCGCGGATGTTGGACAGCATCGTGTAGCGGCCGGTGTCGGCCTGATCCTTCTGGGCTACCCAGGCGAACGGCTTGAACAGCGGTTCTGCGGCGCTCATGCTGCACCTGCCGTTTCTTCCTGGCCCAGGTCGAAATGCTTGGCCAAGCCGGCCATCAGCTCGGCCTGATCGGTGGCGCTGAACTGGTCGAAGCGCTGCAGCACCTCCTCCAGCATCATTCCGCAGCGACCGACGTGCGAGCGCACGGCGATGCCAGTGAACTGGCTGATGCCCAGGCCGTGGTACAGCAGAACCAGCGGGCCTTCGTGGCGCCAGTCCGTGTAGTCGTTCCGGGACAGGCGAATGTGGACGTCGCCGACCCAGTGGGACCGGAGCTTGAAGCGTTCGCCGGCTTCGCTGGCCTCGTTGTACGTCACGCCCTTGAGCCATACCCGGCCAGAACCGTCGAGGACATCCCACACATCGCCCATGCCGTCCAGATCGGCGCCCATCAGTGCATGCGCGCCCAGGCCCAGATGCACTGCGGCGTCATTCAAGAGCCGGATCTGATCGAGCCCGGTTTTGAAGGATTCGATGTGACGAAGCGCCCATTCCAGAGGTTGATCGTAAAAGCTCTTGCCGTTGCCATCTGCGAAGTCCACCGATGCCTCAGCGTTGCCGGTAAGGCCGAGATCGCCGCCGATGTAACGCAACGGCAGCTGGACTGGCATCCCAGCCACACTCAGCACCGAAGCAAGTAGTGTTGTTTTGTTATTACATGGCAATTTATTGCTTGTGGTTGACGATTCCTTTTTGCTATTATTAGCGTGCACCATTTCCCACCCCAGAAATTAGGTTGTACGAGGCCATCCAGTGTTCCAGCACCGGGTGGTTTTTTTATTTGCGAAGCTGCAACTTGAAGAGCGAGCTAAGCAGCGACGGGTCCATATTAGGAGAAGCTAATATGCCTGTCAATAGGAGTGGCTAATTATTTTCTCGGCGTTCGCGCTCGGTGACGGTAAACTAGGCATGCTCGAATCGTCGGGCAAAAAAATACCCGCGCTGGGCGGGTGGGGGGGCTGGGAATGGAAGCACAGTCGAGCACGCGATCTACGTCCGGTGACGAGTCGTTGGAAAGCCCGAAAGGCGCGCCAACTTCATTAGAAAAGGCTGCGCTGATGCGCCTTGTGCTTGAGTGGGAGCAGAGCGCAAGAAGTCAGTTCCAGTGCGCGGAGCGCACCACGGATCCGATGGGGAAGCGCCTTGTCGAGCACGGCGCTACTTGTTACTTCAACTGCGCCCAGAGTCTTAGGAAATACCTGTACGGGTCTTGAGTTCGTGCAAGATATATTCTTTTGCGAAGGAAAAGACAAACCCTCCAGCCGGCTGGATGACCGACTTTTTAATGCGCTCCCAATCCGATGGAGCCTTAATTCCGTTGAGAAATTCATGACCATCCCACGTCAGATGAGATGGGATGTAATTGGGGAGGATATTTTCCGTATCAGTGGCGTCAACAGCGACGATTAAACCAGCTTGAGCAAGCAAGTAGCAGTGATAGCCAATTCGCTCTTCATCATAACCATCTAATTTCAGCTGTTCATATCGAGGAATATCGTTCTGCTCGAGATCGAGCAAGATCATCCGTGCAAGGTCCATGTCACGCTTCATATATTCTTTCCGTCGGCATGCGCTACTGCTTTGCCTCAATCGTCGTCCAGATTTAAATCCAGCCGCACGCCAAAATGGCCGGCGCCGTCTTCGCCACGGTCCCACCCGCCGCATATGACCGCTGCGCACTCAAATGTCTCGTGCATGCTCAGCTCGCCATACCGCACCGTGCGCCGAAACGCGCGTGCGTGCTCGCGTGACAGGTGACCGACAGGATGCCCCTGGATAGAGACTCGAACCGCATACTTGTCGTGCGGGTTGTCATCTTGCAGGTCCAGCTGGGCCCGAGCTTCGATATTGACTCCGTCTTCTTGACGCGGTCCGCAGAGGAAAGCAAAACTCTCGGGATAGAAGCTTTCGCCAGCGACATTGATGAGGTATCGCCCTGGACCTTTAATAAATGGCATCTCGAACTTAATTCGTTTATAGGTTTTAGAACCGTTCCGATTCTTTGCGCACAACTCGGCCGATAATGATGCACCCATCGCCCTCGCAAAGTTTTCGCGGGAAACGCCGCTGATCAGAATTATCTGATGTAAGCCACCATTGACCAGCATCACGGGTCATTCGCTTTACAACAGGCTCACCTTCGTAATTGATGGCAAATACACCGCCATCAACAGGCTCTTTATCAGCTGTGTTAAGCACTGCTGTATCTCCGGCATAGAACGTCGGCTCCATACTTTCGCCGCGGACGTCAATTGCAATCAAGTGCTCTTTCTTAAACCCGCGATCACGCATCCAGTGAGTCGGAACCGTGGAGGTAGAATCGTCACCTAATTCGGCTTCCACATGAAACCCGCTGATCCCCGCTGTTAACCGCAGACGCACCTTTGGAATTAGAGTGATCCGGGCGTCATCATCGTCAACTGCAACCACCTTTCTGAAGGTACCTGAAGGTAAGCCGTGCTCTTGGGCTATGTCAGCACCCGCATGCATCGGCCCACTTCCAGTAGCCAGCCAATCCTGACTTACCCCTAGAACGCGCGCCGCCTTGAGCAAATTCTCGCCACGCAAGAACTTAGACTTACCGCTCAGCCAGCCATGAACACTCGGCGCCTTGACGCCGCACGCGCGCGCCAGATCGGCCTGGCTAGTGCCAGACGCCTCCATCGCTTTTCTTAGTCGTTCTGATAAGTTCATTAGGACATCCTAACATGAAAATAGTTAGGAGTGGCTATTGACTTTAAAATTAGTTACTCCTAACATGAGTTCTTGAAAAAGTTAGGCTGCCTAAGGAGCAAGTGTGATACCTACTTCCAGTGAATTGATCGATAAGCTTGGTGGGCCCGCCGTAGTTGCGCGCCTGCTTGGCATTAAACCGCCTTCGGTTGTCGGCTGGCGTGCGAATGGCATACCCGACGACAAGCTGATTCGACTCGCGCCAACGCTTGAGAAAGCGGGGATTGCTACCCGCCGGGAGCTACGGCCTGACGACTGGCAATCCATCTGGCCAGAGCTGGCGCAAAGCATAGCCGCAACGAACTGATCGATTAGATTTTGTATCGACGCCGACCGGCTTTCCGCTCGGCATAGGGCCTCTTTACGTCCAAATTTTGGAGAACAGCATGGCATTCCCCACCGCGACACGCGCCGGCCAGGCCGATGCATCCCGCATAAGCGGCACAGCGCCGCCGACACGCGATGTCCCGCCGTTGGCAGCGCGCGCCTACCTTCTCAAGTGCCCAGGTACCGACCTCGTGTCGTGCACCTCGTGCGCGCGCCGCCTGGCGCCGGCCGCCGATGTCGGCCAGCGCTGGATCGAGCCGGCGCGCATCGGCGCCTGCGGCTATTACGCGAACGTCGACGAGGTCGCCTGGGTCTACGGGCATGGCTCGCCGCCAGCGGAAGCGCCCGATGCTGGCTGCCCAGGTGACGGCCAAAAATGAGCACGCCCCAGCTTGAAGACGGCTTCATCCGGATCGCCAATGAGCTGTTCGAGGCCATCCTGTCCCATGGGTTCAGCCAGCGCGAGCTGCTGGTGCTGCTGACCATCGTCCGCAAGACCTACGGCTACGGCAAGAAGGAGGACGACCTGTCGGCATCGCAGATCGGCGACCTGTGCTCGCTCGCGCGCCCGCACGTGACGTCCACGCTCAACGCGCTGGCGCTGCGCAACGTGATCACGAAGCGCCCGGGCCGGTTCGGCTCGATGATCGGCATCCAGAAAAACCACACGAAGTGGGTGAGTGCTGGCCAGCTGAAAAGCGCGCCAGATAGTACCGAATCAGTACACCCTAGTACTGAATCGGTACATGTACCGAATGAGTACAGGGGTAGTACCGAATCGGTACAGGTCGATAGTACCGAATCGGTACACACAAAAGACAACCTTCCAAAAGACAACCACCAAAAGAAAAGTTCTTGCGCTCCGGCGGTCGGCGAGCAGGGCGAAAACGAAACCGGCGAGGGCGGCATTCCGCCAGCTGGCCAGCCTAAGCGCCGTGCAGCCGACGAGCTGCTGGCCAGGTTCGAGCGCTTCTACGAGGCCTACCCCCGGAAGCGTTCACGCAACGACGCCGTCAAGGCGTTCACGAAGCTCAACCCTGACGACGCCCTGCTCGAGCAGATCCTGGCCAGCCTTGAGCAGGTCAAGGCATCGGGCGAGTGGAGCGACCCGAAGTTCATTCCCTACCCGGCCTCGTGGCTCAATGCCGCCGGCTGGCTCGACGAGGTCCAGGCCGTGTACAGCACCGACGAGGTGGCCGTGATCAACGCCTTCAACGACGTGCTCGGCGCCCAACTGGGTGACGTGTCGACGTCGATCTTCGTGCCGGCGCGTGCCGCAGCGATCAGGGAGTTCGTCACGTTCTCGCAGAAGCCAGGCTTCGTCGAAAAGTTCTTCCCCTGGGTGCGCGATAACGCGGCCATCCCGCCGCGCGCAGGGTTCGATTGGATCATCAGCCGCAAAGGCTTCGCCGACATCAGCGGCGGTCAACACGGAAAGAAAGCAGCATGAGCAACATGGCAGACCATAACCCTATCCCACAGTCGATCGAGGCCGAGCAGGCTGTCCTGGGCGCGCTGCTCAGGGTCAACGACGCCGTCGACAAGCTGGGCGACCTGCAGGCGAAGCACTTCACGCGCGACGACCACCGAGCGATCTACACCGAAATCCTGGCGTTGATCAAGCAGGGCCACGCCGCCGACCCGGTTACCGTCTGGGCCGCGCTGCAGGCCCGTGGCGGCCCGTTCCTCGACGGCCTGGGCGGGTACCTCATCAAGCTGTCGCAGAGCGTGCCGAGCGCCGCCAACGTCAGCCGCTACGTCAGCATCGTGGTCGACCGCGCGCTGCTGCGCGGCGTAATGCACGTAGCCGACTCAATCAACGGGCTGGCCCAGAACACGAAGGGCAAGTCCGCAGACGAGATCCTGGATGCGATGCAAACCATGGTCACCAGCTTGGCCGAGCGGCGCGTGCGCAACGAGCCGCGGATGATCCGCGATGTGCTGCAGGGCGTGCTGGAACAGATCGAGAAGAGGTCCGAAGGGGAGAGCGGCGCCATGCCGACCGGGATCGCGCCGATTGACCGCTTGTTCAACGGCGGGCTGCGTCCTGGCCAGCTGATCATCGTCGCCGGCCGCCCGTCGATGGGCAAGACCGCGCTGACCTCCGACATCGGTCTGAACATGGCTGCTGACGTCAGCGTGCTCAACTTCAGCATGGAGATGGAGAGCCAGGAGATCGCGGCGCGTGCGCTGTCCAACCGCGGCCGCGTGCCGCTGGCGTCGATCCTGGGCGACATGTCCGGCGCCGAGGACTGGCCCGGGGTGACGACCGGATGCATCAAGCTCGACAGCCTGCGCTTTGCCATCGACGACACCCCGGCGATCTCGCTGCTCGACCTGCGCATGAAGGCGAAGGCCTGGAAGCGCCGCCATGGCCTCGACGTCATCATCGTGGATTACCTGGGCCTGATGAGTGGAGGGGAGGGCGAGAAGCGCCACGAGCAGATCGGCTCGTATTCGCGCGGCCTGAAGGCGCTGGCCAAGGAACTCGGCGTGGCCATCATTGCGCTGGCCCAGCTCAATCGAGCGGTCGAAGGGCGCCCCGACAAGCGGCCTATGCTGTCTGACCTGCGCGACTCGGGCGAAATCGAGCAGGACGCGGACATCGTCATGCTGGTGCACCGCCCCGAAATGTACGAGCCGGAAAACGCAGAGCTGCGCGGCTTTGCCGAGGTCCTGGTGCGCAAGCAGCGCAGCGGCGCGCTCGGCGATATCCAGCTGCGTTTCGATGGCCCGACGTGCCGCTTTGAACCGTGGGGTGGATGCGCGCCGCCGCCGGCGCCAAGCCGTGGTCGTGGCAGCCCGAGGTTCGAACAATGACCGCGTCGATCCTGGTGACCCTGCCATTCCCCGATCGGCGCCTGAACCCGAACAATTCGAAGGGCAAGCACTGGGCCTCGACCGTGGCGCTGCGCAAGTCGGCCCGCGCTGGCGCCGCGCTGCTGACGCAGGCCGCCGCCACTGGCCAGCACTTCGAGCCGGGCGCCGAGCTGGCGCTGGTGATCACGTTCGTGCAGCCCGACCGCCGCGCGCGCGACCGCGATAACCTGCTGGCCGCGTGCAAACCGATGCTGGACGGCGTGGCCGACGCCCTGGGCGTGAACGACAGCCAGTTCGAGCCGGTGACGATCCGGCGCGAGTATGGGACGAAGCCTGGCGCGGTGCGGGTGGAGATCGTAGGGGCGTAAAAAAGCCCGCAGGAGCGGGCTATACGGGGCGAACCGTTTTAATTGCATTTCTTCGCCTTGCCTACGGCGGACTGGCTGGTGCATGCGGGCGCGGGCTTAGTTAAGATTCGTCTTCTGACTTTTTGCTTTTACCCGCATGATAGCCGCCGAAAGCGCCACCGCCGAAGGCCAGAGCCAGCTTTAGGGCCTCAATAATCACATCCTTGGCTCCGTATGCGACCATTGCCATCGCAAAGCCTCCAATGATCAAAGCCATAACAGAGATATAGACATACTTGTTCGTCAAGTGACGGTTGTATTTCTCCCGTCCGTCGACTTGCGAACGCTCTTGGGCTTCAATACTTTTAAGTGCAATTCTTTCATTTGATGCAATTTCTTTGGACCGAACCTCTAACTCCATGCGACGGACTTCGGTGTCCTTAGATTGCACCTCGACCATGCCCTGAAGGGCTGTCATGAGGTCAAACTTAGCTCTATCTTCTGGCTCGTTTGGTGACGGATTGATATCGTTCATTCAGCGGGGACTAGTTTTGGCGTTCGGTACTCAACAACAAACGAGCCAAATCCCTTCCCCCCAATTCTAGGGGCGACAAATTTGACCGTCTTTATTTCAGTAGGGCGCTCTGACTTCATTATTAGGAAGTCCCTGGCTGACAGGACTTGACTTGATGCTGCAACAAATTCAGCAGGCTTGGTAACTTTTGATTTCAAGATTCTCATGTCGTGCTCCTAAACAGCTGATGGATCAGTCTTGTTTTGTTTGCACATGGTAGTGCTATGAGACGAAGCAAAATAGCGACCGATGTGTCGCTGTGGATAACTTCATCAAGAGGCAGTTCACTACTACGTCGCTCGCGGTGAGTCAACTAGTGAACAGGCCTTCAGTGTACATCAAAAATGACGGAACCGTCATTCTTGAGGTCTCCCTACGTATCACTACGTATCACAACGGATCACTACGTATCACTTCTTACCTATCAAGTTACCTTCGACAAAAGCTGCGAGATAGCGTGCACACTGTCTATCTTGCACAACACTAGGGTTGCAAAGGATGTCGATTCGTAGCTTGCGCTATCTCAGCAGCTCGTGCAATCAATTGCAAAAGATGAGCTGGCTCATCAGCTGACGCGGGCAAACAACAATGTTAAAAATAAACATTTTCCCACTAGAAAAATTCCTCTCGGCATGGTACGCTCACTCGGTCGTCTTTCGCTGAAAGTTAAATCATGGGATTCGCAGACCGTTATATCCACGCACTGAGCGCGCCGAATCTCAAGGACGACGAGCGCCACCACCAGGCCGAGCCGCTGCTCGCCGCTGCCTTTGCTGCTGCTGAGGTATCGGGCGATCTCGGCCCGCTGTTGCACCGCGTGAAGTTCGCCGACCCGCTCGCGCGCCAAGCCTTCGAAGGCAACGCCGGCAACCTGGCCCAGCTGCTGCGCCTGTGGACCGACGAGGTGATCAAGCGCGGCCGTTCACGCCGCTGGGTGCCCGAGAACACCGCCTGGGATGCCGATGCTGCCCAGAAGCTGTACCGCACGGTGGCTGAGCACTCGCTGGCGCATTGGCTCGATGGGAACTGTTCGCCGTGCGGCGGCACTGGCGTGACGGAGAGCCGCACTTGCAAGCCCTGCTGTGGCACTGGCAAGGCCGAGCTGGCAATGGCGGCCGGCTTCGTCCGCGAGCACACGCTGAACATGGTGAGCGAGCTGCAGAGCATCGTGGATAGCCACGCCGCACGTGCCTCATCGAAATTGCGCTAGTACATCCCATTAATAAGTTAATTTATTGAAAATGTTTCAGCCACGTGTTAACGTTCAGCTTCGTTACTTTTAGCCATTAGCTTTTCAACGTCGCAGGAGATTTTGATGCGCCCAGCCCAGTACCGAGACACTGCAGGAAAAGCAGTGGCAATGGCGTTCATCATGAGTTGCTTACTTGCAATTCCATATGTGGGCGCAGTTATTGGCGCGGTTATCGTACTATTGCTCATGGTCAGGATTTCAGTGGATTCAAAAAGTAAGCTGGCCCATGCAGGAATTCTCTTTTGTACAATTTTTGCTTATCTTGCCGTTACAGTTAGAGGCATCATAATAAAGGCGGAGATTTTGAATCTAGCCATGACCCTGTTCATCGTGAGCTTTGTTGGGCTGATGATCTTGGCTAGGGGCGGTGTCGAGTGGTATAAAGGTGACTGATAGACCTGTATATTGACGATGGCATTGAGGGTACTGTGCAACTGAACAGTACTTAGATAAACTGTAGGTCTCCATTCTTCCGGCCTCGTAATGTGCGCACCGCGCCACCGATAACCGGAACTCGCGACAGTACCCGGCCATTGATGCTGTCGCACGTCTGTACAGATTGACCAGTCAACGGCCCCGCCCCTGCGCTTTCATGCATCGGCGGGGTTCTTTTTTCAGCTCACCACGCAGATAGCATGGGAGCACCAAGCCCGCCTCCGAAAGGACCGCGGGCTTTTCTATTTCCAGACCTGCACAGTGTCTCCACCGGCGGCATGCCGGCTTCGCCGCCGTAGCGTTCGCGCTGCTGGCGGCTTTTTTATTTCCGAGGTATCCCATGAAGAAGGTCGCGATCAAGTCGTCGTCCCTGCCAACCCGCTCGCCCCTGATGTTCGCCATCGTAATGTGGCTGCTGTGCGATCGGCTGGCGGCGCCTGCCTGGGCGTATGGCGTGCTGTGGACCATCGTGGCGCTCTGGGCGGTGGTGTTCGTCATCAGCCTGTTTAGCACTACCTTCCGCGATGTCCCGGGCTTCGGCGAGAAGTAGGAATGGAGCGACCAATCCCGAGCCTGCGCGTGCAGATCGGCAGCGAGATCGTGCTCCGCCGTGCCGTGCCGCACGTGCTCGAATGCGATGACCTGAGCAGCCGAGCCACGGTAGTGAGCCTGCGCCCGCAGCTGCGCCCTGGTGAGATCCTGGTCGAGCGCATGGGCGAAATCCCGCTGATCGTCGTCGACGAAAGCATGATCTTCCCGGCGCCGACGGCTGAGGCCATGGGCTTCGACGCCTGGATGCAGCAGCGCACCGAGCTGGCGCACGCCGAGTACATGCGGCGCACGTCGCGCCTGCTGTGGTGCGACTGGCGCGCGGTCACCACGCCGGCCGAGATAGCCCACAGCTACGGCATACGTGCTGTTGGGGTCGCGACGTGAGGCCGCTCGCTGAGATGTACCGCGACCAGATCATCCGCAGCGTGGTCACCGACCGGCCGGCCATGTGTTACCCGGCCAATAAGCCTGAAGCCCTAGCCGACGTATGCGCCCTGCTGGCCGATGGCTACGAGGCCAAGCGCCTGCTACGCGCCAAGGGCTGGGGCCAGGTCGGCATGAGCATCCTGGAGATCGCCCAGCTGCTGCCGTGTGCGCCGCAGCGCCCGGCACGCAAGAAGAAAGGAAAGCGCTGATGGCCACAACAACGTTGATGCTCAAGCTGAAGGTGCGCTGGTGGCTTAAGTTCTACCTGGTTGGCGTGCTGCTTACTGCCCGCCTGACGCGTGCCGAGCCGGACTGGGTCCGTGTCCGCTACTGGATCGGCAAGGGCACGAAGATCGAGGTGCGCTGATGCTGAAGCTGCGCACCCTTAGCTCGAGCTTGAAGGCACCAGTCGGCCGCCTCGCCATGCCAGCGCCAGCCAGGCCTGGAGTCGTCGAGCGCAAGCGCGGCTCGGCAGGCGTCAAGGACCGCGAGCGCATCCGAGAGGGTGAGGGCGGCCTGTGCCTGTAGTGCAAGCGGCGAGGGCGCACAAGCGTCGGCACCGTGGTGGACCACTTGAAGCCGCTCTGGGCTGGTGGGTCCGACGATGACGACAACAAGGAACTGTTGTGTCAGACGCCATGCCACGATGCGAAGACGGCGAGGGAAGCGCGGCAGCGCGCCGCCGGCGGCCTGGTCGAGGGCTGACAGAGGGGGGCATCAAACCTTTGCGACCTCGACCTCAAGACACCGACTAGCTTCCCATTCGCAGAATAAATCCCCCTTTTCGAAAGAATTCAAATGGCAGGCCAACCAGGACGGAGCGGCGGCGCCCGGCCGGGTGCTGGCCGACCGAAGAAAGAACCCGCTGTGCTGCCCCTGTCCGTGCCGTACAGCGATCCCCTCGATTTCCTCCGGGCGGTGATGAACGACTCCGGCACCGAAGCGAAGCTGCGCGTCGACGCAGCCCGCGCGCTGATGCCGTTTGTGCACCAGAAGAAGGGCGAGGGCGGGAAGAAGCAGCAGAAGGATGAGGACGCGCAGAAGGTGGCCAGCAAGTTCGGCCAGGCGGCTCCGCCGCGTCTTGCTGCTGCTGGCGGCAAGAAGGTGTGACTATGGAATGGACAACAGCATGCCCCGATTGGGAGCGACGCCTGCAGGCTGGCGAGTCGATCATTCCGGCGCCGATATTCCCCGAGCAGGCCGCCCAGGCGCTGGCCATCTTCAAGGAATTGCGCGTGGTCGACCTGCCCGGGAAGCCGACATTCGGCGAGTGCAGCGAGCAGTGGGTATTTGATTTCGTCGCAGCCATCTTCGGTGGCTACGACGGCGAGACCGGCAAGCAGCTGATCCGGGAGTACTACCTCCTAATCAGCAAGAAGAACACGAAATCGACGATCGCCGCCGGCATCATGCTGACGGCCGTCATCCTCTGCTGGCGCAACGAGGAGGAGCACCTGATTCTGGCGCCAACCATGCAGGTGGCCGATAACAGCTTCAAGCCGGCGGCCGCCATGGTGCGTGCCGATGAGGAGTTGTCCGCGCTGTTCCACGTCCAGGACCACGTGCGCACGATCACACACCGCGTGTCCCGCGCCTCGCTCAAGGTGGTGGCGGCCGATACCGATACCGTGTCGGGAAAGAAGTCCGGGCGCATTCTGGTGGACGAGCACTGGCTGTTCGGCAAGCGCGCCAACGCCGCGGCGATGTTCATGGAGGCCCTCGGCGGCCAGGTCTCGCGTCCAGAGGGCTGGGTCATCTACTTGACGACCCAGAGCGACGAGCCGCCCGCCGGCGTGTTCAAGGAAAAGCTCGACTACTATCGGGATGTCCGCGACGGGAAAATCTACGACCGCAAGTCGCTGGGCGTGCTGTACGAATATCCGGCGTCCCTCATCAAGGCGAAAGCCTACCTCGACTCGTCGACGTACTACATCACCAACCCGAACATCGGGCGCTCGGTCAGCAGCGAATGGCTTGAGGACGAGCTCAAGAAACTGTTGCACAAGACCGACGGCTCGCTGCAGAAGTTCTTGGCCAAGCACCTGAACGTGCAGATCGGGATGAACCTGCGCGCCGACCGCTGGAGCGGCGCCGACTTCTGGGAACGGCAGGCGAAGGTGCCAGGCCTGACGCTCGAGGAGCTGCTCGAGCGATCCGAGGTCGTCACGGTCGGCATCGACGGCGGCGGCCTGGACGACTTGCTGGGCTTCGCCGCCCTGGGCCGCGAGCGCGGCACGAAGAAGTGGCTCGCCTGGACGCGCGCGTTCGCGCATCCGATCGCCATCGAGCGCCGCAAGAGTGAAGAGACCAAGTACAGCGATTTCCAGGAACAGGGTGACCTGATCATCATCGACGAGCTGCCTGGCGACGTCGCCGAGGTGGCGTCGCTGGTCAAGCAGGTGGACGACAGCGGGCTGCTCGCATCGGTCGGCCTGGACCCGGAAAAAACCCACAAGGTCATGTTCCAGGCCCTGGTCGACGAAGAGATCGACGAAGACAAATGCTTCGCCATCTCACAAGGCTGGAAGCTGATCGGCCCGATCAGCGTCGCCGAACGCAAGCTCGCAGAGGGCGTGCTGGTGCACGGCGGCCAGCCGCTCATGACCTGGTGCGTCGGCAATGCCAAGGTCGAACCCCGCGGGAATGCGGCGCTGATCACCAAGCAGGCATCAGGCACCGGAAAGATCGACCCGTTGATGGCGCTATTCAACGCCGTCTCACTCATGGCGCTCGATCCGGAGACGCCGGACGCGCCCGAAATTATCGTATTGGACCTTTGAATGACCGGAACACTACTGAACCTGGAGGCCACGCGACACGAATCGCGCGTGCTGGGCTCCTGGATGGCCGGTCGAGACGGCGCATCCGAACGCGCCGGCGTCGTGGCCCTGGGCGAGAACTCGCACAGCGAGCTGTCGATGGACGGCCTCGCCTCTCTGCTCGGCGCCGCGCACCGATCCTCGTCCGGCGCCGCCGTGACGGCAGAGACGGCCATGCGCGTGTCGGCGGCCTACGGCTGCATGGCGCTGGTCGCCGGCGCCATCGCGACGCTGCCGATCGGCATCTACGAGCGCAGCGGCAACGACCGCGACTCTGCCGACCACGATTACTGGTGGATGCTGAACGAGAAGGCGAGCGACGGCTGGACGGCCTCGGCCGCCTGGGAGGCCATCATGCTGTCGAAGCTGTCGCACGGCGATGGTTTTGGCGAGTGGATCCGGCCAAGCTTCCATAGCAACCGCGTGATCGGTTGGAAACCGCTGCCGCGCCACACCGTGCAGCCGTTCAAGGACCGCGATGAGGTCTACTACCGCATCAGCCCGGGCGACAAGCCGTCGTATGTGCTCCACCGCGACGACATCATCCATCTGCCGAGCCTGGGTTTCGATGGCCTGACCAGTCCCAGCCCGCTCACCTACGCGGCGCTGGAAGCGATCGGTACCGCGCTGTCCTCACAGGAGCACGCAGGCAGGTTCTTCTCCGGCGGCGCCAACTTCGACTACGCGCTGACGTCCGAGAAAAAGGTGGACGACAAGCAGCTGCTGGCGCTGAAGGCCTCGCTGATCGCTCGCGTGCAGAACGGCGGCCGTGGGCCGCTGATCCTGACTGGCGGGCTGAAGCCGGCGCAGCTGAGTGTCAATTCGAAGGACGCCGAGATCCTGGCGACGCGCCTGTTCACGGTCGAGGAAATCTGCCGCATCTTCGGCGTGCCGCCGCACATGGTCGGGCACACCGAGAAGCAAACCAGCCATGGCAGCGGAATCGCGGAGCAGGGCATTGGCTTCGTCCGTTACACGCTGCAGCGGCACCTGACGCCGATCCAGCAGGAGCTGAACAGCAAGCTCTGGCCCGTGCGCCAGAAGTACTTCGTCGAGCACATCACCGCGGCGCTCGAGCGCGGCGACATCAAGGCGCGGTATGAGGCGTACAGGATAGGGCTGGGCCGCGCCGGCGAGCAGCCGTTCTTGACCGCAGATGAAGTTCGCCGGCAGGAGAACATGCCGCCGAACACCAAATTGAAAACGAATGGAGGCATGAGTGCCGAAAAGCCTGACCCAGCTCCTGGCGAGCAACAAGAAACGGCCTGACCGGCTGCCGCAGTCTCGGATCGTCGCCAGCGCTGACGAGACCGAGATCTATATCTACGACGCGATCGTGGCCGACGAGGACACCGCGTACTGGTGGGGCGGCGTCTCTGCCGAGGCCCTGGTCCCGGCCATCCGCAACATCAAGGGCGGCACGATCCACCTGCGCATCAACAGCCCGGGCGGCGACGTGTTCGCCGCGCAGACCATCTGTCAGGCGATCCGCGATACCGGCGCCAAGGTGATCGCGCACATCGACGGCTATGCCGCCAGCGCGGCCACCGTCATCTCGATTGCCGCAGACGAGGTCGAGATCGCCGCAGGCGGCTTCTTCATGATCCACAACGCCTGGACCTGGGCGATGGGCAACGCCAACGACCTGACCGCCACCGCCGTCCTGCTCGGAAAAATCGACAGCAGCCTGGCAGGCCAGTACGCGGCGAAAAGCGGCATGGCCGTCGACGACGTGCGCGCCGCGATGGACGCCGAGACCTGGTACACCGCCGAGGAAGCGGTGGCCGCCGGCCTGGTCGACCGCATCGCCGCCGGCAAGAAGGCCGAGGCGTCCTGGAACATGAGCGCCTACGCCAAGGCGCCGAAGATCGAAAACAAGGAACCCGACCAGGTCGACCCGGTCGCCACCGAAGAACACCGCGCCCGCCAGCTGCAACGCATCAGCATGATGGCCCGCACCCAAGTTAGCTGACGCTCTCGCGCCACTAAGCCAGCCGCCTCCGGGCGGCTTTTTTATTGCCCCAACCAGCCGCGAGAGCGGACTACCCACCGAAAGGCACCACATGAGCAAGCTCGCCCAACTGCGCGAAAAACGTAACGCCGCGGCCAAGAAGGCCCACGACCTGAATAACAAGTACCCAGCCGACCAACGCATGCCGGCGGCCGAAGCTGCCCAGCTGGACAGCTTCCTGGCAGAGGTCGAGGCGATCGACGCCGAGATCGCGCGCGAACAGCGCATCGCCCAGGTCGCCGGCGAAAACCCGGAAGCCCAGCATGATGCCGCGTTGCAAGCGGCGTACCGCGGTGGCGTGCGCGACGCCGATGAAAGCGCTGCACTGCGCGCCATGCTGTCGGGCGGCCTGTCGGCCCTGAGCGCCGAGCAGCGCAGCGCGATGAATGCGCGCGTGAACCACGACATCCGCGCCGCGATGTCGACCACCACCGGCTCGGAAGGCGGCTACACCGTGGCCACCGAGTTCAACAAGACGCTGATCCAGGCTATGAAGGCAGCGTTCTCGGTGCGCAGCGTCGCCAGCGGCATCCAGACCTCGACCGGCGCGCAGATGCTGTTCCCGACCGCAGACTCGACCCAGGAAGAGGGCGAGATCGTCGGTCAGAGCGCTGGCGCCGGCAGTGGCGACACCGGCTTCGGCCAGGCGTCGATGGACGTGTACAAGTACTCGTCGAAGTCGATCGCGCTGCCGTTCGAGCTGATCCAAGATTCGATGTTCAACATCGAGGCCTACATCCAGAGCCTGCTGCAGCTGCGCCTGGGTCGCATCCAGAACCGCCACCACACCGTCGGCACCGGCACCGCCCAGCCGCGCGGCATCGTTACCGCGTCGGGCGCCGGCAAGGTCGGCGCTACCGGCCAGACCGGCACCGTCACCTACGACGACCTGGTCGACCTCGAGCACTCGGTCGATCCGTACTACCGTGCGACGGCCAAGTGGATGATGCACGACGACAGCCTGAAGGTGCTGCGCAAGCTGAAGGACGGCAATGGCCGTCCGATCTTCGTGCCGGGCTACGAGCAGGGCAACCCCGGCGGCGCTCCTGATCGCCTGATGGGCCGCGAGATCATCATCAACCAGCACATGCCGGTGATGGCCGCGAACGCGAAGTCGATCCTGTTCGGCGACTTCTCGAAGTACCTGATCCGCGACGTGATGGACCTGACCCTGTTCCGCATGACCGACTCGAAGTACACCGAGAAGGGCCAGGTCGGCTTCCTCGCGTTCCAGCGTTCGGGCGCGAACATGGTCGACGTCGGCGGCGCGATCAAGTACTACCAGAACTCGGCCACCTAACCGCAACCGGCGGCCAGCTGTGGCTGGCCCCTCCCAACCCGTAGGAGAAAGACATGGCAGATGCCAAAAAAGTGAAGGCCCGCGTGCTGGTCAAGTGCCCGCTGGGCGAGATCGACGACGTCGTCGAGGTCGATGCCGACGAAGCGAAAGCGCTCGTTGGCGTCGTCGACACCGCGCCCGCCGCGGTGAAGTACGCCGAGTCGCTGAAGTAAGCCGGTGGGCATCGGGCCCGCCACCGCCGCTCTGCTCGCCGATCTGCGCGAGTGGGCGGCCGACCCGGGCGCCTGGTGCTACCCGGTCGAAACCACACGCGGCCGCGCCGTCCTCTTTCCGGAAGACGTCGACGGCCGCACCGATGAACAGCTGGTCGCGGTGATCTGCGAGCGGCTGAACGAAAACAAATAGCGAGGGCCCATGGCCGCATTCACCAAACTGCAGAAATTCATCGAAGCGGTCGCGCACGGCAAGCACAACTTGTCCACAGCGCAGATCAAGGTCGCGCTGACGAACACGGCGCCCAATGCGGCAACGGCCGGCGTTCTTTCCGACCTCACCGAGATCGCATATACCAACTCCTCGAGCAGGAACGTGACCACGAGCGCATCGGCGCAGACGGGCGGCTCGTACAAGCTGACCTGCGCCGACTTGAATCTCACAGCCGGCGGCGGGCCGGTGGGGCCGTTCCGCTACGCGGTCCTGTACAACGACTCGGCCACTGCCAAAGACTTGATCGGCTGCTGGGACCGCGGCGACAGCATTACGCTGCTCGACGGCGAAAGCATCCTGATCGACTTCGACCAGGCGGCCGGCGTCTTCACGATCGCCTGATCATGACGCCTGACCAACAAGCTGCGCTGCGCACCGCCGCGCGCGCGAACCCGGCATGCGCTGCGCTGGTGGCGGCGAAAGACTGCCGCGCCTTGGCCCTGCTCCTGTCCAACGGGCGCACGCGCCCGAGCGCGACCGAGATCGGCTACGGCACGATCCTGGAAGTGATCGGCATCGCCGCCGGCAACCAGCTGATCGACTTCATCAAGGGCAACCCCGAGCTGCGCCACGTCGTGCCGTTGCTCGAGCAAGGCCGACTGCGGATCGGTTCGCCAGTCACGCAAGCCGCCGTGCAGTCCTTCGTCGGCGCCGGCGCAGTGGCCCAGGCGGACGCAGATACGCTCTGCGCCCTGGGCCGCGAGCCAGCACCGCTTACCGCCGCCGAGGTCGAAGACGCGCTGTTTTACAAGAACGGAACCGAAAAATGACCGCACCAACGCGACAGACCGTCGAAATCCTGGCGGCCACGCAGATGACTCCCGGCACATCCGAATCTGCTCCGTTTATCGTTGGCCCATGGGTGTCGGTTGCTGCACTGAACGGTGGCCAGCTCGCCGCATTCCTCACCAACACCTCCGCTCCGGGCGTGGCTGGCCAGTTCATCTGGCAGGGCTCGGACAAGAACGACGGCACGAACATCGTCGAGATCTGGCGCGGCGCTGGCAATACCAACGCCAACAGCACCTCGACGCCGGTGCCGATTGACCTGCCAAAGGAAATTTCGTACGTGCGCCTGGTCGGCTACGGCAATACGCTGCAGCCAGTGGGCCTGCGCGGCGTGCTATTCGCGAAGGGTTGACACATGGCCGGCATGCGCTACCAGCCGCAGGGCAAGCTGCAGCTGAACCGCCAGCACACCCTGGCGCCGGCCTTACGCCTGCTGTCCCTTCCAGGCGTGCACCGCGGCTTCGACGCCGTAGCGCAGCAGGCGGCAACCACTGTCGGCGTGAAGGTGGTAAGCACGCCGGACGGCGCGGTCGGCGGCTTTGGCGCGGCGGTCGGCGCTGGCAGCACGGACCGGATCACTACAGGGCTGGTCGGCGACTTCCCGCTGTCCGGGCGCTCCTATATTTTCCGATTCCGCCGCAACGGTGGCGGTGGCGGCAACCTCGGACGCCTGTTCGACAAGACCTCCAGTGGCGGCGGGCAGTTCCTGATGTGGTACGGCTCACGGGCTGCGATCAGCTACGGCTTCTATGCAGGGTCCAGCACCGAGCGAAACATTGATATCCCAGGGACAGCCACGACGGCTGCGGTAGGGCAGGACTGCATCCTGATCGTGGCGCACGCCTATGACGGCGCAAGCAGCACGATCAACGCGTACGTGAACGGGCAGCGCGTCCTGAACGACAGTGTTGTCGCCGGGGTTCTGAGAGACGCGCCATCCGTGCCGCTGACGATCGGCAATCGCGCCAGCGACGGCGCCAGGGTTTGGGATGGCTCGATCGAATTCGCGGGAGTGATCGACCTGGTGCTGTCTCCGGACCAGGCCACCGCGCTGTCCGGCGGCATCTACCAAGTGCTGGCGAACCCCTATGCCGACGACCAAGACGAAGCCCAGCCGAGGAGCTACACCCTGACGGCTGCTGCTGGAGCGTTCGCTGTTACCGGCAGTCCGGCCGGCCTTCGGGTCGCCCGGCGACTGGCGGCGGCGCCAGCGGGTTTCTCGCTGGCCGGCGCCGCTGCGGCGTTGCGCGCCGTTCGCCGCCTGTCAGTCGAGCCGGGTGCATTCGCTCTCGCTGGCTCGGCTGCCGGGCTGCGGGCTGCCCGCAAGTTCGCAGCTGCTCCTGGCGTGTTCAGCCTGGCGGGCGGCGTCGCCACGCTGGTCGCAGCCCGTCGGTTGTCTGCGGCGCCTGGTTCATTCGCTGTCGTCGGCCAGGTCGCCACGCTGGTGCACACCGCTGCGCCGGCGCCAGGTGGTCCCACCTACGTCCTCACGGCATCGCCCGGCGGCTTCGCGCTGGCGGGTGCGCCGGCGGCGCTCGTCGTGGCGCGGCGGATCACTGCCGGCGCCGGTTCGTTCGGCATTGGGTCTTCGCCCGTCAGCCTCACGGCACAGCGCCGATTGGCTGTTGGGCCAGGGGCGTTCGACGTCGTCGGCGCCGCCGCGCTGCTCAAGGTGGCGCGCCGGCTCTCGGCCAACCCGGGCACCTTCACGGTCGCCGGCAGCGACGTGATGTTCAGGCAGGGTGCCCAGATCGAGTATGCCCGCGCGCCGGCCGGATCCGGCTACACGCCGCGGCGCCAGGAATACCAATCTCGGCCCGCTCAGGTCTCCACCGGCGGCCGGCTACCAGCAAGACAGGAAAACTACCGATGACCCCGAAAGTGATCACTCCGCCGGCGCAGCTGGCGGTCTCGCTCGATTCCGCCATCACGGCGGCGCGCGTGAACGGCGCAGGCCTGGACGACGAGGTCAAGCAAGCCGTACTGACGGCCACGGCGGAGGCGGAGTTCGAGACGCAGCGCGCGTTCATCAAGCAGACCCTGCGCCTGACGCTTGACCGCTTCGACGATTCGATCAAGCTGCCGCGCCCGAGACTGATCGAGGTGGTGCACGTCAAGTTCATCGACCAGGCCGGCCAGCAGCAGGAGCTGCACCCGCAGGACTACCAGGTGGATGTCGAGAGCGAGCCGGCCTACATCGTTCCGGCGCCGGGCAAGGCCTGGCCGACGACCGCCGCGCGCATCAACGCTGTCGAGGTGCAGTACGTGGCCGGCTACGGCCCGGATCACACCAGCGTGCCGGACTCGGTCAAGGGCTTCATCCTGCGCCGCGTTGCCGAGCAGTTCGGCCAGCTGTCCGCATCAATGGCGGCCAGTGCGGTGCACCTGCTCGATGGGGAGGTGGTGTACTGATGTTCAACGATTACCTGACGTTTCTCAAACCGTCGCAAGAGCGCGACGCGGCGGGCCAGCGAAAGCCGGGCCAGGCCTGGGTGCCAGTCGAGCCGGGCATGCGGGGCGATGTTCGCCATCTGCGAGGCCTGGAAACGCTGCGTGCAGACACCGAGGTTTCGGTGCTGCGCGCATCGATCCGCACCTGGTACCGGGCCGATATCGACGAGACCATGCGGGTCGTGCACAACGAACGGACCTACGCGATTAAGGCGCCACCGCTGCGCAACGTCGACCGGCGCATCATGGATTTGGTCTGCGAGGCCGTGAAATGATGCGGTTCGACACGTCGTCACTCATCGAGGCGGTAAAGCAGACCGCCGAGCAGGTCGTCAAATCGATAGACGAGCCGACGCTGCGCACTGTTGGATTCGCCGGCGCCGATCTGTTCCGCGATCAGGCGAACCAGAATGCGCTGTCCAACAAGAAGACCGGCATGCTTTTCGAATGCATCCTCGTTAAGCGCCTCGAAGCGGATTTGGTAGGCGGCACGGTGCAGGTCGACCTGGTCACCGTGCGAAATGGCAATGCATCCAGAGACGGCGCCTACTACTGGCGCTGGGTGGAAAAGGGCCACAAGTTCGTCCCGAAAAACACGAATGTGAGTGCGCGGACAGGCCGGACCATTGGCTGGGCAGCGCACCGCCGCGCCGCAGAGCTCGAATACGGGAATGCCCGAGTCCGCGCGTACCCGTTCATGCGGCCAGCGTACGAGGCCAGAAAGCGCGACGCGGTCGACCTGATGACGCGCACGCTGGCCCAACAACTGGCGAGGAATTCAACATGACCCCACACGAGCAGATTCGGTTGGTGCTGGGCGAGCTGGCCGGCGGCCGGGTGTTCCCTGGGATCGCCGACGCCGACACGCTTACCCCGTACATCACGTTCCAGGTGATCGGCGGGCCGCCCATTAACTTCGTCACCGGCGAGGCGCCCGCCAAGCGCTTCGTTCGGGTGCAGATCAATGTGTGGTCCAGCACCTCTATCGAAGCATTTGAGGTGGCCGCGCAAGTCGAGAGCGCCCTGCGCGCGGAGACGGCGCTGCAGGTCGAGGCACTGACCGGCGCCGGCGACACGTACGATGAAGTGACGGAGTACCGCGGAGCGATGCAAGAGTTCCAGCTGTTCGTCTGATAACCGTTTAACCCCATCCAGGCTGCCCCGAGAAATCCGGGCGGCCTTTTCTTTGCCCGGCTGTCGGGCTATTTACCTGAAAGGCCCATAAATGCAACTGCCAAACAACATCGCGTTCGCCGTGGCGAGCGTCTTCGCCACCGCTGTGGTCATCACCGCGGCGAGCAACGCCGCCGAGGCGGTGTGCACCGCGACCAACACCTTCGCCGCCGGCGACTTCGTCGAATACACCGGCGGCTGGAGCAAGGCCAACGGACGCGTGTTCCGCCTGAAGGCGGCCACCGGCACCTCGTTCACGCTCGAAGGCCTGGACACCACCGACGTCACCCTGTTCCCCGCTGGCGCCGGCCTGGGCCAGGTGCGCAAGGTCACCACC
>NZ_JASNRC010000019.1 GCF_030411995.1 Massilia sp. YIM B02769
TTACGATCCCAGTGTTATAAAACGAGCCACAAATAGCGTCAGCTCGGCCTTCGCCCGATTTGCTCAACAAAGCCCTTACCTGACCTCACAGGACATGATGACTTAACATTCGCACTTGCGTGTCGCCGCTTCGTGCCAGTCGTTCGATCTTAACTGCCCTGATTTCACTATAGCCGTCCACTGGCACAGCCTTGAGTACCCCCACAGCTTCGTCAAAACGGCCCAGCAAGCGCAGCAGTTCCCCTTGCTGGATCATGTCCCTCGGCTGTACTTCACCATCCTGCAACATGCTCAAAATCGCTTCCATGTTGGCCCGCTCGGCCGCCTCCGGCCAAGTAGGCACATCAGGCAGGGGAGAGTCGTCGAATCGACTACGGTAGCGGTCATTCAAACCCCACCAGATGCGATTCCTCAGCCACAGAAGCCGGTCCCTTCGCACGCCCTTAGAGCGCGCTAACACGTATGCCACGTCGTCAAAATTCACGCTGCCGATGTACTGCGCCTTTCCCCAAGACGCCATCGCCTGGGACCATTCCTCTTCGTCCTGAAGCAGCCCTTGCGGGTCGCCGCGCCAAAGCAGCCATGTGCGTGTGAAGCGCCCAATTGGCCGTGGAGTTTGGGGCATGATCCCGACAGACTCGATATCGTCCAGCCAAAACAACGCCGCGCAGGCTTTGCAGCGGACCAACGGCTCCTGGCGGAATGTAAAGGTCGGTTTCCCATCCGACCAGTCTTGGACGCCGAAAAAATTGGCGCTACGTAGTCGCGGGCGAAGGAAAAAAGCATCGCAGCCGGGGCATGCATGAACAGAGGAGGAGGAGAAGCTGGTCATGCCAGCTATCGTAACTCTGCAATACCTATATGGCTATACACCAAGGTCCAGCTACCGCTGCTCTCGAACCGAGCCTATATTCGATAGTCAATGGGTATTGTATATGCAATTAAATTTATAAAGTCTCATTCGACTAGCGAGGCCGTCATTCCTCGTCCCGGTAGTTCGTCGCAATAAGCTGGTCGCACAGCATCGTGGCACCATCCCGGAGAATACGCAGCCGCGACATCCGGGGGATATGGTTGCAAACCCATGTCATCTTGGCATGTAGTGTCATGTCAGGCTTGAAGTTCAATCCCTTTGGCTCTTCCATGTACTGCCCCCATGGCTCTACGGCCTGCGAAGCGGGCGCAGGAGGCGCTTGCTCGACTTTAACCGCCACTTTGATAGGCGCAACAACTTGCGCTTCTCCTAGAGCCTCTGGCGAAGTCGGGATTTTTTCTGGCTCTTGAACAGTATCCTCATTCGCCTGTGACTCGTCACTTTGCTCATTCATCAGCAACCGCAAGTCATGCTCGGCATCAGAAATGTAAAGCGCATATTTCCTATCTTCCGCTTCATTAGGTTCGAGGTCGACCTTCATAGCACGCAACGATCGAATCACCTCTTCCAAGGCAGCACGCTGAGTCTTATAGGTCGGGTTTGGGCGCCGGCCATCCATGCCCCAGTCACGTTTGAACCACTGGGGGTCCTCAGACAGGATCAGGTGACAGCTAACCTCGTCTTCAAGCCATCCGCTCCAAACAATCGCCCAGGTTTCAGGATCGAGTTCAAAAATCCACAGTGGGCCATACGCGCCGCGCTTGCGATGTAGGAGGGTGTTCAAGTATGTGCGCACAAGGTTGCCCTTTCGTCAGGCAGGGTACAGGAAAGGATCGTATTCTACGTTTATCGTAGAGAAAATTCCAAGGCATTCTACGATTATCGGAGGATGCCGCCACGCCGCTTCCCCTCTAGCAGCTCAATCTTTGGACAACGACTTCGTCAGGCACGAGCGCGCGCGGGCTTGCCACAGGATCGCCTTGGTGTTTTGGCCGGTTTGGAAGAATCGTCGAGTAGTGCCCGCATCAGCCGTTACGAAAGCGGCGTGCATGAGCCACCTCTACTCTTCACAGAGTCGCTGGCGCGGGTTCTGGGTGTGCCCGCAGCGTATTTCTACTGCAAGGACGATCGTCTGGCCGAGATCATCTTGCATTATGCAGACATGTCCGAACCCCGGCGGAGCGAGCTCCAGGCGAAAGCAGCAGAACTGGCCCAACATTAAGATAAGCGCACACAGCGCGCGTCTATCAATAAATGATGCAGGCGCCCAGCGCCATAAGGCAGGAGGTTGCAGCATGCAATGGATCGACGACAAGGCCCTTGAAACTTGGGCTACCCTTTTCAACGCCCGCGAGATGGTAACCGCAATGCTGGCGGACCTGATCAGTGTGACGATCGACGATGCATCGCGGTTTCGCTTCCCGAGCGGCGAGGCCAGCCAGTTGCGCGGCTGGGATGGCGATCTGGAGACAGAAGAGGCAAAGGGCTTTGTTCCAAAAGGTAAGTCTAAATGGGAATTTGGCACCGGGCCTGGCGCTTCAAAAGCCACCGCCGACTATGGAAAGCGGACCAACCAGACCCCTGCCGCCGAGATGGCCGAGAACACGCTCGTCCTAGTTAACCTTGGAGGCTGGAACACCTCGACCAAAAAGATCCCGGAATGGGAAGATGACCGCCGCAACGAAGGAAAATGGAAGGATGTCCGATACCTCGACGGCCCGATGCTGGTTCAGTGGCTCAAAGACTATCCGGCCATTGCGGCTCGCTACGCCCGCAATGTTCTAAAGACGGCTCCTCAAGAAGGAGCCTTGAGCACCGACGAATACTGGGAAGAATTCAGCACGCAGTTCAATCCACAACTCAGCGAGAAGGTTGTCATTGCTGACCGACAAAAAGAGGCTGATGAGTTAATTGTAAGGCTTCTTGGGAAACCCGAATCTTTCATGCTGGGCGCTGAGACGTCCGAGGATGTCATCGCATTCGCGGTCGCGGCGATCCGTAGTGCGGAGCCAGGCGTACGCAAATCGTTGGAGTCCAGAACGTTGATCGTCCGCACCGAGGCAGCCGCTCGATTCCTTGCAATGAAATCCAAGATGGTTTTCATTGCTACCGGCTTCGCCGAGCCATTGGCAGGCGTGCTCGCCAAAAATTGCCCTACGTTGTCAGCCGTAACGGGCGCACAAGCCAAGCGCAGCCCGATGCTGAAACGGCCGACCGCTTCAGGCATGGTGCCTGGGTTCATCGAAATGGGGCTCCAGCACGGGCAGGGCTATGAACTTGCACATCGATGCGGGCGCAGCCTGACGATTCTGAAGCGCCTCATCAAGAACGCCCCCGTTGCCGACCCCGCGTGGGTGGACCAAGCGACCGCGCTGAAGCCTACGCTTCTCGCCGGCGGTTGGTCAAGCGACCACCCAGCCGACTGCGAAGTGCTAAAGGAATTGGGAGGCTATGCCACCTATGGCGCCTTGGAGGGCGTCCTCATGCCCACGCTCGACATACCGGATCGCCCTGTGGACAGGGAATCCGATGTCTGGCACGTGCGCGCACCTGTGGACGCCTTTTACTTCTACGGCCGTCAGCTCAGTGACGACGACCTGACGCGACTGCGTGACGCCATCGTCAAGGTCTTCAGTAAGGATCCCGAGCCGCCGTCCCTAGAGCAAGAATTCAATGAGGCCAAAGCCCAGCCGTTGGACTACAGCCAATGGTTGCGCGACGGTCTAGCATTGACGCTGTTAGTGATCGCGTCGATGCATGATGTGGCAGACTTGCACGTCAAGGGCAAGTCTGCGCAGCAGTATGTCGACGAGGTGATCAACGCGCTGCCTGAATGGGGCAAATCGCATCATTCAATCGTGCGTCTCGGCGACCAAACCATGCTTTTCGCCGAGGCCGCGCCCAATCCGTTTTTGAAGGCCCTTGAGTCTATGCTCGGGGGTGCCCCTGAGCAGGTCGCACAGATTTTCGAGTCGGAGCGCGACTTCTTTGGCCCGTGGAGCTCGCACGTGCACTTCCTTTGGGCACTGGAGACGATTGCCTGGGACCCGCGATACCTAAACCGTGCAGCACTAGTTCTCGCCAAGCTCGGCCAACTAGATCCGGAGCCGGATTCGAATCATGTGAATCGGCCGATTAACAGCCTGCGAGATATCTTGCTTGGCTGGTCGCCTAATACGTATGCATTGCAGCCTCAGCGTATCGCATGCCTCGATTTGGTGTTGGCGGCGTGCCCCGACATTGGCTGGCAATTGCTCAAAAAGCTTCTGCCCCGCCGCATGGACTCGTCGTCCCCGACTCAGCATCCTAAGCTACGCGATCTGGCGCCTGAAAAGCCAGAAGAGATTACTCTTGAATTGGTGTGGGAATTTGAAACCGCGGTCGTCGATCGGGCTCTTGTCGCGGCCGGCGATGACGAGAGCCGTCTGAAAGTTTTCGTGGAAAAGATTGGCGAATTACAACCGTCAAATCGGGCAAAGGTCCTCGCCCGCTACGACAACTACCTCACTACTCACAGCGGGGCTGAAGGTAACCCAATCTGGCACGCGCTCAAAGACGAGTCGGCTCGCAATGAGTACTTCGGTGATTCAGCCTGGGCATTAACCAGCGAAGAGCTTGCTGCGGTCAAAGATTTGGTCGAACGTCATAAGCCAACCGATCCCCTTGTATCTGATCGCCATGTGTTCGATGATTGGATGCCACATATTGGAAAATACGACCCAAAGGCCGAAGTAGTCGACGCCACTGCCTTACGCAAGGAAGTCCTTGAGCGCGTGCTAGTACGAGACGGCGTGCCCTGCATTTTAAAGCTCGCGAAAATAGTCAAATTGCCGGAACTGCTCGGCCAGTCTTTGCGCCAAGTTCCGTTCTCCCTTGAACAAACTTTTGAGCTGATGCAGGGTGCTTTGGCCCCTACTGCGCCACCGGCCCTGTCGTACTACGTCTCCGCATTTGGTTTCGATAAGTTCGATGATCAATGGAAGAACTCTTTCCATGATCGCGTTATGTCGCAAATCCCGGATAACGCGGCGAAGGCCAAGCTTTTGCTCGGGTGGTCATCTACTCGGCCGACTTGGGACTATGTTGAAGGCCTCGGCGGCGAAGTGCGGGAACAATATTGGCGTCAACTGAGTCTGTTGCCGGATGAAGGGCCGCTTGAAGATCTCCTGTTTGCGATTGATCAGTTCCGAAGCGTTGGACGGGACATCGACGTCTTGAGCTGGGGGCATAGACGAAACAAGGACCTGCCTTCTGACGTGCTCGTGGACCTGCTCGACAAGGGAGTAGGTCAGGCCGATGATACCCTCATGCGCATGGGCAACATGCTGGCCTATTACATAGGACTGGCGTTGAAGGAGCTGCGAACGCGCAGCGATGTCGAAAAGCTGAAAATCGCCAAATTGGAATACTCGTATTTGCCGCTTTTGCGCCACGAGCGTGAACCGCTGACAATCTACGATTTGTTGGCATCAACCCCTGAGATGTTCGTCGAGGTACTGTCCGGTGTCTTCCGGGGCAAGAACGCCCCAGTCGATCAGGTCCGCACTGATGAGATGCGGGTACGGGCAATTATCTCGTACGACCTGCTGTCAGAATTCAAGAATATTCCTGGCTTGCACGAAGGAAAAATCAACGCGCGAGAATTATCCGATTGGGTGGTGAAGATCAGAGCTTTAACGGCTGCCAAAGGCTTGGATGACATCGGAGACCAGCGGATTGGATTCGTTCTGGCTTATGCACCTCAGGATGTCGATGAGCCGTTCTGGCCTCCTTCAGCGGTATGCCAGGTGATCGAAGCGTTGGCGTCCGAGCAAATCGAAAGAGGATTTGCAATTGAGTGTTTTAATAAGCGTGGAACCTATATTAAAGGAATCAACGAGGGAGGAGAGCAAGAGCGCGAGTTTGCCAAGCGTTACAAAGCATGGGCAGACGCGACGCTTAAGTACCCTCGGACATCGGCGATGTTGATAGCAATCTCTGAGGACTGGGTTCGAAATGCAGAGCGCGCGGACGTCCAGGCTGAAAAGAGTAAGCTGAAGAGGTAAGCCCCTGAACGCTGTCGTCCTTCAGAATAAAATCCACCGCATGCGATCGGAAATCACAGCGGCAAAACGAGGCGCTCTAGAGGCGTGAGTTCAGCAAGCCGGGCTGAAGTTGGAAGGCTCGCCCTGCCCTAGGCGGCCTCACGAGTTACCTGCCTCGGAACCCGTCAATATGCACGGGCCTTGGACCTTGGGTCGACGAGTTAAGCTTAATCGCGAATCAGCGGCAGCGGCAGCGGTGGCAACTAAAATAACGATCATGTAGATTTTTGCCGCGCCCCTGCACCCCGCACTCACGTACTCAACGGACTAACGCAGCGTTTTGCAAGCCTGCGACTTCTTCCGTCGACGCAAAGCAGCAGCTTTCTTTGCATTTACGTTGCCCGTGGATACTCTACGCTATCGGCACTTATGACGATGAACGACTCGCAGACTCAGCAACAAGAACCGTCGCGTTGAAAGACTAGGGTTACACACCGGTTACATTAATACGAAAGTAGCGTCACGAAGAAAAAAGGGTCACACGCAAAAGCATGTAACCCCTTGATTTTCCTGCTGAATTCTTGGTGCCGCTGACCGGAATCGAACTGGTGACCTTCGCATTACGAATGCGCTGCTCTACCGACTGAGCTACAGCGGCTCTACGCCAGGCTATCCCGACGAAGAGCCGTATTCTAGCAACAACGTAGCAAACGTGCTAGTCCGGCTCGGCAATTTCGCGCCGGATTTGCCAAATAATTACTGCCGCAGTTTATTGTTCCTGGTGGTAACGGGTCACCAGCTCGACTTCTTCCTTCGACCCCAGGAACACCGGCACGCGCTGGTGCAGCTTGGTCGGAGAAATGTCCATGATGCGGTTCACGCCATCGGTGGCCGCGCCACCGGCCTGCTCGACGATCATCGCCATCGGATTGGCTTCGTACATCAGGCGCAGCTTGCCCGGTTGCGATGGGTCGCGCATGTCGGCCGGGTACATGAAGACACCGCCGCGGTTCAGGATGCGGTGCACGTCGGCCACCATCGAGGCGATCCAGCGCATGTTGAAGTCCTTGCCGCGCGCACCGGTTTTACCGGCCAGCATTTCGTCGACGTAACGCTGCACCGGCGGATGCCAGTGGCGTTTGTTCGACATGTTGATCGCAAACTCTTTCGTGCTCGCCGGGATCTGCATGTTGCTCTGGGTGAGGACCCAGGAACCCATTTCGCGGTCGAGGGTGAAGCAGTGCACGCCGTCGCCGGTGGTCAGCACCAGCATGGTCTGCGGGCCATACACCGCGTAGCCGGCCGCCACCTGGGCCGTGCCCAGCTGCAGGAAGGCGGCTTCGGTCGGTTCGCCCATGCCTTCCGGGGCCTTGAGCACCGAGAAGATGGTGCCGATCGACACATTGACGTCGATATTCGAGGAGCCGTCGAGCGGATCGAAGAGCAGCATGTACTCGCCCTTCGGATAGCGGTTCGGGATCGGGTGGATGCTTTCCATTTCTTCCGACGCCATGGCCGCCAGGTGGCCGCCCCACTCGTTCGCTTCCAGCAAAATCTCGTTGGAAATCACGTCCAGCTTCTTCTGCACTTCGCCCTGGATGTTCTCGGTGTCGGCGCTGCCGAGGATGTCGCCCAGCGCGCCCTTGCTGACTTCATAGCTGATGCGCTTGCAGGCGCGGGCCACGACCTCGATCAGGAGGCGCAGCTCGGCCGGAATGGTGTTGTGGAGGCGCTGCTCCTCCACGAGGTGTTGCGTGAGACTGACGCGTTTCATGAACTTCCTTTTGCTGGTATTGAATTGTTTTAGTTAGCCAAAGCCTTGCCCACGACTTCGCGCACGTCGTTCGACAGGCGCTGCTGGCCTGCCACCTGCTGCAGCGCCTTCTTCATGTGTTCCTGCAGCGCCGGCGTATAACGGCGCCAGCGGTCCATGGCGCGCGCCAGGCGGCTCGCCACCTGCGGGTTCAGGCCGTCGAGGGTGATCACCTGGTCGGCCCAGAAGGCGTAGCCGCTGCCGTCCGGGGCGTGGAACTGCACGGGGTTGCCGGCGCAGAAGCTCGAGATCAGGCTGCGCGCGCGGTTCGGATTGCGCAGGGTGAATGCCGGGTGGCGCATCAGTTCGCGCACGCCGGCCACATCAAGCGTCGCGCTCGTTGCCTGCAGCATGAACCACTTGTCGATGACCAGGGCTTCGTCCTCGAACTCGTCGTAGAAGCGCTGCAGGGCGGCGTCGACCGTCGGCACGCGGGCATGGATCAGCGCGCTCAGGGCGGCGACGCGGTCGGTCATGTTGCCGGCGTTGTCGAACTGCTCCTGGGCCAGGCGCAGGCCCTCCTCGTCCTGGGCCGCGGTCAGGTAGGCCAGGCACAGGTTCTTCAGGGCGCGCTTGCCGATCGAGAGCGCGTCGGGGCTGTAATCGCCCGGGGTGGCATTCGCATGGTATTGCGCCAGCAGCTCCTCGCGCAGGCGCGTGCCGATATTCGCGCGCACGAACTGGCGCGCCAGGTGGATGGCCAGCGGGTCGACCACGGCGATCTGCTCGGCCACCATGGTTTCCGACGGCAGCAGCAGGCATTGTTCGCGGAAGGCGGGGTCGAGCGTGTCGTCGCTCAGCATCTTGCCCATCGCCAGCAAGAAAGTGTCATCCAGCAGCAGGGGCGCGCCGACGCCGGCTTCGCCGGTCAATTTCAACAGGCGCCCCATGGCCAGGCGCTGGCCGGCTTCCCAGCGGTTGACCGGGTCGCTGTCGTGGCTGAACAGGTGCAGCAGGTCGGCATCGCCGTAGTTGTAGTCGAGGACGATCGGCGCCGAGAAGTCGCGCAGGATCGACGGCGTCGGCTGTTCCTGCACGTTGTCGAACACGAAGCTTTGCTCGGATTCGGTCAGCTCCAGCACAGTCGTGGTGCCGCGCTCCTCGCCATTGATGACCAGCGGCATGTCCTTGCCGTCCGCACCCAGCAGGCCCACGGCCACAGGAATGTGGAAGGGGAACTTGCTCGACTGGCCGGGCGTGGCCGGGCAGGACTGGAACAGGGTCAGCGTGTAGGTCTTGGCGAGCTCGTCGTAGCGGGTTTCGGCGCGCACGACAGGCGTGCCGGCCTGGCTGTACCAGCGCTCGAACAGTGACAAGTCGCGGCCATTCGCGTCAGCCATGGCGCGGCGGAAATCGTCGCAGGTGACGGCTTGTTCGTCGTGGCGTTCGAAGTACAAGTCCATGCCCTTGCGGAAGCCTTCGCGGCCCAGCAGGGTCTGGTACATGCGCACGACTTCGGCGCCCTTTTCGTACACGGTCACGGTGTAGAAATTGTTAATTTCCACAAAGGAGTCGGGACGTACCGGGTGGGCCATCGGGCCGGCGTCTTCCGGGAACTGGGCCTGGCGCAAGGTGCGCACCTGGTCGATGCGGCCGACGGCGCGTCCGGTGTCGGTGCCGACCATGTCGGCCGAGAATTCCTGGTCCCGGAACACGGTCAAGCCTTCCTTTAGCGACAGCTGGAACCAGTCGCGGCAGGTCACGCGGTTGCCGGTCCAGTTATGGAAATATTCGTGGCCGACCACGGCTTCGATGCCTTGAAAGTCGATGTCGGTGGCGACGCGCGGATTGGCCAGCACGAACTTGGTGTTGAAGATGTTCAGGCCCTTGTTTTCCATCGCGCCCATGTTGAAGTCGCTGACGGCGACGATCATGAAGCGGTCCAGGTCGAGCTCCAGGCCCCAGCGCTCTTCGTCCCAGCGGATGCTGTTCTTCAGCGACTGCATGGCGTAGTCGGTCTTGTCGAGGTTGCCCTCTTCCACCCACACCTGCAGCAGGGCGTCGCGGCCGTCGGCCAGTTTGAAGGTTTCTTCCTGGCAGACCAGGCGCGCGGCGACCAGGGCGAACAGGTAGGAAGGCTTCTTGAACGGGTCTTCCCACTTGGCGTAGTGGCGGCCGTCGCCCAGCTCGCCCTCTTCGACCAGGTTACCGTTCGATAGCAGCACCGGGTATTTTTCCTTGTCGGCGCGCAGCATGACCGTGAACTTGGCCATGACGTCCGGGCGGTCCGGGAAGAAGGTGATGGCGCGGAAGCCTTCGGCCTCGCACTGGGTGTAGAAGCTGCCGTTTGAGGTGTACAGGCCGTTCAGCGTGGTGTTCTGTTCCGGTACGCAGAGCGTTTCGATCTCGAGCGTGACCTCTTCCGGCGTATCGGGAATCGTCAGCAGGCTACCTTCGATGCGGTAATCCTTCGCGCCGAGTTGCTTTCCATTCATGCGCAGCGCCACCAGCTCCAGGTTCTCGCCGTAGAGCTCGATTTCGCGCTGGGCGCTGTCGGGGTTGCGGCGCATCGTCATCCGGTTAGCGACGATGGTGCGGGCGGGATCGAGGTCGAAGCCGAGTTCGACGGTGTCCACGAGGTAGCTGGGCGGGGTGTAGTCTTTCCGGTAGATCGTCTGGGGCGTATCAGTGCGCATGGGATGGTTCCGAAAAATACAGTCGAAGAAGGTCTTATTTTACCAACAAGGTTTATCCGGGCGCGCCTGAATTCCGTGTATCCGAATGTGTCGGGATGTGCCGCTGGTAACGGTGTGTAAATTTATCTGCGAAAATGATGCGATAGGCGCAAGCTAAGGATCGGCAAAGACCGTCTATAAATCGGAGAGAAACGAATGAAACGCTTGATCATGATGACAGCCGCGGCCGCCATGGCCCTGCTGTTGGGCGGATGCGCAACGACCATCCGTAGCGATGTCACCACCTTCCACCAATGGCCGGCGCAGATCGAGGACAAGAGCTATGTCTTCGAAGCGCCGCCGGCGATGGACAACACGCTGGAATACCAGAGCTACCAGAACCTGGTGCGCGGGCAACTGGCGCAACTGGGCTTCCGCGAAGCCCCGGCCGGTCCCGCCGCGCTGAAAGTCGGCATGCGCTTCACCACCACCGATGTGCCGGTGCGCGTGGTCGAGCCGGCGATGCCGATGTACGGGTATCCGTATTACCGCATGGGTCCGCGTTTCGGTCCGCGCGGCCGCTGGGCGGGCTGGTATCACCCGTTCTACGATCCGTTCTGGAGCCCCTTCCCGGCGTATGAGGTGTCGATCCAGCACCAGTACCGCCGCGAGCTGCAGGTGTCGATCAAGGATGCGGGCGACAAGCGGCTGTTCGACGTCACCGTGCACAACATGAGCCGCGAGCTGTCGACGCCGGTCGTGATGCCGGCGCTGGTGCAGAGCGCGTTTGCGGGCTTCCCGGGGCCGAACGGTGGCGTGCGGCAGGTGGAGTTGCAGCGCAAGAATGGGTGAAGGTAGTCGAGATGCGGGGCCGGAGAGAGCTGGCCTGCACGAGTGAAGAGCCGGGGTGATTCCCGGCTTTTTTATTGGCCACGCTTGAGCTCGCTGCGACATTGCTCGTACGGTGGGGGTTTCGAGGCCGGGGGCCTCGGAACCGAAGTGCCCACGCGGTTACGTACGCTTGCTGTTGGCTACGTGCGGTGACGATTCGCTCGTACCGTGTCCGCGAGCTGAGGATCGGTTCGTGGCCGCAGGATGCCGTGCGGGCGACAATTCACGGCACGTGTCCGAGAGATGAGCACGTAACCGCGTGGGCACGGGGTGCCCACCGTACGATCGAGTTTTCGGTCAGGAGAAATACGCCTCCGAGGCAAAGGTGATGACGATGATCAGCAGCACTGCCAGCACCAGCACGATCAACAAACGCCCGAACTTCGGCGCGCCGCCGGTATCCGGTTCGTTCGGCTCGCGGTCGTCGCTGAACTCCCTCATGGCAGCAAAATCGTCGAACCAGTGGTGCGGCGGGCTTCGAGCGCAATATGGGCCTGCGCGGCATCGGCCAGCTCGAAGCGCTGGTGGATGTCGATCTTGACCTTGCTGCTACTGACCATCCCGAACAGGTCGGCCGCCATCGCCTCCAGCTCCTCGCGCGTCGCCGCATACGACCCCAGCGAAGGCCGTGTGAGATACAGCGAGCCGCGCGAGGCCAGTTCGCTCATCGAGAACGCCGGCACCGCGCCGGACGAATTGCCGAAGCTGACCATCAACCCGCGCGGCTGCAGGCAGTCGAGCGAGCGGATGAAGGTGTCCTTGCCCACCGAGTCATAGACCACCGGCACCTTCTTGCCGCCGGTGATCTCCAGCACGCGCGCCACGATGTCTTCCTCGTTGTAGTTGATCACATGCGCGGCGCCATGCGCCAGCGCCAATTCTCCCTTTTCCTTGGACCCGACCGTGCCGATCAGGTTCACGCCCAGCGCCCGCGCCCATTGGCAGGCGATCAGGCCGACGCCGCCGGCGGCCGCATGGAACAGGATGGTCTGGTCCGCCTGCAATTTGTAGGTGCTGTTGAACAGGTATTGCACCGTCAGCCCTTGCAGCATCATGGCGGCAGCGGTCTCGAAATCGATGGCGTCCGGCAGCTTCACCAGGATGTCGGCCGGCATGGTGCGCAGCTCGCTGTAGGCGCCGTTCGGGCGGCCGGCATAGGCCACGCGGTCGCCCGGCTGGACGTGGGTCACGCCCTCGCCCACCGCCTCGACCACGCCGGCGCCTTCCTGCCCCAGTCCGCTGGGCAAGGGCATCGGGTACAGGCCGGTGCGGAAATACACGTCGATGTAGTTCAGCCCGATCGCATGCTGGCGCACGCGCGCCTCCCCGGGACCCGGTTCGCCCACCTCGACATCGACGTATTCCAGCACTTCCGGGCCGCCGGTACGCGTGAGTCGGATTGCCTTGGCCATCATGGTTTCTTCTCCTCGTTGTTGGCGTTCATCAGTCGGGTCAGGACCAGGTGCGCCGTCGCCACGTTCGTTGCGCAGGCGATGTTGTGCACGTCGCAGGCGCGCACCAGGGCATTGATGTCGGGTTCGTGCGGCTGGGGCGTCATCGGGTCGCGCAGGAAGATCACGCAGTCGATCTCGCCCGTCACCAGTTGCGCACCGATCTGCAGGTCGCCGCCGAAAGGCCCGGAATGCTTGCACTCGACCGTCAGGCCGAGCTCGTTGATCAGGCGTCCGCCGGTGGTGCCGGTGGCGGTGAGCGTGCAGCCGGCCAGGAAGTCCCGGTACTCGGCGGCGAGGGTGATCATGTCGTCTTTCTTCTTGTCGTGCGCAATGAGCGCAATGCGTGGCTTCATTTCGGCGTCGCTTTCTATTTTTTCAGGGACAACATGTAGATGCCTGCCAGGACCAGGCCGGTTCCGGCCAGCTGCACCGCCGTGACCGGCTCTCCCAGCAGCAAGGCGCCGAGGAAGAGCGTCGATACCGGACCGATCATGCCGGCCTGCGAGGCGGTGGCCGCGCCGATGCGCCCCACCGCGATCATCGTCATGAACACCGGGAAGATAGTACAGAAAACCCCGTTCACGAGCGAGAGTCCATACACCTGCAGCGGCTGCACCAGCAGCGACGCCGGACGCAGCAGGAAGAACTGCGCGATGCCGGCCACGCTGGACACGCACATCGCGTAGGCCACCAGGCGCAGCGAGCCGACCCGCTTCACCATTTCGCCGGAACCGAGCAGGTAGATGGCATAGCTGATGGCCGAGGCCAGCACGAACAGCGAACCGATCACCGTGCTGCCCGCGCCGCCGGCCAGGTCGTGCACGAACACCAGCACGATGCCGCAATAGGACAGGCCGAGCGCCGCCCACTCCACGGCCGTGATGCGGCGCTTGAGGAAGATGGCGGTGATCGCCAGCACGAAGGTCGGCGTCAGGAAGAGAATCAGGCGCTCGAGCCCGACCGAAATGTATTGCAGCCCGAGAAAATCGAGGTAGCTCGACAGGTAGTAACCGATCAGCCCCAGCCCGACGATGCGCCAGCGGTCAGCCGAACTCAGCGGCGCCTGGGTGCGCATCTTCCAGATTGCCACGCCAGCGAACACCGGAAGCGAGAACAGCATTCTGAAGGCGATCAATGTCACTGCATCGATGTGGTAGCGATACAGCAGTTTGGCGACCACGGCTTTCGTGGAGAACAGGACAGCGCCGGCAATGGCGATGGCAAGGCCGCCGACGAAGGTAGCACGTGGTATGGAAACGGCAGATGTGCCTGGCGCGGACTGGGTCATCCGTCGATTGTACGGCCAAGCACAAAATCGAGCTCGGCAGAAGCCCGGAACGCAAGCCCATGCAGGGAGTCGAAGCTCCAAGTACTCAACCAGGAATAAATGTGAGTTTTGGCAAACAGAACCGGATGCGGTGCAAGGCGGCGAGTGCGCCGCAGTGCGAGCACTGCAAGTACGAGCCAACGCAGCAATGCGCCGGTTATGGCAGCCAAAAACACATTTATTCATGGGCGAGTACGCAAATTCACCATTCATGAGGAGCGACAATGCCGAACTCGAGCATAACCATGCGGCGGCCGCGCGGCCGTCCGAACCGGGCCACGGGAGCATACAGATGACCGCCCTTGTCCGCGTCGATACCCAGCCGGGACGCGAGCGTCCGCTTGTCATTGCCTGGCTGTCGGGTATCGTGGCCCTGTGCTGGGCCTGCCTGGTATTCCAGGCGCTGCACCTCTCGTCCGCCGAACCGGCCAGCCTGGCGCACACGAGCCGGCCCTTGAGCACGCCGCCCTACCGCGCCTACGAGCTGGTGCTGGTGCTGGCGATGTGGGGCGCGATGCTGTCGGCTATGGTGCTGCCGGCCGCCACGCCGGCGATCCTGCTGTTTGCCCGCATCAACCGGCTGGCGCAGTCGGTACGCCACCCGAACCTGGCGACCCTGCTGTTCGTGGCCGGCTACCTGGCGGTCTGGAGCGGCTTCGGCGCCCTGGCCACCCTGGCCCAGTGGGCGCTGCACGACGGCGGCGCCCTCGATACCGGCATGGCCGTGATCAACCCCAGCGCCTGCGGCCTGATCCTGGTGGCGGCCGGGCTCTACCAGTGGACGCCGGCCAAGCACGCCTGCCTGCAGGTCTGCCGTAATCCGCTCGGGTTCGTGCTCACCGGCTGGCGCTCGGGCCTGCTGGGCGCCCTGCGCATGGGCCTCGGCCATGGACTCTACTGTTGCGGCTCGTGCTGGCTGCTGATGCTGCTGCTGTTCGCGGCCGGCGTCACCAACTTCGCCGCCCTGCTCGGCCTGGCCGGATTGCTGCTGGCCGGATTGCTGCTGGCCGAGAAGCTGTTGCCGGGCGGGACGGTGGTGGCCTGCGTCGGCGGCCTGGGGCTCGTTGCGTGGGGCACACTATTGTTGTTTCCATAACAGCGGGAGGCGTCTTCAGCGGCAGTGCCCATGTTAAAATGTCGGCCACTCTTGCATACCGTCTAAGAATTTCTAAGGTAAGGAACCGACATGGCTGGACACAGCAAATGGGCCAACATCAAGCATAAGAAAGCCGCCACCGACGCCAAGCGCGGCAAGATCTGGACCCGACTGATCAAGGAAATCACGGTCGCCGCACGCATGGGCGGCGGCGACCTCGACGCCAACCCGCGCCTGCGCCTGGCGGTCGACAAGGCAGCCGACGCCAATATGCCGAAGGACAACGTCACGCGCGCGATCCAGCGCGGCTCGGGCAGCCTGGAAGGCGTGGACTACGAAGAGATCCGCTACGAAGGCTACGGCATCGGCGGCGCGGCGATCATCGTCGACTGCATGACCGACAACCGCGTGCGGACCGTGGCCGAAGTGCGTCATGCCTTCAGCAAGTTCGGCGGCAACATGGGCACCGAGGGTTCGGTGGCCTTCATGTTCAAGCACACCGGCCAGTTCCTGTTCGCGCCGGGCGTCGAAGAAGACAAGCTGATGGAAGCGGCGCTGGAAGCCGGCGCCGACGACGTGGTGCAGGACGAGGAAGGCGGCTTCGAAGTGCTGTGCGACCCGTTCGCTTTCTCGGCCGTGAAGACGGCGCTGGAAGCGGCCGGTTTCAAGGCCGAAGTGGCGGAAGTCATCATGAAGCCGGCCACCGAAACCGTGTTCACCGGCGAAGACGCCATCAAGATGCAGAAGCTGCTGGACGCGCTGGAAAACCTGGACGACGTCCAGGAAATCTACACCAACGCCGTGATTGAAGAATAAGCGGAACAGTAACCCCGAAGAACAAGCGCGAAAGCCACGTATGAAAATCCTGGTGGTCGGCTCTGGTGGCCGTGAACATGCCCTGGCCTGGAAACTGGCCCAATCCGAACGCGTCCAGGTGGTCTATGTGGCGCCGGGCAACGGCGGCACCGCGCTCGACTCGCGCCTGGTGAACGTCGACATCACCGACCCGGCCGCGCTGGCCGATTTCGTGGTGGCCGAGCACGTCGGGCTGACCCTGGTCGGCCCGGAAGCGCCGCTGGCGGCCGGCATCGTGAACCTGTTCCGCTCGCGCGGCCTGAAGATCTTCGGCCCCACGCGCGAAGCGGCGCAGCTGGAAAGCTCGAAGGATTTCGCCAAGGCCTTCATGCAGCGCCACGGCATTCCGACGGCGAAGTACCAGAGTTTTTCCGACGCCACCGAAGCCCACGCCTACGTCGATGCGAACGGCGCGCCGATTGTCATCAAGGCCGACGGCCTGGCTGCCGGCAAGGGCGTGGTCGTGGCCATGACGCTGGAAGAAGCGCATGCGGCGGTCGACCACATGTTGTCGGATAACGCCTTTGGCGACGCCGGCGCCCGCATCGTGATCGAGGAATTCCTGGCCGGCGAGGAAGCCAGCTTCATCGTCATGTGCGACGGCAAGAACGTGCTGCCGATGGCCACCTCGCAAGACCACAAGCGCCTGAAGGATGCGGACCAGGGCCCGAACACCGGGGGCATGGGCGCCTACTCCCCTGCCCCTATCGTGACCCCGGCGATGCACGCGCGCGTGATGCGCGAGATCATCAACCCGACCATCCAGGGCATGGCCAAGGACGGCATCCAGTTCACCGGCTTCCTGTACGCCGGCCTGATGATCGACGCCGAGGGCAACCCGCGTACGCTGGAATTCAATTGCCGCATGGGCGACCCGGAAACCCAGCCGATCATGGCGCGCCTGAAAAGCGATTACGTGAGCGTGCTGGAACACGCCTGCAACGGCACCCTCGATGCGGTGGACCTGGAATGGGACCGCCGCACCGCCGTAGGCGTGGTGATGGCAGCAAGCGGTTACCCGGACAGCCCGCGCAAGGGCGATGTCATCGAAGGGATTCCGGCGGAGACGGCGGAGTGCATGACCTTCCATGCCGGCACCCAGATCGTGGATGGCAAGCTGCAGTCGAATGGCGGGCGCGTGCTGTGCGTGGTGGGCCTGGGCGACAGCGTCAAGATGGCGCAGAAGCAGGCGTATGAAGGCGTGGAGAAGATTCGCTTCGATGGGGCGCAGTTCCGGCGCGATATCGGGTGGCGTGGGGTGAAGTGATTTCGTAATCGGGCGAGTTCGGAAGCCGGCGGGCGAATCATCGCCGCAGCAGGCCACCGGACACGCACGTAACCGCGTGGGCACGGAGTGCCCACCGTACGGGATAGGCCGCAGGCCGGTTTCGTAGGGTGGGTACTTGTACCCACCGGCTCTCATTACGTTTCGTAGGGTGGACACCTGTGTCCACGCTGTCTCACCATCTGCATACCACCAAGATTCGTAGGGTGGGTACTCGTACCCACCACCTGCCCCGCACCCGCCCGCGCAATTTCAATGCACACATTCCGCACAGTGTACAATCGCCACCTATTTCGTTGCGCATCCTGATCCCATGTCCACCCCATCCCCTTCCGCCATCAAAGCCTGGTTGCTCGACCTGCAATCGCGCATCGTCGCAGGCCTGGAAGACGTGGACGGCAAGCCTTTCTTGACGGACAGCTGGGAACGCCCCGAAGGTGGCGGCGGCATCTCGCGCCTGATCGAAGAAGGCAATGTGCTGGAACGTGGCGGCGTGAACTTTTCGCACGTGATGGGCAGCAACCTGCCGCCATCGGCCGCCGCCGCGCGTCCGGAACTGGCGGGCCGCGCCTGGGAAGCGATGGGCGTGTCGCTGGTGCTGCACCCGCGTAACCCCTACGCGCCAACCGTCCACATGAACGTGCGCTTCTTCGAGGCCACGGCCGAAGGACAGGAACCGGTCTGGTGGTTCGGCGGCGGCATGGACCTGACGCCCTACTACGGCAACCTCGACGACGCGCGCCATTTCCACCAGGTTTGCCACGACGCATTGGCGCCCTACGGCGAAGACCTGCATCCGCGCTTCAAGAAATGGTGCGACGAGTATTTCTACATCAAGCACCGCAAGGAAGCGCGTGGCGTCGGCGGCATCTTTTTTGATGACTTCAACGAGCTGCCTTTCGACGAGGCCTTTGCCATGGTGCGGAAGGTGGGCGACGGTTTCCTCGACGCCTACCTGCCCATCCTGAAAGCGCGCAAGGACACGCCTTACGGCGAACGCGAGCGCGACTTCCAGGCTTACCGCCGCGGCCGCTATGTCGAGTTCAACCTGGTGTGGGACCGCGGCACCCACTTCGGCCTGCAATCGGGCGGCCGCACCGAGGCGATCCTGATGTCGCTGCCGCCGATCGTCACATGGCGCTACGACTGGCATCCGGAAGACGGCAGCCCTGAAGCGGCGCTGTACACCGACTTCCTGCCGCACCGGGACTGGCTGGCTTCGTGATTCCCTGCGTCGCCCTGCTGGGGGGCAGTTTCGATCCCGTGCACCACGGCCACGTCGCGCTGGCGCGGCTGTTCGTCGAACTCCTGCACCCGAGCGAACTGCGCGTGCTGCCGGCCCGTCCCTGGCAAAAGGCTGCGCTGCAGGCCAGCGACGACGACCGCATCGCGATGCTGGAACTGGCGTTTCGCGACGCCGGCTTGCCGGCAACGATAGACCGCCGCGAAATCGACCGCGGCACCCCGACCTACACCGTCGAGACCCTGCGCGGCCTGCGTGCCGAGCTGGGCGACGACGTGTCCATCGTCTTCCTGATGGGCGCCGACCAGTTGCTCAAGCTCGATAGCTGGCGCGACTGGCGCGAACTGTTTGACCTCGCCAACATCGGCGTGGCTGCCCGGCCGGGCTACAGGCTGGAGCATGACGCGTTGCCGCCAATGGTGGCCGAGGAAATGGCGCGGCGCCTGGCGCCGCCCGACACAGTGCGCACCACGCCCGCCGGGCTGGTGTGCATGGCGCATAGCCTGGCCGTGGATATTTCCGCGACTCGAGTGCGCGCACTACTGCGGCAAGAGGAACCGGCGGGGGGCGCTCCGCAAGCAGCACCAGCCTCGCTCCTCGCGCGGGTAGTGCTAGACTACATTCAACAACATAATTTATACAAAAGCTAATGGATATCAAAAAACTGCAAACCCTCGTCGTTGACGCCCTCGAAGACGTCAAGGGCCAGGACATCATGTTGTTCGACACGACCGGGCTGACCAGCCTGTTCGACCGCATCGCCGTCGTCTCGGGCACCTCGAACCGCCAGACCAAGGCGCTGGCCGCCTCGGTGCGCGACAAGGTCAAGGGCGCCGGCGGCGACGTCGTCGGCATGGAAGGCGAAGACACCGGCGAATGGGTGCTGGTCGACCTGGGCGACATGATCGTCCACATCATGCAGCCGGCCATCCGCCAGTACTACCGCCTGGAAGAAATCTGGGGCGAGAAGCCGGTCAAGCTGGGCGCCGCCAAGCGCAAGTCGACGCCGGAAGCAGCCGAGGCCGACGCGCCGAAGGTCAAGTCGAAGCACCTGGCCGCAAACCAGGCCCAGCCGGAAGCGAAACCGGTCCGCGAACGCAAGACCGCCGCGACCAAGACCGCCGCAACCAAGACCGCTGCGGTCAAGGCGCCGGCCAAGAAGCCAGCTGCCAAGGCCGTCGGCAAGACCGTGAAGGTCGCGCCGCCGAAGTCGGAAGTCGCCGCAGTGAAAGCACTGAAGGCCCTGCCGCCGAAGCGTACCGTCAAGGCCGCCGCACCGCTCGACGCCGAGCCGGTGAAGAAGGTCATCAAGCGCGTCGTCAAGAAAGCTGCCGAGTAAGCTTCGATGCAACTGATCATTGCCGCGGTCGGCCATAAAATGCCGGCCTGGATCGAAACCGGCTTTGGGGAATACACGAAGCGCATGCCGCCCGAGCTGCGCATCGTGCTCAAGGAAATCAAGCCGGTCGAGCGTTCCGGCAGCAAGACGGCGGCCACCGCGATGGCGCTCGAACGCGAGCGTATCGAAGCGGTGCTGCCGAAAGGCGTGCGCATCATTGCCCTCGACGAACGGGGCAAGGATCTGACAAGTGTTGGGCTCTCCCAACAATTGTTGAACTGGCAGCAGGACGGGCGCGACACCGCCTTCCTGATCGGCGGCGCTGACGGGCTCGACCCCGAGCTGAAGGCACGCGCCGAGGGCATGATCCGCATTTCCAGCATGACCCTGCCCCACGGCGTGGTGCGCGTGATGCTGGCGGAACAGCTGTATCGCGCCTGGTCGATTACCCAGAACCACCCGTATCACCGCGTTTGATTCCCTCCCCATGAAAGCGCACAACAAGAAAATCTACCTCGCGTCGAAAAGCCCGCGCCGGCGCGAACTGCTGCGCCAGGTCGGCATCGACTTCGATTTGCTGAGCCTGCGCAGCGACCCGGCGCGCGGCATCGACGTGCCCGAGGATGTGTTCGACGGCGAACCGGCGCATGACTACGTGGTGCGCGTGGCGCTGGAAAAAGGCGCGTTTGCCTGGAAGGTGCTGCAACAGCGCCGCCAGCCGCTGCGTCCGGTGCTCACCGCCGACACGACCGTCACCATCGACGACGCCATCCTCGGCAAGCCGGCCGACCTGGCCGAAGCGAAGGACATGCTGGGCCGGCTATCGGGACGCACGCACCAGGTGCTGACCACCGTGGCGGTGCATTACACCGACATGGCCGAGCACGTGACCCAGGTGTCGAACGTGCGCTTCGCGAAACTGACGGCGCAGCAGATCGCGGCCTACTGCGCCACCACCGAGCCCTACGACAAGGCGGGCGCCTACGGCATCCAGGGACTGGCGGCGCTGTTCATCGAGCATATCGAGGGCAGCCATTCGGGGATCATGGGCTTGCCGATCTTCGAGACGGCGGTCTTGCTGCGCAAGGCGGGATTCCAGGTTTGAAGTAGGGTGGACGGGTTTCCCGTCCACGCGTTCAACCTGCCACCATTCATTCGCGATGTCATCGCCATTGGCATTGGCGAGCTCGTCGTGCGGCGTGTCGAAACCGATACCAATCGACGCGTGGACGACAGAGCCGCCTTTCGTGGCCCGGTCCACCCTACGCGCCTGCAATATCCCCGCATCGACCCGCCACGCTCGCGCACCCCAGCGTGTATCATGACACTCTGAACAATATCCTCACGCGTAGCGCTCATGAACGAAGACATCCTCATCAATATCACCCCGCAGGAAACGCGCGTGGCGCTGGTCCTGCAGGGCGCGGTGCAGGAGTTGCACATCGAGCGTACGCTGACGCGCGGCCTGGCCGGCAACGTGTATTCGGGCAAGGTCGTGCGCGTGCTGCCGGGCATGCAGTCCGCCTTTATCGACATCGGCCTGGAACGCGCCGCCTTCCTGCACGTGGCCGATATCTGGGAAGCCCGCCCCCACGATAATTCCAATGTCCCGCCCACGCCCATCGAGAAGCTGCTTTACGATGGCCAGGTGCTGACCGTGCAGGTGATCAAGGACCCGATCGGCACCAAGGGCGCACGTCTCTCCACGCAAATCTCGATCGCCGGCCGCATGCTGGTCTATCTGCCGCAAGACAAGCACATCGGCATCTCGCAAAAGATCGAAAAGGAATCCGACCGCGAACTGCTGCGCACGCGCATGGCGGGCCTGCTGCCGGCGGAAGAAAAAGGCGGCTATATCGTCCGCACCCAGGCCGAGGAAGCGTCGGATGCCGACCTCTCGGCCGACATCGACTACCTGCGCAAGACCTGGGCCGCGATCCAGAACGGCGCCCGCACCCGCCCCGCCACCAGCCTGCTGTACCAGGATTTGAACTTGGCCCAGCGCGTGCTGCGCGACTTCGTGCACGACGAGACGGCCACCATCCAGGTCGACTCGCGCGAGAATTACCTGATGCTGGTCGAGTTCGCCAAGATCTATACCCCGAGCGTGCTGGCGCGCCTGCAGCACTATACCGGCGAGCGTCCGCTGTTCGACCTCTACGGCGTGGAAGAGGAAATCCTGCGCGCCCTGGGCCGCCGCGTCGACCTGAAATCCGGCGGCTACCTGATCGTCGACCAGACCGAGGCGATGACCACCATCGACGTGAATACCGGCGGTTTCGTCGGCGGGCGCAATTTTGCGGACACGATCTTCAAGACCAACCTGGAAGCCGCGCACGCGATTGCGCGCCAGCTGCGCCTGCGCAACCTGGGCGGCATCATCATCCTCGACTTCATCGACATGGAGAACAACGAGCACCGCAACGCCGTGCTCGCCGAGCTGAAAAAGACGCTCGCACGCGACCGCACCAAGGTATCGGTGAGCGGCTTCTCGGCGCTCGGCCTCGTCGAGATGACGAGGAAGCGCACGCGCGAATCGCTGGCCCACATCCTGTGCGAACCCTGCCCGGCCTGCTCGGGCAAGGGGCAAGTCAAGACCTCGCGCACCATCTGCTACGAGATCCTGCGCGAACTGCTGCGCGAAGCGAAGCAGTTCAACCCGCGCGAATTCCGTATTTTGGCCTCGCAGGAAGTGGTCGATCTGTTCCTGGAAGAAGAGTCGCAGCACCTGGCCATGCTGGGCGACTTCATCGGCAAGAAGATTTCGCTGCAGGTGGAAAAGGGTTACCACCAGGAGCAGTACGACGTGATCCTGATGTGAGCATGACGGCGACGCTCGCGGCACGCTGGCAAGGCCTGTGGACCGGGCTGGGCCTGCCCTCGCCGGCCGGCCTGCTGCAGGCCCTGCTCGATGCCTACGGCGAGCCGCAGCGCCACTATCACACCCTGCAGCACCTGGGCGAATGCTTCGCCCTGTTCGACACGGTCAGGCAACTGGCCGATCATCCGCTCGAAGTCGAACTGGCACTCTGGTTCCACGACAGCGTCTACGACGTGCACGCGCACGACAACGAGGCGCGTTCAAGCGACTGGGCCGACCGCGCGCTGCGCGCCGCCGGCCTGCCGACCGACGCCTGCGCCCGCATCCACGCCCTGATCATGGCCACCTGCCACGATGCCCTGCCCGCCTCGAACGATGCACGCCTGCTGACCGACATCGACCTTGCCATCCTGGGCGCCGCGCAGGAACGCTTCGACGAGTACGAGCGCCAGATCCGCCTCGAATACGGCCACGTACCGCAGGACGTGTTCGAGCGCGAGCGCGCGAAGATCCTGCGGCGCTTCCTCGATCGCCCGCAGCTGTACGCCACGGCGCCGCTCCACCTTCTGCTGGAAAGCCGGGCACGCAGCAACCTGTCACGGGCCACGCGCTCCTAGGCCGTTGTCCCGCCTGGCGGCAGGCACAAGAAGCATGCGCCATTTGCAGTAATCGGAACGTAGCAGCTCTTAGTCAAAAACTATTGCCGCCATAAATATCTATTTGCCTCCTATATCGCGCATCTGTTAGTTACTTCACATTTCCCCCACCTAAGCTGGGCTATGTTGTTAATCATTTATTCAACACGTAGGCAAACCAGTGAGGTTAGGATGACTGCACCCAAGAACACCCCTTCGAACGTCGCCGGCGCCGGCTCGGTCCTGAGCACGGTCGCAGGTCCGTCGACGAACACGCCGCCATCGAGCCTGGGCGCACCGAACCCGGTGGGCGACCGCCTGCTCGAGAAGGTCAGCGCCGAAAAGGCCTTGTCCGCCGACATGCCGTTCAATCCGACCAAGCCGAACGAGTACGGCGAGGCCGCGCGCACGCCGACCGAGGGCGATACCCACAAGCCGTCCACCCACGCCGCCACCGGCAGCACCAGCAGCGAGATCATCGCCTCCGACAAGGTCGGCAGCGGCACGCCGCCGCAGGGCGAGAACCCGACCGTGGCCCCGCTCGACCGCGTGCGCGTCGATCCGGCCGACCGCCACCTGACTACCAACCAGGGCGTGCCGGTGGCCGACAACCAGCATTCGCTGAAGATCGGCCTGCGCGGCCCGACCGCGATGGAAGATTTCATCCTGCGCGAGAAGCTGACCCACTTCGACCACGAGCGCATTCCCGAGCGCGTGGTGCATGCGCGCGGCTCGGCGGCGCACGGCTACTTCGAGGCCTACGACGACTTCAGCCAACTGACCCGCGCCGTGCCCTTCGCCGCCAAGGGCAAGCGCACCCCGGTGTTCGTGCGCTTCTCGACCGTGGCCGGCGAACGCGGCTCGACCGACACCGCGCGCGACGTGCGCGGCTTCGCCGTCAAGTTCTATACCGAGCAAGGCAACTGGGACCTGGTGGGCAACAACATCCCGGTCTTCTTCATCCAGGACGCCATGAAATTCCCCGACCTGGTGCACGCCGCCAAGCCGGAACCGCACCACGCCATGCCGCAGGCGGCCACCGCCCACGACACCTTCTGGGACTTTGCCTCGCTGTCGCCGGAAATCGCGCACATGCTGATGTGGGTGATGTCGGACCGCGCCATCCCGCGCAGCTACCGCACCATGCAGGGCTTCGGCGTGCACACCTTCCGCCTGGTGAACGCGCAAGGCGAGTCGCGCTTCGTGAAGTTCCACTGGACGCCGCTGCAGGGCACCCATTCGCTGGTGTGGGACGAAGCCGTGCGCATCTCCGGCGCCGATCCCGACTTCCACCGCCGCGACTTGTGGGAAGCCATCGAGTCCGGCAACTTCCCCGAGTGGGAACTCGGCCTGCAGATCTTCACCGAGGAACAGGCCAACGCATTCGCCTTCGACATCCTCGATCCGACCAAGATCGTGCCGGAAGAGCTGATCCCGGTGACCCCGGTCGGGCGCATGGTGCTGGACCGTAATCCGGACAACTTCTTCGCCGAGACCGAGCAGGTGGCCTTCTGCACCGCCCACATCGTGCCCGGCATCGACTTCACCAACGACCCGCTGCTGCAGGGCCGCATCCACTCCTACCTGGATACCCAGCTGACCCGCCTGGGCGGCCCCAACTTCCACGAAATCCCGATCAATGCGCCGATCGTGCAGATCCAGAACAACCAGCGCGACGGCATGCACCGCCAGGCCATCAACCGCGGCCGCGTCAACTACGAGCCGAATTCGCTGGGCGGCGGCTGCCCCTTCCAGTCGGGCCGCATGGGCTTCACCAGCTTCCCGGAACGCGTGAGCGAAGACAAGGTGCGCGGCAAGCCGGAACTGTTTGCCGACCACTACTCGCAGGCGCGCCTGTTCTACGCCAGCCAGAGCCCGGCCGAGCAGGCCCACATCGCCAACGCCTTCCGCTTCGAGCTGACCCGGGTGCAGACGCCGGCGATCCGGGAACGCATGCTGGCCCTGCTGGCGAACGTCGACGCCGGCCTGGTAGCGAAGGTGGCCGAGGGCCTGGGCATGGAGGTACCGGCGCCGCTGCCGCTGGCGACCGATGCGCCGATTCCCGAGTACGAGCCGTCGCCGGCGCTGTCGTTGCTGAGCCGTCCGGGCCAGACCGGCATCCGCACCAGGCGCGTGGCCATCCTGGCGGCTTCCGGCGTGGACGGCGCCCAGGCGCAGGCCCTATACGCCTCGCTGCTGGATGACGGCGCGGTGCCTCGCCTGGTCGGCAACATGCTGGGCAAGGCCAAGGCCGCCGACGGCGCCATGCTCGACATCGAGATCTCGCTGGAAGCCGGCCCCTCGGTGATGTACGACGCCGTGGTGGTGCCGGACGGCGCCGCCGCCGTGACCGCGCTGGCGCGCAATGCGCATGCGCTCGACTTCCTGCGCGAGCAGTACCGCCACTGCAAGCCGATCCTGCTGCTGGGCGCCGGCGCCGATTTGCTGGCCAAGGCCGGCATCGACGCCACGCTGCCGGATGGCTCGGCCGACCCGGCGCTGTTAGTGGCCGATGCCGCCAAGGCGGATAGCGCGCTGGCGGCCTTCAAGGAAGCCCTGGCCGGGCACCGCGCCTTCGTGCGCGAGACCGATCCGCCGGCGGTCTGACGCGCGCCGCCGGCCCGGACGGGGGCCGGCTGGCGGCCGATGCCGCTACCCGGCGGCTGGCCGGTATTCCAGCCGCCCGTCGCGCAGCTTCAGCCGCTGTACGCCCGGCAGCCCGATCAAATCGCGGTCGTGGCAAGCCATCACCACCGTGCTGCCCTGCTCCAGCAAGGTCGGGATCAGGGCGATCACGCCTTCGCGCGCGCTGCCGTCGAGGTTGGCGGTCGGCTCGTCCAGCAGCAGCAGGCGCGGTTGCAGCACGCGCGCGCGGGCCAGCGCCACGCGCTGCTTTTCGCCGCCGGACAGGCGCGCCGGCTCGGTATCGCGCAGGTAGGCGACGCCGGCCCAGCACATCGCTTCCTCCACCGTCTTCCTGACGACGGCTTTCGACTCCCCGCGCGCCAGCAAGCCATAGCCGATGTTGTGCGCGACGCTGGTCGAGAACATGATCGGATGCTGGTGCACGTAGACGATGGCTGCGCGCAGCGCCTTCGGATACGGTTGCAGGCGATAAGGCCGGCCGTCGAACGCCACGCTCTCCACCTGCGCCGCTTCCAGCCCGCCGAGGATGCGCAGCAGCGTGCTCTTGCCGACGCCGTTGGCGCCGGTCAGCACATAGGCGCTGGCCGCGTCGAGCGTGAGTTCGTCGATGTCGAACAGCAGCCGTTCGCCATGCCGCTTGCGCAGGCCGCGCACCGTCAGCAAGGCACTCATATCCTGCCCCCGGCCGTGTGCGCCTCGCCCTGCAGCAGCATCAGCGCGCCGTTCATCACCAGGGCCAGCGTCACCAGCACGATGCCGAGCGCAATCCCCTGCGCGAACTCGCCCTTGCTGGTTTCCAGCGCAATCGCGGTGGTGATGGTGCGCGTCTCGCCCTGGATATTCCCGCCCACCATCAGCGCGCAGCCGACTTCCGAGATCACGCGCCCGAAGCCGCTGATCACGGCCGCCATCACGCCGTAGCGCGCCTCGTGGAGCACGGTGGTCATGACCCGCCAGCGCGAGGCGCCCAGCGCCCGCGCCGTCTCCGCATAGCGCGGATCGAGCGCCTGCACCGCCGCCAGCGTAAAGGCCAGCAGCACCGGCAGCCCCACCACGAACTGGCCGGCGATGATGCCCGACTGCGAAAACAGCCATTCCAAAGGACCCAATGGCCCGCGCCGCGACAGCAGCAGGTAGAGCAGCAGGCCGATCAGCACGGTCGGCAGCGACAGCGCGCACTGCGCCAGCCACACCGCAATGCGCCGCCCCGGAAAGCGGTGCATGGCGATCGCATAGCCGAGCAGCACGGCGGGCGGCGTGGCCAGCAGCAGGCCGATGACGCTGGTCTTGATCGACACCCAGACGATATGCCAGAGCGCCGCGTCGCCGGAGAACAGCAAGGCGAATGCGTGCAGCGTGGCTTCCCACAGGGTCATGCCGAACCGCTCATGCGCGTACTGGCAAAGGCAAGTCGAGCAGCTCGGGCTGGAACACCAATCGCTCCTGCCCGGCCAGCAGCAGGAAATGGCGCCCGCTGCAGCGCGCCAGCAGCGACATGCCGACCTTCTCGGCCACCATGTGCCCCATCTGCGTGGTGCCCGAGCGCGACAGCAGGAAGGGAATGCCCATCTGCGCGCCCTTGATCACCATCTCCGAGGTCAGCCGGCCAGTCGTATAAAACACCTTGTCCGCGCCTTCCATCCCTTCCAGCCACATCAGGCCGGCGATGGCATCGACCGCATTGTGGCGGCCGACATCCTCGACGAAGTACAGCAGCTCGCCGCTGTTCGAAAACAGCGCGCAGCCGTGCACCGAGCCGGCCTGCTTGTAGATCGATTGCTGGGTGCGGATGGTTTCGACGATGCGGTAGACGACGGACTGCGCCAGCCGGGCATCGGCCGGCAGCACGATCTGGTCGACTTCGTCCATCAGCCCGCCGAACACCGAGCCCTGGCCGCAGCCGGTGGTGACCACCTTTTTCGCGGTGCGCTCTTCCACGCCCTGGATGCCGCTGCGCGTGACCACGGCCACCGCATCGACCGACCAGTCCACCTGCACCGACACCACCTCTTCGATGGAACGCACCAGGCGCTGGTTGCGCAGGTAGCCGAGCGTCAGCGCTTCGGGCGCGCCGCCGAGCGTCATCAGGGTGACCAGCTCGCGCTTGTCGACGTACACCGTGAGCGGACGCTCGGCCGGAATCGACAGCGTGGAGCGGCGCCCGCGCTCGTCCAGCGCCTCCACCTCGTGCGTGAGGCGGGCCTGGGCATCGGACAGGAGCGGACGGTAACGTGGCAAGTCGGGACAGTTCATATTGCCAATTGTGCCACGCCGGCGAGAATCTGGCCGCCACCGTAGCTGCCCTGGCGCGCCACCTCCCCGCCCGGCGCCACCTTCACCGCACAGTACTTGAATTCCGGGATCTTGCCGTAGGGGTCGAGCGCCGCATTCGTCAGGCGGTTGATCGCCGCTTCGTAGTAGCAGAACGGGACGAAGATCGCGCCCACCGGCGAGCTGTCGTCGGCGCGCGCGTACAAGGCCACTTCGCCGCGGCGCGACGCAATGGTGATCACGGCGCCCGGCTCCACGCCCAGCTTCTGCAAGTCGAGCGGATGCACCAGCGCCACCGGATCGGGTTCGATCGCATCGAGCACGCCGGCGCGGCGCGTCATGCTGCCGGTGTGCCAGTGCTCGAGCTGGCGGCCGGTGATCAGGACCATCGGGTAGTCGGCATCCGGCCGTTCGTCGGCAGGGATGATGTCGGCCGGGACGAAGCGCGCCTTGCCGTCCGCGCGCGGGAAGGACTCCGTGAACACCACCGGCTGGCCCGGCCCCTCTTCCAGCGGGCAGGGATACACGACGGCGCCTTCGCGCTCCAGCCGTTCCCAGGTGATCCCGCCGATGCTGTCCATGGTCTTGCGCATCTCGTCGAACACCTCGGATACGTGGCCGTAGTCCCAGTCCAATCCGAGCTGGCTTGCCATCTGTTGAATGATCCACAAATCCGGCCTGGCATCCCCTGGCGGGGCGATGGCCTGGCGGCCCAGCTGCACCAGGCGGTCGGTGTTGGTGAAGGTGCCGGTCTTTTCCGGGAAGGCGGAGGCAGGCAGGATCACGTCGGCGAGATAGGCCGTCTCGGTCAGGAAGATGTCCTGCACCACCAGGTGTTCGAGCGCGGCCAGCGCGGCGCGCGCGTGGTTGGCGTCCGGGTCGGACATCGCCGGGTTCTCGCCCATGATGTACATGCCGCGGATCTGCCCGGCGCAGATCGCGTCCATGATCTCGACCACGGTCAGGCCGGGTGTCGGGTCGAGGGTCGCGTTCCAGGCCGCTTCGAACTTCGCGCGTGCGGCCGGATTGTCGACGCGGCTGTAATCGGGCAGCATCATCGGGATCAGGCCGGCGTCCGAGGCGCCCTGCACGTTGTTCTGTCCGCGCAGCGGATGCAGGCCGGTGCCGGGGCGGCCGATCTGGCCCGTCATCAGACTCAGCGCGATCAGGCAGCGCGCATTGTCCGTGCCGTGGATGTGCTGGGAAATGCCCATGCCCCACAGGATCATCGAGCCTTTTGACGTGGCGTACAGGCGCGCGACGTAGCGGATGGTCTCGGCGTCGATGCCGCAGATCGGCGCCATCGCTTCCGGGCTGTAGCCGGCCACGTTCGCTTCGAGTTCGGCATAGCCGACGGTGCGCGCGGCGATAAAGGCCGGGTCGACCAGGCGTTCCTCGACGATGGTGTGCATCAGCGCGTTCAGCAGGGCGACGTCGGTGTCGGGCTTGAACTGCAGGTAGCGGTGGGCGTGGCGCGCCAGGTCGGAGCGGCGCGGGTCGAGCACGATCAATTTGGCGCCCGCCCTGGCCGCGTTCTTGATCCAGGTGGCGGCCACCGGGTGGTTCACGGTGGGGTTGGCGCCGATGACGACGATGACCTCGGCGCGCATCACGTCCATCACCGGGTTCGACACCGCACCCGAGCCGATCCCTTCCAGCAGGGCCGCTACCGAGGACGCGTGGCACAGGCGCGTGCAGTGGTCGACGTTGTTGGTCTTGAAGCCGGTGCGCACCAGCTTCTGGAACAGGTAAGCCTCTTCGTTGCTGCCCTTGGCCGAGCCGAAGCCGGCCAGGGCCGCGCCGCCGTGTGCGTCGCGTATGCGCGCCAGCTTGCCGCCGGCCAGCGCCAGCGCTTCTTCCCAGCTCGCTTCGCGGAACACGTCCAGCACGCGGGTCGGGTCCATGACAAAGTCGCCGGTCTTCGGCACGCCTTCGCGCCGGACCAGCGGTGTCGTCAGGCGGTGCGGATGGTGGGCATAGTCGAAACCGTAGCGCCCCTTCACGCACAGGCGGCCGTGGTTCGCCGGGCCGTCGCGCCCTTCCACGTACAGGATCGTGTTCTCCTTGACGTGGTAGGTGAGCTGACAGCCGACGCCGCAGTAGGGGCAGACCGAATCGACCTGCTTGTCGGGGATGTTCAGCGCCACGCCGCGCGCCGGCATCAGGGCGCCGGTCGGGCAGGCCTGCACGCATTCGCCGCAGGCCACGCAGGTGGAGTCGCCCAGCGGGTCGTCCTGGTCGAACACGATCTTCGCTTCCTGGCCGCGGAAGGCCAGGCCGATCACCTCGTTCACCTGCTCGTCGCGGCAGGCGCGCAGGCAGCGCGTGCACTGGATGCAGGCGTCGAGGTTCACCGTGATGGCGGCGTGGCTGGCGTCCACTTGCGGCTGCGTGCGCGTCGGTGCGAAGCGCGGCTTGCCGACGCCGAGACGGCCGGCCCATACGTCGACTTCGTTGTTGCGCGTGTACTGCGCTTCGGCCAGGTCCGACTGCAGCAATTCGATCACCATCTTCTGCGCGGCGACAGCGCGCGGGCTGTCGGTGGTCACGCGCATGCCGGCGCTCGGAAAGCGGCAGCAGGACGGCGCCAGCGTACGCTCGCCCGCGATCTCCACCATGCAGGAGCGGCAGTTGCCGACTGCCTCCATGCCGGGCTTGTAGCACAGGTGCGGCAAGTCGACGCCTTCGCGGCTGGCCACTTCGATCAGGGTTTCGCCGGGCAGCGCGTCGACCGTGCGGCCGTTCAACTCGAAGGCGATGGTCTGGATATGCGCGTTCATGACAGCCCCAGCTCTTGAGGAAAATACTTGATGACGCAATCGACCGGGTTCGGCGCCGCCTGGCCCAGGCCGCAGATCGAGGCGTCGCGCATCACCTGCGACAGCTCGCCCAGCAAGGGCACATCCCACTGGGGCGCCGCGATCAGCGCCAGCGCCTTGGCCGTGCCGGCGCGGCAGGGCGTGCACTGGCCGCAGGATTCGTCGGCAAAGAAGCGCATCGTGTTGCGGGCGGCGGCCACCGCGCTGTCCCGGTTCGAGAGCACCACCACCGCGGCCGAGCCGATGAAGCAGCCGTAGGGCTGCAGGGTATCGAAGTCGAGCGGGATGTCGCCCATCGATGCCGGCAGGATGCCGCCCGAGGCGCCGCCCGGCAGGTAGGCATAGAAATCGTGGCCGTCCGCCATGCCGCCGCAGTATTCGTCTATGAGTTCGCGCACCGTGATGCCGGCCGGCGCCAGCTTGACGCCGGGTTCACGCACCCGGCCCGAGACCGAGAACGAACGCAGGCCGCGCCGGCCGTTGCGCCCGAAACCGGCAAACCAGTCGCCGCCGCGCTCGAGGATCTCGCGCACCCAGTGCAGCGACTCGAAATTGTGTTCCAGCGTGGGCCGCCCGAACAGGCCGATCTGCGCCACATACGGCGGACGCAGGCGCGGCATGCCGCGCTTGCCCTCGATCGATTCGATCATGGCCGACTCTTCGCCGCAGATATAGGCGCCGGCGCCGCGCCGCAGGTGGATCGCGGGCATGCCCTGCACCGGCGGGTCGAGCCGCAGTGTGGCGAGTTCCGCTTCGAGCAGCGCGCGGCAGGCGTGGTATTCGTCGCGCAGGTAGAGGTAGATGGCCTCGATACCGACCGCCCAGGCCGCGATCAGCGCGCCCTCGATGAAGCGGTGCGGGTCGCGTTCCAGGTAGACGCGGTCCTTGAAGGTGCCGGGTTCGCCTTCGTCGATGTTCACCGCCATCAGGCGCGGGCCGGGTTCGCCACGCACGATGCGCCATTTGCGCCCGAGCGGAAAGCCGGCGCCGCCCAGGCCGCGCAGGCCCGACGCTTCCAGCGTGCCGATCACCGACTCGACCTCGTGCAGGCCGGCCACGCAATCGCGCAGCAGTTGGTAGCCGCCGGCCGCGCGGTAGGCGGCATAGTCGATGTGCCCATCGGCCGCCTCGACGGGCGCGCCTGCCGACACCCGCGCCAGCACGGTCTCGACGCTGGCCCGGGGCACGGCCTGCTGCCCCACCAATGCCGCCGGCGCCTGCTCGCAGCGGCCGATGCAGGGCGCCTCCAGCACCCGCACTTCCTGCCTGAGGATCGCGGGCAGGCGCGCCAGCAGGCTGGCGGCGCCCGCCATCTCGCAGGACAGGCCGGCGCAGACCCGTACCGTGAGCGCCGGCGGCGGCGCCTCGCCCTCGCGTACGACCTCGAAGTGGTGATAGAAGGTGGCGACCTCGAAGACCTCGGCCTGGGACAGGCGCATCTCCTGGGCCAGTGCAGCCAGGTGGGGGCTGGGGATGCAACCGAAGCGGTCCTGCAGCTTGTGCAGGTGCTCGATCAGCAGGTCGCGTGCGCGCGAGGCGTCGCCCAGCAGGGCCTGCACCTCGGCCAGCGCCTGCGGATCGACGCGGCGGCCTTTCGGCGCCTCGCGCTTGCGCTGGCGGCTGGCCCCCGCGACCGCGATCGGAATGACGGGATGGTTCATTGTTGTCTCCAGGACGGGCTTCGTTGTGCCGCTTTTTTGTTCAAGCATATGCCAGTTTCCTGGCCAACTCAATGCACAACGCGTGCAGGCGGCAGCGTCCCGGAGAAGGCCGTCGAAACGCTAGCGCCGCCGCTTCTTCCAGTCGTACTCCGGCCCGGTCACATCCACGCCCGGGTGACCGACGACATCCGGATGCTCGGAGCACATGGTCACGAAGCGCACGCCCTCTCCGGCACGCTGGCGCTTGCGCAGCGCTTCCATGAAACCCATCGCCTTCACCATCTCCTCGGTGCCGAAGGCCTGGGCATGCGGGGTCGTCTCGGTCTCCTCGACCATGGTCCAGTACACCATATACATCGGCAAAACTCCTCAAAAACCCTGCCGAACCGGCAAGGACGACACAATGCTGACTTCTTATAGATCAGAATATTGCACCAATTAGATGCAGATCAAGGGTATTTAACAGAGGAAACGGATAGGAAGGTAAAAGTAGGACTAGTCCGAAATGTCTTCATTATGTGCGCCGTTTCACATAATTGTATCTTTGACGCCGCTAGGCTTAAGCCTGTCTTCACTAAAGCAGGTAGATCCCATGAACAGCAACAAGCATATCCAGCCAGATACCGCACCCGAGCTGGCGCTTTGGGGCGGACTCGAATGCACCGTCAACCGCGTGCGCGACCAGTACTTCAGCCAGATGGACCGCAACGGCCACGCCAGCCGCCTGCAAGACATCGAACGTTTCGCTTCCCTCGGCATCAAGGCCATCCGCTACCCGGTCCTGTGGGAGCGCACCGCCCCCAACGGCATCGAGCACGCCGACTGGTCCTGGTCCGACGCGCGCCTGCCTGCCCTGCAGCGGCTGGGCGTCACCCCGATCGTCGGCCTGGTCCACCACGGCAGCGGTCCGGAGCACACCAGCCTGGTCGATCCAGCCTTCCCCGAAAAGCTCGCCGAGTACGCCGGTGCGGTAGCGGCACGCTACCCCTGGGCCGAGTACTACACCCCGGTCAACGAAATCCTGACCACGGCGCGCTTCTCGGGTCTGGCAGGCGTCTGGTACCCGCACGGGAAGAGCCATGCGATTTTCGTGCAGGCGCTGCTGATCGAGACCCGCGCCACCGTGCTGTCGATGCGCGCCATCCGCACGGTGAATCCGGATGCGAAACTGGTGCAGACCGACGATTTGTCGAAGACCTACGGCACGCCCGAGATGCAATGGCTGGCGGACTTCTTCAACGAGCGGCGCTGGCTGGGCTGGGACCTGCTGTGCGGGATGGTCGACGAGCAGCACAAGATGTGGGATTACCTGATCGAATCCGGCGCCACGCCGCAAGACCTGCTCTGGTTCCGCGACAACCCCTGCCCGCCCGACATCATCGGCGTCAACTACTACGCCACCAGCGAGCGCTGGCTGGATCACCGCACCGAGCGCTATCCGAAGGACCGCTGCCACGAGTACGACGGCTTCCCGCATGCCGACATCGAGACTCCGCGCGTGCTGGCCACGCCGACGCCCGGCATCGGCCCGCTGCTGCAGGAAACCTGGGAACGCTACGGCCTGCCGATCGCGATCACCGAAGCCCACATCGACGCCAACCGCGAAGACCAGATGCGCTGGCTGCTCGAGATCTGGAACGCCGCCAAGAAGGTGCGCGCCGGCGGCGCCGACGTGCGCGCGGTCACGGTCTGGGCCCTGCTCGGCTCCTACGACTGGAACTGCCTGGTGACCGAATGCCGCGGCTACTACGAGCCCGGCCCCTTCGACGTGCGCGGACCGGAGCCGCGCCCGACGGCGGTGGCCACCCTGATGCGCGAACTGTCGTCCGGTCGCCCGCTCACCAACCCGGTGCTGCAGGGCCAGGGCTGGTGGCGCCGTCCGGGACGCTTCCTGTGCAAGCCGGTCGCCACCCGCACCGCCGTGGCCGACATCGCCGTGCGCGATCCGTACAAATCGCAGCACGTGCAGCCGATCCTGATCGCGGGCGCCACCGGCACCCTGGGTTCGGCCTTTGCCCGCATCTGCGAAAAGCGCAACCTGGCCCACCACGTGCTGACGCGCCAGGAAATGGACATCACCGACCCGGCCTCGGTGGAAGCGGCGGTCCAGCGCTTCAAGCCCTGGGCCATCATCAACGCCGGCGGCTACGTGCGCGTCGACGACGCCGAGGTCGACAGCGAAGCCTGCATGACGGCGAATACCCACGGCCCGACCGTGCTGGCGCTGGCCTGCATCCGCCACGCGATCCGCTTCGTGACCTTCTCCAGCGACCTGGTGTTCGACGGCAGCAAGGAAACGCCGTATGTCGAATCCGACCCGGTGGCCCCGCTCGGCGTGTATGGCCGCAGCAAGGCCGAGTCCGAGCGCCGCGTGCTGGAAGCCGACCCGCAGGCGCTGGTGATCCGCACCAGCTCCTTCTTCGGCCCCTGGGACCGCCACAACTTCGTCACCCAGGCCATCAAGGCCCTGCGCAAGGGCCAGGCCTTCGAAGCCTCGAACGACCTGGTGGTGTCGCCGACCTATGTGCCCGACCTGGTGAATGCCAGCCTCGACCTGCTGGTCGACCGCGAGCGCGGCGTCTGGCACCTGACCAACGGCGAAGCCATCACCTGGGCCGACCTGGCGCGCAAGGCCTGTGAAGCGGCCGGCGTCGATGCTAGAACCCTGGTGGAAAAGCCGGCGGCGGAATGCGGCTACAAGGCGGTACGCCCGGGTTACTCGGCCCTGGGCAGCGAGCGCGGCCTGATGCTTCCTTCGCTCGACGACGCCCTGGCGCGCTACATGAAGGCGCTCGAGGAACACGCGGGCGACGACGGCGAACTGGTCGGCGAAGCGGCGCACTACGCAAGCTGATTCGCTTCGGCCACCGGCCGCCGCCCGGCGCAGGACGCGCCGGCGGCGGCCGTTTTTTCTGGCGGCTGCGCCGGCCCGCTGCACGCGGCGAGGGCGATGCGGTAACATGCTGCCTGCGCCGGCGTGCCCGGCATTTCCTGCGACTCCTACAGGTTCAGCCTTGAAAATCTTCGTCATCAGTCTGCCGTCCAGCCGCGAGCGGCGCGCCCTCGTCGCGCACAAGCTCGGTTCACGCAACCTTCCCTTCGAGTTCATCGACGCCGTCGACGGCCGCGTCGACAAGCATCCCTATTTGAACAACTACGACGAAGCGAGCTTCCTCGTGCACCGCCGCCGCCGCGCCGCGCCGGGCGAACTCGGTTGCTACGTCAGCCACCTGCTGGCCTGGGAAAAGAGCGTCGAACTAAACGAGCCGATCGTGGTGCTGGAAGACGATTTCCAGCTGACACCGGACTTCGAGGCCGGGCTGGATTACGTGAGCCGGTTCGCCGACCAAGTGTCGTTCGTGCGCCTGGAGCCGCTGGAAAAGCACACAGTGATGACGTCGGATAAAAGCGCGGGCTTCAGCCTGGTCAAGCAGCTCGACGTCGGCATGTGCATGACGGGCTACGTGATCACGCCGCAGGGCGCGCGCAAATTATTGGCGCATGCGCGCACGATCCGCGCGCCGATCGATTTGTTCCTGAAATATACCTTCGACCACGGCGAGCTGATTCACGCGGTGGTGCCGCACGGGGTGTATCCGACGCACGAGGATTCGGTGATCGGGATCGATGTGCGCAACCAGCGCGAGAAGGGGTTCGTGCTGGGCTTGAAGCGGTTTGCTTACAAGACGTTTTATCGCTTTGCGAATTTGTTGACGAACCTGGCGAACGGGCTGCGGCGGTTCTAGCCGGGCCGCGGGCCTTTTGGCTTCACGCGTGGGCACGGGAGCGCCCACCCTACGTCATCGTAGCCGCTGGCCGCAGCATATGTAGGGTGGGCGCTCCGTGCCCACGCGGTGATCGGTAGCAGATAATTCATCCGGCGCGAAGCCGGAGCCAATCAAGCGTTCGACGCCGCCGCGAACTGCAGGCGATACAGGTTCGCATACATCCCGTTCGCCGCCAGCAGCTCGTCGTGCGTGCCCTGCTCGACGATCCGCCCCGCCTCCATCACCACGATCCGGTCCGCGCCCTCGATGGTCGACAAACGGTGCGCGATCACCAGCGTGGTGCGCCCCGCCATCAGCGTATCGAGCGCGGCCTGCACCGCGCGTTCGGACTCGTTGTCCAGCGCCGACGTCGCCTCGTCGAGGATCAGCACCGGCGCATCCTTGTAGATCGCGCGCGCGATCGCCACGCGCTGGCGCTGGCCGCCCGACAGGCGCATGCCGTTCTCGCCGATCTTCGTCTCCACGCCTTCGGGCAGCTTGGCCACCACGTCGGTCAGGTGCGCCGCCTTCACGGCCGCGGCCAGGCGTTCGTAGTCGATGCGCTCGGCGCCATAGGCGATGTTGGCCGCCAGCGTGTCGTCGAACAGCACCACGTTCTGGCTCACCATCGCCAGCTGCTTGCGCAGGCTGGCCATGGTCAGTTCCTCATACGGCACGCCGTCGAGCAGGATGCGGCCCGCCTGCGGGTCGTAGAAGCGCGTCACCAGGTTCACAAAAGTCGACTTGCCGCCGCCCGACACGCCCACCAGCGCCACGGTCTGGCCCGGCGCCACGTCGAGCGTGACGTTGTTCAACGCCGGCGCTTGCGCGCCCGGATAGGTAAAGCCCACGTCCTGGAACTGCAGGTGGCCCTGGGCACGGTCGATGGTGCGCGTGCCCGGGTCGTGCTCGACCGGCGCGTCGATGATCGAGAACACGGTTTCGGCGGCGGCGATCCCGCGCTGCATCGGGCCGTTCACCTCCGCCAGCGATTTCAATGGCGTGAGCAGCATCAGCATCATGGTGGTGAAGTTGGTGAACTCGCCGACCGTCATGTCGGACTGGATCGCCATCACGATCACCACCGACACCGCCACCGCCGTGGCGACCTGCGTGATCGGCGTGGTGGCGGCAAAGGCCACCGTCATGCGCTGCGAGAAGCCGCGCATGGCTTCGCTGCGCTGCTCGAAGCGGCGCCGCTCATAGGCTTCGCCGGCGAACACGCGGATCACCTGGTGGCCGCGCGTGGCTTCTTCCACCACCTGCGTCATCTCGGCGGTCACGCGCTGGTTGTCGCGGTTCAGGCGGCGCAGGCGGCCGGTGGTGGTGCGCACGATGACGGCGGTGAGCGGCACCACCACCATGGCGATCAGGGTCAGGCGCCAGTTCAGGTAGAGCAGCGCGCCCAGCAAACCCAGCACCACCAGCACGTCGCGCACGTAGGCCACGAACACCGAGTTGATCATGTCGACCACCTGGCGCACGTCGCCGATCACGGTGTTGATGATCTTGCCGGTCGACTCTTCGTGGAAGCGCGCCACCGGCAGGCGCAGCACGCGCGAGAAGGCCATGCGGCGCAGGTCGTTCAGCACGCGGCTCAGCACCCAGTTGTTCAGGTAGGCGGTGGAAAAGGTGAACACGCCGCGCAGCGCGAAGATCGAGATCAGGATGCCCGGCACCAGCCACAGGCTGAATTCCACCTTGTGCGGACCGAAGCCCTTGTCGAGCAGGAGCTCGAGCGCCTTGGCCAGCAGCGGCTGGGTGGCGGCGGTGCCGGCCATCGCCAGCAGCGCCAGGAAGGCGCGCGAGCGGTAGGGTTTGACGATCGCCAGCAGGCGTTTGACGATGGTGCTAGTGTCCAAATTCTTCTTTCTGGTTCAGGCTCAGGCCCATGAGGATGAATATCATCAGCGCGTAAAAGATGCAGGCTTTACCGGACCAGAACATCATCTCGGTCAGGCCGAAGGCGAAGTAGCCGAGCGCCACCAGCATGCCGGCTAGCGCGGGCGTGCCCGGCGGCTGCCCGCGTTCGACCGCGGCGCGCGCCTGGCGCGCGAAGAACGCGAACGGCGCGGCCAGGATGCCGAACAAGGCCAGCAGGCCGAACACGCCGCCGTTGGCCAGCGCCTGCAAGGCGTCATTATGCAGGTGCTGGGCCGGCAGCACCACCGCATCGAGACGCCCCGCGCGCACGTACTGCGCCAGTTCGGCACGTCCGACGTCGTGGTCGCGCCCCAGCAGGGGGCGTTCGGCGATCAGCATGCCGGCGCCCTTCCACAGCTCGAGGCGGATGCCGAGGTTGGTGAATTTGTCGCCGCCGGCGTACCAGGTGCGCACGTCGCGGATGCCCTCGTCCACGCGCGCCTGCATGCTGGTGGCCGGGACCAGGTAGAGCACGGCCACCAGCGCCACGGCGACGCCGAACACGATCCGCACCCGGCCATGGCGCACCAGGCCGTAGCGCACGCACACCAGCGCGCCCAGCGCCGCCGCCAGCCAGGCGCCGCGCGTGCCGGTGATCACCAGCGCCAGCACCCCGGCCAGGCCGCCCAGCAGCGGCCACAGGACGGTGCGGCCGGCGCGGCGGAAATCGATGGCCGCCACCAGCGACAGCAAGGCCAGGGTCAGGACGATGTCGCCGAAGGTGATGGCGTTGATCATGCCGCCCGGCCGCTCGATGCCGAGCACCAGGTGCTGCCAGGCCACCAGGGCAAAGGCGCCGATGGCGCCGAGGATCGCGCCCCACCACAGCGCCTGGCGCGGCGGACGCGCCACCAGCACCACGGCCAGGGCGCTGGCCGCGAAGAACATGCGTGCATGCTTTTCCAGCGAACTACCCGGCTGTTCCGGCCGCAGCAGGAACTGCAGCAGCACCAGGACGAAATTGAACAGGAAGGCCAGCACCACCCAGCGTATCGCGGGCCAGTGGCGCGCCAGCGCGGCGCGGCTGGCGCGCGGCATGCACAGGGCGCTCAGGAGAAGCAGGAAGCTGGCCAGGCCAATCCCGGGTCCGGTGGTCAGGCACAGCGCCGGCACCATGAAGACAAGGGCGCCAGTCCATAGCCGCGACGGGGCCATCGTATTCATCAACGTATTGTCCATCAGCTCAGAGGTAGGATATTCTTCCCGGATCAGCAGGCTGTCGGTTGCAGGCCATGCCGTAGGAAAAGAATTTTCAAATCATTATCGCTGAACCCGGCTCGACTGCCAACACGCACCGCCGCCGGCACACCCGAACAACGCGGCGCTGCATGCAGCGCCAAGAAAGAGAACCACCGATGAACACGGCACCACGGCTTTCCATCCTCGTTCCCGCCTACAACGCCGAGCAGCACCTGGAGGCGACCCTGCGCTCGGTGCTCGAGCAGATGGGCCCCGGCCATGACCTGGTCGTCATCGACGACGGCTCGCGCGACGGCACGGGCGCGGTCGTCACGCAGATGCAGCAGGCCTGGCCGGGATTGGCGATCCGCCTGATCCGCCAGGAGAACGCCGGCCTGGCCACCACGCGCAACCGCCTGCTCGAGGCCGCCACCGGCGAGTACATCCTCTTCCTCGACGCCGACGACCTGGTCCTGCCCGGCACCCTCGCGGCGCTCGACGGCATTTTCAAACAGCATCGTCCCGACGTGATCGCGCTCGACTTCAACGACTGGCACCCGCACAACATGCGCCGCACGCGCCCCATCGCGCGCGGCTACCCGGCCGACACCCTGATCAGCGACCGCGAAGCGATCCTGCGCACCTTCTTCATGGACCGCCAGTGCTATGCCTGGGCCAACGTGATGCGCCGCGAGATCTACCTGCGCCAGCCGGCGCCGCTGTATCCGCCGGGCCGCACCTTCGAGGACATCACCACCACGCCGCAGCTGATCGCCGACTGCGCCAGCCTGTATCGCCTGGCCCGCCCCTGCTTCGACTACCGCCAGCATCCGGGCAGCATGAAGCGCGGCCTGTCGCACAAGTGGTGCATCGATTTTGCCAAGGCGGTGCTGCACATCCACCATCACTTCGGCACGCTGCCGGTGAGCGACGCGCTGCGCCTGCACGTCGACGCCGCCACCATCCACTTCTACAACGTGATCCTGAAGCGCACCTACGAGATGGGCTGGAGCGAGGGCAAGGCCGCGCGCGAGGACGTGCGCGCGCTGCTGGCGCAAAACCTGTTCCACCCGCTCGAGGCGGTGCTGGCGGCGATGGAAGGCGAGGTACTGGACAGCCACGACCGCCGCGCCGACCGCCGCGCGGCGTCGCAGGTGCGCAAGCTGCTGGCGGGGAACCTGGGCTTCGTGATCGGCAAGGTCCTGGCGCGGAAGATCAAGGTCTTGCAGCGCAAGGCGGTGGCTTGACCGGTAGCGGTCGTCCCTGACGCGACCGTAGGGTGGGCGCCCCGTGCCCACGCGTGAAGCATGCATGGTGTTGGCCGCTTTGATGAACACACAGCGCCAACAATGTCCATCGTTTACGCGTGGGCACGGGGCGCCCACCCTACGATTGTCACTGTAGCGGCCAACGCCAGCAAATCCAACAGGCTGCCAGCAAAGCCGTCGCGCCTTTAGTACTCGACCGCCACATCCTTCGCGCCGAGATTGAGTTCGAGCGCATGCTTGAGCGCATCCGATGGCGCCACGCGCCATTCGTCGCCCAGTTGCAGGATGCATTCCACGCCCTGCGGTTTCACGCGCAGGCTGACCGGCAGGCCGTCCGGGTGGCGGTAAGGCGACAGCACCTCGGCCATCTTCGCCGAGCTGATGCCGCACTCGATGTCCATCTCCAGCTTGTGGCCGTAGTGGATGCGCGCCGCGGCGATGTCGAACACCTTCTCGGCCGTGATGCGCAGGCCGCCGTTGAAGCGGTCTTCCGACACCTTGCCGACCACGAGCAGGAATTCGTCTTCCTTGAAGGCGTTGCGGTTCTGCTCGAACACCTCGTTGTACACCGTCACCTCGACCACGCCGGTCTTGTCGTCCAGCGCCACGATCAGGATCTTGCCGCGCTGGGTCATCTGGGTACGCACGCCGGTGATCACGCCGCATAGCATGCGCGGCTCGCGCGACGGTTCCAGGTCCTTCAGCTTGGTCTTGGCGAAGCGCCGCACTTCCCCCGCATACGAGTCGAACATGTGGCCCGACAGGTAGTAGCCGAGCGCGATCTTTTCTTCGGCCAGCTTCTGGCGGTCGGTCCACGGGGTCGCCTTCACATAGTCGGGCGGGGCCACCAGGTCGGAATCGTCGCCGCCGAACAGGCTCACCTGGTTCGCGGCCGCCGCGGCCTGGCCGGCCGCTTCCATCGCGAACGCGACGGAAGCCAGCAGGATCGCGCGGTCGACGCCGAATGCGTCCATGGCGCCGGCGCGGATCAGCGACTCGATGGTGCGGCGGTTGATCTGCTTGCGGTCGACGCGCTTGCAGAAGTCGAACAGGTCCTTGAACTTGCCGCCCTCCTGGCGCGCGGCGATGATCGCCTCGATCGCGCCCTGGCCCGCGCCCTTCACGCCGCCCAGGCCGTAGCGGATGTTCGACACCTGCTTGCCAGTGACGGAGCGCGGCGCGCCTTCCGGCGTGAAACGGAACTGCGATTCGTTCACGTCCGGCGGCAAAATCGTGAGTTTGCAGACATCGATCGCATCCTCGACCAGGATCTTGATCTTGTCGGTGTCTTCCATCGCCAGCGACATGTTGGCTGCCATGAAGGCGGCCGTGTGGTGCACCTTCAAATAGGCCGTGTGGTAGGACAGCAGCGCGTAGGCGGCGGCGTGCGATTTATTGAAACCGTAGCCCGCGAACTTTTCCATCAAGTCGAAGATCTCGTCGGCCTTTTCGGTCGACAGGCCGTCTTTCGCGGCGCCGGCGCGGAAAATCTCGCGGTGCTCGGCCATCTCTTCGGCCTTCTTTTTACCCATCGCGCGGCGCAGCATGTCGGCGCCGCCCAGCGAGTAGCCGCCGACGATCTGCGCCATCTGCATGACCTGCTCCTGGTAGACCATGATGCCGTAGGTCTCGGACAAGATCGACTCGGTACGCGGATCGGGGTAATCGAACTTCTCGCCGTGCTTGCGCTTGCAGAAGTCGGGAATCAGGTCCATCGGGCCCGGGCGGTACAGCGCCACCAGCGCAATGATGTCCTCGAAGCGGTCGGGACGCGCATCCTTCAGCATGCCCTGCATGCCGCGCGACTCCAGCTGGAAGATGGCGACGGTTTTCGCATCGCTCAACAGCTTGTACGAAGGCCGGTCGGTCAGCGGCAGGGTTTCGAGATTGAACTCGGCGTCCTGCGGATCGAGCGCGCGGATGTAGTTCACGGCGCGGTCGAGAATCGTCAGCGTGGTCAGGCCCAGGAAGTCGAACTTGACCAGGCCGACGGCCTCGACGTCGTCCTTGTCGTATTGCGAGACCACACCGGCATCGCCGCCCTGGGTGTACAGCGGGCAGAAGTCGGTCAGTTTGCCGGGCGCGATCAGCACGCCGCCGGCGTGCATGCCGATGCCGCGCGTGATGCCTTCGACCTGCTGGGCCAGGTCCAGCAGCTGCTTGACCTCTTCCTCGTTTTCCAGGCGTTCCTTGAGCAGCGGTTCTTCCTCGATGGCCTCGGCGATCGAGACCGGTTTGCCCGGCTTGAACGGGATCAGCTTCGAGATGCCGTCGCAGAAGTTGTAGCCGAAGTCGAGCACGCGGCCGACGTCGCGGATCGCGCCTTTTGCGGCCATGGTGCCGAAGGTGGCGATCTGCGACACGGCGTCGCGGCCGTACAGGTCCTTCACGTGCTGGATCACCAGTTCGCGCTTTTCCTGGCAAAAGTCGATGTCGAAGTCGGGCATCGAAACGCGTTCAGGATTCAGGAAACGCTCGAACAGCAGGTTGTACTTCAACGGGTCCAGATCCGTGATCTTCAGCGCGTAGGCCACCAGCGAGCCGGCACCGGAGCCGCGGCCCGGGCCGATCGGTACGCCGTTGTTCTTGCCCCACTGGATGAACTCCGCAACGATCAGGAAGTAGCCCGGGAACTTCATCTTGATGATGGTCTGGTTCTCGAACTCGAGGCGCGCCTCGTAGCGCGGGCGCTCGGCTTCGCGCTTGGCCGGATCGGGGAACAGCTGGATCAGGCGCTCCTCCAACCCCTTCTTGGTTTCGGCGACCAGGAAGTCGTCGATGGTCATGCCTGCCGGCGTCGGGAAGTCCGGCAGCTGCGGCTTGCCCAGCGTGAGCGTGACGTTGCAGCGCTTGGCGATTTCGACCGAATTGGCCAGGGCGCCCGGCAAATCCTTGAACAGCTCCGCCATCTCGGCCTGGGATTTGAAACACATCTCCTCGTTGAAGCGGCGCACGCGCTTGGCATTCGCCAGCATCTCGCCTTCGGCGATACAGGTGCGCGCCTCGTGGGCGATGAATTCGTCCTTGCTGATGAACTGCACCGGGTGGGTCGCCACCACCGGCAGGCCCAGGCGGCCGGCCAGCGCCACCGAATGGCGCACCTGCTGTTCCTGGTTCGGCTGGCCGGCGCGCTGGATCTCGATGTAGAAATGGCCGGGGAAGATGCGCGCCCAGCGCTCGGCGGCCTTTTCGGCGCGGGCGATGTCGCCGTTGTCGATGGCCTGGCCGACGTCGCCGAAACCGGCGCCCGAGAGCACGATCAGGGCGTTCGCTTGATTGACTTCCGGCTCCAGCGTGGAGACGGAGGTCGCCAGCGCTTCCAGCCACTCGACGCGCAGCTCGGCGCGGCCCTTGTACTGGTTGGTGAGCCAGGCTTTCGACAACAAATCGCACAGCTGCAGGTAGCCGCTGCGGTTCTTCGCCAGGATCAGCAAACGGTGCGGCTTGTCGCGGTTGTCGTCGTTGGTGATCCAGGCGTCGACCCCGACGATCGGCTTGATCCCCTTGCCGCGCGCCGCCTTGTAGAAGCGCACCATGCAGAACATGTTGGCCAGGTCGGTGACGGCCAGCGCCGGCTGCTGGTCCTTGGCGGCTGCGCCCACCAGGTCGTCGATGCGCACCAGGCCGTCGGCGATCGAGTATTCGGAGTGGACGCGGAGATGGGTGAAAGTCGGGGAAGTCATCCCGTCATTTTACCTCGGCAGGCGGCGCGGCGGTGGGGCCGGGGCCGGTTTTGGCAGCGCCGTCCGGGCCGCTGCCCCGCAAGGTTAAGTTGCGATTTCACAACAATATGCGACGCAGACGGGCTTAAAAAAGCCCGGCCGCGGCCGGGTTCCCGATGAAGCGCGCGCCGATCAGCCGCGCTTGCGGCGGCCAGCCAGGCCCAGGCCGGCCAGCGCCAGGCCGAACAGCGACAGCGATGCCGGTTCCGGCACTTCGCTCACGCGCAGGTTGTCGATGCTGACTTTCACGCCGTTGTCGAGGTTGACGGTGCGGATGCCGATCTGCGAAACCGACGAGATCTTGCTGGTGCCGGTGGCAACGCGGTCGGCGCCGGTCAGCGAGTGCATTTCGTCCGCGGTCGGGTTCATCCAGGCGGCGAAACTGTTGTAGAACGCGGAACCGTTCGTCTTGGTCAGGTAGCCCAGCAGGTGGTAGGTCTGGCCGGCAACCAGGTCGCTGCCCAGCAGGTAAGGACCGCCGGTGCCGGTCGTACGTACGTACAGGTCGTCGGTGCAGACGCCGGTGTCGCAGTTCGCTTTCAGGCCGAAGCTCGGGCCATCCTTGTCGCCCAGCCACAGGCCGAGGAAGTCGTTGTTGCCCAGGGTGCCGGTGTACGAGAAGCTGAAGTCGACGATGATGCCGCCGGTCTGGGTCTCGGCCAGGTTCCAGTACGCAGCGCGGTCGTTGTTGCTGCCGAAGGTCAGCGACTTGTTGCCGCCGGCGGTGGTGACGGCCGGCTTGTCCTTGGCCTTGGTGATGTCGGTGGCCCAGTTGCCGGTGAAACCGGTGCTGGCGCCGTCGAAGTTGTCGGCGGCGACGACGATGCTGGCGTTGGCGCTGGCGCTGAAGGCAAATGCGAGCGAGGCGATAACAGGAGCGAAACGTTTCATGTGCGAGTAGATCTAAAGTAAATGGTAATTTCCCATAAGCACGTTTCATGCCAGAAAAAAATTTCTTTTCAAAACAATTGCTTGTTTAAAATTCGAAACCCTTCCTTGACATCAGTGTAAGAAATTCCGACATTGACGCCACAGCAGCCTCATCAACCCTTTCCATCGTCGGAGAGCTTCGATCGACCTGCTCTATAATGACGGCCTGTCTTTTGTCCTCTCATGCCATGTCTCCCGCAACCAACTACGTCAACATCGCCGCCTACAAATTCGTCACTCTCGATAACTTGGACGAATTACGCGGCCTATACCAGTCCCTGTGCAACGAACTAGGCCTCAAGGGCACGGTATTATTGACGCCCGAAGGCATCAACATGTTTGTTTCCGGTCTGCGCGAACAGATCGACCGCTATCTCGACTGGGTGCGCAGCGATGCTCGCCTGGCCGATCTCGAGTGGAAGGAAAGCCTTTCGAACGAACAGTCACACAAGCGCATGCTGGTCAAGATCAAGAAAGAGATCATCACCATGCGCATGCCGCTGATCAGGCCCGAGCTCGGCCGCGCGCCGTCGGTGGAAGCGGCCACACTCAAGCGCTGGCTCGACCAGGGCCACGACGACAAGGGCAAGCCGGTGGTGATGGTCGATACCCGCAACGACTTCGAAGTCGATGTCGGCACCTTCGACAATACCGTCGACTACCGCATCAAGAAGTTCACCGAATTTCCGGAAGTGATCGCAGCCCACAAGGATGACTTCGCCGGCAAGACCGTGGTCACTTTCTGCACCGGCGGCATTCGCTGCGAAAAGGCGGCCATTCACATGCAGAACATCGGCTATGACAATGTCTACCAGCTTGAAGGCGGCATCCTCAAGTATTTCGAGGAAGTCGGCGGCGCCCACTACACCGGCGACTGCTTCGTGTTCGACTACCGTACCGCTTTGAACCCGAAACTGGAGCCGACCGAAACCGTGCAGTGCTTCGCCTGCCGCGCGGTGGTGACCCCGCGCCAGCAACTGGCGCCGGAATACGTATACGGTGTGTCGTGTCCGCATTGCGCACCAGCCGTTGTCCAGGGTGGCGCGCCGGAACGTACGGCAGAGCTGCCATGATATAATCTTGTTTTTCTGTCCAGACGGACCGGGGCGAGTGCACGCATCAGGCCTGCCGGCAGCCACCGCTCCGGCAGCCAGCGGCCGCATATGCAAGCTTTGATGTCCTCCTCATCCCATTGCGCATGGCGTGAATCTTCCGCCATGCGTTTCCCATCGCCGCGCGGAGCTGGCGAATGATTTCCCTTCCAATGCTGAGCGGCGTGTGGCGCTATCGCGGATTCATCGGCGGCAGTGTCAGGCGCGAATTCCAGGTCAAGTACCGCAACTCGCTGCTGGGTGCGACCTGGACCATCCTCAACCCCTTGTCGATGATCATCGTCTATACGGTGGTGTTCTCGCAGGTCATGGGCAGCAGGATGAACGGCTTGACTGGCCCTTTTGCCTATGGCGTCTACCTGTGCGCAGGCACCCTTACCTGGAGCCTGTTCGCCGAGATCACCAGCCGGAGCCAGTCGGTGTTCATCGAACATGCCAACCTCATCAAGAAACTCCAGTTCCCGCGCCTGTGCCTGCCGGTGATTGTCGTGCTCAACGCGCTCGTCAATTTCGGCATCGTCTTCGGCCTGTTCACGGCATTCCTCGTGCTGTCCGATAATTTTCCTGGATGGGTGTTCCTCGCCATCGTCCCTGTCCTGCTGCTGCAGATCCTGTTTTCGATCGGCCTGGGCATGATCCTCGGCGTGCTGAACGTCTTCTTCCGCGATGTCGGCCAGTTCTTTACGATCCTGCTCCAGTTCTGGTTCTGGTTCACGCCCGTGGTCTATCCGGTCAGCGCCCTTCCCGCGCAAGTGCGCGACTGGCTGGAATTCAATCCGATGCTGGCGCCGATCACGGCTTACCAGCAAATCATCGTATATGGCCGGATGCCCGACTGGCAGGCCCTGCTGCCCTTCGGCCTGCTCGGCGTGATCTTCTGCATCCTGGGTATCAAGCTGTTCCGCAAGCGTGCGGGCGAAATGGTGGATGAGCTGTAATGGGTACGATCCGCGTCAACAAGCTGGGCAAGGCCTACAAGCAATACGGTTCGCGCTGGTCGCGTTTCGCCGAATGGACGCTGCCTTTCCTGGGGATGCGCCATCGCCTGAAATGGGTCATCGAGGACATCAGTTTCCAACTGGCGCCCGGCGAGGCGGTCGGCATCATCGGTACCAACGGCGCCGGCAAGAGCACCTTGCTCAAGCTGATCACAGGCACCACCCAGCCCACCAGCGGCAGCGTGCAGATGACCGGCCGGGTCGCGGCCCTGCTGGAACTGGGCATGGGTTTCCACCCCGATTTCACCGGACGCCAGAATGCCTACATGGCCGGGCAGCTGATCGGCCTGGGCATCGACGACATCACTGCGCTGATGCCCGAGATCGAGGCGTTCGCCGACATCGGCGACTACATCGACCAGCCGGTGCGCGTGTATTCCTCAGGCATGCAGATGCGCCTGGCCTTCAGCGTCGCCACGGCCAGGCGGCCGGACATCCTGATCGTCGACGAAGCCCTGTCGGTGGGCGACGCCTACTTCCAGCACAAGAGCTTCGAGCGCATCCGCGAGTACCGCAAGCTTGGCACCACGCTGCTGATCGTCAGCCATGACCGCGCTGCGATCCAGTCGATCTGCGACCGCGCCATCCTGCTCGACGGCGGCCGCCTGGCCAAGCAGGGACGGCCCGAGGAAGTCATGGACTATTACAACGCGATGCTGGCCGAGCGCGGCAATGAAACCGTCGTTCAGAGCGCAACGGCCGATGGCCGCACGCAGACCAGCTCGGGCACCGGCGAAGCCACGGTCACCGATATCTGGCTCGAGAACGAGGTCGGCGAACAGGTCGAGATGGTCAACGTCGGCGCCCCGGTGACGCTGCACGTGCGTGCGCGAGTCAACGCGGCGCTGCCGAAACTCGTGCTCGGCTACCTGATCAAGGACCGCCTGGGCCAGGACATGTACGGCACCAACACCTACCACATGGAACAGGTCCTGACCGACTTGCGCGCCGGCGAAGAGGTCGTGTTCCGCTTCGCCTTCCCGCTCAACCTCGGTCCCGGCAGCTATTCGATCACTACCGCCCTGACCAGCACCGATACGCACCTGGCCGACAACTACGAGTGGCGTGACCTTGCCTTCCTCTTTATCGTCATGAACATGAATCGCAAGCTGTTTGTTGGATCTAACTGGATCGAACCAAGCGTCGAGGTCCTTCGATGAGCGACAATTTCTATCGCGCCTTCGAAGAGCGCTACCGCGGCTCGCGCGAGCTGATCAAGGGTCGACTGGAAGCCTATACCCCCTTCGTCGCACCGCTGGCGGCACTGTACCCGGGAGCTGCGGCGCTCGACCTCGGCTGCGGACGCGGCGAATGGCTCGAACTGATGACCGAGAACGGCTTCGCGGCCAGCGGCGTCGATCTCGACGAAGGCATGCTGGCGGCCTGTCGCGAACGCGGCCTGAACGTGGAAACGGCTGACGCCCTGAGCAGCCTGCGCAGTCACGCCAACGCCAGCGTGGCGCTGGTGTCGGCCTTCCACCTGGTCGAGCACCTGCCGTTCGACGAGGTGCAGTGCCTCATTGCGGAAGCGCGCCGCGTGCTGTTGCCGGGCGGCCTGCTGATTATGGAAACGCCGAATCCGGAAAACCTGGTCGTCGGCACCAGCAGCTTCTATCTCGACCCCTCGCACGTCAAGCCGATTCCACCGCTGCTGCTCGACTTCATGGTCGAATACGCGGCGTTTCCACGCCATGCGGTGGTGCGCCTGCACGGCGCAGAGTTGGAACAAGACCAGCAGGAACTCGGACTACGGGATGTGTTCGAAAAGGTCAGCGCGGATTACGGCATCGTGGCGCAGAAAGCCGGCGACCAGGCCCTGACGGCGCTGTTCGATGCGCCTTTTGCGGCCGGGTACGGCGTCACGCTCGATGAAATGGCGGCGCGCTTTGATCATCATCAAGCCAGCTTGCGCGCTGCAGACCGCGAGGCCCTGGCTGCGCTCCAGGCTAGCGTGGCGGGACTTTCCGGGCCAGCCGGCGAGACCGGCAGCGTCCAGGCGGAACTGGCCGCACTGCGGGCGCATGCGCAGGAACAGGAGAATCTGGTTGCTGCGCTGGCAGCATCCCTGCAGAGCCTGAGTGAACAGGCTGATCAACGCCTTGCCGCTTTCGAAGAGGCCAACAATGAATTGTGGAAGCATGCGCTGCCCAGCCTGGTAGACCGCATGCAGGGTATCGACATGCGCATCGACGAATTGCGCACCACATCGTCGCAGCAGGTGCAGACGCTTGAACTGGGTCTGGCGCAGCGTATCGAACAACTCGACCAGCGCCTGAACCAGCATGGCGAGCAGATCGAGCAGCGCATCGAGCAACTCGACCAGCGCCATGAACGCCGGGTCAGCGCTGCCGAAGAGCGCAGGATGCACAACAATCGCCTCGACAGCCGGCGTTTCGACGAGCTTGAACAGCGCGTAGCGCGGTCCGACCGGCGCCTGGCATCGCTGCCGCAGCAGCGCCTGCAAGATACCGAGCGACTGCTGGCGCAATCGCGCGAGCATTTGCAGCAAGCCGAGGAGCGTGTCCAGCAACTCGAAGGCCAGATCAGCGCAATGCTCGGGAGCAGCTCCTGGCGCGTCACCGCACCGGGACGCCTGGTCGGCGGATTGGTGCGGCGTGCGGTCTCCGCGGCGCGCGAGGGCCGTATCAGGAGCGGGCTGCGCCGCAGGGTCGCCACCCTGGTGCTCGGCGCACCCGGTGCGGATACGACACGCGGGGTACGGGGCTGGCTGCGCCGCACCAAGAACAGCACTTGGGCACGCCGGATCGCACTCCCCCTGCTCAAACGCTTCCCGCAACTTCGGGCACCGCTGATCCGCTTGATGGAAGGCGGCAGCCTGCACGCTGCGCAGCCTGCCGGCGACGTGATCCTGCCCGACTGGGATGGGCCTCTCCCTGCCGAGTACTTGCAGATGACTCCCTTGACCCGCAAGATCCTGCTTGACCTTGCCCGTGCCAACTCCTCCAATCAATAAACCCGACTTCATGCGCATCGCCATCGATCTCCAGTCTTGCCAGAACGCCGATACGGTCCTTGCCCGCGATACGCTAGCGCTAGTGCAATACATGCTGCGCCATGCAGGCGGTCACACGATCTATCTCGCATTCAGCAACCAGTTCCCGGCTCGCATAGAGATGCTGCGCAATGCTTTTCGCGATCTGTTGCCCGCCCGGCAGGTGGTGGTTTACGATACGCCCAGCCCGGATGGCACAAACAGGGTGCAAAGTACGATTGAACTGATCAGGCATAACTTCTTCGCAAGCCTGGGCGCCGACGCCGTGTTCGCGCCGGCCCTGTTCGACCATGCCATCGATACCGTGGGCGCGGTCTCCCCTTCCGGCGGCGCGTTCTTGAGTGCGGTTAGCGTATGCGATCCGGCCACCCTTGCGCCGGTACACGGCTCGACACCGGCGCGCATGGATTCATACGCGCGCCAGCAAGCCAGCCTGCAACATGCCGCACTGGTCTTTGCCGGCTCGGCGCAGATCGGCAGCGCATTGCGCGACAGCGGCGTCGATCCAGAGCGGGTAGTCGAAATCGCTGCGACGCAGGACCAGGCTGCAATCCAGATACTCGATGCACTCGAACAGTGCTGGCGCCGGCGCGAGACGCCCGCACAGCCTGAAGGGCGGCCGTCCCTGGCCTATGTGTCGCCGCTGCCGCCTCAGCAATCCGGCATCGCCGATTACAGCGCCGAACTCGTTGCCGAGCTGGCCAGCTATTACGACGTGCATCTCATCGTGCCCGACACGCTCGAATTCGAACCCGAACTGAGCGCCCAGTTCCCCGTCCACACGACGAGCTGGTTCGACGGGCATGCGCATCGCTTCGAGCGGATCCTCTATCATTTCGGAAATTCCGACGTGCACCAGTTCATGTTCGGTATGCTCGAGCGCCATCCAGGCATTGTCGTCTTGCATGACTTTTTCCTGAGTAATGTCATCGACAACATGGAGTTGCATAACGGCGTCGAGCACGCATTCAGCAATGCCCTGTTCTATTCGCATGGCTATAGCGCCATCGCCGAAAAGGCGGTCCAGGGGCGGAATGCGGCCATCTGGAAATACCCCGCCAACAAGGCCGTGCTCGACGCGGCGACCGGCATCATCGTGCATTCCCGGTTTTCGATCGAACTGGCCGAGACCTGGTACGGTATCAATGACAGCATGCGCTGGCGCGTCCTGCCGCTGATGCGCGGCGAAGCGGCCAGCAACGCCGTCAGCCGGGAAGCCGCACGCGACAAGCTCGGTTTCGGCGAGACGGATTTCGTCATCTGCAGCTTCGGTATGCTCGGCAGTTCCAAACTCAATGACAAGCTGCTGTCTGCTTTCCTGGCCATGCCGCGCACGTCGTCCCAGCGCTGCCATCTGGTTTATGTCGGCGCAGACGACCCCTCCGAATTCGGCATTGCCCTGCATGCACAGATCGAGGCGAGCGGCCTGGCCGACTTCGTCAGCGTCACCGGATTCGTCAGCGCCCAGACCTACCACAGCTACCTGCAAGCAGCCGACCTCGCGGTCCAGCTGCGGGGGCAGACCCGCGGTGAGACCTCGGCTTCGGTACTCGACTGCCTGTTGCATGGCGTGGCCACCATCGTGAATGCGAACGGGGCCAATGCCAGCCTGCCCGACGATGTCGTCTGCCTACTCCCCGACCAGTTCGCCCAAGCGGACCTCGTCGCGGCCATGACGCGCCTGCACGACGACGCTGCGATGCGCAGCGAACTTGCACGGCGCGGCAAGGCCCATGTACACGAGCACCATGCACCGGCGCGGGTCGGCACCCAGTATGTCACGGCAATCGAGGCGTTCACCCGCAACAGCCCGGAAGCGCACTATCGCGCCTTGCTGCGTGGGATGCAGCGCATCGGCGCACCGAGCGATCCCCGCCACTACGAGCTGGTCAATGCGGCCAAGTCGATCGCGGCAAACCAGCCTGCGCGGCTGCCGCCGCAACTGTTCATCGATATTTCGGCAGTCGCACAGTTCGACCTGAAGACTGGTATCCAGCGGGTCGTCCGCAGTATCCTGCTGGCACTGATCGGCTCTCCGCCCCCAGGCTATCGTATCGAGCCGGTCTATGGCGACGGCGGCAACCGGCGCTATCGCTATGCGCGCAACTTCACCCTGGGCCTGATCGGCGAAGCGAATCCGGGGCTGGAGGACGCGCCGATCGAGTACCACGCGGGCGATATCTTCCTCGGACTCGACCTGGTAGCCGATTGCACTTCGCAGAATGAAACCCTGCTGACCGATATGCGCAATCGTGGGGTGCAGGTGCTGTTCGTCGTCTACGATATCCTGCCTTTGCTGCTGCCGAATGCTTTTCCATATGGAACGGAAGCGAACTTCCGCGAATATATCGAGACCATCACCCGTATTTCCGACGGCCTCGTCTGTATTTCGCAGGCGGTCGCGGACGAACTGGCCGACTGGATCGGTGCACATGCGGCGCCGCGCCGCTCCCCGCTTCAGCTGGGCTACTTCCATCTCGGCGCCGATATCTCCGCCAGTGTGCCATCCACGGGTCTCCCGCCGAACGCGGACCAGGTCTTTGCCGCCATCGCGCAGCGCCCAACCATCCTGATGGTGGGCACCGTCGAGCCGCGCAAGGGACACGAGCAGGCGCTGGCGGCCTTCGAGCTGCTGTGGTCGCGTAACGTGGAAGTCAACCTGGTCATCGTCGGCAAGCCAGGCTGGCTGGTCGAACCACTCATCAAGAAGCTGAACAGCCATCGCGAACTGAACGGGCGCCTGTTCTGGCTGGCCGGCGCCTCCGACGAAATGCTCACCAGGCTCTACGAATCGGCATCCGGCTTGCTGGCAGCCTCGATCGGCGAAGGCTTCGGCCTGCCGCTTATCGAAGCGGCCCAGCACAAGCTGCCGATCATTGCACGCGACATCCCGGTGTTCCGCGAAGTGAGCAAGGAACATGCCTTCTATTTCGAGGGCACTACCGGCGCCGCGCTGGCTACTGCGGTGGAAGAATGGCTACGCCTGTTCGCTGCCGGCGCCGCTCCGCTCTCCGAGGCGATGCCATGGCTGAGCTGGGCGGACAGCGCCCGCGAACTGATGGGCAGCGTGGCCGACGGGAAGTGGTATCGGACCGTGGGCGCGCCGTCGACCAGCCAGCAACTCACGTCTTGACAAGCGCCGGTGGCGCGCCGTATCAGGGCGACGCAGCCGTCGTCTTGCGCCTCGTGAAGATGAGCACGCCATCGCAGGTCGCGTGCAGGTAGCCGGGTTCCGGCCAGGGACCGGATGCCATGCGCCTGCCAACGAGCATGCGCGTGCCGACCAGGCGTACGTCGGCCTGGTCGGCTTCGGGGCCAGGCGTGACATACACGGGCACATCGCGCTGCAGGGTCAAGCCGAATTCCGCAAGGTTATAGACCGATGTGGGCTTGAGTTCGTCGAGGTTCTGGTTGACGCAGGCAAGGATATCATCGCGCTTGCCGAGGATACGGATGTGCTCGAAGCGCTGGTAGGCCTGGTCGACGATCGAAGGCAACTGCTGCATGCCGTTCCATAGCGCAGCCAGGTACAGGAGCCCGTACCACGGCACCACGCCGTTCGACATCGCGTCGCACCGGCGCGAGAATGCATAGGCCAGGATCGGAAAATAAGCGATCCAGTACCAGCCATAGGCACTGGCGCTGTTGATACTCATTAGCATGAAGACGGAGCCAGTGACGGCAGCACCGACGAACATGCGCCAGTCCCGTACGAGGGTACCGAGGGCGATCAAGGCGAGCGGCACCGGCATCAGGCTGAAGCGCAGGACGCCGCCGGAAAAGATCGCATCCCACTCCCATCGATATGCCAGCAGTGAGACCTCGGCCTGCGCCAGCAAGGATCCTGTCCCCAGATGCGAAGGTTGCTTACCCAGCTCGGTAATGATGATCCAGATCGGCGGGCATAACGCAAACAGCGCCACCAGGAACACCGCCGCCAGGCGCGGCGCCTGGCGCAGCTTTTGCCGCCAGTCCTGGTCCTGCCTCAGCAGATACGCCACCGCGAAAAAAATAACAGCAGGCAATGCGCTGATCTTCAATGCCACGGCAGCGGCCAGGGCGATTGCTGTACCGACCAGGCGGCCGCGGTCGAACAGATACAGCGCCAGCGCCACCACGAACATGATCGGGATTTCTGGCGCGATGAGCTTTCCTCCCCACCAGGCAATCGGCATCGAAATCCAGACCAGGAACACCGCGGTGCACATGCGCGCGCCGGGAATGGTTCGCATGAGCAGCCAAGGCGTCATGACGAACATCCCCAGCATGACGACACGAGCGACGTAAGCCGAACCCGCCAGTTTCAGCCCGATCCAGAACAGCGAGCCGTACAGGGCCGGCGGTGCAGCGCCGACCACGTCCCCGAGCGGAACGCCCCGAGCCAGCACTATGAAGTCGATCTCGTCGTGCACCAGGGCGTCCGCATGGAGGAACACATAGGCGCTGTACGCAGCCCAGACCAGGAAAATCGGCAAGGGCACGCCGGACACGAAAGGACTGAGGCGCCGCCACCAGGCCGGGACATCACCGGCCTGGTGCAAGTTCATGGAATGGGTATCGGACATGGTCGCAGGCATGGGACCGCAGCGGCTTGCAGGACGCCGCGGCCGGAGTGGAAAGGATCAGCGTTCGATCGCCAGCGGCAGGCCCGCTCCGACCTTCGGATTCGCCTGGTAGAACCAGGCGCAGCCTTCCTGGACAGGGCTCAGCCTGAGCGTCAGCCCGGCGCGCGGCGGTACCGGCGTCACGACGTCGACGTCGACCGTATGGCCAGGCTCGACCGCCCTGGGCAAGGCCGAACGGATACCGTCGACCACGGTCGCTCCCTTGGCATCGTTCCAGTGGTAGCTCATGAACACGCTGCCGAAACCGGTCGAGGACACGAAGGGATGCTGGCCGGTATTCGTGAGCGCGACATTCACGACGATCTGGTCGCCGCCACCGAACAGGGCGCCCCACGGGGTCGTCTTGATCAGGGTGATGCGGTTGACCTTGACGTCCGCCTCATACGTGCCGAAGCATTCGAAACGGCGGGTTTCGGTGAGCGCTGACATGCGGGTGAACTTGTCGATGTTGCCTGGCGAAGCAAATACGCGCTGGCCGAGGTTGCCCGACGACGTATGCAGCAAGGCCAGCACGAGCAGGCCGTACAGCAGCCGCTTCAGCGTCCCGCCGGTGCCGGTCAGAGCAACCAGCAGCGGAATCAGGAAGAAGAACACAGCGACGGCCTTGAAATAGCCGCTGAAGTGGCCGGTGACGGTCGGTCCGAAACAGGCGTACAGCAGCGCGAACAGGGCGAGCGAGGCGGCCACGCCATGGACGACGGGCCGCAGCGGACCTTGCGGCAAGCGGATGGTGTTTGCGGCGGTACGCAAGGCTGCGACCAGCACCAGCAGGAAGAACGCCAGGCTGAAAAACTCGAAGCTGCCCAGGCGCAGCCGGCCACCGTCGCTCGCCGGGTGCAGCGCCACGTTCATGCTCTGGGCCCAGGCCGCCAGGGGCAGGCCGAGGATGCCGTGGGCCTGCGACGACGGGCTGGCGCCAAAATGCCTGGTGACATACACGTTCCAGGCGACGGCCACGATGCCCGGGATCAGCAGCAGGACATAGCGCTTGCCGATCAGCTGTTCCGACAAACGCCGGGCCACGCCGGGGCCCTTCAGCGACGACAGGATGACGAAGCCGAGGATGGCGGACGGGAACAGCGCATACACTTCGCGCGACAGCGCGGCGAAGGCGAACGGAATGAAGGACCACCCTACCCGGTTGGTAAACACGAGGAACAGGGCCAGGATCAGGAAGGCATCGGCGGCCGCATCAGGCAGCGCGTTGAACAATGTCAGCTGGGTGCCGACGCTGAACGACCACAGCAGCATCCATGCCGGATGCGCGCCGTAGCGCTGCAGCAGACGCGCGCCGGCCAGGGTGGCAGCGAAGACCAGGGCCAGGTAGCTGACGAAGAAGGTCGTGGGCGATACCCAGTCGCGGCCGGTCACCTTTGCCACGATCGCGGCATACAGCGACAGGCCGATGCGCTGGTAGCGGTAGGACGGCGCATCGATGTGCTTCGCCGTATCCTTGACTCCCAGGATGTCGTTCGACATGTAGAAGTAGAACTGGCCATCCCAGCCGCTTTCCTTCGGCCCGTAGAGCGGCGTCAGGCCGTGCGCCCGCATGTCCTCGGGCATGCCGAACATCTCGCTCGGCAGGATATGGTTGTCGATGTTGCCTTTGAGCGTACGCGCGTTATAAAAACTGAACAGGACGAGGGTCACGCTCAGGAAAACGAATCCAACCGCCAGGCTGGCTCGCCACTTCTCCCAGATTTTCATGGCTTTCCTACGTATTATTGTTTCGAGAGGCTCATGCGATACCGCTCGGCATCCCAGTCGAGCAACTCGCCGATCTCGGCCGTACCCAGGGCCAGGACCCGTCCGTGACCGGTCTGGCGCACCAGTACGTCGAAGTAGCAGCGCAGCTGGACCTGCTTGGCCGTGCTGAAGCCGGGGCGCGCGAAGACGCCGGCGCCGCGCACGAAGACCAGTTCGGGGAGCGCCTGCTCCTGTGCCAGCGCCGCTTCGAGTGCGGCCGGGCTGTCGGCCAGGTAGGGAAAGGCCCCCAGGAAGACGACGTGATCCGGATACAGCGCCCACTGCGAAGACAGGCGCTCGAACAGCACGGGGTCGGTGGCCAGGCGCTGGACGCCGGCATCGGGCACCGGCTCGTAGACCGTTCCTCCCGCCTCGATCGGCGCGGCGGGAACGGCTGCCGTAGCGCCCGGGGCCGGTTGCGTGCGCAGGGCGGCGACCAGCTCGTCAAGCATGGCCGTGACGGCGGCGGGAGAGTCGGCGCCGATGACCACCCCGTGGTTCTGCAGGAACACCACGCTCGCGCCGCTGCCGGTAAGCGCTTCGCTCACCGCGCGCGCCAGGTCGGCGCCGGGCTTACGGTAAGGCACCGCGACCCAGGAAATCGAGGCCGGCAAGGCCTGCTCGAATCCGGCCACGAAGTCGGCGTCGACCAGGTGTGCCAGGACCTCGACCGCGTGCAAGTGGACGACCACCGGTTGCGGCATCAAGGCGTGCAGCAGGGTTTCGATCGACGGACGCAGTGCCGATTCGCCGCGCACCACCGGCTTGACGTCGAACTGTCCCGCGGCCACGGCCGCGCGCAGCTGCGCCAGTTCGACCGGCACGAAGATATCCTTCTCGGCGGCGTCGGCCAGCCAGGTGCCGGATGCCTTGATCCATAGGGTATCGCCGTCCTTCCACGAGACGTTGCCGCCCGCGCCCTGTACCAGCAGCGGTTCCTTGCCGGCCGCGGCGCAGAAAGCGACGACGGCGTCGCGCATGGTTTGGTCTCCGTTCACGTCGTTCCTCCCAGGCGCGCGATCAGGCTGCGCAGTTCGCCGAATTCGCCGAAGCTCGCATGGGGCGCATTCTCCCCGGTGCCGAGTGGCGTGCCTTCATGGACTTTCTGCAGCGTGACGGCATTGATGGTCTCGCGGCCGCCACGGATATCGTTGACCGGATTATCGCCGATCATCCAGATGCAGTCGCCTTTCGGACGCATCTTTTCCAGCGCGATCTCGAATGGCGCCGCATGCGGCTTGTCGTAGCCGGCTTCCTCGCTGGTGACGATGAAGTCGAAATAATGGTCCAGCCCGAAATACACCACCTTGCGGAACTGGATCTGCGCGGTCAGATCGGTGACGATCGCGGTCGGGATGCCCAGCAGGCGCAGGTCGTCGAGCAGTTCCTTGACCTCGTCGAACAGGATCGCGTTGCTGAGGAAGGTACGCCAGTAGGTCTGCTCGAAATCGAGCGCCAGCAGCACCTGCGAGCCGAGGCCCATGATCTCGAGCATGCGCTGCAGGTAGAGCAGGCGGCTGTGCGAGGACGCGGTGTGCTTCAGGCGCGTCTTGACCTGGTCGCGCGCTTCCTTGAAGGCGGTGTCGAACTGCTCGGGCTTGATCGAGAAGCGCGCCACCACCTTGTCGCGCACCGCCGCGTAGGCGGCGGCATGGGCCGGATTGTAGGGATACAGCGTGTTGTCGGTGTCGAACAGGATGGCGTCGGGCAGACGGTCGAAGCGTTCGGGCGAATAAACTTTTACCATATGAATCGTTTTGTAAGGGCTTGATTAATGTGGGACAAGGTGACGAGCTGCATCAACCCCATGACGCCGTCTTTCCATTCCGGCTGCAAGTCGAGGAACTCGAAGATGCGCGGCGAAATCATGCGCGCCGCCATCTCGATGTCCTGGGCGCTGGTTTCGCCTTCGATCGCCAGTTCCACCTCGTAGCCGTCGGCGCTGACCTGCATGTCGACGTGCAGGCCGCAGATGCCGACCAGCACACGCGTCAGCGACAATTCGTTCAGGCCGTGGCGCGAACGCACCACCAGCTTGAAGCGCAGCTCGGACTTGCCCTTCATCGTGTCGAGCATGCGCGGATGGATCGGCTGCAGCGACAACACCAGGTCGGCGTGGCTGGCCTGGGGGCGGATGAAGCGCGCCGAATCCGGCTCGCGCCGCTCGAACGAGGTCAGTACTTTTTCCAGCGTATGGCCTCGCTTGTTGACGTCGCGCTCGATCTTGAAATGGCGGCGCAGGCTCTCGTCGATGTCGAGGTACACGCTCAGGTTGTAGCACTGGCGCAAGATCGGCAGGTAGAGCGCATGCAGGCCGCTGGCAATAATGAAGTCATTGCTGTGCGTGACGAACGGACGGCTCATGCGCCCCGTTGTGTGGTTGTAGTGGCGTGCATTGATCGGCTTGCCGTCGGTCAGGGTCACCAGGTCATTGGCAAAGCCTTCGAGGTCGTTCGCCATCGGGTTCAGGTGGGTCATCACCTGCCACATCGGCTTCTGGCGGTCCCACAGGTGGTAGTCGTCACCCGACAGAGTCGTTACCGAATGGCCGCCGAAGAGGCCCTTGATCGCATCCGAGAACGTGTCCTTGCCCGCGCCCGAATCCCCGGCCACGCCGATCACGAAGGGTTTGCGGCTGAGGCGGAAGTAGTCATTGTGGCTGACCGTCTCGCGCCAGATGCGCACTGCCAGTACCACGCCGGTGGCGACCATGGCCGTATGCACCAGCGAGCTCACCAGCAGCAGGCCGGGCAATGCGTCGGCGCCGCCGTTCCAGCCATCGACCTGGGGCAGCACGCCATGGTTCAGCAGCAGGCTGCTGAACACATACAGCACGGAGAAGCCGGTGGTCAGCACGATGCCGATGCGGTCGGTCGAGGCCTGGTAAGCCACCAGCAGCGGCAGCACCCAGATGAACCAGCCCGGCGACGCCGGCGTCAGCAGGACCACGAGCAGGAAGGCGATACCCATCATCGCCGTGAACAGCTCGAAGTTCAGGCGGCGGATGCGCCAGGCCGCGTACAGCATCAGCAGGTAGACGAAAGGCACCAGGTAGATCAGCGAACCGCCGTCGAGGTTGAAGGCGAGCCGGTAGACCTTGCCCATTTCCGGATTCGTGAACAGCATGGCGACGCCTGCCCCCGAGAACAGGAAAGGCAGGAGCACCAGCACCGCGCCGGCCGCCAGGCCCTTGGCGAAGAAACGCAGGTGCTGGCGCAGGGCGCGGTTATGCAGCAGGTAGATCAGGAAGAACGGCAACGCGATCACCATGCTCAGCTTGGCCGAGATGGCAGCCACGGCCGTTGCTCCCGCCCAGCTCAGGCGCGCGCGGCGCACGAAATACAGCGATAGGGTCAGCAGCAACACCGGCACCAGGTCGTTGAAGCCGAAGACATAGCTGGCCACGATGACGATCGGCGACAGCCAGTAGATCGCCAGCAGCAGGCGCTCGGAAGCATTCAGCAGGCGTTGCAGAAGCAGCATCAGGCCAAAATCGGCCGCGATCAGGGTGGCGCCATAGCCAAAGGCCAACGGCATGCCAAGCAGTTTGCAGACGAGTGTGAATGGCAGGAAGACCAGCCACATCACATAGCCGTAGGGAAAGGCCGCAGGCGTACCGCCTCCGGCCAGCCATACGCCCCAGGGATCGAGGCTCAGCTGCGAAGTGCTGGCATCGAGGAAAGGCACATACCAATTGCTGACCGGGGCCGGCAGCACGGCCCATACCAGCAGGATGCGGATGGCCAGGCCAAGCAGGAAAAGCGGATTCAGGACAGTCTTTTTCATGCTGATGCCACGTGCTCCCACAGGTCGGGCCGCTTGGTGCAGACCGCGTCGGCCACGATGCCGCGTTCGGCAAGCAGGGCGATCAGTTGCGGAATCTCGCTATCGGCCGGGCGTCCCTGCAATTCCGGCGATACCAGGCACAGTTTGAAGCCGGCGGACTGCAGGCGCGCGGCGTCGGTACCGCTCAGCGGGAAGTGCGTGAAGCAGTCGACCCAGACCCAGTCGACCTTGCCGGCCAGGGTCAGCGCGGTATCGATCGACTCGAATTCCGAGACCCGCACCGCGCAGCGGTGCTCGCCCGCCTTCGACCACTTCACCAGGAAGGGGAAGGACTGGTCGAGGAAGAACCAGTCGGCGATGCCGTGCTGTTTCATCAGGGCGATCAGGCGTGCTTCGAGCCCCTCTTCCTTGACGTTCAGGATGAGCGTACCGTGGCGGTAGCCGGCAATCCAGTCATCGAAGGATTCGCCGGCAGCGAACGCATCGTGGTGGATGATGAGCTTTTCGCCGCAACTGCGGATGTCGACTTCGACGCCGTACTGCGTCGGGGTCGCCGCCAGCTCCGAGCGCAGGTTGCGCCGGTGGGAAATCAGTTTCATTGCTTTACGTTCCTTCTCAATTGCAGGCTGAAATCAACGGTACGCTTGATGAACTTGCGCTTGGCCGCCCAGTTCACGTTCCAGTGCGACACGCCGTGGGCGCGGTCGCCGAAATGCACGGGGAAGCGATGCACGGCCAGCCCCTGGCGGCGTGCTTCGTAGTAGGCGTAGAGATCGAGCGAAAAATCGTGCGGTGGGTTCGACCAAGTGGCGAAGAATTCGCGCGTGAACATGGTTGGCTGGGCATTGATATCCCAGAACGGCTTGCCCAGCAAAACGGTCTCGAACACGCTCATGCCCAGGGTGAAGACGACGTCCGATAGCGGCCGCCCATAGCGGCGCCCCTTGACGAAGGAGCGCGCGCCATGGCTTGCGAACAGTTCCAGCCCTCGCAGGGCGTCCTGGGGGTCGGTCTGCATGTCGGCGTGAGTCCAGCCGAGGATCTCGCCGCGCGCGGCGCGCAGGCCGCTCAGGATGCCGAAGCCGTAGCCCTGGTTCTGCTCCACGCGCACGCTGCGGCAACCCGGATAGGCGGGCAGCAGCCGTGCCAGCACCTGCGGGCTGTCGTCGGTGGAACCGTTGTCGACCAGGATGACTTCGGTGTCGGCACCGGCGACGCCCTTGCAGCGTTCGAGCAGCAGCGGCAGGTTGGCCGCCTCGTTATAACAAGGGATGACCAGCGAAAATCTCACGATGCCTCCGGTTGGGTGTGAGCCCGGAACACGAACAGCTTCATGCCCAGGAAGTTGAGACAGGTCGACACGCCGGTTGCGGCCAGGAAGGCCAGCTGGACGGCATGATCGAAGCCGCCGGCCATGCGCAGCACGGCGCCGTTCACGGCCACGTTCGCGCCCAGAGTGACGGCGTACAGCAAGGCGAAGCGCCAGGCACTGCCGGGGCGATGCGGGCGGCTGCCGAAAGTCCAGGCGCGGTTCGCGAAATAGGCGAAGGCCGTCCCGATCAGGAAGCCCGCCGCCTTGGCCCCACCGACCGGCACCAGCGCGCTCCACAGGAGCGCGCGGTAGGACAGGAAGTCGATGAGAACGGTAAGCGAGCCGACTATCAGGAAAACCTTGAGCTCGCGGCGTATCATGCGCGCGCGCCAGGCAGGGCTGGCACCATGGCCTGGTAGCGTGCTTCCAGTTCCGGCAGGGCCTGCGCCGGAATACGGCCATCGCGCTCGAGGCGGTAGGGATGGCTGTTCCACTTGTGGAAGCAGGACTGCCAGTACTCGAAGGTGCGCAGGTCGTTCGGCGTGCCCCAGGACAGCAGGTTGTCGACTTCGAACAGCTGGCAATTCATGCCCAGCTCGATCGCGTCGTTGACGCAGGAATCCAGGTAGAACTCGCCGTTCACGCGGCCATTGCGGGCGATCAGGCGCTCGATGACCTTGCGCGCATCGGCGCCGCGGCGGAAGGTGAAGATGCCGATCACGATCGGGTCGGTTGCCGGGTTTGCCAGCGGCTGCTTGACCGAGATGCGCTCGATGCGGCCGTCCGTCGCGTCGATCCAGCCGAACATCTGCGGATGGCGCACGGCGTTCGCCAGGCCGCGCGCGCCCCAGACGATCAGGTCGACGTCGGGACGCTCGCTCAGCAGGCGGAAAGCGGCCAGGTCGTACAGCTGGCCGTTGTCGCAGGCGCCGAAGGTGACCGGGCCCGCCTCGGCGCCGTCCAGCGCACGCTCCAGCGACGCCAGGCCGATCAGGGCGGTGCACGCCTGCCCTTCGGTCACGGCCGGAATGGTGTCGACGATGGCATCCGGATACAGCTGGCGCAATTCGTCGCTGACGGTCTCGAAGCCCGGCATGTCGGCGCGCAGCACGAACACGTGCTGTTGCGCGGGCGGCAGGTCATGCGTGGCCTGCGCGACCATCGAACGGCCGGACACGGGGATCAGGGGCTTGGTGACGGTATAGCCTTCGTTGGCGAAGCGCTGGCCCAGGCCGGCCATCGGCACCACCAGCGCGCCGGCGGCAGGCCCGGCAGGCGCGGCCGGCTCGGCCAGGCGGCGGAAGGCCGAGGACCAGCCATTGTATTCGGCCACGTCGTCCGGTGTTCCCCATTGCATGAAATGCTCGAGCGGGTACACGGCGACCGACTTGCCTTCGGCCAGCAGCGGCTTGTAAGCCAGGCTGACATAATATTCGCCGCCCACCTGGATATTCTGCTCCATGGTCTTACGGAACATGTCGCTCATCAAGGCGCCCGAGGCGAAGTAATAGGTGCCGCTGGAGGCATATTCCTCCATCCGGTTATTCGTATAGGGCTGCTTTTCCTGGATATCCTCGACCCAGCCGCCGGTTTCGCGCATGTACGCATAATTCGTGCTGCCCAGGGTATGCGGGTGGAATCCCTTGTATGCCGGCAGTGCGCCATCGCAGTGAGTGGCGGCAACGAATGCCTTGAAATGGTTCCAGTCCCAGTAGCAGGTAAAATCGCAGTAATTGACGACCACCGGGCGCGCAGGATCGATCAGGTGCTCGACCTGGCGCACGGCATGAATGGGGCCGAGCTTGTGCGGTGCGATGCCGACCACACGACCGGTCGGGCAATATTGCGCAAGAATGTCCGCCATCCGGTATTCCGGATTCGACAAATGATCCTGGTTACAAATGAAAATAAAATCATGCTCGCCCGGGAACATGTCGATCACGTGGGCGATGATGGGTTTGCCGTCGATCTCGATCAATGGCTTGGGAACAGCATAGCCGGCACGGCGAAAACGTTCGCCGAAGCCGGACATTGGAATCACAATCTGCAAGTCAGCACCCATTTTTCTCAGGCAGTGGAACAAATGACCTGGGCATTCCACCCAAAGCGGCCAAAAAGATAACATTTTAGTCTACAGTACTAAAAGCGTCATTTTTTTCCGGCTCCGCCTCCCTGTCGCCTGTTGCCCGCATACCTGCGCTTGCGTGAAACCGCGCACAGTCTGCCCAGGTACACTGCCCTATGATGATCCTGACCACGCTTCCGTTCCCTTACCGGCAGGGGTGAAGCAAAATACGACAGGCGCACCCATGGCAACCGGATCAGACCGCGAAGACGACGACAGCAAGGACCTCGACACGCAGGGCGGCGGCCAGAGCGTGGGCGTGCCTGCGGACGGCGAACTCGAGGGTTCGGTGTTCAACCCGCTGGGCAACCCCGGCAAGCGCCACTGGCAGGCCAGCTACATCGACAAGAGCGGCCTCGAAGACCGCGGCAACATCTTCTTCGCCGCCGTCGAAATGACGCGCATGCCGATGGTCGTGACCGATCCGCGCCAGCCGGACAACCCGATCGTCTTCATCAACCGCGCCTTCCTCGACCTCACCCTCTACGAAGAGCACGACGTTATCGGCCGCAACTGCCGTTTCCTGCAGGGCCCGCAGACCGATCCGGCCACCGTCACCGAAGTCCGCAACGCGATCGCCGACGAGCGCGCCGTGGCGCTCGACATCCTGAACTACAAGGCCGACGGCACGCCGTTCTGGAATGCGCTCTACCTGGGACCGATCTTCGACCACGAAGGCCGGCTGCTCTACTTCTTCGCTTCACAGATGGACGTGTCGGAGCGCCACGCCACCCAGCAGTCGTCGATGCAGGCGCAAAAGATGGAAGCCATCGGCCAGCTCACGGCCGGCATGGCCCACGACTTCAACAACCTGCTGCAAGTTATCAACGGCAACCTGGAACTGTCGCTGCTGGCCCTCGGCGCCAACAACCACACGAACAGCGCCAACGGCAAGGCCGCCGATCCGATCCGCCGCGCCCAGCGCGCCGCCATGAAGGCCGGCAAGCTGACCCAGCAACTGCTCACCTTTGCGCGCAAGCAGCGCCTGGAACCGCGCCGCATCAACCTGAATTCCCTGCTGGTCGAGTTCTCGGAAATGCTGGTACGCACGCTCGGCGACAAGGTCGAGCTGCACCTGGACCTGAAGCCCGGCCTGCCCTACTGCACGCTCGACCCCACGCACCTGGAAATGGCGTTGCTGAACGTCGTGATCAATGCGCGTGACGCCATGGCGGACGGCGGCCTGGTCAAGGTCGGCACCTCGCTGGCGCACGGCGGCGGGGTCGTGATCTGCGTCGCCGACGAAGGCGAAGGCATGACGCCGGAAGTGATGCAGCGCGCTACCGAGCCCTTCTTCACGACCAAGGGGCCGGGCACCGGCCTCGGCCTGGCAATGGTGCACGGCTTCGTGCAGCAGTCGCGCGGCCGCCTCGAGCTCGACAGCACGCCGGGCAAGGGCACGACGGTGCGCATGGTCTTCCCGGTTGCCGACACGGCCGCCGACGCGCCCGCCGCTGACCACGAAACGGCGGACCAGGACCAGGAACGCGAGGCCGACAAGCCGCGTATCCTGGTAGTCGAGGACAACGAGGATGTGCGCGAACTGGCCGAGAGCATGCTCGATTCGGCCGGCTATGCCGTGGTCTCGGCGCCGAGCGGCGAAGAAGCCCTGACCTTGCTGGAAGAAGACCAGGGAATCGACCTGGTGTTCACCGACGTGCTGATGCCGGGCGGAATGAACGGCCTGCAGCTGGCCGACCAGGTGCGCGCGCGCCGGCCCGGCACGCCGATCCTGATCACCACCGGCTACATGGACGAGCTGCCGGCGGCCTCGCGCGCGCAGTCGCTCGACATCCTCACCAAGCCCTACCGCCAGGAAGACCTGCTGTCGCGGGTGCGCGCGATCCTGCCGGCGCGCCCGGACGGCTGAAGCGGATCCCCGCCGGCGCAGCGTACAATACCGGCGCCTACGGGCCAGGCGCCGCACGCCCTTGCGCCGCCTGCCACCGAGCCGCCGCTTGCGGCGCTACCAGGACACATTCGCATGATTCTAGTGACAGGCGGAGCAGGCTTCATCGGCTCCAATTTCGTTCTCGACTGGCTGGCCCGCAGCGACGAGCCGGTCGTGAACCTCGACAAGCTCACTTACGCCGGCAACCTGGACAACCTGGCCGCGCTGGCCGGCAATCCGCGCCACCTGTTCGTGCACGGCGACATCGGCGATGCCGACCTGGTGGCCGGCCTGCTGGCGCGCCACCAGCCGCGCGCCCTGCTCCACTTCGCCGCCGAGACCCACGTCGACCGCGCCATCGCCGGACCGGCGCCATTCATCGCCACCAACGTCAACGGCAGCTTCACGCTACTCGAGACGGTGCGCGCCTGGTGGCAGGCGCTGGACGCTGCGGCGCGCCGCGATTTCCGCTTCCTGCACGTCTCGACCGACGAGGTCTACGGCAGCCTGGCGCCGGGCGCGGCCGCCTTTACCGAGTCCACGCCCTACGCGCCGAACAATCCCTACGCCGCCTCGAAGGCCGCGTCGGACCACCTGGTGCGCGCCTACGGCCACACCTATGGCTTGCCGGTGCTGACCACCAACTGCTCGAACAACTACGGGCCCTACCAATTCCCCGAAAAACTGATTCCGCTGATGATCGCCCGGGCGCGCGCCGGCCAGCCCCTGCCCGTGTACGGCGACGGCCAGCAAGTGCGCGACTGGCTGTATGTCGGCGACCACTGCGCGGCGCTGCGGCGCGTGCTGGAGGCCGGCCGTCCGGGCGAGACCTATAACATCGGCGGGCGCAACGAGCTGGCGAACCTCGAGGTGGTGCGCACCGTCTGCGCCATCCTCGATGAGCTGGCGCCGCAGGCAGGCGGCCAGTATGCCGGCCAGATCGCGCACGTGGCCGACCGCCCGGGCCACGACCGCCGCTACGCCATCGACGCCGGCAAGATCGAACGCGAGCTCGGTTGGACGCCGGCCGAGTCCTTTGCCAGCGGCATCCGCAAGACCGTCGCCTGGTACCTGGAACATGCCAGCTGGATGGCCGCGCTGCAGGCCGGCCGCGAAAGGCGCGCATGAAGACGGCGTCGAGGCGCAAGGGCATCATCCTGGCGGGCGGCGCGGGCACGCGCCTGTATCCGGTCACGACGACGGTGTCGAAGCAGCTGCTGCCGGTCTACGACAAGCCGATGATCTATTACCCGCTGTGCACGCTGATGCTGGCGGGCCTGCGCGAGATCCTGATCATCTCCACGCCCGAGGACTTGCCGCGCTTCCAGGCGCTGCTGGGCGACGGCAGCCAGTGGGGACTCGCGCTCAGCTATCTCGTCCAGCCCGCGCCCGACGGGCTGGCCCAGGCCTTCGTCCTGGGGCGCGATTTCCTCGGCGATGCGCCATCGACGCTGATCCTGGGCGACAACATCTACTATGGCAGCGACCTCGGGTCGCGGCTGCAAGCGGCCGCCGCCAGCGACAGCGGCGCCACCGTGTTCGCCTACCACGTCAACGATCCGGAACGCTATGGCGTGGTCGAGTTCGACGCGGCGCGGCGCGCGGTGAGCGTGGAAGAAAAGCCGCTGCGGCCGAAGTCGCACTATGCCGTCACCGGGCTGTATTTCTACGACAACCAGGTGTGCGAGATCGCCGCCGGCCTGCGGCCTTCGCAACGTGGCGAGCTCGAGATCACCGACATCAACCGCCACTACCTGGAACAGGGCAAGCTGCAGGTGGAAGTACTCGGACGCGGCACCGCCTGGCTCGATACCGGCACCCACGATTCGCTGCTCGACGCCGGCCAGTTCATCGCGGCAATCCAGAAACGCCAGGGCCTGAAGGTTTCCTGCCCCGAGGAGATTGCCTGGCGCATGGGGTACATCGATACCGCCCAGCTGGCGCGCCTGGCGGAGCCGCTGGCGCGCAGCGGCTATGGGGATTACCTGCTGAGGATCATGCACGAGCGGCATGAGGAAGGATGAAAAAGGTAAGCGCGGCGGCGGCCCAGCGTCCGCCGCCTGAAGGTGGGGCAGCCGGGGCCGCCCGCCTTCCTGCATTTACGCCTGCGGTTTCGGCAAGCCGCCGAGCAAGGCGGCCAGCTTCTGCTTCGGCTTGGCCGGCGTGCCCGCGGCGGCCTGGGTCGCCTCGCGGCGCGGCGCATTCGACGGCTCGTAGGGCTTGAGGAACCACGGATCGATTTTCTCGCGGCGCGGAACCGGGCCGGCGCCGTAGCTGCGCGCCGGACGCTCGCCGCGTTCGCCACGGCCCGATTCGCCGCGCCCCGATTCGCCACGTCCCGACTCCGGCGCACCGGCGCGCGGACGGCGCTCGCCACGTTCGGCGCGTTCGCCGTCACGGTCGCGGCTGCGTGCGCGCGGCGTGAAGTTGCTCAGCTCGCCACGCTGGACGGTTTGCTTGATCAGTTTCTCGATGTCGGCCAGCAGGCGCTCGTCCTTGTCCGAGTACACAGAGATCGCATCGCCCGAGGCGCCGGCGCGGCCGGTACGGCCGATGCGGTGCACGTAGTCTTCGGCGTTGTACGGCAGGTCGAAGTTGATCACGCAAGGCAGGTCGGAAATATCGAGGCCGCGCGCGGCAACGTCGGTCGCCACCAGCACCTCGATCTCGCCCTTTTTAAAGGCTTCCAGCGCCGCCATGCGTTCCTGCTGGGTTTTATCCCCGTGGATGGCCGAGGCCTTGATGCCGCACTGCTCGAGGTGGCGCGACAGGCGCGAGGCGCCGATCTTGGTGTTCGAGAACACGATCACCTGCTTCAGCGCGCGCTGGCGGATCAGGAATTCGACCACGTCGCGCTTCTGCTCTTCGTCGACCTTGTAGACGACTTGCGTGACCTTTTCGGCAGTCGCATTGCTGCGCGCCACTTCGATCAAGACCGGCTGGTCGAGGAAGCTGTTGGCCAGCTTCTTGATCTCGGGCGAGAAGGTGGCCGAGAACATCAGGTTCTGGCGCTTCTTCGGCAGCAGGTTGATGATGCGCTGCAGGTCGGGCAGGAAGCCCATGTCGAGCATGCGGTCGGCTTCGTCCATGACCAGCATCTGCACCTGCGCCAGGCTGATGTTCTTCTGCTCGACGTGGTCGAGCAGGCGGCCCGGGGTGGCGATGACGATCTCGACACCCTTGCGCAAGGTTTCGGTCTGCGGCTTCATGTCCATGCCGCCGAACACCACGGTCGAGCGCAGCGGGGTGTGCTGGGCATAGGCCTTGACGTTGTCGGCCACCTGCACCGCCAGTTCGCGGGTCGGGGTCAGGACCAGTGCACGCACCGGGTGGCGCGCCGGCGACATGCTGCTGTTGGCGTGGGCCAGCAGCAGCTGGATGATCGGCAGCGAGAAGCCGGCGGTCTTGCCGGTGCCGGTCTGGGCGGCGCCCATGACGTCGCGGCCCTGCAGCACGACCGGGATGGCCTGGGCCTGGATCGGGGTCGGATGGACGTAGCCCTGGTCGGCGAGGGCGCGCTGGATCTCGGGCGCCAGGCCGAAGTCGGCAAAGCGCACGGCCGGCGCGGCCACGGCATCTGCCTCGTTGTTCATCGGTGTTTCAGACATTATTCTTTCCAGGCATGTAATCGTTCCGCTCTACGGCCGCTTCGCTTTGATGCCTCGCCCCGGACGCATGTCGACGCGCAAAACTCTGGATGGGCGGGCTTGCCGCCGACTGGTGCGCGGCCCCATGGCCGGCTCGGTAGGCACGCTGCGCCGGCAATCGATTGGCAGGCGCGCACGTAGAGACACTCAATAGCATCCTCAAGGTTACCTCAAAACCAGGTGGGTGTATATGGAATCCTGTACAGGAGGCCCGCCGGCGCTTGCCGATCTTGCAAGTCCGGCTTTACCCGGCTTTACATTCCCTGCCCTGCGCTGCGGCCCGCGCCTGCCGTAAATGGAGACAAGACAACTTCTATAAAGGATGGAACATGGTTTCAAGTATCGGCGGCTCGACCCTTGCGCAATCGCTGCTGGCGCGCGCGGAAAGCCGCAAGACCGAGCAGGCCCAGGCGGCAAGCGCCCAGGCCACGGCCGCAACGACGACAGCCAGCACCGCGGCGGCGGCCGGCGACGACGACAGTGCGTCCACCGCCGTGACGCGCAGCGCCCTGTCGAGCGCGACGGACCGCCTGGGCGAGCAGCTTGCCGCCCAGGCCGACGCGGCGCGCCTGCGCCCGGCCGACGACGGCGAAGCGCCGCCGCCGCCGGACGGTGTGGCGCAAGGCACGCCGCCAAGCGGTCCGCCGCCGGGCGCGGGGATCGAGGGCGAGATCGAACCGGCCGACGATACCGCGGCTGCGTCAGCATCAGCGTCGACGGAAACCGGATCCGCCGATGCCACGGCAACCGCCCAGGCCGGTGCGGCGGCAGGCGGCGCAGGGGCGGCAGGCGGCGCCGGCGGTGCGTCCTCCAGCAGCAGCGAATCGAGCGACTACATCGCCGAGGCGGATACCAACAGCGACCGCAAGGTCAGCGACGAGGAACGCGCCGCTTACGAGAAGAAGCTGGCAGCGCAGGCCGAGAAGAGCGCACAGGAACCGCAAGGCCCGGCGCCGGCCGAACGTTCGCGTGCGCAGGAAGTGCAGCAGGCCTACACGCCGCAGGACAGCGCCTCGCGCCTCGATATCACGGCTTGACCACGGACGCCCGGGCGATTGCCGCTCCGGGTTTCAGCTCCGGGCTTCAGCGCCAGCCGCGCGCCTGCACGGTGCGCTCGGCAGCCGAACTCAGCGGCGTGCCATCGATGCGCGCGTCGATGGCTTCCAGCACCGCCGACGGCAGCACCGTGCCATCCATCCAGGCCGCGCCCGCCGCGCCCTGCACCAGCACCGGCATTTTCCATTGCGAACCGTCGCGGCAAGCCAGGCCGGCGGTGGTGTCCATCACGAAGCTGCGGCAATAGCGCCCGTCCTTGCCGAGGAAACTGATGCCGATGCGCACCCGTCCCGAGGGTCCGGGGCTGGCCAGCTGGGCGCTCAGGGCCTCGGCCAGGCTGCCTTGCGCCACCAGCGCCCCGCTGCTGCCGCCCAGCGAGGCCAGCGCGGCGTCGCCCTGCAGCGCATGCCAGCCGACACCGCCGGCCAGCGCGCCGACCGCCAGCGCGGCAAGCAGCGCGCCCCAGTGGCGGCGCGTCCAGGCGGGCGCCGGCGGCGGCGTGGCCAGCGGCCCCAGGCGGGCGGCGCGGATGCTGTCGAGCTGGACCACCTTGGCGCCGCCGTGGTGGCCGGCGGGATGGGCGTGGCCGCCGCTATCGCGTCCGCCGGCGACGACGCCGTAGACGCGGCTGCGCCGGGCCCGGTGCTGGGCCACGCGCGCGGCGATCGCCGGGTCGGCGCGGATGGCGCGCTCGACGGCGGCGCGCTCCGGCTCGGCCAGCTCGCCGTTGACGAATGCAAGTAAGAGTTCGTCAGAAAATTTCATCGCAGCGCTAGGAAGTGATCAGGCCATGTTCGTCCAGCACATCGTGCAAGAGCTCGAGCCGGATCACCGGATTGTCGAGCATGAGCATATTGTGTTTCTGTGCGTTCGGCAGCGGCAGCAGTTCGCACCAGCGGTTGGCGACCCAGCCGCAATCGTCGAGCCGGAACGGCGGCTGTACCGGCCAGCGTTCCTGGGGCACGTCGTGCAATGAACCCAGCACCCGGTCGAGCGCATCGGCCGCGCCTTGCAATTCGGCAGGAATATGCACCGCCTGGTCGCCCTCGACGAGTTCGACCTCCGCCATCCACAATCCGTTCAATCGTTGTTGCGACGATTTGACTTCGAAGCGTGCCCCGCCGCGGCAGACTACCTGCAACAGGCCGGGCGAGGTGGCGGTGGTGTCGCACACCGTGGCCAGGGTGCCGCCCTCGACGAAACGCTCGGGCGGACCGCCGCGCTGGCGCACTTCCTGTCCCCCGGTGAGCAGCACCACACCGAAGGGCGTGTCCTCGGTCAGGCAGCGGCTGACCATGTCGAGGTAGCGCGCCTCGAACACCTGTAGCGGCAGCACGCCGTCCGGAAACAGCACCGTGCTGAGCGGGAACAGGGGAAGGGAAATCGTGGCCATGCTCCATCATGACAGAATCGCTCCCCGGACGGCGGCACGATTGCCGACTTCCGCCCTGCCTGCATGTCGCCGATGAAACTAGTCCTGCGGCGCGACCAGGGGCAGGTGGCGCAGCGACTGGACCAGGCCCGCGACACGCCAGCGCAGGCGCTCCCAGCCGGGGTCCGGCGAGCGCACCACGCGCACCAGCAATTCGCCGCCGGCAACGGCCGGACAGGCATACACATAGTTGCCCGGCTGCTCGAACGGCAGGCGGAAATCCTGGCCCGGGCGCAGCTGCAGCGGCCCGAATACATGGCCGACGCGGTCGCGGTTGCGCAGCAGCAGCACGTCCTGCACGCCGAGCGTCAGGGTCAGCACGCGCGGCAGGGCGACGCGGCGCGCGGCCGGCTGCCTGCCCGCGCCGAGGGCATCCGGCGGAATCTCGAACAGGCGTTCGTGGCTGGGGTAGCGCAGCGGCGCCAGCGCGCCCCACAGCAGCGCCAGCAGCACGCAGGCGGCAAGCGCCCAGAGCGGCGAATAGCGGCGGAAAACGGGATGCATGGGGGTCCTCTTCGGCGGCGTGGGAGCAGGCATGCGCAAGCATGCGGCGGCCGATTTTATACCGAGAATATTGATTCCTGTAAAATCCGCTCCTCAAAGAATTGCCCTGCGGCACCTGCTTCCGTGCGCCCCGGCTTGGGCGACATGCGTATGCTTGGGCCACCGGAAGCTTCCCTCACTTTTTCCTCACTTACTCGTCCAGCCGGACGCACCGCAACCACCCATGCCGCGTCCAGAACCCGACCAGAGCAGCCCCATCCCCCGCGCAACGGTGCGCCGGGGATGGGGCCCCCTGATGCTGGCCGGGCTGGTGTGTGCGCTGTCGCTGCTGGTGACCTGGCTGGCCTGGAGCGGCGCGCGGCGCGATACCGCCGCCGACCTCGCTGCCCAGTTCGACTACCGCGCGCGCGACCTGGCCACCGCCACCGTGCGCCGCATGGCCGTCTACGAACAGGTACTGCGCGGCGCCCAGGGCTTCATGCGCGGCAGCGCCGAGGTCGACCGCCAGGACTTTGCCGACTATTTCCGCCTGCAAAACCTGCAGCAACATTTCCCTGGCATCGAAGCGCTCGGCATCGCCGCCATCGTGGCGCCCGCCCAACTGGCTGCCCACGAGGCGGCGGTGCGGGCCCAGGGCTTTCCCGGCTACCACGTGCATCCCGAGGGTGCGCGGCCGCTGCTGAGTTCGATCACCCACATCGAACCGTTTACCGGCCGCAACCTGCGCGCCTTCGGCTACGACATGTACAGCGAGCCGGTGCGACGCAGCGCGATGGCGGCCGCGCGCGACAGCGGGCGGGCGGCGCTGTCGGGCAAGGTGGTGCTGGTGCAGGAAGGCAGCAATCCGCAAGCCGGCGTGCTGATGTACCTGCCGGTCTACCGCGAGGGCATGCCGACCGCGACGCCGGACGAACGGCGCGCCGCCATCGTCGCCTGGGTGTATGCGCCCTTCCGCATGAACGACCTGATGCGCGGGGTCGGCGGTGCCGATGCCGACGACCTCGAGGTGCAGATCTACGACGGCGCCCAGGCCGTGCCCGACGCCCTGCTGTTCGATTCGCAAGGCGCCACCGCCTGGCGCGCGCCGCGGCTGCGGCACACGGTGCAGGCCGACATCTCGGGCCGGCGCTGGACGCTGGCCATCGCGTCCTCGGCCGCCTTCGAGGCCCGGCTCGACACCAACCGGCCGCGCGTGATCGCCGGCACCGGCATCGGCCTGGCCTTCCTGCTGGCGCTGGTGGTCTGGCTGCTGGCCGGCGCGCGGCGCCGCGCGGTGCACCTCGCGCGCGCGATGACGCTGGAGCTGCGCCAGTCCTACGAGCGCATCGAGGCCGAGCAGGCGCGCATGCATGTGATCCTGCAGAACGCCTACGACGCCTTTGTCGCGCTCGACGCCAGCGGCCGCATCACCGACTGGAATGCCCGGGCCGCCACCCTGTTCGGCTGGAGCGCGCAGGAAGCGATCGGCGAGGATGCCGGCGCGCTCCTGCTGCCGCCCGAGGCGCGGGTGCCCGGCACCGAGGGCTTTGCCCAGTTCCGCGCCAGCGACGGCGAGCCCATCGTGCCGGGCCAGCCGGCCGAGCTGCGCGCCCGGCAGCGTGACGGCGCCACCCTGCCGGTGGAGATCGTGGTGGCGCTGCTGCCGGCCGAGGTCGGCAAGGGCGCCAGCGCCTTCGTGCGCGATTTGCGTCCGCGCAAGGCGGCGGAGGAACGCGAACGCCTGCGCCAGGCGCGCCTGGACGAAGCGCGCACCGCGCTGGCGCGTTCGCAAAAGCTGGAAGCGGTGGGCAAGCTGACCGGCGGCGTGGCCCACGACTTCAACAACATCCTGCACATCATCAGCGCCAACGTGCAGCTGATGCTGAAGGCGGGCGACACAGGGAACGGCAGCGGCGAAAAACGCCTGCACGGCATCCTCGCCGCCGTCGAGCGCGGCGCCAAGCTGGCCTCGCAGCTGCTGGCCTTTGCGCGGCGCCAGCCGCTGCATCCGAGTGTCGTCCACATCGATCAATTGCTCGACCGTATGGACAGCCTGCTGCACCGCGCCGCCGGCGAATCAGTGGATATTGCCCGCAGCGGCGCCGACGGCGAAGCCCTGTGGCCGGCCCTGGTCGATCCGAACCAGCTCGAGAACGTGCTGCTGAACCTGGTGATCAATGCGCGCGACGCCATGGACGGGCGCGGCAAGGTGACGATCCGCCTGGAAAATGCCGGGCTTGAGGCCGTGGCCGCCGATCCGGGCATCGTTCCCGGCGACTACGTGCTGGTGGCGGTGGCCGACACCGGCCAGGGCATGCCGCCGGAGGTGATGGAGCGCGCCTTCGAACCCTTCTTCACCACCAAGCCCGAGGGCAAGGGCACCGGGCTCGGCCTGTCGATGGCGCACGGCTTCGTCAAGCAGAGCGGCGGGCACATCCGCCTGGCCAGCGTGCCGGACGCAGGCACGACGGTCAGCATCTACCTGCCGCGCTGCCGCGACGAAACAGGCGTGGCGCCGCCAGCTTAGCTTAAGCGCGCGGCGCGCCGGGCTGGCGTGCGCCTCCCCTTCCCGGCGGCCCCTTGCCTGCCGGGCCAGGCGCCAGGCTGCGCGCGATCGCTTCGACGTGGCGCTCGTCGGTGCCGCAGCAGCCGCCCACCACGTTCATCCGCGGCAGCAGCGTGCGCAATGCCAGGTACTCGTCGCCCAGCGCTTCCGGGTCGCCGTCGTCGAGTTCCAGCGCTTCGTCGAGCTCGGCATGGCTGCGGCGCGAGGCGTTCGCGCGCAGGCCATGGATGCGCTCGCGCCAGGGGCCGTCTTCCATCAGCGCCGGCTCGACGTGGCTGGGATGGGCGCAATTGATCATGTAGTACACGGGGTAATCGCCGGTCTCGGCATCGGTGCGCAGGATGGCGTCGGCCAGCGTGTCGCCGGAAGGCAGGCGGCCATCGGTTTCGAGGGTGAAGGAAATCGCGATCGGCATCTCGCAGGCCGCGGCGGCATCGACCGCGCCGATGGCTTCCTCGGGATAGGTCATGGTGAAAGCACCGACCATGTCGGCCTCGCTGCCGGCGAAGGTGGCAACCTGGGCCAGGTGGTAGTCGCGCGCGTCGCCGGCGGGCATGCGGCGGTCGGCGCGGTAGCCGTCGCCGCGCGGGCCGATGTTGCCGCTGATGACGATGGGCGTGGCCGGGCTGTCCCAACTTGCGCGCACTTCGGCCAGCAGGGCGACGGCGGCGCGGTTGGCCTCGGCCAGTTCGAGCGCGTTGTAGCCGAGGGTGCGCGCCCAGTCGCGGTTGGCGCGCCAGGTGGGCGTCTCCAGCACCGCGCCGAGGCCGTGTTCATGGGCCATGCGCGCGAACAGGTCGAAATAGGCGTGCAGGGCTTGCCGGCCTTGCGCCTCGCGCAGCAGCACGAAGGAGGCAAACGAGGGCAGCGTAAAACCTTGCTGGAAGCTCAGCATCGTTTCCAGCCCGGCATCGGACAGGAACAGCTGCCCGCCCAGCTGGGGCAGGCGCTTGCGGTAGCGGGCGGCGTGCATGAAGGGCCTCTTGTGGTGGATTGCTTCATGCTTGGAACGTGCGCATGCTTGCGCGGTTCCCGTGGCGGTGTGGAGCACGGCTGACATCGCGCAAGACGGGGGTGTAGGGTGGACTCCCGAGTCCACGCGGTGATAGCTAGCTGCAAGATCATTGAGCCCGTAATCGGAGCCGATAACGATCACCGCGTGGGCTCGAGAGCCCACCATACATTGCGCCGCAGCATCTGCCATGTCCGCAGCCACATGCAAGGCCCACCAAACCGTTGCGTTCACCCGTCAATCCCGGCCATACGGGCGCTGGCGCACATTGCGCGCACGCGGGCTCTGGCACACTCGGCGTCAAAGGAGATTGCCATGCACGAGCTCAGTCAGCCTGCCCTGCCGGTCCACCGCGCCATCCCCCAGGCAGAAGGCTTCGACAATACCTACGCCCTCCTGAACGAGGGTTACCGTTTCATCGGCAACCGCTGCGACGCGCTCGGGTCCGATATCTTCAGTACCCGCCTGATGCTCAAGCGCGTGGTCTGCATCCGCGGCGAGCCCGCCTCGCGCATGTTCTACCAGCCCGGCCGCTTCACGCGCAAGGGCGCGATTCCGCCAACCGCGCTGTCGCTGCTGCAGGACAAGGGCAGCACCCAGGTGCTCGACGGCGAAGCGCACCGCGTGCGCAAGGCGCTCATGATGCAGCTGCAGTCGCCCGAGCAGCGCGCGCGCCTGGTGGCCCTGGTCGAATCCGAATGGCTGGCCCAGTTCAGGCGCTGGACGCGCCTGCGCCAGGTGGTCCTGATCCAGGAAGCGCAAGCCGTGCTGTGCCGCGCTGCATGCGCCTGGGCCGGCGTGCCGCTGGCGAACATCGAGGAAGCCGTGCTGCGCACCGCCGAGTTCTCGGCCATGATCGACGGCGCCGGCGCCGTCGGGCCGCGCAACTGGATGGGCCAGGCGCTGCGCCGCCATACCAAACAATGGGCCTGCGACCACATCAAGGCGATCCGCATGGGTGCCCCGGTCGATCCCGACAGCCCGGTGGCGGCGATCGCCTTCCACGTCGATGCCGACGGCGAAGTGCTGTCCACCGAGCAGGCGGCAATCGAGCTGCTCAACATCCTGCGCCCGGTGGTGGCGGTCGGCCGCTACATCGTGTTCGGCGCGCTGGCGCTGCACCAGTACCCGGAATGGCGCACGCGCCTGGCCAGCGGCGACGATGCCACCCTGCACACGTTCGTGCAGGAAGTACGGCGCTTCTACCCCTTCTTCCCGGCAATCGGCGGACGCGTGCTGGAAGCCTTCGACTGGGAAGGCATGCACTTCGCGAAGAACGACTGGGTGCTGCTGGACATCTACGGCACGAACCGCCACCCGAGCAGCTGGAGCGATGGCGAGGTCTTCCGTCCGGAACGCTTCGACAGCCGCGCGGAGAATGGCTACAACCTGGTCGCCCAGGGCGGCGGCGACTTCGCCAGCGGCCATCGCTGCCCCGGTGAAATGGTGACGGTGGAGATCACGAAAGCGACGCTGCGCCTGCTGGCGGCGGAAGTGGCCTACGAGGTGCCGCCGCAAGACCTGGGCATCAACCTGGAGCGCATGCCGACGCTGCCGGCCAGCGGCTTCATGATGGAAGCGCTGCGGCCGGCACGCTGAACCGCGTCAGGCGCTCGTCCGTTCCGCCACGCAGGCGCGTCCTTGTAATTTGGCGTCGTACATCGCCTGGTCGGCACTGCGCATCAGCTCGTCGGCATTGCTGCCGCTGTCCGGGTACACGGCCACGCCGATGCTGCCGGAAATCTCCAGCCTGTGCTCTTCCGTGATGAAGGGACGGTTCAGTTCCTTGAGGATGTCTTCGGCCACGCGGCGGGCATCCGGCGCGGCGCCGATGCGCGGCAGCAGCACCACGAATTCGTCGCCGCCGATGCGCGCCAGGGTATCGGAGGCGCGCAGGGCGCCGCGCACCCTTGTTGCCACCTGCTGCAGCAGCAGGTCGCCGACCGCGTGGCCGTGGGTGTCGTTCACCGGCTTGAAGCGGTCGAGATCGAAGAAGATCACCGCCAGCCTGTTGCCCTCGCGCTGGGCGCCCAGCAAGGCCTGGCGCAGGCGGTCGTTGAACAGCAGGCGGTTCGGCAGGCCGGTCAGCATGTCGTGGTGGGCCTGGTGGCGGATCTCGTCTTCCTGCAACTTGCGCGCATCGATGTCGGCCACGGTGCCGACGATGCGCAGCGGCCGTCCGCCCGGCGCGCGCTCGACCACGCGCCCGCGCACCAGGATCCAGCGCCAGTTGCCGTTGCCCAGGCGCGTGCGGTACTGGCCGGCATAGTGCGGCGTGGCGCCCTGCAGGTGCTCGTCGAGCCCGCGCAGCACGCCCTCGACATCGTCCGGGTGCGCCATGCGCCGGAACACGCCGCGGTCGAACGGTAGCAGCACGCCGGACGCATCGACGATGCCCTGGGCGCTGGGCGACAGCGTGATCATGCCGCTGGCAAAGCTGAAGTCCCAGACGCCCTCGCCGGCCGCATTCAGCGCCAGCTGCCAGCGCGCCTCGGCCGCGGCCAGGGCCGCCACGGCGCGGCGCCGGTTTTCCCACGCCGCCAGCGCGATCCATCCGCCCAGCACCAGCAGCAGCGACACCACGCCGCCAATGGCGCGCAGCAGGCGGCGCTGGCCGGCATAGCGCGCCTGCGCATCCTTCACCGCCTGGCCGACGGTGACCACCAGCCCGTATTCGGGCAGCGTGCGCCAGCCGTAGTAGCGTTCGATGCCGTCGAGGCGGCTGACGCGGTGGAAGCTGCCGAAGGGGCCGCTCCCCGGCGCATAGGGTGCGCCCGTCAGCATGCGGCCGCTGTCCTGGACGGCCTGGTTGCGCGTGGTGCGCGCCACCACGATGCCGTTGCTGCGCACCAGGGAAATCGAGGCGTCGGTGCCGAGGTCGATGCTGTCGTAAAAGCGCGAGAAATAGCTCGGCGCCACACCGGCGACGATGACGCCGGCCAGGCTGCCGTCGGCGCGCAGGATGGGGCGCGAGAATTGCACCGTCCACAGGCCGGTGACGCGGCCCTTGCGCGGCTGGCCGATGGCGAGCGCGTCGCGTCCGCCGCTGTCGAGGACGGCGCGCACGTATTCGCGGTCGCTCAGGTCGACCGGCCCGGTCAGCTTGCCGGCGCTGGAGAACACCGCCATGCCGCGCGCGTCGGTGACGATCACGTTCACCAGCAGCTGGCCTTGCAGGTGGGTGTTCAGCTCGGCCACGATGGCGCCGAACTGGGCCGGATTGCGCAGCCAGCTCAGGCGCAGCTGGCTGAGCGAGAGGTCGATCGTGGTGACGGTCGAGCGCACTTCCTCGGCAAAGGCGTGCGACAGGTTCTGGACGTTGCGGTTGCTTTCCTCGTGCGCGGTGGTGCGCAGCTCGACCTGGGCGCGGTAGATCAGCAGCCAGGTCAACGGCAGCGCGACAGCCAGGAACACGGCAAGCCGCAACAGCACACGACCATGGAAATAGGCGCGCGCCGCGCGGACAAAACGCAGCGAGGTATCGATCTGGTGGGGCATGGGCCGGGTGCGCCCCGGCAAGAGAGAGGCCGCTGACGACAGTTGACGAAAAATTACATGCAAATTTTATAGCTGAAGTATCTCAGCGGCAAGGAAAACAGGTGTTTCCGTTGTTTTGCTGCTGAGAAACATGTGGATTGCATGAAATATTCTTTCAAACTGCCGTATTTGACGAAATATTATTTCATCGCTGCCGGGTCATGCATAATGCCCCCATCACCCTCTTCGACCTATGAAACTGCTCTTCAATATCATCGGCGTGCTCGCCGTGCTGCTCGGCATCCTCGGCCTGTTCCTGCCGCTGCTGCCGACCACGCCCTTCCTGCTGCTGGCCTCGGCCTGCTTCGCGCGCGGCTCGGACCGCCTGCACGGCTGGCTGCTGAACCATCGCGTGTTCGGCGTCTACCTGCGCAATTTCGAGGCCGGCAACGGGATACCGCTGCGCGCCAAGATCGTCGCCTCGGTCATGATGTGGAGCTCGCTGCTGGTCGCGATCGTGCGCTTCGAGCACCTGGGCCTGCGCGTGGCGCTGGTCTTGATCGGCGCCAGCGTCAGCCTGTATCTGTGGCGCTACCTGCCGACGCTGCGTACCAGCCGCAGCTAAGCTATTTCCGGGCGTCGTTGTCGGCAATCGATTGCGCCACGCCCTCTTCCACATCGAGCAGGAAGCTTGCCCCGGCGCCCGACAAGGCCAGGCTCGGCGCAGCCAGTTCCAGCAGGCAGGCCAGCATCGGCCGGAACCAGGCGGTGTCGCCCCCCAGGTCGGGATGCGCATGGGTATCGATCAGGTACAGCACGGCGCGCGTGACCATGTTCGGGTCGCGGCCCAGTTGCTGGACGTAGTCGGCATGGCGGGCCGCGTCCTGCAGCAGGCGGGTGGTGACGGTGTCGAGGATGTCGTGCGACACGCTGTTCTGGCGCGCCAGCAGGATGCGCGCGAGTTGCGCGCAGGCGGCGTCGAGTTCCTTGTTTCGGAGATGCATAGATCCTTTCGTTGACGTGACGCGCGGCATGAAACTGCCGTGCTGCCGCGTTTGTCCGATAATCCTAAGCGATATCGACCAACAGAGAACAACAATGGAATTCCAGTTCCTCGGCACCTCGGCCGGCACCCCGACGCGGGCCCGCAACGTCACCGGCCTGGCCCTGCGCGCCGGCGCCAGGGCCTGGGTGCTGGTCGATTGCGGCGAGGGCACCCAGCACCGCATCCTGCGCACCGGCTATTCGCTGATGAGCCTGCAAGCCATCTTCATCACCCACATCCACGGCGACCACTGCTACGGCCTGCCCGGCCTGCTCGCCAGCGCCGGCCTGCTGAACCGCACGGCGCCGCTGCTGATCGTGGGGCCGCCCTCGGTGCGGCGCTTCGTGGACGCGGTGCGCGAAACCACCGAGCTGGCCCTGCCCTACCCCATCGACTTCATCGACGTCGCGGCGGCGATGGACATCGACGCCCTGCCCGACCTGGCCGTGCGTACCACGGAGCTCTCGCACCGCGTGCCGACCTTTGCCTACAGTTTCACGGAAAAACAGATCGAACGCCGCCTTGACACCGACAAGCTGCGCCGCGACGGCATTCCGTCCGGCCCCGGCTGGGGCCAGCTGCAGGCCGGCACGGACATCGAACTTCCGGACGGCACTCCCGTGCGCAGCGCCGACTACATCCAGCAGCCGAGGAAGCCGCGCAAGATCGTCGTTGCCGGCGACAACGACACGCCCGCGCTGCTGGCGCAGGAAGCATCAAGCGCCGACGTGCTGGTCCACGAAGCCACCTACACCGAGGCGATCCTGGACAAGGTCGGCCCGGCGCCAATGCACAGCTCGGCCAGGATGGTGGCCGCCCTGGCGCGCGAGGTGAGCCTGCCGAACCTGGTGCTGACCCACTTCAGCCCGCGCTACCACGAGCTGGGAGAGATCGAGCAGGAGGCGCGCGCGGCCTACGGCGGCAGGCTCTTCCTGGCGCGCGACCTCGACCGCTACGCGCTCGACCGGCAGGGCGAACTGGCGCCGGTGATGACCTGATCCATGCACGCGCGCGGCAGGCATCGTCATTGCCGTATCAACATAATTGGTGAGATTTCAGGTATTGCTAGCAGGATATACTCGCGGCGCGATACGGCACGCGCAGATGCCGGCAATACAACGATATGAAAAAATACCTGATTCTCGCAGCCGTCGTCCTGGCTGGCTGCGCATCGAGCGGTCCGGTCCAGATTGGCCAGAACACCTACATGATCTCGAAACGCAGCGCAGGCGGCCTGGCCGTTCCGGGCGCCACCGTCAAGACCGACATCATTGCAGAGGCAAACACCTTCTGCGCAAAGTCGGCCAAGGAAACCGAGCTGATCTCCAGCGACGCCAAGAACGCGATTCCCTTCGTCCGCACCTCGTCCGCGGAAATCACGTTCCGATGCGTGTGACGCGATCGCGCAGGCGCGGGGGCCTGCGCGCCATCAAGACCTTGCCAGCTGCAGCCGTGTCGACGGGCCGACAAAGGTGCGCAAGTGCGCGCGGCTGCGCCTCTCCATTGCACTGCGCAGGCGCTCGGCGCTGACCGGCGGGCTGTAGAAAAAGCCCTGGAACTGGTCGCAATCGTGCTCGCGCAAGAACTTCAATTGCTCCTCGGTTTCCACGCCCTCGGCAATCACCTTCAACTGCATCGTATGCGCCAGCGCGATCACCGCGCAGACGATGGCCGCGTCGTCGGCATCGGTGGTCAGGTCGCGCACGAAGGAGCGGTCGATCTTCAAAGCGTGGATCGGAAAACGCTTCAGGTAGCTCAGGCTCGAGTGCCCCGTGCCGAAATCGTCGATCGACAGGCTCACGCCCATTTCCTTCAGCTCGTGCAGGGTCGCGGTGGCGCCGGCCGGGTCGGCCATGACCACGCTTTCCGTGATTTCCAGTTCCAGCAAGGAGGCGTCGCAGCCGGTCTCGGCCAGGATCTGCCCCACCAGTTGCACCAGGTTTTGCTGGTGGAACTGGCGCGCCGACAAATTCACCGCCACGGTCATGGGCGGCAGCCCCGCCTCGCACCAGGCGACCAGTTGCTCGCAGGCGGCGCGCAGCACCCAGGCGCCGATCTCGACGATCATCCCTGTTTCCTCGGCAATCGGAATGAATTCGCTGGGCGCCACCGCTTCCCCGCCCGGCGGACACCAGCGCAGCAGCGCTTCCACGCCCACCTGCTCGCCCGTGGCCAGGTCGATCTGCGGCTGGTAGTGCAACACGAACTCGTGCCGTTCGAGCGCACGGCGCAGGCCGCTTTCCATGCGCAGCCGGTCCAGGGTGCGCGCGTTCATCTCTTCCGTATAAAACTGGAAATTGCCCCGTCCCAGTTCCTTGGCGCGGTACATGGCGGCGTCGGCATTCTTCAGCAGCGCGTTGCTGTCCAGGCCGTCACGCGGATAGATGCTGATGCCGATGCTGCCCACCGGCGAGAATTCGTGGCCGAGCACGTTCATCGGCAGCAGCAGCGCTTCCAGCAGCTTGCTCGATAACACGGCGGCGGCGCTGCTATCCGGGATGTCCGGCATCAGCACCACGAACTCGTCGCCGCCGAGCCGCGCCACCGTATCGCCTTCGCGCACGATGGCGGCCAGGCGCCGCCCCGCCTCGACGATCACGTGGTCCCCTGCTTCATGGCCGAGGCTATCGTTGATGGTCTTGAAACGGTCGAGGTCGATGAACAGGAGCGCCACTTCGTGACGGTCGCGGTGGGCCAGCGCCAGCGCCTGGTCGAGGCGGTCCATCAGCAGGCTGCGGTTCGCAAGACCCGTGAGCACGTCGTGGCTGGCCATGTGGCGCAGCTCGTGCTCGTATTGCTTGCGGCGGGCAATGTCCTCCACAACAATCATCAGGTTCACCTCGCCATCGCCCGACACCATGCGCGACACCGCCACGTTCACCCACACCGGCTGGCCATCCTTGCGCACATAGCGCTTCTCGATGGCGTAGCTCGGGATTTCGCCCGCAAGCAATAGCCGCAAGGATGCTTCGCTGGCCAGCATTTCGGACTCCAGCGACATCTCGCGGAAACTCATGGTTTTCAATTCTTCCTCGCTGTAGCCGACGATTTCCTGGAACTTGCGGTTGGCGCGCAGCCAGCGCCCGTCGCGCGCGGCCTGGGCCAGGCCGACGGCGGCGTGATCGAAGGCGATGCGGAAGCGTTCCTCGCTGTCGCGCAGCGCGGCCTTGGCGCGCATCGGCACGGTCAGGTCCTCGGCGATCAGGAGCAGCAGGTTTTCGCCGTCGAGCAAGGCGCGCGACAGGGCGCAGCGCAGGTAGCGCGGCTCCGCGGCGGGCAGCTCGGCCGGCAGGGTCAGCATCAGCTCCTCGCAATGGCTGGGCACGCGCAGGGCGACGTCGATGCGTTCGCACAGTTCCGGCAGGTGCAGGAAGTCGCCGAAATCGATGTCCCCGGCGGGCGCCGCCACCCCCAGCATCGCGCACATTGCCGGATTCACGGTGCGCACCTGGCGTGCAGCATCGATCACCATCACGCCTGATGGCAAGCTGGTGATCACTTGTTCTGCGTAATTCTTGAGGCCCGAGAGTTCGATGCGGCCGGCCTGCTCGTAGGTGTCGAGGGCCAGGCTCATGTCGAGGCACATCAGTTTCAGCAGCGCGTCATAGGTCGGCTGGTAGCGCTCGGGTGTGGCGGCCAGGGCCTGGCGCAGGATCGGCGCCAGTTCCGCCAGGTACTTGCGATAGGCGCGGATGTACCAGCGGATTTCCAGGCCCACGTGCTGGTGTACCAGGCCCACGCGCACGCGGTTGCGCTCGTAGGCGTCGCCGTAGTCGCCGGCTGTCAGGCTGTCGAAATACATGGCTTGCAAGTGCTTCAGGCGGGCGAAAGCGTGGCGGTCGTCGAGTAGTTGTTGCGGACGCGGGAAGCGCAGCAGGTGGTCGTAAAAGGCAAGCACGACCTCGGACTGGTGCGCCTGCAGGTAGGGATGGACGTCGCGCAGCAGCTGGGCATCGCGTTCGTCGAATTCGAGGTAGGCGCGGTATTGGGCGGACGTGGCGGAATCCGGCGCCATGAGGTCAGTCATGGCGTCGATGTCGAACTTTTTTCTGGTCATCGGTGGTGGCGTCGGCGGGACGCGGCTTCTTGTACGTTCGGTTGAGCGAACGCAAGGATGAAGCAGGATGCAAGGACGGTCCTTGAGGCAGATCAAATATTTCCGATAAGCACGTAGGGTGGACCGGGCCACGAGAGGCGGCTTGCCGTCCACGCGTTCAAACAAAGCCAGCGTTACGGCAGCGCCAAGTGTGGTTGAACGCGTGGACGGGAAACCCGCCTTTCGTGGCCCGGTCCACCCTACGAAGCCATCCAAGCGGTAACAGTACGCCTACACCGCTATCCGCCACGGCACCGTCGAATCGTAGTCGCTCTTCTCCGAATTCAGCGAGATGTGCACGTGCTTGGTATGCGGATTCGAGCCGCTGTAGCTGCGCCACACCCACGGCGCCGTCCCGTTGTGCGCATACGAACTCATGATCCGCCGGTTCCAGATCACATACTTGATCCGCCCATCCCGCCCCGATTGCAGCGACTGCGCCAGCGTTTCGGCACTGCATCCGCCCGCAGCATCGTGGGTGATGTCGATCGCCGACACGACACCCGTGCTGCCATCCTCGATCCAGGGATTGTGGTCCGAGTCGCGCGAGCGGTGCGCGGCGTCGCCGATGGTGCCATCGCTGAGCTTGCTGCGGTTCGGCGCCTGCCGGTTCACCTCCTCGCGCAAGGCCGTGATCGCCTTCGCCAGCCGCCACGGCCGCGCCGAATCAATGTAGGAAGACGACAGCGGCGCCAGCTCCGGCCCGGTGCCCGGCGCCTGCTCGCCGACATCGTCACCGATATTCGGCGTACGCACCTCCTCGCGCATGTCCGGCCCCACGCTTTCATCCGGCGAACGCAGGGCCTTGCGCAGCGCGTTGCCGAACAGCCCGGACACGGAGGCAAACCCATCGTCGGTCGGATGCAGCTCGTCGGCCCAGCGCGCGCCGACGGTGCCGCGCACGTCCACATGCCAGGCATTCCGGAACAGGCCGGACGGATAGCTGGCCCCGCACAGGCGCTGCAAGACCAGGTTCAGGCGGTCGATCAGCTCGTGCACGATGGCGCGCTGCAGCGCCGGGTCTTCGATGCCGAGCTCTTCGCGCATCGGCCGCCCCAGCCACTTGTCGACCGCGGCCCAGCTGGGATGGCGCGTCTCGCCCGGCCCACCGCCCGGCACCGCGTAATCGTAGCCGTGGCAGACCACCGGCAGATTCGGAAACTCGCGCGCCACGTTGTCCAGCACGCGGCGGTAACAGTCTTCGACGAAGCGCAGCTTCTGCTCCACCGCCGGCGTATCGAGATACCAACTGACTGGTTGCCCTGCCTGGAGGCGCTTGACGATTTGCGTTACCACCGACTTGCCGCGCCCATCCTCGCCGACGATGTCGTTGCCGCCGCCGGAGAACAGGAAGGCCTTGACGTTGCCGGCGTTGCGGCGCAGCGCCTGCATGTACTCGGCGCCATCGAAGACCATGTTCTGCAGCGTGTCGCCGGCCGCGTCGACACTCCAGACGTTGTAGTCGCCCGTCAAGCCGTCGATCACATCCGACAGCAGCACCGGGAACTGGAACCAGGAATCGCCCTCGGACACCAGCACCGGCTTGCGGTCGCCGGCGGCGATGCGCGTCTGGAAGGCCGCCTGGCGCCGCATGCGGCTCAGGCCATTCGCCCAGGACATGGCCATCGCACCCTCGACGATATCGCGCGGCGGGGCGATGTCGACCAGTTCCGGATTCGGAATGATTCCCGGCGCGAACGGTTTCGCCAGCATCGGATCGCCCACGAAATAGGGGAGCAGCGCGGTTTCGCTGACGCTCGGGTCGCGCATCATCTCGGTCAATTCCCGCATCGACATGCTCCCGCGCGCCCCGGACGGCGGCTTGACGCCGGGCCGGGCCATCGTGCTTTCCTCGGGCGTGGCGCCGGGGCCGACTTGCGGCGTGCCGTTGACATCCACCGTGATGCGCAGGTTGATCGGGATCTGGAGTGTGCCGGTGTCGCCGGTTTCACGCGCTGCTGGCTGGACGGCCTGCACCGGAACCTGCGCCCCCTCGTACATGCGCCGCCCGCCCCTGCCGTCGGCAAAGTGCCAGGCCGGCTGCCACTGGTCGGTGACGGCGATCCGGCCATCGAATTGCACGCCGGCCGCTACCACGCGGGCATCGCGCGCCAGCTCGTAGCTGGGCACGGCGTAATTCGCCTTCAGGTATTCGCCGGCGAAATGCAGGCCGACGATGTGGCCGGTGGACACGTCGATCAGCGCCGAACCCGAGTTGCCGCCCAAGGTCGAGCTGTCGTGCACCATCGCGTTGACCTCGTTCTCGAAACTGCGCACCCGCGTGCGGCGCCGGATCTTGCCCGGCTGCAGGCGCTTGACGTTGTAGACGCCGGCAAAGATACGGTCTTGCAAGACGAGGTCGTTGCGGTCGTCGCGCGCCGGATAACCGACCGCCACCATGTCGCGGTTGACCAGGTCCTCGGGCGCGCGCACCGACAGCGTCAGCGGCTGATAGTTCGGCGGCAAGCCACTCACCTGCACCAGGGCCATGTCCCAGTAGGGATGGATCATCAGCACGCGTTCGACCGTGAGGTAGGACGCCTGGGCCGGATCGCTGTCGATCTGGCATGCGAAGTCGACCAGCGCGTCGCCCGGCCGGTAGATCAGGCCCTCGACGCCGAGCCCTTCGGCGAACAGGCGCGTCACGTGGCGGTTGGTCATCAACAGCCCGGGCCCGACCAGGAAGCCGGTGCCGCCATACGGCACGGTATACATGTTCGGCAGTTCGATGCGGCCGATCGAACCCAGCAGCGGATTGATGCGGTTGCGCATCTCCATCGTATCGAGCTGGCTCCAGACGCCGCCCAGCTGGTCGTAGGTGCCGGCGCGCACGAACACGGCCGGCCGGTCGTGGGCCAGCACGATCGCCTCGACACCGAACAGCTCGCTGGGGCTGACCTGGTCGTCGCGCTGTTCCTTCAGCTTGCGGATGCCCTCGAGCGCATCGTTATAGCCGAACTGCGGCACGGCGCCGGGGCGGTGGTCGCCGGCCGTGCTCATCGGCTGCAGGTCGCCGACCTGGTCGGGCGGCGGGATGGGCAGCGAGTCGAGGTCGTCGCCGGGCGAGACCTGGCGCAGCATCGTGCGCACCCGGCTGACCCTTTCCATGTGACTAAGCATGATTCCCTCCTTCGTGGTTGCGGTGGCAAACAACAGGAGGGCCTGGCCGGCGAAGCGCTCGTCGGATTCAGGCCATCGTGCGCTGCTGCGCCCGGGGCGCGCATGCGTCTGGTGTGGGACAGGACTGGAGGGGTTGGACCAGTCTAGGCAAATGGGTGCGGCCGAGCAAGGTCGTGCGTTGCGTTTTTTACATGGCGCGCTGGTGCTCCCTTTGCCGTGTGCCGGCTCCGGCTTGTGCGGCGCCAAACCGGCCCGGCAGTGATGGCGTACCGTGAGTGACAACGCATCGATAACACATAAGCCATTGTTTCTTAAAGGATTATTTCTTTATCAGACAGATTCCTGGTCAATGTTACGTCTTACCTTTTCTCGGAGATCATCATGCGCATCCCATATCGTCTTTCCCTGCTCCTGTTATCGTTCACCGCGTCCATGGCGCACGCCGGTCCCGGCTATGCGGAATACAAGGTCTCGGTCGTCGGACCGGCCAACAGCTACGCCAACGACATCAACGCCGCCGGCGTCGTGGTCGGCACCTATTATCTTGGCGAGCCAGGCAGTTCGCCCTCGCGCGGCTTCGTCAACCGCGGCAAGGGTGTGACCACCCTCGGCACGCTGGGCGGCAGTGCGAGCAGCGCCGTGGCCATCAACGACAAGGGCCAGATCCTCGGCAACTGGACCGCCAGCAACGGCCAGCAGCGCGGCTTCATTCATTACCAAGGCCGGCAGCGCGACATCGGCACCGCTGTCGGTGTTCCGGCAAACGCGAGGACCACCTACACCGACATCAACAACGCCGGCTATGCGACGGCGAACGTCTTCCTTCCCGGCTCCGCCGGCGAGCGCGGCTTCCTGCGTACGCCGGGCGGGCAGTTCAGGGACATCGGCAGTCTGTCGACCGCGCCGGCAACGATGAACCACGCGCTGGCGATCAACAACCGCAAGCAGATCGCCGGCGAATCCGGTCCGCTGACCTTCCCGGATCAGCCGCTGCGCGCGTTCTCCTGGACCGCCGGCGTCATGCGCGATCTGGGCGACTTCGGCTTTACGCCGAATGGCAGCCTGGCGCTCAACGACCGCGGGCAGGTCACGGGCTACATGTCGCTGCCGCAAGGGTTCCGCGACCGCGTGGCTTTCGTGTACAGCAATGGACGGCTGATCAATATCGATGGGCGGGCGCCGGTCGAGGGGCGGAACAGTTCCGGAGCGGGGATCAACAACCATGGACATGTCGTGGGAGCCAGCGATCATCTGTCGGGCTTCATCTGGCGCGGGCGGCGCATGGAAAGCCTGAACGCGCTGATCGACCGGCGGCTCGGGTGGGATATTTTCTCGCCGCAAGCGATCAACGATGCGGGGCAGATCGCGGCGAACGCGATGCGCAATGGGGTGCAGTACGCAGTGCGGCTCGACCTGATCCGGCCGGACGTGCTGGCTGCGCCTCAGCTTGAAGGCGACCAGGACAGCAACTGATGTGCACCGCGCTTGAGTTCTGAAGTCACCCTGGTGGCGGGTTTCACGTTCCGCCGGTGCCATCGTGCTGCACAGCCGGCTTCAACTTCTGGAGATTGTCATGCTAGTACGCAATCGCATCTCGCTGGTCGTGCTGTCGCTCGCTGCCGGCCTGGCCAGCGCATCCCCTGGCTACGCGGAATACCGCGTCACGATCGTCGGGCCGGCCAACAGCCGGCCGACCGCCATCAACGCGGCCGGCGCCGTCACCAGCATCATTTCGACCGGTACCCTCACCTACCGCAGCTTCGTCAACTACGGCCGGGGCGTGGTCAACCTGAACCTGCCGGGCAGCACCTCGAACATCGCGGTGGGCATCAACGACAAGGGCGACGTCCTCGGCAACTGGACCACGAGCACCGACCAGGCGCGCGGCTACGTGTATTCCCGCGGCAGCTTCCGCCAGCTGAACGCCGTTCGCGGCCAGCCGACCCGCTATGTGGACATCAACAATGCCGGGTATATCCTGGCGACGAGCACTCCGCCCACGACGGACCCTGCCGGGGCCAACCCGCGCGGCTACCTGCGCGCGCCGAACGGCAGCTACCGCGACATCGGCACGCTGCCTTATCCCAACCCCACCACGCAACCGGAGGCGCTCAACAACCGCAACCAGGTCACCGGCGAGTCCGGGTCGCTGTTCGCTCCGGAAATTCCGTTCTATGCCTTTGTCTGGAACAACGGCGTCATCCGCCAGCTCGGCAGCTTCGGCAACACACCCAACTATGGCCTGGACATCAACGACCGCGGCCAGGTCGCCGGCTACACCTCGACGGAAACCTTCCGCGAGGCGCTGGCGACCGTGTGGACCCACGGCCGCCCGCAACTGATCGACACGCGCCCGGCCGGCGACTACCGGTTCAGCACGGCGCAGGCCATCAACAACCATGGGCATGTGGTTGGCAACAGCAATCACCTGGGCCCGTTCATCTACCGTGGCAAGCGGATGGAGAGCCTAAACACGCTGATTGATCGGCGGTCGGGGTGGACCGTCGATTTTTCGCGGGGGATCAATGATGCCGGGCAGATCATTGCGGATGCATCCCGCGGCGGGGTGGGATACGCGGTGCGGCTGGATTTGATTCGGCCGCATGCGCTGGGGGCGGCGCCGGTGGAGGCGGATGATTGAATTGGCGCTGAGCGCAGCCAGTGAAGCGGTAGATGAACCAGGAGGCGGTTGGCGCAAAGTTTAGATGTGGTGTTGTGCCAACCGTTGATGAATGGTTAGACCTTTGGTTTGATTGACACCCTACGCCATTGAAAGTGTGCGAGAAATGGCATTGATAGGCCTCTTCGGAGGCGATCTGAATCTCCCGGCTTCGTGGAGACGGATTAATGTGAATCAGGCCGGGATAACCTGACTGCACAATTGCTTGTAATACGTTTGCCTCAGCTTTGGCCAGCCGTATATAGCCGAGCGTACAGAATCACAACCGCAGCACGTGCCAAAACGTAGAGACTTGAAGCGTATCAACGTCACGCTATCTCCAAGTTTTACCATCGATCATTGTCCGCGCTCTATTTCCGCTTACTACACAGCCAGCTGGGACAGCTCCAACACTCTTCGGACAGGAAGCTTCTAATGGACTTGAAGGATTTGATACAGGCCTTCGCTGGCTTGTCTGAGGCGAAGCGCCCTATCCGTTTGCGGCTATCGCAAGCCAAGCAAGTGCTGGACGATGTCTTGCTAGTCAAACGCGTTACAGGAAATGAAGCGCTATGCGGCGGACTTGAATACCGGCTTTTATGCGTATCGACAAGTTCTGATTTACCTTTGAAGGAATTCATCGCACTGCCGGTTGAGCTCCAGTTCGTGACGGACAGCGGGGACGTGCGCGCCGTGTGCGGAATCGTAGCGCAAGCGGCTGCCGGCCAGAATGATGGCGCTCTGGCGACCTACGAATTGGTGGTGCGTGATTCGTTAGCTCTGATGGAGTATCGCACTAATACCCGCGTCTTCCGCAATAAAAATGAACTGGATATCACGGAAATCATTCTGCGTGAGTGGCGCCAGAAAAATTCGGTGCTGGCCAAAGCGTTTGACGTGGACTGGTCGCATGTAAAGGGATCCTATCCCACTCGAGAATTCACTATGCAGCACAACGAGTCCGACGCCGCCTTTCTTCGACGGTTATGGAAACGGCGTGGCATCGCGTGGTTCATACGGCCCAGTCAAGCTAGCCAGTCGCAAAGTCAGAACATTCCCGGCCACGTCCTGGTGCTTTTCGATGACGCATACACCCTACCGAAAAATGCCGCTGGCACCGTGCGCTATCACCGTGATGGCAGCACGGAGGAAACAGATACCGTTACCGCATGGAGCCCGGTCCGCACACTCAAACCGGGCAATCTTTCTCGCCAGAGCTGGGATTACAAGCGAACCCATTTCATGATAAGTAACGCGCCATCCCGTATAAATCAGGGAACGATGGGCAACCAGTTCGCGGTCAGCATCGATGATTACTTGGTCGATGTGCCTCATGCAGGGAAAGACTACAACGACTATCGGCAACTCGGCGAAATGCGCATGAGGCGCCATGAGTACGAATCCAAGTGCTTTTTTGGCGAAAGCAGTGTGCGCGCATTGCGCGTCGGGGAGTGGATTGCCCTGACCGGTCATCGAGAAATCGACATGCATCCGCCAAAAGAGCGCGAGTTCATCGTCACGCGCCTTGACATTGATGCAGAAAACAACCTTCCCAAGACCGTAGACGAGCAGGTGGAACGACTGTTTGCCCTCAACCGCTGGGACGAAAGGCCGTACAGCAACGCTCTACAGCAAGCCAGCGCAGATCGTGGCATGCGTTACACCAATCGCTTTTCTTGCGTGCGTCGTGGTATTCCAATTGTTCCCGAGTTCGACCCCCGTTCCGATTTGCCGCGTCCACAGCTGCAAAGCGTAATTGTGGTCGGTCCGGCCAGCCAAGAAGTGCATTGCGACGAATATGGCCGAGTCAAGGTGCGTTTTCCCAGTACCAAACCGGAAGACCACAGCCATGCGCAAGGGGCCGGCGCTAGCGATAGCGACTTGGATTCCGCTTGGGTACGTGTCGCCAGCACTTGGGCCAGCAATCACTGGGGATCAATTACCCTTCCCCGTGTGGGCGATGAGGTCATTGTCGATTTTTTAAGCGGGGACCCCGACAAGCCCATTATTGTGGCGCAGGTCTACGGCGGCACAATCAAGCCAACTTCATTCAGCCATATTGGGGAACTACCCGGGAACAGGTACCTAGCGGGCATCAAGAGTAAGGAAGTGCAAGGTACCCGTTACAACCAGCTGCGGCTAGACGACACACCAGGGCAAATCAATGCTCAGCTGGCCTCCGAGCACGGGCATAGCGAGCTGAATTTAGGATGGCTCACTCATCCTCGAAATGACGGCAAGGGCGAGGCGCGAGGCGAAGGGGCAGAGTTGCGCAGTGATTGCGCTGTTGCGGTACGCGGCGCACAAGGGGTACTCATCACTGCCTCCGCACGCCAGCAAGCCAGCGGCAAGCAACTCGACCGTAATGAATTAATTGGCTTGGTAGATGCGCTGCAAGGCGTGCAGCAGTACCTGTCCGAGCTGTCGGCGACGCATCATGCAGACGGCACCGACGACAAAGAACTCAGTCAACTGATTGCTCACCTGAAGCGGTGGGAATCCGGCAGCAACACCGAAGTCGGCAGCCCGGGCGCCGGTGCCCAACCCGTCGTGGCACTGTCCGCGCCTGCTGGTGTGGCAGTGACGAGCCAGGACAACATTGCGATTGGCTCGCAAACGCATATCGACATGGTCAGTATCGGCAATACGCAGCTTTCCGTCGGCAAGAAATTGCTCGCCCGCGTATCGGAAAGTATCAGCCTGTTCGCGCATAGACTCGGCATAAAACTCATCGCTGCAAGCGGCAAGCTGGAAATACACACACATGGTGACGACATCGAGGTCACCTCCGCCAAACGCATCGTGTTGACCGCAGCCGACGAAATCGTGCTGCAGGCCCCCAAACTGCGCTTCGTCGCGCAAGGTGCTCAAGTGGATCTTGGTGGCGGCACCATCACGCAGCAAAGCAGTGGCGAGCACACCATCAAATCGTCGAAGTTTGCTCATATCAAACCGGGAAGCGGCAGCCCACCTGACGTGAAATTGCCCAAGAGCGAGCTGGCGCACGATCAGCAAACCGTTCTGCGCTGGATCGGCACAGACGAGCCGATGAAGAATCAACGCTATCGCATCACGACAGAAGATGGGCGCACGTTCGAGGGGCGCACCGACGCGGCCGGGTTGACCGAACGTTTTACAAGTACCGTTGCTTTCGGGCGGTACACAGTCGAAGCTATCGACGACTGATAGCGTTAATGGCAAACGAGTCGATATTCAACCGAGGCGAAAGAACACAATGACAACTGCCGAATACCCGTTACCTGCTCAACAAAACAAAGGCGCTGCTCGGAAGGCTGAAGGCTTTGCCACACCGCAGCAGGACAAAAAACTGCAATGCGCCAAGTTCCTTCCCAAGCGGGTATTGCCGATTGTTTTTTTGCCCGGAATCATGGGGTCGAACTTACGCATGAGCACGCAGCGGCAAAGGGAACTACATAAAGAGGACAACATTGCGTGGCGACCAGACATTCTTGGAGCGTCAAACATACGCGGTGCTTCCAATGAAAGTCCAGCGAGCCGACAACTGAGGCTGGATCCGTTGCAAACCACAGTCGACATTTATGATCCCGCAGGGCCGTCAGACGTCAGCGGAGATGGTCGGCATGCCAATGTGACACTCGACAAAAACTTCCGTTCCCCACTGCTAACGGATGACCCACCGACCACAAAAAACCCGCGTAGCGCGGTACAGAAGGCCCGGGCGCGAGGCTGGGGCGAGGTTTTTTTCAAAAGCTATGGATCGTTATTGCAGCATCTTGAATCACGCCTCAACAATACTTTCTTTGACGGGAAGTTACGACAGGAGTGGCACGATGTCGTCGGCGTCGATCCAAGTATCTGGATGAGCGATCCCAGCCTACCGCAGCAGGCGTTGACCGAGGCAGAACTCAAGAAAGTTGCGACTGGATGTTGGTTTGCGGTATATGCGTTCGGCTACAACTGGCTACAATCAAATGGTTCAAGCGCGAGAATCATTGCTAAACGCATCGGCCAGCTCATGGACGACCTCAATCAGTCCGGTTATGAATGTAACCAAGTAATCGTTGTAACCCATTCCATGGGGGGACTAGTCGGACGGGCACTAGTTCATCTGAAATATGGCAACTTGCAGGACAAGGTGCTGGGCATCGTTCATGGGGTAATGCCCGCCATTGGCGCCCCGGCCGCTTATAAGCGCATGAGGGCGGGATTTGAGGATCCCGGTGTAGCGTTTGACCCCGAAAACAGTATCGCCGCCAAAGTGGCTGGCAATTATGGCGACGAAGTCACAGCGGTACTGGCGAATGCGCAGGGAGGACTCGAATTGTTACCCAGCGAATCTTACGGCAATGGATGGTTGCGCGTAACGCATAACGGACGCGACTTGGATTCATGGCCGAAACAAGGCGATCCCTACATTGAAATCTACAAAGTACGCGGCAAGTGGTTTTCCCTGTTTAGGGAAGAATGGATCAATCCGTCTAGGTGGCCTGCCGATAAGGGGGGCGGAACGTTTCAGCGAACGTGCGAATATCTTGATAAGGCACAGAGCTTCCATCAAGCGATCGCAAACACTTTTCACCCCAACAGTTATAGCCACTACGGCAACGACCAGGCGCGGCGGAGCTTTGGTCAAGTCATATGGGAAATCGACAAGCACTGTGCCGACCCTGCCGGGTGGCAGAACTGGCCTATCCTTCGTGACACTAAACAAGGCCGGCTGGAGCTCGTTCGATGGGATCCTTCACATCCGGGCAGTAAAACTTTCAAAATAACCGATTTTGAGGTGCCCGGACCGATACATGCCACGATCCTGCCACCTTCGGCTCCAGGCGATCAGACCGTTCCAGCCAAATCTGCCGACCATCAACTAAAGAGTGGCATGTTCAAAGGCGTATTCCGGCAGACTGGATACGAACACCAGTCAAGTTACAAGAATCCTCGAGCGATTGCCTCGACTTTGTACAGCATCGTTCGCATTGCCCAAAAGGCAACATGGACCTGTGATAAAGGGTGATTGCAAATGTCAGTCATTCAACGCCTGTGCTTAGTTCCTCTCGCCGCAGTTTTAATACTTAACGCCTGCAACCGCAGCCCGAAAGAATGGAAGACGCCAAACATGACCCCTCCCACACCTCGCCTGCAAGCCATGTTCGAGAAAACCAAGGCCGTATGCTTTGGCCGCTTTATGGTCGATGTGCCTGCATCAGCGACCGTGGCTTGGGGGGAGGTTGCAGTGCCTCTGGGTGTGAACGTCTACCCTAACGGTACAGCTGAAGTAAAAACGTTGGCACAAAAATTCATTGATGAACTAATGAGCGACAAAGCTATCAATCAAAACGATGTCCCCTTGCTAATTTCGGTCCACGAAGTGAACCAACCTGAAGGAAAAATAGTCGTCGGTTACGAAGATTTTGAAGCTATTAATGGGCTAAAAATCAATGGGTACTTTACATTGAACAATGACGGTGTTGTCATCGACTCACGCCCTTTAAGGCCTCGAAAAGATCAGGTAATCGCAGACATAACCAGCATCGCCCGGCGTTTGCAGCAACGCGCTGAAAACGAAATCCCCGCCGAGCCTGGCAACTGTATCGAATATGCCTTCCTCCCTGACAACCCGGCTCCAGGCGAGGAACCGCCCGTAGAACTCATTCGTATCGGCTTTCGGTTAAAGGAGTTCCCTGACACGCACCTCTCGGTTTTTGTCGGACCGTCGAATCCCCATTACGAAGAGAGCCACTCGCTGGAGTGGCGGCTCACTCAGCTCGAGAAGAACCAGAAAGCTCAGGATCCCAACAATCCGCTGATAAAAACCAAAGACTTGCGCAGAGGGGAGCGGCAGATCCACGGGTGGCTAAACGGCTTTGAGGCCCTGTCGCGTACCCCAGAACAGGCGGAAATACACTCGATCCATGACTTCGCCATGGATTTTAGAGGCGTGCCGTCGGACCCGCTGAAACCTTATGTAGAAATACAGATGCAGACTGGCGTTGCCGACAACGTCGCCGGCGCAACTAAAGCTAGCCTGACTGACGAAGAAGCCATCGCGGTTTGGGACAAGATCACCAGCACTATCCGCGTGCGTCCAACCGGCGCCGCGGCGGTCAAAACGGCCGAAACGGACTCTGCCCCTCGGCTTCCACTCGGCGAGCTTGCGGCAACTGGCCGTGCATGCCCGCAAACTGGCTGGTGGGTGCCGGATGAACCGAAAGATACGCAGGGTGATCGGCGGCAGCACATCAAGGCAGGCGAACGTATGCCGCATGTGATATCTCTCGGCGAACCGTCCATATGGCAAAAGCTGAAGGGAGAAAGGCCTACTTACCGCACGGCGACGATGTGGAAACTAGTCAGCTATGACGATGCACCAGTTCACGTCGACACAATCGAGGAGACGCAAACACTCGTACAAGGTTCTCCCGATAACGTTGCTGCCAAAAACGCTAGTGGCAACACAACCGAAAGAAGTCGAAACGACCAAAGCTCGCCGCAAACAAAAGGTTAATCCATGCGAAATGTGATTCGTCTTGGCGACCCCACATCTCACGGCGGCAAGGTCGAGAGTGCCGACGCAGATCATTTTACGGTTGATGGCATTCCAGTGGCTCGCGTTGGGGATATATGCAGTTGCCCCATCAAAGGACATGACAAATGCACCATTGCCGAAGGAGACCCAAACCACGTCATTGACGGGGTTGCCGTCGCCTACGATGGGCACAAGACCACTTGTGGCGCAACCTTGATCGCCACCGTAGGGAACTTTGGTGGGCAATAGTTCAAGCATATAGTTCCGACTGATCTGCTCTGGCAGAACCTGCCGCGCCGAGACGACCGCCAAGGGTCGTAGCTTCCTTTAGTGCGTTGTTTCGTTCGCTCGCTAATTCGCTTGACTTCGTGCTCGGCGAACGCTGCCATGATGCAAATGGTCCGGCCATTTGCTTTTAGTATGCCGCAAGCGACGAACTTGACCGCGTTTCTACCTTTGCTCTTCGCGGCCTCCATCAAACCTGTAATGAACGAACGTCTGGCACGCATGCTAGCGCTGGCCTACCGCATGCCCGAGAAATCCAGCCCTGCTGTCTAAATACAACAAAGCCCAACCAAATCGGCTGGGCCAAGTCGTTCATTTTGTTGGTAGGCCTCCCCGGAGTCGAACCGGGCACCAACGGATTATGAGTCCGCAAAAATGGGTATTTAGGCGCGTTGATCAATGTTGAAGATTTCGACAAAATCCTTAGAAATCATAGCCTTATGATTTTCTTGCTGGCTATTGGTGTTGATGAGAGTTCATTGATATACTCGAAATTCACTTACACAGCCGTTACATGGAACCCATCAGCGGACAAGGACACAGCAACGAATGTCGAGAGTAAAACTGACAGCAGGCCGCATCGAGGCGTTTAGATGCGAGGACGGGAAATCGCAGTCGTTCTTATGGCACGCGACGGTGCATCAGCTAGCGCTGCGGGCTACTAGCACCGGAGCCAAAGCCTTTATCTTTCAATCAACCTTGGTCGGCAAGACAATTCGCATCACCATCGGCTCGCCTCAGGCTTGGACGATCGAACAGGCCGAGAGCGAGGCTAGGAGGCTGCAAACCATCGTTGACAGCGGTAAGGATCCGCGCCAAGTCAAGCAAGACGAAATCGACGCCATGAAGGCGGCTGCCGCCGAGAAGGCTGCCGCTGAACTGGCTGCGAAACACGCGGCGGCGCGAGACGCCCTCACTTTGAAAACAGTCTGGGAAACGTATGTTGCGGATCGGGCGCCGCACTGGGGCGAGCGCCACCACGCTGACCACTTTAAGCTCATCAAAGAAGGTGGCGAACCGCGGACGCGAAGCAAGAAGAAGGTAACGGAACCTGGTCCGCTCGCGGCTCTCGCGGATGTGCGCCTTGTCGATCTCGTACCAGAACGAATCGAAGCGTGGGCAAAGGTAGAGGCAGCCAAAAGGCCGACGAGTGCGAGACTTGCGCACCGTATGCTCAAGGCTTTTCTGAACTGGTGTATCGAACATCCTGTCTACGGTAGCGCCGTTACCACTAATGGTGCCCGCAGCAAGAGGGCACGGGAGGTCTTGGGCAAGCCTGGTGTCAAACGTGACTCGCTACAGCGGGAGCAACTTGCTGCATGGTTTGCCGCAGTTCGAAGCCTTGGCAACCCTGTGATGGCGGCTTATTTGCAGACGCTGCTTCTCACCGGGGCGCGGCCGGGCGAAATTATGGTAATGCGGTGGGACGATCTAAACCTTCGATGGAAAGGGCTCACGATTCGGGATAAGGTAGAGGGCGAACGGGAGATTCCGCTGACCCCATACGTTGCAACCCTTCTTGCTGCCTTACCTTGCCGGAATGATTGGGTGTTCTCAAGTACCAAAGGTGGACATATCACTAGTCCGAACTATCAACTCAAGTCCGTATGTGCAGTTTCTGGCATTGAGGCGCTAACATTGCATGGGCTGAGGCGATCGTTCAAGTCGCTGTCAGAATGGCTCGACTTGCCCGCTGGGGTTATCGCACAAATCCAAGGACATAAGCCCAGCGCTACGGTTGAGAAACATTATACGAATCGACCGTTGGATTTGCTCCGAATTCAACATGAAAAACTGGAAACCTGGATTCTCGGAGAAGCGGACATCTACCCTAGGGAAACGCTGATTAATTGACGATTTTCGCGTCTCCGAGGTTTTTTGGCGACGCGGTTGCGCTCCAGCTGCG
>NZ_JASNRC010000002.1 GCF_030411995.1 Massilia sp. YIM B02769
TCCTTGAAGCGTGGGTCAGGGATAAGGTTATTGGCGTCGCCCATGACTGCCAGGCTTCGAGCAGTTACAGCGCCTACGGCAAGTTTCTCAGCCGTGATTGCCCCTGCGGACAACGCTGCCGTGAGGATCGATTCGGTCGCGATCAGACGGCCGTTGACGACCACACCATTCTCGACCCAGGCGGAGCCGGTCCAGCGCTTCTCCATGACGAAAGTGCCGCCACTGATCGTCACTACATCACCGATGACCTTGGTGGTCGGCACCGTGATATTTGCCAGGGCGTCGGTCCAGGCCGTGCCCGAGCCGTAGTAGTGGCCGGCGCCGCGCGCGCCAGGTGTGCCGCTACCGGACGCACCGTCGCGCAGCACTGGGATGATCAGCGCGCGCTGGAACTCGTCGCCGTTGCTCACCACCTTCGCTGTGACGATGGCGGTTTGGCCGTCATAGGTGACGTCGACGCTGCGGCCGACGGCGTTTGACAGCGTGCCGCCGACGGCAGTGAAGGACACCGTATCGTCCAGGCCAACCAGATCCGCCGTGACGGTCACCTTGGCCAGGTCGACCTGACCTGCTGCATTCAGGTGGAATCCTGGAGCGCTGGCCGTCAGGTTGATCCAGGCGTTCTTCGGATTGACGATGCGCACTGTCGCGGCCTGCAGGATGGCGTCACGGTCGTTCAGTACTGTGCTCATACGAGGAAGCCCACTTTGATGCGCCCAGTGTTCCAGTCGGGCGCCAATGAAATAACGATGCCGGAGACACCGGCGGCCATGCCGAAGCGCGAGCTGAAGACGGTCACCGCCTGGCCCAGCTCGAGCTGCAGCAGTTCGGGCACGCCGTCGAACTCGTAGGTCGTGCGCGGCACCTTCCACAGGTCAAGGCGGCGCTGCGCTTCGACATCGGCGTCAGCCCGGGTCAGCAGCATCGTGTCGACCTGGACCGGCTCCGCGTTCAGGCGGTAGGTGGCCAGCGTCGCGGCGTCGGTCTTGGTCGTAGTCAGCCACTCTTCGGTAAAGAGTCCCTTGTGCACCTCGGGCAGGTTGGCCAGCGTGCCGGCGTCCTGCACGGTCCAGTTCTTGGCGAAACCCAGCTTTACGGCGCCGACGGGATCGGTACGGACGGTAGGCTGCAGCGTGCTGGCACCCTGCGTCTCAAGCATGTGCTCCGGCCTGATCACGAACGGCGTGCCGGTACCGGGAAGCGCGACCTGGATCAAGCGCATCAGGCCCAGGCGCGACATCACCAGCTGCGCGCCGATACTGCCGAGCAGCATCTGGCACGCGACCAGCACGTTGAGCCGGTCGGTGGAGTACAGCCCCATCGGCTGCGGGTGCGCCACGTCAAACGCAGCGAGGTTTGCCAGGTCGAGATCCGCATCGGTGAAGCGGTCGGGGACCTTCCCATAGCCGGTTGCCAGGCGCCTGCACATCGTGGCCGCGGTGTCGCAGTAGCCCGCGGCGTTGTCGCCCTTGATGGACAACGTTACGGCGCCGGCGGGCGTGGACTCCAGCGTCACGGTACCGGCGGCCGGATTAGATGTCATCGCCACCGGGGCGCCGTTGTCGCGCGCCTCGTTGGCGATCACGCCCTCTGCCGACGCGCAGTGGTAGCCATAGGTCAGCGTCGCCGGGTTGATCGGCAGCGGCGTGATGTTCGACACCTGCCCGATCGCGAACGGCAGCAGCGAATCCTTCTGCTCGGTCTCGCCGCCCAGCTTCACCTCGGTGATCGCCGTGTTCAGGCGCTGCAGCTTGTCGCGCAGCTTCAGGGCCAGCTTGTTACGGCCGCGTGGGGCGATGTCCGCCACGATGCCGTTGAAGATCATCCGGAAGTCGGCGCGTGGCCAGCGAAGGTCGCCGATGTACGCCTTGATCTCCCGGTTCGTCCACACGTATCCGGCGCCGGCCCAGGCGTCGCGCACGCCGGCGGTGTTGTCGATCTCCAGGTCGCCGGCGGAGAGCGCACCATCGCCTTCGAGCGACAGGCGCTCGGTGAACAGTGTGCCGACGGTTGCAATCGGGAGGTATTGCGTGTTGGCCGGACTGTCGGCCGGCGACGTGGTGTAAGACCTGGTAGCCATGTAGACCGTGGTCTCGACGCCGTTCACCTGGGCTATCGCCTCAATCAGGACACAGCGATACGCGGCCGAGCTCGTCAGCCAGGCCAGGAATTGAGCATCGGTCATTGCGGGGCCACCCTGTCTTCGAACCTGCTGATTGAAGTAATCGCCGACGCTGCGATTCGCCCCATGGCTTCGGCCGAGTCGCGCGACGCCAAGGCTCCGCCGCGGATGATGTCGCCAGTCTGGCGATTCGCATCCGCGCGCAAGCCCGACACCTCCGTGCGCAGCGCCTTCACCTCGGCCACCAGTGCTTCGGTGTTGGATGTGCCGTAGGAGCTATACGGAATCGGCGTATTAACAGGCGGCGCTACTCCAACTAGTGGCGCGATGTTCTTGGCCATTGCCGCATTCAGCTGCTGGATCGCGTCACGAACCGACAGCACGGACTTATTCACCTCGATCAGCCCCGAGACGGAAGCCTTGAGCGATTCAAGTTGGGCCTGGCCAACGTCTACTTGGGCCTCTGCCCACGTCGCTGCCTCTTCTGTTGCCGCCTGGGCGTACTCGAAGTCTTGAGTGAAACCGATGCCGCTGGCGTACATGACGCGCGACGCCTCTAAGAATGCGGTGTATGCATCCTGGTATCGCCCCTGCGCCGCTTCATCACCTCCGCGTGCAGCGGCGAGCACCGCCTCGTATTGCGTTTTTGCTTCCGCATACTTTTGCGATGGTGAAAGGGGCGACAAGCTGCCAAGCAGCGCGCTGTCCTTCAGGTTGCGCAAGCTGCTTGCGAACGACCCCATCTTAGTGATCGTGGCCTGCAAGGCCTGGGTCTCAGCGTTATAGGCGTCAGCGAGCGCTGATCGCTGTTCGGCAAGATCGACAGTAGCCGGGTGAACAGCCGCGAAAGCGTCTGCCAATTTCATCAGCGCAGCATACTGCTGAGCGCCTGCTACGGTGCTGACATCCAGACCATCAATTACCTGTTTGAACTGGGTTCTCGTCACAACAGCCGATAGGCCCAGCTTGCCCATCTCGACTGCCAGTGCATCTGCCACAGGCTTCATCCGCTCAGCTTCCGTCAGGAAATTCTGCGCGTAGGATGCGGTCTGCTGTGACAGCGCATCAAGTCCGCCGAACAACTCCACCAACCGCTCACGCGCGGCTACCGACTGAAGCCCGACTTGGTTGAACTGTTTTCCGATTGACGACAGGGCCGCATCGACGCCCGCGTAGTTCGTCGCGATGCGTTGCAGAGTTACAGCTGCGGTCTCCCCCGCTTTGCCCAAGGATGCGATTGAAGGAATCAGCCGCAAAGCCAGCTCGTCGCCCACCTCGCCGAACATTTTGGCAATCAGCTCCTGATTCTTCGCTTCGTCATCGGTAAGCTGCAGCTTGATCGCCTTGCTGTAACCGTTGATGGCGGAACTCTCAAGGCCCATGGCAGCGCCGAAACCTTTAACGGCCAGGATCATCGCTTGGATGGTCGTGTCCAGACCGGCGTCTTGACCAGCAGTCAGATCAGCATTAATCGTGTCCCATTTATCACTACGGAACACACCACCCTTAGCAAGCGTATATGCATATTTGCGGCCCGAGAATCCCGATTCATTGATCGTGCCTTCGAGGCCATGCTCTTTGATAACAGGCGCCTTTCGCCCGAACAAGGCTGCGAACGTCGCCTGGCCCGAGAAGATGTTGGCAGCCGTGTTGCTGAGGCCGATTCCGCGCAATACGTTATCGAATATTCGAATGCCTCCGCCGAGCTGAAGCGGGTCTTTAAGCGTGCCGTTGTGCGTGTCCCAGCCCTGCTTATACAGAGAGTTCGAGAGGGCCATGCCTGCTGCGATCCAGCCGGCAATCGGAACGGCGTACGCACCAGCGCTCGCACCGGCGCCTGCGCTCGCACCAGCCGCAGCACCGTTCGTCGCACCTGCGACGCCGCTCGACAGTTCGCCAATGACTGCGGCCGCGCCAGGCGTGCTCATACCGGTACCGAAGGCCGTCGCAGCTGTCGAGCCGAACATGCTACCGAACTGCGTGATGTATCCGCCAAGGCTTCCAGCCAAGCCAGTTGAAAATCCAGAGTAGATAGTCTTGCCGATATTAAGCAGGTTGGTGATATTGCCAAGCGCTCCACCGCTCTGCCCGCCGAGCGCACTTGCGACACCTGCAACTCCCACCTGCCCGTTAGTCTGACCGGTGATATTGATGATCCACTTCTTGACCGTCATCTGGTACAGCAGCTCATACAGCCCATTTTTCAAGGTGTCCTTCAAGCGATCGAACGCAGATTTGCCGCTGTCGAAGATGCTGATAAAGGTGTCGTGCGCAGTACGCTCGATCGACTCCCACATCTGCCGCTGCCCAGTCATCTCATCCATTTTTCGCATAGCGGCCACTGAACGCTTCTTCGCAGCAATAAGTTTTTCGAGGGTCTCGATTTCATCAAGCGTCAACCCAAGCGAACTACTCTGCGCCAGCTGCTCCTCGAGGCGCGCCAGCTCCAAGTTCTCGATCTCCGTTCGGGTCAGGCCAAACGTACGCTGCAGGTTTTCCTGCTGCTCGGCCTCCTCCTTGGCCACGGTGACCTGCAGATCCAGCAGGTCCATCACTTTGGAACGCGCGACCAAATAGCGCTCCTCGAATTCTGCCGCTTCTTTGCGGGCTTTGGCCTCAGCCTCGACGGCGGCCTTTACGCCAGGTTGCTTGCTGATCAGTTCAGTGACAAGCTCGACATATCGCTCTTCGGTAACCAGCCCTTTCTGACGCATCCCATCGAGACGCGAAAGGTCTTCCATATAAGTTGCGGTCACCCCTGACAGCTCGGCCAGGATCTTTGCCTGTGCCGCCTGCTCCTTGTTTGCAGCAGCGGCCTGCTTGGCCACCTCGGCCGCACTGGCGCCGACAGTCGTCGAGGCGCGTTTGATCCCGGCCACGGTTTCGACCATCTTGTTGCCGCCGTCGGTCCACACGTTGACAACGTTGTCCCAGGCCCCGGTCCAGCCTTTTCCAATGTCGGTGCCGACGTCGATTACCATGGCCGAGGTCGAGGCCGAGGTCCGCTTGATGGTGTCCCACGCCCCCGTGAAGTCGCCACCGGCGACTTTCTTAAGCACGTCGATCGTGCCAGTGAGATTGGTCATGGCCATCGCTGCGAACCCACCGATCACTTTACCGATCGTCGAGAACATTTCGACCACGGGCACGCCTAAGGTGTAGATGGTCTTGAACACTGCGGCGATTGACTGGCCGACGATCTTGAGGCGATCACCCTCGGTCATCGCCGTGAGGAAGGAGCCGGCCAGGCTGCTAAGCGTAGGCAGCAACTCGGCCGCGATACCGCGCGCCACGCCCTGGCCGCCAAGGATCAGCAAATCGAGCGTGTCATTGAACTTACCCGCATTCTCAACAGCCTCTTCGTCCAACGTAAGGCCAAGCTTCTTGGCCATGTCGTCGAGCTCGCGCAATCCCTCCGACCCGCCATTGAGCATGGGGATCATGTCCTTCCCGGATTTGCCAAAGATCGACATGGCCAAGGCCGTTTTTTGCACACCGTCTTCCATGCCGGCGAAGCGGTCGGCCAGCTCGTACATCACCTGCTTGTTGCTCTTGAACGAGCCGTCCAGGTTCTTGGAATTGATATGCAGTTTCTCCAGCCCTTCGTTACCATTGACGATGGCCAGGGAAAGCTTGGCTTGGCTGCCGGCCAAGGCGTCTGCCTCCATGCCGCCCATCTGGTACGCGAGCTCCAGACCAGCAAGATCCTTAATGGCGATGCCTGTCTGTTGCGAGAGGTCGCTGGCGGCGTCTGTTGCATCGATCGCACCCTTGATCCATGAACCAAAGGCGACAACCCCAGCAAGCACAGCAAGTGCCCCGACGGACTTCGCGAGAGCGCCAATCTTAGCGCCCATGCCACTCATCGAGTCGCCCACACTTTCGATATCCCGGCGCGCTTCACGCGTTCCGTTCACATCGATAATCACTTCAGCACGCGATCCGCCTACCAATGACATTTGCTTTCCTGTTCTAAGAATTCCGCCGCTGCGCCCACTCGTCGAGTGCCGCCCGTTCCATGGCCTGCATCAGCTTGAATATGCGATTCCTGTCTCGCGGCTGGATATCGCCACGTCGAAGACAAACGTCGACCCCTGCATAGTTCAGCCCCACGGGGCCTGCATTACCGACTGTCCACTGTGTCTGCACTTCGAGCCAGAACAGAAACGCATCTTCGTTCTCAGGCCAAAGCCAAACCTCGTCAGCCTCAAGGTCCAGAGTGCCTTCAATGTATAAGCCCAATAAAGCGAGCCCGTTCTCGACTTCGGATTTGGGTTCGTCCGGGGATAGACCCAGGAACTCTTTAAGGCACAGGTCGCCGCGCGCGTAGAAGCGCGCGGCCTCGATTAGTTTTTTGCGACGGCGCCGATATTGCTGAGGTATGCCTTGGAGCAAACGGCAGCCAGCCCGGGCTGTTCGAGAACGTCAGCGAGGTTCTCGGCGGTGAAGTCGATTGGGTTGCCCTGGTCGTCCAGGACACCTTCCCAGCCAGTCGAAACGCGTTGCACAAACGCCGTCACGGACTCTTCCTTGTCCTCCAGGACAGCTTGCACTTGCGCTTGACTGAGGCGAATGCAGTGCAAGGTGAAGTCGAATGGAACCGGCCGGCCATCCTCGCCCTTGATATGACCCTTGACTTGGACCGGGAGTTTTTCGCGTTTTACGAGTTTGAATGCCATGAGAGAGGTAGCTTTCTTTTTTATGGGTAGATTACAGGGTGACGATCTTCCACTCGTCGTTGCCGGCGGCCGTAGGCACGTAGCGCACGTCGAAGCCAATCAGGCGCTTGCCGTTGCGGTCGACCTTCTTCGGGTTCACCAGCTGTACGTTCGGGGCGAAGACAATTGCTTTGTTGCCCGCCGCGGTACCGATGACGATCCCCAAGCTGCGCGTGACATTGGCCACGACGTCGGCCATCAGCGCGACCTCCTGGGTGGCATCGAGTTCGAGCTCGATGGAACCGGACGAGTCGCGGTCGGTGATGTCAACGGTCTCGCTGCTCAGCATGGCGTCGAAGTTCACCGCGTTGCCGAAGTTCAGCTCCAGGCCGGTGCTCGAGTACTGCGTACCGCCAGACAGCACGCCGGCGTTGTAGGTGCAGCCCAGGGCGATATCGATGACGTTGGCCTTGGTCATCGGTACTGGCTTTTTCCACGGGGCATAAGTGACGCCGGATGGGCTGCCGGTGACGATGCCGCCGTTCACACCCGTCCATTCGAACGCGAGCGTCGGGATCTCGCCGACCTTTGCCGACAGGGTGCAGTTGCCCATGCAGTCGAGCAGCTTATGCAGGACGCCGTCGTCGTAGTAATACTGGGTCAGCGCCTTCAGACCGATCGACACCGGGCTGTATTCGACGCGCGCTGGCGTGGTGAGGGCACCTTCACCAGCTGCGCACCCCTGGAGCAGAACGCCCCAGGCTGGCGGCGTAGCAGCGGTACCGGAGCCGGCCAGCTCGACCGAGTAGCTCAGCTTCACGCTGGCCGGGCCGACGAGCTGCTCGCTGCCGCCGAACGAGCCGCGGATTACGTCGCGCGAAATGTTCTGGGCGTCGAGCGCGGTAATCGAAACGTCCTTGATCAGGATCGCATTGGCCGCGCCAGTCGGGGCGGCATCGACGCCTGGGGTGGTCTGGACCTTGGCCGTGACGACCGAGTTTTTGATTTTGCGTGGCATCGTTACTCCTGCGGTTCGGATGGGGTTTCAGCAGCCTGCTCGGCAGGCGCCACGTCGTTTGAGATCCAGTCCCAGGTGGCGTCGTCGAAGCGCCAGGAACCGCCGCCGGGCAGCGGTGGGATCGGCCGGCTTTCCGGCTTGGTGATGTCGGTCATGTCAATCCAGGGTTGAGTTGTTGGTGCGATGGTCGGCCACGTACGTGATCCGCACCCATCCGGTTTTCTTTCCTTCGAGCGCGTTCTGGGCCTCGACCCCGACAACGGTCAGGTCGCCGATCAGGCCGCCCAGCGTCGGGTCTTGCGCCAGGCGCTCGAACACTGCGAACAGCAGCGGGTCGACCGCCAGGTCGCCGCTTTCGGTCAAGCTGCGCGCAAAGCATTCGACGCTGATGGTCGAGCTCCAGTCAGTTGGAGCACCGGCGATGGTGGCCAGCTGCGGAAGCGCGCGGTTGAACTCGACGTTGATCGCCCGGTCTACCTGGTCGGGGACCACGCTGCTGGATGACCGATAGATCTTGTCGCACACCGCCGGCGCCGCCGACAGCTGGGCGATGACGGCGCTGACGATGGTGGCGAACGCGGTCCTCATTGCGTGCGCCCTACGGTCAGTACGGTCATGCCGGTACCGTCCGGGCTTGCCGTGATCACGACGTACGGCACGCCGTTGATGGTGATCTCCTGCTCGACCGGATCAGCAGGAAGCTCCGAGCTGGCAACCTTCACGGTTGGGCTTACGTCCGCCGCCCCCATGCCGAGATCCACAACACTGGACGGGCAATCGAAAATGCCTGGCACGGTCGCACCGGCGACGCCAACCTGAGCATTGGCCAGGTGGCGCAGCACGGCGACGTTCGCGGCGGCTTCGAGAGCGGCGAAGTTCATGGCAGCTGGTTAACGCACCACGCCGTCCAGCAGCACGCGAGCGGTGCTGGCGGACGCGGTCTTGTCTGCGGTGAAGCAGCCGACCAGGGTGTTATTGGTCGCCGTGGTGGTGATGCGCTTGGCGGTGTTATCCCAATACGCTTTCGCGCCCTGGGCAGCGGTGTCGGCGCCGTTGGCCACGAGATCGAACACACCTTCGCGGGCGATCTCGACCGACGTGCCCTGCAGCGCATCGCCGGCCGCGACGCCGAACAGCGCGCCGACCAACACGCCCTGGCCGCTGAGGACCAGAGCAGGAGCGATAACGCTGACGACGTTACCGGATTGGACTTTGTTACGCATGTGCTTTCCTTGATGAGGTGGTTGAGGAACAGGCGCTTACGCGCCCGCGCCCTTCTGCAGGCCGCGGAAGTCGATGGCCGCAGCAGCGAAATCGAGGCGGCACTTCCAGGTGACGCCATCGATTTCGAAGCCAGCCTGGCTTTCGATGACGGGGCCTTCGGCACCGTCCAGGTAGCAGTACTCGACGGTGTCGACCTGGCTGTTGTTGCTGGCCAGGTACCAGGCGGTTTCGCTCGCGCTGTCCAGGATCGGCTCGACGATCGGCTCGACCGCGGTACGGCCGCCGGCACGGAACTCGTTCACGTCCGATTGCTTGGCCGGGACGTAGTTCGCACTGGTCAGCTGGTAGGCTTCCTGCTCGAGCGAGGCGGGCACGATCAAGAAGTTCGGCGCCAGGTTCAGCTCTTCGTCCGCCAGACCTTTCTGCCGGCGCATCGCCGTGCGCGCGGTTTTCAGGGACGACAGCTGCAAAGCGGAGCTGCCACCGGTAGCCAGATTCTTATGGTCAGCATGGAACAGTTCCTTGCTGTCACCCATCAGCGGATTGCCAGTCAGTTGGCTGTAGACCAGGCGATTTTCCAGCCGGCTGGAGCTTGCGCCGAAGGCGCTCACCAGGCGCTCGAACGCGCGCAGGTCGTCGTTGATGATGGCCTGGCGGGTCAGCGAGATCATGCGGCCGTAGGTCACCAGCGCGTAGTTCATTGCGGCGTCCTTCATCGTGCCGTACTTGAACTCGCCGTGTTCGTTGGTGCGCAGCAGCTCAGGTGCGCCCGACAGCTGGACGATGTTGATGTTCTTGAAGTCCGGTGCATTCGGCGCGCGGCGTGCCCACTGGGTGTAGGTACCCTGGTTTTCTTCGTAGGCGCCGCGCATGCGCTTGTTCGCCACGTTGGCAAAGATCGCGGCGAAGTCGCTGGTGCCATGCATGCCCGAGCGGTAGTGCAGGATCTCGGTCGCCAGGCGCATCTTGTCCATGCCGCGAGTCTGGACGCCACGCGCTTCCAGGAAGTCGCGGCCGATCTCGATCAGGCTCATGCCACGGTACTGGCGGCCGTTGTCGGTCAGGTTCGTGCCGACGTGGATGCGATGCATCATCGCTTCCTCGATGCCGGCCATGCGCACCTGGTGCTCGTCGGTGATGGTCTGGATGCGGGTGTTCTGGTGGCCACCGGCAGCGGCATCGTTACGGGCCAGTTCTTCCAGCACGGCAGCACGGGCCTGGTCGACCGAACCACCGCTGCGGATCAGGCCGGCGGCCAGGTGGCCGACAGCGTGACGGGTGCACAACTCGGTGATGTCGGCAGCGCGGGTTGCTGCTTCTGTTGCTGCGCGGGTCGCGGCATCGTCGCCAGCTGGCGGATTCGATGGTGCAGCCCCCGTCGGCGCCGGTGCTGGGGCAGCTGGAGCGGCGGTACGGGTTGCATCGGTAGGCGCTGGGTTCGGTGCGCCCGACTGGGGAGTGGTCATAGGGTTTTCCTGTGATGGTGGAACAGACGAAAGGGCGGGCGCCCGGGTGGTGAATTCGCAAGGTGCGCCGTTGGTAGGGGCGCTGCGCGTACTGGCTTCAGCGTCGAATGGAATGCCGACAAAGCTGAGCTCATGCGGTTGCCACGACACGGCACGGTACAGTGGCAAGGTGCCGCCGTCCGTGCGATCAATAGCGCGCGTGATCTCGTATTTATTGACGACGTAGCCAACCGAGATCGAGCGAATGATCCCGGCCTTAATGTCGTTGACGATGTCAGCGATGTCCGCACGTTTGGACAAACGGAGGGTGGCCGTGCCCACACCGTTTTCGATGGCTCCGCGGATTGCCACACCGAGGATCGCGCCGACGCCGCCGTAGGTGCGATGGCTGTCGAAGACCTGGATCGTGCCAGCCTCGAAGCGCGTCATATCGACCGCTTCCGGCGTAACAGCCAGCTCCTCCTCATACTGCGTCTCGGTCCACCAGTCGTAGCGGCGGCCGCGAGCGCCGGTAGTCCAGACCACTTCAACGGTATTGTCTTGCTCGTTGAAAGTACTGGGGACCAACTCGGCCGAGCGGGTGAGCATCGGCATGTTTCGCGGATCAGTGGCGGACCGGGTAGCGTTCTGCGGGTGGGTGGTTGGCGTCGTCATGCCCACCATTCTGCGGATTGCACTGTCTCAATTCTCGGAAAACTGAGACAACTTTTCCAGCCGTCAACCAGGGCGCGCTTTGAAGTAGATCTTCCTGAAATCGCGGCTCTTGCCGTCGGCGCATTCGAATGCGAACGTCACCGAGTTCTCGGCACCCGCTTGCGTGTCCAGCCCGTCCACCCAAGCGCACACGCAGGTTCCATCGATGAAGGCCTCGCCGTCGATCGTCACGCCGCGGGCCTCGCCGGTTACCGCCTCCAGGCTCGTGCCGGCCCGAGTGAGCCAGGCCGCCAGGTCAATCCCGTACAGGAGGCGAGCGCCTGGCGTCTTGTAGATGGTGAGCTGGCCGTCAATGACAAAGTAGGTTTCAGTACGCATGTGGTGTTCGTTCTTTCAATGAAGGGTCAGGATGCGCTGCTCACCGGCGGCAGTCCAAATGCGGCACTCGCCTACGGCAGCATAGATACGCAGCTCACCAGGATCGGTATAGATGATTGCCAGGCCGATCCGTACCAGCGCGCCGACCGTGCCCGTGTTGTGCTGGGCTCCATCGGCGCCGGCCAGCACAGCCGACTGCGTAATCGCGCAGGTGTCACCGACGTTCGCCTGCTGCCCTTCTGCGCCTTCCAGCGACTCAGGCGGAGCAATCGTGATCGCGCCCACGCTGCCGTCATTGAACTGGTCGCCGTGATTAGCGATCAGGTTCTGCACTTGGCCGACAGCGCCCGCAGCACCAGCGTTATGCTGCCCTCCATCTGCGCCCGCAAGTACCTGCACCTGCCCGATCGCGCCGACGCTACCGGAATTCAGCTGGTTGCCCTCTACGCCTACGAGCAGACCCGGTGCTTCACTTGTAATCTCGCCACTTCCTGCAGCGTTCTGCTGTACGCCGTCGGCACCAGCGAGGGTCAGCACTTGGCCGATCTGGCCAACGTCGGTGACGTTCAGTTGCGTAGCGTCTGCACCGCCAAGGTTCTGCACCTGGCCAAGCATGCCGACGCTGCCGGCATTCTGCTGCGCGCCGCCAGCGCCTGCGGTTTCTTGTGTTTGGGTTATCGAACCGGCGGAGCCTACATTGGCCTGGCTACCATCCCGCCCGGCAAGCTGGAGCGGGACGGCGGCAGGCGCTGCGCCAACCAGACGCCGTGGCGCTCGCAACATCTGCCATGGCGCAGTGCGCTGAGCCTCCATCTCTACAGGGTCGAGCAGGCGCTCCCACGTGTTGAAGAGGGAAATACTGCCGTCCCAACACCGCGCGTTATCGGAGCCCCGGTTGCCTATGACCAGCGGGGCTGATGAGTCGCGTAGTACGCCTGGGTAAACAGCCCGGTCCAGCACGAGCGCCCCGTCTGCCCAAGCGCTGATGTAACTGTTTTCGCCGTCGTAAGCGTGCTGGACCCATAGCTCGACGTCGCGGCCGGTAGCCGCCGAGACGTTTGTTGCAGGGATGTTGACATTACGTTCAGCACCTGTCCCAGCGTAGAAGCCGTACATCATCCGGTTCGTGCTGGCGTACCAGCATAGGAACTGGCCGGTGGAGCTGGTCGTCTTATCGAACACGCGGCCTAGACCACCACCTCCGGAGCCGTTTCTCCGTAGGACGACTTGGTAGGTGCGGCCACTTAATCCGATCGGGCTGGAGAAGCCGGTCGTGATTTTGTCGCTGTTGGAGACGCCAGTGGCGGCGCCGAAGCTTGCTGCGAGCCCGCCGGCAATCGCCGCGACCTTGGTGCCGGTCACCGTTGGGTGCTGCTGCGCTACAAGGTCGAACGCCCGGTGCAGGCCAGGCACCACGGACATGGCCAGCGCTCGCGTGATCGGGTTGCTCCAGTCGACCGGCAGGACATGCTGGGGCTGCTGCGTGAGGCGAGCCGGCTGGATCATTGCACCCATCGATTACGGCGCCAGCTTCTCAGTGCGCGGCGTTATCTTGAGCGTCCAGCCAGCGGCCAAACTCTGGCCGGTGCCGCTGTTGTAAACATAATAGTCAGCCTTGCGAGGCAGGCCGTAGGCGGTCAGCAGCATGGCCTGCTCGGTGGTCGCGTTGTTGACGACGAATGAACCGACGAACAACGTCGGGCGCGAGGCTTCGGGGACTTCGGTATCCTTGGTCCCGTCGATATCGAGCGGGCGGGCATAAAGCAGCAGCGCGGCGCTCTCCACCGGTGCAACGCCGAACGTCCCGACCAAAGCGAAATCCGCGTCGGGATAGCCTTGCCCATCGAGCTCGACGGAGTACGTCGCTGCGCTCGCCTGCACGACGGCCGCGTTCGCGATCATGGCGCCGCTGGATTCGAGCACCTTGACCGTTCCCCACGCTGCGATGCGTTCGCCACTCATAGGGTCACCCGCCCTTCCGCTCTATTCAAGGCAGCGCTCACCTCACTGAAGTGCACCGGCGCCGCGGCATAGCCGAGCGCCTTGATGCGATCGAGCTCTACCTTGTATTCCGGCATAGCGGCGATCAGCTTGTCGAGATACATCTGTGCGTCCGGTAAGCCCGGGTCGAAGGCGCCGCGGCGGATCGGGTCCATTCCCCAGTAGAGCTCGCGGTCCTCGTCGCCATGCGCTTCGACTGCATCCAGGAAGTGGCCACCTCGCGGCGACATCACGGCCAGGATCGTGCCAGTGCCTACGCGCTCGGTCACGCGTTGTAACACCTGGCGCCCGACCGAAAGATGCGCGGCGATCGCCACATCGTTACGGATGGCCACCATGGCGTCCAGCTGGGCCAGGTCCTCAGCCGTCAGATCGCGTCCAGCCAGTTCGGCCAGCGCTTCGCGTTGGGGTTGCGAGAGCATCGGCTTAGACTGGCTGGTTGCTGGTGTAGCTGAGCGGCGGGAAGTTGATCCCGTTGCCGGAAGTGACCGGCATGTCGCTGCTTTCGTCCGTGACGTACAGCACGCGCTGGGTGGCTGTATCAACCCATGCGAAGCCGAGGTCAGCGCCGACGATCGTCGCGGTGGCCGTGCTGCTCTTGGCCGCGCTGGTCACGCGGCGGTTGCCGTCGCCAACGGTCGACAGGGCGAAGTCCGCCGGCGCCATGACGGCCTCGGCCAACTTGTTGCCCATGACGGTCGCATAGCTGTCGCCCTTCGCATAGGCCGAGATCAGGACGATGCGGTTGACGTTTGCCTTCAGGGAGGCCGGGCCGCCGTCGAGGGTATCTTGGTGCGCCCATTTTTGAATGGTCATGCGTTATTCCTTTGTAGCGTTGGTATTTTGTTCTGCGGTGGGGGTGGGCATGTTGCCGCGCTGCAGGAAGAGCATCGTGTCGAGGATGCCTCGCTCCTTCAGCTTCTTGAGGTCGGATGCCCATTCGTCGAACACGACGTCGGGGTCATAGCCGCGCTGGCGGAGCTTTTCGCTCAGGGTCGATAGGCCGGCCGCGATCTCGGCCTGGTCCGCCTTCACGTCCTGCTCGGGGTTCACGTAGTCCCATTTCGGCGGACTGAAGTCGACCGCCATATCACGCCCGCGGATCTTGCCGGCCAGGTAGGCGGCTTCGATGAACGCTTCGTGGATCGGGCGCGCCAGTTTCGGGATCAGGACCAGCCACTGTATCTGCTGTACTTCGCGCCGGAAGTCGAGACCACGCACGCGTGCGCTGCTGAAGTTCACTCCGCTCATGTCGCCGGTCACCATCTCATATGGGACGCCCAGGCCCGTGGCGATGATGTGCACCTGGTACTTCACATACTCGACATGACCCGGCACTGCCTTCGGCTCGACAACGGTGAAGTTCATCCCGGCAGGCATACCCACGATGCCTCCGCCGCCCAGCTCGCCCAGGTCGCGCACGCCACCGCCCTGCTCCGGCGCCGCTCCGCCAAGCGATGCAGGATTTTCCATGCCGGACATGTCGCCGCTGGCCAGCACGCTCAGACGTGTCTCCAAGTTCTTGCGTGCCAGCTCGGCGTCCTCGTACAGCTGCAGGTCCCGCACGCGCGCGATCACCGGCGCAAAGCGCGTGAAGCCGCGGCCCTGTCCGGGGCGCTCAGGGTTGTACAGGTGAATGATGAACTGGGCCGAGACGCGGGTGCTTTGCATCTTGCGACCGCGAATCGTGTTCGCATCGCCTGGGTGCTGGTCCCACAGGTAGTAGGCAGCGACCGCCCCCAGCGCGTCGTACTCGATGCCGTTGATGATCTGGTTGTTCCCGTTCGTGCCAGTACGGGTATCGTCCAGCCAGTCGATCTCGAGTAGTTGCAGCTGCAGCGGCACCGGCAGGCCATCGGTCGGTCGGCGCGGGCGCAGCCGCACCAGCACCTCGCCGTCCTGCTCCATCGCGGCATACGCCGCCTTCACCATTCCGAAGTAATCGTAGCGACCGTCCGCATCGCAGACCTTGCTCCATTCGGCGAACAGCTTGTTGATCGTGTCCTTTTCCTGGCCGGTTGCGCGCGGCACGATGCCGGTACCGACGGTGGCCGTGGCCAGGCCTTTCAGTGCCGCACAGCAGTAGGGAACGTTCTGCACCAAAGCGCGTGCTTTGACGCGCAAGGTCTTCGCATCGGCCTGGTGGTCCGCGTTTGCGCTCGCGCCGGCGCGGCGTGGGCGCCAGGTGTCGCGTGGGCTTGCAGCCTCGTACGCCCGCTCCAGCTGCTTGCGAGCGAAATGCCGTGCGATGCCGGCGTGGGGGTTGACCCAGCCGATAACCCGGTCGATCAGGTTCGGCATCAGTCGCCCCTCGAGGTGGTGAAGCCGAAGCGGAAGACGCTCGGGCCGCGGTTGCGACCGGTGGCGTTCACGACCGTGGCGACGTGATTGCGCGCCTCGATCAGCGAGGCGGTGGATTGGTAGGTAACTTTGCGCCCGCCGAACTCCACCGACAGCGTGCCGGAAGCGATTGCGGTGTCGAGCGCGTCGAGGTCAGATTGAGTGAGGGCCATGCCGCCAAGGGTAGCGGCCGGGCTGTCTCACTTCTCGGAAAACTGAGATTATTTCTTTTCGCCATCTTGCTTAATGATGCGGTACACCGTAGCGCGGCCGATCCCCAGGCGCCGTGCGACCTCGGCGGCATTGCGCCCGTTGAACGCACTCAGTACCTCCCGCGCCAGCTGCTCGCGTGCGGCTTGAGAGCGCTGGGGAATGTAGATTTCGATCCCGCTGAATTCGCGCCGCACCTCCGCCTTCAGCTCAGCAGCCCGTCCTGCGAAGTCCGGGAACTCAGCCTGGATGAACGCGAAGATCGCATCGACCAGGTCGGGGTTACCGAGAATCTCATCCGCTACCATTGTCTGCCTACCAGCCGGCGCGGCATGCTCTGGGTCGACGTGGGTTTGGTGGGTGGCGTCCATGGTTCGGGTCTCGTTTGCTCTACTGGGGTGAGTGCTGCTGATAAGGTCGGCGCCGGCGCCGGGATGGGTTCGCCGCTGGACACTGGCGGCTGTTCAAACAGGTCAGGGGTATCGGGATCGACGAAGTCTCGCAACGCCTTCCACTGTGCTGGCGTCTTCTTGTGCAGCCCGAGGTACTGGGCGCACGCCAGGCCGTACACCATCAAGTCGCCAGCCTCGTTGCGGTCTGCCTTCTTCTTCTCCCAGATGCGCACCTTGCGCCCGCGCTTGAACGCGGTGACGCAGTATTCGGCGGTCAGCTGTTGGTAGTACTCGGCTGGCAAGTCGCTCGGGAAGTGGACGGCGCCAGGGCCTGCGGTCAGGTGGTAGCGCGCGGCCAGGTAGTCCTTCGCCGTGTCGGTACCGATCAGCCACAGCTTGACGCCGTGGGGCATGACCTTGCCCTGCCAGTTCACATCGACCAGCGAGGGCTTCGTACCGAGGATCGGTTTGTTCGGCGTCGAGTGGCCCTTGATGGCGTAGATGTGCCGGTGCTGACGGGTGCGCGTGAAGTTGTAGACGTCATGCGTATTGGCACCACCCGAGTCGATGAACGTTGCGGCGATCGACAGCATGCGGCCGCCGACGTGACGGTACCGGCCGAGCAGCGCCTGGTCGAGTTTGTCCTGGGTGGCCTGCTCGGATGGCGAGCCCTCGATCACCTGGTAATCGACCACCCACTTTTCCATTCCCTCGCCCCAGGCCAGCACCTTCAGCTCGAAGCGGTCCGGCTGCGTGTCGACGCTGCCAGTTAGCACCAAGCCGCCCTTCGGCACCGTCCCCATCTTGTAGGCCTCGGCGCGGGCCTGCAGTTCGCCTGCCTTGGTCTGTTCTTTCTTGCGTTCCCAGCAACGCGCCAGGCGCGTGTTGTAGAACGTGATCATCAGCTCCTCGCTGCCCTCATCCAGCTTGGCCCGGGCGGCGCGGTACTCTCGCAGCAGCGCGATCCAGGGAAGCCAGCCGTACGGCGCAAACATCGCGTTGATCGTGAAGCTGACGGTCTCGCCATCACCGGGCACGCCGTCCGACCAGAGGCCGTTCGCGAACATGCGGTTCTTGTCGGTTTCGACCATGAAGGCGCCGCAGTCGATGCAGGGGTAGATGGCATGGCCGTCGTCGTCCTGCTGCAAGCGCTCGAACACCAGGGGCTGGGCGTGGCCGCAATGCACACACTCGGCCAGTGCCTCCTGCTGCGTCCCCTGCAGGTACAGCGACTCGATAATGGACTGGCCAGTGATCGTCGGCGAACTGGGGAAGTAGCTCTTGCGGTTGCGCTCGAACGTGGTCTGGCGGGCCTTGGCCAACGCGACCGGATCGCCCTCGCCGTTGACGTTGGCCTCGGCGCGATCGACCTCGTCGAACAGCACCCGCCGTGCAGGGATCTCTGAAAGGTTGGCGGCGGCGCCGGCGGTGACGATGTGCAGCGAACCGCCGATGTATTCCTTCGTGTCGAGCGTGTTGACCGAGTCACGCGACCGTGGCGCCGCCACGCGCTCACGCACCTCGGGTACCGCAGCGATGGTCTTGCTCACGCGCGCGCTGGTACGCTTGGCCAGCTTGCCGGTCGGCAGGATCCAGAGGAAGTTGGCCGGCGACTGGTGCACCGTCGAGCAGAACCAGTTCAGGCCGACCTGGGTCTTGAGCATCTGCGACGCACCCATCAGCGCGACCGTCTTGCACGGGTGCGTGTCCGACAGGGCCACCATCACCTCGCGCGCGTGTGGCGTGCGGCTGGTGCGGTACTTGCCCGCCTCATTCGCGCCGGACTCTTTCGGGATGATCATGTAGCGGTCGGCCCAGGCGTCGACCATCATGTTCGGATCAGGCATCAGGCCGCGCGCGAACGCCGACCTGACGGTGCCAGCTGCAGGGGCGAGACCTATCATTTGATTGCGTCCTCGACCTGAACCGTCAGCTTCTCTTCGAACATATGAACCAGGCTTTCGAGCAGCGCCCGGTGCTCGCGATCGATGATGGCCTCGCATGCATCGGCACTGGCCAGCGGCGCCACGTCGGCGGCAATACGCCGAGCGCAGTTCATCAGGCCGTCGCGCAGCGCACGCGCCGCCTCGAACACGGCCGAGTCGACATCGCTCTTGACCAGGTACAGGCCGGCCAGCTCGGCCAGCTTGATCTCGGCGGTTGCCGCCTCCGCCGCCTCCCGCCGCGCACGGCTCGTATCGTAGCCCGGTGTCTTCGCTGGCGGTTCCGCACCTCCTGCACCTCCCGCACCCGCCGGGGTCTTGGGCTGCGCCCCATTTGCCAAGGGGTCAGGGCGGTTGCCGTTCGCACGCTGGCGGGTGTTGCGGCGGTAGAGGTGGGTCGCGTATTCCTCGTCGACCTTGCCATCGGTGACCGGAATCTCGCAACGCTTCACGGCGTCGTACGCAGACTGGCGGGATATCCCCACGGTCGTGGCCCACTCGGCAATGGTTGTCAGGTTCGGCATGTGTTTCGGTACGTTGTCAGGATGTTTGTCAGGAAATGTTTTCGGGTTCCGCTAGTGCGTCGACGGGGCCTGAATTACCCTTGATGCTTGCATCTGGGAAAGAACCTCGACCCCGGGGGGGGGTACCCCTAGCGCAGGCCCACCTCCGCTTGCACCTGGGCCAACCCTTCCGCGAAGTGCACTGGGAAACGCCGGGTGACCGTGTTCGTCGTCACCTCGAAGAACTCCAACAGCTTCTGGTACTGGACCTGGTCGACGAACACCAGCACCGGGCGGACGGCCGTGCCGTGGCCGAAGCGGCGCTTGAGGTAGATGCCCGGCGGCAGGCCGCGGTTACCCTCAGGCAGCGCGAAGTAGGTCACGCCCTGACGCGCGATGGTGCGGTTCGACCTGGTGCTGCCGCTCGCGCGCGACTCGTGGCCGGCGCCGCGCTGTACCTTCAGCTGCGAAAGCATCTGGCGGATCTGCCCGCGCTTCATGTTGCCGTTGCCGTCCAGCTGGGCGCCGGCGGCGGGCACCGCATACCAGCCTTGCGGCATCATCCCTGCACCCTGGAGCATCCGCTCCATACCCTTGTGGCCACGGCCACCGCCGAACACGTGCGGCAGCAGGAAGCGATCCGCCGGCGTGCCTTTGCCGAACGGGTTGTCCTTGACCCACAGGCGTCCCTCCAAGTTGTTCTTGTTCGCGCCTTTGACGAACGTCCCGTTGAGCGCGTACGACGTCGGCCGGTCGAGCTTGGTCTCCATCTCGCCCTTGAACGCGCCCTGGCCATCTTTCAACGAGAGCGTCAGCGCTCTGGCAGCAACGTACGGCCCCTGACGGCCTAGCTCAGTGATACGGGCCCCGACATCTGCGAAGTTGGAACGGATGCTCATTCTCATTACCATTTCTTTTCCTTTACATGGGTTATCAGGCAAAGCCTCAGCCCTTGTTATGTCGAAACCGGCATGGATACTGGCTCTTAACAGGGTTAACAGGGTTAACGTGGTATTGACTACACACACAAGAATCAATGAATCCTTGGCGCTTTTGAATTGAATTCGATACGTGCGCGCGCTCGACCCCTGTTAACCCTGTTAACCCTGTAGAACCCCCATGGATACTGGCTTTCAGCGTTACAGACGAGGCCGCTTGTACGTTAGCCCCTGTTACCGAACGGGCGAGCTTCATGCGGCACCCTTGATGTCGGCCAGCTTGTAGAAGCGTTCGCACTGCTGGCTCAGGGTCTCGGGCGGCTTCTCGGAGTCCTCGGCCTGGGGAATATGGAAGACGGTCAGCAGCCGCTTGGTGGCGCCGCCGATCGTCACCCACTGCCGGTCCTTCTTTACACGTTGGGCGATCAGCTCGGCGAACTTCGTGATGGTGAGCGCGCGGAACCCGAACTTGTTGCAGTAGCGGCCGTAGATCGTGTACAGGTGCTCAGATAGGCAGGAGCAGTACGGCACGCTTAAGTCGCCGGCCTGCCAGGCCAGGTAGAACGCCTCCCAGTCCGGCCGCCCGAAGTTGATCATGCGTTCCTTCGACGACGTCATGATCGGCTTGGTGTGTGGTGTGAAACCATCGAGTGGATAGTCGAGCAGGAAGGCATAGAACGCCTCGCTGAGCCCATCCGTGAGCGCGACCTGAATCTGTGCCAACAACGAGGGGTCGAGGGGATTGCGTGCCTCGACCACCTGGAAGCGCCGATCCTCGGGCTCGATTGGCACGGCCTGGAACTCGTTCGACAGCATCACCACGTTCATATGGTTCGCCTCGGTGCGGTCGTCCTTGAACTTTTGGCTAATGGGCATATCGCGGCCGGTGATCATGTGCTTGATCAGGCCGAAGTGGCTGTACTTGTCCTGGCGCGACAGGATCTCCTCGAACAGCACGAACAGCTTCTGCGACCGCCAGTGCGTGTACTGGGCTTCCAGCTGATGCTGGCCACCGGTAGCGCCGTGCGCACCATATATCGGCTTGACGATGCCCTCGAAGAACAGGCTCTTGCCGGTGCCCTGCTTCTCGCCGAAGAACAGCAACGCCGTTTGCATTTTGGCGCCCGGGTTCTGGAGTGGGTACGCCAGCCAGCACAGCACCCAGTGCAGGATGTCGTCGCAGTTCGCCTCGCTGCTGCACAGGCTCTCCAGCAAGGCCACGGCCAGACCGGCCTTCGCCGCGTCCTTCTTCGGCTTGATCGGGAAGCCCTCGAACATGTTGATGTGCGTGTCGAGGTCGACGCGCTGCGTCGGGTCGAATACCAGCTTGTCCAAGTCGATCTCGCGGTGCATCGGGTGGCCGATCCAGCGGGACGCCAGGTCCGAGCCGCGGGCCAGGGCCATGGCATCGTACGCGATGACGGTGCGCTTCTCGGCGTCCCAAACCGTCTTGGTCCCATACAGCAGCGTGTACCGGTCGAGCATCATCACGATGTTGTCGGCGCCGGCGCCCGTATCGTCGACTGCGACGCCCCGGATAGTCTTCGGCAGGTTGCGCGGGCTGATAGTGCGGCGATCAGCATGCGAAGACCAGGCCGCAGCGCCTTCCTTGCCGACCATATCGACAAAGGCGGCGCGCTTCATGCGCAGCTTATTGAGCGAATCCCAGACGTCAGTCGAGCCCTGAACCAGGGCGCAGTGAGCCAATGCCCACTCAAGCTTGAAGATGCCCGTCATTACTGGCGCCTCGGGCAGCGAGGGGGCCGGGGGAGAGCCGAGCACAGCAGCTGGTGGCGGCAAGGCTGCTGGGGCCTGGTCCGGCTCATTTGCTGGTGCTGCGTCATCGAAATAGCTTGGCACCTCGTCGTCGCCTACTGCCGCCGGCGCCTCGACCATGAGGGCGCGGGAGCGCGCAGCCAGCACCTGGTCGCGCACGACGGTCAGCGATTCGGCCAGGTACAGGTCGTTGAAGTCCGACCACTTGTCGTCGGCGCGCTCGACGAATACAGGCGACACCACCGATGCATTACCGACCACGCGCGCAGCGGCGCGAGAGCGCGAGAGACCGGCATTCTCGAACTTGCGAATCGATATCTGACGACCGGCGCGAATATCGGCCTCGATGTAATCGGTACCCGTGCTGTCCTTGCGCCAGGTGGCGCGCACGCGCACGATGTCGCCGCCCTTCGATTCTATCTCGTGGTCGGCGCCGTCGATGACGGGCACCCACTCCGCGTCGAAGTCTGCCAGCAACGCCTCGGCCAGGCGCGGTACAAGACGCATGTCATCGTCGGCCAGGAACAGCAGATGCGCGGCCGGGAAATCGCTGCGCAGCTGCTGCGCTACCGCCAGCAGGTTGCCGGCATTGAAGGCGACCATCGTTGGCGTGTCGAACTCGGTGGCCATGCGCACGGTTTCGCACGTGGCATAGCCCTCGCCGATTTCGATGAGGGGCGTGAGATCGTTGGCGGTACCGAGCAGGCAGCAGGCACCGACCATATCGGCACCCATGCTAAAGCGCTTCGACCCGTCGGGCTCGATTCGTTGCAGTGCTGCCAGCGTGGCGCCGGCGCGGGTGTACTTCCGTGCCGGCACCAGCAGCTGGCCGCTGGCCATGACGCGCGTGCCCTCTGTGCCAACGCGCTTGCGTTCGAGGTAGCCGTGCGCGGCCTCGGCGGCGGAGCGCCAGTCGATGCGCGCGCGGCTCGCGGCCAGCTCGGCAGCACGTGCCTTTCGCTCGTCCGAAAGGCGCTGCTGCTCGGCCTGCTTGCGCTCGGCCTCGGCACGCTCAGCAGGTGTGACGCCTTCCCAATCGATCGTAACCGGCACCGCATTCTGGTCCTGGCCCTGCCAGACCCCGTAAGCGCCGGTGACGACCTGGCGCCCGCTGTTGAGCCGGAGCTCGCGCAGCACGTACCATGCTTTTTTGCCGCGGCCGAAGCGGTGGATCTTCCCGTCAAGCAGAGGATGGCCGACCGGCAGCGATGGCAGGCCCGAGCCGGTCATCTGGTCGATGACTTGTTCAAGCGTTGCCATTGCCTACCTTTTCGTTCAGCAGTTCGATCAGCAGGCCTTGGTAATGAGCCACGGCGCGAAGGCGCTCCAGCTCAGTATTGATGGGCGCGCGGTCGCGATGACGACGATCAAGCGATTTCCTGATCGTATCGTGTGGACGGTCGACTTCGGTTGAAATAATCTGTAGCGGGGCGTTATTTGGCATGTTGCTCTGGACCGGCGGTTGCTGGGGCTGGGTGCTTTGTGCCGACATCAGTTGTCTGCCATTCCTTCGAAGCGTGCGACGATGCCTTCCAGGGCGCGTTCTGCTCGCTTTACTGCATTACGTACGCGGATTACTTCGGCACGGTCGACTTTTCCATCGGCGAGCGCCTGGTTGATCTCGGCGCCCACCTCGCCGTTCGTTTGCCATACCTTGGCCACCATTTCCAACAGGGCCATGTCGCTCGCCTCGGCGCCGTCCTCGATACGCACGCAGACGTAGCCATGGTTCTGCGCAAAGGCATGCACCATGCGGTGGTCGCCGGTGATGCCGCAGATACGGTCCGCTTCCTCGAACGTAGGTTTATTCGTCGTGCTGTGCACATTCGCTTTGTTGCGCAGGACCTGGGCGGACATCCCCAAGCGAACAGCAAGGGCCTCGCAACCGCCCACAGCGCCATGCACGGTCTGGTAAAAAGCGTCGAGGAGGTTCATGTGAAAAGCCCTTCAAAAAATGGTTCAAAAATTAACTTTTGGACATAGACTTCTGGAAACAAAACAGAGGCCACTATCCATGCGTACCCGAATGACTAATCTCGAAAACGCTCACCGCGCGCTTGCCGCTCAGCACACTGCTCTGCTGGAGGTGTGCCGCGTGCTGCTACCGCTGATCCCGACTCCGCCCGAGTTGGTCGGTCAAGCCCTGGACAATGCCCGCGACCACTGCAATGCGCATATGGACGAGTGCCAGATGGACGACGAATACCAAGCCAGGCTGCGAAAGTGGCTAGACATCCTGTCGAGCGAGGTGCTGGCGGGATGTAAGTCTCGGTGAAGCCTGGCGGAGTGCGCTCAGTCATGGGCAACCTGACTAGGGCCGCTTTGCTCGACAAGCGGATCGTCACGACGGCGCTTATAAGGCTGCTCCACAAGCTCCGGCCAAATTCGTTGCCAGTCGTCAGGACGCAGCGCCTCCCTCGTAACAACGCCACCGGTCTCTCGCCAAATATCAACACAGCGCTCTGGAGAAATAGGCGACTTACCGTTGGCCATCTGCGAGAGATACGAAGGAGAGACGCCGAGGCGGCCCGCTAGGGCCACAGCCCGTCCACGTTCGGTGGCAATGTAAGTTTTGAGGTCCATTCGTTCAGTTTAGTGAATACTAAACCGAACGTCAAGTGAATACTAATTTAGAAAACGCTAAACTTGACCCATGGATATAGTTGAAACGAGACGCGAGAATCTCCGCCGCTGGGTGGCAGCGAACGGCACGCCTGCAAAGGAAAGAAGTTTCTTTTCGCAGCTACAAAAAGATGCGTCGTTTGGCGAGCGAGTCGCTCGCCGTCTTGAACAGCAGTACAAGATGGGAGTCGGCTACCTCGACACACCTATAGGCGTTGGCCTACCCCCAAAGGCCCCTTTTGATGAGAACGTGGTACCGGCGCAGCTGGGACTGCGCCCGATTCCGGTCATCTCATCCGTGCAGGCGGGGGCCTTACGCGATATGGAAACACCTTACCCCACTGGTGCCGGGTATGCCTACGAGTACACTGACCAAGACCTATCGCCGTGGGCCTTCGCTCTCGATGTCGAAGGGCTGTCGATGAGCCCGGAATTTAAGCCAGGTGATCGAATTATCGTCGACCCCGAAATATCGCCGAATCCCGGTGATTTTGTTGTTGCCAGGAATGGGAGTGAACAAGCTACTTTCAAGAAATACCGCCCTAGGGGAATTGATGGGGCGGGTAATATGGTCTTCGAGTTGGTCCCTTTAAACGATGACTACCCTACGCTGCGCAGCGATACCGAACACTTATCGATTATTGGTGTAGTAACTGAGCACCGTAAAAAACTGCGCCGGTCATAATGGTGCCGGAAAGTGAGTTACAACAAGTACGCGTTGCGCGTATTCCAAGGGTCACGCTTCAACTTCGTGCCGGGACATCGAACTATGAGACCGTTCCTGATCTGACTTTTTTGGAGCCACTCTTGGTGTTACAGCACGAGCTCGACACCCTTCGGCTCAATGCAAGGCAACTATTAGCAATGCGCGTGCGCGACCGTGGTATGGAGCCATTGCTGTTCGAAGACGATTGGGTTGTTATCGATACCAGCGACAAGGCTCGACGCAATGGGGACGTCTACGCATTGAATTGGAACGGCGAGGCTTGTGTCCAGCAACTGGTGGAGCGTGGCGGCCAGTGGTACCTCGGTAGTGTGAACCCTGACGTTAAACCGATCAACGTACGCAGCGGGCAGATCAGCATAGTGGGCCGCGTTGTCTACCAGCCAGGCCGGCCGCTGAGCGGAAGACTTTAAGGCGCAGCGGCACGCCCAGATGCCGACGAGAGAAAGAGACCATGAAGAGGTTACTATTCAGTATAGCCCTTGCGGCCTTGGTAAGCCCAGCAGTTTCCGGACCAGCAAAATCTGTGAAGCAACCTACAGTTACCCAGCAGTTTGACCCGGTTAAATCCTTTCAGCAGTTGGTGGCAGCGGCATCGGCGACTAAGACATGGAGCCGATCTTTTCAGCTCCCTACCACGCAAAAATGGGTCAGACAGAACGCAGTTGCAGGGGATGTCCGATATGACGTAAAAAAAACTGACTCACTCGTAAATCCTCTAATTGGCATTGTTTCCTTTCCAGTGGTCATCTCCGTTTCGCCTGTTGCTGACACGGAACAGGAGGCATTAGAGTCTACCGCTCCGCCTCAACGAAACAGCACTTACGACGTGGATATCACCTATCAAATTGTGAGCGATCGATGGGTTATGCATGAGATCAAGTATAAAGGAACCGATCGAGAAAACCCTTTGCGAGGAACCGTCTTCACTATGGACGCTGAAAAATTTGCCAAGGACAAGAATTCAACCCTAGCCTTGGCACTTAAACCTTGGGTAGCAGATTTGTAATTTACTTCATTCAGTCGCTCAAGCCCGCCTAGTGCGGGCTTTTTCACGCCCCGCGTAACTGCAATCGCACAGCAGCCCAGCGAGGTCGATGTGGCGGCCAGTTCGCGAAACCGTCTAACTGTTTAGTATTCACTTGACCAACGGTTTAGTATTCGCTAAAGTACTCTCAACGAGCTCGGCATCCGCAGAGCGAAATTGGAGAGCACATGCGCACCTTCCACGTCACCGTCCGCACTGGCGGCGATCCCACCGAATACACTGCCATCGCGCGCTCCAGCACGGAGGCGTTTGACCATGCGGCCGAGCTGTTCGCCGACCAGCCTTGCGGCATTACCGTGATCGCCGGGAGCCGCTGATGGACGGCCAGATCCGCCTCCGTCAGTTGCAGGAGATGCGCGCGCTGCCAGCCCGCCCGGCCCGCACAACACTGACCCTGCCCCAGCAACCCAGCAAGACCGGCATCGACTCGCTGCGCAAGGCGATCCTCGACTGCGCCCTCCAGGCAACCCGCGCCGAGCCGCACGACTCCGACCGCCGCCTGCACAGCTTCATCGCGAAGCTGTCCGGGACGATGGAAGGCCTGGGCGAGCGGGAACTGGACGCTGTGCTTTGGAACCTGATGGCTACCCAGCCATTGCCGCAAGCGGCAGCTACATCGCTGGCACGTCAACCCACAGCTGACGAGCAGATGGGCATGGACTGGTGGAACGGCCTGACGGAACAGCATCGCGCGTACTGGCTGGCCGAAGCCAATTCGGCCGAGCCTGCTGCCGCTTGGCATGCGTCCCAAAACGCTGTGAAGTTCTGGGCCGCCGGCGGCGCCGGCAAGCCTGCCACGGAAGGCTGACATGGGCTTCCGCTCCCTCTACCGCTATTACCGCTTCATCGGCATGCCGCGCCTGGAGGCGCTGGCCCGGGCCTACCGTAACCGGATGCGCTGACGTGCCTCGCATTTCGCCCGATCGCGCCGCGCTCGAAATAGCGCACACCAGGTTGCGCAGCAGCTGGCCGCTGGACGAGATGCTCAAGAACCCCAGCCTCAAGATCATCCTCGAGGTGGTCGCCCGCCGGCATATGCAGCGCCGAGCGTGCGTCGATGTGAAGAAGCTGCAAGCCAACGACCAAGACTAGAAAGGATTTCCAACCCATGAGCAAGAAGGCATTCGCCGTCTTTCTGCAGGAGCTGTGCGACGGCCGCACCCACGCGGAACTCAGCGACCAGCTGGCCACCCTCCTCGAAAAGGTGAAAGAAACCGGCAAGGGCGGCGAGCTGATCCTGAAGCTGAAGGTGAAGCCCGCCGGCCGCGGCGCCGACGTCGACAAGATCGTGATCGGCGAGAGCGTCACCCTCAAATTGCCGAACCCCGAGCGCGGCGAGGACTTCTTCTGGCTTACCGAAGACCACGACCTGTCCCGCAACCATCCGCGCCAGGGCAACCTGGAGCTGCGTGAAGCAACCCCACCTCAACCCATCACCCTGAAGGAAGCAGCGAAGTGAACGACAACAATAACGGCCTGGCAAAGGCCATCGAAGAGATCGGCGCCATGGCACTGGCAGCAGCAGCCCCGCATGAGGTCGAGAACACCTTCCACGTCGTGGTGCCCGATGGCCACAAGCTCATCGACCTGACGACGGCCATCGAAAAGGCCGGCTACGCGCCGCACCGCAAGACCGGCACCGTGCACCTGAGCGAGATCGCCAGCTTCAACGTGTTCGTCGCAGATCAGGGCAAAGCCGGCAAGGTCTACATCTACGCAGACCCGGATGCGCGCACCCTGACCGCCGTGCTGAACGACCATGTGCACGGCAGCGAAGAAGCCGGCTGGCGCGACCACCGCGCCATCTTCCAGGCCGAGCTGAGCCGCGAGTTCAACACCTGGATGCGCTACAACAAAGTGCCGATGGAACAGGAAGCGTTTGCCATCTTCCTCGAAGACAACATCGCCGACGTGGTTGCGCCATCCGGCGAAACCCTGCTGCAGGTTGCGCTGACGCTGCAGGCCAAGACCGAAGTCAACTTCAGCAGCCAACGCCGCCTGGACAACGGCCAGGTCCAGCTCGCCTACAGCGAGACCATCGACGCGCGCGCTGCCGCCGGCACTATCGAAATCCCGCGCGAGTTCGCCATCGGCGCCCGCCTCTTCAAGAACGGCGAAGGCTACAAGGTGCGTGCCCGCCTGAAGTACCGCCTGGGCGCCGGCAAGGTCAAGTTCTGGTACGAGCTCGACCGCCCTGAAACCGTCATCGAGGACGCCTTCCAGGCCTACATCGACTCGGCCCGCGAGAACGGCTTCACCGTCCTCCTCGGCAAACCATAAAAGAAAGATCCTGCCATGCACAAACGAGCATTCCAACAGGGCGCGCGCATCCCCATGACGACCGAGACCTACCAGCGTTTGGCGCTCCAGCTGCGCATGGCAGGCGAAGCACTGATCACGTACCCGACGCCGGACACCTATAACCAGCTGTCCAAGCTCTTCGCCACGCTGGGCCGCGCCGGCCTGGCCGGCGATGAGCTCGACCTGGGCAACGATGCACTGTCCGACATCTGCGACCGCTTCGAGGAAGAGGGCCGCATCCGCATCACCGACGTCGAGGCCGAGCACATCCGCACCGCAATCGCCAACATGGACCGGCGCCTGCCGGCCGTGGCCGTGAACCACCTGCGTCAGGCCCAGTGCGAAGTCGAAGTCTACTGCGCCAGTGTCGGCGCCTGAAAGGACCACCGTGAGCACCACTACCCTCACCGCTTCCTACCTGCACAGCCTGCGCGACCTGATCGCCGACGACGGCCGGGCCGCTGCCTACCAGTCGCTGGCCCAGTACCGCACCGCCCTGCTGACGCACATCTGCGAGCAGCTGGTCGCGCTCGACGAAGTGGTCGACCAAGACCTGATCCCGCTGGAGCCGGCAGGCTGGCGCGCCTTCATGACCGAGGTGGCGTCGTTCGCCAGCTGCCTGGTGCACGGCGATACGCTGGCCGCGAAGGCGCGAGCGCTGCTGCGGCGCCGGGCTGCATTCCGGTCGACGCCGCCGGCCGTTGACGTGCCGAAGATACAGGAGGCAGCGTGATCCGCATCGTTTGCCAGTTCTCCTGTGGTGCAGCCTCGGCGGTGGCCACTAAGCTTGCACTAGCCCAGTACGGCGCCACGTACGACGTGCAGATCATCAACGCATTCGTCAGAGAGGAACACGAGGACAACCGCCGCTTCCTGTCCGACTGCGAGCGCTGGTTCGGGCGCGAGATTACGGTGCTGAGCGATGAAAAATACAACGCATCGACCATCGAGATATTCCGCCGCAAGCAATTCATCAAGAGTCGGTACGGCGCGGCCTGCACTACAGAGTTGAAACGCAGGCTACTCGACAAGTGGAAGCAGCCTGGGGACGTAATGGTGTTCGGGTACACAGCGGAAGAAGTCGAGCGCCTTGACGACTTCCGCGAGCGCAACCCAGACCGGCGTGTAGTTGCACCATTAATCGACGCAGGCCTGGGCAAAGAGGATTGCAAGGCCATGATCCAGCGTGCTGGGATCGAGCTACCGCTGATGTATCGAATGGGCTACGAGAACGCTAATTGCATCGGTTGCGTCAAGGGTGGCGAAGGCTATTTTCGTGCGATTCAGCAGGATTTCCCCGAGCAATTTAACGAGCTTGCCGACTTGCAGGAAGCGATCGGGCCAAACGCCTACCTGTTCCGTAACCGCGAAACAGGGAAACGCTATTCGCTACGGGACATACCGCCAGGACCGGCACGGCGTAACGAAAAATTGCCATCCTGCTCGTTCTTCTGCGAGCTGGCAGAACAGGAATACACAGCATGACCCGCCTCGGCATAACGCTGTGGCTGCTGGCGATCTGCGCCCTGATTGGCTTCGCTACCCACGCCCAGCGTCAGTCCCTGCAGCCTCGCAAGTGCCCACCCGAGTGCGCCGACTGCGGCCACTCCTGGGGACCGAGCAATAAGCCGTGGTGCAAATTGAAGAAGACGCAACAGGAGAGTTGAATTGAGCCATGACGTAACTGAACAAGATCTCCGAGCACCAGAATTCCGAGACGGAAGCCCAGCGGACTACGAGCGCCGTGGTGATGGAAAGATCGTCCGAAAAGACCGCTTCAAGCGCGGAATGCAAGACATCGCTGCCATCGTCTTTGGCGCCAGCTACGACTACGAGATTCGTGATGTTGTCGCTGGAGTGCATAAGCTCAAGGGCATCGTGCTCCGCGACGCAATCGCCAACGCCCGGGACGTTTATGAGGGCGACGCTAAAGCCCAGGAAGTACTGGATTACGTGCAGGCTGTTCTCGACAATCCAAGGGAGGCCGTGTGAGCCGCCGCATCAGCAGCTGGGACCATCGTCGCCTCGCAGCCGCCTGCCTCAACCCGGGAGCGACGATGGGCCGGCACGCTGGCATCCAACGCGAGAGCTCAGTAGGCGCCTACTCGCCGATGCGTAACTGCCAAGGACCATGCCGAAAGCGCCGATCCCACATGCAGTTCACCGGTGCGAACACGATGTGCAACCAGTGCGTGCGTAGGACTCCGAGTGCGCAGGGTGCCATCACCTCGCAAGAGGGGCAAGGAATTTCCGTGAATGTTCACGACAATTCCTAGAGGAAGAAACGCTTATGGACTCCATCGCGCAAGAAGGCAACCAGCCTAAACCGCCAGCGAAGCGGGGGCGGCCCTCGTCCGGGAAGGCCCTGACTGCAGCAGAGCGGCAAAAGCGCCGCCTGGCAAAGCTCGAGGCCGAGGGCAAAGCCTTGCTCCCGCAAGTGGTCGTGTCGCAGGCTGTGCAGAAAGCCTTGGTCAAGTTCATCCAGTTCAAGGACGGCATGACGCTTGGCGATGCCCTCGACCGCATCGTTCATGACAGGCTGCTGAGAAAGCGTTCAGGGAAGCGCAAGCCCAAGTCGAAACAGTCAACAACGAATTAATTGGAATATCGTGAAACCTCTTTACCTTGAACTTGAAGCTGTCGCAACAGTGGTCGCTCTTGCCGCCACTACCGTCCAGCGCTTGGTGCGCGACGGGGAGTTCCCGCCTCCCCGCCAGCTATCTGGCCGCCGCGTTGCATGGCTTGTCCGTGAGGTCGAGGAGTGGGCGGAGGCCCGTCCTGTTTCCGATTTAGCCCCACCTTCCAATACATCCCGCCGACAGCACTAAACCGATTTGATGCCTAGCCTCTAAGTGCCGAGGTACTCGCAAAGTGGGCCCGCAACTCGGGAACGAGATTAGTGGTTCCATTATTGGCTTTATAATGATCCCAGCACCGATCGATGATAAATTGGAAATGCTTGATTATGTCTTCCATGCTAGCGCAGTCAACTTCGATCTGCAGACGCAGTTCGGAAGCTAAAGTACAGGCACGAAGTGCATACCATGCAATCCGCTGCTCTTCCAACTCAAACGCCTCATCGATCCCAGCCCATAGGTCAAACTGTGCGCGGATCCACCCATCACATTGGTCAGATTGAATCACAAACGTTTTCATTCTGTCGACGAACGATATCGGTAGTACAGTCCAGTCTGGGTCCGGCTCAAACTTAAAGCGCTCAGTGCGGACCCGATCAAACGCCTTATCATCCCGCAGACCACGATAGCGGTCCATAGCAACGCTGATGTCGTAAAGCTGTCCGTTAGCTTTGTACGCATAGGTTTCGAGATGAAGGATGACTGCATGATATACATGAGCAACCTTTAATTCCTCCTTTTTAGCTTCCCGCTGTCGGTCGAGCCATTTCGATAGAGCGTTCCAGGCTACGTTTACTAAAGCCGCGACGAAGGCACTTGAAGTGATGATTGTGATCAGGTCAATATCTGCAGATTCCGTAGCCATAGTGCCCTCTCTTTAAATGGCGTTATTGACTTTTGCCAGGTTCTCATAGTGGTCGCTTAGTCGCCTCAACCATTCGCGTCGTTCCGCATCGTAGCGGTGCAGATTGTAGATACCGACTATACCCGCTGGCATGTGTCCCAAGACTGCTTCGGCAATCTCGTCGCGACAGCCCATTGCTGCAAGCTGCGTCCGTCCGGTACGCCGCAAGTCATGAACCGACCAATGCGAAACAGGAAGCCGAGCACGTGTATATTCAGGGCGTGTCTTTGAATAAGGTTGATGCATCCAAACCATCGCACTCACGGTCTTTTGCTCGACATGTCCGCTCTTCCCATTGGATGGAAATAGGAAGCCGGACTTCACCAACTCCATACGCCTGCGGACGACTGCCTCCGCTCGACCGACTAACGGCACACGAAGATCGCCCGCGTGGTCACGCCAACTATTCTTCGTTTTGTCCTTTGGCACCGTCCACCACAGGCCATCGCTTTCGTGAGTTATCTCATTGACTTCCATACTGAGGATCTCACTGCCCCGGGTGCAGGTCCACATGTAAAGAGTCACAACGTCGTCAACCAGGCGTGAGAAGTTTGGCAGCCATCGGATCAGCGTACCGACCTCTTCGGCGCTGAGGACGCGCTTAGCAGGACCGATTGACTCGCCTTCACGCACTCGTCCCTTGCTGCGCAGCTTGCCACGCATGATGAGACGCCACCAGTTCGGAATGTTTGAGTCCAGCCGGCCGGCATCGAGGCCGTAGTCCCAAGCTGCCCCCAGCTCCGCGCGGAGCCTAGCCGCTTGAACAGGCGTATCGATATAGGCCGCGATAAGGTCGAATGCCTGAGCGCGCGTGACAGCAGCTGGATCGAGGTCGCCGAAGTCACCGAGCATCTTCTCGAACGTTCGGCGTGTCTCGGCTGCACTCTTTGGCTTGCGGTTCCGCACCACCTGGCCTTCCAGATAGAGATCGCATAGCTTGCGCACGGTAAGGCGCCGGCTTGCAGCAGCGCGCGCGGCATCATCAGCTTCACGCTCACTCTTACGGGTCGCTCGCCGCTCTTCAGCCGGATCGCGTCCAGCGGATCGGATCTCGCGTAACTTTTCCCACTCGACCATCGCGGCCACCAGCGACATCTTTGGCCAGGTGCCAATCTTCACCTGCCGCATGCGGTCGTCAATAGGACTCTTGAACCGGTAGACCCATGACCGCGTCGACGCCGAGGCCTCCAATCGCAGCCCTGGGCAGTCGGAAATGGTAAAGTGTTGGCCAGGCTCGAGGAGCTTGGCAGCCTTCGCATCGAATTGCATTTTCCCTCTCGGCGTAATCACAGCGTAGCTTTTTGCAGAACAGCTTCGCGAGGCGTCAATTGTAGCGTAAGGCGCTGCTGAGTTATCGCTAAATCCTACGCCAAAATGTGGAGTGTTGAGAGGTGTAGTGATGTGTCGTGACTAAAGCGAGAAATTGCGCACCCCGCCGAATCATCATATAGATCATGGACTTACCCAAAGATATGCCGCTAGATCAACGACTTACCGACAACGGCAAAAGCAAGATTACCCCGATGATGCAGCAGTACCTGCGCATCAAGAACGACTACCCCACCATGCTGGTCTTCTACCGCATGGGCGACTTCTACGAACTCTTCTTCGAGGACGCGGAAAAGGCCGCGCGCATCCTCGGCATCACGCTGACCGCGCGCGGCTCGATGGGCGGCAATCCGATCAAGATGGCGGGCGTGCCCTTTCACTCGCTCGATCCCTACCTGGCCAAGCTGGTCAAGTTGGGCGAATCCTGCGCCATCTGCGAACAGATCGGCGATCCGGCGCTTTCCAAAGGTCCGGTCGAGCGCAAGGTCGTGCGCGTGGTCACGCCCGGCACCCTCACCGACTCCGACCTGCTGCCCGAAAAGGCCGAGCGCCCGCTGCTGGCCCTGTATTCGGTCACGAATCGCAAGCAGGTCACCACCGGCCTGGCCTGGATGTCGCTGGCCAGCGGCGCGCTGCGCCTGATGGAATTCACGGGCGACGCGCGCGCCAACGAAATCCGCCTGGCCCAGGAACTGGAACGCATCGCGCCGGCCGAGATCCTGCGCGCCGACGACGGCGATTTGTTCGAGGACAGCCCGGTCGCCCACACCCAGCGCGTGCCCGAGTGGCACTTCGACGTGGTCAAGGGTCACAAGGCGCTGGTCGACCAGCTGGCCGTGTCGACCCTCACCGGCTTCGGCGCCGATGGCCTGGGCGCGGCGTTCGGCGCGGCCGGCGCGCTGCTGCGCTATGCCCACGCGACCCAGGGCCGCGGCCTGCAGCACGTGAACAGCCTGACGGTGGAGGCCGAAAACGAATTCATCGGCCTGGACGCCGCCACCCGCCGCAACCTGGAACTGACCGAAACCATCCGCGGCCAGGAATCGCCGACCCTGTTCTCGCTGCTCGACGGCTGCCGCACCGCGATGGGGTCGCGCCTGCTGCGCCACTGGCTGCACCATGCGCGCCGCGACCAGTCGGTCGCGCGCTCGCGCCACGAAGCGATCGCCGCCCTGGCCCAGGGCGATGCGGCCGACGGCTTGTCGGGCATCCTGGCCCAGGTGCCGGACATCGAGCGCATCACCACGCGCATCGCCCTGCTGTCGGCGCGCCCGCGCGACCTGGCCAGCCTGCGCGACGGTTTGAAGCAGTTGCCGGCCCTGCGCCAGGGCGTGGCGCGCTGCTTCATCCCGGGCGACTCCTGCCTGCTGCGCGAAATCCACGATGCCTTGCTGCCGCCCGCCGACTGCCTGGATTTGCTGACCCGCGCCGTGATGGAAGAACCGGCGGCCATGGTGCGCGATGGCGGCGTGTTCGCACGCGGCTACGACGCCGACCTGGACGAACTGCGCGCGCTGTCGGAGAACGCCGGCCAGTTCCTTGTCGACCTCGAGACGCGCGAGCGCGCCCGCACCGGCATCACCAACCTGCGCGTCGAATACAACCGCGTGCACGGTTTCTACATCGAGGTCACCAACGGCCAGGCCGACAAGGTGCCCGACGACTACCGCCGCCGCCAGACCCTGAAAAACTGCGAACGCTACATCACGCCCGAACTGAAAGCCTTCGAGGACAAGGCGCTGTCGGCCCAGGACCGCGCGCTGGCGCGCGAAAAGCAGCTCTACGACGAGCTGCTGGCTTGCCTGGCGCCGCACATCGGCCAGCTGCAGACCGTCGCCCAGGGCCTGGCCCAGATCGATACCCTGGTGGCGCTGACCAGGCACGCGCTGGTGAATAACTGGTGCGCGCCGCAGCTGGTGGACGCGCCCTGCCTCACCATCGTCGAAGGCCGGCATCCGGTGGTGGAAAAACAGATCGAACGCTTCATCGCCAACGACTGCAAGCTGTCGAACGAACGGCGCCTGCTCCTGATCACCGGCCCGAACATGGGCGGTAAATCGACCTTCATGCGCCAGACCGCGCTGATCGTGCTGCTGGCCTATATCGGCAGCTATGTGCCGGCGACAAGCGCCACCATCGGCCCGATCGACCGCGTCTTCACGCGTATCGGCGCCAACGACGACCTGGCCGGCGGCCGCTCGACCTTCATGGTCGAGATGACCGAATCGGCGGCGATCCTGAACGGCGCCACCGAGCACTCGCTGGTGCTGATGGACGAAGTCGGACGCGGTACCTCGACCTTCGACGGCCTGGCCCTGGCCTGGGCGATTGCGCGCCACCTGATCGACAACAGCCGCAGCTTCACCCTGTTCGCGACCCACTACTTCGAGCTGACCCAGCTGCCCGAGACCCACGCCAGCGCCGCCAACGTGCACCTGTCGGCGGTCGAGCACAAGGACAGCATCGTGTTCCTGCACGCGGTGCAGGATGGCCCGGCCTCGCAGAGCTATGGTTTGCAGGTGGCGCAACTGGCGGGCGTGCCGCCGGCCGTGATCAAGGCCGCGCGCAAGCACCTGGCGCGGCTGGAATCGCAGGCGCTCGACGCCACGCCGCAGCGCGATTTGTTCGCCCAGGTGTGCGAGGAGCCGGCCGGGGAAGAAGCCGCAGCGCCCGTGCCGGACGCGCCGGCCGCGTCGGACGAACTGCTCGATGCCCTGGCCGGCATCGACCCGGATGCGCTGACGCCGCGCGAAGCGCTGGCGCGCCTCTACGAACTGAAGCGCCTCGCTGCCTGATGCGCCGCCCGTCCGCTTCCGTCCTGCTGGCAGCCGCCCTGTGCGCGGCCCTGAGCCTGCCGGCTGTGGCGGGTGGACGGGACGACGACACCCACCACTTCGGCGTCATCGGCCACAGCTTCGACGCCAGGAGCGACAAGCGCTTCCGCAAGGCGCTGGAGGATACGTCGGACAAGACGAATGCCTTCGTGGTCGTCACCGGCATCAAGCATGGGCAGGAGTCCTGCGGCGACCGCGTGTTTGAGGCGCGGCGCGACCTGGTCGAGCGCGTCAGGCGCCCGGTGATCGTGCTGCCGGCCGGCAGCGACTGGACCGCCTGCCGCAATTCGGCCGGGCGCACGAATGCGGTCGAACGCCTGAACCGGCTGCGCGAACTGTTCCATGGCGAGCCGAATTCGCTCGGCGTGAAGAAGCTGTCGCTGACGCGCTTGTCGATGAGTCCGCGTTTTCGCGCGTATGCCGAGAATGCCCACTGGACCGTGGGCAAGGTGCTGTATGCGAGCGTGAACCTGCCGGCGAATAACAACCATTACCTGGCGGCGGCGGGCAGGAACAGCGAGTACGAAGACCGGCAAGTGGCCACGCGCTTCTGGCTGAACCGCCTGTTCACGCTGGCGCGCGGCGACAAGCTCGATGCGATCGTGCTGTTTTCCGAAGGGGACCTGAAGCCGCTGACCCAGCCCGAGGCGCCCAGCCTGTTGCGGCGCGGCTCGCCCGCCTTTGATGGCTTTGCGGCGACGCGCAAGCAGGTGCAGGCGCTGGCGAAGAAATTCGATGGCAAGGTGCTGCTGGTCGATAGCGCGGGGCTGGGCAAGGGAAAGCGGCCGGAGATCGAATGGCGCGGGAACCTGGGGCACCTGTCGGTGGATGACGAGGCGGTCGAGGTGGAAGTGAAGCCGGGGTCTACATCCTTGTTTGTCGTGAAGGACGCGGCGGATTAGCGTTGGCGGGTGATCACCGGGTTACGGTGGTGGTGTTCGTTGGCAGCGTGAACGGGATGGCGCCAACCATGCGGCGCGTTCCGCGTGGGCACATTCGGTTTCAAGGCCCCGGCCTTGAAACCCCCACCGTACGGTCGAGGTTCGAGTGCTGCCAGCGCCGGCAATGATCTGCGGCTTAAACCGTACGGTGGGCACTCCGTGCCCACGCGAACATCTGCATCATGTTGGCCTCATTCGACCCGCCACCATCATCCCGTCGAAACGCCTGACCGGGACAAACCCGCAGCGCAAAAAAAAACCGGGACACGCAGTCCCGGTTCTCATCCAGCAATCAGTGCAGCGGCTGGCTGCGGAACTGGTCGCCCGCTTCGCCTTCGTCGTCGCCTTCGTCTTCACCGTGGTGATGACCGTGGGCGCCGTGCACGTGGCCGTGGGCGATTTCCTCGTCGGTGGCGGCGCGCACGTCGACGACCGACAGCTCGAAGCGCAGGGCCATGCCGGCCAGCGGGTGGTTACCGTCGAGCACGACCTTGTCGTCGGCGATCTCGGTGACGGTGAAGATGACCGGCTCGTCGTCCGGCGCGCCATCGGCCATGCCTTCGAACTGCATGCCGACTTCGATCGGCTCCGGCAGGCGTGCACGCTCCTCGACCTTCACCAGCTCGGCGTCGTAGTCGCCAAACGCGTCTTCCGGCTCGATCTGCAGGGTCGAGTTGAAGCCGACTTCCTTGCCGTCCAGGTGTTCCTCGATTTTCGGCAGGGTGTTTTCGTAGCCGCCGTGCAGGTAGACCATCGGCTGGGCGCCTTCCTCGATGAGGTTGTTTTGCGCATCCGACAGTTTGTAGTTGACCGACACGACCGTATTCTTGGCAATCTTCATCGCACATCCTTTCGTTGTAAGGCTCGGATTATACCCTCGGGCCGGTGCCGCCTGTTGCCCGGCTGGTTATAATGACGCATGAAAAAATTACCGCTCCTCGGGAACATCACTCCCGCCCTGTTCCTCAAAGAATACTGGCACAAGAAGCCGCTGCTGATCCGCGGCGCCATCCCCGGTTTCAAGCCTCTGCTCAAGTTCGAGCGGCTGGCCGACCTCGCCACCAAGAACTTCGTCGAATCGCGCCTCGTCACCCAGGTCGACGGCCTGTGGGACATGCAGCACGGCCCCCTCACCGAACTCCCATCGCGCGACCAGAAGAACTGGACCATGCTGGTGCAGGGCGTGAACCTGTACGACGAAAAGGCCGATGACCTGCTGCGCCAGTTCCGCTTCCTGCCGGATGCGCGCCTCGACGACCTGATGATCAGCTACGCCACCGACGGCGCCGGCGTCGGCCCGCACTTCGACTCGTATGACGTGTTCCTGCTGCAGGCCCACGGCAAGCGCCGCTGGAAGATCAGCGCGCAACAGGACCTGTCGCTGGTCGACGGCCTGCCGCTGAAGATCCTGTCGAACTTTACCCCGGAAGAAGAATTCGTGCTGGAACCGGGCGACATGCTCTACCTGCCGCCGCACTACGCGCACGACGGCATCGCCGAAGGCGAATGCATGACCTACTCGATCGGTTTCCGCTCGCCCTCGTTCCAGGAACTCGGCGAAGCCTTCTTGCAGTTCATGGCCGACTCGATCGACCTGCCGGGCCGCTACGCCGACCCGGGCCAGCAGCCGGCCAGGAACCCGGCCGAGATCCCGCGCGAGATGCTCGCCAGCATCACCGAAGAGCTGAACAAGGTGCGCTGGGACGAGGAAGACGTGACCATCTTCTTCGGCGAATACATGTCCGAGCCGAAGCACAATGTGTTCTTCACCGGCCCGGCCAAGCCGCTGGTCGTGGGACGCTTCATGGAAGCGGCCGCGAAGAAGGGCCTGAAGCTCTCAAGCAAGACCCTGATGCTGTACCGCGGCAAGCACGTCTTCATCAACGGCGAGTCGTTCGCCGTCAACCGCGCCGACAAGATCGTGCTGGATGTGCTGGCCAACGAACGCCGCCTCGACGGCGAGACCCTGGCTGAGGCTTCCGACGACGTGCTGGAAGCGCTCTACACCTGGTACCAGGACGGCTGGATCGAACTGGGGTAAATCACCGAGGAGATTGGGATGAACGAGCCGCTGCTGATCCGTTTCGATACCCGCCGCGACTGCGAAACGCAGTGGCGCGCGGTCATGGCGCGGGCAACAAGACGGCTCGACATGTTCGACCCCGACTTCGCGGTCTTTCCGCTGGGCGCAAGCGAGGTCGACGCCCAGCTGCGCACCTTCCTGATGGGCGGCGGCAGCCTGCGCCTGGCATGCCACGACCCCGCCCACATCGAACGCAACGCGCCGCGCTTCCTGCGCCTGCTGCGCGACTACAGCCACTTGGTCGAATGCCGGCAAACGCCGCGCGCACTGCGCCAGCTGACCGACTCCTTCTGCATCGCCGACAACCTGCACGTGCTGCGCCGTTTCCACAGCGACTGGATGCGCGGCGAGGCCGCTTTCGACGCGCCGGAGGCCGTGGATGTGCCCGCGCACCGCTTCGCCGCGCTCTGGGAAGAATCGCGTCCGGCACTCGCGGCGAGCGTCACCGGGCTGTAGCATTTATGCAAGATTTCCAACCCTTAAGAAACGTCTTATCGGCTGTTGCATCTTGTAACAAAATGAAGCTTAACAAGTCACATAATACTTACATTTTGGCATGACTTTTCTATTGCGAATGAGTAAATTTGGCTATAATATCGGGTTAGGAAGGTTCCGTTGTATGTGTATCATTGTTGCAATATTTGCAAAGTACACGAGAATTCCAGCGAGCGATAATTACCGGTAATTATTCATCGTAAAAACAAGAAGTACTTCACTTTTAATTAAAAGGAAAATCATGAAAAAATCCCTGCTGATCGTCTCCCTGATGGCTGTTGCCCTGGCTGCTTGCTCGAAGAAAGAAGAAGCTCCAGCAACCCCAGCTGCTGTCGAAGCACCTGCTGCTGACGCAACCACCACCACCACCACCGAAGTTGCTCCAGCTGCAACCACCGACGCTGCTGCGACCACCCCAGCCGCTGACGCTGCTGCTGCTGCCGCTACCGCTTCGGCTGCTGCTTCGGAAGCCGCTTCGGCCGCTTCGACCGCTGCTGACGCTGCTGCTTCGGCTGCCGCTACCAAGTAATCAGATTTTTTCTGGTTCGAAAGACCGGCCTGCGGGCCGGTTTTTTTTCGTCCCTACTGTTCGTGACCTGAACGCTTGTGCGGCTTTGCTGGCGCCCTACCGCGTGGACACAGGTGTCCACCTACGAAACTGTTTGTGGTCGGAAGAATTTTTTACCATGGACCCGCCGTGCCGGTGGGTACGAGTACCCACCCTACCGTAGGGTGGGTTCTCGAACCCACCATCACGCGAAGCATCCATAAAAAAAAACCGGCCACGCGGGCCGGCTTTCTCAACGCTGACGACGATTACTTCAACTCGTCATTCAACAGCGACAGGATCTTGCCCGCCGTCGGCGACGTATCCGCCTTGCCTTCGTTGTCCTGTACGGTAACCGTGCTGGCGCTGCCGGCTTCGTTGGCCTTGACCAGCACGCGGTAGCGCTGGGCTTCCTTGGCCTTGTCGTCGCTGCCAAAGCTGAACAGTTTCGAGAAGAAGCCGTCCTTGCCGGTCGCTTCCGGATCGACGTAACGCACGAAGTAGACGCCCTGCACGCGGTCGCGGTCTTCGACGGTAAAGCCGACGCGGTCGAGCGCCAGGCCGACACGGCGCCAGGCGCGGTCGAAGCCTTCGTCGACTTCGACGGCATTGCCGGCCAGCTTGGCGCGCTGCGGCGCCGGGGCGGCGTTGTCGACCTTGGCTTGCGCGGCCTGCACCTGCTCCGGCGCGGTGGCGCCGGTCAGGCGCGCCACCAGGCGGCCCAGGAATTGCGCTTCCAGGGTCGGGTCGTTCGGACGCACGGTCCAGACCGTGGTTTCCTTCTGGGCGCCGGTCAGCACCTCTTCGGCGCCGCGGTGGCTGATGTAGATCTCGGTCGAGCCGTCCGGCAGGCGCTCGAGGCGGGTGCGGAACTTGTCGCGCTCGCCGGTCGAGTAGGCCTTGTCGAAGACCTTGCCGATGGTGTTGCGCAGGAAGTCCTGCGGGATCTTCGAGCGGTTCTCGACCCACTCGGTTTCCATCACGCCGGTTGCCTGCGATTCGGTTTCCACCGGCAGGCCGGCGTCGTTCCAGAACTCGCGCAGCTTCGGCCACAGTTGTTCAGGCGTCTGCTTGACCACCAGCCAGCGCTGGTCGCCGGCGCGCTCGACACGCACGGCATCGGTCGAGACCGGGCCGATGGTCGCCACGCCAGCAGGAACGCCGGCAGCCGGCGCCGCCTGGGTACCCGCCGCGGCCTGCATGCCGGACGCGGTGGCCACGCCGCTGCCATCCGGCACGGCGTAACGGTTGTCTTTCTGGAGCTGGGTCAGGTCCGGCGGCACGTCCAGCGGCGCTGCTTTTTTCGAGCCTTTGTAGTCCACCTTGTCCGACTCGAACACGGTGGTGCACGCGGCCAGGCTCAGCGCCAGTGCGGACAATGCCAGCACGCGCGCGGCGGTTGGCGCGGAAACACGGGTCGCGAAGGTCTTTTTGTTGCGAGTAGTCATATCGTTACGATTTCAGATCTGTAAACCAACACCCTTGCGGGACTCAGGATTGCGGCAGGAGGCCCGCCTGGCGCAGCGCGGTGCGCACGGTGTCGTGGAACGGCGCGGACAACGGCGCCAGCGGCAGGCGCAGGCCTGCCGGCATCTTGCCCATTTCCGTCAGCGCCCATTTGACCGGCACCGGATTCGGCTCGACGAACAGTTTCGCGTGCAAGTCCAGCACGCGGTTGTTGATCTCGACGGCTTTCGCGATGTCGCCGGCCATGGCGGCGGCGCACAGGTCGTGCATCGCGCGCGGGGCGACGTTGGCGGTGACCGAGATATTGCCCGCGCCGCCGCAGAACATCAGCGCCATAGCGGTCGGATCGTCGCCCGAATACACGGCGAAGGATTTGTCGACCATGCGCAGCAGTTCGATGCCGCGGCCGATATTCCCCGTCGCATCCTTCACGCCGACGATGTTGTCGACCGGCGCCAGGCGCGCGATGGTCTCGTTGCTCATGTCGGCCACGGTGCGGCCCGGCACGTTGTACAGGATGACCGGCAGGTCGACCGCTTCGGCGATCGCCTTGAAGTGGCGGTACATGCCTTCCTGGGTCGGACGGTTGTAGTACGGCACCACCTGCAGCGAGGCGTCGGCGCCGACTTCCTTGGCGTGGCGCGTCAGGGCGATGGCTTCGGCGGTGGAGTTGCCGCCCGAACCGGCGATGACCGGAATGCGGCCGGCCACGTGGTCCACGGTCAGCTTGATCAGCTCGCAGTGCTCTTCCGGGCTGACGGTGGCCGATTCGCCGGTGGTGCCGACGATCACGACGCCGTCGGTACCTTCGGCCACGTGCCAGTCGAGCAGTTTGCGCAGGCTGTCCTTGTCGAGACTGCCATCCTCAAACATCGGCGTGACGATTGCTACTATGCTGCCCTTGATCATAATTTCTGGTACGTGTTGGAAAATAAAAATCCGATTGTAGCGGATAGCCCGGCGCTGTGGTTCATTCGGCACCAGATAAATGGTCGAGCTTTACCTCGGTTTGCACCGCGCCCTGCCCCGCAGCGCACAGGCGCTGCACCCGCGCCGGCTTCGGCCGGGCGATGACGCCGTCCTCGAAAGCCAGGACCTGCAGCCCGCCGCCGGCCGCATGGTCCAGCAATTCGCCGGGACGCAGGAGGAAGGCCGGATTCGACGGCTTGCCAAAAAGTTCATTCCCGAGCGCGAAGGTTTCGTAGAGCAGTACGCCGTTCGGCGCTAGGCTGGCCATCAGTTGCGCCATCAGCGGCCGGTGCAGGTAATTCGTGACGACGATGCCGGCAAAGCGGCCCGCCGCGAAGGGCCAGGCGGCGCCGTCGACTTCCAGGTCGTGTTCGAGGGTGACGATGCCGGGGCCGGCGGCCGATGCCAGCGCCTGCGGGTCGCGGTCGACCGCCAGCACCGGATGGCCGAGGCCGGCGAACAGGCGCGCGTGGCGGCCGCTGCCGCAGGCCAGGTCCAGCACTTCGCCCTGCGGCACCAGGTGGGCGAAGCGCCGCACCCAGGACGAGGCGGCGAGGCTTGGCGCAGGGGTCGGCGAATGCATCATGACAGCAGCCAGGCCAGCGGCGTGGTGATCAGCTCGACCGCCTGCGCGCCCAGCCACATCACCGGCTGCACCCAGAAGGCGAGCAGGTTGAAGTACAGCAGCGCCAGCAGGATGAAGAAGCCGTAGGGCTCGATGCGGGCGAACTTGAAGGCGATCCGGTTCGGCAACATGCTGGTCAGCACGCGTCCGCCGTCCAGCGGCGGCAGCGGGAACAGGTTGAAGGCGAAGATCAGCAGGTTCGTCACCAGCCCGGCGCGCGCCATCTTGTTCGGGAATTCCTCGTCGATGCCGAAGGCCACCAGCAGCATGCCGAATACCACCCACAGGAAAGCCATCAGCAGGTTGGCGGCCGGTCCGGCCAGCGCCACCCAGGCCATGTCGCGCTTCGGATTGCGCAGGTTGCCGAACTGGACCGGCACCGGCTTCGCATACCCGAACACGAAGCCGCTCGTCAGGTACAGCACGATCGGGATGATGATGGTGCCGAACAGGTCGATGTGGACCAGCGGGTTCAGGGTCATGCGGCCCTGGGCATAGGCGGTGTTGTCGCCGAGGCGGCGGGCGGCATAGGCGTGGGCCGCTTCGTGCAGGGTGATCGCGAACAGCACGGGCAGCGCGAAGACCAGGATGTTTCTGAAATTTTCAACCATGGGGAGGGATTCTAGCAGAGCCGGGCAAGGGAACCCGGCAGGCGGCCCGGCGCGCAGGATGCGCGGCCGGGCCGGCCGGAGTGGCAGTGGCGCAGGGAACTTACAGGCCGAAGGCGGCGGGGTCGCCCCTGCCCTCGCGCAGCAGCACGGGCTCGGGGCCGGTGAGGTCGACGATGGTGGTTGCTTCCAGGGTGCCGGCGCCGCCGTCGATCACCAGGTCGATCTGCTTTTCGAGGCGCTCGCGCACCTCGTCCGGGTCGGACAGCATGTGGTCGTCGCCCGGCAGTTGCAGCGTGGTGCCGATCAGCGGCTCGCCCAGTTCTTCCAGCAGCGCCAGCGTGATCAGGTTTTCCGGCACGCGCAGGCCGATGGTCTTGCGCGACGGGTGCGACAGGCGGCGCGGTACTTCTTTCGTCGCTTCCAGGATCACCGTGTACGGGCCCGGCGTGGTGGCCTTCAGCAGCCGGTACTGGCTGTTGTCGATGCGCGCGTACTGGGCGATTTCCGACAAATCGCGGCACAGCAGGGTCAGGTGGTGCTTGTCGTCGATGCCGCGCACGCGGCGCAGTTTCTCGACCGCGCCTTTGTCGTCGAGCTGGCACACCAGCGCATAGGCCGAGTCGGTCGGCAGCGCCGCCACGCCGCCCGCGCGGATGATCTGCGCGGCCTGCTTGATCAGGCGCGCTTGCGGGTTTTCTGGATGGATCTGGAAAAATTGGCTCATCGGTTTCCTGTCTGATTAACGGATGGCCTGGAGCGCGGCGATGCGCTCTTCCATCGGCGGGTGGGTCGAGAACAGCGCGCCCCAGCCGCCACCGCCGCCCGAAATGCCCGAGGCGTTCAGCGACGACGGCAAGGCACCCGGCTGCAGGCCGCCTAGGCGCGCCAGCGCATGCTGCATCGGCACCGTGCTGCCCAGGAGTTTAGCCGAGCCCGCGTCGGCGCGGAATTCGCGCTGGCGCGAGAACCAGGCGACGATGATCGAAGCCACCAGGCCGAACACGATTTCGCACACGAACACAGTGACCATGTAGCCGATGCCGGGGCCGCGGTCGTCGTTCCCGCGCAGCAGGACCTTGTCGACAAAGAAGCCGACCACGCGCGCCAGGAACACGACGAAGGTGTTGACCACGCCCTGGATCAGGGTCAGCGTGACCATGTCGCCGTTCGCGATGTGGGCGACTTCGTGGCCGAGCACGGCCTCGACTTCGTCCTGGGTCATGCCTTGCAGCAGGCCGGTGGAGACGGCGACCAGGGCGGAATTTTTAAAGGCGCCGGTGGCAAAGGCGTTCGGTTCGCCGTCGTAGACCGCCACTTCCGGCATGCCGATGCCGGCGCGCTCGGACAGCTTGCGCACGGTGTTCACCAGCCACTGCTCGGTGGCGTTTTGCGGCTGGTCGATGACGCGCGCGCCGGTCGACCACTTGGCCATCGGTTTGCTCAGCAGCAGGGAAATGATCGAGCCGGTGAAACCGACCACCAGCGAGAAGACAGCCAGGGCGCCGACATTGATGCCCTCGGCGGTCACCGCGCGTCCGACACCCAGCAGGTTCAGGACAACGGTAAGCACCAGCACAACCGCGAGGTTGGTGGCGAGGAACAAGACGATGCGCTTCATGGGTACAGCCTCCGGCGGAAATGACATTAACAGGCTGCCAAGATAGGGCTGAGTGCCGGGAAATTCAAGGGCGGGGGCTTATGGGGGGCTTAAGGCATATGCCGCGGGGCATGGAGACTGACAGCGTGGGCACGGGGCGCCCACCCTACTTCGTTAAGGCCAACAAAGTGTGCGATCGTAGGGTGGGCGCTCCTGTGCCCACGCGTTCAACCAGCGCATGCATCGCTGTAAGGAATTCTAGCTGGTCATGGCTTCAGAACCAGTCGTGCCAGACCGGGGTGACATTGGCCGGCAGCGGCGGCAAGGCGTCGAATTCGACGCGCGCTTCGCCGGGGGCATGGAAGTCGGTGCCGCGCGAGGCGAGGAAGCCGTAGCGGCGCGCCACCTCGGCGTACACGGCGTACTGGTCGGGCGTGTGGCTGCCGGTGACGACTTCGATGGCGTTGCCGCCGAGCTGGCGGAACTCGTCGAACAGCACGCCTTCGGCCGTGCTGTCGAACCTGTAGCGGCCCGGGTGGGCGATCACGGGAATGCCGCCGGCGCCCTTGATCCAGCCCATGGCCTGGTCGAGCGCGGCCCAGCGGTGCGGCACGTAGCCCGGCTTGCCTTCGCTGAGGAACTTGCGGAAGACCTCGGGCGTGCTGCTGCAGCGCCCGGTCTCGACGATGTAGCGCGCGAAATGGGTGCGCGACAGCAGGTCGGGGTTGCCGACGTATTTCAGGGCGCCTTCGTAGGCATCGGGAATGCCGGCCTGCTCCAGCTGGGCGGCGATCTCGCGTCCGCGCGCGTCGCGGCCCTGGCGCGTGGCGGCCAGGCCGGCCAGCAGATCGGGATTGTCTTCGTCGACGTGCAGGCCGACCAGGTGCACGGTCTGGTTGGCCCAGGTGACCGAGATTTCGACGCCGGGTACGAAGCGCATGCCGAGTTCGTCCGCCTTGGCGCGCGCTGCCTTGATGCCGCCGACTTCGTCGTGGTCGGTCAGCGCCCAGGCATCGACCCCGCCCTTGCGCGCATAGGCGGCCACGGCGGCCGGCGCGAGGACGCCGTCGGAAACGTTGGAATGGCAGTGCAGGTCGACTTTCAGCATGGATGCGGTGCGTGTGCGGATACTGGACGGAGCGGACATTGTACGCCGCAATGCGCCAGCTGTGCGGGGCGGCTGGGCGGTGCTAGAGTTGTTGTTTTCTTCTTGAACTTGGGCGGCGGGGATGAAGACGTATCGGGGGAGTTGTCATTGCGGGGCGGTGCGGTATGAGGCGGACTTCGACCTGGCTGCGACGGGGACGGTGAAGTGTAATTGTTCGATTTGTACAAAGATGCGGTTCTGGGCGGTGCAGGTGGGGGCGTCAGCGTTTCGATTGGTGCAGGGGAAGGAAGCGCTGGGGGAGTACCGGTTTGGGGCGCACAGGGATGGGCATTGCTTTTGCCGGGTGTGTGGGGTGAATGTGTTTTCGACGGGAGAGTCGGTGTTGCGCGGGCCGTTTGTTGCGGTGACGGTGGCCAGTTTGGATGATTTCGAGGTGGAGGAACTGGTTTCGGCGCCGGTCAGGTATATCGATGGGGCCAATGATAATTGGGGGACGGCGCCGGTGGAGACGCGGCATTTGTGACATGCGGGTGGACGTGGGGGAATGCATGCGGACGTGGGGCTGTTGCCTGCTCTGTTATTGGTACGTTGAATCCGCGTGGGCACGGAGTGCCCACCGTACGGGACACGTTGCGTATCCGCGTTTCGAATGATCTCGCTGTTGGCGGTGATGGTTTTTGTGTGAGCTCGCTGTTGGCGGTGACGGTTTTGTGTGAGCTCGCTGTTGGCGGCGATGGTTTTTGTGTGAGCTCGCTGTTGGCGGTGATAGTTTTTGTGTGAGCTCGCTGTTGGCGGTGATGGTTTGTATGAACTCGCCGATGTCGGTGACCGTACGGTGGGCACCCTGTGCCCACGCGGATCATGCACACCGATAACGGCACAGGCAACAGCCCCACGTCCCCGCGCACACCACCCGTTCAACGCCCCAGAAACGCCTCGATCAGGCGCGCCAGGACCCGCGGCTGGTCGTGGTGCACCATGTGCCCCGCCTCCGGCACGATATGCGCCTCCACCGATGCCATGTGCGCGAGGCGGCTGTCCACCTCGGCGCGCATCCCGTCCTGCGGACCCATCCAGCGCCACATGTCCGTTTCGGCCGCCTCGATCCACAGCACCGGCGCGCTGATCTTCTTCCAGATCGCAACCATCTCGTCCAGGTGGTACAAGAGCGGCCCGCTCATCTTGTGCGCCGGGTCGCCCAGGATCTCGTACTCCCCCGCCTCGTTGCGCGCCGACCAGTGCTCGGCCAGGAAAGCGGCGCGGTCCTCGGGCAGGCGCGGGTTGGTTTTCTTCAGCCGCGCCGCCACCTCCTCCAGGCTGGCATAGCCGCGCATGACCGGCGGCGTCTTGAGTTCGTCGAGCCAGCGCGCCATGCGCTTCGGCGCCTGCTCGGGCACGCTGCCCTGCAAGCCGATGCCTTCCAGGTTGATCAGCTTCGCCACCCGCTGCGGTCGCACGCCCGCATACAGGCTGACCGCGTTGCCGCCCATGCTGTGGCCAAGCAGGTTCACCGGTTCGTTTGGCGCGTAATGGTCGAGCAGGAAGTCGAGGTCGGCCACGTAGTCGGGGAACCAGTAGGTGTCGGTCCCGGTCCGCTCGGTCAGGCCGAAACCGCGCCAGTCGTGGGCGATGACGTGCCAGTCGCCTTCCAGGCAATCGACGATGAACTGGAACGAGGCAGACATGTCCATCCAGCCATGTGCCATGAAGATCTTCGGCGCGCCTTCGCGGCCCCAGTGGCGCACGTGGGTGCGCAGGCCGCGCACAGTGAGGAATTCGGAACGGGATGGTGTCATGAGGTCGGCTCGCCAGTCAAAAATAGTACGGTCGTTCGGATCAATCGTCCGATTATACGCATGCAGTTGAATTCCTGTCTGCCATCCCCATTTGGTGGGCTGATCGAAAGATTGGACTGATCGGACGATGGCGGGCGCGAGGGCGTAAAATAGCGCTACTACAACCCTTCCGCGAGCAATCCATGGCGATTTACCAGCTGGGCGAGCATGCGCCCGAGATCGACCCGTCGGCGTTTGTTGCCGACACGGCCAACCTGATCGGCAAAGTCACGCTCGAGGCGAATACCTCGGTGTGGTACGGCGTGACGATCCGCGGCGACAACGAGCGGATCACGATCGGCGAAAACAGCAACGTGCAGGAAGGCACGGTGATGCACACCGACATGGGCTACCCGCTCACGCTCGGCAAGGGCGTGACCGTCGGCCACCAGGCCATGCTGCATGGCTGCACGGTCGGCGACGGCTCGCTGATCGGCATCCAGGCCGTGATCCTGAACGGCGCCAGGATCGGCAAGGGATGCCTCGTCGGTGCCGGCGCGCTGGTTACCGAGGGCAAGGAATTTCCCGACAACTCGCTCATCATCGGTGCGCCTGCGAAGGCGGTACGCACCCTCACGGAAGAAGACCTGCTGCGCCTGCAGGCCAATGCCGCCAGTTACGTGGCGCGCGGCCAATTGTTCAAGGCGCAGCTCAAGCAAATCGGATAGACAATGACGACAACGGATACCAAAGACACCCTGCAGAAATTCATCTTCGACAACGCCGCCGTGCGCGGCGAGCTGGTCGAGATTTCCGACACCTGGCGCGAGATCCAGGCCCGCCACGGCTACCCGAAAGCCGTGCGTTCCCTGCTGGGCGAAATGGTAGCCGCAGCCGCCCTGCTCTCGGCCAACCTGAAGTTCAACGGCTCGATCGTGATGCAGATCCACGGCGACGGCCCGGTGCGCCTGCTGGTGGTCGAGTGCGACGCCGAGCTGCGCATCCGCGCCACGGCGAAACTGGCGCCGGACGCCGACGTGGCGGACGACGCCACCCTGCGCCAGCTGCTCAACGCCAACGGCCAGGGCCGCTTCGTGATCACCCTCGATCCGCTCGACAAGGTGCCGGGCCAGCAGCCTTACCAGGGCATCGTGCCGCTCGACGGCGAAAGCATGGCGACCGTCATCGAAAACTACATGTTGCGTTCCGAGCAGATGGACACGCGCCTGTGGCTGGCGGCCGACGACAAGGTCTCGCGCGGCCTGCTGCTGCAAAAGCTGCCGCGCCACACCGGCAAGGACGACCAGGTGAAACAGGCCAGCGAAGAGGAAGACCTGGAAACCTGGAACCGCGCCGTCATGCTGGCCAGCACCCTGAAGGGGGAAGAACTGCTGAGCACCGGCATCGAAACCCTGCTGAACCGCCTGTTCTGGGAAGAAACGATCCGCGTGTTCGACCCGCAGCACCCGCAGTTCCACTGCTCCTGCACCCGCGAAAAGGTGGGCAACATGCTGAAGATGCTGGGCAAGCCGGAAGTCGACGCGGCGCTGGCCGACCTGGGCGAACTGGGCATCAACTGCGATTTCTGCGGCAAGCACTATGCCTTCGACAAGGTCGACTGCGCGCAATTGTTCGCTACACCAATCACGGCCGACGCCACCGCGCCTGCCGACGAAACGAAGCACTGATCAAGGACCCTGGACGATGCGCGACACGCCCCGCTCTGCCTTTCCCCACATCGTCGCCCTGCCGACGCGCTGGATGGACAACGACAGCTACGGGCATGTCAACAACGTCAACTACTACAGCTTCTTCGACACCGCGGTCAATCGCTACCTGATCGACCGCGGCGTGCTCGACATCCACAAGGACGAGGTCGTCGGCTTCGTCGTCGAGACCGGTTGTTCCTACTTCAGTTCCATTTCCTTCCCCGACCTCATCCACGTCGGCGTGCGCGTGAGCAAACTGGGGAATGCCAGCGTGCGCTACGAGATCGCGCTGTACCGCAACGACGAGCCGCTGCCGGCTGCTGCCGGACATTTCGTGCATGTGTACGTGCACCGGCCGAGCGGCAAGTCGGTGCCGATTCCGGAACGGACGCGCGCAGTGCTGCAGGCATTGCTGAACGGCTGAGCGGATTTCCGTTCAGTCGTGCGGCTCAGTCGTGCGGCTCAGTCCTCCTGCTCAGTCCTGCTGATAGTCATCCGCCAGTACATCGTCCGCGCGCCGCAAGCCACGGCCGCGCCGCTCGAATTTTGGCTCGATAAATTGCTGCGCACCCTTGACGATGGCTTGCGCGGTTTCCAGCGTTTGCGCCATGGCAGCCGCCACTTCGCGCATGGCGCCCACAGGTGATTCGGGAGGCGGCTTGCCAGCCTCCAGTTCGCGCCGCAGGACAGACGCCAGCTTCCAGCGCGCATCGCTGGGCCGGCGTACCCATAGTTCACGCCAGGCATTGCGCGGTTCGCCCATCACCGCCAGCACGAACTGGCGCGGCGACACCTGCCTGGCGCCATACATCAGCACATCCTGGCTGACCTCGGCGTAGTGATAGCGTCCTTCGTGATAAACGCGCAGTTCGCTGCCATGCCCCAGAAACAGGCATTTCCACTGGTAGCCGCCTGGCCTGCGATGGGAGGCGCCGGGATCGCGGGCGACCTCTCCCGCTTCGCGCGCGGCAATCCATTCGCGCACAGCAGACGCCAAGGCTTCGTCCGGCGATAAACTACTTCCAGAGCGCTCTAGATAAACGGCAAGCTCGCGCAGAGCAGCGGTGGCCCGTACCTCCGGCCCTCTTTCAACGTGTCTCATCTGGCGTTCTCATTTGTTCTCATCGGTTCTCGTTTGACCTCTGCCATTTTGACAAGTTCAGATAGAGAATGAATGAGACAAAATGAGAACGCTGAATGAGACGCTTTGGGAGAGGGCCTGTCTAGAGCCTCCCCCACCTCGTCTCTGTTGAAAGAAGAACTGGCTCCGCTGCAATTTGCTCCGCCGGATTTGCTCCGCTGCACTGCTTCACTGCCAGACCTTGGCTGGACGCAAGCAAGCGATGCAACGCGGGTGGGGCGATTCAACGCAGGTGCGCAATCTCCACCGACCCGTCCTCGTCGAAGATCGGCGACGTCTTCGCCAGGCGTACGGCATCGTTGAAATCGTTCGCGCCGATCACGCAATAGCCCGACATGGCGCTGCTGCTGATCTTCGGGCCGAGCAGCCGGGTCGGCACCTCGACGCTGCCCTGGCTCAGGGCCCCGCGGTCCAGCAGCGCCCTGCCCAGCGAATCGAACCAGGACTCCCACTGCAATGGATCGTGCTGCCGGCCTTCGGCTTCCCCGACGGTCGATCCCCGAAAAACGATCAGAAACTTGTCCATGCCGGCCCCTCACAGGTTGACGTGACCTGAACTGTAGCACCGGCCCGGCAGCGGCGACGCACCGCACCGGAAAGGCAAGCCTTATCGTGCCGCAGGATTTTCCGGCCGGTGCTAAGCTGTGCATTGTTAATAGTGCTACAACTTTTAACAAGCACTATCACCTCACTACAGGAGAACCGCAATGCACATGGATACCGGCATCAGCACCGAAGACCGCGCCAAAATGGTCGAATCGCTCTCGAAGGTACTGGCAGACGCCTACATGCTCTACCTGAAGACCCACAACTTCCACTGGAACGTGACCGGCCCGCTGTTCTCGAGCCTGCACGTGATGTTCGAAGAGCAGTACACCGAGCAATGGAACGCACTCGACGAGATCGCCGAGCGCATCCGCGCCCTGGGCCACTTCGCCCCGGCCACCTACAAGCGCTACGCCGAGCTGTCGAGCATCACCGAAGAGCCGGAAGTGCTCTCGTCCAAGGAAATGATCCGCCAGCTGGTGGACGGCAACGAAATCCTGATCCGCACCCTGCGCGCAGGCGTGAAGGTCGCTGACGAACTCGACGATTACCCGACCGCCGACATGCTGACCACCCGCATGGAAGTGCATGAGAAAAACGCCTGGATGCTGCGCTCCTTCCTGGAGCAAGGCGCCGGCGCGCAACAAGGCGACGCGTCGTCGGATTAAACATTCGAAACAAGCAAGCCAATGCATGGCGCATCGATCCTGGTCGATGCGCCTTGCCTCCTTACCCTCCCCGCATCAGCCCCTCCCCGCAGTTCACCTTCCGTGGCTGGAAATCGTTGTATAAAAGCGAATGGCATGCCGCCGATAAAGGTTAAAGTTATACTTTGGCATCAATCGCAAGGCGCAGCCCGGCCTGACGATCAAGCGTTTTCCCAGCCGCGAACAAGTTGAAGAACAGAGCGACATGCTCCATGTGCCTTGCCACATGCGGGCATGACCAGGTTGTCGTGCAATGCCTCACAAAGGATGAGCGATGCGCCTCAAGTTCACCTACATCGAAGCTGCGCCGGTGTCCTCACCGTACGGCGGCTTACAGGAAGATGTCCGCCAATTCTTCCAGAGCGTCAAGAACCGAGCGAAAACTACCGCCGAAGAGGGCGACGCCTTGCTGGAACGGGCACTGCCTCATCTTGCAAGCTACAGCCATCTCGATCCGCTGAACGCCGAGGACCTGCGAAAATTCCAGGGCGCGCGCGACCCGCATGGACAGCCCGTTTCGGCTGGCCAGGCGATCCACAATACCTTGCACGAGTACGAGCAGCGCTACATGAACAGTGGGCTCGGCGGCAAGCCGGGCGGCAAATCGGCGCTCCAGATCCTGCTGACCGAATTCGAAGCGCGCTTCGGTTACCGCAAGATCCGGATCGCTCCCCTTGGCGGCGAGGTCTACGGCATCTCCTGCGAAACGAGCGCGGGGCCATTGCTATCGTTCGGCACCTTGTATGTTGCCGACAGCCGCTTCGTGGATGCGGGCGTCCGGGATACCGGTCTGCGGGCAGGGGTCTACGTCGACCGCGACGCTCCCGAGGGCCGGCACTATATCAAGCTGCCCGACGGCAGTTTCGTGAAGCGTTTCGTCATGCGCGGCCTGAGCGCCTACGACGCCATGCGTTTGTGGGCGTATCAATCCCTGACCCCGACCTACAACGATCCGGGCATCGTCGACCAGGTGGAAAAACGCGCCGACCGCCATGGCACGGCCGTCCGCGATCTCGACCTGGGCGAACAGGTGCTGTCCCATACGCGCGGCTGGAAAAAACGCTTCATTTCCACCGGCACCAGCGAGCGCAGCGTGTATTCCACGCGCGGCACGCAGTTCAAGAGCCTGTACGGAGCTGCCGTCATCGACTTGGCCAAACTGGTCAACCAGCACAGCATCGTCGATGTGCATCAGCCCGCGGTGGCGGCCAGGCATCTGGGGAATCCGGAAGACCTTCTCACCCACGGTACCGAACGCACGGACACGGGCCTGACCGATATCGAAAAACAGCAATACATGGGCCTGCGCGACGTCGTACGCACGCGCGAACTGCTGATCCATGGCGATATCGATCATGCCGCGGTACGCGCCTGGCGTGGCTCTGCGAACCTGATCGGCCTGAGTGCGGATACGGGGAGTAACAAGGTAAAGATGCGCACCTGGTTCGATACCAATCTTTCCTGTCTGAGTCCGGCAATCACGTCGCACGAAATCCACGACTTTCGCGACATGGCGACCAACAGATTCTGGATTTTCATGGCGTTCCAGCATGACGCCGCGGCCGAGGTCTTCTCCAAGACAAGGCAACCTGCCCATCCCGCCGGAGGCAAGCTGCCGGATTTCGTGCAGGTAAAGCGCTTCGGCGGGTTCAGCCCGCGCGAACCCGAACGCGGCGGCTAGTACCACATAGACAAGAGGACATGCGCGTGTATTCGATCATGATCTGGAACGCCCAACACTTCGACCACCAGGAAAGCGCGCTGTCGAGTGCCTACAAGGACAAAAAGCAGTTTCTCGACTATTACATTGCACAAAGAAAACCCGGAATCCTTGCCCTGTTTGAAGCAGGCAAAACCGGCACGATCAACGAGAGCCTGGTCAGCGACCTGGCGTCCACCTATTCGTTGATCGCATGCCTGGAACAGGAAGGCGGAAAGAAAAAACACACGACGCTCGGCTCCCTGGTATTGGTCCGAAAAGACATTGCCGACCAGTTCGACAACGTCACGGATCGCTACATACTATCCGACAGCGAGCAACGTGCACCACTCATCATCCGGCATACGGAGAGCACTTTCGGCTTTGCCTTTTACCACGCCAACTCTTCCTACAAAGCCAGCGCGAATATCGTCGACACCATCGGTTTTATTAACGAGAACGCCGACAATCTCGGCATCAAGAGCTTGCTGTTCTTTGGCGGCGACATGAATGTGGAAGGCCAGGCCGGGGCATCCACCATCCACGGCATGAACAAGTTGCTGCCGAGCGGCGGCGGTTATACGCACAGTAGCAGCTACAACGTCACGCTCGAGCACGCCGGCAATGAATTGAGGGACTTGCAGGAGCGCGGTAACTATCTGCTATATACACCACAGCAGTACCTCAGGGAAGAATACATGCTCGCCCAAGGGATCGAACAATGCGAGATAGCGCCAGTCCTGCGCCTGCTCGACTATGCCTACGTGCGCCACCATGAGCACTGGAGAGCCGGATGCGAAGGCGGCGTGATCCTGGACAACAACTGGTATGGCAAGACCATCGGAATGCGCCGGGTATGCCTGGGTCAGCCGATCCGCAGCGACCACTTTCCTGTTTTGTTCACCTTGAATGCCACGCTTGGCTAAGCGTGAAACAAGCCTGTCAGAGATCCGGCAGCTCGTAATCGAACTCGTAGAAATGCTGGCGCTCCTCGATCCGGATGCGCATCGTGCCGGCAATCCCCGCCAGCTCGCCCGTCCCCGAATCCGGCACCACGCTGATCGCCAGCGCCTGCTGGCCGCGCGCCATGGTGCCGCTGTGCTGGACCACGAAGCTGCCCGTGCGCCCCTGCAGGGTGCCGCTCACGCGCTCGATGGCCACGTAGCCGGCCGAGCCTTCGGTGGTCGTCATCGCCGACAGCATCTCGCCCACGCCGCTGCCTTCCAGCGCGCCGTGGTAACGCTTGTCGATGGCCATGCGCCCGGTCGTGACATCGTCGCGCACCTCGGGCTGGCCTTGCGGAGAAACGGTGACGTCGAACGGTCCTGCGGCATGTTGCTGGCTCATGATGCCCTCACCTTTCCAAAGAAGAGATAAGGAACATTCTAGGCCAAAAAAGCTCAACCGGGCGAATGCAGATCGATGACTTTCATGACCGCGAGCGTGGTCTCGAGGTCGAGTTCGCCGGATGCGAACGCGGCGCGCAATGCGGCTTGCGGCACACCGGCAGCGGCGGCCAGGTGGGCGGTACCGTCGGCGCGCGCGGCCAACGCCAGCGCGTCGAGCAGCAAGGCGGCGTCGCCGCTCTCGAACGCCGCGGCCAGGTAAGCCGACAGGCCTTCGAGCGACGCCAGGTCGGCGGGAAGCGGTTGCGTATGCATGTTAGTGGGTCACCGGCGGCGTGGCGTGCCCGCCCTTGACCTTCGGTGGCGGCGGTGGCGGCGGCACGGTCATCGATTCGACCGGCTTTTCGTTATGGCGCAGCACCTGCACGAAGATCTCGTTCTGCTTGATCATGCCCAGCTCCAGGCGCGCGCGTTCTTCCACGGCGCCCAGGCCTTCGCGCAGGTCGCGCACTTCGGAATCGAGCTTGGCATTGCGGGCCTTGCGCCCGTCGAGCTGAGCCTGGGCCACGGCCACCTGGTCGCGCAGGTCGGACACGGCCAGCATGCCGCCCTTCCCCAGCCACAGCGGGTACTGGATCAGCAACAGCAAGGCGGCAAGGGCAAGCGAAATCAGGCGCATGATGGGAATATAAAACGCCAGCCGGTCGCGATGACCGGCCGGCGGAGTCGCTACAGAATTACTTCAGGTTGTAGAAGGCATCGCGGCCAGGATAGCTGGCAACGTCGCCCAGGTCTTCCTCGATGCGCAGCAGCTGGTTGTACTTGGCCATGCGGTCCGAACGCGACATCGAGCCGGTCTTGATCTGCAGGGCGTTCAAACCAACGGCGATGTCGGCGATGGTCGAATCCTCGGTCTCGCCCGAACGGTGCGAGATCACGGCGGTGTAGCCGGCGCGCTTGGCCATCTCGATGGCGGCGAAGGTCTCGGTCAGGGTGCCGATCTGGTTGATCTTGATGAGGATCGAATTGGCGATGCCCTTCGAGATGCCCTCTTTCAGGATCTTGGTGTTGGTGACGAACAAATCGTCGCCGACCAGCTGCACCTTCTTGCCCAGGGCTTGCGTCAGGATCCCCCAGCCTTCCCAGTCGCCTTCGTGCATCGCGTCCTCGATCGAGATGATCGGGTACTTGTCGACCCAGGTCGCGAGCATGTTGGTGAAGTCGGTCGACGACAGGGTCAGGCCCTCGCCTTCCAGATGGTACTTGCCATCCTTGTAGAACTCGCTGGCCGCGCAATCGAGGCCGATGGCGATGTCGGTGCCGGCCTGGTAGCCAGCCTGCTCGATCGCTTCCATGATCAGCTTGATCGCTTCTTCGTGGCTCGCCACGTTCGGCGCGAAGCCGCCTTCGTCACCGACGGAAGTGGCCAGGCCTTTCGCGTGCAGGATTTTCTTCAGGGTGTGGAACACCTCGGCGCCGTAGCGGATGGCTTCCTTGAAGCTTGGTGCGCCGACCGGGATGATCATGAATTCCTGGATGTCCAGGTTGTTGTCGGCGTGGGCGCCGCCGTTGATGACGTTCATCATCGGCACCGGCATCTGCATTGCGCCCGAACCGCCGAAGTAGCGGTACAGCGGCAGGCCCGCTTCTTCGGCGGCGGCTTTCGCCACGGCCATCGACACGGCCAGCATCGCGTTCGCGCCCAGGCGGCTCTTGTTCTCGGTGCCGTCCAGGTCGATCAGGGTGCGGTCCAGGAAAGCCTGTTCGTTGGCGTCCAGGCCCATGATGGCTTCGCTGATCTCGGTATTGATGTTCTCGCAGGCTTGCAGCACGCCCTTGCCGAAGTAACGCTTCGGATCGCCGTCGCGCAGTTCGATCGCTTCGCGCGAACCGGTCGATGCGCCCGACGGCACGGCGGCACGGCCCATCACGCCCGATTCGAGCAGCACGTCGCATTCGACGGTCGGATTGCCGCGCGAGTCGATGATCTCGCGGCCGATAATATCAACGATAGCACTCATGTTTCAGTCTCCGGAAAGTAAGAAAATCGTCTCGCAGATGCAAGTCGAGGCGCCTCAGGGGCGCCTCGACTGCAAGCATCTTTCACTAAATACTAATCACTCAGGCTCAAGCCTTGAAGCTGTTCTCGAGGAAGCCGGTACGCTTCACCACGCGGTCGATCTCGACCAGGGTGGTCAGCAGTTCCTTCATGCGGCCCAGCGGCACGGCGTTCGGACCGTCGGACAAGGCATTCGCCGGGTCCGGGTGGGTTTCCATGAACAGGCCGGCCACGCCGGCGGCAACCGCCGCGCGCGACAGGACCGGCACGTGCTCGCGCTGGCCGCCCGACGAGGTGCCCTGGCCGCCCGGCAGCTGCACCGAGTGGGTGGCGTCGAACACGATCGGGCAGTTCGATTCGCGCATGATGGCGAGCGAACGCATGTCGGATACCAGGTTGTTGTAGCCGAACGAGGCGCCGCGTTCGCAGGCCATGAAGTTATCTTCCGGCAGGCCGGCTTCGCGTGCGGCCGCGCGCGCCTTGTCGATCACGTTCTTCATGTCGCCCGGGGCCAGGAACTGGCCCTTCTTGATGTTCACCGGCTTGCCGGAACGGGCGCAGGCGTTGATGAAGTCGGTCTGGCGGCACAGGAAGGCCGGGGTCTGCAGCACGTCGACGATGCTCGCCACTTCGGGGATCATCTCTTCGTCGTGCACGTCGGTGAGCACCGGCACGCCGAGCGTCTTGCGCACGTCGGCCAGGATCTCCAGGCCCTTTTCGCGGCCCGGGCCGCGGAAGGATTTGCCCGACGAGCGGTTCGCCTTGTCGAACGACGATTTATAGATGAAAGGGATGCCGAGGGCTTCGGTCATTTCCTTCAGGGCGCCGGCGGTGTCCATCGCCATCTGGCGCGATTCGATCACGCAGGTACCGGCGATCAGGAAGATCGGATGTTCCTGGCCTACTTCGAAACCGCAAAGTTTCATGCTGCATCTCCTTGCAATGCTGGCGTGTTCGCCGCGACCTTCTCGTTGCCGGCCTGGTGCGCCAGGGCCGCCTGGATGAAGGAGGTGAACAGCGGATGGCCGCTGCGCGGGGTCGACTTGAATTCAGGGTGGAACTGTACGCCCATGTACCACGGGTGCGAATTGTCACCTTCGCGCGGCAGTTCCATGATCTCGCACAGGTCTTCGTTCGGGGTACGCGCCGCCACCACGAGGCCGGCCGCTTCCACCTTCGGCAGGTAGTGGTTGTTGGCTTCGTAGCGGTGACGGTGACGCTCGGTGACGACGCTGCCGTAGATTTCGGCGGCCAGCGTGCCCGGCTTCACCGCGCAGGTCTGGGCGCCCAGGCGCATGGTACCACCGAGGTCCGAGTTCTCGTCGCGCTGCTCGACCTTGCCGTCGTGGTTCTGCCATTCGTTGATCAGGGCGACGACCGGCTGGTCGGTTTCCAGGTCGAACTCGGTGGAGTTCGCGTTCGGCAGGTTGGCCATGTGGCGCGCGTATTCGATCAGGGCCACCTGCATGCCCAGGCAGATGCCGAGGTAAGGGATCTTCTGTTCGCGGGCATAGCGCGCGGCCATGATCTTGCCTTCCACGCCGCGCTTGCCGAAGCCGCCCGGCACCAGGATGGCGTCGTACTTGGCCAGGCCGTCGCAGCCTTTGGTTTCGATTTCTTCCGAATCCAGGTACTCGATGTTGACGCGGCTTTCGGTGTGGATGCCGGCGTGGCGCAGTGCTTCGGTCAGCGACTTGTACGATTCGGTCAGGTCGACGTACTTGCCGACCATGCCGATCGTGACTTCGTGCTTCGGGTTTTCCAGCGTGTGGATCAGCTTGGTCCACATCGACAGGTCGGCCTTCGGCGCTTCCAGGCCCAGGGCTTCCAGGATGATGTCGTCCAGGCCCTGGTCGTTCAGCACCTGCGGCACCTTGTAGATGGTGTCCACGTCCCACACGGAGATGACGGCCTGCTCTTCGACGTTGGCGAACAGCGAGATCTTGGCGCGCTCGTCGTCCGGGATGCGGCGGTCGGCACGGCACAGCAGCGCGTTCGGCGAAATGCCGATCTCGCGCAGCTTCTGCACGCTGTGCTGGGTCGGCTTGGTTTTCAGTTCGCCGGCCGAGGCGATGTAAGGAACGAGCGTCAGGTGCACGAAGGCGGCGCCCTTGCGGCCCGAGCGCAGCGACAGCTGGCGCGCCGCTTCCAGGAAGGGCAGCGATTCGATGTCGCCGACGGTGCCGCCGATTTCGACCAGCGCCACATCGACGCCTTCGGCGCCGCGGCGGATATAGTCCTGGATTTCGTTGGTGATGTGCGGGATCACCTGCACGGTCTTGCCGAGGTACTCGCCGCGGCGTTCCTTGCGGATCACCGATTCGTAGATCTGGCCGGTGGTGAAGTTGTTCACCTTTTTCATGCGGGTGCTGATGAAGCGCTCGTAGTGACCGAGGTCGAGGTCGGTCTCGGCGCCGTCGTCGGTGACGAAGACTTCACCGTGCTGCATCGGGCTCATCGTGCCCGGATCCACGTTGATGTAGGGATCGAGCTTGAGCATGGTGACTTTGAGGCCGCGCGATTCGAGGATCGCGGCAAGGGAAGCGGCCGCGATCCCTTTACCCAGGGAGGACACGACGCCGCCAGTGACGAATACAAATTTGGTCATTGTGCTGAAGGTGCCGAACGGCACGCGCGGGAAATTGAAATTATACCTTAAACACGCAAATACTTCTTCATATCAAGCTGGCAAGGACCACGGCCGTCCTGTTTGCGGGGCTGCTGTTGGCAGTTACACAAACACTTGTTATGTATTGACAACAAGTGTCTGGAAAGCGACATGTTGGTGCAGCTTAAACGCGAAAGAAACAAACATTTCCATAAATCAAGCTACGATATTCCGATCCTTCACTTGTATAGGCAAGAATGTCATGGGCTTCCTGAAACACCTGAATATCGGCAAACGCCTGGCCATCGGCTTTGCCCTGACCCTGGCGATGGCGGTCCTGATCGCCTCGGCCGGCGTCTGGCGCCTGCAGCGCGTGGCCGCCGACACGCAAACCATTCTGGCGCAGCCGCTGGCAAAGGAGCGCATGATTACCGAGTGGTACACGCAGATCTTCTCGGCCGTGCGCCGCACCGCCGCCATCGTCAAGAGCAGCGACCCGGCCCTCGGCCCCTACTTCAAGGAAGACGCGGCGCTCAGCGCCAAGGTGTCGGCCGAACTGGTCGCCCAGATCGAACCGCTGATCGCCGGCCGCGAGGAAACCGCCCTGTTCGCGAAGATCGGCGAGCAGCGCAAGCTGTACAGCAAGGCGCGCGACAGCGCGGTCAAGGCCAAGGCCGAGGGCGACCAGGAACTGGCAACGAAGATCCTCGACGAATCGTTCACGCCCACCGCCAGGGCCTACCAGGAATCGGTGCAGCAACTGGTCGCCATGCAGCAGGCCCACATCACCCGCATGGCTCAGGAAATCGACGCCACCGCCCGCTTCGGCACCACCCTGATCGCGGCGCTGACGGCGTGCTCGGTGCTGCTCGGCGCGCTGGCGTCCTGGCTGCTGGCGCGCGGCATCGTGGGGCCGATCCGCCAGGCCGTGGAACTGGCCGAAACCGTGGCCGGCGGCGACCTGACGCGCCGCATCGAATCCGACGCGCGCGACGAAACCGGCGCCCTGCTGCGCGCCCTGCGCCACATGAACGACAGCCTGGTGACCATCGTCAGCCAGGTGCGCAGCGGCACCGAGACGATTTCCGGCGCCTCGGGCGAAATCGCCGCCGGCAACCTGGATCTCTCGGCCCGTACCGAGCAGCAGGCGTCGGCCCTGGAGCAGACCGCCGCCTCGATGGAAGAACTGACCGGCACCGTGCGCCAGAACGCGGACAATGCGCGCCAGGCCAACCAGCTGGCGATCACCGCCTCGAACGTGGCCGTGGACGGCGGCGCCGTGGTGAGCCAGGTGATCACCACCATGGGCTCGATCAACGCCTCCTCGCGCAAGATCGTCGACATCATCGGCGTGATCGACGGGATTGCCTTCCAGACGAACATCCTGGCCCTGAATGCGGCCGTGGAAGCGGCGCGTGCCGGCGAACAGGGGCGCGGCTTCGCGGTCGTGGCGTCGGAAGTTCGCACGCTGGCCCAGCGCTCGGCGGCGGCGGCCAAGGAGATCAAGGCCCTGATCGGCGACTCGGTCGCGAAGGTCGACGCCGGCGCCAAACTGGTCGACCAGGCCGGCGCGACCATGGAGCAGGTGGTGGACTCGATCCGCCGCGTGACCGACATCATGGCCGAGATCACCCATGCGAGCGCGGAACAGACCGGCGGCATCGAGCAGGTGAACGCGGCCATCGGCCAGATGGACGAGGCGACCCAGCAGAACGCGGCCCTGGTCGAGGAATCGGCCGCGGCGGCGGGGGCGATGCAGGAGCAGGCGGCGAAGCTGGCGGAGGCGGTGGGTGTGTTCAGGGTGGAGGGGCGTGCGGTGGCTGCAGCGCCGGCGCCGGCACGTGCGCTGGTGCCCGCAAAGCCCGTCGCGCGCGCGGCACAGCCGAAAGCGGCAACGCCTGTCGTGAAACCTGCGCGTACCGCTACCGCCACCGAAGAGTGGGAAGAGTTCTAAGGTAGGGTGGACGGGTTCCCCGTCCACGCGTCGATCGTTAGCGCCTCTCGTTCCGGCTCGACGATCTTGCCACCATCATCAATGAGGTAGGGTGGGCGCCCCTGTGCCCACGCGGTAAACGCACGCGTCATCGGGGCTGTTGCCTGCCCCGCTATCGGTCCGCATGATCCGCGTGGGCACGGAGTGCCCACCGTACGGGAAGCGATCCGGACCCGCGGCACGGAAGCCCGGAAACGATCTGGACTCGCGGCACGGAAACCCGGAGACGATCCGGACTTACGGTGACAAACGCCGTTCGACAACCGTGCACGTCTTGACGCTCCCTACCCGCTCGGGCAGAGTTGCGCCAACGTACGCTTCCCCTGCATCCCATGCCCATCGATTTCCAGCCGCCCCCACCCGCCACCGAACACCTCCAGCCCGCCGCCAACGCCTCCTTCGACGAGCAGTACGAGCAGGCCCGCGCCCTGGCCAACAGCGGCCAGCCGGCCCTGGCGGTCGCCGCCTACAACGCCCTGCTCACCCGCTCGCCCGGCAACGTCGACGTCCTGCTCGGCCGCGGCATCGCCTACACGCGCCTGGACCGCTGGGCCGAGGCCCAGGCCGACCTGGAAGCGGCAGCGAAAGCCTCGCCCGACTACGCCGACGTCTGGCTTGCACTCGGCAACCTGCACCAGTGGCACGACCAGCCCGAACCGGCGATTGCCGCCTACAGCCGCCTGATCGACCTGCGTCCGAACGACCCGGCAAGCTGGCTGGCCCGCGCCCGCGCCTACCGCGCCGCCGGCAAGCTGGCCGAAGCCCGCGCCGACCTGGCGCAGGCACGCACAGCCGGCGGCAACGCAGCCGAGATCGACGCCTTCGACGCCGCGCTCACCCCTGCCCTCGCCGCCGCCGTCACGCCCCAGCCGCGCGCCGGCAACCCGGAAGCGGCGCTGGCCGCCGGCTATACCTGGGCCGCCAGCCTGTCCGGCAGCTGGACCGATGTGGGAAGCGGCCCGCGCTGGAACGACCAGACCGCGAGCGTGCGCCACTACATGCAACGCGGCTCGATCGGCTTCGAGACCCTGCGCGCGCACCGCTTCGACCAGACCGGCTATGCCTGGGCGCTCGATGCCTACACCGACTTGTGGCGCGGCGCCTACGCCAACCTGCGCTACCAGCGCGCCCCGTCCGGCCGCCTGTTCCCGGAAAATGCGGGCCGCATCGAGATCTGGCAGTCGCTCGGCAGCGGCTGGGAAGCCTCGCTCAGCGACGACGTGCTCGGCTTCGATTCGCGCGTGAACATCTACGGCGTCAGCCTCGCCAAGTACGTCGGCAACTGGTACGTCCAGCTGCGCCACCAGAACATCGTCTCCGACGGTTCGCACAGCAGCGGCGACCGCCTGCTGGCGCGTTATTACTATGCCGGCGACGCCGACAGCTACGTCGAAGCCACGGCGAACCGCGGCCGCAGCGACGACCCGCTGTCGCTGGCCGGCGGCCGCGCGCGTTCCGGCGGCGGCAGCCTGACCTGGATCCGCTACTGGTCGCGCGACTGGGGCAGCAAGGTCGGCGTGAATGTTTCGCGCGACGGGAATGACGCGCGCGAACGCGGCCTCTCCTTCGGGCTGTACCGCCGGTGGTAAGCCTGCGTCCTTCCGTGTTCGAGCGCCTGGGGCGGGCACTCGCCTTTCCGCTGGCGGCAATGCCGGCACTGGTGGCGGCCTGGTTCTGCCTGCGCATCGCCGAAGCCGTCCACGCCAGCGGCGCCGGCGTCGCGCAATCGAGCCTGTTCGGCGCGGGCCTGGGCAACGACCTGCTGTCGCTCGGTCGCTTCGCCTTCGTGTTCCTGGTGGGCGCGCTGCCGCTGGCCTTCATTCCTTCACAGCGCTGGCGCACGGCGGCGCTCGGCCTGCTGTGGAGCGTGCTGCTGCTGGCGCATGCGGCGCTGCTGCAATACCACTGGGTATCGGGCGTGCCGCTCGGGGCCGACCTGTTTGCCTATTCGGCGAGCGAAGTCGGGGCCACCGTCGCCGGCGGCTGGACCCTGAGTCCGATGCTGGGCGTGGCCGTGATGGCGGCGCTGGCCAGCCTGTGGGCGCTGCTGTCGATGAGCGTGCGCGACTGGTGGTTCCGTCCCGGCGCCCGTGCCGGCTACGCCGCCCTCGCCGTGAGCCTGTGCGCCTTTGCCCTGCTGCCGCAGCGCTTCGCGCCGGCCGTGGCGCGCACCGATGCCGACGTCGACTACCTGCTGAACAAGACCGCCTTCTTCGTCGACAGCAACCTGGCGCGCCTGCATGGCGCCGGCGCCGCCGCGCCGCGCACGGAGGCGCAGACACCCTGGTCCGGCCAGGACCCGCGCTACCCCTTCGTCCACGTCGACCGCACGCCCGATACCCTCGGCCCCTTGATGAACACGCGTCCCGGCGCGCCGCCGCCCAAACTCGTCTTCATCATCGTCGAAGGCCTGGGCCGCAGCTTCTCCGGACCGAACGCGCGCCTGGGCAGCTTCACGCCCTTCCTCGACGAGCTGGCCGGCCGCAGCCTGTACTTCGAGAACTTCGTGGCCGGCCAGGGCCGCACCTTCGGCGTGCTGACCACGGTCTTCGGTTCGCTTCCCTTCGGCGAGAACGGCCTGGCGGCGCTGGGCGACAAGCTGCCGCGCCACGCCTCGCTGCTGTCGATCCTGAAGAGCCAGGACTACCGGCTGCGCTTTTATTCCGGCTCGAACCTCGAGTTCGACAACGAAGGCATCTTCCTGCGCCGCCAGGGCGTCGACAGCCTGGTCAGCGAAAAGGACTTCGGCCCGCCCTACGCGCGCAGCAACGACTGGGGCTATGCCGACCGCGACCTGATGGAAGTGGCATCCGAGCGCGAAGCCAGGGCCCCGGCCGGCCCGGCGGTGACCATCGTCCAGACCACCAGCATGCACAGCCCCTTCACCTTCCCCGGCAAGGAGGCCTGGCTGCGCCGCGTCGACGAGCGCATGGCCGGGCTGAAGCTGCCCGATTCCCCGGTCTACCGGAACGGCCGCGACATCTTCGCCAGCATCCTGTACACCGACGACGCCTTGCGCCTGTTCTTCGAGCGCGCCGCCAAGCTGCCGGACTACGGGAACACCATCTTCATCATCACCGGCGACCACCGCCTGCCCGAGCTGCCGATGGACACGCGCATCGAGCGCTACCACGTGCCGCTGATCGTGTATTCGCCGATGCTGAAGGCGCCGCTGTCGGTGAAGGCGATCTCCTCGCAGTTCGACATCGCGCCCTCGCTGCTGGCCTACCTGGCCAACAACCACGGCCTGAAGACGCCGAAAGAGGTGACCTGGATCGGCACCGGCCTCGATACCGAGCCGTCGTTCCGCAACCTGCACGTGATTCCGCTGAAGCAGACCAAGACCGAGATGAGCGACTTCGTCTCCGGCACCGCCTACCTGGCGCAGGGCCGGCTCTACACGGTCGGCGACGGCATGCAGCTCGATCCGAATACCGACGCCGGCGCCCTGGCGCGCGCCCAGGCCCAGTTCCGCGACTTCCTGGAAGCGAACGGCACCGCCGGACGCAGCACGGCATTGCTGCCGCAGGGCGATGCACGCCTGGCCGGCTACGGCGGCGAACGCACCCTGCGCGGCACCGCGCTGGCGGCCAACGCCGGCGACCTCGGCGTGGGCAAGCTGCGGCGCATCGCCGACACGAAGGAGGTGGCATTCGAAGCCACCTTCACCAATCACGGCGTCGACACCTCGCCCGCGTTCGTGCCGCTCTTGGTCGTCGCCAACGAACACGGGCTGGAACTGAACGAAACCGCCGCGCCGGTACGCACGCTGGCGCCGGGCGAGACCGTGACGATCGTCCTGCGTCCGGATGTGCGCAAGGTGGCGCCGGGCAGCTATTTCGTGTCGGTCCTGCCCTCGCATCCGGACACCGGCCGTCCGCTCGGCGTCGGCCAATACCACGTGGAGACCCGCCTGTGACACGCTCGTTTGCAAGCCGTTGGTTTGCCGCCCTGCTGCTGGGCCTTGCCGCGCTGGGGGCGCACGCCGCCGAGCGCATCGGCCCGCGAGCCATCTGGACCTGGGAAGAAGATTCGTACGCGATGCTGGACGACCCGGCCGCCGCCGGCCGCGCCATCGACTTCCTGAAGTCGAAGTCGATCGACACCGTGTTCCTGTATGCCGACGCGTTTGACGGACGCAACCTGATCGTGAGCCAGCCCCAGGCGTACCGGCGTTTGATCCGGCGCCTGCACGCCTCCGGCATGAAGGCCTACGCCCTGCTCGGCTCGGGCTACCTGCACACCGAACGCTACGTGCTGCCCCGGCACCGCCAGGAAGCCCTGGCCATGCTGCAGCGCGTCCTCGACTACAACAAGGCCGCCGCACCCGAGGAACGTTTCGACGGCATCAACGTCGACATCGAACCGCACATCCTCGACGAATGGTCGACCCGCAAGATGGCGCTGCTGGGCGAATTCATCGCGCTGTCGGACGCGCTGATGGCGGCCAAGCGCGCATCCGGCCAGACCCTGCCGCTGGGGCCGGCAATTCCCTTCTGGCTCGACGGCATGCGCCTCGAGTACAAGGGGCAAACGAAACCGGTGAGCCAGCACGTGCAGGACATCTACGACTACGTGGCGCTGATGGACTACCGCGACCATGCGGATGGCGGCGACGGCATCGTCAGCCACGCGCTGGACGAGCTGCGGTACGCCGAACGCATCGACCGCCGCGTGCTGATCGGCGTGGAGACGCTGCCGAACGCGATCAGGAAGGTCTCCTTCCACCACCTGAAGGAAGCCGACATGGAGCGCGAGCTGAACGCGACGGCGCAAAGCGTGGGCGCGATGCAGCCTTTCGGCGGCTTCGTGATCCACCATTACGGGTCGTATCGGAGGTGGCTGGGGCTGGACTGAAGAGCGCACCGGGCGCCATGATGAATCGATTGTTTTATTTTAGGAAACTGCTAGACTTGTCATTTTCTTAACTCATCCTGCGCCGCCATGCCACTTGCCAGCCAGCTTGCCCGCTCCGTTCCCGTTGCCGTCCTGCTCGCTACGCTGGCGGGCTGCGCCTCGGTCTCCGTCGCCACCGATCCCCTGAAACTGCCGGCCGGCGCCAACCAGAGCCCGGTAGTGGTGAGCATCACCGCCAACACCGGCCAGGTCCAGGGCTTTACCGACATGTCGGTTCACCTGGTGCCGCCCAAGGGCCGCGACAACGAGACCCCGCAGTACTTCGTCCTGCAACGCAAGGCGCCCGACATGGCGCGCGACACCTCGCTGTTCGTCGGTGCGCTGCCGCCCGGCGAATACGAGATCAACGCGCTCCGCGATGCCACCAGCAACAAGATCCTGCGCCTGGACAATGGCAGCAAGAAGCTCGACAGCTTCGTGGTGGAAGCGGGCAAGCCGGTCGACCTGGGCCGCATGATCGTCACGCCGATCAACAACCACATCCTGTTCAGGCGCAGCGAGCGGGTCGGCTCGAACACGCTGCTGCTCGAACGCGCTTCGCCGCAGCACGCGGCGCTGTTCGCGCGCGCGCCGGCGAGCGGCTGGGGCCACCCGCGCCTGCCGGCAGACCGGGCCGAGGAATACGCGGCCTCGCGTCCGCTGGGCGCCAACTGCCCGACCGAACTGCCCGATGGCGCGGTGGTGGCCGCCAGCCGCCTCGGCGTGGTGCTGCGGCGCGCGCCGGATGGCCGCTGGAGCGCACTGCGCGGCCCCGGCATCGACTCGCTGCTGTGCGTGACGGCGGCCGACCTGCCCGACGCCGAACTGCTGGCCGTCGGCGAATTCAGCACCCTGCTGCGCAAGCCGCCGCAGGAAGACAAGCTGCTGCCGGTAGCCACCGGCAACCTGCCCGCCGGGAACATCGTCGGCATCACCGGCAGCCGCAAGGCCGGCTGGACCGTCGGCGTGCACAGCGGGAGTACCGTGACCGTCCTGCATACGCCGGCGCTGCATTCCGGGAACTGGAAACCGGTGGCATCGCTCGATGTCGGCTTCAGCTTCTGGACCGGCGCCCACAACTTCTGGATGTGGGGCGATGCTCAGCGCATGGGCTACACGGTGACTACCGGGCCGATCCACGAGCTCGACTACGCCAGCGGCACATGGACCACGCTCGACACCCCGAACAAGGCCCCGTTGCGCGAGGTGGCCTTCGAACCCTCGGGCGCCGTCGGCGTGCTGACCTCGGCGGCCGGTGGCGCGGGCGGCATCTTTGCCGGCGTCTTCGTCTCGAACGACCGTGCGCGCAGCTGGAAGCCGGTGGAGGTGCCGTACAACGTGAAGGTCGCCCCGATCCGGCACGATTACGCCGGCACCATGTACATGGCCGGCGGCGCGCTGAGCGAGCCGGAACTGCAGGTCAGCAAGGACGGCGGCAAGACCTGGACCCACGCGGCCAAGCGCAGCCTGGGACGCCAGCTGCTGCCGCTGCGCTCGGGCGAACTGCTCGATTTCGGCGGCGCCGAGCATGGCATCTTCTCGATCGGCCACTCCACCGATGGCGGACGCACCTGGGAGGTCGAATACAGCAATTTCGACCGCAGGGCTTACGAGATGAGTCGGAAATAAGGGCGGCAAGCAGGCGGCCCGCCGCCTTGCGTCAGATGGCGATCACACGGTTCAGCCGGATCGTGTGCTGCTGCTCCTTGCCCTCGGCGGTCCAGCGCTGGTGGGCTTCCAGGGTGGATTCGTCGACGCGGCGCCACTCGAAGCGGCTGGGCGCGTTGACCGGCTCGAAGACCGCGCTGTCGCGGCCGATGCTCGACGCGCGCCAGGTGAAGTCGCCCCATTGCGAGGTGACTTCGCCATCCTTGAAGGAGATGGTGCTGCCGTCGGTGCGTTCGACGAAGCTTTCGTCGGCGTAGCGGTGCGACTGGAATACGTTCGGCTCGGGATGATCGTACTCTTCGTAGTAGACCTTGCCGTCGGCGCTTTCGCCGCGCCAGCGGCCAACCAGGAACTGCAGTTGCGCGAACTCGTCGATGCTGAACATGGGAACTCCCTTTCGCAGGATGGTCCGGGAACTCTACACCGATCGCCGATGTCGCGTCACGCGCAAGCATGCGCGCACGGCCCTGGCACAGGCGTGTAAGATTGCTTGTCTTTTAACCCACACCATTCGCCATGACCGCCAACCCATCCGCCACCCTGCGCCACGTTGTCCTGTTCGCCTTCAAGGAAACCGCCACGCCCGAGCAGATCGACGCCGTGGTGGCCGACTTCGCCACCCTGCCAACCGCCATTCCGGGCATCGTGTCCTACGAATGGGGCACCAACGTCAGCCCGGAAGGCCTGAACGACGGCTTTACCCACTGCTTCACGCTGACGTTTGCCAGCGCCGAGGCGCGCGACGGCTACCTGGTGCATGCGGCACACCAGCGCTTCGTCGACACCCTGGGCGCGAGCCTGGCGCGCTCGCTGGTGCTGGATTACTGGGCGCAGTAAAGGAACTGAAATGAAACTGTATCGCTGGACGAGTTACTCCATACCTATCCCCGGTGGCAATCGTGCCGCCGGGGTCACTGGAGTAAGCCATGAAAAATATGTTGCGCGCCATTCGGCGCCACCACGCTGCTCGACTGAAACACGCACGTCGCTTGTATAGCGGCCGCCACGATCCCGCCGATCCGCGCCTGGCCGGATTGGTCTTGCATACGCCGAAATCCTGCAGCTGCTGGATGTGCGGCCACGTTCGGCGCCACCAGGGCCGTACCTTGGCCGAATTGCGCCATCTTGCCGCGCTGGCCGAGCAAAGCTGATCGCCGATTTAAGGACGCGTGCATGTTTGCGCACGCGTTCGTGGTCGATCCGATCCGGTTCGCCAGGGTCAGTCGCTGACCACGTGCCAGACATCCATCACCTTGTCGCCCTTGCGCTCGCCCGCCTTGGCATCCTTGGCGTACAGGTAGAGCGGCTTGCCCTTGTAGGCCAGCTGCTTCGCGCCATCGTCGCGCGTGACCACCGAGTACGGCGATGTCACGCTGTCGCCCGTGACCGGTACCGGCGGCCACATTTTGGCGCAGCCGTCGTTGCAGGCGCTCTTGCCCGAGCCGGCGGTGTCCTTGTCGAAGGTATAGACCGTCATGCCCGAGGCGTCGGCCAGCACGCCGTCGATTTTCTTGAGGGACTGGGCGGATGCGGCGGCGCTCGACAAGGCAAGCGCGGCGGCAAGGGCCGCAGATATGGGATACATCGCTTTCATGACTGGCTCCCGATGAAGACTGGTGGAGGTCCAGTATAGGACGGGTAAACAAGCATGACGTCCGCTGCGTCGGTAAAAAGCAACGCCCTCAAGAGACAACCATCGTCAGGTCCTGCGATTTTGCAGCGGCGCATGTGCCGCCATCAACTCCTCCATCCAGTCGATGAACACGCGCAGTTTCTTGCTCGGGTGGCGATTCGGCGGATACGCCACGTACAGCGGCATCGGGTCGATGCCCCAGTCCTCGAACAAGGGGACCAGCCTGCCCGCCTCGGCATGGCCGCGCGCCATGTAGTCGGGCAGCCACAACACACCGAGCCCGGCCAGGCCCGCGGCCAGATACGCATTGCCGTCGTCGATCGACAGGATATGGCGCCCGCCGATCTGCACGCTCTCGCCGCCCTTGTGCATCGCATACGGAAAGCCGCCATTGCGCGACCAGCGAAAGCGCACGATGCTGTGCCGTGCGGCCAGCAATTCATCGGGGTGATCAGGCACGCCCGCCTGCGCCAGGTAGGCCGGCGCCGCGTACACGCCCAGGCGCAAATCGCCGATGTGGCGGGCGACGAGCGAGCCATCGGTCACGGCGCCGCCGCGCACCACGCAATCGATGTTCTCACCCACCAGGTCGACCTTGCGGTCGCTGGCGCCGAGATCGAAGCGGATCTCGGGATAGCGCGCATGAAACCGCGGCAGTGCCGGAATCAGGAGCATGGTGGCAAACGGACTCGGCACGTCGACGCGCAGCACGCCGGCCGGCGCGGCCAGCGCATTCGGCAGGCTGGTCTCGACATCCTCGAGCTCGGCCAGCAGGCGCACGATGCGTTCGTAATAGGCCGCGCCGTCGGCCGTGACCCCCACCTTGCGCGTGGTCCGGTGCAGCAGCTTCAGGCGCAAGCGCGCTTCCAGCCCCTGCACCAGCTGCGTGACCGTCGTGCGGTTCATGTGCAGCGTCTGCGCCGCTTTCGTAAAACTGCCCGTCTCGACCACCCTGGCAAAGACCCGCATCGCGTCGAACCTGTCCACGCCACCTCCTCTTGATTGTTTGGATTATACAAACAGTCTAGATCGGAACTGCCTGTTTATCCGCGATCCCTGGGCAGCTACAGTGTTTGTCATGCGCCGGCAAGTGGCCGGCATGATGAAGGAGAACAGCAATGACAGTACGCGACGTGGTCTTCCCGGCAGGACGCCAGGCTTTATATGAAAAGAACCGTTATTCGCCGGCAGTGCGCTCGGGCGGCTTCCTGTTCGTCTCGGGCCAGGTCGGCAGCCGCGAGGACGGTTCGCCCGAGCCGGAACTGGACGCGCAAGTCCGGCGCGCCTTCCGGAACCTGAACGCGGTGCTGGATGCGGCGGGATGCGGCTTCGACGACGTGGTCGACGTCACCATCTTCATCGTCGATCCGGAAACGCGCTTCGAACGGATCTGGAGCGTGGCCCAGGAATTCTGGGGCGGTCCGCCCCATCCCACCGTTACCGCGGTGGGCGTGACCTGGCTGTATGGTTTCCAGTTCGAGATCAAGGTGGTGGCGCGCTTGCCTGAAGAAACGCAGGGAGCGAACCAGGACTAAGCGCCCATGCCACACTCAATTGGTCGATAATCACGATGAAGAATTTCTTGGCAATGAAGTGACGCGATCAACGATGGAGTACAAAATGAGAATCATCGACTTTTCCGATGCGGATGGCGATCTTTGCTCAGTCATCGACCAAGTGATTGACGATGCCGATGTCACGGTTATCTCGCGCGACGATGCGCCAGCTGCAGTCATCATGTCTTTGACGCACTACAGCAGTCTGATCGAGACTGTCCATTTGTTGAGTTCCCCTGCTAACGCGGCGCACTTGGCAAAATCAATCGCTCAGGCGCGTGCCGCCCGAACCTGAGTCAGTGCGTGTAGCGAGACGCAGGTCCGGCAAGCCGGATACAAGCTCTGCTTGACTTTGGCACGGTCGAGAAAAGCTGGCATCGCATCCAAGCCGTGTCAGAATCACAGGCCCCGAATCACAGATCTGTTCCTGGCTGTTTGCTTCAACAAAAATCCCGGCTGCTCGTCGCCAGCCTGCCCAGCAGATGCGACATGTCCACCAGCCGCTTGGCCACCAGGTGCTTCACCTGCCCTTCGCTCTGCCACACCCCGTACACGCCAAGCAGATGCGCGCCCAGCACCTCGCGCCGCTGCTGCTCCACCAGGTCCGGCCAGACGATCACGTTCACGTTCCCGGTCTCGTCTTCGAGCGTCACGAACAGGACACCCTTGGCCGTGCCGGGCCGCTGGCGCACGGTGACGATGCCGCAGCCGCGCGCCAACTGGCCGTTGGCGTATTCGTTCAGCACGGATGCCGGCATGAAGCGCTGCTTCAGCAACTGCTTGCGCAACAGCGCCAGCGGATGGCGTCCCAGCGTCAGCCCTTGCGCGCGGTAGTCGCCGACGATCTCCTCGCCCTCGCTCGGCGCCGCCAGGGTCGGCATCTCCTCGTCCACCGTGGTCGGACGCAGCAGGTCGCGGTCGGGCACCGCGCCCACCGCCTGCCACATGGCTTCGCGCCGGTGCCCGGCCAGCGAGCGCAGGGCATTCGCACCGGCCAGCACCTGCAAATCGTTGCGGTCCAGCCCTGCCCTGCGCGCCAGGTCGGCCACGCTCTCGAACGGTTTGATCGCGCGCGCTTCCTCGATGCGCGCGACGGTCTCCTGGCGCATGCCGCGCTGTAGCGACAGGCCAAGGCGCACGGCCGGCTGGCGCGTGCGGTCGTGCAGTTCTTCCAGCGTCGAATCCCAGCCGCTGATGTTCACGTCGGTCGGCCGCACCTCGATGCCGTGGCGCTGCGCATCCTGCACCAGTTGCGAAGGACTGTAGAAACCCATCGGCTGGCTGTTCAGCAGCGCACACAAAAAGGCGGCCGGCTCGTGGCACTTGACCCAGGAACTGGCATACGCGAGCAAGGCGAAGCTGGCCGCGTGCGACTCGGGAAAGCCGTATTCGCCGAAGCCCTGGATCTGGCTGAAGATCTGCTCGGCGAACGAGAGTTCATAGCCGCGCTCCAGCATGCCGCGCACGATGCGGTCGTAATAATGTTCGAGTCCGCCCTTGCGCTTCCAGGCCGCCATCGCGCGGCGCAGCTGGTCGGCTTCGCCCGGCGTGAAGCCGGCGCCGAGGATCGCCACCTGCATCACCTGCTCCTGGAAGATCGGCACGCCGAGCGTGCGCTCTAACGCCACCTTCATATCGTCGCTCGGATACACCACGGGTTCCAGCCCCTGGCGCCGCCGCAGGTAAGGATGCACCATGCCGCCCTGGATCGGTCCGGGGCGCACCACCGCCACCTCGATCACCAGGTCGTAGAAGACGCGCGGTTTCATCCGCGGCAGCATGCTCATTTGCGCGCGCGACTCGATCTGGAACACGCCCACGGTGTCGGCGGCGCAGATCATGTCGTAGGTCGCCTGATCGTCGGACGGGATGTCCTGCATCTCGAAGACGATGTCGTGGCGCAGGCTCACCAGCGCCAGCGCGCGCCGCAGCATCGACAGCATGCCCAGCGCCAGCACGTCGACCTTCATCAGGCCGAGTTCCTCGAGGTCGTTCTTGTCCCACTGGATGACGCTGCGGTCGACCATGGTCGCGTTCTCGATCGGCACCAGGCGCGAGAGTTTGCCGCGCGCGATGACGAAGCCGCCCGGGTGCTGCGACAGGTGGCGCGGCAAGTTCAGCAGTTGCTGCGCCAGCGTCGCCCATTGCAGCGACAGCGGCGTATCCGGGTCGAGGCCGCACTCGCCGAGGCGCATCAACAGATTCTCCTTGCTGTCGAACCAGTGGTGGTTCTTGCAGACCTTTTCGATGATGGCAAGGTCGATGCCGAGCGCGCGGCCGCTGTCGCGCAGCGCGCTCTTCGGCCGGTAGCTGATCACCACCGCCGCCAGCGCCGCGCGCATGCGGCCGTACTTGGCGTAGATGTACTGGATGACCTCTTCGCGGCGCTGGTGCTCGAAGTCGACGTCGATGTCCGGCGGCTCGTTGCGCTCTTTCGAGATGAAACGTTCGAACAGCAGGTTCGCCCGCGCCGGATCGACCTCGGTGATGCCGAGGCAGTAGCACACCGCCGAATTCGCGGCCGAGCCGCGGCCCTGGCACAGGATGTCCTGCGAGCGGGCGAAGCGCACGATGTCGTACACGGTGAGGAAGTAGTGTTCATATTCCATCTCGGCGATCAGCCCCAGTTCGTGCTCGATCTGGGCCTGCACCTTGGCCGGAATACCCTCGCGGAAGCGCCGGTGCGCGCCGATGTAGGTTTCGCTGCGGAGAAAAGCGCTCGCGGTCTGCCCCGGCGGCACGACTTCGGTCGGGTATTCGTAGCGCAGCTCGTCGAGCGAGAAGGTGCAGGCGGAAGCGATACGCAGTGTCTCGTTCAGCGCCTCCTTCGAATAGATGTTCGCCAGGCGCAGGCGCGCACGCAGGTGCTGCTCGGCGTTCTGCGCCAGGCCGTAGCCGCATTCGGCCACCGGCTTGTTCAGGCGGGTGGCGGTGAGGGTGTCCTGCAGCGGCTTGCGCGAGCGCACATGCATCGTCACGTGCCCGAGCGCGACGATCGGCAGGCCGTGCTGCCAGCCCACCTCTTCCACCGTGACGCGGTGCGCCTCGTCGAGCGCGCGGTGCAGCAGGACCTGGCCGAGCCAGGCGCGGTTCGGGAACTGCTCGGCGATCCACTGCGCCTGGGCGTGCAGGCGGTCGACGCCGGCCTGGTCGTGGCCGGGGTACTGGGGCAGCAGGATCGCCAGGCAGTCGGGCATGCCCTTCAGGTGGGCCAGCTCGCCCTGCGGATTGGCGATGTCGTCCGGGGTCAAGAGATACGTCCCCTTCTCGCTGCGCGTGCGCCCGAGCGTGATGAACTCGGACAGGTTGCCGTAGCCGTTGCGGTTCTGCGCCAGCAGGATCAGCGACAGCGCCGGGCTGCCGTCGGGCTGCCGCAAATGAAAATGGGCGCCAACGATGAAGGGCAGCGCCGCCTTCTTTGCTTCGGCATGGGCGCGCACCACGCCGGCCAGCGAACACTCGTCGGTCAGCGCCAGCCCCGCATACCCCAGCCGCACCGCCCGCGCCACCAGCTCCTCGGCGTGCGAAGCGCCTTCCAGGAAGGAAAAATTCGAGAGGCAGAACAGCTCGACATAGTCGGGCAGGCCCTGCATCGACGGATCGGGCGGTAAGGACATCGTTGGCAGGATTGATAAAAACGGGGTGACAAAAAATTAAACGTGCAAACAGCACCAAAGTACTGTATAAAAACACAGTATAACTGACGAGGTTAATTTGGCAAGGATCAGCAATGCGTGTTCATGAGTTCGATTGTTTTGGAGTACAAGCTGGCGAGGGCAATCCGGCCCTCGTCATTGAAGAGGGGAACAGCAATCCCGGATGGCGCCGGGCGTTTGCGCGCGAGCGTGGTGTAACCTGTGTGTTCGTCGATCCTGTGGATGCGCAGGGCGAGGCGTCGTCTGCGGTTGCCGTACTCGACTACGTTTATCCGCACGCGCGCAGTCCGCTGTGCGTGCACGCCACCCTGGCGGCGGCGCAGCTGCTGTTCGAGCGGCACGGGTCGGGCGCGCCGCTGGCGGTGACGACGGCGATGCACGGGCAGCCGCTGGTTTTGTCGCGCGATGGCGAACACGTGTTCGTGCGCCTGGAGCGCCAGGACGCGCCCGCGCTCGAGCTGGACACGGCCCTGCCCCTGCGCCTGCTGTCGGCGCCCGACCTGGTGCTGGCCAGCCCGCCGCGCGTGCTGTCGGTGGGCAGCCCGAAGCTGCTGCTCGAAGTGGAAGATATGGAAACGCTGTATGCGCTGCAGCCGGACCTGGCCCTGATCCACGTGTGGGGCAAGAACGCCGGCGTGAACGGCTGCTACGTCTGGTGCCGCACCGCGGAGGGCGAAGTCGAGGGCCGCAACTTCAACCACATTGAACCGGCGCTGGAAGACAGCGCCACCGGCGTGGCGGCGGGCGCGCTCACGCTGTTACTCGGCCAGGCATTGACCGTGCGCCAGGGCCGCGCGACCGGCCACGCCTGCTCCATCCGTACCGCACTGGAGGTCGATGCCGTGCTGGTTGGCGGGCTGGTGAGCCGGGGCGTATCGCCCGGCTGACAAAGCAGGTGCCCACGGCTGCGGGCGTCACGGCAACGCCCGTTTGCCCTACGGCCTCGAAAGCAGGTACCCACGGCTGCAGGCGTCACGGCAACGCCCGTTTGCACTACGGCCTAGACCGTAAGGTGGGCACCCCGTGCCCACGCGTTACGTGTTCATCCGACGTCTGCTGCCGTAACGAATCGCTCCGCGGCCTCAGCTTTCCACGCGGCGCCAACAACGCCGCTATCGGATGGGCCTGCTCCGATTACAGCAAGGTAATCCCCGGCAACGCCAGCAAGGACGTCTCCCGCATTACCTGCACGAAGTCCACCAGGCAGGCATTGCCGGCCAGCCGCTTCGGCGTCACCGCGTACAGCCGCCCCGTCAGCCCCTCCGGCCCGATGCGCGAGCGCGCCACGTAGCCGCGCTCCAGGTAACCGCTCACCGCCCACAGCGGCAGCGCCGCCAGCCCGCGCCCGCTGGCCACCAACTGCAGCATCCCCACCGTCAACTCCGTCGTACGCCGCGGCGGCTCCACGCCGGCCGGACGCAGCACTTGTCGCACCAGGTCCAGCATGTCGTCCGGCACCGGATAGGTGATCAAGGCCTGGCCCGCGAAATCCTGGGCCACCAGATACGGCTTGGCCAGCAGCGGATGATTCAGCGGCAGGATCGCCACCATCTCGAATTCGAACAGCGGATGGAAGTCCACGTCCGTCTCGCTCTCGTCCAGCTCCGACACGATCGCCACCTCGGCGCGGTCCTGGTGCAGCAGGCCGATCGGATCGGCCTGGAAGCCCGACACGATGTCCTGCTCGACTTCCGGCCAGCGCGCACGCAGCGCGTCCATCGACGGCATCAGCCAGTCGAAGCAGGTGTGGCACTCGACCGCGATGCGCAGCTTGCCGGTGGCGTTACTGGTCAGGCGCGCAAGATCGCGTTCGGCCGCGCCGATGTGCGGCAAGACCTGCTCGGCCAGCGCCAGCAAGCGCTGGCCGGCGGCCGTGAACGCCACCGGCGACGACTTGCGTTCGAACAGCCCGGTCTCGTATTGCCGCTCCAGCGCCAGCACCTGGTGCGACAGGGCCGACTGCGTCACGTTCAGCAATTGCGCGGCGCGCGAGATGGTGCCGGCCTCTTTCAGCGCCAGCAGGGTGCGCAGGTGGCGCAGTTCAAGGATGGAAGTAGCCATGAATGATTTTCACGTTTGATCGAAATTTTTTCGTTTGAATTATGCATGAGTTCTGACGACAATCGTTAGCATCATTCATACGAACTGGATTTATCATGATCAAGATTCATACACCGGGCTATCCACGCATCGGCCTGCAACGTGAGCTGAAGTTCGCCCTCGAACGCCACTGGCGCGGTGAAGCGAGCGAAGCGCAACTGGAAGAGACCGCTGCCGGACTGCGTGCCCGTCACTGGCAGCAGCAGGCAAACGCCGGGCTGGACTACGTCACCGTCGGCGACTTCGCCTTCTACGACCATGTGGCGAACCACATCCAGCTGTTCGGCTGCGAACCGGCGCGCTTCGGTTTCGACGGCAGCGAATCGGCGCTGGCGCGTTACTTCACCCTCGCACGCGGGGTGGCAAACGAGGCGGCAAATGAGGACGCACACGCGCACGGCGAAGCATGTTGCGGCGCCCACCACGGCGGCAAGCCAGCACTGGAAATGACCAAGTGGTTCGACACCAACTACCACTACCTGGTCCCCGAGTTCGACGCCGCCACCAGCTTCGCGCTGGCGCCCGAACGCCTGCTGGCCGAAGTGGCGCAAGCCCGGGGGCTGGGCCACAAGGTCAAGGTGGCGCTGGTCGGACCGCTGACCTTCCTCTGGCTCGGCAAAGCCAGGCAGGACGGCTTCGACAAGCTCGACCTGCTCGACACCCTTCTGCCCGCCTGGGTGCAGTTGCTGGTGCAATTGAAGGCGGCCGGCGCAGAGTGGGTGCAGGTCGACGAGCCGATCCTCGGCCTGGACTTGCCGGGCGCCTGGCTGCTGGCCTTCGAGCGCGCCTACCACACGCTGGCCACGGCCGGCCTGCCGCTGCTGCTGGCCACCTACTTCTCGCCGCTCGAAGGCCAGCTGAGCATCGCCTGCAAGCTGCCGGTGGCCGGCCTGCACGTCGACGGCGTGCGCGCCGCCCACGAGCTGCAATCGGTGGCCGACTGGCTGCCCGATAACAAGGTGCTCTCGGTCGGCATCGTCGACGGCCGCAACATCTGGCGCACCGACCTGGACCGCGCCCTCGCCTGCCTCAAGCCCCTGGCCGAACGCCGCCGCGGCGAACTCTGGATCGCGCCATCGTGCTCGCTGCTGCACGTGCCGCTGTCGCTGCGCGAAGACGCCGCCATCGACGTCGAATTGCGCAGCTGGCTCGCCGGCGCCACGGAGAAGCTGGACGAACTGCGCATCCTGCGCAGCGCCCTGGTCGAAGGCGAAGGCAGCGTGTACCTGGAACTGTGCGCCTCGCGTGCGGCGGTGGAGGCGCGCGCCAGCAGCCCGCGCGTGCGCAAGCGCGCCGTGCAGGAGCGCGTTACCACCCTGGCAGCGGACGCCGACCGCCGATCGAGCCCCTTCGCCGTGCGCCAGGCCGCGCAGGAGGCACGCTTCAAGCTGCCGCTGTATCCGACCACCACGATCGGCTCCTTCCCGCAAACGGCCGCCATCCGCGCCGCCCGCGCCGCCTTCAAGCGCGGCGAGCTGGCGCAAGAAAGCTACGAAGCGGCGATGCGGCGCGAAATCGAACAGGCCGTGCGCGAACAGGAGCTGTTGGACATCGACGTGCTGGTGCATGGCGAGGCCGAACGCAACGACATGGTCGAGTACTTCGGCGAGCAGCTCGACGGCTTTGCCTTCACGGCCAACGGCTGGGTGCAATCGTATGGCTCACGCTGCGTCAAGCCGCCGGTGCTGTTCGGCGACGTGTCCCGTCCCGCCGCGATGACGGTGGCCTGGACCGCCTACGCCCAGAGCCTCAGCGCGCGTCCGGTGAAAGGCATGCTCACCGGCCCGGTCACCATCCTGCAATGGTCGTTCGTGCGCGACGACCAGCCGCGTTCGACCACCGCCCTGCAGATCGCGCTGGCCATCCGCGACGAGGTACAAGACCTGGAAGCGGCCGGCATCGGCATCATCCAGATCGACGAACCGGCGATCCGCGAAGGCCTGCCGCTGCGCCGTGCGCTCTGGCGCGACTACCTCGGATGGGCCGCACGCGCCTTCCGCATCTCGGCCTCCGGCATCGCCGATACGACCCAGCTGCACACCCACATGTGCTATGCCGAGTTCAACGACATCTTGCCCGGGATCGCGGCGCTGGATGCCGACGTCATCACCATCGAGACCAGCCGCTCGGACATGGAACTGCTGCGCGGCTTCGGCGACTTTGCCTACCCGAACGGGATCGGGCCGGGCGTGTACGACATCCACTCGCCAAGGGTGCCATCGACGGACGACATCGCGCGCCTGATGCGCAAGGCGGCCGAGGTGATCCCGGCGGGGAACCTGTGGGTGAATCCGGATTGCGGGCTGAAGACGCGCGCCTGGCCGGAAACGCGGGCGGCGCTGCGCAACATGGTGAAGGCGGCGAAGATATTGCGCAGCGAGGCCTTGCAAGGCAAAGCCGCGTAATCGCGTAGGGTGGGTTCTCGAACCCCCCATTCACCGCATGCATGTCGAATGATCGTCCGTTGTAGTGGTGGGTTCGAGAACCCACCCTACGCACCCAATTCATGCACCCGGCATCATCACCCAGGCCATTTCGGTGCATCCGTTGTGTTTCAGACACACCCAGTAGTTGAGTTCGTTAATATTGTTTAGCATGCATTTTTTCATATTGGAGATGTGCGTGTTCAAACCGACTCAATTGCGCCGTGCCGTGTTGCTTGGTCTGTATGGCAGCAGCGCCCTGGCCGCCTTCGTTCCGCCTGCGTTTGCCCAGACCGCCACGCCTGAAGCCGCGGACGCCAACGCGATCCAGAGCGTGCACGTGGTCGGCACGCGCCGCACCGGCGCCGCATCCAGCACCGACACGCCGGTCCCGGTCGACATCATCCCGATGACGCGCCTGGCCGAACAGGGCAGCCAGTTCGACCTGTCGCAAACGCTCACCAACATCTCCCCCTCCTTCAACTCGACCCGCCAGAGCGGCGCCGACGGCGCCGACCTGGTCGACTCCGCCGCCCTGCGCGGCCTCGGTTCCGACCAGACCCTGGTGCTGGTGAACGGCAAGCGCCGCCACACCACCGCCCTGGTCAATCTGTTCGGCGCGCGCAACCGCGGCAACACCGGCACCGACCTGAACGCGATTCCCGTGATGGCCATCCGTAACGTGCAGGTGCTGCGCGACGGCGCCGCCGCCCAGTACGGCTCGGACGCCATCGCCGGCGTGATGAACATCGAACTCAAGAAAAACCTGGGCTGCGAAGCGGTGGCCGGCTTCGGCCAGTACAAGGAAGGCGACGGCGACAACTGGCTGGCCTCGGCCTACTGCGGCATCCCGGTCGCCGGCGGCAGCTTCGGCATCACCACCGAATACCTGTACCGCGGCCGCTCGAACCGCGCCGAGGAAGGCAATCCGCGCATCATCGGCGACAGCAAGACCGAAAACCAGACGGTGTATATCAACGGCGACGTCGCCCTGGGCAGCGGCAAGCTGTACCTGACCGGCGGCGTGCAGCGCCGCGACGCGTCGAGCGCCGCCTTCGCGCGCGGCGGCCTCGGCACCGAGGACATCCCGACCCGCAACTCGGCCGCCATGTATCCGGACGGTTTCGTCCCCTTCATCAATGGCGATTTGAAGGACCGCTACGCCACCGCCGGCTACCGCACCAAACTCGGCGAGTGGAGCGGCGACTTCTCCCAGACCTACGGCTACAACCGTCTCGACTACACCATCGCGAACACGCTGAACGCCTCGATCGCGAACCTCGACCTGACCAACGGCGGCGCCGGCATCAGCCCGAGCTCGTTTTCCGCCGGCGGCTTCGACTTCCGCCAGCTGACCACCAACGCCGACTTCAGCCGCTACTACGGCAACGTCCTGAACGGCCTGAACGCCGCCTTCGGCTTCGAATACCGCAACGAGCAGTACCGCATCTTCTCCGGCGAACAGGGCTCCTGGATCGACGCCGACGGCGTGGGCGTGGGCGGGGCCGGCGGCAGCCAGGGATTCCCGGGCTTCCAGCCGGGCGACGCCACCAAACGCAGCCGCCACAGCACGGCCGCCTACCTCGACCTCGAAGCCGACGTCACCGAGCGCCTGAAAGTGCAGGCCGCGCTGCGCCACGAGCGCTTCTCCGACTTCGGCTCGACCACCGACGGCAAGCTGGCCGCCGCCTTCAAGCTCGGCGGCGACGTGATGCTGCGCGCCTCGGCCAGCACCGGCTTCCGCGCGCCGTCGCTGCAGCAGGTCTACTTCTCGTCGACCTTCACCGACTTCGTCAGCGGCGAACCGCTCGACGTGGTGCTGGCGCCGAACGGCGGCGCCGTCGCGAATGCGGCCGGCATCCCGAAGCTGAAGGAAGAAACGTCGAAGAGCTTCACCGTCGGCGCCACCTGGACGCCGTCGCAGACGACGTCGGTCACGGCCGACCTGTACCGCATCGACATCGACGACCGCATCGTGCTGTCGGGCCGCTTCAATGCCGACAACTACCCGGCACTGGGCGCCACCCTGGCCTCGCTCGGCGTCGGCGAAGCCCAGTTCTTCGTCAACTCGGTCGACACCGAGACCAAGGGCCTGGACATTACCGCCGCGCACCGCATGCCGCTCGGCAGCGGCCGCCTGAACACCTTCCTGGCGCTGAACTTCAGCAAGACCGAGGTGACCGGCGTGCATGCGCCAAGCACCCTGGCCGGCTTCGAGGACGTGCTGCTGTCGGAGCGCGAGCGCCTGTTCATCGAACAGGGCGGCCCGCGCCGCAAGGCCACCCTCGGCTTCGAGTACAGCCTCGGCAAGTTCGGTTCGGACTTCCGCATCATCCACTTCGGCCCGCAGACCCTGGGCACCTTCTCGGGCCCGCCGGTGCCGAACGCCTACTACAAGCCGAAGACCTCGGCCGACCTCTCGTTCAGCTGGTCGTATAGCGACAACACCAGGCTGACCCTGGGTGCGACCAACATCTTCAACGTCAAGCCGACCACGCAGGATGCCAACGAAACCGACAACGGCTTCAAGTACGAAAGCGTGCAGTTCGGCCTGAACGGCGCGGCTTATTTCGCGCGTCTCTGGCACAAGTTCTGACGCAGGGCGGGCGTTATCGGGGCTGTTGCCTGCACTGCTAACGGTGTGTTGAATCCGCGTGGGCTCAAGAGCCCACCCTACGGAAAAGGCCGCGGACTTCCGGCAGCAAAAAACAAGGCCCGATACGTCACGGGATTTCGTCACCGCGAGCCGGCGGCGTGTCCCGTAGGGTGGGCTCTCGAGCCCACGCGGATCATGCATACCCATCACGGCACAGGCAACAGCCCCTACTCCACCCGCATACCGGTTTTTCACGCGGCCAGCAGCATCCGACCCGTACAACCGCCCCCCGCATTGGCCTCTATAATCGTCCTTTCATCGACCACGCCGAAGGGACCTCCATGCACGCCCCCAGCTCCCCGCAGCAGCTCGCGTACGAGGCCGTCGCCATCCTGGAAAGCATCTCGGACGGCTTCTTCTCGCTCAACCAGGACTGGGAATTCACCTACGTGAACGTGCAGGCCGAAGGCCTGCTCGGCGTGACGCACGACAGCCTGCTCGGACGCTCGCTGTGGGACGCCTACCCCGGCCTGCACGGCACAGCCTTCGAAGCCTTCTACCGGAATGCCATGCGCGAGCGCGCCGCCGACGAGATCACGGCCTGGTATCCGGAACACCAGAAGTGGTACGCCGTGCGCGTGGCGCCGCTGGCCGCCGGCCTCTCCTTCTACTTCCGCGACGTCAGCGCGCAGGTGGCGACCGAAGCCGCGCTGCGCGAGAGCGAACGCAGTTTCCGCCAGCTGGCCGATTCGATTCCGCAGATCGTCTGGATCGTCGACGCGTCGGGACGCAACGTCTATTTCAACCGCCAGTGGGACGCCTACACCGGCGTGCCGATCGATTCCAGCTCGCCCGCCGATATCGCCGGCGAATTCGTCCATCCCGACGACCGCGCCGCCACCATGCAGGCGTGGAACGCGGCCTACGAACAGCGGCGCGACTACCAGGTCGAGCACCGCATCCGCTCGGCCGCAGGCGACTACCGCTGGTTCCTGGTGCGCGCCGAACCCTATGTCAACGCCGACGGCGCGATCGAGCGCTGGTTCGGCACCTCGACCGACATCCACGACGAAAAGCTGGCCAAGATCGCCCTGGCCGAAGGCGAAGCGCGCTACCGCCAGCTGTTCGAGGCGCTGGAGACGGCGGGCCGGCGCCACGCCTTCCAGCTGGCCCTGGCCGACCGCATCCGCCCGCTCACCGATCCCGAAGAAGTCACGGCCGCCGCCAGCGAACTGCTGGGCAAGGAGGTCGGCGGCAAGCGCGTCGTGTACGGCGAAACCGACGCCGGCGGCGCCTGGATCCACATGCACCCCGACTGGACCGACGGCGGCATGGCCTCGATGCGCGGCGTGCGCCTGCGCCTCGACGACTTCGGCGTGGCCGCCGTCGACCTGCTGCGCGCCGGCCGGAACCTGGTGCTGGACGACGTCACGCGCGACGCCGCCACCGCGCCGCATGCCGCCGCTTATCAAGCCGCCGGCATGGGCGCGGCCCTCGGCATCCCGCTGATGAAGGATGGCCGCCTGCAGGCCGTCCTGAGCGTGCACGACGACGTCGCCCACCACTGGACGCCCGAGCAGGTGGCCCTGGCCGAGGACATGGTCGACCGCACCTGGTTTGCCCTCGACAGCCTGCGCGCCCAGGCCGCGCTGCGCGCCGAGCGCGACCAGAGCCGCCAGATCTTCGACAACATGGCCGAGGGCTTCGCCCTGCTCGACGCCGACTGGACCATCCTGCAGGTCAACGAGACCGGCACCCGGCTGATCCGGCGCACGCATGCCGAGCTGCTCGGCCGCAAGCTGTGGGACGCAATGCCGCACCTGGCCGGCGGCCCGGTGGAAGCGCTGTACCGGCGCGTGCAGGCCGGCGGCCAGCCGGAGTACCTCGAGCACCGGCAAATCCTGCCGGACGGCGCCGGCGCCTGGATCGAGAGCCGCGCCTACCCGCTGCCCGAGCAGCGGCTGGCGGTCTTTTTCCGCGACATCGGCAAGCGCAAGGAGGCCGAGGACAAGCTGCGCGAGGCCGACCGCCGCAAGGACGAGTTCCTGGCCATGCTGGCGCACGAGCTGCGCAACCCGCTGGCGCCGATCGGCGCCGCCGCCCACCTGCTGCGCCTGGGCCGGCTCGACGAGGAACGGGTGCGCCACACCAGCCAGATCCTCGGGCGCCAGGTCGACCACATGACCCACCTGATCGACGATTTGCTGGATGTGTCGCGCGTCACGCGCGGCCTGGTCGAACTCGACATGGCGCCGGTCGACATCCGCCACGTGGTGGCCGACGCCATCGAGCAGGTGGCGCCGCTGATGCAGAAGCGCCGCCACCACCTGCACTCGCATATCCCGCCGGATACCACCGTGGTTCTGGGCGACCGCCAGCGCCTGGTGCAGGTACTCGCGAATATCCTGAACAACGCCGCCAAGTACACCGACGAAGGCGGCAGCATCAGCCTAACCTCGGAAGTGCGCGCCGACCACGTGGTCATCGAAGTGAGCGACAACGGCATCGGCATGACGCCCGAGCTGGCGGCGCGTGCCTTCGATTTGTTCGCCCAGGCCGAACGGACCTCGGACCGCGCGGCCGGCGGCCTGGGGCTGGGCCTGGCGCTGGTGAAAAGCCTGGTCGAACTGCATGGCGGCAGCGTCACCGCCGCCAGCGCGGGCCTGGGCCAGGGCAGCCGCTTCAGCGTCTGCCTGCCGCGCATGGCGGCGGCCCCGGCATCGGAAGCGGCCGGCGCCGGCGACGGCGCGGCCGCACCCGCCAAAGCCGCCCTGCGCGTGCTGGTGGTCGACGACAATGCCGACGCGGCGGCGATGCTGGCCATGGTGCTGCAAGCCTATGGCCACCAAGTCGCCGTCGAACACGGCTCGCTGGCCGCGCTGGCGCGGGCGCGCAGCGAGCGGCCCGACGTTTGCATCCTCGACATCGGCCTGCCCGACATCGACGGCAACGAACTGGCGCGGCGCCTGCGCGCCCTCCCCGAGACGGCGCATGCGGTGCTGATCGCCGTCACCGGCTACGGCCACGACAGCGACCGCCGCAAGTCGCTCGCCGCCGGCTTCGACCACCACCTGGTGAAGCCGGCCGACGCCGCGCAACTGGCCGCAATCCTGGCCGGCATCGGCAAGGCCTGAGCGCCGAAACGACAACGGCAGCCGAAGCCGCCGTCGTTAGCGCCCCGAGCCGGCCGCATCGATGGGCCGGCCCGGTGGTTCACTCAGTCACTCGGCTGGTCAAGTCCACATCCTTCGCGCTGCTACGCTTGCTGTCGGCAACGCGCTGTTCCCAGTAATGCGCATTCACGATCCCCAGCGCCAGCGGATCGAACTGCGGGTCCTTGCCCAGCTTCTTCTGCGCCTCGTAGTCGCGCAGGCACTTAAAGGCGACGTTCCGCAGCAGGATGATGGCCACCAGGTTCAGCCAGGCCATCAGGCCGACGCCGATGTCGCCCAGGGCCCAGGCCAGGTCGGCGGTCTTGACGGTGCCGTAGACGGTGGCGGCGATGATCGCCACCTTCAGCGCGAACTTCAGCCACGGATGGCGCGCATGGCGGTCGATGTAGGCGATGTTGGTTTCGGCGATGTAGTAGTAGGCGACGATGGTGGTAAAGGCGAAGAACAGCAGCGCCACCGCCACGAAGATCGCGCCGAAGCCCGGCATCACGTGTTCCAGCGCGACCTGCACATAGCCCGGGCCGCCCGCCACGCCCTGCACCCCGGTGTACATCGCCGCGCCGTTCGGGCCTTCGACGTTGTACTGGCCGGTAATCAGGAGCATGAAGGCCGTGGCCGAGCACACGAACAGGGTGTCGACGTACACCGAGAAGCCCTGCACCAGGCCCTGCTTGGCCGGGTGGCTCACTTCCGCCGCCGACGAGGCGTGCGGGCCGGTGCCCTGGCCGGCCTCGTTCGAGTACACGCCGCGCTTCACGCCCCACTGGATCGCCATGCCGACGATGGCGCCGAAGCCTGCGTCCAGGCCGAAGGCCGAGCTGAAGATCAGCTTCATCACGCCGGGCAGCTGCTCGATGTGCAGGAAGATGATGACGCAGGCGACGATGATGTAGCCGAGCGCCATGAAGGGCACGATGACTTCGGCAAAGGTGGCGATGCGCTTGACGCCGCCGAAGATGATGAAGCCGAGCGCGATCGCCAGCAGCGCGGCGGTGACGTTGCGGTCGATGCCGATCGCGGTCTGCAGGCCTTCGGCGATGGAATTGGCCTGCACGCCCGGCAGCAGCAGGCCGGTGGCGAGGATGGTGGCAAAGGCGAAGGTGAGCGCGTACCACTTCATGCCCAGGCCCTTCTCGATGTAGAAGGCGGGGCCGCCGCGGTATTCCCTGGCGATCTGCTCCTTGTAGACCTGGCCCAGGGTCGACTCGACAAAGGCGGAGCTGGCGCCGAGGAAGGCCACGGCCCACATCCAGAACACGGCGCCGGGGCCGCCGAAGGTGATGGCGGTGGCGACGCCGGCGATGTTGCCGGTGCCGACGCGGCCGGCCAGGGTCATGGTCAGCGCCTGGAACGAGGAGACGCCCTGCTCCGAGCTTTTACCTTCGAACATCAGGCGCGTCATCTCGCGCACGTGGCGCACCTGCAGGAAGCGCGAGCGCAGCGAAAAATACAGGCCCACGCCCAGGCACAGCACGATCAGGGCCGGGCTCCAGATTATTCCATTGATAGTGCTGACCAACTCGTTCATCTACATCGTCCTCTTCGGTTTTGATATGCGGCGGTTGTCGTTGACGATCGAAAATGTTGCCCGATCTTCAAGTGGATGAAGATACCGTATGGCCGGGCAAACGCCAACGCTTTTTGCACGCTGCCCGTCCCTTGTTCGCCCCGCCGCCCTGAAGCCGGTATCATCCGCATTCGCTAAAGAGAATTGATTGGAGTTTCCATGGTCATCGTGACCCACAACGGCAAGTTCCACGCGGATGACGCGTGGGCTTGCGCCGTCCTGCAGATCCTGTTTCCCGACGCCGAGCTGGTACGCACGCGCGACAGCGCCGCCATCGAGGCCGCCGACTTCGCCGTCGACGTCGGCGGCATCTGGGACCCGGCCACCGGCCGCTTCGACCACCACCAGAAAGGCTTCGACGGCGCCCGCCCGACTGGCGTGCCCTACGCCAGCGCCGGCCTGGTCTGGCGCGAATACGGCGCGCGCTGCGTCGCCGCCCTGGCCCTGCGCTACGTCGGCCGCGAACTGCGGGACAGCACGGCCCAGGAGATGGCCTATGCCATCGACGCCGACATCGTGCAATACCTGGACTTGTCGGACGTGGGCGCGGCCAAGAACGCGCCCGGCGGCTACGGCCTGTCGGCCATCGTCTCCGGCTTCAACCCGAACTGGCTGGACGAAGAGCGCATCGGCTACGGCGCGCCGACCGAGGCCTTCCGTTTGCAGGAATTCCGGCGCGCGATGGCGCTGCTGACCGACATCATGGTCAATTCGGTGAAGTACCGCGTCGGCGCCCTGATGGCCGTCGAGCAGGTGCGCGACGCCGACACCCTCGAAGACGGGCGCCTGCTCTACCTGAGCAACAGCGCCCTGCCCTGGTCCAGCATCGTGCGCAAGGAAATGCCGAAGGTGCTGTTCGTGATCAGCCACAGCATCGGGGAGCAGCGCTACATGCTGCACACGGTCTCGGTCAGCACGGAGAGCTTCGAGGCACGCGCCGACCTGCCCGCGCCCTGGGCCGGCCTGCGCGACGCCGACCTGGCGGCGGTCACCGGCGTGCCCGACGCCACCTTCTGCCACAACGGCCGCTTCATCGCCGCAGCCAAGTCCTACGAGGGCGCGCTGGCGATGGCGAAACAGGCCTTGCAGGCGGTGGACGCCGGCAACTGAACAGCCGGGGTCAGGTCTGACATTCAGACACGAACCCAGCTGTATGTCCGGATTCCCGGCGCCGGTACGCGGGGCCGGCATCGGCTACGCGGCAGTCAAGGCTGAGGCCGTGTCCGAATGTCAGACCTGACCCCGGCTATTAAAACCACGCTAAGTCTTGGCTAAGTGTCGGGTCCTAGTATGGCCGAGCTCGCAGCTTTGCGCTGCTTCGTCCCGACTACCGACCACTTGCACGGCGATCCCGTATCGCCCAGGCCAGCATGCGACTTTCCGCCTTCCGCACCCTCCTCCTGCTTTGCCTCACCATCTTCACCTTCCCCGCGCAGGCGCACAAGGACCAGCTGCCGCACGCCGCCCGGCTGGCCGCGCTCAGGTCGAGCGCGGTGATGATCGTCGACCTGCAATCGCAGGCGGTCCTGCACGAGAAGAATGCGCACGCGGTCATGCCGATCGCCTCGCTCACCAAGCTGATGACGGCACTGGTGGTGCTGGAGGCGAAGCAGGACATGCGGCAAATGCTGACCATCACCCGGGCCGACATCGACCGCCTGAAGCATTCCTCGTCGCGCCTGCAGGTCGGAACGACACTGACGCGGCGCGACATGCTGCACCTGGCCCTGATGAGCTCCGAAAACCGCGCGGCTTCGGCCCTGGGACGCGCCTACCCCGGCGGCACGCGCCGCTTCGTGAAGGCGATGAACGCCAGGGCGCGCGCGCTCGGCATGAAGGACACGCGCTACGTCGAGCCGACCGGCCTGTCGAGCGCGAATGTCTCGACGCCGAGCGACCTCGCCAAGCTGGTGGTCGCGGCCGAGAAGAACCCGACCATCCGGCGCTACTCGACCGACCGCCGCTTCAGCATCCGCCAAGGCAAGGCCACCACCGTCTACAGCAACACCAACCGCCTGACCGCGAACGCGAATTGGGGCATCCGCCTGCAAAAGACCGGCTACATCTCCGAGGCGGGCCGCTGCATGGTGCTGTATGCGGTAGTCAGGAAGCGCCCGACCGTGATGGTTTTCCTCGACGCCCAGGGCAAGTTCTCGCATGCCGCCGATGCCAACCGGGTGCGCGCATGGCTGGCCCGGCTGGGCGCCTCGGCGCTCAAGCAACTGGCGGGGCGCTGACGCTTACGGCAGCGGGAAACGCACGCGCACGCGCAATCCCTGGCCGGGCGCCGCCGCATCTTCCAGCATGACCGTGGCGCCGGCCCCGTCCGCCACCGCCTTGACGATGGCCAGTCCCAGCCCCGAACCGGTCTGTTCGCCGTTCCCCAGTACCCGGTAAAAGGCGTCGAACACCCGTTCGCGCTCGTGCTCGGGAATGCCGGGGCCGGTATCCTCGACGATCAATTCCGCGCTGCCCTCCCCGCCCAGCACCGACACGTCGACCCGGCCGCCGGGCGGCGCATAGCGGATCGCGTTCTCGACCAGGTTCTTGACCAGCATGTGCAGGTCCACCGGCGCGGCCTGTACCAGCGCGTCGCCGGGATGGACCAGGCCCAGGTCGATCCCGCGCTCGTCGGCCAGCGGCACCACGTCTTCGATCACGGTGTGCACCGTGCGTCCCAGCGAAGCCTGCGCGCCGGCGTCCCGGCCACCCTGCTGGGAACGCGCGAGCGCGAGCAGCCCGTCGAGCATCAGGCGCGTGCGCTTCAGGCCATCGGCCAGCGCCAGCGTGCGCTCGCGCGCTTCGGCCGGCATCGAGGCCGCCGCCAGGCGCTCGCCCTGCAAGCTCATGGCGGCCAGCGGCGTGCGCAGTTCATGGGCGGCGTCGGCGATGAAGCGGCGCTGCCGCTGCATGGCCAGGCCCACGCGCATCAGCAAGCGGTTGATCTCCGCCACGAAAGGCTGGACTTCGCGCGGCAGGCCGGCGGCGGCGAGTGCGCTCGCATCGTCGTGGCTGCGCTGCCCGACCTGCACGGCCAACGCGCGCAGCGGCGCGAACAACTTGCGGATCAAGAGGGCCACCAGCACCAGCAGCACCGGCGCCAGGAAGGCGAAGGGAATCAGCGAGCGCAAGGCGCTGCGCTGCGCCGCCGCGTTGCGCACGCTGGTCTGCTGGGCCACTGCGACCCGCACGCCGTGCGCATCGGTGCGCACGAACACGCGCCAGGATTCGTTTTCGCTGGTCACGGTCTGCAGGCCGTCGGGCATGCGCGGCGAAAAATACGGCGCCTGGCGCCCGGCCTGGGCATCCTCGGCGCCCAGGAAGCGCACGACGATGCGCTCTTCCAGGCTGATGCCGCGCAGCTTCGGACGCGCCGCCAGCGCGCCGGGTTCGGCCTGGAGCCGGCTGATGATGCCGGCGGTCTGGCGCAGCTGCTTGTCCTGGGCGATGTTGGCATCGTTCAGGGACGCGACGAAGGTAAAGGCGGCGGCGCTCCCGGCCACCGCGACCACGGCCAGCGAAATGCTGGCCGAAAGCCGGTATTGCAGCGACGCCGTCATGCCTTCCTGCTCACCATCCAGCCCACGCCGCGCACGTTCTTGATGGCCTGGCTGCCCAGCTTCTTCCTCAGCGAATGGATCAGGAACTCGACGGCATTGCTCTCGACTTCCTCGTTCCAGCCATAGATGCGGCTTTCGAGTTCGCTGCGCGACAGGATGGCGCCGGGCCGGACCAGCAAGGCGTGCAACAAGGCGAATTCGCGTGCGGTCAGGCGCACTTGCGTGCCGTTCGCTCCCGCTTCATGCGTCGCCGGGTCGAGGGTCAGCACGCCGTTGCCCAGCACCGGCGCTGCGGCCGGCCCCTGGCGCCTGGCCACCGCGCGCATGCGCGCCAGCAGCTCGTCGGTCTGGAAAGGCTTGACCAGGTAATCGTCGGCGCCGCCATCGAGGCCGGCGACGCGGTCCTCCAGCGCGTCGCGCGCCGTCAGCAGGATCACGGGCACGCCCTGGCCGCGGGCGCGTAGCGCCTGCAGCACCGCCATGCCGTCGAGCTTCGGCAAGCCCAGGTCGAGCAGGATGGTGTCATAGCTGAAGCACAGCAGCGAATCGAGCGCGGCGCTGCCGTCGACGACCCAGTCGACCGCATAGCCCGCTTCGCGCAGCGTCTGCTGCACGGCCTTGCCGATCATGTGGTCGTCTTCGACTAGCAGTACGCGCATTTACCCTGGATTCGTTTTCTCGTCGAGCATGCCGCCGTGCCGGCGACAACTGTGCATCGGGACAGGCCCGCACCGGCCATCATACGCGCCGGGGCTGCCGCCCTGCAAACGCCTGCTCATGCGTTCGTTCCCCGCAGCCGCCGCGCCGCCTGCGCTTGCGGCGTATCGCCCAGCGGCAGCAGCACCGCGATGCGCGCCAGCGTGCGTACCAGCGCCGCTTCGCCGAAGCGCAGGCCGCGCCCCTGCAGCTGCGGCAGCGAACGCACCGGCTCCGGCACGATCTCGACGGCGGCGCGCACCAGCAGGCGCTGCAGCGGACGCAGCGGCGCCGGCACGATCGGCGCGCCGGTCATGATGTCCAGGAAATCGGCGAGGATGGCGGAACCTTCCAGGCTGGGCGCGGTCGCGGCGAGCAGCGCTTCCCACGCGGACCATGACAGCGGGATGCCGGTCGCGCCATACAGCTGGGCCGAGGGCGCGGATTCGAGGAAGGCGGCATCCTTTTCCGGCGCCGACAGGGGGCGCACATAGCGGTTATAGGCCTCGGCAAAGCCGAACACGGCCGTGGCCTGTACCCAGTCGAGCAGGCGCGGATCGTTGGCGTGGTAGGCAAGCCCATCGGGCGTGGTGCCGACGACGCGGCCATGCATGCGCACCACGCGTGCGATCAATTGTTCCGCTGCCGAGCGCGGGCCATACACCGTCATCATCGCGGCAAAGCCGGTACGGCGCAGGCGCATGCCGGGGTCGCGCGCAAAACCGCCGTGGTCCCAGACACCGGAACGTACCGATGGCTCGGCCAGTTCGAGCAGCACCGCCGTCACCCCGCCGATGAAGAGCGAGACCGGATTGTCGAAGATGCGCCAGGTGACGCCATCCTGCGGCGCCAGCGCCGGCTCGCCCGCCGGCTGGCTGAAATCGTATTCCAGGCCAGGCGGCGGACGCATCAATTCCCGGATTGCATGCAACATGCGCTACTTGTTATTCAAGAAAAGTGCGTCAAGAGAAATGCGGATCGGCGCCGCACGTTGCCGTGGAGGCGCCAAAAGACACTGCCCCGGCATGACCGAGGCGAGAGAAGCGATTTCCAGCGAAGCGCCTGCTTCGCCAGTGCGATTACTTCGATGCGTCCTGAATCTTTTCGCCAGCGCGCTCGACCGCACGGCCGGTGGCGGCGGTGGCATCGCTTGCGCCTTCCTTGATGTTCTGGCCGGCTTCGCGCGATTCCTGACGCACTTCGGCGCCGGCTTCACGCATCTTTTCGCCGGCACGGTCGGTGGCAGCGTCGATTTTCTCGCCGGCACGCTCGGTGGCGTTCTCGATGTTGGCGGCGGCGCGGTCGGTGGCAGCGTCGACGCGCTCGGCGCCTTCACGGGCGGCGGCAGCGGTGTTGGCGCCAGCGTTATCGATGGCGGCGCCGGCTTCTTGCGCAGGGCCCATGTTCGGATTGTCGTCGGCTTTCTTGCAACCGGTGGCGACCATGGCAACGGCCAGCATCAAGGCGGGGATGGTGATTTTTTTCATAATGAGCTCCAAATCAAAAGTTGTAATTTAGATTACATCTTTCTGCGGAAGCACGTCACACGATTGATGTAAGGAGTGTAACGAAACGTAATGACAACTGTGACGGCCGGGAGCCGGTTCGTGCTCTGCCGTATGCACAAGGACTTCGGTACGCATGCTAGGATAGGCCATGGACCGCCGCACCGACTACAAGACCGCCCTGCTCATCCACACCATCGTCAACACGCCGGCCGACGATGACCAGCCCTCGCCTGCGCGCGAGCTGGCGAAAATGGGCGTGCCGTTCGATGTGGCGCGGCGCGTGCTCACGCGGCCGGCCGAGCGGCGTCATCAGTTTCCGTCGCGCGACCTGCCGATGAACCTGCGCTCGTAATTCAAGCCTTCCCCAGCGGGAAGCGCACGACGGCCGCCAGCCCGCCCAGCCGTTCCGACTTGTCCAGCTTCAGCGTCGCCCCATGGCGCTCGGCGATCGCCTTGATGATCGCCAATCCGAGCCCGCTGCCGGCCGCCTCGCTGCCGGCCACGCGGTAGAAGCGGTCGAACACGCGCTCGCGTTCCTCGGGCGGAATGCCCGGTCCGCTGTCCTCGACGCTGACCACGGCCGCATCCTTTTCCAGCCGCAGCGCGATGTCGACGGTGCCGCCGCCCGGCGTGTACTTCACCGCGTTCTCGACCAGGTTGCGCAGCAGGATGTGCAGGGCGTCGGGCTGGCCGGCGATGCTGGCCTCGTCCGCATGCTGCAGGCCGAGGTCGATGTTCTTGGCCTGGGCCAGGCCGGCCAGGTCGCCCACGGTACGGCGCGCCAGCTCGGCCAGGTCGACGGATTGTGACGCCGCGCCGTTTGCCGCCGAGGCTTCCTGGCGCGCCAGCACCAGCAACTGCTCGACCAGGCGCGTGGCGCGGTCGATGCCGGCGGTCAGGCGCGCCACCGCCGTCTTGCGCGCCTCCGGATCGGCGGCGCGGTCCAGGCTTTGCGCCTGCAGGCGCAGGGCGGCGAGCGGCGTGCGCAGTTCGTGGGCGGCGTCGGCGACGAAATGCTGCTGGGCGTCGAAGGCGGTTTTCACACGCCCGAACAGCAGGTTCAGTTCGTGCACCAGCGGGCGTACCTCGTCGGGCAGGCCGGCTTCCGACACCGGAGACAGATCGTCGGCCTGGCGCGCCGCCACCTGCTTGCGCACGCGCGCCACCGGTTTGAGCGAACCGCTTACCACCCACCACACCACCACCATCAGGATCGGCATCATGACGGCCGTCGGCCCGAGCGTGCGCAGGGCCAGGTTGCCGGCCATGTTGCGGCGCACGGCCAGGTCCTGCGCCACCTGCACGGTCTGGCCCGAGGTCTGGATCGAGAACACGCGGTAAGTGGTGCCGTTGGCCTTGACGTTCGAGAAGCCGAGCACCGCGCGCTGCGGCAGGCGCGCGCGCGAGACGCTGTGGAAGACCTGTACGCCGTCCGGCGACCACATCTGCACCACCAGGTCGTCGTTGCCGGGCGCCTCGTCGACGCGCTCGCGCGCCTCGGTGTTCGACAGCGGCGTGCCCGAACGCAGTGACAGCGCCATCTGCTGCATGTGGTAGTCGAAGATCTGGTCGGCGTCGGACAGCGCCGTGTTGTAGGCGATCGAGGCTTGCGCCAGCGCCGCCAGCGTGATGGCCGCCAGCAGGAACCACAACAGGCGCCCGCGCAGCGAGTGGGTCATTCTCATGCCTTGGGCACCATGTAGCCGACGCCGCGCACGTTCTGGATCAAGTCGCTGCCGAGTTTCTTGCGCAGCCCGTGGATGTACACCTCGACCGCGTTGCTGCTGACTTCATCGCGCCAGCTGTAGAGCTTTTCCTCGAGCTGGGCGCGCGAGAGCACGGCGCCGGGGCGCGCCACCAGGGCTTCCAGTACCGCCCATTCGCGCGCCGACAGCGAGACCGGCTCGCCGTCGACCAGGGTTTCGCGGGTGGCGGGGTTGATCGAGATGTTCTTGTATTCGAAGACCGGTTCGGCGCGGCCGGCGGCACGGCGCAGCAAGGCGCGGATGCGGGCCAGCAGTTCGTCGAGGTCGTAGGGTTTCAATACATAGTCGTCGGCCCCGGCATCGAGCCCGGCAATGCGCTGGGCGACGGAGTCGCGCGCGGTGGCGACCAGCACGGGCGTGCGGTCCTTGCGGGTGCGCATCGCGCGCAGGACATCGAGGCCGTCCTTGCGCGGCAGGCCCAGGTCGAGCAGGACCAGGTCGTAGTTCTGGTTCTGCACCAGGGCCGTATCGGCCATTTCGCCGTCCTTGACCCAATCGACGGCGTAGTGCTCGGCCCGCAGCAGGTCGAGCACCACTTCACCGATCATCGTATCGTCTTCTACCAATAACAGCCGCATCGTGTTACCTCTTGTGTGTGATCCGGCTGTGCCAAGACGATTTCTTAGCCAATCCGCACCGGAATGAAGATTCTTTCATTTCCGCGCTGGATCAGCAAGGCTACCGACTTGCTGGACTTGCCGACCATGTCGCGTACCTGGTCGACACTGCTGACCGGCTTGCCGTTCACCGACAGCAGCACGTCGCCCGGCGCGATGCCGGCAATCGCCGCGGCGCCGCGCGCGTCTTCGATCACCAGGCCGGACGCGATGCCGCTCTGACGCCGTTCGACCGGCTCCAGCGGCCGCAGGACCAGGCCCAGCTTGGCGCCCTTGTCGGCGGCGGCGATGTCCTCGCGCTCGTCCGGCGCTGGCTTGTCGTCGGCATTCGCCAGCGTCGCGTTCAGGCGCACGATCTTTCCTTCGCGCCAGACGTCGAGCGCGACCTTGTCACCCGGCTTGGCCACCGCCAGCATGCCCGGCAAATCGCTGGACGCGACGATGGTCTGGCCATTCGCCTTGCGCACCACGTCGCCCGCCTTCAGGCCGGCCTTCTCGGCGGCGCTGCCGCGTTCGACGTTGGCCACCAGCGCGCCTTCGGGCGACGCCAGGTTGAAGGAATCGGCAAAGCCCTGGCCCACGTCCTGGATCGACACGCCCAGCTTGGCATGCTGCACCTTGCCGGTGGCGACGATCTGGTCCTTGATGCGCGCCGCGACGTCGATCGGGATCGCGAACGACAGGCCCTGGTAACCGCCGGTCTGGCTGTAGATCTGCGAGTTGATGCCGACGACCTCGCCGCGGGTATTGAGCAGCGGGCCGCCCGAGTTGCCGGGGTTGACGGCGACGTCGGTCTGGATGAACTGCACCTGGCTGTCGTTGCCCAGGCTGCGGCCGGTGGCGCTGACCACGCCGGCGGTGACGGTCGATTCGAGGCCGAACGGCGAACCGATGGCCAGCACCCATTCGCCAGTCTGCAGCGAACGCGCATTGCCCAGCGGGACGGTCGGCAAGCCCTTGGCGTCGATCTTCAGCACGGCGACGTCGGTGCGCGGGTCGGAACCCAGCACCTTGGCGCGGAACTCGCGGCGGTCGGCCAGCTTGACCGTGACTTCGTCGGCGCCCTGCACCACGTGGGCATTTGTCAGGATGACGCCGTCCGGGCTTACGATAAAGCCCGATCCGGCGCCGAAAACGGGAGCGTCACGTTGGGAACCGCCGCGCGGGTCCTGGAACTGACGGAAGAATTCATAGAACGGGTCGCCAGGGCTCATTTGCGGCATGCTGCGCGAGCTGGTCTTGGTGCTGCCCATGACGCGGATGTTCACGACCGCCTTGCCGTTCTGCTTGGCGATGGTGGTGAAATCCGGCAGGCTGACGGTGGACGCGGGCGCACCGGCCACGGCCGGCGGCGCCTGGACCGGAGCGGGGGCCGCTGCGACGGTTGCGGGAGCCTGGGCGGTGGCGTTGTTGTGATTGACTGCAATCGCACCGACCGCCCCGCCAATAACGCCCGCCGCGCAGAGCGCCAGCGTGAGACGTTTTGCGGTGATGGCAGTGACTGCACCTTCGTTTTGCATGGACGTACTCCTGGATGTAAGGGTTGCCGATAACGGGTTATCGCATGGTGATTAGTTTCGCCGATCTGTCTTAGAACATGCTTAAAACTCAGCGTTACGGGTGGCTGTTGCGCGGACGTTGGGATGCCTGTGCATCCGACTGTGGACACGCACGTCAATACGTAGGGTGGGCGCTCCTGTGCCCACGCGTGACGTCTGCATGGTGCTAATGCGTGAAGCGGGCCAACAATGTTCACAGTTTACGCGTGAGCACGGGGCGCCCACCCTACCCACGCTGCAGGCCTGACGGACAAATCTGTCCGCTTGCAGACGTAAAAAAGGGCGCCCATCGGGCACCCTTTTTCGCTACTGCGCTACGCCCTTAGGCTGCTTGACGCTGTTCGATTTGCTGAACATTGTCGATGGTGCCGTTCGCGTCGCCAATGGCGATCTTGCGTGGCTTGAGCGCCTCGGGCACTTCGCGCACCAGTTCGATGGTGAGCATGCCGTTGTCGAACGAAGCGGTGGTGACCTTCACGTGGTTCGCCAGCTGGAAGCGCTGTTCGAAGTCGCGGGCGGCGATGCCACGGTGCAGGAAGGTACGCTGGGTCTCGTCCTTCTGCTTGCGGCCGGTCACGTGCAGCGAATCGCGCTCGGTGACGATTTCCACTTCGTTACGGTTGAAACCAGCCAGGGCCATCACGATACGGTACTGGTCTTCCGAGACCAGTTCGATGTTGTACGGCGGGTAGCTCGGCTGCGACTCGGCGCGTTGCTCGAGCAGGCTGGCCAGGCGGTCGAAACCAATGGCGGAACGGTACAGGGGAGTCAGGTCGAAAGTACGCATGGTAAATATCCTCGTTAAGTTAAGCGATAAGTTGACGGACCTCATCGTGAGCATCCGTTGGGACCAATCTAATGCCACCCCCAATGCTTTTCAAGGCATACGAAATATGGATTTTTGACGATAATTTCCAATATTATTTGCATTGATGTTTCAAAGTATTTCCCCACATTCCTCTGTTTTACGCGTGCTACACTCGTCCGGTTTTGTCACCCGAACCGCTTCCAAGATGACTGCTCACGCCACGTTCTCCTTCGCCGCCAAATCCGTTTCCAGCATCGCCCTGGTCCTCGCGCTGGCCTTTCCCGCACACGCCGCCGTCCCTGCGCCGGTCGACCAGCCCTACCCCGGCACCATCGTCCTGAAGGTCGATGCCACCAACCTGTCGCAGCAGATTTTCCGCATGCGCATGACGGTGCCGGTGAAGCCCGGTCCGATGACCTTCCTGTACCCGCAGTGGCTGCCCGCGAACCACGGCCCGAGCGGCCCGCTGACCCAGCTGGCCGGCCTGAAGTTCAGCGCCAACGGCAAACCGGTCGAATGGACGCGCGACCCGGTCGAGGTCTTCGCTTTCCACGTCACCGTGCCCGAAGGCGCGGCGACCCTGGACGTCGAATACCAGTTCCTGTCGCCGCTCGACCCTGGCCAGGGCCGCATCGTCATGACCGACGACATCATCGGCCTGCAGTGGCCGTCGGTGACGCTGTACCCGGCCGGGTATGTCGCGCGCCGCATCACCGTGCAGCCGTCGCTGACCCTGCCCGCCGGCTGGCAGTACGGCACCGCGCTGGAAACCGCGACGCGCCAGGGCGACGAGATCCAGTTCCAGCCGCACGACCTGGAAACCCTGATCGATTCGCCGCTGTTCGCCGGCCGCCACTTCAAGCAGTTCGACCTCGACCCGGGCGCCAAGGTGCGCGTGTCGCTGAACGTGGTTGCCGACAACGCCGAGAGCCTGGAAGCCAAGCCGGAGCAGATCGCCGCGCACCGTGCGATGGTGCAGCAGGCACTCAAGTTGTTCGGCTCGCACCACTACGGGCACTACGACTTCCTGCTGGCCCTGTCGGACGAATTCGGCGGCGTCGGCCGCGAGCACCACCAGTCGAGCGAGAACGGCGTCAAGCCGGGCTACTTCACCGACTGGGCGCGCAGCGAAGCCGGTCGCGACCTGCTGCCGCATGAGTACACCCACTCGTGGAACGGCAAGTTCCGCCGCCCGGCCGGCCAGGACGTCCCGAACTTCAACACGCCGCTGCAGAACAGCCTGCTGTGGGTGTACGAGGGCCAGACCCAGTACTGGGGCGGCATCCTCGCCGCGCGTTCGGGCCTGGTATCGAAGGACAGCGCCCGCGACGCGCTGGCCGCCACCGCCGCGCGCTACGACAACACGCAGGGCCGCGCCTGGCGCGCCATGCAGGACACGGTGAACGACCCGATCATCGCCGGCCGCCGCGCCCTGGCCTGGAGCAACTGGCAGCGCAGCGAGGACTATTACTCGGAAGGTGCGCTGATCTGGCTCGACGTCGACACCAAGATCCGCGAACTGTCGGGCGACAAGCGCTCGCTCGACGATTTCGCGCGCGCCTTCTACGGCATCGACAACGGCAGCATGCTGCCGGCCTTCTACACCTTCGAGGACGTGGTCGCCGCGCTCGACAAGGTGCAGAAATTCGACTGGGCGCCCTTCCTGCGTTCGCGCGTCGAAGGCCACGGCCCGGGCGCTCCGCTCGACGGCTTGAAACGCGCCGGCTGGAAGCTGGTCTATACCGACACGCCGACCGACACCATCAAGGCGGCGGAAGAGCGCAGCAAGTCGGCCGACTTCAGCTACTCGCTGGGCTTCTCGGTGCGCGCCGATGGCGGCGTGAGCAACATGGTGTGGGATGGCGTGGGCTTCCGCGCTGGCCTGGCCGGCAACACGACGGTCGTGGCGGTGAACAATCGCGCCTACAAGGCGGAGGTGCTGAAGGCGGCGGTGAAGGCGGCCAAGGGTACGAAAACGCCGATCGAACTGCTGGTCCGCAAAGGCAACAACCTGCGCACCATCTCGCTCGACTACCACGACGGCCTGCGCTACCCGCGCCTGGAACGCATCCCGGGCACGCCGGACCGGCTGGACGCGATCTACAAGGCGCTGAAGTAAATCCGGGGTCGGTGGTATGCTCTGGCCATGACTACCGATTCCTCTGATATTGAGTTGTCCGGGCCTTTCCAGGCCGCGGACAGCACCGGCCGTACCCACGACGTCAAGGCGATCCGCATTTTCGACGAGGGTTACGGGATCATCGACGTGTACGTGGACTTTGCCAAACCGCTCGACGGCGGCTTGTACAAGGACAGTGTGCTGGTCAAGAACATCATCGACCGTTTGCGTGCGCTCGGCTACAAGGGGCCGGATTTCGGACACAGCGATCCGGGCCTGCAGGAACGCAAGCTGATCGTGCTCGAGGCACCGGAGGAATTCGCGCCGTTTGCCAAGGCGCGCGGCTGGAAGAACCTCGCCGAAGACTTTGACGAGTAAGCAGTAACCGTTAGCGTCAACCGTACGGTGGGCACGCCGTGCCCACGCGGACGTCCGCGTCATGCTGGCTGTGTTATCGCGGCTCCGTCATCATGTCGCGGTGCCTCCCGGGATGACGCCGCGGCCATTCATTCGTCACCGTTCAAATAGCGTTCGCACAGCGCCAGCTTCCGCGTGGGCACGTCCTTGATGCCACTGGCATCAAGGACCCCACCGTACCACCAACGGTGCGACCGATCACACGCTAGCGGCCAGCGCCGCCCGCAGCCGCAGCCGCAGCCGCCAGATCCTCCTGCCGCACCAGCTTCCCGCGCCTGACCGCAATCGTCATGCGCGCCTCCTGATTCCCCGTCCTCACCTTCAGCCACGCGTCGATGCGCTTGAGCTCATCGGCCTTCGGCATGCGCCGGCAGTCGGCGCTCAGGAAAGGCACCGGCACCGTCTGCCCCGCGCCCGGCGGCAGCGCCCGTCCCACCAGCACGTTGCCGCATTGCGGATACTGGGCCTCGAACTCGCGCGTCACGGCCGCGGCCTGCTCGATCCAGCCCTGCTGGGTGCTGAGCTGCGCGCGCAAGCCGGCGATGGTCGCGTCGCGGTCGTGCAGGGCCTGCTGGTTGTTGCGCACGATGTCGGCCAGGATGTCGGCCTTCAGGCTGCCGACGTCGATCTTTTCCGTGTCTTCCGCCTGCGCCTGGTGCACCGACAGGCGCGCGCGCTGCAGGCCGGCGCCGGGCAGGCGCGCCTCGATGGCGGCGATGGCGGAAACCGGCAGGCGCGCGCCGATCAGGGTGACTTCGATCTCGCGCCTGGCCGGGTCCACGCTCGATTCCAGCACGTGCACCTTGGCCGCCTGGAATTCCTGGCGCACGAAGTCGCGCGCGCGGCTCTTGAACACCTCGTTGTCGACCAGGCGCACCGCCAGGTAAATGCTGGGCAGGCCGGTCACCACCACGATGAACAGCAGCGCCCCCTTTACGCGGCGGCCGCGGCGCGGGTCGACGAACTTGCGGTGCGGCAGGCGCAGGAACTCGATCACCACCACCGAGGCAAAGGCGATGAAGACGCAGTTGATCGAGAACAGGTAGAAGGCGCCGCCGAACACCGACCAGTCGCCGTTGGCCAGGCCGTAGCCGGCCGTGCACAGCGGCGGCATCAGGGCGGTGGCGATGGCCACGCCGGGAATCACGTTCGATTTCTCGCGCCGGGTCTGGCCGATGATGCCGGCCAGGCCGCCCGCCAGCGCGATCAACACGTCCCACAGCGAGGGCGTGGTGCGCGCCAGCAGTTCCGACTGGGCTTCGTCCAGCGGCGTCAGCATGAAGTACAGGGTCGAGGTCAGCAGGCTGATGCCGGCGGCGATGCCCAGGTTCACCAGCGAGCGGCGCACCAGGGCGAAGTCGAAGATGCCCAGGCCGTAGCCCAGGCCGACGATCGGCCCCATCAGCGGCGAGACCAGCATGGCGCCGATGATCACGGCGTTCGAGTTCGTGTTCAGCCCGACCGAGGCGATCACGATCGCGAACATCAAAATCCAGGGCGTGGCGCCGCGCAGCTCGACGCCGGCGCGCAGGCTGCGGTCGATCTCGGCGTCGTCGGCCTTGTCGTCGAGCAGGCTGAAGCGGTGGGCGATGGCCTCGCGCAGCGAAGGGGATGGCGGGGATGGTGGGGTGTCGGGTGCGTTCATCTGTTGCGAAAATCCTGAAAATTCCCTAAAGGAAAGGGCATCAGCCGCGATTTTCGCTGCGAATCCGCATCTGCACAAACGTTTCTTGCATCCACGGCGGCGCCGGCGCCGGTCTGTCGCCGCTGCCCGACAAATGTCCGCCCGCCGCAGGCGCTAGCGCTTCTTCTTTTCCCCGCGCGCGAATTCCTCGATTTTTTTGGTCGGCCCCGACACGATCAGCAAATCGGCCGGCAAGACCCGCGTCTCCGGCTGGGCATGCTGGAAGTCCTCGTGGGCGCGCTTGACGCCGACCACGGTGACGCCAAAGCGCGAGCGCACCTGCGATTCGGCCAGCGACTGGTTGTGGGTGTACAGCGGCGCGTGGATCTTGGCGATGCCGAAGCCGTCGTCGAACTCGATGAAGTCCATCATGCGCCCGGTGATCAGGTGGGCCACGCGCTCGCCCATGTCGGCTTCGGGATAGATGATGTGGTGGGCGCCGATGCGCGTGGCGATCTGGCCGTGCTCCGGACTCATGGCTTTCACCCAGATGTCCTTGATGCCGAGTTCGGTCAGCACCATCAGGGTCATCAGGCTGGCCGCCAGGTCGGAGCCGATGGCGACGATGGCGTGCGAGAAATCGGCCACGCCCAGCTGCAGCATGACGTTCTCGTTGGTCGAATCGGCCTGCACGGCGTGCGTCAGGCGGTCGCCCCACACCTGCACCAGGTCTTCCTTGCGGTCGATGCCCATCACGTCGTGGCCGAGCCGCACCAGCGACTGCGACACGGCGCCGCCAAAGCGGCCGAGACCGATGACGACCACGCTGTCGCTCGCCGAAAAAGCGAACTGCTCTGTAAAAATCCTACCCAACAATTGGATGCTCCTCGGGATAACGGTAAGGCATGCGGCGTTCCCCCAGCACCAGCGAAGTCGCCAGCGTGATGGTCCCTACCCTGCCAAAAAACATCAGCACCAGCAGCACGGCCTGGCCGGATACCGGCAGCTGCGCCGTGATCCCGGTCGACAGGCCGGCCGTGCTGAAGGCGGCGATGACTTCGAAAATGACCTGGTCGGTCGGAAAATCCGTCAGGCGCAGCAGGAACACGGTGCCGGACACCACCAGCATGCTGCCCAGCACCAGCACCGTGATCGCCTGGCGCTGGGCCGAGGCGCCGACGCGGCGGCCGTAGGCCTCGGTATCGGTGTGCCCGCGCGCCTCGGCCAGCACCAGCAGGAACAGCACCACCACGGTGGCCACCTTCACGCCGCCGGCCGTGCTGGCGCTGCCGCCGCCGATGAACATCAAAAAATAATGCAGGGCCCAGGTCTCGTGGTGCAGCGCGGCGATGTCGACCGTGTTGAAGCCGGAAGTGCGCGCCGCCGCCGAGATGAACAGGCTGTTGAGCATCTTGTCGGCCATGCCCAGCGGCCCCAGGGTGCGGGCATTGTCCCACTCGAAGAACAGCACGGCAAGAAAGCCCCCGGACAGCAGCACCGCGCTGCCGGCCAGGGTGAGCTTGGTATGCAGCGACCAGTGGCGCGGGTCGCGCAGGCGCTGGCGCAGATCGTGCAGCACCGGGAAGCCGATGCCGCCGACGATAAAACCCAGCATGATCGGCAGCAGCACCAGGGCGTCGCCGGCGTAGCGCACCAAGCCGTCGGCATGGATCGAGAAGCCGGCATTGTTAAAGGCGGATACCGCATGGAACAGGCCCGACCACAGCGCTGCGCGCCAGTCCAGGCCGTAGCCATAATGCATCCTCAGCGTCAGCACGATGCAAACGAGCATTTCGCACAACAGGGCCACCACCAGCACGACCCGCGCGATCGCGGACACATCGCCCAAGGCCAGCGTGCGGGTTTCCGTTTGCGTTATCATGCGCGCGCGCAGGCGCGGCGAGCGGTTGACCATCAGGCCGAGCAGGGTCGCGGCCGTCATCATGCCGAAACCGCCCATCTGGAACAGCAGCATGATGGTCGCCTGGCCGAAGGTCGACCAGTAGGTGCCGGTGTCGACCGTGACCATGCCCGTCACGCACACCGCCGACACCGAGGTGAAGAAGGCGGTGAACAGGGGCGCGGGCGTGCCGCCGGCGCGCGCCACGGGCAGCGCCAGCAGCACGGTGCCGAAAAAAATCGCCAGCAGGAAGGCCAGGGCGACTGCCCTGGCCGGGTGGAGAATCGTCTTCATGCCGCGTTTGCCGCCTCCTTCAGCGCGCCGGTTCGCTCTCGAAGTCCATGGTATCCGGATCGAGGTCGGACGGCAGCGGCGCACCCATGAATTTCAGCCACGCGAAGCCCGCCACGCCGGCGCCGAACGAGGCCAGCAGGATCGCCATCTTCGAGGCGTTGATCGCCTCGGCCTGGCCGGCAAAGGCCAGGTTGGTGATGAAGATCGACATCGTGAAGCCGATCCCGCCGAGCAGGCCGGCGCCCAGGATGTGGCGCCAGGCCAGGTCGAGCGGCAAACGGCACACGCCGACCGCCACCGCGACGAAGGTGACCAGCACGATGCCCACCGGCTTGCCGACGCCCAGGCCGAGCAGGATGCCGAGGCTGTTGGCCGACAAGAGTTCCTGGGCCCAGCCGGCGCCGATCACGATGCCAGTGTTGGCAAGTGCAAAGATCGGCAGGATCAGGTAGGCGACCGGCTTGTGCAGCACGTGCTCGAGGCGGTGCGAAGGCGACTCGGCGTCGTCCTCGATGGCCGAATACGGAATCGCAAAGGCCAGCAGCACGCCGGCGATGGTGGCGTGCACGCCGGACTGCAGCATGCAGTACCACATCAGCGCGCCGCCCAGCAGGTAGGGCAGCAGCGCCATCACGCGCAGCATGCGCTTCATCAGGAACAGGGCCGCGAACACGCCCAGCGCCGCGAACAGCCAGGCAAAGGACAGCTGGGTCGTGTAGAACACGGCGATGACGATGATGGCCCCGAGGTCGTCCATGACGGCGAGCGCGGCCAGGAACACCTTGAGCGAGGCCGGCACCCGGTTGCCGAGCAGGCTCAGCACGCCGAGGGCAAAGGCGATGTCGGTGGCCATCGGGATGCCGATGCCGGCCTGGGTAGGTGTGCCGCCGTTGAACAGGAAGTGGATCAGCGCCGGCACGGCGATGCCGCCGACCGCGCCCAGGATGGGCAGCATGGCGTTGCGCAGGTCGGACAATTCGCCGTTGTACAGCTCGCGCTTGAGCTCGAGGCCGATCAGCAGGAAGAAGATGGCCATCAGGGCGTCGTTGACCCAATGCTCGATGCTCAGGCCGGCCACGTAGCCGTGCCAGAAGCCGAGGTAGGCGGGTCCCAGCGCAGAATTGGCCAGCAGCAGCGAGACCAGGGTGCAGAGGATCAGGAGGATGCCGCCGGCTTTGCCGGACCGCATGAATTCTTTGAATGTGTTCGAGAGCTTTTTTTCGATGCGCATGGTGGTGTGGCGTCCTGGTATGGCGGCTCGGGGCGCCGGTCGTCATGGATGGCGGAAGGCTTGCGCCTGCGGATGGGTGCCGTGTGCGGCAGCGGCTGGCGCGGACTCAGGAACTGTCGATGGAACACGGCGCGCGGGCGCGGGCTGCGCGCGGCCTGGATCGAGCGGGGAAGTTGTCGTTACCGGATGGCGGGTGGCGGGTGGCGGGATGGCAAGACTGGAACATGGGCAAGGGACGCAAGTAGTCTGCGCGGCGGCCCGACCAACGCACGTCCTGTCATGCCTGGACGGCATGATCACCCTGCCCGCATTATACCCGGATTCGTTATCACCCGGACAAGCACCGCCCGCCTTGCGTGCCGCCCATGGCGGAAGACCCCGGGCCACGCTCAGCTTGCAATATGGCGTGCGCTCCAGGCGGCGATCAGCGCAGCCACCTGGGCGGCGTCTTCCCTGCCCGTCACCAGATGGTCCATACCGTCGAGCGAGACGAAGCTTTTCGGGTAGCGGGCCAGTTCGAAGATGCGCCCGGCGTTGGCGATATCGACCGTATCGTCTTGCGGCGCATGCATCACCATCAGCGCGCGGCCCAGATCCGCAATCCTGTCCGCCAGTTGATGCCGCGTCGCATCCTCCACGAACTGCTGGCGGATCTGGAAATCGCGCCCCGCCAATTTGACCCGCGCCTCGCCCAGCCGGGCCAGCGTTTCCAGGTGCTCGGAGAGCAGCTTGTCGACCACGTAGTGCGGATCGCTCGGCGAGGCAATCGTCACCACCGCCCTGGACTCGGGAACGCGGTGCGCCGCCGCCAGCACCGCCGTGCCGCCCATGCTGTGCCCGACCAGCAGGCGCGGCGCCTCGAAGTGCGCGCGCAGGAAGTCGGCGGCTGCCACCAGGTCGCCCACGTTCGAAGAAAAATTGGTGTCGGCAAAGTCGCCGGCGCTGGCGCCCAGGCCGGCGAAGTCGAAACGCAGCATGGCCACGCCGCGCTCGGCCAGGCCATGGCAGATGCGGTTTGCCGCCAGCACGTCCTTGCTGCAGGTGAAGCAATGGGCAAAGACGCCGTAGGCGCGCGGGGCGCCGTCGGGCATGTCGAGCTTGGCCGAGAGTTTGCCGTGCGGCCCCTGGAAATCGACGCGTTCGGTGAGCATGGTGTCCTTCCGTTGCAATGGAGGCGCTACTCTGCACGCGATCGGCGAGGCGTGCAAGGCAGGCTCCAGTTTGCATTGCACAACATTTCGACTATACTAGAAATATGGAATCGACAAAGGGAACCGACATGGACAATACGGACGCCGTCGCGGCGCTGGCCGCCCTGGCGCAGGAATCGCGCCTGGCCGCCTTCCGCCTGCTGGTGCAGGCCGGGCCGGCCGGCCTGGCTGCGAGCAAGATCGCCCAGGCGCTGCAGATGCCCGCCTCCTCGCTTTCCTTCCACCTGAAGGAACTGACCCACGCCGGGCTGGTCGCGCCGCGCCAGGAAGGCCGCTTCGTCATCTATGCCGCGCGCTTCGACACGATGAACACCCTGCTCGGCTTCCTCACTGAAAACTGCTGCGGCGGCGATCCCTGCGCGCCGAGCGGCACGCCCGCCTGCGCACCAGGCGCCACCTCCTGCGGTAATTGAACCGTCTTTTGCGAAAGCCCACATGAACGTCCTGTTTCTCTGCACCGGCAATTCCTGCCGCTCGCTGATCGGCGAAGCCGTCTTCAACCACCTCGCCCCGGCCGGCTGGCGCGCCATCAGCGCCGGCAGCCAGCCCACCGGCAAGCTGAACGAACGGGCGCTGGCCCTGCTCGCCAGCAAGGGCATCGCCACCGATGGCTACTACAGCAAATCCTGGGACGCGCTGCCGGCCACGCCCGACATCGTGGTCACCGTCTGCGCCGGCGCGGCGGGCGAAGCCTGCCCGGCCTACCTCGGCCCGGTCCTGCGCACGCACTGGGGCGTGGATGACCCGAGCCATGTCGTCGGCAGCGAGGAGGACATCGCTGCCGCCTTCGAGCAGGCCTACGCCATCCTGCGCGCGCGCATCGAGGCCTTCCTGGCCCTGCCGCTGGACGAGTTGGCGCAGGACCGCGCCAGGTTCAAGGCCGCGCTCGACCGCATCGGCAGCGTCGCGCCTGCCCCGCACGCTTGAGGGCCTGCCGTGCTGATTGCCTCCCTCATTTTCCTGGTCACGCTCATCCTCGTCATCTGGCAGCCGCGCGGGCTGGGCATCGGCTGGAGCGCCAGCGCCGGCGCCCTGGCCGCCCTGCTCAGCGGCGTCGTCCAGGTCGCGGACATTCCCGTCGTGTGGAATATCGTCTGGAACGCGACCGGCGCCTTTGTCGCCGTGATCGTCATCAGCCTGCTGCTCGACAAGGCCGGCTTCTTCGAGTGGGCCGCGCTGCACGTGGCGCGCTGGGGCGGCGGCAACGGTAAACGCCTGTTCACGATGCTGGTGCTGCTCGGCGCCGCGGTCGCCGCGCTGTTCGCCAACGACGGCGCGGCGCTGATCCTCACGCCCATCGTCATCGCCATGCTGGCCGCGCTGCGCTTCACGCCGCGCGCGACGCTCGCCTTCGTGATGGCCGCCGGCTTCATCGCCGACACCGCCAGCCTGCCGCTGGTCGTGTCGAACCTGGTGAACATCGTCTCGGCCGACTACTTCGGCATCGGCTTCGCGCGCTATGCCGCGGTAATGGCGCCGGTGAACCTGGTGTCGGTGGCCGCGACCCTGGCGGCGCTGCTCTGGTTCTTCGGCAAGGACATCCCGGCCGACTACGACCTGGCCCAGCTGAAACGCCCCGAACAGGCCATCCACGACCGCGCCACCTTCGTCGCCGGCTGGTGGGTGCTGGCGCTGCTGCTGGTCGGTTTTTTCTGGCTCGACGACGCCGGCGTCCCGATCAGCGCCGTGGCGGCGGCCGGCGCCGTGGTCCTGCTGGCGGTGGCGGCGCGCGGCCACCAAATCTCGACCCGGGCAGTGCTGCGCGGCGCGCCCTGGCAGGTGGTGGTGTTCTCGCTGGGCATGTACCTGGTGGTGTATGGCCTGCGCAACGCCGGGCTGACCACCGGGCTCACCGCCCTGTTCGAACGCTGCGCCGAACATGGCGTGTGGGGCGCGGCGCTTGGCACCGGCTTCGTCGTGGCCATCCTGTCCTCGGTCATGAACAACATGCCGACCGTGCTGGTGGGCGCGCTGGCGATCGACGCCACCTCGGCCCAGGGCGTGGTGCGCGAAGCCATGGTCTACGCCAATGTCATCGGCGCCGACCTGGGCCCGAAGCTGACCCCGATCGGCAGCCTGGCCACCCTGCTCTGGCTGCACGTACTGGCCAGCAAGGACATTCGTATCTCCTGGGGCTATTACTTCCGCGTCGGCATCGTGCTGACGCTGCCGATCCTCCTCCTGACCCTGGCCGCGCTGGCGCTGCGCCTGGGCTGAACGAAAGGAACACATGGACAAGCTTGCCGACCTCCCGAACATCCGGCCCGAGTTGCTGGACCTGCCGACGCTGGACAAGCTGGCGCCCGCCTCCGGCATGGATCATCCGCCGCGCATCCTGCTGCTGTACGGCTCGCTGCGCGAGCGCTCGTTCAGCCGCTTCCTGACCGAGGAGGCGGCGCGCATCCTGGCGCACTTCGGCGCCGAGGTAAGGATCTTCGACCCGATGGAATTGCCGATGGCCGGCAGCGTGCCGGAAACGCACCCGAAAGTCGTCGAGCTTCGCGAACTGTGCCTGTGGTCCGAAGGCCAGGTCTGGTGCAGCCCGGAGCGTCATGGCGCAGTGACGGCGGTCCTGAAGAACCAGATCGACTGGATTCCGCTGGAGATGGGCGCGATCCGCCCGAGCCAGGGACGCACGCTGGCCGTGATGCAGGTCTGCGGCGGCTCGCAGTCGTTCAACGTGGTCAACACCCTGCGCCTGCTGGGTCGCTGGATGCGCATGTTCACGATCCCGAACCAGTCCTCGGTGCCGATGGCCTACAAGGAATTCGACGAGGCCGGGCGCATGCGGCCTTCGGCCTATTACGACCGCGTGGTCGACGTGATGGAAGAGCTGTTCAAGATGACGCTCCTGCTGCGCGGGCGTACGGATTACCTGACGGACCGCTACAGCGAGCGCAACGAACGGGCGCAGAAGGCGATCGACCGGCAGATCGGGAAGATTTGATGCGCGCACGGCCCTGCCTGCCGGCATGGCCGCATCGAGGTCCGCCGGTAGGAGCGGACCTGCGGCGTCTCGCCTTTCGTTTTAGCCAAACAAGCCATGCAAGTACCACCTTGGCGCTTCATCCTCGCCTGACCCGACAATCCGCTCCCGGTACACCCAGTACAGCGTGTGATCCTGTCCCTCGGCGATGAAGTAATCCCGCGTCTGCGTCTGGCTCCACCACCCCGCCTCGATCCGCTCCGCCTCCGACGCCATCTTCAAGGGCGAGCCATAGAAGGGCCGATGATTGCGCATCAGCAGCGCAATCGGCTTGGCCAGAATCCAGGTCGGCCGCGCCAGGCTTTCCACGTCGGGCGGCATCTGCGAAGCGCGCACCGTTTCGCGCACCTTTTCCTGCACCGGCACCCAGTTGTTGGCCACCTCGGGCCGGTAATCGGCCTGCGGCAAGGCCTGCAGCACATTGTCCGGCCCCAGGCGCGCGATCAGGAGTTCGAACATGCGCAGGCGGTCTTCCTCGCTGCCGCCCGGCTCGGGAAACAGCGATTCGTTCGGCGGCGCCATCGGCTGCACCTGGTTGGCGTCGAGCGCCAGCGCGATCACCGGCGCCTCCAGGGTCAGCTTGGCCAGGCGCTCGCGCAGCAGGCGCACCAGGTGCGCGTCGTGCCAGGTGGGTTCGGCCAGCGCGATGTCGACCGGCGTGGGCGGCCGCGCTACCCTGCCCCGCTCGTGCTCCAGCAGCAGCGTGATGCGCTCGACGGCCAGCTGGTGCGCGCACAGCCAGCCGGTCAGTTGCTGCACCAGGCGTTCGGCGCCCATCAAGCACTCCTCGGCATTTTCCAGGCGGTCGAAGAGTTCGATACGGGCGTGGAAACTGGTGGGCGCCTCGACCCACTCGAACAGCTCGGGCGCCATGCCGTAGGCGGCGTCTAGCATGTCGAGCAGTGCGCGGCCGCAACGCCGCTGCAAACCCGGACGTGGCAAACGGCGCATGGCGCCCAGGCTGAAGCAGCCGATGCCCTCGAACCAGGTGGCATAGGCGCGCGCCGGCGGCGGCAGGCTGGCGGGCAGGCTGTCGAGCCGGCGCGTGAGCGATTCGATGCGCATGGCGCGGCCGGCGCGGCGCCGGGCCAGCATCCAGGCGCCGCGTGCGGTGGGTGCGCAGCTGAGCACGCCCGAGTAGCCGAGCGCGCGCAAACTGGCGCGCACGCGCCGGCACAGCGCGCGGATGCCGCCGAACAGGCGCAGGCTGGCGCCGATGTCGATCAACAGGGTCGATTCCTCGGCCACCGCCACCAGCGGCGTGTACTGCAGCAGCGCCAGCGCCGCCGTGTTCAGGGCCTCGGCCTCGCGCTCGGGCGAACGCACGTGCAGGCGCACGTCGGGCATCAGCACCAGGACCCCGCCGCGGCGCATGCCGGGTGCTACCCCGGCAGCGCGCGCTGCCGGGGAGGCTGCCAGCACGCGCTCCTGCTCGAGCACGACGCTGCCGGCGTCATTGCACCAGTTCGGGCTGAAAACCTCGAGCGGTAACTGGTGCAGGTGCAGGCCGATCCACAAACGCATGTCGTTGGAGCAAAGTTGGAGTGAGTGGCAGGAACAGCGGCGCTTCGCGCTGCGGCCCCCGGCGTTTGACGAAGCCGACGTCGAGCCCGCCGGCGGCGGGCCGCAGCGACAGGCGCAGCGGCGCCGGCGAGGCATCGTGCGCGGCGGCGAGCGGACGCATCATGAAGAACAGGGTTTCGCCGCATTGCGCCGCCAGGTGCAGGCGGCGCAGGCTTTCGCCGCGTACGTGGTTGGCCCAGAACAGCAGCGCGCCGCAACTGCCGCTGCGCAGCACCTGCTCGGCGGCCCACAGCGCGTCGTTGGTGCGCGTGGCGCGCAGCCAGATGAGTTGCGAAGGCGGCAGGCCGAGCGCGGCCAGCGCCAGCGCCTGCGGCGGATGCGGCGGCTGCAGCAGCACGATGCGGCGCGAAGCCGCCGCCACCAGGGCCGGGCGCAGCAGGCGCATCTCGCCGATGCCGGGCTGCTGCACGAGCAAATCGACCAGGGTGCCGGTGGGCCAGCCGCCGCCCGGCAACTGCTTCGATAGCACCGGGTGGCCGGTGTCGACGCAGCGCGTATTCGCGCGCGCCAGCTGCGAGGCCAGCCACAGCGATGGATGCAATTCTTCCGGTGGAGTATTGTTTTGTAAGGAAGACATGATGACGGGCAATGCAAAAGTACTGGATGGATATACAGTACTAGCTCGTTCAGCTTTTGGCAAGATGTGTATATTCTGTCCATGTAGGATTTCACCTTGTTCTCGTGTACGCGCAAGCGTGCCTACTCTGGACGGCTTGGCCGGAGGAGCCATCCGATTCGCATCGAAAAGTGAAATAATGTCGGTTCATCTATTACGCTTCTGATAATGACCGTTCATCTCTTCCATCTACAACACAAAGGCCAGCCATGACCACCATGCAGCTGGTCGGCGCCATCCTGTTCGCCTGCGCCCTCATCCATACTTTCTCCGCCAAGGGTTTCGAGATGCTGGCCCATCGCCACCCGCGCCATGCCGGCCTGCTGGGCGAAGTCGAGGTCGTGTTCGGTTTCTGGGCCATGGTCCTGATCGTGGCCATGGCCTTGATCGGCGGGCCGGGCACGGCGGTCGACTATGCCGAGTCGCGCCAGTTCACGGAACCGCTGTTCGTATTCGTGGTGATGGTGATTGCCGCCTCGCGTCCCATCCTCGACGCCGTGCGCGCGCTGCTGCGGGCACTGGCGCGCTTTGCCCCGCTGCGCACCGAGGTCGCGCTGGCCTGGCTCGGCCTGGCCCTGGTGCCGCTGGCCGGCTCGCTGATCACCGAACCGGCGGCGATGACATTGGCGGCGCTGATGCTCGCGCCCCAGGTATTCCGGCCCGGCATTCCGGAAGGGTTGAAGTACGGCGCGCTGGGCGTGCTGTTCGTGAACGTGTCGATCGGTGGCACCCTGACCGCCTACGCCGCTCCGCCAGTGCTGATGGTCGCGTCCACCTGGGGCTGGGACAGCGCCTACATGTTCCTGCACTTGGGCTGGCGCGCGGCCGTGGCCGTGCTGGTCAACGCCACCGTCATCACCCTGCTCTTGCGGCGCTACCTGGCGCCGGTTGCCACGACGGACGAGCAAAAAACGGTGCCGCTCAAGGTGTCGGCGATCCACCTGGCCTTCCTGGCGGCCGTGGTGCTGCTGGCCCACCATCCGGTGTTCTTCCTCGGCCTGTTCATGCTCTTCCTCGGCTTTACCCAGGCTTACCAGCGCTACCAGGACCCGCTGATCCTGAAGGAAGGCTTGTTGGTCGGCTTCTTCCTGGCCGGCCTGGTGGTGCTGGGCGGGATGCAGCAATGGTGGCTGCAGCCGGTCGTCTCGAGCCTGGGGCCGACCGCCCTGTTCTTCGGCGCGCTGGGCCTCACCGCGATTACCGACAATGCCGCCCTCACCTATCTCGGCTCGCTGATCGCGGGCCTGTCGGAACACGCGCAATACATGCTGGTGGCGGGCGCGGTGGCCGGCGGCGGCCTGACCGTGATCGCCAACGCCCCGAACCCGGCCGGCGCGGCCCTGCTGAAACACGGCTTTGCCGACGAGTCGATTGGCGCGCTCGGCCTCCTGGGTGGCGCGCTGGGACCGACCGCTGTGGCAGCATTGCTTTTCCTGATCTGAGGAGCCCCCATGGACGACACCGTATTGATCGGCAAGACCGGCACCATCGAACGCTGCTGCCGGCGCGCCCGCGAAGAGTACGAAAAGGACCCGACCACCTTTGTCGGCGACATCACGCGCCAGGACGCGGCCACGCTGAACGTGATCCGCGCCTGGGAAGCGGCGGTCGAGATGGGAGATTATGTGATCGCCGACGCCGGCCTGGGCGAGCCGCACGACGAGCGCGAAGTCATCACCCTGCTGGCCGAGCATGGCTGGATCGATGCGGCGCTGGCCGAAGACCTGAAGCGCACCGGCGAATTCTGCCGCGCCGAATGGGACCACCAGGCCGCGCCGTTGCCGGCGCTGGTGACGATCATCAAGCGTGGGCTCGACGATTTCGGCGCCTACAGCCAGGCATTGGTCGCGCGCGCCGGCGCGGCCTGAGGATCAATCGGCGTCAATCCGCGCCATCCGCCGCCAGGGCCGCGTACCAGCCGGCATATGGCGTGTTGGCGACCATGCGCCGGTTCAGGTCCGGCGCGCCGTCGGTCCACCATACCGGGCCGCGCTCGCCCAGGGCGCGCTTGGCCTGGTCGACTTCCGAACGCGCCTTGCGCTCCGCATCCATGTCGCCGGCTTTCTTCGCGAGGCCGACCTGGCGCCGTGCCTTCATGAGCTTGTCGACCCATTCCTGGCGTACTTCCGGTGCGAGACCGGGATTACTGGTACGCCAAAGGCGGCCGGAGACGACGAAGTAACGTCCGTCGGGGGTGTGCGGGTAGGTGCGATCGGCTGGCATGGTGCGACTATAGCTGAACAGCCGGGGTCAGGTCTGACATTCGGACACGAACTCTGCCTTGGCCTCGCCACCGGCATCTTTCGACAGGCAGTCTCAGGCCAGGCACCCCTGTAAAGTCGAGCTTGTGTCCAAATGTCAGACCTGACCCCGGCTGTTCATTTCACGCTCCGCAACGCTGCCGCGATGCCCGGATAACGGAACACAAAGCCTTCCCGCTGCAGGCGCTGCGGCACCACGCGCTGTCCTTCCAGCAGCAAGTCGGCCTGCTCGCCAAGCGCCAGCCGCATCGGCCAGCCGGGCGTCGGCAGCACACAAGGGCGATGCCAGACGCGCGCCGCCGCCCGGCTGAAGTCGAACTGCGTCACCGATTCCGGCGCCGTGAAATTGGTCACGCCCACACCGGGCACGCCGCTTCCCTGCGCCGCGCTACGCCAGCGATGCGCCATGCCGCGCACCACGTCGTCGACGTGGATCCACGACAGCCACTGCTTCCCGCTTCCCAGTCTGCCGCCCAATCCCAGCAGGATCGGCAGCAGCATCATCGGCAGCGCGCCGGCCAGGCCGATCACCAGGCCGAAGCGCAGGCATTCCACCTGCGTGCCGTATTGCGCGGCGGCACCTGCGGCTCCCTCCCACTCGCGGCACAGGTCAGACATGAACATCGCTTGCGGCGGCCCGCTTTCGTCGAGTTCCGTCGCGTCGCCGATGGGCTGGATGCCGTAGTAACCGATCGCGGACGCCGACAGCATCAGGAAGGGCTTGTGTTCGGCGCGCGCGATCCAGTCGACCACCTGCCCGGTCAGGCCGATGCGGCTGCGGCGCAAGGCCGCGCGGCGCCTGGCATTCCAGCGCGGACCCAGGATGCGGGCGCCGGCCAGGTTGACCACCACATCGACGCGGCAAGCCGCCGGCAGCTCCCCCATCGAGGCGATGCAGCGCACCTTGCCGTCGAAGGTCCATGCGGCCTGCTTTGGCTGGCGGGTCAGGGCAATTACCTCGTGGCCGTCGCTCAGCAGCGCGCGCACCAATTGGCGGCCGATGAAGCCTGTGGCGCCGGTGACCAGCACGGTGCGCTTCGTCTCGTCGAAGGAGACGGACGTCTCGGCCGCAACCTGATGATCCACCCGACCGAGCCGCAAGGCCGCCAGCGCATCGCGCAGACCGGATACGCCGACACCCACGCCGCACAGCGCGAGGAAGACGCTGAGCCAGCCCTGCGGGCTCCACACCATGCCCGTCGGCTCCGCGTACCAGACCGGAAAATGCATCGCCAGCAGCGTGATGAAGGCGCCGCCGTTGATCGCCAGTACCGTGTGCGTGACCCGCTCGGTGGCCGGCAGCAGGCGGGTGCGGTCCTCGACCACGAAATCCCAGAGCGTGAGTACGATCTCCACCGTGAAGATGCCCAGCAAGGCCACGGCAAACAGGCCATGCCATTCCCAGTAGGCGAGCCCGATGAACAGCAGCGCGTAGATGATGGCGCGGGTCGCATGGATGCCGAGTTCCAGCCGCGCGCCCGGCTTTTGCGGCAGCGCTTCGGTGAGTTCGTGGTGATACAGGGTGTCGAAGGCGCCCAGGCAGCCCTGCGCCGCCATCAGCTGCAAGGCCAATACATGGGTGTTCATGACGCCACCGCCAGCCGGTCATGGCGCCACAACCAGAACAGCGGCGGCAGCATCACGGCCAGCGCCGCGACATCGACCCATACGTGCGGCCAGCAGGCGGCGCGCAGCGACACGAGGATGTCCTGGGGGGCCCAGGCCAGCAGGCCGATCATCAGCCAGAGCCAGACCTGCGGCTGGCGCAGGCGGTCGGCCAGGTGGATCAGGGCGATCATCCACAGGGCCATCAACTGCACCGTCGGCCCGAACAGCGCAATCCACCAGGTCTGCAGCTCCCTGGCCTGGCCCGGTGCGCCACCGGGCCAGAAGGCGGCTTCGATGCCGCCGTGGTAAGCATCGAGTACCGGCGCCGCCGCCATCCAGGGCAACAAAGCGCCCACCAGCACGTGCATGAGCGAAACCAGGTACAGCCAGCGGATCAGCCATCCGCGCAGTGTCGTATGCATCATGGTGTCACCTCAGGAAGGGGTTGCCGATCTCGCAAGTGTCGCCGTTGCAGCGTGGCGGCAGGCGATAGCCGAGGCGGCGCGAAATGGCATAGCGGTGGCGTGCAAACCAGCGATAGCAGCGCGCCAGCAGCGGACGCAGGAAAGGAATGCGCAGCGGCCAGACCAGCCAGCCGCGTCCCACCAGGGTGTAGGCGACCAGCATGCAGTCGATGCCGACCAGGACCGCGCCTTCACGCGTGCGGCCGTGCAGTTCGCGGTTCAGGGCCGCCATGTCCACGCCGAGGAATGACGGGTCGAAGCCGTGCTGGGTGATGTCGACGAAGTCCAGGCGCCCTTTCGTATTCCACTTCTTCAGGCGCCGCATCGCGCTCACGCAGAACGGGCAGCGGCCGTCGTAGTACAACGTGAGTGCGCTCATGCCGGCTCCTTGTCGTTCGGTCCCAAAAAGCGCGCCACCTTGCCGCCCATTGTCAGGAAGCGCTGCAGGGTCTGCGGCGACAGGTGCTGGTAATCCTGGAAGGTGGTGCTCAGCATTTCGAGGAAGTCGAGCACGGTCTGCATGCGCGCGAGCGTGTCGGCGTCGAGCTGCTCGTCCTGCGTGCCTTCGATGGCGCATTCGCGCAGCACGCTCAGGGTCGGGTCGATCTCGCGCCGCTTGCGCTCTTCCAGGATCACGCGGAAGATTTCCCACACATCCTGCAGGGCCACGAAATGGTCGCGCCGGTCGCCCAGCACGTGGGTGATGCGCACCAGCTTCCAGCTCTGCAGCTCCTTCAGGCTGTTGCTGACATTCGAACGCGCCACGCCCAAGGTCTCGACGATGTCGTCGGCACTCAAGGGGCGCTCGGCCAGGTAGAGCAGCGCGTGGATCTGCGCCACGGTGCGGTTGACGCCCCAGCGGGTACCCATCTCGCCCCAGTGCAGTACGAACTTCTGTGCGGTCGGGCTCAGCTCCATGATTTTTCTCTCTTTTCTGTTATGACAGAAATTAAAGAACAAACAGAAGATAAAGTCAACGCATTTTGGCAAGCGGACGGGCCGCCGCCTTCCCAGGACTGGGCTGCACGCGTGCGCCACCCGTGGTCGAACTGGTATCATTCGCGTTTTCCGGACCCCGATGCTATCTGACAGCGTCCCGTCCCTCACCTACAGAACACCAAGAATGAATACACCGACCCAACTGCCAGGCTTCTGGAGCCGGCTGTCGCTTGCCTTCGGCGCCTTTTTCAAGACCGCCGGCGATGCCGAATTTGCCGCGCGCGTGCGCGATGACCAGGTTGGTCCTGTGGCCGCCGCGCCCGTTCCGCCTCCAGCCCCTGCTCCAGCCCCTGCTCCAGCCCCCGTCGCGCCGGCCCCAACGCCGCTGCGCGTGAACACGCCCGAATCGGCCCTGCAGCTCCTGACCCTGCTGCAGCGCGAAGCGCGCCTGATCGACTTCGCCAACGAAAACCTGGCCAGCTATGCCGACGCCGACATCGGCGCCGCCGCGCGCGTGGTGCACGAAGGCTGTGCCCGCGTCCTGAAGGAACACTTCACCATCGCCCCGGTCCGCAGCGAAGCCGAAGGCAGCCGCGTGACGCTGGAAGAAGGTTTCGATGCCGCCAGCGTGCGCCTGACCGGCAACGTGGTCGGCAAGGCCCCGTTCAAGGGCACGCTGAGCCACCGCGGCTGGCGCGCAACCGACGTACGCCTGCCGCAGCTGGCCAAGGAACACGACGCCAGCGTCATCGCTCCGGCCGAGGTGGAACTGTGAGCGCGCGTTACGCCATCGGTATCGACCTGGGCACGACGCACAGCGCCCTCTCCTACGTCGACCTCGAAACGAGCGACGGCGAGAAGACCGCGCACGGCGTGCTGCCGGTGCCGCAGCTGAGCGCACCGGGCACCGTCGAAGCGCTGCCGCTGCTGCCGTCCTTCCTCTATCTGCCGCACCCGGACGAACTGGCGCCCGGCGAACTGGCCCTGCCATGGTCGACCGAAGGCGAGACCGCCGTTGCTGGCGACATGGCGCGCAGCCGTGGCGCCACCACGCCGATCCGCCTGGTGTCGTCTGCCAAGAGCTGGCTCTCGCACCCGAGCGTGGACCGCCGCGCCGCCATCCTGCCATCGGACGCGCCGGAAGAAGTCACGCGCGTCTCGCCGCTGGAAGCCTCCACCCGTTACCTGCAGCACCTGCGCCGCGCCTGGGACCACGCGCATCCGGAAGCGCCGTTCGACCAGCAGCAAGTCACGGTCACCATTCCCGCGTCCTTCGACCCGGGCGCGCGCGAACTGACGGCCGAAGCGGCGCGCAACGCCGGCTATGCATCCGCCACCCTGCTCGAGGAACCGCAAGCGGCCCTGTACAGCTGGATCCAGGGCAGCAACGGCGCCTGGCGCAAGCAGGTGAAAGCCGGCGACATCGTGCTGGTCGTGGACGTGGGCGGCGGCACCAGCGACTTCTCGCTGATCGCCATCCTCGAACGCGACGGCAAGCTGGAACCGCACCGCGTGGCCGTGGGCGACCACATCCTGCTCGGCGGCGACAACATGGACCTGGCGCTGGCGCACCTGGTGGCACGCAAACTCGCCGCCAACGGCACGCAACTGGATGCCTGGCAGATGCGCGCCCTCACCTACGGCTGCCGTGGCGCGAAAGAGCACCTGCTGGCCGACCCGAACGCCACCACCTGGCCGATCGTGGTGCCGAGCCGCGGCTCGAAACTCATCGGCGGCTCGATCCGCACCGAACTCACGCGCGAGGAAGTCACCGCCTTCATCACCGACGGTTTCTTCCCGCGCGTGGAAGCGAGCGCACGCCCGGCCACCCGCGCCCGTGCCGGCCTGACGCAACTCGGCCTGCCGTATGCGCAGGATGCGGCGATCACCAAGCATTTGAGCGCCTTCCTGGCGCGCCAGGCCGGCGCCACAGCCGAACTCGAAGGTTTCGCAGGCCGCGTCAGCGCCGAACATACCTTCCTGCATCCGAGCGCGGTGCTGTTCAACGGCGGCGTGTTCAAATCCAGCATCCTGGCGCAGCGCGTGATGGACACCATCAACGACTGGCTCTACATGGAAGGCGCGGAACCAGCGCGCATGCTCGAAGGCGCCGACCTCGACCTGGCCGTGGCACGCGGAGCTGCCTACTACAGCTACGCCCGTCGCGGCGGCGGCGTGCGCATCCGCGGCGGCACGGCGCGTTCCTACTACGTGGGCGTGGAGTCCTCGATGCCGGCGATTCCCGGCATGGAGCCGCCGATCCAGGCCCTGTGCGTGGCGCCCTTCGGCATGGAAGAAGGCAGCGAACTCGAACTGCCGGGCCAGGAATTCGGCCTGGTGGTCGGTGAGCCGGTGCACTTCCGCTTCTTCGGCTCGACCACGCGCCGCCAGGATCAGATTGGCGACATCCTCGACTTCTGGGGTCCGGACGAACTGCAGGAGATGAACGAGATCCAGGCGACCCTGCCGGCCGAGGGCCGCACGCCGGGCGACGTGGTGCAGGTCAAGTTGCACGCACTGGCCACCGAGGCGGGCACGCTGGAACTGGCGGCGCTGTCGCCGGAAGGCCAGCGCTGGAAGGTCGAGTTCGACGTTCGCAACGCCTCCGACGCCCAGTGAAACCCTGGCTGGTCAGCATCGACCTCGGCACCACGAATACGGTGCTGGCTTACGCGGCGCCCGGCGCTGCCGAGGTTGAACTGTTCTCCATCGACCAACTGGTGGCGCCCGGCGAAGTGGCCGGCGCGCCGCTGCTGCCGTCGAATCGCTACCACCCGGCCGATGGCGAACTCGCCGCCGGCGAACTGCCGCTGCCCTGGCTGCAGGATGATGTGGCCGGCGTGGCGCAGGTCGCCGTCGGACGCCTGGCGCGCAATCTTGGCGCCGCGACGCCGGGCCGGCTGGTGGCCAGCGCCAAGAGCTGGCTGTCGCATCCCGGCGTCGACCGCATGGCGCCGATCCTGCCCTGGGGCGCCGAGCCGGACGTGCCGAAGGTGTCGCCGGTGGCGGCCAGCGCCAGCTACCTGGCTCACCTGCGCGCCAACTGGAATACCCGTTTTCCCAATCATCCGCTCGAACGCCAGGAACTGGTGCTCACCGTGCCGGCTTCGTTCGACGAAGGCGCGCGCGCCCTCACCCTGGAAGCAGCCAGGCTGGCCGGCCTGCCGCAACTGCGCCTGCTGGAAGAACCGCAGGCGGCTCTCTACGACTGGCTGTACCGCCACCGCGCCACGCTGACGCAAGACCTGTCGCAAACGCGCCTGGTGCTGGTCGCCGACGTTGGCGGCGGCACCACCGACTTCAGCCTGGTCAAAGTCGAACTGGTCGATGGCGAACCGACGCTCACCCGCATCGGCGTGGGCAACCATCTGATCCTGGGCGGCGACAACATGGACCTCGCCCTGGCCCATCTGGTGGAAGCGCGCATGGACGAGGCGGCCGGTGAGAACGCACCGCGCGAGCGTTTGTCGGCCGCACGCCTGGCCCAGCTGACCGAACGCTGCCGCGCCGCCAAGGAGCAGCTGCTGGCGCCCGATGCGCCGGATCTCGTCACCGTCACCCTGCTCGGTTCCGGCTCCCGTTTGATTGGCGGCAGCCGCAAGGCCGACCTGCGCCGCGACGACATCGAGCGCGTGGTGCTGGACGGCTTCTTTCCGCTCAACGCGGAACAGGAAGGCGCGCGCCGCGCCCGTGCCGGCATCGTCGAATTCGGCCTGCCGTATGCGAGCGATCCGGCCGTCACGCGCCACCTGGCCAGCTTCCTGCGCCAGCATGCAATGGCAGCGCGCGAAGCGCTCGGCCTGCCCGATGGTGACGAATCGCTGCCGGTGCCGGACACCCTGCTGCTGAACGGCGGCGTGTTCCGTGGCGCGGCGCTGGCCGAGCGCCTGTCTACCGTGTTGGCGCAATGGCGCGGCGCACCGCTCACGGTGCTGCACAACGAGAACCCGGACGTGGCCGTGGCGCGCGGCGGCGTCGCCTATTCGCTGGCGCGCCAGGGCCAGGCGCCTTCCATCGAAAGCGGTGCGGCGCGCAGCTACTACCTGCTGCTGGAGGGCGAAAAGGCCAGCGGCGGCGCCTTGCGCGCGGTCTGCCTGCTGCCGCGCGGGACGCCGGCCGCCACCGAAGTGCGGCTGCATGAACGCACCTTCGCACTGCGCCTGGGGCGGCCGGTACGCTTCCACCTGGTGTCGACGATTGCCGATGCCGGCGCGGCGCCCCAGCCGGGCGAACTGGTCGATCTGCCGCCGCTCGACGTGGTGCGCCTGCCGCCGATCGCCACCGTACTGCGCGCCGCGCCCGGCGCCGCCGCCCTGAGCGACATTCCGGTGCAGCTGGCAGCCACGCTGAGCGAAGTCGGTTCGCTGGAAGTGCATTGCGTGGCCGACGATGGCCAGCGCTGGCAGCTGGCTTTCCAGCTGCGCGAAGCCGAAGGCGGCGAGCTACTGGAAACCCCGGAACAGGAAACACTGCCGGCGCAACTCGGCGCCGCCATCGACAGGATCGACCGCATCTTCGGCACCCGTTCGAAACAGGTCGACCCGAAAGAAGTGCGCCAACTGCGCGCCAGCCTCGAACACCTGCTGGGCCGGCGCGAGGGCTGGACCACGCCGCTGCTGCGTCGTCTGTTCGACGCCTTGATGGAACGCGCCAAGGGCCGCCGCCGGTCGAGCGAACACGAACGCGCCTGGCTGAACCTAGCCGGCTATGCGCTGCGTCCCGGCTTCGGCCACCCGCTCGACGGCTGGCGCATCGAGCAATTGTGGGCGATGTTCGAGACTGGCGTGCAGTACCACAAGGACAGCCAGGTGCGCGCCGAATGGTGGACGCTGTGGCGCCGTGTTGCCGGCGGCCTCGACACCGAAGCGCAACTGCGCCTGCTCGACGATTTCGCCTTCAATCTGCAGGCCGATGCGTCGGAGCGTGGCAAGCGTCCCATCACCCTGGTCGACGGCAGCGACGACGACATGCTGCGCCTGGGCGCCTCGCTGGAGCGGATACCGTCGGCCTACAAGGCGGAGATCGGCAACTGGATGATGGAGCAGATCGCCGCGATTCCATCAAGCGGCGCGAAGCTGGATGCGAAGACGGCGGCGACCTATACGCGCTACCTGTGGGCGCTGGGGCGCGTTGGGGCACGCCAGTCCTTCCATGGCAGCGCGCATGAAGTGGCGCCGGTGGAAGCAGCCGAGGAATGGCTGGGCAGGCTCCTGAAGCTGGACTGGAAGAAGGTCGAGCCGGCGGGGTTTGCGGCCACCCACATCGCGCGCATGACGGGCGACCGCTCGCGCGACGTGTCGGAGCCGGTGCGGGGCGAGGTGCTGCGGCGGCTGGCGTCGATCGGGGCGCCGCCAGCGTGGTCGGCGATGGTGCGCGAGGTGGTGGAGCTGGATCAGGCCAGCGAGACGCGGATGCTGGGCGAGGCCTTGCCGCCTGGGCTCAAGCTGCTGCGCTGATTTGGTCGGACTGCGCCGCTATTTAAATGAACGTTGACCGCGTGGGCACGGGGCGCCCACCCTACGAGCGTATGAATAAATCGCCATGGCTGCGTTGCATCGTCTCGCCGTACGCTCGTACTGTCTTCGACTCTGCGCCTTGCCCTGACGATTTCTTCACACGCTCTACGCATGCATGCGCCTGCGGCCGTTGATATCGTAGGGTGGGCGCTCCTGTGCCCACGCGTTCAACCAGCGTTTGCGAAGCCGTCACGCCCTATTTGGCGATAAACGTAGGGTGGACCGGGCCACGAAAGGCGGCTCGGCCGTCCACGCGTTCAACGGACGTTCGAATCACCTTACCAGTTTTTCGGGCGCTGGTTGAACGCGTGGACGGGAAACCCGCCCATCCTACTCCACCGTCACCGGTAAATCACGCCCCTCCATGGCGACCAGGCCCGCATAATCCGCGGCATACACCCGCAACACATACTCCCCCGGCGCCAGCCCGCCCACCTTCCAGCTCCCCGGCAACGCCTGCCCACCCTGCAGCGTATTGCTCACCGCATACGCAAAGCGCGTTGTCTTGCTGCCATACACCGTGATCCCGCTGCTGTCCGCATACATCAGCTTCACCGCCTCCTGGTCGCGCGGCAGGCGGTCGTAGACCTGCGTAACCAAGGGCTGCTCGAACCCGGTCACCGGCGTCCCGTCGGCTCGCAGCACCTGGTAGCCCAGCTTGTACAGGCCCAGCCTGCGCCGCGCCAGGTTGCCGTCCATCTGGTCGTAGGCATCGACCACGATGTTGACGTCGCCCAGCGCCCGCTCGATGCGCAAAGGCTCGCCCTTGCGCGCCGCCTTGATGCGCCGTCCGCCGCCGTCGTACAGGGCGATGCCGTTGATCGTCGGCGGAATCGTATCGCGCAACCCGACGAAAGGCAGCAGCAACGGATTCGACGGCGCCCCGGCCGGATAGTGCTCCATGTGCACGTGCGCCATGGCGTTGATGGTGCCGAGCGCATCGCCCACCGCAAAGCGGGTGCCGCGCTGCACGCGCACGCGTTCCGGCTTGCCGCGCGCGTCCAGCAGCAGGTGGAAGCGGTCGTCGAGCGGCTTGCCATCCCTCTCGCGCCCCACGCGCATGTGGATGTACGACAGCGGCCCCACGCTCATGCCCTCGACCAGGTTGCCGAAGGCCCAGTTCGGATACGGATCGCTGACCTTCGAGGGAACGATGGCCAGCACGCGCGAACCGACGTCGGCGCGGATGTCCAGGCCCGCATGGAAGTGGTGGCGGCTCTCGCCGTCGTAGCTCCCGCGCACCTCGCCCATCACGCCGACCACTTCGTGCACCTCGTTTTGCGGACCGACTGGCCAGGGCATCGGCGCCTCGCGCGCCACCGGCGCCGCCGGCAAGGGCTTGGGCACCGCTTCGCCCTGGCGCGGCGCGGCCAGCGAGAACACGCGCAGCGCCTGCGCATCGGCCACCACCAGGCTGCCGTCGCGGCGCACGGCAATGCCGCGCGGCCCGAACAGGCGCACCGTGCCGTCGCTGCCATAGCTGGTTTCCGGCGGACGGTCGGCGTCGAGCAGCGGGTGGTAGGTCCAGTCCGGGGCGATCTGGACGATGCGTCCGCCCGCGCCGCTGGACACGTACAGGTAGCCGTCTTTCGTCAGCGCCAGGCCGGCGGGCCGCGTCAGCACCGGTTTCGGCTCGCCCGGAATCGGCGCCGCAATCGTCGTCACCATGCCATCAAGGCCGATGCGGCGGATCGCGTTGTTGCCGGTATCGGCCACGAACAGGATGCCGCTCCTGTCGACCGCGATGCCGACCGGCGTGTCGAAGCCGGCCGTCGCCGCAGTGCCGTCGAGCGCGCCGGGCCGGCCATTCCCGGCCACCGTGGTCACCGTGCCGTCGGGCGCGATGCGGCGGATGCGGTCGTTATAGGTGTCGGCGACAAACACGTTGCCGTCGCGGTCGACCGCCACGCCCACCGGGCCGTTGAAGCGCGCCGTGCGGCCGATGCCGTCCAGGTAGCCGGGCTGGCCATCGCCCGCGAGCGTGGTCACGCTGCCGTCGCGCGCGATCTTGCGGATCGCGTGGTTGCCGGTGTCGGCCACGTACAGATTGCCGGCGCGGTCCAGCGCCAGCGCGGACGGGGTGTTGAATGCGGCCGCTTCCCTGATGCCGTCGGCAAAGCCTTCGCGCCCGCCGGCATAGGTGCCGACCACGCCGTCGGCGCCGATGCGGCGGATGCGGTTGCTGTCGCCGCCATCGGCGATGAAGACGTTGCCCTTCGCATCGACCGCCACGCCGAACGGATCGCTGAAGCGGCTGAGGGCCGTGCCGCCATCGACCACGCCATTCAGGCCATCGCCGGCCAGCGGCGTCACGCGCGCCGTCCACGATGGCTGGGTCGCCGCCTCGGGCAGCGGCAGCAAGGCGCGGCGCGGTGCGCTGGCGTCGCCGCTGTTCGTGAAGTACCAGGCCGCGCCGCCGCCAAGAAGGGCGACGCCAACCAACGCCGCGATGATCGTTATTCGTTTCACTGCTTACCGTCTGCTCGTTGCTGAGCGCATGAGTCTACCCGATCGGCCGGGTCCGCATCGGCCCGTCCTTCTACGGTATGCCGCGCTCTGCCGGGAATCGCTACCATCAATTGCAGCCGCCGACACCATCGGGTCGCGGCGCCACTTCCACCCACCCAGGAGCACACATGGATTCGAACAACGAGAAGCCGGTCGATGGTGCGCAACCATCGCGCCGACGCTTCGTCAGCACCGTCGCCACCGGTCTCGCCGCCACCGCGGCCGCGGCCACTACCACCTCCGCCATGGCCCAGACGGGCGATGCCGCAGCGGGCCAGCCGCCGGCAGGCCGCGCCAAGGATGCGGCCGCGCGCTACCCGCGCCCGCCCTTCGCCGTCCAGTCGCAGCCCTGGCCCGCCCTGGCCAGCAAGATGAACCCGCGCCCCGACCACGGCGAAACCACCTACCGCGGCAGCGGACGCCTGGCGGGGCGCAAGGCGCTGGTCACCGGCGGCGACTCCGGCATCGGCCGCGCCGCCGTGATCGCGTTCGCGCGTGAAGGCGCGGACGTGGCCATCAACTACCTGCCGGCCGAGGAAGCCGATGCGCGCGAAGTGGTGAACCTGATCCAGGACGCCGGCCGCAAGGCGGTGGCGATTCCCGGCGATATCCGCGACGAAGCTTTCTGCCGCAAGCTCGTTAGCGAAGCGGTACGCCAGCTGGGCGGGCTCGATATCCTGGTGAACAACGCGGCGCGCCAGCAATCGCACGATTCGATTCTCGAGCTCACCACCGAGCAGTTCGACTGGACCTTCAAGACCAATGTGTATGCGATGTTCTGGATCACCAAGGCCGCGATTCCGCACCTGAAACAGGGCAGCTGCATCATCAACACGGCTTCGGTGCAGGCCTACAGCCCGTCGGAGAACCTGCTCGACTACGCGTCGACCAAGTCGGCGCAGGTGGCGTTCACCAAGTCGCTGGCCAAGCAGCTGGGCAAGAAAGGCATCCGCGTGAACGCGATCGCGCCGGGGCCGATCTGGACGCCGCTGCAGGTGTGCGGCGGGCAGACGCCGGAGAACCTGAAGAAATTCGGGGAAGAATCGCCGATGGGACGCCCGGGCCAGCCGGCCGAACTGGCGCTGGCATTCGTGACGCTGGCAGCGGACGAGTCGAGCTACACGACCGGCCAGGTGTATGGCGTGGCGGGCGGCGCCGGCAATCCGTAAGCGCCGTCGTCAAAGCGCAATCGCCGCGCGGGACCTGGGTCCTGGCGCGGCGCGCTTGCCGGGGCCGCTTGCGCTCAGCGTTTGCGCAGCAGGCGCGTCAGCAGCGACGAGATCGAGCGGGTCGGGATCAGTTTGCCCAGCGGGCCTGGGTGGTTGCAGCGGGATGTGACAGTCATCTCTTTAGCCTCCGAAACATTACTTGGCAGAATAACTACACAGTCGAGTTCCTTCTGTGCGCTAGCACGCATAGCGCTATCTTAGACACGCATCGATGACGCCGCCGTGACATGCAAGCGCGCGCGCCCTGGCACGATTGAGCCATATCATGGGTGCGGCAAGGCTGGCCCCTATCCTCGACAGGGAGCGCTTGCACTTCTTTCCAAACAGACCAGGGAGAACGAGATGGGCTACGCAGATCGTGACAAATACGGCATGTACAAGGACACCAGCGGCATCGGCCCCGGCCCTTCGCTAATGGGCGCCGACACGCTGATCGGCGACAACGTCGTCAACGGTGCGGAAGAAGACCTCGGCGACATCAAGGAAATCATGCTCGACATGAACACCGGCCAGGTGGCTTACGCCGTGCTGGCCTTTGGCGGCTTCCTCGGCCTGGGCGAAAAACTGTTCGCCGTGCCCTGGCAGGCCCTGCACCTCGACACCGCCAACAAGCGCTTCGTGCTGAACGTCGAGAAAGAACGCCTGAAAACCGCGCCCGGCTTCAACAAGGACTCCTGGCCCGACATGGCCGACGTGAACTGGGCCAAGGGCATCCACAGCTTCTACGGCACCGACCCGGCGCGCGGCGGCGCCCCGACGATGGGTCCTGGCGTGGTGATGAGCGGCACCGTGGGCGGGCTGAGCGGCTCGGCCTCGAGCATGGGTGCGGGCGGCGGGCTGGGCGCCGGGCACGCCGGCAGCGGCACGGGTGCGGGTGGCAGTTTGGGCGGCGCGGGTGGCGGCGCAGTTGGCAGCAGCGTGGGCAGCGGCACGGGCATCAACGACGATTCGGCACTGGGCACCGGCGGTGGCGGCAGCGTCGATCCGCGTCCGGGCAACCTGGGCGATGACAAGGACCTGAGCAAGATCCGGGGTAGCAATATCGGTTGAGAATGGCCGACAGATCCGTCACCAGACCGGTGGCGGATTCCCCGCGAGCCTGCGGCTAGACCCGTACGGTGGGCACTCTGTGCCCACGCGAAAGCATGCAAGATGCTGGCTTCTCACTGTGACGCAAGCCGCGTCACACCAACACGATATCCAAAAGCGTCAAGCTAGCGCCAACAAAATAACAAGCGTTCCGGAGCGAAGCATTCCTGCCGCAGACGTTGGATGAACACGTAACCGCGTGGGCACAGAGTGCCCACCGTACGGTCACAGCCGCAGGCCACAAGTGCCTGCGTGACGACACCTACCTCAACGAATCATCGACTCCCACACCTTCTGCAAACGCTTCGCCGACACCGGCATCGGCGTCCGCAACTCCTGCGCAAACAAGGACACCCGCAATTCCTCCAGCATCCAGCGATACTCCGTCATGCGCGGGTCCAGGCTCTTGCCCGGCTGCTTGGAGATGCGCTGGTACTGGCTGGCCGCGTTCTGCCACTCCGCCATCAACTGCGCATCGCGCGACGGATTGCCGCGCAGCTTTTCCAGGCGCACATTCATCGCCTTCAGATAACGCGGGAAGTGCGCCAGCTGGCTATACTCGTTGTCGGCAATGAAGCGCTTGTGCACCAGGCCCTGCAACTGCGCCTGCATGTCCGCCGCCACAGGCGCAGCCAGCCCGTTCAAGCGCTTCGGCATGCCATGGAACTCCGCCAGGATCGACCCTACCAGGCGCGCGATCTCGTTGATCAGCAAGCCGATCCGTCCCTTGCCCTCGTCCTTGCGCTTGTTGAACGAGGCCGCATCATGCGGCAGCGGGTCCTGCAGGCAGGCGATGTCGATCGCCTTCTGGATGATCTGGTCGCGCAGCTCTTCCTGCGAACCCACCGTCATGAACTGCATGCCCATGCCTTGCAGCCCCGGGATGTTCTTCTCGGCGAACTTCAGCTGGTCCTTCAGCTGCAGCGCGAACAGGCGGCGCAGGCCGATGCGGTGCGTACGCGCCGCCACGTTCGGGTCGTCGAAGACCTCGATGTCGCAATGCGTGCCCTTGTCGACCAGTGCCGGGAAGCCGATCAGCGTCAGCTTGCCCTGCTTGATCTCCAGTAGCTCCGGCAGCTCGCCGAAGCTCCAGCCCGTCAAGCCGGTGTGCTGGCTGACGGCAGGCGCGGCGGCCTGGGGGGCAGGCGCATTCCCGCCCTTCCCTTTGCCCTGCGGCGCAGGTGCAGCCGAAGCAGCCGGCGCGGCAACCTGCGTGACAGGCGCCTTGCCCTTGCCCCAGGCGGCCGGCGTCGCCACCGCGGGACGCAAGGCGCCGACAGTCGCCGGCGCCGCCTCCGCCATCTTCTGGAAACTCTCGCGCGCCTGGCTGCCGAGTTCCGCCTGCAGCGTGGCGAGATTGCGCCCCATGTCCAGCTGGCGCCCATGCTCATCGATCACCTTGAAGTTCATGAACAGGTGGGCCGGCAGGGTCTCGAGCTTGAAGTCGCCGGTCAACACGTTCACGCCGGTCTCGGCACGCACGTCCGCAATCAGCACGTCGATCAGGTCACCGCGCCCGAACACGCCGGCCGCATGGATGCGCTCGACGAAGCGCGCCGCGTAATCCGGCAGCGGCACGCAGTGGCGGCGCAGCTTCTGCGGCAAGGATTTCAGCATCAGGTGCACGCGCTCCTTGAGCATGCCCGGCACCAGCCAGGCCGCGCGCTCCTGCGGGATCTGGTTCAGCGCGAACAGCGGCACCGACAGGGTCACGCCATCGCGCAGGCTGCCCGGCTCGAAGTGGTAAGACAGCCCCATCTCGATGCCGGTGACGTTCATCGACTTCGGGAACAGCTCGGTCGTGACGCCGGCCGCCTCGTGGCGCATCAGCTCTTCGCGGTTCAAATACAGGAGCTTCGGGTTGTCGCGCGATGCATCCTTGTACCACTTCTCGAAGCCGGCGCCGTTCACCACGTCCTTCGGAATCTCGGCATCGTAGAAGGCGGCGATCAGCTGGTCGTCCACCAGCACGTCCTGGCGCCGCGACTTGTGCTCGAGGTTCTCGATCTCCTTGATCAGTTTCAGGTTGTGCGCGTAGAAAGGCTGGCGCGTATCGTAGTCGCCGGCCACCAGCGCGTCGCGAATGAAGATCTCGCGCGCCTCGTACGGATTGTGCAGCGCGTAGTTGATGCGCCGCCCGCTGTAGACCACGATGCCGTACAGGGTCGCACGTTCCAGCGCACTGACTTGCGCCGGACGCTTTTCCCAGCGCGGCTCGCCCCAGGATTTCTTCAGCAGGTGCCCGCCGATCTTTTCCAGCCACTCGGGCTGGATTTGCGCCACGGTGCGCGCGTACAGGCGCGTGGTCTCGACCAGTTCGGCCGCCATGATCCACTTGCCGGGCTTTTTCACCAGCGAGGAACCCGGCCACACATGGAACTTGATGCCGCGCGCACCGAGGTAACCGGCGCCCGGCTCGTCCTCGCCCTTGAAGCCGATGTTCCCCAGCAGGCCGGTCAGCAGCGCCAGGTGCAGCTGGTCGTAGGTGGCGGCGGCCGCGTTCAGGCGCCAGCCCTGCTCGCGCACGATGGTCAGCAATTGCGAATGCACGTCGCGCCACTCGCGCAGGCGCACCTGCGACAGGAAGTTGGCGCGGCAGTTTTCCTGCAGCAGGCGATTCGACTTCTTGTGCGCGATGGCGTCCTCGAACCAGGCCCAGATCTTCAGGTAGCTGTTGAACTCGGACTTCTCGTCGGCGAATTTCTTGTGCTTCTCGTCGGCCTGCTGCTGGTATTCCATCGGCCGGTCGCGCGGGTCCTGCACCGACAGCGCCGACGCAATGACCAGCATCTCGTTCAGGCAGTCGTTGTCCACGGCGGCCAGGATCATGCGGCCCACGCGCGGATCGAGCGGCAATCTCGCCAGCTTGCGGCCCAGCGGCGTCAGTTCGTTGCTGTCGTCGACGGCGCCGACTTCCTGCAGCAGCTGGTAACCATCGGCGATCGCGCGGCCCTGCGGCGGCTCGATGAAGGGGAAGGTCTCGACATCCGTCAGGTGCAGCGACTTCATGCGCAGGATGACGGCGGCCAGCGAGGAGCGCAGGATTTCCGGCTCGGTGAACTTCGGACGCTGCAGGAAATCGTCTTCCTCGTACAAACGGATGCAGACGCCATCGGCCACGCGGCCGCAACGGCCGGCGCGCTGGTTCGCGGCCGACTGCGCGATCGGCTCCACCTGCAGCTGCTCGACCTTGTTGCGGAAGCTGTAGCGTTTGACGCGCGCCAGGCCGGCGTCGACCACGTAGCGGATGCCGGGCACGGTCAGCGAGGTCTCGGCCACGTTCGTCGCCAGCACGATGCGGCGCGCATTGGTGGTGCGGAACACCTTGTCCTGCTCTTCCACCGACAGGCGCGCGAACAGCGGCAGGATCTCGACGTGCGGCGGATGCTGCTTGCGCAGGGCTTCGGCGCAATCGCGGATCTCGCGCTCGCCCGGCAGGAAGACCAGCACGTCGCCCTGGCCGATGCGGCACAGTTCATCGACGCCATCGACCACGGCGTCGATCAGGTCGCGCTTGTCGCGCGCCTGCTGCGCCTTCGGAGCGGGCTTGTTGTCGACGCCGCCGCCCACGACCACCGGGTCGCGGTCGACCGGACGATAGCGCACCTCCACCTTGTACAGGCGGCCCGAGACCTCGATGACCGGCACCGCCGGCTTGCCTTCCTGCGCGAAGTGGCGCGCGAAGCGCTCGGCATCGATGGTCGCCGAGGTGATGATGATCTTCAGGTCCGGACGGCGCGGCAGCAGCTGCTTCAGGTAGCCGAGCAGGAAGTCGATGTTCAGGCTGCGTTCGTGCGCCTCGTCGATGATGATGGTGTCGTAGGCGCGCAGCAGCGGGTCGGTCTGGGTTTCGGCCAGCAGGATACCGTCGGTCATCAGCTTCACCGACGCGCCGGGCTGCAGGGTGTCGTTGAAGCGCACCTTGAAGCCCACGTGCTCGCCCAGCGGCGAGCCGAGTTCCTGGGCGATGCGTTTCGCGGTCGACGACGCGGCGATACGACGCGGCTGGGTGTGGCCGATCAGCGCGTTCTCGCCGCGGCCCAGCTCCAGGCAGATCTTCGGCAGCTGGGTCGTTTTGCCGGAACCGGTTTCGCCCGAGACGATCACGACCTGGTGCTCCATCAGCGCCTTCGCGATCTCGGCGCGGCGGCCGGAGACCGGCAGGTCCTCGGGATAGCTGATCGGCGGCAGCGGATTGCGCACGCGCGGCGCACGCGGCGCCGGCGGCGCCTTGGCGGCGTCGCGTGACGGACGCGGTGCACGTTCAGCGCGCTCGCCCTGCGCCGCACGCTCGGCACGTTCGCCCTGCGGCTGGCGTGGCTGACGTGGTTCGCGCGGCTGCCCATCCTGCGCACCACGCTCATTCTGCGGCTGCGGCGCACGCTGCGCGCGGCGCTCGCCCTGCTCGCCGCCCTTCGCTTGCGCACCGCCCTCACCCGCATGCCGGCGCTCGCCTTTCGTCTGCAAACGCCCGTCCGGCGTCTGCGTCATCGGCGCGCGCAACTCGCCGCCTGCGCGCTCGCGCTGCGGGTTCGATTCGGATGGAGAAGATGCTGCGCGCGCCGCGTCCGGCGAAGGCTTGTTACTCTGTTCAGACATTGTTTTTACGAGGTATTTGGTGCGCAAGTCGCGCAGCGAATTATAATGCGGCAAATGGAAAACCCTACCCAATTCGTCCAGTGGCTGCGCTCTGTCGCGCCGTATATTCATGCATTTGGCGGCAAGACGTTTGTCGTCGCCTTCCCGGGTGAACTCGTGGCCGCCGGTGCCCTGCCGGTGCTGGCGCAGGACCTGTCCCTGCTGGTCGCACTCGGCATCCGGATCGTGCTGGTGCACGGTTCGCGGCCCCAGGTGGCCGAGCAGCTCGGCCTGCGCAATGTCGAAGGCCGCTTCCACAACGGCGTGCGGATCACCGACACCGCCGCCATGGAGTGCGCCAAGGAAGCCGCCGGCGAATTGCGTCTCGATATCGAGGCGGCCTTCAGCCAGGGCTTGCCGAACACGCCGATGTCGAATGCCCAGATCAGCATCGTGTCGGGTAACTTCGTGGTTGCCCGTCCGCTCGGCGTGATCGACGGCGTCGACTTCGAACTCACCGGCATGACGCGCAAGATCGCGGCCGACAAGATCGCCCCGATCCTGCAGACCGAGGACAACCTGGTGCTGCTGTCGCCGCTGGGCTTCTCGCCGACCGGCGAGGTATTCAACCTCACCATGGAAGACGTGGCCGCCTCGGCCGCCATCGCCCTGCATGCGGACAAGCTGATCTACATTACCGAAACGCCGATGATGACGGACGCCGCCGGCGCCGAGATCCGCGAACTGTCCTCGCACCAGGCCGAAGCCGTGCTGCAGGCCGGTTTCCTGCCGCCGGATGCGTCGTTCTATCTGCAGCACGCCATCAAGGCCTGCAACAGCGGCGTCGACCGCGCCCACATCGTACCCTTCCAGATGGACGGCTCGGCCCTGCTCGAACTGTTCACCCACGACGGCGTGGGCACCATGATCAGCCACGAGAACCTGGAAAGCCTGCGCCAGGCCACAATTGAGGACGTCGGCGGAATTATCAAGCTCATCGAACCATTGGAAGCCGACGGCACGCTCGTTTATCGCGGGCGCGAATTGATCGAGCGCGAAATCGACCAGTTCTCGGTCATCGAGCACGACGGCGTGATCTTCGGCTGCGCCGCGCTCTACCCCTTCCCCGAATCGAAGATGGGCGAGATGGCCTGCCTGACCGTGAACCCCGACGTCCAGGCCCAGGGCGACGGCGAGCGAATCCTGAAGCACATGGAAAACCGCGCGCGCGCCGCCGGGCTGACCAAGCTGTTCGTGCTGACCACGCGCACCGCGCACTGGTTCAAGAAGCGCGGCTTCCAGCCGGCCACCGTCGACGACCTGCCGAAGGACCGCGCCCACATGTATAACTGGCAGCGCAAGAGTCAGATTTTCATCAAGACTTTATAATCGCTGTTTTTACATCGAACATCAGGAGCAGAACCATGGCCCGCACCGTCAATTGCATCAAACTCAAGAAGGAAGCCGAAGGCCTGGACTTCCCGCCCGTGCCAGGCGAAATGGGCAAGAAGCTCTACATGCAGGTTTCGAAGGAAGCCTGGCAGGCATGGCTGAAGCACCAGACCATGCTGATCAACGAAAACCGCCTGAACCTGGCCGACGACCGTGCGCGCAAGTACCTGGCCACGCAAATGGAAAAGCACTTCTTCGGCGAAGGCGCGGACCAGGCCGTCGGCTACGTGCCGCCGACCGCGTAAGCCCGGCTAAAACAATCCCAGCTGCTCGCCACCCTGTGGCGGGTAGCTGATGCGGGTGCCCTCCACCCGCGCGAACGGCGTCAGCGCATGCGGACGCCGTTGTTGTTTGTCGACGATGTCTTCCACCGCCACCCCGCGCACCAGCAGCGCATCGGCCACCAGCGCACGGTGGCATTGCGCCGGCGACGCTTCGGCGCACATCAGCGCGCAGCGCGTGCCGGCGGCCAGGCCGATCACGGTCTCCAGGTTGCTCTCGAACTGCGGCGTCGCCATGTAGTCGGCAAAACCCTGGAAGCCCGCGTTGCGCCAGCCGCCGTTGGGCGAGCCGGGGCGCGGGTGGCGCAGGCCGCCCAGGCCCGGCAAAGCGCGGTAGGCGATGCCGGCCGCGCGCAATGCTTGCGGCAACTGGTCTTGTCCGAATTGCGGGTTGTAGCGCGACTTGGGCACGGTGCGGATATCGAGCACGCAGGCGATCTCGTTCAGGCGCAGCAGGTCGATGAATTCCTCGATCGACCGGTTGGAATGGCCGATGGTGCAGACGGTGTGCGTGCTCACTGTGGACTCCGACGGGATGAGGCCCGATTGTCGCGCAGCTGGTCGAACGGCGGCGCGGCGTAGGGTGGATGGGTCTCCCATCCACGCGTCCAGACAGAGCATGCGCTGTCGCAGTGCCCGACTCAGTTGAACGCGTGGAAGGCGGAGCCTTCCACCCTACGCACAACCGTTCAGTGGACGGTGTCGGCCGTCCGCACAGGCGCGGCGACCGGCGCCCGGTAGCGCAGCACGATGCCCTGCGCCACCACCAGCCCGATATAGCCGACCAGTTCCGACAGTTCTTCCAGCACCTGCGAATGCGCGATCCAGTCGCGTGCAAAGGCCGGCACATGCCCTTCGCCGGCGCTCGAACCGAACGCGGCGCCGAGCACGATGACGACGCACATCCACGGGAAGCCTTTACCCGCGACCACGCGCTTCAGGTAGCGGTGCACGCCGTGGCGCCAGCCGGTCGCGAACGCGGCCAGCAGCAGCACGCCGGCGATGGCCGGCACCAGCGGCCGATAGAACAGCACGCGCGACGAATAGACCGGTCCTTCGGGCCCGAAACCCAGCGGCGGCAGGAACACGGCGCCCCAGCTCAGCTCGCGGCCCGCCAGCAGGAACCAGACCGGCATCGCGCACAGGCCCAGCATGGCTGCGCCGTCCCTTAAGCCGCGCCGCCAGGCCTGGCCGGCAAACACCAGGCCCGCCAGCAAGACCACGACCTGCGCATTTTCGATCACGCCGTTTTCCCAGCTCCATTCGAGGGGGATGACGCGCGACAGCGGAAAGCAGAGGAACAGGCAAAGCAGCAGGAGGCGCTGCACGTGGGTCCGGTGCGGGTCGCTACGGTCTAGCCAAGAGAACATCGAATGCATGGAATTTCCGAACCGCTCAGTTAACCGCGCCGGCTTGCGTCACGCCGGCAGCGGCCTTCACCGGCGCCTTGTAGCGCAACAGCACGCTCTGCGCCGTCACCATCGCCAGGTAGCCGACGCACTCGGCCATTTCTTCCAGCACCTCGGAACGGTCGACCAGGTCGCGCGCAAAGCCCGGCAAATGGCCTTCGCCGATGGTCGAGCCGAGCGCCGCGCCGAGCACGATCACGACGCACATCCAGGGGAAGGCACGGTGCGCGACGATGCTCTTCAGGTGGCGGTGCACGCCGGTGCGCCAGCCAACCGCCAGCGAACCCAGCACCAGCAGGCCGGCCACGAAGGGCACCGCGGGCCGGTAAGGGAGGATGCTGGACGAATAGATCGGACCATCCGGGCCGAAGCCCAGCGGCGGCAGGAACACGGCGCCCCAGCTCATCTCGCGGCCGGCCAGGATCATCCAGACCGGCATCGCGCACAGGGCCAGCATGGACGACGCATCCTTCGGCTTGCGCAGCCAGCCGCGGCAGGCAAAGAACAGGCCGGCCAGCAAGACCACGACCTGGGTGTTTTCGACGACGCCGTTTTCCCAGCCCCAGTCGACCGGGACCATACGCGAGAGCGGATAGCACAGGAACAGGCACAGCAACAGGAAGCGCTGCAGGGTGACCCGATGCGGATCGGCCCTGTCGAGGTAGGCGGAAAGTGGATTCATGGATGGCAAGGACGGACCGGCGCGGCCTGGCGGCGGCGCCTAAAAATGACTGAACAGTCAGTAAAATCCGACAATATACACGATTCGTATGTTCCTGAGATTAGAACATTGCCGGAGGCCAATCAAGCTTGCGGAATGTGTCGCATCCCTACATCTTGCGGCACTGGCGCAGCTCGCACCGTGCCATGAACACCTTGCCATCAGCACATTGCATACGGTAGACCTCGACCGGCCCTTCCGCGGTCACCAGGCCGGCGCCGCCCGTGCCGGTGCAAGCGTACTGGCGCGCCAGCTGCTCGACCGTGTTCGACGATACGCCCACGCGATACGGGACGCGCTCGATCGGCACGCTGCCCGCGTCGACGGGGCCGGCAGGCCGGGCCGCCGTTTGCACCGGCGCCGCAGCCACGGGCATGGGTTGGGACTTGAACATCGTGCAGCCACCCACCAGGACCAGGGCTGTCAGCGCCAGCAGTCGTTTCATCGCGTCTCCGTCGATATCAGAAGGACAGGGTCTTCACGCCGTCGGCGGTGCCGAGCAGGCAGACATTCGCGCCGCGCTGGGCGAACAGGCCGACCGCGATCACGCCGACGATGCCGTTGATCTGCGTTTCCAGCGCCACCGGATCGGCGATTGCCAGGCCGGCGACGTCGATGATCTCGCCGCCGTTGTCGGTGATGAAAGCGTCCGTCGTGCCCGCCTTGGTGCGCAGGCGCGGCTGGCCGCCGAGTGCCGCCAGCTGGCGGATCACGGCCGCGCGCGCCATCGGGATCACTTCCACCGGCAGCGGGAAGTTACCCAGCGTCGGCACCAGCTTCGAGCCGTCGGCGATGCACACGAATTGCTTCGAGACCGAGGCCACGATCTTCTCGCGCGTGAGGGCCGCGCCGCCGCCCTTGATCATCGCGCCTGCATCGGTGATCTCGTCGGCGCCGTCGATGTAGACGGCGATAGCCTCCACCTCGTTCAGGTCGAACACCGGGATGCCGTGGCCGCGCAGGCGCGCCGCGGTCGCTTCCGACGAGGCGACCGTGCCCTTGATGCGGTCCTTGATCTTCGCCAGTTCGTCGATGAAGAAGTTGGCCGTCGAGCCGGTGCCCACGCCGATGATTTCGCCATCGACCACGTAGTCGATGGCGGCGCGTGCGACGGCTTGCTTGAGTTCGTCCTGAGTCATGATGATTCGCTTGGATGGTGGGAAATGGCGACATTTTAACGGATCGTCCTGCCCTCTTCTTTCTTTCGCTGCGGCTTTTACCGGCATTGATCGCCAGGCGGGCGTGCATATCCGATTTCGCGGCATGCATATCCAGAATGCATTGCTGAAACAACAAAAATATCTGACACTTGTTCAAAATTAATCATAAGCACTGGATTTTGACAGGCGGAACGGGATGAAGATCTTTACGAAAAAGCGTGTTGTCGTGGCCGTCCTCCTGCTCGGCGCCGGCGCGGTGGCGCTGGCCATCGTCAACCGCAGCAAGGCGCCGACGGTGCCGCCGCTGAAGTACCGCGTCGCCACCGTCGATACCGGCAGCATCACCCACACCGTCACCGCCACCGGCACCATCAACCCGGTGGCCCTGATCAACGTCGGCTCGCAGGTCTCGGGCACCGTGGTCGAGCTGAAGGCCGACTTCAACGACCGCGTGAAAAAGGGGCAGGTGCTGCTCAAGCTCGACCCGACCATCTTCAATGCCCAGGTCGGCCAGGCGCGCGCCAGCCTGGCATCCAGCCAGGCCTCGCTCAGCCTGGCGCAGGCCAACTACGAACGCAACCGCCAGCTGGTGGCGCAGAATTTCGTCTCGAGCTCGGCCCTCGACCAATCGCGCCGCGAACTCGACGTGGCGCGCGCCAACATCCTGCTGGCCAAGGCCCAGGTCGACCGCGCCCAGGCCGACCTCGACAACAGCGTGATCCGCAGCCCGATCGACGGCGTGGTCATCAAGCGCACCATCGACCTCGGCCAGACCGTGGCCGCCTCGTTCAATACGCCGAACCTGTTCCAGATCGCCCAGGATCTGACCAAGATGCAGATCGACACCAGCGTATCGGAAGCCGACGTCGGCGCGCTGAAGAACGGCCTGCCGGGGCGCTTCGTGGTCGACGCCTATCCGAACCGCGAATTCAACGCCACCATGCGCCAGTTCCGCCTGGCGCCGAACGTGGTGCAGAACGTCGTCACCTACAACGTCGTGCTCGACGTCGACAACGTGGACGAACTGCTGAAACCCGGCATGACGGCCCAGGTGCGGCTGGTGGTCGACAACCGGCCGAAGGCGCTGCGCATCCCGACGGCGGCGCTGCGCTTCCGCCTGTCCGACGAGGAGCAGGAAAAGGAACGCAAGGCCGAACGCGAGGCCGATCAAAAGAAGCAGGAGGCGAGCAAGAGCGCGACGCTGGCCCAGGCGCCCGCGCTGGACGACGACCTGGCGCTGCAGGACCGCAGCGAGACGGCGCGCCTGTTCAAGATCTACAAGCTCGACGCCGCCAACCAGCCGAAGCCGGTGGACGTGCGCATCGGCCTGTCGAACTTCCGCTATACCGAAATCGTGAGCGGCGACCTGAAGGCGGGCGAGCGCGTGGTCACGCGTTCGCTGGCGCCAAGCCAGGACATGTGATGCCGGGCGCAGCGAGCAAGGCACTGATCGACATCCGCGCCGTCACCAAGAGCTACTTTTCGGGCAGCGTCGAAACGAAGGTGCTGTTCGGCGTCGACTTGCAGGTCGAGCGCGGCGACTTCATCGCGGTGATGGGCCAGTCGGGCTCCGGCAAGTCGACCCTGATGAACATCCTCGGCTGCCTCGACCAGGCCACCGGCGGCGACTATTTCCTCGACGGCGAAAATACCCTCGCCCTCAGCCGCGCGCAATTGGCCGAGATCCGCAACCGCACCATCGGCTTCGTGTTCCAGAGCTTTAACCTCATCAAGCGCATGAGTGTGGCGGAGAACGTGGCGCTGCCGCTGATCTACGCCGGCGTGCCGCGCGGGCGCGCCCTGGCCAAGGCCGCGGTCGAACTCGAGCGCGTGGGCCTGGCCGACTTCGGCAAGCGCACTCCGAACCAGCTCTCGGGCGGCCAGCAGCAGCGCGTAGCGATCGCGCGCGCCCTGGTCGGCGACCCGCCGCTGATCCTGGCCGACGAACCGACCGGGAATCTCGACACCCAGACCAGCGACGAGATCATGCGCGGGTTCCAGGCATTGAACCGCGAGCGCGGCATCACCATCGTGCTGGTCACCCACGAACCCGACATCGCGGCCTGGAGCCGGCGCCTGGTGCGCCTGAAGGATGGCCGCGTGCTGTACGACGGCCCGGCGCAGGAAGGCCTGCGCCAGCTGGCCGCCAGCCACGAGCACCTGGTGCATGGGCAAACGCAGGAGAGCGAGGCATGAAACTCCTGCAAGTGATCGTCGAAGCCTTCCGCTCGATGGCGGCCAATCGCCTGCGCACGGCCTTGACCATGCTCGGCATCGTGATCGGCATCGCGTCCGTGGTGCTGATGCTGGCCCTGGGCGACACCATGCAGCGCTTCATCGCCAAGGAACTGCAGGCGCTGGGCACCAACATGGTCTACGTGTTCCCGGGCGGCGACCGCACGCAGGCCCAGCGCATGCGCGCCGGCGCCGCACCTTCGCTGACCGTGGCCGACGCCGAAGCCCTGAACCGCCTGCCGGGTTTGTCGGGCGCGGCGCCGGCGCTGCAGGGCAGCTTCAAGCTCGCCGCCGGCAACGAGACCTCGTCCAGCCTGGTGTTCGGCATCACGCCGACCATGTTCAAGATCCGTAACTGGAAGGTCGACCAGGGCAGCATGTTCACCGACGAGGACGTACGCTCGGCCGCGCGCACCGTGGTCATAGGCCAGAAGGTGGCCGACCAGTTCTTCTACCGGCTCGACCCGCTCGGGCGCTACCTGCGCATCGAGAACGTGGCGTTCCAGGTAGTGGGGGTATTGCAGGGCGAAGGGCGCCAGATCGACGGCGGCGACTTGTCGGAGATGGTGCTGGTGCCGATCACGGCGGCGCGCGCCTACATGGTGCGCGGCCCCTTCCCCGACAACGTGCACTACATCGCGGCCCAGGGCCGCTCGGAAGCGGCGCTGAACGACGCCATCGAGGACATGAAGGAAGCGCTGCGCGACCGCCACCGCATCAAGCTCGACGACCCGGACGACTTCAAGGTGCAGAACATGGCCACCTTTGCCGCCACCGGCGCCAAGATCAGCACCGGCATCGCCGCCCTGCTCGGCGTGATCGGCGGGATCTCGCTGCTGGTGGGCGGCATCGGCATCATGAACATCATGCTGGTGTCGGTAACCGAGCGCACCCGCGAGATCGGCATCCGCATGGCCATCGGCGCCAAGCCGCGCGACATCTTGCTGCAGTTCCTGGTCGAGGCGGTGGTGATCTGCCTGGCCGGCGCGGCGGTCGGCATCGTGATCGCGGCGCTGGGCGCGGCGGCGGTGACGGCATTCGCCGAATTCGAGGTCTCGGTCGGGCTGAAGGCCGTGATCGTGGCCTGCGCCTTTGCCAGCGCGGTCGGCGTGTTCTTCGGCTTTTATCCGGCAAGGCGGGCGTCGCGCCTGCTGCCGGTGGATTGCCTGCGCCACGAATAATCAACCAACGCCAACCCAAGGGAATCGTATGAGCTTCACGCTGTTTTCGCGCCGTACCTTCATCGCCGCGGCACTGGCCGCCGGCGCCGTCCTGCCGGTCGCCGGCGCGCTGGCCGCACCCTTCGCCTCGGAGCGCATCACGGTGCGCACCGAAGGCAGCGGTCCGGACGTGATCCTGATCCCGGGCCTGAACTCGTCGCCGCGCACCTGGGCCTCGACCGTGGCCGCCGTGCCGGGCTACCGCTACCACCTGGTGCAGGTGTCGGGCTTCGCCGGCCAGCCGGCGGGCGCCAACAAGGAAGGCAATGTGGCCGCGCCGGTGGCCGAGGAAGTCGCACGCTACATCAAGGAGTCGAACCTGAAGGCGCCGGCAGTGATCGGCCACTCGATGGGCGGCACGATCGGCATGATGCTGGCGGCGCGCCATCCGGACAGTTTGTCGCGCCTGATGGTGGTCGACATGTTCCCTTACCTGGGCATGTTCTTCGCCGGACCGGGCGCCGGAACCGACAAGGTGACGGCGGTGGCCGACCAGGTTGCCGCCGGCATGCGCGCGGCCAGTGCCGACCAGCGCCGCGAACGCGCCAACGCCACCATCGTCGGCATGGTCGACACCGAATCGATGCGTGCAGGCGCCATCAGCGACTCGATGTCGAGCGACGCCGATGTCGGCATCCGCGCCTACCGCGAGCTGATCGTCACCAACCTGATTCCCGAACTGCAGAACATCGCGGTGCCGGTGACGGTGCTCTACATCCAGCCGAAGACGGTGCCGATCCCGGCCGCGCAGTTCGACGCCGCCTACAAGGGCGCCTATTCGCCGGTAAAGGCGCTGACCCTGACCCGCATCCCCGACAGCGCCCACTTCATCATGTGGGACCAGCCGGCGCGCTTCCAGGTCGAGATGAAGCGCTTCCTCAGTGGCCAATAAACAACGGGGGTCAGGTCTGACATTCGGACACGGCCTCTGCTGTAACCTACCCGGACCGGCTCACTACGTTTGAGCTTGTGTCCGAATGTCAGACCTGACCCCGGCTGTTGGGAGAATCGCCTTGTACTCGCATGTTTTTGTCGGCGTCCACGACTTCGAGCGCGCCCTCTCGTTCTACACGCCGCTCATGGCCTTGCTCGGCAACCCGCTGCGCTTTTGCGACCGCGCGCGGCCCTGGGCCGGATGGCAATCGCAGCCGGGGCCGCGTCCGCTGTTCCTGATCGGCGCGCCGCACGACCGGATGGCGCACGCGGCGGGCAACGGGCAGATGGTGGCGTTCCTGGCGGCCAGCCGCGCGCTGGTAGACCGGGCCTACGCCCTGGCGCTGGCGCATGGCGGGACGAGCGAGGGCGCACCCGGGCTCCGGGCCGAATACCACCCGCATTATTACGGCGCGTACTTCAGGGACCCGGACGGCAACAAGCTGTGCGTCGTCTGCCATGAGGCGGAGCCAGGCTTGTGAGTAAAGTCGCACTCACTCCAAGCTTTACTGAAGTCGATCTTCTTCATATTCCCCATTATTCGCGCATATTCATCTTCCAAGTCGTGCATGACTAGCAAAGAATACGGTTTCCCAACCAATAAAAAAGGAAGGCTGGTCATGAACTTTGGCGAACGACTCAAGCAGCTTCGAACCGAAAAAGGCCTGACCCAGCCGCAGTTTGCGCAGCTGGCGGGCATCGAGCAATCGTATCTGTCGAAACTCGAAAACGACAAGTCCGTGCCCTCGGCCGAGATGTTTGCGACCATCCTGGCCGGCCTGGAGATGGACGAGGCGAGCTTCCTGAAGGAGGTCGACAAGGAGGTGCTGTCGACCACGCTCAACCATATTCCCGCCGTGGCACGGTTCACCACGGCCGCAAGCGCCACCCAACTGAAGGATTCGAAGAAGTGGCTGGTTGGCTCCGGCGCGGCCTGGCTACTCGGCTTTGCCCTGATGCTGGCAGCCAATGACGGCATTTTCTTTTCCAACAAGATCTACAAATACAACTCCCTGGGCGTGATCCTCGACGGCGAGCCGGAAAACATCTTCGAGAAGCACGACCAAATCCTGACCCTGAAGATGGCGGCCGGTCTCCTTACCCAGCCGGAAACGTCGAAGCAGATGGCGGCCTTCCGCAGCGACCGGGAGCGGCCCATGACCGTGGAATGGCCGGAGAGCCGCGGCACCGTGTATATCGAGCCGGCGCAAAACGGCCGCCGCCGCTTCGACCTGATCGATACCAGATATGAGCAGGCGCCCGCCAATCGCAACCTGCAGTACATCGGCGCGATCGTGCTGGCCTGCGGTTTCGTCGGCCTGTTCCTGGAATGGCGCCTGCGCCGCCTGAAAACCAAGTTACGTTGATTCGCCAAACAGCGAGAAACCATGTACGTCGATGGACGACATCACACGCTTCGGCGAGGAAGCCGGCAAGCTGCCGCAGGCGCAGCAACAGGCGTACTGGACAAGATTGTCCGAACAGGGCCGCCTGAGCAAGAACCGCATCTGGCTCGGGAATACCGGCGACAGGGGCTCGGCGCTGCAATTGAAAGACGCGCAGTGCCGGGTGCGCATGCAGCTGCTGGTCAGCGCTGACGGCAAGGCCGAGATCCGGATGCTCGACGGACAGGGCAAGGTCGCCAAGTCGATCACGCCGGCCGCGAACGACTGAAGGCCGCCGGCCGCCCCTGCTTGATTCTCCCTGCCGCCTTCGTATCATGAAGGTTCGTCAACGAACCAATGCGGAGGCAAGCCATGAATACCGTAGGCGTGAGCGAGATGCAGGAACTGCAGGCCGCTATCCGTGGCAGCCTGCTGCTGCCGGGCGAGCCGCAGTACGACGACGCCCGCAGGATCTGGAACGCGATGATCGCCAAGCGCCCGGCCATGATCCTGCGCTGCGCCGGCGCGGCCGACGTGCGCGCCGGGGTGAACTTTGCGCGCGAACACGGCCTGCCGCTGGCGGTGCGCGGCGGCGGCCACAACATCGCCGGCAGCGCGCTGGTCAATGACGGCATCGTGATCGACATGAGCGCGATGCGCTCGGTACAGGTCGCGCCGGAGTCGAAACGCGCCTGGGTCGAAGGCGGCGCCACCCTGCGCGACTTCGACCACGAAGCGCAAGCCTACGGGCTGGCGACACCGCTCGGCATCAACTCCAGCACCGGCGTCGGCGGCCTGACGCTGGGCGGCGGCTTCGGCTGGCTCACGCGCAAGTACGGCATGACGGTCGATAACCTGGTGGCGGCCGACATCGTCGTCGCCAGCGGCGAACGCCTGCACGTCGACGGCAACCACCATCCCGACCTGTTCTGGGCGCTGCGCGGCGGCGGCGGCAACTTCGGCGCCGTCACCAGCTTCGAGTTCGCGCTGCACCCGGTCGGCCCGACCGTCACCGCCGGCCTGATCGTCTTCCCCGGTGCGCAGGCCGGCCCGCTGCTGAGGAAGTACCGCGACTATGCCGAGCAGCTGGGTCCGGACCTGTCGCTGTGGGCGGTGCTGCGCAAGGCGCCGCCGCTGCCCTTCCTGGCCGCGCCCGTGCACGGTACCGACATCGTGGCCCTGGTGTTCTTTTCGCCCCAGCCCGCGCACGAGGTCGAGGCGGCGATCGCCGCGGTGCGCGCCTTTGGCGAGCCGCTGGGCGAACACGTCGGCGCCGTGCCCTATACCGCCTGGCAGCAGGTGTTCGATCCCCTGCTGATACCGCCGGCGCGCAATTACTGGAAGTCGCATAACTTCAACACCCTGAGCGACGCCGCGCTCGACGTCGTCACCAGCTATGCCGGCAAACTGCTGTCCGAGTACAGCGAGATCTTCCTGGGCCTGCTGGGCGGCGCGGCGAACACCCATGCGCCCGACGAGATGGCCTACCCGCACCGCGCGGCGCTGTACGCGATGAACGTGCACACGCGCTGGCTCGATCCGCAGGACGACGCCCGCTGCCTGGCCTGGGCGCGCGCATTTTTTGCGCCCGCCGCGCCGCATGCCGCCGGCGGCGTGTACATCAACTTCCTCAACGAGGACGAGGTCGACCGCATCGCCGACGCCTACGGCCCGAACTATGCGCGGCTGAAGGAGATCAAGGCGAAGTACGATCTGGACAATCTGTTCCGCAGCAACCAGAATATCCGGCCCGGAGCCTGAGGCTAGCGCGCCTTGTCGAGCCAGGCGCGCAGGCCGTGGGTGAACAGGAAGGGAAAGACGCTGGCGTGGTCTTCGCCGGGGAAAACCTCGACCCGGGTGCGCAGGCCGCGGTAGCGGCGGCTCTGCAAGGCCGCGTCGAATTCCTTCAGGTCGGCGACCATGTCGGCCTCTTCTTCCGAGCGCGACCGCCGTTTGCCGGGTGCCAGCGTCTCGCGCCCGCCGATGCCGAAGTAGACCGAGGCCGACAGGTCGCGCTGGACCCTGGCGTAGGCCGCTTCGCGCTCGAACATCACGCCGCGGTCGAACCACAACGAAGGGCTGCCGAGGATGTAGTGCTCGAAGGTGGCGGGCCGGCCCAGGAGCAGCTCCAGGCCCAGCAGGCTGCCGTAGGAATGGCCGACGTAGGCCTTGCGTCCCATGTCGGCGCGGTAGCGGGCGGCGATGACGGGGAAGACTTCGGTGGCGATGAAGCGGCCGTAGGCGGCGGCTTCGCCAAAGGCCGGTGCGCGGCCCGGCATGTCGGAGGTGTAGGCCTGGGCACGCGGCGTGCTCGGCGTGTAGTCGCGGCGGCGGCTGTAGCCCGGCGTGTCGCCGGCCGCATACGACAGGCCGACCACGATCACCTCCTCCATGCCGGCGTGCTTGGCCAGGCGCCCGGCGATGTTGCGCACCACCGGAAAGGCATAGTTGGCGTCGGTGACGAACAGCACCGGGTAGCGCCGCTTCGAGCGCGCATACGATTCGGGCAGCGCCACCAGCAACTGGTAGTCGCGCTTCAACACTGCCGAGTGGATGGGGCGCACCTCGGTGGCGTCGAGCTGGTAGGGCGCGGCGGCGGCGGCCAGGCAAAGCGGAAAGAACAGGGCAAGGATCAGGCGTTTCAAGCGGGCTCCTGACAGAGAGGGTGAACGCTTGATTCTGCAGCGCCGCCCGCACGCCGGCAGCAGCGCGGGGACGAAACCCCGGTTTCGTGTGACGACGGCGGCAGCGGCGGCGGCCCGACAATTGTTGCCACTGTTATACTTTTGTCGATGAAGGACCGCCCCGACTTTTTCCCCGCCGTACCTGCCACCAGGACGGTCGCCCTGGCCGTATTGCTGTGGACCGCGATCAGCGCGCTCGGCGCCCTGCAGACCTACAGCGACAACCTGCGCGGCGGCGTCGACAGCCACTACCCCGCCCTGTTTGCCACCTGGTTCCTCGAATACGCGGTGCCGCTGATCGTGCTGAGCGCCGGCCTGTCGCTGACCCTGGCGCGCTGGCCCTTCCTCAGCGAGCGGCCGCGCCATGTGCTGATGCTCTTCCTCGGCCTGGTGCTGGTGTTCCAGCCCGCCCAATGGACCTGGATGGCCTGGATGCGCGGCTACCTGCAGGTCGCCAGCCTGGGCGACGTCTGGCAGCTGTTCAGGAAGATGCTGCTGGTCGGCTGGTTCTCGGCCACCGGCACCTTTGCCGCCGTCCTCGCCTTGCACACCTGGCGCCGCGCGCGCGAACGCGAACAGGCCTGGCAGCGCTCGCAGACCGACATGCTGAACCTGCGCCTGGCGCTGGAAGAACAGCGCACGCTGGCCCTGCGCGCCCAGCTCGAACCGCACTTCCTGTTCAATGCCCTGAACGCGATCAGCGCCCTGGTGCGCGGCGGCGACACGGCGCTGGCCCTGGGCGGCATCGGCCGCCTGAGCGCGCTGCTGCGCTACGCGCTGGCGGCCAGTGCGCGCAGCAGTTCCACCGTGGCCGAGGAACTGGACTTCGTGCGCGGCTACCTGGAACTGCAGCGCCTGCGCTACGGCGAACGGCTGCAGGTGCACATCGCCGGCGACGGCCCACTCCTGCACGATGTCGCCTGCCCGCCCCTGCTGCTGCAGCCGCTGATCGAGAACGCGCTGCGCCACGACCTCGATTGCCGCGCCGGCCCCGGCGACATCCGCCTGTGCTTCGCGCAGGATGGCGACGCTCTGCTCATCCGCGTGACCAACCCCGCCGGTGCCGGCACGCCGGCCAATCCCGGGGCCGGGCTCGGGCTGGCCAATACGCGCGAGCGGCTGCGCCTGATGCACCCAGGCGCCACGCTGCAGGCCGGCCCGCAAGGCGCGCGCTTCGTGGCCGAGGTGCGCCTGCCGCTGCACGAGGAGCATTGAACCATGGCCGTGCGCTACCTGATCGTCGACGACGAACCGCCCGGCCGCACCAACCTGCGGCTGGCGATGAAGGCGCACGCCGGCTGGCAACTGGTGGGCGAATGCGAGGGCACGGCGGATGCGCGCGCCGTCCTCGCCAGCCAGGAGGTCGACGTGGTCTTCCTCGACGTCCAGATGCCGCTCGAATCCGGCCTGGTGCTGGCGCGCGAACTGAGCCGCCTGCGCGAGCCGCCGCTGATCGTCTTCGTTACCGCCTACAGCGCGCATGCGATCGAGGCCTTCGAAGTGCATGCCCTCGACTACCTCCTGAAGCCGCTCGACGATGCGCGCCTGGCCCAGGCCGTCGAGCGCTGCGCGGCCATGCTCGGCGGGCGCCAGCGCGCAGCGTATGGCGCGGCCCTGCGCGACTACGCCGCCGCCGGAGCGGATGATGCAGGCGATGCAACCCGCCGCGTCGACCACATCAACGTGCGCTCGGTCGGGCGCATCGAGCGCATCGCCATCGACGACATCTGCTGGATCGAATCGGCCGGCAACTACGCCCAGCTGCACCTGCCAGGCCGCACGGTCCTGCACCGCATCACCCTGAACGGCATGGCGGCGCTGCTGCCGCCCGGCGCCTTCCTGCGCGTGCACCGCGGCGCCATCGTGCGGCGCGACCAGATCGCGCGCCTGGACAGCAGCGGCGACGCCACCTGGCGCCTGCACCTGCGCTGCGGCGGCGCGGTCGCCGTCAGCGAGCGCTATCTCGATGCCGTGAAAGCGGCCATGTGACGAAATCCCGGCTGGCAGGGACGGCGCGCCTGTTCCCGCCCGGCCCGCGCACCTATACTTCCCGCATCCACATCCGGGAGAGACCATGTCCGTTCGCCGCCTCATCATCGCCCTCGCCTGTGCCGGCGCCGCTTTCAACGCCGGCGCCGCCACGGACATACAGACCATCGTCGACCGCGCGGTGCAGCCCGTGCTGCAGCAATACGGCGTGCCCGGCATGGCGGTGGGGCTCACAATCGACGGCAAGGCCCTGTTCTTCAACTACGGCCTGGCCGCCACCCGGCCCGCCAGGCCGGTCACCGAGCACACCTTGTTCGAACTCGGCTCGGTCAGCAAGACCTTCACGGCGACCCTGGCCAGCCACGCCCAGGTGCGCGGCAAGCTGGCGTTCGACGATCATCCCGGCCGCACCATCCCGGCCCTGAAGGGCAGCGCGCTCGACCGCGCCACCCTGCTCGAACTCGGTACCTACACGGCGGCCGGCCTGCCCTTGCAGGTGCCCGACGAAGTGAAGAACGACACCCAGCTGTTCGCCTGGCTGGGCAAGTGGCAGCCTGCCGCCGCGCCGGGCACGCAGCGGCGCTATTCGAATCCGAGCATCGGCCTGCTCGGCCGCATCACGGCCCTGGCCCTGGAATCGGATTTCGCCGACGCCCTCGACCAGGGGCTGTTCCCCGCCCTCGGCCTGCGCCACACGCATGTGCGCGTGCCGGCGTCGGCCATGCCCGACTATGCCTGGGGCGTCGATGCGCAGGGCCAGCCGGCGCGGATGCAGCCCGACGTGCTGGATGCGGAAAGCTACGGCGTGAAGTCGAGCGCCGCCGACATGATCCGCTACCTGCAGGCGAACATCGATCCCGGCCGCCTGCCGGACCCGCTGCGGCGCGCCGTGGAAGGCACGCAGGTCGGCTACTACGCGGTGGGCGGCATGGTGCAGGGACTGGGGTGGGAGCAGTACCGCGCTCCCCTGAACCTGCAGCGCGTCCTGGCCGGGAATGCGGAACACATGATCCACGAAGCGAACCCCGTCACCAAGCTGGCGCCCGCGCCGGCGCCGCCAGGCACCCTGTTCAACAAGACCGGTTCGACGCGCGGCTTCGGCGCCTACGCCGCCTTCATCCCGGACCGGAAGATCGGCATCGTCATGCTGGCAAATAAAAACCTGCCGATCCCTGCCCGCGTGGCGGCCGCCTATGCGATCCTCGACAGTATCGCCGCCATGCGCCAACAGGACGCCGCCAGCCGATGAGCACAGCCCCCTTCGACACGCAGGACGCCCGGACGGCGCACACGGCGCACCCTGCACGCACCCGCAACGCCGGCATCGACTGCCTGCGCGGCCTGGCCATCCTGCTGGTGATCGTGCACCACCTGGCCCTGCCCTTCCGCCTGCCGCTCGGCCCCAGCCTGCTCGGGGAATGGCTGCCGCAACGCCTGGTCGGCGCCATCAGCTTCAATGGCTACGAAGCCGTCTTCGTCTTCTTCGTCATCTCGGGCTTCCTGATCGCGACGCGCATCATCGACCACGACGGCAGCCTGGAACGCGTCAGCCTGCGCCGCTTCTATGCCGCGCGCGCCCGGCGCATCCTGCCGCTGCTGTTCCTGGTGCTGGCGGTGCTGGGCGTGCTCGCCTGGTGTGGGGTGCCGGGCTTCGCGCCCGAGGGCGAACAATCCACCGGCGGCCTGCTGGCTTCGGCCCTGACCTTCACCTTCAACCTGTACGAAGGCCGCACCGGCTGGGCGCCCGCCGGCTGGGACGTGTTGTGGTCGCTGTCGATCGAGGAAGTGTTTTATCTCGGCTTTCCCCTGCTTTGCCTGTGGCTGCCGCGCCGCGTACTGGTCGGCGTGCTGCTGCTGTGGGCGCTGGCGCTGTCGCCCCTGCACGACCTGGTGCCGGCCCAGGATGAAGTCTGGCGCGAAAAGGCGTACTTGCCCGGCATGGCGGCGATTGCCTGGGGCGTGCTGGCCGCGCTGCTGGCGCGGCGCTGGACGCCGTCGCGGGCACAGGCGCGCGCCATGGCCTGGTGCGGTGCGCTGTGCCTGGTGCTGGCCATCGCCTGGGGCGACCTGGTCTGGCGCCACCTGTTCAAGTCCGGCATGTACTGGCTGTGCATCGGCGCCTGCCTGCTGCTGCTCGCCTTTTACGCGCATCCGCCGGCGCCGCGGCGCGGCCTGCGCTGGCTGGCGCGCATGGGCGAGCTGAGTTATGAACTCTACCTGTCGCACATGTTCGTGGTGCTGGGCGTGGTGGCGGCCTACCGCGCGCTGCTGGGCGCGGAGAACGCATGGACCTTCGTGGTCTACCTGCCGGTGCTGCTGCTGTGCCGGGTGCTGGCGGGCGCCCTGGAAGGCCTGTTCGTCCGCGCACCGGCACGCTAGCGTACCTTCCGGGGCTGGACGAAACGTTTCCATTTCGCCAGAATTGATGAATGCACATCCCCTCCATCGTCAGCTTCGTCAATCGCGTCCTGGTTTGCCTGGCCTGCCTTGCCGTCTTGCCGCCCGCGCAGGCGCTCGACCCGCGGATCGGCCTGGACGCCTACCGGCATGACCGCTGGGGCGACGCCGAAGGGGCGCCCAGCCTGATCGATGCGATGGCGCAGACCGACGATGGCTGGCTGTGGCTCGGCACCCGCAGGACGGGGCTGTACCGCTTCGACGGCGTGCGCTTTACCGCGTACACGACACGCGACGGCAGCACCCTGCAAGATCCCTCCATCAGCGTCCTGCGCGCCGGCGCCAACAACGAGCTCTGGATCGCGCATGGAGCCACCGGCGGCGTGAGCGTCCTGCGCGACCACCGCATCAGGCACATCCTCGGTCCCGCCACCACCGGCAGCGTCTTCGCGATTGCACAAGGGGCGGACGGCAGCACCTGGATCGCAAGCCGGGCCGGCCTGTTCCGGATCCGGGGCGATGTCGCGGAACACATCGGCGCCGAGCGCGGCTACGACGGCCCCGGCGCCGAATACGTGATGGCGGACCGCCAGGGACGCGTCTGGGCGGCCGGCAGCCTGCAGCTGTTCGTGCTCGAACCCGGGGCGGCGACGTTCCGCCTGGTGCGCGCGGTGAACCGTGACCCGACGGTGATCGAGGCCCATGACGGCAGCACCTGGCTGGTGACGGGCAAGCGCTTCGAGCGCCTGACGCCGCCCTCGCCGCCCCGGATTCCCGCACGGCCCGGCCGTGGCAACAGTTACCAGTCAGCCTTCGACGCGGACGGCAATCTGTGGAGCGGCAACTGCCCGGTCGGCTTGTGCGTCCTGCGTCCCGGCGCCTGGCAGGACCGGGCGGGCTTCGACGCCTTGCTGGGCAGCGAGCGCTTCGACCAGGGCTGGCAAATGACCAGCCTGGAAGTCCTGTCGGTACTGGCGGACCGCGAGGAAAACCTCTGGGTCGGCACCACGGGCGGGCTCGAACGATTGCGCAACCAGCCCGTCCACTTTGTCGCCAAGCTGTTCGACCGGGGACGCACGCAGGCACTGCCGCATCCCGACGGCAGCATCGTCGTGCTGACCAACCAGCGCATGAACGGTTTGCGCGACCACTTCCTGGGCATGGTGGACGGCGAGCCGGTTCCCCGGCCCAACCCACTGAACGTGCAGTTGATGGCACGCGCGCCGGACGGCAGCCTGGTGCTGGCCGGCAGCGAAGGCATCGAGCGCCACCATGCGGGCCGCATCGAACGCATTCCCCTGCCTGCGCTGCCTCCTTCCGCGAGCAAGGCGCTCGCCCTGCGCGCCCTGATGGTGGGGAACGACGCCATCTGGCTGCGCGTGTCCGGTTCGGGAATCTGGCATTTCGAGGCGGGCAAGTGGCAGAAGGCCAGCTTCCTGCGCTCCCAGCACCCTGCGATCACGGTCGACGCGGCAGGCCACACCTATATCGGCGACGAAGACCGGCTGACGGTACGCGACGGCACCGGCGTGCGGCAGATCGACACCGCTGCGGCGGATGTGGGAGACATCGATTTCATCCATGCCGGTGACGAAGTCATCGTGTCGGGCACGCGCGGTTATGGCGTCCTCCGCGGCGCGCGCCTGGAAGCGCTGCGCATCGCGCCGCAGAAGGCGCTGGGGCCGGTCAGCGGCATTGCCCGTGCCCCGGATGGCGCGTACTGGCTGAATGCCTCGCACGGACTGTTCCGGGTCGACGGGGAGGACTGGGCGCGCGCCATGCGCAACCCTGCTCCGGTACTGCACGGCACCCTGTTCGATGCGCTCGACGGCTACCTGGGCGGGGCCGAGACCATGTGGCTGCACGACACGGTATTCGTTGCCCGGGATGGAAAGATGTGGTTTGCCGGCGAACGCGGCCTGGCCTGGCTCGATCCGCGCGCCTGGAAGCCCAACAGGATCACGGCGGACGTCGACATCCTGGGCCTGGTCTCGGACGGCAAGCGCTATCGGCCGGGTTCGCCCATCGAACTCGGTCCGGGTGCGCGCGACGTGGTGATCGATTACTCGTCGCCCAGCCTGCACATGCCGCAACGGATAAAATTCCGCTACCGGCTGCTCGGCGCCGATACGCAGTGGGAAGACGCCGGCGTTCGCCGCACGGCCTTTTACAAGCACCTGCCCCCCGGCGACTACACCTTCGAAGCGAGCGCCGTCAACGAGCATGGCGTCGCCAGTTCGCGGCCGGGCGTCCTGCACTTCCGCATCGCGCCTCACCTCACGCAGACCGCCTGGTTCCGGACGCTGTGCATCGCCGCCGGCATCGCCATCCTGCTCCTTGCCTACCGCCTGCGCGTGCGCCACCTGGCGGCGAGGATGGAGGAACGCTTTTCGATACGGACGGCCGAACGCGAATCGCTGGCACGTTCGCTGCACGACACCTTCTTGCAAAGCCTGCAGGGACTGCTCCTGAGCATGCAGGCCTTGACGCCGAAGCTGCCGCCGGAGGGCACGGCCCGGCGCGAGCTGGACACCCTGATCGAGCGCGCGCGGCGGCTACTGGTGGAAGGACGCGATGAGGTAAAAGGCCTGCGCAGCGAATTCGATTCGGGTGCGCAGTTCCGCGATGTGCTGCTGCGCGACATGGCGACGATCCTGCCGGGCAGCGGGGCACGCATTGCCCTGGCAGGCGCCGAGGCGATCGACCGCCTCGATCCGCGCCTGCACCACGACGTCTACGCCATCGCGCGCGAGGCGCTGGTCAATGCGCTATGCCATACGGCGGGCCCGGTGGAGATACAGGCACGCGATGAAGAACAGCACTTCCTGCTGACCGTCAGGGACCATGGCCGCGGCCTGGCTCCATCGCGCAAGAACACCCCGGGCCACTACGGCCTGCGCGGCATGCTCGAACACGCCGCGCAGATCGGCGCCAGACTGGACATCGACAACACGGAGGAAGGCGGCACCCGGATCGTGCTGTCGATTCCCGCCGGCCTGGCCTACCGGCACAAGGGCAGGCGCTGACGCAGGATTGTTAGTTTAGAACTGCTCCCATTCGCCGGCGTCCTTGCCTGCCAGTGCGGGCGCCGGGGCTTGTGTCCGGGGCTGTTTCGGCGCCCTGGTCCTGGCCGCCGGTGCGCGAGGCGCCACCTGCTGAGCCGGATTGCCCGCTACCTGGAACACGCTGACCATCTCGGCCAGGCTGGCGGCCTGCTCCTGCATGGCCTGCGAGGCCGCTGCCGCCTGCTCGACCAGGGCGGCGTTCTGCTGGGTCACGACGTCCATCTCGGACACGGCGGTGTTGATCTGCTCGATGCCGACTTCCTGCTCGCTGCCGGCGGCGCTGATCTCGTCCATGATCTGGGCCACGCGGCGCACGCTGCCCACGATTTCTTCCATCGTCGCACCGGCTTCGTTCACCAGCGCGCTGCCGGTATAGACCTGCTCCACCGAGTCGGTGATCAGCTGCTTGATGTCCTTGGCTGCGCTGGCCGAGCGGTGCGCCAGGTTGCGCACTTCGGTGGCAACCACCGCAAAGCCGCGGCCCTGCTCGCCGGCGCGTGCCGCTTCCACGGCAGCGTTCAGCGCCAGGATGTTGGTCTGGAAGGCGATGCTGTCGATGACGCCGATGATGTCGGCGATCTTGTCCGAGGACGCGCTGATCGAAGCCATGGTATCGACCACGCGCGACACGATCTCGCCGCCCTTCACCGCCACCTGCGAGGCCGAGCCGACCAGGCCGTTGGCCTGGCGCGCATTGTCCGAGTTCTGGCGCACGGTCGACGTCAGTTCTTCGAGCGAGGACGCGGTTTCCTCGAGGTTGGCGGCCTGCTGCTCGGTGCGGCGCGACAGGTCGAGGTTGCCGGCTGCGATCTCGCCGCTGGCGGTGGCGATCGCATCGCTGCCGCTGCGCACGCTGCGTACCGTATGCGCCAGGCTGTCCTGCATCCTGGCGAGACCGGTCATCAGCGCACCCATCTCGTCCTTGCGGGTGACGTCGATCGGATTCGTGAGCTTGCCGTCGGCAATCGCGTTGAAGTGGCCGAGGGCCTGCGCCAGGGGCGTCATCACGGCGCGCAGCAGCAGGACGGTCGAGATCAGGGCCACGACCAGGCCGGCGACGATGGCACCGACCGAGAACATCATGTTGCGGTGATAGGCGGCCTGGCTCTCGTTGTACTGGCGGGTGGCCGATTCCAGCTGGTAGGACGACAGCTTTTCGGCGCTGTCGGTGTAGAGGCGGAACAGGCGCGTCACTTCGCTCAGCATCAGGCGGTCGATCTCGGTCTGGTTCCTGTCGCGCAGCGCCTTGATGGCGGCGCGGATGCCGTCCTTGACCAGGGCCTGGCGCGCCGCGTCAGTGGCGTTCGCCAGTGCCTGCTCGCCGTCGTCGAACGGAAGCGCGGCGTAGCGCGCCCAGGCCTTGTCGCTGGCGCCGAGGAAGCCCTCGGCGCGGGTCAGCGTGTCGGCGGCATTCGGCGCATCCGGCTGCAGCGCGACACGGTCGATCGACAGGCGCGCGCGGTCGATCTGGATCTGGGTATCCATGATGGACTTCATGGAGACCATCGAATTTTCATTTACGTTCTTCAGAACGGCATTGGTGTCGTTCAGGGCCATGATGCCGGCAGTCCCGATGAAGATCATCAGGAAGCTCAGCAATGCCATGGTCGCTATCAGGCGGGTTCGGATAGTCATGTCAGCAATGGGAAAGTCGGATCAAGGAGTCGTCCATCGGGCGCAGATCGAATATCAGGCCGCGACGGCATGACGATGCGTGGATTGATTCAATAACAAGCGATATTAAAAAAATGGCGCTGTCAGGTTTGAAACAGACTGGAAACGGACAGGCGAGCGAAATCAGTCTATACAGATGATTTCCGTACGGCAAAGGTTTAATGGCGGGTTTACCGTTTAAGCGACAGTTCAATTCCTGTCTATTAACGGTAGCGATAGCGAAGCGACATCGGATGTAATCAATCGACATGGCTTTTTGTTTTCTTTTAATTGAAGAGTGATTAACATGACCGGATGACCATCCGGTTGAAAGCCGCTTGTGCAGTTTCACCGATTCCATACGAGGGATATCGATGCGTACGACACAGCTTCTTGCCAACGCGACGCTGGCACTGTCGTCGGGGATGTCTTGCCTGAGCAGTGCGGCAAGCGAGGCCCATGCGGCAAACGGCGAAAACCTGTTTGCATTCATCGGCGAGAAAATCAGCCTGGAAAAGCAGGAGCCACCGGCTTGCGACAGGTGCATCATCATGGACCAGTATTACGTCGCGCATTACCGGATACTCGACACTGTGTTCGGCGATTATCGCGGCAACACGATTGCTTTCGACGTCTACGATCATTATGGCGAGCCGCGTTTTTCGCAGGGCGACACCGTGCTGCTGTTCGTCAGCCGGCGCCCGAACGGCACCTGGATACACGAGAAATACCAGTACGCCGAATTGCATCAGGGAGCGGATGGCGAATGGTATGGATGCGGTGACCCGTATGGGCGGGGGTTCACCGGGCAGCGCTCGGTAAAGGCCCGGCCAGTGCAATTTGCGGCGCCCGTTTCTTACCCGCTCACCGAGCTGGACCCCGAAGAAATCAAAAAGTACTATCCCTCGGAGTACTTCGAGTTACGCGACGGCCGTGCGTACTGCACGGTGGGAACGTCGGTAGCCGATTTGTTCACGGCGAAAAAAGAGACCGTGCTGACTGCCCGCGGCATTTTCAAGTAAGCCGGTCTTGCCATTGACGGGCAAGGCAGGAGGTCAGCGGGCCGGGCCTTGCACCGGACGCGTGCCCGCTGCGCACGCGCTGCGAATGCCGGTCGACGATGCCGTCGTTCCAGGCGCCAGGCAAAAGCGGGCCAGGTAGCGCAGCGGGCTGGCGGCAGTCTTCGCCTTGCGTGCTTCGATCAGCACCAGATAGACCTTGCCTGCTTCCAGCACCGTTGCTGGCGTCTGCGGCAAGGCCTGCACCCGCCCCGCATAGGGAATGCACATGCTGTAGGTGACAGGAAACGTGCGCTCGCGCGGCATCGCCATCTTCCACATCGGCTTGCCGCCCGGGTCGGATATCGTGATTGCCTGAAAATCCGGTGCGCCCCCGCGTTGTTCCTCGCGCTCCGAAATCGTGAAGCACGGCACCCCATTCGCCCCGGCCCTGACTTCGGCCTCGCCGGTGCGGCGCGCCGCCTGCGCCGGGGGCGCGAGCAAAACGGTCAGCAGCAGGATCGGCAAAAGCTTCATGGGGTCGGAAAACAAGAAAGCGGCGAGGTTCCAAGCCTAGGCTGTTGCCACAGAGCAGCATTGAGGAAGCTCAATGCTGGATGGGTAGACAAAGGGTGCCAACCGGGTGGTCAGGCGAAGCGCGCGATGCGCCCGGCCAGGCCGCGGTGCAGGTTGGCACGGTCGCCTGGATTGGCCAGGAAACCCGCAAGCACGCTTTCATACAGCGCCAATTGATTGCCATACTGGCGCTGGCGCATCGCATCGGGCCGGCGCAGGAATTTCAGGACAAAATAATCAGCCAGCAGGTCGCCCTGTGCTTCCATGTTGTAGTCGGCCAGGGTCGCGCCTTCGCGCAGTGCGTAGCTGTATTCCAGGCCGATGCGCAGCGCGCCGCGCAGGCGCACCGGGTAGCCGAGCTGGTGCTGCCAGACATGCACCATCTCGTGCATGAACCAGTGCTGGCCGCTTGGGCTGGCCTGGGAATAGTCGTCAAGGAAGCAGGAAGCGTGGAAGTACATGCTGCCGTTCGGCGTCATTGCGCAGTTCTTTGGCTGGAACGGCATGTAGCGGCGTGCATGGATGCGCACGCGCGCGTAATCGATGGCGTCCCCGAACAGCAGGGATGCCAGTGCGATTTCGCCTTTTGTCAGCGGACGCCACCTGATACGCATAGTTGAGCTGCTTTCCTGTCACACGAAAACGCGTCGTAGGTGATTTCCGATCTATCGACGGTGCAGGGATTATAGAGGACGACGATTGATGACTCCCAAGCCGCCCTTGCTCGGGCCAGGCCAGAATCGGGGAATTGCCTAATTTACAACGGAGACGAAAGTGGCTACAGCGGCGATGGCGGGATCATGAGCGAACGAGTCCACCTGGCGTACGCAAAGATCAAGTGGAATTACATGCGTCAAAGCATTCGAGGAGGTGCACAAGGCAACACGTCGGGCGGGTGGGATTGCAGTGCCAACAAAGTGTGCTAACAGGCGCCGATCATGCCTGCCCATTATGAAGGCGATCGAATGATTCTCTGCCCGCTCGACATAACAGACTTCAAGCACACTTGTGCCGTCGTCGTGTCGGGTGACGGCCCAAACTTCTGTGGCCACACGCTGCTCCACATTGGCGATCGATGGTATGTTCATGTCGCCGGCGGTTACAGCGTGGAGCCTTTCGCATGACTCGGAGAATCCTACTTTCACTCGGAGCCGGTTTCTTGGTCTGCTGGACTGTCTGGCTCTCGGTCATCCTGAATGCGCCCGACCTGTACGTAGAACGCGCATTTGCCATCATCTTTTATGCGTCGCTCGCGACAACCATTGTCACCTTTCTCACTCTCTGGCTTTCGGAACATCTGGTGTCAAAAGCGGCAGGCCGAAAAAGGACTGAGGAGCCTTTCGCATGAAACGCATGTTCATTTCACTCGGCGTCGGATTCGTGGTGGTTGCAGTTATCTACGTTTCCATATTCTTCTTCGATCCGGGAATGAATATTGAAAAGGCGTTCAACATCATCGTTCTCTCGTTCATCGGCTCGACAGTTCTTACGGCACGAATGTGGAGGCCACGGGGCCGCCGGGGCGAGTAATAGCATAGGGGTGGTTACGACCACCTGAAATGACAGCGTCCCTGAACAGGGACGCCTTGGTTGCTTCACCCTCGATCAAGGAGTGCCAACGGCCTCCTTGATCCAGGCCTGATTACTGCTTGCGCAACGCCGCCGCAGCCTTCGCCAGCTCGGTAATCCGGTCCCAGTCGCCGTTCGCCAGCGCATCCTTCGGCGTCAGCCACGAACCACCCACGCAGGCCACGTTTTTACACGCCAGGAAAGCCGGCGCCGTGTCGATCGAGATGCCGCCGGTCGGGCAGAAGGTCACGTCCGGCAGCGGGCCGCCGATCGCGTTCAGCATGCCGACGCCACCCGCCGGCACGGCCGGGAACAGCTTCAGCTGCCTGAAGCCGGCTTCGCGCGCCGCCATCACTTCCGACGGCGTCATCACGCCCGGCAGCAGCGGCAGGCCGCTCTTCTTCGCTGCCTCGATCAGCGTCGGGGTCAGGCCGGGCGACACGCCGAACACGGCGCCGGCGTCGCGCGCCGCGGCGAATTCTTCCGGCTGGGTGAGCGTGCCCACGCCGACGATGGCGCCTTCCACCTGGGCCATGTCGCGGATCGCCTGCAGGCCGTGCGCGGTGCGCAGGGTCACTTCCAGCACGCGGATGCCGCCGGCCACCAGGGCTTTTGCGAGGGGCACGGCGTGCGCCGGGTCGTCGATGGCGATCACGGGGATCACGCTCGCCGAGCGCATGATGTCAAGTACGGTCATGGTGGTCATTATTTATTCGTCCTGAACAGGAAGTCTTCATCGGAGCCGGGCATGATCTCGCCGCTGTCGGCGCCCTCGTGCAACGGCGTGGTGGTGTGCTTCGGCGACGGCAGCGGGAAGGTCGCCGCGCCCTCTTCCGCCGCGCTGCTGGAATTGCGGAACATCGAGAACAGCTCGCGCCCCATGCCGATGTGGCTGGACGAGATGTCGGCGCTGGCCTGCCTGCGCCCGGCCCAGACCTCTTCCGGCACCAGCGCCTGCAGGCTGCCGTCGGTGGCGTCGACGCGGATGATGTCGCCGTCGCGCACCAGGCCCAGCGGGCCGCCGGCCAAAATCTCCGGCGACACGTGGATCGCCGCCGGCACCTTGCCGGATGCGCCCGACATGCGGCCGTCGGTGACCATCGCCACGTGGTAGCCGGCATCCTGCAGGTTCGCCAGCGCCGGGGTCAGCGCGTGCAGTTCCGGCATGCCGTTGGCGCGCGGACCCTGGAAGCGGATCACGGCCACGAAGTCGCGGTTCAGGTGACCGGCTTTATACGCGTGCATGAAGTCTTCCTGCGAGTTGAAGGTCAGCGCCGGGGCTTCCACCACGTGGTGTTCCTTCTTGACCGCCGAGATCTTCATGATGGCGCGGCCGAGGTTACCCTGCACCAGCACCATGCCGCCGTTGTCGCTGAACGGGTTGGTGTGCTTGCGCAGCACGGCTTCGTCGCCGCTCTGCTCGGGCAGCTCGCGCCAGACCACCTTGCCGTCTTCGCCCAGGAAAGGCTCCATGCAGTGCTTGCGCAGGCCGTGGCCGAGGATGGTGTTGACGTCCTCGTGGGCCAGGCCGGCGTCCAGCAGCTCGCGGATCACGAAGCCCGGGCCGCCCGCGGCCTGGAAGTGGTTCACGTCGGCGTCGCCGTTCGGGTAGATGCGGGTCAGCGACGGCACCACTTTCGACAGCGCGTCGAAGTCGTTCCAGTCGATCACGATGCCGGCCGCGCGCGCGATCGCCACCAGGTGCAGGGTGTGGTTGGTCGAGCCGCCGGTGGCGTGCAGCGCGACGATGGCGTTCACGATGCTCTTCTCGTCGACGATGTGCCCGACCGGCATGTAGTTGCCGCCCTGCTGGGAGATCGCCACGGCCTGGTGCGACGAAGCGGCGGTGAGCGCGTCGCGCAGCGGCGTGCCCGGGGTGATGAAGGCGGCGCCCGGCAGGTGCAGGCCCATCATCTCCATCAGCATCTGGTTGCTGTTGGCGGTGCCGTAGAAGGTACAGGTGCCGGCGCCGTGGTAGGAGGCCGATTCGCCTTCCAGCAGTTCCTCGCGCGTGGCTTCGCCCTTGGCATAGCGCTGGCGGATGGCCGCCTTTTCCTTGTTCGAGATACCCGAGGTCATCGGGCCGCCCGGCACGAACACGGCCGGGATGTGGCCGAAGTGCAACGCGCCGATCAGCAGGCCCGGCACGATCTTGTCGCAGATACCGAGGTACAAGGCGGCGTCGAACATGTTGTGCGAGAGCGCGACGGCGGTCGACATGGCGATGGTGTCGCGCGAGAACAAGGAGAGCTCCATGCCCGGCTGGCCTTGCGTGACGCCATCGCACATGGCCGGCACGCCGCCCGCGAACTGGGCCACCGCGCCGATGTCGCGCACGGCTTCCTTGATCACTTTCGGGAAATATTCGAACGGCTGGTGGGCCGACAGCATGTCGTTATACGACGAGACGATGGCCACCGACGGCTTCTTCTGCTCGCGCAATTTGAGCTTGTCGTTGGCGGGGAAGGCGGCGAAGCCGTGGGCCAGGTTGGTGCACGACAGCGCCCCGCGCTGCACGCCCTGGACACGTGCGGCCTCGAGATGTGCCAGATACGCGGCGCGCGAGGCGCGGCTGCGCTGGATGATCCGGTTCGTTACCTGTTCAACTACGGGGTGCAGCGCCATAATCGTTCCTTCGAAAATTTGACTCTGAAATTTTACTACAGAATTGGGTTGGGGGTGTTTGGCGGGGGTGGTTTACGGCCGTTCCCATGCCCGTTGACGCGGTGGGTACAAGTACCCACCCTACGAAAACCTGGCCGTCGGCGCCGATCGACTCGTAGGGTGGGTTCTCGAACCCACCATGGCGCAACGTTGGCATATCGAATAACATCCGCGCGCCCGGACTCATCCATTGTGTAGTGAATTTACGAACGATTCCTGTATTATTCGATAATCTGTCCAAAACACTATCACGCGCGCATTATGCCCCTGCCTTCATTGACCAGCACCGCCAGCTTCCAGGCCCTCGAAACCCACGCCGTCGAGGCCGAAGACTGGCAGATGCGCCAGCTGTTCGCGGCCGATCCGCAGCGCTTCGAGCGCCTCTCGATCGAGGCCGCCGGCCTGTTCCTAGACTATTCAAAAAACCGGCTAGACGGGCGCACGCTTGAATTGCTGGCAAGCCTGGCGCGCGAGCGCGGCGTCGAGGCGAAACGCGACGCCATGTTCGCCGGCGAGAAGATCAACAACACCGAAAACCGCGCCGTCCTGCACACCGCCCTGCGCGCGCCGCGCGAGGCGCAACTGAGCGTCGACGGCCAGGACGTGAGCGCCGACGTGCACGCCGTGCTGGCGCGCATCAAGACCTTTACCGACGCCGTGCGCAGCGGCGCCTGGGTCGGGCACACCGGCAAGCCGATCACCGACATCGTCAACATCGGCATCGGCGGCTCCGACCTCGGCCCGAAGATGGTTTGCCTGGCCCTGCGCCAGTACAGCCACCCGCGCCTGAGCCTGCACTTCGTCTCGAACGTCGACGGCCACGACATGGATGCGGCCCTGGAACAGGTCGATCCCGAAACCACCCTCTTCATCATCGCCTCGAAAACCTTCACCACGGCCGAGACCATGATGAACGCGCAGACCGCGCGCAAGTGGTTCCTGGCGCATGCGAACGAAGAAGTATTGGCCAAACACTTCGTGGCGGTGTCGACGAATGTGGAAGCGATCAAGACCTTCGGCATCGACCCCGAGAACATGTTCCCGTTCTGGGACTGGGTCGGCGGCCGCTACTCGGTGTGGTCGGCGATCGGCCTGCCGGTGGCGCTCGCCGTCGGCTACGGCTACTTCGCCGATTTCCTGGCCGGCGCCCACGAGATGGACCAGCACTTCCGCACGGCGCCGATCGAGCAGAACATGCCGATCATCCTGGCCCTGGTCGGCTTCTGGAACCGCCAGTTCCTGGGCGCGACCTCGGTCACCATCGCCCCTTACCACCAGGACCTGAACCGCTTCCCGGCCTACCTGCAGCAACTCGACATGGAAAGCAACGGCAAGCGCGTCACGCGCGACGGCGAACCGGTGGACACCCCGACCTGCCCGGCGATCTGGGGCGAGCCCGGCACCAACGGCCAGCACGCCTACTTCCAGCTGCTGCACCAGGGCACCGACCTGACACCGATCGACTTCATCGCCGCCCTGCGCCCGGCCCACGAGCTGCACAACCACCACACCGCCCTGCTGGCGAACTGCTTCGCCCAGTCCGAAGCCTTCATGAAGGGCAAGACGCTGGACGAGGTGCGCCAGGACCTGCAAGGCCAGGGCCTGGCGCTGAGCGAGGTCGAGCGCCTGGCGCCGCATAAAACCTTCCCCGGCAACCGCCCGAGCAATACGATCCTGATGGAGTACCTGACCCCGGCCACGCTGGGCGCCCTGGTGGCCCTGTACGAGCACAAGACCTTCGTGCAAGGCGCGATCTGGGACCTGAACAGCTTCGACCAGTGGGGCGTGGAGCTGGGCAAGGTGCTGGCCAAGAAGATCGAAGCCGAACTGGCGGGCGACGCGCAGCCAGCGCAGCATGACAGTTCCACCAACGGCCTGATCGCGCGCGCAAAGGCCGCCGTTTAATCAGCAAAAGCACGAGCAATAGCACGAGCAAACACGCGGAAACCACCATGAAGAATGTGAAGATCGAAGTCGTCCACGACGAAGCGATGCAGGTTGGCGAATGCCCGCTGTGGCACGACGTCGAATCGGCCCTGTACTGGGTCGACATCAACGGGCTCACCGTGAACCGTGTGCACCCGGCCAGCGGCAAGTTCACGTCCTGGAAGATGGGCTCGGAGCCGTCGGCGATTGCCGCCGATGCCGACAACAACCTGGTGGTGGCCACGCGCCAGGGCTTCGTGCGCCTGAACACGACCAGCGGCGAGATGGAAGACATCTGCCCTGCCCCGTACGACACGAAGCAGGTGCGCTTCAACGACGGCCGCGTCGACCCGATGGGCCGCTTCTGGGTTGGCACCATGTACGAGCCGCGCGACAAGCCGGCCGCCGAGATGTACGTGCTCGAACGCGACCAACTCCGCCTGGCCTGGTCGGGCGGCATGACGAATTCGAACGGCCTGGCCTGGTCGCTGGACGGACGCTGCATGTTCCACGCCGATACCACCAGCCACCGCATCGATCTCTACGACTTCGATCCCGAGGCGGGCCAGGCGACGCTGAACCGCAACCTGGTCACGTTCGACGCCGACAAGAACGCGCCCGAGTACGGCGGCCGTCCGGACGGCGCCGCGGTCGACAGCGAAGGCAATTACTGGATCGCGATGTTCGAAGGTGCGCGTTTGCTGAAGCTGTCGCCCACCGGCGAACTGCTGCACGAAGTGCAGCTGCCGCTGCGTTGTCCGACGGCGGTGGCGTTCGGCGGCACCGATTTGCGTACCCTGTACGTCACCAGCGCCAGCCATGGCCGCTCGAATGCGGAGAAGGAGCAGTATCCGCTGACCGGCAAGGTGCTGGCCTTGCGCGTGGATGTGGCGGGCCAACTCGGGCCGGAATACCTCCGCTAGGACTGCCTTTTCAAACCGCGACCGGCACCCCGAATAGCGCGAGCAGGCCGGCCGGCGCATCCTGGTCGAAGAAGCGCGCCATGTTGCGCGCCGATTCGCGGGCCGGTTCGGCGCTGCGTGCGAACAGCGCGGTTTCGTAGGCGAGCAGCGCCGCTTCCAGGCCGTCCGGACTGGCGGCCAGCGCCTCGCCAAGCTGGGCGCCGTCGTACAGGGCCAGGTTGGCGCCTTCGCCGGCGAACGGCGACATCAAGTGCGCCGCATCGCCCAGCAGGGTCACGCCCGGTGTCCTGTCCCAGCAATGCCCTGCCGGCAACGCGTAGATCGGCCGCACCACCGGCCTGGTTTCGCTCTCCGTGATCAGCCCCGTCAGCGCGGGCGACCAGTCGGCGAATTCCGCCGCAAGCCCGGCCAGGGCGCCCGTCCGGTCCGACCAGTCGATCCCGTCGCACCAGGACTGCGCCTTGTTCAGGGCGATATATACCTGCACGCTGCCGTCGCCATGCCGGTGCGCGAAGATGCCCTTGCCCGGCGCGGCGGCCATCAGCGTGCCCTCGGCCACCAGCCCGCCTTCGTTGCCGCGCGCGGCGCTGTCGTAGAGGAAGGTCTCGATGAACAGGGTGCCCATATACGCCGGCATGGCGGGCGAAACCAGCGGACGCACGCGCGACCAGGCGCCGTCGGCGCCGACCAGCAGCGCAGTCTCGATCGTGCTGCCGTCCGCGAAGCTCACCTCGTGCCGGCCGCCGCCGAGCGCACGCGTCGCCGCCAGCTTGTGGCCCCAGCGCACCGTGCCTGCGGGCAGCGCGTCCAGCAGGAGGCGGCGCAACGCGCCCCGGTCCACCTCGGGCCGCCTGCCCTGGCCGATGTCCGGCCTGTTCATCAGGATCCTGCCGTCCTTGCCGACGATGCGCTTGGCGTCGGCGCCAGGAATGACGATGCCGAGAAATTGGTCGTAGAGCCCGGCCGCCTTCAGCGCCAGCTGGCCGTTGTCCTCGTGGATGTCGAGCAGGCCGCCCTGGGTACGGGCGTCGGCCGAGATTTCGGCCTCGTAGACGGTGGCGGCAATGCCGTGCACCTGCAGTACGCGGGCAAGCATCAGGCCGCCGAGACCGGCGTCGATGATCGCAATGGGGTTGGTCATGCTGGTTCTCCCTGTTCGCAGCTGGGCTGCCATCAGCCGGCTCTGGAACATCGTTCCATTATCTTGGAACAGCGTTCCAGATGTGTCAAGATACGGCATGGACAAAAAACCACAGACCACGCGCCGCGACAGCTCGCTGTCGCGCGAGCGCATCATCGACGCCGCGATTGCCATCCTCGACGCGGAAGGCGAAAGCGCCCTCACCTTCCGCGCCCTGGCGCAGCGATTGAGCACCGGCGCCGGCGCCATCTACTGGCATGTCACCGACAAGCACGACCTGCTGGCGGCCGCCTGCGACGCCGTGACGGCCCAGACCCTGGCCGCTTGTGCGCCCGGCGCGGCGCCGGAAGCGGGCATCCGCGCCATCGCCTCCGGCGTATTCGACATGATGGAAGCCCACCCCTGGGCTGGCGCCGCTCTCATCCGCGCCGGCGGGCAAGGGCCGCTGGTGCGCATCCTCGAATCCCTCGGCCGCCAGGTCCAGGCCCTGGACGTGCCGGACAATGACCAGTGGGCGACGGTGTCGGCGCTGCTGAACTACATCCTCGGCGTGGCCGGTCAGAATGCGGCCAACATGCAGATCGCCCGCAGCGGCGGCATCGAGCGCGCCGGGCTGCTGGAGACGGTAGCGGCGGCCTGGTCCGGGCTAGACGCCACCCGCTATCCCTTCGTGCGCAGCATGGCCGGCTCCCTGCGCGCGCACGACGACCGCGCCGACTTCCTCGCGGGAATCGATCTCATCCTGCGCGGCATCCGCTCCGGCGCCTGATGCGCCGGGGCGCCGCGCATGGGAACGCCCCTGCTCCGGCAACTATGGCAGGATAGACCGCGCCCGGGCATCACGTAGTAGAATTTCTTGCTTATAGCATAATCATGTAGTAAATTTACACAAATCCCTCATCCCATTTCCACCCGATACCACCATGGCCCTTTCCGATTTCGACCTCGTTTTCTTTGGCGGCAGCGGCGACCTTGCGATGCGCAAGCTCCTGCCCGCAATGTACGCGCGCGACGTCTGTAGCGACCTGCCCGACAGCGCACGCATCATCTGCGTCGGCCGCGACGAGAGTTCGCAGGAAGCCTTCCTGAACATGGTCGAGACCAACTCGAAACCGCACATCAAGGAAACGGTGGTCGAGGACAAGTGGCAGCGCTTCCTGCAGCGCATCACCTATGTCGCGCTCGACGCCACCCAGGCCGACAGCTACGGCCCGCTGGTCGCGGCCTTGCGGGACGACGAGGCGATCACCCGCGTCTACTACCTGGCCACGCCACCGAGCCTGTTCGCGCGCATCTGCGACAACCTGGCCGAGACCGGCCTGGCCACGCCGCATTCGCGCGTGGTGCTGGAAAAGCCGCTGGGCCGCGACCTGGCCTCGGCCAAGCAGATCAACCTCGATGTCGGCAAGGTCTTCGCCGAGTCGCAGATCTACCGTATCGACCATTACCTGGGCAAGGAAACCGTGCAGAACCTGCTGGCCCTGCGCTTCGGTAACGTGCTGTTCGAGCCGCTGTGGCGGCGCGAGTGGATCTCGGACGTGCAGATCACCATCGCCGAGAAGATCGGCGTCGGCAACCGCCTCGGCTACTACGACAATTCCGGCGCGCTGCGCGACATGCTGCAGAACCACCTGCTGCAGTTGCTGTGCATCGTGGCGATGGAGCCGCCGACCTCGATTTCGCCGGACGCCGTGCGCGACGCCAAGCTGCAGGTATTGCGCTCGCTGAAGCGCTTCACGCCGACCACGCTGTCGCAAAACATCGTGCGCGGCCAGTACCGCGGCGGCTATGTCGACGGCCAGGCCGTGCCGAGCTACCGCGACGAGCCGGATGCGCCGAAGAGCTCGAAGACCGAGACCTTCGTCGCCATGAAGGCCGAAGTGGATACCTGGCGCTGGGCCGGCGTACCCTTCTACCTGCGCACCGGCAAGCGCATGGCCGACCGCCTGGCCGAGATCGTGGTGCGCTTCAAGCAGATCCCGCATTCGATCTTCAACCAGCCGACCTCGAGCTTCCAGCCGAACAGCCTGGTGATCCGCCTGCAGCCCGACGAAGGCCTGTCGCTGAACCTGATGGCCAAGACCCCGGGCGATTCGATGCGCCTGAAGCAGGCCGAGTTGGAGCTCGATTTCCGCGAGCAGTTCAAGGCGCCGCGCATGGAAGCCTACGAGCGCCTGCTGCTCGATGTGCTGCGCGGCCAGCTGACCCTGTTCATGCGCGGCGACGAACTCGAAGCGGCCTGGGAATGGGTCGAGCCGATCCTGGAACACTGGGAGCAGGACGACAGCGCGCCGGTGCCGTATGCATCGGGCACCTGGGGCCCGGCGGCATCGAGCGCCCTGATCGGCCGCGACGGCCTGCAGTGGCGCGAAGAAGCGCTGCCTGAGGATTGAACCAGCCATGCTGCTCGATTCGATCCGTACCCAGCTTGATTCGCTCTCGAAGTCCGAGCGCAAGGTGGCCCTCGCCGTGCTGGAAGCGCCCAGCGCCACCGTCAGCCAGAACATCACCGCGCTGGCCAAAAGCGCGCAGGTGTCCGAGCCGACCGTGGTGCGCTTTTGCCGCACCCTCGGCTACGACGGCTGGCACGAGTTCAAGCTGAAGCTGGCCCAAGGCCTGGCCCTTGCGCTACCCGCCGCCAACGAACAGCCGGCCCAGGACGACCTGGCCGCCGACCTGGTCAACAAGATCTGCAGCCGCTCGATCAACACCCTGCTCGACCTGCGCAACAACCTGAATGCCGAGTCGGTGCAGAAGGCGCTCGACATCCTCTCGCGCGCGAACAAGATCGAGTTCTACGGCCAGGGCACGTCGGGCTTCGTGGCGGCCGACGCCCAGCATAAATTCTTCCGCTCGGGCGTGCCGACGGTCTGCTACACCGACCCGGCGATCCACTCGATCGCGGCCGCCCTGCTGCGCGAAGGCGACTGCGTGGTGGCGATCTCCCAGCGCGGCAACAACCCGTCACTGGTGCGCTCGGCCAAGCTGGCGCGCCGCGGCGGCGCCGACGTGATCGTGCTGGCGCCGTCGGGCACGCCGCTGGCCGACATGGCCAGCGTGCTGATCCCGATCGACCTGGTCTTCAACATCGACCCCTACACACCGATCTCGGCGCGCCTGGCCTACCTGGTCGTGATCGACGTGCTGGCCGTGGGCCTGGCGCTGCAGCGCGGACCGGAGTTCCGGCGCAAGATGCAGAACGCGCAGAAGGCGCTGCAGGAGTTCGACATGCAGTTCGATTCCTTCATCGGCTGAGCTTTCGACTTGCGCGCCCTCTTCATCTGCACCCACAACCGCCTGCGCAGCCCAACCGCCGAACAGGTGTTCGCCACCTGGCCCGGCATCGAAACCGACTCCGCCGGCGTGGGAGCGGATGCCGACATGCCGCTCGCCCCGGAACAACTGGACTGGGCCGAGATCGTCTTCGTCATGGAAAAGCTACACCGCAGCCGGCTGTCCGCCAAATTCCGGCGCCACCTGAACGGCAAGCGCATCGTTTGCCTCGACATCCCCGACGACTACGACTACATGCAGCCGGAGCTGGTGCGGCTGCTGGAAAAGAAAGTAACGCCTTTCCTGCGGCGCGCGTAAGGCGTTGTGAAGACAAGGCGCTGTCAGGAAGCGCCTGCGTGGGCGCCCCTGGCTGATTTCCGCATGGCATTGCGCCGCGCGATTCGCCGTATAATGCCTTTTTGCCAAAGGCTACAGGCCCCACACGCGCCATGATGCGGTCGACTCCCGGATTGACTATCTCGCTACGCCGGCTGCTCATCGTCCTGAGTGCGATCGGGCTGCTGCCGCTCGCCATCCTCGGCCTGTGGTCGCTGCACATGGCCGACCAGTATCAGCAGCGCGAGCAGGAACGCGCGATGCTCGACCAGGCGCGCGCCCTGTCGAGCGCCGTCGATGCCGAACTCGATGGTGCGATCGCCACCCTGGCCAGCATGGCGCGCACGCCGGCCATGGATGCGGGCGAACTGCGCTCGTACTACGACGCCGCCCGCGCCCAGGTGGCGGCCCAGCCGGAATGGCTGGCGGTGATCCTCACCGATGCCGACGGCAACATCCTGTTCCGCACCACCAGCCCCTTCGGCACGCCGGGCGGGCGCGTCGCCGATCCCGAGAGCCTGAAGCAGCTGCTGGCCGTGCAAAGGCCGCTGGTCGGGCGCGTGACCCTCGGGCCGCGCGGCCGCGCTGCCTTCCCCGTGCGGGTGCCGATCCGCGACCAGGCCGGGCGCCTGTACGCCCTCACCGCCGTGATCCAGCCCGACCGCATCCTGCGCGTCATCGAGCGCCAGCACGCGCCCAAAGGCTCGGTCATCGGCGTCTTCGACGCTGCCGGCGCGGTGGTTGCGCGTTCGCTGAACCAGGGCGGCACCGTGACCCGGCCGCCCAGCCCCTCGCTGGTACAGCTGATGCGCGACCCGGCGCCGGAAGGCGTCGGCTCGACCACCACGCTCGAGGGCGAGACCGTGGTCAGCGCCTATACGCGCGTTTCGCATTACGGCTGGACGGTTGCCGTGGGCGTGCCGACCAGCGCCGTCGGCGGCGCCGCCTTCCAGGGCGTGACGGTATATGGCCTGGGCCTGGCGGCTTCGCTGCTGGCCAGCATCGGCGCAGCCTGGCTGCTGTCGGCGCGCGTCGCCGCCGCCTTCCGCAGCCTGCAGGGCGGCACGGCCGCACTGGGCGCCGGCGAAGGCGCCAGCGTGGCACCCTCGCGCGTCAAGGAATTCGCCTTGATGGGCGAGGCGATCGAGGCCGCCGCCGCCCGCCGCGCCGCCCACGAAGCCGAGCGCTCGCGCCTGCTCGCCTCGCTCGAGGACGCCCTGGCCGCCAGCCACGAAGCCAGCCGCGCGAAAGACGAGTTCCTGGCCATGCTCGGCCACGAACTGCGCAACCCGCTCAGCCCGATCGTCGCCTCGCTCGACCTGATGGACCTGCGCGGCGAACAGTCGAGCGAGCGCGAACGTACCATCATGCGCCGCCAGATGCAGCACATGAAGCGCCTGGTCGACGACCTGCTCGACGTTTCGCGCATCACCACCGGCAAGATGCAGCTCGACGTCAAGCCGCTGAACCTCGCCGAACTCGTGCGCCACGCCGCCACCGTCCGCCCCGGCATGACGGTGGAGCTGGCCGCGCCCGCGTCGCTCTGGGTCGAGGGCGACGAAAACCGCCTGGCCCAGGTGATCAGCAACCTGCTGTCGAATGCCGAACGCTTCGGCAACGGCGTGGTGCGCATCGGCCTGAGCGCGCGCGAGGACTGGGCGCGGCTGGAAGTGGCCGATCAGGGTATCGGCATGGCGCCGGAACTGCTGGCGCGCGTGTTCGAGCCCTTCTACCAGGCGCCGCAGCAGCTCGCGCGCAGCACCGGCGGGCTGGGCCTCGGCCTGGCCATCGTGCGCAAGATCGTCGAACTGCACGGCGGCCAGATCCGCGCCCACAGCGACGGCCCGGGCTGCGGCAGCCGCTTCGTGGTCGAGCTGCCGCTGGCGGCCGCAGTTGCACCCGCCCCCGCCGCGCCGCGTGCGGGGCAGGCGCAGCGTCAACGCGTGCTGGTGGTGGACGATAACGTCGATGCCGCCACCACCACCTCCCTGGTGCTGGAGCAGCTGGGCCACGAGGTGCGCCTCGCGCATACGGCCACGGCGGCGCTGGCCGAATGCATCCGCTACCAGCCGACGGTGGCCATCCTCGACATCGGCCTGCCCGACATGGATGGCTATGCGCTGGCGACGATGATGCGCCGCACCGCGAGTTCGCCGCGCCTGGTGGCGCTGACCGGCTATGGCCAGCAGGCCGACCTGGGACGGGCCAGCGAGGCCGGGTTCGACCTGCACCTGACCAAGCCGGCCACGCTGGACGATTTGCAGCGGGCGGTGTCGGGCGCCGCGGTCACGGATGCGGCAACGACCTGATGCCTGCCGGGCGCCTGGTTACAGGTCCAGCTCCCATGTTTCGTTCACCATGTCCTTGCCAAAGGCGTGTACGCTTTCCTCGGCCACGCATACATAGCCCTTGTTACGGTAGAGTTGACGCGCTTCCTGCTGCTGGTCTGTCGTCCAGAGGCGCATTTTCCTGTAGCCGGCGGCACGCGCGAAAGCGTGGCAGGTATCGACCAGGTGCGAACCCAGGCCAGACCCGCGGGCCTTTTCTTCTACCAGCAACAACCGCAGTTTTGCTACGCCTTCTTCGCCGCTGCGTGTCAGTGCGATCGAGCCTGCACGCTCGCCGCCCATCTCCGCGATCCAGCAGCGCTCCATGGACGGGTCGTGGTCGCGCTCGAACTGCAGGCAGATCTGACCGACCAGGGTTTCGAAACTGCTGTCCCAGCCTTGTTCCCGCCCATAAAACTCGCCGTGGCGCCGGGTGATCCACGCCATGTCTCCAGGGCCATGGGTACGCAGGAGGAAAGGCTGTGCAAACTTCACCGCGCCTTTCTTGTCGAGTAACGCCTGGATCGTGTTCATCGCATCCAGCAGGCGCAGCTGGTCAGCATCGTCAAAGCGTGCCAGCATCTCGGCAACCTCTTCGCAGGAGCGCTGGTCCATGGGTTCGTAGATCCTGCGGCCTTGCTCCGTCAAGTGCAGCAGCTTGGCTCTGCCATCCGTTGCGGAAGCGACCTTGGCGACCAGTCCCGCTGTCTCGAACTTGCCGACGATACGGCTCAGGTAGCCCCTGTCCAGGCCAAGCTGGCGGCATAGCGCAGCGGGCTGCTGGTCGCCATGGTGGGCGAGCTCGTACAACACACGCAGCTCGGTCAGGGTGAACGCGGTCTGAAGCAGGTTTTCACCCAGCACGCCGATATGGCGCGTGAAAAAACGGTTGAACGACCGAACCAGCGCAATCTTGTCGCGCGAAACAGGGAATGGCATCGAAGCTCCAGCAAATAATCTACAAGCATTTTGCGAGATATTGCTGACTCAGTCAACAAAATAGCTGTCGACCGTATTGACACATTTTGTTTTCCTGTGGGTTAGTTACAAGAAAAATCCATGAAATTCAACCACTTACGATTCTGGCGTGCAACTTGCTATGCATAGGACATCAATAGCGGGAGCATGCCATGAAACGATCGTCTTATCTTGCAGCAATTTGCCTTGCCTTGTCGCCCTTGTTTAGCCAGGCGAGCGTGATCTACCAGTGGGAAGCAACGAACGGCGAAACGCCGCGCGGCATCACGCTCGAACTCGAATTCGACGAGCAGACCGTCGCCGGCGGCGAATTCGATTTGTTCTTCGAGCAAGGCGATGGCGCTCCACTGGCGCAAGGCTTGCTCGCACTGCGCTACACCTTCCCGAACATGGGCGAAGCGATGCGTTGGTCGGTTCTCGGCAACGGTTTCGCTTCCGAGCTGGGACGGCTCGACATGCAACTGCGTTTCGGCGACAACGGCTTCCTCAGCGGGAGCATGTACCTCAACGACGGGTACCACCACATCGAGCTGGTGTCGTCCGGCCGGATCTTTACGGTTGTCGACGCAAATAGCGATGCGGAAATGGTGGGCGCGGGATGCCCCTGGGTCGTGGACTACGATTGCAGTGGCGCGACCGGCGTCATCGAACGCATCGACAACGTGGCCGAGGTGCCGGAACCGGGATCGCTGGCCCTCTTCGGCGCGGGCCTGCTGGCGGTCGCACGCTGGCGCCGCAAGGCTTTGCGATAAGAACGACAGCACCGCATTAACGCCGACGTGCGTTGCGATCGCTGCCTGCGTGCGAGCGCAGGCAGCGTTTTTATGTCGGCGATTGCTGTCCAGGACGCAAGCTGCGTAGAATCGTATTTCTTCCCATAAATTTATTGCGGAGATGACGATGAAACGCCCGCTTCTGCTCCTGCTGCTGTGCCTTCCCGCTGCGGCCATGGCCGCGCCAGGGGACCAAGTTTCGCTCGAGCACTCGCTCGACAGCATCGTCGCCAGCCGCTTCAAGCCCGAGCTGCCCGGCGTGGCGGCGCTGGTGCTCAAGGACGGCCGGCCGCTGCTGCGCAAGGCCTACGGCATGGCGAACGTGGAACTGGGCGTGCCGGTCCGGCCCGAACACGTGTTCCGCATCGGCTCGACGACCAAGCTGTTCACGGCCACCGCCATCATGCTGCTGGTCGACGACGGCAAGGTCGCGCTCGACGCGCCGATTGCGCGCTACCTGAAGAACGCGCCGAGCCAGTGGAAAGAGGTCACGGTCGAGCACCTGCTGACCCACACCAGCGGCATCCCCAACCTCACCATGGATTCGGGCTACTGGCGCACCACGGCCAGGCTGGAGCACACGCTCGACGAACTGGTGGCGCCGGCGCGGGAGCGTCCGCTCGCGAGCAAGCCGGGCACGGTCTTCGTCTACAACAACACCGGCTACCACCTGCTGGGGCAGATCGTCGAACAGGTATCCGGCCAGGAGTTCCATGCCTTCATCGACGCCCGCATCGCGCGGCCGCTGGGCCTGGCCCATACCGGTTCGGGCGACGACAAGACCTTCCACCCGGGCCTGGTCACCGGCTACCAGGCCGGCCCGAAGCCGGCCTGGCTGATCGCCAACAGCAATTTGCACGCGGCCGGCGGCATGGTCAGCACGGTCGACGAGCTCGCCGCCTTCATGCTGGCGCTGCAGGGCGGGAAGCTGGTCTCGCCGGCGAACGTGAAGCGCATGAACGCGAGTTACGTGCTGCCTGACGGGAAAGCCACCGGCTACGGGCTGGGCGAATGGGTGCGCACGGTGAACGGCAAACACCTGGTCGGGCACGGCGGCTACATCTTCAATTTCTACAGCCAGCTCGAGATGGACATCGACTCCGGCATCGTCACCGTGACGCTGCACAATGGCGACAAGCTCGGTGGGGATAACGAGGAGCTGAGCAAACAACTGATCGTCGCGGTGCAGGACGGGCAGACGAACCTGACCGGCCAATGATCGGCACATCACCAACCTTCATTTTTATCGACCATGACACTACTCCATCCTGTGATTTGCGCCCTCGCGCTCGCCCTCGCCTTGCCGCTGTCGGCTTCCGCCCAGTTTGTCTCTTCTAAAAAAATGCCTTCCGTCGCCCGCCCGGGTCCCGGCGACAAGGACTGCAAGCGGCCGGCCTACCCCGAGTCCTCGGCGCGCAACGGCGACGAGGGTGTCGTCACGCTGCAGTACCTGGTCACCAAGGACGGTGCTATCCTCGAAGGCAAGGTGGTCAAATCGTCCGGTTTCTCCGCGCTGGACAAGGCCGCGCTGGTCGAGCTGGCGAAATGCGCGTACGAATTCCCCGAAGGGGAGGAAGAACCCGCCAAGGTGACGTTCAAGTACGCCTGGTCGCTGGAATAAGATCACGGCCGCATCCGTGTTCACGTTCATGGGAGGAAGCATGCCGACCCGACTCGCATCCTGCAGTTGCGGCCAGCTGACGGCGCAGGTGAGCGGCGACCCCGTGCGCAATTCGATCTGCCACTGCCTGGCCTGCCAGCGCCGCACCGGCAGTCCGTTCGCCCAGCAGGCGCGCTTCCCGCGCGAACACGTCGCCGTTGCAGGCCGGTCGACGCCATACGTGCGCGTTGGCGACGAGGGCGCGCGCGCGGTGTTCCACTTCTGCCCGACCTGCGGCGCCACGGTGTACTACGAACCCGAAAGCCTGCCCGGCTTCGTCGTGATCCCGGTCGGCGTCTTTGCCGAGCCGGACTTCCCGGCGCCCACCGTCTCGGTCTACGAGGAACGCATGCACAGCTGGATCGTTCCGCCGCCCGACGCCGAGCATTATCGGTAGAAACCGTATGACGGCCGGCGTCACAATCCTGTCATTTGCCTTTCCTAGAATGCAAGCCTTTCCAAGGAGGCATGAATGCAGGCATACAGAGGGCGGTGCAAGGTGATCGCGATGGCGGTCGCAACGATGGTGATGGTGCAGGCGTGCGGCGGCGATGGCCCGGACGAAGTGGCGCCGGTCGGCATCGAGCTGCACGGCGTGGTGGCGGTCGGTGCGCCGCTGGTGGGCGCGAACGTGGCGCTGCAATGCGCAGCCGGCACGCCGGCGGCCGTTACCAGCGGCGCCGATGGCAGCTGGTCGGTTCCCGCCTCCGCTACCCTGGCCCTGCCCTGCGCGATCGAAGCGACCGGCGGCAAGGTCGGCAGCGGGGGCGGCGCCGAGAATACCCAGCGCCTGCACGCGCTGGCCGTGGCGCCGGGCGTGGCGAACGTCACCACCCTGAGCAGCCTGCAGACGGCCGTCATGAGCGGCCAGTCGCCGACCGCCTGGTATGCCGGCATCAAGGCCAACCCCGCCGCGCTGCGCAGCATCGACAGCAAGGCGCCGGCGAATGCCACCACCCAGCTGGCTACCCTGCTCCCGGCCACGGTCGTGCTGCCGGCCGGCTTCGACCCGGTCGCCACCGCGTTTGCCGCACGCAGCGACAACGCCATCGACGGCTTGCTGGTCAAGCTCGGCAGCGCGATCAGCGAGAACAAGCTCAGCTTTGCCGATGCGTTGGCCCAGACCGCCGCCAGGCTGCCCGTGATCGAAGCCACGCCCGCCACCCTGAGCCTGGCGCGCATCGGCGGCTTCGGCGGCGACCTGGTCGACGGCAAGCTGGTCGATACCCACGAAATCCCGGCCTACGATCCGCTCAGCAAGCGCCTGTTCGTGGTCAACGGCTCGGGCACCGGCACGGTCGAGGTGTGGAGCATCGCCGATCCGCGCAACCCGGTGCAGGTCGGCACCCTGCGCACCGAATCGTATGGCGCCAACCTGGGCAGCGTGAACAGCGTGTCGGTGTCGAACGGCGTGGTGGCGCTGGCGATCCAGGCCAATCCGAAGACCTCGAATGGCATCGTTGCCCTGGTCAACGCGGCCGATCTGGGCACGCTGTCGACGGTCGGTGTCGGCGCCCTGCCCGACATGCTGACCTTTACGCCGGACGGCCGCTACGTGGTCGTCGCCAACGAGGGCGAGCCGAACAGCTATGGCCAGGCCGACTCGGTCGACCCGGAAGGCTCGGTCAGCATCATCGACGTGCTCGACCCGCGCAAACCGGTCGAACGCCGCGCCACCTTCGGCGCGTTTAACGACCAGGTCGACGCCCTGCGCGCCAGCGGCGTGCGCATCTATGGCCCCGGCGCCAGCGTCGCCCAGGACCTGGAACCGGAATACGCGACCGTCAGCGCCGACAGCAAGACCGCCTATGTGACGCTGCAGGAAAACAATGCGATCGCCGTGGTCGACATCGCCGGCGCCAAGGTGAACGCCGTGCGCCCGCTCGGCTACAAGGACCACAGCCTGCCCGGCATGGGCATGGACGTCAGCAACGAGGACGGCGGCGTCAACACCAACAGCGGCACGCCGCTCGTGAAGATCGCGCCGGTGCCGGTGAAGGGCATGTACCTGCCGGACGGTATCGCCAACTACACGGTGGGCGGCACGACTTACCTGGTCACCGCCAACGAGGGCGACGCCCGCGCCGACTGGCCCGGCTTCAACGAAGAAACCCGCGTGCGCGATTACTGCGGCACGGCCGGCCTGGACCCGACGCGCTTCAGCGGCGACCTGGCGAACCTGACCAAGGACTCGAACCTGGGCCGCCTGCGCATCACCACCACGCCGAACGGCAACAACAGCGGCAAGAACGCCGCCGGCCAGTGCACCGAGCTGGTTGCCTTCGGCGGGCGGTCGTTCTCGATCTGGAATGCCGCCACCGGCGAGCGCGTGTACGACTCGGGCGACGGCTTCGAGACGATCACCGCGCAGCTGGCCGGCACGCCCGGCTACGATTTCCCGTTCAACACCGGCCATGACGAAGCCGACGCCCTCGATGCGCGCAGCCCGAACAAAGGGCCTGAACCGGAAAGCGTGGTGGTGCAGCGCTTCGGCAAGAAGACCTTCGCCTTCGTCGGCCTGGAGCGCGTGGGCGGCGTGATGGTGTACGACGTGACCGAGCCGGCGGCGTCGAAATACGTCACCTACATCAACACCCGCGCCGGCGCCGGCACGGTGGTCAAGAACGCGAACGGCGATAACGGCATCGTGAATGGCGGCGACCGCGGACCGGAAGGCCTGGTCGTGATTCCGGCGGCGAAGTCGCCGAACGGCAAGCCGATGCTGGTGGTGTCGAACGAGATCAGCGGGACGACGGCGCTGTTCGAGATCACGCTGAAGTAAAGCCACATCTGGCGCACCCCGGCGGCGCGAGCGGCCGGGGTGTTGCCGTTCCAGACGGGCGGTAGCGCCGCCCTCATCGGCCATGCTGGTTGTAGAATAGCGGTTTTCGTCCAGCATTACGGCCCGTCCATGCACATCAATCCAGAACGCAGCACCCGTCCCGACTACGACCTGCTGGTACGCCAGGTCGTGAGCGTCCTCGAAGGCGAACGCGACCTCACCGCGAACGCTTCGCAGTTTTCCGCACTCGTGTACGACACCCTCGCCGACCTGAACTGGGCCGGCTTCTACTTCACCGTGCCGTCGAAAAAAGGCGAAGGCCAGGATCTGCTGGTCGGTCCGTTCCAGGGCAAGCCGGCCTGCGCGCGCATTCCCTTCGGGCGCGGCGTCTGCGGCACGGTCGCCGTCGAGCGCAAGACGGTTGTGGTGCCGGACGTGCATGCGTTTCCGGGGCATATCGCCTGCGATTCGGCGTCGAATGCGGAAATCGTGCTGCCGGTGATCAAGGATGGCAAGCTGGTGGGCGTGTTCGATATCGATAGTCCGGTGCTGGAGCGGTTTACGGAAGAGGATCGCATGGGGTTGGAGGCGATGGTGCAAGCGTTTATTGATGCGACGGATTGCTGATCAGGTTCGCAACTCGACCGTTCCAGTGCTGCACCGCGTGGACACAGGTGTTCACCCTACGGGAGTGATCGATCAAACGCAGGTTGGTGGGTTCGAGAACCCACCCTACGAATATTCGGCAATATTGTTAAATAGGCAAATTATATGAATCAACTCGAGCAACTGAAGCAATACACCACGGTCGTGGCCGATACCGGCGATTTCCAGTCGATCAAGGCCTACGCGCCGCAGGATGCGACCACGAATCCATCGCTGATCCTGAAGGCCGTGCAGAAGCCGGAATACCGTCCGCTGCTGGAAAAGGCCGTCGCCGATGCCAACGGCGCCTCGGTCGAAGCGATCGTCGACAGCCTGCTGATCGCCTTCGGCGTCGAGATCCTGAAGTATGTGCCGGGCCGCGTGTCGACCGAGATCGATGCGGCGCTGTCGTTCGATACCGAAGCGACCGTTGCCAAGGGCCGCGAACTGATCGCCCTGTACGAAAAAGCCGGCGTGTCGCGCGAGCGCGTGCTGATCAAGATCGCCTCGACCTGGGAAGGCATCCGCGCCGCCGAGATCCTGGAAAAAGAAGGCATCCACTGCAACCTGACCCTGCTGTTCTCGCTGTGCCAGGCCGTGGCCTGCGCCGAAGCCGGCGTGCAGCTGATCTCGCCGTTCGTCGGCCGCATCTACGACTGGTACAAGAAGTCGACCGGTACGGATTACCAGGGCGCCGACGATCCGGGCGTGCAGTCGGTCAAGCGCATCTACCAGTACTACCGCAAGTTCGGCTACAAGACCGAAGTCATGGGCGCGAGCTTCCGTAACACCTCGCAGATCCTGGAGCTGGCCGGTTGCGACCTGCTGACGATTTCGCCGGACCTGCTGCAGAAGCTGGCCGACAGCGATGCCACCGTGGAGCGCAAGCTGGTGGCGGACGAGAGCGCCGACATCGAGAAGATCGCCATCGACGAAAAAACCTTCCGCTTCATGCTGAACGAAGACGCGATGGGCACCGAGAAGCTGGCCGAAGGCATCCGCGCGTTCGTGGCGGATTCGGCCAAGCTGAAGAAGATGATCGAAGAGCTGCGCGTGGCAGCTTGATGAAGGCGGTGCCGCCGGGGTGGCGGCATCTTGAAGAAGGCGCGGCTGGTCCGCGCCTTTTTTATATTATTTAGCCGGTTGCGCGCGAATGCCGTCGAGCAGCGTATCGACCATCTGGCGGCCGATCTGCAGCAGGCTGAAGGAATCCGGCTCGAACATCCAGGTGCGGATCAGGCCATCGACCAGCGACCAGTGACCGAGCGCCTGCGCGTGCGGATCGACGTCAGGACGGATCTGGCCGGCCCTGATGCCGAGCCGGATACGCTTTTCGATGTAGTCCATCCACTCCCCCTTGTTCTGCGCACGGTGTACGCGCACCGCGTCCAGCTCGCTGACGAACTCCACTTTCAGCGTAGCGATCTCGAACACCCGTCGCGCCTTGGGGTCCTGCTCGGTGATACGGAAGATATCCAGCATCATGCGGCGCAGGTCATCGAGCGCAGCGACGCCGTCGTCGTCCTTCTGGGTGGCCAGGCTGCACTCGAACGGCAAGGTCGCCCTTTCCATCATTGCATTGAAAAGTGCGCCTTTGTCGTCGAAATGCCAATAAATCGCGCCGCGCGTCACCCCCGCAGCCGTTGCGATATGCTGCAAGGTCGTCCGCGATACACCTTGCTCAACAAACAATTGCTCTGCTGCATCAAGAATACTGTCCCGCGTAGCGGCCGCTTCTTCCTTGGTCCTGCGGGCCATGTCCGACTCCAATTTTGTTGTGGTGCACCACGTTAAACATACACTCGTGATAGTATATAAAAAAATTCGTAAAAGCCAGTGACTTACCGTGCGCAGGGTCTCGACAGGGACCTTGAGGACGGTTTTGTCTTTTTAATAAAACCAGAAGGAAGCACACGTAATGCGCTCTGCCCACTCCTCACCTCTGTCCATGACCCGGATCGCTGCCTGCACGCTGATGGCCGTGACCCTGCTGTCGGCCTGCGGCAAGAAAGATGCCGAACAAGGCGCCGCCGGCGCCAAGATGCCGCCGCCGCAAGTCGGCGTCATCACCACCAAGTTCCAGTCGGTGGCCCTCGAAACCGAACTGCCGGCACGCGTCGAAGCGATCCGCACGGCCGAAGTCCGTGCCCGCGTGAATGGCGTGGTGCTCAAGCGCACCTTCACCGAAGGCAGCATCGTCAAGCAGGGCCAATCCCTGTACCAGATCGACCCGGCGCCTTACCAGGCCGAGCTGAACGCGGCCCAGGCTTCGGTCGGCCGCGCCCAGGCCAACCTGACCGCGGCATCGGCCATCGTCGACCGCTACAAGCCGCTGGTCGAAGCCAACGCCATCAGCAAGCAGGAATACACCAATGCCGTCGCCAGCGCCGAGCAGGCCCGCGCCGACGTCCGTTCGGCCCAGGCCCAGCTGAAGATCTCGCAGATCAACGTCGGCTACTCGAACGTGTATGCTCCGATCTCGGGCCGCATCGGCCGCGCGCTCGTGACCGAAGGCGCCCTGGTCTCGGCCGCCGAAGCCACCCAGCTGGCCCTGATCCAGCAAACCGATTCGATGTACCTGAACATCACCCAGTCGGCCTCGGAACTGCAGCGCCTGCGCAAGCAGGCCGGCAACCGCGGCATCGACTCGGCGATCCCGGTCACCGTGATCCTGGACGACGGCACCGTACTGTCGCGCCAGGGCAAGCTGCTGTTCTCGGACGTGACCGTCGACCCGACCAGCGGCCAGGTGACCCTGCGCGCCCAGGTACCGAACCCGGACAACGCCCTGCTCCCGGGCCAGTACGTGCGCGTGCGCCTGGCGCAAGCCGAACTGCCGTCGGGCATCCTGGTCCCGCAGCAGGCCGTGACCCGCGGCGGCCAGACCGGCGACACCCTGATGGTGATCGGCGCCGACAACAAGCCGACCCCGCGCACCGTCAAGATCGCGTCGCAGGAAGGCAGCAACTGGGTCGTGACCGATGGGCTGAAGGAAGGCGAACGCGTGATGGTCGACGGCTTCCAGAAGCTGCAGATGATGCCACCGGGCACCCCGGTGCAGCCGGTCGCCTGGACCGCGCCGAACGCCGCCGCTCCGGCCGCCGCGGGCAACCCGGCCCAGCAGCCGAACGCCGCCGGCGCCACCGCCACGAATGCCGCGGCCGGTTCGCGCACCCCGGATGCCGGTTCGCCGGCCGCCGGCGCGACGACCCCAGGCCAGAGCCGCCAGTAATGGCTCGCCGAGTCATCACTGAGTAAAACGAACAGGACTTTTCATGGCACGTTTTTTTATTGACCGCCCTATTTTTGCCTGGGTGATCGCGCTGTTCATCATGGTGCTTGGCGGTGTAGCCGTCAATCAGCTGCCGATCGCGCAATACCCTACCGTGGCGCCTCCTGCCATCGTCGTCAACGTCGCTTATCCGGGCGCGTCGGCACAGGTGCTCGAGGACTCCGTCATCTCCGTCATCGAACGCGAGATGAACGGCGCCCAAGGCATGATCTACATGGAATCGACCAGCCAGGCCAACGGCACCGGTTCCATCACCATTTCGTTCGAGACCGGCACCGACCCCGACCTGGCCCAGGTCGATGTCCAGAACCGCCTGTCGCGTGCGACCCCGCGCCTGCCGCCGGCCGTGACCCAGCAGGGTGTGCGCGTCGACAAGTCGCGTTCCAACTTCCTGCTGTTCACCATCCTGTCGTCGGACGATCCGAACTGGGACCCGGTGGCGCTGGGCGACTACGCTTCGCGTAACGTCCTGCCGGAACTGCAGCGTATCAAGGGCGTGGGCCAGGCCCAGCTGTTCGGTACCGAAAAGGCGATGCGTATCTGGATCGATCCGGCCAAGCTGGTCGGCTTCAACCTGGCGCCGTCGGACGTGAACAGCGCGATCAGCCAGCAGAATGCCCAGGTGGCATCGGGCACCATCGGCGACCTGCCGCTGGCGCAAGGCCAGCAGATCACCGCCACCGTTGTCGTGGCCGGCCAGCTGGCAACCGTCGAGCAGTTCGGCAACATCGTGCTGCGCGCCAATCCGGACGGCTCCACCGTGCGCCTGAAGGACGTGGCCCGCATCGAGATCGGCGGCCAGGCCTACGCTACCTCGGCGCGCCTGAACGGCAAGCCATCGGCCGGTATCGGCGTCCAGCTGTCGCCATCGGGTAACGCCCTCGAAACCGGCGACCTGATCAAGGCCCGCATGCAGGAACTCTCGAAGTTCTTCCCGCATGGCATGAAGTACACGATTCCTTACGACTCGACCACCTTCATCAACATCTCGATCGAGCAAGTGGTGCACACCCTGCTCGAAGCGATCGCGCTGGTGTTCGTCGTGATGTTCGTCTTCCTGCAGAACTTCCGCTACACCCTGATCCCGACCATCGTCGTTCCGGTCGCGCTGCTGGGTTCCTTCGCCTGCCTGCTGGCGCTGGGCTTCTCGATCAACGTGCTGACCATGTTCGGCATGGTGCTGGTGATCGGTATCGTGGTCGATGACGCCATCGTGGTCGTCGAGAACGTCGAGCGCATCATGTCCGAGGAAGGCTTGCCGCCGCTGCAGGCAACCCGCAAGGCCATGGGCCAGATCTCGGGCGCGATCATCGGTGTGACCGTGGTCCTGATGTCGGTGTTCGTGCCGCTCGCGTTCTTCGCCGGCGCCGTCGGCAACATCTACCGTCAGTTCTCGGCGGTGATGGTGACCTCGATCGCCTTCTCGGCCTTCCTGGCGCTGTCGCTGACCCCGGCGCTGTGCGCGCACCTGCTGAAACCGGTCGAAGCCGGCCACCACCACGAGAAGAAGGGTTTCTTCGGCTGGTTCAACCGTAACTTCGCCGCCGGCGCCAAGCGCTACGAGGGCTTCGTCGGCTCGATCCTGAAGCGCGCCGGCCGCTGGATGGTGGTGTTCGTGCTGCTGGTCGGTATCGTTGGCCTGCTGTTCACCCGCCTGCCGAACTCCTTCCTGCCGAACGAAGACCAGGGCTACGTGATCGCCAACATCCAGTTGCCGCCGGGCGCCACCGCCGAACGTACCAACGTGGTGCTGCACGCGCTCGAAGACTTCGTCATGAAGCAGCCGGAATACGCGAACATCGTGGCCGTCACCGGCTTCTCGTTCTCGGGCCAGGGCCAGAACATGGGTCTCGCCTTCATTCCGCTGAAGGCCTGGAGCGACCGTAAAGGCGATGGCCAGGATGCGCAATCCTTCGCCAACCGCATCACGATGCACATGGGCGCCCTGCGCGACTCGTTCATCTTCGTGGTGAGCCCGCCGCCGATCCCTGAACTGGGTACCGGCACCGGCTTCTCGTTCCGCCTGCAGGACCGCGGCGGCAATGGCCACGAAGCGCTGGTCAAGGCACGTAACCAGATGCTGGGCATGGCGATGCAGAGCAAGGTCCTGACCGGCCTGCGCCCTGAAGGCCTGGAAGACGCGCCGCAGCTGAAACTCAACATCGACCGCGACAAGGCGCAAGCCCTGGGCGTGACCTTCGGCGCGATCAACAATGCGCTGTCGACCTCGCTGGGTTCGAGCTACGTGAACGACTTCCCGAACGCCGGCCGCCTGCAGCGCGTGATCGTGCAGGCCGACGCGCCGAACCGCATGCAGCCGGACGACCTGCTGCGCATCAACGCCCTGAACACCCAGGGCCGTCCGGTGCCGCTGTCCTCGTTCGCGTCGACCGAATGGGTCACGGGTCCGATGCAGACCATCCGCTACAACGGCTATCCGTCGATGAAGATCACCGGCGAACCGGCTCCGGGCTACTCGAGCGGCCAGGCACTGGAAGAAATGCAGCGCCTGGCAGCCCAGCTGCCGCCTGGCTTCGCGTATGAATGGACCGGCCAGTCGCGCGAGGAAATCCTGTCGGGCTCGACCGTGTTCATCCTGATCGCCTTCTCGCTGCTGGCGGTGTTCCTGGCCCTGGCCGCACTGTACGAAAGCTGGACGATTCCGGTGGCCGTGCTGCTGGTGGTGCCGCTGGGTATTCTGGGTTCGCTGCTGGCGGCCTACATGCGCGGGCTGTCGAACGACGTCTACTTCAAGGTCGGCCTGATTACCATCATCGGCCTGGCGGCGAAGAACGCGGTCCTGATCATCGAGTTCGCGAAGGACCTGCAGGCGCAAGGCAAGTCGCCGATCCAGGCGGCGCTCGAAGCGGCCCACCTGCGTTTCCGTCCGATCATCATGACCTCGCTGGCATTCATCCTCGGCGTGCTGCCGCTGGTGATCGCCAGCGGCGCCGGCGGTGCAGGCCAGCGCGCCATCGGTACCGGCGTGATGGGCGGCATGATCACCGCAACCGCGCTCGGCGTTGTCTTCGTGCCGGTGTTCTTCGTTGTCGTGCGTACGCTGTTCAAGGGCAGCAAGCGCCAGAACGACCTGTACACGCATCACGAAGATACCGGCAGCGTAGCGAAGGAAAAAATCCAATGACTGTTATGACCAAGACGAAACGTTTTACCCCCCTGGTCCTGGCGCTGGCCCTGGCCGGCTGCATGAACCTGGCGCCGAAGTACGAGCGTCCGGCCGCGCCGGTGGCCCCCGCCTTCCCGGAAATGCCGCAAGTCGGCGGCACGGCCCTGCCGACCGCCACCGGTGAAGCGCCGGCCAACATCGTCTGGCAGCGCTTCTTCGCCGATGCGCGCCTGCGCCAGCTGATCGAGCTGTCGCTGGCCAACAACCGCGACCTGCGCGTGGCGATCCTGAACATCGAGCAGGCCCGCGCCCAGTACCGCATCGCCCGCGCCGACCGCCTGCCGACCGTGTCGGCGGCGGTGACCGGCACCCGCCAGACCGTTGGCGAGGACCAGCCGATCTCGAGCACCTACCAGGCCGGCCTGAGTGTGTCCGCCTTCGAGCTCGATTTCTTCGGCCGCGTGCGCAACCTGTCGGAAGCGGCGCTGGCGCAATTCCTCGCCACCGAGGAAGCGCGCAAGACCACGCAGGTCAGCCTGATCGCCTCGGTCGCCAACAGCTACCTGTCGTTGCTGGCCGACGACGAGCTGCTGGCGCTCACCGAGGAAACGCTGAAGACGCGCGAGGAATCGCTGCGCCTGACCCAGCTGCGTTTCGACAACGGCGTCTCGTCGAAGCTCGACCTGCAGCTGTCGGCCTCGCTGGTGGAAACGGCGCGCGCCACCCTGGCGCAACTGCGCCGCCTGCGCCAGCAGGACAACAACCTGCTGACCCTGCTGGTGGGCCAGCCGATCCCGGCCGACCTGCCGCAAGGCGCCACCCTGGCGACGACCGAGCTGCCGGACCTGCCTGCCGGCCTGCCGTCGGACCTGCTGACCGTGCGTCCGGACATCCGTTCGGCCGAGCAGCAGCTGATCGCGGCAAACGCCAACATCGGCGCGGCGCGCGCGAACTACTTCCCGCGCATTTCGCTGACCGGCAGCGCCGGCAGCGTCAGCGACGAGCTGTCGGGCCTGTTCAAGAGCGGTACCTTCGGCTGGAGCTTCGCGCCGCAGGCGATCCTGCCGATCTTCGACTACGGCCGCGTGCGCGCCGGCGTCGAATCGGCCCAGGCTGGCCGCGACATCGCCGTGGCCCAGTACGAGCGCTCGATCCAGACCGCGTTCCGCGAAGTGGCGGACGCGCTGGCCGGCCAGGCCACCTACAGCGAACAGCTGCGCGCCCAGCGCGCGGTGGCCGTGGCCGAGCAGGACCGTTTCAACTTGTCCGACCTGCGCTACCGCAGCGGCGCGGCCAGCCAGCTGGATTTGCTGGATGCGCAGCGCTCGCTGTTCCAGGCGCAGCAGCAGACGGTGGAAGCGAACCTGGCGCGCTTGCAGAACCAGGTGACCTTGTACCGCGTGCTGGGTGGCGGGTGGAGCGAGCCTGTGGCTGAGGCGCAGGCGTCGCGCTGATCGCTTAGTTTGATCGCATGAAAACCGGAGCCGTGTGCTCCGGTTTTTTTTCGCCGCCGCTACGCGCACTGGTCTTGGGTTGAACTTGGCGACACTGGACAACCGTAGGGTGGACGGCTTCACCCAGGCGTTTGTTCGGCAGCGATGCTGGCGCCGTCCACGCGTTCGAACATCATGTGCAAGCCCGGGCCATGTCCGGCGTGCGTTGAACGCGTGGACGGCGCATACGTCACGGTCATGCCGCATCCCGGGTGGAGCCGACCACCCTACGGTTTTCGCCACGGATTCGTGTGGTGGTATCGGGTTGAACTTGGCTACACTGAACAGGTCTACCAGTAGATGCCATTGAGGGCGCCCTTCCAGGCGCCGCACACTGCCATGCGAAACTTTTTTCAGTCACATTGGAAAGTCATCGTTGCGCTCCTCCTGCTCATCCTGGTGGCGGTCATGACGCTGACGCCTGAAAACGCCGGCGCCGCGTCCACGCTCGCCGACCGCATGCGCCAGCACGTCGCTGCCGTCGCTTCCGAAGAGCACAACACGCGCACGCCGGCGCAACTCGAGCGCGCGGCCGTCTACATCGAAACGACGCTGAGAAAAGCCGGCTATACGCCCTTGCGCCAGGAATACGCGGCCGGCGAGCTACGGGTGCGCAATATCGAGGTGGCGGTGGCGAATGTGGCGAAGGGCAAGCGGCCTGAGCGCATCTTCATCGTCGGCGCGCATTACGATTCAGCGCAGGGAGCACCCGGGGCCAACGACAATGGGAGCGGCACGGCCGCCGTGCTGGAACTGGCGCGCCTGCTCAAGACGGTGCAGCCGGCAGCAGGTACCGAAGTGCGCTTCGTGTTCTTCGTGAACGAGGAACCGCCCTTCTTCCTCGGCGAGGAAATGGGCAGCATGCAGCATGCGGCCGAGCTGAAACGGCAAGGCCTGGCGGTCGAGGGCGCGCTGGTGCTGGAGACGATGGGCTATTACTCGGATGCGGCGGGCAGCCAGCAGCTGCCGCCGGGGCTGGATGGGCAGTATCCGGACACCGGGAATTTCATTGCCTTTGTCGGCACGATCGAATCGTCGGCGCTGGTACGGCAGGCGTTGGCCGCATTCCAGGCGGCGTCGGATTTCCCGGCGCAGGGACTGGCGGCGCCGGCGCATACCATGGGGGTGACGCTGTCGGATCATTCGTCGTATAACCGGCACGGGTATCCGGCGTTGATGATTACGGATACGGCGTTCATGCGCTACCCGTATTACCACACGGCGCAGGATACGCCGGACAAGCTGGATTACGACAGCATGGCGCGCGTGGTGGAGGGGTTGGCGAAGACGATTGCGGCGTTGGCGGGGGCGACACGGGGGTAGCAATCGCGCCCGGTTATTGTTGGGTGCCAGCGCGGCGGTTTGCATGGTGGGTTCGAGAACCCACCCTACGACATCCCGCCAACGTCCGTTATTTGCCTTCGCCGAGGAACATCTCTTGCAGGTCGTTGAGGAAGCGCTGGCCCAGTTCCGTTGGCTTGATCAACTTGAAGTCGCGGGTCAGCAAACCCTTGGCTTCGGCGGCGTCCAGGGCTTTCGAGATGGCGGTGATGCTCATGCCGGTGCGTTCGCCGAACAAATTCGGATCGAAGCCTTCGGTCAGGCGCAGGGTGTTGAGCATGAACTCGAAGCCCATGTCGGCGCGCGCGATCTCGTGCTCTTCCTGTACCGGGTTGCCGCGCTTCGCCGCTTCCATGAACGAGCCGGGCTGCTTGAAGCGCGCCTGGCGCAGGATACGGTGCGGGAACGACAACTTGGAGTGGGCGCCGGCGCCGATGCCGAGGTAGTCGCCGAAGTTCCAGTAATTCAGGTTGTGGCGTGCGCGCCGGCCCGGTTGGGCATAGGCCGAGACTTCGTAGTGCTCGTAGCCGGCGGCCGGCATGGTCGCGGCGATCATGTCCTGCATGTCGGCGCTGGCGTCGTCGTCGGGCAGGGTCGGCGGGTACTTGGCGAAGACCGTGTTCGGTTCCATCGTCAGGTGGTACAGCGACAAATGTGGCGGCGCGAACGACAGCGCGGTCTTCAGGTCATGCTCGGCCTGCGCCAGGGTCTGCGAGGGCAACGCGTACATCAGGTCGAGGTTGAAGTTGTCGAAGGTGTTGTGCGCGATTTCCACCGCGCGCAGCGCTTCGCGCTCGTCGTGGATGCGGCCCAGGGCCTTCAGGTGCTCGCCGTTGAAACTCTGGATGCCGATCGACAGACGGTTGATGCCGCTCTCGCGGTACTGGCGGAATTTTTCGACTTCGAAGGTGCCGGGATTGGCTTCCATCGTGATCTCGGCGTCGAGTTCCAGAGGCAGCAGCGTGCGCAGGTCCGACATCAGGCGGTCCAGGCCGGCGGCCGACATCAGGCTCGGCGTGCCGCCGCCGATGAAGACCGTGTGGATGCGGCGGCCCCAGATCAGGGGCAGCGATTGCTCGAGGTCGAGGCGCAGCGCGTCGAGGTATTCCTTTTCCGGCAGCTCGCCTTTCGCCTCGTGCGAGTTGAAGTCGCAGTAGGGGCACTTGCGCACGCACCAGGGGAAGTGGATGTAGAGCGAGAGCGGCGGCAGGGCCGTCAGGTTCAGGGAACCGGGCTGCAGGTATTGCAGGGCCGCCTGTGCCGGCGAACGTGCTTCGCCGAGGTTCACGCCGGCGACTTTGATCGGGATCATTTCAGTTTCTCTACCAGTGCGCGCAGGGCCTGGCCGCGGTGCGATTGCGCGTTTTTCTCGGCGGGCGTGAGTTCGGCCGTGGTCTTTCCCAGCGCCGGGATCAGGAAGTGCGGGTCGTAGCCGAAGCCGTTGTCGCCGCGCGGGGTAGCGATGATTTCGCCGTCCCAGCGGCCATCGGCGATGATCGGCTGCGGGTCGTCGGCGTGGCGCACGTAGACCAGCACGCAGTAGTAATAGGCCGATTTGTCGGCTTTGTCGGCCAGGTCCGCGACCAGTTTTTCGTTGTTGCGGGCGTCGGACTTCGGTTCGCCGGCAAAGCGCGCCGAGTACACGCCGGGGGCGCCGCCGAGGGCATTCACGCAGACGCCGGAGTCGTCAGCCAGGGCCGGGAGGCCGGTCAGGCGCGCGGCGTGGCGTGCTTTCGTCAGGGCGTTCTCGACGAAGGTGGCGAACGGCTCTTCCGCCTCGGGCACGTTGAATTCGCCTTGCGGGTGCAGGGTGAAACCGATCGGGCCGAGGATTTGCTGGAATTCTTTCAGCTTGCCGGCGTTGTTCGAGGCGAGGATGAGGCGTTGGGTCATGGTGGTATGCGGGCGGGATGGAGCGAAGGCGGTATTTTACCGCTTGTGGATATGCTGCGCCGACGGAGCCATGGCCCGCGGCGGCGACCGTACGGTGGGCACTCCGTGCCCACGCGGAACGATGCGCAACGGTAGCGCCGGCGAAGTCGCAAACGAGGCAGATGGCACGGCATCCGAAAAGCGCATTGTTGGCATGTCGTCCATCGTTGACGCCGCGGAGCGAGTCGTCCCCGCAGCAGGTGCAAGGACGAGCACGTAACCGCGTGGGCACGTGTTTGAAGCCCCCGGCTTCAAACACCCCACCGTACGGTTCACGCCGCGTGGGCAGGTTGTCATTGATGCCAACGGCATCAATGATCCAACATACGGTTGAGGCTGCGGGTTACTGGATGCCGAGCGACTGTTTTTGCAGGCCGATCAGGTCGGCGATGCCGGCCTGCGCCAGGTCGAGCAGGCGGTTCATGCCGGCGCGGTCGAACGCCGCGCCTTCCGCCGTGCCCTGCACCTCGATGAAATGGCCCTGCTCCGTCATCACCACGTTCATGTCGGTATCGCACCCCGAATCCTCCACATAATCCAGGTCCAGCACCGGCGTACCCTGAACCACCCCCACCGAGATCGCGGCCACGAAATGCTTCACCGGCACCGCGGTCAGCACGCCGCGCTCGACCAGCTTCGAGAACGCATCGTAGGCCGCCACCATCGCCCCGGTGATCGACGCGGTACGCGTACCGCCATCGGCCTGGATCACGTCGCAGTCCAGGTGCAGGGTGCGCTCGCCGAACGCTTCCAGGTCGAACGCCGCGCGCAGCGAGCGGCCGATCAGGCGCTGGATTTCCTGGGTGCGGCCGGACTGCTTGCCGCGCGCGGCTTCGCGGTCCATGCGCGAATGGGTCGAGCGCGGCAGCATGCCGTATTCGGCGGTCAGCCAGCCCTGCCCCTTCCCTTTCAGGAAGCCCGGCACCTTGTCTTCGATGCTGGCGGTGCAGATCACCTTGGTGTCGCCGCATTCGATCAGCACCGAACCCTCGGCGTGCTTGGTGTACTGGCGGGTGATGCGGATGTCGCGCAGCTGGTCGACGGCGCGGCCGCTAGGGCGGGAGAGGGTCATGTAATGGGCCTGTGTTTATTTGAGGATGTTGGAAGACTTCTCGATCGCCTGGTTGATCTCGGCAATCGCCTTTTCGATGGCGTCTTCGTCGAAGGGGTCGAGGTCCGGGGCGGCATCGACGCTGCCGATGGTGCTGCTGACCTGGTCCTCGGGCAGCATCTGGGTCGAGACCACGTTCGGCAGGCCGGCGTCGGCATTATCGAGCCCCTGCCAGGCAATGGCGAGGGCGGTGGTGTTGTCGCAGCGTGCGCCGCCGCGCGCCACGGCGCTGGTCACCAGCTCGGGCACGGCCTGCACCACGGTTTTCGTGGCCAGCTTGAACACGATCTCGTCGTCCGGCACCGAGGACCACAATCCGTCCGAGCACAGCATCAGCACGTCGCCGGTCTGCAGGCCGATCTGCTGCGAGATGTCGATGCGCGGCGGCGTCTGCGCGCCGAGGCAGTTGTACAGCTTGTTGCGGTCGGGGTGGCCGGCGCGGTCCGCCGGGCTGGCCTTGCCCTTGTCGATCAGGTATTCGAGATGCGAGTGGTCGCGCGTGCGCGCCAGGATCTTGCCGCCGCGGAGCCAGTACAGGCGCGAGTCGCCGCAGTGCACCCACAGCGCGCAGTTGTGCTGCACCAGGCAGGCCACGATGGTGGTGCGCGGCGTGTCCGGCAGCTGGTGGCGCGCGGCATAGGCGTGGATGTCGCGGTGGGCTTGCGTGAGCGCCTCTTCCAGGAAGCGCTCGGGCTTCTTGATGTAAGGGCGCGCCTGCATCTGGAACAGCATCGACAGGGTCTGCATGGCGATGGTGGCGGCGATCTCACCGTGCAGGTGGCCGCCCATGCCGTCGGCCAGCACCAGCAGCAGCGCGTCGCGCGTGAAGCAGTAGCCCATGCGGTCCTGGTTGACGCGGCGCCCGCCGATATGGCTTTGCTGGTAGACGGAAAACTGCATGCTGGTTCCTCAGTCGTTGCCCGATTTGGCGCGCTTGAAGCCGCCCAGGCGGTTGAACAAACCACGCAGGCCACCTGGGGCCGGCGCCGGATCGTTTGCCGGTTCATCGGCCAGCGGTGTCGCCGGCGCCGTCTGCAAGACCTTCTGCACCTCGAACACGCTGCGCGGACGCGCCATCGGGTCGAGCGCCAGGCAGGCACGCACCACGCCGGCCAGTTCGGGCGAATATATGGTGGCCAGGTAGTCGAAGCGCGGGCCCATTTTATCGCCTGCCTTGCGCGCGTCGGCGGCCTGCGGCGGGCCGCCGCTCATGCAGGCGAACAGCGCCGCGCCGATGCTGTAGATGTCGGACCAGGGGCCGAGCGGCGCACCTTTCACGTACAGCTCGGGCGGCGCGAAGCCGGGCGTGTACATCGGCGCCAGCGCCATCAGGTCCTTGTTGATCGCCTGACGCGCGGCGCCGAAGTCGAGCAGGATCGGCGAGCAGTCGCTGCGCAGGTAGATGTTGGCCGGCTTCAGGTCGAGGTGCAGCAGCTTGTTGGCATGCACTTCGCGCAGCCCCAGGCAGGCGCGTGTAAACACCTTGCGGATGAAGGCTTCGTTCAGGCGGCCGCCCTTGCCTACCACGCGCGCGATATGTTCCTGCAGCGAGTGGCCGGATTCGTAGGCCATGACCATGTACACGGTCTCGTTGGCGCGGAAGAAGTTCAGGATGCGCACCACGTTCGGGTGCACGATGCGCGCCAGCGCGCGGCCCTCCTCGAAAAAGCATTTCAGGCCGATGCGAAACAGCGGCGCGTTCGGCCTGGCGATGGTGGGAGACAGTTCGCCCGGCTGGCGCAGGGCGAGTGCGCTCGGCAGGTATTCCTTGATGGCCACCGCATTGCCCTCGGCATCATATGCAAGATAGACAATACTGAACCCGCCGGACGCGATTTTCTTTACAATGCGATATCCGGCAATCTCCAGCCCATCCGGCAAGGGTGCGTTATTTTGTGCGGCCATACTGAAGAGTTCCTTGCATAACACGGCGATTGTGTGGATAAATGTCGGTCTTGTAAAGAATAATGAGCGTCGGGTAAAGTAAATACGCGCGTATCGCGTGCGTGGTTTCCTGAAAGCCGGGCGCCCTGAAAACCGGGGACTCCATTGAGCATTTCAAGCATGACTGGCTATGCGGTTGCCACCAGCGAAGGCGCTGCCGGCACCCTCACGATCGAAATCAAGAGCGTCAATTCGCGCTTCCTCGATCTGCAGTTCCGCATCAACGACGAACTGCGTGCGCTGGAGCCCGACCTGCGCGCGGCGATCATGGCCGCCATCACCCGCGGCAAGGTCGAGGCGCGCCTGTCGTTCGGCCGCAAGGCCGCCGGCGGCACGCAAGCCCTGAACCACGAACTGCTGGCCGACCTGGCGCGCCTGCAAAGCGAAGTCAGCCGTCACTTTACCCAGGCCCAGCCGATGACCGTGGCCGAGCTGCTGCGCTGGCCGGGCGTGGTCGAGGAAGCCCACGTGGGCCAGGAGTCGCTCCAGGCCGACGTCGCCGCCCTCACCGCGCGCACCATCGCCGCCTTTGTCGATAGCCGCCGGCGCGAAGGCGCGGCGCTGGAAGCGATGCTGATCTCGCGCATCGAGGCGATGGAAGCCATCGTCAAGCGCATCACGCCGCTGATTCCGCAGGTGATCTCGCAGTTCCAGCAGAAGGCGGTCGAGCGCATGCAGGATGCATTGGGCCTGGCCGGCCACGGCAACGGCTCGGTGCTGAGCCGCCAGGAAGTGTTCGAGCGCATCCGCCAGGAAGTAACCCTGTACGGCATCCGCATCGACGTCTCGGAAGAATTGTCGCGCCTGTCGGCCCACCTGAACGAAACGCGCCACATCCTGAAAAAAGGCGGCCAGGTCGGCAAGCGGCTGGACTTCATGATGCAGGAACTGAACCGCGAAGCGAACACGCTGGGCGCCAAGGCGGCGGTGAAGGAACTGGCGGATGCGTCGATGGAGCTGAAACTGCTGATCGAGCAGATGCGCGAGCAGGTGCAGAACCTGGAGTAAACACAATTTAAAATGGCGGTGCGGTTTGCATCAGCCGGTTGGACGCGTGGGCACGGGGCGCCCACCCTACGTTGGATACGGTAGGGTGGGCGCCCTGTGCCCACGCGTTACGTTTGCAGGACGCCGGCTTCGCTTTATGATGCACAATCGCGGTATCAAGCCAAAACCACAGTACACACGAATCAAAAGGAACACACCATGCTCACCACCGCCTTCTCCGGCAGCCTGTTCGTCGTCGCCGCCCCGTCCGGCGCCGGCAAATCGACCCTGGTCAACGCGCTGCTCAAGCAGGAACCGGGCATCCAGCTGTCGATCTCGACCACCACGCGCGCCCCGCGTGTGGGCGAGGAAGACGGCGTGCACTACCACTTCACCACCGCCGAGGATTTCGAGCGCCGCGCCGACCGCGGCGAGTTCCTGGAGTGGGCCGAGGTGCACGGCAACTTCTACGGCACCAGCCGCCTGAGCGTCGAAGAGAAGATGAAGTCGGGCACCGACATTCTGCTGGAAATCGACTGGCAGGGCGCGCGCCAGGTGAAGAAGCAGTTCCCGGATGCGGCCGGCATCTTCATCCTGCCGCCGTCGATCGCGGCCCTGGAAGAGCGCCTGCACAAGCGCGGCACCGACGAACCGCACATCATCACGCGCCGTTTGCTGGCGGCCGGGGGCGAGATCGCTCACGCTCCCGAGTTCGAATATGCTATCATCAACGAAGAGTTCAACGTCGCCTTGGCCCAACTACAGGCGATTGTCCAGGCGACACGTTGCCGCTTCGCCCAACAGGCCGCCCGCAACGCCTCGCTGTTTGCCCAGCTGGGTATCCACGTACTGCAACAACCGTAATTTTTCCAGCGTCGCCCGCGCCGCTGCTTCCATCTATTCTGGAGTTACCACCATGGCCCGTATCACCATCGAAGATTGCCTGAAAAACGTCCCGAACCGCTTCCAGCTGACCCTGGCCGCGACCTATCGCGCACGCCAGCTGCTGCAGGGCCACACCCCGAAAGTCGAAGCAAAGGACAAGCCGACCGTCGTCGCCCTGCGCGAAATCGCCGCCGGTAAAGTTGGCCTGGAAATGCTGAAGAAAGTGCCGATGTAATTCCTGGCGTCATACCGTCAGTTACATCCAGCAACCGGCGGGTACCCCCCCGCCGGTTTGCGTTCCGGCTTGCACGATTCGGCAGTCCGTAATTCTGTTATTCTGTCACGACACTGCGGCTGATCGACATAACGTATGAACCTGTTTCCCCCAGATACGACTAATTCTGGCAATCCCCCTGCCCGCGCCAAGCGCCCGGGCAAGCCGCAAGACACTGCCGAGGCGCCTGCCCCCGGCGTAGCCTCGGTCACCCAGCTGATCGACAAGCTGTCCGACTACCTCACTCCCGCCGAACTCAAGAAAGTCCGCGAAGCCTACCGCTTCTCCGACGAGATGCATCTCGGCCAGGTGCGCAAGTCGGGCGAACCGTATATCTCGCACCCGATCGCGGTGGCCGAGATCTGCGCCGAGTGGAAGCTCGATGCGCAAGCCATCATGGCCGCCCTGCTGCACGACGTGATCGAAGACCAGGACGTCAAGAAGGAAGAGCTGATCGAACGCTTCGGCGCGCCGGTCGCCAACCTGGTCGACGGCCTGTCGAAGCTGGAAAAGATCGAGTTCCAGAGCCTGGTGGAAGCGCAGGCGGAAAACTTCCGCAAGATGCTGCTGGCCATGGCCTCGGACGTGCGCGTCATTCTCATAAAACTGGCCGACCGCCTGCACAACATGCGCACGCTGGGCGTCATGGTCCCGGCGAAAAAGCGCCGCATCGCCGGCGAGACGATGGAAGTGTACGTGCCGATCGCCCACCGCCTCGGCCTGAACAACATCTACCGCGAGCTGCAGGACCTGGCTTTCTCGCACCTGTATCCGCTGCGCTACCGCACCCTCACCAAGGCGGTGAAGTCGGCGCGCGGCAACCGGCGCGAGGTGGTGAAAAAGATCCTCGAATCGGTGAAGCAGACCCTGGCCATGGCCGGCATCCAGGCCGAGGTGTATGGGCGCGAAAAGACCCTGTTCGGCATCTATAAAAAGATGCGGAATAAACACCTGTCGTTCTCGCAGGTGCTCGACGTGTACGGTTTCCGCGTCGTGGTCGACAACATCCCCAACTGTTACGTGGCGCTCGGCACCCTGCACGGGCTGTACAAACCGATGCCCGGCAAGTTCAAGGATTACATCGCGATCCGCAAGATCAACGGCTACCAGTCGCTGCACACCACCCTGATCGGCCCCTACGGCACCCCGGTCGAATTCCAGATCCGCACCCAGGACATGCACCGCACCGCGGAAAGCGGCGTGGCGGCGCACTGGCTGTACAAGACCGGCGACCAGAACATGTCGGACCTGCAGCAGCGCACCCACGCCTGGCTGCAGTCGCTGCTCGACATCCAGCAGCAGACCGGCGACTCGGCCGAATTCCTCGAACACGTGAAGGTCGATTTGTTCCCGGATTCGGTGTACGTGTTCACGCCGAAATCGAAGATCATCGCCCTGCCGCGCGGCGCCACGGCGCTCGACTTCGCGTATTCGATCCACACCGGCATCGGCGACCACTGCGTGGCGGTGAAGATCAACAACGAAACCCAGCCGCTGCGCACCGAGCTGCACAACGGCGACATCGTCGAGATCGTCACCGACCCGGATTCGCGCCCGAGCCCGACCTGGCTCAGCTACGTGCGCACCGGCAAGGCGCGTTCGGCGATCCGCCACCACCTGCGCACCGTGAACGTCAACGAATCGGTGGAACTCGGCCAGGACCTGCTGGCCCAGGCGCTGGCAGCGCGCGGCATCCCGGCCGAGCTGCCGGCATCGACCATCGAGCGCGTGCTGGCGGAATCCTCGGCCAAGTCGATGGACGAGCTGTACGCCGACATCGGCATCGGCAAGCGCATGCCGGCGCTGGTGGCGCGCCATATCTTCGGCCTGATGGAAGGGGCCGACGACGCCCTGCCGTCATCAAGCCAGCCGCTGTCGGGCGACATCGACCCGGTGACCATCTACGGCAGCGAAGGCGTGTCGGTGCAGCTGGCGCCATGCTGCCTGCCGATCCCGGGCGACGGCATCGTCGGCCAGCTGCGGCGCGACCAGGGCCTGGTGGTGCACACCGCCGACTGCCTGCCGGCCAAGCGCCTGCGCGCCAAGGAACCGGACCGCTGGATCGCCGTGCAATGGGGCGAGGAGCTGAACCGCCGCTTCGACTGCCGCATCCGCCTGTTGATCAACAACGAAAAGGGGATTCTGGCGCGCGTGGCGGCCGAGATCGGCGAGTCGGACGGCAACATCACGTATGTCGGCATGGACGAGGACGACGAAAACATGATGACGCAGTTGCGCTTCACGATCCAGGTGAAGGACCGGGTGCATCTGGCGCATCTGATCCGCAACCTGCGCAGGGTAGCGGGCGTGAACCGGGTCGAGCGCGAGCGCGCCTGAGGTTCAGGCGATACAGACGAACAGCCCACTTCGGTGGGCTGTTTTTTTTGGTTTCACAAGCTCGTAGGGTGGACGGCTGCACCCGCTCGGGTGAACATCTTGCGGCTATCGCGCCGTCCACGCGTTCAACCCACGCCGGAACCGATGCGCGGCTGAGCGGAGGCCGGTTGAACGCGTGGACGGCAGTTCGGCAGCGTGTCCGCACGCCATACGGTGTAGCCGTCCATCCTACGCTGTGACAAGCCGTCGCGACAGCGTTTCAGACCCCGGCCAGCGCCAGGATGCGATCGAAGGCATCGCAGGCGCCCGCGCAGGCGTCGGCGACTTCCTGCTCGCCCCGCACTTCGGCACGCAGCGCCAGCATGAAGGCGCGCCAGCGCGGGCCGGGGCCTTCTTCGCCCGAACCGCGCAGGTAGCGCAGCGGATGCGGCGCAAGCTGATCGGTCAGGCGTTTGTACAGCACCGCGCCACCCAGTTGCGAGCCTTCAACGACATAGGCCACGCCCCAGCGGTAGGCGGCGCTGGCGTCAGCCGGCCAGCCCGGGCCGGACGCAGGCAAAGGCGCGGCAAGCCCGGCCAGCGACGGCTCGGCCAGGTCGGCTTCGATCAGGGACAGGTGCGGCGCCTCCGGCAAGCCCCCGGCACCCTGCGGGCCGTCGTGGAAGCCGGCCAGCCACTCTTTCATCGGCGCCAGCCAGGCGCGCAGCAGTTGCAGGTGGGTGGCATAGTCGGCCAGGGTGGCGTCGGGTTTCGACAAGGGCAAGCCGCTGTCGAGGCGTTCGTGGCGTGCGTTCGTGCCCTGGCGCAGCGCGGCCAGGACGTCAGACTCGCGCGCGGGGTCGTGAGGTCGGTTCATGGCACGCATCTTACCAGCCATGCCGGATTGAAGCGTGGATCAGTCAGCGATCGGTTCCGGGTATTCGACGCTGAGGATTTCCAGCTCGTCGACACCGTTCGGCGTCTGCAGGGTGATGACATCGCCCTCGCGCGCCTTGGTCAGCGCGCGCGCCACCGGCGACACCCAGCTGATGCGTCCGCGCAGCGGATCGAGTTCGTCGACGCCGACAATGGTCACCGTGTGCTCTTCGCCGGCTGTATTCGAATAGGAAACAGTCGCCCCGAAAAACACTTGATCGTTTCCATAATGGACACTCGGGTCGACCACGAAGGCCGAGTCCATGCGCTTGGTGAGGAAGCGGATGCGGCGGTCGATTTCGCGCAGGCGGCGCTTGCCGTAGATGTAGTCGCCGTTTTCCGAGCGGTCGCCATTCGAGGCGGCCCAGTGCACCACGCGCACGACCTCCGGCCGGTCGACGTCGATCAGCTGCAGCAGCTCGTCCTTGATGGCTTGGTAGCCGGCGGGCGTGATGTAGTTCTTGGCGCCGGCCGGGATGGCCTGCGCCAGGGCGACGGCTTCGTCATCGTCGTCGTTGTCGCTCTCTTTTACGAATGCCTTATTCATAAGCTTATTATAAGGATATGGGAGCGGAAGCGCCGCCGGATTGCATTATCATCGCAGGGATGAAGCCGACACCCCCTTCCCGATCTCCGCTGCTCGCGCCGCTGCTGTATGTCGCCGCGCTGTTGCTGCTGCTCGAGGAATGGCTGTGGCGCTGGGGCAGCCGCTGCGCCAGCGGCATCGCCGACTGGCCGCCGCTGGCCTGGCTGGAAAACGCGGTACGGCGCCTGCCGCCTTATCCTGCCCTGCTGGTGTTCGCGCTGCCGGGCTTGCTGCTGCTGCCGGTCAAGCTGCTGGCCCTGCTGGCAATCGCCCACGGCCACCCGATGTGGGGCGTGGCCACCTTCGTCGTCGCCAAGCTGGGCGGCGCGGCGGTGGTGGCGCGCCTGTACGTGCTGACCCTGCCATCCTTGCTGGCGCTGGTCTGGTTTGCGAGGTGGCACAATCGCTTCATCATGTTCAAAGACCATGTCATCAGCCGTTTGCGCGCCAGCCCGACCTATGTGCGGCTGCGGCGCGGCGTGTCCGCCCTGCGCAGCAGCCTGCGCCGCAACCTGCGCCTTTTGCGCCGCCAGCTGCGCCCGTCGGTGCCCTTCGGCAGCCGCCATGCCACGCGCAGCGCGCGCGCCTTCCGCCGCTTCGTCTCGCTGTGGCGCCGGCGCCGCCAATCCACCGAATCCGAACGCCCATGAACACAGCCGAGCCGATCCTGGCCGCCCCGATGCAGGCGGCCGCTTCCGAAATGTTCCTGATCGACGCCGCCACCCTGGCCCTGGTCGACGTCAACGGCGCCGCGCGCCAGAACCTGGGCTACGAAGGCGACGCCTTGCATGGCGCGAATGTCAGCCTGGTCGCCCCGGAACTCGACGGCACTGCCCTGAACGGCTTGCTGGCCGGCCTGGGCGACGAGATCGGCGAGCAGCGCTGCCTGCGCACCCGCCTGCGCCGCGCCGACGGCAGCCTGTACCCGGCCAAGCTGACGTTTTTACGCATCCAGCGCGACAGCCGCGAGTTGCTGCTGGCGATGGGCGACGACCTCTCGCCCGAGCAGGCCGCCGCCACCGCCCTGGCCCAGTCGCAGGCACGCTACAACGCCATCGTCGACCACACCCCGGGCCTGGTCTACCAGTTCGTACTCGGCGCCGACGGCCGCCATGAGTATCCGTATTTGAGCGAAGGCTGCGCCGCCCTGCTCGGCGTGCAACCGGCGGCATTGCAGGCCGACCCCGATCTGTTCCTGCGCCTGATCCTGCCCGAGGACCGCAAGGGCTACCTGGAGACGATGGCGGTATCGAAGGTCAGCCTGTCGGGCTGGAATTGGGAAGGCCGGATCTGGATTGAGGCCTGGAAAGACGTCAAGTGGATCAACCTGCGCGCCACCCCGCACCCGGCGGCGCACGGGGCGGTGCAGTGGGACGGCATCATGACCAACATCACCGAGAGCAAGAACGAGCAATTGGACGTGCTGCGTTCGCGCGCGCGCCTGGCCGAACTGACCGAGCACAGCGAGCAGGTGAAGGAACAGGAACGCGCGCGCATCGCCCGCGAGATCCACGACGATTTGGGCGGCAACCTCACCGCCATCAAGATGGCCTTGTCGATGCTGAGCGCACGCCTGCCCCAGGACCCGCAACTGCAGGAAAAGGCCGCCTACCTCGACAGCCTGGTCGACCGCAGCATCGAGGCGGTGCACCGCATCTCGCTCGATTTGCGGCCCTCGACGCTGGACCTGGGCATCGTTGCCGCCCTCGAGTGGCAGGCGCGCGAATTCGAAAAGACGACGGGCATCGCCTGCGTCTTTCGCAGCGCCGAGCGCGACATCGAGCTCGACCCCGACCACGCCGCGGCCCTGTTCCGCATCTTCCAGGAGGCGCTGACGAATGTCGCCAAGCACGCCGGCGCCACCCGCGTGACGGTGACGCTACGGCGCCAGCGCCAGCATCTGACGCTCGCCATCGCCGACAATGGCCGCGGCATGCTGCCGGCCGACCGCCTGAAGCCGCACTCCTTCGGCCTGCGCGGCATGAGCGAGCGGGCGCGGGCGCTGGGCGGGACCCTGGCCTTGTCGGCGGCGCCCGGAGGTGGCACGATGGTGACCATCAAGATCAGGCTGGCCCCGGCGGCCTCGAAAGACAACACGCAACAATGACCGACAAAGCAACCATCCGCGTCTTCATCGCCGACGACCATGCCATCGTGCGCGAAGGCCTGAAGCAGATCCTGGCCGAGCAGCGCGACATCGTTGTCGCCGGCGAAGCCGAGAACGGCCTCGACGCCGTCAAGCTGTTCCGCAAATCGCGCCCCAACGTCATGCTGCTCGACATCTCCCTGCCCGACCGCAACGGCATCGAGGTGCTCAAGCAGATCAAGCAGGACAAGCCCGAGCTGGCCGTGCTGATGCTGTCGATGCACCGCGAAGACCAGTACGCCATCCGCGCCCTGAAGGCCGGGGCGGCCGGCTATCTCACCAAGCAGAGCGCGCCGCGCGAGCTGGTGAATGCGATCCGGCAAGTGGCCGGCGGCCAGAAGTACGTGAGCGCGGCGCTGGCCCAGGCGCTGGCGAACAGTGTCGGCAGCGACCACGAGGCGCCGGTGCACGACAGCCTGTCGGACCGCGAGTTCCAGACCCTGACCATGATCGCCTCGGGCAAGACAGTGAGCGAAATCGCGCGCGAATTGTCGCTGTCGGTCAAGACAGTCAGCGAATACCGCGCGCGCCTGCTGGCGAAGATGAACCTGAAAACCAGTGCCGAATTGACCACCTATGCGATACGTAACCAGTTAGTGGAATAGGGGAAATGGCCATTGCCGCTAAGTAAGGGACCTTTCGGCCTCTATTCGCGTAATGACAAACACAAAACCTGCTTATCATTACGCCAAACTTAAAAATACTTGCGCTGCATCATGTCCAATCCGCCCACCCAACATCCTGTCGAAATCGCCCGCGAAGCCTTCCGCCGCCTGGCCACCCGCCGCATCGCTCCCACCCCCGACGCCTATGCCGAGATCTACAACGAGATCGCCGGCCTGCCCAAGCCTGCGGCCGCACCGGTGCAGCCGATTCCCCTGACCGGCCCCGCGCCCGACGAGGTGCTCGGCGATTTCGCCACCCAGCTCACCGATACCCCAGGCGAACTGGCCGAGTACGGCCGCCGCCTGACCCGCGCCGTGAAAGGCCGCGACTGGGACGCGTACGCGCGCGCCCTGTCGCAATTGGTCGAAAAACACCTGCGGCGCGGCATTCCGCCCGGCGTCACCTATGGCATGGAAAGCAAGGACGCGATCGTGCTGCGCGAATTGCTGAGCCGTACGCTGGCCTTTGCCCTGGCCTCGCTGCTGCCGGCCAATTCCACGCTGGCCGGCGAAGCCGAATCGCTCGGCGCGGCAGTCAAGGTCGCGCACAGCGACGCGGCCCTGCAGGAAATCGCCAGCCGCCTGAAGGAACTCTGCTTCCAGATCGAGCTGCACAGCGGCGATTCGGGCGAACAGCAGGAACTGCTGCTGCGCCTGTTCAAGCTGCTGCTGGAAAACGTCAGCGAGCTGCTCGACGACGACAGCTGGATGCGCGGCCAGATCGCCGCCGTGCAGGACCTGATTGCCGGCCCGATCGATGCGCGCGCGCTGGAAGACGCCACGCGCAGCCTGAAGGACGTGATCTACAAGCAGGGGCAACTCAAGCACGGCCTGGCGGACGTGAAGTCGACCGTCAAGAACATGATGATGACCTTCATCGACCGCCTCGGTTCGGTGGCAGCCTCGACCGGCGACTTCCACGACAAGCTGGGCGGCTTTTCCGAACGCATCCGCCATGCCGGCGACATCACCGAACTGAACGAGGTGCTAGACGAAGTCCTGCGCGAAACCCGCCACGCCCAGGCCGAGGCGTTGGCCTCGCGCGACCGCATGCTGGCGGCGCACCAGGAAGTCCAGGACGCCGAGCAGCGCATCAAGGAACTCGAAGCGAAGCTGCAGCACATGAGCGAGCTGGTGCGCGAAGACCAGCTCACCGGCACCCTGAACCGGCGCGGCCTGGACGACGTGTTCGAGCGCGAAAGCGCGCGCGCCGACCGCCGCGGCACGCCGCTGTGCGTGGCCCTGCTCGACCTCGACAACTTCAAGAAGCTGAACGACACCTACGGCCACCTGGCCGGCGACAACGCCCTGCGCCACCTGGCCAAGGTGGTGAAAGGCACGCTGCGCTCGATCGACGTGATCGCGCGCTTCGGCGGCGAGGAGTTCATGATCATCATGACCGAGACCACGGTGGAATCGGCGGTGCAGACCATGGTGCGCCTGCAGCGCGAGCTGACCAAGCATTTCTTCCTGCACGATAACGAGAAGCTCCTGATCACCTTCTCGGCCGGCGTGGCCCTGCGCCTGCCGAACGAAGACCAGGCGACGCTGCTGGCGCGCGTGGACAAGGCGATGTACCAGGCCAAGCAGAGCGGAAAGAACCGCGTCGTCGTGGCCGCCTGAGCCGGCCCTTCTTTTCCACACCGGAGCCATCGATGCCGTCCCTTCCCCCGATTCATATCTGCGTCCAGCAGCCCGCCGGATACGTCCATTCGCTCGGCTTCCTGGACCAGGCGCGCTACTTCCGCTACCAGCTGCGCCGTCTCGGGGCCGAGGTCGGCATCGCCAAGAACCGGCTGCGCCACGATGCGCTGAACATCGTCTTCGGCGCCCACCTGGGCTTTCCGGTCGAGCAGCGCGAGCGCTTCGCCTGCGTCTTCGTCAACCTCGAGCAGCTGGGCGAAGGCGGCGCCGCGCTGCCGCCGGCCTACCTGGAACTGCTGGCCGGCGCGCCGGTGGCCGACTACGATCCCCTGAACCTGCCCGCGTATGCGGCCGGGCGCCGCGACGTGGCGGTGGTGCCGCTGCTGTTTGCGCCCTACCTGAAGCCGCAGCACAGCATCCCGCTCGAAGAACGCCCGATCGACCTGCTGTTCATCGGCAGCGTCAACGAACGCCGCCGCGCGTGGCTGGACCGCATCGAAGCCTGCGGGCTGTCGGTGGCGCAGTTCGACGGCCCCCTGTACGGCGCCGAGCGCGACGCCTTCATCGTCCAGGCCAAGGCGGTGCTGAACGCGCCCTTCTATGCATCGAGCCGCTTCGAGCAGGCGCGCGTGTCGCACTGCCTGTCGCTGGGTACCCCCGTGATCTCGGAGCGTGCGCCGCAGTACCGGCCGCATGCGGCCTTCGAGGACAGCGTGCACTGGGTGGCCGACGCCGACCTGGAACGCTTCTTCACGACCGAATTTGCCACGCCCGCCTTTTTCGCGGCCGGCCGCGCCGCCGTCCAGGCCTTCGAGGCGAGCGACCCGATCGAGGCCTATGCCGCCCTGCTCGACCTGTGCCGCGCGGTGCATGCCAGCCATGGCGCCCGGCGTGCAGCCGGCCCCTGGCAGCCGCGCCGCATCAACCTCGGCTCGGGCAAGGATTACAAGCAGGCCTGGCTGAACCTCGACATCGTCGAACGCGCCCAACCCGACCTGGTGCTCGACCTGGGCCAGCCGCTGGACCTGCCGCTGGCGGCCAGCGGGCCGCGCGTCGGCCCGCTGCTGCTGACCGAGGGCAGCATCGAGCACATCCGCGCCAACAACGTGCTCGAACACGTGCCCGACCTGGCGACGCTGATGACCAACTGCCTGCGCCTGCTGGAAGAAGGCGGCACCTTCCAGATCGAGGTGCCCTACGAGCATGCGCCGGCGGCCTGGCAAGACCCGACCCACGTGCGCGCGATGAACGAACAGTCCTGGATCTACTACACCGACTGGTTCTGGTACCTGGGCTGGTTCGAGCACCGCTTCGAGATGGCCTACTTCGGCTACCTGGACGGCGCGATGAAGGAATGCGGCGTCGAAGCGGCCGCCTTCATGCAGGTCCTGCTGCGCAAGACCCCGACCACGCTGCGCGAGCGCACCACGGCGCGCACCATGCAGGCCGAGCTGCGCTTGCCCGAGGATGAGGTCGCGCCTGGGGACAGGCGCAACTAGCTTTGCGCGGTCGTACTTCCGCCCCCCCCACCGCTAGCGCGAAGCGATACGACCAGGTTTGGTAGGGTGGACACCTGTGTCCACCCTACAAACGGCGAACCGCTAGCGCCGCGCAGCCAGGGGCCGCAGGCGCGCCGCATGCTCCTCCATGCCAAGGTTCTCGTACAGGACCACCAGGTTGTGCGCGGCCAGGTAGCTGCCGCGCCCGGCCACGGCGCCGTCGCGCTCGGGGCGTTCGCCCAGCGCCAGGCAGCGCTGCCAGCAGTCTTCCACCATCGGCAGCAGCGCGGCCGCACGTGCCGGCTCGCTGCTCGCCCAGTCGAGCAGCAGGTCGCCCAGCGTGAAGTAGAAATCCGGCGAGTCCTGCCAGTGGGCCATCTCGGCTTCGGCCAGGTCCACCGCTTCTTCATGCAGGCCCAGTTTCTTCAGCACGAACAGGCTACGCACCACCAGGTCGTGGCGCCAGCCCTCCTGTCCGCCGGCGGCCAGCGCCTGGCGGTACAGCGGTGCGGCGGCGGCGTAGTCGCGGTAGACCTCGTGGTCCTTGCCGAGCTGGTACAGCAGGTAGGGCTGGCCCGGCGTCTCGGCCAGGGCGCGCGCCAGCAGCGCCGCATTCCGGCCGCGCTTGCGCGCCAGCGCCGCGGCACGGTAGCCGTCGTGGCCCAGGGCCAGCGCGATGCGGCGGCGCGGCAGGTTCGACACCGGCTGCTCGTGGATGCGGCCGGCGTAGCGCACGCCGCGCGGCAGCAGGCGCGGCAGCCACAGGGTGGTATGCTCGACCCGCCCCTGCAAATCGACTTCGTTGGCCATCGGCAGCACGCCGATGCAGGGCGGCCCGGCCAGCACGGCGTCGAGCGCGGCGCGGCCGGCGCCGGGCGCGATCCACTCGTCGCCGTCCAGCACCAGGTTCCAGTCGGCGCCGGCATGCGCCAGCGCGGCATTGCGCGCGGCGGCGAAGTCGTCGCACCAGTCGAACGCGAACACGCGCGCGCCGTGGGCCCGCGCCAATGCCGGGGTGGCGTCGCGCGAACCGGTGTCGAGCACGACGATGTCGTCGACCAGCGGCGCGGCCGACGCCAGGCAGCGCGCGATCGATGCGGCTTCGTCGCGCACGATCATGACCAGGGCCAGGCGCGTCATGGGCTGCTCCAAAAAGACAGGTTAGAAAAAAGAATGGCGCCGTACGCAGAATGCGCCGGCGCCATCGATCGGGCAAGCAATCGTCGCGTCAGTAGCCGCTGTTCGCCGCCAGTGCCGACAGCTGGGTCGTCATGTAGCTGCTCATGCTCTGCATGTTGGTCATCATCGTGTCGAGCGAGGTGAACTGCGCGCGGTAGCGCTTTTCGGTCTGGGCCAGCTGCAGCTCCATCCTTTCCTGGCTCTTTTCCATGCTGGTGATCGAGGCGTTCAGGCCGTCCGTGCGGTTCTTGAACACGCCCTTCGAGCCGAGCATTTCCTCGGTCACCTTGGTCAGGCGCGTGGCCACGCCCGAGCTCGACGAGAACAGCGCCGCCACGCCCTCGAAGTTCGAGGCCATCGCGGCGTCGAGCTTGGCCTGCTTTTCCACCTTCAGCGTACCGTCGCGCTGGAAGGCGATGCCGATGTCGGACAGGGTCTTGACGCCGGTGGCGTCGGTCACGGCCTTGCCGAGTTCGGCGCGGATGTTGGTCAGGATCGAGCGCGCGCCGGCGTCGCCGTTCAGCACGCCGCCGGTCTTGGTGGTGGCGTTGTAGCCGGTCTGCTTGGTGACCGCCGTCGCCAGCGTGTTGTAGGCGTCGACGAAACCGCTGATGGCCTTGCTGATCGACGCCGTGTCCTTGGCCAGCGCCACCGTCGCCGGGCTGCCGACGTTGGTTTGCGTCAGGTTCAGGGTCACGCCCTTGATCGCGTCGGTGACGGTGTTCGAGGCTTTCGAGACGGCGATGCCGTCGATCGTCATCTCGGCGTTCTGCGCCGTCTGCGAGCGCGTCACGCTGCCGGAGGTGGTATCGAAGGCGGCCAGGCTGCCGGTGGCGGCGATCGTCACGCCGTTGGCGGTGCCGGTCTGGTTGCCGGTGATGACCAGGCGGTCCTGGGTGCCGTCATTCAGGATGGTGGCGGTGACGCCCGCGTTCGAGCGGTTGATCGCCGCGCTCAGGCCCGAGAGCGTGGTGTCGGTCAGGCTCAGGGCCGTGGTCTTGCCGCCGATGCTGATCGACATCGAGCTGCCGGCGGCGCTGAAGGTGGTGCCGGTAGCAACGCCGGCCGACACCAGCTTGTCGCTCTGGGCCAGCTTGCTCACTTCGATGGCATAGCTGCCGGCGCTGGCGCCGCCGTCCTTGGTGACGGACACGCCCACGGTATCGGTCTTGGTCGAGCTGGCGGTCAGGGCGCGCAGGGCGTCGCCGCCGAGGGCCTTGACCGCGGTCTGGAAGGTGGACACGGCACTTTTCAGGGTGCCGAAGGCGGACAGCTTCGCATCGAAGCCCTTCTGCTTGGTCTGCAGGGTCGCGAGGGGCTGTCTTTCAATCGACATCAAGGACGACACCATGCCGTCGACGTCGAGCCCCGATAACATACCAGCACCACTAATCGCCATGCGATTCTCCCTTCAATATGTGCAAGGACGCGGCCGCGTCACGCCTTGTCGCGCAACATCGCGCCTTGCATCTGTTCCATCGAGCGCCACAGCTTGAGTGCCTCGACCGATGGAATCTGGCGCAGCACGGCGTCGGTCTGGGTGTCGACCACCTTGATCACGGTGCGGCCCGTGTCCTCATCGACCGAGAAGCGCACGCCCTGGCCGTTGGCTTGCGCCACCTTGTTGAGGTCATCGACCACGTTGCCCAGTTCGGCGCGGTCGGGTGCGCGTTCGGCCTGCGCCGGCGCCCCGCTGCCGGACACGGCAGCGGAGGTCGGAACAGGCTTGATCGCCGCATCGGCGGCCGGCCGCGCCGTGCCGCCGGCCGATGGGCTTCCACCTTGGATGGGTTGCAGCATCGGATACCTCTCCTACAAACGGCTGTGCGGGGCATGGACCCCGCACAGCTGAAACATCGATTATACCGGGGCGATTAGCCGCGCAGCAGCGACATCACGTTGTTCGGTGCCGAGTTGGCCTGGGCCAGCATCGCGGTACCGGCCTGCTGCAGGATCTGCGCGCGGCTCAGTTTGCTGGTTTCGGCAGCGTAGTCGGTGTCGGTGATGCGGCTCTTTGCTGCCGACTGGTTCTCGACCGAGGTAGCCAGGTTGCTGATGGCGTAGCCCATGCGGTTTTGCGAGGTACCCAGCGATGCGCGTTCCTTGTTCAGGGCTTCCAGGGCCTTGTCGATGTTGGCGATCGCGGTGGCGGCGGTGGTTTCATCGGTCACGGTGACGCTGGCAGCCGAGACGCCGGCGTAGGCGGTGTTCGAACCGAAGGTGACGTCGATCTTCTGGCCCGAATCGGCGCCAACCTGGATGGTCTTGACAGCCGAGCTGGCGGTCAGCAGTGCCACGCCGTTGAACTTGGTGTCCGACGCGATACGGCCGATCTCGGTGTTCAGGGTCGAGATTTCCGAGTTGATGTTTTCCCATTCCTGGGTGCCGTTGGTTTCGTTGGCGCCCTGGACAGCCAGTTCACGCATACGCTGCAGCGCGTCCGAGATGTTCGACAGCGCGCCGTCGGCGGTCTGGATCATCGAGATGCCGTCGTTGGCGTTACGCGATGCTTGCGACATGCCGCGGATCTGCGAATCCATCTTGGTGGCAATCGACATGCCGGCGGCGTCATCCTTGGCGCTGTTGACGCGCAGGCCCGACGACAGGCGCTGCATCGAGGTCGACAGCTCGTTGCCCGACTTGGTCAGGTTGCGTTGTGCATTCAGGGACGACAGGTTGGTGTTAATGATCGACATGGTAGTTCTCCAGTGGGCAGTTCAGTTTGGTGCTGCTATCAGGGTTCGGTTGGTTTCTTGCGTGGCGTTTGCCGCTCGCTTGAATTCTTTAACGGACCCCTCTGCAAAACCTTGAGGACTTTTTTAAAAAAAATGTTTATGAGCAAGATTGCATCTGAAGCGGAACCGCGCCGGCGTAACAGACACCAATGCCGCGACAGGAAGGTCTACGGCACGTTCTGGAAAATATTGAGGCTCGGTGTGCGCCGGATGTAACGATATGCCGTACAGCAAGTTTTCAAGGCCCGTATTTGCGGGCGTTTTTCCCCCTTGTTCCGGCGTTGGTCATGCCGTACGGCAAGTTAGACTGCGCTGTACCTGTTGCACCCTTGCCCGTCTGCGGCATCCGATGCAGCGCCATCCCGAATACCAACAAGAGGACACTCCATGCAAAAATCGCCGAAACGCCCTGCCGCCTTCGTGCTCAGCTCCACCGACCACGGCAGCATGCTGGTCAACCGCCACGACTATCGCCTGGTCGAGGGCGGCGGCTACGGGGTCGGCTTCCAGCTGCTGGAAACCTCGTCCTTCGATGCCGACGAAGTCGGCTTCATCCTGCAATTGCTCGACAGCCGGCGCCGCCACTTCGGCGACGGCCTGATCGCCATCGATTGCGGCGCCAACATCGGCGTGCACACGGTGGAATGGGCGCGCCACATGCATGGCTGGGGCGACGTGCTCGCCTTCGAGGCGCAAGAGCGCATCTTCTATGCGCTGGCCGGCAACCTGACCCTGAACAACTGCTTCAATGCGCGCGCCATCTGGGCCGCCGTGGGCGCCAGCAACGGCGCCATCCGCGTGCCGGTGCCGAACTACCTGGTGCCGTCGAGCTTCGGCAGCCTGGAGCTGCGCCAGAACGCCGGCACCGAATTCATCGGCCAGCACATCGATTACTCCGACGAAGCGACCCAGACCGTGCAGATGCTGGCGATCGACTCGATCGGCCTGCCGCGCCTGGACCTGATCAAGATCGACATCGAAGGCATGGAAATGGAAGCCCTGCACGGCGCGCGCGACGCGATCGCCCGCCTCAAGCCCCAGCTGCTGATCGAGAAGATCAAGTCGAACGAGGAAGAACTGATTCGCTTCGTTACCGAGCTCGGCTATGAAGTCTTCCCGCTCGGGATCAATATCCTGGCGGTGCACGGGTCCGACCCGGCCGCCGCCGAACTGCGCGCCGCGCAGTAATTACCCACCCTTCATTACTACCGCACTTTTCGCCGCCACCATGACGACTATCCAGGATCAATTCGCCCAGGTCGACCTGCTGTTTGCCGCCGGCCTCGCCGCCCACCGCGAAGGCCGCTTCGACGACGCCTTTGCCCAGTACGAGGCCGCCCTGCAGATCGAGCCGAACCATTTCGATACCCTGCACCACCTGGGCATCCTGGGTCATGCGAGCGGCAACTACGAGTTCGCCCTGGAATTCATCAGCGCGGCGATCCGGATCGATCCGCGCGTGCCCTCGGCCTACTGCAACCTGGGGAATATCTTCAAGGCCATCGGCGAACGCGATCCGGCCCTCGAGAGCTACCGCCAGGCGCTCGCCCTCGACCCGGAGAACGTCGACGCCCTGTACAACCTGGGCACGCTGCTGCTCGAACTCGAACAGTACGACGAAGCGCTCGCATGCTTCGACGCCGCCATCGTGCAGGCGCCGGGCGATGCCGAGATCTGGAACAACTGCGCGGTGGCCCTGCAGCGCCTGGAGCGCCTGGACGAAGCACTGGCCAGTTGCAGCCATGCCCTGACGCTGGCGCCGCAGCACGTGCCTGCCCACAATAACCGCGGCAATATCCAGGCGGCCCTGGGCCTGCCCGACGCCGCCCTGGCCAGCTACGAAGCGGCGCTGGCCCTCGATCCCGGCCACGTCGAGGCGCGCGTCAACCTGGGCACGGCGCTGCAGGTGCTGGGCAAGCCGGAGGAAGCGCTGGCTGCCTACGACGCGGTGCTGGAAGCCCATCCCGAGCACGGCGAGGCCCAGCATCGCCGCGGCAAGGTCTTGCGCCAGCTCAAGCGCCACGACGAGGCGATGGAGGCCTACCGCCGCGCGATCGTGCTGGCGCCGCAGTCGGCGGAATTCCGTTGCAGCATGGGCAGCCTGGTGCTGGCCATGGGCAATGCCCCGGGCGCGCTCGAATGCTTCGACGCCGCGCTCGCCCTCGATCCCGAGTCGCTGCCGGCCCGCAACGACCGCGGCATCGCGCTGCAGCGCCTGCGCCGCTTCGACGAGGCCCTGGCCTGCTTCGACGCGATTTTGGCCGAAAAGCCGGAACACACCGAAGCCGCCCTCAACCGCGCCAACGTGCTGAAGGACCTGGAACGCATCGACGAGGCCCTGGCCGCCTACGACGCGCTGGCGGCCATCGCCGGCGAGACCGCGCCGATCTGGAACAACCGCGGCAACGCCTACGAAGAGCTGCGCCGCTACGACGACGCCCTGGCCTGCTTCGACGCCGCCATCGCCCTGAATCTCGACTACGCCGTGGCGCGCTGGAACCGCAGCCTGCTGAACCTGCAGTACGGCCGCCTGGCCGAAGGCTGGCGCGACTACGAATACCGCTGGGAAAACGAGTCGCTCAGCTGCTACCGCGAAAAGCGCGACCTCGGCGCGCCGGCCTGGCTCGGCCAGGAAGCGCTGGAAGGCAAGACCATCCTGCTGTTCGCCGAACAGGGCCTGGGCGACACCCTGCAGTTCTGCCGCTACGCGTCGCTGGTAAAGGCGCGCGGCGCGCGCGTCGTGCTCGAAGTCCAGGCGCCGCTGCGCGGCCTGCTCGGCGGGCTGGCGGGCGTCGACCAGCTGCTGGCCAAGGGCGAGCCGCTGCCGCCCTTCGACTACCACTGCTCGCTGATGTCGCTGCCGCTGGCGCTGGGCACCGACATCGATACGATTCCGGCCCCCGGCGCCTATCTGGCGGCCGAGCCGGCGCGGGCGGCGGCCTGGGAAGAGCGGCTCGGCGCGCGCCGGCGCCCGCGCGTCGGCCTGGCATGGAGCGGCAACCCGCACCACGCGAACGACCATAACCGCAGCATCCTGTTCACGCAGCTGGCCGCGCTGTTCGAGCAGGATTGCGACTTCGTCTCGCTGCAGAAGGAACACCGCGCCGCAGACCTGGCGGCGCTGGACGCCTCGGGCGTGCTGCGCGTCGACGCCCACCTGAACGACTTCGCCGACACCGCCGCCCTGTGCGAATTGATGGACCTGGTGATTTCGGTCGATACCAGCGTGGCCCACCTGGCCGGCGCGCTCGGCAAGCCGCTGTGGGTGATGCTGCCGCACGTGGCCGACTGGCGCTGGCTCACCGAGCGCAGCGACTCGCCCTGGTATCCCGAAGCCCGCCTGTTCCGCCAGGAGCGCGCCGGCGGCTGGGACGGCGTGATCGCCGAGGTGGCAAACGCGCTGGCCGCCCTGCCGCGCGGCTGACACCAGGATGGCCGCCGCGGGATCGCGTGATCTCCGGTGGCCATTTTCAGGCAACGAAAGTTCACAATTCATCCTGCATGAAAACGCCGGATTTCAGCCGTGCTCGCATTGCGCATTCACTTTTTTTCGGGCGTAATGGGCTTATCTCAACGGATACGCCAGACCCGGTGAATTGTTAAACATGCAGAGACCTCAGATTCCGGTGGACGAGGCGAAACGCCTGGCGGCCCTCTACGCTACCGAGCTCTACGGCACCGCGCCGGAAGAAGCCTTCGACCGCATCACGCGCCTGGCCGCCAGGCTGTTCGACGTGCCCACCGTCCTGATCTCCCTGGTCGGCAGCGATACCCAATGGTTCAAGTCGCGCTGCGGCATGGACGCCCAGTCCGGCCCGCGCGAGACCTCGTTCTGCGGCCACGCCATCCTCAGCGACCAGCCGCTGGTGGTCGAGGACGCCACCCTCGACGAACGCTTTGCCGACAACCCGAGCGTCATCGGCGCACCCCACATCCGCTTCTACGCCGGCGTGCAGCTGTATTCGGTCGAGCGCGCCAAGCTGGGCACGCTGTGCGTGATCGACAGCCGCCCGCGCACGATGGACGAGGACGAGCTGGAAGAGCTGTACGAACTGGGGCGCATGGTCGAGGAACTGATCTACCACCGCCAGCTGGCGCGCGCGGCCCAGGAACTGCATGAGCAGTTGCTGCACAATGCCGCCGTCTCTCCGGTGCCCGCCGCGGCCGGCCAGGTGAAATACCTGCTGACCCACGACGCCCTCACCGGCCTGGCCAACCGCCAGGCCCTGCTGCGCAGTATCGGCGCCAACATCGCGGCCTGGCAGGCCGCAGGCGCGAGCGCGGTCGTCGCCTGCCTGAACCTGGACCGCTTCAAACAACTGAACGAAGTGCTCGGCCACGAGGTCGGCGACGCCGCCCTGGTGACGGTCACGCGCGCCCTGCAAGCACACCTGCGCGAAGGCGACATGCTGGCGCGCGCCGGCAACGACGAGTTCGTCATGCTGCTGAACGACCCCGACGGCGAGGAGCGCCTGCTGGCGCGCCTCGGCCAATTGATGGCCGAGGTCAACAGCCACGCCTATGGCGCGGCGGCCGACCTTTCGCTTACCTGCAGCGTCGGCTTCGCCTGCTATCCGAAGGACGGCGAGGAAGGCGACACCCTGCTCAACAATGCGGTCACCGCCATGCGCCACGCCAAGGCCCAGGGCGGCGGCCGCATCGAACGCTACGACCCGGCGCAACGGCGCGAGATGGGACGGCGCCTGACCCTGGAAAGCCACCTGCGCCGCGCCCTGGAACGCGAGGAACTGTTCCTGCAATACCAGCCGAAGATCGCCCTCGACAGCGGGAAACTGGCCGGCTTCGAGGTGCTGCTGCGCTGGCGCCATCCCGAGCACGGCGTGGTGTCGCCCGAGGAATTCGTGCCGATCGCCGAGGAAACCGGCCTGATCGCGCCGATCGGCGAATGGATCGTCAAGACCGCGGTCGGGCAGTTGGCGGCCTGGCGCGAAGCCGGCGTGCCCGCGGTGCCGGTGGCGGTGAACCTGTCGGCGCGCCAGTTCATGCAGAGCGACATCGTGGCCATTGTCAGCGAACAGCTGGCCGCCGCCGAGTTGCCGCCCGCGCTGCTGGAACTGGAACTGACCGAAAGCGTGTCGATGGCCGATCCCGGGCGCAGCATGGTGGTCATGCACAAGCTGAAGTCGCTCGGCGTGGCGCTCAGCATCGACGACTTCGGCACCGGCTACTCCAGCTTCAGCTACCTGCGCCGCCTGCCGATCGACAAGCTGAAGATCGACAAATCCTTTGTCCAGGACGTCGCGCACAGCGCAGACTCGCGCACCATCGTGCAGGCGATCGCCGCCATGGCGCACCGCCTGAACCTGGGCGTGGTGGCCGAAGGCGTGGAAACCGCGGCCCAGGCCGCGGCCCTGCGCGAGGCCGGCTGCGACCAGGCCCAGGGCTTTTTGTATGCGCGCCCGTTGTCGCCTGGCGATGCGGCGGCATTCATTGTTGCGCATGGGTCACAGGCGCAGGCGCCTCCCCTGCGTAGCGCCGCCCGGCGCCACTAGGAGCCTATCCCAGTAGGCCCGAGGAGCGATTGGGCCGCGTCCTACAACCGATACAATTGTTAACAACTTCTCCAGCTGCGCGCGCCTGGTACACGCATATCATTGTGCCAACGCCGCCCTCTTCCGCCAGCGGGCATGGAGAAGTACATGATACAAAGACGAACCGACGAACAAACCGCCCTGACCGCCGAATACGCCCTGTACCTGGTCGATATCCGCGGCGTCGATTTCGCATTCAAGTACCTCGACAGCTGCAACGTGCCGCGCGCCATCCTCGCACGCGCCTTACAGTCGCCGCTGCACCGCCGCCACCACGAGCGCCGCAAGCAAACGCGCAACGATTGATCTTGCTCTTTCCTCCCCGCGCCTTCGTCTGAGGGCGCACAAGCCCTTCCGATTTCTTGCCAGTGCAATAAAAGCGCGATAAGGCATACATTTCCAGCTCTCAAGTCCGGTTAGAAGCTGCCGTTAAGTGAGTAAACTACCCTCGCTGAAGAATGGCAGGCCGGCCTCGACGCTATCCCGACCAGCTCCAGCACGAACTCTGCGGCAAGCGACCAAAGGCGCTTGCGCACAACTGAAGTATTTGGAGGTTCTGATGTTTGGATCGATGCAGCGCGGCGTGAACGCTTACGCAAAAGTAGGCCTGGAGACTTCGGTCATCGCCGCCTCGCCCCATAAACTGATCGTCATGTTGTACGACGGCGCCCTGAGCGCGATCAAGAACGCCGACAAGCACATGTCGGCGGGCCAGATCGCGGAAAAAGGCGCCGCCATTTCGAAGGCACTCGACATCATCAACAATGGCCTGCGCGCCAGTCTGGACAAAAAGGCCGGTGGCGACATCGCCGGCAACCTGGACTCGCTGTACGCCTACATGACCGAACGCCTGCTCACTGCTAACTTGCAAAACAAGGCTGACATGCTGGAAGAAGTGCAAACCCTGTTGACCGACCTGCGCGACGCGTGGACCCAGATCGGCGAAAAACCGGCCGCCCCGAGCGCGCTGGCTTCCCACTACCCTGTCATGGCGAGCGCCTGATGATGACCGGCCAGGAAGTGCTGTCCGAATACGCCGCCGTTGCCGACCTCACCGGCCAGATGCTCCTCGCCGCCGAAGCCGGCGACTGGGATCACCTGACCGAACTCGAACAACGCTGCAGCGTCCATGTCGACCTGCTCAAGAGCGGCGAGGCCGCGGTCCAGCTGAACCCGCTCGGCCGCCAGGCAAAGATCGATTGCATCAAGCGCATCCTGGCCGACGACCGCCGCATCCGCGACCTCACCATGCCGTGGATGGCCCACCTGTCCGCCCTGATCAACAACTCCGGTACCCAGCGCCGCCTCGCCAACGCCTACGGCAGCGTCTGATTCCTGACTGAACGATGGTCGAGCGCATCCCCAGCCCTGGCGTCAGCGCCCCGCTGCCGGCGCGGCCGGTGGCGCCGATCGAGCGCACGGCCGACCCGCGCACCGAGGCCTTCGAGCGCGCGCTCTCGACCATGCTCGGCAGCAAAGTGCCGGTGTCGGTACTCTCGCGCCTGGGCGACGGCAGCTTCATGGTGCGCGTCGCCGACATGCAGGTGCGCATGGCGCTGCCCCCCGGTACCCAGCCCGGCGCCGAACTCTCGATGAAAGTGCTGGCGGCTTCGCCCCAGCCGACCTTCCAGCTTGGCGACGCCACCCTGCACGGCACGCCCGTGCCGCTCAGCGCGCAGTCGGCTTCCCTTGCCGCCGCCGTCGCCGCGGCGACTTCCCCTTTGACCCAGGCCGGCGGCCAGCACGAAACGGCCGACCTGAGCCCGGCCGCGCGCCTGCTGGCGCAGGTGCTGCAGGGCGCCAACGCTGCGCCCGGCGCGGCGTCCGTCACCGGCACCACGCCGCTCGTGCCCCAAGGCGCACCCGATCCGGCCCAGCTGGCAAGCCAGCTGAAGCAGGCCATCGCGAAAAGCGGCCTGTTCTACGAATCGCATGTGGCCGAATGGGCCGAGGGCAAGCGTCCGCTGTCCGACCTGCTGGGCGAGCCGCAGGCGCAAAAGGCGCCCGGCACCCCGCCCACCGACCCGGCCCTGGCGCGCATGATCAACATGCAGCTGGCCGGCCAGGAGCAGGGGCAGATCAACTGGCAGGGCCAGCTGGCGCCGGGCCAGGCCTTCGAGTGGAAAGTCACGCGCGAGGGAGAACAAGGATCGCGCGGCCAGGGCGAACCCGGGCAGGAACCCGGCTGGCAAAGCGGCCTGCGTTTGCGCTTTGCGCGCCTGGGCGAAGTGAAAGCCAGCATCACCTTGCGCGGCAAGCACGTGCAGATCGACTTGCAGGCGGCCCCGGAGGTGCTGGCGCCGCTGCGCGAAGGCGCGCCGCGCCTGCAGGACGCGCTGGCGGCGGCCGGCAGCGAGCTGGCGGCGCTGCGCATCCACGGCACGGACACGCCATGAGCGCCCCGGACCACAAGCAGGCCCAGCGCCAGCAGCGCGCCGTCGCCCTCGCCTATGCGGCGGGCTCAAAGGCGCCGACCGTGGTGGCCAAGGGCCGCGGCCTGGTGGCCGAGCAGATCATCGGCCGCGCCAAGGACGCCGGCGTCTTCGTGCACGAATCGAAGGAGCTGGTGTCGCTGCTGATGGACATCGACCTCGACGGCCAGATTCCCCCGGCCCTGTACCGCGCAATTGCGGAACTGTTGGCATGGCTATATCATATTGAGTCAGCGCAACAGCACGGCCGGCCGCTCCCCGCCCCGCCCGACACCGCGCTCCTCATCGACTCACCTGCATTCCCGGCGGAACAAGATGCAAGCAATTCATGACGCAGAACTGGAAAACTGGCACGACTACGAAGTGCAGTCGCGCAAGGAAATCGTCGCGCTGCTGCGCCAGATCGGCGAGAAGAAGCAGCTGATCCGCATGAAGATCAAGGGCGAGGCGGACGTGTGCGTCACCTCTGTCCTGGAAGTCGACCCGGAGAGCGGCCTGTTCATCCTCGACCGCTCGATCAACCGCGAGCAGAACGAGCGCATCCTGCGCGCCGGCCAGGTGATGTGCGAAACCTATCTCGACAAGATCCGCATCCTGTTCCGCGCCGGCGGCCTGCAGGAACTCGAATTCCAGGGCACGGCCGCGCTGGCCGCGAACATCCCCGATTCCCTGATCCGCCTGCAGCGCCGCGAGTTCTACCGCATGCCGACGCCGGTGACGAACCCGGTGCCGGTGCTGGTGCCGATGCCGATCGACCTCGGCGGCGGCAGCGCCAACTTCCCGCTGGCCGACATCAGCTGCGGCGGCATTGCCCTGCTCGACAACAAGCTGATGCTGAACTCGACCATCGGCCAGACGTTTACCGGCTGCCGCATCGAGTTGCCGGAGATCGGCACCGTGAATACCTCGCTGCAGGTGAGGAATGCACTGGATGTGACGATGCTGAACAACAAGACCAGCCGCCGGATCGGCTGCATGTTCGTGGACATTTCGCGCGCGAACATGGCGGGGGTGCAGCGTTACATTACCAAGCTGGAGCGCGAGCGGAATGCGCGCCTGGCGGGGTTGATCTGATCAATCGGTAGCGCTTCCCGTACGGTGGGCACTCCGTGCCCACGCGAAAACATGCGTCGTGTTGGCCGGGTTGAGGCCGTGGGCTATGCATTGAGACGCAGCGTGCCAGAGCATGTCGCAACAATAAAACGAAGCCAACAGCATGCCGGTTTTCGCGTGGGCACGGAGTGCCCACCCTACGGTCCCGGCCGCAGGCGGGCATTTCCAGCCGCAGGCACGCATCAACGAAAAGGGCCGCGCTCCTGCCAAGGAACACGGCCCTTTCTCTATCCGGCCTGCAATGCTTACACCTGCATATTCATGATCTCGTGATACGCCGAGACCAGTTTATTGCGCACCTGCACCGTCGCCTGGAAGGCAATGCTCGACTTCTGCATCGCGATCATGGTGTCCGACAGGCTCACGCTGTCGTCGCCCATCGCGAACTTCTGCCCCATCTCTTCCGCCGCCTTCTGCGAATTGCTCACCTGCTGCAGCGAATTCTTCAGCGCATCCGAAAAGCTGACCTTCGATGCGCCTTCGTTGGCCGCCGGGGCCGCCACATTGCCGAGCCCGCCAATGCCGCCCAGCCCGCCCAATCCACCAGTACCCAGCGACGGCGCCGCCGGCTTGGTGGCGGCCGCCTTCAGCTGGTTCATCATGGCCTCGATGCGGCTGCTGTCGATGCCGCCTATGCCGCCGATTCCGCCTATGCTCATGGGTTCTCCTATCGATCTCTTGCGTGCCCGCGTACAAAATGTAGTCGAGCGATGTCAGGCTGTCAGATTACCAGTCCACTGACGAGATTTTGCGTCGAGCAGGAGGGGAAACCACCCCCTATTCAAACGTTTGAATGTTGCCCTACGGCTTCATAATCTCGTCCTGACCTCATTCATCCTCACGGACAACACACATGGCCGCAACGACTGCTGACGAACTGATCGACACCCCAGCACAGCCGCAACCTTTCCATAAGACCCCGATGGGCAAGAAGGTCGTGATTGGCGGCGGCATCGCTGCCGCGCTGGCCGTTGTCGTGGCGATCTGGATGTGGAGCCAGACGCCGGACTACCGCGTCCTGTACGCCAACTACAGCGACAAGGACGGCGGCGCGATCACCGCCTCGCTCGACCAGATGGGCGTCAAGTACAAGTTTTCGGAAGGCGGCAGCGCCATCCTGGTGCCGGCCGAGCAAGTGCCGGACCTGCGCCTGAAGCTGGCCGCGCAAGGCTTGCCGAAAGGCGGCAATGTCGGCTTCGAGCTGCTGGAAAACCAGAAGCTGGGCGTGTCGCAGTTCGTCGAGCAGGTGAACTACCAGCGTTCGCTGGAAGGCGAGCTGGCCCGTTCGATCCAGTCGCTCGGTTCGGTGGCCGGCGCCCGTGTCCACCTGGCGCTGCCGAAGCCGTCGGTGTTCGTCCGCGACCAGCAAAAGCCGACCGCCTCGGTCCTGCTGAACCTGCAATCGGGCCGCGCACTCGACCCGGGCCAGGTCAGCGCCATCGTGCACCTGGTGGCATCGAGCATCCCTGAACTGACCATCGGCAACGTGACCGTGGTCGACCAGAACGGCAATTTGCTCTCCGAGCAACCGAAAGGCAATGGCCTGGGCAAGCAACTCGACGCCAGCCAGCTGAAGTATGTCGAGCAAGTGCAGCAGAACATCATCAAGCAGGTCGAATCGCTGATTTCGCCGATCGTCGGCAAGGGCAATGTGCGCGCCGAAGCGACCGCCGAAGTGGACTTCGCGCAAGTCGATACCGCCGCCGAGATGTACAAGCCGAATTCGCCGCCGGAACCGCAGGCGATCCGCAGCCAGCAGACCTCGGAACAGACCGGCCCGTCGACCGGCAACGCGAATGGCATCCCGGGCGCCCTGTCGAACCAGCCGCCTGGCGTGGCGACCGCCCCGATCGAAGGCGGCGCTCCTGGCGCGCCGGGTGCCGCACCGGCGCAAACCGGCCCGAGCCGCAAGGATGCAACCACCAACTACGAAGTCGACAAGACCATCCGTTACGAGCAGCGTCCGATGGGCGGCATCAAGCGCCTGACGGTGGGCGTGGTGGTGAACTACCGCCGTACCGTCGACCCGGCCACCGGCAAGGTCACCGTCAAGCCGCTGCCGGCCGCCGAAGTGGCGCAGATCAACGAGCTGGTCAAGCAGGCGATGGGTTACTCGCAAGCACGTGGCGATACCCTGAACGTGGCGAATGCCCCGTTCGACGGTGTCGACAAACCGGACGAAACCGGCCCGGACTGGTATAAGGATCCTTCCAACCTGCCGCTGGCAATGGAAGTCGGCAAGTACCTGTTGATCGCGGCAATCCTGGCTTTCCTGTACTTCCGCATCCTGCGTCCGCTGCTGCGTCCGGTGATGAACAAGTTCGACGAAGTCACCGCCGTGCCGGAAGAAGAGAAGAAGGACGAGGAAGAAGACGACGACGACAGCAGCACCGTCGAACTCGGCAGCGGCGGCAAGCCGGCGCTGGGTCCGGACGGGATGCCGCTGGAACCGGAAGAGGAACCGCGGGAACGCAGCTATCGCGCCAACCTGGCGATGGCAAAAGAGATGGCGCGTAACGATCCGCGCATCGTGGCAAACGTGATCAAGGCATGGGTGGGGTCGGAATAATGAGCGACAAACAAGACGGTATCCAGAAAGCGGCCATCCTGATGCTGGCCATGGGTGAGGAAGAAGCGGCCGAGGTCATGAAGTTCCTCGGCCCGCGCGAAGTGCTGAAACTCGGCGCGGCCATGGCCTCGATGAAGGCGGTCCAGCACGAGCAGGTGGTGAACGTGCTCGAAGCCTTCCGCGACGAAGCCGATGCCCACTCGACGGTCGGCCTGGACTCGGACGAATACATCCGCGAAGTGCTGACCAAGGCGCTGGGCGACGACAAGGCGGCCGTGCTGCTGAACCGTATCCTGGGCGGCAAGGACGCCTCGGGCATCGAAAGCCTGAAGTGGATGGACGCGCAGTCGGTGTCGGAACTGATCCGCAACGAGCACCCGCAGATCATCGCCACCATCCTGGTCCACCTCGAGCGCGACCAGGCCTGCGAGATCCTGAGCCACTTCACCGACCGCCTGCGCAACGACGTGGTGCTGCGTATCGCCACCCTGGACGGCGTGCAGCCGGCGGCGCTGCGCGAGCTGAACGACGTGCTGACCAAGCTGCTGTCGGGTAACGAGCACATCAAGAAGTCCTCGCTCGGCGGCGTGCGTACCGCGGCCGAGATCCTGAACTTCATGGCCGGCGAGCAGGAAAGCTCGGTGATGGAAAACATCAAGAACTACGACAACGACATGGCGCAGAAGATCATGGACGAGATGTTCGTGTTCGACAACATCATCGACATCGACGACCGCGGCATCCAGTTGCTGCTGCGCGAAGTGCAGTCGGAAATGCTGATCATCGCCTTGAAGGGCGCGTCGCAAGACCTGCGCGAGAAGATCTTCAAGAACATGAGCCAGCGCGCCAGCGAGATGATGCGCGAAGACCTGGAGTCAAAAGGTCCGGTGCGGCTGTCGGAAGTGGAAGCGCAGCAGAAGCAGATCCTGCAGATCGTGCGCCGCCTCGCCGACGAAGGCCAGATCGTGCTGGGCGGCAAGGGCGAGGACTCCTTCGTCTAATCGGCTAAACTGCGACGATGAACAAAGACACGCAAGGCGCCTTCAAGCGCTGGGAAATGAACTCCTTCGGCGACCAGCGTCCGAGCACGCTGGCTGCACGCATCGCGGCCGAGGAGCGGGAAAAGGCGGCAGCGGCCGCGGCGAATGCATCGCGCATGCCGGCCCAGGCCCCTGCTGCGGCGCCGGCCATGCCACAAGTGCAACTGCCAACTGCGGCCGAACTCGAAGCGCTGCGCGAAGCGGCGCGCGCCGAGGGTTATGCCGAGGGCCTGGAAGAAGGCCAGGCCGCGGGTTACGCCGCCGGCCATGCCGAGGCGCTGGAGCAGGGCCGGATCGACGCCGCCGGCGAAATCGAGAGCCTGCGCGCGGTCGCGTCCAGCTTCAGCAGCGCGCTGGCCCAAGCCGACGACGCCATCGCCTCCGACGTGCTCGACCTGGCGCTGCACCTGGCGCGCTCGATGGTGCGCACGGCCTTCGAGGTGCGCCCTGAACTCATCATCCCGATCGTGCGCGAAGCCATCGAATACTTGCCGGTGCTGCAGCAGCCGGCCGTGCTGGCGCTGAACCCGGACGACATCGAGATCGTGCGTGCGGGTCTGGGCGACGAGATCGACAAGGGCGGCTGGCGCGTGGTGGCCGATCCGCAGGTCGCGCGCGGCGGCTGCAAGGTCGATACCGCCAGCAACCAGATCGACGCCACCGCCCAGGCGCGCTGGACCCGCCTGTCGCATGCGCTGGGCAAGAACGTGGAGTGGCTGGGCTGATGAGCACCGCCACGCTCGATCGCCACACGGCGCGCTGGAAATCGTATTTGTCCGATTGCGACGCCCTGCTCGGCTTTGTCGAGCCGATGCAAGTGTCGGGCCGCGTCACGCGCGTGGCCGGCCTGGTGATGGAATGCGTCGGCCTGCGCCTGGCTGTCGGCAGCGCCTGCACCATCCCCTTGTCGAGCGGCGCGAAGATCGAGGCCGAAGTGGTCGGCTTCGAGGGCGACCGTTTGTTCCTGATGCCGCAAAGCGACGTCGAAGGCGTGGTGCCGGGTTCGCGCGTGTTTCCGGTGGAAACGCCGGTGCCGCGTCCGGGCACGGTGGCCCACCCGCGGCGCCGTCCGAGCGACCGCGCGCGCCACCTGCCAGTCGGCATCGAATTGCTGGGCCGCGTGGTCGACGGCGCCGGCCGTCCGCTCGACGGCAAGGGCCCGCTCGGCACCAACGACATGGCGCCGATCAACGCCCGCCCCGTGAACCCGCTCGATCGCGCGCCGATCAAGGACACGCTGGACGTGGGCGTGCGCGCGATTAACTCCATGCTGACCGTGGGCCGTGGCCAGCGCCTGGGCCTGTTCGCCGGTACCGGCGTCGGTAAATCGGTGTTGCTGGGCATGATTGCGCGCTACACCACGGCCGAGATCATCGTGGTCGGCCTGATCGGCGAACGGGGCCGCGAAGTAAAAGAGTTCATCGAGCAGATCCTGGGGCCGGAAGGCCTGGCGCGCTCGGCCGTGGTGGCGGCACCGGCCGACAGCCCGCCGTTGATGCGCCTGCAGGGCGCGGCCTATGCCACGGCGATTGCCGAGCACTTCCGCGACAAGGGCAAGAGCGTGCTGCTGATCATGGATTCGCTGACCCGCTACGCCATGGCCCAGCGCGAGATCGCCCTGGCGATCGGCGAACCACCGGCCACCAAGGGTTATCCGCCATCGGTATTCGCCAAGCTGCCGGTGCTGGTGGAACGCGCCGGCAATGGCCTGGAAGGCGGCGGCTCGATCACGGCCTTTTATACCGTGCTGTCCGAGGGCGACGACCAGCAGGATCCGATCGCCGATGCGGCGCGCGGTATTCTCGACGGCCACATCGTCCTGAACCGCCACCTGGCCGAGGCCGGCCACTACCCGGCCATCGACATCGAACAATCGATCAGCCGCGCGATGCACGGCATTACCACCCATGAACACCAGCTGGCGGCGCGCAAACTCAAGCAGTTGTATTCGCGCTACCAGCGTTCGCGCGACTTGATCAGCGTTGGCGCCTATGCGCCGGGCAGCGACCCGGTGCTGGACCAGGCGATTGCGCTGAACGAGAAAATCGAGGAATTCCTGTGCCAGGAAATCTTTGAAAACACGGGCATGGACCAGAGCTTGGGGCAATTAACCTCTCTATTCAGCTGATCGGTATGGTTGCTGCGTGGATATACTAATCCACTATGGCAAATACCTCCGCCCTTGAAACCCTGATCGAGCTGGCCCAGCGCGACTCCGACGACGCAGCAAAGCGTCTCGGCGCCGCCCTGAAGGCGGTCGAGGAAGCCGAGCAGAAGCACCAGATGCTGCTCGGCTACCGCGACGATTACGCCAACCGGCTGGACCAGCAGCAAATGGCGGGCATCACGCCCTTCGCCTACCAGAACTTCGTCGCCTTTGTCGGCAAGCTCGACAACGCGATCAATGGCCAGGCCGAAGTCGTGAAACACGCGAAGTACAAGAGCGACCAGGAAAAGAAAGCCTGGCAGGAAAGCGAGCGCAAGCGACTGTCCTACCGCACGCTGAACGAGCGCGCGGTGGCCGAGGCCCAGAAGATCGCCGACAAGCGCGACCAGAAAATGATGGATGACCACGCTGCGCGTACCGTCCGCAACCAACGTTGAACACACCATGACGATGCACACCACTTCCCTTCCGTTCCAGGTCAATGGCACGAATGGCCTGAACAACCAGTCGCAGAACATGCGCGGCAATGCCGTGCTGAACAACGACGGCGTGAACTTCGGCGCGACCCTGCAACGCCAGGTCGAGCAGCGCCAGCTGGAACAGCGCCAGGCCCAGGCGCAAGCCCAGCCGGCCCCGCAGATGCAGCCGCAGCCGGCCCAGCCGCAAGCGGTGGCGAAACCGCAGGCGCAAGCGAACAAGCCGGCCGCCAACGAAGCCAAGGCGCCGGCACGCGAAGCCGCCAGGGAGCCGGCCAAGGACACCGCGAAAACCGACAGCACCGAAAAAGCGGATACGGCCCAGGCCAGCACCGACACCAAGGCCACTGCCGACAGCGGCGAAGGCGAGGAAGCGGCGCAGGGCGACGCCAAGGCGGCCGATTCGGTCACCGACATGCTCGCCATGCTGGCCAGCCTGAGCCAGCCGCAGGCGGCCGCGAAAGCCACGCCGGCGCTCGACACCGGCGCCGCCGGCGGCGCCCAGGCCGGCCTGAAGGGCAAGCTGGGCCTGGAAAGCGAGCCGGCCATCAAGCTCGACACCAATGCGCTGGCGGCCGCGGCCGACGGCCAGGACAAGGCGGCGCAGGGCATCGACCTGCGCGGCATGGAGCTGGGCAAGGCCGGCGAGCAGGCGGCCAAACTGCAGGCGGATGCCGGCCAGTTCGCCGCCAAGCTGCACGACAGCACGGCGGCGCTGAAGGAAACGGCCGCGCCGGAAACCTTCACCAGCCTGGTGGCACAGACGAATGCCCTGCAAAACGCCCAGGCCGCGGGCGCCGTGCCGACCGACCGCCTGAGCGCACGCGTGGGCACGCCCGCCTGGGATAACCAGGTCGGCCAGAAGGTGATCTGGATGGTGGGCGGCGAAGAGCAGAGCGCGACGCTGGAACTGAACCCGCCTGACCTGGGGCCGGTGCAGGTGGTGCTGAACGTGTCGAACGACATGGCCAGCGTGACCTTCTCGTCGCAGCAGCTGGAGGTACGCCAGGCCCTGGAAAACTCCCTGCCGCGCCTGCGCGAGATGATGAGCGAGAGCGGGATCGCGCTGGGGAATGCGAGCGTGAATGCGGGGAACGAGGGCAATGGACAGCAGAACCAGCCCGGTTCGGGCCGTTCGGGCGGCGGCGGTAGCGGGAATGGCGGCGGCGACAGCGCCGTGGCCGAAGTGACGCCGCGCCAGCGCACCAGCATCCTGGGTGGCGCCGGGGCAGTCGACACCTTCGCCTGATCGATATGATGGCATGACGCCGCAGCGTCCCGTACGGTGGGCACGCTGTGCCCACGCGGAAAGGCGCGTCGCGATAACGCGTTTCCTGTCGTTTCCGTCGATGATTGTTGACGTCCCCGGATGATCATTTGGACGCGTTTCGATTTTTCATCGCCGCGTCATCGAACACCGATAACGTCATTCCACTTTTTGCGTGGGCACGGGGTGCCCACCGTACGAACTCAACGGCCGCGGAATGCGGCCGTTTGTCTTGGATGCTCATCCGATTGGCACGATGCCACTCGACAAACCCCGAGATAGCCCACCTTCCCCTTTCTTTTCAAAGCTTGCCGCTGCGCACTTTTTCCCGATAATGCCATAATCACGCAACCCATTTGGCACGAGGTATCTTGAAAGCGAATCCGAAAACGAAAGCCGACCCGAAAGCAGACGCAGGCGCTCCGGCGGGCGGGTCGAAGAAGAAGCTCATGATCATCGCGATCGCGGGCGTGCTGCTGCTTGGCGGCGGCGCCGGTGCGGGCTGGTTCTTCCTGCACGGCAGCGGCGATGCCGAGGCCCACGAAGAAGCACCGAAGAAAAAGAAAAAGGCCAAGGAAGCCCACAAGGCCGAGTACGTGCCGGTGGAACAGTTTGTGGTGAACCTGCAGCCCGAAAACGGCGACCAGTATTTGCAGATTCAGTTTACCCTGCAGGTGAACGGCCCTGAACAGGCAACCCTGATCAAGGACAACATGGCCAAGGTGCGCAGCCGCGTGCTGTTGCTGTTGTCGGGCAAGAAGGCGTCCGAGATCAGCACCGTCGAAGGCAAGCAGCAGCTGGCGTCCGAGATCAAGGCCGTGGTACAAGTGCCGTTCGAAGAAGAAGGCGACGAACAGGAAGTGTCCGACGTCTTGTTCACCTCGTTCATCATCCAGTAAAGAAACATCATGGCCGATAATTTCCTCTCACAGGAAGAGGTCGATGCCCTCTTAAAAGGGGTCAACGGCGATCAGGACGATATCTCCGCGCCTGAAGACACCTCGGGAGTCCGCACCTACAACCTGGCGACCCAGGAGCGGATCGTGCGCGGCCGCATGCCGACGCTCGAGATCATCAACGAGCGTTTCGCACGCCTGCTGCGCATCGGCCTGTTCAACTTCCTGCGCCGCAGCGCCGAGGTCTCGGTGGGCTCGGTGCGGGTGTCGAAGTACAGCGAATTCATCCGCAACCTGGTGGTGCCGACCAACCTGAACCTGATCCACATGAAGCCCCTGCGCGGCACCGCGCTGATGGTCTTCGATCCGGGCCTGGTGTTCCTGCTGGTCGACAACCTGTTCGGCGGCGACGGCCGCTTCCACACCCGCGTGGAAGGCCGCGACTTTACCCAGACCGAGCAGCGCATCATCCTGCGCATCCTGGACATCGTGTTCGAGGCCTACGGCAAGTCGTGGGAACCGGTGTACCCGATCGAATTCGAGTACATCCGCTCGGAGATGAACACCCAGTTCGCGAACATCGCGACCCCGAACGAAGTCGTGGTATCGTCCACCTTCACCATCGAGCTCGGTCCGGTGTCGGGCCAGATCCACTTCTGCATGCCCTACTCGATGATCGAGCCGATCCGCGATGCGCTGACCTCGAGCATCCAGGGCGAGGCGCTGGAAGTCGATAAACGCTGGATCCGCCTGATGACCCAGCAGATCCAGGTGGCCGAAGTCGAACTGGTGGCCGAACTCGGCCACGGCAAGGCGAACTTCGACGATATCCTCAACATGAAAGTCGGCGACGTGATCCCCATCTCCGTCCCCGACACCATCCAGGCCACCGTCGACGGCGTGCCCGTGATGGAATGCACTTACGGCGTCGCGAATGGCCAGTACGCGCTGAAGGTCGAGAAACTGCTGGCCAACAGCGACAGCTTCAATCAGGAGAAACACAATGTCTGACAACCAGGACGATCAAAACCTCGACGACGATTGGGGCGCCGCCATTGCCGAGCAGGCCGCCGCCGAAGCCGCCGCGCTGCAGAAGCAGCAGACCGCCAGCGCCGCCGTGTTCCAGGACTTCGGCGCCAAGAGCCCGCGCCCGGACACGCCGAACGACATCGACTTCATCCTCGACATCCCGGTGCAGCTGACCGTGGAACTCGGCCGCACGAAAATCGCGATCAAGAACCTGCTGCAGCTGGCCCAGGGTTCGGTCGTCGAGCTCGACGGCCTGGCCGGCGAACCGATGGACGTGCTGGTGAACGGCTGCCTGATCGCCCAGGGCGAGGTCGTGGTCGTGAACGACAAGTTCGGCATCCGCCTGACTGATATCATTACGCCATCGGAACGGATCAGAAAATTGAATAAATGATGCCCACGCTTGCCCCTGCCCGCACGACTGCACACGGATCTGCCTTGCTGTCTTCCCTGTTGCGCGGACTCGGGGCGCGCGTGATGCTGGCGGCGGCGTGCGCGCTGCCGCTGGCGGCATCGGCCCAGGCGCCTGCGGTATCCGCACCACCTGCCGCACCACCCGTCGCCGCGCCTGCTGCAAGCGCCGCAAGACCGTCACCCGCAAGCGGCGCCACGAACATCCCAGCCTCCGGCGACGCCCAGGTCGACATCGTGCCGCCCGAGCGCGCCACCACCGTCGGCGAAGTGCCGACCACCGCCCGGAACCCGGTCAACGATCCGCCCACCACCGTGGTGCCTGCCGCCCCGGCCGCGATCCCCGGCACCCCGGCGCGGCCCGCGGCGATTCCCCAGCCCGCTCCCGGCCTGTCGACCGGCATCCTGATGCAGACCATCTTCGCCCTGCTGATGGTGCTGGGCCTGCTCGCCGCGCTGGCCTGGGCCGCCAAGCGCTTCGGCCCCAGGCTGACCGGCAATTCCGCCAACCTGCGCCTGGTCGGGGCGCTGAACATCGGCGGGCGCGAACGCATCATGGTGGTGGAAGTGGGCAACCAGTGGATCGTGGTCGGCGCCTCGCCGGGCCGCGTGAATGCGCTGGCGACCATGCCGCGCCAGGACACGGGGGCCACGGGCGCGGCTGGCGTACAATCGGGCGCCACCCTGGCCGGCGACACCTTGCCCACCACGAATTTTTCCGACTGGCTCAAAAAGACGATCGACAAACGCAATGCGAAATAAGAAATTCCTGCTGATCGCCGGCCTGGCCGCGCTGCTGCCGCTGGCCGCGCTGGCCCAGCCGGGTATCCCGGCACTCACCACCAGCCCCGCGCCAGGCGGCGGCACCGAGTACTCGCTGCCGGTGCAGACGCTGCTGCTGATGACGGCGTTCACCTTCCTGCCGGCGGCCCTCCTGATGATGACCAGCTTCACCCGCATCGTCATCGTGCTGTCGCTGCTGCGCCAGGCGATCGGCACCCAGACCGCGCCGCCGAACCAGGTGATGGTCGGCCTGGCCCTGTTCCTGACCCTGTTCGTGATGGGCCCGACCTTCGACAAGATCTATACCGACGCCTACGTGCCGCTGCAGGAAAACCGCATCCAGATGACGGAAGCGATGAACCGCGGCGCCGCGCCCCTGAAGGACTTCATGCTGAAGCAGACGCGCCAGTCGGATCTGGCGATGTTCGCCAAGATCTCGCGCACCCCGGCCCTGCAGGGCCCGGAAGACGTGCCGCTGCGCGTGCTGATCCCGGCCTTTGTCACGAGCGAACTGAAGACGGCCTTCCAGATCGGCTTCGCGATCTTCATTCCTTTCCTGATCATCGACATGGTCGTGGCCTCGGTGCTGATGGCGATGGGCATGATGATGATGTCGCCGGCCGTGATTTCGCTGCCGTTCAAGATGATGCTGTTCGTGCTGGTCGACGGCTGGCAACTGCTGCTGGGTTCGCTTTCCCAGAGTTTTAACTAGGAACGCGCCATGACTCCGGAATCCGTCATGACCCTCGGCAAGCAGGCCATGGAAATCACCCTGCTGGTGTCGGCGCCGCTGCTGCTGGTGGCGCTGATCATCGGCCTGATCGTCAGCATCTTCCAGGCCGCGACCCAGATCAACGAAGCCACCCTTTCCTTCATTCCGAAGCTGGTCGGCGTGTTCATCGCCCTGGTGGTGGCGGGGCCGTGGATGCTGTCGGTCATGCTCGACTACATGCGGCAGGTGTTCACCGGCATTCCGAACATGGTCGGCTAAGTCCTGCCCGATGCTGACGCTGGTTTCGTCCGATATCAATGCCTGGATCGCCGGCCTGCTGTGGCCGCTCACGCGCATCCTCGGGCTGGTCGCGTCCGCGCCCCTGTTCGGCCACGCCAGCGTGCCGGTGTCGGTGAAAGTCGTGCTGGGCGTGCTGCTGGCGCTGGTGATCGCGCCCACCGTGCCGGCCGTGCCCGCGCTTGACCCGATGTCGTATGCGGGGCTGCTCATCCTGGTGCAGGAACTCCTGATCGGGCTGGCGATGGGCTTTTCGATGCGCCTGGTGTTCGCGGCGGTCGAGTATGCCGGGGAACTCGCCAGCTCGACCATGGGCTTCGGCTTCGCGTCTTTCTTCGATCCGTCGACCCAGGGCCGTTCGGCGGCGATCAGCCAGTTCCTGTCGATGGTGGCGACCATGGCCTTCCTGGCCGTGAACGCCCACCTGGTGCTGCTGGCGGCCCTGGCCGAAAGCTTCGTCAGCCTGCCGATCTCGGCCACGCCGCTGTCGCTGGCGGCGCCGCTGGAACTGGTGCGCTGGGGCTCGCGGATTTTCTCGGCGGGGCTGCAACTGGCGCTGCCCATCCTCGGCGCGGTGCTGATCGTCAACGTGGCGCTCGGCATCCTCACGCGCGCGGCGCCGCAGCTGAACATCTTCGGCATCGGCTTCCCGATCACGCTGGGTGTCGGATTGCTGACCTTGAGCATTGCCCTGCCCTACCTGGGCACGCCGATCGTGAATTTGTTCAACGAGGGGATCGAGGCGGGGCGGCGGATTCCGCGCGTAGCCAGCGAACGGGTACCGGCGTCCGTGCCGCCGGCGCCGGGGCCGGCGCCCGCAGCGCCTGTGCAGGACTAGGCGCCCGCATCACGCGGTCGCGGCCGGCCCTTCCCTGCCATCACGACAGGTTCAAGTCCATACCGAGCTTCCTGGCAATGAAGAGCGTCCCGAACACCAGGACCACGCACAACACCAGGAAAATGGCGGCGATCTTGCCGGCCGCGCGCAGCACCTCGCGTCGCTCCTTTTCCCGTCCCTTCTTTCCTTGGTCGTAATGCCATTTGATGGCGAAAAACATCCCCGTGCCCAGCACGAGAAACTTGAATGTGACGGCGACGATGGGAAACCATTCCATGATGTTGCGTATTCCAGGTGATGAGTTGACACAATGTCCGGTAGAGGATGTGCCGGATGCGGATGAGAGAGGAAGAAACGCCGGCGACCGCGCTGCAAGGGTGGTGTTGCGGGTTCTGAGGCATTCTACTCAAAAACAATTTCCATACATCGAGACAAAATGTCCCAGTTGAAAACCATACAAGACGAGGATGCGCCGGGCTGGCTGCCGCGCCTGGCCGTGCACGGCGGGCCGCGTTTCCTGCAGATTGCGGATGCCTTGCAGGCGGCGGTGGCCGAGGGGACGCTGCAACCCGGCGACCGCCTGCCGCCCCAGCGCCGGCTGGCGGCGCGGCTGCGGGTCGACCTGACCACGATCACGCGCGCCTACGACGAAGCCAGGCGCCGCAACCTGCTGGAGGGCCGCGGCGCGCGCGGCACCTATGTGGCGGCGCCGAAGGCCGAGTTGACCGCGGTCCTCGACCTCAGCATGAATACCCCGCCGCCGCCGGACGGCGTGGACTTCGACGACCTGCTGCAGCAGGGTCTGGCGCAGGTCCTGATGCGGGCGGACAATGCCTTGCTGATGACCTACCACCTGGGCGGCGGCAGCGAGGCCGACCGCAAGGCGGGCGCCGCCTGGCTGGCGCCGATGTTCGGCCAGGTGGATGCCAGCCAGCTGGTCGTCTGCCCGGGTGCGCAGGCGGCGATCGCCGCCTTGATCCTTGCGCTGACGGCGCCTGGCGACGTGATCCTGGCGGAGCCGGCGACCTATCCCGGCCTGCGCGCCGCGGCGACCCAGTTCGGCCGGCGCATCGTTGCGGTGGACGCCGACCGGCACGGCATGCTGCCCGCGGCGCTGGAGGAAGCCTGCCGCCGGCACCAGCCCGGGCTGGTCTACCTCAATCCGACCTTGCAGAATCCGACCGCCGTGACCATGCCGGAACGGCGGCGCAAGGAACTCGCCGGCGTCGCCCGGCGCTGCAAGGTGCGCATCGTCGAGGACGATCCCTACTGGCTGCTGGCCGACTCCCCGCCGGCGCCGATTGCCGCGCTCGCCCCGGAACAGGTGGTCTACATCTCGACCCTGTCGAAATGCCTGACGCCCGGCCTGCGTGTCGCCTTCGTGCTCATTCGCGATCCCGGCGAACGCGAACGTTTCCTGGTCGCGCTCAGGTCGTTCGCGCTGATGGCCGCGCCGCTGACGGCCGCCCTGGCCACCCAGTGGATACGCGACGGTTCGGCCGGCCGCCTGCTGGAAGGCGTGTGCAAGGAAGCGCGCCTGCGGCACCGGATGGCGCGCGATGTCCTGGCGGGGCGCTACAGCGGCCTGGGCGACGGCCTGCACGTGTGGCTCGCCTTGCCGGCCTACTGGAACTCCGCCCAGCTTGCGCGCGCGGCCGACAGCGAGGGCATTGCGGTAACACCGGCGGAGGCCTTTGCAAGCGGCGGCGCATCCGTGAATGCCATCCGGATTTCCCTCGGCAGCATTCCCGACCGCGGACGCTTGCAGGCGGGTCTGCAACGGCTGTCGCAGCTGCTTGCGCGGCGGCCCGAGTCGTTCGGCGGCGCCGGCGTTTGACCACACAGAAACATCGCGCGGCATTCGGGCGTTTCTTCCATGCGGCCGCACTTTGCTGCTGCCGTTGGAGGCAGGTCGGCGGGTTGTCCGGTTGCGCTAAGGTAGGGCCTTGTATTTCCCGGGCCGCGCTTGCCGGGTGCGGTCGACCGTCCAGGCGCTCAGCCTGCTGACTTCGCCTACGGCTCCATGCCATAGTCCCATATGCCCTGCTGCGTTGGCGCGGAACGTGCCCTCCACCATTACGTACGTCTTGTTCAGCTTCGCCGCTGCTTGCCGTTGGGAGTCCGTCAGATCGATCGCGATGCTGTTCTGCATGATCGCGTGCCTGAAATCGTCGTGATGGAGATACACTGCATCGCCTTCGAATTGCAGATGCAGGTAAGCGATGACGCGGATCGCCTGGCCATCGAACCGTGCTGGATCAGCAATCAATTGCACCATAGAGACCTCCCTGGGCTCCTCGGCGGCCGCCCAGCCCATGCTGCCGACCATCAAGGCAAAAGTGAGAACGAGGGATTTCATGTGGGGATGGGGCGTCCAAAGTCATGGCCATCAGGCCTGGTATTTTAGCTTTCCAGTCAATAATAACCCAGCCATTCTTGCTGCCGAGTCAACAGTTAAAATTAACTTCCTATCTGCCGCACGCGAGAAATCAGCGCTCGCACGGCACCAGTCGCTGCGCTATCATGGCCTGTCATACATGCCGAGCCGCCGGGCATTTGCTCAGCGGCCACGGAGAGCACCTTGAATCTCTCACCCTTGCCGCTTGCCGTCTTCGTGGTCGATGCCACAGGCAGCATCACGAGCTGGAACCGGGCCTGCGAAAAGCTGGCCGGGTACACGGCGGCGGACATCCGCAACCAGACCCTGGAGCGCCTGATCGCCTTCGACGATGCAGGCGCCGCAGGCGCGATCCCGGTCGCCGCCCGCGCGGATGCCGAGTCGACCGGTCACCTGCTCTGTTCGAATGGCAACCGCCTGCCGATCCGCGTGACGATCGCGCCGCAGTCGTTTGACCCTGACCAGCCCGGCAGCTTCAGCGTGATCGTCATTCCGCGTACCGGCGTCGTGCCGCCGCGCTATTCGCTGATCCAGGACTTGCCGGTGGCCGACATCATCGAGGGCCTGCCCTGCGTGTTCTACGTGATCGACCAGAGCGGCCACCTGCTGCTGTGGAACCACCAGCTCGAGGAAGCGCTGGAGATGTCGAGCGAGGAACTGCCGACCAGTAACGTCAAATTCTTCTTCGACGAGAAGGAGCGGCCGGCCATCGTGCAGAAGATCCTCGACGCCTTCGACCACGGCAGTTCCTCGCACGAAGCCGAGCTGATCGGCAAGCACGGGCGGCGCACCACCTTCCTGTTCCATTGCGCGCGCACCAGCCTGGGCAGCCTGCCCTGCGTCTTCGGCACCGGGCTCGACATCGATGCGCGCAAGCGGACCGAGCAGGGGCTGCGGGTGCGCGAGCGCGCCATCTATTCCAGCGTGAACGCGATCGTCATCACCTGCTGCGAAGGCGGCGACAACAAGATCGAGTACGTGAACCCCGCCTTCGAGCAGATGACCGGCTATACGCTGGCCGAGATCAAGGGCCGCAACCCGCGCTTCATGCGCATCGAAGGCTGCGACGTGCAGGAACACAAGCGTGTCCACGATGCGCTGGCGCGCCGGGAAAGCGTGCGTTCGGTGCTGCGCAACCGGCGCAAGAACGGCGACATCTTCTGGAACGACCTGCGCATCGACCCGGTGAGCAATATCGATGGCGAGGTGACGCATTTCGTGGCCGTCATCAACGACATCACCGAGGCGCGCCATTACGAGCGCCGCCTGCACCACCTGGCCCACCACGACCCGCTCACCGGCCTGGCCAACCGCACCCTGCTGCAGGACCAGCTGAAGGAGGCCATCGAATTCGCCCTGCACAACGGGGTGCTGGGCGCCCTCGCCTTCCTCGACCTCGACAACTTCAAGCACATCAACGACAGCCTGGGGCACGAGGCCGGCGACGCGGTGCTGCAGGAAATCGCCCAGCGGCTGCGCGCCAACATGCGCGAGAACGACACGGTGGCGCGCGTCGGCGGCGACGAGTTCGTGCTGGTCATCCAGGACCAGCCGAGCCTGGAACACGTGGCCGACCTGGTCGAACGCATCCGGCGCAGCGTGCGCGACCCGATCGAGGTGGCCGGCAAGGAAATCGTGCCCGGCACCAGCATCGGCGTCGCCCTGTTCCCAGTTGACGGCGACAACGTCGACCGCATCATGCGCGCCGCCGACGCCGCCATGTACCACGCCAAGACCCTGGGCAAGAACAATTGCCAGTTCTATTCGGACGAGCTGAACCAGATCGTGCACCAGCACCTGATGCTGGAAGCCAGCCTCAGCCGCGCGATCCGCAACGGCGAGATGATGCTCGGCTACCAGCCGAAGGTGGACCTGCGCAGCGGCAAGGTGGTCGGCGCGGAAGCCCTGGTGCGCTGGCGCCATCCGGAACACGGGATGATCTCGCCCGACGAATTCATCCCGGTGGCCGAGGAAACCGGCCTCATCGTGCCCCTGGGCGAATGGGTGCTGGCCGAAGCCTGCGGCGCCCTGAAGGCGATGCAGGCGCTCGGCATCCACGACTTCGTGATCTCGGTGAACCTGTCTGCGCGCCAGCTGCGCCAGCGCCAGTTCGCGCGCCATTTGGCCGAGGTGCTGGAACGGCACCAGGTCGATCCGCGCATGCTGGAACTCGAAGTCACGGAAAGCCAGTTGATGGACCGTCCGGCCGAGGCAATGGAAGCGCTGGCCGAACTCAAGGCGCTCGGGGTGCGCCTGTCGATCGACGATTTCGGCACCGGCTATTCGAGCCTCAGCCATTTGCAGAAATTCCCGGTCGACTTCATCAAGATCGACCGCTCCTTCCTGGGCGGCGGCGTGCACGACGGCCACGCCGTCATCACCCGGGCGATCATCGCGCTCGGGCACAGCCTGAAAATGAAGGTCATTGCCGAGGGCGTGGAAACCCGGGAACAGCTGGCGTTCCTGCGCCACCATCACTGCGACCAGATGCAGGGTTACTACTTCAGCGGGGCGCTCACCCAGGATAAATTGCAGGAAATGGTGAGCAATGACGACCGTTTAACGACGTAAATACGAATGGTGTTTCGTAACTAGTAATTTCCTGTCGAAATTCTTTACAATGCGTAACAATGTTTTATCGACAACAAAGCTTGTTTTGACATAAGTTGCTGAATTTATAAGGTAATTTCCAGCTGGCACGGCGCTTGCTAAATAGGTAACGAAGTCCTTTTTCGATACCTGTTCCAACTGGAGACATAATGAAAGCAATCATCAAGCGCGCCCTTCCTGCCCTGCTGCTCGCCTGCGCGGCGTCCGCCAACGCAAGCGTCATCGATCTGGGGTCGGTCGACAAGAACTACGGCAGCGCGACGGGCTACGTCAACACGAACACCGGCGTGCGCAAGCCGTGCGACAAGATGGGCACCAACGCAGTGACCGTCAAGGACACGCCATCGGGCTGCACCTGGTTCAACGACGTCTTCGATTTCAGCGCGCTGGGCACGAAGAACATCGACAGCTTCGACCTGACCCTGACCTTCAGCAACACCAACGATTCCTTCGTGCTGGGCCCGACCCGCACCTATGAAGACTGGCGCGTGCAGGTGGGCGATTCGGCCACCAGCAAATCGGCCGTGGAAATGGACCTGCTGAACAGCCTCGCCCTGACCACCCAGACCTTCCATATCGACGCCGCGAGCCACGCCGACGTGTTCGCGAACATCGCCGCGAACGGCAAGTTCTACCTGTCCTTCCGCGACGATTCCTGGCTGTCGAGCGATTTCATCCTGCGCAGCGCCAGCCTGAAGGTCAACGGCATCGAAGCCGCCGACGTACCGGAACCGTCGAGCATCGCCCTGTTCGGCGTGGCCATGCTGGGCGCCGCCTACGCACGCCGCCGCCGCGCCGCCAAATAAGCGCTGCCAACTAAGCGCTGCCAACTAAGCGCTGCCAACCAGGCGCCGCGTCGCAGCAAGCCAGGCCGCTCCCGGTTCGCCGGAGCGGCCTTTTTTCATGCCCCGAGCGGCCTGGCGCCGGTCGCCGCATCGGTGCACCTGGCCAGCGGCCACCACTGCGCCACGCCCCAGGCGCATTCCGGCACCAGCAGCAGCCACAGCAGCGGCGCGCCGGTTGCCATCAGGGTCCAGGCCATCCAGCTTGAGAACAGGAAGCGCGCCGCGCCGTCGTACAGGCCGAGCCGGCGGCTCGGGTGGCGCAGGCGCAGCAGCGACCACACGGTCACGACGCTGCCCAGCAGGCCGGCGATGAACATATGGAAGGGTTCGAACGCCGGCAGCGGCATACCGCCAAGCCCGACGTTCAGCTGCGACATCAGCGCGTGCATGAACGCCAGGGTCCAGGGCGTGGCCAGCGGCGCGGTGACGGCGAGGTCGTACAGGGCGCTGGCCTGCACCAGCTTGCGGTAGGCGGAAAGTTGCATCGAATGCTCCATGATCGAAAGACCCATGGTGAAGCCTGGAGTATACTCCAGGGTCAAGCATTTTTTGGGAAGCGATCATGCGCATTGGAGAACTGGCCGCGGCGACCGGCCTCAGCCGCGACACCCTGCGCTTCTACGAGGAACGCGGCTTGCTGGCGGCGCGCCGGCGCGCGAACGGTTACCGCGACTATCCGCCGGAAGCGGCGGAATGGCTGTGCTATCTGCGCAGTGCCCAGGCGCTGGGGTTCACGCTGGCCGAGATCGAGGCGGGGATGCCGCTGCTGGCCGATCAGGCGAACGCGGGGCCGGAACTGCGTGCGGCCTTGGAACGCAAGCTGGGCGATATCGATGCGCGGATTGCGGGGTTGGCGCAATTGCGTGCGGCGCTGGCGCGCAAGGTGGAGGACCTGGGGGCGGATTGTCCGTTGCGGCCGGCGGCGCGATAACGCAGCGCTACGGCCCGGTGGGTTCGAGAACCCACTCTACGGTCGCTTTGAACGCTAACGGGACTGCAGTGAATAACGTAGGGTGGGTTCTCGAACCCACCAGTTCAATCGCCAGCCTTAGCCGATGTAATTGAACAGCGACAGCCCCGACATCGTCTTGAACGATTTCTGCGCCGCTTCCAGCGTGGTCTGCTGGGTGGCGTAGTCCGAGATCGCCTTGACGATATCCAGGTCCTGCAGCTTCGACAGCGTGCCCTTGTACTGGATGCCCAGGTCCGAGCCCTGGTCTTCCAGGTAGTCGAGTTCCTTCATGCGCGAACCGACCGAGGCGCGCACGGTCAGCATGTTGTCGAGCGAGGACTTCAGGCCTTCGCTGGCGGTGCTGAGCTTGTTGGCCAGGGTGGCCAGGCTGCCGCTGTCTTCGCCGGAATCGCGCAGCGCGTTGACCAGGTTGGTCATGGTGGTGAAGATCGATTCCTTTTCGCTCGGCTTGACCTCGAACTTGTCGCCATTGGCTGGTGCGCCGGTGATGGTGAACGAGGTGCCGTCGAAGGCGATCTGCTTGCCGGCCACGTAGGGCTCGTCGCTCAGCACCGCCGTTTTCGGGCTGGTGCTGTTGTCGGTGACGGTATACGTCGTCTTGTCGCCGTCGACCTTGAATTCCAGCGTGTAGTTGTGGCCGGTGAGCTTGGTGGCGTCCGAGACCGAACCGGAGCCGGCCACCGCGCTGCCGGTGTTGCCGTCGACCATCTTGGTCTGGTAACTGCCGTTGCCGGTGCGGTTGTTCTCGAAGATCGAACTGCCCGAATCGCTGATCGCGATCGAGCGCGAGGAGCCGACCTGCAGCTTGCGCTGGCCCTGGTCGCCCTGGTAATTCGCGCCGCTGTCGGTCTGCACGAAGGGCATCGTGGTGCCCTTGTAGCCCGAGAACAGGTAGCCGCCCGAACCGTCGGCGGTATTCGCGATGCCCAGCAGGTCCTGCATGCGGCCTTCGATCTCGGTGGCGATCTGCAGGCGGTCCGACTTCGACAGCGTGCCGTTGCCGGCCTGGACCACCAGGGTCTGCACGTCCATCACCAGGTCGGCGCCGTTGCTGATCGCGCTTTCCACCAGCGACAGCGAGCTGTTCGCGTTGGCGCGGTTGGTGCCGTACTGGGTGTTCAGCGACTGCGACTGCGTCACTTCCAGCGCGCGCGCCGAGGCGATCGGGTCGTCGGCCGCGGTCAGCACGCGCTTGTTGGTCGCCAGCTGGTTCTGGGTGCGCGCCATCTGCGACTGCAGGGAATTCAGTTGCGAGGTGGCGTTTTCGTAGATGGTCTTGGTACTGATGCGCATGGCCGGTCTCCGCTTGATTCTCGGAATTAACGTGCGATCGACAACAGCGTGTCGAAAATGGTGTTGGCAATCTGCATGACCTTGCCGGCGGCCTGGTAGGCCTGCTGGTACTTCAGCAGATTGGTCGCTTCCTCGTCCAGGTTCACGCCCGACACGTCGAGCGCGGCGCCCTGCACCTGCTTGAGCAGGGCTTCGTTGGCGCTGGCGTTCACCTGTACTTCGCGGGTCTTGTTGCCGACCGTGCTGACGGTCTGGGCAAACGCCGACTGCAGCGTGGCGCTGGCGCCGTTGAAGATGTTCCTGGTCTGGATCGCGCCCAGGGCCTGGATGTTGCGGGTGTCGGCATTGCCGGCGGTATTCGCGTTGATCGTGAAGGTGTCGCCGGTCTGCGGCACGCCGCTCATGCTCATGTTCACGCCGTTGAAGCTGTAGCTGGCATTCGCCGCGAACGGGGCGCTGCCGCCGGTATAGCTCTTGGTCTCGCCGTTCACGGTCACGTTCACGGTGGCGCCGGCCGGGAAGCCCGACAGGTTGCCGCTGTCCTTGTCATAGGTCAGCGTCACCGGCAGCGCCGGCTTGTCGGTGTAGTACTCCTTCGACACGCTGCCCGCGCTGATCTGGCCGGTGCCCTTGTTGGCGGTCGGGGCGGCGGTGGCGATCGGCGCGCCGGCGGCGATTTCGCTCACGTCCGACAAGGCCAGCGCCATGTTCGAGGCGCCCAGCGCGGTCGGGCGCACCAGGTAGTTGTCGCCCGAGGCGGCATTGCCCGACACGCTGAACTCGACGCCGTCGATGCTCTGCTTGGTGCCGGCCGGGTCGTAGGGCTCGATCTTGGTCTTCTTGTTGTCGGACAGGCGGGTGACGTAGAAGCTGCTGCCGTCGGACTCGACCTTGTAGTCGCTGTCGGTCAGCTTGGTCGGGTCGGTAACCACGGCGCCGACCTTGGCGGTGCTGGTGCGGTCGTTGTCGACGGCGGCCGCCACGTAGGCCGGGCCTTGCACGAAGAAGTCCTTGCCCTGGGCGCCGGAACCGTCGATGCCCAGCTTGTGCTGGTCGTTGAAGGTCTGGGCCAGGCCGATCGCCAGGCGGCCGATCGAGTTCTGCACGCGGTCGAGGGTGCCGCTGCGGAATTCCAGCAGGCCGCCCAGTTCACCGCCCGAGAGCGCGCTTTCCGGCAGCTGCACCACCTTGTCGCCGGTGGCGTAGCCGACCGTCACGCGGGTCAGGTCGGTCGGCGACTTCATGGTTGCCAGCTGGAAGGCTTGCTGGCCCACCACCAGCGGCTGGCCGTTGCCGATCGAGACGTTCAGCGCATTGTTGCTGCCGGCGGTCACGGTGGCTTTCACGTGCTTGTTCAGCTCCATCACCAGCTGGTCGCGCTGGTCGAGCAGGTCGTTCGGCTGGCGGCCTTCGGTCGAACCGTAGGAGCCGATCTTGGCGTTCAGTTCCGAGATCTGCTTGGCGTAGGTGTTGATCAGGTTGACGTTGGTTTCGATCGAGGTGTTCACGCCGGCGTCGATTTCTTCCAGGCGCGCGTCGATCTGCTGGAAGCTCGCCGCCAGGGTTTCGGCCGACGACAGCAGCGCCTGGCGCGACGGCACCGAGGCGCCGTTGCCGGTCACGTCCTGCACCGCCGAGAAGAAGTTCTGGATCGCCGGCGACAGGCCGGCCGTGGTGTCGGCCAGCAGGTTGTCGATCTGGCTGATCTGGCTGTAGTAGGAATCGAGCGAGCTTTTCGCGGCCGTCGTGGTGCGCACCTGGTTGTTCAGGAAATCGTCGCTGTAGCGCTTGATCTCGGCGATCTTGGTGCCGGTGCCGACGAAACCATAGCCGTACTCCATCGTCGTCGACGTGGCCTGCACCACGCCCTGGCGGCTGTAGCCTTCCACGTTGGCGTTGGTGATGTTGTGGCCGGTCGTGGCGAGTGCGGTTTGCGCCGCGTACAGGCCAGTTTTGCCGATGCTGAGGAGGTTTCCGGACATGACGTTTTCTCTATGTGCTGTGTTCTTCTACGGCAGCGTTCGTCAAAACTTGAGCGCCTTTTTGACGAATCTGATGCCTGTCTTTATGCCAACGAGTTCTTGATGATCTTCGACAGCTTGTGGCCGTAGTTCGGGTCGGTCGCGTAACCGGCGCGCTGCAGGCCGTGGGCAAACGCCGCCGCATCGCCGTTGCTGTTGATGACCTTTTCGTAACGTGGATTGTTCGCCAACATGCGGGCGTAATCCTTGAACGAATCGGCCGGCGTATCGTAGGCGCGGAACTTCTCCACGCGGCGGTGGGCGACACCGTTCACGTATTCGGTGGTGACGGCGGTGGCAACCTTGCCTTTCCAGCCGGGGCCGGCCTTGATGCCGAACAAATTGTTGCTGTTGCTGCCGTCGGCATTCCGGATCATGCGCTTGCCCCAGCCGGTTTCCAGCGCGGCCTGGCCCAGCATGAACTTGGCCGGCACGCCGGTCACCTGTTCGGCGGCGGCCGCGTGGGCGCCCAGCTTTTCCTGGAAGGCCTGCACGTGCGGCGCCTGGGTACGGCCGCTGGCGCTGATGCCCTGGGTCTGCAGGCCGGCGTCCAGGCCTTCCTTCAGCGGGCCGGCTTTTGGCTTGAGCGGAATCTCGAGCGCGGCGGCCACGCCGTCGCGGCCGACGGCGGTCGAGGACTCGCTGCCGATGGCCAGCGCCTTGGCGTCGGTCTGCACCGACAGCTGGCGGGTCAGCACGTCGGCCAGGCCCATGCCGCGCTTGGCCAGGTTCTGGCTCAGCTGCTGGTCGAGCATCGAGGTGAACATCTTGGTCTGCTGGTTGTCGGTCAGTCCATCCTGCGGCGTGGCGTCGCGCATGCTCTTCATCATCTGGTTGATGAACATGGCTTCGAACTGGGTCGCCGCGCCCTTCAGGGCCTCGGGCGAACCGGCCTTGGCCGATTGCTTGAGCGAGCCGAGGCTTTGCGCGTCGAGCGCAAACTTGTTGCTCAGGTCGTTCGTGGATGGGCTGTTACCGATCATGGTGCGTCCTTAGATGATCTCGAGTTCGGCGCGCAGCGAGCCTGCCGCTTTCAGGGCCTGCAGGATCGCCAGCAGGTCTTGCGGCGAAGCGCCGATCGAATTCATGGCCTTCACGACTTCCGCCAGCGACGCGCCGCCTTTCACCAGCAGCACCTTGCCCGGGTCCTTCTTGATTTCCACCGACGGCGTGGTGGTCACCGCGGTCTGGCCGCGCGAACCCGGCGCCGGCTGGCTCACGTTCGTATCGGCGCCGATCGTCACCGACAGATTGCCGTGCGAAATCGCGCAGGTGTCGAGCGTGACGGCCTGGTTCATCACCACCGAACCGGTGCGCGCGTTCAGGATCACTTTCGCGGCAGCGGCGGCCGGCTTGACGTCGATGTTTTCCAGCAGGCCAATGAAGCTGACGCGGGCATCCGACGAGGCCGGGGTGCGCACGCGGATCACGCGGCCGTCGAGGGCGGTGGCGGTACCGGCGCCGAACTGGTTGTTCACGGCCTCGACCACGCGGCTGGCGGTGGCGAAGTCGGTGTTGTTCAGCTCCAGGCGGATCTGGTTGTTTTCGCCCAGGTTCGAGGCGACGGCGCGCTCGACGGTGGCGCCGGCCGAGATCTTGCCGACCGACAGGTGGTTCACCTGGACTTGCGCACCGCCGCCGCCGCTTGATGCGCCAACGCCGCCGACCAGCACGTTACCCTGGGCCATGGCGTAGACCTGGCCATCGGCGCCGTGCAGCGGGGTCATCAGCAGCGTGCCGCCGCGCAGGCTTTTCGCGTTACCGATCGACGACACGGTGATGTCGATGTTCTGGCCCGGCTGGGCGAAGGCCGGCAGCGAGGTCGTGACCATCACGGCCGCGACGTTCTTGAGTTGCAGCTGGCCGGTCGGCGGCAGGTTCACGCCCTTCTGCTGCAGCATGGCGATGATCGACTGCACGGTGAACGGGGTCTGGCTGGTCTGGTCGCCGGTGCCGTCCAGTCCCACCACCAGGCCATAGCCCGACAGCTGGTTCTGGCGCACGCCGGCGATACTGGTCATGTCCTTCAGGCGCTCGGCCTGGGCCAGCGGCGCAGCGGCGGTGAGAGCGGCGCACAGCGCCAGCAGCGGGAAATTGAAACGCATGATCACTCCGGAATCAGAAAGGCAGCAACGACTGGAAGAAGCGCGACATCATCGAGTTCATCTCGGCACGGTCGAGCTGGCTGCTGGTGCGGTATTCCACACGCGCATCGGCCACCACGGTCGACGACACCACGTTGCCGTTCTGGATGGTGTCGGGGCTGACCATGCCCGAGAAGCGGATGAACTCGATGCCCTTGTTCATCGCCACCTGCTTTTCGCCGGCCACGATCAGGTTGCCGTTCGACAGCACTTCGGTGACGGTCACGCCGATGGTGCCGGTAAAGGCGTTGCTGGCGCTCTGGTTGTCGCCGTCCGAGAACTTGGTGCTGCCTTCGGCCGCCACGTTGGCGCCCAGCTTCGACTGGATCACGCCCGGCAGGCCGAAGCTGGCGCTGCCCGACTTGTTGCCCGAGCTGGTACCGGCCTTGTTGGCCGAGGTCTTTTCGACAATGTTGATGGTCAACAGATCGCCGATCTGGCGTGCGCGGCGGTCTTCGAACATCGGGCGGTAGCGCGCGGCGTTGTAGATCGCGCCGTCGGTCGGCGGCGCGACTTCGGCCAGGGCCGGACGCGCGCTGCGCGTTTCCTGCACGATCGAGGTCGGGGTGGTGCCGCAGCCGGCCAGGACCGCAGCGACAGTAGCGATGAAAGCGAGCTTTTTCATGGATTTCAGAAGTAAGATCAGACGTGTACGAATTAGAGCTGGGACAGTTTTTGCAGCATCTGGTCGGACGTCGTGATCGCCTTGCTGTTGATCTCGTAGGCCCGCTGGGTTTGAATCATGTTGACCATTTCCTCGACCACGTTGACGTTCGAGGTTTCCACGTAACCCTGCATGATCACGCCGGCGCCGTTGGTGCCCGGGGTGTTCGCATTCGGGTTGCCCGAGGCGGTGGTTTCCAGGTACAGGTTCTCGCCCTTCGATTCCAGGCCGGCCGGGTTGATGAAGGTCATCAGTTGCAGGTTGCCGATCTGGGTGGTGGCGGTCGAACCGGCGGTCTTCACCGACACGGTGCCGTCGCGGCCGACGGTGATGGTTTCGGCATTCGCCGGCACGGTAATCGGCGGCTGCAGCGGGTAGCCGCTGGAGGTGACCAGGGTACCGTTCGAGTCGGTCTGGAACGAGCCGTCGCGGGTATAGGCCTGGGTGCCGTCGGGCAGCAGCACCGGGAAGAAGCCGGTGCCGTTGATCATGACGTCTTTCGCGTTGCCGGTTTCCTGCGGGTTACCCTGGGTGAAGATGCGCTCGGTCGAGACGGCGCGCACACCGGTACCGAGCTGCAGGCCGGACGGCAGGTTGGTTTGCTGCGAGGATTGGGCGCCGGGCTGGCGCTGGGTCTGGTACAGCAGGTCCTCGAACACCGCACGCGACTTCTTGAAACCGTTGGTGCTGACGTTGGCGAGGTTATTGGTGATGACGTCGAGGTTGGTTTGCTGCGCCTCGAGACCGGTCTTGGCGATGTACAGCGAACGAATCATGGGTTTCTCCTATTGGCGGCGGCGCTGGTGGCAACAACGCCCCACGCACAATAGAATTATGCTGGAGAAACACTTAGTTCAAAGCGAGGATCTGGCTGGCTTTCGCGGCGTTATTCTCGGCGTTCTTCATCAGGCTCATTTGCGTTTCGAAGGACCTTGCCAGGCCGATCATGGACACCATGGCATCGACCGCATTCACGTTGCTACCCTCTAAAGCGCCGCCGGCCACGCGTACGCTCGGGTCGGCCGGGGCATTGCTGCCGTCCTTCAGGCGGAACAGGCCATCGTCGCCGCGGGTCAGGTTGTTCTGGTCCGGGTTCACCAGCTTCAGGCGGCCGAGGATGACCGGCGCGGCCGGGCGCTCGGCATTCGAGATGGTGGAGATGGTGCCGTCGCCGCCGACCGTCACGGTGACGTCGGGCGGGATCGTGATCGGGCCGCCCTCGCCCATGATGGTCTGGCCGCTGGAGGTGGTCAGCACGCCGTTCGGGCTCATCTGCAGGGCGCCGTTGCGGGTATAGGCTTCCGTGCCGTCGGCGTTCTGCACCGCGATCCAGCCCGGGCCCTTGACGGCGACGTCGAGGTCGCGGCCGGTCATCTGCAGCGGGCCGCCGGTGAAGTCGGCGCCGACGGTGTTATTGACGACAAAGGCGCGGGTCGGCAAGCCCTCGCTTTGCACCGGCACGGCGCGGAAGGTGTCGAGCTGGGCGCGGAAACCGGTCGTGTTCAGGTTCGCCAGGTTGTTCGAGGTCGTGGCCTGCTGCTCGAGGACGTGTTTGGCGCCGGAGGCGACGGTGTAGATCAAGCGGTCCATGTATCTTCCTTCTTTATCGTGCCGGGGTGTGCATCGATTCGTTGTGGTGCCGGGGTGTGCATCGGTTCGTTGTGGTGCCGGGGTGTGCATCGGTTCGTTGTGGTGGGTTCGAGAACCCACCCTACGTAGGGTGGGTACTCGTACCCACCACTCACCGCGTGAAACTCACGCGGCGTCGATTACATCAATTAACGCAGGTTCACCAGGGTCTGCAACACCGAATCCTGCGTCTTGATGGTCTGCGCATTCGCCTGGTACACGCGCTGCGCCGTGATCATGTTGACCAGCTCGGCGGTCAGGTCGACGTTCGAGGTTTCCACCGCCGACGACTGCAGCACGCCGAAGCTGCCGGAATCCGGGGTGCCGATCAGCGGCGTGCCCGACTTGGCCGATTCGGCCCAGGCGTTGTTGCCGAGCGGTTCCAGGCCGTTCGAGTTGGCGAAGTTCGCCAGCACCACCTGGCCCAAGGGTTTACTCTGGCCGTTGCTGTACTGGCCGAGGATGATGCCGTCGTCGCCGATCGAGAAGCGCTGCAGGTGGCCGGCGGCGTAGCCGTCCTGGGTCAGCTTCTTGTCGCTGGTGGCGGTGCCGTACTGGGTGCTGCCGGTAAAGGCCAGTTCCATGGTCTGGGTCGGCTCGGAACCGGTCGACGGGAAGATCGGCAGGGTCACGTTCATCTTGCCGCCACCCGTGGTGTTCACGGCGTTCAGCGCACCGTTTTCGTCGAAGCGCAGGGTGCCGATCGGCACTGCCGGCACTTTCACGGCGCCGGCGATGGCCTTGTCGATCTGGTCGGGCGAGTAACCGGCGATGCGCGCGGCGTCGGCGCCGGCGGTGGCGATCGAGGCCTGGATGTCGGTGCTGGCGCCGGCGGTGCCGGCGGCGGCGGCGACCATCTTCGACGCTTCGGTGGCGTAGTTCTGCAGGGCGGCGGCGATGTCGGCCGGCACCGGTGGAATCGCCTTGGTGGCGGCGGTCCAGGCGTCGCGGGCGGCATTCACGGCGGCGAAGTCGGCGCCCGTGCCCTGGGCGGCCTGCGCCACCTTCAGGTTGGTCACTTCGGTACCGTCGTTGGCGGCGTACACGTCCCAGGTGCCCGAGCCGTTCTTCACGTAGAAGGTCGACAGCACGTGGGCATTGCCCAGGGTGTCGTAGACGTCGACCGGGGTCTGCTTGTTGTAGGTGTTCGGGTCGGACGCGTCGAACGGGGTGACGGTCGGCGCCACGGCGCGCGAGTCGAGGTTCATTTCCACGCCCACCTTGGTGGTCGACACCGGCTTGATGTCGGAGGCATTGATCTGCAGCGGGTTCGGGGCGCCGGCCAGGATCTGGCCGGTGGCGCCGACGCCGTAGCCGGTCAGCTTGGCGCCTTGCGCGTTGGTCATGAAGCCGTCCTTGTCGAGCGAGAACTGGCCGTTGCGGGTGTACTGCACCATGCCCGAGGACACGGTACGGAAGAAGCCCTGGCCGTTGATGGCCACGTCGAGCGAGTTGTTCGAGGATTCGATATTGCCTTGGGTGAACTGCTGGGCAATCTGCGATACCTTGGTACCGATACCCGCGGTCATGCCGCCGGCGCCGTTCAGCGAGCTGGCATACACGTCCGCGAACTGCGCGGTCGAACCCTTGAAGCCGACGGTGCTGGCGTTGGCGATGTTGTTACCGATGACGTCGAGGGATTTGGCAGCGCCGTTCAAGCCGCTCAGACCTTGTTGAAAAGACATTTAGTTCTCCAGATAAGATAAAAGTTGAGCGGCTGGGCTCAGAGTACTTGTTTGATGTCGGCCAGGGTGATGGCGCCCTTGCCTGCGAGGTTGATCTTCACCCCGTCTTTGGAATTCGTGCTGACGCTGGCGACGCTGTCGAGCGACAGGCCCTTGACGTCGGTGAGCGGCTGGCCGCCGCGCGATGCCTCGACGCGGAAGGTGTAGCCGCCGTCGGCCAGGGTGGCGGCATCGACCGCATCCGAGCTGCCGTCCCAGGCCAGCGGGGTCGAACCCGCTTCCATGGCGCCGAGGTCGATGGTGGCAACGTCCTTGCCGTTCTTCGGATCGCTGACGATGACTTTCACGTTGTCGGCCGCGGTGGCGAGGTCGACGCCGAACACCGACTTGCCGCCGGTCAGGCTGATGTTGTTGCCCTCGATCAGCACGCCATGGCCGATCAGGTTGGTCGCCGACAGCGCTTCGCTCGACTGGTAGCTCGACTTCAGCGTTTCCAGGGTCTCGTTCAGCTTGTTCACGCCGGTCACGGTCTGCAGCTGGGCCAGCTGGCTGGTCACCTGGGCGTTGTCGAGCGGATTCAGCGGATCCTGGTTCTTCAGCTGGGTCACCAGCAGGGTCATGAACTTGTCGGTGTCGGCCTGGACGCTGTCGGTCGCGGTCTTCTTCGTGTTCATGGTCGACATCAGGTCGTTGATCGAGGTGCCGGAGGTCGTGTTGGTTACGGTGGACATGGAATGGTTGGCTCAGGTTATTGACCGAGGGTCAGGGTTTTCAGCAGCATGCTTTTCGCGGCGTTCATGGTTTCGACGTTGTTCTGGTAGGAACGCGAGGCCGACAGCATGTTGACCATTTCGTCCACCGGGTTCACGTTCGGCATCGACACGTAACCCTTTTCGTCGGCCAGCGGGTTCTTCGGGTCGTAGACCTGTTTCAGGGGCGACGGGTCTTCCACCACTTCGCGCACCTTGACGCCGGTGGCGCCGCTGTTCATCGGCACCGCTTCGAACACGACCTGCTTGGCGCGGTAGGCTTCGCCGCTGGCGGAGGTGGCGGAGTCGGCATTGGCCAGGTTGCTGGCCACCGTGTTCAGGCGCTGGGCCTGGGCGCTCATGGCCGAGCCCGAGATATTGAAGACATTAAAGAGCGACATGATTATTGCCCGTTCTGGATCGCCGCCAGCAGGCCGCGGATCTGGTGGTTGATCATGGTAATGCCGGCTTCGTAGCGCAGCGCGTTGTCGGCAAACTGGTTGCGCTCGACGTCCATGTCGACCGTGTTGCCGTCGACCGCGCCCTGCAGCACGCCGCGGTACAGCACTGGGGTGCCGTCTGGCAGGGTCTTGCCGTCCGCCGCGCCCTGCATGTGGGCGTTGTTCGTGGCCGCCAGGCCGTTGCTGCTCCCACTTCCTTTCGCCAGCGCGCCCTGCATGGCGCTGGCGAAGTCGATGTCGCGCGCCTTGAAGTTCGGGGTGTCGGCGTTGGCGATGTTGGACGCGATCAGTTCCTGGCGCTGGGCCCGCAGGGACAGCGCTGTTTCGTTGAAGCGTAGGTAATTGTCGATTTTGCCGATCATGCCGCCTCCGGGCCGATAACTTGTTGGGACAGGCTGAATGATACGTACGGGCAACAACAGCCAATCGATGGATAAGGGCGGGCAAACCGGGTTTATTCAAAGTTTCGCTGTGGCATCTAGCCGCCTAAGATGGCGTCATTCCGAATCAGGTTGGATGCCATGTTCAAGAACTCGCTACTGTTTACCGCTGCTGTCTTGTTGGCCGCGCCCCCTGCCTTTGCCCAAAGCGCTCCAGCGCGCCAGGACGGCGCCGCCCTGCGCAAGGTGGCCGAGCAATATCTGCAGGCACAAAGCGCCGGCCTGCCCGGCAAGGTGACGGTCAAGATCGGCGCGGTCGACCCGCGTTTGTCGCTGGCCGCCTGTCCGGCGCCGGAAGCTTTCCAGCAGCCGGGCGCCCGCCCCTGGGGCAAGACCACGGTCGGCGTGCGCTGCACGGCGCCGGTGTGGAATGTGTTCCTGCAGGCCCAGGTGAGCGTGCTGGCCGACTACGTCACCGCCGCGGTGCCGCTGGCCCAGGGCCAGGCCATCGATGCCAGCCAGTTGACAACCATGCAAGGCGACATCGCCGCCATGCCGAACGGGATCATCACCGACATGGGCCAGGCCATCGGCCGCACGCCGGTCGTATCGCTGCCGGCCGGGGCGCCGCTGCGCCTCGACTCCCTGAAGAGCAAACCGGTGGTGCAGCAGAACCAGGCCGTGCGCATCGTCTCGTACGGCGAGAACTTCTCGGTGACCGGCGAAGGCAAGGCCATCGGCAATGCCGGCGAAGGGCAAGTCGTGCAGGTCCGCACCCCGCGCGGGGCGATTGTCAGCGGTACGGCAAGGGCTGGCGGCGTGGTGGAAGTGACATTGTAAAAAAACCTCAAGAGAATGGCCTCGATTGCTAAAGTTTGTGGGTAGCTAGCCGTTACACAGTGCAGATCCCGGAGTTCCTGCTCCGAACCGAAAGGATAGGCTGTGAAAATCAACGACACCCTCAAAGGCACGCAAGGCCTTCAGCAACAAACGCAAACCACGGCAGCCAACGCAAAACAGGCGGAAAAAGCTGCCGCCACCGCCGCCCCGGCCCAGACCGACAGCGTACGCCTGTCGTCGCAAGCCCAGGCAACGAGCGGTACCGGCAAGGCGAACGAAGTGTTCGATGCCAAGAAAGTTGAACGTATCAAGATGGCAATTGCCGATGGGCAGTTCCAGGTAAATTCAGAAAGGATCGCGGACGGTCTCTTGGATACCGTGCGCGACCTGCTCCACTCACGCAACCGATAGAGACCCATGACCCGTCCGCACGCCACCCTCCCCGCCGAACACGAGCGCATCGCCGCGCTGGTTGACATGATGAAGCAGGAACAGCAATTGCTGATGGCGGCGGACGCGGACGCCCTGGCCGAACTCGTCCCGCACAAGGCCGCACTGGTGCAGGAACTGGCGCAGCTGTCGCGCCAGCGCCATGCGACCCTGGGGGGGATGGGGTTCGACGCCTCGGAAGCCGGCATGGAAGCCTGGGTCGTATCGCACGCCGATGCCGAGACCCGCGGCGGCTGGTCGGCCCTGCTGGCCTCGACCGCCGAGGCAAAGGAACTGAACCGGGTGAACGGCCTGCTGATCAACCGCCAGCTGGCGCATAACCAGACCGTGTTGCAGGCGCTGCGCACCCCGACCGGCGCCGCCGAGTCGACCCTGTATGGCGCCAAGGGGCAAACCTTCGGCGCCGGCGCGGCGCGGCGCTTCCTGTCGGTGTGAGTTTCCGGTTTTCTGAATGCGATGACGGCCGCTGATGCGGCCGTTGTTGTTTCTGCGCGCTTTGTGCCGTCTGATCCGTGATTTTGACAGTCTGTCGCTCAGGCAAGATCGGGGCCGGGGCAGCTTGTTATGCTTGGGTTTTCGGATAACAGGCTCCTTCCCATGGCACTACGTTTTCTCCTGGCCGCCGTCGCACTCGCCGGCAACGTGCAGGCCGCCGAGCCGGCCGGCAGCGGGCCGCAGGTCGTCCACGTCAACGGAACCGCGCTGGGCCAGCCCATGGCCTGGCGTTACGCGCTGCTGCAGACGGCGCGGGCCACGTTCGAGCAGCACGCCGCCGCCCAGGCGCCCGGCGCACAGCTGAGCTTCCGGCTGCCCAGGGCCGATCCGGCGCAGGAAGGCAACCTGGTCGAGATCGTCTCCGGAGACAAGCGTCTGCTCCTTGCCATGGCCGCGCCCGCCAGCTTCGCCCTGCCCGGTCACGACACCGTGGATGACGGCGACGCGATGGTGGTGGCCAACAAGGACTTCCCGAAGGGCAGCTACCTGCATCCGAACGTGCAGGTGCGCTCCCCCGGGCTGCCGGCCAATGTCGTGCGCATGGGCGACCTGCGCCTGGCCTGCGCGGCGCAAGTGGCCATGGCAAAGAAGGAAAGCCTGAAGTTCCGGCTGTTGCTCGGCACCGTGGGCCTGTTCGCGGACCTGTGCGGCGAAATGGAAGTGACGAGCATGAATGCGCCGGCTGGCCGCTACGACACGATCACGATCGAGGATGGCGAGCGCACACTGACCTTTGCCAAATCACAGGACAAGCTGCCGCGACTGGGCGAGAAAAGCTGGTCGGACAATGCGCGTATCCGGTACATGGCGAGCGAGCAGACTGTCCAGTAGCGCTGGCCGGCATGCCCGCGTCCGAAAAGCCGGCCTACTTCTGATAATGCACGATGACCAGCCGCTGCGCCGGACTGACCACGATCGTCGCACCCGGACGTCCATGCGCGAAGTAAGCGCCTGGCGTAACGAGCGCCCGGTTGACGCGCTCCTGCACAGCCGCCGGCACGTCGGAGCACGCGTCATAGACGCACACGTCCGGGCCGGTCGGCAGGCCGGGTCCGCTGGCGCGCATACCGGTTCCAGGCGAGCACAGGCGAGGCAAGCATCGCACCCGCCAGCCGCAGCACGGGCACCATGCCCGCCTTGCGGTACACGAGACCGAAGAAGCGCTTCGTTCCCAGGATGAGCGCATACAGCAGCGCCAGGACAAGGCACAGGACGATCCATCCGAACACGGTCATGGGTCGCTCAGTTTGTAGCGAACGGACAAGGCTGCAGGTTCAAGGCAGCTTGACGCCGAGGTTGGCCAACACCGCATTGAACAGGGCTTCGGCGGCAGGACGGTCGGGTTCGCACACGATGGTCAGGTTGAAGATCTTCCTCGAGGTGACATAGCCGAGGTAGAGGTGGATGTTCTTGCCCGGCACCTCGGCGCCCATGTGCAGTTCCAGTCCGCTGCCGCCCGAATGCGGCTTGATGCTGCGATGAAGCAGCGCGACCTGGCCTGGCGCCAGCTGCTCGATCGCTTCCTGGCGGCTGCCGAGGCAGCGTTCGCCCACCATCGCCAGCTTTTCGTCGGGAATGGAATAGAAATCGATGCTGACGATGATGGCGGCCTTCAACGCCTCGGAATAGTAATGGAAGGTATTCTCCTGCGGCGTCGGGATCTGGCGCCAGTCCGCGGGAAGCTGCAGGTAAAACTCGTTGTAGGCGTACTCGAAGCTTTGTTCGGCCGGGCGTGGCGCGACCGGCTGCGCGGCCGTGGGAAGCTTGAACGAATAACTGATCTTCAAAACGGTTTCCTTGTCACGGCAGGCGTTGAGAGACGGAAGAGTTGCCAGATGAGTATAGCGCTGGCTTTGTTATAGGAGTCTCACCAATATCCACGGGCTGGGGGCTGGGAACGTTGCCGGTATGGTGCATGGTGGGTTCGAGAACCCACCCTACGTAACTGGGAACCTTGCCAGCACGGTGAATGGTGGGTTCGAGAACCCACCCTACGTAACCTTGCCTTTACGCAAGTTCTCGACGGAATAACAGGCACACAGTGTTCCTTGGTCTATCTTTTGACGGAGGAATCCATGCGCCATCCTGCCCTGTTTTCTGCCCTGCCCGCCGCCTGCGCCCTGCTGCTGGCCGCTCTGCCCGCCCATGCCAATCCGAACATCGCCGTCACCGTCACGCCCGAGCAGAATGCCATCGGCAAGGGCGACGATGTCAACGTCACGGTCACGCTGACCAACACCGGATCGACGCCGCAGCGCCTGCTGAAATGGCGCACGCCCTTCGTGCCGCCCGAGCACGCGCTGTTCCACATCACGCGCGACGGCCAGCCGGTGCGCTACCTCGGCCGCCATGTGAAGCGGGCCGCGCCGCTTGATGCGGACTACATCGTGCTGGCGCCGGGCGAGGCGCGCAGCGCCCGGGTCGAACTGTCCAGCCTGTACGAGATGGGGATCACCGGCGCCTATTCGGTGCGCTACCTGACGAGTCACGCGGCGCCGAGCGCCAAGCTCGGCGCCGGTACCCAGCTCGTGGTCGGCGACCTCGCCTCGAATCCGGCCGCGATCTGGATCGAGGGCCGCCTGCCGCGCGGCGCCGCGCTGCCGCAGCTGTCCGCCACGCCAGCGGCGGGCGCCGGCCTTACCTTCAGTTCGTGCTCGAACGCCCAGCAGACGTCGATCGCCAACGCCTTTGCCGCCGGCACCGCGATGGCGGCCGACGGACTGGACTACCTCACCAGCCGTAAGCAGCAGGGCCAGCGCTACGTCAACTGGTTCGGCCCGCACGAGGCCACGCGCGTGGCGACGGTCACAAGCAATTTCACCGCCATCAAGGATGCCTTCGAGACCAGGCCTGTGAAGGTCGACTGCGGCTGCAACGAGCCCTACTTTGCCTATGTCTACCCGGCCCAGCCCTACAACATCTACGTGTGCCGGGCGTTCTGGACCGCGCCGCTGACCGGCACCGATTCGATGGGCGGCACCTTGCTGCACGAAATGAGCCACTTCAATGTGGTGGCGGGAACCGACGACCACGTGTACGGCCAGAGCGGCGCGGCCGACCTGGCGCGGACTTCGCCCGAGCGTGCGATCAACAATGCCGACTCGCACGAGTACTTCGGCGAGAACAATCCGACCTTGCCGTGATGTAAAGACGACCTAGCACGGCGGTCAGTGAAAAGCCACACTTTTGTTGCAATAATTGTTATTTGTTATTTTTTCGCAAAGAAAGGTGCGCACTATCCGATTTGAATTGCTAGCAGCTCATGAATTGATCAGTATGTATGTGAGTTTTCGTTAGATTGTGATCAAGCTTTCGGCGAAAACTCGTCAATAACAAGGCCGCTGTTGGGCCAACACAAACTTACATACGGAGAAGACACATGAGCAGGAACAGCATCTGGAAGGCAGTAGTCGGTATGGCAGCACTGGGCGTCGCCATGGGTGCCCAGGCAGGGTCGAACGGCGTGAAGGTCGCGGTCACGCCCGAGAAGAACATGCTTGGCGCGAGCGACAACGTGGTCGTGAATGTCACGATGACGAACACCTCGGATAGCCCGCAGTACGTGCTGAAGTGGCGCACGCCCTTCGCCGGCACGAGCGCGCCGCTGTTCGAGGTGCAGCGCGACGGCGCGGCGGTGCCCTACACCGGCGCCCTGGTCAAGCGCAAGGCGCCGACCCAGGCCGACTACTACCTGCTGAAACCGGGCGCCTCGCACACGGTGAAGGTGGAGCTGTCGTCGCTGTACGACATGAGCGTCAGCGGCGATTACTCGGTGCGCTACCGCGCCACTTCGCCGGACCTGTTCCTAGGTAACAAGGGCCGTCTCGGCGAAGTGACCGCGGCCGGCGGCCCTGCCGTCGCTGCCGACGTGCTGGAATCCGACGCCGCCTCGCTCTACATCGAAGGCCGCCTGCCGCGCGGCTCGGCCTCGCCGATCATGCAGGCCCTGAAACTGAACGGCGGCGAGGTGCAGGCGGCGGCCCTGAGCTTCAGCTCGTGCAGCGCCTCGCAGCAAAGCACGATCACCTCGGCGATCTCGGCGGCCAAGACCATGGCCAACAACTCGAACACCTACATGACGAATGGGGTGATGGGCACGCGCTACAAGAAATGGTTCGGCACCGTGACCTCGACGCGCCAGAACACGGTCAAGTCGCACTACGCCGCGATCAAGAACGCCTTCGACACCAAGAACGTGATCGTCGACTGCAACTGCAACGACAGCGCCTACGCCTACGTGTACCCGACCCAGCCTTACCGCATCTACGTCTGCAACGCCTTCTGGTCGGCGCCGCTGACGGGCACGGATTCGAAAGGCGGCACCCTGGTGCACGAGATGAGCCACTTCAATGCGGTTGCCGGCACCGACGACCACGTGTATGGCCAGAGCGGCGCGGCCAGCCTGGCGATCAGCAATCCGAACCTGGCGGTCGACAATGCCGACTCGCACGAGTACTTCTCGGAAAACACCCCGGCGCTGAATTGATCGGACGGCCGATGTGACGGAGCCGGCGCCACATGGGGCCGGCTTTTTATTTGCTATTTGCCGGTGTGGGCGAAGGTGGTCGGCTTGGCGGGGCTTTCCGCCAGCTGGTCCGGCTTGCTCACGTCGGCAAGGAAGGGGCCGGCGTAGCCGATGTTGTAGGTGTGCCGGCCCCCCTTGAAGGCGTAGGAGGGCGTGATGTCGATCGTGCTCTTCAGGGTCTTGCCGGGTTCGACGGCCTGGTAGTCGGCGGCCGTCAGGGCTGCCCGTTTCACCATCTTGCCCGTGTAGTCGAGCGGCCGGTTGTCGAAGGCGCGCACGTCGAAGCGGCGCCCCGTCAACTCCTTCCCTTCCGCGATCTCGCGCGGGATCCAGATCGTTTGCCTGCCGTAGTTGAACACCGTCAGGTGCACCAGCACGTGGCCATTGTTCGATTCGATATCGATGGTGTGCTTGACGTTCACTGGTGCGGCTCCGGCGGCGCCCGCGACGGCGGGGAGGATACTCGCTGCTACCAGGGCGGCGAGCAGGAAAGGTCTGCGTTGCATGTCAGCTCCGAATACTTGTGTCATGCATTGTGCGGGCGCGCAGCCGAAAAGCCAAGGGCATCTTGCCCCCGGCCGTTCTCAGTGTTCCGCGCGGGCCAGGCCCAGGGCGCGCTCTTTCTCGAGGATCAGTTCGCGGTCGCTGCGCAGCAGGCGTGCGCGCGCCAGCCATTTTTCCGCGCCCTGCATGTCCTTCGCGGCAGCGCTACCGTCGGCCAGGGCCAGGTAATGCGTCACGATCCGGCTCGAGAGCGCCTTGACTTCGGCGCCGCGATAGGCGCCTTCCGGATCGATCTGCTTGATCTGGTCAAGGCAGGCCTTGGCCGATTTTTCCGGCGGATCGGTGTATTGCGCCGCTTCCACATACTGCTGGGCACGGCGCAGCTGGTCGTCGATCTCGGCCTTGTCGGCATCGTTCAGGCGCACGCCCGCCGCCACCTGGTGGATGGCCGGCTCCGCCTGCGCGGCCGCTTGTGGCGCGGGCGCGTTGTCCTTGCGCATGAGCAGCGCGCCGAGCGCCAGCACCGCCACGCCGGCCGCCACCGCCGCCGGTACCAGCCATGCCGGCCTGTCGGTCGAGCGCGTGGCGCCGTTCGCCTTGCAGAAGGTGGCGACGTATTCCTCGGCCACGCGTGGATCGAGCCCGGCTTTCTTGCCCGGCGCCTTGGTCACGACCTTGCCCAGCGCATCGCGCTCTTCCTTCGGGTCGAGCTTCTTGTCGCGGTCGGTGAACTGGTGCAGCAGGCGGTCGAGTTCGGCAATCAGGAGGCGCTCGGACACCGCCGCGTGCGCTTCCAGCCCCTCGCGCAGGACCAGCTCGCAATCGCGCGTGGCGATGCCGCGCGCCGCGCTTTCTTCCTTGATGCGCTGCTCTTCCCCGCGGTCGAGATAGTAGTCATCGGCAACGGCTGCCGCGATCCGGTTCTGCAGCCACTCCTGGTCGTTTCCGTTCATGTGTTCGCTTTCCTTGTTATGTTAGTTATTCAGGGCACTTGCCATTTGAACAGGCCGACGCGTACGCGCACGCTGTTGATGCGGCAAAACTCGATCAGGTAGCGCTCGGCTTCCACGCTGTCCAGGCCGCGCGCATAGCCCGGGCGCGGGGTGCAGATGCTTTGCAGGGCGTCCTGCCTTTCCTTCTTGTCGAGCTTGCGGTCGTCGTGGGTAAAGGCATGCAGCAAGCCGTCGAGCTCGGCGAGCAGCTGCTTTTCGTTGACGGCGTGGTGCTGCTCCAGCCACATCGCCAGCAAGGTCTCGGCACGCGCGCGCGGAATATTCCACTGCCGTCCCGCATACGCAACCAGGGCCTGAAACTGGCCGGCGCTGCAATACGCGTCGCCAAGCTCGGCGGCCAGGTGCGCCTCGAAGGCGCGCGCGGCGTCGGTGTCGGCGCCGGGATGCATGGCGGCGGCCGGCACCGGCTGCGCGCTGGCGCCCGCTGCCGATAATGCCGGCGTGCCGGTGGCGACCGTGACGGCGGGCGCCTGGGCGCTGGCTTCGGCGGCCTCGGCCGCTTCGGCGCGGCGCGTCTGCGCGCTGCCGCAGAACGGGCAAAAGGCGAGCGCCAGCCGCGGCAGCGCTACTTCGCACTCCGCGTTGTCGCAGCGGATGGTCCTGGCCATGCCGCTCAGCGCATCGCGACCAGGCGGCCCTCGACGCCATTCCAGACCAGCTGGGTGCGCAGGTCGCGGCTGGCGGCCAGGCGGCCGTTGACGTACAGGTTGGTCTTCAGGCCATACATGCCCTGGGACACACCCTGCGGCAGGGTCAGTTCGAACGAGTTCTCGAAGCGGCCGCTGCTGCGATTCGTGCTGGCGACGGCTTTCGAGCCCTGCTTGAACGGCGCCCCGCTCGGATCGAGCACGACGATTTCCTCGCGCACTTCCTCGACCCGGCGCGTGCTGCCGTTGACCAGCTCGACGGTCGAGCTGACCACGAAGGGCTGGCCGCGCTTGACCACCGCACTGTTCAGGACCGGGGTGTAGGCCACCACTTCCGGCTCGCGCGGCATGCGGCCGCGGGCGCGCAGGTATTCCTGGTCGGCCTGGGCCGCGCTCTTGGTCTGGCGCGAGCGCGCATTGATGGCGACGCAGCCGGCCGCGCCGGTCACGCCGCCCAGGGCCGCACCGCGCACGGCGCCGCGCTTGCCGTCGACCAGGGCGCCCAGCAGGGCGCCAACGGCGGCGCCGGCCAGCGCGCTGCCGCCGACGCTGCACGGGTCGTCATTGGCGTTGGCGCTGTTCGCCGGGGCGTTGCCCGCATACTGCTGGTTCGGCTGGCCCGGCTGGGTGGCGCAGCCGGCGGCCAGCATGGCGATCAGTGCGCCGGCAACGAGTCGGTTGATTTGCTTCTTCATGCACATGCTCCTTCAGTCGTCCGCTGGCTTATCGGATCGTGGTTTCGTTTTGCAGGACCTGGCGTTCGCGCTCGCGCACGGTTTGCGCCAGCGCGTCGGCCTGCTTGTTGTTCGGATCGACACGGCGCGCGCTGTCGATATAGGTACGGGCCGCGTCGAACTGGCCGCGCGCCAGCGCGCGCTCGGCGTCGCGCAGGAAGCCCTGCGCCATCTGCGCTTCCATCTGGGCCTGCATCTGCGCCGCCTGCACATGCACGGACGGCGCCGACGGCATCGCCGGCTGGGCCGGCGCCGGCACGGCGCTGCGCGCACGCGGCGCGCTTGCCGGCGCCGGCGCGGGTTCGTCGGGCAGGTCCGGGGCTGCGGGCAGCTCGACCGCACTGGCGCGCTCGCCCAGGCGCTGGACCTCGGCGCGCAGGCGTGCGAGGTCCGGATGCGAGCGGTCGGCCTGCTCCAGGCGGTCGATGGCCTGGCTGGCGCCGGCGCCGTCTTCCTGGCCGAGCAGCTGGCCGGCGCGTTCGCTTGCTTCGCTGGCCGTCCTGGACTGGCGCGCCAGGCGTGATTTCAGCGGCTTGACGCCGGCGCCGGCCGCGCAGTCGCGGTCGAGGCCATCGAGCCCCTTGCGCGCGGCGGCCAGGTCGTTCTCGTCGAGGCGCTCGCCGATGCCGGCCAGCTGCGTGTCGCAGGCGGCGGCAGCGTGTGCCTCCTTCGATACGGCCTCGATGCGGGCGCCGAGATCGCGCGCTTCGGCGCTGTCGGTGCCACAGGCGGCGCCGGCACGCTCGAGCTGCGTGCGCGCAGCCGCTTCGTCGCCCCCGGCCAGCGCACGCTTGCCCGCTTCGTAGACCTGGGCGCAGGCGGCCGCCTCGGTCTGCGCCGGCTTGCGCATGAACATCGCGGCCGCCAGGCACAGCAGCACGACGGCGATGATCAGGGCCTTGCGGTTCTTCGGCGGCTGCTCCTCCTCCCTGATTGCCGGCGTGGCCGGTGCAAACGGCGCGGCTTCAACGCTTGCCGCCGGCGCGGCAGGCGTTGGCGCAGCCGGTTCCGCAACCGGTTCCGGCGCCGGCACCGGGATGGGAACCGGCGTTGGCGCAGGAGCAGGAGCCGGCGCGGGTTGCGGCGGCGCAGGAGCAGGAGCCGGCGCGGGTTGCGCCGGAGCCGGTGCGGGCGCCGGTGCGGGCGCCGGCGTCCTGTCCGGCGCCGGCGCGGCTTCGCCTGCCCCGCCGGGGCGAAGATCCTCGCCGCAGTACGGGCAGAAATGCACCGTACTGAACAGGGAGGCTCGGCAAGTGACGCAGTTGTCCAAGACGTTTCCCCGTGATCAGGCCAGTGGCGGCGGCATCGACGGCGCGGCCGGCGCCAGCAGCGGCGCCAGTTCGGCCAGCTGGGTCAGCTCGACCCAGCCCGGCAGGCCCTGGCGCCAGACCTTGGTGCCGGCGGCGGCGATCTGCGCGCTCTGCAGCATCTGGCCGAGCTGCTGCATGCCGTAGGGGCCATACTGCTGGCCGTTGACGCCGATGTGGTACTGGTGCTCGACCAACGGCGGCGGCATCAGGCCCGGGGCCGGGGCCAGCGGCGGAACGCCGGTCGTCGCGGCCAGGGTCGGCTGGACCCAGGCCGGCTGCACCTGCGCCTGCACCTGCGGCACCACGATCGGAGCGGCGGCGCCGGCCAGGGCGTCGAGGCGGCCCGCTTCCAGCATCGCCGGCTGCACCACCATCTTCAGGCGCGGCTTGCCGTCGGCGCCAGGCTCGCGCACTTCCCACTCGTAGGCGTCGGCATCGGATTCCGGCACCGCGGTGGTCCAGTCCGCCAGGCTGTCGAGCAGGCGGTCGCCCATGCGGGCGATGTCCTCGGCGCTGACGCCCTTGCGCCTGGCGCGGTCGCCCAGGTCCAGCTTGGCTTCCGCGGCGATCGCGCTGGCGAAGCCCTGGCGCGGCAGTTCGGTGCCGCTGGCGGTGGCCACCAGCTTCGGCGCGTAGACTTCCTTCTCGTAGTAGCCGCACAGCGCGCCGAGCGCCGCGATCTGCACGCCGTCCAGGTTCGCCAGCGCGTCCTGCACACGCGCCACGATGGCGTCGCGGTAGGCCTGCGGCAGGCCGTTCTGGCGGATCGCGCGCTCGTTGCCGATGCGGCGGATGTCGCCGCGCGCCACCGTGAACTGGTACTGGCCGTTCGGCACCAGGCGCTGCGGCGAGCGCGTCAGCACGCCGAGCATGACCGCCAGCAGGAAGCTCTTGAAGTCGTCCGCCAGGCGGTTGATCTCCTCGGTGCTCGGCGCCATCGGGTGGCTGAACTGGGTCGAATCGATGTGGGTGTGGGTCGGGCTGCGCTCTTCTTCCTTGCGGTAGCTGGTGCGCCAGCCGTCCATCCCGCGCAGCACCGTCATCGGCACGCCCGACAGCTCGCAATAGCAGACCGCGCGGCCCGGGATGCCGGTCTCGACGATCTTCAGCTGGGCCGGGGTGATGCCGGCATGGGCCGGCACCGCCTTGTCGAGCTCGTGGCCGAAGCGGCGCGCGAATTCGTCGGCGTTGGCGACGCCGACGAAGCACTTGAACTGGTCGCCCTTGACCGCGAAGTCGCCCATGTGGGCGTCGATCCAGGGCATGGCGCAGGCCAGCAGCTTGCGGAAGCGCTCCTGGCGCTCGGTCGAACTCATCTGCTCGAGGGCCTCGGCCAGCGGGTCGGCATCGGCGCCGTCGTCGCCCGCCGCCACCAGCAGCAGCTGGCGCTCGGCCATGCGCTTGACCTTGGCGAGGATCTCGCGGCGCGAGTCGGCTTCCGACAGCATCGGGAACAGGGTCTTCGAGCCGCCGATGTCCTTGAAGGCTTCGTCGGCCCAGTCGCGCAGTTGCAGCGCGTTCGGCAGCGCCACCTGCTGGTCGGCCACCGGCACCGTGATCAGGGTCGCGTAGTCCTTGCCGAGTTCGGTCTGCAGGATGGCGTTCAGCTGCTGCAGCTCGCCCAGCATGGCCAGCACGCCTTCGCGGCCTTCCTGGAATTCGCCGACCAGGCCGTTCCAGGTCGCACGCCCCTGGGCGTCGACGCCGGTCTTGCGGCCCAGCCACTGCGAGATCTCGCCCATCAGCAGCGCGGCCTCGTCGGCCGCCTTGGCGCGCAGGTGGAACTTGAGCGCGTTCGCCATCTCAATGCGCAGGTGGTCCAGCACCAGCGCGGCCTGCTTCTCGCCGCTGCCGAAGAAGCCGCCCTTGGTCTGCTCGAGGTTGTTCAGCAGGCGTTCGAATTCGCGGGTACGCACCGCTTCCTTGATCTCGCGGTAGCGCTCGGCGTTCACGCCCAGCGCGGCGACGATGCCGGCGCCGGCCGCTTCCAGGCGGTCCTTGATCTGCTCGACCAGCGACAGCACGTATTCCAGGCCGCCGTGTTCCTTGTTGTCGAGGTAGGCGTAAAGCTGCTCGCGCACCGTGGCCTTGATGGTTTCGAATTCCTCGCGGCGGCGCTTCGAGACGCGGTCCTCGGTGGTGTCGGCGGTCGAGTCCTGGTCGCGCACGGCGTCGCGCTCGAGTTCGCGCATCGCCTCGCGCACCTGGGCCGGCCATTCGCGGCGGTCGAAGCCGCTGCGGATGGCGTCGACGCGGTTGTTGACGCGCTGCTCGATGCCGGCCACCAGCAGGCCGTGGCGGTCCTGCAGCAGGTTGTCGACCACCAGGTAGTCGTTGAATTCGCCGCTGCTACGCTTGAGTTCGATGTTCTTGTCCGAGAACACCGGGAAGTCGCCGAAAGGCAGCGCGCGCAGGCCCATGTGGGTGGCCATGAAGTCGTCGCGGTGCTTGTCGGTGGCGCGGTTGGCGCCGACGTCCGAGCTGCCGACGCCGAAGAAGGCCTTCAGCATGGCGCCGGCCCAGTGGTGGGCGCGGGCGTCGCGCCGCGCTTCCTGGCGCGTGTCGAGCAGCGACTGGCCAAAGGCCGAGAAGCGCTTCGAATAGGTCAGGCGCATGTCGGCGAAGCGGTGCTTCGGCACCAGGGCGTCGTGCGGGAAGTTCTTGTGCTGGGCCTGGTTCACGGCCACCGAGCGCTTGTTGCGCGCGAAGTCGCCGGAGGCGAAGTCCTCGAACAGGGTATCGGCCACCATGTGGTAGATGTCCTTGATGTCCTTGGTATTCTGCTGGGCCAGGTTGCCCGAGTCGACCAGGTAGACCTCGCTGTAGGGCTCGCGCGGCAGCTCGTGGCGGTCGTAGGCGTCCCAGCGGCCGACATAGCCGGTGTTGCCCTTCATCGCCGATTCGAGTTCCATCAGCGCGGCGTAGCCGTTGGCTTCGGTGCGGTCCTTGTTGGCGCCGGCATAGCCGGTCGGCAGGAACAGCATCAGTTCGACGTCGGCCTGGGTCACCTCGGTGCGCGCCAGCGCGCGCGCCAGCAGGCCCATGTCGAGGAAGGCGCCGGAGCCGGTGCCGCCGGCCACCGAGCCGACCACCACCACGCGGAAGCGCCCGGTTTCCATGCGCAGGCCCAGCTGCGACAGCTGGCGCTCGTGCGACAGGCCGGCCTTCAGCACCTTCAGCTTCTGGCGGATCTTGTCGCGCACCTTCGGGTACTTGTCGAAGAAGTACAGGCGCGAGACGGCGCGGATCTGGCCCGCGCCCTTGCTCGGATCGATGCCCAGCTCGCGGATGCGCTTCGGCGTCAGCGGCAGCCATTCCTTCACGTGCGGGTATTTTTCCAGCGCGTCCTCGTCGCGGCTGTAGCGCTCCATGTCGAAGGACTCGACCACCTTCTCCTCGTCGGTGAACTTGACCTGGTCGAACTGCAGGTCGTCGGCCTGCGAGCGGCCGCTGTCGATGATGGCGCCGCTGTCGAGGTCGAACTGGATGAACTGGGCGACCGGGAAGTCGGCCAGGCTGTCCACCCGCACGCGGTTGTTGGCGCTGCCCCAGAGGGTGTTCAGGATGCGGCGGCGCACCCGCATCAGCACTTCCATGCCGGTACCGCCGATACCGATGAACAGGGTGGGACGCAGGTCGATCACGGTTTCCTGCTTGCGCTCGGCGGCGCCCAGGGACTGGTTGAGATTGTCGGACATGGTGGTTTCCTCTTGCTGTGCGGGCTGGTGCGTGCTTGTTTGCTGCTTATCTGCGGCTTATTTGCGGCTGGCGGTGAAGGTCAGCACCAGCGAAGCCAGGGCCACCACCGCGATCGGGCCGACGATGACCGGCGCCATGAAGCGCGAGGCGTTCACGCCGGCCAGCACGACGCCGGTGGCGGCGCTGGCCAGGAAGGTGAACAGCCACCAGGCCGAGGCATTCGCCTTGTTCGGCGGGAGCTTCTTCGCCACCAGGCCGTTGGCATAGGCGTTCTTGGCCAGGAAGAAGACGATGAACAGCACCAGCAGGATGGCGCCGCCGATCAGCAGGTCGCGCGAGCCGGTGTTCTCGGCCGCCAGGGCGGCGGCCGGCTGGGTCTCGAAGCCGGTGGCGGCCGTGCCGGCCTCCGGTGTGGACACCGCGTCGGGGGCGGCCGGCGCTGCCGGAGCGGATGGATCGGGCAGGCTGAAGCCGGCGTTGTCTTTGTTTTCCTGTGCCATGTTGGTCTCTTTCAGTGGAATGAAGGGCTGTTGTTGTCGTATGGGGGTGAAGCGAAAAATCAGCCGAGCGCGATCGTGTGGCCGTCCTCGACCTTCAGCACCGCCGGGCGGCCCAGGCCGCGCTTGACGATGCCGGCCGGGTTGCCGTCGGCGTCGAGCAGCGCCAGTTGCTGGAAGGGCTTGAGCAGGACCTGGCGCGCCACGCCGTCGACCTTGACCGGATAGCGCGTGCTGCGGCGCGACACCAGGCCCAGGGCCAGCAGGCCGCCCAGCAGCGCCAGCACGGCGCCGACGATGACGAACACCGGCAGCAGCGGATACTGCACGCGCACCAGCAGCGGCACCCGGGCCGTCGAGGCGCGCACCGTCTCGGGCGGCGTGAAGACTTCGGAAATCGGGTCGCCCGGGAACAGTTCGCGCAGCTCGTCGGCGAAGCTGTCGGCCAGCACCAGGCGCTGGCCGGCCAGGCCGATCTCGGCGCGCATCGGCAGCAGCACCTGCTTGCCCATCGCGGCGATCGCCTGGGCCGACCAGGCCGACGGAATCTGCTCGACCGGCAGGTCGAAGCGCACCCGCACCGCCTGGCTGGCGGCCGGCTGCAGGCCGGACACGGTGGCCGGGCTGACCTCGAGCGCCGTGCGCCGGCCGCCCGCGCCGAGCGCCGCCTTCACTTCGGCACGCTCGATCACGTAGGGATAGAACAGATTCTGCAGCGAGGCATCGAGGGTGATGCGCGGCACCAGCGCCGCCGCGTCGACGTCGAGCACGACGGTGCGGCCGTCGGCGCCGAGGCTGGTCTTCACCGCGCCGCTGTTGCCGACCGCGCGCGGGACGATGCGCACGGCGTCGGCATCCACCGGTTTCAGGCGCGCCGGCGCGCGTGTCAGCACTTGCTTCAGGCGGCCTTCGGCCAGGATGCGGTCGAGCGCGTCGGCGGCCGGCTGGCCATAGGCCAGCGCGTACACCATCAGGCCGCGCGCCTGGTAGCGCTTGCCCTGCACCGGCATCTTCAGCGGGAACACCACGGTCTTGCGGATCGAGGGCTCGAGGTGCAGCAGGCGGTAGAAGTCGCGGTTGCGCTCGGCCGTCTGCTGGTCGTTGTTCGGGCTGTTCTTGTTGTTGGTGAAGATCCAGACGATGCCGGGACGCGACTGGAACGGGCCGGTGATGGTGCGCGTCACCGCTTCCTGGAAGTCGGTGTCGGCCAGGGCCGCGCCCTCGCCCTTGCGCGCCAGCCCGAGCGTGGCCAGGCGCGCATTCACGCCGGCGCCAGCGCCCGCGCCGCCCTGGTTTTCGCCCAGCAGCAGCGGCGACTGGTTCTTGCCGTTGCTCTGGCTAAAGGCCAGTGTGAACACCTTTTCCGAGGGCCGGCTGGCGGCCTGGGCCACCGCGCCGACCAGCGGCTTGAGCCGGGACGCGGGGTCGACATAGAAGGGTTCCATCCAGCCCGAGTTCTGGACCAGGAAGGCGTGCTGGATGTCGGCGGCGCGCGCGGCGGAGCCCGCGCACAGGGCCGCCACGGCGGCCAGCGCTACGATGAATGGCTTCATGCGAGGTCCCAGCCGGCGATCGATTTCAGCAGCGGGTGGTAGGCCCACAAACGCCCGCCATGCCGGAACAGGCGCAGGCGCCAGGGCTGGGCCACGGCGATGGTGTGGAAGCCGGTGGTCGCGCTGGCGTCGTCGACCACCAGCTCGGCGCGCAGCTTCTCGTTCGAGGCCAGCAGGGTCTCGAGCGCTTCGTGGCTTTCGATTCTCAAGCCGATCGCGCTCTTCGTGGCCGGCGACTCGACCAGGGGAACGATCACTTCGCTCGGCGTGCTGTCGTCGCCCTGCTCCGGATCGTTCCAGGGTTCGTCGGTGAAGCGGGTAGAAAAACGGTAGGTGTAGCTGCCCGAGCACAGGCGCGGCGAGGACGCGGGCGCCTGCTCGACGCCGTCGGTGCCCAGCTTCAGGTAGGTGTACTGCTGGCTGGCGTTGTCGAAGCAGATCTGCCACAGGGCGCCGTCGAGCGCCAGGTAGGGGCTGCCGAACTGGAATTGCGGCGCGATGCCGGCCGGCCAGGGAAGGAAGGCGGCGAGCACCTCGCCGCTGACCTGCTTGTGCAGGCGCAGCTGGCCGCCGGCGCAAGGCCAGAAGGCGACCCGGCCCTGGGACACCGGCGCGCTGATCTCGCCCGGCTCGATGCCGGCGGGCAGCGCCAGACGCAGGGCGGCGCCGCCGGCCGGATCGACGCCGATGAAGACCAGCTTGCCGGCCTCGCGGCACGGGGCCCAGACGCGGCCGTCGAAGCCGACCGGGGCGCCCACCGCCGGGCCGTCGCCGGCATAGTCCACCTCGTAGACCAGGGCGGCGATGTCGGGCGTGACGCAGGCCAGGCCGCGCTCGGTCGGCAGGTAGAGGCGGCTGTGGAAACCATGCGCCAGCTCGGCGCGCCAGGCGCCGCGCGGCAAGGCCGTTTCGCTCAGCAGCAGCGGCTTGCCGTTTTCCAGCTCGACCCATTCGTCGACGCCGGCTACCCAGCCGAACAGGGTGCCCTTGCGCGGATCGAGCGCCAGCAGGACCGCATCGAGGCTGCCGAAGGAAGCGGAAAAGAATTCGTAGTCGCCGGGCGGCGGCAGGGGCAGCGCGGCATCCGGCTCGGCCTCGGGATCGTGGCGGCGTGCGCGCGCCAGCGCCAGCGGACGCGCGCTCTGGCGCAGGCCGGCCAGGACGCGGCCGCTTTGGCCGGTGTGCGGCGCGGCGCCATGCGGGGCGACCCAGGCCTCGTCCTTGTCGGCCGGCCGGGCGCCGCGCAGCTGTTCGCCGCTGAGCGGGCTGAACCTGAATTCGGGAGGAAAATGCAGCGACCCGTCGCGCGGCAAGGCGCTGGCCTGCATCAGCGCGCCGAGGACCTCGCGCGACAGGCGCGACGACACCGGATAACCCAGCGCGGTGCGTTTCAGCTCGAGGCCGGGCCGGTCCATGTCGAGTTCCCAGACACCGGAAGACAGCGACCACTCACCCGCAGTTTTCAATTCCATCTTTGCACTCTATTACGTCGAGAAAACCCGCTATACCAGCCTGGACTCAACAGCACAGGCGGAATCGTCAGAGCCTCACTAATTGATTGGGAGAAAAAATTCCTAGCTTCAACAACTCGACATAGTAGCGTCTTTTTATCCGGCCGGAAATAACAGCTGGCATTTTTACTACTCAAATTTAGAACGATTTTTGCACACCGGAGCCTTGTGCCAGACACAACATTTGTGATACATGGAAATAGAAATTTCCTCGATAATTCAGTGTCTTGTGAATATTCGATAGAATTGCGCACGCAAATAGCATGGAGAAATACACGCTTTTTAACGCAACAAAAACTGGAACGGTTGGTGCAAGCGAGCCGCCAGGACGCTGGCGCGGGATGCGGGAGGATGAAGCTGGAAAGGAGAGGGGCGGACAGTGACGCCGCCGACACAGTGAAATATTATTTCAAGCAGGTGGCTGCAATGAAATAATATTTCACGCTAGCCTGGGAGCGGATTGGCCGCTTCGGGAACGGCAGTGAGGATGGTGATGGCAACGCGCCGGTTGCGCGCCCGGCCCTCTTCGTTGTCGTTCGGCGCCACCGGCAGGTTGGCGCCACGGCCGATGGCCGTCAGCCTGGCCGGGGCAATCCCGTTGTCGATGAACAGCCGCACCACGCTGCTGGCGCGCACGGTCGACAATTCCCAGTTCGACGGGAACAGCGGGCTGGCAATCGGCAGATTGTCGGTATGCCCCTCGACCTCGATCGCATGCGGATCGTTCTTCAGCAAACCCGCCACGGTGCCGAGCGTCGCGCGCGATTCCTCGCCGAGCGCGGCCTGCCCTTCGGCAAACAGGATGCTGGCGTTGATCTCGACGCTGACGCCGCGCCCGGTCTGCACCACGCGCACCTTGCCGGCCTGGATCAGGGGCATCAGGGAATTGTTGAGGTCGCGCGCCAGGGTGTTCATGCGTTCGCGCTCGCGCCTGGCGGCTTCGGCGCGCTTGCGGGCGATGATGCCGCTCAGCGGCAAGGCGTCGATGGCGCTGCTGGCCTGCGGGGTTTCCGGCTGGCCGCCAAAGGCGCTGCCGAGCGCATCCGACAGCACCTTGTACTTGCCTTCGTTAACCACGGAAATCGCGTACATCACGACGAAAAAGGCGAACAGCAGGGTGATGAAGTCGGCGTAGGAAATCAGCCAGCGGTCCCCATTGTCGCCGGCGCCGGCGCCATGGCCATGGTTGCCGTTCTCGTCGTAGCGTTTGCGCGCCATCGTCGGCTCAGCGCTTCGCCAGCAGGCTGGCCACGCGCTCTTCCACCACGCGGGTATGGTTGCCGGTGGCGAGGTCGTGGAAGACTTCCAGCAGGATTTCGTACTGCGCCACCTGGTCCGTGACGATTGCCTTCAGCTTGTTCCCCACCGGCAGGAAAAACAGATTGGCTAGTCCGACACCGTACACGGTCGAGACAAACGCCACCGCGATCCCCGAGCCCAGGCGCGACGGATCCGACAGATTTTCCATCACGTGGATCAGGCCCAGCACCGCGCCCAGGATGCCGATGGTCGGCGCATAGCCGGCAGCGGACTCCCAGATGCGCGCCGCCTGGCGCTCGCCGAACTCAAAGGCGTTGATCTCGGTTTCCAGCAGGTTGCGCAGCTTGTCCGGGTGGATGCCGTCGACCACCAGGCGCAGGCCCTTCTGCACGAACACATCCTTCGTGCCCATGTACTGTTCCAGCGACAAGAGCCCGTCGCGGCGTGCCGACAGGCTCCAGAGGGCAATCGCCTGCGCCAGCGGCTGGCGTCCGCTTTTCGGCGGGAAGAACACCCAGCGCAGCATCGCCATGCCGCGCCGGAAGGTTGTCGATTCCGATTGCAGCAGCACCGCGCCGAAGGTGCCGACCACGACGATGGCAAACGCCGCCGGCTGGATGAGTGACGCAAAGCGGCCGCCGTCGAGCGTGTGCCCGACCAACAGGCCGGCCAGCGCCAGCGCCAGGCCGATCAGGCTGGCGAAGTCCACAGTCTCTCCCGCAGCGACGCACGCAGGCGCGCCACCGCTTGTGTATGGAGTTGCGACACGCGCGACTCGGACACGCCGAGCACGGCGCCGATTTCCTTCAGGTTCAGTTCCTCTTCGTAGTACAGGCCCATCAGGATTTTCTCGCGCGGCGGCAGGCCGTCGATGGCCTCGATCACGGCCGAGCGGAAGTCGGTGTCGAGCAGCGCGCGCAGCGGGTCGTCCTCATCGACGGCATAGCGGTCGAGGAAGCTGTCGTTGCCGTCGTCATCGTGAAAATCCTCGTAGTAGACCAGCTGGTGGCCGCCGCCTTCGAACAGCATTTCCTGGTAGTCCTCGAGCGGAATGTCGAGCGACTTGGCAACCTCGAGTTCGGTCGGCGCGCGGCCCAGGCGCTGCTGCAGAGCGGTCATGGCGGATTCCACTTTCTTCATGTTCTGGCGGGTGCTGCGCGGCATCCAGTCGTTGGCGCGCAGTTCGTCGACCATCGCGCCGCGGATGCGCAGCACGGCATAGGTTTCGAACTGGGCGCCGTGGTTGTCCTCGTAGCGGTTGATGGCGTCCAGCAGGCCCATCATGCCGGCCTGGATCAGGTCATCGACCTCGACCGACGGCGGCAGCTTGGCCTTCATCTGGTGCGCCAGGCGCTTGACCAGCGGTTGATGCTGGGCGAGCAAATGGTTCTTGTCCGCTTTCCCTTTGACGGTATACATGCTTGTGCTTTTTCTTAAGAGCCGAATCTGGAGCCGAAGCCGCCCTGGCGCGCCATGGCGAAGCGCCCGGCCAGCTGGCGGAACGCCACCGAGGCCCCGGCCATCGGGAACGCGTCCACCACGGACCGTCCAAGCCGCGCCGCGCGGTGCAGGTATTCGTCCGCCGGCACCGAGCCCATCGACGTCAACGTTACTGCCAGGTAACGGCTTGCCGCTTGTGACATATTATCGTAAACAATCCCGGCCTCCGCCTCGCTCGCCCCGGTGACCAGGATGCCGAACGGACGGCGTCCGAATTCCTGGGCCAGGCGCTTGATCAGCGTGTAGGCGTTGGTGATCGAGGTGGCGCTGGTGGACACCTGCACCACGATTTCCGACTCGGCCAGCATCGGGACCGCGAAGCTGCCGTCGCGCCCGAGTTCGCCGTCGACGATCACGATGCCGCCCTGCCCTTTCACCAGCACATCGAAGGCTTTCGCCAGGCGCCGCGCTTCATCGCTGCCGGCTTGCGGGGCCACGCCGTCGCGCACCAGGGTCGCTACCTGGAAACCCTGGGGCGCGTGCTGCACCACCTGGTTCAGCGCGCATTCCTGGCGCGCCACCTGCAGCAGGCTGACATGGCGTTCCATTTCCAGTGCGCGCGCCACGCCGCGTTCGCGCTGGCAGGCGTCGACGATCATCACGTCATTGCCGGCCTGGACCAGCGACGCGCCCAGGTTCACCAGCATCGCGCCCTTCTCGTCGCCCGGCGTGGCCGAGAGGAAAGTCACGAGACGCGGTTTCGGGCCGGCCAGCATCCGGCGCAGGCCCTCGGCCTGGTCGAAGTCGAAACTAGCCAAGGTGCACCCCGCGCAGGCCGCTGTCGTTCTTCAGGTTGCCGGTGCCGGCCATCAGGACCGGCAGGTCGGCGTCGTCGAACTGGCTGGCGGCATCGCGGCGGCTGCGGAAGGCGCGGTCGACCAGCATGGCGCGGTCGGCCAGGTGCAGGTCTTCCGGCACGCGCTGGCCGTTCGAGATGTAGTGCAGGTTCAGCTTGTTGCGGATCATCACGTCGAGCACGTTGCCGATCGAGGCGGCCTCGTCGAGCTTGGTCATGATGCAGCCATGCAGGCCGCTGCCCGAGTAGGCACGCACGACTTCGTTCAGCGTTTCGTTGGTCGAGGTCGCATTCAGGCACAGCAGGCGCTTCACGTCGGCGCCGGCGCCGGCCAGCATCGCCACCTGTTCGGTCACCATCTGGTCGCGCTGCGACATGCCGATGGTGTCGATCAGCACGGTGTGCTTGTTCTTCAGTTCTTTCAGGGCGATGCGCAGGTCGGCTTCGTCCTTCACCGAGTGCACCATCACGCCCAGGATCTTGCCGTAGATGCGCAGCTGCTCGTGGCCGCCGATACGGTAGGCATCGGTGGTGATCAGGGCCAGCTTGTCGGCGCCATGGCGCATCACGCAGCGCGCGGCCAGCTTGGCGGTGGTCGTGGTCTTCCCGACGCCGGTCGGGCCGACCAGGGCAAACACGCCGCCCTGGTCCAGCAGCGAATCCTCGTCCGCCATGGTCGTCAGGTTACGGGCCAGCACGGTCTTGATCCAGCGCATCGCTTCGGCGGCATCCTTGTTGGCCGGCAGCTTGTCGATCAGGTAGCGCGACAGCGAGGCCGAGAAACCGGCAGCCAGCATCTCGCGCAGCACGGTCGCCTTTTGCGGTTCGCGCTGCTGGGTGCTGCCCCAGGACATTTCGGCCAACTGGCTTTCCATCATGCCGCGCATGGCGCGCAGTTCGCTCATCATGCCGGTCATTTCGGCGGCGGCCGATTCCTTGGCTTGCGAGATGGCGGTTTCCATCATCTTGGTCATGGCGGCCATGTCGAAGGCCGGCGCGACCGGTGCGGCGGCCGGCTCAGGCATGCGCTGGGCGAAAGCGGGCGCGAACTCCGGCTCGGGCTGGGCGGCGCGGCGGGCGAACACGTGTTCCGGGGCCACGGCCGGGGCGGCGCCGCGGCGGTTGACGAAGCTTGGTGCTTCCGGCTCGAAGGCATCGAGGGCCAGGCGCGGCTGCGGCTGGGCCATTTCCGATTCCGGCGCCGGCGACGCCAGCGACGCGACGTCGTCGTTGTCCAACGCGAGAATCTCGACCACGCCATCGACGGGCCGGTTCGAGAGGATGACGGCATCCGGCCCGAGCGCGTCGCGCACCTTGCGCAAGGCTTCACGAGAGGTTGCCGCTGTAAATTTCTTCACATTCATCTTTTTCTCCGCACACACTGCATTCAATTTCAACGAAAGGCATAGCGCCTGTCCACGAATGAGATTATTGACGATGCCGTGAAGCAAGCATCTGGTGAGAAAGCGGGGAAAAAGGGGTTATTTCTCGGGGGAGGGTTTTTGGGCACGTAGCCGAGGGAGGAGCTGGCGGGCGAATTCGCGTGGTTCCAGGCCCATGGATACGCACGAAACGCGTGGGCACGGGGTGCCCACCTTACGGTTATTTACCGGGGTGATGCATACATATCGGGCTATTTCCCGTACGGTGGGGTCATTGATGCCGGGGCATCAATGACGTGCCCACGCGGATCATGCACACCAATAACGGCACGCCGACGGGCCCCGTGGCGCAAAAACACCACATCCGCCCAACGTTCAAACACCAAAAAAATGGCGCCGGTTCCACACCGACGCCATTTCGACACGATTACTGCGCACCCACCAGGCTGGTCACCCGAATCGTCTTGGTCTCCGGAATCTCCGAATGCGACAATACCTTCAACTGCGGCAACGCGCGGCGCAGGAAGCGCGACAGCAGCACGCGCAGCGGACCCGGCACCAGCAGCACCGGGGTGTGCCCCATGGCTTCCTGCTGCTGCGAGGCGTTATACGCCTGCTGGGCAATCGTATCGGCCAGGCCCGGCTCGATGCCGGTGCCGTCGCCGCCCGCACCCAGGGCCTGCATCAGCAGACGCTCGAGGCGGTTGTCCAGGGTCATCACCGACAACTCGTTGGTGCCCGGGAACAGCTGCTGCACGATCGCACGGCCCAGGGCGATACGCACCAGCGCGGTCAAGTCGTTCGGGTCCTGCGTCTGGCCGGCATGCTCGGACAGGGTCTCGATGATGGTGCGCATGTCGCGGATGTGCACGCCTTCGATCAAGAGATTCTGCAACACTTTCTGCAGCGTCGACAGCGACACCACTTTCGGCACCAGGTCTTCCACCAGCTTCGGCGATTCCTTGCCGAGGTGATCCAGCAGCGCCTGCACTTCCATGCGGCCCAGCAGTTCCGACGCATGCGTCGTGATCAGGTGGTTCAGGTGGGTGGCGACAACGGTACCGGCGTCGACCACGGTATAGCCCAGGTTCTGCGCTTCGTCGCGCAGGCTGGCTTCGATCCACACCGCCGGCAGGCCGAAGGCCGGATCGGTCGTCGCCTGGCCCGGCAGCGTGCCGCTGGCCATGCCCGGGTTGATCGCCAGGAACTGGCCGTTGATCGCTTCGCCGGTGCCCACTTCCACGCCCTTCAGGGTGATGCGGTAGCTCGACGGTTTCAGTTCCAGGTTGTCGCGGATGTGCACCGGCGGCGCCAGGAAGCCGACTTCCTGGGCGAACTTCTTGCGGATGCCCTTGATGCGCTTGAGCAGCTCGCCGCCCTGCGTCTTGTCGACCAGCGGAATCAGGCGGTAGCCCACTTCCAGGCCCAGGGTGTCGACCGGCATGATGTCTTGCCAGGTCGCTTCTTCGGTCTCGCTGGACGCCGCCTTGCTGGCGTTGGTCGATGCTTCTTCGGCCGCCGCTTCGGCTTCGCGCTGCGGTGCGTTCTTGGCGCGCTTGGCCAGCAGGTAGCCCGAGCCGATCAGCGAACCGGCCAGCAGCAGGAACACCAGGTTCGGCATGCCCGGGATCAGACCCAGGCCGCCGATGATGAAGCCGGTGATGTACAGCACTTCCGGCTTGGCGAACAGCTGGCCCACCATCTGGCCGCCGATGTCCTGGTCGTTGGCAACGCGCGACACCACCATACCGGCCGCGATCGAGATGATCAGCGACGGGATCTGGGCCACCAGGCCGTCACCGATGGCCAGCAGGGTGTAGGTCTTGGCCGCTTCGCCGACCGGCAGGTCGTGCATCACCACGCCGACGATCAGGCCGCCGATCACGTTGATCAGGGTCACCATGATGCCGGCGACGGCGTCACCCTTGACGTACTTCGAGGCACCGTCCATCGCGCCGTAGAACTCGGCTTCCTGGCCGACTTCGGCACGGCGCTTGCGCGCCTCGGCTTCGCCGATCATGCCGGCGTTCAGGTCGGCGTCGATCGCCATCTGCTTGCCCGGCATCGCGTCCAGGGCGAAGCGTGCGCCGACCTCGGCGATACGGCCCGCACCCTTGGTGACGACGGTGAAGTTAATGATGGTGAGAATCACGAACACCACGATACCGACAGTGTAGTTGCCGCCGATCAGGAAGTGGCCGAAGGCCTCGATGACCTTGCCGGCCGCGGCGCCGCCGGTGTGGCCTTCGGTCAGGACAATACGGGTCGAGGCCACGTTCAGCGACAGGCGCAGCATGGTCGACACCAGCAGGATCGCCGGGAAAGCCATGAAGTCGAGCGGCTTGACCGTGTACAGCGCGGTCAGCAGCACGATCACCGACAGGGCGATGTTGAAGCTGAAGAACAGGTCGAGGACGAATGCCGGCAAGGGCAGGATCATCATGGCCAACAGCAGGATGATCAGGATCGGCGCAGCCAGGGCGTTGCCCCGTGCGCCCAAGCCGGTCAGCCATGCTGGCAGTCTCAAACTATTCATCGAATGCTTCCTTATTGATTAGATTCGGGTTTCTTCTGCGATGCCGGGTTCAGCGGGTCCATCTCCGGCGGCACTTGCAGCCTGGTCGGGCGATCCGGGTAATGGCCGCCGGCCTTGAAGTTACGCACCTGGAAGACATACGCCAGCACTTCCGCCACCGCCGAGTACAGCGTTTCCGGGATCTCGTCATCGATCTCGGTATGCTTGTACAGGGCACGGGCCAGGGCCGGCGCTTCCAGCAGGGCCACCTTGTTCTCGCGCGCCAGCTCGCGGATCTTGGCGGCCACTTCGTCGACGCCCTTGGCCACCACACGCGGCGCGCCGGCCTGGCCGTCGGTGTACTTCAGCGCCACCGCGTAATGGGTCGGGTTGGTCACGACCACATCTGCAGTAGGAACATTTTGCATCATGCGGTTGCGCGCCATTTGCCGCTGCATCTGGCGAATCTTCCCTTTAATCTGAGGATTGCCGTCGGATTCTTTCGATTCTTGAATCATTTCCTGGCGCGTCATCTTGTGTTTATTGTTGTAATGCCAAATCTGGTAAGGCCCGTCGATCAGGGCGATCACGCCCAGCGCGCCGACGATGTACAGGAAGGTGTGCGCGATCAGGTCGCCCAGGTGGCCGGTCGCGGTGCCGACCGGCTCGACCGCCAGGCCGAGCACCGCATCGGTCTCGCTGCGGATCACGATCCAGGCCACGGCGCCCACCACCAGGGTCTTGGCGATGGCCTTTAATAGTTCGATCAGGGAATTCGTCGACACCATGTTGCCGATACCCGCGATCGGGTTCAGCTTCATGAAGTTCGGCATGAAGGCTTTGGCGCTGAAATTGAAGCCGCCGATCATCATCGGCGCGGCGAGCGCAACCAGCATGATGGCAAAGGCCAGCGGCAGGCAGGCCAGCAGCACGCCGCCGACGTCGTTGGCGATGCGCTCAAGCAAAACGGTGGGGTTCTGGATTTGCTCGCGGTCGAGCGTCAGGCCGGATTCGAGCGCGCTTTGCAGGCGGCCGATCAGGCTGCCGCCGGTGATCCAGAGGCCGGCGCCGGCCGTCATCAGGACGGCAAAGGTCGCCAGTTCGCGCGAGCGCGGAATGTCGCCTTCTTCGCGTGCCTTCTGTAGTTTTCTGGGCGATGCGTCTTCTGTCTTCTCTGCGTCGCTGTCTTCCGCCATGCCCTGCTCCCCTGGTCGCCTATATGCAGGGTGGGATTATCGCCGTTGTTGCCCTATAACCATAGAGGGAACAGGGAGGAGAAACAGGGGTATTTCGGCGTCAGGACTGGACCGGCTCGGGTTCCGGCGCCAGCGCCGGCAGGGCCACGCGCGCCCCGTTGCGCATGGCGCGGCGGCGGCGCGCACGGGCGGCGTGGGCCACGTACCAGTAGAAACCGAGGTAGAGGGCGAAGCTGGCCGCGGTGGCCGGCAGCAGCGCCGCGCCGTCCTCGGCGAAGCGCACCGCCAGCACGGCCGGCACCGCGGCGATCGCCCACGAGAACGGCGAGACGCAGGCATTGCGCAGCGAAGCGCTGAGGAAGCGGAAATAACGGCCGGTGATCGCGATCTTGACCAGGCTGTGCAGGTGGCAGCTGTCCGGCTGGCCGGGATGGCGGCGGCACCACAGGCGGCGCGCGATGGTGAACACGGTCTCGAACACCGGGTAGGCGCAGGCCAGCAGCGGCGCCCAGGGCGAAATGCCGGGATTGCGGTAGACCAGCATTACCGACAGCCAGGACAGCAGGAAGCCGAGCAGGTAGGCGCCGCCGTCGCCCAGGAACAGCTTGCCGAACGGGAAATTCACCAGGAAGAAGCCGGCCGTCACGGCGCAGACCAGGAAGCACAGGCGCGCCAGCTCGGCGTCGCCGCAGCCGTCGGCAATGAAGCCGAGGGCGACCAGGCCGATGATCACGGTGCCGCTGGCCAGGCCATTGAAACCGTCGATGATGTTCACGGCGTTCGCCACGCCGCCCACCGCAAAGGCGGTGAACAGGACCGACAGCGGCAGCCAGGCCAGGGCCGTGTCGAGCGGATCGATGCCAGTCTCGAGGATGTGCACGTCGGTCAGCAGCCAGCACAGCACGCCGCTGGCCATGGTGGCGAACAGGCGCATGCCGATCGAGACGCGGCGCGTCAGGTCTTCGGCCATGCCGAACAGGAAAGCCGGGAGCGACGCCAGCAGCAGCGGCGCGAACAGGGCTTGCTGGGCGTCGGACGACAGGGCGCAGGCCACGAACAGGCCGAGCATGATCGCCAGGCCGCCGATCCGCGGCGTCGGTGCGCTGTGGAACTTCTGCACGCCGCGCGTTGCATCCAGCGTAAACCGGCCATGCCAGCGCGTCGTCGCAACGAGTACCAGCGAGAAGACCAGCGATACCGTCAAGCCGACTTCAGAGACTATGAAATGAGTTTCCAATCGATCCACGATGACACTTAGATAACTGGCGGATTCTAACTCATTTCTCCAGAGAAAGCCCACACGGTCCGGCAATCGTGTTTTGTCGTTGTAACCGTTAAATGACGTCCCTATGCAACATTCAAGTCCTTGATTTTACTTAGAATTTATTTTTATTAAGATTAAACTTGATTTTCGGCAAAAAATGTTCTCTTCAATTTTCCTCATATTCCCCGACACTTTGTTACATTTATGATGTATTTCTGCCACGTTCTACCGCTGACTTTTACAACTCGTAACACATTCAAACCACAGGTGTAAGCGATGCCATTTCCGCGAATTCAACTGATTTTCTGCACGGCATTGCTGATGGGGCTGGCGCCGGCGCCAACAGCGGCCCAGGTGACGCAAGCCGCGCTCGATGCGACGCAGCATGCGCTGGAACTGTGGATTGCCGCGGCGTCTGCAGAAGCCAGTGAGGCCGTGGCTGCCCAGCGCGAAGCCGAGGCGCGCCAGGCCAGGCTCGAGGCCGAGCGCGCCGCCCTGCTGGCCCAGTTGCCCGATGCAAACGTGCGCGCCTTGGCCGGCAGCGTCGAGACGCGCCAGTTCGGCGCCGCCGGCCTGGTGCGCGCCTTCGACCTGGCACGCACGCTGGCTGCCGAAGTGTGCGCCGCCCTGCCCGCCGGCGAACAGCTGGTGGTTCACGATCCGCTCGCTAGCCAGGGGGGGCTGGCGGCGCGCACCGTGAACGACACCCTTGTGCGCATGGGCGAGGAAATGTCGCGCCGGAACAAGGAAATGCAGGCCTATATCGACGCCCACACGCCGCCCGGCGCGGTGCTGGCCAGCGTGACGACCGCGCTGACCGTGGTGCCGGCCCTGGTGCGCGCCGGCGCCGATACCGCCTCGCTGTTCAAGACCGACGCCAGTGCCAGCGCGATGGCGTATGGCGAAGGGGCGCGCGCCCTCTTCCTCAGCGCGCTTGCCAGCACCTGCCCCGCGCAGCTGGCCGGCCTCGGCAGCGGCTACCTGGGCGAACTCGACCTTGCCCAGCACGAACGCCTGCTTGGGCGCGTGCGTACGCTGGCCGGCCACCGCGCCGACTATGCCAACCGCATCGCCCAGCTGCAAAAGCTGGCCGATGCGGCCAAAGGCGAGGACAAGAAGGAACTGAGCGCCGTGGCCGGGGCGGCCGGCGCGGCGCTGAAGACAGTTGACGCCTTCATCGAATCCTTGAGGGCCGGCGAAACCGGCGAGCGCAGTCCGCTCTACAACACGGCTCGCTATCTCGGCTACGCCGGCCGCACCGCCGGCGCCCCGGTGCTGGACTTCGATTTGCGCCTGGAAGGCATGAGCATCGTGCGCGACAATTTGTTCACCGGGCAAAAGCTGCGCCTGTCCGGCGTGGCCCTGCTCTGGTTCCGGGTGCATGCGCCCGACGGCAGCCTGCGCCTGTCGCAGACGCTGCGCCGGGTGGCCAGGCCGATCGAGGTCGACCTGAAGGGCGCGGCGGCGGGCGACGCTTTCTGGGACGGGCCGGCGCGGCCCTGAACGCCAGGCTCAGGCCTTGCGCACGGTCTGCTCGATGGCGCCGAACACCGGCTTGCCGCCTTCGTCCAGCATCTCGATGCGGATGGTATCGCCGAAACGCATGAAGGGGGTGCTCGGCGCGCCATCGGCCGCCGTTTCCAGGGCTCGCTGCTCGGCGATGCAGCCGTAACCGGCCGACGCCTTGGCCTTGCCCGTGGGGCGGTTCGACACCGTGCCCGCGCCGACGACCGTGCCGGCGCGTGCCCTGCGGCTCTTGCACAGGTGCGCGATCAGTTGCGGGAAATTGAAGGCCATGTCGACGCCGGCATCCGGCTGGCCGACGAGGTGGCCGTTCCAGGTCGAGCGCAGCGCCCCGTGGACCTTGCCGCCGCGCCAGGCCTCGCCCAGCTCGTCCGGCGTGACCGCCACCGGGGCAAAGCCGGCGGCCGGCTTCGATTGCAGGAAGCCGCCGCCCTTGGCCAGCTCGGCCGGAATCAAGTTGCGCAGCGACACGTCGTTGGCCAGCATGAGCAGGCGGATCCTGCCGTGCGCCTCGTCGGGCGTGGCGCCCATCGGCACGTCGTCGACGATGACGGCGAGGCCGGCCCCGAAATCGATGCCCCATTCCTCGTGCGCCAGCAGGATATCGTCGTGCGGGCCGAGGAAAGCGTCGCTGCCGCCCTGGACCATCAGGGGATCGTCGCGCAAGGATTCCGGCATGTCGGCGTTGCGCGCGCGCAGCAGCAGTTCCACGTGATGCAGGTAGGCCGCTCCCTGGACCCACCCATAGGCGCGCGGCAGCGGCGCCATGCAGCGCTGCGGCTCGAAATCGAAGGCGCGGCGCGTTTCGCCCCGGTTCAGCTGGGTGTACAGGCTGTCGAGCTGGGGCGCGATGAAGGCCCAGTCGTCGAGGGCGGCCTGCAGCGTCGGCGCGATGGCGTCGGCCATGTGCGCGCTCTTCAAATCGCGCGACACGACGGCCAGCTGGCCGTCGCGGCTGCCATCGTGGATGGTCGCAAGTTTCATTGGCGGTCAGGAAAATGAGGGTGCGCCATTGTAGTGCACCCTTCCTCCTGAAGCGCGGTCAGAAGGTGCCGAGCACCCCGAAACCGATCGACCGCTGGAAGTAATTGTAGTCGATCAGGCTCTGGCCATAGCCGGCAAAGGCCTGGGCGTAACCCTTCAGGTTGCCTGCCAGCGGGAAGGCCCAGCCGGCCTGGATCGCGCCCTTGTCGGTGTGGAAGTTATAGCGCAGCGTCGACGAATAGATGTGGCCGTCGCGACGGTAGGCCAGGGCCAGGTCGCCGCGGCCCATGTAGTCGACGATGTCCGGATTGTCGTCGTCGCTTTCGTTCAGGCGCTTCCAGAGGCGCGCGGTGGCCGAGAAGCCGTCCTTTTCCACGCCCAGCTGGGCATACAGGCGGTTCCAGCTGCGCGACAGCGAGCCCGACTGGCCGTTCGACTGGTGCACGAAACCCAGGCCCGCGAAACGCAAATCGACGCCGCCCAGGTTGATTGCCAGCGGCGTGATCGCCATGATCTCGGGCTGGTAGTTGGTTTCGCGGAACGGGCTGGATGCCTTGCTGTTCGCTGCCTGCCAGAAGCTGTTCTGGGTATAGCCGAACCAGAGGTCGACCGGCTTGCCGAAGGCACCCTCGATCATCTTCATCTTGAAGCTCAGCTGGAAAGCCAGTTCGGCCTTCGACAGATCCGCGTCGTCGTTCAGTTCGCGGTAAGGCGCATACGGCGCATCGTTCGTGCGGTAGCTGCGGGTGGCGATCAGGTAGCTTGCATGGTGCGGGCGGAACTTGAAGACGCCGCGCTGGTAAGCACCGTCGAGTTCCCAGTGGTCGAGCTGGCTGAACTTGGCGCTGCTCTCGGCCGACGGCTGGGCGGTGACCACCGGCACGGTGGCGGCCGGCGTGCCGTCGACGGGATTGACCACCACCGCCGCCTCGGTGCGCGGGGCCGGGGTCGCGGCCAGGGTGTCGAAACAGGCGAGGCGCGCGGTGTTGTCCCCGATGTTGGCGCAGTCGGCAATGACTTTCGGGGCGTCTTGCGCGTGGGCGCCGGCGGCGCAGATCAGGGGCAGCGTGAGCAGGAGGGGACGGTAGGAAAGCGGCATCTGGAGCAAAGGGGCGACAATAAGCGGTTGCAAAAAGGTGTCGTCGCGTCCGCCGGCACACGCTCGCGCCGACCACGGTCTGACGCGAGTCAATACAAGTTTGCAAGAAGATCAGCTTTGTTGTCGCACGTTTAAACGGTAGGGTGGTCGGCTATGCCCGACCGCGAGAACAAACGCTGCGTGTGCGCCGCCCACGCGTTCAACCCACGTCCGCGCCACCGCGGCCCCATCCAGCACCACCCCCGCGTTACCGCTACCCCATCCGGCACCACCCCCGCATCACACCCCAGGCACCAGCAAATCCAGCTGCGCCCCCTCCAGGAAGCACCACTCCCCTTCCTTCAAGCCCAGCGCTTCCAGCGTCAGCCCGCCGATCGCCGAACGGTGCAGCGCGCTGCAATGGTTGCCGGCGGCGGCCAGCATGCGCTTGACCTGGTGGTACTTGCCCTGCTCGAGCACGATTTCCAATTGGTGCTCGCCGCGCTGCACGCAGGACACGGCTTTCAGGGGCGCCGGTTCGTCGTGCAGCTGTACGCCGCTGAGCAATTGCTCGACCAGTTCAGGCGTGACCGGCTCGGCCGTGGTGGCCTGGTAGATCTTCGGCACATGGCGCTTGGGCGAGGACTGGGCGTGGATGAAGGGCCCGTCGTCCGACATCAGCAGCAGGCCGGTGGTGTCGTGGTCGAGGCGGCCGACCGGCTGCACTTCGCGCCAGCCGAACTGTTCCGGCAGCAGGGTCAGCACGCCCGGATGGTGGCTGGGTTTGCGCGAGCATTCGAAATTCGCGGGCTTGTACAGCGCGATGTACACGTGTTCGCGGTAGACCCATTCCTCGTCGAATACGGTCAGGACCAGGCCGGCGGTGTCGATCGTGGCCTTGTAGTTGTCTTCGATGACGCCATTCACGGCGACGTCGCCGTCTTCGATCAGGGCGCGGCAGTACTTGCGGGTGCCGAAACCCTGCGATTGCAGGATACGGTCCAGGGATAATTTACTCATGGGCGAGACTGTACCAGATGGCCCATGCTCGGTGAAGGCTGATAGCTATTACCGCGTGGACAGAGATGATGCGCTCGTTTGCGCTAGATCAATCGGAGCAGACCAACGGTTGATAGACTTCAACTCCATTAGGAATCGGCCTAACGCAACCAGCAGAATTGATGAGGGATGCGGTAGGAATAAATGGCAGGTTATTAAGAGGATTACACGATGCAAACCGTTAAACCAACCCTGGATACGCGCCCACCACTCTCCCCGGCCTCGGTGAAAGCCATGCGCCTGTCGCTGGCCCGGTCGCACACGGTCATGTTCCCGACCCGCCTGGCGTTAGCGCGCTGGACCCGCGGCGGCAATGTTCCCCACTTGCATGGGCAGACCAATGCGCCCTTGCGCGCCGCCTGGTTCGGCCGCGCCCAGCGCGACTTCCAGGCCTGGCTGGAAGCCGGCGGCTTCGTCCAGCATGACGACGGGGCTCCCCTGCCACAGCCGGTCGTGTCCGACGATACCCCTGCCTGAGCGCCGGCTTTCGTCCTCCGCAAAAGAAAACGACGGTTTGCACCGTCGTTTTCACTTCCCCTGGAGGACAGGTAGTGTGAGGAATTGAATTCTCTCAATTACCGCAAGCATGCGGTGCGCGCGTCAACAGATGAAACTGTGCGAACAGGTTGGCACTTGTTATTGGTCGCCCTCCCTGGAAAGAACCACGAAGTCCACTATAGGACACTTCGCGGAACTTTCAAGGATCAATTGAACACGATCAGCGCAGCTTACCTTCTCCAGCTTGCTTAAGTGTTGCTGATCATTTCAGCTGCGGCAGCACCGTGTGCGACATGGCCTTGACGGCGCCGGAGCCCACCGAGGCGCCGAATTTCTTCAGCACCCGTTCCGGCAAGCCTTCGTGGGCCGTGTAGTCGACGATGTCCTCGGCCTTCACGATGTCGCGCGCCACCGTGTCGACGGTGCCGAAGCCGTCGGCCAGGCCCATGTCCACCGCCTTGGCGCCGGTCCAGTACAGCCCGGAGAAGGTTTCCGGGGTTTCCTTCAGGCGCGCGCCACGTCCGGCGCGCACCACCGAGATGAATTGCTGGTGGATTTCGTTCAGCATTTCCTGGGCGTGTTCCCGGTGCTTTTCCGATTGCGGGCTGAAGGGGTCGAGGAAGCCCTTGTTGGCGCCGGCCGTCATCAGGCGCCGCTCGACACCGAGTTTTTCCATGGTGCCGGTAAAGCCGAAGCTGTCCATCAGCACACCCACCGAGCCGACGATGCTGGCCTTGTTGACATAGATCTTGTCGGCCGCCGCGGCAATGTAATAGCCGCCGGAAGCGCAGATCTCGTCGACCACCACGTACAACGGCTTGTCCGGGTAACCCTTCTTCAGGCGCCGGATCTCGTCGACGATGATGCCGGCCTGGACCGGGCTGCCGCCGGGGCTGTCGATGCGCAGCACCACCGCGGCCGAGCCGGCGTCGGAAAAGGCCTTGTTCAGCGAAGGAATCACATTATCGGCCGAACCGCTGCCTTCTGCCTCGATCTCGCCGTTAATTTCGATGAGCGCCGTATGGCGGCCCAGGTTTTCGTCGTCGCTGCCGAAGCTCAGGCCGAGGTAGGTCCAGAGGCCGACAATCAGCACCGTGAGAAAGGCGAGCCGGAAGAAGATGCTCCAGCGCCGCGCCGCACGCCGCTCCTTGATGGTGGCGAAGACGAGCTTCTCGAGGGTCTCGCGTTCCCAGTTGCTTGCGGTCGGGTTCGCTGCCAGCCGGCTTTCGTCATCGTTCCTGAAGTTGTCGCTCATAAGCAGTAGGTAAAGTTAAGGGCGTGCTGCGTTCTATCCCATCATACCGGGGCGGCGATCCGTTCGTCGGGTTGCCACAGCACCTTGCCGTCGGCCTCGCGCACCGCGATCGCCCGCAGGCGCGCGCCGCGGCAAGGCCCGCCGGCGCAGAGCCCGGTCTCGGGACGGTAGACGGCGCCGTGCGTGGCGCACATCAAATATTCGCCGCTCGACTCGAAGAACTGGCCTTGCACCCAGTCGAGTTCGGTGGGGACGTGGGCGCAGCGGTTCAGGTAAGCATACGCCTTGCCGCCGAAGCGCACCACGAAGCCGGTGGCCGGGTCGCCAAAGGCGACAACCGGAAAACGCACGCCCTGCCCGCCATCGACCAGCGCCGCCGAATCGCAGATGACCACGTCCATCATGCGTTCTCGGCCAGCCAGGCGTGCAGCTCGACTGCGGTCCTGGCGGAAAACACCGGGTGGCAGGCCAGCAGCTGGTCGACCGGATGGGCGCCGTACTCGACCGCGATGCCGGCCGCCCCGGCGTTGTTTGCCATCAGCAAGTCGTGGGTGGTGTCGCCGATCATCACGGTGCGGCGCATGTCCTGGCCGAGTTCGCGCGTCAGTTCCTGCAGCATGGCCGGATGCGGCTTGGAAAACGTTTCGTCAGCACAACGGGTGGCGTCAAACATCGACAGCAGGCCCGCCGCGTTCAGGGCCCGGTTCAGGCCGACGCGGCTCTTGCCCGTGGCCACGGCCAGGAAGTAGCCCTGTTGCGAAAGTTCGCTCAACATCTCGCGAACGCCCTTGAACAGGACGAGTTCGTGGTCCTTCGTCAGGAAATGGTAGCGGTAGCGCTCGACCATGCGCGGGTACATGGCCGGCTCCATGTCGGGCACCGCCACCTGCATCGCTTCGGGCAGGGCCAGTCCGATGACGTGCGAGGCGGCTTCGTCGCTCGGCACCGGCAAGCCGACATCGCGCGCGGCCGCCTGGATGCACTTGACGATGGCGGCCGTGCTGTCCATCAGCGTGCCGTCCCAGTCGAACACGATCAGATCAAATTGCTTTCTTGGCATTGCTTCCGGCCGGGCCGGCTCCTGTGTTCCGTATATTGAGATTAGTTCAGCGGCTGCCCCAAGCTTACCAAGAAACGGTCGCACTCGGCAGGCAGCGGCGCCTGCAAGGTCATCTTCGCGCCGGTATCCGGGTGCGTGAAGGTGATCTTGTAGGCGTGCAGGAACATGCGGCGCAGTGCACCGCGTGTTTCCGTGGCTTTCTGCAGCTGCTTGTTGAGTGCGAAATCGCCGTACTTCTCGTCACCAAGGATGGGGAAGCCGGACGAAGCCAGATGAACGCGGATCTGGTGGGTACGCCCGGTCTTCAATTCGGCTTCCAGCAAGGCAAACCCGGGCCACTTGCGCAGCAGGCTGAACACCGTATGCGACTCCATGCCGCCGGCCTGCACCACCACGCGGCGCTCGCCATCCGGCGTGCTGTATTTATGCAGCGGCAACTTCACGTGCTGGCGCTTGTTCACCCAGTCGCCCGTCACGGCGGCCAGGTAGCGTTTATCCGTATGGCCGTCGCGCATCTGCTCGTGCAAATTGGTCAGTGCCGAGCGCTTCTTGGCCAGCAGCAGCAAGCCCGAGGTTTCGCGGTCGAGGCGGTGCACCAGCTCCAGGAACTTGGCATCGGGCCGCGCCGCGCGCAGTTGCTCGATCACGCCGTAGGACACGCCCGAGCCGCCGTGCACGGCCACGCCGGCCGGCTTGTCGATCACCAGCAGGTGGCTGTCTTCGTGCACGATGCGGAATTCGGCGCCCGGCACCGGGGCCGTGCTGGCCTTTTCGGCGACGCGGATTGGCGGGATACGCACCAGGTCGCCCGCTTCCAGGCGATACAGCTGGTCGATCCGGCCCTTGTTGACCCGCACCTCGCCCGAGCGCAGGATGCGGTAAATATGGCTCTTCGGAACGCCCTTGCACACGCGCAGCAGGTAATTATCGATGCGCTGACCGGCTTCTTCTTCGGTAATCGTGACGAAACTTGCTGCCAATGCCTGTGATGAAGGGGGAACAACACCGTTTTGCATCTTCATTTGCCCTGTCTTCCCAGAAATTCTCTCTAAGTCCTTCATTTTGAATATATAATCGACAGGCGGCGGTGAAACCTCTGCAGGTGTAAGAATTAAAACGATATTTTACACAGGGGCGCGTTCCATCGGCCCCGCTGGCATGCAAATTCGATGGAAAAAACGTGTACGCACATTCCTGCGTGGATCAGGGTTGCACCGCAGTTGTAATCGGATCACGCGCAGGAGTGCCGGATTGGATTGTTTGGAACTGTAAGGATAAGTACCGGCAAGCCTGTTGTTAAGCGGGCTCGCCGGTTGATGGTGTCGATAACGCTTGTCGTTCGCCCGACCCGATGTAAGCCTCATCCGTAAGGCTGGAGAAGAAGGCTGATTTTATCGCCTGTAGATCGTAGTCTTGGTATGTAAGCTGGCACGGTTTGGCTGGTTGTTGCGCGCACCGCCTGGCTGACTCTGTTGCGCCGCTCCTGAAGCGGCCCGGGTACAGCTACAGTTGCGGCGTGCCCTCGGCATGACGATCGACCCCATTCGCGCCCTGTGGCGGCAGCGACGCCTGTTGCGTTGCCGGCCCCCACGCCCGGGCATACACCCCCTCCTCCAGCTCTCCCCTCCCGCGTATGTCCCTGTACTTTGGCCGCCCTGGCAAGGCGGCCTGGCACGGCCCACGGGCCGCGGAGTTTATAAAAATGAAACGTATGTTGTTTAACGCTACGCAGCAAGAGGAGCTGCGCGTAGCGATCGTCGATGGCCAGAAACTGATCGACATCGATATCGAAACGGCCGGACGCGAACAGCGCAAGTCGAATATCTACAAGGGTGTCATCACCCGCATCGAACCCTCCCTCGAAGCCTGCTTCGTTTCCTACGGCGAAGACCGCCACGGCTTCCTCCCCTTCAAAGAAGTTGCCCGCACTTATTTCCGTGACGGCGTCGACGTGCGTAACTGCTCGATCAAGGAAGCCCTGCGCGAAGGCCAGGAAATCATGGTCCAGGTCGAGAAAGAGGAACGCGGCAACAAAGGCGCCGCCCTCACCTCCTTCATCTCGCTGGCCGGCCGCTACCTGGTGCTGATGCCGAACAACCCGCGCGGCGGCGGCGTGTCGCGCCGTGTGGAAGGTGAAGAGCGCCAGGAACTGCGCGAAACCATGGACAAGCTCGACCTGCCAACCGGCATGTCGGTGATTGCCCGCACCGCCGGCATCGGCCGCAACGTCGAAGAACTGCAGTGGGACCTGAACTACCTGATGCAGCTGTGGCGCGCCATCGAAGGCGCCGGCAAATCGGCCGCCGGTCCTTTCCTGATCTATCAAGAGTCGTCGCTGGTCATCCGCGCGATCCGCGATTATTTCCAGCCTGACATCGGCGAAGTCCTGATCGACACCGACGAGATCTACGACCAGGCCCAGCAGTTCATGAGCCACGTGATGCCCGACATGGCGCACCGCGTGAAGCGCTACAGCGACGACGTGCCGCTGTTCTCGCGTTTCCAGATCGAACACCAGATCGAAACCGCCTACGCGCGCACCGTGCCGCTGCCATCGGGCGGCGCGATCGTCATCGACCACACCGAAGCCCTGGTCTCCATCGACGTCAACTCGGCGCGCGCCACGCGCGGCTCGGACATCGAGACCACCGCCTTCAACACCAACTGCGAAGCGGCCGATGAGGTTGCCCGCCAGCTGCGCCTGCGCGACCTGGGCGGCTTGATCGTCATCGACTTCATCGACATGGAAGTGGCGAAGAACCAGCGCGAAGTCGAGCAGCGCCTGAAGGATGCGCTGCACCACGACCGCGCTCGCGTGCAGATGGGCAAGATTTCCCGGTTCGGCCTGATGGAACTGTCGCGCCAGCGCCTGCGTCCTTCGCTGTCGGAAGGCTCGCACGTGACTTGCCCGCGCTGCTCGGGCACCGGCCACATCCGCGATACCGAATCCTCGGCCCTGCAAGTCCTGCGCATCATCCAGGAAGAGGCCATGAAGGAAAACTCGGCCACCATCCACGTCCAGGTGCCGGTCGACGTCGCGGCGTTCCTGCTGAACGAGAAGCGCGGCGAAGTCCTGAAGATCGAGAACCGCCACCGCATCACCGTGATCCTGGTGCCGAACAAGCACCTCGACACCCCGCACTACAAGCTCGAGCGCATCAAGCACGACGATCCGCGCCTGGAAGACGCCGCCGCCAGCTACACCCTGGCCGAGACCGCCGAAACCGACATGGCCTACAGCAAGCGCCAGAAGGAAGAAGCCAAGCCGCGCCAGGAAGCCGTGGTCAAGAGCATCACCCCGGCCCAGCCGGCCCCGGTGGTCGACCGCAGCGAGCCTGTAAAACCTGCCAAGCCGGTCGAACCGCCGGTCGTGGCCGCACCTGTTGCCCCGGCCCCGGTCGGCTTCATGGCCAAGCTGAAGAGCTTCTTCTTCGGCGCACCGGAACCTGTCGCCCCGCCGCCGGCGCCGGTCGAGCCGGTCAAGCCTGCCGCTCCTGCCCAGTCGGAACGCAACGGCGACCGCAATGGCCGTGGCCCGCGTGCCCGCAATGGCCGCAACGGCAAGCCCGGCCGCGAACGTGATGAACGCGACCTGAGCGCCAAGCCTGGCGTCGACGAGACCGCCAAGGCCGAACGCGAAGAAAAAGCGCCGCGCCCACCGCGTCCGCCGCGTGAAGCCCGCGAACCGCGCGCACCGCGTGAGCCGCGCGAGCAGCTCGATACGGCCCAGGCCGCCGCCGCAGGTACGACTGCGGCTCCACGCGCCGAGCGTGGCGAACGCCAGGAACGCGCCGAACGCGGCGAGCGCCAGGAACGCGCACCGCGCCAGCCGCGCGAGCGTGGCGAACGCAGCCAGCCGGTGGAAACCAAGGCCGAGGAACTGAACGCGGTCGAGGCGATCCCGACGCCGGTGAGCGAACTGTCGACCACCACGCCGCACGGCGACCAGCTCGATCACGCGGTGAAAGCCGTGGTCTCGACCGGCCCTAACGGCGAGGAACTCGATGCCGAAGGCGGCGACGAGCCGCGCCGCCGCCGCCGCCGCGGTGGCCGCAACCGCAACCGCCGCGACCGCGACCAGGCCGAAGGCATGGAAGCGGGCGAACACGGCGAGCACGACGGCACCCCGGCATTCACCCCGGTTGCCGACGAAGAAGCCGCCAAGGTGCAAGCCGCCGCTGCCGCCGAGAAATCGGGCCGCAAGCCGCGTGCACCGAAGCAGGACAAACAGGCGCCATGGCCCTTCCCGACCGCTGCTTCGGTAGCGGCCGCCCAGGCCAAGGCTGCGGCGAAAGCCGCGCCGGCTGCCGCTGCTCCTGCTTCTGCCGCTGCTCCTGCCGCTGCTTCGGCTGAGGCCGCCGCACCTGCGGTGCAGGCGCCGACCGCCGACGCCTGGTTCTTCCCGACCGCGGCATCGATGGCGCCACGCCAGGCGCAGCCGGCTGTCGAGCCAGTTGCACCGGCGACCGAGCCTGTTGCCATTGCCGATGTACCCGTGGTGGCTGCACCTTTGGCCGCACCAGCTGTTGCACCGGTTGCCGAACCTGCTGCTGCCCCGGCCGCTCCTGCCCCGGCTGTCGCTGAACCGGCACCAGTTGCCGCGCCGGTTGCCGCGCCGCTGAAAGCCGAGCCGGCACCGGCCCAGGCCGCGGTTGCACCTGCACCTGCACCTGCAGCCGCGTCGGGCAATCTCGACGAGATGCTCGGCAGCGCCGGCCTGACCCTGGCTGCGACCGATCCTGCCAAGCTGCGTGCAGCCCAGGAAGCCGCTGCCGCGGCAGCCGCCCCGGTCCGCCTCGGCCGTGCCCGCAAGCCGGTCGTGGCGCCGGTCGACGAGCCGCTGATCCAGGTCGATACGCGCCAATAAGCCTTTGCTTCATTGCAAGGCATGAAAGGGAAGCCTCCGGGCTTCCCTTTTTCATTGACGCCCCCATCTATGCCTGATCCGGCGCCTCTCCTGTGCGCTTTCCCCCCGCATGCTATCGTATCGCATGGCTGAAAAAATCATCGTGCTGAACGACCTGCGCTCGCCCGCGCTGTCCGTTCCCGCAACTCCCGAACACCCCACCGGCCAGCTGGCCGATGCCCTTGCGCGTCCACTGCACGACCTGCGCATCTCCGTGACCGACCGCTGCAATTTCCGTTGCGTGTATTGCATGCCGAAGGAAGTCTTCGGCAAGGACTACCCCTACCTGCCGCACGGCGATTTGCTGTCGTTCGAGGAAATCACGCGGGTAGCGCGCATCTTCATCGCCCACGGCGTCGAAAAGATCCGCCTCACCGGCGGCGAACCGCTGCTGCGCAAGAACCTGGAACACCTGGTGGCGATGCTGCGTGCCCTGCCCACCGTCTCCGGCCGTCCGCTCGACCTGACGCTCACCACCAACGGCTCGATCCTGGCGCGCAAGGCGCAAGCCCTGAAAGATGCCGGCCTGGATCGCGTGACGGTGTCGCTCGACGCCCTCGACGACGCCGTCTTCAAGCGCATGAACGACGTCGACTTCGCCGTGGCCGACGTGCTGAAGGGGATCGAAGCCGCGCATGCCGTGGGACTCGGTCCGATCAAGGTCAACATGGTGGTCAAGCGCGGCAGCAACGACGACCAGATCGTGCCGATGGCGCGCCACTTCAAGGGCTCGCCCGTGATCCTGCGCTTCATCGAATACATGGACGTCGGCGCCTCGAACGGCTGGAACATGGACGAAGTGGTGCCCTCAGGCGAAGTGGTGCAGCGCATCGGCGCCGAGCTGCCGCTGGCGCCTTTGGGCGCCAACTACAGCGGCGAAACCGCGGCGCGCTGGCGCTACCTCGATGGCGGCGGCGAAATCGGCGTCATCTCCTCGGTGACCGGCGCCTTCTGCAAGGATTGCAGCCGCATGCGCCTGTCGACGGAAGGCAAGCTCTACACCTGCCTGTTCGCCACCCGCGGCCACGATCTGCGCGCCCTGCTGCGTGCCGGGCATGACGACCTCGCCATCTCCGGCGCCGTCGCGCGCCTGTGGCGCGGGCGCGACGACCGCTATTCCGAAACACGCACCATCAACACCGACGGCCTGCAACGCGGCGCACGACGCGTCGAAATGTCCTACATCGGCGGTTAAAAAAATGAACAAGAAAGCATCGATCAGCGGGTTGATCCTCGCGGGCGGACGCGGCTCGCGCATGGGCCACGTCGACAAGGGCCTGCAAGCCTTCCGTGGTACGACCATGGCGGCCCACGTGCTGGCGCGCCTGGCGCCGCAGGTGGCAAGCGTCGCCATCAACGCCAACCAGAACCTCGACACCTATGCCGCCTTCGGCATGCCGGTGTGGCAAGACGACCTGGCCGGCTTTGCCGGGCCATTGGCCGGCCTGGAGACCGGACTGCGGCGCTGCCAGACGCCGTATCTGCTGACCGCGCCCTGCGATTCGCCCTTCCTGCCTCTGGACCTGGCCGAGCGCCTGCTGGCCGCGCTGGAAGAACAGGACGCCGATCTCGCCTTTGCCGCCACCGGGGAGCCGGGCATGCGGGTGCAGGCGCATCCGGTGTTCTGCCTGGTGAAGACGGCGCTGCTGCCGGTCTTGTCGTCCTACCTGGCAGAAGGCGGTCGGCGCATGGATGGCTGGTACAAGGACGTGAAGGCGGTCGAGGTGCTGTTCGAGGATGTGGATGCTTTCCGCAACATCAACACGCTCGACGAGCTGCACAGCCTGGACACGAGCCGGCCACCGCGCCTGGCCGACGTGACGGGCTGTTTATCGGCCTACGATCCCGAGGCGCTGCCGGTGCGCGACGCCCAGCGCATCATCCGCGAATTCGTGCAGCCGGTCGCCGCCGTCGAGCAGGTGGCCTTGCGCGCCGCCCTCGGCCGCGTGCTGGCGCGCGACATCGTCTCGCCGATCAACGTGCCGGCGCACGACAACTCGGCGATGGACGGCTATGCGCTGCGCGGCGGCGACCTGGCGCCGGACGGCGACACGCACCTGAAGGTGGTCGGCACCGTATATGCCGGGAGGCCTTCCGAGGCGGCGCCGGGACCGGGCGAATGCGTGCGCATCATGACCGGCGGCGTCATGCCCGAGGGGTGCGACAGCGTGGTGCCGCAGGAATTCGTGGCGCAGGAAAGTGCGGATGCGATCGTGCTCGGCGCCGGCACCATCCGTGCCGGCGACAACCGCCGCTTCGCCGGCGAGGATTTGAAAGCCGGCAGCGCGGCGCTAAAAGCCGGCAAGATCATCCGCCCGGCCGACCTGGGCCTGGTCGCCTCGCTCGGCATTGCCGAAGTGCCCGTCGTGCGGCGCCTGCGCGTGGCCTTCTTCTCGACCGGCGACGAACTGCGCTCGATCGGCCAGGCGCTCGACACCGGCAGCGTCTACGACAGCAACCGCTACACCATCTACGGCATGCTGCAGCGCCTGGGCTGCGAGATCGTCGACATGGGCATCGTGCGCGACGACCCGGCCGCGCTGGAAGCGGCCCTGCGTACGGCCTGCGAGAATGCGGATGCGATCATCACTTCGGGCGGCGTCTCGGTGGGCGCGGCCGACTACACGCGCCAGATCATGGCGCGCCTGGGCGACGTCACCTTCTGGAAGATCGGCATGCGGCCGGGGCGTCCGCTGGCGTTCGGCCGCATCGGCTCGAACGGGCGCAGCGCCTTCCTGTTCGGCCTGCCGGGCAATCCGGTGGCGGTGATGGTGTCGTTCTACTTCTTCGCGCGCGAAGCCCTGTTGCGCATGATGGGCGCCGAGGCGCCGCTGCCGCTGCTGCGTGCGCGCTCGGCAGGCGCGATCCGCAAGAAACCCGGCCGCACCGAATACCAGCGCGGCATCCTGACGCACGGCGAGGACGGCATGCCGCAGGTGCGTATCACCGGCTCGCAAGGCTCGGGCATCTTGCGCTCGATGTCGGAGGCGAACTGCATGGTGGTGCTGCATGATGAGCAGGGCAATGTCGGCGCCGGTGACATGGTCGACGTAATGCTATTTGAAGGCTTGCTATAACGATTAACGTTGATACACGTAGGGTGGGCGCCCTGTGCCCACGCGTTATGTATGCGGACCGGCTCCCCGTCCTACGGCCTTCCACCTTACTCAATCCACATCGCTTCCACCTGCCGCGTCCCACCCCAATCCGCTGGATACACCCCATTTTTCACATACCGATGAAACGTCGAATACGGCCAATCCGCCACATTCGCCACGTGCCCATGCTTCACGGGATTGAAATGAATGTAATCCATGTGCCGCTCAAAATCGCGGTCATCGCGAATTTCGTGCTCATGGAAGCGCCGTTGCCAGATCGAAGCGTCGCGATGCTTGATGCGCGATGGAGTTCGCGCGCCGGTTGACACTGTGGAGACTAGTGCAAACCGGGACACGGAACTCTTGATGATGGACCAGCGGGTCGAATAGTCCGTGTCGCCGTCAGGCAGGGTCCAGATGCAGTGCAAGTGATCAGGCATCAGCACCCAGGCATCGATCTCGAACGGCCGTGATTGGCGGACGTCTTCAATCGCCCGGCGCAAGGCCGAGCGAATGGGTGGGAGACAAAGGATCGGGCGCCGGTGATAAGACACCAGCGTGAAGAAATAGGTGGTGCCGGTGCGGGCGCGGCGGTAACGGGACATGGTGGCGCGCATTGTAGAGGACGCGTTAAAGCCGTTCGATACGATGGTGAATGATGAATGAGGCGCGTCAATACCGATTTCCGCGTGGGCACGGGGCGCCCACCCTACGATGTCATCCTGATTGGCTAAAATACCGTATTAGGTACGCGACGCTCAGTCGTCGCGCTCCGCGTTGTCCGGCCCCAGCATCAGTTGCGCCGCTTCGCTCGGCAAGGCCTCCACCGACTTCAGCTTGCGCGCCATCTGGCGGCTGCGCACTTCGGCGCTTTCGATGTTCTTCGCGGCCTTTTCCAGCGTGGCCTTGGTGGCGGCCAGCACGTCGCCGAACTTGGCGAATTCGGTCTTCACCGCGCCCAGCACCTGCCACACTTCCGACGAGCGTTTTTCCAGCGCCAGGGTGCGGAAGCCCATCTGCAGGCTGTTCAGCAAGGCGGTCAGGGTCGACGGGCCGGCAATCGTCACGCGCAGGGAGCGCTGCAGCTCGTCCGCCAGGCCCGGACGGCGCATCACTTCCGCATACAAGCCTTCGGTCGGCAGGAACAGGATGGCGAAGTCGGTGGTCTGCGGCGGCGAGACGTACTTGTCGCAGATGGTCTTGGCTTCATTGCGCACCGCGCGTTCGAGTTCGGCGCCGAAGCGCGCCACGCCGTCGGCGTCGGCCCGGTCCTGGGCTTCCAGCAGGCGTTCGTACTGCTCCTTCGGGAACTTGGCGTCGATCGGCAGCCACAGTGGCGCGCCGCCATCGACCACGCCCGGCAGCTTGATCGCGAATTCCACGCGCGCGTTCGAACCGAGCACGGTCTCGACGTTCTTGGCGTACTGGTCGACGGTGAGTACCTGCTCGAGCAGCATCTCCAGCTGGACTTCGCCCCAGGTGCCGCGCGTCTTCACGTTGGTCAGCACGCGCTTCAAATCGCCCACGCCGATGGCCAGCTGCTGCATTTCGCCCAGGCCCTGGTGCACCTTTTCCAGACGTTCGGAGACATGGCGGAAGGATTCGGTCAGGCGCGTTTCCAGCGTCGTGTGCAGCTTTTCGTCGACGGTCTGGCGCATTTCTTCCAGGCGCTTGGCATTGTCCAGTTGCAGGTCGCGGATCTTGGTTTCCAGGGTCGCGCGCACTTCCAGCATGCGCTGGGCATTCGATTCGGTGAGGTTGGCCAGGGTCTGCTGCAGGGTGTCGGCGAAACGTTTCAGGGCGCGCGCCTGCTCCTCGCGTCCGCCGGCCGCATGCAGCTGCATCTGCTGGCGCATGCTGTCGAGCTGCTGGACGGTGGCCGCCTGGTGCTGGGCCATGTGGCCGGCCAATTCCTGGCGCGTGGCCTGGGCGCTGTGCTGGAGTTCTAGGCGCAGTTCGCGCTCGACGCGTTCGAACTGCTGGCCGCTGCCTTCCGCGCTGCCGCCGCGTGCGCGCAGCAGCACCAGCACCTGGAGCACGATCACGACCAGCGCCGCCGCCAGCAGCGCCGCGAATTGAAGGGTGCTCATCTCAGTCGGCCTTGTTGCGCATCCAGTCGGCGGTCTGGTAGAAGGACGTCATCAGGCGCAGGCGCAAGTCGTCGTCCATGCCGATGTCTTCCATCGCCCAGGCCATGGCGCGCAGCCACTGGTCACGCTCGCTCGTGCCGATAGCGAACGGCAGGTGGCGTGCGCGCAGGCGCGGGTGGCCATATTGTTCGATGAAGAGGTCGGGGCCGCCCATCCAGCCGGACAGGAACATGAACAGCTTCTCGCGCGAGCTGTCGTTGGGTTTCGGGTGCAGCGCGTGGATGCCGGCGAATTCCGGTTCCAGTTCCATCAGGTCGTAGAAGCGGTCGACCAGTTCGCGCAAGCGGCTTTCGCCGCCGATGATTTCGTACAGGGTTTGGTTCTCGGACATACCGTGATGATAGCGCGTCGGCGCCGCGCCGTGGGATGCATACGTGCGTAAAACTGGAACCATCGCAATGGAATGCATACGTGCGTTGAACGCGTGGGCACGGGGCGCCCACCCTACCTATCCACGCGTAAACGTATGTGTGATGACGTAGGGTGGGCGCGCCGTGCCCACGCGTAAAGCGCGCATATCGTCAGCGGATCACGCCTCCCGCAGCGTCTGCAACGGCGGTTGCCGCAACACGCTGCGCAGTCCCAGCCAGCCGCCGACCAGCGCGCATGCCGCACCGACCGCGATCCCTGCCAGCCACACACCCGGCTCGAACGCCCACTCGAACTTGAACTGGTAAGTGGCCAGCCCCCAGCCCAGCGCCGCCGCCCCGGTCGCGGCCAGCAGCCCCGCCAGCCCACCGACCAGCACGAACTCGATGCGCTGCGCCGTCGCCAACTGCTTGCGCGTGGCGCCGAGCGCCCGCAGCAGCCCCGCTTCGCGCGTGCGCTCGGACTGCGATCCCATCAGCGCCGCATACAGCACCAGCACGCCCGAGGCCAGCGTGAACAGGAACAGGAACTCCACCGCCGTCACGACCTGGTCGACCACTTCCTGGATCTGGCGGATGATGCCGCTGACGTCGATCACGGTCAGGTTCGGATAGGCGCGCGCCAGCGTGCTGGCGAGGTTCGCCCCACGCTCGGGCAGGTGGAAGGCCGTCATGTAGGTGGCCGGCGCATTCGCCATCGCCTGCGGGTTGATGATGACGAAGAAGTTGGCGCGCATCGAGCCCCATTCGAGTTTGCGCAAACTGGTGACCTTGGCGTCGACCACCGTGCCGGCCATGTCGAAGCGCATCACGTCGCCCAGCTTCAGGCCCAGGGTCTTGGCGATGCCCTGCTCCACCGAGGCTTCGGACACACCCGGCGCATCGCGATACCAGCTGCCGGCCACGATGTCGTTGCCCTCGGGTGCATCGGCCATCGTCGACAGATTGAATTCGCGGTTCGCCAGGCGGCGCGCGTCGTCGCTGGTGTAGGTGCCGGCGGTGATGGCGTTGCCGTTCACCGCGGTGAGCCGGCCGCGGATCATCGGATACAGCACCGGCTGCTGCACGCCCGCCTGCGCGATGCGCTCCGCCACATCGTCCTTCTGGTCGGGCAGCACGTTGATGATGAAGCGGTTCGGCGCGTTTTCCGGCGTCGAGCGCTGCCAGGCCGCGACCAGGTCGCCGCGCACCACGGTCAGCAGCAGCAGCGCCATCAGGCCCAGCGCCAGCGACACCACCTGCACCACGGTGGCGCCGGGACGGCGCTGCAGCGAGGTCACGGCGAAGCGCCAGCTCTGGTTCTGGAAGGCCCCGCGCAGGCGCCGCAGCAGGCGCAGGCCGAGCCAGGCAACCAGCGCAAAGAAGGCGAAGCCGGCCAGGAAGCCGCCCGCCGTGATCAGGGCCAGTTTCGGGTCGCCCGCCTGCCACAGCAGCAGCGCGACGAACACGCCGGTGCCGAGGCCATAGGTGGCCAGCGCCATCGGTTGCGGCGCGGCCTGCTCGCGCCGGATCACGCGGTTGTGCGGCACATTGCGAAGTTGCAGAACCGGCGGCAGTGCGAAGCCGACCAGCAGCAGCATGCCGGTAGCGATGCCCTGCAACGCGGGCAGCAGGGACACCGGCGGCAGATCGGCCGGCAGCAGGCTGCCGATCAGTTCCAGCAGCACGAAGTGGGCGGCGAAGCCGACCGCCACGCCGACCAGGCTGCCCGCCAGGCCGACCAGGGCGAACTCGATCAGGTACATGGCGCCGACCCCGTTCTGGGTCATGCCGAGGCAGCGCAGCATGGCGCAGGCGTCGAGGTGGCGTTGCATGAAGCGGCGCGCGGCCATTGCCACGGCCACCGCCGCCAGCATCGCCGACAGCAGGCCGACCAGCGACAGGAAGCGGTCGGCGCGGTCGAGCGTGGCCTGCATTTCGGGGCGGCCGTTTTCCAGCGATTCGACGCGCACGCCCTTCACGTTGTCGGCCTTGATGCGCGCGCGGACCCAGGTGTCGTAGTCGCGCACGCGCGCCAGGTCGTTTTTGGATGGCGCCGCCACCTGCATGCGGTAGGTCACGCGCGCGAAGTTGTCGACCAGCTTGGTCGCTGGCAGGTCGGAGAGATTCAGCATCACGCGCGGCGCGAAGTTGGCGAACGAGGCGCCGCGGTCCGGCTCGGCCGCGAGCAATTGGGCGATGGTGAAACGGCTGTCGCCCAGCTGCAGCGCGTCGCCGACCTTCACGCCGAGGGCGGGCAGCAGATTGGCGTCGACCCAGACCGTGCCGGGCGCCGGCACGTCGCGCGTGCGCTGGCCGATGGCGGTGCTGGCGTCATCCGGATTGGTGGTGATTTTGAGCTCGCCGCGCAGCGGATAGCCGGCGGAGACGGCCTTGATCGAGGCCAGCTGGGCCTGCGACTCCTCGCCCTCCCCGCCTTGCGCCATGCTCGGGAAGGTGACGGTGTCGGCCAGCAGCAGGCCGCGCCGCTGCGCCTCGGCGCGCCAGGCCGGTGCGACCGGCTGGTCGGCATTCACCAGCAGGTCGGCGCCGAGCAGCTGGTTGGCATCGCGCGCCAGGCCGGCGCGCATGCGGTCGATGAAGAAGCCGACGGATGCCAGCGCGGCGACGGCGACGATCAGCGCCACCAGCAGGAAACGCAGTTCGCCCGCGCGCCAGTCGCGTGCGGTCATGCGGAGGGACTGGATCAGCACGGGCGCTCCTTGCTTTAAGTTGGGTTGACGACCGTCTCGGCCGCCGCGTGTTCGAAATAGGCATCGACTTCGGCGAGGAAGGCGCGCTTCTGTTCCGGCGCGAGGAAGGCGGCGGCGAAGCTGTTGCGCGCCAGCTGGCGTGCATGCGAGACATCCAGCGGCAGCGCATCGAAGGCGGCGATGAAGTTCTCGTTCATGTAGCCGCCGAAATAAGCCGGGTCGTCGGAGTTGATGGTGACGGCCAGGCCCTTGTCCAGCAGGCTGCGCAGGTTGTGCGCGGCCATCACGTCGAACACGCGCAGCTTGATGTTCGAGAGCGGGCAGACGGTCAGCGCCATCCCTTCGCGCACCAGGCGCTCGACCAGGGCCGGGCTTTCCAGGCAGCGCACGCCGTGGTCGACACGTTCGACCTTCAACACGTCGAGCGCACTCTCGATATAGGCCGGCGGCCCCTCCTCGCCCGCATGCGCCACCAGGCGCAGGCCGAGCCCGCGCGCCCGTTCGAACACGCGCGCGAACTTTTCCGGCGGGTGCCCGACTTCCGAGGAATCCAGGCCGACGCCGATGAATTTGTCGCGGAAGGGCAGCGCTTCGTCGAGGGTGGCCAGCGCTTCTTCTTCCGACAGGTGGCGCAGGAAGCACATGATCAGCGCGGCGCTGATCGGGCCTTCCTGGCAGGCGCGCCAGATGCCGTTGATGACGGTCTCGAAGGGCACGCCGCGTGCGGTATGGGTTTGCGGATCGAAGAAGATCTCGGCGTGCCGCACGTTGTCGGCGGCGGCCCTGGTCAAATAGGCCGCGGTCATGTCGTAGAAGTCCTGTTCGGTGAGCAGGACACTGGCGCCGGCGTAATAAATATCGAGGAAGGATTGGAGGTCGCTGAAAGCGTAGGCCTGGCGCAACGCCTCGACCGATGGATAAGGCAGCGATACACCGTTTCTTTGCGCCAACGCAAAGATCAGTTCGGGCTCCAGCGAGCCCTCGATATGGATGTGCAACTCAGCTTTCGGCATCTGTTGTAGGGTGGTGCGCAGTTGCTCGGTCAGCATGATTTTCTCCAGCTAAAGGCTGTATGGTAGGGCAAGACCGGCCAGTGTAACCGATGCCGCCGCCGCCCTGTTTTCATTGGATAAAGGGGTTGGAAACAGTATGCAGGATGCGTGCGCCACCGGTTGCCCGTATCGTGCACTATCGATTGCAGGCTTTCGACAACTCATCAGTTTGCATCGCGAAAACAGGGCGGAACACACCTCTGGCGGGGTTCGTCCGCAGCATTTTTCGCCCTTCCTTCTGCTGCCTGAAAAACCTTGTTTTCTCTTCATAATCAGGCACTTGTTGCTGATATGGTCGCGCACACGATACCGCTTTGACTTCGAGAACGGATAGGCACATAATAAATTTCAGCAATACAAGAAGACCCTCCAGCACAAGGTAAACGCCGGTCACAAGCCGGTCAGAACAAGAAGTATTCGCCTGAGACGCCGCCCCTGCGGCGCTACCCAGGGCGCCCGCTCATAACAAGGAAGTACGCCAAGAAAAAAACGGGACTTGGCAGTCGGCATCGTTCCGACTGTCGTGACAGTGATCGTCGTTAGCAAACTAAAGGACATGCACATGACCATTTTTGACAACTACGCAGCCCGTTACGAGCGTACCCGGGAAGAAGAATATTCCCTGTCGGAGTACCTTGCCCTGTGCAAGAAAGACCCGCTGACCTACGCCAGCGCGCCCGAGCGCATGCTCGCCGCGATCGGCGAACCGCAGCTGGTAGATACCCGGCTCGATCCGCGGCTGTCGCGCATCTTCGCCAACAAGGTCATCAAGATCTATCCCGCCTTTAAGGAGTTCTACGGGATGGAGGAAGTCATCGAGCAAGTGGTTTCCTACTTCCGCCATGCGGCGCAAGGCCTGGAAGAGCGCAAGCAGATCCTCTACCTGCTGGGTCCGGTCGGCGGCGGCAAGTCGTCGATCGCGGAAAAACTCAAGCACCTGATGGAACAGGTGCCCTTCTATGCGATCAAGGGTTCGCCCGTGAACGAGTCGCCGCTGGGCCTGTTCAACGAAGAAGAAGACGGCGTCATCCTCGAAGAAGACTACGGCATCCCGCGCCGCTACCTGCGCGCCATCCCCAGCCCCTGGGCCGTGAAACGCCTGCACGAATTCGGCGGCGACATCAACAAGTTCCGCGTCGTCAAACGCTATCCGTCGATCCTGAAACAGGTGGCGATTTCCAAGACCGAACCGGGCGACGAAAACAACCAGGATATCTCTTCGCTGGTCGGCAAGGTCGATATCCGGAAACTGGAAGATTATTCGCAGGACGATCCGGATGCCTACAGCTATTCCGGCGGCCTGTGCCTGGCGAACCAGGGCCTGATGGAATTCGTCGAGATGTTCAAGGCGCCGATCAAGGTGCTGCATCCGCTGCTGACCGCCACCCAGGAGGGCAACTACAAGGGCACCGAAGGCTTCGGCGCGATTCCCTTCGAAGGCATCATCCTGGCCCACTCGAACGAATCCGAGTGGAAAACCTTCCGCAACAACCGCAACAACGAGGCTTTCCTCGACCGTATCTATATCGTGAAGGTGCCGTATTGCCTGCGCGTGTCGGACGAAATCAAGATCTACGACAAGCTCATTCGCAATTCCTCGCTCGAGCGGGCACCGTGCGCGCCGGGGACGTTGCGCATGATGGCGCAGTTCGCGATCCTGTCGCGCCTGAAGGACCCCGAGAATTCCAGCGTGTATTCGAAGATGCTGGTCTACGACGGCGAGAACCTGAAAGACACCGATCCGAAAGCCAAGTCGCTGCACGAATACGTCGACTATGCCGGCGTGGACGAAGGCATGAATGGCTTGTCGACGCGCTTCGCCTTCAAGATCCTGTCGAAAGTCTTCAACTTCGATAACACCGAAGTGGCGGCCAATCCGGTGCACCTGCTGTACGTGCTCGAGCAGCAGATCGAACGCGAGCAATTCCCGCCCGAAATGGAGCAGCGCTACCACTCGTATATCAAGGAGCACCTGGCGCAGCGCTATGTCGACTTTATCGGCAAGGAAATCCAGACCGCCTACCTGGAAAGCTATTCCGAATACGGCCAGAACATCTTCGACCGTTACGTGACCTTTGCCGACTTCTGGATCCAGGACCAGGAATTCCGCGATCCGGACACCGGCGAAAGTTTCGACCGCGAGTCGCTGAACGCCGAGCTGGAGAAAATCGAAAAGCCGGCCGGCATTTCGAACCCCAAGGATTTCCGCAACGAGATCGTCAACTTCGGCTTGCGCGCACGTGCCACCAACGGCGGCAAGAACCCGGCCTGGACCAGCTACGAGAAGTTCCGCACCGTCATCGAGAAAAAAATGTTCTCGAATACGGAGGAACTTTTGCCGGTTATTTCGTTCAATGCCAAGGCCAGCGCCGAGGACGCGACCAAGCACGCCGACTTCGTGGCGCGCATGGTCGAAAAGGGTTATACGGCCAAGCAGGTGCGCCTGCTGTGCGAATGGTATCTGCGCGTGCGGAAATCCTCGTGATGGCATGACGGAACGGGCGCCCGCCTCTGGCGCCTGTTTCGTGAAGGAAGGTCGAGGCGCTGCCGGCAAGCATTGTCACGTCCGTATGCGCATTTTTGACGACCCTGCCAGCCGTGCGCACCCCTCATGCGCACGGGGAGGATTAAGATAGGGGTGCCGCGCAGGCCTTGACACGGCTGCCGGCCCGCCCCGAATTTCAGCAGGAGGCATGTTTTGACTTACCTCATCGACCGACGCTTGCAGGGCAAGAACAAGTCCGCCGTCAACCGCGAACGCTTCCTGCGCCGCTACAAGGCGCAAATCAAGGATGCGGTCGGGCGCGCCATCAAGGGCCGCTCGATCACCGATATCGAGAACGGCGAAAAGGTCTCGATCCCGGTCAAGGACGTCAACGAACCCCATTTCGGCCACGCCCACGGCGGCGTGTGGGAAACCGTCAACCCCGGCAACACCGAATACCAGAAAGGCGACCAGTTCAACCGCCCGCGCAGCGGCGGAGGCGGCTCGGGGCGCGGACGCGCCGGCAACAGCGACCAGACCGTCGAGGACGATTTCATTTTCGAACTCTCGCGCGAAGAGTTCATGAACTACTTCTTCGAGGATCTTGAACTGCCGAACATGGTCAAGACGCAATTGACCCAGACGGTAGACTTCAAGACCCAGCGCGCCGGCTACAACGTGTCGGGCACGCCCTCGAATATCCACGTGCTGCGCTCGCTGCGCGGCGCGCTTGGCCGGCGCATCGCCGTCGGCGGCCCGAGCCGGCGCGAACTCGATCGCGCCAAGGCGGAACTGCAAGCGCTGCACGAGCAGGAAGTGAGCGAAGACGATCCGCGCGTGATCGAACTGCGGCGCCAGATCCACCACTACCACACCCGCATCAACGCGATTCCCTTCATCGACCCCTTCGACCTGCGCTACAGCAACCGCATCAAGGTACCGAAACCCAGCACCCAGGCCGTGATGTTCTGCATCATGGACGTCTCGGGTTCGATGGACGAAACGCGCAAGGACACGGCCAAGCGCTTCTTCATCCTGCTCTACCTGTTCCTGAAGCGCGTCTACGAGCACATCGACGTCGTCTTCATCCGCCACCACACGGCCGCGGCCGAAGTCGACGAGGACGAATTCTTCCACTCGCGCGAGTCCGGCGGCACCGTGGTGTCCTCGGCCCTGCACCTGCTGCAGAAGGTGATCGGCGAGCGCTACGGCACGTCCGACTGGAATACCTACGTGGCCCAGGCATCGGACGGCGACAACTGGGACAACGATTCCGTGCTGTGCAAGCAACTGCTGACGGACGGCATCATGCCGAAGGTCCAGTACTACACCTATGTCGAAATCACTGACGGCCCGCCCCAGAATTTGTGGGAGCAATATACCGAGGTCGCGGCCCACCATGCCAATTTCGCCATGCAGAAGATCGTGACGCCGGCCGATATCTATCCGGTCTTCCGCGAACTGTTCAAGAAGCAGCCGAAGTGAGCACTACTATATAGAAGGCACCCCATGCCAGACGATCGCACCAAGAATCCGCGCGCCCTGCCCGAACAGTCGGAGTGGACCTTCGACCTGATCGAACAGGCGCACGAAGAAATCCGCCGGGTCGCGCAGCAGTTCGGCCTCGACACCTACCCGAACCAGCTCGAGATCATCACCGCCGAGCAGATGATGGATGCCTACACTTCGGTCGGCATGCCGGTCTCGTACAACCACTGGTCCTTCGGCAAGCATTTCCTGACAACCGAAAAAAGCTACAAACGCGGCCAGATGGGCCTGGCCTACGAAATCGTCATCAACTCGAATCCCTGCATCGCCTACCTGATGGAGGAAAACAGCCTGACCATGCAGGCGCTGGTGATCGCCCACGCCGCCTATGGCCACAACTCCTTCTTCAAGGGCAATTACCTGTTCCGCACCTGGACCGACGCCGAGGCGATCGTCGACTACATGGTGTTTGCCAAGAACTACATCGCCGAGTGCGAGCAGCGCTACGGCATCGATGCGGTAGAGGACCTGCTCGATTCCTGCCACGCGATCCAGAACTACGGTGTCGACCGTTATAAACGGCCGGCGAAACTGTCGGTGGCCCAGGAAGCGGCGCGCCAGAAAGAGCGCGAGGAGTATGCCCAGTCGCAGGTGAACGCCCTCTGGCGCACGGTGCCGCGGCGCGAGGAAGAAGAACGCAACGCCCCGCCGCCGCGCTTTCCGCTCGAACCCGAGGAAAACCTGCTCTACTTCATCGAGAAATACGCGCCGCTGCTCGAACCCTGGCAGCGCGAACTGGTGCGCATCACGCGCAAGATCTCGCAATACTTCTATCCGCAGCGCCAGACCCAGGTCATGAACGAGGGCTGGGCCACCTTCTGGCACTACACGATTTTGCAGCAACTATATAAAGAGGGGATCGTCGGCGACGGCTTCATGCTCGAATTCCTGCAAAGCCATACCAACGTGGTCTACCAGCCGCCCGCCACCAGTCCCTATTACTCAGGCATCAATCCCTACGCCCTGGGCTTCGCGATGATGAGCGACATCCGCCGCATCTGCGAGAACCCGACCGACGAAGACCGCAGCTGGTTCCCGGACATCGCCGGCAGCGACTGGCGCAAGACCCTGGACTTTGCGATGCGCAACTTCAAGGACGAAAGCTTCATCGCCCAGTACCTGTCGCCCAAGCTGATCCGCGACTTCCACTTCTTCGCCGTGCTCGACGACGACCGCAGCGACAAGCTGACCATCTCCGCCATCCACGACGAGGCCGGCTACCGCTACGTGCGCCAGCAATTGGCCGAACAATACAATATCGGCACCCGCGAGCCGAACATCCAGGTCTGGCAAGTGAACACCCGCGACGACCGCGCCCTGACCCTGCGCCATACCCAGTTCCAGCGGCGCCCGCTGAACGGCCAGGCCCAGGAAGTGCTGAAGCACGTGGCCCGGCTCTGGGGTTTCGACGTGCGCCTGGAAACGGTGGACAGCAACGGCCACGTGGTCAGCTTCCTCGATTGCCGGCGCGAAAAGCGCAGCCGCTGACATTCGGCGGCGGAACCGATAACAAATCTTTAAAAAAAGGCAGGTTTCACTCAAGAACGTGCCTTTTAGCAACTCTTATTCTGAGCCATATCAAGAATTTGTTTCGCCATCACCCAGCCTCATCTCCACGCCCCGCGCACTCCATTGCTGTGTTACCTAACGCACGCCCCATTTTGGTGAAACTGGCTATAGTTTGCAAAAAGCTCAGCATTGCACTATATGATATTTGCTAGGTGGCAAATTCGGCGTGCATAATTTGGCAAAAGTGCTGGTCTTTCCACATGTTCTACAGTTGGTACGATAACAACGTGTAATGTTGTAATTTTTTCTAGTGTTTGACTGCGCTTTTTTGCACAGCGGGAGTGCATCCGGATGAGCTGTATTGCTTGTTTTTACAGGCATTTACGTGCGTTTCGGGGCCTCAAAAATACCTGTGCAAAAAAGAATTCGTAGGTATAATTCGCCGATGTCCCGGATGCGGCCTTGTCTTTTCGTCGTGTTTTGTGGGTTTAGTAGCAACAAAAAGAGTTGGTATTGGAGAAAGCAGGCATGAATTTTTCACATGATAAGGAACCGGGGAAGAATCTAACTGGTATCACCATTGTGGTCCTGTTGCACGTCCTGGTCGCCTGGGGGATCATCAATGGTCTCGGTACGAAGGTGATCACGAAGGTGCAGGAAGCAGTGGAAACCAAGCTGATCGAAGAGGTGAAGCCGCCTCCTCCACCGGAAACCCCGCCGCCGCCGCCGCCGCCGGAAATGAAGGCCCCGCCGCCTCCATTCATCCCGCCGGTCGAGGTCCAGGTGCAGCAACCGCCGCCGCCGCAGAACACGATCGTGGCAGCGACGAATACGCCGCCGCCGACGACCAACCTGGCGCCACCGGCACCACCGGCACCGCCGGCCGCTCCTCCGGGTCCGGCACCAGGTCCGGTCAGCAGCCCGGCAGTCGCAGACTTCAGCAGCTGCGCCAAGCCAGAGTATCCGAAGTCGGCAGCACGTAACGAAGAAGAAGGTACGACCACGCTTTCGTTCCTGATCGGTGTGGATGGCCGCGCAATCGACTCCAAGGTCACGAAATCGAGCGGTTCGCGTGATCTGGACAGGGCCGCTCAGGCAGCCATCGGCAAGTGCCGCTTCAAACCGGCCGTCGTCAACGGTCAGCCTACGCAGGCATGGGCTCCAGTTCAGTACGTCTGGTCGCTGGACCAATAAACCGAGACAGCTCACCGTCTCACATTATGATTTTCGTTGTCATCTGATCAGCGAACTGTCTATTTTATATTTCTGGAGGAAGCATGTTTAAGAATACCCGTTTGTCCGCTGTTCTGGCGGCTGTCCTGTTCTCGGTTACGGCGGCATCGGCCCTGGTCTCGGCACCGGCCTTCGCTGACGCACCGGCTGCAGGCGCAGAAGCCCCAGCGGCAACCGCCCCGGCAACCGACGCAGCTGCCGCTCCGGCCGCTGACGCCGCAGCCGCTCCTGCAGGCGACGCAGCCGCTCCGGCCGCCGCCGCCGGCGAAAAAGAAGAAGTCCACAACCCGTACGGCTTCCAGGCCATGTGGGAAGAAGGCGACTTCGTCAACAAGGGCACCATCATCATCCTGTCGCTGATGTCGATGGGCTCGTGGTACATCATCATCACCAAGCTGATCGACCAGTCGAAGATCATGCGCCAGTCGAAGGAAACTTCGCAGAAGTTCTGGAAAGCCAACTCGATCGCTGCCGGTTCGGCCGCGCTGAAAGAAGGTTCGCCATTCCGCTTCATCGCTGAAACCGGCACCAAGGCAACCCAGCACCACGACGGCGCCCTGCTCGAGCAGATCGACCTGTCGACCTGGGTGACCATGCAGATCCAGCGCGCAGTGGACCGCGTCCAGTCGCGTCTGCAAGACGGCCTGTCGTTCCTGGCAACCGTCGGTTCGACCTCGCCGTTCATCGGTCTGTTCGGTACCGTCTGGGGCATCTACAACGCGCTGACCAACATCGGTATGTCGGGTAACGCGTCGATCGACAAGGTTGCAGGTCCTGTGGGTGAAGCACTGATCATGACCGCCTTCGGTCTGTTCGTTGCAGTTCCTGCCGTTCTGGGCTACAACTGGCTGGTCCGCCGCAACAAGTCGGCAATGGAAGACATCCGTTCGTTCAGCGCCGACGTGCACTCGGTCCTGATCTCGGGCGCGATGAACACCTCGGAAGCCGCACGCGCTGCTGCGTCGGCCAAGAAGATCGGCTAATACCGGTCCGTCTAACAAGATTGGATAAATTATGGCAATGAGTGTCGGCTCCGATTCCGGAGATGATGATGCCGTGATGTCAGAAATCAACACGACGCCGCTCGTCGACATCATGTTGGTTCTTCTGATCATCTTCTTGATCACCAGCCCGGTGGTCCTGCAGCTGCAAAAAGTGAATCTGCCGGCGGAAACCAACCAGGTCACCAAGACCGCGCCGGAAGATATCAACATCACCGTCAACAAAGACGGCGAGATGTACTGGAACCAGACGCGCATCGCGAATACGGACGAGCTGTTCAAGTTCCTCGCGGAGCAGTCGGTGAAAGTGCCGCAACCTGCAGTGAAGGTGCGTGGCGACCAGACCACCCGCTACGAAGCGATTGGTCGGGTCATCTACACGGCACAGCGTGCTGGGGTGCAAAAGGTCGGTTTCGTTATCGAACCACCTGACAAGGGCGGCTGATACGGCGCCTGGTGAACCGGACTCCGGTCCGGTTCACGAACTCCCCAACATTTGAAAAGGAAACACCATGGGTATGAACGTAGGTTCAGGCTCCGCCAAAGGAGCCGATCCGGAACCGATGATGGAAATGAACATGACCCCCTTGATCGACGTTCTGTTGGTCTTGATTATCATGTTGATTATCACGATTCCGAAGCAAAACCACTCGGTCAATCTGAACATGCCGGTCGGCACCCCGCCGCCGCAGACTGAAGAACCGCGCGTCGTGACCATCGACGTCGACTTCGACGGTACCGTTCTGTGGGATGGCCAGGCCATCCCGGATCGCGCGACCCTGGAAGCCAAGATGAATGAAGTGGCAGCCCAACCCAACCAGCCGGAAGTGCACCTGCGTCCGAACAAGCTGGTCGAGTACAAGGTTGTTGCCGGTGTCATGGCTACCGCCCAGCGTCTCGGCGTCACCAAGATCGGCATGGTCGGTAACGAGCAGTTCCAGTAACCGCACCAGGTTTGACCAACACGGCAGGGTTTCCCTGCCGTGTCCATTTTCAAAGAGGATTTTCGACACATGAGCAAATTCCGTCTCGCACACCTCGGCCTCGCACTGGCCGCCCTCGGCTTCACCGCAGCTACCCCCGTCATTGGCCTGGCCCCTGCCCACGCAGCGGAAGCCGTACGCGCCGAGATCGGCAAGCCGCTGCAGGCGGCCCAGGCGCTGATGAAACAGGGCAAGCACAAGGACGCCCTGGCAAAACTGCGCGAAGCGGACAAGGTGTCCAACAAGACCGCCAACGAAAGCTTCCTGATCGAGCGCGTCCGTGCCTCGGCAGCCTCGTCGGCCGGCGACTATGACACCGCCGCCAAATCCTTCGAAGCCCTGATCGCTTCCGGCAAACTGTCGGCAGGCGAACGCGGCCAGTTCTCGGAAGGCCTGATCGGCATCTACATGCGCGCCGGCGACCTGAACAAGGCCAACGAAGCCATCCAGCGCCAGCTGAAGGACCGCGACGATCCGAAACTGCGCGCCTACCTGCTGCAGAACTATTACAAACAGGGCAATGTCGCCGCCCTCGAAACCGAGCTGCGCGCCGCCGAGAAATCGGGCCGCATGAACGAAGACATGCTCGGCATGCTGGCCAATATCCAGCTGAAAAAGAACGACAAGGTCGGCTACGTCAACACCATCGAGAAGCTGGCTGCCAGCTATCCGAAGGCCCAGTACTGGAACGACCTGCTGAACCGCGTCCAGGGCAAACCTGGCTTCTCGGGCCGCCTGGCCGTCGACATCTACCGCCTGAAGCTGGCGAACAATCTGCTGAAGAAGCCGAGCGAGTACATGGAAATGGCCCAGCTCGTGCTGCAGGCCAAGGCCCCGGCCGAAGCGATCAAGATCATCGACAAGGGCTACAAGAGCGGCGCCCTGGGCACCGGCCCTGACGCAGCCCGTCACCAGCGCCTGAAAGACCTGGCCGAGAAGACCCTGGCCGAGCAGAACAAGGGTGTTGCTGCCCTGGAAGCCGAGTACACGGCGGCCAAGGACAACGACAACCTGGTGGGCCTCGGCTACAGCCTGGTGCAGTCGGGCCAGGCCGACAAGGGCCTGAAGATGATGGAAAGCGCCATCAAGGCAGGCGGCCTGAAGTACGCTGACGAAGCCAAGCTGCGCCTGGGCGAAGCCTACGCCGCCGCCGGCAAGAAGCAGCAAGCCATCAGCACCCTGAAAACCGTGGCAGGCAAGGACGGCACCGCCGACCTGGCACGCTACTGGATCATGGCGATCAACAAGCCGCTGGCTTGATCGGTCGACCGCTTCGATGCGTAACAGCGCCGCCCTTCGGGGCGGCGTTTTTTTTGGGTCGAGGTCGAACACGATGTGAACTGGTCACCTCAACCGAGGTGTTGGGGCAAGCCGTACGGTGGGCACGGAGTGCCCACCGTACGGCTTGAGCCAACGCAGAGAACACATTCCGAGAACGCCGACGGCCTCGCACATCCTCCCTCCCCGCCCTCTTCCGCTATGCAACAAGCCGATACCGTATAATCAGGTATTTCACCCCGGATTGACGGGCGAGCATGGCACTCTGGAACCAATGAAGGTATTTCGCGGACTTCCCAATGACCAGGCGCGCGCACCCTGCGCCCTCACGATCGGCAACTTCGACGGTGTCCACCGCGGACACCAGGCGTTGCTCGCGCGCGTGCGGGCGGCTGCCGACACGCTCGGCCTGGAAGCGGCCGTGATGACCTTCGAGCCGCATCCGCGCGAATACTTTGCGCGCCGCAGCGCAGACCTGAGCCGCGCCCCGGCCCGCATCGCCAACCTGCGCGACAAGCTCGAAGCGCTGGAACACGGCGGCATCGACCGCGTCATCGTCGAGCACTTCAACGAGCACTTCGCGGCCATGTCGCCGCAGGAATTCACCGAGCGCGTGCTGGTCGAAGGCCTGCACGTGAAATGGCTGATGGTCGGCGACGACTTCTGCTACGGCGCCAAGCGCGCCGGCAATGTCGCGATGCTGGTCGAAGCGGGCAAACGCTACGGCTTCCAGGTCGAGACCCTGCCCACTGTCCTCGAAGGCGAACAACGCATCTCATCCTCGGCGGTGCGCGCAACCCTGGCTGCCGGCGACCTCGCGGCGACGCAAGGCCTGCTCGGCCATCCCTACTCGATCTCGGGCCACGTGATCCACGGCCAGAAGCTCGGCCGCACCCTCGGCTTCCCGACCCTGAATCTGCGCGTGATGCACCGCCCCGCCCTGCAAGGCATCTTCGTGGTGCAGGTCCATGGCCTGGGCGACACACCGCTGCCCGCCGTCGCCAGCCTGGGCGTGCGCCCGACCGTCGAGGACGCCGGCCGCATGCTGCTGGAAGTGCACATCTTCGACTACGCCCAGTCCTGCTACGGCAAACTGGTGCGCGTGGAATTCCTGCACAAGCTGCGCGACGAGGAAAAATACGTCGACCTGCCGACCCTCACCGCCGCCATCGACCGCGACGCCGAGCAGGCGCGCGCCTGGTTCGCCCGGCGCGATGCCCAGGGCCAGCAAAACGGCGGCAGCGAGGCAGTCCGCGCCGGCGCCCTGACCGCCACCGACCGAATTTGACGCGCAAGGCGACTGCCCAGCGCGGCTGCACCGGCGACATCGCCACGGCAGCCAATACCGAACACTCCCTCTGAAAAAAGCATATGTCCGAAAACAGCAAACCCGTCCAGAATGCCCCTGCCCAGAAAGGCGCAAAGAAGCCTGAGAGCAAATACCCTGTCAACATGACCGACACTCCCTTCCCGATGCGCGGCGACCTCGCCAAGCGCGAACCGGGCTGGGTGCAGCAATGGCAGGACAAGCAGATCTACAAGCGCATCCGCAAGGCAGCGGCCGGCCGTCCGAAGTTCGTCCTGCACGACGGTCCGCCGTATGCGAACGGCGACATCCACCTCGGCCACGCCGTGAACAAGATTCTCAAGGACATGGTCGTCAAGTCGCGCACGATGGCCGGCTTCGACGCGCCCTATGTGCCGGGTTGGGACTGCCACGGCATGCCGATCGAGATCCAGATCGAAAAGCTGTACGGCAAGAACCTGCCGACCGCCGAAGTCCTGCAAAAGGCACGCGCCTACGCGCTTGAGCAGATCGATCGCCAGCGCGCCGGCTTCATCCGCCTGGGTGTGCTCGGCGAATGGGAAAACCCCTACATGACCATGGCCTACGGTAACGAGGCCGACGAGCTGCGCGCCCTCGGCAAGCTGCTGGACAAGGGCTACGTCTACCGCGGCCTGAAGCCGGTCAACTGGTGCTTCGATTGCGGTTCGGCCCTGGCCGAAGCGGAAGTCGAATACCAGGACAAGCGCGATCCGGCAATCGACGTCGGCTTCCCGTTCGCGGAAGGCGACAAACTCGCCGCCGCCTTCGGCCTGCCGCAGCTGCCGACCATGAACGGCTTCATCGTGATCTGGACCACCACCCCGTGGACGATCCCGTCGAACCAGGCGCTGAACGTGAACCCGGAAGTGACCTACGCGCTGGTGCAAGCCGAGCGCGATGGCCAGCCTTTGCTGCTGATCCTGGCCCAAGACTTGGTCGCCTCGAACCTGGAACGCTACAAGCTCGAGGGCACCGTCATCGCCACCACCACCGGCGACAAACTCGAAGGCATCCGCTTCAAGCACCCGCTGCACGCGCAGGACGCCTTCTACGACCGCACCTCGCCGGTCTACCTGGCCGACTACGTGACGACCGACAGCGGCACCGGCGTGGTCCACTCCGCCCCGGCCTACGGCCTGGAAGACTTTATCTCGTGCAAAGCGCACGGCATGAAGGACGACGAAATCCTGACCCCGGTGATGGGCGACGGCCGCTTTGCGCCATCGCTGCCGCTGTTCGGCGGCATGACCATCTGGGAAGCCAGCAAGCCGATCTGCGACGCCCTGCGCGGCGCCGGCGCCCTGTTCGAACTGAAGATGTTCGACCACAGCTACATGCACTGCTGGCGTCATAAAACCCCGATCGTCTACCGCGCCACCAACCAGTGGTTCGCCGGCATGGACATCACGCCGGAGGACGGCGGCGCCACCCTGCGCGAAACCGCGCTGGCCGGCATCGAACAGACCCAGTTCTTCCCGGACTGGGGCCAGGCGCGCCTGCACGGCATGATCGAGAACCGTCCGGACTGGACCCTGTCGCGCCAGCGCCAGTGGGGCGTGCCGATGGCCTTCTTCATCCACAAGGAAACCGGCGCCCTGCATCCGCGTACGCCGGAGCTGCTGGAGCAGGTCGCCAAGCTGATCGAACAGAACGGCATCGACGCCTGGCAGGCGCTCGACCCACGCGAGCTGCTGGGCATTGACGCCGACGTCTACGAGAAGAACAAGGACACGCTGGACGTCTGGTTCGACTCGGGCGCGACCCACCAGACCGTGCTGCGCGGCTCGCACAAGGAGCAGTCCGCGTTCCCGGCCGACTTGTATCTGGAAGGCTCGGACCAGCACCGCGGCTGGTTCCATTCTTCCTTGCTGACCTCGTCCATGCTGAACGGCGTGCCGCCATATAAAGCCCTGCTGACCCACGGCTTCACGGTCGACGAAAACGGCAAAAAGATGAGTAAGTCGCTCGGCAACACGCTGGCGCCGCAAAAGATCTCGGACAGCCTCGGCGCCGACATCCTGCGCCTGTGGGTGGCCTCGACCGACTACACCGGCGAACTGGCGATCAGCGAAGAAATCCTGAAGCGCGTCACGGAAGCCTACCGCCGCATCCGCAACACGCTGCGCTTCCTGCTGGCGAACACCTCGGACTTCGACCCGGCGAAGAACGCCGTGCCGGTGGCCGAGATGTTCGAGATCGACCGCTACGCGATGGCCGAGACGGCGCGCCTGCAGCGCGACATCGCGGCGCACTTCGAGCGCTACGAGTTCCACCCGGTGGTGTCGCGCCTGCAGAATTTCTGCTCGGAAGACCTGGGCGGCTTCTACCTCGACATCCTGAAGGACCGCCTGTACACCACCGGCGTGGATTCGGTGGCGCGCCGCTCGGCCCAGACCGCGCTGTGGCACATCGCCCATTCCCTGCTGCGCGTGATGGCGCCGATCCTGTCGTTCACCGCCGAGGAAGCCTGGGCCGTGTTCGCGGGCCAGCAAGCCTTTGCCGACAGCGACGAGACCATCTTCACGCAGACCTTGTGGAACTTCCCGGAGCAGGCCGATGCCGAGGCGCTGCTGGCGAAGTACACCCAGCTGCGCGCGGTGCGTGCCGACGTGACCAAGCAGCTGGAAGAAGTGCGCGCCTCGGGCGCCATCGGTTCCTCGCTGCAGGCCGAGGTGACCATCAAGGCCGCCGGCGAGAAGCACGACCTGCTGGCCAGCCTGGACGACGACCTGAAGTTCGTCTTCATCACCTCGCAAGCCACGGTCGAGCAGGCCGCGAACGAAGAGGAGGAAAGCGTGCAGGTGACGCCGTCGGAAGCGCAGAAGTGCGAGCGCTGCTGGCATTACCGCCGCGACGTCGGTGTCGACCACGCGCACGCCGGCCTGTGCGGCCGCTGCGTGGCCAACCTGTTCGGCAGCGGCGAACCGCGCCGTTTCGCGTAATACTGTAAAAGGCAACCGCCATGTCGCAACCCGGCATGGCGGTTTTTCACATCCGATCCGTTAATCATATGGCAACCAAGAAAAAACCAGGCATTTCCACGGTCCACAAATCCGGCGCCGGCATGACACCGTGGCTGGGCATCGCCTTTCTCGTCGTGCTGGTCGACCAGCTGACCAAGATCACGATCTCGAAGCTGTTCGTCTACGGCGAAACGCTGCCGGTGACGAGTTTCTTCAACCTGGTGCTGGTGTATAACCCAGGCGCGGCGTTTTCCTTCCTGGGCGACCAGGGCGGCTGGCAGCGCTGGTTCTTCACCGCGATCGCCATCGCCGCGATCGGCTTCATCCTGTATCTGCTCAAGCGCAACGCCGGCCAGCGCCTGTTCTGCTGGTCGCTGGCCCTGATCCTGGGCGGCGCCGTGGGCAACGTGATCGACCGCGTCGCCTATGGCCACGTGATCGACTTCCTCGACTTTTACTGGCGCGGCTGGGGCCACTTCCCGGCCTTTAACGTGGCCGACATCGGCATCTCGATCGGCGCCGCCCTGTTCATCCTGGACGAGCTGCGCCGCGTGAACAAAAAATAAGTCAATCATCGAAGGAGGCTGACATGAGCATGGACCTGAAGGGCAAGAAGATCGTCCTCGGCCTGTCCGGGGGCGTGGCCTGCTACAAGGCGGCGGAACTGTGCCGCGCGCTGACGAAACAGGGCGCCAAGGTGCAGGTCGTGATGACCGAGGCGGCGACCCACTTCATCGGCGCCGTCACCATGCAGGCGCTGTCGGGCAACACGGTCTGGACCGACCAGTGGGACCCGCGCATGCCGAACAACATGGCGCACATCGACCTCACGCGCGGCGCCGACGCCGTGCTGATCGCGCCCTGCTCGGCCGACTTCATCCGCAAGCTCGCCCACGGCGCCTGCGACGATCTGCTCTCGACCCTGTGCCTGGCGCGCCCGCACGGCGTGCCGCTGCTGGTGGCGCCGGCGATGAACGTCGAGATGTGGCAGAACCCGGCCACCCAACGGAATATTGCCACGCTCCAGGGAGATGGCGTCTGCATCTTCGGCCCGGCGGCCGGCGAGCAGGCTTGCGGCGAAGTCGGCCTCGGCCGCATGCTCGAACCCGAGCAATTGCTTGAAGAATTGGTCGCCTCGTTCCAGCAGAAAGTCCTGGCCGGCAAGCGCGTCCTGATCACGGCCGGCCCGACGTTCGAAGCCATCGACCCGGTGCGCGGCATCACGAATCTGTCGTCGGGCAAGATGGGCTATGCCATCGCCCGCGCCGCACGCGAAGCCGGCGCCGAAGTGACGCTGGTGTCGGGCCCCACGGCCCTGGCCACCCCGCACGGCGTGCGCCGCATCGACGTGCTGTCGGCGGCGCAAATGCACGATGCGGTGATGGCCGGCGTCGAAGGCCAGCACGTGTTCATCGGCGTGGCGGCAGTGGCCGACTGGCGCGTGGTGAATGCCAGCGAACAGAAGCTGAAAAAGCAGGAAGGCGGCGCCCCGCCCCAGCTGGAATTTGCCCAGAACCCGGATATCCTGGCGGCGGTGGCGGCGACCACCTCGCTGTCGGGCTGGCCGTATTGCGTGGGCTTTGCGGCGGAGTCGGAAAACCTGGTCGCCTACGGCGCCGCCAAGCGCGAGAAGAAGGGTATCCCTTTGCTGGTCGGCAACATCGGCCACCATACCTTCGGGCAGGATGAGAATTCGATTGTCCTGTTCGACGACAGCGGCCACACCGTGCTGCCGCGCGCCGACAAGCTGACGCTGGCGCGCCAGCTGGTTTCCGAAATCGGCAAGCGCCTGGAACAGCGCTCCTTATTGACCTGATTGTTCACCCGATTTCACTTGATCCACCCGATTCACGAAGTACACGAATGAAAACCATCGACGTCAAAATCCTCGACCCGCGCATGAAGGAAGTGCTGCCGGCCTATGCAACCCCCGGCAGCGCCGGGCTCGACCTGCGCGCCTGCATCGATGCGCCGCTCGTCATCGAGCCGGGCCAGACCGTCCTGATTCCGACCGGCCTGGCGATCCACGTGGCCGATCCGGGCTATGCCGCGATGATCCTGCCGCGCAGTGGGCTCGGCCATAAGAACGGCATCGTTCTGGGCAATCTGGTAGGCTTGATCGACTCCGACTACCAGGGCCAGCTCATGGTGTCGACCTGGAACCGCGGCCATGCCAGCTTCACGCTGCAGCCGCTCGACCGGCTGGCGCAGCTGGTGATCGTGCCTGTCCTGCAGGTGGGCTTCAACGTGGTAGAGGAGTTCGCATCCAGCGAACGGGGCGCCGGCGGGTTCGGCAGCACCGGAAAACAATAACCCGAGGAGGACCATGATCCGCATCCATCGCCTGCGCCCTGCGGCGCTGGCAGTATCCATCGCCACGCTGCTGGCGGCCTGCGCCACCCCCGGCCCGAGCGGCCAGACCGGCGGCTTTCCGAACACCGCCGCCGAAACGCCGCAAGCCCGGCAACTGACTCCGCAAATGGCCGCCGCGGCCGACACGCTCACCAAAATGGCGGCGCTGCAAGACCGCCTGTACCGCGTGGCCGCGCCGCTGCTGATCGACAACGCCGAGCTGTGCACCAAGCACGCGCGCAACCTGCTCGGCTTCACGGCGAAGAACCGCTACTCGTACCCGGGCGAATACAACGAGGCCGCCCACGTGGCCTTCGGGATGGATGAACGCCTGCAAGTAACCGGCGTGCTGGCCGGCAGCGGTGCGGCGAAAGCCGGCCTGCGCTTGGGCGATGGCCTGGTGGCCGCCGGCGGCAAGCCGCTGCCGACCGGTGCGAACGCGCTGGCCGGCGCCGGCGCCGTGTTCGGCCCGATCGTGGCCTCGCAGCCGACCCTGCCGCTCACCATCGAGCGCAACGGCAACAACCGCGACCTGAACGTGCCGGTCACGCGCGCCTGCAGCTTCGCCATCGAACTGGGCAATGCGGACAACGTGAATGCCTATGCCGACGGCGGGCGCGTGATGGTCACGCGCGGCATGATCGGCGTGGCCAGGAGCGACGACGAGCTGGCCTATGTGGTGGCGCGCACCATGGCGCACAACATGCTGGGCCACCCGGCGGCGCAGCGCAATTCGGCGACCATCGACAGTGTGGTGACCAACCTCACGCGCGTGACGCCGGATCTGTCGATGCTGAACGGTTCCGCGGGTATCAAGGCGATGCCGGCCGGTTCGGACGCCGCGGCGGACCGCCTCGCGATCTACCTGCTGGCGCGCGCCGGCTACAACATCGAGGGCGCCTCGGCGTTCTGGAAGCGTTTCGCGGCGGCTTATCCGGCCAGCGTGGCGAACGGGCATACCGCAAACCATCCGGGCATGGCAGCGCGTCTTGCCGCGATCGATGCGGCGGTGGCGGATGTGAAGGCGAAACGGGCTGGCAAGCGTCCGATTACGCCTTGATCTGAAGGGCCGCGTGTCCTTCATGGGGACGTGGCTCGGTTTGCGAATGACATCGTTCAAACGACGCCAACCATGCGCATCGTTCCGCGCGGGCACGGGGTGCCCACCGTACGGGTAACGTTCCCGATCCTTGGAAAGTATTGCTGGCTTGAACCGTACGGTGGGCACCCCGTGCCCACGCGGAAATCCGCATCGTGTCGGCCATGTTCAGGCTGCGCAGCCATCGCCCCGCCTACGCCTCCAAAGGCAGACCCGCAGCACCCATTCTCCCCGCCGACGCAATCCACGCTTTTTTTGTATGATTGTTATCCCTACCCCAGCAGCGCCAGCACCCTGAACCATGGATAGCCTCGACCTCGACGTACTGAAAACCGCCGCCAGCTGGATCGCCGCGGGACACCGCTGCGAACTGGTCACGGTGATCAAGACCTGGGGCTCGAGCCCGCGCCCGATCGGCGCCACCCTCGCCGTGCGCGACGATGGCCGCGTGATCGGCTCGGTTTCCGGCGGCTGCATCGAGGACGACCTGATCGAGAACGTGCGCGCCAAGGGCATCTCGCCGGAAGCCAAACCGCACGTCGTCAGCTACGGCATCAGCGCCGACGACGCCCACCGCTTCGGCCTGCCCTGCGGCGGCACCATCGAACTGGCGATCGAACCCTTGACGACCGCCAGCGGCATCGGCGAACTGCTGCACCGCCTCGAAGGCGGCGAACTGCTGGAACGCCGCATCGACCTGAACAGCGGCGCGGTGACGCTCGCGCCCGCCTCCCCCGGCGCCGTGCTGCGCGTCGAAGGCGAAGCCCTGTACACCCTCCACGGCCCGCGCTGGCGCCTGTTCATCATCGGCGCCGGCCCCCTGTCGCGCTTCCTGGCGCAAGTGGCCAGCGGCATGGATTACCGCGTCATCGTCTGCGATCCGCGCGAGGAATACCGCGCCGACTGGAACGTGCCCGGCGTCGACCTGGTGCATGCCATGCCCGACGACCTCGTCATCGAATCGCGCCTCGATGCGCGCAGCGCCGTGGTGGCGCTGACCCACGACCCCAAGCTCGACGACCTGGCGCTGATGGAAGCACTGAAGTCCGAGGCCTTTTATGTGGGCGCGATCGGCTCGCGCGTCAACAATGCGCGCCGCCGCGAGCGCCTGAAACTGTTCGACCTGAACGACGAACAATTGGATCGCCTGCACGGCCCGATCGGCCTGTATATCGGCAGCAAGACCCCGGCCGAGATCGCGATCGCCATCCTGGCCGAAATGACCGCCATCAAGAACGGTGTGCCGCCGGCGATGCTGGTGCCGCACGCGGCCGCGCCGCAGCCGGCGTCGACCGAGGTCTGCGCCCGCCAGAACTAGGCCGGATTCAACAGCAATAACGAGGATGCGCGGCCACGGCACCGCGCGTCACGATGCGCCTTTGCCGACAATAACAAGATGAACACGTCCAACTTCCTGCGTCTCCTGCTGCTCGCCGCCATCTGGGGCGGTTCCTTCCTCTTCATGCGCATCGGCGCCCCGGTACTCGGGCCTGCCGTGCTGATCGAATACCGGGTGCTGTTCGCCGCGCTGTTCCTGGCCCTGGTCGGCCTGGCGCTGCGCAAGCGCCTCGACCTCCGCGCCAACTGGAAGCATTACCTGATGCTGGGCTTTTTCAATTCCGCCCTGCCCTTCCTGCTGTTCGCCTGGGGCGCGCGCACCTTGAGCGCCTCGGTACTGTCGGTGCTGAACGCCACCGCGCCGATGTGGGGCGCCCTGCTCGGCGCCGCCTGGGGCCGCCAGAAGATCACCGGGCGCACCGGCCTCGGCCTGGTGCTGGGCACGGCCGGCGTGGCCCTGCTGGTCGGTTTCGACGACGTCTCGACGCGTCCCGGCGCGGCGCTCGCGGTTGCGGCGGCGCTGGCGGCGGCGCTGTGCTACAGCATCGCCAGTTTGTATGCGAAGTCGGCCAAGAGCGTCGAACCGTTCGCGAACGCCCACGGCACCATGTGGGCGGCAACCCTGTTCGTGCTGCCGGCCCTGCCCTTCTTTCCGGCGCCGGCAACGCCCACGCCGGGCGTGTGGGCCGCGGTGCTGGCGCTGGGCGTGGTGTGCAGCGGCATCGCCTACCTGATCTACTTCAAATTGATCGAAAAAGTCGGGCCGACCTCGGCATTGACGGTTACCTTCCTGAACCCGGTGTTCGGCATCCTGTGGGGTGCGCTGTTTTTAGGTGAAGCGGTCGGCTGGCATACGCTGGCGGGCTCGGGCATCGTGCTGGTCGGGACGGCGCTGGTGACCGGCTTCGTCCCGCGCCTCGGCCGTGCCGCCACCGCGAGCGTGGGCAAGTAATGTTCGGGCAGACCTTCATCCTGACCTTGCCGCCGGGGTACCGGGTGGACGAGGTGCTGGCTTTCCATGCGCGCGACGCCGAGGGTGTGGCCGAGCAGGTCAGCGGGCGAACGCTGCGCAAGGCGGTGCTGCTGGACGGGGTGCCGGTGCTGTTCGAGATCGAGTTCGTCCAGGACGCGGCGCATTGCCGTATCGCGGCGGACGGCGAGCTTGGCGCTGCGGCGCAGCTACTGCCGGACGAAGCGCTGCGCAGCATGCTGGCCCTGCGCATCGATCCGGCGCCGTTTGCCGATTTCGTGCGCGACGATGCCTGCTTCGGTCCGCTGGTCGCGCGCCAGCCGGGACTGCGCATCGTCCAGTCTGCCACGGTGTTCGAAGCGCTGACCTGGGCCATCATCGGCCAGCAGATCAATCTGCCGTTTGCGATCAGTTTGCGCCGGACGTTCATCGGGCAGGCGGGCCGTGTGCATAGCAGTGGACTGTGGTGCTATCCCGAAGCCGGCGACGTCGCCCGACTGGAGCTGGACGTGCTCACCAGCCGCAAATTTTCGCGCGCGAAAGCAGAGACCTTGCTGCGCGTGGCGCGGATGGTGGCGGATGGCGAGCTGGACTTGCGCCTGGACGACGATCCGCAGGCGAGCGCGGCGAAGCTGCTGGCGGTCAAGGGCATCGGGCCGTGGACCGTGAATTACACGCTGCTGCGCGGGTATGGCTATGCCGATTGTTCGCTGGAAGGCGACGTGGCGGTGCGCAGTGCGATCGGGCGGTTGCTGGGCATGGCGGAGAAGCCGTCGATCGCGCAGGCACAAACCTGGCTGGCGGCTTATGCGCCGCACCGGACCATGGCGGCGGCTTACCTCTGGGCGAGTTTGTAGTGAGGCAGGTGGGGACGAGTCCCCACCCTACGACACTCCGGGCGAGTTTGCAGGTCGCACAATGAGCCAATCACATGTGCGCGTTCATTCGCTGACCGTATCGATGATCAACCGGTGAGACCGCGTGGACAGTAGGGCTGGCTAAATGCCAGCACTACGAATGTCCACCCTACAACACCACAAGCCGTGACGCAGCCGCCGAATCCTCAACACCAGCGCGGCAAGCCTTCGAGATGCTGGGCGCCCTCGCCCGAGAACCGGATCAATTCCGACAGCGGCACCGTGGCCAGGTTCTCGCGCCCGTAATGCCCGCCCAGCGCGCTCGGAATCTTGAGGCAGTAGCGGCGGTCTTCGGTCAGCGGGCCGAGCGTGGACTCGGCGAGATCCACCAGTTCCGGCATGTACCAGTCGTTCAGGAAGTCCTGGTTGTACGAGAGGGCATCGAGCGCGGCGCGGTCTTCGGCGACCGGTTCGCAGCACAGGTCTTGCGGACGCAGGCGCCAGTAGCTGCCGTCGGCGTCGCGGATGATGAGGTTACCGAAGGCATTGGCGCCCAGCACTTCGACAGCGGTCAGCCCCACCCAGCCCCAGGCCTCGTTGATGTCGTCAACAGTAATCATGGTCGAACCCATAGTCTGCTCCAGATCAGCATGGCATCCTCGGCGCGCTGTGGACACCCACAGCCGAGCCAGTCTCTCGTTCGACAATGCCAAGCTCGACAAGTGCCACTAAAACGCAGCACCTTTGATCCAGATCGATTGTGTCCGGCTGGAAATGGAAAAAGCCGCTGTTTCCTTTGCAAGAAACAGCGGCTTTTCGAATTTGGTTGCGGGGACAGGATTTGAACCTGTGACCTTCGGGTTATGAGCCCGACGAGCTGCCAGACTGCTCCACCCCGCGTCTGATGAAATGAATTATACGCGGCTCCGGCCGTTTAGGCAAATCCAATGCTCAGCCGATGTGCGATTGCAGCACACACCCTTGCGCGCGCAGCCGGACACGTCGCTACTGCCGGGCTGCGCTCGCGGCACAGCCGGGGCCATTCGGTGTAAAGTAGGCACACGTTCATTTTCGTCACTATCTATGAAATTCTGTTCCGAGTGCGCCCACCCGGTCGCGCTGGCCATACCCGAGGGCGACAACCGGCCGCGCCATGTGTGCACGCAGTGCGGCACGATCCATTACCAGAATCCGAAGAACGTGATCGGCACGATTCCAGTCTGGGAACACGAGGGCCAGCTGCAAGTCCTGCTGTGCCGCCGCGCCATCGAACCGCGCTACGGTTACTGGACGCTGCCGGCGGGCTTCATGGAAAACGGCGAAACCACGGGCGAAGCGGCCGCACGCGAAACCGAGGAAGAAGCCGGCGCCAACATCGAACTCGGCCGCCTGTTCGCGCTGCTGAACGTGGCCCACGTGCACCAGGTCCACATGTTCTATCTCGCGCGCCTGGTCGACCTCGAGTTCCATCCCGGCGAAGAAAGCCTGGAGGTGCAACTCTTCAGCGAAAGCGAGATTCCCTGGGACGACCTCGCCTTCCCGACGATCCGCAAGACGCTGGAACTGTTCTTTGCCGACCGCGTCAAAATGCGCGAGGGCGGGAAGGACGTGGGCTATGGCGTGCACACCCACGACATCGTCCGCCCGATGATTGCACCGCGCGAACCAGACTGAAGGGCAAGGCATGATTCCCTGGCTCGAGGCACATACGCCGTTTCCCGACGTGTCCGAGGCGCTCACCATCGATGCGCCCGGCCTGCTCGCGGCCGGCGCCGACCTGTCTCCGCAGCGCCTGCTGCAAGCCTACCGCAACGGCATCTTCCCCTGGTTTTCCGAAGGCCAGCCCATCCTCTGGTGGAGCACCGACCCGCGCATGGTCCTGTACACCGACCACTTCAAGGTCAGCGACAGCCTCAGGAAAACCCTGCGCCGCGTCGAGCGCAGCCGCACGAGCGGCGGCCCGTGGCAGGTGCGCTTCGACAGCGATTTCGAGGCCGTGATGCGCGCCTGCGCCGCGCCGCGCAAGGACGGGCCCGGCACCTGGATTTCCGAGGACATCATCGACGGCTACACCGGCCTGCACCGCATGGGCTATGCGCACTCGTCCGAAGTCTGGCTCGATGGCGAACTGGTCGGCGGCGCCTACGGCGTGTGCATCGGCCGCATGTTCTATGGCGAATCGATGTTCGCGCGCGCCACCGACGCCTCGAAGGTGGCGCTGGCCTACCTGGTCGCCTTTTTGCGTTCGCAGGGCGTGCGCATGATCGACTGCCAGCAGGAGACCGGCCACCTGGCTTCGCTCGGTGCGGCGCCGATCGCGCGCAGCGCCTTCCTGCAGCACCTGCGCGCGGCGATCCGCGAACCGGCGATCGAAGCCTGGGAAGTCGCGCCGCCGCTGTGAGGGCGGGCACACTGTTGACTGCTTAACCGTGCGCGCCCCTGCATTCGTTAGAATAGGTCCATCACGCCGTCCCGAGAGTCTTGCATGACGCACCTAAACGACCTGCCCTTCTCCACGCTGCAGTTCTACACGACCGCACCGTATCCGTGCAGCTATCTCGACGCGCGCCAGGCACGCTCGCAGGTGGCCACGCCGTCGCACCTGATCAACGCCGACGTGTATTCCGAGCTCGTGAAGAACGGCTTTCGCCGCAGCGGCATCTTCACCTATCGCCCCTACTGCGACGGCTGCCAGGCCTGCATCCCGGTGCGCGTGCGCTGCGCCGAGTTCGCCCCCAGCCGCACCCAGCGCCGCGCCTGGAAGCGCCACGGCGACCTGAAGGCGATGGTCGCCAACCTGGCCTTCTCGGACGAACACTACGCGCTTTACCTGCGCTACCAGACCACGCGCCACGTCGGCGGCGGCATGGACCAGGACAGCCGCGACCAGTACGCCCAGTTCCTGCTGCAAAGCCGGGTCAACACGCGCCTGGTCGAGTTCCGCGAACCCGACGGCCTGCTCCGCATGGTGTCGATCATCGACGTGCTGTCCGATGGCTTGTCATCGGTGTACACCTTCTTCGACCCGGACGTGGTGGGCGCTTCCTTCGGCACCTACAACGTGATGTGGCAGGTCGGCCAGGCGCAGGAACTGGGGCTGCCCTATGTCTACCTCGGCTACTGGATCGAGCAGAGTCCGAAGATGGCGTATAAAACGAATTTCCGGCCGCTGGAAGCGCGCATCGGCGGCAAGTGGGGCATCCTGGAACGGTAGGGTGGACGGGGCTATGCCGTCCACGCGTTGATCGTTACGGACTCCGATTCCAGGCCGGATAATCTTGCGGCGAACTATCAACGCGTGGAGTCATTCAGTCCGGGGGACTGAATGACAAGCCGTCCACCCTACGTGTCGGTACAGGTACAATGCTTGCGATCCTTTCTACGAGCGTTCCATGTCCGACAAACTCCTGTACACCCTCGCCCGTCCCCTGCTGTTCACGCTGCCAGCTGAAACCGCCCACAACCTGACCCTGCCGGCCCTGCGCCGTGCCGCCGAACGCGGCATGACGGGGATGTTCAAGAAACCCGCGCCCGATCCGCGCACCGTCATGGGTATCACCTTCCCGAACCCGGTCGGCCTGGCCGCCGGTCTCGACAAGGACGGCGCCTACATCGACGGCCTCGCCGCCCTCGGCTTCGGCTCGATCGAAATCGGCACCGTCACCCCGCGCGCCCAGGCCGGCAACCCGAAGCCGCGCATGTTCCGCTTGCCGGCCGCGCAAGGCATCATCAACCGCATGGGCTTCAACAATGGCGGCGTCGATGCGTTTGTCGCGAATGTCCAGGCGTCGAAATTCCACCAGGAGAAGCAAGGCGTGCTCGGCCTGAACATCGGCAAGAACGCCGACACGCCGATCGAGCGCGCCGCCGAGGATTACCTGCACTGCCTGCGCAAGGTTTACCCGTACGCGAGCTATGTCACGGTGAACATCTCCTCGCCGAACACCAAGAACCTGCGCCAGCTGCAGGGCGCCTCGGAACTCGACGATTTGCTGGCCCAGCTGAAGGCCGAGCAGACGCGCCTGGCCGACGACACCGGCCGCTACGTGCCGCTGGCTCTCAAGATCGCCCCGGACATCGACGCCGACCAGATCCAGAACATCGCCGGCGCCCTCTTGCGCCACAAGATCGACGGCGTGATCGCCACGAATACCACGCTCAGCCGCAACCACGTGGTCGGCCTGCGCCACGGCCATCAAGCCGGCGGCCTGTCGGGCATGCCGGTGTTCGATCTGTCGAACATCGTGGTGCGCGCGATGAAGAAGGAGCTCGGCGACGACATCCCGATCATCGGCGTCGGCGGCATCCTGTCGGGTGCGGACGCCAAGGCGAAGATGGAAGCCGGCGCCCAATTGGTGCAGCTGTACAGCGGCCTGATCTACCGCGGCCCGGCGCTGGTGCGCGAATGCGCGGATGCCTTGAGGGGATAAGCATGGAACGCACACAGCTGGGCCGCAGCGATTTGCAGGTCTCAAAGGTCTGCCTGGGCACGATGACCTTCGGCGAGCAGAACACGGAGACCGAGGCGCACGCCCAGCTCGATTATGCGGTCGAGCGCGGCATCAACTTCATCGATACCGCGGAGATGTACCCGGTAATGGGCCGCGCGGAAACGCAGGGATCGACCGAGCGCTTCATCGGCAGCTGGCTGCACAAGCGCGGCCGGCGCGACGACCTGGTGATCGCCTCGAAGATCGCGGGGCCGAATACGAACATGCCCTGGATCCGCGGCGCGTCGCACAACCTCGATGCGGTGAACGTGCGCGCGGCGGTGGAAACTAGTTTGCAGCGCCTGCAGACGGATTACATCGATCTTTACCAGGTGCACTGGCCGAGCCGCAACGTGCCGATCTTCGGTTCGAACAGCTTCAATCCGAAGCGCGAACGCGCGAGCGTGCCGATCGAGGACACGCTGGGTGCGCTGGACGAGCTGGTCACGGCCGGCAAGATCCGCGCCATCGGCGTGTCGAACGAAAGCCCCTGGGGCGTGAGCGAGTGGATCAAGCAGTCGGAGACCAAGGGTCTGCCGCGCATCGCGACGATCCAGAACCTGTACAACCTGACGGCGCGGGCTTTCGAGACTACGCTGCTGGATGAAACCTGCTTCCGCGAAGAGGTGAGTCTGCTGGCCTATAGCCCGCTGGCGTTCGGGCAGCTGACAGCCAAGTACATCGACGATCCGAAGGCGCATGGCCGGCTGACGATCTTCCCGCCGAACTGGAGCCCGCGCTACGTGCGGCCCGAGGTGCTGACTGCCACGCGCGAGTACGCAGCGCTGGCGCGGGCGAACGGCTTGACGCCGGCGCAGATGGCGCTGGCCTGGTGTTATTCGCGCTGGTTCGTGGGGTCGACCATCATTGGGGCAACCAATCTGGCGCAGTTGAAGGAGAACATCGACGCGGCGGAAATCGTGCTGCCGCGCGAGGTGACGGATGCGATCGATGCGATTCATGCGCGCATCACTAACCCGGGGCAGTAAGCGCGCACGGGCCGATTGACGTGATGTGAACGCGTGGACGGGAGACCCGTCCACGCGTCGATCGTTACCGGGTGATCGATCGCTAAAGCGCCGATAACACGATCAGTTCGCTTCGACTTCCACCTGCAGCGTCCGCTCGATATCCGAGCGCGTGAACCCCGGCGCAAAGCGCTCGATGAAGTGGTAAGCATAGGCGCGCAGGTAAGCCCCGCGCCGCACGGCAAGCCGCGTCACATTCGGCGCAAACAGATGCGAGGACTCCACCGCGCGCAGCCCCTTGTCGCGTCCGTGGTCGAAGGCCATCGACGCAATGATCCCCACGCCCATCCCCAGCGACACGTACTGCTTGATGACGTCCGAATCCATGGCCGTCAGCACGATGTCCGGCGACAGTCCGGCCGTGCGGAACGCTTCGTCGATATGACTGCGGCCCGTGTAGCCGACGTCGTAGGTAATCAAGGGATAATTCGCCAGGTCTTCCAGCTTGAGCGGCGTGCTGCCCAAGAGGGGATGCCCATCCGGCGCCACCACCACGTGGCTCCAGCGGTAGCACGGGAAGGACACCAGGTCCGGAAACGCCGACAAGCCCTCGGTGGCGATGCCGATATCGGCCCGCCCCGACAGCACGTATTCGGCGATGTGCTCCGGCGCGCTCTGCTGCAGGGCGATGCGCACGTTCGGGAAGGCCGACCGGAAGGATTGCACCACCTGCGGCAACGCATAGCGCGCCTGGGTGTGGGTGACGGCAATCGTCAGCGTGCCGCTGTCCTGGTCGGCGAACTCCTGGCTCGCCTGCGCCAGATTTTCCGCTTCCACCAGCAGGCGCTCGACAATCTTCAGGATGCCCTTGCCCGGCGCGGTGAGACCGGTCAGGCGCTTGCCGTTGCGCTCGAAGATGACGACCCCGAGTTCTTCCTCGAGCTCGCGGATCTGGCGCGACACGCCCGGCTGCGACGTGAACAACGCGTTCGCCACGTCGGTGAGGTTGAAGTTGCGGCGCGCCGCTTCGCGCACCGAGCGCAGCTGCTGGAAGTTCATATGCCGCCTCCCTGGTCGACGAACACCTCAATACGGCGCGGACGCACCACCAGCGTCTCACCTTCCTTGAAGCCGAGACGGCTGAAGCGCTCATTCGGGATCACGGCTTCGATCAGCTGGGCATTGTCTTCGCGCTCGAGGTCGAGCTGGGCCAGCGGGCCGATCGCGTGCGCGCGGCGCAGCTTGACCACGATGCCCTCCTGCCCCGGCGTGTAGCGCTCCACGTCGAGGTCGTGCGGACGCACGTAGCCGATGCCGTCGGCATTGCTGACGCCGTTCAGGCTTGGCGCGTCGAACAGGGCGTCGCCGCTGGCCAGTACGCCGTCGTGCACGCGGCCGTGGAACAGGTTCACGTTCCCCAGGAAGCTGTAGACGAAGGGCGAGGCCGGCGCGTTGTACACGCTTTCCGGCGTGCCGAGCTGCTCGACGCGGCCCTTGTTCATGACGACCACCTGGTCGGCCACTTCCAGCGCTTCTTCCTGGTCGTGGGTCACGAAGATCGAGGTCACGTGCAGTTCGTCGTGCAGGCGGCGCAGCCAGCGGCGCAGTTCCTTGCGCACCTTGGCGTCCAGCGCACCAAAAGGTTCGTCGAGCAGCAGCACACGCGGCTCCACTGCCAGGGCGCGCGCCAGGGCGATACGCTGGCGCTGGCCGCCCGACAGCTGCGGCGGATAGCGGTCGGCGATCCAGTCGAGCTGCACCAGTTCCAGCAGGCGCTTGACCTTCTCGCGGATCTGCGCTTCGCTCGGACGCTCCTTGCGCGGCTTCACGCGCAAGCCGAATGCCACGTTCTCGAACACGGTCATGTGCTTGAACAGCGCGTAGTGCTGGAACACGAAGCCGACCTGGCGCTCGCGCACGTGGCGGTGCGAGGCATCCTGGCCGTCGAGCAGGACCGAACCCGAGTCCGGATGCTCGAGGCCGGCGATGCAGCGCAACAGCGTGGTCTTGCCGCAGCCCGAAGGGCCGAGCAAGGCGGTCAACTGGCCGTCGGGGAACTGCAGAGTAACGTCGTCGAGCGCCGTGAACTGGCCGAATTGCTTGCGGATGTGTTGGACTTCGATGGTCATTGCGTGCGCTCCGTGGTGCCGTTGTCTGCGCTCCTGGACTGGTGCAGACGCCATTCGATAAAGGATTTGACGGCCAGCGTTACCAGCGCGAGCAGCGCCAGCAGCGACGCGATCGCGAACGCGGCCGTGAAGTTGTATTCGTTGTAGAGGATTTCCACCTGCAGCGGCATGGTGTTGGTCTCGCCGCGGATGTGGCCCGACACCACCGACACCGCGCCGAACTCGCCCATCGCGCGGGCGTTGCACAGGATCACGCCGTACAGCAAGCCCCATTTGATGTTCGGCAGCGTCACGCGCCAGAAGGTTTGCCAGCCCGAGGCGCCCAGCACCAGCGCGGCCTCTTCTTCCTCGGTGCCCTGCTGCTGCATCAGCGGAATCAGCTCGCGCGCCACGAACGGGAAAGTGATGAACACCGTCGCCAGCACGATGCCCGGCACCGCGAACAGGATCTTGATGTCGTGCGCGGCCAGCCATTCGCCGAACCAGCCTTGGGCGCCGAACAGCAGCACGTAGATCAAACCGGCGATCACCGGCGACACCGAGAACGGCAAATCGATCAGGGTCAGCAGGATGCTCTTGCCCTTGAAGTCGAACTTGGCAATCGCCCAGGCTGCGGCCACGCCGAACACCAGGTTCAGCGGCACGGCGATGCCGGCGGCGATCAGGGTCAGCTTGATGGCCGAGATCGCATCCGGGTCGAGGATGGATTCGACATAGGTGTCCCAGCCGCGCTTCAGCGCCTCGGTGAACACGGCGACCAGCGGCACGAACAGGAACAGGGTGAGGAAGGTGAGCGCGATGGCGATCAGCGTCCAGCGCACCCAGCGCGGTTCGAAGGTATTGGTTTGCGGGGCGCGCGCAAGGCTGCGCGGTGCGGCCACTGTAGGTTTATCTAATACGGCGCTCATTTCTTCCCTGCCCGTTTGCGCGTCCATGCCTGGAGCAGATTGATCGTGAGAAGCAGGATGAACGAGAAGACCAGCATCACGACCGCGATCGCGGTGGCGCCGGCGTAATCGTACTGCTCCAGTTTGGTGATGATGAACAGCGGCGTGATCTCGGACACCATCGGCAGGTTGCCGGCGATGAAGATCACGGAACCGTATTCGCCGGTGGCGCGCGCGAATGCCAGCGCAAAGCCGGTCAGCAGCGCCGGCACGATGCCCGGCAACACCACGCGGATAAAGGTTTGCAGCGGGCTCGCGCCCAGGCTGGCGGATGCTTCCTCCAGCTCGCGCTCGGCTTCTTCCAGCACCGGCTGCACTGTGCGCACGACAAACGGCAAGCCGATGAAGGTGAGCGCCACCACCACGCCCAGCGGGGTGAAAGCGACCTTGATGCCGAGCTTGTCGAGGTATTGGCCGATCCAGCCGTTGGCCGAATACAGCGAAGTCAGGGTGATGCCGGCCACGGCGGTCGGCAGCGCGAACGGCAAATCGACCAGGGCGTCGACGAAGCGTTTACCAGGGAAGCGGTAGCGCACCAGTACCCAGGCCACGATGCCGCCGAAGACGACGTTGAAGCTTGCCGCAATCAGCGACGCGCCGAAGCTGAGTTTGTAGGAAGCGATCACGCGCTCGGACGTGACGGCGCGCCAGAACGCTTCCCAGCTCATGGTGAAGGTGTTCAGGAACACGGCGGACAGCGGGATCAGCACGATCAGTGCGAGATAAAAGATCGTGAACCCGAGCGAGAGCCCGAAGCCGGGGATCACCCGGCCAGGCGCGCGTGTCTTTTTCATGGAGGCCTTATTACATTTTCTTCTAACAGGCCTCGATAATCTCACGCAGTCTTTATATTACAAACGAAGGATTAATCATTTGCATAGACCTGCAAGCTATTAGCGTACTGGACGTTCAGAACACCAGCTTGGCGGCGACGCCGGTGAGCGTGAGCGCCAGCAGCGCGCGCAGGAAGCGCTCCGGCACCTTGCGCGCCAGCATCGAGCCGAGGGTAATGCCGGGCAGCGAACCGATGAGCAGGGTCAGCAACAGCATCCAGTCGATCGAGCCCAGCCACCAGTGGCCGACCGCGGCAATCGCGGTCAGCGGCACGGCGTAGGCGATGTCGGTGCCGGCCACTTCGGCCGGGGTCAGCTTCGGATACAGGAGCACCAGCAGGGTCGCGCCGATGGCGCCGGCGCCGATCGACGACACGGTGACCAGCACGCCGAGGATGGCGCCGGAGACGACCGTGGCGGTGCTGAGCGCCCTGCCCTGCAGCTGGCGCTCGGGATGCGCGGCCATCCAGGCGATCATGCGGCGGCGGAACAGCAGCGCGATCACGGTCAGCATTACCGAGCCGGCGATGGAGTAACGGATCACCTGGCCGATGTGGGCATCGAGGGCGCCGAAGTGGCGCAGCGCGAGCGTGGCGGCCAGGGCGGCGGGTAAGGCGCCGATGCACAGGCGGCGCACGATGGCCCAGTTGACGGTGTTGTTGAAGCGGTGGGTGATGGTGCCGGCGCTTTTCGTGATCGAGGCAAAGGCCAGGTCGGTGCCGACCGCGACGGTGGGCGACACGCCGAACAGCAAGGTGAGCAGCGGTGTCATCAGCGACCCGCCGCCAACGCCGGTCATACCGACCAGCAAGCCGACCGCGAAGCCGGCGGTGATGTAGGTGATTAACATGCATGGTCCCTCAGGTGAACCCAAGAGTAAGCCGGGTCAGCCGTGGGACAAACGACAGCTTCCTTATTTGCTTATGCGGAGGCTGAGGTTAGGAATGGGGCAGGAATACGGGGATGTTGCTTTTGTAGGGTGGACACCTGTGTCCACGCGGTCTTATCGATGATTCCATGCGGCCTTGCCGGGACGCCAACGTACGCGCCCCTACCGGGATGGGTTTCGACATATTGACGTCGTACCGCGTGGACTCGGGAGTCCACCCTACTCCCTCCGACCAATGTTCGATTGAGCGGAGGATGCAGACGCCGATTATTTGTTCGGCTGCGGCGTCAAGCGCAGGTAAGGCTTCGGCGAGGTGAAGCCCTTTGGATATTTTTCAGCCAGCACAGCCGGATCCTGCACCGTCAGAGGAATGATCACGTCGTCGCCATCTTTCCAGTTGCCCGGCGTGGCCACGGTGTAGCCGTCGGTCAGCTGCAGGGCGTCGATCACGCGCAGGACTTCGTCGAAGTTGCGGCCGGTGCTCATCGGGTAGGTGATGGTCAGGCGCACTTTCTTGTTCGGGTCGATGACGAACAGCGAGCGCACGGTGGCGGTGGCCGATTGTTCCGGGTGGATCATGTCGTACAGCGCGGAGACCGATTTGTCGGCATCGGCAATGATCGGGAAGCCAACCACCGTCTGCTGGGTTTCTTCGATGTCCTTGATCCAGCTCTTGTGCTGCTCGGCGGCGTCGACCGACAGGGCGATCGCTTTCACGTTGCGCTTGTCGAATTCCGGTTTCAGCTTGGCGGTCAGGCCCAGTTCGGTGGTGCAGACCGGGGTGAAGTCGGCCGGGTGCGAAAACAGGACCACCCAGGAATCGCCCGCCCACTCATGGAAGCGGAGTCGGCCGATGCTGGAATCTTGCTCAAAATCAGGTGCGGTGTCGCCAAGGCGTAAGCTCATGTTTATCTCCGTAATCAGGACAGGCCCGGACAGGCGTCACCATGACGCCGCCGGAAGCCATCGCATCTATTGTGGAGCATTTTATATAAGCTTGTCGAGTTATCACCCAAACCGGTTATAAAGAACTGTGCCCCAGGTCATTGCCGCCAGTAAAACCGTCAGGCCGACAGCGGCGCTGCCGAAGTCCTTGGCGTTCTTCGACAGCGGATGGCGCTCCAGCGAGATGCGGTCGACCACGGCCTCGAAGGCCGAGTTGATGAGTTCGACGATCAGCACGAGCAACAGCACGCCGATCAGCACCAGCTTCTGGAAGCCGGACACCGGCAACACGAAGGCAAAGATCACGCCCAGCACGAATACCAGCACTTCCTGGCGGAAGGCATGCTCGATGCGCCAGGCCGTCATCAGGCCCTGGATCGAATAATTCGAGGCGTTGACAATGCGCCTGAATCCGCTCTTGCTCTTGAACTCGCTGATTGGCTCTTCCATTTAATTTCCGACTAAACATGCAGAACTGTCATTATGCATTAGACGCCGGACACTAGCGAATCCGTCACTGTTTTTCGCATTATGGTATAAAGTAGAACGATACTGCACTGCACCAACCACATCATGAAAATCGACACCCTTGAACCAGCCAAGACCTCGATCCAGGTGATTGAACGCATGGTCGCGCTGCTCGACGCCCTGGCGACCTATCCCGACCCGGTCAGTTTGAAGGAACTTTCCAAGGTCTCGGGCCTGCACCCTTCCACTGCGCACCGCATCCTGAACGACATGGTGGTTACGCGTTTCGTCGACCGCGTCGAGCCCGGTACCTACCGCCTCGGCATGCGCCTGCTGGAACTCGGGAATGTGGTAAAGAGCCGGCTGTCGGTACGCGAAGCGGCGCTCGACTTCATGCGTGCCCTGCACAAGAAGACCCAGCAGACCGTGAACCTGTCGGTGCGCCAGGGCGACGAAATCGTCTACATCGACCGCGCTTTTTCCGAACGCTCGGGCATGCAGGTGGTGCGCGCGATCGGCGGACGCGGGCCGCTGCACCTGACTTCCACCGGCAAACTGTTCCTGTCGGTCGACGAGGCCAAGGCAATCCGCGCCTATGCCACCCGCACCGGCCTGGCCGGTCACAACAAGAATTCAATCACCGATTTGTCCAAGCTCGAACGCGAGCTGGGCCTGGTGCGCGCGCGCGGCTATGCGCGCGACAACGAGGAGCTGGAGCTGGGGGTACGTTGCATGGCCGCCGGCATCTACGACGACGGCGGCAAGCTGGTGGCGGGCTTGTCGATCTCGGCGCCGGCCGACCGCCTGCAGGAAGACTGGCTCGACGACCTGGTGCAGACCGCCGGGCAGATTTCGGCGACACTTGGTTTCCGCCCGGCCTCGGCCGCCTGAGGATCCGAAAAAGCGCGCATGGCGGCGTTGCAATGGCTTGCCCTGCGCGCTTGATCGAATCCTCTTTTCCTTGATTAGCGCTTCTGAAGAACAGTCGCTGCGGTCACGGTAGAAAACGAGGTATTCACGGCACTATTCGCCGCCGGCGTGGCGGCGTGAACCGGCGGCACGATGCTGTCCGGCGTCAGCGCTTCCAGCCAGCGGCGCATGCGGCCGGCGTCGGCGGTACGCGACATTTTCCCTTTCGAATCCAGGAACACCATGATCACGTTGCGGCCCTGGATCATGGCCTGCATCACCAGGCAGCGCCCCGCTTCGTTGATGAAGCCGGTCTTTTGCAGGCCGATGTTCCAGTCCGGCAGCGCCACCAGGTAATTCGTGTTCGCGTAGCGCATCGGGCGCCCGCTCGCTTCCACCACCCAGTTCGGATCGGTCGAGTACTGGCGCAGCAGCGGCTTCTGGTGCGCAAAGGCGACCAGCTTGGCCAGGTCGCGCGCACTCGACACGTTCTGGCTCGACAAGCCGCTGGAGTCGACGTAGCGGGTGTCGTGCATGCCCAGCTCTTTCGCCTTGGCGTTCATCGCCGCGACAAAGGCCGGGGTACCGCCCGGATAGTTGCGCCCCAGCGCGGCGGCGGCGCGGTTCTCGGAACTCATCAGGGCAATGTGCAGCAGGTTATTGCGCGTCATGCGCGCGCCGACCGGCAGGCGCGAGCTGCTGTATTTCAGGCGGTCGACGTCGGCATTCGTGACGGTGAGGGTTTCGTTCAGGTCCTGGCCGGCTTCGACCACGACCAGGCCGGTCATCAGCTTGGTGATCGAGGCGATCGGCAGCGCGACGTTCGCATTCTTTTCGAACAGCACTTCCGAACTGTTCTGGTCGAGCACGAAGGCGACGTTCGAGCGCAGCGACAGCGGATCGTCGGTCTTGTGCAGGCCGGCGATGTCGCCGGCGGTGCGCATCGCCACCACGGCCGGGGCAGCCTTGCGCACGCCCTGGTAGGTGACGCGGCGCTTGCCGTTGACTACCTCGACACGGCGCACCAGGCGTCCGCGCTTGTCGGCGGCCACCGCCACTTCCTTGCGGGCGCGCTTGGATTTCGCGGCCGCTGCTTTTTTCTTGACCGGTTTCTTGACGGCCTGGCGCTTTTTCTTGGCCGAACTGGCCTGCTTTTGAGCTTGCGCTCCCGCACCCGCTCCTGCCGCGGAGACCGGCTCCACCACCAGGAACAGCGACACGAGCATCGCCAATGCAAGCTTGATCATTTCTACCCCTTTACCTTACCGAACCGCATGCCGAACTGATGAGCCATGACACAAGTGTAGTCCGCTCAGCTGAAGGCACAAGCAGAATTCACGATTTCGTCACCATTTTGCCGCACTTCAATTGCCAATGGCGCACGCACAGTGAACAAAAATGCCTTTTAATTCAAGTATTTACAGGCGTCGTGGTTTATTCGATGAAACGAACGAAGCCGGCCAGGGGCTCCCGTTCCGTGATGAGCGAGTTTTCAATCTTGCCTGGGTCGGCCCAGCCCAGCGCCATGCCGCACACCACGGTCTCGTTCGCCGGCAGTCCGAGTTGCGCGGCGATGATGCGGTGGTACTGGGTAAAGGCGGCCTGCGGACAAGTATCGAGCCCGCGTCCACGCGCCGCCACCATGATGTTCTGCAAGAACATGCCGTAGTCGAGCCAGGAGCCCTGCTCCATGATGCGGTCGATGGTGAAGATCAGGCCCACCGGCGCATCGAAGAAATTGAAGTTGCGCGCATGCTGGGCCGCCATGCCGGCCTTGTTGTCGCGCGTCAGGCCCAGCAGGCTGTACAGGTCCCAGCCCACCTTGCGGCGGCGGTCGATGAAGGGCGAGACCCACTCGCGCGGGTAATACGCATATTCCTCGGTGTGCTCGCGCGACCGCTCGGGGTCGGTGTGCACGGCCAGGATCGCGTCGGACAAGGCCTGGCGCGCCTGGCCGGTCAGCACATACACCTTCCAGGGCTGGGTATTCGTGCCGGACGGCGCGCGGGCCGCCACTTCGAGGATCTGTTCCAGGTCCTCGCGCGCGACCGGCTTGTCGAGGAAGGCACGGATCGAGCGGCGCGAGGTGATGGCGGCATCGACCGCTTCTTGCTGGGGATGGGAAATCATCGTTTCTCCTTGTTGACGACGAATGCAACGCCCGCGACGGCCACGGCCATGCCCGCCAGCCCGAGCGGGCCGAGGGCCTCGCCGAACAGCAGCCAGGCCATGATGGCGGTCGTGGGCGGGGTCAGGTAGAGCAGGCTCGTGACTTCGGTGGCGGCGCTGCGGCTGATCAGGCGGAACAGCAGGAAGATGGCGCCGATCGACAGCGCGAACACCGACCACAACAAGGCGCCGATGAAGTGCGGGGTCCACGCCACCGTCGACAAGGACAGGTCGAACCCCTCGAACAGCAGCGCCAGCGGCAGCAGCGCCGCCACGGTCGCGCCGAACTGGATCACGGTGCCGGTGCGCAAATCGAATTGCGGGCAATAGCGTTTCTGGTACATGGTGCCGGCGGTAATCGACAGCAGCGCCAGCACGCAATAGATGATCGGCAAAGCCGACAGATGCGCCAGGTCGAGCTTGGCGTAGACCACCAGCGCGACGCCGGCCAGGCCCAGCGCCAGCCCCAGCCACTGGCGCGGACGCACGCGCTCGCCGATCAGCGGCGCGGCCACGGCAGTGAGAATCGGCTGCATGCCGACGATCAGGGCCGAGAGGCCAGCCGGCATGCCGATCTTGATCGCGCTCCAGACCCCACCGAGGTAACCCGCCTGCAGCAGCAGGCCGGCCACGGCCACGTGCAGGATACGTCCGCTCGGCCAGGGCGCGCGCCAGACCAGCACGATGGGCACCAGTACCAGCAGCACGCCGAGGCAGCGCAGGATCAGGAAGGTCAGCGGCGGCGCGTACGGCAAGCCGTACTTGGCGGCGATGAAGCCGGTGCTCCACAGGACCACGAAGAACAGCGGCAGCGGCGCCAGCCAGCGCTGGGCTGCGGGCATGTCGGGCATGGCGGCGGAAGATGGGCGGCGAGATGGCATGAAAGGCAAGTCTAGCATGCCTGCCGTGCCAAATTTGCGTAGCAGAAAAATCCTCATGCACGATTCAAACGATGGCAGAGAAATCATCTTTATTGTTTATAAGTATTTCATCCGATGCAAGAACACAACAAAGCCTGCCGCCATGGTGCGTCGCACCAAAAACGCTTGACCTGTTCGCCAAAGTGAGGAAAAATTCGCTCTGTTGCGGTGCACAATCCTTTCGAGGCACCGGCCAGCTTCCCGCTTCACCGGTCCAGGTAGTCTTCCTGAGCAGTATTCTTAAGCAGCATTCAATCCTATAACGTCTTGTTTGGAGAACCCCATGTTTGCAATCCCAGAGCAGTTCTCGAATGCCACCAAAGCAAACCTCGAATCGCAATTCGCCCTGATGTCGTCGCTGACGTCGAAAACCTTCGAAAGCATGGAGAAGCTGGTTGAACTGAACATCAACGCGGCCCGCGCCACCCTGTCGGACAGCTCGACCACCGCGCGCCAGCTGCTGGCCGCCAAGGATCCGCAAGAATTCTTCCAGCTGTCCGCCGCCCAGGCCCAGCCAAACGCCGAGAAGGCCCTGTCGTACAGCCGCCAGCTGGCCTCGATCGCCAGCGGCACCGGCGCCGAGTTCTCGAAAGCCGCCGAAAGCCAGATCGTCGAAGCCAACCGCAAGGTCATCGCCCTGGTCGACGAAGTGAGCAAGAACGCCCCGGCCGGTTCGGAAACCTTCGTTGCCGCCGTCAAGACCGCGATCAGCAACGCCAACGCCGGCTACGAGCAGTTCAGCAAGACCACCAAGCAGGCCGTGGAAGCGATCGAAAGCAACATGAACGCCGCCATTTCGCAGTACTCGAACGTGGCTGCCAAGGCACCGGCTGCCGCCGCCAACGCCGCAGCGGCTGCCGCAGCGTAAGCATTCAGCGTCAATAACAACGGGGCCGGTTGACGCTGTCAGCCGGCCCCGTTGTCGTTTACAGCCTGATTAGTCGGACTGCGAACGGCATTGTCGGCCGCAATCGTACGGTGGGCACTCCGTGCCCACGCGGATGTTTGCGCCGTGTTGGCGCTCAAGCGCGGTGTTGGCGTATGCGGCCTGGATTAAGGTTCGCGGTATGTTGTGGGAAACGTTTGCGGCACGCGGCCTCGCGGGTATTAACCCAGCCAACACAACGTCACTTTCCGCGTGGGCACGTCATTGATGCCCCCAGCATCAATGACCCCACCGTACGGTACATGCCGCAGGCCGGGCTTATTCCCCCAGGTAGGCCGCCTGCACCCGCGGATCGTGCAACATATCCTGCGCATTCCCCGTCATCGTGATCGTTCCCGACTCCATCACATAACCGCGGTGCGCCGCCTGCAGCGCCAGCTTGGCGTTCTGCTCGACCAGCAAGATCGTGATCCCCTGCGCCGACACGTCGCGGATCACCTCGAAGATCTTTTCCACCATGATCGGCGCCAGCCCCATCGACGGCTCGTCCAGCAGCAGCAGAGTCGGGTGGCACATCAGCGCGCGCGCCATGGCCAGCATCTGCTGCTCGCCGCCCGACAAGGTCCCGGCCAACTGCGCCGAGCGCTCCTTCAGGCGCGGAAACACGGCGTACCACTTCTCGATATCCGCCTCGATGCCCGCCTTGTCGTCACGCGTATAAGCGCCCATCAGCAGATTCTCGTGGATCGACATGCGCGTGAACACGCCCCGCCCTTCCGGCACCATGGCGAGTTTACGCTGCACCAGGCGGAAGGACTGGCTGCCCGTGAGGGGTTCACCAAGATAGGAAATCCGCCCCTCGACTTTCGATGTCGGCAAGGTGCCGGTGATCGCCTTCAGGGTGGTGGTCTTGCCGGCGCCGTTCGCGCCGATCAGGGTCACCAATTCTCCTTTTCCCACTTCCAGGTCGACACCCTTGACCGCCTTGATGCCGCCATAGGCCACCTGCAGGCCTTCGATTTTCAGGATGCTGCCGCTCATCAGTGCGCCCCTCCCAGATAGGCCGCGATCACCGCCGGATCCTTCTGGATCTCGGACGGCAAGCCTTCGGCGATGCGCTTGCCGTACTCGAGCACGGTAATGCGGTCGCACAGGCCCATCATCAGTTTCACGTCGTGTTCGATCAGCAGCACGGTCTTGCCTTCGTTCTTGATTTTTACCAGCAGCTCGCGCAGGGCCAGCTTTTCGGTGGCGTTCATGCCGGCCGCCGGTTCGTCCAGGGCCAGCAGTTGCGGATCGGTGGCCAGGGCGCGCGCGATTTCCAGGCGGCGCTGATCGCCGTACGACAGGAACTTCGCCGTGCGATGCGCAAAGCGGCCGATGCCGACGAAGTCGAGCAGCTCCTGGGCCCGCGCCCGGATCGCCGCTTCTTCGGCGCGCGCCGCCTTGTGGCGGAAAATGGCGCCGAACACGCCCTGTTTCGTGCGCACGTGGCGCCCCACCATCACGTTCTCCAGCGCGCTCATCTCGCCGAACAGGCGGATGTTCTGGAAGGTGCGGGCAATCCCCGCCTTCGCCACCGCATGCGGCGCCGACGGCGAATAGGGCTTACCGGCCAGTTCGAAACTGCCGCTATCCGGCTGGTACAGTCCGGTGATGACATTGAAGAAGGTGGTCTTGCCGGCGCCGTTCGGCCCGATCAGGCCAACGATCTGCCCGCGCTCGATGCGGATGGCGACGTCAGTCAGCGCCTGCAGGCCGCCGAAGCGTTTATTGACGCCGGCAATATTCAAGAGAACGTCGCTCATGCCACGGCCTCCTCTTCTTCGCGCGCCAGGGCGGCGTTCGGGCGGTCTTCCTTGTTCGGCGAGGGCCACAGCCCGGCCGGGCGGATCAGCATGATCAGCACCAGGGCCAGGCCATACAGCGCCTGGCGCAGTACCTCGGCTTCGACCAGCTTTTCGCCGAACAGCGCGATCTGCGCCGGCTCGACTACGTGGCGCAGGATTTCCGGCAGCGCCGCCAGCAGCACGCCACCCAGCACCACGCCCGGAATATGGCCGATCCCGCCCAGCACCACCATCGCCAGCACGGCGATCGATTCGGTCAGCGAGAACGATTCCGGCGACACAAAGCCCTGGAAGGCGCCGAACATGGCGCCGGCCACGCCGCCGAACGAGGCGCCCATCGAGAACGCCAGCAACTTGACGTTGCGGGTATTGATGCCCATTGCCTTGGCCGCGATCTCGTCTTCGCGGATCGCCACCCAGGCCCGCCCCAGGCGCGAGTGTTGCAGGCGGCTGGTAATGAAGATGGTCGCGATGCACAGCGCCAGGAACAGGAAGTAGTAAGCGTTCACTGACGGCATGCCGTAGCCGCCGATGAACACCGTCGACTGCGACCCGGCTTCGCCGGCCAGCGACACGCCGAAGATGCGGATCGGGTCGACCATGTTGATGCCTTGCGGACCGTTCGTAAAATTGATCGGCTCGATCAGGTTGTTCATGAAGATGCGGATGATCTCGCCGAAGCCGAGGGTCACGATGGCCAGGTAGTCGCCGCGCAACTTGAGCGTCGGCGCCCCGAGCAAGGCGCCAAACAGGGCCGCCACCAGCGCCGCCAGCGGCACGATCGCCCATACCGACAGGTGGATGCCGTTCTGCCGGATCTCCTCGCCGAACAGCGTCGCCAGCCCTTCCCCGAGTGCAGGATAGTTGTAGACCAGCGATTCGAGCAGGGCCGCGAATTGCGGCGAGGCGAACAGCCCGGTCAGATAGGCGCCGACAGCGAAGAAGGCAATGTAGCCGAGGTCGAGCAGGCCGGCGAAGCCGACCACGATGTTCAGGCCCAGCGCCAGCATGATGTACAGCAGCGCCAGGTCGATGATGCGCACCCAGGAGTTGCCGTACTGCGAAGCAAAGAAGGGAAAGGCGATCATCAGGGCCAGCAGCAGGGCCATGTTGATGCGCGCCCGCTGCGGCTGGTGCTGGAGGTCGAAAGTGATCAGGGACATGTCGCCTCCTTACGCGCGGTCGGCAACGCGCTCGCCCATGATGCCGGACGGACGCACGGTGAGCACCAGGATCAGCACCACGAAGGCGAAGATGTCCTGGTAATGGCTGCCGAGGAAGCCGCCGGTCAGGTCGCCGATGTAGCCGGCGCCGAGCGCTTCGATGATGCCGAGCAGCAGGCCGCCGATCATGGCGCCGTAGATGTTGCCGATCCCGCCCAGCACGGCGGCGCAGAAGGCCTTCAGGCCCGGCAGCACGCCCATGGTGAAGGAAATCGTGGCGTAATTGGCGCCCCACATCACGCCGGCCACGGCCGCGAGTGCGGCGCCGATGGCGAAGGTGGCGACGATCACGCGGTTCGAATCGACGCCCATCAGCCCGGCGACGCGCGGGTTTTCCGCCACGGCGCGCATCGCCCGCCCCATCTTGGTGCGTTCGACCAGCAGCACGAGCGCAAACATCGCAATGGCCGCCAGCGCCAGCAGCAGCACCTGGGTCTGCGAAATCATGGCGCCGGCGATCATGATCGGCTCGGAAGGCAGCACTTGCGGGAACGGCAGCGGGTTGCGGCCCCAGAACGGCATGGCCATGACAAAGGTCTGCAACAGGATCGACACGCCGATGGCGGTGATCAAAGGCGCCAGGCGCGGCGCATTGCGCAGGCGGCGGTAGGCGATGCGTTCGATCAGCACGTTCACCAGCATGGCGACGGGAATCGCGCCGAGGATGGCAATCGCCAGCTGCAGGTAGCCCGGCAGGCCCGGAAAATGGCTTTCCAGCGCATGCAGGATCGACAGGCCGACCATGGCGCCGATCATCAGCACGTCGCCGTGGGCAAAGTTAATGAGGTTCAGCACCCCGTAGACCATCGTGTACCCGAGCGCGACCAGTGCGTACATGCTGCCTAGCACCAGCCCGTTGAGTATCTGCTGGACAAAAGTCTCCATCGTTTCGCTGCCTTTTTTCTTTCGATAACAAAAACGGCACTTCGAGATTCCCGAAGTGCCGCTCCATGGCTTGACGTCGTTTCACCTGGCAAGGAAGCTTGCAAGCTCCGTGCCAGTAGGGCTAACGCGACGGTGCGCCCCCTCCCCTCAGGGAAAAACAGTTGCCGCGACAAAAATTCCGAGCGTCGCCATCATAGCCAGCTTTTTGAAAAACCAACAACGGAAACTTGCCTTGGCCGCAGTGTTATCGAAAGAAAATCTTATGCCACCTCGGCGCGCACGCCGTCCAGGCCCTTCGGCAGCGGGAAGGTCACGTTCTCTTCCACGCCTTCGAGTGCGCGCACGCTGGCTGCGCCCAGGGCCTTCAGGCGGTCGATCACGGCCTGCACCAGCACCTCGGGCGCCGAGGCGCCGGCCGTGACGCCGATGCGCTTCTTGCCTTCGATCCAGGACGGGTCGATCCTGGATGCGTCGTCGACCATGTAGGCCGGCGTGCCCATCTTTTCCGCCACTTCGCGCAGGCGGTTCGAGTTCGAGCTGTTCGGGCTGCCGACCACGACCACGACTTCCACCTGCGGCGCCATGAACTTCACGGCTTCCTGGCGGTTGGTGGTGGCGTAGCAGATGTCGCCCTTCTTCGGCTCGATGATGTTCGGGAAACGCGCTTTCAGGGCGGTGATGATTTCCAGCGTATCGTCCACCGACAGCGTGGTTTGCGAGACATAGGCCAGCGCTTCCGGATTGGCCACCTGCAGCTTTTCCACGTCCTCGACGGTCTCGACCAGGTGCATGCCTTCTTCCGCCTGGCCCATGGTGCCTTCGACTTCCGGGTGGCCGTCGTGGCCGATCATGATGATCTCGGCGCCCTGCTTGCGCATCTTCGACACTTCCACGTGCACCTTGGTCACCAGCGGGCAGGTGGCATCAAAGATCTTCAGGCCGCGCGCCTCGGCTTCGGCGCGCACGGCTTTCGACACGCCGTGGGCCGAGAACACCAGGGTATTGCCGGCCGGGACGTCGTCGAGTTCCTCGATGAAGATCGCACCCTTGTTGCGCAAATCGGCCACGACGTAGGCGTTGTGGACGATCTCGTGGCGAACGTAGATGGGCGCGCCGAACTGCGCCAGGGCGCGTTCGACGATCTCGATGGCACGGTCGACGCCGGCGCAAAAGCCGCGCGGCTGGGCAAGCAGAATCTCGTTTTCCATGGTGTTTCCTTTTACAGGACCGAAATCAGTTTCACTTCGAATTGCAGGGACTGGCCGGCCAGCGGGTGGTTGAAGTCGAACAGCGCGGCATCGTCGCCCATCTCGCGCAGCATGCCGGCAAAGCGCCCGCCGCCCGGCGCGGCGAAGTCGACCAGGTCGCCGGCCTTGTAGTCGGCATCCGGCACCGAATTTTCGTCCAGCGTGGCCTTCGAGACCCACTGGATCAGCTCCGGGTTGCGCTCGCCGAAGGCGTCCGCCGCACTCAGGGTGAAGGTCTTGTGCTCGCCTTCCGCCATGCCGAGCAGGCGCTCTTCGAGGAAAGGCGCCAGCTGGCCCTGGTTCAGCATCAGGGTCGCAGGGTTGGTGCCGAAGGTGGTGACGATGTCGGTGCCATCGGCACTCGAAAGACGGTAGTGCAAGGTCAGGTAAGACGATTCGGTAACGACAGCCGGGGAAGCGTTGGACATGTTCTTTATTCTGGCAAGCAAAGCGCTATTGTAAGGCCTGACGCCCTTTCCTGCCTCGCGGCGCTGCTTTTTTTGGCAGCAAAGATGCGTCAGGAAATCGATCGGCGGTCGATTGTCGTGCCCACGCATCGGCATGATGACAAGCAAACATTTGAATTTCCGTGCGTTTGCGCGGAGCACCGGACCCGGCAACTGCTATCTTCTGGATGATTTCTATTAGGAAATTTCAACTATGGAGGAAGCGACATGACACCCAACGATGCGGAGATCGAGTATGCAGGATTCTGGCAGCGCTTCGGCGCCATGTTTCTCGACAGTCTGTTGATCTACATTCTCAGCCTGGTACTGCTGCTGGTTGTCTACGGCGGCATTTACCTGGACGACCCGACGGCCTATTGGGGGCCCGCCAGCCTGCTGATCTCGTATGGGCTGCCGCCTTGCCTGATCCTGAGTTTCTGGATCAACAAATCGGCGACACCGGGGAAAATGGCCGTCGCCGCCACCATTGTCGATGCGCGGACAGGCGGCAGGCCCACCACGAAACAATTCGTGATCCGCTATCTCGCCTACGGGCTGTCCACCCTGCCCTGCTTCCTCGGCTACCTGTGGATCGTCTTCGACCGGCGCAAGCAGGGCTGGCACGACAAGCTTGCAGATACGGTGGTCGTGCGGCGCAAAGCAGGCACGACGGCGCAGGTGCAGTTCGAGAAGCCGCTGAGCGAACCGGCAGCCTGAGCGCGCTGTGCCGGCGGCGGGACGCCATTGCCCCGTATTGCGTCCTGCCGCGCCGGATGCTACCGTTGCTCCGCGCGGCCGCCCGGCCGCTTTTCCTGGAGCCGGACAGTGGTCGATGAAACGCAGTATGAATACGCAGGCTTCTGGATCCGCGTTGCCGCGGCCGTGATCGATTCCATCCTGGTCATGTTCATCACGATTCCCTTGTTGCTGGCCGTGTATGGCCGCGACTACTGGGTGAGCGAACGCTTCATCCAGGGTCCGGCGGACTTTGTCATTTCCTATGTCTTGCCGGCGATCGCGGTGATCGCGTTCTGGATCGCGCGCGGCGCAACGCCGGGCAAGATGCTGCTCTCGACCCAGGTGGTCGATGCCAGGACGGGCGCCACACCCACGGCCGGCCAGTCGATCGGACGTTACTTCGGCTATTACGTCTCGACCATTCCGCTCGGCCTGGGGCTGCTATGGGTGGCCATCGATCCGAAAAAGCAGGGCTGGCACGACAAGCTCGCGGGCACGGTCGTGATCCGGCGCAAACAGACCACCCAGCCGGTGTCGTTCACGCGCCAGCCCTGAATGGCGGCGCACGCCGCCGACATCCGCGCCAGATCAGCACCGTCTTTTTCGCGCTGCCCATAATGCGTGGCGGCGAGCCCTGCCGCGCCAGCGCGCCGGCCGCCCTTCCCTTTTCTACAAGGCACAAGGAGCACCATGGGTATCAACGATTGGCCGGAACAGGACCGGCCGCGCGAACGGCTGGCGCGCGAAGGCGCGGTGGCGCTGTCGAATGCCGAGCTGCTGGCGATTTTCCTGCGCGTGGGCGTGCGCGGACGCAGTGCGGTCGAACTCGGCCAGCACATGCTGGAACACTTCGGCTCCTTGCAGCGCCTGCTGCATGCCACGCCTCAGGAATTTTCCGAAGTAAATGGCCTGGGTATGGCCAAGTACGCCCAGCTGCAGGCGGTGATGGAACTCTCGCGCCGGGCCATCGCCGAGCAATTCTTTCGCCAGGCCTTATGCTCGCCCGACGTGGTGAAGAACTATTTGCGCGGCAAGTTCGGGCTGCAAGCTTATGAATCCTTCGTCGTGCTGTTTGTCGACGTCAAGAACCGCCTCATCGATTCCCAAGAAATGTTTCGGGGAACCCTGACGCACACCAGCGTGTATCCGCGCGAAGTGGTCAAGGCGGCGCTGCGCCGGAATGCGGCCGGCGTGATGCTCGCGCATAACCACCCGTCCGGCGAGTGTACGCCCAGCGACGCCGACCTCAGCCTGACGCATTCCCTGGTGCAGGCGCTGGCCCTCATCGATGTGCGTGTACTCGACCATTTTGTGGTGGCCGGTACACAGGTGCATTCGTTTGCCGAGCACGGCCAGCTCTAGTGTTGTGTTCAGTTAACTGCGTGAAAACAAGGCGCTAGCCGCGTTTTTACAATTGTTAAATCAGAGAAGTAGATCAAGACACCATTGTTTTTCGCAAGTGATTGATTTGCCGTCGCTTTTCACGCTATACTCTCGTTTTTCCGAATTCGGAAGTTTATTCTTAAGGAGTGCGCTATGGCACGTGTCTGCCAAGTTACTGGCAAGGGAGTTATGGTTGGCAACAACGTCTCCCACGCAAACAACAAAACGAAACGCCGTTTCCTGCCTAACCTGCAGAACCGTCGCATCTACGTCGAATCCGAAAACCGTTGGGTCTCGCTGCGTTTGTCGAACGCCGGCCTGCGCGTCATCGACAAGCTGGGCATCGACGCCGTTCTGGCCGACATGCGCGCTCGTGGCGAAAAAGTCTAATTAGGGAGCTATCATGGCAAAAACTGGCCGCGACAAAATCAAGCTGGAATCGACCGCAGGTACCGGTCACTTCTACACCACCACCAAAAACAAGCGCACGATGCCGGCGAAGATGGAAATCATCAAGTTCGACCCGAAAGCACGTAAGCACGTTCCTTACAAAGAAACCAAGATCAAGTAATCGATCCGGTTTCGGTAGTAAAAAGCCGCCCACGCAAGTGTGCGGCTTTTTTTATTGGTATCGCCCCGTCAGGAATACGCTGGGCAGGGGCGAAAAAAGAGCGGGCCATGCCCGCTCTTCTCTTTTAAAGCTGCAGCAGCTCAGGCCTTGTTGGCGCGCTTGCGTGCCACGACGCCGGCGCCCAGCATGGCGATGCCGAACAGGGCCAGCGAGCCTGGCTCAGGCACTTCTGCCGCCAGCTTGAACTGGCCGTTGTTCGACAGCAGGAAGTATTCGCCCGGCTTGTTGGCATAGGTGCCCTTGCCGCAGCCATTGCCCTTGAAGCCAGCGAATTCGCAGACCAGCTCAGGAACCAGGTTCTTGGCCGGCTTGGCGACGTTGTTGGCGTTGGTAAAGGCGAAGGACAGCAGCGATTCGGTGGACAGGTCCTTGCCTTTGCCATCGAAGAAGTAACCGGCTTTCAGGGCGCCCACGTCGGCCGATGCAATCACGCTGACCTGGCCGTTCGAGATTGGCAGGCCGCTGGCATCCACGATGCCGCCACCGCCGGCCAGCACATTGAACTTGGCAATCTCGGTTCCCTGGTTGGCGCCATAGATGCCGGTGGTCGAACCGTATTGGTTGACCGCGTTCTGGTAGATGCTGATGGTGCCGCCGGTGAAGGTGAAGGCGCCATTGAAGCTGCCGGTACCCGTGGCCTGGAAGACGGCGCTGATGTTGCCGCCAGCGAAGGTCAGCGGGAGCAGTTGGCCATTGCTGTCGGCCTGCACGATGTTGAAGACAGCGTGCTCGACAAACGAGAACGAAGTGGTGCTGGTCGGGGTCAACTGGATGAAGGCATTGCCGTTGACGTCGAGGTATTCGTTGATCACCTGGCCATTGGCAAAACCGCCGCCAGTCGGGTTGAAGACCCAGTCGTTCATGACTGCGCCGTTCACGGCGGCGTGGGCGTTGGCAAACGAGAAGGCCAGGGCAGCGGCGCAGGTCAGTTTCTTCAGGAATTTCATAATCTGCTCTTTATCGAAGGAAATCGGTTTTGCGGATACGAAATTGAAAGCAATTCCTGTGCCATAAATCTATTTACCATTGGAATCAATTACTTGCGGGAATCTCCAATATCTCAAGCGCAAGCTCTGTAAAGAAACTCGACAGTATCCATGCAGGCCGCATACGAAGCCGGGCCTGCCTCACAAACAACAACGGCTCCCGCAGGAGCCGTTATCGTTTAACGCCGGAAGCGCTTATGCGTAGCTACGCAGGCGCAGCGAGAAATCCTGCAGCGACTTGATGCCGGAGGCTTCGGCACGCGCGCACCAGTCCTGCAACTGCTGCAGCAGCTGGTCGCGGGTCGAGTGCGAACGTTCCCAGATGGCGCCGAGTTCCACGCGCATCTGGTGCATGGTTTCCAGGGCCTTGCTGTGCTTGAACAGTTCGATCAGCTGGGCCTTTTGCGACACTTCCAGCTTGCCCGGCTCGCGCTGCAGCAGCTTGCGCGAGGACTTCAGGAAGCGCGCTTCCAGTTCGGCCTTGTGCTTCAGGTGCTCGAATTCCTCGCGGAAGGCGTGCTTGACCGACTTGGCATATTTCGCCATCACGTCGTAGCGGTTGGTAATCACCGATTGCAGGGTTTCCAGGTCGGCGACAACCTTGTCCTTGGCCAGCTTCGGCTTCGGCGCGACTTTCTTCACCTTGGCCAGGCCAAGCATTTCCATGGCGCGAATATAAGCCCAGCCGAGGTCGACTTCATACCACTTGCTCGACAGCTTGGCCGAGGTGGCATAGGTGTGGTGGTTGTTGTGCAGTTCCTCGCCGCCGATCAGGATGCCCCAAGGGAAGATGTTGGTGGCCGCATCGTTGCAATCGTAGTTGCGGTAGCCCCACCAGTGGCCCAGGCCATTGATGATGCCGGCCGCGGTGATCGGAATCCACAGCATCTGGATGGCCCAGATGCTGATGCCGATCACGCCGAACAGCACAAAATTGATGACCAGCAGCGCCGAGACGCCGGCCCAGCTGTACGGGGTGTACACGTTGCGCTCGATCCAGTCGTCGGGCGTGCCGTGGCCGTATTTTTCCAGCGTTTCCTTGTTCTTGCTTTCAGCGCGGTACAGCTCGGCGCCTTCCAGCAGCACTTTCTTGATGCCGCGGGTTTGCGGGCTGTGCGGGTCTTCCTCGGTATCGCACTTGGCGTGGTGCTTGCGGTGGATCGCCGCCCATTCCTTGGTCACCTGGCCGGTGGTCATCCACAGCCAGAAGCGGAAGAAGTGGCTCGGGATCGCATGCAGTTCCAGTGCGCGGTGGGCCTGGTGGCGGTGCAGGTAGATGGTGACACCGGCGATGGTGATATGGGTCACCACCAGCGTGTAGATCACGACTTCCCAGGCGCTCAGGCCGATGAGACCGGTGGTCATGAATTCCAGCACCGAATGCAGGATAGTACTAAAGGTCATTACTGCTCCAAGTTAAGGTCAGACTGTGCTGCGCGCCGATCTTTCTGTGAGGCAGTCGCGCGAGGCAGCGCGAACGCGCCGGCCAAACAACCCCGCATTCTACGCACTTTCTCATGACGCACGGCACGGACAGCGCATATAAATGCGCTTCGTTGGCTATCGTGCGCCATTCCGTTAGCGGATATGCATCAAGTGGATGGCGGAAGCTGGGGCGGCAGGCCCAGGCGGATGGCGCCGGCATGCACCAGCGCATAGATATTCCGGTTCACGGCCGAGATCACGCCCCCGCTGCCCTTCTCCGGATCGACGATCGAAAAGCCCAGCTCGAGCTCGTAGCCATGCGGCCCGAAGGCGTTCAGCTGCACCGATGGCGCCGGCTCGGCCACCACGCGCTCGACTTCGTCAGCCTGGCGCGCCAGCAGCGTCATCACTTCGTTCAGGTCGCTGTCGTAGGCCACCGTGATCTTGGTGTTCAGGCGCACCGCCTTGTTGGTGCCGGACTGGTTCATCACGACGCCGGTGATCAGCATCTCGTTCGGCAGCAGGGTTTGCGTACCGTCGAGCGCCTGCAGCACCGTATAGCGGGTGTTGATGCGCGCCACACGGCCGGCATACTTGTCGACCGTGATCGGGTCGCCGATCGACAAGCTGCGCTCGAACAGGATGATGAAGCCAGACACATAGTTACTGGCAATACGCTGCATGCCGAGACCAAGGCCGACGCCGAGCGCGCCGCCGAACACCGACAAGACCGTCAGGTCGAGCCCGACCAGCCCAAGGCTGACCAGCACCGACACCAGGATCAGCACCGCGCGGCCCATGCGCGCCAGCACCACGCGCAGCGAGCTGTGCATGCCTTCGAGGCGCATCAGGCGTTCTTCCAGCGCGGCGCCGGCCCACAGGGCCAGCATCATCAGGACCACGACCGAGATGACGGCTTGCAGGATGTCGAGCAGGGGAACCGGCTTGCGGGTGCCAAGCGGCACCGTATGCGTTTCCAGGAAGCGGATGATGTCAGGCCATTGCCCGGTGAGATAGAGCGCGACGCCCACCCAGACCACCAGCGCCAGTATCTTCTCGAAGGTCTGCAGTGCCGTTCCAAGCGGGCCACGCCGTGCAAACACGCGTCGCAGCAGGAAGAATGCGATGCGGATCAACGCCATCGACGCGAACAGGGGCAAGGCCACGGCCAGCAGGTGCACGTTCTGGTAGCGGGCCAGGATGATCTTGGCCAGCCACACGCCGGCGGCGATCAGGAGCGGCGCCAGCACACGGCCGAAGCCTTCGACGCCGAGGCGGCGGATCGCCCCGGCGTTGTCGTCCTCGTGCAGCCAGCTGCGCCGGATCAGGCGCGCCAGCAGCAGGCCGGCCAGCACCGCGGCGACGATGGCCAGCGCCTGCCACAGGATGCGCGGGTTACTGATGTCCTCGAGCAGGTCCTGCAACAGGTCGGTCAGCGGCATCGTTTGCACGTTGTGATTTACTCCGCCTCGGCTTCAGGCGCGGCGGCCTTTGGCGCTTTCGCCGCCATCGGCTTACGCTCGAGCACGGCGGCGAAGAAGCCGTCGGTCTGGTGCTTGTGCGGCAGGAGCTTCAGGTAGTCGCCCATTTCCAGGTCGATTTTTTGCTCGGCCAGGACCTTGTTCATCGGCACCAGCTCGAAGTCCGGGTGCGAAGCCAGGAATTGCTCGACGATGACATCGTTCTCTTCGTTCAGCAGCGAGCAGGTGGCGTACACCAGGCGGCCGCCGCCCTTCAGCAGGCGCGCGGCGCCGTCCAGGATCGAAGCCTGCTTTTCCTGCATCTCGGCGACGGCGCCTTCCGGCTGGCGCCATTTCACGTCCGGGTTGCGGCGCAGGGTGCCCAGGCCCGAGCACGGCGCATCGACCAGCACGCGGTCGATCTTGCCGGCCAGGCGCTTGATCTTGGCGTCGCGCTCGTGTGCGATCAGCACCGGGTGCACGTTCGACAGACCGCTGCGCGCCAGGCGCGGCTTCAGCTTCGACAGGCGCTTTTCCGACACGTCGAAGGCGTACAGGCGGCCGGTGTTGCGCATGGTCGCGCCCAGGGCCAGGGTCTTGCCGCCGGCGCCGGCGCAGAAGTCGACCACCATCTCGCCGCGGCGTGCGGCCAGGATCTGGGCCAGCACCTGGCTGCCCTCGTCCTGCACTTCGATCGCGCCTTCCTTGAACAGCGGCAGGCCTTGCAGGTTCGGCTTTTTCTTGACGCGCAGGCCGAGCGGCGAATACGGGGTCGGTTCGGCCACGATCGGCGCCTCTGCCAGCTTGGCGATCACCTCGTCGCGATTGGCCTTGATGGCGTTCACGCGCAGGTCGAGCGGCGCCGGGGTGTTCAACACGGCGGCCAGCTCCTGGGCTTCGCCTTCGCCGAACTGGGCCACCAGCTTGTCGTACAGCCACTGCGGCATGTTGGCGCGCGCCAGCGGCGGCAGCAGAGCGCGGTCGATTTCCTTGATGCGGTTCAGGAAGGCGGTTTCGTCTTCCGTCAGGCCGCCGAGGGCATCGATGCCGACGGTTTCCGACAGGCCCAGCAGGGCCAGGCGGCGCATCGACGGCGTGCCGCCGGTGCCGCCGAAATCGGTGAAGAAGGTCTTGTTGCGCAGCACGGCGTACACCGCTTCGGCAACCACGCCGCGTTCGCGCGGTCCAAGGCGTTGGTGGTCCTTGAAGTAGCGCGACAGGGTGACGTCGGCCGGGGCCGTAAAGCGCAAGATCTCGCGCAGCACCTCTTCGGTGTTGCCGAGAATTGCTGGTGGCAATCTCATGAAATTCCTTGAATCAGATACGTATAAAAATCAGGCGGGCTGTGCGATGCGCACGTCGCCTTGTTCGATGCTCAGCCTGTCTTCGACGAACAGGCGAACGGCGTAGGGATACAGCTTGTGTTCTTCCAGCAGCACGCGGGCCGCCAGGGTGGCTTCGGTATCGCCGGGCAGCACCGGCACCCGCGCCTGGGCCACCATCGGGCCATGGTCCAGCTCGGCCGTGACGAAATGCACGGTCGCGCCGTGCTCGCCCTCGCCGGCTTCCAGGCACTTGCGGTGCGTATCGAGCCCGGGATGGGCCGGCAGCAACGACGGGTGGATGTTCAGCATGCGCCCTTCGTAATGCGCCACGAAAGGCGCCGTCAGGATGCGCATGAAGCCGGCCAGCACGACCAGGTCGGGCGCGAAGCGGTCGATTTCGCGCTGCAGGGCGGCGTCGAAACTGGCACGGTCCGGAAATTCCTTGCTTGGCACTACCGCGGTTGCGATGCCGTGCGCCTGGGCAAACGCCAGACCGGCCGCGTCAGGCTTGTTGCTGATGACTGCCGCCACCCGTGCCGGCCACCCTTCCGACCGGGCCGCCCGCACGACCGCTTCCATGTTGCTGCCGCGGCCGGAGATGAGGATGACGATGTTTTTCATAGCGCGCATTGTACCGTATGCGCGTGGCACAACTGTGGTATGGAAAAGCCGAAATTGGCCGCATCCGGACCACCAAGCGGCGATTACAGGCCAGTTGCGTCGATCTCGAAGGAATAGAATACGCGGAAAGGGACACGCTTTTCGGCCCAGAATTCGGCCGCGTCGCGGAACACATCGAGCAGGGTCTCGCGGGCTTCCTTGTCGAACTTCTGCGTGTTGGGCAATTGCTCCAGTACGACGAGAAAGCCCGGCTGGGGGCCGGCGCCGTGGATCGTCTCGGTCAGCGTGGTACGCAAGGCGTCGAAATTCTTGCTGGAAGGCTTGGGGAAATGGAAGTGCTCGCCGATGCGGGCGCACACCTGCTGCTTGGTCAACGTGTTGGCGCAGTGCGCATACAGGAAATGGTGGCCCATGCGCGCCGCCTCCGCCTGCAGTTCCGGCACCCGATAGGCCCGAATGGACTGCACAAGATTGGACGGCACTCTCATCAACAAACTCATTTTTCCCTCAAGTCGACCTGGTGTGGTGGTTCGAATCGCCGGGACTGCTCACCATGCACGCCCCGACGGCAACGCTGTTCTCCTAAATCGTTTCCACGCGCCAATAAACCCTATTTGTGTAAGGGTAACGTTTTGTAGTTACCGAAGCAACCCGAATGTGACTTTGCAGCAGAAAATTGAAAAAACCTGCCGCATTTGCGCCCGAATCGGCGGGATTTGACGTGTTTTGTCATTCTGGCGCGCCTCGGTTGCCCCGCCGTTCGCTGTTACATTTTGTTGCCACGTAGATTGGTTTTACGGTTCAAGCAGGATTAACATACAAGCGTGGATGAAAACGATCCCCCAACTAACCGCACCGAACGAACGAGGTTCAGCATGAACATGACAAGCAAACTGATGATTTCCGCCCTGGGCCTGGCCACGCTGCCGCTGGCCCAGGCTGCCGACTTCGAGGACTTCGGCCGCGTGGTGCGGGTCCAGCCACGCGTCGAACAAATTCGCCAGCCGCGCCAGGAATGCCGTACCGAATACGTGCAGGTGCCGGTGCAGCAGCAACGCGGCAGCGGCGGCTCGGTGGTCGGCGGCATCGCCGGCGCCCTGCTCGGCAGCCAGGTCGGCAGCGGCAACGGTAAAGTGGCGGCAGCCGCCGCCGGTGCGATCGCCGGCGCCATGGTCGGCGACCGTGTCGAAAACAACGGCCGCAACTACGACCAGGGCGTGCAGGAACAGGCCGTGCGCCAATGCCGCACCGTCGATTCCTTCGAATCGCGCACCACCGGCTATGACGTGACCTATGAATACCGCGGCCAGAACCACACCGCCTTCATGAGCCGCGATCCGGGCAACCGCATCCGCCTGCGCGTGTCGGTGGAGCCGGACCAGCAATACTAATCAGTTGGTTTGATTCGTTCAGTCAGCACTTCTTGCATCGGTTCGGAGAACGCCCCCTCCTTCTCCGCACCGCCTTACGATCCCGTTGCGCTTGCGCAGCGGGAACCCCTCCCCCGATAATAGGCCGATTCAACAGGTCGCCCTATGCTCATCAAACGTAAATCCATCGAACTCGCCGAATCCTCGCGCCGGCCAGCACGCAAACCGAAATTCGCGCCCGTGACGCTGTCCGAGCAGGACGGCGTGCGCTATCTCCACTTCGGCACCGAATGGGTGCAGGGCGCCATGCGCATCCGGAAACCGGATTGGCCGGAACTCGAATACGCCCAACAGATGATGGCCTGGATGCTGTTCATCGACTCGCCGCGCCGCATTGCCCAGCTGGGCCTGGGCGCCGCCACGCTGACCAAGTTCTGCTACCGCCAGTTTCCGCACGCCCTGGTGACCGCCGTCGAACTCAATCCGTCGGTGATCGCCATCTGTAACACCATGTTCAAACTGCCGCCCGAGGACGAGCGCTTCAAGGTGCTGGAAATGGACGCGCTCGATTTCGTCGAGGACCCGGAAAACCATGGCGCGTTCGACGTGCTGCAGTGCGATCTGTATGACGCCACCGCGAAGGGCCCGGTGCTCGACACGCCCGAGTTCTACCGCGCCTGCTACGATTGCCTGGCGCCGGGCGGCATCATGACGGTGAACCTGTTCGGCGACCATCCGAGCTACAACAAGAATCTGAAAGCGATGAAATTCGCTTTCGACAGGGTGATCTGCCTGCCCGAGGTCCACGACGGCAATGTGGTGGCGCTGTGCTTCAAGACCGCGCCGCAACTCGACAGCGCGGCGCTGGCCGCACGTGCGGCCCAGATCGTGGCGAGCACCAAGCTGCCGGCCAAATCCTGGTTAAAAGGTATTCAAGCAGGTATCGAAGCATCGCGCTGATCGCGCATTGAACAGAGGGATCAATGAACGCCAACGCACCGCAAACCGCTTCCCTCCCCCGCCCGTCCCAGCGGCCAAAGCGCCTGGATTTGCAGGCGATCTTTTCCTGGCTGCTGGCCGACGGCATCGTCGAGAAAGACAAGGTCAAGGCGCATTTCGCCCAGGCCCAGGGCATCCTGAAAAGCGCGGCCGGCTCGATGCATCCGCTCACGGCGGTGGCGCAATGCAAGCTGCTGTCGCACCAGCCGCCGCACCGCCTGCTGACCCTCGATATTCTCACCGAATGGTGCGCCGCCAAGGTCGGCCTGCCCTTCATTCGCATTGATCCGCTGAAAATCGACTTTACCCGCGTGGCGGACGTGATGTCGGCCAGCTATGCAGCGCGTTTCAATATCCTCCCGGTCGACATCAGCGCCACGACCCTGACCGTGGCCACGGCCGATCCATTTGCCATCGAATGGGAAAACGAGATCGCCCGGATTTCGCGCCGGCGCATCGAACTGGTGATGGCGAACCCGCTCGACATCGCCCAGTACATTTCGCAATTCTTCAGCCTGGCCAAATCGATCCGCGACGCCAGCAAGACGAATGCCCAGGATGTCGCACTGCGCAACAACTTCGAGCAACTAGTGGAACTCGGCAAGGCGAATAAACAGTTCGACGCCAACGACCAGCACATCGTCAACATCGTCGACTGGCTGTGGGGCTATGCCTTCGAACAGCGCGCATCCGATATTCACCTCGAGCCGAAACGCGAATTCGCTGCGGTCCGCTTCCGCATCGACGGCGTGCTGCACCAGGTGTACCAGGTGCCGGCGGCGGTGATGCTGGCGATGACCGCGCGCATCAAGCTGCTCGGCCGCATGGACGTGATCGAAAAGCGCCGCCCCCAGGATGGCCGCATCAAGACGCGCACCCACAGCGGCCAGGAAGTCGAACTGCGCCTGTCGACCATGCCGACCGCCTTCGGCGAAAAGCTGGTGATGCGGATTTTCGATCCGGAAGTGGTGGTCAAGACCTTGCCGGAACTCGGTTTTCCGCCATTGGATGCCCAGCGCTGGGATGCGCTGACTGCCCGGCCGCACGGCATCATCCTCGTCACCGGACCGACCGGCTCGGGCAAGACCACGACGCTGTACACCACGCTGAAGGCGCTGGCAACCAACGAGGTGAATGTGTGCACGGTGGAAGACCCGATCGAGATGGTCGAGGCCGCGTTCAACCAGATGCAGGTGCAGCCGGGCATCGACCTCTCGTTTGCCGACGGCGTGCGTGCGCTGATGCGGCAAGATCCCGACATCATCATGGTTGGCGAGATCCGCGACCTGGCCACCGCCGAGATGGCGATCCAGGCCGCGCTGACCGGTCACCTTGTCCTGTCGACCCTGCACACCAACGATGCGCCGTCCGCCATCATGCGTTTGCTGGAACTGGGCGTGCCGGATTACCTGCTGGAAGCGACCATGATCGGGGTGATGGCGCAGCGCCTGGTGCGGACCCTGTGTTCGGAGTGCAAAGCACCGGATGGCGAGCTCAGCGACGATGTCTGGCAAAGCATCGGCGGCTCGTGGAACCTTCCGAAGCCGGAAACGGTCTATCGGCCTATAGGATGTCCGGAATGCCGGCAGACCGGTTATCGTGGGCGGACCGGCTTGTACGAGTTGCTGACGGTGTCGGAAGCGTTCACGCAGCTGATCGGCGCGTCGGCGGACCTGACGGCCTTGCGCCAGCAGAGCGTACTCGATGGCATGAAGCCGCTGCGCATCGCCGGCGCCATGAAGATCATGGAGGGTGTGACCACGGCGGAAGAAGTGCTGAAGGTGACGTCGGCCCTGTCTGGCGGGTGATGTTACGTTACCTCTGGCGCAAATCGAAATCGCCGGCTATAATGCTGCCTCTTTCGGGTCGTTAGCTCAGCTGGTAGAGCAGCGGACTTTTAATCCGTTGGTCGCAGGTTCGAATCCCGCACGGCCTACCACGAATACAGCAGTAGCAAATGAAGGCATCATGAGTGATCATGATGCCTTTTTTGTTTGAAAATTTGACCGTCTTCCAGTGCCCATACGGGCTATCGAAAAACTAGCGTTCTCATCTGTGAGTATACAAGCAGCAAATTGCGTCTAGTTTTCGAATAAAATCCATTGCATACTCTATATAAGTTCTCTGTATAGCTGAGAAAAAAATATTACTCGCCGCCCGTGGTCCGTATCGAGCTTACTATTGAATCCCAAAGCTGTATTGCTTGCTCGTCGCTTAATGTTGTTCTTGTAGGCGTACCATCTTCAAGTGGTTGAGCAGAATCGAGCGTCACACTAAGTTTTGGGAATGTTCTTCCAGGCTTGTTACGCATCGTTTCCAGAACAAACTTTAATGTTTTAGCATCGTCGTCTTCGCTCAGCTTAGCCCAGCCTAGCCATTCCTGTGCACGCATTCCTACGACCAAGCGCTCATCTTTCCTGAGCACCTTGTGCTGCACATCGAATTTTTTCAGTAACGAGTCTGGACCTGACATTCTCTCTATCAGGGTCAAACGATCGTCAGGAATATAAGTATTAATATCCACATTCAGATGCATTCCTTTATGATTCCGAAAATCGTAGCTGGCATATTCGTATGAATAAACGCCACGCAACATGAGAGGACCCAAGCAAAAATTCAATGAACTTTCTTTCACGTTAGACTGATCAAGTTCATGAATGCGTGTCGCAAGTTGAACCAAGCGCTCTTCGGCCCTAACAAAGTTCCGACCATATGAATCCAAACGAATAAGAACCAGACTACCGCCGCGCAAAAATCTTATTTCGCTCTCATAAGCATCCTCTAATTTTCTTACTCGAAACATGATAGCATCGCCACCTAGGTCCTTTTCATATTCGAATACATCTACATTTTCAGAACTATTTTCTTGCAACTCGACGCGACGCTTACGAATCTCGCGATTAAACTCAGCTGTCGTCATCTTGGTTGAGTAAACAATAATATCAAACTTACTTTCCTCACCTGCCAAGCCAGCTTCTTTGAAAACACCATTCACCACAGTTGCCCCAGTGTACGAATCTGGCACTTTAATCAGATTTCTTCCGATGCAGTGTTCTACCCACGCTTCATTTTCTGACATCACTTCTTCCTCCCTACTTTCCGTACAACCAAAAGATATTGCACCCAGCAAGCATATCAAACCGATCTTGATCATGTTAGGTCAGCCAGTGCTGCCAATTTAGTGATAGCGTAATAGGTAACCACCTGCGCGCTTTGGTAATCACGATACGCTGGCTCATGCTCAATTCCTGCCAATTCAAATTGCTGTTTTATACTCATTACACCTGATCGACGGGGAGCTCGGCCAGACTGCACAGGAACAGTACCATCACCAGCACTATCATAGCTGGCGCAACGTATTTCCCATTCAGAAGTTTCAACCGTTCTGACAACCGATGAATCTCCTCTATCGGTCGTTCTTACAATACGCTCCCCACCCACATATAAGTTATTCGAGCCATCAGTCCTAATATCTTCATGCTCCAACGCCGGCAGTTGTGCAACATCAATGTTCCGACTTTGCGCGGGCGTTACTCCCTTTTTGGTAATCCAACGAATCTTTGAATAGCTTCCCAAATCCGCGCCCCCACCGTAAAACACATAAGTGTTATTGTGGTACTTTCCCGCGATTGACCTGTGAAATTCTCTTGCTATTTTTACATTTATGGAAAATTCTTTCCAGTTTATCGGCATTCCTTGGTTCGGATTTAACCACTCTTCTCTAACCAACCCCCACCAGCTTTCCTTCTGAAGATATATTTCTTCATATGGATCCTGCTGGGGTAGCGTCTTGATTACGCGCCCGACAGGATCGGTTATTTCAAGCCAGCTACTACCGTAAGTTTCAGATGGCAATAACTGCAGAGCACCTGGGGCCTGCGCAAAAACTGCAGTAACCTCTTGCCCATTCGAACCGATCACAAGACTCGCACCAAAAGATTCGTCTCGCATACCTATTTTGCATCGTCTATATGCCACTGCTGCGCCAGTTGCTGGCATCACGCCATGGACAATGCCAACTATTTTCTCCGTCATATCCGGCAATATGCTGCAAGCCCGTGCGACCAATCCCCCCATCGAATGCGTGACCAAGATAACTTGTGAGCACTTGACAGCACCGACGCTATTCTCATCAATTACTGCATTAATTCTTTTTTTCAGGGCTGTTGCGGCAGCTTTATTGGACTCAAGCCAGTTATAACCAAATGCGTAAATAGGAAACCGGGCCTTTGCACGCTTCAGCAAATCGTCGGATTTTATCGGTTCGACCGGATGGCCTTTCTCAGCATTTTCTGGAAGATTCACCATTTTCATGGTTAATCCTGCAGGTAATTTCAGGGCAAGCTTTTCTCCTATCGTCATATCACCTTTTAGCGAGGCTGCCGAAAAATCATTCCAAAACATCGGATTTTGTTCGCTATTCATTTTTCTTTCGAGCCACACCAGAAATTTGTGGTAACTCGCCTCAGAGACCTCCCCCCATCCTCGCTTGATATAATCTTGCGCATTTCCTATCGAACCAGCGCTTTCCTTCGGAACCGCGCCTAGTTTGTAAACTTGAGTACGACGTGGGTGCAGCAAGACCTGTCGCTCAGCTGCGGTTTTCTGAGACCAGTTGTACGCCAATCCAGCAGGAATGTCCTTAATGCTGTTGAGTAACCAAATAGGGGAGCCTCCTGAGTTCGCCAGATTCGACCCCATTATTCCGGGAACAAAAATGATCGGTATTACCCGAAGTGGAGGCATGGAAATTTTGACCAGATCGGCTAAGGCAGTATCCGTCAAAGTCCATTCGGTTTGAAACCGATTATTTTTGGTTGGATATAACTGTGCGTAACGCTGCGCTCTCAGATTTTTTGTTTCCAAAACACTCTCCTTCTATTTACCTAAACGTCCGAGTATTGCAATCAACAATCGTTCGGGAGCAAAGGCTTGTTGCAGCGAAATCATGCCATTATCATCCGTTACTCCTTCAACTCGGCCGCCATCAGGCTTCGTGATAGCGTATCTCATATTCTTGACAGGATCTCCAGCTACATCGACAAGCTGGAATTTTTCATCGAAACGCATGTCTCCACGCGGGAGAGCGGGCATTTGAAAATTGCTTAATGCAGGGGCGTCAAAGCTCTTCTTCCCCGCACGCACCACAATCTTCCCCGGGCACTGCACCGTAATATTCCCGCCCTCGATCGTGATATTCGCCCCACCCGCCGTCGACAAGCTGATCTTCTTCGCCGCCGCCCAATCGACATGCGCATGTGCACTGATCACATTCACCTCATCGCGCGCCTGCACCGTGAGCACATCTCCCTGCGCCTGAATATCGATATCGTCCTTCGCCGCAATCAGCTGCAATCCGACGCCGCCCTTCCCCGGCTTCACCGCGCCGCCCAGCACACCGATCGCCTGCCCGGTATGCACGCGCATCTGCCCGCCGCTCACAAACTGCGTGTCCTGCCCGCTCATCAGGGACACGGTTTCGCCATTCGACAGCTGCAGGCTCTGCCCGGCGCTTGCGCCGAACCCGTCCTTGGCTGCAATCGCGATCATCGCCGCGGTCGAGTGCGGCACCTTGTCCGCCCCGGCCGCGGTGTTGCGCGCGCTGACGTCGGCCAGCGCCTCCGGCAGGGACGCAGTCCCCACCATCCCGGACATCGCCGCTAGCAAAGCCTTCACCGGCGCCGACTGCTCGTCCAGCAAGCTCGCATTCGCCTTGTGCGCGCCAAGATGTGCCGCCAACCCGACCGTTTGATGCGTCACTGCAGCCGAACTGAAGCGTTCCGCCAGTTGCGCCGCTTGCTGCAGCAACCCAAGCGCGGCAGTGTTTTCTCCCATAGGATCGCGCGCCGCCGCCGTATGGCCGATCCCGTAGCTCGACACCAGCAAGCCCGCGCCCGCACGCACCGCCCCATACGCGTCGGTACGCAATTCCGCGCCCAGACCGCGGAAGCTGCCTCGATAGTTGTCCGCCGCATGGATCAGGTGCCCCAGGTTCAGCTCGGTCGCGGCATGCGTGCACTTCAGTTGCACCCACCCCTGGCCATCGGTATCGTCGAACAGCAACTGGCTATAGCCGCTGCCGCCGAACTCCTTGCTGCGAATGCCCCATTGCGCAGCCGCATTGCGATGGCCGGCGTCGGCGGGAGAGGCGCCATGCCATACCGGACTGTTGCCGCCGACGAGATTGCCCTGTGCTGAAGGCGAGTGGTCATTTGCCGACTTGAAAACGGCCGAGCGGTCGCCGGTATCGCGCCGGCCACCCGGCGTCGGGGCTATCCCGCCTTCACCCTGCCCGTTATAGAGCGCGCCGACGATGATCGGGCGGTCGATGTCGTTCTCCAGGAATTGCACAAGCACTTCCTGGCCGATGCGCGGCAGGAACTGGCTGCCCATGCCGCCGCCGGCCAGGCGTTGGGCGACGCGCACCCAGCAGCTGGCGTTGCCGCCGTCCTGCCAGTGGAAGCGAATGCGCACGCGCCCCAGGCGGTCGCAATACAGTTCGTCGGCGCCGTTCGGCTGGTCGCTGCCGTCGGCGCCGATCACGATGGCGCTTTGCGAACCGTGCGCTGTCGGCCTGGCCTTGCTGCGGCCATCGCCGCCAGGCAGTAGCGGGCGCCATGGAACATCGGCGGGGATGGCCTCGAAGCAGTTCGCATAACCGGTCTCGCGCGCCTGCGCGATGGCCAACATGACATCCTGCGGCCAGTCGCGCTGCACGCTTTCTTCAAGCAGCTCGGGAATCGGCCCGAACAGTTCGGCCAGCGCATGCTGGGCCGGCGGCGGCATGTTGTTGACGCCAACACTGAGCACGCGCGTGAGGGCAAATACCGGGTTGTTGCCGAGTGCACGCAGAGGCAAGCCGGTAACCGTCAGCCGTGTACCCGCGCGCAAGGTGCGCACAATCGATCGGCCCTGCCAGCGTTCGGCGCGTGCTTCCTTTCCTTCCATCTGCAAGTCGGCGTAGTGGCGCGCCTGCGCCAGCGTCGCAAAGGCGTCCTGCCCTGGCACGTCGAATGCTTCCAGTTCGGGAAGATTGCGCGGGCGTTTCAAGTGGCTCGGCGAACCGATGGCGACGATCTGCTTGGCCTTGTAGTCATAGCTCAGCAAGGTGGTGAGCGAAGATTGCAGGCGGCGCTGCGTTGTCAGCGCCTGTATCGTATCGTCCTGCTCGACGGCGCGCGCCGCGTGGTAGCGGATGCCGCCGCTTGCCGCGCTCGACAGATCCTGCGGCAAGGCGCGCGGGTGGCTGCTGTCGGCAAACAGCACCAGCATCGGACCGCCTGCGTCCTGCTCGATGCGCCAGCCGAGTCCCTCCTCGGCCAGGATACGGCGCACGAAATCGAGGTCGGACTCGCGGTATTGACAGCAATAGTTGCGTGGCGGGACGTCGCGCAGGAAGGTGTTGGTATCGATGCTCCAGCGCCAGCGCGCCAGCGGCCGGTAGCTTGAGAACACGGCGTCGACGATGTCGGTCACGCGCTTGTTTTGCCAGACGCGGCTGTTGCGTACCTGGCCCAGGCGCCAGATCCAGGGCGACAGGCGAATCCGGTAACGCGCCAGGCCGCCATCGCTGCCGAGCATGGCCAGTTCGCAGATCTCGCCGCCGAAGCGCTCCCGGCTGCCGTCGGCCAGGCAGACGTCGAGTGCGGCCGGTTCTCCCAGCAGGGAATCGAGATCGATATAGGCGCTGGTCGACAGTACGATGATGTCGCGTACGCCGACTTCCTGCAGTCCGTCAGAGGCGGTGAACGCTTCGACCAGCAGGCTGCCGGGCGGCGGCCCGGAGCGGCCTTCGTCGATGACGAGTTCGTAAAGCCGGCGTGTGCTCGAAAACTCGGACAATGCGGCAGCGATTCGCTGCGTCAGTGCCATGCTCATGACGGGATGGACTCCTCGGTAACCGATGCGGATAGATGACATCGTGCAAAAGTGCAGAAAGGCATCCGCCATGATGCCGCCCGAGTCCGGCATTACTTTGCGTCAAGTCATTGTTGAGCGAGATCACAGGAGGCTGTGACAGGAAACCCACAGGCAAGGGGCGCTTTGCGGAGGGATAGCTCGGGCAATAATTTCTAGACAGAAAGACCAGTCGAGTATTACACTCGACGCTGTCGTTTTGACAACCTCACCCAACAGGAAGACCTTGCATGAACGAACTCTCCCGGCAGTTCCGCCTCCTCGTCGCCATCCTCATGCTGGCACTCGCCCTGCCCGTCTTTGCCGGCGATGCGGCGCAAGGCCAGGACGAGCGGATGCCGTCGTCGGACTACATCGGCCAGACGCTCGACGGCAAGAAGGTGCTGTTGTCCGAGCATGCCGGAAAAGTCGTCGTGGTGTCGTTCTGGGCCACCTGGTGCCCCTACTGCCTGAAAGAGCTGCCGATCCTGAACGGCATGCAGAAGTTGGCCGGCAAGGAGCAAATGCATGTGGTCGCGATCAATACCGAGGAACGCGCCGTCTTCAGGAAGGTAGTGCGCGCACTCGACAAACTGGACTTGTCGTTTGCCTACGATCCAGACGACCGCGCGCAGAAGGCCTACAAGGTCAATGGTATCCCGCACATGATGATCATCGGACGCGACGGCAAGATTCTGCACGTCCACCGCGGCTACGACGACAGCATGCTCGACCAGATTGTCGCTGAAATCAACGCCGCCCTCGCTGCGCCGGCGATCCCACCGGCCGAGGCCGGCACCGAGACCATCCAGGCCGCAGTGCCCGCCCCGGCATCAAGCGCAGACGTTTGACGGTGCAGTCTGGCGCGCGCGTGCCAGATTGCAATGATGCTAAAGTGTTCACAAAATCGGAACACAAGGCACACCATGAAAGCGCTTCATAAACTCAGTACCGTCGGCTACGTTCTTGCCGCCCTGCTCTTCTTTACCTGCGGTTTCGCACTGATCGTGCTGGCCGGGATCGAAATCTGGACCGCCATCGCGCCCGGGGAAGACCACCCCGTCAAGGAACGCTTCCAGGTCATCCTCGAATGCGTCGGCCTGGTCACCATCGCGGTGGCCGCCCTCGAACTCGGGCAAACCGTGCTTGAGGAAGAAGTCCAGCGCACCGTGCACACCAGCGCGCCGACCCGCGTGCGGCGTTTCCTGTCGCGCTTCCTGATCGTGGTGGTGGTATCGCTCGCGGTCGAGTGCCTGATCGGGGTCTTCCAGTTCCTGCATACGAAACCGGACATGCTGCCCGAGGTCGCCTCGATCGGCATTGCCGCCGGCGTGCTGCTGGCAAGCTGGGGCTTCTTCATCCGCCTGAACGTCGACGCCGAGAAGCTGGAGCCGGAAGCGATGCACGAGGCCCAGGAAGAAGACAAGGAAGTCGAGACCTGAGCTATGCCTGGCGCCCCTTGCGGCTGAAGCGCAGCGGCACCAGGCGCCGCATCGGCGCGCCGACCACCGCGCGGAAGCGCGGGCTGTGCAGGCAGACGCCGCCCGCCAACCCGACCAGGCAGCCGAGCACGGTATCGACGAAGCGCGCGCCGATCAGGGCGGCGGCCGAACCCTGGCCGAGCACGGCGGCTTCGGCCAGCAGGATGGTCAGCGGCGTGATGAACACGGCGGCCAGCGCGTAATGGCGCACGATGATCGATTCGATGATGAAGGTCAGCGCCATCATCAAGAGCGCGATGCTCCATCCGTTCAAAGGCAGCAGCAGCAAGGCCCAGGCCAGCAGCAGGCCGACCGCCGTGCCGAGCGTGCGGTGCAGTTGCCGGCTCCAGACCGCGCGCAGCGACGCCCCCTGGATCACGGCCAGGCAACTGACCGGCACCCAGTACGGCTTTTCCAGTTGCAGCAGCTGGGCCAGGGCCAGCGCCAGCCCGACGAACACCCCGATCACGACCGAATCGAACACCACGAAATCGAAGGTGGCAGGCGGCAGCGGCGCCACCGGCAGCGGCGCGCGCCGGCGCAACATGAACAAGCTGTAGAAAAAGGCGATCAGGCAAGCCGACAAGGCGCCCAGGAAGATCAGCCCGACGCGCAATGGCAGCTCGGCCGGCTGGGCTGGCGTATAGGCGCCGATCTACGCGGCCATCACGAAGAACAGGCTGCCAGGGGGGATGACGCGGTAGAAGCGGCAGATCATGGTGACCAGGATGCTGATAAAGATCAGCATCGGCATTGTGGCTGCGGTCAGGAAATGGCTTAGCACACCGAGCGCATAGCAGGCGGACAGGCCGAAGGCGGCCGCCATCATCACCACCATGCGGTGCGACATGGGCGTGTTCGGCAGGTAGACAAAGACCAGGCCGCCCAGCGACGCGACCAGCCCGACGTCCATGCGCCCGAGCCAGGCGCCGAACAGGAGCGGCAGGCCGGTGCACAGCGCCGCGGCGAAGGGCATTTGCCAGGCGCGGTCGCTGGCCTGGAGCGTGGTGAGTCCGCGCAGCTCATCCTGCAGGAGCGCGCGCACCCGGGTGCGTGGGGGCGGTCGCGTCATGATGAACCGATTGTGGCATGACCGGCGTGGATGAGACGCACGCTCCCAAAGCATGAAAGATGCGGTGCCGTATTGCGATTTCTCACGATTTGCACGAAACCCTTGGCGTCTTGCCAGAGTCCGGCTATAATCTTGCCTTCTTCGGGTCGTTAGCTCAGCTGGTAGAGCAGCGGACTTTTAATCCGTTGGTCGCAGGTTCGAATCCCGCACGGCCTACCAAAGAATTTTAGTAGTAAAGCATCGACGAAAACGCCAACCAGCACGGTTGGCGTTTTTGTTTCTGCATTTCCGAACCCGATCCCGGCACAAGCATGCCCCAGACCATCCTCGCCCCCGTCCACCACGAACTGCTCATCAAGAAGAGCCGTTTCATTGCCTGCGTGCAGCCGATGGCCGATCGTGCCGGCGCGCAGCAGGTCGTGGCGGCGCTGCGTGCCCAGCATCCGGGCGCGGCCCATGTGTGCTGGTCCCTGCTGGCCGGCGGGCAATCGGCGGCGGTCGACGATGGCGAACCGAGCGGCACCGCCGGCCGCCCCATGCTCGACGTGCTGCGTCACCAGGACCTGGAAGGCGTACTCGCCACCGTCGTGCGCTACTTCGGCGGCGTGAAACTGGGCGCCGGCGGCCTGGTGCGCGCCTATACCGACAGCGTAGCCCAGGCCCTGCTGCAGGCGGAAAAGATCGCCATCATCCGCAAGACGGTCCTGCGTTGCAGCGCGCCCTACCCGTTGGAGGGCCTGGTGCGGCGCGAGATCGACGCCGCCGGCGCCGTCCTGCTGGAGGTCGCACACGGCAACGACGTCGTGTTTGCCTTCAGCCTACCCGAAGCCGAGGCCGCCGCCTTTGCCGCGCGCCTGAACGAAACCGGGCACGGCCGCATCGCCTGGCTGCGCGACGAAGACGAAAACGAAGGCGGGCGCGCCTGAAGCGGCGCCGCTATCAGCCATTCGCATACCAGACATCACGACACGAAAGCTGACTGGCCGGGCGCCAGCCGCTATAGTGGCCGACCACCTTCGACCGTCTGCAACGCGTCGCGGGCAACCTACAAGAAAAGAATCCGTATTTTGATGAAGAAAAGCCTGTTTCCCCTGGCCCTGGGCGGGTTCGGTATTGGCATGACCGAATTCGTGATGATGGGCATCCTTCCCGACATCGCCACTGGCCTGGACATTACCATTCCCCAGGCCGGCTATCTGATCTCCGCCTATGCGCTGGGCGTGGTGGTCGGCGCGCCGACCCTGGTGGCGCTGGTTGCCGGCCGTCCGCCGCGCAGCGTGCTGATCTGGTTCATGCTGATGTTCGCCGTGTTCAACGGCCTGTCGGCGCTGGCGCCGAACTTCGGCCTGATGATGGCCTCGCGCTTCCTGGCCGGCCTGCCGCATGGCGCCTTCTTCGGCGTCGGCGCCGTGGTGGCCAGCCGCCTGGCCGATCCGGGCAAGGTGGCGGCAGCACTGGCGACCATGTTCACCGGCCTGACCCTGGCCAACGTGCTCGGCGTGCCCTTCGGTACCTGGCTCGGGCACAACGTCAGCTGGCGCCTGGTGTTCCTGGTTGTGGCCGCGATCGGCCTGGTCACCGCCCTCAGTCTGAAGCAGCTGGTGCCTTATTTCGAGGCCACGCCTAGCGCCGGCCTGAAAAAGGACCTGAAGATCTTCCGCAAGCCGAGCCTGTGGCTGGCCCTTGCCATCACCTCGATCGGTACCGGCGGCTTCTTTGCCTGGTTCAGCTATATCGCGCCGCTGCTGACCGACATGGCCCGGTTTGCCCCAGGCCAGATTCCGCTGATTATGACCGTGGTCGGTGTCGGCATGACGGTGGGCGTGACTCTGGGCGGACGCCTGGCCGACCGCTTCGCACCCTTGCGCGCGGTGGCCCTGCTGCTCGCCAGCATGACGATCCTGCTGCTGTTGAACGGTTTGCTGGCCACCTCGCAGCCGGCGATGCTGGTGCTGGCCTTTGCCACCGGCGCGAACGCGCTGGCGCTCGGTCCGCCGATCCAGATGCTCCTGATCGGCCATTCGCGCGAAGCCGAGATGCTCGGCTCCTCGCTGGGCCAGTCGGGCTTCAATATCGGTAATGCCACTGGCGCCTTCCTCGGCGGCATTCCGCTGACCCTGGGCTACTCCTACGCTTCGCCGCAATGGGTGGCTGCCGGCATGGCCGTGGCCGGCGTCGGCCTGGCGCTGTGGATGCTGGCGCTGGAAGCCAGGCCTGCTCCTCAGGCCGCCTTGCGGCGATAAGCGAGGCCGGCCGCGATCAGGCCGGCGCAGACCAGGGCCAGCGAGCCCGGCTCGGGTACTTCGCCAAGCGGGTCGCCGCCCGGCGGCAGAGTGAAGCCGGGCACATCGACGTTCTGGAAGTAATGGTTCGAATTCACCTGGATCGTCGAGTTCCAGGTGTCCACGATCACAGTGCCGTTGATCACGCCCCAGTTGGCATTCACCGTGGCGTACGGCGCCAGCACGCTGCCGATCACGCCCTTCACGTTGACGTTCTTCGCTTCGTAGAAATTGAACAGCACGTTGTAGGCGCTCAGCGGCTCGAAGCTGATGCCGCCCTCGTTGAAGGTGCCGATGTCGCCGCTGATGTTGAAGATCAGGGTCTGTCCCGGCGTCAGCTTTTCCAGCGTCCAGCTGCTCGAGGTGCGGAACAGGTCGGACGAGACATTGAAGACCTCGACGCCGCCCGTACCGCTGCCGCTCACCTTGACGCCACTCCACAGGGGATTCACGGCGCCGGTGGCGTCCAGGCCGGCTATCGTCTGGGTCAGGGTCTTGTAGTATTGCTCGGTGGCTGCAAAGTCGACCGGATTGGTCGGCAAGGCCGTCGGCGTGGCCGCCGATTGCATGGTCGTGGTGCCGCCCACGTACACGCCGCCATGGTTGATCGAACCGCCGTTCACCGAGAGGTTGCCGCCGACGATCGCCGCGTAGTTATCGAAGGCCGGCCGGTTGTTCGCGTTGATCGAATAGCTCGACACCGTAACATTTCCACCTGCCACCACCGCGCCCTCGACGTCGCTCGACGGCGCCGTGAAATCGTGGATGGCATACAGGTTGGCGCCACCGATGATGCTGGTCAGGTCGATGACGCCGGCATGGGCGCTGGCGCCCAGGGTACAAGCAAGAACACTCACGACAAGCTTGGCAATGCGCATGGTGCATCCCTTTTGGAAATTTTTGTTTCCAAATGGTATCACTGAAATATTGCGAATTATCACATGCCTTCAATATTTTGTATTGACACGGAAACAAGCTACCCACGCCCTATCGCTTGACCTTGTCCATCAAGCTGCACAGCAGCTCCACCGGCAGCGGAAACACGATCGTCGTGGTCTTGTCTCCCGCGATGGTGGACAGGGTCTGCAAATAGCGCAGCTGCATCGCCCCGCTCTCGCGCGCCAGCACTTCGGCCGCCTGCATCAGTTTTTCCGACGCCTGCAACTCGCCTTCGGCATGGATGACCTTGGCGCGCCGTTCGCGTTCGGCCTCGGCCTGGCGCGCAATCGCGCGCACCATCGATTCGTCGAGGTCGACGTGCTTGATCTCGACGTTCGCCACCTTGATGCCCCAGGCGTCGGTCTGGGCGTCGAGCACCTGCTGGATGTCGATGTTCAGGCGCTCGCGCTCGGCCAGCATGTCGTCGAGCTCGTGCTTGCCGAGCACCGAACGCAGCGTGGTCTGGGCCAATTGACTGGTCGCTTCCATGAAGTTGGCCACCTGGATGATGGCGCGCTCGGGATCGATCACGCGGAAGTAGAGCACCGCATTCACCTTCACCGAAACGTTGTCGCGCGAGATGACGTCCTGCTTCGGCACGTCGAGCACCACGGTGCGCAAATCGACCCGCACCATTTGCTGCAACACCGGGATCAGCAGGATCAGTCCCGGCCCCTTCACGGCCCAGAAGCGCCCCAGCTGGAACACGACGCCGCGCTCGTACTCGCGCAGGATGCGCACCGACAGCGCGAACAGCATCGCCAGCAGGATCAGCAGGAAGCCGGCGCCGAAACCCAGTTCGAACAGCATCGCATTCTCCTCGCAGCGCTGGAAAAATCCCGTCCGCCCTCTACATGTTGCCGGCAGGCGGCGCCCGTGCGCTGTTCGACGCATCGAAAGGCACGACCCGCAATACCCGTCCGCTGCGCCCGACCACGCGCACCCGCTGCCGTTCGTGCAGCGGCGTGTCCGTGACCACGCGCCAGGTTTCGCCGCCCACATTCGCCCAGCCCTCGCGCACGGCGTCACCGAGCATCTCGGCGATGTCTCCTTCCAGCCCGGCGGTGACGCCCGGTGCGGGCCGGCGCCGCGTGCGCAGCGCGACCTGGGCAGTGGCGCCGACCAGCAGCGCCGCCGTGATGCCGACGCTCGCCACGAAGCCGAGCGGCATGCCGAAGCCGGGCGCGTCGCTGTCCATCAGCAGCAGCGCACCGATCACGAAGGCAAGCACGCCGCCGAGCCCGATCACGCCGAAGCTGGGCAGGAAGGCCTCGGCCACCATGCAGGCCAGGCCGAAGAGGATCAGCGCCAGCCCGGAGTAATTGATGGGCAGCAGCTGCATGCCATACAGCCCGAGCAGCAGGCAGATCGCGCCCACCACGCCAGGCAGCACCGCGCCCGGGCTCATGAACTCGAACAGCAGGCCGTACATGCCGACGGTCAGCAGGATCAGCGCCACGCTCGGGTTGGCGATCACGGCCAGGAAGCGCGTGCGCCAGTCGGGCGCGGCATCCAGCACGCCCGCGCCGGCCACCTGCACCGTCCAGTCGGCATTCCGGACGCGCACGACACGGCCATCGGCCAGCGCCAGCAGCTGCGCCACGTCGCGTGCGACCAGGTCGATGACGCCGGCGGCAAGCGCGTCGCCGGCCGACAGGCTGAGCGACTGGCGTACCGACTCTTCGGCCCAGTCCGCATTACGCCCGCGCAGTTGCGCCAGCCCGCGGATGTAGGCGGCGGCATCGTTGACGGCCTTGGCTTCCATGGCCGACGGCGCCTTGTTCTTGCCGGACTCGGGCGGGCCAGGACTGGCGGGACTGACCTGCACCGGCGTGGCCGCGCCCAGGTTGGTACCGGGCGCCATGGCCGCGATGTGGCAGGCATACAGGATGTAGGTGCCGGCGCTGGCCGCGCGTGCCCCGCTTGGCGCGACGAAGCAGGCCACCGGCAGCAGTGCAGCCAGGATGGCGCGGATGGTGCTGCGCATGGCGGTGTCGAGCCCGCCGGGCGTGTCGAGCTGGAGCACGACAAGGGAACGCCGCTGCCGGGCGGCGCGGGCGATGCCGCGTTCGACGTAGTCGGCGTAGGCGGGGCCGATCGGGCCGTCGATCGTGAGCAGGGAGACGGAAACAGCCGTCGAAGCGTCGACTGAAGGGGTGACGGAAGAGGCGACCGAAGCAGGCGCGGATGGGCGTGACTGCGCCTGCGCGCAAGCCGGCGCCAGCGCCAGCAGGCAGACCAGGCACAGCAACTGCAGGAATGACGACGCCGTCTTCCGACGGACCGCACGACCGGCCACGTTTCCTCCGCACGAGATGAACTCTCATGCGTTAGAACGGCTGGCCCCGTCCCTGGTTCCCGCCGCAACGCTGGGCTACATCAGACCAGCAGCGGCCCGCCCATGATCGCCTGGGTTTGCGCCGCTTCGGCGCGGATCTCGGCCAGCATCTCTTCGTCGAGCACGAAGTCGATGGCGCTGTCGCCGTGGGCCGGCGGCGCGGGCGGCGCCACGCCCAGCGGCGACGGCACCGGCGCGTACTGGTTCGCCAGCAGCAGAGTGTCGAGCAGGGTCGAAGGCGGCATGTTGATCCAGCCGCGGCGCAGTTCGCCGATGGCGTCGGCCACCGGGGCCGGCACCGACAACTTCTTCAGCACCTCGACGGCGACCACGTCCTCGCACAGCTCGCCCCACTTCTCGGGGTCGTCGTCGAGCAGGCCGGGGAATTCGTCGGCGCGCGAGAGCAGGTAAAAGCCGCCGACCTCGTGGATGATGCCGGCGAACAGGGCGGTGTCCGCGTTGACGAAGGTGACGCGCCGCGCCAGCGCCTGGGCCAGGGCCGCCACGTGCACCGTGTGCTCCCACAGCTGCTCGGCCTTGGCGCGCAGGCCGGGGTCCTTGATGCGGTTGCCGAACTGGCGCACCACCAGGCTGGCCACCAGGGCCTGCAGGCGGCGGTAGCCGATCCGGATCACGGCCGCGCGCACGTTGGTCACGGGCGGGCCGCCGCTGCCGGAAAACGCGGCCGAATTGGCCAGCGCCACGGTGCGCGCGGCCAGTTGCGGCTCGGCCAGCACCAGGCGGATGGCTTCGTCGAGCGGACAGTCGGGATCGTCGAGCGCCTGCTGCAGGCGCAGCACGGCGTTCACGCTGGTGGGAAAGGTAATGTCACCGCGGGCCGCCTGGGCCACGATGAATCCAAAGGCTTCGAGTTTATTCACCCGAAAATTATACTCTGCCACCCCGGTTGGGTAAGGGCCGAGCCGCCGTTGCCGCCTGGATTAGCCCCGGGCGAGGAAAAAATGCGACAGCGAGCGCCAACACGGCTGCCCCTGAGCGCGGCCGTGCCGGGCGCGGCGCAGCGTGGGCAGTCGGCCGCGCTGCGCATCATGCAAGCTGCCGTGCGGCGCTTACTTGACCTTGATCGCGCTCTTCACGTTCGTCACGCCATCGACTTCCTTGGCCACCTTGACGGCCTTGTCGGCCTCGGCCTTCGATTCGACGAAACCGCTCAGCATCACCACGCCCTTCTCGGTTTCGACGTGGATCGCCATCGATTTCAGGTCGGGTTCCTTGAAGATGTTGGCTTTCACCTTGGTCGTGATCGCGGTGTCGGACGCGGCCACGGCGGTGCCACGGGTAGCATCGCGCGCATTGTCGGCAACCTTGTCGGCGGCCTTGTCGGTCGCGCGGTCGGTGCGGTCCGCCACGGTGGACCCGGTATCGCGGGTTTTCTCGCCGGCGGTCTGCATCGCGTCCTTCGTGTTTTCCCTGGCGCTGGCAGCAGCCTGGCGGGTCTTGTCGCCGATGTTGTCGACCGCGCTTTCGGTCTTCTGGGCGATGGTCGAGCCGGCCGCGCGCAGGCGTTCGCCGGCGCCGTCCAGGCCGGTCTTCTCGGCCACGGTGGCAGCGGCGGCCTTGGTCTTGTCGACGGCGGTCGCAGCCACTTCCTTCGTCTTGTCGACAGCGTTCGAGGCAGCGGCGCGCGTGTTGTCGGCGGCGCGCTCGGTGGCGTTCTCGGCGCGCTTGGCCATGGTGGTCACGTTGCCCTTGCTGTCGACCAGGCAGCCGGCGGTCGCGCCGCCGGTGGCCTGCTCGCACTTGGCCACCGCTGCGGCCTTGGCCGGGTCCTTGGTGTCGGTGCTGGCGATCAGGCCGGCGCTGCCGCTGGCGCCCAGGGCGGTCGAGCCGTCGCGCCCGGCCTTGGCATCGGCCAGCGCGGCGGTGTGCACCGACTTGGCATTGTCCATGCAGCTGTCCTTGTCGGCGCCGCTCTTCGCATCGCATTTTTCCTTGGCGAGGTCGTAGTCGGCATCGGCGACCTTTTCGCGCGCATGGGAACGGGCCGATTCGCTGTTCTCGTGCCTGGCTACGGCCTGCGATTCGCCGCGTGCGCGGGCGACCTTGGCTTCGGCCATGCAGATGTCCTTGTCGTTGCCCTTCATGGCGTCGCACTTGGCGCTGGCCGTCTTGTAGTCGGCAGACACTTTCTGGACGGCGTCACGGTAACCCGCCGCGTCCTTCGTTTGCGCCTGGGCAGCGGGGGCAACGGCGAAGCTGGCGCCGACGGCGGTGGCGAGCAAGGTGGAAAGCAAGGCGTTCATGGCAGTGTCCCTCGTGTCGGTTGTTGTGATGGCGTCATTAAACGCCCCACCCCCTCCAACTTCTGTGCGACAGCGTACCGTTGCCGGAAAAACCATACATGCCCTGAGCCAGCGCAGCCGGACGCCGGCCAGCGCTACTCGGCGCTCAACAGGCCTTCGCGCCAGAGCGGCGCCGCATCGTCGAAAGGCGCGCCGGTGTCGGCCAGGCGGCTGGCGTCGCGCGCCAGCTCCACCCACAGGCGGGTGTCGTGGCCGCTGCGCGCCACCGGCTGCTCCCTGCGCACGGCCTCGAACCAGGCATGCACGCGGCCATAGGCTTCCGGGTTGCGCTGGCGGGTCCAGGCCAGGGCCGCCAGGTCGGCGTAGGCTTCCTCGCGCCGCGTCTCGCGCATCGCCTTCGAGGCGGCCAGCAAGGCGCTGCTGGCAGCGCGCTCCTCGCCCACTTCGACAAAGCCGGCCGGCAAGGCATTCCAGGCGCCGCGTGCATGGCGCCAGCAATGCGCCACCTCGTGCGCCGTCATGGCTTCGATCAGTTCGCCGCGCTGTTCTTCCGGTACGCCGTCGAGGATGGTTTCCGCCTGGGGATTGCCGCGCAGCGTCAGCACCAGCTTGCAGCGGCCGCCGTCGTAGCCCATCGCCAGCGGCACGTCGTTGGCGCGCGGCCGCGGCTGCACCACGATGTCGAGCGGCAGCCCCAGCTTTTGCGAGTAGGACAGGACCGGCGCCGCCGCCTGCAGCCAGCGCTGCTCGAGCGCGGTGAGTTCGGCGGACTGGGCGCAGGCGCCCGCAAACGCGTTGGCAGCCAGGACGGCTGCGGCGAAATGCTTGGACATGGAAGACTTCCGGCTGGATGAAATGCTCTAAGGCAATTCTAGGACCGAGAATATCTTCCCATTCAGAAATTTTTTGTCCGTGTTCAAACCGGCAACGCCAGCGCCCCTTTGTGCGGCGGCAACGCAACAGTTTGCCGTTCCGGCTGTGCCATTTTGAAGACACTCACCAGCTGCGCCAGGGCCGCTGCCTCGTCCTGCAGCGAATCGGCCGCCGCTTCGGCTTGTTCCACCAGGGTGGCGTTCTGGCGCGTGGCCTCGTCCATGCGGCCGATGGCAAGGTTCACCTGGCCGATGCCGGCGCTCTGCTCGGCGCTGGCGGCGCTGATCTCGGCCATGATGTCGGTCACCCGCTTCACGCTGCCGACGATCTCGTCCATCGTGCTGCCGGCCGCGTCGACCAGGCGCGCACCGGCGTCGACCCGTTCCACCGAACTGCCGATCAGGGCCTTGATTTCCTTGGCGGCAGCAGCCGAGCGCTGGGCCAGGTTGCGCACCTCGGTCGCCACCACCGCGAAGCCGCGCCCCTGCTCGCCCGCGCGCGCCGCTTCCACGGCCGCGTTCAGCGCCAGGATGTTCGTCTGGAAGGCGATGGTGTCGATCACGCCGATGATGTCGACGACCTGCTTCGACGATTCGTTGATCGAGGCCATGGTCTCGACCACCTGGGCGACCACGGCGCCGCCGCGCACCGCCACCTGCGAGGCCGACTCGGCCAGCACGTTGGCCTGGCGCGCATTGTCGGCGTTCTGGCGCACGGTGCCGGTCAGTTCTTCCATCGAGGCGGCGGTGTCCATCAGGGTGCGTGCCTGGCGCTCGGTGCGCTGCGCCAGGTCGTGGTTGCCGGCGGCGATCTCGGTCGAGGCATTCGCGATGGTCAGCGTCCCGGCGCGCACCTGCGACACGATGTCGACCAGGCTGTCGCGCATGCCCTGCATCGCGAACAGCAGGCTGGAGCGGTCGCCGGGCGCGGTGCGGATGCGCACGCCCAGTTCGCCGGCAGCGATCCGGCCGGCGATGTAGGCGGCGTAGCCCGGCTGGCCGCCGAGCTGGCGCAGCAGGCTGCGGCTGATGTACCAGGCGGCCAGCGCGCCGGCCGCCACGGCGAACGCACACAAGGCCAGCATCCAGGCAAAGAAACTGCCGGTCAGCGCACGCGCTTCGGCGGCGGAGTCCTTGTTCAACTGCTCCTCGAGGTCGATCAGGCGGTTCACGCCGGCCAGCCAGGCGACGAACGCCGGCGCCGCCTGCTGCGCCAGCACGGTGTGCGCACCGTCGACGTCGCCGCCCAGGCGCATGGCGATCACCTGCGCGATCAGCGGCTGGGCATGGCGCTCGTTTTCCTTGATCGCGGCCAGCGCCTCGCGTTCCTGCGGCAGGATGTCGGTGCGCGCGCTGAACATGGCGTCGAGCGCGACACCGGCTTGTTCGTAGTTGGCGGCGAGCTGGTCGATCTGGGCCAGGGCCGGACGGGCAGCGGCGGCATCGTCGGCCAGCACCACGTCGCGCAGGGCGATTGCCCGGTCGTGCACGCTGCCACGGAAATTGATGGCATGGCGCTGCTTGACGTTGTTGACGTCGTTGATGCGGTTGAGGGTGGCATCGATGGTGCCGACACGGCTGACCGCGAGCGCGGTCAGCAGCATCATGAGGGCCAGCACGGCACCGAAACCGAGCGTCAGGCGGGTGCCGATCGTCATTCTTGAAGAAAACATGAGAGTCTCGCTAGTCGTCCTGCGCAGCGCCAAAAAGGTGCGAGGCATTATTGCCCGCAGGAAATGGGCGCGACTATAGCAAACCGTTCTTCAAAAAATCGGCTGTTTTCTAATCGTGCGCAGCTTTTTGACAACAAACCATGTCAAAAACTGCGCACGAGCCGTTTTTACTTGCCGGCGCCGGTCAACGAGGCCGCCGTGACAAAGGCCGGACGGATATCGTTCGGCACCGCCTTCATCTTGTCGAGCGCCTTCTGCACGTCCGGACGGATGACGACATAGCGCGCCATCATTGCCTTGGCGCGCGCGTAGTCGCCGGTCGCTTCGATGGTCAGGAACTCGCGGTCGAGGTCGATCACCGCCTGTTTGATCTTCTTGAAGTCGACCGAGAAGGTGCCGTCGCCATGCGAGACAAAAGCGCCCTTGTCGAGCAGGTAGTTCACCTGGATCGCCATGCCGCGCGCGTGCGAATCGGTCAGGCCGAAGTGCAGCGTGCGGAAGCACGACGCGAGGAAGGTGTTGTACAGCTTGCGCTCGGCCGCCTCGCCCTGCCCCAGCGTGTCCTTCAACTGCCCCTTGTCCATCATGTAGGCCAGGGCCCAGAGGCCGGTGACGTCGGCCTTGGCTTCCTCGATGGTCGAGTAGGTCTCTTTCAAATCCTGGCGCGGCGTCGATTCCTTGCCGCCCTGCTTGGTCACGTGCGGTCCCAAGCCGTGGGTGATCTCGTGGGCCAGGATGTGGGTGAAGAAGGAATTGAAGTCGAGGTCCTTCTGGTCTTGCGGACGCAGCACCAGCTTGGTGATCGGCATCAAAGTCGATTCGAACTTCGCTTCCTGGATATTCTTCAGCATCACACGCTTGGAACCGCGCTCGCGGATGATGCGCTCGTCGTTCGGCAGGTTGTAGGCGGCGGTCTGCACGCCCATGTTGCCGTCGCCGGCGCCGTAGACCTGGTTCACGACCACCATCGGCGCCATCGCCCCGACCTTCGGGTTGCGGTACTGCTTGTCGATCGGCAGGTTGTCTTCCAGCTCCTGCATGTGCTTGCCGAAGAAGTTCAGCTTTTGCGTTTCCTGCGGATCGCGCACGCTCACATACGCCTCGAAGGCGGCCTTGTAGCCGAACAGTTCGTCGTTATAGGTCTCGTAGGGGCCGATGGTGATGTCGACCGGGCTGTCGAGGTCCATCCAGGCGAAGTCCGAGGCCAGGTAGTCGTTCGACAGGAAGGCGTCGGCGCGCAGGCTCAGGAATTTCTTCAGCGAGGCGTTGTCGGTGTGGGCGGCCGCTTCGCGCAGCAGCTTGGCCAGTTTTTCCAGCTCCGGCTTGTATTCCTCGGAATATTTTACGGTGCGGAATGTGCCGGCCTTGTCGCCGCGGATGACGGTGAAGTACCACTGGGCGGCTTCCTTGTCTTTCGCCGGCAGCGCGTTCATCCAGGCTTCCAGGGCTTCCTTGGTGGCCCCGGCTGGATAGAAGTTGGCGGCGTCGGGCTTGCGTGCGGGGATGCCGATGCCGGCGTACTCGGCGGGCATGAAGGAGCGGTTGCCGTCGATGATCGACCACGGTCCCTTGTTCAGCCAAAAGTAATCCTGGCGCGCCTTGCCGAGCGGGGAGTTGTCCTTTTGCAGGGCGGCCCACAGGGCTTCGTTGCTGGTCCAGCGCTGGCGCAGTTGCAGGGTGTCGACGATCTTCGCGGCTTCCACCAGCTTGGCGATGGCGGCGCGGTCGCCTTGCGAGAGTTTGGAGGTGTCGGCGCGCAGTTCGATCGGGGCGAAGCGTTTCGCCATGGTGTTCAGTTCGGCGACGCTGGCGGGGCCAGGTTTGGTGGCGGGTGCGTCGGCGGCGGTGACGGCGCCGGCGGCGGCCAAGGCCAGGACGAGTGGAGCGAGAAGGTATTTCATGTGTCCCCTGTTGGTGTAGGTGCAGCAGGAGATTGTAATACCGTTTGATTGCACCACCGACGTTGACCGTACGGTGGGGTGTTTGAAGCCGGGGGCTTCAAACACGAAGTGCCCACGCGGTTACGTGCTTATCCTTGCACCTGCTGCGGTGAAGCGTCGCTCGCGACATCGGCCAAGGCCAAAACGGTATGCATGGGTTTCGCCCATTGCATATTTCGCGAGCGAGTCGGTTCTGATACAGGTGCAAGGATATGCACGCAACCGCGTGGGCACTTCGTGTTTGAAGCCCCCGGCTTCAAACACCCCACCGTACGGGAAGGGGCGCAGGCCAGGGATATTTTTCTGGCCAGCTTACGATACTATTTACCGCACCGTCGCCAGCGCCGGCGCCTGGCTCCAACCACCACCCAGCGCACGCGCCACGGCCACCGACGCCAGCAAACGCTGGGTCCGGATCTGCGCCGCCGCGCGGTCGGCCGCCAGCGTGCTGCGCTGGGCGTCGATCACGTCGAGGTAGGTCGACACGCCGCGCTCGTAGCGCGCCTGCGCCACCAGCAGCGCGCGCGCCGCGGCTTCCTGGGCCTGGGCCTGGACGTCGCCCTGCTTCTGGCGCTGCTGCACGTCCGACAGCGCGTCTTCCACTTCGCGCAGCGCCGTCAGCAGGCGGTTCTCGTGGTTCGCCACCGCCTCTTCGTAGCGCGCCTGGTACAGCGCCAGATTCGCGCGGTTGCGGCCGCCGTCGAACACCGGCAAGGACAAGGCCAGCGGTCCCACCGAGAACTGGCGCGCACTGCCGCCGGCCAGGTCACGCAGGGATTCCGACGCATAGCCGAAGTTGCCGGTCAGGGTCAGCGAAGGATAGAACATGCCCTCGGCCACGCCCACCTGCGCGTTGGCCGCCTTCAAGTTCGCCACGCTCGCCGCCAGGTCGGGACGCTGGCCCAGCAGGCTGGCCGGCAGGCCGACCGGAATGGCGGGCGGCAGCGGCAGCGCGGTCTTGGCGGCGCTGGCCACCAGCGGCGTGCTCGGCGAGACGCCGACCAGGGTCGCCAGCGCGTGCTCGACCGCGTTGCGCTGGCGCTGCACTTCGTGCAGATCGGCTTCGGCATTCGCGCGCTCGATGCGGGCACGCGACACGTCCAGCTCGTTCGACAGGCCGGCATTGAAGCGCGCCTCGATCAGCTCCTGCGCTTCGCGGCGGGCGGCCAGGGCATCGACCAGGATCGCCTGCTCGGCATCCAGCCCGCGCAGCTGCCAGTAGCTCTGTGCCACCTGGCCGGTCAGCATCAGCAGCACGGCGTCGCGGTCGTCCTGGGCGGCCAGGGCCTGGGCGTCGGCCGCTTCCACGATACGGCGCACACGGCCCCAGATATCGAGCTCGTAGGACAGTGAGGCGCCGACCGTGTAGTTGTTACCTTCGATCGAACGGCCGCCGAGCGCCAGGCCCTGCGCCGTCTCGGCCGAGGTGCGCGAATTCGAGATGCCGGCGTTCACCGACACGTTCGGCGCCTGGCCGGCGCGCACCACGCCGAGCTGGGCTTGCGCCTGCAGCAGGCGCTGGCCGGCGGCTTTCGCGCCCGGGCTGTCGCGCAGGGCGCGCGCTTCCAGTTCGCTCAGGGTGGCGTCGTTGAAGACGGTCCACCAGTCGGCCGGCAGGCGCGCAGCATCGGCAGCGCCGACAGGGGCAGCGGCGGCATGGCGGAAGGCGGTTTCCTGCGCGCCTTTCGGGGCCACGAAGTCGGGACCGATCGTCGAGCAGCCGGACACCACTACAGCGGCGGCGATGGCAAGCGCCGCGCGGCGCGGGAGGTTCTTGGCAAAGGAATCGAACATCGTTTTTCTCTTCAATCGAATAGGGTTCAATGGCCACCGCCGCCGGCGCCGCCGGGGGACTTGACCTTGTCGGCGAGCCAGACCACGGCGATGCACGAGATCAGGATCAGGCCGACGATCCAGAAGCCGTCGTTGTAGGCCATCACATACGATTCGCGCCGCACGATGCGGTCGAGCGCGGCGAGCGCCTGGTTGGCGGCCGTGGCCGGGTCGATGCCGCTGGCCATGAAGGCTTGCGTCATCTGGTCCAGGCGCTCCTGGGTCGCCGGTGCGTAGGTCGACACCGACTCGCCGATGCGCGCCGAGTGGAAGTGCTCGCGGTTGGTCAGCGAGGTCGCCAGCAGCGCGATCCCGACCGAGCCGCCCAGGTTACGCGTCATGTTGAACAGGCTCGAGGCCGACGGCATGTCCTTCGGGGCGATGCCCTGCATGGCGAAGTTCGACAGCGTCAGCATCACGAAGGGCTGGCCGATGGCGCGGATGATCTGGGTGACCATCAGCTGGTCGTAGCCGGTGGTGGCGTCCATGAAGGCGTTCATCAGGCAGGAGCCGCCGAACAGCAGCAAGCCAAAGCTGCACATGATGCGGTTGTCGACCTTCGACGACAGGGCGGCGGCGAACGGCATCACGATCAACTGCGGCAGGCCGACCCAGGCGATCACTTCGCCGATCTGCATCGGCGTGTAGCCGGCGATCTGGCCCAGGTACAGCGGCAGCAGGTAGGACGACCCGTACAGGCCCATGCCGGTCACCGCCGACAGCGCGGTCGCGACCAGGAAGTTACGCTGGCCGTAGAGGCGCAGGTTCACGAACGACTGCTGGCGGACAAAACTGTTCGCTACCCAGCCGAGGATGCCGATCAGCGCCAGCGCGGCAAAGCTGATGATGAAGCTCGAATCGAACCAGTCCTTCGAATTGCCCTCTTCCAGGAAGATGGTCAAACAACCCAGGCCCATCGCCATCAGGAAGATGCCGAGCCAGTCGGCGTGCACCAATTGGCCGATCTGCGCCTTCTCTTTATCCAGTCCCCACATGATGCCGGCGATCAGCAGCACGCCCGGCACCCAGTTGATGTAGAAGATCGAGGGCCAGTTGTACAGCTCGGACAGGTAGCCGCCCAGGGTCGGGCCCATGGCCGGCGCCAGCGTGGCGGTAAGGCCGAAAATCGCCATGCCGACCGCGCGCTTCGACGACGGCAGGCGCGTCATCACGAGCGTCATCGCCATCGGGATCAGGGCGCCGCCGGTGAAGCCTTGCATCATGCGGAAAGCGATCATGCTTTCCAGGTTCCAGGCCGCGCCGCACAGGGTCGAGAAGACCAGGAACAGCGCGGTGGTGCCGATCATGTAGTTGCGCACCCCGAAGGCGCGCGCGAACAGCGCCGTCATCGGGATCACGACGATCTCGGCGCACAGGTAGGCGGTGGAAATCCAGGAACCCTCTTCCTGGGTCGCCGACAGCGTGCCCAGGATGTCGCGCAGCGACGAGTTGGTGATCTGGATGTCGAGCACCGCCATGAAGGCGCCGAGCATGCCGGCGGCGACCGCGATCCAGGTGCGCAACCCGATGGCGGCGCCGGCAGCCGGCGCGCCCGGGAAGGCGGCTGGCGCGGCCTTGGTCGTAGTGCTCATGGGTGGTCCTTGGCGTAGTGGCTCAAGCGATCAGGCTCAGGCGATTACTTGGCGGCCGCGCGCATTGGCTCGGCCTGGGTGGCTTCGGCCTTCTGGCGCAAATCGATCTCGGCAACCACCGACATACCCGGCACCAGGCGGCCGGACAGGCGTTGCACGTCCTTCTGGTCGAACACGATCTTCACCGGCACGCGCTGCACGATCTTGGTGAAGTTGCCGGTCGCGTTATCGGCCGGCAGCAGCGCGAACTGGTTGCCCGAGGCCGGCGAGAAGCTGTCCACGCGGCCGACCAGGTGCTCGTCCGGCAGCGCATCGACGGCGAGCTCCACTTCCTGGCCCGGCTTCAGGCCGGCCAGCTGGGTTTCCTTGAAGTTGGCGGTGACCCAGACCTTGTCCTCGACCACGGCGACGAGTTGCTGGCCCGGCTGCACGCGCGCACCCACTTCCACGCTGCGGCGGCCGATACGGCCGTCGACCGGCGCCACGATGCGGCTGTAGCCGACCTGCTGCTGCGCGTCCTTGAGTTGCGCCTGCAGCACCTTGATCTGCGCGTTCAGCACGTCGCGCGCCGAGCTGGCGGCGGCGATGTTGGCCTTGGCGGCGTTCGCGGTATCGCGGCGGGCGGCGACATCGGCGGTGGCGGCGGCGCGCGCGGCGTTCGCGGCGTCGACTTCGGCCTTCGAGACCGCCTTCATGGTGGTGTTGTACAGCTGGCCGAAGCGCTCGGCGTCCTGGCGCGCACGCACCAGCAGGGCCTGCGACTGGCCGACCTGGGCGGATGCGGCTTCGGCTTGCGCCTTCACCTGTGCGACCTGGGCGTCGGCCTGGATCACCTGCTGTTTCGCGCTGGCGATCTGCGCCTCGATCTGCTCGACGCGCACGTGCTGGTCGGCCGGGTCGAGTTCGGCGATCGGGTCGCCCGCCTTCACATGCTGGTTGTCTTCCACCAGCACGCGCGTGACCACGCCGGCGATGCGCGACGAGACCGGGTGCACGTGGCCGGCGACGTAGGCATTCTCGGTCTCGACGAAGTTATGGCTGCGGTACCACATGCGGCCGCCGGCGACGGCGGCTGCCAGGGCGATCAGGCCGACCACGACCAGCACGCGCTTGTTGGGCGGGGTCTTGCCGGCGGCGGCAGGTGCGTTGGAAGCGGCAGGAGGAACGGCACCGTGCGGGGCTGGCGCGCCGGAAGTCTGCGGTTGGGACATGAAGGCAACTCCGAAAAGGGAATAAGTGTTGTCCTACATTATTCGGCATCTTCCCAAGTTCGTCAAGAAATGAAACGGTTGCATTTCATTTGTTGGTGATTTACAGTGGCGGCATGAGCAAACCATCGCAAGCACTCGCATCCACTGAAGAAAGCCTGCCGGCAGAGATGCCGACGGCGGCCTGCCCGCGCAGCGCCGGGCGCCCGAAGGCAGGCGACGTCGAAGCCCGCACCCAGGACCTGATCGACGCCGCTGCCCGCCTGTTCCTGGCCAACGGCTACACCCGTACCAGCCTGGAAGCCATCGCCCGCGCCGCGCGCGTTGCGGTGCGCACCATCTATGTGAAGTTCGGCGGCAAGGCCGGCCTGCTGAATGCGGTGCTGATGGCGCGCCGCGACCAGTTCTTCCGCATGCGCGACATGGACAAGGACATGCGCCCCTTCCGCGAGGTGGTCGGCGACTTCGCGCACCAGTTCTTCGACCTGCTGTCCAAGGATCAATTGATTGCGATGCAGCGCGTGGTGATTGCCGAAGCGCCGGGCAACCCGGAACTGGCCGATACCTTCTATGGCGCCGGGCCGCGCCTGACGCGCGAAATGATCGACCGCTTCTTCGCCCGCGCCGACGTGCGTGCCCAGTTGCGCGACGACCTGCCCTTCCCCCAGCTGCCCGCTTTCCTGATCAGCATCATCGCCGGCGACAGCGTGCAGCGCTTCGTGTTTCCCGACGCCCAGCCCGAACCGGCCGAGGCGCACCGCCTGCTCGATGAGCGGTTGAACATGTTCTATCGTGCGGTCTTGCGATAGCGCCATTTCCTACCGATACTGCTGAGCAAATGTGCGTCAGCGCACCGAACGCAGGCATGCTTGTGTGAGAAGCTGATTCCCTTATCAAGGAGGATGTCATGGATCTCAACAAGAACATCACAGCGTTGAATCGCGGGGAGGCAGCATGAGCAAGACCTCCCGTTATGAATGGCGCGACCAGCAAGCCGCGCTGCACGAACGCATGAAGGGTTTCCTGCAAAACCCGGGCAACGAACAGCTGGAAGCCGTCGTCGCCGAAATGCGCGCCTATGCGAATGCGGCCAAGACCGGCCAGATCGATATTCCACAGACCTGGACCAGCTACAGTTGACTCTGACCGACAAGCGCTAACGCGCACGCCGCCCCACGCAAGTCGGGCGGCTTTTTTTTGTCGTCAAACAGCGGGGGTCAGCGCTGCTGGCGAATGCGCGACGGTGCGGGAGCGCATCTGCAGCAAGGTCAGTGCATAGGCTGCCACCACCACGACCGCCGATGCCGTTACCAGCTGTGCCGGAAACGCGAACCATACCGCGACAAGGCCGGCCGTGCGCAGCACGGCATGCTGGTAGCCAAGCGGGTGGGCAATAATCCACGAATACACCATCCAGTGCAGGCCCAGCCCGATTCCCAGGCTGAGCGGTACGAATTGCGGTGCATGCAGCAGCAGCGGAATATGCAGCGCCCACAACAGGTTGACCATCATTACGCACACGCCCATGAGCTTGGCGAGCGGGTTTGTGTTATCGATTAATTGCTCGCCACGCAGCCTTGCAATGGCAAGCGCGACCGGAAAGATAGCGCCGGTCGCGAACACCAGCGCCAGCACCGCCGTCTTCGGCGGCAGCAAGAGGCCAAGGGCGGCCACGACGGCCCATACGGCCATGCCGGCAAGCGGCATCGATAACGAACGCCTGGAACGGATATCGAAATCAATGCGAAGGTCTTCCAACGTCTGCATCAGTGCCCCTGGCTGGTTGTCAATACAGCAGCAAATCTAGCACGACACTTTCAAATTGCAAAGGAAAAGTAGGACAGGCATCGCGCAGGACAGCAAGGCGACCCGCCAGCGCGGCCGCGGCCTCCTGCTTCGAAACAAAAGCCTGGCCAAACCACGTGTCGTGCCAAGCCCGCTCCCGCTGTTTATTTACCCAGCAGGAAGACCAGCGGCGCCTCCAGACGCTCGGCCCAGGCTTTTTCGTTGTGGTCGTCGGCCGGATACACCTTGCTCAGGTAGTGGGCGTCGGTATAACCCTTGTCGCGCACGATCTGGTCGACGAGGGTCTGATACGGCGCATACAGCGCGTCGAGGCCGACGCCGCCATGGTCCTGGTACAGCTTGTGTCCCTGCGGCGGCGGCAGTTTGTGGTTCAGGTAGTTGTAGGCGGCCAGCGGCAGGGCGGCGTTGTGCCTGCCGGTGCCGGGCCAGTGCGTCGACAGGCCGGCCGCGCCGCCGAATACCTGCGGGTATTCGCTCATCGCGTACACCGAAATCAGGCCGCCCATGCTCGATCCCATGATAAAGGTGCCCGCCGCATCCGTGCGCGTGGCGTACCTGGCGTCGATGACCGGCTTCAGTTCCTGCACCAGGAAGCGCAGGTAATCGTCGGCTTCCGGCGCGTGCTTCAGGCCGTCGCGCACGAAGGCGGCGCGTGCTTCCGGCGTCATCTCGTCCAGGAATTTCTCGGGAAAGTATTCGAAGTAGCGGTTCTGCGCGATGTTGAAGACACCGACGATGATCGTGTCCTCGACCTTCCCTTCGCGCATCAAGCGCGCCAGGGTCTCGTGCACATGCCAGGCGGTCTTGTTCCAGGTGGTGGACGAATCGAACAGCATCTGGCCGTCGTGCATGTAGAGCACCTGGAAGCGCTTGCCGGCGCGCGCCTTCTCGGCATAATCGCCGGGAACCCACACTTCCACCGGACGCGCCTCGACGAACTTCGACGGCGCCAGCGCCAGGCGCTCGAGCTTGCCAACGGTAACGCGTGCGGCGGCCGGCGCAGCCGATGCCGATGGGGCAGGCGCGGCAGGTGCGGCCGATGCCGGCAAAACAGCGGACAACACGGACAGGCAAAGGCAGGTCTTGGCGAAGGACTTCACAGGGTCTCCCGATCATTATTGATGAGCTGACATTATGCCCACGTCCTCACTCAGCGCAAACGAAGCGCCGATATTGCGCGGCGTCTCGAACTGATTGCGTCCCGGCTCGCCACGCCCGGCGCGCCACATGTGACCAAACCATGGAATAGTTGTCCTCAGAGGCAGTGGTGCACACGAATGACGGCTCCCGGGCCAAAACACCAAATTTGTCTATACCGCACACCGTTGAAGATGTTAATTATTGTTTAGTTAAGATTCCGGTATGATGCAATACGAAATCATCAATTTCACACATCCACATTTGGCGGAGGAGTGCGCATGGGTACGCAAGCAGAAAGATTCGCCAGGTGCGAGATCGACAACCCGAAAGACATCGCGGGCGCGGAGCTGGACATGGTTCGCCAGGAACTCGAAGACCGGCTCGCCGCCCTGCTTGCCGACGCCGGCCCCAGCAGCGACCGGCTGGCCGCCGCCATGCGCAGCGCCGCCCTCGGTTCGGGCAAGCGCATGCGTCCGCTGCTGCTGATGCTGGTCGCGCGCGACCTCGGCTGCGATTCGCCGGCCCTGATCGACGTCGCCTGCGCCGTCGAGCTGGTGCACGCGGCCTCGCTGGTGCTCGACGACATGCCCTGCATGGACGACGCCCAGCTGCGCCGCGGCAAGCCCACGATCCACGTGCAGTACGGCGAAGACGTCGCCATCCTGGCTTCGATCGCCCTGCTCAGCCGCGCCTTCGGCATCCTCGGTTCGGCCCAGGACATCCCGCCGGCGGTGCGCGCGCGCCTGGTGGCGCGGCTATCGGAAACCATCGGCGCCCAGGGCCTGGTGCGCGGCCAGTTCCTCGACCTGCAGGCCAGCGCCCGCTCGGCCGAGGACATCGCCACCACCAACGAACTCAAAACCGGCGTGCTGCTCGGCGCGGCGGTCGACATGGCAGCCATCATTGCCGAAACTGACGACTGCGTGGCCCGCTCGCTGCGCGCCTTTGCCCTGGCCGCCGGCCACGCCTTCCAGCTGCGCGACGACTTCCAGGACGGCCCCGGCATGGATTCCAAGGTCACCGGCAAGGACACCGGCAAGGACGTCGGCAAGGCCACCTTCATCAACACGCTCGGCTTCGACGAAGCGCGCCGGCGCCTGATGGACCACCTGCACGAAGCCGACCGCTGCCTGACCGATGCCATCGGCAGCAAACAGGGCACGCGCCGCTTCGTCGACAGCCTGTTCGGCGGCGGCGCGGTGCGCCATGTCGCCAGCAAGCAGCCGGACTACGCCGTACACCACTGACATGGCCGCACGCGTCCCGTCGAATCAACCCGTGTAATCAAGGAATCAGGCATGGCCCACTTCGGCGTGGTCGCACCGGCGTTCTACAGCCACTACAACGCAATGGCGGCCCTGTCCGCCGAGCTGGCCGCGCGCGGCCACCGCATCACCTTCCTGCACCAGCAGGACGCCGGCGCCTACCTAAAGGACCCGCGCCTCGGCTTCCACGCGGTCGGCCGGGACACCCACCCGGCCGGCACCCTGGCCGCTTCCATCGAACGCGCCGCCAATCCGGGCGGGCCGCTGGGCCTGCGCCGCGTGATCCAGGACATGGCGCGCACCACCGATATGCTGTGCCGCGAACTGCCGCCCGCCATCGAGGCGCTCGGCATCGACGCCCTGCTGTGCGACCAGATGGAAGCGGCCGGCGGTTTGGTGGCCGAGAGCATGGGCCTGCCCTTCGCCTCGGTGGCGAACGCGCTGCCGGTGAACCGCGAACCCGGCATCCCGCTGCCGGTCATGCCCTTCGATTACGAGGACAGCGAGCGCGCCCGCCACATGGTCGAGGGCAGCACCCGCGTCTACGACTGGCTGATGGCGCCGCATGCCGAGGCCATCGCGGCGCAGGCGCGCAGGCTGGGGCTACGGCCGCGCAGCGCCATGCACGAATGCCTGTCGCCGCTGGTTCAGGTCAGCCAGACCACCTCCAGCTTCGACTTCCCGCGCAAGGAACTGCCGCCGCATTTCCACCACGTCGGCCCGCTGCGCTTCAGCCAGGGCACGCCCCCGCCCGGCGACGGCCGCCGCATGCCGGATGTGGCGCCCGACCGCCCCTTCGTGTTCGCTTCGCTCGGCACCCTGCAGGGCGGGCGCTTCGGCCTGTTCAAGCGCATCGTGCAGGCTTGCCGCAAGCAGGGCGTGCAGCTGCTGGTCGCCCACTGCGGCGGCCTCGACGAGCGCCAGGCCCAGGCCCTGCGCGCTGCCGGCGCCGACTGGGTGGTCGCCTTTGCACCGCAAGCAGAAGTCCTGGCGCGCGCCGACGTGGTGATCTCGCACGCCGGCTCGAACACGGTGATGGATGCGATTGCCGCCAGCACGCCGATCCTGGCGCTGCCGATCGCCTTCGACCAGCCGGGCGCCGCGGCGCGCATCCGCCATGCCGGCATCGGCCTGTCGGCCTCGCCGCGCTTCGCCAGCCCGGCGCAGATGGCGCGCCTGCTGCGCCGCCTGCTCGACGAACCCGGCTTCGCCCAGCGCATGGCGCCCCTCGCTGCCGACCTGGCGCGCGCCGGCGGCACGCCGCGTGCGGCCAGCCTGATCGAGGACGCGCTGGGCCTGCGGCACCGGCCTGTGCATGCCCACGCCCACGCCGGCCTGCCGGCGGATACGCAACCCAGCGTGGCCAGCCTTGGATAAACGGCCCATGGCAAGCGCCCCGGAATTCGACCTGATCCTTGTCGGCGGCGGCCTGGCCAACGGCCTGATCGCCTGGCGCCTGCACGCCCAGCGCCCGGCCCTGCGCATCCTGCTGCTGGAAGCGGCCGAGCGCATCGGCGGTAACCACACCTGGTCCTTCCACGACGGCGACCTGCCCCCAGGACAGCAGGAATGGATCGCGCCGCTGGTCGCCCGGCGCTGGCCGCGCTACGACGTGGTCTTTCCCGACTACGCGCGTACCCTCGGCAGCGGCTACGCCAGCGTCACGTCCGACGAGTTCGCGCGCGTCATCGCGGCGGCGCTCGGCCCCGCCTTGCGCACCGGCGTGCGGATCGCGTCGCTGACGCCAACCTCGGTCACGCTGGCCGACGGCAGCACCCTGCATGCACGCGCCGTGATCGACGGCCGCGGCGTGCGCGCCACCGAACGCCTGGCGCTCGGCTACCAGACCTTCCTCGGCCAGGAAGTGCGCCTGGCCGCGCCGCACGGCCTCACCGCCCCCATCATCATGGACGCCAGCGTCGAGCAGCAAGGCGGCTACCGCTTCGTCTACGTGCTGCCCTTCGACGCCCACACCCTGCTGATCGAGGACACCCATTACGTCGACACCGGCGCCTGGGAGCCGGAACGCCTGCGCGCGAACATCGCCGCCTATGCGCAGGCGCGCGGCTGGCAGGTCGCGGAGCTGCTGCGCGAGGAACACGGCTCGCTGCCCATCGTGCTGGCCGGCGACTTCGACGCCTACTGGCAGGAGCTCGATGGCCAGCCCTGCGCCGGCCTGCGCGCCGGCCTGTTCCACTCGACCACCGGCTATTCGCTGCCGCATGCGGTGCGCCTGGCCGAACGCATCGCCGGCCTGGCTGACCTGGACGCGCCGCAGCTGTTCGCCGCGATCCGCGACGAAGCGCACAAGGAATGGCGCGGCCAGCGCTTCTTCCGCCTGCTGAACCGCATGCTGTTCCTGGCCGGCAGTCCCGACAAACGCTGGCGCGTGATGGGGCGCTTCTACCGCCTGTCGCCGCGCCTGATCGCGCACTTCTACGCCGGCCGCCTGCGCCTGCGCGACAAGGCGCGCATCCTCAGCGGCAAACCACCCGTCCCCCTGCTGGCGGCCTTCGAGGCGGCCCGCAAGATCCACCCTCGTCAGATCAGGAAACCCGAATGAACCAACAACAAACCGCCGTCGTCATCGGCGCCGGATTCGGCGGCCTGGCCCTCGCCATCCGCCTGCAGGCGCGCGGCATCCAGACCACCCTGCTGGAAAAGCGCGACAAGCCGGGCGGCCGCGCCTACGTGTATGAAGACCAGGGCTTCGTGTTCGACGCCGGCCCCACCGTGATCACCGACCCGTCCTGCATCGAGGAGCTGTTCGAACTGGCCGGCAAGCGCATCGAGGACTACGTCGAGATGCTGCCGGTCGAGCCCTTCTACCGTTTGTGCTGGGAAGACGGCAGCCATTTCGATTACCTGAACAACCAGGAAGCCCTGGACCGCCAGATCCACGCGCGCAACCCGGCCGACGTCGAGGGCTACAAGCGCTTCCTGGCGTATTCGAAGGCGGTGTTCGAGGAAGGCTACATCAAGCTCGGCACCGTGCCCTTCCTGTCCTTCCGCGACATGATCCAGGCCGGCCCGCAACTGGCGCGCCTGCAGGCCTGGCGCAGCGTCTACGGCATGGTGTCGCGCTTCATCCAGGACGAGCATCTGCGCCAGGCCTTTTCCTTCCACTCGCTGCTGGTGGGCGGCAACCCCTTCGCCACGTCCTCGATCTACACCCTGATCCACGCGCTGGAACGGCGCTGGGGCGTGTGGTTCCCGCGCGGCGGCACCGGCGCACTGGTGAAGGGGCTGGTCAAGCTGTTCCAGGACATCGGCGGCCGCTTCGAGCTGAATGCGCCGGTCGCACGCATCGAAACGAGTAACGGCCGCGCCACCGGCGTGCGCCTGGAAGACGGGCGCCTGTTCGCGGCTGACGCCGTGGCCTCGAATGCCGACGTGGTGCACACCTATGCCAAGCTGCTCGGCCACGATGCGCGCGGCACGGCCGAAGCGGAAGCGCTGAAGAAGAAACGCTTCAGCAACTCCCTGTTCGTGCTCTACTTCGGGCTTGACCACCATCACGCGCAACTGCAGCACCACACGGTGTGCTTCGGCCCGCGCTACCGCGAACTGATCAAGGACATCTTCAACGGCGAATCGCTGGCCGACGATTTTTCGCTCTACCTGCACGCGCCCTGCGTCACCGACCCGTCGCTGGCGCCGCCCGGCTGCGGCAGCCATTACGTGCTGGCGCCGGTGCCGCACCTGGGCAATGCGCCGATCGACTGGGAAGTCGAAGGGCCGCTCTACCGCGACCGCATCTTCGCGTATCTGGAAAAACGCTACATGCCGGGCCTGCGCAGCCAGCTGGTCACCAGCCGCATCTTCACGCCGCTCGACTTCCGCGACCAGCTCAATGCCCACCACGGCTCGGCCTTCTCGCTCGAGCCGATCCTCACGCAAAGCGCCTGGTTCCGCCCGCACAACCGCGATGCCGAACTGGCGAATGTCTACCTGGTCGGCGCCGGCACCCACCCCGGCGCCGGCGTGCCGGGCGTGATCGGCTCGGCCAAGGCCACGGCCGGCCTGATGCTGGGCGAGGTGGCGGCATGAGCGAAGCGCTGATGCAGCATGCGACCCAGACCATCGAGGTCGGGTCGAAGAGCTTTGCGGCGGCGGCGAAACTGTTCGATGCCGAGACCCGGCGCGGCGTGCTGATGCTGTACGCCTGGTGCCGCCATTGCGACGACGTGGTCGACGGCCAGGAGCTGGGCTTCGTCCCGGCGGCCAGCGCACCGGCGCCGCACGACGCTGCCAGGGAGCTGGCCCTGCTGCGCGACCAGACCCGCCGCGCCTACGCCGGCGAAGCCATGCGCGACCCGGCCTTTGCCGCCTTCCAGGAAGTCGCGCTGAAGCACGGCATCGAGCCGCGCTACGCCTACGACCACCTGGCCGGCTTCGCCATGGATGTCGAGCAAGCGCGTTACGAGACCATCGAGGACACCCTGCGCTACTGCTACCACGTGGCCGGCGTAGTCGGGCTGATGATGGCCTCGATCATGGGCACGCGCGACCCGGCCGTGCTCGACCGCGCCTGCGACCTGGGCCTGGCCTTCCAGCTGACGAACATCGGGCGCGACATCGTCGACGATGCGCAGATTGGCCGCTGCTACCTGCCGGCCGCCTGGCTGCGCGAAGCCGGCATCCCGCAGGACGAGATCGCGCTGCCGCGCCACCGCGCGGCGCTGGCAAAGGTGGCCGCGCGCCTGGTCGACCATGCCGAACCGTATTACGACTCGGCCTGCGCCGGCCTGGCCGCGCTGCCGCTGCGCTCAGCCTGGGCGATCGCCACGGCGCGCCTGGTGTATCGCCAGATCGGGATCGTGGTCAAGCGGCGCGGGCCGCACGCCTGGGACGAGCGTGCCGGCACGGGCAAGCTCACCAAGCTCTGGCTGCTGCTGCGCGGCGGGCTGGATGCCCTCAGTTCACGGATTCGGACGACGATGACGCCGCGCCCTGCCCGGCTGTGGTCCCGTCCTGCTGCTGACTCTGCTGTTGCTGTTGCGCCGGCTGGCGGCGCTGCAGGCGGCCGCCATGCAGTGCGTGCAACTGCTGTTTGAGGCTGTCGGCCGAGGGCGCGTACAGGAAACCGAACGACACCGCGCCGTCCTTGCCGTCCACCGCGTGGTGCATGCGGTGGGCCTGGTAGAGGCGTTTGAAGTAGCCGCGTTTGGGCACGTAGCGGAAAGGCCAGCGATGGTGCACCAGGCCGTCGTGGGCGACGAAGTAGAGCAAGCCGTAGGCCGTCATGCCGGCGCCGATCCATTCGAGCGGATGGTAGCCGCGCGTGCCGGCGTAGATCAGGGCAATGGCGATGCCGGCGAAGACGACCGCGTACAGGTCGTTCTTCTCGAACCAGCCGGTACGGGGTTCGTGGTGCGACTTGTGCCAGCCCCAGCCGAAGCCATGCATGACGTACTTGTGCGCGACGATGGAGAAGACTTCCATGAACACGACTGTGAGCACGACGATGAGGGTATTGAGCAGCATGGTTTGACGGATAGACTGTAACGAAACGACAAGAAGCCGGGATACCCACAGCCTACCATGGCGCACACCGCGCACGGCTGGGGAATCGGCGCCACTTCCACATGAATAAAGGACGATACATGGTTTCCAGGATGGTTTTTGCTTGCTCCCTGTTTTTTGCGCTGACGGCGGGCGCCTCCGCCGCCACGGTCGAGGTCCGCGTATCGGGCGTGGCCGCCGGCAAGGGCAAGGTGAATGTCGCGCTGTGCGACAAGGAGCGCTTCCTCAAGCAATGCGGCTACAGCGGCTCGGCCCCGGCCAAGGGGGCGGAGACGGTGGTGACGCTGAAGGACATCCCGGCCGGCACCTGGGCCGTGCTGGCCTACCAGGACGAGAACGAAAACAATGAGCTCGACCGCAGCTTCATCGGCGTTCCGAAGGAGAACTACGGCTTCAGCCGCGACGCGCGCGGCAAGTTCGGGCCGCCGGGCTTCGAGGATGCCGCGATCGAGGTAAAGGACGGAACGACCGTGGCGCCGGTGAAGTTGAAGTAAGCCGTGACAATTGACGAGATTCCTGCCGCTCGCGCAATGCTAGAGTTTGCATTCACAAGCAAACCGTCTATCAAAGGGAGTCGAGAATGAGAAATCCGTGTCTGCTGGCCGGCGTGATCCTGCTGCTGGCCGCCTGCGCCACCCCATCCGACACCGAACCGGGCAAACAGTCGCGCAAGGAACGCGCGGCCGATGCCTATGCCCCGACCGGCACCCTGATTCCCCGCAAGAAGACGGAGCGCGGCGCAGTCAACACGAGCGAGGTCGACAAGCAGGCCTTCGAGAACGAGCGGATGAACAGCAACGGCACCAACAACGGCGTCGGACGCTAGGGCCGCCTAGGCCCACCTAGGCCCTATCGATCACCCGCATCAGGAAATGCATCTTGCGCGGCGCCCGGTGGCGCTCGTGGATCTCGCGCGTCAGCACTTCAACCCGCCTTGGCTGCAGCGCCAGCTGGCGCACGTCGATCGGCGCGCCGGCCGCCAGGTTGCCCGCGAACTGAGCCGCCAGCTGCTGCGACACCGTTCCGGTCAGCGTCACCGGCACGCCGTGCAGCGTCGTCTTCAGCTCGAAACTGCGCGATTCGGGCAGGACGAACACCGTCCCGACATATTCGTTGCCGTGCTCTTCCATGGTTGTCTCCACCAATGACCGTCGCATCTTCATCATAGCAAGCCGGCGGCGCAGTTCAACATCGGCAATGCTGCAACTCGCGCTCGCGTGATGCATCTGGCGCCCGCACCGCGGCCTTTCGTCGCATCCTGGAACCGCCTGCGATCCGCCCCGCTACAGTGGCCTCACCCTACAACGCCACTGGAGACCGCAATGACCACCCGCCGCCTCGCCCTCTGCCTCGCCGCCTTCTTCGCCGCCTGCACCGCCCACGCGGGCGATCTCACCATCACCGTCGACGGCGTCAAGAGCAACGACGGCCAGATCATGGTCGCACTCTACGATTCGGCCGACGGCTTCCTGAAACGCACGGTGAAGACCGGCGCCGCCCCGGCCGCCAACGGCAGCACCAGGCTCACGATCAAGGACGTGCCGGCCGGCAACTACGGCTTTGCCCTCTTCCACGACGCCAACAGCAACGGCAAGATGGACAAGAACATGATGGGCATCCCGTCCGAGGACTATGCCTTCAGCAACAATGCCCTCGGCAACATGGGACCGCCCTCGTTCGACCAGGCGCGCTTCGCCGTGCCGGCCGCCGGCGCCGCCATCACCGTTTCGCTGCGCTGAGGCCGCCATGGAGCGCCGCTCTTTCATCCAGGCCGGACTCGGCCTGGGCGCCCTCGCCCTCACCGGCAAGGCCCGCGCCGACGCCGCCACCTATGCCCGCTTCCACGCCGCCCTGGCGCGCGACAAGTCGCTCGCCGTCTACGCCGACCAGCAGGGCGAACAAGCCGGCCTGGCCGTCATCGAAGGCCGCCTGCCGAAGGACCTGCAAGGCAGCTTCTACCGCAACGGCCCGGGACGCTTCGAGCTCGGTGGGGAACGCTACCACCACTGGTTCGACGGCGACGGTTTCGCACAACGCTGGACGCTGCATGATGGCAAGGTGCGCCACCATGGACGCTTCGTCGAGACCAGGCGCTTCCGCGAAGAGTCGGAAGCCGGCCAGTTCCTGTATCCGGCCTTTGGCACCATGTTCACCCGCCGCGGTTTCCGCGACAACGACACCATGAACGCGGCCAACACCAACCTGTTGCCCTTCAACGGCCGCCTGTACGCGCTGTGGGAAGGCGGCTCGGCCACCGAGGTCGACCCGGAGTCCCTGGCCACGCTCGGCATCAAGACCTGGCGCGACGACGTCAAGTCCATGCCCTTCTCGGCCCACCCGAAACTCGATCCGGCAGGCGGCATGTGGAACTTCGGCGCCCTGCCCGGCGCCAACAAGCTGGCCTTGTACCGCATCGGCGCCGACGGTTCGCTGCTGAATACGAACGTGATCGCGGTCCCGCAACTGGCGATGGTGCACGACTTCGCCGTCAGCGCGAAGCACCTGATCTTCGTGGTGCCGCCCTACGACCTGCGCGACGACCGCAGCCTGAGCCTGGCCGAGCGCCACGTTTGGGCCGGCGCTACGCGTCCGACGCGCATCGTGGTGGTGGCCAAGGACACGCTGGCCCTGCGCCAGGTCTTCGAACTGCCGCCGCAGATGGTCTTCCACCTCGGGAACGCCTGGGACGACGGCGATTGCACCCGTTTCGACGTAGTGCTGCACGCGGGCGATGCCCTGGCCGGCCTCGGCAGCCTGATGATCGGCACGCGCCAGGACAATGCGCCTGGCCGCAGCCAGGCGGTGCAGGTGTGCCTCGACTATGCCAGCGGCCAGGCCTCCACGGCACGCCTGCTCGGCACCAGCGAGTTCCCGCGTGTGATGCCGCAGGTGGTCGGCATGCGCCACCGCCGCCTGGCCCTGCTCAGCTGCGACCGCGCCAACCGCGAGCTGGGGCTCGATACCGTGAACCTGGTCGATACGGACAACGGCAAGGTCGACAGCTACCGCTTCGGCGCCGGCTGGCAGGTCGAGGAACACGTGCTGGTCCCGCGCCGCAATGCGCGCCATGAGGCCGACGGCTACCTGGTCGGCGTGGCCCAGGACACCCGGCGCGGCGTTGGCGTGCTGACCGTGTTCGACGCGGCGAATGTCAAGGCCGGGCCGCTGGCCCTGGCCAGCTTGCCCTATCGCACACCGCACTGCTTTCATGGTAATTTCTTGGCTACTTGATCAGGTCTCTCATCATGTCTCCCGAACACATCGACACACCGCCACGTAGCGTGCATCCGCTCGAAGTTCTGGCGCCGCTGCGCCGCATCCGTCCCTCGCCGCAACGCGACCTGCTCTATACCCTGGTATGGAACTGCCTGATCGGCCTGGTGCTGACCGCTACCGATCAGTTATTTTCCACGCGTCCGCCTCCGCTCGGACGCAACCTGGCGGCGATGATGATCGGCGCCAACGTGGTCGGCTTCCTGATCCACGGCGCACTGTATGCACTACGCCGCTATGCGCCGGAAAAGCTGGCAGGTTCGCGCGTGCAGGCGCGTTCGGCGCAGATGGCGGTGTCCTGCCTGGGCGCCGTGGTCGGCATCGCGCTCACCAAGATGCTGCTGTCGCAGGCAAATCCGCTGCAAGTGCTGAAGATCGGGCCGATGGCGTCGGTTGCCATCTATGCCGTAATCACGGCCGTGATCATCCGGGTGATGCTGTTCATCGGCGAGCGCCGCATCGAACGCGAGACCCTGGCCGCGCGCCAGCAGGAGCAAATTGCCGCCGCCGGCCGCATGCTGGCCGAGGCAAGACTGCGCGCGCTGCAGGCCCAGATCGAACCGCACTTCCTGTACAACACGCTGGCCAACGTGGTCAGCCTGATCGACAGCCAGCCGGCGCAGGCGCGGCGCATGCTGGAGCGCTTCATCGACTACCTGCGCGCCAGCCTGGCCGCCAGCCGCGCCGACGCCGCCACGCTCGGCGGAGAGCTCGACCTGGTCCGCGCCTACCTCGACGTGCTGGGCGTGCGCATGGGCGCGCGCCTGCGCTACCGCATCGAGGCCGACTCGGATACGCGCCAGCTGCCGATCGCGCCGATGCTGCTGCAGCCGCTGGTGGAGAACGCCATCATGCACGGCATCGAACCGAAGCTGGAAGGCGGCGAGATCCTGGTGCGCGCGCAGGTGATCGACGACGCGCTGTGCGTGGAGGTGAGCGACAGCGGCATGGGTCTCGGGCATGCACCGCCACGTCCCGGCGGGGGTGTTGGCTTGTCGAACCTGCGCGAGCGGGTGCGCCAGCTGCACGGTGCAGGCGCTCAGCTACAATTAATCGAAAACCAAGCCTGCGGCGTGACTTCGCGCCTGCTGCTGCCACTCACGAAGGTGACACCATCGACTCCCCCCGCGCCCTGATCGCCGACGACGAACCGCATTTGCTGGACTACCTCGCCGCCCAACTGGCCCAGGCCTGGCCCGAACTGCGCGTGACCCGCGCCGCCAACGGCATCCAGGCGCTGGAGCTGATCGACGAGCTGGCGCCGGACGTCGTCTTCCTCGATATCCAGATGCCGGGGCTGACCGGCATCGAACTGGCGGCGCGGCTGTGCGCCGGCGGTCGTCCGCCACGGGTCGTGTTCACCACTGCGCACGAGCAGTATGCGGTGCACGCCTTCGAGCATGCGGCCTTCGATTATTTGTTGAAGCCGATCGGGCTGGAGCGGTTACAGCGCACCGTGGACAGGTTGCGCGAGGCCTTGCGTTCGTCGGCGCCAGCGCCGGCGGTGGCGCCGGATGCCTTGCAGGCGCTGCTGCGGCAATTGGGCGTTTCCGCGCCTGCGGCGTCGCCCGCACCGGCGCCGCTGCAGTGGATCCGCGCGGCGCAGGGGCAGGAAACGCGCTTGATCGCGGTCGACGAGGTGATCTACTTCCAGAGCAACGACAAGTACACCAGCGTATTCCTGGCAGATGGCGAGAGCTTGATCCGCACGCCGCTGGCGAAGCTGAAGGAGCAGCTCGATCCGCAGCAGTTCTGGCAGATTCATCGCGGGGTGATTGTGGCGGCGAAGCATGTCGCCGGGACGCGCACGGATTTTCGCGGGCGCTTGCACGTGAAGCTGAAGGGGCGCGAGGAGCAGCTGGTGGTGAGCCGGAATTACGTGGATTTGTTCCGGCAGATGTGACGCGGCGTATCCCGTACGGTGGGCACTCCGTGCCCACGCGGTTGCGTGCGTGTCCTTTGGCTCATGGCCGCGACTTATCGCTCGCCGACACAAACCATCATCGCGATCGTCGACCGGGTTTGACGTTCGCGGGCGATATGCTACTGGCGCAGGCCAAACGCATACGCACGTAACCGCGTGGGCACGGGGTGCCCACCGTACGGTTGGCGTCCCCACCGTCGAATCTGCCAACAATGGACATAAAAAAACGGGACCTTGCGGCCCCGTTTTCATTCCTGCGAACTGTCAGCTTAACGCTTGCGCGGCGGCGGCAAGTCCGTGCACACGCCTTCGTACGCCTCGGCCGCCATGCCGATCGACTCGCCCAAGGTCGGATGCGGGTGAATCGTCTTGCCGATGTCGATGCCATCCGCGCCCATCTCGATGGCGAGCGCGATCTCGCCGATCATGTCGCCGGCGTTCGTGCCGACGATGGTGCCGCCGATGATGCGGTGGGTCTCGGCGTCGAACAGCAACTTGGTGAAGCCTTCGGCGCGGCCGTTGGCCACGGCGCGGCCCGAAGCGGCCCATGGGAAGTGGCCCTTCTCGACCTGGATGCCCTTCTGCTTGGCTTCGTCCTCGGTGATGCCGGCCCATGCCACTTCCGGATCGGTGTAGGCCACCGACGGGATGATCTTCGCATCGAAATAGGCCTTCTCGCCGTGCGCGGCTTCGGCCGCGACGTGGGCTTCATGCACGGCCTTGTGCGCCAGCATCGGCTGGCCCACCAGGTCGCCGATGGCGAAGATGTGCGGCACGTTGGTGCGCATCTGGCCATCCACGCCGATGAAGCCGCGGTCGGTCACGGCCACGCCGGCCTTGTCGGCGGCGATCTTCTTGCCGTTCGGGCTTCGGCCGACGGCCACCAGCACCATGTCGTACAGCTGCGGTTCCGGTGCGGCGACGCCGGCTTCGGCCGATTCGAAGCTGACCTTGATTCCTTCCGGCAGCGCTTCCACGCCGACGGTCTTGGTCTTCAACATGATGTTGTCGAAGCGGTGGGCGTTGAACTTCTGCCAGACCTTGACGGCCTCGCGATCGGCGCCCTGCATCAGGCCATCCATCATCTCGACCACGTCGATGCGCGCACCGAGGGTCGAGTAGACGGTTGCCATTTCCAGGCCGATGATGCCGCCGCCGATGACCAGCATGCGCTTCGGTACCTGGCGCAGCTCCAGCGCGCCGGTCGAGTCGACGATGCGCGGGTCTTCCGGCACGAACGGCAGCTTCACGACCGCGGAGCCGGCGGCGATGATCGCTTTCGCGAACTTCACGACCTTCTTCGAACCATCAGCGGCGCTGACTTCGATGTGGTTCGGCGAGAGGAACTGGCCCACGCCCTGCACCACGTTCACCTTGCGCGCCTTGGCCATGCCGGCCAGGCCGCCGGTCATGGTCTTGATGACCTTGTCCTTGTGCGCGCGCAGCTTGTCGAGGTCTACGTCCGGCTTGGCAAAGGAGACGCCGAGGTCGGCCATGTGCGCGGTCTCGTCCATGATGTGCGCCACGTGCAGCAGCGCCTTCGACGGGATGCAGCCTACGTTCAGGCAAACGCCGCCCAGGGTGGCGTACTTCTCGACCAGCACCGTGTTCATGCCCAGGTCGGCCGAACGGAAGGCGGCCGAGTAGCCGCCGGGGCCGGCGCCCAGCACCATCATCTCGCATTCGATGTCGACCTGGCCGCTGTAGCTGGCCGCGTTCGGCGCAGGCACGGCGTTCGGGGCGGCGGCGTCGGCTTTATGGGCCGGTGCGTACGAGTCGGTCGGGCCGGCGGCAGCGGTCGGCGCAGCGGCTTGCGCGCCGATCTGCGCGTCCGGCTTGGACGATTCGGCAGGCTTTTCGGCTGGAGCCGCAGCGGCAGGCGCCGCAGCACCCGCGCCGCTTTCCTCGATCATCAGCAGCAGCGAACCTTCGTTCACCTTGTCGCCGACCTTGACCTTCAGTTCCTGCACCACGCCGGCGTGGGTCGACGGGATCTCCATCGAGGCCTTGTCCGATTCCACGGTGACCAGCGACTGGTCGACCTTGATCGTGTCGCCGGGCTTGACCATCAGTTCGATGATCTCGACGTCCTTGAAATCGCCGATGTTCGGGACTTTTACTTCAACAGTACTCATGCTCGGCGCTCCTTACAGAAGGGTCTTGCGCAGGTCGGCCAGCACTTCGGCCAGGTAGGCGGCGAAGCGGGCAGCGCCGGCGCCGTCGATGACGCGGTGGTCGTACGACAGCGACAGCGGCAGCATCAGGCGCGGCTGGAAGGTGGAACCGTCCCAGACCGGCTTCATCGCCGACTTCGACAGGCCGAGGATGGCCACTTCAGGCGCGTTGATGATCGGCGTGAAGGCCGTACCGCCAATGCCGCCCAGCGACGAAATCGTGAAGCTCGCGCCCTGCATGTTGGCCGGCGACAGCTTGCCTTCGCGCGCCTGTGCGGACAGCTCGCCCATCTCGGTGGCGATCTGCGACACGGTCTTCTTGTCGGCTTCCTTCACGACCGGGACCACCAGGCCGTTCGGGGTGTCGGCCGCAAAGCCGATGTTGTAGTACTGCTTGACGATGAGTGCCGAACCGTCTTCGCTGATCGACGAATTGAATTGCGGGTACTTCTTCAGCGCGGCAACCGAGGCCTTGATCACGAAAGCCAGCATGGTCAGCTTGACGGCGGACTTCTGCTTGGCCAGTGCGGCGTTCGAATCGACGCGGAACTGTTCCAGGTCGGTGACGTCGGCTTCGTCGAACTGCGTCACGTGCGGGATCATGACCCAGTTGCGGTGCAGGTTCGGGCCGCTGATCTTCTTGATGCGCGAGAGCGGCACGGTTTCGGTGGCGCCGAACTTCGAGAAGTCGAGCGACGGCCATGGCAGCAGGTCCAGGCCCACGCCGGAACCGCCCTTGGCGGCTGGTGCGGCGGCTGGGCCGGCGGCCATCACGCCCTTGACGAAGTTCTGCACGTCCTGCTGGGTGATGCGGTTCTTCGGACCGGTGCCCGGCACGCGCGACAGGTCGACGCCGAGTTCGCGCGCGAACTTGCGGATCGATGGGGAGGCGTGGGCTTTGCTGGCGTCGCCGGCTGGGGCGGCGGCAGGTGCAGGCGCTGCGGCTGGAGCTGGCGCAGGCGCAGGAGCAGCAGCGGGTGCAGGGGCAGCAGCCGGTGCTGGTGCAGGCGCGGCAGCAGGAGCCGGTGCAGCTTCAGCAGCCGGAGCCGCCGGCGCAGCAGCACCACCTTCGGCTTCCTCGAGCATCAGCACGAGCGAACCTTCGGCAACCTTGTCGCCGACCTTGACCTTGATTTCCTTGACCACGCCGGCATGGCTCGACGGGATCTCCATCGACGCCTTGTCGGATTCGACGGTCACCAGCGACTGGTCGACCTTGATCGTGTCGCCCGGCTTGACCATCAGTTCGATGACTTCGACTTCCTTGAAGTCGCCGATGTCCGGTACTTTGACTTCCACAATGCTCATCGTATTAGCTCCGTTATTTTTGATATGGGTGCACTGGCATGCGCCAGCCACAAGGACTGACGCACGCCATGAGCATTACTGGGTGACCGGATTCGGCTTGTTCGCATCGATGCCGTACTTGGCGATCGCCTGGGCCACGACGGCCTTGTCGATCTTGCCTTCGTCGGCCAGGGCGCGCAGGGCGGCAACCGTCACGTAGTAGCGGTTCACCTCGAAGAACTCGCGCAGCTTGACGCGCGAATCCGAGCGGCCGAAGCCGTCGGTGCCGAGGACCTTGTAGGTGCGGTCTTTCGGCATGTAGGCGCGGATCTGCTCTGCGAACATGCGCATGTAGTCGGTGGTCGCGACGATCGGGCCGCTCGTGTTCTGCATCAGCGAGGTCACGTACGGCACGCGCTGCTCGGCTTCCGGGTTCACCATGTTCCAGCGCTCGGCGTCCTGGCCGTCGCGGGCCAGCAGCGTCAGCGAAGGCGCGGACCAGATGTCGGCGGCGACGCCCCAGTCGTTCTTCAGCAGTTCGGCAGCAAAAATCGATTCGCGCAGGATGGTGCCCGAGCCGATCAGCTGGACGCGGTTCTGCGCCTCTTTATCGCCTTCCTGGAACAGGTACATGCCCTTCAGGATGCCCTCTTCCTGGCCTGGCTTCAGGCCCGGCTGCTCGTAGTTCTCGTTCATGATGGTGATGTAGTAGAACACGTCTTCCTGTTCTTCCACCATGCGGCGCAGGCCGTCACGGATGATCACCGCCACTTCGTGACCGAAGGTCGGGTCGTACGGCAGGCAGTTCGGCACGGTGGCCGCGATGATGTGGCTGTGGCCGTCCTCGTGCTGCAGGCCTTCGCCGTTCAGCGTGGTGCGGCCGGCGGTGCCGCCCATCAGGAAGCCGCGCGCACGGATGTCGCCCGCCAGCCAGACCAGGTCGCCCACACGCTGCATCCCGAACATCGAGTAGAAGGTGTAGAACGGGATCATGGTGCGGTTGTTCGACGAGTACGAGGTCGCCGCGGCGATCCACGAGCTCATGCCGCCCGCTTCGTTGATCCCTTCTTGCAGGATCTGGCCGGCTTTGTCCTCGCGGTAGTACATGACCTGGTCTTTATCCACCGGCTCGTACAGCTGGCCCTGCTGGTTGAAGATACCGATCTGGCGGAACAGGCCTTCCATGCCGAAGGTACGCGATTCGTCGACCAGGATCGGGACGATGCGCTGGCCCAGGCTCGAATCCTTCAGCAGGCTGGTGAGCACGCGCACATACGATTGCGTGGTCGAGATCTCGCGGCCAGGCGCGGTCGGTTCCAGCACGGCCTTGAACGACTCCAGCGGCGGCACGGTCAGCTGCTCGTCGGCCTTCTGGCGGCGCGACGGCAGGTAGCCGCCGAGGGCCGCGCGGCGCTCGTGCAGGTACTTCATTTCAGGCGCGTCGTCGGACGGCTTGAAGAACGGGATCTCGGCCAGCTTGTCGTCCGGGATCGGGATCGCGAAGCGGTCGCGCATTTCGCGGATCGCCTCATCATCCAGCTTCTTCGTCTGGTGCGCGGTGTTGCGCGCTTCGCCCGACTTGCCCATGCCGAAGCCCTTGACGGTCTTCACCAGCAGCACGGTCGGGGTGCCCTTGTTCTCTTGCGCGTTCTTGAAGGCGGCGTAGATCTTGTGCGGATCGTGGCCGCCGCGGGTCAGGCGCCAGATGTCGTCGTCGCTCATGTTGGCGACCATCTTCAGCAGCTCGGGGTGCTTGCCGAAGAAGTGCTTGCGCACGTAGGCGCCGTCCTTGGCCTTGTAGTTCTGGTATTCGCCGTCGACGGTTTCCATCATCACGCGCTGCAGGATGCCGTCCTTGTCCTTGGCCAGCAAGTTATCCCAGCCCGGGCCCCACACGACCTTGACGACGTTCCAGCCGGCGCCGCGGAAATCGGCTTCGAGTTCCTGGATGATCTTGCCGTTGCCGCGCACAGGGCCGTCGAGGCGCTGCAGGTTGCAGTTGACGACCATGACCAGGTTGTCGAGCTTCTCGCGCGCGGCCATGCCGATCGCGCCCATCGATTCCGGCTCGTCCATCTCGCCGTCGCCGCAGAAGACCCAGACCTTGCGCTCGGCCGTGTCGGCGATGCCGCGGGCGTGCAGGTACTTCAGGAAGCGCGCCTGGTAGATCGCCATCAGCGGGCCCAGGCCCATCGAGACGGTCGGGAACTGCCAGAAGTCCGGCATCAGTTTCGGGTGCGGATACGAGGACAGGCCCTTGCCGTCGACTTCGCGGCGGAAGTTCAGCAGCTGCTCTTCGCTGATACGGCCTTCCAGGAAGGCGCGCGCGTAGATGCCCGGCGAGGAGTGGCCCTGGATGTACAGCAGATCGCCGCCGTGGTTGTCCGACGGGGCTTTCCAGAAGTGGTTGAAGCCGATGCCCAGCATGTTGGCGAGCGAGGCGAAGGACGAGATGTGGCCGCCCAGGTCGCCGTCGGCGCGGTTCGCCTTGACGACCATCGCCATCGCGTTCCAGCGCATCCACGAGCGCAGGCGCTCTTCGTATTCGAGGTTGCCGGGGCAGTGTTCTTCCAGGTGCGCCGGGATGGTGTTGACGTAGGCGGTGTTGCTGGAGAACGGGATGTGGGCGCCGCGGCGGCGCGCCAGGTCGACCAGGCGCTCCATCAGGTAGTGGGCGCGGTCGGTACCTTCGTTTTCGATGACCGCCTCAAGCGCCTCGAGCCATTCCTTGGTTTCGAGGGCGTCCGGGTCATTGGCGGCCTGGGCCGTCAATTGGTCGAGTTGAGCTGACATGGTAGTGCGTCTCCTTTTGTGGCCCCACCCCGATCCCCAGATCGCCGGCGGCGGATTTGATGAACAGTTAACGTAATTTAAGCCATCGGATTTTACCAGTGAAGATGGGATTTTTCAAAATACGATATATCATTTCATAATATGGAATTGCGTAGGGTGGACGGGTTTTCCCGTCCACGCGTTCAACCGGCGTGGAATGTCTCGGAAGACAAACTTCCCTCCGATAACCATCGTGGAATGTACCCGTGCGTTGAACGCGTGGGCGGCGCACACGGCACGTTGATTCAAACCTTACGGTGGAGCCGACCACCCTACGAATATGACAACGAAGCGCGGTGCGCGGCGCGCGATACCCGGTGGGCCTTATAATTTCATCTTTGTCCAGTGATGAGTCCCACCATGCCAGCCCAACTGATCGACGGAGTCAAACTTTCCCAGCAACTGCGTGCCGAAATCGCCGAGCGCGCCGCCAAACTCACCGCCACCGGCCAGAAGCCCGGCCTGGCCGTGATCCTGGTCGGCGAAGACCCGGCCAGCCAGGTCTACGTACGCAACAAGGTCAAGGCCTGCGGCGACGTGGGTTTCCACTCGGTCCTGGAAAAATACGATGCGGATCTCACCGAGGCCGCCCTGCTGGCGCGCATCGCCGCCCTGAACGAAGACCCGAGCATCCACGGCATCCTGGTGCAAATGCCCCTGCCCAAGCACATCAGCCCGAACAAGGTCATCGAAGCCATTGCCACCAGCAAGGACGTGGACGGCTACTCGGTGCTGTCGGCCGGCGAGCTGGTCGCCAACCTGCCGGGCTTCCGCCCTTGCACCCCGTACGGCTGCATGAAGCTGATCGAATCCACCGGCTACGATTTGCGCGGCAAGCATGCGGTCGTCATTGGACGCTCGAACACCGTCGGCAAGCCAATGGCGCTGTTGCTCTTGCAAGCGAATGCCACTGTCACCATCTGCCATAGCGCGACGCCGGACCTGGGCTACCACACCCGCCAGGCCGATGTGGTCGTGGCCGCCGTCGGCCGCCGCAACACCGTTACCGCCGACATGGTGAAGCCGGGCGCGATCGTGATCGACGTCGGCATGAACCGCGACGACAACGGCAAGCTGTGCGGCGACGTGGATACCGCCGCCGTGGCCGAAGTCGCTGCTCACATCACGCCGGTGCCGGGCGGTGTCGGCCCGATGACGATCACGATGCTCTTGATGAACACCGTCGAGTCCGCCGAACGCGTGCTCGGCAAGCAACAGGAACGGCTTGCGCCGGCCGCGGGGATGGTCCCCGCGCCGGGCGTCGCATGAACGGAGGAAGGAACCTTATGAACACCAGCAATCCCCTTCTCGATTTCTCGGGCCTGCCGCGTTTCGACCTGTTCCGTCCGGAACACGTCACGCCTGCCATCGAACAATTGATCGCAGAAGCCACCGAGGTCGTCGGCAAGCTCGAAGCGCCGTCGGATAACGTGACCTGGGACAACTTCGTCGTCCCGCTCGAGGAAGCGACCGAGCGTCTGGGCCGCGCCTGGGGCATCGTGAACCACCTGAACCATGTGGCCGACACGCCGGAACTGCGCGCGACCTACAACGAGAACCAGCCGAAAGTCACCGAGTTCTGGACCACCCTGGGCCAGAATGAAGTGCTGTTCGACAAATACAAGGCGATCCGCGCCGGCGCCGAGTACGCCAATTTGTCGCCGGCGCGCAAACGCATCGTCGAGAACGCCCTGCGCGACTTCCGCCTGGGCGGCGCCGAACTGCCGCAGGACAAGAAAGAACGCTTCGGCGACATCCAGGAACAGCACGCCGCCATCTCGACGCGCTTCTCGCAGAACGTGCTGGATGCGACCAACGACTACAAATACGTGGTCGAGAACGAGGCTGAGCTGGCCGGCATCCCGGACGATGCGAAAGCCGCCGCCCGTGCCGCCGCCGAAGCAGAGGGCAAGAGCGGCTGGCAATTCACGCTGCACTTCCCTTCCTACTTCCCGGTCCTGCAATTCGCCGACAACCGGTCCTTGCGCGAAACGATCTACCGCGCCAGCGCCACCAAGGCGTCGGACGCCGGCACCGTGTTCAGCGAACTCGAGAAATGGGACAACACCTCGAACATCGCCCAGCTGCTGAAGCTGCGCGACGAGGAAGCCAAGCTGCTGGATTACCGCAACTTCGCCGAAGTGTCGCTGGTGCCGAAGATGGCCGAGAGCCCCGAGCACGTGATCAGCTTCCTGGAAGACCTGGCGCGCCGCGCGCGTCCGTTCGCCGAGGAAGACCTGGCCGAACTGCGCGCCTTTGCCAAGGACGAGCTCGGCATCGAGGACATGCAAGCCTGGGACGTGGCCTATGCCTCGGAAAAGCTGCGCGAGAAGCGCTACGCGTTCTCGGCCCAGGAAGTGAAGGAATACTTCCCCGAGCACAAGGTCATCGAAGGGCTGTTCAAGGTGGTGCAAAACCTGTTCTCGGTCACGATCAAGCCGGACGACGCCCCTGTGTGGCATCCGGACGTGCGCTTCTATCGCATCGAACGCGATGGCGAGCTGGTCGGCCAGTTCTACTTCGATTTGTACGCGCGCGCCGGCAAGGGCCAGGGCGCCTGGATGGACGATGCGCGCGGACGCCGCATGACGACCGGCGGCATCCTGCAAACGCCGGTGGCCTACCTCACCTGCAACTTCACGCCGCCGGCCACCGTCGACGGCAAGCTGCAGCCTTCGCTGTTCACGCACGATGAGGTGACGACCCTGTTCCACGAATTCGGCCACGGCCTGCACCACATGCTGACCGAAGTCGAGGAATTGTCGGTGTCGGGCATCTCGGGCGTGGAATGGGATGCGGTCGAGCTGCCGTCGCAGTTCATGGAAAACTTCTGCTGGGAGTGGGATGTGCTGCAAGGCATGACCGCCCACGTGAAGACCGGCGAACCGCTGCCGCGTGCGCTGTACGACAAGATGCTGGCCGCGAAAAACTTCCAGTCGGGCATGCAGACCCTGCGCCAGGTGGAATTCTCGCTGATCGACATGCACTTGCACTACGACTTCGATCCGAACAGCCAGCAGACCGTGCAGCAGTTGATCGACGACGTGCGCCAGAAGTTCTCGGTGATGATTCCGCCGTCGTTCAACCGCTTCCAGCATTCGTTCGGGCACATCTTTGCGGGTGGCTACGCCGCCGGGTACTACAGCTACAAGTGGGCCGAGGTGTTGTCGGCGGATGCGTACGCGGCCTTCGAAGAGGCGGTCGAGGCCGGCGGTGGCGAGATCTCGGTGGAGACCGGGCGCCGCTTCCAGCGCGAGATTTTGGCGGTGGGCGGCTCGCGTCCGGCGCTGGAGTCGTTCAAGGCATTCCGGGGGCGGGAGCCGTCGATCGATGCCTTGCTGCGTCACAATGGCATGAACGCCTAAGAAGCACTCCAGCGCATCCCGTACGGTGGGCACTCCGTGCCCACGCGAATGCCTGCATGGTGTTGGCGCTGATCGATCATGCGACGGCGAAATATCGCCAACGTATCAAATGATCATTTGGAAACGCCAGCTCATAGCGGGATGTTCGATTCAAAATCTGCCAACACTGTGCGCAATTCCGCGTGGGCACTTCGTGTTTGAGGCCCCCGGCCTCAAACACCCCACCGTACGGGACATTTTGCCGACCCTTCGCCTTTCTCGATCGACGCAAACTCACCATCCCCTGCTGCGCCGGTTTACAATCCCATCCATGACCCGGATCGACTTCCACACCAACATCCCCGACAAGCTGATCTATGCCTGCCGCCTGGCGCGCAAGGCCTGGTCGACGCGCGCCAAGGTCGTGCTGCTCGCCGAAGACGCAGCCCAGGCCGCCGCCCTGAACGACGCGCTGTGGACGCTGTCGGAGACGGATTTCATCCCCCACGTGCTGGCCGGCGACCCGCTCGCCGCCGAGACCCCGATCATCGTCACCGACCGCGAAGACGTCGACCTGCCGCACCACGAAATGCTGGTCAACCTCACGCGCCGCACGCCGGCCACGTTTGCCGAGTTTGCCCGCGTGTTCGAGATCATCTCGACTGACGAGGCGGACGCGGCAGCCGGCCGCCAGCGCTACGTTGCCTACAAGAAGCAGTCCTACCCGCTGACCCACTTCGTCGCCAACCAATCATGAACAAGAATCCAGCCTTCGATAGCAGCATTCCCGTGTTGACTGAAGTTGTGCTGGAGCCGTTCGTACTGGATCCGGTGCCGCCAGCCAGGCCTGAACCCGCGCCCGAGGAACCGGCCGTCGAGGCGGCGCCGATTCCCGCGCTGGAGCCGGCGGCCGATGCGGCGCCGGCGGAAACGGAACCGGTGTTCGAACCCGAGCCGGCAGCCGAGCCCGCACCGCTTGCCGAGTCGATTCCGCAGGCAGCGCCGATGCCCGCCTCGGAGACCACGCCGGAGCCGGCTGCCGAGGCCGCTCCAGCGCCCGCTGCCGAACCCGACTGGGACGAACTCGAACGCCGCATCGCCGAACGCGTGCTGCAGCAGCTGCAAACCCAGATCGACGCCATCGTCCGCACCGCCTTGTCCTCGGCCAACGACCAGATCCAGCAAGGCGTGCGCCAGGCTGTCGAGCAGGTCGTCGCCCAGCAGGTCGCCTCCGTCCAGTTCGGCCGTTCGTAGGGTGGGTACTCGTACCCACCGGTGCGGTTCGAATAAATAAGCATCCTGCTGGTGGGTTCGAGAACCCACCCTACGCGCCCATTCAGGGCAGACACGCCATCTTTTTGCGCACCGCGTTCCTCCCCCGCCCCACCGCCGGGCAGCCCCTCTTTATTGCTTTCCCAAGCCTGTAAATTGTTGTACCTTTTGCTCTGCATTTATCCAAAACAGGCGCATGCTGGCGGTTCGCACGCTGACGCCAATCCACCTATCGGAGACCGTATGACCACGAAGTGCATTCCGTTTGCCGTCGCGTTGCTGGTTGCCGGGAGCGCCAGCGCCCAGCAGGTTGTGAAGATCGGCCACGTCAGCCCGACCTCGGGTCCGGTGTCCCACCTCGGCAAGGACATGGAAAACGCCGCGCGCATGGCGGTCGAGGAACTGAATGCCAAGAACATCGTCATCAACGGCCAGAAGATCACCTTCCAGCTGGTGGCCGAGGACGACGCCTCCGATCCGAAGCAAGGCACGGCCGTGGCCCAGAAGCTGGTCGACGCCAAGGTGAAAGGCGTGATCGGGCACCTGGCGTCTGGCACCTCGATTCCGGCTTCGAAGATCTACAACGACGCGGGGATTCCGCAGATTTCGCCGGCCTCCACGTCGCCGCTGTACACGCGCCAGCGCTATGCCGGCGCCTTCCGCGTGGTGGCCGACGATGCCAAACTGGGCGGCACGCTGGCGCGCTATGCGGTCGATACGCTGAAGGCGAAGAACATCGCCGTCATCGACGACCGCACCACCTATGGCCAGGGAGTGGCCTCGGAGTTCGCGAAGAACGCCAGGGGCACCGGCGTGAAAATCGTCGGCAAGGAATTCACCAGCGCCACCGCCACCGACTACACGGCGATCCTGACCTCGATCCGCGCCAAGAAGCCCGACTTGATCTTCTTCGGCGGCATGGACGCGGTGGCGGGACCGATGCTCAAGCAGATGAAGAACCTGGGCATCACCGCGAAATTCATGGGCGGCGACGGCATCTGCACCGATGCCCTGGGCCGGCTGGCAGGCGACGCGGTTGGCGCCGAAGGCAAGGTGATCTGCGCCGAAGCCGGCGGCGTGACCGGCGCCGCGCAGGAAAAGAACATGACCGACTTCCGCGCCCGCTTCAGGCAGAAGACCGGGCAGGACGTGCAGCTGTATGCGCCGTATGTGTACGACGCGGTGATGGTGATGGCGACCGCCATGCAGAATGCGAAGTCGGTCGAGCCGTCGAAGTATTTGCCGGAGCTGAAGAAGATCAGCTACAAGGGCGTGACGGGGGATATCAAGTTCGACAGCAAGGGCGATATCGAGAATGGGGCGCTGACCTTGTTCACGTATCAGGGTGGGAAGAAGAGCAAGCTGGATGTGATTCGTTGATCAAAGCCGTTACCCGTCGAATGGTCGGCCTTGCACCGGACTCGTACATTCAACCGTACGGTGGGCACTCCGTGCCCACGCGGTTACGTGCGACTCCGTTCTACGTTGGCGGTGGCGTTTCGCTCGCGGAGTGTGCAAGAGGCCCGCGGCTTCGGCTTGGGGTTACGAGCGACATATCGCCGCAGGCGGTGCAAGGATGAGCACGTAACCGCGTGGGCACTTCGTGTTTGAGGCCCCGCCTCAAACACCCCACCGTACGGGTCGAGCCAACAATTTTGACGACGGCCCGATAACTCATCGGACGAAAAAAACGCGCCTGGCTCACGCCGGCGCGCTTCATCGCGATGCTTCTGAAATTACTTGGTCGCCAACACCCACTTCACCAGGCTGCGCGCTTCCGCTTCGCTCACCTGCGGGTTAGCCGGCATCGGCACCGGGCCCCATGCGCCCGAGCCGCCCTTCATGACCTTGGCCACCAGCTTGTCTTCGGCGCCCTTCTGGCCGGCGTATTTCGCGGCCACGTCCTTGTAGGCCGGACCCACCAGCTTGGTTGCCGCGGCGTGGCAAGCCATGCAGTTCTTCGCTTTCGCCAGGTCGGCTTGCGCGAACGCGCTCGAGGATGCGAGGGCCGACAACACTACGCACAACATCAGGGACCGTTTCATCTAGGACTCTCCATGGTTAATGCCCGCATTTTACCGCGTTTCCCAGCGGGGATAAGTCATCGTCACACTCTGTAACGACGCTTACGTTTTGAGGGAGGCGTTTCCGCCACACCCGATTATTTTGCCACAGAGCACTGAAAACGCTTGTAAGATGGCCGCATTCCGGAGGAACCCGCCATGCCACTGATCCTGTTGATTCTTGCTCTCGTCGTCCTGCGCTTCTTCGACGTCTGGCGCTTTGCCGAGCTGTCCTGGTGGTGGATCGTCGGCCTGATGGTGTTCGCCTTCATCTGGTTCGAGTACATCGAAAAGATGCTCGGCTGGGACAAGAAGAAAGCCCACGACGAAGACGAAAAGCGCCGCCAGGCACGCGTGAAGAAGTCCTTCGACAAGCGCAAATAACAACCGGGGAATCGTCCCCGGCCGTCGTTCACATCAACCTGTTACCGCGCCCTTGCTCGCACTCGATGCCAGTTTGGCAAACTTGGCCAGCACGCCACGCGTATAACGCGGCGCCGGCTGGGTCCACGCGGCGCGGCGGCGCGCGATCTCGTCGTCCGGCACGTTCAGCTGGATCAGCAACTGGTTCGCATCGATCGTCACCGAATCGCCTTCCCGCACCAGCGCGATCGTCCCGCCCTCGAAGGCTTCCGGCGACACGTGGCCGACCACCATGCCCCAGGTGCCGCCAGAGAAGCGTCCATCGGTAATCAGGCCGACCGATTCGCCCAGCCCCTTGCCGATCAGCGCCCCGGTCGGCGCCAGCATTTCCGGCATGCCCGGGCCGCCTTTCGGGCCGAGGTAGCGCAGCACCAGCACGTCGCCGGCATTGATCTGGTCGCCGAGGATGGCGTCCATTGCAGAATACTCGTCGTCGAACACGCGCGCCGGGCCGGTAATCGCCGGGTTTTTCAGGCCGGTGATCTTCGCCACTGCCCCTTCCGGCGACAGATTGCCCTTCAAGATGGCCAGGTGGCCCTGGGCGTACAGCGCCTGATCGATCGTGCGGATTACGTCCTGGTCGGCGCGCGGGACGGATGGCACCTCGGCCAGTTCCTCGGCCAGGGTGCGGCCGGTGATGGTAATGCAGTCGCCGTGCATCAACCCGGCGTCGAGCAGCAGCTTCATCACCTGCGGCACGCCGCCCGCCTTGTGCAGGTCGGTCGCCACATACTGGCCGGATGGCTTCAGGTTGCAGATCACCGGCACCTTGCGGCGCACGCGCTCGAAATCGTCCAGCGTCCATTCGACGTCGGCGGCGTGGGCAATGGCGAGGTAGTGCAGCACGGCGTTGGTCGAGCCGCCGGTGGCCATGATCAGCGACACCGCGTTCTCGATCGACTTGCGGGTGATGATGTCGCGCGGCTTCAGGTCGCGCTTCACGGCTTCCACCAGCACGCGCGCCGATTCGGCCGCCGAGCCGACCTTTTCGTCGTCCGGGTTCGCCATCGTCGACGAATACATCAGCGACATGCCCAGCGCCTCGAACGAGGACGACATGGTGTTGGCCGTGTACATGCCGCCGCAGGAACCGGACGACGGGCAGGCGTTGGTCTCGATGCCCTCGAAGTCTTCCTGCTTCATGCGCCCGGCCGTGAATTCGCCCACCGCCTCGAACACCGACACAATCGTCAGGTCCTTCCCCTTCCAGTTGCCCGGCTTGATCGTGCCGCCGTAGACATAGATGCCCGGGACGTTGGCGCGGGCCAGTGCGATCATCCCGCCCGGCATGTTCTTGTCGCAGCCGCCGATGACGACCACGCCATCCATCCACTGGCCATTCACGCAGGTTTCGATACAGTCGGCGATCACCTCGCGCGAAATCAGCGAGAACTTCATGCCTTCGGTGCCCATCGACATGCCGTCGGAGATGGTCGGGGTGCCGAACACCTGCGGATTGCCGCCGGCTTCCTTCACCGCGCCAATCGCCACGTCGGCCAGCTTTTGCAGGCCCGAGTTGCAGGGCGTGATGGTGGAATGGCCGTTGGCGATGCCGATCATCGGCTTGTCGAAATCGTCCTTTTGATAGCCCATCGCGTAGTACATCGAACGGTTCGGCGCGCGGGCCACGCCTTCGGTGATATTGCTGGATCGGCGGTTGTAGCGCGGTGGGTTGGCCATGGCAAGACTCCTTGAAAACAGTCTCGAGAGAATGCCTTGCGCACCACGGGGCGTCAAATATAAGATTTGCCGGGCTGTGATATGCAAAACGTATCAGTCATAGTCAAAACCATGGAAATACATATCGATGAACCTTGAACTGCGCCAGCTGCGCTATTTCGTCACCGTGGCCGAAGAGCTGCATTTCGGCCGTGCCGCCCAGCGCCTGCACATGACCCAGCCGCCGTTGTCGCAAACGATTGCCGCGCTGGAGGACACGCTGGGCGCGCCGCTGTTCCTGCGCACCCGCCGCCAGGTCGAGCTCACGCCGGCCGGCGCCGCCCTGCTGCCCGAAGCGCGCCGCCTGCTGGAGCAAGCCGCCGCCATGCCGGAACTGGTGCGCCGCGCCGCCGCCGGCGAATCAGGGCGCCTGGCCCTGTCCTTCGTCACGCCGGCCGACTACAGCGTGCTGCCGCCCCTGCTGCGCGACTACAGCACGGCGTTTCCGAAGGTCGAACTGGTGCTGCAGGAAGCGACCACCGACGTGCAGATCGACGACCTGCTGCACGGCCGCATCGACGCCGGGCTCCTGATTCCGCCGCTGCCCGACAAGGCGCAGGCGCTGCTCGACTATGCCAGCGTGCTGGAAGAACCGCTGGTGCTGTGCGCGCCCACCGGCCTGCTGCCGGCGGACGGCGGGCCGGTCGACCTGCGCGCCCTGCCCCATCTGCCATTAATCATTTTCCCGCGCAAAAGTGCGCCGGCCCTCTACGACGCCATCCTCAGCTGCTTCCACGACGCCGGCATCACGCCATCGATCGGCCAGGAAGCGATCCAGATGCAGACCATCGTCAGCCTCGTGTCTGCGGGCATGGGCTTGGCACTTGTGCCACAATCCGTGTCGAACCTGCAGCGTCCCGGCGTAGAATACCGTGCCCTTGCCAATCCGACACCGCTGGTGGAACTCGGAGTGGCCTGGCGCCGCGACAATGCCTCGCCGGTGTTGCGGGGCTTTTTGGAATTACTGAGGAAAGAATAATATGCTGGTACACCCGAATCCGGACCCGATCGCGTTTTCGGTCGGCCCCGTGGACATCCACTGGTACGGCCTGATGTACGTGCTTGCGTTCGCGATGTTCATCATCCTGGGACGCGTGCGCATCAAGCAGCCGCACATCGCCGCGCAGGGCTGGAAGCCGGAAGACCTGGACGACATGCTGTTCTACGGCATGCTCGGTGTCGTACTCGGCGGGCGCCTGGGCGAAGTGCTGTTCTACCAGCCAGGCTATTTCTTCGAAAACCCGCTGGAAATCTTCAAGGTCTGGAAGGGCGGCATGTCCTTCCACGGCGGCTTCCTGGGCGTGCTGATCGCGATGGCGCTGTGGGCCCGTAAATCGAAGCGCAACATCCTCGACGTCTACGACTTCATCGCGCCGATGGTGCCGCTGGGTTACGCCGCTGGACGCCTGGGCAATTTCATCAACCATGAACTGCCGGGCCGCATCGCCGACCCCAGCCTGCCATGGGCGATGCTGTGGCCGAACCCGAACGGCATCGGCTTCCTGGATACCCCGCGCCACCCGTCGCCGCTGTACCAGATGCTGATCGACGGCATCCTGGTGTTCCTGATCCTGTGGCCGTTCGCACGCAAGGCGCGTCCGCGTTTGGCGGTGGGCGCGATGTTCACCCTGCTGTACGGCTGCGCGCGCTTCTTCACCGAATGGTTCCGCGTGCCGGACTGGGAAACCACGGTCATGGGCCTGCCGATCACCTCGGGACAAGTGCTGTCGCTGCCGATGATCGTCGCGGCGCTGGTCATGCTGGCCTGGGCGTATTCGCGGGATGGGAAGCAACCGCTGCGGGCATAGGACATAGGTGAAATCGGCGCTGCGGCGCCGATTTTTCTGTGCGATATCCCGGGTGCCGTTCAATTGTTAGCGTATCCCGTACGGTGGGCACCCCGTGCCCACGCGGGGACGTGCGTGTCCATTCACCGTTAGCGGTGAGGCATCGCTCGCTGGCTCCAAGCGGAGCCAGACAACATGCCAACGCTTTCGTCCATCGCATATTTCGCGAGCGGAACATCACCGCCAAAGGTGCAAGGAGACGCACGTAACCGCGTGGGCACAGCGTGCCCACCGTACGGTTCAAAGCCGCAGGCCCTGGTCAGGTCGCGGCTTTGTAGAACATGTACGCCGCCAGCGAATACAGGATCACCGCAAACACCCGCTGCAGCTGCTTCACCGGCATCCGGTGCGCGGTACGCGCTCCCACCGGTGCCATCACCACGCTGGCCGCGACGATGATCAATAAAGCCGGCACATAGATGAACCCGAGCGAATAGTCCGGCAAGCCCGGCTCGCCCCAGCCATACACGATGTTCGCCAGCGTGCCCGCCAGCGCGATCGGAAACCCGAGCGCCGCGCTGGTGGCCACCGCGTTGTGGATGCGCACGCCGCACCAGGTCATGAAGGGCACGGAGACAAAACCACCGCCCGCCCCCACCAGCCCGGCCAGCACGCCGATCACACCGCCCGCCGCGAACATGCCCGGGGCCTTTGGCAAATCGCGTGCGGCCGCCGGCTTCTTGTTGACCAGCATTTGCGTGGCCGAGAACGCGACAAAGACGCCGAAGAACATCGACAGCGTCGCCGTGTTCATCTGCTTGCCGATCCACGGCCCGACCGTCGAGCCGATCAGGATGCCCGGCGCCAGCAGCTTCACGATGCGCCAGACCACCGCGCCATGCTTGTGGTGTGCGCGCACCGAGGACAATGAGGTGAACATGATGGTGCCGAGCGAGGTGGCAATCGCCATGTGCACCACCAGCTCGTCGGGCACGCCGCGCGCCGTCAGGATCATGGTCATGAAGGGCACCAGGATCATGCCGCCGCCAACGCCGAGCAGGCCGGCGGCGAAACCGCCGAAGCAGCCCATGGCCAGCAGGGCCAGGATGATCAACGGGTCCATCGCGCCTCCCCGGGAATTGGCATGGCCGTCCTCATGCGCCGTAGCATTTTGCGTCGATGGCTGCATCCTTGCCGCCCGCACGCAGGCGGTACCAGATGCTGCCCATCCATTCATACAAGGCATAGCGCGAACGGCGCATGCCTTCGGGACCGGGCACCCAGGAATGCGGGCCCTGCGCCTGCTCGCTGAAGAACATGGTCGGCGCATTCACGACATCCAGCCCGGCGCGCTCGAAGGCGGCGCAGGAGCGCGGCATGTGCATGGCGTCGGTCACCAGCAGGATGCGCTTGACGCCATCGGCACGCAGCAGCGCCGCGCTGTCGATGGCGTTTTCGTTGGTATCGCGCGCGTGGCGCTCGACCCAGCGCACCGGCACGCCGAAGTCCTCGCGCAGTGCGGTGGCCATGGCGTCGGCTTTCACATAGGCGCGGTCGTGCGCGGGCGGATCGATGCCGCTGGCGCCATTGCCGCCGGTGACCAGCACGGGCAGCCCGGTGCGCCGCTGCAGGTGCGCCGCATAGCGCACGCGCGCCAGGGCGATGTAGTCGGGGATGTCGCGGTCGCCGTATTCGGGGGCATCCTGCAGGCGCCCCGAGGTCAGCACGACGATGGCCTGGGCGCCCGCCGCTTCCGGCGCCCGCAGCGGCTGGCTCATCGCCTCCAGCGGCGCGACCAGCAGGCGCGCGCCGCCGGTGGTGGACAGGAAGGCCATCAGCGCCAGGCTGGCGCCGGCGAGGATGGTGCCGGTACGCGGCCAGCGGCGCCGGATCAGGAGACCGATGACGATCAGCAGGAACAGGTTGGCGGGCGGAAGGATCCAGTCGCGTGGGATGAGGTTGATCAGGTCGAGCAAGGGTTGCAAGGTCATCGATGGGGGTTGTCAGGCCGATGTCAATCCGCCGGCAGCGTTTTCCGCGCCGGTTTCAGCCACGGTGCATAAGCGCGCGCAATGGATAGGCAAAGATATCGAATCAGTACGTTTCCAGAAGGATCTTAATAATATACTGATTGTTGCATTTAAATTATTCCCTCTTGGAGAAAACATGCTTGACCGTACTTTGTTCGTCCGCGCATCCAGCACCGCCGCTCTCCTGCTGGCGGCGCTGTCCCCGGCACATGCCCAGACCCCGACCCAGGCCTATTACGACATGTGCCTGAAGGCGGTCGACTTCCCGGCGCCATTCGGCGAATCGGACCTGAAAGGCAATGCCAAGCTGCCGGATTACTGCAAATGCTTCGCCCCAGCCTTTGCGGCGCGCGCCGAGAAAGCCGCACAGTACATGCGGGCCAATCCGGGCAAGCCACCGGCGCACACGCTGGAGCAATCGAATGCCGAGGAACTGGCCCTGCGTAACACCTGCCGCAAGCAAACCGGCTTGCCGGCTGCCGTGGATCCCAACGGGGCGGCGCCTGCTGCCGGCCAGCAGATACCGGGCCTGAAGCGCAAGTAAATCGCGGGCGCACGGCGCCTGGACGGCGCCGGCAACTGCAGATTGCTAGCCCCCGCTTTCCACCGGCAAGCCGGCGCCGACCCAGCCGGTGATCCCGGCCGACATCACGCGCACGTCCGCGTAGCCCAGCTTTTCCGCCTTGCGCGCCGCCTGCGGCGCCTTGCGGCACAGCGGATTCGAGCAATAAAACACCAGCGGCGCGGCGCGGTCCGCCGGCATCATGGCTGCCTCGAACTCCGGCGGCAAATTGATCGCACCCGGCACGCGCGCCTTCAGCCAGGAGTGGCGCGCATTCACGTCGACCACGGTCGTCGCGCCCTGCCCGCTGTGCTCCTGCAGCGCGTGCAACTCGCGCGGCGCAATCGACTTCAAGCCCATCAGCATCGCAAACATGGCCGCCTCCTCAACCGCGTGCAGCAGGCGAACCCACGCCGTAGCAGCGCAGGGCCGCCGCCAGCAGTGACGCGCCCAGCAGGCTGCCACCGACCAGGTGCATCGCTCCCAGCGGCGCGAAGAGCGCGGCAAGCATGTAGCCGATGCCGCCCAGCACCAGGCTCCAGCCGGCGAAGCGGCGTGCGGCCTGTTCGCGTTCGGGCGAGCAGCGCAGTTGCGCCAGCGCCGTCAGCGATTTCGGAATGGCGTTGGCGTAGATCACCACCACCGCACCCAGCAAGGCGGCCACGAGCCGGCGCTTCAACTCGTCGCTGATGTATTCGGGCGAGGCCCAGGCCAGCGCGCCCGATACGGCAAGAATCAGCGCCGCGCCAAGCAGCGGCCGGCCAAACGATGGGGCAGATTTCATGGTGTCTCCTGTTTCGATGTCGTTGTGGGATGGCCGTTTTCCGGCCGGGTGACCTGCAAACCAAACGTTTGCGCAAACGCCAGCAGCGCCTCCTCGAGCACGGACAGCTTGAGGCGGTAAGTGATGTTGCGCCCTTCTTTTTCGGCGTCGATCAGGCCGGCATTGACGAGCACCGCGAAGTGCGCCGACATGGTGGGCTTGGAGACGTCGAACATATCCGCGAGTTCGCCCGCGCCGATGGGACCCTGCTGCAGCAGTTGCAGGACTTTGCGGCGGGTCGGGTCGGACAAGGCTTTGAATACAGTGTTCATGGTTTGATTGTTAGCCAATCATCGAATTATTGCAAGAAAATATTTATGATGTTGCATGCCGACGTCGCGGCTCGGCCGGAACTGATTATTTCTCAATGCTTTAGAAAAGCATTTCGAATTGCTAGTACATAGCAATTATTATGCTATTCTTGTTTCAATTTGCTGCCTCATCGATGACATTGTCGTTTCTGATTTGCCCACCGCGTATCAACACCTGCCAACCCAGAGGAAAACATGAAAAGAAAATGGATGCTCATACCGGCTTTGCTGACATTGACGATGGCAGGCGCAATCGCCGGCGCGCCGCCGACTGGCGAGATAGATGGGGCCACCCGATCTGAGGTTATCGATGCCCTGGTTGCCAAGCTCAATGCCAATTATGTTTTTCCAGACAAGGCAAAACAGGCCGAGGCGCTCCTGCGCCAGCGCCAGCGCGAAGGCAAGTACGATGGCATCACGGACGGCAAACAGCTGGCCAAACAGCTGTCGGAGGACATCGAGGGCGTCGTCCACGACAAGCATATGCAGGTCGATTTCAGCGCCCGCCCGGTGCCGTCCGAAGAGTCGATGCCGCCGCCACCCCAAACGCGGGCGGAATGGGAAAAACAGGTGCCGCCCGCAGTGCTCGAACGGGTCCGCGCGTCCAACCTTGGCATTGAAAAGGTCGATCGTCTGGTCCCGAATATCGGCTACCTGCAGATCTCCATGTTCGGGCCGGTTTTCCTCGTCTCAGAAAAAATCGCTTCGTCGATGAATGCACTCGCCGACACCGATGGCCTCATTATCGATCTGCGCAACAACGGCGGCGGCGGGGGCGATTCGGTGGCGCTGCTGATCAGCTATTTTGTCGACGAGCGCACCCGCCTCAACGACACCTGGGAGCGTTCCACCAACGTCACGACGCAATACTGGACCCAAGATAAACTAGACGGCAAACGCTATGGCGGCAAAAGGCCGGTCTTGATCCTGACAGACGCCAAAACCAAGTCCGCGGCGGAAGCATTCGTGTACACGATGCAGGCGCTGAAACGCGCCACGGTCATCGGCGAGCGGACCTGGGGCGGCGCCCACGCCTCGCGCCCCTATCGCCTGGGCGCGCATTTTTATGCCGTGATCCCCAGCCGGCGCACCATCAGCCCCATTACCGGAACCAACTGGGAGGGCACGGGCGTTATCCCGGACGTCGCGGCAGCGCCGGACGATGCGCTTGCGGTAGCCAAGGACCTGCTGCAGCGCCGATTGCAAGGCAGCGCTTCGCCTGGCACCGCGGGACAGTGATCGACGTCGCTGGCGCCTGCAAATGCGCTCGCCTGCTCCCTTAGCCGGGAGCGGGCGATATCAGCAGGTCGGCAACGACCTCACCCCCGATTGGGCCGTCTACCAGTTCGGCGCATTCACGCATCCGGTTTCGCAGCGCGATCATGCGTGCAGTCGGTTCGGGCTGTGTCGCCCAGGCGCGTTCGGACGGCCATTGGGCGTACGCAAAATAATGGCCGTCGGTGCACCGATGCAGGCGCGATCCAAGGCCGCCGTGCGTATCGCGTATCAAAGCGGTGAGTTCCAGCCAGGCGTGCTCGAAGTCTGCTTCACGGCCGGGCGCTACTTTCCATCTGAAATAAATCGCGTGCATAACATCTTGTTTGGTTGTGGCCGATTGCGGATCTATTGTCATGGCCGCAATCGCCCCATTCCGGACATTCATCGAATTACTAACTCACTGCAAAGAAGTCAGCACTTTCGAAAATTTTGGCAGGCGTAAGTCGATTGATTTCTGTTGGAACTCGAACTCGGTGAGCGGACCTATGACCACCTTAGTCGGATCGGCAAGGTCCGTATCGTTTCTCGAGTCGACTATAAAGTAGTTGGTGTTACTTCGATCATTGTTTGGGTGCTGTTTCGCTACCAAGTAACGACCATCCCATCCCACAGCGAATACAGTGCTACCAACACGTTCTATCGAATTACCGTCCCCAAGGTCACGGCCAATCGAAGTATTTTCTGCAGTATCTATCCGTACAAGTGCGTACGGTCCTCCCTGCCACTCCACTCCAGAGTCGAATAGCGAACATGAAATCATGAGTCCGGCCACCGTGAGAATGACGAAGTAACGAAGTCGTTGAGCCATATATCTTGCTATTGTCATTGCAGCCATTTCATCCCGTTAAGTGGGTCTACTTCTGGGCCGATAGCAGACTGTCTGTATGGCTCAGTGTACGAACTCATCGTTGACAAGACAAGTTGCAGCGCCCTGCTGCCGCGCAAGGATTCAAGCGCGGATCGATTCGAGGATTTTATTCCACTGCCCCGGCGTCACCGGCGAAATGGACAGGCGGCTGCCTTTTTGCAGCAAGACCATGTCTTCCAATTCGGGAACCATGCGCATTTCCGACAGCGGCAGATAACGCCCCTGCTCTTTCGCTTTCACGTCGACCGAAATCCAGCGTGGTTGTTCCGGCGTGGCTTTCGGATCGAAGTAATGGCCGTCGCGATCGAATTGGGAAGCATCGGGATAAGGCCCGCTCGCCACTTCGGCAATGCCGGCAACACCAGGCACCGCGCAGCTGGAGTGATAAAACAGGATGCCGTCGCCGACCTGCATGGCGTCGCGCATGAAGTTGCGGGCCTGGTAATTGCGTACGCCGAACCAGGCGACCGTTTGCCCCGGCGCTGCAAGAACATCGTCGAAACTGACTTCATCCGGCTCGGATTTCATCAACCAGTAGCGCATCTGCGTACCTCTCGCCCAATAAAAACGCACGCAAAGGAAAGCGTGCGCGCATGAAAAAAACGGCTGCAAGCACAATGCCCGCAACCGTCTTTTGGAATATAGCCCCGCCTGTGCCGTATATGCCGGCATCCCAGAACCTGACGGCTCAAGGTGGTCGCAGTTAGCGCAATTTCGGGTTCGTCGAACTAGCGACGCTCACGCCCATCGCACATAATCCCGCAACCTATGCATACAAATGGTTCAAGGAATATATGGCAATCTCGAACACCGCAGGGTGCCTCGCAGTTTACTCGCTTGAACCGGGAAGTCAAACGTATTTGGACCCTTACGGCAAATTTTCTTGCGGGGCCAGGGCCTGGTCGAGCACGCTGTGCATGACTTCGAGCTTTTGTTTCACTTCTAGCATTGTCATATCGGAAAGTGGGCCTTGCGGCGACTTGACCGACAGGAATTCGGCGGCGACGCTGAGCGCGGCCATGACGGCGATGCGGTCGTTGCCCTTCACCTTGCCGGAATCGCGCAGCGCGGTCATCTTGCCGTCGAGGTAGCGCACGGCGTCGCGCAGGGTGGCCTGCTCGCCTTCCTTGCAGGCCAGGCGGTAGGGCTGGCCCATGATCGTGACATCCAGGTAAATCATTCGCGGGCCTCGGCGTTGGTGGGTGCTTCTTCCTCTTCGGCCGGTGCGGGCAATTGCTCGATGACGGCCTCGATCCGATGCTGGGCCTCGACCAGGCGCTCGAGGAGCGCCGTGTTCACTTCATTGAGCAGCACGTTGGTCTGGCGCAGTTGCGCATTTTCGCTGCGCAGCGATCCGACCAGCGCGGCGAGGCGCTCGATCTTGTCGGATAGGTCTTGGAATTCGGAAATCATTCGTAACTATAGGTCTGATAAGGTTTGACAGTCAACAAGAGAGCGTGGCAGTTGCTAGCTCAGCTCTTCCAGGAGTGCCTTCAGCATGGCCGTGCGCTGCTGGGTGAAATAGGCGCGCCAGGCGTGCGCCGGGACAGCAGGATACCTGAGCTTGCCGAATTCCACCCACGCGTCGCGGTAGGTCAGCCAGATGCGCTGGGTCGCCTGGATGTCGGCCATCTTGATGGTCGTGTATTCCTGGGCCGGCAGGCGCCGCAATTGTCCGTACACCGTATTCAGTTCGCGATCGAAGGCCTGGTCCTGGGCGGCGCTGAAGCGCGGCAGCTTGCCGCGCTCGAAGGCTTGCAGCGCAGCCAGGAAGGCATCCTTCTGCGCGTCTTCTTCCTCGACAACCATCGCACCGCGCGCCGTGCCGCTGAGGTCGACCTCGTTGCCGCCGCGCGCCTCGACGAAGCGCGACAGGCTGTTCAGCAGGCGCGAGAAAGCGGCCCGTTCGTTCGGCTTGAATGTGGCGGCGATCGCAGCCAGCGCTCCCTCGCGCTTGACGTCGTCCTGGGCCGCACCCAGCGAAGCGCAATAGCCCATCATCATGCCGCTGGTGACGTCTTCGCAGAAGTCGATGGTCTGGCCGGCTGCGCTTTTGCCTGGCGCCATGTCATTCAAGTGGGTCAGCCGTCCGCTCAGTTCGGCCGGCGCGCCGCCGGCCGCGCAGGCCGCCTTCTTCGCCAGTTGCAGGTTACGTGCGACGCCCTGCCCGTTCGCGTACAGCATCATCAGCACGCCCGCCTTTTTCGAGAACACATCGTCGTCCTTGTCCGGCGTGAAGGCGCAGTGGCGTGCCTTGACGAAGTCGCGCGGCTGGCGGATGCCGTAGTAGAGCGCAGGCGCGTCGCAGCTTGCCAATGCCGCCTGTTGCGCGGCGCTCGGCCGGTCGACGGCGGGATAAGCCAGTTTGCCGAGCGCGGCGCACTCGGCCTCGGGCGCATTCGGCCCGGCGGCATGGACACTGCCGGCAGCGAGCGCGGCAAGCAGGAGGCAGGAAAGGTGTCGACGCACAGGCAACTCTCGGAAAGACGCGGCAGAGCACGGATTGCACGAATTGTAAGCTCATCCGCTGAAGTCCACCGTTCGGCTGTCGTCAAGGTGCGGTTTGGTCGAGTTTGATCTATGTCATTACCAGCCAAGAGTGCGGCGAGTAGCGCCGAATCAATGCTAACCTCCGCGTTTATGCTTTTCGCCACACCTTCGCTGGACGCCTGCATGCATCGTGACGTCTGGCCCACTTTGATCCGGATCAACCAGGCACAGCCAAATTCGCAACATGGCAACTTGAAATGCCGAATTATCGTCCCTATAATTAGCACTCGTTAGTTGAGAGTGCTAACAACTCTTTCCCGCCGCAGCGTTCAGGTCCCACCGGGCGATGCGGCAACCAACGCAGATTAACAGCTAGTCCACACACTGAATAAGGAGTTTTGCATGAACCTTCGCCCTCTGCACGATCGCGTTATCGTGAAGCGTCTCGACCAGGAAACCAAGACCGCCTCGGGTCTGATCATCCCTGATGCCGCGGCTGAAAAGCCAGACCAGGGCGAGATCCTGGCTGTCGGCGCCGGCAAGGTCCAGGACAACGGCCAGCTGCGCGCACTGGAAGTCAAGGTCGGCGACCGCGTCCTGTTCGGCAAGTACTCGGGCCAGGCCGTCAAGGTCGATGGTCAGGAACTGCTGGTGATGCGCGAAGAAGACATCATGGCCGTCCTGGTCTCGTAATCCTCCCCACAGAACATCTACCGAATAAACGGAGAAACAGAAAATGGCAGCTAAAGAAGTAGTATTCGGCGACGCAGCGCGCGCCAAGATGGTCGAAGGCGTCAACATCCTCGCCAACGCAGTCAAAGTCACCCTGGGCCCGAAAGGCCGCAACGTCGTGCTCGACCGCTCGTTCGGCGCACCGACCGTCACCAAGGACGGCGTCTCGGTCGCGAAAGAGATCGAACTGAAAGACAAGCTCATGAACATGGGCGCGCAGATGGTCAAGGAAGTCGCCTCTAAAACCAGCGACAACGCCGGCGACGGCACCACCACCGCGACCGTGCTGGCACAAGCCATCGTGCGCGAAGGCATGAAGTTCGTTGCCGCCGGCATGAACCCGATGGACCTGAAGCGCGGCATCGACAAGGCAGTGGCTGCCACCGTCGAAGAGCTGGCCAAGATCGCCAAGCCATGCACCACCTCGAAAGAAATCGCCCAGGTCGGCGCGATCTCGGCCAACTCGGACTACTCGATCGGCGAGCGCATCGCTGAAGCGATGGAAAAGGTCGGCAAGGAAGGCGTCATCACCGTCGAAGACGGCAAGTCGCTGAACGACGAGCTGGACATCGTCGAAGGCATGCAGTTCGACCGCGGCTACCTGTCGCCTTACTTCATCAACAACCCGGACAAGCAAGTCGCGATCCACGACAACCCGTTCGTCCTGCTGTGCGACAAGAAGATCTCGAACATCCGTGACCTGCTGCCGGTGCTGGAGCAAGTTGCCAAGGCTGGCCGTCCGCTGGTCATCATCGCCGAAGACATCGAAGGCGAAGCGCTGGCGACCCTGGTCGTCAACAACATCCGCGGCATCCTGAAGACCGTTGCAGTGAAAGCCCCTGGCTTTGGCGACCGTCGCAAGGCCATGCTGGAAGACATCGCTGTCCTGACCGGCGGCCAGGTCATCGCCGAAGAAGTCGGCCTGACCCTGGAAAAGGTCACCCTGGCCGAACTGGGCCAAGCCAAGCGCGTCGAAGTCGGCAAGGAAAACACCATCATCATCGACGGTGCAGGTTCGGCTGAAAACATCGAAGCGCGCGTCAAGCAAGTGCGTATCCAGATCGAAGAAGCGACCTCGGACTACGACCGCGAGAAGCTGCAAGAGCGCGTGGCCAAGCTGGCCGGCGGCGTTGCCGTGATCAAGGTTGGCGCTGCCACCGAAGTCGAAATGAAAGAGAAGAAAGCACGCGTGGAAGACGCGCTGCACGCGACCCGCGCTGCGGTGGAAGAAGGCATCGTGCCAGGCGGCGGCGTCGCCCTGCTGCGTGCCCGCGCCAACCTGCAAGTGCAAGGCGACAATCCTGACCAGGAAGCTGGCATCAAGATCGTCCTGCGCGCCATGGAAGAGCCGCTGCGCATGATCGTCCAGAACGCCGGCGAAGAAGCATCGGTCGTGGTCTCGGGCGTCCTGGCTGGCCAGGGCAACTACGGCTACAACGCTGCCAACGGCACCTACGGCGACATGGTCGAAATGGGCGTGCTGGATCCAGCCAAGGTCACCCGCTCGGCCCTGCAGAACGCAGCGTCGATCGCCGGCCTGATGCTGACCACCGACTGCATGGTTTCGGAAATCGCCGAAGACAAGCCAGCCGGCGGTATGGGCGGCATGGGTGGTATGGGCGGCATGGGCGGCATGGACGGCATGATGTAATGCCCGGCGCCGGTTCGCCGGCGCTATGCTGTTGTATGCTGAAGGCCCGCGGGGTTTGCGCCCTGCGGGCTTTTTGTTTTAGGAGAATAGTTTGGTTACAGTAAATGCAGATGAACTCGAGGACGCGGTCCTGACCGTGTCGGACCCGGACACCCCGGATGAGGGCTGGGTCTGCCTCGACACGGGCGCGGTGTACCTGCGTTCGGACGCGCTGGACGAGGAGCTGGCGCCGCTGCCGGAAGACATCGACACCTCGAACCGCTATGTGCCGGTGCCGCGCGTGGGCAGCCTGGCGCTAGGGCTGGAGCTGGTGTTCGATTTCGCCGACGCCGCGCTGCCCGACAATGCGGAACGCGTGCGCGCCATGTTCAAGCGCGCGGGCGGCTATCGTGAGTTCAGCGAGCTGGTCGAGCAGAAGGGGCTGAGCGGGCACTGGCATGTGTTCCGCGAAGCGCAGACGCGCGCGGTGCTGGGGGCCTGGTGCGAGCAGCATGGCCTGCAGCTTGCGGAAGCAGAACTGCCGAATTGAACGATCGAGCCTGCAAGGTGTGCGCCTTGCAGGCTTGTTTTATTTCGGCGCGCGGTTGCGGAAGCGCTGCAGTTCTTCCTTCAGGTAGCTTGCGCTGGCGACGGGTTTGCCGCTGCCGCATTTCACCTGGTAGGGCTTGCCGCTCATGCTGCTTTCGGTGGCGGCCCTGGCGATGAAGGATTCGGCGTCGGTGACCAGTTTGCGTTTGACGAGGTAGTCGTATTTCTGCTGCAGGTGGCTGCGCGCCTCGGCGCCGGCGTGCCAGCTGCCGTTGCGGTCGAATTGGCAGCCGGGGGTGGCCACGTAGTCGAGCAGGTGGGCGATTTCGGCCTGGGCGCGGGGGTCGGGGGCGGCGTGGGCGGTGGTGTGCAGGGTCAAGGCCAGCAGCATGGCGCCGGCGAGTGGTCGTATGAACGTCATGCGATCTCCTGTTATCGGGGCTGTTGCCTGTCATGGTATCGGAATGCATCGTCCGCGTGGGCACAAGTGCCCACCCTACGGGATACGCTGCGTATCCGGGTTTCGTATGATCTCGCTGCCAACGGTGATCGCTCGGGTTTCATATGATCTCGCCGATAATGGTGACCGTAGGGTGGGCACCCGTGCCCACGCGGATCATGCACACCATTAACAGAACAGGCAACAGCGCCCACCAAGCCTGCCGACCAAATACCAATTCATCCGCCAACCCACACAATCTGATCGCGTTACCGCACTGAGCGCGCAACCTAACAGACGCGCCTATCATGCCGGCCTATGGTCTTCGATCCACCTTCAACCGGAGCGAACATGATCAAGGTCACTGGCTACGCGGCCAAGCACTCTTTCAGCCGCCTGAAACCCTACGAATTCGAACGTGACGACCCCAGCGCGCACGAGGTCGAAATCGACGTCCTGTACTGCGGCGTCTGCCACTCGGACATCCACCAGGTGAAAAACGAATGGTCGAACACGGTCTACCCCTGCGTGCCCGGCCACGAGATCGTCGGCCGCGTCACCAAGGTCGGCGCCGCCGTGAAGCGCCATGCCGTGGGCGACCTGGTCGGCGTGGGCTGCATGATCGACAGCTGCGGCACCTGCCCGGCCTGCCAGGACGGCGACCAGAACTACTGCGGCGGCCCGAACAGCTGGTTGGCCACCTACAACGGCCCGATGAAGCCGAAAGCGAAAGCCGGCGGCAAGAACATCTACGGCCGCGACAACACCTTCGGCGGCTACTCGAACATCGTGGTCGTAAAGGAAGATTTCGTGCTGAAGATCCCGGCCAACCTGCGTCCCGAAGTGGCCGCACCGATCCTGTGCGCGGGCGTGACTACGTGGTCGCCGCTGCGCCGCTGGGGCGTGAAGGCCGGCGACAAGGTCGGCGTGATCGGCATGGGCGGCCTCGGTCACATGGCGGCGAAACTGGCGAAAGCCCTGGGCGCCGAAGTCACCCTGTTCACCACCACCAAGGACAAGATCGAGGAAGCGCAGAAGCTGGGCTTCAAGGCCGTGCTGGAAAAGGACAAGGACGCCTTCGAGGAACTCGAAACAAGCTTCGACTTCATCCTCTCGACCGTGCCCGAGAAGCACGACCTGAACCCCTTCACCGCCCTGCTGAAACAGGACGCCGTGCTGTGCGTGGTCGGCGCGCTGGAACCGCTGGCGCCGCTGGACAACATGCAGCTGGCGCAGATGCGCCGCTCGGTGGCCGGCTCGCTGATCGGCAACCTGGCCGAGACCCAGGACGTGCTCGACTTCTGCGCCGAGCACAATATCGGACCGGAGATCGAGATGATCCGCATCCAGGACATCAACGACGCCTACAAGAAGGTCGAAAAGGGCGACGTGCGCTTCCGCTACGTGATCGACATGGCCTCGCTCAAGGAAGAGATCGCCGGCGAGGCCTGAGTCTTCAGCTGATCGCCGGCGTCAAGCCAGCAAGGGACGCAGCGGCTGGGCGGCACGGGCACCACGGCCCTGCTGCGGCGGCTGCGCGTTGTCGCTCAGCTTGAACACGCTGACCGCCTCCAGCAGCTGGCCGGCCTGCTCGTGCATCGCGTTCGACGCGGCCGCCGCCTGCTCGACCAGGGCGGCGTTCTGCTGGGTCACCTGGTCCATCTGCGTGATGGCCTCGTTGATCTGGCCGATGCCGACCGTCTGCTCGCCGGTGGCGGCGGTGATCTCGCCGATGATGTCGGTCACGCGCTGCACGCTGCCGACGATTTCCGTCATGGTGGCGCCGGCCTGGTCGACCAGGCGCGCGCCATCGTCGACCTTGGTCACCGAGTCGTCGATCAGGTCCTTGATTTCCTTGGCCGCATTCGCCGAGCGGTGCGCCAGGTTGCGCACTTCGGTGGCCACCACGGCAAAGCCGCGGCCCTGCTCGCCGGCGCGCGCCGCTTCCACGGCCGCGTTCAGCGCCAGGATGTTCGTCTGGAAGGCGATGCTGTCGATCACGCCGATGATGTCGGCGATCTTTTTCGACGATTCGTTGATCGACGCCATGGTCTGCACCACCTGTTCCACTACTACGCCGCCGCGTCCCGCCACTTCGCTGGCCGAGATCGCCAGCATGCTGGCCTGGCGCGCATTGTCGGCGTTCTGGGAGACGGTCGAATTCAGTTCTTCCATCGAGCTGGCCGTTTCCTCCAGCGAGCTGGCCTGCTGCTCGGTACGCGACGACAGATCGAGGTTGCCGGCCGCGATTTCCGACGAGGCGGTAGCGATCGCATGCGAGCCGCCGCGGATCTCGGTCACCAGGCCGTGCAACTTGGCATTCATGTCGGCCAGCGTGTCTTGCAGCACGCCGATCTCGTCCTTCGTACAGGCTTCGCTGCGGCTGGTCAGGTCGCCGGCGGCCACGCGCCGGGCCAGCGCCACGGCCGACTGCACCGGACGGGTGATCGAACGGGTCAGCCACCAGGCGCACAGGCTGCCGAAGGCCACGCTGAGGGCGCCCAGCAGCAGCATGGTGCGGCGGCTGTCGTTGCGGGTGAAGCGGATTTCGTCACGCAGGTCGTCGACCTGCTTGCGCTGCAGCGCTACCAGGGCCTGGATATTCGCCTGGTAGGCCTGGGCCGCCGGAATGTAGACCTTGTCGTGGACCTGCATGGCTTCTTCCACCTTGCCTTCGCTCTTCAGGCGCACGGCTTCCTTGCGTCCGCCGGCATAACCGTCGCGCAGCGCCATCATCTTCTCGAAGATCGCCTTTTCTTCCGGCGTGGTGAGAAGCGCCTCGACGTCTCTCAGGTAACCCGTGGCCTTGGCATTCGTTTCTTCGATGTTCCTGGCAAAGAAATCGGTCAGCGAAGGATCGCTGCTCTTGATGATGGCCGAGGTACGGATCACGGCCACGGCAATGTTGCTGGCCCAGTCGCCGATCAGGCGCTCCTTCTTGATGGGTTGGGCCAGCATCTGCTCGGCGGCTTCGGCCACGGTGTTGAGTTTGACGATACTGATGGCCGTGACCAGGATGGACAGGGCCAGGACAAGGGCAAAACCGAGCGCCAGACGGTGCCCGATTTTCATATTCGATAAGAATGTCATAGGAGAAAAGATTCCAAGAAGGCCACACGGCATGTGCTCTGTGCGATATCAGGAATATCAATTGTTGGGGTCAATTCCATCAATTTTACGCATGAATTCATTTGTTGGCTTACGGCAACAATTGGTGAGAATTGCTTATGCTGCAAAACTCACGCGCCTACGCCGGCATTTGTCCATGGTCCACACATCGGCTAGTATGGCCCCACGTTTTTTGACAAGGTTCGATCATGATTGCACGCGGCTCCCTGTCCGCCCCTTCCCGTTTATTCAGCGCTTGCGTCCTTGCCGCTGCCGCCCTGGCCGGCTGCAAGGACAAGCAGGAACCGCCGCCGGCGCCGCCCGCCCCGCCGAAGGTGGAGAAGCCGGCCGAGCCGATCGTGACGCTCGACCAGGCCACAGCGGCCTTGCTGGCCCTGCCCGAGGTGAAGGAATGGTCGCGCGACATCGAGAAGCGCTCGCACGGCAAGGCGCATGGGGCGATCATCGAAGACGACCCCAAGCCGCGCACGCTCAACGGGCGGCAGTACTGGCAGCTGAGTTTTGTCGAGAACCGCGCCGACCGGGTGCTGCGGCGCGAGAGTTTCCTGGTGGCCCAGACGGGGAATGACATCCTGGTAGAAGATGCCGAGAACGACACGGTGATGTCGCTGGACGATTGGCGGCGCGGGGTACACAAGATCCGGCTGAAGTCGGCGGATTGAAGCCTCCAGTCCAGCACGATTGAGCTGAATCAAACTCGGCGGGTAGGTGCGGATTATCTTGGGGGTGCTGCCGGCCGATTCACCAGCGTTTCGCGGTAGACGCGTGGTGACTCCTCCCACGGTCGGCGGCACCTTCTTCCGTATGTCGGGGCGCGGGGATGGTGGTTGGGGATGGTGGTTGGGAATGGTGGTTGGGGATGGTGGTTGGGGATGGTGGTTGGGGATGGTGGGTTCAAGAACCCACCCTACGAACAGCACGCTACCGGGATGTGGTTAGGAATGGTGGGTTCGAGAACCCACCCTACGACCGCAGATGTAGGGTGGGTTCTTGAACCCACCAGATTCCAGGTCCCTAACTTCCCATGTGTGAAATCAACAAGCGCCCCACTTCCGACTGCGCCGCTTCCTTCTCGCGCCCATTGTGCGCATCAATCGATAAGCCCACCGCCATGATATCGATGAGCAGCAACTGCAGGATCCGCGAAATCATCGACAGGAAGCTGGTGCTGTCCTCGGCATGGTCCACCGCCAGGCACACGGTCGCCCTGCGCGCCAACGGCGACTGTCCGCTGCCGATCGCAATCACGTCCGCCCCGGCCGCACGCGCGATGTCCACCGCGCGCAGCAGCTCCGGCAACTGCCCCGACTTCGAGATCGCAATCACCACGTCGCCCGGCCCCAGCAAATCCGCCGCCAGCGCGAACAAATGCGCGTCGCCGTACAGCGCGGTTGGAATCCGGAAGCGGAAGAACTTGTGCTGCCCATCCAGCGCCACCACGCGCGAATTCCCGAGCGCGTAGAACTCGACCCGCCTGGCCTTGCTCACCAGCTCGATGGCGCGGTCGAGCGAGCGCACGTCCAGCTGGTCGCGGAATTTCAAAATGGCCGACACCGTGTTGTCGATCACCTTGGCCGACAGGTCATGCGTGCTGTCGCTGTTGCGCACCTGGCTGTGGCGCACCGGAATGGCGCCGGTCAGGCTGCTGGCGAACTTCAGCTTGAAATCGGCCAGCCCCAAAAAGCCGAGCGAACGGCAGAAGCGGATCACGGTCGGCTGGCTCACTTCGGCCAGGCGCGCGATGTCCGCGATCGGTTCGTTCAGCACCAGGCGCGGCTGCTCCAGCACCAGGGCGGCGACGCGCCCCTCGGCCGGCGTGAGTTCCTGCCGCAGGTGCTTGATGCGCTCCATCAGCGTGTTGGCGCCGCTGCGGCCGCGCAGGTGTTCCGACAAAATCGTCGCCACGCCGTGGAAGGCCGGATTCGGCGTGGTGATGACGTAGGTGGGAATGCTCGACAAATAGCTTGAAAAGCGGCCCTTGGCCTCGAAGCGCGCACGGAAGGGAGAGTGCATGAACCACTCGCCCATCCGCGGCACGATGCCGCCGCCGATGTACACGCCGCCGAATGCGCCCAGCGTCACCGCCAGGTTGGCGGCGGCCCCGCCCAGCATGCCGCAAAAGACTTCCAGCACCTCGAAGCAGAGCGCATCGCCCTCGTCCAGGGCGCCGGCGATGATGCGGGCCGCGCTGCGCGCCGGCGCATCCTGGATGCCGTTGCGCTGTGCGAGCGCGCGGTAGGTCAGCTCCATGCCCGGCCCCGAGATCAGGCGCTCGTTCGACACGTGCTGCCACTCGCGCCAGGCGAACTGCAGGATCGCGAACTCGCGCTCGTCGCTTGGCGCGAAGTTCATGTGGCCGCCCTCGCTGCCGAGGGTGACGAAACCGTCGGCGGTCGGGATCACGCCCGACACACCGAGACCGGTGCCCGGCCCCAGCACGCCGATCACCGCGTTCGATGCGGGCGCGCCGCCACCCACTTGCAGCAGGTCGTTCGGCGCCAGCACCGGAATCGCCATGGCCAGCGCCGTGAAGTCGTTCACCACCAGCAGCGTCGACAGGCCCAGCTCGCGCCGCAGCGCCTCGGTCGAGAATTCCCAGGCGCGGTTGGTCATGCGCACCTGGTCGCCGTTGACGGGATTGGCCACCGCAAAGGCGGCGTGGTGCAGGGTCAGGTCCGCATGCTCGCGCAGGTAGTGCTGCAAAAGCGGCACGATGCCGTCGAAATCCTCGCAGCGCAGCACCGCCACCGAACGGAAGGTGCCCGGTGCCGTCTGCAAGGCGAAGCGCGCGTGCGTTGCGCCGATGTCGGCCAGCAGGCGCGGGCCATCGGCAAACGCGGTGCGCGCGAACTTTTCTGGCTCGTGCCCGCCCCCCATCAGGCGACAGTACCGAACCAGGCGCCGTAGGCCGGCAGGGTCACGCGGCCGTTCGCCGCCTCGCCCGGCAGGCCGTGGCCTTCCAGGTCCTGCGCCTGCACGGTCTCGGCCCAGTCGAAGCTCACCGGCTGGCCCGACAGGTTGAAGGCGGCCAGGATGGTCGGCTCGCCATCGAGCGTGCGGCGCAGCGCCAGCACCGGCTCCGGCGCTTCGAAGAAGGAGATGCCGCCGCGGGTCAGCTGCGGCAGGCTTTGGCGCCAGTGAATGATGCGGCGTGCGGCGCTCAGGCTCGAGGCCGGGTCCTTGTCCTGCACCGACACGGCAGCGATGCGGTGCGGCTCGGCCACCGGCAGCCATGGCTTGCCTTCGGTGAAACCGGCGTTCGGCGCCGCATCGGTCCACGGCATCGGCGTGCGGCAGCCGTCGCGGCCCTTGAACTCGGGCCAGAAGGTGATGCCGTACGGGTCTTGCAGCAGCTCGAAGGGCACGTCGGCTTCCGGCAGCGCCAGTTCATCGCCCTGGTACAGGCAAGGCGTGCCTTTCAGCGACAGCTGCATCGCCAGCACCATCGCCGCAAAGTCGACCGGCGCATCCTCGCCGCGCCAGCGCGTGACCACGCGGATCGCGTCGTGGTTACCGACCGACCAGGAAGCCCAGCCGCCCTGCACGCGCGCCTCGAATTCCTCGACCTGGGTGCGGATGTGCCTGGCCGTAAATTCCGGCGTCAGCAAATTGAAGCTGTAGGCCATGTGCAGCTTGTCGCCGTCGGCCGTGTACTCGGCCATGCATGCCAGGGCGTCGTCGGCGCCGACTTCGCCGATCGACACGGCGCCGTATTCGTTCAGCAGCGCGCGGATCTTGCACAGGAAGGCCAGGTTTTCCGGACGCGTCTTGTCGTAGATGTGGGACTGCATGCCGTAGGGGTTGACGTCGGTGACCGAGGCGGTGTCGCGCTTGGTGGCCGGCGGATTGCTGCGCAATTCGGTGTCGTGGAAGTGGTAGTTGCAGGCATCCATGCGCACGCCGTCGACGCCGCGCTCGAGCCAGAAGCGCAGCGCGTCCAGGTGGGCCTTCTGCACGTCGGGGTTATGGAAGTTCAGCTGCGGCTGGCTGACCAGGAAGTTGTGCATGTAGTACTGCTTGCGGCGCGTGTCCCACTGCCATGCCGAACCGCCGAAGACGGCCATCCAGTTGTTCGGCGGGTTGCCGTCCGGGGCGGCGTCGGCCCAGACGTACCAGTCCGACTTCGGATTGTCGCGGCTGGCGCGGCTTTCGACGAACCACGGGTGGGCGTCGGCGGTGTGCGCCATGACCTGGTCGATCATGATCTTCAGGCCGAGCGAGTGCGCCTTGGCGACCATCGCGTCGAAGTCGGCCAGGGTGCCGAACAGCGGGTCGACGTCGCAGTAGTCGGAGATGTCGTAGCCGAAGTCCTTCATCGGCGACTTGAAGTAGGGCGAGAGCCAGACGATGTTCACGCCCAGGCTGGCGATGTAGTCGAGCTTCGCGGTGATGCCCGGAATATCGCCCACGCCGTCGCCATTCGTGTCGAGATAGCTGCGCGGGTAGACCTGGTAGATGATGGCTTCGCGCCACCAGTCGTTCGTTTGCTTGGTAGTCTGGGTCATGACGTGGGGAGTCCGGTTGGGTTGCTGATTTTTACGTAATATACAGCAACTTTTGCAACATTACAATCTTCGAAAACGCTGCCGATCCATGCAAATATTCTTTGCATTCAAAGGCTTACTTGCAAATACTATTTGCATGGCGTGAAACAAAAGTAGCTAAACTACGGTTCAGTGATGTCAACATCAATTTTCCGGTTGCCAAGACCGCAAGGGCGTCATAGCATCCCGGGTTAATTCACTCACAGGACGAGTCCATGAACCAGCCGACCACGCCCTCCAGCGGACGCATGCCCCGCCAGATCCCGTACATCATCGCCAACGAAGGTTGCGAGCGCTTCAGCTTCTACGGGATGCGCAACATCCTGACGCCCTTCCTGATCTCGACGCTGCTGCTGTTCCTGCCGGAGTCCGAGCGTACCGGCGAAGCCAAGCACGTGTTCCACACCTTCGTGATCGGCGTGTACTTCTTCCCGCTGCTGGGTGGCTGGCTGGCCGACCGTTTCTTCGGCAAGTACAACACGGTGTTCTGGCTCAGCCTCGTCTACTGCGCCGGCCACGCCTGCCTCGCCATCTTCGAGGACAACGTGAAAGGCTTCTACCTCGGCCTGGGCCTGATCGCGCTCGGCTCGGGCGGCATCAAGCCGCTGGTGTCGAGTTTTGTCGGCGACCAGTTCGACCAGACGAACAAGGACAAGGCGAAGATCGTGTTCGACGCCTTCTACTGGATCATCAACTTCGGCTCCTTCTTCGCATCGCTCCTGATGCCGCTGTTCCTGAAGAACTACGGGCCGGCGGTCGCCTTCGGCATCCCCGGCATCATGATGTTCATCGCGACCATGGTGTTCTGGAGCGGGAAGAAGAAGTACGTGCACGTGCCGCCCGCCGCGCCGAACCCGCACTCGTTCTCGCGCGTGGCGCGCACCGCGCTGTCCACCAACGGCGCCGGCCGCACCGTCGCCATGGTCGGTTTGTTCGGCGCGATCGCCTCGCTGCTGATGTCGCCAAGCTGGGGCTTCGTGATCGCGGCCTGCACGGCGCTGGTGCTGCTGCTGGCCTTTGTCGGCATGGGGATCTCGATGCAGCTGGAACGCGCACGCGGCCACCACCCCGACGATGCGGTGGACGGCGTGCGCGCGGTGCTGCGCATCCTGGTGGTGTTCGCGCTGGTCACGCCGTTCTGGTCGCTGTTCGATCAGAAGGCCTCGACCTGGATCGTCCAGGCGAACTCGATGATCACCACCTTCTCGGTATTCGGCAACGAGTTCACCCTGCTGCCGGCCCAGATGCAGGCGCTGAACCCGCTGCTGGTGATGCTGCTGATCCCCTTCAATAACCTGGTGCTGTTCCCTATGCTGCAAAAGATCGGCATCACGCCGACGCCGCTGCGCCGCATGACCTCGGGCATCGCCTTCTCGGCCTTGTCGTGGCTGGTGATCGGCGCGATCCAGGTGTCGATGGACGCCGGCACGCCAACCTCGATGGCCTGGCAGATCCTGCCCTACGCGCTGCTGACCATGGGCGAGGTGCTGGTCTCGGCCACGGGCCTGGAGTTCGCCTACAGCCAGGCGCCGGCCTCGATGAAGGGCGCGATCATGGCGCTGTGGAGCCTCGCGGTCACGGTGGGCAACCTGTGGGTGCTAGTGGTGAATGCGGCGGTGAAGAACGACGCGGTGGTCAATTCCATCGCCGGGTCGGGCCTGAGCGTGATCGCGTTCCAGATGTTCTTCTTTGCCGGCTTCGCGGCGCTGGCGGCGGTGGCGTTCGGGTTGTATGCGAAGCGGTACAAGATGGTGGATCACTATCGCAGCCTGGATTCGTCGAAGTCGCCGTCGGCGGCGAAGGTCTAGGCGCTTGGTGTTTCCGGCTTCGATTTCGGGCCGGGTCGCTTATCGCTAACTATCAACGCGTGGGCACGGGGCGCCCACCCTACCTATTCGCAGCCGCAGACGTTTGCATGCGTAGGGTGGGCGCCCCGTGCCCACGCGTTCAAATCACGCTCGCATTCACGCGCGTCACCACAACCGACAACATGATCCGAACTGTCCCCTTCGCTCTCGCCACCGCCCTCGCCTCCTCCGCTCACGCCGCAATTTCCCTGGACGCCTGCAACGGCCCCGCCACCACCACGCTGGCCGCCGCCCCGCATGCACTGGAAGCCCGCGCCGTCTGGCTGAACCGCGCGCTGGCGAAGTGGCCCGGCTCGCCGAGCGACGGCAAGTTCAAACTCCACCACTCCCCCACGGCAGCCATCGAAACCATCGTCGGCCGCAAGGTCAAGGGCGCCGCCGGCGCACTCGACCTGGAGAGCACCAACGCCGTTCCAAAAGACGCTGCCGAGCGCTTCCAGTACCTCGCCGCCGGCCCCGTCCTGAAGCTGGCCGACAAGGACCTCGCCCGCCTCCCTGCCCTGCACCGCGAACAGCTCGTGCTGACACGGGAAGCCCCCGACGGCACCGTGCTCGCCGCGACCCGCCTGCAAGCCGCCGGCGCCCTCGACGATCTGTACGCCGCCGCCGAGCAGGTCCCCGACCTCGGCGCCACGCCTGCCAGGAAGCGCACCGGCTTCAAGCTCTGGGCCCCCACCGCGCAGCAGGCCGCCGTCTGCGTCTTCGACAGCGGCAGCAGCCGCGCCGGCGCCGTGCACCAGCTGGCACTGGACCCCGCCACCGGCGTCTGGAACGCCCAGGCCCCGGCCGACCTCTCGGGCCGCTACTACACCTACGCCGTCGACGTGGTCAGCGAACAGGCCGGCCTGGTGCGCAACCTGGTCACCGACCCGTATTCGGTCAGCCTGAGCACGGATTCGCAGCGCAGCTACATCGCCGACCTCGACGCCGCCAAGCTCAAGCCTGCCGGCTGGGACAAGGAACGCGCCCCGCAAACGGTGAGGTCGCCGGTCGACATGGCCGTGTATGAACTGCACGTGCGCGACTTCTCGCGCGACGACGAGACCGTGCCGCCCGCGAAGCGCGGCAAGTACACCGCCTTTGGCGAATCGGACTCGAACGGCATGCGCCACCTGAAGGCCCTGGCGCAGGCCGGCATGACCGACATCCACCTGCTGCCCGTCTACGACATCGCCAGCATCCCGGAAAAGAACTGCGCCCGGCCCCAGCCCACCGGCGCACCCGACGGCGACACCCAGCAGGCATTGATCCGCAAGACCGCCCACACCGACTGCTACAACTGGGGCTACGACCCCTGGCACTACAACGCCCCGGAAGGCAGCTACGCCAGCGACCCGGCCGACGGCGCGCGCCGCATCGTCGAGTTCCGCGAGATGGTGATGCATTTGCACCGCGCCGGCCTGCGCGTGGGCCTGGACGTGGTCTACAACCACACCTTCGTGGCCGGGCAAGACGGCAAGTCGGTGCTGGACCGCGTCGTCCCCGGCTACTACCACCGCCTGAACGCCAAGGGCGCCATCGAGCGCTCGACCTGCTGCGACAACACCGCCACCGAAAACCGCATGATGGGCAAGCTCATGATCGACTCGGCGGTGCTGTGGGCCAGGCACTACAAGATCGATTCCTTCCGTTTCGACCTGATGGGCCACCAGCCGCGCGCGGCGATGGAGCGCCTGCAAGGCGCGGTGGACAAGGCCACCGGCCGCAGCGTGCAGCTGCTGGGCGAAGGCTGGAACTTCGGCGAAGTGGCGAATGGCGCGCGCTTCGTGCAGGCCTCGCAGCTGTCGCTGAACGGCAGCGGCATCGGCACCTTCAGCGACCGCGCGCGCGATGCCGTGCGTGGCGGCGGCGCCGGCGATTCGGGCGAGGCGCTGGTGAGCCGCCAGGGCTGGATCAACGGCCTGGTCTACGACCCGAATGCGAAAGCCGGCGCACGCCCGGCCACGGAACTGCTGCGCGCCGCCGACATGGTGCGCATCGGCCTGGCCGGCACCCTGCGCAGCTACCCGCTCGCCACGTTCGAGGGCAGCACGCGCAAGCTGGAAGACATCGACTACAGCGGCCAGCCGGCCGGTTACGCCAGCGAGCCGGGCGAGACCGTCAACTATGTGGAGAACCACGACAACCAGACCCTGTACGACAACAACGCGTTGAAGCTGCCGCTGGAGACCAGCAGCGCCGACCGCGCGCGCGTGCAGGTACTGGGCCTGGCGATTACCGCCTTCAGCCAGGGCATCGCCTATTACCACGCCGGCTCGGACATCCTGCGCTCCAAGTCCCTGGACCGCAACAGCTTCAACTCGGGCGACTGGTTCAATCGTCTCGACTGGACTTACCAGACCAACCATTTCGGCACCGGCCTGCCGCCTGCGGACGACAATGCGAAGGACTGGCCGCTGTTCAAGCCGCTGCTGGCGAATGCCGCCCTGCGCGCGCAGCCGGCGGACATCGCCTTTGCGCGCGACGCCTTCCGCGACCTGCTCGCGATCCGCGCCAGCACCACGCTGCTGCGCATGCGCACGGCCGAGGATGTGGCGCAGCGCCTGCGCTTCTTCAACACCGGGCCGCGGCAGGAGCCGACGGTGGTCGCGGCCACCATCGACGGCAAGGGTTATGCCGGCGCGCGCTTCGGTAGCCTGACTTACCTGATCAACGCCGACAAGGTGGCGCACGTGGTCACCGACGCAGGGCTGCGCGGCAGGCAGCTGCGTTTGCATCCGGTGCACACGGCCGCCGGCGCAGGCGACAAGCGCGCTGCCACTGCGGGCTATGACAGCGTCAATGGGACGTTCAGCATTCCGCCGCGGACGGCGGTGGTGTTTGTGGAGGATTGAAGGCGGGCGGATGTGGGGCTGTTGCCTGATACGGTGTGGGTGTGCATGATCCGCGTGGGCACGGAGTGCCCACCCTACGGGAGATGTTATCGGCAAGTTCGAGCAAATCCCGTTGGTTTTCGGATGAGCTCGCCCGAAACGCTTCCCGTACGGTGGGCACCCTGTGCCCACGCGGATCAAACACACCACTACCGCCTCAGGCAACAGCCCCAATCCCGCAAGCAAACCCACCCCACCAGCCACGCTCCGGCAATGTTCGCGCTATCCTACCGCGCCCGATTCGAACGAGCCTCCCCCCGGCGCCGGGCCGGCGCCAGCACCCGCCAGGCCAGCACGCAGCCCGTGCTGCACAGCACCAGTCCCAGCACACACAAGCCGAGCAGCAGCGAAACACGCAACAGCGGCCGCGCCAGCAGCGGCGCGAAGTCGAAGCTGTGCAGGCCGTTGTACAGCACGCGCTGCCACGGCGTGCCGCTATCTGCGCGCAGCAGCAGGCGCGCCGATGCGGGATCGGCATACAAGGTCACGCCATCGGCCCATGCGGCGCGCCAGACCGGCAGCGGCCGGGTATGGGTGCCGGCCTCCCCCGCCGGCTCGCGCGAATAATACAAACCATCGTACTGCGCCAGCCGCGTCAGCACCGGCGCGCCCGCCCCCGCCTCGTCGACACGCAGCGTGGACAAGGCGGCCGTGACGGCGGCGCGCGGCAAGGCCGGCAGCACGGCTTCATTGGCACGGTCCGCGCTCACCAGCACCTGGTCGGCCGGGCCCGCCGCGCCGCGCAGGCGATACCAGCTGCGGCCCTGCAGCTGCACCAGGTCGATCTCGCGCGTTGCCGGCCGCGCGGCCAGTGCCAGCGCCTGCGCCGGGTTGACGCGGAGCGCGGCCGGCTCGCCAATCCAGGCCGTGCGCTCGCCCGGCGTCGCACCGCGCGGCGAAAACACCCCGAAGGGATTCATCGACAACAGACCGGAGAATATCCAGGTCACGCAGGCCACGCCCGCGGCCAGCCCCACGATATGGTGCCAGCGCATCCAGAACTTCCGATACGGAATCCACCGGCTGCGGTTCAGGTACAGCTGCCAGACGCCCAGCGCCAGGCCGCTCGCGGCCAGCAAGACGCCCGGCAGCGACAGCCACACCACCACCCCGTTCCACAATTCCGGCCAGCGCCGCAGCTGGGTGAAGTACAGCCAGTGTGGCACCGCGCCGACCCAGTTCCAGGCGCGCTCGGCGCGGCGCGTGTCGAGCACCACCTCGGCGGCGCCGGGCGAGACATACAGTTCCAGCCCGTCGGCGCCGGCCATCGCCACGCGCACCAGCGGCCGGTGCGGGTTGTAGCCCTGCGCGACCGTCCACTGGTCGCGTTCCAGGCGTTCGGCATGCAGGGCGCGGCGGCCGCTGAAGCGCTCCGCCACCTGCGCCGCCTCGGCGTCGGACAGGGCCGCCAGCGCCGCGCCGTCGCGCGCATCGAGGGTGAGCCAGCGCTTGTCGCTGCTTAGTATGCGCCACACCGGCACCACGCCGTGCATGCCCAGGCGCGCCTCGCTGAAGGCGACATCGGCGCGCGCCGCAGCCTCCTGCGCGCCCAGGCAGCAGCCGTCCAGGCGCAGCGGCGCCGTCCCGGCCAGGCGCTCGTCCACGCCCAGGGCGGGAAACGGCACGTAGACCATCACGATGCCGCTGGCGAACCACATCAAAAATAGCAGCGCCAGGCCCACGCCCAGCCATTTGTGCAGGAAGATCAGCGCCTTTTTCATCGGCGCGTCAGAAGCTGGAGCGCGCCGTCAGCTGCACGGTGCGCGGCGCGCCCAGCAGCCAGCGCAGGCCACCGCTGCCGGACAAGGCATAGTCGCGGTCGGCCAGGTTCTTGACGGCCAGCGTCAGGGTCAGCGCAGGCGACTGGCGCCAGGCCAGGGAGGCGTCGAGCACGGTGTATGCCGGCAGGCTGACCGTGTTCGCCGCATTCGATTCGCGCAGGCCGACGTAGCGCGCACCCAGGCCGGCATCCCACTGCGGCAGGAAGCGGTAGCGGGTCCAGACGCTGGCGGTACGTTCCGGCACGCCGGCCGGGGTATTGCCGTCGCGCGAGACCGCCTGGCCGGCCACGACCTCCTTGAAATCGTCGTAGCGGGCGCGCAGCACGGCGGCGTTCGCGTCGATCGTCCAGCCGCGCAGGAGCTCGGCGGCAAAGGCGACTTCGAGCCCGGTCGAGGATTGCTGGCCGATCTGCTGGGCCACGCCCGGGTTGTCCGGATCGCGCGACAGCAAATTGCGCTTCTCGATGCGGTAGGCGGCCAGCGTCCACTCGCCTTTCAGCGCCGGCAGCGCGCCCTTGGCGCCGAACTCGAGCTGGCGGCCGCGGGTCAGGTCGAAGCTCACCGAGCCGTTCGGCAGCGCCAGCGCGCCGCTCAATGGATCGGTGGCGGTGCCGAACTGGCCGTAGACCGACACCTGCGCATTCGGCGACCACACCGCGCCCAGACGTCCGGTGACCGGCGCATACTTCTTGCCCAGGGCGACCCCGCTGCGCAAATCGCGGTGATCGAAATCCATGGCGTCGCGGCGCAGGCCGGCCACCATCTTCCAGCCGGGGGCGATGTCGAGCATGTCTTCGGCATACAGCGCGCGCGTTTCCAGTTCGGCGCGGCGGCCGGGGATGGTCGGCACCGGGCTCACGAACAGTCCCGGCGCGAAGTCGTAAGGGTCGACCGTGCTGGCGCCGCCATACGGCGCGTTATTGCTGTGCACCAGGCGCGTGCGGTACCAGTCGAAGCCGACCACCACCCGGTTCGCCAGGCCGCCGATGCGGCCGTCGACGACCGCGTCGAAGCGGTTGCCATACTGCTCCTGGTCGTGCAGGATTTCCAGGTAGTCGCCACGGTTCACCATGGTGCCGGCGGCGTTCAGGGTATAGGTTTCGGCGTTACGCCAGTGGCGCTTGCTGGTCAGGTAGTAGCTCTCGTTACGCAGGCGCACTCCCGGTGCGGCGCGGTAATCCAGGCGCAGGCGGCCGATGCGGTCGTTGTAGCGCACCAGGGCGTCGTCGACGTTGAAGCTGATGCGGCGCAGGCTGGGGTCGGGTTTTCCATTACGCAGCGGCGTGCCGAAGTAGCGCGCGTCGTCGTTGCGGCCCGCGTCCAGGCTCAGGGTCGCGCTCAGGTCGGCGTTGACGCGCCAGGCCAGCGCGCCCGATACATTCTGGCGCTCGTAGCCGTTGTCGCGCCGGTAGCCGTCGCTCTTTTCCGCGTCGGCGTACAGCGAGTAGGCCAGGCTGTCGTCGATCGGTCCGCTGAAGCCGACGCCGGCCTGCCAGGTGCCGTACGAGCCGGCGCCGAACAGGGCTTCGCGGCGGCTGCGCCCGAACTGCGGCTGCTTCGTCACGTAGTTCACGGCCGCGCCGATGGCGCCGTCGCCATACAGCACCGATGCCGGGCCGCGCAGCACTTCCACCGCTTCGAGCGGCCAGGTGGAGAACGGGTAGCTGATGGTGCCGGCGGCAACCACCAGGCGCGTGCCGTCCACCAGCTGGGCCACCGAATTGTGGCCGCCGAAGCCGCGCGCCGACAGGCTGCTGCCGCCATTGCCCGGCGCCGGCGCCTCGCTCATGCCGGGCATGCGAATGGCCACGTCCTGGGCGCGCGTGAGGCTGCGTTCGGCGATGTCGGCGGCGCCCAGCGTGCTGACGCTGGCCGGCGTCTCGCGTGCGCTCAGGCCCAGGCGCGAGCCGGTGCCGTTGCTGTCGTCGAGCGACAGGCCGGCCGGCGCCTGGCGCGACTCGGTGATGTGGACGGTGGCGAGGGGCTGCTCTTCGGCCTTGCCGTGGGCAGAAGCGGCGAGCGCGAGCGAAGCGGCGGCCCACGCCGCCTTTTTCAAGCGAAGGTTCATGACGATCCCGGAAAGTGACCGGTGCGCGCCGGTTTCCTTCTACGGACGCGCCGGGGCCTGCGAAACCGCGCGCGCAAGAAAGCGGCGCATGCGTCCGCACGCCATGCACAAGCCAAAGCCGGAAAAACAACGCACACCCAACAGACAAGACCACACCCCGGGTCTTGCACAATCAATGTGAACGGCCGGTCTTCTGGCTCGCCGTCGTCCTCCCCGGTTCCTGCCTTCCCGCGCTGGTAGTCCCAGATGCAGTGGCGTTGAACCGGTTCGTCAGGCTTACAGCAGCGGGGGCTGCGCCGGAATGGCGGGGATGGCTATCCCGCGCGTCACCGGCTTCCCGTTTCACCCTTCCATCGGTCGATGGAAGGACACCGTTCACTCAAGCGGGGGATTGTACCGTCAAGTGTCGAGGCTTGTCATCGGATAAAGAGGCGCATGCCGCTAGAATGAAAGCCCATTGGCCCGATGCGGAGCGTCGACATGAAAAACCGCCCCTACCTGTCCGAAGTCAGCCTCAAGCCGTCGGCCGCCGCGCACGCGGGCGCGTTTCCGTTTTCCCTGCCCGTGGTGCGTTCGCTCGGCCGCTTGCCCATGCATCCGCAGGTGACCTTTTTCGTTGGTGAAAACGGCTCGGGCAAGTCGACGCTGCTGGAAGCGATCGCGGTGGCGATGGGGCTGAATGCCGAAGGCGGCAGCCGCAATTTCAATTTCACGACGCGCGCCTCGCACTCGGCCCTGCACGAACACCTGCGCCTGGTACGCGGCATCTCGCTACCGCGCGACGCCTACTTCCTGCGCGCCGAAAGCTTCTTCAACGTCAGTACCGAGATCGACAGGCTGGACCGCGAACCCGGCGGATCGGGCCTCATCGATTCCTACGGCGGCAAGTCGCTGCACGAGCAATCGCACGGCGAAGCCTTCCTCACCCTGTTCATGGAACGCTTCGGCGGCAGAAGCTTCTTCGTCCTCGACGAACCCGAGGCCGCCCTCTCGCCGCAGCGCCAGCTCGCCATGCTGAGCCGCCTGCACGACCTGGTGCGCGAGGGCAGCCAGTTCCTGGTCGCGACCCATTCGCCGATCCTGATGGCCTACCCGGACGCCATCATCTACGAGTGCGGCGCCGGCGGCATCCGCAAGGTGGCCTACGAAGACACCGAACACTACCGCGTGATGCACGACTTCATCGCCAACCCGCAGCGCATGCTGAAGGTGCTGCTGGAGGATTGAACCCTTCCCGTCATCGACCGGCTCCCTCGAGCGCGCTGGAGATGGCCTGGGCCAACGCCGCCAGCGTGTAGGGTTTGCGCAGGAACTGGACCTGCAGCGACGCCAGCCGGCCCGGATCGACCAGGTAGCCGCTGGTCAGCACCACCGGCAGGCCGGGGTGGCGGCTGGCGAGCCAGTGCACCAGGCCGATGCCATCCATACTGCCCGGCATCATCACATCCGACAGGACCAGGTCGATCTCGCTGAAGTCGGCCTCGATGGCGGCGTCGGCGCTGTCGACCAGCACGATCTCGGCGTCGAGCACGGACAGCAGCGACGACATGGTTTCCGCCACGACCGGGTTGTCCTCGACGCACAGGATACGCGCGCCGGCCAGCGCATGCGCGGACACCTCGGTTGCGGCGGCCTGGCTCGCCTGGGCCTCGCCGGCGCCGCGTGGCAGCAGCATGCCCACCGTGGTGCCGCGCCGTTCGCGCCGGATAAAGGCAAGGCCGTGGCTCTGGCTGGCAAAGCCATGGACCTGGGACAGGCCCAGGCCGGTTCCCTTGCCGACCGACTTGGTCGTGAAGAAGGGCTCGAAGGCCTGGCGCGCGGTTTCTTCGGACATGCCTGCGCCGTCGTCGGTGAGGGTAATGCAGACGTAGTCGCCGTCCAGATCCTCGCCTTCCGGCCAGGCCGGATCGGGTAAAGACATGTTCCGGGCCGCCAGCACCAGGCGGCCGCCCTCGGGCATGGCATCGCGCGCATTGCCGGCGATGTTCAGGAGGGCCGCGTCGAGCTGGGCGGGATCGACCGATACCGGCCACAAGGCATGCATGAGGAGCAGCTCCAGGGCGACTGCGGGACCGCCCGCCGCGCGCAGCATGTCGGCCGCGGCATGCAGGTACAGCGACAAGTCCAGGGTGACGTTGTTCAGGGGCTGGCGCCGCGCATAGGCGAGCAGCTGCTGGGTGAGCGCCGCGCCGTGTCCCGCCGCGCGCCGGATGCTGTCGAGCGCCCGCCCGGTACGTTCGTTGGCGTCCTTGGCAAGCAGCATGCGCAGCAGGGTCTCCGAGCCCGAGATCACTTGCAGGATGTTGTTGAAATCGTGGGCCACGCCGCCCGTCAGGCGCCCCAGCGACTCCAGCCGGCGCGCCTCGGCCAGCGCGCGCTCGGCGCGGCGGCGCTCGCCGATCTCGCGCTCCAGCGAAGCGGTGCGTTCCTCCACGGCCGCTTCGAGCGTACTGGCATGCCGCTCGAGCGCCTGCCAGTGCGCGCGCACGGCGAACTGCAGGCGGCGCGTGCGCAGGGCCGCGCGGATCGACATCAGCAGCACTTCGCGCGCCGTCGGCCGTTCGAGCAGGGTGATGTTGCCGATGCGCGCCAGACGCGCGAAGCGCTGGCTGTCGATCTTTGCCAGGTCGGGTCCGGCCAGGGCCAGGAATGGCAGGTCGGACCATGCCGGCTGGCGCCGCAGGGCGGCGTCGAGATCGTCCAGCGCGCAGCGTGCCAGTCCCTCCTCGGTGACGACGGCGCACCATGCCTGTTCGTCCAGGCTGGCGTAGAAGCTCGCGGCATCGGCGCAGGCGCGCACGGCCACGCCTTCGGCTTCCAGCATCCCGCGCAGCGCCGCCGCGTCGCCCTCGACCGGCGCGAAGACGACGGCGCTGGCGGCGCCGGGGGCGCTTTCGTCAGGACTCAAGATTCGCCACCCCGATCTCGTCGACCGGCACCGCGACGCGGCCGCCGATCTCGATGCCTGCATCGGTCAGGTGCAGTTCGCACACGTCGTGCTCGTGCCGACCGTCGCGCCGCTTCAGGGCGCAGATCGCCTTGTGCACGACGTTCTCGTGCTCGTAGTAGCGCAGCGAGATGATGTTGTCGGTGATGATGCTCAGCGCATCCGGCTCCTTCGAGGTATCCAGCCGGGCCGAATGCGCGCCGATGATGATCGACGTCACGTTCATGTTGCTCAGGTAGGAAAACAGTTCGTTCATCTGCAGCAGCAGCGACTTTTCCTCGCGGATGACGTCGAGGTAGGAGTTGATGCAGTCGATGATGACCAGGCGCGCACCGCGGTCCTCGACGATGCGCCGCACTTTCCAGATGAATTCTCCCGGCGAGATGCGCGAGGGATTGACGCGCTGCAGGTGGAAGCGGCGCTGCTCGTCGGTCGCGGCATCCTGGTGCATGTGCGCGACCATGCGCGAACGCAGCGTGCTTTCGGATTCGTCGAAGCTGAAGTAACCGACATGGCAGCCGCTTTCCACCGCCGCCAGCGCATATTGCAGGGCCACGGTGGACTTGCCGGAGCCGGAAGGGCCGACGATCATGGTGGAGCTGCCGGCGCTCAGGGCGCCGCCGACAAGCCGGTCGAGGCTCTCGACATTGCTGGACATGTCGCGCACGCCGTCCTCGCGCCGGTGCTCCTGTGCGATCAGGCTGGGGAAGACCAGGATCTCGCTCTTCTGGATCGCGTAATCGTGCCAGCCGCTCTGGAAGTCGCCGCCGCGCAGTTTGACGACGCGCAGGCGGCGCCGCGCCGCGCCGAAGCTGCGCTCCAGCTGCTCCAGCGTCACCACACCGTGCACCGCGCTCTGCAGCTCGTATTCGCGGCCGTCGGAGGTCAGGTCGTCGAGCATCATGACCGTGGCATCGAGCCCGGCCAGGCGCTGGCGCAGGTCGATGATCTGGCGTCGGTAATGCGGACTGTCGCGGGCCAGCAGGCGTACCTCGACCATCGAATCGATGACCACGCGCTCGGCCCCGCTTTCGGCAATCCGGTCGGCGATCCGGCCCACCAGGGCCGACAGTTCGGTGTCGGTCGGCAGCAAGATGGTCTGCGCCGAGGCCGTCTCCGGCGGCAGGGGCATGATTTCCTCGACCGCGATCCCGTCCAGCAACCAGCCGTGGCTGCGCGCGGTGGCCAGCAGTTCTTCGCGGCTTTCGGACAGGGTCAGGTAAAGGCAGCGCTGGCCGGTGGAGGCGCCGTGGATCAGGTAGCGCAGGCCGAGCGTGGTCTTGCCGGTGCCGGGCCGGCCTTCGATCAGGTGCACGCGTTGGCGGATCAGGCCGCCGCGCAGGACAGCATCCAGTTCGGGAATGCCGGTAGGAATTCTTTCGATATCGTGGTGCATGGCTGTCTTTGGAGAAAAAAATAAATGCCGCAGCGAAGAATTAACACTGTCTTGACATTCTAGACCATGCAGCGGACATATTATTTTTATCACAACAATGGAGTGCGGCAATATTCTTGCCGGTGCCGGATGCCGCCGCCGTCAGTGCAGGCGGATCTCCGCCACCATCTCGTGGTTGCAGTCGATCCCGATCTCGACGAAGCCGAAGCTTTTATAAAAGGCGCTGGCGCGCTCGTTGTGCGGGTGGTAGCAGATGTTGATGAGCCGGACGTCCGGCCGGGCCTTGATCTCGTCGAGCAGCAGTGCCATCGCACGCCGCCCGATGCCCTGCGACTGCAGCGGGAAGTCGACCATGAAGCGGTAGATGCCGTAGCAGCCGGGCCGGCCGTCGTCCTCGCGGTTGTACAGCGCGAAGCCGACCGGCCGCTCGTCCTGGTAGATCGCGCGCGGCACCAGCACGTCGTAGAACTTCGCCTGGGCGATCGAATAGGCATTGGTGTGCAGCAGGTCGCGCTGGTGCGCGGGCAGCTCCATGTCCATCAGCGCCTCGAAGTTTTCCTCGGTCACGTCACGCAAGGTGATCGTCATGGTCATACATCCAGGTGCGAAATCAGCAGCTTGCGCTTCTCGATGTCGCCGTTCTCGCCGGCCTGGTCGCCCAGCGAAATCCCGACCGCCATGATGTCGATCAGGAGCAGCTGCAGGATGCGCGAGATCATCGACAGGAAGGTCGTGCTGTCCTCGGTGTGGTCGACCGCCAGGCAGACGTTCGCCTTTTTCGCCAGCGCCGATTTGCTGCTGGTGATGGCGATCACGCTGGCGCCGGCCTTGCGCGCCGCGTCCACCGCGCCCAGCAGTTCGGGGGCCTGGCCGGCGGTGGAAATGGCTACCACCACGTCGCCCGGCTGCAGCAGTTCGGCCGCCAGCTGGAACAGGTGGGCGTCGCCGTGCGCCGTGGTCGGGATGCGGAAGCGGAAGAATTTATGCTGGCCGTCCAGCGCCACCACGCGCGCATTGCCCATCGCGTAGAACTCGACCTTGTTGGCGCGCCGCAGCAGCTCGATGGCGCGGTCGATTGCATGCACGTCCAGCCCGTCGCGGAACTTCAGGATCGCCGACACGGTGTTGTCGATCACCTTGGCTGACAGGTCATGGGTGCTGTCGCTCATGCGCACCTGGCTGTGGCGCACCGGGATCGAGCCGGTCAGGCTGCCGGCGAATTTCAATTTGAATTCGGCCAGGCCCTGGAAGCCGAGCGAGCGGCAGAAGCGGATCACGGTCGGCTGGCTGACGTCCGCCAGGCGCGCGATCTCGGCGATCGGCTCGGACAGCACTTTGCGCGGATGCTCCAGCACCAGGCTTGCTACGCGCTGTTCGGCCGGCGACAGTTCGTGCTGCAGGTGCTGCACGCGCTCCATCAGCGTGTTGGCGCCGCTGCGCCCGCGCAGGTGTTCCGACAAAATCGTCGACACGCCGCGCAGCGCCGGATTCGGCGTCATGATGACGTAGGTCGGGATCTGCGCCAGGTAGTCGGTGAAGCGCCCTTTCGCTTCGAAGCGTGCGCGGAACGGCGACGTGGCAAACCAGGGCGCGATGCGCGGCACGATGCCGCCGCCGATGAAGATGCCGCCAAAGGCGCCCAGCGTCACCGCCAGGTTGGCGGCCGCGCCGCCCAGCATGCCGGCGAAGCATTCCAGCACTTCGAGACAGAGCGGTTCGTTTTCCTCGAGTGCGCAGCTGACGATCTCCGCCGCCGTGCGGACCGGCGCCGTGGCCTGCACGCCGTTGCGTTCGGCCAGCGCCCGGTAGACCAGCTCCATGCCGGGACCGGACAGGATACGTTCGTTCGACACGTGCGGCCATTCGCGCCAGGCGTACTGCAGGATCGCGAACTCGCGCTCGTCGGCCGGGGCGAAGTTCACGTGGCCGCCTTCGCTGCCGAGGGTGATGAAGCCGTCGGCGGTCGGGATCACGCCCGACACGCCCAGGCCGGTGCCGGCGCCAAGCACGCCCGCCACCGCATGCGGCGCCGGCTTGCCGCCGCCAATCTGCAGCACGTCGTTGGCGCCGAGGCCGGGCAGCGCCATCGCCAGCGCCGTGAAGTCGTTGACGATCAGGAGGGTCGACCAGCCCATCGTCCGCCGCACCTCGTCGGTGGAGAACTGCCAGTCGCGGTTGGTCATGCGCACCAGGTCGCCGCTGATCGGGTTCGCCATCGCAAAGGCCGCGTGCGCGATGCGCTCGCCGCCATGCGCATGGAGATAGGCGTTCAGCAGCGGCACGATGCCGCTGAATTCGTCGCAGCGCAGCACCGCGGTCTGGCGCAGCACGCCGGGCGCCGTCTCGAGCGCAAAGCGGGCATGGGTGGCGCCGATGTCGGCCAGCAGGCGCGGACCATCGGCGTAGGAAGCACGGCTGGATTTTTGTTCGTTGTCTGGTACGGTGCTCATTTGCTCTACGGCTGGGATACCTCTGGAGCCGCACAGGATAGCATTGATTCATTGCTACCAAAACAAGTCTGGTGAAGTTTACAACGTGTGCCGTTTAATGATACCCGCGCTGCTATTTGCATCACACGTCCGCCAGGACGTTGGGCCTCTTCAGTCAGCACGCACCCATTTACGTCGTGTTTATGCCGCTTGAGCGACATTTACTCCTTCAGGCATGATGGCACCAGTTCAAACATGAGGCGAATATGGGACGACCAACCTTCAAAATCGACCAGCACCGGCTTCGCGCACTACGCGAAGAGAAGAATCTGACGCAAGCAGCGCTCGCCTTTTTAGTGGCGCAACATTTGGGTACACCAGAAACCGAAACCCTTTCGCGCCACTACCAACGCATCGAGGAAAACGGACAAACCAGCATTCGATATGCAAACGCACTTGCGGCATTGCTGGGAGTATCGATGGCGGTACTTCAAGGCATCGACGATCCAGACCCCTCCGCTTATCTCGACCATATCGAGAAGTTGATCGGGGACCAACTTTCGACCGGCACCAATCATGCATTGCAAGACATGCTGGCAAAGCAAGCCAGCCGGGATGAGACAAGCGCGCTGCGCTATTTGGCTGAAGACATCGCCGAAGCGATCGAGGGAGCCTTGTTGGTCCGAAACCCAGTCAAGATTGCCGAACTTCTTCGGCTAACGCGGCTCTCTGAAGCAGAGTTACTGGCACCGGCAAATGTCAGGGGCTTCTGGTTCATTTCAGTGCGTTCGCGGACTATCAACTGCACGGAAGTCGTCGATGCCGTCTCGTCCGTCAACTATCGTATAGGCGAGATCATGCGGGAATTCCTTAGCCACCATCCTCACGACAGCAGCGTACGCATGTGGCGCGATCGACCATGGGTCCGTCTCGAAATCTACCGGCCGCGAACCAGGGACCGGATGCACGTCGATTTCACGCGCTTCCAGCCACATGCAGGAGGCCTGAAATGGATTGACTCCTCCTGGCGCGACGATTTCTTTTTAGAGCCGGGCATCACCGAACACGCTTTCGCGAACGCCGATGTGGTCACCGGGTTTTCCGGCCACACTGTCCCAGGCGACCTGCACCGTCTGCGCCTGATCGTTACCGAACACGACGGACATTACGACAAGGTCCTGCGCAGAATGGTGATTCGCGGGGATATTGACAACTTGCCGGAGACAGTCGAAGACAACTTTGCCGCCGAATGCCTGAGCCGCGTGCTGTTCGTGAACTGGCTGACAGCAGGATTAAGGATGGCGCTGATGCCGTATCTTGCCCGGCGTCCGGCGCCCGATTGGCACGTTACCAGCGATGCTGTGGGGGTGAATATCACGCTCGAGAACCCGCGTTTTCCTGGCCCTGTGCTAGCGGATTTGCGATACCGCATCCATCTGGTAGAGGAAACCATGCCTAGTGAATTCGTCCACGTTCCGGTACGCGAAAAAGACAATGTTGACTTGCAGACCAAGATCAAGGAATGGCTGGCTGAAGGATATGACAGGATCGACACCGCCGATTCTGTGCCGGAATTCGAACCCATTTAGTACGGCTTGCCCCGAGCTGTACGCTCTACTCATCCGGGGAAATAAAGGAGAACGACCATGTTTGCACGACTTGAAAACGCACCAAGTAAAACCGGCAACCCTTCGGGAGGTGGACGCGGCAACAACAACCCAAAAGGCAAGTAAAAAAGACGGCGGGGCTTCTGGATTACCCGGGTAGACCTGCCTTGTCGACGCCAATCTCAGCGGGGATATAAAAAAGCCGACCTGAGTATCCATCGGTAGTGGTTTGCCGGCTCTCCGAGCATCAAACGCTGTGAAGGCGCTGCTCCGCCATCGCACGGCGCGCATTCCCATGGTGACGCACGCCGATAACACAAGCAGCACCCAGCAGGCTATCAGGAGGAATCCGCCGAAGAGCGTTTGGCCCGCCGATCCGAGTGTCCATGCGTAGACGAAGAATCCCGCACATGGCGCCGCCGCGACGAGCAGCACGGCCTGCTTCATATCCGACATATGCCAGGTCGACAAAGGCAGAAAGAAGACCAGCGCCGAAATCGCCACGCCGGCTAAACCGTTGACGACCTGTCCTTTGCCGATGTCCGTCAACGCCCCGTTCGTAAAACCGGCTCCAACGAAACTGTATTCCTTGGTGACCGCTTTCCCGTCTTCCTCCACTACGGAATCGCACTGGGACAGCGGAAGCACGAAGCAAAGCGCGATCAGGAGCGACGAACAACGACGCACCAGGTGCAGCCACCAATTGGTTTGCATGATTATTCTCCGGAGAAGCGTTCGTATGGCGGAAAACGCCCCAGTACTGCCCTCCACGCCGCATCCGCCGTGCCGGCGGCTATGCCCTTACTCCTTCCTGTTGCAGGAGTGGGTGCTGCCTTCCGCGTTCGTCGCCATCAGGCCGGTCAGCGTGCCGGCGCCGTCGTAGGTCATGGCAATCGTACGCTTGTCGGGCATTCCCACGCCGAGCGTCACGTTGGCGCCGTTGTCGTCGAACGCGATCGACTCGAAGGCCGCGCTATTCATATCGAACGCGTCGCCGCCGATCTTGACGACGGCATCGTCGATCTCGACGTCGAGATCGCGCCGCACCAGAAGGTTCTTGGTGTCGAGGCAGCTGACGGTCTGCTTCTTCCTGTTGAAGAATTTCGCCATGGACTTGTGGAACGGCTCGGCGTTGATTTTATCGACACCGCTCACGTCGCTGCACGTCAGGCTGACGTCATCGCCGCTGAAGATAATGCTGCCCTTGCCAGTCTCTCCGGAATGCAGGGTCAGCAGGCCAGCCTTCTCGGGCTCCATGGCAAAGATCGCGGTGGTTGCGTACTCGCCCTTGTCGTTAGCGACACGCATCAGCGAGGTCTTCCTGGCTTCGCGAAAATCGATGTCGATGCCGCCGGCAGCCGCCTTGCCGTCGGCGCCGAGCGCAACCGAGCCGTCCATCTTGCGCCCGTCCGGCATGCGCACGCAGGCGCCGCCATAGTTGCCGGCCACGAGCGGACCGACGGCCGGCCAGTAATCCATCTTCGGCGGCGGTGGCGGCGGTGCTTCGTCGGCCGGCGGATTGCCCTCCTGCGCCTCGCTGGCGGCCTGGGCCTGCGCATCCTCGCCGGCGGTGTCGTCGTTCTTCTTGCTGCAGGCAGACAGCAGCAGGCTCAGGGTCAGGAAGGACAGCAATGCGGTGCGACGAATCATGCAAGCTCCATGCAAAAAGAAGCGTACGCTAGCATAAAAATGTTGCAAGTTGTTGTTTGAAAAGACGTACGGGATTTGCTGCCAACCCTTGCCACGGCAGTCAAGCTAGTACTATTGAGAGGGGTTGAAACTTGAGCTGCGGGCCGTGATGAAATATTATAAATTTGCTACATCATCGGCTTTTTATCGACCGTTCGCCAAGGGGACCCGCATGAACCGCATGAAGCAACTGGCAGTAATAGCACTGGTGTTCGGCGCCGCGCAGGCGGCATGTGCGCATGAAAGCGGCGCGGGCACCCAGGCGGCGCCTGCCGCCAGCGCGCAAACCGCCGCGCAGGTGCCGGCAGGAGCCACAAGCCGCGAGCTTGTCGTGGACGTCAAACGTACCAGTCAGCTCGTCAAGAGTGCCGGCGGCAGCGCGCAAATCAACACCGACGCTTACTCCACGACCACCGAATACATTTATGTCACGACCATCTTTGCCTATAACCTGGCCGGCGAACTGGTCGACATGAAGTCTTCCGAGATCCGCACCCCGCGCAATTGAGACCGCGTTCGATGCCGCTTTAGCGCGGATAGGTGAACCCGGTCCGGATATCCATCGGCAGCAGCCTGCTCCCCTCGCGTACCATCAGGCGCTGCGGCGGTTCCTCGCCCGCCAGCGCGCGCCAGATGACGGGCAGGCCTTCGCCCTTGCGCAGCAATTCGTCGCAGCGCTCGTAGACGTTGTTGCAGCCGGTCGCCTTGATCAGCGCCTGCACGATCGCCACCTTCCACAAGTCGACGCCGCCGGAATTGAACTGGCACACCAGGTAGCCGTCGGCGCCGCCATAGCCGTGCGCCAGCAGGCCCGGCAAGCCGTCCTTTTCGCCATCGACCAGCTGCACCAGTGCCTGCGGATCGGCGTCGCGCAGCGCCTGCGCGCGGCGTTCGACGGCGGCCTGCACGCGGCGCTTGATCAGCGCGTGGTCGATCGGTTCTTCCTCGCGCAGGGTCCAGACACGGGCCGCGATCTGCGACTTGGCGTTGTAGGCGGCGCGCGCCAAAAACTTGCGCGACGAGGATTGCACGATGGCGGTGCTGCCCGGCTTGTTGCGCTCCTGCGGCTTGCCGTCGACTTTCTCGATGGCGGAAACGTAGATCCAGGGGTCGCCGGCAAGGATGGACTTTTCCTTGCCCTGTTTGATGGTGATGATGAGCATGTGCGGCTTTCGTATTCAGGGGCGGGATGATACAGCAAGCCGCCGCCCCTGCCCTCCCCTTACCTTGGCGCGGCCAGGCCCTTCAGCAGTGCTTCATGGAAGGCCTTCGGGTCCTGCATCTGCGGCGCGTGGCCCATTTCGGGGAAAGTGACCAGGGTCGCCTTCGGAATCGCCTTGACGGTCTTCTGCGCCAGTTCCGGGTAATTGCCCAGCTTCGGACGCAGGGCTTCCGGCGCCGCATCCTTGCCGATGGCGGTGGTGTCCTTCAGGCCGATCAGCAGCAGGGTCGGCATCTTCAGCAGCGGGAATTCGTAGACCACCGGCTGGGTGTAGATCATGTCGTACAGCAGGGCCGAATTCCAGGCCACGATTTCCTTGCCTTTGCCGCGGTACATCCCGGCCAGCATCTGCACCCAGGGCTCGTATTCCGGCTTCCAGGTGTTCACATAATAGGTCGACTTCTCGTAGTTGCGGATCTTCTCGGCCGTGGTCTGCAGCTCGCGCTGATACCATTTATCCACGCCGAGCGACGGCACGCCGAGCGTCTTCCAGTCTTCCAGGCCGATCGGATTGACCAGCACCAGCTGCTCGGTCAGCTGCGGGAACATCAGGCCATAACGCGTGGCCAGCATGCCGCCGGTCGAATGGCCGAGGATGGTGGCGTTCTTCACGCCGATCGATTCCAGCAGCGCGCGCGTGTTTTCGGCCAGCTGCTGGAAGCTGTACTGGTAATGCTGGGGTTTGCTCGACTTGCAAAAGCCGACCTGGTCCGGCACCACCACGCGGTAGCCGGCGCCGCTCAGGGCGTCCATGCTCGCTTTCCAGGTCGCACCGCAGAAGTTCTTGCCGTGCATGAGGACGACGGTGCGGCCGTTCGCCTTGGCTTTCGGCGCGATGTCCATGTAGGCCATGTGCAGCTTTACGCCCTGCGAGGTGAAGTTGAACTGCTTGACCGGCGCCGGGTAGTCGAAGCCTTCGAGTTCCGGGCCGTAGGCCGGCTCGCTGGCGGGCGCGGCCGCATGGGCGCCGGCGGCGAACACGGATAGCGCGGCGGCGCAGGCAAGATAGGCAAGACGGTGGGAGAAGGCAGGCGTCATGGCGGTCCTCATATGGTCGAATAGGCAAAGTCTAGTCGAGATTCCGGATGCGCGCGTTCCGCCGCGCTAGCGTGCCGGCCCTGTCATCCAGCCGTCACATGCGCCGATTACCATGACCGGTCGCCCACTTTTGCTCTCCGCCCCATGCGTGCATCGACCTTCTTCGCCAGGCGCCTGCTGGCCCTTCCCCTGCTTGCGGCAGCGACCGTTCATGCCGCACCCGCCGCCGAGAAAGCGGCGCCGAAACTGGTGCTGGTGCTGGTCGTGGATGGCCTGCCGGCCGAGCAGGTACAGCGCTACCGCGGCCAGTTCGGCCAGGGCGGCTTGCGGCGCCTGCTGGACGAAGGCGCCACCTTCAGCAATGCGCACCAGGCCCACGGCGTGACGGTGACGGCGGTCGGCCACGCCAGCATCCTGTCCGGCGCCTACCCTTACCAGCACGGCGTGATCGGGAATAACTGGATCGACCCCGTATCGAAGAATCCGGTCTACTGCACCGAAGACGCGCGCTACACGTATATCGATGAAGAGACCAAGGCCGGCGACGGCACCTCGCCGATGCGCCTGCGCGTGGACACCCTGGGAGACGGGCTGCGCTACGCCAGCGGCAACCGCGCCAAGGTGATTGCCGTGTCGGGCAAGGACCGCGGCGCCATCCTGCTGGCCGGGAAGACCGGTACCGCCTACATGTACATGGACAAGAGCGGCAACTTCGCTTCCAGCAGCTACTACATGGCGGCGCACCCGCAATGGGTACAGCAATATCGGGCGCGCCGGCCGCAGGACGGCTACTACGGCAAGACCTGGAAACCGCTGCTGGCCGACAGCGCCTATGCCGGCGACGCGCCCGACGAGCTGTTCCCGGCCACGCCAGGCGCGCCGAACCGCTTTCCGTTTTCCTTCTACAGCGACAGCGGGAGCCTGGATGCCGACTACTACAACCGCCTGAAGACCAGCCCCTTCCTCGACGAACTCACGCTGGAATTCGCGCGCGCCGCGGTCGAGGGCGAGCGCCTGGGCGGCACCGCCGGCGTGACCGACCTGCTGGGCGTGAGCCTGTCGGCGCACGACTACATCAACCACACCTACGGCCCGGAAAGCAAGATGTCGCACGACCACCTGCAGCGCCTGGACCGCATGCTGGCCGACTTCTTCACTTACCTCGACCGCAAGCTCGGCGCCGGCAACGTGCTGGTGGTGCTCACCGCCGACCACGGCTTTCCGAACACGCCGGAATTCGTCAAGGCAGCCAAGGGCGACGCCGGCCGCGTGAATGCGGGCGCGCTGGTGGCGTCGCTGAACGTGGCGCTGGCGGCGAAATACGGTGTCGAAAAACTGGTGATCGCGCAGTCGGCGCCGAACTTCCATCTCGACTACGCCGCCATCGACAAGCTGGGCGTGGCGCGCGCCGAGGTCGAGAACACGGCAGCGGCTTTCCTGCGCGCCCAGGAAGGCGTGGCCGAGGTCTACACGCGCAGCCAGTTCGAGGCCGACGCCCTTGGCGCCACGCGCATGGGTCTGCTGATGCGACGCACCTGGAACCGCGCGCTGTCGGGCGACCTGGTGGTGGTGAACAAGCCGAACTGGTATTTCAGCAGCGGCAGCAGCGGCACCTCGCACGGTTCGCCATATGCCTACGATACGAACGTGCCGCTGCTGCTCAGCGGCCGCAAATGGATCAAGCCGGGCTATTACGGCCAGTACGCCGAAACCGTGGACATCGCGCCGACGCTGGCGAACCTGCTGCGCCTGCGCCCTCCGGCGGGGAGCGAAGGGCGGGTGCTGGTCGAGGCCTTGCAGACGCCGTAATCTCCTATATCGTTTCATGCAGGGATGAACGCGGACATGGCGCGCCGCGTAGGGTGGTCGGCTCTACCCTGGCGTGTGATGCCACGAAGCGTATGCGCCGCCCACGCGTTCAACGGACGCATGCATCGACACGCCCTCAAGCGGAGCGGTTTTCGTACGGCCCTGAACGCGTGGACGGCGCCCCGGCCCAGGCACGCGCACACCTGGGTATAGCCGTCCACCCTACGAATAAGGCCCGATGACGCGTCAGTTCTGCCCGATCAGCACCACCGGATTGCGGGCATCGAACTGCACCTTCCCGCCCTTCACCACGGCGGTCTTGCCCGAGTACCAGTCGCGCACGGTCTGGCCATCCATGAACACGCCGGTCACCGGCACGGCGGTCGGCTTGTCCGTCGGCAGCCCCAGCGCCACCACCACGCGGTCGGTCACGTCCTTCGTTTCATAGGTGCGCTTGAAGGTGTAGGGATAGTGCTGGATCATCTGGTGCACGCCCGCGCCCACGGCCGGGTGGGCCTGGCGGAAGCGGCCCAGCTTGGCCCAGTGTTCGCGCACGTCGGCCACGCGGTTCAGGCCGCGCTGGGCGTTCGACGCCAGCTCGTCCCAGTTCATGAAGGAGCGCAGCGTGGCGTCGCCCTCGGCGCCCTCCACTTTCAGCAGGCGCGCGGTTTCGTCGCCGTAGTAGATCTGCACCGCGCCCGGCGCCAGCAGCAGCTTGTTGGCACTCTCGTAAGGGCGCTCGCGCATCGCGTCATACGGGTCGCCGTCGTCGTGCGAGCTGAGGTAGTTCAGGACCGACGCACCCTTCATCGGGCCATGCAGCGCCTTCGAATAGGTGCTGAACAGCGTCTCGTAGCTCTCCTTGGCGTCCGACTTCATGCCGAAGTTGATCATGCTGTCGAAGCCCTGGGCCGGGTAATCGACCTGCATGTCGCCCAGGTCGAAGGCGTGGCCGTGCTGCAGCGCGTAGTTGTAGACTTCAGCCGTCATGTAGAACGGCGTGTCGCCCAGCTTCTTGGCCGGGTTGGCGCGCTTCCAGTCCTCGAAGGCGGCGCTGGCGACTTTTTTCAGTTCCTTCCACACGCCGGGTTCGGTGTGCTTGACGGTGTCGGCGCGGAAGCCGTCAAAGCCGTACTTGCGCACCCAGTCGGCGTGCCATTTCATCAGGTAGTAGCGCGGCGCGCGCGGGTAGCCGGTGCGCTTGAAGAAGTCGTCCAGCTCTTTCACTTCGCGCTCGTAGCGCCCTTCCTTCTTCCACTTCTCCACCAGCAGCGGCGGCAGGGCCACCGCCTTGTTGCTGCCGGTGAGGATGTCGGGCAGGTTCTTCACCAGCGTGCAATCGATGGTCGTGCGCGCATCCTTGTAGGTGCAGGTCGGACCGGTACGCACCCAGTCGGCCGGCCAGACCGGGTCGGCGCTGGTGACCGGGCCGGTGTGGTTCATCACGACGTCGAGCAGCACGCGGATGCCCGCCGCGTGGGCGGTGTCGACCAGGGTGCGCATGTCGTCCTCGGTGCCCAGGTTCGCATCCACGGCCGTGAAGTCGCGCGCCCAGTAGCCGTGGAAGCCATAGCTCTTGCCGGTGCCTTCGTCGGTGCCGGCATGGATCTGCTCGACCGGCGGCGTGATCCAGATCGCGGTCACGCCCAGGTCGTTGAAGTAGCCCTCCTTGATCTTGGCCGTGACGCCCGCCAGGTCCCCGCCCATGAAGCCGCGCAGCACCGCCGCATCCTTCGCCCGGCCATAGGCCAGGTCGTTCGCCGGGTTGCCGTTGTTGAAGCGGTCCGTCAGCAGGAAGTAGACGGTCGCGTTCTCCCAGACGAAAGGCTTGGCCGGAGCCGCCCAGGGTGCGGCGATCCCGCTGCGGGCCTGGGCTTCCGTGTGGGCCTGGGCCTGGGCCTGGGGTGCAAACGCGATCAGCAACGCGGCGGCAAGTGCGGGTAGTTTCATGCAGGGTTCCTGTGGTGAGGGTTGGATCAGGTGATCACGCTCGGCTGCTGGCGGCCGGTGCGCTGGCGCAGTCCGGACACGTCGCCGGCAATCGCGATCAGGTTGGACAAGGCGTCCTGGGTTTCCAGGTCGTGCCGGCCTGGGTCGGCTTCGTAGCGTTCGAGGTAGACGCGGACGGTGGCGCCTTCGGTGCCGGTGCCCGACAGGCGGAACACGATGCGCGAACCGTCTTCCATGACGAGGCGCACGCCCTGCCTGGTGGCGACGGCGTGGTCGACCGGGTCGGTGTAGACGAAATCGTCGGCCACCGACACACGGTACTCGCCGAGCGCCTGGCCTTCCAGCGCCGGCAGCTTGTCGCGCAGCGCGTTCATCATCGCGTCGGCGGCGGCGGCATCGACGGCTTCGTAGTCGTGGCGCGAATAGTAGTTGCGGCCGAAGCGGGCCCAGTGTTCGCTCACCAGTTCGTTCACCGACTTGCCGGTGGCGGCAACGATGTTCAGCCAGAACAGCACGGCCCACAGGCCATCCTTTTCGCGCACGTGGCTTGATCCCGTGCCGTAGCTCTCCTCGCCGCACAGGGTCACCATGCCGGCATCCATCAGGTTGCCGAAGTACTTCCAGCCGGTCGGGGTTTCGAAGCAGGCGATGCCGAGGGCCTGGGCCACGCGGTCGGCGGCGGTGGACGTCGGCATCGAGCGCGCGATGCCCTTGATGCCGGCGGCGTAGCCCGGCGCCAGCTGGGCGTTCGCGGCGATGATGGCCAGGCTGTCGGATGGCGTGACGGCGATGCCGCGGCCGACGATCATGTTGCGGTCGCCGTCGCCGTCGGAGGCTGCGCCGAACTCCGGCGCGTCGGCGCCGTTCATCAGGGCGATCAGTTCGGCCGCGTTCACCGGGTTCGGGTCGGGATGGTGGCCGCCGAAGTCTTCCAGCGGCTCGGCGTTGATGACGGTGCCGGCGGGCGCGCCGAGCATGCCTTCGATGATCGCTTTCGCATACGGCCCGGAGACGGCGCTCATGCCGTCGAAGCGCATCGTGAAGCCGCGCGCGAACAAGGCGCGGATGGCGTCGAAGTCGAACAGGCTAGTCATCAGTTCGGCGTAGTCGGCCACGGAATCGATCACCTCGACCTGCATGCCTTCGAGCTGGGTCGTGCCGATGGCGTCGAGATTCACCGGCGGCGCGTCGCTGATGCGGTAGCTCAGCAGGCCTTCGGTCTGCGAATAGATCGCCTCGGTGATTTTCTCCGGGGCCGGGCCGCCGTTGCCGATGTTGTACTTGATGCCGAAGTCGCCGTCCGGGCCGCCCGGGTTGTGGCTGGCCGAGAGCACGATGCCGCCGAAGGCGCCGTGCTTGCGGATCACGCAGCTGACGGCCGGCGTCGACAGGATGCCGCCCTGCCCGACCAGGATGCGACCCACGCCATGGGCGGCGGCCATGTGCAGGATGGTCTGGATGGCGCTGCGGTTGAAGTAGCGGCCGTCGCCGCCGAGCACCAGGGTCTGGCCGGTGAGGTCGCCCAGGGTCAGGAAGATGGCTTCGACAAAGTTCTCGAGGTAGCCCGGCTGCTGGAATTCGGTCACCTTCTTGCGCAGGCCCGAGGTGCCCGGACGCTGTCCGGCGAACGGCGTGGTCGCCACGGTATGGATCGTCATGCTTGGCTCCTGTGTATGGGTTCGTTTATTAACAAAACGTTACGATACGACAGGCGCAAAAATCCCGGCGCAAGCTAATTCGTTATCGGTACCGGTACGGTGGGCACTCCGTGCCCACGCGGTTACGTGCATGCCCTTGCACCTGCGGCCGATGGAATTCGCTCGAAACATATCCGAAGTCAGAAAGCCGTGTCCGCCGGATATGGTGCGAGCGAATTGTCACGGCCACGTTTAAAAGGATGCGTACGTAACCGCGTGGGCACGGAGTGCCCACCGTACGGGATACGCCGCAGGCCACATGATCACGCCTGGTTCGGCGCCTTATCCGTCACCGCCAGCGTCAACACCGCCGCTACCAGCATGCACCCGCCACCCAGCACCAGCGTCTGCACGGTATGCCCGCCAAAGAACTCGCGCGTCACGAACCCCAGCAGCAGCCCGCTGACGATCTGCGGAATCACGACGAAGAAGTTGAACAGCCCCATGAAGTAGCCCATGCGCTTGGCCGGCAGCGAGCCCGCCAGGATCGCGTACGGCATGGTCAGGATCGACGCCCAGGCGATGCCGACGCCGATCATCGGCAGCATCAGCATTTCCTTCGAACCGATCAGCGCGATGCTGGCCAAACTCAGACCGCCAATGGCCAGGCAGACGAAGTGCACGGTCTTGCGGCTGGTGGCGCGGGCGAACACCGGCAGGATGAAGGCGGCCAGCGCCGACACGCCGCTGTACACCGCGAACATGATGCCGACCTGGTTGCCGGCTTCCTGGAAGGCGGCCGACTGGGCGTCGCGCGTGCCCCACACCGCGTCGGCAATCGCGCTGCCGGTGTAGATCCACATCGCGAACAGCGCGATCCAGGTGAAGAACTGCACGAAGGCCAGCTGCACCATGGTCTTCGGCATCTTGCCGAAGCCGCTCACGATCTCGACCAGGGCCGTGCCGACGTGGCGCGCCTGCTGGCGCTCGTGCTGGAAGCTGGCCAGGTCCGGCGGCGGCAGTTCGTCGGCGGTGAACACGGTCCAGCTGACGGCGACCATGAACACCACCGCGCCGGCGTAGAAGGAATAGCGCACGGTGTCCGGGATCATGCCGTCGACCGGCACGTTCGACACGCCGAAGTGGGTGAAGATGGTCGGCAGCAGCGAGGCGATCACCGCGCCGCAGCCGATGAAGAAGGTCTGCATCGCATAGCCCGCGGTCTGCTGCGAGGGGTCGAGCTTGTCGCCGACAAAGGCGCGGAAGGGCTCCATCGAGACGTTGATGGCGGCGTCCATCATCCACAGCACGGCCACCGCCATCCACAGCGCCGAGGAATTCGGCATCAGGAACAGGGCGATCGCCGCCAGGAAGGCGCCAACGAAGAAGAAGGGACGGCGCCGGCCCCACTTCGGGTGCCACGTGTTGTCGCTCATGTAGCCGATCACCGGCTGCACCAGCAGCCCGGTGACGGGGGCGGCGAGCCAGAACAGCGCCAGGTCGTCGGGGTTGGCGCCCAGGGTCGAGAAGATGCGGCTGGTGTTCGAGTTCTGCAGCGCGAAGCCGAACTGGATGCCGAAGAAGCCGAAGCTCATGTTCCACAGCTGCCAGAACGACAGGCGTGGCTTCGTGAGCGCGTTGGTGTGCATGTCCATCTGTGTCCCCAAGCGGCCGGCCTTCAGACCGGACTCTCTGTATGTGTGGCAAGCGGCCCCTGTGCTCCGGTCGGCGGGCTGGGAGCGCTCCCGTCCGGAAGGCCGGGAGGACGGGCGGGTTGCAGGGTAAATTTGTAGCAAAATAACATGGCGTTTTCCGAGTGTCAATCTGGCACTGACATAGTAGAATCGGCATGTCCGCAGACCCGGTACCCGGTTTTGTAGTCAAATAACACGATAAAACGATCGGAGACACCATGCTCGACATGCAGCGTCGGCTCAGCAATTCATTTTATGCATTGACCAGCCTGCCGGCGACCGCCATGGGCTTTGCCCTGTGCATCCAGATTTCCGCGCTCAGCTGGCTGCTGAGCACCAAATACCACCTCGACATCCACGAGATCGGCATCGTCTGGGCCGCCGGTCCCCTGGCCGGCATCCTGGGCCAGCTGATCATCGGCTTCATCAGCGACAAGACCTGGTTCTGGGGCGGCCGGCGCCGGCCTTTCATCCTGATCGGCGGCACCCTCGCCGCGCTGTCGGTGTTCCTGCTGCCGCGCATCGAAGTGGTGGCGGATTTGCTGGGCGTGACCAACCTGCTGGTGATCGCGGTGATCGTGGCGCTGACGCTGGATTTGTCGATCAACATCAGCTTCAACCCCACGCGCTCGCTGATCGCCGACGTCACGCCGGAAGGCCAGGCGCGCACCCGCGGCTACACCTGGATGCAGACGATCTCCGGCTTCTGGGGCGTGATGGCTTACCTGATCGGCGCCTTCATCGACAACTATGCGCTCATTTCGGTGGGCGTGGTGATCGTGCTGGCCTTCTCGGTGCTGCCGGTGTTCCTGGTCGCCGAGCCGCGCGAACTGGCGCCAGCTACCCAGGAGGCGTCCGCGCCCTCCTCCACGTCGACCGACTGGCCGCAACTGTGGAAGCTGTGGGCGGCCCATGCCTTCAGCTGGTTCGGGGTGCAGGCGATGTTTGTCTACATCATCGCCTTTATCCAGCAGCACGTGGTGACTGCCGGCGCCACGTTCGCCGAAGCGGCCGCGCAGTCGGGCCATGTGATCGCGATTTCGTTCGCGGTGATGAACGTGGTCGGCTTCCTGCTGCCGGCCCTGGTGCTGGCGCCGCTCGGCGCACGCATCGGCCGCGTGCGCACCCAGGCCGGCTGCATCGCCGTCATGGCGCTCGGTTATCTGGGCATCGCGCTGTTCGCGCGCACGCCGGCGTCGCTTTACGTGCTGATGGCGGTGGTGGGGATCGGCTGGGCGGCGGTGGTCAGCCTGCCGTTTGCGATCATGAGCGAAAAGGTCGACAAGCGCCGCATGGGCTTCTTCATGGGGCTGTTCAACCTGTCGGTGGTGCTGCCGCAGCTGGCGACCACGGCGGTCGGCTACGTGCTGAAGGACGCGGCGGACAAGAGTGTCCTGTTCCTGATTTGCGGCGGGTGTTTGGCGGTGTCTAGCGTGCTGTGGCTGCTGGTGAAGGATGGGGCGAGCGTGCCGCACGCGAAACCGGAGTTGGCAGCGGCTCACTGACGGCACGACGCATCGACGCGGCCGGCATTCATCCGGGCCGCATCAACGTAGGGTGGGCACTCCGTGCCCACGCGGAACGACGCATCGACGCGGCCCGGCATTGATCCGGGCCGCATTCACATGGCAGAGCATCCAAGAGAACATCGTTAGCGCAACGATGATGGCGAACGCCGCGGAACGAATCTTGTCTGCCGCGGACTCGCGGACCAGCACGTACCGCGTGGGCACGGAGTGCCCACCCTACGCGTCAGCCGCAGCTCTTACGACTTGCGCGGCTTCTTGAAACCCGGCTTCTCCGCCATCCGGCGTTCGGCACCGAACGATTTCTTCGGACCCGCTGCCTTCTTCGCTGGCGGCTCCTCGCCATCGCGCGTGATGTTCAGCTGCTGCCCCGCCACCCACACGGTCTTCAGGTGGTCCACCAGGTCCTTCGGCAGATCGTCCGGCAGATCCAGCGTGGTGAAGTCGTCGTAGATCTCGATGCGGCCGATGTACTTCGACTCGATCCCGCCTTCGTTGGCGATGGCGCCGACGATGTTGCCCGGCTTGACGCCATTCGCGTGGCCGACTTCGATGCGGTAGGTCGCCATGCCCGGCTCTGGCTCGCGCATCACGCGCTCCTTGCGGAAGCCCGGCTCACGTGCCTCGCGCGGCGCACGCGCCGGACGCTCTTCCCAGCCGGCGGCGTCGCGCGGCGCGCGCGGCAGGCGCTCGACGAAGTCGGTGCGCGCCGGGCGGTCTTCCCAGGTCGACGGCTTGGCGTCGCGGTCCGGCTTGTCCAGCAGCAGCGGCACGTCGCCGCGGCCGAGCTTCGCCAGCGCGGCGGCGATGTCCACCGCCGGCACGTTCTGCTCGCGCTCGTATTCCTCGATCAGGGAACGGAACTGTTCCAGGCCGCCCGCTTCCAGGGTCGCGGTGATCTGGTCCTTGAACTTGGCGATGCGCACGTCGTTCACCGCCTTCACGGTCGGCAGCGTCAGCGGCGACACCGGCTGGCGCGTGGCGCGTTCGATCGCCTTCAGCAGGCCGCGCTCGCGCGGGGTGATGAACAGGATGGCGTCGCCGCTGCGGCCGGCGCGGCCGGTACGGCCGATGCGGTGGGTGTAGCTTTCCGGGTCCGACGGCACGTCGTAGTTGATGACGTGGCTGATGCGCTCGACGTCCAGGCCGCGCGCGGCGACGTCGGTGGCGACCAGGATGTCGATCTTGCCGTTCTTGAGCTGCTCGATGGTGCGCTCGCGCTGCACCTGGGCCATGTCGCCGTTGATCGCCGTGGCGGCGAAGCCGCGCGCCTGCAGCTTGGTCGCCAGCTCTTCGGTGCCGAGCTTGGTGCGGGCGAAGATGATCATGCCGTCGAAAGGCTCGGCTTCCAGGATACGCGTCAGCGCGTCCAGCTTCTGCATGCCGGCCACCAGCCAGTAGCGCTGGGTGATGTTCTCGGCGGTGCCGGTCTTGGCGGCGACGGTCACTTCGGCCGGGTCGCGCAGGTAGGTTTTCGCGATGCGCTTGATGGCCGGCGGCATGGTGGCCGAGAACAGCGCGATCTGGCGCCGCTCGGGGGTCTGCTGCAGGATGTGCTCGACGTCGTCGATGAAGCCCATGCGCAGCATTTCGTCGGCTTCGTCCAGCACCAGGGTGGTCAGCTGCGACAAGTCGAGCGAGCCCTTCTCGATGTGGTCGATCACGCGGCCCGGGGTGCCGACGACGATCTGCACGCCGCGGCGCAGGCTGGAGAGCTGCGGGCCGTAGGCCTGGCCGCCGTAGATCGGCAGCACGTGGAAATTCTTCAGGTGGGCGGCATAGCTCTGGAAGGCTTCGGCCACCTGGATTGCGAGTTCGCGCGTGGGCGCCAGCACCAGCGCCTGCGGCGCGCTTTGTTTGGTATCGATACGGGCCAGCACCGGCAGTGCGAATGCGGCGGTCTTGCCGGTGCCGGTCTGCGCCTGCCCCAGCACGTCGCGCCCTTCCAGCAGCAAAGGAATGGTGGCTGCCTGGATCGGCGACGGCGTCTCGTAGCCGACCTCCTTCAGGGCCTTCAGAATGGGCGCCGGGAGGTTCAGGTCGGAAAACGATGGGATGGGGGTGTCAGACATGGATGAGTTACTCTTGAATTGAAACGAAAGCGACAGTTTACACCGTTGCCTCTTCCGACGCGCCGAATTGGCCGTGCGGCATGGATATTGAAAATAAAAACCCCCGCAAGCATTGCTGCCTGCGGGGGATATTGTTTCCGCCAAGAAGGCGGAAGCGTCTTACAGCTTGTAGTTCAGGCCCAGCAGCATTTGACGGCCGTATTTCGTGTAGCCGCGCGGACGGTCCTTGGTGCCGGCGTAGGTCTGGAAGTCGGTATCGGTCAGGTTGTTCACCTGGAACAGGACCGACAGGCCCTTCACCGATGCGAAGTCGTAGCCCAGCTGCAGGTCGACGACCCTGTCGGCCTTCACGAAGGTCAGCTCGTTGGCGCCGCCAATGCCGCCGATCTCGCCGACGAAGTCGCTGCGATAACGCTGGCTGACGCGGGCCGAGAAACCGTTCTTCTCGTAGTAGCCGGTCACGTTGAACACGCGCTTCGACAGGCCAGGCAGTGGAATGCTCATGCCGCCAAAGCGCTTGTCCTCGATCGAGATCTGGCTGGTGGTGAACGAGGCATTGGCGGTGATGCCGAAGCCGTCGAGCACAGGGTGCGCCATGTCCAGCGGCACCGACACGGCGAACTCGAGACCGGACAGGCGGCCGCCTTCGCCGTTCTTCGGCTGGGTCAGCGTACCGATGTTGCTCAGCGCGCCTTCCAGGTTATATTCCGAGAAATCGCTCGGCACCGTGATGTTGTAGATGTAGGACTTCAGGTCCTTGTAGAAGCCCGCGGCCGACACGTAACCCTTGTTGCCGAAGTACTTCTCGTAGGACAGGTCCAGGTAATTCGCACGCCATGGATCGAGCTGCGCATTACCGCCGTTGCCGAACGGCGTACCGGTGGTTTCCTGGGTCAGGCCAACTTCCAGTGCCGCGTTCAGCTCGTTCAGCTTGGCGCGCGCCAGGCTCTTGCCGGCGCCAAAACGAATGAATTGCTGCTCCGGCAGGCTCCAGGCCAGGTTCAGGCTCGGCAGGTAGTCGGTGTATTTCTTACCGTCGGTCAGCGGCACCAGGTCGGCGAAAGGCCACTTGCGCAGGGTGTTCGCAGTCGAGCTCTGGTCGGTCTTGACGACCTGGATGCCGACGTTACCACGCAGCGGCATCGCCATCAGTTCGGTATCGATATTCGCCTTGACGTAGCCGGTGGTGACCTTCTCGTCGATGGTCCAGTTCTTGGTGGCGCCCCACGGCACCAGGATCGCCGGGGTGTACGGGCCGAAGTTCTGGGCCAGCACGCTGTTGATGTCCCAGCTCAGGGTGTTCGGCAGGCCGTACAGGTCTTGCGAACCATTGATCACACTGTCAGCAAAGGTACCGGCGCCAATCTTCGTGAAGCCCGTCTCCAGGTGTTGCTTCTCCTTCGAACGCTTCGAGACATTGACGCCGAATTCGACGCTGCTGAAGGCGCCCTGGGCGAATTTGTATTCGAGGCTGGCGCGTGCCGAATTGAGCTTGTCGGTCAGCTGCGGCGCGTTCACGTAGCCGTCGCCGAATTCGCCGCCGATCGTCAGCTGCCGCGGATCGTCATACACGCCACTCAGGTTCAGGCCAGGAATGCCGCCACGGGTGTAGTCGAAGCCCAGGCTCTGGCGCGTCGGCAGCGACGCGTTGATCTCGATGACCTGTTCCTTGTGGTCGGCCTTCGAATGGCTCAGGTCGATGATGCCGACCCAGTCGCCCGAGGTGAAGCGGTTGTTCCAGCCGATTGCGGTGAGCTTGTCGTCGCGGGTGGTGCGGTTGTTGCGCACCACCGGAGCCACGTTGTTGGCGGTACCGCCCAGCAGCACGCCGTTGGCGATGTTCGGATTGGAGAAGCGGACGTTGCTGTCATCCTGCAGCTTGATCTCCATGCCGCGACGGACTTCATCCTGCTCGAAACGCGAATGATAGGCGTCGATGGTCGAGGTGAAGTTGCGGTTCGGACGGTATTCCAGTACGCCCATCAGGCCGTCGCGCACCTGGTCGCCAGTGGTTGCCATCGCCTTGATGCCCTTTGGCGCCTTGACGGTCTGGCCATTGACGGTGGTGTCGACCCAATCCCAGGTTTCGAACTGGTCGGACACATTCGGCTTGTCCTGGCGCGCATAGCCGATCGCCACGCCGACCGTGCGGTTGGCGAACTGGTCCACGTAGGAAGCGCTGATGCGGCTGCCGGTGTCCGGCGAACCGGCGCTGATCGAACCCTTCGAGTTCTTCTCGCCGCGCACGTTGACGCTGATGGCGCGCTCGCGCAGCGAGAGCGGCTTGATGGTCTGCATGTCGACCGTGCCCGACAGGCCCTGGCCGACGACAGCGGCGTCGCCGGTCTTGTACACGGTGACGGCGTTGATCAGCTCGGAAGGGTACTGGTCGTATTCGACGGTGCGGTTCGGGCTGGTGCTGACCTGTTCGCGGCCGTTCAGCAGCGCGGTCGACAAATCGCCCGAGGTGCCGCGGATGCTGATCTGCTGCGCCTGGCCATTCACGCGCTGGGCCGACAGGCCCGGCAGACGGGCCAGCGATTCGGCGATCGAGACGTCCGGCAGCTTGCCGATGTCTTCAGCAGAGATGGCTTCGACGATGCCGGTGGCGTCGCGCTTGACGGTGATCGCGTCTTCGATCGCGCGGCGGATGCCGGTGACCTGCACGGTCTGCATCGGCGCTTCGGCGGCCGGCTCGGTGACGGCGGTCTGCGCGTGGGCGCTACCGGCCAGTGCGGCCACGAAGATGGCGCAACCGGTTGCAACCGGGCTCAGCTGGAATACCAGGCCCGCCGTGTTCGCGGCGCGCTTGTTTGCGAAAATGTTCATTTGTCCCCTCAGATCAGAACTACATAATTTCCCGGAAAACAGCTGCAGAGCCACGGCACGGGATCCTCACCAACGTCTTTTTTAGACGTTCTGTCAACGATTCTGTACTAAAACTAGATGCACTGTCAACGGGAGTTGCTTGCCACTACGGGCCTACGTGGCGTATCTCGCTATTGTATAGAATGAACAACAGAAGACGTTGTATTCGGGCTACAGAACACGGTAAGGACACCTGTAGTCGGACTACAAGATGCTTGCTTTTCACCAAGCAGGTGCTCGCACGCACCAATCTGGTGCGATTTTCGGGTCGGGTCGTGTAAGCAGGACGACAACATTCCACCAAACCGCGTTTGACAACCTTACTCGGCTGACAAAGCGGAAATCCGGGCCGGGAACGATTGTCTACTCCGTATGTACCTAAACTAGATACTCGTCCGCGTTGTGTCGGACAGGTCTGTATAGTATTCTTTCCGCAATAATAGAGAGACAACTGGATAGCACCTGTTATACAGCCAATAAATCGTGTAGCGAAACTACCTTCTCCGCTCGCCTGCTTGCCGCAGCCTTCCCTTTTTCTTGCCGAGTCCGCCATGAGACGTTCTTTCGCAACACTTTTCCTCGCCTTCAGCCTGTCCAGTGCCGCCGCGGCCCCGACCATCGACCACATGGAGCCGCCCTTCTGGTGGACCGGCATGCAGCACAAGGGCTTGCAGCTGATGGTGCATGGGAAGGAGATCGGCGCCCTGCAGCCGTCCATCGATTACCCGGGCGTGCGCCTGGTGTCGAGCACGCGGGTGGCAAACGCCAACTACCTGTTCGTCGACCTCGAGATCGCGCCGGACGCCAGGCCGGGCGAGTTCGAGATCGTGTTCAGCGGCGCCGGGCGCAGCGAGCGCCTGCCCTACCGCCTGCTGGCGCGCGAGCCGGGATCGGCGAGCCGCCAGGGCTTCGGTCCGGGCGACGCCATCTACCAGATCATGCCCGACCGCTTTGCCAACGGCGACCCGGCCAACGACAACGCGCCCGGCATGCTGGAACGCGCCGACCGCAAGCACGGCGGCGGACGCCACGGCGGCGACATCGTCGGCGCCATCGCGCGGCTCGACTACATCGCGCAGCTCGGCTTCACCCAGCTGTGGCCGACGCCGCTGGTCGAGAACAATTCGCCCGCCTACTCCTACCACGGCTACGCCGCCACCGACCATTACCGCATCGACCCGCGCTACGGCAGCAACGAGGACTTCCGTCGCCTGTCGCAGGAAGCGAAGAAGCGCGGCATCGGCCTGATCCAGGATGTGGTGCTGTCGCACATCGGCAAGAACCACTGGTGGATGAAGGACATGCCGACGCCGGACTGGATCAACTTCGGCGGCAAGTTCGTGCCCACCCAACACCACCGCGTGGCGGTGCAGGATCCGTACGCCTCGCAGGCCGACAGCCGGAACTTCACCGCCGGCTGGTTCGTCGAAGGCATGCCCGACCTGAACCAGACCAACCCGCTGGTGGCGACTTACCTTATCCAGAACAACATCTGGTGGATCGAGTACGCGGGGCTGTCCGGCCTGCGCATCGACACCTACGGCTATTCCGACGGCGCCTTCCTCACCGAATACACGAAGCGCCTGATGGCCGAGTACCCGCGCCTGAACATGGTGGGCGAGGAATGGAGCACGCGCGTGCCGGTGGTGGCGCGCTGGCAGCGCGGCAAGCTCAACTTCGACGGCTACACCAGTTCCCTGCCCAGCCTGATGGACTTCCCGCTGGTCGAGGCCATGCGCGGCGCCCTGTTCAAGGGAGAAGAGAACGGCCTGAACGACGTCTACGAAACCCTGTCGCTGGATTACCTGTACCCGGAGCCGGAGAATCTCGTCCTGTTCGGCGGCAACCACGACATGGCGCGCATGTTCAGCGCCGTGGGCGAAAACTACGCGCGCTGGCGCATGAACCTGGTCTTCCTGATGACCATGCCGCGCATCCCGCAGTTCTACAGCGGCGACGAAATCCTGATGACCAGCACCGTCAAGGGCCGCGACGACGCCAGCTACCGGCGCGACTTCCCCGGCGGCTGGGCCGGCGACAGGACCGACGCCTTCAGCGGCGCCGGCCTTACGGCCCAGCAGCGCGCCGCCCAGGAACTGGTGCGCAAGCTTGCCAACTGGCGCAAGGGAGAGCCGGCGATCCACAGCGGACGCCTGATGCAGTTCGGCCCCGAAAACAATACCTGGGTCTACTTCCGCTACAACGACAAGAAACGCATCATGATCGCCATGAACAACAACGACAAAGCCATGACCCTGCCAACCGCGCGCTTCCAGGAAATGCTGAAGGGCGCCGCCGGCGGCGTCGACATCCTCAGCGGCCAGCAAATCGACCTCGCGCGCGAACTGCGCCTGGCCCCGCAGGCCGTGCTGGTCGTCGAACTGCCGGAGGCATGATGCGGCGCTCCCTCCTCGCACTCGCCCTCGCCCTGGCCCTGGCCTCTAACGGCGCCCACGCCGTCGAGAAGCCCGGTATCGACGCCTTTTTCGCGTCCATGGCAATCGACGCCGCACCTAGCCAGCAGGCGCGCTTCGTCGCCGGCGACAACCTGGCCGGCTATTTCGACGGTGTGACGCGCAGCTACGACAAGGGCGAAGGCTATGTCGTCAAGAGCGGCACGGTCTTCCGCAACTACATGGGTTTCACGGACGGCGTGCAAAACGACCGCACCGCGGCCGGCGCGACCGAAGCAGTCCTGCCTTGGGGCCACCGCGTGCGCTACGCGAACGGCGCGGCCGAGGAACTGGCGCTGCTGTCGAAGCAGCACGCACTGGCCCTGCGCGTGACGGCCAAGAAGCCCGCCACGCTGGCGCTGCGCCCGCTGCTGAAGACGGCCGGCGCGATCACGCAGGCGGATCATCTCGTGATCGTCGCGCCGGGCACGGGCGCCACCCAGTTCATGGCGCTGGCCGCCGACCGCCCCTTCACGCTGGGCCAGGACCTGACCCTGTCCACGCGGGCGCCGGCGCGGTCGTTCACCGTGGTCGCCGCCTTCGGCGCCAGCGCGGACGAAGCCGCCGGCCGCGCACGCGCCCTGGCGCAGGTGGACGCCATCGGCAACGAACGCCGCGTGACCTACGAGGCACTGACGCGCAGCTACCTCGCGACGGGCGACAAGGAATACGACAAGGCGCTGAACTGGGCCAAGGCCTCGGCGCGCATGTTCGTGGTGAACGAGTACGGCGCCGGCATGTGGGCCGGCCTGCCCTGGTTCCGCGAGAACTGGGGCCGCGACACCTTCATCGCCCTGCCCGGCACGCTGCTGGTGTCGGGCGAATTCCTTGATGCGAAAGCCGTGCTGGCCAACTTCGCGCGCTACCAGAACCTGCGCGAACCACGCGACAAGGATTACGGCCGCATCCCGAACCGCGTGTCGCCCGATGAGATCATCTACAACACGGTGGACGGCACGCCCTGGATGCTGCGCGAAGCGATGGAGTACATCCGCTACACCGGCGACCGCGACTTCGCGCGCCAGATGTACGCGCTGGCGGTACCGTATTTCGACGGTGCGATCGCCAACTATACCGATCCCGACGGCCTGCTGCGCCATGCGGCCTCGGACACCTGGATGGATGCGCGCATCGAGAACCCGACCCACCAGCCCTGGTCCGACCGCGGCCCGCACGCGGTCGAGATCCAGGCGCTGTGGCACACGGCCTTGCAGGTCGGCGCCACGCTTGCCACCTGGGCCGGCGACGACGCGCGTGCGCGCACCTGGGCCGAGCTGTCGCACAAGGTGCAGGCCACCTTCCTGCAGCGCTTCTGGGACGGCCAGACCGTGGCCGACCGCCTGCGCGCGGACGGCAGCCGCGACAACAAGCTGCGCCCGAACGCGCTGATGCTGTCCTCGATTCCCTTCGACGACTTCGTCCCCGACGGCGTGCAGGCCGCGGTCCTGAAGCGCACGGTGCCGGAACTGCTCTACCCCTACGGCATCGCCTCGCTCAGCCAGGACGACGTCTACTTCCACCCGCGCCACGAGAACCCGGGCTTCCACCACAAGGATGCGGCTTACCACAACGGCACCATCTGGGGCTGGAACGCGGGCTTCACGGTGACGGCGCTGAACCGCTTCGGCTACCAGGACCTGAGCTGGCCGCTGACCCAGAACCTGGGCCGGCAGATCCTCGGCCTCGGCACCCTGGGCAGCATGAGCGAAAACCTCGATGCCCTGCCCCACGAAGACGGCCGCCTGCGCCCTACCGGCACCTTTGCCCAGTCCTGGAGCGTGGCCGAGTACGCGCGCAACGCCTACCAGGACTACGTCGGCTTCCGGCCCGACCTGACCACGGACACGCTCGCCTTCGAGCCCGCCGTGCCAGGGCAGTGGACACGCTTCGCGGCGGTGCTGCCCTTCGGCGCGGACGAGCATGTGGAGGTCGATTTCAAGCGCGCCAAGGGCGGCGAGCGCTGGACCTTCACGCTGGCCGGCAAGACGGCGCGCACCGTGCGCATCGCCTACCTGGAAGCGGACAAGCGCCGCTCGCAGGTCGCCTTTACGCTGGCGCCGGGCAAGGCGGCGACGCTGGCGCTGTCCGGCAAGCGCGTCCTGCTCGATGGCCGCGCGCTGAAATCTGAGCCGGCGCGCGCCTCGTATGCGGCCCAGATCGGCACGCTGCGCTTCGCCCAGCCGAAGGTGTACCGGCCGCAGGACTTCCCGATGCTGCAGGGGCGGGATGTCCTGCGCGGCATCGTCGAACGCAACGAATACCGCTGACAGGAGCGCCCATGTTGTCACACCGCTGGCTGCTCGGCGCAGCCCTGTTCACCACTACCGCCACGGCGGTGGCGGCCGACCCCGGCCCGCTGCGCCAGGCGTTTTATGTGCGCGGCGGCTTCAATGGCTGGAGCCTGGCGCATCCGCTGCAGTACCAGGGCGGCGGCATCTACCGCGCCGACGTGCTGGTCAGCCCCGGCAACCACGGCTTCAAGCTGGGCAGCAAGGACTGGAGCCAGGAGTGGGTGCCGGATGCGGGCAAGAGCATCGCTGTGCAACCCGGCGCCACGCTGGCCCTCGATACCCAGGCCGGCCCGGAAGCCACCCTGTTCGTGCGCAGCACCGGCACCTACCGCTTCACGCTCGACGCGCGCCAGCCGCAGGCGCCGACGCTGACGGTAACGCGCCTGGACGGCGCCGCACATGTGGCGCAGGCCGATCCGCACGCCGGCCACGCGCGCGTCGCGACGCTGGCCTGGCCCACCTGGGACGGCAAGCGCGAGACGGCGCGCTTTTCGCTGGCCGATCCCGCCGCCCCGCTGCGCAGCTACACGCATTCCAGCACCATGCAGCTGCGCGACCCGGTGCCCCAGCACGCCAGCTATGCCGAGAGCGCGGACCGTCCCTACACACGCACGGGCAACCTCGCCTTCGATGCCTTGTTCGCGCTGGCGGGCAGCGAGATGGCGCAGGATGCCGTCAGCGCCATCCGCGACGGCAACTACGACGCCGGCGCGGCGATCCCCTGCGACTGTTTCGAGACCGGCGACAAGTGGCATTACGTGTGGACGCGCGACCTGTCGTACGCGGCCGACCTGGGCCTGGCCCTGCTCGACCCGGCACGCGTGCGCAATTCGCTCGACTTCAAGCTGGCCGGCTGGCGCGCCGCCGTCCCGAAAGCGCCGCAGGTTCCCGGCACGCCGGACGGCCTGCAAATCGTGCAGGACACCGGCAGCGGCGGCAGCTGGCCGGTCAGCACCGACCGCACCACCTGGGCTTTCGCGGCCGAGGAAGTGTTGCGTACCCTGCCGCCCGCCGAACGCCAGGCCTTCGCCGTCAAGGCCTTGCAGGCGCTGTCGAACACCATCGAGATCGACCGCGTCGCCGCCTTCGACCCGAGCGACGGCCTGTACACCGGCGAACAAAGCTTCCTCGACTGGCGTGACCAGAGCTACGCCGGCTGGATCGTCGACGACCTGGCCTCGATGGCGAGCGCCAAGTCGGTGTCGACGAACGCCACGCATTATCAGGCGCTGAAGCTGGTAGCGAAGCTGGCGCGCGAGCAGGGAGACGCGGCGCGCGCCACCCGTTACGACGGCTGGGCGCTTGAGCTGAAACGCGCGGTCAACGCCAAGCTCTGGCTGGCGGACGAAGGCATGTACAGCAGCCTCACCGCCGCCCATTTCGACGGTGCGCCCATGCACAAGTTCGACTGGCTGGGACAGTCGCTGGCGATCGTCACCGGCATCGCCGACGAAGCCCAGGCGCGCAGTATCCTGGCGCGCTATCCGCACGGCCCCATGGGTCCGCCCGTGATCTGGCCCCAGCAGCAGGGCGCGCCGGTCTACCACAACCGGGCGATGTGGCCTTTCGTGACCGGCTATGGACTGAAGGCGGCCGTCATCGGCAAGAACGCCAGCGTGGCCGATGCCGCCTACGAGTCGCTGATGCGCGGCGCGGCGCTGAACATCTCGAACATGGAGAACCTGGAATGGCTGTCCGGCCAGCCGCTGCTGCTCGACGAGCGGCACCCCGAGCTGATCGGACCGGTCATCAATTCGCGCCGCCAGCTGTGGTCGGTCGGCGCCTACATCGGCATGGTGGTCGAGCAGGTGTTCGGCGTGGCGGCCACGGACGACGGCATCGTGCTCGATCCCTTCGTCACGGCCAAACTGCGGCGCGAGACCTTCAAGGACACCGACCAGGTTACCTTGCACAACCTGCGCCTGCGCGGCCAGCGCATCGCCGTGCGCCTGCTGCTGCCGAAGGCGAGCGCCGGCGACGGCTACTACACGGTCGCGTCCATCCTGCACAACGGCGCCCCGAGCAGCGCCAGCATCCCCTGGGCGACGCTGCGCGACGGCGACACGGTCGAGATTCGCCTCGGCGCACTGGCGGGCCGCGACAGCACGATCCGCCGCGTGAACGCCGATCCGTATGTGGAGTCTCCAGTGGTCTTCGCGCCGCGCGAGCCGGCCATCGGCCAGCTGGAACGCGGTGCCGACGGCGGCACGCGGCTGCGCATCGATGCGGCCGATAATGACGCCGATAAGGGCGCCGGTACGGTCTACAACGTCTACCGCGACGGCAAACTGGTGGCCGCCAGAGTCCCGGCTGGCGCCTGGACCGACCGCGAGATCGCGCCGAACGCCTGCTACGCCGTCGAGGCGCAGTTCAGCGCGTCGGCCAACCGCAGCCACCACAGCGTGCCGCGCTGTGCTGCGCCGGCAACCGAGATCGCCGTGACCGACCCGCGCGTGCAGAGCAACCTGCACATCACGCCGGCGGGCGGCCGCTACGCCGCGCCGCGCCTGGCCGACTGGGGCCAGCCGACCGACCGTTTCGAGGTGCGCGACGTACAGATCGACCAGGCCGGCGACTACCGCGTGCAGGTCCGCTATCACAACGGCGCCAACCAGATCAACCTGGGCATCAGCGGCGGCGTGAAGTGGCTGGCCGTGCTGGATGCCCGGGGCAAGACCGTGGCGCAAGGCGTGGTCCAGCTGCCGCACGCGAAGTTCGACAAGACGCACACCCCGGCCGTGCTGTCGACGCCGCTATCCGCCCGCCTCCAGCCCGGCGCCTACAGCCTGCGCATGAGCGACTTCTACAACATGAGCTACCTGCAGAGCAACGCCAGCTTCAGCGGCGCCGGCGGCACGGCAGGCCCGTGGAACCGCATCGACATCGTCGGCATCCGCCTCCAGCGCGTGCAATGAAAACAGCCGGGGTCAGGTCTGACATTTAGACACGGCCTCGGCTGTCGATGCAGTTTCGCCCTCGGCTACCAGCCCCTTCTCACACCGATCCGACTGGATACGGCAGAGCTCGTGTCCGAATGTCAGACCTGACCCCGGCTGTTGCGCGAGTCGGCTGAGGCGTGGGGTGGCTTGAGCAGCGCCAGCCGCCCTTCCAGCACGCGGAATTCGAGCGGCATCTTCATGCGCGTGACTTCGCCGTCGGTGGCCACCTTCACGCTGCGCCGCGGCGACAGGCGGGCGTGCTTGACGGTCAGGCGCTTGAAGGAAAACGCAACCAGGTTCTCGGCCTCGCCCAGGCGCCCGAGCGCGCCGCGCAGCAGCAGGCCGAGCATGCCCAGCTTGCCCACGCGGCGCGGGGCGATGGCCGCCAGCTCGCCGTCTTCGAGCGCCATCTTCAGCGGCTCCATGCCTAACTGCTCCATCTGCAGGCGGTTGTTCCCGACGAACAGCGTGGGCGTGCGCAGCTTGCGCGTATGGCCATCGGTTTCCAGCGCAATCCGCAGCGCGCGGTGGCGGCCCAGCGCGGTCTTCAGCGCCGACAGGATGGCGACCACGCGGCTGCGGCCGTACTGCTGCTTGTCGTGTTCGCGCGCTTCGAGCAGGGTCGGGTACAGGCCGACGCTGGCGTTCACCAGGAAGATGCGGTCGTTCAGCAGCCCCACCTGCACCGGCTGCACGGTGGAGGTGAGCAGCGAGCGCACCGCCTCGGCCAGGTCTTCGGGAATGCCGTGGGTGCGGCCGAAATAGTTGAAGGTCCCTTGCGGCAGCACGCCGAACACGCAGCCCTGCAAGACCGCCTGGTGGGCCACGGTGTTGATGGTGCCGTCGCCGCCGGCCGCCACCAGCACGCCGTCGTTGTCTTTGGCCTGCTGCGCCATGCGGCGCGCGGTGTCGGCCAGGTCGGCCGCGTCTTCCACGATCTCGAGGTGGCAGGTGCGCCCGGCCTCGCCCAGCACGTCGCGGATGGTCGAGCAGCGCAGTTCGGTCTCGGAATGGCCGGAGCCGGCGTTGAGCACCACGTAGAAGGCAGCGTTCTTGTCTGGCTCGAGGTTCGGCATGAATGAAACTTTCGATAAAGAGGTCCGGTCGACCTCCTCATCGTATCACCGCGCCATGGCTCGTCCGTGCTGCACCGCACAGAGTGCAGGTCCGCTCATTCGTCGGTGGTGGGCCAGTGATCGGGATCTTGCAGCAGCTGGTACATCACGTAAGCGTCGACATAGCCCAGCCGCTTGTGCCGAAACGCCTTCGGCAAGGTGCCGACGATCGAAAAGCCGAGCTTTTTCCACAGCATCACGGCGGCGCTGTTGGTACTGACCACGTAGTTGAACTGCATCGCCAGGTAGCCCTGGCGCCGTGCTTCGTCCAGGCTGTCCTGGCCGAGCAGGCGCCCCACGCCGACGCCCTGCGCGTTCGGGCTGACCATGTAGGAGGCATTCGCCACATGGTGGCCGCGCCCGGCCTGGTTCGGCACCACGCGGTACATGCCGAGGATGCGCGCGCCGAGCACCGCCACGCGCGCCGTCACGCCGCTGCCCAGCCAGTAGGCGTGGGCCGCTTCGCGCGAGGTATCGGGGCCGAAAGGGTAGGTCTCGCCGGTAGCGACATGGGCGCTGAAGATGGTCCACATCGCGTCGAAATCGGCGCTGGTGGCGGGGCGGATCTGGATATCTTTCACGTCTCGGCTGAAAACTTATCAAAAACTACATCGGCTGGGGATTCTAGCACCGGGTTCCGGCGGCTCAGCGCCCGATACGAAAGTCGACGCTCCCGGGCCGCCCGGGCAGGTTCAGGCTGGCCTTCATGGCCGGCGCTTCGGCCACGATCGTGCCGCGCCGCACAACGAGGCGGCGCGCGGCGCGCAGGCGGATCGCTTCCACCGGCGTGGCGGCGTCGAGCAGCACGAAGTCGGCGTGGCAGCCAGGCGCCAGGCCATACCCTTCCAGGCCGAGGATGCGCGCCGGGGTGCCGGTCACCGCCTCGAAGCAGGCGCGCATGGCATCCTGCCCGGTCATCTGCGCCACGTGCAGGCCCATGTGCGCCACTTCCAGCATGTCGCCGGAACCGAGGCCGTACCACGGGTCCATCACGCAGTCGTGGCCAAAGGCGACGTCGATGCCGGCCGCCAGCAGTTCGGGCACGCGGGTCATGCCGCGCCGCTTCGGGTAGGTGTCGTGGCGGCCCTGCAGGGTGATGTTGATGAGCGGGTTGGCAATCGCCGCCACGCCGGATTCGCGCATCAGCGGCAGCAGCTTGCTCACGTAATAATTGTCCATCGAGTGCATCGAGGTCAGGTGCGATCCGGCCACCCTGCCCTGCAGCCCAAGGCGCCAGGTTTCATAGGCCAGGGTCTCGATATGGCGCGACAGCGGGTCGTCGGTTTCGTCGCAATGCATGTCCACGCGCAGGCCCTGTTCGGCTGCGAACTCGCACAGCAGGCGCACCGATTCGGCGCCTTGCGCCATGGTGCGCTCGAAGTGCGGGATGCCGCCGACCACGTCCACGCCCATGGCGATCGCGCGCTTCAGGTTGTCGAAGGCCCCGGGGCTGCGCAGCAGGCCGTCCTGGGGAAAGGCGACCAGCTGCAGGTCGATGTAGGGGGCCACGCGCCGCTTCACGTCGAGCAGGGCCTCGACCGCCAGCAGGCGCTCGTCGCAGACGTCGACGTGGGTGCGGATCGCCAGCAGCCCGCGCGCCACGGCCCAGTCGCAATACTGCATCGCGCACTCGACGAGGGCGTCCTGCACCAGCTGGGGTTTCAGTTCGCCCCACAGCGCGATGCCTTCCAGCAGCGTGCCGGACGCATTCACGCGCGGCATGCCGTAGCTGAGCGTTGAATCCATGTGGAAATGGGCGTCGACAAAAGGCGGGCTGACCAGGTCGCCGCCGGCGTCGATCTCGCGCGCGCCGTGGGCGGCCAGGGCCGGGCCGAGCGCTGCAATGCGGCCGCCTTCGACGGCGATATCGATACCGGTGCGTCCGTCCGGCAAGCTGGCATTGCGCACAACAAGATCCATGGCCACTCCTGAGTCTGGTCAAAACCATTGTAGCGGCTTCCCCGCCCCTGCCAAGGATAATAGCGTGTCACTTTGTAACAATGCTGCAGCGCAAGATTGTATGGATACGACAGCGAGCGGGCTCGGGCAGATTGTGCTTTTCAACACTCTGCAACCGGTCTACACTAGCCCATGTTGCAGTGCGCCATAACCGAACGATAGGGAATTCCGATGACCTCACTTCCAGAACAGTTCCAAGCAGCACGCCAGTTCCAGCTCGACCAACAATTTTCCTTCCTGCGCAACCTGGGCGACCAGGCCCTGGACCGCACCAGCCGCCTCGTGGCCCTGAACCTCGACCTGTCGCGCGCGGCCGTCGAACACTCCTCCAGCACCGTGCGCCAGTTGATGGCCGTGCGCGATCCGCGCGACCTGCTGACCATCGGCGCCCAGTCGCAGCGCCAGTTGCGCACCATGTTCGATTACGGCCACGAGCTGTTCAACATCGCCACCGGCCTGCGCGGCGCGGCATTGCGAACCTGGTCGGTGGCGGCGGCGCCTGCGCCGGCGCTGGCCGCGCCAGTCAACGTCGTGGAATCGGCCGTCGCGACGGTGCAGGAGGCAGTGCAGGAGACGGTAAATGAAACCGCATCGGCCACCGAACAAGTCGCGAAGCAAATCAGCGAACCAGCACCGGTCTCGGTCTCCGCCGCCGACACCGCGCCCGATACCTCGTCCATCGTGACATCCAGCATTGTCCCGCCGGTCGAGCCGACCCCGATCGCCAAGGCGACCAGCGAAATCCTCGACGTTCCGCTCGCGCCGCACCCGGTGGCAGCCAGCGTGCCGGTCGATGTCGACGTCGAGATCGAGCTGCCGAAAGTGGAGCCGGTCGACGCCACACCGCCGGTCGCCCCGCCATCGAATGGCGCGCCGAAGGTGACCGAAATCCGCAGCGGCCGTGGTCGCAGGAAAGGCAACTGAGGAAAAGGCAAGGCGCGCTGCGCCGCTCCGGCAAAGAAAGTAGACTAGCGGGCTTCGGCCCGCTTTCTTTTTCGCGGGCGGCAAAGCAAGGAAATTCCATGAGTTTAGCGAGTCTGGTGACCGGTTTCGTACGGCGCCACTGGAAGGCCTACGCGGCTTCCGCGGTGATGCTGGTCGGCGTCGCGGTGTGCAGCATCCTGGTGCCGCGCAAGGTCGGCGCCATGATCGACGGCCTGGCTGCGCACACGCTGTCGCGCCACGACCTGATCGTCGGCATCGTCGAGCTGCTGGCCCTGGGCGTGGCGATCTACGTCCTGCGCGTGAGCTGGCGCATCCGTTTGTATTCGGCGGCCTACCGCCTCGGCGTCGAACTGCGCATGCGCCTGTACGCGCGTCTCTCCGCGCAAGGTCCGGCCTTCTACCAGAAGCAGCGCACCGGCGACCTGATGGCGCTCGGCACCAACGACATCGACGCCATCGAGATGGCCGCCGGCGAAGCCATGCTGGCCGGCTTCGACGGCACCCTGACCCTGGTGATGGTGCTGGGCGTGATGCTGCTCGGCGTCGACTACCGCCTGGCCCTGATCGCCCTGCTGCCCTTCCCGCTCATGGGACTGGCCTTCTGGTACATCTCGCGCCACATCCACACCGCCGAAACCGATTCGCTGAAGCGTTTCTCGGACCTGAACGACCAGGTGCAGGAGTCCCTCTCGGGCGTGCGCACCCTGCGCGCCCTGGGCCTGGAAGCGCGCAGCGCGGCGCAGTTCGGCGAGCTGGCGGGCAAGGCATCCGCCGCCAGCCTGAGCGCCCAGAAGTGGGAAGCGGCCTACGAACCGGCCGTCGGCCTGACCCTGACCGCCGCCAGTACCCTCACCCTGGGCCTGGGCGGCTACCTGGTCTGGCAGAACCAGCTGACCATCGGCGCCCTGACCAGCTTCACCATGTACCTCGGCCAGCTGATCTGGCCGATGTTCGCGGCCGGCTGGGTGCTGTCGCTGATCGAACGTGGCCGCGCCGGCCTGGCGCGCCTGCAGCCGATGCTGGATGCGCCGTTGACCGTGGTCGACGAAGGCCGCCTTGAAGCCATCGAGGATGGCCCGCTGGTGCTGCGCGATGTCAGCTTCACGTATTCCAGCGCATCGCAGCCGGCCCTGGACAAGGTATCGGTGGCGCTGCGCCCCGGCATGACCCTGGGCCTGGTCGGCCCCACCGGCGCCGGCAAATCCACGCTGCTGCGCGTGCTGCTGCGCCAGGCCGAACCGCAACAGGGAACGGTAACCTGGGGCGGCCATCCGCTGTCCGACTACCGCCTGGCGGCGCTGCGTGCGGCCACCAGCTGGGTGCCGCAGGAATCCTTCCTGTTCTCGGCCAGCATCGCCGAGAACATCGCCCTCGCCCGCCCCGGCGCCAGCCGCCTCGAAGTCGAGGAAGCGGCAAAGATGGCGGCGATCCACGACGACATCCTGCGCTTCCCGCAGGGCTACGACACGCCGGTCGGCGAAAAGGGCATCACCCTGTCGGGCGGCCAGCGCCAGCGCGTGGCGATCGCCCGCTCGCTGCTGGCCGACAGCACGCTGCTGCTGCTCGACGACGCGCTGTCGGCGGTGGACACCGGCACCGAGACCAACATCCTGGAACACCTGAACGAACTGCGCGCCTCGCGCCCGGAACTCACCGCCATCATCGCCAGCCACCGGCTGTCGGCCGTGGTGAACGCCGACCTGATCGTGGTGCTGAAGAACGGCCGCGTGGTCGAATCCGGCAACCACGACACCCTGCTCGAACTGGACGGCTGGTATGCCAGCCAGTGGCGCTATCAACAACTGGAGGCGAGCATCGATGCAAGCTGAGAAATCGAAGACCGTCGACAAGGCAGGCCGCGCCGAAGCGAAGCGCGCCGCCGCCCTGCTGCGCCGCGCCGCCTGGCCCGACATCGGCCACCTGAAATGGGCCACGTTCTGGCTGATCATCGCGGCCGCGCTGGAAGTGATCGGCCCGATCCTCGGTAAAGCCCTGATCGACGACCACCTGGTGCCGCGCCACGCCGACTGGACGCGCATGGCCCTGCTGCTGGGCGGCGTATTGATTACCGGCTGGCTCTCGACCTGGCTGCGCTACCTGCAGCTGGTGCGCCTGTCCGGCCTGGCGATGCGCTCGGTGCAGCGCCTGCGCGAATGGGTGTATGGCCACGTGCTGCGCCTGCCGATGGCGTTTTTCGACCGCGCCATCACCGGCCAATTGGTGAGCCGCGTGACCAACGACACCGAGGCGGTGAAGAAGCTCTACATCCAGGTGCTGTTCGCTATCCTCGACAGCACCATCGTCCTGCTCGGCACCACGGTGGCCATGGCCTGGCTCGACTGGCGCCTGATGATCATCGTGCTGGCCTTGCTGCCGGCGGTGATCGTCATCGTCTGGCTCTACCAGCGCCTGTCGGCGCCGGCGGTGACGCGCGCACGCGCCCTGCGCAGCGACATCAATGGCCAGATGGCCGAATCGATCGGCGGCATGAGCGTGCTCCAGGCCAGCAACGCCGCCGGCCGCTTCGGCGAGCGCTTCGCGCATACCAACGACGGTCACTACAAAGCGCGCATCGCCGAGATCCGCGTCAACGCCTTCCTGCTGCGCCCGGCCCTCGACTTGCTGAACGTGGTGCTGCTGGCGGTGGTGATCTTCACCTTCGGCCAGCGCGAGATCGGCGCGGTGGAAGTGGGGATTTTGTACGCCTTTATCAGCTACATCGCGCGCGTGGTCGAGCCGCTGATCCAGATTACGATGCAGTTCAGCGGCCTGCAGCAGGCGGTGGTGGCGAGCGCGCGGGTGGAGGCGCTGCTGGCCGAAGCCGGCGCGGACGAACATGCGGCGGGACGCGCCGCCGGCACGCGCATGGCGGCTTCAAAAGATGCGCCGGCGGTGCGGGTCAAGAACCTGACCTTTGCCTACGTGCCGGGCCAGGACGTCCTGCACGACATCTCGCTCGACATCCCGCAGGGCGCCTTCTACGGCATCGTCGGCCACACCGGCAGCGGCAAGTCGACCCTGCTCTCGCTGCTGCTGCGCTACTACAGCGTGGAGCGGGACAAGGGCAGGATCGAGATCTGCGGCGAGCCGATCGCCGGCATCGACAACGAACGCTTCCGCAATGAGGTCGGCCTGGTGCCGCAGGATCCCTTCATCCTGGCGGCGTCGGCGCGCGAGAACATCGACATGGGACGCGGCCTGCCGTTCGAGCGGATCGAGGCGGCGGCGCGCGCGGCCCACGCGCACGACTTCATCGCGGCGCTGGAAAACGGCTACGACACCTCTCTGGGCGAAGGCGGCTCGCGCCTGTCCTCGGGCCAGAAGCAGCTGATCGCGATTGCCCGCGCCCTGGCCGGCGAGCCGCGCATCCTGCTGCTGGACGAAGCGACCTCGCGCATCGACAGCGCCACCGAGCAGATCGTGCAGCAGGCGCTGGAAGAAGTGCGGGGGCGCGTGACCATCATCGCCATCGCGCACCGCCTGTCGACCATCCGCGACGCCGACCGCATCGTGGTGCTGAACCATGGCCGCATCACGGAATCGGGGCCGCACGAGGAACTGATGGCAATCGAGGGCGGGCTGTACCAGCGGCTGTATCTGTTGCAGCAACTGGCGGTGTAAAACCCTCCAGTATTTCCATGCTGCACTGCGGAATATGCGGCCGCCAATATTGACGTTTTGGCGTCGCATTTTTACGATATCCGCATAAAAAAACGATATTTCCACTTTGCAACACGATTATAATGGTCGATGGCGCCCTGCATTGGTGGGCGCGACGACCAGATCGAGGAAGCTATGCCGGCAGTTTGGGAGACGAAAAAGCCATCGAAGCGCTTGCGTGCGCTGCTCGCATCGCTATTGCTGACGTCTTCCTTCGCGTTTGCCGAGGCCCCGGCGCCGCTCGCCGCCCGCCTGGCCGAGATCCGCGAAATCAACCGCTTCATTCCCGAACGCGCCCTGCCGATGCTGCTGAAGATCGAGCAGGAAGCGCGCGCCGACTCTGTGGCCAACAAGGCCGACATGCTGGCCGAGCTGTGCGTGGCCTACCAGAAGGTCGGCCGCAACGACAAAGCGCTCGCTGCCTGCGAAGAGCTGATCGAATTCGGCCGCCGCGAAAAGAACGATGCCGCCATCGCCAAGGGCCTGGTGCGCAAGGGCTACATCAAGTACGCGCAAAGCGAACTGGCGCTCTCGCATGAGCTGATCTGGGAAGCCGAGCGCCATGCCCTGGCCACCGACGACCTCGAGGTGCGCGTGCGCGTGGGCGTGTCGGCGGCCGAAGCCTTTGCCGAAGACGGCAACTTCCCGCGTGCGCTGGAAAAGATGCAGTCGGTGCTGGCCTATACGCGCCAGCATGGCGGCCCGGTGCACATGGTGATCGTGCTGAATGCGCTGACCCGCCTGTATGGGCAGATGCGCGAATACGACAAGGCGTCCGAATCGCTGGCCGAAGCCTATGTGGCGGCCGAGAAGATCAATTCGCCGGGCCGCATGGCCACCCTGAAGGGCACCGAATACGGCCTGGCGATGGACACCGGCCAGATGCAGCGCGCACTGAAGGCGCAGCTGGCGGCCCTGTCGCTGGAGCGCAGCATCGGCGCCCAGTCGATGGTGGCGCGCTCGCTGGTCAACCTGTCCGACTGCTACCTGAAGCTGCACGACTACCGCAACGCCCTCGCCTACGGCGAGCAGGCGCTGGACGCGGCGCTCGCCATCAAGGACGAGACCGCGGGCGCCACGGCGCGCGTGAACAGCGGCCCGGCCTACCGGCCCAGCGGCCGCATCGCCGAGGGCAAGCGCGCCTTCGAGGAAGGCCTGGCGATCTACGAAAAGAACGGCGACAAGCCCGAGCTGCAGACGGTGCTGGCCGAATACGGCGGCGCCCTGGAGCGCGCCGGCGACCATGCGGGCGCGATCAAGGCCTACCACCGCGAGCGCGCGCTGTCGAACGAGCTGTTCGAAAAGCGGCGCCAGAAGGCGATGCTCGAGCTGCAGGAAAAGTACGACGCCGACAAGCGCCAGCGCCAGATCGAACTGCTGGAGCGCGAGAACCAGGTGAAGTCGGCCGAGATCGACAACCGCCGCCTGCAACAGCGCATCTGGGGCTTGCTGATCGTGGTGTTCGCGCTGGTGACGGTGATCGTCGGCCTCCTGTACCGCAAGGTGCGCCATGCGAACGCCCAGCTGCACGAGAAGAACCAGGAACTCAAGCAGCAGAGCGTGCGCGACCCGCTGACGGGCCTGTACAACCGCCGCCACTTCCAGGACTTCATGCGCACCCACCAGCAGCTGGAAAAGCGCGGCGTCGGCACCTCGGGCGAAGACATGGTAAGCGCGCTGTTCCTGATGGACGTCGACCACTTCAAGCACATCAACGACACCTGGGGCCACGGCGCCGGGGACGCGGTGCTGATCAAGATCGCCGCCAGCCTGCGCGAGATCCTGCGCGAGACCGACATGATCGTGCGCTGGGGCGGCGAGGAATTCCTGGCCTTCCTGCCGGCGATCCCGCGCAGCGGCCTGGATGAGGTGGCGCGCCGCCTGCTGGCGGGCATTGCCGAAACGCGCATCGAGTACGGCGGCGAGACCCTGTCGGCGAACGTGTCGATCGGCTTCGCGCCCTACCCGCTGGCCCCGGCCGGCCAGCCGCTGCCGTGGGAACGCGCGGTGAACCTGGTCGACATGGCGCTGTACATGGCCAAGGGCCACGGCCGCAACCGCGCCTACGGGCTGCGCGGCTTCAGCGGCATGGCGCAGACCTCGATGGAAGAGATCGAGCAGAACCTCGAACAGGCCTGGCGCGCGGGGATTGTGGATATGTCGATCGTGACGGCGGGGTGGCAGGAGTTACGCGCGAGCGCGTAACTCCCGTAGGGTGGGCACCCCGTGCCCACGCGGAACGGCGAGCATTGTTGGCCGCATCACGGTATATCGCAGGCGCTTCTGGTTTTTGTCAGCGTTAACGCTGTGCCATGGGCGATGCCAACAATGATCCACGTTCCGCGTGGGCACGGAGTGCCCACCCTACCGTGCCGATTCCTGCATTTTCTCGCCGGCGCGCTCGACCTTCTCGCCCACCTTCGCTCTTGCCTTTTCCAGCCCGCGCCCGGCCTCGGCGGTGGCATCCGTGATCTTTTCGCGCGCCTCCTCGGTGCGCTCGGCCAGGCGGTCGCGTGCTTCGTCGGCGCGTTCGGCCACGCGCTTCGCCGCCTCATCGGCCTTTTCCAGCGGCGCCCGCAGTTCGCGCGCCACCTTGTCGCCGGCGTCGTCGATCGCCTTGCCGGCCTGTTGCGCGGGGCCTGCCTCGTCGTCGTCGCGCGGCGAGCAGCCGGCGGCGACGGACAGCACCAGCAGCGCACCCAACATGGTCATGGTGTTCATGATCGCTCCTCGTGTTCGCGTTTCGGCCAGCATACACCTTGCCGGAATTGCATGGCTCACGGATGAGCGCTCAACGCGCCCCGTCCGCGCGCGGATGCTCGGGGCTGCGCGCCTCGATCTTCTCGCGCATCGCACGTGATGCATCGTCCTCGCCCCAGCGCCTGGTAAAGGTGCGCAGGCGCTGGCGCGCCTTGTCGAACGACGACGCGGCCAGCGCCGACTCCACCGCCGTCTTCGCTTCGCGCCAGGCCTTGTCGCGCTGGCGCTTGCGCGTGCAGTCGGCGGCCGCGTCGTTCAGCACCTGCTGCACGTGCTGCAACTGGTCCGGCGTGGCGCGGGTCTTGCGCAGGGCGATCAATTCGCTCTGCGCCTCGCGCGGCTTGCAGGCGGTGGCCAGGCCGATCGCCTTGTCCATCTGCCCCTCGATGCGGCGCTTGCCCGGATTGGCGACCAGCCAGACCGCCCACAGCAAGGCCAGCGCCAGCAGCCACCAGCGCAGGCGCACGGGTTTGCGCTGCGGCGCCCCGTTCGAGGATGCGCGCACGCCGGGGCTGGGCGGGCGCGGCGGAAGCGGTATGCCCGGCGCGGGGCGCGGGGCGGGCGTGGGCGCGGGTGGCACCGGTGCGGGGGCGGATGTGGGTGCGGGCGGCGCCGCGTTGGGCGGCGGCTTGGCCTCCGCGCGCGGCGCGGCGGCGCTGGCGGCAGCGGTGGCCGCGGCGGCAGCCGGGACGGCCTGGGCCGGCTTGTCGAGACGAACACCCTGGCTGGGCGGCGCCGCGTGCGCCGCCGCATCGCCGCGCACGATTCCTTCCTGCTGCGCCGTGCCGCAATACGGACAAAAATTCACCCGGCGCGGCCAGCTGCGGCCGCACGAGGAGTGGATACAGCGATACACCGATGCTTCTGCCACAGGCGCCCTTTCTACTGCGGATCCGGAATGCCGTCATCCGGATCGGGAATGGCGTCGCCCTGCGTGCCATTTAGCCCGGGGATGTCGGCCACGGTCTGCCACTTGCCGAAGCGCGTGTCCTGCGCCATGTTCCAGGCGCGCGTGCCGGTGTCGATCTCGCCGCGCGCAAGCTGCTGCGCGATCTCGTCGACCGCGAACGGCCCGCGCTGTGCGCCGCCCACGAACAGCTTGTAGCGCAGACCGGACGCCGCTGCCGGCACCGGTGCGGCGGTGTGCGTGCGCCGCTCGGCCGCCTGCGCCGCACGCGCATCGCTGGCCAGGAATTCCGGCTTGATCACGCGCTTGTCGACCGGCTTTTCCACCTCCCAGGTATAGGCATCGGATGCCGAATCCGGCACGGCCTCGGTCCATTCGGACAGCATGGCCAGCGCCGCGTCGATCGCCGCATGCGTCAGCGACGGATCAGCCGCCACCGCGCGCCGGAACCAGGCGTCGAACAGGCGCTTGGCCGTGATGTTCGGCAGCGACGGCGAGGGCAGCTGGGCGCCGGTTTCGTCGACTTCCAGGCGCGGCTCGTACACCCGCAACTGGTAGTGGCGCATCAGCGCGGCCAGCAGCACCAGCTGGTGCGGACCGACCGCTGCCAGCCGGTTGCGCACGGCGCCGATCACCTGCTCGCGGTAGTAGGCCGGCAAGCCGTTCGAGCGGATCGCGAACTCGTTCCCGATCTGCAGCCACTCGCCGGAACCCGGCTCGACTTCGAACAGGTATTGCCCGCGCGGCTGGAAGCTGGCCTCACGGTCGCCCAGGTCGGCCTTGCGCCGGATGACGCCCAGCGCGATCGCCTGCAGGAACCATTCGTAGTCGTCCGCCAGGCGGTTCAATTCGTCCATCGACGGCGAAATCGGATGGCGGAAGCGCGTCGAATCGAAGTGCAGATGGGTCGGGATCTTCGGGTTCTCGATCTGGTACGAGGCGCGCCAGGTCGGCAGGCCGCGCAGCACCGTCATCGGAATGCCGGACAGTTCGATGTAGCAGACCGCGCGGCCCGGCACGCCGGTGTTCACGATCGACACCAGGTCGCCATGGAAGAAACCGGTCGGCACGGCGGCGCGGATCTCCGCCTCCATGCGGCGCCAGGCGCCCACATCGCCCACTCCGATAAAACACTTGAATTGGTCCGAATTCGGAGTGAACTCGGCCGAGAAGCGCGCATTCACCCAGGGCATGGCGCTGCGTATCCATTCGGCGAAGACGCGCTGGCGTTCCTGCGGCGTCATCGCGTTCAGGCGGTCGAGCAATGGGTCGCCCGGCTCGGCGGCCAGCTCACTGCTCGACAACTGCGTCTGCGCGCGGCGGAAGAGTTTGAGCAGCAGGTCGGCGCGCATGCGCTCGTCGCCCAGCTGCGGGAACAGTTTGCCGGAGCCGCCGAATTCGAGCAGCACTTCCTCGCTCCACGCGCTCACATCCTGCGTCAGGCGCACCGGCGCCGGCTGCACGTCGCCGGCCAGCTTGATGTAGGTGGCATGTTCATGGCGCGCATCGCTGCGCAGCTGGGCGATGCGGTTGTCGACCGCATGCAGGATCTCCTGCACGTGGCGCCGCCCTTCCTGGAATTCGCCGGCGATGCCGCTCCACTGCGCGTTGCCCTGCTCGTCCGTGCTCTGCGGGTCGCCCAGCCAGGCCGACATGTTGCGCATCACCTCGATCGACTGGCCGGCCGATACCGCCAGCAAATGGAAGCGCAGGTAGTCGGCGATGTCGCGCTTCAGGTGGGCCATGACTTCGCGCGCCTGGGCATCCTTGCCGAACAAACGGCCGGACGCCTGGCCCAGGTTGTTCAACGATTCCTCGACCTGGCGCGTGCGCAGCGCATCGCGGATGTCGCGGTAGCGACGGCCATTGCGTTCGGCGTTGATCAGGTCGCGCTGCAGCAGGCGCGCCTTGACCTGCTCCAGCAGCGACAGCACGAATTCCAGCCCGCCCTGCTTGCGGTCGTCGAGCAGCGCGTACAGGCGCTCGCGCACGCGTGATTTGAGGCGGCCGGTGAGTTCTCCGGTGTGGCGCTTGATGCGGTCTTCGCTGGTCTCAGCGGTGGCGCCGGCTTCGCGGATGGCGTCGCGCTCCAGCTGCGGCAGCAGCTCGGCCACCTTTTCGCGCCACAGCTTGATGTCGTAGCCAGCCATGATGCGGTCGATCTCGAGCTGCACCTTGCTCTCCACGCGCTCCAGCAGCGAGCGGCCATCCTTGTCCATCAACAGCGCTTCGGTGAGCGCGTATTCCTGGAAAGGCGTGACGTCGACCGTCCCCTTCTTGAAATCGGGGAATTCGCCGAAGGGACGCTCGCGCATCTCCATCTGCTCGCGCATGAAGCTGTCGCGTTCGGCATCGCCGGCACGCCGCGCCAGGGCGCCGTCGCGGCCCACCAGGCCGAAGAACTCCTTCACCATCAGCGCCGCCAGTTCGTAGGCGCGGATGTCTTCGCGCAGGCTTTGCTGGGTGTCGAGCACGGACTGGCCGAAGGCCGAGTACACCTTCGAGTAGGACAGGCGCATGTCGCCGAAGCGCGCTTCCGGCACGCGCGGGTTGTAGGGGCCGAGCTTGTGCTGCTGCTGGTTCACGGCCACCGAGCGCTTGCGGTTGGCGAAGTCGGCCGAGGCGAAATCCTCGAACAGGGTGTCGGCCACCATCTGGTAGACATCCTTTACGTCCTGGGTCGCCTTGTTGGCCAGGTTCGCGGTGTCGACGAAGTACACGTCGTCGAAGGGCGCGCCCTTGCCCTGGATGCTGTCCGGGTCCATCCACGACACGCGCGCGTTCATGTCGCGCATCGTCGTTTCCAGCTCCATCATGGTGGCGTAGGCATTCGCCTCGGTGCGTTCCTTGTTCGCTTTCGCAAAGCCCGAAGGCATGAACATCACCAGATCGACCTGGCTGTCCGATACTTCCTGGCGCGCGATGGCTTTCGCCATCCAGCCCAGGTCGATGGCGCTGCCGGCGCCGGTGCCGCCCGCGTTCGAGCCGATGACGACGATGCGGAATTTCGAGGTATCGACCTGCAGGCCGAGGCGCTGGTAATTTTCCTTGCGCTCGATGCCGGCGTTACTGCTCAAGAAGTTCAGCGCGCCCTTGATGCGGCCGCGCAGCTTGGGGTATTTGTCGAACAAATACAGGCGCGCCACCGAACGGATCTGGCCCGCCCCTTTCGATGGGTCGATGCCGAGCGAGCGCAGTTTTTTCGGACGCAGCGGCATCCAGCTTTCGATCAGCGGGAAGCGCGCCAGGCTGTCGTCGGACTCGTGATACTGCGGGAGATCGAGCGGTTCGACCAGGCGTTCTTCGTCGGTCAGACGCACCAGTTCGTACCAGGGGTCGGTACGCTGCGACTTGCCCTCGTCGATGATGGCGTTGTTGTCGAGGTCGAAGTGCAGGAAGCGCGCGACCGGGAAGTCGGCGATGGATTCGACGCGGGTCGGATGCTGCTTGTTCCAGACCGCCGACAGGATGCGGCGGCGGATGCGCATCATGACTTCCATGCCGGTGCCGCCGGCGCCGATGAACAGGGTCGGACGCAGGTCGACCTTGAGTTCGGCCTTGCGATTGATGCTTGCTGGGGTGGGGATATCTGTCATGGCGATGTCTTCCCTATCAGCGGCGGCCAATGAAGAGCGCGGCGACCAGCGCCACCGCGCCGACCACGACCAGCGGTGCGGTCACGCCCCAGGTGAGGTAGCGGCTGGCGTTGATGATGGCCAGCACCGCGGCGGCAGAAAGAAAAGCCAGGCCGACGAACAGCAGCCAGCCGGCGCTGCCCGCCGTCGATGGCGCCACGCGGCGCACCACCATGTGGTGCACGTAGGCGTTGCGGACAAAGAAGTACACGACCAGCAGCACCACGAACACGGCCGCGCCGATGGACAGGTCGCGCGTGGAGGTGTCGGTGGCGGCCGGCGGCAAGGGGCCGGGCACCACTTCAACAGGGCCGCCCGCCGTCTCGGGCGTGGTCTGGGGCAGCGCCGCATCGGGTGCATTTTTCTCTTCGGGCAGCTTGAAGCCGGGGTCGGCCTGGCCGCCGGATGGGGTGGTGGTCGGAGTCGCTTGCATATGGGTTCCTTTTGTTTGGGCTCAGTTCAGCGGCCCAGGCGCACCTGCGCACCTTCGCGCAGGTCCGTCAGCTGGTGGCCGAACAGGGTGGTCTTCAGGCGCGCGACTTCGTTGCCCGCCTTGTCGTAAATCGGCTGAATGGCGCCGGCGCGCGCATGCATGGTGCGCAGTTCGTCCTCGACCGTCACGTAGGCGCGCTGCGGCCGCATCCAGGCATATGCCGCCGCGCCGCCGGCCGCCAGCAGGGCCAGCACGCCGCCGCCCAGCGCCAGCAGCGGTGCCATCCCGTAATGCACGCGCACCTCGATCGGCAGCACGGCGGTGGAGGCCTGCACCTGGGCCGGCGGAATGAAGATGTCCGGCAGCGGGTCGCCCGGAAACAGCGCCGCCATGCGCTCGCGGAAGGCGCCCGACAGATTCAGCTTCTGCGCCGCCAGGTGCACTTCGATGGTCCCCGGCAGCACATAAGCCGAGCCGGCCGACTTGATCGCCGCCATCGACCACTGGCTCGGCAACTGCGCCACCGGCAGCTGCAAGGTCGACGCCAGCGGCTGCGGCTTGCCCGGCGCCAGCGCCGTTACCCGCGTGCCGCCCAGCGTGACGGGACGGTCTTCGCCGCCCAGCTTCGAGCGTGCGCTCAGGGTGGCGCTGGCGATGGTGTAGGGGTACATCGTGTTCTCGATGTGCCAGCCGATCTTCGCGGATGGAGACACCGCACCGGATGCCACGTCCGCGCGTAGTACGCCGTTCGGCGCCATCGTGAAGGACACGCCGGGCGCATCTTCCACCTTGCGCGGCACCAGGCGCACGGTGTTACGGTCCAGCGGTTTCAGGCGCGCAGGCGGCTCGGTAATAATCTTCGCAATGCTGCCGCTGGCCAGCAAGCGCTCCAGCGCCTGGGCCCCGGTGGGTCCAATCGCAAAGGCGTACACCATCAGGCCGTTCGCGCGGTAATGCTCGCCCTGTACCTGCATCCGTAGCGGGAAAGCGAGCGCCGTGCGGATCGCGCCGCCGCGGTGGATCAATTCATAGAACTCGCGGTTGCGCTGGGCCGTGGCCTGGTCGTTGTTCGGGCTGTTGCGGTTGTTCGTGACCAGCCAGACGATGCCGTCCTTGCCACCCAATGCCTGGGTCATGGCGGCGCTCACGGCTTCGCCGAGGTCGGTGTCGGCCAGGGCGCCGCCGGGCTTGCGCGCGGTGTCGAGGCCAGCGAGCGCTTTCGTCACTTGGGCACGGGTGCCCTCGCCTACCTTGGCGGACATCAGCGCTTTCGGCGACGGCGCGCCGGGCAGCGACTGGTTGAAGGCGGCCAGCACCAGTGCATCGCCCGGCTGCGCCACCGCCAATGCCAGTTCGGTCACCAGCGGCTTGAAGCGCGATTGCGGGTCGGCGTAGAAGGGCTCCATCCAGCCCGAGTTCTGGACCAGGAAGACCTGGGGCGTGGCATGGGCCGGCAGCACACCGCACAGCAGCGCGATGGTCACCAGCATGCGGGAGACGAGCGCGCTCACGACAGCGCTTCCAGGCGCCAGCCGCGCATTGCGTTCCAGTCGGGATGGTGCAGCCACAGCGCGCCGGCGTACACGAAAGGCACGCATTCGAGCGGGCGGGAGAGGCGCGCCACTTCGTCGAGGATCACGTTGCGCTTGCCGATCCATTCGATCGTGGTGCGCGCGATGGTGCGCACCGTCAGCGCCTCTTCCGCGCGGCCGGTGTACTTGTGGAAGCGCAGCACCAGGCCGCTCGGCTGGCTGCGGTTGTTGTTGAAGCTGCGCAGCAGCGGCAGCACCAGCGTATCGTCTTCATGCACGTCTTCGACGTGTTCGGCCGACCAGGGTTCGTCCAGCACCGCATGGCCGCGGCGGAACAGCAGGTTGGCAAAGCCGAGGCGCGCGCCGTCGATGGGTTCCAGCTGCGGTTGCTCTGCACCGAGTTCGAGGAAAGAATAGGCCTGGCCGTCGTGACCGATCTGCCACAGGCGGCCGTCGCGGCTTTGCGTGGGGCCGCCGAATTCCAGGCGGGGCGACCAGCCGCCCGGCCACGGCATCCAGCGCGGCATCTCGCCCGGCCGCCACACGAGTTGCCCGCCCTCGTGCAGCCAGAACAGGCGGTTGTCGTAGCCGATCGGACGCATCCAGCCGCTTGTGGGCGCATCGTCGCAGGGCAGGATGTCGCCGTTCGCCACATCGCTGTCGGTGGCCAGCAATTGCAGCCTGCCCTCGGCCACGATGGGGCAAGCGACGTGGCGGCGCATCGCGCCCGGCGCCGCGGCGAGCGCGCCCGAGAACAAGGGCTCCAGGCGGTAGCTTTCGTTCACCGGGTTGATCCACAGGCGAGACAGGCCAGCGTCCGTCGGCACCACGCCGACTTCGCCACGCGCTGGGTTCAGGGCCGGCAGCCAGCCGTACTGGCCTGCGCTGAAACGCAGTTCGCTGGCGGTGTTCTCGGCGGCCATCACGTGCCACAACTGAGCCAGCGGGTCCCAGTATTGCAGCACGCCGCGCGCCGGGGCGATGGCCAGCAGGCGTTGTTCGGGGAAGCCCCAGGTGGCGGCGGCAAACACGCAATGCGCGTTCGGCGGCACCGGCATCGCCAGTTCGGCGCGGCCGACGGCCGGCGCCGCCGGGCGTTCTTCCAGGCTGTCGCCCAGGGGTAGCGAGGTCACCGGCAAGCCGTGCGGCACGTGGCGCGGCAAGGACTGGTCGCCGGATGCGCCCCACCAGTCGGGCTGGCGAAGCACGCGGCCGCTCAGCTTGTGCAGGGCCTGGCCACAGGTCGGGCAAAAGGCGAAGCCCTCGGGATAGATCGGTGCGCAGGCGCAGGACGCCGGCAGCGAGGCGCCGAGCAGGTGGGCGAGGTCGGGCAACCGGCCGCGCGCATGCGCCTGCCAGTCGACGCGGCCCAGGCCCTCGGTGGCCTCGAGCGCGAACTGTCCGCTTTTCTCGTCCTCCAGCCAGATGCTGGACGGCGTTTCCCATCTGTATGTCATTGCGCTCCGCCGTCGAATGAAATATGCATGTCAGCACGTGTTGATTTCTGTCTAAATCATAACGCTGCCATAGCGGCGACGGCGCGCCATTCGGCCGGTAGCGCGAGGCGGCACTTCAAGGATCAACAGATGCGCTGTTGAGGGGAACTTTGGACCAGAACCGTATAATGGACAGCATCCGACATGCCCCTCACGCCGCACGCCATGACTTCCCTGCCCGCTTCCGCCGACATCGCCTCGCCCGACCTGCCCGCGCACGCCATCGATGCCGCCACCGCCCACCTGCGCGACATCCTCGGCTACGCCATCGAGCACGGCCCGGCCCAGCGCGCACTGGTGGTGTACGACGAGCGCACCGGCCTGGCGCGCGCCCTGGTCGAAGCCTACCGGCGCAACCTGCCGGACGCCGACTTCGTCGCCTTCGACAGCACGGGCCCCGACGAGGTGCTGGCCCGCTTTCGTGCGCTGGTGCCGAAAGACCTGGTGGTGCTGGTCCAGTCGACCAACTTCCGTTTGGAGGCTTTCCGCATCCGCGTGGAACTGTTCAAGCTGGGACTGAAGGTGGTCGAGCATGTGCACCTGTCGCGCATGCCGGGATCGCAGTCAGAGCACTACATCGAGGCGCTGGCCTACGAGCCTGCCTACTTCCGCGGCGTGGGCCGTGGGCTAAAAGCGCTGATCGACCAGGCGCCTATGGCGCGCGTGGTGGGCGGCGGCGAGGAGCTGGTGTTTGCTTCCCCGTTCGAGCCGGCCAAGCTGAACATCGGCGACTACAGCGAGATGCATAACGTGGGCGGCCAGTTCCCGATCGGCGAGGTCTTCACCGAGGCGCTCGACCTGGAAGCGGTGAGCGGGCGCGCGCAGATCCACGTGTTCGGTGACACCAACTACCGCTCGAACCGGCCCGACATGCCGGTGACGATCATCGTCGACAAGGGCCGCGTGGTCGGCACCGAGAATGCGACGCCGGCCTTCCAGCAGGTGCTCGACAACATCCGCGCCGACGAGGGTGAGGTATGGGTGCGCGAACTCGGCTTCGGCATGAACCGCGCCTTTACGCGCGAGCGCCGCGTGGACGACATCGGCACCTACGAGCGCATGTGCGGCATCCATTTGTCGCTGGGCGCCAAGCACGGCGTGTACCCGAAGCCGGGCTTCAAGCGCAAGGATGCGCGCTACCACATCGACGTGTTCGTGGTGACCGATGCCGTGTATTTGGGCGAGGAACGCGTGTATGCCGACGGCGCCTGGACCGCCGGCCCGGCAGACGACAGTGTTAGAATCCCGGGTTAACACAACCAGCCGCCGGGGAAGCGCATGGCAGTAGACCTTCGCAAGAGCGTGGACGAAATCCAGGCAATCGGCGTCGTACCCAAGATCCTGGAAACCGTGGCCGCCATGACCGGCCTGGGCTTCGTCTGCATCGCCCACGTCACCGAGGACGCATGGATCACCTGCGCCGTGCTCGACAAGCTCGAATTCGGCCTGAAGCCCGGCGACGAGCTCGATGTCACCACCACGCTGTGCGAGGAAGTGCGCGACACCGGCCGCTCCGTCATCATCGACCACGTTGCCGAGAGCACGCAGTACGCCGAACACCACACGCCGCGCATCTACGGCTTCCAGAGCTATTTTTCGATTCCGGTGTTCCGCACCGACGGCCGCTACTTCGGCACCCTGTGCGGACTCGATCCGAAACCGGTGAAGCTGTCCGACCCGGTCACCGTCTCGACCCTGCACCTGTTCGCCGAGCTGATCTCGAAGCAGCTCGATGCCGAAACGCGCCAGCAGGCCACCCGTTCCGACCTGCTGTCCGAACGCGAGACGGCCGAACTGCGCGAGCAATTCATCGCCGTGCTCGGCCACGACCTGCGCACGCCGCTCGGTTCGATCACGCTGGGGACGGAACTGCTGGCACTGAAATTGAACGACCCGGCGCTGCGCCCGATCGTCGAGCGCATCCGTCGCAGCGCGCTGCGCATGTCGGCCCTGGTCGACGATGTCATGGATTTCACGCGCGGCCGCATGGGCAGCGGCATCCGCCTGCAACTGCGCCGGCACGACAACGTGCACCTGACGCTGGAGCAGGTGGTCGACGAAATGCGCGGCATGCACCCGGAGCGCGCCATCACGGCCACCATCCCACCCCTGCTCTGCCTGCATTGCGACCCCGAACGCCTGGCGCAACTGCTGTCGAACCTGCTCGCCAACGCGCTGGTGCACGGCAGCGCCGGGGCGCCGGTGCAGGTGGAAGCGCGCGACGGCGACGGCAAGTTCGTGCTGACGGTATCGAACGAAGGCGCCGAACTGCCGCAGGATGTGATCGACCAGCTGTTCAAGCCGTACTGGCGCGCCGCCTCGCGTGCGGGCAGCGAAGGACTGGGCCTGGGCCTGTACATCGTCGACCAGATCGCCCGTGCGCATGGCGGCAGGATCGACGTGGCCTCCAGCGGCGGGCGCACCTCGTTCACGCTCACGCTCGACAACCAGCAAGCGGCTGGGTCCTGATCCATGCTCCCCGCCGACCGCTCACCGATTCTTTTTCACGACCGCACACCATGCTGACACCCGAACAGCGCGCCGGCTTCGAGCGCGACGGCTTCATCGTCCTCCCCAACTTCAAGTCCCTCGACGAGATCGCCGCGCTGCGCCGGCGTGCCGAGGACATCGTCGACGCCTTCGACCCCAGCCAATCGCGCGCCATCTTCACCACGCGTGACCAGGAACGCGCCAGCGATGACTGGTTCCTCGGCTCGGACAACACGGTGCGCTGCTTCTTCGAGGAAGAGGCCTTCGGGCCGGACGGCCAGCTGCGCCAGGCCAAGGCGCTGTCGATCAACAAGATCGGCCATGCCATGCACGACCTCGACCAGGTGTTCGAGCGGTTTACGCGCGACCCGAAACTGGCGGCCGTGGCGCGCGACCTGGGTTTAGCGAAGCCGCAAGTGTGGCAGTCGATGTACATCTTCAAGCAGCCCGGCATCGGTGGCGAAGTGCGCTGGCACCAGGATGCGACCTTCTTCGACTCCACGCCGATCAGCGTGACCACCTTCTGGTTCGCACTGGAAGACGCCACCGTCGATAACGGCTGCCTGTGGGCCGAGCCGGGCGGCCACCGCGGCCCGCTGCGCGAGCGCTTCCTGCGCGACGGCGACCGCATCCACATGGAAAAGCTGGACAGCACGCCGTGGCCGGATGACAGCACCGCCGTGCCGCTGGAAGCGGAGGCGGGGACGCTTGTCTGCTTCCACGGCCTGCTGCCGCACTACAGCGCGCCGAACCGTTCACCGGTGTCGCGCCATGCGTTCACGCTGCATGCGACCGATGCGGCGACCACGTACTCGCCGCGCAACTGGATCCAGCGTGATGCGAGTTTCCCGGTACGCGGCTTCGACTGACGCGAATACCTTCTGCGGAATAGTTATTGCTGAATGCCGAAGCCGCGAACGCTGGCGTTCGTAGTAAACGTTGCGAATGGTTGGCCTACTTCAGGCCATCACCATGCTAACGTCACGCGTGGGCACGGGGCGCCCACCCTACCGATTCGAACGCTTGCGACTCCGATAATTACCAGCGCTACGCCTCCTGCGGCTCCGGCCCGCGCGTCTTGCCGGGCGGCGGCGACAACTTCACCGCTCGCCCGCTCTTCGCCGACGCATAGATCGCCTCGATGATGCGCTGGTCCTGCAGCCCCTCCTCGCCCGGCGTATGCGGCTGCTTGTCCTGCCGCACGCACTGGGCGAAGTGGTCCAGCTCCTTGGCGAACTGGTTCTCTTCCTCGACCCCGATCTCGGCGGTCTGCTCCCTGCCCTGTTCCTTGCCGCCTTCCACGCGCGAGATGCGCAGCTTGTTGCCGTTGTAGGCATAGGCCGGGTTCATCTCGGCATACGCGGTGGTGCCGTTCAGGCGGAACATCTGCGACTTGTGCGAGCTGTAGCCGGTCGAGCAGGTGGCGATGAAGCCGCTCGGGAAGCGCAGCGTGAACTGGCAGGATTCCTCGACCTCCCTGAAGCGCGCGTCGCCCGGCGTCGCATACGTATGGCCGATCACTTCCACCGGCTCTTCGCCGCTCAGGAAGCGCGCCTCGTTGATGCAGTACAGGCCCACGTCCGGCAGCGCGCCGCCGCCGGCCAGGGCGCGTTTCAGGCGCCAGTGCTGCGGATCGGCCATGTGCTGCGAATTGCAGGACACGAACTCGCGCAGCTCGCCCAGCTTCTTCTCGCGGATCATCTTCACCAGCGTGCGCTCGACCGGCGCGTACTGGCGGCGGTAGGCGATCATCAGCTTGCGCTTGGCCTGCTTACAAGCGTCGATCATGCTCTGGCATTCGGCCACCGTGTTCGCCATCGGCTTTTCGCACAGTACGTGCTTGCCGGCGCGCGCGGCGCGGATGGTGTACTCGGCGTGCATGCTGTTCGGCAGTGCGATGTACACGCCCTGCACTTCGGGCATGCTGGCCAGCTTGTCGTAGTCGCGGTAGTCGAGCACCGCGCTTTCCGGGATGTCGTACTGGCGCGCGATCTTGAGGGCCTTGGCGCGATCGCCGCTGACCAGCGCCACCGGCCCGGTGTGCTTGCTCTGCGCGAAAGCGGGCAGCACCTCGTTCACCGAAATGCGGCCGACGCCGACGATGGCGATGCCGACCCGCTCGTTTATCGGATCGCCGGGCGGTTCGGTCTTCTCGGGCTTTTCGCTTTTCGCCTCGATCGGCGGGAAGGTGACGCGGTCCTTCTCGGCCGCGGCGGCCCCCATGGCGGGTGCGGACAGGGCGGCAAGCGTGCCCACATAGCGCAGGAAGTCCCGGCGCGGCGCTTCGTCGTGCTTCATTTGGGTCGATCCTTTCGGCAAAGTCGAGCTGACTGGAGTGCATTCCATGCTCGCATAGCCGTTCAAATGCCAGCGCTACATTGCCTGCACGCTAGAAACTTGCCGCCGGCGCGGCGCTTGCCATCCGTCGCCTCGGCTTGCCGTTCGTCGCAAGCGGCATGACCGCATGTCGCGCGACGGCGAGCATGGGGTTTTCCATCATCGTTCACGACAACCGCCATGACGCCTTTTGCCCGCCTCTTCCTCGCCGCCCTCTTCCTCGCCGCCCTCTCCTGCTCGCTGACCCTGATGGCGCCGCCCGCATCGGCCGCCATCGAACGCGCGCGCACCGACACCGTCGACGGCCGCAAGCTCGAATCGCTCACCATCCGCAATCCGTCGGCCAAGGTCACCGTGGTCTTCGAAAACGGCTCGCGCGCCACCATCGCCGGCTGGGACAAGGTGCTCGACGGGATCAAGGACAGCGCCACCGTGTTCGCCTACAACCGTCCCGGCTACGCCAACAGCGAGGCGGTCGACGCGCCGCGCGACGGCGCCACCATCGTCGAGCAACTGCGCGCCAACCTGCGCCACAAGAACCTGCCGCCGCCGTATGTGCTGGTCGGCCATTCGCTCGGCGGCCTGTACATGCAGCTGTTCGCGCGCCGCTATCCCGAGGAAGTAAAAGGCCTGGTGCTGGTCGATGCGCTGTATCCGCGCGTGGTGAAGAAACCGCAGGAGTTCCCGCTGTACACCCGCGCCGGCAAGTGGCTGTTCTTTTCGCGCACGGTGCGCGACGAGATCGACAGCATCTGGGAAACCGGCGAAATGGTGGCCGCCCTGCCGCGCATCGACGACAAGCCCATCATCCGCCTGGTGAACAAGCCGCTGTCGTCGACCGCGATCGCCGTCGATTTCGGCGCCTTCAACTTCGACGACGAGACCCGCGCTTTCGTACGCGGGATGTATCCGAAGGCGAAGACGGTGGTGGCCGACGCCTCGCACCAGATGCAGGTGACCCATCCCGACATCGTGGCCGCGGCCATTCGCGAAATCCTGGCAACGCCATAACCCATAGCGGGTGTCACAGCGGGGGTCAGGTCTGACATTCGGACACGACCTCATCCGTACTTTGCAGTAAAGGTCGTCCTATCCACGCAGGAACCGGCGACAAAGCAGAGCTCGTGTCCGAATGTCAGACCTGACCCCGGCTGTTATTTGGAGATGCGCAGGATCGCCGAGGCCAGGCGCGAGAAGCAGGGTGTCAGGTCGGCCTCGGTGGCGGCGTAGCAGTACATGCCGACCGGCTTGTCGGGGTTGTAGCAGGTCGATGGCGCGTCGGCGACGTTGGCCATGCACTTCAGGACGTTCTCGCCAACCTCGTTGTCGACGCCGCTCTTCGCTTTCAGCGAGGCGCCCATGCCGAGCGTGAACACGTAGATGCCCTCGTCGCGCGCCTTGGCGGCGATGGCTTCGGGCAGGTTGCGGGCGGCGCGGTCGATGTTGCGCTGGGCGGCGCTGGAGGTCGACAGGTCGGACGTGACGGTGCGCACGCCCGAGCCGCTCGTCACGATCGGGAATTCGCGCAGGTTGTCGTGGGCGTTGTAGAAGTCCGGCAGCCTGGAGATGGTGTTCGATATGCTGCCGCGGCGCTCGACATCGCAGCCGGTGAGCGCGACGCGTGCACTGCTGTTCAGGTCATACAGGCCATTGAAGCCTTTATCGAAGACGCCCGGCTTGCTGCAATCGGTGGCGACCTTGAATGGCAGCTGCGCGCCCAGGGCAGTCGGTTCGCCGTCCGAAAAGAACACGATCACGCGCAGGCTCGAGCGGTTCAGCTGCGGCACCTTGTTCAGTTCATTGCGCGCCTGCCACATGCCCTCCACCGACGCCGTGCTGCCGTCGAAGACATAGCTGTCGATACTGCTCACCATCGCAGCGCGGTCGAAACCGCGCTTCGTCCCGTTCATCGCGTTATCGACCTCGGCGCCATAGGCGAAGTGGATCAGGCTGACCCGGTCCTGAGTCACGTTGAACTTGTTCAGGAAGCTTTTTGCCGAGGCCTTTACCGCCGTGCGATTGTCATACAACGAGCCCGAGGTATCGACCACGAAGGCCATGTCCAGATCCTTGCGGATGGTCTGCGCATACGCCACCGGCGTCAGCGAGGTAAAGCCCAGCACGCGCATGAACGACACCAGCATCGGCGCCTCGGCGCGCACATCGATGGTCACGCGGCCGGTGTCGAAGGACACGTCCGTCGACAGCAGCTTGGGCGAGGACAGCAGGTAATTGCTCGGGATGTTCGCGGCAAAGAAATCGGCGGCGGCGGCGCGCGCAGCGGCGGCCTGCTCATCCTTGGTCGTCCCTTCGGGAATAGCGCGGGCGCCGGCCAGCGCGGCGGAGTCGACGGCGGCGTTCAAGCGCGCCTTGACCAGGTAGGCCAGGCCGCCGTCGACCACCAGGCCGACCAGGGCCAGCAGGACCAGCATCGCCACGGCGACCATGATGAGAACGGCGCCGCGCTCGCGGCGAATCGGTGTGCGCATGTCAGAAGACCGTGATCGAGTACAGGTCCGGCCCGAAAGTGGGCAGGCCGAGGTTGGCGACGGTGTAGGTAGGAAGCAGCATGTCGAAGCGGTAGAAGGTCTCGACCACGTACACCACTTCGCCGTCGCTCAGCTTGCCGTCCATGACGGTGGTGGCCGGGCGCGACTTGCTGCTCACGCTGGTGCACAGGCCGGCGTTCCACGAGGTGCAGCCATATACCTTGCTGGTCGGGGCGTAGCCGCTGGCGCGGAAACCGAGGTTACGGCCGGCGTCGTCCCAGCGGTACTGGTCGAGCACCACGCTGCGCGATACGCCGCCGCTCGCCACGCCCATCACGCGGGTGATGTAGACCATGCCCTGCTGGTTGACGTTGAGCGGCGGCGCGCTGGCCATCAGCGCGTAGATGATGTCCTGGCTGCCGGTTTCCAGCTGGGTGCTGCCGCGCGCGACCAGGTTGGCGCCTTCGCGGCCGATGTTGGTCATGATGATGTTGGCCTGCAGCGCGCGGCCGGCGTCGATCATGCCGAACAGGAGCAGCAGGAGCATCGGCAGCAGCAAGGCGAATTCGACGGCGGCCAGGCCGCCCTGGCGTAGGGATCGCTTCATGGGAAGTACTCATTGCGCATGGTGGCCGCCACCGCGAAGTGGTACTTTCCGTCCTTGAAGAACGACGACAGCAGCGGGGTCGTCACGATCCAGTCGCAGTCGAGCTGCAGCACGATGATGCTGCCGGCGGTGCCGAACATGCCGCTGGTGTAGGCGTTGCTGGCGTAGGACTTGCCGTTCACCGAAATGGTCGGCGCCAGCTTGTCGTACATGCCGAGCGAACTGTCGCGGATGCTCTGGATGACGGCGTTGTAGCGCTGCTGGCTGCCGGTGTTCGGGTCGAGGTTGCTCTGGCCCGTGATCGCGTAGCGCGCGCCTTCGCGCACCGCGTACTGCATCGTCAGGGTGGCGAAGAACATCATGCTGAATTCGACCAGCGCCAGCAAGATCAGCAAAAAGACCGGGGCCACGATCGCCATCTCGACGATTGTGGCGCCAGACTGACGGCGAAGGCCTGATGGTTTCATTTTTGCTGTATTGAAATAGGTTTTTATGGGCGCATGCGTTAAGCTTGGAGATTCTACAGGGCAAGATTTAAGCGCCGTTAATTAATTTCATCAATTTTTTGATTGCTGTCGGTACAGAACAACATGAGCTGGCTTCAAAGCATCGTCTTCCCCCTCCTTCCGTCCTTCGCCCGCACGCCGTCGCGCCCGGCTTCCGCTGCCACGGCGGCAGCCTCCCCCGATGCCGAAGCCTGGATGGTGTTCGGCATGCGCCTGCTGCTGGCGGTGTCGGCGGTGCTGACCCTGCACATCGGCGCCGACAGCGTGCGCCTGCCCGGCAAGTGGTCATGGCTGATCTTCGTGGCCTACGTGGCGCACAGCCTGACGCTGCTGGTGGTGGCGCGCTCGCGCGCCGGCTTCTGGCACGGCCCGGTGATCTACTGGGTCGATATCGGCTGGTATGGCCTGATGGTGTACGCCAGCGGCGGCGCACCGAGCCCCTTCTTTTCGTTCTTCTTCTTCGCGATCCTGGCGGCCTCGTTCCGCCACGGCTTCGATGCCGGCGCGCGCCTGACGCTGGGCGCGGTGGCGGTGGTCGCGGTCGCCGTGCTGAGTACCCAGGGCACGCACACCCTGCACCTGCTGCTGCTGCGCTCGACCTTCCTGCTCGCGCTGGGCTACATGATCGCGTTCTGGGGCGGCCTGTCGGTCGACCAGCGCCGCCGCCTGGCACTGCTGCGCGACGTCAGCCGCCTGTCGAACCCGCGCTTCGGCGTGCAGCACACGCTCGATTCGCTGATGGCCAAGATCCTGCGCTTCTATGGCGGCAGCACCTGCGTGCTGCTGATGGAAGACCCGCAGGGCGGCTGGATCCTGAACACCGTGCACCATCCGCGTAGCGGGCGCGCGGTGAGCCGCCTGCACGTCGACGAGGCGGCGGTGGCGCCCTTGCTGGCGCCCGGTGGCGGCGCCGTCCTGTACCGCGGCGAAGGGCGCCTGCGCATGCCGGGCACCGCGCGCGCCGAGACGCTGGCGCCGGACGCCGGCGCGTGGGCGGGCATGGACATGGACACTTGTGTCCAGATCGCCGACCTGCTCGACACCGGCGCCTTCATCAGCGCCTCGCTCCCGCTGCGCAAGGGCAGCGGCCGTATCTTCGTGACCTCGGCGCCGGGCCTGAAGCGCGCCGACGCCACCTTCCTGAACCACATCGCACAGCAGGCCTTCCCGGTCATCGAGACCATCGACCTGCTCGACCGCCTGGCCTCGGACGCCGCCTTCCGCGAGCGCCAGACCATCGCGCGCGACCTGCACGACAGCACCATCCAGCCCTACATCGGCCTGCGCCATGCGGTGGCGGCGATCCGCCAGCAGGCCGGCGACGACAACACGGTCGCGCCCGACCTGGAACGCCTGATGGCCATGTGCAGCGGCGTGATCGGCGACATGCGCGAATTTGCGCAGCGCTTCCGCAACGGCCGCCAGGAGCAGCCGGAATTGCTGCTGGCCCTGCAGCGCCAGCTGAACCAGGTGCGCGCCTTCTACGACGTGCATGTTACGCTCGATGCCGCAGGCGCCCCCGGAATCAACGACCGCCTGGCGGCCGAGGTATTCCAGATCGTGACCGAAGGCGTCAGCAACATCTGCAAGCACACCCGGGCGCGCAGCGCGCAGGTACTGCTGGCCCAGGAAGGCGGGCAACTCGTGATCGACATCGCCAACCCGGCCGACGGGCATGCTTACAAGGAGGCGTTCGCGCCGCGCTCGATCGCCCAGCGTGTGGACGCCCTGGGCGGCACCCTGGTCATCGACGCCGGCGCCGGGCAGACCGTGCTGCGCGTGCGCGTGCCGATCTGAATCAGACACAAAGGAGAAACATGGGTATCCGTATCCTGCTGGTCGACGACCACAAGACCATGCTGTGGGGCCTGGAGCGCCTGGTCCAGGCTGAAGGCGCCGCCTTCGAGCTGGTCGGCAGCGCCGGCGAGCCGGCCCAGGCCACCGCGCTGTGCGCCGAGCTGCAACCCGACATCGTGCTGCTCGACCTCGACCTGAAGGGCAGCAGCTCGCTCGACATCCTGCCGCAACTGCTGTCCAACGGCGTCACGCGCGCCGTGATCCTGAGCGCGAACCGCGACCAGTCCACGCTGGCCTCGGCCGTCAAGCTGGGCGCGCGCGGCGTGGTCAGCAAGGAAGCGCCGACCGAGGACGTGCTGGCCGCCGTGCGCAAGGTGCATGGCGGCGAATACTGGCTGGAGCCGGCGCTGATGCAGGCCCTGCTCGGCCAGTTGACGGCGCCGGCGCCGCGCGACGATCCCGATGCGCGCCGCATCGCCACGCTGACTGCGCGCGAGCGCGAAGTGATCGGCATGATCGTCCAGGGCAAGGGCGCCCTGAACAAGGAGCTGGCCGAACGCGCCTTCATCTCCGAGCGCACCCTGCGCAACCACCTCACCGCCATCTACCAGAAGCTCGACGTCGCCAACCGGCTCGAGCTGTATGTCTACGCGACCCGGCACGGGTTGTCCTGATCCTGCGGCTACGGCCTCTGCTTCGTAGGGTGGACGGGTTCCCCGTCCACGCGTCGATCGTTGGCGGCAAGATCATCGCACCCGAACACGAAGCCGATAACGATCCACGCGTGGACGGCATAGCCGTCCACCCTACGGCCACATCCGCGCCCAAAAAGCCGTCATCTAGGACATATGTCCCAGACTGGCATGGCACACCCTCCTACGAAAAAGGGGAGATTTGACGGATTCGCGAATTCCGGCAAATCCTTAAGATTCTACCTATGCGCTGCGCCTCGAAACATGCGGTGCCGCGATAAACAGCCCAGGAGCAAACGTGTACGACAAGGAAGACAGTCCGGAACAGCAGTACGAACGCAGCGGTACGCCGGCCATGTCGTATGTGGTGTTGATCGCCCTGGTGGCAGTTGTCGTCTTCATCGCGGCGTTGGCCGTATGGACGAGCGCATAAGCCGAAAACAATCACTCTTTTTATCCAAGGACTAGCAAATGAACTTCATCAAAAACTTCATCAAAGAAGAAGACGGCGTCACCGCAATCGAATACGCCCTGATCGCTTCGCTGATCGCCGGCGTCATCATCACCGCCGTGACCCTGCTGGGCGGCAACATCAGCTCGCTGTTCACCGCGCTGGCCAACAAGATCTCGACCACCGTCAAGTAATGCCCCCGGCGCCCGCGGGCGCCGCCGATCCGGAACGGTCTCTTCCCGTTCCGGATTTTTTTTCGCCAGATACCGCATTCACCGTGTCCACTCTTCCCCTCCTGCTCCTGCTTGCTCTGCTCGCCGCCGCCGTCTGGCACGACGTGCGCGCGCGCCGCATCCCGAACGCCGTCGTCTTTCCCGGTGCGCTGGCGGCGCTGGCCCTGCATGCCCTGCTGCCTGCCGGCGCGGGCCTGTTCGGCGCGCAGCCGGGAGGGCTGGGCATCCTGTCCGCGCTCGGCGGCCTGGCGATCGGCCTGGCCGTCCTGCTGCCGCTGTACGCGCTGCGCCTGATGGGCGCGGGCGACGTCAAGCTGCTGGCCATGGTGGGCGCCTTTGTTGGCGCCGGCCAGATCCTGGCGGTGTCGCTGTTCACCCTCGCCGCCGGCGGCCTGCTGGCACTGGTATTTGCCGCCTGCCAGGGCCAGCTCAAACCCCTGCTGGCCAACGCCTGCCGCATGGCCGCCTTCACCGGCATGACGGCGCTGGGCGGCCGTCCACTGGTGGCCGCGCCCGCCGCCGCCAGCGGCCGCCTGCCCTACGCCATCGCCATCGCCACGGCCAGCGCCGCCAGCGCGCTGTGGCTGCACGCCTTCGGGAGCCTTCCGTTATGACCACGCCACTCGCCCCTGCCCCGGCCGACCAGCGCGCACCGCGCACGGTCGAGGAAACCGGCCTGCCCTTCCTGTTCCTGGCCGAGCTGACCGCCAAGGTCCTGCACCAGCGCGGCCAACTGCGCCTGCCGGAACTGGCCCAGCACCTGAAACTGGGCGTCGGCGTGATCGACCCGCTGGTGGCCTTCCTGCGCACCGAAAAGCTGATCGAAGTGGTGCGCTCCGGCGCCAGCGGCACCGACGCCGACCTGGCCTACGGACTCACCGAAGCCGGCCGCGCGCGCGCCGCGGCGGTTCTGGCGCGCAATGCCTACGCCGGCCCGGCGCCGGTGACCCTGGCCGCCTACACGGCGCAGGTCCAGGCCCAGAGCGTGGCAGCCCTGCAGGTCACGCGCGCCCGCATGAACGCGGTCTTCGACGGCATCGTCGTCAATCCGCGCGTGCTCGACCAGCTCGGCGCCGCCATGAATTCGGGCCGCGCCATCTTCCTGCACGGCCTGGCCGGCAGCGGCAAGAGCTACCTGGCCGAGCGCCTGCGCGACCTGCTCGACGGCGAGATCGCCTTGCCGTACGCGCTGATGGTCGACGGCGAAGCGATCCCGCTGCACGACAGCGTGCAGCACCGCGCGGCGGGCGACGAGGCGCCGGCGGCCCTCGGCATCGATCGCGGCAGCGCCCCCGACATGCGCTGGGTACGCGGCCTGCGCCGCCCGGCGGCGCTGGTCGGCGGCGAACTCACGCTCGACATGCTCGACCTGCGTTTCGACCCGCACACCCGCCTGTACGTGGCGCCGCCGCACCTGAAATCGAACAACGGCATTTTCATCATCGACGACCTGGGCCGCCAGCGCTGCACGCCCGACGCGCTGATGAACCGCTGGATCGTGCCGATGGACCGCGGCGTCGACCACCTGACCCTGCACACCGGCCACGGCTTCCAGGTGCCCTTCGACGTGATCGTCGTGTTCTCGTCGAACTTCGTGCCGCAGCGCCTGTCGGACGGCGCCTTCCTGCGCCGCCTCGGCTACAAGATCGAGGTGCCGCCGGCCACCAAGGACGAATACGCCTGCCTGTTCGCGCAGGCCTGCGCCACGGTCGGCCTGGCGCCGGACCCTGGCCTGCTGGCGCAGTTGTTCGACTACCTGGTCGAGCGCCACCGCGCCGCCGGCGTGCCGCTGCTGGCCTGCCATCCGCGCGACCTGCTGCGCCAGCTGCGCGACCTGGCCCGCTTCGAGGAGCGCGCACCGGAACTGAGCCGCGAGGCCATCGACTGGGCCTGGACCAATTACTTTGCCGCCGGCGCGACGCCCGGCGTCACGCCTGACACCGACCGCCGCACGGGCGGCACCATGGAGAAACTCTGATGCGCAATACGAAAGCACTGCCGATCATCGGCGTGGCCCTGTTCCTGGCCCTGGCCTCGGTGCTGGTCGCCGCCAAGTGGATGGGCGACCAGGGCGTGTCCGGCACCCGCGTGGCCGTGGCCACCGCCGACATCGTGCAGGGCGCGCGCCTGGCGCCGGAACAGCTGCAGCTGGCCGAGTGGCCAGTGGGTTCGGTGCCGCCCGGCGCCATCACCGACCTGAAGCAGCTGGAAGGCCGCATCGTGCGCAGCGACGTCGCGCGCGGCGAACCGGTACTGGAATCGAAACTGGCGCCGCCAGGCACCATGGGCGGCCTGTCCGCCGTGGTCTCCAGCGGCAAGCGCGCCATGACGGTGCGCGTGAACGACGTGATCGGCGTGGCCGGTTTCGCCCTGCCCGGCAACTTCGTCGACATCCTGGTCAACCTGGAAAGCACGTCGACGGACAACGGCACGCGCTCGCCGTCGATCTCGAAGATCGTCCTGGAACGCATCCTGGTGCTGGCCGTGGCCCAGGAGTCGAACCGCGACGATTCGAAGCCGCGCGTGGTGAACGCCGTGACGCTGGAGCTGTCGCCGGACCAGGTGGAAAAGCTCGACCTGGCGCGCAGCATCGGTACGCTGTCGCTGGTGTTGCGCAACCAGGTCGACCCGCAGCCTGCGAATACCGCCGGCGCCACCCGCGAATCGGTGCTCGGGCTGCCTGAAGCGAAGCCTGCGCCCGCGCCGGTGGCCGCCCCCGCGCCTGTCGTCCAAGCTGCCCCGGCCCCTGTGCGTCCACGTCCGGCCGCGCCGCGCAACGACGGCGTCCTCGTGATCCGCGGCCTCGACGCCGCCCCGCAAGCATTCAACTGAAGAACACCATGACTCTCCTGAACGACAAGACCCTGCTGGCTGCCGCCCTGCTGCTGTCCGCCCAGGCCGGCCACGCCGCCCCGGCCGATTGCATCGACCTGCGCGGCACTGGCGACACCGCCCGCCGCTTCGACCTGGTGCTCGGCAAATCGGTCATCAAGCACTTCTGCTCGCCGGCGTCGCAAGTCACCGTCGGTGCGCCTGGCGTGGCCAACGTGGTGGTGCCGAGCCCGAACGAAGTGGTGATCGTGGCGCGCAGCGTCGGCTCGACCAATCTGATCGTCTCCAGCCGCGATGGCCGCTCGACCGTGATCGACCTGAACGTCGGCCTCGACACCGCCCCATTGCGCGCCCAGTTCGACGCCCTGTTCCCGCAAGAGAAGGACGTGCGCATCGGCAGCAGCGGCACCACCCTGATCCTGTCGGGCATGGTGTCGGATGCGGCCGTGGCCAGCCAGCTCATCGCCCTGGCCACGGCGTACAAGGAAAGCAGCGTGCCTGCCGCAGCCGCAGCCGGCACCCCGGCGCCGGCCGGCGTGGCCGCGCCCGCCCCTGCCGCCGCATCTGCGCCTGCCAACGCCGGCGTCATCAACATGATGTCGATCGCCGCGCCCCAGCAGGTGCTGCTGGAAGTGAAGATTGCCGAGATCTCGAAGTCGCTGGTCGACCAGTTCGGCGCCAACGCCGGCTTCGCGCGCACCAACGGCAGCTGGTCCTATAACATCGCCTCGAACCTGCTCACCGGCAGCGGCGTGATCGGCGGCGTGAAGACCGTCGGCGGCGTGGTGACCAAGCAGTTCGGCATCGACGGCGAAAACCGCGACGGCCTGGTGAAAATCCTGGCCGAACCGACCGTGATGGCTGTCAGCGGCCAGGAAGCGAGCTTCCTCGCCGGCGGCAAGATCTTCATCCCGGTGGCCCAGACCGGCCTGGCCGGCGCCAACACCATCACGCTCGAGGAAAAGGAATACGGCGTGGCGGTGAAGTTCACCCCGACGGTGCTGGGTGGCGGCCGCATCAACCTGCGCGTGGCGCCGGAAGTGTCGGAACTGAACCGCGAAGGCATCGGCGTGAGCGCCGGTAACAGCAACGCCACCGCGATTCTGCCGGCCTTTACCACCCGCCGCGCCACCACCACGGTGCAACTGCAGGATGGCCAGAGCTTCGCCATCGGCGGTCTGATTCGCAATAACGTGACCAGCAACATCAAACGCTTCCCCTTCCTCGGCGAGATGCCGGTGCTGGGCGCCCTGTTCCGCAGCAGCGACTTCCAGAACGACCGCACCGAACTGGTCTTCATCGTGACGCCGCACCTGGCCAAGCCGATGGAAGAAACCCCGGCGCTGCCGACCGACGGCTACGTGCAGCCGAGCCGCGCCCAGTTCCTGCTGGGCGGCACCCATGAGGGTTATCCCGCTCCTGCCAACAACGCTGCCACCAAGGACAAGCCATGAAACGCATCTCGACCCTCCTGCTGTTCGCGGCGCTCTCCGGCTGCGCCTTCTACGGCCCGCTGGGCCACGGTACCCAGGTGCGCGCCATCATGGCCAGCCAGATCGTGGCGCCGCAGCCGCACGCCGATACCGGCAGCGATGGTGTCGCCGCCGTCGCCGCACAAGCGAACTACCAGCGTTCCTACGTGACGCCGACGCCGCAGGCCGACAGCCCGACCTTCGGCAACAAATAAGCAGCACTGAGAAGGAAGCACCGTGAAAATCGCAGTCCTCTCGCGCGACGAGCGCAACCTGATCGACCTGGCGCGCCAGTTGCGCAGCCGTCCCGGTCTTGATGAAGTCGACATGATCGCCGGCACCCCGGCGCGCCTGTCGACCCTGGCCGACGACGCCATCCCCGACGTGCTGGTGGTGGACCAGCCGCGCCTGGACGCTGAAGACCTCGACCAGCTCGAACGCATCGGCCACCTATTCCCGCGCCTTGCCTTTATCGCGCTGTCGAACGACCTGTCCCAGGACTTCCTGCTGCGCGCCATGCGCGCCGGCGTGCGCGAAGTGCTGCCGGCCGCGCCCGGCGCGGCGGTGTTGATCCAGTCGCTCGACCGCATCGCCGAAAAGCTGGGCAGCCAGGGCGGTGCCCAGGGCAAGGTGCTCGCCTTTATCTCCTGCAAGGGCGGCAGCGGCTCGACCTTCCTGGCCACCAACCTGGCCTATGCCTTATCAAGCGGCGGCAGCAAGCGCGTGGCGCTGATCGACATGAACCTGCAGTTCGGCGACGCCTCGCTGTTCGTCTCCGACACCAAGCCGCTGGCGACCCTGTCGGACGTGGCGACCCAGATCCACCGCCTCGACCCCTCCTTCCTGGCCTCGAGCATGGTCGCCGTCACGCCGAATTACAGCATCCTGGCCGCGCCGTCCGACCCGGCCCATGCCAGCGACGTGAAACCCGAGCACATCGATGCCATCGTCAAGCTGGCGCGCCGCCAGTACGACTTCATCGTGCTCGACGTGGGCCGCAGCCTGGACCCGGTGAGCATCCGCGCGCTGGACCACGCCGACACCATCTATCCGGTGCTGCAGATGACCCTGCCCTACATCCGCGACGGCAAGCGCCTCTTGACCGTGTTCCGCAATCTCGACTACGGCAAGGACAAGGTCGAGCTGATCGTGAACCGCCACGACAACAACAGCGACATCCGCATGAAGGACCTGGAAGAGGCATTCGACGGCAGCACCTTGCGCACCGTGCCGAACCACTACGACGCCGCAGCGAAGTCGGTGAACCAGGGCGTGCCGGTCACGCGCCTGGCCCCAACCAGCCCGTTGAGCGCGGCCCTGATGGACATGGCGCGCGGCCTGACCGGCGAAGCGGCGCCGGCAGCGAGCGCCGGCCTGGTGGCGCGCCTGTTCAAGCGCCGTGCGACCGACAGGAAGGAAGCCGCATAATGAATATGAGCATGAGCCTGCCCACCGCCTCGCTGCGCGAACGCCTCGGCAACAGCGCACCGAAGCCGAACGCGCAGCGCGGCCCGATCGACAACCGCGCCTACCACCAGCTGAAAAGCCGCATCCACGAAGCCCTGCTCGACCGCATCGACCTGGAAAGCATGCAGCGCCTGTCGCAGGACCAGATCCGCGCCGAGCTGCGTTTGCTGGTCGAGCGCCTGCTGGAAGAAGAGCTGGTCGTCATCAACGACGCCGAGCGCAAGACCCTGACGCGCGACATCCAGAACGAGATGCTGGGCCTGGGTCCACTGGAGCCGCTGCTGGAAGACCCGACTGTCTCGGACATCCTGGTCAACACCCACAAGCAGGTGTATGTGGAACGGCGCGGCAAGCTGGAGCTGACCGACGTCACCTTCACCGACGAAGCCCACCTGATGAAGATCATCGACAAGATCGTCTCGCGCGTGGGCCGCCGCATCGACGAGTCGAGCCCGATGGTCGACGCCCGCCTGCCGGACGGCTCGCGCGTGAACGCGATCATCCCGCCGCTGGCGATCGACGGCGCCGTGATGTCGATCCGCCGCTTCTCGGCCGACCCGCTGCGCCTGGCCGACCTGGTAGCCTACGGCAGCATGACGGCCGACATGGCCGAGGTGCTGCAAGGCCTGGGCAAGGCCAAGGTGAACATCCTGATCTCGGGCGGCACCGGCTCCGGCAAGACCACCATGCTCAACGTGATCTCCGGCTTCATCGGCGCCAGCGAGCGCATCGTGACGGTGGAAGACGCGGCCGAACTGCAGCTGCAGCAGCCGCACGTGGTGCGCCTGGAAACCCGCCCCGAGAACATCGAGGGCAAGGGCGAAGTCACCCAGCGCGCGCTGGTACGCAACGCCCTGCGGATGCGCCCGGACCGCATCATCCTGGGCGAGGTGCGCGGCGCCGAGGCGCTCGACATGCTGGGCGCGATGAACACCGGCCACGAAGGCTCGATGGCGACCATCCATGCGAATACCCCGCGCGACGCCCTGACGCGCCTGGAGAACATGATCAGCATGGCCGCCGGCACCCTGCCGCCGAAGGCCATGCGCCAGCAGATCAGCTCCGCCGTCGGCGTGGTGGTGCAGGTGGCGCGCCTGACCGACGGCAAGCGCCGCGTGCTGTCGATCTCGGAAGTGACCGGCATGGAAGGCGACGTCATCACCATGCAGGAGATCTTTGCGTACAAGCAGACCGGCGTGGCGGACGATGGCACCGTGCTTGGCCATGCGAGCGCCACCGGCGTGCGTCCGCGCTTTGCCGAACGCCTGCGCACGTTTGGCGTGAACCTGGCGCCGCAGGTCTTCGAGCCGCGCTGATGAACACGACCTTCCTTCTCTTCATCGTGCTGCTGTTCGCGGCCGTGATGCTGCTGGTCTGGGGCATCTGGACCGGCTGGCAAGTCCACCGCAGCCCGGAAGCCGAGCGTATCGCGCGCCGCCTGCGCAGCGTGATCGGCAACGAGGTACGCCAGTCCGACATCACCATCGTCAAGGAGCGGCGCCTGAGCGAGAACCCGGAGTTCGATGCCCTGCTGCGCCGCCTGCCGGGCGTGCGCACACTGGACCGCATGCTGGTCCAGGCCGGCGCGAAGGGCTTGGTTGCCGGCCTGCTCGCCATGTGCGGCGGCGCCTTTGCAATCGGCCTGCTGCTGGCACTGGTGCTGCGCCTGCCCTTCCCCGGCGTGCTGGCCTGCGCGGCGGCGGGCGCCGGCTTGCCGCTGCTGCGCCTGAACCGTGCACGTGAGGCACGCCTGGCGCAGTTCGAGCGCCAGCTGCCCGACGCGCTGGACATGATGAGCCGCGCGATCCGCGCCGGCCATGCCTTCCCGACCGCGTTGAAACTGGTGGCCGACGAAGTGGCGGCGCCGCTGGGCGAGGAATTCAAGGCCGCCTTCGACGAGGTCAACTTCGGCGTGGCCATGGCCGACGCCCTCGGCAGCCTGGCCGGGCGCGTGCCGTCGATGGACCTGCAGTACTTCGTGGTCGCGGTGCTGATCCAGCGCGAGAGCGGCGGCAACCTGACGGAATTGCTGTCCTCGATCAGCGCGATCATCCGCGACCGCCAGAAGCTGGCCGGCCAGGTGCGCGTGCTGTCGGCCGAGGGCCGCATCTCGGCCTGGGTGCTGTGCCTGCTGCCCTTCGGCGCGGGCGCGATGATGACGGCCGCGAATCCGCAGACCATGAGTGTGCTCTGGACCGATCCGGCCGGACGCAAGATGCTGGGCGCCGCGGCGGTGATGATGGTGGTTGGGGTGCTGGCGATCCGCAAGATCGTGCGCATCCGCATGTAGAGAACGATGATGAACAAGTCCCAGATCCTGTTCTTGGCCCTGATGTTCGTGCTGGTGTTCGGCGCGAGCGTGCTGGCCCTGCTTTTGATGACGCGCGACCCGGTCAAGGCGCGCCTGTCGAACCTGGACGAGCGCGAAGCCGGCACGGCGAGCCTGGACGCCGAGGCTGCCGGCGGCGGCTGGCTGGAGCGCCTGGCGCGCCTGGCCGCGCCGCTGGCCAAGCTGTCGGTACCGGCCGAAGGCTGGGAGAGCTCGCCGATGCGCCTGCGCTTCATCAACGCCGGCTGGCGCGACCCGGGCACGCCCGGCCTGTTCCACGCCGGGAAGACCGCGCTCACGCTCGGCCTGCCGTTGCTGGTCTTCCTGCTGCTGCCGCACGACGGCACGCGCCCGGCCGGGCTGACCTTCCTGTGGCTGGTCGGCGCGGCCGCCTGCGGCTACTACGCACCCGACATCGTGCTCAAGCGCCGCGTGACACTGCGCCAGCGCGAGATCTTCGAGAGCTTCCCGGATGCGCTGGATTTGATGACGGTATGCGTGGAAGCCGGCCTGGCGATGGACGCCGCGCTGGGACGCGTGGGCGCCGAGATCGGCCTGAAGTCGCCGGTGCTGGCCGAGGAGCTGCAATTGGTGACGCTGGAAATGCGCGCCGGCAGCGGCAAGGACAAGGCGCTGCGCAACCTGGCCCTGCGCACCGGGGTCGAGGATGTGGACGCGCTGGTCAAGATGCTGATCCAGGCCGACCGTTTTGGTACCAGCGTCGGCACGGCGCTGCGCGTGCAGTCGGAACAGCTGCGCACACGGCGGCGCCAGCTGATCGAGGAGAACGCGGCGAAGATCGCGACCAAGCTGCTGTTTCCGCTGATTTTCTTCATTTTCCCGGCCTTGCTGGTGGTGCTGCTTGGGCCGGCGTGCCTGCAGATCTTGCGCGCAGTGATCCCCGTGATGGCAAACGGCGCGTCATAAAACCCGGATCGTCAACCGTACGGTGGGCACTCCGTGCCCACGCGGCTACGCACATATCCGTAGTCAGCGACAGTGAGAGATCGCCCGCAAAGCATGCGATGGACGGTGCTGCGTGGCCAAGATTACCGACAGCGGGCGACAAATCACGGCACGAAGTGCAAGGACACGCACGTACCGCGTGGGCACGGAGTGCCCACCGTACGGGAAACGTTCGCGCCACATCATCAACGGACACGCCAGCGAACATTCCCCCCGTCGCATCCCCGCCTCATGTATCAGCTTTTTTACAAATCAGCCAAGGCTTGCTCGAAAGATACGATTAGAATACTTTCTCCAAAATCCATCATAAAAACAGGGGAAACATGATCCGTTTGCCACTCGCGCTGGCGGCGCTATGCCTCGGCGCGTCCGCCTTTGCGGCCGAACCTTTCGACGACAAGTTCCGCCAGCTCGACGAGCTGCTGCCGACCGCAACGACGATCCGCACCGCCTCCGGCGCCCCTGGCCACGCCTACTGGCAGCAGCGCGCCGACTACACGATCCGCGCCACCCTGGACGAAGCCAACCGCGCGATCCGCGGCGCCGAGACCATCACGTATCACAACAACTCCCCTGATACGCTGAACTACCTCTGGCTGCAGCTCGACCAGAACATCTACAAGCCCGACTCCGGCGCGCGCCGCACCGCCACCTCGGTCCCGCGCGACGCCTGGGCCAAGCCGCGCAGCCCGGAAGAAGGCATGAAGTTCGACGCCCTGCGCACGACCTTCGAGGGCCTGACGTTCGACGGCGGCTTCAAGATCACCGGCGTGAAGGCCGGCGGCCGCCAGCTGGCCCACACCATCAACGGCACGATGATGCGCATCGACTTGCCGACGCCCCTGAAGCCGGGCCAGCGCTTCGCCTTCGAGGTCGAGTGGAACTACAAGATCAACGAGCAGAAGGTGCTCGGCGGCCGCTCGGGCTACGAGAAGTTTGACGAAGACAAGAACGACCTGTTCGAGATCGCCCAGTGGTTCCCGCGCATGGCGGCCTACTACGACGTGTATGGCTGGCAGCACAAGCAGTTCCTGGGCGCCGGCGAATTCACGCTCGAATTCGGCGACTACGATGTCGAGATCACGGTCCCGGCCGACCACATCGTCGCCTCGACCGGCGTGCTGCAGAACCCGGGTTCGGTCCTGACCGCCGCCCAGCGCGACCGCCTGGCCAAGGCCAAGAATTCGAAGAAGCCGGTGGTGATCGTGACCCAGGCCGAGGCGGAAGCCGCCGAGAAATCGAAAGCCACCACCACCAAGACCTGGCGCTTCAAGGCGAAAAACGTGCGCGACTTCGCGTTCGCGTCGAGCCGCAAGTTCATCTGGGACGCCCAGGGCATGAAGAGCGGCGACACCGACGTGATGGCGATGTCCTACTATCCGAAGGAAGGCAATCCGCTGTGGGAGCAGTACTCGACCCAGGCGATCGTCCACACCATCGAGCAGTACAACAAGTATTCCTTCGACTATCCGTATCCGACCGCGATCTCGGTGAACGGCCCGGTGGGCGGCATGGAATACCCGATGATCTCGTTCAACGGCCCGCGTCCGACCAAGGACAAGAAGACCGGCGAGCTGACCTACTCGAAGCGCACCAAGTATGGCCTGATCGGCGTGATCATCCATGAAGTGGGCCACAACTACTTCCCGATGATCGTCAACTCCGACGAGCGCCAGTGGACCTGGATGGACGAGGGCCTGAACTCCTTTGTGCAGACCCTGGCCCAGGAAGCCTGGGAAGAGCAGTGGCCGGAGATGCGCGGCGAACCGCGCCTGATCACCGACTACATGAAGAGCCGCAACCAGGTGCCGATCATGACCAACTCGGAGTCGGTCCTCCAGTTCGGCAACAACGCCTACGCCAAGCCGGCCGCCGCCCTGACCGTGCTGCGCGAGACGGTGCTCGGCCGCGACCTGTTCGACTTCGCCTTCCGCGAATACGCCCAGCGCTGGAAATTCAAGCGCCCGACCCCGGCCGACTTCTTCCGCACCATGGAAGACGCCTCGGGTACGGACCTCGACTGGTTCTGGCGCGGCTGGTTCTACACCACCGACCCGGTGGACGTGAGCATCGACGGCATCAGCGAGTACACCATCAGCTCGCAGAATCCGGAAACCGAGAAAGCCTGGCGCCGCAAGCTGCGCGATGCCGAGCCTGTATCGTTGACCGACCAGCGCAACAAGGGCATGCCGCGCCGCGTGGATGCGCACCCCGAGCTGAAGGACTTCTACAACGAGCACGACGACTTCACCGTCACGAATGCCGACCGCAACAAGTTCAACGAACAGCAAGAGAAGCTGGAAGACTGGGAAAAGGCGCTGCTCTCGTCGGGCAAGCATTTGTACCTGGTCGACTTCACCAACGTCGGCGGCCTGGTGACGCCGCTGGTGCTGGAGATCCAGCTCGCGAGCGGCAAGAAGTACATCGAGCGCATTCCGGCTGAAGTGTGGCGTTACTCGCCGAAGAAGATCACGAAATTGATCGTCACCGACGAGCCGATGACGGGTCTGGTCCAGGACCCGTACTGGGAAACTGCCGACATCGACCAGAGCAACAACGCCTGGCCGCGCAAGCTGACCCCGTCGCGCCTGGAACTGTTCAAAACCGAACGCGGTGGCAATGACCTGATGAAGGACTTCAATACCAAGCTGAAGACGAAGGAAGAGAAGGACGCCGCTGCGAAAGAAGAGCCGAAGAAGGAGACGGTGCCGCCGGTGCAGTAAATCGGGTTGTTGGCCGATGCGGGCCGCAGGTTGTACTCGGGCCGCGAGCCTTGACCCGTACGGTGGGCACTCCGTGCCCACGCGGTACGCACGGTTCCGCGAGCCCGCTGCCGCAAGGTGTCACTCGAAACGCTTGCAACGGCCTGCGGCCCTGCTTGATGTGTCGAGCGGGTCATCACCGCCAACACAAACATCACACGCACGTAACCGCGTGGGCAGTGGGGCCGGCTAAATGCCGGCACCACAAAGTGCCCACCGTACGATCCAAGCCGGTGGTCGCGCATAGAGCGCGGCCACCGGTTGTTTTGTTTTAAACGAAGCGACAATTCATGAACATGAACCACCTCGCGCGCTCGATCGCGCTGACCCTGGCCCTGGCCGCCAGCGCCCACGCCGCCGAGCCTTTCGACGATAAATTCCGCCAGCTCGACGAACTGCTGCCCACGCCCACCACCACCCGCACCGCTTCCGGCGCCCCTGGCCACGAATACTGGCAGCAGCGCGCCGACTACAAGCTGCGCGCCACGCTCGACGAAGCCAAGCGCGCCGTCAGCGGCGCCGGCACCGTCACCTACCACAACAAATCCCCGGACACCCTGCACTACCTGTGGGTCCAGCTGGACCAGAACATGTTCCGCGGCGACTCGGACAACCGCAACATCTCGACCATCCCCTCGCGCGAGGCCTGGCAAAAGGGCGGCGCCGACGGCGTGAAGTTCGACGCCATCCGCTTCGCCTACGAGAGCCGCGCCTTCGACGGCGGCTTCCAGATCGCCAGCGTGAAGGGCAGCGACGGCCGCCCCCTGCACTACGCCATCAACAAGACCATGATGCGCATCGACCTGCCCCAGCCCCTGAAGCCGGGCGCGAAGGTGTCGTTCGCCATGGAATGGCGCTTCAACATCCCCGAAGCGAGCGTGATCGGCCGCCGCATGGGCTTCGAGCGTTTCGATAAACAAGACAAGAACGATTTGTTCGAGATCGCCCAGTGGTTCCCGCGCATGGCCGCCTACTACGACGTGGCCGGCTGGCAGAACAAGCAGTACCTGGGCGATGGCGAATTCACGCTGGAGTTCGGCGACTACGACGTCGAGATCACGGTGCCGTCCGACCACATCGTCGCCTCCACCGGCGAACTGCAGAACGCCGGCGAAGTCCTCAGCGCTGCCCAGCGCGAGCGCCTGAAACAGGCGCGCACGGCGAAGAAGCCGGTCCTGATCGTGACCCAGGCCGAGGCGGAAGCCGCCGAGAAAACGAAGTCCACCACCACCAAGACCTGGCGCTTCAAGGCGAAGAACGTGCGCGATTTCGCCTTTGCCTCGAGCCGCAAGTTCATCTGGGATGCGCAAGGCTTGAAGAGCGGCGACAGCGACGTGCTGGCCATGTCCTACTATCCAAAGGAAGGCAATCCGCTGTGGGAGAAGTACTCCACGCAGGCCATCATCCACACCATCGAGCAGTACAACAAGTATTCCTTCGATTACCCGTATCCCGTGGCGATTTCCGTGAACGGCCCGATCGGCGGCATGGAATACCCGATGATCTCGTTTAACGGCCCGCGTCCGACCAAGGACAAGAAGACCGGCGAAGTCACCTATTCGAAGGCCACCAAGTATGGCCTGATCAGCGTGATCATCCACGAGGTCGGCCACAACTACTACCCGATGATCGTCAACTCCGACGAGCGCCAGTGGACCTGGATGGACGAGGGTTTGAATTCCTTCCTCCAGTTCCTGGCCGAAGGCGCCTGGGAAGAAGACTATCCTGCGCGCCGCGGCGAGCCACGCGACATCGTCGACTACATGCGCAGCCGGAACCAGACGCCGATCATGACGAATTCGGAGTCGGTGCTGCAGCGCGGCCCGAACGCCTATGCCAAGCCGGCCACCGCCCTGAACATCCTGCGCGAAACGGTGCTGGGCCGCGAACTGTTCGACTTCGCCTTCAAGGAATACGGCCGCCGCTGGAAATTCAAGCGCCCGACGCCGGCCGATTTGTTCCGCACCATAGAAGATGCCTCGGGCACGGACCTCGACTGGTTCTGGCGCGGCTGGTTCTACACCACCGACGCGGTGGACGTGAGCGTGGACGGCATCAGCGAATACACGGTCAGCTCGCAGAATCCGGAACTTGAAAAAGCCTGGCGCCGCAAGCTGCGCGATGCCGAACCGACCTCGCTCACCGAGCAGCGCAACCAGGGCATGCCGCGCCGCGTCGATGCCCACCCTGAGCTGAAGGACTTCTACAACGAGCACGACGACTTCACCGTCACGAATGCCGACCGCAACAAGTTCAACGAACAGCAAGAGAAGCTGGAAGACTGGGAAAAGGCCCTCCTGAGCTCGGGCAAGCATTTGTACCTGGTCGACTTTACCAACGTCGGCGGCCTGGTGACGCCGCTGGTGCTGGAGATCCAGCTGGCCAGCGGCAAGAAGACCATCGAGCGCNCCTCCTGAGCTCGGGCAAGCATTTGTACCTGGTCGACTTTACCAACGTCGGCGGCCTGGTGACGCCGCTGGTGCTGGAGATCCAGCTGGCCAGCGGCAAGAAGACCATCGAGCGCATCCCGGCCGAGGTCTGGCGCTATTCGCCGAAGAAGATCACGAAACTGATCGTCACCGACGAGCCGATGGTCGGCCTGACGCAAGACCCGTACTGGGAAACGGCCGACATCAACGTCGACAACAACGCCTGGCCGCGCAAGGTGAATCCATCGCGCCTGGAGCTGTTCAAGACCAACCGCAGCCAGCCGGACCTGATGAAGGACTTCAACACGCCCTTGAAGAACGCTGACACACCGAAGGCCGCGCAATGATGAACCGTTTCAGACTGCTCGCCTGCGTCCTGCTGCTGTGCGCCAGCACGCTGGCATCGGCGCACCGCTTCCACGCGGGCATCGCCGATGTCTCGTTCAACGCCCGCACCGGCAGCACCGAGATCGTGCACACCTACATGGCGCACGACATCGACGCGCTGCTGGCCAACCTGTACGGCCGCCAGTTCGACCTGACCGATCCCGACGACCAGGACGTGCTGCGCAAGTACGTCGAGGCGCGCTTCCAGGTGCTGGGCCCGGACAAGACGCGCCTGCGCGTGCGCTGGGTCGGCATGACGGCCGACGCCGAGCGCGTCACCATTTACCAGGAAATCGAACAGACCCCGTTGTGGAAGGCCGGCTTCATCCACAACGCGATCCTGGTCGACTTCCTGCCCGACCAGGTGAATACCGTGAACCTCAACGAAGGCAATGCCGTGCGCACCCTGAGCTTCGACCGCAGCAATCCCGAACAGCCGACCCGATAAGCAACACATGACCAAGCTTCGCCCTCTTCCCCTTGCTCTGGCCCTGGCCGCATTCTTCATCCACCACGCCGCGCAGGCGGACGACCTCGTGCTGCAGCGCGTGCTGGTCGAAGGTTCGCGCATGAGCCAACTCGGCATCGCCGATTCCGCGAATGCCGGCACCGTCGGCCAGAAGGAACTGGCCGCGCGCACGGTCTACCGCCCCGGCGAAATGCTGGAGGCGATGCCGGGCCTGATCGCCAGCCAGCACAGCGGCGAAGGCAAGGCCAACCAGTTCTACCTGCGCGGCTTCAACCTCGACCACGGCACCGATCTCGCGACCACGGTCGACGGCATGCCGGTGAATCAGCGCAGCCATGCCCATGGCCAGGGCTGGACCGACGTCAACTTCCTGATCCCGGAACTGGTCGCTCGCCTCGACTACCGCAAGGGCCCCTATTCCGCGCGCGAAGGCGACTTCTCCTCGGCCGGCAGCGCCCAGGTCAGCTACGCCAACCGCCTGGTGAAGGACATCGCCAGCGTCACCGTCGGCCAGGACGGCTTCGCGCGTGGCATGCTGGCCGGCTCGCCGGAAGTCGCGGGCGGCACCCTGCTGTATGCGCTGGAGCTGATGAAGAACGACGGCCCGTGGACCCGCCCGGACGACTACCGCAAGACGAACGCCGTGCTGCGCTACAGCCGCGGCTTCGCCAACAACGGCTGGAGCGTCACGGCCATGGCTTACCGCGGCCGTTGGAATGCCACCGACCAGATCCCGCTGCGCGCAGTGGAAGATGGCCGCATCGGCCGCTTCGATGCCATCGACGACACCGACGGCGGCAACGCGCGCCGCTACAGCCTGTCGGGTATCTGGCGCCAGACCGATGCCGATTCGGCGGCCAAGCTGAGCGCCTACGTGATCCGCAACCAGCTCGATCTGTTCTCGAATTTTACGTATGTGATGAACGATCCGGAGAACGGCGACCAGTTCGCCCAGCCGGACCGGCGCGTCACGGGCGGCGTGGACGCCAGCCAGACCTGGCACGTGCACCGTGGCGACACGGTCGCCTCCGACCTGACGGTGGGCGCGCGCCTCCAGAACGACAACATCTTCAATGGCCTGTACAACACCCGCGCGCGCCAGCGCCTGAGCACCACGCGCGAAGACCATATCGTCGAGACCAGCGGCGCCCTGTTCGTCGAGAGCGCCACGCGCTGGGGCGAGATGGTGCGCACCGTGGCCGGCCTGCGCGCCGACCGCTACCGCTTCGACGTGCGCAGCGACCGCCGCGAGAACACCGGCCGCACGAGCGACACGCAGGTCAGCCCGTCGTTCAGCCTGATCCTGGCGCCGTTCGAATCGACCGAGTTCTACGTGAACTACGGCCACGGCTTCCACAGCAACGATGCGCGCGGCACGGTGGCGGGGATCGATCCGGCCACGCTGGAGGCCGTCGAACGCGCGCCGGGGCTGGTGCGTTCGCGCGGCATGGAGCTGGGCCTGCGTACCGAAGCGATCCCGAAGATGCAGACCGCGGTGTCGCTGTACCGTCTCGACTTCGATTCCGAACTCACCTACATCGGCGACGCCGGCATGACCGAAGCGGGCGACGCCAGCCGCCGCTACGGCATCGAGTTCTCGAACTACTGGCGGCCCCTGAAATGGCTGTCGGTCGACTTCGACGCCGCGTTTGCGCGGGCGCGCTCGCGCGGCGCCAACCTGGATGGCGACCGGATCCCGGGCGCGGTGGAGGGCGTGGGCCAGCTGGCGCTCACCGTCGACAAGCTCGGCCCATGGTCGGGCGCGCTGCGCCTGCGCTACTTCGGCCCGCGTCCGCTCATCGAGGACAACAGCGTGCGCTCGCAGGCCAGCGCCACGCTGAACGGGCGCATCGGCTACCGCATCGGCAAGGACATGCAGGTCGAGTTCGAGGGCTTCAATCTCGCGAACCGGCGCGCCTCGGCCATCGACTACTACTATGCGTCGCAGCTGGCGGGCGAGGCGGAACCGGTCGAGGACATCCACTTCCACCCGATCGAGCCGCGTTCGTTCCGCGTCACGTTCACCAAGACCTGGTAACAACAAGCGGTTTGACGAAGGGCAGGCCGCGTGGCCTCCCTTCACTACCGGAAGCGAAAGGTGCTACGCTTCCGGGCATGATGACCTCCGAACCACCCTACACCGACCCTTCCCGCCTCGTCGACGCCTTGCGCGGCGAGGGCTATGCCCTGCTGCGTCCCGCCGACGTGGCGCAGCTGGCCGGCTGCCCGCTGGCCGAGCTGCAGGCGCTGGCGCCGAGCTGGGACCACCTCGAACTCGACAACTACCTGAAGGACGGCGGCCGCTACCGGCGCCGCCGCCACTCCTGCTTCGTCGACAACGGCGCCGCGCTCGAGCAGACGCCGCACCGCGCGCACTGGCAGCCGGTCGAGTACAACGCCCTGCACGGGGGCATGCACCGTTTGTTCGAACCGATCGAAGACGACACCATCGCCCAGCCGGCCTGGCAGCGTTTGCTGCAGGCGCTCGGCGCGGTGTGCTCGAACGTGAAGGGCGAACAGCCCTGGTACGTGGAAGCGCACCAGTTCCGCATCGACACCGCAGACGGCATCGGCCGGCCCACGCCGGAAGGCGCGCACCGCGATGGCGTCGATTACGTGGCCGTGATCCTGATCGACCGCGCCGGCATCAAGGGCGGCGAGACGCGCGTGTTCGAAGCGAACGGTCCGCGCGGGCAGCGCTTCACGATGACCGAACCGTGGACCATGCTGCTGCTGGACGATGCGGCGGTGATCCATGAGTCGACGCCGATCCAGCCGCTGGGCGAGCATGGGCACCGGGATACGCTGGTGCTGACCTGGCGTGCAGGGAGTTTCCAGGGCGAGGGAGTTTGAATAACGCTAGTACCGGATTGACCCGTAACGTTGACCGTACGGTGGGCACTCCGTGCCCACGCGGTATGCACGGGTCCGTAGTCCGCTGCAGCAAGGTGTTGCTCGCGGCGCATCACGTGGACGATACGTCGGGCATGGCGTGAGGCCAAGCTGCACGTTGGCGAGCGACGAGTCACCGAACGCAGTGCAAGGATAAGCACGTAACCGCGTGGGCACGGAGTGCCCACCGTACGGGTAACGCTACCTACTCATCACCCAAAAAAAACGCCCGCGTACCTTGCGGTACCGGGCGGTAATCCAGTATTCGGAGAAAACTGGAGGAGACGGTTCCAATATAGCGCGGTTTATTGTGCACCGCAATACGGTAAAACTACGGTACCAATACCGTATCGCCTCTCAGCAACTAGCCCCCCTCCACTGCCCCGGCACCACTTTCACCAGGATCTATGTCGCAGCGCATCATGCGGGTGCGTCTGCGCCGTGGATTGCACTGTTTCGGTGCAATTCACGCCATTTAGCGCCGCATACCTTCGTCCCCCGGCGCCCTGGCCTGCGCCGCCGGCTCACATTCGGTTACAACTTTTTTTGCCGCATCGTCTACCTCGCCGGCATCGCGGCGAGCGGCGGCAGCCATCGCCCGCGACGACGCGGACTCCACATGCGCCGGCACCCGGTTGGCAGGTGCCACCGTGCCGCGCTCGGGCATGGGCCGGGTGCCGGCACGGGCCGGCAAGGCGGCCGAGGCGCGTTGCGCTTCCTGGGCCTCGGCGCGGCAAGGCGGATCGGCGGGCGCGGCGTCCTGCGCCATCGCCTGCAGCGGCAGTGCGCAGCCCAGGGCCGCGATCGATAGCAAGGTCTTCATCTTCACCTCCAGCGCAAAAACCCATTGTAGCGGGATCGCATTTTAGAGGCCGGACTCGAACACCCGAGGAGCCGGCTTGCCTTTGCGATAAACTGCTTCGATTACGCCAACCGCGGCGCAGCCAGACCACGGAAACCTAGCCCATGCCATTCACGACCACCCGCTTCCCCTCGCGCGCCGGCTCGGCCGCGCTGATCCTTCTTGCGCTGGCCCTCGCCGGCTGCGGCAAGGATGCCGACGACAAGAAAAAGAACGCACCAGCCACGCCGGCGTTGACCGTTTCCACCGCACGCCCGTCGACGGCCGAACTGCCGCTGCGCATGGGCGCGAACGGCAACGTGGCCGCCTGGCAGGAAGCGGTGATCGGCAGCGAGTCGAATGGCCTGCGCCTGCTGGAGGTGCGCGTGAATGTCGGCGACGTGGTCAAGAAGGGTGAGGTGCTGGCCGTGTTTTCGGCCGACACCGTGAACGCCGACGTCGCCCAGGCGCGCGCGGCGCTGCAGGAAGCGCAGGCGAACGCCGAGGAAGCCGCCGCCAACGCGCGCCGCGGCGAGGCCCTGCGCAGCTCGGGCGCGATGAGCGAGCAGCAGGTGGCGCAGTACGTCACCGCCGCGAACACCGCCACCGCGCGCGTGGCCGCCGCCCGCGCCACCCTCACCCAGCAGCAGCTGCGCCTGAAGTACACGAATGTGGTCGCGCCCGACAGCGGCGTGATCTCGGCGCGCAACGCCACCGTCGGCGCCGTGGTCGGCGCGGGCACGGAGCTGTTCCGCCTGATCCGCCAGGGCCGCCTGGAATGGCGCGCCGAAGTCACGGCCGCCGACATTGGCCGCATCAAGCCCGGCACGCGCGCCATCGTGAAAGCGGCCAACGGCAGCGAAGTCACGGGCAAGGTGCGCATGATCGCGCCGACCGTGGATGCGCAGACGCGCACCGCGCTGGTCTATGTCGACCTGCCGCCGGCGATGAGCGGGAATGCGCCGCTGAAGGCCGGCATGTTCGCGGGCGGCGAATTCGAGATGGGCGCATCGAACGCGCTGACCGTGCCGCAGCAGGCGATCGCCGTGCGCGACGGGTTCAATTACGTGTTCCGCCTGAACGCGGACAGCCGCGTGAGCCAGCAGAAGATCACCACCGGCCGCCGCCTGGGCGAGCGCATCGAGGTGCTGGGCGGCTTGGCGCCGGACGCGCAGATCGTGGTCAGCGGCGCCGGCTTCCTGAACGATGGGGATTTGGTGCGGAATGTGGCGGCGCCTGCGGGTGCAGCAGGTGCAGCCGCGCCTGCTGCGCCCACGCCCGGCGCCGCTCCGGCGAATGCGCCAGCGAACTTGACGACAAGTGCGCAAGCCGGCGCATCGTCCGGCGCCGCGCGCTGAGGGGCAGCCGATGAATTTTTCCGCCCTCTCGATCCGCAACCCGATTCCGGCGATCCTGCTGTTCGCCCTGCTCACGCTGGCCGGCCTGCTCGCCTTCAAGGCCAACAAGATCCAGTTCTTCCCCGATATCGAGCTGCCGATCGTCACCGTCACCGCCACCCTCGACGGCGCCGCGCCGGCCCAGCTGGAAACCGAGGTCGCGCGCAAGATCGAGGACTCGGTCGCCACGCTGCAAGGCGTGAAGAACATCTACACGCGCGTGCTCGACGGCGTGGCCACGGTCACCGTCGAGTTCATCCTCGATAAAAATTTGTCGGACGCGGTGAACGACGTGCGCGACGCCGTGTCCCAGGTGCGCGCCGACATGCCGGCCGAGATGCGCGAGCCGAGCGTCACCAAGACCGCGACCGCCGGCCGCGCCGTGCTCACCTTTACCGCCACCGCCAAGCCAGGCGCCACCGCATTGGACGACCAGGAACTGAGCTGGTTCGTCGACAACGCCGTGTCGAAACGCCTGCTGAGCGTGCCCGGCATGGGCGCGGTGAAGCGCATCGGCGGCGTCGACCGCGAGATTCGCGTCGAGCTCGATGATGCGCGCATGGCGGCGCTGCGCGTCTCGGCGCTGGACATCTCGCGCCAGCTGCGCAACGTGCAGCGCGAAGCGCCGGGCGGACGCGGCGACGTCAGCGGCGCCGAGCAGTCGGTGCGCACGCTGGCCACCGTCGCCAGCGCCCAGGAACTGGCACGCATGGACATCCCGCTTCCCGACGGCCGCCGCGTGCGCCTGGACGAAGTGGCGAAGGTCATCGACACCGTGAGCGAACCGCGCGCCCTGGCCGAGCAGGATGGACGGCGCGTGATCGGCTTCGAGGTGTTCCGCACGCGCGGCGCCAGCGAGACCGAGGTGGCCGCAGGCGCGCGCGAGGCCGTGGCGGACCTGCAGAAGGCGCACCCGAACGTGATCCTGAAGGAAGTGGTCGACAACGCCGAACCTGTGCAGGAAAACTTCGACGCCTCGATGGAGATGCTGTACGAAGGCGCGGTACTGGCCGTGCTGGTGGTCTGGTGGTTCCTGCGCGACTGGCGCGCCACCCTGGTGGCCGCCGCGGCGCTGCCGCTGTCGGTGATCCCGGCCTTCCTTGGCCAATACCTGTTCGGCTACACGCTGAACATGGTGACCCTGCTGTCGCTGGCCCTGGTGGTCGGCGTGCTGGTCGACGACGCCATCGTCGAGATCGAGAACATCGCGCGCCACCTCCAGATGGGCAAGTCGCCGATGCAGGCCGCGCTGGAAGCGGCCGACGAAATCGGCATGGCGGTGATCGCCACCACCTTCTCGCTGGTGGCGGTGTTCCTGCCGACCGCCTTCATGAGCGGCATTCCGGGGCGCTTCTTCAAGCAGTTCGGCTGGACCGCGGTGCTGGCGATCCTGGCTTCGCTGGTGGTGGCGCGCCTGCTCACGCCGATGATGGCGGCCTACATCCTGAAGCCCGCGAAGCAGCACGAGCAGAAGGACGGCCGGCTGATGCGCCGCTACATGCGCACCATGCAGTGGTGCCTGCGGCACCGCCTGGTCACCGCCATCGTCTCGGCGCTGTTCTTCGCCGCCTCGATTGCCCTGGTGCCGCTGCTGCCGACCGGCTTCGTGCCGGCTGCCGACCGTGGCCAGACCCTGATTAATGTCGAACTGCCGCCCGGCTCGACGCTGGCGCAAACCCATGCGGTCGCCGAACAGGCGCGCCTGGCAACCATGCGGGTGCCGGGCGTGACCGGCGTGTTCAGCTCGATCGGCGGCGGCTCCAGCGGCGACGCCTTTGCACCCGGCGCGGCAGCCGAGGCGCGGCGCGCGGTGCTGACCGTGACCACCGTGCACCGCAGCGACCGCGACGCCAAGCTCGACGAACTGGAACGCCAGATGCGGACACAGTTGTCCGGTATTCCCGGCGCGCGCTTTACCGTCGGCCAGGCCGACACCGGCAGCAAGATGCAGCTGGTCTTGCGCAGTGAAGACCCGGTCGCGCTGGCTGCGGCGGCCCAGCGCGCGGAACGCGACCTGCGCACGCTGCAGGGCATCGGCAACGTCAGTTCCAGCGCCTCGCTGGTGCGGCCCGAGATCATCGTGCGGCCCGACTTCGCGCGCGCGGCCGACCTGGGCGTGACCGCCGCTGCGATTGGCGAGACCGTGCGCGTGGCCACCGCCGGCGACTACGAGCAGTCGCTGGCGAAGATGAATTTGTCCGAGCGCCAGGTGCCGATCCGCGTGAAGCTGCCGGATGCGGTGCGCGCCGACCTCGACGCCATCGGCCGCCTGACAGTGCCGGGCAAGAACGGACCGGTGCTGCTGGCCAGCGTGGCGAGCATCACCATGGAAAGCGGCCCCGCCCAGATCGACCGCCTGAACCGCAGCCGCAACGTGACGCTGGAAGTGGAGCTGTCGGGCCGCTCGCTGGGCGAAGTGAACGCCGAGGCGCGCGCCCTGCCCGCCTTTAATACGCTGCCGGCTTCGGTGACGATTGCGGAACTGGGCGACGCCCAGGAGATGCAAGCGCTGTTCGCCAGCTTCGGCATCGCCATGACCATCGGCGTGCTGTGCATCTACGGCGTGCTGGTGCTGCTGTTCGCCGACTTCATGCAGCCGCTGACCATCCTGGCGGCGCTGCCGCTGTCGATCGGTGGGGCGTTTGTCGCGCTGCTGCTGACCAACAGCGCGCTGTCGATGCCGACCATGATCGGCCTGATCATGCTGATGGGGATCGTGACCAAGAACTCGATCCTGCTGGTGGACTATGCGATCCTGGCGCGCCAGGCCGGCATGAACCGCTTCGATGCCCTGGTCGACGCCTGCCACAAGCGTTCGCGGCCGATCATCATGACCACGATTGCCATGGGCGCCGGCATGCTGCCGCTGGCCCTGGGCCTGTCGGGCGACCCGAGCTTCCGCTCGCCGATGGCGATTGCCGTGATCGGCGGGTTGATCACTTCCACGCTGCTCAGTTTGTTGGTGGTGCCGGCGGTGTTCACCTATGTGGACGACTTCAAGAACTTCCTGTGGCGCGGCGTGCGGCGGGTGAGCAAGCATCCCCATGACACGCCGGCGAAAGCGGGCGAGCCGACGGCGATGAAGTGAGGGTGTGGCGCTGGCTGGTGGCCGGCGCCCCCATCCTCTGGCCGGATCTGGCGCCGGCATGCGCCGGTTTTCGTAGGGTGGAAGGCTCTACCCGGGCGCTCGACGACACGCGGCGCCAACGCCTTCCACGCGTTCAACTCCGCTCGAATATCGCGCCGGCGCCGCCATGCGTTGAACGCGTGGGCGGCGCATGCGCCAACCAGGTTCACCTGCCCGGGTGGAGCCGACCACCCTACCAACGGCCGTGTCCGCCAAAACAAAACGCCGGCATTGCCGGCGTCTTGTTGTATAAGCTTGCTGTCAAGCTGCTGCTAGAAGATGATCGCAAGCAGGATGATGATCGGAATCGGCACCCCCAGCAACCAAAGTAGTATCGAACGCATGATGTTCTCCCTTTCTGTTGATCGATCGAGCGTGACGTTCAGTTGTCACGCAGGCGGCCGCCAATCGTGGCGCACCAGCTGGCGATGAAGGCGCCGATGAACAGCGACACGGTCAGCCACAGCGCCGTGCCGGCGGCTGCCTTGCGTGCCTTGTCGGCGGCCTCTTTTGCTGTCGCCTTGGCCTTGGCCGCCGCTGCCGCGCTGCGGGCATAGACGTCGTCGACACGGCGTTCGGCGGTCACGCGGTCCAGGCCGGTACGCTCGGCGATGCGGGTGGCGAGATAGGCGCGGTCTTCGGTCGCCAGGCTGCCGTTCGGCACGCTGTTGGCCAGGATGCGCACGGTTTCGCGGCGCAGGTTGGCGTCGTCGACAGTGCCTGGCTTTTCGCTGCGCAGCATCATGTCGGAGAAATAGTCGAGCGGATTGTCGCCCGCGCTGTTCCCGTTGCCGCCATCGCTGTTCGCCACCGCCGCGGTCGCGGCCGCGCCGCTGGCCATGGCGGCCTTGGCGACGCCGGTACCGGCATCGACCGCCGTGCCGGCCATCTTGCCCATCAGGCCGCCAAAGAAGGCGGCGGTGACCAGCGTGGCCACGGCCCAGGACAGCATGCCGTGCGCGGTGTCGCGGAAGTAGACTTCGTCAGTGCGCACGCTGGCCCATTTCACGCGCAGGCGTCCGGCCAGGTAGCCGCCGACGGCGGACGCCGCGAGCTGGGTAAAGGTCAGCCACAGGATGGCCGAGATGCCGAGCGCGACGCCGGAATTGTCCGACCATGGCGAGACGGCAGCGAAGCCGAGGCCCGAGCCGAGCAGGTAGAGCACGAGGGAGAGCGCAGCGGCGGCCACGGCGCCGGCGAAGATCGCGCCCCACGACACGCCGGAGCGGCGCGCTTCCACAGCGCCATCGGGCAGATTCTGAGCCGGGATGCCCCCCGTAGGGGCGTGCGTCGCCCCGCTCACCGATTGAGCTTGCATAAGTTCTCCCTTCTGAATTCTTGTTGAATGCCGAACCCCGGCCAGCACACCGGCGGCCGGGGTTAGGCGAAGCGACCGCTCAAGGCAGCGTGCTGCTGCCTCGGGCGCGATCAGCCGGTGCGATTAGTAATCGCGGCGGTTGCTGCCACCCAGCAGCTTGGCAAGGACGTAGCCGACGCCGACTGCGATGGCGATGGCGGTGCCCGGCTTGGCGCGGACATACTCGCGGCCCGAGTCGGCCAGTTGCTGGTAGGTGTCGTTGACTTGCTCTTTGCGGGTGCCGAAGCTTTCCTGGGCGCTGCTCAGCAGGCCGCTCAGCTTGTCGACGCCGGCGTGGGCGCTGCTGACGACGCGGTCGACCATCGGCTGGGCTGCCTCGGCGGCCTTGTCGATCGACTTGTGCATGTCTTCAGGCTTGACCGACGACAGCACGCTCGCGTCTTTCGACGACGAGTCTTTGGATGCATCGCTGCTGCCCGAAGCGGATGCGCCGCCCATGGCGCCCGACGAACCCGACGAACCCGCGCCCGAGGCCGAGCTGCCGGTCGACGAAGAGCCGATCGACGAACCGGTCGACGAGGAGCCCATGGCGCCCGACGAACCCGAGGTGCCCGACGACGAACCTGCGCCGCTCGACGAACCCATGCTGCCCGACGAACCGGCTGCGCTGCTGGCGTTGCTGGTGCCGCCGCTGGTTGCGCTGGTGACCGGGCTGGCGCTCGACGACGAACCGCCGCTCATGCTGCCCGACGACGAACCGGTGCTGCCCGACGAGCCGCTGGTGCCCTTCTGGCTGCTGGCGCCCGATTGCAGGTCCTTGTTCAGGCCCGATTGCTGGTCTTTACCGATGCTGTTGCCTGCGCCTTGCTTGCCTGCGTCAACGCCTTTACCCTCGTTCGATTTCTGATTATCCATGACTTTGTCCTCGTAAAAAGTAGATCACCGCGGAGTAGACCGAAACCCGATCCACATTCTCCCCGATTGCGCTCGAAACAAAACGGAGGCGCGAAAATGGACTGCGCTACATCAATGGATCATTCGGATAATGCCTTCGGTCAAGGATTCTCATCGATGACATCTGGCGACCTCAAAAGTTCCGTCGAATTCCTGTTCGTAACACGTCACTTTCGCATCCCGTCTCACAGCGTACGCCGCTCTGGCGTACCGCACGATTGCGGCCGTCGGGAAAACCGCGTCGCGATACAAAAGTTATAACAGCCGGGAAGGCGGGACAGTGCGCTGACTAACAGAGCTGTTAGATCGATGGACTTTAGGTAAAGATGGCAGTGAAAAGCGCGGCGTACAGGAAAAATCAGTTTCCGTTCGCAAACGAAAGAAGGTGCCGGCTGCCCTTTCGCCGGCACATGCTGCAAGATCAGAAGTAGTAACCGGCTTGCAGGTTGATCCGGCGGGTAAAACGGTCATGGTTCGCGGGCGTTGCAGCCAGGCCGCCGGCATCCGGCGAGAGGTAAGGGTGGTGCTTGCCGCGCATGAAGTCCAGGTAGAACGACCATTTTCCCGACGAGAAACTGAGGCCGGTGACGTTCTGCACCGAATCCTTGTAGCCGCCGATCTTCTTGTCCAGGACACTGTAGTCGTTGTAGACCTTGAAGCCGCTGAATGGCCCCAGCTTGCCGGGAATGGCGTAGCTGAGGTTAGCGATATAGATATTTCCTTTCGATGCCACCGGATACGGATAGCCGAAGGCGCCGAGCATCACGAAACTGTTGGGATCGAGGCCGCCATAGGTCTGGCTGGCATCGTGCGCCGTCCGGTAGCGGTAGCGCACCGCCTCGAGCATCAGCTTGAAGGGGCCGACTGGCCCGGCATAGTGCACGGCGGCCGCGTTGCGCCGGGTATCGACGCCCGCGCCGTTGCGAATCTCGCCGGTCAGGCCGGAGATACCGATCTCGTGCTGCGCGTCAGGTCCGACATGCCAGGCCATGCGTCCGACCAGGGTATTGCGCTCGCTGTCGTCCTGGCCCGTGCCGAATCCCTGCTCGCTGTCGTCGGCCACGATGTTGTACGAATAGCGGTTCGACGCGCCGGCCGTGTTGCCGCCGCCGCCATACGAGCCGCCGTCGCGCGGATAAAAGCCGAGCTGCCACTCGAACGGGCCGGGCTTGCTGGCATAGGTCAGGCCCAGGTCGTACTTGTCCTCGAAGCCGGCGTAGAAGGCAATCGACGAGTAGAAATTATTCGATGCGAAGGGGAACAAGCCGAACACCTGCTTGTCCAGGCCGACGTGCAGCGTGCTCTTGTCGGCGAAGCGCATGCCGACCCAGCCGTGGTGCAGGAAGTGCTGCCAGTAGCCGCCCTGCCCTTTCGGGTAGTTGTTGTAGCGGTACTCGGCCGATCCGATCAGGGTGCCGTCGTCGTAGTCGACATTCAGGCGCGCCGTGTCCAGGCCGAAGAAGCCGCTCTTGTAATCGTCCTGCCAGCTCTTGTAGACGTAGTTGAAGCGGACTGCGCCGCCGATTTTGAGGGGAGACGCGACCGGTTCCTCGGCGCGGGCCGGTGTGCAAACGAGAATGGCCACTGCCAGCGCAGCGGCGCGCTTGGTGTTCCTTGCTGTCATTGATTCCTTTCTTTCGGCTCCAGAAGCCGCGCACCGGTATCCACAGTCCGTTACGGAGACCAGGGTGTGCCTGCACCTGTGCCCTGCTCGGGCAAGGAAACAGGCTGTTCATGGATAGCCTTGCTTTTCGCGGCCATTGGCGGCAAAGCCGTCCTGTTCAGGACAGGGCTGTGCCTGGAGCATGCGTTGTGAACGGCCTGTCGATCCGGGCCAAGCCAACGCTGTTAGTGGGGAGGTAGTGCGTTCAAGCGGACAGTATTTTACCAAGACAATCACATTTCTACAAATGTAAATGTATTTTACGCAACTTTCAGCCGATCATTTTCTGGTGAATGCTTGCTGATGTGGGAGTAACGGTGCGACAAGGATGGCGCCTGGATGGCAGGCAGGCAGGAATGCTCGGGCAAGAAAAAAGGGCTGCACGCTTTCACGTACAACCCTTGATTTCCTGCTGAATTCTTGGTGCCGCTGACCGGAATCGAACTGGTGACCTTCGCATTACGAATGAGAAGTTCAATGTATACTGATTTGTTTTAGAGCGTATTGAAAAACGTAAAAATCCATATATTTCAGTATCTTACAGTATTTCTTCACAAGCCTTGTGTTGATCTGAGTACACAACTATACTCACTGCTGGGTTACACAGCGGTTACACGACATTCAGCACTATGGCAAAAATTAAATTCACTGCGGCACGAGTCGACGCGTTTACTTGTCCCGCCGACAGTAAACAGGCGTTCATGTGGGACGCCACCGCGCCATGCCTCGGCCTTCGAGCGGTATCTAGTGGGGCCAAGGCATACGTCTTCCAGGCCAAGCTCAACAACCAAACCATCCGCATGACGATTGGCTCGCCGTCGACCTGGGATATTGCCAGTGCTCAAGCGGAAGCGCGACGCCTTAAAGTGTTGGTCGACAGCGGGCACGATCCTAGGGTGCAGAAGGCTGAACTTGTCGCAGAGCAGGCAGCAAAGCGCGACGCCTGCCGCCGCGCCGAGACTCCCGCGCGTGAAGCGTGGGATGCCTACATGGCGGCTCGAAAGAACCGGTGGAGTGCCCGCACCCTGCTGGACCATCAGCGACTGGTTGATCCAGGCGGCCGGCAAAAAACCCGTGGTCGCAAAAAGGGAGAAGGGGAAACCACCCTGCCCGGCGTGCTGGTCACAGTGCTCGCCCGCCCTTTGCGTGACATTGACGCAGAGTTTGTGCGGAAATGGTTGAATGGCGAGGCGCATAGGGCCACCGTGGCAATGAACGCCTTCGTGCGCTTACGTGCATTTCTGAACTGGTGCGTCATGCGCGCCGAATACAAGACCGAAATCAGCCCCGACGCATGCGCTTCGTGTGTCGCCAAGGACGAACTCCCCAAGCCGGCGGCGAAGTCGGATTGTCTCCAGCGCGAGCAACTGGCGCCGTGGTTCAAGCAGGTCCGGCAAATTCAAAATCCTATCGCTAGCGCCTATTTACAAGCCCTCCTGCTGACTGGCGCGCGACGCGAAGAAATGGCCGGATTGCGCTGGACTGACGTGGACTTCAAGTGGGGCACGATGGTCTTGCAGGACAAGGTTGAAGCTAATCGAACGATTCCGCTGACCCCGTACGTGTCTGCGCTGCTAGACGCCCTGCCGCGCACCAATGAATGGGTATTCAGCAGCCGCACCGCTGCCAGTGGACGCATCCAGGAGCCGCGCAAGGCCCATAACAGCGCCCTAGAGGCAGCCGAGCTGCCGCATGTGTCTATCCACGGCCTGCGCCGCTCATTTGGCACGCTCAGCGAGTGGGTAGAGTGCCCAGCCGGCGTGGTAGCGCAGATCATGGGGCACAAGCCTAGCGCCATCGCGGAAAAGCATTACATCCGCAGGCCGATCGATCTGCTGCGGATGTGGCATACGAAGATTGAAGTGTGGATGCTGAATCAGGCAGGGGTAGAAGTTCGAGTCGCTTCCGAACAACTGAGCGCCTGAGCGTACAGGGGAGCTCCAGGCAGCGTGCCTGGGGCGTACCGGGCTTTATGTGATGTATTAGGTTTGGCCGCTCAACAGCCGCACAATGGCATCCACCGGCCATGCGAGGCGGCCATTAATGCGAATTGGACGAACCGGGCCGTTCTCGAAGCATGCCCACGAACGCAGGGTCTGGGGGGAACGGTTGAGCCAAAAGGCCGCGCAGGCGGTTGGCACATGAGTGCGAGTTTCATCAGCAAGTGCCACCGGCAGCACGTTGTATCCAGGAATATACGAGGGCATTTCAAAGTTTCCATAACAGTCGACAGGCGTTTATTATTTGCTGCAAAAAGTTATTCGACTTTATGAAACACAGTTGTCTTAGAGCGGCCACAAAACCTAATCCGCAATATGCTCCGGCATTCCACATATGTTGCAAAATAACAACATGCGTAGTTACTCGTATTCCATGCCGAGCCGTTGGCGGCCCTTCGGTAGCATTCTCTAGCTATAGACGGGCCAGAGAAGGCCAAGAAGCACTATCCATGCGGGTTTTAGCCGTTTTCTCTGCATTCTCGCTCTCTTCTAGAGAGGGAGGAAAGACGAGGCTCGGAATATTCAAAAAATACCGAAAAGACGGAGGGGTAGAGAAGTAGAGAATATATAGATATTTTATATATATATTTACTAAATCTTCCTATGACAGACCCCCGCCAAGTGCGTTCTCTGAACGCGTAGGGAATGCGCGCGCTTTGACGCCTTTCAGGCCGTCGACGTCTTTCGCGGTTTTGGATGACGCCGGGACGGTACGACCGTCCCAAGGTTCATGCGCGCGCGTGGCCGGCGAAAAACCGCGTGACTTACGGCGGCATCAGCTCTACAATTCAACTATCAACCGGACCCTGCGATATGGTCCAAGCTATCTACCCACCGACTGACCTGCCAACCTAGCTGGTCTCATAGCGCCTCGACCGATCTGCCGACCTGGCCGGATTCGTGATGCCTTGATCTACCTACCGATCTACCAACTGACCTGCCGACCTGGCTGGTATCATCGCGCCTCTACCTACTACCGATATACCGATATACCGATATACCGACCGACCTGACGACCTGCCGACCTGGCCGGACTCGTGATGCCTCGATCTACCTACCGATCTACCGACCGACCTGCCCGGACTTGTGATGCCTCGACCGTCTACCGACCGACCTGCCGACCTAGCCGGACTTGTGATGCCCTTGACCTACCTAACGATCCACCTGTTTCCGGCTGTGTTCACACAGCTTTTTACACAGTTCACGCTGAGACCCGCATAAATGCTGGGCTGCTGGCTTCCTAAATTAGGAACAGGTACATGGATGTCGACGAGCGGGAGCAAGTAGGCTTCCTCAAGTGGACACGCCGACCCGACGTCCGCGCACTCGGACATGAGCTAGGATCAATGTTTCACTGGCTGGGCAGTAGGAAGCATTACGCCCTCGCCAGCAATCGGGTTCTCGTTCTCAAATGCACAGCACATGCTCCGGCTTTGCTTATGCTGCCCTACGAATATGACCATGCTGGGTTGTCCATCGGATTCGAAAGTACAACCGGCGGGGCCGTCGAGCGCCAAAGAGAATGGCTTCGGCACCTCAGTTGCGCCGGGTGGATCGGCCTCTTCATGGGTACGGCAGGCGCAGCGCGCTGGGCCGACTCGCGCTACCTGAGCATGGAGACGCTTCCACTGTGATGCTATCCAACTCTATCGTCAAGGCGCTCGCAGGCCAAACTAAGCCACTGTCCGGCCATGATGTTGCCCAAGCGGCCGGCATCCCTTACAAGGCCGCTATCGATGCACTGTGCCGGATGTACGATGCGGGCACTGTCGTCCGGTTCGGACGCAAGTACAGAGCCGCTTGGGCGCTGCCCGGCTCGCCCGCTGCCCTCCGGCCTGATCCAATGGGGACTCTGGAGGCACTGTGGCGAGGTAAGTAGGCGCACCATCCCCCATGTCACTCTCGCAACCAGCGAGGTCGTTGGCGCTATCGTACGCTCTTTAGACGGACAAGCGATGCAGTCTCAGCCGAGGAAACCGTGCCGGTACCCGGCAGTCCCGGACTTCGCGTTACGATGACTGCCCCTCATACGCCTTAACGAAACTATCGATCGACGTGCCATAAGCGTCAAGGAATTCGGCAAATCGGTGCCCTCCACTGCCCGTGCACTCTGCCCACGCGGCGGCCTGCCAACCCAGCTCGATCAAGTCTGAAGCGATAAAGACGAATTCGAGGCTTTCGGTCATCAGATCGATAAAGGGTTCAACTGCACCGATATCGAAATCACTGCCGTGTACCAAGTGGTTGCGGCACTGGATCGCCGCCTTGAGCATCGTTTGAAGCGACGGCAGCTTGGCAGCGAGGTGCAAGAGAACGATATCCCCGCGTTGAGCCACTTTTTTAGGGAGAGACAGCTTTCCAACCCGGCCAAGGGCATTTAACACACTGTCCCGATCTATGCTTCCGGGCAAGCCCCGGAACATGGCCTTGGCTTGGGCCACTGCCTCGGCGACGTCGGATTCCAATGCCCCTGGCGCAGCGTAGACGGGGTCCGGCAGCAGGTCGAACATATTGGCAGCGGCAACTAGCCGGTCAGCTGAGTAGTGGCGGCCGTGCTCGATACATCCCACATACCGCACGCGCGGCCAGTGCCACGCCTCGTCCCGGGCGAACCATCCTTCCAGCACCGCAGAGAATTCGTCTGGCCGTCGCAGCCGGTCCAGCGGAAGTGCGAAACGGCGGAGCGGAAAATCGGATTCGGCCGGCCCTTTCGGCGATAAACACCACTCCAGATTCAAGCGGATTGGTCCGCTTGCTCCAGGCGGGTTCGCGCTATGCAGCGTAAGTTTGATGGCGTCGAGCGCCTGCGCACGGCCTGCGATAACGGTCAGGCACTGGCGGACCTGATGCAACCTATCGATACTTTCCTTGAAGCCAATGGGCGCGTCGAAAGTGATCGACATAGCCAGGCGATGCGTGAAGGGGTGCTGCGAGTCGAACTCGATCACGTTGCGTACCGAAATCCTGCCGATCACGGTTTGGATGGCCCAGACCTCGGCCTGACCGTCGTAATAGCTGACAACAGGCCTTTCGCCGGCAGTCGACGCGCTTTCTTTCTTCGCTGCCGTGAGGATCGATTCCATCAGAGCTGGCGAAGCCAAGAAGCTACCGACGGCCCCTGCCCCACCGAACAAGACGTCGATATCGGTAAACCGGAACATTACGCTCGCTATCGCGCCGGCTTCGGGGTCGAAGAATACGTTTCCATGGAGCACGTAATGGGGAAAGATCGTCGCTTGCTCTGCCTTTGACACCCCATCGAACGTCCACTGCGCCCCCATCGAAACGCAATCGACGCACGAAACCTTTCCGCGCGTTGTCTGGCCGTAGATGGTTTTTGCCGTAGACGTGTCGGCCAAATTCTGCCCCATGAGGCGAATCACCGTGTCTGCTCCGTTGACGGTCAGCTCGCCATAGTGTTCGGTAGGGACGGCAGACCCAAAAGCGCCTAAAAATCGTTGTTCGCTCATGTTCCCGGCGCAGCGCGCCTGCTCCAGATTATTATGTGCTGAACATCATACTTCAGGCCGGCTACCTTATACGTCCACCCATCAACGCACTAGAGCCGCGTAGCGAATACCCTACCCAGGGGGGGAGGCACGAGCCCGCCCCGGCCTCGTGATTATTCATAGGTCACTCCCTCAAAAAATTTTCGGCCGTGAATTTTTGGCATCCTATTAGCGCGACACGGCTTTGTTGCACAAATCAGGCTCGCCCAGCGTAGAACCTGTAGGTCTGGTAGCCTGAACGAATGAAACCAGCTC
>NZ_JASNRC010000020.1 GCF_030411995.1 Massilia sp. YIM B02769
AGCCCTGTACAATTCAGGACTCAGCACTTGGCAGCGTAACTCACTGTCCAACGAAATGGGGTCACTTCACAGGTGCCCACCCTACAGAACTGCACCTATGCAATCCAATGCGATGCGCCGGCGTTGTGCCGGTGGGTACGAGTACCCACCCTACACCCATCAAAGGTCTTCGCGCAGGCGCCGCTGGCGTACCGCCGCCGCCAGCCCTTCCAGCACCTTGACGCTGGTCTCCCAGTCGATGCAGCCGTCCGTCACCGACTGCCCATAGGTCAGCTCCTTGCCCGGCACCAGGTCCTGGCGCCCCGCCACCAGGTGCGATTCGATCATCACGCCGACAATCCGCTCATCCCCCGCCGCGATCTGGCCGGCGATATCGGCGCACACCGGCACCTGGTTCTCCGGCTTCTTCGAGCTGTTCGCATGCGAGGCGTCGATCATCAGGCGCGACGCCAGGCCGAGCGCGGCAATTTGCTTGCAGGCCTCGTCCACGCTGGCGGCATCGTAGTTCGGCGTCTTGCCGCCGCGCAGGATGATGTGGCAATCCTCGTTGCCGGCGGTCGAGACGATGGCCGAGTGCCCGCCCTTGGTTACCGACAGGAAGTGGTGCGGCTGCGACGCGGCCTTGATCGCTTCGGTCGCGATCTTGATGTTGCCGTCGGTCCCGTTCTTGAAGCCTACCGGGCAAGACAGGCCGGAGGCCAGTTCGCGGTGCACCTGCGATTCGGTGGTGCGCGCCCCGATTGCACCCCAGCTGATCAGGTCGGCGATGTATTGCGGGCTGATCACGTCGAGGAACTCGGTGCCGGCCGGCAGGCCCATCTCGTTGACGTCGCGCAGCAGCTCGCGCGCCATGCGCAGGCCGTCGTTGATGCGGAAGCTGTTATCCATGTAGGGGTCGTTGATCATGCCCTTCCAGCCCACCGTGGTGCGCGGCTTTTCGAAATACACGCGCATCACGATCTCGAGGTCGCCCTTGAAGCGGCGGCGCTGTTCGAGCAGGCCGCGCGCATATTCAAGCGCGGCCTTCGGGTCGTGGATCGAGCAGGGGCCGATCACCACCATCAGGCGGTCGTCCTGGCCGTGCAGGATGCGGTGCAGCGCCACGCGCGCATCGGCCGCGGTCTGCTCGGCCGCCGGCGTGACCGGAAACTCGCGGATGAGGTGCGAGGGCGGCGTCAGTTCCTTCATTTCGCGGATGCGTAGGTCGTCGGTGCGAGGCATGCTGTACTCCGTTTTCTGGTCTGGAAATAAAAAAACCGCCATCGCTGGCGGTTTCTGGTGTTCGGTCCTGGGTCTCTTACTGTTGCGTGTACCCGCCGCTACTCCACCGCCTGAAGGCTGGAAAGCCAAAATAAAACCAGCGGGTAAAGAAAACAGCGTTGCGCATTGGACGGGATCCGAAAGAGGTCGAATCGACTATAACGCCAATGCGTGAATATTGGCAAGCCTTTTGTCCGTAGCGTAAACATGGCCGAATTGGCGAACAAGTGGCAAGTGGTTGCGACAAACGGACAGCCGCGCCAACGCGAGGATGACGTTTGAGAGATATCAGACATGTCATTGCCGGGAATGCAAAAGTCGGGACAAGCCCCGGTCCGGTCGCGTTTGTCCTCGCGTCAGATCAATTGCTGTGTGTTAGTGATCTGACGGCAAACAAATGCCGGCCCCATGAACGGGAATGTCCACACGACTCTGGAGTCCTGACATGACTGAAACCCTGATATCCCGTTCCGTGCGCCGCATCTTTGCCGGCGGCGGCGCGGCCGGCCTGGTCCTGCTGGCGCTGCCCGTCGTCCAGGCGCAAGCACAGGAAGCGGCGCAACGGCCGATCGCGCGCGTCGAGATCACCGGCAGTAACATCCGCCGCGCCGAAGCCGAAACCGCCTCGTCGGTGATCACCGTGAACCGCGCCGACATCGAACGCTCCGGCAAGAGCAGCGTCTCGGAACTGCTGCAGACCCTGGCGGTCGACAACCAGGGTTCGGTGCCGACCAGCTTCGGCAACGGTTTCGCGGCCGGCGCTTCCGGCATCTCGCTGCGCGGCCTGGGCACGGCATCGACCCTGGTGCTGCTCAACGGCCGGCGCATGGCGCCCTACGGCCTGGCCGACGACGGCCAGAAGGTCTTCAGCGACCTGAACGTGATCCCCACCGACGCCGTCGACCGCATCGAGATCCTGAAGGACGGCGCCTCGGCCATCTACGGCTCCGATGCGATCGCCGGCGTGGTCAACATCATCCTGCGCCGCAACTTCACCGGCACCACGGTGCGCGGCTCGCTCGGCATCAGCGAGGAATGGGACGGCGAAGAGCAGAACTTCGCCATCACCCACGGCTTCGGCGACCCCGACAAGGACCGCTACAACATGCTGCTGAACTTCGAGTTCAAGCGCAGCAACGACATCTTCCTGCGCGAGCGCGCCGGCCGCGACCATATCGGCCGCATCGACCTGCGCCGCTGGGGCTATTCGGCCTTGCAGAACCTCGGCGGCACCGGCGCCATCACCACCAACAACGCGGCCGGCAACGCCATCAATGGCAACGTGCGCAACCCGACGACGCTCGACTACTACAACCGCGGCAACCTCGACCCGGCCACCGGCTTCACCCGTTTCTTCCCGGGTGCGGCCTGCAGCAACTTCACGAACCACCCGCAGGGCGACCCCGGCGGCGGCTGCCTGATCGACTCGACCCTGGTCTACAACCAGATCCAGCCCGAGCAGGAAAACTACAGCCTGTTCGGCCGCGGCACCTACCGCCTGACGCCTGGCATCGAGGGCTATGGCGAGGTCAATTTGTACAGCAGCAAGTCCTCGTCCTCGACCACGCCGTCCACCGTCAGCGCCTCGGTCGGCTATCCGGGCGGGCCGGTCAGCAATGCCGCCTCGCTGCTCGGCGCCAGCCACCCCGACAACCCCTACTTCGGCACGGCCGCGCGCCTGCGCTACCTGGCAGGCGACGTCGGGCCGCGGGTGTCGAACATCGATTCCTTCTTCTCGCGCCTGCTGGCTGGCGTGAAAGGAGAATTCGCCGGCTGGGACTACGACACTTCCCTGCTGTTCTCGCGCAGCACCGTCACCAACGAGCGCCATGGCCAGCTCCAGCGCGACGTCACCTTTGCCCTGCTGAACCCGGACGACGCCATCAACGTCGCCTCGGCCCTGGCCACCAGCCCGGCCTATGCCGCGCTGCCGCCCGGCACCTTCTGGCGCATCGGCGAGAATGCCGGCCTGAACGACCCGGGCGTGTACGCGGCCCTGTCGCCGATGATCCGCAACAGCGCCGAGACCAAGATCATCCAGGGCGACTTCAAGGCCACGACCGAGGTCGGACAGCTGGCCGGCGGGCCGATCGGGGTGGCGGTCGGCGCCGAGTGGCGGCGCGAGGAAACCGAGCTCGGCCCGAGCACCGGCACCGAGCGCGGCAACGTGATCGGCCTGGGTTATTCGGCCTACCGCGGCGCGCGCAACGTCTTCGCGCTGTACGGCGAGGCACTGGCGCCGGTCTTGCCGGGGGTCGAGGTCACGGGCGCGCTGCGCTTCGACGATTTTACCGACGTCGGCCGTTCCTGGACGCCGAAGGTCGGCGTCAAGTGGACGCCGTCGCGCCAGCTGGCCTTGCGCGGCACCTTTGCCAAAGGCTTCCGCGCGCCGAGCGCGGCCGAGAACGGCGTCGGCGGCCTGGCCGCGTTCGCCACCGCCGAGGACCCGCTGCGCTGCGCCCTGGGCGTGGAGGCGGCCTGCGACCCGGCCAACATCGCGGTGATCACCTCGCCGAATCCCGACCTGTCGCCGGAACGCTCGCGCAGCTACAACATCGGCGTGATCTGGGACCCGCTGCCGCGCACCAGCATCTCGGTCGACTTCTGGAAGATCAAGCGCAAGAACGAGATCAACCAGGAGCTGACCGATGCCGCGATTGCCGCCGGTAACGTGGCGCGCGACCCAAGCACGGCCACCGGCATCCCGGGCGACCCCGGCGCCATCACGGCGGTGCTGGCTAATTACGTGAACTCGGCGCAAACCAAGGTGCGCGGCATCGACCTCGACGCCCGCCACACCCTGCGCCTGCCCGGCGACTGGGGCAACCTGCTGCTCGACGGCAAGCTGACCTATCTCGACGAATGGGTGCGCACCGAACAGGACGGCAGCTCGCGCGACTTCGCCGGCACCCACGGCAACTGCGACGTCACCAACTGCGTCGGCACCCCGGACTACCGCGCCAACCTGCGCGCGACCTGGGACCGTGCGGACTGGCGCGTGTCGCTGAACGCCAACTACCGCGGGCCGATCGACAATGTGCTGTTCAAGGGCGACCCGGACGGCTGCGCCAGCCACTTCGCGAATGGCGACGACGCACCGCGCAATTGCGAACTGGCCTCCTTCACCACCTTCGACCTGGTGGTGCGCTGGAAGCCGCAGCCGCAATGGGAAGTGTTCGGCACCGTGGAAAACCTGTTCGACAAGGTGGCGCCGCTCGATCCGCTCACCTATGGCGCCCAGGCCTACAACCCGCTCGACTACCTGGGCGCGGTGGGACGCACCTTCTCGCTCGGGGCGCGCTACACGTTCTGAGTCGAAGGAAGGTTCAAGCCAGCCGCTACGGGGCGCAGCGGCTGGCCTTTCGCTATTTCTTCGTGCATGCGCCGATGCCGCAAGCTGTCGCGCGCATGCCACGGCTTCCCGTGCCGTTTGATCGAGATCACCCGCCGCAGGGAAGGCGGTGCAAGACTCGGTTCCTACGACCCCGACGCCACATTTGTTTATTCAGCTAAACAATTGTTTTCAAGATAGATGCGCAGCGGGCAGACAACGACATTCCGGGAGCCGACTCATGTACGCATCCATGCACGAAACCGTATTGTCCCGCTCGCTGCGACGCATCTTCGGCGCCGCCGGCCTGAGCTTGCTGGCCGGCCTGCCCGCCGGCGCGCAGGAAGCGCAGCAGCCTCCCGCCTCCCCGCCGCAGGAAGCGCAGACGCCCCCGCAGTCGCCCGAGCAGTCGCCGGCGCAGCCGATCCAGCGCGTCGAAGTCACCGGTTCCTCGATCCGGCGCATCGCCGCCGAAAGCTCGCTGCCGATCACCACCATCCGCGCGGCCGACTTCGCCAAGCAGGGCTTGACCACGGTGCAGGAAGTGCTGAACACGATCCCGATGAACCAGACCTCGACGGTCGGCTCGTCCTCGGTCGGCTCGGGTACCGGCGGGCGCGCCGTGGCCGACCTGCGCGGCCTGGGCGGCGACAAGACCCTGGTGCTGCTGAACGGCCGGCGCCTGGCCAACCACCCCTATTTCGCCGACACGGTCGACCTGAACATCATCCCGGTGGCGGCGCTGGAGCGGGTCGAGGTGCTGCGCGACGGCGCCTCGGCCATCTACGGCACCGACGCCATCGGCGGCGTGATCAACTTCATCACCAAGCGCTCGGTCGAGGGCGGCGCCATCACCTTCGAAGGCTACGAGCCCTGGCGCAACGGCGGCGGCAACGAGCAGCGCATCAATCTGTCTGGCGGCTGGGGCAACCTGGCGCGCGACGGCATCAGCATGTTCGGCGTGCTCGACTACCACCAGCAGAGCGCCCTGCGCGGCACCGACCGCGCCTTCTCGCGCACCGGCGTGCGGCCGGATCGCGGCCTGAACGAAGTCAGCGGCACGCCCTTCCCGGCCAACTTCTTTTCCGACCTCGGCGTGACCGGCAACCCCGGCTACGCCGCCGGCTGCCGCCCGCCCGACTCGCTGCCGGCGGCCGACGCCCCGGTCTGCGACTTCGACTACACCCAGTACAACGACAACATCCCGAAGACGCGCCAGTACAGCGCCATGGGCAAGATCAACCGCCAGTTCACGCCCGACCACCTGGGCAGCCTGGAATTCGTCTGGGGCCGCAGCACCAACGAGTCGCGCGTGGCGCCGCCGCCGATGTCGAACATCGGCATCGTCATGACCGCCGCCAGCCCCTGGTATCCCGGCAACGGCGCGGTGCCGGCCTTCCCCGGCCTGAGCGGCGAAAACCTCGATATCAGCTGGCGCCCGGTGGAAAGCGGCCCGCGCGAGAACTACGACAGCAGCACCACCGCGCGCCTGCAGGCCAGCCTCGAAGGCACCATCGCCGGCTGGGACTACAACACGGCGATCTCGCATTCGGTCGGGCGCGCGAAAAGCACCTTCCGCGGCGGCTACCTGATCGACCAGCGCATCATCGACGGCGTCGGCGCCGGCATCCTGAACCCCTTCGGCCCGCAAAGCCCGGCCGGGGCCGATTTCCTGGCCAATTCGCTGCTGCTGGGCGAATACGTGCACGCCCGCATCAACAGCAGCGCGGTCGACGGCCGCGTCAGCCGCGAACTGACGACCCTGCCCGGCGGCCCGCTCGGCTTCGCCCTCGGCGCCGAGTTCCGGCGCGACCGCGCCAAGTACTTCGTCAACCGCGACCTCGCCGGGCAAGCCTCCAGCTCGGGCTATGCCGACGCCCAGAACCAGTCGGGCCAGCGCAGCATCTACGCCGTGTTCACCGAACTCAACGTGCCGGTCATCCAGGACCTGGAACTGAACTTCGCCGGCCGCTACGACCACTACAGCGACGTCGGCGGCAGCTTCAACCCCAAGGTGCCGCTGCGCTGGCAGCCGACGCCCCAGGTGCTGGTGCGCGGCTCGTTCAACAAGGGCTTCCGCGCGCCGACCCTGTTCGACCTGTTCGGGCCGCAATCGACCACCAACAGCTCCGACACCTACGACGACCCGGTGCTGTGCCCGGGCGGGGTGCCGGTGGCCGGCGCGAATCCGAACGTCGTCTGCGGGCAGCAACAGAACATCCGCCAGGGCGGCAACCCCGACCTCAGCCCGGAACGCTCGCGCACCTACAGTGCCGGCGTCGTGTTCGAGCCGGTGCGTGCGCTGACCGTGTCGCTCGACTACTGGCACATCAAGCTGAAGGACCAGATCAGCGCCCTGGCCGAGCAGACCATCTTCAGCAACTTCCCGCGCTACCAGAACCTGTTCGTCTACAACGCGGCCGGCAACCGCCTCGACTACGTACTCGACATCACCGACAACCTGGGCGAAGTGCAGACGCGCGGCCTGGACGTATCGCTGCTGTACCGCATGCCACGCAGCCCGATCGGCAACCTGAGCGTCAGCGTCGACGGCACCTACGTCAACAAGTACGAGTACCAGAACGAACGCGGCGGCCCCTTCACCCAGAACGCCGGCCGCTACGCCGACGCCACCCCGGTTTTCCGCTGGCGCCACAACCTGCTGTTCACCCTGATCCGCGGCGACTACACCTTCAATTTGTCGAACCGCTACATGTCGCACTACGAGGACCAGAACACCGCGGTGGCGCCCGAGTTCTACAACAAGGTGGGGCATTATTCGACCTGGTCGGTGTCGGCGACGTATACCGGCAACCCGAAATTCGAGCTGACGGCCGGCGTGAAAAACCTGTTCGACGAGACGCCGCCGTTCACCAACCAGGTGACGAACTTCCAGCTGGGCTACGACCCGCGCTACACCGACCCGTTAGGAATTACCCCTTATATGCGCCTGACGTACAAATTTTAATGGCGTCAACGCATGAGGTCGTAGGGTGGGCGCCCCGTGCCCACGCGTGACGCTTGAGCGGTGTTAGCCAAGACCAGGCCAACCATGATCACAGTTCACGCGTGGGCACGGGGCGCCCACCCTACGCATTCACTGTTTCGTCCATAAAAAATGCCCGGGCTAACCGGGCATTTTCAGCAAAGAGTTAAGCAAACGATCAAGCCGTCCCGCCCACCGTCACGCCATCGATACGCAGGGTCGGCTGGCCCACGCCCACCGGTACGCTCTGGCCTTCCTTGCCGCACACGCCCACGCCCGAATCCAGGCGCATGTCGTTGCCGATCATGGAAATGCGGTTCATCACGTCCGGGCCGTTGCCGATCAGGGTCGCGCCCTTCACCGGGTAGGTGATCTTGCCGTCCTCGATCATGTAGGCTTCGCTGGCCGAGAACACGAACTTGCCGTTGGTGATGTCGACCTGGCCGCCGCCGAAGTTCACCGCGAACAGGCCGTTCTTCACCGAGGCCAGGATCTCGCCCGGGTCCTTGTCGCCACCCAGCATGTAGGTGTTGGTCATGCGCGGCATCGGCAGGTGGGCAAAGGATTCGCGGCGTGCGTTGCCGGTGATCGGCATCTTCATCAGGCGCGCGTTCATGGTGTCCTGGATATAGCCCTTCAGGATGCCATCCTCGATCAGCGTGGTGCACTGGGTTGGATTGCCCTCGTCGTCCATGTTAAGCGAGCCGCGGCGGTCCTTCAGGGTGCCGTCGTCGACCACGGTCACGCCCTTGGCCGCCACGCGCTGGCCGATCATGCCGGCATACGAGGACGAACCCTTGCGGTTGAAGTCGCCTTCCAGGCCGTGGCCGACGGCTTCGTGCAGCAGCACGCCGGGCCAGCCCGGTCCGAGCACGATGGTCATCGGGCCGGCCGGGGCCGGACGCGCTTCCAGGTTGACCAGCGCCGACTTCACCGCCTCGTCGGCATAGCGTTCCAGGACCTCGTCGTCGAAGTAGCCATAGTCGAAGCGTCCGCCGCCGCCCGAGGAACCGGTTTCGCGGCGGCCGTTCTGCTCGGCGATCACGGTGACCGAGACGCGTACCAGCGGGCGGATGTCGGCCGCCAGCACGCCGTCGCTGCGCACCACCAGCACCACGTCGTATTCGCCGGCCAGGCCCGCCATCACCTGCACCACGCGCGGGTCTTTCGCGCGCGCCATCTTTTCCACGCGCTCGAGCAGTTTCACCTTGGCGGTGGCGTCGAGCGAGGCCAGCGGATCGTTCGGCAGATACAGCGAGCGGCCGCCGGTCGGCTGGGCAATCGAGGCCACCTTCACGCGGCCGGCGCCGGCGCGCGCGATGGTGCGCGTGGCGGCCGCCGCGTCCATCAGGGCGGCTTCGGAAATCTCGTCGGAATAGGAAAAGGCGGTCTTCTCGCCGGAGATGGCGCGTACGCCCACACCTTGATCGATCGAGAAGCTGCCGGTCTTGACGATGCCCTCTTCCAGGCTCCAGCCCTCGCTCTTGGTGAACTGGAAGTAGAGGTCGGCATAGTCGACCTTGTGGGTGAACATCGTTCCCAGCGTGCGCAGCAGCTTGGCTTCGTCGAGGCCGAAAGGCGTCAGCAGCACATCGCGTGCCACGGCCAGGGAGGAAAGATTCGGTTCGAATGGGATCATTTTGCGTCGGTTTCTCGTGTGGATTGGGGCATTGTGCCATATCCGCCGGGTTTGCATCGGCGTGCAGGGGCACCGGAAGCGACACGGGCGCCGCCGCAGGAAGCGCCCCATGAACCGCCGCTTGAATTGCCGCTTGAGTTGCCGCTTGAGTTGCCGCTTGAGTTGCCGCTTGAGTTGCCGCTTGAGTTGCCGCTTGAGTTTCCGCACAAGTCGCCTGTGCAGCCGGCAGCGCCGCGGCCCGCGCCGCAGCACGTCATCAATCGATTACAGCTTGCGGTGGCGCAGTGCCGGCAGGCTCTCGCGCACGCCCGACAGGAAGGCCGGATCGAGATCGCCCGCCACCACGCCTTCGCCTTCGCGCAGCACCGCCTTGACCTCGCCCCAGGGATCGACCAGCATGCTGTGGCCGAAAGTGCGGCGGCCGTTCCGGTGCACGCCGCCCTGGGCCGAGGCCAGCACATAGCACTGGTTCTCGATGGCGCGGGCGCGCAGCAGCACTTCCCAGTGGGCGCTGCCGGTGGTGTGGGTAAATGCCGCCGGTACCACGATCAGCGCGCACTCGCCCATCGCGCGGTAGAGCTCGGGGAAGCGCAGGTCGTAGCAGACCGAGAGGCCGACGCGCCCGAACGGCGCCTCGAAGCTGCCCACGGCCTGGCCCGGCACGATGGTGCGGGCCTCGTCGTAGGATTCGCTGCCCCTAGTAAAGCCAAACAGGTGGATCTTGTCGTAACGGCTGAGTTCATCGCCCTGCGGCCCGTACACCAGGGTCGTGTTCATGACCTTGCCGGCGTCCGGCGACACCAGCGGCAGCGTGCCGCCGATCAGCCAGATGCCGTGCTCGCGCGCCATGGCCGCCATGCATTCCTGGATCGGACCGACACCCGCCTGCTCGGCGTGCGCGACCTTGTCCGCATCGCTCATGCCCATGATCGGCCAGTACTCGGGCAGGGTCACGAGGGACGCGCCGCCGGCGGCGGCTTCGCCGACCAGGCGGCGGGCGGTGGCGAGATTCTGCGCCACGTCGGGTGTGGACACCATCTGGACTGCGGCTACACCGGGTTTCAAGTTGCTCCTCATGTCACTCCTCTCGGGTCACTCTTTTTTCGCTGTCGGGGGCTGCGGGCGTCCCGGCGGACGGTCCGGCGGATTGTCGATCTTGGTAATCGTCGGCGATTTCCACGGTCCTGTCACCTGCATCTGGTAAGTCAGGGCCTTCATCACCGGCGCGCGCAGGAAAAGTTGCGCCAGATAGGAGCCGAGGCCGATCACCGGGTTCACTGCCAGGCCGTACACCAGCGGTCCGGTGCCGAGATTGAATTCCGGGATCACCACCACACGCAGATTGGTCGATTCGTTGGCGATGTCGGCCGTGCCGTCCATCAGCACGGTGGCGGCGACGCCGTGCATCTTGAGGTTGTCGGTGCGCACCACGCCTTTCGAGATCATGGCGTTGGCCGTGATGCCGTCGAAGGCCAGGCCTTCCGAGAACACGTCGTGGAAGTCGAGCTTCAGCAGGCGCGGCAGGGCTTGCAGGCTGAGCACGCCGAGCAGCTTGGCCGCACCCGGGTCCTGCTTCAGGAACTGGCCGCCGCCCACGTTCATCTCGATCTGGCCCGACAGCGAGGGGATGTCCAGCGCATACGGCAGCCCGCTCCAGGACAGGTCGCCCGAGATTTTGCCCTTGCCGCGACGCAGGGTTTCCGGGAAGCCCAGGCGGTCCAGCAGGCGCCCGGCATCGATGATGTCGAGCGTGAAGTTCATGCCGGTATTGCTCTTGCCGTCCTTGGTCAGCCAGCGTCCGGTGGCGCGCAACTGGCCGTCGGGGTTGGCCAGGCTCAGGCGGTCGATGCGCCATTCCTTGCCGGCTAGCGCAGGGACATTGCTTGCCTGCAGGTCGAGGCGCCCGAACTGCTTGTTGAAGAGTTCGAAGCGCTCGGCCACGATGTCGAGCGCCGGGATACTGGCCGCGCCGCTATTCGATTCCAGCAAGTCCTTGACCTCGGCCGCCGAGGATTCGGGAATGTCGAGGAAAGCCAGGCGCGCCGTGACCTTGCCCACGCCCTGCCCCGGCTGCTCGCTCCAGCTGACGTGGCCCGAGGCCTGGCGCGACTGCAGGTTCGCTTGCCAGACATTGCCGCGGTGGGTGGCGCCGACCACCACGTCGGCCATGCGGCGGTCGGCCACGAAGAGCTCGGTGGCACGCGCGGCGATGGTGGTCGGCACCACGTACTGGGAGAAATTCGGTCCGGCCTTGCCGCCGCTGCCCTCGCCTTCGTCGTCGCCGGCAATCGCGCGCGCCGCCGCCAGCCAGGCATCGACGTTCACCGACTTCATGTCGACGTTGATCATCATGCCCTCGTCGGGCTCGGGCGCCGGCAGGTTGACGCCGATGCCGCCACGTTCCACCGTCCACGGCCCGCGCGGCTGGTGGCTGCGCTGGTAGCGGGCGGACACGGCATTGCCGAGGGTCAGGCGCAGCGCGTCGCGGCCCACGCCTTCCACCGTCGGTTCGCCGTCGAGCACGAAGCGCAGCGGCAGTTCGGTCTCCGCGGCCTTGTTCAGCGGCGCCGGGAATTGCAGGCCCAGGCCCTCCAGGCTGGAGTCGAGCGTCACGTTCAGGCGATGCTCGCGCACGCCGATGCTGCCGCTGTAGCGGGTGCTGCCCGACAGGCGCGTGGCCAGGCGCGCCACCGCCGGCGCCGGGGCGCTGCGGCGCATGCCGTCGGCCGACAGGGTGCCCGACAGGCGGATCGCGATCGCGCCGTCCTTCTGGGTGCCGCCGGACAGCGCCAGCGGCCCGCCGAGGAAGCTGGCGCCCACGCCGTTCAGGTTGAAACCGTGTTCGTTGAACTCGACCTTGCCGAGCGCCGCCTGCAGCGGCGGCAGATCGGGGATCAGGTTGACGTCGTTGTTCTGCAGCTGCAGGGCGCCCTGCACCTTCGTCTGGTGCAGATCGGCCAGCGGCATCTGGAGTTTCAGGCTGAGGCCGGCGTTGCCGCTGCCGCGCGTGTCTTCGGTGAAATGGCCGATCCAGCCCAGCACCGGGCTGGCCGCCACGTAGCCGAGGAAGCCCTGCAGCGATCCGCTGGCGCTGCCGTCGATGTCGAGGACGGAATCGTGGGCGCCGAGATTCGGCAGCACGGCGCGCACGTTGCGCAGGTCGAGGCCGAAGCTGCGCAGGGTATCGCCGCGGATTTCCATGCGGTCGCGGTCGAACACGATGCTGCCGTTGATGGCCTCCGCCAACGGCCAGGCCGGCTTGTTGTCCGGCGTGCGGTGGCCGGGCGCGTATTCGAGCACGGCGCCGGCCAGGCGCCCGGCCACGCGGAATTCGCCGCGCGCGCGTTCGGCCGCGTTCGCGGCGCGGAAAGGGAACTGCGCCAAGTCGCCGCGCAGGCGCAGGCGCACGTCTTCCAGCATGCCGCCCTGCAAGGCGGTGGCCAGCCACTCGCGCAGGTGTTCCGGCGTGGCGTTCGGCAGGAAGCGGCCGACCTCGGCGATGCGGAAGCCATCCAGGCTGCCGCTGATGTCGGCTACGCCGGGGCCATGGCCTGGCCCCAGCGGCAACTGGTGGCGCCCGGACAGGTTGCCGCGCAGGCTGCCTTGGGCGAAGGACAGCTTGTCGACCTCGACCAGCAGCTGCTCCTGCGGCTCGTAGCGCCAGCGCGCCTGCAGGGCCAGGCTGTCGAGCGGCATGGCCGGTTCCGGGAACCAGGCCGGCATGCGCAGCGCCAGGTTGCTGGAGTCGACGCTGACGCTGCCGCCATCCTGGGTGGCGTCGATGCTGCCGCTCAGGTTATCGATGCCCGGCAAGGCCGGCCGGGCCGGCGCCGTGGCGCTGGCCGCGCGCGCCGCCTGGGGCTGCAAACCGAGGCCGGCCACCTGCCCCTTGACGCGGTAGCCGGCCAGGCGCGGATAGGCGCCGTCCCAGGACGCGGAAAAATCGGTCAGCTGGCCGCGCGGCGCGAAGTCGGCCAGCAGCTGGCGCTGCAACGGAGACAGCGGCAACTGCGCCGCCAGCTGGGCCAGGGCCGCCAGGTCGACCTGGGTTGCCTCCACCGCCACGCGCTGCGGCTTGCCGGCGCGCGCCGGGGTGTAGGTTTCGCTGACGGTACTCGGCGGCAGCACGCGGCCGTCGGCCAGGGCGACCGTGAAATGTTCGATGGCCACCGTATGGCCGTTGGCGCCGAAGGTCGGCTTGCCTTCTTGCGCGTCCGGCAGCAGTTCCTCGTGCGCCGACAGGCGGCCCGACACGCGCGCCAGGTTCAGGGGCGGCAGCTCCGGCCCCATGCGCGCGGCCACGCCGGCCAGGGCCAGGTCGGCGGTGAAGCCGGCCAGGCGCGCGCGGTCGAGGCTGATCCAGGCGCGCAGCGAGCCCTTGCCCTGGGATAGCTGGAAGGGATAATCGATGTACTGTTTCCAGGCCGCCAGGTCGGCTTCGCGCAGGTCGGCATACAGTTCGCCCTTCCAGCGTGCGATGTCGGAGGCACGCCCGCCGAAGCGCGGGTGGGTGAAGCGCGCGCGCACGTCGAGCGGCTGCGACAGCACGCCCGGCGGCGTGGCTTTCAGGGCGACGCGGTGCGTGCGCCAGCGGTTGTGCAGCACCAGCGAGACGTCGCGCAGGGCCAGCGGCGGCGCGCCGCGCACGCCGTCGGTCCAGACGACCTGTCCTTCGCGGATCACGATCTCGCGCTGGCGGAAGACCCAGTCGCCGCCCGTGCCGCCCTTGTCGTCCTTCGGGTCGATGCGCACCCCGGCCACGTAGAACACGCCGTCGCCGGCGCGCCGCACGTCCAGCTGGGGCCGGATCAGCTCCAGGGTTTCGAAGCGCGGCTCGGCGGCAAACACGCTCCACCAGGAAAACGTGGCCGAGACCGACGGCAGGGCCAGCACCTGGCGCCCGGCCTTGTCCTTGAGGGTGACGTCGCCCAGGAACAGCGAGGGATGCAGGCCGCTCCAGGACGCATAGATGCGGGCGATCGCCACCTGGTTGCCGAGTGCGCGGCTGGCCAGGCGCTCGATGTCGCCCTTGTACATATCTATATTGGGCAGGATCGCGTAGCGCAGCGCCAGGAACAGCAGCCCGAGGCCGAAGTACACCGCCAGCACCAGCTTGACCGTGAAACCGAGCACATGATGCGACGCCAGGTTGGCATACCGGTAGGCGGCACGCAGCCGCCGCCAGCGCTCGGCCAGCGGCGTGTGCTCCTGAGGCGCCTGGGGCACCTGCGGTTCCGGGTTGTGCATCAATGTGCTCAAAGGCTCGCCGTCCGTTGGTTCTTCAATATCAGAGCGCTTGCTACGATCGCGGCGTCTACCTTACCATCGTGCTGCCTTACCACAGGGCGTACGAAAAAATCGTCAGGGCAAGGGTTGCGGCCATCCGACGCAGCGTCGAAGACAGTACGTGAGTACGGCAAGACGATGCGACGCGGCCATGGCGATTTTTTCGCACGCCCGAGACCCTGGCAGCACGGCGGGCAATTCTACCGCAAGCACGCCTCCCGGAACGCTTTTACTCATGTGCAGGACTGCCGAATGACATCCATGACCAAAGCCTGCGCTTCGCGCTGGTACCAACGCTGGGTCGACGCCGCGCCCGACCGTCCCGCGCGCGTGGCCCGGCTGGCCCAATTATCGCTGGCCCGGCCGGATTTCGGCGCGTTATTGGACAGCGAGCTGGCCGCCGGGATTCCCTTGCCGCGCGCCATGCGCCGCCTGCGCAACCTCTTGCTTGCCGGCTTGATCCGGCGCGACCTGGATGGCCTGGCCGACCTGGACGAAGTCGTCACCGCCATGACCGGCCTGGCCGACTTCGCGATCCGCACCCACGTGCAGGATTTGATGGCGGAACTGGTCGCGGTCCACGGCACGCCGATCGGCGCCGAATCCGGGCGCCCCCAGGACATGATGGTGCTGGCCATGGGAAAACAGGGCGGCGGCGAACTGAATGTGTCGTCGGACATCGACCTGATTTTCGTCTACCCGGAAGATGGCGACACCCTGGCCGGGCCGGGCCAGCGGTCCCTGTCGAACCACGAATTCTTCGTGCGCCTGGGCCGCAAGCTGATCGGCGCCCTGTCGGAAGTCATCGAGGACGGCTTCACCTTCCGGGTCGACATGGCGCTGCGCCCGAACGGCAAGTCCGGGCCGCTCGCGGCCAGCCTGAACATGGTCGAGGAATACCTGATCGTGCAGGGCCGCGAATGGGAACGCTATGCCTGGGTCAAGGCGCGCGCCGTCACCGGCAACGAGGAAGACATCGCCGCGCTGGACGCGATCGTGCGGCCCTTCGTGTTCCGGCGCTACCTCGACTTCGGCGTGATCGACGCCATCCGCAACATGCATGCCCAGATCCGCGCCGAGGTGAAACGCCAGGAACGCCTGCACCCGGACCGCAGCAACAACGTCAAGCTCGGGCGCGGCGGCATCCGCGAGATCGAATTCCTGGCCCAGGTGTTCCAACTGATCCGCGGCGGACGCGACCCGGCCCTGCGCGAACGCTCCACGCGCCAGACCCTGCGCCTGCTGGCCGAACGCGAACTGATGCCGGCCGGCACGGTCGAGCGCCTGCTCGACGCCTACACCTTCCTGCGCAACCTGGAACACCGCCTGCAATACCTGGACGATGCCCAGACCCACACCCTGCCCCCGATCGACGCCGACCGCGAGACCGTGGCGCGCATGATGAACCTGCCCGACGTGCCGACGCTGCTGGCGCGCCTGGAGGAGCAGCGCGCCTTTGTCGCCGCCGAGTTCGACGACATGTTCGCCGACAAGAGCGCCCCGGCCACCGAGGAACGCGCCGAGCTGGAAGCGATTGCCGCCGATCCCGAGCAGGTGGCCGCCATCGAAGCGCACCTGACTGGCCTCGGCTACGCCGACCCGGGCGGCGCGGCGCAGCGCCTGGTGGCGACCTGGCAGGCCCCGCGCATGCAAAGCCTGCCCGACGCCAGCCGCGCGCGCCTGCTGGCCCTGGTCAACCTGGCCCTGCCCCAGGTGGCGGCCACCGTCAGGGAAGCCGGCGTCGGCAGCCATGGCGCCACCCTCGGGCGCCTGCTCGACTTCCTGGAAGCGGTGGCGCGCCGCTCGGCCTATTTGTCGCTGCTGACCGAATACCCGCACACCCTGGAACGCGTGATCCGCATGATGCATGCGAGCGGCTGGGCCGCCACCTTCCTGACCCTGCACCCGATCCTGCTGGATGAACTGCTGGACGACCGCGGCGGCATCGATTCGCCCGAGCAGCTGGCTGCCAGCCTCGACGCCAGGCTGGCGGAAGCCGAAGGCGACACCGAACGCCAGCTCGACATCCTGCGCGAAACCCACCACGCCCAGCAGTTCCGCCTGCTGGCCCTGGACCTGGCCGGGGAACTCTCGGTCGAGCGCCTGGCCGACCATTTATCGGCGCTGGCCGACGTGATGGTGGCGGCCACGGTGCGCTGGGCCTGGAAGACGGTGGCCACGCCCCACCGCGAGGAGCCGCGCTTTGCCGTGATCGCCTACGGCAAGCTGGGCGGCAAGGAGCTGGGCTATGTGTCGGACCTCGACGTCATCTTCCTGTTCGACGACGAGGACGACATGGCGCCCTCGAACTACGCCAAGCTGGCGCAGCGCTTCATTACCTGGATGACGGCGCACACGCCGGCCGGCATCCTGTTCGACATCGACACCGCCCTGCGTCCGGACGGCGCCAGCGGCATGCTGGTCAGCTCGGTGGCGGCCTTCGAGCGCTACCAGCGCCAGTCGGCCTGGGTCTGGGAACACCAGGCCCTGACGCGGGCGCGCTTCTGCGCCGGCGACGCGGCCATCGGCGCGCGCTTCGAGGCGATCCGGGACGAGGTGCTGCGCCAGGACCGCACCGGCCGCGAGGCCGAGCTGAAGGACGAGGTGCTCAAGATGCGGCGCCGCATGCACGACGCCAGCCCGAACCGCACGCCGCTGTTCGACCTGAAGCAGGATGCGGGCGGGATGATCGACATTGAGTTCATGGTCCAGTACCTGGTGCTGCGCCATGCGGCGAACTACCCGCAACTGACGGCAAATCTCGGCAATATCACGCTGCTGCGCATTGCCGGCGAGCTCGGGCTGATCGATACGGAGCGCGCCGCCGCGGTCGGCGCGGCCTACCGCCTGATGCGCAGGCTGCAGCACCAGCGCCGCCTGCAGGGGCAGGAGGCGCGCGTCGAGCATGCGCAAGTAGCGGCGCAGGCAGTTGAGGTGACGCGGCTGTGGGAAGCGCTGTTCGGCACAGCGCCATAAAAAAACGCCCCTTGCGGGGCGTTTTCCGTATTACCTGAAAAAAATTACTTCAAGTTCTTGTCGAGGAAGCGTTCGACCCGGTTCCAGAAGTCGACGTTGTTCTTCTCCAGGTTCCAGCCGTGGCCTTCGCCTTCGTACTGGATCCACTCGACGTTCTTGTTGCCCGCCGCGATCAGGGCATCGCGCATCTTGGTACCGTGCGGCAGCGGCACGCGGTAATCCTCCTCGCCATAGGCCATCAGCACCGGCTGCTTGATGCGCGCGGCCTGCTTCAGCGGCGAGGTGGCGGTCAGCTGGGCCGCATCCTTGTCCGGATCGCCGATCATGACCGGCATGCCATAGCGCATCCATGGATTGTCGCCATCCATGAAGTCGCTCCAGCCGATCGTATACATCAGTTCGATGTCGGTGACGCCCACAAAATTGATGCCGGCCTTGTACAGTTTCGGCTCCTTTACCAACCCCATCATGGTGGCATAGCCGCCGTAGCTGGCGCCGACGATGGCAACGCGGTCCGGATCGGCCAGGCCCTGGTCGATGGCCCATTTCGTGGCGTCGGTGATGTCGTCCTGCATCGCCAGGCCCCACTGCTTCCATCCGGCCTTGAACAGCTTGCTGCCATAGCCGGTGCTGCCGCGGAATTCCGGCTCGACCACGACGTAGCCGCGCGAGGCGAGGAACTGGTTGGTCGGGTTGAAACCCCATTCGACGCCGCGCACGTACGGACCGCCGTGCACCAGCACGACGGTCGGGAACGGGCCCTTGCCGCGCGGCTTGGTCACATACACCGGCATCGACATGCCATCGCGCGTCTTGATGCGCTGGAAGTCCTGGGTGCCGGCCATGGCCGCCGAATCCAGCCAGGGGCGCGAGGCACCCAACAGGCTCAGCTTGCCGGTGGCGCGTTCGAACAGGAAATACACCGGCGCCTGGATGTCCGAGGAGGCGGTCACGACCACGTGGCGTGCGTCCAGGCAACGGCTGCACGAAATCTCATTATTGGTCGAAGGCAGCAGCTTGTCGACCGCTTCCTGGGTGGCGCGCATGGTCGGATCGAACCAGCTTACGCCTTCCGCTTCCTGCATGTAGCTCACGCCCAGCAGCGCCTTGGTATCGGTATCGAAGATCATGCCCCCGCTGAAATCGAAGCCCGGCAGGCTCAGCAAAGGCTTGTCCTCGATCTTGCGGGTCTTGACGTCGTAGCGGTACAAGGCGGTGGTGCCATCCTTGCTGTCGCTGTTCGGCGCACGCACGTACAGCTGGCCGTCGCGGTCCACGGCGATCGGGACGATGGCGTGTTCGGCGTCGACCGTGTCGAAGTGGTAAAGCTCGGTCCAGCCCGACACGCCCGGCTCGCGCCAGTAAACGGCGCCGTGCTTCTTGCCGTCGGTGGTGAGGGCCACGCGCGGCTGGCGGTTGCGGTCGAGCACCCAGCCCTGCACGCCGTTCGGCACCGCGTCGGTGAACAGACTACGGGTGGCCATGGTGCGCGTATTCAGGCGCATCAGCATGCTCGATTCCGGCAATCCCTGACCGTTCGGCGGAATCCAGCGTTCGACCATGACCTCTTCGCCGCCATCGTGGATCGGGCCTCTGTACTGGTAGCGAGAAGGAAGTGGACGGCGCATCGACGCACCGTTTGCACGGTAATTGCCGGTACGTTCGATCAGCCAGACGAAGTCGCTGCCGTCGGCATTCACCGCATACAGGCCGCTGCCCAGCTGCTCGCCGGCCGCAGCCTGGCGGTCGGTGACGTCGAAGACCAGGCGCTCGTCGTTGACCCAGCTGACGCTGCGCAGGTCGGCATCGGGGAACTGGGCGATGCCCTTGAATTTGTCCGGCGTGGCGATATCGGCCACCGCCAGGCCCATGCGGCCGGAGTCAGTCGGCACCAGCATGGCGATCTTCTTGCCCGAGGGCGACAGGGTCGGCGAACCGAGCACCGGCTTCTTGAAGAAGGCGGAAGTGGGAAGCGGCTTGGCCGCGGCAGCCGGCGCGGGCACGCCGGCTGCCGCGGCGTTCAGTCCAAGGCCGGCCGCGACCAGCAGCACGGCCAGTTTACTGGCCAGGGGAGGAGTGATCTTCATATGTTTCGGACACCTTTATGGACGGAAATAGCGAAGAGCTTAAGCAGCTTCTATATATGTATGTTGCTTTACATCAAAAAAAAGGAGGGGGTCCAGGACCCCCTCCTCTATCGTTCAGCCATGTGCTTCAGTTAAGAAGCTGCCGAATCAGAACTTCTGTTCCAGACGGACGTATGCCTGGCGGCCGTACGCGTCGTACAGGTAGAAGTTGAAGTTACGACCGTCGTACGGAACCAGCGAAGGCATCTTGTCGAAGGCGTTCACCACGCCGACGATCAGCTTGCCGCCCCACGGTGCGGTCCAGGTACCCTGGATGTCGTGGGTGGTGTAGGTGCCGGCTGCGGTGTCCGGATCGTCGTAGTTACGGCCGGTCACGTTGATGTTGTACGACACGCCGAAGGCGCCGCGCTTCCAGTTGTTCGACAGGGTGGCGCGGTAGTGCGGCAGGCCCAGGGTGCCGCGGAACTCGTCACCGTTGTCGTCGTACTTCAGGGTGTTGGAGTAACGCAGTTCGTGGTCGAAGTTGCCCCACGCTGCACTACGCCAGCGCCCGGTTGCGCTCACGTCGAGATAGTGGCCTTCCAGCGTACCTTCGTTGGCGTAACCCATCTGCACGCGCTCGATCGCACCGTTGGCGCTGCGGATGACGCCCAGGCCGGCCGGAATCGGACGCGGATCGGTGCCGTTCGAACGGTCGATCAGGTCTTGCGCGCCGATCTGGGTGATACGGTTGTCGATCTTGATGCGTGCGTAGTCGGCCTTCAGGCTGATTGCCGGGGTCACGTCCCAGACTGCGCCTGCCGAGAACTGCTTCGACTGTTCCGATTCCAGTGCCGAGTTGGCCAGGGTGTAGGTATCGATCTGGACAGTTGCTGCACGGTTGCAATCCTGCGATGCAGGGATGCCACCGCCGGTACGGCCGCCGAGTGCCAGGCAGGTTGCCGGGTCGAAGACCGATTCAGCCGAGAACGATTCCTTCTGGTGCAGCTGCGGCAGGCTCGGTGCGCGGAAGCCTTCGCCGTACGAGGTACGCAGGGTCAGGGTCTTCAGCGGCTGCCAACGCAGCGAGACTTTCGGCGAGAAGTCGTTGCCGTAGTCGCTGTACTTGTCGAAGCGGCCTGCAGCGCTGGCTTCCAGGGTCTTGGTGATCGGGAACACCATTTCCAGGGCGGCGCCGCTGACGCGGCGCTTGCCGGCTGCGGAGTTACCGGCCGAACCTTCGATCACGCCGGCTTCCGACAGCGAGTCGTAGATGTCGGCGTACTGTTCTTCGCGGGTTTCCACCGAAGCCAGCAGCGAGACGCCGCCGCCAGGCAGTTGGAACAGGTCGTAGAAGGTGCCGACTGCATACAGGTCGGTCTGCTTGAACAGGCCATCGCGGCTGGTGGTAGCCTTGATCGCGCTCAGCACTTCTTCCGAGTTGGCGCTTGGGTTGTACAGGTCGTAGACAGGCTGGCCAGGACGGGTTTCGTTGGCGTACTGTTCCAGGATCGGACGGACGATGTAGTTGCGGCCCAGTTCCTTGTACACCGAACGGGTGTAGGCGGCGCCCACGTCCAGGTCGATGTTCTTGGCGATCTTGCCCTGGAAGCCAGCAGCGACGTTCGACAGCCATGCATCGGTGGTGGTGTCGCGGTTGCCGGCGGCAGCGGTACGGTGACGCACGACGACTGCCGAGCTGGTCGGGTTGTTCGGGGTGTTCGGATTCAGCGTCAGCTGGGCCGGGGTCGGTGCGTAGCGGCCGAAGCTGCTGGTGTTGGTGGTCGACGCGTTGACGTAGGCTTTCCAGTCGTCGTTGATCTGGGTTTCGCCGCGGGCGAAGAAGGCCTGGCTGTCGATCTGTGCTTCGTCAGCTGCAACGGCGTTGAAGTTGTACGAGCACTGGCCACCCGCGGTCAGGTAGAAGTTTTCGTCCGTGCAACCGATCGACGGATTGCCGCGCAGGTTACCGATCGCGGTATAGGCGCCGCTCGGCAGACGGTAGTTGTTACCGTACGAGCTCACGCCCAGGTCCTGGCCCCAAGGCCGGTCGCGGGTGTAGACCATGCCACGGCCGGTCTTCGACGCGCCCATGACGATACGGCCTTTTTCACCCTGCACGCCGACCAGGACCGACGCTTCCTTACGGGCGCCGCCCTTGACTTTCGGGTCGGTGTAGCCGACCGAGGCGGCGATGCCTTCGAAGTCCTTGCGGGTGATGATGTTGACCACGCCGCCGATTGCGTCCGAGCCGTAGACTGCCGACGCGCCGTCGGTCAGGATCTCGATGCGCTCGACCGCTGCCATCGGCACGGTGTTCAGGTCGACGGAGTCGCCGACGTTAGGTGCCTTCGGCAGGCGGCGGCCGTCCAGCAGGACCAGCGTACGTGCCGAACCCAGGCCACGCAGGTCGATACCGGCGTACGACTGGGCGGAGCTACCCGACTGAGGACGGAAGTTACCGGTCGACGAGAAGGTCGAGGTGCGCATGAATTCAGCGACGGTGGTCGAACCGGAAGCTTCCAGCTCTTCACGTTTGATCACGGTAACTGGCAGCGCGCCTTCAGCGTCGGCACGCTTGATACGGGTACCGGTCACTTCAACGCGTTCAATTTTCTGCGCAACAGGCGCAGTCTCTTGCGCGAATGCTGGCATGGCGATCAGGCCGACGCTGCCACCGAACGCGATAGCGACGGCGGTGCTGACTTTGGACTTCTTAAACATAGATCTCCTTGTGGGGTAGGGTCTTTCGCCCGGAAAACCGGCCGCGCAATACGCGGCAGGGCAACTCCAGTTGACTCGCGTCCTGCAGCAGCTCCTCGTCACGGCAACCGCACGTTTTCGCCAGCGCGCAGGCTGTGCGAGACGATGCGCTTTACCCTGAAAAGTTGGAAAAAGCTAACAAAACGACGGGGCAGTATTGCATGATGCGTTGACATATCGCAAGAAAAAATGCCCCTTGACTGTTGCGTTTTTGACGATAGAAATAGTAAAAAATCAGCAAGAAAATGCTTGACAAAAAATACCAACTGGTATGGGACATATGTACGCAGATTTTTCCGCAACGCAGCAAAAGCGGCGAAAATGGCATTGTGCTCCGCACAAAGTTTGGCGGAGTCCAGCATCAGTTATGGGAAATTGCCATGCATAGCGTGCACCGCAAAGGGGCAAAATCATGACGGGATGACTGGCCGGGGAGCCTGGATGGTGCAGCGCGTCACGCGCACTGCGCCCGATAGCAGTGCACTTGACATTTTCAGGAAGATACAATTCAGCGACAAATGCACCATGTCGGTGCATCTTGAAAACCCGGGCGAAAAACGCCGAAATCGCGGATTCAGACAGGGTTGGCGGCAATGCGCCAACCCATCAACACGGCATCGTCGAATAGCGCTTCGACCTGTTGTTTACCACCGCGGGCAAGAGCGCCGGCCAGTGCTTGCGCACCCGCGTCGTCCAGTGCGTAATCGACCAGTTCCTGCAAACGCACCCGCGAATCGTCCAGATCCCGGCGCATGCGGCCAAAGGCTTCGTGTGCCACGGCGGCGCCATGCGCCAGCGCCAGGTTCAGGATGCCGCCCAGCTCGACGCGGGCATCGCCCAGCACGTCCGGGCAATCGCTGCCGGCCGCCAGCTGGGTGGCTTCGCCCTGCAGCACGTTGAAATGTGCACGCAAGGCGTTGGCGCCGGCGTCGGCCATCAGGGCGGCGCGTCCCGCCTCGGTGGCGGCGCGTGCCATCGGTGCAATCATTGCCTGGCCGAGTTCAAGCAGGCCGCCGGGCGCCATCATCCAGTCCAGGTGGCCGAGCTCGGTCCGCGCCAGGCGTACCGGACGCGCATCGGTGTGGTGGGTAATCAAGCGTACTTTGCCGCCCGGACGCAGCACGCGCCGGATTTCGGGCAGGCTGCGCTGCAGATCGGTGTATTCCAGCCCGTATTGGCTGGTAACGAGGTCGAAATGGGTGTCGGGGAAAGGCAGCGCTTCGGCGACCTGCTGGCCATGGAAGCGCAGCTGGCGCCGCTTGTGTTCCGGGAGCTCGGCCAGCCATGGCGGGTCGGGCTGGGCCAGGTCGATGGCGTCGCAGGCAATCGGGCTGTCGGCGCCCTCGAGCAGGAGTTGGGGAACGGCGCCGTTGCCGGTCGCGATGTCGAGGACACGTGCCCCGGCGGGCAAGTCGCCCGCCACCGTACGCCAGAACCGGGCCAGGGAACCTTCGTAGCGATTCCCGTAACTACCGCCGCAAGAATGCGCAATCCCGTGGGACCAATAACGGCTCCACACGGCCTTGCGTACGTCAACCTGGATTTCCATGTACCGCCTTTACTAAAAGCCGAACCGAAACGATGACTGCATGACCGACAACAAAAACTGCTTCAAAGTATCGCCTGCACGTCATTACAGGTCAACAACAAATGTGCATACATGTGTCGTATTGCCGGCAATGCACGCCGGCGGGCGCGGCAACGCGCATTCGGGCGGCGCAACAGGTATCATGGCGGATTCGCGCGGCACGGCCGCCCTCACCCACTATCGACAATGGCAATCAAACTCAAGAACGACAAGGACATCGCGAAGATGCGCGTGGCAGGCCGCATGGCCGCCGAGGTGCTGGAGATGATCAAGGAATACGTCGTCCCCGGCGTCTCCACCGAAGAACTCGACCGCCGCTGCAACGAATACATCCGCAAGGTGCAAAAGGCCACGCCGGCGAACGTCGGCTACCACGGCTTCCCGAAGACCCTGTGCACCTCGGTCAACGGCGTGGTCTGCCACGGCATCCCGAGCGAGGAAGAGATCCTGAAGGACGGCGACATCGTCAACATCGACGTCACCGTGATCAAGGATGGCTGGCACGGCGACACCAGCCGCATGTACTACGCCGGCACCCCGAGCGCCGAAGCCAAGCGCCTGGTCGACACCACCTTCGAGTGCATGATGGCGGGCATCCGCACCGTGCGTCCGGGTTCGCGCCTGGGCGACGTCGGCCACGCCATCCAGAAGCTGGCCGAAGGCGCCGGCTACTCGGTGGTGCGCGACTACTGCGGCCACGGCATCGGCCGCGTCTACCACGAAGACCCGCAGGTGCTGCACTACGGCCGCGCGAACACCGGCCTGCTGCTGAAGGAAGGCATGACCTTCACGGTCGAGCCGATGATCAACATCGGCGGCGAAGAAGTGGACCAGCTCAACGACGGCTGGACCGTGGTCACGGCCGACGGTTCGCTGTCGGCGCAGTGGGAGCACATGATCGCCGTCACCGCGCACGGCTTCGAGATCCTGACGCCCTGGCCGACGAAATAAGAGAGTAGGAACAAAAAAACCGGCGCGTGCGCCGGTTTTTTTATGCCTCGGAAAAGCCGATCAGAACAGGTATTCCGCCGACAGCTTGACCGAACGCGGACGGATCACGTAGCCGCCGCGCAGGTCGACCGGCGCCGAGTTCAGGAAGGCGTTACGCACGTTCACCGACAGGCGCAGGTCCTTGATGCCGGTGTAGGCGAAGTTCAGGTCGGTACGGACGTCGGCCTTGCGGTAGCACGGCAGGCCTTCCGGCTTGATGCGCGTCAGGCAGGCTGCTTCGCTCCAGGTGGCTTCGTCGGTCTCGTCGAAGTTCAGTGCGGTCTTCGAGGTACGGTTCACGCGCACCGAGGTCGAGAAATCACCGACCCGCCATACCGTGCTGAACACCGAGGTCAGGCGCGGCACGCCACGCAGGCCGACCGTGTTCGGGCGGTAGGCATTGGCGTCCACGTCCCAGGCGCGGTAGCTCAGGGCGATGGTGTTCATCAGGCTGAGGTTCAGGGTGCCCCAGCCGCCCAGGCCGACACGGCCCGAGAAGTCGAGGTCGACGCCCGAGGTCTCGGTCTTGCCGAAGTTCTCGTAGTTCAGCAGCAGCGACTGCACCGTGCCGACGCCGAAGGCCAGGTTCGAACCAGGCTTGAGCTCGTTGGCACGGGCGGTCAGGCGGCGGTCGGTGTCGCTGACTTCGTTACGCACGATCAGGGCCGCGTATTCCGGGCTGTTCTCGCGTGCCAGCACGTAGTTGATGTCGCGGTAGTTGATCTCGTCGCGGCGCTCGATCTTGAAGTAGTCGAGGCTGACGTTCAGGTTCTTGGTCGGTTCGAACACGAAGCCCAGGGTGGCGCTGCGCGAGGTTTCCGGCTTCAGGTCCGGGCTCGACGAAATCATTGCCGGGATCGAGGTCAGGCAGCCCGAGTTGTAGGCGGTCGTGGCGTCGGTCTTGTCGGTCGCATTGCCGGTATTCAGGACGTTACGCAAGGCGATCGCGTTGTCGCAGCGCTTCGGATCGAGGGTGCTGTTGAAGAAGCCGGTCAGGCCAACCTTGCCCAGGGTTTCCGGAATGTTCGGGGTACGGAAGCCGCCGGCAAAGGTACCGCGCAGCAGCAGTTGCGGCACCACCGTGTAGCGGATGCCGAGCTTCGGCGAGAAGTGGGCGTCGAAGCCTTCGCTCTTGTCCATGCGCACGGCGCCGTTCAGTTCCAGCTGCCTGGTCAGCGGTGCGTTCAGCTCGGCGAACAGCGCGCTCATGGTGCGCTTGCCGTCGATCCACAGCGAACCGCGGCTGATGATCTCGGCGTTCACGACGTTGTCGGTCGAGCGGATGTACATGCTTTCGCGGCGCACTTCGCCGCCCAGGGCGAAGGACAGCGGGCCGCCGCCCAGGGTCATCAGTTCGCCGTTCAGCTTGGCGTCGATGAAGTCCTGGGACAAATCGGCGTCGGTGCCGATAACCGGGAACATGCGCGCCAGCAATTCAGGGCTGTTCGGGCCGCCGATCTTGTATTCGCCGCTGGTAACGGCGTTCGGCATCGCGGTGCGGTGGGCGCCGTGGTCGCGCGACTCGGCGTCTGCGCCGACGCGGCCGATCGCGGATTCCCATTCCCAGCCGTTGGCCAGGGTGCCGCTCAGGCCGGCCATCAGGCGGTACTGGTTCGCTTCCGACGGGCTTTCCCACATGTCGAGGTCATCCATGAAGCGGTAGTCGATGCCGACCGGGACATTGAAGGGGTTGGCCGGATTGCCGACCGCCAGCTTGGGCTTGGGCACCGATTGCGATTTCTTGGTATTGCCGTCGAACCAGCTCGACGGCGAACCGGCCGTGTTTGCGTACGGCAGCGAACGATAGGTGGTCTTGGTGCGCGAGTAGGACGCCTCGGCGAAGCCGCGGATGTCGTTCGTGACCTTGAAGCGCGCCTGGCTGAAGAAGTTCAGGCGTTCGGCCGGGTCCGACCACTGGGTGATGCCGGTCAGGTCGCTGGTGCACAGGCCGGTAGCGTTGCGCTGCGCCTGCGGGCAGGTGGCGACCGCCTGGCGGATCGCGGTCGGGTTGGTGGCCGAGCGCGGCTCGTTCAGGTTGCCCGGGAAGGAAGTCAGGACCGGGTCGCCGTACGACGGGGTCACGTATTTCTTGTGCCAGGCGGCGTAGTACTTCACCACTTCGTCCTGCATCACGCGGTGGCGCTTGTAGCCTTCGAGGTTGGCGAAGAAGTTGTAGCCATCGTTCTCGAGGTCGCCGAAGCCGCCGAGGATGGCGGCGGTGTCCTGGCCGCCGTAGTGGTGGCTGGTATTGCGCTCGGCGTTGGCGCTGAGGCGCACGCCCTGGAAGGTGGTGCGGGTGATGATGTTGATCACGCCCGACATCGCATCCGAACCATAGATCGCGGAGGCGCCGTCTTTCAGCACTTCGACGCGTTCGATGACGTCGGCCGGAATCGCGTCGACGTTGACGAAGACATCCTTGCCGCCGTCGGCGAAGGCGTAGTTGGAAACGCGGCGGCCGTTGATCAGGACCAGGGTCGCGCCCTTGCCCAGGCCGCGCATCGAGGCGCCCGAGGCGCCGCGCGCGAAGCTCGACGCGCTGCCGTCGTCACGCAGGGTGCCGGTATCGAAGGCGGTCAGGGTGTCGAGCACCTGGCGCACGGTGTTGGCGCCGGTGGCCTTGATGTCTTCGCGGCGCAGCACCGTGACCGGCGAAGCGGTCTCGCCATCGATGCGCTTGATGTTCGAGCCGGTGACCAGCACGCGCTGCACTTCGGGTTCCTTGGCGGGCGCCGCGGTGTTGGTCTGGGCCAGGGCGTAAGGGCTGCCTGCGATGGTCAGTGCCACGGCGATGACGCTTTGCTTCAATACCAGTTTCTTGTTCAAGTTCCGTCCCTCTCTTTTGGATAGTTTTTTATCGTATGCATCTTGTACATACGCAAATCCAGTCTCGCAGGAACTTGAGCTAAAGAAAACAGTTTATGTAAATACCTGTAAATATCTTTGAGGAATGTAGTTTCCTTGCAACATTGTTTTTAGGACAGTAGCAAAAAAAAACCGCCCAGCGCTAGCTGGACGGCTTTTCGTTCTACGAACGCTGCGGAACTTAGAAGTTGTACTCCAGTTGCACGCGCAGGGTACGGCCACGTGGCGCCGGGTTACCGGCACGCATGTCGACGCGCTCTTCGCGGTCGAACACGTTGTCCAGGTAAGCGCTGATCGTGGTGTTGCNTTGCACGCGCAGGGTACGGCCACGTGGCGCCGGGTTACCGGCACGCATGTCGACGCGCTCTTCGCGGTCGAACACGTTGTCCAGGTAAGCGCTGATCGTGGTGTTGCGGATGCCGCTGTAGGCCAGGTTCAGGTTGACCAGCACATCCTTCTTCAGGCGGCAGTAGTCGGCCGGGATACCCTGGTCGGCGCAGCCTTCGTCGGTGTAGATCTCGGTGTACTTGGTGTCGCGCAGGTTGGTTTCCGGCACATAGGTCACCGCACCACCGACGTTCCAGTCGCCCTTCAGCCAGTTGCTGGCGACACGGACGTTGTAACGGTAGTTGTAGTAGTTACCAACCAGGTTCTCGGTGTAGCTGTTGGTGATGCTGTCCCAGCCGCGGTAGTCGAGCTGGTAGTTGGCCTTCACGTTGGTGGCCAGCTTGCCGGCCGAGCCGAGGTTGGCACGGTGGTTCAGCTCGAGGTCGATACCTTCGACCTTGGTCTTGTGCAGGTTCTCGTAACGCTGGAACACGGCTGCCGGAGCGCCGGCCGTCCAAGCGATGTTGCCGCCGGACAGTTCATTTGCGCGGGCTGCCAGGCGCCGGTCGTCGTCGGTGATGGCGCGGCGCTGCACCAGGCCCGGGGTTTGGTCTTCGCTGGCCAGGATCTCGTCGACGTCGCGGGTACCGATCTCGTTACGGCGCTCGATGCGGTAGTAATCCATCGTCAGGCTGAGGTTCTTGAACGGCTCGACCACGAAACCGAGGTTGATGCTCTTCGACTTTTCCGGCTCCAGGTCAGGATTGCCCTGCACCGACGATGCCAGGCTCACGCTGCAGCCGAGGTCGCGGGCACGGGTGCTGTCCGCCTTGTCCAGGTCGTTGCCGTTCTTCAGGATGTCATAAATCGCGGTCGCGGTGGCGCAACGCTTCGGATCGATCAGGCCATTGTTGAAGGCCGACAGGGCGACGCGGCCGGTTTCCGCCACGTTTGGCGCGCGGAAGCCGCGTGCGACGGTACCGCGTAGCATGAAGCTCTTGTTGACTTCGTAGCGTGCGCTCAGCTTCGGCACCAGCGAGGCGTCGACGTCGCCCACCTTGTCGACGCGCACCGCGCCGTTCAGCTCGAGCTGCTTGGTGATCGGCGCATTCAGTTCGGCGAAGGCGGCGGTCACGTTGCGCGAACCGGTCACGGCGATCGAGCCGTAGCCGACGATCTCGGCGTTGGCGACGTTTTCGCTGGTGAAGGATTCGAACTTGTCGTGGCGGAAGTCGGCGCCGATTGCCAGGCTCAGCGGACCGCCAGGCAGGGCCATCAGCTCACGCGATGCCTTGGCATCGACGAAGAACTGCTTCGATTCGCCGCCGAACAGGATGTTCGGGAACATGCGGTTCAGCAGTTCAGGGCTGTTCTGGCCGCCGAAGCGGTATTCGCCGCTCAGGATGGCAGCGGTGTAGTTCGCGGCATGCTTGGCGCTGCGGATGTCGTTGTCGACCTTCGAGCCCATGGCGCCGACGGCGGTGTTCCAGTCCCAGCCGTAGTCGGTGCCTTCCATGCCGACCAGCACGCGGTACTGGTTGGCCTTGGCGGTGCTCTTGAACATGTTCTCGTCGTCGGCGTAACGGTAGCGGATCGAGATCGGGAACGGATACGGATTGTCCGGGTGGCCGACCGGCAGGCGCGGTTCGGTGAAGGACTTCAGCACGCCTTCGCGCGAGCTGTACCAGGTCGACGGGGTGCCGGTGTACTGCATGATCGGCGGCGGATTGTAGTAAGTGGTCTTGGTCTGGGCCAGGGTCACTTCCGAGTACAGGCTGCGCTCGCCCGACAGCTTCAGGCGGCCACCGCCGTAGAAGTTGAAGCGCTTGGCTTCGGCGTGGATGCCGAGACGGCCGTACTGGTCATAACGGCACAGGCCGTTGACCAGGGTCTCGCAGCCAGGACGTGCCTGGGTGACGGTGCGGCCGGCCAGGGCCGGGTCGGAATAGTTGCGCGGATACGGGATTTCGAAGTTGCCCGGATACGAGTAGGTCGAGGTCACGCCGAAGCTCGGGTTGACGAACTCGCGGTACCAGTCGCCGACGGTGTTCTCGATGTCGCGGTCGGTGTACGGCAGGCGGTGGTAGGCTTCCAGGTGGCCGAAGACGTTGTAGCCGTCCTTGTCCAGGTCGCCGAAACCGGTGGTGATCGACGCGGTGCGGTCACGGTCCAGGTTGTGGTTCTTCAGCGACTGGCGCGCGCCGGCGCGCACGGTCGTGCCCTGCCATTCGCGCTTGGTGATGATGTTGACGACGCCGGCAACGGCGTCCGAGCCGTAGACGGCCGATGCGCCGTCGAGCAGGATCTCGACGCGTTCGATGATTTCCGAAGGCAGTGCATCGATGTTGACGAAGGTTTCCTGGCCACCGTCGGCCAGGCCGTAGTTCGAGACGCGGCGGCCGTTCAGCAGGGTCAGGGTCGAGCCCTTGCCGAGGTTACGGAGCGAGATGCCCGAGGCGCCGCTGGCGAACGAGTTGCCGCCGCCGAGGTCCGACAGGGCGCCGGTGTTCGCGGTCAGGGTGTCCAGCACTTCCTTGACGGTGCTGGCGCCGATCGCCTGGATTTCGGCGGCATTGATGACCTGCACCGGCGACGAGGTTTCGGTGTCGACGGCGCGCTTGATGTTCGAGCCGGTGACGTAGACCTTCTGTACGCCGCCTTCGGCGGTCGGCTCGCTGGCCGGACCTTGCTGTGCATGGACTGCGCTGGTCGCGGCCAGGGCCACGGCAACCGCAACGACACTGCGTTTCAACATCAGTTGATTGTTCATTTCTCTCCGTTCATTCTTGTTTAGTTCTGATTGCTCTTTTACAAGAGTGAATCCAGTGTCGCAGATGATTTACATCAAAGGAATATGTCAAACACAGTTTCATTACTTACATGTGTAAAAATGTTGTTTTTATGCATATTTGCGTCATGAAATTTCTTTTTTATGTAAATACAGGCATAAATATTTCACATAAGCATATGATTTTGTACGAATTTAACTCTTCATTCTCACCAAATGTAACGTCAACGCATTAACATTTTCATATCCCCAACAAATGCTTCGAACATGAAAAAACCCCTGCTCCGGTTGCCCGGAACAGGGGTCGATCGCGACACCAACCGTTGCCAGCCTCGCGGCGGCAAACGGCCACGTCAAAAAATTACTTGGCGTTCATCAGCGCCACGGTGGTGTCGAGCATGCGGTTCGAGAAGCCCCACTCGTTGTCGTACCACGACGAAACTTTCACCAGGCGGCCCGAGACCTTGGTCAGGGTCGAATCGAAGTTCGACGAGGCCGGGTTGTGGTTGAAGTCGACCGAGACCAGCGGTTCGGTCTGGTAGGTCAGCACGCCGCTCAGCGCGCCTTCCGACGCCGCCTTCATGATCTGGTTGACTTCATCGACGGTGGTGTCGCGCTTGGCGATGAAGGTCAGGTCGACGATCGACACGTTGATGGTCGGCACGCGGATCGCGAAGCCGTCCAGCTTGCCGTTCAGCTCAGGCAGCACCAGGCCGACCGCGGCGGCCGCGCCGGTCTTGGTCGGGATCATCGACTGGGTGGCCGAACGGGCGCGGCGCAGGTCTTCGTGCATGACGTCGGTCAGCACCTGGTCGTTGGTGTAGGCGTGCACGGTGGTCATCAGGCCGGTTTCCAGGCCGATGGCGTCGTGCAGCGGCTTGACCAGCGGGGCCAGGCAGTTGGTGGTGCAGGATGCGTTCGAGATCACGGTATCCGATGCCTTCAGCACGTCCTGGTTCACGCCGTAGACGATGGTCGCGTCGACGTCCTTGCCGCCCGGCGCCGAGATGATGACTTTCTTGGCGCCGCCCTTCAGGTGGGCCGACGCCTTTTCCTTGGTGGTGAAGAAGCCGGTGCATTCCAGCACCACGTCCACGCCCAGCTCGCCCCATGGGATTTCGGCCGGGTTACGCTGTGCGAACACGCGGATCGGATCGCCGTTCACGATCATGTTGTCGCCTTCGACCGTCACGGTGCCCGGGAACTTGCCGTGGGCGGTGTCGTAGCGGGTCAGGTGGGCGTTCGATTCGGCGTTGCCGAGGTCGTTGATCGCCACGATCTGGATGTCTTGTTTCTTGCCGCCTTCGTAGAAGGCACGCAGGATGTTGCGGCCGATACGGCCATAACCATTGATTGCAACTTTGATCGTCATGCTTTGCTCCTGATTAGAAAAAAACTTTTTTCATATGGCACATGCTGAACGTGCAAAAAGGGCCGCCCTGCGGCAGCCCCCTACTGAAACTTATGCGCCGATCACGCCCTTGGCCTTGGCCACGACGTTCTCGACGGTGAAGCCGAAGTGCTTGAACAGCACCGGCGCCGGCGCCGATTCGCCGAAGGTGTCGATACCGACGACCGCGCCTTCCAGGCCGACGTACTTGTACCAGAAATCGGTCACGCCGGCTTCGATGGCAACGCGCGGCACGCCACGGGTCAGCACCGACGCCTTGTAGTCCGCGCCCTGGCGCTCGAACACGTCGGTCGACGGCATCGAGACCACGCGTGCGGCAACACCCTCGCCTGCCAGCGCATCGGCGGCCTTCATCGCCAGTTCGACTTCGGAACCGGTGGCGATCAGGATCACTTTGGCGTCGGCGGCGTCGCGCAGTACGTAACCGCCCTTGGCGATGTTCGCCACGGTGGCGCTGTCGCGCTCCATGAACGGCAGGTTCTGGCGCGAGAAGATCAGGGTCGACGGGCCATCCTTGCGCGCGACGGCGGCGCCCCAGGCGACCTGCGATTCGACCGTGTCGCATGGACGCCAGTTGTCCAGGTTCGGGATCAGGCGCAGCGACGAGACGTGCTCGATCGACTGGTGGGTCGGGCCGTCTTCGCCCAGGCCGATCGAATCGTGGGTGAACACGAACAGCGAGCGGATCTTCATCAGCGCGGCCATGCGCAGGGCGTTGCGGCTGTAGTCCGAGAAGGTCAGGAAGGTCGCGCCGAACGGAATGAAGCCGCCGTGCAGGGCCACGCCGTTCTGGATCGCGGCCATGCCGAACTCGCGCACGCCGTAGTTGATGTGGTTGCCCGGGATGCCCGAGCGCACGGCAACCGATTCCTTCCAGTTGGTCAGGTTCGAGCCGGTCAGGTCGGCCGAGCCGCCCAGGAATTCCGGCAGGATCGGGGCCAGGGCCTGGATCGCGTTCTGCGAGGCCTTGCGGGTGGCGATGGTTTCCTTCTTCTCGATGCAGGCGGCAATCGCCGCGTCCAGCACGTCGTTGAAGTTGGCTGGCAGCTCACCCTTCATGCGGCGCTCGAACTCGGCGGCCAGTTGCGGGTGGGCGGCGCGGTATTCGGCGAACTTGGCGTTCCACTCGGCTTCGAAGGCGGCGCCGCGTTCCTTGGCGTCCCAGGCTTCGTAGATTTCGCCAGGAATGTCGAACGGGATCGGGTCCCACAGCAGGTGCTGGCGCACGGCCGCGATTTCCTTGTCGCCCAGCGGGGCGCCGTGGACTTTATCGCCGCCTTCCAGGTTCGGGGCGCCCTTGCCGATGATGGTCTTGCAGCAGATCAGGGTTGGACGGTCCGATTCCTTGGCTTGCGCGATCGCTTCCGACACGGCGGCGACGCTGTGGCCATCGATCTGGCCGATCACGTTCCAGCCGTAGGCTTCGAAGCGCTTGCGGGTGTCGTCGGTGAACCAGCCTTCGACGCGGCCGTCGATCGAGATGCCGTTGTCGTCGTACAGCCAGATCAGCTTGTTCAGGCGCAGGGTGCCGGCCAGCGAGGCCACTTCGTGCGAGATGCCTTCCATCAGGCAGCCGTCGCCCAGGAAGGCGTAGGTGTAGTGGTCGACCACGTCGTAGCCCGGACGGTTGAATTCATAGCCCAGCAGCCATTCGGCCAGCGCCATGCCGACCGAGTTGGCGATGCCCTGGCCCAGCGGGCCGGTGGTGGTTTCCACGCCCGGCGTGATGCCGACTTCCGGGTGGCCGGCGGTCTTCGAGTGCAGCTGGCGGAAGTCGCGCAGGTCGTCCATGCTCAGGTCGTAGCCGGCCAGGTGCAGCATCGCGTAATGCAGCATCGAACCGTGGCCGTTCGACAGCAGGAAGCGGTCGCGGTTGAACCAGCCCGGATTGGCCGGGTTGTGGCGGTAGTGCTTGTCCCACAGCGCAACGCCGATTTCCGCCATGCCCATCGGCATGCCAGGGTGGCCGGAATTCGCTTTTTGAACAGCGTCCATCGCCAGCGCGCGGATCGCGTTGGCCATCAGGGTGGTGGTTTGCGTAGATTTCATGGAATGACGTGAGTCTGGATTGGGAAGCGGAGGGCCTGCGGCGGGCCGTAGCCCGTTATTTTACCAGAGCCCACCTCTGCCGAATTAAAATGCAGGTTTTGCCGCTCATATCGTTTTAACAGGAACCGCATGCCCCGCTTCTATTGCCCCCAGCCGCTCGCCGCCGGCAGCACCGTCGACCTGCCCGAATCCGTCGCCCACCACCTGCATGTGGTGCGCCTGCAACCGGGCGCCGCGCTGACCCTGTTCGACGGCCGCGGCGGCCAGTACCGGGCCACGCTGCTGGAGGTAGGCAAGAAGCGGGCGAGCGCAAGCGTGGACGCCTTCGACGACATCGACGTCGAACTGCCCTACCCCGTGACCCTGGCACAGGGCTTGCCCGAGGGCGCGAAAATGGACTGGATCGTGGAAAAGGCGGTCGAGCTCGGCGTAGCCGCGGTGCAGCCGCTGGCGGCCCAGCGCAGCGTGGTGCGGCTGTCGGGCGAACGGCTTGAGAAACGCCAGGCCCACTGGCAGGGCGTGATCGAATCGGCCTCCGAGCAGAGCGGACGCAACCGGCTGGCGCACTTGCTGCCGCTGGCCGAATTCCGGCGCTGGATCGACACCGCGCCGCAGACACCGCAACCGCGTATTTTGCTCAGCCCGCGCGGCACCCAGTCGCTGGCTGGCTGGGCGCACGCGCAGGGGCCGCAGCCCTTGACCCTGCTGGTCGGCCCGGAGGGCGGCTTTTCGCCTGAGGAAGAAGATGCGGTCATCGCGGCCGGCGCCCTGCCCCTGAGCATGGGACCGCGCGTGCTGCGCACCGAGACGGCGGCGCTGGCGGCGCTGGCGATGCTGACGGGAATCTGGGGCGGCATGTAAGGCATCCCTCTATATAGCTAGTAAAAAGCCCCGGAGCAGGCATCTGCTCCGGGGCTTTGTTGTTTGCGGCGGCATCGCTGCCGCCGCCCTCCCTTATCAGAAGGTGTAGTTCAGGCCCAGGCTGTAGAAGCGGCCGATGGCACCAGCCTGGTGCAGCGACGCGTTGTACGAGGTCTGGGCGTTGGCGTTGCCGTAGGTGGCGACGTCATACGGCGGTTCCTTGTCGAACAGGTTCAGGATGGCCGCACGCAGGGTCAGGTTGTCGCTCAGCTTGTACTGCAGGTTCAGGTTCGTGGTGGTGAACGAGGAGACGTTGCAGTAGTAGTCAGGCTGCACCAGGCGGCGGAAGTAGGTACGGCCGCCGACGTCGAGCGCGGTCGAGGCGCAGTCGGTCGCGCCCAGGGCCGGGTCGATGGTCGAGAAGCCGCTGGTGTAGTTCACCGTGGCGGTGGCGTCGAACGGACCGCGGTTGTAGCCGATGGTGAACTGGGCGCGGTTCTTCGGATTGCCGGTGGCGCCGCCGACCGAGGATGGACCCTGGGTGCCGGCCAGCTGGTAGGACACGCCCGCCACTTCGGTTTCATAGCCGAAGGTGTGGGCCGCGCTCAGGTTCGCCGTGATGGCGCCCAGCTCGTTAGGCAGGCGCCAGCGGTAACGCACGTCCGCCTCGATGCCGTGGGTCTTGGTGCTGCCCGCGTTGATGTAGGGCGAGGCCGCGTACAGGATAGGACCGACGGCCGGGGTGCCGAGTACCGTCTCGTCGCCGTTGCCGGTGGCGATCTGGACCGGCACCGGGGCACCGCGCACCCAGTCAGGCACGAAGCTCGGATCGTTGCCGGCGCGCGTGACGATCAGGTTGTTGATCTTGATGTTGTAGTAGTCCAGCGACATGTTCAGCCCGCGTACCGGCTCGATGATCACGCCGAAGGTGTAGGACTTCGATTTTTCCGGCGACAAATCGGAGCTGGTGGTCTGCACGTACGGCGGGTTGATGCCGCACGAGGTCGGCACGGTGCCGGCCGGGATCGTGGTCTCGGTGCCGCCGCCCTGCGCGCAACGGATCGGGTCGTCGATCGCGTTGAAGGTGAAGAAGGAACCGGCATTGCCCACTTCGGCCGGGTTCGGCGCACGGAAGCCGCGCGCGAAGTTGCCGCGCACGCCGATCTGCTGCGTCGGACGCCAGATGAAGCCGGCCGAGGGCGTGAACGAGTTGCCGTAGGTGTCGTAGTGGTCGTAACGGCCGGCCAGGGTGACCTCGAGATCCTTGATCGGGGTGGCGCGCAGTTCGGCGAAGGCGGCGGTATTGGTTTCGTCGCCGATGGTGAAGGCCGAGGTGCTGGCCACCAGGCCGTTGGCGGTCAGGCTCGACGGCGGCGCATTCTGCTTGCGCTCGTGCCAGTGCACGCCGGCCGCGACGGCCAGCGGGCCGGCGCCCAGCTGCATCAGTTCGCGCGAGCCGACCAGGTCGGCGTAGTTCAGCGTCGATTCCAGCGTATTGCGGAAGTACGGCGCCACCTGGTCCACCAGCTCCTGTGCGTTGCCGCCGCGAACGTCCCAGACGCCGGCATTGATGGCGTTGTACAGGGCCACGCGGTTGATGTAGCCGCTGTGTTCGGCCTTGGTCTTGACGCGGGTGGCGCCGGCGGAGGCGTTCACGTCCCAGCCGTAGGCGCTGCCGGTCAGGTCGACCGAGAAGCGGGTGGACGTACTGCTGTTGTCGGTGGTGCGCTCGGGCGCCGCGCCAGGGATGTAGCCGTACAGCGAAGCCGCGCCGCCCAGGTTGTTGGTGACGCCGCGGCCGACCGTGGCGCCCGGTGCGAACAGGGTGCTCGGGATGGCGTTCACGCCGCCGGTCAGCACGCCGTTGACCAGGGTGGTGTTACCGGCGAACGATTCCGGCGAGTAGGTGTAAGGCACGCCGCGGTTGTTCTTGCTGTCGCGCTTGAACATCGAACCCTTGAAGGCGATTTCCCAGTCTTCGGTCAGCTTTTTCGTCATGCCAATCATGACGTTGACGTTCTTGGTCGGCGGCTGGATGTAGGTGACGGTATCGCGCACGGTACAGCCGCCGGCGCGGTACAGCGTGTAGTTGCAGCTCGGGTCCAGGAACTGGAAATTGGCCGCATTGCTGGCGCCGCCGGCACCGGCGGTGTTGAACAGGTAGGGGGTGCTGGCTGCCGTCAGGAAGTTGTTTAGGCTGGTAGGCAGGCCCAGGGTCAGATTGTTGCCGCCGCGCCCGGTCCAGTCGCGGTTGGCCCAGCCGTAGGTGTCGCGGTCGGCCACCATGATCGGGTCCTGCATGCGCCATTCGGTGGTGATGAAGGCGTTGTAGCCGTCGGCGTCGAGGTCGCCGATACCGGTGCTGAAGGAGCCGCGCCGGGTCTTGCCGCCGCCGTGCTCGGTGTCGCCGTATTCGGCGCTGAGGCGGGTGCCGGTAAGGTTTTTCTTCAGCTTGATGTTGATGACGCCGGCGATGGCGTCGGAGCCGTACAGCGAGGAAGCGCCGCTCTTCAGGACTTCGATGCTGTCGATGGCGTCGAATGGGATCGAGGACACGTCGACGAAGGAGCGCTGCGAGTCGTCCGACAGCGGATACGGGGCCATGCGGTGGCCGTCGATCAGCACCAGGGTCGCGCCGACGGTCAGGCCGCGCAGCGAGATGCCGGAGGCGCCGTTGGCAAAGGCGCCGGAGAAGCCGGTGCCGAGGGTGCCTGCGCCGTTGGCGGCGAGGTCGACCAGCAGTTCGGCGACCGAGGTCTTGCCGCTCTTCTGGATGTCGGCCGCGGTCAGCACCTGCACCGGGGTCGGGGTTTCGGTGTCGGCACGGCTGATCAGCGAGCCGGTCACCACCACGCGCTGCATGGGCTGGGCTTGCGCCGGGGCTTCCTGGGCCATGGCGGGGCTCATGCCGGCCAGGGCGCCGGTAGCGGCCAGGACCGAAATTGCGTACGGCATCGACTTCAACTTAAACGTCATGAATGCTTCTCCTTCTGGGCTTTTCTCGAGGTTGATTTTTATTGGGCACGCGTACGGGTGTACGGCAATGCTTGTCTCTTTCGAACCTGGCGCGCCGGGGCGCGCTCCCTTCGTTCACGCAGTGCGTGACATACTTTTTTTTCAGGATGCTTCGGTGTTACGTTCAGAAATCTTCGCGACTGGTACGGACCGCTTTGGTGTGACTGTTTTGCTATGCGTAATGAATGAGAATGGATACCCTATATAAATAGTTTATCCACGTCGAAACGTTATCTCAGTGGACACATAAAACCATGTGGAAAGATGGAGTGTCAACGGAACGCGCGAGGGGAAATGTGTAAAAACAACACATGTCCAAAAAGAATTAGATTGATGCAATGCACCAAGAAAGTGCAGGGCTGACGCCAAAAAAGAGCATGCAATGTGGCAACCTCCGGTTAAACCTTGTGGTATAGAAATAACTCAATCGGCAGGATGATCGCGGGATCGCACGCGGGCGACCGATCGGGCATCGCGGCTGAAGTAAAATAGCGGATTGATTTGACCGCCCCCGCTGGCGCCCTACGCGAAACCTATGTTGCGAATTAACGAACTCAAGCTTCCCCTCGACTACCCCGACCACGCCCTGCGCGACGCCATCCTCGCGCGCCTCGGCATCGCCACTGCCGACCTGGTCGACTTCACCGTCTTCAAACGCAGCTACGACGCGCGCAAGAAGGCCGCCATCGTGCTGATCTACGCGATCGACGTCGAGGTGAAGAACGAGGCGGCGGTGCTGAAGCGCCTGCAGGGCGACCAGTACATCGTGCCCTCGCCGGACACCGGCTACAAGTTCGTCGATGCGCCGCGCCCACCGGCCGGCACGCCGCGTCCGGTCGTGGTCGGCACCGGTCCCTGCGGCCTGTTCGTGGCCCTGATCCTGGCCCAGATGGGCCTGAACCCGCTGGTGCTCGAGCGCGGGAAAATCGTGCGCGAACGCACCGTCGACACCTTCGGCTTCTGGCGCAAGCGCAAGCTGAATACCGAGTCGAACGTGCAGTTCGGCGAAGGCGGCGCCGGCACTTTCTCGGACGGCAAACTGTATAGCCAGATCAAGGATCCGAAACATTACGGCCGCAAGGTGCTCACCGAATTCGTGAAATCCGGTGCACCAGAAGAGATCATGTACGTCAGCAAGCCGCACATCGGCACCTTCCGCCTGGTGAAGATGGTCGAGCAGATGCGCGCCGAAATCCTGTCGCTGGGCGGCGAGATCCGCTTCCAGACCCGCGTCGACGACGTGCTGATCAGCGAGCAGAACGGCGTGCGCCAGGTGCGCGGCGTGGTGCTCGCTTCGGGCGAAGAGATCGCCACCAACCACCTGGTGATGGCGGTCGGCCACAGCGCGCGCGACACCTTCGAGATGCTCTACAACCGCGGCGTCTACGTGGAAGCGAAGCCGTTCTCGATCGGCTTCCGCGTCGAGCACCCGCAATCGTTGATCGACGTCTGCCGCTTCGGCCCGAACGCCGGCAACAAGATCCTCGGCGCCGCAGACTACAAGATCGTGCACCACGCCTCGAACGGCCGTTCGGTCTACAGCTTCTGCATGTGCCCGGGCGGCACCGTGGTGGCCGCGTCGTCGGAAGAAGGCCGCGTCGTCACCAACGGCATGAGCCAGTACTCGCGCGCCGAACGCAATGCCAACAGCGCCATCGTGGTCGGCATCACGCCGGAAGACTATCCGGGTCACCCGCTGGCGGGCATTGCCTTCCAGCGCGAGCTGGAGTCGCGCGCCTTTGTCCTCGGCGGCAGCACCTACGATGCGCCGGGCCAGCTGATGGGCGACTTCGTCAAGGGCATCCCGTCCACCGAATTCGGATCGGTGACGCCGTCGTTCCGCCCTGCCGTGCACCTGACCGACCTGGCGCCGTCGCTGCCGGAGTACGCGATCACGGCGCTGCGCGAAGCGTTTGTCGCCTTCGACAAGCAGATCAAGGGCTACTACAAGCACGACGCGGTGCTGACCGGGGTCGAGACCCGCACTTCCTCGCCGATCCGCATCAAGCGCCGCGACGACGACCTGCAAAGCCTGAACACGCGCGGCCTGTTCCCGGCCGGCGAAGGCGCGGGCTACGCGGGCGGCATCATGTCGGCGGCGGTGGACGGCATCCGCGTGGCCGAAGCCGTGGCGCTGGCGATGGGCATGCCCGTCCCTGCCCTGCAGGACTGAGCGCCTTGCAAGCCGCCGCGCCAGCACGGACCGGCAGCGCCGTTGCGCCGCTGCTGGCCGTGGCCGGCTCCATCATTTCCGTGAACTTCGGCGCGGCCTATGCCAAGGGGCTGTTCCCGCTGGTCGGCAGCGCCGGCGTGACCGCCGTGCGCGTGGGCCTGGCGGCGATCCTGCTGCTGGCCTTCTGGCGGCCCTGGCGCGCCCCGCTGGCGCGGCGCGACATCGCCAACGTGGCGATCTACGGCCTGATGCTGGGCTTCATGAACCTTCTCATCTACGCCGCCTTTGCGCGCATCCCGATCGGGATCGCAATCGCCATCGAGGTGATCGGACCGCTGGCGGTGGTGGTGCTGTCCTCGCGCCACCTGCGCGACTTTGCCTGGGTGGCCTGCGCGGCCGGCGGGCTGTATCTGCTGGCGCCGACCACGGCGAATGCCGCGGCGCTCGATCCGGTCGGCGTGGCCGCCGCGCTCGGCGCTGCCTTCTGCTGGGCCATGTACATCGTGTTCGGCAAGCGCGTGTCCACGCTCAAGGGCGGGTATGTCGTGTCGTGGGGGATGCTGGTGGCGGCGATTTGCACGGTGCCGGTCGGTTTTGCCCAGGCCGGCCCTGCCCTGTTCTCGCCGACGGTCCTGCTCGGCGGCCTGGTTGTCGCCGTCTTGTCGAGCATCCTGCCCTACTCGCTTGAGATGATGGCCCTGTCGCGCCTGCCGCGCCGGGTGTTCGGCATCCTGGTCAGCGCCGGGCCGGCCGTGGGTGCGCTGGCCGGCTTCTTCGTGCTGGGCGAGGTGCTGACGCTTGTCCAGTGGCTGGCGATCGGGCTGATCGTGGTGGCCACCGGCGGCAGCGCGGCCACCGCGGGCCGCAGCTAGATCGCTACAGCCAGCCTGCTTTCTTGAAGCGGCGATACATGTAGTAGCTCACTCCGATCATCACCATGATCGCGACCGGATAGCCGTACTTCCACTTCAGCTCGGGCATGAACTCGAAGTTCATGCCCCAGATGCCGGCAAAGGCCGTGAATACGGCAAAGATGGCGGCGTAGGCGGCCAGCTGCTTGTTGATCTCGTTCTCGTCGATGGCGACCATCGACAGCGTCACCTGGATCGCGGTGGCGATGGTGTCGCGGATGGTGTCCAGTCGCCCGGCGATGCGCAGCAGGTGGTCGTGGATGTCGCGGAAATAATCCTGGGCTTCGAAAGCCACCTGCGGCACGCGGCCGCCGTGCAGGCGCCCGACCGCGTCCAGCAGCGGCATCACGGCGTGGCGCAGCACCAGGGTATTGCGCTTCAAATCGTACAGGCGCTCGATGTTGTCGCGCTGGGCGCCCTTGCCGCCGAAAATGCGGTCCTCGATCGATTCGAGGTCGGATTCGAGCTTGTCGATGATCGGGAAGTAGCGGTCGACCACGGCGTCCATCAGCGCATAGAGCACGAAGCCGGAGCCTTTTTTCAGCAGGTGCGGTTCGCGTTCGGCGCGGGCGCGCACGCCGAGGAAACCCTGGGCCGAGTCGCGCCGCACCGACAGCACGTAGTTGGGGCCGACGAAGATCGCGACCTCGCCCGAGCACAGTTCCTCGTGGTCGAGATAGACGGTGCGCACGACGGCGAACAGCGAGTCGCCGTATTCCTCGAGCTTGGGGCGCTGGTGGCCGCGCGAGGCGTCTTCCACGGCCAGCTCGTGCAGGCCGAATTCGTGCTGCATCACGGCCAGCTCGGCGGGGTCGGGATCGCGCAGGGCGACCCAGACGAAGCATTCGGGTTGTTTCAGGTACTCGCTGATATCCTCGACCGGGATATCGGACAGTTTCTTGCCTTCCTGGTAGGCGACGCAGTTGATCAGCATGAAGTGAAAATGGATGGGACAGCGATGCGTGAGCTTACACCATCCGGCCTGCCCAATCGACGCGCCACAATGGCCCGCGGCGCTCAACCGTACGGTGGGCACTCCGTGCCCACGCGGAACGACGCGTCATGTCGGCAAGTTTGAAGCCGCGGGATATGCATTGAGACGCAGCGTGCAAGAGCATGCCGCAACATCCAAACATTGCCAACACAGTATCGCTTTTCGCGTGGGCACGGCGTGCCCACCGTACGGTCCAGGCCGCAGGCCTCATTTAAAGCCGCAGGCCTCATTTAAAGCCGCAGGCCTCATTTAAAGCCGCAGGCCTCATTTAAAGCCGCAGGCCTCATTGAAGCCGCAGGCCTGGAGCCTGCGCGACGTCTACTCTTCCCGCGCCCCGTCTATCCCCAGCTCGACGATCTTGCGCGTGATGGTATTGCGCCCAATCCCCAACCGCATTGCCGCATCGTTCTTGCGCCCATGCGTGTGCTTCAGCGCCGTCTTGATCAGCGCCGACTCGAACTGCTTGCCGAGCGTGTCCATCACCTCGAACTGCCCTGCGCTGAGCATGCTCGCGGCCTGCAGTTCCAGCAATCCGATCCAGCCGTCCGGCGACGGCGGCACGGCCAGCGCCGCCGGCGCCGGCACGCCGCCTTCCGCGAATGCCGGCTGCACCGGCACCGCACTGCCATTCCCCTGCCCCTGCGTCAAATCGCGCGGCAAGTCCTTGATCTCGACCGTCTGCCCCGGCGCCATCACGGTGATCCAGTTGCACAAATTTTCCAGCTGGCGCACATTGCCCGGCAGTTCCAGGCCGGACAAAAACCGCATCGCGCTGTCGCTCATGCGCTTCGGCTCGACGCCCAATTGGTGTGCGCTCTGCACCAAAAAGTGGCGCGCAAGCAAGGGAATATCTTCGCGCCGCTCGCGCAGGCTCGGCAGGCGCAGGCGGATCACGTTCAGGCGGTGGAACAAGTCTTCGCGGAACAGCCCGTCACGCACGCGCTGTTCCAGGTTCTGGTGGGTGGCCGCGATCACGCGCACATTCGCCTTCACCGGCTGGTGCCCGCCGACGCGGTAGAAGTGGCCGTCCGACAGCACGCGCAGCAGGCGCGTCTGCAAATCGAAGGGCATGTCGCCGATCTCGTCGAGGAACAGGGTGCCGTTCTCGGCCTGCTCGAAGCGCCCGCGCCGCATCGCCTGGGCGCCGGTAAAGGCGCCGCGCTCGTGGCCGAAAAGCTCGGATTCCAATAAATCCTTCGGGATCGCCGCCGTGTTCAGCGCAATGAAGGGCTGCTGGGCGCGCGGGCTGTGCTTGTGCAGGGCACTGGCGACCAGTTCCTTGCCGGTGCCGGATTCGCCGGTAATGAGCACGGTGACGTTCGACTGCGACAGGCGGCCAATGGCGCGGAACACTTCCTGCATGGCCGGCGCCAGGCCTAAAATTTCGGGCGTCTCGGCGGGCGGCGCTTCCACGCTGGCTTCGCGCAGGCTTTCTTCCAGGGCGCGGCGGATCAGGGCCACGGCCTTGTCGATGTCGAAGGGTTTTGCCAGGTAATCGAAGGCGCCGCCCTGGAAGGATGCGACGGCCGAATCGAGGTCGGAAAAGGCGGTGATGATGATGACCGGCAGGCCGGGATGGCGTTCCTTGACGGCCTGCAGCAGGTCGATGCCCGATTCGCCGGGCATGCGGATGTCCGACACCAGCACCTGCGGCGTATCGGTTTCGAAAGCGGTCATCGCATCGCGGGCATTCGCGAAGCTGCGCGTCTCGAGATTTTCGCGCGCCAGGGCTTTTTCCAGCACCCACCTGATCGATGCGTCGTCGTCGACAATCCAGATTGGTTTCATGTAGTTCGTGGCTTTCCGCAATGTGGATTCATAAGCGACCGCGGCGTCCTGCCGCAGCGGCTTATGGCAGCGGCAGCAGGATCCTGAAATCCGTCAGTCCTGGCCGGCTTTCGCACTCGATCATCCCCTGGTGCTGTTGCACGAAGGTCTGCGCCAGCGTCAGCCCGAGGCCGCTGCCGCCCTCCCGTCCCGACACCAGCGGGTAGAAGATCCGGTCGCGGATCTCGGGTGCGATACCCGGTCCATTGTCGATGATATGCAAATCTAATGCCAGGCCGTAGCGGACCTTGGCCAGGGTCACCTGGCGCGCCACGCGGGTGCGTAAAACGATCTCGGCGTCGCCCGCCGCAATCCGGTTTGCCAGGGCCTGCGCGGCGTTGTGGACGATGTTCAGCACCGCCTGGATCAGCTGTTCCTTGTCGCCCCTGAATTCGGGAATCGAGGCGTCGTAGTCGCGCCGGATCGTGAGGCCGTTCGGGAACTCGGCCAGCACCAGCGAACGCACGCGCTCGCAGACTTCGTGGATATTCACGTCGCCCACGATGTGGGGCTTGCGGTGCGGCGCCAGCAGGCGGTCGACCAGGGTTTGCAGGCGGTCGGCTTCCTTGATGATCACCTGGGTGTATTCCTTGAGTTCGCCCAGGTGCAGCGGCGGCAGCTCCAGCTCCAGCAGCTGCGCGGCGCCGCGGATGCCGCCCAGCGGGTTCTTGATCTCGTGGGCCAGGTTGCGAATCAGTTCCTTGTTGGCCTGGCTCTGGTCGAGGAAGCGCTCTTCGCGGTCGAGCTTCAGTTGCTGCACGTTCTCGCGCAGTTCGATCAGCACTTCGCCGTTCTCCAGCGCGCTGGCGATGCTGTGCACGTGCAGGGTTTCGCGCCCCGGGCGCTCCAGCGCCAGGTCCTGCCGCAGGTCCGAATATTGATGGGCGCGGGTCTGGTCGCACAGGGCGGCCAGTTCGTCGCCATTGGTGAACAGGCTGGCCACGGTCTGGCGCGACAGCCATTTCAGCGAGGCGTCGAGCATGTTCTCGGCCGCCGGGTTGGCATAGCGCACGCGGTCGTCCGGATCGACCAGCAGCACACTCGATGCCAGCAGTTCGAGACCCGCAAAGCGGGCGGCTTGCGGCGCTGCTTCGTGCTCGTTCATCGGATGTTGCCGATCTCGCGGCGCAGGGCTTCGATGTTGCGCTCGGTGCGGCCGATGTCCTCGCGCATCTGGGCCACGCGTTCCTGGTACTTGGCGTAGTTGCGCTCGTTGCCGTTGCGCGGCGGTTCGCCGTTGTTGAACTCGCGGCGCTGCTCTGCCAGCTTCTGCTCTTCGGCGCGCAGTTCCTCGTTCAGGATTTCGCGGCGGTCGTTGTCGCGGGCGCGCTGCTGGCTGGTGTCGACGCGCGGGAAGTCGGACGGACTCGGGGCCGCGGCTGCTGCACTGCCCGCAGGGCTATTAGTGCGTGCGGCCGGTGCAGGCGCAGGCGCCACGGCACGTGCCGGTGGCGCAGGAATATAGCCCGGCAAGTCGAGCACCTTGCAGCCTTTTTTATTCGAGTCGGTGAATTCGACCCGTCCCTGCGCATCGGTGCATTTGTAGACCTGGGTCTGGGCCTGGGCCGCGCCCGTGATCGTCAATCCGGCTGCCAGCGCCAGCTTCAGGCCGCGGCAGGTCACACTGGTTGTCATTCGCATCGTCAGAGAAGGCACGCGGGGCGCGCGAGGTGAGAGTCCAGCCGAATATACCGCATCGGAATGCAAAACGCGGGGAAAGCCATCGGCTCGCCCCGCGTCCTTTACATTCGCTTACGGTTTTGATGCCGTAGCGCAACAGCTAGCTTGCAGACAAATTACGACGAGTAGTACATGTCGAATTCGACCGGGTGCGGGGTCATGCGCATGCGCTGCACTTCGGCCATCTTCAGTTCCAGGTAAGCGTCGATCATGCTGTCGCTGAACACGCCGCCACGGGTCAGGAACTCGCGGTCCTTGTCCAGGGCTTCCAGGGCTTCTTCCAGCGACGCGCAGACGGTCGGGATCAGCTTGTCTTCTTCCGGCGGCAGGTGGTACAGGTCCTTGGTTGCCGCTTCGCCCGGGTGGATCTTGTTCTGGATACCGTCCAGGCCGGCCATCAGCAGCGCGGCGAAGCACAGGTAGACGTTGGCCAGCGGGTCCGGGAAGCGCACCTCGATGCGGCGGCCTTTCGGGTTTGCCACGTGCGGAATGCGGATCGACGCCGAGCGGTTACGGGCCGAATAGGCCAGCTTGACCGGGGCTTCGTAGCCAGGCACCAGGCGCTTGTACGAGTTGGTGCCCGGGTTGGTGATCGCGTTCAGGGCCTTGGCGTGCTTGATGATGCCGCCGATGTAGTACAGGGCGGTTTCCGACAGGCCGGCATAGCCGTCGCCGGCGAACAGGTTCTTGCCGTCTTTCCAGATCGACTGGTGCACGTGCATGCCCGAGCCGTTGTCGCCGTTCATCGGCTTCGGCATGAAGGTGGCGGTCTTGCCGTAGCTGTGGGCCACGTTCCAGACCACGTACTTCAAGTTCTGGGTCCAGTCGGCGCGCTCGACCAGGGTCGAGAACTTGGTGCCGATTTCGTTCTGGCCGGCGCCGGCCACTTCGTGGTGGTGCACTTCGACCGGGATGCCCAGCGATTCGAGGATCAGGCACATTTCCGAGCGCATGTCCTGGAAGCTGTCGACCGGCGGGACCGGGAAGTAGCCGCCCTTGACGGTCGGACGGTGGCCGCTGTTGCCGCCTTCGAAGTCCTTGTCGGTCGACCAGGACGCTTCTTCGGAGGCGATCTGCACCGAGCTGCCCGACATGTCGCTCTTCCAGCGGACCGAGTCGAAGATGAAGAATTCCGGTTCCGGTCCGAAGAAGACGGTGTCGCCCACGCCCGAGGACTTCAGGTAGGCTTCGGCGCGCTTGGCGATCGAGCGCGGGTCGCGGTCGTAGCCCTTGCCGTCCGACGGTTCGATCACGTCGCACTGCATGAACAGGGTGGTCTCTTCCATGAACGGGTCGAGGTTCGCGGTGTTCGGGTCCGGCATCAGGAGCATGTCCGACGCTTCGATACCCTTCCAGCCGGCGATCGACGAACCGTCGAAGGCGTGGCCGGATTCAAACTTGTCCAGGTCGAAGTGCGATACGGGAACGGTGACGTGCTGCTCCTTGCCGCGGGTATCCGCAAAGCGGAAATCCACGAACTTGACTTCGTTGTCCTTCACCATCTGCATCACATCTGCGGCGGTCTTTGCCATGCGTTTCTCCTGAATGAAAAGGGGTGGTGCCGTCAAGCGGCGGGGTCGTTCCTGTGCGACCAGTCCAGCCAACGTGCGACATACTCAAGCGAAACATATGCAGGAACCATGCCAGCAGCTCGTCATGAATAAATGCGCAATCGTTCTTTGGAAAGCCGTGAGTTTAACCATAAAATCTTCGACGTTAGCGGAAAACGCCATGGTGCAATCCGGCCCGGCCATTGCACCATAATAGTGCAGCACTATAGCATCGCACTATTTTGATGCGTGGCGCACTCTTTCGGCACGATTGTGCAAGATGCGCGCTACGCTAGTGCGTGCAACTTTAATCAAGGAAATACGATGAGCAAGACCGAAGCCATTCTCCACGCCGCACGCGGACGCGCCGCAGGGCAGCCCTACGCCGGCGCCGTCACCCCGCAAGAAGCCTTCGAACTGCTGCGCGCCGACCCGGCAGTCAAGATCGTCGACGTGCGCACCAACGCCGAGCGCGACTGGGTTGGCCGCGTGGCGGTGCCGCCGGCCCAGCACCTCGCCGTGGAATGGGCCACCTGGCCGGGCGGCCAGCCGAATCCCGCCTTCGGTGCGCAGCTCGAAAGCGTGGCCGGCAAGGACGAGGTGCTGCTGTTCCTGTGCCGCTCGGGCGTGCGCTCGCGCCACAGCGCGCGCGTGGCGACCGAGCTCGGCTATGCGAATTCCTTCGATATCCTGGAAGGCTTCGAGGGCGACCGCGATGCGGAAGGCCACCGCAAGACGGTGGGCGGCTGGTGCAAGGCGGGACTGCCCTGGGTGGGCGCATGAAGCCGGGGGCGCTGGATCGGCTGCATGCGGCTTACCTGATGGCAGGCGAAGGGCGGCACCAGGAAGCCCTGGACGAATACGTCTGGTTCCACCAGCATGCGCTGGCCGAGGATCCGTCGCTGGTCGGCGTGCGGCTCTCGTACGGGCTGTTCTACTGGATGGCATTGGCGAGGGTGTATCCACCGGCCAGTGCCGCGCTTGCGGCGCAGCGCGACCGGCATGCGGCTGCCCTGCTCGACGGGTCGGGCAACAGGCAGGCGTTCGATGACCTGGCTGCGATCGACGCCCGTCTCGGCGATGCGGCGCGGACCTATGCGGTGTTCCGCGAGCTGCTGGCGCGCGATCCGGACCTGGCGCAGGCCTGCAGCGGGCGGGCGATGGACGCGATCATCGATGCCGGCGATTTCGCACTGGCGGGTCGTTTCCTGCCCGACCCGGAAGCGTCGGTGCGCAGGGCCGGCGCCGGTTTGAACCGGGATGTGGCAAACCGCCGCGTGCGTGCTTTCACGGCCGCGCCGTGGATCAAGTCCGATATCCTCAACTATGCGAAGGACGTGAAGCGGATCGCGACCGTGCTTGACGGCTGCGGACGGCAGGAGGAAGCGCGGCGTATCACGAGGCTGGCGGCGGACCTGATTCCGGCGACGACGATCCGCCGTGCGGTGCGGGCAGCGCTGCTGCCCGGGGCCAGGCCGTGGTATGAGCGCAGTGCGTTGTCCTTGCGTACTATCGGGACGAAGGAAAAGCTTCGTCATCGACGCCAGCTGGCGAAAGCGGCCCGCGGCGGTTGATTGCGTAGGGTGGGCGCCCCGTGCCCACGCGTGAACTTCGAACATTGCTGGCCTGGTCTTTAGCGCTCCACTGCTCACGCTTCACGCGTGGGCACGGGGCGCCCACCCTACCGGTTCATGCTCTATGGCCCAGTCAGTCAGTCAATTCGCCGGCATCACCATCAACTGCAGGCCCGAGGCCGCATCCGGCTGGTGGTACACGCGCTGGGTCGCCTTCACGAAGTCTTCCGGCTTCGCATTAGGAATACGCGTAAACGTCTGCGGGTTCAAATCGACCAGCGGGAACCACGAACTCTGCACCTGCACCATGATGCGGTGGCCGCGGCGGAAGGTGTGGTTCACCTGGCCGAGTTCATAGCTGAGCGCTTCCACCTTGTTCGGCACCAGCGCCTCCGGCTTCTCAAAGCTGTTGCGGAACTTGGCGCGCAGCGGATTGCCGCGCACCAGCTGCTGGTAGCCGCCCATGGCCAGCGGCGGCGCAACGACGTCGCTGCCCCTGCCCTCGGCTTCCGGCTGCGGATAGTCGGCCGGGTAGACGTCGATCAGCTTCACCACCCAGTCGGCATCGGTGCCGGTGGTCGAGACGAACAGCTTCGGCAGCACCGGCCCGGCAACCGTCACGTCTTCTTCCAGCACCTCGCTCTGGTAGACCAGCACGTCGGGACGCTTGGCGGCGAAGCGCTGGTCCGAGACCATGTATTCGCGCGGCACGCCGGTGGCCGGGTAGCCGATGAAGGGCACCGGCTTTTTCGGGTCGGCCACGTATTCGTCGTAGCCGGCACCCGTCGCCACAGGCGGTTTCCAGTCCAGCTTGCCGTTGGCGCCGAAATACAGCGTGCGTGGTTTCGCCTGCACCGGCGGCCAGGCGCTGTATTGGCGCCAGACGTTGGAGCCGGTCTCGAAAGCCGTCACTTCGGCGATCGCACGCGCCGGCTTCACGCCGCGCAGGTGCTGCTCGAAGAACGGAAACTGCAGGTTCTTGCGGAAGTACTCGCTCGTCTTGCTGTCGAAGTTGACGTAGCCCAGGCGGGCGCCGTCGCCGCGCGCCCAGCCGCCATGGACCCAGGGGCCGATCACCAGGCTGTTGCTGGCGTTCGGATTGTGCCGCTTGATGGCGCCATAGATCGAGAAAGGCCCCTGCGGATCTTCGGCATCGAACCAGCCGCCCACGCTCAAGACCGCCGCCTTGACGTTCTTCATGTGCGGGGTGATCGCGCGCGTTTGCCAGAAGCTGTCGTAAGTGTCGTGCTCGATGTTCGGCATGAAGTAGGTGCGCTGTTCAAGGCTCATGCTGGCGGCGATGTTGGCCAGCGTCAGGCGCTGCAGGAAGAAGTCGTAGCCGTCGGTGGTGCCGTAGTCGAATTCGGTGCGCGCCTTCGGCGGCGGCGCCGGGTTCGGCGCTTCGGTGAAGGAGGCGTAGAAATCGAAGTTCGCGGCCAGCATGAAGGCGCCACCGTGGTAGGAGTCGTCGCCCATGTACAGGTCGGCGATCGGCGCCTGCGGCGAGGCGGCCTTGATCGCCGGGTGCGAATCGATGATGCTGGCCGCCGTGTAGAAGCCCGGATAGCTGATGCCGTAGAGGCCCACCTTGCCGTTGTTGTTCGGGACGTGCTTCAGCAGCCAGGCCACGGTGTCGTGCATGTCCTCGCTCTCGACGCCCTCGCCCGGCGCGCGCTTGCTGTCGTTTGCACTGCGGTGCGGCGTCATTTCCTGCCACTTCCCTTCCGACATGTAGCGCCCGCGCACGTCCTGCTTCACGAAGATGTAGCCGGCTTCCTCGAATTCGCGCGACGGGCCGATCGCCTGCGGCATCCAGTCGACGCCGTAGCGCAGCGCGTCCTGGGCATACACGCCGGCGCTGTAGGGCGTGCGCTGCATCAGGAAGGGGTAGCGCTGCGACCCGTCCTTCGGCACGTAGACGACCGTGAACAGCTTCACGCCGTCGCGCATCGGGATGCGGTATTCGTGCTTGGTGTAGCTGTCCTTCAGGCTGCGCTTGACGGCGGGGGCGTCCGCGTCGTCGGCAGCATGGACTGGAATGGCGCCGGCGCCGAAGGCCAGCATCAGGCTGATGGAAAGAACGGACAGCGGACGGCGAAGCATGGTGACCTTTGCGGATGAACGAAGCCCGCCAGTGTAATCCGATTCGCTGCCTTCTTGTTACTTTGCCAGCGCGCCGGTGTCGCCGCCCAGCGTTGTCTGCACCCGCTCGCGCACGAAGTCGATATGGCTGCGCAAGCGGTACAACTCGTCCGCATACGCCAGTGGAATCGAGATGTGGTTGACGCGGGTCTCGATGTCGTCCAGGCGGCGCACCAGGTCTGCACGGACGCGGTCTTTGCGCCCGCTTTCCGGCACGCCCGTCGTCACCCCTTCCAGCGCCTGCTCGACCGCGCGCAGTTCGCCGTACCAGCGGTAGACGCGCGAGCGCACCCGCCACACGTACAGCGGCGGTACGATTTTTGATAACGGAATCACCAGGGCGGCCAGCGCCACCACCACGACCCACAGGCGGTCGAACAGGTTCGCCAGCCAGAAACGCATATAGCGCTGCAGCAGCGGCGGACCGTCGCGGTAGTACTTCGCCGCTTCGTCGGCCACCGGAATCTCGGTGTACTTCGGCGACGGGAACTGCCCCTGCTGCTGGAACCACCCTGCCCCGCCGTGGATCTCGCCCGCCGCCTTCACGAACAGATCGACCAGGGCCGGATGCAGGTCCTCCCGCGCCACCAGCGTCGCCGTCGGCGCGATCAGCTGGTAGTCCTGGGCCGGAATGTCGCGTCCCAAATCGACGATCCCGCGCGGCAGGGTCACGTGGGTGAGGAAAGGCAGGCGCCGCGTGTAGGCCTCGGCCTGGCTGAAGTTGAACAGGCGGATGCCGGGCGTTTGCAGCAGCATCTGGATCAGCGGCGCTTCCGGCGCGGAACTGAACACCAGGCCGTCGATGCGGCCGGCCAGCAGCTCCACCGTGGCCGGCGTGTTCTCCAGCGCGCCGATGGTCAGCTCCTGCGGCTCGACGCCGTTCACCGCCAGGATCTGGCGGAACAGGTTCGGCACGCCGGTGCCTTCCGGCCCCAGGTTGATGCGCAGCCCGCGCAGGCCGGTGAGGTTGGTCGCCTTGACGTCCTCGCGCAGGAACAGCCAGACCGGCTCGGTGAACAGACTGCCGAGCGAGGCCAGGCCGAGGTCGGCCGCTTCTTCCTCGCTGGTGGAACCGCTTTGCACGAAAGCGATGTCGGCTTCGCCGCGCCGCAGCCGTTCCAGGTTTTCCTTCGAGCCGAGCGACGGCTGCACCGTCACCGCGATATCATCGCGCTTCAGTTCCTGCGCATAGCGCTTGCCGAAGGTTTCGTAGGCGGAGTTTTCCTGGCCGGTGGCCAGGCGCACGGAACGCGGCGGCGCCGGATCGACCACCAGCCAGGCGATGAAGCAGGCCAGCGCCACCAGCACGATCGTCGGCCCGGACGCGACCAGCAAGTCGCGCAGCGAAATCAGGGAAAAGCCGCGGATGGTCGAGACGGCGCGCCGGCTGGCCCGGCGCGCCCTGTCCGCTGCGGTACTACGGCCTTTCAACGCACGCACTGCTTCTGCGCGGCCACGCTGCCCTGGGGCGGTTCGATCATCGGCATCAGGCTCGGCGCCAGCGTGACGAGCAGCTGCACCGGCAGCGCGCTGGTGAAGTCGTAGTTCTCGGACTGCGGGCCATGCACGTAGGCGGTCATGGAGCCGAAGAAGCGCTCGCCGATGTTGAAGACAAAGGTGGCCGAACGGTTCACGTAGCGCGATTCGATCAGGCGCCCGCCGCGTGCGTACACGTCGAAGCGCTGGTCGCCGGTGCCGGTCTTGCCGCCCACCGCGACGATGTTGCCGTCGCTGGTGGTAAAGGCGGTCTTCGCGCGTTTTGCCGTGCCTTCGGCCACCACGCCGCGGATCGCATCGGCCACGGCGCGCGCGACTTCCGGCGCGAGAACGACTTCCTGCTCCACCTTGTTGGCGCGCTTGACCAGCGTTTCGTAGGGCGTGTTCTTCGCGAAATGCAGCGAGTCGATGCGCTCAACAGGTTTGCGCACGCCGCCATTCACGATAATGCCCATCAGCTCGGCCAGCGCGGCCGGACGGTCGGCCGAGGCGCCGAGCGTGGTCGCATACGAGGGCACCAGCGAGTCGAACGGGTAGCCCATCTTCTTCCACTGGGCGTGGATCTTCAGGAAGGCCTCGACCTCGATCAGGCCGGCGATGCGCTTGTCCTGGGCGTTCTTGCGGCTGGTCTTGAACAGCCAGGAATAGACTTCCTGGCGTTCCTTGGTGCTGGCGCCTACCACCTCGCTCCAGCCGGCCTTCGGATGGTCGCGCAGGTAGCCGACCAGCCAGAGTTCCAGCGGGTGCACCGAGGCGACATACCCACGGTCGGCCAGCGACATGTTCTGCGGCGCGTACTGGTCGTACAGCTTCTCGATGCGCTCCCCGTCGACCTCGTTGCTCGGCAGCGTGTCGTTGATGAAGGCGCCGAACTGCTGCAGGGTCGCGTTCGGGGCGATGGTGCGGTGCGCGGCAGAGAGCTTCGAGGCCAATGGACGCACGCCGGCGAACAGCAGCGCCTGGGCTTCGTCCGGGGTCTTGCCCTTGTACTTGTTCCAGAACTTGGCCAGGAAGGTCTTGCCTTCGTTGTCGGCGAAGCGCGCCAGGTAGCCGGCGCGGCGCGGGTCGTTGGCGTCGGCCAGCAGCGCCGCCGAGGAACCCGGCAGCTGGAACATGTAGTAGCGCACCACATCGCGCATCAGGCGCACGAATACCAGGTTGGTCGACTGCTGCAGCGCGTGCTGCACCGTCATGATCTTGCTGTTATCGAGCTTGCTGAAGTTGCCGAAGTAATGCAGGCCGCCGCCGGTGAAGAAGCCTTCGCCCGGATTGCCCGAATAGGTGCGGTTCATCGCGGCGTCGAGCATCGGCGCCAGGCCGCGGTCGGCGTTCGCCGGCAGCGCCAGGAAGTAATCCACGGCCCACTGGCTCAGGCGGTCCTTCGGATCGATGCGGGTTTCGCGCAGCGCCTTCGGGTCCATAGCCTCGTAGCGGCGGTGCAGCTGGTCGACGATGTCGAGGTAGGTCACCAGCGTGCGCAGCTTGGCGGTCGAACCGAGGTCGAGCTTGGCCTGCTCGTTGATGTCGAGCGGCTGGTCGTAGTTATCGGTCTGCACGCGCAGGTAGTTCACGTTGTCGCCGCGTTCCATCAGCGTGAAGCTGTACACCACTTGCGCCGGGTCGCCGTTGCCGAGCATGCCCTTGCCGGTGAGGCCGGCGGCTTGCGCGGCTTCGGCGCTGGTCAGCTGGCGCAGCGCGGCCGTGACGGCTTGCTGGGCCTCGGCGTCCAGGGTCGAGACCACGGACAGGTCGAGGCGATCGAGGTTGTACAGGCGCGGCTCGCCCAGCAGGTAGCCGAGGTGGTTGCGCACCGCGTTCGAGGCCTTGCGCGACACAAAAGCGTTGGCCGGCGGCGCTTCCACGCCCGAGCCCAGGGCCGGATGCAGTTTCACGTTCAGCGCGGCGTCGCGCAGCTGCGGCGTGATCACGCCGGCCTGCGCCAGCACGCGCAGGTGGCTGTTGGTGAGCGTCTCGAGGTCGGCTTCGCCGGCGCCCAGGTAATAGGCCGGGCGGCGCTGCGCGATCATCAGCGACAGCGCTTCCTTGTAGGCCAGCACCGCATCGGGATTGTCCATGCCGCCCTTCAGCGCGGCGGTGACCTTGTTGAAATCGCGGCCGTACCAGACCCACATGCCGTCGCCGATGCCGTTCACTTCGCCGTAGCCGACTTTCGCCGACAGCGGCACCGTGTTCAGGTAGTCGAGCACGATCTGGCGCCGGTGGCCGGTGGTGTCTTCGCCGTCCTGGTAGGCGCGCAGCGTGGCCGAGGCCATCTGGATGAGTTTATCTTCGAGCGAGGCGGTGCGGCCTTCCGGCGAATGGCGGTATTTTTCGATTTGCGTGGCGAGCGTGGAGCCGCCGGCGACACGGCTGCCGCTGCCCAGGCCGATCGAGTGCAGGGTCTTGTCGAACACGGCCTTCGAGAAGCGGTCCCATTCGACGGCCGGGTTGCGTTTCGGGTAGGCCGGGTCCAGCAACTCGCGGTTCTCGATGAACAGCAGGCTTTGCACCAGCAGCTGCGGCGCATCGTCGAAGCGCGCGTACTGGCGCTCGGGGAACTGCGAGCCGAACAGCGGCTGGCTGCGGCAATCGAGGATCTCGAGGCCGGCGCGGGTCTTTTCGCGGTAGGTGGCGAAGATGCCGTGGTCGGCCAGTTCCAGCATCTTCGGCGACATGCGGGCCTGGGCGTCGACGGTGTAGTCGCGCGTGTGCAGCTTGTTCAGGAAAGCCGGCAGGTGCGAATAACCGAGGCGTGCGTCGTAGGGGCTGTCGGCCGGGAAGCGGATCGCGTCGCTCGCGCCCTTCTCCATGCGGAAGCTGACTTCCTTCATCATGCCGGCGAAGATCTTCGCCTGCAGCGTGGAGGTGCGGGTTTCGTAGACCGCGTAGGCGGCGCCGGCGGCGACCACCACCAGCACCAGGCCGAGCAGGATGCGCCGGGCATGGCCGCGGCCTTTCGGCGGCTCGCCTTCGCTCTCCGGCTCGTTGGGGTCGTCGGGGATATCGTCCTGCTTGGCGTCGGTCACCAGCGACAGGTGCGGATAACTTTCGTACAGCGGCGCATCCTGCTCGGCCGCATCGGCAGCCATGACAGGCGCGGCGCTGCCGCTATCCGGGCGCCCGCGCAGGATGCGCACGGCGCGAAACACATTACGTGGCCGTTTGAAACGGCGTGTACTTTCCATGATGGCTCAACCGGTTTGAATCATTGTGCCCTGCACTCTGCAACAACCTGCTCGCCATCCTTGCTGCGGGTCTGTTCGAGTCGACAGGGTCATTGTTAGTTCGCGTCCGGCGTCCTCCGTTTCGTCGGAATCTCACCCGAATCCGGGACGCCGCAGCCATCATTCCACCACATCAACAGGTCTTCCATGTAGCCCTGTTCAACAATTTTGACCTGCCCAGATTATTTTCGCAAAAAAACAACGGCAGAGTAACGGCAGAGTTATTGAGACGGCATTAATGCCTACAAGCACTGGTATCTCTTTCCTACAAGACTTTGTTTTTGTGGAAAAAATACGGCTCGTCGATTACACGGCCGCACGCGCCGCACCCTGTGCCGCGCGCAGGTTTTCCAGCGACTGCAGGCAGTAGTACTGGAACCACAAGCCGGTGAACAGGAAGATCAGCACATACAGCCAGGCCGAGACGATCGCCAGGAAGGGGAACAGCACCACCGACAGCACCGCACCGCCCATCCAGGCAATCCCGGGCATGGCGCCGAGCACGCCCGAGACCATGCCGATCCCCAGCAGCGGCCAGCGCAGCGCATGCATCAGCGCCTTGCGTTCTTCCAGGCTGGCGTGGGCCGCGAGCGCGTCGTAGCTCATCACGCGCGAGGTCACCCAGCCCCAGAGGGCCGCCTGCACCAGCACCGCCAGCGGCGGCACCGCGTACAGGGGCACCGTCACCAGCCACAGGCCGGCGAACACGATCACGCTGGTCAGGTTCATCCAGACGCTGCCGGCGAAGCTGCCGCCCTCCTTTTGTTCGAGTTGCGGGAACTGGCGCCGGCTCACGTAGCGCTCGATGGCCGGCATCGCGACGATGCCCATGAACAGCAGCGCGCTGCCGATCATCAGCGGCAGCAGCAGGATAATGGCCATCAGCGGCACCACCAGCACCTTCAGGGTACCCAGGCCGAGCGTGGACAGCATGCCGCCGCTGGAACCGAACCAGCCATATTCGGCAAAGATGCCCTGCAGCCAGTCGAGGAAGGGCTGCAGGCCGAACCACAGCACCGCGCCCCAGACCAGCAGCGACAGCAGCAGCGGTACCAGCGACAGCAGCAGCATGCGGCGCGAGAATTGCGCACGCAGGGCGCGCGCCCAGGCGGTGGCGATGCCGTTCACGCGGCGTTTCCCTGCGATTTCAGACAGCATGCTGGCATGGCGGTGCGCCTCCCGTGTTCTGGAATGCGTATTGTAGACAGAATCCGGCAGCGAGGCCGCTGGCTGCACGCTTGGGCCTCGATAGCGCTTCGGCTGGTCATGCACTACAATCCCCGCTCAACTTGAACACTGAAGGAAAACCATGTCCACTACCACCACCGCTTCCGGCCTGCAATACGAAGACACCGTCGTCGGCGAAGGCGCCGAAGCGAAAGCCGGCGCCTACGTCACCGTCCACTACACCGGCTGGCTGCGCAACGACGACGGCAGCACCGGCGCCAAGTTCGATTCGAGCAAGGACCGCAACGACCCGTTCCAGTTCCCGCTGGGCGCCGGCCACGTGATCCGCGGCTGGGACGAAGGCGTGCAGGGCATGAAGGTCGGCGGCGCGCGCCGCCTGACCATTCCAGCCAGCCTGGGCTACGGCGCCCGCGGCGCCGGCGGCGTGATCCCGCCGAACGCGACGCTGATCTTCGACGTCGAGCTGCTGGCTGTGTAATGCACTGGTGGGTTCGAGCCGCACGCAAACCGACCCACCCTACGCATGGCGCCACACGCGCCCTTGCATTTGTAGCTTTGTAGGGTGGGCTCTCGAGCCCACCACTACTGCGGTTAATTGATCGAATATTCAACCGGGGCGATGGTGGGTTCAAGAACCCACCCTACCGTAAATGCGGAAGATGCATGCTTCCGACACCATCTGCGGTTCGACAATTTCGAGCACCGCTTCCTCGTAGCGCTCGTGGTACAGGCGCGCATAAGCGGCAAGCGCTTCCCGTGTAGTACATAACCCGTACACATTCACCATCCCCGCCGCATCGGCAAAGACCTCCGGCCTCGTGAACATCCCCAGCCGCAGTAGGGAACCGTAGCCATCGACAAAACAGTCGTAGCCGAGAAACGCCAAATCCTGCGGCGGCGTGGCACCCTCGTTATCTATCCAGATCAGCTCGGCATCCGGCACACCGGGCAGCACTACACCCAGCAGCCAGTCGGCCATCGCGGTATCCGTGCAGACACCGGCGCTGAATGCATGCTCCCGGCGCCTGGTCGCGCAGTGCGTTTGCAGCAGCGGCTGGTTCGGATTCGCGTCGGCCAGATCGTCGACGTCGAGCCAGGGTTCGCGGTCGGCGCCGCGATACTCGACCAGGCCCCGATCCGTGCGCAGGTCGCGTAGCGTATCGCCCCAAACGCGCCCAACCCTGCGTGGTGCTGCTACCACTACGTATCCACTCGCCATGCCATTCCCGTTCTTTGCCTGCAAATTGACTGCGTTCGTTTGGCCCGACGATGCCATGAACGCTGAATGTTGGGTGAGTTCTCGAACCCACCACTGCAACGGTTGAATTTCCGATCAATCAACCGCAGTAGCGGTGGGTTCGAGAACCCACCCTACCCCGAGCATCCCCTCTAAAATTCCCGCCAGAAGCACGTACATCGCCAGCTGTTAGGCTAAGATGGCCGCGCGCATTGCTGTTCAGGCAATGCACCATCCAGCACATTAGCCAACAGGAGTTTTTATGAGCTTGCAAGACCAGTTCACCCAGGCCCAGGCCGATTCGAAGAACCTGCCGGAGCGTCCGGACAACATGACCTTGCTGAAGATCTACGCGCTGTTCAAGCAGGGCTCGAGCGGCGACGTGACCGGCGAGCGTCCGGGCTTCACCGACATGGTCGGCCGCGCCAAGTACGATGCCTGGGATGGCCTGAAAGGCACCTCGCAGGAAGACGCGATGCAGCAGTACATCGACCTGATCGAAGAACTGAAGGGTTGATTCCCGCCGGCGCTTTGCAGAGGCAAAGCGCCATTGCCGCACCTGCGGTCAAGCGGCCGCAAACACCTTGCGCATCTTGTCGCTGACCTTGGCTTCGATCGCCGGCCCGAAGGCGCTCATCAAAAAGCCGAGCTTGATCCGCAGCGCCGCGCGCTGGGCTTCCAGGGTCAGGGCGCCCTCCACGCCGCTGCGCTCGAAGCGCAACACGTCGCCGTCCCAACGGCATTGCATGCCGAACTCGGCCGCGACCTTGTCCGCCACCTGCTGCGCCGCCGCGCGCGCCTTCTCCGGGCTCAGGCTGTGTTCCTGGACGATGTGAATGTCGGCCATCCGATTTCCTTCCTCATATAAACGCAACAGCCCGCCATGATGCCAGTTGCATCGCGCTCGTGCCAGTCCGCGTTGCAATTGATCATCGTCAAGATCGTCACGCCCCACAGGACGACTATGGCCTGAGCTAACGCAACCACACGAGGATTCAGCATGGAACAACGCGCCCTGTTGCCGGACGACCCGATCACCACCGAACGCGACCAGCCGCCGGTCGCCTTCATTCCCACGCCCAGCGCGGCCTACCGCCAGCACCGCAAGGCGGCGCAGCTGCTGGACCAGCCCGGTTCCCCGCGCGGCGCCGGCGAACCCGCGTCCGAGGTGCCCCTGCCGTATGCCTTCGGCGCGCGCGTGCTGATGTGGAAGCAGGACCCCTCGGTGCTCGACATGGGCACGCGCAAAGCTTTCCTGCCCGGCATCGTGCTGGCCGGCCCGCGCGACGCCCGCATCGCGTCGGGCGATCCCGGCATCAGCCCGGTCGAGCCGAATGCCTTCGGCGACTTCGTCACCATGCCCGACACGCCCCAGTTCGACGCCGTCCACACCTTTGCCGTGGTGCGCCAGACGCTGACCATGTACCAGCGCTCGCTTTCAAGCAGCGGCGCGGAGATGCCGCTGCCCTGGCAATGGAACAGCAGCATCGACACGGCGCCGCTGCAAATCTTCCCCTACGGCTTGCCGAACGTGATGAACGCCTTCTACAGCCGCACCCAGAATTGCCTGAAGTTCGGCGACTTCGTGCCGAGCGGCCAGAGCGAACGTGTATTCACCTGCCGCTCCTTCGACATCGTCGCCCACGAGACCGGCCACGCCGTGCTCGATGGCCTGAAGCCGCATTGGCTGCTGGCCGACGCGCCGCCGCAGACGGGCGGCCTGCACGAATCCTTCGGCGACCTGACCGCGATTTTCCTGGCCCTGTCCCAGCTCGACCAGTGCGAAGCGGTGGTGGCCCAGACCAAGGCGCGCTTGCACGACAAGACCTTCCTGGCCGACATTGCCGAGCAGTTCGGCCTGGCGCTCGGCAGCACCACCGGGCTAAGGAATGCCGACAACGACTTGACGCTGTCGCAGGCAGGCACCCAGGTGCATGCGATTTCCCAGGTGTTTACCGGTGGCGTGTACGACATCCTGGCCGATTTGTTCGCGCTCGAGCGCAATCCGGCGCTGGAAGACGATGCCGCCGTGCTGCACCGGGTGGCGTCCTGGCTGCGCGGGCTGGTGCTGCGCGCCCTGATCGCCGCGCCCGACATCGCCGCCACCTATGCCGACGTGGTCAATGAAATGCTGCGGCTGGCGCTCGAAGATGGCAAGCCCGACAGCTACATGGCCTCGATCCGCCAGCAATTCACGGTACGCGAAGTGGTGGGCGAGCCCGATGTCGCCAATGATGCGCCGGCCGGGGAAGCCGAAGCGCCGACACCGATGCTCGATGGCGTGCCGCCGATGGATGCCGAACTGCCCGGCCGCCCCATGGCGCCGGCCTGCCGCGTCCACGTGCGCCTGGCGGCCGGGGTCTGCGATGCGCCCGGCGCCCAGCAGGACCGGCGCGCTTGCTGCGGTACCATGAACCTGGCCGAGTACTACAACATCGAGCGCCTGCTCGACGCCGAAGCCCAGGCGCTGGCGCGCTGGTGCGCCGACCGCGGGCGCAATGGCCCGGCGGGCGAGGAGCCGGTGCTGGACGACGGCAACGGTTCCTCGCAATGAAAGGCGCGTCATGAAGATCACGGCGAAACAGAAAGGCGGCTTTGCCGGCGGCGGCCAGTGCTTCGAGCTTGATACGGCCTGCCGCGCGGACGGCGGGTCGGTCGAGGCGCTGCTGCGGCAGGTGGATTTTTTCGGGGCGGCGCCGATGTGCACCGTGGGGGCGGATATTCCGCGCTGGGAGATCACGGTGGAGGACGCGGGGCGGACGCATACGGTGGTGCTGGCGGACGACGGGTCGCTGGGGGAGACGGGGTGGCCGGCGTTGCTGGCGAGATTGCAGGGGGCGTCGTGAATCGGTGTCGGGGCGCCACCGTGCGTTGAACGCGTGGACAGGGAACCCGTCCACCCTACCACCGAAGTCGACCGTACGGTGGGCACGGAGTGCCCACGCGGAACGATGAATGGTGTTGACTGGGTTTGAATCGAACAACATGAAATATGTTGGCGCGTCCAAATGATCATTCGAGACGTCGCTTCGATGCATCATCTGCCATCCAGGCCAAGCCAACACGGCGCGACGTTCCGCGTGGGCACGGAGTGCTCACCGTACGATATCGCCCGCCAACACAGAGAATGACGGCCGCGGGATCCCTGCTCAGCCGTTGTTTCCACGGTCAAGCCAAGCTTGGGCAGCACATTTGCTTATGTATATTGTGTCTAAACCCAATTTGTAGGAAAACTCGAATTGCCCTAAAATACAGTGCTTTGCCAGTCGGCGGCCCTCTCCTGCGCGCTGACGCTGCGTCACCCCACCATAGATAGGACTGTTATGACCCACGTTGTCACCGAATCGTGCATCCGCTGCCGGTATACCGACTGCGTCGATGTATGCCCGGTCGATTGTTTCCGGGAAGGCCCGAATTTCCTCGCGATTGACCCCGACGAGTGCATCGACTGCGCCGTGTGCGTGGCCGAGTGCCCGGTCAATGCGATCTATGCCGAGGAAGACGTGCCGGGCGACCAGCAGCAATTCATCAAGATCAACGCCGATCTGTCGCGCTTCTGGCCGTCGATCACCAAGACCAAGCCGGCGCTCCCCGACGCCGAAGAGTGGAAAGACGTCACCAGCAAGCTGGACCAGCTGGCACGCTGAAAACCCGCCCAGCGGTGACGCGTCGGCTGTTTCGGGCCGCCGTCGCCGCACGCTGTTTTCGCTCGTCTCCGGCAGGCTCGCGTCATCCATGGCACACTAGCGGCCATCGCGTCACCGCCCCTCTTTTACAAAATCAACAGGACCATTGCGCATGACTATCAGTGCCACCCATGATGCGGGCAGCATCGCCCCCAACAGCTCGTTCGCCGGCGCCATCGACGCCGACGCCGTCATCATCGGCGCAGGCCCGGTCGGCCTGTTCCAGGTCTTCGAACTCGGCCTGCTCGAGATCAAGGCCCACGTCATCGATTCGCTGCCGGCCGTCGGCGGCCAGTGCGTGGAACTGTACCCGGACAAGCCGATCTACGACATCCCTGCCGTGCCTGTGTGCACCGGCCAGGAACTGACCGACAACCTGCTCAAGCAGATCGAGCCGTTCGAGCCGACCTTCCACCTGGGCCAGGAAGTGACCACCGTGCAGCGCCGCGAAGACGGCCGCTTCAACGTCGAAACCTCGACCGGCACCCAATTCATCACCAAGACCATCTTCATCGCCGCCGGCGTCGGTTCGTTCCAGGCGCGCACGATCAAGGTCGAAGGCATCGAGAAGTTCGAGAACAGCCAGCTGCACTACCGCGTCAAGGACCCGAGCATCTTCGACGGCAAGAACCTGGTCATCTGCGGCGGCGGCGACTCCGCGCTGGACTGGGCCCTGAACTTCGTTGGCAAGGCCGAGTCGGTCGTGCTGGTGCACCGCCGTGAGGACTTCCGCGCCGCCCCGGCTTCGGTCGCCAAGATGAAGCAGCTGTGCGACGAATACGAGATGCAGCTGATCACCGGCCAGGTCACTGGCTACGACGAAAAAGACGGCCAGCTGAGCGAAGTGAAGGTCACCGGCGCCGACGGCGTCACCCGCCGTGTGCCGCTGGACATGCTGATGGTCTTCTTCGGCCTGTCGCCGAAGCTCGGCCCGATCGCCGAGTGGGGCCTGGACATCGAGCGCAAGCAGCTCAAGGTGATGGACACCGAGAAGTTCGAAACCAACGTGCCGGGCATCTTTGCCGTGGGTGACATCAACACCTACCCGGGCAAGAAAAAGCTGATCCTGTCGGGCTTCCACGAAGCCGCGCTGGCCGCCTTCGGCGCCGCGCCGTACATCTTCCCGGACAAGAAGATCCACATGCAGTACACGACGACCTCGCCGAAACTGCACAAGATCCTCGGCGTGGAAACCCCAGTTTTCGACTGATAGTTTTAGTTCAGTAACCAGAAAACCACAATGCCCCGGCTAGCCGGGGCATTTGTTTTTATGTGTGGCGCATCACGGACGCCCTCTCGAAAACGGTGCTATAACCCCTTCTAAGCAAATACCAAATCTGAACGAGGGTGCTGGAAATTTCCACCAGCCAATCATTTGACCCTATAATGATTTGATTAAAATTCGCGCACGCGGGCGCCATCGGGCGCCGCCAAGGCGATTTTGCTCTACCAAAGAAGGATTACTATGCTCTACCAATTGCATGAGATGCAACGCTCCTTCCTGACCCCGCTGATGCAATGGGCGGATGCGTCCTCGAAGTTGTTCTCGAACCCGGTTTCCCCTTTCGCCCACACGCCTTTCTCGCAACGTATCGCCGCCGGTTACGAGCTGATGTACCGCCTGGGCAAGGATTACGAAAAGCCGGCCTTCGGCATCGATACCACCACCATCAAGGATGAGACGGTCAAGATCGTCGAGCGCATTGCGGTCGAAAAACCGTTCTGCCAGCTGCGCCACTTCAAGAAGGACCTGCCTGACGCGGCCTTCGCAGCGCTGGCCCAGCCGACCGTGCTGGTGGTTGCCCCGCTGTCGGGCCACCACGCCACCCTGCTGCGCGACACCGTGCGCGCCCTGCTGCCGAACCACGACGTCTACATTACCGACTGGGTCGATGCGCGCATGGTGCCGCTGTCGGCCGGTCCCTTCCACCTGGACGACTACATCTATTACGTCCAGGACTTCATCCGCACCCTCGGCCCTGACGTGCACGTGATTTCCGTGTGCCAGCCGACCGTGCCGGTGCTGGCCGCGATCTCGCTGATGGCGTCGGACAACGATCCGAAGCTGCCGAAGACCATGACCATGATGGGCGGCCCGATCGACCCGCGCAAATCGCCCACCGCCGTCAACGACCTGGCCACCGAAAAGCCGTTCTCGTGGTTCGAGAACACCGTGATTTATTCGGTGCCCGGCAATTACCCGGGCTTTGGCCGCAAGGTGTATCCGGGCTTCCTGCAGCACGCCGGCTTCATCGCCATGAACCCGGGCCGCCATGCCCAGTCGCACCGCGAGTTCTACCAGCACCTGGTGCGCGGTGACGAGGAATCGGCCGAAAGCCACCGCCAGTTCTACGACGAATACAACGCCGTGCTCGACATGCCGGCCGAGTACTACCTCGACACCATCAAGACTGTGTTCCAGGACTTCAGCCTGCCGAAGGGCACCTGGGAAGTCGGCGGCAAGCTGGTGCGTCCGCAGGACATCAAGACAGTCGCCCTGTTCACCATCGAAGGCGAACTCGACGACATTTCCGGCGCCGGCCAGACCCAGGCCGCGCACGAACTGTGCAGCGGCATTCCGGCCGACATGAAGCTCGATTACGTGGCGCCGAAGGCCGGCCACTACGGTATCTTCTCGGGCCGCCGCTGGCGCGAGATCATTTGTCCGAAGATCGGCGAGTTCATCAAGGCGCATGGCTGAACAGTGTCGTAATCCAAAAAAAATGCCGCGTTGAACGCGGCATTTTTTCATATGACAGCCAACTCAGGCTACGCTGTCGCGCCGGTCCTCGCCCCGCCCGAAATCGTCGTCCGTATCGACATGCGGTTCACGCCGGTCGGCGCCGCGGCGGTCGTCTGCGGCAGGTTCGGGCTTGGCCGCAGCGGCAGCGTCGCTCTCCCCGGGCCGGTACACCGGGCGCGAGGTGGGGTCGGCCGCCAGCAGGGGCGCGACAATCCATTCAGTCATTTCGTTCTCCTATAAACAGGCTGGAGAGACGCCTCCCGCGTCGGCGGGCTGGCGTCCTCGCCAACCACTCAATTGCCCAGCAAAACGCTGGCGATAATGCCGGTGGCGATCGCCGCCAGCACGTAATCGTTGCCCACTTGCACCCAGTGGTAGCCGCGCGGCGGCGCGCTCAGGCGGTGCGAGCGCCAGTTGTCCACCACGTATTGCCTGTGGTGGTAGTTGGACGGCAGGCGGTTGCCGCGATACAGGTCGTGGCGCGGGCCGGCGCCGCGGCGGGCGTGGCGGTCGTCGCGACGGGCATCCCGGTAATCGCGGCGGTCTTCGCGGCGTTCGTCACGGAAGTCGCGGCGGTCATCGCGGCGCTCGTCGCGGTATTCGCGGCGGTCGTCACGGCGGTCGTGGCGGTCATTGTGTTGGGCGAATGCCGGCGCATTGGCGGCCAGCATCAGTGCGATCATGCTCTTGGCGATGAGGCGTTTGTTCATGTTTTTTCCTCCTTGAAAGATGGCGCGCATGCATGCGCAGCCTGTACCGTCAGTAAGCCATGGACATTGCATAAGCTCTGTACGCTGTTCCACTTACTGATCGAAACAACAACCCCGGTCGCGCCCTCCGCGCTTTTGTCGGATAATGACGGCTTTACGCCGCCGCATCACCGTGACCAAGACTCTTGCCGACCAGATCGAAGACCTGCTGCCGCAGACGCAATGCACCAAGTGCGGCTACCCGGCCTGCCGGCCCTATGCGAAGGCGATCGCGAACGGCGAAGCGCCGATCAACCAGTGCCCGCCCGGCGGCATCGAAGGCGTGCGCCGCCTGGCCTCCGTCACCGGCCACCCGGTCATTCCCATCAACCCGGCCAACGGCATCGAGCGCCCGCGCCCGGTTGCCTTCATCGACGAAAGCCTGTGCATCGGCTGCACCCTGTGCATCCAGGCCTGTCCGGTGGACGCCATCATGGGCGCGGCCAAGCAGATGCACACCATCCTGCCGAGCCTGTGCACCGGCTGCGACCTGTGCGTGGCGCCCTGCCCGGTCGACTGCATCAGCATGGTCCCGGTGACCGAGACCACCGGCTGGGCGGCGTGGTCGCAGGAAGCGGCCGATGCGGCGCGCGCGCGCCATGACTTCCGCAGCCTGCGCCTGCAGCGCGAACGCGAGGAAAACGATGCGCGCCTGGCGGCCAAGGCCCTGGAAAAGATGAAGGCGGTGACGGCGGAAGAAACCAACACGCCGGAAGAACTGGCGGAAAAGGAACGCAAGCGCGCCATCATCGCGGCCGCCATGGAACGGGCACGCCAGCGCGCCGCAGCGTCGACCGAGACCCCATCGACCGACGCCACGCCACCCCAGCCGAAGAAAAACTGAGCAAAGAAAAACTGAGCGATGAATCCCGCCAAACGCCTCGCCATCTTTACCCGCTTCCGCGCCGCCAATCCGCACCCGACCACCGAACTCGAATACACGACGCCTTTCGAACTCCTGATCGCGGTGCTGCTGTCGGCGCAGTCGACCGACGTCGGCGTGAACAAGGCCACGCGCCGCCTGTATCCGGTGGCGAACACGCCGCAAGCCATCCTCGACCTCGGCATCGACGAGCTGAAAAGCTATATCTCGACCATCGGCCTGTACAACACGAAGGCGAAGAACGTGATGGCGACCTGCCAGATCCTGGTCGAGCAGCACGGCGGCGAAGTGCCGCGCGCGCGCGAGGCGCTGGAAGCCTTGCCCGGCGTGGGGCGCAAGACGGCGAACGTGGTGCTGAACACCGCTTTCGGCGAGCCGACCATGGCGGTCGACACCCATATCTTCCGCGTCTCGAACCGCACCAAAATCGCGCCCGGCAAGAACGTCGACGAAGTCGAGATGAAGCTGCTGAAGTTCGTGCCCAAGAATTTCCTGCAGGACGCCCACCACTGGCTGATCCTGCACGGCCGCTACACCTGCGTCGCGCGCCGCCCGAAGTGCTGGAACTGCATCATCAACGACTTGTGTGAGTTCCGCGACAAGACGCCGACGCCGGACGGCATCATCGCGCCCGAGGCTACAGGATCGATTTCGCTCCCGGCAGCCTGAGCGCCAGGCGCGCCACCAGGAAGCTGGCGGCGACGCCGATCGCGCCGGAGAGCACGAACTTCAGCATGTTCGGCAGCGGCAGCGTGGCGGCGGCCAAGCCGATCGCGGTCAGCAGCGGCGGGTGCAGGATGTAGGCGGCATAGGCTTGCCTGGCCCAAGGCTGCCAGCGCGGCGACGGATCGCCCGTGCGGCGAAAGCGCGCCAGCATGCCCAGGATGATGCCCCAGGCCACGAAAGGCTCCCAGAAGGCATAGGCCAGGGCCGGCAGGGTCCAGCCGCCCGAGGTTTCGAAGGGCTGGCCCAGCACCAGGTTGACCACGATACCGTAGACAAACAGCAGCGGCCCGACCAGCCACGCGACCAGGCGCCAGCGCCTTGCCTGCTGCGGACCGATGTGTTCCAGCCAGCGGCTGCCGGCCATGGCGCAGCCGCCGGCGAACAATACCGTGTATGAAGCAAAATAGCCGATTTGTAGCCCCCAGATTTCCTGTCCGGTCGGCATGACCAGCCGCAGCAGGAAGGCGCAGGCGCCGGTGGCGAGTGCGGCCAGCAGCAGGGTGTGGTGGCTGGGCGACCAGCTCCCAAGGCTGGCGCGGTTGCGCAGGTAGCGCCACAGCAGGTAGGCCGCGCTGAAGATCAGCAGCGCCAGGGCGAACCAGAGCGGTCCGATGTTGAAATACAGACGGGTGGCGAGTGCGGCCCAGTGTTCCAACAGGGGTTCGCCTTCGTGGACGCCGGCAATGGCAACTGTCAGCGGACCGAGCACGAAGCCATAGACCAGCAGCGGGATGCCCAGGCGCAGCAGGCGGTCGCGGGCAAATCGGGCCGGTCCCTTGCGTTCATAGGATATTGCGCTGAAGTAGCCCGCCAGCAGAAAGAAAAAGCCCATGAAGAAGGCCTGGTTCACGGAGACGAAAACGGCGAAGGGCAGCTTCTCGGCCAGGTTATCGGTGGGGATGGTCAGGTACCAGCCGCCCGGCGCGCCGAACATGATGGCGGCGTGGTGCAGAATGACCAGGGCGGTGAGGACGACGCGGATACGGTCGAGGAAGTCGGAGCGGGCCATCTTTGCATTCCTGGCGTCAGAAATAAAGTTGCCACAAAGATAGCACAATGACGGATGCCCTCGTCATTATTTGCGCTAACGCGGATCCGGTAGGGTGGGCACCCTTGAAGTGACCCCATTTCGTTGGACAGTGAGTTACGCTGCCAAGTGCTGAGTCCTGAATTGTACAGGGCTCAGTCC
>NZ_JASNRC010000021.1 GCF_030411995.1 Massilia sp. YIM B02769
ATACACGCAACTCTACCTAAAGGCAAAAATTCAATCCTCTTCTTGCAAAACGGGTGGAGTCCATAGATACGGTCAGCGCAGCGATCCTGCCGGCACCTCGATGTATTCGCCCGGCATCAAGGGATGCGTCGCCAGCGAAAACGGCCCGATGCTGCTGCGCACCAACCTAAGCGTCGGCAAGCCCACCGCCGCCGTCATCCTGCGCACCTGCCGGTTCTTGCCTTCCTCCAGCGTGATCGCGATCCACCCTGTCGGCTTGTCCGCGCGCGCCCGGATCGGCGGGTTGCGCGGCCACAGCCACTCCGGCTCGGCAATGCGCACCGCGCGGCAGGGTTTGGTCACGAAATCGCCGAGGTCGATCGGCGCCTGCAGCCGCGCCAGCGCGTCCGCATCCGGCACGCCGTCCACCTGCACCAGATAGGTCTTGGCTTCCTTGTGGTCCGGATGGGCGATCTTGTGCTGCAGCTTGCCGTCGTCGGTGAGCAGCATCAGGCCTTCGCTGTCGGCATCGAGGCGGCCGGCCGGGTAGATGTTGGGAATGTCGAGGTAGTCGGCCAGCGACTGGCGGCCCTCCTGGGGGCTGAACTGGCACAGGACCTGGAAGGGTTTATTGAAGAGAATCAGGGGCATGGAAGGGCTGGAAAGGTTCGGACTGCCGAGCGTGGCGCATTGCACAAGACTGGTGCATAATGCAAGACGACATCTCTTATAGAGGACCCGCGGCGAAAGCCGGCATTGTAATGCAGTTCGCAGACCATGCCCGCGCGCCGGACCGGGCAAGTTTCCCGCCTGAGCACGCGATCATTTCGGAGAACACGATGTACCAACATATCAATGTACCCGCCGACGGCCAGAAAATCACCGTCAACGCCGATTTTTCGCTGACTGTACCAGACCATCCCGTCATTCCCTATATCGAGGGCGACGGCACCGGCGCCGACATCACGCCGGTGATGATCAAGGTGGTCGACGCGGCGGTGGCCCGTGCCTATGGCGGTGCGCGCAAGATCAGCTGGATGGAAATCTACGCCGGCGAAAAGTCGACCGGCGTGTATGGTCCGGATGTCTGGCTGCCCGAAGAAACCTTGACCGTGCTGAAGGATTACGTGGTCTCAATCAAGGGTCCGCTGACCACGCCGGTCGGTGGCGGCATCCGTTCGCTGAACGTGGCGCTGCGCCAGGAACTCGATCTGTACGTCTGCCTGCGCCCGGTGCGGTATTTCGCCGGCGTGCCGTCGCCTTTGAAACAGCCGGAAAAAACCGACATGGTGATTTTCCGCGAAAACTCGGAAGACATTTATGCCGGCATCGAATGGGCGGCGGGTTCCGAAGGCGTGCAGAAACTGATCGCCTTCCTGACGAATGAAATGGGCATCAAGAAGATCCGCTTCCCGGAAACCTCGGGCCTGGGCATCAAGCCGGTCTCGCGCGAAGGCACCGAGCGCCTGGTGCGCAAGGCGATCCAGTACGCGATCGACAACGACAAGCCATCGGTGACCATTGTCCACAAGGGCAATATCATGAAGTACACCGAAGGCGGTTTCCGCGACTGGGCCTATGCGCTGGCGCAAACCGAATTCGGCGCCGAATTGATCGACGGCGGCCCATGGTGCAAGTTCAAGAACCCGAAGACCGGGCGCGACATCATGATCAAGGATTCGATCGCCGACGCCTTCCTGCAGCAGATCCTGCTGCGCCCGGCCGAATACAGCGTGATCGCCACCCTGAATCTGAACGGCGACTATATTTCGGATGCATTGGCGGCCCAGGTGGGCGGCATCGGCATTGCGCCGGGCGCGAATATGTCGGATTCGGTGGCGATGTTCGAAGCCACCCACGGCACTGCACCGAAATACGCCGGCAAGGATTACGTGAATCCGGGTTCCCTGATCCTGTCGGCCGAAATGATGCTGCGCCATATGGGCTGGGTCGAGGCGGCCGACCTGATCATCGCCTCGATGGAAAAGGCGATCCAGTCGAAACGCGTGACCTACGATTTCGCGCGTTTGATGGAAGGCGCGACCCAGGTGTCGTGTTCGGGATTCGGCGACGTGATGATCGAGCAGATGGGCTGATCCGGCAGGCAGGTCGACACCCCGCACAGCCCCGTTCCGATACGGGGCTTTTTATTTGCGGAGCCGGACATATATATAAGGGCAGGGCGCGCTGAAATGCGGGCGAAAAAAAACCCCGCCGGAGCGGGGTTCTTCGCAGTGGCTTTCCACAGGGATGATTACATGCCCTGGATGTTGGAAGCTTGCTTGCCTTTAGGGCCTTGCGTGACTTCGAATTGGACTTTCTGACCTTCTTTGAGGGTCTTAAAACCGTTCATATTGATCGCGGAGAAGTGTGCAAACAGATCCTCGCCGCCGTCATCTGGAGTGATGAAGCCAAAGCCTTTGGAATCATTGAACCACTTAACAGTACCAGTTGCCATAAAAGAACTTTCAAATAAAAACAAATCACACGAGCCATAAAAGCAAGAAGCTTCTTGCCCCCTCCTCAGCCTGCTCACTTCTTATCAACAAGTACATAAGTACATGTCAATGTTTGCATTGTTGATGCACTAAAGTTGTAAGTCAAGCCCTTTAAGGCAACTGTTGCTAAATTCTTCACACGACCTGCATCACCCCCTCTTGATTTCCGCAATCGGAACGCCATCTGCGCTTTCAACGGAAAACAAGTAAGATGAAGGCGAGTCGAAGTGAGCAGAGTGAAGCGCTCCAGTCGAGTGATCTGATCTTTACGCTTTGCATCATCCTTGAAAGCATTAGAATACGCCCATGGCAACGAAGCACGATACCGAACAGCTGCTGGAGCGGCAGACGATTAAACCACCGCCCCTGTATCAGGTGGCGTTGCTGAATGACGACTACACACCGATGGAATTTGTGGTGGCCATCATTCAGGAGTACTTCAACAAGGATCGCGAGACGGCGACGCAGATCATGCTTTCCGTGCACCGCCATGGTAAAGGCGTGTGCGGCGTGTTTTCCAAAGATATAGCGTGTACCAAAGTGGAGTTTGTCTTAACGCATGCGCGCAAGGCGGGTCACCCCCTGCAGTGCGTGATGGAGGAAGTATGATTGCGCAGGAACTTGAAGTATCCCTACACATGGCCTTTGTCGAAGCCCGACAGGCAAGGCACGAGTTCATTACCGTGGAGCACTTGCTGCTTGCGCTCCTCGACAATCCCTCGGCCGCTGAAGTCCTGCGTGCATGCGCGGTCAATATCGATGACCTGCGCAAGACCCTGACCAATTTCATCGGTGACAATACCCCGACCGTGCCCGGCACGGGCGAGGTCGACACCCAGCCGACGCTCGGCTTCCAGCGTGTGATCCAGCGCGCGATCATGCACGTGCAGTCGGCGTCGAACGGCAAGAAGGAAGTGACCGGCGCGAACGTGCTGGTGGCGATCTTCGGCGAAAAGGATTCGCATGCCGTTTACTACCTGCACCAGCAGGGCGTGACCCGTCTCGACGTGGTGAACTTCATTTCGCACGGCGTGCGCAAGGACCAGCAGATCGACAGCCAGAAGGCGTCGGAAGGCGTGGAAGAGGCGCAGGTCGAAGGCGCGACAAAGGAAAGCCCGCTCGACCAGTTCACCCAGAACCTGAATAAATCGGCCGCCGACGGCAAGATCGATCCGCTGATCGGGCGCGAAGAGGAAGTGGACCGCGTGATCCAGATCCTGTGCCGCCGCCGCAAGAACAATCCGCTGCTCGTGGGCGAAGCCGGTGTCGGCAAGACCGCAATCGCGGAAGGGCTGGCATGGCGTATCGTCCAGGAAGACGTGCCTGAAATCCTGCAGAACGCAGTCGTGTTCTCGCTCGACATGGGCGCGCTGCTGGCCGGCACCAAGTACCGCGGCGATTTCGAGCAGCGCCTGAAGGCTGTCCTCAAGCAATTGAAGGACACCCCGAACGGCATCCTGTTCATCGACGAGATCCACACGATCATCGGCGCCGGCTCGGCCTCGGGCGGCACGCTCGATGCCTCGAACCTGCTGAAACCGGCCCTGGCCAACGGCCAGCTGAAGTGCATCGGCGCGACCACGTTCACGGAATTCCGCGGCGTGTTCGAGAAGGACCACGCCCTCAGCCGCCGCTTCCAGAAGGTCGACGTCAACGAGCCATCGGTCGAGCAGACCGTGCAGATTTTGCGTGGCCTGAAGTCGCGCTTCGAAGAGCACCATGGCGTGAAGTACTCGTCGTCGGCGCTCTCCACCGCGGCGGAACTGGCTGCACGCTTCATCAACGACCGTCACCTGCCGGACAAGGCGATCGACGTCATCGACGAAGCGGGCGCGGCCCAGCGCATCCTGCCGAAGTCGAAGCAGAAGAAGACCATCGGCAAGACCGAGATCGAGGAAATCATCGCGAAGATCGCGCGGATTCCCCCGCAGACCGTCAACCAGGACGACCGCAGCAAGCTGCAGACGATCGACCGCGATTTGCGCAACGTCGTCTTCGGCCAGGACCCGGCCATCGATGCACTGGCTTCGGCCATCAAGATGGCGCGTGCGGGCCTGGGCAAGCAGGACAAGCCGATCGGTTCCTTCCTGTTCTCGGGACCTACCGGCGTCGGCAAGACCGAGGTGGCCAAGCAGTTGGCCTTTATCCTCGGCATCGAGCTGATCCGCTTCGACATGTCGGAGTACATGGAGCGCCACGCGGTGTCGCGCCTGATCGGTGCGCCGCCGGGCTATGTCGGCTTCGACCAGGGCGGTCTGCTGACCGAAGCCATCACCAAGAAGCCGCACGCGGTGCTGCTGCTGGACGAGATTGAAAAAGCCCACCCGGACATTTTCAACATCCTGCTGCAGGTGATGGACCACGGCACGCTGACCGACAACAACGGACGCAAGGCCGACTTCCGCAACGTGATCATCATCATGACCACGAACGCGGGCGCCGAGAGCCTGACCAAGCGTTCGGTCGGCTTCGTGGATGCGCGTGCGACCGGCGACGAGATGGCCGACATCAAGCGCATGTTCACGCCGGAGTTCCGCAACCGCCTGGATTCGATCATCAGCTTCCGCGCGCTGGACGAAGACATCATCCTGCGCGTCGTGGACAAGTTCCTGATGCAGCTGGAAGAGCAATTGCACGAGAAGAAGGTGGAAGCCATCTTCACCGAGAAACTGCGCAAGTTCCTCGGCGCCAAGGGCTTCGATCCGCAGATGGGCGCGCGTCCGATGTCGCGCCTGATCCAGGACATGATCCGCAAGGCGCTGGCCGACGAGCTGCTGTTTGGACGCCTGGTCAACGGCGGGCGTGTGACGGTGGATTTGAACGAGAAGGACGACGTGGTGCTCGAGTTCCCGGAAGGGGATGCGCTGCCGCCACCGGCACCGGCCGAGACGGTCGAGATCGAGTAATTCAAGATGAATTGAGTTCGATCGCTTCACAAAAAAACCGCGCCTTGTGCGCGGTTTTTTTTCGTCCTGATTAATCGATGTATGTCCCGTACGGTGGGCACCCCGTGCCCACGCGGAAGCTTGCAACGCGTTAGCGCGGCGGATCATGGGGAATAAGGCGTTCCGACCAAGCATCCAAAAGCGCCTCGTTAACGCCCGCGATCGTGGTAACGCCGCGGAGCGAATCCCGGCAGCCGCCGACTCCGGACGAACACGTAACCGCGTGGGCACGGAGTGCCCACCATACGGGCAAGGCCGCAGGCCACAAATGCGCAAAGCCGCGGGCCACGAATGCACAAAGCCGCGGGCCCGCATTCCTCCGGTCGCGGGCCAGGTCTTTTTTTGCACGTATGCACGCCACCTCATGCATTCCATATGGCAAACTCATTTTCTTTTGCCAACGCCACCACTCGCATGAACCTGTCCCGCACCATCCTCGCGCAGTCATTGTCACTATCGCTCGCGCTCGTCGGCAGCCAGGCAGTCGCCGCCGATCCTTTTTTCCGCTTCCCTGCCGTGCGCGGCGACACGGTGGTCTTCACCGCCGAGGGCGACCTCTGGCGCACGACGACGAATGGCGGCAAGGCCACGCGCCTGACCACGCATCCCTCCGCCGAAACCCACGCCGCCATCTCGCACGACGGCAAGTTCGTCGCCTTTGCCGCCTCCTACGAAGGCGCCCAGGAGGCCTACGTGATGCCGATCGAGGGCGGCCTGCCCAAGCGCATCACCTTCGAGAACGGCGGCGTCACGGTCCTCGGCTGGACCAAAAACGGCGAGGTCCTGGTAAGCACCGAGAACTCGACCGGCCCCTCGAAACACCGCGTGGTCGCCGCGCTCGATCCGGTAAAACTCGCGCGCCGCGTGCTGCCGCTGGCCGATGCCAACGACGCCACCCTGAGCGACGACGGCAAGACCGTCTACTTCACGCGCATGGGCCTGGCCATGACCAACGATAACGTCAAGTCCTACCGCGGCGGCGCCACCGCCCAGCTATGGCGCTACGAGCTCGGCGGCAAAGGCGAAGCCCAGCAGCTGTTCAAGGGCAGCGATGCAAATGCCGCCAACAACCGCCGCGCCATGTGGTGGCAGGGCCGCCTCTACTTCATCAGCGACGCCAACGGCGCCGACAACCTGTGGAGCGCGAACCCGGACGGCTCCGACCGCCGTCAACTGACCAGTCATAAGGAATGGGACGTGCGCAGCGCCTCGCTCGGCGACGGCCGCATCGCCTACCAGCTGGGCGCCGACCTGCACGTGTTCGACATCGCCAGCGGCCAGGACAGCCGCCTGAACGCCAGCCTGTTGTCGGACTTCGACCAGCAGCGCATGCGCCGCGTGAAGTCGCCGCTGGATGCGCTGACCAGCATCGAGCCGGCCAGCAAGGCCGAGCGCATCGTGATCACCGCGCGCGGCCGTGTGACGATTGCCGGCACCGGCAAGCACCGCCGCGTCGAGATCGCCGTGCCGGACGGCGCCCGTGCCCGCAGCGCGGTCTTCAGCCACGACGACAAATGGGTCTACGCCTTTGTCGACGCCAGCGGCGAAAACGAGATCTGGCGCTATGCGGCCGACGGTTCCGGCAGCGGCGAGCGCCTGACCCGCGACGGCGCCTCGCACCGCGCCGCCCTGTATCCGTCCCCGGACGGCAAATGGCTGGCCCACACCGACAAGAAGGGCCGCACCTGGCTGCTGGACCTCGACAAGAAAACCAACGTCATCATCGACGACGCCGGCCAGGCCGGCATCGATCGCCCGGACCAGGTGGTATGGTCGCCGGACAGCCGCAACCTGGCGTTTGTCCGCGCCGGATCGAGCGAGCAGCGCAACCAGATCGGCATGTTCAACCTGGCCACGAAGCAGATGGCCTTCGTCACCACCGACCGCTACGAATCGCATGCGCCGGTGTTCTCGCCCGATGGCAAATGGCTGTACTTCCTCTCGGCGCGCAACTTCAACCTCGGTAACGCCTCGCCCTGGGGCGACCGCAACATGGGGCCGGTGTTCGACAAGCGCGTCGGGGTGTATGCGCTGGCGCTGCAGCCGGGCAGCCGCTTCCCGTTCAAGCCCGAAGACGAGCTGACCAAGCCGGAAGAAAAGTCGCCGGAGGCCGCCGCGCGCGAAGCGATCAAGTCGCCGGACGACCGCGACGCCGACAAGAGCGCAGCAGTGGCGGCAGCGACAGCTGCGGCCACTGCGACTGCAAAAGCATCGGCGGCGGCCGAGAAACCGAAGGCGCCGACCCCGGCCATCGTGTATGCCGGCCTGCGCGAGCGCCTGTACGAAGTGCCTGTCGAATCGGGCAACTACAGCGCACTGGCCGTCGACGACAAGCGCCTGTATGTGCTCGATGCGGAAGAAGGCGGCAAGGGTACGCTGAAGACGCTGGAGATCGCACGCAGCACGCCGAAGCTGGAAACCTTTGTCGCCAACGTGCGCGAGTTCGGTTTGACCACGGACCGCAAGCACGTCTTCTACCGTACCTTCGCCAAGGGCACGCCGGGCGACATGCTGATCGTCGACGCCGGCGCCAAGGCCCCGGCCGATCTGACCAAGGCGAAGATCAAGGTCGACGACTGGGCGGTGAGCTCGAACCCGCGCATGGAGTGGGTGCAGATGTTCAACGACGCCTGGCGCATGCACCGCGACTTCCTGTACGACGCCAACATGCGCGGCATCGACTGGAACGCCGTGCGCACGCGTTACGCGCCGCTGGTCGAGCGCGTGACCGACCGCGCCGAACTCGACGACGTGCTCGGGATGATGGTCGGCGAAGTCGGTGCGCTGCACTCGCAGATCCGTCCGGGCGAGCTGCGCCGCGCGGCCAGCGAAGGCACGCCGTCCACCCTGGGCGCGGTGCTGACCCGTACCGCCGAAGGCTACCGCGTCGACCGCGTCTACCGCAGCGAGCCGGAACTGCCGTCGGAAGCCGGTCCGCTCTCGATGCCGGACGTCGACGTGAAGGAAGGCGACATCATCCTGGCCGTGAACGGCAAGTCGCTGGTCGATGCGCGCGACATCGCCGATTTGCTGCTGGACCAGGCCGACAAGCAGGTGCTGCTGGGGGTGAAGACCCCGGGCGGCAAGCCGAGACAAACCATCGTCACGCCGGTGTCGATGGCGAAGCACGCCAGCCTGCGCTACGCCGACTGGGAACAGGGCAGGGCCCAGCAGGCCGATACGGCGTCGAAAGGCAAGATCGGCTACCTGCACCTGCGCGCCATGGTCGCACGCGACATCAACGCCTTTGCGCGCGACTTCTACGTCAACATCAACAAGGAAGGCCTGATCATCGACGTGCGCCGCAACAACGGCGGCAACATCGACAGCTGGATCATCGAGAAGCTGCTGCGCCGCTCCTGGGCCTTCTGGGCGTCGAACGGCAAGCAGCCGCAGTCGAACATGCAGAACACCTTCCGCGGCCACCTGGTGGTGCTGGTCGACGAGCTGACCTATTCCGACGGCGAGACCTTTGCCGCTGGCATCAAGGCGCTGAAGCTCGGGCCGCTGGTCGGCAAGCGCACCGCCGGCGCGGGCGTGTGGTTGAGCGACGGTAATGGGCTGCTGGATAACGGCATGGCGCGCGCGGCGGAGTTCGGGCAATTCTCGACCGACGGCGAGTGGCTGATCGAGGGCGTGGGCGTGACGCCGGACGTCGAGGTCGACAACCTGCCGCACGAGACCTTCGAAGGGCGCGACCGCCAGCTGGAGGTGGCGATCGAGCTGCTGCAGAAGAAGATGCGGGAGCAGCCGGTCAAGCCGTGGAAGCCGGCGGCGATTCCGGCGTTGAAGCGGGAGTGATGTGGTCCGCGGCGTGCGGGTGGCGCCGCGTCAATGCATGATGCGCAATGGTGGGTACGAGTACCCACCCTACGTAGGGTGGGTACTCGTACCCACCGCTTCATCCCCCGATCATCGGCAAAATCATCATCTCTCCGGCGTTCACATCCCTGTCACATTAAGTTTCTACACTGCAAGTATTCTCTTCACTTCACCCCACCGTGATGCGACTTGCAAAGCTCCACACCGGCACCAGGATCCTCGGTTCCTTCGCCATCGTTTCCCTCGTCATCGTCGTCATCGCCAGCGTCGCCCTGTGGCGCATGCAGGCCGCCGACGCCCTCACCGCCGACCTGGTCGAGGACAAGCTCGCCAAGCAGCAGCTGGTCTCCGACCTGCTTGGCCTCGAACGCCTGAACGGCTCGCGTACGATTGCCATCGCGCGCAGCGACAGCCTGGAACTGGCCGACTATTTCCAGGCCAAGCTGGCCGACGGCCGCAAGAACATCGCCGCCACCGCCGCCAAGCTGAAGAAGCTGCCCGCCAGCGAAAAAGAACGCAGCCTGAGCGCCGCCGCCGCCAGGCACGGCACGGCATTGGCCGCCGCCCAGGCCGACCTGTTCCGCGCCAAGGATCTCGGCCAGACCAGCATCGTCGAAGACATCATCCACAACCGCTGGGAACCGGCCTATCAGGCGCAGGCCGCCGCGCTGGAGGCGCTGCTCGCATATGAAAGCAGCGAAGCCCACCGCCTGGCCGACGCCTCTGCCGCCAGCACCGCCTTCAGCAAGGGCCTGCTGCTGGCGCTCGGCGCCACCGCGCTGGCCATCGGCGCCATCCTGGCCTGGCTACTGACCCGCAACATCGTCGGCCCGCTGCAGCAGGCCGTGCTGCTGGCCGAACAGGTTGCGCACGGCGACCTGCGCCCGACCATCGCCCACACCCGCCACGACGAAATCGGCCGCCTGTTCGATGCCCTGAACGGCATGACCGGCGGCGTGTCCAGCACCGTGGCCCGGGTGCTGCAAGGCGCCCACGCCATCGATTCGGCATCCAACGAAATCGCCGACGGCAACCACGATTTGTCGCAGCGCACCGAGCGCCAGGCCACGGCCCTGCGCCAGACCGTGGGCGCGATGGACGCGCTGCTCGAGGCCATCGCGGAGAACAATGCCAGCTCCCGGCACGCGAACAGCCTGGCCCAGACCGCGTCGAACGTGGCCGGCGAGGGCGCGCAAGCCGTCGAGCAGCTGGTGGCGCGCATGGGCGCGATCAAGGCGTCGGCCGCGCGCATCGTCGACATCACCGGCATGATCGACAGCATCGCCTTCCAGACCAACATCCTGGCCCTGAACGCGGCGGTGGAAGCGGCGCGCGCCGGCGAGCAGGGGCGCGGCTTTGCGGTGGTGGCGTCCGAGGTGCGCAACCTGGCGGCGCGCTCGGCCCAGGCGGCGAAAGAGATCAAGACCCTGATCGGCACATCGAGCGCGGAAATCGAATCGGGCACCGGCATCGCGAACGCGGCTGGCGCCACCATGCGCGCCGTGCTGGCCCACGTGCGCGAGGTGGCGGCGATCCTGGCCGCCATCGACAGCGCCAGTGCCAGCCAGGCCGGCGGGGTAGCCCAGGTGGGCAAGGCAATCGCGGAGATGGATGTCTCGACCCAGCAGAACGCGGCGATGGTCGAGGAAGCGGCGGCCGCCGCCGACGCGATGCGCGAGCAGGCGGCGGAACTCGCGCGCCTGGTCGGCACCTTCAAACTGCGTGGGGAGCCGGTAGCCGATGCCGCTGTGGCATTTGAGCCCGCGCCGCAGCGGCTGGCACTGGCCGCCTGAATACGCCGCCTGACTACGCCGGCTGACTACGCCGCCGCCAATGCGCGCTGCAGGTCGGCGCGCTGGTCTTCCAGGTGCTCGATGCCCACCGACAGGCGGATCAGGCTGTCGCCGATGCCGAGTTCCGCACGCTGCGCCGGCGGAATCGTCGCGTGCGTCATCAGGGCCGGATGTTCGATCAGGCTCTCGACGCCGCCAAGGCTTTCAGCCAGCGTGAAGACCTTGCAGGTTTCGAGGAAACGGCGCGCGCCCGCCAGGTCGGTATCGAGTTCGATCGAGATGATGCCCCCAAAAGCATCCATCTGGCGCCGCGCCAGCGCGTGCTGCGGGTGCGATTCCAGCCCGGGGTAATGCACCTTGCGCACCTTCGGTTCGCGCTCCATCCACTGCGCCAGCGCCAGGGCGTTGGCGCTGCTGCGCTCGACGCGCAGGGCCAGGGTCTTGATCCCGCCTAGCACCAGGAAGCTGTCGAACGGACCCTGGATCGCGCCCACCGCGTTCTGGATGAAGCCGAGCCCTTCGCGCAGCTCGGCATGGTGGGCTGCATTGCCGACCACCGCCACGCCGCCGATCACGTCGGAGTGGCCGTTCATGTACTTGGTGGTCGAGTGCACCACGATGTCGATGCCCAGTTCCAGTGGGCGCTGGTTGATCGGGCTGGCGAAGGTGTTGTCGCAGACGCTGATGATGCCGCGCTCGCGGCACAGGCCTGCAATCGCTTCCAGGTCGGCCAGTTTCAGCATCGGGTTGGTCGGCGTTTCGACCCAGACCATTTTCGTGTCAGGCGTGATCGCGGCGGCCAGCGCTTCCGGATCGGCCAGGTTCACGTAGCTGAAGCTGTGGCCGGCGCTCTTGCGGCGCACGCGCTCGAACAGGCGGTAGGTGCCGCCGTACATGTCGTCGCCGGCCACGATGTGCGAGCCGGCCGGCAGCAGTTCCAGCACTGCCGAAATCGCGGCCAGGCCGGAGGCGAAGGCAAACGCCGCGCTGCCGCTTTCGATGTCGGCCACGCAGCGCTCGAGCGCCCAGCGCGTGGGGTTGTGCGAACGGCCGTAGTCCAGGCCCTTGTGCACGCCCGGGCTCTCCTGCACAAAAGTCGAGGTGGCGAAGATCGGCGGCATGACGGCGCCGGTGCTCGGGTCGGGCGCCTGGCCGCCGTGGATGACGCGGGTGGCAAGATGCTGTTTGTTGTCGGTGTCGTTCACGGTAGTGGTCACGATAAGGTCCTGCGCAGATGGTTGAGAAGGTCGAAACGGGTGATCAGGCCATAGAACTTGTCGCCGTCCGCAATCACGGCGGTCAGGCCGCGGTCGAGGATGCTGCGCAACTGCGCCATGCTGCTCGATGGCTTCAGGGTTTGCAGATGCGCCGTCATGGTGTGCGACACCGGCGACTTGAAGTGCCCGGGTTCGTCGATCACATGCAGCAGCAGGTCGGATTCGTCGATGATGCCGACCAGGCGGCCGTTGTCGATGACGGGCATTTGGGCCAGGTCGCTGCTGCGCATGCGGTTGAAGGCGGTGAGCAGGGTATCGGTCGGCGCCAGGGAGACGACCTCGCCGGCGTCGAAGCGGCGCCCGATCAGGTCGCGCAAGTCGCCCAGTTTCGGCCGCTGCAGCAGGCCCTGGTCGACCATCCAGCCGTCGCTGTAGACCTTGGTGAGATAGCGGGTGCCGGTGTCGCAGACAAAGGTGACGACGCGTTTCGGCGTGGTCTGTTCGCGGCAGTAGCGCAGGGCGGCGGCGAGCAGGGTGCCGGTGGAGGAACCGGCCAGGATGCCTTCGTGCTGCAGCAGGGCGCGCGCGGTGTTGAAGCTTTCCTCGTCGCTGATGCTGTATGCGCTCTTCACGCGCGAGAGATCGGCGATGCCGGGAATGAAGTCTTCGCCGATGCCTTCGACCGCCCAGGAACCCGCGTCCTTCGACAGGTGCCCGGTCTGCACGTATTCGGTGAGGATGGAACCCTGCGGGTCGGCCAGCACGAATTCCAGGTTCGGCTGGGCGTGCTTGAAGTAGTTCGACAGGCCGGTGAGGGTGCCCGACGAGCCCACGCCGACCACGATGGCATCGAGATCGTGTCCGGTCTGCTGCCAGATCTCGGGGCCGGTGGTGGTTTCGTGGGCGCGCGGGTTGGCGAGGTTGTTGAACTGGTCGGCGAACCAGGCGCCGGGGATGTCGCGCGTCAGTCGCGCCGCCACGTCCTGGTAGTACTCGGGGTGGCCCTTGCCGACGTCGGAGCGGGTCAGGTGGATCTCGGCGCCCAGGGCCTTCAGGTGCAGCACCTTTTCGGCGGCCATCTTGTCGGGCACCACCAGCACCACGCGGTAACCCTTGATGCGCGCCACCAGGGCCAGGCCCAGGCCGGTGTTGCCGGCGGTGGCCTCGACCACGGTGCCGCCGGGCTTCAGGCTGCCGTCTGCCTCGGCCGCTTCGATCATGGCCACGCCGATGCGGTCCTTGATCGAGCCGCCGGGATTCTGCGATTCAAGCTTGAGGAAGAGCTGGCAGGGACCGGTGTCCATGCGCGTGACTTGTACCAACGGGGTATTGCCGATCAGCGAGAAGATCGCTGCCTGTGACAGGTGTTCCGTTTCGCGTTGCATGTTGCCTCCAAAGTGGCGCCTTGTGGGCGCCGTGAACGCAGGAAAGATGGCGCGGATGGGCGCCAGTTGTGAACAACAAGGTATCTTACGGCGATCTGGCGGTGCGGGGTTGAACTGTCATCATGGCACACCGCGCAGCGTCGAGGGGCGTCACATTAACATGTCTAGTCATGCTTGTTTAATAAGATAATCGCATATCGGTATGCGATTCATGAGGCACGCTTCTGAAGCATATCGGCAGCCTGGACGGGCTGCGCAGGCTCAATCGGTCTACCCCGCCAGCATATGATTTTGTCAATTTATATTGCCGGCCGGTGCTATACTGCTCCATCCTTTTCGCCCCCGGACGTCTATCTTATGAGCATCAAGCGCATTCTTTCCATGACCGCAGCCGCAGTGCTGCTCGTGTTGTCCGCCTGCGGCGGCCACGGCGTCGAGCTGGGCGATTTCCCGGCAATTAACAAGGTCGAAGGCGATGCTCCTTTCGACCTGGTTGCGCCAAGCTCGGACAGCCCGGGGCAGTTCGTCTTCACCAGCAGCAACCCGGCCGTGGCCACCATCGTCGGCAAGACCGTCACCGTGCACGTGGCCGGCACCAGCACCATCACGGCGTCGCAGCCGCAAACCGGGAGCTACAACCCGACCTCGACCAGCACCCTGCTGACCGTGACCGCGCGCGTCTGCGAGCCGCCGTCGGTGCGCGAAAACGGCCAGTGCGTGGCGCCCGCCACCACCGCCGCTTTCGTCACCCGCGGCGAAGTCGTGTGGATGCCGGCGTCGTTCGTGCTGGACTGGGCCAAGGCCGATGCCTTCTGCAAGAACACGACGATCCAGGGCAAGACCGGCTGGAAACTGCCAACCCAGGCCGAGCTGAAGGCGCTGATCGATTCAGGACAGCTGGTGGGGCAGAACTGGGCCACGGGCGACGCCTGGACGGCGGACGCCGGCGCCGGCGCCAGCACGCACGTGGCGCTGAATCTGGCGAGCGGCGTAGCGACGCCGTCGGGCAGCGACGTCAAGGCCTATGTGACGTGCATGCGTTGATCGGCATGGGCTGATCTGCCTGCGTGGATTGGCCTGCGTTGATCGGTCTGCGTTGATCAGCATCGGCTGCGCGCAACGCAGCTAGACCTGCGGAGAATCGAAGTAACGCGCCGGCGTCGTGCCGAACGCCTGGCGAAAGGTGGCCACAAAGCTCGACGCCGACTCGTAGCCCACGGCGAAGGCCACGTCGCCGACGCTGTCGCCATAGGCCAGGCGCTCCAGGGCCGCCAGGATGCGGTGGCGAATGCGCCAGCTGCCGAAAGACATGCCGGTTTCGGTGGCAAACAGGCGCTCGACCGTACGCGCGCTGGCGCCCGCCGCGCGCGCAAGTTCGGCAACGGTGCGGCGGTCGGCCAGGTCTTGCCGCACCATGGCCGCCACGCGCAAGGCGCGCGGGTCGAGCGGCTCGGGCAGGGCCGCCATCTGCGTTCCGGTGGCGTGCCGGACTCTCCCGTCCGCGCGTGCACGGGCGCTTCTGGCAAAATCCGGGACGGGTCAATCGCCGGGAGAGGAAGAAGCATGCGTCTGTCGCAAGGTATCCGCACCGTGGCCGCCATCGAGGCAGCAAAAGGCCTGGTCGTGCTGCTGACCGGTTTCGGCCTGTTCGCACTCGTGCACCGGAATGTGCAGCAGCTCGCCGAGGCCCTGGTCACGCATGCCCACCTGAACCCCGCCGCGCACACGCCGCGCGTGTTCCTCGCCTATGCGGGCAAGCTCGACGATGCGCACCTGATGGGGCTCGCCGCAGCGGCGCTCGCGTATTCCGCCGTGCGCATGGTCGAGGCCTATGGACTATGGTTCGAACGCGCCTGGGGCGAAGCCTTTGCCGCAGCCAGCGGCGCCGTCTACCTGCCTTTCGAGTGCCGGGAACTGTTTCACCGGCCCAGCCTGCTCAGCGCCGCGCTGCTTGCCGTCAACCTGGGCGTGGTCGGCTTCATGATCTACAGTTTGCGGCAACGCCGGGCGGCCCGGATCGCGCCCTGAAGTTAGCCGGCCACTGAGGACGGCGTTCCCGCATGGGCTGCCAACAGCGCCCGCATGACCCGCCGCCCGCGGCTGGCGATTTGGTACAGGCGCAGGCAGGCGAAGCCGCACAAGGCCAGCAGCACGGCAAGCGCCGCCCCCGGACCGATGAACAGCAGCGCGCCGCCCAGCAGGAAGGGCGCCAGCCAGGCGATGGCCGTCATGTCGGATAGCACGGCAAGCCAGGTGTTGTTCTTGAGCCGGCGCGTTCCCGTTTGCAGGTCGAGCCAGCCGAGGACCGTGGACCAGTCGCCAGGTTTGGCAAAGGCGATGAGGTAGGACGATCCGGCCTGCGGTATCAGGCCGCGCCAGAGATTCACGGCGTAGTGGGTTTGTCCCCCGCTCCGGAAACTGAAGTCGCCCGGTCCCGGCTGGACATCGAAGACCTCGTCGAAGTCGATGCGTTCGATATGCATGTTCGCCTCGTGGATTGACGCTATTGGCTGGACAGGGAGGAGACCTCGTGGCGTTCGGCAAGCAGCCTGTCTGCAAGCACCACGATATCGTCGCTCATCGCCAGCTTGTCGATCCAGGCCTGGGGAATGTCTCCCACGCCGTAGTATGCGCCCGCCAGTTGCCCGCAGATGGCCGCGGTCGTATCGGCATCGTCGCCCAGGTTGGCCGCTTGCAGTACGGCGTCCTTGAACGAGGTCGCGTGCCAGAAGCACCAGAGGGCGGCCTCGAGGGACTGGACGCAGTAGCCGCTGCCCTTGATCTGTCCGACCGGTTTATCGAGGAAAGCGCGGTTGGCGATCGCCGCCACCCGCGCGCTCAAGGGTTCGGGACAGGCGACGGACAGGATGGCTTCCTTCGAGGCGCCTTTCAAGGCCGCGCGCAATTGCAGGCCGAAGAGACGCGAGCATTCGATCGCCTCCTGCGCGCCGTGCGTCGTGCGCGTGCTGTCGCCGGCGTAGCGCAATACCGCCGTTTCGTCCTCGGCGTAATACATCGGCACCGGCGCAAGACGCATCAAGGCGCCGTTGCCGGCGGAAGAGGCATCCGTCGATCCGGCAAACGGGTTGCGGTCGTCAAGATACCTGCGCAGCGCCTGCGCCGTCGTGTTACCGATATCGAAGCACTCGCCGGTGCTGCTCATGTAGCCCCAGCTCATATAGCCCAGTTATACCAGTTGCAGTAGCGGTTCATCTGGTCGACCGGGTCGAATCCCCCGACATGCAGCAGGCTATGGGCCAGGCACAGGGCCATCGAGGTGTCGTCGGTCCATTCGCCCGGTTTCAGGTCGAAAGGACCGCCGCCGACCATGTCGGTCAATGGCGGGAAGCTGCCGCGCGGCTGGAATTCGACCGTGGTTCCGATGGCGTCGCCACAGGCGAGTCCGATAAGTGCGCCGCGATAGCGGTCTTGAATGGCAATCACTGCTGCTCCTGCTCGATACGGTTGGTGGTGTGCCCGATGTGGAAATTCTGCTGGATAGCGCCTACCAGGACAAGCCGATGATGTCGGCCAGGATGTGCGCGACGACCGCGGGCCAGAGCCGGCGGGTGCGCCAATAGGAAACGCCAAGCATGATGCCGAAGACGACGATGGACACGGCGCCCGCCGGACCCTGGTACAGGTGGTACAGGACGCGCACCAGCACGCTCAGTCCCAAAGCAAACGAGGCGCCGAACGAGGCGAAGCCACGCATCAGGTAGCCGAGCAGGAAGGTTTCTTCGTACAGGCCATTCAATACGGACGCGGCAAGCGCCACGGTCAAAGAAGGCTTGGCTTGCGCCAGCATCCGGGCCACCGGGTCGACCGCACCGGGGCTGGAAGGGAGCAGGGCGTTCACCACGCCACAGGCAATGATCGCCGCGCCGCACAGGACGGTGCCTTCCATGGCGCCGCGCCAGTCCGGTGCCGGCAGCAGGTCCTTCAATGCATGGCCGCGAAAGCGCAGGAAGGACAAGGCCATCGCCCCCAGCACCAGTTCCGTCACCATCAGGCCTACCAGGGAGGCATCCGAAAACGCCGCAGGCGTCGGGAAGCCGTCGAGTGCGGCGAACACCGACGAAAGAATGAACCATCCGAACACGATGGCTACCAGCACTGCTGCTTCGCTGTAGGAAGGACGTTGTTGTGCGGCGGAAGCCAAGGCGGCACTCGCAAATGGAAGGTTGAACAAGGCAACACGTGCGGCTGCGCCCCAGCGACGCGCATCGCACACCGCTGCTCAGTCTAAGAGAACGATTGTTCTCAAGGCAAGCCGCTTTTCAAGCGCTTGCGGGCATGCGCATCCAGGTGCCGTCTCCGGCGTCCTCTCAGGTGTTGTCTTTCAGGCGCCGCCACAGCGTGGTGCGGCTGATCCCCAGGTGCCGCGCCGCTGCCTCGCGCGAGCCGCCGAAGCGCGCCACGATGTCGGCGGTGCTTTCCGCAGGACGGGACGGGGGCGCGAACGTGGCGGCGGGCGTGCCCGGAGCGACGGCCAGGGTAGTGTGTCCCAGTTCCGGCGCCACCGACAGCAAAAAGCCCGGCGTCAGCGCCTGCAAGGGTTCCGCCGCCAGGAACAGGGCCAGGCGCTCCATCAGGTTGCGCAGCTCGCGCACATTCCCCGGCCAGCCATAACGCTCCAGCAGCGGCGCGCAGGCCGTCAACTCCGCATGCAGGTTCGGATGCGGCCGCGCACCCAATGCCGCCAGCGACTGCTTCAGCGACCATTCGGCCAGCGGCGCGATGTCCGGCACGCGCGCGCGCAGCGGCGGCAGCGCCAGGCGCAGCACGGCAAGACGATAGAACAGGTCGGCCCGGAAGCGCCCCTCGCGCACGCGCGCCTCCAGGTCGCAGTGGGTGGCGCTGATTACCCGCACCTCGATCGGCACCGGCCGCGTGCCGCCCACGCGCATGACTTCGCGCTCTTCCAGCACGCGCAGCAAACGCGTTTGCAAGGCCAGCGGCATCTCGCCGATCTCGTCGAGGAACAGCGTGCCGCGATTCGCGGCCTCGAACAAGCCCGCATGCCCGCCACGGCGCGCGCCGGTAAAGGCGCCTTCCTCGTGCCCGAACAGTTCCGACTCCAGCAAGGACTCGGCAATCGCCCCGCAGTTCACCGCCACGAAAGGCCGGTTCGCGCCCAGGTTGCGCGGGCCTTCGCGGTGGATGGCCTGGGCCACGAGTTCCTTGCCGCTGCCGGTCTCGCCCTGGATCAGGACCGTCGCCGGCGAGCGCGCATACAGCACCACCGACTGGCGCAGCCGCTCCATCGCCTCGGACTCGCCGCGCAGGTCGTTCAGGCCGCGCCGCGCGCGCCGCGTTTCGTTGGCCGGCCCACGGCGGATGCGGTTTGCTTCCAGTTGCGTCAGGCGGGCGAGCTCCAGCGCATCGTCGAAGGCCTGGCGGATCGAGGCCGCCGAGTACAGGAACACGCCGGTCAGGCCCGCTTCCTCGGCCAGGTCCGTGATCAATCCGGCGCCGACTACGACCTCGATCCCGGCCGTCTTCATCTCCTTGATCGCCGCTCGCGCATCCTCGCGCGTCACATACGTGCGCTGGGCGATGGTGAGGCCGAAGGTGGCGCTGAAGTCGGCCAGTTCCGGCAAGGGCTGCTGGTAGCTGATCACGCCGATGCGGCTGGAGACCTTGCGGGCCCGCGCCAGCGCCCCCATCACGTCGAAGCCGCTGGCCTTGGCCACGACCACCGGCGCCGAGACGCGGCCTTTCAGGTAGGCGCCGTTCGAGCCGGCCGCAATCACCACGTCGCAGCGCTCGCTCGCCATGCGTTCGCGGATATGGCGCGCAGCTTCGTCGAAGCCGAGGTTGATCGGCTCGATGGTCGCGAGGTGGTCATACTCGAGCGTGATGTCGCGCAGCAGGTCGGACAGGCGCGACACCGAGACGGTCCAGATCACGGGCTTGTCGACTTCTTGCGGCAGGGGAGAGAGAGGGCGCATGTTGCAATTCTACTGCAACACTGTTTCGAACATGTTTCAATGTGAAACACGGATGAAACAACGTAGATATTGATGCAGGAGGCTGCTTGACGCTAAATGCCTGAACCATCAGGCTTTTCGACAGCCCAAACCGTGTCGGCTGCGCTGGCACGCTCCTTGCAGTTATCGAAGCATCCATTCATCGAACCACCAGGAGACACCATGATCCAATCGCCAGGCGCGCTGTTCCGCCGCGCCGTCCAGGAAGAATCGCCGCTGCAGGTTGTCGGCGCCATCAACGCCAACCACGCCCTGCTGGCCAAGCGTGCCGGCTTCAAGGCCATCTACCTGTCGGGTGGCGGCGTGGCGGCCGGTTCGCTCGGCCTGCCGGACCTGGGCATCTCGAACCTGGACGACGTGCTCACCGACGTGCGCCGCATCACCGATGTGTGCGACCTGCCGCTGCTGGTCGACGTCGACACCGGCTTCGGTTCCTCGGCATTCAACGTCGCCCGCACCGTGAAGTCGATGATCAAGTTCGGCGCCGCCGCCATGCACATCGAGGACCAGGTCGGCGCCAAGCGCTGCGGCCACCGTCCGGGCAAGGAAATCGTCTCGAAAGCCGAGATGGTCGACCGCATCAAGGCAGCGGTGGACGCCCGCACCGACGAGAACTTCGTGATCATGGCGCGCACCGATGCGCTGGCCGTGGAAGGCATCGACGCCGCCATCGACCGCGCCGTCGCCTGCGTCGAAGCCGGCGCCGACATGGTCTTCCCGGAAGCGATGACGGATCTCGCCATGTATTCGAAGTTCGCGAAAGCCGTCGGCGTGCCGATCCTGGCCAACATCACCGAGTTCGGCTCGACTCCGCTGTTCACGGTCGACGAACTGAAGACGGCCGACGTCGGCCTGGTGCTGTACCCGCTGTCCGCCTTCCGCGCCATGAACAAGGCGGCCGAAAACGTCTACACTGCGATTCGCCGCGACGGCAGCCAGCAGGCCGTGGTCGACACCATGCAGACCCGCGCCGAACTCTACGAGCGCATCAATTACCACGACTTCGAACAGAAGCTGGATGCCCTTTTTGCCGCACAAAAGAAATAATCGAAAACAGGAGACCAACATGAGCGAACAACAAACCCCAACCTTCAAGCCGAAGAAATCCGTGGCCCTGTCGGGCGTCGCCGCCGGTAACACCGCCCTGTGCTCGGTCGGCAAATCGGGCAACGATCTGCACTACCGCGGCTACGACATCCTGGACGTGGCCGACTCCTGCGAATTCGAGGAAATCGCCTACCTGCTGGTGCACGGCAAACTGCCGACCGCCGCCGAACTGCGCGGCTACAAGGCCAAGCTGAAAATGCTGCGCGGCCTGCCGCAAGCCGTGAAGCTGGCGCTGGAAGCCCTGCCGGCCGGCAGCCACCCGATGGACGTGATGCGTACCGGCGTCTCGGCGCTCGGTTGCGCGCTGCCGGAAAAAGACGACCACAATGTCGCCGGCGCACGCGACATCGCCGACCGCCTGATGGCCTCGTTCGGCTCGATGCTGCTGTACTGGTACCACTACAGCCATAACGGCAAGCGCATCGAGACCGAGACCGACGACGATTCCATCGGCGGCCACTTCCTGCACCTGCTGCACGGTCATAAGCCATCGGACGAGTGGGTACAGGCGATGCACACCTCGCTGATCCTGTACGCCGAACACGAATTCAATGCCTCGACCTTCACCGCGCGCGTGATCGCCGGCACCGGTTCGGACATGCACTCGGCGATTACCGGCGCCATCGGCGCGCTGCGCGGTCCGAAGCACGGCGGCGCCAACGAGGTTGCGCTGGACATCCAGAAGCGCTACGAAAACGCCGACGAAGCCGAGGCCGACATCCGCAACCGCGTGGCGAACAAGGAAGTCGTGATCGGCTTCGGCCACCCGGTGTACACCATCAGCGACCCGCGCAACGTGGTGATCAAGGAAGTGGCGCGCAGCCTGTCGCAGTCGGCCGGTTCGATGAAGATGTTCGACATCGCCGAGCGCCTCGAGTCGGTGATGTGGGAAGTGAAGAAGATGTTCCCGAACCTGGACTGGTTCTCGGCCGTGTCGTACCACATGATGGGCGTGCCGACCGCGATGTTCACGCCGCTGTTCGTCATCTCGCGCACCTCGGGCTGGGCCGCCCACATCATCGAGCAGCGCATCGACAACAAGATCATCCGCCCGAGCGCGAACTACGTCGGTCCGGAAGACCTGCAATTCGTGCCGATCGCCGACCGTACATAATGCACACGCTGCCCGCCACCGCTCTCACGCTGCGCCGGCTCGGCCCCGCCGATGCCGCGCGCTACCGTGCGCTGCGGCTGGCGGGCCTGCGCGCCTTTCCGCACGCCTTTCGTCCCTCGTATGACGAAGCGCTGCTGCAACCGCTGGCCTGGGCCGAGCAGCGCCTGGACAAGGCCGGCGACTACTGGTTCGGCGCCTTCGACGGCATCGAGCTGGCCGGCGCCATCTGCTTGCGCACGCAGGACGGGCAGAAGAACCGCCACTCGGCCAGCCTGAATGCCCTGGTGGTCGATCCCGCACGCCAGCGCCGCGGCATCGCTTCCGCGCTGGTAGCGCACCTGATCGGCTTCGCCCGCTCGCTCGGCTTTATCCGCCAGATCACGCTCACCGTCATCGACGGGAATGCGGCGGCCATCGGCCTGTACGAGCGTTTCGGCTTCAGGCAGTTCGGCCTGGAGCCGGACGCCTTTTTGCATGACGGCCAGTATTACGCCAAGCAGCATCGACAACTATCTCTCGTAACACCGACATCATGAACAACGCATACCGCAAACCCCTGCACGGCACCAATCTGCATTACTTCGACGCGCGCGCAGCCGTCGACGAGATCGAAGCCGGCGCCTGGGACAAGCTGCCCTACACCTCGCGCGTGCTGGCCGAAAACCTGGTGCGCCGCTGCGAGCCCGTGTCGCTGGTGCCGTCGCTGAAGCAGCTCATCGAGCGTAAACGCGACCTCGACTTTCCCTGGTTCCCGGCGCGCGTGGTCTGCCACGACATCCTGGGCCAGACCGCCCTGGTCGACCTGGCCGGCCTGCGCGACGCCATCGCGCTCGAAGGCGGCAATCCGGCCCTGGTGAACCCGGTGGTGCCGACCCAGCTGGTGGTCGACCACTCGCTGGCGGTGGAGTGCGGCGGCTTCGACCCCGACGCCTTTGCCAAGAACCGCGCCATCGAAGACCGCCGCAACGAAGACCGTTTCCACTTCATCGACTGGACCAAGAAGGCCTTCCAGAACGTGGACGTGATCCCGCCCGGGAACGGCATCCTGCACCAGATTAACCTGGAGCGCATGTCGCCGGTCATCCAGACCAAGGATGGCGTGGCCTTCCCGGATACCCTGGTCGGCACCGATTCGCACACCCCGATGGTCGACGCGCTGGGCGTGATCGCCATCGGCGTGGGCGGCCTGGAAGCCGAGAGCGTGATGCTGGGCCGCGCGTCCTACATGCGCCTGCCCGATATCGTCGGCGTCGAACTGACCGGTAAACCGCAGCCGGGCATCACCGCCACCGACGTGGTGCTGGCGTTGACCGAGTTCCTGCGCGCCTCGAAAGTGGTGTCCACTTACCTCGAGTTCTACGGCGAAGGTGCGGCCAAGCTGACCCTGGGCGACCGCGCGACGATCTCGAACATGGCGCCGGAATTCGGCGCCACTGCCGCGATATTCTACATCGACGAGCAGACCATCAAGTACCTGAAGCTCACCGGCCGCGAAGACGAGACCGTGAAGCTGGTCGAGCTGTATGCGAAGGAAACCGGCCTGTGGGCCGATGCACTGGTCACGGCCGAATACGAGCGCGTGCTGCGCTTCGATCTGTCGACCGTGGTACGGAATATCGCCGGCCCGTCGAACCCGCACAAGCGCGTGCCGACCTCGGAGCTGGCGGCGCGCGGCATCGCTGGTGTCGTGGAAAATGAGCCGGGCCGCATGCCGGATGGCGCCGTCATCATCGCGGCGATCACCAGTTGCACCAACACGAACAACCCGCGCAACATGATCGCCGCCGGCCTGTTGGCACGCAATGCCAACGCACGCGGCCTGCTGCGCAAGGATTGGGTCAAGTCCTCGCTGGCGCCGGGCTCGAAAGCGGTGTCGCTGTATCTGGAAGAAGCGGGCCTGATGCCGGAACTGGAAAAGCTGGGCTTCGGCGTGGTCGCCTTTGCCTGTACCACCTGCAACGGCATGAGCGGCGCGTTGGATCCGGTCATCCAGCAGGAGATCGTCGAGCGCGACCTGTACGCCACCGCTGTGTTGTCGGGCAACCGCAACTTCGACGGCCGTATCCACCCGTACGCGAAGCAGGCCTTCCTGGCCTCGCCGCCGCTGGTGATCGCCTACGCGATTGCCGGCACGATCCGCTTCGATATCGAGAAGGATGTGCTGGGGCTGGACACGAACGGTCAGCCGGTGAAACTGGCCGATATCTGGCCGAGCGACGCCGAGATCGATGCCGTGATCGAGCAGAGCGTGAAGCCCGAGCAGTTCCGCAAGGTCTATACGCCGATGTTCGCGCGCGTGGCCGACGATGGCGAGGCCGTGTCGCCGCTGTACGACTGGCGCGAGATGAGCACTTACATCCGCCGTCCGCCGTACTGGGAAGGCGCGCTGGCCGGTGTTCGTTCGCTCACCGGCATGCGTCCGCTGGCGGTCCTGGGCGACAACATCACCACCGACCACCTGTCGCCGTCGAACGCGATCATGGGCGACAGCGCGGCCGGCGAATACCTGTTCAAGATGGGCTTGCCGGAGGAAGACTTCAACTCCTACGCCACCCACCGCGGCGATCACCTGACGGCGCAGCGCGCGACGTTCGCCAATCCAACCCTGAAGAACGAGATGGTGCGCAATGCGGACGGTTCTGTCCGTGCCGGCTCGCTGGCGCGCATCGAGCCGGAAGGGCAGGTCACGCGCATGTGGGAAGCGATCGAGACCTACATGGAGCGCAAGCAGCCGCTGATCGTGGTGGCCGGCGCAGACTACGGCCAGGGTTCGTCGCGCGACTGGGCGGCCAAGGGCGTGCGCCTGGCGGGCGTGGAAGCAATCGTGGCCGAGGGCTTCGAGCGCATCCACCGCACGAATCTCGTCGGCATGGGCGTGCTGCCGCTGGAGTTCCTGCCGGGCGTGAACCGTCTCACGCTGGGACTGGACGGGACCGAGACCTATGACGTGGTTGGCGAGCGCACGCCGCGTGCGCAGCTCACCTTGGTGGTCAACCGCAAGAACGGCGAGCGCGTCGAGGTGCCGGTGACCTGCAGGCTGGATACGGCGGAAGAGGTGTCGATCTACGAGGCGGGTGGGGTGCTGCAGCGGTTTGCGCAGGACTTCCTGGCGTCGTCGAAGGTCGCCGCATAAGGCTGACGTTTGCGGGCGGTGCGTCACCGTTGCGGGTGCAAGGTGACGCACGTAACCGCGTGGGCACGGAGTGCCCACCGTACGGTCCCGGCAAACCCCATTGTCAACCGCAGTCGAGACGCATCCCGTACGGTGGGCACGCCGTGCCCACGCGGTGACGCACCCCACACCCGGCCACGTACAGCGAGGCATCGCCCGCAAACCAAACTGGATCAACGAAAAAATGGCACACCAACCCCAAATCAAAATCCCCGCCACCTACATGCGCGGCGGCACCAGCAAGGGCGTCTTCTTCCGCCTGCAAGACCTCCCCGAGGCCGCCCAACAACCCGGCCCAGCCCGCGACAAGCTCCTGCTGCGCGTGATCGGCAGCCCCGACCCCTACGGCAAGCAGATCGACGGCATGGGCGGCGCCACCTCCAGCACCAGCAAATCCGTCATCGTCGCCAAGAGCACGCAAGCCGGCCACGACGTCGACTACCTGTTCGGCCAGGTCTCCATCGACAAGGCCTTTGTCGATTGGTCCGGCAACTGCGGCAATTTGTCCTCGGCCGTCGGCTCGTTCGCCATTAGCGCCGGCCTGGTCGACAAGGAACGCGTTCCGCAAAACGGCATGGCCACGGTCCGCATCTGGCAAGCCAACATCGGCAAGACCATCATCGCCCACGTGCCGATCACGAACGGCGAAGTCCAGGAAACCGGCGACTTCGAACTCGACGGCGTGACCTTCCCGGCCGCCGAAGTCCAGCTCGAATTCATGGACCCGGCAGCCGACGAGGAGGGCGCGGGCGGCTCGATGTTCCCGACCGGCCAGCTGGTCGACGACCTGGACGTGCCGGGCGTCGGCACTTTGCGCGCGACCATGATCAACGCCGGCATCCCGACCATCTTCCTGAACGCCGCCGACATCGGCTACACCGGCGCCGAGCTGCAGGACGCCATCAACGGCGACCCCAGGGCACTGGTGCTGTTCGAGACCATCCGTGCGGCCGGCGCCGTGCGCATGGGCCTGATCAAGCACGCCGACGAAGCCATCGGCCGCCAGCACACGCCCAAGGTGGCCTTTGTCGCGCCGCCGCTGGACTACACCGCGTCGAGCGGCAAGCAGGTGCAGGCCGGCGACATCGACCTGGTCGTGCGTGCGCTCTCGATGGGTAAACTCCACCACGCCATGATGGGCACGGCGGCCGTGGCCATCGGCACCGCGGCGGCGGTGCCGGGCACCCTGGTCAACCTGGCGGCCGGCGGCGGCAAGCCGAGCGCGGTGCGCTTCGGCCATCCGTCGGGCACCCTGCGCGTGGGCGCCGAGGCCGTCGAGACGAACGGCGAATGGAGCGTGACCAAGGCGGTGATGAGCCGCAGCGCGCGCGTACTGATGGAAGGCTGGGTGCGGGTACCGGGCGACACTTTCTGACCGGGATGCACAAAGGAGCGGGGCAGGTGGCGTCAATACGACGGCGCCTGCCCGTTTTTGCTTCGAATATTTCCATTGTGCTAGTAGTTTTTCTCGTACGTGGTTTATCATCTGGCAACGAAATATGCGGCCCGGATCCGGAGGCTGCCGCCTGGGATGCACCTGAAGATGGACAGAATGTCGAGCCAACCCGCCCTCGTCGCCGATGCCTTGCGGCTGCTGGGCGCCCCTGCCTGCGCCTGCGATGGCGCCGGCGTCATCATTGCCGCCAACGAGGCGCTGGACCTGCTGCTGGGCGCCTCGCCGCTGGGCCGCAACCTGCCCGAACTCTTCGTCGACGCCGCCGCCCAGACCGCCGAAGGCCAGCTGGCCCAGGCCCTGCACCTCGATTGCAACTGGCATGGCGTGCTGGGCACGGCGCGGGGCAAGGTGCAGGTGCTGGTCCGTTCGCAGCCGCTCGCGCAGGGCGGCGCCAGCATCGTCTTCGCCGACGTCTCCGCCTACGAGCAGGGCCGCGAGACCCTGCGCACCACGGTGCTGGAGCAGCGCGTGCTGATCGAGAACGCGCCGGTCGGCATCCTGTTCACCCAGGGCGGCCAGATGCGCAGCTGTAACCCGCGCCTGGCCGCGATGGCCGGCTACAGCCCGGAAGAGCTGGCGCGCGTGGCGCCGGTCGACATGTTCGAGTCGCCCGAAGCCTTTGTCCGCTTCATGGACGGCGCCTTCGGCACCATCGCCCAGGGCGAGGTCTTCGAAAAGGCGGGCCAGCGCTTCCGCCGCCGCGACGGCTCGCTGTTCTGGTGCCGCGTGCGCGCGCATCTGGTCGAACCGGGGCGGCGCGAAGCCGGCACCATCTGGATCGTCGAGGACGTCACCGAAGCGCGCCGCGCCCAGCTCGAAGTCGAGGCGCTGCTTACCAACTCGGCGCTGGCGATCATTTTCACGCGCCACCGCGGCATCACGCGCTGCAATGGCGGCTTTCGCGAGATGTTCGGCTACCGCGGCGACACGCCGCTCCCGCACCACGTGCGCCAGCTGTACCGGACCGACGCCGTCTGCGATGCCGTCGGCGAGGCCGCGCTGGTGCAGTTCGCCGGGGGCCGCTCCTACACCACCGAGGTCGAGATGGTGCGCGCCGACGGCGTGCCGCTGTGGGTGCAGCTGATCGGCTTCATGGTCAACCCGGAAGAGCCGGCCCACGGCCACGCCTGGATCATCGAGGACCGCACCCGCCACAAGCGCAGCGAGGAATCGCTGCGCGACGCGCTGCTGGAAAACCAGGCCATCCTCGACAGCGCGGTGCTCGGCATCGCCGTGGTCGAGAACGGCCACACCCTGCATTGCAACCGCAAGATGGAAGCGCTATTCGGCTGCGGCGCCGGCGGCATCAGCGGGGTGTCGGTGCGCTCGCTGTACCCCGACAGCGACGGCTGGCAGGCGGCGCGCGCCGAGACCGCGCGCGACTTCGCGGCCGGGCGCGTGCACGTGTCCGAGCACCGCCTGATGCGGCGCGACGGCGAAGTGTTCTGGGCGCGGCTGTCCGGCCGGCCCTTCGACCTGGAAAATCCCGGCGGACGCAGCGTCTGGATGGTGGACGACGTCACCGCCCAACGCGAAGCCGCCGAGGAGGTGCGGCGCGCGCGCGACGAGCTCGAAGTGCGGGTGGCCGAACGCACGGCGGAACTGGCCGGCGCCAACGCGCTGCTGCAGGACGAGATCCTCGAGCGGCGCCAGGCCGAGGCGCGCGTGCACCACATGGCCTACCACGACAGCCTGACCGGCCTGCCGAACCGCGCGCTGCTCGCCGACCGCATGGAGCAGGCGATCCTGGCGGCGGGGCGCTCGCATACCAAGCTGGCCGTGATGTTCATCGATCTCGACCGCTTCAAGAACATCAACGATTCGCTCGGCCACCTGACCGGCGACTACCTGCTGAAGGAAGTCGCGAACCGCCTGTGCCGCGCGGTGCGCGCGAGCGACACCGTGGCGCGCCTGGGCGGCGACGAATTCGTGGTGCTGGTGCCGGGCGTGCACGCAAGCAGCGAGTGCGACGCCGTCGGCGACAAGATCATCGAGGCCCTGGCCCAGCCGGTGCCGGTGGATGGCCACAGCCTGCACATCTCGCCCTCGATCGGCATCTGCCTGTATCCGGACGACGGCCAGGATGTCGAGACCCTGATGCGCCATGCCGACGCGGCGATGTATCACGCCAAGGCGGCCGGCCGCAACAACTACCAGTTCTTCGAGCAGCACATCAACCAGGCCGCGGCGCGCCACTTCGAGCTCGAAACCAGCCTGCGCACGGCCCTGGCGAACGGCGAGTTCGAACCTTTTTACCAGCCGATCATGGACATGGCCACGCGCCGCGTGCATGCGCTGGAAGTGCTGCTGCGCTGGCGCCGCCCCGGCATCGGCCTCGCCCTGCCGGACGACTTCATTCCGATCCTGGAAGAAAACGGCATGATCGTGCCGGTGGGGGAATGGGTGATCCGCCGCGCCTGCGAGCAGAGCATGGCCTGGCAGCGCCAGGGCTTGCCGGCGGTGCCGCTGGCGATCAACCTGTCGGCGCGCCAGTTCATGCACCGCGCGCTGGTGGCATCGATCCGGCGCATCGTCGAGGAGACCGGGATCGACCCGACCCTGGTCGAATTCGAGATCACCGAGTCGGCGCTGATGCAGCACAGCGAACAGACGCTGGAGATCCTCGGCCAGATCAACCGCATGGGCATGCGTTTGTCGATCGACGACTTCGGCACCGGCTACTCGAGCCTGGCCTACCTGAAGCGCTTCCCGGTCAGGAAGATCAAGATCGACCGCGCCTTTATCCGCGAACTGGAAGCGAGCAGCGAGGACCGTGCGATCGTCGCCGCCGTGATGGCGCTGGCGAACAGCCTGCAGCTGCAGGTGGTGGCGGAAGGGGTAGAGACCGAGGAGCAGCTGGCGCTGCTGCGCGGGTATGGCTGCCAGTATGTGCAGGGCTGGCTGTTTGCGAAGGCGCTCGATAGCGCCGCGACGCAGGATTTGCTGGCCGCCGATACTGGCGCGTGACCGCTAAAACCCGCGCGGGCACGTCATTGATGCCATTGGCATCAATGACCCCACCCTACGTGTCCGAAGCCACGGGCCGATGCATGCGTAGGGTGGGCGCCCCCGTGCCCACGCGGTGATCGTTAGCGCATCGTAGCCGCACGCGCGATCGAAGCCACGATCAAACAATCAATCCAGCGTCGCAATCACCGGCGTATGATCCGACGGCTGCTCCCACTTGCGCGGCTCGCGGTCGATGGTGCAGGCCGTGCAGCGCTTGGCCAGTTCGGTCGACAGCAGGATATGGTCGATCCGCAGCCCGCGGTTGCGGCGGAAGGCCATCATGCGGTAATCCCACCAGCTGTACTGCTTTTCCGGCTGCTCGAACATGCGGAAGGCGTCCACCATGCCCAGGTCGACCAGTCCCGCCATCGCCGCCTTTTCCTTGTCCGAGAAATGGATCTTGCCTTCCCATTCGGCCGGGTCGTGCACGTCGCGGTCTTCGGGGGCGATGTTGTAGTCGCCCAGCAGCGCCAGTTGCGGATGCGCGCGCATCTCGGCCGCCAGCCACTCGTGCAGCGCCTTCAGCCAGGCCAGCTTGTAGACATACTTGTCCGAATCGACCGCCTGCCCGTTCGGGATGTAGGCGCACACAAAGCGTACGCCTTCGATGGTGGCGGCGATGATGCGCTGCTGTGGATCCTCGAAGCGCGGGTTGTTCCTGACCACGTCGGTAATCGGGAATTTCGAGAGGATGGCGACGCCGTTGTAGGTCTTCTGGCCGGTGTAGACGACCTGATAACCGGCAGAATTAATTTCCGCGAGCGGGAACTTATCGTCGGTCAGCTTGGTCTCTTGAAGGCAGAGTACGTCAACCGGACTGGTTTCCAGCCACTTCAGCAAGTGGGGCAGGCGAACCTTCAACGAGTTGACATTCCATGTTGCTATTTTCATTTTTCATCCAGATGCAGTGTTCATGCGGTTTTTGGCGGATTGTGAGCCTGCGTTTTGTTGTTAGCTACAATGCTGGCTACAAACCGCATGTGCTTCAGTAAGAGACAATCGCCGGGCCGCATGATACCGGATCAGCTCTTCGCTTTGCCGGCCGCGATAGCCTTGTCGATGCTCTCGGCAGTAACACGGGTGGCGCGCTCACTGATCTTCACCAGGACAAGTTCGCCGCGGCTGGCCATCCGGTAGATCGTCGCCCGGCACACGTCCAGCTTCTTCATCGCGCTCGATACTTTGTACAGCGTCTGTTCCATTTCTACTCCTTATTAATTTTGGTAGCGGCGCGCTGGCGTCGAAGTTCGCGCGCGCTGTCGATCAGCATCCATCCGTGCATGATGGCGACGAATAACCACAACGCCGCCCACCAAGGCTGGCCGGTGGCCATTCGCTGTAGCGCGATAAAGGCGGCGCCCGGCGCCGAAAGGGCGCTCAGGGCTATCTGAACCCGAGCCTTCATTGCGCTGCTCCGCATCCCATGTGCGTCGTTCCATCGGCGGCGATGCGCGGCGCCAGGCCGGCCGAGTTGTGGGTGCTGAGGTACTGGCAGCCGGTATCGTGGTCTGCGAACACGTAAGGCGCGTACGCGATGCCGGCTCCTGGTGCTGGCGCTGGTTGCTGCGGCGCTTCTACATCGCGTGGCGTGAATGCGACCACTACGCCGGTCAGGAGGATGAAGGCCACCAACCCCATCAGCATCGGGTCGACGCTGCCGACCGCGCTCCGGCCGCGAGCTGCGTGATGGTTTCGCGCGCTCATGCCAGTTGCCCCGCGTCGATGCCAGACAGCAGGCCCTCGATCACCGCCTGGGCCAGTACGCAGGTGGACGCCAGGTCGACGTCCCCGCCGGCCGCGTGGCGCGCCAGATCGCGCTGCAGCCGCGTGATGTCGGTCACCTTGACGCCGGTCTTCGGCAACGTCGTGCCCTGCGCCAGCGCAGTACTCACGCGGCGCGTAGCAAGCTCGACCCACATGCTCCAGTGCTCGCGGACCTCCGTCGATTTGTAGCCGAAATCGTCACGCGCGAGTGCTTCTGGCAGCCACGGCCCGCTTTTCCCGGTCGCCCAGGCTTCGAACTTCTGGCGCTCAAGCTCGATCCCCTCGAAAGGCTCCGGCTCGCAGTACAGGCGCTCATCCGGCGGCGTCTCGTTCAGTTCGGTGGTGTGCGTGTTCATTTCGTGATGTTCTCCAGTACGGTCAGGACGATGCCGGCTAGGCCATCCAGCGCAAGGCCGGCCAGCAGAATCAGGGTGATAAACCCGGCCTCGGCGGCCGGCTTGCTGCGCGCCAGGCGGACGACCGCCGGCGCAGTGGTGCGATAGATGGTGTAGCCAGGCATTACTTGCCTCCGTTCTGTGAGCTGGCCGACGCCAGCCCTTGTTGGATGATCTCGACCACTTTCGGGCTGCCCACGCGGGCGACCAGGGCATCGAAGACTGGGATCAGGCGGGTAGGGTGGGTGCGGGCTGCCAGCATCGTCTCGAGGATGTCGGCCTGCTCGAACTTGGCCGCGCGCGCCGCCGCCATCACCTGGTCGATGACACACGCCGCGCGGACCTTGCCTTCCGCGCCACTGTCGGGGCTGTGAATCGCATCGGCCACCACCGCCAGGGTGGCCGCGAGTGACAGCAAGTACTCGCCGCCGCGCTTTGTGAAATGGGCCTTCATGCGCCACCTCGCTGCTGTCCCGCGAACTGGCGAGACGCCTCAGCCAAGTCCGACATCTGGTCGAAGTGATCGTCGATGCAGAACTCGATCATGTTCATCGACGCGATCGACATGCGGGTCAGGCGCAGAGCATCTGCTGCGTCTACAATCGGCGCGTCGCCACGCTCCGCATCCAGCTGCTGGCGCTCGACCATAGCCAGCACCACGCCAACGCCGCAAGCGAGGTCGCGAATGTTGCACAGCATCGTGTAGCGGCCGGTGTCCCGCTGGTCCTTCGGCGCCACCCACGCAAACGGCTTGAACAGCGGTGCCGGGGCGCTCATGCTGCACCTGCCGTTTCGCGGCGCGCTTGGCCTAGGTCGAAGTGCTTGGCCAAGCCGGCCATCAGCTCGGCCTGGTCGTCGGCGCCGAACTGGTCGAAGCGCCACAACGCCTCTTCCAGCGTCATTCCGCAGCGGCCGGCATGCGAGCGTACGGCGATGCCGGTGAACGTCGTAACACCCAGATTGTGGTGGAGCAGGGTGAGCGTCCCTTCGTGGCGCCAGTCATCCTTGCTTTCGCCGAGGCTGGCCATTTCGGCGCCCATCAGCGCATATGCACCGAGGCCGAAATGGATCGCAACGTCATTCAGCAGCCGGAATTGCTCCCGTTCTTCTTCGAAGCGGTCGAGGTGGCGCAGAACCCACTCCAGAGGCTGGTCGTAGAGTCGCTGACCATTGCTGTCGGCGAAATCAATCGATGGCTCAGCATTGCCGGTCAGGCCCAAATCACCGCCGGTGTAGCGCAGCGGCAGCTGAAGCACCATGCCTTCCACGACCAGCGTTTGCGTCATCCTTGTTGTATAGTTTTCACATGGCAAATTATTGCTTGTGCTCGACATTTCCTTTTTGATACTATTAGCGTGCACCATTTCCCACCCCAGAAATTAGGTTGTACGAGGCCATCCAGTGTTCCAGCACCGGGTGGTTTTTTTATTTGCGAAGCTGCAACTTGAAGAGCAAGCTAAGCAGAGACGGGTTCATATTAGGAGAAGCTAATATGCCTGTCAATAGGAGTGGCTAATTATTTTCTCGGCGTTCTCTCTCTGTGACGGTAAACTAGGCATGCTCGAATCGTCGGGCAAAAAAATACCCGCGCTGGGCGGGTGGGGAGCCGGGAATGGAAGCACAGTCGAGCACGCGATCTACGTCCGATGACGAGTCGCTGCAGCAGCCGAAAGGCGCGCCAACTTCATTAGAAACGGCTGCGCTGATGCGCCTTGTGCTTGAGTGGGAGCAGAGCGCAAGAAGTCAGTTCCAGTGCGCGGAACGCACCATGGATCCGATGGGGAAGCGCCTTGTCGAGCACGGCGCTACTTGTTACTTCAATTGCGCTCAGAGTCTTAGGAAATACCTGTACGGGTCTTGAGTTCGTGCAAAATATATTCTTTTGCAAAGGAAAAGACAAATCCTCCAGCCGGCTGAATGACCGACTTTTTAATTCGCTCCCAATCCGATGGAGCCTTAATTCCGTTGAGAAATTCATGGCCATCCCACGTCAGATGAGAGGGGATGTAATTAGGGAGGAGATTTTCCGTATCGGTGGCGTCAACGGCGACGATTAACCCGGCTTGAGCAAGCAAGTAGCAGTGATAGCCAATTTTCTCTTCATCATAACCATCTAGTTTTAGCTGCTCATATCGAGGAATATCGTTCTGCTCGAGATCGAGCAAGATAATCCGTGCAAGGTCCATGTCACGCTTCATATATTCCTTCCATCGGCGCTACGCTATTGCTTTGCCTCAATCATCGTCCAGATTTAAATCCAGCCGCACGCCAAAATGGCCGGTGCCGTCTTCGCCACGGTCCCACCCACCGCATATGATCGCGGCGCACTCAAATGTCTCGTGCATGCTCAGCTCGCCATACCGCACCGTGCGACGAAAGGCGCGTGCGTGCTCGCGTGACAGGTGACCGACAGGATGCCCCTGGATCGAAACTCGAACCGCATGCTTGTCGTGCGGGTTGTCATCTTGCAGGTCAAGCTGGGCCCGAGCTTCGATATTGACTCCATCTTCTCGGCGCGGTCCGCAGAGGAAAGCAAAACTTTCGGGATAGAAGCTTTCGCCAGCGACATTGATGAGGTATCGCCCTGGACCTTTAATAAATGGGATCTCGAACTTCATTCGTTTATAGGTCTTAGAACCGTTCCGATTCTTTGCGCACAACTCGGCCGATAATGATGCACCCATCGCCCTCGCAAAGTTTTCGCGGGAAACGCCGCTGATCAGAATTATCTGATGTAAGCCACCATTGACCAGCATCACGGGTCATTCGCTTTACAACAGGCTCACCCTCGTAATTGATGGCAAATACACCGCCATCGACAGGTTCTTTATCAGCTGTGTTAAGCACTGCTGTATCTCCGGCATAGAACGTCGGCTCCATACTCTCGCCGCGGACGTCAATTGCAATCAAGTGCTCTTTCTTAAACCCGCGATCACGCATCCAGTGAGTCGGAACCGTCGAGGTAGAATCGTCACCTAATTCGGCTTCCACATGAAACCCGCTGATCCCGGCGGTTAACCGCAGACGTACCTTTGGAATTAAGGTAATCCGGGGGTCATCATCGTCAACTGCAACCACCTTTCTAAAGGTACCTGACGGTAAGCCGTGCTCTTGAGCTATGTCAGCACCCACATGCATCGGCCCACTTCCAGTAGCCAGCCAATCCTGGCTTACCCCTAGAACGCGCGCCGCCTTGAGCAAATTCTCGCCACGCAAGAACTTAGACTTACCGCTCAGCCAGCCATGGACACTCGGCGCCTTGACGCCGCACGCGCGCGCTAGATCGGCCTGGCTAGTGCCAGAAGCCTCCATCGCTTTTCTTAGTCGTTCTGATAAGTTCATTAGGACATCCTAACATGAAAATAGTTAGGAGTGGCTATTGACTTTGAAATTAGTTACTCCTAACATGAGTTCTTGAAAAAGTTAGGCTGCCTAAGGAGCGAGTGTGATACCTACTTCCAGTGAATTGATCGATAAGCTTGGTGGGCCCGCCGTAGTTGCGCGTCTGCTTGGCATTAAACCGCCTTCTGTTGTCGGCTGGCGTGCGAATGGCATACCCGACGACAAGCTGATCCGGCTCGCGCCAACGCTTGAGAAAGCGGGGATTGCTACCCGCCGCGAGCTACGGCCTGACGACTGGCAATCCATCTGGCCAGAGCTGGCGCAAAGCATAGCCGCAACGAACTGATCCATTAGATCTTGTATCGACGCCGACCGGGGTTCCGCTCGGCATAGGGACTCTTTACGCCCAAATTTTGGAGAGTAGCATGGCATTCCCCACCGCGACACGCGCCGGCCAGGCCGACGCAACCCGCATAAGCGGCACGGCGCCGCCGCAACTCGATGTCCCGCCGCTGGCCGCGCGCGCGTATCTTCTCAAGTGCCACGGCAGCGACCTCGTATCGTGCACCTCGTGTGTGCGCCGGCTGGCGCCGGCCGCCGAGGTTGGCCAGCGCTGGATCGAGCCGACACGCATCGGCGCCTGCGGCTATTACGCGAACGTCGACGAGGTCGCCTGGGTGTATGGCCATGGCGCTCCACCCGACGAAGCGCCCGACACCGGCCGCCCAGGTGACGGCCAAAAATGAGCACGCCCCAGCTTGAAGACGGCTTCATCCGGATCGCCAATGAGCTGTTCGAGGCCATCCTGTCCCATGGGTTCAGCCAGCGCGAGCTGCTGGTGCTGCTGACAATCGTCCGCAAGACCTACGGCTACGGCAAGAAGGAGGACGACCTGTCGGCATCGCAGATCGGCGACCTGTGCGCGCTCGCGCGCCCGCACGTGACGTCCACGCTCAACGCGCTGGCGCTGCGCAATGTGATCACGAAGCGCCCGGGCCGGTTCGGGTCGATGATCGGCATCCAGAAAAACCACACGAAGTGGGTGAGTGCTGACCAGCTGAAAAGCACGCCAGATAGTACCGAATCAGTACACCCTAGTACCGAATCGGTACATGTACCGAATGAGTACAGGGGTAGTACCGAATCGGTACAGGTCGATAGTACCGATTCGGTACACACAAAAGACAACCTTCCAAAAGACAACCACCAAAAGAAAAGTTCTTGCGCTCCGGCGGTCGGCGAGCAGGACGAAACGGAAACCGGTGAGGATGATGCCGTGGCGGCTGGGAAGCCTCAGCGCCGCACAGCCGACCAGGTGCAAGCAAGGTTCGAGCGCTTCTACGAGGCCTACCCCCGGAAGCGGTCGCGCAACGACGCCGTCAAGGCGTTCACGAAGCTCAACCCCGACGACACGCTGCTCGAGCAGATCCTGGCCAGCCTGGAGCAGGTCAAGGCATCGGGCGAGTGGAGCGATCCGAAGTTCATTCCGTACCCGGCCTCGTGGCTCAATGCCGCCGGCTGGCTCGACGAGGTGCAGGCCGCGTACAGCACCGACGAGGTTGCCGTGATCGACGCGTTCAACCACGTGCTGGGCGCCCAGCTGGGCGACGTGTCCACGTCGATCTTCGTGCCGGCGCGTGCCGCAGCGATCAGGGAGTTCGTCACGTTCTCGCAGAAGCCAGGCTTCGTCGAAAAGTTCTTCCCCTGGGTGCGCGACAACGCGGCCATCCCGCCGCGCGCAGGGTTCGATTGGATCATCAGCCGAAAAGGCTTCGCCGACATCAGCGGCGGTCAACACGGAAAGAAAGCAGCATGAGCAACATGGCAGACCACAACCCCATCCCGCAGTCGATCGAGGCCGAGCAGGCCGTGCTGGGCGCGCTGCTCAGGGTCAACGACGCCGTCGACAAGCTGGGCGACCTGCAGGTGAAGCATTTCACCCGCGACGACCACCGCGCGATCTACGCTGAGATCCTGGCGTTGATCAAGCAGGGCCACGCCGCCGACCCGGTTACCGTCTGGGCCGCGCTGCAAGCTCGTGGCGGTCCGTTCCTCGACGGCCTGGGAGAGTACCTCATCAAGCTGTCGCAGAGCGTGCCGAGCGCCGCCAACGTCAGCCGCTACGTCAGCATCGTGGTCGACCGCGCTCTGCTGCGCGGCGTGATGCACGTGGCCGATTCGATCAACGGTCTGGCCCAGAACACAAAGGGAAAGTCCGCCGACGAGATCCTGGATGCCATGCAGTCGATGGTCACCAGCCTGGCCGAGCGGCGCGTGCGCAACGAGCCGCGGATGATCCGCGATGTGCTGCAGGGCGTGCTGGAACAGATCGAGAAGCGCGCCGAGGGCGAGAGCGGCGCCATGCCGACCGGGATCGCACCGATTGACCGCCTGTTCAACGGCGGCCTGCGTCCTGGCCAGCTGATCATCGTCGCCGGCCGCCCCTCGATGGGCAAGACCGCGCTGACCTCCGACATCGGCCTGAACATGGCGGCGGACGTCAGCGTGCTCAACTTCAGCATGGAAATGGAGAGCCAGGAAATCGCGGCGCGCGCGCTCTCCAACCGCGGCCGCGTGCCGCTGGCGTCGATCCTGGGCGACATGTCCGGCGCCGAGGACTGGCCCGGGGTGACGAACGGCTGCATCAAGCTCGACAGCCTGCGCTTTGCCATCGACGACACCCCGGCCATCTCGCTGCTCGACCTGCGTATGAAGGCGAAGGCCTGGAAGCGCCGTCACGGCCTCGACGTCATCATCGTCGATTACCTGGGCCTGATGAGCGGCGGGGAGGGCGAGAAGCGCCACGAGCAGATCGGCTCATACTCGCGCGGGCTGAAGGCGCTGGCCAAGGAACTCGGCGTGGCCGTCATCGCGCTGGCCCAGCTCAATCGAGCGGTCGAAGGGCGGCCCGACAAGCGCCCTGTGCTTTCTGATCTGCGCGACTCGGGCGAGATCGAGCAGGACGCTGACATCGTCATGCTGGTGCACCGCCCCGAGATGTACGAGCCGGAGAACGCCGAGCTACGCGGCTTTGCCGAGGTGCTGGTGCGCAAGCAGCGCAGCGGCGCGCTGGGCGACATCCAGCTGCGCTTCGAGGGAGCAACGTGCCGCTTCGAACCCTGGAGCGGCTGCCCACCGCAGGCGGCGCCAGGCCGTGGTCGCAGCAGCCCGAGGTTCGAATGACGCGCCCGGCCATCCTGGTGACCCTGCCATTCCCCGACCGCCGCCTGAACCCGAACAACTCGAAAGGCAAGCACTGGGCGTCGACGGTGGCGCTGCGCAAGTCGGCCCGCGCCGGCGCCGCGCTGCTGACCCAGGCTGCCGCCACCGGCCAGCGCTTCGAGCCGGGCGCCGAGCTGGCGCTGGTGATCACGTTCGTACAGCCCGACCGCCGCGCCCGTGACCGCGACAACCTGCTGGCCGCGTGCAAGCCGATGCTGGACGGCGTGGCTGACGCCCTGGGCGTGAACGACAGCCAGTTCGAGCCGGTGACGATCCGGCGCGAGTATGGGGGAAAGCCTGGCGCGGTGCGGGTGGAGATCGGCGGCGCGTTACGGTTTGGGGAGGCTCACGATCCGCTCGCACTCTGACGCGAACTTCTCGCGCGAAGGCTCCTTGCCAAGGACTGAGTGGGGATGCCACTTACTACCGTTCACACTGCGCGCGTCGAACTTCACAAGGTCGCCCGGGAGGATATCGACGACCTTGAGCTCTTGATTGCTGGGGGTGGCATAAACACCTCCCTTTACTACTTTTGATTGGTCAATAGGCATACTTTTTCCTTTTTCGATTAATGGTTTTTAGAGGGTTGCTGCGGTACACAGCAAGACCACTATAACTTCAATTTTTCGCTTCTCCGATCGAGAAATTCCCAGAAACTTTGATCGAAACAGGCCCGATTTTGTGGTAGCAACGCGACAGTAAAATAATTTCCAAAATTTAACATTTATCACTGGAATAATTCCTCTCGGCATGCTACGCTCACCCGGTCGTCTTTCGCTGAAGGTTAAATCATGGGATTCGCAGACCGTTACATCCACGCACTGAGCGCGCCGAATCTCAAGGACGACGAGCGCCACCACCAGGCCGAGCCGCTGCTCGCGGCAGCCTTCGCTGCTGCTGAGGTATCGGGCGATCTCGGCCCGCTGCTGCACCGCGTGAAGTTCGCCGCCGCCACTGCGCGGAATATGGCCCATGCTGCCAGTGCTCGCGAGCGCGCGGAGAAGGGGCTGGCCGAGGCGATCCGCGCGAAGGATGCGCACCGCGAAGCCGACTGCCGGCAGGCGCTGGCCGGCGACGCGGTCGAGTCGGAACGTGGCGTTGCATGTTTGGCCCAGCTGCTGCGCCTGTGGACCGCCGAGGTGATCAAACGCGGCCGTGCGCGCCGCTGGGTGCCCGAGAACACCGCCTGGGACGCTGACGCCGCTCAGAAGCTGTACCGCATGGTGGCCGAGCACTCGCTGGCGCACTGGCTCGATGGGAACTGTTCGCCGTGCGGCGGCACTGGCGTAGTCGAGAGCCGCACCTGCAAGCCCTGCTGCGGCACTGGCGCGGCGGATCTTCCCATGGCGGCCGGCTTCGTCCGCGAGCACACGCTGAACATGGTGAGCGAGCTGCACAGCATCGTGGACAGCCACGCTGCTCGTGCCGCGTCAAAATTGCGCCAATATATCCCTTCAGCGAGTTGAATTATTGAAAATGTTCCAGCGGCATGTTAACGTTCAGCTTGCTACTTTTGGCAATGTGCTTTTCACCATCGCAGGAGATTTTGATGCGCCCAGCCCAGTACCGAGACACTGCAGGAAAAGCAGTCATAATGGCGTTTATCATGAGTTGCTTTCTTGCAATTCCATATGCCGGCGCGGTTATTGGGGCGGTCATCGTCCTGTTGCTCATGATCCGGATTTCAGTCGACTCAAAAAGTAAGCTGACCCATGCCGGCATTCTCTTTTGTACGATTTTTGTTTATCTTGCCGTTACGGTTAAAGGCATCATGGTAAAGGCAGAGATTATCAATGTCGCCATGGCCCTTTTTATCGTCAGCTTTGTTGGGCTGATGATCTTGGCTCGGGGCGGCGTGGAGTGGTACAAAGGTGACTGATAGACCTGTATGTTGACGAAGGCATCGAACGTACTATGCAACTCAACAGTACTTAAGATAAACTTCAGTTTCCCATTCTTCCGGCCTCGTAATGTGCGCCCCGCGCCACCGATAACCGGGACTCGCGACAGTACCCAGCCATTGATGCTGTCGCACGCCCATAGAAAAAGCCTGAACTGAATGTTCGGGCTTTTTCTTTTAGCGCATCACTTCCGCGAATACAAGAACACCACTTTGTCTGAATTGAAGAAGTAGGTCCTTTCGCCACTCATCAATGCATAGCCGCCATCGCCAAGGATGCCAATAGTCCCGTCTTTCGTTACTCCGTTGACGAAGGAAACTGACCATTCCGCTTCCCCGTGCCCTGGGTTCTCCTCGCGCTGAACCAAAGCGTATTCAACAATATCCATAGTGCGCCCTTTCGTGATGAGTGAAAGGCAACATTTTACCAATGCCGTCTGCTGCAGTAATGCGCCAGCGGCATTTTTATTTCCCAGGTCACCATGAAGAATAAAATCGCAATCAAGTCATCATCCCTGCCTGTGCGCTCGCCGCTGATGTTTGCCATCGTGATGTGGCTGCTGTGCGATCGGCTGGCGGCGCCTGCCTGGGCGTATGGCGTGCTGTGGACAATCGTGGCGCTGTGGACGGTGGTGTTCGTCATCAGCCTGTTCAGTACCACCTTCCGCGATGTGCCCGGCTTCGGCGAGAAGTAGCGTGGATCGGCCAATCCCAAGCCTACGGGTCCAGATCGGCAGCGAGATCGTGCTGCGCCGAGCCGAGCCGCATGTGCTTGAGTGCGACGAGCTGACCAGCCGCGCCACGGTGGTGCATCTGCGCCCGCAACTGCGCCCCGGCGAGATCCTGGTCGAGCGCATGGGCGACATTCCACTGATCGTCGTCGACGAGAGCCTGATCTTCCCGACGCCGACTGCTGAGACCATGGGCTTCGATACCTGGATGAAGCAGCGCACCGACCTGGCGCACGCCGAGTTCATGCGCCGCACCTCGCGTCTGCTGTGGTGTGACTGGCGCGCCGCCACGACGCCGGCCGAGATCGCGCGCATCTACGGCATCCGGGCTGGCGAGGTGAAGCCGTGAGTCCGCTCGCCATCGTCTATCAAGACAAGATCATCCGCAGCGTGGTCGCTGACCGGCCCGCGATGTGCTATCCGGTGCACCAGCCGCTGGCGCTGGAAGACATTTGCAACTTGCTCGCCGACGGCGCCGAGGCCAAGCGCCTGCTGCGCGCCAAGGGCTGGGGCCAGCCCGGCATGACCGTGCTGGAGATCGCGCAGTTGCTGCCGTGCGCGCCGCAGCGCCCGGCACGCAAGAAGAAAGGAAAGCGCTGATGGCTACGACAACGTTGATGTTTAAGCTGAAGGTGCGCTGGTGGCTCAAGCTCTACTTAGCTGGCGTGATGATCACCGCGAGGCTGACGCGCGCCGAGCCGAACTGGGAGCGTGTCCGCTACTGGATCGGCAAGGGCACGAAGATCGAGGTGCGCTGATGCCGAAGCTGCGCACCCTGAGGTCGAGCTTGAAGGCGCCAGTCGGCCGCCTCGCCATGCCAGCGCCAGCCAGGCCTGGAGTCGTCGAGCGCAAGCGCGGCTCGGCAGGCGTCAAGGACCGCGAGCGCATCCGAGAGCGAGACGGCGGCCTGTGCCAGGAGTGCAAGCGGCGAGGGCGCACAAGCGTCGGCACCGTGGTGGACCACATCAAGCCGCTCTGGGCTGGCGGGTCCGACGACGACGAGAACAAAGAGCTGCTGTGCCAGACGCCCTGCCATGACGCCAAGACGGCGAGGGAAGCAAGGCAGCGCGCCGCTGGCGGTCTCATCGAGGGCTGACAGAGGGGGGGTATCAAACCTTTGCGACCTCGACCTCAGGACACCGACTAGCTTCCCATTCGCAGAATAAATCCCCCTTTCGAAAGAATTCAAATGGCAGGCCAACCAGGACGGAGCGGCGGCGCCCGGCCGGGTGCTGGCCGACCGAAAAAAACACCCGTCGTGCTGCCCCTCTCGGTGCCGTACAGCGATCCCCTCGACTTCCTCAGGGCGGTAATGAACGACTCCGGCACCGAAGCGAAGCTGCGTGTCGACGCGGCCCGCGCGCTGATGCCGTTCGTGCACCAGAAGAAGGGCGAGGGCGGGAAGAAGCAGCAGAAGGATGAGGACGCGCAGAAGGTGGCCAGCAAGTTCGGCCAGGCGGCGCCACCGCGGCTCGCCGCTGCTGACGGCAAGAAGATATGACGATGGAGTGGACGACAGCATGTCCCGATTGGGAGCGACGCCTGCAGGCTGGCGAGTCGATCATTCCAGCGCCGATCTTCCCCGAGCAGGCGGCCCAGGCGCTGGCCATCTTCAAAGAACTGCGCGTGGTCGACTTGGCCGGCAAGCCGACATTCGGTGAGTGCAGTGAGCAGTGGGTATTTGATTTCGTCGCCGCCATCTTCGGCGGCTACGATGGCGAGACCGGCAAGCAGCTGATCCGGGAGTACTACCTCTTGATCAGCAAGAAGAACACGAAATCGACGATCGCCGCCGGCATCATGCTGACGGCCGTTATCCTCTGCTGGCGCAACGAGGAGGAGCACCTGATCCTGGCGCCGACCAAGGAGGTAGCCGACAACAGCTTTAAGCCGGCCGCCGCCATGGTGCGCGCCGACGACGAGCTGTCCGCCCTGTTCCATGTCCAGGACCATGTTCGCACCATCACTCACCGTGTGTCGCGTGCCTCGCTAAAGGTGGTGGCCGCTGACACCGACACCGTGTCGGGCAAGAAGTCCGGGCGCATCCTGGTGGACGAGCACTGGCTGTTCGGCAAGCGCGCCAATGCCGCGGCGATGTTCATGGAGGCCCTGGGCGGGCAGATCTCGCGGCCGGAAGGTTGGGTCATCTACCTGACCACCCAGAGCGACGAGCCGCCGGCCGGCGTGTTCAAGGAAAAGCTCGACTACTACCGGGACGTCCGCGACGGAAAAATCTACGACCGCAAGTCGCTGGGCGTCTTGTATGAATACCCGCCGTCCTTGGTAAAGGCGAAAGCCTACCTCGACTCGTCGACCTACTACATCACCAACCCGAACATCGGACGCTCGGTCAGCAGCGAGTGGCTTGAGGACGAGCTCAAGAAACTGCTGCACAAGACCGACGGCTCGCTGCAGAAATTCCTAGCCAAGCACCTGAACGTGCAGATTGGCATGAACCTGCGCGCCGACCGCTGGAGTGGCGCCGACTTCTGGGAGCGGCAGGCGAAGGCGCCAGGCCTGACGCTCGAAGAACTGCTCGACCGATCCGAGGTCGTCACAGTCGGCATCGACGGTGGTGGCCTGGACGACTTGCTGGGCTTCGCAGCTCTGGGCCGCGAACGGGGCACGAAGAAGTGGCTCGCCTGGACGCGCGCGTTCGCACATCCGATCGCCATCGAGCGCCGCAAGAGCGAAGAGACCAAGTACAGCGACTTCGAGCAGCAGGGCGACCTGGTGATCATCGACGAACTGCCCGGCGACGTCGCCGCGGTGGCTGCGCTGGTCAAGCAGGTGGACGACAGCGGGTTGCTCGCATCGGTCGGTCTGGACCCGGAAAAGACGCACAAGGTCATGTTCCAGGCCCTGGTCGACGAGGAGATCGACGAAGAGAAGTGCTTCGCCATCTCGCAGGGCTGGAAGCTGATCGGCCCAATCAGCGTCGCCGAACGCAAGCTCGCCGAGGGCGTGCTGGTGCACGGCGGCCAGCCGCTCATGACCTGGTGCGTCGGCAATGCCAAGGTCGAGCCGCGCGGGAATGCGGCGCTGATCACCAAGCAAGCGTCGGGTACCGGAAAGATCGACCCGTTGATGGCGCTGTTCAATGCCGTCTCCCTCATGGCGCTCGACCCGGAAACGCCAGACGCACCCGAAATTATCGTATTGGACTTCTGAATGACCGGAACACTACTGAACCTGGAGGCCACGCGGCACGAATCGCGCGTGCTGGGCTCCTGGATGGCCGGTCGAGACGGCGCATCCGAACGCGCCGGCGTCGTTGCCCTGGGCGAGAACTCGCACAGCGAGCTGTCGATGGACGGCCTGGCCTCGCTGCTCGGCGCCGCGCACCGCTCCTCGTCCGGCGCCGCCGTGACGGCAGAGACGGCCATGCGCGTGTCGGCGGCCTACGGCTGCATGGCGCTGGTGGCTGGTGCCATCGCGACGCTGCCGATCGGCATCTACGAGCGCAGCGGCAACGACCGCGACTCGGCCGACCACGATTACTGGTGGATGCTGAACGAGAAGGCGAGCGACGGCTGGACGGCCTCGGCCGCCTGGGAGGCCATCATGCTGTCGAAGCTGTCTCACGGGGACGGTTTCGGCGAGTGGATCCGGCCAAGCTTCTACAGCAACCGCGTGATCGGCTGGAAACCGCTGCCGCGCCATACCGTGCAGCCGTTCAAGGACCGGGATGAGGTCTACTACCGCATCAGCCCGGGCGACAAGCCGTCCTACGTGCTCCACCGCGACGACATTATCCATCTGCCGAGCCTGGGTTTCGATGGCCTGACCAGTCCCAGCCCGCTCACCTATGCGGCGCTGGAGGCGATCGGTACCGCGCTGTCTTCGCAGGAACACGCGGGCAGATTCTTCTCCGGCGGCGCCAACTTCGACTACGCGCTGACGTCCGAGAAAAAGGTGGACGACAAGCAGCTGCTGGCGCTGAAGGCCTCGTTGATCGCTCGCGTGCAGAACGGCGGCCGCGGGCCGCTGATCCTGACTGGCGGTCTGAAGCCGGCGCAGCTGAGTGTCAATTCGAAGGACGCCGAGATTCTGGCGACGCGCCTGTTCACGGTTGAGGAAATCTGCCGCATCTTCGGCGTGCCGCCGCACATGGTCGGGCACACCGAGAAGCAAACGAGCCACGGCAGCGGCATCGCGGAACAGGGCATCAGCTTTGTCCGCTACACGCTGCAGCGGCATCTGACGCCGATCCAGCAGGAGCTGAACAGCAAGCTCTGGCCTGTGCGCCAGAAGTACTTCGTCGAGCACATCACGGCGGCGCTCGAGCGCGGCGACATCAAGGCACGGTATGAGGCGTACAGGATAGGGCTGGGCCGCGCCGGCGAGCAGCCGTTCTTGACCGCAGATGAAGTTCGGCGGCAGGAGAACATGCCGCCGAACACCAAATTGAAAACGAATGGAGGCACGAGTGCCGAAAAACCTGACCCAGCTTCTGGCGAGCAACAAGAAGCGGCCTGACCGGCTGCCGCAGTCGCGCATCGTCGCCAGCGCTGACGAGACCGAGATCTATATCTACGATGCGATCGTGGCCGACGAGGACACCGCGTACTGGTGGGGCGGCGTCTCTGCCGAGGCCCTGGTGCCGGCCATCCGCAATATCAAGGGCGGCACGATCCACCTGCGCATCAACAGCCCAGGCGGCGACGTGTTCGCAGCGCAGACCATTTGCCAGGCGATCCGAGACACTGGCGCCAAGGTCATCGCGCACATTGACGGCTACGCGGCCAGCGCCGCCACCGTCATCTCGATTGCGGCCGACGAGGTCGAGATCGCGGCCGGCGGCTTCTTCATGATCCACAACGCCTGGACCTGGGCGATGGGCAACGCCAACGACCTGAACGCCACCGCCGTCCTGCTCGGGAAGATCGACAGCAGCCTGGCTGCCCAATATGCAGCGAAAAGCGGCCTGGCTGTCGACGACGTGCGCGCGGCGATGGACGCCGAGACCTGGTACACCGCCGAGGAAGCAGTGGCCGCCGGCCTGGTCGACCGCATCGCCGCCGGCAAGAAGGCCGAGGCCTCCTGGAACATGAGCGCCTACGCCAAGGCGCCGAAGATCGAAAACAAGGAACCCGACCAGGTCGACCCGGTCGCCACCGAAGAACACCGCGCCCGCCAGCTGCAACGCATCAGCATGATGGCCCGCACCCAAGTTAGCTGACGCTCTCGCGCCACTAAGCCAGCCGCCTCCGGGCGGCTTTTTTATTGCCCCAACCAGCCGCGAGAGCGGACTACCCACCGAAAGGCACCACATGAGCAAGCTCGCCCAACTGCGCGAAAAACGTAACGCCGCGGCCAAGAAGGCCCACGACCTGAACAACAAATATCCCGCTGACCAGCGCATGCCGGCCGCCGAAGCCGCGCAGCTGGACGGCTTCCTGGCCGAAGTCGAAGCGATCGACGCCGAGATCGCGCGCGAACAGCGCATCGCCCAGATCGCTGGCGAAAACCCTGATGCACAGCACGACGCCGCGATGCAGGCTGCAGCGCGTGGCGGCGTGCGCGATGCTGATGAAGGTGCCGCTCTGCGCGCGATGCTGTCGGGCGGCCTGTCGGCCCTGAGCGCCGAGCAGCGCAGCGCGATGAACGCGCGTGTGAACGGCGACATCCGCGCCGCGATGTCGACCACCACTGGCTCGGAAGGCGGCTACACCGTGGCCACCGAGTTCAACAAGACGCTGATCCAGGCCATGAAGGCGGCGTTCTCGGTGCGCAGTGTCGCCAGCGGCATCCAGACCTCGACCGGTGCGCAGATGCTGTTCCCGACCGCCGATTCGACCAACGAGGAAGGCGAGATCGTCGGCCAAAGCGTTGGCGCCAGCAACGGTGACACCGGTTTCGGCCAGGCGTCGATGGACGTGTACAAGTACTCGTCGAAGTCGATCGCGCTGCCGTTTGAACTGATCCAGGACTCGATGTTCAACATCGAGGCATACATCCAGAACCTGCTGCAGCTGCGCCTGGGCCGCATCCAGAATCGTCACCACACCGTCGGCACCGGCACCAACCAGCCGCGCGGGATCGTGACGGCGTCCGGTGCCGGCAAGGTGGGCGCGACCGGCCAGACCGGCACCGTCACCTACGACGACCTGGTCGACCTCGAGCACTCGGTGGACCCGTACTACCGTGCGACCGCCAAGTGGATGATGCACGACGACACCCTGAAGGTCCTGCGCAAGCTGAAGGACGGCAACGGCCGCCCGATCTTCGTGCCGGGCTACGAGCAGGGCAACCCGGGCGGCGCGCCCGATCGCCTGATGGGTCGCGAGATCATCATCAACCAGCACATGCCGGTGATGGCCGCGAACGCCAAATCGATCCTGTTCGGCGACTTCTCGAAGTACCTGATCCGCGACGTGATGGACCTGACCCTGTTCCGCATGACCGACTCGAAGTACACCGAGAAAGGCCAGGTCGGCTTCCTCGCCTTCCAGCGTTCGGGCGCCAACATGGTCGACGTCGGCGGCGCGATCAAGTACTACCAGAACTCGGCCACCTAATCACAACCGGCGGCCAGCTGCGGCTGGCCCCTCCCAACCTGTAGGAGAAAGACATGGCAGATGCCAAAAAAGTGAAGGCCCGCGTGCTGGTCAAGTGCCCGCTGGGCGAGATCGACGACGTCGTCGAGGTCGATGCCGACGAAGCGAAAGCGCTCGCTGGCGTCGTCGACACCGCGCCGGCCGCGGTGAAGTACGCCGAGTCGCTGAAGTAAGCCGATGGGCATCGGGCCCGCCACCGCCGCACTGCTCGCCGATCTGCGCGAGTGGGCGGCCGACCCGGGCGCCTGGTGCTACCCGGTCAAAACCACACGCGGCCGAGCCGTCCTCTTTCCGGAAGACGTCGCCGGCCGCACCGATGAACAGCTGATCGCGGTGATCTGCGACCGGCTGAACGGAAACAAATAGCGAGGGCCCATGGCCGCATTCACCAAACTGCAGAAATTTATCGAAGCGGTCGCGCACGGCAAGCACAACTTGTCCACAGCGCAGCTGAAGATCGCGCTGACGAACACGGCGCCCAATGCGGCCACGGCCGGTGTTCTCGCCGACCTCACCGAGATCGCATACACCAACTGCTCGAGCAGGAATGTGACCACGAGCGCATCGGCGCAGACGGGCGGCTCGTACAAGCTGACCTGCGCCGACTTGACGTTGACGGCCGGCGGCGGGCCGGTGGGGCCGTTCCGCTACGCGGTGCTGTACAACGACTCGGCGGCCGGCAAGGATCTGATCGGTGTCTACGACCGCGGCGACAACATCACGCTGCTCGACGGCGAAAGCATCCTGATCGACTTCGACCAGGCGGCCGGCGTCTTCACGATCGGCTGATCATGACGCCCGACCAACAAGCAGCGCTGCGCACCGCCGCGCGCAGCAACCCAGCATGCGCCGCGCCGCTGGCTGCCAAGGACTGCGCCGCGCTGGCGTTGATCCTGTCCGCCGGCCGCACGCGCCCGAGCGCGACGGAAATCGGCTACGGCACGATCCTGGAAGTGATCGGTATCGCTGCCGGCAACCAGCTGATCGACTTCATCAAGGGCAACCCCGAGCTGCGCCACGTCGTGCCGCTGCTCGAGCAGGGCCGGTTGCGCATTGGATCTCCGGTCACCCAGGAAGCCGTGCAGTCCTTCGTCGGCGCCGGCGCCGTAACCCAGGCGGACGCGGACAAGCTCTGCGCCCTGGGCCGCGAGCCCGCCCCGCTGACGCTACTGGAAGTGGCCGATGCCCTGTACAACCCTGACGGAAGCGAGAAATGACAGCACCAACGCGACAGACCGTTGAAATATTGGCGGCCACGCAGATGACTCCCGGCACCTCTGAAGCCGCGCCGTTTGTCGTTGGCCCGTGGGTGTCGGTTGCTGCTTTGAACGGCGGCCAACTCGCCGCATTCCTCACCAACACATCCGCTCCGGGCGTGGCCGGCCAGTTCATCTGGCAGGGCTCGGACAAGAACGACGGCACCAACATTGTCGAGATCTGGCGCGGCGCTGGCAACACGAACGCCAACAGTACCTCGACGCCGGTGCCGATCGACCTGCCAAGGGAAATTTCGTACGTGCGCCTGGTCGGCTACGGCAATACGCTGCAGCCGGTAACCCTGCGCGGCGTGCTATTCGCGAAGGGTTGATATGGCCGGCATGCGCTACCAGCCGCAGGGCAAGCTGCAGCTGAACCGCCAGCACTCCCTGGCGCCGGCCTTGCGCCTGCTGTCCCTGCCTGGTGTGCACCGCGGCTTCGACGCCGTGGCCCAGCAGGCGGCAACCATTGTCGGTGTGAAAGTGCTCAGCACGCCGGACGGCGTAGTGGGCGGATTCGGCGCCGCCGTCGGCGCTGGCAGCACGGACCGGGTAACGACCGGGCTGACTGGCGACTTCCCGCTGAGCGGTCGTTCGTACATCTTCCGATTCCGGCGCAACGGTTCCGGCGGGGGAGGCCTTGGCAGACTGTTCGATAAAACATCGGGTGGCTCGGGGCAGTTCGCGATGTGGTACGCATCGCGAGCATCGATTTGCTACGGCTTCTATACCGGCAGTACCGAACGGAATATCGATATCCCAGGGACGGCGACGACCGCCGCCCCTGGTCAGGACTGCGTCCTGATCGTGACGCACGCCTACGACGGCGTGACCAGCACGATCAACGGCTACACCGGCGGCCAGCGCGTCTTGACTGACAGCGTTGTTACCGGCGCGCTGCGCGATGCCCCGAACACCCCGTTCACGTTCGGCAACCGCGCGAGCGATAGCGCCAGGGTGTGGGACGGTTCGATCGAACTTGCTGGAGTAATCGACCTGGTGGTGTCTCCGGACCAGGCCACCGCGCTGTCCGGCGGCATCTACCAGGTGCTGGCGAACCCCTATGCAGACGACGAAGACGAAGCCCAGCCGAGAAGCTACACCCTGACGGCTGCGGCTGGCGCGTTCGCTGTTGCCGGCAGCCCGGCCGGCCTCCGGGTCGCTCGCCGAATTGTGGCTGCGCCAGCGGCTTTCTCGCTGGCCGGCGCCGCCACCGCGTTGCGCGCCGTTCGCCGCCTGCAAGTCGAGCCGGGAGCATTCGCTCTCACTGGCTCGGTTGCCGGGCTGCGGGCTGCCCGCAAGTTCGCAGCTGCTCCTGGCGTGTTCAGCCTGGCGGCCGGCGTGGCCACGCTGGTCGCGGCGCGTCGGTTGTCTGCGGCAGCTGGCTCATTCGCTGTCGTCGGCCAGACCGCCACGCTGGTGCACACCGCGGCGCCGGCGCCAGGCGGCCCGACCTACGTTCTTACGGCGGCACCCGGCAGCTTCGCGCTGGCCGGCGCGCCGGTGGCGCTGGTCGTGGCGCGGCGGATGACCGCCGGGGCCGGATCGTTCGATGTGGGGTATTCGCCCGTCAGCCTCACGGCACAGCGCCGCTTGGCCGTGGGGCCTGGGGCGTTCGAAGTCGTCGGCGCCGGCGCGCTACTCAAGGTGGCGCGCCGGCTCCCGGTCGCCCCCGGCACCTTCGTGATCGGTGGCAGCGACGTGATGTTCAGGCAGGGCGCCCAGATCGAGTATGCCCGCGCGCCGGCCGGATCCGGCTACACGCCGCGGCGCCAGGAATACCAATCTCGGCCCGCTCAGGTGTCCACCGGCGGCCGGCTACCAGCAAGACAGGAAAACTACCGATGACTCCGAAAGTGATCACGCCGCCGGCGCAGCTGGCGGTCTCGCTCGATTCCGCCATCACGGCGGCGCGCGCAAACGGCGCCGGCCTGGACGGCGAAGTCGAGCAGGCCGTCAAGACAGCTACGGCGGAGGCGGAGTTCGAGACGCAGCGCGCGTTCATCACGCAGACCCTGCGCCTGACGCTCGACCGCTTCGACGATTCGATCAAGCTGCCGCGCCCGAGACTGATCGAGGTCGTGCACGTCAAGTTCATAGACCAGGCCGGCCAGCAGCAGGAGCTGCACCCGCAGGACTACCAAGTCGATGCCGAAAGCGAGCCGGCCTACATCGTGCCGGCGCCCGGCAAGACCTGGCCGGCGACCGCCGCGCGCATCAACGCGGTCGAGGTCCAGTACGTCGCCGGCTACGGCCCGGATCACACCAGCGTGCCGGATTCGGTTAAGGGCTTCATCCTGCGCCGAGTGGCCGAGCAGTTCGGACAGCTGTCCGCATCAATGGCGGCCAGTGCGGTGCACCTGCTCGATGGGGAGGTGGTGTACTGATGTTCAACGACTACCTGACGTTTTTCAAACCGTCGCAAGAGCGCGACGCGGCAGGCCAGCGAAAGCCTGGCCAGGCGTGGGTGCCAGTCGAGCCGGGCATGCGGGGCGATGTTCGCCATCTGCGAGGCTTGGAAACGCTGCGTGCAGACACCGAGGTTTCGGTGCTGCGCGCATCGATCCGCACCTGGTACCGGGCCGATATCGACGAGACCATGCGGGTCGTGCACAACGAACGGACCTATGCGATCAAGGCGCCACCGCTGCGCAACGTCGACCGGCGCTTCATGGATCTGGTCTGCGAGGCCGTCAAATGATGCGGTTCGACACGTCGTCACTCATCGAGGCGGTAAAGCAGACTGCCGAGCAGGTCGTCAAATCGATAGACGAGCCGACGCTGCGCACTGTTGGATTCGCCGGCGCCGATCTGTTCCGCGATCAGGCGAAACAGATTGCGCTGTACAACATGAAGACCGGCATGCTGTTCGACAGCATCATCGTAAAGCGCCTCGACGAGGAATCGGACGGTGGCCAGGTGCAGGTCTACCTGGTAACAGTGCGAAATGGCAATGCATCCAGAGACGGCGCCTACTACTGGCGCTGGGTGGAAAAGGGCCACAAGTTCGTCCCGAAAAACACGAATGTGAGCGCGAGGACGGGCCGTACCATTGGCTGGGCAGCGCACCGCCGCGCCGCAGAGCTCGAATACGGGAATGCCCGAGTTCGCGCGTACCCGTTCATGCGGCCAGCGTACGAGACCAGAAAGCGCGACGCGGTCGACCTGATGACGCGCACGCTGGCCCAACAACTGGCGAGGAATTCAACATGACCCCACACGAGCAGATTCGGTTGGTGCTGGGCGAGCTGGCCGGCGGCCGGGTGTTCCCCGGGATCGCAGACGCCGGTACGCCCACCCCGTACGTCACCTTCCAGGTGATCGGCGGGCCGCCCATCAACTTCATCACCGGCGAGGTGCCGGCCAAGCGCTTCATGCGCGTGCAGATCAACGTCTGGTCCGACACCTCGATCGAAGCATTCGAGGTGGTCGAACAAGTCGAGAACGCTTTTCATGCAGAAAAGGTGCTGCAGATGGAAGTCTTAACCAACCCCAGCGACACCTACGACGAACTGACAGAGCACCGCGGAGCAATGCAGGAATTCCAGCTGTTCCTCTGACTCAGCACTACCCCATCCAGGCCGCCCTGAGCAATCCGGGCGGCCTTTTCTTTGCCCGGCCTCCCGGGCTCTTTACCTGAAAGGCCTATCAATGCAACTGCCAAACAACATCGCGTTCGCCGTGGCGAGCGTCTTCGCCACCGCTGTGGCCATCACCGCGGCGAGCAACGCCGCCGAGGCGGTGTGCACCGCGACCAACACCTTCGCCGCCGGCGACTTCGTCGAGTACACCGGCGGCTGGAGCAAGGCCAACGGCCGCGTGTTCCGCCTGAAGGCCGCCACCGGCACCTCGTTCACGCTTGAAGGCCTGGACACCACCGACGTCACCCTG
>NZ_JASNRC010000022.1 GCF_030411995.1 Massilia sp. YIM B02769
AGCCCTGTACAATTCAGGACTCAGCACTTGGCAGCGTAACTCACTGTCCAACGAAATGGGGTCACTTCACAGGTGTCCACCCTACAACGGCAGGCCCATCGATGTTCACGCCGCCTTATCGAACGCCAGCATATCCACCCCCGGCAAATCGCATTCCGCCACCGCATTCACGATCGCATCGATCGCCGCACGCCGCGTAAAGCTCTTGCGCCAGACAATCACCACGCGGCGCGACGGCGCCGGCTTCGAGAACGGCACAAACGTGAGCATCCCGTTCGGGTCTTCCATGTCGCGCACCGACGCGCGCGGCAGCACAGTCAGGCCGATGCCGCTGGCAACCATGTGGCGGATGGTTTCCAGCGACGAGCCTTCGAAGGTGCGCTGCATGCCGTTGCCCGGCGACGAGAAACGCGCCATCTCGGGGCAGACTTCCAGCACCTGGTCGCGGAAGCAGTGGCCGCTGCCGAGCAGCAGCATGGTTTCGGCCTTCAGGTCGTCGGCCGAGATTTCCTTGCGCTGCGCCCAGGCATGCGTGCGCGGCATGGCCACCACGAAAGGCTCGTCGTACAGGGTCTGCATCATCATGCCGTGGTCGGGCAGGGGCAGGGCCATGATGGCGGCGTCGAGCTCGCCCTGGCGCAGCAGCTCCAGCAGCTTGACCGTGAAATTTTCCTGCAGCACGAGCGGCATCTGCGGCACATTGTCGATCAGGTTTTTCACCAGCGGCGGCAGCAGGTAGGGTCCGATGGTGTAGATCACGCCCAAGCGCAGCGGACCGGCCAGCGGGTCCTTGTTCTGCTTGGCCAGTTCCTTGATGGCCGCGGTCTGCTCGAGCACGCGCTCGGCCTGGGCCACGATCTGGGCGCCGACCGGCGTCACCGAAACCTCGGAGCCGCCGCGCTCGAACAGCGTCACGCCCAGCTCGTCCTCTAGTTTCTTGATGGCGACCGACAGGGTGGGTTGCGCAACGAAACAGGATTCGGCGGCGTGCCCGAAGTGTTTGGCGCGGGCGACGGCGACGATATATTTCAGCTCGGTAAGTGTCATGGGCGTATGGTAGTCAACTTGCAGGTCTGCAATGAATATCCTGCCAAAGTGGCGAAGTCAGCCAGAGAAAGTGTATTTTACCGGTAATCTTAGTCGATATAATTGTCGGGTGGGTGGATATCGTATTTACATTCCCCCCCCGCCCAGACCAGAAAGGCGCGCATGACCAATCCCTTCGGCCCGGCGGAAGCCCAGGCCTACATCCACAAGCTGCTTACTGTCATGTTCCAGCAGGGCGGCTCCGACCTCTTCATTTCCGCCGATTTCCCGCCCAGCATGAAGCACCAGGGCAGCATGAAGCCGATGAGTCAGCAGCGCCTGTCCGGCGAAGTCACGCGCGCACTGGCACTGTCGCTGATGAACGAGCGCCAGCGCGCCGAGTTCGAGGCCGAGATGGAATGCAATTTCGCGATTTCGCTCCCTGGCGTCTGCCGCTTCCGCGTGAACGTGTTCGTGCAGCAGCAGAGCGTGGGCATGGTCGTGCGCACCATTGCCTCGGAAATCCCGAACTTCGAAAAGCTCGAGTTGCCCGAGGTCCTGAAGGACGTTGTGATGACCAAGCGCGGCCTGGTGCTGGTTGTCGGCGGCACGGGGTCGGGTAAATCGACCACGCTTGCGGCGATGATCGACTACCGCAACAGCAACTCGGCCGGCCACATCATCACGGTGGAAGACCCGGTCGAGTACGTGCACAAGAACAAGAGCTGCCTGGTGACGCACCGCGAAGTCGGCGTCGACACCCACTCCTGGCACAACGCCCTGAAGAACACGCTGCGCCAGGCGCCGGATGTGATTTTGATCGGCGAAATCCGCGACACCGAGACCATGGAACACGCGATCGCCTTCGCCGAAACCGGCCACCTCTGCCTGGGCACGCTGCACGCGAACAACGCCAACCAGACCATGGACCGCATCATCAACTTCTTCCCGGAAGAGCGGCGCAACCAGCTGCTGATGGACTTGTCGGCCAATTTGCGCGCCATCGTCTCGCAGCGTTTGGTGCGCACCGAGGATGGCAAAGGCCGCAAGGCCGCCATCGAAATCCTGCTGAATACCCCGACCATCAGTGAGATGATCCTGAAGGGGAACTTCCACAGCATCAAGGAGATCATGCAGAAGTCGCGCGAACTCGGCATGTGCACCTTCGACCAGGCGCTGTACGAGCTCTACAACAAGGGCTATATCAGCTACGACGAAGCGCTGCGCAATGCCGACTCGGCGAATGGCCTGCGCCTGCAGATCAAGCTCTCGGGCGACCGCCGCGAGCCGGGCGAAGAGGGCGGCAAATCGCCGACGCTGTCGATGGCGCTGGAAGAAGAACCCGAAGATCCCGCGAACCCTGTTTGATTGTTTATGCCGAATTTCGAAACCAAGATCTGCTCGCGCGCCGAGCTGAAGGCGCGCGTGGCCGCGCTGCCGAAACCTGTCGTCCTTACTAACGGCGTGTTCGACATCCTGCACCGCGGGCATGTCACTTACCTGGCGCAGGCGCGCGAACTGGGCGCCTCGCTCGTTGTCGCCGCGAATACGGATGCCTCGGTCAAGCGCCTGGGTAAAGGCGATGACCGCCCCCTGAATACGCTGGCCGACCGGCTGGCGGTATTGGCCGCGCTGGAGTCGGTGAGCCTGGTGGTGGAATTCGACGAGGACACGGCGCTGGAAACCGTGCTGGAAGCGCGGCCCGACATCTATGCCAAGGGCGGCGACTACGTGATGAGCGCGATCCCGGAAGGACAAGCGGTGCTGGCCTATGGCGGGCAGGCGGTGGCGATCGACTTCGAGCATGACCGGTCAACCACGAAATTGGTAAAGAAAATTCGCCGTTAAAACGGTTTAATTAGCGGAGGAATAATGTACTTAGATCACATCAATATTCAAAATTTTCGCTCCTTTCGTCGGAGTAAAATATCCTTTGCGTACCCAGGGCAAGACTTTAAAAAATTAGGTATCAGCCCGCCAAAAATCAAGAATTTGAATTTGATACTTGGTGACAATGGATATGGTAAAACCTCATTGCTGAGAGCCATTGCGTTGGCATGTCTGGGACCTGTCGTGTCTAAGTCAGGTCTCTACCCATATCGCTTGATCCGGCGCGAACCGGCTGGCAAAGAAGATAGCGGCAATAAGACAATATCAGGAATGGAAGCGTTCGCTGAGATCGAGGCGGATTTCGTGGTTTCCAGTGAGAGCACGTCCACGCAAGAACACCTCGGTTCGAATGTGCAAGTCCACGCGAATAAAGATCTGGAAGTTCTCGAGTGGCGAGGTGCTGGCAATACGCTGTGGGATGAAATATACAGTGAAAGTTCACATGCCTTGTTCGTTGTAGGGTATGGAGCTGGGCGCAGAGTCGACCTGAAAGAAGCAAAAGATCTGGGACGGCGCCGTGTTTTTGCGCGCGTACAGCGTATTCAGAGTCTTTTTGAAGACAGCTATGCCTTAATGCCATTGAGTGGCTGGCTGCCCCAGCTACGCCGCCGTAATCGGTTTGCCGAGGTCGTTGAATTGATCAATCGATTGATGGGGCGTGGACATTATACGTTCACAGGAGTAATGCGTGGGGGAGAGTACTTGTTTGAAAGGGGCGGACTTGAAGTGCCGTATCCTGCACTGTCAGATGGATATCGTGCGTTTCTGGGCTGGATAGGTGATCTGCTCTATCACATTTATAAAACCATACCAAACAACCGCCCTTTGGCCGAAGCACGGGGGATCGTCATGGTGGATGAAATCGATTTGCATCTTCATCCTAAATGGCAAATGACGATCCTGCCGACATTGGCTGCCGCGCTGCCGAATGTTCAGTTTATTGTCACTTCGCACAGCCCTCTGTTGGTTGGCTCGGTTGAGCTAGGGAACATCATTTCAATGAAGGAAGATCGAAAAAATCAGGCGAGCAGACTGGTTCGACTGAACGAACCTGTTCATGGCCTCGATGCTGACCAGGTTCTATTAACGGATTACTTCGGTCTCAAGTCTTCTCGAGCAGCCGGAAGAGATCATGTTTTAAAAAAGTTAACAATTAAAGCGCGCAGTGGTGATGAGGAAGCGGCAATGGAACTTCTCAATACCTTGGCACATGGCACGGAGAAAGTGTGATCGGTTATAAAATCACAAGACGAGAACTGGAGAAATTGGTCAAGCAAGAAAATGCCACATGGTTAAAACGTGCTAGTGATCGAACAGCAGGATTTATCGCTGCTAAAACGTATAGCGAAAAATCAAGCATGTGGAGTGAGATCAAAAGCGTGTACATGACTTTGCAGGGGGAGTCAAAATGTGCATTTTGCGAGCGCAAACTGGAATCGGTTGAGATCGGGAAGATCGAGCAGGATGTGGAACATTTTCGTCCGAAAAACAGAATTTCTGCCTGGGCAGGCTCTTCTTCTCTGACAGCAGCAGGCGTCGTGATGTCCAGCGTACCTGCCGGCGCAGATGGTTACTATGGTCTCGCTTATGATTTGTTCAATTATGCCGCGAGTTGCAACCCTGTAATTCGGTGTTAAAGAATGATTATTTCCCAATTGCGGGTAACTATGACTTTGCTGGTTTGCGGCCAGAGAAGATGGGGCATGAGAAGCCGTTGCTTCTGTATCCGATAGGGTCCTTTGACAAGGACCCTGAGACGCTGATCGAGTTTTTTGGCGTCTCGCCTCGCCCAGTTTCCACCAAGCCTCATGACCGTCATCGGGCACTCGTAACGATCGAATTTTTCAAACTTGACGATGTCATCGGCCGGAAAAACCTGATCAAAGAGCGTGCAAACATCATTATTGGCCTTTACGTGGTTCTGGAATCCTTGAACGGCAATCGCGGTGATACGAAGCGTTTGCAGCGGACATTGACGTCCGCTTTGGGCAGCCACGCGCCACATGCCAATTGTGCCAGATCGTTCCACAGGCTTTATGTCAAGGATCGCGCCAAAGGGCAACAGATCTATGAAGCCGCGTCTGATCTTCTGGATTCGATGTCACCTTGATGTCATCCATGATTCCGAGCAGCCACGCGTGCGATGGAATCGGCCAGCATCCCGGGTGGCACCGGCTTAACCAGGTGCGCCGCGAATCCCGCCTGCTGCGACATCCGTCGATCCTGCTCCTGGCCATAGCCGCTCACGGCCACCAGCGCGCAGTCGGCGCAGCCCGGCAATTCGCGCATCGCTTCGGCCAGCACATGGCCGCTCATGTCGGGCAGGCCGATATCGAGCAGGATGACCTGGAAGCGCTCCGCGCCGGCCCGCGCCAGCGCCGCCTGGGCCGAGTGTTCGATCGTCACCCGGTGCCCTTCGGCTTCGAGCAGCATGCCCAGCGTCTGCGCCGCGTCGACGTTGTCGTCGACCACCAGGATGCGCAAGGCGCCGATGGCGGCGAGGCTGGCAGCGGCAGGCGCTGCCGGGGCGACGGTCTCGGAGGCCGCCAGCAGCGGCAGGCGGATGGTGAAGGTGCTGCCCTGGCCCGCGCCGGCGCTCTGCGCTTCCACGCTGCCGTGATGCAGCTCGACCAGCTTCTTCACCAGCGCCAGGCCCAGGCCGAGGCCGCCCTGTGCGCGGTCGGGCGTGCGTTGGGCCTGGGTGAACAAATCAAAGACCACGGGCAGCAAGTCGGCGCCGATGCCGATGCCGTTGTCGCGCACCCGCAGCACTGCCAAGCCGCCATCCTGTTCGAGCGACACGTGCAGGGCGCCGCCGTCGGGCGTGTACTTGGCCGCGTTGTTCAGCAGGTTGGCCGCCACCTGGACCAGGCGGGTGCGGTCGCCGCAGACCGGCATCGGGTGTGACGCCAGGTCCAGCGTCAGCACGTGCCTGCGCGCGTCGATGACGGGCTTGATCTGCTCGACGGCTTCGCGCAGCACGGCGCCCAGTTCCACGGTGCCCTGGCTGATCGTCACCAGGCCGCGCGTGACGCGCGAGACGTCCAGCAAGTCGTCGACCAGGTGGGTCATGTGCGCGACCTGGCGGCTGATCACGCCGCTGACTTCCTTGATGCGCGGGACGTCGCCGAACAGCACGCGCAGCAGCTGGGCCGCGCTGCTGATCGGCGCCAGCGGATTGCGCAGCTCGTGGGCCAGCATGGCCAGGAATTCGTCCTTGCGCTGGTGCTCGCGCTCCAGGCGTTCCTGCTGGCGGTGCAGGCGGTCGAGCATGCGGTTGATGGACGTCGCCAGCGTGATCGTTTCGCTGCTGCCGGCGAGTTCGGCGCGCAGCTCGCCGATGCCTTCCTCGCCCAGCTTGCCGGCAAATTGTTCGAGCTTGCGCAGGTCTTGCGTCAGGCCCAGAGAAAGGCGCGAGCCGAGCAGGAACACGACGAAAGCGAACAGCGCGGCGATGGCAGCGATCAGGCCGTATTGTGTCCAGGGCGTCTCCAGCGTCGCGCTGACATCGGATACATCCGCTTTCAGCATCAGGCCGAGGTGGGCGAACTCGCCCGGCGCCTGCACCGGCACTTCGTGCGCATGGCTACCCGGCTGCGCCTGCCAGGTGAGGATGGACGACGACACCGGGCGCAGGTCCTGCAGCCGGATCTTGTAGACCAGCGCGCCTTCGGGCGTGTTGGTGCGCGAATAGCGCAGCAGGTTGGCGCCGACCAGTTCCGCGCCGCCGGGACGGTCGAAAATGGCCGCGCCTTCCGCACCCTGGTCGATGCGCTTGCGCAGCCAGTCCATCTGCCCGGTATCGAAACGCTCGAGGCCATTGCCCGAGATCGGCTTGCCTTCGAAATCGGTGAACAAGACCTGGACCGGAATGCCGTTGATCTGGCGCAGGCTGTTCAGGAAGGGCGCAAGATAGGTTTCGCGGCCCGCGCTGTCGACCAGGCCGGTGGCCAGGATGGGGCTGTCGGCCACGTCCTTCATGCGCGAGGCAAGGGTTGCCAGGGTGTTGCCGACGGTGCGCGCGTGGAAGGCGGTTTCGCGCTGCTGCAGCAGGGTCACGGCGGCGTCGTGCTGGCGGTTCACCAGCCAGACCGAGGCGGCCGCCACCAGCAGCACCGCCACCGCGGTGAGGATGGCGGAGGCAATCGCGAAACGCCGCGTCAGGCTGCCGGCCTTGAAGGTGGACCACATGGTCAATCGTCCGTCGGGACCAGCACGCCGTCTTTCCGGTAGCGGGCGATCAGGAGTTCGCGCGCGCCCAGGGCCTCGTGGCGCGCCGGCGTGAAGGGAGGGGAATAGGTCTTGATCAGGCCTTCGTGGCGGCGCACTTTTTCCAGCGCGTCGCGCACCTTCTTGCGGTCGGTGCTGCCGGCCAGGTCGATGGCTTTCGCCAGGATGTGCATCAGGTCGTAGGCATGGGCCACGCCCACCGGGCCGTCGATCTCCTCGATCCGGCGGATTGTCGATACCGCCGCCGCCGCGTTCATGAAGCGCGCCAGGCGCTTCTTGTCGGCGTTGAAGAAGGAAAAGGTCTGGATCACGGAAAAGTCGACCTGGTGCAGGGCAGGGCCAGCCTGGCGCGTGAACTCGCCGCCGGTCACGCCCCAGTGGCTCAGGATGGGCATGCGCTCGGCCTGCGGCAGGGCCGCCACTTCGCGCACCAGCACGGCGGCCTCGTCGTCATTGGCCACCAGCACGATGATCTGGGCGCCGGCGTTGCGCAGCGCCTTGTAGCGCGCCACCAGGGTCTGGTCGCGCCAGTTGTACCAGGCGGTCTTGACGATGCGGATGTCCTTGTTTGCCTCAACAAATTTTTCGGCCGCCGCCAGGTTGCTGCGGCCCCAGGAGGTATTCGTCAGCAGCAGTCCCACGTTGCGCAGGCCGCGCTTGCGCGCCGTGTCCAGCATCTTCGGCATGGCCAGGCTGTCGCGCAAGGACAGGCGGTAGACGTAGTTCGGCTGCATGCCGTTGTCGACGATCATGTCGGCCGACGACCAGGCCGCCATGAACAGGGTGCGGGTGGACTTCAGGGTCGGCAGTTCCTCGATGATCACCGGGCTGAACCTGCCGCCGAAGACAGCCACCAGGTCCGGCATGCGCGCGAATTCCTCGATATTCCGGATGCCGCGCGCGGGGAGGGAACGGTGGTCCTTGTTCACCAGCTCGATCGGCCGCCCGCCGAGCACGCCGCCGGCACGGTTGATCTCGCCGATGGCGCTGCGCAGGCCCAGTTCCACGGCCTGGGCCGAGGTGCTGTTATCGAGGCCGAATTCGGCGTCCAGGCCAATGCGCACCGGAGCGGGTGCGGCGCAGGCGCCGATGGCCAGCAAGGCCAGCAGTATGCCGGCGAAGGCGTGACTCAAGCGGGAGGCAATCGGGTTCGGCATGGCGGAGGCGGGAAAAAGAGGTGCGATATTGTAAACGGTAAATATCTGGCACCCCGCCACGGCTGGCCCAGCCAGCCAAAAACGATAACTTTAAAACAACTGGGGTCAGGTCTGACATTCGGACACGGCCTCGGCTGTAAGGCGCCGGATACGGTCCTGGAGAGCCGGCGTCGTTACAAAGTCCGCATGCCACGGCAGAGTTCGTGTCTCGATGTCAGACCTGACCCCCGTTGTTTTTTTGTTGATTCAGGCGCCGCCGGCGTAGCCGTTCTGGCGCCAGGCTTCGTACACCACCACCGCCACCGTGTTCGACAAATTCAGGCTGCGGTTGTCCGGCATCATCGGCAGGCGGATGCGCTGGGCGGGCGGGAAGCTTTCGCGCAGGGCCGGGTCGAGGCCGCGCGACTCGGCGCCGAACACGAACACGTCGCCCGGCTGGAAGGCTACCTGCGCGAAGGGCGAGGACCCGTGGGTGGTCATGGCGAACATGCGCGCCGGGTCGGGCTGGGTGTCGGCCAGGAAGGCGTCCCAGTTCTTGTGCACCTTCATGGTCGCGTAGTCGTGGTAATCCAGGCCGGCGCGGCGCATCTTGGCGTCGTCGAGCGGGAAGCCGAGCGGCTCGACCAGGTGCAGTTGCACGCCGGTGTTGGCGCACAGGCGGATGACGTTGCCGGTATTCGGCGGGATTTCGGGTTCGACCAGGACGACGTGGAACAAGTGCTTCTCCTTACAAATGAGAGCGTCTGGCATAAGCTCCAGGGCAAGGCGTAGCGTCGAAGACAGTACAGCTGTACGGCGAGACGATGCAACGCAGCCCTGGAAGTGTTGCCAGGCGCGATTAGTGGGGCGGGGTGCGGGCGAATACCAGGTTCGACACGCGCGCCGCGCCGGCCCGCTTCAGCGTGGCCGCGATTTCATTCAATGTGTGGCCGCTGGTCATGACGTCGTCGACGACGCCGACATGGCGGCCGTGTATCAGTCCCAGCGCAGCGTCGGCCACCTCGAAGGCGCCGCGGATGTTGCCCGCGCGTTCGCTCGGCGCGACGCCGGACTGGGCCGCCGTATCGATGGCCCGCACCAGCAGGCGCGGCTGTAGTGGCACGCCGAGCGCCGGCGCCAGCGGCCGGGCAATTTCCAGCGCCTGGTTGAAACCGCGCTCGACCAGGCGGCGCGGTCCCAGCGGCACCGGGCACAGCAGGTCGGGCAGCGGCCAGCCGGGCCGGGCCAGCACGGCGTCGACCATGCGCCCGGCAAACCAGGGCGCGAGCGGCAGCTGGGCGCCGAACTTCAGGCGCAGCACCAGGGCGTCGAGTGGTGCGGCGTAGTCGGCGGCGGCCACCGTGGCGTCGAACTGCGGCGCTTCGGCGATGCAGCCGGCGCAGCGCTGGCCGGCGTGTTCAGGGGCGCCGAGCGGATTCGCGCAGCAGGGGCAGCGCACGGCATTGGACACGGCGTAGCGGTCGCGGCAGGGCAGGCAGACGACCGCGGCGGCGCTTTCTCCGCACAGCGCGCAGGAGCAGGGCAGCAGCGCGTCGACCAGGGCGCGCGGCCAGCGGTAACTCCACAGTCGCAGGCGCCCGGTCATCGGATCATATTCCTACAAACATGTACACTCCCGCCATTATCTCATTTGAACGCAACAACATCATGGCCTCTCCCCAATCCCCGTCGAAAATGAGCGCGCCGATCGACCAGGCGCGCGTGCGTGCGCTGTTTGCCGATCCGGCCAGCGTCGCGCCGGCCGACTTCCTGCGCCGCGAGATCGCCGGCCGCATGCACGAGCGCCTGTCGCTGGTGAAGATCGTGCCGCAGCGTGTGCTCGACGCCGGCTGCGGCACGGGGCCGGACCTGGGCGTGCTGCAAAAGACCTACCCGGCCGCCCACATCGTCGGACTCGATGCCGCGCCAGGCATGCTGGCGCAGGCCGCCACGCCCGCGCCGGCGCCGCGTTCGCTCGGCTCCATGCTCAGCCGCTTGATGCCGGCCAAGACCGGCATCGACCTCGTTTGCGGCGACTTCGGCACCTTGCCCTTCGGCCCGAACTCGCTCGACCTGGTGTGGTCGAACCTGGCGCTGCACTGGCATCCCCAGCCGGACCGCGTGTTCGCCGAGTGGCGCCGCGTGCTGCGCGTCGATGGACTGCTGATGTTTTCGAACTTCGGGCCGGATACCTTCAAGGAATTGCGGGCGGCGTTTGCGGCCATCGACGAGACGCCGCATACGCTGCCGTTCGTCGACATGCACGACTTCGGCGACCAGCTGGTCGAGGCGGGGTTCTCGACGCCGGTGATGGATGTGGAGCGCATCACGGTGACTTATGGCTCGGTCGAGGCGCTGCTGGCGGATGTGCGGGCGATCGGCGGGAATCCGCTGGCGACCAGGCGGCGCGGGCTGATCGGACGGAAGGCGTGGGGGGGGATGGTGGCGGCGCTGGAGGCGCAGCGCGGGGCGGATGGGAAGATTCCGCTGAGCTTCGAGGTGATTTATGGGCATGCGTTCAGGCCGGTGCCGAAGACCACGGCGGCGGGGGAGGCGATTGTGCAGTTCAGGCCGAGGAAGACGTGATCGATGCAGGCGTTAGCGGGACGCTTTTAATGATGCCGGCGTGATGCGGCGTGCGTGGTGGAAAAGGCGGTAACACGGCGGTGCGTTCCGCGTGGGCACAGCGTGCCCACCGTACGGTTGAGGCTGCGGACTTGCGGCACAGCATGATGCTCACACGCATCACATGCATTCAGCATGGCAAGGATTTTCCTTGAATAAAAATTAGCGATTTGAGTATAATCAATAACTATTTTTTCGCTCCAAGCCCCGTATTCGCTGAAAAATGAGGCAGAAAGGCGCTGAAAATAGAACAATAAAAAGCAGCATCAGCAAGTCCCGCGCCCCACAGTGTGTTTTGCTTTGCTGGTGGTCGCGGTACGGTTATCGTATGTAGCGCGTCCACATGCCGCGTGCCGTCCGGGAGCCACTTGCTGCGCAAGGTTTCGGAGCGGCGGCGGTTCGTTCATGGAATTGCTGACCGTTTAAAAATATTCTTATTTTGGGTGGTTGGGGACAATTCATGACATATGCAAAGCGACTTCACGCCTTGATGTTCGGCCTCGCCGTATCGGCCAGCATCCCGGCACTGGCGGCGCCCGAGATCACGGGGCGGCCGGTGGAACACCAGTTGAACATGCAAACGCCCGTGACTGGTGTCGGTGCAGATATCTACAGCTTGCACAACTGGATGATGATCGTCTGCCTGGTCATCTTCATCGGCGTTTTCGGCGTCATGTTCTATTCGGTGTTCAAGCACCGCAAAGCCCTCGGCCACAAACCCGCCACCTTCCACGAATCGACCACCGTCGAAATCGCCTGGACCATCGTTCCCTTCCTGATCGTCATCGGCATGGCCCTGCCCGCCACCAAGACCGTGATCGCCCTGAAGGACACCTCGAACGCCGACATCACCATCAAGGCCACCGGCATGCAGTGGAAATGGGGCTACGATTACCTGAACGGCGAAGGCGAGGGCATCAGCTTCCTGTCGAACCTGGCCACCCCGCGCAGCCAGATCGGCGAGCCGGGCGTCGCCCCCACCGAAAAGCGCGGCGAGAACTACCTGCTCGAAGTCGACAACGAAATGGTGGTCCCGGTCGGCAAGAAGATCCGCATGGTCTTCACCGCCAACGACGTGATCCACGCCTGGACCATCCCAGCCTTCGCCATCAAGCAGGATGCGATTCCGGGCTTCGTGCGCGACGGCTGGTTCAAGGCCGACAAGGTCGGCGTCTACCGCGGCAACTGCGTCGAGCTGTGCGGCAAGGACCACGCCTTCATGCCGATCGTCGTGCGGGTCGTCAGTGCCGAGGAGTACACTAACTGGGTCGCCGGCGAGAAAAAGCGCATGGCCGCGCTGGCCGACGATCCGACCAAGGTCTGGACCATCGACGAACTGACCACCAAGGGTGCCGCCGTGTACGCCGCCAACTGCGCCGTCTGCCACCAGCCCAACGGCAAGGGCTTGCCGAACAGCTTCGCACCGCTCGACGGTTCGGCTGTCGTGAACGGCGCCAAGGCGCACCAGATCGACGTGCTGCTGCATGGCCAGGACACTCCGGCCTATCCGTCGCCGATGCCGCCATGGCCGCAGCTGTCGGACTCCGACATCGCCGCCGTCATCACTTATACCCGTAATACCTGGTCGAACAAGGCCGCGGAAAACATCGTTCAACCGGCCGAGGTTCTGGCTGCACGTAGCAAGCAATAAGTTTCCCAGGATACTGACATGACTACCAGCACTCTCGACCACGTCCACGACGACCACCACGGCCATGACCACGCCCACGACCACCCGCATGGGTTGCGGCGCTGGCTGTTCGCCACCAACCACAAGGACATCGGCACGCTCTATCTCTGGTTCTCGTTCATCATGCTGCTCTCGGGCGGCGTGCTGGCGCTGATGATTCGCACCGAGCTGTTCCAGCCCGGCCTGCAGTTCTTCCGCCCCGAGTTCTTCAACCAGCTGACCACCATGCACGGCCTGGTGATGGTGTTCGGCGCGATCATGCCGGCCTTTGTCGGCTTCGCCAACTGGATGATCCCGCTGCAGGTGGGGGCATCGGACATGGCGTTTGCGCGCATGAACAACTTCTCGTTCTGGCTGCTGCCGCCGGCCGCGATCCTGCTGGCCGGTTCCTTCCTGGCGCCGGGCGGCGCCACCGCGGCGGGCTGGACCCTGTATGCGCCGCTGTCCACGCAAATGGGGCCGGGCATGGACATGGCGATCTTTGCCATGCACATCATGGGCGCCTCGTCGATCATGGGCTCGATCAACATCATCGTCACCATCCTCAACATGCGCGCGCCCGGCATGACGCTCATGAAGATGCCGATGTTCTGCTGGACCTGGCTGATCACCGCCTTCCTGCTGATCGCCGTGATGCCGGTGCTGGCAGGGGCGATCACCATGACCCTGACCGACCGCCACTTCGGCACCTCCTTCTTCAACGCGGCCGGCGGCGGCGACCCGGTGATGTACCAGCACATCTTCTGGTTCTTCGGCCACCCCGAGGTCTACATCATGATCCTGCCGGCCTTCGGCATCGTGTCGCAGATCATCCCGGCCTTCGCGCGCAAGCCGCTGTTCGGCTACGCCTCGATGGTGTACGCCACGGCCTCGATCGCGGTGCTGTCGTTCATCGTCTGGGCCCACCACATGTTCACCACCGGCATGCCGGTGACCTCGCAGCTGTTCTTCATGTACGCCACCATGCTGATCGCGGTGCCGACCGGCGTGAAGGTGTTCAACTGGGTCGCCACCATGTGGCGCGGTTCGATGACCTTCGAGACGCCGATGCTGTTCGCGGTCGGCTTCATCTTCGTGTTCACCATGGGCGGCTTCACCGGCCTGATCCTGGCGGTGACCCCGATCGACATCCAGGTGCACGACACCTATTACGTCGTCGCCCACTTCCACTACGTGCTGGTGGCCGGCTCGCTGTTCGCGCTGTTCGCCGGCTTCTATTACTGGGCGCCGAAGTGGACCGGCCACATGTATCCGGAAGGCCGCGGCAAGTGGCACTTCTGGCTGTCGCTGGTCACCTTCAATATCACCTTCTTCCCGATGCACTTCCTGGGCCTGGCCGGCATGCCGCGCCGCTATGCCGACTACGCGACCCAGTTCACCGACTTCAACATGATCGTCTCGATCGGCGCCTTCGGCTTCGGCCTGTCGCAGGTCTACTTCCTGTTCGCCGTCGTGCTGCCGACCATCCGCGGCGGCGCCAAGGCGGAAGCCAAGCCATGGGAAGGCGCGGAAGGCCTGGAGTGGACCGTGCCGAGCCCGGCGCCGTTCCACACCTTCGAAAACCCGCCGCTGGTGAAATGATGAACGCGCAGCGCAAGCCACCGCACAAGGGCAATTTGCGGATCGCCTTGATCCTGGGGGCGATCGCCTTGTTCTTCTTCGCCTCGGTGATCCTCAAGCGGCTCTGGCTGTAACACGATGGCCTACGACCAGAGCACGCGCCTGCGCCTGAACCGCTCCACCTTCAAGAAACTGGTGGTGGTGGCAGTGGTGATGTTCGGCTTCGGCTACGCCTTGATTCCGGTGTACCGCCAGATCTGCGAAGTGCTGGGCGTGAACGTGCTGACCCAGAAGGACGGCACGGTCGAGCGCCCGGCGAACACCCAGGTGGACCTGACGCGCACCGTCACCATCGAGCTCGACGGCAATGCCCAGGGACCGTGGCGCTTCCGCCCGACCCAGCGCAGCATCCAGGTGCATCCGGGCGAGCTGGCGACCGTGACCTATGAAGTGGTGAACACCCAGGCCAAGGCGGTCAAGGCGCAGGCGATCCCGAGCTATGCGCCGCAATCGGCCACGCCGCACTTCAAGAAGGTCGAGTGCTTCTGCTTCCGCGAGCAGATGATGCAGCCGAACGAGGCGCGCCAGATGCCGGTGGTCTTCTTCATCGATCCGGCGCTGCCGAAGGAAGTGAAGAACATCACGCTGTCGTACACCTTTTTTGAAATTGCCGGGGCGGTGGCGGCGAAATGACGCAGGTGCCATCGCCACCACCGCGCAAGTCGTCCTTCGGGGCGTCGATGAAGGCCGTGTTCTGGTCCTTCTTCGGGGTGCGCAAACGGCGCGACTACGAGCACGACGCGGCCAACCTGAATCCCTTCCACGTGATTCTGGCGGCGCTGATCGGGGTGGCGATCTTCATCGGGGTGCTGCTTATGGTGGTGAAGTTCGCAGTATCGCAATAACAAGTACTACACGTTTTTCAAGCTTCGCAATTCAACGTATGAGAAGAATGATTTAGGAGATGAAGATGAGTGTGTCAAAAACCGCGCCGCACTATTTCGTGCCCGGCCCGTCGATGTGGCCGATGGCCGGCGGTATCTCGATGCTGGTGACCATGGCCGGCGCCTCGGGCTGGGTCAACAGCGCCGCCTGGGGCCCGGCGGTCTGCCTGGCCGGCATCGTGGCGATGCTGACCGTGCTGTATTTCTGGTTCGGCGACGCCATCGGCGAGTCGGAAAGCGGCCAGTACAGCAAGAACATCGACTCGTCCTATCGCTGGTCGATGAGCTGGTTCATCTTCTCCGAGGTCATGTTCTTTGCCGCCTTCTTCGGCGCGCTGTTCTATGCACGCGTGATTTCCATGCCCTGGCTGGCCGACCTCGATCACAAGATCCTGTGGCCCGACTTCGCCGCGCACTGGGGCAACATCGGCCCGGCGGGCACGGTGGACACCTTCAATACCATGGGGCCGTTCCCGATCCCGACCATCAACACCGCGCTGCTGCTGCTGTCGGGCGTGACGCTGACGATTGCCCACCACGCGCTGCGCGCCGGCCACCGCCGCAATACCGCCGTGTTCCTGTTCGTGACCATCCTGCTGGGTGCGATCTTCATGGGCTTCCAGGCTTATGAATACATCCACGCCTACCAGGAACTGAACCTGAAGCTGACCTCGGGCATCTACGGTTCGACCTTCTTCATGCTCACCGGTTTCCACGGCTTCCACGTGACCATGGGCGCGATCATGCTGTCGGTGGTGCTGTACCGCGTGCTGCGCGGGCACTTTACTGCCGATAATCACTTCGGGTTCGAAGGTGCGGCCTGGTACTGGCACTTTGTCGACGTGGTGTGGCTGGGTCTCTACGTTGTCGTGTACTGGCTGTAACGCCGGCTTGATCGATTCATACTCGGGGACAGTCGCCTTGCTGCGGCTGTCCCCGTTTTGTTTGCGGATCAGCGTATGCCGGTGGGGGCGATCCAGCCCATCTTGTAGGATGCCAGCAGGATCAGGAAGAGGGTAATCGACAGGCCGACCCGCATCGCCAGCGCCTGCACCGTGCGGTTGCTGCGGCCCTTGTCCTTCATGAGGAAGAACAGCGCCGAGCCGAGGCTGGCGATGATCAGGATGAAGGCGATAGCGATGAGGATTTTCATGGTCGGCACGCGGGGAGCGGGAAGGGATTCATTGTAATGCGTTTAAGGTTCAGGTTTGGATGGATTCCGTTTTTGGCGACCGTGGTGGTCGTGGCCATCGGGATCGCGTTGGGGAATTGGCAGACGAGACGGGCGGAAGAGAAGATTGCGGTGGCGGCGCAGTCGCATGAACGTGGAATGCAGGCACCCATTGTTTTGGGTGGCGGTGGTGGTAAGCAGCAGTACGACCGCGTGGGCTCAAGAGCCCACCCTACGTATAGAAGAGTTCAGGTGACGGGTGAATTTGTTCAAAGCTGGCCGGTTTTCCTGGACAACCGGCCACATGCGGGCAGGGCCGGGTTTTATCTGGCGATGCCGTTTAAAATAGCGGGTTCGGATGAACACGTGCTGGTCTTGCGCGGGTGGTTGCCGCGCGATCCGCGCGAATATGGGCGGCTGCCGGAGTATGCGACACCCGCCGGGACGACGACGGTCGAAGGGATCATCGTTGCCGGGGCCGGGCACGTGATGCAGCTCGGAGCCGCCGCGCCGATCAAGCCGGGCGCCATCGTCCAGAACCTGGAAGTGGAGGACATGGCGCGGGCCAGCGGGCTGCGCCTGGCGCCATATTTTGTGCAGCAGAGCGGGCCGCCGGCGCCGGGCGACGCGCTGGTGCGCGACTGGCCGGCCCCGGATACGGGCGTCGACAAGCACCGCGGTTACGCCGTCCAGTGGTATGCGCTGGCGGCGATGGCGGCCTTATTTTTCGTGATCACAGGATTTCGCAGTGGAAGAAAACAAGTTGAGTGAGCCAGCCGCCAGCCATGCCAGCAATGCCGGCAACATCGCCAGCGACGCCGCACGCCGGCGCACGGGCCGCTGGAAACTGCTGGCCGTGCTGCTGGTCTGCGCGGCGCCGCTGATCGCCTCTTACCTGAGCTATTACGTCATCAAGCCGGAAGGGCGCACAAACTACGGCACCCTGATCGACCAGCGTTCGCATCCGATGCCGAAGCTGTCCAGCACCACGCTCGACGGCCGCCCGGAAACGCTGGAAAACTATGCCGGCAAATGGATCATGGTGAAGGTCGGCGGCGGCGAATGCGACAAGGCGTGCCAGGACCAGCTGTACGCGATGCGCCAGCTGCGCACCATGCAGGGCAAGAACATGGACCGCGTCGAGCGCGTCTGGCTCGTCACCGATGCGCAGCCGATCGACACCATGCTGATCCGCATGTACGACGACATGCACATCCTGCGCGTGAAGCCGGAAGAACTGGCCAAGTGGCTGCCCCTGGAAAACGGCGGCAAGCTCGAGGACCACATCTTCCTGGTCGACCCGCGCAGCAACCTGATGATGCGTTTCCCCAAGAACCCCGAGCCGGCGCGCGTCCACAAGGACATCGCCAAGCTGTTGCGCGCCTCGGCGATCGGATGATTTCAGTATGCACCCGTCTACCCTGTTCCAGTTGGCCCTGATGGGCTTGTTTGTTGCCAGCATCCCCTTGACCATGGTCTGGCTGTCGTCCGACGCCAACAAGTACCGCAAGCTCGTGTGGGTGATGGCCTTCCTTACCTTCGACCTGATCGTGTTCGGCGGCTTTACCCGCCTGACCGATTCCGGCCTGGGCTGCCCGGACTGGCCGGGCTGCTATGGCGCGGCAAATCCTTTCATCGCGCACGAGCAGATCGCCGCCGCCGAGGCGCTGATGCCGACCGGGCCGGTGACGAAAGTCAAAGCCTGGATCGAGATGATCCACCGCTACCTGGCCATGGGCATCGGCGTGCTGATCATGGCGCTGATGTTCCAGTCGATTCGCCAGTGGCGCAAGACGAAGCTCGACGCCTTCAAGCCGGCCATGCCGGTGGCGCTGTTCCTGTTCGTCTGCGTGCAGGGCGCGTTTGGCGCATGGACCGTGACGCTGAAGCTGCAGCCGGTGATCGTCACCATCCACTTGCTGCTGGGCATGGCGCTGCTGGCCATGCTGGTTTGGCTGGGTGGGCGCGAGGATTACCTGATGCAGCCGCCGGCCCCTGTGCGCGACATCGCCGGCTTGAAAGGCCTGCGCACGCTGGCGCTGGTGGCCGCCGTCGTGCTGGTCGTCCAGATCGCGCTTGGCGGGTGGGTGAGCACTAACTACGCCACCCTGGCCTGCGACGAATTCCCCCTGTGCGACGGCAAGTTCATCCCTGAAATGGACTTCGAGCACGGCTTTACCCTGTGGCGCGAACTCGGCAAGACCGCCGCCGGCCACTACCTGCAGTTCTCGGCGCTGGTGGCGATCCACTGGGTGCACCGGAATTTCGCGGTGCTGGTGACCGTCGTGCTGGGCCTGGCCGCCTGGCGTGCGATGCGCCAGCCGCAGCTGCGCAAGACCGGACAACTCATCGCCGCCATCCTGCTTGCGCAATTGTTCACGGGCGTGGCCACGGTGTTTTTTGATTTCCCGCTTGCCATTGCTGTGTTGCATAACGCTGGGGCGGCTCTCCTCGTACTGACGGTGACCATGTTAAACTACAAGGTCAAGTACCTTCTCGCAGTGTCGCAGCGTACGCCCGCGAATGCGGATGTCCCTGCGAACTCGTATCGATGACCACCTCTACCGCTCTCCCACAGACCAGCCGTATCGCCCAGTACTGGACGCTGACCAAGCCCCGGGTCACCCAGCTCGCCGTCTTTTGCGCCGTGATCGGCATGTTCCTCGCCACCGACGGCTTCCCCGGCTGGCAAGTCCTGATCGCGGGCACGGCCGGCATCTGGCTGCTGGCCGGCGCCGCCTTTGCCGTCAACTGCCTGATCGAGGCCGGGATCGACGCGCGCATGGCCCGCACCGCGCGCCGCGCCACCGCGCGCGGCGAACTCACGCGCAACCAGACCCTGGTGTTTTCCGCCATCATCGGCGGCCTGGGCATGTGGATCCTGTATGCCTTCGTGAATCCGCTGACCATGTGGCTGACCTTCGTCACCTTCGTCGGCTATGCCGTCATCTATACCATCTACCTGAAACCGGCCACGCCGCAGAACATCGTCATCGGCGGCCTGTCGGGCGCGATGCCGCCGGCGCTGGGCTGGGCGGCCGTCGCCAACGAGGTGCCGATGCAGGCCTGGCTGCTGGTGCTGATCATTTTTGTGTGGACCCCGCCGCACTTCTGGGCGCTGGCCATGTACCGGCGCGAGGATTACGCGCGTTCGGGCCTGCCGATGCTGCCGATCACCCACGGCATGGCCTATACCGGCCAGCAGGTGTGGCTGTATTCGCTGGCGCTGGCGGCGACGACCCTGCTGCCGTACGCGGTGCGCATGAGCGGCCTGATTTATCTCGTGGCCGCCGTCATCCTGAACGCCGAATTCCTGCGCCACGCTTGGCGCGTGCACAAGCACTACACCGACCAGGTCGCGCGCAAGGCCTTTGCCTATTCGGTCCTCTATCTCTCGCTGCTGTTCGCGGCGCTGCTGGTCGACCATTACTTCAGGTTCTGACGATGAAAAAACTGCTGTCCCTGGCGCTGCTCGCCGCCGCGCTGCTGCTTGCCGGCTGCGACAAACTGTCTTCGCCGCCGGTATTCAAGAATACCGACCTCACCGGCCTCGATTACGCCAAGGGCTTCAGCCTCACCGACCACACCGGCAAGCCGCGCACCCTGGCCGACTTCCGCGGCAAGCTGGTGGTGCTGTTCTTCGGCTACACCCAGTGCCCGGACGTCTGCCCGACCACGATGGCGGAGATGGCGGCCGTGATGAAGGAACTTGGCCCGTCGAGCAAGGACGTGCAGGTATTGTTCGTCACCCTCGACCCGGAACGCGACACCCAGGAAGTGCTGGCCCACTACGTGCCGGCCTTCGACCAGCGCTTCATCGGCCTGCGCGGCACGCCCGAGCAAACGGCGGCGACGGCCAAGGAATTCAAGGTCTTCGTGTCCAAGGTACCGGGCAGCACGCCGGACAACTACACCGTCGACCACACGGCCGGCAGTTACGTCTTCGACAAGGAAGGCCGTATCCGCCTGTTCGTGCGCCATGGCGGCGGCCCGGCCCCGATCGTTCACGACCTGCGCCAACTGCTATGATGTAAGGAGCCGCGCAAACCTACTGCGCGTCGGATATTTGCGCTGCGCCGCCAAGGCGATAGCTCGCTATACTTTCGTACAGCTGCGCTTCTCCCGCAAATCTCCTTCCGCTCGCTACGGTTTTCGCGGCCCCTTAACCTCATCCAAGGACGGCATGGAACAACGTATCGGAAGAAATTACACCCGCATCGCCACCGTCGTCCTGCTGTCGCTGGGCTGCCTGTACGTCCTCAAGCCCTTCCTGCCGGCGATCCTGTTCGCCGCTGCTGTCGTCATTTCTTCCTGGCCCCTGTACCTGCGCCTGCTGACGGCCATGCACGGGCGGCGCACGCCGGCGGCGCTGACCATGACGCTCTCGCTGACGCTGCTGGTTATCATCCCGCTGGCCATCGTCGCCTACAACCTGGCCGACGACGTTGCCACCACCTTCGGCCAGATGCGGTATTCGCTGGAGCACGGCGAACTGCTGCCGCCGGCGTGGATCCGGGACATTCCTTTTCTCGGCGACACCATCGACGCCTACCTGCGCGAACTGGTCGCCAGCCGCGAGCAAATGCTGGCCCTGGCCCAGCGCATGGTCGAGCCGGCGCGCCACTGGCTGCTGGCCGGCGGCCTGATGCTCGGCACCGGCGTCGTGCAGATGAGTTTGGCCGCCTTTGTCAGCTTTTTCCTGTACCGCGACGGCAAGGCCCTGATTGCCGTGCTGGCCGTGATGATGGCCAAGGTGATGGGCGACGGGGCCGAGTCGGTGTCGGACACCATCAGCCAGACCACGCGCGGCGTGATGTACGGCTTGCTCGGCACGGCGCTGGCACAGGGGCTGGTGGCGGCGGTGGGCTTTGCCATGGCCGGGGTGCCGGCGGTGCCCTTGCTGTCGGTGCTGGTGTTCGTGCTGTCGCTGGTGCCGGTGGGGCCGCCGCTGGTGTGGGGGAGTGCGGCGGTCTGGCTGTTTTCCCAGGGCGAGACCGGCTGGGGCGTGTTCATGGTGATCTGGGGGACGGTCTTGATCAGCGGGGTCGATAATGTGGTGCGGCCGATGCTGATCAGCCGGGGGACCAGCTTGCCGTTCTTGCTCACCTTGCTGGGTGTGCTGGGCGGGGTGATCGCGTTCGGGTTCGTGGGGATGTTCATCGGGCCGGTGCTGCTGGCGGTGGGGTATTCCTTGATGAGCGAATGGACCGGGACGCGCGATCCGATCGTGCGGGCGAACAACGAGGTAACGGACCGGTAGGGTGGGGTCTTTGAGGCGGGGCCTCAAAGACGAACGTGCCCACGCGTGAACGATGAACATTGTTGGCCCGGTTATGTGCCAACACCGCGCATAGATTACGCGTGGGCACAGGAGCGCCCACCCTACCTTATCCAACGCCTCTGGTGGATGCGAACGTGCGTTGAACGCGTGGACGGCGCATGTTTCGCCAATGCGCATGCAGCAAGGTATAGCCGTCCACCCTACGCAAACGTACGCTGGATCAGGGCCGTTTCGGTTCGGCCAGCAGCGCGCGCAGGCGGTCGAAGTCGATCGGCTTGGTCAGGTGGTGGTCGAACCCGGCCTCGAACGCGAGCTGGCGGTCGCTGGCCTGGCCCCAGCCGGTGGCGGCGATCAGCAGCATGTCCTGGCCGCCGGGCAGCAAACGGATGCGCCGCGCCAGCTCATACCCGGTCAGGTCCGGCAAGCCGATGTCGAGCAGCGCCACCTGCGGGCGGAAGGTCTCCAGCAGATTCAGGGCGGCGGTCGCCGTGTGCACCGTCTGCGGCGTGCAGCCGCTCATCGACAGGAACATGGCCAGCATCTCGGCGGCATCGACGTTGTCGTCCACCACCAGCACGCTCGTGGGCGCCACCGCATCCTCGACGCCCGTGGCGGCGTCCGGCATGCCCTGCACCGGCGCCAGCGGCAGGCGCACCGTGAAGGTGCTGCCCAGGCCTTCGCCGGCGCTCCAGGCTTCCACGCTGCCGCCGTGCAGGGCGACGATGCCGCGCACCAGGGCCAGGCCGATGCCCAGGCCGCCCTTCGAGCGTTGCAGCGCCGGTTCCAGTTGCGAGAACATGGCAAAGATCGTGCCCAGCGCATGCTCGGGAATGCCGATGCCGTTGTCGCGCACGGCGATCAGCGCCTGCTCGCCGTCCAGGCGCAGGGTCAGCGAGATGACGCCGCCGTTCGGCGTGTACTTGCAAGCATTCGTCAGCAAATTCACCAGCACCTGGCCCAGGCGGGTCGGGTCGGCGTCGACCACCACGCCCTGCGCCTCGATGTGCAGATTCAGGGTATGCGAGGCCGCGCGCATCATGTAAGCGACGTCGTCGACGGCGGCGTGCACGATGTCGGCCAGCACCACCGGCTCGCGCCGCAGCTCCAGGCGGTTCTGGGTGATGCGCGACACTTCCATCAGGTCGTCGACCAGGTGGGCCATGTGGCGCAACTGGCGGTCGAAGACGTCGAGCAGCCCTTTCTCGGTCACCGGCCGCGCCGGGTCGAGCTTCAGGATTTCCAGCGCGCTGCGCATCGGCGCCAGCGGGTTGCGCAGTTCGTGCGAGAGCGTGGCGAGGAATTCGTCCTTGCGGCGGTCGGCGTCCGACAGTTCCGCGTTCAGGCTGCGCAATTGGGCTTCGGCGTCCAGGCGCGCGTCCAGGGCCTGCTCGGCGGTCTTGCGCGCGGCCAGCAGCTCGCGTTCGTAGGAGCGGCGCTCGTTCATGGCCTGCAGCGACCATTCGTCGAAGATGCGGCCGTCCACGGTGCGGCGCCCGATGCTCACCAGCACCGGCACGCGCTGGCCGCCGGCGTCGCGGATTTCCATCTGCAGCTGGCCGACCGAGCCTTGCACCTGCAAGATCGGCAGACAATGGGTCTGGTGGAAGATGCGGGCGCCGACCGGCAGCCGGTCCTGGATCCTGATCTTGTTCACCAGCGCCGCCTGCGAGTAGCCCAGCCAGCGGCACAGGGTGGCATTCACGCGCAGGATCAGGCCGGCGGCGTCGGTGACGAGCAGGCCGCAGGGCGCCTGCTGGTAAAGGGAGGCGTCGTCGGGCAGGCCGCTCAAGCGCGGGCCTCCACGGCGTCGAGGAAGGCGAGGGCAACGCGCGCGCTTTCTTCGGGCGCGCTCATGTGCGGACAATGGCCGATGTTGCGGATGACCTGCAGCTGGCTGCCCGGCATGTTGCGGTGCATGTAATCGCCCACGTCGAGCGGGGCCAGGGCGTCGTCGCTGGCTTGCACGATCAGGGTCGGTACACGCACGCGCGGCAGGTCGGCGCGGTGGTCGATCGTGAAGCCGACGCGGGCGAAATGGCGCGCGATGTCCGGGTCGTTGCGGCAGAACTTGTTTTCCAGCTCGGCCGTCAGTTGCGGCTGGTCCGGCGCGCCCATGATCACCGGCGCCACGCCGCTCGACCAGCCGAGGTAGTTGGCGTCCATGGTGTCGAGCAGCTCGTCGATGTCCTGGCGGGTGAAGCCGCCGCGGTAATCGGTATTGTTGATGTAGCAGGGCGAAGGCGACAGCATGATCTGGGCCAGGAAACGCTCGGGCGCCTGGATGCCGGCCAGCATGCCGATCATGGTGCTGACCGAATGGCCGATGAAGATCACCGGGCCGTCGGCGAATTCATCGATGACTTCGAGCAGGTCGTCGACATAGCCCTGCAGCGTGTTGTACTTCGTGCGGTCGTAGGCAGACAGGTCGGAATTGCCGCTGCCGACCAGGTCGAAGGCGACAATGCGGTAGCGTTCTTCGAAGGCGGGCGACAGGAAGCGCCAGACAGCCTGGTCGCAGCCGAAGCCGTGCAGGAACACCACGGTGGTGGTGCTGCGGCCGGAGATCGTGACGTTGTTGCGCTGGCGGACACTCATGCGATGTTCGGACTGGAAAGCGGAAACAGGCGGATGGGATCGATTATACCGTTGCGCCGGGCTCCGACCTACCTTGCGAGCGGAAACTTCGATGCACAGCGTCCGAATGTTACCTTAAATCAACGCAAATCAGCCATGGTCGTCTTCGTCCTCGCCACGTTCCAGGCGCGGGATGACCTTCACCAGCAGGATACGCGGGCCGTTCGTCTTCTTCACGACCACGTCGAACTTCGGGAACTCGATGCGCTGGCCCTGCTTCGGAATGTCGCCCAGTTTCGCCATCAGCAAACCGCCGACCGATTCGACGTCGTCCAGGCCCATTTCCTCGTTGTCGATGTCGATGCCGAGCAGGCGTTCCAGCGAATAGATCGGCAGGCTGGCCTTGCCGATGTAGGTGCCGTCGGCTTGCGGCAGCCAGTCGTTTTCGTTGAGGCGGAATTCGTCGCGGATCTCGCCGACCATCGCGCCCAGCAGGTTGTCGAGCGTGATGAAACCGACCGGGCGTTTGCCCTTTTCGCCGATCAGGGCGAAGTGCGGGGCGCCGGTACGGAAGCGGCGGAAGATGTCCTGGGCCGGCGTACGCGCCGAGATCGTCTCGACCGGACGCAGGTATTGCGAGAGGTCGGCGATGTCCTTGCCCGACTGCTGGGCAAAGAACAGGTCCTTCAGGTGGATCACGCCCAGCACTTCCTCGCCTTCTTCGTCGAAATAGGGATAGCGCGAAAAGCGGTTGCGGCGCACCGTGTCCAGGTTTTCCTCGATCGACAGGTCTTCGTGCAGGGCGATGACTTCGTTAATCGGGCGCATCAGGTCGGACACGGCCATTTCCGAGAATTCCAGCGACTGCGCCAGGATGTGGCGCTCGTCGTGGGTGAACTTTTCCTTGCCGGTACTGGTGTTGGTGCGCAGGATCAGCTTCAGTTCCTCGGTCGAGTAATGGGTGTCGTGGCTGCCGGCGCCGGACAGGCCGGCCACGCGCAGCACCATGTTGGCGCTGGCGTTGAGCACGAAGATGAAGGGGTACATGGCCCAGTAGAAGCCGTACAGGGGCAGGGCGCACCACAGCGCGACCGACTCGGGAATGCGGATCGCCAGCGATTTCGGCGCCAGTTCGCCGACCACGATGTGCAGGAAGGAGATGACGCTGAAGGCGATGACGAAGGAAATACCGTGGATCAGCTGTTCGGAAGTCACGCCGACAAAGGCGAACACCGGTTCGAGCAGGCTGGCAAAGGCCGGTTCGCCGACCCAGCCCAGGCCGAGGGAGGCGAGGGTGATGCCCAGCTGGCAGGCGGAGAGATAAGCGTCGAGCTGGCCATGGACCTTGGCGAGGATGGCGCCGCGCAGGCCGCTGGTTTTGGCGATGGCACGCACGCGCGTCTTGCGCAGGGTGACGATGCCGAATTCCGCCGCCACGAAGAAGCCGTTCAGTGCAACAAGGAAGAGCGCCAGAACGACAAATAAAATATTTTCCATATAACAGGTGAGTTGATAAAGGCGAAACTGATAAGCATTGTACAACTCAAGCGGCGCCGAGCATTCCTTCATGCACGGCGGCGAGGATGGCTTCGACCGCGGGATGCTGGATCTTGCGCTCGTTCGAGATCGCATAGAAGCGTTCGCGCAGCGCCGGCACGCGGCCCACGACCTCGGCCTGCAGCTGCTCGGCCAGGTCGGCGGCCAGCGCCGCCGGCGCGAAGAACAAACCGAGCCCGCGCCGGCCGAAGGTGTTCAGCAAGGCGTTGTCCTCGAACTCGCCGACCACGTCGGGATGCACGGCGTTCAGTTCCAGCCATTCGTCTATCCTGCCGCGCAATGCATTATTGCGCGTAGGCAGCAAGAACGGCGCGCCTTTCAATCCCTTCGGGAAATCCTCCCCCCACCGTGCGGCCAGGGCTTTGGTCCCGACCACCAGCATCTCGCTTTCGAACAGCAAGTGGCTGAACACGCGCAGGGTGCTGCCGGTGGCCAGCGGGTGGTCGGTCAGCACCACGTCGAGCTTGTGCAGGGCCAGGTCGGCCAGCAGGGCGTCGTGCTGGTCTTCGAAGCAGACCAGGCGCACCGGCGTGCTCAGCGCGGTCGTCGCTTCCAGCAGGCGGAAGGCGGTCAGCTTCGGCAGCGAGTCGGCGATGCCGACCGTCAGGCGGGTGCGCAGGTTGCCGGCGCCATCGAGCGCTTCCTGCATCTGCTCGCCCAGCAGGAAGATCTGGTCGGCGTAGCCCAGGGCCAGGCGGCCGGCTTCGGTGAGCGTCAGGCGCCGGCCTTGCTGGGTGAACAATGATTTTCCCACGGCCTGTTCAAGCAGGGTAATCTGGCTACTGACGGTCTGCACCGCCAGGCCCAGGCGTTCGGCCGCGCGCGTGATGCTGCCTTCCTTGGCGACGACCCAGAAATAATGCAGGTGGCGGAAATTCGTGACCGTGTTTTTCATACTCTTCCGTTTTTACGAAGTAATGCTTCGATTATCTTCGCTTTTTCTATGAGGCGTCCAGCTCTACACTGCGCCGTATCAAACTTTTATTGAGGGGAAAACAAGATGAAGCACTTCAGAGGATCATTCCTCGTTACTGCAATCTGTCTGACCTTGGCTGCCTGGTGGGGTTACGACCATGGCGGCTTGTCGGGCATGCTGACGGCGCTCGGCGTTGCCGTGATCCTGTCGGTGATGGAGGTCTCGCTGTCCTTCGACAACGCGGTGGTCAACGCCTCGGTGCTGAAGGGCTGGGACGAGTTCTGGCTGAAGCTGTTCCTGGGCCTGGGCATGATCATCGCCGTGTTCGGCATGCGCCTGGTGTTCCCGCTGGTGATCGTCGCCGTGGCGGCCGACCTGGGGGCTACCGAGGTGTGGAACCTGGCCTTGACCGATCCGAAGGCCTTCTCGGGCCACCTGACGGCGCACCATGCGGAAGTGGCGGCCTTTGGCGGTATGTTCCTGCTGCTGGTCTTCCTGAACTTCCTGCTGGACGATGAGAAGGAAATCCACTGGCTGGGCAACTTCGAGAAGAAGCTCGGCGCGCTGGGCAAGGTGTCGTCGATTTCGGTGATGGTGGCCTTGGCCTCGCTGCTGTTCGCATCGACCTTCGTTGATGCCGGCCAAAGGATGGTGGTGTTGGTGGCAGGTATCTGGGGCATCCTGGTCTATGTCGGCGTAGACATGATCAGCAGCCTGCTGGAAAAGAGCGAGTCGGATGAAAACAGCAACGTGGGCGACATGGTCAAGCGCGGCGGTATCGGCGGCTTCCTCTACCTCGAGGTGCTCGATGCATCGTTCTCCTTCGACGGCGTGATCGGTGCGTTTGCGATCACCTCGGATGTCGTGATCATCATGCTGGGCCTGGCAATCGGCGCGATGTTCGTGCGTTCGATGACGGTGTTCCTGGTCCGCAAGGGCACGCTGGACGAGTTCGTCTACCTGGAGCACGGCGCGCACTATGCGATCGGTATCCTGGCCGTGATCATGCTGGTGAGTATGCATGTGCATGTGCCTGAGCTGATCACCGGTTTGACGGGTGTGGCCTTCATTGTGGCTTCGCTGTGGTCGTCGATCCGGTACAAGAAGAAGCATGCCGCGCTGGAAGCGGCGGAAGCGAAGCAGTTGGCTTGATCGCAGGAGGGACGGTGGCCGGTGGGTTGCCACCGTCTCGATAGGGAAAGGTTGTACAGGTGGGTTCAAGAACCCACCCTACGACCGGCAGTAGGGTGGGTTCTTGAACCCACCATATCCCGGCAGCACAGTATTACAGATTAACGCGGCAGCGCCGCACAGAACCGCCCGGCGAGTGGCAGAACACCAGCTCGCTGCGCGTACAACCCCGGTGTTCACAAGAAGCAGTCCTCAACTCTAGGAGAAACACATCATGGCAATCAGTCTGCAAAAAGGCGGTAACGTCAACCTGTCGAAAGAAGCCCCTGGCCTGACCAACCTGAAGGTCGGCCTCGGCTGGGATACCCGCGCCACCGATGGCGCCGCCTTCGACCTCGACGGCGCCGTCTTCATGCTGAACTCGTCCGGTAAAGTGCGTTCGGATGCCGACTTCATCTTCTACAACAACCTGAAGTCGGCCGACGGTTCGGTCGTCCACTCGGGCGACAACACCACCGGCGCCGGCGAAGGCGACGACGAAACCGTGTCGGTCGACCTGACCAAGGTGCCGGCCGACGTCGACAAGATCGTGCTGGCCGTGACCATCCACGACGCCGAAACCCGCCGCCAGAACTTCGGCATGGTCGGCAAGGCCTTCATCCGCTGCATCAACGCCAACGGCAACGCGGAAATCGCACGCTACGATTTGTCGGAAGACGGCTCGACCGAAGCAGCAATGATCTTCGGCGAGGTGTATCGTAACGGCGCCGACTGGAAATTCCGCGCCATTGGCCAGGGCTTCCAGGGCGGCCTGGGGCCACTCGCCAAGAACTACGGCGTCAACGTTTAATTAAACAGGTTCGCGGTCCCACGACCGGGGCCGCACCAAGAAAGGAAGCTTAGCAATGCCAACTTTTACCGTGACCGGGGATGTCGATCCCTTCCTGCACGTGTCGATGAGGAAGGGCGAGACCATCTATTGCGAATCCGACGCGATGGTGATGATGGAATCGACGCTCGACCTGAAAGGCAAGATGAAGGGCGGGCTCGGCAGCGCATTGATGCGCACCTTCGCCAACGGCGAATCCTTCTTCCAGCAGCACATCGAAGCCGCGCGCGGCGACGGCGACTGCCTGCTGTCGCCGACCCTGCCGGGTGCGATGCAGATCGTCGACTGCGGGCCGAACCACTACATCATCAGCGACGGCGCCTTCGTGGCCGCAACGTCGGGCGTGGACCTGAAGGTCCGCACCCAGAGCCTCGGCAACGCGCTGTTCGCCAACAGCGGCGGCTTCTTCGTCACCGAGACGACGGGGCAGGGCCAGGTGGTGGTGTCGGGCTTCGGATCGATGTCGATGCTGGAAGTGGAACCGGGCAAGGATGCGATCATCGACAACTCGCACGTGGTGTGCTGGGACAGCACGCTGCGCTACGAGATCTCGATCACGACCGGCACCAGCGGCGGCTTCCTGGGTAACCTGATCAACAGCCAAACCAGTGGCGAGGGGATGGTCCTGCGCTTTTCGGGCAAGGGCAAGGTCTACGTGTGTTCGCGTAACCGCACCGCCTTCAAGGCCTGGATGCAAACCCCCGGCAAATAACCAAAGGAGCAACACAATGTCAGTCAGTCTGCAAAAAGGCCAGAAAATCTCGCTCTCGAAAGAAGGCGGCGGTGCACTCACCCGTGTCACCATGGGCCTGGGCTGGGATGCCATCAAGACCAAGGGCTTCCTCGGCTTCGGCAGCAAGACCGAAAGCGTCGACCTCGACGCCTCGGTGGTGATGTTCGACGAAGCCAACCGCCCGGTCGACGTGGTCTGGTTCCGCCAGTTGAAGAGCAAGGACGGCAGCATCGTCCACACCGGCGACAACCGCACCGGCGCCGGCGATGGCGACGACGAGCAGATCAACGTCGATCTGTCGGCGGTGCCGGCCGGCGTGAAGTCGCTGGTGTTCACGGTGAACAGCTTCACCGGCCAGAACTTCTCGCAGGTGCAGAACGCCTACTGCCGCCTGGTCGACGCGTCGGGCAACAAGGAAGTCGCACGCTACGATCTGTCGGTGCAGGGCGCCCACACCGCGCAGGTGATGGCCAAGCTGTACCGCCACAACGGCGAGTGGAAGATGCACGCGATCGGCGAGAATGCCAGCGGGCGTACGTTTGACGATCTGATGCCGTCGATTACGGCGCATCTGTAATCCGTTTGATTGCGTAGTACACGAACCGGGGCCTGTGCCCCGGTTTTTTTATTATGTGAAGTTCCGAGGCGCCCGTCCAGACACGCGGCGTGAACCGTACGGTGGGCACCCCGTGCCCACGCGGTGACGTGCGTCTCCTTTCTGCGTTTGCGGCGACTGCTCGCCCCCAAACCCCAAGCCTGGCCAGCCGCCTTCCTGGCCGTCCCATGCACCGCGAGCGACACCTCTCCGCACGTGTCCCCCAGCCACGCACGTAACCGCGTGGGCACGGCGTGCCCACCGTACGATCGGGGCCGCGTGCCTGGTTGAATCCTTTGATATTTCTTGTTGACATGCTTTTGGTTAACGTCTACTGTATTAAGTAACTAATACAGCTATACACCATGACCAACCACGCCGCCCATTTGTTTTCGATCTCGACCGGTTCCGCCGAGCCGATCTACCGCCAGCTGGTCGACCAGGTCAAGCGCCTGGTCGCCGCCGGCCAGATGGCGCCGGGCGACGGCCTGCCTTCGGTACGCGAAGTCGCCCAGGCCCTGGCCCTGAACCCGATGACCGTCTCGAAAGCCTACAGCCTGCTCGAGATGGAAGGCGTGCTGGCGCGCCGCCGTGGCATGGGCATGGAAGTAGCCGCCCGCGCAGGCGGCGGACAGAGCGCCACAGAACGCGCCGAATTGCTGCGTCCAACACTGGAGCGCGCCGCCATGGAGGCGCGCCAGCTCGAACTCGATTCCGACACCGTCCTTTCCCTCTTCATCCAGATCCTGAAGGAACAAGCATGACCACAGCCATCATCCAGAGCGCCGCGATCAGCAAGCATTTCGGCAGTGCCTCCATCCTGCGCCAGCTCGACTGGCAGATCATGCCGGGGCAGGTCATCGGCCTGCTGGGCCGCAACGGCGCCGGCAAGTCGACCTTGCTCGAATGCCTGCTCGGCCTGCGCGAAACCGATTCGGGAACGGTACGCATCTACGGCGAGGACGTGAGCCAGCTGAGCGACGCCACCCGCGCCCGCATCGGCTACGTGCCGCAGAAATCCGACCTGTTCGAGTGGATGACGCCGCGCCAGATGCTGGATTACTTCAGGGCCCTGTACCCGCGCTGGAACGGCGCCAAGGTCGACGGCCTGCTGGAACGCTGGGGCTTCGACAAGCTCATGCAGAACAAGCCGATCAGCAAGCTCTCGGGCGGCGAACAGCAGCGGTTATCCATCATCCGCGCGCTGGCGCACGACCCGGAACTGCTGGTGCTCGACGAGCCTGTCTCCGCGCTGGACCCGGTGGGCCGCCGCGACTTTCTGCGCGAGCTGATCGACAGCGTGATCGAGCGCGGCACCACGGTGGTGTTCTCGACCCACATCCTGTCGGACCTGGAGCGCGTGGCGCTCGACCTCGCTTTCCTGAAAGACGGCAGGATCGCCCTCCAGGGCCGCCTCGACGAGCTGCTCGAAGGCGCGCGCCGCGTGGTGGGGCCGGCGTCGCTGCTCGACGGCAAGCCGCTGGCCGGCGAACTGCGGCGCCAGCGCGCGCAGGACGGCACGGTCAGCATCATCACCCACGGCGGCGCCGGCCTGGCGCTGCTGGGCAAGGAGGCCGGCGTGCGCGTCGAGCCGCTCAGCCTGGAAGACCTGTTCATCGAGGTGACCCAATGAAGACCGTTCTCAAGGACTACTGGCTGGTCTGGCGCATGGCCTTCAGTTCGCGTGCGCGCCACGCGAGCGCCATCGTGTTCGGGCTGTCGGCACTGGGCGCGATCGTGGTGCCCCTGCTGATCCTGCTGAAGGAGAACGACCTCCTGCTCGCTGCCGGCATGTCGCTGCGCGTGGCGGTGACCGGCGTGGTGCTGGGCTGGATGCTGTACTTCGTGCCCGGCGCGGTGAAGCTGAACACGCCCGCCGCCGCGCGCCTGGTGCCGCGCCTGCGCCGCCGCCTGATCGAAGTGACGGTCCTGGTGTGGGCGCTGGCGGTGGCCATGGCCACGCTGTTGTCGCTCAACACCAAGCTGCCGACGGCGCTGGTACTGCTCGGCACCGGAGGCTGGATCGCGGCCTTCGGGCTGGCGCAGAGCGGCCAGAAGCTGGGTACCTGGGTGCAGTTTGCCTTTACCGGGAGCTTCGTCTTCCACCGCCACATCCCGCCGGCGCTGTTCGAGGGCGTCCAGCACGGCACCGGTTTCGCGGTTGCGCTGCTGCTGATGCTGGCCTTTGCCGCCTATGCGCTGCAGGCGATGTTCCTGAACGGCGGCGAGCGCCATTACGCGGCGCGCGAGGCCCAGGTCCTGCAGATCGAGCGCATGTCGCCCACCGGCCAGTTCAGGGAGCGCAGGCAGAACCGCTTCGGTGCCTCGCTCTACCGCTGGGTTTTACAGCGCGACAGCGCGGCGCGCAACAGCGGCCGCCTGCTGGCGCACCTGCTGGGCGCGCGCAACCACTGGGTCAACCGGGCCGTCGTACTGGCCGCGATCGTGGCGCTGGCCGGCGTGGCCTTGCTCGTGATGCATGCGAAGGCCGGTCCGGAGACGCGGCAGCTGGTCAAGGACATCGGCTGGATGTTTCCGCTGCCGCTGCTGCTGGGCGCGATGTTCGACACCGAGAAGCGCAACGTGCGCCTGAAGGACACGGCGGCCGAGCAGGCCCTGGTGCGCCTGGCGCCCCCGCTGCCGGCCGGCGCCCCGGCCTTCAACCGCAAGGTCGCCGTCATGCTGCTGCGCACCGCACTGCTCGAATGGGCCATGCTGGCGGGAGCGGTGCTGTGCGTGGGCGTGATGACCGGCGCCTCGGCCGCGAGCCTGTTTACCCAGGCCTGCCTGTGCTGCCTGACGCTGCCGCTGGTGGGCGCGACCCTGCGCGACCATGCGCACCGCAGCGGGCTGCTGGGCTGGCGGCTGCTGCTGGGATTTGCGCTGTCGCTCGCCGTCAGCGCCGGGGTTGGCATGGAACTGAACCGGTTCACGGGCCTGCCGCCGGCGGTGGGTGCGGCGCTGGCCAGCATCGCCATCGCCGCCGTGCTGGTCGCCCGCGGGTTCCGGCGCGCGGAGACGGCGCCGTATGCCTTCCCGGCGGGGCGCCTGGCGTAAGCGGTTTTTGTAGGGTGGGTCGGTCCGCGTGCGGCTTGAACCCACCGCTACGGCATGCGATCAGTCGCGGTGGTGTCGTGTAGCCCCAGGCCGCATGCGATCGGTCGCGGCGGTGTCGCGTAGCCCCTTCAGTGCGCGCGCCGCTGGACCAGGGCGGTGCCGACCCCATGCCGCTTGCCCTCGCTGACCGCCGTCACCGTTCCATCCGGATTGAACACGATGGCATTCGCCGCGCCGATCTCCTCGGCCGGCGCTTCCCACTTGTGGCCGAAGGCCGCCAGGGCCTTGGCCTGGGCGCTGCCGGCAAACCCCGGCTCGACCGACGTCGACACACCGTTGCGCTCCGACAGGCGCGGCGCATCGATCGCCTCGTGCATCGGCATGCCGAAGTCGACGTGATTGACGATGGTCTGCAGCACCGTGGTGATGATGGTCGCGCCGCCCGGGCTGCCGATACTGAAGGCCGGCTTGCCGTCCTTGAGTACGATGGTCGGCGCCATGCTGCTGCGCGGCCGCTTGCCGGCTTCGGGCACGTTCGGGCGCGGGCCGGAAAAGTCGAAGTCGGTCATCTCGTTATTCAGCAGGAAGCCATAACCCGGCACCACGATGCCGCTGCCGCCCCAGGATTCGATGGTAAAGGTGTAGGAGACGACATTGCCTTCCTTGTCCGACACCGTCAGGTGGGTGGTGTGCGGGCTTTCCTTCCCCATGGCGCGCGGCTGCGGGCGCAGCGGGATGCTCGGGTCATCCTGGAAGACGTACGGGTCGCCGGCTGCTACCTCGCTTGCCGCGCGTTTCTGGTCGATCTGCGCGCGCCGCCGGGCTGCGAACTCCTTCGACAGCAGCCCCGCCACCGGCGCATCGACGTATTCCGGATCGGCCAGATAGGCATTGCGGTCGGCAAAGGCGAGGCGGCTCGCTTCCAGGTAGAGGTGCTCGGCCTGCGCACGCGGCAAGGCCTTCAGGTCGTAGCCTTCGAGGATGTTCAGGGCCTCGGCCACGGCGATGCCGCCGCTGCTCGGCAGCGGCATGCCGTAGACCTGGTAGCCACGGTAAGAACTGACGACCGGCTGGCGGATGCGCGCCTCGTAGTTGGCCAGGTCGGCCAGCGTCATCCTGCCGGCGCGGACGGTGGCGCCGGCAGCGAGCGGCGGCGTGTTCACCGCCGCGACGATGGCGCGCGCCATCGGCCCTTCGTAGAATGCCTTGTAGCCGCGCGCGGCGATCTCGCGGTAAGCCTTGGCCATGTCCGGATTGCGCAGCTGGGGGCCGGGCGTGACCGCCTTGCCGTTCCTGAGATACAGCGCGCTGGTGGTCGAAAACTGCTGAAATTTTCTTTCATTTTCGCGCGTCAAATGAGAGAAAGTTTCATTGACCGTGAAGCCCTTATTCGCCACATCGATGGCCGGCGCCAGCACCTGCTTGAACCCCATGGTGCCGTAGCGTTCCAGCGCCTCGTGCCAGCCGCGCACCGTGCCCGGCACACCGACCGCCGCGCCGCTTGCCACCGCTTTTTCGAAGTCGATCTCCTTGCCGTTCTCCAGGAACACCGCCGGCGTGAAGGCGCCTGGGGCCGTCTCGCGGTGGTCGATGGTGATCACGCGCTTGTCCTTGGCCAGGTAGATCACCATGAAGCCGCCGCCGCCGATGCCGCAGCTGAAGGGATCGGTCACGCCCAGCGTGGCCGCCGCAGCCACGGCGGCATCGACGGCATTTCCGCCCTGGTCGAGGATGGCGAGCGCCGATGCGGACGCCTGTTCGCTGATGGTGGCAACGGCGCCGCCGCTGCCGGTGGCGACCGGCGTTTTTGCCGCGGCGAAGGGTGCGTGCAGGACGATGGACAGGGTGAAGGTGCAGGCAAGGACGGTCTTGTTCATGAAGGCAGGCATCCGGCAGGGAAAGGTCCCAGCAGCATAGCAAGAAAGCAAAAAAACGGTCGTTTGATCCAGCTCATCCACGTCATAAACACGTCATATTCGCTGGCTAGACTTCGGTTCGTCACTTAACCAACCCCGAGTTACGACAATATGAAAATCAAGCACATGTTCAAAACGATGATCGCTGGCGCTGCTGCAGCAATGGTGATGTCTTCGGCGTTCGCTGCCGACGTGACCGGCGCGGGCGCAACCTTCCCGTACCCGATCTACGCCAAGTGGGCCGAGTCGTACAAGGCAGCCACCGGCACCGGCCTGAACTACCAGTCGGTCGGCTCGGGCGCTGGCATCAAGCAGATCAAGGCCAAGACCGTCGACTTCGGCGCGTCGGACATGCCCCTGAAAGCCGCTGAACTCGACGCCGAAGGCCTGATGCAGTTCCCGGCCATCATGGGCGGCGTGGTCACCGTGGTCAACGTCGACGGCGTGGCCCCAGGCCAGCTGAAGCTGACCGGCCCGATCGTGGCCGACATCTACCTGGGCAAGATCACCAAGTGGAATGCCCCTGAAATCACCGCCATCAACCCGGGCGTGAAACTGCCGGACACCGACATCACCGTCGTGCACCGCGCCGACAGCTCGGGCACCTCCTTCCTGTTCACCGACTTCCTGTCGAAGACCAGCCCGGAATTCCAGCAGAAGATCGGCGCCAATACCGCCGTGAAATGGGCGGTCGGCGTGGGCGGCAAGGGCAACGAAGGCGTCGCCGCTAACGTGCAGCGTATCAAGGGCTCGATCGGCTACGTCGAGTGGGCCTATGCCAAGAAAAACAAGCTGTCGCACACCCAGCTGAAGAACAAGGACGGCCAGTTCCTGCAGCCGGACGACGAGAACTTCAAGGCCGCCGCCGCTGCCGCCGAATGGACCAAGACCCCGGGCTTCGCCGTCATCCTGACCGACGCCGCCGGCAAGAACAGCTGGCCGATCACCGGCGTGTCCTACATCCTGATGCACAAGGCCCAGGCCGACGCCACCAAAGGTAAAGAAGTCGTGAAGTTCTTCGACTACGCCTACAAGAACGGCGCCCCTGCCGCCGCCGAACTGGACTACGTGCCGATGCCGGCATCGGTCGTCAAGCTGGTGCAGGACGCATGGAAGGCCAACCTGAAGGATGCATCGGGCAAGGCGATCTACTGATCCGGATTGATCGATCACAGGACGGGGCGACAAGCCCCGTGTCGGGCTGGCCGTGGGTGACTTTGCGGCCAGGTTTTAGCGGCGGTTCCAGGAATGGGGCCGCCGCTTTTTTTCGTATGTGGATGGATTGGCTCGTCGGCCATGTACCGTGATGTGGGCGTAGGGTGGGTACTCGTACCCACCGGTTGCCGCGGCCGTTATCGATAACCGGGCAACACATGGTGGGTTCGAGAACCCACCCTACAAAAACGGCTCCCGAAGGAGCCGTTTGATACAACGATGCAGCTGTTGGCTTACACGTACGCCGCCAGCGCACCCTTCATTTTCTTCAGCGCCGCCGATTCGATCTGGCGAATCCGCTCCGCCGACACGCCGAACTCCTCGGCCAGCGTATGCAGTGTCGCACCCGAGCCATCGTCATTCGCCAGCCAGCGCGCTTCCACGATACGGCGCGAACGCGGATCGAGCTTGCCCAGCGCCGTTTCCAGGCCTTCCGACTGCAGGCGCGTGACCTGCTCGGCTTCCAGCACCTTGGTCGGTTCCTGCTGGTCCGACGACAGGTAGGCGATCGGCGAGAACTTGTCGTCTTCGTCGTCGGTTGGCGCTTCCAGAGCGATGTCGCGGCCCGAGAGGCGGGTTTCCATCTCGATGACTTCCTCGCGCTTGACGTCCAGCATCTTGGCCAGCTCGTCGACCTGGGTCGGCGTCATCGCGTCCAGGCCCACTTTATTGCTGCGCAGGTTGAAGAACAGCTTGCGCTGGGCCTTGGTCGTGGCGACCTTCACCAAACGCCAGTTCTTCAGGATGTATTCATGCATCTCGGCCTTGATCCAGTGCATCGCGTACGACACCAGGCGCACGCCCTGGTTCGGGTCGAAGCGCTTCACGGCCTTCATCAGGCCGATGTTGCCTTCCTGGATCAGGTCGGCATGCGGCAGGCCATAGCCCAGGTAGCCGCGCGCGATCGACACCACCAGGCGCAGGTGGGACAAGACCAGCTTTTGTGCGGCGTCGAGATCGTTTGCCTCGCGCAGCCGCTTCGCCAGCGATACTTCTTCCTCGTGGGTCAGCATAGGCAGACGGTTCACCGCGGAAATATACGCGTCGATGTTACCGAGATTGCCGGTGAAGCCAAGTCCCAGGGCACGGCTGCTGGTGGTCGGAACCAATGCGGATTGTGCGGACATTATCTTTTCCTCGTAGAGTAATTTCTGCTGCATCTCAGCGGCGGGACAACCCCGCGGCGTGATTTTTTCGGTCTTGAAGCCGGATGCAAGCGAACCCATTTACCATTCACTTGAGCTACAGTTTAGCACTCTCCGGTGGGGAGTGCTAGCGACCCCCTCGGAATGGCAGGGGTGTTTAAGTCTGGCTAAAGTATTGCAATTAAGCATCAATTTGCGCCCGGTCTACTGTAGAGCGATTCGTTGCTTTGCTATTGAGTTATCTCAAACGTGTGTCTGTTGCGTGTGACCTTGAGGCACAGCGTAAAGGCGCGTGGAACCCTGTTTCTGTTAGTTGCCTCACAAAGCCACGCGTTCGGAATCGGGCGAGGCAAAGTCCTACTTCGCTGATGGAAGTAGACGCACAAGCAGGGGACTTGAAAACGAAGAAGGTGATTCCACCCGGACAGACCACAGCAGCAGTCTGCCCGGGGGAAGAAGGCGTCAGTTCAGGCGCGCCAGGTGACGCTGCACCGACAGCATGGCCCCGATCAGGCCCAGGCCGGCGCTGATGGCCAGCAAGCCGGCCACTTCCGGCGCACTCAGCGGCGCCAGCTGGAATTCCGAGGCATACAGGCGGGCAAACTCGGCAATCGCCGCGTTCAGCGGTTGCAGGGCCAGCGCCACGCCGCCCAGGGCCACCGCGCCGGCGCACAGGCCGAGCAGGGCGCCGGTGTAATAAAAGGGCCGGTGGATGAAGTTGTCGGTCGCGCCCAGCAGCTTCGATACAGCAATTTCCTCGCGCTGGGTCAGCACCTGCAAACGAATCGTGTTGAACACCACCGCAATCACCACCACGCCCAGCGTTACCGCCAGCAACAGCAGCACCAGGCGCAGCACGCCCAGCAGGGCGGCGAGGCGCTTGACCCAGGCCGAGTCCACCTGCACGGTGTCCACGTGCGGCAACTGCTGCAGTTGCTCGACCACGGCGTCGATGCGCGCGGCATCCGCCGCGCTGGCCGAGCCGGCCAGCTTCATCACGTAACTGTCGGGCAGGGGATTGTCGCCCAGCGTGTCGAGCGCGGCGGACAGGCCGCTGCGCGCCTTCAGGTCGTCCAGCGCCTGTTCACGCGGGATGAAGGTGATGCTGGCCTTGTTATCGTCGATGATCTGGCGCAGTTGCGGGCCGAGCGCCTGCGCTTCCTCGCGCGTGGCCTCGGGCTGCACGAACAGGCTGACCTCGGGATCGACCGATAGCTGTTCCGACATCGGCCGCACGTTGTCGAGCAGGGTGATGCCGGCAAACGGCAGCGCCAGCGCGACAGCGACGACCAATACGTTGAACAGGAAGCTGCCCGGCGCCTTGCGCACGGTGGACAGCGCCGCGCCGAGCGCGAAGTGGTGTTGGCGGATCCACGGGCTCATGCCGCACCTCCCGCGTCGACGTCGAATTCCCCTGTGGCGGGGCTGCCTGGCTCGCCGCTCGATACCAGCTGACCATGTTCCAGGCGGATCACGCGCGCCGCACCGTCGAGCACCTGCTCGTCGTGGGTCGAGATCAAACATGTCACGCCAACCGAGTTAAAGGCGCGCAAGGCGTCGAGCACCTTGTCGGCCGCTACGCGGTCGAGGTTCGCGGTCGGTTCGTCGGCCAGGATGATCTGCGGACGGTTCACGATGGCACGCGCGATCGCCACGCGCTGCTGCTCGCCGCCGGACAGTTCCAGCGGGTGCGCCCTGGCCCGTTCCAGCAGCCCGACCTTGTCGAGGGCGGCGCGGGCGCGCTGCTCGGCCTGCGCCTTGGGCGCGCCGGTGACGAGCAAGGGCAGCATGGTATTCGCCAGGATATTCCGGTCGTTCAGCAGGCGCTGGTGCTGGAAGATCAGCCCCAGGTTACGGCGCAGGAAAGGAACGCCCGCCTTGCGGATCTTGCCGATGTCCTGCCCGAACACGATCACGCGCCCGCTGCTGGGGCGCTCGATGGCGGCCACCATTTTCATCAGGGTCGACTTGCCGGCGCCGGACGGGCCGGCGAGGTACACCAGCTCGCCCTTGCCGATGTTCAGCGACACGTCGCGCAGGGCGGTCGCATCGGCGGAGTATTTCTTGGATACGGAGTGGAATTCGATCATTGGTGATGTTTATCCCAGCAGCGCTTCGACGAATTCTTCGGCATTGAAAGGCTGCAGGTCGTCCAGCTTTTCGCCCACGCCGATGAAGTAGACCGGCACCGGACGCGTACGCGCGATCGCCGCCAGCACGCCGCCCTTGGCGGTGCCGTCGAGCTTGGTGATCACCAGGCCGGACAGTTGCAGGGCGTCGTCGAAGGCCTTTACTTGAGCGAGGGCGTTCTGGCCGGTGTTGCCGTCGATGACCAGCAGGGTCTCGTGCGGCGCGCCATCCGCGCCCTTGCCGATCACGCGCTTGATCTTCTTCAGCTCTTCCATCAGGTGCAGCTGGGTCGGCAGGCGGCCGGCGGTGTCGACCATCACGACGTCGACGCCGCGCGCCTTGCCCGACTGCACCGCATCGAAGGCGATCGCCGCCGGGTCGCCCGACTGCTGCGAGATCACGGTGACGTTGTTGCGCTGGCCCCAGACCATGAGCTGCTCGCGGGCGGCGGCGCGGAAGGTATCGCCCGCAGCCAGCAGCACCGACTGGTCGAAGCGCTGCATGTGCTTGGCGAGTTTACCGATGGTGGTGGTCTTGCCGGCGCCGTTCACGCCCGCGATCATCATCACCAGCGGCGCATGGCGGCCGAGTTCCAGCGGCTTTTGCAGCGGCTGCAGCATCTCGATCATCAGCTCTTTCAGCGCGGCCTTCACGGCGGCGGCGTCGAGCAGCTTGTCTTCCTTGACCTTGCGTCGCAGGTTGGTCAGGAGGTGCTCGGTGGCATCCATGCCGGCGTCGGACATCAAGAGGGCGGACTCGAGTTCCTCGTACAGGTCTTCGTCGATGCGGGCGCCGACGAACAGCAGCGACAGATTGCTGGAGGTCTTGGACAGCCCGGCCTTCAGGCGCGCCATCCAGGATTTCTTTTGCTCGGCGGGCGAGGTCGGGCGTTCGGCGGTTTCCTCGATGACGAGGGCGGGTTCGGCGGCCAGGCTGGGCGCCGGTTCAGGAATCGCGATCGGCGCGGGCGCAGCCGGCGTTGGCGCAGGTGTAGGCGCAGGCGTCGGCACATTGACGACAGGCTCGACCGGCGCCGGGGTTTCTGCTTCGGCTTTTTTTCTCTTGAAGAAACTAAACATGGGTATCTGGTGGGAGCGACTGCATGCACATGCCGGCATGGCGCCGGCACGATGAAAAGGATCGCAGTATTTTACCAGAGCACAGTAATGACGAATACGCAAGTCCCGGCCGTGTGCCGGTGCTGCCATCCTGCCGGCCTAGAGCGCCTAACAAAACCTTCAGGGCAAGGCGCAGTGGCGAAGACAGTACGCCTGTACGGCGAGACGCTGCAACGCAGCCATGGAGGTTTTGTCAGGCGCTCTAAACCGGGCTTCCGCGCTCACGCGTGTAAATGCCGACCGCCTTGCCGTATAGCTCGGTGCCCGCTTCAAAGCTTAGGCCCAGGCGCCTGGCAACGCGCAGCGATGACTCATTGGCTGCAGCGATGAGCGCCCGGACTTTCGGTTCGCGCCGGACTTCAAGCGCATGGTGCAAGACTGCCGCCGCCGCTTCGTTCGCGAATCCCTGGCCCCAGAAGGCACGGTAGGTATTCCAGCCCAGCTCCATCACGGTGGATTCCTCGCGAAAGAACGCGCCAATGCTCCCGACGAGTCGTCCCGTTTCCTTTTCCTCGACAGCCCACCATCCGGCGTCATCCAGGAGCCACAGCCCTGCCTGGGAACAGAAGATGCGCCATGCGGCAGGGCGGTCGGCCGGGACCAGATGGGCCGCGCTGACCGGGTCGGCGCAATGCGCCGCGAATGCGTCGAAGTCTTCCCGACGGTATTCGCGCAGCAGGAGCCGTTGCGTCTGAAGGATTGGAACGGACGTGATGAACTCGGTATTCATGCGCTGGATTCCCTATGCAGTGTGCTGGCGAATGCTTGATACTCCCGATATGCCATGGTTGCGCTTCTATGCCTGATTCATCGTGATGAAACGCGTTTTGCAAAAAATGGCATTCTGGATCCAGCTTCAGTCCATCCGGATCCTCGGCAATCTGCGAATATTCAGACGGGTCTCGCGGTGGCCTGATTGGCGGTGCCGGCGCGAAGCCTACAAACGCCGCCATGATCAGTACGCCGAGCCAGTGAAACCGCTCTTTCCAACTCTGTGGCGCGAGAATCGCATTCGAGGAAGGCTCTTTGTTTTCGTTATCCAATGAGAAGATCGCTTTCGTTTGCGTGCCGATGCGTCCGGCTCTACAGCAGCCAATCTGGCAATCTTCTACACCATTTCAAGGGCGGCGGCCGATCAATAACAGTTCAATGATTTCCATTTGTCGTCGAGTGATGATGCACATCACGTGCAAAAAATCAGCGCGCGGACTCCGACATCCAGGCGCCGATCACAACGCCAATCGCGCATCCAATCGCTACACCAAGATAAATCCCAGTGCCCATGGATGTGCGGTTTTTCTTGTCGGGTGAACCGTTCATGGCATTCCTTTATTTCGAAACCAAAAGGCCGATCCCGGCCGATAGAAGATGAGCCAGCATAGCATGCGGCCAAGTCGGGAAAATGCGCGAAGTGTCACTTTAGAATGGCTAATTGCATCAGAAAGGAACGAGACAGCCTCATCGCATCCTGTCCCTTTTATTTGCTTTCCGTGCTGCGAAATCGTTCACTTGTCGCATAACGATGAATTTGGGAAATTGAACATTTATAGTAAGCCTCAATTCCCACATTCTTTGGAGTTACCATGCTGATTCGAACGATTGCTGCCCTCGCAGTATGTGCACTTGCCGCGACATCGCCCGCATTTGCCTCCGATAACCTGGATACCATCGTGACAACCGCCATGGCCGCTTCCAAGGTGCCGGCGCTTGGCGTTGTGGTGATGCGGGACGGAAAAATCACCGAGCAGGCAGTGCGTGGCGTGAAGCGTATCGACCAGCAGACGCCCGTTGGCGGCGACGATGTCTGGCTCATCGGTTCCACCGGCAAGGTGATGACGGTCGCCATGGTGGCAAGGCTGGTCGAGCGTGGCGTCCTTTCCTGGGATGCGCCCCTGGAAGCCATGCTGCCCGACCTGGCGCAGGAAATGCGTCCGGAATACCGGAAGGTCACCCTGGTGCAGCTGCTGTCCCATCAGGCTGGCCTGCCGCGCGACTTGCAGGATCTGGGCTCGGCGGAACAATTGTTCACGGAGTCGCAGCCTTTTCCCCGCCAGCGCCTGAGCTATATCGCAAAAGCCCTGAAGGACAAGCCGGACGCCGCGCCCGGTACCGCCTTCGGCTACAGCAATACCGGCTTCCTAGTGGCCGCCGCGATTGCGGAACGCGTGACCGGGGAGAGCTACGAAAACCTGATGCAAAAAGAGGTGTTCCAGCCGCTGGGAATGCGCAATGTCGGTTTCGGGAACACGCACGACGGCCAGAACCGCGGGCATCAGGCCGGCAAGCCGATGCTGACGATGCGCACATTCGACGATGGCGCGCCGCCCATGTTCGGGCCTGCCGGCTTCCTTCACATGAGCCTGGGCGACTGGGCCCGCTTCAACCTGGACCAGCTGGCGGGCAGCAAAGGACAAGGGAAATTGCTGACGCCTGCTTCGTATCGCCTGATGCAGACCGCCCAACCCGGCCGTCCCGCGGGTCTCGACTGGGGTGTGCAGGCTTCGATAGCCGGACGCCAGGGGCCGGTCCTCGTGCACCAGGGCTCGGATGGCAACTGGCTTGCCATGGCCGTCCTCTTTCCGGAACAGGGAAGCGGCGTTCTGGCGGTCGCCAACGCGGGACCCGACATGGGCGCCGACAAGGTGTTGACCACCGTGCTGGGCACCCTGTTTCCAAGCCTGAGTCCCGCCAGGCAAGCCGTCAAGTGACGTGGTGACGGATGATGCGCCCGGCCCCGGCAATGCGGATCATTCGCGGCTGAGGGCGGTCTTTGCGGTGGCAAGCTGCGCTGGTCGTTCAGTGGCGCAGCCGGCTCCACCAGCCCGCCTTTTTCTCCGCCTTTTGCAGCACCTCCGGCTCCAGCCGCCAGGCCCCGTAGGGATTATTGAACAGCGAGTCCGGCCCGTAATCCATGGCCGGCGCGGTGCGCACGCGGTACACCGGCGCGCCTTCGCTGACCGAGAAGGTGTGCCCGTCTTCCAGCACTGGCCCCTGCGCGAACAGGTAGTGGGTGAAGGTGCGCAGCAAATCGGCGGCCTCCTGCAAGTCGCCATCGGGCGGCGTGACGATCGCTTCCGGCAAGCCAAAGTTGTGCATGCCGCAGGAATACACGTCGCGTCCGGTGACGTAGACCACCAGCGCCCGGTGCGCGGTCTGCAGGTGCAGCTGTTCGCACAGTTCGGTCCAGTAGGCCGGGCCATGGGCGATGCCGGTGCTTTCCACCTTCACGCCCAGGCCGCCGGCATCGACCAGGGCCGCCGCTGCCCGCATCATGGCTTCGGCCGCCTCGCGCGAGCCGCCCTTGCCGGTGAGGTAGACCACCGAGGCGTGGCGCGCCACGTCCATCATCGCCTCGGACTGCGCCCAGTGCGGGCCAACCGCGACAAACGCCGCCGGCACGGCCGGGTCGGCGCCTTCGAACACGACTTCGCAGGTGAAGCCGGTCTCGATTTCCAGCAGCAGGTGGCCGGCGTACACATAGCCCGCGTCGCATTCCGAGACACTGTGTACCAGTTCCTCGCGGCTGGCCCAGGGGCCCGGAATGCACAAGACCAGTTCGGGCGCGTCGCTCATCGTTGTTCTCTCGTGGTTCCCGTGTGCCTGGACCGCCATCGTCAACCCTCCGCCGCTTTAACCGCTTCGGCCGCCTTGCGCATGCTGTCCAGGGTCGCATTCGGCGTGATCAGGTTGCCGTCGTAGCGCAGTTCGATCAGCGCCGGCAGCTTCTTGCCGTTGGCATGCTCGATGGCGCGTGCCAGGGCCGGCGCGAAGTCGGCGGTCTTCTCGACGATTTCGCCATGCCCGCCATAGGCCCGCGCCAGCGCCGCGAAGTCCGGGTTGTGCAGCGTGGTGCCGGACACGCGGCCCGGATAGGTCTTCTCCTGGTGCATGCGGATGGTGCCGAACATGTTGTTGTTGAAGACCAGGATCACGACGCCGGCGCCGTACTGCACCGCGGTGGCCAGTTCCTGGCCGGTCATCATGAATTCGCCGTCGCCGGCAAAGGTGACCACGGTGCGCGAAGGATCGACGATCTTCGCCGCCACGCCCGAAGGCACGGCATAGCCCATCGCGCCATTCGTCGGCGCCAGCTGGGTGCGCATGCCGCCGTAGCGCCAGAAGCGGTGCGCCCAGCTCGCGTAATTGCCGGCGCCATTGGTGATGATGGTGTCGCTTGGCAGGGCGGCCTGCAGGTCCTGCACCACCTGCCACAAATCGAGCGGGGCCTGGCCATCCTGGAAGATGGGCGGCTGCGCCTGCCAGGCGGCGAGGTCGGCTCGGGCTTCTTCCACGGTGTGGCGCCAGGCGCCGCTGTCGACCGGCGCCATCGCGGCCAGCATGGCGCAGGCTTGCGGGGCGCCGCTGGCGATCATCAGCTCGGCCTGGTAGACGCTGCCCAGTTCCTCGGGGTCGTTGTGGATGTGGACCAGGCGCTGTTTCGGCAGCGGCGAATCGAGCAGGGTGTAGCCGCCGGTGGTCATCTCGCCCAGGCGCGGGCCGATGGCGATGACCAGGTCCGCATCCTTCACGCGCGCGGCCAGCTTCGGGTTGATGCCGATGCCGACGTCGCCCGCGTAGTTCGGGTGCGCGTTGTCCATCAGGTCCTGGAAGCGGAAGGTGCAGCCGACCGGCAGCGCGTTTGCTTCGGCAAACGTCGCCAGGTCGGCGCAGGCCTGCGCATTCCAGCTGCCGCCGCCGAGCAGGACGATAGGCTTCTTCGCCTCGGCCAGCATGGTACGCAGCGTAGCAATCTGACTCGGTGCCGGCGCGGCCTGCACCGGCTGGTAGCGGCGGGTGTCGGCTACTTCGGCTTTCGCCACCAGCATGTCTTCCGGCAGGGCCAGCACGACCGGACCCGGACGGCCGCTGGTGGCCACCTGGAAGGCGCGTGCGATGTATTCGGGAATGCGGTCGGCGCGGTCGATCTGGGCCACCCACTTCGCCATTTCGCCGTACATGCGGCGGTAGTCGATTTCCTGGAAGGCTTCGCGGTCGACGAAGTCGTTGCCGACCTGGCCGATGAACAGGATCATCGGCGTGGAATCCTGGTAGGCCGTGTGCACGCCGATCGAGGCATTCGTGGCGCCCGGGCCGCGCGTGACGAAGCAGATGCCGGGCTTGCCGGTCAGCTTGCCGTAGGCCTCGGCCATGAACGCCGCGCCCCCTTCCTGGCGGTTGATGGCGAAGCGGATGCTGGAATCGTGCAGCGCATCGAGCACGTCGAGGTAGCTTTCGCCGGGAACGCCGAAGGCGATCTCGACGCCGTGGACGTGGAGCGCGTCGACCAGGATCTGGCCGCCGGTGCGGGAAGGGTGCGTCATGTCTCTGTGGTCCTTGTTGGTTTCGCCGGTTGCAAGGGTTCGCCGGGTATCGAAATATTCTATGTCAGCGGCAAAAGATGGGCTTTTCAAATGGCGACACCGATTTTCAGAAATGTTGGGCGGACAATTTTGCATGGCATGCAATATGGATGGACGCTCGTATTTGCTCAGGATAAACTTGCCTAAATTACATATTGACTTCATCGGGGAAGCCATGCAGAGACGTCAGATGCTGTTGTCCACGCTTGCGCTGCTGGGCAGCGGCGGCGCCGTGGCCGCCGGGCCGGGCGCGCCGGTTGCCGTCTACGTCGTGCCGCTCGACGACGTGCCGGAAGCCTTGTCGGCCACCGTTGCCCATGCGCTGGCGCGCCAGCTCGGCATCCGGGTACGAGCAGGGATGCGGCTGCCGCCGCTGCGCATTCCCGTGCTGCCGGGCACCGGCCAGGTTGCCGGCGAAGCGCTGCTGGAACGCGCCGCCCGCGCCAGTGCGCGCCTGCCGGGGCTGCGGCCGGCGACCTATCGCCTGTTCATCACCGCACGCGACATCAATGCGCAATCGGGCGGCTTCCGCTACCAGTTCTCGATGCACAGCCCGAACCTGCGCTGCTCGGTGGTGTCGATGGCGCGCCTGTTCGAACTGGTGGACGGCGAGCCGCGCCTGACCAACCGCACCGGCGAACGGATGGTCAAGCTGGCCAAGCGCGCGGTGGGTGAACTGCACCTGGGCTGGCAGCGTTCGACCGATCCGGATGACTTGATGTATGCGCCGCTGATGGGGCTGGAGGAGCTGGATCGGATCGGGAACGAGCATCGCGAGGAGAAACCGGACGAACCTGCGCCGGATATCCAGCGCAAAAGCCGCGCGTTGATCGAGGTGTGAACGTGCCGGACCTGAGGCGGCATGGTTTCAAGTGGTGCAACGCAATCGCTTCTTTGTCCGGCATTGCCTGGGCCTACGCCGCGTATCGCTATGACTGGCTGAATATCGGCGGCGGCGAAATCGCGTTCAAGGAATTCTGGATCGCCGCCAGCGGCGTCGTGCCGTGCATGGCGCTCGCGGTCTGGCTGGCGGCCTTGGTCCTCGTTGCCCTGCAGGACCGGCGGCGCGCGCTTCCGGTTGTAAGTCGCATGTTGCGGATGGGCGCGACGCTCGCGATCATGCCAACCTCGCTGTTCGTCGCCGACTGGTTCTTCCATATCGGTTTCGGGGTATCTCCTGTGTAAGCCAGCCTGCTTGCGGGTGCATTGGCGCGCCGACTAGGCCACACTTACCCCCATCGGTTACAATGATGCCTGTGAAGCAGGCCAGACAGTCGCTGGCTGGCGCCGCAAGGCGCTGGCGGGAGGA
>NZ_JASNRC010000023.1 GCF_030411995.1 Massilia sp. YIM B02769
TTTTGTTTTGCCGTACGTCGGCGGCGCCCGGACATGGCGGCGCCGCCTTTCACATCGTCGTCAGGCGCAAGCCAGCATCTGCGCCGGCGCCTTGCGCTCGCGCGGCAGCGTCCACTTGGCGCAGACCCAGCGTTCGAAATCTTCCGGCGCCATCGGCCGCGCGTACAAATAGCCCTGCACCTGGTCGCAGCCGTCCGCCAGCAGCAAGGTCGCCACCGCCGCGGTTTCGACGCCCTCGGCCACCACGCGGCGCTCGAGGTCGTGCGACAGCTTGATCATGGTGCTGACCAGCGCGCGCTTGTGCTTGTCGGTGTCGAGGTCGCGCACGAAACTCTGGTCGATCTTGACGACCTTGGCCGGCACGCTTTGCAGGTAGGCCAGGCTGCTGTAGCCGGTGCCGAAATCGTCGATCGCCAGGTGCACGCCGGCGGCGGCCAGGGCGTCGAGCGTCTTCATGGCCAGCGCGCGCTTCTTCATCAGCGCGCTTTCCGTGATTTCCAGCGCCAGCGCTTCCGGCGGCAGCGCGTGGCGGCGCAGCTGCTCGACCACGTAGGCGACGAAGTCCGCTTCGGTCAGGTTCACCGCCGACACGTTCACCGCCATCTGCAGCATCAGGCCGGCGTTGCGCCATGCCGCCAGCTGCTGCAGCGCCTGCGCCAGCACCCAGCGCGTGGTGGCGCGCGCCAGCGAGGTCTGTTCGATCAGCGGGAAGAATTCGCCCGGCGACACCTCGCCCAGCACCGGATGGTTCCAGCGCAGCAGCGCCTCGACGCCGAGGCAGCGCCCGGTCGACAGTTCGACCTTCGGCTGGAACACCAGGCGCAGCTGGTCGGCGCTCTCGAGCGCGGCGCCGAATTCGTTGACCAGGTAGAAGCGGCGCAGGAACATGGCGTTCTGCTCGGCCGAGAACACGCGCACGCGGCGCGAGCCGTCGAGGGCGTCGTGGGCGGCGCTGTGCATGTCGCGCAGCACGTCGAGGATATCGCTTTTCCCGAGCTGGAACGGCGCCACGCCGATGGTCGTGGTGGTCATGAAGCGCGAGGTCATGGCGTCGGCGCGCAGTTCGAGCCAGCAGCCGAGCCAGTCGCAGAAGCGCTGGACGTCGGCGTCCGGCTCGGCCAGGAACACGAACTGGGTCGGGGCCACGTGGTAGACCTTGCGCCCCGGGCCGAGCGCCGCACGCAGCATGCGCACCGCCTCGTCCACGATCTCGTCGAGGTAGCCGGCGCCCATCGCGCGCATGGCGTCGCTGAGCTGCTCGGGGGTGGCCAGGTTGACCATCGCCGCCAGCCGGGTTTCACCGCGCGGGCGCTCGATGGCCAGGTCGCTCATGTCTTCAATGAACTGATTGCGGTTCGGCATGCCGCTGACCGGGTCGATGCGGCCGATCGCATGCTGCAGTTCGATCTGCGCCATCACCATCGAGGCCAGATCGGTCAGGCCTTCGCGCTCGGCCTCGGTGATCGCGCGCGGCTCAGTGCCCAGCACGCACATCGCGCCCAGGCAGTGGCCGTCGCGCGTCATCAGCGGCGCGCCCGCATAGAAGCGCACGCCGGAACGCGCCAGGTGGCTGTCGTGGAAGCATTCGTCGGTGCGCATGTCGGCCACCACCAGCATGTCGCCGTTGTCGACCACCTTGGCGCACGGCGCATTCTCGCGCGGGATCGAGGTGTGGTCGACGCCCACGCGCGACTTGAACCACTGGCGGTCGGCATCGGTCAGCGACACCGCCGCCACAGGCAGGTTGAACAGCTGCGCCGCCATGCGCGTGATGCGGTCGAAGGCTTCGCTGGGCGGTGTGTCGAGCAGCTCCAGCTTGCGCAGGGCATCGAGACGCTCGGATTCCTGTTGTGCGGATAATGAATGGTGGGACATCTGGCTTCCTTGGCGACGAGGGGCATACACATCAACTGACGAAATTGACGGCGACTCTCATTCTGATCGTCAAATTTCCAAACGTCAACAAAAATTCCATCGTTCCACACCGTAACTGTTGCGAAGTGGACGATTCGTGATGTTTTATGGCAACTCGCGTCATCAAATTCGATAAATTTTGATTTTCATAAAGTAAAATACTTTGTTCAGTTATTTATTAGTTGAAAGAATTTGTCATGCCTGCGCCCTCTTCCGGTCCTTCGGACGATCCAATCCTGACCACCCGCGAAGCCGCCCGCCTGCTTGGCATCGCGGTGAGCACCGCCCAGCAGTGGATCGAACACGGCTTGCTGCCTGCCTGGAAGACGCCGGGGGGCCACCGCCGCCTGCGCCTGAGCGCCGTCAGTGCCCTGCTGCGCGAACGCGCCGGCCTGGCGCCGCTGGCGCCGGCGCTGCCGGCGCCGCCAGCCGCCCCGGCGGACGATGCGCACACGTTGCCCGACAACGAGACCGAACGCCTGGCGGCGCTCGACGCCACCGGCCTGGTCGGCAGCGGCGCCGAAGCCGTGTTCGACCGCCTGACCTGGCTTGCCTCGCAAGTCACCGACAGCCCGATCGCCATGCTGACCCTGGTGGACGAGCACCGCCAATGGTTCAAGTCGCGGGTCGGCATCGGCTTTGCCGAGACCCCGCGCGAGATGGCCTTTTGCAGCCACACGATCCTGAGCGGCGAGCCGATGATCGTGGCGGATACCCACCTCGACGGGCGTTTCAGGGACAATCCGATGGTGACCGGCGCGCCGCACATCCGCTTCTATGCGGGCGTGCCGCTGGTCGACGCCAAAGGCTTTCGTCTTGGCGCCCTGTGCGTGATGGACCGCGAGCCGCGCCGCCTGCGCGAGCGCGAGCTGCGCGCGTTGGGGGAGTTGGCCGATATCGCGGCCGAGGAGATCAGGCGCCGCCGCTCTGCTGTTTCTTGACCGCGGCGATGACGGTATTGCGGATGGTCTTCAGCACGGCGTCGGCCTTGAACGGCTTGACGATGAAGCCGTGCACGCCGCGCGCCAGCGCGTGTTGAATGGTGGGCGCGTCGAGCGTGCCCGAGACCATGAAGATGAAGCTCTTGGGCAGGGTGGCGCGCAGCTGCTCGACGACGTCGCCCTCCTCGACCTGTTCGCGCGCGATGCAGATCAGCTGCGGACGGAACTTGGCGGCCAGCAGCAGGGCGCCATGGCCGGTATGGGTCTGGCCGACGACGTCGTAGCTGCCCTCGGTCAGCACCGTGTTGAGCAGGCCGCGCGAGATCGCGTTCGAGTCCACCAATACCGCTTTCAGCATAGTCGGTCCTTCCCCTTCAATTCGATTCGTAAGCCAGCATCTTCCAGGTGACGCCCAGGCGCACGTCGGTCTTCAATTCCACCAGCTGGCGCGACAGGTAGAGTATGTCGCGTTCGGCGCGCAGGCGCTCGCCCAGCGGCGTCTTGAGGATGCCGGCGCCGGCCATCACGGCGTCCAGGCTGCCGTAGGCGTTCAGCAGGCGCGCCGCGGTCTTCATGCCGATCTTCGAGACGCCCGGCACGCCGTCGGTGGCGTCGCCCATCAGCGCCAGCAGGTCGTGCAGCAGCTCGGGGGCCACACCGAACTTGTTGCGCACCCAGGCGTCGTCGTGCCACTCGTTCTTGAAATGGTCCCAGACCAGGGCGCCGTGCGCAATCAGCACGTGCAAGTCCTTGTCGGTGGTGGCGACGATGGCCTCGCCGCGGTTCTCCCGCAGCCAGCGCATCACGCAGGTGGCGACCACGTCGTCGGCCTCGACGCCCGGCAGCATCGCCACCGGCACGCCGGCCGTGCGCAGGCGTTCCTGGAACTCGGGCAGCGCTTCGCGCAGCACCGCCGGCATCGGCGCGCGGTGCTCGCGGTAGCGCGAATACAGCGCGTGGCGCCAGGTCTCGCCGCCGTAGTCGAAGGCGGCCAGCACGTGGGTCGGCGCATGCACCTCGAGCACGTTGCGGAAGGACGAGAACGCGTGGCGCAGCGCGATGCTGGCCTTCAGGTCGGAGTCGGGCTCCGGGCTCGCTTCGTAGACCCGGCGCACGATGTTCAGTCCGTCGATCGCGAGCAGTTTTGCCATTTACTTCGCCATCACTTACTTTGCATAGTCATATTTGCCGCCGCGCTCCAGCGCGCGTTGATAGGCCGGACGCGCGTGGATGCGCTGCAGGAAGCCGCTCAGCTGCGGGTACTGGGCGCCCAGGCCGCCGCGCGAGGCCGCCGCTTCCAGCGCAAAGCTCATCTGGATGTCGGCGGCGCTGAATTCGTTCCCGGCAAACCAGGGACGCGCCTTCAGTTCGGATTCCAGGTAGTCGAGCTGGGCCTGGATGTTCGGGTTCACGAAGCCCTCCTTCACCTTGCGTGCGATGCCGCGTGCGACGGGCTTGACGAAGAACGGCATCGGGCCGTTCTCGATGCGGTCGAACACCAGTTTCATCAGCAGCGGCGACATGGCCGACCCTTCGGCGAAGTGCAGGTAATACGTGTATTTCAGTTTCTCCGGCGTGCCGGCCGCCGGCACCAGGCGCCCGTTGCCGTAGCGCTCGACCAGGTACTCGACGATGGCGCCGGACTCGGCCACCACGGTGCCGTCGTCGGTGATCACCGGCGACTTGCCGAGCGGGTGGACGGCCTTCAGTTCCGGCGGCGCCAGCATCGTCTTCGGGTCGCGCTGGTACTTTTTGATCTCGTATTCCAGGCCCAGTTCCTCGAGCAGCCACAGGATGCGCTGGGAGCGCGAATTGTTCAGGTGATGGACGGTGATCATGGGGAAGAACGCCGGATGTGATGGGACCGCTAGCTTATCACTGTTGCGGGATTACAAAAAGACAGTGAACATTTTGCAATCGAACATTGGCTATTGGAAACATTCGATATACTTGCGCGCTATTTACGCATCCTACTTGATCAATTTTCTTAATTTTTCAGGCTCTTCCTGGTTTTCTCTGCAACGTTTTCAATTTATTACCGTCTTTATGTCAAAGCTGTTTCGCCTGAACATAGCCCAGAAGCTGGGCCTGCTTACCCTGAGTACCGGTCTCGGCATGGCGATCATCGCCGCCTGCTTCCTGGTGTCCGAACGCGGCCTGATCGAGGAAGAGCGCGGCAACGGCGTGCGCCAGGCGGTCGAGGTGGCGACCGGCGTGGTCGAGCGCTACCGGCAGGCCGCCGCCGCCGGCAAGATGGACGAGAGCGAAGCGAAACGCGCCGCCCTGGATGCGCTGCGGATGCTGCGCTACAACGGCCAGGAATACATCTGGGTCAACGACATGGGACCGCGCATGCTGATGCATCCGATGAAGCCCGAGCTCGAAGGCAAGGACCTCGCCGGCTCGACCGACCCGAACGGCCTGCACCTGTTCGTGGCCATGGTCGACGTCGTGAAGAAGGATGGCGCCGGCTTCGTCGCCTACCTGTGGCCGAAGCCGGGCCAGGACGCGCCGGTGCCGAAGATCTCGTATGTGCAGGGGGTGCCGGCCTGGGGCTGGGTAGTCGGCTCCGGTGTCTACACCGACACCATCGGCGCCATCTTCTGGCCGCGCGTGGCCTGGTTCTCGGGCGCGACAATCGTCCTCTCCGCCATCCTGATGCTGTTCGGCTTCTCGCTCTCGCGCAGCATCGCCCGGCCGATGGCGCGCGCCGTCAGCGTGGCGCGCACCGTGGCGTCCGGCGACCTGACCACCGTGATCGAGGTGCGCGGCCACGACGAAACCGCCCACCTGCTGGACGCCCTGCGCGAGATGAACGGCAGCCTGAACACCATCGTCGGCGAGGTCGACACCGGCATCCAGGCGATTGCCAGCGCCTCGGCCCAGATCGCGGCCGGCAACCACGATCTCTCGAACCGCACCGAGCAGCAGGCCGGCTCGCTGGAAGAAACCGCGTCTTCGATGGAAGAGCTGACCGGCGCGGTGCAGCAGAACGCCGAGCACGCGCGCCATGCGAACACGCTCGCCTCGCAGGCCGCCGACGTGGCCGTGCGCGGCGGCGAAGTGGTGCAGCAGGTGGTGCAGACCATGGCGTCGATCAACGCTTCCTCGCGCAAGATCGTCGACATCATCGGTGTCATCGACGGCATCGCCTTCCAGACGAATATCCTGGCCCTGAACGCGGCGGTGGAAGCGGCGCGCGCCGGCGAGCAGGGCCGCGGCTTCGCCGTCGTGGCGGGCGAGGTGCGCAACCTGGCCCAGCGCTCGGCGGCGGCGGCGCGCGAAGTGAAAGCCCTGATCGACGATTCGGTGAGCAAGGTCGATGCGGGCAGCGCGCTGGTGCACAACGCCGGCGCCACCATGCAGGAGATCGTCGCCAGCGTGCGCCAGGTGAACGGCATCATCGGCGAGATCACCGCCGCCAGCGCCGAGCAGGAAGCCGGCATCAGCCAGGTGAACCGTGCGATCGCCGAGATGGATGGCGTGACGCAGAAGAACGCGGCCCTGGTCGAGGAAGCGGCGGCGGCGGCCGAATCGATGCGCCAGCAGGCCGAGCGCCTGTCGGAGGTGGTGGGCGTGTTCAAGGTGGCGGCTGCGGGGGGCGTGCGCCGCCCGCTCGCCCTGGCCTGAGCTCCGCATCGACTGTCGGCTTCCGGCTGCACGCGTTCGGCAACGCACCGAGCGCGCCAGCCTGCCCCTCTATGATCGCCCCATGGCGATCTTCATCGGTATCTCCGGCTGGCGCTACGTGCCGTGGCGCGGCGTCTTCTACCCCAGGGGCCTGGCCCAGGCGCGCGAGCTCGACTATGCGTCGCGCCAGCTGCCGACCATCGAGATCAACGGTTCGTTCTATTCGCTGCAACGCCCCGAAAGCTACGCCGCCTGGTACGCCGCCACGCCGCCGGGTTTTCTCTTCGCGGTGAAGGGCAACCGCTTCATCACGCACATGCTCAAGCTGAAAGACATCGAAGGCCCGCTGGCGAACGTGCTGGCCTCGGGCATCTTCGAGCTGCGCGAGAAACTCGGGCCGATCCTGTGGCAGTTTCCCGAGATGGTGAAGTTCGACCACGAGCGCTTCGCGCATTTTCTTTCCTTGCTGCCGCAGGATACCGAAGCGGCCCTGGCGCGTGCGCTGGAATACCAGCCGCGCATGGAGGGCAAGGTGTCGCTGGCCATGGATGCGAAGCGGCCGATGCGGCATGCGGTCGAGGTGCGGCACGAGAGCTTTCGCGACGAGCGTTTCATTGCCCTGCTGAGGAAGTACAACGTGGCGCTGGTGGTGGCCGATACGGCAGGCAAATGGCCTTATATGGAAGACGTGACGGCCGACTTCATGTACCTGCGCTTGCACGGGGACGAGGAGCTGTACGCCAGCGGGTATGGGGATGCGGCGATCGAGCGCTGGGTGGGGAAGATACGGGCGTGGAGCGCAGGTGGGCGGGATGTCTACTGCTACTTCGACAACGACATCAAGGTGCATGCGCCGTATGATGCAAAGAGACTGATCGCAGCGCTTGGGTTGTAGGGTGGGTACTCGTACCCACCACTCGCCCTCCGCACATACCCACCTTCCGCCCTGTCTATCTACTCGATCGACATCTCCCGGATATCCGGTGTTCCCGCCCAATCTTCCGGATACACCCCATCGCGCACATACCGATGAAACGTCGAATGCGGCCACTCCTTCACCTGTTTCACATACCCGTGCTTGACCGGATTGAAATGAACGTAATCCATGTGCCGCTCAAAATCGTGCCTGTTACGGACAGCATGTTCCCAAAACCGCCTTTGCCATATCGTCGACTCGCACTTGGCCTGGCGTGACCGGGTTAACAACCGTGGATCGTGCAAGGCCCGTCCATAACCGGTGGAGACGAAACGCTTGATCGCACACCACCGTGTCGAATAATCGGCATCGCCATCCGGCAGGGTCCAGATGCAATGCATGTGGTCGGGCAGGATCACCCACGCGTCGATGGCGAATGGTCGGGTTGTGCGGACGAATTGGATGGCTTGCCTGAGGCTCGTTTGAAGCGCAGGATCGCAGAAGATCGGGCGACGGCGGTGAGCGACGACCGTGAAGAAATACGTGGGACCGGTGTGAAGGCGGATGTAATCGGGCATGGTGCGGCATCGTAGGCCGCTGGTCATGCCGGGTATGTGCGGTGGGTCAAACGTGTGCGAAAGCGGTGCGGATAGTACCGAAGGATCGCATGTAACGGAGGCACAGGTGGGTACGAGTACCCACCCTACTTTTGGTGAATCTTGATCACGCGGTGTTTGCTGTCAGCCGGCGGGGTCGGCTCAGCGGGCGTCTCGCAGCTATTGCAGCTACTGCACCCGCTCCCGCAACTGCCGCCCGTATCCAGCCAGCGCACCAGCTTCGAGTCCGCCCCGCCCTTCGACAGGCGGTTCACGATGCGCACGCGCCAGGCCGCAGGCAGGTACTTGGCGCCGACGTACACGGCGGCCACCAGCACCAGCGCGGCAACGGCGAGTTCCTGCCACATGATCAGCCGCCGCCCAGCGCCAGTGCGACGCGGTAGGTGATGAACGAGGCCACGTAGGCCAGGCCGAACATGTAGCCCGCCATCATCCACGCGTACTTGGCGCTGCCGGTTTCGCGGCGCACCGTCGACAGCGTCGCCAGGCACTGCGGCGCGTAGACGTACCAGGCCAGCAGCGACAGCGCGGTGGCCATCGACCACGAGCCGGCGATCAGCGGGCCGAGGGTGTTGGCCACTGCGTCGCCAGTCTCGGACAGCGCGTACACGGTGCCCAGCGCGCCGACCGCGACTTCGCGTGCGGCCATGCCCGGCACCAGGGCGATGCAGATCTGCCAGCCGAAGCCAATCGGCGCGAAGATGAACTCCAGTGCGCGGCCCAGCATGCCGGCCACGCTGTAGTAGATCGGCGGTTGCGTCGCGCCTTCCGGGGCGCCCGGGAAGCTCGACAGGAACCAGAGCAGGATCGTCAGCGTCAGGATCAGGGTGCCGACGCGCATCAGGAAGATCACCGCGCGTTCCCACAGGCCCAGCGCCAGCGAACGCAGGTGCGGCCAGTGGTAAGCCGGCAGTTCCATCATCAGCGGATGCTGGCCGCTGCCGCTGCGGCGCTTCATGTACCAGGCCACGCCCATGGCGCTGACGATGCCCATCACGTACAGCGTGAACAGCACCAGGCCCTGCAGGTTAAAGATGCCGACCTCGCGCTCGGGGATGAAGGCGGCGATGATCAGCGCGTACACCGGCAGGCGCGCGGAACACGTCATCAGCGGTGCGATCATGATCGTCACCAGGCGGTCGCGCGGGTTCTGGATGGTGCGCGCGGCCATCACGCCGGGAATCGCGCAGGCGAACGACGACAGCAGCGGAATGAAGGCGCGGCCCGACAGGCCGACGCCGCCCATCATCCGGTCGAGCAAAAAGGCCGCGCGCGGCAGGTAGCCGATGTCCTCGAGGATGAGGATGAAGAAGAACAGGATCAAAATCTGCGGCAGGAACACCAGCACCCCGCCGACGCCGGCGATGATGCCGTCCACGATCAGGCTGTGCAGCGGGCCTTCGGCCAGCACCGAGCCGACAAATTCGCCGATGGCGCCGACGCTGCTCTCGATGAAGTCCATCGGCGCTTCGGCCCAGCTGAACACGGCCTGGAAGATGATGAACATCAGCGCCGCCAGCAGCACCGGACCGACCACCGGGTGCAGCACCACGTTGTCGATCTTTTCCGACAAATTGCCCTTGTCGTGGGCATAGCTGGCGCTGGCCTCGACGATGCGGCGCACTTCGCGCTGGGTCTGTTCGACCGGCACGGCGTCGATGGCGGCCAGCGGCTGCGGCTTGACGTTGAGGTCGAGGTCCGCCTTGTCGAGCAGCTCGACCAGGGCGCGTTCGCCGCCGGCCTGGATCGCCACGGTCTCGACCACCGGCATGCCGAGTTCCTGCGACAGGCGCGCGGTGTCGATCTCGATGCCGCGCTTTTTCGCGACGTCGACCATGTTCAGGGCCAGCACCATCGGCAGGCCGAGGCGCTGGATTTCCAGCACCAGGCGCAGGTTCAGGCGCAGGTTGGTGGCATTCACCACGCAGACCACGATGTCCGGCGACTTTTCGCCGGCGCGCAGGCCGGCCACGACGTCGCGCGTGATCGCTTCGTCCGGGGTCTGGGCGGTGAGGCTGTAGGCGCCCGGCAGGTCGAGCACGCGCATGGCGTGGCCCTTGGGCGACGTGAAATGGCCTTCCTTGCGTTCGATGGTGACGCCGGCGTAGTTGGCGACCTTCTGGCGCGAGCCGGTGAGACGGTTGAACAGGGCGGTCTTGCCGCAGTTCGGATTACCAAGCAATGCGATCAGGGGCGCACGCGTCGCCACCTGTTGTTCCATGACACCCATCGATTATTCCGGCTGAATTGATACGAGTGCGGCCTCGAATTTACGCAGCGCGAAGGTCGATTCGCCGACCTTCACCGCCACCGGACCGCCCGGCAGGCCGCGCTTGAGCATGCGGATACGCTCGCCCGGCACGAAGCCCAGCTCCATCAGGCGGCGCGGCACGTCGGCGCCGCCCTGCGCGGTGGGCGCGAGATGGATCACGGTGGCGTTTTGCCCGACCTTCAGGGCGTCGAGCGTGGTCAGGGTGGGATTGAGAGTCATGGCGGGTTCCGTTGAAGTAGTGCCAATGCGCTGATGATGCGTTGACAATGCGTCTCAGCGATGCGTTGCCGGTGAGGTGGCGCAAATCGTGTAGCGCTGATGAGACAGATACTAGCATCATAAACCTAAATGCGAATTATTTCTATTCAGGAGACCCCGCACACAACAAATCCGCTTGCGTTCGTGGCCGAGTTTCAGCAGAATACAACACGAATGAGAACGATTCTCATTAATTTTCAAGCAAGCTTATTTCGGTGTTAAGGAAGCTTTCGATGATCGTCTGTGTCTGCAACAACATCTCCGACCGTGAAATCCGCCAGGCAGTCGACCTCGGCATCACCTCCGTGGCCGAGCTGCGCCAGGAACTGGGCCTGGGCACCTGCTGCGGCAAGTGCGTCAGCTATGCACGTGAAGTACTGAACGAACACATCGACAGCAAAACCGTTGTTACCGAACTGAGCTTCCGCCCGGCCCAGCTGGCCTGAGCGTTGCAGTGATCCCCGCCGTGCCGGTTTTCCGGCACGCGCCGTCGCGCCCTTTGCTATGATGGCGGCAACCTCCACCAGAACAAGGCACACCATCATGAAGGGCGATCCCAACGTCATTCGGCTGCTCAACGCGCAGCTGACCAACGAACTCACGGCCATCAACCAGTACTTCCTGCACGCGCGGATGTACCGCCACTGGGGCTTCACCAAGCTCGGCAAGAAAGAGTACGACGAATCGATCGGCGAGATGAAGCACGCCGACAAGCTGATCGACCGCATCCTGATGCTCGACGGCCTGCCGAACCTGCAAGCCCTGCACAAGATCCTGATCGGCGAATCGACCCAGGAAATGCTGGAATGCGACCTGAAGCTCGAACGCGGCGCCCAGATCACGGTCAAGGAAGGCATCGCTGCCTGCGAAGCCGCCGCCGACTACGTGTCGCGCGATTTGCTGCTGATGATCCTGGAAGACACCGAGGAACACATCGAGTGGCTGGAGACCCAGCTCGAACTGATCGTCAAGGTCGGTATCCAGAATTACCTGCAGAGCCAGATGGGCGAATAAGCCTGTCGGGATGCACACGGAACGGCGGGCCCGCGGGTCCGCCGTTTTTGTTTGCGAAGGTGCGTCAATGGCGTGTGGCATCTGCCGGGATTGTTGGCCGTAACAGTACGGTGGGCACCCCGTGCCCACGCGAATGCACGCATCGCGGCTGCTCTTTTCGAGCCACATCATGTGATCAACCGCCAACGCCTGCACAAGCGTTCCGTTAGCGCGTCGTTCCGCGTGGGCACAGCGTGCCCACCGTACGGTCAGCGCTGCAGGCTACGGCTCCTGCATCACCCACACCGGCGCCGACCACAGCACATTGCCATCGGCCTGCGTCACCTTCGCATAATAGAAGTGCGCGCCCGGCGCCGGCGTAAAGGTCGTGGTCGCCTCGCTCGACAACTGCGTCACCACCCCGCCCCGCCCCGGCACGCCTTCCATGATCGCCACCGCCGCCACCTGCTTGCCCGCCGTGCTGGCGAAGTTCGCCACCAGCGTCAACGGACCACTATTCGAAAAGCGCTCGCCCATCAAGCGCCCGTTCGCGCTCAGGACCAGCTGCGAGCCCTTGTCCATGGTCGCAAACACCCGCCTCGCCTTCAGCGCATCGATGAAACTGTCGCGGCCCAAGGCCACGCCGTTCGGAATCAGCACCCCGGTACGGTTGCCGTAGGCCGTGCCCCAATTCGCGCAGTGGTTGTCCTGGTTGGTGCTGAAGGCGACATGAAAACCCGCTTCCAGCCGCTTGTTGCAGGCCGCCTCGAAATTGCTGCGCCGGGTCTCGCCTTCCTTGTCGTTGACCGAGAACGCCGTGCTGTTGACCACCTCGCACAGCGCCATCGCTTCGTCGCCATCGGCCGTGTAGCCCAGCGCCTGGCCGGCAACGGCGAACTGCCCGCTGGTCGACGGATGGTTGAACTGGCCGATCCAGCCGCGCTCGCGCATCAGCGTGTACAGGGCCGGATAATCGCTGCGCGGCGTGAGCACATCGGCCAGCAGCTCGCCCTTGCCGTTCTTTTCCCAGCCCAGCAACTGGTCGCTGTTGAAAATGTTGATGTGGCCGCCCTTGTCGATCACACCCCACTCCATGCCGTACAGCGCCAGGAAGTCGGGATGGGCCGCGTTGTAGCTGGCCGCCGCATCCAGCCCCTTGCGGTAAAGCGCGCCGGGCACCGACGGGTCGACCTCTTTGCTCGTGCCGGCCGAGCCGTCGTACATGTGGTTGTGCTCGGACGTCACCAGGATGTCCAGCCCGTGCTTGTGCGCATAGGCAAAGGCGGCGTCCGGACCGTAGGGCGCCTTCAACGGTTCCTGCGCACCCTTGCAGCTGTCCAGCGGCGCGCCGCCGTCGCTGTGGTTGGTCTGGCTGTGCAGGTTGCCGAGGTAGACGGTGTAAGGCAAGGCGCCCGGCGCCGGCGCCGCCCCCAGCGTGCGGCCGACGGGCAGCGGCGCAAAGCGCGGCGTGGCAGGCGTTTGCGCCGGGCCGACCTCGATCTGCCAGCTTTGTTCATGGACGTCGGCGGACGGCGCCGTGCTGCCGGCATCGCGGCTGCCGGCGCGCAGGCGGACCTGGTAGACGCCGGCGGCGAGCTTGCCGGCATCCAGGTCCGACCAGGGAACCTGCACCGACACCGCCTGCCCTGCCAGTGCCGTCTGGCCCTGCCAGCGCCGCACCACCAGGCCGTTCGGCGCGATCAGTTCCAGCTGCCAGTCGACCAGCTGCGGCTGCTGGGCATTCGGATAATCGAAAGCAAGCGTGAAAGTACGGGCGTCGGGCCGGCCCGGGTCCGTGGCGCGATAAGGCGCGTGCAGGGTGGCTTCGAATTCGCTGTGTTCGTCGAGCACGGGGAGCGCCGAAGCGCAGCCCGACAGGATGGACAGGGCGGCCAGGGAGAGGGAGGAGAGAGAGGCTTTCATGATGCAATTTTTACAATTGCATCGCCAACCCCTCTTGCGTTAGTAGCAGAAAACCTTGCTACTTATTCCATCCTTTTTGACAAAAGGACAATGTCGCAGTAACAACAAGTCAGGCAGCACTCATCCAGCGGTCCACCTGCTTCAGCGGCAGGTTGATCCTGGCGCAGCCGATCTGGTCCGGCCGCACGTTCAGCTCGATCATGCGCGGGCCGTCGACGCCGATCGCCACGTCCACGCCGGCCACGTTCACGTGCGGGAAAGCCTGCAGCGCGCGCATCGCCACGTCCTGGCACTCGCGCCAGTAAGGCAGTTGCACGCCGCTGATCCGGCCGCCGGTGTCCGGGTGCACGTCCATCGTCTCCAGCGGATTCTTGGCATTCGCCGCATGGGTGAGCGTGCCGCTGGCCAGGTCGACCGGGCAGAAGATGCCGCCGCTGCTGGTGTTGTCGACCAGGCTGCCCTTGCGTCCCACGCGCAGGAAAGCGCCGGCGATGCGGCACTCGCCGCGTGCCTGGTAGAGCCAGATGCGCAGGGTGTTGACCGAATTCGGGTGGATCGCCGACAGCACCGCATGCTGGGGCAGGTAATGTTCGACGATGTAGCCGTCGCGGTTGTTGCCAGCCCCTTGCCACCAGTCGGCCAGGGTCGTCTCCGCACCCGTGAACGGGTGCACGAACACCGGCTGCCCTGCCCGCTCCTCGACCTGGAAGGCAAAAAAGCCGGCGCCGCCATAGCCTTCCACCAGCTTGAAGCAGATTTTTTGACCGACCAGCGTGCGGCACAGGGCCTCGAGGTCGGCCAGGCTGCGCAGGGCCGTGCCGTCGGCGCGGGCGCCGCGTTGCGGGTGGATGAAACCGATGAATTCGGGCGTCGGCACGCCAACCAGCTGCAGGACCGCCTTTTCGATCACCTTGTGCTGCGAGCTCTTCTGGTAAGGGCGGCGGTTCCAGCGGTCGATGAAGTCGTTGTATTCCTTCTTGTTGACGTGGGCCCACTTGTCGGCGAACGGCACCGAAGTGCGCCACCAGCGCGCCTGCAGGTAGTAGCCGGGGCCGATGCGGCGCACCAGGAACAGGGCGGCCATCTCGGCCAGCTGGCGCCAGAACGGCAGGTAAGGCTGGTCCGCCTTTCCGGCGCTCAGTTGCGCCCAGGCGCGACGAATATCGTTGATGACTTGCATTGACTATCCAGTGGGTCGGGGCCGGCACGAACGGGCAGACCGGAAATTGCCATTATATTATGCGATTCCGATATGCAACGCCCGTTTGCGGCGCTCCCGAACGGCCACTAGAAATGGTACTCGGCGCGCACCATCGGCGTGCTGGCGCGCTGGCCGTTGCCGCCCGTGGTCCGGCGCGTGTTGCCGAACTTGTTGTTCCAGAACTGGTATTCGAGGCCGAGGCGGAAACGGTTCTTCGGCTGGCCAAAATGGGCGCCGACGTCGTACATCAACGCCATGTCGAGATTGGTCTCGGCGCCGGTGCCGTTGCCGACCTCGTCGCGTCCCTTGGCCGCGATGAAGTTCAGGTAGCCCTCGAAGGCCAGGCGCTCGGTCACCGGAATGCCCCAGCTCGCGTTCAGCATGGCGTGGTTGTCGTAGGTGTAGCGGCCGTTCACCTCCGAGATCGGCGGAAAGGCCCCGCTCGGCGCATTCGATTCCTTCAGCAGCAGGACGCTGGTGGTGAGGAAGCCCGGCACGTCCCACATCAGCGTCGGTCCGGCCACCAGCATGCGCTTGCGCGAGTTGTAGCCGACGTCGTTCTTGGTGTTCCAGTCGAAGCCGAAGGTGACGCCGACGCCCTTCACCGGGCCGTAGCGCATCTCGGCGCCGCGCAGGGCGCCGATGTCGAGCGTGTGGCGGTAGACGATGTAGGCTTCCTGGGCGCCTTCGGACTGGCCGAGCGAGGCCGGGTCGGTCTTGTCGGACTGCAGCAGATCGACGTTGAAGTAGTTGCTGCCGTACTTGTAGCCGCTGGCGTGGGTCAGCGCGAAGATGTGCTTCTTGATGTGTTCCGGGTTGTAGGGCTCGGCGAAGCGGGTGCCGTAGCGCCAGCTGACGGCCGTGTCGCTCCAGTCGGCAGCATAGGCGCCGCCGCAGGACAGCAGGAAGGCGGCGCCGGCCGCCAGCGTGATTTTCTTGGTCATGTGATCGACTTCGACTGAGTGGGTTCGTGCGCCGCCGCCATGGCGGGTCCGTGCCGGCGCGGCACCAGCAGCTCGACGCGGTGGCGCTGGCCGTCGTCGGCCAGGTCCAGCGTGTTGCCTTCGCGCGCACGGCCATCGACCAGCAGCGCGCCCGCCTCGGCGAAGCGCACCTCGATCTCGTACACGGCGCTGCGGTAGCGGTATTCCATGCGGAAGCCCGGCCACCCGCAAGGCAGCTGCGGCGCCAGCACCAGCCGTTCGCCGCGGCGCTCCACGCCAAGCAGCGATTCGACGATCAGCCGGTACATCCAGCCAGCCGAGCCAGTGTACCAGCTCCAGCCGCCGCGTCCGATATGCGGCGCGGCGGCGCACACATCGTCGGCCAGCACATAGGGTTCGAGACCGTAGCGCCCTGCGTCCTCGCGGCTGGCCGCGTGCTTGATCGGGTTGAGCAGCTCCAGCAGTTCCCAGGCGCGCTCGCTCTGCCCCAGGCGGGCGTAGGCCATCGCCGCCCAGACCGCGGCCTGGGTGCACTGGCCGCCGTTTTCGCGCACGCCGGGCGGGTAGGCGGCGATCGTTCCCGGATCCTGGCTGGCGCCGTCGAAAGGCGGATCGAGCAGCTGCACCAGCCGGTGCCCGCGCCGCATCAGTTGTGCCTCGAACGCCGCCATGGCGCCCGCCGCGCGCTCGGGACCGGCCACGCCCGAGAGCACGCTCCAGGCCTGCACCATCGCATCGATGCGGCAGGCCGCGCCATCCTGCGTGCCGAGCGCCGTGCCGTCGTCGAAGAAGGCGCGGCGGTACCATGCGCCGTCCCAGCCGTGTTCCTCGAGGCGCGCGCCCAGCACCTGGCAGGCGGCGCGGCAGGTGGTGGCGAAGCCGAAGTCGGCGCGGCGTTCGGCCAGCTCGGCGAAGCGCGCCAGCACCTCGGCCATGAAGAAGCCGAGCCAGACACTCTCGCCCTCGCCTTCGATGCCGATGCGGTCCATGGCCTCGTTGCAGTCGCCGCTGCCCATCAGCGGCAGGCCGTGCGCGCCGAAGCGCAGGCCGTGGCGAATCGCGCGCACGCAGTGCTCGTACAGGTCGCCGCGCTGCCCGGATGGCGCCGGCTCGCCCACATACGCTTCTTCGCCCTCGCGCAAGGCGCGGCCTTCGAGCCAGGGCAGCGCTTCGTCCAGCACCGCCATGTCGCCGCTGGCGGCGATGTAGCGGCAGGTTGCGAGCGGCAGCCACAGGTGGTCGTCCGCACAGCGCGTACGCGCGCCGCGCCTGCCGGGCGGATGCCACCAGTGCTGCACGTCGCCTTCGATGAACTGGTGCGCCGCGCACTGCAGCAGCTGCGCGCGCAGCAGTTGCGGACGGGTGTGGATCAGGGCCATCGCATCCTGCAAGCCTTCGCGGAAGCCCTGGGCGCCGCCGGACTGGTACTGGCTGGCGCGCGCCCACAGGCGGCAGCCGATCGTCTGGTACAGCAGCCAGCCGTTGGCCAGCATGTCGAGCGCGGGGTCGGGCGTGGCGATGCGCACGGCGCCCAGGGTCTCGTCCCACCAGGCGCGCAGCTTCTCGAAAGCGGCGGCAGCGGCCGGCGCGCCGCGGTGCCGGCGTACCAGGCCGGGCGCGTCGGCGCCGGCGCCGAGCATGAAGACCAGTTCCTTCTGCTCGCCCGGCTGCAGCTCGAATGCCACCTGCAGCGCGGCGCAGGGGTCGAGCGCGGCGCCGGCGGCGCCCGACAGGCCGGCACGCGCCAGGGCGGCCGGCTGCGCCAGGCTGCGCCCGCGGCCGATGAATTCCATGCGGTCGCAGGTGAAGGCGGCCTGCGCGGCATCGACGTGGAAGAAGGCGACGCTGTCCGCCATGTCGCCGCTGCCCGCCATGTCGCCGCCGTACGCGCTGCGCGCCAACAGCGCGCCGCTGGCGTCGTCGCGCCCGGTCACCACGTGCATGCCGGAGGCGGCACGCTGCTCGCCCAGCACCCATTCCACATAGCCGGTGGCCGACAGGCGGCGCGGCAGGCTGCTGTCGTTGCGCACCTTGAGCACCGCGTACTTGAGCGGCGCATCGAGCGGCACGAAGCTGGCCAGTTCGGAATGGATGCCATGCGCCGTGTGCTCGAACACGCTGTAGCCGAAACCATGGCGCGTCAGGTAGTCGCCCCCCGAGGGACGCGGCGCGCCGGTCGCCGACCAGTACACGCCGCTGTGTTCGTCGCGCAGGTAAAAGGCTTCGCCGCCGGTATCGCGGACCGGGTCGTTGTGCCAGGGCGTGAGGCGGCAGGCCTGGGCGTTGCCGCGCCAGGTGTGCGCCGTGCCGCTTTCCGACACCACTGTGCCGAACTCCGGATTGGCCAGCACGTTCGACCACGGCGCCGGCGTGGGCCGCCCCGGGCCGGTGCGGATGACATATTCGCGGCCGTCGGCGCTGAAGCCGCCGATGCCGTTCTCCAGCACCAGCTGGGGCGGCGCCGGCTGCGGCGTGCGCACGGTCCAGGCATCCTGCGCCGTGTCGCTGTGCAGCAGGGGCGGCAGCGCGGTCTTGCCGGCCGCTGCCCGCCGCAGCTGGTCGCGCAGGCTGCCGCGTTCGTCCAGCAGCACCACGCTGGCAGCTGCCTGCATCAGCAGCTGGTCCTCCTGCGGTACCCCGTCGCTGGAGAACACGTAGACGCCACCCGGGCAGGCGACCGCCTGCGCATCGACACGCGAGGCCACCAGGTTCCGGACCCCGTCGTGCAGGGTGTCGTCGCTGCTGCCGATCCAGATCGCCAGGTCGGTGCGCAGCCCTTTCATGCGCCACCAGGCGTGGGCTTGCAGCAGCTGGCGCACGAAGGCGAGGTTGGCCGGGTCGACAATCCGAGCCAGGAGCAGCGGATGCTCGCCCGTGAGGCCATACGCCTGCAGGCAGGCCTGGCCACGCCCGTTGGCGGCGATGCGGTCCGGGTCGGCGCGCAGGGCGCGCTGCGGATACAGCAGGCTGCCGGCCAGGCGGGCGAACAGCTGGGCCTCGTCTTCGCCGGCATCCAGACTGCGCAGGACGGCCTGGTTGTGAGCCCAGGCCAGGTCAAGGGGGCGGTCGGCGTGCGCATGGTTGCGGTAGCGGTCGATCAGCCGCAGGGCGGACGCGCGCGTGCCGGCCGCGCCCAGCACGAGGTCGACCGCGGCTTCCTCGCCGGGCGCCAGCGCGAGGACGCGGCGGATCGCGACCGCCGGGTCGAGCACAACGCCATCGTGGCCGCCCAGCGGTCCTGGCTGGCGCAGCGCCGCCGGCAGCAGATGCCCATGTTCGCGCCCGACGAAGTGCACTCGGCTGGTCTCGAAGGACGCCGCGCCGGCGCCGGCGCCATGCACGGTCATCAGGTGCAGCAGCCAGGGCGCCGCCTCGCCCTGCCCTTGCGGACGGCGCGTGCACAGGATGGCGTCGCGGGCGGGCAGGATCTCGCCCTGCACGAACAGCTTGCTGAAGGCCGGGTGGGCGTTGTCCAGCGCCGGCGGCGCCAGCGCCACGTCCGCATGGCTCGTCAGCTCGATGCTGCGCGCGCGGCCGGTGACGTTGCGGATGCGCATGCGGCGCAGTTCGACGTCGTCCTCGGGCGACACCACGATCTCGGTCAGCAGTTCGATGCCATGGTCGCGCCGGCGCAGTTCCACGCGCTCTTCCAGAAAACGCACCGCGTAAGCCTCGGGTTCGGCCAGCGCCGGCTGCCAGGCAGCCGGCCAGGCGACGCCGCTGTCCAGGTCGCGCAGGTAGCAGGTCAGGCCGCCATCGAAGCCGGCCGCATCCGCGCGCCAGCGCGTCAGGGCCAGGTCTCCCCAGCGGCTGTAGCCGCCGCCATCGCCCGTCACCATCACGTGGTAGCGCCCGTTCGACAACAGCTGGACGTCGGGCTGCGCCGCGCCGGGGCGCGTGACGGTACGCGCCGGCAGCGGCCGGGAACGCGGCGCCTCGGCCTCGCCGGCGTCCGCCTCGAAGGCGCCGGACTTCGGCACCCGCTCCTGCAGCAGCAGGGAGGCGGCCCGGCACTGCGGGTCGGCGGCGAAGCGCGCCTGCATCGGCTTGTCGTGCAACAGGTTCGATAGCGCCAGCAAGCCCATGCCCTGATGCCGCGCCATGAAGGCGCGCACCACGGCATGCCGGCGGCCGTGCGGCAGGTGCGCGGCGGTATGGTCGATCGCGTCATGGAAACCGTATTCGCCCAGGCAGCCCAGCTGCGCCAGGCGCTCCAGGTTGGCGCAGGCCGCTTCCGGTTCCACCATCAGGGCCAGCATGCTGGCGTAGGGCGCCACCACGAGGTCGTCGCCGCGGCCGCGCCGCAGGCCCATGGCCGGCACGCCAAAGGCGCCGTAGGCATACTGCATCGCCGCGTCCACCGCGTGGTAGCTGGAGTCGGACATGCCCCAGGGGATGCCGTGGCGGCGCGCATGGTCGATCTGCACGCGAACCGCCGCGTGGCAGCTGCGGTCGAGCAGCGTGTTGCGCCAGGTCGGCATCACCAGTAGCGGCGCCAGGTAGGCGGCCAGCGCGCCGCTGCGCGACAGCAGCACCTGCTCGCCGTGCACGATGCCGAGCTGGCGTCCGAGCGCGAACCAGTGTTCCTGCGGCAGCTGGCCCTGGGCGATGCCGATGAAGCTGGCCAGGCGCGCCTTCGATGCCAGCAAGTCGTGGACGTCGCTGTCGGGGCGTTCCTCGTCCACCTGGTAGCCGGTGGCCAGCAGGCCGAGTTCGCGCCGGTAGAGGCAGCCGAAGTCCATCGCGCCGAACCCGCGCGCCTGGCTGGCCAGGGTGGCGATCGCGGTCATGCGCGCATTCGCCGTGGCCACGCCCTCTTCCACCAGCGCCGCCAGCGAGCGCGAGGAAGCGTCGGTGGCGCGGGGCGGAACGACAGCGGCCAGCTCGCGCAGCGTCGGGATGCGGGTCAGGCTGGCGTCGAGCACGTATTCGTGCACCGCGCGCATCCAGGGCGCCAGGTCGAGCAGGTCGGCGTGGGCGGCGCGGCACTGGCTGTCCAGGCGTTCGCACCAGGCGCGCAGCTGCGGGTCGGCGTCATCGGGCAAGGCGGCGAGCAATGCCGCGGCCGCGCCGGCGGCGGCCTGCAGGCAGTCGGCCAGGCCCGGCAGGGTGTCGGCGCTGCGGCAGCTGTCCGGGCCGAGCGCCGCGCGGCAGCGCGCCAGCGCATCCGCCGGCGGCGCGTGTTCCCCGATCACATCGAGCGTGGCGCGCGCACCGGCCAGCGATGTGACGCCGGCAACCGGTTCGTCGGCCATCTGCTCCAGCCCGGCGGCCAGGGTCAGCAGGTAGCCGGCCAGGTTGCCGCTTTCGACAGTCGACACATACTTGGGTAAAAGCGGCGCCAGGGTCTGCGTGTCGTAGCCGCTGTAGAAGTGGCCGCGATAGCGTTCGAGCAGCGCCATGCTGTCGAAGGCCGCGCGCACCCGCGCCAGCAGCTCGGCCTGCGCGATGAAGCCGAAGTCGCGCGCCGCCAGGCTGGCCAGCAGCCCGACGCCGATACTGGTCGGCGAGGTGCGCGGCAAGGTGCTGGCCTGCGGGTGTTCCTGCAGCGTGTCGGGCGCGAGCCAGTTGTGCCCGGGCCCGGCCTGGGTTTCGAAGAAGCCCCAGGTGCGGCGCGCCAGCCGGGTCAGGAACAGGGTCTGCTCGCCCGACAGCTGCGGCACGCGCGGCACGAAGGGCAGGCTGAGCCACCAGGCGAGGATGGGCGACAGGAACCACAGCAACAGCAGCGGCGCGGCGGCGAACAGCGCAAACGGATGGGCAAAGCTCAGCAGCAGCGCCGTGCCCACGGCCAGCGCCGGCGCGAACCACATGTTGCGCCAGTTGGCTTCCAGGTCCAGGCTGGAGCGCGCCAGGCTGGCCGCCTTCCATTCGAGCAGCCTGCGCTTCGAAACGACCAGGCGCCAGCTGCCGCGTGCGATCGCATCCACGCTGTACCAGGCTTCGTGCGGCAGGAAGGACATGCTCATCACCGCATGCCCGAGTGCGCCGCGCGCGCCGCGCCACCAGTTGGCCAGGTGCTGGCGCCACAGCATGTCGTGCGGCTTGTCGCCGAGCGCGGCGAACATGCCGAGGAAGGCCGGCAGGAAGAACACGGCCAGCGCCGCCGCGCTCCAGAACGCCGGCTCGGGCAGCAGCGACCAGCACAGCAGCAGGGTCGCCACCAGGGTCGGCGCCACCAGGCTGCGGCGCAAGGCGTCGAACAGCTTCCAGCGCGCCAGCGGCGGCAGCGGATTCGCCTCGCGCCCGCCGCCCGGCGCGGGCACGCGGGCGCGCAGCCAGCCCGCCAGTTGCCAGGCGCCGCGGATGCGGCGGTGGCGGCGGCCGACGTCGTCGCTGTAGCGCGCAGGATAGGCCTGGTACACCTGCACGTCGCTGGCCAGGCCGGAGCGCAGATAGACGTCTTCCAGCGGCTCGTGCGCCAGCACTTGCCCGTCCGGCAGGCGCGCGCCCAGCACGCGCTCGAAGGTATCGACCTCGTAGATGCCCTTGCCCAGCCAGGCGCCCTGGCCGAACAGGTCCTGGTAGACGTCGGGCGCGGTATGCGCATACAAATCGATGCCCGGCTCGCCGCCGCACAGGCGCTCGTAGCGCGAGGCGTCGTCGACCGGCAGCGAAGTGGTCACGCGCGGCTGCAGCAGGCCGTGGCCGGCGATCACGCGGCTGCCGGATGGGTCGAGCAGCGGACGGTTCAGCGGATGCGCCATGGCCGCCACCAGCTGGCGTGCGGCGTCGCGCGGCAGCTGGGTGTCGGGGTCCAGCGCGATCACGTAGCGCACCTGGTCCAGGCCTTCGAGACCGCCCTCGGCCAGGACGAAGCGCTCGCGCGCGCCGCCGCGCAGGAAGGCGTTCAGGTCGGCCAGCTTGCCGCGCTTGCGTTCGCGGCCGATCCAGGCGCCTTCGGTGCCGCTCCAGGTGCGCGGGCGCTGCAGCAGCAGGAAGGGCGCGCCCTGCCCGTCGCCGTGGCGCGCATTCAGGGCGGCGATGGCGCTGCGCGCTCCTTCCAGCAGTTCGGCATCCTCGAACATGGTTTCTTGCGGCGCATCGGCGAAATCGCCCAGCAGGCAAAAGCGCAGTTGCGGGTCGCGGTTGGCCAGGTAGCACACTTCCAGGCTGGCACCCAGGGCGGCGACGGTCTCCGCGCTGTCGAGCAGGGCCGGGACCACGACCAGGGTCTGCGCATCGTGCGGGATGCCGGCGCCGAAATCCATGCGCGCCAGCGGCTGCGGCCGCACCAGGCGCGCCGTCATCGCGTTGACGAGCGCCAGCGCCAGCTGGCTGGCGCCGAACGCCGACAGCAGGGCCAGCGCCAGCAGCAGCGGCATGCCGGCGCCATCGATCCAGGCGTGCACCAGCAGCGCCGTGACGAACAGCAGCGTGAAGCCGCCGACGGCGCCGAGCCAAGACAGCAAGGGCCGGCGCCGCGCCGCACCGCGCAGGCCGGCCAGCACGCCGGCGCGCATGCGCAGCCTGGCGCGCAGCGCCGGCAAGCCCGCGCCGGCCAGGTAATAGCCGACATGGCGCATGCGGCCATCCGCGCCTTCGGCTACTGGCTGGGCGTTGGCCAGCGCCAGCGCCTCGGCCGCCACTTCCGATTCGCCGTGCCGCGACTGCTGCGCCAGGCGCTCGACGGCGTGGCGGTAATGCGCGCGCGTGGCGGCATCCATGCGCGCATGCACGCCGGCGGGGTCCTGGCGCAGCGTGGCCTCGACCGCGCTCATGGTCTCGACGAAGTCGTGCCAGTCGATGGCCGCGACCAGGCGCAGGCTGGCGAGGCTGTTGGCGATCGACTCCGCGTCGGCGGCCTGGCTGGCGCTGTCGAGCTGGACGTGGGCGGCGATGCTCGAGCCTTCGTCGGCCAGGCGTGCGCCGATCCACTCCAGCACCTGCGCCAGCGCGGCGCCCCCGCCCTGCAGGCGCTGCGCCAGGTCGGCGACAAAGCCGGCGCCCAGCGGCTGCACGGCGCGCGCCATGTCGGCCACCAGCAGCACCAGGTCGCCGGGGCGGTTCGCGGAGGTGGCGATCAGGCGCTCGGCCCAGCCTTCGGCCAGTTCGTGCTCGACGCGGCGCGCATCCAGGCGCGCGGCGATGCGGCGCAGGTTGTCGACCAGGGCCAGGCGCAGCATGACCGGGATGGTCCGCAACTCGACCAGCTTCAGGGGCGCGCCTTCCTGGTAGGCGGCCACGAAGCGCGCCAGGCTTTCCTGCTCCAGGCGGCCGTCGCCGTGCGTGACGACTTCGAGCGCCAGCTGGTAGATGCGCGGCGCGCCGCCGGCCAGGCGCGGCAGGGCGCGGCTGCAGGCTGGCGGCAGCTGGTGGCGCGCGCTGCGCACGTGTTCGGCGACCAGGTGGTAATCGTCGAGCAGGGTCTCGGCCGCCGGCGCCAGGGTTTGTTTGTTCCTTGCCGCGCGCGCCAGGGCGGCGCAGGCCTGCTGGATGACCGCGCCATTCGCGGCCAGGCGCACCAGCAGGCGGTCGGGCGTGTCTTCGTGCGCGAGTTCGTGGCGCGCCGCCAGCTGGCGTCCGTGCACCGCCATCTGCGCCGCGCTGAACACCTCGGCGCGCAGGGGCGCCTCGTCCGCGCCGGGCTGGGCTTGCGTGCGGACAGGCTGGCGCCCCGTACGCCGGGCGTCGGGCAGGAGATGCAGTTCTTCGTTCAACAGGGCCTCGATGATGGACGTGCAATCCGCCTGTGCGGCGCACGCGTCAAGGCATGCTAGAAGATCATCGGATGAGAAACCGTGCGCTAACGTACGCAGGTGTCCCCGCCGCCTGACGGGGATCAAGCATGCGCCTGCCGGCTCAGTCGCGCAGCAGCGCCAGCCCGCCGGCCAGGTGCCAGACCCGCTCGCGCCCCAGCCCCTGCAGGCATTGCGCCGCCTTCAGGCTGCGGTTGCCGCTGCGGCAGAAGAACACCAGCGGACGCGCTTCGTCGCGCAGCCAGGCGGCATGGTCGGCCAGGCGCGACAGCGGCAGGCTGTAGGCGGCGCGGCCTTGCAGGCTGGGGGTGCCGGCCGCGTGCTCGCAGGCTTCGCGCACGTCGATCAGCAGCGCGTCGGGATGCGCGGCAAAGAAGTGTTTCAACTGGTGACGCGCGAGTTCGGCAGGCTGGCGCACCGGCTGCAGCGCCGCGTCGATGCCCGCGGGCCGGCAAACGATGGCGTCGCCGGATGCGTCGCCGAAGGCCAGGCGCACCTTGGCCAGCACGCCCTCCTCCACCGTCGCGAGCACGAAGCCGGCCGCACCGGGCCGCCGCGCCAGCACCTCGCGTCCGAGGCGGATGGCTTCGGCCGGGCTGCCGTCGGCCATCCGCACCGTCTCGCACGCGGCCGGCCAGCCCGCGGCCTGCAGCCGGTCGCGCAGCGCGGCGCCGCCGTCCTCGGTGGTGGCGAGTACCGCGCGCAGCCGGTAGGCGTGCTGGCGCAGCAGCGCCGTGACGCGTTCCGCCAGCGCGGCCGGCACGTCGATCGCCACGCAATCGCCGCCTGCGGGATCGAAGACCAGCCAGCCGCCATCGGCGCCGAAGTGGTACACGCCTGCGGCGCCCGGGCGCGAAGCCGCCAGCGGCAGCTTGCGCAGCGCCTCGCCGCAGCGCGCGATGCGCTCCACGGCGGCGTCGACAAAGGCATCGTCCAGCAGCGGCCCGAGCGACAGGCGCACCGCGTTCGCGCAGCGCCAGGCGGGCAAGCCCATCGCTTCCAGCACGTAGCTGGGCGCCGCCCTGGCAGCGGAACAGGCCGAACCGGCGCTGACGCGGATGCCGGCGGCATCGAACAGGTCGAGCAGTTCCTTGCCCGACAGGCCGGGCACGGCGAAGTTGAGCGTGGTCGGCAGCGCGTGCGCGAATGGGGTATTGAAGACGATCGCCGGGAAGGCCGCGCGCAGGGCCGCCGCCAGGCGGTCGCGCGCATACAGCAGCTGCGCGTGCGAGCGGAACACGTTCCCCTCTTCCAGCGCGCGCAGGACCGCGCCGAGCGCGGCGATGCCGGCCATGTTCTCGGTGCCCGAGCGCTGGCCGCCTTCCTGGCCGCCGCCGCACATCAGCGCCGTGAAGGGCGCGCCGTCGCGCACATACAGCATGCCGACGCCCTTCGGCGCATACAGTTTATGGCCCGAGAAGGGCGCGTAGTCGATGCGGGTGCGCTGCAGGTCCAGCGGCAGCTTGCCGAGCGCCTGCACGCAATCGACCATCCACAGTGCGGGACTGGCGGTTTCGGCCAGCACCGCGGCGATGCCGTCGAGGTCGGACACGACGCCGCTCTCGTTGTTGGCCGCCATCGTGCACAGGAAAGCCGTGCGCGGCGCCAGTTCGCGCAGCAGGTCCAGGCGGTGGCGGCCATCGCCGTCGACCGGCAGCGCCTGCAGGGTCAGGTTGGTGCCGAGGATGCGGTTCCAGTGCGCCAGGCTTTCCGGCACCGCCTTGTGTTCGGTGGCGCCGTACAGGAGCAAGTCGCCGCAGGGCTGGCCGGCGGCGCGGCGCTCGCGCAGCGCGCACAGGGCCGACAGCACGGCGGTCTGGATGCCTTCGGTGGCGCCGCTGGTGAACATCACCCGCCCCGTTCCCGCGCCCAGCACGCGCCGCGCCCGTGCATGCGCCTCGTCGAGGACGACGCGGGCGCGCAGGCCGGCCGCGTGGCTGCTGCTCGGGTTGCCGAAATCGATCTGCATGGCGGCATGCGCGGCGACGATGGCGGCCGTCAGCACGGGCGAGGTGGCATTGGCGTCGAGGTAGAGTTCGGAGTCCATAATAAAACTGAAATTGCGGGCGAAGATCGTGTTATTGTTCAGAAATATGTTACGAATTTGTATAGAAGTGCGCATTCTTAATTCGTTTGTATATCGCCAAAACTAAGCATGTTTGTTCTCATAGTGACCTATAAATAGAATGAATTCACTAGACAAATTTGATTGCGCCATTCTTGCCGCGCTCCAGGCAGACGCGACGCTGTCGATTTCCGGGCTCAGCGAAAAGGTGGGCCTGTCGAGCACCCCGTGCTGGAAGCGCGTCAAGCGCCTCGAGGAAGAGGGCTATATCGAAAGCCGCGTCACCATCGTCAACCGCCGGAAGGTGGGCTTGCCGGTGACGGTATTCGTCAGCGTGCGCACCCGCGAGCACGACGAAAAATGGCTGGAGCGCTTTGCCGCCGCCGTGACCGCCCTGCCCGAGGTGCTCGAATTCCACCGCATGAGCGGCGACGTCGACTACCTGCTGAAAGTGGTCACCACCGACATCGAAGGCTACGACCGCTTCTACAAGAAGCTGATCAAGACCGCCCAGCTGACCGGCGTCTCCTCGGCCTTCTCGATGGAGCAGATCAAGAGCACGACCGCGTTGCCGCTGGAACTCATCGCGCACGGCTTGCCGGCCTGACCTGGCCGTGCATTGTCCCTTCCGGGCATGCCGTTTTATGCGATGATGGCGTCCGTTTGCACATAACGGAGACAGGCTGATGCCATCGAAAATGAACATGGCGCCACTGGCGCTGGCCGCGCTGCTGTGCGTATCCGGCACGGCGCTGGCGCAGGAACAAGTCGTCAAGATCGGCGTGACCGGCCCGCTCTCGGGCGCCAACGCCTTTGCCGGCAAGGACAACGAAAACGGCGTGCGCCTGGCGGTCGAAGACCTCAACGCCCAGAAGATCAAGGTAGCCGGCAAGACCGTGCGCTTCGATCTGCAATCCGAAGACGACGCCGGCGATCCGAAACAGGGCGTGACGGTGGCGCAGAAGCTGGTCGACGGCGGCGTGAAGTTCGTGCTCGGCCCCTACAACTCGGGCGTCGCGATTCCCGCTTCGCGCGTGTACAACGAGGCCGGCGCCCTGATGTCCACGGTCGGCACCAATCCCAAGATCACCCAGGGCGGTTATAAAACCGTGTTCCGCACCGTCGCCAGCGACGCCCAGGTGGGCGGCTCGATGGCCAGCTACGCGGCCAAGGAACTGAAAGTGAAGAACGTCGGCGTGATCGACGACCGCACCGCCTTCGGCACCGGCATCGCCGCCGAATTCAAGCGCCAGGCGCAGGCCGCCGGCATGAAGGTCGCCGGCCACGAATTCACCAACGACAAGGCGAGCGACTTTTCCGCCATCCTGACCTCGCTGCGCGCGAAGAAGGTCGACGCCATCTTCTTCGGCGGCTATGCGCCGCAGGCCGCGCCGATGGCGCGCCAGATGGCCGCCCTCGGCCTGAAGGTGCCGCTGCTCGGCGGCGATACCCTGTGCAGCCCCGAGATGGCCAAGCTCGGCGGCCCGGCCGTCGGCGAAAACGTGCGCTGCGCCCAGGCCGGCGCCATCATCGCCAAACAGCCGAACGGCCCGGCTTTCCTGAGCAAGTACAAGGCGCGCTTCAAGCGCGAACCCGACGTCTACGCGCCTTCCTTCTACGACCAGACCATGTTCATCGCCCAGGCGATGCAAAAGGCGAACTCCTTCGACCCGGCCGCCGTGGCCCAGCAGCTGCGCACCCTGAGCTACGCGGGCGTGGTCGGCACCTACGGCTACGACGACAAGGGCAACCTGAAGAAGACCGCCGTCACCGTCTACACCTTCAAGAATGGCGCCCTGGCGCCGCTGGCAAGCTATTAAGGATTCATGCACATGACCCAGTTGTTCAAGCTCGGCGCACTCGCCGCGGCCGCACTCATCGCCTCCGCACCTGCCCTGGCCGCAGGGCAGGCTGCCACACCCGCCACCAAGCAGGCCACCGCCAATCCGCAAGCCGGCAAGGCGCTCAACAAGCTCGCCGACGAATACTACGATGCCATCGCGCGCTTCGATCCGGTGTCGGCCAGCGAAAGCGGCGACAACCGCTTCATCGACCAGATCGGCATGACGATCTCGCCGCAGGAACGGGCTAAACAGTTTGCACGGTATAAAGACTTCCAGAAGCGCCTGCACGCGATCAAGCGCGACAGCCTGGGCCAACGCGACCAGACCAGCTACGACATCCTCGACTACGAGCTGGCGACCGCGCTGCGCTTCGAGCCCTTCCCGGAATACCTGCTGCCGGTCAGCCAGATGGACAGCATGCCGGTCACGCTGGCCAACTACGCCAGCGGCCAGGGCGCCCAGCCTTTGTCGAGCGTGAAGGATTACCGTGCCTACGCCAGCCGCCTGGTCCAGCTCGGCCCCTGGATCGACCAGGCCATCGCCAACATGCGCGAAGGCGTCAAGCGCGGCGTGACCTATCCGAAATCGGTGATGACGTCCGCCCTGCCCCAGTTCAAGCAGCTGGTGGCGGCCACGCCCGAAGACAGCATCTATTATTCGCCGGTGAAGAGCTTCCCGGATGGGTTCTCCGACGCCGACAAGCGCCAGCTCACCAAGCTGTATGGCGACACCATAGCCGGGAAGCTGAATCCGGCGCTGGCGCGCCTGGCGACCTTCCTGGAAAAGGAATACCTGCCCGTTGCGCGCACCAGCACCGGCTGGGACGCCCTGCCGAACGGCGCCGCGTGGTACAAGGTGCGCGTGGCGAGCCAGACCACCACCAGCCTGACGCCCGAGCGGATCCACGAGATCGGCCTTAAGGAAGTGGCGCGCATCCAGGGCGAATACGGCCGCACCGGCCCGAAGATGGGCTACAACGGCCCGGCCGCCGGCCTGCCGGCCTGGGTGTCGCAACAGGCGAAGTACAAGCCATTTAAAACCGACCAGGAAGTCATCGCCGTCTACCGCAAGCTCGACGCCCAGCTGCGCACGAAGCTGCCTTCGATGTTCAACCTGATGCCCAAATCCCCGCTCGACCTGCGCCTCGAACCTGAACTGAGCCGCGCCACGGCCTCGGACCACTACACCCCGCCGGCGGTGGACGGTTCGCGTCCGGGCGTGTTCTGGTCGGTGGTGAACGACCCGACGCAGTACGGCAGCACCGGCATGGTCACGCTGTTCCTGCACGAAGGCCAGCCGGGCCACCACTTCCACATCGCGCTGGTGCAGGAACTGGGCCTGCCGAACTTCCGCAAGTTCGGCGGCAACAACGCCTTTACCGAAGGCTGGGCGCTGTATGCCGAGACCCTGGGCAAGGACATGGGCCTGTTCGACAAGCCGGAAGATTACTTCGGCCACCTGAACGACGAGATGCTGCGCGCCGCGCGCCTGGTGGTCGACACCGGCATGCACACGAAGGGCTGGTCGCGCGAACAGGGCATCAAGTACTTCTCGGAGACGCTGGGCTACAGCGAAGCCGACTCGCGCGCCCAGATCGAGCGCTACATGGTGTGGCCGGGCCAGGCGCTGGGCTACAAGATCGGGGCGCTGAAGATCGTCGAACTGCGCCGCCGTGCGGAAAGCGCGCTGGGCGACAAGTTCAACATCCGCAAGTTCCACGACATCGTGCTGGGTGAAGGGACGTTGCCGCTGTCGTTGCTGGAGGCGAAGGTGGATCGCTGGATTGCCGAGTCGAAGTAAGCGCTTGAGGGAGGTGGGCGTCTGCCCACCTTCGTGATCGATTGTCAGGAAGACAGGCAAGTCATGAAGTTCTCGTCTGCGAAAAATGAGGCGCCCAAGGAATCTGGCTGTTCGATACCGATCGACGCAAGACAGGTGATGCCGATGCGCTTCGCGACACGGCTAGCGATTGGTCTGTTGTTGGTTCAGGCCGGCATCGTACTTACTGTCGTGCTGGAGCGTTTTTTGGTCGCACTGTACAAGCTTTACAAATTTTATTTTGCGTGGCCCCAGCCGATTTACTTCCAAAGTAATACAGTCATTTTCTTTGTCGCCTATTCTGTGATGATCTGGATTGCCAGTCACTGGCTGGCACGATCAGCAGAGGCCGGCGGTATAAAACGCTTCGCCAGGCTGGCAAAAGGAATGAATGCAAGTGCGCTCGTCGTGGTGCTCATGATGCTCTTGTCAAAGCTGGCGATGCTTTCATGATCAAGGAAATAGCCTTGCGAATGCAGCCGAACTGGCAATGGCGGTATAACGCGGATAGGCACGCAGTGCAGGGCTGGGCATACCGGCCAGTCAGCACTTGCTGATACTCGAGATGCGCATCCCTTGCCGTGTTCTTGAGCCGGGCCAGGACCGACTGCGGCATGTTCCTTGTCACATTCAAACAAGCGACTCCAGATAAGGACGCATGATTTTCTCGACCCGGCAAACCTTACCGAAATAATAAAGCTCGCGCATCGTTACGCGCTTTTCCCGCCATGCCTCGCGCAGCGCCTCGATGCCGACATCGACGCCGATCTTGTTGCGGTACTTGAAGCAGTCGGCAATTGTCTTGGCAATACCATACACCTCGATGGCCTGCCCGGCCACCTCGTGCCGTTCGACGCCTTCCGTGAGCGCCGTGCCTGAGTACCAGACAATCCTGACGGGGGGATAGTCGATCTTCGGGGCACGTGCCTTATTGGGCAGTGCCAGCCAGACTTCGAAGGGCGACTGGGTGGTCAGCTTGTGAAAACGCAGGGCGGTAAGGAGGCAGAAAACGCCCTGTCCCCTATAGGCGGCAAGGTCGACCAGACTATCCAGTTCCGTGCTGGGCCTGTTGGTGAATGCGTACAGGCCGCGAGCGATGCGCGTGATATCGCCTTGGCGCACCAGGCGCGTCAGTGCCATGCGGGACAGGCCAGCGTCGACGGCATCTTTCGCCCGGAAGGCTGGTTTATTGACAGCTTGCAGCGCGGTGTTCATGCATCCATTGTTGCATATCGTCGGTAAATGCCAATAACTACCGACACTTTGCAACACCACTGTTTTCATGCACCGCAATCTCACCCAACAATGAGAAATGGCCGCTGTGGGAATGGCGTTCCCGAAACGGACCGGTATCCGCGCTTACTGCCCCGTCTTCGGCTGCATCTTCCCCTGCTTCATCATGGTCGCATTGCTGTCCATGATGGTCCCCCACAGCGCCTTGACCGCTTCCGGCGTCGGGTTCTGCTGCATGCGCAGCTGGGCCAGGTCGATGCGGGCACGCGGGTAGCGCGCCTGCGCCGCCTTTTCCAGCCAGCCTAACGCCTCCTCGCGCGCTTGCGCGGTGCGGTCGGCATACAGCATCTCGCCCAGCTCGGTCTGCGCCACCGGGAAGCCGAGGCGCGCCGCTTTCAGGAACCACCCTTTCGCCTGTGCCCTGGCCTGGCGCCTTTCCGCGCCGCCCTGCTCCGCATCCTGCAAGGCGGCCAGCCCCAGCGTGGTCATCGCCACCACATTGCCCTTGCCGGCCTGGCGCCGCAGCGCCGCCATCTCGTTGCTGTCGGCCGCACGCGCGCGCGCTTCCAGCTCATGATCCAGCCCGGTCCAATCCGATTCGTCCATATCGCGGTACCAGGCGTCGTTGCCGGTGCTGCCGATCGAGCCGATGCCGCGCGAACGGCCGGCGGCTGCGCTCGAACGGGCCGTCAGCGGCGGCGCCCCCGGACGCCAGCCCGGCGGCGGCAGGAAATAGAAATCGCCGGCCAGCGAGGACTCGAACCAGGGCTGCTGGTCTTCGCGGGTCTGGCGCCGCACCTGGTCGGACAAGGTGCGGAACAGCGTCTCGGCCGGCAGCCCGCGCTGGGCCAGCAGCCTGGCCAGGGTCTCGGTATAGATGCTGTGGCGGCGGCCGCTGCCGTCCTCGGCCAGTTGGCCAGGCGCGGTGGAGTAGGCCACCAGGGTGCCGCGCGCGGCGCTGGACGGCGCCAGGCCCAGGTTCTCGTAGCTGCGCAGCTTGACCGGCTTCACCGGCTGGAAGGGGTTGTTGCGGCAGGCATCGAGGATCATCACGTTGACCGCCGATTTCGACAGCGCCAGCCTTTCGTGCAACGCCTGCAGCGGAAAGGCGCGCTGCTTCACGCCCTCTTCGCCGGTGACGACCATGTCGACCGGCAGCAGGTAGTTCTCGCCCTTGATCTGCATGCCGTGGCCGGCGTAGTAGACCACGGCCGAGGCGCCGGCCGGCAGCCGCTCGGCGAAGCCGCGCGTGGCGTCGAACATGCCGCTGCGCGTGAGGTCGGTCTTCAGGGTGACGTCGAAGCCGGCCTGGCGCAGGCTGTCGGCAATCAGCCTGGCGTCGGGCCGCGTGTTCGGCAGGCTGTTGGTGCCGTAGTCGCCATTCCCGATCACCAGCGCGTAGCGGTTGGTGATGGATGCCGGCGCCTGCGTCTTCACCTGCGCCTGGGCCGGCGTCCACGCCAGCACCAGCAAGAACACGCCAAGAAGACGCAGCATCATGGCGCCTCCAGCACCAGCACGTCGTCCACCAGGTTCGAACCCAGCAGGGCATTGCGCACGGCCTCGATGCGCTTGCGGTCGTCGACCACCAGCCAGAACTCGCCGCCGCTGCCCGGCCCCCACACGATCTGGCAGCGTTGCGCCTGCAGCAGCTCGGCCAGCTGCGCCATGTTCGTCGATGCACGCACCACGATCTTCAGGTTGGCCGCGCGCTGGGCCGTGGCCAGCGAACGGGTCACGGGTTCGTCGGCCACACGCGGCAGCACGCCCAGGTTCATCACCGTCTGCAGTCCCAACAGGGCGATGACGAAGCCCAGCGCTGGCGAGAAGCCCCAGCTCCTTGCCCACTCGCGCCAGCCGCGCCGCGGCGGCTTTTGTTCGTCAGCGCGCGCGGCGGCCAGGCGCTGCCGGAACTGCGCGAAGCCGGCCATCGGATCGCGCTCCTCCACATGCCGGCGCGCCGCACCGGCGAGCGCCTGCGCGAACGCGAGTTCTTCGCGCGCTTCGGCATCGTCTGCCAGGAAGGCCTCGACGGCGGCGCGCTCGCCCGCAGGCAGCGTGCCATTGATATAAAAGGGCAGCGCCGCCCGGAAGCTGGCGCGTGCCTGTGCCTTGTCATCCATTCCGTTCTCCTCCGAAGCCGCCACCAAAGGCCCGTTCCAGGCATTCGCGCACACGGCGCCGCGCGTGGAACAGGCGCGATTTCACGGTCCCTTCCGGCACGCCGGTGCGCGCCGCCACTTCCTCCAGGCCGCACTCTTCCACCGCGCTCCAGTACAGCGCCTCGCGCTGGCTGTCCGGCAGGCGGTCCATGCATTCGACAAGCGCCGCGCCGCGCTCGCGCTCCTCGATCAGCTCCAGCACGCCCCAACCCGGCGCGGCGGCGTTGTCGATGGCGTCGGGATCGTCGACGAACACTTCCTCGATCCGTCCTTTGCGGCGCCGCCAGTCGGCCACCTTGTTGCGCGCGATGCCGCACAGCCAGGTCGAGAACTCCGACACCCCGGTATACGCATCGGTCTTGCGGAAGGCCACCAGCAGCGTGTCGCTGACGATCTCCTCGACCGCATGCGGGTCGTCCCACACCTGCGCGCGCACGTAGCCATACACGAGGGGCTGGTAGGCCGCGTACAGCCTGGCCAACGCTGTATCGTCGCCGCGCGCGATCTGGTTCAACAGCATCCGCACTTCATGGCGGGGAAGGTTTCGCATTGTTCGTCAAAAAAAAATCTGAAAAAAGATTGAACCGGTTCCAACCCGGCAGCGATACACGGGCACAGATGCTAACACCGACCCACCCTGACCCGAGGAGCTACCACCCATGAATACCCTGACCACGTCCACCCGCACCTTGCGCGGGAAAATCCTGCGCGACACCCAGGCCGGCCCCGGCCTGCTGGCGGTCGACGGCAACAAGATCCCCTTCACGCTCGAGGACCACTGGAACGGCACCACCCCGCCCCAGACCGGCGGCAGCGTCGACATCGGCTTCGACGAAGGCGGCCAGCTGCGCAGCGTGCACCCGGTCGGCGTCGGCAAGGAAGAACTCGAGATCGCCGGCGAACTGGCGCGCCAGGCCCTCGGCAAGGGCGCGCCGGTGCTGCGCGCGTCGGTGCGGAAGATCGGCACGCCGGTGCTGGTGGCCATGGCCATCGTCGCCGTCAGCTGGATCTGGCTGCCGGCGGTGACGGTGCAGATCATGGCCGGCATGGCGCAAAGCGCCACCATGTTCGACGTGCTGCGCATGGTGAACGCAGGCGCCAGCCTGCAAGACTTCGGCCGCGGCGGCAGCGCCGGCCTGTACGGCCTGCTGTGCATCCTGGCGATGGCCGCGCCCGCCCTGCCCGCCCTGTGGAAGCACCGCCTGGCGCCGCTCGGCTACTTCGCCCCGCTTGCCTTCCTGGCCGCCGTCGGCCTGGTCATCTACATGAAGATGAACGCCATGGCCAGCGCCGCCACCGAACAGATGCGCGGCCTCGGCGGCAGCGGCATGGGCGACATCATCGGCGCCATGATGAAACAAGTGATGCAGGCCGTCTCGGTTGGCTTCGGCGTGTATGTGTCGCTGGCCGCTGCCCTCTACCTGGCCTGGATCGGCCTGCGCGCAATTCGTCAACGTTAATCCACCCCCAACTTGTGAGCACATCCATGAAAAACGCCACCATCCTCGCCGTCCAGATCGCCCTCGCCTTCAGCCTCGCCGCCTGCTCGAAGAAGCAGGAAGAAACACCGGCCGGTGCGCCCGCAGCAGCAGCAGCAGCAGCAGCAGCAGCGGCCGCGCCCAGCCTGGCTGACCTGCACAACCCGGAAGCCGTCAACAAGGCGGTTGCCGCCACGCTGCCGAAGGGCGACCCGGCCACGCCCCTGAATGCCTACCGCAAGATCGACAGCGGCCACCAGGTCATGTTCATGTACTACGCGCTGTCGAACATGCCGGCGCCCTACGACGAGATCGCCAAGACCTATTCCGACGAATACCGCCGCACCAGCGACAGCTTCAAGCAGCGCGACATCCTGAAGGCGCTGCAGCCGCGCATCGACGGCGAAATCGCCGGCGCGAAGAACGGCCGCTACGTCATGGTCGACCAGCAGGACAGCCGCCTGCTGCAGCGCTACGATTTCGAGAAGAAGTCCTTTGCCATCAACGACTTCTCGGACGACCGCTATACCTTCTTCAACGACAACAGCCAGTACACGCTGGCCACCACCAACGCGGCCGACTTCCCCGCCTTCAAGGTGACCGATGAAGCCAGGGCGCGCGAGATCGAGGGCTACCTGAGTGCGTACAAGCCGCTGCGCCTGGAGACCTATGCGTATGCCCAGGACGCCGATCCGAGCAACCGCCGCATCAAGCTGCAGGTGATGAAGGTGCGGCTGCTGGATGCGCGCGGTACGGTGCTGGCGGAGATGTGATGCGTAGGGTGGACCGGGCCGCGCAATGCGGCTATGCCGTCCACCCTACCTCAGCTTCGCACAGAACGCCTCGGCGCCGCCATCGATAATCGCCCCGCTCGGCCACATGCCCGTGGCCCGCCGCGCCTTTTGCAAGGCGGACGCCAGCGCATCATCCCCCTCCACCGCATACACGAACACCGGCATCGACAGCGCCGCCGCATCGGCCAGCAGCTTGCGGTTGGCGTCGAGCGTGCGTGCATCGACGTGCACGCCCACCGGCGCGCCGACCCGGCCCTGCAGGTTGCTGAGCCAGTTGCGGTCCAGGCGCGGCGCCTGCGCATGGGTGGCGACAAAACGCGTCGCACGCGAATTCCCCAACGCCTGGGCGTTGCGCGGATCGAGCACGATCAGCCCCAGGTAACCCTCGCGGTCGGCCTGGCGCGCGCAGCGCAGGTTGCCTTCCACCGGCGAGGTAAGGAACCAGTTGCCGTGTCCGACTTCGCCGCGCAACTGCTGCACCAGCGCACCGACGTCCTGGCATGCCGCCACCGTCTTGATCTCGGCATTCAGCGTGCCCTGCGGATAGCTCGACGCCAGGCTGGCCAGGTCGCTGGCGAAGGGCGGCGCTTCCCCGGTCGCCACGCCGCGCAAGCTCATGCGCGCCGCGCGCCAGTCGGCGCTGCGCAGGCTGTTCACCGGCGCCGGCGCCGCGGTCCGTACCACGCGGCCGGTGGTCTGGTCGTGGTGCACCACCCATTCGCGGTCGCCCAGCATCTGCAAATCGGTCTCGACGCCGTCGAAGCCGCCCTGGTAGGCAGCACGCAGCGCGCCCAGCGAATTCTCCGGTGCCTGGCCATTGCCGCGGTGCGAATGGATCTGCATGCCGAAGCAGGCCGCGTGGGCGGGGCCGGCGGCAAGCAGTGCGATCGACAATGCCGCGCCCAGCACGGACTTACGGTTGTGGTTCATAGCCATAGTTCAGGTCCTGCAAAAGGTGGACGCGGATCGCTTCGTTGACGGGATAGCTGTAGCCCTGGCCGACTGCCACCACATGGGTGACGTTGGCGACGATGGCCTTGCGCGCGCGGGTCCAGCCCGTGTCGCCCTCTTCCGGCGCGCGCGACTGCTCCAGCATCTGGGTGAACAGTTCGCTGCGCGTGACGCGGTTCTCGGCCAACGACAAGAGCAGCCAGACGCCGGCAAACACGGCCAGCAGCACCGACGTGGCCAGCCATGCCGAGCGGCGGCTGAGCGTGTCCTGGCCGGGTGCGCGCAGCAGCAATACCAGCGTGGCGATCAGATAGAGCAACTTGGAGAAGTGGCCGATCGCACCCAGCAGCGAAAAGGCCAGCGCCACCGGCGGCACGATGGCGGCGCGCGCGGCGTCGTTGCCGTCCTTGAACAGGCGCGCGTTGTACTCGAACTGCGCGGCGTCCGAGTCGTAGCTGGCGCGCTTGTCGCGCACCGACTTGCCGACCATCGCCTCGTACAGGCGCTTGAACTCGGCCGCGCTGCCGTAGTCGTGCGCCACCGTGACGCCGGACGGCAGCGCCAGCGCCTCGCGCAACTCCCCCTGCACGCCGGGACGCGCCACGAACTGCGCGAACGACAGGCCGGGCGGAATGCGGTCGCGTCCGACCGTGATGCCGCTGGTCGACCTGCGATAGCGCTGCTCGACGGCGTCGCGGAAGGCGACTTCGTCGGATGGATCCCAGCGTGTACTCACCGGCACCTTCTGGCGCACCTTCTTCACCACCGCCGCGCGGCGGTAGCCGGGCACCGTGTATGGCGTCCAGTTGTGCTTGCGCAGCGAGTCGACGTAGTCGTTCCAGGCCTTGTCCTGCTCGCGCTGCAGGTCGTCGTTCGAGGCCGACGGAATGCGCGCGTACTTCTGCCAGTTGGTATGGGTGCGCTTCATCGCCTCGAGGTAGTCGTCGTAGTACTGCTGGCCCGTCTTCGCGGTACGCACGATATTCCCGATGACCTGGTCCTTGGTGTCCTTCATGCGCTCATCGAGCGTCTGGTTGGACAGGGCCAGGAAAGGAAACAGCGCCAGGAAGGCCTTGCCCTCGGGCTGTGCGAACAGCAGCTTGTCGTCGACCAGGCCATCGAGTTCGGCCTGGCCGTTGACGAGCGAGCGCTGCAGCAGGATGGTGTTGTAGGCGACGCGGCGGAATTCGGCGTCGCGCGTCGCCACCAGCACGTCGACGAAGATCTTGATCGTGATGAAGACGGCGGCGGCCAGCAGCAGGCAGCCGACGGCGATACGCACCAGTGTCGGCCGCCTGACCTGGCTGCGCAGGCGCCGATTCAGCATCAGCTGCAGCAACACCAGTGCGGCGGCCACGCCGGACAGGGTGCGGCCGTACACTTCCAGATGCTCGACATCGGCCGGGCTGGCATTACCGCCCACCACGTCGAGCAGGCGGGCATTGAAGCCCAGTTCGAAACACAGGTAGACCAGGGTCAGCAGGATCAGGAAGACCAGCTGCTTGAGTTTGAGGGCACGCATCGTGGTCACTTCCTCAGGTCGATGCGGACCGGCTTGATTTCCTCGTCCGGGATGGTCAGGCGGGCGCGCGGCAGCTCGTCGTTGCGCTTGCGCTGGGACGTGGTGTCGCGTGCTGTATCGCGCGCTGCATCACGCGGAGCCGGCGTGTCGCGCGGCGCCGGCTTGTTGCCGGCTACGGCAGTGGCCCGTTGCGGCGGCGCCGGAATCACGCGCCCTGCGCTGCCGGCGAGGTTCGGACGGCCCGGGACATTGCCGGGGCCCGGGCGCGCATCGCCGCGTGCCGGAGGCAGCGGATACGCGGGCCGCAGGTTCTCGTCGGCGAAGGGGCGCGCCGCCAGGTTCACGCCCGCCGGCGCCGGCGCCACGCCCGAGTACAGGCGCTGGTCCATGTAGCTGTAGCGCTTCAGGCTGTTGTATTCGGGGAAGTCGATATAGATCGCGCGGCCATCTTCGTCCAGCGTCGCCTGGGGCCGGTCGCGGCAATTCCCGAAACCCCACTGCAGCACGTCGGTGCCTTCGATGGCCATCAGCGTGTACTTGTAGTTGCAGTTGCGTTCCTGGGTCTCGACGATCACCACCAGACGCGATTCCACCTGCGCCACCATGGCAATGCGCGCCGACACCGCATTCGGGATCGGCACCACGCGGTAGCTGCCGATCTTGACCGAGAAGGCGCCGGTGGACGGATCGTGACGCAGCGAGCCCGGCGTGCCGTCGGCCAGGCGGAAGCCGCCCAGTTGCTTGCCGAAGAGCTCCGCGGTGTCGACACCGATCATCAGGCCGCCGCGGTCGTTCGGTTGCACGGCGCAGCCGGCAGCAAGCAAGGCGGCGGTCAGGACCAGGGTGTGCGGCAGATATGCGAGGCGGATGGGCGGTTTGATGATGTTCTCCAATGGAAAGGACGGGATGCCGGAGAACACCGATCGAAGCGTGGTTGTTGTCGGCCCCGCAGTGCAACATGCGCAAGATGGCGCATTATGCCCTGTCATGCCTCCTGGAAAACTCACGCATTGTCACCGCAGGGCAGCGCCGGCGGTGACGGTCATGCCGCTGCCTGCATCGGCAAGCGCGGCCGGAGAGCATGCGATCAAATACCGCAGCGGCTGGCCGATTCCAGCCTGTCCGCATGCACCTTGTTGACGCCGCTTTTACGCCGGCGCCCTCGCCTTTTTCGGTCTTTTTACCGCATTCCCGCTAAGCTGGCCTGCATCCGATTTCTTCCCGAAGAGGCCAGCATGATCGTCGCCATCGTCAACCAGCACGGCAACGCCGACCGCAGCATCGTGGCGCGCAATCTCGCGGTGCTGCGCGCGCGCAGCGGACGCAAGGTGTGCCTGGCCATGACCGGGCTGTGGCACGGCGGCTACCTTTGGGGCGAGGCGCGCAGCGCGGCGCGCATCCGGCCCTGGCTCGACGTGCGCAGCCTCGGCACGCGTGCCGTCGGCGACAGGCTGGCCGGGCTGCGCCGGCTGTTCAACGACATCGTCGTCGATGCGGGCGCGCGCGATACCGAGGAATGCCGCCGCGTGCTGGGCGCGGCGCGGGTGATCGTGGTGCCGGCGCGCGGCGGTGAAGTGGACCTGGTAGGCCAGTACACGCTGGCCAGGCGCCTGAACGCGGCGCGCGCGCTCAATCCGGAGGTGCGCATCCTGTTTGTCGCGGTCTGCGCCGCGAGCGATGCGGAGCCGGACAACGAGGCCGCGCTGCTGGCCCATGTCCACCGCGTGGGAACGGCGCGCCTGGCGCCGGTGCGGCTACACGAACCGGGCGCGTACGCGTATGGCGAGGGACGCTGCGTGTGCGATGCCGAAACCTGCGACCCGGAACTGGCGGACGAGATGCACGCGCTGTACCGGGAAGTGTATGCGCAGCCGGTGGCGCGGCCTCGCCGCCCGCTACTCGGAGTCGCGCAGCCAGGACTTGCCGGCTGACTTGGCTGCCACGGTTGCGGTAGCAGCGGGCGTGGGCCGGGCCACCTGGCCGGCGTCGCGGCGCGCCGCCTTTGCCTTGGCCGAGGCATTCGCCACATAAGCCTTGACGCCGAGGGTGCCGCGGTAGATCAGCGCGACCGCACAGATGATGATCGCGCTGACCGTGATCGCCAGTGCTTCGGGACGGCCGGCGATGACGAGGATGGAAACCAGGACGGCGAGGTCGAGGCAGAGGATGAAGTTAAAACGCGATTTGGTGGTGGAATCGCTTCGGGATACTGACATGTTACGTTCCAGGTGAATCTTGTGGCATCCGGATGCCGAATGATGCGATGACGCGAAGACCGATGCAGTCGCAGCCATGGGCTGCTGCGCGCATCGGTCCGACGGTCAGGTGTCTATCGCATCATTTTACCATTTCCACATGGAAACTTTACACACCAATCAGTGCGCGCGCGCCGGCACGATCCGCCACACCACGCCGCCGCCGTCGTCGACCACCAGCAACGCGCCGTCCGCTGCCACCTCGACCGCAGCCGGACGTCCCCACACGTCGCGGTCGCTCAGCACCATGCCGGTCATGAAGTCCTGGTACTGCCCGGTCGGCACGCCGTTCTTCATGAACACGCGCACGACCTTGTAGCCGGTGCGCGTGCCGCGGTTCCACGAACCGTGCAGGGCCAGGAAGATGTCGCCCTCGTACTCTTTCGGGAAGGCGTGCTGCGCGCCCTGCGGCGCTTTATAGACGATCATGCCCAGCGGAGCCGAGTGCGACTGGATCAGGGTGTCGGGCACGATGGTCTTGTTCTTCAGGTCGGGGCGGATGCCCTTCAGGCGCGGGTCTTCGTTGGCGCCGATGTAGTACCACGGCCAGCCATAGAAGCCGCCCGCCTTCACGCGCGTGATGTAGTCGGGCGGCAGGTTGTCGCCCAGTTCGTCGCGCTCGTTCACGCTGCAGAACAGCTCACCCGTCGTTGGATGCACGATCATGCCGACGCAGTTGCGCAGGCCGTTGGCATAGGCGCGGCGGTTCCTGCCGTCGGCGTCGAAGGCCAGCACGGCTGCGCGCTCGGTCTCTTCGCCCCAAGCGGCGCCGACGCCATATGTCGCTTCCCACTGCGCCAGCGGCTGCGGCGGCTGGGCGCCGATGCCGGCGGCCACGTTGGTGGCCGAGCCGACCGACAGGAACAGGGTCTTGCCGTCTTTCGAAAAGGCGATGGTGCGCGTGACGTGGCCGCCGCTGGTATCGCTGATCTTCTCGATCACGGTTTCGGGTTCGCCCCTGGCCTTCAGGTCGCCGGTGCTGTAGGGGTAGCGCACCACCGAGTTGACGTTGGCGACGTACAGGTACTGCGGTTTGTCGGCCGGCCACAGGGCCATGCCATAGGGGCGCGACAGGCCGGTGGCGTAGACGCTGACGGTATCGGCTTTCTCGCCGTCCTTCGAACGCAGGACCGTGATCTGGCCTTTCGCGGCTTCGGACAGGAAGATGTCGCCGTTCGGGGCGCGCAGCGGCAGGCGCGACTTGCCGAGGCCTTCGGCATAGATGCCGATCTTGAAGCCGGGTGGGACGGCGGGCATGGCGCCGCTTGGCCTGGCGGCGAGTTTCGGGCCGTTGCCGGCGCTGTCGCTGGCGTAGGGTTGGATGAGCTCAGTCGGCTTGATGTGGTGCAGGTCGCCGGGTTTGTCGTCGTGCCAGGCGCCGGCTTTGTCGCTCGGCTTGGCGTTGACGGCTGCGGTAGCGGGCGTGACGGCCTTGCCGGTCTGGGTGGCGAGATAGGCGATGACGGCGGCGCGCTGCTTGGCGTCGGCGATCCCGATCGGCATCGCGGTGCCGGGGACGTCCTTGTTCGGGTCGCGCAGGAAGACGTCGAGTTCTTCGCGGGTCCAGGTCTTGCCGGCAGCGCCGGCTTTGCTCAGCGCGTCGGTGTAGTTGAAGTTGGCGACGGCGGCGGCCTTGCGGTTGATGACGTTGTAGAGGCCGGGGCCGGCCAGCGCGGAGAGTTTGGGGTCGACCGTGTGGCAGCTGGCGCAGTTCTGGGTGAAGTAGGTTTGGCCGGGGGATGGGGCGGCTTGGGCCAGGGTGGTCAGGGCCAGGCCAAAGGCGGCGATGGTGAGGTGTCTCATTGGTGTTGTTGTTTGGGTGGGGAACGATGTGCAAGCGGTATTGGGGCTGTTGCCTGCACTGTTATTGGTGTGTTTGATCCGCGTGGGCACGGAGTGCCCACCGTACGGGATACGCCGCGTCTCCATCCGCGGCATGTCGAGCTTAGGCGATCATGAAGACGGGGTAGCGGCGCCATTCGGGTTCGCGGTACTTGGCGCAGTTGGCGAAGATGAAGTCGAGGACGGCTTCCTGGTTGGACAGCAAACCTGGATTCGCGGACTTCCACTCGGCGAACTTCGATGCCAGTTCGGGTTCGTTCAGCAGCAGCTGTTCGGCTTCGTCTTCAAACACGTAGTCGGAATAGGCTTCCTTCTTTTCGAGCACGCTGTTGAAGAAGCCCCAGCGGAAGAAGCTGTCGTGGGCCAGCGGTTCCAGGGTTTCGACGACATAGCGGGCCGCGTCCTGGGCTAGCGGGACGATATAGTCGCCGGCGCGCAGCAGGACGTCGGCGCGGCGCTTTTCCAGCTGCACGTCGTCGTGGAACATGTGGCCTTCGTAGGCGTTGGGGCGCGAGGAGACCGAGACGATGTGGTAGTAGTCGACCGTTTGCATGCGGTCGGCGTCCACGCGTTCGAGCTGCACGCCGTTCAGCTGCAGGCGCTCGATCGCTTCGCGCCAGGCTTGCGGGATCACGTAGGCCTCCGGTGCGGCCACGGTGATGTCGGCGTCGAAGCGGTTGTACCAGGCGATGTCGCGTTCCCAGGGGCTGTTGCGGTCGTAGTGCAGGCGCGTGTACCCGCCCAGGACACTTGGTTTGTACTTCGCTTCGTAACCCTTGAAGCGGAAGCTGCCCGGGTTGGCTTCGTCCATGACCCAGTGGATCGGCCACTCGGTGCGGGTGCGGCCGGCGGCCTTGGCGGCGCAGCGCAATTGCTGGATCTGGGCGGCGTTCTGCACCGTGAAGTCGAGCGCGGTTTCCACCAGGGCGCGCATCGAGTCGTAGCGGTCCTTGAAAGGCTTCAGCATGTGGGTCTCGGGCATGAAACCGATGGTGTGGTGCAGGGCCGCGTAGCCGGTCGAGAAGCGCGCGGTTTCCAGGAAGTCGGCGATGCCGTGGTCCGGGCTGTCCTTGACCGGGTTCACATACGGGCAGGTCGGCCAGCCGCGCGCTGCCATTTGTTCGTACATGGCCGGCAGCATGGTGTCGCGCAGGAAGCCGCCGAGTTCTCCACCCAGCTTGTCGGGCTGGGTGTGGATCAGGGTCATGGTGTACGAATAGTCGGCGCCGTTCGAAGTGTGGGTGTCGACCATCACGTCCGGGTCCCAGGACGTGAAGAAGCGGTTGAAGACCTGTGCGGTCAGCGTGTCGCACTTGACGAAGTCGCGGTTCAGGTCGAGGTGGCGGCTGTTGCCGCGGAAGCCGAACTGCTCGGGGCCGTCCTGGTTTACGCGCGAGGTATTCGCGCGGTTGATGCTGCCGTCGACGTTGTACAGCGGGATGAAGATGAACACGGTCTCGCCCAGGGCCGCCAGGCGCGCGGGCTGGGTGCAGAAGTCGCGCACCAGCGCCATGCAGCCGTCCACGCCTTCGGGTTCGCCCGGGTGGATGCCGTTGTTGTTGAAGAAGACCGGACGGCCGCTGGCCTTGATCTGCTCGCGCCCGAACACGCCGTCGGCACTGACCACGCCGGCATGGATCGGCAGGCCGGCGTCGGACGTGCCGATCACGCCGAAGCGCAGCACGCTCGGGTAACGGCGCGCCAGTTCTTCGTACCAGGCGACGCAGTCGCTCCAGGTGGTGGTCTGGTTCTGGTTGCCCAGTTCGTAGGGCGTCTTGAGTTCGTTCGACATGGGAGATCCGACAGGAGGTTTAAGCAGGTTGCTACGATACAGCAGTTGGGCCCGAGAGTGGCAGCGTGATGGCCACCGTGGTGCCGCGCTGTGGCGCCGAGCGCACGTCGATCGCGCCGCGCAGCGCGTACACGCGTTCGCGCATGCCGATGATGCCGATGCCTTCGGAACTGAGGGTCGGCTCGAAGCCCTGGCCATCATCCTCGACCGCGATGCGCAGCACGTCATGGTCTTCGTCCAGCACCAGGCTGACCTGGGCAAAGGTGGCGCCGGCGTGCTTCATCACGTTCGACAGCGCTTCCTGCACGATGCGGTAGGCGGAGATCGCCAGCTCGTTCCCCAGGCGCGAAAAGTCGCCCTCGGAGTGGAAGGCGAAGCGGCAGCCGGAACCGCTGTCGTAGTGGCGCAGCATCTCTTCCACCGCGCCGTGCAGGCCCAGCATGTCGAGCACTTCCGGGCGCAGGCGCCGCACCAGGCGCCGGCCGTTGGCGTACAGATCGAGCGCCAGCTTGGTGATGGCTTGCGCCTTGCCGCGGATCTCCTCGACCTCAACGCCAGCCGGCGCCCTGCCCGCCAGCGTGGCGATGCTCTGCGCTTCCAGGCGCACCGCAATCAATGAGGCGTTCAGTTCGTCGTGGATCTCGACCGCGATGCTCTTGCGCTCGTCCTCGATGATGCTGTTCACCTTCTGGATCAGCTTGCGCTTGTCAGCGTCGGCGCGCAGCGCCTCGTTGCGCGATTCGAGCAGGTCTTGCGTGCGCGCCGCTACCTTGTTCTCCAGGTCCTGCTTCGACTGGTCGAGCGCCACCGACATCTCGCCGATCGACGCCTGCAGCTCGCCGACCTCGCCGCCGGTGGTCACCGGCAGGTCGATGCGGTAGTTGCCGCCGCGGATGGCGCGCAGCGCGCCAATCGCGTCGCGCAGCGGCAGGATCAGCGAGCGCGCCAGCACCCAGGCCAGCACGCCGCTGGCCGCCAGCGCCAGCGCCGCCATTGCCACTTCCACCCGGAAGCGGCGCGCCTGCTTGGCCAGCATGTTGGCCGGCGACATGGTCACACGCACCGCGCCCACGACTTCGGTGGTGAGCGTCGGCGGACGCGTATCGCTCGAGGCCGAGACGTGCGGGATGCCGTTGTCGGTGAACAGGTTGATCCACACCACCTGCTTGCGGATCGCCGCTTCGTAGTAGTGCGGTTCGGCGTCAAGCGCGCTCTCGGAGGTCACGCGCACGGCGCGCTTGCCCGTGGCGTCGACCACGTCGATGCGGTAGATGCTTTTGTCGGACTGCACCAGGCCATTGATGGTCAGGCGCAGGTCGGTGAGGTTGCCGGAGATGACGTTGTATTCGCTGGTCTCGGCCAGCGCGCGCGCCAGGATGCGGCCGCGTTCGGCCAGCTCCTCGGCCACCTGGGCGCGGTGCGCGTACCAGGAATACCAGAGGAAGGAGGTGAACAGGAAGGCCACCGGCAGCATGGTAATGAAGGCCATGCGCAGGCCGATGCTCCAGCTGCGCCAAGGCTGGACGATGCGCGTGAACCTCATGGCCGCGGCCTGGCGAAGTTGCGTGCGTCCTTGCCGACCACGATATCGAGCGAACTGGCCACGCCCTCGTTGACCACGGTGTGGAAGTAGCGCGGGAACTGCGGCGCCGGCAGTTCGCCGCTGGCGACAAAGGCCGCCGCCACTTCGGCCACCTGGGCGTTGATGTCCTCGATGTCGGAATAGGTGGTGGCGAGCGCGCCCACCTTCACCATGTCGCTCGAGAAGCCGATCACCGCCTGCTTGCGGCGGTAGGTCGCGAGCAGGATGCTGCGCACGTTCTCAGGCGTGAAGACGGTGGAGTCGGGCAGCGCCAGCAGCGCTTCGCTGCGGCCGATGCGCCCCAGCAGCTCGCCGATGTCGTCGTCGGGCGTGGCGCGCACCAGGTCGGCCTTGCCCTGCAGGCTGTGGACAAAAACGTCCGCATCCGGGCTGACGATGGCGGCCACGCGCACCGGACGGCGGTACAACAGGCTGGCCAGCTGCAGCTGGTCGAGCGGCGCCGGCTCGGCGTACACCGCCGTCATGGACGACGTGCGCGCAGGCGGCAGCGCGGCCATGATCGCGCGCCATACCTGGCTCGACGTAAAGGCCGCGATCACCACGCAATCGCAGCGCCGTGCGGCGGCCTGGCGCAAGGCGTCCGGCCCGATGGCGATGGTGACCATGCGGCGCTTCTGCGCCAGCTCGGTGCGGAAGGCGGCAAAGGTCGGCACCAGGCGTTTATACAAATCGTCGGCGATGCGCGCGGTGACGGCGCTATCGTCGCCGGTGACGATCTCGAAGCGGTAGCCCTGGGCCTTGTCCTGCTGTGCAGCCGTGGCCGTGGCCGTGACAGCGCAGGCAGCCAGGCCCAGGGCCAGGCCTGCTGCCAGCCTGCTCAGGAAGTGCGCGGCGCGGCGCATTGCCTGTTACGGCTCGATCAGGCCGTACTTCACGGCCAGGCGGGTGATGTGGGCTTGTCGCTCCACGCCCAGCTTTTCCTTGATCGCCTGGCTG
>NZ_JASNRC010000024.1 GCF_030411995.1 Massilia sp. YIM B02769
AGAGAAGTGAGATTATGCAGTGTTTCGTTTGCTTCGTCAACTTCTCTTTTTTGCTACGCCGCGTTTTCCGCGGCTTCCCGCTACACCCGTCAACTACTTGATTTCGTTGTCGTTTTCGCGAGGGACCGAACTATAACAAATGCCTCGCCTGCCTGGCAAGGCCTTTCGTGCGGCAGTGCCGCAATCGCGGCGACGCTCTTCAGCAAGACATACTATGATTGCCAACTCATCAACACATCAACTCTGCAATGCCTACCTGCCCTGCCCGTCTTAAACTCGTTCCGGCACTGCTGGCCTCTCTATCAACAACGGCATTTGCTCAAGCGCCGGAGGTGCCACAGACGCCGGTATCGGTGGTCGTCGTGACCGGCAGCCGCGCAGAACAGGCGAGCTTCGACCTTCCCGCTGCGATCGACGTGGTGGATGCGGCGCGCATTCGCGATACCCAGCCGCGCGTCAATTTGTCCGAGGCACTCGTCGCCATTCCAGGCGTGGTCGTACAGAACCGCCAGAACTACGCCCAGGATTTGCAGATTTCCTCGCGCGGCTTCGGCGCCCGTTCCGCCTTCGGCGTACGCGGTGTACGTCTGATTACCGATGGCATTCCAGCAACCATGCCGGACGGCCAGGGCCAGGCCGCCACCTTCAACCTGGACATGGCGGAACGCATCGAGGTATTGCGCGGCCCCTTCTCTGCGCTATATGGCAACCATTCCGGCGGCGTGGTGCAATTGTTCACCCGCGACGGCAAGGGTCCACCGGAAGTGGAATTCAGCGCTGTCGCAGGCAGCGACGGCATGCACAAATATGACCTGAATGCCTCGGGTCAAGCCGGCCAGATCGGCTACGTGCTCGACGGCTCGCGCTTCGAGACCGATGGCTACCGCGCCCACAGCGCAGCCACGCGCGAGCAAGGCTATGCCAAGCTGACTGTGCCAATCTCGAAGGACGGCAAACTGACGGTCGTCGCCAACTCGCTCCACCAGCGCGATACGCAGGATCCGCTTGGCATTACCTGGGCGACTTTCCAGCGCGATCCGCGCGCCGGCGAAATCGACACGAGCGATACCCAATCGCCGCAGCGCACCTTTGCCGATCGCTACGATACGCGCAAGAGCATCGATCACCAGCAAGCCGGCCTGCAGTGGCAGCAGAACTTCGGCGCCAACCGGCTGCAGCTGACCGTGTATGGCGGCAATCGCGAAGTCATCCAGTACCAGTCCTTCTCGCGCGCCTTCCAGGCGCCGGCCACCCATTCTGGCGGCGTGGTCGACTTCGACCGCGACTTCCATGGCGTCGACCTCAACTGGCGCGACGTCCGTACGCTGGCCGGCGGCACCCTGCGCACGACAATCGGCCTGGAATACGCCAGCTCGAAAGACGCGCGCCAGGGCTACGAAAACTTTGTCGGCGACCAGTTCGGCGTACGCGGCCGCCTGCGCCGCGACGAACAGAACGACCTGTCCAGCCTCGACCCGTACGTGCAAACCGAATGGGAAGGCGGCCGGTGGGTACTGACTGCCGGGCTGCGCCGCACCTCGCTGGACGTGGATGTGACCGATGACTTCGTCAGCAATGGCAACGACAGCGGCGGCGTCGACTACAGCGGCACCGCCCCCGTGCTTGGCGCCCTGTACAAGCTGACGCCGAGCCTGAACCTGTATGCCAGCGCCGCCCGCGGTTTCGAAACGCCTACCCTGAACGAACTGTTCTATTCAGGCACTGGCGGCGGCTTCAACTTCGGCCTGCGGCCGAGCCGCAGCACCAACCTCGAGGCCGGTGTGAAGACCATGCTCGGCGCCGATTCCCGTCTCGACCTCGCCCTGTTCCAGGTCCGCACCGACGGCGAACTGACGGTCGACGCCTCGAGCGGCGGACGCACCAGCTACCGGAATGCCGGCGAGACCCTGCGCCGCGGCGTCGAACTCTCTTTCGATACGCGTTTCGGCCCCGGCCTGAATGCGCGCGTTGCCGCCAACGTACTGCGCGCCACCTACGAGGACGGTTTCGGCACCATCCCGGCCGGCAACCGCCTGCCCGGCGTACCGCGCGCCAGCCTGTACGGCGAACTCGGCTGGACCGCCAGCGACGGCAAGCTGGGCGCCGCACTGGAAACGCTCGCCACCGGCAAGGTAAATCCGGACGACGCCAACACCGCTACACCGGCGCCGGGCTATGGCATCGTCAACGCACGCGTGCAGGCGCGCCAGGAAATCGGCCAGTGGCGCTTCAAGCAGTTTGCGCGCCTGAACAACTTGTTCGACCGCGACTACATCGGCTCGGTGATCGTCGGCGACAGCAACCGCCGCTTCTACGAACCGGCGCCCGGCCGTAACTGGGTGCTCGGCATCAGCGCGCAGTACCAGTTCCGCTGACGGTCTCCGGCTGTGCCGCAACCCCGGGCTGCACCTCGGTGCCGGGCAGCGCCAAGCCGGGATACAGCCTGGCCAGGGTGGCATTCGTCACCCGCGTCACCACGCCATGCACACTCTCCAGCGCTGCCTCGGTATGTGGGGCGGCGCGCACGGTACGCCACAAGGCAGGCAGATCGCCTCCCTGTGTCCTTAACGCTTCCTCGACTTCCGCCTGCCAGAAGGCCGGCGCCTCGCTTGCCACGTAATTGCCGCGCCCACGGCCGAAGTGGGCCACCGCTAGGTAGCGCAGCACGGCGCCCACCAGCAGCGTTTGCAAAAAGGCGTCGGCGAACTGCACCGCCGCCTCGTTGCGGTCGGACCGCTGGTTGAAGCCCCAGGCGGCGCCGGCAGCCGTGAGTCCACCGACGATCGCGCCCAGCAGCGCCCCGCCGCCCAGCGTGAGCCCGCCCGCCATCAGGTCGGCCGACAGCCCGGTCGCCGCTCCCGACACGACCGCGCCGAGCAGCCCGGCCTGGGCCTTGTCGATCGGCGCGCGTACCGCGAAGTTCTCGCGCACGCGGGCGTTGATCGCCTCCGCCTCGCCCGGGTCGACCTTGTGCAGCACCAGCATGCGCATCGTCGTCTTGTTGATCTCCCCGTTCAGGCGCTCGACCAGCGCCGCCATGGCCGCTTCCTGCCGCTTCTGCTCGTCCTTGCCCAGCCCGACGGCCTTGAGCGCGCTGCGCACCATGCCGCGTCCTTCTTCCGGCACGGCTTCGCTGTCGCGCACCGCGCTGGCGACCTGCTCGGCCGTCATGCGCAGCGCGCTGGCGTAGCGCTGGCGGTTGCCGGCTTCCCATGCGGCGCGCAGGCGAGCATAGCCAGCTTGCTTGTCCGGCTCGACCAGCGGCGCCACCGCTTCGTAGAACACATGCTCGTGCACCCAGCAACGTGCAAACGCGTCCAGCGCCAGCACTTCGCGTACCACCGGGAAGCGTGCCAGGTGCTGCTTCCACTCCTGCCCTTCCGCGGTTTCCTGCGTGCCCGGGCGGGGCGGCCCCATCTGGTTGAGCAGCACGACCACCGGCTTGCCCAGCCATTCGAGGATGTTCATCTCTGCTGGTAGATAGCCGGCGTCACCCGGAGGTTCCGCTGAATTGACGAGGTAAAGCACGATATCCGCCTCATCCTTGGCCGCGCGCAAAGCCTGTTGACTCAGCCAGAACGGACGGTCGCGGTAGCGGTCAAACACTTCACGCAAGAACCAGCCGATCGGGTTGCCCGCCATGGCCAGGCGCTTGAGCAGGCGTACCGAATCGCCAAAACCGGGGGTGTCCCATAGCAGCAAGGTGTCACCGGCCGGGCTGGTCAGCAGTGGATGGGCTTCCGCAAAGGTGGTCACGTGGGCGGCATCGCGCACTTCGCCCACGTCCACGCCGGTCATGGTGCGGGCCAGCGTGGTCTTGCCGTTATTCGTATGCGATACCAGCGCAAACTGGATCTTGACGGGCGCCTCGTTCATCGCAGCTCCGGCAGGGCCAGGCCAGCGCCGAGTTCGATCGGGTGGCGCTCGGGTTGCAGGAGGTTCACCACCGTGGCGGCGGTGCCGTGGAAGCTGCAGAACTGGCGCCACAGGGCAATGCGTTCGGCAATGCGCGCCTCGGCGCCAGCCTGGCCGGCAGCGCGCTCGAGCATGCCGGATTCGTCCAGCAGCACGGCCACGCCGCGCTTGCTGTTGCGGCCGAGGTAATCGAGGAAGGCGCCATGGTTTTCCTTTTCCGGGGTGGCGGCCAGGTTGAACAGGGCGGCGGTCACGGTCACGCCAGCTTCATCGAAGCGCGCATCCTGCAATGCCGCCTGCAGTGCTTCCTTCGGCTCTTCGCCGTAGGGCACGGTCGGACGCAGCAGCACGCGCGCCTGGGCGCCCAGCGCCATGGCGGCCACGGTCCACAAGCCGCGGTCGCGGGCTTCGTCGAGCGTGAAGCTGTAGGGCAGCACGCGCAGCACGGCCGGGGTGCCGGCGCCGATGCTGTCGGCCAGCTTGCGGAAGTAGGGGTGTTCGAGATCGAGCGGGAAGCGCCGCGCCAGGCGGCCTGCGCGCAGCCCGGCTATGCCAGCCAGCACCAGGCGCGGCAGGATCACCAGCAACAGGATGGTGGCGCCGTACAGGTGCACCCAGCGTTCGCCCGCGCCGGCGCCGTTCGCCAGGGCGTTGCCAACCGCGCCGGGTACAGCGCCTGGGGCGGCCATGCCGGCGCCGGCAGCCGCAACGGCGCCCATGCCCGCATCGGCATTGAAACGCAGCGCTTCGATGTCGGCCAGGGTGAACCCTTCGAGGAAGGGAAACACGGTCAGGGCCGGCGTGAACAGCCAGGACAACAGGGTGTGCACCTGGGAGGCGTCGAGAAAGGTACTCTCCCATCCGGCAGCATATTGGGTCAACAGGCCGCGCGCGTACAGCGAGATGACGGCGCCGAGCGCGAAGGCGGCGGCCGACAGGTGGACCGTGCGCGACAGGCGCAGGCGGGTCAGCGGTTCGCTCAGCTGGGCCCACTCGGCCATGAAATTGCCCACGCCCGTGGCCAGCGCGGCCGGCAGTTTGCGCGGCGGCGCCACCTTGCCCACGCTCAGGCGGCGCAGCAGCCCCTGGCCGGCCCAGCCTGTCTTGCGGCCGCCTCGCAGGCCGGCAACCAGCGCCCACACCAGCAGCACGGCATACACCAGCAGGTTCCAGCCAACGATGAACAGCAGCGGCGCCGACAGCAAATCCACGCGGTGCGGATCGGCAATGCGGTCCAGCAGCGCGCCGGCGAACAACGCCAGCAGCGGCAGCGCTGCCCAGAAACCAGGCAGGCCGAAGGCGCGCTTCTGGAAGGCGGCAAAAGCCGGCGTGCGCTCGGCCAGGCGCTTCAGGATCTGCTCCGAGCGCTGCTGCAGGAAATGCGCTTGCGTTACCGCGCTCTTGCTGTCGGATGCCTGCCAGGCCGCCAGTTCGCGCGCGCTGCGGCTGGCGTACTTGCGGTCGTCCTCGCTCAGCACCGTGTGTCCGGCGTCGGCGGTCTCGATGGCGCGTACCAGTACGACGCGCCTTGCTACCTGTTCGTTCATGCGTCTCCCGTTTTATTGGATTGGCAACATCATATGGGTATTGTGCCGCAGATTGGCGACAGGCCCCACACGGGCCGTGCCAACACACCCTGCGCGAGGCCGTCTATTGCGTTGTTCCGCAAAAAACCTGATAGTTTGCATAGCTGGTTTTTTGCGCATGACCGCCGATACTCGTCGATGTTCCCGCTCTTCGGCCTGTTCCTGACGCCGGTCTGTCATGCGCGCTATGCCCGCTCCTTCCATTCGTCGCCGGCATAAACTGGCGGGACAATTTGTACGTACAAGGTGTATGCTGTAGCCGAGTTGGGGTGTGTAGAACGTATAAGAACAGTCCATAAAGTAGCGGCAGCCGCGCCGGCGCGTGGCGTCAGCTACGGACCCAGGAGACAACATGTCGAGGTTTGCCGTTGAACACGTCAAGCGCGTCCGTTCGGTCGTCCAGGACCGGATCGGTAACGACCATTTGGGCACCGCGAACCGGATCACCCGGTCCTGGATCCGATGTCTCAACGATTACCAGCTCGACCCGGGCACCTGCGCCGAGCCCGAAGTCGTCGCCTCCATCGAACTGCAGGAACGCCAGGCGCGCCTGGCCGACGTCCAGGCGGTCGCCAAGGTCGAAATGGCGAACCTCTACCAGCAGCTGGCCGGTTCCGGCTACGCCATCATGCTCACCGACCGCGAAGGCGTGCTGCTCAACTATTTCGGCGACCCCGCCTTTACCCATGCCGCCTCCAAGACCGGGCTGGCCCAGGGCGCCGTCTGGAGCGAGCGCGTGCAGGGCACCAACGGCATGGGCACCTGCCTGGTCGAGCGGCGCCCGATCACCGTGCACCGCGACGAACACTACCTGTCGCGCAATATCGGCCTGAGCTGCGCCGCCGCCCCGATCTTCGACCACGAGGGCGAGCTGGTCGGCGTACTCGACGCTTCCGGCGAATCGCGCCTGGCCCAGCAGCACACGCTGGCCCTGGTCTGCATGTCGGTGCAGATGATCGAGAACCGGGTCTTCCTGCACCAGTTCCGCCACGACTACATCCTGCGCTTCCATAACCGGCCCGAATTCGTCGGCACCCTGCACGAAGGCGCGATCGCCCTGAGCGCGGAAGGCAAGGTACTGGCGGCCAGCCGCGGCGCCCTGTTCCAGCTCGGCTTCAGCAGCCCGGCCGAGATCGCCGGCCGCGACATCGGCGAACTCTTCAACGTCACCTTCCCCGGCCTGGTCGACAACAGCATTCGGCGCGCCTTCCACCCAGTGCCGATCTTCGAGGTGCGCAACAGCGCGCGCTTCTTCGCCGTGGTCTACCAGCCGGTGGCCGGGAATGGCGTGCGCCGTGCGCCGCGCAGCCTGCAGCACACCAATGCCGCCATCCAGGAAGCACCATGCGCGCTCGACACCGTGCAGTTCGGCGACCCGGTGCTGGCCGGCCATGTGGCCACGGCCCGCCGCATTGCCGAACGCAACGTGTCCACCGTACTGCTGGGCGAGACCGGCACCGGCAAGGAAGTATTCGCGCGCGCCATGCACTTGTCCGGCCCGCGCGCGGCCAAGCCTTTCGTGGCCATCAATTGCGCATCGATTCCCGAATCCCTGATCGAAAGCGAACTGTTCGGCTACCGCTCCGGCGCCTTTACCGGCGCCAGCAAGGATGGCCAGCGCGGCAAGCTGCTGCAGGCGAATGGCGGCACCCTCTTCCTCGACGAGATCGGCGACATGCCCTTCACCCTGCAGGCGCGGCTCCTGCGCGTGCTCGAGGAGCGCGAGGTGGTGCCGCTCGGTGGCGAAGCGCCCGTCAAGCTCGACATCCGCCTGATCAGCGCCACCCACTGCGACCTGACGAAGAAAATCGCCGCCGGCGAATTCCGCGAAGACCTGTATTACCGGTTGCAAGGCGTCACGCTGCGCTTGCCGCCCTTGCGCGAACGCGCCGACCGCCGCGCCCTGATCGCCCACCTGGTTGCCCAGGAAAGCGACGACGGCAGCGTGGTGGAACTCGACGAAGCCCTGCTGGCCGCGCTCGACCGGCTGCGCTGGCCCGGCAACGTGCGCCAGCTGCGCCACCTGCTGCGCAGCATGATCGCGCTGCGCGAATCGGACAGCCTCGGCCTGCGCGACCTGCCGCCGGAATACCGGCTCGACCTCGACGATGCCGCGCCGGCGCTCGCCGTGGCGCCGGCATCCGGCCCCACGGCGCCCCTGGCACTGCCGGGCGATGCACCGGACCCGGCCCTGACGGCGCTCGAAAGCGCGGAACGCGAGGTGCTGCTGCAGGCGCTGGAGCGCCATGGATGGAACATGAGCGGCGTTGCGCGCGAACTCAACATCAGCCGCAACACCCTGTACCGCAAGCTGCAGCGCCTGAACATCCAGCATCCGGACAAGGCGCTGTTTCACTGACGCCGGGCCGCATGCAGGGCTGCCGGGCTTGTTGCCTGAATGATTGCCTGGCTTGCTGTCTGGCTTATTGCCTGCATTACCGCCCCTTCGCTGCCGCACTGCCTGCTCGTTTCACCTGCTCATGGAGAAAGCATGACCAAGCCATCCATCCGCCGCATCGCGCCAGCCGTGCTGGCCTGCCTTGCGGCCTGCGCTGTCGCCCTGCCCGCACCGCTCCTCGCCGCCCCGTTTGCCTACGTGCCGAACGAAGGCAGCGGCACGATCTCCGTGATCGACACCGCGAACGACCAGGTGGTCGGCGAAATGCCGGGCGGGACCAAGCCGCGCGGCCTGGCCGTTGGCGCCGACGGGCGCCGGCTGTATGTCAGCGACCAGCCGAACAACCGCCTGCAGGTGCTCGACCTGGCCACGCGCAAGCTCGGCACCGCGGTGGCCTTGGGCGAGTCGCCCGAAGGCGTGTCGATCTCGCCCGACGGCCGCTGGGTGGTGGCGGCGATCGAAGGCAAGAACGAAATCGCGGTCACCGATACCCGCAGCGGGAAGCTGGCGTTTGCGATTCCCGTGCACGGCAAGAACCCCGAACACGCGGTATTCAGCCCGAACGGGCGCCTGCTGTTCGTCAGCGCCGAGGAAGGCGACGCCGTCGACATCATCGATTTTGCCAGCCGCAAGCAGGTGGCCCAGGTGGCTGTCGGCGCGCGGCCGCGCGGCATCGGCTTCCTGCCCGACAGCAGCCGGGCCTATGTCGCCACCGAGAACGCGAACGAGGTCTTCGTCATCGACACGACGGGCTACGCGATTGTCGCGCGCATCAAGGCTGGGCTGCGCGCCAACGGTATCGCCGTGCACCCGGGTGGAGGCCAGGTCTATGTGTCGAACGGCGGCGACGCCAACGTGTCGGTGATCGATACCGCCAGCAACCGGGTCGTGGCCACGATTCCGGTCGGCCAGCGCCCCTGGAACATGGCGCTCACGCCGGACGGCAAGAAGCTGTATGTGGCGAACGGACGCAGCAACAATGTCTCGGTGATCGACACTGCCAGCCGCACCAAGTTGCGCGACATCCCGGTCGGCAAGCTGCCCTGGGGCGTGGTAATCAAATAAGTATTTTGCAGGCCTGGCTGGCGCTGGTCTTCAGGGCTGGCCGAAGCTGTCGACATCGACGCACACGGCGCGCCGCCGCGTAGCGGGAAGCCCTGATGCCTGCAGCGCGCCCGGTCCTTTCAGGAGGTCGATCACCAGCCCGGCCGGATTGCAGCCGAGCGAGGCATGCAGCCCGGCATACGCGGCCGTGAGGCGCGGATTCACGTCCAGCACCACGGTCCCGCGCGCACTGCGGATGAAATCCACGCCGACATACCCCCAGAGTGTGGGCAAGGCGGCTGCTACCTGCTGCGCCAGGTTGGCCAGTGTCCCGTCCGCGTCAAGCAGGCCGTTCACGGTACTGCCGAGGAAGTGAAAACGGTTGTCGCGCACGGCGACGCGCTCGCGGTTGCAGGACAAGAGCCAGGCCTTGCCGTCGCAGCAAAGCAGGGACAGGCTGCCCAGCTCGCCGGCAACGAAGGGCTGCAGCACGTAATCCTGTGCGGCATGGGCGCGGACGTGGGCGAGCGCCGCCGCACGGTCGCTGAACAGGCGCGTGTCGAGGCAGCCGGCGCCGTCGTCCGGCTTGACCACCCAGGCGCCTGGTCCGTCCGGCAGGCTCGCATGCGGGCTGTAGGTCGGCACCGCCGGCACGCCCGCCTCCAGCAAGGCACGCGCCATCTCGCGCTTGCTGGACGCCACGCGCACGGCGCCGGGCGCGCTGCCCAGCAGCACCCGCTTGCCGCGCAGGATGTCGCGCGACACGCCTTCCAGCAAGCCCTCGCTCTCCAGTGCCAGCGGCCAGACGGCATCGGCAGCCTGCACGCAGTCGGCGAAGCGTTCGCCAAAGGCCTGGTCGCCCGGCAGCGCAGCGGCAGGCCAACCGGCATCGCCGGCACTTGGCATGGTGTGCAATTCGACTTCGGGCACGGCGCCCAGGTCGGCCAGCAAGGCCTGGAGCAGCATGCCGCCCTGTTGCGCCAGCGCGCAGGGCACCACGCGGGCGCCCGGACCACCGGCGATGGCGTAGTCGAATGCGAGCACTTTCAAGCGCGCCATGGCGTCCTCCGGTGGTGACGTGCCTGCATTCCCAGGCTTAGCGCTTCTGGTCGGTAACCCTGACCAGGGTCAGTGTTTCTTCAATCGATGGCGGGTCGCTTGCCTTCTCCGGGCGCTTGGCCACCCGGCCGTCGGCCAGCGCCCCCGGCTGCACGCCCGCCTGCACACCCTTTGCCGCGTCCGCTGTCGCGTTGATGGTCCGGCCCGGGCCGCTCGTTCCCAGGGTGGTCGCTATCTGGTAAACGCCGCCCGGAACCGCATCGCTCAGGATGAAGGTATAGGTCTTGTGCACGTAAGCCTCGAAGCGCGCATGCAGCGGGTCGTCCAGGTAAGGCTGGATGCGCACGGCCTGCCCGTCGTAGGACTTGCCCTGGAAACTGATGGTCTGCTTGCTCACCTGCGCCGTGTTGGCCAGCGCCATGCGGATGCGCTTGCGGAAATAGGTGGTGGAGCCGCCGGTCAGGCGTTTCATCTCGGCGATGTCATGTTCGAGAAAGCCAAGCAGGACCGGATTGCCGTGGGCATCGTCGATGTCCGGCAGCTCGCGCTTGCGTTCTCCGGAAAGAAAGCGCAGGCGCGCATGCATGTGCCCGTCTTCCTTCGTCAGATCGAGCTCCACCGTGTCGGTGAAGCCCGCTTCGACGTTGCTGACCTTGCGAAAATCGTAGAACAGCGCCGACGGCGCCCTGGTCCTGGCCAGGTGGTTGGTCTCGAACAGCAGGACCTCGGCCGGCGACACCGGCTGGGCATAGGCAGTGCCGGCGCCCAGGGCCACGAGCAAGGCCATGAACAGCACGGGCGCCACGCGCAAGGCCCAGGCCCATGCGGCATGCAGCGGCCCTGCGCTCCTGCCGCGCTGTTGCTGGATGCGGATCATGGTGTCCTCAAGGTGGAGAAGACTTGGGAGGCGGCAGTGCCGCCAGCGGCACGCCGTATTCTTCGAGGATTGCCTGGATCTTGCCCTGGTTGGTGTCGATCAGGCGGTCGATCAGCTGGCGGAAATCCTTGTCGGCATGGCGCACGCCCATGGCGATTTCGAAGTCGAACTTCATGCCCGGGCGCGACTGCAGCGGGATGGCGACGATGTTCGCGCCGCGCGCCTTCTTGGCGAAGTAGCCGGCGATCGGGCCCCAGGCAAAGGCAACGTCGATCTTGCCGCTGGCGAGGTCCTTCTCAACGATTTCTCCGGGATACTGCTCGGCGTCGCCGGTCTGGCTCTGGTACCAGTTTACCTGCTCCATCAGGCCGTTCTGCAGCAGCCACTCGGTGACCGGGGAGCCGGCAAACGCGCCGATGCGCAGCTTCTTGCGCTGCCCGGCGTCGAGCGCCAGCAGGTCGTCGAGGTTGCGCACCTTGTCCAGGCCGTGCCCCTGTACATAGGCCATGGCATAGCTGGAGCGGTAGTAGGAATGGGTGTTGGCGGCCAGGTCGAAGCCCTTGGCGACCCCGGTGACGAGGTCGCACTTGAAGCGCTCGGAATGCTCTTCCTTGGCGCGCAGGGTATTCCGGATAAAGCCCATGCGCTGCGGGAACCAGGTGTGCTCCAGCTTCCAGCCCAGCTGCTGGGCGAACAGCGCCGCGATCCTGTTCTCGAAGCCTTCCCCGGCCCGGTTCGACAGCGGCAGGTTGTTCGGGTCCTGGCAGACCCGCAGCACCTTGTCCGCGCCCGGCGCATCGGCCGCGCCGGATTGCGCCGCGGCCGGGGCCGACCATCCGGCCAGCCCCGCCAGCAATCCGGCCAGCACAGCGAGGAAGCGCCAGCTCCTCATTTGCCGATCTCCTGCAGCCGGCCCGGCTCGATGGCGCCGTCGGAACGCCCTTTCAGGTAGGCGTAGAGGCTGTCGATGTTCTCGGTCACCATCTTGCTGCCGTCGAAGTTCGGCATGCCTTTTTCGATGCGGCCCTTCAGCACCACGACCTTGAACTGGTCCTTGCTCAAGACCTTCAGGCTGTCGACCAGCGAGGGCCCGACCATGCCTTCCTGGGCGGCGCCGTGGCAGCGTTCGCAGGCCATGGCGCGCCAGGTCTTCCAGCCGCTCAGGGTCTGGGCGTCGACCTTGTTGCCTTCGGCGACTTTATACGGCGGCGTATCGGCGGCCAGCACGGCGCCGGGTGCGGCGGCTGCAATGGCGGCGATGGCGCCCAGGGTCCAGCACAGGGCTGCGCTGCGCGCCCCTTTCATCAATGATTTCATCTCGGTTCCTGGCAAAGCGTGGGCGCGGCGGCCGGCATCCTGCGCCGGCCGCCGTGTCCGGTGTTCATCGAAGTGCGCGGCAGCGTTGCAGCCGCCGCGCGGCACGGCGTGGTGTGCGGCTAGCGGTCTAGCGGTCAGGCAGCGCGAACACCGTCAGCACGCCGCCCAGCTCGGTGTACTTGGCCAGGTCCTTGTAGCCGCCCACCGCACCCAGGCCTTCGGTGCCCTTGGTCAGGCCAGCCGCCAGGCCGATCCCGGCCCAGCCGCCGATGCCCGACAGGACGCCGATGTACTGCTTGCCCTTGTACTCCCAGGTATGGACGTTGCCGATGATGCCCGAGGGGGTCTTGAACTTCCACAGCTCCTTGCCGTTATGGTCGACCGCCTTGATGTGGCCTTCCAGGGTGCCGTAGAACACCACGTCGCCGGCGGTGGACAGCGCCCCGCTCCACACCGAGAATTTCTCGGGCTTGGACCAGACGATCTTGCCGGTGCTGGCATCCCAGGCGATGAAATTGCCCAGGCCGCCATGGCTGTTCGGCGCCGCATACATCGACAGCGTCGAGCCGACATACGGCTGGCCGGCCGTGTACTCGATCTGGAAAGGCTCGTAGTCCATGCAAACATGGTTGGTCGGCACGTAGAACAGGCCGGTCTTGCGCGAATACGTGGCCGGCTGCTGGTCTTTGGTGCCGAGCGCTGACGGGCAGATGCCCTTCGAATTGAAGTCGGGCCCGTTCTTGTCGGTACTGTACTTGGCCACCACTTGCGGACGGCCGCTCTTCATGTCGACGTGGGTCGCCCAGTTGACCTTTGGATCGAACTTTTCGGCCACCAGCAGTTCGCCGCTCACGCGGTCGAGGGTGTAGGCGAAGCCGTTGCGGTCGAAGTGCACCAGGGCCTTGCGCGCCTGGCCCTTGACCTTCATGTCGACCAGGATCATTTCGTTGACGCCGTCATAGTCCCACTCGTCGTGCGGCGTCATCTGGTAGACCCATTTGGCCTGCCCGGTGTCGAGGTCGCGTGCGAAGATGGTCATCGACCATTTGTTGTCGCCGGGACGCTGGCGCGGGTTCCAGGTGCTCGGGTTGCCGGTGCCGTAATAGACCAGGTTCAGCGCCGGGTCGTAGCTGTACCAGCCCCAGGTGGTGCCGCCGCCCAGCTTCCACTGGTCGCCCTGCCAGCTTTTCAGCGAGGAATCCGGGCCGATCGGCGCCATCTTGCCGTCGGTCCAGGTCATGGTTTTCGCGGGGTCGACCATGAGCTCGTTGTCGGGGCCGGTGCTGTAGGCTTTCCACACCACCTTGCCGGTGTTGATGTCGTGCGCGGTAACCCGGCCGCGCACGCCGAATTCGCCGCCGCTGATACCGGTCAGGACCTTGTCCTTGAACACGTGCGGGGTATTCGTGGTGGTTTCGCCGATCTTCGGATCGCCGACTTTGACTTTCCACAGCTCGGCGCCGGTCTTGGCATCCAGCGCCACCAGGGTGGTGTCGGCCTGCTGCAGGAAGATCTTGCCGTTGGCATAGGCCACGCCGCGGTTGACGGTGTCGCAGCACATCACCGGGATCACGGTCGGGTCCTGCTTCGGCTCGTATTTCCAGCGGATGGCCTGGTCTTCCAGCGCGATCGCGAACACCTTGTTCGGGAAGGGGCTGTGGATGTACATGGTGTCGCCAATGACCAGCGGCCCGCCTTCGTGGCCGCGCAGCACGCCGGTGGAGAAGGTCCAGGCCACCTGCAGGTCCTTGGCGTTCTTGCTGTTGATTTGCTTGAGTTCGCTGTACCGGTGGTTGGCGAAATTACCGGATTGCATCGCCCAGTTTTTCGGGTCCTTGGTCAATTGCTCCACATCGGAATTGGCGGCCAGCGCCGGTCCGGCAAGCAGCGCCAGGCACGGCAACCAGCGGATGAGTCTTGTTGGGAATGACATGGTAAGTCTCCTATGGTTTTTATCGGCGGCCGTTTCCTTTGGCCTGCAAACCGCGACTTGGGGATGCCCCTTCTATTCCACAGCACAGAGCGTGCCAACCTTGCTGCCTTCCGCTCCGGCTGCTGTTGCCGTCTACTTTGTTCAGATTCGTGACAGTCCCTGCAGGCACTGTGCCACCGCGCTGTGTCATCCGTGACGCAGCATCGATGCTCGGTTCAACGCTGCGGCACGTAGCAGGCCTTGTCAGCGCTGGCCTGCAAGGCCTTGTACTTGCCTGCCATCTCTTTCACCGGCACGGGATCGCGGAACAGCGCACCGCGCTCGCCGGCCATGGTCTGGTTGCGCAGTGCCGTCGACATTGTCACGTACTCGTCATAGGACATCTGCTTGGCGATGTGGTCGATGACACAGGAGCACTTGTAGAGATACTCATACTTGCCGTCATGCTTTTGCATGCACTCAAGCACGTACTCGACACGGCCGCTGGTGGGATAGTCGTGGACTTGCGCAGCGGGGGGCGCCGCCAGGCTTGCTGCGGATGCGGCGGACAACAGCAGCAGGATGGATCGCTTCATTCGGGTCTCCGGTGAACGTGCACGCCGGCGCAGGTACGGTGCGCCGGCGTGCGTCGCGCATTGCTCATGACATTGCTTGTTACCGTGCTGATTGCATTGCTTGTTGCCTGACTGCTTGCGCCTGCTCGTCCTAGGCGTCCTTCAGCACGCCGCGCTGTTTGGCGACATGGGTCGAGATCGCATCCATCAGCGGCGGCGACAGGGCGTCGTAAGGCGGCAGGCCGATCTCGTTCAGGCGCGCCCGTACCGCGCCCATGTTTTCCGGACGGGCGCCGGACTCGATGATCGAGGAGACGAAGGCGGCGAATTCCGGCGGCGACCAGCCCTTCTCCTTCGACAGCTCGGTATGCACGAAGTCGAGTCCATAGAAAGCGTGGCCGGTGTTCTCGATGCGCCCGTACATGTGCACGCCGCAATCGCGGCAGGCGTGGCGCTGGATGGTGGCGCTTTCGTCGACTACCTGCAGCTTGTCTTCGTTGGCCGTCACTTTCACTTTGTCCTTGCCGACCACGGCCACCTGCGAGAACAGCGAGCCGTCCGGCTTCCAGCACTTGGTGCAGCCGCATACGTGGTTGTGCGCAACCTGGCTGGTCAACTCGACCGTGACCGGATTGCTGGTGCACAGGCAGGTCAGGGTACCGCCGGCAAAGCCGGGCGCGGCTGGGGGGATGCCGTTGTCGACGGCGGGATGGATCTTGACTGCGGTGTTCATGTCCGTGTCGCTCATGATTGCGTCTCCATGGTTGATTGCTCCCTCAATACAGCACCACCGAGCGGATCGACTGCCCGCTCTTCATCAGCTCGAAACCTTCGTTGATGCGTTCGAGCGGCAAGGTGTGGGTGATCAGATCGTCGATGTTGATCTTGCCGTCCATGTACCAGTCGACGATCTTCGGCACGTCGGTACGTCCGCGCGCACCGCCAAAGGCCGAACCCTTCCACTCGCGCCCGGTCACCAGCTGGAACGGGCGGGTACTGATCTCCTGCCCGGCCGCGGCGACGCCGATGATGAAGGACTGGCCCCAGCCTTTATGGGTGCATTCGAGCGCCTGGCGCATCACGGTGGTGTTGCCGATGCACTCGAAGGAAAAGTCGGCGCCGCCGTCCGTCAACTGCACGATGTGGTCGACGATGTTGCCGACTTCGGTCGGGTTGATGAAATGGGTCATGCCGAACTTGCGTGCGATCTCGACCCGGGCCGGGTTCAGGTCGACGCCGATGATCTTGTCGGCCCCGACCATGCGCGCGCCCTGGATCACGTTCAGGCCGATGCCGCCCAGCCCGAACACGACCACATTCGCGCCGGCCTGCACCTTGGCCGAGAACACCACCGCGCCGACGCCGGTGGTGACGCCGCAGCCGATGTAGCAGGCCTTGTCGAAGGGCGCGTCTTCACGGATTTTCGCGAGCGCGATTTCCGGCACCACGATGTAGTTGGAAAAGGTCGAGGTGCCCATGTAGTGGAACAATTTCTGGCCGTCGATGGAAAAGCGCGAGGTCGCATCCGGCATCAGGCCGCGCCCCTGGGTCGAGCGGATCGCCTGGCACAGGTTGGTCTTGCGCGACAGGCAGAACTTGCACTGCCGGCATTCCGGCGTGTACAGGGGGATCACGTGGTCGTCGCGCTTGACCGAGGTGACGCCGGGCCCGGTTTCCAACACGATGCCGGCGCCCTCGTGCCCGAGGATGGCCGGGAAGATGCCTTCCGGGTCGGCGCCGGACAAGGTGTAGTAATCGGTATGGCAAATGCCGGTGGCCTTGATCTCGACCAGGACCTCGCCGGCGCGCGGCCCTTCCAGGTCGACCTCGGCAATGGAGAGCGGTTCTCCCGCTTTCCAGGCAATGGCTGCTTTTGTCTTCATGATTTCCTTGGTATCGTGTCGTTATGCAGATGCCCCTGTGGCGGGGGCAGGCAGTTGCGCCAGTTCCGCGTCGCTGAACAGGCGCGAGCGCGTGAGGAAGCGTTGCCCGGTGCCGTTATCGAGCGAGAACATGCCGCCGTTGCCGGCGACCACGTCGATGATCAGCTGGGTGTGCTCCCAGTAGGCGAACTGTTCGGCGCCCATGTAGAAAGGGGCATCGTTCAGTTCGCCCAGGCGCACATCGGTGTCGCTGATGCTGAACTCGCCAAGCGGGTAGCACATTGGCGCGCTGCCGTCGCAGCAGCCGCCGGACTGGAAGAACATCAGCGGGCCATGGCGCTGGCGCAATTGGCGGATCAAGTCGAGGGCGGCGGCGGTGGCGACCACGCGCGCGGGCACGCCGCCGTCTTTCTCATCGGCGCTGCCATCCGCGTTGCTGTCCACACTGCTGTCCACGCCGCTGTTCATGCTGTCTGCGCTGTCCATGGCCGCCTCGTTCCGCTCAGAAGAAGCCCAGTGCTTTCGGGCTATAGCTGACCAACAGGTTTTTCGTCTGCTGGTAATGGTCGAGCATCATCTTGTGGTTTTCGCGGCCGATGCCCGACTGCTTGTAGCCCCCAAAGGCGGCATGCGCCGGATACAGGTGGTAGCAGTTGGTCCACACGCGCCCGGCCTGGATCGCGCGGCCGACGCGGAAGGCGCGGCTGCCGTCGCGCGTCCACAGCCCGGCGCCGAGGCCATACAGGGTGTCGTTGGCAATCGCCAGCGCCTCGGCTTCGTCGCGGAAAGTGGTCACCGCCACCACCGGGCCGAAGATCTCTTCCTGGAAGATGCGCATCTTGTTGTGGCCCTTGAACACGGTGGGCTTAACGAAATAGCCTTCCTTCATGTCGCCCTGCAGGGTGTTGCGTTCGCCGCCGGCCAGCACTTCGGCGCCTTCCTGCTTGCCGATGTCGAGGTAAGACAGGATCTTTTCCAGCTGCTCCTGCGAGGCCTGGGCGCCGAGCATGGTGGACGCGTCCAGCGGATTGCCCTGCTTGATGGCGGCCACGCGCGCGAGGGCGCGGTCGATGAATTTTTCGTAGATCGATTCCTGGATCAGCACGCGCGAAGGACAGGTGCAGACTTCGCCCTGGTTCAGCGCGAACATGGCAAAGCCTTCCAGGCATTTGTCGAAGAAATCGTCGTCGGCATCCATCACGTCTTCGAAGAAGATGTTCGGCGACTTGCCGCCCAGTTCGAGGGTGACCGGGATCAGGTTCTGCGCGGCGTAGCCCATGATCAGGCGGCCGGTGGTGGTTTCGCCGGTGAACGCGATCTTGGCGATGCGCTTGTTCGAGGCCAGCGGCTTGCCCGCTTCCAGGCCGAAGCCGTTGACGACATTCAGCACGCCCGGCGGCAGCAGGTCGGCGATCAGCTCGACCAGCACCATGATCGAGGCCGGCGTTTGTTCAGCCGGTTTCAGCACCACGCAATTGCCTGCGGCCAGGGCCGGCGCCAGCTTCCACACGGCCATCAGGATCGGGAAGTTCCAGGGAATGATCTGGCCGACCACGCCCAGCGGCTCATGGAAGTGATAGGCATAGGTTTCGTGGTCGATCTGGGCCACCGAGCCTTCCTGGGCGCGGATGCAGCCGGCGAAGTAACGGAAGTGGTCGATCGCCAGCGGGATGTCGGCGGCAGTGGATTCGCGGATCGGCTTGCCGTTGTCGATGGTCTCGGCGGTGGCCAGGGTCGCCAGGTTCTGTTCCATGCGGTCGGCGATGCGGTTCAGGATGGCCGCGCGCTCGGCCTGCGAAGTCTTGCCCCAGGCATCTTTCGCAGCATGGGCGGCGTCGAGCGCGAGTTCGATGTCCTCGGGACCGGAACGCGCCACCTCACAGAAGGGCTGGCCGGTGATCGGCGTCAGGTTGGGGAAGTACTCGCCCTTCACCGGCGCCACGAACTTCCCGCCGATGTAGTTGTCGTAACGCTGCTTGAAAGGGTTGGCAACGCCAAGTTTGCTGATGTCCGCGAGATTCATGTCGTCCTCTTTCTGATGTTGTATGGGTCCCCGGCTGGATCGGTGCCGAGTGCGCCGTCCAGAACTGAAACAGTGCCGCGCCGCCTGTCCTAATCTGGAACAGGTGCTGCGCCGTTTGCAGGGTTCCATCCTCGGCAGGCAGCAGGTGGCGTGTGCAGAGTCCAGGCTATGCAAGGGCCGTGCCATTCAGGTCTTCGTCTGGCCTGGTGTGCTCTGGCAGAGTTATTGCTTCGTCAATCGCAAACAATATCGGAGACATGCATGGTCCAGCTTCCCCTGCGGCGCAAGCCGCTTGCCCTCCTGTATGCAGGCAGTGCCGTGCTCGTTGGCGGCATGGGCGCGCCTGCGCTGGCCGCCGGGCCGGAGCCGGATGCGGCGCCGGTACCGGTGGTGGTGGTCACCGGCAGCCGCATCGAACACGACAGCTACGACTTTCCGGCGGCAATCGACGTGGTCGACGCCGCACGCATTGGCAATGCCCAGTTGCGCGTGAATGCCTCGGAGGCGCTGGCGGCAGTACCGGGCCTGGTGGTGCTGAACCGCCAGAACTATGCGCAGGACTTGCAGATTTCCTCGCGCGGCTTTGGGGCCCGTTCCGCCTTCGGCGTGCGCGGCGTGCGCCTGATTGCCGACGGCATCCCGGCCTCGATGCCGGATGGCCAGGGCCAGGCGGCTACCTTCAACCTCGACATGGCCGAACGCATCGAAGTATTGCGCGGGCCATTTTCCGCCCTGTACGGCAATCACTCCGGCGGTGTGGTGCAGCTGTTCACCCGCGATGGCCAGGGCCGGCCGACGGTCGAGACCACGGTGTCGGGCGGCAGCGACGGCACGCGCAAGATCGACATCAATTCCCAGGGTGAAGTAGGCAAGGTCGGCTACGTGATCGATGTCTCGCGCTTCGATACCGATGGCTACCGCGACCACAGCGCGGCGCGCCGCGACCAGGGCTTTGCCAAGCTCAGCATGCGGCCGGGAGCGGACAGCCGCCTGACCATCACCGCCAGCAGCCTGGATCAGGACGATACGCAAGATCCGCTGGGGGTGACCTGGGCCACTTTCCGGCGCGACCCGCGCGCCGGCGAAATCGACACGACCGACACCCAGCTACCGAACCGCACCCTGGCCGAGCGCTACAACACGCGCAAGAGCATCGACCACCAGCAGGGCGGCGCCGCCTTCGAGCAGCGTTTCGGCGAAGACCGGCTGCGCGTCATGGCCTATGTCGGCAAGCGGCAAGTGATCCAGTACCAGGCGTTTTCGCGCGGCTTCCAGGCGCCGCCTACCCACTCCGGCGGCGTGGTCGATTTCGACCGTGACTTTTATGGCCTGGAGGTCCAGTGGATAGCGGTGCACCAGTTCGCTGGCGGCAAGCTCAGCACCACGGCCGGCATCGAATACGGCCGTTCGGTCGACGACCGCCAGGGCTACGAGAATTTTGTCGGCACCCAATTCGGCCTCAGGGGCGCCTTGCGGCGCAACGAGAAGGACACCCTCTCGAACCTCGACCCTTACCTGCAGACCGAATGGGCCGGCGGCCCCTGGGTACTGACGGCAGGCCTGCGCCGCAGCAGCCTGAAGGTGGACGTGGAGGACCGCTTCCTGGCCAATGGCAACGACAGCGGATCGAGCGACTACAGCCGCATCACGCCGGTGCTGGGGGCGCTGTACAAGGTGTCGGATCAGTTGAATGTGTATGCCAGCGCGGCGCGCGGTTTCGAGACGCCGACCCTGAACGAACTGTTCTATTCGAACAGCGGCGGCGGGTTCAACTTCAACCTGGCACCGGCGCGCAGCAAGCACCTGGAGCTGGGCGCCAAGGCGCAACTCGGCGAGGACACGCGTATCAATGCGGCCCTGTTCCAGGCGCGCACCGAGGACGAGATGGTGGTGGACACGGCCGGCGGTGGACGCACCAGTTACCGCAATGCCAGTTCGACCCTGCGCCGTGGCGCCGAGGTATCCCTGGAGTCGTCGCTCGGGGCCGGCTTCAGCGCCCGTGCCGCGGTAACCCTGCTGCGGGCGACCTACGAGACGGGATTCGGCAGCGTCAGCGCCGGCAAGCGCTTGCCTGGCGTGCCGCGTGCGAATGCCTTTGCCGAGCTGGCCTGGACCGAACCGGGCGGCCGCCTGGGTGCGGCAATCGAGACACTGGCATCGGGCAAGATCTATGCGGAAGACACGAACCTGGAAACGGCCGCGCCGGGCTATGCGGTGGTGAATGCACGCATCCAGGCGCGCCAGTCGGTCGATCGCTGGCGCTTCAAGCAATTCCTGCGGGTGAACAATATCTTCGACCGCAATTATGTCGGCTCGGTGATTGTTGGCGATACCAACCGGCGCTATTACGAGGCGGCGCCGGGACGCCAGTGGATGGCGGGCGTCAGCGCCGAATACACTTTCTGAGACGGGTTGCTGGCCGGGCCTGCCGGCCAGCGTGTTCAGAAGGTATAGCGCAGGCCGGCAATGAAAGTGCGTGGTGCGCCGGGTGCGACGAAGCGGGCATGCTCGGCGTCGACTTCGCCCTCGTGCGGCCTGAGCTGCCGGCCGTTCGGGAACAGGTCGGGCGCCACGGCGCCAAAAGTTTCGTAGCGGCGGTCGAAGACATTGCTCACGCGTGCAAAGAATTCCCAGTTCGCTGCCGGCCGATAGCTGGCGCGCAGGTTCACCAGGGCATGGCCGCGTACCCGCCAGTCGGCGCGTTCCGCATCCTCGCCGGGTTCCGGGTCTTCGATGTAGCCATCCTCGTTGCCTTGCGTGACCAGGCTGCTGGATGCCTGCAGGTCGGCGCCGAAGCTCAGCTGCGGGCTGGCTGTCCAGTCGAGTGCCAGCTTGCCGCTGTGGCGCGGCAGGCCGGCCAGGCGCATGCCCCGCTCGACTTCGACATTGCGCGCGCCGGTGAACAGTTCGCCGTCGGCGTCGTACACGGCTTTCAGATAGCTGTAGGCAAAGCGCAGATTCAAGGGTCCGAACTGCCGGGCGACGGTGGCGTCCAGGCCCTGGTGTCGGGTACGCTCGAAGTTGGCGAAGTAGCCCTGGCGCGAAGGCGAGCTGAGGAAAAGGATGTCGTCGCGGTTGACGGTGCGGTGCAGGGACACCGAGTACTGGCCGCCGGACAGGCGGCCCCGCACGCCGGCTTCGACTGTGCGCGCAATCACTTGTTTCAAGTAAGGGTCGGCTTGCAGTCCGACCGGCAGGCGGCAAGGATTTTCCGGGTCGGCACAGCCGAGCTCGATGACAGTCGGTACGCGGTTGCCTTGCGCGACGTTGGCAAATACCATGGCGCCGTCGCCCAGCTGGTGGGTGATGCCGAGCGATGGATTGAGGCGGGTATAGGTGAAACTTTCCCGTGGCTGGACGCCGCGTTCGTTGGTCAGGGTATTGCTCACGCGTGCGCGGTTGAAGCGTGCGCTGGCGGTCACCTGGGTGCCGGCATTGACCGCCCAGCTGCCGGCGGCATACACGCCAAGTGCGCGGGCACTGCCGACGACCGAGGACGATGGTTCGCGCTCTTCGTCGGGGTCGCCGATGACTTCGCGGGCATCGGTCACGAAGGCTTCCTGTTCGTACTGGGCGTACTCGGCCTCGCTGTGGTCGAAGCTGAAGCCGGCGTCCAGCCGCCAGGGACCGCGCCGCGTACTGAAGGCAGCGCTGATGCCGCGGCTTTCCTGGCGTGTGCTGGTCGTGTTCAGCACGCCGGGATGCAGGGCGGCGCCTTCGGCCTGGGTGAAACCGCATTCGTCCGGCTCGAGCGGGGCGCCGCTGGCATCGAAGCCGTCTTCGCAGTCTTCCACGTAGTCGTCGTACTCTTCGCTGACGTCGCCGTTGACGGTGTCGCGGCGGCTGTTGCGGGCGTAAGCGGTGGCGCTCAATTCGCTGTCCGGGCCGAAGCGGTGGACCAGGTTCAGCGTGCCCTGCAGCAGGCGATTGCGGGTGGTGTCGGGATAGGTGTAGACGGCATGCCGGTTGTCCTCGTACAAGGGATCGGGCAGCAGGCCATTCCCGAGCAGGCGGCTGCGTCCGCCCAGCAGGGTTGCCGACCAGTCGGTGGCGCCCTGGGAACGGCCGACTTTCACCAGCACGTTGCCGAGGTGGCCGGACGAGTGGTCGCGCCAGCCATCATCGTCGAACCAGGTGCCGCCGATAAAGCTGTGCCAGCCGCCCTCGCCCTGCCAGCCGTAGGCCAGGTCGGCGCGGCGCCGGCCTTCGTCCGTGAGCGAGAATTCGAATTCGCCGCCGGGATGGGTCATGCCGGACTTGGTGGTAAAGGCGAGCGCGCCACCCAGGGTGTTCAGGCCATACAAAGGGTTGGCGCCGGGGACCAACAACAGGCTGCCGATCGCGGATTCAGGCAGCATGTCCCAGTTGATGACGTCGCCAAAGGCTTCGTTCACGCGTACGCCGTCCAGGTAGACCGAGATGCCCTGTGAGCTGCCGAGCACGGGCGAGGCACGGAAGCCGCGGAAGGTCAGGTCGTTCTGGAAGGGGCTGCCGGAGGTTTCGTTGATGTTCACGCCGGTGAGGTTGCGCGACATGAATTCGGACAGGTTCTCGCCGCCGGATTTACGGATGGCTTTCTCGGTGGCGAGCTGTACCGGATATGGCAACAGGTCGCGCTCGATGCCCAGGCCGGGCAAGGGTGCGAGGCCGACGACCTCGACGACCGGGATGGCGGCCTCTGGTTTGTCCGGCCGTTCGGGCTCGGCTGCGGCACAGGGCGCAAAGACAGCCGCCGCAATCAGGCAACAGACGTGTTCGTGCCCGTGCACTGGAGGACGAAAAACAAAGGCTTGCCGGATGGCTGCGCGAAGCTGCATGAGGTGTCCCGTCGTGAGCAACTGATCAGTCTCTCACCAGCAAGGGACGTGCCATGGATCGTACGGGGGAGCGGCCGCTTCGGTTGTCCTAAAACGGAACAGGTTCGGAAAGGAAGTGTGTCACGCTGCCTGAACAGGTTTGTAGGGTGGGTTCTTGAACCCACCGGTTTTTGTGTTGATGGCATAGCGGTGGGGACGAGTCCCCACCCTACTTT
>NZ_JASNRC010000025.1 GCF_030411995.1 Massilia sp. YIM B02769
GATGGAAGAAGGCCTGCGCTTCGCAATCCGCGAAGGCGGCCGTACCGTCGGCGCCGGCGTGGTTGCCAAGATCATTGCCTAAGCAATAAAGTAGTCTTGTAGTTAAGTAAGACCTTCTGAGGAAGGAATTGATTCCCTTCCTCAGAAAAAACATTCCCACCGTGTGCGCACATGGTGTAGAATGCGCGATTCAGCTGAAGTCTTCGTAGGGGTGTAGCTCAATTGGCAGAGCGTCGGTCTCCAAAACCGAAGGTCGCGGGTTCGATTCCCTCCGCCCCTGCCACCGAATTCTGGTGCGCAGCACCGAAAGTAAAGAAGAATGTCTAATCAATCCGTGCAAACCGTTAGCACCTCGAATGACAAGTTTAAGGTGGCCCTGGCGGTGGTTGCCGCGATTGCAGGCGTAGTCGGGTTCTTTTACCTGAAAGGCCAGAACAAACCAGCCTTGGTCGCCGGCGGCGCCCTCTTGGCTGGTTTAGTTTTTGCCCTCCTGCTTTTGTGGACCTCCACCTCCGGCCGCGAATTCCTGAACTTCGCCAAAGAGTCCGTTCGCGAAACCAAGAAAGTCGTTTGGCCTACCGGCAAGGAAGCGCGCACCATCACCATGATCGTGTTTGCCTTTGTCGCCGTGATGGCGATGTTCCTGTGGGGCACGGATAAGTTGCTGGAATTCCTGCTGTACGACCTGATCCTGGGGTGGAAACAATAATGAGCGATAACGTACAAGATAACGCGCCGGATGAAGTTCCGGCGATTGGCGCATCGGAATCCGACGCCGGTACGACGCCCGCAGCCGCTCCCGTGAGTGTCCCGGTCAGCAACAAGCGCTGGTATGTCGTGCATGTGTACTCGGGCATGGAAAAGAGCGTCATGCGCGCCCTGACCGAGCGCGTCGAACGCGCCGGCATGAGCGAGCAGTTCGGCCAGATCCTGGTCCCGACCGAAGAAGTCGTGGAAGTCAAGAACGGCAGCAAATCGGTTACCGAGCGCCGCTTCTTCCCTGGCTACGTGCTGGTCGAAATGGAAATGACCGACGAAACCTGGCACCTGGTGAAGAACACCAGCAAAGTGACCGGTTTCATCGGCGGCAAATCGAACAAGCCGACCCCGATTCCGGCGCGCGAGATCGACAAGATCATGCAGCAGGTCCAGGAAGGCGTCGAGAAGCCAAGGCCGAAAGTGCTGTACGAAGTGGGCGAGCAAGTCCGCATCAAGGAAGGCCCGTTCACCGACTTCAACGGCAACGTCGAGGAAGTGAACTACGAAAAATCGAAGGTGCGTGTGACTGTCACCATCTTCGGCCGCGCAACTCCGGTGGAACTGGAGTTCGGACAAGTCGAAAAGGTTTAAACGCTTTAATCGGAGCGTCGCAGCAGCTAGGCGGAATCCGGTAAGAGGAGCCCCGCCGAGCGAGTAGTCGCGGTGGGGCGCTACTACTCAAAGCCAATTTAGGAGCACTCCATGGCCAAGAAGATTATTGGTTTTATCAAGCTGCAAGTGGCAGCTGGTAAAGCAAACCCATCCCCACCGATCGGCCCAGCACTGGGTCAGCGCGGCCTGAACATCATGGAATTCTGCAAGGCGTTCAACGCCCAGACCCAGGGTTTCGAGCCGGGCATGCCGATTCCTGTCGTGATCACCGCGTTCGCCGACAAGTCCTTCACCTTCGTGATGAAGACCCCGCCGGCAACCTACCTGATCAAGAAAGCCGCTGGCATCACCAAGGGTTCGCCGAAGCCACATACCGACAAAGTCGGTACGCTGACCCGTGCCCAGGCTGAAGAAATCGCAAAAACCAAGCAGCCGGACCTGACCGCAGCCGACATGGACGCCGCAGTGCGTATCATCGCCGGTTCGGCACGTTCGATGGGCATCACGGTGGAGGGTGTGTAATGGCTAAGCTGTCCAAGCGCGTCAAAGAAATGAAAGCGAAAGTCGACCGTAACAAGGTCTACGCCTTCGACAACGCAGTGTCGATCGTCAAGGAATTCGCAACCGCCAAGTTCAACGAATCGATCGACGTGTCGATTCAGCTGGGCGTGGATCCGAAGAAGTCGGACCAGGTCGTTCGTGGTTCGGTCGTCCTGCCAGCAGGCACCGGCAAGACCGTGCGCGTCGCTGTCTTCGCTTCGGGCGACAAGGCTGAAGCTGCAAAAGCAGCCGGCGCCGACATCGTCGGTATGGAAGACCTGGCCGAGCGCGTCAAAGCCGGCGACATGCCTTTCGACATCGTCATCGCTTCGCCTGACACCATGCGTATCGTCGGTACCCTGGGCCAGATCCTGGGCCCACGTGGCCTGATGCCAAACCCGAAAGTCGGCACCGTGACCCCGAACGTCGCTGAAGCCGTCAAGAACGCCAAAGCCGGTCAGGTCCAGTACCGTACCGACAAGGCAGGCATCATCCACGCGACCATCGGCCGCAAGTCGTTCAGCGATGCCGACCTGCAAGCCAACCTGGCTGCACTGATCGACGCACTGAACAAGGCCAAGCCAGCCACCTCGAAAGGTGTGTACCTGCGCAAGGTCGCGATCTCGTCGACCATGGGCGCTGGCGTCCGTGTCGACCACGCTTCGGTCGCCGCTTAAGTTTCAAGAATCAAGTCCTCGCAAAACACTAGCGGGGCGCATCTTTGGGCTGCCGGGGCAGGACACCGCCCCGGCAGGCAGTCAAAGACCGTTGGGCCGAAGGCAGAGGTTGAGCCGGAGGTTAATAGACCACCCAACGCAGATGGTGTACCCGAACAAGTTTTGTAGTTCATGCTGCGTGAAAACATCCACGCTGGTTTGACTTCTTAACTTCGGACGCCGTGTGTTCGAACCGATGCAAACGTGGTGTTTGCATCATTTAAGGAGATTGACCGTGGGTCTTAATCTGAATGACAAAAAGGCCGTCGTCGAAGAAGTGAGCGCGAAAGTAGCAACCGCGCAAACGATCGTCGTGGCCGAGTACCGTGGCATCCAGGTTAGTCACTTGACGAAACTCCGTGCAGCCGCGCGTTCGCAGGGTGTGTACCTGCGTGTTCTGAAGAACACGCTGGCACGCCGCTCTGTCGAAGGCACGCAGTTTGCCCCTCTGGCTGACGCCATGACCGGTCCGCTGATCTACTCGATCTCGGACGACGCCGTTGCAGCAGCGAAAGTCATCAACGACTTCGCCAAAACCAACGACAAGCTGGTCGTGAAAGCCGGTAACTACGCAGGTAAGCAGCTCGACGTAGCTGGCGTTACCGCGTTGGCAAGCATTCCTTCCCGTGAAGTCCTCATTTCGCAGCTGTTGGGCGTCATGCTGGCTCCGGTGTCGGGCTTCGCACGTGGTCTGGCTGCCCTGGCAGCGAAAAAAGGCGAAGGTTCGGAAGCTGCTCCTGCAGCCGAAGAAACCGCTGCAGCGTAAGCGCACGTTTTTTTTCTCAAGCACTAACTTTGTACTACAAACACTAAATATCTGGAGTTTCAAATGGCAATTAGCAAAGACGATATCCTGAACGCAGTCAGCGAAATGTCCGTCATGGACCTGAACGAACTGGTCAAGGCATTCGAAGAGAAGTTCGGCGTGTCGGCAGCTGCAATGGCAGCTCCTGCAGCCGGCGGCGCCGCTGGCGGCGCAGCAGCTGCTGAAGAGCAGACCGAGTTCAACGTCGTTCTGACCGAAGTCGGCGCGAACAAAGTCGGCGTCATCAAGGCCGTCCGCGAAATCACCGGTCTGGGCCTGAAAGAAGCCAAAGACGTGGTCGATGGCGCACCGAAGACCGTCAAGGAAGCCCTGCCGAAAGCCGACGCAGAAGCCGCCAAGAAGAAGCTGGAAGAAGCTGGCGCCAAGGCCGAGCTCAAGTAATAAAAAGCAATGGGCATCGCAAGGTGCCCAAAGCCGGAGTCAAAGCTTGCAAACCCCGCCGCAAGGTGGGGTTGCGGCTTTGGCTCTTTTGTCGTCCCTGCGGCAAACGCATTACCCTGCAGTACCCGCTTCAAGCATTAGATTAAATCGTAACACAGCAGTAGCCTGTCCTTTTCATCTGGCGGAACACGAAGAGACTTGAGGCCTTGTATGTGGCACGTTGCCACTGGCAATCTCTGAATTCTCATCCTTTCTGTCACTCACGGAGTGTCCATGCACTACTCATTTACTGAGAAGAAACGCATTCGCAAGTCGTTCGCGAAGCGCGCCAACGTTCACAACGTTCCATATCTTCTGGCTACCCAGCTCGAATCCTACGAGAACTTCCTGCAGGCGGACGCTGGTCCTACCGTCCGCAAGAACGAAGGCCTGCAGTCGGCCTTCAGCTCGATCTTCCCGATCGTGTCGCACAACGGTTTTGCGCGCCTCGAATTCCTCTCGTATGTGCTGGGCGACCCTGCATTCGACGTCAAGGAATGCCAACAGCGCGGCCTGACCTTCGCCTCGCCGCTGCGCGCGAAAGTGCGCCTGGTGATCCTGGACAAGGAATCGCCGACCAAGCCGGTCGTCAAGGAAATGAAAGAGCAGGAAGTGTACATGGGCGAACTGCCGCTCATGACCGCCAACGGTTCCTTCGTCATCAACGGCACCGAGCGCGTGATCGTCTCGCAGCTGCACCGCTCGCCGGGCGTGTTCTTCGAACACGACCGCGGCAAGACGCACTCGTCGGGCAAGCTGCTGTTCTCGGCCCGCATCATTCCTTACCGCGGCTCGTGGCTGGACTTCGAGTTCGACCCGAAGGACATCCTGTTCTTCCGCGTCGACCGCCGCCGCAAGATGCCGGTGACGATCCTGCTGAAGGCCATTGGCATGACGCCGGAACAGATCCTGGCGAACTTCTTCGTCTTCGACAATTTCACCCTCCGCAATGAAGGCGGCGAGCTGGAGTTCGTGTCCGAACGCCTGCGCGGCGAAGTCGCGCGCTTCGACATCGTCGATCCGAAGTCGGGCAAGACCATCGTGACCAAGGACAAGCGCATCAATGCCAAGCATGTGCGCGACATCGAGGCCGCCGGCATCAAGTCGATCTCGGTGCCTGAAGACTACCTGGTCGGCCGCGTGCTGGCGACCAACGTCGTCGACGGCGACACCGGCGAAGTCATCGCCAACGCCAACGACGAGCTGACCGACGAGCTGCTGGGCAAGCTGCGCGACGCGAATGTCGACAGCGTGCAGACCCTGTACACCAACGACCTGGACCAGGGCGCCTACATCTCGACCACCCTGCGCACCGACGACACCGCCGACCAGATGGCCGCGCGCGTGGCGATCTACCGCATGATGCGTCCTGGCGAACCGCCAACCGAAGAATCGGTCGAAGCCCTGTTCAACGGCCTGTTCTACAGCCCGGAACGCTACGACCTGTCGGCTGTCGGCCGCATGAAGTTCAACCGCCGCATCGGCCGTGATGAACTGACCGGCGACATGACCCTGTCGAACGAAGACATCCTGTCCGTGATCAAGATCCTGGTCGAGCTGCGCAATGGCCGCGGCGAAGTCGACGACATCGATCACCTGGGCAACCGTCGCGTGCGTTGCGTCGGCGAACTGGCCGAAAACCAGTTCCGCGCCGGCCTGGTGCGCGTCGAGCGTGCAGTGAAAGAACGCCTCGGCCAGGCCGAAGCGGACAACCTGATGCCGCACGATCTGATCAACAGCAAGCCGATCTCGGCCGCGATCCGCGAATTCTTCGGTTCGTCGCAGCTGTCGCAGTTCATGGACCAGACCAACCCGCTGTCGGAAATCACGCACAAGCGCCGTGTTTCCGCCCTCGGCCCTGGCGGCCTGACCCGCGAACGCGCCGGCTTCGAGGTGCGCGACGTGCACCCGACCCACTACGGCCGCGTCTGCCCGATCGAAACGCCTGAAGGCCCGAACATCGGCCTGATCAACTCGCTGGCACTGTACGCCCGCCTGAACGAATACGGCTTCCTGGAAACCCCGTACCGCAAGGTCGAGGGTTCGAAGGTTACCGACAAGATCGACTACCTGTCGGCGATCGAAGAAGGCCGCTACATCATTGCCCAGGCAAACGCGAAGATCAACGAAGAAGGCCAGCTGGTCGACGAACTGGTCTCGGCACGTGAAGCCGGCGAAACCATCCTCGTCTCGCCAGAGCGCATCCAGTACATGGACGTGGCTCCAGGCCAGATCGTCTCGGTTGCAGCCTCGCTGATTCCGTTCCTTGAGCACGATGACGCGAACCGTGCACTGATGGGCGCCAACATGCAGCGCCAGGCCGTGCCTTGCCTGCGTCCTGAGAAGGCCGTGGTCGGTACCGGTATCGAACGCACCGTGGCGGTCGACTCGGGCACCACCGTGCAAGCCGTCCGCGGCGGCGTGGTGGACTACATCGATGCGGGCCGTGTGGTGATTCGCGTCAACGACGACGAGGCGCAAGCCGGCGAAGTCGGTGTCGACATCTACAACCTGATCAAGTACACCCGTTCGAACCAGAACACCAACATCAACCAGCGTCCGATCGTGCAGGTTGGCGACCGCGTTGCCCGTGGCGACGTGATTGCCGACGGCGCATCGACCGACCTGGGCGAACTGGCACTCGGCCAGAACATGCTGGTGGCCTTCATGCCGTGGAACGGCCTGAACTTCGAAGACTCGATCCTGATCTCGGAAAACGTGGTCAAGGACGACCGCTACACCTCGATCCACATCGAAGAGCTGAGCGTCGTTGCACGTGACACCAAGCTGGGCGCGGAAGAAATCACCCGCGACATCTCGAACCTGGCCGAGAACCAGCTGGCTCGCCTGGACGAGTCGGGCATCGTCTACATCGGCGCGGAAGTCACCGCCGGCGACGTGCTGGTCGGTAAGGTCACCCCGAAAGGCGAGACCCAGCTGACTCCGGAAGAGAAGCTGCTGCGCGCGATCTTCGGCGAAAAAGCGTCGGACGTGAAAGACACCTCGCTGCGCGTGCCTTCGGGCATGGTCGGCACCGTGATCGACGTGCAAGTGTTCACCCGCGAAGGCATCCAGCGCGACAAGCGCGCCCAGCAGATCATCGACGACGAGCTGAAGCGTTTCCGCCTGGACCTGAACGACCAGATGCGTATCGTGGAGGGCGATGCCTTCCAGCGTCTGGAGCGTATGCTGGTTGGTAAAGTCGTGAATGGTGGTCCGAAGAAGCTGGCCAAGGGCGCGGCGATCACCTCGGAATACCTGGCCGACCTGGACAAGTTCCACTGGTTCGACATCCGCCCAAGCGACGACGAAACCGCCAACGCACTGGAAGCGATCAAGGAATCGATCAACGAGAAGCGTCACCAGTACGACCTGGCCTTCGAAGAAAAGCGCAAGAAGCTGACGCAAGGCGACGAGCTGCAGCCTGGCGTGCAGAAGATGGTCAAGGTCTACCTGGCCGTCAAGCGCCGCCTGCAGTCGGGCGACAAGATGGCGGGCCGCCACGGTAACAAGGGTGTGGTCTCGCGTATCGTCCCGGTCGAAGACATGCCGTTCATGGCCGATGGCCGTCCTGCGGACGTCGTGCTGAACCCGCTGGGCGTTCCGTCGCGTATGAACGTCGGTCAGATCCTGGAAACCCACCTCGGTTGGGCAGCCAAGGGCCTGGGCTGGCGCATCGGCGAAATGCTGGCCGCGCAAGCGAAGGCGCAAGACCTGCGTACCTTCCTGGGCAAGATCTACAACGAAACCGGTCGCAAGGAAGACCTGGACAACTTCAGCGATGAAGAAATCCTGAGCCTGGCGCACAACCTCAAGAACGGCGTGCCGTTCGCGACCCCGGTGTTCGATGGCGCCCACGAAGAAGACATCCGCCGCATGCTGGACCTGGCGTTCCCGGACGACATCGCTGCCCACCTGGGCATGACGCCGTCGAAGAACCAGGTCACGATGCACGACGGCCGCACCGGCGAAGCGTTCGAGCGCAAGGTCACCGTCGGCTTCATGCACATGCTGAAGCTGCACCACCTGGTCGACGACAAGATGCACGCCCGTTCGACCGGTCCGTACTCGCTGGTGACGCAGCAGCCGCTGGGCGGTAAAGCCCAGTTCGGTGGCCAGCGCTTCGGTGAGATGGAGGTGTGGGCACTGGAAGCCTACGGCGCGTCCTACGTGCTGCAGGAAATGCTGACTGTGAAGTCGGATGACGTGAATGGCCGTACCAAGGTGTACGAGAACCTGGTCAAAGGCGACCACGTGATCGACGCCGGCATGCCTGAATCGTTCAACGTGCTGGTCAAGGAAATCCGCTCGCTGGGTATCGATATCGACCTCGAGCGTAACTAAGAAGCAGAAGGAAGGGTAAATAAAGCTTGCTTTATGAACGAGAGACCCCAAATGCTCTCGTTCCCCTTTCAAAATGCCGCTTGGTTTGAGACGCGCTGTAGTCAGCGCGTTTCGCATTGAAATTTAGTCACCTCTGGAGTGATACATGAAAGCACTGCTCGATCTATTCAAGCAAGTACAGCAAAATGAAAGCTTCGACGCCATCAAGATTGGCCTGGCGTCGCCCGAAAAAATTCGTTCGTGGTCGTTCGGTGAAGTCAAGAAGCCCGAGACCATCAACTACCGTACCTTCAAGCCTGAGCGTGACGGCCTGTTCTGCGCCAAGATCTTTGGCCCGATCAAGGATTACGAATGCCTGTGCGGCAAGTACAAGCGCCTGAAGCACCGCGGCGTCATCTGCGAAAAGTGCGGCGTCGAAGTCACGCTCGCCAAAGTGCGCCGTGAGCGCATGGGCCACATCGAACTGGCCTCGCCAACCGCGCACATCTGGTTCCTGAAATCGCTGCCGTCGCGCCTGGGCATGGTCCTGGACATGACCCTGCGCGATATCGAACGCGTGCTGTACTTCGAAGCATATGTGGTCACCGATCCTGGCATGACCCCGCTGAAGAAGTGCCAGATCATGTCGGAAGACGATTACGCCGCCAAGTACGAAGAGTACGGCGACGACTTCACCGCCTACATGGGTGCCGAAGGTATCCGTGAACTGCTGCGCTCGATCGACATCCACCGCGATGCCGAAGCCCTGCGCGTGGAACTGAAGGAATCGAAATCCGAAGCCAAGATCAAGAAATACGCCAAGCGCCTGAAAGTGCTCGAGGCGTTCCAGCGTTCGGGCATCAAGCCTGACTGGATGATCATGGAAGTGCTCCCGGTCCTGCCGCCGGAGCTGCGTCCGCTCGTCCCGCTGGACGGCGGCCGTTTCGCGACCTCCGACCTGAACGACCTGTATCGCCGCGTCATCAACCGTAATAACCGCCTGAAGCGCCTGATGGAACTGCGCGCGCCGGAAATCATTACGCGTAACGAAAAGCGCATGCTGCAGGAAGCGGTCGACTCGCTGCTGGACAACGGCCGTCGCGGCAAAGCGATGACCGGCGCCAACAAGCGTCCGCTGAAGTCGCTGGCCGAGATGATCAAGGGTAAGGGCGGTCGTTTCCGTCAGAACTTGCTGGGCAAGCGCGTCGACTACTCGGGCCGTTCGGTCATCGTGGTCGGCCCACAGCTGAAACTGCACCAGTGCGGCCTGCCGAAGCTGATGGCCCTGGAACTGTTCAAGCCATTCATCTTCAACAAGCTCGAACTGATGGGTCTGGCTACGACCATCAAGGCGGCGAAGAAACTGGTCGAAATCCAGGAACCGGTGGTCTGGGACATCCTCGAAGATGTCATCAAGGAACACCCGGTCATGCTGAACCGTGCACCAACCCTGCACCGTCTCGGTATCCAGGCGTTCGAGCCGGTCCTGATCGAAGGTAAAGCGATCCAGCTGCACCCGCTGGTCTGCGCGGCGTTCAACGCCGACTTCGACGGTGACCAGATGGCAGTCCACGTCCCGCTGTCGATCGAAGCACAGATGGAAGCCCGCACCCTGATGCTGGCTTCGAACAACATCCTGTTCCCGTCGAACGGCGAACCGTCGATCGTTCCTTCGCAGGATATCGTGCTGGGTCTGTACTACGCGACCCGCGAGGCGATCAACGCCAAGGGCGAAGGCATGATGTTCCCGGACGTGTCGGAAGTCATCCGCGCGTACGACAACAAGGAAGTCGAACTGGCGACCCGCATCACCGTGCGTATCGTCGAGCACCCACGCGTTGCCGGTACCGATGAGTTCCAGCGCACCGTGACCCGCTACGAGACCACCGTCGGCCGCGCCATCCTGTCGGAAATCCTGCCGAAAGGCCTGCCGTTCAGCGTGCTGAACCGCGCCCTGAAGAAGAAGGAAATCTCGAAGCTGATCAACACGTCGTTCCGCAAGTGCGGCCTGCGTGCAACCGTCGTCTTCGCCGACAAGCTGATGCAGTCGGGCTTCCGTCTGGCAACCCGCGCGGGCATCTCGATCGCTGTCGACGACATGCTGATCCCGGACGTCAAGAAGGGCATGATCGCGACCGCCGAAGCGGAAGTGAAGCAGATCGAGCAGCAGTATGCTTCGGGTCTGGTCACCGCCGGCGAGCGTTACAACAAGGTCGTCGACATCTGGGGCAAGACCTCGGACGAAGTCGGCAAGGCGATGATGGACCAGCTGAAAGTCGAGCCGGTCACCAAGCGCGACGGCACCGAAGGCACCCAGGAATCGTTCAACGCGATTTACATGATGGCCGACTCGGGCGCCCGTGGTTCGGCAGCCCAGATCCGCCAGCTGGCGGGTATGCGTGGCCTGATGGCGAAACCGGACGGTTCGATTATCGAAACGCCGATTACCGCGAACTTCCGCGAAGGCCTGAACGTGTTGCAGTACTTCATCTCGACCCACGGCGCTCGTAAAGGTCTGGCGGATACGGCACTGAAGACCGCGAACTCGGGTTACCTGACCCGCCGCCTGGTCGACGTGACCCAGGATCTGGTGGTGATCGAGGACGATTGCGGCACCAGCAACGGCACGCACATGAAGGCGATGGTCGAAGGCGGTGAAGTCATCGAGCCGCTGCGCGACCGTATCCTCGGCCGCGTGACTGGTACCGACGTCGTCAATCCGGAAACGCAGGAAACCCTGTACGAAGCCGGCACGCTGCTGGACGAAGACATGGTCGAAGAGATCGAACGCGTCGGCATCGACGAAGTCAAGGTCCGCACCCCGCTGAACTGCGACACGCGCTACGGCCTGTGCGCCAAGTGCTACGGCCGTGACCTCGGCCGCGGCATGCTGGTGAACAGCGGCGAAGCAGTCGGTGTTGTTGCAGCACAGTCGATCGGTGAGCCGGGTACCCAGCTGACCATGCGTACCTTCCACATCGGTGGTGCGGCATCGCGTGCGGCAGTGGCCTCGTCGGTCGAAGCCAAGTCGAACGGCACGGTCCGCTTCACCGCGACCATGCGTTACGTGACCAACGGCAAGGGCGCCCAGATCGTCATTTCGCGTTCCGGCGAAGTGCTGATCACGGACGACCACGGCCGCGAGCGCGAGCGCCACAAGGTGCCGTACGGTGCGACCCTGATCGTCAAGGATGGCCTGACCGTGAAAGCCGGTACCGCCCTGGCAACCTGGGATCCGCTGACCCGTCCGATCATCACGGAATACGGCGGCACGATCCGCTTCGAGAACGTGGAAGAGGGCGTCACCGTCGCTCGCCAGGTCGACGAAGTGACCGGTCTGTCGACCCTGGTCGCGATCGATCCGAAGCGCCGCGGTTCGGGCAAGGTGCTGCGTCCGCAGGTCAAGCTGCTGAACGACGAAAACCAGGAAGTCAAGATCGCCGGCACCGAACACGCCGTGACGATCGGTTTCCAGGTTGGCGCACTGATCATGGTCAAGGATGGCCAGACCGTGTCGGTGGGTGAAGTGCTGGCACGTATCCCGACCGAATCGCAGAAGACCCGCGACATTACCGGTGGTCTGCCACGCGTTGCCGAACTGTTCGAAGCACGTTCGCCGAAAGACGCGGGCATGCTGGCGGAAGTCACCGGTACGGTTGCCTTCGGTAAGGAAACCAAAGGCAAGCAGCGTCTGGAAATCACGGACATGGACGGCAACAAGCACGAGTTCCTGATTACCAAGGACAAGCAAGTGCTGGTGCACGACGGCCAGGTGGTGAACAAGGGCGAGATGATCGTGGACGGCCCGGCCGATCCGCAAGACATCCTGCGCCTGCTGGGTATCGAAGCGCTGGCCCGTTACATCGTCGACGAAGTGCAGGACGTCTACCGTCTGCAGGGCGTGAAGATCAACGACAAGCACATCGAAGTGATTGTTCGTCAGATGCTGCGCCGCGTGCAGATCGTGGAAGCCGGCGACACCGACTATATCGTCGGCGAGCAGGTGGAGCGTTCGGAGCTGCTGGAAGAAAACGATCGCATGGAAGCCGCAGGCAAACTGCAAGCGACCTACGAAAACGTGCTGCTGGGTATTACCAAGGCATCGCTGTCGACCGACTCGTTCATCTCGGCCGCATCGTTCCAGGAAACCACCCGCGTGCTGACCGAAGCGGCGATCATGGGCAAGCGCGACGGTCTGCGCGGCCTGAAGGAAAACGTCATCGTCGGCCGCCTGATCCCTGGCGGTACCGGTCTGGCATTCCACCGCGCCCGCAAGGAGAAGGAAGTGTGGGAAGCGGAAGAGCGTCAGGCGCTGCTGCAGCAGGAGAAGGCCAACATGGCTGCCGAGCTGCAGGCGATGGAAGATCAGGCGCAGGCGCAAACCACCGAGCATCACGGCGACGCGGAGTAATCGATTCGATTACTGCGTAAGCGCTAGCGAAAACGGCACCCTTCGGGGTGCCGTTTTTTTTGCGTCCTGCATATTCAGGAAGCGATGCGTTTATGCCAGACATAGCCGATAGCGAGTCCGCACACTACTGCCCCGAATGCCGCATATGCTTGCCAGTAATAGACAACTCCTTGTTCTAGCAAGAGATAAGGTCCGACATCCGAAGAGTGGATCTCCAGGAATAAACTGATGAACCAGAGTGCTGCCGGGGCAAACAAAACCGCCCCTAACCAAGGCTTCATGCGGGTTCCGAAGAGGCATAACAGCGCGGCTACGATTCCCACTGTCCAGAATAGATGTGTACTTGGCTCCTTGTCGCTCACCTCGGCAAGTGCACTGCCGGGATAGAAGAGGGCGACGAAGAACACGTATATTATTACTGCACGGTTAGTAGCAAGTAACATTCGGGTTAGCCCTCCGAGTTCCTGTTGAGATGAGCGACAAACATGCCTATATTTGCCGTGAGATGCGGTCACTCTAGAAATGATTAAGGCGGCCTCTGGGATATGGATTAAGCGCGCTCAAGCTAACCATGAAATCTTCAAAAGCATCTCAAATATAAAGAGTGATGGAAAGAAGGAATTCAAAGCAGGCATAATTGTCGGGTGTGCCTACCTGAGCGCTTCCTATCCATGAGACTGCAACGTATCATCCGGCCCGCACGCGACGCGGACGCCGACGCCATTTGTGCCATCTATAACCACTATGTGACCACCACCACGATCAGCTTCGAGGAAGCGCCCGTGGCACCTGCCGAAATGGTGCAGCGCATTGCGGCTGTCGTGGAAGCCGATCTGCCCTGGCTGGTCATGCTCGAAGGCGAAACGCTGATTGGCTATGCCTATGCAGCGAAATGGCGGGTCCGTGCGGCCTACCGTTATTCGGTCGAAAGCTCGATCTATATGGCGCCGGAAAGTGCCGGACAGGGTGCGGGCCGCATGCTGTACGAGGCACTGCTGGTGCAACTGCGCGAGCGCGACTTGCATCTGGTGATTGGCGGCATCGCCCAGCCGAACGAAGCGAGCGTGCGCCTGCATGAGCGGCTGGGCTTTCAAAAAGTAGCGCAGTTCAATGAAGTCGGCCTGAAGTCCGGACGCTGGATCGATGTCGCTTACTGGCAGCTGAAACTGAATGGATGACATGAACAGTTCAGGCATCGAAAGCGTGTTCGCACTGCGCGGTTTCACGACAGTACCAGGCGTCCTTGGCGAAGCCGGGTGCGATCAGGCCCTGTCCTGCATTGCCGCGCTGGCCGAAGACGCGGCCGGCTCGCGTCGTTTGCTGCGCGAGCACTGGTGCCGGGAACTCGTCGCGCGTCTGCACCGGCACCCTGCCATCGCGAGCCTGGTGCCGAGCAATTACGTTGCTGTCCAGTGCACCTATTTCGAGAAATCGCAGGCGCGTAACTGGCTGGTGCCGATTCACTAGGATCTCGGCATTCCGGTCGCGCAACGCGTCGACCATCCTGATTTGAAAGGCTGGTCTGAAAAAGAGGGCAGTCTGTTTGTCCAGCCGCCGGCACCGGTGCTCGCGCAACTGATTGCGGTGCGGTTGCATCTCGATCCCTGCCGGGAAGCCGATGGGCCGCTCCAGTTCGTCGCAGGCAGTCACGTCAAGGGGCGTTTGACAACGGATGAGGTAGCGGTACTGCGCAAGACGCAGCCGCTGGAGACTTGCGTACTCGAACGGGGCGACGCCCTGGTCATGCGTCCGCTGGTCCTGCATGCTTCGTCGAAAGCGTCCGGCACAGGACGGCGCCGCGTGCTGCACGTCGTATTCGGGCCGGCGACGCTGCCTTATGGGCTGCGTTGGGAATGCTGACGGCCGAATCGGTCGACGCTGATGAAATAACCCGGAATAGGCAATAACCTGTCAATGCAAATAGCTACGCTTTTCTTCTGAATATGCATGGCACGCAATAACTATTTATTCAGCATATATTCGTAAATACAAAATGCAAGGCGGTTGAAAATAATTTTTGCCATCAAAAAAATGCAGTGTTAGCATTTATTGCCGTTTTTTGATGGCGCAGTTCATGAAATTCTATTCGCATACATGTTCTACTTAAATGGGGAAGCGTAATGAATAAGTTCAAGAAAACTGTTTTCGCTGCTGCGGTTGCAACGGGTGTCATGCTGTCGTCGATGGCGCCGGCATGGGCATTGCCTTCGTACGAAACCTGCCTCGACATGCAGGAAACCTGTCATGCGGGCGGCGACTGCACCACCTTCCGTCGCCTGTGCCACGTGTACGGCCTGGACTGATCATCCGGCATTGATGGAAAAATGGACCGGCGCGGCTGGTCCATTTTTTACATGAACACGACAAGGAGAAGCACATGAATAAACTCAGGAAAACGGTTTTTACCGCTGCGATTGCAACCGGTGTCATGTTGTCTTCGATGGCGCCGGCATGGGCGACGCCATCCTATGAAGTCTGCCTGGCCATGCAGGAAAAGTGCCACGAGACCGGCGTCTGCAATACCTTCCTGCGCCTGTGCTATTACGCCTACGGCCTGGAATGAAGCGCCGGTAGCGCATGGTTTCAGGCGTCCCTGTCGGGTAACGCCCGTCAGGCGCCGTCCTGGCACGCGGCAGAGCTGGATCAGCGCAGGCTGGTCTTTTTTTTGCGGTAGCGGAGGCTAGCACCTGCCATCCCGGTCTAGCCGAACGGCCCTGTTGGAGCGGATGTTCTACACTCATGCGCGTTGTCTCGTTCAATATCGTTCACACGAAAGGGATCTGCCATGAAAGCTCAATGGATAGTCGCAGCGCTGCTGTGCTCCACTTATGCCGGCGCGGCCGTGCACGCCGCCGAGATGCGCGCGACGATGAATGCGGTGTCGGATGCCGGCGTCGGCAAGTCGACCGGCACGGTCACCATCAGCGAAACCAAATACGGGCTGGTGTTCACGCCGAAGCTGGAAGGCCTGCCGCCGGGCGTGCATGGCTTCCACGTTCACGAGAACAAGAGCTGCGACACGAACCAGAAGGATGGCAAGCCGGTGCCGGCGGGCGCGGCAGGCGGGCACCTGGATACGACGGGCAGCAAGAAGCACGGGCTGCCGTGGGGCGATGGGCACGTGGGCGACTTGCCGGCGCTGTATGTCGAGAGCTCGGGAGCGGCCATGAATCCGGTGCTGGCGCCGCGGCTGAAGCTGGCCGACGTCAAGGGCAAGGCGCTGATGGTGCATGCGGGTGGGGATAATCATGCGGATCATCCGGCGCCGCTGGGTGGTGGCGGGGCGCGGATTGTGTGCGGGATTATCGAGTGATGGCGATGGCACGGGTTTGAGCGTGCCATGTGCATGTGCCGTAACGCGTGGGCACAGGGGCGCCCACCCTACGGTGCAACGGCCGTCGATTATCGGTGACGTGACGATGTGAGCCAATAAAAAAGCCCGGTCAGTGATGACCGGGCTTTTGCGTTATGACGCGGCGATTACTTCGCAGCGGCGCGGATCTTGCCGAAGGCGTCGCCGGCTTTCCAGGCCGGCATCTTCGGGCTGTCGGCGATCATGCGGCCCAGGTTCAGCGTGAACTGCGCCTGCTGCACCATGCCCGACAAGTCCCAGCTCGGGTCGTACTCGTCGTTCACCTGGTGGTAGCGCGCGCGGTAGGCTTTCGCCTTTTCGTTGTTCGCTTCCACGTTCGACACCCAGGTGTGGCCGCCGCCCACCGAGAAGGCGGGAATGCCGGCTTTCGCGAAGCTGAAGTGGTCGCTGCGGAAGTAGCCGCCGGCGAGGTCCGGCTTGGCCGGGGCAACCGTCAAGCCCATGGCTTTCGCGGTGGCGGCGGCCATCGCACCCAGTTCGGTACGCTCGCTGCCCTGCACGCCGATGTCTTTCGCCGCGCCGACGAAGTTCAGGCTGTCGAGGTTCAGGTTGGCGGCGGTTTTATCGGCCGGCCACAGCGGCTTGGCGGCGTAGGCGGCGCTGCCCAGCAGGCCTTGTTCTTCGGCTGCGACCCACAGGAACATCTGCGAACGCTTGGCCGGGTTGCGCACGGCTTCCTGCGCCATCGCCAGCAGGCCGGCGGTGCCCGACGCGTTGTCGACGGCGCCGTTGAAGATGGTATCGCCTTCGGTTCCCTGCTTGCCCATGTGGTCCCAGTGGGCGCTGTAGATGACGACTTCGTCCTTCAGTTTCGGATCGGTGCCGGGCACGACGCCGGCCACGTTGTATTCGTTCAGCGTGCGCACGGCGGCGCGGGTTTCGCCTTTCACGCGCGCGTTCAGGGTGACCGGCTTGAACGACTTGTCTTCGGCGGCGGCGCGCAGCTTATCCAGGTCCTGGCCGGCGGCGGCAAACAGTTTACGGGCGGCGGCGTCGGTCATCCAGCCCTGCATGCCGGTGCCGAGGTCGGCGTCGGCCAGCTGGAAGCGCTCGGCGGCGGCCCAGCTGTTCTGCACCACGCTCCAGCCGTAGGAAGCCGAGGCATCGGTGTGGATCAGGATCACGCCGGCCGCGCCCTGGCGCGCCGCTTCGGCCAGTTTATAGGTCCAGCGGCCGTAGTAGGTGAGGCCGGCGCCGTTGAAGCGGTTCGGTTCGGCGGCGGTCGGGGCCGGGTCGTTGACCATCATGACCAGCACCTTGCCCTTGGCGTCCAGGCCCTTGAAGTCGTCCCAGCCTTCTTCCGGCGCGGTGATGCCGTAACCGACGAATACCAGTTCCGCATCCATGTTGTGGTCGGGCTTGGCGTCGCCCGGCGCCCACACCCAGTCCGCGCCAAAGGCCAGCGGCAGCGCCTTGCCGCCGGCGACCACGCCGACATTGCTCTTTTCCGGCAGCGGACGCACACCCGCGATCTTCACTTCCTGGCGGTAGCTGTTGCCGTTGGCCGGCTTCAAGCCTACTGCCAATGCCTGGGTCTCGAGATAGGTGACGGTCAGCTCGCCGCCGCGCTGGCCGGTGCCGCGGCCTTCGACAGCGTCGGAAGCGAGGAAGGCCAGGTGCGCGCGCAGCGGCGCTTCCTTGACGGTGGCGGCTGGCGCCTTGTTGGCCGCGTGGGCGGGGAAGGCGAGCGCCAGGCTGCTGGCGAGGGCGGTAACGACAACGGAGGAGACGATCTTGTGCATGGAATCCTGCTGCGATAGTTAATGGAAGCGCACCCTGAAGTGCGCGTCACATTGTAGAGCAGGCGCTAATAAAACCACAGCATGTCCGCCGCGATCGATGTGCCGCTCAGCGGAATCAGCGGCACCCCGCCCGCAGGCCGCGGCGGCAGCAGATTCTCCGGCAACCCGGGCACGACTTCCTCGATCTTCACGCCGAAGATCGGGTCCGACAGCACATCGACGCGGAAATGCAGCGTCGCGTCTTCCATCCCGTACACGACGATCTTCAGGGTCTTGGCTTCCTTGTCGAGCAGGGTCAGGCCGTTCATGGTGGCGCGGATGGCGCGGGCGTTGATCACGTCCAGCCGGATCTCGGGCGCGCGGTTCTTCGAGGCCAGCGTGAAGTCGGCATGCCGGTCCGGCGCCTTGCCGTTCCTGAGCACGCGAATAAAAGGGAACGCGAGCCCCTGGCGCGGCGCCCAGGCGTACCACTGCTTCGGCTGGCTCCAGCCGAACACGTTCACGAAATAATGCGGCTGCGTGAGGTTCGCGAACAGCGTGCGCTCCCATGGGTCGAGCGGGCCGGCGGGCTTGAGCCAGTAGGCGTCCCAGCTCGGCATGTCCTTGTAATACACGAGCTGGTTGATGCGTGCAGCGGGCGCTTCGTGCACGTCGTCGGCGCTGCCGGCCAGCGCCAGGCCGCCCAGGCCGCACAGCAGCAGGGCGCGCGCCACGTAGCGCCGCGCATGCGCCGCCAGCAGCAGCGTCGATACGCCAAGCAGCAGGGCCAGCATCGCTACCGGCACGTTCATGCGCTGCGGCGAGAGCACCAGGAAGCTGTCGCGCAGCGCCGGCGGCACCAGCATCACGGCGGGCGCCACGCCCAGCACCAGCAGCGCCAGTCGCGCGGCCGGCGGCCAGGCCGTCACGCGGTCCGTGTGCAGCGCGGCCAGGCAGGCCAGGCTTGCCAGCAGCGGCCAGGCCGCCAGGTAGCTGGCGCTCGGCGCCAGCCAGCTTGCCAGCAGCAGCACCAGGACCAGGGCGCCCAGTGCGGCCAGCGCCGCCGCCGTGGCGCCGGTATGGCGCTGCAGCCAGCGCTGGGCCACGAGATAGAGGGCCGCCGCCAGTGCACACACGCCCAGCAGGTAGGCCAGCGCATGGCGGGGCGCGTCCGGGTTCCAGGCGCGGTGCAGCGCCGGCGCCTGCATCCACAGCTGCCAGGCGCCGATGCCCAGCACCACCGCAAGCGCGGGGACGACAAAGGCCGCTTGCAGGAAGGGCGTGTAGCGCATGCCGGCACGCTGCCAGGCGAGGCGGCTCACGCCCCCCAGCAGCAGGCAGCTAAAAAAAGCGAGGGGCCAGACCAGCGCGCTGCTGTAGTGGACGGTGGCGCCGAAGGGCAGCTCGAAATACACCTGGCCGCCGCCGCTGCGCGGGTCGAGCGGCGCCTGGCCGAAGTGGCGCGCCAGCCGCAGCATGGCGCTACCCATGTGCTGCAGCGTGGCCGGCTGCAGGCGCGCGACGGTGTCGCGTTCGCCGGCGCGGTCGAGCGGCAAGCCGGTGTTTGCGAACTGCAGCACCGGTACCTGCAACCGGTCGAGGGCGCCGATGCGCAGCGCGCCCGGCGCCAGCTGGTGGATCTCGTGCATCAAGGATGAGCCGCGCACGTCGGGCACGGCGCGGCGCCAGCCGTCGATGGCCGCGCTGTTGGCGCCGCGCGTGTTGTACAGGATCAGCGGGCCACCGCTGCCGCCGCCATCGAAGCGCAGCGCCAGGCTGACCTCACGCGCCCACGGGTGCTGCTCGACAAAGGCCTGCATGCCCAGGCTGCCGGCCCGTTCGCCGTCGGCGAACAGCACCAGCAGATCGTTCGCGGGTGGTGCGCCGCTGCGCAGGGCGCGCAGCATTTCGAGGGCGGCCGCCACCGGCATGGCGTCGCGCGCCGCGCCCAGGGTGGTGCACTCGCTGTCGTAGTGCACTGCCAGCAGCAGGGCGGGGCGGCGCTGGCGCTCCGATCCGCCGGCGCTGCCCGGCACGCGCACCAGTACGTTGTGCACCACGCCGACGATGGTTTCGTAGTTGGCGTTGTAGTCGACGTAGTTCTTCTGCACGACGGCGCGCTGCACCTGCGGCGCGTAGCCGAGCGCGCGCAGCCTGTCGACGATGTGTTCGCGCGCGCGGCGGTTGGCGTCGCTGGCGATCGGCCGCGGCGCCTGTGCGATCGTCTCCAGTTGTTCGAGTGCGCGCCCGGCCGAGAAGCGGGCAGCCGGCGCATCGCGCGGCAGCGGCTGCGGTGCCGGCGCGCCGTCGTCGCGCAATGCGAGCCAGGCGAGCAAGGCAAGGAACAGGAAGGCGGCAAGGCTGGCCAGGACGCCGGGCCTGGCGTGCGCGTGTTCAGGGATCATGACGAGTCCGAAAAAAAGCCCGCCAGGCTGGGGGATGGCGGGCAAAGCGGGGGACGAAACGGAAAGCGTTCAGTTATCGAGGGTCCAGACAAAGGCCAGCTGGCCCCAGCCGGCTTCCGGCACGCCGTTGTTCATGCCGGGCTTGAACTGGCACATGCTCAGGGCGTTCAGCGCCGCCTTGTCGAGGTCGCGCGAGCCGCTGGTCTTCTGGACGCGGGCGTTGGCAACGCGGCCGTCGGTGCCGATCAGCAGGGCCAGAACCACGGTGCCGCTGTCGCCGTTGCGGGCGGCGCGCGCCGGGTACTCGGGCGTGGCGCAGCCGCTGGCTTCGGCCAGGGCGATACTGCGCACCGCGCCGCTACCTGTGCCGTTGCCCGATGCCGGCGTGCCTGGGGGCTGGGCCGTGGCCTGGGGCTGCGCGGGTTGCGGCGGAACGGGGTCGGCTTCATGTGTGGTCCGTACGGTGTTCTCGATTGGCGGTGGCGTGATCTCGATCTCGATCTTCGGCACCACGATGTCGGGCGGCGCGACCCGTTGCACGGGCTGGGGCGGTTCGGGCGGGACCGGCGGCGGTTCCACCGGCTCGGGCGTCATGAACACCGTCAGGTTCTTCGGCAGCTCCGGCAGCGCGAGCGCCTTGTTGTTCATCATGTTGACGACGCCGACTGCGATCAGCGCGTGCAACCCGGCAACGAGTGCGAACTTGCCGGCCTTATTGCCGTTGGCCTGGTGTGCGTACGAGAAATGCATGGCGATCTCCTTAAGGAAAGAACATCGTTATTCCAATGTGTGGAACTAATATATGCCAACAGATAGCAATGCGTAAAGCGATTTATTGGCAATCGTGCATCCAGGCCAAACCAGGGCCGGGGGCTGGCGTCGGCGGTCTCTCGCCTCGCCCGGCGTTGTATGGAATAATCAGGCGGCAGAGCAGCGATGTGCTGTTTATTCGCAGGCGCCGCTACCAGGGTCTGGCAAGCGGCCACCCCAACAATGAGGGAGATACACGGTGAAAACCAAAGCAATCCGCGTCATGCTGGCCGATGACCACCCGATCGTGATGACCGGCTTTGCCATGTCGCTGGCGGCCGAAGGCATGGAGGTGGTAGGGCAGGCGCGCACGCCGGACGAAGCGGCGGCCCTGTACGCCGAGTGCAAGCCGGACGTCGTGATCCTCGACATCCGCTTCGGCACCGAACTCACCGGCCTGGATGCGGCCCAGCACATCCTGAAAAGCGACCCGCACGCGAAGGTCGTCTTCCTCAGCCAGTTCGACCAGGACAGCCTGATCAAGGAAACCTACCGCATCGGCGCCCACGCCTTTGTCACCAAGGATTGCGACCCGGCCGATCTGGCCGCCGCCGTACGCCAGGCGCATGCCGGCAAGCTCTACTTCCCGCCGCAGATCGCCGAGCGCCTGGCCAGCATCGCGGTGCGCGGCGACGTGTCGCCGCAGTCGCAGCTCGACGAACGCGGTCTTGAAATCTTCAAGATGATGGCCGAGGGCCTGACCAACGCCGAGATCGCCGAGCGCCTGAATTTGTCGACCAAGACCATCAGCAATACCAGCCAGGCGATCAAGGAAAAGCTGGGCGTGGAGCGACAAGCCCACATCACCCGCCTGGCCGTGAAGTACGGCCT
>NZ_JASNRC010000026.1 GCF_030411995.1 Massilia sp. YIM B02769
ACGGCTGTGCATGGAAGTAGGGTGGGGACTCGTCCCCACCGCTATGCCATCAACACAAAAACCGGTGGGTTCGAGAACCCACCCTACAACAGGATACGTTGACCTTTACGCAACCCGGCACTATAGTCGGGGATTCACCGATTTGCCGCTAGTCCCGATGCCCACGCTCGCTCAATCCGCTGGAGACCTGTTCCGTCACGTTGCGGCAGACAAGGCTGCGCTGTACCGGGCAATCATGGACACCTTCGCGGCCGCGAAGCGGCAATTCCGCCTGCAGTTGCGCCCGGACGAAGTGCAGATCGAAGCATGCTGGCCGGGTACTACGCCCTCAATCGAGGAAATCCAGCAAGCGTTGGCGGCCCTGACCGACTGGGGCAACCTCGAAGCGCACCCGGACACGGCGCGCGTCTCGAGCGTCGAGGATTTCTACCGCGCCCGTTTCTTGTACCGATTGTCGCTGGGCGGCGAGGCGGTCGAGGCTGGCCTGGCCGTGTTTGCGCGCACCCTGGCGCGCCAGAGCGAACTGCAGACCGTCGCCCTCGAGGACATCCTCATCCAGCTCAATGCCCTGCTGGCCCTGGCCGCCGAAGCCGCGCCCGATCCGGCCAAGGTGCATACCGCCTTGCGCGACCTGGTGCGCGTCTTCGACGGCCTGGCCGATAACGCCCAGGCTTTCATGGCAAGTGTGGCCCGCACCATCGAATTACAGCAGGCCGACGTGCAGGCTGTGATCGCCTTCAAGCAGCGCCTGATCGATTACCTGAACCGCTTCGTCAGCGACCTGGTCGGGCGCTCGGGCACCATTGCCAGCCGCCTGCTGGAGCTGGACAGCCGGATCGAGCCGCTGCTCGTACTGGCAGCGCAGCGCGAACGGCGCGATGCGGCGCCCGGCGACGAACCCGGGCAAGCCGCAGCACTGGCCGAGCGGGTCGCCACTTGGCGCGAGCGCTGGCGTGGCTTGTCGCGCTGGTTCATCAGCGACGGCCACATCCAGGCCCAGTCGGAACTCCTGCGCGCCAAGGTGAGGGCGGCGATTCCCCAACTGCTGGCGGCGGTAGCCAGCCTGAACGAAAGACGTAGCGGCCGCAGCGACCGCTCGGCGGACTTCCGCATCCTGGCGCGCTGGTTTGCCGATACCGGCAGCGACGCCGAGGCGCACCGCCTGTGGCGAGCCGGCTTTGCACTCAATCCGGCCCGTCACTTCAGCCTGCAGGCCGAAACCGCAAGCGCAGACCCGGTGCCCGCCTCCACCCCCTGGGCCGATGCGCCGCCAGTGCGCGTGCATCCGCGCTTGCGCGAGCAGGGCGAGCTGACGCCGCGCGGCGCCGCCCCGCATGTCCGCACGCGCGACACCGAGCGCGCCATGCTGGCCGCGCGCGTTGCGGCCGAGCGCGCCCAGATCGACGCGGCGCGTGCGATCCTCACTACCGGCCGCGCCACGCGCCTGTCGGAACTCGGCATGCTCGATGCGGACGCCTTCCGCCTGTTCCTGAACCTGCTCGGCGAAGCGCTGGTGGTGCAGGCCCGTCCCGGCGCCGAGGTGGTGTGCCAAAGTGCGGATGGATTGCTGCAGATCCGCCTCGTGCCCCTGGCCGAGGACAGCATCGCCAGCATCCGGACCAGCTTCGGCACTTTCACCGGACGCGACCACCTGCTGACGATCGCGGCGGCCGGAGACCATCATGGCGCGTGAGGCCGGCGCCCGTGCGCCCGACGCGGTCCAGGTCAAGGACGTGCTCGCGCGCCACCGCGAGGACGAGCGCCGCGACGCCCTGCGCGCCCTGCTGATGTGCCCCTTGATGACGGCATCGCATCCGGCCTTTCACGCGGTGCGCCGTCACGAACGAGAACTGCGCGACTGGTTCTCGCAGGCGGCAGGCTGGATCCTGCACGTCGAGCGCGACTGCGCGCGCCTGTACAAGCGGCCGGCGGACCTGGCCGACGCCACACGCGGCGCGGACGAATTCGACCGCCGCCGCTACATCCTGTTCTGCCTGGCCTGCGCGGCCCTCGAGCGCGCCGAGCCGCAGATCACCTTGCGTACCCTGGGCGAAAAGCTGCTGGCCCTGGCCGCCGACCCGGAACTCGGCGCGCGCGGCTTCACCTTCACGCTCGACAGCCATCACGAGCGGCGCGAACTGGTGGCCATCTGCCGCTACTTGCTGTCGCTGGGCGTGCTGCTGCGCGTGGCAGGCGACGAGGATGCCTTTGTCAGCAAGGTCGGCGACGCCCTGTACGATGTGCGCCGGCGTGCGCTGGCCGGCCTGCTGGCTGCTGCGCGCGGGCCGTCGACCTGGGCTCCGGAAAACGCTCCGGCCCAGCTGGACGAGCGGCTCGCCGCCCTGACCGAAGAGTTCACGCCGGACAGCGAAGAAGGGCGCCGCACCGCAATGCGCCATCACCTGGCTCGCCGCCTGCTCGACGACCCGGTGGTCTATCTCGACGAACTTGACGAGCGGCCGGCCTTGCGCGCCTACTTCCAGAACCAGCGTGGCGCACTGGCCGCGCGCTTGGGCGAAGCCGCCGGCCTGCACGCCGAGCAGCGCGCCGAAGGCCTGGCCCTGGTGGACGACAGCGGCGAACTGACCGACGTCGCCATGCCGGCCGCCGGCACCGCATCGCACGTGACCCTGCTGGTCGCCGAATTCCTGGCCGCCGCCGGCCGCGCCCAGCCCGGAACCCCGGTCAGCGAGGCGGCGGTGGCTGAGGCGGTGCGTGGCCTGATTCCCGAATACGGGCGTTTCTGGGCCAAAGCCGCGCGCGAACCCGGCGCCGAAACCGGGCTCGCCGCCAATGCCCTGGCCCGGCTCGCGATGCTGCGCCTGGTCCGACGCGAGGCCGCGGGCGCGTTCCCATTACCGGCACTGGCGCGCTTCGCGCTGGGCGACGCCGAACTGGTTGCGCGCAAGCGCACTTCAACCAAGGGCGCCGAGCGCGCCCAGGATGCCTTGTTCTGATGCTCGATTCCCTGTTCTCCGCCGGCGCAGCACCAGTGCTGCCGCCGCTTCCCGAACCGCTTCAGGCGCGCTGGCAGCCGCTGCGCATCGGCCTCGTCGAACTCTTTCACTACGACAGCGAAGAGTTCTGGTTCCGCGACGGCCACCTGCTTTTGCGCGGAAATAACGGCACCGGCAAATCGAAGGTGCTGTCGCTCACGCTGCCCTTCCTGTTCGACGCCAGCATCAAGTCTTCGCGTATCGAACCCGATGGCGACGCGACCAAGAAGATGGCGTGGAATCTCCTGCTCGGCAAGCACGAGCGGCGCGTCGGCTATGCCTGGATCGAGTTCGGCCGCATCGGCGAAGACGGCCAGGCGCACTACCTGACACTGGGCTGCGGCCTGTCGGCGGTGGCGGCGCGCACGCAAGTCGACACCTGGTATTTCATCACCGAGGGACAGCGCGTTGGGCGCGACCTGTGGCTGATCAATGAACAGCGCGCGGTGCTGGGCAAGGAGCGGCTGGGGCAGGCGCTCGACGGCAGCGGCCAACTGTTCGACACGGCGCAGGCCTACCGCCGCGCGGTGGACGAACGCCTGTTCCACCTCGGCGAAGCGCGCTACGCCGCGCTGATGGATACGCTGATCCAGCTGCGCCAGCCGCAGCTGTCGAAAAAGCCGAACGAAGACAATTTGTCGCATGCCCTGACCGAAGCGCTGGCGCCGCTGCCGGAAGAACTGCTGGCCGACGTGGCCGAAGCCATGAACCAGCTGGAGGAATATGGCCAGCAGCTGGCCGAACTGAGCGACCTGGCGAAAGCGATCGGCCAGTTCAACGAACGCTACCGCCAGTACGCGCGCGTGAATGCACGGCGCCAGGCGCGCGTGCTGCGCAGCGCCCAGACCGGCTTCGACAAGGCCAGCCGCGACCTGAACGAGGCCCGCGCCGCCTTCGATGCCGACGTTCTCGGCGAACAGGCCCTGCGCGCAGCGCTCGACGCGGTCGATGCGCAACAACTGCGCGACCGCGCCGCGCTCGATGAAATGCAGGCCGACCCGCTGATGCAGGATGCAAACCGCATCGATGAGCTCGCGCGCCAGTTCGCCGCCCGCCAACGCGACATGGCGGCGGCCGACGCCGCGCTGCGCGAGGCGCGCGAGCGGCAGGCCCGTGATGCCCGCGACCTGCGCGGCTATGCCGAGCGCGCCGATGCGGCGAGTAGCGCGCTGGTGCATTGCGCCGCCGTGTTCGAGGAGGCCGGCGCCACGGCCGGCCTGGCCGAACGCGACGAATTCGCGGCGGCGCTGGCCGAATTCAAGCAGCCGGATGCCTTGTCCGCCCTCGGCCCCGCCGACTACGAGCAGCTGCAGCGCAGCTTGCAAAGCCTCGGCCCGCAGCGGCGGACCGAGATCGCCCTGGTGGCGGAGCGCTTGCGCCAGCTCGACGCCGCCACCGGAGCGCGCGATGCGGCGCAGCGTTGGCGCGACGCCGACGCCGATGCCCTGGCCGGCGCGTCCGCGCGCGTCGCAGCCGGCGAGGCCGAACTGCTGGAGCAGGCCGATGCACTGGTGGAGTCCTGGAGCGCGCACGCGGCTGGGCTGCGTGAACTGGCGCTGGACAGCGCAATGGTGTTGCCGGCCCTGGCCGACTGGACCCGCAGCCTGGAAGGGGAAAATCCGGCCCGCATTGCGCTTGCGCGTTCCCAGCATGAACGCAGTGTGCGGCTGGCCCAGGACGAAGCGGCCGCGCTGGCGCGCCGTGCGGCGCTGGACGAGCAGGCGCTGGCTCTCGCGGCGGAACGCGCGCGCCTGGCGCAGGGCGAGGACAGCGCCCCGCCGGCGCCTTACCAGCGCGACCCGGCGGCCCGTCCGGCGGACCGCCCTGGCGCGCCGTTCTGGCAACTGGTCGAGTTCCGCACGGCCGTGGAAGACGCGGGCGCGCGTGCCGGCCTCGAAGCGGCGCTGGAGGCCGCCGGCCTGCTCGATGCCTGGGTCGGCCCGGACGGCGCCGTCGATGGCGGTGCGGCTGCGTCGCTGTTCGATACGCTGCTAATCACGCGCACGGCGCAGCCGGCATCGCTGGCCGCCTGGCTGGCGCCGGCGCAGCGTTGCGCGCTCGATCCGGTGATGGTTGAGCGCCTGCTCGCATCGGTGGCCTGCAGCCTCGACGACCAGGGCGCCGAGGCCTGGGTCGCGCCGGATGGGCGCTTCCGCATCGGTCCACTGGGCGGCGCCTGGGCCAAGCCTGCCGCCGAATACATCGGGGCGGCCAGCCGGGCCGAGGCGCGCCGGCGCCGTATCGCGGAGATCGACGCGCTGCTGGCGGCGCTGGCGCAGGAACGCGCGGCGCTGGCCGCGGCCTTGCAGCTGCTGGCCGGGCGACGCGCCCGCGCAGCGGCGGAATGGGAGACGGCGCCGCCGGACACCGCATTGCGCAATGCCCACCTGCAGGTGAGTGCGCTGGAACGCGAACGGCGCCAGGCGGCCGAGAGGCTGGCCGCGGCAGAGGCGCGCCTGGCCGCGGCGGCCGACGCCTGGCGTGGCGCGCGTGAGGCCCTGGTGCACGATGCGGACGACCTGCGGCTACCGCAGGATAGCGGCGCACTGGCGGCGGTGTCGGCCGCGCTGGATGCCGCTGCGCAGGCACTCCAGGACCTGCTGCTGCAGGTCCAGCAGGTGCGCCACGTCCTGCCGGAACGGCGCCGCCAGGAAGAGCGTTTCGAAGACCGCAGCCGCGAAGTGGCCAGCCGCAGCGAGCAGAGGGCGCGCGTTGCCGAGGCCGTCGAGGAGGCGCAAGCCCGGCTGGCGACGCTGCGCGAGCAGGTCGGCGCCCACGTGGGCGAATTGACGGCGCGCCTGGCGGCGGTGCGCCAGGCGGTGCAGGACGGCGAGGCCGCGCTGAAGCATGCGCGCGCCAGTCTCGGCGTGGCCAGCGAAACCCGTGCGCGCAGCGGCCAGCGCGCCGAAAACGCCGCGGCGACCATGGAAGAACGGACGGCGCTGCGCCAGGGCGCGGTGCATGGGCTGCAGCAGTTCGGCGCCACCGGACTGCTGGCCATTGCGCTTCCTGAACTCGAGCTGCCGGCCACGCCATGGAGCATCGAGCCGGCGCTGCATATCGCACGCCGCGCGGAACAGCTGCTACAGGAGGTGGATGCCGAGGATGCCGACTGGTCGCGCGTGCAGGGCGCCTTCGCCCACGACTTTTCCCTGTTGCAGAGCGCACTGACGGCGCTCGGCCACCAGGGCCAGGCCGAGCCGAGCGACCATGGGATGATCGTCACCATCGTCTATCAGAACCGGCCGCAGCGTCCCGACATCATTGAAGCCGCCATCCGCGCCGAGATCGCGCAGCGCCAGGAACTGCTGACTGCCCGCGAGACCGAGGTGCTGGAAAACCACCTGCAGGCCGAGGTCGCGGCGGCGATCCAGCGTCGCCTGCAGGACGCCGACCGCCGGGTGGACACCATCAATGCCGAACTGGCCAGGCGCCCGACCTCGACCGGCGTGCGCTTCCGCCTGCAATGGCTGGCGCTGGAAGAGGGCAGCGAGGGCGCGCCGGTGGGCCTGGAAGCCGCACGCAAGCGCTTGCTCAACACCAGCTACGACGCCTGGTCGCCGGAAGACCGGCAAGTGGTGGGCCGGATGCTGCAGAACCGGATCGCCGCCGAACGTGCACGCGACGATGCCGGCCGCAGCGGGAGCCTGCTCGAACTGCTGGGCCGTGCACTCGACTACCGGCGCTGGCACCGTTTCCGCGTGCAGCGCTGGCAGGATGGGCAATGGCGGCCGCTGTCCGGTCCCGCCTCCAGCGGCGAACGCGCGCTCGGCTTGACGGTGCCCTTGTTCGCGGCGGTGTCGAGTTTCTACACGCATGCCGGTTCGCGCCACGCGCCGCGCCTGGTGCTGCTCGACGAAGCCTTTGCCGGCATCGACGATGCGGCACGCGCGCATTGCATGGCGCTGGTGCGCGAGTTCGATCTCGACTTTGTCATGACCAGCGAGCGCGAATGGGCCTGCTATGCCGAGCTGCCCGGCGTGTCGATCTGCCAGCTGCAGCGGCACGAGGGCATCGATGCCGTGTACGTGTCGCGCTGGAGCTGGGATGGACGCGCGCGCCGGCTCGAGGAAGACGGCGCGCGGCGCTTCCCCGAGGCGGCCGGCGCCGGCGCCGAATGAGCGGCGCCGACGCCAGGCTGCAGCGCCTGCTGGGCGGCGCCGCGCTGGCCGCGCTGCGCAAGCGCCTGCGCGGCCGCTACGAACGCGGACGCGGCGACGGCGTCATCACACTCGGGAACCTGGACGCGGCGGAGCGCGATGCCCTGGCCGGCCTGCTGGGCCGGCGCCAGGGCGATGCCGGGTCGCTGCGCTTCGATATCGCCGAACTCGATGCGCGGCTGCTGCATGCCGGACTGGCGGACTCGCTGCGGCATGCGCTCGAGTTGCTCGATGGTCCGCTGGTCGACCTGGCTGCGGCGCGCAGCGAGACGGCGATCCAATGGGAAGGCGTGCGCGCGCTGGCGACCGATGCCAGGCTGGCCGCTTTCCTGGCCGATGGCCGCGGCCTGGGTCTGCTCAAGCGACTGGCCGTGCGCCAGCCGGTGGCGGTGCAGCTGGTCGCCCAGGTGCAGAATGTGCTGGCGCGCTTGCCGGCGCCGGCTGTCACGCGTTCCCACCTGGCCGCGCAACTGCTGGGTGACGCGCATGGACTCGACGCGGGCAGTCCGGTCGCCACCCTCCTGCTCGCCGTGCTGCGGTACGAACGGGCCGGGAAGGACGATGTCGAGGGCGAAGAAACGGTACGCGAACTATGGGCCGCGGCGGGCGTGCTGGTGAACGAGCTGGCGCGGCCGGCGCTGTTTCTGAACCTGCCTGGCAGTGTCGGCGGACTTGCGCCAGGCGGTGGTGAGCCAGGCTACTTGTCGCTGCGCGCTCTGCTGCGTTCGTCGCCGGTATGGGCCGTCGCCGGGCGCGACGTCTACGTGTGCGAAAACCCGAACCTGGTGGCCATTGCAGCCGATGCGCTCGGACCGCACTGTGCGCCGCTGGTGTGCACCGATGGCATTCCGGCGGCGGCGCAGCGTGCCTTGCTGTCGCAACTGGCAAAGGCGGGCGCCCGATTGCGGTATCACGGCGATGTCGACTGGCCGGGCATCGCTATTGCGAATACCGTGATCGAGATGTTCGGCGCCGCGCCATGGCGCTTCGGCGTGGCCGATTACCTTGCCGCGCTGGACAACAATCGAGACGCCACGCGTCCGCTTACGGGCAGTGAGGTTGCGGCCCGGTGGGAGGGCGCGCTCACCGAGGCCATGCAGGTACATGGGCGGGCAATCGACGAGGAAGCCCTTGCCGCCAGCCTGATGCCGGACCTGGATATGCGGCTGAACGCGTGACGCCCTGGAACTGTCTTATGCCGGTGTGCGGACGGTGAAATGGTGGGTTCGAGAACCCACCCTACGAACTCAAACCATGACCTTGTCGGGGGTGATCGGCAAATCGCGGATGCGTTTGCCGGTGGCGTGGTAGACCGCATTCGCAATCGCGGCGGCCACGCCCGTGATGCCGATTTCGCCGACACCCTTCGCGCCCAGTTCATTGATCTGCTTGTCCTCTTCGTCGACGATGACGATATCGATGGCGCCGATGTCGGCGTTCACGGGCACGTGGTAGTCGGCCAGGTTGGCATTCACTGCGCGCCCGAAGCGCCAATCCATTTCCGTCTTTTCCATCAAGCCCATCCCCATGCCCCAGACGATGCCGCCCATCAGCTGGCTGTGCGTGGTCTTGCGGTTCATGACCCGTCCGACGCCATAGGCGCCAACAATGCGCGGCACGCGGATGGTGCCGACGTCCGGATCGATGTGCACTTCGACAAACACCGCGCCAAATGCATGCATGGCATAGCGCTTTTTCTCTTCGCCCGGCGCGGCATTGGCATCGGCGCTAACCGGCTCGCCGCCGGCACGGGCGACGATGGCCGTCATCTGCTCGCGCCGCCCCGGCGCTGCACGCGCCACCAGCCAGCCGTCGGCGGCGTCGATGTCGCCGGCTGCCATGCCGTGCAAGGGCGAAGCCGTATCGGCGATCGCCAGCTCCATCAATTTGTCGCGCAGCGCACGCGCCGCCTGGTGCACGGCCGGACCGACGCTGGCCACAGTTTGCGAGCCACCCGATACCGGCGCCTCGGGCAGCATCGTATCGCCCAGCTGGAAGCGCACTTTCGACACCGGCAGGCCAAGCGCATCGGCGGCGATCTGGCTCATCACTGTATAGGTGCCGGTGCCGAGGTCGTGCGAGCCGCTGCGCACCACGGCCGTGCCATCGGGCAGCAGGATGGCGGTCGCCTTGGCCTTCTGGCGATTGGCCGGATAGGTGGCGGTGGCCATGCCCCAGCCGACCAGCGTGCGTCCGTTTTTCATCGAGCGCGGCTGCGGATTGCGCTTGTCCCAGCCGAAGCGCTCGCCCGCCACGCGGTAGCATTCGCGCAGCGACTTGCTCGACCACGGAACATCCTTTTCCGGATCCTTTTCCGCGTAGTTCGCCAGGCGCAGCTGCACCGGGTCCATGTTCAGCCTGTACGCCAGTTCGTCCATTGCCGACTCGAGCGCGAAACTGCCGCTCGATTCACCCGGCGCGCGCATGTAGGTCGGGATGCCGACATTCAGCGTGGCCAGGCGCTGCGAGGTCTGCAGGCTGTCTGAGGCATACAGCATCCGTGTGGCGGCGGTGCAGGGCTCGGTGAAATCGTCGAGGAAAGCAGTGCTCGAGATGGTGTCGTGGCGCACCGCCGCCAGCTTGCCCGCCGTCGATGCGCCCAGCACCAGGTGCTGCTCGGTCAGCGGCCGCGCGCCCACCGGGCCATACATCTGGGTACGCTCGAGCACCAATTTGACGGGACGGCCGGCCATTTTCGCGGCCATCGCCGCCAGCACCACGTGCGACCAGACCGACCCTTTGCAACCGAAGCCACCGCCCACGAACGGGCAAATCACGCGCACCTGTTCCGGCGCGATGCCGAAACTCGACGCCACCGTGCGCTGCACGCCCGAGACGTTCTGGGTCGAGTCGTACATCACCAGGCTGCTGCCGTTCCAGTGCGCGATGGTGGCATGCGGCTCGATGGGATTGTGGTTCTCCATCGGCGTCGTATAGGTGACGTCGAGCCGCTGGGCTGCACGCTCCATCGACCGCGCGACGTTGCCGCGCCCGGTGTCCGAAGGCCGCTCGGGCTGCGGTTCCGGCCGGCGCAGCTTTTTCTTCGCCTGCGCAAAATCGAGCTGGGCCCGCTCGGCGGTATAGCGCACCTGCAGGCGCCGGGCCGCGTCGCGCGCGTGCTCGAAGGTGTCGGCGATGACCACCGCCACCGGCTGGGCGTTGTACCAGACCACGTCGTCCTGCAGCAGCGAGAGCTTGGGATTCGGCGGCTGCTTCTTTTGGTCCGGCTTCGACTGCTCCTTGCCTTCCTTTTTCTCCGAGCCTTGCGGCAGCGCCAGGCACGGCGCGTTCTGGTGCGTCATGACCGCAATCACGCCCGGCATGCCTTTCGCAGCCGTGCTGTCGATCGAGGCGATGCGGCCTTTCGCGACGGTCGATTGCACCATCACGGCATGCGCCAGCTGCGGCAGCTTGTGTTCCGCCGAGTAGGTGGCGGCGCCAGTGACTTTCAGGCGTCCATCGACGCGGTCGATTCCTTGTCCGACGACGCTCATGCGATGCCTCCCGCACGCCGCAGCGCGCTCACGGTGGCGCGCTGCGCCATGTCGATCTTGAAGCGGTTGTCCTCGAAGCCCTGGGCGCCTCGCACCAGCAGCGCCGCCTGGCGCGAACGTGCTTCTTCGAGGGGATGGCCCACCAGCAGCGCTTCGGCCGCCGGCATGCGCCAGGGTTTATGCGCGACGCCGCCCAGGGCGATGCGCGCCTGGCGCACGACGCCGTCGGCGATGTCGAGGGCCGCCGCCACCGACACCAGGGCAAAGGCATAGCTGTTCCTGTCGCGCACCTTCAGGTAATGGGCATGGCGTGCGAACGCCGGGGGCGGCAGGTCGACAGCGGTGATCAGCTCGCCCGCCGCCAGCGTGGTCTCGGCTTGCGGCTGGCTGCCGGGCAGGCGGTGGAACTCGCCGATCGGGATGCTGCGGTTGCCGCGCGGCCCGGCCACCTGCACGGTGGCGTCGAGCGCCGCCAGGGCCACGCTCATGTCCGATGGATTCACGGCGATGCACGCCTGGCTGGCGCCGAGGATGGCGTGCATGCGGTTGTAGCCTTCACGCGCGGCGCAGCCGCTGCCGGGCAGGCGCTTGTTGCACATCTCGAAAGCGGTGTCGACGAAGTACGGGCAGCGCGGACGCTGCATCAAATTGCCGCCCATGGTCGCCATGTTGCGCAGCTGCGGCGAGGCGCCCGCCAGCAGGGCCTGCGACAGCAGCGGATAGCGGCTGCGTACCAGCGCGTGGTTGGCGGTATCGCTGTTGCGCGCCAGGGCGCCGATGCGCAGGCCGCCGTTCGGCAATTCGGTGATGTCGGCCAGGCCGATGCGGGTGATGTCGACCAGGCGCAGCGGCCGTTCGACGCCGCCCTTCATGAGGTCGAGCAGGTTGGTGCCGCCGCCGATGAAACGGGTGTCGGCGGATTGCGCCAGGCGCAGCGCGTGCGCCGTGTCGGTGGCGCGTTCGTAGTCGATGGCATGCATGCGGCGCCCCTCAGACCTTGGCCGTGGCGCGTACCGCGGCCACGATGTTGTTGTAGGCGCCGCAGCGGCACAGGTTGCCGCTCATGCGCTCGCGGATCTCGGCGTCATCGAAGCGCACGACCTGTTCGCGCACGTCGCCGCTTGCCGCACTGGCCGTGCCCGCGCGCATCTCGGCGATGCAGGCCACGGCCGAACAGATTTGCCCGGGCGTGCAGTAGCCGCACTGGAAGGCGTCGTGCTCGATGAAGGCGGCCTGGATCGGCGCCAGCTGCTCGCCCTGGGCGATGCCTTCAATGGTGGTGATCCGGTCGCCCTCGTGCATGACCGCCAGGGTCAGGCAGGCGTTCACCCGGCGGCCGTTGACCAGCACCGTGCAGGCGCCGCACTGGCCGCGGTCGCAGCCCTTCTTGGTGCCCGTCATGCCGGCATATTCGCGCAGGGCGTCGAGCAGCGAGACACGCGGCTCGAGCGTCAGCGCATAGGCCTTGCCGTTGATGTCGAGCGTGACCGGACGCGGCGCGATGACTGGCGCGGCGTTCGCCGCTTCCGGGGCTGCGCCGGCCTGGGGCAGGTGTACGACGGCAGCCGCGGCTACCGCCGTCTGCAGGAAGCCGCGGCGCGACACGGCAAGCGCATCGTCCGGGCAATTGCCGGCCGTTTGATCCGGCGGAAGTGGGTTCGACATGAGGGTCTTTCGCATCGGCATGCAGGAAGGCCCATTATCCCGGCCGAGCCGGTGCGCTCCGTTAGACCACGCACATAGTCGCGTCTGTTGGGATAAGCAGACAGTGCCGTGCTGGAAATCCCGGTTTGACCACGTGCCGATTTTTATGTACCCACCCCTGGAACTTCATCCCTGCCGATTGTCTTACGACGTAAGACAGTGCTTCCAGTTTGATAACGATTGGAAAAGACGTGCTCTCGAGACAGAGCGCGAATGCATTGCAGGCGACCAGGGGAAGACCATGAAAGCGAAAACATCCAAAGGCGCGGCACCGATGCCGGACGGTAACGGCTCAGGAGACACGACGACAGGGTCGGGCGCGCCCGAAGCGGACGGTGCGCTCGGCAGCATGATGCCGAACGACGGTAACACCAACCTGGCGCCCGAGGAACGCGGCATGCCGGGCATCACCAGACGCGAGCCCACGGGCGACATGCCTTCCGGCCGCATGGAAGCGAAGCAGGGCGGCCGCGGGCGCGAGTACGAGATGCCGGCAGGCGGCATGGGCAACGGCGGCATCGGTTTGGAAGGTGCCGGCGGTGGCGGCAACGCGGGTGGCGGCTTCGGTGGAGGAGGCGGAGGCGGAGGCGGGGGCGGCGGAGGCGGCCTTCCGCAGGTACGCAAGTGCGGCACGATGGACGTGCACCGGCGCCTCCTGTCCACGAATGCCGAATATGCGCGCCGGCGCGACGAGATCGAGATCGAGACGGTGCGCTTCGCAAGCGGCGAAGCGAGTATGCAGCGCACCGGCATCACCCGCATTCCGGTGGTCGTGCACGTGGTCTGGAACACGGCGGCGCAAAACATTTCGGATGCCCAAATCGCTAGCCAGATCGAGGTGCTGAACCGCGACTTCCGCCGCACCAACCCGGACGTCGGCACGACGCCGGCGCCCTTCCTGCCGCTGGCGGCCGACTCGCGCGTCGAATTCTTCCTGGCGAACACCGATCCCTCCGGCGCGCCGACCTCGGGCATCGAACGGCGCCAGACCTCGGTTGCCTCCTTCAACGACAACGATGCCGTCAAGTCCACGGCCAGCGGCGGATTGAACGCCTGGCCAGCGGCCAACTACCTGAACGTGTGGGTCTGCCAGCTCGGCGGCGGCTTGCTGGGCTATGCGCAATTTCCTGGCGGACCGGACGCCACCGATGGCGTCGTCATCCTGCACTCGGCCTTCGGCACGACCGGTACCGCCGCGGCGCCCTTCAACCTGGGGCGCACGACCACCCACGAGATCGGCCACTGGCTCAACCTCAACCATATCTGGGGCGACGACGGCACCGGCTGCAGCGGCACCGACAACGTGGCCGACACCCCGAACCAGGGCGGCGCGAACGTCGGCGTCCCCAGCTTCCCGCACGTTTCGTGCAGCAATGGCCCGAACGGCGACATGTTCATGAATTACATGGACTACATCGACGACCGGGCGATGGTGATGTTCTCCGCGGGCCAGGTCGCGCGCATGCAGGCTTGCCTGGACGGGGTGCGTTCGTCGATCGGCAGCAACGCCGGCGCCATCCGGCCGAGCTCCTCGCCGGTGGCCTCGTGGGGACCGAACCGGCTCGACGCCTTCGTGCTCGGCACCGACCGCGCGTTGTATCACAAGTCGTGGAACGGTTCCGCCTGGGGACCCTCCGCCATCGGCTACGACCTGCTGGGCGGTGTTTGCACCAGCGTGCCGCAAGCCGTGGCCTGGGGACCGAACCGGCTCGACGTCTTCGTTACCGGCACCGACAGCGCGCTGTACCACAAATGGTGGAGCGGTTCCGCATGGGGGCCGTCGCCGACCGGCTATGAATTCATGGGCGGGATCTGCGTCGACGACCCGCGCGCCGTCAGCTGGGGACCGAACCGGCTCGACGTCTTCGTGCTGGGTTCGAACCGGGCGCTGTTCCATAAAGCGTGGAACGGCTCCGCCTGGCTTCCGGGGCTGACCAGCTACGAAAGCCTGGGCGGCGTCTGTGTCGGCCAGCCCGAGATCGTGGCCTGGGGACCGGACCGTCTCGATATCTTCGTGATCGGCACCGACCGCGCGCTGTATCACAAGTGGTGGAACGGCAGCTCCTGGGGCCCGTCGGTGACCGGCTACGAGAACCTGGGCGGCGTATGCACCTCGCCGCCGAAAGTCGTCTCCTGGGGACCGAACCGGCTCGACATCTTCGTCACCGGTACCGACGGCGCGCTCTACCACAAGTGGTGGAACGGTTCCGCCTGGGGGCCGTCGGACAAGGGCTTCGAGCGGCTTGGCGGCGTATGCGTCGACAAGCCGGAAGCGGTCGCATGGGGACCGAATCGCCTGGATATCTTTGTCATCGGCACCGACAGTGCGCTGTACCATAAATGGTGGAACGGCTCGTCCTGGGGGCCGTCGATCACCGGCTACGAAAAGATGGGCGGCGTCTGCACCTCGCAGCCACGCGTCGTCGCCTGGGGACCGAACCGTCTCGACATCTTCGTCACCGGCACCGACAGCGCGCTGTACCACAAGTTGTTCAATGGCGCGGCCTGGAGTCCGTCGCTGACCGGCTACGAGTACCTGGGCGGCAACATCTCCGCGTTCCGAGCTGACGAGGAAACCGAAGCGAAGGTCGAGATGCCGATGACGCTGCAACATGGCAGCACCCAGACTTCGATTGCGAGCGCATGATGGGCAAGGTGCAGACCGGCGGGCTCAGCGGAACCTGGGCCCACTCGTACGAGGAAGACGAGGGCGACGTGCAGGTGTACCGTCCGCACGATACCTTTCCGTTTCCGCCGAGCCGGCGAGGGCGGGAGACCCTGGATTTCCGTGGCGCCGGAGAGGTGATCAGCGGCATGCCGGGGCCTGACGACCGGCAGCTGCGGTCCGCTGCGGAGCTGACACCCTTGGGCATGAACCGTTTTCGTCTTGGCGATGCACGCGTGATCGAGGTGCTCGAAGCCGGGCCCGATGTGTTGAAGCTCAGGCCGGGGTAGCTGTTGGGCTTGTTATTGGGAGGGGAGGGCTGCCTGTGCCGGCAGGCGGCTCTTTGTTTGCCTGGGGACTGGGCATGCACTTGCCTCCAGCGAGATCCCCCCGATTACCGGAACCGCCGGTTAGGCAAGTGCCGCCCAGTTCTGACGTGACCGTGTACATGGACAAGCTTGCGGCTGACCTGCGTACGACCGTGAAAAAACCTGAACGGTTCCATCTTTTCCTATCGACTGGTTAGCGAGTTATTGCTGGAATGAACCAGTATGCTGTCATGACGTTGAAACAAAGACCTTGCGGCGGGGATGACGCTTTGCTATAGTCCTGTTCCCCGACGCAACGCTAGTGCAAACCAGCAGATGCGAAAGGGAAGAAGAAAAAAGAAGTTGACGACGCAAACGAAACACTGCATAATCTCGCTTCTCTGCTGCTGACAAACAAAACGATTTGTCGAAACGCAGCAAGCAGTACCGAATAAGTTCTTTAACAATTAA
>NZ_JASNRC010000027.1 GCF_030411995.1 Massilia sp. YIM B02769
TTAATTGTTAAAGAACTTATTCGGTACTGCTTGCTGCGTTTCGACAAATCGTTTTGTTTGTCAGCAGCAGAGAAGTGAGATTATGCAGTGTTTCGTTTGCCTCGTCAACTTCTCTTTTTTGCTACGCCGCGCTTTCCGCGGCTCCTGCTACACCCGTCAACTACTTGATTTCGTTGTCGTTTTTGCCGGGCCGCGCAGGCAGGGACCGAACTATAACAAAGCCACTGCAGAGTTGCAAGGGTCTTTCTGTGTGCTATCTTTGCCGCCGCCTCCACTCATCCATAAGAACAGCGATGCGCATTCCAGAACTGGCACCACTTTGCAACGACGAACTCGCCGCCGCCCTCTCCGCCGCGATCGANCACTGCAGAGTTGCAAGGGTCTTTCTGTGTGCTATCTTTGCCGCCGCCTCCACTCATCCATAAGAACAGCGATGCGCATTCCAGAACTGGCACCACTTTGCAACGACGAACTCGCCGCCGCCCTCTCCGCCGCGATCGACAACAAGACCAAACCGCTCGGCAGCCTGGGCCGCCTGGAAGCCCTGGCCAGGCAGATCGGGCTGATACAGGAGACGCTCTCACCCTCCATCGACTCCCCTTCCATATTGGTATTCGCAGGCGACCACGGCATCGTCGCCGAAGGTGTCTCCGCCTATCCCCAGGAAGTGACCTGGCAGATGGTCGAGAACTTCCTGGCCGGCGGCGCCGCCATCAATGTGTTCGCCCGCCAGAACGATTGCGCCATCCAGGTCATCGATGCCGGCGTCAACCACGACTTCGGCCCACGCGATGGCCTCATCGACCGCAAGGTCGGCCCGGGCACACGCAACTTCGCCCATGACGCGGCGATGACGCCCGAGGAATGCGCGCTCGCCATGGAACACGGCATGGAACTGGTACGTGCGCTCGCGGGTAACGTGGTCGGCTTCGGCGAAATGGGCATCGGAAACACCACCGCTGCGGCAGCGCTGATGCACAAGTTGGCCGGCATTCCAGTGGCGGATTGCGTCGGCGCCGGTACCGGCCTGACGCCAGACGGCGTACGCCACAAGCAGGCCGTGCTCGAAGCGGCAGCACAACATCATGCCGGGGTTACCGACCCACTGTCCGTCCTCGCCACCTTCGGCGGCTTCGAGATCGCCATGATGACCGGCGCCATGCTGCAGGCGGCCGCGCTGCGCAAGCTTCTGCTGATCGACGGCTTCATCGTCACCAGCGCACTGCTGGTGGCCGCGCGCCTGCAGCCGGCCATCCTCGACTACTGCGTCTTCGCACACTGCTCGAACGAGCAAGGCCACCGCCAGATGCTCGACCACCTGAAGGCGCAGCCGCTGCTGCAGCTCGACCTGCGCCTCGGCGAAGGCACCGGCAGCGCGCTGGCCCTGCCCCTGCTGCGCGCGGCCACCCACTTCCTGGCGGAGATGGCGACCTTCTCCTCGGCCCAGGTCAGCACGCGGTCCGAATAAATGCAGCAGCTGCGCCTGTTCTTCATCGCGCTGCAGTTCTTCACGCGCCTGCCGATCCCGCGCTGGGTCGGCTTCCAGCCCGAATGGCTGCAGCATGCATCCCGCTACTTCCCGCTGGTCGGCTGCGTGGTGGCCGCGGTGGCCGCAGGCGTCTACGCGCTGGCCGCGCTGCTGCTGCCGGCGCCGCTGGCCGCCGTGCTTTCTACCGCGGCGTCGATCTACGTTACCGGCGCCTTCCACGAAGACGGCTTCGCCGATACCTGCGATGGCCTCGGCGGCGGCATGACGCGCGAGCGAGTGCTCGAGATCATGAAGGATTCGCGCGTCGGCGCCTACGGCGCCATCGGCATCGTCTGCATGCTGGGCGTGAAGTGCACGGCGCTGGCGATGCTGCCCCCAAGCAGCGCCATCGCTGCCCTCTTCCTTGCGCATCCGCTCTCGCGCCTGGCCGCCACTGGCCTGATCTGGCGCATGGACTACGCGCGTGACCAGGGCAAGGCCAAGCCGCTGGCCCAGCAGATGCGCGGCGCGGAGTTTGCGATCGCCGCGGTCACTGCGCTGCTGCCGGGCGCCGTGCTGGTGGCGACCGGCCTGCTCGCCTTTGCCTGGCTGGCAGCCTGTATCGCAACGGCTGCCTTGGCCGCCTTCTGGCTCGCCCGCAAATTCCAGGCACGCCTGCAAGGCTATACAGGCGACTGCCTGGGCGCCGTGCAGCAGCTGGCGGAAGTGGCAATCTACCTCGTGGTCGTGGCCAGCCTTGGCCACGCCGCGATCGCGTGATGCGGCTGCTGCTGGTGCGCCATCCGCGCCCCGAGGTCGATCCCGGCCTCTGTTACGGGCGCAGCGATGTCCCGGTCGACGCCGAAGAGACCTTGCGTGTAGGCGCCACGCTGCCGGCCGGCCTGCCTACCTGGAGCAGCCCCTTGCAGCGCTGCGCCAGCCTGGCCCGCGTATTGAATCCGCCGCAGCTGCGCTTCGATGCACGCCTGGCCGAAATGGACTTCGGCGCCTGGGAGCTGCGCAGCTGGAACGACATCCCGCGTATGGAAGTCGACGCCTGGGCCGCCGACCTGCTGCACTACCACCCCGGCGGCGGCGAATCGGTGCTGGCGGTCGCGCGCCGCGTCGCCGCTTTCCTCCACGATCTCTACCAGGAAGGCCACGCCGAGGTCCTGGTCATCTGCCACGCCGGCACCATGCGCCTGCTGCGCGCACTGCACACGGGCCTGCCCCTGGAGGCCGCCGCGCTGGAGGCGGCGCGCACGCCGCACCGCATCGCCTACGGCGAAATCCTTGCGTTGGATTCCTGACATCGCCGTATAATGACGCCGTTTTGGTGCTCGCGCCCGTGTTCACGGGCGCAGTTAAACGGGAAACACGAAGCTTCAACAAGCCAACGTGTGCTGCCCCCGCAACGGTAAGCAGGTACCGCGTTCACGCGGCAAACCGTCCTCCAGACCACTGTGCTTCGGCATGGGAAGGTCGGACGGCCCAACCTGCCAGCCCGGAGACCGGCCAAAAGGTGGGAGCGTATTGAACATACGCTTCTGTTCAATCTGGCCTACGGGGACGTGGGCTGGTTGTCCGACCAGGCTTCTATGATTTTTCACGTTTCACGGCAAGCGGCTGCATCGTCGCTCGTCTTCGCCATGGCCGCGTCCTGTGCGCATGCCGATTCCACGCCCATCGATACCGTTGTCGTCACCGCCACGCGCACGCCGCAACGCGCCGCCGACGTCATCGCCCAGACCACCATCATCCACGCCGAGGAAATCGCGCGCTCGGGCGCCGGCTCGGTGGCCGACGTGCTGCAGCGCCAGCCCGGCATCGAGATCACGCGCAACGGCAGCGCCGGCGCCAGCACCAGCGTCTACCTGCGCGGCGCGAATGCCAACCAGGTCGTGGTCCTGCTCGACGGCGTGCGCATCGGCTCCTCGACCAGCGGCACCGCCAGCTGGAATGCGATTCCCCTGGAAGCGATCGACCGCATCGAAGTCGTCTGCGGTCCCCTGAGCACGCTGTATGGCGCCGACGCCATCGGCGGCGTGATTCAGATCTTCACGCGCAAGGGCGAACCGGGCCTGAACGCCACCGCATCGATCGGCGCCGGCAGCGAATCCACGCGCCAGGCCAGCGCCCACATCGCCGGCGCCAGCGCCGGTAAGCACGCTATGAGCTACGCCTTCGGCGCCGGCCACGACGAGTCCGACGGCTTCTCGGCCACCAGGCCGGGCGCCTCCGGCTACAACCCGGACGACGACGGCTACCGCCGCACCAACATCCACGGCCGCATCGCCGTGGCCATCGCGCCCGGTCATGAAGCCGGCGCCCAATTCCTGCACAGCCGCCTGCGCGCCCAGTACGACAGCGGCGCGAGCAGCTTCGACACCAACAACCGCCAGGACCTGGACACGGCATCGGTCTTCATGTCGAACCAGTTCGCGCCGAACTGGCGCAGCACGGTCCAGCTGGCGCGCGCCGAGGACAAGCTGGGCAGCTTCACCAGCGCGGCGGCCAGCGGCGCCAGTCAGATCGATACCCAACAAGACGAATTCACCTGGCAGAACACGCTCACCTTCGGCAGCGACACCCTGCAGCTGCTGTACGGCCACCGCAAGGAAGAAGTGGCATCCAGCGCCACCCGCGCCCTCGAACGCGAACGCATCACCAATTCCTACGCCGCCGCCTACGCGCTGCGCCGCGGCCCGCACCTGGTCGACATCAGCGCGCGCCAGGACCGCTCCGTCTACGGCGACAAGAACACCGGCGCCGCCGGCTACGGCTATAACTTCGGCAACGGCCTGCGCGCCACCGCCAGCCTCGGTTCGAGCTTCCGCGCGCCGACCTTCAACGAGTTGTACTACCCGGGCTACGGCGTCGACACCAACCAGCCCGAGCGCGGCCGCAACGCCGAACTCGGCCTGCGCTACGACAGCCGCGCCGTGCAGCTGGACGCCACCGTCTACCGCAACCGCCTGACCGACATGATCGTCTCGGCCACTCCCTGCCCGGACAAGCGCGACGGCCGCACCGGCAGCTGCGCCTACAACGTCGCCTCGGCCACGCTGGAAGGCGTGACGCTGGCGGCCAGCACCCGCATCGGCGCCCTGCGCCTGCGCGGCAGCGCCGACTGGTCCGACCCGCAGGACAACGGCAGCGGCAAGCGCCTGGCGCGCCGCGCCGCCAAGCACGCCAGCTTCAACGCCGAATACGGCAGCGGCCCGCTGAAGACCGGCGCCGAATGGGTGCTGTCGGGCGCGCGATTCGACGATGCCGCCAACCTGCGCCGCCTGGGTGGCTATGGTTTGCTCAACCTGTATGCAAGCTGGCGGATCAACGACGACTTCTCGCTGCTGGCCCGGGTGAACAACAGCTTCGACAAGCAGTATGAGCTGGCCCGCAACTACAACACCGCCGGACGCAGCTGGTTCGCCGGCCTGCGCTACGGCATCCGCTAAACCGCACCCGCCATGCGCACCCTGCCCCTCTCCCTGCAACCGTTGCGCCAGCGCGTGTTCCTGGTCACGGCGGCGATGCTGCTCGTGGCGATCGCCTGCATGCTGTATGCGGGCATGACCGGCTCGATCGAGGTCAGGCTGGCAGAAGTGCCGGCGGCATTGCGCCAATTGGCCGAGGGCCGCCCGCAAACCCTGGCGGCTTCGCTGCTGGAGCTGCGCGCCGGCCGCGCCACGGTGGCCTTTGTCACCGGCGCCGCCCTGGCCCTGGCCGGGGTGCTGATGCAGGCGCTGCTGCGCAATCCCCTGGCCGACCCCTACATCCTCGGCATCTCGGCCGGAGCCTCGGTCGGCGCACTGGCGGCGCTGATGCTGATGGCGGCCATGGCCACTGTCGAACTGGCGGCCGTCGGCGGCGCCGTCGTGGTCTCGCTGCTGCTGTATGCGCTGGCGCGCCAGGACCTGCGCGGCGGCGCCGGCCAGGGCGGCGGCACTTCGACCCTGCTGCTGACCGGCGTGGTGATCTCCTCGCTGTGCGTGGCCCTGATTACCCTGATGCTGTCGATCGCGCCCGAAGGCCGGCTGCGCACCATGGTGTTCTGGATGATCGGCGACGTCGCCGGCGCACCGGTGCGCCTGCTGCCCTGGCTGGTGCTGGGCATGGCGCTCCTCTATGCGCTGCGCAACGCGCGCGGCATGAACGTCATGGCCCTGCACGCGGAAGCGGCGGTGGCCCTGGGCGTGCGGGTCGGCAGCCTGCGCCGCGGCCTGTTCCTGGTTTCGGGAGTGCTGACCGCCAGCGCCGTCACCAGCGCCGGCTCGATCGGCTTCGTCGGCCTGATCGTGCCGCATGCCTGCCGCTTCGCGTTCGGCCCCGACCACCGCGTGTTGATCCCGGCTTCGGTGCTGGCCGGCGGCAGCTTCCTGGTGCTGTGCGATACGCTTGCACGCACCGTGGTCGCGCCGCAGCAGCTGCCGGTCGGCGCCGTCACCGCCATCATCGGCGCTCCCATCTTCCTCTATCAACTGCACCGTCTGCGCCGCCACTAAAAGCGCAGCCACTCCCGGAGCTTCCATGAACGACATGACACCCGAACAGACGGCCGCGCTCAACGAACGGCACCGCGTGCGCATGGAGCGCAAGAAGGCCGTCATCGATGCGCGCATCCAGGCGGCCGACAAGCAGGTTGGCATCATCATCGTCAACACCGGCAACGGCAAGGGCAAGAGCTCGAGCGCCTTTGGCATGGCGGCGCGCGCCCTCGGCCACGGCATGCAGGTGGGCGTGGTCCAGTTCATCAAGGGCGCGATGGCCACCGGCGAAGAACTGTTCCTGCGCCGCTTTCCCGAAGAGGTGAGCTTCCATGCGATGGGCGAAGGCTATACCTGGGAAACCCAGAACCGCGAACGCGACGTCGAGAAAGCGCTTGCCGCCTGGGCCCAGGCGAAGCGCTTCCTGTCCGATCCGAAGGTGGGAGTGGTGGTGCTGGATGAACTGAACATCGCCCTCAAATACCGCTACCTCGACGTCCACACCGTCATCGAAGACCTGCTGGATCGCCCGCCCATGCAGCACGTGGTCATCACCGGCCGCGGCGCGCCGCCCGAGCTGGTGGCGATTGCCGACACCGTCACCGAGATGAACGTGGTGAAGCACGCCTTTGCCGCCGGCATCGCCGCGCAAGCGGGGACCGAATGGTGACGACGCTGGGGGCCGGCGCACGGATGGTACTGGTGGCTGCCGTCGCTTCCGGCCAGGGCAAGACCAGCGTCACTGCCGCGCTGGCGCGCAAGCTGGTGCGGGGCGGCCAGCGCGTGCGCGTGTTCAAGTGCGGTCCCGACTTCATCGACCCGATGCTGCTGGAACGCGCTTGCGGCGCGCCTGTGCACACGCTCGACCTCTGGATGGTGGGCCTGGACGAATGCCGGCGCCGCCTGGCGCAAGCCGCGCGCGAGGCCGACGTGGTGCTGGTCGAGGGCGTGATGGGCCTGTACGACGGCACCCCCTCGGCGGCCGACCTGGCGAACCAGTTCGGCATGCCGGTGCTGGCCGTGATCGACGCTTCAGCCATGGCGCAAACCGCCGGCGCAGTGGCGCGCGGCCTGCGCGACTACGGTCCGGTGCAGATGGCCGGCGTGATCGCCAACCGCGTCGCCAGCCCCGGCCACGCGCAGATGGTGGCAAGCTCGCTGCGCGATATCCCGCTGCTCGGCTCCCTGCAACGCCAGGCAACCAGCCTGCCGGAGCGCCACCTGGGCCTGGTGCTGCCGGGCGAGCAACCGCAAATCGACAGCTACCTCGACGCGCTGGCCGATGCGCTGCAGTTTGACGCCGCAGCGTGGGAAGCCCTGCCGCTGCTCACGCCCGAGGCGCAGGACGGGCCGCCGATCGAGCCCGCACTGGCCGGCAAGACGATTGCCATCGCACGCGACGCCGCCTTTGCCTTTCTCTACCCGGCCAACCTCGACACGCTGCGCATCCTCGGTGCGCAGCTTGCCTACTTTTCTCCGCTGGCCGACGAACCCGTGCCGCAGGATGCCGATGCCGTCTACCTGCCTGGCGGTTATCCGGAACTGCATGCGCAGGCACTGTCGCAGGCCGCGCGCTGGCGTGCCTCGATAAGAGCGGCGCATGCGGCCGGACTGCCCATCCTGGCCGAGTGCGGCGGCATGATGGCCCTGGCCGGCGAACTGACCGATGCGGATGGCCAGACCTGGCCGATGGCCGGGCTGCTGCCCGGCGCGGTCACCATGGGGTCACGCCTGGCCGGCCTCGGCGCCCAGGGGCTGGACACGCCGCAAGGCCAACTGCGCGGCCACACCTTCCACTATTCGCGCCTGGAGACGCCGGTCGCGCCGCTGCGGCACACGGTGCGCAATCCGGCCGGGACCCAGGGCGAGGCCGTGTACCAGGTCGGTTCGCTGACCGCTTCCTACTTCCACGGCTACTTCGCCTCGAACCCGCAGGCGGTCGCCGGACTGTTCACGCGGGCGGCGCCATGAGCGCCACCCTGATCCTCGGCGGCGCCCGCTCCGGCAAGAGCGCCATGGCCGAGCGCCTGGCGCGCGACTCCGGCAAGGACGTCGTCTACCTGGCCACCGCCCACGCCGGCGACGGCGAAATGAGCGAACGCATCGCCCACCATCGCGCCCGGCGTCCGGCGCACTGGCCCACGGTCGAGGAATCCCTGGGCCTGGCCGGCGCGCTGCGCCGCGAATGCACGGCCGGGCGCCTGGTGCTGGTCGACTGCCTGACGCTGTGGCTGACCAACCTGATGCTGTGCGGCGATGAACCCTTGCCTGAATCGGGCAAGCTGCTGCTGCCGGCGCGCTTCGACCAGGAGCGCGCGGCCCTGCTCGATGTGCTGGACGCCGGCTTGCCGGGCGAGCTGATACTGGTGTCGAATGAAGTCGGCATGGGCATCGTGCCGATGGGCACCCTGTCGCGCCGCTTCGCCGACGAGGCGGGGTGGCTGAACCAGGAAGTGGCCGCACGTGCGAGCCGCGTGATCCTGGTGGCGGCCGGCCTGCCGCTGGTGCTGAAAGGCGCGCCGTGCTGAGCGGCTTGTCCGCCAGTGCGCTGGCCCTGCTGCTGGTGGCGGGCGTGGCGCTCGACCTGGTGCTGGGCGAAGCGCGGCGCTGGCATCCGCTGGTGGGCTTCGGACGGCTGGCGAATGCGCTCGAAGCGCGCCTGAACCGCAGCCGCTGGCGGCTGGCACGCGGCGCGCTGGCCTGGGTGCTGGCGGTGCTGCCACTGACGCTGCTGGCATGGTGGCTCACTGCATACGCAAGTCTGCTGGTGCATGCGCTCCTGCTCTACCTTGCCCTGGGTCTGCGCAGCCTGCGCGAGCACACGATGCCGATCTTCGCGGCCCTGCGCGCTGGCGAACTGGCGGAAGCACGGCGGCTCACCGGCCGCATCGTCAGCCGCGATACGGCTGACGCGGACCCGTCCGACCTGGCCAAGGCCGGCGCCGAGTCCCTGCTCGAGAACGGCAACGACGCCGTCTTCGGCACCCTGTTCTGGTTCGTCGTCGCCGGCGGGCCGGGCGCGCTGCTGTTCCGCCTCGCGAACACGCTCGATGCGATGTGGGGCTATCGCAGCGAACGCTTCAACCTGTTTGGCCGCGTGGCCGCGCGCATCGACGACGCGCTGAATCTCGTCCCGGCGCGTTTGACCGCCTTGAGCTACGTGCTGCTGGCGCCGCGCGGCGGCCACCTGCGTGCATGGAGATGCTGGCGCACGCAAGCCCCGGCCTGGAGCAGCCCGAACGCCGGTCCGGTGATGGCCAGCGGCGCGGGCGCCCTCGGCATCGCCCTCGGCGGCGCCGCGCGCTACGACGGCGTCGTGGAACAGCGTCCACCGCTTGGCCTGGGCCGCGCCGCCGCGCCGGAAGACATCGAACGCGCCTGGCGCCTGGTGCTGCATTCGACCCTGCTGTGGGTGGCTGCGGTCTGTGTCGCGGCACTCCTCATCGACGGAGTCGGCCATGCTTGAACACGGCGGTAACCTGCGCGCGGCTGCGTTGCGCTATCGGCGCGACGACTGGATCGACCTCTCGACCGGCATCAATCCCTGGGGTTATCCGATCCCACCGCTGCCGGCCGAAGCCTGGCACCGGCTACCCGAACCCGATCCGGCATTGACCGCTGCCGCCTGCGCCTTTTACCGCGCGCCGGCCCTGCTGCCGGTGGCCGGCACCCAGGCCGCGATCCAGGCGCTGCCGCGCCTGCGTCCACCTTCGCGTGTAGTGGTGGCGGCGCCCTCGTATGCGGAACACGCCCACCACTGGGGCCGGCATGGTCACAGTCTGCGCCAGGTGCCGTATGCGCAGCTGGACGAGGTAGTCGACGACTGCGACGTGCTGGTGCTCGTCAATCCGAACAACCCGACCGGAGCCACGGTCCCGGCGCAGCAGCTGCGCGACTGGGCGGCGCGGCTCGCCAGGCGCGGCGGTTGGCTGGTGGTCGACGAAGCCTTTGGCGACACGGCGCCGGGCCTGAGCGTGGCCGCCGACAGTGCGCAGCCGGGACTGATCGTGCTGCGCTCGGTCGGCAAGTTCTTCGGCCTGGCCGGACTGCGCCTGGGCTTCGTCGGTGCGCATCCGGCGCTGCTGGCGGAGCTGGCCGATCTGCTCGGCCCCTGGGCGGTCAGCGGCCCGGCGCAAACCATCGCGCGCGCGGCGCTGGAAGACCGGGCCTGGCAGGATGCGACGCAAACACGCCTGCTGCTGGCCGGTGAACACATGCGGATGCTGCTGGGCGCCCATGGCATCGAGGCGACGGGCACGCCGCTGTTCCACTGGTGGCCGCACGCGCGGCCGGAAGCGTTTCACGAACACCTGGCCAGGCGCGGCATCTGGTGCCGCCTGTTTACCGAAGCGGCGCGCGGCATCCGTCTCGGCCTGCCTGCCAACGAAGAAGAGTGGCGCCGCCTCGCGCGCGCCCTGGAGGAATGGAGCGAAGCATGAAGTTGAAGTGGGTGCGATACATCCTGCTGGCTGGCCTGGTGCTGGGTCCAGCCGCGCAGGCGGTGACGGTCAAGGACGATGCCGGAGCGGGCGTCACGCTGGCAAAGCCGGCGCAGCGCGTGATCTCGATGGCGCCGCATGCCACCGAACTCCTGTTTGCGGCGGGCGGCGGCGCGCGCGTGGTTGGCGCGGTCGACTACAGCGATTATCCGGAGGCGGCCAAGCGCATCCCGCGCATCGGCTCGAACCGCGAGGTGGATGTCGAACGCATCATGGCCTTGAAGCCCGACCTCATCGTGGCCTGGATGCACGGCAGTTCCGAACGTCAGATCGAGCTGGTACGCCGGCTCGGGATTCCGATCTACCTCAGCGACCCACAGACCCTGGAAGGCATCCCGGACAGCCTGCTGCGCCTGGCCCAATTAATGGGCACGGAAGCCGCGGCGCGTCCGGTGGCGGCCGACCTGCGCGCGCAGCTGGCAAGCCTGCGCAAACAGTATGCGGGCCGCTCGCCGGTGCGCACCTTTTACCAAGTGTGGGACAAGCCGCTGTACACACTGAGCGGCAAGCACATCGTCACCGATGCGCTGCGCCTGTGCGGCGGCGAGAACATCTTCCATACGCTGCCGGTGACGGCGCCGGTGGTGACACTCGAAAGCGTGCTGCAGTCCGACCCGGAAGCCATCTTCGGCACCGCCGAGAAGAACTACGGCGGCGTCAACCTGTGGCGCCAGTACCCGACCATGACGGCGGTGCGCAACGGGAACCTGTTCACGGTGGACGGAAACCTGCTGAACCGCGCCGGCCCGCGCATGATCGCAGGCGCTGCCGTGATGTGCGAAAAGCTGGAAGAAGCACGCAAGCACCGCAAATGAGCCGCTTCCCTTTCCAGACCCTGATGGTGCAGGGCACGACCTCGGATGCCGGCAAGAGCACGGTCGTCGCGGCGCTGTGCCGGCTGTTGAAGCGGCAGGGCGTGCGCGTGGCGCCGTTCAAGCCGCAGAACATGGCGCTGAACAGCGCGGTGACGCAGGACGGCGGCGAGATCGGCCGCGCCCAGGCACTGCAGGCGATAGCCGCCGGTATCCTCCCGCATACCGACATGAATCCGGTGCTGCTGAAACCTTCCAGCGACACTGGCGCCCAGGTGATCATCCACGGCCGCGTGCGCGCCGAGATGAATGCGCGCGATTACCACGACTATAAAACGGTGGCGATGGCGGCGGTGCTGGAGTCGCATGCGCGCCTCGGTAATCAGTATGAGTGCATCGTGGTCGAGGGCGCGGGCAGCCCGGCCGAGATCAACCTGCGCGAGCGCGACATCGCCAATATGGGATTCGCCGAGGCGGTCGACTGCCCGGTGATCCTGGTAGCCGACATCGACCGTGGCGGCGTGTTCGCGCACATCGTCGGCACCCTGGCCTGTTTGTCGGAGAGCGAACGCACGCGAATCGTCGGCTTCGTGATCAACCGCTTCCGTGGCGACATCGCGCTGCTGCAGCCGGGGCTCGACTGGCTGGAGCGCGAGACCGATAAACCGGTGCTGGCGGTGCTGCCCTACCTGCACGGCCTGTACCTGGATGCAGAGGATGCGGTGCAGCCGGCCCAGGCCGGACGCGGCGCCTTCAAGGTGGTGGTGCCGAGTCTGCCGCGCATGAGCAATCACACGGACTTCGATGCGCTGCGTGCGCATCCGGACGTCGATGTCCGCTTCGTCCGTGCGGGCGAAGCGATACCTGCTGCCGATCTCATCATCCTCCCGGGCAGCAAGAACACGCGCGGCGACCTGGCCTGGCTGCAGGCCCAGGGCTGGCCCGATACGATCGCCCGTCACCTGCGCTATGGCGGCAAGGTGATCGGCGTGTGCGGCGGCTTCCAGATGCTGGGGACGGTGGTGCGCGATCCGCAAGGAGTCGAAGGGAGTGCGGGAGACTCGCCGGGACTTGGCCTGCTCGACCTGGTCACGACGATGACGCGGGAGAAGCGGCTGTGCCAGGTCAGCGGAAGCTGCGCTTTCGAGGACAGCGGCGCGCGGGTGGAAGGCTACGAGATTCACATGGGCGAATCCGAAGGTCCGGCGCTGGAGCTGCCGGCGTTCCGCATCGACGGGCGGCCCGAAGGAGTGCGTTCGGCGGATGGGCAGATCCTCGGCACCTATCTGCATGGCTTGTTCGATCATCCGGATGCCTGCGCTGCCCTGTTGCGCTGGGCTGGCGCGCGTAGTGCACATCGTGTCGATACGGCGGCGCTGCGCGAGGGCAGCCTGGACCGGATTGCGGACGCGTCCTTGCCCCTATTTGAGCGTTTGATGGCACTGCCGGGCTATCGATAGACTATGCCTATCGATTTACTTAAATCAATTTACTTTATATCGCGGATGAGAATGACTATCATTTGCTTCAGATTGTTAAGAACTGGAGCAGTACATGATCACCGCAGCCAAACGCCTCAGCCAGGTCCTCACCCATATGGGCATCGCCTATGCCCTCGCCTACACGGTGACGGGCTCGGCGGTGTTCAGTGGCCTGGCCGTGATCGCGGAACCGATCATTAACGTGCTGCTGCTCCCTTTCCACGAAGCTGCCTGGGCCAAACGCCGCCGCATGGCGCGTGACGACAAGACGCGCACCATGTTGGTTGCCGGCGAAAAGCTGAGCCAGACCTTCCTGCACGCCGGGGTGGCTTTCAGTGTGATGTACGTGACGACGGGTTCCTGGGCGATCGGCGGCGTTGCCGCAGTGCTTGAACCGATCTGCAATGTACTCATCCTGCCGTTGCACGACCGCCTGTGGGACAACCTCGAGCACGCCGCCACGCCTGCCGGCCGCCTGCACGGCGCCTGAACTCCGCGACCAGGCCGGCTCAACGCCGGCCTCGGCCATGTCCCCAGCCTCCACCGCGGTGCGACCAGCCACCGCCTCTGCCGTACCAACCGTGCGACCGTCCGCCATGGTAGTGGCCATGTCCATGACGGTAGCCATAGCCGCGATCGTAGTAGCCGAATCCGAAGTTGAGTGCGACCGGGGGGCCGACGTAGGTCGGAGAGCCGTAGCCGTAGCCCGAGTAATAGGTGGGATCGTAGGCCGCGGCATACGGCGGCCCATAGACAGCACATCCGCCGACGCTGCCGGCAATCAATAAGCCAACAGCAAGACGCTTAACTGCACGCATACCTGGAGTGTTCATGTCAGTTCCCCGAACGAACCTGATTTCATTCTAGTTCGGTACGCCGGGTTTTCAACGTGAATGTTTTGTGGATGCCATGCTTGCGCTAGTGTGTAGGGTGGGTTCTCGAACCCACCGGTTGTTTCGCGTTGATGGCACAGCGTGTAGGGTGGGTTCTTGAACCCACCGGTTTTTGTGTTGATGGCATAGCGGTGGGGACGAGTCCCCACCCTACTTT
>NZ_JASNRC010000028.1 GCF_030411995.1 Massilia sp. YIM B02769
ACTTGCATGTGTAAAGCATGCCGCCAGCGTTCAATCTGAGCCAGGATCAAACTCTTCAGTTCAATCTCTGTTTGTCGAAACCGGCATTGCTACCGATTCCGAAATCGATCCACTGGATCGATTTCGCTCACTCAAAATACTGACCGTCACTCATTGCTGAGCAACATATTTCTTTTGTGCGAACATTTGATAATTTAAGTAATCAGCTGAACGAGTCAGCTGGCACCTTCATCAAACGCCCACACTTATCGACTGTTAATTGTTAAAGAACTTATTCGGCGCTTCCTTTGCTGCGCTTGCGAATCGTTTTGTTCGTCAGCAGCAGAGGAGAAAGAGTATGAAGCAATTTCTGATCCTCGTCAACCCCTTCTTTGCTTCAGCTCAGTTTCCTGACTTGCCGTTGCTAAATCAACTACTTGATTTCGTTGACGTTTTCGCTCGGCGCTGAAGCGGAGGCGCACTATAGCAAAGCTGTGTCGCTGTTGGCAAGGCCTCCTTTCCCACTACAATCTTGCCTGGACTATTGATCCCTGCATATTGATCCCTACACTATGAAACTGTTCAGCATCCTGATCGCCGACCGCCCTGCCGTCGACGTGGCCGCCCTGCCGCCGGCCGTGGCGCGCAACGTCGCCTCGTTCCGCGAGCACCATCCGGCGCTGCCGCACCAACTCTACGATCAGGATGCAATCCGCGACTTCCTGCGCGGTCACATGGAGGCAGACGTGGCCTGGGCCTTCGAGGAGCTGATGCCCTACGCCTACCGCGCCGACCTGGCGCGCCTGTGCCTGCTGCACGAGTTCGGCGGCGCGTATGCCGACCTGTCGGTGTTCTTCCATGCTCCGCTCCCTGTCTCCTCGGGCAAGCTGGCGATTTTCCGCGACCGTGCCGTGCATGCGCCCTGGATCGTCAGCAATACCATCATCGCCGCCCCGCCGCGCCTGCCCGCGTTCGAAGCGGCGATCCGCATGATCGTCGCAAACTGCCGCACCCGCTACCGTGGCGCGTCGTCGCTCTGCCCGACCGGGCCCATCCTGTTCGGCAAGGCCATCGCCATGCACTGCGAGCCGGAACAGATCCACCTCGGTGAAGTCATCAACCTGGCCCAGCGCGACAATACCGAAGCGCTTGCCTTTGTCGATGCCACCGACGGACGAATGATCGGCTACCGCACCAAGTCCGCCGCCGGCCTGCAGCAGCTCGGCCTGTCCGAGGGCGTCAACAACTACAACGACTTCTATTACGCCCACCTGGTCTACGCGTCCGACTATCCGGTGCGGATGCTGGCCAGCTACCTGGCGCGCCACGGACGCACCGACGGCGTGATGGAGGGCGACCAACTGGTGCTCCGCAGCGCCAGCACCGACGAACACCCGGCACCCGTTGCCGGTTCCGGCACGGCCGCATGCCACATCCCCCTCCCCTTCGCGGCCGGCCGTTACTGCCTGCTGCTGGTACTGGCCGAAGGCGGCGGCGGCGAACTGACGCTGCGCGCGAACATCCAGGGCAGCGGCGCCACGCTGGCCGAGGTGCGCGCCCGCGTCGACGGCGCGGCTCCGGCGGCCGCGGCCCTGACGCTCGATCTACCAGGCAGCCGCAAGGATATCGTTGTCTGTATACTGGCGGGCGGCGGCGCGCACCTGCGCATCGCCGAGCTGCGCATCGAGCGGCTCGCACACGACCTGGCACCATGATCAAATACATCTCCTACGGCGACACCACGGGCTACGGCTTGTCCGGCATCGCCTACCTGCGCGGCTTGCTGAATCTCGGCCTCGACGTCCAGTGGCAGCCGGTGTTCTGGGGCGCAAGCGGCTTGCAGCGCTGGGCGCCCGGCATGGCACCGCAGTTGCTCGAAGCCGTGCGCGCCGCTGCCGGCGACCCATCCCTGCGCGACCTGCCGGCCATCCTCGCGCGCACCAGCGCCCCGCGCGATTACCGCATCGTGGTGGCGCACCTGGTTCCCGAATACCTGCCCCAGTGCCTGGAACCGGGCAAGGCCAATTTCGCCTACTGCACCTGGGAGTCGGACCGGATTCCCGCCACGTGGCCGGCCATCCTGAACCGCTACGACGGCGTGCTGGTCCCATCGGAATTCAACGCCGATGTGTTTCGCGCCGGCGGCGTGACCGTGCCGGTGCACGTGGTGCCCCACATCCGCCGTCACGCCCACGACGACGTCACGCCCGAGGAGCGCGCGGCACTGCGGCGCCAGCTCGGCATCGGCGCCGACCACTTCGTGTTCTACACGATCGGCGCCTGGATGCTGCGCAAGGACATACCGCGCCTGCTCGATGCCTTTCTCCAGGAGTTCAGGCATGACGAACCGGTTGCGCTGTGCATCAAGACCTCGACCAAGCCGGTGCACTTCCCGCTGCCGCATGAAGCGGGCAAGACCTCGCTGCAGCTGGTCCAGGAATCCATGGCAGCGTTCCGGCGCGAGCACGGGCGCGCGGCGCTGCCGACGGTGGGCGTGTTGAGCGGCGACGGCGTCAGCGGCGCCTGGATCGACCGCCTGCACCAGGTGGGCGACACGTATATTTCGCTCGCCCGCGCCGAGGGCTGGGGCATGGGCGCCTTCGACGCCGCCGCGCTCGGGCGCCCGGTGCTGATGACCGGCTGGAGCGGCCAGCTCGACTTCCTCGGGCGCGACCATCCCGGCCTGATCGGCGGCACCCTCGCGCCGATCGACTGGCCCGGCACGTCCTACGGCAGCGACCATCGCTGGGCCGTCGCCGAAGTCGCCGATGCGCGCAGCAAGATGCGCTACCGTTTCGCACACCGGCACCAGCCCGACCCGCACGCGCGGCGCCTCAGCGAAACCATCGCCAACCGCTATGCCGAGGGCAGCGTCATGCGCCGGTTCCGGCTGGCCATCGGAGTACCCGCATGAGCACGAGCGTGATTCCCCGCCTGTTTCACTTCATCTTCGGCCTCAGGGAACAGAACGAGCCCTTCCACCTTGCGCACTACCTGTGCCTGGAATCGTGCCGCCAGCTGAACCGCCCCGACGCCATCTGGTTCCATTACGCGAACGAGCCGTATGGCCCGCTGTGGGAGCGCATCAAGCCGCACCTGACCCTGCGCCAGGTTACCCGCGAGCCCCTGCCGGCGGCCTCGTACGCCCAGTCCGAGGAGGGACGGCAGATCGCCTCGGCCGGCTGGAGCTATGCGCACGAAGCCGACTTCATTCGCCTGAAGGTGCTGCGCGAGCACGGCGGTGTGTACGCCGACATCGACACGCTGTTCGTGGCGGCGCTGCCGGACCACCTGTACGAATACGATTGCGTGCTGGGCGACGAAGGCGCCCTGCCCGATGCCCGCGGCGTGCTGCGCCCTTCGCTGTGCAACGCGCTGATCATGGCCGCCCCGGGCAGCCCCTTCATCGGGCGCTGGCTCGACGCGTCCTACGGCGCCTTCGACGGCAAGTGGACCAGCCACTCCTGCCAGCTGGCGAGCCGCCTGTGGGAGGCGCATCCCGATCTGCTGCACGTGGTGCCGCGCCAGTACTTCTACCGCCATCCCTGGACCGCGGCCGGCATGCAGAACCTGTTCGAACGGCTCGACCCCGACACGCGCGACGTCTTCAGCCTGCACCTGTGCAGCCACCTGTGGTGGGATGCAGGGCGCACCGATTTCACCGCCTTCCATGCCGGGCTGCTCACCGAAGACTATGTGCGCGCCGGCGCCACCACCTACGCCGCGCTGGCGCGCCCCTTTCTGCCATGACCGACACCCAGACTGCCGCGCCATCCATGAGGGACTTCCTGCCGCAGCCGGAGCGCGGCATCGGCTTCAGGCTGGGCCAGGACGGCGCCGTGGTCCAGCAAGGCAGCCTGCAGCTGCTGGCCTATCCCGGTCCCCGGCCGCTGGTGTCCTGCCTGATGGTGACCCGCGGCCACCTGTTCCCGTCGCGCTTCGCGGTGGATTGCTTCCGCAGCCAGAGCTGGCCCGAGCGCGAGCTGCTGCTGGTATGCGATGCGCCGGGCACGCCGATCGAGGCCTATTGCCGCGCGCTTGGCGACAGCCGCATCCGCATCGTGGTGCCCGACGGCCCGGGCGCCAGCCTGGGCGCCTTGCGCAACCTGTCGCTGGCCGCCGCCCGCGGCGACTGGATCTGCCAGTGGGACGACGACGACCTGTACCACCCGCAGCGGCTGGAACTGGGCATGCTGATGCTGCAGTCGATGCAGGCCGAGGCCTTGTTCCTGAGCCGCTGGCTGTTGTGGTCGCCGGCGGCGTGGCGCATCGGCGTGTCGGGCACGCGCGAGTGGGAAGGTTCGATGCTGGCCCGGCGCGAGCGGGTGCCGCCGTATCCGGCGCTGGCGCGCGGCGAAGACACCGCGGTGATGCACGCCATGCTCGTGCGCGGGCGCGTGGTGCTGCTCGATGCGCCCTGGCTGTACACCTATGTGCAAACCGGCGCCAATACCTGGACAGGCAGCCATTTCGACGCCATCTGGAAGGCGGCCAGCCACGTCGAGGCGCCGCAAGGCTACGACGCGGCGCTGGCCGCCCTTGCGTCCCAAGGCCCCTACGCCGCCTATGCCGAAGCAGCGGGCGCCCAGCCCCGGCCGTGATCGATCCGCCTCTGCCTAGCCCGGCGGCGCAGCGCGGCTCGATTCGCGTTTCGCTTCGCCCACATACTCGACGCCGCGGCTGCGCATGAACGCCACGCGGCGCGCATGCAGGGCGTCGTTCGGGTCGAGCGCGCAGCAGACGGTCGCCACGCCGGTGCAGCCATGCGGCTCGTTGCGCAGCTGTGCGAATACCAGGCGGTCCTCGCCGTCGCCGCTGCCGAAGGCGGCGCAGGACCACAGGTGCACCACGTGCAGCAGCTGCAGCTTGTCGATGGCCAGCCCGCTCGGGCGCACGAAGCCGCCAAAGGCCTGCGCATACAGGCCGCGGCCGACGCCGACGCTTTCGAGTTCGTCCACGCACCACTCGCGCCCGGTATTCCCGTCGGCGTAGATCGAATACGAGAACGCCCACTTCTTGCCCTCGATGGCGCGCAGGATGCGTGCGCAATGCTCTTCCTTGAACCAGTCGTCGTCATCGAGGTACACCACCACGCGGGCGTCGGCCAGCAGGGTCAGCGCCGAGCGCAGCGAGCCGCCGTAGTAGGACGCGTGCGGGCCGCCGTGGCGCTGCGAGGTCGAGTAGCCGAGGTTGATGAGCGAGATGGTCACGTGCGGCGGGCATTCCGGCGCCACCGCGGCAAGCAGCTCGCCCAGGCGATTGTGCGGGTCGCAATCGACGCCCACCAGCACCTGGATGCGGCCGCCCTCCAGGCGCTGGCGGAACACCGAGCGCAGCGCGCGCAGCAGCGAGGTACGGCAGGTGGTGACGATCACCACAGCGATGGCGTGGCGGGTTGCAGTCATAGCGGCCGCAGGGCGAATGGATAAGCGGCGCGCGCGGCAATCTGCCGGCGTACCTCGTCGGCGCCGGCCGCACCCGGGCGGTGGTGGGTCGCGTCGCGCTGCGGCGCGTGGGTCGAGGCCAGCGCCACATCATTGAAGAAGAACGGCAGCGTGGCCGTGTAGCAGATGCTGCGGCGGTACAGCAAATGGTCGGCTACCAGTTTGCCGTAGGCGTGCACGCCGGTCAGGTCGACGCTGACGCCGTCGGGACAGTAACGCGCCAGCAGGCGCTCCATGCCGGCGCGGCTGACCAGGTAGGCGCCGGCCGAATAGCAGGATGGCTCCCATTCGTGCCACAGGATGCCGTGGCGCAGGTAGAGTTCGCCCAGCTCGCGGATGACCGGGGCATGGCTCACGTGCAGCTGCAGGATTTCCCAGTCGGGCGGCGCTGCGGCCAGCAAGGCGGCGCTGTCGAACACATGGTGGCTACGCACGTCGTCCTCGAGGATCAGGGCCGCCGCACTGCCCGAGCGCCAGGCCTCCCCGACGGCGCGCAGGTGCGAAGAGAAGATCGCCAGCTCGGCGCGCGAATTGACGAAGGGTGTGCGCAGATGCACTTGCGGCAGCGTCTCGGGCGTGACCGCCTCGACCCGCGTGTTGGCGACGCCGGCGCGCGCCAGGAAATCCTGCGCCAGGGCGCGCCGCTGCGTGTCGGCGGCGCGGTTGATCCAGAAATGCATGAGTTGGTCGAACATGCGCAGCAGTCTATCCCAAAAATGAAAAGGGCCGGCGCGGGCCGGCCCATGCAATGCACGCCGGCTTGCGCCGGCGCCTTATCAGAACACCGCGCGCACCCCGGCGTTGCCGCCGGCCTGGTAGTAACCGCTGCGCGCTTCGCCGCTCAGGCCGAAGTACAGGTAGGCGCCCTTGCGCAGCTGCAGCGTACCGCTCACGCCGCCCTGCAGGAACACCCGGCCGGCTTCCGGCGCGGCGACCGCGATGCCGATATCCGACAGCGCAGCGCCCAGGCGCGGACGCAGCAGGTCGCCGCTGTCGACGCCGGCGCCGACATTGAAGCGGTAGGTCGATGCCTGGAGCGGATCGCTGTTGCGCGATGCCGCCGCCAGGCCCGCCACCAGGCGCGTGCCGCTGGCCGAGTAGCTGTCCAGCGCCAGCGCCGCGGCCGAGGCGCCGGTTTCGCTGGCGGCGTCGCGTTGCGCGTGTTGCAGGGTCACCCGTGCGAACGGCGCGAAGCTTGTGCCGGCCACGCCGGTGGCGGACCGCACGCCCAGGCCGAGCAGGCTGCTCTTGCCGTCGACATGCGCGCCCAGCGCGGCGCCACCGAACGGATCGGCGCGCTGGCTGTCGGCCTTGTCGCGGCCATGCGAAGCGATCGCGTCGACGACCGCGCCGCCAACGGCCTGCTCGCCATATACGAACAGCTTGTTCTGGCGCAGCTTGCCGCTGCCCTCGACGGCGTCGAGGTCGCTCCGGGCATGGCTGTAGCCGAAGCCAAGGCGGGTGCCGGCGTCGCGCAGCAGGTCCGCGCCCACGGTCAGCTGGACGCGGTCGGCATGGAAGCCCGATGCCGCATCGTCGGCGCTCCACTTGCCGCGGTTACCCGTGATGTCGATCCACAAGGCGCTGTTCTCGTTGCGGCGGTCGCCGGCAACGCCGTGCTTGAGGACACTGCGCTCCAGGTCCCAGCCAGCCTGTGGCGCCGCGGCCGCCAGCGCCGCGTGCACTTCGCCCGACAGGCCGCGCACGAGCGGTGCGAGGCGGGTGGCGTCGTACGATGCGACGCGGTACAGCAAGGCGTTCTGCTGCGCGCTGGCGCGGCCGCTTTCGTCGATGGCCACGAGGGTATCGAGGGCCGCACCCGCCGCCCGCACGTTGCCGTTAGCTTTGCCGTCCGCCAGCCAGCCGGCGTAGGAAGCAGGCAGCACCTTCAGTTCGATGCTGTTGCTGCCGCCGACGTTGTAGAACGCGGCAAAGCGCATGCCCGCCAGGCCAGCCGGCTGGGCCACCGTGTCGAAGCGACCGACGATGCCGCCATCGGCCGTGACGATACGGAAGGTCTGGCCCAGCTGCGGCGCCAGCGGCGCCGAGCCGTAGCCCGATTCCTGCGGCGTGTACAGGTCGCTCAGCGTCGGGGCCAGGGTCACGCCCGGCTCGATCACGAAGCGCTTGCCGTTGACGACGTTCAGGTACGAGTAGTAGCCGGCCGCGCCGATCGGCGAGGCGGCCGAGGCCTGCACGGTGCCGCCGATGTCTTCCTTGTAGGTACTGCCGCTGGCCATGGTGACATTCGCGTCGGCGGTCAGCATGCCCGGCGAGTTGCCCGGCGAGAGCGTGCCGCGTACCAGCAGGTCGCCCTTGATCGTGCCGCTGCCGCCGAGCGTGGCGCCCTGCGCCACCGTCACCTGGCTGGTGAAGTTGCCGTTCGCGAGCAGTTTGCCCTGCATCACGCAGGTGGCGTCGATGTTGGCGGTGCCGGTGACGTTCAGCGTACCAAGGCCGGTCTTGGTGAAGCAGCCGTTGCCCGCTGCGCTCGACAGCATGTTGCCGGCCAGGGTCGTGGTGGTGCCGGTTTCGGTGTAGATCGCGGTGGAGCCGCCGACACGGATGTCCTGGCCGGTGGCGATATCGACGGTGGCGTAGATCGTGCCCGCGTTAAAGGTGAGCACGCTTCCCCAGCCCAGGCCATAGGCATGGGTCACCTTCACCAGGCCGTCGTTGATGGTGAGGCCGCCGGTCCAGCCGTCGCCGCGCACGTTGTCGCTGCCCTTGCCGCCGCCGTTGTCGCCGCCCAGCACCAGGGTGCCGGCGCCCTCTTTCACCAGGCGGCCTTCGCCGCTGATGTTGCCGTTCCAGGTGACGACGCTGTCCGCGCCTTCGGTGTCGACGATGCCGTTACGCTCGGTCAGTGCGATGCTGCGTGCCGAATCCATGGTGCCGGTGGTCTGCAGCGTGCCGCCGTCGAGGGTCAGGCCGTTGCCTGCGGCGCCCAGGGCCGCGTCGCTGCCGATGCGCAGCGTGCCGCCCTGCGACACGGTGGTGCCGCCGGTGTAGGTGTTCACCGCGTCCAGCGCCAGCGTGCCGGCCGCCACCTGCAGGCCGCCGCTGTTGCCGAGGACGCCGCGCAGGACCAGGGTGCCGGTGCCCTGCTTCACGAGTGCGCCGCTGCCGTTCACGGCGCCGCCTTCGATCGTCGTGGTGCCCGCATCGACATCGACCGTGCCTTTGCCGCTCAGCAGCAAGCCGCGTTCGTGGGTCAGGTCGGCGCCGGTCTGCCAGGTGCCGTTGTCCAGTTCGAGCGCGGCGCTGCCCTGGCCGAGGTTGGCGTCGGCCAGGGTGCGCAGCGTGCCGCCGCGTACCAGGGTCTTGCCGGTATAGGTGTTCGCGCCTTCCAGCGCCTGTTTCCCGCCCAGCACGGTCACACCGCCATTGCCGGCTATGCTGCCGCCGAACGCGCCATCGGCTGCGCTCAGCACCAGGTCGTTGCTACCCAGGAGGACGCTGCCCGAGCCGCTCAGGCTGCGGATGCCGACGTCGCCCGCCGCGCCGGCAAGGTCGAACACACCGTCGCCTTGCACGGCGCTGTTGGCAATGCTCGCCGCGCCGTCCAGCGCCAGGGTGGCGTTGGCGCCGATGGTGGTGGTGCCGGTATAGGTATGGGTCGCGGTCAGGGTCTCGTGGCCGCCGACGATTGCCAGGCCGCCCGAACCGTGGATCGCGCCTGCGAACGCGTCGTGGGCATCGGTCAATGTCAGGGTCTGGCCGCCGAGCAGTACTGCGCCCGAGCCGGACAGCGATTGCACCTCGGCGCCGTTGTTCGTCGCCGCGATGTCGAGGATGCCGTCGTTGAGCAGGCCGCTCGATGCGGCGATGCTGCCCGAGCCCGAGAGCTCCAGGACCGCATGCGCGGCGATGCTGGTGGCGCCGGTATAGGTATTGGTCCCGGCCAGGATTTCGTGGCCGCCGCTGATGGCCAGGCCGCCCGAACCGTGGATGACGCCTGCGAACTGCTCGTGGGCGTTCGTCAGCGTCAGGGTCTGGTCGCCCAGCAGCACGGCGCCGGAGCCGGACAGCGATCGCACCTCCGCGCCATGGTTCGTGGCGGCGATGTCGAAGATGCCGTTGTTGAGCAGACCGCTGGATGCGGCGATGCTGCCCGAGCCGGACAGTTCCAGCGTCGAGTGCGCCGCGATGCTGGTCGCGCCCGTATAGGTGTTGGTCCCGGTCAGGGTTTCATGGCCGCCGGCGATTGCCAGGCCGCCCGAGCCGTGGATCGTGCCTGCGAACTCGTCGTGGGCGTTCGTCAAGGTCAGCGTCTGGCCGCCCAGCAGCACGGCGCCGGAACCGGACAGCGATTGCACCTCGGCGCCATTGTTCGTGGCGGCGATGTCGAAGATGCCGTTATTCAGCAGGCCGCTTGATGCGGCGATGCTGCCCGAGCCGGACAGTTCGAGGGTCGACCACCTGGCGACAGTGGTGGCGCCGGTATAGGTGTTGGTGCCGGCCAGGATTTCGTGGCCGCCCGCGATTGCCAGGCCGCCCGAACCGTGGATCGTGCCTGCGAACTGCTCATGGGCGTCGGTCAGCGTCAGCGTCTGGCCGCCCAGCAGCACCGCGCCGGAGCCGGACAGCGATTGCACCTCGGCGCCATTGTTCGTGGCGGCGATGTCGAAGATGCCGTTATTCAGCAGGCCGTTTGATGCGGCGATGCTGCCCGAGCCGGACAGTTCCAGCGCAGACCATGTGCCGACACTGGTGGCGCCGGTGTAAGTGTTCGCGCCGCCCAGGATTTCGCGGCCGCCAGTGATCGCCAGGCCGCCGGCACCGTCGATCACGCCTGCGAACTGGTCGTGCGCGTTGGTCAAAGTCAGCGTCTGGCCGCCCAGCAGGACCGCGCCGGAACCGGACAACGATTGCACCTGCGCGCCGTTGTTGGTGGCGGCGATGTCGAACACGCCGTTGTTGAGCAGCCCGCTCGATGCGGCGATGCTGCCCGAGCCGGACAGTTCCAGCGCCGACCAGGCGCCGACACTGGTGGCGCCGGTGTAGGTGTTCGCGCCAGCCAGATTCTCGTAGCCGCCGGTGATCGCCAGGCCGCCGGCGCCTTCGATCACGCCCGCGAACTGGTCGTGCGCGTTGGTCAGGGTCAGCGTCTGGCCGCCCAGCAGC
>NZ_JASNRC010000029.1 GCF_030411995.1 Massilia sp. YIM B02769
TCTTCGAGGCGCGGGTTTCCGCCTTGCGACGGAGCGGGGTCGCTGCCGACCGGCTCATCCTCGATCCGGGGATGGACCGGCGATTGGTCCATGGCGAAACGGCCGACCTTGCGCCGACCGGCTTCGGGCAACAGGTCCGCGAAGCCATGGACCAGCGCCGCGAGCATCATATCGAACAGCGCGACGCCACGCGCAACAGGGACGGCCGAATCTTCTACCGGCGCAATCTTCTCGCCACCCTGCGCGAGCGGGAAGTTGCGCGCGCCGGTGCGGAGATGGCCGAGGGCAAGGCGCTGCCGTTCCGCGCCGCCAAGGATGGTGAGAGTGTCAGCGGCAAGTTCACCGGGACTGTCCAGCTAACGAGCGGCAAGTTCGCCATCGTGGAAAAGAGCCACGAGTTCACCCTTGTCCCGTGGCGGCCGATCATCGACCGCCAGCTCGGCCGCGAGGTCGCGGGTATCATGCAGGGCGGTTCGGTGTCGTGGCAGTTAGGGCGGCAGCGGGGGTTGGGGCTATAGGAGCCAACGATACCGCATTGCAACGCAACAACTAATTCGATAAGAGCTGCTATTCAATTTCGTAATCGTGGAGCCATCAGCATGGGAAATTCCAAGTCAGCAGACAAGTAAGCCGCAACATCAGAATTGTTGTTGCGGCGCTCTGTAAGACCAATCCCATCTGATTGCTGACGAGCAGACGCTGCCCGGTATCCTTAATCGAGAGGTTGATTCGTCATGACCACCACACGCCCCGCGTGGGCCTATACGCTGCCGGCAGCCTTGCTGCTTATGGCTCCCTTCGACATCCTCGCCTCGCTGGCGATGGATATTTATCTTCCAGTCGTTCCGGCGATGCCGGGCGTCCTGAACACGACTCCATCCATAATCCAACTCACGTTGAGCCTCTACATGGTGATGCTCGGTGTGGGCCAAGTGATCTTTGGGCCACTCTCCGATCGCGTCGGGCGACGGCCGATCCTGCTTGTAGGCGCAACGGCTTTCGTTGCTGCGTCTCTGGGAGCGGCTTGTTCTTCAACTGCATTAGCCTTTGTTGCGTTTCGTCTGGTTCAGGCTGTTGGAGCATCGGCCATGCTGGTGGCCACCTTCGCGACCGTGCGCGACGTATATGCCAATCGTCCCGAAGGTGCCGTCATCTACGGCCTTTTCAGTTCGATGCTGGCGTTCGTGCCTGCGCTCGGCCCTATAGCCGGTGCGCTGATCGGCGAGTTTTGGGGATGGCAGGCGATCTTCATCACACTGGCTGCACTGGCTTCGCTCGCACTCTTAAACGCCAGTTTCAGGTGGCATGAAACCCGACCGTTGGATCAGGCCAGAACGCAACGATCTGTTTTGCCGATCTTCGCGAGTCCGGCCTTTTGGGTTTACACGGTCGGATTTAGTGCCGGCATGGGCACATTCTTCGTTTTCTTCTCGACAGCCCCCCGTGTTCTCATAGGCCAAGCCGGCTATTCCGAGATCGGATTTAGCTTGGCCTTCGCGACTGTCGCGCTGGTCATGGTCACGACAACCCGCTTCGCAAAGTCCTTCGTTGCCAAATGGGGTATCGCGGGATGCGTAGCGCGCGGGATGGCGTTGCTCGTTTCCGGCGCGATCCTGTTGGGGATCGGCCAACTTTTCGGATCGCCGTCATTTTTCAGCTTCATCCTGCCGATGTGGGTTGTCGCGGTCGGCATTGTCTTCACGGTGTCCGTTACCGCCAACGGCGCACTTGCGCAGTTCGACGACATCGCTGGATCAGCGGTTGCGTTCTACTTCTGCATCCAAAGCCTGATAGTCAGTATCGTCGGGACATTGGCGGTGACGCTGTTAAACGGCGATACAGCGTGGCCCGTGATTTGTTACGCCACGGCAATGGCAGTGCTGGTGTCGTTGGGGCTGGCGCTCCTTCGATCCCGTGATGCTGCCACCGAGAAGTCGCCAGTCGTCTAGCCGACGACTGGAAGCAAGCCCGCTCCGATGCGGCGCAATAATCTTCGAAACCTCGTGAATGGCGGTATCCTGTCTGGCAAGATACCGCTCATTTCCCTTGTCCCGTGGCGGCCGGTCATCGACCGCCAGCTCGGCCGTGAGGTCATGGGCATCGTGCAAAGCGGATCGGTGTCGTGGCAGTTGGGGCGGCAAAGGGGCATAAGCCTCTAATCTGTTGTAGATGAACGCAGCCGCTCGAAACCAGCGATGAGGCTGTCGAGTCCGAAGTTGAACGCAGCATCCATGCCGTCTGTTTCCAACTCGTGAAACAGATCGTGCAGGAAGGACGACGGTGCTTGCTCGGACACATCTGGCCTGTCCGGAACTCTCTCATCGGCATCAGATGCCTGCTGCTCGAGAACGGAACCGACCACATAGTGACTGACCGCCCGGAGCGCCCAAACGGCGCGCTTCGGACAAAAGCCCTCCGCGCAGAGAAAGCGTATTTGCGTCTCGGCGGTGCCAAAATTCGGTTCTGTCGGTCGAGTGCCGGCATGGATACGCGCGCCGTCCCGATAAGAGAGCAACGCCGTTCTGAAGCTCAGGGCATTCTCTTTCAGGAACACCCGCCAGTCCTCATTCTCTTCGGGTAGCGAGCGGGTATGGCGTTCCGCCAGCATCGCCTCGGCGAGCGCATCAAGCAGCGCTCGCTTGTTCTGGAAATGCCAGTAAAGCGCAGGCTGCTGAACCTTGAGGCGTTCAGCGAGCTTCCGCGTCGTCAGGCTGTCCATGCCAACCTCGTTCAACAGCTCTAGCGCCGCCGCGATCACGGTGCCCTTGTCCAGTTTGGTCATTCACGTTCCTTCGCCAGTGCTTGACAATTTATCACCGATAAGTTATATTTCCATCTCCTTATCGTTGATAAAGTCGCTCCATTGAGCGGCGCTGGAGTTTCAGGTGCGCAGCTCTGCCATCATTGCCCTGCTGATCGTGGGTCTTGACGCCATGGGTCTCGGCCTCATCATGCCCGTCCTTCCGACGCTTCTGCGTGAGCTTGTGCCAGCAGAGCAGGTCGCTGGACACTATGGTGCCTTGCTGTCGCTCTATGCATTGATGCAGGTCGTCTTCGCGCCCATGCTTGGACAGCTTTCGGATTCTTACGGTCGGCGTCCGGTACTTCTGGCTTCTCTTGCAGGAGCCGCAGTCGATTACACGATTATGGCATCAGCGCCGGTCTTATGGGTGCTCTATATCGGCCGACTCGTGTCCGGCGTCACGGGCGCAACCGGAGCTGTAGCAGCCTCAACCATTGCCGATTCGACGGGGGAAGGTTCTCGCGCACGCTGGTTCGGCTACATGGGGGCCTGTTATGGGGCGGGCATGATTGCCGGGCCAGCACTTGGTGGCATGCTCGGTGGTATCTCTGCTCATGCCCCGTTTATCGCCGCCGCCCTTCTCAACGGGTTCGCGTTCCTGCTTGCCTGCATTTTCCTCAAGGAGACTCATCACAGCCATGGCGGGACCGGAAAGCCGGTTCGCATCAAACCATTCGTTCTGTTACGGCTGGATGATGCATTGCGCGGGCTAGGTGCGCTTTTCGCAGTTTTCTTCATTATTCAACTGATCGGCCAAGTGCCTGCAGCCCTATGGGTCATATATGGCGAGGACCGTTTTCAGTGGAACACCGCGACCGTTGGTTTGTCGCTCGCGGCGTTTGGGGCAACACATGCGATCTTCCAAGCGTTTGTTACCGGCCCGCTTTCAAGCCGGCTTGGAGAGCGGCGCACGCTGCTGTTTGGCATGGCTGCGGATGCGACTGGCTTCGTTCTTCTGGCTTTTGCCACGCAGGGATGGATGGTGTTCCCGATTCTGTTGCTGCTTGCCGCCGGGGGTGTTGGCATGCCGGCCTTGCAGGCAATGCTCTCAAACAATGTCAGCAGTAACAAGCAAGGGGCTTTGCAAGGAACGCTAACGAGCCTCACCAATCTAAGCTCTATCGCAGGACCGCTTGGCTTCACAGCACTCTATTCTGCCACCGCCGGGGCATGGAACGGTTGGGTTTGGATTGTCGGCGCGATCCTCTATTTAATATGTCTGCCAATACTACGCAGACCATTCGCAACTTCATTGTGATTTAGTCATGGCGATTTGGCATGCGTAGACTTAGGAGAAATGACGGATTAAATCTGTTGAGCAATCATCTCCTTTCGGGGCGAGTGCCAATGATGACCTTAGTTCACACTCTCGCTGTCGCCGAATATCTCAACTTCCGTCACGCCGCCAACGCGCTCGGCGTTGCACAGTCCAGCGTCAGCGCCCGCGTGAAGGCACTGGAAGAAGACCTCGGCATCCTCTTGTTCGAGCGTCATGCGCGCGGCGTTCGGCTGACCGAGGCCGGACGCCATTTCGTCGAGCGGATAGCCGTAGGTATTGACCAACTCGACCATGCGGTGAAAACCGCCGGCATGGCGGCAGCCGGAGAAAGCGGCCGGCTTCGTATCGGTATCCATGCCCTGATTCCGCATAGCTTCCTCGCAAAGCTGATCGGCCAATACCGCAAGGATTACCCCGATGTTGAAGTCGAGATCGCCGAAGGCCCGGCCCGTGAAGCGGTGGTGCAGCTTCGCGCCGGCAGGTTGGACGTGGCGTTCGTCGCGGGCACGCCCCAACCACCCGACTGCCATTCCCGTCGCACATGGACCGAACCGCTCTTGGCGGTGCTACCGGAACGGCATCCGCTCGCCAAGCGGTCAGCCGTCACATGGCCCGATTTGGCAGGCGAGACGTTCCTTGCGTATAGGAAGTTCAAACGCCCTTTTCGGGCAGTCTGCTGGGTAGGCGGCGGTCGCGCAAGCCCCGTTTTGGGCACGGATCGGACGTCTGTGAGTGGGATTTCGGCATCGCGGGGCCACGCAGCGGCGTTGTCAGCAGCCATGCTTCGCTGATTCCCGACAGCGGGCCGAGCGCCGCCCTGCGGATCGTGGCCGCATCGGCTCGGATTCCGGTTTCGCCGTCGGCTGTGCAGCCGGCAGATCGTCACGCGGCTTGCACTGGCGGCGCGCGCGCTGCGGGCCTGTAGTGCGCTTCTTCCCGCGCGCCGTGCTTCTCGAAGTGGGCGAGGATGGCGCGGATGGCGGTGGGTTCCTCGATGCTGGCGACGATCCGCACGGTGCCACCGCAGTGGACGCAGGCGGTGACGTCGATGGAAAAGACCCGCTTGAGCCGTTGCGCCCAGCTCATCGCACGGCGCTTCTCCTCGGGGCTGCGCGGCGCGTCGTGGGCGCTGACGTCCACTGGCGCCGCATCGCCCGCAGGCCGCTTGCCGCGCCCCGAGGGCGTCAGCTGCGCACGCAGGTTTGCATTCGGGGCGAATACGCCGTGGAAGCGGGTGAGATGCGCGCGAGGTGGCGGGACCAGCGCCGCCAGCTTGGCGATGAAATCCACCGGATCCCATTCCACATGCGTGGTGCCATTGCGCCACGGGGTCTTGAGCTGGTAACGCACCCTGCCCTGGAGCGCTATCGACAGCCGCTTCTCGCTGATCGCCGGGCGCGTGATGTAGCGGCACAGCTTTTCCAGCTTGTGGCTTTCGTGTGCTTCGGCCGCCACGCCGGCATGCAGTGAGAAGCCGCCGACCTTGCCGGCTTCGCCCTCCAGCGAACCGGCGTCACCGGGCAGCGTTTGCAGCGTGACGACCTTGCAGCCAGCGTCGCGGCCGGTGGCGATGCGGTAGGTGATCGAACTCATCCGCAGCCCATCCATGCTGTCGTCGCCTGCAGCGCTGTCTGCCAGGAAGGCCGATTCGCCCTCCCCTTCGAGCCAGCCTTTGCGCGTCAGGTGCCGACACACCCGGTGCGCGATGGTAGCTGCCAGCTGGGTCAACTGCGCGGTGGTGGGCGCACGGGCGCGGTGCAGGCGCAGTTCGCGCCGCGGCAGCTCGGTGGCTTCCACGTACACGCCGTCGAGCCACAGCATGTGGAAGTGGATGTTCAGGTTCAGCGCGCTGCCGAAACGCTGGATCAGCGTCACCGCGCCGCACTGGGCGCTGGCGCGGTCGATGCCGGCTTGATCGGCCAACCAGCCGGCGATCACGCGCTGCACGATGCCCAGCACCGGGCCAATGGCTTCTGGCTTGCTGGCGAACAGGAAACGCAAGGGGTACGGAAAGCTCAGCACCCATTGCCGCACAGGCCGCGGGCCGAACACCTCCTCGACCAGGTGCCGCGCACTCTCGGCCATGCGTCGCGCGCCGCAACTCGGGCAGAACCCGCGCTTCTTGCAGGAGAAGGCCACCAGCCTCTCTGCACGGCAGTGCTCGCACACCACCCGCAGGAAGCCGTGCTCGAGTACGCCGCAACGCAGGTAGGCATCGAACGCCTCGCGGACATACCCGGGCAGCGAGCGGCCCTCCGCTTCGATCCGTGCAATGAAGTCCGGGTAGTGCGCCTCTACCAACGCGTACAGCAGCGTGCGCTCGGGCGCGTGGCGCGCGTACCGCGAACCGGTGTGGGCGGACGGCAGTGGCGCGCATCCCGCGGCTTGCCGCCGGGATGTGGCGAGGCGCGGCACGCAGCGCTCCGGTGCGGGGACGGCTGCTCAGTGTTGCGCCTGTGTTCGCACGTTCGTATCGGTGCGTTCTGATCTTCGCGTCAGACATTGCCGCGGCGCGGGCACAACAAAAAGCCCGGCATCGCTGCCGGGCTCCGGCCCCGTCCTTGGGGCCTTGATGTCGGGTCGTTGCCGGGATCGGACCGCGCTGGCGCGGTCCGGTTCCCTGACGACCGGGCCAACCGGATCAGAAATCCATGCCGCCCATGCCGCCCATACCGCCAGCACCCGGCATGGCCGGCTCTTCCTTCTTCGGCACTTCGGCCACGACCACTTCGGTCGTGATCGCAAGGCCGGCGACGGAAGCGGCGTGCTGCAGGGCCGAGCGGGTCACCTTGGTCGGGTCCAGGATGCCCATGGCGATCATGTCGCCGAACTCGCCGGTGGCGGCGTTGTAGCCGTAGCTGCCTTCGCCGGCCTTGACGTTGGCCACGATCACGCTCGGTTCTTCACCGGCGTTGGCCACGATGGCGCGCAGCGGGGCTTCCAGCGCACGGCGGGTGATGGCGATGCCCAGGTTCTGGTCTTCGTTGATGCCCTGCCAGGGCAGATCCGTGCACAGCACCTTGCCGTAGAAGAACAGCAAGGCCGCCAATGCCTGACGATGCGTGGAGACCGAAACCTTGCGCTCGTTCGCCAGCCAGGACAGAAATGCCTCGACTTCGCTGCTGCCCAAGGTTGCCGGGTGACGCACACCGTGGAAACGGATGAAGGCACGAACCCAGTGGACATAAGCCTGTTCGGTTGGTAAGCTGTAATGCAAGTAGCGTATGCGCTCACGCAACTGGTCCAGAACCTTGACCGAACGCAGCGGTGGTAACGGCGCAGTGGCGGTTTTCATGGCTTGTTATGACTGTTTTTTTGTACAGTCTATGCCTCGGGCATCCAAGCAGCAAGCGCGTTACGCCGTGGGTCGATGTTTGATGTTATGGAGCAGCAACGATGTTACGCAGCAGGGCAGTCGCCCTAAAACAAAGTTGGGCTTCACCAGAGTATCAAGTTGCCGAGCTGGCGATAACCTAAAACATTAAAAAGAGGTTTGAAATGAATGAAGGAAAAAATGAGGTCAGTACTTCAGCTGCTGGCCGGTTCGCATTCCCATCAAACGCCACGTTTGCCTGGGGGGATCGCGTACGCAAGAAGTCTGGCGCTGCTTGGCAGGGGCGCATTGTCGGGTGGTACTGCACAACACTTACCCCTGAAGGCTACGCCGTCGAGTCCGAATCTCACCCAGGCTCAGTCCAGATTTATCCCATGACTGCGCTTGAACGGGTGGCCTGAAGTCACGGTTGAAATGCACCGCCTGACGGCCAAATCATGCGGCACCGTCCACAGCCCAACTAGTCGCTCCAGCGGATGGCTTCGCCGCCCGCTGAGCTAATTCGTTAGGCAGCACAGAGCGACCATTTCATGTCCGCGAGCACCCCCCCCATAACTCTTCGCCTCATGACCGAGCGCGACCTGCCGATGCTCCATGATTGGCTCAACCGGCCGCACATCGTTGAGTGGTGGGGTGGTGACGAAGAGCGACCGACTCTTGATGAAGTGCTGGAACACTACCTGCCCAGAGCGATGGCGGAAGAGTCCGTAACACCGTACATCGCAATGCTGGGCGAGGAACCGATCGGCTATGCTCAGTCGTACGTCGCGCTCGGAAGCGGTGATGGCTGGTGGGAAGATGAAACTGATCCAGGAGTGCGAGGAATAGACCAGTCTCTGGCTGACCCGACACAGTTGAACAAAGGCCTAGGAACAAGGCTTGTCCGCGCTCTCGTTGAACTACTGTTCTCGGACCCCACCGTGACGAAGATTCAGACCGACCCGACTCCGAACAACCATCGAGCCATACGCTGCTATGAGAAGGCAGGATTCGTGCGGGAGAAGATCATCACCACGCCTGACGGGCCGGCGGTTTACATGGTTCAAACACGACAAGCCTTCGAGAGAAAGCGCGGTGTTGCCTAACAACTCATTCAAGCCGACGCCGCTTCGCGGCGCGGCTTAATTCAGGTGTTATGCTCTGTGAGCCGGGTTATTGGCGAAGCGAACGTATGACGATTACAGCAATAAACGCAAAGGGTGAAAAAAAATGACATGGAGAACGACCAAAACACTTTTACAGCCTCAAAATCTGGACTTCAATGAGTTTGAGATTCTTACTTCCGTAATTGAGGGCGCCCGAATTGTCGGCATTGGCGAGGGCGCTCATTTTGTCGCGGAGTTTTCACTGGCTAGAGCAAGTCTTATCCGCTATTTGGTCGAAAGGCATGATTTTAATGCGATTGGTTTGGAATGTGGGGCGATTCAGGCATCCCGGTTATCTGAATGGCTCAACTCAACAGCCGGTGCTCATGAACTTGAGCGATTTTCGGATACCCTGACCTTTTCTGTGTATGGCTCAGTGCTGATCTGGCTGAAATCATATCTCCGCGAATCAGGAAGAAAACTGCAGTTAGTCGGAATCGACTTACCCAACACCCTGAACCCAAGGGACGACCTAGCGCAATTGGCCGAAATTATCCAGCTCATCGATCACCTCATGAAACCGCACGTTGATATGCTGACTCACTTGTTGGCGTCCATTGATGGCCAGTCGGCGGTTATTTCATCGGCAAAATGGGGGGAGCTAGAAACGGCTCGGCAGGAGAAAGCTATCTCAGGGGTAACCAGATTGAAGCTCCGCTTGGCGTCGCTTGCCCCTGTCCTGAAAAAACACGTCAACAGCGATTTGTTCCGAAAAGCCTCTGATCGAATAGAGTCGATAGAGTATACGTTGGAAACCTTGCGTATAATGAAAACTTTCTTCGATGGTACCTCTCTTGAGGGAGATACTTCCGTACGTGACTCGTATATGGCGGGCGTAGTAGATGGAATGGTTCGAGCGAATCCGGATGTGAAGATAATTCTGCTGGCGCACAACAATCATTTACAAAAAACCCCAGTCTCCTTTTCAGGCGAGCTTACGGCTGTTCCCATGGGGCAGCACCTCGCAGAGAGGGTGAATTACCGTGCGATTGCATTCACCCATCTTGGACCCACCGTGCCGGAAATGCATTTCCCATCGCCCGACAGTCCTCTTGGATTCTCTGTTGTGACCACGCCTGCCGATGCAATCCGTGAGGATAGTATGGAACAGTATGTCATCGACGCCTGTGGTACGGAGAATTCATGTCTGACATTGACAGATGCCCCCATGGAAGCAAAGCGAATGCGGTCTCAAAGCGCCTCTGTAAAAACGAAATTGAGCGAGGCATTTGATGCCATCGTCTGTGTTCCAAGCGCCGGCAAGGACAGCCTAGTTGCCCTATAGGAAACCGGAAATGAAAATGAGGGAGCATAACCTGCCAATCCACCGGACGGTTTTCAACCGCCGGTGATCAGCGCGATTAGATGCACTAAGCACATAATTGCTCACAGCCAAACTATCAGGTCAAGTCTGCTTTTATTATTTTTAAGCGTGCATAATAAGCCCTACACAAATTGGGAGATATATCATGAAAGGCTGGCTTTTTCTTGTTATCGCAATAGTTGGCGAAGTAATCGCAACATCCGCATTAAAATCTAGCGAGGGCTTTACTAAGCTTGCCCCTTCCGCCGTTGTCATAATCGGTTATGGCATCGCATTTTATTTTCTTTCTCTGGTTCTGAAATCCATCCCTGTCGGTGTTGCTTATGCAGTCTGGTCGGGACTCGGCGTCGTCATAATTACAGCCATTGCCTGGTTGCTTCATGGGCAAAAGCTTGATGCGTGGGGCTTTGTAGGTATGGGGCTCATAATTGCTGCCTTTTTGCTCGCCCGATCCCCATCGTGGAAGTCGCTGCGGAGGCCGACGCCATGGTGACGGTGTTCGGCATTCTGAATCTCACCGAGGACTCCTTCTTCGATGAGAGCCGGCGGCTAGACCCCGCCGG
>NZ_JASNRC010000003.1 GCF_030411995.1 Massilia sp. YIM B02769
GATCCAGGTGCGCCGTTTTTATTGAAGCCGGACTTCGTTCAGAACTCTTCCCACTCATCCCCAGCCGTGCTGGCCAACTGCGCCTTGCGCACCGGCGCCGCCGGCTTGACGGCCTTGACAGCCGCACGCGGCGCCGCCGGCGGCAGCGCCGCCTTCACCGCCTTCACCGCACGCGGCGCAGCGGCCACAGGCGCCGCCACCTTCGCGGCAGGCGCCGCCGCCTCGCCGGTCCTGAACACCGCCACCGCTTCCGCCAGCTTGGCCGCCTGCATCCGCATCGCATCGGCGGCGGCCGAGGTTTCCTCGACCAGGGCCGCGTTCTGCTGGGTCACCTGGTCCATCTGCACCACGGCGCCGTTGATCTGCTCGATGCCCGCGCTCTGCTCGCCGCTGGCGGCGCTGATCTCGCCCATGATGTCGGCCACGCGGCGGATGCTGTCGACGATCCCGCCCATGGTGCTGCCGGCCTCGCCTACCAGGCGGCTGCCGTCGCCGACCTTGCCGGTCGAGTCGTCGATCAGGAGCTTAATGTCCTTCGCCGCCGCCGCCGAACGCTGGGCCAGGCTGCGCACTTCGGATGCCACGACCGCGAAGCCGCGCCCCTGTTCCCCGGCGCGCGCCGCTTCCACGGCGGCGTTCAGGGCCAGGATGTTGGTCTGGAAGGCGATGCCGTCGATGACGCCGATGATGTCGCCGATGCGCTTCGAGGCTTCGTTGATGGCGTCCATGGTGCCGACCACCTGCCCAATGACGGCGCCGCCGCGTTCGGCGACGGTCGAGGCCACGCCGGCCAGCACGTTCGCCTGGCGCGCGTTGTCGGCGTTCTGGCGCACGGTCGAAGTCAGCTCTTCCATCGACGACGCCGTTTCTTCCAGCGCGCTGGCCTGCTCTTCGGTGCGCGAGGACAGGTCCATGCTGCCGGCCGCCACCTGCGACGAGGCCGAGGCGATCAGCTCGGTGCCGCTGCGCACCGTCGAGACGGTCGCCAGCAGGCTGTCGTTCATCTTCTTCAGGGCCGCCAGCAGCTGGCCGAGTTCATCCTTGCTGGTGACCTCGATGCGGCTGGTCAGGTCGCCCGCGGCCACGGTTTCGGCGATCGCCAGGGCGCGCGCCACCGGCGTCGTGATCGAGGCGGTGATGCGCCAGGCGATGACGGCGGCCAGCACCAGGATCACCGCGCTCAGGACCAGCATCAGGCGCAGCGTGCTGGCGTAGGTGGCGTCGGCGTCGAGCGCGGCTTTCGCGGCCAGCCCCTTCTGCATGTCGATCTGGCCGTTGATGACCTTGCGGTACTCCGCCAGCAGCGGACGGTATTCCTTGACCAGGTAGGTCGAGGCCTGCTCGATCTCGCCGGCGCCGATGTGGCGCAGCAGGACGTCCTGGGCGGCGACGAACCTGGCGTTGTATTCCTGGCTCTGGCGCAGCAGGGCCTTGCCTTCTGCGCTGACGATGGTCGGGGCCAGCTTCTCGAAGGTGGCGGCAATGCTGGCGCGCGCCTTGTCGATGTCGGCAGCCTGCACCTTGCGGTCGGCCGGGTCGGCGTTCAGCATCATGTTGCGCAGCGCGATCGACACGTTGTTGACCTCGGTGAGCACGGCATTCGAGGCCTCGATCTTCGGCATGTAGTTGTTGACGATGATGTCGGTGCCGGTCTTGATCCGGCCCAGCATGGAAGTGCCGAGTACGACGACAACGATGAGGAAGGCGCACAGGAGGCCGAAACCGGCAAACAGCCGGGTCCTGACGCGCAAATTAGCAAAGTTCATGGGGCTCTTTCTGGTGAGTTGACGCGACAACGCCTTCAGCGTTTGCCGAAATTTCCGATTTGCCTTGATGCAATTGAGGATAACGTCGCGGATTGAGTCAACTCAATGGCGAAGTATTAATTTGGAAGCGAATTTCTTCACAATGCGGCACATGCGCCACAGAGCAGGGCGTGCACCGTCAGGTGCACATGCATCCGGCATAAGAGGGGGAGGGGCTGGCGGGAGGACCCGCCAGCGTTCAGCCAGGCAGCATCAAGCCGGCTGCATGCCGTCGATGATGCCGCCGCCCAGGCAGATGTCGCCGTCGTACAGCACGGCCGACTGGCCCGGGGTCACGGCCCATTGCGGATCCGTGAAGTCCAGTGCGAAGCGGTCCATGCCGTCGGCGCGGACTGTGCAGGCCACGTCCTGCTGGCGGTAGCGCGTCTTGGCCGACAGCAGGCGCGGCTCCGGCGCCTCGCCCGCGACCCAGCTGGCCTGGCCGGCTTCGAGGCGGCTTGATAACAGCCACGGATGGTCATGGCCCTGCACGATGTACAGGGTGTTGTTGGCGATGTCCTTGCGCGCCACGAACCACGGCTCGCCCGTGCCGTCGGCATTCTTGTGCGACTTCAGGCCGCCGATGCCGATGCCCTTGCGCTGGCCGAGCGTGTAGAACGACAGGCCGATGTGCTCGCCCACGGTCTGGCCGTTGTCGAGCTTGATCGGGCCCGGCTTGTGCGACAGGTAGCGGTTCAGGAAGTCGCGGAAAGGGCGCTCGCCGATGAAGCAGATGCCGGTCGAATCCTTCTTGGCCGCGTTCGGCAATTGCAGCTTTTCGGCGATCTTGCGCACTTCGGTTTTCGGGATCTCGCCCAGCGGGAACAGCGATTTCGACAGCTGCGCCTGGTTCAGGCGGTGCAGGAAGTAGCTTTGATCTTTCGTTGCGTCGAACGCCTTGAGCAGCTCGAACTTGCCGGCCGCGTTTTCACGCACGCGTGCGTAGTGGCCGGTCGCGATCAGGTCGGCGCCCAGCTTCATCGCATGGTCGAGGAAGGCCTTGAACTTGATTTCGGCATTGCACAGCACGTCCGGATTCGGCGTGCGGCCGGCCTGGTATTCGCGCAGGAATTCGGCGAACACGCGGTCCTTGTATTCGGCAGCGAAGTTGACGGCCTCGATGTCGACGCCGACCACGTCGGCCACGCTGGCCGCGTCGATCCAGTCCTGGCGCGTCGAGCAGTATTCGGAATCGTCGTCGTCTTCCCAGTTCTTCATGAAAAGGCCGACCACGTCGTAGCCTTGTTCCTTCAACATCCACGCCGCGACCGAGGAGTCGACTCCGCCCGACATCCCGATCACGACTTTTTTCTTGCTCATTTTTTAAACCTGGTTTGTGGTGGTAAGCCCACCCTCGAACACCGACGGGTGGGTGTGCAGCAGCGCCAGTTCGGTGCGCTTGCCGGCGAGGTAATCGTCCACGCATTGCAGCACGATGGGGCTGCGGTGGCGCTCGGCGCTGGCGGCGATTTCGTCGCGCGTCATCCACAGGGTGCGCAGGATGCCTTCGTCGAGCGGCTGGTCATATTGTTTACCCGCCTTGCCGCAGAAGGTGAAGCGCAGATAGGTGACGTCGGCGTTGCGCGACTTCGAATGGTAGCGCGACATGTACATGCCGACCAGCGCCTCGGGAATGAACTCGTGCGCGGTTTCTTCCAGGGATTCGCGCACCACCGCCTGTTCCAGCGACTCGTGCGGGTCGAGATGACCGGCCGGCTGGTTCAGCTTGATCCCTTCGCTCGTTTCTTCCTCGATCAGCAGGAAACGGCCATCGCGTTCGATGATTGCGGCAACGGTGACTGACGGTCTGAAGGTATGGGTCATGCGCGTCCTTGGAAATGAGCCGATATTCTACAGCGCGGCGCAAACCGTTGCTCGACAGTACGTGTGCATTGCAGCAAAAAAGCCCGAAGAAGGCGGATTTGATACAAAAAATGATGCCATCTCGCCTCAGCTGTATCGTATTTACCATCGAAATGCCGAGCTAAATAGACTTGTCATTCTCAGTAGATTCTTGTGCATGTTTACGTGTTAGATTGTGAACGCTGCCCAAAAGAAGAGCGTGTGAAAAAAGCGCCAGGGCAAGGCGCGTCGCCGAAGACAGTACGAATGTACGGCGAGGCGATGCAACGCAGTCATGGCGTTTTTTTCACACGATCGAAAGGAGGCGTGCATGAGAATTGGCATTCCGGCGGAGACGCGGCCCGGCGAAACGCGCGTGGCGGCGACTCCGGAAACGGTCAAGAAACTCGCGGGCAAGCACCAGGTCCTTGTCCAGTCCGGCGCCGGCCTGCACGCCGCTGTGACGGATGAGGCGTATGCCGCCGCCGGTGCGCGCATCGTCGGCGCCGACGAAGCCTTCGGCGCCGAGATCGTGCTGAAGGTGCGCGCGCCGAACGACGCCGAGCGCGCCCGCATGCAGCCCAGCACGGTCGTGGTCGGCATGCTGAATCCTTTCGATCCCGACAACATCGCCGCCATGGCCGGCGCGCGCCTGACCGCCTTTGCGCTGGAAGCGGCGCCGCGCATCACCCGCGCGCAGTCGATGGATGTGCTGTCCTCGCAAGCCAACATCGCCGGCTACAAGGCCGTGATGCTCGCTGCAAACACTTATCAACGCTTCATGCCGATGCTGATGACCGCCGCCGGCACCGTGAAAGCGGCGCGCGTATTGATCATGGGCGTGGGCGTGGCCGGCCTGCAGGCGATTGCCACCGCCAAGCGCCTGGGCGCCGTGATCGAAGCGTCCGACGTGCGACCGCCGGTCAAGGAGCAGGTCGAGTCGCTCGGCGCCAAGTTCATCGACGTGCCTTTCGTGACCGAGGAAGAGCGCGAGATCGCGCAAGGCGTGGGCGGCTACGCGCGGCCGATGCCGGCGGACTGGATGCGGCGCCAGGCCGAACTTGTGCACGAGCGCGCGAAGCTGGCCGACATCATCATCACCACCGCCCTGATCCCGGGCCGCCCGGCGCCGGTCCTCATCCGTGAGGAAACCGTGCAGGCCATGAAGCCGGGTTCGGTGATCGTCGACATGGCCATCGAGCAGGGCGGCAACTGCCCGCTGACGGAGCTCGGCAAAACCGTGGTCAAGCATGGCGTGACCCTGATCGGCGAGCCGAACCTGGCGGCGCTGGTGGCGGCCGACGCCTCGGCCCTGTACGCGCGCAACGTGCTCGACTTCCTGAAGCTGGTGTTCGACAAGGAAGACAGATTCCACATCGACCTGGAAGACGAGATCGTGCGCGCCACGCTGCTGTGCCACCAGGGCGAAGCACTACGCAAATAAGGCTGCGCAAATAAGGCTGCGAAAACAAGGAGACGGGAATGGACATCAGCCACACCATCATCAACCTGATCATCTTCGTGCTGGCGATCTACGTCGGCTACCACGTCGTCTGGACCGTGACCCCGGCGCTGCACACGCCGCTGATGGCGGTGACGAATGCCATTTCCGCCATCATCATCGTCGGCGCCATGCTTGCCGCCGGCCTCACCGAAGGCGCGCTCGGCCAGACCATGGGCACGGTGGCCGTGGCCCTGGCCGCGGTGAACGTGTTCGGCGGCTTCCTCGTCACCCAGCGCATGCTGGAGATGTTCAAGAAAAAGGAACCCAAGGCGGCCGCACCGAAAGGCGGCGCCGACGAATCTGCCAAGACCTCCGCCAAGAGCGCCGCCAAGGAGGCCGCATGAACATGATCAGCATGAACATGGTCACGCTGCTCTATCTCGTGGCCTCGGTCTGCTTCATCCAGGCACTGAAGGGCTTGTCCTCGCCCTCGTCCGCGCGCATGGGCAATACCTTCGGCATGGCCGGGATGGCGATCGCGGTGGCCACCACGATTGCCCTGATCTTCAAGCTGCAGGAGCAGTTCGCGAGCAGCCACGCCGGCATGGGTTTCCCGCTGGTGCTGCTGGGCGTGGTGGTCGGCGGCGCCATCGGCGCCTACGCCGCGAAAAAGGTCGAAATGACCAAGATGCCCGAGCTGGTGGCGGCGATGCACTCGCTGATCGGCCTGGCCGCCGTGTGCATCGCGGTGGCCGCCGTATCCGAGCCCTGGGCCTTCAACATCGCCGAGCGCGGCGGCGCGCTGCCCTTCGGGAACCGGCTCGAACTCTTCATCGGTACCTTTGTCGGCGCCGTCACCTTCTCGGGTTCCGTGATCGCCTTCGGCAAGCTCTCGGGCAAGTACAAGTTCCGCCTGTTCCAGGGCGCGCCGGTGCGCTTTGGCGGCCAGCACATCCTGAACCTGGCGATCGCGATTGCGATCATCGCGCTGGGCCTGGTGTTCTGTTTTTCCGACGCGGTGGAGCCGGCCTGGACGCCGTTCGCCATCATGGCCGCGCTGGCCTTCATCCTCGGCGTGCTGATCATCATCCCCATCGGCGGCGCCGACATGCCGGTGGTGGTGTCGATGCTGAACTCCTACTCGGGCTGGGCGGCGGCCGGCATCGGCTTCTCGCTGAATAACTCGATGCTGATCATCGCCGGCTCGCTGGTCGGGTCGTCGGGCGCAATCCTGTCTTACATCATGTGCAAGGCCATGAACCGGTCCTTCTTCAACGTGATCCTGGGCGGCTTCGGCGGCGAGGCGGCGGCGATTGATGCCGGGGCCAAGGAACAGCGTCCGGTGAAATCCGGTTCGGCCGAGGACGCCGCCTTCATCCTGCAAAACGCCGAATCGGTGATCATCGTGCCGGGCTATGGCCTGGCGGTGGCGCGCGCCCAGCACTCGGTGAAGGAACTGGTCGACAAGCTGACCGAGCACGGCGTGACGGTGCGCTATGCGATCCACCCGGTGGCGGGGCGCATGCCGGGCCACATGAACGTGCTGCTGGCCGAGGCCGAGGTGCCCTACGACCAGGTGGCCGAGATGGAAGACATCAACGGCGAATTCGGCCAGACCGACGTGGTGCTGGTGCTGGGCGCGAACGACGTGGTGAACCCGGCGGCGAAAGACCCGAAATCGCCGATCGCCGGCATGCCGATCCTCGAGGCCTACAAAGCCAAGAGCATCATCGTCAACAAGCGCTCGATGGCCTCGGGCTACGCGGGCCTGGACAACGATCTGTTCTACATGCCGAACACGATGATGGTGTTCGGCGATGCGAAGAAGGTGATCGAGTCGATGGTGAAGGCGGTGGAGTAGGGCTAAAAGACTTCGCCGGCGATCTGCTTGCCGTCAACCACGATCTTGACGCTGACCGAGAACAGGGCGTAGGCGAAAACCTCGACGAGATACGATTTGCCATCCGGGCGTGCGACCGTCGCCGCGGCCACGGGGCGGGTCTTGTCGAGGGCGAATACCTGGCGCGTTTCGGCCACCTGCTCGCCGTCGACGAAGAGCTTCAGGCCATCGTTCCACGAGTTGCGCACCTTGATCTCGCTGCCTTCCCAGGTGGCGAGCCACTCCTTGACGAACCATTCCTTGCTGCCCGTCGGCGTGAAGCGCTGCTGCGCCGCCTGGCGGGTGATGCCCATCAGCGTACCGAGGTCGGCCCAGGAGCGGCCGGCCTGGCGCGCCTTGCCGACGGCTTCCTTCTGCAAGCCCTCGCAGATCTGCAGGCCGGCGCTGCTGGCTGCGAGCAGGCGCAGGGCGTTGTCGGCCTCGGCGTCGGGCGTGTCGACCAGGTTGGCGTGGGCGACGACGGAGGCTTCGATGGATTGCTGCAGGCTGGCGCGTTGCTCGGAAGAGAGCGGGCCGGGCTGGGTGGGCATTGCGGTGGGCATGGTGTCCTCGGTGGATGAGTGATTCGTCAAGATTAGTTGACACTCAAGCGAGTGTCAAGAAAAATTGACGATCATCGAGAGCGGAGATTTGTAGGGTGGGCCGGGCCGCGCAAGGCACCTGTGTCCACGCTGTCTCATCGCATGCGTCTATGCGTCTTGTGTGAATGGAGGAATGCCGGCGTGGTGGTATTTGTAAAAGGCGCATCTGCGCAGAAGGTGGACCGCGTGGCCACAGGTGCCTTGCGCGGCCCGGCCCACCCTACGAAAAGCAACATAAGGGGCCAAGCGGTTTGCAAACCCGGCAGCCTCAGCCTTGCCGGTGCGGCAAGAACGACGACCCGCCACGTCGCCCGTACATCATGACTTCGGCCAGCAGCGTGCGCGCCGGCTTCACCGCATCCAGCGCCGCCAGCCCCAGCCCCAGCACCGATTGCAGCGGCCCGCTGCCGACAAACGCGCGCGCCATGGCGTCGGTCAGGGCGATGGTCAGCTTGCGGTCCTGCGCGCGTTCGTCGAGGAAGCGGCCGATGCCTTCCGGCCCGGGGCAGCGGGCCAGCAAACGCGCCAGCACGGCGGCGTCGCGCAGGCCCAGGTTCAGTCCTTGTCCCGCCACCGGATGCAGGGTTTGCGCCGCGTTGCCGATGGCAACCGTGCGCGTGGTGGCGTGGGCTTCGGCGTTCAGGCCGAGCGGATAGGCCAGGCGCGCCGACACGTGGGTGAAGCGCCCCAGGCGTCCGCCGAAGGCCTCGCCCAGCTCCGCCAGGAAGCGGCTGTCTTCCATCGCCTGCAAGGCGGCTGCGCGTTCCGGCGCCACGCACCACACCAGCGCGTACTGCAAACCGTCCGCGCCTTCCTGCGGCAGCAGGGCCAGCGGCCCCTCGTCGGTGAAGCGCTCGAAGGCGCGGTGCGGAATCGGGCTGCTGGCGGCCACGCGCGCGATTACCGCATGCTGGCCATAGTCGCGGGTCTGCTTCTTGTCTTCCTGCTGCCCGAACACGCCCCCTTCTGCGCCCACCGCCACCTGGGCCGTGAGGGTGCGGCCATCGTCCAGCGTCAGCGTGACGTGATCGCCGCCTTCATCGAGCGACGCCACGCGCGCCGGGCGGATCACCTCGACGCCGGCGCTTTGAGCCGCGCGCGCCAGCGCATCGACCACCTCGCCGTAGCGGGTCACGTAACCCAGTGCGTCCAGCTTGTGCTCGGCGCGGTCCATCAGGCTGCGGCCCAGGTGGCCGCGGCGCGAGACGTGGATGCTGTGGATCGGCGTGGAAGGAAACGGCCAGGCGCCGACTTCCTCGAGCAGCATGCGGCTGCCCCAGGCCAGGGCGATCGAGCGCGGGTCTGAAATCGACTGGCCGAGCGCGCGCGCATCGATCAGGACGATGCGCTTGCCGGCGATGCCGCGCCGCGCCAGCAGGGCCGCCAGCGCCAGGCCCACCGGGCCGGCGCCGCAGATCGCCACGTCATAATGATCCTGGTGCTGTTCCATCATTGTCCTCCCATCAGGGTTTCGATCTCCGCCACCGTCTTCGGCGCCGTCCCCGATATTACCTGTGGACCGGCTTCGCCCACGATCACGTTGTCCTCGATGCGGATGCCGATGTTCCAGAACTGCTCGGGCACGCCGGGCGCCGGGCGCACGTAGATGCCCGGTTCCACCGTCAGCGCCATGCCCGGCATCAGCGGCCGCGAAGGCTTGCCCTCTGCGGCCAGGTCGCGGTAGGCGCCGGCGTCGTGCACGTCCAGGCCCAGCCAGTGGCCGGTGCCGTGCATGTAGAACTGGGTATGCGCACGCTCGGCCAGCACGTTCTCGACGCCGCCGTATTTCGCCCGGTCGAGCAGCCCGAAGTCGAGCATGCCCTCGGCCAGCACCTTGACGGCGGCCTCGTGGAAATCGCTGTAGGGCCGGCCCGCCTGGATCGCCGCCAGCGCCGCATCCTGGGCGCGCAGCACCAGTTCGTACAACTGCCGCTGCGGCGCACTGAACACGCCATTCACCGGGAAGGTGCGCGTGATGTCGGAGGCGTAGCTGTCGAACTCGCAGCCGGCGTCGATCAGCACCAGCTCGCCGTCGCGCGTCCGGGCATTGTTGGCGTTGTAGTGCAGGATGCAGGCGTTGGCGCCGCTCGCCACGATGGGCGTATAGGCCGGGAACTGGGCGCCGTTGCGGCGAAATTCGTAGAGCAGCTCGGCTTCGAGTTCGTACTCGAACATGCCCGGCTTCGCCGCACGCATGGCGCGCAGGTGGGCGGCGCCGGCAATCTCCGCCGACTTCGCCATCAGCGCCTCTTCATGCGCGTCCTTCAGCAGGCGCATCTCGTCGAGCAGCGGTAGCAAGTGCTGGATACGGGCTGGCGCTACGACGCCGCTGCGCGATTGCCCACGCACTGCTTTCAGCCACCCGGCCACCTGCGCATCGAAAGCGGCATCGCGCGCGTTCGCATAGTACACGGCCGGCACGTCGGCCAGCAGCCGCGCCATCTGCGCATCGAGTTCGGCAACCGGAAACGCTTCGTCGAAGCCGAAGGCCTCGCGCGCCGCGGCCGGGCCATACCGGAAGCCTTCCCAGGTCTCGCGCTCGACGTTCTTCTCGCGGCAGAACAGGATGGAACGCGCAGGCAGGTCGCCGCGCGCGGCCACCAGCACCAGCACGCTCTCGGGTTCGGTGAACCCGCTCAGGTAATAGAAATAGCTGTCGTGGCGGTAGGGATACTCGCTGTCGCCGTTGCGCAGCGCTTCCGGCGCGGTGGCCAGCACCGCCACCGCGCCCGGCTCCATGGCCAGGGCCAGGCGGGCGCGGCGTGCGGCCCAGGGATTCACGCGCCGGCCTTTTTCGCCAGGGGCGCGTTCAGCTCCTCGAGCTGTTCGACGGTGCCGACGTTCACCCAGGGGCCGTTGTAGATCTCGCCGCCGATGCGGCCCTGCTCGATGAACTTGCGCATCAGCGGGCCGATGCGCATCACTTCGCCGGGCGCGATCCCGTCGAACATCTCGGGACGGTAGACGCCGATGTTCGCGAAGTTCCACTTCGGATCGCCGTCGTTGGTCAGCGAGTACATGTTCAGCCCGAAGTCGCCCTCCGGGTTGTGCCATGGGTTCGGCGTCAGGTAGAGCCAGGCGATGTCGCGTTTTTCAGGCGGAATCGGCTGGCCCAGCATGTCGCGCTCGGGCAGGGCGTCGAGCACCTGCGAGAAGTCGAAGTAGGGCGCGTAGATGTCGCCGGAAATCGCCAGGAAAGGTTCCTCGCCCAGCAGGTGGCGCGCATTCGCGATGCCGCCCGCCGTTTCCAGCGCCTTCGGTTCGTGCGAGTAGACGATGCGCGCGCCGAACTTGCTCCCGTCGCCGAGCGCTTCCTCGATCATGTGGCCGAGGTGGGCGTGGTTGATGACGATGTCCGTGATCCCGGCGCGCACCAGGTTCAGCACGTGCCAGGTGATGAGCGGACGGCCGCGCACCTTGAGCAGGGGTTTCGGGCAGGTGTCCGTCAACGGACGCATGCGCTCGCCGCGGCCGGCGGCGAAGATCATGGCTTTCATGGTGGTCGCGCTCAGAAGGTGTAGCCGACTTGCGGCGCCTTGCCGTCGCCGAAGGCGTCGACGCTGTCGAGCAGGCGCAGCAGGGGCTTGAGTTCGGTGTAGCGGTTGGCGGTCTTGCGCACGTAGTCGAGTACGGTCGGCAGGTCGCCCATGTAGATGGACTTGCTGTCGCGGTAGTTCAGGCGGCAGAAGATACCGAGGATCTTCAGGTGGCGCTGCAAGGCCATGAACTCGAAGTCGCGGTAGAAGGCATCGATGTCCGGGTTCACCGGCAGGCCGACCCCCTTCGCGCTTTGCCAGTAGCGCACGACCCAGTCGAGCACGATCTCTTCGTCCCACTGGATGTAGGCGTCACGCAGCAGCGACGCCAGGTCGTAGGTCACCGGGCCATACACGGCGTCCTGGAAGTCGAGCACGCCCGGGTTGCCGGCGTCGAGGAACATCAGGTTACGCGAGTGGAAATCGCGGTGCATGAACACCTGCTGCTGGGCCAGCACGTTCGAGGTGATGGTCTCGAACACCTTGTCGAGCTGGGCCTGCTGGGCCTCGCTCAGCGTGGCGCCCAGGTGGCGTCCCAGGTACCACTCGGGGAAGATGTTCAGTTCGCGCAGCACGAAGGCGCGGTCGAATTCCGGCAGCACGCCGGGCTGGCTGTGCAGCTGGAACTTGATCAGGGCATCGACCGCGTCCGAATACATGAAGGCCGAATTGTCCGGGTCGAGGCGCTGCAGGTAGGTGGTGGTGCCGAGGTCGGACAGCAGCAGGAAGCCGCGTTCGACGTCGCGCGCGACGATGTTCGGCACGGTGACGCCGGCTTCCTGCAGCAGGCCCTGGACGTGGATGAAGGCCGGGACGTTTTCGCGCTCGGGCGGCGCGTCCATGGCGATCAGGGTGTCGCCCAGCTTCGCGCGTAGCGCCGGCGCCACATCGAGACGGAAGTAGCGGCGGAAGCTCGCGTCGGTCGACGCGGGGCGGCGCGAACCGGTTTCCACCAGGTTCAGCGAGTCCAGCCATTCGGTCAGCAGTGCGAGGCGCGCGTCCTGTCCGGCGGAAGTGGAAATGTTTTGATACAAAGAAGACATGAAACGTCCAGGTAAAACCGGTTGAGGAAGGCAATTCCCATATAATAAGGGATTCAATCTAAAAAATCGCCCTTTATGGTGCAGCCCAAGATTCCATGAGCTGGTTTACGGCCCTACCATTCCCGCAGCGGCAGGCAGTCGCCTTTTCCGCTCTCGTCACCATGGCCTCGGGGCCGCTGCATGCGCAAACCGCGCCGGCCACGCCCCATCCTGACGAACAGGATCTTCCCGTCACCGTACGCGCCGAGGAAATCGGCGGCCGTCCCGACCGCGAGATCAACCTGAACCGCGACGTCGAGATCGAGCGCGGCCAGACGAAAATGACGGCCGATACGGCCTGCTATCGCCTGGTCGAGGACGAAGTCACGGCCAGCGGCAACGTCAACCTGTGGCGCTTCGGCGACCGTTACCAGGGCGATTCACTGCAGCTGAATCTCGAAACCGGCCGCGGCTGGTTCCTGAATCCGCAATACCGTTTGCAGATGAATAACGCCCAGGGCCGCGCCGACCGCATCGATTTCCTCGGCGAAGACCAGGCCCTGGTGGTCGACGGCACCTACAGCACCTGCGAAGGCCCGAACCCCGACTGGTACCTGAAGTCGAGCACGCTGCGCCTGGATTCCGGGCGCGACGTCGGCACCGCCGGCAAGACCATCGTGTATTTCAAGGACGTGCCCATCCTCGGCACGCCCGCGCTGTCGTTCTCGCTCTCGGGCGCGCGCCGTTCGGGCTGGCTGCCGCCCACGATCGGCGCCGGCTCCAAGGGCAAGACCGAGATCATGGTGCCGTACTACTTCAACATCGCACCGAACCGCGATCTGACCGTGTACCCGCGCATGATGTTCGACCGCGGCCTGCAGCTGGGCGCGACCGGGCGCTATCTGGGCGCCACCGAGCGCGGCCCCTACAGCGGCGAGACCCACTTCGAGTTCCTGCGCAACGACCGCATCACCAAGACCGACCGCTGGCTGGTCGACTCGCTGCACAACCAGCAGCTGAGTCCGCACTGGTCCTTCGGCTGGAACCTGCACGGCGCCTCCGACGACCAGTACCTGAGCGACTTCTCGCGTTCGGTCTCGGTCAGCGCCGAGCGCCAGCTGGTGCGCGAGCTGTATTCGTCCTACGGCACCGAATTCTGGAACCTGAGCGTGCGCGCGCAGAACTTCCAGGTGCTGCAGGAACCGGCGGCGGTCACCAATCCGGCGCTGACGATTCCGAAGCCTTACGCGCGCCTGCCGCAGATTAACTTCCACACCGGCCGCTTCGACGTCGGCGGCTTCGACTGGGCGGTCGACGCCGAGGCGACCCGCTTCACGCACTCGACCTGGGACAGCGGCAACCGCGCCGTGGTGCAGTCGCAGGTGAGCTATCCCTGGGTGCGTCCGGGCTACTACATCACGCCCAAGCTGATGCTGCACGCGAGCCAGTACGACATGGACAGCAATGCCGGGCGCGACACCACCCTGTCGCGCGTGCTGCCGACCTTCTCGGTCGACGCCGGCATGGTGTTCGAGCGCGAGACCTCGCTGCTCGGCACGCCCGCCACCCAGACCCTGGAGCCGCGCCTGTTCTACGTGCGTACGCCGTACAAGAACCAGGACGACTTCCCGATCTTCGACAGCGGCGAAACCGGCTTCAGCTACGCCCAGCTGTTCAGCGAGAACCGCTTTGTCGGCAACGACCGCGTGTCCGACGCCAACCAGCTGACCGCGGCCCTGGTGTCGCGCTACATTGAGGGCAGCGGCGCCGAACGCCTGCGCCTGGCCTTCGGCCAGCGCTTCTATTTCACCGAACCGCGCGTGCAGATGCCGGGCCGCGCGATCCAGGACCGCAAAGACCGCTCCGACCTGCTGCTGGCGGCCTCCGGCCGCATCGTCGAGAGCCTGAACGTCGACGCCAGCGTACAATACGACGCGACGAGTTCGAGCGTGTACAGCCGTAACTACGGCCTGCGCTGGACCCCGGGCCTGCTGAAGGTGCTGAACGCCGAGTACCGCTACGTGCGCGAAAGCTTCCGCAACGTCGATGTCTCGGCCCAGTGGCCGCTGTCGACGCGCTGGTTCGGCGTCGGCCGGGTCAGCTACTCGCTGCAGGACCACAAGGTGCTCGAGGGCCTGGTCGGGCTGGAATACAAGGCCGACTGCTGGGTTTTCCGCATGGGCGCGCAGCGCTTCGTGACGGCGGCCCAGTCGACCTCGACGCCGGTGTTCTTCCAGCTCGAGCTGAACGGCCTGTCGGGCTTCGGCATGGGCAACCCGCTCGATTCGTTTAACAAGAGTATTCCCGGCTATACCCGGCTGAACACCAACGTCGGCCGCCGCTGACCGGGGCCATGGATTTTTGACCTGAATGAGTGCTTTCCAGATTATGCGTACTACCCGTTTGCATCAACTCAAGCTCGCAGCGGCGCTGCTGTGCGCGCTCACGGCCGGCACGGCCCTTGGCCAGGCGACTCCCGCGAGCACAGGCGCCCCGGCTGGCGCCGCGGCCTCCGGCACTGCCGGAGCGAGCGCTCCTTCCTCCACCGCGCCTGCGAACCCGGGCAGCGGCTTCCTGCCGCCGGCATCGAGCAACGCGAATGTCGTCGACGCCATCCGCGTGGTCGTCAACGACGAGGTCATCACCCGTAACGAAGTGCGCAATCGCGTGGCCCAGATCGTCCAGCGCCTGCGTGCCCAGAACACCCAGCTGCCGCCGCAGGCCGACCTCGAACGCCAGGTCACCGAGGCGATGATCGTCGAACGCGCCCAGGTCCAGCTGGCCAAGGAAATGGGCGTGCGCGTCGACGACCGCCAGCTCGACGCCGCCATCGGCCGCATCGCCCAGGACCAGAAGATGTCGGTCCAGGAAATGCGCAACCAGATGGAAAAAGAAGGCATGGCCTTTGCCGCCTTCCGCGAAGAGATCCGCAACGAGATCATGATGCAGCGCCTGCGCGAGCACGAGGTCGACAGCAAGATCCAGGTCTCGGACGCCGAGGTCGACACCTTCCTGGCCGCCGAAAAGGCCGCCGCCGCCGACCGCATCGAAGTCGACATCGCCCAGATCCTGGTCGGCATCCCGGCCAACGCCACGCCCGAGCAGATCGCCGCGCGCCGCGCCCGTGCCGACGAAGTGCAGCGCCAGCTGCGCACCGGCGCCGACTTCGCCAAGGTCGCCGCCACCTATTCCGACGCCGGCGACGCCCTGAAGGGCGGCGCGATCGGCTGGCGCGAGGCCGACCGCCTGCCGCCGATCTTCTCGACCGAACTGCGTAAGCTCAGCGCCGGCCAGGTAACCCCGGTCATCAAGACCAACGTCGGCTTCTACATCCTGAAGCTGATCGACAAGCGCAGCCTGGCGAGCGCCGCCACGCCGGACCAGGCCGTGGTCGAACAGACCCGCGTGCGCCACATCCAGATGCGGGCCACGCCGACCATGCCGGCGGCCGAGGTAAGGCGCAAGCTGGAAGAGATCAAGGCCAAGGTCGAGAGCAAGGCCGCCACCTTCGAGGACCTGGCGCGCCAGAACTCGCAGGACAACAGTTCGGCAAGCAAGGGCGGCGACCTGGGCTGGCAGTATCCGGGCGACGTCCCGGAGCCGTTCGAAGCCGCGATGGCGAAGCTGAAACCGAACGAGATCTCGGGCGTGGTCGAGACCCCGTTCGGCTTCCACCTGATCCAGGTCCTCGAGCGCAAGAGCGAAGACGTGACCGCGCAGAAGGAACGCAACCGCGCGCGCCAGATCATCCGCGAGCGTAAACTCGGCGAAGCCTTCGAGGACTGGGCGCGCGAAGTGCGCGACCGCGCCTACGTCGAATTCCGCGAGGAAGGCTGACATCATGGCGGTGCAGGCAGCACGTCCGGCCCTGGCGCTCACGGTCGGCGAGCCGGCCGGCATCGGCCCCGAGATCGCGATCCGCGCCGCCTGGGCGCTGCGCGAGACCGCCAACTGCGTGCTGGTCGGCGACGCCGCCTTCCTCGCGCTCACGGCCAGCCTGGTCGACCCGGCGATCCGCCTGTCGGCCCTGTCCACGCAGGCGCTGAGGAATGGCGGCCTGCCGCACTTCGGCCGCGACCGCATCGCCGTGGTCGACGTGCCGCTGGCGGCCCACGTGGTGCCGGGCCGGCTCGACCCTGAAAACGGCCGCGCGGTGCTGGCCACGCTCGATCTCGCGATCGAAGGCGTGCGGGCCGGCTGGTTCGACGCCATCGTCACCGCGCCGCTGCAAAAGAGCACCATCAACGACGCCGGCGTCGCCTTTTCCGGCCACACCGAATACCTGGCCGAGAAGACCGGCACGCCGCAAGTGGTCATGATGCTGGCCGGGCAGCCCGTCGGCGAGCAGCCTTACCTGCGCGTGGCGCTGGCCACCACCCATTTGCCATTGAAAGACGTGCCGGGCGCGATCACCGGGGAAGGCCTGGGACGCGTGCTCGACATCCTGCAGCACGACCTGAAGACGAAATTCGGCATCGCCGCGCCGCGCATCCTGGTCACCGGCCTGAACCCGCATGCGGGCGAAAACGGTTACCTGGGCCGCGAGGAGATCGAGGTCATCGAACCCGCGCTGGCGGCGGCGCAGGCGCGCGGCATCGATGCACGCGGCCCGTATCCGGCCGACACCCTGTTCCAGCCGAAGTACCTGCCGGACGCCGACTGCGTGCTGGCCATGTACCATGACCAGGGCCTGCCGGTGCTGAAGCACGCCACCTTCGGGCGCGGCATCAACGTCACCCTCGGCCTGCCCCTGATCCGCACCTCGGTCGACCACGGCACCGCGCTCGACCTGGCGGCGCAAGGCCTGGGCCATGCCGATTGCGGCAGCATGGAGGAGGCGATCCGCGCCGCCGCCGGCATGGTCGCGGCCAGCCGCACCGTACACACAACTTGAAAGCACCAATGAAACACGTTGCACGCAAGCGCTTCGGCCAGAACTTCCTGACCGATAACCACGTCCTGGGAAACATCATCGACGCCATCGGCCCGCGCCGCGGCGAGGCGATGGTCGAGATCGGCCCGGGCCTGGCGGCGATGACGGCGCTGCTGCTGAAGGAGCTCGACCACATGCACGTGGTGGAACTCGACCGCGACCTGGTGGCGCGCCTGGAAAAAGCCTACCCGCGCGAAAAGCTCACGATCCATGCCGGCGACGCGCTGAAGTTCGACTTCGGTTCGATTCCGGTCCCGGAAGGGCAGAAGCTGCGCGTGGTCGGCAACCTGCCGTATAACATCTCCAGCCCGCTGCTGTTCCACCTGGCCGACTTCGCCCACCTGGTCGAGGACCAGCACTTCATGCTGCAAAAGGAAGTGGTCGAGCGCATGGTGGCCGAGCCGGGCACCAAGGCCTACGGCCGCCTGTCGGTGATGCTGCAATGGCGCTACGACATGGCGCTGCTGTTCATCGTGCCGCCGACCGCCTTCGACCCGCCGCCCCAGGTCGACTCGGCCATCGTGCGCATGGTGCCGACGCGGCGCCAGCTGCCGGCCGACGGCCCGACCCTGGAAGCGGTGGTGCAGAAGGCCTTCTCGCAGCGCCGCAAGGTGATTCGCAACTGCGTGGCCGGCATGTTCACCGAACAGCAGCTGCTCGACGCCGGCATCGACCCGGGCGTGCGTCCGGAAGCGGTCTCGCTCGAGCAGTACGTGGCGCTGGCAAACATCCTCAAGCCGGTCCAGTAAGCCCTTTCCCTCCCAACCCGGCGGTCCGTGCGGCCGCCGCGGCCTCTTTCTCCCCGTTCTCCGCACCAGGCTGCTTGCGGCACCGCAAAAACGCGTGCGGATCCACGTTATATCGCCGCCTGGCGCGCTCTGACGCCCCCTTTTTGCAGTTCGTCGCAGGCCGATGGAAGGTGTTCGAGGTGCTTGCTAATCTACTCCCATCGAAAGCCCGAACGCACATGCCAAGGGCCAGCCACTCAACCGAAGGGAGCCTGAAATGAACGTCCTCAAACACATGGAATCGATCTTCGTCGTCGCCGCACTGCTGGTCGGCGTCAGCACCTACGCCAGCGCCGAGAGCTACAAGGCGCAAGTGCGCGCCGACTCGATGGTGGCGGTGAGCACCGGCAAGATGGCTGTGGTGAAGGTCAGCGGCAAGCGCCTGGCCTCGGTTACCAAGCTCGGTTGAGCCCGGCACGCCCGGGTCGCACGCGACGGGGCAAAAAAAAAGCCCACCGTTGCGGGTGGGCTTAAATCCAATTCTTTTCTGAGGAGAGTTGGAGGAGACAGGTAGGATTATGCTGCGCTACAACATATAAATCCAATTTTCTTTTGGAATGATCGTCATTAGCGCGGCATATATCTGTCTCAGGGTGGGGTGGCGACGCAGGTGACGTCGATGTTGCCGACTGCGTTGTCGCCCATGGTGCCGACGGCATTGACCACGCTGCAGTTGTAGCCTGCCGGGCTGCTGGTGACCGTCACGCCGTAGGTCTTGCCGTAGGTAACGGCGCCCAGGGAGTAGGGGATATCGGCCGGCGGGTTGGTCGGCGTGGTGGCGGCGGCGATGGTGGTGGTGGCGTCGCTGCCGTTGCTCAGCACGACGCTGCCGGTGACCAGGCCCTTGACGACACCGCCGATGGTCGGCGCGACCAGTGCGCAGGTATAGTCGGCGCTGATTTCCGACAGGCGGCCTGCGGTATCGCTGATGCGGCCCGATGCCACGCAGGTCTGGTGAGCCGGCTGCTTGTAGGTGACCGTGCCGTCCGCGGCGGTGCTGGCGACCTGCGGGATCACGTTATAGACCTCGCCGTATTCGAGCTGTTTCGGGAAGGAATAGCTCACGTTCGGCACGTTGCCGCTGGCGTCGGCCTTGCCGGTCTGCGTGACGGACACTTCCATGCCGTTGGTCGTCAGGACCAGCGTGCTGTTCGGCTGCAGGCCATAGACCACGCCGCCGATGGTGTAGTTCGTACCGCCGCCGCAAGAGGCGAGCGCTGCCGCCACGGCCAGGGCGGCCGCCGAGCGGATCAGAAAAGATTTTTTCAACATGTTCTCCGTAGACTTCAAACTGCCGGGACGATCGGGGTGCAGGTGACCTGGACGTTGGTGATATCGGCCTTCAGCATCGTGCCGACGCCGTTCGCGACTTCGCAGCGGCGGTCGCTCGGCTGCTGCAGGATGGTGATGCCGTACTTGCCGTCTTCCGGTACCTTGGCGAACTTGACCGGCTGCGACACGCTCGCCGGCGGGGTGTCCGGGGTCGGCAGGGCGGCCGGCGTCACTTCGACGCGGTCGGAACCGTTGATCAGGACCAGCGGCTTGTCGCTCGTCGAGCCGGCCAGGCCGGTCACGGTGCCGCCCAGTTCGTGGGTGTTGATGGTGCAGCTGACCACGATGGTGGTGATGTTGAAGGTGGCCTTGCCCTTGCCGCCAGTAACCTTGCACTCCGCCGGCGAGGCGATGTTGTCCGGTACGCTCTTCACTTCGATGTTGTAGCTCGAGTCGGCGTCGACCAGGTCGTCGAAGTAGAATTGGCCGGCTGCCGTGATCTTCTTGTCGGAGCCGCCGTTGTTCGTCAGCACCAGGTCGCCCTTGTTGATGCCGTAGACAACACCGCTGAGGTAAAACTCACCATCGCCGCCGCCACAGGAAGTCAGGCTCAGCGCGCATGCCAGCGCGAGGCCGGCACGCAATGGGGAACGAATCATAATTTCTCCAAATGAAAAGGAACGGGACAAGACGCGCAACGGCGTCCGTGCCGCGTCGAAGCTGGATTTTTGCCCATCATTTTAGTGCATTTGGCAAGCCCCGGGCTCATCGCCGTTTGTATCACGGTGTAACGGCCGGTAGCGCGGCGCGTGCGCGTTTGCATTTCGCCGCCGGCCTCGCTATGCTCGGCCCACTCCCTTGCACCCGCGATGCCGCCTTGATGCCCGCCCAGCCCCCGACCCCATCCCGCCGTCCCTGGCCACGCGCCGTCCTGTTCGACCTCGACGATACCTTGTGGCCGATCGCTCCCGTGATATTGCAGGCCGAGCAGACCCTGTTCGCGTGGCTTGCCAACAACGCCCCGCGCGTGGCCGAGCGCTTCACCATCGACAGCCTGCGCCAGGCGCGCCTGGAACTGCTGGCCAGCCGCCCGGAATTCCAGCTCGACCTGGGCGCCCTGCGCCGCGCCGGGCTGCTGGCCGCCTTCGAGCAGGCCGGTGAAGACGTGGTCAAGGTCGAACTGGCGATGGTCGAATTCTTTGCCGCGCGCAATGCCGTGACGCCCTACGACGACGTACTGCCCGGCCTGCTGCGCCTGAAGAAACGCGTGCTGCTCGGCGCGGTCACCAACGGCAATGCCGACCTGCAGACGATCGGCCTGGCCCACCATTTCCAGGCTTCGGTATCGGCGCCGCGCTTCGGCCGCGCGAAACCGGACCCGGCGATCTTCCACGCCGCCTGCGAGGCGCTCGGCGTGGCCGCGCAGGAAGCCGTGTACGTGGGCGACGACCTGATCCTGGACGTGCAGGGCGCCCAGCGCGCCGGGCTGCGCGGCGTGTGGATGAACCGCACCGCGAGCCGCCGCCACGTGGAAGAAGGCGTGCAGCCGGATGCGATCGTCGCCAACTTCGATGAACTGCTTGCCTGGCTCGGGCAGGAATACGACTGACTACGCAACTGAAGCGCAACTGAAGCGCGATTGATGCGGGACTGAAGCGCGACTGAAGCGCAGCGCAAGCGTGGCCGACTGCACAGCCGCCTGGCAAAGGTGCATAATGGAACCGGAACCACTCCCGGTTTTTCCTTCGTTTCTCTCCATGCAACTTGAACCCCGTGCCCAAACCCTGCTGAAAGCCCTGGTCGAGCGCTACATCGCCGATGGCCAGCCGGTCGGGTCGCGCGCGCTGTCGAAGATCTCGGGCCTGGACGTGTCGCCGGCCACGATCCGCAACATCATGGCCGACCTCGAGGAGATGGGCTATGTCGCCAGTCCGCACACCTCGGCCGGGCGCGTGCCCACGCCGCGCGGCTACCGCCTGTTCGTCGATACCCTGCTCACCGTGCAGCAGCTGGGCGAGGGCGGAGTCGACACCGAGCGCATGTGCCTCTCCGCCCACCAGCCGCAGAAAGTCATCGCCAACGCGGCCCAGATGCTGTCCTCGCTGACGCAGTTCGCCGGCGTGGTGCAGAGCCCGCGGCGCGAATCGGTATTCCAGCAGATCGAATTCCTGCGCCTGTCGGAAAAGCGCATCCTGCTCGTGATCGTCGACCCGCGCGGCGACGTCCAGAACCGCCTGCTGCTCACCGACGCCGACTATACGCCGGCGCAACTGGTGCAGTCGGCAAATTACCTGAACCAGAATTTCGCCGGCCTCTCGTTCGACCAGGTACGCGCGCGCCTGACCGGCGAACTGCGCCAGCTGCGCGAAGACATGGCCGGCCTGATGCAGGTGGCGGTCGAAGCCGGCAGCGAGGCGATGGCCGAGGGCGAGGACATGGTGATTGCCGGCGAGCGCAACCTGCTGTCGGTGTCGGATCTGTCGTCGAACATGACCTCCCTGCGCCAGATGTTCGAGATGTTCGAGCAGAAGACCGGCCTGATGCAGCTGCTCGACGTCTCCAGCCGCGCCGGCGGCGTGCAGATCTTCATCGGCGGCGAATCGAAGCTGGTGCCGATGGACGAGATGAGCGTGGTTACCGCGCCCTACGAGGTGAACGGCAAGATCGTCGGCACCCTGGGCGTGATCGGGCCGACGCGCATGGCCTACGAGCGCGTGATCCCGATCGTCGACATCACGGCGAAATTGCTGTCGAATGCGCTGAGCCATTCCTGACACGTTCGCGTGATTGGTCGTCGTAGGGTGGGTTCTCGAACCCACCTTGTTTGAAGCGCACACAGCGGTGGGTTCAAGAACCCACCCTACGCGTGTAAATCGACGTAAAAAAACGGCGCCGCGGCGCCGTTTCTTGTTGTTGCCAATGCAACCGGTCGATCAATTGTTCCCGCGGTGAGGGCAAGCCGTCTTGATGCAATTGCCATAGATGGCCAGCGCGTGCTCGGCGATCTTGAAGCCGCGTTCGACGGCAATCTTGTTCTGGCGCGATTCGATTTCCTCGTCGAAGAACTCTTCCACGTGGCCGCAGTCGAGGCAGACCAGGTGGTCGTGGTGCGAGCCTGCGTTCAGCTCGTAGATGGCTTTGCCGGTTTCGAAGTGGTTGCGGTTCAGCAGGCCGGCCTGCTCGAACTGGGTCAGTACGCGGTACACCGTCGCCAGGCCGACGTCCATATTGTCGGCCAACAGGATTTTGTAGACGTCTTCCGCCGTCAGGTGCCGCACTTCGCTGTTCTGGAAAATTTCCAAGATCTTGAGGCGTGGCAGGGTAGCCTTCAGGCCGCTCGCCTTCAGGTCGGTGGGTTTGTTACTCATGTTTGTTACTCGTAGATGGGCGGAGTGCTTTATGATATAGCGTTTTGGAAGCTCCCGCTTAAACGTTTTGAGGTTACTTATGCGTGTCACCGATGCCGTTGTTCGTCATTCCACAGTCCGCGCCGCACTCGCCGCGGGCCTCGCATGCACGCTGTTGCTGTCCGGCTGCGCATCCTGGCGCAACCAGACCCGGCCGGCCGCACCGGCCAGCACCGACGCCGCGAGCGTGGAAGCCGATGCCGACAAGGCAGCCGCCCTGGCCAATTCCGGTGCGCAAACGACCAAGGCGACCAAGCTGCAGAAATTCCTCTGGGTCTTCTCGCCTTATCGCCCGGACATCCAGCAGGGCAATTTCGTCTCGCAGGAAATGCTGAACCAGCTGAAGCCTGGCCAGACCCGCGACCAGGTCCGCTTCCTGCTCGGCACGCCGATGCTGGCCGACATGTTCCACGCCGACCGCTGGGATTATCCCTTCTACCTGGCGCGCGGCGACGGCGAACTGACCACCAGCCGTGTCACCGTCTACTTCAAGGACAATGTCGTCGAGCGCTTCGATGGCGGCAACCTGCCTACCGAGCGCGAGTACATCGACCGCATCGCCGGTCCGACCAAGTTCCCGAAGAAGAATGCGCCGGTCCGTCCGGTCGAGCCGGTGACGCCGGCGTCGCCTGCCACCAACAATATTCAGTAATCGAATAAGAAGTACGTCATGACGCAATTGAAAATCGCGGTTGCCGGCGCCAGCGGGCGCATGGGCCGCATGCTGATCGAGGCCATCGCCGCCGCGCCCGACGCCACCCTGTCCGGCGCCCTCGACGTCGCCGGTTCGCCCTTCATCGGCAGCGACGCCGGCGCCTTTTCCGGCCAGCTGACCGGCGTGGTCATCCACTCCGAGCTCGAGCGCGCGCTGGCCGGCGCCGACTGCCTGATCGACTTCACCCGCCCCGAAGGCACGCTGAAGCACCTCGAATACTGCGCGTCCAACGGCATCAAGGTCGTGATCGGCACCACCGGTTTCGACGAGGCCGGCAAGGAAGCGATCCGCGCCGCCGCCGAACAAGTGGCGGTGGTGTTCGCGCCGAACATGAGCGTGGGCGTGAACGTCACCCTCAAGCTGCTGGAAATGGCGGCGAAGAGCTTCGCCGAAGGCTACGACATCGAGATCATCGAAGCCCACCACCGCCACAAGGTCGACGCCCCATCGGGTACCGCGCTGAAGATGGGCGAGGTGATCGCCGACGCCCTGGGCCGCGACCTGAAGGACTGCGCCGTCTACGGCCGCGAAGGCGTGACCGGCGAGCGCGACCCGTCGACCATCGGCTTTGCCACCGTGCGCGGCGGCGACATCGTCGGCGACCACACCGTGCTGTTCGCCGGCACCGGCGAGCGCATCGAGATCACCCACAAATCCAGCAGCCGCGTCACCTACGCCCACGGCGCCCTGCGCGGCGCACGCTTCATCGCCGACAAGGCGAACGGCCTGTACGACATGCAGGACGTGCTGGGCCTGAAGGGCTGACATGGCCAGCGTCCAACTGAACGGCGCCGCCATCGTCGACGAAGCGGCCTTTCACCTTGAAAGCCGCCGCGCCTTCGGCTTCCCGGAGACCTACGGCGACAGCATCGACGCCTGGGTCGACTGCCTGAGCTATTTGCGCGACGACGAGAACATGACCCGGTTCCGCCTGAAGCCGAACGAGGTGCTGGAAATCGTCGTCACCGATGGCGAAGCATTGCAGCAACGCCTGCCCGACCTGGTCGAGGAAATCGCCTACTGCGTCGGCGGCATCAACGAGCGTTACGAAGACTACGGCGAAAAGCCGGCCCTGAAGCTGGTGCTGCGCTAAGGGGCGTTTTTTGATTGCTTGGGCCCGAGGCAGTGCCCGTAGGGTGGGCTCTTGAGCCCACGCGGATCGAGCACACCGCTAACAGTGCAGCCGCAGCTCCACCAGCCGTCGCATACGAACCGAGGTACTGCCACCGCCCGACATGCCATGACTGCCGACGACCTCCTGCGCATCTCCGACTACATCATGCCGCCCCTGCCGGCGCAGCCCTCCACGCTGGGCTTCCTGTTCGGCACCCGCCACGGCGTCGACGAATTCTGCCTCCAGACCCACGCCCTCTGGCAAGCCGGCATGTTCCGCCATCTGCTGGTCTCGGGCGGCGCCACCGGCGGCAATCCCCAGGCGGAAGCCCTGGTCATCGCCGAACGCCTGGTCCAACTCGGCGTCCCCGCATCCATCCTGATCCTGGAAACCGCCGCCACCAACACCGGCGAAAACGTGCTCCTCGGCCGCGCCAGGGTCGCCGAGACGATCGGTCTCCAGCACATCGACAGCCTGCTGGTGATCGGCAAGGTCTGCGCCATGCGCCGCTACCTGATGACCCTGGCGCGCCACTGGCCCGAACCGTGCGTGTCCGCCCATCCCGTGAATTACTTCGGCCTGCCCGCCGCGCGCTGGCACGAACACGACGAATTCCGCGCCCGCGTGCTGGGCGAGTTCGGCAAGATCCCGGGCTATTTGCAGCAAGGCTTCCTGCGCGAGATCGATGGCCTGGGCAGCTATCCCAGCGTAGAAGCCACATGAAGCGCATCAGCCGTCCGACCCGCATGCGCCGCATAAGGCAGGGCCTGGGCAAGGCCGTGCTGGCGCTGGTCCTGACGCCGGTGCTGTATCTTGCCATCGCTGCCGGCTGGGCCTCGGCATCGATCGACGACCTGCTGGCGCGCTGGCCGCAAGACGATCGGCAGGCCACCCTGACCCTGAGCCAGGCCGGCATCCTGCTGCGCATCGAAGACCCAAGCTTTTACTCGCACCATGGCCTGAGCCTGGCCGACGGGCAGGGCGTGGCCACGATTTCCTCTGCGCTGGCGCGCGAACTCTTCCTCGAAGGCCCGCGCCTGGATGGCGCCAAAGGCATGCTGCAGGCGTTCTACCGCCGCGTGTTCGACTGCTGCAAGCGCGTCGATGTCGGCCGCGACGTGATGGCGCTGGTGCTCGACGCCCACCTGTCGAAACAGCGTCAACTGACGCTGTTCGCGCAGTCGGTCTACATGGGGCGCCAGGATGGCCGCCAGGTACGCGGCCTGGACCAGGCCGCGCGCGTCTACCTCGGCAAGCCGCTGGCGAAGGTGGACGATGCCGGCATGGTGCGCCTGGTCGCCATGATCAAGGCGCCGAATGCCTACCACCCGGTGCGCGAACCGGCGGCCTTTGCCCTGCGCCTGGCGCGGGTGCGGGCGGTGCTGGATGGCCGCTGCCGCCCGGCGGGCTGGTTCGATACCGAGTACGCGCATTGCGTTGCACCGAAATGAAGCATCAGGCGTAACTGGTCACGCTCGGGGAAAGGCGCGGCCCTGCTACGCCGCAGTGCAAGATGAACCAGTATAATGTCCTGTTAAAGCGCCTAACCAACCCGCCATGCCTGCGTTGCATCGTCTTGCCGTACTAGCGTACTGTCTTCGACGACGCGTCGGGGGGCCGCATCCCTTGGCCTAACGGCTTTGTTAGCCGCTTTCCACTTTCAAAATTTCTTCCGCAGAACATCATGCAAGATAAATATAGTCCAGCCGAAGTTGAACAGGCCGCCCAGGCGTACTGGAAGTCGATCGACGCCTACAAAGCCGTCGAGAACGACCCACGTTTCCCGAAAGGCAAGTACTACGCCTGTTCGATGCTGCCTTACCCATCCGGCAAGCTGCACATGGGCCATGTGCGCAACTATACGATCAACGACGTGATGTACCGCTACCTGCGGATGAACGGCTACAACGTGCTGATGCCGATGGGCTGGGACGCCTTCGGCATGCCGGCCGAGAACGCGGCCATGGCCAACAACGTGCCGCCGGCCGAGTGGACCTATTCGAACATCGCCCACATGCGCGGGCAGATGGAATCGATGGGCCTGGCCATCGACTGGTCGCGCGAAATGACCGCCTGCAAGCCGGAATACTACAAGTGGAACCAGTGGATGTTCCTGAAGATGCTCGAAAAGGGCATCATCTACCAGAAGACCGGCACCGTGAACTGGGACCCGGTCGACCAGACCGTGCTCGCCAACGAACAGGTCGTCGACGGCAAGGGCTGGCGTTCGGGCGCGACGATCGAGAAGCGCGAAATCCCGATGTACTACGTGCGCATCACCGACTACGCCGACGAGCTGCTGGATTTCGTGGACAACAAGCTGCCGGGCTGGCCGGAGCGCGTGCGCATCATGCAGTCGAACTGGATCGGCAAGTCCACCGGCGTGCGCTTCGCCTTCCCGCACGTGATCATGGACGATGCCGGTGAGCTGATCAACGACGGCAAGCTGTACGTCTTCACCACCCGTGCCGACACCATCATGGGCGTGACCTTCTGCGCCGTGGCGGCCGAGCACCCGCTGGCCCAGCACGCCGCGCAAAACAACCCTGAACTGCAAGCCTTCATCGCCGAGTGCAAGCTCGGTTCCGTCATCGAAGCCGACATGGCGACGATGGAGAAGAAGGGCATGCCGACCGGCCTGTTCGTCACCCATCCGGTCACCGGCGAGCAGGTGCCGGTCTGGATCGGCAATTACGTCCTGATGACCTACGGCGACGGCGCCGTGATGGGCGTGCCGGGCCACGACGAGCGCGACTTCGAATTCGCCAAGAAATACGATCTGCCGATCAAGCAGGTCGTAGCCGTCGAAGGCCAGGAATACTCGCTCGACGGCTGGCACGAGTGGTACGGCGACAAGGAGCACGGCCGCACCATCAACTCCGGCAAGTACGACGGCCTGGACTACACCTCGGCCGTGAACGCGGTCGCCGGCGACCTGGCGGCACAGGAACTGGGCGACAAGAAGGTCACCTTCCGCCTGCGCGACTGGGGCATCTCGCGCCAGCGCTACTGGGGCACGCCGATCCCGATGATTCACTGCGGCGAGTGCGGCGTGGTGCCGGTGCCGGAAAAAGACTTGCCGGTCGTGCTGCCCGAACACCTGGTCCCGGACGGCACCGGCAACCCGCTGAACAAGGACGAAGCGTTCCTGAAGTGCGATTGCCCGAAATGCGGCAAGCCCGCACGCCGCGAGACCGACACCATGGACACCTTCATCGATTCGTCCTGGTACTACATGCGCTATACCTCGCCGGGCTCGAACGATGCCATGGTCGACGCGCGCAACGATTACTGGATGCCGATGGACCAGTACATCGGCGGCATCGAGCACGCCGTCATGCACCTGCTGTACGCGCGCTTCTGGACGAAAGTCATGCGCGACTTTGGCCTGGTGAAGTTCGACGAGCCGTTCGTGAACCTGCTCACGCAAGGCATGGTGCTGAACGAGACCTACTACCGCGAAGACGCGGCCGGCAAGAAGACCTGGTACAACCCGGCCGACGTCGAGCTCACTTTTGATGACAAGGGCCGCCCGCAAAGCGCCGTGCTGAAGGCCGACGGCGAAAAAGTGGAAATCGGCGGCACCGAGAAGATGTCGAAGTCGAAGAACAACGGCATCGATCCGCAAGCCCAGATCGAGCAGTATGGCGCCGACACCGCGCGCCTGTTCACCATGTTCGCCTCGCCGCCGGAGCAGACTCTGGAATGGTCGGACAGCGGCGTCGAAGGCGCGAGCCGCTTCCTGCGCCGCGTCTGGGCCTTTGCCTATGCGCAGTCGGGTCGCATCGCCGCCGCGCTGGCCAACACCGATGGCGCCGCGACCCTGGACGAAGCGCACAAGTCGCTGCGCCGCGAAGTGCACAAGATCCTGCAGCAGGCCGACTACGACCTGAAGCGCATCCAGTACAACACCGTGGTCTCGGCCTGCATGAAGATGCTGAACACCCTGGAGCAGGCCAAGCTGGCCGAAGGCCCGGCCGGCGACGGCGTGATCGCCGAAGGCCTGTCGATCTTCCTGCGCATCCTGAACCCGGTGGCGCCGCACATCACCCACGCGCTGTGGCAGGAACTCGGCTACGCGAAAGCGCACGGCGACATCCTCGACGTGCAGTGGCCGCAGGTCGACCCGGCCGCGCTGGAGCAGGCCGAGATCGAGATGATGATCCAGGTGAACGGCAAGCTGCGCGGCTCGGTGAAGGTGCCGAAGGAAGCCGACAAGGCGGCCGTCGAGGCGGCGGCGCTGGCCTCGGAAGCGGTACAGAAGTTCGTGGAAGGCACGCCGAAGAAGGTCATCGTCGTGCCCGGCAAACTCGTCAACATCGTGGTGTAACCCATGCGCGCATCCTTCCCTTCCTTGTTGCGCGCGTTCGCCGCGCTGCTGCTGGTTTCCAGCCTGGCTGCCTGCGGCTTCCAGCTGCGTGGCTCGAACGGCTCGTACAGCATGCCGTTCCGGACCATCCACCTCGGCTTCGGCGAAGCTTCGCCGCTCGGCAATGAGCTGAAACGCAACCTGCGCGCGATCGACAATGTCGTGATCGTGCCGAAGGCGGAGGGTGCGCAGGCGCGCTTCGAGGTCGTCTCGGAAGCGCGCAACAAGGCGATCCTGTCGCTGAACAATCTGGGCCGGGTGCGCGAGTACCTGCTCAGCTACACCCTGGTGTTCCAGGTGCGCGATACCGCCGGCAACCTGATCCTGGGCCCGACCGAGATCACGCTGCGCCGCAACCTCACCTTCAGCGAGGAAGCCTTGCTGGCCAAGGAAGGCGAGGAAGCGCTGCTCTACCGCGACATGCAGTCCGACCTGGTGCAGCAGATCATTCGCCGCCTGGCGGCGATCAAGTCCTGATCAGCGGAGCAGGACCGGATGCAACTGCGGCTTGAGGCGCTCGAAGGCCATTTGTCGAAAGGCCTGGCGCCGCTGTACGTGATCACCAGCGACGAGCACCTGCTCGCGCTGGAGGCCGCCGACAAGATCCGCCGCGCCGCCCGCGCGGCCGGCCATACCGAGCGCGACGTGCTGACGGTGGAGCGCACCTTCAAGTGGGGCGAACTACTGGCGGCGAACCAGGCCTTGTCGCTGTTCGGCGACAAGAAGCTGATCGAACTGCGCATCCCCGGCGGCAAACCGGGCAAGGACGGCAGCGCAGCCCTGCAGGCTTATGCCAAGGACCTGAGTCCCGACAACCTGACCCTGATCACGCTGCCCAAGCTGGACTGGCAGACGGCCAAGGCGGCGTGGGTGACAACGCTGCAGCAGGCCGCGGTGTACATCGAGATTCCGAACGTGGAACGGGCGCAGCTGCCGGGCTGGATCGGCATGCGCCTGAGTGCCCAAGGGCAGAGCGCGGACCGCCAGAGCCTGGACTTCATCGCGGACCGCGTGGAGGGCAATTTGCTGGCGGCGCACCAGGAAATCCAGAAGCTGGGGCTGCTGCACGAACCGGGCAAGCTGACGTTCGAGCAGGTGCACGACGCCGTGCTGAACGTGGCGCGCTACGACGTGTTCAAGCTGTCGGAGGCCATGTTGAGCGGTGACGCGGCGCGGCTGGCGCGCATGCTCGACGGGCTGAAGGGGGAGGGCGAGGCGCTGCCGCTGGTCTTGTGGGCGGTGTCCGAGGAAATCCGCACGCTGCTAAAATTGAAGTCCGGGATGGCGCAGGGGCGGCCGCTCGGGGCGCTCTTGAAGGAGTACCGGATCTGGGGGCCGCGCGAGCGGATGATGGAGCCGGCCTTGCGGCGCGTGTCGCTGCCGACGCTGGAAGCGGCGCTGCAGGATGCGGCGCAGGTGGACAAGATGGTCAAGGGATTGCGCGCCAGGGCGTTCGCGGGCGATGCGTGGGATGCGATGCTGCAGTTGGCGTTGAAGGTAGCGCGGTAGAGCATTCGTTGGCCGTTCGCGGTTTCCTGGAGCCGCTGGACCTGCGGGTGCGCTGCAATTGGTTTGCATGATCCGCGTGGGCACGGAGTGCCCACCGTACGGGAGACGTTCGTAGGGTGGACGGCTTCGCCGTCCACGCGTTCACATCACGTGCGCATTCCGGCTCCGTTCAACGCACCTTTTCATCCCGAATCGTTCCCAAACGCCGCACAACCACAACGCAACTGGAACCAAACGATGGACATCACCGACTACATGCACACGCTGGGCCGTAACGCCCGGGCCGCGTCGCGGGCGATGGCGCGCGCCGATGGGGCGACGCGCAACCGCGCGCTGCTCCTGATCGCCGAGGCCATCGAGCGCGAAGCGCCGGCGCTGTGCGCCGCTAACCAACAGGATCTCGACGCCGCCCGCGCCAACGGCCTGGCCCCCGCACTGCTCGACCGCCTGGCCCTGTCCCCGGCGGCGATCGCCACCATGGTCGACGGCCTGCGCCAGATCGCCGCGCTGCCGGACCCGATCGGCGAGATCTCGAACATGAAATCGCGTCCGAGCGGCATCCAGGTCGGCCAGATGCGCGTGCCGCTGGGCGTGATCGGCATCATCTACGAAGCGCGCCCGAACGTGACGGTGGACGCCGCCGGCCTGTGCATCAAGAGCGGCAACGCGGCGATCCTGCGCGGCGGCTCGGAGGCCATCCACTGCAACCGCGCGCTGGCGAAGCTGGTGACCGAAGGCCTCGCGAAAGCCGGCCTGCCGCTGGACGCCGTGCAGGTGGTCGACACCGTCGACCGCGCCGCCGTCGGCATGCTCATCACCATGCCGCAGTATGTGGACGTGATCGTCCCGCGCGGCGGCAAGGGCCTGATCGCGCGTCTGATCGAGGAAGCGACGGTCCCGATGATCAAGCATCTGGACGGCATCTGCCACGTCTACATCGACGACAAGGCCGACATCGCCAAGGCATTGCCGATCGCCTTCAACGCCAAATGCCACCGCTACGGCACCTGCAACACGATGGAAACCCTGCTGGTGGCGCGTGCGATCGCCCCGGCGGTGCTGCCGCAACTGGCCGAACTGTACAAGACGAGGGAAGTCGAGCTGCGCGCCGACGAGGAAGCGCGCGCGCTCCTGGCCGGCTATCCGCACCTGGCCGAAGCGCTTGAAGAAGACTGGAGTACCGAATACCTGGCGCCGATCCTGGCCGTGAAGGTCGTGGCCGGCATCGAGGAAGCCATGGACCACATCGACCGCTATTCGTCGAAGCACACCGAGGCCATCGTCACCGAGGACTACAGCGCCGCACTGCGCTTCCTGCGCGAAGTGGACTCGGCTTCGGTCATGGTGAACGCCTCGACCCGCTTTGCCGACGGCTTCGAGTATGGCCTGGGCGCCGAGATCGGCATCTCGAACGACAAGCTGCATGCGCGCGGCCCGGTCGGGCTGGAGGGCCTGACCTCGCTGAAATACGTCGTGTTCGGCCACGGCGAAGTACGCAGCTGAACGATTGACCATTTAAAGGACCCGCATGCTCTACCTCTGGATCAAAGCCTTCCACATCGTCTTCATCGCCTCCTGGTTCGCCGGCCTGTTCTACCTGCCGCGCATCTTCGTGAACCTGGCCCAGGAAAACAACAACGTCGCCACCGCGCGCTTGCTGCTGATGGCGCGCCGCCTGTACCGCTTCACCACCATGCTGGCCGTGCCGGCGCTGCTGCTGGGCCTGTGGCTATGGCTGGGCTTCGGCATCAAGGGCGGCTGGCTGCACGCGAAACTGGCGCTGGTGATCCTGACGATCGGCTACCATCATGCATGCGGTTCGATCCTGAAAAAGTTCGAGGCCGGCGTGAACAAGCGCAGCCATACCTGGTTCCGCTGGTTCAACGAAGTGCCGGTGATCCTGCTGCTGCTGATCGTGATCCTGGTGGTCGTGAAGCCGTTCTGAATTTTTTGATCGCGCGGTCATCCGCGCAGCGCGTTCGCGCGTTGATGGGCGTTCGCGGCTGTGCTGGCTGTGCAATGGTGGGTACAAGTACCCACCCTACGCAGGGTGGGTTCTGGAACCCACCACGCTACCGTCGGAACGACCACTGACATAACAATTATCTGATACACCATCGTGGCTGCAAGCGACCGGCGCTTCCAGCCACATTATTTTTTCAACACCAACGGACAAAGGGTACCCCCATGACCTCATACTTTTGCCCATGCCCGCGCGGCATGGAAGCCGCACTGGCCGAAGAACTCGCCGAAATCGCGCAACAACACAGCACCACGCTGAAAGTCCACAACCAGGTCCCCGGCGGCGTGCACTGCTCGGGCACCCTGGTCGACGCCTACCGCGTCAACCTGCACTCGCGCATCGCCTCGCGGGTCTTGATGCGCATGGGCCAGCGCAGCTACAACAACGAAAACGACATCTACGACCTGGTGCTCGAGCAGCCCTGGGAAGACTGGTTCGGCGTCCACCACACGATCCGCGTCGACGTCACCGCCGTGAAATCGCCTTTGAAAAGCCTGGAATTCACGACCCTGAAGATCAAGGACGCGATCTGCGACCGCTTCCGCGACCAGTTCAACAAACGCCCGTCGGTGGACACGCGCGAGCCCGACATGCGCATCGTCGGCTTCCTGGACGCACGCAACTTCATCATCTACCTCGACACTTCGGGCGAAGCGCTGTTCAAGCGCGGCTGGCGCGAAGAGACGGGCGACGCGCCGCTGCGCGAGAACCTGGCCGCCGGCATGCTGCGCGTCTCGGGCTGGAAGCCGGGCACGCCGCTGTTCGATCCGATGTGCGGCTCGGGCACCATCCTGGTCGAAGCCGCGCAGATGGTGCAGGGCATTCCACCGGGCGCGCGCCGCCGCTTCGCCTTTGAAAAATTCGCCGACTTCGACCGCGACGCCTGGCAAGAGATGAAGGCCGCGATCAAGGCCAACCCGCTGCCGAGCGAACCGACCATCTTCGGCTCCGACATCTCGGGCGACATGGTCGCCATGACCCGCCATAACCTGAAGATCGCCGGCGTCCTGTTCGACGTGCCGCTCAAGCAGATCGAGGCCCAGCACGTGTCGCCGCCCGTGGAAGGCCCCGGCATCCTGCTGACCAACCCGCCGTACGGCGAGCGCATCGGCGTGCGCGGCGACTCGACCGTGCCGCAGGACGAGATGGCGGTCTCCTTCTATTCGGCCCTGGGCACGACGCTGAAGCAGCGCTTCGCCGGCTGGACCGTGTACCTGTTCACGGCCGACCTGTCGCTGCCCAAGCTGCTGCGCCTGAAGGAAGCGCGCAAGACCCCGTTCTTCAACGGCGCCCTCGAATGCCGCCTGTTCCGCTTCGACATGGTGGCGGGTTACAACCGCCGCGAGGAAGCGAAACCGAAGCAGGACCCGCAAGCAAACTAAGAAGCACGAAGCCACGCCATGCTGCCACCCACAGAGCCCGACGAACTGCCCAAGGACCCGGTCATCCCGGTCCCATTGCCGACCCCGCACAAGATCACCATGCTGTCGGCCGGCGGCCTGGCCACCCTGCTGGCCGGGCTGTCGATGCTGGGGCCGTTCTCGATCGACGCCTACCTGCCTGCCTTCCCGCAGATCCAGGCCACCCTGCACGCCTCCTCGATCGAGGTGCAGCAGACCCTGACCGCCTACATGCTGGCCTTTGCCGGCATGGTGCTCTGGCATGGCGCGCTGTCGGATGCCTTCGGGCGCCGCAACGTGATCCTGGTGGCGCTGGTGGTGTTCGCGATCGGTACCTTCGGCTGCGCGGCGGCGTCCTCGGTGCACTACCTGTGGGTGTTCCGCATCATGCAGGGGGTGTCTGCCGGGGCCGGCGTGGTGGTGGGGCGCGCCATCATCCGCGACCTGTATTCCGACACGGCGGCGGCGCGCCTGCTGTCGATGGTGACGATGATCTTCTCGATCGCGCCGGCCATCGCGCCGGTGCTGGGCGGCTGGATCGTGATCCTGCTCGGCTGGCGCAGCATCTTCCTGGCGCTGTGCGTGTTCACGGTCATCCTCGGCTGGATGTGCTGGCAGCACCTGCCGGAAACCGTGCCGAAGGACAAGCGCCAGCCCTTCAACCCGCGCTTCCTGGCGGGCAGCTACAGCGCCATCTTCGGCTCCTTCCTGTTCCACATGAAGGCCGGGATCACGGCGCTGAACTTCGCCGGCCTGTTCCTCTACATCACGGCCTCGCCGGTGATGCTGCCGCAGCAGCTGCACCTGGGGCCGTCGGGCTTCGCCTGGCTATTCGTGCCGACCGTGAGCGGCATCTTCCTCGGTTCGATGGCGGCCAACCGCATGGCCGGCAAGAAGAGTTTCTCTTACCAGATCTGGACCGGCTTCGCCTTCATGCTGGGCGCGGTGGCGTTCAACGTCGGCTACCACCTGTTCCTGCCGCCGGCGCTGCCCTGGACCGTGCTGCCGATGTTTTTCTTTACTTTCGGTAGCTCGATCATCGCGCCTGGCGCCACCCTGCTGGCGCTGGACCTGTTCCCGCATATCCGCGGCACGGTCGCCTCCTGCCAGTCCTTCGTCTCCACCTTGCTGGGCGCGATCGTGGCCGGCCTGATCGCACCGGCGCTATCGCATTCGGTGCTGGCGCTGGCGCTGGGGCAGGCCGGATTTGCCCTGGCGGCGCTGGCGTGCTGGGTGGTCTCGCGCCAGTACCGGCGCATCAAGGCGCGCAACGGTGGTATCGCCCGCTAAGGGTCTTTTGCAACATATTTACATTTAGGCAATAAAATTGTCTGTGTGTACACGAATGTTCGTGAAAAAGATCACACTTTTAACAGAAAGTATTGTTCCCGATCAGAAATGTATATATGCTAAGACCCTTATTTTTCTGCGAAATAGCATAAAAAGAACATCCAGTTCTAACGATACATAAATGTCATGTCGTGGTAGCTCAGGGATGGAGCGCCACCCTAAAACCTTCGTGGCGTCCTCGAGCGAGACCATGCACCAACCAGACCAGGATATTCGCAATCGCCTGCTCGTTGCCAGGCTGCCGGCGATGCCGCAGATTCTCGTCAAGCTGCTCGGGCACCTGCAGGCCGACGACCTGGGCATGCAGGAACTCGCGGCCCTGATCGCCAAGGACGCCGGCATGACCGGCAAGCTGCTGGCCGTCGCCAACAGCTCGGCCTACCACCGCGGCAGCCGCGCCGCCAACCTGGAGCAGTCGCTGGCTTCGCTCGGCACCGACATGATCAAGACCCTGGTCATCAGCGACTCCGTCTTCCAGACCTTCAACAACTTCCCGCATTCCGGCAGCACCGACCTGCGCGCCTTCTGGAAGCATTCGCTGGCCGCCGCCGTCATCGCGCGCGACGTCGCCCGCCGCATGGATTATCCGCACCTGGAAGAGGCCTACCTGGCCGGCCTGCTGCACAACGTCGGGCGCCTGGCCCTGCTCGCCACCGCGCCGAAGGAATACGCCTTCAACTTCACCGCGCTCGACGACGAAGACCTGTGCGCGGTCGAGCAGCGCACCCTGCAGATCACCCATACCGAAGCGGGCGCCTGGCTGATCGAGCGCTGGCAGCTCGACTCCTTCCTGGCCGACGCCGTGCTGTACCACCACGAGTCGAGCGAGCGCCTGGAGTCGGCCCATCCGCTGATCCGCATCGTGCGCCTGGCGCACCTGATGTCCGCGCATCCCGGCGACACGGCGGCGCTGGACGAAGGCGCGCTGCTGTGCGGCCTGGAGCCGGGCGAGGTCGGCGAGATGCTCGCCGCCGCCGCGCGCCAGGTCGACAAGGCCGCCGTCCACCTCGGCATCGACCTCGCCGGCGCCGACGATATCCCGGCGCCACCGGCGTATGCCGCGCCGGTGGTCGACCCGGTCCAGCAGCGCCTGTCGGAAGAAGTGCGCAACCTGGTGCTGGTGTCCGAGGTCGGCCAGACCTTCGCGCGCCAGGAAGGCGAGAGCGCGCTGCTCGAATCGATGACGCGCAGCGCGCGCATCCTGTTCGACTTCGACAACACCGTGATCCTGCTCGAAAACCCGACCGGCCAGCTGCTGGTGGGGGCGCCGGGCATCGCCACCGCGCGCATCGCCGAATTCGCGATCCCGCTGGCCAAGGGCGGCCCGATCGCCGCGGCCGCGCTGGCGCGCCGTCCGGCCTACCTGCAGCGCGGCGGCGATACCCTCGGCCTGCCCGAGGAACAGCTGCTGCGCATGCTCGGCACCGAGGGCCTGGTCTGCCTGCCGCTGGTGTCCGGCGCGCGCTGCCTGGGCGTGCTGGTGGGCGGCGTGGCGTCGTGGCAGCTGGCGGCCTGCCAGAAGCGCGAGCGCTTCCTGCAATCGTTCGGCACGCAAGCCGCCACCGCGCTGGAAAGCGCCTTGCAGGAACGCCTGAACGCGCGCCGCCAGGTGGCCAGCGTGGCCGACGAATACCGCGAAGCCTCGCGCCGCGTGCTGCACGAAGTGAACAACCCGCTCTCGATCATCAAGAACTACCTGAGTGTCCTCGACAGCAAGCTGGAACGCCAGGAACCGGTGGCCAGCGAGATGTCGGTGCTGAACGAAGAGATCGACCGCGTCGGCCAGCTGATCGGGTCGCTCGCCGACATCAAGCCGCTCGAGGCCGGCCCGCGCCCGACCGACGCCGTGAAAGTGGCCGAGGATGTGGTGCGCCTGTTCCGCGCCGGCCAGTTCGTGCCCGCCAACGTGCAGATCAGCACCGCGCTGCACGACGACGCGCGCCTGGTCGAGGGCGACGCCGACACGCTCAAGCAGATCCTGGTGAACCTGGTGAAGAACGCGGTCGAGGCCCTGGCGGAAAGCGGCGGCGGGCGCATCGAAATCGCCAACCGCGGCCACGTGCACCGCGAGCGCCGCCTCTACCTGGAGCTGAGCGTGTCCGACACCGGTCCGGGCCTGGCGCCCGAGGTGATGGCGAATTTGTTCGCCGCCGTGAAGAGCACCAAGGACGGCGCCCACCGCGGCATCGGCCTGTCGATCGTGCACGGCCTGGTGAAAAAACTGAACGGCCATATCGCCTGCCGCAGCGGCAGGACCGGCACCGCATTCGAAATCCTGCTGCCGGCGTGGTCCGGCGCCAGCGCCGCGCCGGCCCTGCCTGCGCGCGCCCTGGGTTCTGTATAAGGTAAGACCAACGTGTACTCAGCCAGCGCAAGTTCAGCCATGTTCGGAGATGCAGAGGGCCAGGCCGGCTCGGTTGCCAGCTTCGATGCCGGAGGCGAGATCCAGCTCGAGCCGCGCCTGCTGCTGGTGGACGACGAGCCGCGCCTGCTCGCCTCGCTCTACGAGCTGCTGCGCGGCCGCGGCTACCATCTCACCACCGCCAGCTCGGGCAGCGAAGCGATCGCCCACCTGTCGTCGCAGCGCTTCGACCTGGTGCTGCTGGACCTGCGCCTGCCCGACATCGGCGGCCACGAGATCATGGACTTCATCAACGCGCGCGGCATCGATGCCGACGTGATCGTGATGAGCGGGGAAGTGGGCATCGACGCCGCCATCGGCGCCCTCAAGCGCGGCGCCTACGACTATCTGCGCAAGCCCTACGCCCGGGAGGAGCTGCTGAAGACGGTCGGTAACGCGCTGGAGCAGCGCCGCCTGGCGAATGCGAACGCGCACATCGCCAACCAGCTGGAAAACTCGGAGAAGATGTACCGCTACCTGGTCGACAGCTCGCCGGACATCATCTATACGCTGAACCACGAAGGGCGCTTCACCTTCGTCAACGACCGCGCGTACCAGCTGTTGGGATTCTCGCGCGATGAACTGATCGGCAAGCACTATTCGATCCTGGTGCACGACGAAGACCTGGAACGCGCGCGCTACGTGTTCAACGAGCGCCGCGTCGACGAACGCGCCTCGCGCAACGTCGAGCTGCGTTTGAAGTGCCGCGGCGCCACGGGTAAACTGAGTAACGCCGGCGACCGCACCTTCAACAACACCCTGATGACGATCTCGCTGAACTCGATCGGCATGCACGTGCCCGACCAGGACGTCAAGAAACTCGAGTTCTTCGGCACCTATGGCGTGGCGCGCGACATCACCGACCGCAAGCGCGCGGAAGAGGTGATTTCCTACCAGGCCTACCACGACATCCTGACCGACCTGCCGAACCGCATCCTGTTCAAGGACCGCCTGGGCCTGGCCGTGATCCAGGCCAAGCGCAAGCAGACGGAATTGGCGGTGATGTTCATCGACCTGGACCGCTTCAAGCTGGTGAACGACACCCTCGGCCACGTGAAGGGCGACGAACTGCTGCAGCAGGCCGCGGTGCGCCTGAAGGAATGCCTGCGCAAGGGCGACACCCTGGCGCGCCAGGGCGGCGACGAATTCACCATCGTGCTGCCGGAACTGCGCGACCGCGACGACGCGCGCATGGTGGCGGATAAATTCCTGGAAAGCCTGCACCGCCCCTTCGACCTGGATGGCCACGAAGTTCACATCTCGGCCTCGATCGGCATCGCCATCTACCCGGGCGACGGCGAATCGATCGACGAGCTGCTGCGCCACGCCGACATCGCGATGTACCAGGTCAAGGCCCTGGGCAAGAACGGCCACAGCTTCTACCACGACTCGATGCTCGACGTGTCGCACCAGAAGATCGCGCTGGAACAGGCGCTGCGCCGCGCGCTCGAGCACAACGAGCTCGAGATGTACTACCAGCCGCAGCTCGACGCGGCGACGGGCCGCATCGTCGGCGCCGAAGCGCTGATGCGCTGGAACCACCCGACCCGCGGCCTGCTGTCGGCCGGCGAATTCCTGCCGTTCGCCGAAGAGAACGGCCTGATGCTGCCCATCTCGGACTGGATGATCGGCGCCCTGTGCCGCGACATGCTGCAGTGGAACCTGGCCAGCGGCCAGGCGGTGCGCCTCTCCCTGAACCTGTCGCCGCAATACCTGGACCGCGGCGATTTCTTCGAAAAGATGCGCGGCGCCCTGGTGCGCTACGGGATTTCGCCGAGCCAGATCGAGGTCGAGATCACCGAGAACATCTGCATCCGCAACCCGCAATACGCGATCGAGCAGCTGAACAAGCTGTGCCAGCTGGGCGTATCGGTGGCGATCGACGACTTCGGCACCGGCTACTCGTCGCTGTCCTACCTGCACCGCTTCCCGATCCACACGATGAAGATCGACCAGTCGTTCGTGAAAGAGATCCACGACGAGAACGGACACTACCCGGTGATCCTGGCGATCATCTCGATCGCGCGCGGCCTCGGCCTGCACCTGATCGCCGAAGGCGTCGAGACCGAGGTGCAGGCCAACTACCTGAAGGCGAACGGCTGCGAGACCATGCAGGGCTATTTGTTCTACCGCCCGATCTCGCTGTCGAACTTCATCGGCGTGCTGCGCGCGCAGGCACCAAGCGCACCGGTAATCCCGGGTCCGGCGGTGCGCGTCGGCCGCGCCTGACGCCGGACTGCCTCCACCCATGAACCCCGCCACCGCCCCTGCCCAGGAACGCCACACGGCCGAATTCCTGCGCGTGAAGGGGTTGGCCGAGCGCGGCGTCGCCAGCGCCCAGCATAGCCTGGGCTTCATGTACGTGAACGGCCAGGGCGTGCCGCAGGACTACGAGCTGGCCGTGGGCTGGTACCGCCTGGCCGCCGCCGCCGGCCTGGAACAGGCCCAGTACAACCTCGGCGTGATGTACCAGAAGGGCCAGGGCGTGGCCCAGGACCACGGGCAGGCCCTGTACTGGTACGGCTGCGCGGCCGAACAGGGCTACGCGCCGGCCCAGTACAACCTGGGCTGGCTGTATGCCAAGGGGCAGGGCGCTCCGGCCGACGTGCACAAGGCCCTGCACTGGTTCCGCCAGGCGGCCGAACAGGGCGACGCCGGCGCCCAGCACAACCTGGGCCTGATGTACGAAGGCGGCAAGGGCATCGCCCCGGACCAGGATGCGGCATGGATGTGGTACCGGCGCGCGGCAGAAAACGGCTATGCGCGCGCCCAGTTCGCGCTTGCCCTGCGCTACGACAGCGGCCAGGCGGGTTTGGGAACGGAACGCGATCCGGCCCAGGCGCTGGACTGGATGCGCCGCGCCGCCAGCCAGGGCCATGCGCCGGCCCAGTTCAACCTCGGCCTGCGCTACGACAAGGGCCAGGACGTGCAGCAGGACAGCGCCCAGGCGGTGCATTGGTACACCCGCGCCGCCGAGCAGGGCCACCTGAGCTCGCAGTTCAACCTGGCGCTGGTCTACGACAGCGGCCATGGCGTGGCGCGCGACGAAGAGGCGGCGCTGAAGTGGTACCGGCTGGCGGCCGAAGGCGGCCACGCCGGCGCCCAGGACAACCTCGGCCTGCGCTACGAACACGGCCAGGGCCTGGCGCGCGACGCCGGCCTGGCCGCGCACTGGTACCGCAAGGCGGGCGAGCAGGGCTTGCCGGCGGCGCAATACCACCTCGGCCAGCTGTTCGATGCGGGGCAGGGCGTGGAGCGCGATCCGGAAGCGGCGGCAAGCTGGTTCCTGAAGGCCGCCGAGCAGGGCCACCTGCGCGCCCAGTTCGACCTCGGCCTGCGCTTCGAGGCCGGCAACGGCGTGCCCCAGGATGCGGCGCGCGCCCTCGACTGGTACCGGCGCGCCGCCGCGCAGGGTTATGCGCCGGCCCAGCACATGGTCGGCACCCTGCTCGACCGCGAGGAACGGGGCGACCCGCGCGAGGCGGCCGAGTGGTACCGCAAGGCCGCCGAGCAGGGCCACGCGCTGGCCCAGTTCGCGCTGGCGCTGCGCTACGACAGCGCCCATGGCGTCGAGCGCGACTACGAGGCCGCCCACTTCTGGTACCTGTGCGCCGCGCGCCAGGGCCATGCGCGCGCCCAGTTCAACCTCGGCGTGATGGCGGCCGCCGGGCAGGGCACCGAGCGCGACCCGGTCCAGGCCTACGGCTGGCTGCACCGCGCGGCGGCGGGCGGGATTCCGGCGGCGGCGCCTTATCTGAAACGCATCGCGGCGCGCATGGCGCCGGTGCAGCTGGCGCAGGCGCAGGTGTACACCGAAGGGCCGTAGACTTCCCGACCTGTTGTGCCCCAACCTCATGCGCGCGCCACGCGCAACGCGACTGGTATATACTGTACATCCATACAGCTCCACCTTTCGCGATGGAACTTACCGACAAGCTCGAAATCCTGGCGGATGCCGCCAAGTACGACGCCTCCTGCGCCAGCAGCGGCGCCCCCAAGCGCGCATCCGACAGCAACGGCGACGGCATCGGCGCCACCACCGGCATGGGCATCTGCCACAGCTACACGCCCGACGGCCGCTGCGTCTCGCTGCTGAAGATCCTGCTCACCAACTTCTGCGTTTACGACTGCCAGTACTGCGTCAACCGGCGCAGCTCGAACGTGCCGCGCGCCCGTTTCTCGGTCGAGGAAGTAGTCAAGCTCACCCACGACTTTTACCTGCGCAACTACATCGACGGGCTGTTCCTCAGCTCGGGCATCATCCAGTCCAGCGACTACACGATGGAGCAGCTGGTCGAGGTGGCGCGCCAGCTGCGCGAAGTGCACAAGTTCCGCGGCTATATCCACCTGAAAACCATTCCCGACGCCGACCCGGCTTTGATCGCCAAGGCCGGCCGCTATGCCGACCGCCTGTCGGTGAACATCGAGCTGCCCACGCACGACAGCGTCACGCGCCTGGCGCCGGAAAAGAACGTCCACACCATCAAGCTGGCGATGGGCTCAATCCGTCGCAAGCTCGACGAAAAGGCCGAGGAACCGAAGGCGCCCGCCTTCGCGCCGGCCGGCCAGAGCACGCAGATGATCGTCGGCGCCGACGCCAGCGACGACCACACCATCCTGAACACGGCCGAAACCCTGTACGGCAGCTATAAACTCAAGCGCGTGTATTACTCGGCCTTCAGCCCGATTCCGCAGAGTCCGAAGAGCGTGCCGCTGGCGCCGCCGCCGCTGATGCGCGAGCACCGCCTGTACCAGGCCGATTTCCTGCTGCGCGGCTACGGTTTCACGGCCGGCGAAATCATCCCGCAGTCGGGCAACCTGGCGCTCGACGTCGACCCGAAGCTGGCCTGGGCGCTGGCCAACCGCGAACACTTCCCGATGGACCTGAACCGGGCCGACGCCGAGATGATCGCGCGCATTCCCGGCATCGGCCTGCGCAACGCCAAGCGCATCGTCGAGCTGCGCCGCCTGCGCCGGGTGCGCTGGGAAGACCTGTCGCGCCTGCGCTGCAGCATGAAAAAGGTGGCGCCCTTCGTCATCACGGCCGACTACAAGCCGGCCCAAGGACAGTCCAGTTCCCACCTGCTGAGGCGCCACCTGGCCGACGCCTCGCAGCAGATGAATTTGTGGCCGGAACTGCAGGCGGCATGAGCGCGGCCGCAGCGCTCGCCGCCGGCCAGCCGCTGCTGGTATCGCACTTCGCCGAGTGGCGCGAAGCGGCGCGCGATTTGCTGGTCCATGCCGTTCCGCCCGAACTCGTCACCTGGAGCCAGCCCGGCGCCGTCGACCTGTTCTCGGGTGCGCCGGCGCCGGCCGAGCCTGCGCATAATGCTTCCATCCGTCTGGATCAGGCCCGACCCGCGCCGCATGTGCCGCGCTCGCTGATGGACATGCTGCAGACCGCGGCCTGCTGCCGCATGCCGGACCGCTGGGCTTTCCTGTACCGCGTGATCTGGCGCTGGACCCAGGGCGAGCACGACGTGCAGTCCGCCGCCGACGCCGACGGCGCGCGCCTGCACGCGATGGTGAAAGCGGTGCACCGCGAGGAGCACGACATGCATGCCTACATCCGTTTCCGCGAACGTCCCGAAGCCGCCGGGCCGCCGCGTTTCGTCGCCTGGTTCGAGCCGCGCCACGACGTGCTGCCCCAGGTGGCCGAACACTTCGTCAGCCGCATGGGCAAGGTCAGCTGGATGATCGCCACGCCCGACGCCAGCGTGCTGTGGGACGGCGCCACCCTGCACAACACGGGGCCGCTGATGAGCAGCGCGGCCGATCTCGACGACGCCGGCGAAGCGCTCTGGCTCACCTATTACCGCAGCATCTTCAACCCGGCGCGCCTGAACACCCAGGTCATGCAAAGCCACATCCCCTCGCGCTTCTGGAAGAACCTGCCGGAAGGCGCGATCGTGCCGCAGATGGTGACGAATGCGGCGCTGGGCGAACGCCGCACCGGCCAGGCCCAGGCGGTGGGCCGCAAGGGCGGCGCCACCATCCCCATCGCCCCGGCCGACGCCCAGCCCGAGCGCCAGCAACCGTCCAAGCTGGACGAATGCCGGCGCTGCGAGCTGTGGCAGTACGCCACCCAGGCCGTGCCCGGCGAGGGGCCGAAGCGTTCGCAGATCATGCTGGTCGGCGAGCAGCCGGGCGACCAGGAAGACCTGGCCGGCCACGCCTTTGTCGGGCCGGCCGGCAAGCTGCTCGATAAAGTGTTCGATGCCGCCGGCGTCGCGCGCCGGGAGCTGTACCTGACCAACGCCGTGAAGCACTTCAAATGGGAACCGCGCGGCAAGCGCCGCCTGCACAAGACCCCGGCCCAGCGCGAAGTCGAGGCTTGCCACTACTGGCTGGAGAAGGAGCTGGCGGCGGTGAAGCCGAAGGTGATCGTGGCGCTCGGCAGCACGGCGCTGAAGTCGGTGCTGGGCACGGGGAACGTGACGCTGAAGGACACGCTGGGCAAGCCGATCCGGCACGACGGCAGGTGGGTGGTGACGGTCTACCACCCCTCGTACATCCTGCGCGTGCCCGACGAGAATGCGAAGCAGCAGGCGTTCAAGGTGATGGTCGATGGCCTGAAGCTGGCGCAGGAACTGCTGGAGCGCCCGCCGGAAGAACCGCCGGCGTAGAGCGTGTGAAGAAATCGTCAGCTCGTAGGGTGGGTTCTCGAACCCACCGCATGATTATCCGGCGCAGCATCGGTGGGTACGAGTACCCACCCTACGGCCCCACCGCCACGTCGAAGCGCACGAGGTCCCCGGCACTGACCTGCTTCGCCGCCGATGCCGGCTCGATCTTCCCGATCGCAAACCCCGGCTGCACCTGCACGATCGACACGGTGCCGAGCGGCGCTTCCACCGTCCCCAGCGGCACCAGCGGATCGTTGCCATACACCTGCTGGCGCGCGTCCGAGCGGTACAGCACCAGCTGGTCGCCCGGCGTCACCGACGAGGTGCTGCCGGCATCGATGAAGATCCGCTCGCCCTGCACCTGCACCACCTTGGCCATGAAGGGCAGCGGCGCGATGTCCTGGGCGATCTGGGCGATCCCCTCGTCGAGCGCACGCAGGATGGCGCCGCCAAAAGGCGTGGCCGCGAAGCTGGCGCTGCCGAAAGGCTTGTCGCGGCCGATGCGGCGTTCGCCCACGCCCTCGGCCACCACGGTACGGCGCGCCACCAGCGCCCCGCTCAAACCGTCGTGCACGTAGAAGGCGATCTCGATGCGGCGCGCATCCTTCTTGAGCAGGCCGTAATAGGCCGGCTTGCCGAAATTGCCGGCATCGACGATCTCGCCCGAGATCACGAACTGGCTCTCGTAGAGGGCGGCAAGGCGGCGCACCGCGGCGGTGTCGGATGCCGGCCCGACCGTGCCCGGCGAAATCACGTACGGGCTGTCCTTGCCGAGGAACTTGCCGGTCTCGCTCATGCGGCGCAGTAGTTCCTGGGGCAGGCGGGTGGCGATGTTGTCGATGTCGTCGAGCTGGGGCGAGCGGCGCACGTGGAAAGGCGTGACGACGATCTTCTTGCGGTAGGCGAGATTGACGTTGCCGCGCGGGCGCGCTTCTTCTTCCTTGACGGCCACGCGCACGTGCAGCAGCTGGCCGGTCTGCCATTCGCGCACGATCTTGTAGTTGTCGAATTCGGCGCCCGGCTGGACGCGGCTGCTGTCCAGGGTCTTGCCCGCTGGTTTGGTGCCGCCGGCGCTGGCGACGTCGACGCGGGCCGCGCTGCGCAGGCCCAACTGTTCGAGGGCGTCGCGGATCGCCAACTGGCGCGCACGCGCCGTGCCGCCTTCGTCGATCAGGGCGACGCCTTCGGCTTCGGCCGGGGCGGCCTGGGCAGGAGCATGGAATGCAAACAGCAGCGCCAGTAGCAGCGCCAACGCAGCGCTGCCGAGCAGGCGGGATGCCTTATTGCTGGGCATGGTAGAACGACGCGCCGTAAGCAGCGCCGGGACCGGCGTTGCCCACCAGGCTGCGGGCGTTCCTGGCCACGGCGGGCTGGGCGGAAGCGTGTTCCTGGGCTGGGGCCTGCATCTGCGGTGCATTGGTGTCGAAATCCATCTCCACGGTGGTCTCGTAGCTGCCGTCCTCGCGCTGGGCGACATTGGTCACGCGCGCGCCACGGATGAAAGCGTCAATATACACCTTGAAACTGTCGTCCTTCAGGGCCAGCGAGCCAACCGTGCTGCCGCCTTCGACGCGCACGCCATACACCTGCTCGGCCATGGCGCGGTAGGCGTCCAGACGCGCGGCGCGCATGGCCAGCAGTTTGCGCTGGGCCGGCGAGATGCGGTCGCATTCGCCCTGGCAAAGGGTGGTGTTGACCGCACCGTAGCCGGTGGCGGTCAGGGTGACGATGGCGGGCGCGGCGTGGGCTGCCGGCTGTGGCGCCCGGGTGGGCATGCGCACCGTGCCGCATGCGGTCAGCAGCGTGGAAGCGGCGAGGGCGAGAGCAACGACGAATTTCATGTCAGGTCCGTAGAGTGTTCGGTGCGCGTCGAGCGCGCTGTCTTCATGGGTAACGGATGCGCTCGCCGTATCTTGATGGCGTTGGGAAATATTTGTACCGAAAAGTCGCAAAATCGGTCATGACTCGACCATCCGAGACGATTCCTGATCAAGCTGGCATCGGAAGAGATATCAACTATGCATATGCTTCTTGTAACATCTTGTTTCTTGCTTATATCCCTTGATCGCATGACAATGCCTTCAGTCAACTCAAGAGGGATGTCATGTTCAAACGCGCTTTACCCGCCCTGACCCTGTGTTTCCTGACCTTGCCGGCGCTGGCCCAGACCGCGCCGGTGGCCGACGCGCCAACACCCGCCGCCGATACCGCGCCGGCCGCTGAAGCGGGAGAGCCGCTGCCGCAGACCGTCCTGGTGTCGGGCCAGCGTCCCGGGCCCGGCTTGTGGAAGGTATCGAAAGGCGAGCATGTGATGTGGGTGTTCGGCGCCTACGATTCCCTGCCCAAGAGCATCGAATGGCGCTCGCGGGATGCCGAGCGCAAGATCGCGCAGTCGCAGGAATACCTGGGCGGACCGGGAATGGGCGTTGGCGTCGGCTGGAGCGCCGTGACCGCCTTGCCCTTCATGGTCGGCTTCAAGAAGAATCCCGACGGCGTCACCCTGAAGGACTTGCTGACGCCCGAGATGTATGCGCGCTGGGAGCCGTTGAAACAGAAATATTTCGCCAAGGACGACGACATCGAGCGCGAGCGCCCGGTGTTCGTGGCCCAGGAACTGTATCGCCGGGCGATGGCCGAGGCCGGCCTGGCCAGGGGGCCGGAGCCGCGTGAAGTGCTGGGCAAGCTGGCCGAGAAGCACAACATCAAGTTCACCCCGACGCGGGTCCAGGTCCAGGTGAAGGAGCCGGTCAAGACGGTGCGCGAGTTCAAGAAGGCCGTGATGGAAGATGTCCCTTGCCTGGTTGCCACCATGAACAGCCTGGGGGCCGAGGTCGAGGCGATCCGCGTCCGTGCGAATGCCTGGGCCGTCGGCGAGCTCGACGCCATCGAAAAACTGAATTTCGACGAGCGCGAAACCGCCTGCACCAACGCTTTCCTCAGCAGCGCGATCACCAGGCTGCAGCCGGAAATCCTCACGGCGAAACAACGTTCCATGGACAACTGGATGGCCGCGGCCGAGAAAGCGCTGGAGAACAACACCAGCACCTTTACCGTATTGAGTATGCGCGAAGTCCTCTCGCCGCAAGGCGCGCTGGCGAAACTAAAGGCAAAAGGCTATACGGTCGAGAAGCCGAACTGAGCGGCTTCCTGGCAGGCGGGCGTAATGTGGGCCGATGCTGTGGCCGATCCGCCGCGCGCACGCCTGCCGTGCACTGAAATTATTGCTATTGCGATATTATTGCTGTGGCTGCCAGGCGGGTAGATGTTCGCCGAGGCCGCGTCCACGACATATTCAGTGTAAAAGGCCAGAGCAATGAACCTATCCCGCGTCGCCGAGACGATCTCGAATTACGCGCGCGCCGAAATGTACGCGTTGTCCTCGATCCGCAAGCTGTCGGACGTGCACCTGATCTGGGGTCCGATCTACGCGCGCTCGGCCTACGGCATCGGGGCCAAGGACTTTTCGCTGTACCGCCTGGCCAGTACACCGAAGCACGCCTGGTCCGATTACCTGATCAACGAGCCATTGAAGGCGCAATACGCGGCCTTCACGTCGAAGGAAGCGCGCCAGCTTGCGGACGACAAGTCGCGCTTCTTCGAACACTGCCACGCCCACGGCATCCGCACCATCCCGATCCTGGGCATGGTAACGTCGCTGCCGGCGGACGGCGGCATCATCCCGCACCTGTATTCGACCGAGGACCTGGCGCGCGTGCTGGTGCCGGGCGACTATTTCTTCAAGCCGAGCAACGGCTCGCACGGGAACGGCACCTTTTCGCTGCGCGTCGAGGGCGCCACCCTGCACTGGGCGGGCCGCAGCGGTTCCTTCGAAGAATTCTTCGCGTATTGCCGCGCCGCGCTGAAGCATACGCGGGCGCTGATCGTGCAGCCGAAGATGGTCAACCACCAGACGATCCGCAACATTACCCAAGCCAGGGGCTTGTCGACGGTGCGCATCGTTACGGTGCGCAAGGGCAGCGAGATCAAGGTGATCGGCTCCTGCCTGCGTATCATCGTCGGCGACAGCGAAACCGATAATTTTACCCACGGCTCGAGCGGCAACCTGGTCGGCGCCATCGATTCCGATACGGGCGAGCTGATCGGCGTACGTGCCTCGGTATCGCGCACCTGGCCGAAGATGACCGACGTGCTGGCCCACCCGCGCACCGGCAAGACCATCGTCGGCGTGAAGCTGCCTTACTGGCAGGATGTGGTGGAACTGGTGACGCAGGCGCATCAGTCGATCGACAATTTGTACACCGTCGGCTGGGACGTGGCGATCACCGACCATGGGCCGGTGATTGTCGAGGCCAACTGGCGCTACGACATCGACATCCTGCAGGTGGCCTACAAGAAGGGTTACCGCCAGGTGATCGCCGACAACCTGACGGTGTGAAGCCGGGCCTGTAAAGTTGTCAATGCGCGGCAAACGCGCGTAGAATGCTGGCAACGCGGGTGTAGTTCAATGGTAGAACGGCAGCTTCCCAAGCTTCATACGAGGGTTCGATTCCCTTCACCCGCTCCACGACCGCTTCATCATCGCGCCGCTTTCTGGCGCAGCCAATCCGTGCTTCGGTGGAAACCACTGTGGGCCGGACCGAAAAATACCCCGCTGGGCAATCCTTGCAATGCACACCGCGCTCGCGCCAGCGCCATGCTGGCGTCGTGGCTGCTGCCTTCGGTTCCGATGAAGCGGATGCGCGGATGGCTGCCGGCAATCGTCAGCAACTGTTTCTGGCGCGGCGCCAGGAGGCTCGCTCCGGCCAGGCCCGGGTCTGCAATGACGCGCGGCTGGATTGCCGGCGGCTTGCCCTTGAAACGTATCCTGAGCATCAAGGACTGCGGAAGAGAAGTAGTGTCCATGCGAAAGCCTTTCGGTCAAGCTGGGCCAGGCCCAAACGATGATTTTTTACTATTCTAGTGGAGCTGCCACAGAGAGGCCGTTCAGCTTGCCCTAAGCGTGCGCCCCTTGAGCGCGGGAATGAATTGTGATGACATGGCAGCTCTGCTGGTCCATGCCGAACCTTGCCGGAGCGCGCCATGTCATTGCCGTCTTTCGAACGCAGACGCTTGCTGCAAGCCATGCTTGCCGCCGGCGGCTGTTCGCTCGCTCCACCATTGCTGGCGCAGCAGCCGCCCCCGAAGTCACCCCTGCAGCAGACACTCCTGACGCGTCCGATTCCCTCGTCCGGCGAACAGCTCCCCGTCGTCGGCCTGGGCAGCTGGATCACCTTCAACGTCGGCAACGACGCCCAGGCGCGCGCCGCCTGCACCGAGGTCGTCAAGGCCTTTTTCGCCGCCGGCGGCCGCCTGATCGATTCGTCTCCCATGTATGGCTCGGCCCAGTCGGTGATCGGCGACGCGCTCGCCCGGCTCGGGCACCCGAAACCGCTGTTTGCCGCCGACAAGGTCTGGACCAACAGCGGTGGCCCGGCCCAGATCGACACCTCGCGCAAGCTGTGGCGCATCCCGCGTTTCGACCTGCTGCAAGTGCATAACCTGCTGGCCTGGGAAGACCACCTGCCGCTGCTGCTGCGCATGAAGGCGACGAATCGCCTGCGCTACGTCGGCATCACGACCTCGGAAGGGCGGCGCCATGGCGAGATCGTCAAGCTGATGGAAAGCCAGCCGCTCGACTTCGTGCAGGTCAGCTACAACGTGCTCGACCGCGAAGTGGAAAACCGCATCCTGCCGCTGGCGCGCGAGCGGCGCATCGCCGTGATCGTCAACCGGCCCTTCCGCCAGGGCGATTTGACGCAGAGCCTGGCAGGCAAGCCGCTGCCGGGATGGGCAGCGGAGATCGGCTGCACCAGCTGGGCGCAGATCCTGCTGAAATTCATCGTCTCGCACCCGGACGTCACCTGCGCGATTCCCGCCACCTCGAACCCGCGCCACGCAACAGAGAACATGCTGGCCGCGCGCGGGCCGCTGCCGGACCAGAACCTGCGCCGGCGCATCGTCGCCGACGTGCAAAAGCTGACCTAGAGACACCGACATGAGCGAATGGTGGACCTATACCCTGTCGGACCTGCTGATGTTTTCCAGGCCCACCTATTTCCGCCTGTTCGCGCTACTGAACGAGGCGGTGTGGCCGGCGCACCTGATCGCCATCCTGGTCGGGCTGACGCTGGTGGCAGCCATCCTGCGCGGCGCGGGCAAGGCCGGGCGCCTGGCGGCGGCGCTGCTCGCCGTTTGCTGGCTGTGGGTGGCCTGGACTTACCACGCCCAGCGCTATGCCGGCATCAACCTGGCGGCGCCGTATTTTGCGATGGGCTTCGCGCTGCAAACCGTGCTGCTGTGCTGGCTGGCCACGCACCGGCGCGCACCGGCCATCGCTTCCTGGCGCGGGCCGCTGGGCGGCCTGGCGTTTGCGCTGGTGCTGGCGGGCTTGCTGCTGTATCCGCTGTTGGCCGCCTTCGACGGGCGCCCCTGGCAACAGGCGGAAGTGTTCGGCATCGCGCCCGACCCCACCGTGGCGGCCACGCTCGGCATGCTGCTGCTGTGGCGCGCGCCTCCGTTCCTGTGGATCGTGCCGCTGCTGTGGTGCGCCGTCAGCGGCGCCACCCTGATGGAACTGCGGTCGCCGCAAGCCTGGGTCTTGCCGGGAATCGGCCTGCTGGCGCTGGCGGCGATGTTCATCGCGCGCCTGCGCATGCGGCCGCTGCCGCGCCAGCACCAGCACACCTCGTCTACTGGCTGAGCAGGCTGCCGGTGCGGAAGCCCGTGTCGCCGGCGATCTTGCAAACGTGCATGCCGCGCAACAGGTGGCGGTGCGCCGTGCTGGCAAAGAACACGCCGGCGCGCGTTGGTTTTACAGGCGTCACCTGGCCCGTCACCGGGTTGACGATCTCGGCCACGGTTTCCTCGGCCTGCACCCGGTCGCCGAGCTGCTTCAGGAATACCAGCACGCCCGAATGCGGCGCAAACAGGGGTTCGACGGCATCGAGCGGCGTCGGCTTGCAGATCGGCTCCGGCAGCGGTTCCAGCGGGATATCGAGCACGCCGGCACGCGCCAGGTATTGCAGCAGGGCCTGGGCATCCGGCTGGGCCAGCTCGTAGCGCACGTCGTTTTCGCCGCGCAGCTCGACGGTGATCGCGACGCAGGCCGGCGGAATGGCGACGTCCGGACCGAAGTGCTCGGCCAGGTCCCACCACAGGCGGCTGCAGGCTTCGTCGAAGGGCTCGCCGCCCGACTCGCGCGCCAGCAGCACGGCGTGGGCGCCCATCAGCGCGGCCAGCGGCTGGGCGGCCTCGGCCAGCGGTTCGCCGGCGTACATGTGCAGCACCGATTCGTTGTCGCAGTGCAGGTCGAGCATGATGTCGGCATCGATCGCCATCGACAGCAGGGCTTTCTTCAATACGCCGCCGGCGGTGGAGGGCGCCCATTCCGCGAGCGAGTTGCGCGCGTGTTCGCGGATCAGGGCGACATTCGCGTCGGCATCCTGGCCCAGCTTGCCTTCCAGCGATTGTTTCAGGTCTTGCGCCACGTGCTTGTAGGCGCGGTTGAAATTCACCCCGGTCGACAGGTCGTAGCGGCCGAAAGGCGTGCCGTGGATGGTCTGCGACAGGCCGATGGGGTTGGCTGCCGGCACCAGGATGATTTCGCCTTTGATGCGGCCCTCGGCTTCCAGGCGGTCGAGCTCCTGGCGCAGGAAGTGGGCGACCAGCATGGCCGGTACTTCGTCGGCGTGCAGCGAGGCCTGGATATACACCTTCTTGCCGCTGCCGGGCTGGCCGTAATGGAAGGAGGTGAGCTGGAAAGTGGCGACGTTGTCTTCGATCGCGATCGGGTGTTTGGTCGAATGCATCATGGCCTCGGAAGGAGCTGAACGGGAGAAATATTATCGCGCAAATTGTCTTTATGATCACACGACTATGCGGCGCAGCAACAGTTTCATGAACATGTTGTGGCGGTAATGACGGCAGGACGGTAGGCTATAATGTGCGCCGTTTCTGTCCTCCTACCCAAATTCCCATGTCCGAAGAAAAGCCAAGCAACGGCCCAGCCCGTACGATGCTGTACGACCCTACCGAACACCGCATCCGCAGTTTCGTCACGCGCGCCGGCAGGCTGTCGACGGGGCAGGCACGCGCCTTCGAGGAATTCGGGCCGCAATTTTTGGTCGAGTACAAGAAGGAGCTGCTCGACTATGAGGCCGCCTTCGGGCGCAAGGCGCCGGTCATCCTGGAGATCGGCTTCGGCATGGGCGACACCACGGCGCACATCGCGCGCCTGATGCCGGAAAAGGATTTCATCGGTGTCGAAGTGCACACGCCGGGCGTGGGCAGCCTGCTCAAGCAGATCGGCGAGCAGTCGATTACCAATTTGCGCCTGGTCCAGCACGACGTGTTCGAGGTGCTGAACCACATGATCGCGGACGGCTCGCTGGCTGGCGTGCATGTGTTCTTCCCGGACCCCTGGCACAAGGCGCGCCACAACAAGCGCCGTTTGATCCAGGCGCCGTTCGTCAAGTTGCTGTGCCAGAAACTGGAAGCCGGCGGCTATATTCACCTGGCGACCGACTGGGAAGACTATGCGGTGCAGATGCTGGAGGTGCTGGGCGCCGAAGAGCAGCTGGCGAATACCGCCGAGGGTTATGCGCCGCAGCCGGCGTACCGGCCGCTGACCAAGTTCGAGAACCGTGGCCTGAAACTCGGCCATGGCGTGTGGGATCTGGTGTTCACCAAGAAGTAATCAGTAGGCTGCCGGCATTTCTGGCATTGTTGGCCGTGCCCGACGTAGGGTGGGCGCCCCGTGCCCACGCGTGAACGCTGATCATTGTTGGCTCGCTTTTCAACAAGCCAACACTATTCACACGTCACGCGTGGGCACAGGGGCGCCCACCCTACCAATCAAGCGGCGCGTGGCCTACGCGCGAACATCCCGAAGCACACGATGATGCCGTAGCAGATAGCCGGCACGATCAGCGCCATCTTCAGCCCCACCAGGTCCGCCGTGTGCCCGGTAATCAGGGGCACGATCGCGCCGCCGACAATCGCCACGCAGATCAGCCCCGACCCCTCCGCCGCACGCTCCCCCAGCCCTTCGCAGGCCAGCGAGAAGATGGTCGGGAACATGATGGAATTGAACAGCCCCACCGCCAGCAGCGACCAGCCCGACACCATGCCGGTCGTATTCGCCGACACCAGCAGCAGCAGGATCGTCATGCTTGCCGCGCAGGCCAGCACCTTCCCCGGCGAGAACATGCGCAGCAGGGCCGCGCCGATGAAGCGGCCGACCATGGCGCCGCCCCAGTATAGCGGCACGTGCTTGCCGGCCGCTTCCGCGCTCAGTCCCAGCACGTTCGATTCCATCAGGTAGTTCACGATCACCGAGCCGACCGCCACTTCCGCGCCCACGTACAGGAAGATGCAGGCCGCGCCGAACGCAAAGCGCGGCTGCTTCAGCAGTTCGAAGGCCTTCAGGATGCTGACCTTCGGCGCCGGCGTCTCTACCAGCTTCTTGCGGTTGTGCCAGACCAGGGCGGCCACGATCACCAGCGCGATCGCCAGGCCGATATAGGTCTGCACCACGACCCGCGTTTCCTCGGCGCGGTAGGCGTCGAGCGCGGCGCCGCTCAGGGTGCTCGCATCGATTGTCGCCAGCGAGCCCAGGATCAGGATCGCGCCCACGTACGGGAACACCGTGGTGCCGAGCGAATTGAAGGCCTGGGCAAAGGTCAGGCGGCTGTGCGCCGTCTGCGGCGCGCCGAGCAGCGAGATCAGCGGATTGGCCACCACCTGCACGATGGTGATGCCGGAGGCCAGCACGAACAGCGCGACCAGGAAGGTGGCGAACACGCCCGACGAGGAAGCCGGAATGAACAGCAAACAGCCCGCCGTCATGGTCAGCAGCCCCACCACCGCGGTGCGCATGTAACCGATGCGCTGCACGATGGCGGCTGCCGGAATCGAGACGATGAAGTAGGCGGCGAAGAAGGCCGACTGCACCAGCATCGCCTGTGCGTAGCTGAGCGTGAACAAGTCCTTCAGCTTGGGGATGATGACGTCGTTCAGGCTGGTGATGCCGCCGAAGATGAAGAACAGCGCGAAGACAAAGGTCTGCAGGCTGGCGGCATTCGCCGGCACAGCATGGGCAGGCGCGGGGGCGGTAGAGGATTCGATCTGCATGTTGGATAAGCTATGGTTGAATCGTGCCTCGGCTACTGCTACAGCATCTCGTTGATGATACCGACGATGTCGTCGCCGTAGGAAACCAGTTTTTTCTCGCCGACGCCTGACACGCCGCGCAATTCCTGCAGCGAGGTCGGCTTGACCTTGGCGATCTCGCGCAGGGTGGCGTCCTGGAACACCACATAGGCCGGCACGCCGTGCTCGCGCGCCGCACCCATGCGCCAGGAGCGTAGGCGGTCGAAGATCGCCTGCTCGGACTTCGACAGTTCCAGCTCCTCGTAACCCTTCGAGGAAGCGAAGCTGCGCTTCGGCTTGACCGGCTTCTGGTACTGGCGCAGCTGTACTTTCTGCCCGCCCTTCAGTACCGGACGGGCGGCGTCGGTCAGCTTCAGGGAACTATAGGCGTCGTGGTCGACCGCCACCAGGCCGAGCGCGATCACCTGGCGCACGATGGCGCGCCATTCCTGTTCGCTGCGGTCGTTGCCGATGCCGTAGACCGACAGCGCATCGTGGTGCCACTGGCTGATGCGGTCGGTCTGCACGCCGCGCAGCACGTCGATCACGTGGCCGGCGGCGAAGCGCTGGTCAACGCGGTAGATGGCCGACAGCAGCTTTTGCACCGGCACCGTGGCATCGAACGACACCGGCGGAATCAGGCAGGTATCGCAGTTGCCGCAGGGGCCGGAGCGTTCGCCGAAATAATCGAGCAGGCGCATGCGCCGGCAAGAGAGCGTCTCGCACAGGCCGAGCATGGCGTCGAGCTTGATCGACAGCACGCGCTTGAAGGTTTCGTCGGCCTCGGATTCGTCGATCATCCGGCGCTGCAGCACCACGTCCTGCAAGCCGTAGGCCATCCAGGCGCTGGCCGGCATGCCGTCGCGGCCGGCGCGGCCGGTTTCCTGGTAATAGCCCTCGATGCTCTTCGGCAGATCCAGGTGGCAGACGAAGCGCACGTCCGGCTTGTCGATGCCCATGCCGAAGGCGATGGTCGCGACCATCACGATGTTCTCTTCGCGCAGGAAGCGCGCCTGGTTCCCGGCGCGCACGCTGTGCTCCATGCCCGCGTGGTAGGCCATGGCGCGGATGCCGTTCTCGTTCAGGAAGTCGGCGGTTTCCTCGACTTTTTTACGCGACAGGCAGTACACGATGCCGGAGTCGCCCGGGTGCTCGGCGCTGATGAAGTCGAGCAGCTGCTTGCGGCCGTTGGTCTTTTCGACGATGGCGTAGCGGATGTTCGGGCGGTCGAAGGACGACACGAACTGGCGCGCTTCCTCCAGCTGCAGGCGCTGGGCGATCTCGGCGCGGGTCTGCTGGTCGGCCGTGGCCGTGAGGGCGATGCGCGGCACGTCGGGAAACTGCTCGTGCAGGATCGACAGGCGGATGTACTCGGGCCGGAAATCGTGGCCCCATTGCGACACGCAGTGGGCCTCGTCGATGGCGAACAGCGAGATGCGCGAATCGTGGAACAAATCGAGGCAGCGCTGGGTCATCAGGCGCTCGGGCGCCACGTACACCAGGTCGATGCCGCCGGTGCGCACCAGGCGCTCGATGCGCAGGGTCTCTTCGAAGGTCTGGGTCGAGTTCAGGAAGGCGGCGCGCACGCCGACTTCTTCCAGCGCATCGACCTGGTCCTGCATCAGCGCGATCAGCGGCGAGACCACCACGCCCACGCCGTCGCGCAGCAGCGCCGGGATCTGGTAGCACAGCGACTTGCCGCCGCCGGTCGGCATCAGGACCAGGGCGTCGCCGCCATTGGCCACGTGCTGGACGATGTCGGCCTGGTTCCCGCGGAAGGCGGGATAGCCGAAGACGGTCTGCAGGACGTCCAGCGCGCGTGCTTCGGTGTCAGGGGCAAGGGTCTCGGTGTTCATGCAAAGTTTCCTGGGATTATTCCGCCCAGTCCACCAGGCCGTAGTGCGCGGTGACGAGGACGATCACGCCGAACACGATACGGTACCAGGCGAAGATCGTGAAGTCGTGGGTACTGATGTAGCGCAGCAGCCAGCGCACGCACAGGAAAGCCGAGACGAAGGCGGCCAGGCCGCCGATGCCGAACATCGGCAGGTCGCTCATCGACAGCAGCGCGCGTTCCTTGTACACCGAGTACACGGTGGCCGACAGCAGGGTCGGGATCGCCAGGAAGAAGGAGAATTCGGTGGCCGCCTTGCGCGACAGGCCGAACAGCATGCCGCCGATGATGGTGGCGCCCGAGCGGCTGGTGCCCGGTATCAGGGCGAATGCCTGGGCGCAGCCGACCTTCAAGGCGTCGAGCACCGTCATGTCGTCGACGGTCTCGATGCGCGCGGCCTTTGGCAAATGCTTGTGGCGGCGCTCGGCGTACAGGATCACGAAGGCGCCGACGATGAAGGCCATCGCCACCGGCACCGGCTTGAACAGCTCGGCCTTGATGGCGCTGGCGAAGACCAGGCCGAGGAGGGCGGCCGGCAGGAAGGCGACGATCAGGTTGATCACGAACTTCTGCTGGCGCCGCTCGGAAGACAGGCCGCTCAGCACGCGGGCGATGCGCGCACGGTATTCCCAGATCACGGCCAGCATGGCGCCGGCCTGGATCGCGATTTCGAAGACCTTGACCTTCTCGCCCGTGAAGTTCAGCAGGCTGCCGGCGAGGATCAGGTGGCCGGTCGAGGAAATCGGCAGGAATTCGGTAAAGCCCTCGACCAGGCCCATGATGATCGCCTTGACGGCGAGAAGGATATCCATGAAGGTTTGCTATTGATGAGTGGGGAAGTAAAGGCGCGGATAAGCGGAGGCGACCCACAAGGCGTCGAAGCTTACCACGGACAGGCCCGGTGCCGCTGAGTTGGCCGCAATGGGCCGGGATATTTTATTGCGCGAATATTGCCTGTTTATTACTAGAAATTGCTCGCTTTATATGCCAGCCACGGCCGCGCACAATACCCGCCGCGACATGCGCCACGCCGGTTTTATCGTGCTAGACTCGTCTGCATGAGTAACGCTGCCGTTTACAAATGAGCATACTGGCGATCCTTGTCCTGCTGGCGGTCGCATGGTCGGTGCTGGCGTTCGGACAACTGCCGAACCCCCTGCGTACACGCACTTGCCAGGGCCGTTCCTGGCGCCGCGCCTTCCCGCGGGCGTCCAACAAACAAATCCGCGAATTCCTCTCCGTCTTCACATCGGCCTTCGATTTCCGCGATGCCGACCTCCTGAAGTTCCGTCCCGACGATCAATTGCTCGGTCTTTACCGCGCCGTGCATCCTTCGAAATGGATGCCTGGCACGGTGGAGTTCGACACCCTGGCGCGCAACCTGCGCGCCAAGTTCGGCGTGGCGCTGGAAGACATCTGGGACGAGCGCATGACGCTGGGCGCGCTGTTCTCGCATATCCAGCAGGCCCGGCCGGCAATGCGTTAAGGTCGGACGCCGGCGCCGCCCTGGCGCCCGCAAAATATTTACAAGGCAGCACTTGAACCGTCATTGCCAAAGCTCATCTATTGGCAATGATGAAACACAAGCTCAACTGGAGACGACCGCTCTTCTACCTGCTGCTGCCGGTGTTTTTCATCATGGTCTTTCTCGGCTTTCCGATCCGGATGGCGCCGCCGCCTGCCACCAGGGTCGGGCAGGAAATCTCGACAACCGTCAAAAAGAAAAAGAAGGCACGCCTGCTGATGCCGGGCGAATCCGAACCGGAGGCCGAAGAACCAGGCTGATGCTCAGGGCGCCGTTGCGCGTTCGAGTGCATCGAGCCAGCGGATCGCCTGTTCGCGGCTGTCGCCGCACATTTCCGGCGATGGTTGTAGGCCGCCGCAGAATGCCGGCCGCTCGGGACGCCCGAAGATCAGGCAGCGATTGTCCTCGGCCAGCTGCACGCAGCGCACGCCGGCTGGCTTGCCGTTGGGCATGCCCGGAATCGGACTGGTGATCGAAGGCGCCGTGCAGCAGGCGCCGCAGTGGTCGCGGCAATTCATGAGGTAATCGAGGAAGCGGGCAGCGGAGCCGGCAAGTATAACGCGGGCGCCGGGCTGATTGACAGCGCCCAGCTGGCGGGCGCGCCGTTGCTGTCTTTCCTGATAAGGTTGGTCACAACGAAAACAACCGGGAGTCCGGCAGATGGCCAGTTCGCTCAAGCCCCTCGACCAGCAAGTCATGGTCATCACCGGCGCCTCCAGCGGCATCGGCCTGGCCACGGCGCAGGACGCCGGCCGGCGCGGCGCGAAACTGGTGCTGGCCGCACGCAGCGGCGACGTGCTGGCGGCGGTGGTCGAGGGCCTGCGCGCCGGCGGCGTCGAGGCCATCCACGTGGTGGCCGACGTGTCCGACCGTGCCCAGGTCGAGGCGGTGGCGCAGGCGGCGATTGCGCGCTTCGGACGCATCGATACCTGGGCGAATGTGGCCGGGGGCACCATCTACGGCCGCCTCGACGAAGTGAACGAGGCCGACAGCCGGCGCCTGTTCGACGTGAATTTCTGGGGCATCGTCAACGGTTCGCTGACGGCGCTGCCGCACCTGCGCATGACCGGCGGCGCACTGGTCAACGTCGGCAGCGAAGCGTCCGAGGTCGCCATTCCCTTGCAGGGCATGTACACGGCCAGCAAGCACGCGGTGAAAGGTTTTACCGATGCGCTGCGCATCGAGGTCGAGCAGGTCGATGGCGCGGCGGTGTCGATCACCCTGATCCAGCCGACCGCGGTCGACACGCCGCTGCCCCAGCACGCGCGCAATTACATGGCGCACGAACCGAAGCTGCCTTCGCCCCAGCTCGATCCGCACCAGGTCGCCGAGGCCATCCTGGACGCCGCCACGTCGCCGGCGCGCAACGTCAAGGTGGGCGCGATGGCCACGCTGGACGTGGCGGTGGAAAAATTCCTGCCGGGCGTGGCGGACGTGATGGCGGCCTTCCAGGTGCCGCGCCAGCAGACCGACCAGCCGGCGCAAACGCGCGAGGGCGCGCTCTACCGGGCCGGCGCGCAGGGGCGTATTTATGGCTGCGGCAACGGCAAGGCAGGGAAGTAGGACCGTCGGAGCAAGGCATGACAACACGGGGCGGGTGGAGCAGGGCGGCAGGCGCATGCGCGCTTGACTGGTCTCCCACCCGGGTCTATATTCGATGACTCTTTGAAAGTTGTCGGACAGAAGCATGGAATGCCCACTTGACACCAAGCCGCGCTGGGAGCGCCGCAAGGATGCTCGTCCGCAGGAGTTGCTGGCGGCGGCCATCGACCTGTTCGTCGAACGCGGCTTTGCCGCGACCCGGCTGGAAGACGTCGCGCGCCGCGCCGGCGTGTCGAAGGGCACCCTGTATTTGTATTTCGAGAACAAGGAAGAATTGTTCAAGGCCGTGGTGCGCACCAGTATCGTGCCGGTGATCGGCGAGGCCGAATCCTCGGTCGCCGAATTCGACGGCCACAGCGCCGAACTGCTGCGCAAGGTCATGCTGGACTGGTGGGACCGCATCGGCGTCAATAAAGTGTCCGGCATCGTCAAGCTGGTGATGGCCGAAGCGAACAACTTTCCCGAACTGGCCAAGTTCTACCAGGACGAGGTCATCAACCGCGGCACGCGCATGATTTCCAGCATGCTCGAACGCGGCATCGCCCGCGGCGAATTCCGCGCAATCAATGTCACGCAAACGACGCAAGTGCTGATGGCGCCCATGCTGATGTTGGTCACCTGGAAGCATTCGGTCGGTCCTTGCGAGCGCGGCGACCTCGAACCGCTGGCCTTCCTCGACGCCTTCCTCGACATGGCGCTGCACGGCCTGCTGCCTCCGGCCGCCCCGGCGGCGTGAACGGTCGAGCGCAAACCCATCCTCTTCAGGACGCCTTTTTCGGGCGTTCATTCCCCGTAAACTGCAGACTGTCGCAATTTCGCGATCTCGCGATGCCATCCCGATAAGATGTGCGTCCTGAGGCAGTTCAACGATAAAATATCGGATTATTTCTTTTACCACCGAGTATCAAGATGAATATCGAACAAGCCCGCTTCAACATGATCGAACAGCAGATCCGCCCATGGAACGTGCTGGACCAGGACGTCCTCGACCTGCTGCACGTGGTCAAGCGCGAACAGTTCGTGCCGACGGCCTACCAGAACCTGGCCTTTGCCGACGTCGAGATCCCGCTGCCGGGCGGCGCCGCGATGTTCAATCCGAAAGTCGAAGCGCGCATCCTGCAGGAACTGAACCTGAAGAAAGACGAAACCGTGCTGGAAGTCGGCGCCGGTTCCGGCTACATGGCCGCACTGATGGCGCACAAGGCGCGCCAGGTGACCACCGTCGAGCTGTCGCCGGAAGTCAAGGCGCTGGCCGAAGCCAACCTGAAGAACGCCGGCATCGTCAACGTCACCGTGGTCGAAGGCAATGCCGCGGCCGGCTGGGACAAGGGCGCACCGTTCGACGTGATCGTCATCTCGGGCGGCCTGGAAAGCCTGCCGGAAGCCTTCCTCAAGCAAGTGAAGGTCGGTGGCCGCATCGCCGCCATCGTCGGCCAGGCGCCGGCCATGTCCTGCGAGATCGTGACCCGCGTATCGGAAACCGGCTACGACACGGTCAAGCTGTTCGAGACCAACGCCAAGCCGCTGGCCGGCGCGCCGGTCGCGTCGCGTTTCACTTTCTAAGAGGCGGAAACGATGCAGCACATCACCGCTCCCGAGCTGGCCGCGCGGCTGAACGACCCGGCAGGCGAGCGCCCGCTGCTGCTCGACGTGCGCGAGAACTGGGAATTCGCCACCTGCCACATCGCAGGCTCGACCCAGATTCCTATGCACCTGGTTCCGATCCGTGCCGGCGAACTGCCCGACGACCAGGAAATCGTCTGCATCTGCCACCACGGCGCGCGCAGCATGCAGGTCGCGGCCTTTTTGGAGCGCAACGGGTTCGAGAACGTAACGAATTTGACGGGCGGAATACACGCCTGGGCCGTACAGGTCGATCCGGCCATGCCGAAGTATTGACCTGCTTTCCTAACTTTTGATGACTCCGACGGAGACCGCAATGCAGAAACCCCTCATCGCCATGCTGCTGGCCAGCGCTTTCGTGTCGTTCGACGCGAACGCGATCGACCTGATCCAGGTATACCAGCAGGCCCTGGCCAACGACGCCACCTACGCCAGCGCGCGCGCTTCGCTCGCCGCCGGCCGTGAACGGGTGACGCAGGGGCGTGCGGGGTTGCTGCCTACGGTCGGCCTGTCGGGCTCCTACGTCAAGAACGACAACGATTTTTCGCCATTCAACCAGGGCCAGACGGTGGTCGTCGACGGCGTGCCGACCATCATTGCCGGCAGCGGTTCCGACCTGCGCACCAACCAGTACGGCCTGTCGCTGACCCAGCCGCTGTTCCGCTGGGACCGCTGGCAGACCTATGAGCAAAGCAAACTCGCCCAGGCAATTGCCGAAGCCCAGTTTGCCCAGGCCCAGCAAGATTTGATCACGCGCGTGGCGCAAGCCTACTTCGACGTGCTGGCCGCCCAGGACACGCTGGAGTCGACCCGCGCCCAGAAGAGTGCGGTGACCGAGCAGCTGGCCTCGGCCAAGCGCAACTTCGAGGTCGGCACCCAGACCATCACGGACACGCACGAAGCGCAGGCCGCGTACGACCTGGTGGTGGCCCAGGAGTTCGCCGCCGTCAACGACCTGGAAAACCGCCGCACCATGCTGCAAATGATCATCGGCAAGGCGCCGGAAGCGCTGGCGCCGCTGCAGACCGGCGTGACGCTGACCTCGCCGCAGCCGGCCACGGTCGACCCCTGGGTGAGTTCGGCCGAAACCCAGAACTACGGCGTGACCGCTTCGGAACTGGCGCTGGAATCGGCCAAGCGCGACATCTCGCGCAACCGCGCCGGCCACCTGCCGACCCTGGACCTGGTGGCGAATGCCGGCCGCAGCAACGTCAGCGGGCGCACCCTGAGTTCGGGCGACGGCCGCAACAATTCCATCGGCGTGCAGTGGACGGTGCCGATCTTCAGCGGCTACGCCGTCACCAGCCGCGTGCGCGAATCGATCGCCCTGGAAGACAAGGCCCGCAACGACCTCGAAACCACGCGCCGTAACGCCGCCCTGCAGGCACGCCAGGCTTTCCTGGGCGTGAACAGCGGCATGGCGCAAGTCAAGGCGCTGGAAGCGGCCGAAGTGTCGAGCCAGTCGGCGCTGGAATCGAACAAGCTGGGTTACCAGGTGGGCGTGCGCATCAACATCGACGTGCTGAATGCCCAGCGCCAGCTGTATTCGACCCGTACCGACCTGGCGCGTGCGCGCTACAACACCATCCTGAACGGCCTGCGCCTGAAGGCGGCGGCCGGTTCGCTGCGCGAAGCGGACTTGGTGCCGGTGAACAATCTGCTGCAGAAATAAGCTTGCATATAAAATTTGCATCCTGGCTCCTGGATGCAAATAAAAAACGGCGCCTTACTGGCGCCGTTTTTCTTCCCATGAACGCTTATTTGCCGCCGTTCTTTCTTGGTCGCAGCAGGCCGAGTCCGGTGTTGGTCCGTACGGCAATCGCGCCATCGTCGGCCACCGCCTCGGCTTCCAGCAGCACGACTCCCGCCGGCAGGTCCTTCACCCGCGTATTCAGGTCGACCAGGCCATAGGTCGGCCCCCAGGCAACGGCGTGCTCGGGACCGGTGTTCCCATCGACCGCCTGGCCGACGATCAGGCCGGAGGCGTTGATGGCGTTGGCGTCGGAGAAGCGGCCGCCGTTCAGCGTGCCCAGGCTGCGCATGCTCGTGCCGTCATGCACGAAGGCGACCTGGCCGAAATTGCTGTAGACGTAGCCGACCACATGGCCGGCGTCGTTGATCGCATGGGGCACCGCACCGTTGGTGTCGGGCAGCATGCCGAGGTCCTGGAGTACGCCGCCGCTGTAGCGGAAGGCGCGCAGCAGGCCATCGACCACGGGGTCGCGCGCGCTGATGGTGACCTGGCCGGACTCGTTGATGTCGATTGCCTGCGAGCTGAAGCCGGGCGGATTCAGGTCCTGCAGCGGCGCACCCGTGCGCGCGTCGTACAGGAAGGCGTGGAGCACGTTCTCGCCCGTGATCGTTGATGTGCCGACCACCTGGCCGGCCGCATTCATGTCGAGCGCCTCCGAGATCTGCCCGCCCAGGGTGCCGAGGTCGCGCATCGACTTGCCGTCGTAATAGAAGGCGTGCCGCGGCGAGCCGGGCACCGTGGACCAGCCGGCCACCTTGCCGCAGGTGCTGATCGACACGCCCCAGGACTCGCCGCCCAGCGTGCCGATGTCGTGCAGGGTGCCGTCGTAGAAGAAGGCGTGGGGAATGCCGGACGGCGTCTGCCCCCAGCCGGCTACCTGGCCGCAGCGGTTGACGGCGAAGGCCCGCGCGTTCGCCCCGCCAAAGGTGCCGAGGTCGATGTTGGTCTTGCCGTTGTACAGGAAAGCCCGGACGGTGCCCGATTCATCCCACGAGCTGCCGGTCACCAGTCCGCCGTTGGCAATGCCTTGCCGGTCGACCACGCCGTACGTGATGCCGGGCAGGCCGATGGGGGTAAAGTCGTACAGCGGACCCTGGTTGACCGGTGGCGAGGGCGGCGCGGGCTGGACGGGCGGCGCCGGGTGCGGAGTGTGACTGCCGCCGCCGCCGCCGCAAGCAGTCAGCAAGGCGCACAGTGCCAGGACGGCGCCTGACATTGCCTGGTGGGTTGGAATGACGATCCTGGATGAACGGAAACCGGACATGACGCGCCTCCATTGACGTTTGATGCTTCAGTCTAGGTCGGGCTCGGCTGCTGCGTTCGCGTATTGAAGAGTTCGTTTGTCTTCGGTCAAGGCGACCGTTGACCCCGTGCAATGACTTCTTTCAAATGCTTCCGTAAAGAAAAACGGCGCCGCAGCGCCGTTGTTCATGCCCGCATTACGCCTGGCGCTTGCGCCATTCGATCATCTCGGCAATCGTCAGGATCGGGAAGCCGCGTTCCTCGGCAAAGCGCTCGATGTCTGCGCCGCGCATCATGGTGCCGTCCGGGTTCATCAGCTCGCACAGCACGGCCGACGGTTGCAGGCCGGCCATGATGGACAAATCGACCGAGCCTTCGGTATGGCCGGCGCGCGACAGCACGCCGCCCGGCGTGGCGCGCAGGGGGAATACGTGGCCAGGGCGCACCAGGTCGTCCGGCTTGGCATCGGCAGCAATCGCGGCGCGGATGGTGGTGACGCGGTCGGCCGCCGAGACGCCGGTGGTGACGCCGTGGCGCGCCTCGATCGACACCGTGAACGGGGTGCCGTAGCGGCTGCCGTTCTCGATGGCCATCGGCGGCAGTTCCAGTTCGCGCACGCGCTCGGCCGACAGGCACAGGCAGACGATGCCGCTGCATTCGCGGATCATCAGGGCCATGGTTTCGACGGTCAGCTTTTCGGCGGCAACGATCAGGTCGGCTTCGTTTTCGCGGTCGAAATCGTCGAGCAGGATGACCGGGATGCCGGCGCGGGTGGCCGCCAGTGCCGCGGCGATGCGGCCGTCCAGGTCGGTGCTGTGAAGGGAGTAAGTGTTGACTAACATTGTGAGACGCTCCTCGCGTGAAGTTGGCGAAAAACGCATCAGGGCAAGCGAATAGACGCGCCTTGCGTGCAAGCCGCAGGGGCGAGCAGAGGCAAAGCGCATGGCAGCGCACATCTTCTTTCATCCGGACTATGACCGTCGGCCCTGGCATCGCACCAGATCTGCTGACCCTGCCACGGGAAGTGGCAGGCGCTCGCGGGCTTGGTCTTTGCAGACCTTACCGCCGGTGGGGAATTCCACCCCGCCCCGAAGACGTATTGAATGCCTGTGGAAACAGGCGCAAGAATTTTAACAGCAAGCGTCCAGCCCTGCCGGGCAGGGCCGGTTTTCGCCGGCTGGCCCCGTTGCCTCTTAGTTGCTGAGGCCGCCGCCGCCTTCGTTGTCCTTGCGCTGGATGAACTCGATCTTGTAGCCGTCCGGGTCGGTGACAAAGGCGATCACGGTGGTGCCGCCCTTGACCGGGCCCGGCTCGCGCGTGATGTTGCCGCCGGCCTTGCGTACGGCGTCGCAGGTGACGTAGATGTCGTCGGCCGAGATGGCGATGTGGCCATAGGCGGTACCCATGTCGTAGCGCTCGGTGCCGTAGTTGTAGGTCAGCTCGAGTTCGGCGTGGTCGGGGTTGCTGCCGTAGCCGAGGAAGGCCAGCTTGTACTGGTACTCGGGGTTGTCGCTGGTGCGCAGCAGTTTCATGCCGAGGACCTGGGTGTAGAAATCGATGGAGCGTTGCAGGTCGCCGACGCGGAGCATGGTGTGCAGGATGCGCATGGGGTGGTGTCCTTCTGAGAAAACGGAAAGCAGCAATTTTATGCGTTCGGGGCGATCCTTGCCGGAGGCGGGTAGGAAGGAGGCGTTGTCCATCACGGATGTTCCGCCGGCGTCGTTTCATTGTTGGCGCTGACCGTACGGTGGGGTCATTGATGCCGGGGGCATCAATGACGAAGTGCCCACGCGGTTACGTACACCTGCTTGCACCTGTGCCGGCAACATATCGCTCGATACGTATCCGAAGGGCGCCATTTGGTCAGTTCGTGGCCATCATAAATGGTCCGAGCGATCAGTTACGGCCGCAGGTGCAAGCAAACGTGCGTAACCGCGTGGGCACTTCGTCATTGATGCCCCCGGCATCAATGACCCCACCGTACGGTCAGCGTTGCGAGTGAATGGAAATGCCAACGCGGGCATGAACCGTTCACCCAACATCAACGAATCAGTTTTCCAGCCGCGAAGCCAGCGTGATCTCGGCATTAAACAACTTCGACACCGGGCAGTTTTCCTTGGCGGTGGTGGCCGCCTTGTCGAAGGCCTCCTGGCTGGCGCCGGGAATCTTCGCCACCAGGTCGAGGTGCACGGCGGTGATCTTGAAGCCGCCCTCGACCTTTTCCATCGACACGGTGGCCGTGGTGCGCAGTTCCTCGGCCGTCAGGCCGGCCTGGCCGAGCTGGCCGGACAGGGCCATCGTGAAACAGCCGGCGTGGGCCGCGCCGATCAGTTCTTCCGGGTTGGTGCCGGGGCCGTCCTCGAAGCGGGTGTTGAAGCCGTACTGCGAATCCTTCAGCACGCCACTGCCGGTCGAGACCGCGCCCTTGCCGTCCTTCAGGCCGCCGCTCCAGACGGCGCTGCCATTGCGTTTGATGGTCATGAGTTCTCCTTTATCGGTTCTTGCCCGGTACGGGCTCGACGGAATCGTGATCGCGCATCGAACGATGGCGGTCGGGTTGTGGGTTGGCCTGGCCGGTGGCGTCGGCGTCGGGTTCGACCGCAACGCTGATGCCAGGGGTGTTGCGGGCATCGGTGTCGACCAGGCCTTGCGCCAGGTCTTCGGCCGCCTGCTTGATGATGCCGCGCGGCTCGGTGTCCTGGCCATCGGGCGACTCATCGCGCTCGTGCGGCTGGCGCTTGACGCCGTCGTTTTCGATCTTTGCATCGGTGTTGACGAAGCGGTCTTTGGTTTCGGTAACCATGGGTATCCTCCTGTTGCTGACTCTTGCATGAATCCTAACGCGTCGGGCATGCGACAGTCGCGCAATTGAATGACCGGTTTATGATGCTTTTTTGCAATTAACTGGATAACATGAACGCTTCGCCATCACCGTGCCTCCCGTTCCGTGAAATCCGAAGCCCATTTGCACCACAGCCCCGCGAATTGCCCCAACTGCGGTTTCGCCCTGAGCGGCAATTTTTGCCAGGAGTGCGGCCAGGCCGCGAAGCTGCATGTGCCGAGCGCGCGCGAGTTCCTGCATGAGTTCGTGGCCCATTACGTGGCGCTGGAGGGCAAGCTGTGGCAGTCGGTCAAGCTGCTGCTGTTCAAGCCAGGGCAATTGACGCGCGAGTACATCGAGGGGCGCCGCGTGCGCTATGTCGAGCCGTTGCGCCTCTACCTGACCTTCAGCATCATCTTCTTTGCACTGTTCAAGTTCAGCGGCATCAACATCGGCGCCCAGGAAAGGGAGATCGAAGCGGCGAAGCCGAAGGCCGCTGCCGTGCAGCCGGCGCCGGCAGGAGATGGCCAGGCCGCCGTCGCAGCGCCTGCCGCCAAGCCGGCGGACAAGAAAACCAATCAACCCGCCTTGATCCAAATCGAGGACGACGACGAAGACCTGCGCAACCTGGCGGACAAGGTCCACCCGTCGATTGGCGCAAAGATGGATCACTTCGGCAAGCTGCCGAGCGAGGTCCGCAACGAAGCCCTGAAGCGCGCCTTCTTCAGCTACGCGCCGTACGCGATCTTCCTCCTGATGCCGGTGTTCGCCGCCTTCCTCAAGCTGCTGTATCTCGGCTCGGGGCGCCGCTACGGCGAACACGTGCTGTTCGCGCTGCACACGAATGCCTTTGCCTTCCTGTGCCTCAGCCTGATCTTGGTCATGCCCGACTTCGTGCCGCTGGTGGGCAAGGCACTCGGGCTGTGGCTGGTGTTCTATTTGCCCACCGCCATGCGCAAGGTGTATGGCGGCAGCCGCATCCTGACCGCGCTGCGCTGGATGGTGCTGATGACGGCGCATACCTTCAGCATCATGTTGGCGGCCGTGTTCGCCGCAGCGATGGGAATGATGGGCTGAACTTGCAGTTATCCGGCTCGCCCATCTATACTGTGATTTTGTACAGTATTCGCCGTGCGGCCAAGTGGCAGGCGCTGGGATTATCGGTTAATCTCAGCGTGTTCGCCTTCTACTGCCGAGAGACCTATGCCCCCTGAGCAAGAAACAAACCAAGCGCAACAACTCATCGCGCTCGTGGTGCGGCAAAACACGGCCGGCATCGAAGAACCCGTCGAGCGCATCCTGGGCTTTCTCCAGGACGCCGGCTACCGCGTGGTGTTCGAGGCCGATACCGCGGCCCACCTCGGCATGCCCGGCATTGAAGCCATGGACGTCAACGCCATCGGCGAGCAGGCCGATCTGGTCATCGTGATGGGCGGCGACGGCACCATGCTCGGCATTGCGCGCCAGCTGGCCAAGTACGAAGTCTCCCTCATCGGCATCAACCTCGGCCGCCTCGGCTTCATCACCGACATCCCGGTCGAGCGCATGCTGCCGGCGCTCGGCGAAATTTTGCAGGGCAAGGCCACCGCCGAGAAGCGCAGCCTGCTCGAAGGGCGCGTGATGCGCGACGGCGCCATGATCTATTGCGGCGTGGCCGTGAACGATGTGGTGGTGGCGCGCGGCAGCGGCGCCGGCATGGCCGAGCTGCGCGTGACGGTCGACGGCCAGTTCATGTACAACCAGCGTTCGGACGGCTTGATCGTCTCCACGCCCACCGGCTCCACGGCCTATGCGCTGTCGGCCGGCGGGCCGCTGCTGCATCCCAGCCTGCAAGGCATCGTGCTGGTGCCGATCGCGCCGCACGCGCTGTCGAACCGGCCGATCGCCGTGCCCGACACCAGCGAGATCGTGGTCACCATCGTCAGTGGCCGCGACATCTCCGTGAACTTCGACATGCAGACCTTCGCCAGCCTGCAGCACGGCGACGAGATCGTCATCTCGCGCTCGCCGAACACCATCACCTTCCTGCACCCGGAAGGCTGGAGCTACTACAACACCCTGCGCGAAAAGCTGCACTGGCACGAATACCCGTCCTACGACGGCAAACTCAAGTAAAAGAACCACAGGAGACCTGTTTCTTCATGCTGCGCACACTGACCATCCGCGACTTCGTCATCGTCGACGCGATCGAACTCGAATTTGCCAACGGCTTTTCGGTCTTCACCGGCGAAACCGGGGCCGGCAAGTCGATCCTGATCGACGCGCTGCAACTGGCGCTCGGCGGGCGCGGCGAAGCGAGCATGGTGCGCGAGGGCGCGGCCAGGGCCGACATCACGGCCGACTTCGCCCTCACCGCGCAGGCTGCGAGCTGGCTCGAAGAGCACGAGTTCGCCAGCGAAGAGGGGGGGGCGCTGCTGCGCCGCGTGATCGACAACGCCGGCCGCTCGAAGGCCTACATCAACGGCATCGCCGCCACCGCCGGCCAGCTGCGCGAACTGGGCGACATGCTGGTCGACATCCACGGCCAGCACGCGCATCAGAGCCTGTTGAAATCCGACGCCCAGCGCGCCCTGCTCGACAACCAGATCGCCGTGCGCGACCCGGCCGCCGTGCTTGAAGCCCAGGAAGTGGCAAGCGCCTGGCGTGCCTGGCGTGCGCTGTCGCGCCAGCGCGAGGAATACGAAACGAATGCCAAGAATGTGCTGCTCGAACGCGAGCGCCTCGAATGGCAGGTAAGCGAACTCGACAAGCTGTCGCCGAAGCCGGGCGAGTGGACCGAGATCACCAACGAGCACAGCCGCCTGTCGCATGCCGCCAGCCTGCTCGACGGTGCACAAGAGGCGCTGGCCGCGATCTCGGAATCGGACCATCCGATTTTGTCGCAGCTGTCGTCGCTGAACACCAAGCTGGGTAAGCTCGTTGACGTCGACGCCGAGCTGCAGGCCGTGCTCGACTGCATGGAACCGGCGCGCATCCAGCTGCAGGAAGCGGTGTATGCGCTGAACAACTACATCGACAAGGTCGAGCTGGACCCGAGCCGCCTGCGCGAAGTCGACGCCCGCATGGATGCCCTGCACAGCGCCGCGCGCAAGTACCACGTCACGCCGGAAGAACTGCCCGAGGAACACGCGACGCTCGCCGCCAAGCTGCGCCAGCTGGCCGATGCCACCGACATCGACGGCCTGAAACGCCAGGAAGAAAAGGCGGAAAGCGCCTACAGGAAGGTCGCAAATCGATTGTCGGCGCGGCGCGTGACCACGGCCAAGGCGCTGAGCGAACAGGTGACGCTGGCCATGCAGGAACTGAGCATGGGCGGCGGGCGCTTTGCCGTGGCGCTGAATCCGTCGGAGCCGGGTGCGCATGGGCTGGAGCAGGTGGAATTCCTGGTGGCCGGCCACGCCGGCGTGGCGCCGCGTCCGCTGGCGAAAGTCGCCTCGGGCGGCGAACTGGCGCGTATCTCGCTGGCCATTTCCGTCATCACCTCGAATGCCACCGTGACGCCGACCCTGATCTTCGACGAGGTCGATAGCGGCATCGGCGGCGGCGTGGCCGAGGTGGTGGGGCGCTTGCTGAAGCGCTTGGGCCAGCAGCGGCAAGTGCTGTGCGTGACCCACTTGCCGCAGGTGGCGAGCCAGGCCAACCAGCACTTCCAGGTGGCCAAGGGCACGACAGGCGAAGGGCGCACGGTGTCGCGCATCGAGGTGCTGAACAACCGGGCGCGCGTGGAGGAAGTGGCGCGCATGCTGGGCGGGATCGAGATTACCGAGACCACGCGCAAGCATGCGCGGGAATTGCTGGCGTCTTGAGGTTGTAGCGGCTCAGGCAGTCGTTGCTTCCTGTAGTCGTTTCAAGCCGCGTGATGGTTAGTCGTGGAGCCGGACATACACGTGCGACGGCCCCCCATTTTCGTTTGAGGCGACTGTTTTTACTTCGAGATACGACTGCGCGCGAACCAATTGTCCGAGCTTTTCGAAACCATAATTTCGGGGATCAAACTCAGGATTGGTTTTTGTGATCAGACCTCCAACAGTAGAGAGCATCGACCATCCATCGTCGCGCATCGCGGCGGTCACTGCACTTTTTAGAATTCCTTCGACAGGTTTCACGCTCACCTCGTCCGGCGTTTTTTCAAGTAGAGGTGGCTTATCGCCTCGCAAAATTTCTGTGAACACAAATTTGTCGCAAGCTACAACAAACGGCTTCGGCGTCTTTTTCTCGCCGAAACCGTACACGACAAGACCTGATTCTCGAATGCGTGTGGCAAGCCGAGTAAAGTCACTATCTGAAGAAACCAGGCAGAAGCCGTCTACCCGCTCCGAGTGTAAAAGATCCATCGCATCAATGATCAACGCAGAGTCGGTGGCGTTCTTGCCAGTCGTGTAGCCAAACTGCTGAAATGGCTGTAAGGCGTTCGCGTTCAGTACTTCCTTCCACCCCTTTAAGTTTGAGTTAGTCCAGTCTCCATACACCCGCTTAACCGTCGCAACCCCGTAACGTGAAATCTCTGCAAGAAGCTGCTGGACTATCGATGATTGCGCGTTGTCTGCGTCGATCAGGACTGCTAGTTTTTGATTGGTTGGCTGTGCCATCTCGGTCTCCCATGGTCGTGTTATTTCTCCGTATCATTCGGCACAGATGTTTCCTCGTCGTCACCGAATTTCGTCTACTAAAAAGCATATTCAGAAAGATGGCAATGCTTATTTTCTTTGCATGAATTCTGTTGGTTAGAAATCACTCACTGAACAAGATGCTTTCATTCTGCCGCGCGCTGTCCACTTCACCCATCTGCCACAATCTCCATCCAACCAAAACACGGAGGATCGCATGAGCATCGACAAAGTCCTGTACCGCGCCAAGGCCACCTCGCAGGGCGGCCGCGAAGGCACCTCGCGCAGCGACAACGGCGTGCTGGACGTGAAGCTGACCACGCCGAAGGAACTGGGCGGCAACGGCGCCACTGGCACCAACCCGGAACAACTGTTCGCTGCCGGCTACTCGGCCTGCTTCCTGGGCGCGCTGAAGTTCGTCGCCGGCCAGGCAAAAGTGAAACTGCCGGAAGACCTGACCGTGACCGGCGAAGTCGGCATCGGCCAGATCCCGACGGGCTTCGGCATCGAAGCCGATCTCACCATCCACGGCCCCGGAATGGAGCAGGGGCAGCTGCAGGAACTGGTCGACAAGGCCCACATCGTCTGCCCGTACTCGAACGCGACGCGCAACAACATCGATGTGCGCCTGCACGTGACAACCTGACACCGGGCAGGCGGAACGCCGCCTGTCGCCCGTCCGCCAGAACGACAACGCCACCCTCCTGCGGTGGCGTTGTCGTTTCCATTGACCGCGCCTATCGGCCCGATCAACTGTTGGGCTATCGCCGCAATCAGGAATATCTTCTCGAAGGCGGGGCGGCGCCCACCTATAATGGAGCACCAAGCGTTTCTGTCTTCCTTATGCCCTTTCGAAAAGAACCACCCCACACCCACGGCAGCATTGCCCACAGCGCCATCGTCCTCGTCAACCTCGGCACGCCGGACGCACCGACCCGGTCCGCGGTCAAGCGCTACCTGAAGCAATTCCTCTCGGATCCGCGCGTGGTCGAAATCCCGCGCCTGGTGTGGTCGTTCATCCTGAAACTGATCATCCTGCCGTTCCGTTCGGGCGCCTCGGCAAAAAAATACCAGACGATCTGGACGAAAGACGGTTCGCCGCTGAAGGTGCATACCCAGAAGCAGGCGCAACTGCTGCAAGCGGCGCTCGAACAGCGCGGCCACGAAGGCGTGCAGGTGCGCATGGCGATGCGCTATGGTTCGCCCTCGCTGCCGGAGGTGCTGGATCAACTGAAGCTCGACGGCTGCGACCGCATCGCGGTCCTGCCGGCCTACCCGCAGTATTCGGGCACCACGACCGCCTCGATCTGGGACGCGGTGTTCGCGCACTATAAAAACGTGCGGAATATCCCCGAGCTGCGCCTGGTGAAGCATTACCACGACCACGACGGCTACATCGACGCCCTGCACGACACCGTGCTGGCCTACTGGGACGCGCACGGCCGCGGCCAGAAACTGGTCATGAGTTTCCACGGCGTGCCGAAGCGCACGCTGGAACTGGGCGACCCGTATTACTGCGAATGCCAGAAGACCGCACGCCTGCTGGCCGCACGCCTGCGCCTGGCGCCGGACGAGTATGTCGTCACCTTCCAGTCGCGCTTCGGCAAGGCCGAGTGGCTGCAGCCCTACACGGCGCCAACCGTGGCCGAACTGGCGCGCCAGGGCGTCGAGCGGGTCGACGTGATCTGTCCGGGCTTTACCAGCGACTGCCTGGAGACGCTGGAAGAGATCTCGATGGAAGTGAAGCATGACTTCGAAACCGCCGGCGGCAAGGAATTCCACTACATTCCCTGCCTGAACGAGGCGCCGACCTGGATCGTGGGCATGGCCGAGATCGCCGAGCAGCATTTGATCGGCTGGCCGACCATGATGAGTCCGTCACAGCGCGAGGCCGAGCGGCGCGATGCGGAGATGGCGCGCGAACACGCGTTGCGTCTCGGTGCGTGATGTAAATGGTGGGTTCGAGAACCCACCCTACAGCCGATATACGTAGGTTGGGTTCTCGAACCCACCGCCCGTTGGCCCGGCCACAAACCCCACGACGGGGCTCCCCTGATCCCAACCTGCTAAAATGGCACGTTTTTGTGGCGTGGTTCACACCCCGGCGTAGCAAATACACGCTGTTGCAAGGGCGGTGTAGACCACGACGGCGCTGCTAATCAAGTGCAATCTCATGCTGCTCTCCCACGCTCGGTTGTTGTTCTGGTCACGCATCCATGACGCGTGCAAGAACATGGTAGAACCTTGAGTACGGGAAAGAATCACCTCATCGGTAACTGTTGTAACAAATTTTGTCAGTCTTTCTGCTAACAGAGTCGCAATATCCCTTGAAAATGTAGGAGATCGCCCCATATGCGGCGCTGTACGACAAGTAGACCTTGTCCAACCATTCAGCCAAGTCCTTGATTTCAGGAGTTTTTTCGATGCATGACCAAGAAAACCCAGAGGTGAATATCCAGCCGGAGGCCGAGGCCGCACCCGCCGCGGCGGACACCGCAGCAGCAAAAGGCGAACCGACCCTCGAAGAGCAACTGAGCGCGACCGAAGCCAAGCTGGCTGAAATGCACGATGCATTCATGCGCGCCAAGGCCGACGGCGAAAACATCCGCCGCCGCGCCCAGGAAGATGTGAGCAAGGCCCACAAGTTCGCCATCGAAAGCTTCGCCGAGGCCATGGTGCCGGTGCGCGACAGCCTGGAAATGGCCCTGAAGGTCGAAACGCAAACCGTCGAAGCCATGCGCGAAGGCGTGGAAATGACCCTCAAGCAGCTGACCGCCGCTTTCGAGAAGAACCGCCTGGTGGAAGTGATGCCGGCGCAAGGCGAGAAGCTCGACCCAAACAAGCACCAGGCCGTGGCCGTGGTGCCTGCCGACCAGGAAGCGAACACGGTCGTCAGCGTCCTGCAAAAGGGTTACATGATTGCCGACCGCCTGTTGCGTCCGGCTATTGTTACTGCAGCACAAGCAAAGTAAGAAGAAAAAGTAAGGTGCTGCCTGGCAAGAGGCCTTGAAAGCAGTCAGGTATTTCCCAATATCCGAAGCATTAAAAACATCTCAGCATTCAAAGGAAAACAAATCATGGGCAAAATTATCGGTATCGACCTGGGGACCACCAACTCCTGCGTCGCGATCATGGAAAACGGCCAGCCGAAGGTGATCGAGAACGCCGAAGGCGCGCGCACCACGCCGTCGATCATCGCTTACCAAGAAGACGGCGAGATCCTCGTCGGCGCACCTGCCAAGCGCCAGGCGGTCACCAACCCGAAGAACACCCTGTTCGCGGTCAAGCGCCTGATCGGCCGCAAGTTCGACGAGAAAGAAGTCCAGAAGGACATCTCGCTGATGCCTTACACCATCAGCAAAGCCGACAACGGCGATGCATGGGTCGGCGTGCGCGACAAGAAACTGGCTCCGCCGCAAATCTCGGCCGAAGTCCTGCGCAAGATGAAGAAGACCGCCGAAGACTACCTCGGCGAAGAAGTCACCGAAGCCGTCATCACCGTGCCGGCCTACTTCAACGACTCGCAGCGCCAGGCAACCAAGGACGCCGGCCGTATCGCCGGCCTGGACGTCAAGCGCATCATCAACGAGCCGACCGCTGCCGCACTGGCATTCGGCCTGGACAAGACCGACAAGGGCGACCGCAAGATCGCCGTGTATGACCTCGGCGGCGGCACCTTCGACGTGTCGATCATCGAGATCGCGGACGTGGACGGCGAGAAGCAGTTCGAAGTGCTGTCGACCAACGGCGACACCTTCCTGGGCGGCGAAGACTTCGACCAGCGCGTGATCGACTACATCATCGACGAGTTCAAGAAGATCAACGGCCTGGACCTGTCGAAAGATCCGATCGCCCTGCAGCGCATCAAGGCCTCGGCCGAGCGTGCGAAGATCGAACTGTCGTCGTCGGCACAGACCGAAATCAACGAGCCGTACATCGCCATGGCGAACGGCGCGCCGGTCCACCTGAACCTGAAGATTACCCGCGCCAAGCTGGAATCGCTGGTCGAGGAACTGATCACCAAGACCATCGAGCCATGCCGCATCGCCATCAAGGATGCAGGCGTCAAGGTCTCGGACATCGACGACATCATCCTGGTCGGCGGCATGACCCGTATGCCGAAGGTCATGGAAAAGGTCAAGGAATTCTTCGGCAAGGAGCCACGCCGTGACGTGAACCCGGACGAAGCCGTCGCCGTTGGCGCCGCCATTCAAGGTTCGGTCCTGTCGGGCGAGCGCAAGGACTTGCTGCTGCTGGACGTGACCCCGCTGTCGCTGGGTATCGAAACCCTGGGCGGCGTGATGACCAAGATGATCCACAAGAACACCACGATCCCGACCAAGTTCTCGCAGGTGTTCTCGACCGCCGACGACAACCAGCCGGCCGTGACCATCAAGGTGTTCCAGGGCGAGCGCGAAATCGCTGCGGGCAATAAAGGCCTGGGCGAGTTCAACCTCGAAGGCGTGCCGCCGGCACCACGCGGCACCCCGCAGATCGAAGTGACCTTCGACATCGACGCCAACGGCATCCTGCACGTCGGCGCGAAAGACAAGGCCACCGGCAAGGAAAACAAGATCACCATCAAGGCCAACTCGGGTCTGACCGAAGAGGACATCCAGAAGATGGTGAAGGACGCCGAGCTGAACGCCGAGGAAGACAAGAAGGTCAAGGAACTGGCCGAGTCGCGTAACCAGGCCGACGCGCTGGTGCACTCGACCCGCAAGTCGCTGACCGAATACGGCGACAAGCTGGAAGCCGGCGAGAAGGAAGCCATCGAAGCGGCGATCACCGACCTGGAAGGCTCGATCAAGTCGGGCGACAAGGGCGACATCGAAGCCAAGACGGCCGCCCTGTCGACCGCTGCGCAAAAGCTCGGCGAAAAGATGTACGCCGACATGCAGGCGCAGCAGGCTGGCGGTGCCGAAGGTGGCGCCCAGCAGGGTGGTGCCGACGCATCGGCCAAGGCCGACGACGTGGTCGATGCCGACTTCAAGGAAGTGAAAGACGCGAAGTAATCCTTAGCGCGTAACGAACCGAGCCGACGTAGCCCCCAGGGTGCGCGGCTCGGTTTTTTTGCTCAAACAGTTTCGATTAGTAGACAACAGCAAGGTGCCAAATGGCAAAGCGTGATTTTTACGAGATCCTTGGGGTCGCAAAGGGTGCTTCGGAAGAAGAGATCAAGAAGTCGTATCGCAAGCTGGCGATGAAGTACCACCCTGACCGCAACCCGGACAACAAGGAAGCGGAAGAGAAGTTCAAGGAGGTCAAGGAAGCCTACGAGATGCTGACCAATCCGGAGAAGCGCGAGGCCTACGACCGCTACGGTCATGCCGGCGTCGACCCGAACATGGGCGGCGGCGGAGGCGGCTTCGGTGGCGGCGGTTTCGGCGACCTGGGCGATATCTTCGGCGACATCTTCGGCGGCGGCGGACGTTCGCGCAATGCCGGTCCGCAGGTCTACCGCGGCGCCGATTTGCGCTACAACCTCGAGATCACGCTGGAACAGGCGGCCAACGGCTACGACACCACCATCCGCGTGCCGAGCTGGGACAAGTGCGACACCTGCCACGGCAGCGGCGCCAAGCCGGGCACCCAGCCTGTGACCTGCACCACCTGCGCCGGCCACGGCCAGGTACGCATGCAGCAGGGCTTCTTCAGCATCCAGCAAACCTGCCCGAAGTGCCATGGCAGCGGCAAGATGATTCCGGAACCCTGCCCATCGTGCTCGGGCGCCGGACGCATCAAGCGCAACAAGACGCTGGAAGTCAAGATTCCGGCCGGTATCGACAATGGCATGCGTATCCGCTCGACCGGCAACGGCGAACCGGGCACGAACGGCGGTCCGTCGGGCGACTTGTACGTGGAAATCCACATCAAGCCGCACGCGGTGTTCCAGCGCGAAGGCGACGACCTGCACTGCGAGATGCCGATTTCGTTCTCGAAAGCGGCCTTGGGTGGCGAGATCGAGGTGCCGACCCTGTCGGGCAAGGTGTCGTTCACGGTGCCTGAAGGTACGCAAACCGGCAAGACCTTCCGCCTGAAGGGCAAGGGTATCAAGGGCGTGCGCTCGGGTTACCATGGCGATTTGTTCTGCCATGTGATCGTCGAGACGCCGGTGAAGCTGACCGAGAAGCAGAAGGACCTGCTGCGCGAGTTCGAGCGCATGACGGTCGAGGGCGGCGCCAAGCATAGCCCGCAGAGCAAGGGCTGGATGGATAAAGTAAAAGACTTCTTCGAATAAGAAGTTGAAATGAACCGCCGGGCGACGCGAGTCCCCGGCGGTTTTTTCATGAATGTACGGTGCGTCGGTTCGGCCGAGCTGCTGGATATCGTACGGTGGGCACTCCGTGCCCACGCGGAACGACGAACATGGTTGGCTGGGTTCTCCCCCGCGCGGTACGATGATCGAAACGCGTCCAAATGATCATCCCGAGACGTTAAACAAATGGCGACGAGCGCGCTTCGAAAACGGCCATCACCACGCACGCTTCCGCGTGGGCACGGAGTGCCCACCGTACGGGAACCGCCGACACCCTGACCGCGACAGCGAATCCACATCCGCCTCTACTCCGCTTACAATACGGAAATCTCACCGAACACCACACGGGCAGGCGTTCCGCGCCGCCCGCAGCAAGGAGAACCACATGGCAAAAACCCCCACCGGCCTGACCGCGGAAGACCTGTTCAAGCGCAACCGCGAATGGGCGGCCTCGATGGTCGAACAAGACCCGGGCTTCTTCAAGGACCTGGCTTCGCAACAAGCCCCCGAATACCTCTGGATCGGCTGCTCCGACAGCCGCGTCCCCGCCAACGAACTGCTCGGCATGGCCCCGGGCGAACTGTTCGTGCACCGTAACATCGCTAACGTGGTCTCGCATTCCGACCTGAATGCCCTGACCGTGCTGCAATTCGCGGTCGACGTGCTGAAAGTGAAGCACATCATCCTCTGCGGCCACTATGGCTGCTCGGGCGTGGGCGCCGCACTGAACAATACCCGTGTCGGCCTGGCCGACAACTGGCTCGGCCACGTGCGCGACGTCCGCGACAAGCACGGCCAGTACCTGGGCAACGTCAGCGGCGTGTCGGCCACCAACCGCCTGGTCGAACTGAACGTCGCCGAGCAGGTGATCAACGTCGCGCAAACCACGGTCGTGCGCGACGCCTGGGAACGCGGCCAGCCGCTGACCATCCACAGCTGGGTCTACGGCGTGCACGACGGCCTGCTGCGCGACCTCGGCATCACCGTCAGCAGCTACGCCGAAATCGCACCGAAGCTGGAAGTGGTGTTGGAAGGCTACCGCGACCGCGGCGAAGAACTGTGAGTTCTGCTCCCGAGCCCGGCATGCCGGGGGAGTTGGCCCGGTTGCGCGATCTCGTGCGCGTGTTCGTGGACGAGCGCGACTGGGACCAGTTCCATACGCCGAAGAATCTGTCGTCGGCCTTGAGCGTGGAAGCGGCCGAGCTGCTGGAGCATTTCCAGTGGCTGCAGACGGGGCGTCTCGACGAGCTCGGGGAAGACAAGCTGCGTGAAGTGCGGCACGAGATGGCCGATGTACTGGTGTATCTCGTGCGGCTGGCCGACAAGCTCGATGTCGATTTGATGGCGGCGGTGGAGGAGAAGATGGTGCTGAACCGCGCCAAGTATCCGGCCGATAAAGTGCGCGGCGATGCGCGCAAGTACTACGAATACAAGGACGCTTAATCCGCGTTGACAGTCGACTCATTTCGACTACGTGCGTTTGCACAGGCGTAGGGTGGGCTCTCGAGCCCACCGGGTTGTACCAATGCGTTCCGGTGACGATTATGAAGCACTGGCGGCCGATGTAAAGGGTTACGAGCGACACCTCCCGGCACGTGTCCGGGATATGAGCACGTAACAGCGTGGGCACGGTGTTCCCAACCTACGAGGCGCCAACAATCGCCAGCAGCGCCTCCAGTGCAGCATTGAACTGCTTGCGTGCCGAGATATCTTCACCCTCCACCGCGTCCCGCGACTTCTGCACCTGTTTCAACACCCAAAACCTGGTCGGATGCCCTTCGATCCCCTCCAGCAAGCGCCTGCGCAAACGCTCGAACTCCGCCGCAGCCAAGCCTTCCAGCCCCGGACGATAAGCCCGCAATCCCTCCATCACCCGCGGCACGATGAACAACGGCGCATCCACCACACCGTGCAGCGGGTCGCGCGCCATCACATCCCGCCCATGCAGATGTACTTGATCACCAGGTAATCCTCGATCCCGTACACGGACCCCTCGCGTCCCAGTCCCGACTGCTTGACCCCGCCGAACGGCGCCACTTCCGTCGAGATCAGGCCGGTATTCACGCCCACCATCCCGCTCTCGATTCCTTCGGCCACGCGCCACACCCGCCCGATATCGCGCGAATAGAAATACGAGGCCAGCCCGAACTCGCTGTCGTTGGCCATGGCAATCACTTCCTCTTCGGTCTTGAACCGGAATAGAGGCGCCAGCGGTCCGAAGGTTTCCTCGCGCGCCACCATCATCGCCGGCGTCACGTCCGCCAGCACGGTCGGCTGGAAGAAGCTGTGTCCGAGTGCATGGCGCTTGCCGCCCAACATCAGGCGCGCGCCTTTCGACAGGGCGTCGGCAATATGCTGCTCGACCTTCGCCACCGCTTTTTCCTCGATCAATGGCCCCTGGGTCACGCCGGCTTCGACGCCATTGCCCACCTTCAGCTTCTCGACCGCCGCCACCAGCTTGCGCGCGAATTCCTCGTACACGCCGTCCTGCACATACAGCCGGTTCGCACACACGCAGGTCTGGCCCGCATTCCGGTATTTCGACGCGATCGCACCGTCCACGGCGGCATCGATATCGGCATCGTCGAAGACGATGAAAGGCGCATTCCCGCCCAGCTCCAGCGAAATCTTTTTGATGGTCGGCGCGCACTGTTCCATCAGCAGGCGGCCCACCGCCGTCGAGCCGGTAAAGCTAAGCTTGCGCACGATTGGGTTGCTCGTCATTTCGCCGCCGATGGCTTTCGAGTCGCCGGTGACGACGCTGAACACGCCCTTCGGCACACCGGCGCGCTCGGCCAGTACCGCCAACGCCAGGGCGGAATAAGGCGTCAGCTCGGCGGGTTTCAGCACGATGGGGCAGCCGGCGGCCAGTGCCGGCGCGACCTTGCGGGTGATCATCGCCGCCGGGAAGTTCCACGGTGTGATGGCGGCGCAGACGCCGATCGGTTCCTTCGTCACCACGATGCGGCGGTCCCGCCAGGGTGACTGGATGGTGTCGCCGGCCACGCGCTTGGCTTCCTCGCCGAACCACTCGAAGAAGGAGGCGGCATAGGCGACTTCGCCTTTGGATTCGGTGAGGGGCTTGCCCTGTTCGGCCGTCATCAGGAGCGCCAGGTCGTCGGCGTTCTCCAGCATCAGGTCGTTCCACTTGCGCAAAATCAGGCTGCGCTCGCGTGCGGTTTTCTTGCGCCAGGCCGGCCAGGCGGCGTTCGCGGCCTCGATGGCGCGCCGGGTTTCCTCGGCGCCCATGTGCGGCACGGTGCCCAGTTTCTCGCCGGTGGCGGGATTGATGACGTCGACCGTGGCGCCTTCCAAAGCGTCGCACCATGCGCCGTCGATATAGGCCTGCTGGCGCAGCAGGCTGGTGTCTTTCAGGTTCAGCATGAAGTCCTCGGTTCGATGAACAATGCTTCATGGTAGACCTTTTTTCGGCACCGCCGGTTCCGCTACCTTGCGGCAGGACGCGTCAGTTGCCGCGGTAGGTCGAGTAGCCGAAGGGGCTCAGCAGCAGAGGAATATGGTAGTGCTGCGTCGTATTTTCCACCTTGAACTCGACCGGAATGCGCGGGAAGAAAGTGGCCTGGCCCTGGCGCGCGTAGTGCTCGCCGGTCTTGAAGACGATGCGGTATTCGCCGGCGGCGATCGGCTTGCCCTCCGGATACAGGGCGGCGATCCGTCCCTGCGCGTTCGTGACGCCGGCCGCCAGTTCGCGCCATTGTTCGCCGCTGCGCTGTTCCAGCGTCACGCCGATGCCGGCGGTCGGCTGGCCGCTTTGCAGGTCGAGCACGTGGACGCTCAGCGGGTTGGGTGCGGCGAGGGCGGAACCGGCAGCCAGGAACAGGGCGCCGGCCAGGATCAGCGGTCGAAGTGCTTGCATGGTGTTTCCTTTCAAAAGGGATCAAGGTTGGTCGAGTTGCGGGACGGCGGCCAGCGCCGCCAGTGCACAGGCATGGTCGTTGGCGGCGCCGCCACCGCCGGCCACGCCGATGGCGCCGACCGGTTGTCCCCCAGCCATCAACGGCAGGCCGCCACCCAGCAACAGCAGCTCGGGCAGGCCGGCCAGGTTGCGTGCATCCGGGTCGGCGGCGGCCTTGCGCGCCAGGGTGAGGGTGGCGCTGCGCGTCGACAGGGCGGTATAGGCCTTGCGCCGGCTCGCTTCGGTGTTGTGCGGGCCGACGCCGTCGGCGCGCTGCAGGGCGACCAGATTGCCGCCGCGGTCGAGCACGCTGACCACGATGGCGCGTCCCTGGCGCGCGCAGGCCTCGACGGCGCCGCCGGCCAGGCGGTTGGCGGCAGCCAGCGTCAGCTCGTCGTGCTGGCGCAGCTGGGCGCAGGCGGAGGAAGAGGCGCAGACGGCGAGCAGGGCGGCAAGGAATGAGCGCATGGTATTTCTCGAATGGTTGGGACAGCCATCACGATAAGGGGCGGCAGGCGACGCGCAGCTGACCGCCAGATGACAATCCTGTCATCTTCGGCCGCGCGCAACCGGCATAGAATGGCGCTTTTGCCCGAGCATGCCATGGCCATCCTGGTGATCGAAGACGAGCCGAAGACCGGCGACTACCTGCAGCGCGGCCTGAGCGAGTCGGGTTTTACGGTGCATCTCGCGCGCAACGGCCGCGACGGGCTGTTCATCGCGCGCGAAGAAGAGATCGACCTGGTCGTGCTCGACGTCATGCTCCCGCGCATGGACGGCTGGCAAGTGCTGGAGGCGCTGCGCGGCGATCCGGCAACTGAGCAGATTCCGGTGCTGTTCCTCACCGCGCGCGACGAGGTCGAAGACCGGGTGCGTGGCCTGGAACTGGGCGCCGACGATTACCTGGTCAAGCCCTTTGCCTTCGTCGAATTGCTGGCGCGCATACGCACCCTGTTGCGGCGCGGCCCGGTACGCGAAGAAGAGCTGATCCGCATCGGCGACATGGAAATCGACGTGCTGCGCCGCCGCGTGCGCCGGGGCGGTCAGGCGATCACCCTCACGGCCCAGGAGTTCGCGCTGCTGCATTTGCTGGCGCGGCGCCAGGGCCAGGTGCTGTCGCGCTCGCTCATCGCGTCCCAGGTCTGGGACATGAATTTCGACAGCGACACCAACGTCATCGATGCGGCGGTGCGCCGCTTGCGGCGCAAGATCGACGATCCTTTCTCTGACAAGCTGATCCACACGCGACGCGGCATGGGCTATGTGTGCGAGAGCGGGGCGGTGCAGTGAGCGGGGCGCTGCGCGGTTCGCTGACCCTGCGCGTGACGCTCGTGTTTACGCTGATCGTGGCGCTGGCGGCGTCCAGCCTCGGCGTCTACCTGTACCGCGCCTTTGCCGGCGAAATCGTGCGGCGCGACGATATCCAGCTGCTGGGCAAGCTGCGCCAGGTGCAGACGCTGCTGGGGCGTCCGGGCGCGGCTGAGTTGCTGCGCGCGCAGCCGGACGTCTTCCGCGACACGATGAGCGGCCAGGAAAATTCCCTGGTACGCATCCTGGGCGCCGACGGCCGGCTGCTGGCCGACATCAATGCCCTCGGCGAACACTATCCGGTGCCGCCGTCCGCCGGCGCCGCGCCGGGCACCTCTGCAATTGCGGCCTGGACCACGCGCCGCGGCGACCCGGGCCGGGTGGTGGCCGGCAGCGCGCGCCTGGACGCGGACGAGGTAACGGTGGTGGTCGCCCGCGCCTACGCCGAGCGCAGCGCCATGTTCGCCGCGTACCGGCGCCAGATTGCCGGCGCGGCGGCGGTCAGCGCCCTGGCTGCGGCCTTGCTGGCAGCCCTGATGCTGCGCCGCGGTCTGCGGCCCTTGCACACCATGGCCGAGCATGCCGCGCTGGTGCGTCCGGGCACGCTGGCGCGCCGTCTCGACACCGCCGGCGTGCCGTCGGAACTGCTGCCGCTGGCCGGGGCCATCAACGCCATGCTCGACCGGCTACAGGCAGGCTATGTCCGCCTGTCCGGTTTTTCGGCCGACCTGGCGCACGAGTTCCGTACACCGGTGACAAATTTGCTGGGGCAGAGCCAGGTCATGCTGGCGCAGGCGCGCAGCGTCGCCGATTACGAAGCCCTGACCGCATCCAACATCGAAGAACTGGAACGGCTGGCGCGCATGATCGACAGCATGCTGTTCCTGGCGCGCGCCGAGCAGGACGAGGTAAGGCTGCAGCGCCGGCCGCTGGCGGCGCTGGACGAGATGCGCAAGGTGGCGGACTTCTACGATGGCATGGCGCAGGAACGCGCGCTGACGCTGGCATGCACCGGCGATGCCACCGTGCTGGCCGACGCTGCGCTGTTGCGGCGCGCCCTGGCCAATGTGCTGTCGAATGCCGTGCGCCATGCCGATGAAGGCAGCACCATCGTCCTGCACGCCGAGGCGCAAGGCGAGCGGACCGTGCTCAGCGTGACGAATTCCGGCCTGCCGGTTGCGCCGGCACATTTGGCACACCTGTTCGAGCGTTTCTATCGCGCCGATACCGCGCGCAGCGATGCCGAAGGCTCGACCGGCCTCGGTTTGTCGATCGTCAGCGCCATCATGGTCCTGCATGGCGGCGAGGCGGGTGTCCAGGCGGACGGCGGCCGGATCACCTTCACGCTGGCATTTCCTGCCGCGTGAAGCACTGCCTGGTCGAACGAACCGGGTGTCAAGTTTTCCGACAGTAAGTCAAAGACGCAAAAAGAGCGCCGTGTGGGCGAACCACAGGGCGCTCATTTTTAGCTGACCCGGCAATGCCGGGGTTGCGCGGGATTGCGATTACTTGCGGCGGCGTGCAGCTGCCAGGCCCATCAGGCCCAGGCCCAGGGTCAGCAGGGTTGCCGGCTCAGGCACTTCCGACGGTGGGGTGGTCGGGTCGGCCGGCAGTTCGACTGGCGGCTGCGGCAGGGTGACGACTGGCGGTTCGGTCGGCACGTCGACCGGTGGGGTCGGCTCGGTCGGCTGGGTTGGCGTGGTCGGTTCCGTCGGGGTGGTTGGCGTGGTCGGCTCGGTTGGCGTCGTCGGAGTGGTCGGCGTCGTCGGCGTGGTTGGGGTGGTTGGTTCCGTCGGGGTGGTTGGCACGGTCGGCTTGGTCGGCACGCGCTTGATGTCCAGCAGGATCTTCTTCAGCCACACGTCCTGGTCCAGGCAGAAGATGTAGTAGGCCGGGGTGCAGCCCAGCGAGATCGACAGGTCCAGCTTGTTATCGCTCAGCGTCGACGGACGCACGTTGAAGCTGTAGGTCGTGTAGTCGCTGCCGACGTTGTAGATGGTGCCGGCCAACACGCCATCGAGCTTGACCGAGATGGTTTCCTTGGTGGTCCAGGTGTTGTTGGTCACGTCGGCGAAGGTCAGGTACAGCTTGGCCGATTCGATCTCGGTGCCTGCCACATCGCTGATCTTCAGGGTGGCGTTGTATGGATCGTTGGTGGTCAGGTAGGCCGGCAGGTAGGTAGCTTGGGCAGCGGAGGTGACGCCAAGGGCGAGGGCGGCGGTAGCGATGATCTTTTTCAGCATGGTCGTAGTTCTCGTCAGGTTGAATTCAGGTTGGAAACACTCTGCTTTCATATAAAGCAATTAGTGTGCCTGAAAAGAAATATTCATTTCTTTCAAGAACTTAACTGATCGGGATCAATACGGCTGGGCTTGACTGTAAGATTTTTCGACAGAGAAAGGGAGAAAGAGGCAGGCAGTCCAGGGCTGCCGGATCGTGTTGGCATCGATCTTCGGTTAACGTTAAGCTTTTGCTATGGAAATCGCGTTTTACTAGCAGATCGGTGCCGCCTGCGCGTACTTGTCGCACGGTGTTTGATCTGGATTAACGGCCACTCGCGCCCGGACCAGATTGCTCGTATGATGGTCCTCGTGCGCTCACGACAAGGTAGACAACATGCGCCCCATCGTCATTGTTCCAGCATGCACGCGTGACTTCGGCGAACACCCGTACCACGCAGCCCAGCACAAGTATTGCGACGCTGTCGTCCTGGGAGCCGATTGCGCTCCCATGATCCTGCCCTCGCTCGGGCCGGCGCTCGACCTGGAGACCATGCTGCAACTGTGCGACGGGATCATGCTCACCGGTTCGGCGTCGAATGTCCACCCCAGCTATTATTCGGAAGACTTGCTCGATCCCTCGTTGCCGCAAGACCCGGCGCGCGACGAAACCACGCTGCCGCTGATCCGCGCAGCCGTGGGGCGGGGCATTCCGATCATCGCGATCTGCCGCGGTTTCCAGGAGATGAACGTGGCCCTTGGCGGCAGCCTGCACCAGGCGGTGCAGACCGTGCCCGGCAAGTTCGACCACCGCGAAGATCCCGAACTCGGCATGGACGAACAATACGGCGATGCCCATAAGGTCAGCATCGTGCCGGGCGGCTTCCTGCACGGCGTGCTCGGCGCCGACGAAATTCCCGTCAATTCCCTGCACGGGCAAGGCGTCAACGAACTGGCGCCCGGCCTGGTGGTCGAAGCGACCGCCGAGGACGGCCTGGTGGAAGCCTTCTCGGTCGGCGCCGCGCCCGGCTTCACGCTGGCGGTGCAGTGGCATCCGGAATGGCGCATCACGCATAACCCGTATTCCATGAAGATGTTCGGCGCCTTCGGCCAGGCTTGCCGCGATTACCGCGCCAGGAAACAGGGACGCTTATGACCGCCTGGGAAAAGTGGGCGGCGCGCGCCGTCCCCTAGCTCTGCCTCGGTCTCTCCTGCATTTACGTGCAGGCGTGCCCGCGCGCGCCTGCGAACCGAAGCGAACAATGAGGCAATCATGGCAATCCGCGAGAATTTTAGTTACACCGACATGGACGACTGGCTCAATGCCAAGCGCGTCACCGAAATCGAATGCCTGGTCCCCGACCTGACCGGCGTTGCCCGCGGCAAGATCCTGCCGCGCGTCAAATTTACCGAAGAGCGCGGCATGCGCCTGCCGGAAGCCGTGCTCGGCATGACCGTCACTGGCAATTCGCCGACCCATGACGCGGCCTACGACAAGGCGATCTCGTCCACCGACCGCGACATGATCCTGAAGGCCGACCCGACCACCATCACGATGGTGCCGTGGGCGGTCGACCCGACGGCGCAGGTCATCCACGACTGCTATTTCGCCAGCGGCGAGCTGGTCGACTTCGCGCCGCGCTCGGTACTGCGCCGTGTACTGAAACTGTACGAGAAAAAGGGCTGGAAGCCGCTGGTCGCGCCCGAGCTCGAGTTTTATCTCACCGCCAAGAACATCGACCCCGACCTGCCATTGACGGCGCCGATCGGCCGCAGCGGACGCTCGGAAACCAGCCGCCAGGTCTACAGCATCGACGCCGTCAACGAGTTCGATCCGCTGTTCGAGGACATCTACGATTACTGCGACATGATGAACCTCGACGTCGACACCCTGATCCACGAGATCGGCGCCGGCCAGATGGAAATCAATTTCCAGCACGGCGATCCGCTCGGCCTGGGCGACAAGGTCTTCTATTTCAAGCGCACCCTGCGCGAAGCGGCGTTGAAGCACGACATGTACGCCACCTTCATGGCCAAGCCGATGGCGGGCGAGCCGGGCTCGGCGATGCACGTGCACCAGAGCGTGGTCGATGCCGGCACCGGTCGCAACATCTTCAGCAACGAGGATGGCTCCGAATCGACGCTGTTCCACCAATACATTGGCGGCCTGCAGCGCTACATGCCGTCGGCGATGGCGGTGGTGGCGCCGTATGTGAACTCCTACCGCCGCATCGTGCGCCACACGGCCGCGCCGATCAACCTGCAATGGGGCATCGACAACCGCACCGTCGGCTTCCGCGTGCCGGTGTCGGGTGCGCAGGACCGCCGTGTGGAAAACCGCATCATCGGCGCCGACGCCAACCCCTATCTTGCGCTGGCCGTCACCCTGGCTTGCGGCTACCTCGGCATGGTCGAGGCCACCGAACCGTCGCCGATCGTCGAAGGCAGCGCCTACAACATGCCGGTCGAGCTGCCGCAAGGCTTGCCGGAAGCCCTGAACCTGCTGCGCGGCGAAGCGGCCCTGCGCGAGGTGCTGGGCGAACGTTTCATCGACGTCTATTCTGCGATCAAGGAACTCGAGCACCAGGAATTCATGACCGTCATCAGCCCATGGGAGCGCGAACACCTGTTATTGCACGTCTAAAACCAGGGATTCTTAAACCAAAAGAGGTGCCATCATGGCAACCGACGACACGGCGGTGCTTGCCGCCAGCTTGACCTCCGCGCGCCTGCCGGACGCGGAAACCTTCGACACGCGCGCCATCCAGCAACGCGATGCGGCGCATTTCCTGCACCCGTTCACCGACCATGCGGCGCTGCGAAGTCGGGGCGCGCGCGTGATCGTGCGCGGGCAGGGTGTCTACCTGTGGGATTCCGAAGGCAAGCAACTGATCGACGGCATGTCGGGACTCTGGTGCGTGAACGTGGGCTATGGCCGCACCTCCATTTCCCAGGCCGTGTACCGGCAGATGGAAACCCTGCCTTTCTATAACAGCTTCTTCAATACGACCAACGTGCCCGCGGTGCAGCTGGCCACCGAACTGGTGAGTCTGGCGCCGCCGCAGTTCAGCCACGTCTTCTTTACCGGCTCGGGTTCGGAAGCCAACGACACGGTGGTGCGCATGGTGCGGCGCTACTGGGACGTGATGGGCCAGCCCGGGCGCAGCGTCATCATCAGCCGCCACAACGCCTACCACGGCAGCACGATGGCCGGGGCGTCGCTGGGCGGCATGGCCGGCATGCATGCGCAGGGCGGGTTGCCGATTCCCGACATCGTGCACATCGGCCAGCCCAACTATGCCGAAAGCGGCCAGGGCATGAGCGAGAACGCCTTCGGACTGCGCGCCGCCAGCTGGCTGGAGGAGCAGATCCTGGCCAGCGGGCCGGAGCGGGTGGCCGCCTTCATCGGCGAACCGGTGCAGGGCGCGGGTGGTGTCATCATTCCGCCGGAAACCTACTGGCCGGAAGTGCAGTGCATCTGCGACAAGTACGGCATTTTATTGATCGCCGACGAGGTGATTTGCGGCTTCGGGCGCCTGGGCACGATGTTCGGTTCGGAGCTGATGGGCATGCGGCCGGACTTGATCAGCTTTGCCAAGGGCATCACCTCGGGCTATGTGCCGCTGGGCGGTGTGCTGGTCGGCAAGCGCGTGGCGCAGGCGCTGATCGAGCAGGGCGGCGACTTCAACCACGGCTTCACCTATTCCGGCCACCCGGTGGCGTGCGCCGCGGCGCTGGAAAACCTGCGCATCCTGCGCGAGGATAAGCTGGTGGAAAAGGTGGCGCAGGAAACCGGGCCGCATTTGAAGGCGGCATTTGCCGAGCTGGCCACGCATCCCTTGGTGGGGCATGCCGAGAGTTGCGGCATGGTGGCGGGGCTGAACCTGGTGCGGCGCAAGGGAACCGGGCCGCACGATTGCGAACATTTCCCGCGCGAGCTGGGGGGGGGAATGCTGTGCCGTGGGCACATGTTCGACAACGGGGTGATCATGCGTGCCGTGGGCGACCGGATGATCGTGGCGCCGCCGCTGGTGATGACGAAGGCCGAGATCGACGAGATGGCGGAGCGGATCTGGGATTGCCTGGATTTGACGCTGGCGGATGTGTACGGGCGCGGGTGGATCTAGCCTGGCGTGATATCTGTTGGCGGTATTGATGGCGCCATGTGCGCAACGTACGGTGGGCACTCCGTGCCCACGCAGTTACGTGCTCGTCCGTAGTTCGTAGCCGTGATGACTCGCTCCGAAACGCGGACATTGACCAGCGGCGCTAGCGAGACGCCCCGGGAGGCGCCGGCGTAACGCGACATGATCGACGCCACCGGCGCCAACACCGATCACGCATCCGCGTGGGCACGGAGTGCCCACCTTACGAGCGTGTGAATAAATCGCCATGGCTGCGTTGCCTCGTCTCGCCGTACGCTCGTACTGTCTTCGACTCGGCGCCGGTAGGCCGTATCCCTTGCCCTGACGATTTATTCACACGCTCTACGTGTTCAAGCCGCGATGGTCTTCGCCGGCTCCGTCCGGTTCTTCAGCACCTGCGGCGCCAGCGAACCGACGATCATGCCGGCAAACGCCGCCAGCAAGCCTGCCAGCTGCCCCGGGAATTCTTCGCCCAGCGTCGAGATCTGCGGGAAGAACAGAATCCACACGAACAGCCCGGCGCCGATCGAGACAATCGCCCCCTGGGTCGTCGCCCGCTTCCAGTACAGCCCCATCACCAGCGGAATGAAGGCCGCTACCAGCGTCACCTGGTAGGCCGACGACACCAGCTCGTAGATCGAGGTGCCTTCCATCGCAATCGCATACGCCAGCACGAGCGCGGCGAAGATGACGATGGTCACGCGCATCGCGAACAATTGCTGGCGGTCGCTCATGCCCGGGCGGATATTTTTCAGGATGTTCTCGGTGAAGCTGGTCGACGGCGCCAGCAGCGTGGCCGACGAAGTGCTCTTGATCGCCGACAGCAGGGCGCCGAAGAACAGGATCTGCATCACCAGCGGCATCTTGGTCATCACGAAGGTCGGCAGCAACTGCTGGTAATCGTTGCGGGCGATTTCCATGGCGTTACTGCCCATCACCACGACTGCGGCGACGACGATGAACATCGGCACGAAGCCGAACACGATGTAGCTGGCGCCGCCGATCACGGCGCCGGCGCGCGCGGTCGGGGCATCCTTGGCCGACATCACGCGCTGGAACACGTCCTGCTGCGGAATGCTGCCGAACATCATGGTAATCGCCGCGCCGATGAAGAAGATGATGTCCTTGAAGTTCGGTTCCGGCAGCAGGCGCCACAGTTGGGCTTGCTGGGCCATGTCCATCACCTTGTCGGCGCCGCCGGCGAGATCCGCCGCGAAGAAGGCGATGATCGACATGCCGACCACCAGCACGATCATCTGGATGAAGTCGGTCAGCGCCACGGCCAGGAAGCCGCCCACCACCACGTAGATCAGCACGGCCAGGGTGCCGATCACCATGCCCACCGCAGGCGCCATGGCACCGCCGGTGAGCACCGAGAACACCAGGCCGAGCGCCGTGATCTGTGCCGCGACCCAGCCGAGGTAGCTCAGGATGATGGCGACCGAGCAAAAGATCTCGATGCCCTTGCCATAGCGCTGGCGGTAGTAGTCGCCGATGGTCAGCAGATTCAGTTTATACAGCTTGGTCGCGAAGAACAGGCCAACCAGGATCAGGCAGCTGCCGGCGCCGAAGGGGTCTTCGATGATGGCGTTCAGGCCACCCTGCACGAACTTGGCCGGCACGCCCATCACGGTCTCGGCGCCGAACCAGGTAGCAAACGTCGTCGTGATGACCATAATCAAAGGCAGGCTGCGGCCGGCGACGGCAAAGTCGCTGGTATTCTTGATACGCGAGCCCGCCCACACGCCCAGCGCCAAGGTGCCCAGCAGGTAGATGACGACACAGGTAATCAGGGTGAAGTTCATAGGGTAGATCCCTTGGCAAGGGCAAGAAATGTTCGGGCGGAAAATCGGCGATTATAGCGGCAGAAGTTGGCTGAAGGATCAACCCGGCCCGGATTTTCGTGGAGTTTTCTTTCATATCCGGAAGAATGCTGGCATGAGAACAACAAGCTGCCGCCGTGTCGGAAACCGCTGCGGTCGATGAAGGGGCGCGCGGCCTCGATGGGGCCAGTGCTATATTGGCCCCCTTGCCGGCAGCATGGGAGTGGCGATGAGCGAAGCGATGCACGCGTTCTTGCAGGAACACGGGATACTCGACGTGGAATGCGTGATCGCGGACATGACGGGCATTGCGCGCGGCAAGATCCTGCCCAAGGATTTGTTCCTGAAGGGCGAGCACATGCGCCTGCCGAAAAGCGTGCTCCTGAATACCGTGAACGGCGAGCAGCCGAACAATCTGCCCTACGTCGGCGCGGCCGACCCCGACATGGTCTGCGTGCCTGACGAAGCCACCTTGCGCGTGGTGCCCTGGGCCTCGGAACCGGTGGCGCTGGTCATCCACGACTGCTGCAACTTCGACGGCACCCCGGTCGAGCTGGCCCCGCGTGCGGTACTGCGGCGTGTGCTGGACCGCTATGCCGCGCGCGGCTGGAAGCCGGTGGTGGCGCCCGAGATGGAGTTTTACCTGGTGGCCCGGAATACCGATCCGCACGTGCCGCTGATGCCGCCGATGGGCCGCAGCGGCATGACGGAACTCGGCCGCCAGTCCTACTCGATCGACGCCGTCAACGACTTCGATCCCTTCTTCCTGGAACTGTCGAGCTTTTGCAAGACCCATGCCTTGGGCGTGGAAACCCTGATCCACGAAGCCGGTGCGGGCCAGATGGAAATCAATTTCACCCATGGCGACGCGCTGGAGCTGGCCGACCGCGTGTTCCTGTTCAAGCGCGCCGTGCGCGAAACGGCGCTGCGCCACGGCATCTTTGCCACCTTCATGGCCAAACCCATGGAAACCGAGCCGGGCAGCGCCATGCACGTGCACCAGAGCGTGGTCGACATGGCGACCGGGCGGAATATTTTTACGGAGGAGGATGGCGGGCCGAGCGCGCTGTTCTTCCACTTCATCGGCGGGCTGGAAAAGTACGTGCCGCCGGCACTACTGCTGTTCGCGCCGCACGTGAATTCCTACCGACGCCTGTCGCGCTTCCAGTCGGCGCCGACCAACGTGCGCTGGGGGCACGACAACCGCACCTGCGGCATCCGCGTGCCGAATTCCTCGCCCGAGAACCGCCGCGTGGAAAACCGCGTGCCGGGCGTGGACGTGAATCCCTACCTGGCGATGGCCGCCACGCTCAGCTGCGGCTACCTGGGCATGGTGGAGGGATTCATGCCATCCGAGCCGATGGCGGACAGCGCCGAGCAGGTGCACGACGATCTGCCGCGCAACCTGGAAGACGCGATCCTGCGCCTGCGCGGCTGCGAGGCGCTGTCGAACATGCTGGGGGAGCTGTTCGTGCAGGCATTCTGCGAAGTGAAGGAACTGGAATTCGCGACCTTCAGCCGCGTGATCAGTTCCTGGGAGCGCGAGCACCTGATGCTGCTGGTCTGAACATCAGGTGCTCGGAGAGAATCAGGGCTTGGCCGCCGCCAGCGCCTGTGCGATCCAGCTATCGAACAATTGCTGGTGGAACTTGATCCAGCCCGCCGTATGGCGTGCAATATCGGCCTGCGAATTTTCGCCCGTGCGCATGCGTTCGTTCTGCGCATTGATATCGGCAATCGGCAGGCGCATGACTTCGAACAGCTTGAGCGCCGCCGGATTCTTTTCGGCCCAGGCGCGGTTCACCACGATGCGCGTGGTGTTCACCGAGAAGCCGTAATCGCTGCCATCGGCCAGGCGGGTATTGTCCTTGCGCGGATTGGACGAGAACGGCACCTGCAGCCACACCACATCCTTGCCCGGCACCAGCACGCCGCTCACCCAGTAGGGCGTCCAGGTGTAGTACAGGATCGGTTCGCCTCGCTGGTAACGCCCGATCGTGTCGGCGATCAGGGCGGAATAGCTGCCCTGCACGTGCTTGACCGTTGCGCGCAACTTGTAGCCGTCCATGTGGTGCTCGATCATCGCTTCGCAGCCCCAGCCCGGATCGCAACCGGTGAGGTCGGCCTTGCCGTCGCCGTCATGGTCGAACAATTTGGCCAGGCCCGGGTCGCGCAGTTGCTCGATGTTCGTGATGTTGTACTTCTCGGCGGTCGCCTTGTCGATCAGGTAGCCCTGCGCGGCCGGGCCGGCATAGGAACCGACGCGTAGCAGCTTGGCCGCGCCGCCGGCATTCTCGTAATAGTCCTGGTGCAGCGGGTCCCAGTGGACGGCGAGGAAGGTCGCATCGCCATTCGCAATCGCGATGTGCGCGGTCGGGTAGGCGACTTCCTTGATCGGCTGCGGCTCGTAGCCCAGCTTTTCCAGGGCGCTGTTGACCAGCATGGTCTGGAAGGTTTCCTCGGCAACCGAGCTTTGCAGCGCCTGCACCTGGATGCCCTTGCCGGGCAGGGCGGCATCCGGCGTCTGCGCCATGGCCAGGCCGGTGCTCAGGGTCAGGGCGGCCAGCGCCAGGGCCGAGAACCATTGGAAGCGGCGCTGGGCTTTATAGGTAACGTTGAAATGTTCAGTTTGATGCATATGATCCTTTCCTATTATTGAGCGGTGGCGGGCGCAGCCGGCGCGGCCGCATCGCCGCGCGTCGCACTGCCGCGCACCAGGCGCAGGACGAAGCCCAGCGGGCCGGTCTGGTACCAGTGGCGCACGCCGCGGCGCGGTTGGCCCATCGATTGGGTCAGGCGGTCGAGCGTGATGGCCAGCAGCACGATGCCGAGGCCGCCCACAGTGGCCAGGCCCATGTCCAGGCGGCCAATACCACGGAGTACCATCTGGCCCAGGCCGCCGACCGCGATCATCGAGGCGATCACCACCATCGACAGCGACAGCATCAGCGACTGGTTGATGCCGGCCATGATCGACGGCATCGCCAGCGGGAACTGCACGCGGGTCAGCAATTGCCAGGGCGAGGCGCCGTAGGCACGGGCCGCTTCGATCAGGTCGGGACGGACTTGCCGGATGCCGAGGTTGGTCAGGCGCACCAGCGGCGGCAGGGCGAAGATAATGGTGACGATCACGCCCGGCGCATTGCCGATACCGAACAGCATCACCACCGGCACCAGGTAGACGAAGGCGGGCGTGGTCTGCATGGCGTCGAGCACGGGGCGCAGGATGGATTGCGCGCGGTCGCTGCTGGCCAGGAAGATCCCCAGCGGCAAGCCGATCGCCAGGCAGAAGGCGAGCGAGGTCAGCACCAGCGACAGGGTGATCATCGCTTCCGGCCAGACGCCCAGCATCGATACCAGCAGCAGCGACAGCACGGTGCCGACCGCCAGCGTGCGGCTGGTGAACTGCCAGGCCAGCAGGCCGATGATGGCGATTACCACCAGCGACGGCGCGGCCAGCAGCAGGTGGCTGGAACCGGCCAGGGTCGCGTCGATCGGCGCGCGCACGGCCTGGAAGAAGGGGCGGAAATGCGCGACTACCCAGCCCAGGCCTTCGTTGATCCAGGCTTGCAGCGGCAGCGAGCCGTCGAGGATGTGCGTGATGTCGACACCGGATGCGTGCTCGGCCGTGGCCGATGGCGGTACCGCGTCGAGCCACGAGGTGTCGGATGGCGGCGTGGGCAGCCATGGGTTGACCTGGGCCGCCTGTTCGGCGACCGGCGCGGTGACCGGTGCGATGGCGGGCGCCGCTGCCGCTTCTGTTGCCGCTTGCGCAGCGCTGACGGTACTCGAATTCATGCTTGTCCTTTCTGAATAGGGGTCTCGGGAACGGCCGGCGTATCGCGGTCGAGGAACTTCAGCAAGGTGGTCTTGCTGATGGCGCCACGGAAACTGCCATCGTCGGCCACCACCGGCACCGCGTACGGCAACTGCGCCACCTGGCCGAACAGGCCGGCAACCGGCTCGTCCGCGTTGATGGTCTGCACCTCCGGCAGGAAGGCATGCGCCAGGCCCAGCGGACCGGTATGGCCGTCGAGCGCGCTGCGCAGGGAATCGGCCGACACCAGGCCGAGGAATTTGCGCTGGGGATTCACGACATAGGCGTAGGCCCGGTCTTCTTCCTCCAGCATCGACAGCGCCGCACGCGAACCGCGCGAAGGCGACTCCGACACCACGATCTGGCTCTTGCGGGCGATATCGCTCGCCTTGAAGACAGCCGCCGCATCGACGCCGCGCACGAAGTTGCGCACGTAGTCGTTGGCGGGCTTGCGCAGGATTTCCTCCGGCGTGCCGACTTGCACCACGTGTCCGTCCTTCATGATGGCGACGCGGTCGCCGATGCGCATCGCTTCGTCGAGGTCGTGCGAAATAAAGACGATGGTGCGGCGCTTGATCTGCTGCAGGCGCAGCAGCTCGGATTGCATTTCCGTGCGCATGATCGGGTCGAGCGCGGAGAATGCCTCGTCCATCAGCAGGATCGACGGGTCCGACGCCAGCGCACGCGCCAGGCCCACGCGCTGCTGCATGCCGCCCGACAGTTCATCGGGATAGCTGGCGGCATAGGCGGCCAGGCCGACTTGCTCCAGCGCCTGGCGTGCCAGCGCATGGCGCTCGGCCTTCGGGATGCCGGCCAGTTCCATGCCGAAGGCGGTGTTGTCGAGCACGGTCACGTGCGGCAGCAGCGCGAACGACTGGAACACCATGCTGATGTCCTTGCGGCGCAGGGCGCGCAGTTGCGCGTCGGGCAGGGTGTTGATGTCGTTGCCGTCGACCAGGATGCGGCCGGCGGTCGGCTCGACCAGGCGGTTGAGCATGCGCACCATGGTCGACTTGCCGGAACCGGACAGGCCCATGATGACGAAGATCTCGCCGGCTTCGATGGTGAAGCTGGCGTCGAACACGCCGATGGTGCAGCCGGTGCTGGCGAGGATGTCCTGCTTGCCGGCGCCCTGGCGGACCAGTTCCAGCGCCGCTTCGGGTTCGTCGCCGTAGACCTTGAAGACATGGTCGATGATGATTTGTTTTGCCACGTTGTGGTTCTCCTTCGATTTGGCGAATGGGCGACATCGCGCAGCCATTGGCGCCAAAGGAATGAATGGACCCGAGCCGTCGGCGATGCAAGGCGCACAGGCGCACGAGCGCGCAAACGACGGAAAGGGGCGAGACACGCATTGCCGGAGCAGATGCCGTTCAAGGGTGTCGTACGCGTGTTAAAAGAGGCTGGGGTTCAGGACTTTTAAGCACGCAAGGCGCTGCGCAACGTGCGACGCCGGAAGTGTTGACGAGAAAACTGCGTCAAACGATTACAGGTGTGGGCGCAAGGCCCGGGAATGGTTTCCCACGCATGGCGGAAAACACGGTGCAGCAGAAGTCGTATTGACGACAATTGTTGTTAATTGTTGCCAATTGTAGTGCAAAATGACAATAAAGTCAATTGGCATTCCAAAATGGATGTGCTAGTAATGTGTTCCAGCGTACCAATTGCGGAAACTACGTAGTGATTTAACCATGTGAAACCTAGCTTTCATTCAGCTAGATAACGTTGGCCAATGGACGGTCAGGGCCAAACCAGTTTAGCTAAGCCGGGGTCTATTCAGTTGTATCCCTGGTGGCATCTTGTAGGTCGAAGTACATCGTTGTGTCGTCGTACTGGCGCCGGACTCTGTAAGTGAATTTTCCTCGGCCTAGTGGCGTCTCGCCAACATAGTCTTCCGGAACCAGATCGAACTTTTTTCCTGCCACGTCTACATGCAGGGCAGCGTATCGGTACGCGGGCGTTAAAGCCTGATAACTACTCACTCCGTCGACCGGCACATCGCCGAAGAAGACGCTATTGATGCGGACGTTTTGAAGCGGGAGACCGGTCTCGTTAGCGACTCGAACCATCGACGCTTCAATAGGCGCATGGATACGATACATGCTGAAGATCGCAACGATGAAAGCGATGAGAATAATTGCTGAGCTAACGAAGGAGAAGATACTCCATGACCCAAAGTGAGCTTGCTCGGCCTCTGTTTCCATAGAACCTACTCCTTGTTCAACGATTCAAGGGTAGCGCTTGGCAGTCTAGCCGCGCTGTATAGCGATCGTCATTACTGCGAACGTCCACTCTTGGCCCGATAGCAGCCGTTTCAGAAGAGCTCAATGTGCGAATCCGAAAAGCGCTGCTTTATCTGCTGCTTCAAGAATACGTTTCCAGCACCCGGTACACGCCGCCATTGTCCGGCTGCGATTCCACCAGCGCATAGCTGTCGACTTTCCACACCAGCGCTGGCGAATCGGCCGGCACCTCGACCTCGCTGGCCCGCCGCGCAAAGGTCACGTGCGGGCGGTACTTGCGCGCTTCCGGCTGCAGGCCGAGCGCAACGAGGGCATTCGTCAGTTGCGTGTGCAGTTCCAGCAGTTCCGGCGGTTCGTTCGAAGGTTCGAGCACGGCGATGCCGTTATGCCAGAGCTTGGGCGCGCCAAAGTGCAATGCGAAGGGTGTGAAGGGGACCGCGAACCCGCGCCGCAGATCGGGCACGCGTTCGCTCGGCACGCTGCCGAGGAAGTGCAGCGTCACATGGAGTTTATCCGGATGAACAGGACTGGCGCCGCGCGGCCAGTCCCAGAGGTCGCGCCGCTCGCGCAGCGCATGCCGGACCGCTGGGTCCGGCCAGAGAGCGAGGAACAGGCGAGTGCTCGAAACGCTGTCCATCGCTCCTCCTGCTTAGAAGCAGTGCTCCGGCGCCGGGAAGCTGCCGTCCTGCACCGCCGCCACATAGGCTTGCACGGCGCCGTCGATGCTGGTCTGGCCGTCCATGAAGTTCTTCACGAAGCGCGCCTTGTGGCCGGGGAAGACGCCGAGCATGTCGTGCATCACCAGCACCTGGCCCGAGGTATCCGGGCCGGCGCCGATGCCGATGGTCGGCACCTGCAGCGACTCCGTGACTTCCTTGCCCAGCGCCGACGGCACCGCTTCCAGCAGCACGATGGCCGCGCCGGCCGCCTGCAGGGCCAGGGCATCGTTCTTCAGGCGCTCGGCGCCTTCGCTCGTTTTACCTTGCACCTTGAAGCCGCCCAGCTGGTGCACGAACTGCGGGGTCAGGCCGATGTGGGCGCAGACCGGGATGCCGCGTTCGGCGAGGAAGGCAACCGTCTCGGCCAGCCAGGCGCCGCCCTCGATCTTCACCATCTGGGCGCCGGCGCGCATCAGTGCCGCCGCGCTTTCGAAGGCGATTTCCTTGGTGGCATAGCTGGCGAACGGCAGGTCGGACACGATCAGCGCGTTCTTGTTGCCGCGCACGACAGAGGCCGTGTGGTAGACCATGTCGGCCAGGGTCACCGGCAGCGTCGACGAGTGGCCGGCGCAGACCATGCCCAGCGAATCGCCGATCAAGAGGATGTCGACGCCGCAGCGGTCCATCAGCGAAGCGAAGCTGGCGTCGTAGCAGGTCAGCATGGAGATTTTGGTGCCCGCCGCGCGCATGGCGTGCAGGGCGGGAATCGTGACGGGTTTGCGCGCCGGCTTGGATGGAGGCGGGGTGTCGCCGCCGGTCATGTCCTTGCCTTGCAAATAAGCGCTCATGGTCATCCTTTGAAATACGAAATAATCGACGGCGTAGTGTAATGCCGTCCTTGAAATCTTGCCGAAGCTGCGATTTTTCAGCTGCGGAAAATGAAATACACCGCACCGACCAGGCACAGCGCCGCCCATACGTAGTCGAGCTTGAACGGCTGGTTCATGTAGAACATGGCAAACGGCACGAACACGGTGAGCGTGATCGCTTCCTGCATGATCTTCAGCTGGGCCAGGCTGTATTGCGTCGCGCCGATGCGGTTCGCCGGCACCTGCAGCAGGTACTCGAACAGGGCGATGCCCCAGCTGATCAGCGCCGCGATGTACCAGGCGCGGTTGTTCAGGCTCTTCAGGTGCCCGTACCAGGCAAAGGTCATGAAGATGTTCGACAGGACCAGCAGGCCCGCGGTCTGGAAGAAAACGGGAATTTGCATGGGCTAGTCCAGTTTGATAATGGCCTGGTCCGCCACGCCGGGCAGACAGTCGGCGGCGCGGCCGCGGCCGGGAATGACGATGTCCGGCGCAATCTCCAGCAGCGGCGCCAGCACGAAGGCGCGCTCGTGCATGCGCGGGTGCGGCACGACCAGCGTTGGCGTATCGATGATGGCGTCGCCATACATCAGCAAGTCGAGGTCGAGCGTGCGCGGGGCATTGCGGTAGGGACGTTCGCGGCCGTGGGCCTGTTCGATGTGCATCAGCGCCGCCAGCAAGGCGTGCGCATCGAGCCCGGTGTCGACGGCGGCCACGGCATTGATGTAGTCGTCGCCCGAGGAATCGACCGGCGCCGTGCGCCAGCTGCCGGAGGCGGCATGCAAACGGCAGCCGGGATACGCATTTAGGCGCGCCAGGGCGTCGCGCACATTGGCGCGCGCGTCGCCCAGGTTGGCGCCGATGCCGACGTAGGCGATCATTCCTCGGCGCCGCCCGATCCAGCTGCGGCAGCGGTCGCGGTCGCGCCGCCTTCGGTGTTGCGGTGGCGCGGACCACGGCGCGGTGCGCGCTTTTTCTTCTCGCCGGCCGCCGGGCGGGCATTCGCTTGCGTGACCAGGCGTTCGCGTTCGCCCGATTCGGCTTCGTAGAAGGCGGTCCACCATTCGCCGATCTCGGCATCGAGTTCGCCCGAGGCGCAGCGCAGCAGCAGGAAGTCGTAGCCGGCGCGGAAGCGCGGGTTCTCCAGCAATTTGTACGGCGCCTTGCCCTGGCGGCGCTCGAAGCGCGGCTGCATGGCCCAGATGTCGCGCATGTCGGTGGCGATGCGGCGCTGCAGGGCCAGGTTTTCGGTTTGCGTTTCCAGCACGGCGTCGGCGGCCAGGTGCAGCGCGGGAATAGGCGCTTCGCCGGCGGCGCGGTAGGCGGTCCATTTTTCCAGCACCTGGTGCCACAGCAGCGAGGCAAACAGGAAGCCCGGCGACACGCCCTTGCCGGCTTTCACGCGGCCATCGGTCGATTCCAGCGCCAGGGTCACGAACTTCATGCCGATCGGCTGTTCCAGCACCACGTCGAGCAGGGGCAGCAAACCGTGGTGCAGGCCGGCCGAACGCAGCTCCTTCAGGCAGGCCAGCGCGTGGCCCGACAGCAGGAGCTTCAGCATTTCGTCGAACACGCGCGCGGCCGGCACGTTGTCGATCAGCGGCGCCATCACGGGGATCGGCGCGCGCGTGGTCGGCTCGATGGTGAAGCCGAGCTTGGCGGCGAAGCGCACCACGCGCAGCATGCGCACCGGGTCTTCGCGGTAGCGCGCCTCGGGCACGCCGATGATGCGCAGGGTTTTATCCCGGATGTCCTCGATGCCGCCGTGGTAGTCCAGCACGGTCTGCGTGGCCGGATCGTAGTACATGGCGTTGATGGTGAAGTCGCGGCGCGCGGCATCCTCGTGCTGCGGGCCGAAGTTGTTGTCGCGCAGGACGCGGCCGTGCTCGTCCTTCGGCGCGTTGGCGCTGCCGGCGCCGCGGAAGGTGGTCACTTCCAGCAGCTCCTGGCCGAACATCACGTGCACGATCTGGAAGCGGCGGCCGATGATGAAGGCGCGCCGGAACAGCTTTTTCACCTGCTCGGGCGTGGCGTCGGTGGCGATGTCGAAGTCTTTCGGCTTCACGCCCAGCAGCAGGTCGCGCACGGCACCGCCGACGACAAAGGCCTTGAAGCCGGCTTCCTGCAGGGTTTGCGTGAGGCGGATCGCGTTCGGCGACAGCAATTTGAGGTCGATGCCGTGCTGGTCGACGCCGAGGGTCACCGGTTCGGTAGGGTTGCGCCCGTCTTTCACGCCAAGGATTTTACGGATGAATTTTTTAATCATTGAAAAGATGAAGGTGAGGCCAGCCGTTGGCGTGTGCGTGTTGGGCGAGTGCGCTGCTCGGGTTGGTCGCAATCGGGTCCGACACCACCGATAGTAGTGGAATGTCGTTGTGCGAGTCGCTGTAGAACCAGCTGCGCTCGAAGGAGGCGAACGGACGGCCCAGGCGTTCCAGCCAGGCGTGCATGTGCGTGATCTTGCCCGGACCCGAAGTCGGGGTGCCGGCCAGTTTCCCGGTCAGCTTGCCCTGTGCGTCCAGCTCCGGCATCGCGGCGATGTGGTGTTCGACGCCGAAGGCCTGCGCGATGGGCGCCGTGATGTAGTGGTTGGTGGCGGTGATGATGGCCACCAGGTCGCCGGCGTCGAGGTGGCGCTGCACCAGCGCGCGCGCCTGCGGGCGGATCGCCGGTTCGATCACTTCGCGCATGTACTGCGCATGCATGGCGTCGAGTTCCGGGCGCGGATAGCGCGCCAGGGTGCCGAGGGCGAATTCCAGGTATTCCACGGGGTCGAGCACGCCGGCCTGGTACTGGGCGAAGAAATCGTCGTTGCGGCGTTTGTATTCGGCCGCGTCGACGGCCCCGATCCGCACCAGGAACTGGCCCCACTCGTAATCCGAGTCGATCGGCAGCAGGGTGTGGTCGAGGTCAAACAACGCAAGGTTTTTCATTCTTTGGATTCCGACTGCGGGGTTCCCTGGAGCAGCAGGTCGCGCAGCAGCGGCAGCGTGACGGGGCGCTGGGTTTCGAGCGAATACTGGTCGAGGGCGTCCAGCATCGTCGCCAGGGAGCGCATGTCGCGCTTGAAATGGGACAGCAAATAGGGTAACACGCTGGCCGACAGCGTCAAACCGCGCGCCTCGGCAGCCTGGGTCAAGGCCGCGATCTTCTCGTCGTCGGACAGGCCGTGGATCAGGTAGATCAGGCCCCAGCCCATGCGCGTGCGCAGGTCTTCGCGCACCGGCAGCACGGCCGGGGGCACCGGGCCGGTGGAAACCATGTAGGCGCCGTGCTCGCGGATCTGGTTGAACAGGGCAAAGGCGTCGATCTGGGCTTGCGGCGACAGCAGGTTGCAGTCGTCCAGCAGGTAGAGCGTGATCTCGGGCGTAAAGACAAATTCTTCGCTCGGCGCGTCGGCGGCGATGTAGCGCGAGGCCGGCGTGGCGGCCAGGCCCTGCAGCAAATGGGTCTTGCCGGCGCCGGTGTCGCCCCACAGGTAGGCGAAATGCTCGCGCGACGCGCGCTGCGCGAACTGGTGCATCAGGTGCGTCAGTTCCGCATTCGCCCCGACCTGGAAGGTATCGAGGCTCTGCGCCGGATGTTCGGCGCCGAGATCGAGCACCAGCTGTTTCATGGTGTCGGCCTCATGCTGGAATATTTATGCGCACGCATCGCTGGAAGTGTAGGGCGGGGGCGGCCGGCATAGGCACTCGTCCCCACCGAAACATCGCACCGACATTGCCCCCGGAGCGCCGCCACAAGCTCGGCAAGTTGTTCTCCAGTTGGCGAAAAGAATGGCATGTTTTTGTTGTTATCTCGGTTTAGCGGCGGTTTAGCGGTTGGGGCCAGCCCGTTTTGCTAGAATAGCGAATTGACCAGAAACAGGTCTACGCCTTCTATTTTACCGCCTCCGCTGCTAAATACCATGAGCCAACCATCTAATGTTTCTCTGTCTTACCGCGATGCCGGTGTCGATATCGACGCCGGCGATGCCCTGGTCGAAGCGATCAAACCCCTGGCCAAGCGCACCATGCGCGAAGGCGTGCTCGGCGGCATCGGCGGCTTCGGCGGTCTGTTCGAGATCAGCAAGAAGTTCAAGGAACCGGTCCTGGTCTCGGGCACCGACGGCGTCGGCACCAAGCTCAAGCTCGCCTTCGAACTGAACCGCCACGACACGGTCGGCATCGACCTGGTCGCCATGAGCGTCAACGACATCCTGGTGCAGGGCGCCGAGCCGCTGTTCTTCCTCGACTACTTCGCTTGCGGCAAACTCGACGTGGCCACCGCCACCGCCGTGGTCTCGGGCATCGCCAGGGGCTGCGAAGAATCGGGTTGCGCCCTGCTGGGCGGCGAGACGGCCGAGATGCCGGGCATGTACCCGGACGGCGAATACGACCTGGCCGGCTTCGCCGTCGGCGCGGTGGAAAAATCGCAGATCATCGACGGCAGCAAGATCGTCCCGGGCGACGTGGTGCTGGGCCTGGCTTCGTCGGGCATCCACTCGAACGGCTACTCGCTGGTGCGCAAGATCATCCAGGTGGCCCAGCCGGACCTGGAAGCCGACTTCCACGGGCGCAAGCTGGCCGACGTGCTGATGGCGCCGACCCGCCTCTACGTGAAACCGCTGCTGGCGCTGATGGCGGCGATGGAAGTGAAGGGCCTGGTGCACATCACCGGCGGCGGCCTGGTCGAGAACATCCCGCGCGTGCTGGCGGACAACCTGACCGCGGTGCTCGATGCCAAGTCGTGGACCATGCCGCCGCTGTTCCAGTGGCTGCAGCAGCATGGCGGCGTGGCGGATGCCGAGATGCACCGCGTGTTCAACTGCGGTATCGGGATGACCGTGATCGTGGCCAAGGAAAATGCGGATGCGGCCATGGCCCAGCTGCAGGCGGCCGGCGAAACCGTGTACCGCATCGGCGAAATCCGTGCGCGCGAAGAAGGCCAGGCGCAGACGGTTGTTGTGTAAGCGGTTCGTCAGCTCAGCAAAAAGGCGCCTGCGGGCGCCTTTTTTGTTAGCGCATGAAAAGGTAGGGTGGGCGCTCCGTGCCCACGCGTGAACGTTGCGCATGGTTAGCGTGCTTTGGCTATCACCATGCATGCTTCACGCGTGGGCACGGGGCGCCCACCCTACGGTATCAAACTGATCGATTATTTCACAACGCTGCCGATGTTCTTGTCCAGGAACTTCTCGACCCGGCTCCAGAAATCGACCCGGTTCGCCGGCAAGCGCCAGCCGTGCCCCTCGTCCTGGTAGGCGACCCACTCGACCTGGCTGTTGGTCGGCTTGATCGCATCCATGAACTTGCGGCCGTGGTACATCGGCACGCGGCGGTCGACGCCGCCGTAGGCCAGCAGCAGCGGCGCCTTGATGCGCGCCGCCTGCTGGATCGGCGAGGTGGCCTTCAGTTGCGCCGCATCCTTCACCTGATCGCCCACCATGTCGGGCATGCCGTACTGCTTCCACTGTTCCGTCATGTCCGAGGTAAAGCTCCAGTGGCCGTCGTAGAGCAGGTTGATGTCGGTGACACCCACCCAGCTGACGCCGCACTTGTACAGGTCGGGATCGTTCACCAGGCCCATCAGGGTGGCATAGCCGCCGTAGCTGGCGCCGGCGATGCAGATGCGCTTCGGGTCGGCGATGCCCTGGGCGATGGCCCAGCGTGCACCGTCGGCGATGTCGTCCTGCATCTTCAGGCCCCATTGCTTCCAGCCGGCGCGGAAGTGCTTGTCGCCGTAGCCTGTGCTGCCGCGGAAGTCCGGTTCCAGCACCGCGTAGCCGCGCGACGCGAGGAACTGGGTGTCCGGGTCCCAGCCCCAATTGTTGCCGTGCACATAAGGGCCGCCATGCACCAGCACCACCAGCGGCGCGTTCTTCGCGCCGTTCGCGGGCAGGGTCAACAGGGCCGGAATCTCCATGCCGTCGCGCGCGGTGTAGCGCACCGGGTCCTGGCGGCCCATGCCCGCCGGGTCGATGCCGGGATAGGCCTTGCCCACCGGGTCGAGCGCGCCGGTCTTGATGTTGTACAGGGTGTAGAAGGGCGGCTTGACGTCCGAATACGACTGCACCAGCGCCCATTCGGCGTGGTTGCCCGACGGGAAGCTCATCAGGTTGATGGTGCCGGGCAGGGCGCCGTCGAGCTGCTTCTGGGCCGCCGCCATGGCCGGATCGAGCCAGACGGTACCGGCGGCATCGGTGCGCACCCGGATGCCGAGCAGCTTGTCGCCGCTGCTGATCAGGTCACCCGCGAAATCGTAGCCGGGCGTGACCACCACCGGTTCCACGCTGCGTTTGCCCGTGGCCGGATCGACGGTGTACACGCTGGTGGTGTCGGCGTCGCCGTGGGCCGTCACGTACAGCGTGCCGTCGCTGCCGAAGCCGAGCGGGTCGAAGGCTTCCTTGCCGCCTTTGTAGGTGTCGAAGGTGCTCAGCAAGCGCCATTGGCCATTGGCGGGATCGCGGTACCAGATGGTGGTGACGCCGGCCTCGCTCGCGGTGGCCAGGCGCGGTTCGCCCTTGTGGTCGAGCATCCAGCCCTTGACCCTGGCCGGGCGCTGCACGGTCTGCACGGCGCCGGTCAGCGTGTTGAGTTTCAGCAGGTTGACGGTCTTGAGTTCGCCCGACTCGTCGTCGAAGTCGTAGCTCTCGACGTAGATGAATGCCGAATCCTGGGCGCCGCGTTCATTCATCATGTAGGTGTGCCAGGGCAGGATCCTTCGGCCGATGCGCGAACTGGTCGTGTCCTGTGCATCGCCGCGGCGCGCGGCCAGCTGGCGTAGCTGGCCGCCGTCCTTGTCGACAGCGTACAGCCCGGCCGCCAGGTACTGGCCTCCCGGTGCGACCTGGCGGTCGGTCACGTTGAAGACCAGGCGGCCGTCGTTGACCCACTCGAAGTCGAGGATGTCGACGTTGCCATAGCCGGCCACCAGCTTGGCCGACTTTTCCTTCAGGTCGATCACGACCAGGGCGTCGCGCCGCCCCGCCGCACCGGACACCGCGGCCAGGTAGCGTGCGCTCGGCGACAGCTTGGCGCCGGCCAGCACCGGGTTGGCGAAGAAGGCCTCGATCGGCGGCAGGGCGCCGGCCGGCGCCGTGGTTGCCGCGGTGGCGTGCCATGGCGCGGCGCACAGGACCAGCGCAAGGGCGCCGCCGAGCCGCCACATCAGGTTGCGTGAAAGCATGTGTTTTCCTTTAAGGTTGTGCGGGCTTGCGGCCCGCGCCGATGTTCTGGTCCAGGAATTTCTCCACCCGCGTCCAGAAATCGATGCGGTCCGCTTCCAGCGCCAGGCCGTGCCCTTCGTCCGGGTATTCCACCCATTCGACCGCGTTGTTGTGCTTCTTGACGGCGTCGCGGAACAGGGTGCCGTGGTAGAGCGGCACGCGGCGGTCGACGCCGCCGTAGGCCAGCAGCAGCGGCGCCTTGATGCGCGCCGCCTGCTGGATCGGCGAAGTGGCTTGCAACTGGGCCGCGTCGCGGACCTGGTCCCCCACCAGCACCGGCAGGCCGTATTGCAGATAGGCGTCGGACGCGTCCGATACCGCGCTCCAGTGGCCGTCGTGCAGCAGGTTGATGTCGGTGACACCCATCCAGTCGACCGCGCAGCGGTACAGGCCGGGATCCTTGACCACGCCCATCAGCGCGGCGTAGCCGCCATAGCTGCCGCCGGCAATGCAGATGCGATCGGGGTCGGCATAGCCCTGCCTGGCGGCCCAGCGCGCGCCGTCGGCGATGTCGTCCTGCATGCCCAGGCCCCATTGTTTCCAGCCGGCGCGGAAGTGGGCGTTGCCGAAACCGGTGCTGCCGCGGTACTCGGGCTCGAGCACCGCATAGCCGCGCGAAGCCAGGAACTGGGCCTGCGCCTTCCAGCCCATTTCGGTGCCGCGCACAAACGGGCCGCCATGCACCAGCATCACCAGCGGCAGGTTCTTCGGGCTGGCGCCTGCCGGCAGCGTCAGCAGGGCCGGAATCTCGCGGCCGTCGCGCGCCTTGTAGCGCACGAATTGCTGGCCACCCATCTCGGCCGGCTTGATCGCGGCGTGCGATTCGCCGACCTTGTTCAGCTTGCCGGTCTTGATATCGGCCAGCCAGAACACCGGCGGCTGCACGTCGGAATACGATTCCACCAGCATGTGCGCCGCCTGCGGATTGCGCGCCGGCGTGATCAGGTTGATGGTGTTCGGGAGTTGCTGGTCGATCTTTTCCTGCACCGCCTTCATGCCGGCATCGAACCAGACGTTGTCGCGCGCATCGGTCAGCAGGCGCACGCCCAGCAGCTTGTCCTTGTTCGCCACCAGGTGGCCCTCGAAATCGTAGCCGGGCGCGGTCAGGACCGGGGCCGGGCTGAGCTTGCCGCTGGCGGTGTCGACCGTGTAGAGCGCGCTGGTGTCGCGGCCGTTGTTGGCTTCCACGTACAGCAGGCCATCCGGGCCGAAGCCGAGCGGCGTAAAGGCGCCGTTGTCGCCCCGGAACGCCACCGCCTGGTAGAGCTGGCGCCAGCCCTGGCTGCCCGGCGCGCGGTAGTACAGGGTCAGCTTGTCGTCCTTCAGCACCGTTGCCAGGCGCGGCTCGCCGTCCTGGCCCAGCATCCACTTGCTGACCTTGCCGGGTCGCTCGACCAGTTGCGACAGTCCGGTCAGGGTATCCAGGCGCAGCAGGTTGTTGTTCACCTCGCGTCCCGCATGGTCGAACTCCGTCGACTCCACGTAGATGAATGGCGAATCCTGGCTGCCGGGCTGGGGCAGCATGAAGGTGTGCCAGGGCAGCATGCGCTTCTGCGCCAGGGTGCTGCTCTTGACCACGCCGCGGCCCGTGCGGCGCGCGGCCAGCTGGAGGAAGGCTTCGCCGTCGCGGTTGACTGCGAACAGGCCGGCCGCGAAGTGCATGTCGCCCGGGGCGACGTTGCGGTCCGTCACGTCGAAGACCAGGCGCTCGTCGTTCACCCACTGGAAGTTGTGGATATCCGAGTCGGTAAAGGCGGCCACCGTCTTGACGCTGTTGTCCTGCAGGTCGACCACCATCAGGCGCAAGGGCTTGCCCGGTGCACCCGTGCGCGCGGCCAGGTAGCGGCCGCTCGGCGAGAGCGTGGCGCCGCCGAACTCGGCGTTGCCGAAGAAAGCGGCTGCCGGCGGCGGAGACGCCTGCGCCGCGCCGGCCGGCGCAGCGGCAAGCATGCACGACAGGGCGATCCCGAGCGCCAGGCGCAAGGGAACAGAACGGAGGGGCGACAAGGCCATGATGATCCAAAGAAAGATGAAGTGGCCGGCAGCATAGCAGCGCCGACACCGCCAAAAACTATCGGATTATCACTTTCATTTAGACAAGTTAACGCCCCAGCACCTTCGGTACGCGCGCCCCGCGCAGGCGGAAGGCGTCCGGCATGCCCGAACCCAGCAGCGGCCGCAAATACAGCCGGAAGGCGTCGGTGACGTCGGTGCCGCTGTCGCTGATGAATTCGTCTTCCATGGTGCGGGTCTTGCCGGCCACCGCGTCCAGCGGCAGCAGTTCGTAGTCGACCGAATAGAAGCCGGTGCGGCGGATCGCCACCGAGCCGTCGCGCTCACCCCACATGGCGAACTGCACCGCCTTTTCGCCGACTTCGCGCGCCTCGCGTGCATCCACGTCCGACACGCAGCCGATGAAGGAGCGCTGCAGGTAGCCGAAGGTGTCGCCGCGCACGCGCTTGATGCCGAGCTTCGCCTTGATTTCGTCGCACAGCAGATCGGCCAGGGCGCCGCTGCCCGACAGTTGCACGTTGCCGTGGTCGTCGCGCTCGATCTCCTTGGCCAGCAGGGCGGCGACCGCTTCGCCCGAGGCGTCGTGGATGCCTTCCGAGACGGCGATCACGCAGCGTCCGTGGCGTTGATAGGCGGCTTTCACGTCGGCCAGGAAGCGCTCGAGTTCGAAGGTGCGCTCGGGAACGTAGATCAGGTGCGGGCCATCGTCCGGGAACTTCTTGCCCAGCGCCGAGGCAGCGGTCAGGAAGCCGGCATGGCGTCCCATCACCACGCCCACGTAGACGCCGGGCAGGGCGGCATTGTCGAGATTCGCGCCGGCAAAGGCCTGGGCCACGAAGCGCGCCGCCGAGGGAAAGCCGGGCGTGTGGTCGTTGCCGGCCAGGTCGTTGTCGATGGTCTTCGGAATGTGGATGCAGCGCAGCGGATAACCGGCCTGGCGCGCTTCCTGGCTGACGATGCGCACCGTGTCGGCCGAGTCGTTGCCGCCGATGTAGAAGAAATGTTCGATCTCGTGGGCGCGCAGGGTGTCGAAGATGCGCCCGCAGTAGGCGGCGTCGGGCTTGTCGCGCGTCGAGCCCAGCGCCGAAGAGGGCGTGGCGGCCACCAGTTCCAGGTTGTGGCTGGTTTCCTGGGTCAGGTCGAGGAAGTCCTCGTCGACGATGCCGCGCACGCCGTGCAGGGCGCCGTAGACGCGGGTGACGTTCTGGAAGCGGCGCGCTTCGAGCGCGACCCCGACCATGGTCTGGTTGATGACGGCGGTCGGCCCGCCTCCCTGTGCAACAAGAATTTTCCCTGACGACATACACACTCCTCTCAAGTGGACTGCGGAAAAAAACCTTGTGACTTTTCTTTCACTCCGGCGCGCGGATGTAGTCGACCAGCCCATTGCTGGCGCGGCCAGGCGGTGCGGTGAGCAGGCTGACGACGACGACCGCTGCGATCCCGGCCGGCACGCCGAAGATCCCGGCCGACATCGGCGCGATATCGAACCAGGCCGCATCCATCCGACCGCCCAGTATCGGGTTGGTGCGCAGCATGTAGTAGAGGCAGGTCAAGAAGCCGACGATCATGCCGGCAATCGCCCCGGCATGGTTCGCGCGTTTCCAGAACACCCCGAGCACCAGCGGCGCAAACAAAGTCGAGGCCGCCAGTGAAAACGCCGCGCCCACCAGGGACAGGATATCGGCCGGCTTTTGCGAGGCGGCATAGGCGGCGATGAAGGCAACGGCCAGCAGCAGCAGCTTCGAGATGGTCACGCGCTTTTGCGTGGAAGCGCCAGGATCGACGATCTTGTAATACACGTCGTGCGACAGGGCGTTGGAGATCGCCAGCAGCAGGCCGTCGGCGGTGGACAGGGCCGCGGCCAGGCCGCCGGCCGCCACCAGCCCCGAGATCACGTAGGGCAGGCCGCCGATTTCCGGCGTGGCCAGCACCAGCACGTCGCCGTCGATGGCAATTTCCGCCAGCTGCACCAGGCCGTCGCCATTGATGTCGGTAATGCTGATCAGCGGGTTGACCTTGTCGACATTCGCCCAATACGAAATCCAGGTCGGCAAGGAGCGGAAGTCGCTGCCGACCAGGCTCGTATAGATGTCGTACTTCGCCAGCACCGCCAGCGCCGGGATGCTCAAATAAATCAGCAGGATGAAGAACAGGGTCCAGAACACCGAGCCGCGCGCGGCGTGCACCGAGGGCGTGGTGTAGGAGCGCATCAGGATGTGGGGCAGGGCGGCGGTGCCGAACATCAGGCAGAACACCAGCGCCAGGAAATTGTTGCGGCGCGCGTTCGATTCCGCCTCGGTGGCGCCGGGGAAGGGCGCGGCGTGCGGCTGCGGCGGCTGGGCCCGCGCCAGCAGGCGGGCGCGCTGGGCACGCCACAGGGTGTCGGCGTCGTCGACGGTTTTCGGATAGGCCGCCAGGGCGCGCTCGGCATTGCGCACGTCGCCCAGCGAGGCATTGCGCAGGCGCGCGGTGTCGAGGCGGCGCTGGGCCTCCAGCCGGCCCTGTTCCCAGGAGCCCGGCAAGGCAGCCAGGCGGGCGGCATAGTCGTCGGCCTGGCGCCGGAACTGGGCGCGCACCGCTTCCTCGCGCGGGTCGGCCGCCAGTTGTTCCTCGCGCTGGGCCAGCTTCGGCAGCACCGAACCGTAGGCCACCTGCGGCAACGGGTTGTCGGCATGCTTGGCCGACAGCCACATGGTCGGAATCAGGAAGGCGACCAGGATGATGATGTACTGCGCCACCTGCGTCCAGGTGATGCCGCGCATGCCGCCCAGGAAGGAACAGACCAGGATGCTGGCCAGGCCCAGGAAAATCCCCACCGAGAAATCGACGCCGGTAAAGCGCGAAGCGATCAGGCCGACCGCGTAGATCTGCGCCACCACGTAGATGAACGAGACGATGATCGTCGCCCCGACCGCCAGCGCCCGCACCGGCCCGCCGCGTCCGCCCGCGCCGCCGCCGTAGCGCGCCGCCAGGTAGTCGGGAATCGTGTATTGGCCGAATTTACGCAGGTAGGGCGCGATCAGCAGCGCTACCAGGCAGTAGCCGCCAGTCCAGCCCATGATGTAGGCCAGGGCATCGAAGCCATACAGATACAGGCCGCCCGCCAGGCTGATGAAGCTGGCCGCCGAGATCCAGTCGGCGGCGGTGGCCATGCCGTTGAACAGGGCTGGCACGCGCCGCCCGGCCACATAGTATTCGGTGACGTTCGAGGTGCGGCTGACCACGCCGATGGTGGCGTACAGCACGATGGTGGCGAACATGAACAGGTGGCCGATCCACAAGCGCGGCATGCCTTCTTTTTCCAGCACCGTCAGGGCCAGCAGGAAGCCGGCGAAGCAGACGCAGAACCAGGCGTAGTAGCCGGACAGGCGCCGGAAATAGCGCTTGTTGGCCGTCACGCGGACTCCTCCATGGCGCGCGTGTAGGCGGCGTCGAGCTGGCGCATGCGCCAGGCGTAGAAGCCGATGATGGCCAGGCAGACCAGCGAGGCGCCTTGCGCCGCCATGTAGAACGAGAGCGGCCAGCCGAAGATCGTGATCCGCGCCAGTTCGCGCGCAAAGTACACGGTGCAAAAGCCGGTGAGCAGCCACAGTCCCATCAGGATGGCGGTCAGGCGCCGGGTGCGGCGCCAGTGCAGGGCGCGCTCGGCCAGCTGCAAGCGCTGGCGACGCAGGTCGGAGTCTTGGGAAGGCGCGGATTCAGGCGGCATCGATGGGGTCGCTGGCGGGTGGCGGGAAGGTCAGCCGGAACAGGCTGCCCGGAAATTTCTTCGAATGGCTGCGCGGGTTGTTGAAGATGTCGACCTCGGCATTGTGCTGGCCGGCGATCTCGCGCACGATGGCCAGCCCGAGGCCGCTGCCGCTGGCGCTGTTGTCCAGGATACGGTAGAAGCGCTCGAACACGTGGGCGCGCTCGGCCGGGGCGATGCCGGGGCCGGTGTCCTCGACTTCCAGCAAGGCGTGCTCGCCATCGCGGCGTACGCGCACCGTGACGCTGCCGCCGGCCGGCGTATAGCGCAGGGCATTGTCGATCAGGTTCGACAGCAGTTCGCGCAGCATCATGGCGTTGCCGGCAATGGTCACCGGTTCGTCGTGCGGCTCGTAGCCGAGGTCGATGTCGTGGGAAAACGAGGCCTGGACCCAGTCCTGCACCACGCTCACGGCCAGCGCGCCGAGCTCGATTTCCTCGAAGGCGAGGCCGGCATGCGGCTGGTTTTCCGCACGCGCCAGGGCCAGCAGCTGGTTCACCAGGCGCGTGGCCGACTCCGAGCTCTTGGCCAATTGCTCCAGCGAGCGGTGGATTTCATCGGGGTCGACCTGGCGCAGCGCCAGTTCGGACTGCATGCGCATGCCGGCCAGCGGCGTCTTCATCTGGTGGGCGGCATCGGCAATGAAACGCTTCTGCATGTCGATGGTCTGGGCCAGGCGGCCCAGCATGTCGTTGAGCGAGCCGACAAGCGGCGAAATTTCTTCCGGCACTTGCCGGGAATCGATGGGCGACAGATCGTCCGAGGAGCGCGCGCGGATGCGCTCCTGCAGCTCGGCCAGCGGCGACAGCCCGCGCGACAGGGCAAACCACACCAGGGCCAGGATCACCGGCAGGATAATGAACTGGGGCAGGATCACGCCCTTGATGATTTCGTTGGCGAGCAGGGCGCGCTTGTCCAGGGTTTCGCCGACTTGCACCAGGGCCTTGCGTGCGGCGGGCTCGTCGGCGTTGGCGGCGGCGTCGGCCTGGTGGAAAGGGTCGAGGTTCACATACAAATAGGCCACGCGCACCGGCGTGCCGTGCACGGCGTCGTTGCGGAAGTGCACCGCGCCGTCCTTGTCGCCTTCGTCATCGCGCGGGCGCGGCAGTTCGCGGTCGCCATCGATGTGGCCGCCGCCCGCATCGCGTATCTGGAAGTAGACGCTGTCGACGTCGTCGGCGCGCAGGATGTCGCGCGCGCTGCCGGGCAGGCGGGTAGCAATCGCCCCGTCCACCTCGCGCACCTGCTGGGCCAGTACCGTGACCCGGTCTTCCAACGCATGGTCGAAGGGTTGATTGGCGATCGATTTCGCCACCAGGTAAGTAATGGCGATGCTCATCGGCCACAGCAGCAGCAGGGGCGCCAGCATCCAGTCGAGGATTTCGCCGAACAGCGAATGCTGGATGCTCGCCTCGGGCTCGGGATTCGGCGGCGTGTACAGCGGCTCGTGCAACCCTGCCGGCAAGGCGCTGTCGGGCGGCACGAGGCCGGCGTCGCGGTCGTTCACGTGGGTTTATTTACTTGTGTTCGCTGGCGGCTTCGGCGCCGGCGCCGGCGCCCGAGCGTGCGGCGTCGGAATATTTTTCCAGGCAATAGCCGAGCCCGCGCACCGTGGCGATGCGCACGCCGCCGACCTCGATCTTCTTGCGCAGCCGGTGCACATAGACTTCGATGGCGTTGTTCGAGACCTCTTCTCCCCATTCGCACAGGTGGTCGACCAGCTGCTCCTTCGAGACCAGGCGGCCGGTGCGCGCCAGCAGGATTTCCAGCAGGCCCAGTTCGCGCGCCGAGAGATCGAGCATCTGCTCGTTGATGTAGGCGCTGCGCCCGACCTGGTCATAGACCAGCGGGCCGTGGCGGATGACGGCCGGGCCGCCGCCGGCGCCGCGCCGGGTCAGGGCGCGCACCCGCGCTTCCAGTTCCGACAGGGCGAAAGGCTTGGCCATGTAGTCGTCGGCGCCCAGGTCCAGGCCCTCGACGCGCTGCTCGACCGAGTCGGCGGCGGTGAGGATCAGCACCGGCAGCAGGGAAGAGCGGGCGCGCAGGCGGCGCAGCACTTCCAGGCCGGGCATGCGCGGCAGGCCGAGGTCGAGGATGAGGAGGTCGAACTCCTGGGTGGAGAGGGCGGTGTCGGCGTCGGCGCCGTTGCGCACGCAATCGATCGCGTAGCCGGATTGACGCAGGGAGCGCGTCAGCCCGTCCGCGAGTACGCTATCATCTTCTGCAAGTAGAATTCGCATGGTTGTACCCTGTTTTCGATTAAACCCCGGTGCTGCCTTCATTGTGTTTGATTTAGCGCAACAATGCGAGTTTTCTCAAACCGACATTTCATTTTTTCGCTTGCCAAAACCACTGGATTTTTATACAGTACTAGCTATTGAAACGCGCGACGGCGCCCACACCTTGGTTACCTCCAAGACTGAAAGAAAATTATGGACGACAAAAAATCCGCAGTAAATGCCTCCGAAAAAGGCAAGGCGCTGGCTGCCGCCCTCGCGCAAATCGAAAAGCAGTTCGGCAAGGGCTCGGTCATGCGCATGGACGCGAATGCACCGGTCGAAGAAGTGCAAACCGTGTCCACCGGCTCGCTGGGCCTGGACATCGCCCTCGGCGTCGGCGGCCTGCCGCGCGGCCGTATCGTGGAAATCTACGGTCCGGAGTCGTCGGGTAAAACCACGCTGACCCTGCAGACCATCGCCCAGATGCAAAAGCTCGGCGGCACTTGCGCCTTCATCGACGCCGAGCACGCGCTCGACGTCGGCTATGCGCAAAAGCTGGGCATCAAGCTCGACGAGCTGCTGATCTCGCAGCCCGACACCGGCGAACAGGCCCTGGAAATCACCGACGCCCTGGTGCGTTCGGGTTCGGTCGACCTGGTGGTCATCGACTCGGTGGCGGCACTGACCCCGCGCGCCGAGATCGAAGGCGACATGGGCGACTCGCTGCCGGGCCTGCAAGCCCGCCTGATGTCGCAGGCGCTGCGCAAGCTCACCGGCTCGATCAACCGTACCAACACCCTGGTGATCTTCATTAACCAGATCCGTATGAAGATCGGCGTCATGTTCGGCAGCCCGGAAACCACGACCGGCGGTAACGCGCTGAAGTTCTACGCCTCGGTGCGCATGGACATCCGCCGTACCGGTTCGATCAAGTCGGGCGACGAGGTGATCGGTAACGAAACCAAGGTCAAGGTCGTCAAGAACAAGATCGCGCCACCGTTCAAGGAAGCCCACTTCGACATCCTGTACGGAGAAGGCACCTCGCGCGAAGGCGAAATCCTGGATCTGGGCGCCGACAACAAGATCGTCGAGAAGTCGGGTTCCTGGTACAGCTACAACGGCGAACGCATTGGCCAGGGTAAAGATAACGCACGTCAGTTCCTGAAAGACCGTCCGGCACTGGCACGCGAAATCGAAAACAAGGTCCGCGCCGCGCTGGGCGTACGCGAACTGCCGCCGGTTGCCGCTGCGCCAGCTGGCGACGACGACAAGGCGAAGCTGAAAGCCGTGTCGGAATAAGCTTGAAGGTGTCCTACGCAGTATCGGCAACATTGGCAGCATCATGCGCGCGCCACCGCTGAGCCTGAAAGCACGGGCGCTGCGCTTCCTCTCCATGAGGGAGCACAGCCGGCTCGAGCTGGGGCGCAAGCTGGCGCGCCATGCCGAGGAGGGCGACGACGTCGAAGCCCTCCTCGATTTCCTCGAAAAGAACAACTGGCTGTCGCAGGAGCGTTTCGCTGAATCCCTGATTCACCGAAAAGCCTCCCGCTACGGCAACAGCCGGGTCGTGGCCGAGCTGCAAAGCCACGGCGTCAACGGCGAAGCCCTGGCCGAGCTCAAGTCCGAGCTGGCCTCGAGCGAAAAGGCGCGCGCCGTCGACGTCTGGCGCCGCAAGTTCGGCACCGTGGCGCAAGATGCGGCCGAGCGCAGCAAGCAGATGCGCTTCCTGATGGCGCGCGGCTTTTCCAGCGGCGCCGTGCGCGAAGCACTCAAGGGTGCGCCGGAAGACGACGACGCGTTCTGAGTCGTCGCGCTTCGGGCCATCACGTTTCACTCTCGTATGAAGCAGGCGCCAGCGCGGAGCGCCATTCGTTGATATGCGCCCGCATATTCCTCAACGACGGATGGTGCTGCGCGCTGGGGCTTGCCGGCGGCCGCCCCGTGCGGCCGGACCGCGGCGCATTGCCGCAATCGACACGGCGTCCGTCGTCCTGGCAACGGCGCGCGCCGCGACCACGCGAACAAGAAGGACAAGCATGAAAGCGCTGCTCGCACTGGCATTCACCGCCACCCTCGCTGGCTGCACCCAGCCACCCGTCACCCCCACCGGGGTCTATGTCCTCAGCACCGCCGACATGTCGGTCGTCCTCGACGTGCGTCCCGGCGGCGACTACGTCCTGCAAACCAGCGGCCCCGGCCGCAACACCGACGAAATCCGCGGCTCCTGGCGCGAAGAAACCGGGCCGGCCCTGTCGGTCTCGTTTTCCGGCATCGTCTGGCACGGCACCGAGCCCGAAGCCGGCAATGCGGTCTGGGCCGCCACCATCGACAGCGACTCCCAGATCTGCCTCGACCGCGACGGCCAGCACTGCTTCTTCCGCAACGATTTTTCCTGAGCCGCCCCACGCCCGCCCGACATCGCGGATCGGGCAGCGGCAACATTGGCAAGCTTGCCACGCTTCCCGCGATACCCCGCCCTCTAGTGTGGTCACTCAGTCATGTAACGGTGCGCCCGCCATCGGCCTGTGCTAAACTTTCACGGTTTAAGCAGCGCCGCATGAGCGGTTGTTGCCGCAGAAGCTGCGGCGACGTGCGATTCAAGCACACCGGCTGCATACATTTACCGCCGCCCTGTCGGCACCGTTTTTATGCCCTTGTCTTCTCCCGCTTCGCGCCAGCTCCGGCACACGCGCGCCATTACCGTCGAAGCGTATGCGCGCGACGATGGTCTGTGGGATCTTGACGCGCGTATCCGCGACGTCAAGGAACAAGACATCGTGCTCGCCTCCGGCACGCGTCCCGCCGGCACCGCCGTGCACGACCTGCGCCTGCGCGTCACCATCAACCGCGACCTCGAGATCGTCGACGCCGAAGCAGCGTCCGACTCGGTGCCGTACCCCGGCTACTGCGATTCCATCGGTCCCGCTTATAAAAAGCTGATCGGCATGTCGCTGGCCAAGCATTTCCGGCTGCACCTGAAAGACCGCCTTTCCGGCGTGCTCGGCTGCACCCACCTGACTGAACTGGCGCAGGTCTTGCCCACAGCGGCAATCCAGGCCTTCGCCGATGATGCGTTCGAGACGCGCAACGCCGCCAACGACGGCGACGCTGAGCGTCCTTACGAAATCGACCGCTGCCACGCGTTGCGGGCCGATGGACCCGCTGTGGCACAGTATTACCCTCGCTGGGCGATCAAGGCCGTACCGGAGTAGACTTCGCTGTCGAAGTTTTCCACGAAGTTTCTAATTAACTATCCAAATCAGTAACAGAGAAGAAGGGAAGCCAGCATGAAAATCCATGAGTATCAGGGCAAAGAAATCCTCCGGAAGTTCGGGGTGACGGTACCGCGCGGCATTCCGTGCATGTCGGTGGAAGAAGCCGTCAAGGCAGCTGAAGAGCTGGGCGGCCCGGTCTGGGTCGTCAAGGCCCAGATCCATGCTGGCGGCCGTGGCAAAGGCGGCGGCGTGAAGGTTGCCAAGTCGCTGGAGCAAGTCAAGGAATACGCAGAACAGATCATGGGCATGCAGCTGGTCACGCACCAGACCGGCCCGGAAGGCCAGAAAGTCCGCCGCCTGCTGATCGAAGAAGGCGCCGACATCAAGAAGGAACTGTACGTCTCGATGGTCACCGACCGCGTGACCCAGAAGGTCGTGCTGATGGCCTCGTCGGAAGGCGGCATGGACATCGAAGAAGTCGCCCACAGCAACCCTGAAAAAATCCACTCGATCGCGATCGACCCATCGGTCGGCCTGACCGACGCCGAAGCGGACGACATCTCGACCAAGATCGGCATCCCTGCCGAATCGCTGGCCGAAGCCCGCCAGAACCTGAAAGGCCTGTACCAGGCTTACTGGGAAACCGATTCGTCGCTGGCCGAAATCAACCCGCTGATCCTGACCGGCAACGGTAAAGTGATCGCCCTGGACGCCAAGTTCAACTTCGACGCCAACGCCCTGTTCCGCCAGCCGGAAATCCTGGCCTACCGCGACCTGGACGAAGAAGATCCAGCCGAAGTCGAAGCATCGAAGTTCGACCTGGCCTACATCTCGCTGGACGGCAACATCGGCTGCCTGGTGAACGGCGCCGGCCTGGCCATGGCCACCATGGACACCATCAAGCTGTTCGGCGGCGAGCCGGCCAACTTCCTGGACGTGGGCGGCGGTGCGACGGCTGAGAAAGTCACCGAAGCATTCAAGATCATGCTGAAGAACCCAGGCCTGAAAGCCATCCTGGTCAACATCTTCGGCGGCATCATGCGTTGCGACGTCATCGCCGAAGGCGTGATCACCGCATCGAAAGCCGTCTCGCTGAAAGTGCCGCTGGTCGTGCGCATGAAAGGCACCAACGAAGACCTGGGCAAGAAGATGCTGGCCGACTCCGGTCTGCCGATCATCGCCGCCGATACGATGGAAGACGCAGCCAAGGCCGTGGTCGCCGCTGCAGCTGGTAACGCCTAATTCGAAGGAATAAACAAATGTCGATCCTGATCAACAAAGATACTAAAGTCATCACCCAGGGTATCACCGGCAAGACCGGTCAGTTCCATACCCGCATGTGCCGCGACTACGCGAACGGCAAGGCCGCCTTCGTTGCTGGCGTGAACCCGAAGAAAGCCGGCGAAGACTTCGAAGGCATCCCGATCTACGCCAACGTGTCGGAAGCCAAAGCCGCCACCGGCGCAACCGTGTCGGTCATCTACGTCCCGCCAGCGGGCGCAGCTGCCGCCATCTGGGAAGCCGTCGAAGCCGACCTGGACCTGGCCATCTGCATTACCGAAGGCATTCCTGTCCGTGACATGATGGCCCTGAAGGACCGCATGGCCAAGGCCGGCTCGAAGACCCTGCTGCTGGGCCCGAACTGCCCAGGTCTGATCACCCCGGACGAAATCAAGATCGGCATCATGCCGGGCCACATCCACAAGAAGGGCCGCATCGGCGTCGTCTCGCGCTCGGGCACCCTGACCTATGAAGCAGTTGGCCAGCTGACCGCACTGGGCCTGGGCCAATCGTCGGCAGTCGGCATCGGCGGCGACCCGATCAACGGCCTGAAGCACATCGACATCATGAAGATGTTCAACGACGATCCTGATACCGACGCGGTCATCATGATCGGCGAAATCGGCGGTCCGGACGAAGCCAATGCCGCGCATTGGGTCAAGGACAACATGAAGAAACCAGTCGTCGGCTTCATCGCCGGTGTCACCGCTCCTCCGGGCAAGCGCATGGGCCACGCCGGCGCGCTGATCTCGGGCGGCGCCGATACCGCGCAAGCCAAGCTGGACATCATGGAAGAGTGCGGCATCAAAGCCACCAAGAACCCATCGGAAATGGCACGCCTGCTGAAGGCCATGCTGTAATACCGGACATTTCTTGTCTCGAGAAGGGAGCCTGCGGGCTCCCTTTTTTATTGCCGGTTGCGCCTGGCACGGCACGACATTTTTTGCGCACTCAGCTGTTGCCCGACAGAAATTGCGCATGAGCTGACAAAATTTGTCACCGAAAAAGCGAGCTCTGCCGTAATTTGTCGCTTTTGTTTCAGAGAAACTAATGATTTTGTGGGGAAATGACCTGGCACGGCGCTTGCAATAGGTTGAGCGTGGCACCAAGCAAAGCATGACCAACCGAATTCCCTGACCCCTCTGGAGAGACTTACCATGAAACAAATGAAATTCGTCAAGAAAGCACAAGCCGGCTTCACCCTGATCGAACTGATGATCGTCGTTGCCATCATCGGCATCCTGGCTGCTGTCGCGATCCCTGCATACCAGGACTACATCGCCAAGTCGAAGGCAGCTGCTGCCTACGCTGACATCACCGGCGGCAAGACTGGTTTCGAAATGGCTGTTGTCGAAGGCAAGACTACCACCGCTGAAGCGTACGGCACTGCTTCGGGCCTGCCGACCACCACCGGTAATTGCTCGGCCTTTACCTACGCTCTGCCAACCACGACCGCTACCGCTAACGAAGCTGTGATCACCTGCACGATCGATTCGCCAGGCCGTCTGGCGGCTGTTCCAGCCACCGGCGCAAAAATCGCCCTGTACCGTTCGGGCAAAGGTGAGTACAGCTGCAAAACGGTTGGTTTCGCTGACGCGAAATTCATGCCAACCGGCTGCACCGCTGCTGGTGCTGCTGACGAAGAAGAAGGCGGCGAAGGCTAATCGACGCTTTGCAACACCGGGCTGGTCGAACCGACTGGCCCATAACAAAAAGACCGCCTCGGCGGTCTTTCTTGTTATGTGGCCTATAGCAATGACGTAAGCCCCAGCGCCTCGGCAATTCAGACAATCTTCTGCCGATCCGCCAGCAAGGCCTCGTACGTCATGTTCTGCAACAGCGTGTAATGCACCGGATCGAGCGCGGTGAATTGCAGCCCGTAGGTGAACACCTCGCCATCCCCCGCCTGCACCACGTTCACATTGCGGATCGCCGCCCTGGTCGCAACCCGTACCTCCTGGTTGTCCGGCGGTGCCTTCAGCGCAAACGCCAGCATGAGCGCTTCCTCGTCCTGCGGCAGGCGGCTCTTCGATTCGATCAGCGCGCCGCTGACCGACAAATTCACGATGGTGCAGTCCTGCTGCCCGTCGTGTCCCTCGCCGCCTATCCGCGCCGGCAAGTCCACCTTGACCCGCATCGCCGTGCGCAGGCTGGTGCCCTGCACGGATCGTGGGAAGGAGACGTGCACATAGAACAGCGGCCGCATGAAGATGCGCTCCACGGTGCAGGCGAACGAACACACCTTGATGCCCGAGAACACCCGGATCGTCAGGCGCTCGCCTTCCGCCAGCGCAATCGGCGCACCGTTTTCCATCGGGATCTTGAGAATGATGTACTCATCCTTCAGGTAACCGATCAGGCAGGAAAAATGCTGAACCGGCTTGATGCGGCGGTGCGTGATGAACTGCAGGCGTGTGCCGACCTGCAGATTCATGGTCTCGAAATCGATATCCTCGGGTTTCAGCTCGTGCGCTTGGCCAACATGCATGGTGGGTATCCAGATAGCTGACCGCCTGGCCAGCAAGGACCGGTATGATACCAGTGCTTGTCGGAATGAAAAAACGCCCATTGTCACTTTGGCCAAAAAAAAGCCCGCTGGATCAGCGGGCTTTGCGGGCGAAACAGACAGTGTCAGCGTTTCAGGTAATGATCGAGCCAGTCGATGACGGTGTGATGCCAGAGCACCGAGTTGGCCGGCTTCAGTACCCAGTGGTTCTCGTCCGGGAACATCAGGAACTTGCTTTCGATGCCTTTGCGCTGCAGCGCCGTGAAGGTCGACAGGCCCTGCGCGGTCGGGATGCGGAAATCGAGGTCGCCCTGGACCACCAGCATCGGCGTCTTCCACTTGTTCACGTGGTGCACCGGGTTGAAGCGCTCATGGTTTTCCGGGACGGTGAAGTAGGGGCCGCCGCTTTCCCAGTCGGTGAACCATTGTTCCTCGGTCGAATAGGCCATGCCGCGGGTATCGAACACGCCGTCGTGGTTGACGATGCACTTGAAGCCGTCCGGCCAGTTACCCTCGATCCAGTTCATCATGTAGCCGCCGTAGGAGGCGCCCAGCGCACAGCTGCGCTCACGGTCCAGCCATGGGAACTTCTCGACGGCCGCCGCCAGGCCCTTCTGCAAATCCTCGAGCGGCTTGCCGCCCCAGTCGCCGCTGATGGCGTCGGTGAACTTCTGACCGTAGCCGGTCGAGCCGTGGAAGTCGATGAACACGGCGGCGTAGCCGGCGCCGGCGTAGATCTGCGGATTCCAGCGGTAGCTCCAGGCATTGCCGAAGCTGCCCTGCGGGCCGCCGTGCACCAGGAAGGCGACCGGGTATTTCGCGCCCGGCGTCGCATTCCACGGTTTCATCACGTAACCGTAGACCGTGTCGCCGCCCGCGCCCTTGAACGAGAACTGCTCGAATTCGCCGAAGCGCACGTCGGCCAGCTTGTCGGTGTTGTTCGTGGTCAGCTGCTGCGGCTTGCCGCCTGCCAGTTTCGCCGAATACAGCTGGGCCGGCGAGTTCAGGGTGGCCAGCGAGTAGGCGACGGTATTGCCGCGCACGTCGAAGCCGCCGATCGATCCCTTGTCGGTCAATGGCGTGATCTTGCCGCTGGCGACCTCGATGCGGAACAGGCGGTGCTGGCCGATGTCCTCGGCATCCACCACGAGCGATTTGCCGTCCGCCGCCCATTGCAGGCCGCCGGCCGAGCGGTCCCAGTCGGCCGCCAGCTTGCGCTTCGCGCCGCTGGCCACGTCCATCAGCATGATCTGGTAGCGGTCGGCCTCGAAGCCGGGACGCGCCATGGCCAGGTAAGCGAGGGTGCGGCCGTCCGGCGAGAACACGGCCTTGGTGTCCCAGGCCGGGTTATCTTGCGTCAGGTTGCGCGGGGCGCCGCCGCCGGCGGCCGGCACCGAGTACAAGTCGAAATTGGTCGACCAGGCTTCGGTCTTGCCGGCGATGCGCGCCGCGAACACGACGGTCTTGCCGTCCGGGCTGAAGCGGTATTCCTCGCGGTCGCCGAAAGGCTTCGAGGGCACGTCGCCGTCGAGCGAACCCGACAGGCTGACCGGTGTGCCGGTCACGACACCTTTATTATCCAGCGCGGCCGAGAACAGCACGGCGTTGCGGCCGTCGTTCCAGGTGTCCCAGTGGCGCACGAACAGGCGGTCGTAGACCTTGCCGCTGGCCTTGTTCTTGGCTTGTTCCTTCAGGCGCGCCTCGGTGCAGGCGAGGTCCGCGCAGTCGCGGAACACGGCCATGCTAAGTGCGATGCGGTCGCCGCTTGGAGAAACGCGGAAGTTGTCGACGTCCAGCGGCAGGTTCGTCACCTGCACCGGCGCGCCGCCGGCGGCCGGCTGGCGCCACACCTGCGAGCTGCCCGAGCGGCTCGAGAGGAAGTAGACGGCGTCGCCCTTCGGCGACCATTCCGGATCGGTGCTGCTGCTCGCATCGCTGACGAAGACGGCGGGGGCAGATTTCGTGCCGCGCAGGTCGACCATCCAGATGTTGGTATGGCCGCGGTTCTTGTCCATGTCCGTGCTGCGCACGGTGTAGACGGCGCGGCTGGCGTCCGGCGACAGCACCGGGGCGCCGACGCGTTCCAGGGTCACCAGGTCTTCCACGGTCAGGCCGCGCGGCGCGGCAACGGCGCTGGAGGCGGCCACGGCCGCACCCAGCATCAGCAAGCGTAATGTCATTCGATCCTCTTCAAGCGTGTCTCGGTGTTATGTGTTGCCAAAGCACGGTTGTGCCGTGGGCAAACCAGCAATTTAACACGTTTGGCAGATGCAGCCAGGCTGTCGGCTTTGGCCAACTTTGGAAAGAAATCCGTCACGTACGTCGAAACGGCGGCTGTCGGATCGTCGTACCGGCAGAGGGCTGTCCTCTTTACTCCAGAACAGGGAAACGATCATGTCCACCAATACCGTCGAGCTGCACCGCATCCTCAAATCCCCCGCCGACCGCGTGCACCGTGCTTTCGTCACGCCCGGCGCCCTGGTCAAATGGCTGCCGCCGCACGGCTTCTTCGCTACCGTGCATGAGATCGAAAGCCGGATCGGCGGGCGCTACCGGATGTCCTTCACCAATCTCACGACCGGGCACAGCCATTCATTCGGTGGCGAATACATGGAGCTGGAGCCGGGCAGGCGCTTGCGCTACACGGCCGAGTTCGACGATCCGCAACTGCCGGGGCGGATGCAGACGACCGTCGAGCTGGGCGAGGTGTTTTGTGGCGTGGAACTGAAGATCAGGCAGGAAGGCATCCCTGCCGTGATTCCTGTCGAGGCCTGCTACCTGGGCTGGCAAGAGTCGCTACAGCTGCTGGCGCAACTGGTCGAGGCCGAAGTCCGGGAATAAGACAAGCACCGCGCGCGTGGATGACAAGACAGGCAACTGAAGAGTAGACTCGATGGTGCACCGCACAATGCGGTGGTTCGTCCCCATTGGCCTGTCCATTTTGTCTACTCATCAGGAGAGCAGCATGTCGACCATGAACGCATATCCAAGTCCAGTCTACCCTGCCATGCCGATGCCTTTCTTTGGCATGTGGTCCGACGTGGCTGGCTTGTACAGGGAAGTCGTCAAGACCAATACGGAGCAGTTGTTCCTGAGTTCAGCGAAAGTGATCCAGGAGCAGATGCTGCGCGCCGTCATCACCGCGGCGCAATCCTGTACCGATGCGCTCGCAAAGAACGCCCTGTCGGTCCAGCAGCAGTCGATGGAACGCTTTGCCGAGGCAAACGGAAAAGCCGTCGGCCTGATGGGCCAGGCGTTCACGCGGGTGTGGATGGGAAGCCTGCCCGCTGTGAAGTAGGGGCAAGGTCAGCTTGCCTGGCAACGTGGGCGGTGCCGAGTGCGTCGCCCTTCCTGGTGCGGCCAATAGGATTTGATGACAATTTGATGGCAATTTAATGACAACTGGAACTTGTCAAATACTCAATGTGTGTACATACTCAGCGTCGGACGACGATATCGTCGTCAAACTAGCTAACAGGGACACTGACATGCGTATATTGCTTCCAGTTTTGGCAGTAGCATCGTTGGGCGCGTGTGGCGGTGGCGGTGACGGTGGCGGGCCGGACATCCAGACCCGAGTGGCCGGAATCAAAGTGTTTAAAGCGACCGGCTCGCTCCAGTGCAGCGGCGGCGGTCTCTCGCTCACTGCCCTGCAAGAGCAACTGGCGGCAGCCAACGTCCAGGTCCGCTCTGCCGAGTGCGGGACGGATGGCCAGCCTATGCCGGCGGTATGCGGCGCCCCCGACGGCAAGATCGGGATCTTCGAGATTGCGGTCGCTGACGACGCCGCAGCTGCCACAGCCGGCTTCAAGCCTCTGAGTACCCTGCCGGGTGCAAAGACGATTCCCTGCTCGTGAAAGGCATTCGGGCTGGCCGAACGACGGCTATACCGCCGCCGTCCAGTCGCCCGATTTTCCGCCGTGCTTTTCCAGCACCCGCACATTCGTCATGACCATGCCCCGGTCGGCCGCCTTGCACATGTCGTAAATCGTCAGCAAGCCGACCTGCACGGCGGTCAGCGCTTCCATCTCGACCCCGGTCTTGCCGACAGTTTCCACCTGCGCCCGGCAATGTACGCTGTTGTTCGTTGAATCGACCTCGAAATCCACCGCCACGCGCGTGATCGGCAGCGGGTGGCAGAGCGGCACCAGGTCGCTGGTGCGCTTGGCGCCCATGATGGCGGCAATGCGGGCGATGCCGAGCACGTCGCCTTTCTTGGCGTTGCCCGACTGGATCAGCGCCAGCGTGGCCGGCAGCATGCGGATGGTGCCGGCGGCCACGGCGATGCGGTGGGTTTCCTGCTTGGCGCCGACGTCGACCATGTGGGCCTGGCCGCTGGCGTCGAAATGGGTGAGCGGGCTGGTGTCGGTGGGCGCGTTGGAACTGGTCATGATCTTGTTGGTATGCTCGAGTAAGAAAGTGTTTCCGCTGGCGGCAAGCCGTGCGCGGATGCGGTTATCATAGCACCGTGAAATCGCTGACCTATTCCGCGCTGAGCTCTTCCACGCCCTCCGCCTCCAGGCGCTGGCGCCGTTCCCTGGCCGCCCTGCTGGTGTCGGTCGCAACCGGTCTTGCCTGCGCAGCGCCGGCCGGCCAAGCCGCCAACGCCGCCGCCGGCGTGCGCCTGCCGACCCTGGGCGACACCGCGCGCGGCGACCTGTCGCCGATCATCGAGCGCAAGCTCGGCGAAGAGATCATGCGCGAGATCCGGCGCGACCGCGATTACCTCGACGACGACCAGATCCTCGATTACCTGAACCATTTCGGTGGCGCCCTGGTCGACGCCGTACCCGGCGCGCGCGGCGAAACCGGCGCCGACTTCGGCTTCTTCGCCGTGCGCGATCCGGTGCTGAACGCATTCGCGCTGCCCGGCGGTTTCATCGGCATCCATTCCGGGCTGCTGATCGCGGCCCAGACCGAATCCGAACTGGCCTCGGTGATGTCGCACGAAATCGGCCACGTGTCGCAGCGCCACATCGCGCGCATGATCGGCCAGCAAAAACAGGATGCGCTGCTGCCGCTGGCCGCGATGATCCTGGCTGCGCTGGCGGCCAAGGCCAGCCCCGATGCGGCGATGGGCGTGCTGATGGGCGGGCAGGGCCTGGCGATCGACCGCCAGCTCGCCTTCAGCCGCGACGCCGAGCGCGAGGCCGACCGCGTCGGTTTCCAGATCATGGGCGCGGGCGGCTACGACACCACGGGCATGGTGGCCTTCTTCAAGCGCCTGCAGAGCGCCAACAAGGTGTACGGCGAAATGCCGGCTTTCCTCAGCAGCCACCCGCTGACCGGCGAGCGCATTGCCGACATCCAGTCGCGCATCCGCGAAACGCCGCAGCGCCAGCGCGCCGACGCCATCGAATTCCACCTGGCCCGGGCGCGTGCGCGCGTGCTGCAGGACGGCAGCACGACCGGCTTGCGCGATACCCGCACCACCTTCGAGACCCAGCTGACCCAGCCGCAGCGTCAGCAACAAGTGGCTGCGCAATATGGCCTGGCTTACCTGTCCCTGAAGCAAGGCGACCTGGCTGCCGCGCGCAGCTGGCTCGACAAGTCGCGCGCCAGCATGAAGCCGAAGGACGGCGTGCTGTCGGCAGCACCTGCCAGCGATGGCGGCGCCATGTTTGCCGGGCTCGATCTCGAGATCAAGCTGGCCGCCGGGCAGCCGCAGGAGGTGGTACAAGGCGCGGTAAAGGAGGCCGAACAGGCCGTCAACGCCTACCCGCTGTCGCGCGCGCTGGCACGCCAGTATGCCGAGGCGATGATCGCCGCCGGCAAGTTTGAGGATGCCACGCGCTACCTGCGCGACCAGGTGCGCATGTACCGCGAAGACCCGAAACTCTATGACCTGATGGCGAAAGCCTATTCGAGCCAGGGCAAGATCGCGCTGCAGCACATGGCGCTGGCCGAGTCGTATGTCCTGGCCGGCGCCCTGCCGGCCGCGGTGGACCAGCTGAATTTCGCGCGCAAGGCGAAAGACGTGTCCTTCTACGAGCAGTCGGTCATCGATGCCCGCGAGCGCGAGCTCAAGGAACGCCAGCGCGAGCTGAAGGAACTCGAAGAAACCGTGCCTTAAAAACAACTGGGGTCAGGTCTGCCATCCGGACACAGGCTCAGCCTTGGACACGAATTTTGGTTTCTCAGCAGAAGCCTTTTGTGTTTCTTTGATCCGTACGGTTGAGGCTGTGTCTGAATGACAGACCTGACCCTGGCTTGCGGCCAACCTGACGTCGTCGGATGTCGGCCTGCGTGTCTGGTACCTTGTCGCCGGAGAAGCTGCTACGGTCCGTTAATTGCTCGAAGCTTGGGCCGGCGCCGGCGTGCGTACGAAGCCGAAGCGCTGCGGCAAGGCGTCGCGCTCGATGCGCTCCACCGGTACTGTCGCGCCGCGGTAATGCAGCGTCAGTGCTCCCGCACCACTTTCCAGCCAGGCCAGCAAGGCGTCGTCGCTGGCCTGCTTGCCGTCCAGCTCCAGACTCTCGAACAATTGCGCCACATCGCGGTCATCGACCTGGGCGACGATCTCGCCCGCCTGCACGATCGCTGCGCCCGACTCGGTCAGGAACAGGCGCTCGATGGCAGGCAGCGCCGCGCCGGTCTGCAGCGTCATGCCCTGGGCCGGATCGGTGCGGGCAATGAAAGGCGTCGCTTCGAGGTTCACGTAGACGCGCTGCGGGCCGTTCTGGAAATACCAGCGGCCCTGGTCGTCGTGCAGGTAGTTGCGGTTGATGAAGCCGACCAGCGCCGGATTGTTCAGCTTGTCGCCGGGGGCGTTGGACTGCTGCGCCGCTTCGTCGCGCATGCGCCAGCCGCCGCGCGCATCGAGTGCCAGCCAGCCGTAGCAGTGCGGCACGTTCGGCCACTTGGCCATTGCCTGTTTTACGATGTCATCCATGGGCTTGAGCATTGCATAACTCGCTGTCATTCGGCGCGCGCATCGCCAGCTCGTCGAAGAAGGCGAGGATGCGCGCCGGCAGCCAGTCGATCCGCCCCGGGAAGGGGCCGGCGGGGAAGCCGACGTGGCCGCCTTCTTCGGGATATTCCAGCGTGACGGCCTGCGAGGCGGAGGAGGGCAGGTACTGGCCCGGCAGGAAGGGATCGTTGCGCGCATTCAGCACCAGCGTCGGTACCGTGATGTCGTGCAGCACGTGGCGGGCGCTGGCGCGGTGCCAGTAATCGTCGGTGTCGCGGTAGCCGTGCAGGGGCGCGGTGACCACGTTGTCGAATGCATACAGGTCGCGCGCGGCGAGCAGGGCGCTACGATCGAAGAGGCCGGGAAATTGTTCGAGCTTGGCCAGGCACTTCGGCTTCAGCGTTTGCAGGAACATGCGGGTGTAGAGCATGTTCAGGCCCGAGCCCAGGGCTTCGCCGCCGCGCGCCAGGTCGAGCGGAGCGGAGATGGCTGCGGCGGCCGTGACGAAACCGGCGCTGTGGCCGGATTCGCCGAGCCAGCGCAGCAGGGCATTGCCGCCAAGCGAGACGCCGGCCACGTACAGCGGGCCGGGCGCACGCTGGCACAGGCGCGCCATGATCCAGTCGATTTCGGCGGCATCGCCGGAGTGGTAGAAGCGCGGCGTCAGGTTGGCTTCGCCCGAGCAGCCGCGGAAATGCGGCACCGCGCCGGACCAGCCGCGGCTGGCCAACGCCGCCATCAGGCCGCGTGCGTAGTGGCTGTGGGACGAACCTTCCAGCCCGTGGAACAGCACGACCAAAGGTTTACCCGGTTCGCCGTCAACGAAATCGACGTCGACGAAGTCGTCGCCCAGCAGCGGATCATGCACGTTCCAGCGCTCGCGCCGGTAGGCAACGGGCGGCTTGGCGATGCAGGTCGCGGGGTAGATGGTTTGCAGGTGGCCGCCGGGCAGCCACCTTGGGGCGTGGTAGTCCATGAGCATGCGGCGCGGGCCGCGCGCCGGATCAGTGGTGCTTGAACTCGACGCCAGGGGCCAGGCGGTACTGGGTGCCGCAGTACGGGCACTTGGCCGTGCCTTCATGGTCGAAGTCGAGGAAGACGCGCGGGTGCGACGACCACAGCGGCATCGCCGGGTTCGGGCAGTGGGCCGGCAGGTCTTTGGCCTGCAGTTCGACCACAGGCATCGTCTTTACGTTCATTGCAATTCTCCGGAGGGCAGGGTTTGGGTAAAGATGGGATTTTAACGGATTCGAGCGGTGGGACGGGATGATCGGTAGAATGTCGGAATGATCACATCGACGTGCGGCTCGCGGATGCGGTGCGAGCGACATCGTGCGGTAGCGGGCCAGCGCATAGGCAGGTAACGCGTGGGCACGGGGTGCCCACCTTACGGTCATCTGCCGGGCCGAATTCAAGACCTTCATTTCTCGACGTTTCATGTCCCATCATTTTGGTTTCGTTCTCGCGGTAACTCATCCAGGCTGTTGCGGGAAGGCGACATGAGCGCGCCGCCAGCCACGCAATCGACTCCCCTGATCGAAGAACACGACCCGGAACTCTGGCGCGAAGGCCTGAAGACGGGCATCCCGACGCTGTTCGGCATTGCCGCCTGGGGCATGGTGGTCGGTATCGCCATGGTCAAGACCGGGCTCACGGTCTGGCAGGCGTGCGGTATGACCTTGCTGGTGTTTGCAGGTTCCGCCCAGTTGGCGTCGTTGCCGCTGATCGTGGCGCATGCGCCGATCTGGGTGGTCTTCGCCACCGCGCTGGTCGTGAATTTGCGTTTCGTGATCTTCTCGGCCCTGCTGGCGCCGCACTTCACGCACCTGCCGTGGCGCCAGCGCCTGTTCTACGGCTATATCTCGGGCGACTTGACGGTGGCGATGTTCCTGCAGCGCTTCCCGACCGCGGTGCCGGTGAAGGGCAAGCTGTCTTACCTGAAAGGGCTGATGTTCCCGAACTGGTGCGCCTGGCAGACCGGTTCGCTGATCGGCATCTTCCTCGGCAGCGCGATCCCCAGCGAGTGGGGCCTGGGCTTTGCCGGGACGCTGGCGATCCTCTGCATTACCGTGCCGCTGATCATCAACAGTGCCGCCTTGTGCGGGGTGCTGGTCGCCGGCGCGGTGGCGGTGCTGGCAAACGGCTTCCCCTATAAGCTGGGCCTGCTGGTGGCGGTCGTCGTCGGCATGCTGGCGGCGCTGGCAACCGAAAAACTGATCGAAAAGAAGAAAGCGCGCCATGGCTGACTGGGAAATCTGGGCCGTGATCGGCGTACTGGCCTTGTCCACGGCCATCACCCGCAGCGGCTTCTGGCTGATCGGCCATAAGGTGAGCATTCCGCCGCACGTGCAGGACATGCTGCGCTATGCGCCGGCCTGCGCGCTGGCGGCGATCATCGGGCCGGATCTGCTGCTCGACAGCGCCGGCAATGCGCACCTGGAACTGGGGAATCCGAAACTGCTGGGCGGCATTGCCGCGCTCGGTTTTTACCTCTGGCGCCGCAACATGCTGCAGACGATCGTATTCGGCATGCTTGCTTTCACACTGTTGCGCACCTTGCACGTTTTTGGCGCAGCCAGCTAAGGTAGAATATCGTTCTTTCATTATTTCACTGTTGAGTCGCCATGGACGCCGTTCTCAGTTTCACCCGCTTGCAAGACCTGATCGACCGCGATGCGCTGAAAAACAAGCGCGTCTTCATCCGTGCCGACCTGAACGTGCCGCAAGATGACGCCGGCAATATCACCGAAGACACGCGTATCCGCGCCTCGGTGCCGGCCATCCAGGCCGCCGTGAAAGCCGGCGCCGCCGTCATGGTCACCTCGCACCTGGGCCGTCCGACCGAGGGCGAATTCAAGCCGGAAGACACGCTGGCGCCGGTCGCCGCGCGCCTGTCCGAACTGCTCGGCCAGACGGTGGAACTGAAACAGAACTGGGTCGATGGCGTGGACGTGGCCCCGGGCCAGGTTGTGCTGCTGGAAAACTGCCGCGTCAACAAAGGCGAAAAGAAAAATTCGGATGAACTGGCCCAGAAGATGGCCAAGCTGTGCGACGTGTACGTGAACGATGCCTTCGGCACCGCCCACCGCGCCGAAGCGACCACCCACGGCATCGCCAAGTTCGCACCGGTGGTGTGCGCCGGCCCGCTGCTGGCTGCGGAACTCGACGCCCTCGGTAAAGCCCTGGGCCAACCGGCGCGTCCGCTGCTGGCCATCGTGGCCGGCTCGAAAGTGTCGAGCAAGCTGTCGATCCTGCAAAGCCTGGCCGGCAAGGTCGATAACCTGGTGGTCGGCGGCGGCATCGCCAACACCTTCATGAAGGCTGTCGGCCTGAACATCGGCAAGTCGCTGGTCGAGAACGACCTGGTCGGCGAAGCGAAACAAATCATCGACATGATGAGCGCGCGTGGCGCCTCGGTGCCGATTCCTGTGGATGTGGTCTGCGCGAAAGAGTTCTCGCCGACCGCCGCGGCCACCGTCAAGGATGTGGCGGATGTGGCGGACGACGACATGATCCTCGACATCGGTCCGAAGACGGCCGCCATGCTGGCCGAGCAGGTAAATAAAGCCGGCACCATCGTCTGGAACGGCCCGGTCGGCGTGTTCGAATTCGACCAGTTCGCGGGAGGCACGAAAACCCTGGCGCTGGCGATTGCCGGCTCGAACGGCTTCTCGATTGCCGGCGGTGGCGACACCCTGGCCGCGATTGCCAAGTACGACATCGGCGACAAGATCGGCTATATCTCCACGGGCGGCGGCGCCTTCCTCGAGTTCCTGGAAGGCAAGACCCTGCCGGCAGTCGAGATCCTGCTGCAGCGTAACGCCAAGTAAGCATCAGGTAACACCCAGCGCAGCCCCGAGCTGCGCTTCTCTTTCCAAGACCAAGGATCAACATGTATTGCGCCACCAAGATCGTTGCCACCATCGGCCCCGCGTCGACCGATTTCGATATCCTCGTCAAGATGATCCGCGCCGGCGTCGACGTCGTGCGCCTGAACTTCTCGCACGGTAAGGCCCAGGACCACATCGACCGCGCCGCCCTGGTGCGCCGCGCCGCCGAAGCCTGCGGCGTCGAGGTGGCGATCATGGCCGACATGCAGGGTCCGAAGATCCGCGTCGGTAAGTTCGAGGAGGGCAAGATCTTCCTGAACAATGGCGACAAGTTCGTGCTGGATGCGAAGTGGGGCGAGAACGGCGAACTGGGCAACCAGGAGCGCGTCGGCCTCGACTACAAGGCGTTGCCGCGCGACGTCCGTCCCGGCGACAAGCTGCTGCTGAACGATGGCCTGATCGTCCTGATCGTTGACAAGGTCGTGGGCCACGAGATTTGCACCACGGTCAAGGTCGGCGGCGAGCTGTCGAACAACAAGGGCATCAACCGCCAGGGCGGCGGCCTGACCGCGCCGGCGCTGACCTCGAAGGACATGGAAGACATCAAGACCGCGATGAGCTTCCAGGCCGACTACCTGGCGATTTCCTTCCCGAAAAGCGCGACCGACATGGAAATGGCGCGCCAGCTGGCGAACATCGCCGGCGAGGCCTACCACCACAAGCCGATGATGATCGCCAAGATCGAGCGCGCCGAAGCGATTCCTGTGCTGCAGGAAATCCTGGACGCGTCGGACGGCATCATGGTCGCGCGTGGCGACCTGGCCGTCGAAGTGGGCAATGCCGCCGTGCCGGCACTGCAGAAGCGCATGATCCGCATGGCGCGCGCATCGAATAAACTGGCGATCACCGCGACCCAGATGATGGAATCGATGATCGTGAACGCCGTGCCGACCCGCGCCGAAGTCTCGGACGTGGCGAATGCCGTGCTGGACGGCACCGACGCCGTCATGACCTCGGCCGAAACCGCATCTGGCAAGTACCCGGTTGAGACCGTGGAGATGATGGCCGCGATCTGCCTGGAAGCGGAACAATCCGAATACAACAAGCTCGACACGGACTTCCTGAACGTCGAGTTCACCCGCATCGACCAGTCGATTGCCTACGGCACCCTGTTCACCGCGCACCACCTGGCCGTGAAAGCGATCGTCGCCCTGACCGAATCGGGCTCGACCGCGCTGTGGATGAGCCGACATAACATCGACACCCCGATTTTCGCCCTGACCCCGTCACAAACGACGCAGCGCAAGGCCTCGCTGTACCGGAACGTGCGAGCATTCCCGTTGATGCAGGAAGGCGGCAGCCACGCCGTGCTGCGCAAGGCGGAAGAGCTCCTGATCAAGGAAGGCATGGTCACCCCGGGCGACACCATCGTCGTGACCTGGGGCTCGCCGATGGGCGAGGCCGGCGGCACCAATGCGCTCAAGATCGTGCGGGTGGGCGAGACCTACAAGGACTGATCGTCAGGGATTAAAGGTGGCTTCGCGTTGTCGAAGCTCCTGAAAAAGTTTCTTTTATCTGGAGTACAACCATGGCACTCGTATCACTGCGTCAACTGCTGGACCACGCTGCCGAAAACAGCTACGGCCTGCCGGCATTCAACGTTAATAACCTGGAGCAAGTGCAGGCCATCATGGCTGCGGCCGACGCCGTCGGTGCGCCGGTCATCATGCAAGCCTCGGCAGGCGCGCGCAAGTACGCCGGCGAAGCCTTCCTGCGCCACCTGATCGACGCCGCCGTCGAAGCCTACCCGCACATCCCGGTCGTCATGCACCAGGACCACGGCCAGTCGCCGGCGGTCTGCATGGCCGCGATCCGTTCGGGCTTCAGCTCGGTGATGATGGACGGTTCGCTGGAAGCCGACGGCAAGTCGGTGGCTTCCTACGAATACAACGTCGAAGTCTCGAAAGAGGTCGTCAAGTTCGCGCACTCGATCGGCGTGACCGTCGAAGCCGAACTGGGCGTGCTCGGTTCGCTGGAAACGATGAAGGGCGACAAGGAAGACGGCCACGGCGCCGACGGCACCATGACCCGCGAGCAGCTGCTGACCGACGTCGACCAGGCCGCCGACTTCGTGGCCCGCACTCAGTGCGACGCCCTGGCAATCGCCATCGGCACCTCGCACGGCGCCTATAAATTCACGCGCAAGCCGACCGGCGACATCCTGGCCATCGATCGCATCAAGGAAATCCACGCGCGCATCCCGAACACCCACCTGGTGATGCACGGTTCCTCGTCGGTGCCGCAGGAACTGCTGGCCATCATCCGCGAATTCGGCGGCGACATGAAAGAGACCTACGGCGTGCCGGTCGAAGAGATCCAGGAAGGCATCAAGCACGGTGTCCGCAAGATCAACATCGACACCGACATCCGCCTGGCCATGACCGCGGCGATCCGCAAGTACATGTTCCAGAATCCGTCGAAGTTCGACCCGCGCGACTACCTGAAGCCGGCGCGCGAAGCGGCGATGGAAGTGTGCAAGGCGCGCTTCCAGTCGTTTGGCTGCGAAGGCATGGCTGCGAAAATCAAGCCGATTCCGCTCGAAAAAATGGCCGAGCGTTACAAGGCCGGCGAGCTGGCGCAGGTTGTAAAGTAAAATTGCGTTTGGAACGGGCTGCTGCGGCAGCCCGCGTTTCTTTTGGGCGGGTGCCAACGACGGATCCGCCGCTTCTGTTTCTCTGATACTCCTTCTATGAACAGCCTCTACCAATCCACGATCCAGTCCCTGCCACTGCTTGGCCACGGCAAAGTGCGCGATAACTACGCTGTCGGCGACGACAAGATCCTGATCGTCACCACCGACCGCCTGTCGGCCTTCGACGTCGTCATGAACGAGCCGATCCCGGGCAAGGGCATGGTCCTGAACCAGATGAGCGATTTCTGGTTCGAGAAACTCGGCCACATCGTGCCGAACCACCTGACCGGCGTGGCGCCGGAAAGCGTCGTGGCTGCCGATGAAGTCGAGCAGGTACGCGGCCGCGCCGTGGTTGCCAAGCGCCTGAAGCCGATCCTGGTCGAGGCCGTGGTGCGCGGCTACATCATCGGTTCCGGCTGGAAGGACTATCAGGCAAGCGGAAAAATCTGCGGCATCGAACTGCCGGCCGGCCTGCGCCAGGCGGACAAGCTGCCCGAGCCGCTGTTCACCCCGGCCGCGAAAGCCGACATCGGCGAGCATGACGAGAACATCTCGTTCGCCGAGATGGAAGAGCGCATCGGCGCCGAACTGGCCGCGAAAATGCGCGAGGTCTCGATTGCCCTCTACACCGCGGCATCGGAATACGCCGCGACCAAGGGCATCATCATCGCCGACACCAAGTTCGAATTCGGACTCGACGAAAACAACGTGCTGCACCTGATGGACGAAGTCCTGACCGCCGATTCCTCGCGCTTCTGGCCGGCCGATTCGTACGCGCCGGGCATGTCGCCGCCTTCCTTCGACAAGCAGTTCGTGCGCGACTACCTGGAAACCCTGAGCGACTGGAACAAGACCGCACCGGCGCCAGCCCTGCCGGCGGACGTGATCGCGAAAACCCAGGCCAAGTACTTCGAAGCCATCGAACGCCTGACCGGCGACAAGCTGAAAGTCTAAGATGACCGAAAACGCAGTCAAGCCGCTGGTCGGCGTCATCATGGGTTCGTCCTCGGATTGGGACGTGATGAAGAACGCCGTCGACGTGCTCAAGCAGTTCGGCGTGCCCTTCGAGGCGCAGGTCATTTCGGCGCACCGTATGCCGGACGAGATGTTCACGTATGCGGAAACGGCGCGTGCGCGCGGCCTGCGCGCCATCATCGCCGGCGCCGGTGGCGCAGCCCACCTGCCGGGCATGGTGGCGGCAAAAACCATCGTGCCGGTGCTGGGCGTGCCGGTGCCCTCGAAGTACCTGCGCGGTGAGGATTCGCTGTTGTCGATGGTGCAGATGCCGAAAGGCGTGCCGGTTTCGACCTTCGCCATCGGCGAAGCCGGCGCCGCGAATGCCGCGCTGACCGCGGTGGCGATCATCGCCGCCGGCGACGACGCCCTGGCCGCGCAGTTGGAACAGTTCCGCAAGGACCAGACCGCCGCCGCCCAGGCGATGACCCTGCCAGTATGAGATCGTATGAGTAATTCGCAGCATCCTTCGTTTCTTCCCACCGCCAACCCGCCGACCTGGCTGGGCGTGATGGGAGGCGGCCAGCTCGGCCGCATGTTCGCCCACGCCGCCCAGGCGATGGGCTACAAGGTCGCCGTGCTGGAGCCCAGCGCCGATTGCCCTGCGGGGCAGGTGGCCGAGCGCCTGGTCCAGGCCGACTACAACGACAGCATCGCGCTCGGCCAGCTGGCGGCCCTGTGCAGCGCCGTCACCACCGAGTTCGAGAACGTGCCGGCCGACAGCATGAACTTGCTGGCGCAAGGCAGCTTCGTCGCGCCTGCGGGTGCGTGCGTGGCGATTGCCCAGGACCGCGTGCTGGAAAAGCGCTTCTTCGTCGATTGCGCGAGCAAGTCCGGCGTGCTGCCGGCGCCGCACAAAGTGATTGCCTCGCTGGAAGACATCGACGCCATCGGTGACGACCTGCTGCCGGGCATCCTGAAGACCGTGCGCATGGGCTACGACGGCAAGGGGCAGGTGCGTGTGAAGAGCCGCGAGGATGTGCGCGCCGCTTTCGAGTCCATGGGTGGCGTGACCTGCCTGCTGGAAAAGATGCTGCCGCTGGCCTATGAGGTATCGGTGCTGACCGCACGCGGCGCCGACGGGCAATCCGTGGTGTATCCGATTGCCGAGAACGTGCACCGCGACGGCATCCTGTTCACCACCACCGTGCCTGGCCCGAATGTGTCGGCCGACTGCGCGCAACAGGCGCAGGATGCCGCACGCGCCATCGTGGCCGAGCTCGGCTATGTGGGCGTGCTCTGCATCGAATTCTTCGTGCTGGAAGACGGCTCGCTGGTGGTCAACGAAATGGCGCCGCGTCCGCACAACAGCGGCCACTACACGATCGACGCCTGCGTCACCAGCCAGTTCGCCCAGCAGGTGCGGGCCATGGCGCGCCTGCCGCTGGGCGATGTGCGCCAGCATTCGCCGGCCGTCATGCTGAACATCCTGGGCGACGTCTGGTTCGACGGCAACCAGGATGGCGGCAACCCGCGCGAACCCGCCTGGGACCGCGTGCTGGCGCTGCCGGGCGCCTTTTTGCACCTGTACGGCAAGGATGACCCGCGCCGCGGTCGCAAGATGGGCCACGTGAGCTTCGTCGCGCCAACGCTGGCTCAGGCGCAGGAACAATTGCGCGCAGCCTGCGCCATCCTCGGGATCGCAGCATGAGCCAGGATGGAGCAATCGACCTGGCCGCCATCGACGCCGGAGCGCGCGCGCTGGAAGCCGGCCAGCTGGTCGCCTTCCCGACCGAGACCGTGTACGGCCTCGGCGCCGATGCCGAGAACCCGGCCGCTGTCGCCGCCATTTACGCCGCCAAGGGCCGGCCGCAGGATCACCCGGTGATCGTGCACCTGGCGCCGGAAGCCGACATGGCGCACTGGGCCTGCGAGATTCCGCCGGAGGCGCATGCGCTGGCCGAGGCCTTCTGGCCCGGTCCGCTGACCATGATCCTGAAGCGCGCCCCGAACATCCCGGATGCGGTGAGCGGCGGCCAGGACACGGTGGGTTTGCGTTGCCCGTCGCACCCGGTGGCGATTGCCCTGTTGCGCGCCTTCAAGGGCGGGCAGGGCGGCGTCGCCGCGCCTTCGGCCAACAAGTTCGGCCATGTGAGCCCGACGCTGGCGCACCACGTACGCGACGAGTTCGACGCCGACGGTTCGGTGGCGCTGGTGCTCGACGGCGGCGCCTCGCAAGTCGGCATCGAGTCGACCATCGTCGATCTGTCGCGCCTGGCCACCCACGGGCCGGTGCTGCTGCGCCCGGGTCACGTGAGCGCGGAAGCGATTGCCGCCGTGATCGACCGCATGCCGGCCGCGCCCGATGTGGCCGCGCCGCGCGCCTCGGGCACGCTCGAATCGCATTACGCGCCGCATACGCCGGTGGCGATGCAGGACACGGCGACCCTGGCCCAGACCCTGGCACGCATGGAGGAAGCCGGCCGCAAGGTCGCGCTGATCCATTATTCCGACTTGCCGGCGGCCCACGCCAGCCAGCGCCTGCCGGCCACGCCGGACGGCTTTGCGCATGCGCTGTACGCGGCCTTGCGCGCCATGGACGGGCAGGGCGCCGACCTGATCCTGGTCGAAGCGCCGCCGCAGAATGGCGCCTGGCTGGGCGTCAACGACCGCCTGCGCCGCGCGGCGCACGGCTCGACCGGCATCGTGCACGGTTTGCTCAACCGCGACGTGTAAGCGTAGGGTGGGTTCTCCGAACCCACCTGTCGTACGATGCGTTCGTTTGCAGTGGTAGGGTGGACACCTGTGTCCACGCTGTCGTACCGTTGCATACCTGGCCATATGCAGGCGCTGTACGGCGTGGACACAGGTGTCCACCCTACAAGCTGCTCAACCGCGACGTCTAATCTCATCGTTGCGTGATATCGGTAGGGTGGGTTCTCGAACCCACCATGTCGTTGCGTCATCCGGACGGTGGGTTCAAGAACCCACCCTACATGTCGAGCCGCGCCATTGCGTTGCATCACGCCTACGGTTACCCCAAAAATCCACCGCACATACCTCCCTGTTACCGTCAGACATATAACGAGCGTTAATGCTTGTTATAATCCAGCGCGTTGCCAGTAATTTATCCCCGTCAACTGTTGTCTCCTGCCGACGACACGACAATTGACCCATATACAAGCGGAAAGAACACTGGCATATTAGTTACGGCACGAATAGCACGGGCGTTCGTTTCACAGAAAAAACATCCTTTCCATCAGGAGACACAATGCGTCAAAAGAATTTTGCGCTCGCACTGCTGACCGCAGCTGCGCTCGCCGCTTGCGGCGGCACCGGTAGCAGCGGTGGCGACCAATCCCACCCGATCACCTTCAGCCAGCAAGTCACCTTCGGCGACAGCCTGTCGGACGTCGGCACCTACAACGTCGGCGCCGTGAAGGTTGCCGGCGGCGGCAAGTTCTCGATCAATGGTTCGGAAACCTCGAAGGATCCGGCACTGACCGGCCTGAACTGGACCGAAGTGCTGGCTGCCGAACTGCGTCTGCCGGCCCCATGCGCGGCCCAGACCGGCCTGGAAGGCACCAACAACGACGCCAACCCGGCACTCGACTTCAACGTCCCGATCGTCAACAACGTCAACTGCTTCAACTACGCCCAGGGCGGCGCCCGCGTGACCAATCCTATCGGTCCGGGCAACAAGGTCGTCAAGCCTGAAATCGGCGAAATGACCGTCCCGGTCGCCACCCAGGTCCAGATGCACCTGGCCAAGACCGGCGGCAAGTTCAGCGGCACCGAACTGGTCACCATCATGGCCGGCGGCAACGACGTCCTGATGCAACTGGCCGCCGTCAGCTCGGCCGGCACCACCGCAGGCCAGCAAGCCTTCCCGGGCCTGCTGATCAGCGGCCTGGTCGCCACCACCCCGAACCCGGCAACCGCGCTGCCGCTGATCCAGCAAGCCGTCGTGACGAATGCCGCGAATGGCCAGACCGCGATCATCAACGCGGCTGTCGGCGCTGCGGTCGGACAAGGCGCCACCCTGGACGCCGCGCGTGCCGCTGCCGCCAAGGCCGGTACCGATGCCACCGCCGCCGGCGCCAAGGCTGCCGCCGAGTATGCCGCCGCGAACGCGCAAACCCTGGTCGCCGCACTGGGCAAGGCCGGCGCGGAAAAAGCCGCCATCGTCAAGGATATCGTCGCCAAGGGCGCCAAGTACGTTGTCGTGAACAACCTGCCGGACGTGGCCAACACCCCGTCGGGCCGCGCCCAGCCTGCGCTGCAGCCGCTGATCGACACCATGGTCAACGCCTTCAACACCCAGCTGAAGGCCGGCCTGGGCGAGAGCCCGGCCATCCTGTACGTCGACCTGTACAGCATCAGCCGCGACCAGATGACCAACCCGAAGACCAAGGAAATCTATGGTCTGAGCAACGTCACGACGCCGGCCTGCGACCTGGCCAACCCGGCGGTCAAGGAAACCTCGCTGCTGTGCACCACGCGTACCCTGGTCGCTGGCGATACCGCGCACTTCATGTATGCCGACAGCATCCACCCGACCCCGTACGAGTACTGGCTGATCGCGCGCTATATCTTGAAAGATATGGCCGTCAAGGGCTGGCTGTAATCCCGGGCTGAAGAACAAAGCGCTCAGCCGCGCACCGGCCTGAAGCAGGGCGGTGTGCGGCTCCAATAAGAATCAGGAGAAATAATGAAAGTACGTTTGAATAGCGTCGTGAAAATGGCCGTCGCCGCTGCCGCGCTGGCATGCGCGACCGGCGCCTCGGCCCAGTCGGCCGGCCAGTGGACCGCGAAATTCGGCTTCAACCAGCTGACCCCGAAAGTCGAGAGTGGCGACCTGACCGGTCCGGCCCTGCCGTTCACCAAGGCAGGCGTCGACCGCGACATCCAGCCGGTGCTGATCTTCGCCTACGGCCTGACCAACAACATCTCGGCCGAAGTCGCGCTGGGCACCCCGTACAAGCACAAGATCAAGGGCGCAGGCTCGATCGAAGGCACGGGCGAACTGGGCACCGTCGAGGCGCTGCCACCGACCCTGTTCCTGCAATACCGCTTCTTCGAGCCGACCGCGACCTTCCGTCCGTACATCGGCCTGGGCGCGACCTACGCCTACTTCATGAAGGAACGCGGTTCGGGCAAGCTGACCGCCCTGACCAACCCGGGCGGCCCTGCCACGACCTTCGACATCGATAACAAGTTCACCTACACCGGCCAGATCGGCGTGGCGATGAACCTGAGCGAGAAATGGTTCGTCGACGCGACCGTCAACAAGAGCCGCCTGCGCACCGACGTGCACTTCTCGACCGGCCAGACCCAGCACATGAAGCTGGATCCGGTGGCAGTGGTGCTGGCGGTGGGTTACAAGTTCTAAGCAGTCACGCAATCGAAAAAGCCAGCATGGTTAGCCGTGCTGGCTTTTTTATTTGCGGGCGAAGATTTCGTAGGGTGGGCACTCCGTGCCCACGCGGTACGCACGGCTCCGAAGCCGTTGGCAGTGAGGCGTCGCTCGAAACGCATGCAACGGCTAGCGGCTTCGCTTCGGGGCAGCGGGCGATGTTTTACGGCCAGTGGCGAGAAGGACACGCACGTAACCGCGTGGGCACTTCGTGTTTGAGGCCCCCGGCCTCAAACACCCCACCGTACGGTTACCTACCGTGGCCGAAATGCGGCATCAGTGCACGCCGGCCGCATACTGCGCAAACCGCTCGCCGCTGAGCGCCTTCTCGTACAGGTAGCCCTGGAAGCCATAGCACCCGGCCTCCGACAGAAACTCCCGCTGCCCCGCCGTCTCCACTCCTTCCGCAATCACCTGCAGCCCCAGGCTGCCCCCCAAAGCAATGATCGAGCGCACGATCGAGGCGTCGTTGCCGTTGGTGAGCACGTCGCGCATGAAGGAATAATCGATCTTCAGCTGGTCGAGCGGCAGCTTGCGCAAATAGGCCAGCGAAGAATACCCGGTGCCGAAGTCGTCGAGCGAGAAGGTGATGCCGAGGCGGCGCAGGGTTTCCATGGTCTGCACCGTGTGCGCGAAATCGGTGACGACCAGGGTTTCGGTGAGCTCGAATTTCAGTCCGTGCGGGTCGACGCCGGTGGCCGCCAGGATTTCCTGGGTCATGGCCACGAAATCGGGCTCGACGAACTGGCGCGCGCTGACGTTCACCGACAGCGACAGGTGGCGGGTGGCCGGGTTGCGCTGCCAGTTGGCGAGTTCGGCGCAGGCCGTGCCGAGCACCCAGCGGCCGATGTCGACGATCAGGCTGGTTTCCTCGGCCGCCTTGATGAATTCGGTCGGATACAGCACCTCGCCGTTCGGCTGGCGCCAGCGCAGCAGGGCTTCGGCGCCGATCACGCGGCTGGCGCCGTCGAGTTGCGGCTGGTAGTTCAGCATGAACTCGTGGTTGCGTAGGGCGCGCCGCAGGCCGGTCTCGAGTTCCGAACGCGCGCTCCAGGCCGCCTGCATGGCCGGGTCGAAGAAACGGAAGGTGTTGCGGCCGGCGGCCTTGGCTTGGTACATCGCGGTGTCGGCCTGCTTCAATGCCGACTCCACGGTGTCGGTCATGCCGCTGATCATGGTCACACCCACGCTGGTCGAGACCGCATACATGAAGTCGGCCAGCTGGAAGGGCGCCGACATGGCCGCGACGATCTTCGCCGCCACGGTCTCGGCCTGGTGCGCGGCGGCGGCCATCGTGTCTTCCTCGGGCGGCACCAGGATCACGAATTCGTCGCCGCCCAGGCGCGCCACCATGTCGGCCTCGCGCACGCTGTTTTCCAGGCGCCGCGCCACCGCCTGCAGCAGCACGTCGCCGGCGGCGTGGCCGTGGGTGTCGTTCAGGGTCTTGAAGTTGTCGAGGTCGCAGAACATCAGCGCCCCGTACTTGCGCGAGCGCGCGCTGCCGATCAGGGCGCGGCGCAGGTGGTCCATCAGGCTGGCGCGGTTCGGCAGTTCGGTGAGGGCGTCGAAATAGGCGAGGCGGTGGATGCGCGCCTCGTTGCTCTTGCGCTCGCTGATGTCGGTGCTGATCACCAGGATTTTTTGCGGCATGCCGGCCGCGGCATTCGCCGGCACCACGGTCCAGCGGGTGTCGGCCTGCATGGTGACGCCGTCGCGCCGGTGCTGGTGCAGTTCGCCCGACCATTCGCCTTCCTGCAGCGCATTGCGCCAGGCTTCGCTGTAGGCGGCGTGGTCGTCGCACAGCAGGTCCGGCATGTGCTGGCCGCGCACTTCCTCGGCGCTCCAGCCGTACAGGCGCTCGGCGCCCTTGTTCCAGTAGGTGATGCGCGCGCTCATGTCCATGACGAAGATGGCGTCGCGCGCCTTGTCGAGCAGCGAGGCCTGCTCCAGGGCCAGCATGTCGGCGCGGCGCACCACCGTGATGTCGGCAATGAAGCCCTCCAGCGCCACCACGGCGCCGCGCTCATCGTAGACGGCGGCGCCTTGCTCCCAGGCCCAGCGCATTTGGCCGGAGGCGTTCGTGATGCGGTAGCTGAGCTGGTAGGCGCGGCGGTCGCGGATCGCCGCATTCGTGTCGTCCGCCACCTTGGCGCGGTCGTCGGGATGGATCAGGCTGGCAAACGAGAGCGGGTGCTCGCCGATAAAGGCCGAAGCCGGATAGCCCGTCAGGCGTTCCATGCCGGCACTGACGAACTCCATGGTCCACTTGGGATCATTCAGGCAACGGTACACAGCCCCAGGCAAGTTACTAAGCAACAGATCCAGGGACAATGCCGATGCATCGGTTGACCGAGAGTTTGTCGATGTCAGGGTGGGGGTGAGATTCATGTTCCGCGCTTGTAGGTGGGTGGAACACTAGTTGAAAATTAATTTATTGTACACAGTGTAAAGACGAATTTGTATAGATTTGTAATCGTGCGGCACTTTTTCGCGCTAATGGTTAATAAATTCATACGAATAGTAAGCGAGGGGAAATGCAGTTGGGGCAATATTGATGGGCGCCGGAAATGCGGGTGGAAGTGGCGGCTAATCCGCCGACGAGGAAATACGACGATGTTTGTCTCTGCCGGAGCTGGAATAGCATTCGATGAAATGCAATTCCGTGAAGGGAATATCTACGGATATTCCAGAATAAGAGAATGGATTATGTCGCGATGCTAAACCGGATAGCCCATCCGGTTTAGCCAGGATAAAAAGTATTTTATTTTCACGGGAAATCGCTTTCATGGAAACCGATTGCCGCGACCCGCATGGCTTATCAGAACGCGGCAATACCGGTTTGCGCCCGGCCCAGGATCAGCGCGTGGATGTCATGCGTGCCTTCATAGGTATTCACCACTTCCAGGTTCACCATGTGGCGGATGATCCCGAACTCGTCCGAGATGCCATTCCCGCCCAGCATATCGCGTGCAGTCCGCGCGATGTCCAGCGACTTACCGCAGGAATTGCGCTTCATGATCGAGGTGATCTCGACCGCCGCCGTGCCTTCATCCTTCATACGGCCCAGGCGCAGGCAGCCTTGCAGGCCCAGCGTGATCTCGGTCTGCATGTCGGCCAGTTTCTTTTGCACCAGCTGGTTCGCCGCCAAAGGTTTCCCGAACTGGTTACGGTCCATGGTGTACTGGCGCGCCGTATGCCAGCAGGCTTCGGCCGCGCCCAGTGCGCCCCAGGCGATGCCGTAGCGCGCCGAGTTCAGGCACGTGAACGGACCTTTCAGGCCGCGCACGTCCGGGAAGGCGTTCTCTTCAGGGCAGAACACGTTGTCCATCACGATCTCGCCGGTGACCGAGGAACGCAGGCCGAATTTGCCGTGAATCGCCGGGGCCGACAAGCCTTCCATACCCTTTTCCAGCACGAAGCCGCGGATCGCGCCTTCGTCGTCCTTGGCCCAGACCACGAACACATCGGCCACCGGCGAATTGGTGATCCACATCTTCGAGCCGGTGAGCGCGTAGCCGCCGTCGACCTTGCGCGCACGGGTCACCATCGAGCCTGGATCCGAACCATGGTTCGGTTCCGTCAAACCGAAGCAGCCGATCCACTCGCCGGTGGCCAGCTTCGGCAGGTATTTCTGCTTGGTCGCCTCGTTACCGAATTCAAAGATCGGCACCATCACGAGCGAGGACTGCACGCTCATCATCGAGCGGTAGCCCGAATCGACGCGCTCGACTTCGCGCGCGATCAGGCCATAGGCGACGTAGTTCAGGCCAGGGCCGCCGTACTGTTCCGGAATGGTCGGGCCGAGCAGGCCGAGTTCGCCCATTTCGCGGAAGATCGAGGTGTCCATGGTCTCGTGGCGGAAGGCCTCGAGGATGCGCGGCTGCAGCTTGTCCTGGCAGTAGGCGGCGGCGGCGTCGCGCACCATGCGCTCTTCGTCGGTCAATTGGCTGTTCAGCAGCAGCGGGTCGTCCCAGTGGAAGGCGGTCTTGCGGGTCGAAGCGGAGGTGGTCATGGATCGGTCCTGTCTCTGTCGGATTCTTGTAGGCGGCATACGCACGGGCGGCGCTCCGGAGTCAGGGAATTATAGGAAGGACGTACTGACGCTGCTTTTCAAACTGCGACAGGCATTTTCATTTTCGCTCGAAGCGCAATGTCTACTGGGTAAAGGAAACCGCGCCCGCCAGCCCCGCATCGCGCAAGCGCACCATGTCGCGTGTCGGCGCATTACCGAAGTGACGCGCGTATTCGCGGCTGAACTGCGAGGCGCTGAGGTAGCCGACGCGCTGGCAGGCCAGGTTGGCGTCCATGCCGGTCGCCAGCATCAGGCGCCGCGCTTCCTGCAGGCGCAGGGTCTTCTGGAATTGCAGCGGGCTCATCGAGGTGAGCGACTTGAACTGGCCGTGCAGCGAGGAAGGGCTCATGTGCGCCAGTTGCGCCATGTCGTCGATGCGCATCGGCTGGTCGTAGTGCGCGCGGATCCAGGCCACCACCTTGCCGATGCGGTGGGTCTCGATCCTGCCCATCTGCGCCAGGCGCGCGCCGAAGGGGCCGCGCAGCAGGCGCAGCATGATTTCGTCCTGCACCAGCGGGCCGAGCAGGGCGGCGTCCTCGGGCCGGGCGGCCAGTGCCAGCAGGCGTGCGGCGGCGTCGATGATTTCTTCGCCCGCCTGGGCCACGTAGACGGCGCGGCCGGTGCGCACCGGCGGCACGCCTTCCGGGTAAGCCTTCAGGATCAGCTCGCTAAGGCGTTCCAGGTCGAAATCGAAGCGGAACGACAGGTAGGGTGCGGCCACGCTGGCTTGCCGGATCATGGCGGCGATCGGCAGGTCGAGCGAAAAGATCAGCATGCGCGACGGGTCATAGTCGTAGGACTCGTCGCCCAGCATTACGGTCTTGGCGCCCTGCGCGACGATGCATAGCGCGGGCCGGTGCAGGCCGTGCACCAGCTCCGCGCTGTCGTTCGAGGCGCGCACCGCGTGCACGCCCGGGATGCAGGTCGCAAACGTGCCGTCCTGGGGCGCGCTGGCGGCCAGCAGGCCGGCCAGCCGGGTCAAGCCGAGGTCGATGGAAGGAGAGGGCGCATTCATGGCGTAGTCGTCGTCATGTGTCGCTGAAGAATACACCATGCACACGGTACTCAGGCAGCGTGGTCGGTCGATACCGTCAGCGCCGCGAAGGCCGCCATCTCGGTGCGCCGGGCGTCGAGCGCGGCGCCGGCCATGGCCAGGGCATCGCTGCCGGCCAGGAACTGGCGTGGCGGCGCGGCCATCGCGGCCAGTTCGACCACGGCGGCGGCCAGCTTGACCGGGTCGCCCAGCTGCTTGCCCTTGTAGGCGCCATACGCCTGCTCGATCGAACCGTGGGCGGCGTAGTCGTCGATGGCGGCGGCGCCGTAGCGCACCGAGCTCGGGTCGAGGAATTCGGTGCGGAAGAAGCCGGGTTCGACCGTCGTGACCTTGATTCCGAACGGCGCCACTTCCAGCGCCAGCGAGGCCGTCAAGCCTTCGATGGCGTACTTGCTGGCGCAATACACCGAGGCGCCGTCGAAGCCCGTGATGCCGGCGATCGAGCTGATGTTCATGATGTGGCCGCCACGCTGGCGCCGCATGGTCGGCAGCACGGCGCGCAGCATGTGCATCACGCCGTGCACGTTGACGGCGAACTGCTGGGCGATGTCGGCACTGGAGACTTCTTCCAGGCGGCCCAGCAGGCCGTAGGCGGCGTTGTTCACCAGCACGTCGATGCGGCCGAAGCGTTCGACGGCGGCGGCAATGGCCGGCGCCGCCTGGGCTTCGTCGGCGACGTCGAGTTCGACCAGGGCGATGCGTTCGGGGTCGGCGCCGGCAAAGGTGTCCTGCAGTTGGCCCAGCTTGCGGGCGGTGGCCACGACCTTGTCGCCGTTGGCGAGGGCTGCGCGTGCGATCTCGGCGCCGATGCCGCGGCCGGCGCCGGTAATCATCCAGACTTTGCTCATGGTGTCTCTTCCTTTGATAAAGCGTTGCGAGGAAGAGAAATGGTAGGGCGGGGAGGGCAGCGAGGCTTGCCTGAAACTCCAGGGAGCTGGCGCGATCCTCGCCGGTTGCGTGACTGGATTTACGCCGTGACGCCGAAACGCCCGCCGTGGAACAGCAGCGCCGGCTGCGGCTCGACTGCGCATTCCTCGACTTCGCCGACAAAGATCACGTGGTCGCCTTCGGGATAGCGGCTGCGGTTATGGCATTCGAACCAGGCCACGGCGCCCTTCAGGATCGGCTGGCCGGTGCGCGACAGGTCGTAGTCGACACCGTCGAACGGGTTGTCGGTACGGCGCGAAAAACGCAGCGCCAGTTCTTCCTGGCCGGCCGCCAGCACGTTGATGACGTAGTGCGAATTGCCGCTGAAGATGGGCATGCTGTTCGCCGCCGCGCCCAGGCTCCACAGCACCAGCGGCGGATCGAGCGAGACGGAATTGAAGGAACTGGCGGTCAGCCCACGGAAGCTGCCGTCCTCGAGGCGCGTCGTGATGACGGTGACCCCGGTCGCAAATTGCGACAGTGCCTGGCGGAAATGCGCCGAATCGAAACCGCGCTCGGTGGCGCGGGGAGAGCGTGTGTTCATCGGACCCTTAAAAAGTTGCATGCTCATTATGCCATCGCGGGGCGCGCGATGCCGCCTGGCTCGTATCCGCATCCGGTTCGCGCCATATGTTGCGTCTGCACAAAGTGTGGCTTTACGTTACAGTGAAGCCATCACTAACACTATCGAGGTATGCGATGAGCGAGCAAACAGCAACCGGCGTGGCGATCCTTGGCGGCGGATGCTTCTGGTGCGTCGAGGCCGTTTATCTGGAAGTGCGCGGCGTCACGCGCGTGGAATCGGGCTACATGGGCGGCCATGTGGTGAATCCGACCTATGAGCAGGTATGCGGCGCGGCCACCGGCCACGCTGAAGTCGTGCGGCTGGAATTCGATCCGTCGGTAATCAGCTACCGCGACATCCTGCAGATCTTCTTTACCATCCACGACCCGACCACCCAGGACCGCCAGGGCAACGACGTCGGCCCGCAATACCGCTCGGTGATCTTTACCCAGGATACCGAACAGGAAGCGACCGCGCGGCAGGTGATGGCGGAAATGGCGGCCGTGTGGGATGCGCCGATCGTGACCCAGGTGCTGCCGGAAGAAACCTGGTACAAGGCCGAGGAGTATCACCAGAATTATTATGCGCAGCACCCGATGCAGGGCTATTGCGCGTTCGTGGTGGCGCCGAAGGTGGCGAAGTTCAGGAAGACGTTCCAGCAGTTTATGAAGTAAGGCAAACCCCGGAATTGGCGGGGTTTCGTAGGGTGGGCTCTCGAGCCCGCGCTGTGTCAGCACATGAAAAGAAGCCAACTCACCGCGAGTCCAATATCGCAGCGTTTCGATAGATCATCCGTGCCATACAGCGTGGGCTCGAGAGCCCACCCTACGAAAAACACCGTCGTGCCATAAACACCATCGGGCCATAAACACCGCCGCACGAACACACCGCCGCCTCACTCGTACATGTACTTCCTCGACCACGGTATCTGCGCCGGGTCTTCCCCCGCCTTGCCGCACACGATCTGATACAAACTGATCCAGTCGTGCGCGAACGCGTAGGCGCAGCCGGCCAGGTACACGTGCCAGATGCGGAAGCGCTTGCCGTCGGTCAGCCGCGCGATCTCGTCGGCATGGTTCTCGAAATTCTCGGTCCAGGCGGCGCAGGTTTTCGCATAGTGGCGGCGCAGGTTTTCCACGTCGCGCACTTCCAGTCCTCCCGCCTGCATGGCCTTGATCACCGCCCCCAGGTGAGCCAATTCTCCCTGCGGGAACACGTACTGGTCGATGAATTCGCCGCCGCCGTAGGGCGTGGCGCGGCCTTCGACGTCGGTCGAGGTGATGCCGTGGTTCATGACCACGCCGCCCGGCGCCAGCAGGGTGTTGATGCGCGCGAAATACTCGGGCAGGTGCTGCACACCCACGTGCTCGAACATGCCGACGCTGGTGATGCGGTCGAACTGGCCGGTGACGTCGCGGTAGTCCTGCAGGCGGATCTCGACCCGCCCGTCCAGCCCCGCCGCCTGCACGCGTTCGCGCGCCAGCGCGGCCTGGTTCTCCGACAGCGTGACCCCGAGCACACGCGCGCCGAAACGGTCGGCCGCGCGGATCGCCAGCGCACCCCAGCCGCAGCCGATGTCGAGCAGGGTCTGGCCGGGGCGCAGGCCGATCTTGGTGAGGATGTGGTCGATCTTGCGGACCTGCGCCGTGGCCAGGTCCTCGGCGCCGGTGTCGAAGTAGGCGCAGGAATACACCAGGTTCGGGTCGAGCCAGGCCGCGTAGAAATCGTTGGAGACGTCGTAGTGGTAGCGGATCGCTTCGGCGTCCTTGCGGCGCGTGTGCGGCGAAAACAGGCGCAGCGGATGCGTGAAGTGGCGTCCGTGCTTGCCGGTGGAAGCGGCCAGTTCGCTGCCGATGCGGATCATGTCGGCGGCCCGTCCCTTGATCTCGAGGGCGCCTTCCACGTAGGCTTGCCCGAGCTTGTACAGCGAGGGCGAGAGCAGGTAGCGCAGCGACGACGGCTGCGGTACGCGGATGGTGACGAGCGGCGGGTCGGACGACAGGTCGATGCGCTCGCCATTCCACAGTTCGACACGCAGGGGCAGCGACAGCTTGCTGCGCATGCCCGTGCTCCAGGCGCCGATTTTCAGTTCGTTAAACACGTTTCCTCCGGCCAGCGTAACGGCATGACGGAACCCGTGCGGACACGGGCTGTGCGTGAAACGATTGCGTGCAGCGGTGGTGCAGTGGTGCAGTGGTGCGATGTTACGGTTGCAGGCGTTCCCGGGTCCAGCTGCCGTCTTCCTGCCGCGTGTAGACGATGCGGTCGTGGAAGCGCGAGCGGCGTCCTTGCCAGAACTCGATGCGCTCGGGCACCAGGCGGAAGCCGCCCCAGTTGGCCGGCCGCGGCGGCGTTTCGCCAGCCTGGGCGGCAACGGCTTCGTAGTTCCGTTCCAGGTCAGCGCGGTTCGCGATCGGCGCGCTTTGCCGGGAAGCGATCGCCGACAGGCGGCTCTTCAAGGGCCTGCTATGGAAATACTTGTCGCTTTCCTCAGTCGAGGTCGTTTCGACCCGGCCCTCGATGCGCACCTGGCGTTCCAGCTCGCTCCAGAAGAATAGCAGAGCAGCGTGCGGGTTGGCGCGCAATTCCTGCGCCTTGCGGCTGTCGTAATTCGTGTACCAGGTGAAGCCGCGCGCGTCGAACTGCTTGACCAGCACGATGCGCGAACTCGGCCGGCCATCCGCATCCACGGTGGCCACGTTCATCGCGTTCGGCTCGTTGACTTCGGCCTTCAGGGCCTGCTCGAACCAGTGCGTGAACTGGGCGATCGGATCGTCCAGCACGTCGTCGTCGTTCAGGCTGGCCTGGCCGTAATCCTTGCGCAGGCCGGCGACGGCGTCGCCGATGGCCGGTGCGGCAACTGCCGGGGCACCATTGCCTACCTCGATGCCACGGCGGCGCCCCATCGCCGCGCCCAGGCGCGCCATCTGCTCGCTTGAAAACAAACGCATGGCCATCGGCGCCATCGTGCTTTCCTCGCGCTCCATGTGGGCCGTGTAACGCTGGACGAAACGCTGCACGCCCGGGCTCGACAGGGTGGCGGCGCTGCCCTCGGCAATCGCCGTCAATTGTTCGTGCAGGTCCTGCCAGATCGCGTCCATCTCCTTGTGGTCCTGCAGGATGGTCGGCGCCAGCCCCTGCAGCGTGGCCGCGTCCTCGCCCTGCGCCACGGCGCGCAGCATCGGGATCAGGTCCTGCTCCTCGTCGTCGTGGTGCAGGTGGGCCGCCTTCTCGAAGTACTTCAGCACCGCAGCTGCCGCCTGGCGCGCCTGTTCGTCGGCGCCGTGTTCGGGCAGGTGCGCGAGCAGGCGTTCGAGGGTGGAGAGCTGCTTGCGGATGCGTCCATGGCAATGCTTGAGGACGGCGATCGGCTGGTCGAAACCAGGGGCGGCATCGAGGAGGGAATCGTTCATGTGCGTTTTTCTGACAGTGGAGATTTTTTTGATTGACCAAGAGGCATTTTAGTGCAGGTGCGATAGATGGGTTCGGTAAAATGGCGGGATGCATACCACCGATACCCCCACCTTCAGCGCCGCCCTCGACGACGAAATCGACTTCGCACGCCGCTTCGGCGGCATCGCCCGCCTGTATGGCGAGCGTGCCCTCGAACGCTTCCGTGCGGCGCACGTTTGCGTGATCGGCGTGGGCGGCGTCGGCTCCTGGATCGTCGAGGCCCTGGCGCGCAGCGCGGTCGGCCACCTGACCCTGATCGACCTCGACAACGTGGCCGAATCGAACATCAACCGCCAGATCCAGGCCCTCACCAGCACCGTCGGCATGCCGAAGATCGAGGCCCTGCGCGAGCGCATCGCCCAGATCAACCCGTTCTGCAAGGTGACGCTGATCGAGGATTTCGTCGACCCGGACAACATCCCGCAGATGGTGGGCGGCAAGGGTTTCGACTACGTGGTCGATGCCATCGACAGCGTGAAGGCCAAGGCCGCGCTGATCGCCTACTGCCGTGACCACAAGCTGCCGCTGGTGACCATCGGCGGCGCCGGCGGCCAGATCGATCCGACCAAGATCGAGGTGCGCGACCTGGCCCGTACCGAGCAGGAACCGCTGCTGAAAAAGGTGCGCAAGCTGCTGCGCGCGCAGTACGGTTTTTCGCGCGGCGAGAAGCAGAAATACCACATCGACGCCGTGTTCTCGATGGAGCCGCTGCGTTATCCCGAAGCCGAGGATGCCTGCGAGATCGGTAGCAGTGTGACAGGCCTGAACTGCGCCGGCTTCGGTTCGAGCATGGTGGTCACCGCCAGCTTCGGCATGATTGCTGCCGGCCATATCCTGCGCAAAATGGCAGAAGCGGCCGAGGCGGACAGCATGGACGCGCCGGACGCGCTGGCGTTGCCGGAGACCGCGTGAACGAAAGGTAAGGCGGTGTAACGGGGCTGTCACCGCGCCGTGTGGCTTTGCTATCATAGGATGATCGATTGAAATCCTGTTATTGAAAGAGACCACATGATCCGTCGTACTTCCTTCCTGGCCCTGCTGCTCGCCAGCGCTGCCGTCTACGCCCAGCAGGGCGCCCCGGTGACCGCTCCGCAAAACGCCGCAGCCGGCGCCGACCAGGCCGCCACCACCGTGCGCCAGCAGGGCGTGCAAAGCGCCGCCGACCAGGCCGCCGCCGGTTCGCAGCAAGCCGCCGGCGTGGCCGGCCAGGCCGCCCAGAGCGGCGCCGAAGCCGTCAGCGGCGCGGCCCAGGATGCCGCTGCCGCCGCCCAGGCGCCGCAGCCGGTCGTGCCAAGCGAACCCCAGCTCGAAATCGTCGACCGCGTGGTCGGCAAGGGCCAAACGGCCGAGCTCGGCCACAAGGTCACCGTCAACTACACGGGCTGGTTCTACAAGCCGATGGCGCGCAACCAGCGCGGCCGCAAGTTCGACTCCTCGCTCGACGCCGGCCGCACGCCGCTCGACTTCCAGCTGGGCGCCGGCCAGGTCATCAAGGGCTGGGAGCAGGGCGTGGCCGGGATGAAAGTGGGCGGCAAGCGCACCCTGATCATCCCGAGCCGCCTGGCCTATGGTGCGCGCGGCGCACCGGGCGGCTCGATTCCGCCGGATTCCGACCTGATCTTCGAGGTGGAACTGCTCGGCGTAAAATAAGCATCAGCCAACAACCAACAGTGGGGGTGTGGAATGCGCGTCGCAAACGATGTCACTGAGCTGATCGGCAATACGCCGCTGGTCAGGATCCGCAAGCTGGGCCAGGGCGGGGCCGAAGTCCTCGCCAAGCTCGAGTTCTACAACCCCGCGCACAGCGTCAAGGACCGCATCGGCCTGGCGATGATCGAGGCGGCGGAAAAGGCCGGCAAGATCGGCCCGGACACCGTCGTGGTCGAGCCGACCAGCGGCAACACCGGCATCGCGCTGGCGATGGTATGCGCGGCGCGCGGCTACCGCTGCAAGCTGGTCATGCCCGAAACCATGAGCAACGAGCGGCGCATGCTGCTGCGCGCCTACGGCGCCGAACTGGTGCTCACCCCGGGCGCCGAAGGCATGGTCGGCGCCATCCGCCGCGCCGAAGAAATCGTCGCGGCCGACCCGCGCGCCTTCATGCCCCAGCAGTTCAACAACCCCGCCAACCCCGAGGTCCACCGCCGCACCACGGCCGAGGAAATCTGGCGCGATACCGACGGCAAGGTCGACATCGTGGTGGCCGGCGTCGGTACCGGCGGCACGATCACCGGCGTGGGCGAGGTGCTGAAGGAACGCAAGCCGGGCTTCCAGGCGATCGCGGTGGAGCCGGAAGCGTCGCCGATGCTGTCCAAAGGAACCAAGGGGCCGCACCCGATCCAGGGGATCGGCGCCGGCTTCGTGCCGCAGGTGTTGAATACCGGGATCTACGATGAAGTGATCGCGGTGCGCAACGAGGATGCCTTCGAGACGGCAAGGGCGGCGGCGCGCGAGGAAGGATTGCTGGTCGGGATTTCGTCGGGCGCGGCCTTGTGGGCGGCGCTGCAGGTGGCGCAGCGGCCGCAGAACGCGGGCAAGCTGATCGTGACGATCATTCCGTCGTTCGGCGAGCGCTACCTCAGTACTGCACTCTTCGCTAACCTCGCCGGCTGATTGAGGCCTGTGGCCTTGATCGTAAGGTGGGCACCCCGTGCCCACGCGGTTACGTGCGTATCCATCGTCGTTGGCCGTAACACATCGCTCCGCAGCGCAACTATCAACGGCAAACCCGAACGGGTTAACGCTTCGCTCATCGTTTCGAGCGACATGGCACAGCAAACGCAGAAAGCATGCGCACGTAACCGCGTGGGCACGGAGTGCCCACCGTACGGTCTTGGCTAACTAGCTTGCATGCGCCAGCGCACACCCGTGCCTCGTCGTCCCTTCCTCCACCTGCAAGGTGCAATGGTGAATCCCATGCTCCTTCTTCAACGCCGCCACGGTCTCGTCGAGGAAGCCATCCCCCGGATACCCGCCCGGCATCACCAGGTGGGCCGTCAGCGCGTTTTCGGTCGTACTCATCGCCCAGATATGCAGGTCGTGCACGCTCGTCACGCCCGGCCGCGCTTCCAGGAAGTGCTCGACCGCGTGCGCATCGACGCTGGCCGGCACCGCCGCCATCGCCATCTGCAGCGATTCGTGCAGCAGCGACCAGGTGCCCCAGACGATCACCAGCACGATCGCCAGGCTGACAGCCGGGTCGAGCCAGGTCCAGTCGGTGACCATGATCACCAGGCCGGAAATCACCACGCCCAGCGAGATCGCCGCATCGGCCGCCATGTGCAGGTAGGCGCCGCGCACGTTCAGGTCGCCTTTGCTGCCGGCCATGAACAGCCAGGCCGAGAAGCCGTTGATCGCCACGCCGATGGCCGCCACCACCGACACCGTGACGCCCGCCACCGGATGCGGCTCGGCGATGCGCTGCACGGCTTCCCAGGCGATCGCGCCGCAGGCTACCAGCAGCAGCAGGGCGTTTGCCAGCGCCGCCAGGATCGAGGAGCTGCGCAGGCCGTAGGTATAGCGCGCACTCGGGGCGCGCCTGGCCAGCACGGCCGCGCCCCAGGCCAGCACCAGGCCCAGCACGTCCGACAAATTGTGGCCGGCATCGGCCATCAGTGCGGTGGAGTTGGCCAGGAAGCCGTAGATGAATTCGATGGCGACAAAGGCCGTGTTCAGGCCGATCGCCAGGGCAAAGGCACGGCCGTGGCCTTCGACCGGGGCGTGGTGGTGATGGTGGCCGTGCCCATGAGCGTGCCCATGCGCGTGGTCGTGATGATGATGGTCATGGCTCATGGTTCGTTTCCGTTGGCGGGTTCGGCGATGTGCTCGAACATGTTCGATAGCAGGGTACTGATGTGGGCGTCGGCGGCAGCGTAGAACACCTGCTTGCCCTGGCGTTCGGCCTTCACGATACGCGCCGCACGCAGCAGGCGCAGATGGTGACTGACCAGGGAGCTGGACAGGTTCAGGGCCGTGGCGATGTCGCCCACCGCCGTTGGCTGCGCCAGGCAGGCCAGCACGATGCGCAGGCGGGTGGCGTCGCCGAGCAGGTGGAAGAGGTCGGCCACCTGCTCGACATGATCGGATTCGGCGGGAATAGTCATCATTAACATGTGAATAGATGTTCACATGTTAGTGTAAAAAGATGGGGCCGGCAAGCACGCATGTGCAGGCCGGCCCCGTTACCATTTTCGGGGCTTTACTGCGGGTGGAATTCCTCGGCCGACGCAAACATCTCCCAGGCCGCGATGAACAGCGCCGCGATTACCGGCCCGATCACGAAACCGTTCAGCCCGAACAGCGCCATGCCGCCCAGGGTCGACAGCAGCACCAGGTAGTCCGGCATCTTGGTGTCCTTGCCGACCAGGATAGGGCGCAGGATGTTGTCGACCAGGCCGATCACCAGCACGCCAAAGGCGATCAGCACCACGCCCTGCCAGATCGCGCCCGTCACCAGGAAATAGACCGCCACCGGCGCCCAGACAATCGCCGCGCCCACGGCCGGCAGCAGCGACAGGAAGGCCATCACCACGCCCCACAGCAGCGGCGCCTGCACGTCCAGGAACCAGAAGATCAGGCCGCCGAGGGCACCCTGGGCGATGGCGACCAGCACGTTGCCCTTCACGGTGGCGCGGATCACGGTGGTGAAGTTGTCGAACAGGCGCTGCTTGTACATGCGGCTGAGCGGCACGGCGCGCTTGATGCGGTTGGCCAGGCCCTGGCCGTCGCGCAGGAGGAAGAACAGCAAATACAGCATGATGGTCAGGCTGACCAGGAAGTCGAAGGTATTCCGGCCGAAGTTAATGGCGTAGCGCGCGAACACCTGGCTGACCTGGGCCGCGCCTTCGGACAGCTTCTGTTCCAGCGAGGCCAGGTCGGTGACCTCGAAGCGCTCCAGCACGGACACGATCCAGTCCGGCAGCACGCCGACGATCTGCTGGAAGTAGCGGCCGAAATCGATCTGTCCCGAGCCGATCATGTCGTAGATGCCGAGCGCCTGGCGCACCAGCGAGGCGCCGATCAGGGACAGCGGCAGGATCACCATCACGATGATCGAGAACAGGGTGAGCAGGGCGGCGACGGTCGGCTTTTGCTTGGTCACGGGCAGCAGGCGTCGGTACAGCGGCGCGAACAGGATCGCCAGCACCATGCCCCAGAACACCGCGCCGGAGTAGGGCAGCAGGATCCAGCCGAAGGCGATGGTGACCAGGGTGAGCAGGAGAAGGAAGAACTTTTGCTGGATCGTGAATTGGTTCATGGGCCGCCGGTGTGTGAATACAGTGGGGCCATGATAGACGATTCGACAACCCGGCGTTCGGAGAACGCGTGCGTTGTCCTGCGCGAGATACTGAAAGGTTTGCTTCCGTGCAGATGGTGAGACAGCGTGGGCTCGTCGTTAATGCCCTCGGCATTAACGACCCCACCTTACGAAAAACGCGCGGCGCGTCGGGTGGGGACGGGTTCCCACCCGACGGGTTACGGCAGCAGCTGTCCTTCGCTGTCGCGCAGTTCGATCGGTCCCAGTTTCAGCTTTTCCAGCTGGGCGACGATGCGCTTGCGGTCGCCCACCGCCACGATGATCAGGCGCGACGGATCGAGGTAGCGGCGCGCCGCTTCCTGTACCTGGGCCGCCGTCACGCCGGCCAGCCTGGCGGGCAGCTGGCGGTAGTAGTCGAGCGGCAGGCCGAAGACAAAGGCTTCGGCCAGGCTGGCGCCGATGTCGGCATTCGTCTCGAAGCCGTTCGGCAGCGACAGCAGCTGGGCGTTGCGTGCGCCCGCCAGTTCGGCTTCAGGCAGCGGCTTGTCGAGCATGGCCTGGGCTTCGCGCAGCAGCTCGGCCACCGAGGCGCCGGTGACATCGGCGCGCACGCTGCCGGCGATGCTGAACGGGCCCGGCGTGCGGCCGTAGCGGAAGCCCGAGAACACGCCGTAGCTGTAGCCCTTTTCCTCGCGCAGATTCTGGTTGATGCGGCTGGTGAACAGGCCGCCGAAGGCCGCGTTCATGACTTCCAGCGCCGGATACTGCTCGCTGGTCCGTTCTGCGCCGAATGCCACGAGGCGCAGCGCGGTCTGCGGCGCACCCGGCTTGTCGACCACCACCACGCGCGCCCCGGTCGGCGTCGGCGTGCCCGGTGCGAAAGGCGGCGCGTCGTCTCCCTGCCAGGCGCCGAAGTGGCGTTCGGCCAACGCCTTCAGTTCCTCGCGCGTGACGTCGCCGGTGACCACCAGCGCCGCGTTCGATGGCACGTAGTGGCGGCGCCAGAAGCCCAGTACATCCTCGCGCGTGACGGCGCGGATCGCCGGTTCGGTACCCAGCTGGCCAAAGCCGTAAGGGTGGCGCGGCCCGTACAGGGCGCCGGCGGCGGCCACCGAGGCCACGGCTTCGGCTTCGTCGCGCTGGCCCAGCAGGTCGCCCAGGCGGCTGGCGCGCTGGCGCTCCACTTCCTCAGGCGGGAACGCCGGGTGCAGCACCACGTCGGCCATGATGCCGAAGGCCTGCTCGAAGGTCGAGCGCAAGGCCAGCAGCGAGACCGCCGAGGCATTCGTGCCGCTGTCTGCATCCAGGAAGGCGCCCAGCTGCGCGATCTCGTCGGCAATCGCCAGCGCGCTGCGCTTGGCTGTGCCTTCGGTGAGCATCTGCGCCGTGAAGCCGGCCAGGCCGGGCAGGGCCAGCGGATTGCTGTCGGCGCCGCTCTTGACCACGATTTCGGCCGACACCAGCGGCAGCGCCGGGTTCCGGTGGTGGATCACGGTCAGGCCGTTCGCCAGCCGGAAGGATTCGCCCTGCGGCAGCTGGAAGACCGGCGCCGGGCCGGCTTGCGGTGCCTTCGCACGCCAGGTTTCGGCTGGGTTGACGCCGGCGTTCTTCGCCTTGGCAGTCTTCCGGGTCTTCGGCACCGGCGGATCGTGCGGCAGCTTCGGTTCGCCCGGCACGCCGGACACGACCACGCGGTGCTTCGCCTGCAGCCAGGTGTTCACGGCGCGCTGCACGTCGCCTGCCGTGATGCGGCGCAGGGCGGCGATGTCCTGCGCCAGGTAGCCGGGGTCGCCGGTGAACTGGTTGTAGTGGTTCAGCTGGTCGGCCAGGCCGTCGCCGCCCAGCTGCTCCAGGCCGGTGAGCATGGCGGTTTCGATCTGGCGCTTGGCGCGCTCGACTTCCTGTGCGCTCGGGCCGTGCTCGCGCAGGGCGGCCAGTTCGGCGTCGACCGCCGCTTCCAGTTCCTGCGCCGTGTGGCCGGCGCGCGCCGTGACCTCGATCAGGAAGGTCGAGGCAAGCGCCCGCGCATCCTGGTCGGCGTCGACGTCCTGGGCGATCTGGCGCTCGTAGACCAGGGACTTGTACAGGCGGCTGGACTTGCCGCCGGCGAGGATCTGGGCCGCCACCGACAGTTCGGCGTCGCCCGGCTGGTAGGCCGGCGGCGTGAGCCAGCCCATGTAGACGCGCGGCAGCTCGACGCGGTCGGGCACGATCAGGCGGCGCTCGGCCGTGATCGGCGGCGTTGTCACCTGAGGGCGCTCGACGTCGGGGCCGCGTTTCAGGCTGCCGAAATACTTCGCCACCAGGGCGCGCGCCTTCACCTTGTCGATGTCGCCGGCGATCACGATGCTGGCGTTGTTCGGGCCGTAGTAGCGCGTGAAGAAGTCGCGCACGTCGGCCAGTTTCGCGTTCTGGATGTCGGTGTGCGAACCGATCACCGAGGCGTAATACGGGTGCTCGGGCGGGAACAGCGCGTGGTTCAGGGCTTCCTCGACGATCCCGTAGGGTTCATTTTCCACGGTTTCGCGGCGCTCGTTGCGCACCACGTCCTGCTGGTTGGTGAGCGATTTCTGGTCGAGCACGTCGAGCAGGTAGCCCATGCGGTCGGCGTGCACCCACAGGGCCAGCTCGAGCTGGTTGGCGGGCACGGTGTCGTAGTAGCTGGTGCTGTCGTAGCCGGTGCCGCCATTGCTGTCGCTGGCGCCGGCGCTTTCCAGCAGGCGGTCGGCCAGGCCGCGCGGCAGGTGCTTGCTACCGGCGAACATCATGTGCTCGAACAGGTGGGCGAAGCCGGCCAGGCCGGGCGCCTCGTTGGCCGGGCCGACGTGGTACCAGACGTTCACGGCCACCAGCGGCAGGCGCCTGTCTTCCACCAGGATGACTTGCAGGCCGTTCGGCAGCGTGTATTTGTCGAAGGCGACGCTTGGCACGTCGGCGGGGGCAGCAGGGGCCGCGGCGCTACCACCAGGTTGTGCGCCAGCGCTATTCAAAGCGGCCAGCAGCACAGAGGCGGCAAACAGCGGTCGGGTTTTCATGCGGTACTCCAGAATCATTCAGTATAAGTCAGTGGCAGGCGGCGCTGCCATGGTCGGGCGGCGATGCGTTCGGCAACTCAGGTGGGGTCGCTTCCAGCAATTCCCAGTCGTAGCCGTCCTCGCGCAGCTGCAAACGCAGCACGGCATTGCGGCTGGCGTCGCGCGTTTCGCTGTGCTTCTCGAACAGGAGAAAGGGCGTGGCAAAGGCGCCGCCGGTGCCGACCACGAACTGGCGCATCCCGCGCGGGTCGTGCTTGCCGTGCGCATCCTGCGGCGCGAAGCGTTCGTAATCGTGGTCGTGCCCGGACAATACCAGTTCCGCGCCGGCCGCGTGCAGCAGGGCCCAGGCATCGCGCATCTTCGGCACGCTGCCATGTCCGCCCGAACTGTACAGCGGATGGTGCCAGAAGGCGAGGGTGCAACGGCGCGGGTTGTCTTTCAGCTCCTCGCGCAGCCAGTCCAGCTGGGCCGCATGAGCGGCGGGCGCCAGGTTGCTGTCGAGCGAGATCACGCGCCAGCTGCCGAGGTCCAGGCTGTACCAGCTGCGCTCCGGGCGTCCGGCGCGTGCGCCGAAATAGGCGAAATAGGGCAGGGCGCCCTTCGTGTAGTACTCGTGGTTGCCGGGCGTGGACCAGGTGCGGTCCTTGAAGCGGCCCCAGGTCGGATCGTAGCAGTCGGCGAATTCCTTCGCCGTGCCGCGCGGGTAGGTGTGGTCGCCCAGGGTCAGCACCACGGCCTGCGGATCGGCGGCCAGGCCGTACGCCACCACGGCGGCGGTATCGGCCGCGCCCGACCAGCGCGGGTCGGGATGGGCGCAGCGGGCGATGTCGCCGGCGGCGTAGACGATTTGTGCAGGCGGCGTTTGCACCGGCGCCCCCTGCACGGCAAGAGCGGGCGCGAGCAGACCCAGGCCCGCCAGCGACAGGTGGAACCGGCGCGCCGCCCGCACTATTCAATAAAGCGCAAGAGTCCGCGCAGCGCGTGGATGACGGTCTGTTCGCGCACGGCCTGGCGGTCGCCCTGGAACACCAGGCGCTCCGTGAACGTGGTGTCGCCGCGCGACCAGCCGAAACAGACCGTGCCGACCGGCTTGCCCGGCACCGCGCCGGTGGGGCCGGCAATCCCCGTGGTCGAGAGCGACACGTCGGCATTGCTGTTCGAGAGCGCGCCCTCGGCCATGGCGCCGGCGACTTCCTCGCTGACCGAGCCGAATTGCGCGATCAGCGCGGCCGGCACGTCCAGCAGTTCGGCCTTCGAGTTGTTCGAGTAGGTGACGAAGCCGCAATCGAACCAGGCGGTGGAGCCGGCGATCTCGGTGATGGCCTGCGACACGCCGCCGCCGGTGCAGGATTCGGCGGTGGCCAGCACCAGGCGCTTGGCCTGCAATGCCGCGCCGACCTTGGTGGCGAGTTCGATCATTTCGTTGCTCATGCGGCTCCTCCAGTGTCGATACCGTTGCGCCGCAGGCAAAAGGGAGCGGGCGGCGGCGCGGCAGCACTGGCCGCGCAGGAACCATTCTAGCGCGCGGCAGCCGTCGCCGGTGTGGCAAACTTGCAGGGAAAATCCACGCAAATGCTGTCCAAACGACAAGGGATTCGGTAGAGTGGCAGACTTTCAGTGTGCAAAATGTCCCGTGCGACACGTTGACATTCCATACTGCTATCCTGCATCGCGGCGGACTACTGCCGCGTTCTTGTTAACCGATCAAACACCATGCTGCTTCATCAATACGCGAGCTGCCGGCATTGGCCGGCGCGGTCGTGATGGCTTTGTCCATCCGGGCCGCGTGGTGCGCGCGCAAAACCTATTTCTCGAACGGCAAGGCGCCATGATCCGCCTGCCTTCGATCCGCAAGAAGCTGGTTGCCGTCGTGATGGCCACCACCCTGGCCGCGCTGGTGGTCTCGGTCGGGCTGGTGATCGGCTACGACCTGCGCAGTTACCATCGCTCCTTGGTCAACGACCTCTCGACCCAGGCCGAGCTGGTCGGCCACATGACCTCGGCCGCCCTGGCTTTCGACGACGCGCGCCTGGCCGGCGAAAACCTGGCCCTGCTGCGCACCCGTCCGATGGTCGACGCCGCCGCCATCTACGACGACCGCGGGCGCCTGTTCGCCTCCTACGCGGCCGATGGCGCCGGCGCGATCTTCCCGGCGCGCGCCGAAAACGCCGCCGCGCGCATCGAGGGCGACCACCTGGTGGTGTTCCGTCCCGTGGTCGAGAACGGCGAAACCGTGGGCACGGTCTGGCTGCGCGCCGAGAACCGCCTGCTGGCGCGCACCCTGGACTATCTCGCCATCGCACTGGCCGTGACCCTGCTGGCGATGGCGATCGCCTACCTGGTCATGCGGCGCCTGGGCCGCGTGATCACGGCGCCGATCCTGGCGATCACCGAGATCGCCCACGACGTGGTGGCCACGCGCGACTATTCGCGCCGCGCGCCGCGCATCAGCAACGACGAGGCGGCCGAGCTGGTCGACTCCTTCAATGCCATGCTGAGCGAAATCGAGAGCCGCACGCGCGAACTGGAAGACTCGAACGCGACGATCGCGCGCGAAGCCCAGGAGCGTTCGCGCGCCCAGCAGGAAGTGATGCGCCTGAACGAGCAACTCGAACACCGGGTCGACGAGCGCACCCTGCAGCTGGCGCTGGCGAACGCCGAACTGGCCAACGCCATCGACGAGGCGAGGAACGCCAACCAGGCGAAATCGGCGTTTCTCTCCTCGATGAGCCACGAACTGCGCACGCCGCTGAACGCCATCCTCGGTTTCGCCCAGATCCTCACCTCCGAGGCACTGCCGACCACCGACGCGCAAAAGAAGGAATTCTCCAGCCACATCCTGAAGTCCGGGCGCCACCTGCTCACCCTGATCAACGAGATCCTCGACCTGGCCAAGGTGGAGTCGGGCACGATCCCGCTGTCGATGGAGCCGGTGGCCCTGGGCGAGATCCTGGAAGAGTGCCGCACCATGATCGAGCCGCTGGCGGCCGGGCGCGGCATCCGCGTGCTGTTCCCGGAACAGGTGGACGCGGTGCTGCTGGCCGACCGCACGCGCCTGAAGCAGGTGCTCCTGAACTTGCTGTCGAACGCCGTCAAGTACAACCGCGAGGCCGGCGCCGTGGTGCTCGACTGCGCGCACGCCGCGCCGGGGCGCCTGCGCATCTCGGTGCAGGACACCGGCATGGGCCTGCGCCCCGACCAGCTGGACAGCCTGTTCCAGCCCTTCAACCGCCTCGGCCAGGAAGCCGGCGCCCAGGAAGGCACCGGCATCGGCCTGGTGGTCACGCGCCGCCTGGTCGAGCTGATGGGCGGCGCGATCCAGGTCAGCAGCAGCCCTGGCGTGGGCAGCGTGTTCTCGATCGAACTCGGGACCACGGCGCCGCTGGCCGGTCCGAACATGTTCGAGGATGGCGTGGCGGCGCCGCCGCCCGAGCGCGCCGCCGGCGCCCCGCACCTGGTGCTGTACATCGAGGACAATCCGGCCAACCTGAAACTGGTCGAGGAGATCGTGCGCTTCCGGCCTGATTTGCACCTGATCGCCGCGGGCGACGGCCCGGGCGGGCTGGCGCTGGTGCGCGAACGGCATCCCGACATCATTTTGATGGACATTAACCTGCCCGGCATGAGCGGCTACGAGGTGCTGGCCGAACTGCGGCGCGACCCGCAGACGGCCGCGATCCCGGCCATCGCCCTGTCGGCGAACGCCATGGCCGGCGACATCGAGCGCGGCCTGGCGGCGGGCTTCTTCCGCTACCTGACGAAACCGGTCGACATCGACAAGTTCAACGAAGCGATCGACGGCACGCTGGCCCGGCTGGCTGCCAAGAAAGGACAAGAAACATGATCACGCCCACCGACGTGCGGCGCGCCCGCGTGCTGGTCGTCGACGACCAGCCGGTCAACGTGCAGCTGCTCGAATACCTGCTGAAGACCACCGGCTACGAGAACGTGCACAGCACCACCGACCCGCGCCAGGTGGTGGCCCTGCACCTGAAGTACCGCTTCGACCTGATCATCCTCGACCTGCACATGCCGCACATGGACGGCTTCCAGGTGATGGAAGCCCTGAAGCCGCTGGAAAGCGAGTCCTGGCTGCCGGTGCTGGTGGTGACGGCCGAACCGGACAAGAAGCTGGCTGCGCTGGAAGCGGGCGCGCGCGACTTCATCGGCAAGCCGCTCGACACGGTCGAGGTGATGACGCGCATCCGCAACCTGCTCGAAGTGCGCCTGATGCACCGCGAGTCACTGGCCCACGGCGCCAACCTGGAACGCACGGTGCGCGAGCGCACGGCCGAACTGGAACGCTTCCGGCGCGCGATGGACGCCACCGCCGACGGCATCTTCCTGATCGACGCCGCCAGCCTGGCGCTGGTGGATGTCAGCGATGGCGCCTGCCGCATGCTCGGCTTTTCGCGCGACGCCTTGCTGCGCATCGACCCGGTGGCGCTGGGCCTGACCACCGCCGACCAGCTGCAGCGCCACCTCGACACGAATGGCGCCGCCCACGAATCCGACATCGCCGAGACCGAGCTGCTGCGCGCCGGCGGCGAGGGCGCGGTGCCGGTCGAGATCAGCTGGCAGTGGCAGGAAGCGGGCAGCAGCAAACTCCTGATCGCGGTGGCGCGCGACATCAGCGAGCGGCGCCACGCCCAGCAGCGCCTGAAACACCTGGCCAGCTACGACGCGCTGACCGGCCTGCCGAACCGCACCCTGTTCTTCCAGAACCTGCGCGAAGCGATCGAACTGGCCCAGGACAAGACCTGGCGCGTGGCGGTGCTGTTCATCACGCTCGACCGTTTTAAAATCATCAACGATTCGCTGGGGCCGGCGCTGGGCGACGAACTGCTGCGCCAGGTCAGCAACCGCCTGGTGCGGGTGATGGACCTGCGCGACGCCGTCGGCCGCCTGGGCGGCGACGAATTCGCGGTGGTGCTGAACATGACGCGCGAACAGCAGGACGAGCCGGCGCACCTGGCCAACGAGATCCGCGAAGCGCTGCGCACGCCCTTCGACCTGGGCGGGCAGCAGGCGGTGCTGACCGCCAGCATCGGCATCGCCATGTACCCGGACGACGCGGTCGACCCCGGCACGCTGGTGAAATACGCCGACACCGCCATGGTGCGCGCGAAAGAAGCGGGGCGCGACGGCTACCGCTTCTTCACCGCCGGCATGAACGTGCAGGTGCTGGCCCGCCTCGATCTCGAAGTGGCGCTGCGCAGCGCGCTCGAGGGCGGGCAGTTCGTGCTGCACTACCAGCCCAAGCTGGAACTGAACACCGGCCGCGTCACCGGCGTGGAAGCGCTGCTGCGCTGGCACCGTCCCGGCCACGGCCTGGTGTATCCGGCCGAATTCGTGCCGGTGCTGGAAGAAACCGGGATGGTGGTGCGCATCGGCGACTGGATCGTCGACGAGGCCTGCCGCCAGATCGCCGAGTGGAACGAGCAGGGCGTGCGTGAAGTGCGCGTGGCGGTGAACGTGTCGAGCCGCCAGTTCGTCGAGGGCGACCTGGAAAGCGTGGTGCGCGCCGCTATCGAGCGCCACGGCATCGACCCCGGCATGCTGGAACTCGAACTCACCGAGAGCGCGCTGATGACCAACGCCGAGCGCACCATCGCCGTGCTGCAGCGCCTGAAGGCGCTCGGCATCCGCATCGCGATAGACGACTTCGGCACCGGCTATTCCTCGTTGGCTTACCTGAAGCGCTTCCCGATCGACAAACTGAAGATCGACATCGCCTTTGTGCGCGACATCGTCACCAACCCGGACGACGCCGCGATTGCGCTGGCCATCATCAGCATGGCGCACAGCCTGCACATGCAGGTGATCGCCGAAGGCGTGGAAACGCGCGCCCAGATGGCCTATTTGCGGCGCAACCGCTGCGACGAGATCCAGGGCTTCCACTTCTCGCGCGCGCTGCCGGCGGCCCAGCTGGCGGCGCTGGTGCGCAAGAACCGCGCCGCGCCCGACATGCCGGCCGCCGACGACAGCAATGTGCAGACCATCCTGGTGGTCGACGACGAACCCGACACCCTGAGCGCGCTGCACCGTTTGTTCAGGCGCGACAACTACCGGGTGCTGACGGCGTCGTCGCCGGCCGAGGCCTTCGAGGCGCTGGCGCTGTACCGGGTGCAGGTGGTGATGTGCGACCAGCGCATGCCGGTGATGAGCGGCACCGAGTTCCTCAGCAAGGTGAAGGAGATGTATCCGGACACGATGCGGATCATTTTGTCCGGTTACACGGGCGTGAACGTGGTGCTCGATTCGATCAACCGCGGGTCGATCTACAAGTTTTATACGAAGCCGTGGAACGATGCGGAGTTGCGCGACAACGTGCGGCTGGCGTTCCGGCAGTACTGGATGGAGCATGGGCCGTATGATGACCGGAAGGTGCCGCGGGCGGGGTGAGTTCGCGGTGTGCGCACGGGGTGGTGGGTTCGAGAACCCACCCTACACCCACCACGACAACGCTTGAACATCAACCGGCGCTGAAATGGTCCCACCCGCTGACTTGAATCGATACCGGCGCGCCTGACGCATCCACGAACCGTAACCCGGCCTCGGCATCGATGGTCCCGACCCGCGTCACCGCCGTGCCGCTGGCCGCACCCGCCGCAATTACTGCCTCCCGGTCTTCGCGCCGCGCCGCAAAACACAACTCGTAATCGTCGCCACCGGCCACCGTGAAGCGGCGCCGCCACGCCAAAGGCTGGCGCACCAGCACCGGCCCCGCCGGCAGCGCATCCACGTCCAGCGTCGCCCCGACGCCGGATGCCGCCAGGATATGCCCGAGATCGCCCACCAGCCCGTCCGAGATGTCCAGTGCCGCCGGCGGCGAGGCAAAGTCCGCAAGCCGCAGGCCCAGCGCCAGGCGCGGCGTCGGCATGTGCATGCGCGATGCCGCCGCCTCGTGCTCGTCCTCGCCCAGCGCATACTCTTTCCAGTAGCCCGCCAGCGCCAGCCGCGCATCGCCCAGCGTCCCGGAAACCCAGATGTCGTCGCCGGCCCGCGCCGCATCGCGCCGCAGCGCCTGCCCCGGCGCCACTTCGCCGAACACGGTAATGCAGATATTCAGCGGCCCGCGGGTCGTATCGCCGCCGATCAGTTCGCAATCATGGGCATCGGCCAGCGCAAACAACCCCGCCGAAAACCCTGCCAGCCAGTCCGGATTCGCTTCGGGCAGGGCCAGGGCCAGCGTGAACCCGAGCGGCCGCGCGCCCATCGCCGCCAGGTCGGACAGGTTCACCGCCAGGCACTTGTGCCCCAGCATGCGCGGGTCGGCCCCGGCAAAGAAGTGGCGCCCCTCGACCAGCATGTCGGACGAGATCGCCATCTGCATGCCGGGCGTGGGGGCGAGCAGGGCGCAGTCGTCGCCGATGCCGAGCACAGCCTGTCCGGGGCGGTTGCGGCGGAAATAGTGTTTGATGAGATCGAATTCGGAAAGCATGCGCGAATTCTAACGTCGGCAGGCCGACGGCGGACATTGCCACTATATAAATAGCGGCAAACCTCCATTTATAGGCCGGGGTTATAGGGGGATGTCATCTATAAGACTAGCTTATATAACACCCCCGCCAGTGGAAAATACGTAGCCGCCAGAAAGAGTCAGTCTGATAAAATTGGAGGTTCCCCTCTAGTTCAGGAAGGCTGCATAGCATGGATTCGTCATCGGATAAAAAAGAAGAATTACGCCAACAACTGCGTGCTGCAGCGCTCGAATACCACCAGTTTCCCCGCCCCGGCAAGATCGCCGTCACCCCGACCAAGGGCCTGCTGAACCAGCGCGACCTGGCACTGGCCTATTCGCCCGGCGTCGCGGCCCCTTGCGAGGAAATCGTCAAGGACCCGGCGGCCTCGTACAAGTACACCTCGCGCGGCAACCTGGTGGCCGTGATTTCGAACGGCACCGCCGTCCTCGGCCTGGGCAACATCGGCCCACTTGCTTCCAAGCCTGTCATGGAAGGCAAGGGCGTGCTCTTCAAGAAGTTCGCCGCGATCGACGTCTTCGACATCGAGATCGCCGAGAACGACCCCGATAAACTGGTCGACATCATTGCCTCGCTGGAACCGACCTTTGGCGGCGTGAACCTGGAAGACATCAAGGCGCCGGAGTGCTTCTACATCGAGCGCAAACTGCGCGAGCGCATGAAGATCCCGGTCTTCCACGACGACCAGCACGGCACCGCCATCATCGTCGGCGCCGCCATCCTGAACGGCCTGAAGGTGGTCGGCAAGGACATCAAGAACTGCAAGCTCGTCGTCTCCGGCGCCGGCGCCGCGGCCCTGGCCTGCCTCGACCTGATCGTCGACCTCGGCTTCCCGATCGAGAACATTTTCGTGACCGACCTGGCCGGCGTGGTCTACAAGGGCCGCGTCGAACTGATGGACCCGGACAAGGAGCGCTTCGCCCAGGAGACCGAACACCGTACCCTGACCGACATCATTCCCGGCGCCGACATCTTCCTCGGCCTGTCGGCCGGCGGCGTGCTGAAGCCGGACATGGTGGCGCAGATGGCGGCCAACCCGATCATCCTGGCGCTGGCCAACCCGAACCCGGAAATCCTGCCGGAAGACGCGAAAGCCGTGCGCAGCGACGTCATCATCGCCACCGGCCGTTCGGACTATCCGAACCAGGTGAACAACGTCCTCTGCTTCCCCTACATCTTCCGCGGCGCGCTGGACTGCGGTGCGACGACGATTACGCGCGAAATGGAAATCGCCGTGGTGCACGCGATCGCCGACCTGGCCCACGCCGAGCAGTCGGACGTGGTGGCCACCACCTACGGCATCAACAATCTGTCGTTCGGTCCGGAATACCTGATCCCGATGCCGTTCGACCCGCGTTTGCTGACCCACATCGCCCCGGCCGTGGCCAAGGCGGCCATGGATGGCGGCGTGGCCGCGCGTCCGATCGCCGACCTCGACGCCTACGCCGAGAGCCTGCAGCAGATCGTCTACCGCAGCGGCTCCTTCATGAAGCCGCTGTTCCAGGTGGCGAAGAGCACGCCGCCGGAATTGAAACGCATCGTGTATGCCGAGGGCGAGGACGAGCGCGTGCTGCGCGCGGTGCAGGTGGTGGTCGACGAGAAGCTGGCGCGCCCGATCCTGGTCGGCCGTCCGGCCGTGCTGGAGCAGCGCATCGAGAAGTTCGGCCTGCGCCTCAAACTGGGCCAGCACTTCGACGTCATCAACCCAGACTTCGACGAGCGCTACCGCGACTACTGGCAGACTTACCACCAGATGGTGATGCGCAAGGGCGTGACCGCCGACATGGCCAAGCTGGCGATGCGCCGCCGCCATACCCTGATCGGCGCCATGATGATCCACAAGGGCGACGCCGACGGCATGATCTGCGGCACCTACGGCACCACCTGGACCCACCTCGACTTCATCGACAAGGTGCTGGGCCGCCGTCCGGGCGCCGACGTGTACGCGGCGATGAACTTCATCATCACCGAGGAACGCCAGTTGGCGATGGTCGACACCCATGTGAACGACAACCCGACCGCGCACGAGCTGGCCGAGATCACGATCATGGCGGCCGAGGAGCTGGAACGGTTCGGCATCACCCCGCGCGTGGCGCTGGTGTCGCATTCGAACTTCGGCACCTCGGACAGCGAGTCGGCGCAGAAGATGCGCGCCACCCTGGGCCTGGTGCAGCAAAAGGCGCCGCACCTGGAGATCGACGGCGAGATGCACGGCGACGCCGCGCTCGACTCGAAGCTGCGCGCGAAGATCATGCCGCAGTCGACGCTGAAGGGCGACGCCAACCTGGTGGTGATGCCGAACATCGATTCGGCCAACATCGCCTACAACCTGCTGAAGACCGCCGCCGGCAACGGCATCGCGGTGGGTCCGGTGCTGCTCGGCTGCGCCAAGCCGGTGCACATCCTGACGCCGTCGGCCACGGTGCGCCGCATCGTCAACATGACGGCGCTGTGCGTGGTGGACGCGGTATCGAACCGATAAGCCGGAACTTTGCCGGAACTGGAAAGTTCAGTTCCGGTACGCGCAAGTTGCGAGAAGTTTGCGTGCAGTTGAGACCAATCACAGGCGAGCGTGCTCGCCTGTTTTTTTTGGGCTTGAACAAGTAACAATCCGTAAGCGCCCCCTTTCCGTGTGGTGTTTCGCGCAATAATGCTGTCGATTGACGGCTGGGACCGCTGTCCTGTTGCCGTATGGCCGTAACGGAATATGGCTCTGTTACAATAAGTGGTTGTCATAAAAGTATCTGATCGACCCGAGCACTCATCCGGAACTCCAAGACCATGCAAAAAACAACAAAACGCGCCGTCGTCACCGGCATCACCGGCCAGGACGGCGCCTACCTGGCGCAGCTGCTGCTCGACAAGGGCTACCACGTCACCGGCACCTTCCGCCGTGCCAGTTCGACCAATTTCTGGCGCATCGAGGAGCTTGGTATCGCCGCGCACCCGAACCTGTCGCTGGTCGAATACGACCTGACCGACCTGGCCTCGAGCCTGCGCCTGCTCCAGAGCGCCGAGCCGGACGAGGTCTACAACCTGGCTGCGCAGAGCTTCGTCGGCGTCTCCTTCGACCAGCCGTTGACCACCGCCTCGATCACTGGCCTGGGCGCCGTCAACCTGCTCGAGGCGATCCGTCTGGTCAATCCGAAGATCCGCTTCTACCAGGCCTCGACCTCGGAGATGTTCGGCAAGGTGCAGGCCATCCCGCAGGTCGAGGACACCCCGTTCTACCCGCGCAGCCCCTACGGCGTGGCCAAGCTGTACGCGCACTGGATGACGATCAACTACCGCGAGAGCTACGACATCTTCGGCGCCTCGGGCATCCTGTTCAACCACGAGTCGCCGCTGCGCGGCCGCGAGTTCGTCACCCGCAAGATCACCGATTCGGTCGCCAAGATCGTGCTGAACAAGCTCGACGTCCTCGAACTGGGCAACATGGACGCCAAGCGCGACTGGGGCTTCGCCAAGGAATACGTCGAAGGCATGTGGCGCATGCTGCAGGCCGAGCGTCCCGACACCTACGTGCTGGCGACCAACCGCACCGAGACCGTGCGCGACTTCGTCACCATGGCTTTCAAGGGCGCCGACATCAACCTCGAATGGAGCGGCAGCGCCGAGAACGAAATCGCGCGCTGCGCCAGGAGCGGCAAGACCCTGGTGCGCGTGTCGCCGAAGTTCTACCGTCCTGCCGAAGTCGATCTCCTGATCGGCAACCCGGAAAAGGCGAAGCGCGAACTGGGCTGGGAACCGAAGACCACCCTGGAAGAGCTGTGCCAGATGATGGTCGACGCCGACATGCGCCGCAACCAACAGGGCGCCTCGTTCTGACATGAGCATCGCAAGCACGCAGCAGGGGGCAGGCACGGCGGAGCGCGAAGGCGAGGGCCGGCGCGCCCTGGTCACCGGGCTGCGCGGCTTCACCGGGGCCTACGTGGCGCGCGAGCTGGAAAGCGCCGGCTACCGCGTGTTCGGCACGTCCACGCCCGGCGATGCGCCCGAGCCCGGCGTCTTCCCGGTCGACCTGTGCGACCGCGTGGCGCTGGCCGCGATGGTCGAGGAAATCCAGCCCGACGTGGTCGTGCACCTGGCCGGCATCGCCTTTGTCGGCCATGGCGACGCCGAGCAGATCTACCGCGTCAACGTGGCCGGCACCCGCAACCTGCTGGAAGCGCTGGCCGCGCTGCGCAACAGGCCGTCGGCGGTACTGCTGGCCTCCTCGGCCAACATCTACGGCAACGCCAGCGTGTCCTTCATCGACGAGCAGGTGGCGCCGGCGCCGGCCAACGACTACGCGGTCAGCAAGCTGGCCATGGAATACATGGCGCGCCTGTGGATGGACCGGCTGCCGATCGTCATCGCGCGGCCCTTCAACTACACCGGTCGCGGGCAGGGCGAGAATTTCCTGCTGCCGAAGATCGTGTCGCACTTCCGCCGCAAGGCCCCGGCCATCGAACTCGGCAACCTGGCCATCGCGCGCGACTTTTCCGACGTGCGCATGGTGGCCTGGAGCTACCGCCGCCTGCTGGCGGCCGCGCCGGCGGGCGAGGCCTTCAACATCTGCTCGGGGCGCAGCCATTCGCTGGCGGGCGTGATCGACATGATGTCGGAGATCGCCGGCTACCGCATCGAAGTCCGGGTCAACCCGGCCTTCGTGCGCGCCAACGATGTGCTGACCCTGACCGGCGACAACGCCAAATTGGCCAGCGTCGCCGGCGCCATCCCCACCCGGCCGCTGTCCGAGACGCTGCGCTGGATGGCCGGGGACTGAATATGGACAGGCCGTGCGTGGGACCGGGCACGACCGCAATCGGGCTCGCCGGCGCCGCCTTCCGTCAACGATTCGCGCACCAAGCGTTCATTTTTCACCACGTCCATGCGCGTTCTCCATTTCTATAAAACGTATTACCCCGACACCGTCGGCGGCATCGAGCAGGTGATCCGCCAGATGTGCGTCGGCACCGGCCGCCTCGGCGTGACCAACACCGTGCTCTCGCTGTCGCGCGAGAAGAACCTGCGGCCGATCGCCTTCGAAGGCCATACCGTGCACCGGGTGCCGCTCGACTTCGAGATCGCCTCGAACGCCTGTTCAGTGGCCTCGCTCGGCGCGCTGGCGCGCCTGGCGCGCGAGGCCGACGTGGTGCACTACCACTTCCCCTGGCCCTTCATGGACCTGGCCCATTTCGTGGCGCGCGTGCGCAAGCCGACGGTCGTGACCTACCACTCCGACATCGTGCGCCAGAAAAGCCTGCTGCGCCTGTACCAGCCGCTGAAGCACCGCTTCCTGCGCAGCGTCAACGCCATCGTGGCCAGCTCGCCGAACTACCTGGCTTCGTCGCCGGTGCTGGCGCAGTACCCGGACAAGACGCGCGTGATTCCCTTCGGCCTGGACCAGACCAGCTATCCGCAGCCCGACCCGGCCAAGCTGGCATACTGGCGCGAGCGGGTCGGCCCGAAGTTCTTCCTGTTCGTCGGGGTGCTGCGCTACTACAAGGGCCTGCACGTGCTGCTGGAAGCGGTGGCGGACACCGAGTACCCGGTGGTGATCGTCGGCGCCGGGCCGGAGGAAGCGGCCCTGAAAGCCCAGGCCGCGCGCCTGGGCCTGAAGAACGTGCTGTTCACCGGCGCGATCGATGAGGACGACAAGGTGGCGCTGCTGACGCTGGCGTATGCGATGTCCTTCCCCTCGCACCTGCGTTCCGAGGCGTTCGGCGTGTCGCTGCTGGAAGGGGCGATGGTCGGCAAGCCGATGATCTCCTGCGAGATCGGCACCGGCACCACCTACATCAACATCGACGGCGAGACCGGCCTGGTGGTGCCGCCCGGCGACGCCGCGGCGCTGCGCGCGGCCATGGGCCGGCTGTGGAACGATCCCGGACTGGCACGCGCCATGGGCCGGCGCGCGGCCCAGCGCTTCGAAGAGGTGTTTACTTCGGAGCAGATGGCGGCGGGCTACACCGCGCTGTACCGGGAGGTGCTGGCCAGGCAGGCCGGCGCGCCGCAGGCGCCCACGCCGGTGGCGCCGCCGGTGACGCCGGAGTAATCAGGGCGGGGTAAAGCAAAAGGGGCGCAGTGCGCCCCTTTTGCTTTCGTTGTTGTCGTTCTTGTTTCGTAGGGTGGGCTCCCGAACCCACGCGGTACGTCACAGGATGTATCGAAATAGCGCCGCGCAGCGCCCGGCAGGTTTTCGACACGCGGTACCAAATCAGGCCGCCTGCGCCTCCGCCTCCACCTTCTCCGCCCAGCGCAGCCGCACGGTACGGATCGCCGGCAGCTGGGCCACGAACAAATCGACCAGCGCCGGGTCGAAGTGCTTGCCCTTCTGCCCGACCAGGTACTCCACCGCCTCCTCCTCGCTCCAGGCCCGCTTGTAGGGGCGCACCGAGGTCAGGGCGTCGAACACGTCGGCGATCGCGACGATGCGGCCGGTGAGCGGAATCTGCTCGCCCGCCAGCTTGTTCGGATAGCCGCTGCCGTCGTACTTCTCGTGGTGGGTCATGGCGATGTCGTGCGCCAGCTTCAGCATGCCGCCTTCGTGCTGGCCGATGATCTCGGCGCCGATGGTGGCGTGGCTCTGCATGATCTTCCACTCGTCCGGATCGAGCGGGCCGGCCTTTTGCAGGATGCGGTCGGGGATGCCGATCTTGCCGACGTCGTGCATCGGCGCGGCGTGCAGCAAATCGTCGGCTTCTTCTTCTGTCATGCCGGCCGCCAGGCCCAGGATGCGCGCGAAGTGGCTCATGCGGATCACGTGCAGGCCGGTCTCGTTGTCCTTGTACTCGGCGGCCAGGCCCAGGCGCTGGACGATCGCCAGGCGCGAGGCCTTCAGTTCCTCGGTGCGCACCAGCGACAAATGGGTGCGCACGCGCGCGCGCACCAGCGGCGGGCTGACCGGCTTGGTGATGTAGTCGACGGCGCCGGCCTCGAAGCCTTCGAGTTCGTCGGCGGTGTCGGTGAGAGCGGTGACGAACACCACCGGAATCGGCGCCGTCATCGGATCGGCCTTCAGCGCGGCGCAGACTTCGTAGCCGCTCATCCCCGGCATCATCACGTCGAGCAGCACCAGGTCGGGGCGCTCCTTGGCCGCCAGTTCCAGCGCGCGCGCGCCGTCCTTGGCAAACAGCAGGCGGTAGTGGTCCTGCAAAATCTGGCGCAGCAGCTGCAGGTTGCTGGCTTCGTCGTCGACCGCCAGGATCAGCGGGCGGGTGGTGTTGTTGCTCATTGCATCGTTTCCTGTGGCGTTACATCGTCTAGGGTTTCGAGCGCGATCAGCACGGCGTCGAGCTGCTGCTGGGCGAGGTCGAAGTCGAAATCGGCCAGGGCGGCCTGGACCTGCGTCACGCGCGCGGCCACCGGGTGGCCGGCCAGCGCCGCCGCCAGCCCGGCCAGGGCCGCGTCGTCGAGGGCGCCGCGGGCCAGGGCATCGTGCAGCAGGCCGCCGGCGCGGCGCGCGCGCGCCAGGTCGACGCTCTCGCCGGCAGCATTTGCCGCAGGTGCGGCGGCAGGCTGCTGGTGGCGGACCAGCGCCAGTACTTCCGCATGGGCGGCATCGACCCCGTCCAGCGCCTGCGGCAGCAGGGCCAGGGTGGCCAGCTGCTGGCCCTTGTCGCCTTCGGCCAGGGTTTCCAGTTCGGCCAGCGCATCGCTCAGCAGTTCCAGGCCGAGGTTCGCGGCCACGCCGCGCACCTTGTGCGCCAGCATGCGCAGCGACGGGTAGTCGGCGCCGTCGGCAAAGCCGCGCAGGAACTGCGGCAGCAGCGCGTGCTGGGCGTGGAAGTGGGCCAGCGCTTCCAGGTAGGCGTCTTCCTTGCCGCCCCAGCGGTGCACGCCGCCCATGCGGTTCCAGGCCTGGCGCCCGACCGCCGGCGCATCCTGGGCCGCGTTCGAGCCGATGCCGAGCACGCGCGCGATTTCATGCGAGAGCGTGAACCAGTCGACCGGCTTGGAGGCGAAACCGTCCATGCCCACTTCCGCGCTGGCGCGGCGGTGCTCGGCCAGCACGCTGGCGGTCATGGCGATCACAGGCACGCGCGGGCGGCCGGCCGCTTCGGCCTGTTCGCGGATCAGGCGCGTGGCGCGCAGGCCGTCGATGGTCGGCATCTGGAAGTCCATCAGGATCAGGTCGAAGTCCTGGCGCGCGGCCAGCTCCACCACCTGGGCGCCGTCCGAGGCGCCGGTCATGGTGTGGCCGCGGCGCGCCATCAAGAGCTGCAACAGTTCCAGGTTCTGCGGCACGTCGTCGGCCACCAGCACGCGCAGGCGCGGCAAGGCGGCGGCGGTGCGCACGCGCGCCTGCTGCGGCGCGAAGCGCGCTACCATCAGCGGCAGCAGCACGTGGAAGGTGGTGCCTTCGCCGACCGTGCTCTCGGCCCAGATCTTCCCGCCCATCAGCTCGACCAGCTGCTTGCTGATGGTGGTGCCCAGGCCGGTGCCGCCGAAGCGGCGCGTCATCGAGGCGTCTGCCTGGGTGAAGGGATCGAAGATCGCGTCCAGGCGCTCGGGCGCGATGCCGATGCCGGTGTCCTTCACGCTGAAATGCAGCTGGTCGCCCTGGGCTTCGGCGCGCAGCACCACGCTGCCGGCGGCGGTGAACTTGATCGCGTTGTCGAGCAGGTTGGTCAGCACCTGGCGTATGCGCAGCTCATCGCCGCGCAGGTTGGTCGGCAGCGCCGGGTCGTAGTGGATGTCGACGTGCAGGCCCTTGGCGCGCGCGTTCGCCGCCAGCGTCGACGACAGTTCGTCGATCAGGGACAGCAAATTGAAATCGTTGATCTCGAGTTCGACCGCGCCTTTTTCCAGCTTGGCGGTGTCCAGGATCTCGTTCAGCAGGCGCAAGAGCGAGCGGCCGGCGTTGCGCACGGTGTCGAGGTGGCGCCGCTGGTTCGGGGCCAGTTCGCCGTCGAGCAGCACGTCGGTGAAACCGAGGATGGCGTTCATCGGGGTGCGGATCTCGTGGCTCATGTTGGCCACGAACGTCGCACGCGCGGCGGCGGCCTGCTCGGCGTTGTCCTTGGCGTCGCGCAGCGCTTCTTCCATCATGCGGCGCTCGCTGATGTCGAGGATCACGCCGTCGAGCCAGGCCAGCTTGCCGTCGTCGTCGCGCACGGCGGTGCCGTTCTCCCACAGCCAGCGGGTGCTGCCGTCGGCGTGCAGCAGGCGGTATTCGACCAGCCAGGGGCGGTCTTCGCGCAGGGCGGTCTCGATGGCTTCCGACACGCGCACGCGGTCGGCAGCGTGGATCAGGGCGCCGAAGCAGCGGCGTGGCGCGGCGCCGGGCGGGTCGCCGATGAAGTCACGCGCCGGGTAGCCGGCCACGCGCTCGACGGCGTCACTGATGAACACCATCGGATGCGTGCCTTCGATGCGGCTGCGGTAGGAGATGCCGGGAATGGTGCCGATCAGGGAGCGGAACTGCTGCTCGCTGGCGCGCAGCGCCTGCACCATCTCGCGCCGCTCGGTGATGTCGGTGACGAAGCAGACGAACAATTCCTGGTCTTCGAGCGGCGCGTGGCCGACCGCGAAGCGGATCGGCACCAGGCTGCCGTCGCGGCGCAGGGCCTCGACCTCGGCGTTGTTGGGAGCGGGCGTGGCGCTGTCGGCCAGGTAGCCGAGCAGGCCGGCGCTGTTGTTGCGCTCCTCCTCGGTCATCAGGAGGCGCACGTTGCCGCCCACGATCTCGTCGCGGCGCCAGCCGAAGATCTTCTCGGCCGAGGCATTGAATTCGAGGATGGTGCCGGCGCGGTCGATCGTGATCACTCCGTCGATGGTGGTGGTGAGCAGGGCGCGCATCCAGGCTTCGCTGCGCGACAGTTCGCCGTACAGGCGGCGGTAGCGCAGCAGGCCGTTGGCGGCCAGCACCAGCACCGTGAACAGCACGGTGATCAGGGAGATGCCGAGCGCTAGCGCGGTGGTGTCGGACGAGGCCGGGGCGTTCGGATCGATGCGGCCGACGAAGCGTGCGGCGGCCATGCCGGTGTAGTGCATGCCCGAGATGGCGCAGCCCATCACGGTGGCCGCCACCAGCAGGCGCTGGTTCTCGCCCAGGCGGGCAAAGCGGCGCAGGCCGAAACGCACCCACAGCGCCAGCGTGGCCAGCACCACAGCCACCACGATCGACAGCACGAAAATATACGGGTCGTAGCGCAGCTCCAGGCCCATCTGCATGCCTTCCATGCCGGCATAGTGCATGGCGCCGATGCCGGCGCCGACCAGCACGCCGCCGACCAGCAGGCCGCAGCCGCCCAGGCGTTCGCGCGCGATCAGGCTCAGGGCGACGTAGGAGGCGAAGATGCTCGGCAGGCTAGACAGGATGGTGGTCATCGGGTTGTAGGCAACCTGGGTGCACAGGTTAAAGGCCAGCATGCCGATGAAGTGCATGGCCCAGACCCCGGCGCCCAGCGCCAGGCTGCCGGTCAGCAGGAAGACCGTGCGCTGGCTGCTGCGCTGACGCGCCTGGCCGGCGATCTGCAGGCCCATCCACGAAGAAAAGATCGCCACAAGCAGCGACAACAGCACGAGCTTGGAATCGTAGATGCCGTAGCTGAGCAGCGACGGGTCATCGGGCAACGTGAAAAGCGGCATGGCGTCTTTCGGTAAGGCTAAATCAGTAAAAACGAAATCAGAGCGGATGCCATTGAGTATGACATTTTCCGTATGGAAAGTCTTGAGTTTATTGGGAAAACTTATAAGGCTGTTATCGCATGTGTCGCGTGCTTGCGACCAAGTGTGCAAGAGTTAGCGTTGCCATACTTCCTTCGGGTATGCTGACTGGATGGGATGACCTGGAACATCAGGCTTTTTCCATGATCGACCACGTACCAGGAGGGCGGCATCATGCAAGTACAGCGAATCACCTTGGGTGCCGTGTATCTGGCCCTGGCTGCGCTTTTGTCCGCATCCTTGCCCGCACGCGCCGCCCAGGCGCCGCAACACCCGGGCGCCCTCTACATTGCCACCGAGGAGGCGGCGCCATCGAGCATGCGCGACGCCAGCGGCCGGGTGGTCGGGATCGCCACCGATAAAGTGCGCGCGGCCATGGCACGCGCCGGCGTGGCCTACACGATCGAGACGCTGCCCTGGAAGCGCGCCTATGCCGCCGCCCGCGAACGCCTGGATGCCTGCGTCTACTCCACCACCCGTACGCCCGAGCGCGAAGCCCTGTTCAAGTGGGTCGGCCCGAGCGACAGCGCGCAGTGGGTGCTGATGGCGCGCGCCGACCGCCGCATCGCGCTGGCCTCGTTGGAAGATGCACGGCCCTACCGGATAGGCACGTATCGGGGCGATGCGCGCGACGATTACCTGCGCAGCCGCGGCTTCCTGGTCGATACCGCCCCGCACGATTTGATCAATCCGCAGAAGCTGCTGCTCGGACGCATCGATTTGTGGGCGGCATCGCTACGGCGCGGCAGCATGGTGCTTGAGCATAACGGGTGGAAGGGCAGGATCGTGCCCGTGTTTACATTCAGCCGCCAGGATGTGTTCCTGGCTTGTAACCCCGGTGTGCCGGATGCGGTGATCGGGCGCCTGAACGATGCGTTTGCCGCGCTCGGGCGCGATGGTACGCTGAAGCGGATCGATCGCACCTACGACAACTGGGCTGTTCAGGCAGGCAAGTAATGCTCCCCCGGGCAAGTGTGGCATCGGCATTCGCAAACCCAGGCCGGAAAAAGAAAAAACCGCGTTCTCCAAAAAGAAACGCGGTCTTGTCGTATTGCTGAATGTCGGTGTTGTGCTCCGGCTGGTGCCTCCGGCCGGAATCGAACCGGCACGCCTTACGGCGCTTGATTTTGAGTCAAGTGCGTCTACCAATTCCGCCACAGAGGCCTGGCACACAACGAGGCCGCATATTAGCACACCAATTCCGGTGCTGACCAGTTTACAACAGAGGCCGTGAACCGGAGGCTAGCCGGCCAGCGCCTTTTGCAATGCGCGCAGGACGGGAATCGGCCCGATCACTTCCAGCGCATGCGCATGCACCCGGACATTCACGTTCTGCGCCCGGTTGCGCCAGGTCGGCCGTGCGGCCTTGGCATAGCGCAGCAGGCCCGGGCCGGCGTCGCTGCGGGCGTAGCCGAGCGCGGCGAGGGTGGCGTCGAGCGTATCGGCCATGTGGCAGGCGTCGAAGCGGGTGTTGACGTCGAGCCGTCCGGGGGCGCTGATGCACAGGGGCAAGGCCAGGCCGGCCAGCACCGGCAGCACGATCCAGGCGAGCGGGGCGGTCGGGTCGAACAGGTGCATCGCCAGCACCAGCAGCGGCATGCCGATGGCCACCGTCAGGCCGTATGCCGTCAGCGGCGACAGCGTGCGCAGCAGGCCGGCGTTGCGCTGCGCCGGCACGACTTCCGAAAACATTACGCTTTTCATGTTGTGTCCTCCATGGTGCGAACGTCGGATGACGATGGCACTGCCTGCCATTGTCTGCCCCGTATATGGTCCCGGATTGAGCTGACTCAAGGAGGGGGACGGTCCGAAGCAAACGTCCGGCCCTGTCATCCGCTCAAAGCATGAGGGGCGGCGCGAGCGTGCCGCCGCGCCGCGTCACGACCTTTGTCGATGGAGTGCATATGAACAAGACTTCCCTGCTGTTCGCCGGCCTGCTGGCGAACGCCGCCTGTGCCGGTCCCGATGCCGCCGCGCAAACGATCGAGCGCAGCACGCCGGTCGTGGCCATCGGCGACGGCGCCGGCGGCTTCAACGCCCATTTCGGCGACGGCTTCACGGCCGCCGAGTCCGGCCGCGCCTTCACCGAGCTGTTTACCTTCGATGTCGCCGGCCTGCCTTTCGATGCGGCGGCCTCGGTGACGTCCTCCTTCCTGAATTCGCCGCTGGGCAAGGACCTCGACATCCTTGCCCTCAGCCTGTACCGCTACGATCCCGCCACGCTGGCCGTGATCGGCCCGGCCATTGCCGGCATCGACGGTACCGGCTTCGGCGACGGCGCCCCGGATTCCTGGTCGCTGGCGGCCTACGACTTGCCGACCGGGGCTTACGCGGTGCGCGTCGACGGGCTGGTGCTGGGCAGCGGCGGCGGCAGTTTCGGCGCCGACCTGGCGGTGTCGCCGGTGCCGGAAGCGCCCGCCTTTGCGTTGCTGCTGGCCGGCCTGGCGGCGGGGGCGCTGGCGCGGCGGCGCACGGCGCGGGCGCCATGAAAAAACCGCCCTGCGGCGGGTGCCGGAGGGCGGTATCGATCAGGCGCCGGGCGCTCAGCGGCGGCGATAGAGGCGGAAACGCTCGTCGCGGTCCGAGGCGCGGCGGCCTTCCCACAACAGCGTGGCACGGCCCGTGTCCAGGCGCTGCGCCAGGGCGCGCTTGTCGCCGGGCTTGCCGTTGGCACGATCGTCGTCCGCCTTGCTGTCTGCCTTGTTGTCGGCTTTGTCGTCCGCCTTGGCGCGCGTCCTGACGCTGTCCTGCAGCAGCACGTAGTCGCATTGTCCGCCTTCCATGCCGGCAAACGGCAGGCGGCCGAAGTAGGCGAACGAGGCGCGCTGGGCGGCGCTCACATTCGTGTCGATGCAGTTGGCGTTCGGCGGCAGCTTGGCAGCGATGGCCTGGGCCACGCCGGCATAGCTCCTGCGGTAGTTCAGGTCCGGCAGGAACAGGGTCATCAGCAACACCCACAGCAGGATCAGGCCGCTGGACGACAGCACCACGGCGCGCCACAGCACGGATGGCTGGCGCGACACGCGCCAGCGCACCAGCACGATCCAGCCGACCGTGCCGCCGGCTGCCACCAGGAAGGAGATGATGCCGAATTCCGGCTTGAAGCCCGGCACCAGTTTCAGGGCGTTGTGGGCGAGCTGGGCCGGCCAGCCGGTCAGCTTGGCGATCCAGAACAGCCAGACCAGGGCGGCGAGGGTGGTCAGCACCATCACCGAGAACCAGTCGATGGCGTTGATGGCGCCGCGTTTCATGGTCGGCAGGCCGAAGGCGGCCATCAGGGCCAGCGGCGGCAGCAGCTTGAGCAGGTCGCCGTTTTCCGGCGACGGGTCGCACAGGATCACCAGGGTCAGGGCGCCGAGGAAAGTCAGGGGCAGCACGATGTGCAGCAGGTTCTGCTGGCGGCGCCAGGCCCAGATCGCCCAGCCGGCGAACGGCCAGGCCGGCCAGAAGAACCACACGCCGACGCGGAAGAAGGCGCTGATCGAGGTCCAGTTCGGCAGGCTCAGCTCGTTCAGGTTCCAGGCCGTCCAGGCCGGCACCGGCGACTGGCCGTAGGGCTGGACGATGCTCGCCGGCAGCACCCACACCAGGGTCAGCAGCAGGGCCACGCCTGCGGCCAGGGCCATGTGGCGCAGCGACGTGCGCGCGGGCAGGCGGAAGAAGCGGGCGCCGAGGAAGAGGGCGATCACCAGCGCGATCGGCGACAGCGGGCCGCGCGTCAGGGTCAGGGCGCCCAGCGCCAGGCCGACCAGGGCGGCATTGCGCACGCTGGCGTTCTCGACGTAGCGCACGGCGCGGTACAGGAAGTAGGCGATCAGCGAGCCCTGCAGGGTGACGGCCAGGGTTTCGTGGCTGTACAGCAAGAGGCCAAGCGAGCCGAGGTAGACCAGCACGGCGGTGTCGGCCAGGGTGCGGCCATAGTCGTCGGGTTCGGGCTGGCCGCCGAAGGCCAGGCGCAGCGGCTGGGCTTCCGGACGCCGTCCCAGGTGGAAGGCGGTGTACCACAGCGACATGGTGCCGAGGACAAAGATACCGATATTCGAGACGCGTGCGGCCAGCACGTCGCCCAGCAGCCAGCCGAACAGCTTGATGCAGATGGCGCCCAGCCAGAAGGCGAGCGGGCCTTCGTCGTTGACGGCGAGGCCGGCGATGTTCGGGTAGAGCCAATCGTGCAGGCCGCCGCGTGCCATCGTCCACATGATGCCGAAGCTGCCGGCGTCATCCTTCCACGGGTCGCGGCCGATCAGTCCCGGCAGGATATACAGCATGCCGAGCGCGTACAGCGCCCAGCGCGGCAGGGCCAGCGTGGCGGCGGCGGGGAGGCGGACTGGTTTCATCGATAAGTCTGATGCGAAATAAATGTCGCGCTAGTATAGCGGCGATTGGAAAGACGAAAAAAAAGAAGCCGGAAACCGGCTTCTTCTCGTATCTCGCACAGCGCCTGCTGGAGGCGCGCGGAAGATTGACTTGCTGTGTTGCTTAGCCGTTCGCGACCGAGGTCTTCGAACCGACCGAGCCGAACTTCTGGCGGAACTTCTCGACGCGGCCAGCGGTGTCGACGATCTTGTGCTTGCCGGTGTAGAACGGGTGCGATTCAGCCGACACCTCGATCTTGATCAGTGGGTATTCTTTACCTTCGTAGGTCGCGGTTTCGCGGGTAGCGATGGTCGAACGGGTGATGAACTTGAAGTCGCACGACACGTCGTGGAACAGGACTTCGCGGTAATCTGGATGGGTATCGGTCTTCATGGTTTTGCCTTGGTTTGTTTGGTAGCCAAACAGCACTTCGTCGGTCGCTCTGCTTCTTGACCCGATTGCCGATCACTTGCCAGGGGTTGAGGTACTGAACCCACGATTATAAAACGCTCCGGCGGTTGAGGCAACCGTTCCAGGAATTGCGGCGGCGGATGTGTGGCCGATCGGGTGATCGTACGGTGGGCACTCCGTGCCCACGCGGAACGTGGAGTCAACGTGACGCTTGAGCGAGCGTTGGCCGCTGATCACATGATTCGCGTCGGAGGGAGCAGCCACGATGCACATTTCCGCGTGGGCACGGGGTGCCCACCGTACGGTTGCGTTCGCCATAACGGATACGTTATCGATACGCATGAATAAAAAAGGCGGCCGAAGCCGCCTTTCACGATGCTGTTGGCCGGAATTACCCGCCGCGGCGCATCATGTCGAAGAATTCCACATTGGTCTTCGTCGCACGCATCTTGTCGAGGATGAACTCCATCGCCTCGATCTCGTCCATCGAGTACAGCAACTTGCGCAGGATCCAGATCTTTTGCAGCTGGTCCGGCTTGATCAGCAGTTCCTCGCGGCGGGTGCCCGACTTGTTCAGGTTGATGGCCGGATAGACGCGCTTCTCGGCCAGGCGGCGCTCGAGGTGGACTTCCATGTTGCCGGTGCCCTTGAATTCCTCGTAGATCACGTCGTCCATGCGCGAGCCGGTTTCGATCAGGGCGGTCGCGACGATGGTCAGCGAGCCGCCTTCTTCCACGTTACGGGCGGCGCCGAAGAAACGCTTCGGACGCTGCAGGGCGTTGGCGTCGACACCGCCGGTCAGGACCTTGCCCGAGGCCGGGATCACGGTGTTGTAGGCGCGCGCCAGGCGGGTGATCGAGTCCAGCAGGATGACCACGTCCTTCTTCATCTCGACCAGGCGCTTGGCCTTTTCCAGCACCATCTCGGCAACCTGTACGTGGCGGGTGGCCGGTTCATCGAAGGTCGAGGCGACGACTTCGCCGCGCACCGAGCGCTGCATTTCCGTCACTTCTTCAGGACGCTCGTCGATCAGCAGGACGATCAGGGTAACGTCCGGGTGGTTCGCGGTGATCGCGTGGGCGATGTGCTGCAGCATGACCGACTTGCCGGACTTCGGCGAGGCCACCAGCAGACCGCGCTGGCCCTTGCCGATCGGCGAGATCAGGTCGACGATACGGCCGGTGATGTTTTCGGCGCCGTTCATGTCGCGCTCGAGGCGCAGCGGCTCGTTCGGGTGCAGCGGCGTCAGGTTTTCGAACAGGATGCGGTGTTTCGAGGCTTCCGGCGATTCGCCGTTGACCTTGTCCACCTTTACCAGTGCGAAGTAGCGCTCGCCATCCTTCGGGGTGCGCACTTCGCCTTCGATCGAGTCACCCGTATGCAGGTTGAAGCGGCGGATCTGCGACGGCGAGATGTAGATGTCGTCGGTCGAGGCCATGTAGCTCGCATCGGGCGAACGCAGGAAACCGAAGCCGTCGGGCAGGACTTCGAGTGCGCCGTCGCCGAAGATCTGCTCGCCCTGCTTGGCGCGCTTCTTCAGGATGGCGAACATCAGTTCTTGTTTGCGCAGGCGCGCTGCGTTGTCGATGTCGAGGCTGATTGCCATCTCCAGAAGGGCGGAGACGTGCATTGCCTTCAGTTCAGATAAGTGCATGTTATGTGGGTGTCCCGTGACGGGAAAGTAAAGGTAGGGGAGGGGACTGCGTGGGTTAGTCAGGGGGAAGCGGCCGGAAACGGCGGGCTACCCGATCAATGGCGGCAGTGCGGGCGCGCTGCCGCCGCTTTCTTTACAAGACGTTCTGCGAACGTTTGATCAGATGTTGCTTTCGATGAAATCCTTCAGCTTGCCTTTGGCGATGGCGCCAACTTGCTGGGCTGCAGGAGCACCGTTCTTGAACAGGATCAGGGTCGGGATGCCACGGATGCCGAACTGGGCCGGCACGGCCTGGTTGGCGTCGACGTCCATCTTCGCGATCGTGATCTTGTCGCCGTATTCTTTTGCCACTTCTTCGAGGATCGGGGCGATCATCTTGCACGGACCGCACCACTCGGCCCAGAAATCGACCAGGACCGGACGCTCGGACTTGAGCACGTCGGTTTCGAAAGAAGCATCGCTGATGTGTTTAATGTTTTCGCTCATGTTTTCCTCAAAGGATCAATGTACGCCTGGAGACTATAAAAGATCGTCCGGCTTCCGATTTTTTTAAAAACTGGGTTGCAACACAATGGTGGAGACAATGTGCGCAAACTCAATATTGGAAGGGCGTCAAGAGGACGTCAGGCGGGGGATTTAGGCCGAATAATACCGCATTTTCCCGAAAAGTGTTCAGGCGTTTGTATAAAACTTAACTCGCCACGGCCGAGCGTAATTGGTCCAGTCCGATCGGCTTGCGGAAGGTGCCCGCCACGCGCAGGCCGAGCACCCGCGCCAGCTCGCCGGCGGCGTCGCGCACCCCTTGATCCATACCCGAAAGTAAGATAACACGGCCATTGAAACCGCGCGCCGCGGCAGCCTGCAGGAACTCGATGCCATCCATGTCGGGCAGGGCCAGGTCGCAGATCAGGGTGTCCGGACTGCGCTCTTCCAGGGTGGCAAGGGCGCGCCGGGTGCTGGCCTCGGCAAACACTTCGCGCACGCCCACCTGCTCCAGCATGTCGGTCAGCACGTCCAGCATGAAGCGGTCGTCGTCGAGCACCAGCACGCGCGGCGGCTGGACGGGACTGGCAACAGCGGCATCGTTCATACGTTTGGTTCTGAAAGAATTTTGACTGGAAGGGAATTATGGGCGAGATGCGGCATGCGTGGCGCATGCCGCCCAAAAAATACTGTCGGGTGTTGCGTGACAGCCCGGCTTGGGTTCTTAGCCCACGCTGCCGGTGAACTGGTACAGGTGGCCCGGATGCCACATGGTCACGCTGGAGGCCACCTGTCCGCCCGACGTCGTCTTGCGCTTGAGTACCAGGCAGGGGTCCTTGGCCTCGATGGCCAGCAGCTCGGCCACCTCGCGCGGGGCGCCCAGCGATTCGATGGCCCAGGTGGCGCCCTGCAGCGGCGCCACCGCCATCAGGTGTTCATTGGGGGTGATGGCATTGAAATCCTGGGCCAGGTAATCGGGCGCGCAGGCCGGATTCACCCAGCGGTCTTCGAGCTGGATCGACACCTCGTTCTCGAAGTGCACGATCAGCGAGTGATACAAGAGATTGTCCGGCGCCAGGCCGAACTGCAATGCCAGCGCCTCGCCTGCCGGCGCTGCTTCCAACAGGTGCAGGCTGCTGCGGTGGCGGTGGCCGCGCGCGCGCACTTCGTCGGCGATATTCCGGATCTCGACCAGGGTGGCCTGGTATTTTTGCGGCGCCACATAGGTGCCCGAACCCTGGCGCCGGGTCAGCACCTGTTCGGCGGTGAGTTCGCGCACGGCGCGGTTGACGGTCATGCGCGAGACCCCGAACTGGCGCACCAGCGCCTGCTCCGAGGGCACGAGGTCGCCTTCCTTCCAGCGGCCGGACGCGATCTCGCCGACCAGGTAATCCTTGATACGCTGGAAGATGGGGGTACTCGCTTGCGCGCTCTGTTCGTTCAAACTGCTCTCCGGAAGGACGATAATGATGGCTGCGGTCAGCCGCGATTCTAGCATCGCAATTCGAAAGCAAGAGCTGGAGTGCGCGCGTGGCGCACCGGCCCCACGATAGGGCCGGATACGAACCAGGAGCCGCCATGAAAAGCGAACATCTTCCCCAGCCTTATGCCAGCGACGCAGCGCGCTGGGACGCCGTGCAGCGCCGCGAGCGCGCCGCCGACGGCGCCTTCTATTACTCGGTGCGCACGACCGGCGTGTATTGCCGGCCCTCCTGCGGCGCACGCCCGGCGCGGCGCCAGAACGTCACCTTCCACGCCAGCTGCGAAGCGGCCGAAAGCGCGGGCTTCCGCCCCTGCCTGCGCTGCCGGCCGAACCTGCCGCCGCTGGCCGAACGCCAGGCGCAGCTGGTCGCCGCGGCCTGCCGCCTGATCGAAGCCAGCGAAGAAGAACCGAGCCTGGATGCGTTGGCGGCAGCGGCCGGCATGAGCCGCTTTCACTTCCACCGCGTGTTTAAGGCGCAGGCCGGCGTGACGCCGAAAGCCTATGCCGCCGCCGTGCGCGCGGCGCGCGTGCGCGAGGGCCTAACGCAGGGCGCGCCGGTGACCGACGCCTTGTACGCGGCCGGCTTCAATTCCAGCTCGCGCTTCTATGCCGGGGCCGATGCGATGCTGGGCATGGCGCCGGCGCGCTTTCGCAGCGGCGGCGCCGGCGAAGAGATCCGCTTCGCGGTGGCCGCCTGTTCGCTGGGTGCGATCCTGGTGGCGTCCACCGGCCGCGGCATCTGCGCGATCCTGATGGGCGACGAGCCCGAAGCGCTGGTGCACGACCTGCAGGACCGGTTTCCGAAAGCGCAGCTGGTCGGCGCCGATGCCGGTTTCGAGCGTACCGTGGCGCTGGTGGTCGGTTTCGTGGAAGCGCCGCGCCTGGGCCTGGACTTGCCGCTCGACGTGCGCGGCACCGCTTTCCAGCAGCGCGTATGGGATGCCCTGCGCGCGATCCCGGCCGGGGTGACGGTGAGTTATACCGAGCTGGCGCAGCGCATCGGATCGCCGAACGCGGTGCGCGCGGTGGCCGGCGCCTGCGCGGCGAATCCGGTGGCGGTGGCGATTCCCTGCCACCGGGTGGTGCGCAATGACGGCGGCTTGTCGGGCTACCGCTGGGGCATCGAACGCAAGCGGACGTTGATTGACAGGGAAAAGAACGACGCTTAGTTGTTGCTGCTTATTTTCTCGCCGCTGCCTCCTGCACCAGCGTCTTCTCCAGGCGCTGGCGGCCACTCTCGGCATAGCGGCGGCAGGCCTCGCGGTCGATGAAGGCGGTACTGCCTTCGTTGGCCTGGCGCGCATGGCGCTCGAACAGGCCGCTGGCTTCCGGGTGGGCCGATACCAAGATGTCGCAGGGCAGGGCGGCCACGCGCGCGATCGAGCGTTCGATGTCGGCTTTCGCGGTTGGATAGTGCGGGTTGCCGCTGTAGCGGAAGCCGTTCAGGCCAAAGGCATTCAGGCTGTCGGCGTACACCATGTTCATGGCGCCGACCGGCTCGATCGCCGTCCAGGTCCAGGTAATGCCGCCCTGGGTATGGCCGGGAGTGTAGTTGGCTTTCACCGCCAGCGGCCCCACGGTCACGACTTCGCCGTCGCGCACGGCTTTCACGTTTTCCACCGGCTCCATGTCGGGCAGGGCGCCGAACTGCGGGTCGCCCCGGTCCGGCTTGCCGCTTTCCAGCACCGGTTTCGCGGCAGGGCTGGTAAGTACCGTGGCGCCGCTCACGCGCTGCAGCTGGGCCAGGCCGCCGGCATGGTCGACATGTTCGTGCGAGACCAGGATATATTTGATTTCTTCCGGCTTGAAGCCGAGCCTGCGGATGTGCTCGATGATGGTGGCGGCCGACTTCGGCGTGCCGCCATCGATCAGGATATGTCCTTTGGCTGAAGTGATCAGCACCGACGCGACGCCCTGGGGACCGACGTAATAACTGCCGCCGTAGATGGGGAAAGGATCCTGGGGCGCGTCCCAGTCGGCGGCCTGGGCGCCGTGGAGGAGAGCGAAGGTCAGGAAAAAGCTGGGGGCAAGTCGTTTCAAGGGCAGTCCGTGCTGGAGGGTTGAGGTCGGTTTCGCGCATGATAGCCAAAAATGCACGCAGAGCGTCTGACGGCAGTGTCAAAGCGGCAGCGATTCGCTACACTCGTGTTTTGCATTTATTTAATAAAACGGAGAGTCCATGCGCCCCACCCTGAAGCAGTGTTCCATGTTCGTATTTGCCGCGGTCGCCGCCATGTCGGTACAGGCGCAGACGGTGATCGAGAACGCCAACGGATACACGCTCAACAAGGAGGGTGAGCTGGTGCAGTTCACGGCGCTCGCCTTTGATGCCCAGGGCAAGATCCTGGCCGTCGGCAGCGCCGCCGACGTCAGCGCCAAGGCGCCGGGCGCACGCCGCGTCGACATGGGCGGCAAGACCCTGCTGCCGGGCCTGATCGACGCCCACGGCCACGTGTTCGGCCTGGGCCAGATGCTGACCCAGCTCGATCTCTCGCAAACCACCTCGCTGGAAGGCGCGCTGAAGGCCATCGCCGACTATAGCCGTGCGAACGCCGGCCAGGGCTGGCTGCGCGGGCGCGGCTGGAACCAGGAAAACTGGAAGCTGGGCCGCTTCCCGACCGCCGCCGATGCCGACACGGTCGTCAGCGACCGTCCGGTCTGGTTCGAGCGCGTCGACGGCCACGCCGGCTGGGCCAACAGCCGCGCGCTGGCGGCGGCCGGCATCACCGATAAAACGCCGGACCCGGCCGGCGGCAAGATCGTGCGCGATGCGAACGGTAAAGCCACCGGCGTGCTGGTCGACGCCGCGCAGGAACTGGTCACCAAGGTGTTGCCGGCCCAGACCGAAGCCGAAGGCCGCGTCGTGCTCGACCGCGCGCTCGGCGCCCTGGCGAAAGTCGGCGTCACCAGTACCCACGACGCCGGCCTGGGCGTGGCGGAGGACCGCCTGTACCGCGCCTACGCCGACCAGGGGAAACTGACCGCGCGCATCTACGGGATGATCGGCGGCACCGAAGGCGACTTCGATGCGTTGGCCAAGAACGGCCCGCTGAAAACCTACGGCAACGACATGTACGCGCTGCGTGCCGTGAAGCTGTATTCGGACGGCGCCCTGGGCAGCCGCGGCGCGGCGCTGATCAAACCCTACAGCGACGAGCCGCATTCGCACGGTTTGCTGTTCCATAAAACCGCGCAGATGGACGCCATGATGAAAAAGGCGATGGCGCGCGGCTACCAGGTGAACGTGCACGCCATCGGCGACGCCGGCAACCACCAGATCCTCGACATCTACCAGAAGGAACTGGCGGCCACCAAGAGCGCGGCCCAGCGCCACCGCATCGAGCACGCCCAGGTCGTCACCCAGGCCGACATCGTGCGCTTCAAGACGCTCGGCATCATTCCGTCGATGCAGCCGACCCATGCCACCTCGGACAAGAACATGGCGGAAACGCGTGTCGGGCATGAGCGTATCAAGGGCGCGTATGCGTGGCGCAGCTTCCTGCACCAGGGTTCGCGCATCGCCTGCGGCTCGGACTTCCCGGTGGAGTCGCCGAATCCCTTCTTCGGCATCCACGCCGCGGTGACGCGCCAGGATGCGTCCGGCCAGCCGATTGCCGGCTGGTATCCGAACCAGGCGATGTCGCTGAAGGAAGCCTTCCGCTGCTTCACGCTTGACGCAGCCTATGCGGGGCACGCGGAAAACAGCTTAGGCTCGCTGGAGCCGGGCAAGTGGGCAGACTTCATCGTGGTCGACCAGGATTTGTTCAAGATGCCGACCTACGACATTTATAAGACTGGTGTGCTGCAGACCTGGGTGGGAGGGAAGCAGGTGTACCAGAAATAATCGCGGCCGGGCGGGACTCGACGGCGTGAACCGTACGGTGGGGTGTTTGAGGCCGGGGGCCTCAAACACGAAGTGCCCACGCGGAACGATGAATATTGTTGGCGGTTCAAACAGCAAATTGTTGGCGTTACGTTTATCGCAAACGTTAGCGAGCGATGTTTCCAGGCAGCGGAATACGGACGAGCACGTAACCGCGTGGGCACGGAGTGCCCACCTTACGGTCGCCGCCCCGGGCCGGAACCATGGCATGCCCGATGTCCCGTCGCAGGCAGGAGCGACAAAATGGATTGACGCTGTTGTATAGACAACCTAGACTCTGAGCATATCCTCAACCCAGGAGCTGCCATGACCCACGCCTCGCCCCCGTCCGATACCGATCCGCGCTTCGACCCCACGCGCACCATCCGCGCCCCGCGTGGCACCGAGCTGCACTGCAAGAGCTGGCTCACCGAAGCCGCCTACCGCATGCTGCAGAACAACCTCGACGCCGAGGTGGCCGAGGACCCGCAGCGCCTGGTGGTCTATGGCGGCATCGGCCGCGCCGCGCGCAATTGGGAATGCTACGACCAGATCCTCGCCTCCCTGCGCGAGCTGGAAGACGACCAGACCCTCCTCATTCAATCCGGCAAACCGGTCGGCGTGTTCCAGACCCACGAAAACGCCCCGCGCGTGCTGCTGGCCAACTCGAACCTGGTGCCGAAGTGGGCAAACTGGGAGCATTTCAACGAACTCGACCGCAAGGGCCTGTTCATGTACGGCCAGATGACGGCCGGCAGCTGGATCTACATCGGCACCCAGGGCATCGTGCAGGGCACCTACGAAACCTTTGCCGAAGCAGGCCGCCAGCACTTCAATGGCGACTGGGGCGGACGCTGGATCCTCACCGCCGGCCTGGGCGGCATGGGCGGCGCGCAACCGCTGGCCGCCACCTTCGCCGGCGCCGTCTCGCTGACCGTCGAATGCCAGCAGACCAGCATCGACTTCCGCCTGCGCACCCGCTACCTCGACAAGCAGGCGAAGGACATCGACGAGGCCATCGCCCTCATCAAGCACCACACCGAACAACGCGAAGCCGTCTCCATCGGCCTGCTCGGCAATGCCGCCGAGGTGCTGCCGGAACTGGTACGCCGTGCGAAAGAGGGCGGCCTGGTGCCGGACCTGGTCACCGACCAGACCTCGGCCCACGACCTGATCAACGGCTACCTGCCGAGCGGCTGGACGGTCGAGGAGTGGAAGGCGGCGCAGCGCGATCCATTGCAGCACGCGCGCCTGAAAGCCGCCGCCGCCGCATCCTGCGCCAAGCACGTGCAGGCCATCCTCGACTTCAAGGAACTCGGTGCCTACGCGGTCGACTATGGCAACAACATCCGCCAGGTGGCATTCGACGATGGCCTGCAGAACGCCTTCGACTTCCCCGGCTTCGTGCCGGCCTATATCCGCCCGCAGTTCTGCGAAGGGCGCGGTCCCTTCCGCTGGGTGGCGCTGTCCGGCGACCCGGAAGACATCTATAAAACCGACGCCAAGATCAAGGAATTGTTCCCGCACCATGCGCAGGTGCACCGCTGGCTCGACATGGCGCGCGAGCGCATCGCTTTCCAGGGCCTGCCGGCGCGTATCTGCTGGCTGGGCCTGGGCGAACGCCACCTGGCCGGCCTGGCATTCAACGAGATGGTGCGCACGGGCGAACTGAAGGCGCCGATCGTCATCGGCCGCGACCACCTGGACACCGGCTCGGTCGCCAGCCCGAACCGCGAAACCGAGAGCATGCGCGATGGCACCGACGCCGTCTCCGACTGGCCGCTGCTGAACGCCATGCTGAACACGGCCGGCGGCGCCACCTGGGTCTCGCTGCACCATGGCGGCGGCGTGGGCATGGGCTACTCGCAGCATTCGGGCGTGGTGATCGTTGCCGACGGCACCGACGACGCCGCCAAGCGCCTGGCGCGCGTGCTGGTGAACGACAGCGGCTCGGGCGTGATGCGCCACGCCGATGCCGGCTACGAATCCGCCATCGAGACGGCCAAGCGCCAGGGCCTGAATCTCCCGATGATCAAGTAAGGTAATCAAGACATGAAACACGCATCACAAGACCTGCAACAAGCTTGGACCCTGGAACCCGGCGCCCTCACGCTGGCCGATTTGCGCGCCGTCTGGGCCGAGCACTTCACGATCGCCCTGTCGGCGAACGCTGCCGCGCCCATCGCTGCCTCCGCCGCGCTGGTCGACGACATCGTCGCCAAGGGCGACCCGGCCTATGGCATCAATACCGGCTTCGGCATCCTGGCCAAGGCCCACATCCCGAACGAGCAATTGGCGCAGCTGCAGCGCAACCTGATCCTGTCGCACGCGGTCGGCACCGGCGAACTCATTGCGGACAACATCGTTCGCCTGATCCTGCTGACCAAGATCGGCAGCCTGGCGCGCGGCTATTCGGGCGTGCGTCCGTTGATCATCGACACCCTGATCGCGCTCTACAACGCGGGCATCATGCCGGCGATCCCGTCGCAGGGTTCGGTCGGCGCTTCCGGCGACCTGGCGCCGCTGGCGCACATGACCCTCGCCATCCTCGGCGTTGGCCCGGTGCGCGTGAAAGGCGAGATCGTCGACGCGCTTGATGCCTTGCGCGCGGCCGGCATCGAACCGGTGACTTTGGCCGCGAAAGAAGGCCTGGCCCTGATCAACGGCACCCAGGTATCGACCGCGCTGGCCCTGCACGGCCTGTTCATGGCCGAGCGCCTGGTGGAAGCGGCGATGGTCACCGGCGCGCTGTCGGTGGATGCGGCGCGCGGCAGCGATGCGCCGTTCGACGCGCGCATCCACGCGGTGCGCGGCCAGCCGGGCCAGATCGCCGCCGCCGCCATCTACCGCGAACTGATGGCCGGCAGCGCCATCCGCGCCTCGCACCTGGTGGGCGACGAGCGCGTGCAGGACCCCTACAGCCTGCGCTGCCAGCCGCAAGTCATGGGCGCGGTGATGGACCTGGTGGCGAACGCCGGCCGCACCTTGCTGATCGAGGCGAACGCGGTCACCGACAATCCCTTGCTGTTCCCCGACGATGGAGCAATCGTCTCGGGCGGTAATTTCCACGCCGAGCCGGTGGCGTTTGCCGCCGACACCCTGGCGCTGGCGATTGCCGAAGTCGGCGCCCTGGCCGAGCGCCGCATCGCGCTGCTGATCGACGCCAATCTGTCCGGCCTGCCGGCCTTCCTGGTGCGCGAGCCGGGCCTGAATTCGGGCTTCATGATCGCCCACGTAACGGCCGCGGCCCTGGCCTCGGAAAACAAGTCGCTGGCCCATCCTGCCAGTGTCGACAGCTTGCCGACCTCGGCCAACCAGGAAGACCATGTCAGCATGGCCACCTTCGCGGCGCGCCGATTGGACCAGATGGCGCACAATACGGCTGTGATTGTCGGTATCGAGCTGCTGGCGGCCGGGCAGGGCATCGAGTTCCACCGCCCGTTGGCCACGTCAAGGCACCTGGAGCACGTGCATGCCCAGCTGCGCGCGCAGGTGGCGCCGTACGACGCCGACCGCTTCTTCGCACCCGACATCGAGGCCGCGCGCCGCATGGTGGTCGACGGCGCGTTGTCGGCATCATGCAAGGAGCTGTTCGCAGTTCTGCATCCCTAATTCAACCGCTAGAGGAGAGGTGATGGATTTCCGGTTCAAGGCAGGTACTGCGCCGATGCTGCTGTCGATGCCCCACGTGGGCACCGACATTCCCGACGAAGTCGCCGCCACCATGGCGCCCTGCGCGCTGGCGACGGCCGACACCGACTGGCACCTGGCCGAGCTGTACGAGGCCGCCGACCGCCTCGGCATCTCGACCCTGGCTGCGCGCTGGTCGCGCTATGCCATCGACCTGAACCGGCCGCCGGAAAACACGAATCTGTATCCGGGCCTGGACACCACCGGCCTGTGCCCGGTCGACACCTTCGGCCGCGAAAGCCTGTACCAGGAGGGCAAGCTGCCAGACGCCGCCGAGGTCCAGCGCCGCCTCGACCGCTACTGGCGTCCCTACCATAACCAGCTGCGCGCGGAACTGGCGCGCCTGCTGGCGCTGCACGGCAGGGTGGTGCTGTGGGATGCGCACTCCATCGCGTCAAGGGTGCCGCGCTTCTTCGAAGGCCGCCTGCCGGACCTGAACTTCGGCACCGCCGAGGGCAAGTCCTGCGATCCGGGGCTGGAACAGGCCGTGGTCGGCGTGGCCCGCGCCCAGGACCGCTTCAGCATCGCCGTCAACGGCCGCTTCAAGGGCGGCCACATCACGCGTTTCTATGGCCAGCCGCACGAGGGCGTACACGCGATCCAGCTCGAGATGTGCCAGTGCCTGTACATGAACGAGGCGCCGCCTTTCGCGTACCGTCCGGAGGTGGCGGCCGAGGTCCAGCCCTTGCTGGCGGAGATGATGGAGGCCGCCCTGGCCTGGGTGCAGAAAGAGGCGGGAAAATGAACGCCCTGTTCGCGCGCCACGCGCTGCTGCCGGACGGCTGGCGCGGCGACGTGCTGATCGAATGGGATGCGCGCGGTGCGCTCACGCGCGTGCAGGCCGATGCGCGTGCGCCGATCGGCGTGCCGCGCGCCGACTACGTGGTGCCGGGCATGGCCAACCTGCACTCGCACGCCTTCCAGCGCGCGCTCGGCGGGTTGACCGAGCACGCCGGCGATGGCCCCGACAGCTTCTGGACCTGGCGCGAACTGATGTACCGCTTCGCCGCCAGCATCACGCCCGAGCAGGCCGAGGCCATCGCCGCCCAGCTGTTCTCGGAATGCCTGCGCCACGGTTACACCTCGCTGTGCGAGTTCCACTACATCCAGCGCGATCCAAACGGGGACATGTATGCACGCCCGGCCGAGATGGCCGAGCGCATCGCCGCGGCCGGCCAGCAGTCCGGCATCGGCCTGACCCTGCTGCCGGTCCTGTACAGCCACAGCGGCTTCGGCGAGCAGCCCTTGAAGCCGGAACAACGGCGCTTCCGCACCGATGTCGACACCGTGCTGCGCATCGTCGAGGCGCTGGGGCCGCTGCGTTCCGGCCAGCTGGAAGTGGGCGCGGCGCCGCATTCGCTGCGCGCGGCCGGCATCGAGCAGATCCGCGAACTGGCGGCCGCGCTGCCGAAGGAGCGCCCGCTGCACATCCACATCGCCGAGCAGCAGGGCGAAGTCGAGCAAAGCCTGGCGTTTTCCGGCTGGCGCCCGGTCGAATACCTGCTGGAGAACATCGGCATCGACGAACGCTGGTGCCTGGTGCATGCGACCCACCTGGACGAGGACGAAGTCAAGGCGCTGGCCGCGTCAGGCGCCGTGGCCGGCATCTGCCCGACCACCGAGGCCAACCTGGGCGACGGCCTGTTCCCGCTCGGGGATTACCTGGCGCTGGGCGGACGCTGGGGCATCGGCAGCGACAGCCACGTGTCGCAGAGCCCGGTCGAGGAATTGCGCTGGCTCGAGTATGGCCAGCGCCTGCTGCACCAGCGCCGCAACGTGGTCGCGAATGCAACGCGGCGCGACGTTGCGCTCAACTTGTGGCAGGATGCGCTGGCCGGTGGCGCACAAGCGGCCGGGCGGGCTGTCGGCGCCTTGGCGGCCGGGCGGCGCGCCGACCTGCTGGTGCTCGACAGCGCGCATCCGAACCTGGAAGGCGCGCTGGAAGCCGACGTGATGGGCCGCCTGGTCTTTTGCGGCAACGACAACCTGGTGCGCGACGTGCTGGCCGGCGGGCGCTGGGTTGTGCAGGGCGGGCGCCACATGGCCCAGGACACCATCGCGCGCCGCTACCGGCAGGCGATCAACCAGTTGCGCGAGGTAAGAGCATGAACATCCTGATTCCCTTTGCCGGCCTGTCGGCGGTGCCCTGGAAAAACGGCGGCGGCAGCACGACCACCATCGCCGTCGGCCCGCCCGAAGCCAACCTCGAGAACTTCGAGTGGCGCGTGAGCCTGGCGACCATCGCCGAGGACGGTCCGTTCTCCAGCTTCCCCGGCGTGGACCGCACGCTGGCGCTGGTCGACGGCCATGGCATGACGCTCGACATCGACGGTTCCGAGCGCGTGATCCTGTGCGAGTCCGGCCCGGTGCTGGCGTTCGACGGCGAATCGCAGGTGGTGGCCAAGCTGAATCGCGGGCCGACCACCGATTTCAACGTCATGACGCGCAGCGATTGCTGCTACCACCAGTTCGGGCGGCGCCGCCTGTCGGGCAAGTCGACCTTTGTCGCGCGCGCCGATTTGACGGTGCTGTTCCTGGCCGAGGGCGAGAGCCTGGAGATCGCCAGCGACGCCGAACGCATCGGGCTGGTACGCTATGACGCGGTGATGTTCGACCCCGGCACCGTGTGGTCGCTCGAAACCACGCAAGCGACGATCTTCATCGTCGATATTTTCTATTACAACGAGGACGAAGATGAGTGAACGCAGCAATCCGCGGGTCGACGCGGTATTTGCGAACGTGAACCTGGCCACCATGGTCGGTGGCTTTGGCGAAATCATGGACGGCGCGATTGCCGTGCACCACGGGCGCATCGCCTGGGTCGGCGCACGCCGCGACGCCCCGCGCGCGGCGGTCATCCACGACTGCGACGGCGCCTGGCTGACGCCCGGCCTGATCGACTGCCACACCCACATCGTCCACGCCGGCAACCGCGCCGACGAGTGGGAAGCGCGCCTGGAGGGCGCCAGCTACGAAGACATCGCGCGCAATGGCGGCGGCATCATGTCGACCGTGCGCGCCACCCGCGCCGCCAGCGTCGAGGACCTGATCCGCGTCAGCGCGCCGCGCGTCTCGCAGCTGCTGGCCGAAGGCGTGACCACGCTCGAAATCAAGTCCGGCTATGGCCTGAACATGATGGGCGAAGCGAACCTGCTGCGCGCCGCACGGCGCCTGGGCGAAATCCTGCCGGTGTGCGTGAAGACGACCTTCCTGGGCGCGCACGCGCTGCCGCCGGAATTTGCCGGCCGCGCCGACGACTACATCGCCGAAGTGGCCGAGCGCATGCTGCCGCTGCTGGCCAAGGAAGGGCTGGTCGATGCCGTGGATGCCTTCTGCGAGCACATCGGCTTTACCTACGACCAGACCGAGCGCGTGTTCAATGCCGCCAGGCGCCTGAACCTGCCGGTCAAGCTGCATGCGGAACAGCTTTCCGAGCAGCGTGGGGCGGAGCTGGTGGCGCGTTATCGCGGGCTGTCGGCGGACCACCTGGAGCACCTGACGCCAGCCGGTATTGCCGCCATGGCCGCCGCCGGTACGGTCGCCGTGCTGTTGCCGGGCGCCTGGTATTACCTGCGCGAGACGCGCATGCCGCCAATCGCCGAGTTGCGTGCAGCCGGTGTGCCGCTGGCGGTGGCGACCGATTGCAATCCGGGTACCTCGCCGATGAGTTCGATTTTGCTGGCGATGAACATGGCTTGCACGATGTGGCGTTTGACGCCGCGCGAAGCGCTGCAGGGCGCCACCGTGCATGCGGCGCGTGCGCTTGGCATGCAGGACCGGATCGGTACGCTGGAGGTGGGCAAGCGTGCGGACTTTGCGCTGTGGGATATCGCGCGGCCGTCGGAGCTGGCGTATGGGATAGGCTTCAATCCTTGCCAGGCCGTGGTGAATGGCGGCGTGATGCGCGAGCGGGATGTGGGCTTGCCGGCAGGGTTTTGATGGGATAGAGCAGGGCGGCTCTTATGCTTGGCAGCCGCTTTTGCGTTCCGTGGTGGGACACTCCGCACCGCGTGGGCTCAAGAGCCTTGCGCGGCCCGGCCCACCCTACAAAACCGCATTCCGCACCGCGTGGGAACGGCGCCGACCCTACGATGTTGTGGCCGGTGGCCGATGTAATTGTAGGGTGGGCGCCCTGTGCCCACGCGGCACACCATTCGATCATTCGAACACTCACAACGACTGCAACTTCGCCTTCGTCGACGACACCGCCCGGTGCAACATCCGCTCGGCATGAAAATCGTTCGCCCGCTGCACCTCGATGGCATGCAGGCTACGCGAGTAATTATCCAGCCGTGAACGCAGCCACGCCTTGTAGATCCGCGACTTGATCGGTTTGAGACTGAGTTTCATGGTGCTCTCCCTCCATGGAAGAGCACATTGTCGACTTCGCCTACCCATTGCGTTTGTGATAACTCAATCGTGCCACAGCCCCACAATGCTTGAGGCTTCTCAAATCGCCCATTCCCAGCTCGGTAATTATGAGTTCAAGAGAATCCGTAAGAGAGGTAAGCAATTGTAAGAACAACCATGGTCAGCGGCTTCAGGCGGATATATTGAAACCGTTGATTTCCATCTCCCCTCCCCATCCTAAAAAATGGGTTCGCCCACGGCGCTACAAGGTCCCGTGGGCTTTTCTTCTCCGAAGGATCAGAGGCCGCGACGTGCCAGGTGGTCCAGTGCTTCGCCGGTCACGCGGCAGATGCGCCACTCCGGCAAGATCTCGGCGCCCATGGTCTGGTAGAAGCCGATCGCTGGTTCGTTCCAGTCCAGCACCGACCACTCGAAGCGGCCGCAGTTGCGCTCCACCGCCAGCTGGGCCAGGTGCGCCAGCATCTGGGTGCCGTAGCCCTTGCCGCGATGCGACTGACGCACGTACAGATCTTCCAGGTACAAGCCCTTCTTGGTGAGGAAGGTCGAGAAGTTATGGAAGAACAGGGCAAAGGTCACGACTTCGCCGTTTTCCTCGCCGACGATGGCTTCGCAGGCCGGCTTGTCACCAAACAGCCCTTCGTGCAGCAGCTCCTCGGTGGCGACCACCATGTGCTCGAGCTTCTCGAACACGGCCAGCTCGACGATCATCGAGTGGATATGGGTGATGTCGGCCGGCTCGGCGGGGCGGATGGAAAAGTGTGTGGCAGAAGTCATGGGGTTTCGATTGCGTTGTTCAAAAGATCATTTTGCACTGGTTTGGCTGCGGGTGCACGCAGTGCCCAGGCCACGCTGGCCAGGCAGAGGATCATGCCGAAGAATTCGACGGGGCCGGGACGGTAGGCTTCGAGCTTGATCGACAGCAGCACCGACAGCACCGGCGTGATCACGCCGATGTACACCGCCTTCTGCGGCCCGATGCGGGCGATCAGCGTGAAATAGGCCAGGAAGGCGATCACCGAGCCGAACAGGGCGAGATACAACAGGCCCAGCGTGTACGACAGGGTCGGCGGCGCCACGAAGCGCTGGCCGGTCAGCAGCACGTAGAACACCACCAGAAGGGTGCCCCAGAGCATCGACCAGGCGGTGGTCAGCATGACGTTGGTCGATTGTTCGCGCACCTTGCTCACCACGATGCTGCCGGCCGAGCTGGCAATCGTCGCCGCCAGGGCCAGCACCACGCCCAGCAGGAAGTGGCCGCTGCCGCCCGTCTGCAAGTCGCGCCAGGCCTGGCCGATCGAGTGCCAGAACAGCAGGGCCACACCAGCCGTGGCAACCGCGCCCGCACCCCAGGTACGCGGCGAAATCGGCGTGCCGTGGAAGACCCGGCCCAGCAGCGGCGTCCAGAACACCATCAGCGCGAACAGTACCGCCACCAGCCCGGACACCACGACTTCCTCGGCCTGGTAGGTACAGATGTAGGACAGGCCGAAGGTGGCGGCGCCCTGCAGCATCATCCACTTCTGGGTACGCCAGGGCAGCTGCAGCTTGTGGCCGCGGATCAGGCAGATGAAGAACAGCGTGGCCGAGGCCAGTGCGAAACGGTAGACCACGGAGACGGCCGGCGGTACGTCGCCTAGCTGCAAGGTGATGGCGAAGAAGGTCGAGCCCCAGATCAGGGAGGCGATGACGAAGAGGACGGAAGAGGGCATCGCGAAAGTATACGTGCTTTCGCTATTGCCTGTCGTCTATAGATTGGCAACAAGAGACCGAAGTAGGCAGGTTTTCGGAACCGGTACAACACCTGGACTTTCTCTATGCTGCGGACACGTACGTAACGGGGCTGTAGGGTGGACGGCTTTGCCGTCCACGCGTTCGACAACAACATGCCGTGCCGCAATGTCTTGTTCAGTTGGCCGCGTGGACGGGAAACCCGTCCACCCTACCGCGCGGGCGAAGCGATCAATGCGTCACACGCGTCTGGTAGCCATTGCTCAGCAGCCGCACACGCTCGCCCGGACGGAACAATTCATCCGCCGACTGGGTAATCGCGCGCAGCTCGCCGTTGTCGAGCTTGACCGTGATTTCGAAACCAGGACGGTTATTCGCATTCGCCTCGACCCGGTTCCCGATCAAGCCGCCGGCAATGGCGCCAACGATGCCGACCGCGGCCGAACCGTTGCCGCTGCCGATCTGCGACCCGGCCAGGCCGCCCAGGGCCGCGCCGCCCATGGTGCCGACGCCCGATTCCGGGTTGACGATGGTGACATTGCGCACCGATTCGACGACGCCCATGCGCACGACTTGTTCGGACTGGGCTTGATAAGAACGATACACGCTGCCCGATTGCGGCGGGGAAGCGCAGCCGGCAAGCAGGCCGGCGCTGAGGAGTGCAACGAGGGGCAGGTAGGTTTTCATGATGATCTCCGGCTTGTTTCTCTGTCCAGAAATCCTACTCCTCGTCGGCAGCACGTGGCGCGCGTTGGCGCCAGAGTTCAATATGCCAGGTTCAATCGACGGTACAGGAAGCCCAGCACGAACAGCGGCCCGATCAGCAGGAAGCGCAGGTCGTCGAAGAAGGACGGCTTCTTGCCCTCGATCTTGTGCCCCACGAACTGGCCAATCCAGGCCACCACGAACACGGCGATCGACAGCGGCAGCACGGCGTACGGCGGCATCGCCCCCAGCAAGGCCAGCATCAGCGCCGCCATCGCCAGCATGCCCAGCGCAAACGGTTTCGACAGCTGGAAGTAGTACCACATGGCCCCGGCCACCGCGAGCAGCGCCACCAGCGGATGGATCGCCCACAGGATGCCGAGCAAAGAGAAGACGATCACCGGCACGCACACGAAGTGAATCAGTTCGTTGGTCGGATTGCGGTGGCTTTCGCTGTAGATGTCGAGCAGGGTATGGATATCGCGGGTCGGGGCAGCGCGCATGGGAAGTCTCCGGATGTGATTGCGAATTTGCATTTTTTATGAGCAGATTCTACACCCGTGCCGGCAAAAAAATCACGCCGCCTGGGCCTGCTCGGCAAAGCCCGGACGCGTACCCAGGCGCATCTGCGGGTGATTCGCAAACAGCTCCGAGACCCACTCGACGAACACGCGCACCTTGGCCGACAAATGGCGGTTTTGCGGATACACCACGTGCACCGGCAGCGGGTCGCTGCTCCAGTCGGGCAGGATCTGCACCATGCGGCCTTCCTGCACGTGGCGCAGCAGCAGGTAGTCGGTCATCTGGATCACGCCCAGCCCTGCCAGCCCCGCGTGCACATAGGTGTTCGAGTCGTTCAGTGCGATCCGGCCGGGCAGCGGCAGTTCGATACGCTCGCCATCGCGCGTGAAATCCCAGTCGTAGATCTTGCCGTTCTTGCCCGAGAAATAATTGATGCAGCGGTGCTGCAGCAGTTCATTTGGATGCGTCGGGGTGCCGTGGCGCGCCAGGTAGGCCGGGGAGGCCGCGGTGACAAAGGTGATCACGCCGACCCGGCGCGCGATCAGGCTGGGGTCGAGCAGGGCGCCGCCGCGCACGGCGCAGTCGACGCCTTCTTCGATCAGGTCGATCGTGCGGTCGGTGCTGCCCAGTTCCAGGATGATGTCGGGGTAGCGCTCGAAGAAATCCGGCAGCGCCGGGATCAGGATTTCGCTCGACAGCCCGGTCGGCGAATCCACGCGCAGCCGCCCGCTGGGATTCAGGCGCGTGCGCGACAGCGATTCCTCGGCATCGCGCACATCCGACAGGATGCGGATGCAGCGTTCGTAGTAGGCGGCGCCGTCCGAGGTAACGGTGACGAGGCGCGTGGTGCGGTGCAGCAGCTTGGCCGCCAGCGAGGCTTCCAGCGCCTGCACCAGGGTCGAGACACTGGCCTTGGGCATGTTCAGCATCTCGGCGGTGCGCGTGAAACTACCGGTGTCGACCACCTGCACGAAGACTTCCATGGCTTGCAGTTTGTTCACTTTACGCTCTCTCGATCAGGAATTGCTCAGGTTTTTCAGCTATTGTTCGCCGAATCCGAACAATCAATTCGAAATTGGCATCTTTATCAGATTGTAGATGATGTCTATAGTGTGCGTACTGACAGGTGCATTTATCTCAACGGAGCAGGACATGACACACAAGGACGGAATCGTCGCAACGATCGCATTGGCGCTCTCCACGCTGGCGATGGCGGGCGTGGTTGGCAGCGGGGCGTATGCCCAGGCGGCCGGCGCCGAGGCGCGCGGTGTCCAGGCCTTGTCGAACGCGGTCGCCGAAACCATCTGCCCCGCAGTGCCTACCCCGCGTGCTGCGGATGCACAATTGCTGGCCGTGGCTACGCAGGTGAACCCATGAACGCGCCCTTCGCACCCGGCCTGGCCGGCAATGCCGACGACGTCCGTGTCCGCGACCTGGAAGTCCATGGCGAACAAGGCCCGCTGAAGGCGCGCCTGTATGCCGCCGGCCCGGTCGCCAAGCGCGATACCCTGATCGTCTTTTTCCACGCCGGCGGCTTCGTCGAGGACAAGCTGGACGACTCCGACCTCTTCCTGCGCCACCTGGCCGATTCCGGCCACGCCCAGGTAATCCTCGCCTCGAGTTACACCCTGGCCACCGTGCGTCCCTTCCCGGCGGCGGTGGAGGATGCCCACGCCGTGCTGCTGTGGGCGAAGAAGAACAAGACCAAGCTCGGCTGGAACGGCAAGCGCCTGCTGGTGGCCGGCATCGAGGCCGGCGCCAACCTGGCCGCCGTCTGCGCCCTGATGTCGCGCGACCGCGGCGCCCCGAAGCTGGCTGGCCAGATCCTCCTGATGCCGATGCTCGACCCGGGCCTGTCGACCTGCTCGATGCGCGAAATGCCGAACTGCCCAGACCAGGAAGCGCTGATCGACGACTGCGCCGCCGGCTATCGCGGCTACCTGCCGCACGCCGCCGACCGTACCCATCCGTACGCATCGCCCCTGCAATCGAGCCGGCTGAAGAACCTGCCGCCGGCCCTGATCCTGTCCGCCGAGGACGATCCCTTGCGCGACGAAGCCGAAGCCTATGGCGCCAAACTGGCCAGTTTTGGCGTGCGGGCGACTGTCGGCCGCTTATTGCCGGCGCCGCTCACCGAACCGGGCGGGCGCAACGACTGCGCCTGCAAGGCCAGCGCCCTCAAGGAAATCGCCAGCTTCATCGCTGGCCTCGACGGGGAGGCAGCCACGGGATGAGTTCCTCCACCTGATCGTAGCGATCCTTTAATCCACCACTGAACCGGACTACCGCGCCTTCCTGGCGTGGCGGGACCCGCTTTGCCCATTTTTTCCTGCGCACTCACCAAAACGGCGCCGGGCGGGGCGGGTATTGCCCACATATTCATTAAAACTGCTCAACAATAATAAGGGGTAAACATGAAACGCACACATGATTGGGCCGCACTCCTGCGGCCGATGACGATGGCGCTGGCAACTGCCGGCCTGGTCGCCGCCACACTCTCCGGCTGCGGCGACGCAACGGGCAAGGCAGCAGAGGTGCAAGCACCCGCCGCGCCGCCGGTCTCGGCCGCGCTGGTACTGGAACGCCCGGTCGCCGAAACCCAGGAATTCTCGGGCCGCCTGGAAGCGATCGAGCGCGTCGAGATCCGCTCGCGCGTCAGCGGCTTCATCACCGCCGTCAACTTCAAGCCGGGCAGCGAAGTGAAAAAGGGCGACGTGTTGTTCGTGGTCGACCCGCGTCCCTACCAGGCAGAGGCGTCCCGTGCGGAGGCAGCCGCCGCGTCGGCCCGCGCCAAGCTCGACCTGGCGCGCCGCGAACTGGCGCGCGCCGAAAGCCTCTTGGCCGACAAAGCCATCGCCCGCCGCGAATACGACGAAGCCGCCGCCGGCCAGAAGGAGCTCGAAGCCAACGCCAACGCCGCGCAAGCCCAGGCCGAGGCAGCGCGCCTGAACCTGGCCTACACCAAGGTCGTGTCGCCGATCGACGGCCGCGTGTCGAAAGCCGAGATCACCCTCGGCAACCTGGTCGACGCCACGGCGGTGCTGACCTCGGTGGTGTCGATGGACCGCATCTACGCCAGCTTCGACGGCGACGAGGAAACCTATCTGCGCGTCGGCGCCAAGGCCCAGCAGGGGACGGCGGTGGGCGTACGCGTCGGCCTGGCCAACGAGGACGGCTTCCCGCACGAAGGCAAGCTCGAATTCGTCGACAACCAACTCGATGCCCGCACCGGCAGCGTGCGCATGCGCGCCACTTTCGATAACGCCGAGCGCAAGCTGGCGCCGGGCCTGTTCGCGCGCATCCAGCTGGGCGCCGCCGACAGCCACAAGGCGGTGCTGATCAGCGACCGCGCCGTGGGTACGGACCAGAGCCGCAAGTACGTGTTCGTGGTCGGCGCCGACAATAAGGCGGAATACCGTCCCGTCACCCTGGGCCCGACCGTCGACGGCCTGCGCGTGGTGCGCAGCGGCCTGAAGGGCGGCGAGAAGATCGTCGTGAATGGCCTGCAGCGCGTGCGCCCGGGCGCGCCGATCGCGGCGCAGATGGTGGCGATGGATGCGGCGGCACCAGTGGCGCTGGCAGCCAATACCAAGGACTAAGACCATGAATATCTCCCGCTTCTTTGTCGACAAGCCGATCTTCGCCATCGTGCTGTCGGTGCTGGTCTTCGTCGGCGGCCTGCTGTCGATCTTCAAGCTGCCGATCTCCGAGTACCCGGACGTGGTGCCGCCCTCGGTCGTGGTGCGCGCCCAGTACCCGGGCGCCAATCCGAAAGTCATCGCCGAAACCGTGGCCGCGCCGCTGGAAGAGCAGATCAACGGCGTCGAGAACATGCTTTATATGTCCTCGCAAAACACCTCGGACGGCGCGCTGATGCTGACGCTGACCTTTGCCATCGGCACCGACGTCGAGCAGGCCGAAACGCAGGTGCAGAACCGCGTCCAGCGCGCGCTGCCGCGCCTGCCGGAAGAGGTGCGCCAGATCGGCGTCACCACCGTGAAGAGTTCGCCGAACCTGACGATGGTGGTGCACCTCAAATCCCCGGACGGCCGCTACGACGACCTCTACCTGCGCAACTACGCGACCCTGAACATCAAGGACCGCCTGGCGCGCATCCACGGCATGGGCGAAGTCCAGCTGTTCGGTTCGGGCGATTACGCGATGCGCGTCTGGCTCGACCCGCAAAAAGTCGCCGCACGCGGCCTGGTCGCCGGCGACGTGGTCGATGCGATCCGCGAGCAGAACGTGCAGGTGGCGGCCGGTGTCATCGGCCAGGGGCCGAGCAAGGACGCCGACTTCCAGTTGACCGTCAACACCCAGGGCCGCCTCTCAAACACCGAGGAATTCGGCAACATCGTCGTCAAGACGAATGCCGACGGCGCGACCACGCTGCTGAAGGACGTGGCGCGCCTGGAAATGGGTTCGAACTCCTACGCCCTGCGCGCGCTGCTGGATAATAAATCCGCGGTGGCGATCCCGATCTTCGAAGCGCCGAACGCCAACGCGCTGCAGCTGTCCACCGACGTGCGCGCCACCATGGCCGAGCTGTCGAAAGAGTTCCCGGAAGGCGTCGAATACAGCATTGTGTACGACCCGACCCAATTCGTGCGCGAGTCGATCGACTCCGTGATCCACACCCTGCTGGAGGCCGTGGTGCTGGTGGCGCTGGTCGTGATCGTGTTCCTGCAAAGCTGGCGCGCATCCATCATCCCGCTGCTGGCCGTGCCGGTGTCGGTGATCGGCACCTTTGCCGTGATGCTGATGTTCGGCTTCTCGATCAACACGCTGTCTTTGTTCGGTCTCGTGCTGGCCATCGGTATCGTGGTCGACGACGCCATCGTGGTGGTGGAAAACGTCGAGCGCAACATCACCAACGGCCTGTCGCCGCATGATGCGACGATCCAGGCCATGAAAGAGGTGAGCGGTCCGATCATCGCGATTGCCCTGGTGCTGTGCGCCGTGTTCGTGCCGATCGCGTTCGTCTCGGGCCTGACCGGCCAGTTCTACCGCCAGTTCGCGCTGACGATTGCGATTTCCACCGTGATCTCGGCCTTTGCCTCGCTGACCCTGGCGCCGGCCCTGTCGGCCGCGCTGCTGAAAGCCCATGACGCACCGAAGGACCGCCTGACGCGCATGATGGACGCCGTCTTCGGCCGCTTCTTCGCCGCCTTCAACCGCTTCTTCGGCCGCGCCTCGCACCGCTACGAAGGCGGCGTGAAGACCGTCCTGCGCCGCAAGACGCTGTCGCTGGGCGTGTACGCGATCCTCGGCATCGCCGCCGTCTTCATGTTCAAGGTGGTGCCGCCGGGCTTCGTGCCGCAGCAGGACAAGGCCTATCTGATCGGCTTCGCCCAGCTGCCCGACGCCGCCTCGCTCGACCGCACCGATGCCGTGATCCGCAAGATGTCGTCGATTGCCGGCCAGATCCCGGGCGTGGAGTCGTCGGTGGCCTTCCCCGGCCTGTCGATCAACGGTTTCACGAATGCGCCGAACTCGGGCATCGTGTTCACGACCCTGAAGCCATTCCATGAGCGCAAAGGCAAGGAGCAGTCGGCCGAAGCCATCGCCGCCGAGATCAACAAGCGCATGGGCGCGGTGGAAGACGCCTTCGTCATGGTGCTGCCGCCGCCTCCGGTGAACGGCCTGGGCACCACCGGCGGCTTCAAGATGATGCTGGAAGACCGCGGCAACCTCGGCTACGACGCCCTGTACAAGGCGACGCAGGCGATGCAGGCCAAGGCCTGGGCCGACCCGCGTTTGCAGGGCGTGTTCTCGAGCTACCAGATCAACGTGCCGCAGCTGTTCGCGGACGTGGACCGCGTGAAGGCCAAGCAGCTCGGCGTGCCGCTGCAGACCATCTACCAGACCTTGCAGGTGAACCTGGGTTCGCTGTACGTGAACGACTTCAACCAGTTCGGCCGCACCTACCAGGTGCGCGTGCAGGCCGACGCCCAGTTCCGTTCGCAGCCCGAGCAGATCGCGCAGCTGAAGGTGCGCAGCAACAGCGGCGAGATGATTCCGCTGTCCTCGCTGATGCAGGTGAAGGACAGCTATGGCCCGGACCGCGTGCAGCGCTACAACGCCTATGTGTCGGCCGACATGAACGGCGGCCCGGCGGCAGGCGTGTCCTCGGGCCAGGCGCAAGCCATCTTCGAGCAGATCGCCAAGGAGACGCTGCCGAAGGGAATCGCGTATGAATGGACCGACCTGACCTACCAGGACATCCTGTCGGGGAACACCATGGTCTACGTCTTCCCGCTGTGCGTGCTGCTGGTGTTCCTGGTGCTGGCGGCGCAGTACGAAAGCTGGACCCTGCCGCTGGCGGTGATCCTGATCGTGCCGATGTCGATCCTGTGCGCCCTGGTGGGCGTGAAGCTGAGCGGCGGCGACAACAACATCTTCACCCAGATCGCGCTGTTCGTGCTGGTGGGGCTGGCCTCGAAAAACGCGATCCTGATCGTGGAGTTTGCACGCGAACTGGAACACCACGGCCGCAGCATCGTCGAGGCCGCGCTGGAAGCTTGCCACCTGCGTCTGCGTCCGATCCTGATGACCTCGATCGCTTTCATCATGGGCGTGGTGCCTCTGGTGTTCTCCAGCGGCGCCGGCGCCGAGATGCGCCATGCAATGGGCGTGGCGGTGTTCGCCGGCATGCTGGGCGTGACCTTCTTCGGCCTGTTCCTGACGCCGGTGTTCTACGTCCTGCTGCGCACGCTGGCCAAACGTTTCGAAAAGCCTGCGGTGGTGCGTGCACCAGTCGCGCACGTTAAAGAAGGAGTCGCACAATGAAGGCGATGATTGCACGCGGTATTGCACCGCTGATGGCGGCCCTGTTGCTGAGCGCCTGTGCGGCCCCGGCCTTCCGCCAGCCTGAAGTCGCTGTCCCGGTAGCGTTCAAGGAGGCTCCGTCGGCAGTACAAACCGCCGCCGACGGCAGCCGCTGGCAAGTGGCGCGTCCGGCAGAGCAGCAGGCACGCGGCGAGTGGTGGCTGGCCTTCCAGGACGCCACGCTCACCGCCCTGATGGATGAGGCGGCGCGCAACAATGCCAGCCTGGCCGTGGCCGCCGCGCGCGTAAAGCAGGCGCGCGCGATCGCCGGTATCTCGGAAGCGGACCGCATCCCGCAGGTCGGCGTCGGCTTCGCCGCCCAGCGCGGCCGGCCATCGGCACTGGAAGCGAACCTGCCGCAGGGCAGCGCGGTGGCGCCGCGCACCACCTACAACGCCAGCCTGTCGGCCAGCTACGAGGTCGATTTGTTCGGCCGCGTATCGTCGAACGTCGAGGCGGCGCGCCAGGATGCCGGCGCGGTGGAAGCGAGCTACCGTTCGGTGCTGCTGTCGCTGCAGGCCGACGTCGCGCAGGGCTACTTCCGCCTGCGTGCGCTGGACGCCGAACTGGAAACGCTGGCGCAAACCGTGCGCCTGCGCGAGGAAAGCGTGGGCGTCAACCAGCGCCGCTTCGACCTGGGCGACATCGGCGAATTCGATTTGACGCGGGCGAAGACCGAGCTGGCCACCACGCGCCTGGAAGCGGTGGGACTGCAACGCCAGCGCGCCACGACCGAGCATGCACTGGCCGTGCTGCTGGGCCGTCCGGCGGCCGACTTCACGGCCGGTGCGGCGCCGCTGCCTTCGACTGCGCAGATGCCGGTGATTCCGGCCGGGCTGCCATCGACGCTGCTGGAACGCCGTCCCGATATCGCGGCGGCCCAGCGCGGCATGGAAGCGGCGAACGCACGCATCGGCGTGGCACGCGCGACCATGTTCCCGGCTTTGACTATCGATGCGGCCGGCGGTGGCGTGGGCGGCACGGTGGCCGAGGTGTTCAAGTGGAGCAGCCGTTCCTGGGTGCTGGGCGCGATGCTGTCGCTGCCGCTCATCGACGGTGGCCGTAACAAGGCGAACGTGACGCGTAGCGAAGCGGTGCTGGAAGAGGCGGTCGCCAGCTATCGCCAGAGCGTGTTGAATGCCTTTGCCGAGGTCGAAGACAACCTGGCTGGCTTGCGCGTGCTCGATGCGCAGGGCGTGCAGGTTGACGAGGCGCTGGTGTCGGCGCGCCGCTCGGCCGAGCTGGCGCGCAAGCTGTACGACGCCGGACGGTCCAGCTACCTGGACTTGCTGGATGCCCAGCGCAACCTGGCGGCGGTGGAGCGTAGCGCGGTGCAGTTGCGTGGCGACCGGGCCTTGACCACGGTGGCCTTGATCCGGGCGCTGGGCGGCGGCTGGGATGCGCCGGCGGCGGCGAACAACCTGGCGCGTAACTGAACACGCAACTGACCGATCGGTGATTTGCCCCTTGCGGCGGCCCGCGTTTGCGGTCTGCCGCTTTTTTTATTGCCGATGCAGTGCGCATCATGAAACGGGCAGGGCGCTACAATCGGGCCATGCCGAATACCGCTTCCCAAGACAGCCCGCTGCTGATGGGTCTTGCCCCCGTCATCGCGCCCGGTACCCGCATCCTGATACTGGGCAGCTTCCCCGGCGCGGCCTCCCTCGCCGCCCAGCAGTACTACGCCCATCCGCGGAATCAATTCTGGAAACTGGTGGGCGCGCTGGTCGGCGAAGACCTGTATGCGCTGCCCTACAACGAGCGCTTGCCGCGCCTGCTGGCGCACCGCTTCGGGCTGTGGGATGTGCTGGCCGCCTGCGAGCGCGAAGGCAGCCTGGATTCCGCCATCCGCAAGCCCGCAGCCAACGACTTCGAGCGCCTGCACAAGCTGTGCCCGCAACTCGAAACGGTCGGCTTCAACGGCCAGGCATCGGGCAAGTTCGCTCCGCAGTTCGAGCAGGCCGGCTACCGCACCGTAGTGCTGCCATCGAGTTCGCCGGCGCACATGGCGATGACGTTCGAGCAGAAGTTGGAGACATGGCGAGGGCTGGTGGAAGCTCGTGAACCAGCAACGGCACCAGCCCCGCAATCGTCCCTGTTCTGATCAAGCCAGGTGAATCGAGATGCCTCGCCTCCTCGAAGTCCCTGGCTGAACCTTGCCCTTCAGGCTTCGATCTGGCTGCGCGCCACCTCGCACAAGGTCGCGAGCGGCAGCAGCACCAGCGCTACGGCGGCCATGAAGGCATTGCGTGTGCCGACCGCGATCACGAGGGCAGGCAGCCCGATCACGGTCTGGCCGCCATGCGTGAGCGAGAGCCGGAGACGCGTCGCTACCCGCTGCGGCTGGACCCGGGCGCCGGCCAGGCAGCGAGCGGCGTGCTCGGACAGCAGGACGAAAGGCCCTTCCAGCACAAACTGGCTGCGCTGCGCGAGCAACTGCCGGCTGGCCGTGGCGGTGGTGCCGACAATGGCGCGCCACGACCGCGCTTGCGGCATAGCAAGCGGCAGCACCGCATGCGCCCGCAGCTCGGTGCGTGGCGGGCAGTCCGCGGGCAGCCGGAAGTTCCATGCCAGCCCAACGCGCTTGAGCAGCACCAGCACCCACCAGCCCGGATCCCACTCGCCCGGATACAGCCCTAGCCTCGCCGAGCCGGGATAGGCGTGATGGTTGTTGTGCCAGGACTCGCCCATCGTCAGCAGCGAGGCCAGCGCCACGTTATGCCCCTGGACGGCCGCACCCTCGACGGTATGCGCCATGGCGCCATGGTTGTGGGCAAAGTAACCGATCAGCCAGTGCCCGGTCATGCCGGCCGCGATGCGCGCGCATACGCCCCAGACCAAGAACGCCCAGCCGCCGAAGGCATACAGCAGCAGGGCGGGCGGCAGCTGCTGCAGCACCCAGGTGCGATCCAAAAAGCGGTAGAAGCGGTCCTGGGCGATGTGCGCCGGCACGGCCAGCAGCGGCGGATGGTCGAGGCGCAGTTCGCAATGCAGCTGCCACCAGCCATCCTTCCAGAACGCGCTGCCATGACGCAGGTAAGGGTGGCAGTCGGGCTGGCGCTGGGCATGGTCGCGCAGGTCGTGCTGGGCCAGCAGGCCCAGCGGCCCGGACAACCCGACCTGCACGCCCATGTACACCAGCAGGTATTCCAGCCATTTGGGACAGGCGAAGCTGTCGTGGATGAGTTTGCGATGGCTGCCGAGCGAGTGCCCGAACAGCAGCACGGCGCCGGTCGCGGCCAGGAACAGGGCCAATGCGGCCCAGCTGAAGGTCAGCCAGCCGCCGACCAGCGCGACGCCGGCCATGGCGCTCCACCAGAGCGATTTCAGGGGAGACCAGACGATGCTGCCATTGACCACGTTACCGTTATTCGCATGCTGCATGCCGGGCTCCTTGTCGGTTCAGGCGGGTTTGCGTTTCCTGGCCAGTGCCTTCGATTCGCGCTTGAGCGGCGCGGCCGTCGGGCAGAGTTCGAACATGAAACCGGTGAGGTGATTCACCAGGCTTTCGGAATTGAGCGCGTAGTAGACGAACTGCCCGCGCCGCTCGCTTGTTACCAGCCCGGCGTTTTCCAGCACCGATAAATGGCGCGAGGTCGCCGGTGCGCTGATCGCGAGTTTTTCGGCCAGCTCGGACGTGGTCAGTTCGACATGCGAGAGCAGGGCCATGATCTTGCGGCGCGGCAGCGAGGCCAGGGCTTCGAAGGTCTTGTCCAGATGTGAGTTCATTATTTAATTAACTAATTTGTTAATCGAAATGTGCCTGCAGGCGCTTGCCGAGTCAAGTAAATCCTGTGGGGGCGCCAGCGCGGTTTCGCTATCCGTGCTACACTGCATGCAGTCGACAAGGTTCTGGTGACCTTGAAGGCCGCCCCCGACAGGCCCGCCATGCGAGACGTGTAACGCCGCAGGCGATGATGCCGGAAGGGGTTGTCAATCGAGATACGTTGGTCGAGTTACACAATGGAGCACCACGCAGATAGCGTGGGTATCCGGAGCGCCGCACCCTGCAGATAGCACGGGCTGGCGCACGATTCAATCTTCGGCGATACATTGAACGAAGCCCGCAGCAAGCGGGCTTTTTTTCCTTTTTCTTTCCTGCGCAGCCGCGGTCTGGCATGCGCCGCATCCCGACCCGCCGCGACGGCGGTTTATTCACCTCACTTCCGGTCCAGTCCCTGCGGGCACTGAACACCGACAGCATCGTTCATGGCGGCGTGGTATGCCGGCTCGCAGCTCTATCAAGGAAAACCATCATGGCAAAAGAAGAACTCATCGAAATGCAAGGTCTCGTGACCGACGTGCTGCCCGAAATGCGCTTCCGCGTCGACCTCGAGAACGGTCACCAGTTGATCGCCTACACCTCGGGCCGGATGAAGAAGAACCACATCCGCATCCTGGCGGGCGACAAGGTGACGCTGGAGATGTCGCCGTACGACCTGAACAAGGCGCGCATCGTGTTCCGTCACATCGAAACGCGCGGCACGCCGGCGCCGCGTCCAGGCGGCTTCCAGCGCCGCCGCTGATCCTTCAGCGACCCTGCGGCGGGCCGGCCAGGCTCGCGCGCAGGTGGCCCAGCTTGGCCGCATAGCGCTCGCGCGCGTCGATACGCGTACTCGTATCGCGCGCGAGCGCCAGTTCCTTCGCAGCCGTCTCCACTTCTCCCAAACCCAGGTATGCCACGCCGAGCCAGAAATGGAACTCGTCGTTGTAGGGCGCCCGCGCCACTTCGCGCGCGAACAGCGCTTTCGCTTCCCGCATGTCGCCGGCCTTGTAGGCGGCCATTCCCCGATCGAACCAGTGGTAGGGCGGGGCCGGATACAGGCGCTCGATGCGGCGCAGCAGCGCCTGCGCTTCCTCGTGCTTGCCGTTGCCGTCCAGTTCCTGTGCCAGGTTCTGCATCACCACCAGGCTGTCCGGATAGCGCGCCAGCGCGGCGCGGTAGACCCGCTCGGCCATCAGCGGCCGCTTGCTGCGCGCATACGTCACGGCCAGGGTGTTGTAGGCCTCCAGCGAGGAGGGCCGCTTCAGGATCGCCGCGCGCGCCCACCAGTAGGCATCGGCCGCGCGGCCGGCCATCAGTTCCTCGACCGCGCGGTTGTTCATGTAGAGGGCGACGATGTCCTCTTCGGCCAGCTCGGTGCTGGGCAGGCGCGCCGCCTCTTTCGAAGCCAGGAAGTCGATCACCAGCGGTTCGGCGTCGGTGCTGACGCTGAACGGGCCGGATGGGCGCGGCGCCAGCGCGATGTTGACGTGCGAGCTGACCAGGTAGAGCGAGCCGCTGCGGTTCCAGGTCTCCTCGGAGGCGACGCTGGCAAAGCGCACTTCCATCCCGAGCGCCCGCGCAAAGGCCGCCGTCATGATCACCAGCGACAGGCAGTTGCCCGAACGCGCGGCATAGGTATGGGCCGCGGTGCGGGTGACGCTGGCGTCGTAGTCGAGCTGCAGGTCGCTCTTGCTGTACAGGGCCGCGACCAGGCCGCGCGCGGCGCCCTTGTCGCGCAGCTTGGTCTTGAAGGCGGAACTGTCGAGATGCGCGCGCATCGGGGCGCTCAGCGCGAACAGGGTCGATGCGTCGACCGGGTTTGTTGGGGCAGGAAAGGCGCTGTCGTCGAACAGGGCCGCCAGCTCGGCCGTGGGCCGGGAGGGCGTGCTGGCGCAGCCGGAGAGCAAGGCCAGCAGCGGCAGATACCGCAGCAAAAGAAACCAGCTTTTCATCGCGCGCCTCCGGTGCCGACAGGACGAATCGAGTATCCGCCTGAACCGGGACGCTGTCAAAAATGCCTAGAGCCTATCCCAGTAGGCACGGGGAAGCGGATGGCGTTAGCATGGCAAGCGCGGGCAAGGCGTGAGGACGCCGCATGGCGAGCCATGCAAGGACGAGCAACGCCGCCCCCGCTTGTCAGGCGCGCCAGCAGCGACTCGGGCCTACTGGGATAGGCTCCTAGTGATCGTCGTGCAGCGCTTCTTCGAGTTCGTCGAGCAGTTCCGCCGTTTCGTCTTCGTCGAGCGAGAGATAGGCGCAGGCGCGTTCGCCACCCTTGTCCCATTCGACCGAACCGGCATGGCCCTGGTAGCGGCGGATCGCGCGGTCGGCCAGCAGCGACAGGGCCACCAGCGAGCGGATCGCGTCGTCCGTGCTCTCGTCTTCCAGCACCGGGTAGTCGTGGTGGTGCAGGATGGCCCAGGCCACCTCCGAGGACAGGCCCCAGTTGCGCGCCAGGAGCGAGCCGACCTGCGCGTGGCTGGTGCTGTGGCGTTCCTGTTCGATATCGGTAAACGCGCGCACCGGTTCAAGGCCGGCGTCCTGCAGCGTGGCCTCGTAGCCGGGGAAGCGTTCGATCAGCAGGGGCACGCCGGTGTCGCAGAACAGGCCGAAGGTGTGGGCGATGTCGGGCGCGCCGATGCGCAGGCGGCGCGACAGGAACATCATCGCGTACGAGCGCTTGGTCGAGACGTCCCAGAAGCTGGCCAGGGCCGGGTTGTTGGTCGGGATGGCCTGGCGCGCCAGCAGCCCGGTCATCAGGGCGGCGACCTGGTTGATGCCGAGGAAAAGGATGGCCTGCTCGATCGACTTGGCGCGGCGGCCGCCGAACAGCGAGGAATTGGCCAGTTTCAGCAGGGCGCCGGCCATGCCGACGTCGCGCGCGACGATGCGGCCGATGGCTTCCGGCGACGGGTCGCTGGAAGCGAGTTCGGCCTGCAGGTCGGCCAGCAGGCTGGGGCGGGGCGGGATGCGGATCGACTTGATCAACGCATCGACCGGGTCCGCCGCTGCGGGGGCAGGCGCCGCAGCGGCAGCGCGCACCGGCATTGCTTTTGCTGCAACTGTGCTCATGAGAAGATGATGCTTTCGGGAAATACCGCAAGATTGTCACTATAACCGAGGTTAGGTTTCGTTGCAGCAACAGGCTGCTGAATGTGGCAAAACAAACAGAGCGGTGTTGCGATCGTGCCTAGAATCGGCGCATGGACGCTATCCAACCCGTTTCATCTTCCATCTCGCAGCTTGCCGGGATCGACTTCATGGCGCCGGCCGAGCTGGTGGCGCGCCAGCTGATCGGCGTGACCGTGCTGGTGAACGGTGTCGGCGGCCGCATCGTCGAAACCGAAGCCTACGACCGCGAAGACCCGGCGTCGCACGCGTATTCCGGCCCCACGCCGCGCAACTTCGCCATGTTCGGCCCGCCGGCGCATGCCTATGTCTACCGTTCCTACGGCATCCACTGGTGCCTGAATTTCGTCTGCATGGAAGAAGGGCACGGCGCCGGGGTGCTGATCCGCGCCATCGAGCCTTTGGTTGGACTGGACATCATGCGTGAGCGGCGCGATGCCGATGATGTGCAGATGCTGTGCTCGGGCCCGGGCAAGCTGTGCCAGGCCCTGAACGTGACGCGCGACTTCAACGGCACGTCGCTGGCGGCGCCGCCCTTCGAGCTGCAGGCCGCGCCGCCGGGGCTGGAGGTAATCGCCGGCCCGCGCATCGGCATCTCGAAGGCGATGGACGTGCCCTGGCGCTTCGGGCTGGCCGGGTCGCGCTTCGTCAGCCGTCCGTTCCGCTGAGCCGGGACGTTTTTTCGCGCACCGGCTGACGCGTTTCGAGCAGGGCGCGCAGTGCACCCGCCCGCATCGGGCTGCCGGGCGCACGCCTGTCGAGCGGGTCGTGGAAGCCGGCCTGCTGCTGCGCTTCCCGCGGGCCCCCCTGTTCCAGCGTCTCGGCCTTGACTTCCGCCAGCGGCGCGATGCCGTCGATCTTGAAGATCGACACCGCCCGCGCCAGGTTCACGGTCTGCTCATGCAGGCTTTCCGCCGCCGCCGCCGCTTCTTCGACCAGGGCCGCGTTCTGCTGGGTCATGTCGTCCATCTGGCCCACGGCGCGGTTGACTTCGGCGATGCCGTCGGCCTGCTCGGTACTGGCGATGCTGATGCGGCCGATGATGTCGTTCACCTGCTGCACCGAAGCCACGATGTGGCCCATGCTGCTGCCGGCTTCTCCCACCGAGGCGCTGCCGCCGTCGATGATCGCCACCGAGTCCGCGATCAGCGCCTTGATCTCCTTGGCCGCCGCGGCCGAGCGCTGGGCCAGGGTGCGCACCTCCGAGGCCACCACCGCAAAGCCGCGACCCTGCTCGCCGGCGCGCGCCGCTTCCACCGCCGCGTTCAGGGCCAGGATATTCGTCTGGAAGGAGATGCCGTCGATGACGCCGATGATCTCGACGATCTTGCGCGAGCTGGCCTTGATCGATTCCATGGTCGTCACCGCGCGGTCGACGGCCTGGCCGCCGTCCGCTGCAAGGCGCGCCGCTTCGGCCGCCAGGTCGGTGGCCAGGCGCGCGTTATTCGCGTTGTCTTTCACGGCCACGGTCAGGGTTTCCATCGCGCTGGCGGTCTGTTCGAGCGAGCCGGCCTGCAGCTCGGTGCGGGTCGACAGATCCAGGTTGCCGGTGGCGATCTCTTTTGATGCGGTGTCGATCGAGCGCACCGAAGTCAGCACCGAGTGCAGGGTCGTGTTCAGGTTGGCGATGGTGTGGTCGAGTGCGCGCGAGGTATCCGCGATCTCGTCGCGCCCGTCGCTGCCCACGCCCGCCGAGAGGCGGCCTTCGGCCAGTTCGGCCACCACATCGGAGATCTTGCGGATATCGGCCAGCATGGCGCGCCGCACCAGCATGGTCACCACCAGCGACAGCGCGATCGACAGCACCACCAGCACCGCCATCGTCACGCCCAGGGTCTTGAACTCGGCGCCGGCGGCGGCGTAGGCGCGTTCGCTGAGCGTGGTTTCCAGCGCGGCCAGTTGCGCGAGCTGGGTGTTCAGCACGCCGAATTCCTTTTCCGCCTTTTGCATCGAGTTGGTGGCGATCGACTGGTCGACCTGGGCCATCTCGATGGTCTCCAGCACCGCCTTGCGGTAGGCGGCCAGCGCCGCGCTGGAGGCGTCGATCAGCTTGCGTTCCTCGGGATTGGCGACTTTCGCCAGCGCCGCCAGCTGGGTGCCGATGCTCGTGTGCTTCTTGTGGATGTCGGCGATCAGGGCGTCGAGCCGGTTCTTGGCAAAGCTGCCGCTGACCCAGGCCAGCAATTGATAGATGTTGGCGTGCGCGTACTTGGCGTCGCCGGCGACGTCGGCCGCATCCTGCAGGCGCGCCGCGCGTACCTGCACCATGTTTTCCAGCGAAGCATGCTGGCGCACCATGCCATAGTAGGCGGCGCCCGAGAGCAGCGTCAGCAGCACCAGCACCAGTCCCGGCGCCAGCAGCAGCTTCGGCCCGATCCGCAGTTTCTTCAACATGGTCAACCTCCCGAACAAAAGAAAAGGGCGGCCGCAGCCGCCCGGTACCGCCATCGCTTATTTTTTATAGATGCCCGCTTCCAGCACGACGTCGTCGACGCGCAGGATGTAGGTGGTCTTCGGCTCGATCTTGCCGGAGGTCGGGTTCTTGTACTGGTAGTCGACCCAGCCCTTGCCCTTGGCGGCGGCCAGCTCGATGATCTCGCGGCGGTATTTCTTGCCGTTCGCATCGGGCACGTCGGTCAGGTCCTTGCCGACGATCGACGGGTTGTACGGGTGGGCCAGCACGATGCCGGTCTTGATGTCGCGCATGTCGACATACAGTTCGCCCTGGACGAAGTCCGGGTCCTTGGCGTTGATCTTTTTCATCATCTCGGCCTTGCCCTTGGCTTTCATCAGGGCGGCGCCGCGTTCGGCCATGGCGATGGCGTCTTTTTCGGTCGGTTCGTTGGCCAGCGCGCCGGAGCAAACAAGTCCGAAGCACAGGGCAGTAGCAGTGGCGAGCAGCTTCATGGTGCATGTCCTTTCAGAGTGGTGCGATAGGTAAAACTTTCTTAGGTGCATTAAGGAATGTACGCGGCACTTCCTATAGGCAATTTGCGAATGCGCAAAGGGTGACGCCCGGTGTCGCGTCGGCGGCATTTGTCTTGCCGCATGGAATATGTTCTCTAGGGAAATCTTGTCTAGCTGAGTTGATCGTAGGCAATTCAAATTGCATGGGGGATTTTTAAGATGGCTTTCTGCCGTCAACTTCTTCTTTCAAGAATTGGCGGCTGCCCTCCACCCATCTTTCCTTTCCAGGAGCATGCCGTGAGCACCCTTGATTCGACGCCAGCCAAATTCAAACCCTATACGCGCCAGACCATCGCCCTTGCGCGTCAGTGGCAATGGATGAGCCCCGACCTGCAGGAAGCGGTCCAGGTGGTCTCGCACGTGCTGCCGTTTCGCGTGAACGAATATGTGCTCGACCAGCTGATCGACTGGGACAGGATTCCCGACGACCCGATCTTCCGCCTGACCTTCCCGCACCGCGACATGCTGCCGGCGCGCGAGTACGAACAGCTGCGCGACCTGGTGCTGTACAAGAAGGACAACGACGCCATCGCCAAACTCGTGCACCAGATCCGCATGCGCATGAACCCGCACCCGGCCGGCCAGATGACCCACAACGTGCCGCGCGTGAACGATGCGCCTTTGAAGGGCCTGCAGCACAAGTACAAGGAAACGGTTCTGTTCTTCCCGAGCTCGGGCCAGACCTGCCATGCCTACTGCACCTTCTGTTTCCGCTGGCCGCAGTTCGTCGGCATGGACGAGATGAAGTTCGACGCGCGCGAGTGCACGGAACTGGTGTCCTACCTGGCGACACATCCTGACGTCACCGACGTGCTGATCACCGGCGGCGACCCGATGATCATGAATACCCGTTCGCTGGCCGAGTTCCTGGAGCCGCTGCTGGCGCCGGAGCTGGCCCACATCCAGAACATCCGCATCGGCACCAAGTCGGTGGCCTACTGGCCGCAGCGCTATGTGTCGGACAAGGATTCCGACGACCTGATGCGCCTGTTCGAGCGCGTGGTCAAGGCCGGCAAGAACCTGGCCATCATGGGCCACTACAACCACGCCGTGGAGCTGCGCAACCCCATCGCGCAGCAGGCCGTGAAGCGCATCGTCGGCACCGGCGCCACGCTGCGCATGCAGGGGCCGCTGATCCGCCACATCAACGAAGACCCGAAGAGCTGGGCCGAGCTCTGGACCACCGGCGTGCGCCTGGGCGCCATCCCGTACTACATGTTCGTCGAACGCGACACCGGCCCGAGCGACTACTTCGCGCTGCCCCTCGCGCGCGCCCACGAAATCTTCCAGGCCGCGTATTCGATGGTCTCGGGCCTGTCGCGCACCGTGCGCGGGCCGTCGATGAGCGCCTTCCCGGGCAAGGTCGTGATCGACGGCGTGGTGACGATCAACGGCGAAAAGCTGTTCGCCCTGCAGTTCCTGCAGGCGCGTAATCCGGAGTGGGTGCGCAAGCCCTTCTTTGCCAGGTACGATCCGGATGCCACCTGGCTCGATCACCTGAAGCCCGCCTTTGGCCGAAAAAAATTCTTCTTCGAGGACGAAATGGGCAACGCCGATTTCGGCCGGCGACCAGCGCCGCAAGGCGCTGACGGGCGCGTGATCCCGATCGTGCAGGCGCGCAGTCACGATGGCCGCGCCAGCGACAGCCAGCCCAGCGCGGCATAAGCTTCGCCGCCATGGGAGGCATCCAGAACCCGCCACGCCTGTCCGGCGTGGCGGTTTTTTTCACCGTGTTCCTGCCGTTCGCACTCGGGCACTACCTGTCCTCGATGCTGCGCAACGTGAACGCGGTGCTGGCGCCGGATCTGCTCAAGAGCCTGGCGCTCACGCCCGGCGAACTGGGCTTGCTCACCAGCGCCTTCTTCTTCGCCTTCGCCCTGGTGCAGCTGCCGGTCGGGATCGCGCTCGACCGCTACGGTCCGCGCAAGGTGCAACTGGCGCTGATGCTGTTCGCCGCCCTGGGTGCGCTGCTGTTCGCGCGCGGCCACAGCTTCGGGCAACTGGTGCTGGCGCGCGCCATCCTCGGCTGCGGCCTGGGCGGCTGCTTCATGTCGGCGGTAAAGGCGCTGTCGACCTGGATCGCGCCGCATAAACTGCCGTCGGTGCATGGCTACCTGATCGCGGTCGGCGGACTCGGTGCGGCGTCCTCCACCATGCCGGTACGCCTGGCGCTGGAATACACCGACTGGCGCGGCCTGTTCCTGGCGCTGGCGGCGCTGGTTGCCGTCAGCGGCGCGGCGATCTGGCTGCTGGCCCCAGGCAGCAGCAAACCGGCGGGGACGAAAGTGCCGGTGCTGCAATCGCTGCGCGAGGTGTATCGCACACCAAGCTTTCGCAGCACGATCTCGCTGGTGCTGATTCCGCATGCGGTGTTCTTCGGCATCCAGGGCCTGTGGATCGGGCGCTGGCTGAGCGACGTGGCGCACTTTCCGGACGACGCGGTGGCCTACCTGCTCTACATGAGCATGGCCGCCGTGATCTTCGGCGCGATCGCGGTGGGCATGATCACCGAGTGGGCGGGCAAGCGCGGCGTCACGCCGATAGGGGTGGCGGGTATCGGTATCGGATTGTTCGTGCTGGTGCAGGCCGCCTTTGTGGTGGGGTATGCGCCGAGCTTCCAGCTGCTGTCGGTGCTGTTCACGCTGGTAGGCACGATCACCGGCATCGAATATGCGATCGTCGCCCAGAGCATGCCGCGCGAACTCACCGGACGTGCCGCCACCTGCCTGAACCTGTTGATCTTCGTCGGGGCGTTTCTGGTGCAGGCGGGCTTCGGGCTGGTGGTGGGCTTGTGGACGCCGGATGCGGGCGGCCATTATCCGGCGCTGGCTTACCGGGTGGCGTTCGGGGTGCTGGTGCTGTTGCAGCTGCCCGGGCTGCTGGCCTGGCTGCGGCGCGGGCGTGCGGCATCCGTGCCGGCGCCGGCGGTGGAGGAGGCGCATCGGCCGGCCTGATGGATATCGGACGGAATGGTGTTGGCCACCTTGCTACAATCGGCTACGCCCTTCCGTCCGACTCCAGGAGACTTCCATGCGCCGTCCTTCGCTCAGCATCCTTGCCACCGCCGCGCTGCTGGTCCTTGCCGGCTGCGGCGACAAATCCACCCTGGCGGCAGGCGCCGGCGTCGGCCCCGCGCCGCAGCTGCCGGCGCCGAAGTCCAGCCTGATCCCCACCGTCGACATCGCACCCGCAAAGGGCTGGCCGGAAGGCGGCAAGCCGCAGGCGGCGCAGGGGCTGGAAGTGCAGGCCCTGGCGCGCGGCCTGGACCATCCGCGCTGGTTGTACGTGCTGCCGAACGGCGACGTGCTGGTGGCGGAATCGAACAAGCCGCAAACGTCCGAGACCAAACAGTCGGGCGTGCGTGCCTGGGTGATGGGCAAGGTCATGGCGAAAGCAGGGGCAGGCGTGCCGAGTGCCGACCGCATCACGCTGCTGCGCGACCTCGATGGCGACGGCGTGGCCGAGACCCGCAGCGTTTTCCTGAAGAACCTGCATTCGCCCTTCGGCATGGCGCTGGTGGGCGATCAGCTATACGTGGCGAATGCCGACGCCATCGTGCGCTTCCCGTACCGGCAGGGTGCGACCGAGATCACGGACGCACCGCAGACATTGGCGCCGCTGCCGGCCGGGCTGAATCATCACTGGACCAAGAACATCCTCGCCAGCCGCGACGGCGGCAAGCTGTACGCCACGGTCGGCTCGAACAGCAACGTCGGCGAGAATGGCCTGGAGATCGAGGTCAACCGCGCGGCCATTTTGGAGGTGGACGTCAAGACCGGCGCCACGCGGCTGTTCGCGTCCGGCCTGCGCAATCCGAACGGGATGGCCTGGGAACCGCAGAGCGGCGCCTTGTGGACCGTGGTGAACGAGCGCGACGAGATCGGCAGCGACCTGGTGCCGGATTACCTGACTTCGGTGCAGGAAGGTGGGTTCTATGGCTGGCCGTACAGCTATTATGGCCAGCATGTGGACACGCGCGTGCAGCCGCCGCGTCCGGACATGGTGGCGAAAGCCATCGTGCCGGATTACGCGCTGGGCGCGCACGTGGCGGCCCTGGGGCTGACGTTTGCGCAAGGGGCGCAGCTGGGGCCGGCGTATGCCAGCGGCGCCTTCATTGGGCAGCATGGGTCGTGGAACCGCAAGCCGCTGTCGGGGTACAAGGTGGTGTATGTGCCGTTCGCGAATGGGAAGCCGAACGGGATGCCGGTGGAGATTTTGAGCGGGTTCGTGAGCTCGGAGGGCGATGCCTACGGGCGGCCGGTGGGTGTGGCGATCGACAAGCGGGGAGCCTTGCTGGTGGCGGACGATGTGGGGAATGTGGTGTGGAGAGTTCGTCCAGCGTCGCGTTAAGTATCGCGACCGAAGAGCAGTCGTTGTGCTTCCCGTATGGTGGGCACCCCGTGCCCACGCGGAAATTCGCGCGGTGTTGGCCGTATTGCGGCCGTGCGTGTTGTCCATCGCCGGCGTCACGAATGATCATTTGGAAGCGCTTACAACGGTACGGCTTGATCGACCGGAATACAGTCAACACCATGCGTACATTCGCGTGGGCACAGCGTGCCCACCGTACGGTCGAGGCCATGGGCTCCGCTTACTTGCAGCCCTCCACCAACCACAGCGGCACCGACGTCCAGATAATCCCCACGAACGACAACAGCGCCGAACCCGCCGCCGCCCAATCCAGCAACGCCGTCTTCTCGTCCGCCCGCTGCAAGGTCGCGCGCCACTTCCACGTCAGCCACCCGCACACCGCCAGCGCCAGCGCCGTCATCGCCACCAGCGGCCAGCGTTGCGGATACCCCGGCTCGTACCCCAGCGGACTGCACTGCGCCGCCACGAACACATAGCAGGCGGCGAAGTGCGCCGCCCACACCAGCAGCGGCAAGGTCCCGCGCATCAGCTTCCTGAAAAATCGTTCGCGCATCGTCAATCCATCAGCATGGGCACGCCATGCACCACCACCGCCGCCACGATCCCCTGCAGCACGGTGTAGTACACGATCAGCGCCGTGTTATCCAGCGTCGCCCGGTGCTGTTCGCCGATGCGTCCGCACCAGCCGCGCACGGCGAGATAAAGGCCGACCAGCACCACCAGCACCACGTGCAAACCCTGGTAGGTCAGCATCGCCGCGATGGTCGCGCTCCAGGCCAGGCGGCGCGGCGCCAGGCCGGCCAGCTGGTAGCCATGGAAATCGCAGGCAAACGCGGCGACCACGGCCAGCACGGCCGCCAGCGCCAGCCAGGGCAGGCGCCGCTTGCCCACCGAGCGCGTGGCCGCGAAGACCAGGCCGGCCGCCGCAAGCAGCAAGCCGCTCGACAGCAGCTGCCACACCGGCTCCGGCAAGCCGGCCGTCGGCGGCGGGCAGACGATCAGGCGCATCGAGATGTGGATGTAGGCGAACACCAGCGAAGCGAAGATGATGCCATCGACGATCAGCATGATGATGGTCGCCCACCACGAGTGCGAGTTCTTGCCGCGCGCGCCGACCGGCAGCACCAGGTCGTCCGAGACGTGCGCTTCCTTCACCGGCGGCTTGCCGTCGGATTCCCACAGCCACGCCATGGTGCAGCCGATGGCCACCAGGCCGCAGGTCCAGGCCAGCCAGGTCAGCTTCACGGTCAGCAGCAGGAAGAAGCCGGCGGTGCCGGCGGCGGCGGCCAGGGGCAGCCAGCTGTCGCCGGGCAGGATCATCAGGTAGGTTGGGCGGGCGCCGATCGGGCTGGTGGCGATGGTCTCGCGCTTGCCGGTGACGGTACCGGGCAGGTAGTGCTGGCCTGCTTCCACCTGCTCGGACAAATTCGGCTGCTCCCACAGCGGATCGGCCGAGGTGATGAGCGGGATGCTGCGCGTGGCGTAGTCTTCCGACGGCAGCCATTCCAGCGTGGACGCGTTCCACGGATTGCCGGGTGGTTTTGAGGGCCGGCGCTGGGTGCGGACCAGGTCGGCCGCGAACACCAGCACGCCCGCCGCGAAGACAAAGGCGCCGATTGTGGACACCATGTTCAGCACCTGCCACTCCATCTCGGCCGGATAGGTGTACACGCGGCGCGGCATGCCCAGCAAACCGGTGATGTGCATCGGGAAGAAGGCGAGGTTAAAGCCGCCGAACATCAGCCAGAAGGACCAGCGCGCGACGCGCTCGGACAAACACTGGCCCTTGATCAGCGGGACCCAGTAATACAGGCCGGCGAACACCGGGAACACCATCCCGCCGATCAGCACGTAGTGGAAGTGGGCGACGATGAAATAGGTGTCGTGCACCTGCCAGTCGAAGGGCAGCAGGGCCACCATCACGCCGGTCAGCCCGCCGAGGACGAAGATGAACATGAAGCCGCCCAGGAACAGGGCCGGCGCGTTCATCCGCACCTTGCCCTTCCAGAGTGTGGCGATCCAGGCGAACACCTGGATCGCGGTGGGAATCGCCACTGCCATGCTGGCTGCCGAAACAAAACTCATCGTCATGATGCCCAGGCCCGCCGTGAACATGTGGTGGGCCCACAGCGCGAAGCTGAAGAAGCAGACCACCACCAGCGCCACGATGATGGCGCGGCGCCCGACCAGCGCGGTGCCGGCAATCGTCGGGATCATGGTCGAGACCATGCCGGCCGCCGGCAGGAAGATGATGTAGACCTCGGGGTGGCCGAAGAACCAGAACAGATGCTGCCACAGCACCGGGTCGCCGCCGCGCGTGGCATCGAAGAAGGGCCACTCGAAGGCGCGCTCGAGTTCCAGCAGGGCGGTGCCGGCGATCACCGCCGGGAAGGCGAACACGATCATGATGCCGACCACCAGCATGGCCCAGGCATACACCGGCATGCGCGACAGGGTCATGCCCGGCGCGCGCGTGAACAGGATGCCGACGATCAGTTCGATGGCGCCGGCAATCGCGGAGATCTCGATGAAGCCGATCCCGAGCAGCCAGAAGTCGGCATTCAGCCCCGGCGAATACTGTTTACCAGTAAGCGGCGGGTACATGAACCAGCCGCCGTCCGGCGCCAGGCCGGCGAACAGGGTGCAGAAGAAGGCCAGGCCGCCGATCGCATACGCCCAGAAGGCATAGGCCGACAGGCGCGGAAAGGGCAGGTCGCGCGCGCCCAGCATGTTCGGCAGCAGGTAGACGGCCAGCGCTTCCACGATGGGAATCGCGAACAGGAACATCATCACGCTGCCGTGCATGGTGAAGACCTGGTTGTAGGTCGAGGGCGAGAGCAGGTCGTTGTCGGGCACGGCCAGCTGGGCGCGCATCAACAGGCCCAGCACCCCGGCCAGCAGGAAGAACAGCAGGGCGGTGCCGATGTAGAGCAGGCCGATATTCGTGTTGTTGACGGTGGTGAGGAAACGCCAGCCCTTGGGCGTGACCCAGGTCTTTTCCAGGCGAGGGAATTCCTCCGCCGGCCGCGGCAGGGAACTGGGGAGGCGTACTGCGGTGTCGGTCATTTCAGGTGTTCCAGGTAGGCCGCGAGGGCGTGCAGGGTCTCGCCATCGAGGTCGGCGGCGGCCGGCATGCGGGCGCCGGGCTTGATCGACTGCGGATCGGCCACCCAGCCGGCCAGCGCGCCGCGGTGGTTGCGCAGGGTGCCGGCGGCGATGTGCAGGCGGCTGCCGACGTGGGTCAGGTCGGGGCCGAGTCGGACATTGCCGTTCCCGCTTTCACCGCCGACGCCGCGCACCGTGTGGCAGGCCTGGCAGCGCTGTGCGAGGAAGGCCGCGCGACCGCGTTCCAGCAGCTGTTCGTCCGGCGCACCGGCGGTCGTGGCGGCGGGCCGGGCTTCGTTCGCCAGCCAGCGGTCGAATGCATCCGGCGCCATCGCCACCACGTGCAGGGCCATGCGCGCATGCTGCTCGCCGCAATATTCGGCGCACTGGGCGCGGTAGACGCCGGGCTTGTCGGCCTGGATGGTGAGCCCCGTCACGCGTCCCGGGACGGTATCCATCTTGCCGTTCAGGGCCGGAATCCACAGGCTATGGATCACGTCGCTGGACGTGAGGCCCAGGTAGACCGGACGCCCCACGGGAATGCGGATCTCGTTGGCGCTGGTGATCTCGCGCCCGCTGGCCGGATCGTGGTAGCGCACTTCCCACCACCACATCTTGGCGGTCACGCCGACCGTGAAGGCGCCTTTCGAGGTTTGCGGCGTGAGCTCGGCGCTGCGCCAGGTGCTCCACACCAGCAGGATGCTCAGCACCACCACCGGGAAGGCAAAGCCGGCGCCGACGATCCAGCGGCGCGGGTTGACCGGCTCCGGACGGCGCCGCGCGGCGATCACCATCAGGGCCATCACGCCGGCAAAGATCACGGCGCCGCCGATGAACAGCACCCAGGCGAAGTCGGCGATGATGGACGCGTCCGGCCCGGCCGGATGCAGGACCGATTGCGCGGTCGCGCTCGATTCGATGGCCATGGCGGTGCTCATTCCAGCGTGTACAGGTAGGCCGCCATGTGGCGCGCTTCCTCGGGCGAGACACCCACGTCCGGCATCAGGGTGCCGGGCTTCATGGCTTGCGGGTTATCGAGCCAGCGGATCAGGTTCTCGGGAACGTTCGGGATGCCGCCGGCGATGTAGCTCTTGTGTCCGAAGGCCACCAGGGGCGGGCCGGCATTGCCGTGCGCGCCGGGCACTTCCGGTATCTGGTGGCAGGCCGCGCACTGGTATTGCGCGATCAGTTGCTGGCCCTGTTTCGGATCGCCGCCGGCGACTGCCGGTGCGGCCGCCTCGTCCTTGCCGCAGCCGGCCAGCGCGAGCGTACACAGCAACACACCGGGCAGCCTGGGCCAACATCGGGAGATCGGGAAAGAAGAAAGAAGGAGCATGCGCACAATTCGAAATAACGAAAAACCGGGGTCTCTTTATAATACAAGAATAGCAATATCTTATTTTCAACTGTGTGCGCCTCTTGAAACGGAATCGATGCCTTCCAACCGCCAACGCCTGATCCTGAAAACCATCGCCGCCACGCTTGCCGTTACCGGGCTCGCCGCCGCTGCCATCGGCGGGATCGTGCTGCGCGCCGGCTGGTACGACATCACCGCCATCAGCTCGCACTGGCAGCCGGTGTACACGGTGCTGGAGACCGGCATGCATTACTCGGTGCGCCATTACGCGCGCGACGTCGAGGTGCCGAAGCTTGGCGACCCGCAGCAGATCAAGCGCGGCGCGGCCCTGTATGCCGCCAATTGCGCCCAGTGCCATGGCGGCCCTGGATTTGCCCAGTCGCCGATCGGGCAAAGCATGCAGCCGGTGCCCGGCCCCCTGATCGACGCCGGCAAACGCTGGGGCCAGCGCGAGCTGTACTGGATCACACGCAAGGGCATCAAGATGAGCGGCATGCCCGCCTGGGAATACCACATGAGCGAAGCCGATACCTGGGCGGTGGTGACCTTCATGGGCGTGCTGCCGACCCTGTCGGCGCGCGACTATGGCGCCGTCACGAATACCCCGACCAACACGGCCACGCCGGTCGCCGCGCCGATGGCGGAGGATGCGCCATGAGCCGCTTCCTTCTCCTGACCCTGCCGCTGGTGCTGCTGGCCGGCTGCGGCAAACCGAACGACGCGCCGGCCGGTCTGCAGGGCGACCCCGAACGTGGCCGCGTCGCGCTGGCCCAGCATGCCTGCCGCGCCTGTCACATCATCCCCGGCGTGACCGGCTCCGAGGTCTACGTCGGCCGCACGCTCGACGACCTGGGCGACCGCCAGTACATCGGCGGCAACCTGCCGAATAACCAGGCCAACCTGGTGCGCTGGATCCGCGCGCCGCAAACGATCGACCCCGGCACCGCGATGCCGGCCATGGGCGTGAGCGAGCGCGAAGCCCTCGACATGAGCGCCTACCTGCTGACCTTGAAAAAGTAAGGCTGTTATCATTCGCCCTTTGGTCCGATGCCATGGTGGCGCGGACGCACGACACAGGATAAGACGATGAGATTGGTGCGCTATGGCCGTCCGGGCAAGGAAAAACCGGGTTTGTTCGACGAAGAAGGGCGCCTGCGCGACCTGTCCGGCGTGATCGAGGACATCGACGCCGCCGTATTGAACGACAAGGCGCTGCGCAAGCTGGCCAAGGTCGACTGGAAGACCCTGCCGCTGGTACGCGGCAATCCGCGCCTGGGCGTGCCGGTCGCGCGCGTCGGCAAGTTCATCGGCGTGGGCATGAACTACGCCGACCACGCGGCCGAAACCGGCGCCGCGGTGCCAAAGGAACCGGTGTTCTTCACCAAGGCCACCAGCTGCCTGAACGGCCCGGACGATGCGATCCAGCTGCCGAAGGGCTCGAAGAAGACCGACTGGGAAGTCGAGCTGGGCGTCGTCATCGGCACGCGCGCGCAGTACGTGAGCGAGGAAGAGGCGCTGAAGTTCGTGGCCGGTTATTGCGTGGTGAACGACGTCACCGAGCGCGCCTACCAGTTCGAGATGGGTTCGCAGTGGGATAAAGGTAAAGGTTGCGACACCTTCGGGCCGGTAGGGCCTTTCCTGGTCACGCGCGACGAGGTGTTCGACGTGCAGGACCTGGACCTCTACCTGGAATTGAACGGCAAGCGCATGCAGACCGGGAATACCGCCAACATGGTGTTCACGGTGGCCCAGCTGGTGAGCTATATCTCGCGTTTCATGACGCTGGAGCCGGGCGACATCATCACCACCGGCACGCCGCCGGGCGTGGGGATGGGACGCACGCCGCAGCGCTTCCTCAAGAAGGGCGATACGCTGCGCCTGGGGATTGCGGGGCTGGGTGAGCAGCAGGCGGAAGTGGTGGCGTTTCCGAAATAAAGGATAGCGCGCGCGATGGCCTGCGGCCATGACCGTACGGTGGGCACTCCGTGCCCACGCGGATGCATGCGTCGCGGCTGCTCATTTCGACGCGGATCAAATGATCATCGGCCAACGTTTATAAGAGCGTCTCGTTAGCGCGTCGTTCCGCGTGGGCACGGAGTGCCCACCGTACGGGAGACGTTATCGCCTGATCACGCCACCAGCGCCGCATCCAAGGCTTCCGCCAGCCGCGCCACGATCTCCGACAGATCCGACGCGCTCACAATGAACGGCGGCGCCAGCAAGATGTGATCCCCGCGCTGCCCATCGACCGTCCCACCCATCGGATACACCATCAGCCCGCGCGCCATCGCCTCGTTCTTGATCGCCGCATGCAGCCGCCGCTGCGGCGCGAACGGCTCTTTCGACACCCGATCCCTGACCAGCTCGATCCCCACGAACAACCCGCGCCCGCGAATATCCCCCACATGCGGATGCTGCCCGAACACGTCGCCCAGCATGCGCTTGAGGGTGGCCCCGCGCCGCTGCACCTGCTGCAGCAAGCCGTCGCGCTCGATCACTTCCTGCACCGCCAGCGCCGCCGCCGCCGCCACCGGATGGCCGATATACGTGTGCCCATGCAAAAAGCTGCCGCTGCCGCGCCGCAGCCGCTCGACGATCGCGCCCTGCGCCAGCACCGCGCCGATCGGCTGGTAACCCGCCCCGAGTCCCTTGGCCACCGCGATGATGTCCGGCGCCACCCCATCCTGCTCGATCGCGAACATGGTCCCGGTGCGCCCCATCCCGCACATCACCTCGTCGGCGATGAACAGGATGCCGTGGCGGTCGCAGATGGCGCGCACGCCGCGGAAGTAGCCGGGCGTCGGCGGAATCGCGCCGCCGGTGGCGCCGACCACCGGTTCGGCGACAAAGGCGATCACCTTGTCCGGCCCGGCCTTCATGATCGCCGTTTCGAGTTCGTCGAGCAGGCCGGCGGTGTAGTCGTCCAGCGTTTGCCGCTCGCCGCGGTCGCGGTATTCGTAGCAGGGCGCCACGCGCGGCACGTCCATCAGCAGCGGCGCGAAAGGCTTGCGGCGCCATTCGTTGCCGCCCACCGCCAGCGCGCCGAGCGTGTTCCCGTGGTAGCTCTGGCGCCGTGCGATGAACACGCTGCGCTCGGATTCGCCGCTTTCGACGAAGTACTGGCGCGCCAGCTTCAGCGCCGTCTCCATCGCCTCCGACCCGCCCGAGACCAGGTAGACCGAATCGATGCCGGCCGGCGCCTTCGACACCAGTTTCGCCGCCAGTTCCTCGGCCACCTCGGTGGTGAAGAAGGCCGTGTGGGCGTAGGCGCAGGCATCGATCTGGCGGTGCATGGCCGCGATCACGTGCGGGTGGCCGTGGCCGAGCGAAGACACGGCCGCGCCGCCGCTGGCGTCGATGTATGTCTTGCCGCTGCTGTCGCGCACGGTCACGCCGCTGGCGCTAACGGCCAGCGGCGGCGTCTGGCGCAGGCTGCGGTGGATGATATGGCTCATGGCTACCCCTTCGAGGAAAGATTGACGTTTGACAATAAGCGCCGTGCCAACGGTTTCCTTTGATCTTTACGGGAAGCTGTGCGAATATTTTTCTCAATAGACATTTTTGCTACGCCTGCCATGAGCGACCGCCTGCGCCCGATTCCGCCCGATCAGCTGACCGAAGCCCAGCGCCGCGCCGCCCAGGCCGTGATCGAGGGGCCGCGCGGTGCCCTCTACGGCCCCTTCGTACCGCTGCTGCGCAGCCCCGAATTATTGGAAAACGCCCAGCGCATGGGCGAATACCTGCGCTACCGCAGCGCCATCGGCGTGCGCCTGTCGGAACTGGCGATCCTGGTCACGGCGCGCCAGTGGAACCAGCGGGTGGAGTGGGCGATCCACGCGCCGATCGCGGCCCAGGTGGGCATTCCGCCGAATGTGATCAACGCCATTGCGCACCGGCGCCGGCCGGAAGGCATGCTGGTCGACGAATCGGTGGTGCACGACTTCTGCCTCGAACTGCACCAGAACAAAGGGGTCTCGGACCACACCTATGGCGAGGCGCTGGCGCTGTTCGGCGAGCAGGGCGTGGTGGATTTGATGGGCCTGACCGGCTACTACACCTTCCTGGCGATGGTGATGAACACCGCGCAGACCGAGGTGCCGGTGTCGAGCGCGGCGGCGCTGCCGGAGTGATGGTAGGTGTTGACGTTGTAGGGTGGGCTCTCGAGCCCACCAAGCGTTACCGGTTGATCACGCTCCGCATGGTGGGTACGAGTACCCACCCTACGCCAAGGCTTCTTTCGCTGCTTCTTCGGGTGAGAGACCATCATAGAACAAGTCCGTAAACCACTCGACCTGCTCCTCGATATGCTCCTGCGCCTGCTTCTGCGTTGCCCCGCCGGCCACGAGGAAGCCTTCCACCTCGATGCACCAGTTGATCAAGGCCAGCGTTTCTTCGTCCAGCTCTTCTTTCTTTGCCATTTCCAGGCCTCCAAATGAAAACGGGAGCCAAGGCTCCCGATGGTTAAGGCCTTACGCCAGTACTTTTTTCAGCCAGGCCGAGATGTCCTGGACTTCCTCGAAACACAGCGAATGCTGCATCGCGTATTCATGCCACTCGACCTGGTAGCCAAGGCCCTTGACCACGTCGCGCGACTGCTCGGCGCGGATGAAGGGCACCACGTGGTCCTGGCGGCCGTGCGCCATGAACACCGGGGTATCGATGCTTTGTTCGCTGCGCTCGTGCGCCACCTTGTCGGCCAGCGGCAGGTAGCCCGACAGGCACAGCATGCCGGCCAGCTTTTCCGGGTGGCGCATGCCGGTCTGCAGGGTCATGGCGCAGCCTTGCGAGAAGCCGGCCAGGATGATCTTCGAGGCCGGAATGCCGCGCGCCTTTTCGCGTGCGATCAGGGCTTCCACATCGCGCTGCGAGTCGCGCAGGCCGGTTTCGTCTTCGCGCCGCGTGAGTTCGGCGCCGGTGATGTCGTACCAGGCGCGCATGACGTAGCCGCCGTTCACCGTCACCGGGATCGTCTTCGCATGCGGGAAGACGAAGCGGATGCCGGGCAGGCCCTTCAGGTCGAGTTCGCGCACCAGCGGCACGAAGTCGTTGCCGTCGGCGCCCAGGCCGTGCAGCCAGATGATCGCGGCCGTCGGGTTCGGCGCGGTTTCGATTTCGATGTTTTGCAGCAGGTCGCTCATGCGGGTCTCAGGTTAAGCAGAGTCAGGGTTAGGCGGAAGCGGGGGCAGGGCGCTGGGCGTTCTTCGGCCGCCAGGCCTTCGTGATGGCCGGATCGGTTTCCATGTAGGGACCGCCGATCAGGTCGATGCAATACGGGACGGCGGCGAAGATGCCGTTCACGAGCACCTTGCCGTCGGCATCCTTCAGGCCTTCCAGGGTTTCCTTGATGGCTTTCGGCTGGCCCGGCAGGTTCATGATCAGGGCCGCATGGTCCTCGGTTTCGCGGATCACGGCCACTTGGCGCGACAGGATCGCGGTCGGCACAAAGGCCAGGCTCACCTGGCGCATTTGCTCGCCGAAGCCCGGCATTTCCTTGGTGCCGACAGCCAGCGTGGCCTCGGGCGTGACGTCGCGCCGCGCCGGGCCGGTACCGCCGGTGGTCAGCACCAGGTGGCAGCCGGTCACGTCGACCAGCTCGACCAGGGTCTTTTCGATCTGCGCGCGTTCGTCCGGGATCAGGCGCGGCTCGATGCGGTAGGGCGTGGTGAGGGCGGCGGCCAGCCAGTCCTGCAGCGCCGGGATGCCCTTGTCTTCGTACACGCCGCCGCTGGCGCGGTCGGAGACCGAGACCAGGCCGATCACCAGTTCCACTTCCTTACTCGTCTGCAGGCTCGTCGTCATCGGTGTCCTCGCTGGCGGCCTTCTTGCCTTCCTTGTCCTGCTTGGCCAGGTCCTTCAGGATCTGGAACAGTTCGCGGTAGGCTTTCGGCGGCTTGGATTCGGCCTGCTCCTTGCGCGCATTGCGGATCAGGGTGCGCAGGTGCTGCACGTCGAGTTCCGGGTGCTCGGTCAGCAGGTCGGTCAGGGCCTTGTCGTCGGTCAGCAGCTTTTCGCGGCGGCGTTCCAGCGCGTGCAGGGCGGCGGTTTCCGCCTTCGAGGCGCCTTTCCAGCTGTCGATGGTGCGCTGGATGACAGCCACTTCTTCTTCCGACAGGGTGCGCATCATCTTGCCGACGTATTGCAGCTGGCGGCGGCGGCCTTCGTGGTTGGTGATGGTCTGGCACATCAGGATCGCGTCCTTCACCTCGTCGGGCATCGGCACGCGCTTGACGCGGTCGCGCGGCTCGGCGACGAGCTGGGCGCCGAGCTTTTGCAGCTCGTCCATCTGGCGCTTCAGTTCGGACTTGGAAGGGCGTTCGTATTCTTGCTCGAACTCGCTGGACTGGAAGCCAACGGCGCCGCGGTTTGCATTAGGCATGATATGGATGATTTGATTGGCACTGGGCCGATCAGTGAAAACAGTAAACGGCTGCTATGATAACTGTTTTAGGGCTCGCTACGAAAAACACACATGAACGACTCCGCTTTTACCCACACCCAGGACCAGTTGCGGGAACTGGCGCGCAACGTGCTGGCATTTGCCCGCGAATCGGGCGCCTCCGATGCCGCGGTGGAAATCAGCGAGGGTAGCGGACTGTCGGTATCAGTGCGCCGTGGCAAGATCGAGACCATCGAGCAAAACCGCGACAAGGGCATCGGCGTCACCGTGTACAGCGGCCAGCGCCGCGGCAACGCCAGCACCTCCGATTTCTCGGAAGCCTCGCTGAAGGCCACCGTGCAGGCGGCCTGGGACATCGCCCGCTTCACCGCCGAGGATGATGCCGCCGGCCTGCCCGACGCCGACATGCTGGAAATGAACCCGCGCGATTTGCGCCTGTGCTACCCGTGGCAGATCAGCACCGAGCAAGCCGTGGAACTGGCCCAGCGCTGCGAAAACGCGGCTTTTGAGGTCGACCCGCGCATCAGCAACAGCGAAGGCGCCAGCGTCTACGTGCAGCAGTCGCATTTCGTGGCGGCCAACTCGCGCGGCTTCATCGGCGGCTACCCGTTCTCGCGCCACACCATGTCGGTGGCGCCGATCGCCGGCAAGGGCAACAAGATGCAGCGCGACGACTGGTACACCTCGGCGCGCGACCCGAAGAAACTGGCCAATCCCGAGGCAGTCGGCCGCTACGCCGCCGAACGCGCCCTGGCGCGCCTGAATGCGCGCAAGCTCGACACCCGCACCTGCCCGGTGCTGTTCGAGGCGCCGCTGGCCGCCGGCCTGCTGGGCGCTTTCGTGCAGGCGGTGTCGGGCGGTTCGCTGTACCGCAAGTCGACCTTCCTGCTCGATACCCTGGGCATGCAGGTCTTCCCGGACCACATCCAGATCGTCGAAGACCCGCACCTGATCGGCGAAGTCGGCTCTTCGCCCTTCGACGAAGAAGGTGTGCGCACGGTGCGGCGCAAGGTGATCGAGAACGGCGTCTTGCAGGGTTACTTCCTGTCGTCGTACTCGGCGCGTAAACTCGGCATGCAAACCACGGGGAATGCCGGCGGTTCGCACAACCTGTCGATCACGTCGGATGACACCAAGCGTGCCGATACCTTCGAGGGCATGCTGCGCAAGATGGGCACCGGCCTGCTGGTCACCGAGTTGATGGGGCAGGGCGTGAACTACGTCACCGGCGATTATTCGCGCGGCGCCTCGGGCTACTGGGTCGAGAATGGCGTGATCCAGTATCCGGTGGAAGAGATCACGATTGCCGGCAACATGCGCGAGATGTTCCAGCAGATCGTCGGCGTCGGCAACGACGTGCTGGCGCGCGGGAACAAGTCGACCGGGTCGATCCTGATCGAAAAGATGGTTATTGCGGGCAGCTGAGGAGTCTTAGATGAGCAAATTCGTCCGTATCGACAAGGAAAACAACCCGAAGAAGGCGCAGCTGCTGAACCTCGACCTGGTGGCATCGGTCGAGCTGGCGCCGCAATCCGACCTGCTCAGCTCCGCCGACGAGAAGCGCGTGTATGCCAGCTGCCTGGCGCATGACAAGACGGTGATTGCGACCGTGCATTTCGATTCGATCGAAGATGCGCATGCGTGGGTGGAGAAGCACCTGGGTGTGCAGCTGTAATCTAGTGGATTAACGCGCGGACGGGCGGCAGACCGTAGCGTGGGCCGGGCCGCGCTAGGCACCCCGTGCCCACGCTGTTACGTGCGCATCCTTTTCGCGTTGGTCGGGACTTATCGCCCGCTAACGCCGAACCAGGAAACGAACGTCACATTGGATTTTCGTCCGTCGCATGCCGTGCGGGCGATACCTTACCGTACGTGACTCCAGATACGTACGTACCGCGTGGGCACGGAGTGCCCACCGTACGGGAAGCGTCAACGAGAGTAAATCGCCGCGGGCGAGCTAATTCCGCTTGCTCAGCGCCCGCTCCACGCTCGCCGCCAGCTCCGCCAGCTGGAACGGCTTGTTCAGCACCATGTCTTCCCCCACCACTTCTTCGATCACCCGCATGTCGGCATACCCGGTGGCGATCATCATCGGCAGCTCCGGATAGATGCCGCGCGCCTGCTGTACCAGCTCGGCCCCGGTCATCCCCGGCATCAGGTAATCGGTAATGAGCAGATCCGGCCGCGCACGTTGCAGTTCGCGCAGCCCCGCTTCGCCATCGGCCGCCTGGGCCACCGTGTGCCCCAGCACCTCCAGCGACTCCACCACCGACTGGCGCACGTAGGCATCATCTTCCACCACCAGGATGCGCGCCCCGCGCTGGCGTGCCGCCGCCACCGACGAGCGCACCAGCGGCGGCAGGTCGGCCGCGCTGCCGGCCGAGCGCAGCCAGATTTCCACCGTGGTGCCCACGCCCTGTTCGCTGAGGATGCGCGCCGCGCCTCCCGATTGCTGGGCCATGCCGTACACCTGGCTCAGCCCCAGGCCGGTGCCCTTGCCGACGCCCTTGGTGGTGAAGAAGGGTTCGAACACGCGCGCCATGATCTCGGGCGGCATGCCTTCGCCGCTGTCGGCCACGGCGATGCGGAGGTAGTCGCCGGCCGGTAGCAGGCCCTCGGGCGGCACGGCCGCGCCGGCATGGAAGCGCAGCTGGCCGCCGCCGGGCATGGCGTCGCGCGCATTGATGGCCAGGTTCAGGAGCGCCATCTCCATCTGGTTGGTGTCGGCCATCACGGCCGCATCCGGATCGTCGAGCAGGAACTCCAGGCGCACGCTGGAGCCGAGCGAAGTCGCCACCAGCTCGCGCACGCCTTCGAACAGGGCGCCCAGGGCGAGCGGGCGCAGGTCCAGGCTCTGGTTGCGCGAGAACGCCAGCAGCTGGGCGGTGAGCTTGCCGCCGCGCTGGCAGGCGCGGCGCGCCACCTCGGCGCGGTTGCGCGTGAACTCGTCCTTCGACTTCAGCAGGATCAGGTCCATGCTGCCCTGGACCACGTTGAGCAGGTTGTTGAAGTCGTGGGCGATGCCGCCGGTAAGGCGGCCGATCGCTTCCATCTTCTGGAACTGGACCAGCGCCTGCTGCACGCGCTCGCGCTCGATCACCTCGTTGGTCAGGCGGTCGTTGGCCTGGGCCAGGGCGCGCGTGCGTTCCTCGATACGCGCTTCCAGGGTTTCGTTCAAATCGAGCAGGTCGCCCTGGCTGCGGCGCAGATTGGCGGCGGTGTGCTCGCGGTCGGCCAGCACCGAGCGCGCCTGGTACTGGCGGCGCCGTGCGCGCAGGGCTGAACCCACCGCGCTGCGCAGGGTCTGGACGTTCAGCGGCCGTTCGAGCAGGATCACGTTGCCGAGTTCCGCCACGCGGGCGCGCGCGCCTTCCGGCGCCGGGCCGATGGCCTTGCCCAGCAAGACCACGAAGGGGAAGTCGGACCAGGGCGGCTGGCGCCCGAGCCAGTCGTGCAGGCGTCCGAGGTCGACATCGGCCAGCGCTTCTTCGGCCACGATGGCGGCCCCCGCGCCGGCCTCGATGCGTTCGACAAAGCCGTCGAATCCGGGCACGGTGGCGCAGCCGAAGCCGTCGGCTTCCAGCACCGCCCACATGACTTCGGCGTCGCGCCCGCGCGGCGCGAAGATAAGGACCCGCTCTTCGTCCTTGTCAGGAAGTGACATCAGCATTCGTGGTCATCATCGGCGTGACGCCGCGATAGGTCGGCAGGCCGGTCAGCACGCCCTCGAAGCCTTCGAGCGGCGCGCCGATGCGCACGCCTTCGTGGCTCAATTGCAGCTCATGGATGGTCAGGGCGTGGGTCGCGGTGCGGCTCTTGATGACGGTGAGGGCGCGGCGCAGGCGGCCGTTGGCTTCGAAGAAGCGCAGCAGCACGGTGGTGTCGGACAGGTAGCTCAGGTCGACGTCGCTGCGCACTTCGCCGATCAGGCCATGCTGGCCCAGCACCAGCACCGTGGTCACGCCCTGCTGGTTCAGGTAGGACAGCAGCTCGTGCATCTGCAGGGTCAGGTACTGCTCGCCCGGCATCGCCTGCAGGTAGGCGTTCAGGCTGTCGATGACGATGAAGCGCACGCCGTGCTGCTCGACCGCGTCGCGCAGCATCTGGGCGAATTCGCCGGGCGAGAGCTCGGCCGGGTCGATGTGGGTCATGCGCAGCTGGCCGCTGTCGGCATACGGGCGCAGGTCCATGCCGAGCGACTTGTTGCGGGCAAAGAAAGTGCCCAGGCCTTCGTCGAACAGGTAGAACGAGGCCTTTTCGCCGCGCTCGAGCGCCGCCAGCAGGCAGCGCACCGAGAGCGTGGTCTTGCCGATGCCGGACGGGCCCACCATCAGGGTATTCGTGCCGCGCGCCAGGCCGCCGCCGAGCAGGGCGTCGAAACTGTCGGCGCCGGTCGGGCTGATGGCGGGCGTGAAGTCGCGCATGTGCTCGGACGCCACCAGGCGCGGATACATGACGATGCCGCCGGTATCGAGGGCGTAGTCGTGGAAGCCGCCGCGGAAGCGGATGCCGCGCATCTTGAGGATGTTCACGCGGCGGCGCTCCTTGCCGAATTCCTTGGCGATCTGCTCCAGGCTGATCACGCCGTGGGCGATGCTGTGCAGGTGCTGGTCCGAGGTGGAACTCGATTTATCGTCGAGCAGCAGCACGGTGCAGGCGCGCGAGGCGAAGAACTGCTTCAGGGCCAGGATCTGGCGCCGGTAGCGCAGCGGGTTCTGGGCCAGCAGGCGCATTTCCGACATGCTGTCGAAGACCACGCGCACCGGTTTCAGGCTGTCTACCTCGTTCATCACGTTGCGTGTGGTTTCGTTCAGCTCGACTTCCGACGGGTGGAACACCGACTGCTGGGAATCGAGGTCGAGGTCGCCGTCGCTGGCCAGTTCGTGGATCGCCAGGCCGTCGAGGGTCCAGCCGTGGGTGGCGGCCACTGCTTTCAGTTCGTCCGCCGTTTCCGACAGGGTGATGTACAGGCCGCTCTCACCGCGCTTGAGGCCGTCGAGCAGGAATTGCAGGCCGAGGGTAGTCTTGCCGGTGCCAGGCGTGCCCTCGACCAGGTAGACCCGCTGCGGGGTCAGGCCGCCGCCGAGGATGTCGTCGAGGCCGGGGATGCCGGTCGACATGCGTTCGGAGGAGGGGGACGGCGCGCTCTGCGCCGAAGTTGCGGTAGTCATGGAACGGCCTGTTTAGCTGGAGGCGCGCCGCGTCGCTGCGGCAGATGCCTACCAAAAGTGATGGTGATGCCGGATACCGGCATTACCGATCGTGCCATTATAAAACGCTTCGACCAGCTGCCCGGTCCGCATACCTTGCCTGACGTCCACAAAGCAGGTCTTGTGCGGATTTCCAACATGTCAGGCCGCGTCGCGGCGCGCCAGGCGCTGGCCATGGATGCCCCATCTGACGTCGGCGCCGTCGACGCTGGCGCGCAGGACCCAACCGGTGCCAACCTTCTCGACCGTGACATCGGTCTCGAGTTCCCGAGCGACCTTGTCGGCCCAGCCCTGGGCAGCGCCGCGGCCCTTGAACAGTTCTTCGCCCTGATACACGACGGTGGCATCGAATACGGGTGCTGCGAATACGGACATGTGCGTTGTTCCTGAAGGTGAAAAAATGCCCCGGCGAGCGGGGCATGGTGGATTACTTGAATGCGCGGATCGCCTGCAGCACCGGCTGCAGCACGGCTGCGCCCAGGCGGGCACTGCGCGCGCCATCCCAGCCCACTTGCGGGTCCGGGTCGTTGGCGTTGTCCTTGAACGGCAGTTCCAGGGTCAGCGACAGGCAGCCGAAGGCGTGGGTGATGTGCGGCGAGCCCATGGTCAGGGTCTCTTCCGAATAGGGCGTTTCGCCGTAGCCGTGCACGTCCTGGAAGTCCGGGCTGGCGATCATGAAGTCGTCGCTGAAGCGCTTCTGCGCGGCGGCCTGCTCGGGCGTGAAGTTCGGCAGCGATTCGCTGCCGGCCACGAACACGTAGGGCAGGCCTTCGTCGCCGTGCACGTCGAGGCAGAGGTCGACGCCGGTGTCAATCATCTTCTGCTTGACCAGGAAGACTTCCGGGCTGCGCTCCATGGTCGGGTTCAGCCATTCGCGGTTCAGGTTGGCGCCGGCGGCGTTGGTGCGCAGGTTGCCGCGGACGGAACCGTCCGGATTCATGTTCGGCACCACGTAGAACACGCTTTCCTTCAGCAGCTGGCGGCCGAACGGATGGGCCGGGTCGAGCAGGGCGTCGAGCATGCCTTCGACGAACCATTCGGCCATGGTTTCGCCCGGGTGCTGGCGCGCGATGACCCAGACTTTTTTCTTGCCTTCGGCTGGTTCGCCGATGACCAGCATGTTCAGGTCGCGGCCGTCGACGGTCGAACCCAGGTCGAGCATGCGCACGTTTTCGCTCATCTGGGCGCGGTCGAGCAGCTCCAGGTGGCGTTCCCACGAATACGGTTCGAAGTAGGCGTAGTAGACGCTGTCCATGCCCGGGGTGTGCTCGATGGTCATCACCTGGCCGTCGTACGAGGTCGGCACGCGGAACCAGTTGACGCGGTCGTAGCTGGCCATCGCGTTGTAGCCTTCCCAGCCGGCCGGATAGGCGGCCTGGCCGGCGTTCAGCAGGCGGATCGTGCACGGCTCGCCTTGCGCGCCCTGCAGGCGGAAGTAGAACCACTGCGTGATGTCGGCGTGCGAATCCTTGCGGATGTTCAGGTCGATGGCGTTCGCGCTCGTGGCGTTCACGACCTCGATGGCGCCAGCGTCGAACTGGCTGCTGATCTTGATAGACATGGTGTGTCCTGGTTGATGGCGTAAAGCCGAGATCATACTCGCTTATCGGTGGGTTCGAGAACCCACCATGCGGTGCCGATGATCATGCGATGACACAGCGTGGACTCGGGAGTCCACCCTACAAAGGCAGGGGTTCGTAGGGTGGACACTTGTGTCCACGCGGTATGGTACAGATGCGAACCCGCGATGCATGCCCCGGATCATTACGCGGTGACATTGGTGGGTTCAAGAACCCACCCTACAAAACCCGGCACGTTGAGCCAAACCGGTAGGGTGGGTTCTCGAACCCACCATTCGATACGACGATCAACCCCGCAACCCGCCAAACCGCTGGTAAAACGCTTCATCTGCGCTTGGCGCCGCTTCATCCTCGCGTCGCAACACCGCATCGATATGCACCTCGGCCTGCTGCGCCACGCGCACATAAATCGCGCGCGCCACTTCGTAAGCATCCGACCCCGGCCACGGATCCGGCAACAACTCGACCGGCAACAGCGGATCGTGCAATTGCAGCCTTCGGTAAGCGTGGATCAGCAGCGAGCGCATCGCAAACGCCGCCTCCGGCGCCACCTCGGCCCCATCCTTCAACAAGGCCAGCAGCGGCGAAAACTGCGCGATGAAGTCCCGGTAACCCTGGGCCACCGCGGTCAGATTCCAGCCTTCGCCCACAAGTTCCGCCAAGGGCCGCGACCCCACATCCGGCAACTCGCCCGCGCTCAAGGCAAACACCTTGCCGGCCGCACCCGTGCGTTGCAAGGCATCGGCCAGCCCCTCGATATCCCCGGCCGGGTGCGCCAACAAGCCCGGCCCCAGCATGGCAAAACCTTCCCACTGCAATTCCTTGCGTACCGCCGTCCTCAAATCGCCATCGATGCTGCCGTTCGGCGCCAGCAGCAAAGTCCAGCGCCCATCCCAGTGCAGGCCGGGCGGGGCGTAGATGCGGCGGTCGGCGCGCTGGAAGCGCGGCAGGGACTTCGGATCGAACCCATACCGGCTGCGCCGTCCCTCACGGCTGGCCGTCAGCCAACCCTCCTGCACCAGGCGAAACACGCTGGTGCGCACCAGGCGGTCGGTCACGCCGAGCGGCCCCAGCAGCTCGATCAAGCTGCCCAGCCAAGCCGCGCCGCCGTGGGGCGCAATCGCGTCGCCCATCACCGTCATGACCAGGGATTTCGAGCGCGGCGGATCGATGGCGAGGAAGTGGGCGATCCACTCGGGACTGGTCATTTGCTTCATGGAATCGGAAAAACCTTGCTTCTCAATATGATTCAAAATTTTGGTGTACATCTCGTTTTCTGTATCGTATTATGGCTTCACGATGTTTGCAATGGGAGACAGACCATGTACGCACAGATGGTAGAAACGGGCCTCAAAAAGGTCCAGACAGAACAAGACATGAGTGCCGAGGAACAGGCGTTCCAGGCCCGTATCGACGAAGGCATCAAGATCGAAGCCAAGGACTGGATGCCCGAGGCCTACCGCAAGACCCTGATCCGCCAGATCTCCCAGCACGCGCACTCCGAGATCGTCGGCCAGCTGCCGGAAGGTAACTGGGTCACGCGCGCCCCGACGCTGAAACGCAAGTCGGTGCTGCTGGCGAAGATCCAGGACGAAGCCGGCCACGGCTTGTACCTGTACAGCGCCGCCGAAACCCTGGGCGTCTCGCGCGACGAACTGCTGGCCGCCCTGCATTCGGGCAAGGCCAAGTATTCGAGCATCTTCAATTACCCGACCCTGAGCTGGGCCGACATGGGCGCCATCGGCTGGCTGGTCGACGGCTCGGCCATCATCAACCAGATCCCGCTGTGCCGCTGCTCGTATGGTCCCTACGCCCGCGCCATGGTCCGCGTCTGCAAGGAAGAATCCTTCCATGCACGCCAGGGCTACGACATCATGATGAGCCTCGCCAAGGGTACGCCCGAGCAGAAGGCCATGGCCCAGGACGCCCTGAACCGCTGGTGGTGGCCGTCGCTGATGATGTTCGGGCCTTCGGATGCCGAATCGGTGAACAGCGCGCAGTCGAGCAAATGGCGCATCAAGCTGTTCTCGAACGACGAACTGCGCCAGCGCATGGTCGACCAGACCGTGCCGCAAGCCGAATACCTGGGCCTGACCATCCCCGACCCCGACCTGAAGTTCAATGAAGAGACGGGCCACTACGAATTCGGCGAGATCGACTGGAGCGAATTCCACAACGTCCTGAAGGGCAACGGCCCCTGCAACCGCGAGCGCCTGCGCACCCGCGTGACGGCCTGGGAAGACGGCGAATGGTTCCGCGACGCCCTGGTCGCCCACGCTGACAAGAAAGCCGCCAAGAAGGCAGCCGCGTAAAAACTGGACGCGGCCCGAACCTGGGCCCGCGGCTCGAACCGTACGGTGGGCACCCCGTGCCCACGCGGTACGCACGCCTCCTTGCACCACGAGCGGCAAAGCATCGCTCGCGAAACAGGCAGCACTCAGAACAAATAAACTCGCATCATCGGAGACACATCATGAGCAAAGAATGGCCCCTGTGGGAAGTATTCATCCGCAGCCAGCACGGCCTCGCCCACAAGCACGTCGGCAGCCTGCACGCCCCTGACGCCGAAATGGCCATCAACAACGCGCGCGACGTCTACACGCGCCGCAACGAAGGCGTCTCGATCTGGGTCGTGCGCGCCGCCGACATCGTGGCCAGCAGCCCATCCGACAAGGAAGCCCTGTTCGAGCCCGCCAACAGCAAGGTCTACCGCCACCCCACCTTCTTCCCGATGCCGGAAGAAGTGAAGAACCTGTGAGTGCCACCATGGACGCCAAGTTCGAATATGTGCTGCGCCAGGGCGACAACGCCCTGATCCTCTCGCAGCAGCTCTCCCAGCTGTGCGGCAAAGGCCCGGCTCTGGAAGAAGACATGGCCTTGACCAACGTCGCCCTCGACCTGCTCGGCCAAACGCGCATGTGGCTCACCTACGCCGGCGAACTCGAAGGCCAAGGCCGCGACGACGACAGGCTCGCCTTCCACCGCGACGCGCACCAGTACCGCAACGTCCTGCTGGTCGAGCAGCCGAACGCCAGCTACGCCGAAACGATGATGCGCCAGTTATTCTTCGACACCTGGCACTACTTCCTGATGCAGGGTCTGCTGAAGTCGACCGACCCGCGCATCGCCGAAATCGCCGAGAAGTCGCTGAAGGAAGTGACCTATCACCTGCGCCGCAGCGGCGACCTGGTCGTGCGCCTGGGCGACGGCACCGACGTCAGCCACGCCAAGATGCAGGCCGCCGCCGAAGAACTCTGGATGTACACCGGCGAAGTCTTCCTCTACGACGACATCGACAACGCCATGGTGGAGCAGGGTATCGCCCCGCCGGTTGAAGGCCTGCGCGCCGCCTTCCTCGAACACGTGAGCGACATCTTCGAAGAAGCCACGCTCACCATGCCATCGCCCGAAGCCTACATGCAGCGCGGCGGCAAGCAGGGCCGCCACAGCGAACGCCTCGGCTACATCCTGGCCGAGATGCAGTTCCTGCAGCGCGCCTATCCCGGAGCGGAGTGGTAAGTGGACACCGCGCGCGTCACCACTGAGCAGGTCTGGTCCTGGCTCGGCGAGGTGCCCGATCCCGAGATCCCGGTGATCTCGGTGGTCGATCTCGGCATCGTGCGCGACGTCGCCTTCGAGGGCGACGAATGCGTGGTCACGATCACGCCCACCTACTCGGGCTGCCCCGCGATGCAGGTGATTGCCGACGCGGTGAACGACGCCCTGCATGCACGCGGTGTCGACAAACTGCGCATCGTCACCCAACTCTCGCCCGCCTGGACCACCGACTGGATGAGCGAGACCGGCAAGGCCGCCCTGAAGGGCTACGGCATCGCGCCGCCAGTCGAGCAAGCCATCGACATCAGCGGCCTGCGCGGCGGCGTCAAGCGCGGCGCCTTCAAGGAGCCCGAGGTGGCCTGCCCCAACTGTGGCTCGAGCCACACCCAGCTGACCAGCCAGTTCGGCTCCACGCCCTGCAAGGCTTTGTATAAATGCCTCGATTGCCGCGAGCCCTTCGATTACTTCAAGTGCCATTAAGCCAATGAGCAAATTCTATCCACTCACCGTCGCCAAGGTGAAGCACGAAACGCGCGACGCCATCGCCGTCACCTTTGCCGTCCCGCCCGAACTGAAACAAACCTTCGCCTACCAGCAGGGCCAGCACCTGACCCTGCGCGCCATGATCGACGGCGAAGACGTGCGCCGCTCCTATTCGATCTGCTCGGCCGTGCAGGACGAGACCCTGCGCGTGGCCATCAAGCGCACCCCGGGCGGCCTGTTCTCGAGCTGGGCCAACGAAAGCCTGCAGCCAGGCGCCACGCTCGACGTGATGCCGCCCATGGGCCACTTCAACGTGCCGCTCGACGCCACCAGCGAACGCCACTACCTGGCCTTTGCCGCCGGCAGCGGCATCACGCCCATCCTGTCGATCATCAAGACCACCCTGCTGACGGAGCCGAAGAGCCGCTTCACCCTCGTCTACGGCAACCGCGCTTCGTCGTCGGTGATCTTCCGCGACGAGCTGACCGACCTGAAGGACGTCTACATGGGCCGCCTGAAGCTCGTGTACGTGATGAGCCGCGAGCAGCAGGACATCGAACTCTTCAACGGCCGCATCACCGGCGAAAAGTGCAGCGCCTTCCTCCAGCACTGGATCGACATCCGCGACATCGACGTGGCATTCGTCTGCGGCCCCGAAGACATGATGCACGGCGTCTCGAAGTCGCTGCAGGAAGCCGGCCTGGCTAAGGAACGCATCCGCATCGAGCTGTTCGCCGCCAGCATTCCGAAGCATGAGCACAAGCCGCGTCCTGTGGTGGAAGGCGCCCGCCACCAGACCGAAGTCACCGTGATCATGGACGGCAGCGCCGCCAGCTTCACGATGGACAAGGACAAGGAATCGATCCTGGACGCCGGCCTGCGCGCGGGCATCGACATGCGCTACTCGTGCAAGGGCGGCGTCTGCTCGACCTGCCGCTGCAAGGTCGTCGAGGGCAATGTCGAGATGGACGTGAACTACGCGCTCGAAGATTATGAAGTCGCACGCGGCTTCGTCCTGAGCTGCCAGGCCTTCCCGATCACCGACAAGCTGATCGTCGATTTCGACCAGCACGAATAAAAAATAACTGGAGGAGACACCCCATGAGCTACGAATCGATCCTGTACATGGTGGAAAACGGCGTCGCGGTCCTGACGCTGAACCGCCCCGATCGCCTGAACAGCTTCACCCAAGCGATGCACCTCGAAGTGCGCGACGCCCTCGACAAGCTGCAAGCCGACAAATCGGTGCGCGTGCTGGTGCTGACCGGCGCCGGCCGCGGCTTCTGCGCCGGGCAAGACCTGGCCGACCGTGCGGTGGCTCCCGGCGCACCGGGCGTGGACCTGGGCGAATCGGTGGAAAAATTCTATGCGCCGCTGGTCATGACCCTGCGCTCGCTGCCGATGCCGGTGATCTGCGCCGTGAACGGCGTGGCCGCCGGCGCCGGCGCCAACCTGGCCCTGGCCTGCGACATCGTCCTGGCCGCCAAATCGGCCAGCTTCATCGAAGCCTTCTGCAAACTCGGCCTGATTCCGGACACCGGCGGCACCTGGCATTTGCCGCGCCTGATCGGCCACGCGCGCGCCACGGGCCTGGCCATGCTGGGCGAAAAACTCTCCGCCGAAAAGGCGGAAGAGTGGGGCCTGATCTGGCGCTGCGTGCCAGACGAAGCGCTGATGGACGAAGCACTGGCCATGGCCGACCACTTCGCCAGCGCGCCGACCAAGGGCCTGGCATTCACCAAGAAAGCGCTGCAGGCCAGCTACGCCAACACCCTGCCCGAACAGCTGAAGCTCGAAGGCGAAATGATGCGCGAGCTGGGCTACAGCCACGACTACCGCGAAGGCGTCGCCGCCTTCATTGCCAAGCGTCCGACCCAGTTCAAGGGGGAGTGATGGAGGCGCTGGCCAAGGAACACGTCGTTGCCGTGATCGGCAGCGGCGCCATGGGTTCCGGCATCGCGCAGATTGCTGCGGCAGCCGGCCACCAGGTGCGCCTGTTCGATACGCGTCCGGGCGCCGCAGCCAAGGCCGTCGCCGACATCGGCAAGGTCTTCGACAAGCTGGTCGACAAGGGACGCATGGGCGCGACCGAGGCGGACCTGGCGCGCGAGCGCCTGCAGACCGTCGACGCGCTGGCCCAGGTGAGCGACGCCGCCATCGTCATCGAAGCCATCGTCGAAAACCTGCACGCCAAGCGCACCCTGTTCGCCGAGCTGGAAGGCATCGTGAACGAGCGCTGCATCCTCGCCACGAATACGTCCTCGATCTCGGTGACGGCGATTGCCGCACCGCTGCGCCACCCCGAGCGCCTGGTCGGCATGCACTTCTTTAACCCGGTGCCGCTGATGGCGCTGGTCGAAGTGATCAGCGGCCTCGCCACCGATAAACAGGTGGCCGCCACCGTCTACGCCACCGCCCAGGCCTGGGGCAAGGACCCGGTCCACGCCAAGTCCACGCCCGGCTTCATCGTCAACCGCGTCGCCCGCCCGTACTACGCCGAAGCCCTGCGCCTGCTGCAGGAAGGCGCCGCCGATCCGGCCACGCTGGACGCGGTAATGCGCGACTGCGGCGGTTTCCGTATGGGCCCCTTCGAGCTGATGGACCTGATCGGCCACGACGTCAACTTCTCGGTCACGCAATCCGTGCACGCCGCCTACTTCGGCGACCCGCGCTACACGCCATCGGTGGTGCAGCAGGAACTGGTGAACGCCGGCTTCCTGGGCCGCAAATCGGGCCGCGGCTTCTACCGCTACGGCGACGACGCCGCGAAGCCACAAGCAAAAATCGAAGCGCCCCAGCCGCGCCCGAGCACGGTCGGCATCAGCGTGCGCCGCGAAGTCACCAACAGCATCCTCAGCCCGATGGAAGGGCGCCTAAACGAGGCCGGCTTCGCGGTCGGCCACCGCGAACCGCTGCACGGCGCAGAGAAGCACGAAGCACCGGCCTTCCACTGCAACGGCGCCGCCATCTTCCTGAGCGACGGCCGCAGCGCCACCGAGCGCGCCGCCGCCAACACCCACGCCAACACGGTGGTCTACGACCTGCTGCTGGACCACGCCACGGCCAAACGCATCGCCCTGGCGCGCGCCGACCAGTGCAGCGACGAGGCGTATTACTCGACGGTCGGCATGTTCCAGGCCGCCGGCTTCGAGGTCTGCCGGTTGGACGACGTGCCCGGCATGGCCGTGATGCGCACCGTCGCCATGCTCGCCAACGAAGCGGCCGACGCCGTCAACGGGGGCGTGTGCAGCGTCAGCGCGGTGGACATCGCCATGCAGAAGGGCGTGAACTACCCGCGCGGCCCGCTGGCCTGGGCCGACGCGGTCGGCATCCATCACATCGTGACCGTGCTGGCGAACCTCGCCGCCACCTATGGCGAAGACCGCTACCGCGTCTCGCCGCTCTTGCGCCGCAAGCTCGCGGCCAACCCGAACGGAGCCCGTTTCCATGCTTGATGATGTCACCAAGGATGCACAAGCCCTGGCCGAACTGGCCGGCAAGACCATGTACGAGCGCGACCCGGCCAGCAAGGGCCTGGGCATGACGCTCGACGAGATCCGCCCCGGCTATGCGCGCATGAGCATGCGCGTGCGCCCCGACATGCTCAACGGCCACGCCAGTTGCCACGGCGGCTTCATCTTCACGCTGGCCGACAGCGCTTTTGCCTTCGCCTGCAATTCGCACAACTTCAACACGGTCGGCGCCGGCTGCACCATCGACTACCTGGCGCCGGGCCGCGAAGGCGACCTGCTGACCGCCGAAGCGCAGGAGCAGGCGCTGGCTGGCAAGACCGGCGTCTACGACGTCACCGTGACGAATGGCGAAGGGAAGACGATCGCGCTCTTCCGCGGCAAGTCGCACCGCGTGAGCGGCACGGTGGTCAACGCCGCTTGAAACAGAACCACGAGAACGGAAGGAGACAACATCATGGTCCAACGCATCCCTGAACCTGGCGACCTGGAGCCGATCGAACGCGCCAGCCGCGACGAACTGCAGGCCCTGCAACTCGAACGCCTGAAATGGTCGCTGCAGCACGCCTACGACAACGTGCCGCACTACCGCAAGGCTTTCGATGAAGCCGGCGTGCACCCGGGCGACCTGAAGTCGCTCGCCGACCTGGCCAAGTTCCCGTTCACCGACAAGAAGACCCTGCGCGACAACTACCCCTTCGGCATGTTCGCCGTGCCGCGCGACCAGGTGGTGCGCGTGCACGCTTCGTCCGGCACCACCGGCCGCCCGACCGTGGTCGGCTACACGCAGAAGGACATCGACACCTGGGCCGATGTGGTGGCGCGCTCGATCCGCGCCGCCGGCGGCCGCCGTGGCGACATGGTCCACGTGGCCTATGGCTACGGCCTGTTCACCGGCGGCCTGGGCGCCCACTACGGCGCCGAGCGCCTGGGCTGCACCGTGGTGCCGATGTCGGGCGGGCAGACCGAAAAGCAGGTGCAGCTGATCTGCGACTTCCAGCCCTCGATCATCATGGTCACGCCGAGCTACATGCTGAACATCGTCGAGGAATTCAAGCGCCAGGGCCTGGACCCGGCCAAGTCTTCGCTGAAGGTCGGCATCTTCGGGGCCGAACCCTGGACCAATGCCATGCGCGCCACGATCGAAGAGGCCGCCGGCATCGACGCGGTCGACATCTACGGCCTGTCGGAAGTGATGGGCCCGGGCGTGGCCAGCGAATGCATCGAGAGCAAGGACGGCCCGGTGATCTGGGAAGACCATTTCTACCCCGAGATCATCGACCCCGACACCGGCGAAGTGCTGCCAGACGGCGAAGAGGGCGAACTGGTGTTCACTTCGCTGAGCAAGGAAGCCCTGCCCATCATCCGCTACCGCACGCGCGACCTCACGCGTCTGTTGCCACCGACCTCGCGTTCGATGCGCCGCATGGGGCGCATCACCGGCCGCTCGGACGACATGCTGATCATCCGCGGCGTGAACGTGTTCCCGAGCCAGATCGAGGAGCTGGTGCTGAAGATGCCGGCGCTGGCGCCGCAATACCAGCTGGTGGTGGCGCGCGACGGCCATCTGGATACGCTGGAAGTCTTCGGCGAACTGCGCGAAGGCCATCATTCGGCCGACAGCGTCGAGGCGCTGTGCAAGGAACTGCAGCACTGCATCAAGACCTATGTGGGCGTGAGCACCAAGGTGACCCTGACGCCGCCGATGGGCATCGAACGCACGCTGACCGGCAAGGCCCGCCGCGTGGTCGACAAGCGCCCGAAGAATACCTAAAAAATACAGGAGACCTGACATGATCGATGCTTACATCTGCGACGCAGTGCGCACCCCCTTCGGCCGCTACGGCGGCGCGCTCGCCTCGGTGCGCGCCGACGACCTGGCTGCGCTGCCGATTGCCGCCCTCATCGAACGCAACAAGAACGTCGACTGGGCGATGGTCGACGACTTGTACTGGGGCTGCGCCAACCAGGCCGGCGAAGACAACCGCAACGTCGGCCACATGGCCGGTTTGCTGGCCGGCCTGCCGGTCGAGGTGCCGGGCAACACCATCAACCGCCTGTGCGGCTCCAGCCTGGACGCCATCGGCATCGGCGCCCGCGCCATCATCTCGGGCCAGGCGAATTTGATCATCGCCGGCGGCTCGGAGAGCATGACGCGCGCGCCTTTCGTGATGGGCAAGGCCGACAGCGCTTTCTCGCGCGCGGCGAAGATCGAAGACACCACCATCGGCTGGCGCTTCGTCAATCCGCTGATGAAAGCGAAATACGGCATCGACTCGATGCCGGAAACCGCCGAGAACGTGGCCAAGGAATTCAACATCAACCGCGCCGACCAGGACGCATTCGCCATCCGCAGCCAGCAGCGCTGGGCACGTGCGAACGCGGCCGGCGTGTTCAAGGACGAAATCGTCCACGTGACCTTGCATTCGAAGAAGGGCGAGTCGCGCGTGTTCGACACCGACGAGCATCCGCGTCCGGACACCACCATCGAAGCGCTGGCCAAGCTGAAAGGTGTGGTCACGCCGGACGGCACCGTCACCGCCGGTAACGCCTCGGGTGTGAACGACGGCGCCTGCGCCGTGCTGATTGCCTCCGCCAGCGCCGCCGAGCGCTTCGGCCTGACTCCACGCGCACGCATCATCGGCATGGCCACCGCCGGCCTGGCGCCGCGCATCATGGGCTTCGGCCCGTCGCCGGCCACGAAGAAGGTGCTGGCCCAGACCGGGTTGACCATCGAGCAGATGGACGTGATCGAGCTGAACGAAGCCTTTGCTTCCCAAGGCCTGGCCGTGATGCGCGACCTCGGACTCGCCGACGATGCCGAGCACGTGAATCCGAACGGTGGCGCCATCGCCCTCGGTCACCCGCTGGGCGCGTCCGGCGCTCGTCTGGTCACCGCCGCTGTCTACCAGTTGCAGCGCACCGGCGGCCGTTACGCCTTGTGCACGATGTGCATCGGCGTCGGCCAGGGCATCGCCCTCATCATCGAACGGGTATAAAGAACATGGTCAAGGTCTACGAAATCGACGGCGTCCGCCCGGTGGTCCACCCCACGGCCTACGTGCACCCGACGGCCGTGCTGATCGGCGACGTGATCGTCGGCCCGCGCTGCTACATCGGCCCGCTGGCCTCGCTGCGCGGCGACTTCGGCCGCCTGATCCTGGAAGAGGGCGCCAACGTGCAGGACAGCTGCGTGATGCACGGCTTCGAGGACGGCGAAACCGTGATCGAAGTCGACGGCCACATCGGCCACAGCGCCGTGCTGCACGGCTGCCGCGTGGGCCGCAACGCCATGGTCGGCATGAACGCTGTGGTGATGGATGGCGCTGTGGTCGGCGAAGAGTCCATCGTCGCCGCCATGAGCTTCGTGAAAGCGAAAATGGTGATCCCCCCGCGCAGCATGGTGATGGGTACACCCGCACGCGTGATGCGCGAACTGAAGCCCGAGGAAATCGCCTGGAAAAGCTTCGGCACCCGCCAGTACCACCAGCTGACCGACCGCTCGCGCAACACCATGCGCGAAGTCGAAGCATTCACGGAAATCGAACCAGACCGCCCCGTCTTCGACTTCACCAACAACGGCGGCCACACCCCCAAAGAATAAGCACGGCTCGCGGCGTCATTCCGCCCCGGAACCGCGACCGTAGGGTGGGCACCCCGTGCCCACGCGGAATGCAGCACAGAGGAGACATAAAAATGCACCAACCAACCACCCTGCAAAGCTGGATCGCCGGCCGCTGGATCGGCCACGAAGCCGCCACCCCCCTGCACAGCGCCCTCGACGGCCAGCTGGTCTACCACACCCACGCCGAAAAGCTCGACTTCGACGAGGCCGTCACCTACGCCCGCAAGACCGGCATCCCGGCCCTGATGAAGCTCGACTTCCAGACCCGCGCCCAGCGCCTGAAAGCCATCGCCCTCTATCTGATGGAGCGAAAGGAAGAGCTCTACGAGATCTCCCACCTGACCGGCGCCACCCGCCCCGACAGCTGGGTCGACGTCGAAGGCGGCATCGGCACCTTGTTCGCCTACGCCAGCATGGGCTCGCGCGAACTGCCATCCTCGAACGTCCTGCACGAAGGCCCGGCCCTGAACCTGGGCAAGCGCGGCGGCTTCGCCGGTACCCACATCCTGGTGCCGAAGGGCGGCCTGGCCGTGCACATCAACGCCTTCAACTTCCCGATCTGGGGCCTGCTCGAAAAATTCGCGCCGAGCTTCCTGGCCGCCATGCCCTGCATCGGCAAGCCCGCCACCGCCACCAGCTACCTGACCCACGCGGTCGTGAAAATGATCCACGAATCCGGCCTGCTGCCGCAAGGCGCGCTGCAGCTGGTGATCGGCTCGACCGGCGATTTGCTCGACCGCCTGACCGGCTTCGACGCCGTCACCTTCACCGGCTCGGCCGACACCGCCGCCAAGCTGAAGGCGAACCATAACCTGATCCGCGAATCGGTCCCGTTCACGGCCGAAGCCGACTCGCTGAACGCCGCCATCCTGGCGCCGGACGTGACCCCGGACGACCCCGAGTTCGACCTCTTCGTGAAGGAAGTCGCGCGCGAGATGACCGGCAAGGCCGGCCAGAAGTGCACGGCGATCCGCCGCATTATCGTGCCCGAGCAGCACGTGGATGCGCTGGGCGAGCGCCTGCGCGCGCGCCTCGAAAAGACCGTGGTCGGCAACCCGAAGATGGAAGGCGTGCGCATGGGCGCGCTGGCCTCGATGGACCAGCACCGCGACGTCAGCGAACGCGTGGAGATGCTCGCGCGCGGCAACGAAGTCATCTTCGGCGCCCACCACGGCTTCAGCCCTGTGGGCGAGAATGCCGCTAACGGCGCTTTCTTCGCGCCGACCCTGCTCCTGTGCCGCAACGCGTCCATCAACACGGCCGTGCACGACATCGAAGCCTTCGGCCCGGTGTCCACCATGATGACCTACCGCGACATCGACGAAGCCCTGCACCTGGCGGCGCTGGGCCGCGGCAGCCTGGTGACCACGCTGGCGACCAAGGACCCGACCATCGCCGCGTACGCCGTGCCGATCGCAGCAAGCTCGCACGGCCGCGTGCACATCCTCGACCGCGAATCGGCGGTGGACTCCACCGGTCACGGCTCGCCGCTGCCGCAGCTGAAGCACGGCGGCCCGGGCCGCGCCGGCGGCGGCGAAGAGTTGGGCGGCATCCGCGCCGTGAAGCACTTCCTGCAGCGCGCGGCGGTGCAGGGCTCGCCGACCATGCTGACCGCCGTGACGGGTGAGTACGTGCGCGGCGGCGCGGTGAAGGAATCGGAGATCCACCCGTTCCGCCGCTGGTTCGAAGACCTGGAGATCGGCCATTCGCTGCTGACCCACCGCCGCACCGTGAGCGAAGCGGACATCGTCAACTTCGGCGGCATCTCGGGCGACTACTTCTACATGCACTTCGACGAGATCGCCGCCAAGGACACGCAGTTCGGCAAGCGCATCGCGCACGGCTACTTCGTGTTGTCAGCGGCGGCCGGGCTGTTCGTGTCGCCGGCGCCGGGGCCGGTACTGGCCAACTACGGCCTGGATAACCTGCGCTTCGTGGCGCCAGTGGCGATCGGCGACACCATCCGCGCGCGCCTCACCTGCAAGCGCAAGGTCGACCGCAACCGCACCGACGAACAGGGACGCGGACAGGGCGTGGTGGCCTGGGATGTGCAAGTCACCAACCAGAACGACGAACTGGTGGCAAGTTACGATATCCTGACGCTGGTGCAGAAACGCGGCTGACACGCGCACCTACCGGTCACAGCCGCGGCCCACTCATTCCATAAGGAGCAAGCATGTCGCGGCTAGACCTGAGCAGTATCCCCGTGCTGACCGGCACCGGTTATCCCGAACCCTTCGCCGAGATCGTCAACGGCCGCAGCCGGCAAGCGCTGGGCGAAGCCGGCGGCCTGAGCCAGTTCGGCGTCAACCTGGTCGAACTCAAGCCGGGCGCGGCCTCGTCGCAGCGCCACTGGCATACGCATGAAGACGAATTCGTGATGGTGGTGTCGGGCGAACTGACCCTCATCACCGACGAAGGCGAGACCCTGATGCGCGCGGGCGACTGCGCCGCCTTCCCGGCGGGGAAACCGAACGGCCACCATTTGGTGAACCGCAGCTGGGGCAATGCGCTGTTCGTGGCGGTGGGGCCGAACATCCCGGCCGACCGGGCGAATTATCCGGACATCGACCTGGTGTACGACGGGGCATCCAACAGCTATACGCACAGGGATGGCACGCCGTATCCCAAGCGCGATGCTGCGGCGCCAGCTGCGGCGGTGGCTGATGCGCCGGCCGTCGAAGAGCATACGCTCGAGCCGCGCGTATACCGGCACGAGTAAAGGCTGTCAGGCGCATTCGGCCGCATGCAGGCGCTCGATCACGTCGCCCAGCGGCATCGGCCGGTGATAATGGAAACCTTGCATGTAAGGCGCTCCGTGCTGCCCGAGGTAGCACGCCTGTGCCGCGGTCTCCACACCTTCGGCCACCACGCGCAGTCCGAGGTGGGCGGCCATCGCCAGGATGGACTGGACGATGGCCGTGCTGTTGTGGTCCTGCGGCGTGTCGCGCATGAAGCTCTTATCGATCTTCAGCTCGTACAGCGGCATTTTCTTCAAATAGCCCAGGTTCGAATAGCCGGTCCCGAAATCGTCGACCGAGAAGCGGATGCCCAGGTTGGCCAGCTGGTGCATGCGCGCGATCGTCTGGTCGATATCCTCAATCAGCAGGCCTTCCGTCACTTCGAAGATGAACTGCTGCGGCGGCGCGCCCATCTCGTCGAAAATCCTTTGCACCTGCTCGACGAAGTCGGGCTGGCGGAACTGGATGGGGCTGACGTTGAGCGACAGGGGCAAGGCGTGGCCGGCCCGGTCGAGCGCCAGCCAGGCAGCGCATGCCTGGCGCAAGGCCCAGTGGCCGATCGGCACGATCAGGCCGCTCGATTCAGCCACGGGAATGAAGATGTCCGGCCGCTCCATGCTGCCATCGGCACGGCGCCAGCGCATGAGCAGTTCGCCGTCAACCGGTAGGCCGCGCCCGTTGACGTGCAACTGCAGATATTATTCATTTATCTTAACGACTAAACTCCAACAGCTAACGAGTGAATAAATTTTTTTGTCATTAAAGCTTCATCTTGTAAAAGATTTTCATTAATAAAATAAGTTGTGCCTCTCGTTGTCATTGGCTTGATCTTTCCTTTGTACTCGAAGGCAAACGAGTTCAATGATTGAAAAATAATGGCTTTTGTATGAAATGGCATCTTGTAGGAAAAACCGAGTTCGCTATGGAGTGCCGTCTCAAGTTCAAGCGTGGCATAGTTGGCAACTATTGCTGTAAAATTTCGATCTCTTAATATTCTATCCGCCAAATCGCCTTTCAAATGACCTTTCGACTCCAATATTTCGTAATTCTCAATAAATTTTTTGAAAGTATAGTCGGCGAACTCGGAAATTCTATCGCGTGCACATACATTTGATAAATCTAGCGCAATAAATCCTATCTGAGCTTGGTTGTTGCTGATTCGAGTATCAATTTGCTCTCGCGCCTTTTTAATATTTTTCATTATATTTGAAAGACTGTGGATGTATTTGCACTCGACTGCAATCTTGTCGTCAATTATAATGTCGCAGATGCTGGCAAGATTAATTTTTGCGTTTTGGTTTTGAAATGCAAGGGAAAATCTAATTCCCATCGATAGCTCAAAAAAGTGATCGTTATAAGTGTCGTTTGTATCTTCGATGTAGTTGGAAGTTCCTTCTATTATTTTTATAAGGTCTTTTTTGTTGTAATCTATGTTGCTTGAAAAGAGATTGTTTATTGTGTTGTATTTCACTACAATTTCTACAAGTTTTGCTAAGGCATGCCTGTCTAAATTATCGAAATTTGACAATTCTTTTTTTATTTGCCATAGCTTCGTGCTTAAGATGTTTGTTCGCGGCCTCTCCTCTTTGAGCACTTTAGATAAATTCTCAATAAGCTTTTCAAAATCTTCGCGAACTTTTTCTACGTCGTGTATTTTTTTTACGGCATTCATAGATTAATGTTCCTAAAAATTGATCATATTATGTTATAGATTGTTTTGGCTATGTGAAGATGGGAAGACAATCGAGTGCTATTGCTTGCCGTTGTAATGCCCGTATTTCAGACCTGAAGTTTTTTAATTTCTGAGTTAAGCCCGCCGCTAAAAACTGTGGTGTTACGTCAGTTCAGGCATTACTCTGTGAGAAAAGCCAAATTTTACTTGTGATTGCCAATAAATTCGGCTGTTCTAATGGGAGCATATGTCCGGACTGTTCAATCATCTTAAGGATTGCCCCTGGAATTGCTTCAGCCAGTTCTTTAGTCTTCTGCATACTGCGCAGCGAATCCTGTCCGGCTCCAATCACCAGCGTCGGGCACCTTAAGCTGGCCGCCGCAATCCCATCCCGCTGTAACCCCGACTGCACCACCATTGCCTCATAACCGAGGCGCCTGCCCATCTCCCTGATCCGCGTCACCAGTTCCCGGTCCCCACGCCGATCCGGATGCAGCGACTGCGCAATCGACCCCGTGCTCAAGCCACGGAATGTGGACGGGTCTAGCGCCCTGATCGCATCCTGCTTGGCCTTGGCCCGTTCCGGGGTATCCGATTCCAATGAACTGGCGACGAGCACCAGCGCCACTACCCGCTCCGGAAACAGCTCGGCTACCTTGCGCGCGATATACCCGCCCAGCGAAAAGCCCACCAGCACGAAGCGCTCCGGCGCTGCAGCAGCCACGCTGCGCGCAATCTCTTCCGTTGTCGTGCCCGGCCCCAGCGGCAAGCGGTGAACCGGCGCCTCCCACTGCAGCAGCGGAACGACCTCATCCCAAAGCGTCTCGTCCAGCATGAAACCGGGCAGCAAAACCAAAGGGTAGGACGTGGCAGGAATCTTCATCTCATCAACAAGGTCAAAGGTTTTTTCGGTCAGCTTCGGTAGCTGCAACATCAGCAAAACAGGTATTCGAAAATTTCGATTATAGAAGCACAAATTTCCCGTTTTTCGTTTCCATTATCGCCACGCATAATGACTTCATCGCAGCAAACAACGAGCGATACAGAGCAGTAAAGGTCAGCACCGGCAGCCGTGTCATTCGACGAAATTACCGAACGATCCGGTTTCAATCAACGCAAAAGACGAGGAGCGAACCATGGTCTACCTGATCTCTTTCGGCGCCGGCATCCTGGCTGGCGTGCTCTACGGTGTGATCAACGTGCGCTCCCCGGCGCCGCCCGCCATCGCCCTGATCGGCTTGCTGGGCATGCTGGCCGGCGAGCAGATCGTGCCGGTGGCCAAGCGTGTGATCGACGGTATTCCGCTCACCCGCGCCTGGTTCGCCAGCGAATGCCAGACCAAGATTACCGGCGTTGCAGCCAACGCCAGCACCGAAGCCGACGACACCCGTCAAGGCTGACAATTTTCCAAACCCGCCGCGGCAAAGCCCGGCAACGACAATACCAAAGGAGCACACCATGAACAACGCCAAACTCGAAGTCCTGACCCCGGAAAACTCGCAGCTGATCATCATCGACCACCAGCCGCAGATGGCCTTCGGCGTGCAGTCGATCGACCGCCAGACCCTGAAGAACAACGTGGTCGGCCTGGCCAAGGCGGCGAAAGCCTTCGGCATCCCGACGGTCATCACCACCGTGGAAACCGATTCCTTCTCCGGCAAGACCTACCCGGAAATCCTGGACGTCTTCCCCGGCCAGCCGATCCTGGAACGCACCTCGATGAATTCCTGGGACGACCAGAAGGTGCGCGATGCGCTGAAGGCCAACGGCCGCAAGAAGGTCATTGTGGCCGGCCTGTGGACCGAAGTCTGCAACACCACCTTCGCCCTGTGCGCCATGCTCGAAGGCGACTACGAAATCTACATGGTGGCCGATGCCTCCGGCGGCACCACGAAAGAAGCCCACGACTTCGCGATGCAGCGCATGGTGCAGGCCGGCGTGGTGCCGGTCACCTGGCAGCAGGTGCTGCTCGAATGGCAGCGCGACTGGGCTCACCGCGACACCTACAACGCCGTGATGGACATCGTGCGCGAGCACTCCGGCGCCTACGGCATGGGTGTCGACTACGCCTACACGATGGTGCACAAGGCCGCGGCCCGCAACCAGGGACAGAACGAAGTGCTGGCCCCGGTGCCGGCTACCCACTAAGCCGCAGCAGGTCCGCCCAAAAGGTGGGCCTTTACCCAACCACCATCGTGCCGGCCAGCGCCCGGCGACAGGAGCAGCACATGCAAGCACAGTCCAACCGTGGCGCCAGCGCGCCGCTCATCCTCATCAACGGCAAGTTCGCCACCCTCGACCGCGAGCAGCCGCAGGCCAGCGCCGTCGCGATGCAGGACGGCCGCTTCCTCGCCGTCGGCGATGTCGAGCACGTGATGCGTTATCGCGAAGCGGGCAGCCAGGTGATCGACCTGAACGGCCGCACCGTGGTCCCGGGCCTGAACGATTCGCACCTGCACCTGATCCGCGGAGGCCTGAACTACAACCTCGAATTGCGCTGGGAAGGCGTGCCGTCGCTGGCCGACGCCCTGCGCATGCTGAAAGACCAGGCCGACCTCACCCCGCATCCGCAGTGGGTGCGCGTGGTCGGCGGCTGGAGCGAGTTCCAGTTTGCCGAGCGCCGCCTGCCGACCCTGGAAGAGATCAACGCCGCCGCACCCGACACGCCGGTCTTCATCCTGCACCTGTACGACCGCGCGCTGCTGAACCGCGCCGCCTTGCGCGCCGTCGGCTACACCAAGGACACGCCGAACCCGCCGGGCGGCGAGATCCAGCGCGACGCCGCAGGCAACCCCACCGGCATGCTGATCGCCCGTCCGAACGCGATGATCCTGTACGCCACCCTGGCCAAGGGCCCGACGCTGCCGTTCGACTTGCAGGTGAATTCCACGCGCCAGTTCATGCGCGAACTGAACCGCCTCGGCATCACCAGCGCCATCGACGCCGGCGGCGGTTTCCAGAACTTCCCCAACGATTACGCGGTGGTCGAGCAGCTGGATCGTGAAGAACAGCTGACCATCCGCATCGCCTACAACCTGTTCACCCAGAACAAGGGCGGCGAGCTGGAAGACTTCCAGCGCTGGACGAAGATGGTCACGCCGGGGCAGGGCAGCGACTACTACCGCCACAACGGTGCCGGCGAGATGCTGGTGTTTTCGGCGGCCGACTTCGAGGACTTCCTGGAGCCGCGCCCCGAATTGGCGGCCGGCATGGAAGACGAACTGGAAAAGGTGGTGCGCCACCTGGTGGCAAGCCGCTGGCCCTTCCGCCTGCACGCCACGTATGAAGAATCGATCACGCGCATGCTCGACGTGTTCGAGAAGGTGAACCGCGAGATTCCCTTCGACGGCCTGCACTGGATGTTCGACCATTGCGAGACGATCAGCGAACGCAGTATAGACAGGGTAAAAGCGCTGGGCGGCGGCATCGCGATCCAGCATCGCATGGCCTTCCAGGGCGAGTACTTCGTCGACCGCTACGGCAAGGAAGCTGCGCGCGCCACGCCGCCGATCAAGCAGATGCTGGAGAGCGGCGTGCCGGTCGGCGCCGGCACCGACGCCACCCGCGTGGCCAGCTACAACCCGTGGACGGCGCTGTACTGGCTGGTCACCGGGCGTACCGTCGGCGGCCTGGCCCTGTACGGCGACAACGGTCACCTGCCGCGCGAGACGGCCCTCGAACTCTGGACCGCGGGCAGCGCCTGGTTCTCCAATGAGCAGGGCCGCAAGGGCCGCATCCAGGAGGGCATGCTGGCCGACCTCGCCGTGTTGTCGAACGGTTTCTTCAGCGTGCCGGAAGAAGACATCAAGGCCATCGAATCGGTGCTGACTATCGTCGGCGGCAAGGTGGTGTATGGCGCGGCCGAGTTCACCGGCCACGGGCCGGCGCCGATTCCGGTGCTGCCGGAATGGTCGCCGGTGCAGAAGGTGCCGGGGCACTGGCGCCGCGCCGCGCCGCAAACGCAGCAGCCGGTGACGGCCATGGCCCACCAGTGCAACGGCCCCTGCGGCGTGCACGCCCATTCGCACGATCGTGCCCGCAAATCGAATGTGCCGGTGTCGGACTTCGGTGGCTTTTGGGGCGCCTTCGGTTGCAGCTGCTTCGCGTTCTGATCATGACGACCCCACAATTTCAGCGCCTGCAGGGCGCCAGCATGGGCTTCCTGGCCGGCTACGTCGACACCTTCGGCTTCATCGCCCTGTTCGGCCTGTTCACGGCCCACGTGACCGGCAACTTCGTGTTGATCGCGGTGTCGCTGGCCGACCCCACGCAAACGCCGTCGCTGCTGAAACTGCTCGCCTTCCCGGCCTTTATCCTCGGCGTTGCGGCCTGCCGCTTGCTGGTGGCGCGCTGCGAACGGCGCGGCACCGCCGCCACGCGGCCGGTCTATTTGCTGCAGCTGGTGCTGCTGCTCGGCTTCATGGTCTGCGGCATGCTGGCCGAGCCGGTGGGTAAAACTGTCGGCGCGCTGGCGATGGCGGCCGGGCTGCTGGGCACGGCGGCGATGGGCGCGCACAGCGCGGCCAGCAAGCTGCTGCTGAGCCACCTGGCGCCGACCTCGATGATGACGGGGAACGTGACCCAGCTGGTGATCGATACCGTCGACCGCCTGCGCGGCGCGGCGGATGCCGCCACCGCCGCGCGCTGCGCCAAGTTCTTCTGGCCGGTGCTGGCATTCGCCCTGGGCTGTGCGGCCGCGGCGTTTGCTTACCTGGCGCTGGGCTTCGTGGCGCTGGCGCTGCCGGTGGCGATCCTGGCCTTCCACGTGTGGCGCCCGGAACCGGCCGCGCAGTTGGTGGCGCCATGAGCACCGTCGTCACAAGCACGTCGCGCCGCACCATGAGCAAGGGCCGGCTCGAGGCCTTCAGCGACGGCGTCATCGCCATCATCATCACGATCATGGTGCTGGAACTGAAGCCGCCGCACGGCACCGAAGTGGCCGACCTCGCAGGGATGCTGCCGGGCTGGCTGCGCTATGCGCTCAGCTTTGTCTACGTCGGCATCTACTGGGTGAACCACCACGCGCTGTTCGACCGCGTGGCGAAGGTGGATGGCGCGGCGCTGTGGGCGAACCTGCACCTGCTGTTCTGGATGTCGCTGATCCCTTATGTCACCGCCTGGGCCGGCGAGAACCCGATGGCGCCCGTGCCGGTGGCGCTGTATGGCGCGGTGCTGCTGCTGTGCTCTATCTCGTTCATGCTGCTGGCCTGGCGCGTGGATGTCAGCGCAGGCAGCCACGCCATGGCCTGGGGCAGCCGCAAGAACCGTATCTCGATCGGGCTGTACGCGGCGGCGATCCTGCTGTCGCTGTGGTACGCGCCGCTCGGCGCCGTGATCCACGTGATCCTGGCGGCATTCTGGCTGATGCCGCAGGCGCCGCAGCAGGATGGCTGATCAGGCGGCCTTGCGCAGCACGCGCAGCCCGCCGTCGGCACCGAGTTGGGCCTGCAGGTCGGCGTAGTCGAGGATGGCCGGCACGTCGGTTTCCATTGGGTGCGCGTGGGTGAGGGTGACGACGATGGCGTCCATGCCGGCGGCCGCCGCCGAGCGCAGGCCGGTTTGCGTGTCTTCGAATACCAGGCACTCGGCCGGGGTGACGCCGAGCTTGCGCGCACCGAGCAGGAAGGGATCGGGCGCCGGCTTGCCGTGCTCGACATCTTCGGCCGCCACCAGCAATCGGTGCGAAGGCAGGCCGGCCGCCGCGAGGCGCGCTTCGGCCAGCTTGCGCGGCGCCGAGGTGACGATGCCCCAGCGCTCGGGCGGCAGGCTGGCGATAAAATCGGCGGCGCCGTCGATGGCCTCGATGTCGGCCACGTCCTCGATTTCGGCGGCGGTGATCCAGGCGGCTTCGGCAATCGGGTCGACGCCGGGGAGCTTCAATTGGCAGATCGTGTCGTGGGTGCGCTTGCCGTGCAGGGTCGGCAGGAAGGTGTCGACGTCGAGCTTGTGGCGCGTGGCCCAGGCGGTCCAGACGCGTTCGGCGGAGCGGATCGAGGTGAGCAGGGTGCCGTCCATGTCGAACAGGAAAACGGCATAGCTGCGGTCGGGCAGGGTGTCGAGTTTCATGGATACCAATTCAATTCAATTTTTGCGCATAGCGCTCGCGCACGATCTGGCTGATGTAGGTCGACAGGCCGCTGCCGAGCGTGGCCAGGCGCTGCATTTCCGTGATGTTGTCGGCGCCGGCGCTGTCGTCGGTGTAGAGATAGCGCTCGCCGCTGCGAAATTCCACGGTGATCGAGCGCCGGCCGATGTCGTAGGCAACGACGCCGGATTCGCCGCTGATGTTTTTATAGCGATGCATGTGATTCCCTTGCGATATGGCTTGAAAGTGATTCTAGCCAGATGCCGGGAAAGCGTGCGCTGCCTTGCAATCCTTCAAATAATGCGCGCCACGTAGACGATGACCATGGCCGACGGCACCAGCAGCGCTTGCGCCAGCAAGGTGCCGGCCAGGCGGCTGCCCACCAGCCACACGATGCCTTGGCGGAACTGCGCTTCATCGAGCTTGCCTTCCACCACGTCGTCGGTCATGCCGGACAAATGCGGGTCGATGAACACCGCCATCATGATGGTGGCGCCGCCGTTGATGATCGAGGACAGGGTGCTGGACGTCACGCGCACCGCCGGGTCGAGCGCACCGGCGTACAGGGCGGCGAACACACCCACGGTCCAGAGGGCGGCGGCGCCGACGTTCAACAGCAAAATCGACCACGACACGGCGCCGGTTTTCGTCGGCTTGCTCACCTGCGGCGTGGACGGCAGCGTGGCCGAGTGCCGGATGTAGGACAGGCCGCCCTTGAAGAAGCCATGCAGGATCAGCTTCGGCACCGAGCGGTGCACCTGGAAGTGCTCGACGGCGCGGCAGAACACGCGCTGGAAGGTCGGAATCAAGAGGGCGCCGGCAATCGTCGCCAGCGAGGCGGAGACCAGCAGCCAGCGGAAGTCCGACAGCAGGTGGGTGCTCATGGTGCCGGCCAGGTTCGATTCGACGCGCTTGGCGAGGAAGGGCCCGAGGAAGGAATTCGAAGTGCGCGAGACCAGCACCAGGATGCTGAACAGCGCGAACGAGACCGCGATACGGCGCGTGCGCACGCCGGCGATGCGCACCGAATAGGCCAGGGTGCCGATCAGGTGAATGACAAAGGTGAGGAAGCAGATCAGCCAGAGCTGGGTGTCCATGCGTGTTTGATGTTGTTATCAAGCATGCATGCTGACATTGAATGGTGTGTGCGGCAACTGGAGATTTCGCGCGTCGATCGCGTGGGCACAAGGATCATTCCACAACGACTACGGCGCCGTCGCGTTCGTACGGTGGGCACGAAGTGCCCACGCGGTTACGTGCGTATGAATCGGACGGCGGCATTGAGGTGTCGCTCGCGACGTATCCGCCAGTCGCAGTCCGATTCGATGTTTTTAATCGCGGCACGGTGAGACCATGCGAGCGATATTTCCGGGCACGAGTCCAGGTGAGACGCACGTACCCGCGTGGGCACGGCGTGCCCACCGTACGGGAACCGTCGCCGGCCCATCATCGACCCACGGAATACGCCGCCGGGCCGTAATCTGTGATCAGTCCTTCAACTGCCCGCGCACGCGTTCGATCGCCTTCTTTACCTGATTCGGCGCCGTCCCACCCACGTGGTCGCGTGCGGCAACCGAACCTTCCAGCGTCAGCACCGCGAACACATCCTCGCCAATCAGCGGCGAGAAGCCCTGCAGCGTTTCCAGCGACATCTCCGACAAGTCGACGTCGGCCACATCGCAGGCACGCACCGCATGCGCCACGGCTTCGTGCGCATCGCGGAACGGCAGGCCCTTCTTGACCAGGTAGTCGGCCAGGTCGGTCGCCGTGGCATAGCCCTGCAGCGCCGCGGCGCGCATGTTCTCGGCTTTCACGGTGATGCCGCCGGCCATGTCGGTGAAGATGCGCAGCGTATCGAGCACGGTGTCGACCGTGTCGAACAGCGGTTCCTTGTCTTCCTGGTTGTCCTTGTTGTAGGCCAGCGGCTGGCCTTTCATCAGGGTCAGCAGCGAGGCCAGGTGCCCGTACACGCGGCCGGTCTTGCCACGCGCCAGTTCCGGCACGTCCGGGTTTTTCTTTTGCGGCATGATCGACGAGCCGGTGCAGAAGCGGTCGGCGATGTCGATGAAGCCGATGCGCGGGCTCATCCACATGACCAGCTCTTCCGACATGCGCGAGACGTGCATCATGATCAGGGACGCCGCTGCGGTGAACTCGATCGCGAAGTCGCGGTCCGAGACGGCGTCCAGCGAGTTGTGGCAAACGTCCTCGAAGCCCAGGGTCTTGGCCACGCGCAGGCGGTCGATCGGGAAGGTGGTGCCGGCCAGCGCGGCGGCGCCCAGCGGCAGGCGGTTCACGCGGCGGCGCGCATCCTGCATGCGCTCGGCATCGCGGCCGAACATCTCCACATAGGCCAGCATGTGGTGGCCAAAGGTGATCGGCTGCGCCACCTGCAAGTGCGTAAAGCCCGGCATGATGGTGTCGAAGTGGCGCTCCCCGAGATCGGTCAGCGCGGTGCGCAGGCCGTTCAGCAGGGCCAGCACGTCGTCGATGGCGGCGCGCACGTACAGGCGGATGTCGGTCGCCACCTGGTCGTTGCGCGAGCGGCCGGTGTGCAGGCGCTTGCCGGCGTCGCCGACCAGTTCGGTCAGGCGCTTCTCGATGTTCAGGTGCACATCCTCCAGGTCGAGCAGCCACTCGAAGCTGCCGGCCTCGATCTCGCCGCGGATCTGCGCCATGCCGCGCTCGATTTCGGCGCGGTCTTCGTTGCTGATGATGCCTTGCGCGGCCAGCATCTCGGCGTGGGCGAGCGAACCCTGGATGTCGAACAGGGCCAGGCGCTTGTCGAAGAACACGGACGCGGTGTAGCGCTTGACGAGATCGGAGACGGGTTCGGAGAAGCGCGCCGACCAGGCCTCGGCTTTCTTGGAGAATTGTGAAGTCATGGGGAATTTCCGGTTGATTTATCCGATTATAAACCGCCCGGCCGACCTGCCGGCGGGGCAGGGGCCGGATGACAAGTACGCAAAAATCGCCCATCATGCGCTTGTTCAGGATTGACGCAACGGAGAAAAAGATGAAGCAAGGATGGTTCCCTCTGGCCCTGGCGGCCCTGATTGCCGGCGGCGCTGCCCAGGCCCAGCCGCAGCAGGCCGCGCCGGCACAGGCACAGGTGCATACCGCGCCGGCCCAGCCGGCAACCGTCAAGGAAGCCGACGGCGCCTCGGTCGACTCCACCGTTGCCGCCCTGTACGAAGTCATTTCCGGCCCGGCCGGCGCACCGCGCAACTGGAACCGCATGCGCGCGCTGTTCGTGCCGGACGCCAAGCTGTCGATGATCGTCCCGCAGAATCACGGCGCGTTTGCGCTGCGCCCGATGACGGTCGAGGACTACATCAGCCGCAACATGAGCACCTTCAGCGCCAACGGTTTCTATGAGCGCGAAATCGCGCGCCGCACCGAAACCTTCGGCCAGCTGGTGCACGTGTTCAGCACCTATGAACTGCTGAGGGCGCCGCACGACACCAAGCCCTTCCTGCGCGGCATCAACAGCATCCAGCTGGTACACGATGGCAAGCGCTGGTGGATCGCCAACCTGATCTGGCGCGCGGAAGATGCGCACCTGAGCTTGCCGGAACGCTATCTGCCGAACGACGAAGACGCGCGCTGACATCCGGACGCAATCGAAACTTATCGTTTCGGCAAATGGCGCTAGAATTGGTTTTTTCGCAGATGGTTTCAGGATGACTACCAACGATTCCAGTTTCCAGGTCAGTACCGACCAGTCGCAGCTCGACATCCCGATGATCTACCGCTTCCTCAGCGAGCAGTCGAGCTGGGCGGTGGGGATTCCGCGGCCGGTCGTCGAACGCGCCATCGAGAATTCGCTGTGTTTCGGCGGCTACCTGGATGGCCGGCAAGTCGCCTTTGCCCGCGTGATCACCGACTTCGCCACTTTCGCCAACCTGGTCGACGTGTTCGTGTTGCCGGAATACCGCGGCCACGGCTACGGCAAGCAGCTGGTGGCCGCCGTGCTGCGCCATCCCAGCCTGCAGCGCCTGCGCCGTTTCACCCTCGCCACGGGCGATGCCCACTGCCTGTACGAGCGCTTCGGTTTTACTGCGCCGAGCAAGCCGGAGACATTGATGGAGCGCTATTTTCCCAATATTTACGTCTCCTGAGAGAACGCAACATGGCGACGTCTTTCTCGAATCAGGCTTACGCTTTGACTGTCCGAAAAGGAGCGCATCATGGTCCGGTTCGCTGTTCCTGTCGCCCTGTTGCTGGCCTTGCTGGCCGGGCATCCTGTGCGCGCCGCCGAAGCGCCGCCGAAGGGATCGCTGGTCATCATCGGCGGGGCGCTGCGTCCGGATAATGCCGCCGTCTGGGAACGCATCGTCGAACTCGCTGGTGGCAAGGGCGCACGCATTGCCGTGTTCGCCTCGGCTTCCGCGAATCCCGAAAAATCCGGCGCCTTCCTGGTCGAGCGCCTGAACCGCTACGGCGCCAACGCCTTCTTCGTCCCGGTCGCCGTGCGCCTGACCGGCACCGACTACCAGGCCGCCGCCGACAATCCCGAACTCGCCAAGGCGGTCAGCACCGCCGGCGGCGCCTACTTCGCCGGCGGCGACCAGGCCCGCATCACCGCCGCCCTGCGCCGCCCCGACGGCGCCAACAGCCTGGTGCTCGACGCCCTGTGGAGCATGTACCGGCGCGGCGGCGTGATCGCCGGCACCAGCGCCGGCGCCGCCATCATGAGCAGCTCCATGTTCGGCCACCCGAAGCCGGTGCTCGCCACCTTGAAACTCGGTCTTACCGACGGCCAGGAAATCACGCCCGGACTCGGCTTCATCGGCGACGACGTGTTCGTCGACCAGCACCTGCTGGTGCGCGGCCGCTTTGCGCGCATGCTGCCGGCCATGCTGCAAAAAGGCTACAAGCTGGGCCTGGGCATCGACGAGAACACGGCGATGGTGGTGGGGCCGCAACGCGACGTCGAGGTGATCGGTTACAAGGGCGCGCTGGTGGTCGATTTGTCGGCGGCAAATGCGCAGGAGGGCGCCTTCAACGTCAGCAACGTGCGCCTGAGCTACCTCGACAATGGCGACCGTTTCAACATCGCCAGCCATTCGTTCACGCCGGCGCCGGACAAGGCCGACGGGCGGCTCGATCCGGCCCGACCGTATTACCGCGAGCCGCTGTTCTCGGCCGACATCCTCGGCAACAGCACCGTGGTCGATTTGATGGGCAAGCTGATCGACAGCGACCAGCCGGAAGCCATCGGCCTCACCCTCGACAGCGCCAATTCGGTGCAGCCGGATCTCGGCTTCGAGTTCAAGTTCTCGCGCACAGGGGACAGCGTGGGCTATATGTCGTCGGCGACCGAGGCCTACTCGATCTATAACGTGCGGCTGGATATCCGGCCGATCATCGTGAAGCGGCCGTTGTATCAGTACAAATAGCTTCCACGCCGCAACCTGCGGACAGGGGCGAAAAACGAGTCTGGCAATTCTGAGGGCTTGATTCAGGTCAATAATTTCCCTCCGCACTCCTTCAACATTCCACTGGTTAACGTGATTGATCCGTCGTCGCTCGCTGCGCTGACGGGCATGCGCGTGGGTAGCTGTCATCGGCGTATCGATGGCGCATTTCCAATCCTGCCAATGGAACCTCTTTATGCATTCACAGCAGATTCACCTGTTGTATCAGGAGCTGACCGACGCCAATCGTCCTATTCGTTTGCGTTTGTCAGGCGAGCAAGGAACGCTGACAGAGCGCTTATTGGTCAAACATGTGAAAGGCCAGGCGGATATGTGTGGCGGGATCGAATACCGTCTTCTCTGCGTGGCCGGCCGTGCTGGCTTACCGCTGAAAACCTTCATCGCCATGGCGGTAGAACTGCAATTCGTAACTGATCGGGGCGAGCTGCATTCGGTATGCGGGATCGTGGCGCAGGCTGCCGAAGGCGAAAGCGACGGCGCACTCGCGACTTATCAGCTTGTCGTTCGCGATGCGCTCTCGCTGATGGAGGCGCGCATCAATACCCGCGTGTTCCGGCAATCCAGCGAGATCGACATTACGCGTACCTTGCTGCGTGAATGGCTGCATGACAATCCGGTCCTCGCACGTGCTTTCGATTTCAAATTGTTGACGGCTGCATCGTATCCTGCGCGCGAATTCACGATGCAATATAACGAATCCGATGCTGCATTTCTACGCCGCTTATGGAGGCGGCGCGGCCTGGCATGGTTTTTCGAACCCGGCGAGTCAACCCGTCACGACGCCGTTCGAGGTCATCGGCTTGTGCTGTTCGACGACCCATATGCCCTCGCACAGGGAACGGCCGGGACGGTGCGCTATCACCGCGACGATGGAACTGAAAACCGAGATGGCGTCACGGCCTGGCATGCGTCGCGCTTGCTGATAGCCGGGCAGGTCACTCGCCATTCCTGGGACTACAAACAGTCTTCGACATCCGAGGCCTCGATTCCAGCTCAACATGACCAGGGAAACGTTGGAAACAGGTTTGCTTCGAAGGTCGACGAATACCTAGTTGAGGCACCGCATGCAGGTGACAGCAATGCGGACTTCCGTACGTTGGCAACCTTACGCATGCAGCAGCGCGAATACGAGGCCAAACATTTTGAAGCCGAGAGTGGTGTACGTGACTTAGGCATCGGTCAGTGGATTGCTATTGAGGGCCATGCGGAAATCGATACGCATCGTGCTGAAGATCGACAGTTCGTCATTACCGGCCTGTGCATTGATGCGGAAAACAATCTGCCGAAAGACCTGAGCGACAGGATCGCACGTCTCTTCGCGTTGAATAAATGGCGTCAGCTTGACGCCGGGCTCGTACGCGCGAGTGCCGAACGCGGAGCCCGCTATGCAAACCGGTTCAGTTGTGTGCGACGCGGCATACCCATCGTGCCGGCATTCGACCCGCGTACGGATGTACCGGTCGCGCAAGTGCAGAGTGTCATCGTCGTTACCCCTGGCGAGGAAGAGGTCCACTGCGATCAGCGTGGCCGGGTGAAGGTACGTTTCCCAGCTTGCCGCGCCAGCGACCACGCACACGCCCAAGGCGCGGGGGCATCGGATAGCGATACCGATTCGGCCTGGCTGCGTGTAGCCAGCTCCTGGGCCGGAGATCATACCGGTGCAATCTCGCTTCCACGCGCCGGGGACGAATGCCTGGTGTCTTTCCTGCACGGAGACCCGGACAAGCCGGTCATCACTGGCCGCGTCCACGGCGGCAGAACACCGCCACCGGACTTCAGCCATTCCGGTAGCCTGCCGGGTAACCGCTTTTTGTCGGGAATCAAGAGCCGGGAAATAAAAGGCCAGCGGTACAACCAATTGCGCATGGACGACACGCCGGGGCAGATCAGTGCCCAGCTGGCGAGCGAACACGGCCATAGTCAACTCAACCTAGGGGAATTGCGCCATCCGCGCCGCGATGGCGAGGGCGCGCCGCGTGGAGAAGGTGCGGAGCTGCGTAGTGACGAACATGTGGCCGTGCGCGCCGCCAAGGGCATGCTGCTGACGGCATGGAAGCGCTTGAACGCTGTGGACAATCAACTGGCCCGGGCCGAATTCCTGTCGTTAATGGAACAATGTCTGGAGCAATGCCAGAGCTTGGGGCGCTACGCGGTGGAGCACCAGGCGCTGCCGCTCGATACTGCGCCGCTGGTCGAACTCAAGTCGCAGTTGGGCCAGTGGGAACACGGCAGTAATACCGCGCCTGAAGGAATGGCAACTGGCAGCGCCATGATCGCTGTCAGTGCGCCCGATGGGATCAGCTTCGCCACGTCGAAGGAGCTGGTCAGTTACGCAGGGTCCAATGCCGACATCGTGGCGCAGCAACACATCCAACTGACTGCGGGTCAGCGCTTCAGCCTGAATGCGGGACAAGGCGTATCCCTGTTTTCGCACCACAACGGTATCAAGGCGATTGCCCATCATGGCAAGTTCTTGCTGCAGAGCCAGCACGACGATACAGAAGTCAATTCCGCCAAAAACGTCAAGGTCACTGCCACCGACGGCAAGGTAGTGCTGATGGCAAAGGAGATCCATCTCATTGCCGAAGACGGTTCGTTCATCAAGGTCGGTGGGGGCATTGTCCTTGGCACCAAGGGCGACATCAAACAGCAGGCAGCGAATTTTCCCCTCGACGGGCCGGCAACGATGGCCGCCGAACTGCCGACTTTCGAAAGCGGTAGCCCTGACCAGAAATTTGTTCTCAAGTATGGTGCCCATGACAAGGACGCTGCGCCTGCCGCGAACCGACGTTTCGAGATAGAGATGAGTGATGGCAGCACGCTCAAGGGTATTAGCGATGCCGCGGGCAAGACAGAGCTGCTCGAGCGCGACGCGATGCATATCGCGAAGATCCGGATTCTCACCGACGAACAATAAGGAGGCGCTCCATGCTGTATCCGCGGGAACCCTATTGCATTGGGCAGGACGCGAGTGTCCTGCAATGCGAACGCAATTCCGACAAGAAGGTGGACGTCAAGCCGGACTTGCCGTGCAACGTCATCGTCATTCATGGCGTGAACGATGTCGGCACCGGTTTCGGTGCGGTCGAAGAAGGATTGTGCGCTGGGCTCGATATGCGCCTGCATGGCAAGCCGGGACGGTTCGTGCCTGGAAACTACCGGATGCCGACTGCCAAAGACAAGAACGTGCTTGAAGCCGATCCGGATGCTGTTTTTTTCAAGCGCACGACCGAAAACACGACGCACAGTCCGGTCATTCCTTTCTATTGGGGATACCGCGAGCTGTTCAACCAAGCTGGTACAAAAAATGGGCAGCGCATCGACCGTTTCGGTAATCGGCTGGACAAGGATTTATCGAAAGGCGGCGGCCCGTTCGCCAACGCGACAAGCACGTTGCCTGATATGTGGAACCGGGGAATATGTTCGCCAGCGGATGTAGGCGGCGACCCGGTACGGCCAGTGTTGAGCGCGCCAGGAAGGATGTATATGGTCCTGGCTGCGAAGCGACTTGCGGCCCTGGTTGCGATGATCCGCGACTACGACGCGAACGAAACCGTCAACATTGTGGCACACAGCCAAGGCTGCCTGATCAGCCTGCTGGCACAGGCATTCTTGCTTCAGGACGGAAAACGGCCGGCCGATACGCTGATCCTGACTCATCCGCCATACAGCCTTGAAGAAGACGCGGGGATTCTGGTCGACACGTCAGAAACATTCAAAAGCGGGACGGATGCTGCAATGGAAGGTCGTTACGGGGTCTTGAAGTCACGCCAGACCTTCGATGCACGGCTGACTACGCTGGTCAATATCGTGCAGGGCGTCACTGCCAAGAAGCATACGATGCCAGCACTGACGGCACTATCGGACCACGGACAATTCCATGGCATGGTCGGGACAAAATGGAGCGCAGGGGCTGATCGGGATAATCGCGGCAAGGTCTACCTCTACTTCTGCCCCGAAGACATGACGGTAGCGTTGGACAATATGAAAGGCATTGGTTGGCAAGGCGTGCCCGACTTCATGGATGGGACTACCCTTTCTTCCATGCCGCGAGGTGATACGCGGGCAATGTTGGGTACGGCATCCTCGGCGGGCTACCGCACTGAAAAGCAAAGCCGCAAGCCTCTCACCGAATTAGGGCGTGGCTTCCATCAGCGCGTATTCACCAGCAAACAGCGTCTCGACCCTGCGAAGAAGGCTGTTGGTCCGGTACTGGTCGGTCAACCGCCACATGATTTTGCCTTGCGCCTCAAGGGCGAAGACGATCATGCGCATGTGGCCGATGCAAATCGATTCCTGCGCGAGAACCACAAGGAAATCACCTGGCCCAGACAGCCGGGCATGCTGGACTTCATGCTTTCCGAGTCCGATAAACGCGAGGGGCTGCGCAGCATCAATGGCGAGGCCTTGCGGATACCGGCACTGGCAGACTTGCGCGGCACTGGACAGATCGATCCGCAGAACATTCCGGCCGATTCGATCCAGGCGCGTGTGGCCCGGGAGGATCAGGGGCCGGTCGAAGAAGTCGATCCGATCGACGCGGCGATTGCCATCACCAGTGGCAAGGGACTGAATGTCGAGAAAGTGGAATGCGCCGATCCATCACAGACTGGGCAGCGACCAAAAATGGTGCAGGCACTGTCGAAAGTCGAGTGTTTGCAGATCGAGGCGCGGCACAACAAGGACAACAAGCTCGACCAGTTGCCTCCGGAAGGGCAGCGCAAGGTCTTGAAAGCGCTGCGCTATCCGAACGGGAAAGTCTTTGCGCTGATCCAGGAAAGTCCGGACGAGGCACGCAAGCGCTGGCAGCACGAGGTCAGTCCAAAATCCTTCCACGGCTCTATTTTCGGCAGTGCGAAAAACCATCGCAATGTGACTGCGTATGACCTTTCCATTGGTGGCGGGCTGGCGTCAAGCGATCCTAATTTCTATGCGTATTTGTGTGCAGTGGCGGATTGGCGGTTGCAGACAAATTCGACTGCAAAACGGCCATCCATTCTGCAATGGGAAAAATTTTCCAAAGATTACAGAGCATATTGGTCCGTTGAGCGTGCGGAGCGGAAGGAACTCATCGAGGGGAATGCCGTGTACTACAGCAAAGGTGAGCTGCCCGCCTGCGTTCCAGCGCTGCACGTAGGTTTGCCGAACCTCGTCGTATGCGAAACGATGTCAGGAGACCGAGTCGTCGTGTCGCCACCGGCGCCCGTCAAAGCAAACAGCGGAGCGAAAGGAACGAGATGAACAACCAAGCCAATACAACATGGATGCGTCCGGCGAAATATGCCATCGGCGCTTTTCTCGCCCTTGTCATTCTCATTCCGGTGTGGGCGGCATTTGTGATGACAGTCATTGAACCAGAAAGCTTAACCATACAGGAGCAGACAATGGGCAATCGCATATTGTGGTGGGTTATTGGTCCGACAATTCTCGTCACAACACTGTTTGGAGCGCATTGGGTTAAAGCGTCGAAGAACAACGCAGAGAAACAGCAGGACCCGGTTTCTCATCACACGCAGGTAGCGCAAACCGAGCAGCAAAAACGTGAGTATGTACTTGAAGTGATCGGGCTGGGCGTCACCTTGGATAAATACCGGCAAGGGAAGCTATGGGCGGCATTGCAAACCGGAAATCATGCTGCAACGATCCGCGAGCAGGATCCGAAAAAATACGATTGGACCGCACGCGATAAAAATGGTACGGGCGGAGGGCGTGGCGGCGATTCGCTTGAAAATGGGGCGCAGTTTACGCCAATGTATTATGGGGTACCGGTGTTCAATGCAGCGCCCCCTAACCTCGATCCGGAGTGGAGCGACAGGCCAGAGAGGCCCTTGCCTGGACTTGCCGGAGGGGCGATCGTTTCCGGCATGGCATGGCACTTGTTTGTCGTAGGCCCGCGCCGTTTCGAGGAACAGCCTGACCGCATCATCGAAGACGTCTTTGCCTTTTTCGATGCCAATCCGGATGTGCCCTATGTTGTTCTGAATTCCGAAGACAGTATGGGAACCCGCGATGACAACCGTCTTCCCGGCACGCCCCCATTGCTGAGAGACGGGCACTACATCCCGGAAATGCCCGATGCGTCGGCGCTGTTCGTGCTCGCCCGCCGCGAGCGGGTCGATCCGGTGCGGCCATTTGTCTGGGACGATCCAGACAACGAATTCCTGCAAAAGGAATTTCGCTGGATGTACGGCAACCTGATGACTGCAGTTCCAAGTTGGCAACGAAAAAATGCGTTGCAGACACCAACGCAGGTCGGCGCAGACATGACGCGTCAAGAGCTACACGCAGTCGGCGAGCGCCAACCTGTCATCAGCGAGTGGCTCGAAGCCACTGCCGCCTTTGTCCAGCGCCCCGACGTGCGTGGCACTGGCGTTCCCGGGGTACTGGGCAAGCTCAATCCCTTCGCTCACTATCCGCCAAAGGAATGGAAACCCACTCCCTGGTTCCCGATCCCCTGGAACCGCGAGCAGTTGAAAACGTTCGACCGCCTGCCCACCCTCGGCTACATCCATCGTCCAACTTTCGTGCGCTTCACCGACGAACAGGGCAAACCGATCACCCGTCGTGCCGACCGCCAGAAATTGCTACAAGCAGGCTGGCAAGCCGCACTGCAGACTCTGCCCGAAGCCCAGCGTGCCACCTCTCCTGCTCGCGTGATTGTCGCGACGAACAACAATACCGATCAGCTGATTGCCCTGCACGGCGTACTGGACGCACAAGCGGCAGCAGGTGGTCCCGAGATCGATAGCGCCAAGTCGAGCCAGTTCATCGATACCGACAAGCGCCTTGGCAATACCGGCGCGGCAACCCTGTTCGTGCAGATGGGTATTGGTGTCATGGGCAGCTACCGCGACGGGGGTGTTAGCGCGGCAATCAACATGCGCAGCCCGGACGAGGCCTCGATCATCCTCATCAGCCCGCCTTCCGACGAGCAGCGTAAAAACCAGAAACATCCGAATGGAGGCGACGTCTTTGCGCACCGCGGCACCCCGGCCGTTGATCCTGGCGCTTATCAGTAACAGGGAGCACGCATGCCAAAAATTATCCGCTTGAACGATCTCACCAGCCATGGCGGGAAGGTCATGAGTGTCGCTGCCACGCACTTTACGATAGGCGGCATTGCGGTCGCCTGTGTCGGCGACAAGACGACTTGCCCAATCCATGGCCCAGGCACGATCGTGGAGGGAGCCGCCCGCCATACAGTCAACGGCGTGCCAGTAGCGTACGAGGGCCACAAGACCAGCTGCGGAGCGACCCTGTTGCCTGGCAATCCGCACATGACGCTCAATTAGTCTGCATATTGCATGGCGAGCGGAAGGCTTCGCTCGTCATGTACAGGATTACAATGCATGCCTTTCCCACCTCACAGGAAATCGCATGCTCCGCTTCCTTGCCGCCGCCCTGGCGCTCGCCTCCAGCGCCGCCGCCTTTGCTGCCCCTTCCGCCCAGCCCGCCACCGTCCGCCTCGACTACACCCACAGCGGCAACGCGTTAAGCGACAGCTACTCCATCGAGCGCGTGCTGATCGAGCCGCTGCCCTGGCCGGGCGACATGGCGAAAAACTTCGACGAGACCAACCGCGGCCAGAACCGCGTCGAGGTGGTCGATGCGAAGACCGGCGACCTGCTGTATTCGCGCGGTTTCTCGACCGTGTTCGGCGAGTGGCGCACGACTGAGGAGGCAAATAAGCTCAGCCGCAGCTTCAGCGAGTCGGTGCGCTTTCCTCAGTTCGACAAGCCGGTGCGCGTGCGCATCCTGAAGCGCGACGAACGCAATGCCTTCTCGGTGGCCTGGAGCGTGGAAGTCGATCCGAAGGCGCCGGACGTGGTGAAACAGCAGCCACCAGCGCCAGCCAAGCCGATCCCGATCCGCGTCAGCGGTCCGTCGCCGCAAAAGGTCGATTTGCTGATCCTCGGCGACGGCTACACCGCAGCCGACATGAAGAAGTTCGAGGCCGACGCGCGCCGCCTGTCGCAGCACCTGTTCACGGTGTCGCCGTTCAAGGAACGCGCAAGCGACTTCAACGTGTGGGCGCTGGCGGTGCCGACCACGGAATCGGGCATATCGCGGCCGTCGACCGGCGTGCACCATGCTTCGCCACTCGGCACGCGCTACGACATCTTCGGCAGCGAGCGCTATGTGCTCACGCTCGACAACCGGGCATTGCGCGACATCGCCCAGCACGCGCCCTATGAATTCATCGAAATCCTGGTGAACAACGAAACCTACGGCGGTGGCGGTATCTTCGGCCAGTTCAGCACGGCAGCGGCGGGCAACGCCTGGGCCAAATATTTGTTCGTGCACGAGTTCGGCCACCATTTCGCCGGCCTCGCCGACGAGTACTACACCTCGCCGGTGGCTTACCAGCCGAGCGATGCGCGCCCTGAACCATGGGAGCCGAACGTGACCGCCTTGCGCGATCCGGCCAAGCTCAAATGGAAACAACATGTAACAGCCGGCACGCCTTTGCCCACGCCCTGGCCGAAAAAAGAATACGAAGATGCCTCGCGCGCCTACCAGAAAAAGCGCGCGGCGCTGCGTGAAAACAACCGTCCGGAAAGCGAAATGGACGCGCTGTTCCGCGAAGACCTGGCGCGCACGAAAACGCTGTTCGAGAAGCAGCCGCATCGTCACGCCATAGGGGCATTCGAGGGGGCGAACTATGAAGCGACCGGGTATTACCGGCCGGCGATGCAGTGCATCATGTTCGACCGCAGCGAGGCGTTCTGTCCGGTTTGCCGGGACGGGATCGTCGACATCATCGACCTGTATGCGGGGCCGGCGCGGCGCTGAAACACCTTGTTTCAACTCAGCAGTAATGTGTGTGGTGGCGAACAGAACTTCCGGTGTGGGAGGCATATTCTGGACCTGTGCTTAACAAAAATACAAACGCAGGCACAGACCTGCACCCCACCATAAAACCGAAAGGACATACCATGAACAAGCTGCTCGCAACCCTGATCGCCGGCGTTTTCGCTACCTCCGCTTACGCCCAGACCACCGTCAACTCGGCCAACACCGAAGCCGTCGTGAAAGCCGAAGCCAAGGCTGAAGCCGACGTCGCCAAGGCCGAAGCGAAAGAAGCCAAGGCTGCTGCCAAGGCCGACGAAAAAGCCACCAAGGCCGTCGCCGACGCCCAGGAAAAGAAAGCCAAGGCCCACGCCAAGGCCGTGAAGGCCCACGCCGACGCAGCCGAGAAAGTCACCAAGGCTGACCCGGAAGACCGCGCCAAGGCGGTTGCCAAGGCCGAGGAAAAGGTCTCGGAAGCGAACCTGAAGGCCGAGAAGACCATGATCAAGGCCGACGAAAAGTCACTGAAGAAGCAGGTTGATGCCGCCGCCGATCGTGCGACCGCTGCTGCCAAGACCGAACAGGTCCGCGCTGAAGCCGCCGCCGACGTGCACAAGGCTGCTGCTAAGCACTAATCGCGCGTTGAGCGTATGAAGAATGCCGGCGTGATGCCGGCATTTTTTATTGTGTCGGTGGGTTATCGATGTTCACGCGATTCGCGAATTCGGATGGGTTCGAACGCGTGGGCACGGGGCGCCCACCCTACGTTGGCATCGACCCGGGTGCGCGCATACGTAGGGTGGGCGCCCCGTGCCCACGCGGTATAACAGTTCCGACATCGCACAATTCACACAGCTACGGCAGACATAAGCCACAAACAACAAAGCCGGCTTTCGCCGGCTTTGTCCATTCACGCTGCGGTCAAACGATTACTCGCCCGTCGCCCGCATCGCCAGATCCGTCGCCTTCAGCTTCGCCGACAGCGGCTTGCCCTTCTTCGCACGCTTGCCGAAGTGCGGCTCCAGCCCCGACGCGTACAGCTCCACCACGCGCGGCTTCGAACCGGCCCAGGTGCCGATCACGTTCACGCCTTTCTGGCTGATCGGCTGCACGGCGAGCAGCGTTTCCTTCGGCTCCAGCTCCATCAGGATCACGCCACGCCCGCCATTGGTCAGCACCTTCATCTCGTCGATGCCGAACACCAGCACGCGGCCTTTCTCCGACAAACAGGCCACCGCGCCGGCGGTATCCGAAATCACGCGCGGCGCCAGCGGCACGGCCTTGTCGTCGAGCGTGATGAAGGACTTGCCGCCCTTCAGGCGGCTGATCATGTCGCCGGCCTTGGTGATGAAACCGAAACCGTTCGAGGTCGAGATCAGCAAGCGCGTCTCACCGGAACCCGCGAAGTAATGCAGGATGCGCACGCCGCCCGACAGATCGACCAGCGTGGTGATCGGCACGCCGTCCCCACGCGCCCCAGGCAGGGCCGCCACCGGCACCGAATACACCTTGCCGTTGTCGCCGATGCCCAGCAGGGTGTCGACGGTGCGGCACTCGAAGGCGCTGCCCAGCGAGTCGCCCGGCTTGAAGGTGAACTGGGCGTGGTCATGCCCGATGCCGGTACGCGCGCGTACCCAGCCCTTTTCGGAAATGATCACCGTTACCGGCTCGTCGATGACCTTCTGCTCGGCCACGGCGCGCTGCGCTTCTTCGATCACGGTACGGCGCGCATCGCCGAACTGCTTGGCGTCGGCTTCGATCTCGCGGATGATGGTGCGCTTCATGGTCGACGGGTTGGCCAGGATGTCTTCCAGCTTCTCCTTCTCGCCGCGCAGCTGGGCCAGCTCCTGCTCGATCTTGATCGCCTCCAAACGCGCCAACTGGCGCAGGCGGATTTCCAGGATGTCCTCGGCCTGGCGTTCCGACAGCTTGAAGCGCTCGATCAGGGCCGCCTTCGGATCGTCCGAGTTGCGGATGATGGCGATCACCTCGTCGATGTTCAGCAGGACGATCTCGCGGCCTTCCAGGATGTGGATGCGGTCGTTGACCTTGCCCAGCCTGAACTCGGTCCGGCGGCGCACGGTGACGAAGCGGAAGTCGATCCACTCCTGCAGGATGTCGTTCAGGCCCTTCTGGCGCGGACGGCCATCGCCGCCGATCATCACCAGGTTGATCGGGCTCGAGGTTTCCAGCGAGGTGTGCGCCAGCAGCAGCAGCATGAATTCGTTCTGGTCCTGGTTCTTCGACTTCGGCTCGAACACCAGGCGCACCGGCGCTTCGCGGCCGGATTCGTCGCGCATGGTGTCGAGCGAGTTCAGGATGGTTTGCTTCAGCGCGATCTGTTCCGGCGTCAGCGTCTTCTTGCCCAGCTTGACCTTCGGGTTGGTCAGCTCCTCGATCTCCTGCTGCACCTTGGCGGCCGAGGTGCCCGGCGGCAGTTCGGTGACGACCGCCTGCCACTGGCCACGGGCGAGTTCTTCGATCTTCCAGCGCGCGCGCACCTTCATCGAGCCGCGGCCGGTGGCGTACATGTCGGCGATCTGCGAAGCCGGGGTGATGATCTGGCCGCCGCCCGGGAAGTCCGGGCCCGGGATGATGGTCATCAGTTCGGCGTTCGAGATCTTCGGGTTGCGGATCATGGCGACGGCCGCATCGGCCACTTCGCGCAGGTTGTGCGACGGGATCTCGGTGGCCAGGCCCACCGCGATGCCGGAGGCGCCATTCAGCAGCACCATCGGCAGGCGCGCCGGCAGGGCGCGCGGCTCGTTCGTGGTGCCGTCGTAGTTCGGCTGGAAGTCGACGGTGCCCATGTCGATTTCATCTAACAGCAGGCGCGAGATCGGGGTCAGGCGGGCTTCGGTGTAGCGCATCGCCGCGGCGCCGTCGCCGTCGCGCGAGCCGAAGTTGCCCTGGCCGTCGATCAGCGGGTAGCGCAGCGAGAAGTCCTGGGCCATGCGCACCAGCGCGTCGTACACCGACTGGTCGCCGTGCGGGTGGAGTTTACCGAGCACGTCGCCGACCACGGCGGCGCATTTGCGCGGCTTGGCGGTGGCGCCCAGGCCCAGTTCGTTCATCGCGTACAGGATGCGGCGCTGGACCGGCTTCTGGCCGTCGGAGACGTCGGGCAGGGCGCGGCCCTTGACCACCGAGACGGCGTAGTCGAGGTAGGCGCGCTCGGCGAAGGTGGACAGGGTCAGCGATTCGACGTCGTCGAGCGCTTCGCTGGCTTGTTCGAACAGATTTGCTTGAGTAGACATGGTACTTACGAAAATGGATGTTGATTCTTTTTAGTGCGGATCATGTTCACGAACATGAACATCGCGACACCGAAGAGCGGCGAAATGAGCATCGACAGCGGCGAGCTGCGCAGCATGGACATCTCCGGCCGCAACGTCATGATCACGAAGACCAGGACCAGCCCGCCCGCCACCGCGGCGAAGGGATTGATGGTCGGATTCGACAGCAGCATGCCGCCCAGCGCCCACAGCCAGACCACGGCGGCGTGCAGCTGCAGCGGCAGCGGCGAGACATCGGCGCCCGCCACCAGGGCGATGGCCCCGGCCAGCCACACGCAGCGCAGCGGCAGCAGCAGATGGGCCTTGTCCGGCATGCGGTTCCACAAATCGGCGCCGCCACGGTAGAGCAGTTGCAGGGCGCAATAGGCCCCGGCCGCGCAGGTGACGTAGCCGTAGCCGGGGTAGCCCTTGTCGGCCATCGAGTGGCCGACCATGACCGCGCAGATGGCGCCGACGATGTAGTGCGCCTTGTCGAACAGGACCGAGTTGGCGAAGCAGGCCACCAGCGTACAGGCGACCATCGCCGTGCCCAGCAGCCAGGCAAAGGCCGGCGCCGGATCCGGGATGAACAACAGCGCCGACAGCAGCGCGAAGACGGGAATCCAGCCCAGCTGCACGGCAGGGCGGAAGCGCAGGTCGAACAGCAGCCGGTCGCGCCATGGCGTATCGCGCAGGCGCGCCAGCGGGTCGACAAGGGCCCAGGCCAGGCCGGCAATGAGTGCCAGCGGCAGGAACAGCAGCAGGAAGTGGCTGTCGAAGCCCAGCACCATCTTGCGGTCGGAGAAACTGGCGAGCATGAAGGGCGCGACGCCCACGCCCGCGCTGATCAGCGCGGTCTCCAGGAAATAACGGCGCCCCGCGACGCGTCTTTCCCATTCTGCGACCACCTCGGGGTTCAGCTTGAAGTACAGCAGTTCGCGGTGGTATTCGCGGATCAGCGCGATCTGCGCGCGCATCTGGCGCGTGAAGTTGCCGATGATGGTGCGGCCGAAGCGGCGCCCGGCGCTGTCCGCGAGCAGTGCTGCGATCACGGGTTCGGTGCTCGCGCGCTGCAGCAGCGCGTTGTAGTCGCGCCCGGCGCGCAGACGCGCCATGGCTTCGCCGGTGGCGTCCGGCAGGCGGCGGCGCACGAAGGCGTCGTCTTCCAGCCAGCCGAAGACGGCGAAGATGGCTTCGCGCAGCTCGTCCTCGCAGGCCGCGCCGGCGCAGTACTGGATGGCGAACAGCTCGAAATGCTCGCGCACTTCGAGCAGCATCATGTCCTCGCCTTCCATGATCAGCTTCAGCTGGTACTTGGGCGAGACGGCGGATTTCTGGACGAACTGCCCCCACAGCAGGCTGGCGATCTCGAAGGCGGCCGCGCTCGCGGCCTCGGCGGCGGCGCGGGCTTCTTCGCGCTGCCGGCGCCGTTCCTGTTCCAGGGCCAGGCGCTGGGCGCGCTCGTCGGCCACCACGCGCAGGGCGGGCACCGGGTGTTCCCAGGCTTCCTCGCGGAAGGCGGCGACCGGGCGTTCCCAGGCGGGCTCCTGGTCTTCAAGGGTGTCCTCGGGCGCGGCTGAATGAACGGGCGCCTGCACCGGCATGCAGACCGGCGCCGGTTCGTGGAACTGCGCAGGCACTTCCATCGGCGCCTGTGCGACCAGCACTTCCGGCGCGGCCTGCTCGTCGGCGCCATCCAGGTAAGGCGCCATCTGCAGCGCCGCCTGGTAGGCGTCGTTCAGGTGCTGGAAGCCTTCGGCGTCGTCTTCCGGCCGCGTGACTTTCAGCTTGCGGCCATAGGCGCGCTTGATCGCACGCACGTCCGGCGTGGGGTCGATGCCGAGGACGGCCCAGGCACTCATTCCAGGCCGCCGCGGTCGAGGTCGGCCAGCACCTTTTGCAGGGTTTCGCGGGCACGGCGCGCGGCCTGCTGGTCCTGCTGGTCGAGCACGGACTGGAAGGCGGCGATGTGCTGGGCCAGGTACTCGCGGGCGTCGCCCAGCAGTTCCTGGTACAGGCGGTCGGCCTCGGCCACCACGGTGCGGTTCTCGATCTGGTCGCGCGGATGGATCTTCAGTTCGGCCAGTTCAGCCAGGCGCTGCTCGACCTGTTCGGGCGTCATCACGCCGGCGTTCTCGGTGATCACCAGCTTGTGCTTGTCCTGGGTCGGGTAGACCGTGATCTCGGCTTCCAGCACGCCGCTGATGTCATAGGTAAAACGCACGTCGGCGTTGATCTCGCCGGCTTTTTTTGGCGGGATCGGGAAGTCGATCGCGCCGAGATACACGTTGTCCTTCACCAGGCGCGCCTCGCCCTGGTAGACCAGCACGCGCAGCTCGCGCTGGCCGTCGCGCACGGTGGTGATGTTCTGCACGCGCGACACCGGCACCGTCGAATTGCGCTCGATGATGGGCAGGTAGTGGCCCGATTCGTAATTGTTCGGCCCGATCTGGCGCGAGATGTTGATGCCGAGCGAGTAGGGCGCGACGTCGGTCATCACTACTTCCTCAAGGGCGGCGTCGCGCATCTTGAGGCCGGCCTGCACCGCCGCACCGAGGGCGATGGCGTGGTCCGGGTCGAGGTGCACCGACGGGAAGCGGCCGAACATGCGCGACACGAGCTTGCGCACGATCGGCATGCGGGTGGCGCCGCCGGCCAGCACCACGGCGTCGAGTTCGCTCGCCTTGATGGTGGAGTCGCGCAGGGCGCGGTCGACCGGCTTGCGCAGGCGCTGCAGCAGCGGCTCGCACAGCTGGGCGAGGGTGTCTTCGTCGAGGCGCCAGGTGAATTCGCGGCCCTCGTGCTGGAAGCGCATCTCGGTGCTGGCGGACTCCGACAGCGCGCGCTTGGCACGTTCGGCTTCGTCGCGCAGGCGCTGGGTTTGCGCGCGGGTCAGCACGTGGCCGCCGAGCGCGTTGCGCAGGCTGCTGCGTTCGTAGAAAGTCTTGACCAGCACTTCGACGAAGTCTTCGCCGCCCAAAAAATTGTCGCCGGCCGAGGCGCGCACTTCCATCACGCCCTCGAACAGGTCGAGGATGGAAACGTCGAAGGTGCCGCCGCCCAGGTCGAAGACCAGGAACTTGGTTTCCTGCTGGCTGTCCTGGATGCCGTAGGCCAGGGCGGCGGCGGTCGGTTCGTTCAGCAGGCGTTCGACGCGCAGGCCGGCCAGCTGGCCTGCCGCGCGCGTGGCCTTGCGCTGGGCGTCGCTGAAGTAGGCCGGCACCGTGATGATGGCTTCTTCGACCGGTTGGCCGAGCCAGGCCTCGGCGTCTTCCTTCAGGGCGCGCAGCACCAGCGAGGACAGCTCTTCCGGACGGAATTGCTGCTTGCCGAGCCCTGTTACGCGCTCGCTGCCCATGTAGCGTTTGAACAGCGAGGTGGTCATGTCGGGATGGGTCTGGAGGCGCGAACGTGCCGCCGCGCCCACCAGGACCGTGCCGTCGTCGTCGATGCCGACGCAGGACGGCGTCAGGTACTCGCCGAGCGCATTGGGAATGATCTGCGCGCGCCCGTCACGCCAGGCTGCTACCAAGCTGTTTGTGGTGCCCAAATCAATACCAATGATCATGATCAGATGTCCGCTTCGGTTTCGTTACCGTGTTCTTCGATCCAGGCGCGCCGTGCGGCGGCCTCCCCTTTGCCCATCAACATGTTGAAACGCGCGCTCGATTCGCCGTGGTCGAAGTCGCCCAGCGACACCGGCAGCAGGCGGCGGGTGTCCGGGTTCATCGTGGTTTCCCACAGCTGCTCGGCGTTCATCTCGCCCAGGCCCTTGAAGCGCGAAATACTCCAGCTGCCTTCCTTCAGGCCTTCCTTCTTCAGCTTGTCTTCGATGGCCAGCAGTTCGCCATCGTCCAGCGCGTACAGCTTTTGCAGCGGCTTCTTGCCGCGTGCCGGCACGTCGACGCGGTACAGCGGTGGACGCGCCACGCAGATGTGGCCGTGGCGGAACAGGGCAGGGAAGTGCTTGAAGAACAGCGTCAGCAGCAGGACCTGGATGTGCGAGCCGTCGACGTCCGCATCCGACAGGATGCAGATCTTGCCGTAGCGCAGACCGGAGAGGTCCGGCGAATCGCCGTGGGCGTGCGGGTCGACGCCGATCGCCACCGAGATGTCGTGGATCTCGTTGTTGGCGAACAGGCGGTCGCGGTCGGTTTCCCAGGTGTTCAGCACCTTGCCGCGCAATGGCAAAATCGCCTGGTATTCCTTGTCGCGGCCCATTTTTGCGGAACCGCCGGCCGAGTCGCCCTCGACCAGGAACAGTTCGTTGCGGGTCAGGTCGGTCGATTCGCAATCGGTCAGCTTGCCCGGCAACACGGCCACGCCCGAGGACTTCTTCTTCTCGACCTTTTGCAGCGAGCGCATGCGCGACTGGGCCTGCTTGATGACCAGGTCGGCGAGCTTCTTGCCGTATTCGACGTGCTGGTTCAGCCACAGTTCGAGCGGCGGCTTGGTGAAGGTGGAGACCAGCTTCACCGCGTCGCGCGAGTTCAGACGTTCCTTGGTCTGGCCCTGGAATTGCGGGTCCAGCACCTTTGCCGACAGCACGAAGGAGACGCGGGCGAACACGTCTTCCGGCAGCAGTTTCACGCCTTTCGGCAGCAGGCCGTGCAGTTCCACGAAGCCCTTCACGGCGCCGAACAGGCCGTCGCGCAGGCCGGACTCGTGCGAGCCGCCGCTTGGGGTCGGGATCAGGTTGACGTAGGACTCGCGCACCACGCTGCCTTCTTCGTTCCAGGCCACGACCCAGGCCGCGCCTTCGCCTTCGGCAAAGCTTTCGTCGCCGGCCGGCGCGTACTGCGCACCCTCGAACAGCGGGATCAGGGTCTGGCCGCTCGAGCCTTGCGCCAGCGCCTCGGTCAGGTAGCCGCGCAGGCCTTCGTCGTAGCGCCAGGTTTGCACGTCGCCGGTTTTCGCATTCGTCAGGGTGACGGTGACGCCCGGCAGCAGCACGGCCTTCGAGCGCAGCAGGCGCACCAGTTCGGCCATCGGGATGTTCGGCGAATCGAAGTATTTCGGGTCGGGCCAGGCGGTGACGCGGGTGCCGTTCTTCTTGCCGCCGCGCTCGAACGGCGCGGAGCTCAGGGGCTCGACCACGTCGCCGTTCTCGAAGACCAGTCGGTGGATGCCGTTACCATCGTCGGTCTTGCGCCAGACGTTGATCTCCAGGCGGGTCGAGAGGGCGTTGGTGACCGAGACGCCGACACCGTGCAGGCCGCCCGAGAAGGCATAGGCGCCGCCCGAACCCTTGTCGAACTTGCCGCCGGCGTGCAGGCGCGTGAAGACGATCTCGACCGTGGAGACGCCTTCTTCCGGGTGGATGCCGACCGGGATGCCGCGGCCGTCGTCTTCGACCGTGACCGAGCCGTCGACGTTCAGGGTGACGCCGATGTTGTTGCAATAGCCGCCCAGTGCCTCGTCCGAGGCGTTGTCGATCACCTCCTGGATGATGTGCAGCGGGTTCTCGGTCCGGGTGTACATGCCCGGACGCTGCTTCACGGGTTCGAGTCCCTTCAGGACGCGGATGGATGATTCGCTGTAATCGGGTGCGGGTTTCTTGGTTGCCATGCTGATGAGTGTTTTTTTGAAATGCCTGCGCATTCTATCTTGTCGGAAGGAAAAAATAGGAATGGCATCGTTGGAATGTGCTTGTCAACGAACAGGAACGTGACTAGATTGATACGCAAGTTCGCAAGCTTAATGCGGCTCCGAGAAATCGTCGAACAGAAAGCGCTGGCCAAGACCAATACTGTACAGGCATACAGTATAGATAGCAAGAACCGGGGAGAAGGACTCACCTACTCGGCCACACAAGCGGCCAGCGCCGCGGTTTGGCGCACAACAGGCGCGTTGCACCCGCATGGCGCGCCGGATGATTCGATCATGCATGCCAGGAAAACCCCCACGGCCGTCCGTCTGCTCGGCTTCACGCCCGATGCCGCCGACGGCATCGCTTCGCTGTTGGCGGATGCGCCTGCTTGCGGCCCGCTGTACGCCTGCCTGCACGAGGACAGTTTGCAGGAGCCCGATGTCTACCTGGCCGATGGCGAGAACGCCTGTGCGATGCTGCGCCTGTCGAGCATGCGCAGTCCGCCGCTGGCGCTGCAGGTGGGTGGCTGCGAGCGCGGCAATGCCTGGACCCGGGTCGAGCGTCCGCTCGAAGCGGCGTCCCTGCACGCGACGCTGGCCCAGTTGGTGGCGGAACGCCGCCGCACGCTGGAGCGCCTGTGTGCCTGCGGCGAACCGCCCTTGCCGGAACGGCGGCGGCGCCAGCGCGGCATCGGCGAAGGCCAGGATACCGATGCCGTTGCGCTGCGCCAGCCGCCGCGCAACGGCAAGGTGCTGATCGTCGACCAGGGCGGCGCCTTCCGCGACCACCTGGCGCGCCTGGTCGGCGAGCAGCGCCTGCCGATCGCCTGGACCGACAGCGCCTCGGCAGCCGTGCGCCTGTGCGACGAAACGCCGGTGCTGCTGGCCATGATCAACACCTCGACCCCGGGCATCGACCCGTATGCACTGTGCGCGGCGATCAAGGCCCAGGAAGGGGCGGGGCACACGGCGGTGGTGTTCCTGGTAGGGCGGGCGTTTTGCTACGACACGGCGCGGGCGCATTCGGCCGGCGTGCGCGGCCTGCTCGACCAGCCGGTGGCCGACCGCAGCCTGGTGGCGATGCTGCAGCGCCTGGCTTCGATGCCTGCATGAGTCCTGCTCGGCAGTGTGATTTTGTTACAACTTCAAATCGTGCGCGGCCATGACGGGGCTATATTGAAGACATGGCAGACGATCATCAACAAGGCACGGACGAGGCGCCAGGACCGCCTCTCGAAACCCGCCCCGACGCCCCCGTACGCGTTCCCGACCGCCGCTCGGCCGATGGCCCGCCGCGCTACCAGCGTCCCGGCGACACGCCGTTTGCACTGGCCGGCCGGGTATTGTCCTCGCGCTGGCGCGCCCTGCGCGACCGCTTCAGCCGCGACTTCATGCGCCGCACCCTGCGCATCGGCGTCTCGGCCCGCATCTTCCACCCCGAACCGGGCTCGACCGGCCTGCGCAGCAAGAACCTGCAATACCTGGAAGAGTCGATCGCCCAGTGGGTGATGTCGCGCGACGTGCTGGTGTTCATGATCCCGACGGTGAATACCAACGGGCTGCTCCATCCCAGCAACATCACGCTGCGCCACTACGCGCGCCACCTCGACGGCCTGGTGCTGCAGGGCGGGGCGGACGTGTCGCCGCAAACCTATTCCGAAACCCCGACCCGGCCCGAGTGGGGCGGCGACCGCGCGCGCGATCTGTACGAGTTGGAGTTGCTGCACGAATTCGTCGAGGCCGGCAAACCGGTGCTGGGCGTATGCCGCGGTTGCCAGCTGATCAACGTGGCGTTCGGCGGTTCGCTGTACCAGGATGTGGCGACGAATGTGCCCGAGGCGCTGGCCCACGTGCACACCGACTACGACGCGCACCGGCATGCGATCGAATTCCCGCCGGGTTCGTCGCTGCGCAAGATGTTCCCGAAGGCGACGCGGCCCGTGGTGAATTCGATCCACCACCAGGCGGTGAAGGAGCTCGGGCGCGACGTGCGCATCGAGGCGGTGTCGTATCCGGACGGGATCGTCGAGGCGATTCGGTACGACAAGGCGGATTTCGTGATGGGCTTGCAGTGGCATCCGGAATTTCACCGGGCCGGCGGGACGGATTTGTTGGATTGCACGCCGGTGCTGGATGAGTTTTTGAGGGCGGCGCGGGAGACCAGGTTGTAAATTGCTTCGCAGATGATCAGGCGATGAAATGGTGGGTTCGAGAACCCACCCTACAACCTGGTAGGGTGGGTACTTGTACCCACCGTCTCACCATTTGCGCCACGCGCCTGTATCCACCACGCCCATTCCGAAGCACATCAAACTCCCCCGCACACGCTTGCGAAATCGCTTGCCTCTCATCCGCCCCTCCATTACCATTGAATGAGAATGATTCTCATTCATTGAATCCGATGCTGTCCGTCCATCCGAACAAGGGGCTGTCATGAAAGACCAAGCAAACGAGCCGTCCATCCTGCCGGCGCCAGACATGCGCCACCGCGACGCGGTGATGATCGCGTCGCTGCTGCACCTGATGTCGCACTACACCGCGCGCGACGAAAACGACCGTCCCTGCGTGCGCCTGGCCTCGGTGATCGAGCGCCACCTATGCGCGCTGTCGCGCCTGCCCGAGCTCGACCCGGTGCTGCGCGCCACCTGCGAGCAGCTGTGCGAAAAATGGGCCGGCCTGGTCGACGACGGTATGCCGCGTCCGGTGGCCAAGCCGACCTTCATCGAACGCATCATGCGCGGCAGCCGCCTGGGGCCGAGCGCGGCCTGACGACGCCGGCTGTGGCGGTAGGGTGGTCGGCTCCACCTTGGACGATCGGTCATCCGTTCCGTGTGCGCCGCCCACGCGTCGGTCGTTGGCGGCTTCGTGATCGTTCCGGATGATCTGGCTGTTACCGATCAACGCGTGGAGTGATTCAGTCCAGTGGACTGAATCACGAGCCGTCCACCCTACCGCCGCCAGAAGCGCCGCTCGCCCCGGAAGGTATTGATCGCCGAATGCACGATCGCCTCGACACTGCCTTCGCGCTCATACTGCTGGCGCAAGAGTGACGCATCGCTCCCGCCAGCCGCCGCGTTCGCCAGATGGCGCAAGCCGTCCAGGCTGCCGAGGGCGTCGGCATGCGGCTCCATCTTGCGCAGCGTCGTCAGGATATCCTCGCGCAGCGACACCGTTTCGTAGGTCTTCGGATGCGTGATCGACCCGTCCAGCCCGAAGCGGCAGGCCTGGAAGCGGTTGTAGTTATAGACCAGGTAATCGTCCTCGACCGGCGGCTCTTCCACGCGCTGGAGGAGGTAGCTGCACAGCGCCTGCAGGTAGGCCGCCAGCGCCGCCGCGCGCTGCACCGTCAGCGGCGTATCGCACACGCGCAGTTCGATGGTGCCGTACTCCGGCTTCGGCCTCAAATCCCAGTAAAAATCCTTCATGCTCTTGATGATGCCGGTGCGCTCCATCTTGGCGTAATACGCGTGCTCGAAATCGCTCCAGCTGAGCGTGAACGGCGCCCGTCCGCTCATCGGGAAGGCAAACACCGAGTTCAGCCGCGCCGAATCGAACAGGCTGTCATGCCCCTGCACGAAGGGCGACGAGGCCGACAGCGCAATGAAGTGCGGAATGTAGCGGTTCAGCGCATGCAGCAGGTACATGGCGTTGTCGCCATTCCCGCAGCCGATGTGCACGTGCTGGCCGAACACCGTGAACTGCTTGGCCAGGTAGCCGTACAGCGAGGACAGTTGCTCGAAGCGCGGCTTGGAGAAAATCTTTTGCTCGGACCAATGCTGGAAGGGGTGGGTGCCACCGCCGGCAATGCCGATGTTCAGCGTATCGCCGGCGGTCACCAGCGTGTCGCGGATGTCCACCAGTTCGGCCAGCAACTTGCTGTAGTCCGAATGCACGCTCGAATTAATCTCGATCATGCTCTCGGTGATCTCCGGCGTCACATTCCCGGGGAAGGGTTTGCGCGACAGCAGGTGCAGCAAATCGGGGCTGGCGGCGGTCAGGTCGAAATCGGACAAGCTGACCAGCTGCAGTTCGAGCTCGACCCCGAAGGTAAGCGGCTGGGATTCGGCAAAGGCTTCAAGCGGCATGGCGGTTCTCCGGTCGGATGTCTGGCGTCTCACGCGCCCACATCAGGGCGCGCTGGATGATGATGGGACCGAATATTTCGAGCAGCATGGTTACCGCCGCCACCGAACGCAGTTCCTCGACTACCACCACGCCGGCCAGGCGCGCGTGTTCCAGCAGCAGGATGACGAACACCGACAAGGGCGCCAGCGCCACCCCGGCCAGGAAACCCTTGCGCCAGGACACGCCGGAGAGGTGGGCAAAGGCCATCACGCCGCCGGTCTTGGTGAGCAGGCGCGCGATCACGACGGCAACCGCCAGCCAGATGCCGGCCGCGACCTTTTCCCAGTCCAGGGTCGATGCCGCGAACACGAACAGCAGGATGGTCAGCAGTTCGCCCAATGCACCGAAATTGCGCTGGGCCTGGCTGAAGGCCACGCGGCGGTGGCGCGCCACCAGGCCGAAGGCGAGCGAGGCCACCACTGGCGACAGCCCGCCGGCGTAGGAGATCGCCACCAGCAGGATCACGGCGATGGCAAAGGCGACGGTGGCATCGTGGCGCGGATTGCCGATCGCGCGCAGCAGGGCCGGCACCACCAGCCCGAACACCGCGCCGGTGAGGGCCGAGACCGCCAGCAGCACCAGGCTGTTCCAGAGCGCGTCACCCAGGTCTTCGAAGGTGCGGAAGATCCAGAAGCCGATCACGGCATTGAAGGCGAACACCGCCAGCACGCAGTTCTGCGCCGACAGGTGCAGCACGCGCTCGGTCACCTGGCCCGAACTGCGCTGCTCGTTGATCACGCGCACTACTGTGGCGGGCGAGGTGGCCATGGCCAGCGAGGCCAGCATCAGCGAGGTGAGCTCCGGCGTGCCGAAGGCGACCGCGATGAAGTAGACGGCGACGAAAGTGGCGCCCGATTCGACCAGGCCGCTGAGGCCGATCCACGGGTTGTTGCGCAACCAACGCAAATTGATGCGGTAACCGAGTTCGAACAGGATCAGGCCGAAGGCGACGTCGGCCAGCATGGGGATGGCGCCGGCGTCGGGCACGGGCAGCACGCCCAATTGCGGCGCGCCGAGGGCGAAGCCGACCAGGCCATAAAAGCTGATGCGCGGGAGGTTGGTGTAGCGCTGGCCAAATTCCCCGGCAATCCAGGCAATGGCAATCGCAACTGGCCACGCGAGGGCATTCAGGATCGGCAACAGCTCAGTCATGCAATCTCCAGAAGTTGAAGCGAGTAGATGGGTAAATACAGCTCGGTTGCATACTACAGGCCGGTGCAGGGCGCACGATTGGCGCTACCGGCGTTGGCGCAGACCTGGAGCAAATATCGTGTTTTGCGGCCAGGCCGTCCGTGCTCGCACTAACAAAGTGCAGGGCGATTGCTGGCGCGTTGTCATCGGGCACGCCGCTGGCTAGAATGGCGGCAGTTTCATTCCTGGCTGGCCGCCTCCGATTCCTCATCCGTCAACCGCGTTGGCGTTCTCTCCATGTCCGTGCAAGCTCCCACTCCGCCGCAAGCCCGTCCACCGATTCGCCTGACCGCCCAGCTGCTCACCTGTCTGGTGTTCCTCCTCATCGCCGCCGTCATCATTGTCGTGGCACAAGACGAGCCGCTGTCAGTGTTCACGGGGCCGATGGGTGTCGGCAATCAATTGCTGTTCGGGCTGGGCCTGTCGGCGCTGGCGGCGGTGGGGTCGTATGTGAGTTTCCGGCTGACGGCCTCATCCGAATCGACGCGCAAGACGATTGCGGCCTATGCGCGGCTGGATTTGTCGGGATTCAATCCGGTGTGGATCAGCCTGGCGGCGGCGGTGGGTGAAGAGCTGCTGTTCCGCGCGGCGTTGCAGCCATTGCTGGGCGTGTGGATCACGTCGGTGATTTTCCTGCTGACGCATACGCCGGTGTACCAGTTCCGCAAGCTGGACAAGGCGACGCTGGTGCAGGCGGCGGGGATGTTCGGGCTCAGCGTGGCGCTGAGCTTCATCTACCAGTACGTGGGCTTGCTGGCGGCGGTGCTGGTGCACGTGGCGATCGATGTGGTGGGGCTGTACGTGGTGCGCAATGCGCTGCGCGCGCGAGGATAGGCGCACTCGACCGTACGGTGGGCACGCTGTGCCCACGCGGATGCCGGCGTATCGTTGGCTCGTGAACGCGGCGGTTATGCCGGTGGCTCGTTGAGGCGTTCGCGGTACATCGTTAACGCTGCCGAGGGCCCGCGGCTTTTCCGATTCAACAACGCTACCACGGCGCATGCTTCCGCGTGGGCACGGAGTGCCCACCGTACGGTTGCCGCCGCGTGCCCTTATTTGCTGAGCAAGCGCATCGCCCGCTCCAGCCCTTCCAGCGTCACCGGGAACATGCGGTTGTTCATGAGCTGCCGGATGATGGCGATCGACTGCCGGTACTGCCACAGATTCTCCGGCTCGGGATTCAGCCAGGCGAACTTCGGAAACGCCTTGCAGAAGCGCGCCAGCCACTCCGCCCCGGCTTCTTCGTTGTTGTACTCGACCGACCCGCCCGGCGCCAGCACCTCGTAGGGGCTCATGGTCGCATCCCCGACAAAGATGACCCGCGTATCTGCCGGGTACTTGCGCAGCACGTCCCAGGTCGGGAAGCGTTCCGCATGGCGGCGCCGATTGCTCTTCCACAGGTAGTCGTACACGCAGTTGTGGAAGTAGTAGAACTCCATGTTCTTGAACTCGGTCTTCGCCGCCGAGAACAGTTCCTCGGTGCGCTCGATGTGGTCGTCCATGGTGCCGCCGACGTCCAGCAGCATCACCACCTTGATGCGGTTCTTGCGTTCGGCCTGCATCTTGATGTCGAGGTAGCCGGCGTTGTTGGCGGTGGCGCGGATGGTGTCGTCCAGGGCCAGTTCGTCGGGCGCGCCGTGGCGGGCGAAGCGGCGCAGGCGGCGCAGCGCGACCTTGATGTTGCGTGTGCCGAGTTCGCGCTCGTCGTCGTAGTCCTTGTAGCTGCGCTGGTCCCAGACCTTGACCGCCGTGCGGTTGCGGCCCTGGCCGCCGATGCGGATGCCTTCCGGATTGGTGCCGCCATGTCCGAACGGCGAGGTGCCGCCGGTGCCGATCCATTTGTTGCCGCCTTCGTGGCGCTCCTTCTGTTCCTTCAGCAGTTCGTTCAGGCGGTCCATCAGCTTGTCGTAGCCGAATTTTTCCAGCGCCGCCTTCTGCTCGGGCGTGAGTTCGCGCTCCATGCGCTTGATCAGCCAGTCGAGCGGGATCTCGCCCTTGCTGGTGTCGAACACGGCCTCGATGCCCTTGAAGTACATGCCGAAAGCACGGTCGAACTTGTCGAAGTGGGCTTCGTCCTTTACCAGCGTCAGGCGCGCCAGGTAATAGAAGTCGTCGAGCGAGGGCGCGATGACGCTTTTTTCCAGGGCTTCGAGCAGGGTCAGGAATTCCTTGATCGAGACCTGGACCTTGGCGTTGCGCAGCGCGAAAAAGAAGTCGATCAGCATGGTGCGTGTCCGTGGCGTTCGAGCCGGTAGTGCAGTTGTGCCTTGATCTCGGGCCACTCGCCGCGCACGATGCTGTACATGACAGTGTCGCGCACGGTGCCGTCGCGGCGCAGGCCGTGGTGGCGAATCACGCCATCCTTCCGAGCGCCGAGGCGTTCGATGGCCGCCTGCGAGGCGAAGTTGAAGTTATCGGTGCGCAGGCCGACCACCGCGCAGCCGAGGGTGTCGAAGGCGTGCGACAGCAGCAGCAACTTGCAGCTGGTGTTCACATGCGAGCGCTGCACGCTTTGCGCATACCAGGTGTAGCCGATTTCCACGCGCTCGAGTTCGGGCACGATGTCGTGGTAGCTGGTCGAGCCGAGCACGCGGTTCGACTCGGCGTCGACCACCGCGAATGCCAGGCGGTTCGGCGTCTCGAGCGCGGCGTGCACATAGGCCTGGGTACGGTGCGGTTCCGGCACCGAGGTGACGCGGATGTTCCACAGCTGGCCGTCGGCCGCGGCGGCGCGCAGCCCGTCGACGTGGTCGAGATGCAGCGGCTCCAGCCGCACGCCGTTGAAGTCCAGCGTGATCGGCTCGACCCGGATCATCGATTTGTCCTCGACATGTAGACCAGGCGTTCGAACAGATGCACGTCCTGCTCGTTCTTCAGCAGGGCGCCGTGCAGTGGCGGCACGACCGTTTTCGCATCCTTGCTGCGCAGGGCTTCGGCCGGGATGTCCTCGGCCATCAGGAGCTTGAGCCAGTCCAGGAATTCCGAGGTCGACGGCTTCTTCTTGATCCCGGCGACGTCGCGCACCTCATAAAAACTTTGCAGGGCGGCGGCCAGCAGGTCCTGCTTCAGGCGCGGGAAGTGGACCTTGACGATGTCGGCCATCGTCTCGCGGTCCGGGAATTTGATGTAGTGGAAGAAGCAGCGGCGCAGGAAAGCGTCCGGCAGTTCCTTCTCGTTGTTCGAGGTGATGATCACCAGCGGACGGTGCTTGGCCACCACCATTTCGCGCGTCTCGTAGACGTAGAACTCCATGCGGTCGAGTTCGCGCAGCAGGTCGTTCGGGAATTCGATGTCGGCCTTGTCGATCTCGTCGATCAGCAGCACCACCGGTTCCGGCGCCGTAAAGGCTTGCCACAGCACGCCCTTGACGATGTAGTTGTGGATGTCGCGCACGCGCTCGTCGCCTAATTGGGAATCGCGCAGGCGCGAGACGGCGTCGTACTCGTACAGGCCCTGCTGGGCCTTGGTGGTGGACTTCACGTGCCACTGCAGCAGCGGCATGTTCAGCGCAGCCGCCACTTCCTCGGCCAGCATGGTCTTGCCGGTGCCCGGTTCGCCCTTGATCAGGAGCGGGCGCGCCAGCGTGAGGGCGGCGTTCACGGCCAGTTTCAGGTCGTCGGTGGCGACGTAGTTGTCGGATCCTTCGAAGCGGGCTTGGGCTTGCATGGGCGTGTGTGATGAAAGAGGAAATCCTGAGTATATGCCAGAAGCCGAGGGCGGGTCCGGGCGTGATGCGGGCGCGGCTGTCCGGGTGCGCGACGTTGGTAGACTGCAATCTTTTGTTGGGCTAGAATCGGATGCTTGTTGGCAGATTTGCCAACACTTCGGCTTCATCCTGTTTCGTGCGGTAGCGGTATTCGATCAAATTTTTTTGCGATTCCCACCATGAAAAAACTTTTCGCTGTACTCGTTCTGGGCGCGTGCGCCGGCGCCGCGGCTGCCGCGGACGTCGTCGGCAACCCGAAGGCCGCGCCGGCCAAGATCGAGATGTGTATCGGCTGCCATGGCATTCCCGGCTACAAATCCGCTTTCCCCGAGGTTTATCAGGTGCCGATGATCGGTGGTCAATCGGCCAAGTACATCGAAGCCGCCCTGCACGCCTACAAGAAGGGCGACCGCAAGCACCCGTCGATGCGCGGCATCGCCGCCAGCCTGTCCGACCAGGACATCGCCGACGTCGCCGCCTACTACGCGCAGCAGACCGCCCAGAACCGCAAATGAGGAGCGCCGCCATGAACAAACTGATCATCGCGCTGGTGCTCGGCGCCGTTTCCCTGGGCGCGCAAGCTGCCGACGTCAAGCGCGGCGAAGAGCTGACCAAGAAATATGCCTGCGCTTCCTGCCATGGCGCCGACTTCAACAAACCGTCCGACCCGAGCTATCCGAAGCTGGCCGGGCAGCACGCCGACTACATCACGCATGCGCTGATGGCTTATAAACGTGGCGGCGACAAGGCGAATGGGCGCAACAATCCGATCATGGCGGGGTTTGCGAAGCCGCTGACCAACCAGGATATGGCGGATATCGGGGCGTATTTGTCGAGTTTGCCGTCACAGCTGGTGGTGAGCAAATAAGCGGCGTGTTTCCCTGACGCGGCCGGAACCGTACGGTGGGCACTCCGTGCCCACGCGAATGCCGGCATGGTGATGGCGACCTTTGCATCGAAACATGTGCCTGGCCGCGGCTTCGACAAGTGAGCAGCTGATCATTTGATTCTGGCGCGGCTTTGCTGTTGGCGCGGCACAGGCCTCTGTCAACACCGCGCACCCTTCCGCGTGGGCACGGAGTGCCCACCGTACTGTCCTCGCTGGCAATGTTGATGACATCTGCGGCAGGAAACGTTCATCAACTCCGACTATAATAACGGCTATATCCAATCCCCCGAAGCGGTCCTAACGCCGCTCCGGGGGATTTCGTTTTTCCGCGTCTTTGCGCCGCGTCTTTGCGCCTTTTGTTGGAGTGTCATCTTGCAGTCCGTTTCCCCTGCCTACCTGAAAACCAACCTGCTCAGCGGCCTCACCGTGGCCCTGGCGCTGGTCCCCGAGGCGATCGCCTTTGCGCTGGTCGCCCACGTGTCGCCGCTCACCGGCCTGTATGCCGCGGTGCTGGTCTCCTTCATCACCTCGGCCTTTGGCGGCCGGCCCGGCATGATCTCGGGTGCGGCCGGCGCGCTGGCCGTGGTCATGGTCGCGCTGGTGGTCGAGCACGGCGTGCAGTACCTGTTCGCGGCCATCGTCCTGATGGGCATCCTGCAGATGCTGTTTGCCGCCGCACGCCTGGGCAAGTTCATCCGCATGGTGCCGTACCCGGTCATGCTCGGCTTCGTGAACGGCCTGGCGCTGGTGATCTTCATCGCCCAGTTCGGGCATTTCAAAATTAACGGCGAATGGATGGCGGGCGCCCAGCTGTTCACCATGCTCGGCCTGGTGGCCGCGACCATGGCCGTCATCTACATCACGCCGCGCATCACGAAAGCGGTGCCGGCGACGCTGGTCGGCATCCTGGTGGTGACCATCGGCGCCGCGCTGCTCGGCATCGAGTCGAAGACCGTCGGCGAACTGGGTTCGATTGCCGGCGGCCTGCCCACCTTTGCGATTCCCGAGGTGCCCCTCAATTGGGAGACCTTCCGGATCGTCTTCCCGTACTCGCTGGTGCTGGCCGGCGTCGGTCTGATCGAGTCGCTGCTGACGCTCACCCTGGTCGACGAGATCACCGAGACGCGCGGCCAGCCGAACCGCGAATGCATGGCGCAGGGCGCGGCGAACGTGGTTACCGCTTTCTTCGGCGGCATGGGCGGCTGCGCCATGATCGGCCAGAGCATGATCAACGTGAACAACGGCGCCTATGGCCGCCTGTCGGGCATTGCCGCCTCGCTGTTCCTGCTGTCGTTTATCCTGTTCGGTTCAAGCTGGATCGAACAGATTCCGCTGGCGGCGCTGATCGGCGTGATGTTCGTGGTCTGCGAAAAGACCTTCGAATGGGGCACTTTCCGCATGGTCGGCAAGGTGCCGCGCACCGATACGCTGGTGGTGGTGCTGGTCGCGGCGATTACCCTGGTGTTCGACCTGGCCATTGCCGTGCTGGTGGGCGTGATCGTGTCGGCGCTGGTGTTCGCCTGGCAGCACGCGAAGCAGATCGCGGTGAAGACGGCGCAGGATGCGCAAGGCTGGAAGGTGTATGAGTTGCAAGGCACGCTGTTCTTTGCCTCGGTGGCCAACTTCAACGAGCTGTTCGCACCGAAGGAAGATCCGCAGGACGTGGTGGTCGAGTTCCGCAATGCGCGCGTGGTCGACCATTCGGCGATCCAGGCCATCGATGCACTGGCCGAGAAGTACCGCGCGCTGGGCAAGCGCCTGCACCTGCGCCACCTCAGCCCGGACTGCCGCGAGCTGCTGGGCAAGGCCAGAGACATGATCGAGGTGAATGTGCTGGAAGACCCGCGCTACCGGGTGGCGGACGACAAGCTGGGGTGATCGTCGGGTCGACGGTGGGCACGAGTGCCCACCCTACCTATTACGACAAGCTGGGCTGATCGTCGGGTCTAGCGCATTGCGCGGCTGCGCACGCACTCGATATAAGCCTCGGTATCCGGCGGCACGCCGTTGCGCTGCGACTTCCAGATCATCTCGCCCAGGCACTCCATGATCTCGTGGTGGGCGTCGTGCTCGCCGATCTTGCGTACCAGCAGGTCGTGCGCGGCCTTGATGCCGCGTGGCTGGTCGATCGATACCTGCTCGGCAATCGACAGGTGCATCGACAGGTGCAGGAAGGGATTCGCCTGGCCGCCCTCGACCGAGTAGTCACGCGCGACGGCAGCCTCGGCGTCCATCATGGCCTCGTGGTATTCGGGATGCTGGACGATCCAGTCGGCGGCGATGGCGTCCATCGGGGTCAGCACTTCGCCAGCGCGTTGCTTGCGGAAGGCTTCACAGAAAAAACGGCGCACGTCGTGCGAGGACGGGGTGAACATGGCGGGATCTGAAAGGCGGTAGGGAAGGGCGCTATTCTAACGCGATGACGCGCACTGCGCTGCCGGCCGCCGTTGCCTCAGCTTTCGACGTTCTCCGCGCCCTTGCCGCATTCGGCCGCCTCCAGCGCGCGTGCCGCTTGCGCCTGTTCGCGCTCGCCGCGCGCCTCGTACAGCCCGGCAATGGCCGCCCTGGCGCCACAAGCGCGTGCCTTGCCCGCGCCGCCGTCTGCGCTGCCCTGCTTCAGCAGGTCCGCGGCGCTCAGCTTGCCAAGATAAAAATCGGCGATCGGCGCCGGCCAGGCATCGGCCCCGCCGCGGGCAAATGCACCCGCCAGTTCGGTGCGGCCGAGTTCGGCCTGGCCGTTGGCAATGCGCGCCAGGTACAGCCACAAGGCGGCGTACCGGTCGGAAGGCAGCTTGTCGAGTGCGGCGCGCAGGCGCAGCGCCCCTTCGGCAGGCTGGCCGCTTCGGGTCAGCGCACGGCCGGTGCGCAGCAGGGCCTGGGGGTTGCCGTTGGCCGCCGCTTTTTCAACCCAGGCGTTCGCCGTGGCCGGATCGCGCGGCACGCCGGCACCGCGCGCATGGTAGCCCGCCAGCGCCATCTGGGCGTCGGCATTGCCGGCGTTCGCCTCGGCTTCGATCCAGGGTTCGAGCCGGTCGGGGCGGTCGAAGGGCTGGCCGCCGGCGTAGGAAAAATACAGCTTGCGCTGGCTCATGGCAAACAGGACGCGGTGCGCGCGCAGGAAATCGGCGCCGAGGATCACATCCACATAGGCTTTGCCATCGGTGATGTTCAGGCCGGCGTTCCTGATCGTTTCCTCGCCGATCTGGAAGGTCTTGAATACCGCATGCCAGCGCGACGCCGTGCGCTCGCCCACGCCGACAGCGCCGGCCGCGCGCACCACGCCGGGTGTATCGGGCAACACGCCGATGCGCTTGGCCGCTTCCAGGAACACCACCGATACCTGGGCTCCCGTGTTGATCTCCGCCACCATCTTTTCCCCGTTCAGGAATACGGTGAAGCGCGGATTGCTGCTGCCGCCGGAGTAGGATTCAAAAGGAACGGCCTGGGCGTCGGCATCCCAGTAGGCAAGAAACGCGTCGCCGCAGTCCTGCGGCTGGAAAAAACGAATCTCCCTGGACGCCATCGCGATCTCCAGGTCGGTCTGCAACAGGAAGGACGCGCCGATCGTCGCATCGTACGAGGGCGCCATGCCGAAATCGGTGACGACGTTCAGGTAGCCCTTGGGGCTGCGTACCGGGCCGAAGCGGAATTCGTCGACACGCGTCTGGTAGAGCGACGAATAACCCCCGATACCCTGGGTTACCCTGCCCGTATTGCTCAGCTTCATGCCGCGTCGTTCGGTGCCGGTGCGGGTCAGCACGGTGCTGTTCGAGGCGGTATCGATCAACATCACGGCAGGCGTGCCGTTGATCACACCCTCGGTCGTGATGGACAGGTTGGGACCGGTATAGCGCAGCGGCAGCTTGCCGATCATGGCGTAACGACAGCGGGGTGCATCGTCGGCATGCACGAAGGGCGTGGCAAGCGCGAGCAGCACGGCCAGGGTGGAGGCAAGGGTCGGCTTCATGCCGATAATTCTACGAGGAAAGTTTCTACTTTTGCAATGGTAGCCGGATAAAAACAGAAAAAGGCAGGACACCGTTTGCACGGTATCTTGCCTTTTTGGAGCCCTGGCCTCACAACTGCTGAGTTACAGACGCAACTATTTTTCCGGCGTCAGCACCAACTGCGGCTCGGCCGCGGCATCGCGTGGCGGCCTCGGCGTCGTCTTGGCGCCAGCGTTGCCCGCGTTGCCCGGCGCGCCGCCCTGGCCGCGCGGCTGGCGCAGGTAGCGCGCGCTGTGGCGGCGCTCGCCGTGCCCGCCATTGGCCGGCCAGCTGATGAAGCGCGACAGCTCCTGCAAGGCACGCTGGTAGACATCGCGCTTGAACTCGATGACCACGTCCAGCGGCACCCAGTAGTCGTGCCAGCGCCAGGCGTCGAACTCCGGATGGTCGGTCAGGCGCAGATTCACGTCGTTGTCGCGCGCAACCATGCGCAACAGGAACCAGATCTGCTTCTGGCCGCGGTAATGGCCGCGGATCTCGCGCTTGATGAAGTGATCCGGCACCTCGTAGCGCAGCCAGTCGCGGGTGCGGCCCACGATCTTGACGTGCTCCTGGCGCAAACCGATTTCTTCCTCGAGCTCGCGGTACATCGCCTGTTCCGGCGTCTCGCCGTATTTGATACCTCCCTGCGGAAACTGCCATGAGTGCTCGCGCACCCGCTTGCCCCACCACACCTCGTTATTGGCGTTGAGCAGGATGATGCCGACGTTGGGGCGGAACCCTTCACGATCGAGCATAAGTGCACCTCGAAACTTTCTGCCGGCCTCAGCTCCCTTGCGTTTTTACCTACAAATCCCTGCGTCAGCCATGCCTTTCGATCACGAAAACGGCGGCGGCTGCGTGTTCCGGACCCATTTGTACAAAGTTTGGACGCATCAGCCAGCTAATCCTTTAAAATTAGGTCGATTATAACCCTCTCTTTTTAAAAAGAATTCATCGATATGCGTGCCTCACGATTTTTTATTTCAACTCTTAAAGAAGCGCCATCCGACGCCGAGATCGTCAGCCACCAGTTGATGATGCGGGCGGGGATGATCAAGCGTCTGGGCTCGGGCATCTACACCTACATGCCGACCGGCTTGCGCGTCATTCGCAAGGTCGAAGCCATCATTCGCGAAGAGATGAACAAGGCGGGCGCGCTCGAACTCCTGATGCCGGTCGTGCAGCCGGCCGAACTGTGGCAGGAAACCGGCCGCTGGGACAAGATGGGTCCGGAACTGATGCGCGTCAAGGACCGCCACGGCCGCGACTACGCCATCCAGCCGACCTCGGAAGAAGTTGTCACCGACGTCGTCCGCAGCGAGATCAAGTCCTACCGCCAGCTGCCGTTGAACTTCTACCACATCCAGACCAAGTTCCGCGACGAACGCCGCCCACGCTTCGGCCTGATGCGCGGCCGCGAATTCACGATGAAGGATGCGTACTCGTTCGACCGCGATGTCGAAGGCATGCAGAAGTCCTACGCCATCATGTTCGATGCCTACGTGCGCATCTTTAACCGCTTCGGCCTGAAATTCCGCGCGGTGGCGGCCGACAACGGCGCCATCGGCGGCACCGGCTCGCACGAATTCCACGTGATCGCCTCGACCGGCGAAGACGCGCTGGTCTACTGCCCGACCTCGGATTACGCGGCCAACATGGAAGCGGCCGAAGCCCTGGCCATCGGCGAGCGCGGCGCGGCCACGCAAGCCATGACCAAGGTGCCGACCCCAGGCAAGACCAAGTGCGAGATGGTGGCCGAGCAGCTGGGCCTGCCGCTGTCGCAAACGGTCAAGACGATTGCGCTGACCGTCGAAAACGAAGAAGACGGCAAGGTCAGCAAGCAGTACTTCATGCTGCTGCTGCGCGGCGACCACGAGCTGAACGAAGTGAAGGTCAACAAGGTTCCTGGCCTGGGCGCCTACCGCTTCTCGAGCGAAGCCGAAATCGCGGAAGTCTACGGCACCGTGCCGGGCTACCTCGGTCCTGTCGCACCGAAGCAGCCTGTCACCATCGTTGCCGACCGCACGGTGGCCAACATGGCCGACTTCGTCTGCGGCGCGAACGAAGCCGATGCCCACCTGAGCGGCGTGAACTGGGGCCGCGACCTGCCGGAACCAGTCGTTGCCGACCTGCGCAACGTGGTCGAAGGCGACGCTTCGCCGGACGGCAAGGGCATTCTCGCCATCGAGCGCGGCATCGAAGTCGGCCACGTGTTCCAGCTCGGCACCGCCTACTCGCAAGCCATGGAAGCGACCTACCTCGACGAGAACGGCAAGCCGGCGCCGCTGCAGATGGGCTGCTACGGCATCGGCGTGACCCGCATTTTGGGCGCGGCCATCGAGCAGAACTTCGACGACAAGGGCATCGTCTGGCCGGACGCGCTGGCGCCGTTCCAGATCGTGCTGTGCCCGATGGGCCTGGACCGCAGCGAGATGGTCAAGGAACAGACCGAGAAGCTGTACACCGAACTGCTCGACGCCGGCGTGGATGTGATCGTCGACGACCGCGGCCTGCGTCCGGGCGCGATGTTCGCGGACTGGGAACTGATCGGCGTGCCGCACCGCGTGGTGATCGGCGAGCGCGGCCTGAAGGAAGGCAAGCTCGAATACCAGGGCCGCCGCGATACCGAAGCCACCGCAGTGCCTGTCGAAGAGATGGTCGGCTTCATCAAGGCCAAATTCGCGCAGTGATGCGGATGGCGGGACAGGGCGGGGCGCGCGCTTTATTCGGTAGCGCGCTGCTCGTGGTGGCGCTTGCCTCCACGAGCGCACACGCGGGCAATCAGAAGGAAGAGGCGCTCGCCGATTCCGTGCGCCTGGCGCTGTCGAACGCCATCAACGATGCGCGTCCGCCGAAGCCGGTGTTCCGCGACGAGGCGGGCCGGCTGCGCTACCAGCAGTGGTTCAACGAGATGTCGGGGCGGCTGAAAAAACGCATCCCGGACGAGTTCTCGCGCACCGAATTCCTGGAGGCGGCCTGGTACGAGGCAACCCGCGCCGGGCTCGATCCGGGGCTGGTGCTGGGGCTGATCCAGGTCGAGTCGGCCTACCGCAAGTACGCGGTGTCGATCGCCGGTGCGCGCGGCTACATGCAGGTGATGCCGTTCTGGACCAAGGTGATCGGCGACAGCGACCGGCGCAAGCTGTTCCACATGCAGACCAATTTGCGCTACGGCTGCTCGATCTTGCGCATGTACATCGACATGGAGCGCGGCAATCTCTACCTCGCGCTCGGCCGCTACAACGGCAGCCGGGGCAAGCCGCAGTATCCGAATGCGGTGCTGTCGGCGTGGAAGAAGTGGGAGTTTACGCCGACGGCAGTGGCAGCGCGGTAACGTCATTTTTTGTCGAGACCGCGCCCGTACGGTGGGGTGTTTGAGGCTGGGGGCCTCAAACACAAAGTGCCCACGCGGTTACGTGCGCGTCCTTTCACCATTGGCCGCGATATCCCGCCCGCAAACGTCTCCGCCAGTCGCACGCTCCACCCCGGTTTTCAATCGTCCGCGATTTCATCAAGCGTCAGCGAGCGACGATTCGCCGCAGCGGGCCAACAGCATGCGCACGTAACCGCCTGGGCACAGAGTGCCCACCGTACGGTTCAAGCCGCAGGCCTGGATTTCCGCTACATATCAATCACACCATATAAACAGTTACCGGTGTAGACTGCCCGCTTTCCACCCCAGGATCCACCATGCGATTGACCACTCTCGCCGGCGCAAGCCTGTTGCTGCTGGCCGGCTGCGCGTCCACCGTTTCGTCGCCCACCATCGCCACGCACACCCCGTCAAGCGTCGACACCCGCGCGAAAAGCATCATCTTCTTCCTCGGCGACGGCATGGGCATCAACACCCTCACCGCCGCGCGCATCTATGCAGTGGGCGAAGACGGCGAGCTGACCATCGACACGCTGCCCGAATCCGCCTTCGTGAAAACATTCTCGAACGACGCCCAGGTCACCGACAGCGCCGCCTCGATGTCGGCCTACATGACCGGCGTGAAGCAGAACAACGGCGTGATCTCGATGTCCTCGAACACGCGTTCGATCTCCCCAGCTGCAGATGCGAACGGCAACAAGCAGGTCAGCCGCTGCCAGGATGGCCAGACCGCAAACGGCCGCGCTGTGCCGACCCTGGCCGAACTGGCCAAGGCGCGCGGCATGGCTGCCGGCGTGGTCACCACCACCAGCGTCACTGACGCCACGCCGGCCGCCACCTACGCCCATGCCTGCCACCGCAAGATCGAATCCGACATTGCCGCCGCACTGGTGCCGGGCGGCGCCGGCTACAACGCCGCGCTGGGCAGCAATGGCCTGGATCTGGTCTTCGGCGGCGGCGCCCAGTTCTTTGCCCCGGTGGCGCAGGGCGGCAAGCGCGCCGATGGCCGCAACCTGGTCGCGGAGCTGCAAGCCAAGGGCTGGCGCTACGCCGCCGATACCGCACAACTGCAGGCCCTGGCGCCGAACGCGCAGCCTGCCATCGGCCTGTTTGCCCAGAACCACTTCACCTACGAAGCCGCGCGCGACGCCGCCAGGCAGCCGGCCCTGGCCGACATGACGTCAAAAGCCATCGACATCCTGTCGCGCAACCCGAACGGATTCTTCCTGATGGTGGAGGGCGGCCTGATCGACCACGCGCTGCACGCCACCCTGGCCAAGCGCGCGCTGCAGGAAACCGTCAGCTACAACGCGGCTCTGAAGACCGCCATCGACAAGATGAACGCCATCGACCCGGGCCTGAAAAATACCCTGATCGTGGCCACCGCCGACCACGACCACACCCTGCTGATCAACGGCTACTCGCCGCGCACCGGCAAGACCACGCCGACCAACCCCGGCGTGCTGGGCCTGGTGCGCAGCCTGCCGGACAATAACATCCGCCTCGACAAGGACGGCGCGCCCTTCACCATCCTGGGCTTCGGCACCGGCGAACACCGCATCCAGGGCAGCCGCAAGGACGTCAGGCTCACCGACGAGATCGCGGCCTCCGACGACTACCACCAGGAAGCCGTGGTGCGCACCCGCCTTGGGGCCGAAACCCACGGCGGCGCCGACGTCTACCTGGGCGCCATCGGCGCGAATGCGGAACTGTTCCGCGGGACCATCGACAACACCCGCGTCTTCAACCTGATCAAGACGGCGGGGGACCTGTGAGCGCCATGAAAAAGCAGACCACGACCACCACCCGACTCGCCGCGCTGCTGCTGGCAGCGTTCTGCACGTTGCCGGCCCAGGCACAGACGCCTGCCAAGCCACAGGCCAAAAACATCATCTTCTTCCTCGGCGACGGCATGGGTCCGACCACGATCACCGCCGCGCGCATCTTCAAGGCGGGCGAGGACGGCTTGCTGAACTTTGAACGCCTGGACCGCACCGCGCGCATCAAGACCTATTCCGCCGATGCCCAGGTCACCGACAGCGCGCCGTCGATGGGCGCCTACATGACCGGCGTGAAGATCAACAACGATGTGATCTCGATGAAGGACGCCAAGCCTGTCGCCCCGGCCAAGGACGCCAACGGCAACGCCAGCATCGACCGCTGCGGCGCCAGCAACGGCACGTCGCCGATGACGATCCTGGAACTGGCCAAGGCCAATGGCAAGGCGGTCGGCGCGGTGACTACCACCGAGCTGACCCACGCGACGCCTGCCTCGACCTTCTCGCACGTGTGCGACCGCGACATGGGCTACACCATCGCCCAGCAGGTGGTGCCGGGCGGGCCTGGGTACAACGAACGCCTGAAGGATGGCGTCGACGTGCTGATGGGAGGCGGGCGCATCCACTTCACGCCGTTCGACAAGGCGCGCAATCCGAAGGGCCGTGGCGACGGGCGCGACCTGATGGCGGAATTCGCGGCACGCGGTTATTTTGTCGCGAACACCCGCGCCGACATGCAGTCGGCCCTCCCGAACCGCAAGTTCGTCGGCATCTATGCCGACAGCCATCTCGACTATGCGTCGAAGCGCCGCCCGGAGCAGCCGACGCTGGCCGAGATGACGGCCAAGTCCATCGAGCTGCTGTCGAAGAATCCGAAGGGCTTCTTCCTGATGGTCGAAGGCGGCAAGATCGACCACGCGCTGCACGACACGAATGCGCGCAATGCGATGACGGAAACCGTGGCCTTCGACGAGGCGATCCAGACCGCGGTGGACCGCATGCGTGCGCTCGATCCGGGGCTGGAGAACACGCTGATCGTGGTCACGGCAGACCATGACCACACGATGGTTTTAAATGGCTACCCGAAGCGCGGCAACCCGGTGCTCGACATCGTGCGTGGTTACGCGAACGGCGAACCGACGAAGGATGCCGACGGCAAGACGTTTACCACGCTGGTGTTCGGGAATGGGCCGAACCGGCCCGAGGTGCGTGCGGACGTGAGCAGCGCGCAGGCGCTGGCCGAGGAGTATCACCAGGAGACGGGGATTCGCTGGTCGAGCGAATCGCACGGTGGCGGGGATGTGAAGCTGTATGCGGCGGGGGCGGGATCGGCGCCGTTCAAGGGCACGATCGAGAATACCCGCGTGTTCGACTTGATGAAGGCGGCGTTCGGGTTCTAGAAAAATGTTGGCTAGGACCGTACGGTGGGGTCATTGATGCCGGGGGCATCAATGACGTGCCCACGCGGATGCGTGCATGACGGCGGCATGTTAACGCGGCGGCTCCGCTTGCCCGGTGGTGCGCCTGTGCGCGGAATAGCCGCAACGTTTGCAAAAGCCCGATAGCGTCCGCGATGATCATTTGGATGCGCTGCCACATTTCATGCGTTGCGGTCGACATGCCGTCGCCTCGGCTCATACTTCCGCGTGGGCACGGAGTGCCCACCGTACGGGAAACGGCGCCGGCAATTCGCCACCGCGACAAATCAATCTCCAAAACAAAAAGCCCCGATCACACGACCGGGGCTTTTCAACGTTCAGGCTTGTGGGGCAGCCGGCGTTTATTATTTCAGGTGATTCGAGATCAGCTTGGTCATCTCGAACATCGAGACTTGTTCCTTGCCACCGAAGACGGCTTTCAGCTTGTCGTCGGCATTGATCATCTGGCGGTTGTCTGCAGCTTGCAGGTCCGCTTTCTTGATGTATTCCCAGACTTTCTTGGTCACTTCCGTGCGTGGCAGCGGCTTGTTGCCGACCACTGCAGCCAGCTCGGCCGACGGCGTCAGCTCTTTCATGAAAGCGGCGTTCGGCTTGCGTGCTGCAGCCGGTTTCTTCGCTGCCGCGGCCTTTGGTGCTGCTTCCTTTGCCGGAGCGGCGGCCTTCTTCGCCGCAGGCTTAGCTGCCGGCTTGGCGGCTGGCTTCTTTGCGGGCGCTGCTGGGGATTTCTTGGCTGTTGCCATCTTCGAGCCTCCTAAACGAGCATATGTAAAAGTTGCGCAATATCGCACGGCTTATATTGGTGGCGTTTTAGTGTTCCTGCAAGTCTTTTTCTTCATTTTTTCACTCTATGCGGCCCAAAAATAGGGGTTTGCGCGTCAAGCGTGACCGCAGAGTGAAAATCCACGCGAAATTCGACGTAAAAACGCCGCGCGGGGCACAGGCCAGGCGCGGCGTTTCATGGGTACAAAAGGGCTGGAAGGCTTAGCGCATGCCGGGCATCATGCCCTTCATCCCGCGCATCATCTTCATCAGGCCGCCGCCCTTGAGCTTCTTCATCATGGTCTGCATCTGGTCGTACTGCGTCAGCATGCGGTTCACTTCCTGCACCTGCACGCCGGCGCCGGCGGCGATGCGGCGCTTGCGGTTCGCCTTGATCAGTTCCGGCTTGGCGCGCTCCTGCGGCGTCATCGAGTCGATGATGCCGACCATGCGCCGCACCTGCTTCTCGGCCTGGTCCATGTTGGCGCCAGCCGCGGCCTGCTGGAACTGCGCCGGCAGTTTATCGAGCAGACCCGACATGCCGCCCATCTTCTTCATCTGGGTCAGCTGGGCCTTGAAGTCGTTCATGTCGAAGCGGCCGCCCGCCTTGATCTTGTTGGCCATGTCGGCCGCGGCCTTTTCGTCGACGCCCTTGCGCGCTTCTTCCACCAGCGCCAGGATGTCGCCCATGCCCAGCACGCGGCTGGCCATGCGGGTCGGGTCGAAGGCTTCCAGGCCGTCCAGCTTTTCCGACACGCCGGCAAACTTGATCGGCTTGCCGGTCACGTGACGCACCGACAGCGCCGCACCGCCGCGCGAATCGCCATCGAGCTTGGTCAGCACGATACCGGTCAGGGGCAGGGCGTCGTTGAAGGCCTTGGCCGTGTTGATCGCATCCTGGCCCAGCATGGCGTCGACCACGAACAGGGTCTCGATCGGCTTCACGGCGCCGTGGACGGCGGCGATTTCCTGCATCATCGCTTCGTCGATACCCAGGCGGCCGGCGGTGTCGATGATCAGGACGTCGTGGTAGTGCTTTTTCGCCCAATCCAGCGCCGCCAGGGCGATGTCGACCGGCTTGTCGGTGGAGGTGGACGGGAAGAAGTCGGCGCCGACCTGCTTCGTGACGGACTCCAGCTGCGCGATAGCGGCAGGGCGGTAGACGTCGGCAGAAACGGTCAGGACCTTTTTCTTTTTCTGTTCCTTCAGGTACTTGGCGAGTTTACCGGTGGTGGTCGTTTTACCGACACCCTGCAGGCCGGCCATCAGGATGATCGCCGGCGGCTGCTGCGCGAACGACAGCTGGGTGGCCTCGGGACCGAGGTCGGCGCCCATCAGGGCGGCCAGCTCGCGCTGCACCACGCCGACCAGGGCCTGGCCCGGGCTGAGGGAAGCGATGACTTCTTCGCCCAGCGCTTTTTCCTTCACTTTGGCGATGAATTCGCGCACCGCCGGCAGCGCCACGTCGGCCTCGAGCAGCGCCAGGCGCACTTCGCGCAGCATCTCGGCGGTGTTCGCCTCGGTCAGACGCGCCTCGCCACGCATCGTCTTGACGACCTTGGCTAGGCGTTGGGTAAGGTTATCTAGCATGTTCTACCTGACTATATATAGGACGGTATTCGGGAAAGCGGCCATTTTACCTTGCGCAAGAAGGGCTTGCCCGTCTACATCGCGCGGATTACGCCTTTTTTGAGTGCATGTGATGACGGATGTCACAACTGCGCATTGCCACGTTTGACACATCTTGCATTCCCATATAGCCTTTTCCCGCCGGCATCACAACTGCACGGCAGCATCAAGGCACCACCGCGGCAGCCCCTACCGATTTTGACGAAGCGCATAACGGAGACATGGCATGACTAAAGTGTTCGGCAAGACCCTGATCGCAATGACCCTGCTGGCAGCCGCCGGCGCCCAGGCCCAGGAAACTGTGCGCCTCGGGAATCTCAAGTTCGCGCACTACGGCGCCGTCTCGTACATCAAGGAAATCGCGCCCAAGTGCGGCATCAAGGTCGAAGAGAAGATCTTCCCGAAAGGCCTGGACGTCATGCAGGCGATCATCGCCGGTGAACTCGATGTCGGCACCACGGCATCCGAAGCGGCGATTTCCGGTCGCGCCGGCGGCGCCCCGATCTTCGTGGTGGCCGGCTTCGCCAAGGGCGGCGCGCGTCTGGTGGCGAGGCCCGATTTGAAAATCACCAGCGTGCCGCAACTTAAGGGCAAGCGCGTCGGCGTGACGCGCGGCGGCATCCAGGAAGTGCTGCTGATGGCGGAACTGGCCAAGCACAACATGAAGGCCGACCCGGCGCCGGGCAAGGACGTGCAGCTGGTGTTCCTGCCGTATGCGGACCTGAACCAGGCCCTGCTCGGCAAGCAGATCGACGCCATGATGCAGTCCGAGCCGCAGTCCTCGCAGGCGATCAACAAGGGCTTCGGCGCCGAAGTGCTGAAGCCTTACGACACGCCGATCGGCGAACCGATCCGCACCATGGTGATGACCGAGAAGTTCTACAAGGAGCGGCGTCCGGTGGCGGAAAAGTTCATGCGCTGCTTCGTGCAGGCGACCAAGACCTTCATCGACAACAAGGCCGTCGCCGAGAAGTATGTACGCGAAGTCGTGTTCAAGAACCAGATCACGACCGACGACTTCAACGATGCGATCGGCAACTCCGAGTACTCGTACGACATCACGCCGGAACACATCCAGATCACCACCGACACCATGGTCAAGACCGGCGTCGGGCGCATGGCCAAGCCGCCGGTGGCAAGCGAGTGGGTCAAGACCGACCTGCTGGACGCGGCCAAGAAAAGCCTGAATATCAAGTAAGCACGTTCAGCCAACCCCGGACGGCATGCGGAGGGCAGCATGAAGAAACAGCGTAATTGGCGCGAGATCGGCGTCGGCATGGTGGTGCCGGTGCTGGCGATCGGCATCTGGCAGTGGGTGGCGAGCATGGGCTGGGTCAATCCCCAGGTGCTGCCCTCGCCGCTGGCGGTGTGGGAGCGCTGGGTGGCCTACCTGCTGCCGCTGACGCCCTACGAAAGCTATACCGAGGGCGGCTGGTGGCACTGGGCGTTTTCCGGGGAGCTGATCGTCGATACCTTGACGAGCCTGTACCGGGTGGTGGTCGGCTTCCTGATCGGCGGCGGGCTGGCCCTGCCGCTCGGCCTGGCCATGGGGGCGAGCAGCACGGTGTATGCCTGGATGAATCCGCTGGTGCAGATCCTGCGCCCGATCCCGCCGATCGCCTACATCCCGCTGGCGATCCTCTGGTTCGGGCTGGGCAATCCGCCGGCCGTGTTCCTGATCGCGCTGGGCGCCTTTTTCCCGGTGCTGATGAATACCATCGCCGGCGTGCGCCACGTGGACGGCATCTACCTGCGCGCGGCGCGCAACCTGGGCGCCGGCGGCGTCACCATGTTCCTGCGCGTGATCCTGCCGGCGGCCGTGCCCTACATCCTGTCGGGCGTGCGCATCGGTATCGGCACCGCCTTCATCGTCGTCATCGTGTCCGAGATGATCGCCGTGAACAACGGCCTCGGTTACCGCATCCTGGAAGCGCGCGAGTACTTCTGGTCCGACAAGATCATCGCCGGGATGATCACCATCGGCATGCTGGGCCTGGCCATCGACATCGGCATGAACCGCCTGAACAATTATCTGCTGCGCTGGCACCGCGGCCTGGAGCACTGAATGGACGCGCATATCCGAGTGAGCGGGGTGAACAAGGTGTTCGCCAGCGACGAGCGCCAGGTGGTGGCGCTGCAGGACATCAATCTGGCCATCCCGCGCGGGCAGTTCACCTGCCTGCTCGGGCCTTCCGGCTGCGGCAAGTCGACCCTGCTGAATGCGGTGGCCGGCTTCTCTCCGCCGACCGCCGGCACGATCCTGGTCGACGGGCAGCCGGTAGCGGCGCCGGGGCCGGACCGCGGCATGGTGTTCCAGGAGTACGCGCTGTTTCCATGGATGACGGTCGAGCAGAACGTCGGCTTCGGGCTGGATATCAAGGGCACTCCCAAGCCCGAGATCCGGCGCACGGTGGACGAACTGCTGCGCATGCTGTCGCTGACCGACTTCCGCGCCCGCTATCCGAAGGACTTGTCGGGCGGGATGCGCCAGCGGGTGGCGATCGCGCGCGTGCTGGCCCTGGATTCGCCGATCATGCTGATGGACGAGCCGTTTGGCGCACTGGATGCGCTCACGCGGCGCAATTTGCAGGACGAGCTGCTGCGTATCTGGGCGGAGCTGAAGAAGACGATCCTGTTCGTTACCCACAGTATCGAGGAGGCGATTTACCTGGCCGACCGGATTGTGGTGATGACTTACCGGCCGGGGACGGTAAAGCGCGACATCCTGGTCGATTTGCCGAGGATGCGCGATCCGGCGGCGCCGGAGTTCAATGCGCTCAAGCGCGAGCTGGGGCAATTGGTGATGGAGGAGCAGCAGCGGCATCATAGCGACGAACTGAGGATGGCGGCCGTCGATTGACCGGGGAATCGATCCGTACGGTGGGCACGCTGTGCCCACGCGGGTGCGTGCCTACCCTTGCACCTGCGGCCGAGATGATTCGCTCCGGAACGCGTGCGATGGATGGGGGCGCTAACGAGATGCTCTCGGACGCGCCGCGTTAGCGCGGAAGGTTCGACGGGAACAATGCCAACAATGTTCGCCGTTCCGCGTGGGCACGGAGTGCCCACCGTACGGTTGGCTTCCGCGGCCAAAAAGATAAGGGCTTGGTTCAGCAGCAGCATCCCCGAAAGGCAGACCAGCCCCGCCACCGCTATTTGCCGATGGTGTAGACTGCCGGTATGCAGAACACCCTCTTTTTTGCCGCGGCCTTTCTGTACGCGGCCTGCGCCCTGCTGCCGTCGCGGCGGGGCGCTGTCATCTCCGGCGTCACCGCGCTGGCGTGGCTGATCCATGGCGGCGCGCTGTGGGGCGCCGCGTTTGCGCCCGGCTCGCTGCGCATCGGCTTTGCCATCATGCTGTCGTCCGCCCTGTGGGTCTCGGTGGCCGCCTACTGGTTTGAAAACCGCAACTTCGCCCTCGACGGCCTGCGGCGCCTGGTGATGCCCTGCGCCTTCGGCGCGGCCCTGCTGCCGGTGCTGTTCCCGGGCGCGATCATGGCCATCGAGAACCGCTCCAGCGCCTTCGGCTGGCACGTGGCCGTGGCCGTGCTGGCCTATAGCACGCTGACCATCGCCGCCTTCCACGCGGTGCTGATGGCGCTGCAGGAAACCCGCCTGCACGCGCGCACCGCGCCCACCAGCAGCGGCTGGTTCGGCGGCACGCTCGACCAGCTGCCGGCCCTGCTGACCATGGAAAAGCTGCTGTTCCGCCTGATCGGCATCGGCTTCGTCCTGCTCAGCCTCACCGTGCTGTCGGGCGTGGTGTTTTCCGAGCAGCTGTTCGGGCAGGCGATGCGCTGGGACCACAAGAACGTGTTCGCGATGCTGTCCTGGATTTTGTTCGCGGCCCTGCTGGCCGGACGCCACTGGCGCGGCTGGCGCGGCAAGACGGCGCTGCGCTTCACCCTGGCCGGCTTTGCCACGCTGGCGCTGGCCTATGTCGGCAGCCGCTTCGTGCTTGAAGTCGTCCTGCACCGGGGGATCGCATGAGCCGACTCCTGTTCTGGATCATCCTGATCGTCGTGATCGGCTTCGCGGTGCGCGCCAAGCTGCGCGCCGCCATCCGCAAGAGCCAGCTGCAGCAGCAGGAGGGGTGGCGCCAGCAGCAGTATCAGCAGCAGGGACGCCAGGCCGAGCCGGCGTCCATCGAAAACATGACCAGCTGCGCCCACTGCGGCCTGCATTTCCCGGCCTCCGAGGCGGTGCGCGCCGACGGCCTGGACTACTGCAGCCCGGCCCACGTGCGCCTGCCGCCGCGGTAAGCCCTTGAAGATCCGCTGGCCGGCGCTGTCCACGCAGTCGCGTACGACCTTCTGGCGCTCGCTGCAGGCGCTGAACGTCACGCGCATCGTCATCGGCATCGTGCTGCTGCTGTACATGGCCTTCGACGTGCGCGACGGCCGCGCCGCCACCGACCCGGCCTACGCGCGCACCTGCTTCTTCTACCTCGGCGCGGCGCTGCTGTTCGGCCTCGTCACCACGGTCTGGAAGCGCCGCTTCCCGCTGCAGCTGGCGCTCCAGATCGCGGTCGACCTGTTCGCCATCTCGCTGCTGTACCAGGCCGCCGGCGGCGTGCGCAGCGGCCTCGGCATCCTCTACCTGTTCCCGCTGGCCGGCGCCGCGATCCTGGCGCCGCTGGTGCTGGCGCTGTTCTCGGCCTCGGTCGCCTCGATCATCGTCCTGCTGCAGGCATCGTGGCAGCTGTTCACGCGCGACGGTGAGCCGCCGCTGATGCAGGCCGGGATGTACGGCATCGCCTTCTTCGCCGTGGTCCTGCTGGTGAACCGGCTGGCGGCGCGCCTGATCGGCCAGGAAGAACTGGCGGCCCAGCGCGGCGTCGACCTGGAAGTGCAGCAGTCGATCAACGAAATCGTGATCGCCGACGTCAACGACGGCGTGCTGGTGCTGGGCGCCGACGGCGTCATCCACACCGCGAATCCGGCGGCGCGGCGCATGCTGGGGGTGGACGCGCCCGGCGGCCTGCGCCTGGACGCGGTGCACGGGCTGGAACCGGTGGCCGGCGCCTTTGCGCGCTGGGTCGGCGGCACCATGCCGGCGCTGGCCGCGGTCGAGCCGGTACAGGGCGAGGCCGGACCCGACGAAGCCTGGGTCATCCTCAAGCCTTTCCAGGAACCGGGCGCGCCGGACGCCAACGGCAGCGCGCGGCGCGACCAGCCGGCGCACCTCAAATTGCGTTTTGCCCGGGTGGAAGCGGCCGGCGGCAAGCCGGGGCGCAGCGTGGTCTTCATGCAGGACGTGAGCGCCATCGAAAACCAGGCGCAGCAGCTGAAGCTGGCCTCGATGGGGCGCCTCACCGCCAGCATCGCGCACGAGGTACGCAACCCCTTGTCGGCCATCGGCCACGCCACCGCGCTGCTGGCCGAGGACCTGCACGGCAAGGCCGAGGTGCGTTTATTGAAGATCATCGGCGACAACGTGGCGCGCGTGAACCGCATGGTCGAGGACATCCTGCAGCTCTCGCGCAAGGCCCAGCCCTACGCCGAGCCGCTGGTGCTGGCCGCTTTCCTGGCCGAGCTGAAGGCCGAGTTCATCGAAACCCAGGACCTGCCCGAAGAGATGGTCTGGCTGGGCGGCGCCGGCGCCATCGAGGTGCGCTTCGACGCCCTGCACCTGCGCGAAGTGCTGGTGAACCTGCTCGGCAATGCGATCCGCTACGCCAGCCGGGCGCCGGCCAGCATCCGCATCTGGCCCGAGCTCGACGCCTTCGGCACGCTCGAACTGCATGTGCAGGACGACGGCCCCGGCATCACGCCGGACGTGCGCGCCCACCTGTTCGAGCCCTTCTATACTACGTCGAGCAAGGGCACCGGCCTGGGCCTGTACCTGGCGCGCGAGCTGTGCCTGAACAACGGCGCCAAGCTCGATTACGAATACCGCTTCGACCCGGCCGCGCCCGGCGCGCGCAAGGCCAGCGGCCGCTTTGTGATGACCTTCGCCCAGCCGGCGGCTTCCGGCGCGGGCGCAGCATGAGGATTTGTCCATGAGTTCCCCCCGCATCCTGGTGGTCGACGACGAAGCCGACCTGCGCGACCTGCTCGAGATCACCCTGCTCAAGATGGGCCTGGACGTCGATTGCGCCGCCACCCTGCGCGAAGCGCGCCGCCTGGTGGACGACAACGCCTACAACCTGGTCCTGACCGACATGCGCCTGCCCGACGGGCTGGGGCTGGAACTGGTGCGCGAGGTCTCCAGCACCTCGAAGACGCCGATCGCCGTGATCACCGCCTTCGGCAGCGCCGAGAACGCGGTGGTGGCGCTGAAGGCCGGCGCCTTCGACTATGTCTCCAAACCGGTGGTGCTGGACGAGCTGCGCGTGATGGTGCGCTCGGCCTTGAAACTGTCGGAGGCGCCAGGCAGTCCGGCGACCGGGGAGGGCGGCGCTGGTACACCGTCGCGCCTGATCGGCCAGTCGCAGGCGATGCAGGCCTTGCGCGCCCAGATCGGGCGCCTGGCGCGCTCGATGGCGCCGATCGCCATCACCGGCGAGTCCGGCGCCGGCAAGGAGCTGGCCGCGCGCGAGATCCACGCCCAGAGTTCGCGCGCCGCGAAACCTTTCGTCGCCGTGAACTGCGGCGCGATTCCGGAAAACCTGATGGAAGCCGAGTTCTTCGGCTACCGCAAGGGCGCCTTCACCGGCGCCGGCGAGGAGCGCGACGGCTTCTTCCAGGCGGCCAACGGCGGCACCCTGATGCTGGACGAGGTGGCGGACTTGCCGCTGGCGATGCAGGTGAAACTGCTGCGCGCGATCCAGGAACGGCGCGTGCGCAAGATCGGCGCCACCGCCGAGGAACCGGTCGACGTGCGCATCATCAGCGCCACCCACAAGGACCTGGCGCGCTGCGTCGAGACCGGCAGCTTCCGCCAAGACTTGTTCTACCGGCTGAACGTGATCGAGCTGTCGCTGCCGGCGCTGCGCGAGCGGCTCGACGACTTGCCGGTGCTGACCAACGCGATCCTGGCGCGCCTGGCCGGCCCGGGCGGCGCTTCGCTGGGGCCGGGCGTGCTCGACGTCTTGCGCGCCTATTCCTTCCCCGGCAACGTACGCGAACTCGAGAACGTGCTGGAGCGGGCGCTGGCGTTTGCCAACGACGGCGTGATCCAGGTCGGGGACTTGTCGCTGAAGGCGGCGCGGCCGAGCGAAGGGACGCGATCCCATGAAGCACCTGCGCCGGCGCTGGCCGTGCCCCCGAGCTACGAGCCGCCGCCCGTGCCGGCCGCGGCGCCGCTGCCGCAAGCCGGCGCGCCGGCGCCGCTCGGCCCGGATAGTTTGCCGAGCAACCTGCCGGCCTACCTGGAGGGCGTGGAACGCGATATCATCCAGCGCGCACTCCAGCAAACCCAATTCAACCGTACCAAGACCGCCAGCCTGCTCGGGATCAGCGTGCGCCAGCTGCGCTACCAGATGCAGAAACTCGATATCCAGGCACCGGAGAACTGATATGCCCAAACTTCTACGCTATGTCGCCCTGGCGATCGCCCTGATCGCCGCGCTGATGTGGATGCGGCACGAGGTCAAGGTCGACAGCTGCCTGGATGCGGGTGGGCGCTGGGACAATGGGCTGGGTGAGTGCATTCAGCCCTATACGCCGGGGACGCCGGTGTAGCGTACACCGGCGGCGGTTACCGGGTAGGGTGGGCCGGGCCGCGCTAGGCGCCCCGTGCCCACGCGTAAAGCGTGTGCGGTGTTGGCTTCTCTTCCGGCTCGCCAAATCACGTTAACAATGATCGAAGTTCACGCGTGGGCACGGGGCGCCCACCCTACCATTTCTCGCGGCCTGGCCTACCCCGCAGTCCGCCGTTATCAAATTGTGTTGTCTTTTCGCCAGTGCAAAATGGTGCAGTCTGCACCGTTGTTGAGCAATCTTTATTGCAGCTGTACAAGACTTAAGCAGCGTGTTAGTGCTCGCTAACCCGAAACAGCCGATCTTTTGCCTCAGACCCGATTGTCAAGAGGCGCGCACCCAAAAAACGCGAGAAATTGAGAATTTATTCACTTGCACGGCCGCGCGAGCAGGTACTACAATTAGTCCCATATCAAAGCACCACACTAGATATAGTGGTAGCGAGGTCAAGAGTAGGACGAGGTAGCCGGGCCAGGCAGCCAGCTTCCCAAGAACTTGACCGCAGTACAACCCGGCAGTATCGCTCTTCGACTTACACCTGTTTTTCGCATCTTTAACACGCATTAAATAACTGTAGGCAATAATATTGCCCGGCTTGGCATTGCCCAGCCGGCAGGGAACCCTTTTTCGCTTTTTTTATATACGTCGATTGCTCGCACGCGCGGGCATTCGGCACGGAACAACCGGCGGCAGCCCGACTGCCCATCCTGGAGGCTCAATGCACACTTCTCAAGACATCTCAATCAAACCGCAAGCGGCTCCAGGAGCGGCAACCGGCGCCAAGGCGACTGATATCGCCGCCCACGGCGACTACCGCATCATCCGCCGCAACGGCGCCGTCGTGCCTTTCGAGCCGAACAAGATCTCGGTCGCGATGACCAAGGCCTTCCTGGCGGTCGCCGGCGGCCAGGGCGCCGCCTCGGCCCGGATCCGCGACCTGGTGGAAGAGCTGACCAACAACGTGGTCGCCGCGCTGATGCGCCGCCAGCCGAACGGCGGCACCTTCCACATCGAAGACGTGCAGGACCAGGTCGAGCTGTCGCTGATGCGCTCGGGCGAGCATGACGTCGCACGTGCCTACGTGCTGTACCGCGCCAAGCAGATGGAAGAGCGCCGCGCCGCCAAGGAAGCCGCTGGCGCCAGCGCCATCCAGGCGCCGCAGATCCACGTGGTCGACGGCGGCGAGCGCCGTCCGCTCGACATCAACGATGTCCACGCCCTGGTCAACGCCGCCTGCGCCGGCCTGGAAAAGCATGTCGACGCCGACGCCATCGTCGCCGAGACCCTGCGCAACCTGTACGACGGCGTGCCGGTCGAGGAACTGCACAAGTCGGCCATCCTGGCCGCCCGCGCGCTGATGGAAACCGACCCGGCCTACAGCCAGGTCACCGCCCGCATCCTGCTGCACACGATCCGCAAGGAAGTCTTCGGCAAGGAAGTGGCGCAAGCCAAGGCCGCCGCCGAATACATCACCTACTTCCCGCAGTACATCGCCAAGGGCATCCAGAACGAACTGCTGGATGAACAGCTCGGCACCTACGACCTCGAGCGCCTGGCCAAGGCCCTGGTCGCCGACCGCGACCTGCAATTCGGCTACATCGGCCTGCAGACCCTGTACGACCGCTACTTCCTGCACGTGCGCGAAACCCGCATCGAGATGCCGCAGGCCTTCTACATGCGCGTCGCCATGGGCCTGGCCCTGCGCGAAGCCGACCGCGAAGAGCGCGCCATCGAGTTCTACAACCTGCTGTCGAGCTTTGACTTCATGAGCTCGACCCCGACCCTGTTCAACTCGGGCACCCGCCGCTCGCAGCTGTCGTCGTGCTACCTGACCACCGTCGGCGACGACCTGGAAGGCATCTACGACGCCATCAAAGAGAATGCACTGCTGTCGAAGTTCGCCGGCGGCCTGGGCAACGACTGGACCCCGGTGCGTGCGCTCGGTTCGCGCATCAAGGGCACCAACGGCAAGTCGCAAGGCGTGGTGCCGTTCCTGAAAGTGGTGAACGACACCGCCGTGGCGGTCAACCAGGGCGGCAAGCGCAAGGGCGCGGTCTGCGCCTACCTGGAAACCTGGCACATGGACATCGAGGAATTCCTCGACCTGCGCAAGAACACCGGCGACGACCGCCGCCGCACCCACGACATGAACACCGCGAACTGGATTCCCGACCTGTTCATGAAGCGCGTGATGGAAAAGGGCGACTGGAGCCTGTTCTCGCCGAGCGAAACCCCTGACCTGCACGACCTGGTCGGCAAGGCCTTCGAAGATGCGTACACCGCCTACGAAGCCAAGGCGGCACGCGGCGAAATGACCGTGTACAAGAAAGTCGCTGCCCTCGACCTGTGGCGCAAGATGCTGTCGATGCTGTTCGAAACCGGCCACCCATGGATCACCTTCAAGGATCCGTGCAACATCCGTTCGCCGCAGCAGCACATCGGCGTCGTGCACTCGTCGAACCTGTGCACCGAGATCACCCTGAACACCAGCGCCGACGAGATCGCCGTCTGCAACCTGGGCTCGGTGAACCTGCCGCAGCACATGAAGGGCGATGGCCTCGACCACGTCAAGCTGCAGAAGACCATCCGCACCGCGATGCGCATGCTCGACAACGTCATCGACATCAACTACTACGCCGTGGAAAAGGCGCGCAACTCGAACCTGCGCCACCGCCCGGTCGGCATGGGCATCATGGGTCACCAGGATTGCCTGCACATGATGCGCGTGCCGTTCGCCTCGGACAAGGCTGTTGAATTCGCCGACAAGTCGATGGAAGCCGTCTGCTACTACGCCTACCTGGCCTCGACCGAGCTGGCAGAAGAGCGCGGCCGCTACGACACCTACGCCGGTTCGCTGTGGGACCGCGGCATCCTGCCGCAGGACTCGATCAAGCTGCTGGCGGAAGAACGCGGCGGCTACCTGGAGCAGGACACCAGCGAATCGATGGACTGGACCGTGGTGCGTAACCGCATCAAGGAGTTCGGCATGCGTAACTCGAACTGCGTGGCGATCGCTCCGACCGCGACCATTTCGAACATCATCGGCGTGTCGGCCTGCATCGAGCCGACCTTCCAGAACCTGTACGTGAAGTCGAACCTGTCGGGCGAATTCACCGAGATCAATTCGTACCTGGTGCGCGACCTGAAGGCACGCGACCTGTGGGACGAAGTCATGATCGCCGACCTGAAGTACTTCGACGGTTCGCTGTCCAAGATCGACCGCGTGCCGCAAGACCTGCGCGACATCTACGCTACCGCCTTCGAAGTCGAGCCGAAGTGGCTGGTCGAGCAGGCATCGCGTCGCCAGAAGTGGATCGACCAGGCCCAGTCGCTGAACATCTACATGGCCGGCGCATCGGGCAAGAAGCTGGACGAGACCTACAAGCTGGCCTGGCTGCGCGGCCTGAAGACCACCTACTACCTGCGCACCATCGCGGCAACGCACATGGAGAAGTCGACCACCCGTACCGGCGCGCTGAACGCGGTGCCTGTGTCGGGCGGCCTGACCGGTCACGCTGCGCCAGCGGCGGCTCCTGCTGCTGCCCCGGCGGCGACTGCACCGGAAGTGGTGGACGGCGCGGCTTGCTACCTGCGTCCGGGCGACGCCGGCTTCGACGAATGCGAAGCTTGCCAGTAAATGGTCAATAAGCGTTAATCAGTAATCAATCAGTAAGCGCACGCCCGGCTCCATGCCGGGCGCTGCCACGTCAAGAATTCAAAGGAAACAATCATGCTGTCATGGGACGATGAACCAACCAGCGCGCCACGCGCACCGCTCGCCGGCAATACCGAAGGCGCACCTGCCGCCGAAGTCGCCAAGCGCGTGAACGCCGACGACAAGCGCATCATCAACGGCCAGACCGACGTCAACCAGCTGGTGCCGTTCAAGTACAAGTGGGCATGGGACAAGTACCTGGCCGGCTGCGCGAACCACTGGATGCCGCAGGAAGTGAACATGCAGCGCGACATCGAGCTGTGGAAGAACCCGAACGGCCTGTCGGAAGACGAGCGCCGCCTGGTCAAGCGCAACCTGGGCTTCTTCACCACCGCCGACTCGCTGGCCGCCAATAACATCGTGCTGGGCACCTACCGCCACATCACGGCGCCGGAATGCCGCCAGTACCTGCTGCGCCAGGCCTTCGAAGAGGCGATCCACACCCACGCCTACCAGTACATCGTCGAGTCGCTCGGCCTGGACGAGCAGGAGATCTTCAATGCCTATAACGAGATCGCGTCGATCCACGACAAGGACCAGTTCCTGATCCCGTTCATCAACGTGCTGACCGACCCGGAGTTCAAGACCGGCACCCTGGAAGCCGACCAGCAACTGCTGAAGTCGATCATCGTCTTCGCCTGCCTGATGGAAGGCCTGTTCTTCTACGTCGGCTTCACCCAGATCCTGGCGCTGGGCCGCCAGAACAAGATGACCGGCGCCGCCGAGCAGTACCAGTACATCCTGCGCGACGAATCGATGCACGTGAACTTCGGCATCGACCTGATCAACACGATCAAGATGGAAAACCCGCAACTGTGGACCCCGGCCTTCCGCGACGAGCTGAAAGCCCTGTTCCTGCAAGCCGTCGAACTCGAATACCGCTACGCCGAAGACACCATGCCGCGCGGCGTGCTGGGCCTGAACGCCCCAATGTTCAAGGGCTACCTGCGCTTCATCGCGAACCGCCGCGCCGTGCAGATCGGCCTCGATGCGCTGTTCCCGAACGAAGAGAATCCGTTCCCGTGGATGAGCGAGATGATCGACCTGAAGAAAGAGCGTAACTTCTTCGAGACGCGCGTGACCGAGTACCAGACCGGCGGTGCGCTGAACTGGGATTGATAGTCTGTCGTATTTGACGCAAAGCCCACGAAGCCCGGCGAGAAATCGCCGGGTTTTTTTTATGTTCTCTGCGTTTGCGCAATTCAATCGTGCGCGGGTCGGGCGAAAACTGTTTTGCGAGATTTGCCGATGAAATAAGGCGCCGTTTGAAGCGCAATGCGTTGCGGCGCTGTCCAATAGAGTGAAATGTACGTGCGCGGGTTGCGCACTGACAAGGTTTTCGTGTACTTTACGTGATTGAATTTGTCAAAACGTGAACATGGATTTTTTTGCATGCTCACTGGCAAACAAAACCGATCGAATATTGGGACGCTGATACGTTCAGTATGCACTTAAGCTTAGCGAAAAGAACAAGCCGCACTGCCTGATCGACATCAGGCATGGCGGCTTTTTCTTTTCGCGCCCGTGAGGGTAGCGATGTGAAGGTGCTGGAAGTGTGGGTGTTTCAACGTCGTTGGCTGAAGCGCTGCAATTGTGAGGAGTTGCAGCAGTTCAGCTGGTGCCGTATTCATTGGCAGTAACCGACCGGTTTGTGCCGATGAATAATTCGCCCGATGCAGTAGGCGGTCGGACGGATTTCAACCTTGTAGCGTATTTTCTCATCGCAGAGAAGGAGAACAAAAATGGCAACAGCCGCTAAGAAACCAGCAGTAAAACCGGCAGGCAAGACTGCCGCCAAACCGGCCGCAAAAGCAGCCGCAGCAGAGAAACCAGCAGCAAAGAAAGCCGCTGCTGCAAAACCAGCAGCGAAGGCTGCGGCTAAACCGGCTGCGAAGCCGGCCGCCAAGCCTGCGGCAAAAGCTGCGGCGAAACCGGCTGCAAAGAAAGCCGCAGCGAAACCAGCTGCGAAGCCAGCGGCAAAAGCTGCAGCCAAGCCGGCAGCGAAACCAGCAGCGAAGAAAACCGCTGCAACCAAGACTGCTGCAACCAAGACCGCGACCAAGTCGGCAGCCAAGCCAGTAGCAGCGAAGAAGACCGCCGCTCCTGCAAAGAGCGCTGCCAAGACCGCGACCAAAGCTCCGGCCAAGGCAGCAGCAACCAAGACCGCAGCTAAAGCGCCGGCCAAGGCAGCAGCAACCAAGACCGCAGCCAAGTCGTCGGCCAAGACCGCGACCAAAGCTCCAGCCAAGGCAGCAAACAAGACTGCAGCCAAAGCTCCAGCCAAGGCAGCGACCAAGACCGCAGCCAAGTCGTCGGCCAAGACTGCAACCAAGGCTCCAACCAAGTCGTCGGCCAAGACCGCAGCTAAAGCTCCAGCCAAGGCAGTGACCAAAACCGCAGCCAAGTCGTCGGCCAAGACCGCAACCAAGGGGGCGTCTGCGAAGACGCCCGCCAAGGCAGCGACCAAGACCGCAGCTAAAGCTCCAGCCAAGGCAGCGACCAAAACCGCGGCCAAGTCGTCGGCCAAGACCGCAACCAAGGCTCCAGTGAAAGCCGCAGCGACCAAGACCGCAGCCAAAGCACCAGCCAAGGCAGCCGCAACCAAGACCGCAGCCAAAGCTCCGGCCAAGGCAGCAGCGACCAAGACCGCAACCAAGGCTCCGGCCAAAGCCGCCGCAACCAAGACCGCAGCTAAAGCTCCGGCAAAGGCCGCAGCGACCAAAACCGCAGCCAAGGGGACGTCTGCCAAGACGTCCGCCAAAGCCGCCGCAACCAAGACCGCATCGAAAGCCGCTCCGGTGAAGGCTGCAGCGACCAAGACCGCAGCGAAATCCGCTCCGGTGAAGGCCGCAGCGACCAAGACCGCAGCGAAAGCCGCTCCGGTGAAAGCCGCCGCAACCAAGACCGCCGCCAAAGCACCAGCCAAAGCACCGGCCAAAGCCGCAGCAACCAAGCCGGCAGCCAAGTCGTCGGTGAAAGCCGAAGACTCGCCTGCCGCCCCGGCAAAGTCGGAAGCCACCCTGGCCGCCAACCCGGCAGTCAAGCGCGCGGTCGGCACCAAGAACGCCGATACCAAGCCGGAAGCGAAGACCGAAGCCAAGGCCGCTCCAGCAGCCAAGGCCGAAGCCAAGCCGGAAGCCAAGGCCGAAGCGACGCCGGAAGTGAAGGCCGACGCCAAGCCTGAAGCGAAAGCCGAAGCCAAGCCAGCGGCCAAGAAGCCAGCGGCCAAGAAGCCGGCCGCCAAGGCAGCCGATACCAAGTCGGAAGCGCAGCCAGCCGCCAAGCAGGCTTCGAAAGAAGCGAGCGGCGAGAACAAGCCGGCCGCACCGGCTCCTGCCGCGAAGACCACGCTGGCGCCGGCAGCGGCATGGCCGTTCCCGACCAGCAGCCGTCCGTAACGACAGCCCACGCCCGCTTGGGGCAAAATACCGCTGTGTGATATGTTCGCACAGCGGTATTTTTTTTATTTTAAGGAGTCCATGTGCTGCCCATTCTTCAGTTGATCGTCGACACCGCTGCCACCGTGCTGGGCGCGGTCCTGCTCCTGCGGTTCTGGATGCAGGCCATCCGGGTCCGTCCACCTGCATCCGTGGCGCAGTTCACGTTCACGCTGAGCGACTGGCTGGTCAAACCGCTGCGCCGTGTGGTGCCGGGGGCGGGCGGCTACGATTGGGCAAGCCTGATCGGCGCCTTTATCGTGGTGCTGCTGGCGACATCGGTGCTGTTCATCATCGGCGCCACGGCCGAGCAGGTGTTCCTGCTGGCGCTGGTGCGCTTCCTGAAATGGATCATCTACGGATTCATCGCGCTCCTGATCATCGAGGCGATCTTCAGCTGGGTGAATCCGCATGCGCCGCTGGCGCCGTTCGTGCATGCGCTGAACGATCCGCTGCTGCGGCCGATCCGGCGCGTGGTGCCGCCGATTGGCGGGCTGGATTTGTCGGTGCTGGTGGCGGTGCTGCTGCTGCAGATTGCGTTGTATGTGATCAGGATGCTTTTGCCGGGCGGAGCGTATTGAAGGGACTTGTCTGGATGTGAAAATGGGCAGCGTGGAGCTGCCCATTTTTTTGCGTGAGGTGTTCGTGGCCTGGCTTCGTGGTGCGAGCGATACCTCGGCGGACGTGGTTATCGTTGGGGCACGTAACCGCGTGGGCACGGAGTGCCCACCGTACGGGTTGAGCCGCAGGCCATATCATAAGCCAGAGGCCGAGCCGAGCCGCAGGCCGTAGCACGGGCCGCGTAATGCGGCCCGTGCTAGATTACTTGAAGCGGTAGCCGAAGGCGGCTTCGAATTTGTCGGCGATCTCGGTCGGGGTGAAGCTGTGGTTTTGGCCGCCCTGGTGGCCGATCTTGATGGAGCCGAGCAGGCTGGCGAGGCGGCCGGTGGTTTTCCAGTCGTAGCCTTGCGCGATGCCGTACAGGAGGCCGGCACGGTAGGCGTCGCCGCAGCCGGTCGGGTCGACGATGCTGGCGGCCGGGACCACCGGGATGTCGTAGCGCTCGCCGCCGGCGTAGATTTCCGAACCCTTTTCGCCGCGGGTGATGACCAGGGCGTCCAGGCGCGATGCGATCTGTTCCAGCGTCAGGCCGGTGCGGTCGACGATCATCTCGAATTCGTAGTCGTTGGCCGCCAGGTAGGTGGCCTGGTCGATGAAGGTGAGCAGCTCTTCGCCGCTGAACATCGGCAGCTGCTGGCCCGGGTCGAACATGAAGGGGATGCCCTGGGCGGCGCAGTCGCGCGCGTGCTTGAGCATGCCGTCACGGCCGTCCGGGGCGATGATCGCCACGCGCAGCGGGCCGCAGTCGGCCACGTTGTTCTCGTGCGAGAACTGCATGGCGCCCGGGTGGAAGGCGTTGATCTGGTTGTTGTCCTGATCGGCCGTGACGAAGCACTGGGCCGTGTAGGCGTCGCCGATGGTCTTGATGGCGCGCGTCTTGATGCCGAAGTTACGCAGGCGCTCGAGGTAGTCGGCGCCGTCCTGGCCGATGGTGGCCATGATCAGCGGATCGCCGCCCAGCATGTTCAGGTTGTAGGCGATGTTCGCCGAGCAGCCGCCGTATTCGGTGCGCAGGGTCGGCACCAGGAACGACACGTTCACGCGGTGCAGCTGGTCGGCCAGCAGCGTGTCGCCGAAGCGGCCGTGGTACTGCATGATCTTGTCGAATGCCAGCGATCCGCAGATCAGGGTAGGGTGGGTCATGTTCGCTCAGGGATAAAAGACGGCGATGTGGTAGCCGGAAGGTTGAAGGTCGTCCACGCGGAAGTGGAGCGTGATCGCTTGTTCGACGCGCGGCGCCAGGCCGTTCGCGGTTGGCGTGGTTGCCACGAGATAGTCGCGCGGTGCGAAGACGCGGCGCACCAGCGGTTTGTCGTTGGCGTCGGTCAGCGACAGCTCGAGGCTGGGCCAGGCTTGCGGCACGGCGCCCTGGTTGCGCAGCTGGGTGGTGAACGCATAGGCGCCGCCGCCGAGGGTGGTCAGTTCGCCGGTGTCGATGACGAGGTTGTCGACCTGCGCCGGCAGATCGACGCGGCAGCCGAACAGCGCGCAGCCCGACACCAGCGCCGGTTTCGCGCCCGGGAAGCGGGCGGCCAGGGCGCTGCGGAAGGTAAAGGCGCCCTGGGCGAGCAGGATCAGCAAGAGCACGATCGAGCCGGCCAGCATGGCGATCTTGCGCGTGCGGCCGCTTTGTTCCTGCTGGCGGCTGCGTTTCACGAACTCGGGTTCGTCGCTCTCGGGCACGCGGATCTTCGGCGGCGCGTCGATCCTGGTCGGGGTCAGGCGCGAGCGCCGTGCCGCGGCCTTGTCGGCGCGTTTTGCCGAAGGCGTGCGGGCCACCGGCGGGGCGCTAGGCGCCGGTGTGGTGGCGTGGATGATGGCGCCGGCCGCTTCGCGCATCGGCAGGATGGCCGGCGCGTCCGCTGCATGCACGGCCTTCGCTGCCGGTTCGCGCTCTTGTTCTTGCTCATGATCGTGATCGGGCAGGGCGGTGGCGACGATTTCCTCGTCCACGGGCAGGTCGAAGCTGGGTTCGATGCGGCCGGATGGCGGGTAGGCGATCTCGGTGGCCGGGGCAAACGCGGGCGGGGTGAGCTCCTGGGCGGTGTCGCCGGCTGTATTCACCTGGGGCTCGGCTTCTCCAGGCATGGCGTCGGGCAGCGGCTCCTCGTCCGGCGAGGCAACCTTGGGCAGGATGCCGAAGGGGTCGAAGGTATGGTCGAAGTCGAGCGTGTAGACCGGCTGGTCGTCGAAGTTCGGCGCAGCCTCGGCCTCCCCTACCGGCGTGGCAGCAGCCGCAGGCCCCTCGACCGGTTCAGGCTCAGGCTCAGGCTCAGGCTCAGGTGCAGGTGCAGGTGCAGGTGCAGGTGCAGGTTCCGGTGCAACAGCCGCAGGTGTATCAGCGTCGACCGGGAGATCGGGCGTGGCAGCAACGTCAGCCGGCGCTTCAGGCGCCTCGGTTGCTTCAGTTATTTCGATTATTTCAGGCACTGCGGGAACGTCGACGACCGCAGGCGTTTCCGTCAGCGCAGGCGCTTCAGGTGCGGCAGGTGCGGCAGGTGCGGCAGCCTGCGCCGGCGCACGCACCGGCAAGGCATCGAGATCGACCAGCGACGCGCTGCCGTCGAAGATTTCCTGGCAGGCGCCGCAGCGCACGATGCCCCCACGTAGCTTGAGCTGGTCCGAGGCGACCCGGAACATCGTGCCGCAATGGGGGCATTGTGTGGCGAGCGCCATGCCTGGCTCTCCTTAGGCAGAGGCGGAACGCGCGGGCGGAGCCGACTCCTGGCCGAGCGTGCCGTGCAAGGCAACCCAGCCGTCCTGCTCGGCCCAGACGCCCAGCTTGATGAAAGGTGCGTAGGCGGCGGCCACTTCCTCGGCCTGGCGCGCCAGCACGCCCGACAGGATCAGCGAACCGCCCGGCGCCACGCGGCCGGACAGCATCGGCGCCATCAGCTTCAATGGGCTCGACAGGATGTTGGCGACCACGATGTCGAACTTGCCGCTCGCATGGCGCTCGTTCGGCGAGGCAGCGAATGCATCCGGCACGTAGAAGTCGATTTCGCAACCATTGCGCTCGGCGTTGGCGCGGGCCGATTCGATCGCTTGCGGATCGATGTCGACGCCGGCAACGTCGCCCGCGTCCAGCTTCTTGGCGACCATCGCCAGGATGCCCGAGCCGCAGCCGTAGTCCAGCACCGACTTGCCCGGCGCCGGGTGCGCTTCCAGCCACTCCATGCACAGGCGGGTGGTCGGATGGCTGCCGGTGCCGAAGGCCAGGCCCGGATCGAGTTCCAGGATCAGGGCGTCCGGGTTCGGCGCCTCGTGCCAGCTCGGCACGACCCAGATGTTCTTGCCGATGTGGATAGGCTCGAACTGCGATTGGGTCAGGCGCACCCAGTCGGCGTCCGCCACGTCGCGCGTGGTGAAGGCCGGCACGGTGGCCAGCTTGATCGCGGCGGCGGCTTCGGCGACGATGGCGGCTTGATCCGCATCGATGTCGGTCAGGGCGACCACGCGGCTGTGGTCCCAGGCCGCTTCGGTCGGTTCCATGCCCGGTTCGCCGAACAGCGGCTTTTCCTGCTCCGTACCCTCGTCGGCGTCTTCGACGGACACCGACAAGGCGCCCGCTTCCATCAGCGCGTCGGACAGGGCCTCGGCGTGGTCGCGTGCGATTTCGATGACGACTTCAGTCCAGCTCATGCGTCAGCCTTGTTTTCCGGGGCCACGACAACCTTGGTGTCGGGGCGGTTTGCCAGCTTCTGCTCCAGGTAATGGATGTTGGTGCCGCCTTCGATGAAGCGCGCATCGACCATCAGTTCGCGGTGCAGCTGGATGTTGGTGAGGATACCCTCGACCACCATTTCGGAGAGCGCGATCTGCATGCGGCGGATGGCTTGCTCCCGGGTAGCACCGTAGGAAATTACCTTGCCGATCATCGAGTCGTAATGAGGTGGCACATAGTAACCGGCGTACGAGTGCGAATCGACACGGATGCCAGGACCGCCCGGCGGGTGCCAGCCGGTGATGCGGCCGGGCGACGGCGTAAATTTAAAGGGGTCTTCGGCATTGATGCGGCACTCGATCGCGTGGCCGGCCAGCATGATGTCGCGCTGGCGGAAACGCAGTTTTTCGCCGCAGGCGATGCGGATCTGTTCCTGCACGATGTCGATGCCGGTGATCATTTCGGTGACCGGGTGTTCGACCTGGACGCGGGTGTTCATCTCGATGAAGTAGAACTCGCCGTTCTCGTACAGAAATTCGAAGGTGCCGGCGCCACGGTAGCCGATCTTGCGGCAGGCTTCGGCGCAGCGGTCGCCGATCTTTTCGATGAGTTTACGCGGGATGCCCGGCGCCGGTGCTTCCTCGATCACCTTCTGGTGGCGGCGCTGCATCGAGCAGTCGCGCTCGCCCAGCCAGACGGCGTTCTTGTGTTCGTCGGCCAGGATCTGGATTTCCACGTGACGTGGGTTTTCCAGATACTTCTCCATATACACTTCCGGATTGCCGAAGGCGGTGCCGGCTTCGGTCTTGGTCATCTGGACCGCGTTCAGCAGGGCCGCTTCGGTGTGGACGACGCGCATGCCGCGCCCGCCGCCGCCGCCGGCCGCCTTGATGATGACCGGGTAGCCGATCTTGCGCGCGGTCTGGATGATTTCTTTCGGGTCATCCGACAGGGCGCCGTCCGAGCCTGGCACGCAAGGCACGCCGGCGCGGATCATGGCCTGCTTGGCCGAGACCTTGTCGCCCATCAGGCGGATCGAATCGGAACGCGGGCCGATGAAGACGAAGCCCGATTTCTCCACGCGCTCGGCGAAGTCGGCGTTTTCCGACAGGAAGCCGTAGCCCGGGTGGATCGCTTCGGCGTCGGTCACTTCGGCAGCGCTGATGATGGCCGGCATGTTCAGGTAGCTCAGCGACGATTGCGCCGGACCGATGCAGACGGACTCGTCGGCCAGCTTCACGTACTTGGCGTCCTTGTCCGCCTCGGAGTGAACGACCACCGTCTTGATGCCCATTTCGCGGCAAGCGCGCTGGATACGCAGCGCGATTTCACCACGGTTGGCGATGAGGATTTTTTCAAACATGGTTAGCTTCGGTGTAGGAGAGAAGCCGGCGTCGGGCGCCGGCTGGGTTCGGATCAAGTGGCCGCGGGGAAGTCACGGCCGGCGAGCTGCTTAGCCGATCACGAACAGCGGCTGGCCGAATTCGACCGGCTGGCCATTTTCCACCAGGATCTTGGTCACCACGCCCGACACGTCGGCGTCGATTTCGTTCAGGAGCTTCATTGCTTCGATGATGCAGAGGGTATCGCCTTCCTTGATGTTGGCGCCCACTTCGACGAAAGCCGGTGCGCCTGGCGCCGACGAACGGTAGAAGGTGCCGACCATCGGCGACTTGACCACGTGGCCGGTTTCCGCGGCAACGGCCGGTGCTGCCGGGGCAGCCGGGGCAGGCGCTGCGGCAGGGGCAGCCGGCGCCGAGAACTGCTGCACGCCCGCTGGCGGCATCATGACCATCTGGCCTTGGGGCATTGCGGACGACTTGACGATGCGGACCTTGCTTTCGCCTTCGGTCACTTCGAGTTCAGCGATGTCCGATTCGGCGACGAGGTCGATCAAAGTCTTGAGTTTACGAAGATCCATGTAGAACCCCTTGGAATTATTTGTGTTTTAAGAGTAAGCGAAGCGCCAAAAAGAGGGCGCATCCGCGCATGATGCATGAAGTTGGCGTAGATTAACGCTATTTAAGCGCAAAGTCGATGGCAAACCGATATCCGTCCACGCCCAGACCGCTGATCGTTCCGCGGGCGATCGCCGACAGGTACGAGTGGTGACGGAATTCTTCACGCTGGTAAATGTTTGAGATATGTACCTCAATAAACGGGATCGCCACGGCGGACAGCGCATCGCGCAATGCCACACTCGTATGGGTGAGCCCGCCAGGATTGATGACGATCGCGTCCATGCCCTCGGTACGGGCAGCGTGGATGCGGTCGATCAGCGCACCTTCGTGGTTGCTTTGAAAGCAGGAAAGCGATCCGCCCGCTGCCTTGGCCTGGGCCGTTGCAGCGCTTTCGATGTCGGCCAGCGTTGCCGCGCCGTACACCGCAGGCTCGCGGGTCCCTAACAGATTCAGGTTGGGACCGTTAAGCAGCAGTAGCTTTTTCGCCATGTTTTTGTAGAGTCTATGCTCGAAAGTGACGCATTTTGCCGTCAACAAGGGGTATTGGCAAGCAATAAAATTCTATGCGGATAAGGGTGACTTGGGCGGCGTTCGGAAAAGAACGACCGTTCGCGAGCCCTGCCGTACCGTCCCGCAGCCTGCCTTACAGTGCCGCCAGGTCCGCCTTCAGCTCGTCGAACTTGAGCTTGCCCAGGTAAGTCTTCTTGACCTGTCCGTCGGCGCCGATGAGGACGGTGAAGGGCAGGCCGCCATTCGTATTGCCGAAGCCGCGCGAGAGTTCCGTGCCGCCCATGCCGCCCACGTACAGCGGATACTGGATCTTGTGCTTGGCGGCGAACTCGCTCATGGCCGAGGGCGAATCGATGCCGATGCCGATCACGTTATACCGTTTGCCGTTTTCTTCGTTCGCCAGCGCCGACAGCTCCGGCATTTCCTGCACGCAGGGTCCGCACCAGGTAGCCCAGAAGTTCACCAGCACCGGCTTGCCCTTCCATTTCTCCAGGGATTGCGGCTGGCCGTTCAGGTCGTTCAGCGACTGCGCATATAGATTAGTGGAGGCGGTGTGGGCCGCGCCGCCGGTCGGGGCGATGGCGGTTGTCACTGGCGCTGCCGGTTGCGGCTGGGTTTTATAGCCGAGAAAAGCGCCGAGCGCGCCGAAGACCACGGCCACGGCCGCGAGTGCTGCCACCTTCTTGTTATTCATTCGTCCTGTTCCAGAGATTCGTCGGTCGTCATCAAGGCGCGCAGGCCGGCCGCGTCGACACGCTGCAGGCGGCCATCGGCACGCGGCTTGAGTGCGCCTCGCAGATCGTGAAAATCGTAGAGCTCAGCATGCACCGCCTCCTTATGCCACAGGAAGCTCACCGTTTCAACCGGATCGTGGCGTGCGCCCTTGAAGTGGGGCGTTTCCGAGATATCGATGTTGACGTTGCGGCCCAGCAGGAAGATCTCGACTTCCTTGGCGCTGTCGGCGAACAACTGCAAATGGATGTCGTCGTGCTCGCCGGCAGTGCCGTTCAGCACCGCGCCGGTGAGATACGGATTGAACGCGGCCAGCGCATCCATCACCTGCAAGGCCGTCTGGCGCAAATGCAGCAGGCGTTCGGCATGGGCGGCGCCGCCAAATAAAGACTGGTACTTGCGCACCTCGTCCTCGATCTGCAGGTTATCGGGCATCAGGTTCGGCGCGGGCTGGTCCACGCCCAGCACCTGGCGTGCGGCCTTGCGGCGGGCGGTGGCGTAATCGGCGCCGTCCTGGGCGATCATGCGTGCGGCGGTGGCAGCGATCTCCAGGCGTAGCTGGAATAGGTCATTGTTCTGGCTTGGCATCATGAGGACGATCATACTCTTGAACGAAAAATGGCATCGCGTCGGTTAGAATCCTGTATTCGCTTTCATACCCACGACCATGCACATTCATATCCTCGGCATTTGCGGCACCTTCATGGGTGGCCTGGCGGTGCTGGCCAAGGAGGCCGGCCACCGCGTTACCGGTTGCGACGCCAACGTCTATCCACCGATGAGCACCCAGCTCGAAGCCCAGGGTATCGAACTGATCCAGGGTTACGGACCGGAGCAGGTGTCGCTGGAGCCGGATCTGTACGTGGTCGGCAATGTGATGACGCGCGGGAATCCGCTGATCGAGGAAATTTTGAACCGCGGCCTGCCATATATGTCTGGCCCGCAGTGGATTGGCGAACATATTTTGCGTCATAAATGGGTACTGGCCGTGGCCGGCACCCACGGCAAGACCACGACCTCGTCGATGCTGGCCTGGATCCTGGAAGACGCGGGCTACTCGCCGGGCTTCCTGATCGGTGGCGTGCCGATGAACTTCGGCATTTCGGCGCGCCTGTCGGGCGAAGCCGACTCGGACTTCTTCGTGATCGAGGCCGACGAATACGACACCGCCTTCTTCGACAAGCGTTCCAAGTTCGTGCACTACCACGCGAAAACCGCCGTCCTGAACAACCTGGAGTTCGACCATGCCGACATCTTCCCGGACATCGGCGCCATCGAAACCCAGTTCCACCACCTGGTGCGCACCGTGCCCGGTGTGGGCCGCCTGGTCGTGAACGGCGACGAAGCCTCGCTGGCGCGCGTGATCAAGCGCGGCTGCTGGAGCGACAAGGAAACCTTCGGCGGCTCGGACGGCGTGGACTGGGCCATGGTCGAGCACCCGGGCGGCGCCAGCTTCGACGTGCTGTTCAAGGGCGAGAACCAGGGCACCGTCCACTGGGAATTGACCGGCAAGCACAACCGCTCGAACGCGCTGGCCGCGATTGCCGCCGCCCGCCACGTCGGCGTGCCGGTGGCGCAAGCCGTGGATTCGCTGTCGCGCTTCCAGAGCGTCAAGCGCCGCATGGAAGTGCGCGGCGTGGTGAACAATGTCACTGTGTACGATGATTTCGCGCACCACCCGACCGCGATCGCTACCACCGTCGGCGGCCTGCGCCAGCGCATCGGCACCAATGGCCGCATCCTGGCCGTGCTGGAACCGCGCTCGAACACGATGAAACTGGGCGCCATGAAGGACGCATTGCCGGGCAGCCTGAAGGATGCCGACCTGGTCTTCGGCTTCGGCAGCCAGCAGGCGCTGGGCTGGTCGCTGGCCGACGCCCTGAAGCCGCTGGGCACGATTGCCCACAGCTTCGACCAGATCGACTACATGGTGCAGGCCATCATCCAGGCCGCCCAGCCGGGCGACCATATCCTGGTGATGAGCAATGGCGGCTTTGGCGGCGTGCACCAGAAGCTGCTCGAGGCCCTGGCCAAATGATTCTCTATTTGCACGGCTTCCGCTCCTCGCCGCGCTCGTTCAAGGCGCGCGTGGTGCAGGAACGCATGACGGCCGCCGGCCGCGCTGGCGACCTGATCTGCCCGCAGCTGCCGGCCTCGCCGAAAGCGGCGATGGAACTGGCCCTGCTGCTGGCCGAGCGTCATGCGCCGGACGACCTGGCGATTGTCGGCTCCTCGCTGGGCGGCTTCTATGCCACCTGGCTGGCCGAGCGCCTGGGCGTGCCTGCCGTGCTGCTGAACCCGTCGGTCGATCCGCTGAAGAACCTGGAGCACCACGTCGGCGTGACCACGAACTGGCATTCGGATGAGCCGTTCGAATTCCGGCGCGAGTATATCGATGAATTGGCCGAACTGAAGGTGGCGCAGATTACCCGTCCGGAGCGTTATTTCCTGATCGCGGCCACCGGCGACGAAGTGCTGGATTACCGCGACATGGTGGCGCACTACGCCGGCGCGCGCCAGCACGTGATCGAGGGTAGCGACCATGCGATTTCGGAATTCCCGCAGTATGTGGACGAGGTATTGGCCTTCTGCCAGCCGCATGTCGACTGGTCGCAGGCAGGCCGGAACTAGTGCGCGGTAATTCGCTGCGCCAGGCGAAATGGCATCGCCATGTGGGCGCCGTGCGCGCCGCTGACGACATGCGCGACTGGCTAACGACGAAGGGTTCGCTGACCGCGCGTCTGGTGAGCAGCAGCGACAGCTTCCGCGTGAAGCGCCTGCACCAGCACGCGGCGCTGTGTTCGCTGGAAGAGGCGGGCCCGATCGGCCTGCCGCGCCGCGAACGGGTGTGGGAACGCGAAGTGCTGCTGTGCTGCGATGGCGCGCCGGCGGTGTTCGGCCACACGGTGGTGCCGATGTCGGCCAGCGCCACCGACTGGCCGCTGTTTTCGGCGCTGGGCGAACGCTCGCTCGGCACGACCCTGTTTTACGACCCGCGGGTAATACGCGGGCCACTGGAATTTGCGCGTCTGCGCAGGAGCCACCCGCTGGTCCGGCGCATGCAGTCCGCGCTCGGTAACGAAGTGGCAGGAAACGAATTTTATGCGCGGCGTTGTGTCTATCGCCGCCATCAAGGCCTGCTGATGGTCACCGAGGTATTCTTGCCGGCGGTACTCGATCTGGGCGCAACACCTATAACGCGAAACGAAACATGAATGTATTTTTTGAAGAATCGGGCGATTTCAAGGTCGGCTCGGTGCTGTCCCAGGCAGGTGAGGCATACCAGGTAGAACTGTCGAGCGGCAAACGGTCGAAGGTGAAAGCCAAGGACGTGCTGCTCCAGTTCGAGAAACCCGACCCCGCGTCGCTGCTCGAGGCCGCCAAGGGCATCGCCGCCGACGTCGATCTGGAATTCCTGTGGGAAGTGGCTGGCCAGGAAGAGTTCGGCTTTGCCGAGCTCGGCGCCGAGTACTTCGGCCATGCGCCGCTGCCCGCCGAGGCCGCCGGCCTGGTGCTGGCCCTGCACAATGCCCCGATCTACTTCTATAAAAAGGGCCGCGGCCGCTACAAGGCGGCGCCCGAGCAATCGCTGCGCGCGGCCCAGGCCGGCATCGAAAAGAAAAAGCAGCAGGCCATCATCCAGGCCGGCTATGTCGAGGAATTGAAGGCGGGCACGCTGCCGGCCGCGATGCAGACCATGGTGCACCAGCTGCTGTTCAAGCCGGACCGCAATACCATCGAATACAAGGCCATGGAAACGGCCGCCAGCGAACTGCAGACTTCGGCCCCGCGCCTGATGCTCAAGGCCGGCGGCATCGCTTCGCCGAAAGAGCTGCACATGGGCCGCTTCCTGTTCGAAAACTTCCCGCGCGGCGCAGGTTTCCCGGCCGTGCCGGTGCCGAGCGCGCCGGCGAACCTGCCGACGGCGAACGTCGCCGCCTTCTCGATCGACGACGTGACCACCACCGAGATCGACGATGCCTTCTCGGTCGAGCACCTGGAAGACGGCAAGGTGCGCGTCGGCATCCACATCGCCGCGCCTGGCCTGGCGATCAAGCCGGACGACGAGATCGACAAGATCGCGCGTAGCCGCATGTCCACCGTGTATATGCCGGGCGACAAGATCACCATGCTGCCGGACGAGGTGGTGAATGCCTTCACCCTGGCCGAGGGCACGACCTGCCCGGCGCTGTCGCTGTACGCGACCCTGGACCCGGCGGACTGGTCGACGGTCTCGACCGTTACCCGCGCCGAACTGGTGCCGATCAAGAACAACCTGCGCCACAATGACCTGGATGCGCTGGTCAACGAAGAAACGCTGGAAAGCGGCGCCGGCGAGTATCCGCACAAGGCGGAGCTGGCGCTGCTGTGGAAGTGGGCGCTGAAACTGGAAGCGGGCCGCATGGCCAAGCGCGAAGCCTTCGGCCTGAAGCCGGAGCAGGCGAACCGCGTCGACTTCAATTTCTATGTCGAAGACGACGTGGTCTCGATCGTGCGCCGCAAGCGCGGCGCGCCGCTCGACAAGATCGTGGCCGAGCTGATGATTTTCGCGAACAGCACCTGGGGCAAGCTGCTGCACGACTCGGGCGTGCCGGGCATCTACCGTTCGCAGGGCGCCGGCAGCGGCGCCGGCTGGGCCGCCAAGATGCAGGTACGCATGGTCACGCACGCTGCGCCGCATCAGGGCCTGGGTGTCGATCAATATGCCTGGAGCACCTCGCCGCTACGCCGCTATACCGACCTGGTCAACCAGTGGCAGATCATCGCCTGCGCCGAGCACGGTGTGACCGCGCCGCTGGTGGCCCCGTTCAAGCCGCGTGACGCGACCCTGTTCTCGATCGTCTCGGCCTTCGATGCGGCCTATTCGGCCTACAACGATTTCCAGCAGACCATGGAACGCTACTGGTGCCTGCGCTGGCTGGGCCAGGAGCAGGTCAAGCAGACCGAGGCGGTGGTATTGAAAGAGGACGTGCTGCGCCTGAACGATGTGCCGCTGGTGATCCGCCTGCCGGGCATGCCGCCGGTGGCGCGCGGCGCGCAGGTGAAACTCGACATCGTGCGCTGGGACGAGGTCGATTTGTCGCTGGAAGCACGCCTGCTCGAAGTGGCCCAGGCCGCCCCGAGCGAAGAGCTGGCCTTCGATGAGGAAGAGGGCGACGTGGCCGATACCGGGGAAGCTGCCGTGGAAGAAGTCGTCGAAGCCGAAGGCGCGGTAGCCGCCGTCAGCACCGACGACGCCACGCCGGCGGCCGGCGCACAATAATCCTGCAAGGGGACGCCATCCAACCATGAGCAGCAGGTCGATACGCACCATCGTGATCGTCACGGCCGTGATCGTGCTGGCCTACTGGGCCGTGTTTGCCTGGATGGTGTACCGCTCGCCCTTGACCTACGAAGCCATCGATTTCGATCACGATGGCTCGGTGAGTTTCAATGAGGCCGATTACGCCTCCTCGTTCGGCATGCGCACGATTTACCGCGATGGCGAACAGTGCGTCGAGTATTTCGCCGAGAAAGACGGCGCCGCGCTGAAGCAGGTGTGTACGAAAAAACCGTGAGAGCGGGGTCCGTAGGGTGGGCACTCGTGCCCACGCTGTGATGAGGCCGCTACCACGCGCCATGTCATCACGCTGCGGCTCCGAGCGAATCGAGACCGCGCGAAGAGATCATTCGATCATCAGGAAACCCGCTTCAGCACCACGATGCTGCCCAGGCCACGTGTTGGATAGCCGCAGCCCGTAGCCAACAGGAGGCACCCGTAACCGCGTGGGCACGGCGTGCCCACCGTACGGTTTGCGCCTCGAGCCGGTCTAACTGTTGCCCCGCGGCCACCAACCGCCCGCACGGCCCCGGGCCGCTGTAGAATGCTTGGATTCCCAGATTCAACAGCCGTCCGGCGCGCACGCGTGAAGTACTCCCTAGAAAACCGTCCCTTGATGATTGCCCTGGCCGCCTCGGTGGCCGCGCATGCGCTCTTGCTGGCGATCCGTTTTGCCGCGCCCGAGGTGTTCCGCATGCAGCCGGCCGACCCCGGCCTGGAAGTCATCCTCGTCAACGCCAAGCACGCGACTGCCCCGGCCAAGGCCGATGCCCTGGCCCAGGCCAACCTGGAAGGCGGCGGCAGCGCCGACAACGGCCGCGCCAAGTCGCCGCTGCCCGACCTGCGCCGCATCGACAACGGCGACAGCATCAAGGCCCTGCAGCGCCGCATCGCCGAACTCGAGCAGTTGCAGCAAAACGTGCTCACGCGCGTCAAGAATTCGGATTTCAACGCCCCTCCGGTGCGCGACAAGGACAAGCCCGACCCCACCCGCACCGGCCAGGACGAAATCGACACCACGCGCCAGATCGCGCGCATGACGGCCGAGATCACGCAAACCATCGACGACCAGAACCGCCGTCCGAAACGCACCCATATCTCGCCGAGCACGCGCCAGGTCGGCTATGCGCTGTACTACAAGGCGCTGCAAAAGCGCGTGGAAGAAACCGGCACCCTGAATTTCCCCCAGCAAAACGGCCGCAAGCTGTATGGCGAACTGGTGGTGTCGATCCCCGTCTACCAGGACGGCACCCTGTACCAGAAAGAGGGCGGTCCGCGCGTCGAGCGCAGTTCCGGCAACCCGGCGCTGGACAAGGCGGCGCTCGAGATCGTGCGGCGCGCCGCGCCCTTCGGCAGCTTCCCGCAAAACATGCGTTCGGTCGGCAAGGATGACTTGTGGATCGTGATCACCCGCTTTACCTTCACGCGCGAGGAAAAAATGAAGGCCGAACTGCAGGAGCAGTCATGACAGACACCCACCCAGACCACTACTGCGTGATCGGCAATCCCGTCGCACACAGCAAATCGCCGGACATCCACGCCGCCTTTGCGCGCCAGACCGGCCAGCACATCGACTACGGCCGCCGCCTGGCGCCGCTCGACGGCTTTGCCGACGTGGTGCGCGACCTGATCGCCAAGGGCTACAAGGGGGCGAACGTCACCGTGCCCTTCAAGCTGGAAGCGGCCGCCATCGCTACGCGCCTCGAAGAACGGGCGCGCGCCGCCGGCGCCGTGAATACCCTGCGCTTCGTCGACGGAGAAATTGTCGGCGACAACACCGACGGCCCCGGCCTGGTGGCCGACATCGTGCAGAACGCCGGCGTGGCGCTGGCCGGCAAGCGCATCCTGCTGCTGGGCGCAGGCGGCGCGGCGCGCGGCGTGATGCTGCCTTTCCTGCAACAGGGGCCGAGCGCGATCGTGGTGGCCAACCGCACCCGCAAGACCGCCGACACCCTGGTGGCCGATTTCCAGGACCAGGTGACCCGGGTCACGGCCTGCAACTTCGAGGACATCGCAGGCAGCTTCGATATCGTGGTGAACGCCACCTCGGCCAGCCTGACGCAGGAACTGCCGCCGGTACCAAGCTCCGCCTTTACGGAGACCACCCTGGCGCTGGACATGATGTACGGCGACGCACCGACGCCGTTCATGGTGTTTGCCGCCGGGCAGGGCGCCGCCACGCGCGACGGCTTCGGCATGCTGGTCGAGCAGGCTGCTGAAGCCTTCCTGGTCTGGCGCGGCGTGCGCCCGGATACCCGCGAATTGTTGACCACACTGAGAACAAAATAAAAACGATGGCGAAAAAAGGCATGGCATTCGGCGCGTCGACGAAACGCCGCTGGATCAAATGGATTTTCCTCGGCCCGATCCTGGCCTTCATCCTGCTGCAGTTGTATTTCTTCGTGCAAGTGTGCTGGTTCGTCTGGTTCAATCCCAGCTCGACCAGTTTCATGCGCCAGCAGTTATCCGAACTGCGCGAAAAGAATCCGAATGCCGAGCTGAAGCACCAATGGGTGCCCTACGACCGCATTTCGAATAACCTGAAGCGCGCGGTCGTTGCTTCGGAAGACGCGAATTTCGCCGATCACCCGGGCGTGGATTTCGATGCGCTGGAGCGGGCCTATAACCGGAATAACCGCAAGCACAAGGTGGTGGGCGGCGGCTCCACGATTACCCAGCAATTGGCGAAAAACCTGTTCCTGTCCGGTTCGCGCAGCTATCTGCGCAAGGGCCAGGAAATGATCATCGCCTTCATGCTGGAGTCCGTCATGAGCAAGCGCCGCATTCTGGAAGTGTATTTGAACGTGGTCGAATTCGGCCGCGGCGTGTTCGGTGCGGAAGCGGCGGCGCGCTATTACTTCCGCACCCCGGCGGCGAATCTGGCCCCGGCCCAGGCCGCGCGCCTGGCCGTGATGCTGCCGAATCCCCGTTATTACGATCGGCACCGCAGCACCAATTACCTGGTCAAAAGGACCAGCCTGATCCAGCGCCGGATGGGTGCGGCAGAGTTGCCCTGAATCTAGAATTTAATTCGTCGAAAAAACGCCGAAGACGGGGCAAAACCGTTGTTTCGGGGTGGCCGCGCACGGGGTGAACGAGTACACTTGCGTCAGTTTTGATTCCGGCCGAGAAAGCGCGCATGATCAACGTATTTGTCCTACAAAATGGCCGTCTGAACCAGGTCCCGATCGCGTCGCGCGCGGACCTGGAGAATGCCACGCCTGTCTGGGTCGATCTCACCGATCCCGACGACGACGAGCGCGCCTGGGTCAAGGCCATCTACGGCGTCTCGCTGCCGGGCGAAGACGAAGTCTCGGACATCGAGGCCTCGGCCCGCTATTACGAAGCCGAAAACGGCGACCTGCACCTGCGCACCGATTTCCTGCTCGAAGAAGAAGACGGCCCCTCGCGCGTGGTCACCGTCGCCTTTATCCTGTCGGGCAAGATGCTGTTCTCGATGCACTCCGACGATTTGCCGGTATTCCGCCTGGTGCGCATGCGCGCGCGTTCGCGCCCGGGTTCGATCGGCGATTACATGGACGTGCTGCTCGACTTGTATGCGACCGACGCCGAGTACTCGGCCGATGCGCTGGAAGGCATCTACGAAAGCCTGGAAGAAGTCAGCCAGCGCGTGCTGCAAAAGGAATTCACCGACCAGGACGCGGCCGCCGCGCTGAATGCCATCGCGCACGAGGAAGACTTGAATGGCCGGATTCGCCGCAACATGATGGACACGCGCCGCGCGGTGAGTTTCCTGATGCGCGGACGATTGCTGAATGCCGAGCAATTCGACGATGCACGCCAGATCTTGCGCGACATCGAATCGCTGGATGGCCACACCTCCTTTTTGTTCGACAAGGTGAACTTCCTGATGGATGCCACCGTCGGCTTCATTAACATTAACCAGAACAAGATCATCAAGATCTTCTCGGTGGCCTCGGTGGCTTTCCTGCCGCCGACCCTGATCGCCAGTATCTACGGCATGAACTTCCATAAGTGGTTCCCGGAGCTGGACTGGACCTATGGTTATCCGTTCGCGCTGGGCCTGATGGTGGCGAGTGCGATTGCGCCGCTGTGGTACTTCCGCCGCCGCGGCTGGCTGAAATTGGCCTGAACTTCGCCTGAACCTCGCCTGACACCGTCCTCGGCGCATGGTCGAGCCGTCATGGCTCAACCATGCGCCAGGCGTTTTGTGCAGCGCATATCATTGAATTGTCAAAATCACCATCAAGGACAATCCGATGTCGTCTGCCACGATCAGCCCGGGCTACCGCAGTGCGCCCGGCCGGCTTCATACCATCCTGCTCGCGGGGACCGTTCCCCTGTTCCTGGGCGCATTGCTGAGCGATCTCGCCTACCATTCTTCGTATCAAATCCAGTGGAGCAATTTCGCTTCCTGGCTGCTGGCCGGCGCCGAGCTGTTCTGCGGCCTGGCGCTGCTGGCTGCGCTGATCAACCTGGTTCGCGCCAGGCAGAAGGGCGGGCAAACCCTGTACTTCCTGTTGCTGCTGGCCACCTTTGTCCTGGGCTTGGTGAATTGCTTCCAGCACGCCAAGGATGCCTGGGCGGTCATGCCTGCCGGCCTGGTGCTGTCGGTGATCGTCTTCCTGCTGTCTTGCCTGGCGGCCTGGGTCGGCCTGGCGCCACGCGTGGGAGGTGTGCAATGAAGCGCTCGAACGCACTGGCATTCATGAGCATCGCGCTGCTGCTGGGCGCATGCGGAGAGAAGGGCGCCGACACCCAGGCGCGCGGACCCGATCCCAAGCTGCCGGAACAGCAACGCGGTTTGCTGCCGAGCATGAAGATCGCCGAGCCGACGCCCTGGGGCGACCAGAAACCGACTGTACCCGAAGGCTATAGCGTCACGGCAATTGCCACCGACCTGCAGATCCCGCGCCAGACCCTGGTGCTGCCGAACGGCGACATCATCGTGGCCGAAGGCCGTGGCGGCAGCGCGGCCAAGCTCAAGCCGAAGGACGTGATTGCCGGCTACATCAAGGCCAAGGGCAATACCAAGGTGAAAAGCGGCAACCGCCTGACCTTGCTGCGCGACGCCGACGGCGACGGCAAATACGAGCTGAAGACGGTCTTTGCCGAGAACCTGAACGCGCCTTACGGCCTGGCGTTCGCCAACAACAAGCTGTACGTGGCCAACCAGGACGAGCTGGTCAGCTTCGACTACCAGGAAGGCCAGACGAAAGCCGCCGGCGCGCCGGCCAGCGTGGCCAAGCTGCCGTCGCAGATCAACCACCACTGGACCAAGTCGCTGGCCGTCAGCGCGGACGGGCGCTTCCTGTACGTCGGCATCGGCTCGAACAGCAACATCACCGAGCGCGGCATGGAAGCCGAACTGAACCGGGCCGAGGTCTGGCAGATCGACGCCGCTACCGGCGCCCACAAGCCGTACGCCACCGGTATCCGCAATCCGACGGCGCTGGCGATGCATCCGGAAACCGGGCAATTGTTTTCCGTCGTGAACGAGCGCGACGAGCTGGGGCCGGACCTGGTGCCCGACTACCTGACCTCGGTGCGCGAAGGCGGCTTCTATGGCTGGCCGTACAGCTACTGGGGCCAGAACGTCGACCCGCGCGTGATGCCGGGCGATCCGAAAAAGGTGGCCGCCGCCATCAAGCCGGACTACAGCCTGGGTTCGCACGTGGCCGCGCTGGGGCTGTCGTTCTCGCAGGCGGCGATGGGCGACAAGTTTGCGAACGGCGCCTTTGTTGGCGAGCATGGCAGCTGGAACCGCGATGCGCCGGTCGGCTACAAGGTGATCTTCGTGCCGTTTGCCAACGGGCGTCCTTCCGGCCAGCCGATCGACTTCGTCACCGGCTTCCGCACCGAAGAAGGCAAGACGCGCGGCCGTCCGGTCGGCGTGACTGTCGATCCGCGCGGGGCGCTGATCGTGGCCGACGACCTGGCCAACACCGTGTGGCGCGTGACCCGCAACCGCTAAGCGCGGTTTAGTCCGGTAGCTGGCCGACCAGGATCAGGGAGGCCGGCTTGCCGGTATGCGGATGCAATGGCTCGCGCAGTTCGCGCAGCCGCAAGCCATTGTTTTCGAACAGTGCGATCCAGCTCGACAGGGTGCGGAAATACCAGGGCGGCGCGTCCTGGAAGCCGCTGTTGAATCCGGCCCAGCTGCCTTCGCGCCAGCCGTCGACATAGGCCGCGTCGCCGCAGGCCAATACCGGGTGCACGGTTTGCACGACCAGGTGGCCGCCGCAACGCAGGTAAGAAGGCGCCGCGCGCAGCAGGCCTTCGACCGCTTCTTTTCCGATCAGCGAGAAATTGCAGACCGCCAGGTCGGCGGACAACTGCAATGCGCCGTCCGCGATCTGTTCGTAGGACAGGCAGCGGAATGTGCCGCCGCCGGCCGCTTGCGCCTGTTCGACCAGGGTGGGGATCGCATCCACACCCATCATCTGCACTTCCGGCAGCGCACGTATCAGCCAGCCTTCGCCGCAGCCGAGATCGACGGCGCTGGCGGGCGCATAAGCGCGTACCGTCTCGACGATGGCCGCATTCGTGACCAGGGTGCGGCTTTCGATTTCGCCATTCCGGATCGCGGCGATCCAGGGGGCGCTATTCCGGTGCCAGGATTCGATGATCGTGGTGTCAAGCTGAGCAGGCATCTGGCCTCCATGTGGAAGCGACTATTATGCTTGCGTTCACCGCCGGGCGAAACCGCAAGAAGCATGCGCGATTTTCCCGCTATCCGGCAGCGCCTGGTTAGTGCATATAATCGATATCGGAAGCGGCATATCGTTCAGTTTCGTGGACCGTTCGTCCTCTTTCGCGTTGAAATCGTGAAGCATCGTGCCGTGAGCGTGAAGTTTCGGCGCCCTATCGCGTGCAATCGCACGGATTCGGGCGTTATCGGGCGTTATCGGGAAGCGCGCTGGAAAAAAAAGGGGCATCACAGGGAAGGACCGAACGGTTCTGTTACACCCATTTACGCTTCTTTACCCGTCATGACGGTGCAATGCCGGACCGAGGTTTTACAATGGAGGCTTTCAGCCTGTCGAGCTCGCCTCAATACCGATGAGTCGGTATCGATGACGCGCGCTGGATGCGGCGCCACTTCAACGTCAATAAAGCATTCACCGATGGTCCAACGAAATCGTTCCACGCAAGGTCGTTTCCCCTCTGGCGCTGGCGGTACGTCGCCGCGCAAGCAGGCCCTGTATCTCGCGGTTGCCCTGGCAGTGTGCGAGCTGGGCGCCATGCGTCCGGCGCTGGCGCAGGCTGACCGCGCCACGCCAGTCCCGTCCACGACGGCAGTCCCGGCTGCGGCGGCCACGCGCGCGGCGCCGCAATCGGCTCCCGCCGCCAGCGCTGCGGTGTCTGCCCCGGCTGCCCCGGCAACCGAGGGGAGCGAGGCCGCCCCCCAGCAGATCCAGTCCGTCAACGTGGTCGGCGAACGCCAGAACAACCGCATCGACCGCCAGGTCTACGACGTGAAATCCGACGTGAATGCCTCGAATGGCAGCGCCGCTGATGCGCTCGGCAACGTGCCATCGGTGGCGGTCGATGCCGATGGCACCGTGTCGCTGCGCGGCAGCACCAATGTGCAGATCCTGGTCGACGGCAAGCCCTCGGCCATGCTGCAGGGCGAGAACCGCGGTTCGGCGCTGCAGGCCATGCCGGCCGAGGACATCGACTCGGTCGAGGTGATCAACAACCCGGGCGCGGAATTTGGCAACGAAGGCGGCGGCGGACCGATCCTGAACCTGGTCATGAAGCGCAACCGCCGTCCGGGCGGCTTCGGCGCGGCGAATGTCAATGCGGGCACGGAAGGGCGCTACAACGCGGCGCTGAACGGCGCCTACAATTCCGGCCTGTGGGGCTTCCAGGGCGGCGTCAACGTGCGCAAGGATGGCCGCGATTCGACCTATGAAAGCGAGCGCGAGCGCATCGACCCGGTCACCGGCGCCAGCCAGCGCAGCACCCAGCAGTCCACCAGCAATGGCCTGAACGAGAGCGTCGGCCTGCGCGGCCAGGTGACCTACAACCTGAGCCAGGACGACACGCTGGAAGCCGGCATCGGCCTCATGAAGCGCAACAACGACCAGCAGGGCCTGGACCACTACAGCGTGTTCGACGAAAACGGCAACACGACCAGCGACTATGCGCGCACCACGCGCCGCAGCGGCGACAGCAGCAACAACATGGGCAGCCTGCGCTGGGACCACAAGGGCGAGAAGCTGGGCGAGCTGTTCAAGATGGACCTGCGCGTGTCGACCAGCGACAACGACAGCGACACCGACTACGCGAATACCTACACGGTGACGCCGCCGCGTGCGGCCGACAGCCGCAACCTGCAGGACGTGGATAACGCGACCCGCATCATCGACTACACGGGCGACTACGAGTTGCCGCTGGAGAGTGGCGCCATTGTGAAAGTCGGCTACAAGATCGCCGACAACAAGAGCGAGTTCGACACCCGCTACTACGATTTCGACCTGGCCTCCGGCGCGCAAAGCGTCAACGACCGCCGCACCAACGCCTTCGAGATCGACGAGCGCAATACCGCGCTGTACGGCTCCTACCAGTGGAAGGTGAACGAGCGCTGGGGCGCCCAGCTGGGCCTGCGCGCCGAGCATACCGACATGGACCTGAAGCAGGTGACCAGCCGTATAGAAACCGGCAACAGCTACCTGAACTGGATGCCGAGCGCGTTTGCCACGTATAAATTGGCCGAGAAGACGAATCTGCGCTTCTCGTACGCGCACCGCATCCGCCGTCCGGGCGCGAACGAGCTGAATCCTTTCGTGGTCTACCGTGACGAACTGAACGAGTCGAGCGGCAATCCCCTGCTGAAGCCGGTGCAGACCGATTCCTTCGAGGTCGGCTACGAAACCAAGGCTGGCGTGCTCGATGCCAACGTGCGCGCCTATTACCGCAACGAGCGCGACACCATCCGCAGCCGTCAGCTGGCGGTGAGCGACACCGTGATCCTGACGACGCTGGAAAACGGCGGCAGCAACCGTTCCGGCGGCCTCGAGTTCACGCTCAGCGGCAAGGTCACGCCGAAACTCTCGATCAATACCAGCGGCAACGTGTTCGTGGCCGAACAGCAGCAGATCGACCTGCTCGGCGTGGAGAGCAAGCGCAGCGCGACCTCGGTGAACGTGCGCGGGCGCCTGAACTACCAGCTGACCCCGCTCGACCAGGTGCAGTTGATGTTCAATGCCCAGGGCAAGACCCTGACCGGCTATGGCTACCGCGAACCGAGCGCCACCGCCGACCTCAGCTACCGCCGCAACCTGAGCCAGAGCCTGACGCTGGTGGTGAATGCGCGCGATATCTTCAGCTCGCAGAAACAGGAAACCGTCACCGATTCGGCCACGCTGAAGGAATATTCGGTGCGCCGCTTTGACGGGCCGGTGGTGTTCGTCGGCCTGTCCTACCGCTTCGGCGGCGTGCAGGCGAACCGGCGCCAGGATGGGCCGCCGGGCGAGGGCTGGCGTCCGCCGCCGGGCGGCATGCCGCCGGGTGGTTTCGGCGGCGGCCCGGGCGGGCCGGGAATGTAATGCAGGCGATGAAATAAAATTTCATCATTGCACATCATTTGAAATTTTATTTCACGGGCGACGTGAGCGCTTCTTGAAAGCCTGCGCCGCCATCCTCGCAGTGCACATGCCTGAGCGTCTTGCCGCGCCGCTCCACCGTCAGACCGTCCTCGAAGACCGGCGTGGCGCCGTCGTCCGCGCGGCCGACGCGGCTGTACAGGGTATAGGTATAGCCGCTGCGTCCAAAGGCGACCGAGGTGATGCCGCCGCCAATGGCGGGCAGGCTGCTGACCTTGAACGCCGCCTGCGCGCGCTGGCCCGGCGCCGGATATTCCAGTTCCAGCGCCGCCGGCAAGCCGAAGCGGTACTGCAGGCCGCCGCCGGCGTGCGCCGCGCGGCACAGCGACACCAGCTTGCCTTCCACGCTGCAGGCGAACACCACGGCCTCGCCGGCCAGGCACAGCGACGCGGCCGGCGCCTGCCCCCAGGCCGGCACGGCGAGGCAGCAGCCCAGCGCCGCCGCGCACCATTCAAATCCCCAATGCTTTCTTGATGTTCGCAAGGCGCGCTCCCCGGTCGCTCAGTCCATTCAGGCCGCCGTTGACGGCGCGGGTGACTTCTTCCAGGTCGTCGGCATCGGCCAGCGCATTGACTGTACGCGCATCCCAGTAGTGAAAGGCCGATTCGATGGCGTATTTGAGTTCGCTCAGGAGCAGATCGGGTTCGCGCAGGAAGTCGCGTGGGTCGCTCGCATCGCGCGCATTGTGGGCAGCGGTGAAGGCGGCGTAATTGTCCTTGCCGGTCAACTGGATCAGGCCGCGCCCGCGGTAGCGGAAGCCGTCGCCCGAGGCTTCGCTGCCGTTGCCGAGGCGGTCGGCGTACACGTAGCTGAGCAGGTGCTCGGCATTGCCGGCATAAAAATCCGACGCGCTCCACAGCTTGGGGCGCAGGCGCGCCGGCTGGCCGTCGGCGCCGAGACGGCATTCGTTGAGCGTGCGGTCGTACTGGGTTTGTCCGCCCTTGCAGCCGAATACCTGGCGCATGCGCACGGCCGAATAGCGGCCGTTTTCCTCGGTCGCGCGGAAGCTGCTTTCGTGCCCGATCTGGGCCAGGAAGTGGGCGATGCGCAGCGGCGTGTCGACCCGGTAGCGGCGCGCGCTGTCGTTCAGGCCGTCGACGATGCCGGCGTAATAGCTTTCCGAATTGGTCGGATCGGCAATGCGCAGCAGCGCCACGCTGACGGCAAAGGGCGCGCCTTCGCTGCGCGGCAGGGAAGGGGGCTGCAGGTGCGAACGGGACACGCGCGAGCGTGCGCTGCCGGGTAAGGATCGTCGAAGTCGCACCATGCTCGCCTCCCGCCGAAGTGGAACCATGATGACACAGCGCGCATCCGGCGCCGCCAGGCGCGCGTGCACGATGTTTGAGGTGGCATAAATGCCGCGTACATCCTTGGTTACCCACGTCAAATAACCCGTATTTCATATTTTTACGTCCTTCCTTATTGACTTTGCAATGAGAATCGTTATCATTTACATTCTCATTACGATGCATGTTGCACTGCGTTTCGAACGATGACGCGCGTGCGACACCAGCCTGTCGTTCTTTTCTTCTGCTACTAACTTGAGGTCTCTGATGGAAATGCATGTGCACGCACGTGGGCGCTATAACCTGAACCGCATTGCCCTGGCGGTTGCCATGGCCATGCCGCTGCTTGCGCATGCCGAGGCCGACGACATTGCCGATGAACCAACTGTCGCCGACCAACCAATGCAGCAGGTGCAGATCCGCGCCCAGAAGGCCCCGGTCACCGGTTCCTACGGCTCGGACGTCATCGCCGGCCCGACGCCGCTGTCGCTGTCGCCGCGCGAGACCCCGCAGTCGATCACCGTGGTCAACCTGCAGCGCATCGAAGACCAGCAAATGACCACGGTGTCCGACATCGTCGACAACGTCACCGGCGTCTCGGTCAACCAGTACGAAACCAACCGCGCCGGCTTCACCTCGCGCGGCTTCGACATCGACAACCTGCAGATCGACGGCATCGCCACCACCTACGACCAGGCCTGGAGCGCCGGCGAAGTCTCGAGCAGCCTGGCGACCTACGAGCGCGTGGAAGTGGTGCGCGGCGCCACCGGCCTGATGACCGGCGCCGGCAACCCGTCGGCCGCGATCAACCTGGTGCGCAAGCATGCCGACAGCAAGGAAGTGAAGGGCTGGCTCGAAGGCAGCGTCGGCCGCTGGAACGCCAAGCGCGTGCTGGGCGACGTCTCGACCCCGCTGAACACCAGCGGCAGCGTGCGCGCGCGCTTCGTCGGCGAATACACGGATGGCGACAGCTGGATCGACGCCCTGAGCAACCGCAACCACACCCTGTACGCGACCATCGCGGCCGACCTGACGCCGACCACCCTGCTGCAGGCCGGCTACAGCCACCAGGACCTGCACGCCAAGGGCCCGATGTGGGGCAGCCTGCCTTACTGGTACACCGACGGCACCCGCACCAACTGGGACCGCTCGAAGACCACGGCCGCCGACTGGACCGCCTTGCCCTCGACCTACGACAACGGCTTCGTCGACCTGACCCACAGCTTCGGCAACGGCTGGAAGGTGCGCGCCAACTACAACCACGGCGAGCGCCGCGGCGACTCCTACCTGCTCTACCTGTCGGGCATGCCCGACCGTGTCAGCGGTGCCGGCATGAGCGATTTCTCGGGCTCCTACCACACCCGTACGGAGCAGAACGACGTCGGCCTGCACGTCTTCGGCGAGTTCGATGCGCTGGGGCGCAAGCATGAAGTCTCGTTCGGCTACATGCGCATGAAGCAGACCTTCAACTCGGACAACCGCGCGGCCGATTTCGGCGGCGCGAGTTCGACCGTCACCGACTTCAACAACTGGAATCCGTCCGCCTACCCGACCCCGAGCTGGGGCGAGCTGACCTTCTACGAGAAGAGCGCAACGAAGCAGGAAGCGCTGTACGGCGTCACCCGCCTGAACCTGGCCGATCCGCTCAAGCTGATCGTCGGCGCGCGCGTCACCGACTACGAAAAGAACGGCGTCGGCCTGTGGACGGCGGCGTATTCGATCAAGCACGACCACGAGGTCACGCCCTACGCCGGTCTGGTGTTCGACATCAACCGGCAGCTCTCGGCCTACGCCAGCTACACCGACATCTTCCAGCCGCAAAACAACCGTGACCTGGCCGGCAACCTGCTCGACCCGATCGTCGGCAAGAACATCGAGGCCGGCATCAAGGGCGAGTTCTTCGACAAGCGCCTGAACGCCTCCCTGGCCGTGTTCCAGATCAAGCAGGATGGCCTGGCCCAGGAAGCGGGCCTGATCGACCGCGACGGCGCCGGCCCGAACGTCCCGGAAGTCTATTACCGCGCCGCCGCCGGCGCCAAGAGCCGCGGCTTCGAGTTCGACCTGACCGGCCGCCTGGCCCAGGGCTGGAACGCCACCGCCGGCTATACCCAGTTCCGCGCCAAGGACGCCGACGGCGCCGATTTCAACAGCATCTACCCGCGCCGCCTGCTGCGCGTGTTCACCACTTACCGCCTGCCCGGCGAGTGGGACAAGCTGACGGTCGGCGGCGGCGTGAACTGGGAAGGCCGCACCTGGACCCTCGACCCGAACGCGCCGGCTAGTACCGACGGCATCATCGAGCAGAAGAGCTTCGCGCTGGTCAACCTGATGGCGCGCTACGAATTCACCTCGCAGCTGTCGGCCCAGCTGAACCTCGATAACGTGACCGACAAGACCCACTTCGGCATGTTCGCGGCCTACGGCGGCATCAACTACCGCGCGCCGCGCAGCGCCACGCTGACGCTGCGCTACCGCTTCTAACGCATCGACAAGACAAAGAGGAGGCCGAGATGCGCGCATTCTGGACCCTGGTCCACCGTTACTTCGGCCTGCTCACGGCCGCCTTCCTGTTCGTGAGCGGCGTCACCGGCGCCGTGATCTCCTGGGACCACGAGCTCGACGACCTGCTCAATCCGCACCTGATGGAGGCGCACACGCCGGGCAAGTCGCAGGATGCACTGGCGCTGGCGCAGCAGGTCGAGGCGCGCTATCCGGACATCCGCGTCTCCTACATTCCGCTGCAGCCGGAGGCGGGCGAGTCGCTGGCGCTGGGCGTGTCGCCGCGCTACGACACCAGGACCGGCGAACTGACGCAACCCGGCTTCAACCAGGTCTTCCTCGACCCGGTGACCGGCGCCGAGCTGGGCAAGCGCGAGTGGGGCGCGGTGTGGCCGATCACGAAGGAGACCTTCGTCTCCTTCCTGTACCGCCTGCACTACACGCTGCACATTCCGGAAATGTGGGGCATCGACCGCTGGGGCATCTGGCTGATGGGCGCGATCGCCATCGTCTGGATGGTGGACAGTTTTGTCGGCTTTTATCTTACCTTGCCGGTGCGCCGGCGCCAGGCCGCGGTGGCAGTGGCTGCACTGAACGGGAAGCTGGAACCGGCCGGTAAAACCTGGTGGCAGCGCTGGCAGCCGGCCTGGAAGGTACGCTGGAAGGGTGGCTCGTCGAAACTGAACTTCGACCTGCACCGCGCTTTCAGTTTGTGGACCTGGGTGCTGCTGTTCATCCTCGCGTTCACCGCGTTCTCGCTGAACCTCTACCAGGAGATTTTCTATCCGGTGATGAGCAAGGTGTCGCAAGTGACGCCGACCCCGTTCGACACCCGCCCGATGGCCGACAAGCAGCACCTGATCGAGCCGAAGGTGCCGATGGCCGAGGCGGTGCAGGTGGCGAACGCCGAGGGCGTGCGGCGCGGCTGGACCGACTCGGTCGGCGGCATCTATTACTCGCAGGAGTTCGGCATCTACATGGTCAGCTTCTTCCAGCCGGGCGGCGACCATGGCACCGGCGGCGTCGGTCCGGCCCTGCTGTACTACGACGGCGTGAACGGGGCGCTGCTGGGCGAGCGCCAGCCGTGGAAGGGCACGGCGGCGGACATTTTTGTCCAGGCCCAGTTCCCGCTGCACTCGGGCCGCATCCTGGGGCTGCCGGGGCGGATCCTGATTTCCTTCATGGGCGTGGTGGTGGCCATGCTGAGCGTGACCGGGGTGATCATCTGGTGGCGCAAGCGGGCGTCGCGCAGGGTGGTGGTGGCGCAGCGCAAAGAGGTGATGGCGCGGGCGTAAGCCGTCCGTTTGATATTCGTGGCGTTAAACCGTAAGGTGGGCACCCCGTGCCCACGCGGACGCGTGCGTCATGTTGGCTATTGAACGCGGCGGTTAAAACATCAAACCCGACACGTTATCGCGGATCATCCAGATACTTTCGGGTGGCGTGTGGTGTGGTGCTAAGCGCGCCAACATGACGCGCACATCCGCGTGGGCACAGCGTGCCCACCGTACGGTTCGGCGCATCGACTTGGCGATGCGCCGCTGGCCCTGCGAGCGCCGGACTGACAGATTACGCCAGCTTCGCGAACACCCGCTTCGCCGCCTCCACCGTCTCGGCAATCACCGCATCATCATGCGCCGCCGACACAAACCCCGCCTCGAACATGGCCGGCGCGAAGTACACGCCTTCGTCCAGCATGCCGTGGAAGAAGGCATTGAAGCGCGCCTTGTCGCCGGCCATCATCTGGCCATACGACGCCGGGATGGTCTCGCTGAAGTACATGCCGAACATGCCGCCCACCGAATCGCCGCAGAAAGCGATCCCCGCCTCCTTCGCCGCCGCCGTCAAGCCGGCCACCAGCTTCTCGCCGGTCGCCGTCAGCTGCTCGTAGAAGCCCGGCTCCTGGATCAGCTTCAGCGTGGTCATGCCGGCCGCCACCGCCACCGGGTTGCCCGACAGCGTGCCGGCCTGGTAGACCGGCCCGATCGGCGCCATCTTCTGCATCAGTTCCGCCTTGCCGCCGAAGGCCGCCACCGGCAGGCCGCCGCCGATGACCTTGCCCAGCGCGGTCAGGTCCGGCGTGATCCCATACATCTCCTGGGCGCCGCCCAGGCCGACGCGGAAGCCGCACATCACTTCGTCGAAGATCAGCACCGCGCCGTGCTCGGTGCACAGCTCGCGCATGCGGGTCAGGAATTCCGGCGTGGCGCGGATCAGGTTCATGTTGCCGGCCACCGGCTCGACGATCACGCAGGCAATCGTCTCGCCCATCGAGGCGAATGCCTCTTCCAGCTGGGTGACGTTGTTGTAGTCGAGGACCAGGGTGTGCTTGACGAAGTCTTCCGGCACACCGGCCGAGGTCGGGTTGCCGAAGGTGAGCAGGCCCGAACCGGCTTTTACCAGCAGCGAGTCGGCGTGGCCGTGGTAGCAGCCTTCGAACTTGACGATCTTGTCGCGCCCGGTGGCGCCACGGGCCAGGCGCAGCGCGCTCATGGTCGCTTCGGTGCCGGAGGAGACCAGGCGCACCTGCTCGATCGACGGCACCAGTTTGATGATTTCCTCGGCGATCTCGATCTCGCCTTCGGTCGGCGCGCCGAACGAGAGGCCGTTGGCGGCCGCATCCTGCACCGCCTTGATCACTTGCGGGTGCGCGTGGCCGACGATGGCCGGGCCCCAGGAGCCGATGTAGTCGATGTAGCGCTTGCCGTCGGCGTCCCAGAAATACGGGCCTTCGGCGCGGGTGATGAAGCGCGGGGTGCCGCCGACCGAGCGGAAGGCGCGCACCGGCGAGTTCACGCCGCCCGGCGTGCTTTGCTGGGCGCGTTCGAACAGGATGTCGTTGCGGGAGGTGCTGGTTTGTTCAATAGTCATCTTGTAAACCTTGTCTTGTTATTGCCGGCCCAGCGCAAACTGGGTGCGGTGGAAGCGGTTGGGAACGAGCTTGCCCATGCCGAAGCGGCGGGCATGGCGCAGGGCGCCATAGGTAAATTCCTGGGCGGCGGCCAGGGCCTCGGGCGCATCCAGGCCTTGCGCCATCAGCGCGGCCAGCGCGCCCGACAGCGTGGTGCCGGCGCCAACAAAAGGCCCGGCCAGGTGCTGCCAGTCGATCGTGGTCACCATGCCGTCGCGGTCGAACAGGGTGTTCGCGCGGTTGTGGCCGCTGCCCTGGGTGCAGGTGACCAGCACGTACTGGCAACCGCGTCCGGTGAGTTCGGCGACGTCGGCTTCCAGCGTGCTGTCGGCCCCCGGCTCGCGCCAGGATTCGGCCATGCGGCCGAGTTCCGCCTGCGACAGCATCAGCACGGTGGCCTGGGGCGCCAGGATCTGGCGGATCGCCGCCACCGTGTCTTCGTCGGACATGCCGGCGTCGGGCAGCGAGGACAGGAAGGGATCGACGATCAGCGGCACGTCGGCGTAGTCGGAGACGATTTCGGCAATCGCCGCGGCCTGCTCGATGCTGGCGATGGCGCCGATCTTGACGGCCGCGACCGGCATGTCCTCGAGCACCACGCGCGCCTGGTCGGCCATCCAGCCGGTGTCGAGTTCATGGAGCTCCTCGACGCGCGCGCTGTCGGCCACCAGCAAGGCGGTGGGAACGGAGAGGGCGTGGCAGCCGAAGGCCGCGAAGGTAGCGAGGTCGGCTTGTACACCGAGGGCGCCGACGGGGTCCAGCACGCCAAATGTGAGAATCAGCGGAGACGATTGGTTTTGCACGGCGGGTAGATTAAGATACCTGATTCCCCATTTTACTAGATAGAAGGAACGACACCGTGAGTAACGAAACGACGGCGACCGCGTACCAGACCTGGATGTGCCTGATTTGCGGCTGGGTCTACGACGAAGAAGCGGGCGCGCCGGAAGATGGCATCGCACCCGGCACCCGCTGGGCCGACGTGCCGATGAACTGGACTTGCCCGGAATGCGGCGCCCGCAAGGACGACTTCGAGATGACCGCGATCTGATGGAATCTCGATAAACCTACTGCGCGTCGAATTGTTGGCCTGCGATGCTCGCTGTACTCAAGTACAGCTGCGCTTCTCGACCAACACTTCTTCCGCTCGCTACGGTTTCTTGGGATTCCGATACGCCCGTAACAAAACAAACCGGTTTTACTGGCATTTCTGCTAATTCAGTTATCAAAACCACCCGCACCGATAACGGATTTTCTAGCCCTTCCAACAAGCTTTTCCCTCCGCGATTTGCCCGTAGTTGACTCTGTGCAACACTTTGCGCACAAGCCTACAGCCCTATGCTATCGTTGCGTTCCATGCTGAAGTGAAACGAACATGACGACATCGCAGCACACAAACAGCCCCACCATCATGGTGATCGACGATAGCAACACGATCCGCCGTTCCGCCGAAATCTTCCTCACCCAGGCCGGGTACCAGGTGGTGCTGGCCGAGGACGGCTTCGATGCGCTGGCCAAGATCAACGACCATCATCCGGCGCTGGTGTTCTGCGACATCCTCATGCCGCGCCTGGACGGCTACCAGACCTGCGCCCTGATCAAGAAAAGCGCGCGCTTTCACGCCACGCCGGTGGTCATGCTGTCCTCGAAGGATGGCCTGTTCGACCGGGCGCGCGGCGCGATGGTCGGGTCGAGCGCCTACCTCACCAAGCCTTTTTCCAAAGACACCCTGCTCGCGGCCGTCCGCGAGCACACGGCCCCAGCGGCCTGATTAACCGAGTACGGAGCCCACCGTGGCCATACACAAGATCCTGATCGTCGACGATTCCCCGACCGAACGCTATTACCTGACCGATATCCTGGTAAAGAACGGCTTTTCCGTTTCCACCGCCGAGAACGGCGAAGACGCGCTGCTGAAGATGCGCGCCGACCGTCCCGAGCTGATCCTGATGGACGTGGTCATGCCCGGCGCCAACGGCTTCCAGGTGACGCGCTCGATCGCCCGCGATCCGGAACTGTCCAGCGTGCCCGTCATCATCTGCAGCAGCAAGAACCAGGAAACCGACCGCATCTGGGGCATGCGCCAGGGCGCCCAGGATTACTTCGTCAAGCCGGTCGACCCGCAACAGCTGCTGGCGCGCATCGCCGCCCTCGGCGCCTGATGAACGCCGCCGTCACCGGCCCGGACCTCGCACCCGCCGACCCGGCTGCCGCCTTGTCCGCCCCGTCGCCGCACGCCCTGCGCCGCACCCGCCTGCGCGACTACCAGGCGCAGTTGCTGGCGCGCGTGCAGGCCGCCCAGGACGGCAGCACCCAGGCCGTGCACCAGCTGGGCGTGTCCATCGGCGGCCAGCGCTACCTGCTGGAACTGGCCGAGGCCGGCGAGATCGTGCCGCCGGTGGCGCTGGCGCGCGTGCCGCGCACCCAGCCCTGGTACCTGGGCCTGGCGAATATCCGCGGCAGCCTGCTCGGCGTGGTCGACCTGGCGCGCTACCTCGATCCGAAGAACAGCGCCGCCGGCCCGGACGCGCGCTTCCTGTCGCTGGCGCCGCGCCTCGGCCTGAAGTGCGCGCTGCTGGTGACCCAGGTGCACGGCCTGCGCCGCGCCGAAGCGATGACGCCCGACACCGATGCCGGCGCGCTGCGCCTGGTCGACGCCGACGGCCAGGCCTGGACGCCGCTGTCGCTGGCCGCCCTCGCGCAGGAAGAGCGCTTCCTCCACGTCGGACTCTAATTACACCGCACTACAACAACAATCAACCCGCTGGACCAGGGAGCCGCAATGGGAATCATGTCGTTGAATTTTCTGTCGAAGGATAAGAACGGAGACGAGACCGTGTTGTCGTCGCCGGATACCGAGTTTGGCAGCGGTCCGGACGGCGCCGCGCTGGCGCTGGCAGGCATCCCGTCCGCAGCGGGCGGCGCCGCCGCCGCCGAGGCGCCCGGCTCGGCCAACGCGGCCATGCTGCGCCTCGGCCAGCTGATCCGCCCTGGCGCATCGAGCACCGACGACGAAGAAGAAAGCAACCTGAGCCTGCCCCTGATCGGCCATCTGTCGCTGCCGCGCCAGCTGCGCATCCTGCTGGTCGCGTTCGGCGGCGGCATCCTGCTGACCATCCTGGCGATGTGGCAGAACGCCAACGTCAACGCCCGCGTCGCCGCCCAGATCCAGGTGGCCAGTGAAATCCAGCTGCACTCGCAGCGCGTCGGCAAGGCCGCGCCGAATGCGCTGGCCGGTAACGTCGATTCGTTTGCCCAGCTGGCCGACAGCCGCACCGAGATCAACCGCGACCTGCGCCTGCTCACCGCCGGCGGCAGCATCGGCAACGTGACCATCCCCGCCGCCAGCGGCCGCCAGGGCGCGCTGCTGGGCCGTGCGCGCGCTACCTGGACCGCGTCCGAGCTCGGTTCGGCCAACATCCTGCAGATGAAGGGCGCGCTGATCGGCTTCGACAAGAGCGTGCGCCAGCTCGACGCGCTGGCCACCGAGATGCTGGTGCTGACCGAAGACCTGATGGCCCAGAACGTCGAGCGCGGCGCGAGTGCCCGCGAACTCGCTGCGATCGGCCGCATGATGATGCTGACCCAGCGCCTGGCGCGCGGCGCCAACAGCTTCTTCGCCATTGGCGTGCCGCGCGACGACGCGGCAGTGCGCATCGGCGCCGACAGCGCCGCCTTCGAGCATGCGCTGCAAACCCTGCTGAGCGGCGCCGCCGCCCAGCGCAACGACGACCTGCGCGACAAGCTGCGCCAGATCCAGGTGCGCTTCGACGCCTTCCGCAAGGACTTCGCGCCCTTCCTCGACAACCCGGTGGCCTACTCGAAGGCGCGCGCCGCCGCCCGCACCATCCACCGCGACAACGAGGAAATGAAGAAGCAGGTCGCCGCGCTGCAGACCGGTTACCGCGAACAGCAGTCCTCGTCGAACCCGTGGTTCTGGCTGCTGGTGGTGGCGTCGGTCTTCACCCTGGTGACGGCCTTCTCGATCAGCCGCGTCATGCTGCAGGACTCGCGCAACCGCACCCGCGGCGCCGAGAGCCGCCGCCGCGAAGCCGAGGCCAGCCGCCAGCTGGCCCAGGCCAAGGAAGAAGAAGCCAAGGCCACCAACGACCAGAACCAGGCCGCGATCCTGCGCCTGATGAACGAACTGCAGGACGTGGCGAACGGCGACCTGACCGTGCACGCCACCGTCTCGGAAGACATCACCGGCGCGATCGCCGACTCGGTCAATTTCACGGTCGAGGAATTGCGCGGCCTGGTGCAGCGCGTGACCGGCACCGCCGAGCAGGTGACCCAGGCCTCGAACGACGCCCAGGACATCTCCACCGAACTGCTGGGCGCGACCGAAGCGCAGTCGCGCGAGATCGAGGACGCTTCGTCCACCGTCCTGCGCATGGCCAACGAGATTACCGACGTGTCGAAGTCGGCCAACGAATCGGCCGACGTGGCGCGCCAGTCGGTGGCGGCGGCGGAGCAGGGTTCGGCCGCGGTGCAGAATGCCATCCTCGGCATGCACGAGATCCGCGAGCAGATCCAGGAGACCTCGAAGCGCATCAAGCGCCTGGGCGAATCCTCGCAGGAGATCGGCGAGATCACCGAACTGATTTCCGACATTACCGAGCAGACCAACGTGCTGGCGCTGAACGCGGCGATCCAGGCGGCGTCGGCCGGCGAAGCGGGGCGCGGCTTCTCGGTGGTGGCGGAAGAGGTGCAGCGCCTGGCCGAACGCTCGGGCGAAGCGGCCAAGCAGATCGGCGCCCTGGTGCGGACGATTCAGACCGATACCCACGACGCCGCCGCGGCAATGGAAAAATCGACCCAGGGCGTGGTCGAAGGCGCGCGCCTGTCGGATGCGGCCGGCGCCGCGCTGGCCGATATCTCGCGCGTCTCGAACCGCCTGGCCGAACTGATCCAGGGTATCTCGTTCGCCACCGGCTTGCAGGCGACGTCCGCGAACGGCGTGGCGCACAATATGCAGCACATCCTGTCGGTGACCGAGCACACCCAGGCCGGCACGCGCCAGACCGCGCAATCGATTCGCCAACTGGCCGCGCTGGCGCAGGAACTGAAAAACTCGGTGTCGCGCTTCCGCGTCGCCCAATAATGCAGACAACAAGCAGCCAACGACCATGACTTCATCCCTGCCAGCGAACACCTTCGATACCGGACCGTTGTCGTGGGTGATCGGCGAAATCCGCGATGCGCTGGAGCGCTCGGGCAGCGCGCTGAACGACGCCGCCGCGCGTTCGTTCGAAGCCCAGCCGACCCTGCTGCTGCATGCGAAGACCCATCTGCACCAGGCCCACGGCGCGCTGCAGATGGTGGACGTGGAAGGGGTGGGGTTGGTCACCGCCGCCGCCGAGCGCGCGCTCGACGGCTTCAAGGACCGCTCGCTGGCCTGCACGCCTGACAACGCGAAAGCCGTGCGCGACGCCTATGGCGCGATCGGCGAATACCTGGAAGAGCTGGTCGCGGGCGCGGCGCCGCAGCCGGCGCGCCTGTTCCCGTATTACCGCGCGCTGCAGGAACTGCTCGGCGCCGAGCGCATCCACCCGTCCGACTTGCTGGTGGTGGATACGGCGCTCACGCTCGACCTGCCGGCGCCGCCCGATGCCGGCGCGCCCGACTACGCCGGCTGCCGCGCACGTTTCGAAAAGTCGCTGCTGCCTTACCTGAAGAGCACCGATCCCCAGGCCCAGCGCCAGCATGCCCAGGCCCTGGCCGACGCGATCGCGCCGCTGGCGCAAAGCGGCGACGCCCGTGCGCGCACCTTCTGGACCGCGCTGCACGGCTTTGCCGACCTGGTCGCCGCGGGCGCCTTGCCCGCCGATTTGTATGTGAAACAGCTGTTCGGCCAGGTCAACCTGCAGTTGCGCCGCCTGTCGCAAGGCCAGGCCGGCCTGCCGGACGCGATGCTGCGCGATGCGCTGTTCTTCGTCGCCGCCGCAGCGCAGGCCGAAGGCGAGGCAGCCGAATTGCGCCGCGCCTTCCGCCTCGAAGGCGCGGTGCCGGCCAACTATGCCGAGCGCCGCTACGGCAAGGTCGACCCGGCCGCGCTGAAGGAAGCCAAGGAAGCATTGGCCCGCTCGAAGTCCGACTGGGACCAGCTGGCGGTGCACGCCGACGATACCCGCGAAGCGGACTTCAACGCGGCCCTGGCCACCCTGGCCGGCGCCAGCGACAAACTCGGCGCGCCGGCGCTGGCCCAGCTGCTGCGCGAGCTCGGCCAGGCCGCCAGCGACTCGATCGCCTCCGGCCGCAGCGACCAGTTCGGGCTGGAGATGGCGGCGGCCATGCTGTTCGTCGAACACGGCCTGGACCAGGTGCGCCAGCTGCCCGAGGACTTCGACCAGCACGCCGAAGTGGTGGGCCAGCGCCTGCTGGCCCTGGCCGCCGGTGAAACGCCGCCGGACGCGCCGCAATGGCAGAACGAGCTGGCCGGCCGCATCCAGCAGGGCCAGACCGTGGCCGTGCTGGCCGGCGAGATCAAGGGCGGCCTGCGCCAGGTCGAGAAGCTGCTCGACGAATACTACGACCAGCCGCAGCTCAAACGCGGCGCGCTCGACGCGGCCGCGCCCTTGCTCCATCAAATCGAAGGCGCGCTGCGCATCCTCGACCAGGACGAAGCCGCGCGCGCCGCCGTGCACGTGCGCGACGCGGTGCGCGCGCTGGGGCAGGGCGACGGCGACGTTGCCGCCCAGGCCGCGCCGCTGCACAACATCGCCCGGAATATCGGCGCGCTCGGCTTCTTTACCGACATGCTGGCCCAGAACAGCGAGAGCGCCAAGGTCCGCTTCGCCTTCGACGAGGAAGCCGGGCTGCTGCGCGAACTGAGCATCGAGCAGGCCCAGGAGCATGCGGCCGGACAGCTTGCGGGACAGGCCGGCGCCCAGGATGCGGAGTCTGCCGCTGCGCCCGCGTTTGCGGCCGAACCTGCAGCCGAGTTTGCCGCCGACCCTGCGCCGGCGCCGCCGCAAGCGGCTGCGCAGCCGGACGCCATCGACGCCGAGCTGCTCGAGATTTTCGTGACCGAAGCCGGCGAGGTGCTGGACGTGGTCGCCGCCACGCTGCCCCAGCTGCACGCCAATCCGGCGGCCCAGGACGCGCTGACCATCGTGCGCCGCGCCTTCCATACACTCAAGGGCAGCGCGCGCATGGTCGGCCTGGACGACTTCGCCGCCGCCGCGGCCGCGCTCGAACGGGTGATGAATGTCTGGCTGGCCGACAGCCGCGCCGCCACGCCCGACCTGCTGGCGCTGGCCGCGCACGCGCACGCGCAACTGCTGCCCTGGGTGGCGGAACTGGCCCAGGCCGGACAGTCGGCACGCAATGGCGCGACGCTGATCGCCGCCGCCGAACGCGTGCAGGCCGGTGGCGCCTTCGTGCCGGAACAGGCGCCGGCACCCGGCACCGGGCAGGAAGCGCCGCAGGACCTGGCCGCCGGGGAAGCGCCGCAAGCGGGCGAGCCGGAGCCGGTGGAAGCCGCAACCGAGCCGCGCGCCCCCGAAGCCGCCGAACCCGCCGAAACCGAGGCCGCGCCGGCCCCCACGAATGTCTTCGCCCTGCCGACCGCCACCCGTCCGGCGCCGGCGCAGGACGACAGCGTGCGCCGCGTCGGCGCGCTGGAAATCCCGCTGGCCCTGTACAACATCTACGTCGCCGAAACCGACGAGCTGCTGCGCACGCTGGAGCGCGACTTCGGCGAGTGGCGCCACGAACCGGGGCGCGACGTCACGCCGGACGCCCTGAAGGCGGTGCACACCCTGGCTGGCACCTCGGCCACGGTCGGTTTCGAGGCGCTGCGCGACCTGGCCCAGGCCCTGGAAACCACGCTCGAACACCTGGGCGAGCCGGCGCCGCAGCTGGCGCCGCAGCAGCACGACGTGCTGGACGCGGTGCTGGCGCGCGTGCGCCAGATGCTGCAGGCGTTCGCGCAAGGCGAGCTGGCGCCGTCGCAGCCGGAACTGCTGGCGCAGCTGGACGCCCTGCGCGAACAGCTCAGTGAACAAATCAGCGCGCAGCAGGCCGAAGACCTGTACGGCGACGTGCCGCAGGACCTGGCGGCGCGCCTGGACACCCTGTTCGCGCAGACCTACGACAGCCTGATGGCCGACCCGCCGCCGGTGCAAGAGCCGACCGAACCGGCCCCGGCGCCAGCTGCGCAGGTAAGTGCCGACGACGACATCGACGCGCTGTTCGGCCTCGACATCGACGACCTGTTCGATGCCCCGGTCCTGCAGCCGGCCGCGCCGGCCGAAGAGATGGCCGAACCGGCTCCCGAGACCGTCACCGATACCGAAACGCTGGCCGCGGCCGAAGCCGATTTCGCCGACAGCATCGAGCTGGCCGAACCGGAACCGATCGAACTGCCGATCAGCCTCGACCTCGCCGCGCCGGAAGAAGAGGAAGCGCAAGACCTGGCGCCTGCCGCAGCCGGGGAAGAAGCGAGCCTGGCCGAGAGCCTGGCCGTGCCCGAACTCGAAGCCGTCGCGCTGCCGGTAACGCTGGACGAATCGCTCGCCGCCCCGGCGCTGGCGGCCGAACCGGCCCTGCACGACGAACTCGACTCCGACCTGCTGCCGGTGTTCCTGGAAGAAGCGGCCGATTTGCTGCCGCAGATCGGCAACGGCCTGCGCCAGTGGCAGCAGGACCCGCAGGACACCGCGCCGGCGCAAGGCCTGCTGCGCACCCTGCACACGGTGAAGGGCAGCGCGCGCATGGCCGGCGCGATGCGCATCGGCCAGCACACCCACGAACTGGAAACCCAGGTCGAGAACATGGTCCACGCCGGGACCACGGCCCCAAGCGCCTTTGACGAACTGATGGCCAGCTATGACCAGGCGCTGGTGCTGTTCGAGCAGCTGGTCAAGCCGGCGGCGGCGCCGGAAGCCGCGGGCGCCGACGTCGACAACGACGTGGAGCAGACCCAGGCCGGCGTGCCCGCGCCGGCCCGGCTGCCGGCCGCACCTGTCGCCGAGGTCCAGACCGAAGCGCGGACCCCGCTGGTGCGCGTGCGCGCCGATATCCTCGACCGCCTGGTGACCCAGGCCGGCGAAGTCTCGATCACGCGTTCGCGCCTGGAAAACCAGATGGGCGTGCTGAAGACCGCGCTGAACGACTTCTCCGACAACCTGGGCCGCCTGCGGCGCCAGCTGCGCGAAGTCGAGATGCAGGCCGAATCGCAGATCGCCTCGCGCATGTCGATCGCCGGCGAGCGCGAATTCGACCCGCTCGAGTTCGACCGTTTCACGCGCCTGCAGGAACTCACGCGCATGATGGCCGAGAGCGTGAACGACGTCGCCTCCTTCCAGGAATCGCTGGCGCGCAGCGTCGACGGCGCCAACGAGGAACTGGCGGCGCAGTCGCGCATGACGCGCGATTTGCAGCGCGACCTGATGCGGGTGCGCATGGTGCCGTTTGCCAGCCTGTCGGAGCGCCTGTTCCGCGTGGCGCGCCAGACCGCCAAGGAAACCGACAAGCGCGTCAACCTGGACATCCGCGGCGGCGGCGTGGAAATCGACCGCAGCGTGCTGGAACAGATGGCCGCGCCTTTCGAGCACCTGCTGCGCAACGCCATCGTGCACGGCATCGAGCCGCGCGCCGCGCGCACGCAGGCCGGCAAGAACGAGACCGGCGAAGTGCTGGTGCAGGTCAGCCAGCAGGGCAACGAAGTCGTGCTGCAGTTCTCCGACGACGGCGCCGGCCTCGACCTGGAACGCATCCGCGCCAAGGCGCGCGCGGTGGGCCTGGTCGAGCCGGAGGCCGAGATCGGCGACAAGGACGCGGCCGAACTGATCTTCGCGCCGGGCTTCTCGACCGCCGACACCCTGACCGAACTGGCCGGGCGCGGCGTCGGCATGGACGTGGTGCGTTCGGAAGCCCAGGCGCTCGGCGGGCGCGTGGTGATCGCATCAAGTGCGGGGGAGGGCACGCGCTTCACCATCCACCTGCCGCTGACCCTGGCCGTCACCCAGGTGGTGCTGGTGGCCAGCGCCGGCAAGACCTATGCGCTGCCCTCGACCCTGGTCGAGCAGGTGCAGCCGGTGCGCGAACCCGACCTGGCCGCGGCTGCCGCCGCCGGCGTGCTGGAAGTGCAGGGCCAGGTGCTGCCTTTCCACTACCTGCCAGCGCTGCTGGGCGAGGCCGAGACCTTCGAGCCGGGCCTGCGTTCGCGTCCGGTGATGCTGCTGCACAGCGGCGGCGAGCGCATCGCGCTGCAGGTCGACGAGGTGCTGGGCAACCGCGAGGTGGTCATCAAGAACCTCGGCCCGCAACTGGCGCGCGTGCCGGGCATCGCCGGCGCCACGGTGCTGGGCTCGGGCGACATCGTCCTGATCCTGAACCCGCTGGCGCTGGGCAGGAATGCCGGCACGGCGGCGCCGATGATCGACGTGCCGCTGCACCCGGTGCCGGCGGTGCACAAGCCGACCGTGATGGTGGTCGACGATTCGCTGACCGTGCGCCGCGTGACCCAGCGCTTCCTGGAGCGCGAAGGCTACCGTGTCGCGCTGGCCAAGGACGGCGTCGACGCGCTCGAACAGCTGCCGGAAGTGCGGCCCGACCTGATGCTGGTCGATATCGAGATGCCGCGCATGGATGGCTTCGACCTGGTGCGCCACGTGCGCAGCGACGCGTCGACCCAGGCGATCCCGGTCATCATGATCACCTCGCGCACGGCGGACAAGCACCGCAACTACGCGATGGGGCTGGGGGTGAATGCCTATTTCGGGAAGCCGTTCCAGGAGCCGGTGCTGCTGGGGGCGATCGCGGGCTTGTTGGGTGGGGAGATGCCGCCGGCGGATTGATGCGGCGGTTCGACATGCATGTGTTGTCACCGCGTGGGCACGGGGCGCCCACCCTACGTATGCCACCACCTCTGGCCGATGCTTTTGTAGGGTGGGCGCCCCGTGCCCACGCGTTACAACGGCTGCTCAATCGTCAGGCGAAGCGCCAGCCTTGACCACTGCGAATCTTGCGAGGGTCTTCTCCCGCGCCTCATCGTGCTTGACGACCCGCTCCGGATAACCCTTCCCGAGCACCACGCCACATGCCGCCAGTTCGTCGGCAGGCACCAGCCACGGCGCATGCACATCGCGCGCATCGAGCTTGCCCAGCTGCGGCAGATAACGCCGGATGAACTCCCCGCGCGCATCGAACTTCTCCGACTGCCGCACCGGATTGAAGATCCTGAACCAGGGCTGCGCATCGCAGCCGGTGGAGGCAGCCCACTGCCAGCCGCCGACGTTCGACGCCATGTCGTAATCGTTGAGCTTCAGCGCAAAGTAGCGTTCGCCCCAGCGCCAGTCGATCCCCAGGTCCTTGACCAGGAAGCTGGCCGTCACCATGCGCAGCCGGTTGTGCATGAAGCCTGTTTCGTTCAGCTGCGCCATCGCCGCATCGACCAGCGGGTAGCCGGTACGCCCCTCGCACCAGGCCGCGAACAAGGCATCGGCCTGCGGCCCCGCTTCCCATTCGACCGCATCGAACGCCGGCTTAAACGAACGCTCGGCCAGGTGCGGATGGTGCGACAGGATCATCGCGTAGAAGTCGCGCCAGACCAGTTCCGACAGCCACACCGGCGCGCCCGTGCCGCCGGCGCCCATGGCCATCATCTGCTGCAGCGTGCGCACCAGGTGGCGTACCGAGGTGGTGCCGAAGCGCAGGTGGATCGACAGCTGCGAGGTGCCGCTCTGCGCCGGGAAGTCGCGCGCCGTGCCGTAGTCGGCCAGGCGCGGCAGGAAGCCCTCGAACAGTTCGGTGGCGCCCGCCATGCCGGCCGGCGCGGGCAAGGGGCCATCGTCGAAGCCGAGATCGGCCAGGCTCGGCATCGACGAACCCGGAGGCGCTGGCGCGAAGGACGCCGCGTGCGGTTCGATCAGCCATGGCGCCACCGCTTCCGGCTCGGCCGCCAGCCGCTTGAGCCAGGCATTTTTATAAGGCGTGAACACGCCATACACCTTGCCTGCCTGGGTCAGCACCTCGCTCTTCTCGAACACCACCTGGTCCTTGAAACCCAGCAGTTGGCGCCCGTCCGCGGTCAGCGCCTCGGCGACGGCGGCATCGCGTTCGATGGCGCCCGGTTCGTAGTCGGCATTCGCATACACCGCTTGCGCCCCGAGTTCGGCCGCCAGTGCGGGAACGATCTCACGCGCCGGGCCATGACGCACGATCAGTCCACCGCCAAGGCGGCGCAGTTCGGCGCCCAGCTCGACCAGGCTGGCGTGGATGAAGCGCACGCGGCGATCGTCGCGCGGCAGGCTGGCCAGGATCTCGGTATCGAAGACGAATACGCAATACACGGCGCCGGAGGCGCGCAGGGCATGGTGCAGTGCGGCATGGTCGAAAGCGCGCAGGTCGCGGCGGAACCAGACGAGGGACTTGCTTATTGGAATCATTGTGTGTTCAGTCAACGCGGCCTAGGGGGCGACGCGCTATTTTACTGGCTTGTATCCTCGCATTACGCCGCGCACGCTCCTGCCGCCGCTGCGTGCAAACCACGCTGCCGGGTGGCTGCCCGGCGTTTCAGTGTAAACTAATGAAAAACCTAATGTTGTAGTCTGGATACTAGTGGACAATCAGCGCGTGAGCCAAGAGAGAGTCAGCATATGAAGAAGAGTAAAGTCGTCACCACTCTGCCCATGGCCGGCCTGTCGCAGGGGAGCGAAACCCTGGGAAACATCGGTCCGGCCGCATCGGGGTTAAATTTAGCCAATCATTTCCTCATCGCCATGCCATCCATGGAAGACCCGATCTTCGGCGGCGCGGTGGTGTATATCTGCGAGCACAACGAAAAAGGCGTGCTCGGCGTGGTCATCAACAAGCCGACCGACATGACCATGGACGTGCTGTTCGACCGCATCGACCTGAAGGTGGCCGACGGCCTGCGTTCGGGCGTGGTGGACGAGCCGATCATGTTCGGCGGCCCGGTCCAGGACGACCGCGGCTTCGTGCTGCACAGTCCGGGCGGACGCTATTCGTCCTCGCTGAACGTGACCGAGGAAGTCGCCTTCACCACCTCGATCGACGTGCTCGAAGCGGTTGCCGGCGGCACCGGCCCTGAGCGCATGCTGGTCTCGATCGGCTATGCCGGCTGGAGCCCGGGGCAGCTGGAAGAAGAACTGTCGCGTAACGGCTGGCTCACGGTGGGCGCCGACGCCCACGTGCTGTTCGACCTGCCGATCGAGGAGCGCTACAACGCCGCCATCAAACTGCTGGGCATCGACCCGATGATGCTCGCCACCGAGGCCGGCCATGCGTGACAATGCCTGATATCGTTTTCGGATTCGACTTCGGCGTCAAACGCATCGGCATTGCGATGGGCAACACCCTGACCGGGCAAGCCCAGCCGCTTTCCATTGTCGATGCCGTCGACAACGCCACCCGCTTCAAGCTGATCGGCGCCCTGATCGACGAATGGCGCCCGGCGCGCCTGGTCGTCGGCGAGCCACGCCATCCCGACGGCGCCGAGCACGACATGACCCTGCGCGCGCGCCGCTTCGCCAACCAGCTCAATGGCCGCTTCAACCTGCCCGTCGAGCTGGTCGACGAACGCTACTCTTCCGTCGTCATTCCCGCCAAACGTGGCGAACGCATCGACGCGAAAGCGGCCGCCATCATTTTGCAACAGTACTTTGACGATCATGCCAACAACTAAACACGACTTCGATGCCGAGGCGCTGTACCGCACCTTGCTCGAACAGGTACGCACGGGTCTTGCCGGCGTGCCGGATGCCGCCATCGTCGGCATCCATTCGGGCGGCGCCTGGCTGGCCGAGCGTCTGGCCGGCGACCTCGATCTGAAGAACCGCCTGGGCTTCATCGACGTCTCGTTCTACCGCGACGATTACGCGAAAAAGGGCCTGCACCCGGACGTGAAGCCGACCCACATCGGCTTCAACGTCGACGGCGCCACCATCGTGCTGGTCGACGACGTGCTGTTCACCGGCCGCACCACGCGCGCCGCGATCAACGTGCTGTTCGACTACGGCCGTCCGCAATGCATCCGGCTGGCGGCCCTGGCCGACCGCGGCGGACGCGAACTGCCGGTGGCGCCCGACTTCGTCGGCGTACGCACCACCCTCGAACAGGGCCAATCGCTGTCGCTGGCGCGCGACGCGGCCGGCCAACTCTCGCTGACCATCGAAGACGACAATGCCGAAACTGCATAATCATCCGCAACTCAACAAGAACGGCGAGCTGCAACACCTGCTGACCATCGAGGGTCTGCCGAAGGCCATCATCCACCACATCCTCGACACCGCCCAGAGCTTCGTCGGCATCTCCGACCGCGAAGTCAAAAAGGTGCCGCTGATGCGCGGGAAAAGCGTGTTCAACCTGTTTTTTGAAAACAGCACCCGTACCCGCACCACCTTCGAGATCGCCTCCAAGCGCCTGTCGGCCGACGTCATCAACCTGAACATCCAGGCTTCATCGACCAGCAAGGGCGAATCGCTGCTCGATACCATCGACAACCTGGCGGCCATGCACGCCGATATGTTCGTGGTGCGCCACGCGCAATCGGGCGCGCCCTACCTGATCGCCGAGCACCTGAACCGCACCGGCCAGAAGGACATCCACGTCGTGAACGCCGGCGACGGACGCCATGCGCACCCGACCCAGGGCCTGCTCGACATGTACACGATCCGCCACTACAAGCAGGACTTCACCAAGCTGCGCGTGGCGATCGTCGGCGACATCCTGCACAGCCGCGTGGCGCGTTCGGACATCCACGCGCTGACCACGCTCGGCGTGCCGGAAGTGCGCGCCATCGGCCCGCAAACCCTGCTGCCGGGCGGCCTGGAACACATGGGTGTGCGCGTGTTTAACAACATCGAGGAAGGCCTGAAGGACGTCGACGTGATCATCACGCTGCGCCTGCAGAACGAACGCATGTCGGGCGCGCTGCTGCCCTCGGCCCAGGAATACTTCAAGAGCTACGGCCTGACGCCGGAGCGCCTGGCGCTGGCGAAACCCGACGCCATCGTGATGCATCCGGGTCCGATGAACCGCGGCGTGGAAATCGATTCGGCGGTGGCCGACGGCAAGCAGGCCGTGATCCTGCCGCAGGTGACCTTCGGCATCGCGGTGCGCATGGCAGTGATGAGTATTTTGGCGGGAGGCAGGGCTTGAACTTCGCACGCATGAAACTTCATATCCAGAACGGGCGCCTGATCGACCCGGCAAACGGCGTCGACCGCATCGCCGACCTGTTCATCGTCGACGGCAAGGTGGCGGCGGTGGGCGAGGCCCCGGACGGCTTCACGGCCGATGCCAGCATCGACGCCAGCGGCATGGTGGTCGCGCCCGGCCTGGTCGATCTGTCGGCGCGCCTGCGCGAGCCCGGCTACGAATACAAGGCCACGCTGGAGTCCGAAATGCAGGCGGCGATCCAGGGCGGCGTGACCTCGCTGGTCTGCCCGCCCGACACCGACCCGGTGCTCGACGAGCCGGGCCTGGTGGAGATGCTCAAGCACCGTGCGCGCAACCTGGACCAGGCCAACGTGCACCCGCTCGGCGCGCTGACGGTGGGCCTGAAGGGCCAGGCGCTGACCGAAATGGCGGAACTGACCGAAGCCGGCTGCATCGGCTTCGCCCAGGCCGAGGTGCCGATCCTCGATACCAACGTGCTGCTGCGCGCGCTGCAGTATGCGAAAACCTTCGGCTACACGGTCTGGCTGCGTCCTCAGGATGCCCACATCGGCCGCGGCGGCGTGGCCCACAGCGGCCCGCTGGCGTCGCGCCTGGGCCTGTCCGGCGTGCCGGTGATGGCCGAGACCATCGCCCTGCACACCATCTTCGAGCTGGTGCGCTCGACCGGCGCACGGGTCCACCTGTGCCGCATCTCGTCGGCCGCCGGCATCGAGCTGGTGCGCGCCGCCAAGGCCGAAGGCCTGCCGGTCACCTGCGACGTCGGCGTGCACCACCTGCACATGACCGACGCCGACATCGGCTTCTTCGACTCCAACGCGCGCCTGACGCCGCCGCTGCGCACCCAGCGCGACCGCGACGCCATCCGCGCCGCCCTGGTCGACGGCACGGTCGACGCGATCTGCTCGGACCACACCCCGGTCGACGACGACGAGAAGCTGCTGCCGTTCGCCGAGGCCTCGCCCGGCGCCACCGGCCTGGAACTGCTGCTGTCGCTGACCCTGAAATGGGCCGAGGAGCTGCATGGCGAAGAAGCACTGCTGCGCGCCCTGGCCAAGATCACCTCGCAGGCGGCGCGTACCGCCGGCCTGGCCGCGGGCCACCTGGCGCCGGGTGCGGCGGCGGACGTGGTCGTGTTCGATCCCGCCAAGCGCTGGACGGTCGACGGCGCGGCGCTCGCCAGCCAGGGCAAGCACACGCCTTTCCTCGGCTTCGAGGTGACCGGGCAGGTGCAGGCCACGGTGGTCGGCGGGCGCATCGCGTATCAGCGCTGAGCGCTACGCACGCGGTGCCGCCTCCCGGCGCCGCGTCTCTCTTTCGTCATCCATGATCCGTCTGCGGCTAGCCTGGCGCCTTGTGCGCGTGTTCCTGCACCTGCTGGTGGGGCTGGCCGCCTGCGCCTTCGTCTTCCCCTGGGCGCGGCGCGGCCTGCGCGACGGCATCACGCGGCGCTGGTCGCGCCGGCTGCTGGGGATCTGCGGCGTGCGCGTCGAGCAGGCGCCGGGGAGCCCGGTGCTGGAGCATGCGCTGTTCGTGTCGAACCACATCTCCTGGCTCGACATCTTTGTCATCAATTCGCTGTACCCCTGCCGTTTCGTCGCCAAGGCCGAGATCCGCGCCTGGCCGGTGCTGGGCTGGCTGGTGGCCGCCGCCGGCACGGTGTTCATCGCACGCGGCAACCGGCGCGAGCTGCGCCACATCTTCAAGGGCATCGTCAGCGTGCTGGCGCTGGGCGAACGGGTGGCGTTCTTCCCGGAGGGGACGGTGGCGCACCAGGGGCAGGTATTGCCTTTCCACGCGAATTTGTTCGAGGCGGCGATCGATGCGGGCGTGGCGGTGCAGCCTTGTGCGCTGAGCTACCTCGACGAGGCGGGGGCCTGGCATCCGAACGTGGATTATGTGGGCGAGATCACCTTTGTCGACAGCATCCTCACGATTTTGCGCGGTGGGACTATCCGGGCGCGCCTGCAGCCGCTGGCGCCGATCGATGCGGTGGGGGCGCACCGGCGCGAGCTGGCGCAGGCGGCGCATGATGCGGTGGCGTCGGCGCTTGGCTCACACGTGACGCCGTAGGGTGGGCGCCCCGTGCCCACGCGTGACGTTTGCATGGTGTTGGCGCGAAAAGCAGGCCAACAATGTTCATAGTTCACGCGTGGGCACAGGGGCGCCCACCCTACGCCTTGCCATGCGGCCGATACTCCGGACAATCCACCTGCAACAAGGTCCGGTCATCCAGGCACACCGCGGTCAGCTTTCCGCCCCACACGCAGCCGCTGTCCAGGCCAACCAGGTTCGGCCTGAGCACCAGCCCCAGCGCCGACCAGTGGCCGAACACCACCGTCACCTCGTTCGTGCGCCGTCCCGGCAGATCGAACCACGGCACCAGCCCCGAGCCTTCCGGCCCGCTCTCGCTTTCCTTGTGCGCGAAATCCATGGTCCCATCCGGCAGGCAGAGACGCATGCGGGTGAGGGCGTTGACGATGCAGCGCAGGCGCGGGATGCCTTCCAGGTCGTCGTCCCAGCAGTCCGGCTGGTTGCCGTACATCTGGGCCAGGAAATCGATCCAGCGCTCGCTGCGCAGCATCGCCTCGACCTCGCCGGCCAGGGCCATGGTCTGGGCCGCGTCCCATTGCGGCGCCACGCCGGCATGCACCATCAGGTGGGCGTCGACGAACATCGCCAGCGGGCGTTGGCGCAGCCAGGCGATCAGGTCATCGCGGTCGGGGGCGGCCAGGATCTCGTCCAGGGTGTCGGACTTGCTGGCCTTCTGGGCGCCGACGGCCACCGCCAGCAGGTGCAGGTCGTGGTTGCCGAGCAGGGCCTCGACCCGGCCTTCGCTGGCCTCGGACAGCGCCTTCATGCGCCGCAGCGCCATCAGCGATTCCGGGCCGCGGTTGATCAGGTCGCCGACAAACAGGATGCGCGCCTCGCCGGCGGCATCGTCGGCGATCTTGTCGAGCAGGGCCTGGGCCTCGTGGGCGCAACCCTGCAGGTCGCCTATGACATAAGTTTTCATTGTCTGTTCTTTTTCTGGTCGATGATGCCGGCATGGACGCGCTGCCGCAGGCGCCCGCCGTGCTGGCATACTAAATGATTTTCGCGCATGCCGGTTCGGCGCGGCTTGCGGCGGCGTCCGCGGGCCAGCAGAATGGCGGCCTGTGGCGATAACCTGAACACCAACCTGACGAGCGTGTATTCCCGATGAAAGTGCTGCCGACGATCTTTCCCGAAGTGCTGCTGATCGAGCCGACCGTGCACGCGGACGCGCGCGGCGCTTTCTTCGAATCCTATAACGCGCGCGCATTCGGGCAGGCCACCGGCTTGTGTCCGGATTTTGTCCAGGATAACCAGTCGGTATCGGTGGCGAATACCGTGCGCGGCCTGCATTACCAAGTTGGCCAGCCGCAGGGCAAGCTGGTGCGCGCGGTAAAAGGCACGGTATTCGATGTGGTGGTCGACATGCGGCGTGCGTCGCCGACTTTCGGAAAATCGCTGTCCGTGGTGCTGAGCGACAGCAACCGCCGCCAATTATGGATACCGCCGGGCTTTGCCCACGGTTTCCTGGCCCTGGGCGAGGGCGCCGAATGCGCCTACAAGATCACGTCCTACTGGTCGCCGGCACACGAGCGTATCCTGCTGTGGAATGATCCGGCCCTGGGAATCGACTGGCCCCTTACCGGTGCACCGGTCATATCGGAAAAGGACCGCGCCGGCCATTTGCTGCAAGACGCCGAACCCTGCGATTTTCCCTGAGCGCGCCTGGCAAAATGCCTGGTGACGCCGGCTGTTTCTATACGTCATTTCTGTTGCCAATTCCGGCATCAATCCCGCCCTATCCGATTTTGCTCAATCGTGCGCACATGCCGCGCGATAAACTGATGTGTTTGGAGTTGAGAACGCTTCTCCGGTTACAATTGAATGACAGTCTTTACAAGAGCCTCAATGCATCACATCGTGTTTTGTATTGCTGGTCGGCTGGGTCTTTTCGCGCGTTGCAGGCCGCTGCCTGCCGAGTCGGAACCGCAGGATAACCATGTTCTCATTCCTGGTAAGCTTCGTTTGTTCGACCCTGCTGACCCTGCTTGTAATTAAGCAGGCGAAATTGCACGAGCCTGCACTCGACAGCGATTTCCAGGGTGTGCAACGCGCCCATACCCACCTGGTGGCGCGTATCGGCGGCTTGCCGATTTATTTCGCGGTGCTGGTCAGCGCCGTCATTTCGATCTGGCGCGAACCAATCCTGCTGCAGTGGATGGCGGCGCTGTTGTTCAGCGCCTTTGTCGCGTTTATCGGCGGGATCGTCGAGGATTACACCGGCACCGTGCGCGCCTCGCGCCGCCTCCTGCTGACCATGGCCGGCGCCTTGCTCGGCTATCTGCTCCTCGACGCCAAGATCGACCGTCTCGACCTGCCATTCGGCGTGTTCATGCTCTCGGCCTGGGTCGTGCTGCCGCTTACGGTACTGGCCGTGGCCGGTATTGCGAATGCCGTGAATATCATCGACGGCTTTAATGGCCTGGCCAGCATGGTCACCATCTGCATGCTGCTGTCGCTGGCCTATGTCGCCCTGCAGGTGGGCGATGTCTTCGTGCTGATCGCGGCATTGACGGTGGCCGGCGCCACCGCCGGCTTCCTGGTCTGGAATTATCCGGTAGGGCTGATATTCCTCGGCGATGGCGGCGCCTACTTCATCGGATTCATGCTGGGTGAACTGGCTTTGCTGCTGGTGATGCGCAATCCCGAGGTATCGACCTGGTATGCGGCTTTGCTGCTGATTTATCCGGCTTTCGAAACCGTCTTTTCCGCTTATCGACGAATGTTTGTACGGGGAAAATCGCCGGCGGTGCCGGATGGAATACATCTGCACAGCCTGATTTTCAGGCGGGTAGTGCGGTGGACGGTGGGCAGAAAAGAAGCGCGCGCACTGCTCAAGCGCAATGCGCGGACCTCGCCCTATTTGTGGCTTTTTTCGCTCATGGCAGTCATCCCGGCGACATTATTCTGGCAGAATACAAGCGTATTGATAGTTTTCTGTTTATTGTTCGTTATCAGTTACCTGTGGCTGTATGCGCGTATTGTTCGATTCAGGTCCCCGCGGTGGCTGATTTGGCGCAAGAAGGACTGGCAATAAATTGCCAATGTAGTATATTGCGACATTTGGTGAGAATTCACCGGAATTGGATTAACTCAACTCTCGAGGAACGATGATGGATCTGTCAAATATGTCGGTAGGTGATTTGCGCAATCTGCAGGAGCAAATCAAACAGGAAATGAAAAAGCGCGAAGTGCAGGAAGTGCAGAAGGCGCGCGAACAAATCCTGGCAATTGCCCAAAGCGTGGGCGTACCGCTGAAAGATCTGATCGCCACCAATGCCCGCGGTGCGAAAACCGGTTCGGTCGCCGTGCGTTACCGCCACCCGGATAACCAGTCGCAGCAATGGACCGGCCGCGGCCGCCAACCGAAATGGGTCAAGGAATGGGTTGAAGGCGGCAAGTCGCTCGACAAACTGCGCGTCTGATTGCCAGTCTCTGAGGTTTCCTCATTCACCGGCGCTCGCCGGTGATGCACCACCCACGCGGCCTGGGGTTTTCCCCTTGGCCGCGCTTGCCGCTACAATACTCCCTGTTTTGTCATCCCTCTAACATGTGGCAATGCTGCGCCCATTCGCGCCTGCGAATCGCGTGCGCCCGCTGACACTGCTTTCTCAAGGTAGAACATGGTTGCTCTCTCGAAGACGATTTTCAAGGCATACGACATCCGCGGCGTGATCGACAGCACGCTCGACGCCGGCGTGGCGCGTTCCATCGGCCAGGCCTTCGGCAAGGCGGCACTGGCCAAGGGCGAGCGCAAGGTCGTGATCGGCCGCGACGGCCGCCTGTCCGGCCCTGCCCTGGCCGCGGCCCTGGCCGAAGGCCTGCAGGCCGCCGGCGTCGACGTCGTCGACCTGGGCATGGTCGCCACGCCGATGGTCTACTTCGCCACCAACGTCCTCGAAGGCACGCGTTCGGGCATCATGGTCACCGGCAGCCACAACCCGCCCGACTACAACGGTTTCAAGATGGTGCTGGCCGGCGAAGCGATCTACGGCGATGCCATCACCGGGCTGTACGACAGCATCGTGGCCCACGACGGCAAGGACGCGGAGCAGCAGGGCGGCTACAGCACCCACGACATCCGCGCCGCCTACCTCGAGCGCATCGTCGGCGACGTGAAAGTGGCGCGTCCGATCAAGATCGCGGTCGACTGCGGCAACGGCGTGGCCGGCGCCTTCGCCGGGGACCTGTACCGCGGCATGGGCTGCGACGTCATCGAGCTGTTCTGCGAAGTCGACGGCCACTTCCCGAATCACCACCCGGACCCGGCGCACCCGGAAAACCTGCAGGACCTGATCCGCGCCCTGCAGACCACCGATGCCGAGATCGGCCTCGCCTTCGACGGCGACGGCGACCGCCTGGGCATCGTCACCAAGGATGGCCACATCATTTATCCGGACCGCCAGATGATGCTGTTCGCGGCCGATGTCCTGGAGCGCAATCCGGGCGCCGAAATCCTGTACGACGTGAAGTGCACGCGCCATCTTGGCCCGTGGATCGAGCAGCACGGCGGCCGCGCCCTGATGTACAAGACCGGCCACTCGCTGGTGAAGGCCAAGCTGAAGGAAACCGGTTCCCCGCTGGGCGGCGAAATGAGCGGCCACATCTTCTTCAAGGACCGCTGGTATGGCTTCGACGACGGCCTGTACTCGGGCGCGCGCATGCTGGAACTGCTGACGCGCCACGCCGACCCGTCGAGCGTGCTGAATGCGCTGCCGACCGCGATCAGCACGCCGGAGCTGCACCTGCACCTGGAAGAGGGCGAGAACTTCGCGCTGATCGACAAGCTGCGCAGCGACGCGACCTTCCCGACGTCGGAAAAGATCAACGACATCGACGGCCTGCGCGTCGAGTATGCCGACGGCTTCGGCCTGGCGCGTTCCTCGAACACCACGCCGGTGGTGGTGCTGCGCTTCGAAGGCGAAAGCCCGGAAGCCCTGGCGCGCATCCAGGACGAATTCCGCAGCGTGATCCTGGCCGCGAAGCCGGATGCCAAACTGCCGTTCTGAAGCGAGCCTGAATGAAGATCCTGCTGGTGCGGGTGTCGTCGCTGGGCGACGCCCTGCATAACCTGCCGATGGTGGCCGATATCCTGCGCCACCATCCGCACGCGACGATCGACTGGGTGGTCGAAGAGGGCTATGTCAGCCTGGTGCGCCTGAATCCGCACGTCCGGAAGATCATCCCGTTCGCGCTGCGGCGCTGGCGCAAGGGCCTCGGCAAACCCAAGACCCGCGCCGAGATGAAGGCCTTCTGGCGCACCCTGCGCGAAGAAGAATACGACGTCGTGTTCGATACCCAGGGCCTGCTGAAGACCGGTGTGATCATGGGCGCCGCACGCGTCAAGCCGGGCGGGCGCAAGGTCGGCCTGGCCAACGGCAGCGAAGGCTCGGGCTACGAAGGCATCTCGCGCTTCTTCCACACCGAGAGCATCCCGCTCGACCCGCGTACGCACGCGGTGGCGCGCGGGCGCCTGGTGGCGGGCGCCGCGCTCGGCTATGCGGTCGACACGCCGCCCGATTTCGGCTTGCCGGCGCCGCAAGTTTCAAACCGGCCGGACTGGCTGCCGGCCGAAAGCTATGCCGTGTTCTTCCACGGGACCGCACGCGACGCCAAGAAGTGGGCGCCGCAGAACTGGATCGCGCTGGGCCATGCATTGGCGCCGATGCCGGTGCTGCTGCCCTGGGGTTCGGAGAAGGAAAAGGGGGAAGCCGAGGCGCTGGCCGCCGGCATCCCGCATGCACGCGTGTTGCCGAAACTGTCGATGATGGATGCCGTCACCCTGGCCCAGCAGGCCGCGCTGGCAGTTGGCGTCGATACCGGCCTGACCCACATCGCCGCCGCTTTCTACCGGCCGACGGTGGAGATCTATGCCGATTCGCCGAAGTGGAAGACCGAGGGTAACTGGTCGCCGCGCATCGTCAACCTAGGCGAGATGGGCGCGCCGCCGTCCGCCGATGAGGTGATCGCGGCCGCCCGCGCGCTGCTGCAAACGATATGAACCGTTCCCTGTATTCGCTGCTCTGGTGGCTGGCGCTGCCGCTGGTGCTGGGACGCCTGTGGTGGCGCGGGCGCAAGGAGCCGGGCTACCGCCGGCACGTCGGCGAGCGCCTGGGCTTCTACGGGCCGGTACTGGCGCCGCGCCGGACCTTCATGGTGCACGCCGTCTCGGTCGGCGAAACGCGCGCCGCCGAACCCCTGGTCGAGGCGCTGCTGGCGCGCTGGCCCGATTGCCGCATCCTGCTGACCCACATGACGCCGACCGGCCGCGCCACCGGCGCCGCGCTATTCGGCAAGCATGGCGAGCGCGTCGTGCAATCCTTCCTGCCCTACGACACCGGCCTGCTGGTGCGGCGCTTCCTGCGCCACTTCCGGCCGCAAGTGTGCATCCTGATGGAGACCGAGGTCTGGCCGAACCTGATCGCCGGCTGCGCGGCTGAACACGTTCCGGTGGCGCTGGTGAATGCGCGCCTGTCGAAACGCTCGCTGCGCCGCGGCCAGCGCTTCGGCGGCATCATGGTGGATGCGGCGCGCGCGATCACCACCGTCGCCGCGCAGACCGAGGACGATGCGAACCGCATCCGCTCGCTCGGCGCGCCGCAGGTGGCCGTCACCGGCAGCATCAAGTTCGACGTGGTGCCGCCCGAGGCGGCCCTGGAAAAGGGCGCCTGGCTGCGCGCACGCATTGGCGAACGGCTCGTATTCCTGTGCGCCAGCACGCGCGATGGCGAAGAAGCCTTGATCCTCGATGCCTGGGGGCGCCTGGCAAGCAAGCCGGCGAATGCGCTGCTGGCGATCGTGCCGCGCCATCCGCAGCGCTTCGACGAGGTGGCGCAGCTGGTGGCGGCGCGCGGCCTGTCGCTGCAACGGCGCTCGCGTATGGATGACGGCGCGGTCGATGCCGACGTGCTGCTTGGCGATTCGATGGGCGAGATGTTCGCCTATTACGCCGCCTGCGATTGCGCCTTTATCGGCGGCAGCCTGCTGCCCCTGGGCGGACAGAACCTGATCGAAGCCTGCGCGGTGGGCAAGCCGGTGCTGGTGGGCGAGCACACCTTCAACTTCCTGGATGCGACGATCGAGGCGGTTGCAGCGGGCGGGGCCGTGCGCGTGGGCGACGCCGATGCGCTGGTGGCGCAGGCGGCGCGGCTGCTGGCGGATGACGCTGCACGTGCGGCGATGGGCGCCCAGGCGGCGGCCTGGGCCGGCCGCCACCGCGGCGCGACCCTGCGCACTGTTGAACTCTTGCAACGGATTATTCCCTAGCTTTTGATACCATTGCTTTTTGAGTTCGGTAGAAAAGGGGATGCGCATGTTGTCGTCAAATCACCCGGGACCGGCACGCAATGGACAACCGATGGCGATCATGGCCCATCAAGCTGCCGATGGGAGCGACGAAGGTTTCTACAGCGCGGCCACCGGTGCTGTTGCCAACGCGTCGGCGCCATCCAACCCCGCTGCGGCGGCCTTATGCGACCTGCATTTCTTCGTCCGCTACACGCTGCGCGAGTACATCGGCTTCATGTGGCAGCACGGCGGCTTCCTGATCCGCCGCCGCCGTATCCGCTGGCCAGCCAGCCTCTTCCTGCGCATCAAGAGCACCGCCAGCGCCGCCATGCATTTCGTACTGCTCGGGCGCGGCAAGCGCACCTATGAATTCACCATCGACCGCCACGGCATCGTGCGTACCAGCGGTGGCGTGACCCTGATCGACTGGGCCGACGTGACGGCCGTGCGCACCTATTCGCGCGGGTTCATGATGGTCCTGAAACGCGGGACGCTGCCGATTCCGTTCCGCTGCCTGAACGAGACGCAGCAGCGCGGGATGCAGTTGCTGGCGGATGCGCGGCGGGAGAATGCGTTGAGGTAGGCGTAGGCCGGAGGCATCAACGGCGTTGTGGTCCGCATGAGTACCTTACAGCGTGGACACAGGTGTCCACCCTACGAAAATCGGTTTGGTAAGGTGGACTCGTCATTGAAGCCCCCGGCTTCAATGACCCCACGCGGTACACCATCCGATTATTCGAAACGCGGCGCGGACGCCCCCGCATCACTCCGCAAACAACACCGGCATCTCGTGCGAGCGCCGCCGCAGCTCCAGCCGCGCGCCGTCGTAATCCGCATAGGCCGACCCCACCACCGCCCAGAACGCCGGACTGTGGTTCATCTCGCGCAGGTGCGCCAGTTCGTGCACCACCACGTAGTCGATCAGCGCCAGCGGATAGTGGATCAGGCGCCAGCTGAGGCGGATATTCCCCGCCACCGTGCACGAGCCCCAGCGCGTACCGGCCGACGACAAGGTCATCGAGCGGTAGTGCACATCCAGCTGCGGCGCATAGAAATCCAGCCTTTCGGTGAACAGGCGCTTGGCCTCCGCATGGAACCACAGTTTCACACGCTCCTTCAGCTGCCACTCCGTCAGCCCCGCCGTGACGCCAATGCGCAGCTCGCGCGTTTCAGCATCGAACACGCAGTGGCTGCGCGCCGCCGGTTCCAGGCGCAGCACGATCTCGCCGCCCAGGTAAGGCAAACGCGCACCGTCTTCCCAGCGCAAAGGTTCGCGCTGGGCGTGGCGTGCACGCCGTTCGCCGCGTTCGTGCAGCTTGGTCAGGATCCAGCGCTGCTTGGCGCGGATCGCTTCCTCGATCGATGGTTGCGTGGCGCGCCGCGGCGCGGTCACGTGCAGGCCGTCGTCGTCGATCATGAAGCCGATCGAGCGGCGCGACGAGCGTTTCAGTTCATAGTCGACCGCGTACTGGCCGAGCACGATGCGCTTCAGTGGCGGATCGTCGGGCGTGCGCGGCGGGGAGGGAAGCGTGATGCGGGGTGGCGCGGGCGGCGCCTTGAACAGGGGCTGGGGAGGCGGAGGCGGCGCCGGCCTGGCTGCAGGCGGCGCCGGCGCCCGCCATGGGTCGAGGCGCGGGTCGCGTGCGAACAGGTCCAGCTGGGACCCGTCCGGCTTGGGTGTGTTCATGCTTTGCTGCGAAGAAGAGGCGGTGATCAGGTTCCCGACTTCGTTCAGCCACCGGTGTAGACGTGGGGCGAAATGACGCGCATTTCTGATTCTATCCAATTTTCGACCTCTTGCATCAGGCTGTCGGGAGTGTGGTTCAGCGGCGATATCGGCTTGCCGATCGAGACGGTCACCAAACCGGGACGCTTGATGAACGAATTCTTCGGCCAGCACTCACCTGAATTATGCGCGATCGGCACGACAACGGCACCGGTTTCGATGGCCAGGCGGGTGCCGCCGCTCTTGTACTTTCCCTTTTTTCCAACAGGGATGCGCGTCCCTTCGGGGAACATGATGATCCACTGGCCGTCGGCCAGGCGGCGCTTGCCGTGGCGGACCACGTGGGCGAAGGCGTTCTTGCCTTCTTTGCGGTCGATCGGGATCATGCGCAGCAAGGCCATGGCCCAGCCGAAGAAGGGGATGTACAGGATCTCCTTCTTGAAGACGAAGACCAGCGGGCGCGTGAGGTTCGGCAGCAGGGCGATGGTTTCCCAGGCCGACTGGTGCTTCGAGAGGACCACGGCCGGCGCGTCAGGCAGGTTTTCGTAGCCCTTGAATTCGTAGCGGATGCCGCAAATGACTTTCGCGCACCAGATGATGAAGACGTTCCAGCGCGAGGTGACCCAGAAGCGCTTGTTGTAGGGCAGCGGCGCGGCCAGGAAGCAGACGCAGGCCCAGATCACGGTGGCGAGCACCATCACGATGGTAAACAGCAGGGAACGCAGGAACGGGACGACGGTACGCAAGAACGTGCTCTCTTTCGGAGTCAGGTAGAACTGGTGGTGGACGCTGATTTCAGGAAGGCAGTGACCATCGCGGCCAGGTCGGGGAAGACCTGGGTGCCGGGTGGCAGGCCGCCGGTCTGGTGGGTCTTTTCGCCCTTGCCGGTCAAAACGAGATAGGGAACGCAGCCGCTGATGAAGCCGGCCTGCAGGTCGCGCAGCGAGTCGCCGACGGTCGGCACGCCTTTCAGGCTGACCTTGAAGCGCTTGCTGATCTCCTCGAACATGCCGGCCTTCGGCTTCCTGCAGTCGCAGTTGTCGATGGCCGCGTGCGGGCAGAAGAACACCGCGTCGATGTCGGCGCCGACCAGCTGGGCGGCGTTGTGCATCTTCTGGTGGATCGCGTTCAGGGTCGGCATGTCGAACAATTCGCGCGCGATACCGGACTGGTTCGAGGCGATGATGACGCGGTAGCCGGCCTGGTTCAGGCGCGCGATCGCCTCGAGCGAGCCGGGAATCGGCACCCATTCGGCCGGACTCTTGATGAAGTCCGGCGAATCGTGGTTGATGACCCCGTCGCGGTCGAGGATGATCAGCTTCATGGTGCGATTGTCTTAAGCGGCCAGCTTCGAGATGTCGGCCACGCGGTTCATCATGCCGTGCAGCTCGGCCAGCAGGGCCAGGCGGTTGTTGCGCAGCGCCAGGTCCTCGGCCATCACCATCACGTCGTTGAAGAAGGCGTCGACCTCGTCGCGCATCTGGGCCAGGGTCTTCAGGGCGCCCGCAAAATCGCTTGCGGCAAAGGCGCTGTCCACGCTCGATTCCAGGCTCCCCATCTTGGCTGCCAGCGCGCTTTCGGCCGGTTCCACCAGCAGCTCGCGCTTGATGGCGGCGTCCTGCGGCATCGCTTCCTCGTTCTTCTTGAGGATGTTGGTGATGCGCTTGTTGGCGGCGGCCAGCGAGGCGGACTCCGGCAGGGCGGCAAAGGCCTGCACCGCTTCCAGGCGCTGCACCACGTCGTCGACGCGGTCCGGGTTCTGGGCCAGCACGGCCTCGACTTCGTTCGGCGTGAAGCCGCGCTCGCGCAGCATGCCGCGCAGGCGGTCGAGCATGAAGGCTTTCACCTCCGCGGTCGGGTCCTTGAATGCAGCCTGGCCTTCGAATACGGCGGCAGCGTCAGCCAGCAATTCCGACAGCGACAGCGGCAGGCGTTTTTCCACCAGCATGCGCATCACGCCCAGGGCGTGGCGGCGCAATGCGAACGGGTCCTTTTCGCCGGTCGGCTGCAGGCCGATGGCCCAGATGCCGACCAGGGTTTCCAGCTTGTCGGCCAGGGCCACTGCCAGGCCCGTGTTGGTGGTCGGCAGGGCATCGCCGGCAAAGCGCGGCTGGTAGTGTTCGGAGGCAGCCAGGGCGACTTCCTCGTGCTCCCCGTCGTGGCGCGCGTAGTAGGTGCCCATGATGCCTTGCAGCTCGGGGAACTCGCCGACCATGTCGGTCAGCAGGTCGGCTTTTGCCAACTGGGCGCCGCGTTCGGCCAGCTGCACGTCGTAGCCGAGGCGCTTGGCAATCGCGCCGGCCAGGCGCGTGACGCGCTGCGTACGCTCGGCCTGGGTGCCCAGCTTGTTGTGGTAGACCACGTTGGCCAGCAGCGGCAGGCGCGATTCCAGGGTCTTTTTCTTGTCCTGCTCGAAGAAGAACTTGGCGTCCGACAGGCGCGGGCGCACCACGCGTTCGTTGCCGCCGACGATGGCCGACGGGTCATCGGTCGCGATGTTCGACACGATCAGGAAGCGCGAGCGCAGCTTGCCATTCGCATCGGTCAGGGCGAAGTATTTCTGGTTGGTCTGCATGGTCAGGATCAGGCATTCCTGCGGCACGGCCAGGAATTCGTCCTCGAACCTGCACTCATAAACGACCGGCCATTCGACCAGGGCCGCCACTTCGTCCAGCAGCGATTCCGGCATCAGGACCTGGTCGGCGCCGGCCTTTTCCAGCAGCTGGGTGCGGATGCTTTCCTTGCGCGCTTCGGCACTTGACAGGACCTTGCCTTCGCTTTCCAGCACGGCTGCATACTGGTCGGCGTGCGGCACCGTGATCTGGCCGCCGTGCGACAGGAAGCGGTGGCCCATGGTCACGCGGCCGGCTTCGAGGCCGAGCAGGTTCAGGGGCAGGACTTGATCGCCATGCAGGGCCAGCAGCAGGTGCACAGGGCGCACGAACTGCACGGTGGCGCCATCCGGGCGCTGGTAGCTCATGACCTTCGGGATCGGCAGCTTGGCGACGGTTTCCTGCAGCACGTCCTGCAGGGCGCCAGCCAGGGCGCTGCCGGCTGCGGTGTAGGTGTAGAAGAAGGATTCGGCCTTGCCGTCCTGGGCGCGTTCGAGGTCGCTGATTTGCAGGTCGGGGAAGCCGAGGGCGGCCAGCTTCTTGGCCAGCGGCGCGCTTGGATTGCCTTCCTTGTCCAGGGCGACGGATACCGGCAGCACCTTTTCGCGGATCGATTTGTCGGGCGAGGTGTCACGCACATTGGTGATGCTGACGGCCAGGCGGCGCGGGGTGGCGTGGGCGGTAACGGTGCTGTCGGCTTCGAGGAAGTCGCGCGCCTTCAGGCCGTTCGCGATGCCATTGGCAAAGGCGGCGCCGAGTTTGACGAGGGCCTTCGGCGGCAGTTCTTCGGTCTGGATTTCGACGAGGAGAGTCTGGTTCATATTCATGTTCTTATCTGGTCGACGATCAGGCAGCAGCCTTGGCTGCACCGGGAGCCATCGGGAAGCCGAGCTTCTCGCGCGAATCGTAGTAGGCCTGGGCCACCAGGCGCGACAGGGTGCGCACGCGGCCGATGTAGGCGGCGCGTTCGGTCACCGAGATGGCGCCGCGCGCGTCCAGCATGTTGAAGCTGTGCGAGGCCTTCATGATCTGCTCGTAGGCCGGCAGGGTCAGTTCCAGTTCGATCAGGCGCTTGGCTTCGGATTCGTGATTCGCGAAGGCCTGGAACAGCAGCTCGGTGTTCGCGTGCTCGAAGTTATAGGTCGACTGCTCGACTTCGTTCTGGTGGAAGACGTCGCCGTACGACAGCGATTTCTTGACGCCATTCTCTTCCCACTCGGTCCAGACCAGGTCGTAGACGTTTTCCACGCCCTGCAGGTACATCGCCAGGCGCTCGATGCCGTAGGTGATCTCGCCCAGCACCGGCTTGCAATCGAGGCCGCCGACTTGCTGGAAGTAGGTGAACTGGGTGACTTCCATGCCGTTCAGCCAGACTTCCCAGCCCAAGCCCCAGGCGCCCAGGGTCGGGCTTTCCCAGTCGTCCTCGACGAAGCGCACGTCGTTCTTTTTCAGGTCCAGGCCCAGGGCTTCGAGCGAGCCGAGGTAGAGATCGAGGATGTTTTCCGGCGCCGGCTTCAGGACCACCTGGTACTGGTAGTAGTGCTGCAGGCGGTTCGGGTTTTCGCCGTAGCGGCCGTCTTTCGGGCGGCGCGAGGGCTGCACGTAGGCGGCGCGCCATGGCTCGGGGCCGATCGCACGCAGGAAGGTGCCGGTGTGGAAGGTGCCGGCGCCGACTTCCATGTCATACGGCTGGAGCAGGGCGCAGCCTTGCTTGTCCCAGTAGGTTTGCAAGGTCAGGATGATTTGTTGGAATGTGAGCATCTCGAGGGGGCGCCGCAGGCGTGGAAGCCGCGGTCACGGTAAGTTTGCCAAATGACCAATTCTAGCGGGTTTTAGCGGCCTTCTGGGGCCGGATTCAACTCATCTATACGGGATTGGCCTTTTTCTGTCGGTAGCGGCGGCCGGCGAACCAGGCCCCAAGCAGGGCGAACGCGCCCAGCACCAGGAAGCCGAGGTTGCCGAAGCGGATGAACGGCGTCATGCCGGTCGTGCCCTGCACGGTGGCGGCCAGCGTGCCTTCGGTATAGAAGGGCAGCACATGGGTCACCCGGCCGCGGTGGTCGATGACGGCGGTGGCGCCGTCGTTGGTCGCGCGCAGCATCGGGCGGCCGGTCTCCAGCGTTCGCATGCGCGAGATCTGCAGGTGCTGGGGGATGGCCGTCGACTGGCCGTACCAGGACAGGTTCGACATGTTCAGCAACATCGTGGCCGGACGCGGCGCCGCGCGCAGCTGATACGCGATTTCTTCGCCGAACACGTCTTCATAACAAATGTTCGGCAGCACCAGCTGGTCCTTCACCGCGAACGGCGCCTGCAGCGCCTTGCCGCGGGTGGCGTCGTTCAGCGGCAAATTCAGCATGTCGGTGAACCAGCGGAAGCCCGGCGGAATGAATTCGCCGAAGGGTACGAGATGGGCCTTGTCGTAGCGATAGGCCTGGGGCTGGGGCGCGATGGTGACCACGCTGTTGGCGTACTGCTGCGGACCATCGAGCAGCGGCATGCCGACCGCCAGGGTGCTGCCGTTGGCGCTGGCAAAGCTTTGCAGGCTCGTCAGGTAGCTCGGATCGAGCTGGTGGCGGAACACGGGCACGGCGGTTTCCGGCGTAGCGATCAGGTCGGCCGGCGCGGCCGTGATCATGCCGTGGTAGCGCTGCAGGATGCTGGTGAGGAAGGCGTAGTCGAACTTCTGGTCTTGCGGGATATTCCCTTGCAACAGGCGCACCGTGATCGGCTTGCCCCTTGCCTCGGTCCACTCGACCGTGCGCAAACCGGCGCCGGCGCCCAGCAGCACGGCGAGCAGGGCAATCGCCGGCACGCGGGCGCGCTGGGTCAGCATCACCAGGCAGCCGGCACCCAGGGCCACCAGCACGCCGATGCCGTAGACGCCAATCAGCGGCGCGTAGCCTGCCAGCGGCGACGTATCGTGGGCATAGCCGGACACCGACCAGGGAAAGCCGGTGAATACCCAGCCGCGCATCCATTCCGACACGCCCCAGGCCACCGGCAGCACCAGCAGCACGAAGGCGGCGATCGGCAGCGACCAGCGCTGGCGCAGCCAGGCGGATACGCCCGTGGCAAACGCGCCGAACAGGCCCATGTAGAGGCCGAGCAGGACCACGCCGATCACGCCGAGGATGCCCGGCAAATGGGCAAAGCGCGTCATGAAGGTGTACAGCCAGAACATGGCGCCGACCGACCAGCCGAAGCCGAAGGCCCAGCCGAGCAGGGTGGCGCGCTTGACCGAGCTGCCCAGGCCGACCTGGTAGAACAGCCAGCCCAGCAGGACGAACTGGATCGGCCACCAGCCGAAGGGTTCGAAGGAAAGCAGGGAAGCGCCGCCGGCGAGGGCGGCAATGACCAGCGAGACGGCGGATGGGCGCGACCCGCGTGCAGCGGAATCGGCCGGTGCGGCTGGTGTGGTACGGCGACGCAGCAGCATCAGTCGTCGTCGCTGTTGTGCAGGGACGGCGGCAGTTTTTCGACCAGCAGCACGTGGATCTGGCGGGCGTCGGCGCGCAGCACTTCGAATTGCAGGTTGCCCAGGGTGAATTCCTCACCCTTGTGCGGCATGCGGCCGAGATGGCTGGCGACAAAACCGCCGATGGTGTCGGCTTCGTCTTCCGGCAAATCGGCGCCGATTTCTTCGTTGAACTGCGCGATCTCGGTCAGCGCCTTGACGCGCCAGCGCGGGCCTTGCTGGCCCTCCTTGATCGACAGGACATTGTCTTCTTCCTCGTCGAAGTCGTATTCGTCCTCGATGTCGCCGACGATCTGTTCCAGCACGTCCTCGATGGTGATCAGGCCGGCCACGCCGCTGTATTCGTCGACGACGATGGCCATGTGGTTGTGGTTCGCGCGGAAGTCGCGCAGCAGCACATTCAGGCGTTTCGATTCCGGGATGAAGATCGCCGGGCGCAGCATGGCGCGCACGTCGAAGGTCTTCTCGGTGTAGTAGCGCAGCAAATCCTTGGCCAGCAGGATGCCAACCACCTTGTCGCGCTCGCCTTCGATGGCGGGGAAGCGCGAGTGCTGGGTTTCCAGCACGATCGGCAGCCATTCCTCGATCGGGTCGGTGATGTCGATCACGTCCATTTGGGAACGCGGCACCATGATGTCGCGCGCCGACAGGTCCGAGACCTGGAACACGCCTTCGATCATCGACAGGGCGTCGGCGTCGATCAGGTTGCGCTCGTGTGCTTCGTGCAGCACTTCGAGCAGCTCGGTGCGATTTTCTGGCTCAGGGGAGATGAGTGCGGTCAGTCGTTCGAAGAGCGACCGGTGGGGTTTGGCGTCCGATCGGACGTCACTGGGATACTCGGGCATAGTTGGCGTGAAGCCGTTGTTGCGATGGGCATAAGCATACACCAAAAGCGGCCTTGCCTGATTTTTGCGCAGGCGTGCGCTTCCATGAGGATGTCCAGCAAGGTGGACGGACATGGAATATAGTTATTGCTCAAAATATATTGGAGCGCCCATGCCCGCCCTCACCATCAACGGCAACACCACCACCCTCGACGTGCCCGACGACATGCCCCTGCTGTGGGCGCTGCGCGACGTCGCCGGCCTGACCGGCACCAAGTTCGGCTGCGGCGTCGCCCTGTGCGGCGCCTGCACCGTCCACCTCGACGGCCAGGCGATCCGCTCCTGCATCACGCCCGTGTCCGCCGCGGCCGGCAAGCAGATCGTCACCATCGAGGCGGTCGGCAACGACCCGGTGGGCGCCAAGGTGCAGGACGCCTGGCGCCAGATCGACGTGGTGCAGTGCGGCTACTGTCAGTCGGGCCAGATCATGTCGGCTACCGCCTTGCTGAAAGCCACGCCGAAGCCGAGCGACAGCGACATCGACAATGCCATGAGCGGGAATATCTGCCGCTGCGGCACCTATGGACGCATCCGCCACGCGATCAAGATCGCGGCCGCCAAATAAGGAGCGCACATGAGCCAAGTCAAAAAAGAACAACGCGCGGTTGCTATTCCCAGCTCGCGCCGCCGTTTCATGCAGCTCGGCGCCACCGCCGGCGGCGGCCTGCTGTTCGGCTTCTCGCTGTTCGGCTGCAGCAAGGACGACAACCGCAAGGAAGCGCCACCGGAAAAGGCCGTCGGCCAAGCGTCCACGGAGCACTCCGACACCCCGGCCGGACTGGCGCGCGACGCCTTTATCCGCATCGACCGCGACGGCATCGTGACCCTCGTCATCCACAAGGTGGAAATGGGGCAGGGCACCTTTACTTCGATGCCGATGCTGCTGGCCGAGGAACTCGGCGCCGACCTCTCGAAAGTGAAGCTCGAGCAGGCGCCGGCCAACAACGAACTGTATGCCGATCCGCTGCTCGGTGGCCAGGTGACCGGCGGCTCGACCTCGGTGCGCGGCGCCTGGCGGCCGCTGCGCGAAGCCGGCGCCATGGTGCGCGGCGTGCTGGTGCAGGCGGCGGCCAAGCAATGGGATGTCGACACGGCCGACTTGCAGGTAGTGGCCGGCACGGTGCGCCACCAGGCCTCGGGCCGCTCGGCCCACTTCGGCGAACTGGTTGATGCGGCCTCGACGATGGAGCTGCCGAAGAACGTCAAGCTGAAGGACCCCGAGCAATTCGTCCTGATCGGCAAGGCGATGCGGCGCCTGGATTCGCCGGCCAAGGTGAATGGCACGGCCCAGTTCGGCATCGATGCGCGCCTGCCGAACATGGGCATTGCCGCCGTCGCCGCCTCGCCGGTCACCGGCGGCAAGCTGGTGGCGGTGGACGAGCAAAAGGCGCTGGCCGTGAAGGGCGTGCGCCAGGTATTGCGCCTGGAAGGGGCGGTGGCCGTGGTGGCGGACCACTTCTGGGCTGCGAAACAGGGCCTGGCGGCTGCCGCGCCGCGCTTCGAGGATGGCGCCAACGCCGGCGTGGCCTCGCGCGGCATCGTCGCCGACATGCTGAAGGTGTCGCAGGGCGAAGGCGCGGTGGCGCGCGACGAAGGCAATGCGCTGAAGGTGCTGAACGACGAAGGCGGCGGACGCAAGATCGAAGCGGTGTATGAGCTGCCTTTCCTGGCGCACGCGACCATGGAGCCAATCAATTGCACGGTCGACTTGCGCGCCGACGGCTGCGACCTCTGGGTCGGTACCCAGGTGCCAGCCCTGGCCCAAGGCGCGGCGGCCAAGGTGTCCGGGCTGCCGGTCGAGAAGGTGAAGGTGCATAACTACTATATTGGCGGCGGCTTCGGGCGCCGGCTGGAAGTCGATTACGTGATCCAGGCGGTGTCGTTCGCCAAGCTGGCCAAGGGGCCGGTGAAGTTCATCTGGACCCGCGAGGAGGATATCCAGCACGACATGTACCGTCCGTATTACGTGGACCGCCTGGCGGCGCGCCTGGACAACAAGGGCCGGCCGGCGGCCTGGTTCCACCGTGTGACCGGTTCCTCGATCATGGCGCGCTTCGCCCCGCTGGCGGTGAAGAACGGCGTCGACCCGGATGCGGTCGAGGGCGCGGCCGATTTGCAGTATGCGATTCCGGCGATGCGTGTGGAATATGTGCGGCATGAACCGCCGGGCGTGCCGACGGCCTTCTGGCGCGGCGTGGGACCGACGCACAATGTGTTCGTGGTCGAGAGTTTCATCGATGAATTGGCGCAGGCGGCGAAGCAGGATCCGGTGGCCTTCCGCCGCGCCTTGCTGGAAAAATCGCCGCGTACGCTGGGTGTGCTGAACCTGGCGGCCGAGAAGGCGGGCTGGGGCAAGCCCTTGAAGCCGATTGCCGGGCGCAAGGTGGGGCGCGGTGTATCGACCCAGTTTGCCTTCGGCAGCTACATGGCGCAGGTGGCGGAAGTGTCGGTCGGGCCGGACGGCGACGTGCGCGTGCACCGGGTCGTGTGCGCGGTCGATTGCGGGCAGGCGATCAATCCGGACGGGATCATTGCGCAGATGGAGGGCGGGATCGTGTTCGGGGCCTCGGCGGCGCTGTGGAACGAGATCACGCTGGACAAAGGGCGGGTGCAGCAGACCAATTTTGGCGATTACCGCATGATGCGCATCCATGAGGCGCCGACCGTCGAGGTGCACATCGTGAATAGCCGGGATGAGCCGGGCGGGATCGGCGAGCCGGGGACGGCGGGGATTGCGCCGGCGTTGACGAATGCGGTGTTTGCGGCGACCGGGAAGCGGATTCGGAAGTTGCCGGTGGGGGAGCAGTTAAAGGCGTAATGTGGGAACGGCGGTGCATGCATGTCGTGCACTGCCGTTGTAGGGTGGACACCTGTGTCCACGCGGTCTCATCGCTTGCCTTGTGATGGACATCACGATGGATCGCGACTGATGAATCTCGGTGGGTTCGGGAACCCACCCTACGAATCGCGAAGCGCAACACTTGTGGCGCTTCCGCGCTTGCATTTCGACAGGCGGCTGGGGTACCGCGTGGACACGGGTGTCCACCCTACGAACCAACGCCGATTTTGGCGCTTATTTCTCTGCGTACGGATCCGGATAACCCAGCGCTTCCATCACATCGCGCTCGAACTGTTCCATCTCTTCCGCTTCTTCGTCATGCTCATGGTCGTAGCCCTGGGCATGCAGCACGCCGTGCACCACCAGGTGCGCCGCGTGCTCTTCCAGCGTTTTCTTCTGCTCGTCCGATTCGCGCTGCAGCACGTCGGTGCACAGCACGATGTCGGCCTGCACCGGATCGTCCTCGGCCAGTTCCTCGCCTTCGTTGTAGGCAAAGGTCAGCACGTTGGTGGCGTAGTCCTTGCCGCGGTAGTCGCGGTTCAGGGTTTGTCCTTCGGCGGCGTCGACGAAGCGGATCGCCAGTTCGGCCGGCCCGAGCAGGGCGGCGCGCACCCAGCGTTCCACCATCTCCGGGGTGATCGTGGTTTCCAGGCGTGCGTCCGGGTACTGGACGTCGAGTTCGAGATTATGGTTTTTTTCTTGCATTGCGGGCAGTCGTGGTCTTTGGAAGCGCGCCCAGTTCCTGGACTTCGCTGGCTTTGTCGTAAGCATCGACGATGCGGCCCACCAGCGGGTGGCGCACCACGTCGGCGCTGGAGAATTGGGAGAAGGCGATGCCGCGCACGTCGCGCAGCACGTGCATGGCGTCGACCAGGCCCGAGCGCTGGGTCTTGTGCAGGTCGACCTGGGTCACGTCGCCGGTCACCACGGCCTTGCTGCCGAAGCCGATACGCGTGAGGAACATCTTCATCTGCTCCACCGTCGTGTTCTGGGCTTCGTCCAGGATCACGAAGGCGTGGTTCAGGGTGCGGCCGCGCATGTAGGCCAGCGGCGCGATCTCGATCACCTGCTTTTCGAACAGCTTCTGCGTGCGGTCGAAGCCGAGCAGGTCATACAAGGCGTCGTACAGCGGGCGCAGGTAAGGATCGACCTTCTGGCTCATGTCGCCCGGCAAAAAGCCGAGGCGTTCGCCGGCTTCGACGGCCGGACGCGTCAGGATGATGCGTTTCACCGCATCGCGTTCCAGCGCATCGACCGCGCAGGCGACGGCAAGATAAGTCTTGCCGGTGCCGGCCGGGCCGATGCCGAAGCTGATGTCGTGCTCGAGCACGGCGCGCAGGTACTGGATCTGGTGCGGCGTGCGGCCGCGCAAATCGCTGCGGCGCGTCTTCAGGGTCGGGCTGACCAGTTCTGCATTTTCTTCATCCGGCGCGGCTTCGGCTGCGGCAGGGGCCTCGGCGGGCTTGGCGCCCTCGATCGTCGGACGCAGGCCGGCGCGCTGTTCCACCAGAGCCAGCTGCACTTCCTCGATCGGCACGACCTTGTTGGCCACCGCATAGAAGCGTTCGAGGAGTTCGACCGCGCGCTCGGCATTCGCGCCGGTGACGATGAATTTCTCGCCGCGGCGGAAGATGGTCACGTCGAGCGCCGCGCCGATCTGGCGCAGGTTTTCGTCGAGCGGACCGCACAGGTGGGCAAGCCGCGTGTTATCGAGCGGCTCGGGAATGAAGTACGAAGGCTGGGTAGGAGTGGTTTTCAACTGGCTTTGGCAATCGTATCGAGATTGGCGACGAGTTCGCCGCGCAGGGAATAATCCAGGGTCTCGGTGACGCGGACGTCGACCAGTTGGCCGATCAGGGCGTCGCCCGATGCACCCGGGGCGAAATAAATGACGCGGTTGTTTTCGGCGCGGCCTTGCAGTTCGCTCGGGTCGCGCTTCGATGGCCCTTCGACCAGGATGCGCTGGACGCTGCCGACCATGGCCGCGCTGAGCTTGCGGGTATTCGCGTCGATCTGGGCTTGCAGGCGCTGCAGGCGCGCCAGCTTGACCTCGTGCGGGGTATCGTCTTCCAGGTTGGCGGCCGGGGTGCCGGGACGTTTGCTGAAGATGAAGCTGAAGCTGTTGTCGAAGCCGACGTCCTGCACCAGCTTCATCATGGCCTCGAAATCGGCATCGGTTTCGCCGGGGAAGCCGACGATGAAGTCGGATGAGATCGTGATGTCCGGACGCACCGCGCGGATGCGGCGGATGATCGATTTGTATTCCAGGCCGGTATAGCCGCGCTTCATGGCTTGCAGGATGCGGTCGGAACCGTGCTGCACCGGCAGATACAAATGGTTCACCAGCTGCGGGATCTTGGCAAAAGCGTCGATCAGGCGCTGGGTGAATTCCTTCGGATGGCTGGTGACGAAGCGCAGGCGCTCGATGCCGGGAATGTCGGCAATGTATTCGAGCAGCAGGGCAAAGTCTGCGGTGTCGCCACCCTCCATGGCGCCGCGGTAGGCATTCACGTTCTGGCCGAGCAGCATGATTTCTTTCACGCCCTGGGCCGCCAGGCCGGCCACTTCGGTCAGCACGTCCTCGAAGCGGCGCGAGACTTCTTCGCCGCGCGTGTAAGGTACGACGCAATAGCTGCAATATTTGCTGCAGCCTTCCATGATCGACACATAGGCGACCGGGCCTTCGACCTTGGCCGGGGGCAGGTGGTCGAACTTTTCGATTTCCGGGAAGCTGATGTCGACCTGGGCCGTGCCCGTGCTGCGGCGCTCGCGGATCATCTGCGGCAGGCGGTGCAGGGTTTGCGGGCCGAACACCATGTCGACATGGGGCGCGCGCTTGACGATGGCTTGCCCTTCCTGGGAAGCCACGCAACCGCCGACACCGATGATCAGGTCGGGGCGCTGGCGCTTCAGTTCGCGCAGGCGGCCCAGGTCGGAGAATACTTTTTCCTGCGCTTTTTCGCGCACCGAGCAGGTATTGAACAGGATGACGTCGGCGTCGTCCGGTTTGTCGGTGCGCACCAGACCATCGGACGCGCCGAGCACGTCGGCCATTTTGTCCGAGTCGTACTCGTTCATCTGGCAACCGAAGGTCTTGATAAATACTTTTTTCTGCATGGAATGCTTCGTTAAAAGAAATGCTCGCGCTTTGACAAAGCGTCAAGCGAGTTTACCGTAAATCCCTGTTTAGAGCCGAAAGCCGGCGTGTGGGAGGATAGAGTTAATGCCACCAAGAATTACTTATTGCTTTGCTCAGCCGCATTGCCAATCTATTCAGATTGTTAAATTGCGCTAAGGAATCAAAAGGCGGCGTGCAAGGCAGAGTCAGGCTTTGCTCAAGATATTTCCTGTTGTAAATCAATACGTTCGGCTTAAATTCTTTCACACAAATTAACGGAAGAAATCTCTTGCGTGCGCCACAAATTATCCCCATGTGTTGAAATGCCTATGTGACAAGCTTTCCACACGATAGCTTGATTTCCAACAATGACTCATGTGCTCAGGACGGATGTTCAAATACTGTGCGAGTCTGATAATTTGTTTGAAAGACAAGTGCGTAAGGGGGAGTGTTAAGCAGAGCGCATGCGCAAGGGCATGTTTCTTAAGCGAAGCTTCAGACTTGTTCTTCAGACTTGTTTTGAATGTTGGCGCAAGAGCGTGTTTGGGAACTTATGTTGATAGCAGCACAGTCTTAACAAAGTTCGTAAAGAACTATTTTAAACCACACTCACGAGGTAAAAATCATGGCACATCATGCTTTGTCTTCACAGGAAAGCTACAACCCCAACCATCTGCTCGATATCCTGCTGGGCAAGATGCAACTGAAAAACGACGCTGCGCTGTCGCGCATGCTGGAAGTGGCCCCGCCGGTCATCAGCAAGATCCGCCACCACCGTCTGCCGGTCGGCGCCTCGCTGCTGATCCGCATGCACGAAGTCACCGGCATGAGCATCCGCGACCTGCGCGACCTGATGGGCGACCGCCGCACCAAATACCGCCTGTCGGACGCACAAGGCCGCCCGAAACCAGAAGAGAAGGCAGCACAGGCCGCCGCGGCAGCCCAGCAGCAACAGCAGCAACAGCAGCAGCAATCGCAAGGCAACGAAACTTCGTCGTCGACCGGTAATTATGCGCACTAATACCGGCGGCATGGCAGATTTATTTGCCGTGCCATCGGTGATGCGCGGCAGCTGCCCGGCGCGCTAAGGCGCCGCGCACGCTGCCGGCTTTCTCCCACGTCCTGTCCGGGACGCGTGTTTCTTCCCATCGTTTCCTGATTTCTTTTCCGGCGCCCACCAGGGCAGGCCGGTGTTTTTTTGCGCGTCCGCCGCACCTGCCCAGCGGATTGAGCGGCCCCAAGCAGGCCGGTGCCGATTGCGGTATTCTCGCGCTGCCCTGGCACGGTGTGTGCCGTTTGCCATGGCTGCCGGCCGACCCGCCGTGCTCGACCACCCAGACAAAGGACCATTCATGAAACTGTATTTCAGCCCCGGCGCCTGCTCGCTGTCCCCGCACATCGTCCTGCTCGAAGCCGGCCTGGCCTTCAGCGCCGAGCGCGTCGACCTCGGCAAGAAACTCACGGCCAGCGGCGCGGACTTCCGCAGCATCAATCCGAACGGATACGTGCCGGCGCTCGAACTCGACAACGGCGCGGTGCTGACCGAAGGGCCGGCCATCGTCCAGTACCTGGCCGACCTGGCGCCGCAGGCCAACCTGCTGCCGGCTGTCGGCAAGGTCGAGCGCTACGAAGCCCTGGGCTGGCTGAACTACATTTCCACCGAACTGCACAAGAACTACAGCCCGCTGTTCAAGCCGGATGCCAGCGACGACATGCGCGCCAACGCCCGCAAGATGCTGGCGCTGCGTTTCTCGCACATCGCGCGCCACCTCGACAGCCGTGACTTCCTGGCCGGCGACCAGTTCAGCGTGGCCGACGCCTACCTGTTCACTGTGCTGGGCTGGGCCGACGTCGTCAAGTTCAGCCTGGCCGACTGGCCGCAGCTGCAAGCCTTCCGCGCGCGCATCGGCGCCCGCCCGGCCGTGCAGCAGGCGCTGCGCGACGAAGGTCTGCTGAAATAAGTTGTTGAAAGAAAAATGATGCCGCCCAGCCTACGGGGCGGTACCATGGCCGCATGACGAGCAAACGCTACATCGCCCTGTTACGCGGCATTAACGTCGGACGCGCCAAGCGCGTCGCCATGGCCGACCTGCGCACCCTGGTGGCCGACCTCGGCCATACCGATGTGCGCAGCCTGCTGAACAGCGGGAACATCGTGTTCGGCGCCGGCGACATCGACCCGCTGCTCACTGCCAGCGCCATCGAGGAAGCCATGGTGCTGAAACTCGGCGTGGCCGCGCGCGTGATGGTGCTGGCCGGGGACGACCTGGCTGCCGTGCTGGCGGAAAATACCTTGTTGTCGCTGTCTACCGACCATGCGCGCCTGCTGGTCTTCCTGCTGCCGGACGCGGCTGCGCGCGAGGCGATCCTGCCGCTGTGCGAACGCGACTGGGGCGAGGGCGCATTGGCCGTCGGCCAGCGCGCCGCCTATGTCTGGTGTCCGGACGGCGTGCTCGACAGTCCTGCGGCTGCAGCGCTCGGCAAGCAGCTGGGTGATACCACGACCTCGCGCAACTGGAACACCCTGTGCAAGCTATACGCGCTGTGTGCAGAAGCGGCGCCCGCGCCGGGCAAGAAAACCTGAGACTGCGCGCTGCGCACTATTTGAACTTTTCGCTGCTGTCGCGCCGGCGTGCCCGGTAGCCGAGCAGCACCAGGCCGACCAGCATCATCGCAAACACTTCCGGTTCCGGCAGCTCCGACATCTGCGCCGGTGGGGCAAGGACATCGAGACGGGGTGTGGGGGCCAGGTGGGACACGCGCGGAAGCGGTGCAGCGCCGGCCTGCGGCGGCGACAGATCGACGACGGCAGCCTGGGCCGCGCCACCGACCACCAGACCCAGCGCCAGGGCAAATAAGAATCTGTTCACGATTGTTCCCTTCCTTGCAGATAGTGCTGGGTACAAACGCCTCACACGAAACGGAGGCGATCTCGCATACGCCACCGGCTACGCGAAAAGCATAACAAAAAACGCTGGTCATTTTGTGTTCGATTCGCGCGCGCATGGCGGCGAACAAGGCCGCCGCCGCAGGAAGCGGCTCCTTGCCATGTTAAAGAAATGCGACACGCCCGGAATCGGGCAGTATCAAGACATCAAGACTTTGCGCATGAACCGTTAGCGTCGTGTCAAGCTCTTGCCGCTATGGATAGACGCTTTATCGATACTTTTGACAGGCTCATAACGATTTCGCTTGTCAGCCTTTCCAGCTATGCGTGCGATCAAAAAAATTTAAGCTTCCCGTATACATCTCGCTTTTCTTTACGGGTATAGTCTCCCTATCCCTGTTGCCTACCGGCATCAAAAAGATGTCGAATGCTTATCTGTTCGACTCCATGCGGCCCCTGAATCGGCCGCCGCCATTCCGACAAGCGCACCCCGGAAGGCCGCCCCCGCACCACGCACTGTTGCATCACGCGCACCATACATTCGTAGAGTACCGAACATGCCCAACTTTGCCCGACTCCAGATCGCTTTCAAGAACGTCTACGTCCGTATCGCCACCGCCGTCGTGCTGGGTGCGATTGCCGGCGTGGCGATCTGGTCGGCGGACAAGCCGCAAGACCCTAGCCCGGTCGTCCACTCGCAGGACATTTCCGAAATCACCCGCCTGGCCACGCAGAAGGACAAGCTCGATTACCTGATGGTGGCCAAGCCGCTGTCGGAGTCGCCGCGCTACGTATTCAAGTTCAAGGGTTCGCCGGAACTGCACGTGGTCAAGGTGCCGAGCACCTCGCACCTGAGCCTGGAGCGCGAAGTCCTGCTGAAGAACGCCATCCCTTATTCGATCGCCAAGGACGACTACCTGGCTACGCACAAGGCCGTGCTGGACGAAGAAGGTTCGGCCGGCGCCCACGCCGTCGACTTCCTGAAGCGCCACGCTTTCGAGATCGTGCTGCTGCTCCTGATCGTGTATTGCCTGAAATTCGGCATTCCGGGCATGGGCGCCAGCTCGACCATGATCACCCCGGACAAGCTGAAGGGCAGCATGGATGACCTGATCGGCATGGACGACATCAAGCAGGAAGTGCTGCACCTGGAAGACATGATCCGCAACCGCGACGAGTATGCCTCGCACAACATCGACAAGCCGTTCAACGTGATGCTGACCGGTCCTGCCGGTACCGGCAAGACCAAGCTGGTCGGCTACCTGGCCAAGCGCCTCGGCATGCCGCTGATCTCGGCTTCGGGTTCGGCGCTGGAATCGGGCTACGTCGGCGGCGGCTCGAAAGCCCTGAACGCCCTGTACCGCAAGGCTTGCGCCAAGGGCAAGTGCATCATCTTCCTCGACGAAGGCCAGAGCCTGTTCATGCCGCGCGGCCGCAGCGAAAAGAAATGGGAAGACGACACCGCGAATACCCTGCTCGGCCTGCTGGACGGCGTGAAGAGCGACAAAGGCCAGAACGTGATCTGGATCATCGCCTCGAACTTCGACGATGCCTCGACCGAGATGGACGAAGCGATGCTGCGCCGCTTCTCGGTGAAGATCAACTTCCGCCTGCCGAACAAGATGGAACGGCGCGAACTGCTGAAGAGCTTCCTGGCACGTAAGAAGGAAGGCCTGGTCGACTACGACGACCTCGACCTCGACCAAGTGGCGGAAATCACCCAGAACCTGAGCCCGGCGCTGCTGGAAACCGTGGTCGAGCGTGCATCGATGCTGTCGATCCAGGAAAAGACGATCATCAACACCGATTTGCTGTTCCGTGCCTACGAGCGCGCCACCATCGGCCTGACCGATCGCGCCACCACTGCCGAGAAGCACAAGCAGCGCGAGCGCATCGCCCTGCACGAACTGGGCCACTTCTTCATGCAGATCGACCCGCACCTGCGCGCCGGCCTGTCGCTGGCCGAAGTGAAGGAAAAGTCGCACCTGCTGAAGATCTCGACCGAAGCCGTGTCGAAGATCGGCGCCCTGGGTTACGTGCTGCAGTCGGGCGACGACATGTCGCTGCGCACCCTGGAAGAACTCGAGCGCGACGTGATCGGCCTGTACGGCGGCATGGCGGCGGAAGAGCTGTTCTACGGCGCCCGCGGCATCTCGGTCGGCGCCCAGAACGACATCGAGAAAGTGACCAAGATGCTGAACCTGATGGTCAACCGACTGTCGATGTACTCGCGCTCGAAGATCGACTACAGCCAGCTGCAGAACGACGCCAGCGGCGAGCACACCCTGCGCCAGATGGAAGAAAAGGCCGATGAGCTGTACAGCTACACCCTGGGCGCGATGCGCGACTACCGCGCCATGATCGAGTCGATCAAGGACACGCTGCTCGACCAGTACGTGCTGTCGAAGGACGCCGTGTTCGCGCTGCTGGAAGAGCGCAAGGAATTGCTGCAGTTCGCACCGAAGCACGCCAACCTGAAGCTGTGCGCCGAAACCGGCGAGATGGTTGCCGCATAAAGCCGGCGACCTGAAAAAAAGCCCGCTGTGCGCAAAGCGCCAGCGGGCTTTTTGTTTGCCGCCGCAACTGGGTTTCGTAGGGTGGGGTCATTGATGCTGGCGGCATCAATGACGTGCCCACGCGGTTACGCACGCTTCCGGCGGACACGTACGGTGACGTGTCGCTCGCGATGCCCGCGCCGGTCCGTAAAACCCGCCCAGCACGTTGCAACATCGCGGCGCTAGGCCGCCTCCAGCGGCGCATCCAGCCGCCCATACTGCGCCAGCTGATGCCGCATCAGCTCCGCATACGCCCCGTCCGCCTGCCGCAGCAGCTCGGCATGGCTGCCCTGCTGGCAGATCCGGCCGCCGGCCAGCACCACGATGCGGTCGGCATGCACGATGGTCGACAGGCGATGCGCGATGACGATGGTGGTGCGCCCGCGCATCAGGTTGTCCAGCCCGGCTTGCACCAGGGTTTCGCTGGCCGCATCCAGGGCGCTGGTGGCTTCGTCGAGGATCAGGATGGCCGGGTCGCGCAGCATGGCGCGGGCGATCGCGATGCGCTGCTTCTGCCCGCCCGAGAGTTGCACCCCGCGTTCGCCAACCACCGTCTCGTACCCATCGGGAAACGCCAGGATGAAATCGTGGGCCTGGGCGCGCCGGGCGCAGGCCTCGACTTCTTCCTGCGTCACCTCGCGTTCCGGCACGGCGAAGCGGATATTCTCGGCAATCGTGCCGGAAAACAGCGACGGTTCCTGCTCCACCAGCGCCACGTGGCGGCGCAGGGCGGCCGGGGCCAGGGCGGTGGCATCGAAGGCGTCGAACAGGATGCGTCCGGCGCCGGGCGGGTAGTGGCCCAGCAGCAGGTTTGCAATGGTCGACTTGCCGGCGCCCGAGGAGCCGACCAGGGCCACCGTCTCGCCCGGCGCCACCTGCAGGCTGACGCCATCGAGCGCGGCCTGGGCCGGGCGCTGCGGATAACGGAAACCCACGTCCTCGAACCGCAGCCGGCCCGACAGCGTGGCCGGCTGCAGGCCATCTTCCGCGCACGGCGCCAGGCGCAGCAGCTCGAAGATGCGGTCGGTGGCGCCCAGGGTGCGCATCCAGCTGCTCCAGAATTCGGCCAGCGAACTGGCTGATTCGGTGACCATGGTGGCGTAGAGGATGAAGGCGGTCAGCTGGCCGACCGTCAGCTCGCCGCGGCCGATCAGCCAGGCGCCGAAGCACAGCGTGCACAGCAGGGCCAGATACAGCAGCAGCTGCAGGGAGCCCTGGAATAGCGCCGCCAGCCGCACGTTCGCCAGCGCCGCCCCGAGCGCGCGCCCGGCCGCCCGGCCATAGCGGCCGCTGGCGCCGGTCTGCTGGTTGAAGGCATGCACCAGGCGCACGTTGGCGAAATGCTCCTGCGCCACCTTGCCGCTCTCGGCCACGCTGCTCTGCACCTCGCGCGCCCGCTGGCGGTAGCTGTTGCCGGAACGTTTGCCGAGATACAGGCTGACCGGGATGAACAGCGCCAGCGGCAGGCTGAGCAGGGGAGACAGCGCGAGCAGCATGGCGACGCCGCCGCCGAACACGCAGAGCGAGCGCAGCACGTTGGCGGCGCCCACGGTCAGGCTTTCGTGCACGGCCAGCACGTCGGCATGCAGGCGGCTGGTCAGCTCGCCGACATGGTGCTGGTCGAAGAAGCCGATCGGCTGGCGGATCAGGACGTCGAACAATTGCCTGCGCAGGCGCAGCACGATGTGCTGGCTGGCCGACTGGAACAGATAGAAGCGCAGCGAGGACGCGGCGGCCAGCAGGACGGCGGCGCCCAGCATCCCCAGCACCAGGTGCGGCGGAATGCCGTGCTGTTGCAACTGGGCCGCATGGTCGATGAACCAGGCGATCGCGCGCGGGAAGCCGAGCTGGATCAGGACGCCCGCGCCCATGCACAGCAGGGCGGCCGCCAGCCGACCCTTGACCGGGCGCAGCAGGCGCAGGCGTTCGAGGTGCGGGGCGACGTTCATGCGGCTGCCGGCACGGGGCCGCCCGCGAAGTCACCGGCCTGGCCCGGCTGCGCGGTCAGCTGCTCAGTCAGCTGCTCGGTCAGCTGCTCATTCAGCTGACTGAGCAGCTGTTCGGTCAACCCCAGCCAGTTCCCGTCACCGATCAGCCCGGCGGCCTCGATGATGCCTGCGTGGTTCACGAACAGGTAGGCCGGCGCGGCCAGGCGCGGATTCAGGGTCTTGTAGTCGTCCAGGCGCGCCTGCCAGACGGCATCGAGCAGCGGCGTGCCGGCCAGGAAGCGGCGCAGGCGGAACGCCGGCTCCACGCTGACGACGCGCAGGGCCAGCCCGGCGTGCGCGGCGGGCGAGAGCAGGGCCGCCACTTCCGGCACCCGTGCGCGGCACTTGTCGCACTTGCTGGTCAAGAACACCAGGGCGCAGGCCTGGCCCGGCGGCAGCAAGTCTTCGCCGCGGCGGCTGCCGAGGCGGCGTGCCGCGATGCGGGATGCGGGCTCGCCGACCGCGGGGACCGGCAGTGCCGGGGTGTCGCGCTCCTTGCGCAGGCGCCGCATTACACCCAGGCTCAGGTGCAGGTTGAAGGCCAGGCCGAAGGCGAGGATGGCCAGGACCAGGAGCAGGAGTGGGCGGTCCATCAGCGCGTCCTCGTGAGCACGACCAGGTCGTGGAAATTGACGGCGGCCACGCACAGCCAGGCGCCGATGCCGGCGGCCACCAGGGCTTCGCCGGCCAGCGGCGGCTGCGCGGGCGCCAGGCCGAGCGCGCTCCCCATCGCGCCCAGCACCAGCAGGTTGCGCAGCAGGTCATAGCCCGACAGCGGACGCGCCGATTCGCCGAAGCAGCTGCAGCGCACCACGCCGCGCGTGAAGAACTGGTAGCCCAGCACCATGGTAAAGGTGAGCATCAGGAGAAAGGAGAGCGCCATCCCGGCACGGCCCGGCGCCGCGAGCAGCAGGCTTGCCGCTGCCAGCTCGGCCACGACCAGTACCGGCGCCGCGATGGCGGCTGTCCCTGGTGCCAGGCCGAAGGAGGTGCCGAGCTCGCTGCGAAAGCCGGGCCAGGTACGCAGTTTTCCGAGTGCCGCGGCCAGCCACCACCAGGCGGCGAACCAGCGCAGCATCTCGCCGGCGAATTGTTGGACCGTCATGCCGCGTCTCCGTCGATCCACAGCGGCGCCAGCGCCTCGGCATGGCGGCGCCGCCGTTTCACAGCCTCGCGCGTCGCGAGCAGGGCATCGAACCAGGGTGCGTCCTCGGATGCGCGCTGGGCGCCGCCCACCGTTTCCTGCAGCAGGGTCGAGATCGTCCAGGCCAAGTCTTCGGTCGTGGTGTCGCGCCGGATCGGCAGGCCGAGCGCGGCCAGCTCGTCGCCGGTGATCGCATAATTGTGCGAGTGGAAGCCAGCCATCAGCTGGCGTACCAGCCGGTCGTCGCTGTCGCCGCTGCCTCCCTGGCGGGTGGCCAGCAGCTCCCTGGCGATCTGCTCGATCTCGAGGTTGCTGCGGTAAAACGCGGTGAGCGAAGGCGGGAAGATGCTGTTGCACAGCAGCGCGACCGATTCGTTGCGCGCTTGTTCCGCGTCCAGGCCGAACCAGGACGCGGCCATGTCGCCGAACAGCTTGATGTCGAGGCCGCTGAAAGTGCTGCCGTCGGCGCCGCTGAGCTGCGGGTCGACCGGCGAAAACAGGGCCAGTTCGCCGGCCACGATCTCGTCGGCGCAGAGGGTGAGCAGGGTCGCGGACGACTGGCAGTGATACGGCACGATGAAGGCCAGGTGGCGGGCGTGCCTGCGCAGCAGCAGGGCGATGCGGCGCGCCGCGTTCACGACCCCGCCGCGCCCATGCAGCACCACGTCCAGGCGCTCGACCTGGCCCAGCAGGCGACATTGCTCGTACAGGGCCGGCAGCAATTCGAAGTCGAGGTGGGACGCGGCCAGCACCAGGACCGTGCTGTCGCGCCGGTGTTCCAGCATCGTGATGGCATGCTGCAGGGAGGCGCTCAGCGCTGGCATGCGGCCCCCATGATCAATTGGTCCGCCATGGCTTCCAGCATCTTGAATTCCGGGATCAATTGTTCGACGTAGAGGAACTGGCCGCCCGGGTTATTTTCCAGGAAAACGTATTCGCCTTCGGGCGTCAGGATCAGGTCGAGCGCCCCGTATTCCAGCCCGTAGCTGTGGACGAAATCGACGCAGCGCACTTCCACCTCCGGCGGCAGGCGCGTCGCTTCGTAGGGAATCTCGGCCGACATGTCGCGCGAGTCGATCATGGTGCGGGCATCCAGCTGGGAATGGATTTTGGCCGCGAATACGCGCTCGCCGATCACGGTGACGCGCAATTCGACCCGCTTGGGCACGTATTCCTGGAAGTGGCAGAACAGTTCGTCCACGGCCGCCAGGTCGTCCAGCATGGCGTCTTCCACCAGCACCGTGCCCAGGCCGCCGCTGATGCGCTGCTCGGGTTCCAGTTTTTCGCGGGCCAGGGTCGGGCTGGACAGGGTCTTGAAGATCTTGCGGCCTTCCAGGCCTTGCAGGAACTGGCGCGCTTCGGCGGCCGAATTGGTGACGATCGAGGCCGGCACCCGGAAGCCGAGGCGCATCGCGCGTTTCAGCTGCTCGCCTTTCCACTGCGCCGCGCGCAGTGCGCGCGGATGGCTGATCCAGTAGCAGTCGAGGTTGTAGAGGAGGCCGAACAGGGCCTGCTCGGTTTCGAGCCCGGCAAAGGCGCGCTCCTGCGGTGCCAGGTCTTCGCTGCGGTAGGCGAATTCGGCCGCCTTGCGCAGCCAGACGGCGCCGACCTCGTCCAGGTCGAGCCAGCTGTCGTCGCCCAGGCGGCGGATGCGCTGGCGCACGCGTCCATTGTCGAAGGTCTGCGTGCACTGGTAGTCGCGCGGGAAGGCGTCGAGGTCGATGCGGAACAGGCGGTGGCCTTTGGCGCCGATCAGGGGCGCGACCAGGTCGGCATGGAGGTCGGCGCTGTTGGTGACGAACAGGATCGTATGAGGCATGGGGCACCGTTTTACTGTGGTGATGAAAAAGCCCTGGCGGGCAGGGCTTCCTGTACAGCTAACTCAGCAGTAAATGCCGCCGTCTTCGCTCCAGTTGGTCGACATGCGGTACATGTCGTTGTGCTTGCTCGGCACGTCGGTGCAGCCTGCCACGGCCACGCCTTCGCGCACTTTCCATTGCTGGGCCGGCTGGGCCTGGTTCTGTTTCTGGGCGAGCTGGAAGGCAAACAGTTTCTTTGGTTCCTGGTTTTGCATTGTCTTTTCCTTTGGAAACGTCATGGTGTCCAGTGGAGAGCCCTGCGGAGCCAGGACTCCCGAGCGCATCAGCAGTAGTCGCCACCGTCGGTGCCGAGGCGCGGCGTGGTTTCGCGCAAAGGCGCGAATTCTTCGTCGAGCACGCTGCAGCCGGCAACGGCAACGCCATCACGCACTTTCCATTGCTGGGCCGGCTTGGCCTGGGCGCGTTTCTCGGCCAGCTGGAAGGCAAACAGTTTTTTCGGTTCCTGGTTCTGCATGTCCTGTTCCTTTGAAAACGTTCTTGTGCAAATAGCAAAAAGCCCTGCGGGTGCAAGGCTTTTCAGGGATGGATCAGCAGTAGATGCCGCCGTCGGTGCCGACGTAGCGGTCGGTATTGCGGTAGTCGAGGCTGTCGGGATCGACCAGCGAGCAACCGGCAACGGCAACGCCGTCGCGCACTTGCCATTGCTGCGCCGGCTGGACCTTTTGCTCTGCCTTGCCGGCGAGTTTGAAGGCGAACAGTTTGCTTTGCGTTTGATTCTGCATTTCACAATCCTTTCTTGGGTGTTAAGGATGAAGCTGCATGCGGACACATTGTTGCCGCGAATAAAGGTTAAAAGCAGATATGAGGAAAGTCAACAAAATTGTTATTCATGCAATATGGGTATGCATAATGGGTGGTGCAAGGACGAAAAAAAGCCCCGCGATACGCGAGGCTTTCGATGGCAAAGGGGCCGCAGCGTCAATGCGCGTGCTGCACATCCTTCAGGGTATCGAGCACATAGCGTGTCATGCTGCCGGCCAGTTCGTGCTCGCCCAGGAACACCTTGCCGCCGGTGTCCTCGCGCAGCAATTCCGCTTCCTGCTCGTTATGCGTGCGCACCACGACGCGAATCCCCGGGTTGAGCGCCTTGGCCGTCTCGATCATGGTGCGCACATGGAAGGTGTCCGGCGTGGCGATGACGAGCACCGCCGCACGCGCGATGTGCGCCTGGATCAGCACCGCCGGTTCCGCCGCATTCCCCACCACCGCCGGCTGCTCGCGCTTGCGCAGGGCGTCGACGATTTCGCGGTTCTGTTCCGCCACCACGTAGTGGATGCCTTGCGCGGTGAGACCATCGGCAATGCGACGGCCGACGCGGCCGTAACCGACCAGCACCACCTGGCCGGTGAGGCGCTCGTGCGGCACGCTCATCGGCAGTTCGGCCAGCGGATCGGGCGAGCTTTCGAGTTTGCGCACCATGTCCGAATTCTTGCGCAGCCAGCGCTGCAGCGGCTCGATGGCCGTGAACAGCAGCGGGTTCACCGCGATCGAGATGATGGCGCCGGCCAGGATCAGGCTTTGCCCTTCCTGCGGCATCAGGCCCAGCGAAATGCCCAGCGCCGCCAGGATGAAGGAGAACTCGCCGATCTGGGCCAGGCTGGCCGACACCGTGATCGCGGTGTTCAGCGGATAGCGCAGCGCCAGCACCAGCAGCATCGCCGCGATCGACTTGCCGAAGATGATGACGGCCACGACCGCCAGCACCTTGAACGGGCTTTCGACGATCACCATCGGGTCGAACAGCATGCCGACCGAGACGAAGAACAGCACCGAGAACGCGTCGCGCAGCGGCAGGGACTCTTCGGCGGCGCGGTGCGACAGTTCGGATTCGCGCAGCACCATGCCGGCGAAGAAGGCGCCCAGCGCGAACGACACGCCGAACAGGTGCGAGGAGCCGAAGGCGATGCCGACCGCCGCGGCGATCACCGACAGCGTGAACAGCTCGCGCGAATTGGTCTTGGCCACGCGCCACAGGAACCAGGGGAAGAGCTTGCGTCCGACGATCAGCATGAAGGCGACAAAGGCGCCCACCTGCAGCAGGGTTTTACCGAGGGCGTACCAGATCGATTCGTCGCCGCCCGCGCCCTTGCCGCCAAGCGGACCGGCGAGCGCCGGCAGCAGCACCAGCACCAGCACCGTCACCAGGTCCTCGACCACCAGCCAGCCGACCGCGATGCGGCCATTCATGGAGTCGAGCACGCCGCGGCTTTCGAGTGCGCGCAGCAGCACCACGGTACTGGCCACCGACAGCGCCAGGCCGAACACCAGGCCGGCGCCCCAGCTCCAGCCCCAGAAGTGCGACATGACCATGCCCATGGCCGTGGCCACGGCGATCTGCAGCACCGCGCCGGGCAGGGCGATCCTGCGTACGTCGAGCAGGTCGCGCAGCGAGAAGTGCAAGCCGACGCCGAACATCAGCAGCATCACCCCGATCTCCGCCAATTGCGATGCCAGCGACATGTCGGCCACAAAACCCGGTGTTGCGGGACCGATCAGGACGCCGGCGGCGAGATAGCCGACCAGCGCGGGCAATTTCAGGCGGATGGCGATCATCCCGAAAATGAGGCCGAAGCCCAGCGCGGCGGCAATGGTGGTGATCAGACTGAGTTCATGATGCATGCAGTACAGCTCCTTATCAAGGTTGAATCAAAGCAGTATAAGCGACGTAGCCATCAGGCCGGGAAAAAAATAGAGAGGGGCCTCGGGCGCCGGCCGCGTCAATCGCCGTGCGATCTGTCTATAATCGAACGACAAAAAGGACAGACAGTCCGCCTACAAAAACAAGGAGACAGGCATGAACAAGGTCTACGTGACCGGCGTCGGGATGATCCCGTTCGCCAAGCCCGGCGCAAGCGCGCCTTACCACCAGATGGGGGCGGACGCCGCCCGCGCCGCCCTGCAGGACGCCGGCCTCGGTTACGACGACATCGAGCAGGCCTACGCCGGCTACGTCTACGGCGATTCCACCTGCGGCCAGAAGGCCCTGTACGGCGTCGGCATGACCGGCATCCCCATCGTCAACGTCAACAACAACTGCTCGACCGGCTCCACCGCCCTGTTCCTGGCGCGCCAGGCGATCGCCAGCGGCGCCGCCGACTGCGTACTGGTGCTGGGCTTCGAGCAGATGAGCCCCGGCGCCCTCGGCTCCGTCTTCACCGACCGTCCGGCGCCCTTCGACGACTTCGACGCCGTCACCGACCGCCTGGTCGGCAAGCCCGAAATCCCGCTGGCGCTGCGCTACTTCGGCGGCGCGGGCCTGGCGCACATGGAAAAATTCGGCACGCCTCTGGCAGCGTTCGCGCGCATCCGCGCCAAGGCCAGCCGCCACGCCGTCAACAATCCGCTGGCGCTGTTCCGCAAGGAAGTCACGGAGCAGGACGTGCTCGACGCCCCCGCCATCTGGCCCGGCGTGATGACGCGCCTGATGGCTTGTCCGCCAACCTGCGGCGCCGCGGCCGCCGTGCTGGTGTCGGAAGAATTTGCAAAGAAGCGCGGCCTGCGCGCGGATGTGCACATCGCGGCCCAGGCCATGACCACCGACCGCGCCAGCACCTTCGACGCGAACGACATGATGCGCCTGGTCGGCTACGAGATGAGCCGCGAGGCGGCCGCCAAGGTTTACGAGCAGGCCGGCATCGGCCCGAATGACCTCGACGTGATCGAGCTGCACGACTGCTTCGCCCACAACGAACTGATCACCTACGAAGCCCTGGGCCTGTGCCCGGAAGGCGGCGCGGACAAATTCATCCGCGCGGGCGACAACACCTACGGCGGCAAGGTCGTCACCAATCCGTCGGGCGGGCTGCTGTCGAAAGGCCACCCGCTCGGCGCCACCGGCCTGGCGCAATGCTTCGAGCTGACCCACCAGCTGCGCGGCAGCGCCGGCGCGCGCCAGGTCGAGGGTGCGCGTACGGCGCTGCAGCACAACCTGGGCCTGGGCGGCGCCTGCGTCGTCACCATGTACCGCGCGGCTTGAGGAGGACGCCATGGAGTTGATGACGCCTTCCTGGAGCAATCCAGAACTCGCATCGTTCCGCGATGCCGTGCGCCGTTTCGTCGCCAGCGAAATCGCCCCGCACGGGCAGCGCTGGCGCGACCAGCAGCACGTCGACCGGGCGCTGTGGAACAAGGCGGGCGAGATGGGCCTGCTCGCTGCCGACATCCCCGAGGAATACGGCGGCGCCGGCGGCAACTTCGCCCACATGGCCGTGGTGTTCGAGGAGCTGGGCTACGCCGGCGACATGGCCTTCGGCCTGCACGTGCACGCCATCGTCGCCCACTACCTGCTCAATCAAGGCACCGAGGAACAGAAGCGCCGCTACCTGCCGCAGCTGGCCAGCGGCGAGATGGTCGCGGCCATCGCCATGTCGGAACCGGACGCCGGCTCGGACCTGAAAGCCATCCGCACCACTGCCGTGCGTGGCGCGGATGGCTACCGCCTGAACGGCTCGAAGACCTTCATCTCGAACGGCTACCTGGCCGACCTGGTCCTGGTGGTGGCGAAAACCGACCCGGCTGGCGGCGCGAAAGGCATCTCCCTGATGCTGCTCGAAACCCGCGACAATCCGGGCTTCCGTGTCGGCCGCATCCTGGAAAAGGTCGGGCAAAAGGGCCAGGATACCTGCGAGCTGTTCTTCGACGATGCGCACGTGCCGCTGGCGAACGTGCTCGGTGGCGAGGAGGGCAGGGGCTTCGTCCAGCTGATGACCGAGCTGCCCTACGAGCGCACCATCATCGGCGTGGCCGGCGTGGCCGCCATCGAACGCGCCCTGCACCTGACGGTGGAGCATGCAAAGGAACGCCGCGCCTTCGGCCAGGCGCTCATCGAGATGCAGAACACCCGCTTCGTGCTCGCCGAAATCAAGACCGAAGCCACGGTGGCGCGCATCTTCATCGACCGCTGCGTCGAGGACATGCTGGCCGGGCGCATGGACACGGTGCGCGCCTCGATGGCCAAGTACTGGCTCTCCGACCTGCAATGCAAGGTGGTCGACCAATGCGTGCAGCTGTTCGGCGGCTACGGCTACATGCTCGACTACCCGATTGCCCAGATGTACGTCGACGCCCGCGTCCAGCGCATCTACGGCGGCGCCAACGAGATCATGAAAGAGATCATCGCCCGCTCCTTGTAAACGCTGGGTTTTTCGTAGGGTGGGTTCTCGAACCCACCACGACACCGCCCGCTCATTCGAAACCGTAAAAAATGCCCGGTCCCCTCCACGGTATCAAGATCATCGAAATGGTCGGCATCGGCCCTTGCCCCTTCGCCGCCATGATGCTGGCCGACATGGGCGCCGAGGTGATCCGCATCGACCGCAAGCCCGTCCCCGGCGCCGCCACGCCTTTCCCCAGCCTCGGCACCAGATACGACGTCATGGCCCGCGGCCGCCGCTCCCTCGCCCTCGACCTGAAGCACCCCGAGGCCAAGGAGGTGGTCCTGACACTGCTGGAGCAAGCCGACATCCTGCTCGAAGGCTTCCGCCCCGGCGTGATGGAACGCCTCGGCCTCGGTCCCGACACCTGCCTGGCGCGCAACCGGAGACTGGTCTACGGCCGCATCACCGGCTGGGGCCAGACCGGTCCCTTGTCGCAAGCCGCCGGCCACGACCTGAACTACATCGCCCTGTCCGGCATGCTGCACGCCATGGGCCGTGCCGATTCACCGCCAGCGCCACCCCTGAACCTGGTCGGCGACTTCGGCGGCGGCGCCATGATGCTCGCCTTCGGCGTGGTCTGCGCCGCCCTGGAGGCACGCAGCTCCGGCAGGGGCCAAGTGGTCGACGCCGCCATGACCGACGGCTCGGCGCTGCTGGGCGCGATGATGTACGGCCTGCGCGCCCACGGTTCCTGGGTTGATGCGCGCGCCGCCAACATGCTCGATGGCGGCGCACCGTTCTACGACACCTACGCCTGCCGCGACGGCAAATACCTGTCGGTCGGCGCCATCGAACCGCAGTTCTACGCCCAGCTGCTGGACCTCGCCGGCGCGACCGACCCGGACTTCCTGAAACAGTGGAGCCAGAAGCGCTGGCCCGAACTGAAAGCGAAGTTCGCCGCCCTGTTCGCCACCCGCACGCGCGACGAATGGTGCGCGCTGCTGGAGGGAAGCGACGCCTGCGTCGCCCCCGTGCTCGACATGGCCGAAGCGCCGCACCACCCGCACAACCGCGCGCGCGGTGCTTTTGTGGACATCGACGGCGTCACCCAGCCCGCCCCGGCCCCGCGCTTCAGCCGCACCGCGCCGGAAGTGGCCGCCGCACCCGCCACGCCCGGCCAGCACAGCGCCGAGATCCTGGCCGACTGGGGCTGGAACCAGGACGCAATCGCGCAGCTGAAAACCGCCCAGGTCATATAGGATTGCCGATGTAGACAACTCATCCGTGGCCCCATGACGAAAGAACGCGAACTCGATCAATCGAAACGGCTGGCGCTGGCCTTCTTCATCGGCGCGGCCGCGCTGTTCGTGCTGAGCTTTTTCCTGCCCCAGACCTGGTGGACAGGATTACTGAAAGCCTTTTCCGAAGCGGCGATGGTGGGCGCCCTGGCCGACTGGTTCGCGGTGGTGGCGCTGTTCAAGCGCGTGCCGATTCCGGTGGTGTCGCGGCATACGAACATCATCCCGAACAACAAGGCCAAGATCGCCGATAACCTGGCGCTGTTCGTGCGCGAGAAATTCCTGGATACCGAATCCATTGTCGGCCTGATCCGCAAGCACGATCCGGCGCAAAAGGTCGCCGACTGGCTGGTGAAGCCGGAAAACACCGGCCGCATGGGGCAATATTTGGTGAAAGTCGCGACCTGGATGCTCGACTTCACCGAAGACACGGCCGTGCAGAACTTCCTGCGCAAGGCCGTGCATTCGATGGTCAAAAGCGTGGATCTATCGAAATCCGCCGGCACCATCCTGGAAAGCCTGACGCGGGGAGGGCGCCACCAGGAACTCCTGAACGAAGGCATCCACCAATTGGCGCGGCTGCTGGATAACGAGGAAACGCAGTCGTATATTTCGCAGGGCATCGTCGACTGGCTGAAGGAGGAATATGCCTTCATCGAAAAGATGCTGCCGTCGGAACTGATCGGCCGTAAAGGCGCCGATATCGCCGTGCGCCTGGCATCGGGGATCCTGAACAAGGTGAGCGCCGATCCGCACCACCCGCTGCGCCAGCGTTTCGACGTCTTCACCGCCGAATTCATCGAGCGTTTGAAAGCCGACCCCGCGTTTTCCGAGCGCAGTGAGGAAATCAAGAACTACCTGCTGAACGACGAAGCGCTGAACAATTACCTGGCTTCGCTCTGGAACGAGCTGCGCGACTGGCTGAAACGCGATTTGCAGGGCGATACCTCAATGCTGCGCGGCCGTATCGAAGCCACTGGCGCCTGGCTGGGCCAGACCCTGGCCGACGACCCGCAGCTGCGCCAATCCTTGAACGACAACCTGGAACTGGCGTCGCGCGCGGCGGCGCCGGAATTCGCGGTCTTCCTGACCCGCCATATCGCCGACACCGTGAAAAACTGGGACAGCGCCGAGATGTCAGAACAAATCGAACTGAATATCGGCAAGGATTTACAATTTATTCGCATAAATGGCACGATCGTCGGCGGCTTGATCGGGGTGACGCTGTACCTGCTGTCGTCGCTCCCGGCTCTGCTGCGATAAGCGTGCAATCCGGCGTCATCCCATGACGGGACGCGGTAGTATGTGCTCATCCACCAACACGGCAGGGGAAGGTCATGGAACAAGCGCTGGACGCGTGGCTGGCCGCGCACCCGGAAATCGAAGCCGTCCCCGGACGCGACCTGTTCATCGTCGCGCGTTACCTGGTGCCGATGGAGGCGGCCATGATGCAAGGCTGCCTGGAAGCCTCGGGCATTCCGGCGGTATTGGCCGATGCCCACCTGATGCAAACCGATCTTTTATTGGCGCCGGCCTTGGGCGGCGTGCGCATCCTGGTCCCGGCAAGTTATTTGCAGCAGGCGCAATCGGTGATCGAGGCCTATGGCCGCGGCGAATTCGCGTTGGATGAGGATGCCGAGGTCTGATGGTGCCGGCGCCGAATGTCATCGCCGACGTATCCCCGTACGGTGGGCACGCTGTGCCCACGCGGAACGATGAATATGGTTGGCATGGTTTTACCCGTGCCTCAACCCTATCGAAACGTATCAGGATGATCATTTGGAAGCGCCAACGAATGACATCTGTACGATTCGAATATCGCTAACACGGCGCATGCTTCCGCGTGGGCACGGAGTGCCCACCCTACGGTCGTTGTCGCATGAACAAAATGTCAGCGCATGAATTAAAGCCGACCCATAAACCAAAAAGCCGCCGATTCTTGCGAACCGGCGGCTTGTCGTATCTGGTGGTGATAGGTGGACTTGAACCACCGACCCCAGCATTATGAGTGCTGTGCTCTAACCAACTGAGCTCTATCACCGAAAGCTGCGTAATGAAACCTGATAAGCAAATGGCTTGACTCGCATGAGCCAAGCCATCGCTTGGTTTTCTGGTGGTGATAGGTGGACTTGAACCACCGACCCCAGCATTATGAGTGCTGTGCTCTAACCAACTGAGCTATATCACCGAAAGCTGCGTACTGAAACCTGATAAGCAAATGGCTTGACTCGCATGAGCCAAGCCATCGCTTGGAATTCTGGTGGTGATAGGTGGACTTGAACCACCGACCCCAGCATTATGAGTGCTGTGCTCTAACCAACTGAGCTATATCACCGAAAGCTGCGTACTGAAACCTGATAAGCAAATGGCTTGACTCGCATGAGCCAAGCCATCGCTTGGAATTCTGGTGGTGATAGGTGGACTTGAACCACCGACCCCAGCATTATGAGTGCTGTGCTCTAACCAACTGAGCTATATCACCAAAGAGAACGATATTATCCAAGGCAGAACGCGCTCTGTCAAGGCTGCCTCAGCGAAACGACGCGAAACAGCAAGCCGTTGTTGCTGCACTGCTATTTTTGCAAGCCCTCCAGATGGCCCAGGATCTCGCCCGCCGGGTCGCGCCCCATGAAGTCGATCACGATCCGGTCCGGCATCGCGCGCAGCCAGGTCAGCTGGCGCTTGGCCAACTGGCGCGTGGCAATGATGCCGGTCTCGCGCAGGACGGCGCGGTCGATCTTGCCGTCCAGGTAATCCCAGGATTGGCGGTAGCCGACGCAGCGCATCGAGGGCAAATTCGGCGACAGATCGCCACGCGCACGCAGGCGCGCCACCTCGGCCACGATGCCGCTATCGTCCGACGTGCCCAGCATCTGCTCGAAACGCAGCGCGATGCGCTTGTGCAGGATGGCGCGGTCCGGCGTCTCCAGCGCAAACGACGCCAGCTCGAAAGGCAATACCGGCTTGGCGCGCCGCGCCAGCAGTTCCGACATCGGCTTGCCGGTGAGCTCGATGATTTCCAGCGCGCGGTTGATGCGCTGGGCGTCAGCGGGCGCCAGGCGCTCGGCCGTCACCGGATCGAGTGCGCGCAGCCTGGCGTGCATGCCCGGCCAGCCGATCCGCGCCGCTTCCGCATCGATGCGCGCGCGTACCTCGGCGTCCGCCGTCGGCAAATCGTCCAGGCCATCGGTCAGGCCCTTGAAATACATCATCGTACCGCCCACGAGCAGCGGCAGCTTGCCGCGCGCGCCGATCTCTTCCACCAGGCGCAGGGTGTCGTTCCTGAACTGCATCACCGAATAGGCGTCGAGCGGGTCGATGATGTCGATCAGGTGGTGCGGCACGGCCGCCAGTTCCTCAAGCGTCGGCTTGGCGGTGCCGATGTCCATCTCGCGGTACACCAGGGCCGAGTCGACCGAGATGATCTCGACCGGGCGTTCGCGCGCAATGGCGAGGGCGGCAGCGGTCTTGCCCGACGCGGTCGGGCCCATGATCGCCACGGCCAGCGGCCGGGCGTTGTTGACGTGTTCAACCATTGTTTATTGACCGCGCAGGAACAGTTTGTCGAGGGCCGCGATGTCGAGCTGGACCCAGGTCGGACGGCCGTGGTTGCACTGGTCGGCGCGCTCGGTGCTTTCCATCTGGCGCAGCAGCGCGTTCATTTCGGGGATGGTGAGGATGCGGTTGGCGCGCACCGCCGTGTGGCAGGCGAGCGTCCCGAGCAGTTCGTTGCGGCGCTCGATCAGCACGCGCGAGCCGCCGAATTCGCGCACGTCGCGCAGCACGTCGCGCGCCAGCGTTTGCGCGTCGGCGTTCTTCAGCAGCGTCGGCACCGCGCGCACGGCCAGCGTGGTCGGCGACAGCGCGGCGATGTCGAAGCCCAGCGCCTTCAGGGTGTCCTGGTGGTCGTTGGCGGTGGCCACCTCGATGGCGTCGGCAAAGAAGGTCACCGGGATCAGCAGCGACTGCACCTGCATGTCCTGGCCCTCGACCTGGGCGTCGAGCGCATTCTTCAGTTGCTCGTACAGGATGCGTTCGTGCGCCGCGTGCATGTCGACCAGCACCAGGCCGCGCGTGTTCTGGGCCAGGATGTAGATGCCGTGCAGCTGGGCCAGGGCGAAGCCGAGCGGGAAGTCGTCGTTGCTCGGGGCGCTTGATACGGCCGGCATCGGCCCCACCTGCAGCGGCGCCGATGGTGACGATGGCGCCGCTGCGCCAGTGCGTTCGTTATCGGCAAACAGCGCGCCGTAGTTTGCCGTGGTCTGGGCGACGCCCTGCGTGCCTGGGGCATCCCAGCGGCTGCCCGGCGGATACGGCGACGGCGAGAAGGTCGGCGCCAGTTGCGCGCCGAACGAGGTCTGCTCGTGCGGCCGGCGCCAGTTGGCGCTGGCGTTCGAGGCCGTCGGCGTGATCTCGGCGGCGGTGAGCGGCGCGGGCACGCTGCCGTGCGCCGTGGCCGAGGTCTGCGCCAGCGCGCGCTGCACCGCGTGGAACACGAACTGGTGCACGGCGCGGCTGTCGCGGAAGCGCACTTCGGTTTTCGATGGGTGCACGTTGACGTCGACCAGGGCCGGGTCGAGGTCCAGCGCCAGCACGTACGACGGGAAGCGGTCGCCGTGCAGCACGTCCTGGTAGGCGGCGCGCACCGCGTGCACCAGCACCTTGTCGCGCACAAAACGCCCGTTCACGTAGAAGAACTGGCCGTCGGCACGCGCCTTCGAGGCGGTGGGCAGGCCGGCATAGCCGAACAGGCGCAAGGGGCCGGCGACTTCATCGATGGCGATGCGCGCCTCGGCGAAATCGTTGCCCAGGATCTGGCTGCTGCGCCGGGCCATCTCGCACACGTTCCAGTGGTCGATGGTGCGGCCGTTGTGGGTCAGGCTGAAGGACACGTCGGGCCGCGCCAGCGCGATGCGGCGCACGACCTCGGCGCAGTGGCCGTATTCGGTCTGCTCGGATTTGAGGAACTTGCGGCGCGCCGGCGTGTTGAAATACAGGTCCTGCACGTCGATGGTGGTGCCGAGCGGGCCGGAGGAGGGCACGACCTGGCCCAGGTGCGAGCCGACGATTTCCCAGGCATGCGGCGCGTCCTTGGTGCGCGAAGTGATCGCCACCGCCGCCACCGAGGCGATCGAGGCCAGCGCCTCGCCACGGAAGCCCAGCGTCGCCACGTTCTCGAGGTCGGTCAGCGAGGCGATTTTCGAGGTGGCGTGGCGCGCCAGCGCCAGCGGCATCTGGTCGGGCTCGATGCCGCGGCCGTTGTCGGTAATCGCGATGCGCTTGACGCCGCCTTCTTCCAGGCGGATCGTGATCTGGGTAGCGCCGGCGTCCAGCGCATTTTCCAGCAGCTCCTTGACGACAGCCGAGGGCCGCTCGACGACCTCGCCAGCGGCGATCTGCGAGATCAGCTGGTCGGGAAGTTGCTGGATGGGGCGGTGGGTGGGGACGGGCGCGTTCATCGTTCAGATTATATCGCGCGCCGAAATCGCCGGTCCCGTGTTGTCTTATTTTTGCGCGCCGCTTTGTTCGCCGTTTTGCTCACGCACCGGAATCGGCGCATTGCACAGGTCGACATGCCCGGCCGCGAATACGTTCCAGGGGCCGCCGCGGTTGCGCTGGGCCTCCACCACCTTCTGGTAGGTGGCGCTGTCGGTGCGCATCACCTCGATGTTGCTGCGCTCTTCCTTCGGCACGTCGGCCGCGACGCGGAAGGCGTTGATCGGCACCTGCATCTCCGCTTTGTCGTAGAAGCCCATCGGCGCCGGACCGCGCGGCATGCTCGACAGCAGCGGCATGCCGGACACGACGCGCCCGACCACGGTGATATTCCGGTCCAGCTGGCGCGGCGCCTGGCCGGTGACCACGTACAGCGCGGTGCCGCCGCCGCTGTCGGCCTCGTTGTCGCGCCCGACCCCGACCATGGCGTAGCAGTGGGCCAGCCAGGTTTCGCCCTTCTTCGGATCGCGTCCGACCGGGAAGCCGTTCGAGTGGCCGACTTGCGGCGCGTAGCCGTCGACATCCTTCAGGCGCGTGAAGTGGCGGTCGTTCTTGAGGGGGGCGGTGAACTCGGCCTTCAGCTTCATCTTCGCGGTCTTGGCCTGGCGCGGATTCTTTTCGTCCGGATCGCCCCACTGCACCACGAAGTTGTCCTGCGAGCGCAGGATGACCAGGCCATCGAAATAATGTTCGCGCGCCAGTGCCTTGATGTTGGCGGCGTGGTTCGGCGCGAAGGGCGGGGCCAGTTCGATGACCACGCGTCCGCCCGGCAAATCCATGTAGAGCGTATTCTCGAGGTCGAGCGGGCGCCAGTCGGCGGCCTTCGATTCCTTGACGATCTCGCCCACGCTCGCCTTCGGCGGCAAGGGTTTCGGTTCGGCCGCCTGCGCCAGTGTGCTGGCCAACACCAGGGCCGCGCCCACACCCATCATTCCTGCATTCATCTCCGCCACCTTTGTTGTTTGTATGAAGTAATTGTAGACCTGAAAATGAGCATTTCGGAAACTTAACACTGCCTTAAATACCGCAAGCGACGACAAGTCTGCTTGTCCTGTCGGAGGTTTTGGCAGGCTCAGTGATGGTATGATGCGGCGTTACCGTTTAGGAAAATTATGGATCTGATGCAATTTTTCGACATGATTCTTCATGTCGATAAGACGTTGGGCGTCCTGCTGGCGCAATACGGCGTGTATGTCTACATCGTCCTGTTTGCCATCGTATTCTGCGAGACCGGTCTCGTGGTCCTGTTTTTCTTCCCGGGCGACACCTTGCTCTTCATCGCCGGCGCCTTCTGCGCCACCGGCCAGATGAGTTATCCGCTGCTGATGGCGCTGCTGATCATCGCCGCCGTCACAGGCAACACCCTGAATTACTACATCGGCGAAGCCGTCGGCCAGCGCATGTTCACCCACGACTACCGCTGGATCAACAAGGACGCCTTGCACCGCACCCACGATTTCTTCGAAAAACATGGCGGCAAGACCATCATCCTGGCGCGCTTCGTGCCGGTGGTGCGTACCTTTGCGCCGTTCGTGGCCGGCGTGTCGGACATGACCCATACCCGCTTCCAGCTGTACAACATCACCGGCGCCGTGCTGTGGGTGGCTAGCCTGGTGACTGCCGGCTACTTCTTCGGCAATATTCCTATCATCCGCGACCACCTGACCGAGATCGTGCTGGTGGGCGTGAGCGCGGCGATCGTGCCGCTGATGCTGGGCGGCTTGTGGAAGTTCGGCCGCAGGATGTTGAGCCGATAAGACGTATCGACAACGAACTTGTTCGAATGCTCAGGGCGCCGGTTTTTCCGGCGCCTTTTTCGTTGCGCGCCCCGTTTAAATCGGCAAAAACGCTCAAGTTTCCGTATGGAAGCGTCGTTAAAGGTGGGTAGATAACTTCCACCAACCCCATGCGCCACTTCATTGCCCTGTTCGCTTGCAGCCTCGTCATGCTCCACGCAAGCGCCAACGAACCTGCCCACGCCGCCAAGCCGGAAGCGGACGCGGCCAAGAAGCTCGCGGCCGACATCGCCAAGCCGGCCAGCGCCAAGCCGGCCGCCGACAAAGCTGCCGACAAGACCGCTGACAAGGCCGCTGACAAGGCCGCAGCCGACAAGGCCGCCGCATTGGCGATTGCGCGGGCGGCCGACAAGGCCGTTGCCGAGAAGGCTGCGCCTGCCGACAAGGAAGAGAAGGGCGAGAAAGCCGTCGCCAAGCAGGGCAAGGCCAGCGCCGTCACCGCCGACAAGGCCGCCTCGGCCATCTCGGCGCAGAGCGAGGAAGATGCCCAGGTCGACCTGTCGGTGCGCATCGCCGAGCGCCTGGCCGAGATGCGCGCCAAGCAGGCCGCGCGCGTGGCTGCCGCCGCCAAGGCGAAAAAGGCCGCCGAGGCCAGGCGCAAGAAGGAAGCGGCAGCCGCCGCAGTCGTTGCCGCTGCTGCCGCCGCGCCGAAGATCAGCAACCACTGGGACTACGAAGGCGAGTTCGGCCCCGAGAACTGGGGCAAGATCAACCCGGCCTGGTCGCAATGCGGCGCCGGCAAGCGCCAGTCGCCGATCGACATCCGCGACGGCATGAAGGTCAACCTGGACGAGATCGACTTCAACTACCGCCCGTCGGACTATACCGAAGTCGACAACGGCAAGACCGTGCAGGTGAATCTCGCGCGCGGCAACTTCATGACCATCGGGAACCAGAGCTACGAGCTGGTCCAGTTCCATTTCCATCGTCCGTCGGAAGAAAAGATCAACGGCAAGGGCACCGAGATGGTGATCCACCTCGAGCACCGCGGCCCGGGCGGCAAGCTGGCCATCGTCGCCGTGCTGCTCGAACGCGGCAGGGCCAACGACGCGATCCAGACCGTGTGGAACAACATCCCGCTGGAGAAGAACCAGCAGGTGGCGTCCAGCGAGCCGCTCGACCCGCTGGAGCTGCTGCCGGATCGCCGCGAGTACTACACCTACATGGGCTCGCAGACCACGCCGCCCTGCACCGAAAACGTGCTGTGGCTGGTGATGAAGCAGCCGATGACGGCCTCGCCGGCGCAGATGGCCCTGTTCTCGCGCCTGTATCCGCTCAATGCGCGGCCGGTGCAGGAAAGCGAAGGGCGGATGGTGAAGGAATCGCATTAAAACGAAAGCCGGCGCGAGCCGGCTTTTTCATATTCGTTGACGCGTGCCTGGTAGGGTGGGCGCTCCTGTGCCCACGCGAAAACGGTGAGCAGACGCGGCGTTCGATCACGCCAACGTGGCGCATACGTCACGCGTGGGCACGGGGCGCCCACCCTACATTTGCAAGCACCGCGGCCTTCTCAACTGACGTGGTACTCGCCCACCCAGCGCTCGCCCGGCTGCAGCGTCGGCCCGTTCAACAGCGCCGGCTCGACGCACACGAAGCGCCGGTACTCCTCATCCGCCATGTCCGACAGCGCCGCCGCATCCTCCGCGCCCGGATTCCACACCACCGCATCCGTGAACCCTTCCTGGCGCACAGTCAGCATGATGCCGCCATCGATCAGCGCCAGCGGCGGCGTGACGCCTTCGTACACACGGTCGAACTTGCCCGTGATGGCCAGCTCCTCGCGCTCGACGCCGTTGATGCGGACAGTGCCGATATCGCCCACCAGGTGGTAAGTGTGCAGGGCCGCCGCGAACGCAAACGCGTCGTTGCCGGCATTGCGCACGTCAAGCCGCATCGATACTTCGTTGGCGTGAATCGCCACCCGCAGCGCCAGCGCAAAGCCATGCGGCCAGGCGGCGGCGTGTTCCGGCGCCAGGTCGCCCGGCTCCAGCGCCAGCACGGCAAAGGCCCAGCCGTTCTCAACGCCGGTATCGGCCACGCGCCAGTTGCTCACGCGCGCAAAACCATGGCGCATGCCCTCGCCGCGCTCCGCGAATTGCGGGAAGATCACCGGCACGCCGCCACGGATCGCCCGGCTGCCGTCGAGCGCCGATTGCGCGCTGCAGAACAGGCGTTCGAGTCCGTCGGCGCCGCGCCAGGAAATCAGGTGGGCGCCGTACAGGGTGACGCAGGCTTGGGCGCCGTCGGGCGCGGTGAGGAGCAGGGCCGGCAGCTGGCCGTAGGTGGTCTGGATCGCGGCTTCCATGGGTGGCTTGTCGATTCGTTACGTCGGGCCGGTAGTATGCCACGGCCAGCCGTGGCGGCAAGCTTCAGGACAGGGCGGCGGCCCGCTCGCGTTCGCGCACGTAGCGCGCCGGCGGCACGCCGATGTGGCGCGCAAAGGCCACGGTGAAGGTGCTGGCCGAACTGTAGCCGGTGCGCTCGGCCACCTCGGCGATGCTGGCCGCGCCGGCGCGCAGCAAGTCCTTGGCCAGCGCCATGCGCCAGGCCAGCAAATACGCCATCGGCGTCATGCCGACCGCGGCGCTGAAGCGTTCGAAGAAGCTGGAGCGCGACAGTGCGGCTTCCTGCGCCAGTTCGGTTACGCTCCAGGCATGCTGCGGCGCTTCGTGGATCTTGCGCAGCGCATTCCCCAGGCGCGCATCGGCCAATCCGCGCACCAGGCCGGGCGAGGCTGCCGTCCCGACGCTCGAGCGCAGTGCTTCGATCAGCAGCACTTCCAGCAGGCGCGCCATGACGACCTCGCGCGCCGGCCGTTGCGCGCGCGACTCGTCGCGTACCAGCTCCACCAGCGTGGCCAGGCGCTGTTCGCCACGTACGTAGACCAGGCGCGGCAGCAGGGACACCAGCAGCGCCGCGTCCGGCGAGCCGAAGGCGCAGTGGCCGATGATGTAGCGCGCTTCGGGCGCACCGTCGGGAGCGCCGAGCCGGAATTCGCCCGGCCGCAGCGCCACTGGCAGGGAGAGGGGCGCATGCGCGGCGGGGGCTTCCATGCTCGACATCGCGAAGTCGTAGGTAGCGGGGATCAGGACAAAGTCGCCGGGCGCCAGCACGAGCGCGGCCTGGCCTTCGACGGCCAGGCGGCAAGCGCCGTCGAGCACCACGCAAAACGAAGGCTGGCCGGTTTCGGCGCGCCGTACGCGCCATTGCCCGGCTGCTTCGACCAGCTTCATGTAGCGCACGCCCGGCTGCAGCATGGCGACGACTTCCGCCAAGGGATCGGTCATTTCTGGACTCTCGCAAATGGAATATGGACTGATGATTGTAGATCGTCTGGCCACAAGCGCCTATCGTAACGTTACCCAACCACGAAAGGAAACCCTGCCATGAAAACCGTCCTGATCACCGGCTGCTCGTCCGGCTTCGGCCTGGAAATCGCCCGCCACTTCCTCGCCCACGACTGGAAAGTGGTCGCCACCATGCGCACGCCGCAGGAAGGCCTGCTGCCGGCGTCCGAACGCCTGCGCGTGCTGGCGCTCGACGTGACCGACGCCGCCAGCATTCATGCCGCGCTGGAAGCGGCGGGGCCGATCGACGCACTGGTCAACAATGCCGGTATCGGCATGCTGTTCCCGCTCGAAGGCACGTCGATGGAGACGACGCGCAGCGTGTTCGAGACGAACACCCTCGGCACGATCGCCATGACCCAGGCGGTATTGCCCGGCATGCGCGAGCGTGGGGCCGGCGTGATCGTCAACGTTACCTCGACCGTGACCCTGGTGCCCTTGCCGCTGCTGTCGGTCTACACCGCAAGCAAGGCGGCGGTGAATGCCTTTACCGAATCGCTGGCGCTGGAGCTGGCCCCGCTCGGCATCCGTCCTCGCCTGGTGCTGCCGGGACGCGCGCCGACGACACGCTTCGGGGAGAACGCGCGCCCGCGCATGCAGGCCGGCACGCCCGCCGCGTATGCTCCGTTGATGGAAAAGGTGTTCGGCGCGGTGCGCGGAGGCGGACCCGTGACCCACGGGGAAGATGTGGCGCGCGCCGTCTGGCGCGCGGTGACCGATCCGGCGGCCCCGATGCGCATTCCGGCCGGCGCCGATGCCGAAGAGCTGGCCGCGTCGCTGGCCTGAAAAGGCCCGGACCCAGGTTCAAGTCGTGCGGCTCTTCGCCATCGGCGGATTCGCCGAGAAGTAGCGCTTGATGCCCTTGGTGATGGCATTCGCCAGCTGGTCCTGGTAGCCGTCGTCCTTCAGCTTGGCTTCTTCTTCCGGGTTCGAGATGAACGCGGTTTCCACCAGGATCGACGGAATGTCCGGCGCCTTTAGCACAGCAAACCCGGCCTGCTCGACCGCCGCCTTGTGCAGGCGGTTGATGCCGCCGATCTCGCCCAGTACGGCCTTGCCAAGCTTCAGGCTGTCGTTGATCTGGGCCGTGGTCGAGAGGTCGAACAGCACGCTGGCGAGCTGCCTGTCGTGCTTGCCCAGGTTGACGCCGCCGATCATGTCGGCCTTGTTCTGGTCGTTCGCCAGCCAGCGCGCGGCGGTCGAGGTCGCGCCTTTTTCCGACAGCACGAAGACCGAGGAGCCACGCGCGGTCGGCACCGTAAAGGCGTCGGCGTGGATCGACACGAACAAGTCGGCCTGCACCTTGCGCGCCTTTTCCACCCGGGTGCCGAGCGGAACAAAATAATCGCCGTCACGGGTCAGCATCACGCGCGTGTTCGGCAGCGCTTCGAGTTTCGTTTTCAGGCGCTTCGCCACGGCCAGCACGATGTCTTTTTCGCGGGTGCCGGTGGCGCCGATCGCGCCCGGGTCTTCGCCGCCATGGCCGGGGTCGAGGGCGATCGTCACCATGCGCACCACGTTGCTGACCGGCGGCTTGGGCTTGATCAGGGATTTACCCGGCGCCGGCGGCGGCGCCACCGGCGGCGTGCCGTTCATGGCGGCGATCTCGGCTTCGATGCGGGCGACCGGATCGGGCACTGGCTGCTGTACCGGCGTCGGCGCGGCCGGCACGGCGGTCGTGGTGCCGTCGCCGGGCGACCATTCGCCTTTGGCGATCAGGGCGGCAATCGGGTCCGCCTCGCGCACCGGATACAAATCGAAGATCAGGCGGTGCTTATAGGTGCCGACCGGCGCCAGCGTGAATACCTGCGGCTTGATCTCTTCCTTCAGGTCGAACACCAGGCGCACCACCTTCGGGCGGTTCTGGCCGACGCGCACCTGCTTGATGTAGGGGTCGTTCGGCTCGACCTTGGCGACCAGGCTTTTCAGCGTGTTGTTCAGGTCGAGGCCGTCGATGTCGACCACCAGGCGCGGCGGATCGGGCACCAGGAAGTGCTCGGTCTTCAGGTCGCTGTCGTTTTCCAGCGTCACGCGGGTGTAGTCGTCGGCCGGCCAGACGCGCACGGCCAGGATCTGCGCCGCACTGGCAGGCAGGGGCGCGACCACCGACAGCAGCAGGGTGCCGCCGGCTTTCAGCAAGGTACGTCGGCGTACGCCGGACGTCAGGGAGGGAAGGAGAGACGGTCGAGGCATAGCAGGCCTAATTCGGACAACGCCTGCAATTCTACAGTACGCCCGAGGCCGCTAACATTAAGCAAGACTTTAACGTCGGGCAATGGCAACACCGGTTCGCCCTTTTCCGGCCATTCGACGATGCAGATATTCTTGCCGTCGAAGTCTTCGCGGAAGCCCGCGTCCAGGAATTCTTCCGGGCTGGACATGCGGTACAAATCGTAGTGGATGATGTTCGCCGGCTGGCCGCCCAGCTGCACGCGGTAGGGTTCCGACAGGGTGTAGGTCGGGCTCTTGACGGTGCCCTTGTGGCCGGCTGCCTGGATCAGGGAACGGGTGAGCGCGGTCTTGCCGGCGCCGAGGTCGCCGTGCAGGTAGATGACCAGGCCGGGAACGATGGCGCGCGCCAGGGCGGCGCCCAGGGCGGCGGTGGCCGTTTCGTCCGGCAGGTAGGCTGTGAAGTGCTGCATCAATTAGAATGTCGTGTTCAGCGGCGCGTAGCGTTTGCCATCCGCGCCGAAAATTGTCTTGTTTGCCATGTCTTCATCTTCCCCCGACCTGCACGAACTCGCACGCGCCATCAAGGCGTGGGGGCGGGAACTCGGCTTTGCCGACGTGCGCATTGCCGACGTCGACCTCGCGCACGCCGAGGAAGGCCTGCAGGCCTGGCTGGCGGCCGGGCACCATGGCGAGATGGATTATATGGCAAGCCACGGGATGAAGCGCGCCCGGCCGGCCGAGCTGGTGCCGGGCACGGTGCGCGCCATCGTCGCGCGCATGGATTATCTGCCCAAGGATGCCGCGTCTGACGCTTCCCATTGGCGCGCCCGTGAGGCGGCGCGGCAACTGGACCCCGGCGCGGCCGTGGTGTCGGTGTATGCGCGCGGCCGCGACTACCACAAGGTGCTGCGCAACCGGCTGGCCCAGCTGGCCGAGCGCGTGAAGCGCGAGATCGGCGAATATGGCTACCGCGCCTTCACCGATTCGGCGCCGGTGATGGAACTGCCGCTCGCGGCCAAGGCCGGCCTCGGCTGGCGCGGCAAGCACACGCTGCTGCTGTCGCGCGAAGCCGGCTCGACCTTTTTCATCGGCGAGATCCTGGTGGACTTGCCGCTGCCGGTTGACGAGGCGACCAGCGGCCACTGCGGGCAGTGCAGCAGCTGCATCGACAAGTGCCCGACGCAGGCCATCCTCGGCCCGGGGCGGCTGGATGCGCGGCGCTGCATTTCCTATCTCACCATCGAGCTGAAGGGCAGCATTCCGCTGGAGCTACGCCCGCTGATCGGCAACCGCATCTACGGCTGCGACGATTGCCAGTTGGCTTGCCCATGGAACAAGTTCGCCCAGCGCGCGGTATTGCCCGATTTCGACGAGCGCAATGGCTTGGGCGAGTCTTCGCTGGTGGAATTGTTTGCCTGGGAAGAGGAGGAATTCAACCGCCGCACCGAGGGCAGTCCGATCCGGCGCATCGGCCACGAGCGCTGGCTGCGCAACCTGGCGGTGGGGCTGGGCAATGCGGCGGCTGGGCGCGCCGGGGATCCGATTATCGTGGCGGCCTTGCGTGCGCGTGCGGCGCATCCGTCCGAGCTGGTGCGCGAGCACGTAAGCTGGGCGCTGGAGCGGCACGCGAGCGCATAAAAAAACCCCCATGGCGGCGTTGCACCGCCTCGCCGTACAAGCGTACTGTCTTCGGCGGTGCGCCTTGCCCCGAGGCTTTTCTTAGGCGCTCGATGATCAGGCCTCGATGCGTTTCGCGCGCAGGGCCGACCAGTCGCCGTCGATCGAGATCATCGCTACCGAGGTGATGCCCTGTTCCTTGAGGTAGGCGCTGATCGTGTCGCGGTTGATGTCGGTCGCTTTCGAGGCGGTCTGCTTCAGGTAGGCGATCCATAGCGAGCCCTTGTCGCTCAGGCGTTCCCTGGCGGACGGCACGACTTCCTCGAGCTCCTTGCGGTTCAGGCAAAACGCCATGATCACGTCGAAGGGGCCGTCACCTTCTTTCATGAGTTCTTGCGGAAACTGCGATACGACCGAGGGGTGGGTGGCGCCGTTGATGACCTGCATCGATTTCGCGTTACGCAAAAACATCCTGTCTGCAACTGTCTTTTCGTTCATCTGCTTTCCCTAAAGAAGTTGGCGTCGCGTGGCGTGAGGGGCGACGCGTTCAAATTGATTTTACAAGCGATTGGGGAATGGCGAAGAGGGGCGGGTGTCCGGTGCGCGGCGGGGGAATGACCGGGAGTTGTTGTTGAGTTAAATAAAGATGTTGATGTTATCGGGGCTGTTGCCTGTTGATGTATCGCTGTGCATGATCCGCGTGGGCACGGAGTGCCCACCGTACGGGACACGCTGCGTATCCGGGGTTCGTATGATCTCGCTGATATCGGTGACCGTAGGGTGGGCACCTGTGCCCACGCGGATTCAACACACCGATAACGGCGCACGCAACAGCGCCACGAACCCCGATAAACCCTACTTCAACAACCCCGCCAACTCCACCGCCGTCTTCACCTGCATCTTGTCGAAGATATGCGCCCGATGCACCTCCACCGTACGCATGCTGATGCCCAATTCGTCCGCGACGACCTTGTTCATCTTCCCCGCCAAAATCAGATCCAGCACCTCGCGCTCGCGCGCCGACAGCGTGGCCAGCCGCATGCGCACCTGGTCCGACACGGCCGCCGCACGCGAGGCGGCCAGCGCCTGGTCGACCCGGTCCATCAGCTGGTTGTCGTTGAACGGCTTCTCGAAGAAATCGAAGGCGCCACGTTTCAAGGAATCCACCGCCATCGGCACATCGCCATGCCCGGTCAGGAAAATCACTGGCAAACGCGGCAGCAGGCCGCGCCCGATCAGCTGGTCGAACACGGCCACGCCGTTCATGTCGGGCATGCGCACGTCGAGCAGCACGCAGTCGCCCTCGAGGTCGGGCTCGCCCACGCTGTCGAGGAAGGCCTGGCCGCCCGCATAGCCGCGCGCCGCCAGCCCGCGTGACTGTGCCAGCCAGGCGAGGGCGTCACGGATGACTTCTTCGTCGTCGACGATGTGCAGCATGCGGTTATCTCCTCAGGTGCACTATTTTAGCTCAGGCGCGGGTGTCGGTTCCACCGCCGGTGCAGCCGCTGCCGATGCATCCCGCCGCGGCAGGCTGAAGGTAAACACCGTGCCGCCCCCGGGGTTCGGCGCATGGGTCAGCGTACCGCCATGGAATTCGATCGCCGTGCGGCAGATCGACAGCCCCATGCCCATGCCTTCGGCCTTGGTCGAGAAGAAGGGCGAGAACAGGCGCTCGGCGACGTCGGGCGGGATGCCGTGGCCGTTGTCGATCACCGACACCGACACCTGGGCCGCATCGCAGCTGGCGGCAACGCGCAGGATGCGGCGCTCGGGCGGCACCTCGGCCATCGCCTCGACGCCGTTACGGGTCAGGTTCAGCAGCACCTGCTCCAGCATCAGGCGGTCGGCCAGCACGGTCGGCAGTTGCGACGGCACGTCGAACAGCAGCGTCACGTAGGCCTTGCGTGCCTGCAGCTCGACCAGGGCGCGCACGCCGTCGACCACGCTCTTGATCGCCACTTCTTCCCGCTGCGGTTCGCTCTTCTTCACGAATTCGTGCACGCTCTTGATGATCTGGCCGGCGCGCTGGGCCTGCTGGCGCGCCTGCTCCAGCGCGCGGCGCAGCAGGGTCGGTTCGATCGGCACACCCTTGTCGGCGCGTTCCAGCACGTTCAGGGCGCCGGCCGTGTAACTGGAGATCGCCGCCAGCGGCTGGTTCAGTTCGTGCGCCAGCATCGACGAGATCTCGCCCATCGTCGCCAGGCGCGCACCCGATTCCAGTTTTTCCTGCTGCTGGCGGTTCAGTTCCTCGGCCTTCTTGCGGCCGGTGATGTCGAGGACGGAGCTCATCCAGCCGGTCTGCTTGCCGCGGCTGTCGACCAGCGGCGCTTCGGACACCAGCACCGGCACGCGCACGCCGTCCGAGCGCTGGAACACGGTCTCGAATTGCGGCGTCGCTTCGCCGGCCAGGATCCTGGCGAAGCGTTCCTCGTAGTCGGAGGTCGCTTCCGGCGCCCAGTAGGGCATCGGCGGCTTCTTGCCCAGCAGGTCTTCCGGCGAGAGGCCGACGATCTGGCAAAAGGCCTTGTTCACGTAGGTGACCCGGCCCTCCAGGTCGCGCGCGCGCAAGCCGGTCAGCAGGGAATTTTCCATCGCGGTGCGGAAGGCCATCTGCTGGCGCAGCGCGGCTTCGGCCGCCAGTGTGCGCGAGATGTGGCGCCACAGCGTCATCAAACTGATCAACAGGCCCAGGGCCAGCACGATCACCGAGCCGACCAGCAAATTCGGCAGCAGGCGCGGCGCGCCCTTCACGCTGTCGGTGGCCAGCACGATCGAGCTGCCGGGCAGATCGAGGGCGCGCAGGTGGGTGTAGACCCCGCGCCCCGGCCCGCCGTCGGCACGCGCCGCCACCGCTTCGTCGTCGCGGTCGAGCAGGGACAGGGCGTTGTCCTGGGCGAACCACCAGGGCACGGTTTCGTCGAGCAGGATCTTCAGGCTATAGGTGGCGACCAGGGCGCCGGCATATTCGCCGCGTTTGAACAGCGGCAGGTAGTAGTCGATCATGCCGGGTGCATGGGTGCTGGCGCCATAGGGCTCGGTGTAGCGTCCGGCGCGGGTCAGGCGCGCCATCTCCATGGCTTCGGCGCCCACCGACGCCAGGCCGCCGGGCGGCAATTCCAGGCCGTGGTGGGCCAGGGTCGTGCCGTCCGGGCCGAGCCAGAGCACGCGGCGCAGTTCGTGGCCGTTCTTGAACATCTGGTCCAGGCGCGCCTGCAACTGTTCGGGCGGCGGCGGCTTGACCACCAGGTCGGCGCCGAGCACGGCCAGGGCTTCCTCGCTGCGCGCCAGTTCGAAGCGCAGGGTCTGCTCGACCCAGAGGGTGTCGGCAATGAGCTGCTCCTGGCGCTCGTTGGCCTCCATCTGGCGCGCCTGCCAGGGCAGCCAGAGCAGCACCGCCAGGAACAGCAGCACCAGCAGCACCGGCACCAGCCAGCGCCAGGGGCGGGAGAGGGCGGCGCGGCGCGGCAGCCGGAAGGGATTTTTCATGCGAGACCGTAGAAGCTTTTACGTAGTGATGTTATTGTGGAAATGCAATGCAAAATCATGCGGGATAAACTGGTTCGAGCGGTAACAATAATCGACACACCGAGGAGACATCATGCAGATCAAAGCCCTGGCCGCGGCCTTCGCCGTTGCCCTTTCAATGAACGTAGCCTGGGCCCAGGCGCCCATCGTCATCAAGTTCAGCCACGTGGTCGCGACCGATACGCCGAAAGGCCAGGCCGCCGAACGCTTCAAGGAGCAGGCCGAAAAGCTGACCAAGGGCCGGGTCAAGGTCGAAGTGTATCCGAACAGCCAGCTGTACAAGGACAAGGAAGAGCTCGAAGCCCTGCAGCTGGGCGCGGTGCAGATGCTGGCGCCCTCGCTGGCGAAATTCGGCCCGCTCGGCGTAAAGGAATTCGAAGCCTTCGATTTGCCGTACATCTTCCCGTCGAAGGCGGCGCTGTACGCCGTCACCGAAGGCCCGATCGGCAAGGGCTTGCTGAAAAAGCTGGAACCGAAGGGCATCACGGGGCTCGCCTACTGGGATAACGGCTTCAAGATCATGTCGGCCAACAAGCCGCTGCATGCCCCAGGCGACTTCCGCGGCCTGAAGATGCGTATCCAGTCCTCGAAAGTGCTGGACGCCCAGATGCGCGCGCTCGGCGCCAACCCGCAGGTGCTGGCCTTCTCGGAAGTCTATCAGGCCTTGCAGACCGGCGTGGTGGACGGCACCGAGAACCCGCCGTCGAACATGTACACGCAAAAGATGCACGAGGTGCAGAAGCACCTGACGGTGTCGAACCACGGCTACCTGGGCTACGCCGTCATCGTCAACAAGAAATTCTGGGATGGGTTGCCGGCCGCCGTGCGCGCCCAGCTCGAGCAGGCCATGCGCGACGCCACCACCTTCGAAAAGGCCATCGCCCAGCGCGACAACGACCTGGCGCTGGAAGCCATCCGCAAGGCCGGCAAGACCACCATCTACAACCTGACGCCGCAGGAACAGGCGGCCTGGCGCACGGCCCTGCAGCCGGTGCAGCGCCAGATGGAAAGCCGGATCGGCAAGGACCTGATCCAGTCGATCACGCGCGAAACGGCAAAAAAATAAAGCGCGAAGAAGTAAGAAATTCAGTGTAGCGGGGCGGGACGGCTTGCGCCGTGCCTGCGCTCGCCTGTCCTTCTGAAAGACACCCATGAAATTCCTCGATCGACTCGAAGAATGGATCATCGCGACCCTGATGGCGGCGGCCACCGTCGTCATCTTCATCGCGGTGGTGCATCGCTACCTGTCCGGGCTGCCGATTCCGGTGCTGCAGGACTATCTCATCCAGATCAACACCAGCTGGGCCCAGGAACTGTGCATCTACATGTTCGTGTGGATGGCCAAGTTCGGCGCGGCCTATGGCGTGCGCACCGGTATCCACGTCGGCGTCGACGTGATCGTCAATCGCCTGAGTCCGCGCTGGCGTGCCAAATTCATCGTCTTCGGCCTGCTGGCCGGGGCCGTCTTCACCGGCATCGTCGGCACGCTGGGCGCCTACTTCGTCTGGCACATGTCGGAAACCGACCAGACCTCGGCCGACCTCGAATGGCCGATGTGGATCGTGTATCTCGCCGTGCCGCTCGGCTCGTATTTGATGTGCTTCCGCTTCCTGCAGGTGATGGTGACCTTCATCCGCACCGGCGAAGTGCCGCACCATGACCCGGCCCAGGTGGAAGGCCTGGACGACGAAGACCTGCCGATCTCGAAAGGTGCCGCATGAACGCCGCCATCATCTTCATCCTGCTGCTGCTCCTGATGCTGACCGGGATGCCGATCTCGATCTCGCTCGGCCTGACGGTCCTGACTTTTCTCTTCACCATGACCACGGTGCCGATCGAATCGGTGGCGCTGAAGCTGTTCACCGGCATCGAGAAGTTCGAGATCATGGCGATTCCCTTCTTTATTTTGGCCGGGAATTTCCTGACCCACGGCGGGGTGGCGCGGCGCATGATCCGCTTCGCCACCTCGATGGTCGGTCATTGGCACGGCGGCCTGGCGCTGGCCGGGGTGGTGGCCTGCGCCCTGTTCGCGGCGGTGTCGGGTTCCAGCCCGGCCACCGTGGTGGCGATCGGCTCGATCATCCTGCCGGGGATGGTCAAGCAGGGCTATCCGAAGCGCTTCGGCGCCGGCGTGATCACGACCTCGGGCGCGCTCGGCATCCTGATTCCGCCTTCCATCGTGATGGTGATGTATTCGGTGACCACCAACACCTCGGTCGGCAAGCTGTTCATGGCCGGCGTGATCCCGGGCCTGATGCTCGCCTTTTTGCTCGGCCTGACGACCTGGGTGCTGGCGAAAAAGCACGGCTACCCGCGCATGGCGAAAGCCAGCTGGGGCGAGCGCTGGCAGGCCTTCCGGAAAAGCGCCTGGGGCCTGTTCCTGATCGTGATCGTGATGGGCGGGATCTATAGCGGCATCTTCACGCCGACCGAGGCCGCGGCGATTGCCGCCGTGTACGCCTTCATCATCGCCGTCTTCGTCTACAAGGATTTACGGCTGGACCAGGTGGGAAAAGTGCTGCTGGATTCGGCCTCGCTGTCGGCCATGCTGCTGTACATCATCACGAACGCGGTGCTGTTCTCGTTCCTGATGACCAGCGAGAACATCCCGCAGCAGATGGCGGCCTGGCTCACCGGCCAGGGCCTGGGCGTGGTCAGCTTCCTGCTGGTGGTGAACATCCTGCTGCTGCTGGCCGGGAACGTGATGGAGCCGTCGTCGATCGTGCTGATCATGGCGCCGATCCTGTTCCCGGTGGCGGTGGCGCTGGGGATCGACCCGATCCACTTCGGCATCCTGATCGTGGTGAACATGGAAGTGGGCATGTGCCACCCGCCGGTGGGCTTGAACCTGTACGTGGCTTCGGGGATTACCAAGATGGGGATTTCGGAACTGACGGTGGCGGTGCTGCCCTGGCTGCTGACCATGCTGGGCTTCCTGCTGCTGGTGACCTACGTGCCGGCGATCTCGCTGTGGCTGCCAAACCTCGTCTATGGTTGATTCGCGAATATCGTTATAAAAAACTATTCTTTTGCTGCCACAGTTGCGTTATGATGGAGCGCTGCCGGCACCAATGTGGTGCGCCACCTTGGTGCGGTCAGTACCGGACACAAGTCTTGGGGAGTGAGAGAAAAACCCGGTAGTCCATACCGGAGATCATGTGAGGAGACACACGTTCGACAGAAGCCGCGGGTACGCCTAGTGGCCGGGACGTGACCATGATTCAGAGCGCACCGCTGGTGCGCTTTTTTTTTGGTTTTTTCGTGGTCGTTTGCGGGTGGCGCGGGCGATCGTTCGCAGTCGCAGGCCAAAGGATGAGCACGTAACCGCGTGGGCACTCCGTGCCCACCGTACGTGAAACGGTGCGGATCGTACTACATGCCTCGGACGATCTGTCGACCGTACGGTGGGCACTCCGTGCCCACGCGGTACGTACGCCTCCTTGCGGACACGTACGGCGAGGTGTCGCTCGCACCGCATGCAACTGGCGCAAACGCTAGGCCGCCAGTTCCTCCAGCGTCCTTGCATCCACCGGCCTGCTGAACAGGAACCCCTGCCAGTTATCGCACCCGATCTCCGCCAGGAACGAGCGCTGCGCCTCGGTCTCCACCCCTTCCGCAATGATCCCCAGCCCCAGCGATTTACCGAGCGCCACCACGCTGCGCGCGATCGATGCGTCGTTCGGGTCGTCCAGCACGTCGCGCACGAAGCTCTGGTCGATCTTCAGCTGGTCGAGCGGCAGCCGCTTCAGGTAGCTCAGCGACGAATACCCGGTGCCGAAATCGTCGAGCGAGAAGCAGATGCCGTGCTCGCGCAAGGCGCGCATCTTCTCGATGGTTTCCTCGACCCCTTCGATCATCAGGGTCTCGGTCAGCTCCAGCTTCAGGCGCGTCGGGTCGGCGCCGCTCTCGCGCAAAATGGCCAGCGTCTCCTCGACGAAATCGTCTTGCAGGAACTGGCGCACGCTGACGTTCACCGCCAGCGTCAGGTGGGCGGTGCTGGGCGTGTCGGCCCAAGCGGCCAGCTGCTCGCAGGCGGTGCGCAGCACCCAGCGCCCGAGCGGCACGATCAGGCCCGAGGTCTCGGCAATCGCGATGAAGCCGCCCGGCCCGATCAGGCCGCGCTGCGGATGCTGCCAGCGCACCAGGGCCTCGGCGCCGGTCAGCAGGCCGTCGCCGTCGACCTGGCCCTGGTAGTGCAGCACGAACTGCGATTCGCGCAGGGCTTCGCGCAGCTCGGTCTCGATGGCGGTGCGGTAGGTGACTTCCTGCTCCATCGACACGTGGAAGAAGCGCAGCGTGTTGCGGCCCTGGCGCTTGGCCTCGTACATGGCGAGGTCGCCGCGCCGCATCAGGTCGTCGAGCTGCTGCTCGTGGCCGGTGCACAGGGTGACGCCGATGCTGCAGCTGGCATGGTGCACGGCGCCGCCGACCTCGAAGGGCACGCGCAGGGCGGTGAGGATCTTGTGGCCGACCGTGTCGGCGTGGCGCAGTGCTTCTTCTTCGCTGGCGCCGACCGACTCCAGCAGGATCACGAATTCGTCGCCGCCGAGGCGCGCCACGGTGTCGCTGTCGCGCGCGCACTGCAGCAGGCGCGCCGCGACCTGCTGCAGCAGGTGGTCGCCCACCACGTGGCCGCGGCTGTCGTTCAGGTCCTTGAAGTTGTCCATGTCGAGGAAGAGCAGGGCGCCGACGCGGCGGTTGCGCCCGTGCTGGCCGAGGCAGTGGTCGACCCGCTCGTAGAGCAGGCGCCGGTTCGGCAGGCCGGTGAGCGGGTCGTAATAGGCCAGCTGGACGATCTTCTCGTCGGCCTGCTTGCGCGCGCTGATGTCGGACTGGGTGCAGACGAAGTTGGTCAGCACGCCGTCGGCGTCGCGCACCGCGCTGACCGTCAGCCAGGCCGGGTAGGCCTGGCCGTTGCGACGCCGGGTCCAGACTTCGCCCTGCCAGGTCTGCTCGCGCCGCACCGTGTTCCACATGCGCTCGCGGTAATCGTCGCCGTCCGGCTCGAGCGAGAAGGGCGGGAAGGCGGTGCCGGGCAGCTCGGCGGCGGGCGTGCCGACCAGGATGCCCCAGGCTTCGTTGGCCTCGATCATCATGGCCTCGGGATTCAGCACGCACATGCCCTCGCCCGACTGAAACACGATGGCGGCGATGCGCAGCGATTCCTCGGCCTGCTTGTTGGGCGTGATGTCGGTGGAAATGCCGCACAGCGCATACACGACGCCGTCGCGCGCCAGCGGCATCTTGGCGGTCAGGAAGACCTTGCCCGACAGGTGCTCCTCGGTTTCGTAGCGGCGCTGCTCGCTGAGCACCACATGGTCGCCGGCGCGCGTGATGCGGGCCTCTACCACGCCGAACAGGGTCTCGTCGTCCTGGCCGACGATGGCGGCGGCCGGGCGGTTCAGCAGGCGGCACATGGCGCCGTTCACGTACTGGTAGCGCGACTGCGTATCCTTGATGTAGATGAGGCTTTCCACGCTGTCGAGGATGGTGGTGAGCTTTTCCTCGTTCTCGCGCAGTTCGCGCGTGCGTACGGCGACCTCGCTGCGCAGCCAGCTGGCCACCGCCAGCGCCGAGAGTAGCAGCCCGACCGCGGTCGCCAGTGCCCACCACAGGCTGGACGGCATGGCCTGGCCCTTCTCGCTTCCCTGCCACTGGCGCAGGGTGGCGAAGTAGACGGACTGCGGATCGGCGCGCCAGGCCTCGAGCTGGCGGTCGATGGCATCGAGCACGGCTTGCTGGCGGCCGGGCAGGGCGGCGTAGTACACGCGGGTCGGGTTGAAGACGACGCCGGTCGCCTGCAGGCCCTGGCCGGCTGCCTGCAGGTCGCCGAAGAAGTGGTTCGCGGCCACGGCATCCGCTTCGCCCTCGCCGGCCAGGGCAAACGCCCGTTCCAGCGACGCGGCCGGGACCAGGACCGCGGAGGCGCCATAGCTGGCCAGAATCTCGGGCAGTATCTGCGACTGGATCGAACTGCCCAGCACCGCGATGCGCTTGCCCTTCAGGTCGGGCAGGGCGCGGATGCCGCTGCCCGGCCTGGCATACACCTGCGACCAGCTGTGCAGGACGGGAATGCGGTGCAGGGCCAGCACGCGGGCACGGTCTTCGGACCAGGCGACATCGGGCAGCAGGTCGATGCGGCCCGCGGCGAGCAGGTCGACGCAGGCGGCCCATTCGCAGGGAACGAATTCGAGCGTCCAGCGTTCCGCGCTGGCAATGTCGCGCAGCAGGTCGATCAGGATGCCGGACGCCTGGCCCTGCTCGTTCATGAACAGGTTCGGCGCATTGTTCGACACGCCGACACGCAGCGGCGCGGCGCCTTGCGCGCCGGCCTGGCCGAGGCAGCCGAGCAGTGAAACGAAAACCAGTAAGCGGAGTACGCGCGGCATATTCGTCAGGTGTCGATGTTTAGGTTAAGCATAGTCTTTTTTACAATAAACGGACGCCACGTACGAGAAATTGCACTTACGAAAAAGTTGGTGGACGGTGGGAGCGAGGAGTAAACTAGCGCCCATGAATACTCCACAAGGCAGCGAGCTGTTTTCCGCCATCGTGCCGGCGCCGTTTGGCGCCATCGGCATCCGCACCGAAGGCGAGCGCGTGCGCGAACTGGTCTACCTCGAGCCGCGTTTCGGCGACAAGGCGGCGCAGGATGCCACCGCCGAGCTGGCCGCGCGCCAGGTCGAACAGTACCTGCTCGATCCCGATTTCGTTTTCGATTTGCCGCTGATGGAAGCGGGCAGCGATTTCCAGCGCCGCGTCTGGGGCGCGATCAGCGCGATTCCGCGCGGCAGCGTGCGCACCTACGGCATCCTGGCCAAGGAACTCGGCTCGGCGCCGCGCGCGGTGGGGCAAGCCTGCGGCGCCAACTGGTTCCCGCTGGTGATTCCCTGCCACCGCGTGACCGCTGCGCGCGGCCTCGGCGGCTTTGCCAGCCACGACGAGGAAAACGGCTTCCATTTGTCGGTCAAGCGCTGGCTGCTGCGCCACGAAGGCGCCACCGCATCGCCATGGCAGCAGCAGTCGATCTGGGACTGATCGACGAGTTCTGCGACACGCTGTGGCTGGAACACGGCCTGGCGAAGAACTCGCTCGACGCCTACCGGCGCGACCTGCGTTTGTTCGCTGGCTGGCTGCATCTGAAGCAGCCGGGGCGCGGGCTGCTGGGCGTGCGCTCCGAGGACCTGGCCGGCTATTTCGCCGAGCGTCACGCGGACACCAAGCCGAGCACGGCCAACCGGCGCCTGTCGGTACTGAAGCGTTTTTATCAGCTGGCGCTGCGGCGCAACCAGGTAGCGGAAGACCCTTGCCTGAAGATGGCCACGGCGCGCCAGCCGCAGCGCTTCGTGCACACGCTGACCGAAGAGCAGGTCGAGGCGCTGTTGAACGCGCCCGACGTGTCCACGGCGCTGGGTTTGCGCGAGCGCACGATGCTGGAGCTGATGTATGCCAGCGGCCTGCGGGTGTCGGAACTGGTGGCCTTGAAACTGGTCGAACTGAGCTTGAACGATGGCGTGCTGCGCATTACGGGCAAGGGCAGCAAGACGCGCCTGGTGCCGTTCGGCCAGCAGGCGCGGATCTGGGTCGAGCGTTACCTGAAGGATGCGCGCGGGATCATTCTTAACGGGCAGATGGACGATGCGCTGTTCGTGACGGGGCGCGGCGGGCCGATGACGCGGCAGATGTTCTGGATATTGATCAAGAAGCATGCCTTGAAGGCGGGAATCCGCGCGCCCTTGTCGCCGCACACGCTGCGCCATGCGTTTGCCACCCATTTGTTGAACCACGGCGCCGACTTGCGTGTTGTGCAACTTCTGCTGGGGCACTCGGATATTTCAACCACACAAATTTATACCCATGTTGCGCGCGAGCGTCTGAAGCACCTGCATGCTCAGCATCACCCACGTGGGTAATGCAAACCCGTGTGGCTTAACTGGCGCATAATGGTTCGGGTTCGGCACCCTTCTTACATGTCAGCTTGCATACGAGGAAATCATGGCAAAGACCAACTTCCAATACGAAAAGCGGCAACGGGAACTGGAAAAGAAGCGCAAGGCGGAGGAAAAGGCCAAGCGCAAGCTGGAGGCGAAGAATCATCCGAAGCCGGAAGGTTCAGAGGGGGAGGTTGGAGAGCCGGTAGAAGCCGAAGCAAGGGAAACGCAAGAGCAATCGTAGTCTCAACCGTACGGTGGGCACGCTGTGCCCACGCGGAACGTGCCCCATTGTTGGCCGAATTATTTCGTTGCCGCCCGACCAAATGCGCGGCATCCAGAAGCACATCCGTGGCTTCGATTAAGTTAGTGACTCGTTCCGAAGCCGCTAACGTCAGGCTTATTTATCGTCACAAACACCGCTAACACTGCGGCGCGTTCCGCGTGGGCACAGCGTGCCTAGCGCGGCCCGGCCCACCCTACGGTCGACGCCGCAGGCTTCGGCTCTTACACAGGTTCCTTGGCGATCAAGGGTGCTGCGTCCACTACTTCCTCATGCCCCTTGGCAAACCACCGCTTCGCCCGCTTGCCGATATTGTCGAGGTAGCTGTACGCCACCGGCACCACCACCAGCGTCAGCAAGGTCGAGGTAATTACCCCGCCGATCACCGCCCGCCCCATCGGCGCCTGGGTTTCGCCGCCATCCCCCGCGCCAATCGCCATCGGCAGCATGCCGAAGATCATCGCCAGCGTCGTCATCAGGATCGGTCGCAAGCGCACTTGCCCCGCCTCCAGGATCGCCGCGAATTGCGCCAGGCCCGCACGCTGCCCATGGTTCGCAAAGTCCACCAGCAAGATCGCATTCTTGGTCACCAGCCCCATCAGCATCACCACGCCGATCACCGAGAACACGTTCAGCGTGCTGCCCGTCACCAGTAAGGCGACCAGCACCCCGATCAGCGACATCGGCAGCGACATCATGATGGCGATCGGCTGCAGGAAGCTGCCGAACTGCGAAGCCAGCACCAGGTAGATGAAGATAATCGCAATCACGATCGCCGACAGGAAATTGCCCATCGTTTCAGCCATCTGCTGGGCGTCGCCGCCGACGTCGAAGCGCACGCCTTCCGGCAACTCGATTTCCTTCATCGCCTTGTCGATGTCGCCGTTCACGTCGCCCGACGGACGGCCCTCGACACCGGCATAGATCGCCACGCGCCGCTCCAGCGCCTGGCGCTTCAGCACCTGCGGGCTGAACGAGGGCACGAACTCGACCACCTGGCGCAGCGGCACCATGATCGGGTTACCTGACGCATCCAGGCGCGAGGAAGCCAGCGACAGGTCGGCGAGATCCGCCACCTTCTGGCGGCCATTCCGCGGCAGCTGCACATTCACCTGGTAGTTCTGTCCGTCCGGCGCCAGCCACTGGCTGATCTCGTCGCCGGCCACGAAGGGACGCAGCGCCGCGCCCACTTGCTGCACCGACAAACCGAGGTCGCTGGCCAGCTCGTTGTTGATGCGGATGACGGTCGCCGGGTTCGCGCCTTCCTGGCTGTACTCAAGGTCAGCCACGCCCTTGATGGTGCGCATCTTGTCCATCAGCTTGTGGGCGACCGCATCGAGCTTGGCTTCATCGCGGCCCAGGATCGCGATGAAGATCGGCTTGTTACCGACCGACATCGTGATGCCGGCAATCGAGGACAGGCGTTCGCGGAACACCGTCTCCATCGTTTCCTGCGAGCGGCGCCCGGTCTTTTTCGCATCGGTCAGCTTCAGCACCACCTGGGCGCTGTTGTGGCCTTCGTACACGCCGATGGCGCTGCTGATCGCGTCGACTTCCTTGTACTCGCGCAGGATGTCCTCGACCTGCTTCACCTTGGCGTCGGTATAGGCCAGGCTCGAACCCACCGGCGTCTTGAAACGCATCTCGATGAAGCCGTTGTCGGTCTTCGGCGCGAACTCGCCGCCGATCATCGGCACCAGGGCCAGGCTGCCGACGAACACCGCCAGCGCCAGCGCCAGGGTCGACTTCCGCCAGCGCAGGGCCAGCGCCAGCACCTTGCCGTACCAGACGTGCACGTGTTCGATGCCGTGCTCGATGCGCGCCATCGCGCGGCCCAGCCACGGCAGGTACTTGAAGCGGTCCTTCACCGGATCCGGCCACACCGACGACAGCATCGGGTCGAGCGTGAAGCTCACGAACAGCGACACCAGCACGGCTACGGCCACCGTCACGCCGAACTGCAGGAAGAAGCGGCCAATGATGCCGTCCATGAAAGCGATCGGCACGAACACGGCGACAATCGCGAACGTCGTGGCCATCACCGCCAGGCCGATCTCGTTGGTGCCGTCTTCGGCCGCCGCGTGGTGCGACTTGCCCATGCCCAGGTGGCGCACGATGTTCTCGCGCACCACGATGGCGTCATCGATCAGCAGGCCAACGCACAGCGAGAGCGCCATCAGCGTCAGGAAGTTCAGCGTGAAGCCGAAGTAGCGCATCGCGATGAAGGAAGCCAGCACCGAGATCGGCAGCGTCAGGCCGGTAATGACCGTGCTGCGCCAGGAATGCAGGAACAGGAACACGATCACCATCGTCAGGATCGCGCCTTCGATGATGGTGCGCTTGACGTTGTCGAGCTGCTGCTGGACCGTGGTCGACTGGTCGTCCATCACGCGGAAGTGCACGTCGGCGGGCAGGGTCTTGCGCATTTCCTCGACCATCTTGATGATGCCGGTACCCACCTGCACGGTGTTCGCGTCCTGCACCTTGGTGATGTCGAGCGAGATGGCGCGCTGGCCATTCACGCGCGAGATCGAGGTCTCTTCGCGCTCGCCGTCGACCACGTCGGCCACCTGCGACAGATACACCGGCCCGCTGGCGCGGCGCGCCACGATGATGTTGTTGAACTCGCGCGCCTCGCGCATCTTGCCTTCCACGCGCACCAGGCGTTCGGCGGCGCCGTACTGCAAATTGCCGGCCGGGAGATTCGCATTCGTCGCCTGGATCGCGCGCAGCACCTCGTCGATGCCGATGTTCTGGCTGCGCAGCTGCTCGGGCTTCACGTGGATCAGGATCTGGCGCGTCGCCACGCCGCCGGTGCGCACTTCGCCGACGCCGGCCACGCTTTGCAGGCGTTTCACGATGACTTGTTCAGCGAGGGTCGAGAGCGCGCGCATGTCGCGTTCGTTTGAGGTGACCGAGAGGCGCACCACCGGCTGCTGGTTCTCGCCGTCGGCGCGGATGATGAAGGGTTCCTTCACTTCCTTCGGGAAGCCGGGACGCACGCGCGCCACCTTGTCGCGCAGGTCCTGCATCGCCTTGTCCATGTTGGTGGCGATGTGGAATTCGACCGAGACGCCGCTGCGGCCTTCCCAGGAATTGCTGCGGATGGTCTTGATGCCGCTGACCGTGTTGATGACTTCCTCGATCGGCCGGGTGACGTCGTTCTCCACCTGCTCGGGCGAGGCGCCCGGATACTGGGTCTCGACCCAGGCGAACGGCAGGTCGACGTTCGGCATGCTTTCCACGCCCAGGGTGCGGTAGGAGAACAGGCCGAGCACCATCAGGCCGACCATGACCATGGTCGCGAATACGGGGTGGCGGATACTGACTTTGGTGATCCACATGGCTCAGTCCTTTTTCGCGACGACGACAGGCTTGTCGGCGGACTTCGCATCCGGCTTCGGCCCTGCGGCGCCGGCCAGTTTCACCTGCGCACCCGGCTTCACGCCGTCGAGCGGCACGTTCAGCAGCACGGCGCCGGCATCGACGCCGTGGGTCACTTCGGCCATGCCTTCGTCCTCGTTGCGCATGCCCAGCTGGACCGGCTGCGCGACCACCTTGCCGTTGTCGACGCGGTAGACCACGTCGCGCTCGCCGTCCTTGCGCAGGGCCGCCAGCGGCACGATCGGGCGCGCTTCGGATTTGTCGGTGGTGATCTGGCCCTTCGCAAACATCCCGGCGCGCAGCAGCCCGTCGGTATTCGCCACGCTGATGTACACCAGCATCGCACGCGAGCCGGCTTCGGTGGCCGGATTGATGCGCGCCACCTTGCCGCTGAAGTCGCGCGCATCGAAGCCGTCGACGCGGAAGTGCACGTCCTGGCCGACCTGGATGCGCGGGATGTCGGAGGCCGGCACCTGGGCGTCGAGCGTCAGGTGCTGCAGGTCGACGATGGCCATCACCGGGCTGTCGGGCGACAGCTTTTCGCCGGCCTGCACGAAGCGCTTGCTGACCACGCCCGACAACGGTGCGCGGATCACGGTGTCGTTCAGGGCGATGCGCGCCAGGTCGAGCTGGGCGCGCGCGGCGTCCACCGCTGCCTGGGCCAGCTCGACGCTGTTGCGCGTGGTGTCGAAGGAATTCTGCGAGATGTAGTTCTGTTTGAGCAGGGCCTGGCTGTTGGCTTCGTTCTTGGTAGCCAGCGCCAGGCGCGCGTTGGCTTCCTTCAGCGCCGCCGCGTACTGGGCCACGCGGGCGCGCGCGTCGGCGTCGTCCAGGCGCGCGATCACCTGGCCGGCACTGACGTTCATGCCTTCGCGCAGGCCGGTTTCCAGCACCACGCCCGAGACCTTGGATTTCACCGTGGCCTGGGATAGGGGCGCCAGCGAACCCGAGAGCGGCAGGCGGCGCGCCAGTTCGCGCGACTCGACCGTGACCACGTCGCTGTGGGAGAGCTCGAACACGGTGGGCTTGGCTTCGGCCTTTGCTGCGGGCGCGGGCGGAGCCGATGTGCCCTTGAAAGCGAACCAGCCGCCGGCGACGCCAGCAACGGCGACCGCCACGGCCAGCGCGATCGCCGGTGTGCGCCAGCGGCGCTTGGTGGAGAGGGGGATCGCGGGCGTAAGCGGCAAGGTCTCGATTTTCATGGCGGCCGTTATTTGTCTTGTTGGGAAGCGGATGAGCGGTAGCGCCCGTGCTCCACCTTCCCGGGAAGACGGAGCTACTTGCGCATGGTCGAGACTATAGAAATTGGCAACATCGACCGCCATCGGAATGCGACAAGCAGCCGAATCCGGACGATGAAATGCAGAAAAGCGGGACGGAACGTAGCGCGTCGGAGGGTCTCTGATGAAATGCCGGCGCATGACAATGGTAGGGTGGGCGCCCCGTGCCCACGCGTGAACGGCGAGCATTGTTGGCCTGATTTCGGTGCTCCACTGCGCATACTTCACGCGTGGGCACGGGGCGCCCACCCTACCTGTTCATGCGTTGTGTGAACGCTCGGAGGGCGTCTAGACTCCGCCGTCGCGCAGGCCGTGGCTTTCGTCGAACAGGCGGATGCGCGCCAGCACCTGGCCGTGGTCCGAGGCTTCGGGCAGGGCCAGGTCGAGGTGGTCGTTCAGGTAGAGCACCTCGACCACTTCGCCAATCGCGCTGGGCAGGGCGGCATTGAATTCTTCCGACACCAAAATATGGTCGATGGTCGAGTAATGCCCCTCATGGACGCAGGAAAAGCCGAGGTGGCGCACGTGGTCGGCGCGGCGCTGTACTTCGCTGGCGTCGTACAGGCGGTCGGCCATCGGCGCCCCGGCGCCGAGCACGATGCCGGTGGTAACCGAATCGGCCACGTCGTTGAAGTCGCCCAGCACCACGCGCGGGCGGCGGTTGGCGCGGCCCATCTCGGTGAGCAGTACGCGCAGGGCGGCGGCCTCGGTGCCGCGCCGGATCAGCGAGCGCAGGCAGGCGAGGGCATACAGGGCCGGGTCTTCGCCGGTGTCGCCGGTGCGGTAGTCGGGCCTGCGCGACTTCAGGTGCACCACGATCACGTCGACCGCGACGTCGGGCGAGACCTGCACGATGGCATGCAGCGGCGCGCGCGTAAACCGGGCGGCGTCGCGGCTGCCCTGGGGCAGTTCGATCCCATGCGGGAAATCCTTCATCGGCTGGGCCGGCACCACCAGCGGCAGGCGCGAGACCAGGGCCACGCTCGGGGTCAGGCGCAGGGCGGCCGGGTCGGGGTCGAAGCCGGCATGGAAGGCTTCGCGGTAGCGCCGCGTGCGCGCCAGCACTTCGCGCAAGGTGGCCTGCGAGAAGATTTCCTGGAAGCCGATGACGTCGGCGTCGAGCAGGTCGATCTGGTGTGCTGTCCAGTCCAGCTTGGCTTCGTATTCTTTCCTGGTCGTCGGCAACAGATTGTCGTAGAGCTTCACGCCCGGCGGCGCCAGGTTGCAGACGTTGAAGGTCGCAAAACGTAGCTCTTGCTGTATCAGTTGCTGCATAATAGAAACCCCTTTATTCCAGTGTTTAGCGTATCACGCATGGCCAAGAAAGAGCACGTCTCAGAAACGCCCGCCACCGCCTGGCTGCGCAAGCACGCCGTGGTGTTTTCCGAGCATCCCTACGCCTATGAAGAACATGGCGGCACGGCGGTATCCTCGCGCGAACTGGGCGTGCCCGAACACGACGTGGTCAAGACCCTGGTGATGCAGGACGAAGCGGCGCGCCCGCTGATCGTCCTGATGCACGGCGACCGGAAAGTATCGACCAAGAACCTGGCGCGCGCCATCGGCTGCAAGGCGGTCGAACCGTGCAAGCCGGAGGTGGCGCAGCGCCATTCGGGCTTCCTGGTGGGCGGCACCTCGCCCTTCGGCACCAAGAAGGCGATGCCGGTCTACGTCGAGGAGAGCATCCTGGCGCTGGAAAAGATCTATATCAACGGCGGCCGGCGCGGCTACCTGGTCGGCATCGCGCCGCAGGTGCTGGTGGATGTGCTCGGCGCGAAGCCGGTGCAATGTGCGCTGGCCGACTGACTATCTTCGCCCGGCCGGCTAGTGTATATTCACGCTCGCTTTACTTGTAGGAAATAACAGAGAGACAACATGAATACACTGATCGCCGTCGTTGCGGCCTACCTGATCGGCTCGATTTCCTTTGCCGTGGTGATGAGCCGCGTGTTCGGCCTGTCCGACCCGCGCACCTATGGCTCGAAGAACCCGGGCGCCACCAATGTGCTGCGCAGCGGCAGCAAGAAGGCGGCGATCGCCACCCTGGTCGGCGACGGCGCCAAGGGCTGGCTGGCCGTGTTCCTTGCGGTGCAGTTCGGGCCTGACTTCGGCATCGACGAGACCGGTATCGCGCTGGTGTCGATCGCCGTCTTCCTCGGCCACCTGTGGCCGGTGTTCTTCCGCTTCGTCGGCGGCAAGGGCGTGGCGACGGCGTTGGGCGTGCTGCTGGGCCTGAACGTCTGGCTCGGCCTGGCGACCCTGGTCACCTGGCTGGTGGTGGCCTATGCCTTCCGCTATTCCTCGCTGGCGGCGCTGATCGCGGCGGTGTTCGCGCCGTTCTACTACGGCCTGCTGTTCGGTGTCGATCCGATCCTGTTTGCCGTGGTCGCCATGAGTTCCTTGCTGCTGTACCGCCACAGCACGAATATCGGCAACCTGATCGCCGGCAAGGAGTCGCGCATCGGCAGCAAGGCGGCGGGGGCGAAGAAGAAGTAAAGCTTGATTCTCTCGCAAGCATGCCCATATGGGTGGACAGCCGGCGCATCCTGCGCCGGTATTCATTTCAGGAAGGCGGTGTCGCGTGAGCAAGCAATTGAGGATTGATTTCGTATCGGACGTGTCGTGCCCGTGGTGCGCGATCGGCCTCAAGTCGCTGGAGCAGGCCATCGAGCGCGTGGCGCCGGACGTCGCCGTCGATTTGCACTTCCAGCCGTTCGAGCTGAACCCGGACATGGGGCCCGAGGGCCAGGACATCGTCGAGCACATTACCGAAAAGTATGGCGCTCCGCTCGAGCAGCAGATCCAGTCGCGCGAACAGATCCGCCAGCGCGGCGAAGCGGTCGGTTTCACCTTCGACATGGCGCGCCGCGGCCGCATCTACAACACCTTCGACGCCCACCGCCTGCTGCATTGGGCCGAAGAGCAGGGCCGCCAGCACGCGCTGAAGCTGGCGCTGTTCGAAGCCTATTTCACCCACTGCGAAGACCCGAGCTCGCGCGAACTGCTGGTGCGCGTGGCGGGACAGGTCGGGCTGGACACGACCGAGGCGCAACGCGTGCTGGAGTCGGGCGAGTATGCCGACGAGGTGCGCGAGACGGAACACTTCTTCCAGAAGGCGGGGATTCGTTCGGTGCCGGCGATCATCATCAACCAGCGGCATCTGATTTCGGGTGGGCAGCCGCCGGAGGTGTTCGAGCGGGCCTTGCGCGAGATTGCGGCGCAGGGGGAGCAGGCGCTGGGGTGATGTTCGGCTGATCTACTGGATGTGCCGCGGGCCGGTTGGCGGTGCGGTGGGAATCAGGCCAACATGGCGGCGCGTTCCGCGTGGGCACGGGGTGCCCACCGTACGGTTTTTGCCAACTCAAAGAACCGCTGTGGCCAGCCTTACCTGCATCGTTGACGGTACGGTGGGCACCCCGTGCCCACGCGGAAGCCCGCATCGTGTTGGCCTCCGATGTGATCGAACCGCCAGCATCTTGCCACCGCATCCAAAAGATCACTCCCACCGCCTCACACCAAATCCAATACAATCGGCTGATGATCCGACACCCCCGTCTCCGACTGCACCTCCACCTCCCCAATCCTCGGCAGTAAATCCTCGGTCACAAAGAAATAGTCATAGCAATCCGGCTTCTCCGGCCACGCAAACCCATGCAGCCCCGCCGTCGGCGCCCGCGCATGATCCGGATGCCTGGCCCGCCACGCATCCACCAGCGCCAGTTCGCCCGACAAGGGCGGCGCCAGCAGCGCCTCGTATTCCTCCGACCCCGGCTGCAAATTGAAGTCCCCACAATAAATCGCCGCTGCCGGCAATTCGCCCAGCTGGAACGGCGCATCCATCTCCGGATTCGGCTGGAACGCACGAGAACGCGCACAGGCCTGCGCATGCAATTCGCGCAGCCGCCCGACCTGTGCCGCACGCTGCAAGCGCGAATAATATTCAAGGTGGGTGGTCACCACCCGCAGCTTGCCGCGCGGCGTATCGAGCACGACTTCGATGGCGCCGCGCGGCATGCCCGGCGACACAGGGTCAAACGGCCAGGGCAGCGAATGCCGGTGGGCCTGGGTAATGCGGTATTTGGAAAGGATCAGGTTGCCGAACAGGCGGGGAACATTGTTGCGGTAGATTTCGCTCGGGGCGTAGTCGATGGCGTGGTAGCCGCCAAACGCGCCGGCCAGCTGCTTGAACTGGTTCGCCGTCGCGCTTCCCTCGAGTTCGGGGTGGTTGGCTGCTACTTCCTGCAGGCAGATGACGTCCGGATTTAACTTGCGCAGTACATCGATGATTGCGTGGATGCGGATGCGCCCGTCTCTTCCACAGCCCCAATGGATGTTCCAACTCACAACGCGCATGTAGGACCTCCGAAGACTGAACCGTCAAAGTGTGCCATTCTTTGGCGCACGGCGGTCACACGGTAGGATCGATGTCAGCGTTGCAAGTTCACCCGGACACGGTAACGAATCAGGCCGCTTCCAGCTCGTCGAGCGGCCAGCGCGGGCGCACGTTGAAGGCATAGTCGCGCACGGCCAGCGCCGGGTTTTTCTCCAGGCGCATGGCGCCGGCAAAGGCGATCATCGCACCATTGTCGGTGCAAAATTCCAGCTCCGGATAGAACACGCGGAACTTGCGCTTGGCCGCGGCCGCATTCAGGGCTTCGCGCAACTGCTTGTTGGCGCCGACGCCGCCGGCGATCACCAGCCGCTTTAGACCCGTGTGGCGCAGCGCGTTCACGCACTTTGCCACCAGCACGTCGACGATCGCATCCACGAAACCGCGCGCGATATTCGCCTTGTCCTGCTCGCAGATATTCGCGATCACCTTTTCGTCGTGGTTCTTCACCACGGTCAGCACCGCCGTCTTCAGACCCGAGAAGCTGAAATTGAAATCCTTCGAGTGCAGCATCGGGCGCGGCAGCGTATAGGCGGTCGGATCGCCGAATTCTGCCAGGCGCGAAATTGCCGGCCCGCCCGGGTAACCCAGGCCGAGCAGCTTGGCCGATTTATCAAAGGCTTCGCCGGCGGCGTCGTCCAGGGTTTCGCCCAGCAGCGTGTAGCGGCCGACGCCGTCGACGCGCATCAGCTGGGTGTGGCCGCCCGACACCAGCAGGGCGATGAAGGGAAAGTCGGGACGCTCGCTCGCCAGCAGCGGCGACAGCAGATGGCCTTCGAGGTGGTGCACGCCCAGCACGGGCTTGTCCAGCGCCAGGCCCAGGCTGCAGGCCACCGAGGAACCCACCAGCAGCGCGCCGGCCAGTCCGGGGCCCTGAGTGTAGGCGATGGCGTCGATGTCGGCCTTGGCGATGCCGGCTTGATCCAGCGTCTGTTCCAGCAGGGGCAGGGCGCGGCGGATATGGTCGCGCGACGCCAATTCCGGCACCACGCCGCCATATTCTTCGTGCATGGCCACCTGCGAATGCAGGGCATGGGACAGCAGGCCGCGCTCGGTATCGTACAGAGCCAGGCCGGTTTCATCGCAGGAGGATTCGACGCCGAGAACAATCATGGGAACAGAGGGGAGGGGAAAGCGGAATCCGGTATTGTAAATCAGCCGGAAGGGAAGCGTATCGGCCGTTGTAGCGTGGACACCCGTGTCCACGCGGTATGACCGATTGATCATCGGCGAACTAGCTGGACTTGCGGTATGCGAACAGCGCCACCATCCTCCACCACGTGCGCACGGACAGTAGCCGGCCTCGGTTCCTTTCCTCTAATATTTGTAGATACAATAATTCATTGACCCGAATGTTTTTTGTATCTACAATAATTTGTGTGGAAATCGCATTCGACACCACCAAGGACGCTGTCAACCTTGGGAAGCACGGCGTTTCGCTGGCAGCGGCCGCAATGATCGAATGGGAAGATGCCCTGACGTGGACGGACGACCGCCACCACTACGGCGAGGCGCGCATGTGCGCAATCGCCTATATCGGCGACCGTCTGCACTACGTTGTGTATGTGGACCGCGCCGAAGCGCGCCGGATCATCAGCCTGCACAAGGCCAACTTAAGAGAGGTAAAACGCTATGCCGAAGCTTAAACCGGGAACGGTTCTCCCCACTGCCCAGGAAGATGTCGCGATCACCCAGTCGGCAATGCAGGATCCGGACGCGCGGCCCTATACCGATGCCGAGTGGGCCGCCGTCAAACCGGTCCGAGGCCGCGGGCGACCGGCAGGAAGCGGGACCAAGGTCGCGACCAGTCTCCGGCTCGACCGTGATCTGCTGCAGGCTTTCAAGGATACCGGTGATGGCTGGCAGACGCGCCTGAACGATGCCTTGCGGGAGTGGGCCAAGGACCATCGCATGGTAGCCGGGTGAAACCGGCGTCATGCGGACAGCGCTGCCAATAGCGGGCGCCGCGCGCCCGCTATTGGCGATCAAGGACGCTGCAGCAGCTCTTTATGCGCGCTACGCAGCATCGCCACCGTATCGTCCCAGCCGATGCAGCCGTCGGTCACCGAGCAGCCATACTTCAGCTGCGACAAATCCGACGGAATCGGCTGGTTCCCCGCCACGATATTCGACTCGATCATCACGCCCACCAGCGAGCGGTTGCCGTGTTTGATCTGCTGGATCACGTCCGACATCACCAGCGGCTGCAATTCCGGCTTTTTATAGCTGTTCGCATGCGAGCAATCGACCACCAGGTTGGCCGGCAGCTTGGCCTTGGTCAGCGCCTGCTCGGCAATCGTCACCGACACCGAATCGTAATTCGGCCGGTCGCCGCCCCCGCGCAGCACCACGTGCCCATAGGCGTTGCCACGGGTACGCACGATCGACACCGTGCCCTTGTCGTTGATACCCAAAAACGCATGCGGATTGGCCGACGACAGCACCGCATTGATCGCGATGCTCACATCGCCATCGGTGCCATTCTTGAAACCGACCGGCGTCGACAGGCCCGACGACATTTCGCGGTGGGTCTGCGATTCGGTGGTCCGGGCGCCGATCGCGGTCCAGGCGATCAAGTCGCCCAGGTATTGCGGCGAAATCGGATCGAGCGCCTCGGTGGCGGTCGGCAAACCGAGTTCGCACACGTCCAGCAGGAATTGGCGCGCACGCTCCATGCCGACATCGACCTGGAAGGAATCGTCCATGAACGGATCGTTGATATACCCCTTCCAGCCGGTAGTCGTGCGCGGCTTTTCGAAATACACGCGCATCACCAGCAGCATCGTGTCGGCCACTTCTTCCTGCAGGGCTTTCAGGCGGCGCGCATAATCCAGGCCCGCTTCCGGATCGTGTATCGAGCAGGGGCCGACGACCACGAACAAACGCTTGTCCTTGCGGTCGAGGATGTCGCGCAGGGCGGCGCGGCCGGCCATGACGGTGGTGAAAGCACGCTCGGTGAGCGGCAGCTTGGCGTGCAGCTCGGTCGGGGTAGGCATGCGCCCGAACGAGGTGACGTTGGTATTTTCGATATCTGGTGTGATCTGCATGATGCGTCCGTGGGGCAAAAGTCGGATCGGCCAGTGTAGCGCCAAAAATGCTAATTTGCACCAGACAGGTCAAAAGCGGGTTGTCATCACTCCGGTGTAAGCTAGCGCGTATGCAAACCCACCACGACCCATTCCCCGCCGCCCGCTTCATCAAGGAGATCGGCCGCGGCGTCAAAGGCGCGCGCAGCATGTCGCGCGAAGACGCAGCTTCCCTGTATGGCGCCATGCTCGATGGCCGCGTTTCCGACCTCGAACTCGGCGGCATTTTGCTCGCCATGCGCATCAAGGGCGAATCCGTCGATGAGCTGGCCGGCTTCATGGACGCCGCCGAGCGCTCCTTCGCGCCGCTGCCCAGCCCCGCCGGAGAATACGCCCCGGTACTCATCCCCAGCTACAACGGCGCGCGCAAGCTGGCCAACCTGACGCCCCTGCTGGCGCTGCTGCTGGCGCGCGAAGGCGTGCCGACGCTGGTGCACGGCGTGCGCACCGACCCGGGCCGCGTCACCACCGCCGAAATCCTCGGCGAGATGGGCCTGGCCGCAGCCGGCTCCAGCGCCGACCTGCAGGACGCCTTTGCCGCGCGCCGCCCGGCCTTCATGCCGATCGAGTCCCTGGCGCCGGCGCTGGCCCACCAATTGTCGCTGCGCCGCATCCTGGGCGTGCGCAACTCGACCCACACCCTGGTGAAGATCCTGCAGCCATTCGAAGGCCCGGCGCTGCGCCTGGTCTCGTACACCCATCCCGAGTACCTGGAAACCTTGGCCACGTACTTCACCACGGCCGCGCCGCACGAACGCGGCGACGCCTTCCTGATGCGCGGCACCGAGGGCGAAACCGTCGCCAATCCGCACCGCGCCCAGCAGATCGACTGGTTCCATGCCGGCGCGCGCACGTTGCTGGTCGAACGCGATGCGCCGACCGACGATTTGTCCCAGGTCCCGGAAGCGCGCGATGCGGCCGCCACCGCAAGCTGGATCGCAGCCGCCCTGCGCGGCGAGGTGCCGGTGCCGCGTTCGATCCTGAACCAGGTGGCGGAATGCGTGCGTGCTGCCCGCGCTTTGCGGACCTGAGTTGATCATGATGGCTTGACAAGAACGTCGCATCGCCGCGGCGTTTTTGCCGCCTGCCCTCGGCATTGTCGCTGCGACGGGTTAAAATGGCCGGTTTGGCGATTCGGTTCGAAGGGCACGGCAGCAGCATGGCAAAACAATTCGATGTAGCGGTAATCGGCGCAGGCGCGGCCGGGATGATGGCTGCGGCCGTGGCAGGGCAGCGCGGCAAGCGCGTGGTGCTGATCGACCACGCCGAAAAACTCGCGGAAAAGATCCGCATTTCCGGCGGCGGGCGCTGCAATTTCACCAACGTGAATGCCTCGCACCAGAATTATCTGTCCGAGAACCCGCACTTCTGCAAAAGCGCGCTGTCGCGTTATACGGCCCAGGATTTCGTCGTGCTGGTCAAGAAATACCGCATCGCCCATCACGAAAAGCACCGCGGCCAACTGTTCTGCACCGAATCGGCCGAGCAGATCATCGATATGCTGAAATCGGAATGCCTGAAAGGCGAAGTCGCCTGGCGCATGCCGTGCAAGATCGAATCGATCGAGAAATTTGAAGACGGCTTCTTTATCGCCACCGACCACGGCGACATCGAAGCGGCCAGCGTGGTGATTGCCACCGGCGGCCTGTCGATTCCAAAGATCGGCGCCACCGATTTCGGCTACCGCATTGCCACCCAGTTCGACCTGAAGGTCATCGAGCCGCGTCCCGGCCTGGTGCCGCTGACTTTCGACGGCCCGAGCTGGGAAGCATTCGCACCGCTGGCCGGCATCGCGCTGGAAGTGGAAGTGTCGACCAGCTCCGGCAAAGGGAAGGGGGGCAAGAAAGGCTTCTTCCGCGAAGACCTGCTGTTCACCCACCGCGGCCTGTCCGGTCCGGCGATCCTGCAGATTTCCAGTTACTGGCAACCGGGCACCCCGATCGTGCTGAACCTGCTGCCGGAAATGGACGTCGCCGAAGAACTGATCGGCTCGAAGACCACGGTGAAAAAACAGCTCGGCAACGTCCTGTCGCAATGGCTGCCCGGGCGCCTGGCCGAAGGCCTGCTCGTTGCCAACGGCTTCGCGCCCGATGCGCGCCTGGCCGACATGGCCGACGCCAAGCTGCGTAAACTCGGCGACGCCATCAACCGCTGGGCCATCGTCCCGACCGGCTCGGAAGGCTACCGCAAGGCCGAAGTCACCCTGGGCGGCGTCGACACGCGCGAACTGTCCCAGCAAACGATGATGGCGAACAAGGTGCCGGGCCTGTACTTCATCGGCGAATCCGTCGACGTCACCGGCTGGCTCGGCGGCTACAACTTCCAGTGGGCCTGGGCCTCCGGCTTCGCCGCCGGCCAGAGCGTTTAACTAGACGGAAAAAGGCGTTTGCCAGCGTCGCCCCCGGCTTCATCCGACAATGGCCCGGAACGTTTTCCGGGTTCATTCGACAAGGGCCCGGAACCTCTCCCGTAGGGTGGGGCCATTTTGGGGGGGGGNAGACGGAAAAAGGCGTTTGCCAGCGTCGCCCCCGGCTTCATCCGACAATGGCCCGGAACGTTTTCCGGGTTCATTCGACAAGGGCCCGGAACCTCTCCCGTAGGGTGGGCACTTTGTGGGGCTGGCATTTAGCCAGCCCCACAAAGTGCCCACGCGGATCAAACATACCAATAACAGAACAGGCAACAGCCCCATTGCCGTATGCTCATCCACCCGATGTAGCAAATTCAGCACAAGAAGGTAAACTCTTCCCCAACTTGTCAAAACCTGCTAGACTTTCGTTCTTCCCTAAATCCAACGGTTTGATTTTTACATGACCACTATCCGCCTTAAAGAAAACGAGCCGTTCGAAGTCGCTATGCGTCGCTTCAAGCGCACTATCGAAAAAACCGGTCTGCTGACGGAACTGCGCGCACGCGAGTTCTACGAAAAGCCAACTGCAGAGCGCAAGCGCAAGCTGGCAGCTGCCGTGAAGCGTCACTACAAGCGCATCCGCAGCCAGCAACTGCCTAAGAAGCTGTACTAAGACTCTCCAGCTGGCCATGATCCGGCGACGTGGGCAATGCCCGTCCCGGTAGCCGCGAGAAGTCTCTTGAACCCGCCCTGGTTGTGACCGCGGCGGGTTTTGTTGTTTGCACCGCACACTATTCGAGGATGCCATGAGCCTGAAAGAACAAATCACCAACGACATGAAAGCCGCGATGCGCGCCAAGGAAGCCGGCAAGCTGGCCACCATCCGCCTGATCCTGGCCGAAATCAAGCGCAAGGAAGTCGACGAGCAGATCGAAGTAAACGAACAGCAAACCGTCGCCATCGTCGAAAAGATGATCAAGCAGCGCAAGGATTCGATCACCCAGTTCGAAGCCGGCAACCGCCCCGACCTGGCCGACATCGAAAAGGCCGAGCTGGAAGTGCTGGCCGCCTACATGCCTGCCGGCCTGTCGGATGACGAGATCGCCGCCGAAGTCGCCGCTGCCGTGGCCGCATCCGGCGCCGCCGGTCCGCAAGACATGGGCAAGGTCATGGGCATCGTCAAGCCGAAGCTGGCCGGTCGCGCCGACATGACTGTTGTATCGAACCTCGTCAAAAAAGCGCTGTCCGGCGCCTGATGTGCCACAAAGGGGCCCTGAGCGGCCCCTGCTTGTTGCAAATCAATTTGTAGCAAGCGCTGCGGTATAGTCTGACCTGAGACAAACACTGTGACCACCAAGTGATCCCGCAATCATTCATTACCGATTTGCTCAACCGCGTCGACATCGTCGACGTCGTTGGGCGTTACGTCCAGCTGAAAAAGGGCGGCGCCAATTTCATGGGGCTGTGTCCTTTCCATAGCGAAAAGTCCCCCAGTTTCACCGTCAGCCCCACCAAGCAGTTCTACCACTGCTTCGGCTGCGGCGCCCACGGCACCGCCATCGGCTTCCTGATCGAATACTCGGGCATGGGCTTCGTCGATGCGGTGAAAGACCTGGCGCAGAACGTCGGCATGATCGTGCCCGAAGCCGACGACAAGATCCCGCCGATGCAGCGCGCCGCCCAGCAGGCGCAATCGCTGGCGATGACCGACGCCCTGACCCAAGCCTGCGACTATTACCGCGCGCAATTGCGCCAGGCCCCGAACGCGATCGCCTACCTGAAGAATCGCGGCTTGACCGGGGAGGTGGCCGCCCGTTTCGGCATGGGCTACGCCCCTTCCGGCTGGGATAGCCTGCGGAGCGTGTTCAAGGATTACGACGCGCTGGCCCTGGTCGAGTCCGGCCTGGTCATTGACAAGGTCGACGAAGACGGCAGCAACAAGAAACGCTACGACCGCTTCCGCGAGCGCATCATGTTCCCGATCCGGAACACCAAGGGGCAGGTGATCGGCTTCGGCGGCCGCGTGCTCGACGGTGGCGAACCGAAATACCTGAACTCGCCGGAAACGCCGCTGTTCCAGAAAGGCCTGGAACTGTATGGCCTGTTCGAAGCACGCCAGGCGATCCGCGACGCCGGCTATGTGCTGGTGACGGAAGGCTACATGGACGTCGTCGCGCTGGCCCAGCTCGGCTTCCCGCAAGCCGTTGCCACCCTCGGCACCGCCTGCACCAGTACCCACGTGCAAAAGCTGCTGCGCCAGACCGACAACGTCATCTTCAGCTTCGACGGCGACAAGGCCGGCCGACGCGCCGCCCGCCGCGCGTTGGAAGCCTGCCTGCCGCAAGTGAGCGATAACAAGACCATCCAGTTCCTGTTCCTGCCGCAAGAGCACGACCCGGATAGCTACGTGCGCGAATTCGGCGCCGACGCCTTTGCGCAGGAAATTTCCGAGGCAATGCCGCTATCGCAATTCCTGATCCGCGAAGTGACGGGCGAGCACGATTTGTCCACGCCGGAAGGGCGCGCCAAGACCCAGTTCGATGCGAAACCGATGCTGCAAGCCATGACGCCGTCGAGCCTGCGCCTGCAGATCGTGCGCATGCTGGCCAGCCTTACGGAATCGACGCCAGCCGAGATCGAAACCCTGTTCGAACTGTCCAAGCCGGTATCGGTGGCACGCAAGGCGCCGCCGCGCCAGGGGCGTCCGGAGCCGGTGGGCCTGGAATTGCAGATCCTGCGCATCCTGGTGGCGCACCCGTCGATCTCGCTTAGCCTGGACGAATCCTCGTTGCAGGCGTTCGAATACTTCGGTTCCGACAACGCTGCAGCCTTGCGCCACCTGGTGGAAATGGCCCAGGCTTTAGGGGAATACGGCACCTTTGCCGCGCTGTCGCAGCAGCTGAAAGAAGTGACGGGCGAGTACGACCGGATCATCGCCGAAATTGCGTCGGAACCCGAATCGGACAGTGAAGCGGACCGTGTATTTGTTGTAAGCGCTGTGAGGCAAATCAAGATGGATGCCTTGAAACAGGAGTTGAACCAGTTGTTTTCTTCTGGTCTGACCCCAGATCAAGTAAGTACCCGCTATCGCGAAATCACAGCACAGCAGCACGTCTTGGCCAAGGAGGCGGAAGCAGCGATGTCGCCGCGCTGAGGCTGGCAAGCCCGCCGCCGACTGTTGCCTCAATGGCACGGTTTGTATCTGGAAAAATAAGGGGTGCGTGCTATAATAAAACGCTAACTATTGCAACCTTTGAAACGATTTTCGTGTCAAAAGGCGCGTGGAGTTTCCGTTAGCGAAGCAGTGTTGTACGCTGTTTGCAGGGTGTTGTAAGGTAATAAAACTTTATCTTTAACCATCGTAAAGTTCGTCGTCGTGACATCGAAAGCGCCTGTGCCAACCAAGAAACCCGAACCCAAAGTGGCTGCCAAACCCACCAGAGCGTCCGCCAAGGCGGACAACGCGCAAGACAAGGCGGACGTTCGTACGAGCACCGCGCCTGTCGTCAGTCAGACCACCGATGCCGCCACCCTGGCCGCCATCGATACGTCGGGCTACGTGCTGCCGACCGTCAAGGTCCCTGGGCGGCGCGGACGCAAGCCGAAGGAATTCACGCCCGAGAACGATGAGGTCGCCGCGCTGAACGCCGTCGAACGCGCCGAAATGAAGGCCGTCGACAAGGCCAAGGCCAAGGACCGCAAGGCCAAAGAAAAAGCCTTGCTGAAAGACGCCTTCTCCTCCGACACCGAAGCGAGCGAAGAAGAGCTCGAGATCCGCCGCCAGAAGCTGAAGGCGCTGATCAAGTCCGGCAAGGAACGCGGCTTCCTGACCTACTCGGAAATCAACGACCACCTGCCCGACAACATCGTCGACCCGGAAGCGATCGAAGGCATCATTGGCACATTCAACGACATGGGCATTGCCGTGTACGAACACGCGCCGGATGCCGAAACGCTGCTGCTGTCCGATAACGTCGCCACCGTCACCAGCGACGACGAAGCCGAGGCTGCCGCCGAAGCGGCGCTGTCGACCGTCGACTCCGACTTCGGCCGCACCACCGACCCGGTCCGCATGTACATGCGCGAAATGGGTTCGGTCGAGCTGCTGACGCGCGAAGGCGAGATCGAAATCGCCAAGCGCATCGAAGACGGCCTGCGCGACATGATCCAGGCAATTTCCGCCTGCCCGGTGACGATCGCCGAAATCATCTCCGCCGCCAACCGCATCGAAGCCGACGAGATCAAGATCGACGAAATCGTCGACGGCATGGTCGACCCGGAAGATCCGGAAGAAACCTCCCCGAGCGCCGTCGGCCCGAGCAACAGCGATAGCGACGAGGACGAGGAAGAAGAAGCCGAGGACGAGGAAGAGGGCGAGGAAGAAGAGGCCTCCGCCAGCACCGGCGCGGCCGGCTATTCCGCCGAGCAGCTCGAAGCCCTGAAAGCATCGGCCCTGGAAAAATTCGGCCACATCGAACAGCAGTTCGACAAGATGCGCAAGGCCTACGAGAAGGATGGCTACAACTCCAAGGCCTACGTCAAGGCGCAGGAAGCCATCTCGAACGAACTGCTGGGCATCCGCTTCACGGCGAAAGTCGTCGAAAAGCTGTGCGACACCCTGCGCGGCCAGGTCGACGAAGTGCGCCACATCGAGAAGCAGATCCTGGACGTGGCCGTGAACCGCTGCGGCATGCCGCGCGCCCACTTCATCAAGGTCTTCCCGGGCAACGAAACGAACCTGGAATGGGTCGACGGCGAAGTGAACGCCGGCCACGCCTACAGCGCCATCCTGGGCCGCAATATCCCGACGATCAAGGAATTGCAGCAACGCCTGATCGACCTGCAGGCACGCGTCGTGCTGCCGCTGCCGGACCTGCGCAACATCAACCGCCAGATGGCGGCCGGTGAAATGAAGGCCCGCAAGGCCAAGCGCGAAATGACCGAGGCGAACTTGCGCCTGGTGATTTCGATTGCGAAAAAGTACACTAACCGCGGCCTGCAATTCCTCGACCTGATCCAGGAAGGCAACATCGGCCTGATGAAGGCGGTGGACAAGTTCGAATACCGCCGCGGTTATAAATTCTCGACGTATGCGACGTGGTGGATCCGCCAGGCCATTACCCGCTCGATCGCCGACCAGGCGCGCACCATCCGTATTCCGGTGCACATGATCGAAACCATCAACAAGATGAACCGTATCTCGCGCCAGATCCTGCAGGAAACGGGCGCCGAGCCGGACCCGGCAACGCTCGCGATCAAAATGGAAATGCCGGAAGACAAAATCCGGAAGATCATGAAGATCGCGAAAGAGCCGATTTCGATGGAAACGCCGATCGGCGACGACGATGATTCGCATCTGGGTGACTTCATCGAGGACAACAACACGCTGGCGCCGTCGGATGCGGCCCTGCATGCCTCAATGCGCGGTGTGGTGAAGGACGTGCTGGACTCGCTGACCCCACGCGAAGCCAAGGTACTGCGCATGCGCTTCGGTATCGAGATGTCGACCGACCACACGCTGGAAGAGGTGGGCAAGCAGTTCGATGTGACCCGTGAGCGGATTCGCCAGATCGAGGCGAAGGCGCTGCGCAAGCTGCGGCATCCGTCGCGCTCGGACAAGCTGAAGAGCTTCCTGGAGGGGAGCAGCTGATTGTTGGCTGCCGATCCACTGAAAGCTTGACGGCTCTAGTGTAAAAGCAATATCCTCTCGCCACTCTGCTTCACGGTTCCGCGCCGCTGGAGCGGGTGGCGAGATCTTCTTTCAGCCACTGTCCCGATTTCTGGGCCTCTAGCTCATGCCTGGTTAGAGCAGCGGACTCATAATCCGTTGGTGCCCGGTTCGACTCCGGGGAGGCCTACCAAAATATCTCTAAAAAATCAGGGGCTTAAACAATGCCCTCTCTGGCTCCTGATCTCTTTTGTGTGTAACCAGCCGAGCCGTGTAACGGCTGTGTAAGTAAATTCCTTCAGCTATGCAACTCGCGGCTCGACAAGTCGGTCGGCCGCCGCTGCCCCTGCAGGCCCATCAGTTGGTGTCTACTGGCGTTGCCCGACGTTTACCACAATCTTTAAGCATTTAGCGGAAGGCGTCCGTGAGCCCAACGTCTTGTCGGCCATGGCATAGCACAAGTTCGCCAAGTCGACTAAGCATCGTGCCCGTGCTTCCGGAGCGGTTTCTCGGAGAGTTGTCCCCACAAGTTCTATCAAGCGCTCGTCGCATAAGTCCTCGCCTGAAATCCGGTCACTCATTCCGCGCAGCCAGTCGTCGAATATGTTGTCGCTCACGTTAGCTAAGTGGAATGACATAGATGCATCCTTTATAGTAAGTAATTCTTTGATTGTAGGGTGCAGTCTTCTGATGCAAGTCGTGCTATGTGTAAATTTGAGTTGAGTTTTAAATCGGTGTGTAGTTCTGGAAAGTGTCTACAAATTCCTAGCTTTCATGGTCGGGGTTGGTGAACAAGGAGGATGCCGACTGGTGCCTTGACGTGCGACGTTTGAGGCGCCGGCATAGGCTCAGTTCAAAGGACCTGAGCGTCTGATCAGCACGAAATTTGCGATTACTAGACAGTCCGACCTAACTTGGGAGAAAGCCACTCTGCGTCGAAAAGAATTGAAAAACAACGGCCCCATTTAATTCTTTAATTCAACGAAAATTTACTTGCTGGACGGAACCTGATTTATTAAAATTTTGTCAGGTTGCTGCGTAGAATATTCGCCGACGACGTGTGCCGGATGGTCTGCACAACATGGCGCCGCTAGCCTGACCTGCATGCCGTAGCATCAATGTGAGCTGAAGGGATTGAAGATGTTTTGCGAGGTAAAAGGGCGTGAGCGCGACGGCTTCGGCAAACTGGTGCGCGTAGGCGCAGAGTGCCTCGTTGAATATTTCGACTCCCCAGCCGAAGGCGGACTCGAGATTATCCAAGTGCCCAAAGCGGCGCTCGTCCGTAAGCGCCTCGGCCGCAATACCCGGGTCTACGTCTACCGTGAACTGGACAACCGCTGGCGGGTCGGTCGTGTGCAAGAAGACGATGGCGAAGGTTTATACGTCCGCTTCAGCCACAAGGAAGACAGCTACGTAGCTTACAGCGACGCCTTCGTGCGTTGGAAACGCCCGATCGACAATCCCGCCCAATATCTCGCCCGCTTCATCACCGAAACCCCACAATACGCCGAAGCACGTTCTGGTTTCCTGCAAACCTACACCGACCAGCGCGGTGCCGCGTTCGGTATCCAATCCTTGCTATCGTCCTCGGTCGAACTGAATGCGCACCAGATCGACGTCGTCAGGCGTGTCCTTAAGGACCCCGCGCAGCGCTATCTGCTCGCCGACGAAGTCGGTTTAGGCAAAACCATCGAAGCTGGCATCATCATTCGTCAGGCCGTGCTCGACGATCCGCATCACCGCGTGGTGATCTTGGTACCCGAGGCTTTGGTGCTGCAATGGCGCCGCGAACTGGCACAGCGTTTCGGGCTCCAGGTCTACCTCGGCGAATCTGTGTTCGTGCTACCGCAACAGCCAGGCAACAAACAAGCCGAGGCGCTCGAGGGCGTCACCATGCTGGTTGTCGACGAGGCCCATCACGTGGCAGCACCGACGAGCGACGCCACAAGCCGCAAGATGTACGAGATGCTGCGCAAGGCTGCGCGCCACGCCGAGCGCTTGCTGCTCTTGTCGGCCACACCGATCCTGCGCAACGAAGAAGGTTTCTTGCGCATGCTGCACCTGATCGATCCGGTGGTCTACCTGCTCGAGGACTCGGAAGGATTTAAGCGCAAGATCGCGCATCGCCAAGCACTGGCCGAAGTGGCGGCCATGCTCACGCCCGATAACGCCTTATTCCTCGACGAGCCTTTAGACGACCTGGCCGCGCGCCTGCTCGACGACGAGCGCTTGCAGCGCTTGGTGAGCGACCTGAAAGCCCAGTTACTGGAGATGCCTGACGAAGACGACGAAGATCTGATCGCCGGCATCCAGCAACTGCGTGCGCACATCTCTGAAACCTATCGCTTGAATCGGCGCATCCTGCGCAACCGACGCAAGCGCGTGATTGGCCTGACGCCCAACCGCAGTGGCGCACAACGCGGTTTGATCACAAGTTCGTCCTTGCCGCGGCTCGAGTCTGCCCTCGAAGCGTGGCGCATCGCCGCTGGCGCGGCGTCGAGCACCGATTTGGCGGCACCGGCGGTCGAGGCGCTCGCGCGCTTCTACTGGGAATTCGCGTCGGCTTACCTCGAGGACCCGAGCGAGTTGGCGCAGTTGTGCGCGCGTCGGCGTGCCTTGCCTGCCTGGCCTGAAGGCCAAGCATATGGGCGTTTTGAAGAGGAAGATGCCTTACTCGAACATGTCGCCCGACTGTGTGATGGCGACCGTTGGCGCGAGACGCGCTGCGATAAGCTGATCGATGTCTTGCGTGCCTTGTCGGCCTCGACGAAGGCCGTCGTCTTCTGCTCGCAGCCCGAGGTCGCCGATGCCGTGGTGCACCAACTTAAACGGGCGCATCTTAATGCAGTGCGCCATGTGATCGAACTCGATGAAGAGGACGACCTCGAGAAGGCTGAGTCTTGGGCGGTCTTTCTCACCGACCCCGCCATCAATGTGTTGGTCTGCGATCGCCGCACCGAAGAGGGATTGAATCTGCAAGGTGGGAACAAGACCGTCATCCACTTCGACTTGCCGATCGCGCCGAATCGGATCGAACAGCGTATGGGCCGGGTCGACCGCTATGGCGCCGGCAGCCAAATTCGCTCGTTCGTGCTGCTCGACGAAGGCGCCCCCTTACAGCAAGCCTGGGCCGCTCTGCTGCAAGAGGGCTTGGGCGTTTTCAATCAATCGATCTCCAGCTTGCAATACCTAGTCGAGGACGAACTGGGCCGCTTAAAGACGAGCTTATTTGCCGGTGGCGCGGAGGCGCTTCAAGAGTTGACGGCGCGCTTGAGTGGACCCAAGGGCCTCGTTGCGCGCGAACTCAAACTGATCGACCAGCAAGACGCGCTGGACGAGTTGTCGCCGCTGCCCGAGTCTGAACTCGATCAATTGTTCGACGTCGACGACGATTGGCGCAACATTCGCAAGGCGATGTTGTACTGGATCGCGGACACACTGCTGTTTAGCCCCGTGCCAGTGGCCAACAATGGCGCCGCCAACGCCATCGAACACCCAGTGCGCTTTCACTATCATCCGCCCGACTCGAACGGCAGGGCCACCCTGATTCCCATGGCCGGCTTCCTGGACGACTTTTTAGGCGCGATTGATTACGATGCGCCGGGCAGTCGCGCGAGCGAACCAAGGTCGTTCCCGCACCTGGCGCATCGCACCAGTGCGGTCAAGCGCAGCGTGCAACCACTACGCTACGGGGACGAATTTGTGGAAGCGGTGCGCGCCTTCTCGGACCTGGACGACCGTGGCCGCAGTTTTGCCATGTGGCGCCAACTCGAGACCGGTCTGACTCCGGACCAATTCAAACCATGCTTCCGCTTTGATTTCCTGGTTGAAGCGCGTCTGGACAAGGCGGAGGTGGTCCTACGCAGCATGCGCAGCGAAAACAGCGAAGCCACACGCGCTGTCCTTGGTCGCCGCGGCGACGCCCTGCTGGCGCCATTCATCATCCACATTTGGCTGGACGAAGAGGGTGACGAGATCCCGGCCGAGTTCGTGGACGAAGCCCTCGCCATGCGCTACGCGAAGGAGGGCGGCGCCGGTTACGTCGACAAAAACCTGGGCATCGAACACTTCCGAGCGCTCAAGCGCTTCGCGCCTGACGACTTTGGTAACTGGCACGCGCGCTGTCTGCAAATGCACGAACGTGCCCGCGCGCTGGTGCTCGCGCGCCCCGAACTCGCCGCCCGCAAACAGGCAGCGCTCGAGCGTTCCCGCGCTGAGGACGAGGTGCGCCACGCGCAGTGGCGTAGCCGGATCCAGTCTTTGGTCGGCGTGGAGGCGCAATCCGAAAGCGATCAGTTCAAGTGGGAACAGCGACTCAACGACGCTTTATATGAGGGCATTGCCAACCCCGAACTGAAATCCGATGTCGCTGGCGTCGTGTTCCTGTCTGACCGTCCTGTGTCGGTGCTGGATAGCTTGATGGGGACCGGTACATGAAGTTTGGTTTCACCGACCTACAAGCGCTCATCAGCGATTGGGACGGTAGCACGGCGGTCGCCGATAAGGATTCTTACGACGGGATTTATGATCGTCTCTGTCAAATCATCGGTCTGGCGCGCCAGCAGAGAACGATGGCATCGCGACGCGCCGATTTGCCACCCTTGATCCGTCATTGCTTGCTCGCCGAGAGTGCACGCACCGGTCAAACCGAGGTGTTACGCGTACCAGCAGGCAGCGGCTGGCCTAGCGCCCAAGATTGGGACCTGCATGCGGTACAGGCACTGCCCACCAAAGACGGCGCCTTTGTCCTTTCCGCGCAAGACTGGGACCCGACTTGGCTGAGTAGCGTCGTTGGCGGCGTGTTTCACGACGCTTTTACTGACAAAAAGGTGCGCACCGAGGGCGCGTGCCCAGCGGATCCGTTTATCACGGACGCCACTGGCTTTAACGCCTATTCATCGGCCGGCCAGCGTGACGCCGTGCGCGCCGTGTTCCTGATGAAACCAGGTGAGACCTTGCTGGTGAACTTGCCGACCGGCTCAGGCAAAAGTTTGGTCGGACAAGCGCCAGCCTTGGTCCGTAAGCTCGCCGGAGCCCTCACGATTTTCGTCGTGCCCACCGTGGCGCTGGCGCTCGACCAAGAGCGCGCCATGCGCGGCTTTATCCACAAAGCGGAAGGGGGTAGCAAGGATTGGCCGCTGGCTTGGCATAGCGGCTTGGACGACACCAAGCGCGCCGAGATCCGTGCACGACTGCGCGACGGTACCCAGCGCATTTTGTTTACGTCCCCCGAGGCGTTAACCACCTCGCTTCTGAGCGCCGTCACCGACGCGGCTCAGGCTGGCATGTTGCACTACCTAGTGATCGATGAAGCCCACCTCGTCACCGGCTGGGGGGATGCCTTCCGTCCCGCCTTCCAACTGCTGGCAGGCTTGCGCCACGCTTTATTGCAGGTGGCGCCGCGCGGCTTTCGCACCGTGTTACTGAGCGCGACCTACACACAAGAGACGATCGAGACCTTAGCGACCCTGTTTGGACCTGCCGACAAAGTGCAGATGGTGTCTGCCGTCCACTTGCGGCCCGAGCCGCAATACTGGTCGTATTACGCTGCCGACGCACAGGACAAGCAAGAGCGCGTACTCGAAGCGCTGCGTCACGCACCGCGCCCCTTCATTTTGTATGTCACGACCCGCGCGGAAATCCGCCAGTGGGAGCACGTCCTCAAATACAACGCAGGTTTGCGCCGTCTCGCGAGTTTTGACGGCTCAACCTCGACCCAGGACCGTGCCACGATCATCAAAGACTGGGTCGACAACCGCCTCGACGGCATCATTGCCACATCGGCGTTCGGGGTTGGCATCGACAAAAGCGATGTCCGCACCGTCATTCACGCGACGATCCCCGAGACTCTGGACCGGTATTACCAAGAAGTCGGGCGTGGTGGTCGCGATGGCCGCCCCTGCGTCTCTCTGCTCGTGTACGACGACCGCGACTGGAAACTGCCAGAGCGCTTGGCGCGTCCCATGATCATCTCGCAGGAACTCGGTATCAGTCGCTGGACCGCGATGTACGAAGGGCGTCGCCCAACCGACCAAGAAGACGTCTACGAGATCGACATCGAAGCGCGACGCGCCAAACTGAGCGGCACCAGCGAATACAACGTCGACTGGAATATGCGCACCTTAATCTTAATGGCGCGCGCCGGCTTGATCGCACTGGACGTGGGGGTCGCCGCAGGCCTATCACCAGCCAGCCACCCCGAGCCAGACGAGGCCTCGTCCTTGCTGGCTGCGCTGGCGAAGATCCGCGTACGGATCTTGAACAATGGCCACTTATTACCAGAGGTGTGGGCAGAACACGTCACCGCTTCGCGTAGCGCCACGCTGCAAGCAGCCAATCGCAATTTAAACTTGATGCGCGGGCTGCTCAAGGACAAGCACGAAGTTGGTAAGACCCTGGCGCAACTCTACAGGATCAACAGCGGGCCGTGGCCGGTGTCAGTGACGCGCGTATGCGGTGGCTGCCATCAAGACCGGTTTGACCCCGATGTGCGCCGTCGTTATCGCATGCCGACCCCGACCTTCATACAAAACGTCGACCAGGCCAATTTCAGCCAATGGAGGCTGCGCTTTCCTTGGGTCGATCCCGCCTTTGTCTACGTCTTTTATGAAGATGACGCGCCGGCCGCCGAAGTCTCCCGTGATGTGATCCGCTTCGTCAGTTGGCTTGTCCACGAGTGCGGCGTGCGTGAGGTTGACACCGCTGCGCACAGCCCGCTCGTACAACTGCCAGAGTGGCAGCGACTCTACCGCCGCGCCCCGGATGGTGTCGTACTCCATCGGCGCTTGGACGAACTCGAACCCTATACGCCGCTCGCGCGCGTGAGCGTGCTCGACGGGGCATCGGCCACCACCATGCTCGACCAAATGCACTTGCTCGAGCGGCCTTACCACATCGTGCTTTTGCCGCGTAGCCAGTCGGACCCAAGCAACCCCTTACGCAAATTGGCTGACGTCACCGAACACGCCGCCTTCCTTCAACAGCTGCTACCAATTATTAGCCAATGACAATCTTAAACCTGGCAAGTGATGGCCTGCATGGGCAAGTCGTCACTCTTGCCGCCGTCGCCGCCAAGTACGGACCGATCGACAAAGACGAGTTGCTTAGCGCCTGTTCGGTGCCTGGGAATATGGGCCGATTGCGCGCTGCGCTTGCGCGTTGGCTGGAATTTGGCCTGTTCACTGAAGAGGCCGGTAAGATCAAAGTGAATCTCGAGCGCAAACGTGGCGCACCGTTGGAAGCGGCGCTCGACACCTTACCAAGCGTGTGCCGGCGTTTGGTGCTGCAAGAGCAGCATTGCCTTCCCCTCACGGTGACGGCTGAAGAGAATACCGAAAAGGGCGGTGGTCGCGCGTCCGACTTCGCACGCGGCTTGTCCTGGGCGCTCGCCCAAGACATCTATAACTTGCCCGACAGCGCCAACGCCATCGAAACCCTCGAGGGTTCGCAGGTCAACGGCCAACTCACCATTTTCAAGAACTACACGCGTTGGCCTGGTTTGCGATCCTGGGCCCGCTACCTGGGCTTTGCGACCGGGGAAAAAGATTTTTTGTTCGATCCGACCGAAGCCGTGCGCGGCGAATTGTCATCGATCCTGGGCGCCGGTGAAACCATGGCCGCCACCGTATTCCTCGACGAACTGAGCACGAAAATTCCGGTTTTGGATGGCGGCATCTATCGAAAAGAAGTCGAGGCCAACCTGCGCCTCGACACATGGCGTAAGCCTGCTGAAGGCCATTTGTCGATGTCCTTGTCGATCGCCCTGCGACGCCTGGAATTGAGTGGCGCCATCGTCTTGGAGACCAAGGCCGACGCCGGTAGTGTCGCCAAACTGACGGGACGAAATTACCGTACTTGGACGTCGTTCACCCACGTGCGTATGGTCGGAGCGTAAGCATGAATCTGATGAAATACTGGCCCTCCAAAGAGGCCGTTAACGACTGTATCAAACCGGAAGCCGAAGGCGCGCACGATGCCGTGCTGCTGGCTGTCCACCAACCGTCGCCCCTCAGCTACCGGACCGAGAATGGGCCGAAAGTGGCCACCACCGAAGACGAGTTGTATCGCTACTTCGTGACGCCGGACGTGCCGATGGGTGTGCACGTGATGCCGATCACCGGCGCATCCGGCGTCGGTAAGTCGCACATGGTGCGCATGCTCGCCGCCCGCCTGCAAGCAGAGGATAGCGAAGGCAAATACCTTGTCATCCGCATCCCCAAGTCAGCGAGCTTACGCAGTGTCGTCGAACTGATCCTCGAGCCACTTCCCGACGAGCGCTACGCCAAGGTCAAGGAAGAGTTCAAGAAAGCGATGACCGGTGTCGACATCGCCGATGCCACCATCAGTTTCCAAGGACAACTCGAGATCGCGCTGAAAGCGCTGGCAAGCGAATTGCGACAGCAAGCCAAAGCCAACCCAAGTAATAGCGTGCTCAGGCAGCGCCTGGGCCACGCCGAAAAACTGTCACGCTTCATGGGCGACCCGATCGTGGTCGAACATTTTCGTGAGCATGTATTCCCGCGCATCGTTAAACGCGCCGTCGCCGGCCAACATGCGCTGGAGGGGGCCGAGCCAGTCGACGATTTTACGCCAGCAGATTTTGAATTGCCCGATTCGATCGAGTTGGGCAAGGCGGCAGAGTCGACCCAGAGCTATTTCGAATCGGTCCTGCTCACCAACAACAAGGCGGGCATCCAGGTTGCCGTTGACGTGCTCAACGGTAAAGTCGTCGACCAAGCCGTGCGCCAGTTGTTCAAGTTGCACGAAGCAATCGGTGGCATGACGCTGCAAGACGTCATCCTCGAAATCCGCCGCTTGCTACTCATCGACGGTCGTGAATTGGTGATCCTCGTCGAAGACTTCAAGGCCCTCACGGGTATTCAAGAAACGCTGCTACACGTGCTCATCCAAGAGGGTGTGCGTGACAACGAGCGCAAGTATGCGACCATGCGTTCGGCGATCGCCGTCACCGACGGCTACCTCGCCGGCCAAGACACGATCGCGACCCGCGCCAAGCGCCAGTGGATCGTCGAGAGCGATCTAAACAGCGAAGAGGAAGTCTTGCTGCGTACTAAGCGGCTGGTCGCCTCTTACCTGAACGCTGCGCGTTGGGGCTATGAAGAATTAGTGCGCCGTTACAAACAGCGCACCCGCGATTGGTCGAGTCAGCAAGCGTGGATCGACACTTTCATCGATCAGGACAGCACCGATGCCGATTTGTCGGCGTTCGGCCACATCGACGGTATCCCGCTGTTCCCGTTTACCGAATTGGCCATCGAGCGTCTCGCACGCTCGGCCTTGACGCGGGCTGGCACCCTGCGGTTTACCCCCCGTTTCGTGATCGACCATGTGCTGCGTAACCTGCTGTTAATTGGCCGCGACGCCTATGCAAGCCAGCAGTTTCCGCCACCGAGCCTGCTCGCGCCATCGGCCTCGGCAGAAGTGGCAGAGTGGCTATCTACCTTGCCCGTGTCTGCCGACCAGCGCCAGCGCTACGCCCGCCTCGTGACAATTTGGGGCGATTCGCCGGCAACCCGTGCCGACTTGGGCCGCATTCCCGCGCAGGTCTATCACGCGTTTGGCTTAGAGTCACCTGGCATCGCTGCACCGGCACCACGACCCACGCCTGCGCCAAGCCCAGCGCCCGGTGCGCGTGCCCGCACCGAACCGCTCGACACGGGCGCCGACGTCGCTCGCACCACGGTACCCGCGGCACGACCGGAAGACAAGTTAGTCGCCGACCTGCGCGCTACCCTCGAAAACTGGGTGCAAAACAGTGTCCGCCTAGACCAAGGTGTCGCCAATCTGATTCGCAAAGCGCTGGACCAGGCCATCAGCGACCGTATCGATTGGAACGCCGAGCGTTGCACGAGCTTTGCTTTTGGCAGCAGTCGGATCTCGATTCCACACGCGGGCGGCGAGACCACGATATTGTCTGACGCGATCAAGATCGCGCCGGACCACCGTGACCAAGACGGGCGCCTACGCACTGAGTTGATCGCCTTGTTACGGTTCTACCAGTTTTATAAGCGAAAAACCGATTACGAGGAAGTAGACGACGACCTGGCACGCATCGCCAATCTGGTGCAACGCCTGATGCCACAAGCGCTGGCGACCATCCGCAATCTGGTCAAAACACGCGCGCGTACCGCCAGCAAGCTGCTCAGTACCAATAGTCGCTTGCTCGGGGTCCTTGATCGTGGCCAGACCCCGCTTGGCCTATCGAGTTTCCTGTTCGCCGAACCGAACTTACCAAGCGCCTTGCCGCCCGACGCGACGCTGCCGCTGCAAGAATGGCGCCAACTCCAAGAAAGCGCTCTGGCCATCCGTGCCAAGCTCACTAACATCTTGTTGGAGCACAGTGGCTGCTTCCAAAGCGACGGCAACACCGCTTACGGCGTCGATATCGCGCGCTTGCTCGAGAACGCGCCAGCCGATGGGGAAAAGGCCAGTTCCAGCAGTTTAGAAAACATTGATGCGGATGTTAGCAGCGTGTTGTCAAAGATGTCCGAAGGCAGCCTAGGTATGCGAGCAAAACGCGTGCTCACCGAAGCAGCACGCCTGCAGGAAGTGCTTCAGAAGGACTTGGGCGACAACTACGACAAAAATCAAGTCGTCACGGCCCTCAAAGATCTGGTCGATGGCATGGGCGGCACGTGGTCGAATGAACAGATGGGCATGACCAGCGCCGCGTTTAAACGCTTGGCTGATGAGTTCCGCGAGAGTGCCGTGAGGGAAGCGCAGATCACGCTCCAGCAGGCCGCGGCACAGCTAGATGGCGATAAAGCTGATGGCAAGGGCCTCAGCCGTATCGCGCAACTGGACATCAACCCATTGATTGTGGCGCATCGCTTCGTCCTCATGGCGCGCAAGGTGGTCACGGTCGTCAAGGTGCGGGCCGACAGTTTGCACGGGGCGACGAAAGAAATCGATGTGGAAGCCGAGGCGAACAGGATCCGCGCCGCTTTCGACAGCTTACTCGGTGATATGAATGTATTGGAAGCGAAAGGAGAGCAGGAATGCTGCTAATCGACGCCAAAGTAGCGCTTGAGCGCCTGCAAATCGCACAAGACGCCCAGGCCAACGTGGACGAAGTGCGCCGTTTGATCGACCTGCATAAGTCCTTGGCCGACAAGCAGCTCAAATTGCACGCTTTGACCGCGCGCGGCGTCATGCTGCGCAACGCTGGGGTGCCGCTCTCAGACAGTCCTGATTTCCAAACGGCTCGCAAACTCATCGGGCACTTGCGTGGCCGATTTGATGCGCAACCGAAGGCCAATACCCTTACCCACGGTAAGCATTGGAATGGACTGCTCGAGGCTTTAGAAGGCGCGATTGCGACCTTGGAGACCACGCTGCGCCAAGACTGGAGCCGGTATTTCGCGGATCACCTATTCCCAGGCTTACCACCTGAGCGGCGCCGCATCGGGCTCGCGCAAATCCCCGACAACAAGATCGCTCTCGAGAAGTACACACGCCTGTACGAAAAATTCGCTCGCTATCGGCATACCGTGCCCGCGACCCAAGAAGCGATCGACGACGTACACGCTCTGTCTGAGGACCTCAGTCAAATCAAGTTTGAAGAAAACGTGCCCAAGCCCGTCGAGGCCTTCGTCAACGCAATCAACAATGGTGCCAGCTTGCGCCTATTGACCCCCGAGGTCCTGGAATGGCTGCGCATGCACGACCTCCTCGATAGTTACGTGGTACGCGCACGCGTTTTGTAGGACAAAATGGTGGACCAAAGCGAACAGTTTCTATTCAAAGTACTCGATCAGATCGAGCAGGGTGAAGCACGCTTACTGACTTGGGGCATCGTCGATGGCGCCCTCGAGCAGCGCGAAATCGACGCCTTGATCGAACCACTGCTGGAAGACGCCATCGACAATGGTGTCGATGCCTTTTTGGACTCGCAAGAGGTCATCGCGGTGATGCTCAAGCGTTGTTGGCTGGCGCAGGTGGAACGCGAGGATGGGACGATCGCTTACCGCTCACGGATGGCCGAGACCGTCCGCCTGTTGCAGCGCCTGCGCCAACTGTTCCCCAAGCACGCTGGCCCATCGGCCTGGCAGCAAGCCCCGACCCTGGTCGCAGACTTTCGCTTCCTGCGCCGCCGTCGCGAGTATCCACGGCGCGACCTCGCCGCCCAATACGCCCTGCAAGAATTGCGTGAGGTGACCTCGAACGAGGCAGTGCTCACCGCAGCCCAAGCGCTGTTACTCCCGCCCGGCAAACCCTTGACCTTGTCTGGGTTTCAGTTACGCGCTGCGCAGCGCATTCTGCGCGCCATCGAACAAGACCTCGCCCTAAGCACCATCGTCTGCGCTGGTACCGGCAGCGGTAAAACCTTGGCGTTTTATTTGCCTGCCTTGGCATCGATCGCCCGCCACTTGATGACGGCCGCCAGCGACGGCCCCTGGGTCAAGGCGGTGGCGCTCTACCCGCGCACCGAACTGCTCAAAGACCAATTGCGTGAAGTCTTGGGGCGCTCCTTGGCACTGGCGCAAGCGCTGCCGCCGGCAGCCCGGGTGACGGTCCGCGTCGCTGCCCTGTACGGCGATACCCCCTCGTCGGCACGGTATTGCGAGTGGCCGATGGTGGGCGGCGATTGCGTCTGCCCGACCGTGTCTTGTCTCAAATGCGCAGGCGAACTGCGCTGGCGTGAAGCGGACCGCAGCGCTGGCCGCGAGCGTTTAGTCTGCGCCAACTGTGCATTTGAACTCGACGGCGACATATTCCCGTTGACGCGCCAGTCGATCAAAAAGCGCCCGCCGGACTTGCTGTTTACGACCACGGAAATGCTCAACCAGCGCATGGCGGACAACAGCATGGCGCACTTGTTCGGCATTGGGCCATCCGCCATTCGGCCACCCGAACTGGTGTTGATGGACGAAGTCCATACCTATGAAGGCCGACACGGCGCTCAAGTCGCCTACCTCATGCGTCGCTGGCAGCGCCTCCTGAATCGCCCTTTGCGCTTTGTGGGTTTGTCCGCGACCCTGCGCGAAGCCAGCGAATTCTTCGCCACGCTTACGGGAAGCCGTCGCACCCTGGTCGACGAGGTCTCACCACACGCGCATGAAATCGAGGCCGAAGGCGCCGAATACCTGATCGCACTACGTGGCGACCCGGTCTCGCGCACTGCCTTGTTGTCGACCACGATTCAGACCACGATGCTGCTGCAGCGCACCCTGGACCCGAGGGTGACCAGTGGCGACGCTGTCAGTCACGGCGCCTTTGGCCGCAAGACCTTCGTCTTCACGGACAACCTCGACGTCATCAACCGACTGTACTTCGATTTACTGAGCGCCGAAGGGCGCACTAGTTCTGGTGCCCCCGCGACCCGCAGCGCACCAGACGGTGGTTTGGCGCTGCTGCGCGCCACGGGCACCTCGCAACTGCGCTATGTGAATGGACAGGACTGGCGCTTCGCTGAAGCGATCCGTCCCGACAGCTTGCGCGAACGGCTCGCCATTAAACGCGTCAGTTCCCAAGACCGCGGCGTTGATCCGGAAGCCGACGTGGTCGTCGCCACCGCCGTGCTCGAGGTCGGCTTCGACGACCCCTGGGTGGGCGCCGTGATCCAGCACAAAGCGCCGCGCGGTATGGCCAGCTTCCTGCAGCGCAAGGGCCGTGCCGGCCGTACGCGGGGCATGCGTCCTTGGACCGCCGTGGTGCTGTCTGACTATGGTCGCGATCGCGCCGCCTACCAATCTTACGATCTACTGTTCGACCCGGCGCTGCCAGTGCGCACGCTGCCCCTCTCGAATCGCTACCTGACCCGTATGCAGGCTGTCTACGCGACCCTGGATTACCTCGGTGGTCGCTTACAAGATGCCCCAGCCGGCAGTGTCTGGACAGATTTGAGCGGCCCTGTGTCCAACACGCAGCGCCGTACCCACTTGCTGCAAGAATTGCGTGCTATCCTCGAATCCGAGAATGCGACGACTCGCTTGGCAGACTATTTGCAACAGGCGTTACGTCTGAAAGCGGAGGAACTCACTACGCTTCTGTGGGAATTCCCGCGGCCCTTGATGACGATGGTGCTGCCCACCGCGCTGCGCCGGATCGACACCAACTGGCGCGCCAATGGCGAGACCAACGCGGACTACGCGATCGCCAACAATCCCTTGCCGGACTTTGTGCCTGCGACCCTGTTTGCCGACTTGAGTTTGGCCGAAGTCGAGATTCGCCTACCCGGCGCACGGGCCAATCAGTTGCGTGAGCGCCAAGCCATGTCCGTGTTCTCGGCCTTGCGCGAGTTCGCCCCAGGGCGCGTCAGCCGCCGCTATGGCATCCGGCATAAAGGCGAGCGCCACTGGTTGCTACCCGCGCCACAGATGCAAGAAGCCAGCAACATCCTCGCGGGCGCGACCAAGCTCGAGATTAGCGGGATCGGCACCCACGTCCCCATCGGCCAGTTTTTGCTGCAGGATGGCGAGACGGTGCGCAGCTTACCAGTGTGGCGCCCCCTTGCCTTGCAGCCGACCGAACCGCCCGCCACCGTCAAAGATTCGTCGAATGCGTCGCTGCACTGGCACAGCCAATTTGTCGCCAGCGTCGAACCCATCTGGCTGCGCCCACCCGAGGGAGGTGTGTGGCGCGAACTGGTCGAACAGCTCGGCTTCTTTATGCACGCCCGTCACGCGCCGCTCGAAGTGCGGCGCTTCGCGGTGGGCGCCAGCGCCGAGATCGGCGTCGGCCAAGAGCGAATTCGAATCGACACCGAATTCGCCTCGGAAGGCGCACCTGCCGGCTTGGGCGCAAGTTTTATGGCCGACGCCGTCCTGATCCAATTGCGCATCCCGCAGCGTTTGTGGACGCGCGGCGGACCTGGCAGCGAACCGAAGTGGCAAGCGCTGCGCACGACGCGCTTTTTGGATACCGCCTGGCGTGGTCACGCCTTGGCGATGGTAGCTAGCCCGTTTATGCGCGAGTGGTTGGCGCAAATCTTCCTGTCCGCCGTTTCCTTCGACGCCATCGATCGCAACACGAATTTAGAAAGTGCTGCGCAGCGCTTGATCGCCGGCACGGCCAGCATTTCCTTGCTCGATGTGCTGCGCTTCTTGTTCCACTCAAACCTGGTGGAAGCGCAGGGCGAAGAGACCGAGGATGTCCCGCAAGACCGTTTACGGGAAGACCTAGAAGCTTGTCTGCAGCGCGAAGATGTGCTCGAAGAACTCTACCGCATGGCCACTGTGCTGTGGGAAGACGTCAATGAAGAGTGGGAGCCGTGGCTGCGCGGCGTGTACCAGTCGACGAGCGCCGCCGCTTTGCTGCGCTCGATCACCGACCTATGCCCCACCATCGATCCAGACGACTTGCACGTCGATTTGGGGCGCGGACCGATCGATGCCGCTGGCGTGGTTGGCGTGCACCCCGAGTGCGACGAAGTGTGGATCAGCGAACGTGGTCCAGGCGGCAGTGGCCTGATTGAGGAGTTCATGCGCCGCTACGCCGAAGATCCGCGGCGCTTCTTCTCGATCGTGCGTGCCAACTTGCAGATGGGTGAATTCGAACTGATCGACCACCAACTGCAATCGCTGGTCCACGGTTTAGCGGATGATCCCGACTCCGAACTCGGCGAGCACGTGCGCGCGTTTCGCGCCGCCCGCAGTCAGCAAGAGATGGCGGTACGGATCCGCCAAGTGCGCGCCGAACTGGTCAAAGCGGGTTTTGCCCCCTTCCACGGCTTCCTGGCGTCGATGGGTAACCGCATCATTCGGTATGGCTCGGGACCTGCTAGCGACCAATACCTCAGTCAAGCCTTACGGCGCTGGGACGCGCTCGAGCGCACGCTCGGCATCGAAATCGACTTGCGCGTGATGAGCTATTTCTTGAGCCAATCGAGCGACATCGACCGGGTCATCCCGGAACTGAGCGCCGCCGTTGCCAGCGACCGCCAAGTGTGGCGCATGAGCGCCGTCTACGGCCTGCTCTGGGCGCGGGGCCCCGCCCTAAGGCAGTCCGGTCTACAAGTGCGTAATCCCTTCTGTGAACTTCCGCCTGTCGAACGCCTGCTCGTGGCGGAGGTCTTGGCTGACGATCGGGTGCGGATTTCGGTGCTCGATGCCGATTGGCTCGCCCGCACCGCCGAGCACCTCTCTCGCGGCCAGTTGGTGACCCTGGCTTGCCCGGAGACGCGCCGCGACAGCCTCGGCCAAGCTTTAAATAGCTTGATCACCAACCCGATCGACGCCGGCTATTTACGCGCCTACGCACGCTTACAAGGCGTACGGCAAAGCGGCGACCACATTGAGGCCGACATTGAACTCATTGAGGCGACCCAGTGACCCAGCTGTACCGACGCATTTTTAAGACCCAGGCGACTGGTGTCGTCACCATCCAGGAACTGTTGCAATCGATGTTCGTGGCGGAGATGTTGATCTCGAAGGGGGAGTTGTGGCTCGTTTCCCCTTGGATCAGCAACGTGGTTCTGATCGACAACCGCTCCGGCAACTTCGACGCCCTCAACCCCGAGTGGGGACGCCGCGAAGTCAGGTTGGTAGACGTTCTGGTTGCGCTCATGACGCGCGGAACCACGGTGCGCATCGTCACCCGCAACGACGAAACCAACCGTCCTTTCATCAACAAGATGGACGAAGTGGCCGAGCAACTCGGCTTAGAGGACCAGTTGTCGATGACGCTTCGCGAAAAACTGCACACCAAAGGTGTGCTGCTTTCAAACAGTCTGTTGATGGGCTCAATGAACCTGACCTATAACGGCATGGAAATCAATGACGAGTGGATCGAATTTTCGTTGGACACCGAAGACCTAGCGCGCACCAAACTCGAATTTGACCAGTATCTGAGGAGTTCACATGCAGGGTATTGAGGCAGCGGAACGCGCCTGGTTAGAGCGCTATTTTGCGGCGCCCAATGCCTTGACCTGGGATGCCCTCAACCACCGGTCGGCTCCGCCCGCCTGGCTCGCCCAGGTCACGCCATGGTTAGACTTGTTCGTGCAGCGCGCCAACCGCGTGCCGATCGTGCTGCCGGTGTTTGACGAGCAGGGCCCTTGTATGTGGTACGCGGCCGCGAACAGCGCCCATCAGGCCGCGGCCCTGGGCGAAGAACTGGCCAGCTTCATTGGACCGAGCTACAGCGATTTTCTCGGTCACCCCCATCGCTGCGACCCGAACAACCCGATCGAAGCGGCACTACGAGAACGCTTTGGCGAACATGTGTACCGCCTCGCGCCCCAGGACGAGCCAGCGCGCGCGCAGATTACGCGCGCGCTGAACTTGTACTTGGGACTGCTGCGCCGCCGTCCCCCCACGCCAGACCGCACCCAGCAGCCATTTGGTAAGTTACGCGCCGATTTCGACCGTGCGTTGTTGGCGGGGAACGAAGCCACGGCGTCGCAGTTGCTGGAAGCCCTGTGCGCCAGCGGACGTGTCAATGCCGAGCAGCGCAAATTCCTTGAGATTCGCTTACTCGCTGGCTTGGGTCGTCAACAAGAATTGGCCCACAACTCGTCCCTGCTCAAAGTGGTCATGGACTTGTCCTTGCCGCCGCAGACCATTGCTGACTTGATCGGTGCGGTCTACGAGACCTTTGTAGCCGCGATCGAGACCGCGCCGCCGCATGAGGTCGCAGCAACCTTCCAACGCCACATCGGCCAGCACTTCGGCGCACTGTTTGAAGAACGCAAAGGTGTGCGTCAGCCGAACGTACTAAAGGCCTTCTTCCTGTACGAAGCGACGCGCGAAGATCCCGACCAGACGCGCCTAAACGTGATCGAATCGGCCTACCCCGACGATTCGCAAGGAAAACTGCTACTGCAGCAGTGGCGCGAACAACTCCTACAATCAGCCCAACCAGAGCCATTCACGCTTGACCGTACAGCAGCGGCAAGCAAAGCGATTTTGGACGACGAATACGAGACAGCTGCAATGCTCTACCTGCAGATGTTGCCGGCACTATCGGCCTACAGCGGGCTGCTGCGCTGCTTCCCCCAATTAGACGATCTCGCACTCGCCGAGACCGTGCGTGGCCAGTTGGACGCTATGCCGAAATCACTCGCCGAGCAACTGAGTGAGCGTGACCGCAAGCGGCTTGCATCTTCGCGGTCCCCTGCGCCTGTGCGGACGTCAGCGCCTGGCTGGCTGGAGTGGGCGCAGGATGTGGCCGCCCATCGCTACGCCGGCAAAGATCTCGCCGTGCTCAACGATTCAGTATCGCGTTGGACCATCGAAGATTACGTCCACGACCCCGTAAAGTGCGAGGACCTAGCCGCGATCGTCACCAATGCGGACGGTAAGGCCGATATGGTCTTCAGACACGCGTTTGCGCCATTTGTCGAGTTCTTCGTCAACCGTACGGCGAGCCCCGTACGCGGCTTCGTCCCGCTGTACGCTATGCTCATCAAAATGGTAGCGTGGAATGGCGGCGCCTCCGCCGACGAACTCGAACTGGTAGCCGCCCTGGCGCTCAACTTCCTGGGCGCAGTGCCAGACAAGCAGACCTACGTCGACACAGTGGATGACCTCGGTGAGATCCTTGCCGCAAACCGGGCTGCTACACAAATCGACTGGACGCTCAACATCGCTGAACTCCTTGCGATTTACCCCACGCCCGACCCGGAAGCGCGCTTGCGCTTTTTCGTGTTGGCGCTGGACCTAGTGCGCGCCAATAGTCACCGCATCAGCGTAGCGCAACGTCGCGTACTGCAACTGCTTGCACACGACTACGGCTGCGAGAACCTACTCATTGGGTTGCCAGAGCCGGCAACGGCTGAAACGACCCAGCTCGCTACCTTCGCCGGCCTCATCGCCCTGTACACGCTCACCGAACCCGCCGCACAGCGCGCGCGCGAGGTTCTGCGCAGTATCGCACCCAACGCCCAAATCGAGATTACGTCCGACACTGTGGCGACCGACCGCCTGCGTCACTTATCGTCCAAAGCCGATGTGTTTGTCTTCGCCTGGCGCAGCAGCAAGCACCAAGCCTATTATTGCGTAAAGGAGAACCGCGGAAATCGCTCATTGAGTATGCCCGCCGGTAAAGGTGCAGCAAGCATCGTCCACGCCGCATTGGTAGTGATTGCAGCGCTCCTACTTAACTAACATTAGTGAAATCATTTGCTCTCAAGCGACTCATCATCTTCATAATGGCAACCTGTGAGCGTAAGCAAGTTTCTCGAGGTTATCGATAAAGATGTTCGTCCACCTCATTTCATCTGATTAATTACGGTAGCAGCCATACTCACGCGCCCCATCAAATTCGTGCCATTGCTGGACATCACTCCAAGTTCTTGAACAACATCAAGATTACTTGATTATTGCGCGATATGACCGAACTGGTGAATAGCAGCAGGCCCGTGATCAGTTCGCCCAACTCATTGAGCGAAGACGACTGCAATAGCTTTGTTTCAACCTGCGTCAGCGTCGCGAGTACGTCCGTCTGGCTCACCGGAAAATCCGGCCGTGCCAAGCGTTTCGCTTCGATCAGCAGCATGCTAGCCCGAGCCCGCAGAGCGTACTCTTCCGTAAGCAGTGCATACGCGGAGGTCGTATTAGGGTCTGCAGGCGATGCCGACGTGTATTTGCGCAAAACGTGGTGGATAGCTTCCGACATCCGTATGACTTGCAGCGCAATTTCGCGAACGGACTCATCAGAAGAGAACGCTTGGGTTGCCATAGTGTGCTGCATCGATGCTCCGTTCGGAAAAGTCATTAGTAAAAGAATCTGACCAACCAATCAGCCTGGCCAAGCGGGCAGCAACGATCGAATCGTGCTACGAAACCGGTCGCCATTGTAGCTCAAGCTGAGCCTCTAACCGGTTCGTCAGCGCCTACTCGACGCGCTTGATCCTCGAGCGCCGCCGCTACTTCGACAGAGAGCAGCGGTCCCCACTTGCCTGGCGCTCCACCGACACTTTCGTCAAGGCGGGCAGAAAGTCGGCCAACTGGACAAAGATGAACCGGCACAAATTTTCCAGCGTCGCTGGACCCAAGCCCGCCACCTCATCGAGAAATCGGTGATCAAGCAAATCGCGCACGCGCGCGATCTCTCGGCGCACGAAGCCCAAGTCCGCCACCATCCCGTTCGCGTCAGGCGTACCGGCAAGCGTGATCTCCGCATGGTAGGTGTGCCCATGAATGCGGCGACTGCCCTCAGCGTCGACGGTACGTTCTAAAGTATGGGCCGCTTCAAAGAAGAACTTCTGGCTGAGCTCGTACTTCACTGCGGCACCGCAGTCTTCACAAAACCCTCGTAACCGCTACGACGCAACTCGCATGCGGGGCAGTGACCGCAACCATAGCCCCAGTCATGCCAAGTCTGGCGATCGCCGAGGTAACAGGTATGGCTCTTTTCACGCACAATCTCGAGTAAGGCCGCGCCCCCAAGCTCTTGCGCCAAGGCCCAGGTCTGGCGCTTGTCTAACCACATGAGCGGCGTCTCGATCACCAGTGGGTGCTCCATTCCTAAGCTGAGCGCCACCTGCAGGGCTTTAAGGGTGTTATCACGGCAATCTGGATAGCCCGAATAGTCAGTCTCACACATGCCGCCGACCAGTACCTTGAGTTCACGCCGGTAAGCCACGGCGGCTGCATACGTGAAAAACAGCAGATTGCGGCCGGGTACGAACGTATTTGGTAAGCCATTCTTCTCCATCTCAACGGCGCGACCCGACGTCATCGCCGTTTCGCTGATCGTCGACAGCAGTCGCATATCGAGCATGTGGTCCTCGCCCAACTTAGCACCCCACGCTGGGAACTGCGCGCGCAACGCCGTCAGAATATCTTGGCGACAGGCGAGTTCCACGGCGTGGCGCTGGCCATAATCGAACCCGATCGTCTCGACGTGGTTGTAGCGCTGCAGCGCCCATGCCAAGCAAGTGGCCGAATCCTGGCCGCCCGAAAACAGCACCAATGCAGTCGTCATCATCGTCTCCTTATGCCGCGGCTTTCTCGAGAGCGCGTAAACTTCGATTGAGCGTACTTACCAAGTATTCGGTTAAGAAATTGATATCGGTCGGCGTGTTTTGGATGCCGTTCCAGGGCGTTACCAATACGTCGTTCAGTTGCCAACTGCCGCGTGTCCAGGCGGTATGCGGTTTCAATGCTTCAAGTCCAACAACGAACTTGTCATAGTCGCTCGCGCAATCCGTTAAGTTCGTTGAACACAGTTCCTCCATAACGAAACCCATTGCAACCAGTCCGGCACCATGACGCAAGCGCGAAGTTTTCGGATTCATTCCTTCCCATTCGACACCAAACACATACTTGATGGCACGGAAGTAATCATTGAAGAGCTTAAATGCATTTTCTTCGACTGCCACCAGCCCCTCAGGGGCGCGGCCGCACTCCTGCATTAGACGGCGTACCGCACCGTGGGACGCCGAATTCATAACCATCTTTTGCATCGCGGTGTCGCTCAACACTCCCTTTGGATTCGTATGTTGGCGGATCTCTCCTCGCAAGGCCGAGTCCTTACGGAAGTTCAGGCGATCGACTAGGCGCGCGGCAAATTTACGCGCAGTAAACCGCTCGGGCAACCCTTCGACGGTCGGTAGCAGTTCATAGATCAGTGCCTTGGGCAGCGGACGCGTGTTGTTGATCAAGACGAACTGCTGGCGCAATTCGTTATAGTCCTTGCACACCAAGGCTGAAACAAAGACTTGAAAACCAGGCTTTCGAATCCCGGACAGGGCCGTTAAGCGCTGTTGTCCATCGACCACGAAGCCCGGTCGATTCTGACCGTCCGGTACGCTAATGCTGACATCGGCAATCCCATTGCCCAGGTCGCGGACCTCGACATTGTCCAGGAAGGCTACGATGACGGCGTTCGGCAGCAGCGCATCTTCGCGTCCCAGATAATCACGAATTTCTTTGATGTGTGGCGCTACTTGATGGCGCTGAAAACCTTTCAGTTCGCCGTTATCTTGGCGCCCAACGCGGTCGATTTCGGAGAAGCCCAGCACATCGGCTGGTTCGGCAGCGAAGCAAAAGATGTCGTGCCCCTCGGCTTGTTTAGCACGGATGGCTTTGAATTGGAAAGTTTTCACTCGGACTTCTCCAGGATGCGTTGAACGTGTTGGTGATACACGCCGAGGTTATGGAAGCCACGGCGGCGATTGCGGTTGGCCGACCGGAAAATGATGACTTCGACGCCGATGTGAGCACAGATATCACAGCCGCAGTGCTTCCAAGGCGCTGCTGCCAATGTCCGCTCTATCTGGAGTCGGGTTTTAATTAAGCTTTTCGTGTGCTTGTCGCTATCCCCGCCCAGCGTCAAGAACTGCTGGTAATCCATGACCGCTTCAACTGTTGCCTCCAGCGTTTCTTGACCCTTATCAAAACTGCGCAAGGCCGTCAGTGCGCGTTCTTCGCGCTTGACCAAATCCTCTGCATTGAAAATCCCTTCTTTAATCCCATGCATCAAGCGGCTGTTTTCGATGGCTTGCGGAATGCGGATGGCCGCGTAGTACTCCAGGCTGCCATCGAGTTTCGGTACATAATAATTCGCCTTCTCGTCCATAAACGCCCGGATCAAAGGCGAGGTCGAGTCAAAACTGGTGATGCCGTAGCCCGTGAAATGCTGGATAGAGTCGGCTTTGGCAAAGCCTAGCAAGTGAATCTTCGTCTCTGGTTTGATCGTGTCGCGCAGCGCACGCAGTACCTTGTGGATCACATCGACTTTCAGCGGCACAAGGCCACCGATCGCGAGGTAGCGGTAATCCATGTCCTCGAGTTGTTTCGCTGCTTGAGCAATGCTCTTCGGCGACCACCCTTGCACAGCTCCCATAGGTTCGAAGGGCATGCTGTTAGCCTTGCAAACACGCATGAACTCGCGTGCATTTTCCAAGGTCAAGTCAAATCGGAAGCGAATATCTTCCTCCACCGCTTCGCGAGGTGGGTTGTCAGTGTCGCACGCGAAAATAATATGGTCGGGTGACACTCCATGCGTAAATCGGGCGGCAGCGTAAAACTCGAATACCTCCTGCGGCGAGTACGCCGGCTTTTCTTGCTGGACGTACGCAAACGCACCGCAATCGCCCATGACCATCGCGTTCTTGTATTGCGGACCATCCAAGCGCAAGAATTCGCGGACACCACCGCCGCCATCGCGCAACATGCTACGCCGCTCTGCGATCGAGTAACGAACCTTGGACGAAGCCACACCGGGCGCCGGGACTACTGCGCTCATCGCGACCAGTAAGCCGTCATACGGCGTTGGCTGCATGATCTCATGCGCATACCGGTCATCCCAGTAGCGCTGCCGCGTCGGTGCGTTCCGATCGTTGATAAAGTCATACTCAGGATCAACGTAGTCCTGAGTGTCAGAGTAAAGAAACTTCATTTTCTTGCTTCAGTAATGTAGGCGCGGATCAATGCTTCTTGCAGACGCTTTTTGTCTTGGGGCGTACTTTCGATGTCGTTCCAGCGCACGCCGATGGATTCCCATACCCCTGAGGTCCAACGACACAACGGCGCCACTTTTTCCACTTCCTTACGCACTGCCGTGTACGATTCATTGGCGCCAGAGAGGCGCGCATAGATTCGGTCCATCAGCATGCCCATGGCCAAGATCCCGGCCGAATGCATAAGGCGGCTTTGCCGCGGGTCTTTTCCCCACGCCTCTGGAAACACGTCGCGCACCGCGGACCAATAGGTGACGAGAATTGTGCACATGGCGTCAACATCACCAGGGTCGGTATCCGACGGTTTATAGGGCGCTAGCGCTCCTAGTGGATTCGATAAACTCTGTCGGATCATCTCAACCACAGCAGTGTCCGTGATCACGGCCGTCGCGTTATCCTTCTTGTCAGACGGACGCTTGATTAGGTTATAGAACGGCGATTTATTGTTGCGGTTGAGCCAGTTGCACAGTTCGCTCGGCACTTTTCGCTTGCGCAGGTCGCGTGGCAGCAGGACGTTACGGGTCTCTGGGAGCAATTCGTCGATGAGTCGGCGCGGCAGCGGTTTTGCCTTGTTGACTAAGACAAACTGCTCGCGTTGCACTTCGAGGTTGTCTGAAACGAACGCTACTACCGGTACGGGGAAGGATTGATTCGTCGAGCGTGACAGAGCAAGCGAGCGCTGCTGTCCATCCACGATCCAAGCGACCCGGTTCCCGACCTCAAAAACTGGAATAGTCAGTGTACCGGTCTGCCCAACGCCTTCGTCGTTGGCTGGACGGGTGCCGCGTGAGGCTGTGAAACGCACATCAGGCGCCATCGCGAGGATCAGTGAATTCGGGAACAGTACGTTGCCCTGGTCGAGGTATTCGACGATTTCCTTGACGTGCTGCTGAATTTCGGGACGCTGGAACCCTTTAAGGGCATCACGTTCGTCACGTTCCACGCGCGAGATGTCGGCGATCTTCATGACGTCGCCGCCACGAATAAAGAAGGCGTAGACATCCAGCCCCGGCCCTTGGGTCGTGTGTAAAGCTCGCACCACGAGTTCTTGCTTATCCATGGTGATCAAGGTCTTTGTTGAGTTCAGAGAGGGCGCGCCGGTGTAGCGTCCGAAAACGCGATTGTTCACAAGCAATCAACGCGTCGTCGCGCAGGTAGCGTAGTAGAGCAGTGGAAGAGCCTTGTAGGCGCTCCCAGTTCTGACACAGCAGCGACACGATGTCGTCATCAGTCTTGCGCTGACGGTCAGGCAAGACCGGTTTCCGTAAGGCTGACATGGCTTGCAATACTTGTTCACGCGCACTCTCTAACGACAGTTCATGTCCTTGTAGGACCGTCGTGAAATGACGTAACGCACGCTGAGGAAAGTCGCTACGTGTTCCGGCATAGGTCGGTAACCCTTCCAGGCGCTCGTCATAGGGCATGACAAGGTGCTGTAAACGTGGGGCAAGGCGCGTGGCGCCATGACAAGAGGTCAGCACACGTAAGCGTTGGATGTCTGTATCGCTCAGGCAGACCAGATCTGGTTCCAACAACCGTAAGTATACCGATGGTACAGCCAGCAGGACGATGGCGTGAGTCGATCCGGTGATCAGTTCGGCGAGCGAGCGCTGTGGTCCAAATGCCTCGATGAGGGCTTGCCACCAATCGGCCGGCGATTTTCCTAAGCGCAGCAAACAGCAGTGCAACTTGTTGTCGGGTGCTGGTGACACCGTCACGTCATAAGCTGGAACCAGTTCGTCTGCGCGTAGGACACCATGTCCAGCAGACACAATGTACAGGGGAGAGGAGAGCGTGCTGGCCGTTTGTTTGGCTTCACTAATTGAGCGCCCAGCGTAGAGATCACTCGCCGCCAGCAAGTCGCTTTCGGGGATAGCCTGTACTTTCTGCCACCACTGGTGCGCCAAGTTACTGAGCGAGTCCGTGTCGTGCGCAGTTTCGAGTTGCAGAACGGTGCCAACCTTCTTTTTTCGGCTTGTGCAACTTGTAATGACGATCACGTCGTGTACTGGGTTCATCCGAGAGCCGATAAGCGGGAATTTGCAAAATTGTGTACTAAGAGCACAACGGTATTTTCGCATCTACTGCAGTTAATTGCTAGGTTGGCTTCGCCATCCTGTGCAGTTATTTTCGGATTCTTGAAAGAAGCAACTTAACAACTGAGCCCAGCAGCAAGGAGGGGGCACTATAGAATACTGACGAAAGTGCGGTACGTGCGGCATCTGACGACGTAAGGGAGCTAGTGCCGAGTTGTGACGGTTTGTAGTGGCTAACCGCGTGAAGGGTTCCAGGCCCGTGTGCCAAGCTCGTCAGTCTGTTACTCTGCACATTTGCGCGCCGTCAAGTCGCTGCGCACGTATGTCCTGTTCTGACGGATGGCTTGTCCAAAGGAGTGGCCGGCCATGATAGGCATACAAGCGGCGCGGCGGACTCGGACTGCAAAGAGTAGGAGATTGCGGCCGGACACGCCGGGTTCAAACCGTTGGCGGCACTCACTAACCATCAAACGAAGGAGTTGTTTTGCTGTACGTTACAATCTACATTGCTACTCTGGTCGGTGCCAACTTAGCCGTCGCTTGGCTCGGGCCGGAGGCGATGCCGATCATCGCGTTCCTGCTCATCGGGCTCGATTTAACGTTGCGCGACCGCTTGCACGACCTCTGGCGTGGGCGCCAGCTTTGGCCACGTATGTTCGGTTTAATCGTCGCTGCAGGTGTGGTGTCCTATCTTCTTAACCCCGTCAGTGGTCCCATTGCCGTCGCATCGGTAGTCGCGTTCAGCCTGGCGTCGCTCGCAGACGCTGCTGTCTATCATTTGTTGGCAGGGCGCTCTTGGTCTATACGTGCCAATGGCTCCAACCTAATCGGTGCTACAGTCGATTCACTGGTTTTTCCCGTAATGGCATTTGGGTTCGCGTTTCCATCCATCGTGCTGGGGCAACTGGTGGCGAAGGTCGTGGGTGGCATGTTTTGGGCGCTGCTCATTGTCAGGGTTAGGAGCTTGCTAAAGTCGCGCGCAGCGTGAGCGTCTGGTAGTAATCTCCCGTTCCGCGTTGGTGGGTAAATTGGAAGTACAAATTAGTGACAGTGCACGAACTTTGAACTGATCAAGAGCCTACAGAAAATGATCAAAATTTCTTTGTGCACGATGTCGTTGCTCCGGCATATGGGCGAGATTTGTTAGGCATCTGAGCCAGAAGAAGTTGATAAATGGAACGCAGTACCGGTCGAGCAAGATGCAAGCGGTGCGCAGGGAAACCCAACGTCTGAATAGCCGGTGGTAATGAGCATGAAGGCTCGTACCACCGGGTCGTCTCATCTTACGTCTGGAGCCACCGCTTGATGGGTGACGACGGAGCCTTTACCTCTTCGGAAACAGAGCCGCTTCCACCCAGCACTCCCGCAGGAGCAGAATCACTGCTCGTCCGCAGGGGAGCTTGGACGTTGTGGAACCACAGCGCGCGCCCATCATCTGTGGCACGATCCACTTCAAGTCGGCTAGTAACATTCATAGTTATTTCTGTAGGCGCAGTCCGCGATCTCAGCCAAGCCGAGATCGCGATAATCTGCTGTTCTACGTCACCAGCAGGATGGCCTGTTTCAACGATGTATCGTTCAAGCGCCAGACGCACGAGCTTCCCTCGCTCGCGTACCGGCGTCATCGCCAATAGCGTATGAACGTCTGGCGCCTCCTGAAAAGTTAGGCTGATTCGAATGGTGATCTCGGTACCGATTTTCAACGGCTTGTCCGCTTGTTCCGTCATGGAGCTTCTGGTATCAGGACTGGAGCAGGGACAGTAAGCCAAGGCGGCAGAAGCCTTCCGCCACTATCATCCGCGGCTCGTCGCTGGAAACAGCATTGGGGTACCGCTGTTTCAGCCCGTTGAGCAGTAGATCGGCGCCGCCACCGCCAACGATGATCCCGTCGAGGGCCGCAGCCTTCTGGCCAAACACCCGATTGGCCTCGTCCATCACCACTGCTTCAAAGCCAGCTTTCGCTTGCCGCAGCAGATGCGACACATCGACTCGTTCGCCGAAGTGCTTGATGCCGCCGCTGTGTACTGCTGCCTCCACCACGTCCAGGGACGTCGGCAGCTTGGCCTGCGCCAGTGCGCTAGACATGCCATCGTAGACCAGATGCATTCCCGCGCACGAAACGGCCGCGTATTCCATCATCGCACCCCGATCGGACAGGGCAAAGTCGGTAGTGTAATGCCCAATCTCAATTACGCCCCAGGCCTCGTTGTCGAGGTCTCGCTGCGGATGCGGGCTACCATTACTTTGGATCGAAAGCCACTGCAGCGGCGCGTCTGCCTGGCTCTGCACCATCACTCTGAGTGTTTGGCCTGGCAGGAGACGCGGCGTGAGCAAGTGCTCGATGCGACTGCGAAGCGTGTCGCGCTGCGGCCCGACGAATTTCGCCGGCAAGCCCATCACTAAATGAACCCGGGCGGGGGGATTGCCAAACGCTTGCATGGCCTTCCTCCATGCGCCCAGTACCAGTGCGTCGTGCTGAGGACTCTCAATCCAGTCCGCGTTTTGCCCCGTATAGACTTCGGATCGGCCCTGTCGAAGAGCGGTCTCTCCGAAGAAGTATCGACGACCGTCCAACTCGACAGTCTCGAGCTCGGCTTTTTGTCGGGTCTGCTCGTTCGTCAGCACGATGGCCGGCATCACGACGGTCGGGATATGGGAAGAGAAGCGCTTGTCGGGCGAAGCCAGCGAGGCGGCGCGCACTTTGAACATTGAATGGCCGCCGTCAATTGCGATCGAGAGGTTTTCCACTGATGACTCCAGGTGTAGGTTAAAGATTCAACGGTAACGACGAAGTCGGCGTGCGCAAATCAGGTCTGGTTTTGCGACACCGAGCTGCAATCTGGACCTGGATTTCGTCCGTGTCGGAAAATCAGGTTTCAAATTGCGCCGTCACTACCTATCACGAAGGGCGGAAATCGTGACAAATCTTCAGCTAGCGTTGCCGTTTGACACGACTAGTTTTCTTGTGTATATTTCGGCCGTCGGTCGTCACTTGTCGGTCGTCACTCGTCGGTCACCGGCATTTTTGTACCCGCCAATAGTAATTGTTCTGTCTCCTAAGAGAGAACAGCTTTTGAAAAGCCAGTTTTTGGCACCATTCGCCATTGTTCTCAATAGCGGATACCCATCCCATTAAAAAATCTAGCTCTTACGTGGCTGAAGTCTCCTTACGAGGCTCCACAGACAGGTACAGAGTGATCCCACAAGCATGCCGCCATCGTTGTTCCAGCGAATTGGCAGGGAAAACTCGATCACAGATCGAAATCCCTAGCTGAGCCGTTGGCGCCTTCCGTGCGTCCGCCCATCTCTACAGCCGCTTTTTGCTCCTGAGCGCGCTCCATCCACATCTCGACTGCAAACATCGTGATCGGGGTAGTTACCCCTTAGGCCGCATGTGCTTCTTGGCACGGCGCCTACGACCGTCACGCCAGCTTTTACTGGTATCCCCGCAACGTAGAGGCGCACATCCTCAAGACCGGACTAGTCCGGAAATGTGCAGCGAGAAACCGCTTTAACGTTCAGTTCTCTTCCGCGGAAGAGAGACCGATCACCGCGAGGTTTCGGCGTGTCTGTGGTTGGCAGTAAGGCCCACTGACGCGAAACCGGTTTATTTAAGACGGGAGCCTTACCCTCGCCAGTTCAGCACGTCGCGCTTCCGCCTATGGCGATAAGAGGTATCGATATTCCTTGTGAGGGACATATGTGGCAGCAGAAAGTGAACGAATTTATGAAGTCCGAAGGCGCTTTCCGGGTCAACGGCAGGAAAGCGTCCGAGCGAACCAAGACGCTCACGAAAGAGGTCTTATGTGCATCAATCCGCAGACTGCACCAGCTCGGTTACAGGATTCAAGATCCAAAGAATTTAGGCGAACGTCATATCCAAGTGCTAGTGAAAGACTGGTGGTACTGCAGGAAAAAGAAAATTAAGACCATCCAGAACGATCTATCGAGGCTGCGCGTGGTTTGCGAAATGCTCGGCAAGCCCGGCATGGTCGACTCTGTCGGAAAATATTTGCCGGATGTGGATCCCAAACTGCTGACGGTACGTTCAGCTACGAAAACGACCAAATCCTGGTCCGGGAACGGAATTGACCTGGTCGCGAAGCTTCGCGAGGTCGACGAGCGTCAGCCGCGGCTCGGGCTAATGTTACGCCTTGAGCTCGGCTTCGGACTTCGACGCGAAGAGGTCTTGAAATGTAATCCGCATGCACAGGACTATGGCCACTATTTGCAGATTTTTCCAGGCATGGGGAAGGGCGGCCGTTGGCGAAACATTCCTATCGCCTCAACCGCTCAGCGCGAGCTACTGGACTACGTGAAGGCTCGCGTACCAAAGAACAAACCCCTTGGGTGGGACTATACCCGGGCAGGCGAGGCGGCCAGCCTGGAGCAGAACATTCGCCGTTACGAGAATCTGATGGCCTCATTTGGCTTCACCAAGGCGGATGCCGGTGTAACCGGACACGGGCTGCGCGCTCAGTTCGCCGAGAACTATGCGCTTCTCCTCGGAATGATGCCGCCCACGATGGGTGGCGAAGCGGGGCAACGGGGTAGTGCGGACGAGAGCGTCCTGAAGGTGAAGGTGGCCCAAGCGTTGGGACACAACCGTCCCTCTGTGACCAGCGCCTACATTGGATCTTTTAGTTCTGATGGGTCCGACCTGACCGACGATCTGGACCTTGAAGCGATCCAAAAAGTTCTGCGATTTCTTGAGATTGTCGGATTGCCAACGGTTCCCCCTGAACGGGTGAGCGATTGTCAAGCAATTCGGGTCGCAATGGCCCGGTTCGGCTTAGCCATGTCCGAAGAGCAGATTCATATGCTGTGGGCGAAGAACTCTCGTCGTAATGGTGTGGAGTGGATGACCCCAGAGCATGAAATCCCGCTTGTTTTACGCGCCTCCGCCGAGGCTTTATTAAACGATGTTTTGTTGTGAACCAGAGGAGAAGTAGATTGGACTGGAATAAAAAAACGGCTGTCGATCATGTTGCTTTAGAGCATTTTAAAAACCGATGCCCTGTAGTGCGAACGGATTCATATGCAATTCCACAAGGGCTGTTGAGTGAATCTTTTCATGAGGGAATGGTGGGGAACATTTGGCTGAGGGGGGTAGATTTTGAGTTTGGCTCAAGCGATGTGTATTTCGCGTTCCCGAGTCGTTGGCACATCTCGGACATGTTCAGTTGGATGTACTGTCATCATCCACTTAGGCATCATAAATTTGTCCCTAACAGTGACGGTATTGTTTTTCCTATGTCAGCCATTTGTTTCAGAGCAGCAGGCGAACGAGAAACTTACTCTCTCAGGACTTGGCTGGGCGACACTTTTATACCAGTAATTTGGCCGGACCTGCTTCGGGAGGGGATGAAGATCATCATGGAGAGAAGGGCGCGAGTCTCGAATCCAGAGTCGCTCGAAGCACTCCTGGAAGACCGATCGTACTTAGGCAACGATCCGGCGTCGCTTTCGTTCTATAAGCCAGCCAATCGAACGGAGTAACTATACGGATATTCGGCCTGCCGGTCGTGCTTTTGATGAACTGACATGCAGGCCGACTTTACGAAGTCGTAGATTAAATGGGTTCCCAAAGCATAAAGAGTATTTCCTGATAAAAAATACTATTGCTTTTTATGGTTCCTTCTTTTAAACTTTACCCGTCGCTCTGCGGCATTGTTGTTCCCATCAATCGGGCAGGTTCTTTAATGTTTCATAGGCGCCTGCCCGCAAAGCTTCGGAATTAGACACTTTATGCTGAGTGTCTGCATCTACAAGTAAGTCGCCTATTTGCCGGCTACTGGGCTTTGCTCAGCCTGCTTATAACGCCAGCGACAAAGAGCTAGCGCTTCTAGAGTGCTTCTACGGACGTTCTCGTCTCCTTTTCTCGACCCATCCCTGCCAGCAACTCATCCGCGATCGGCTCCGCGACTGCGTTCACCTTCGACAAATCGTTTTACCCGGCGTGCGACCGGGCCGGAGTGGCATGTCCGCTTCATCGCGCAGAGCCAGTAATTACGTTTTCCTAGCGATAGCTACCCTTTGTCGAGAAGGAACATATGTCCACTGAACCAGATGAACTGAACGATCTCGCCGTCAAATTTCCTGACGAGCATATGGATCGACTTGCCGCCCTTGCTAGCCAGGTCGGCATGCCTTTGGACGATATCGTCCAAGAAGCACGTCTCATAATTTTAGAGAAATTTAACGAGTACGACCAGGCGAGGGCGTCACTCCTCCAATTCGTATTCGGTCACCTACGAAAGCGAATGCGTAGACAGATCGGTGCACATCGTTATGCAGTTTCCCTCGACCGCAGCGATGCTGTAGGTGAGGAAACGCGTCGCCTTGCTGAAGCTTTGCACGTACCTGTTGAGGATGAGTTTGAGCATGAAACATCCGTGCTAGCTCCTTCAGGCGCAGAAAAACTTCTGGATATTGCAGCCTTTGTCAGTGGAAAGTCTGTTTCCCACCTCGCCCAACGTTTGAACGTAACTCCGCGTCGAGTCCGCCAAATCTTGCAAAAATTGCGAGAAGACGATGGCGTACGCCTTCAAACTCAGCTCAACTTTGGTAAGAAATGAAATGCTAGATAAAGATAGCAAGCGGAGTCACGCTCGAAAAAATATCGAAGGGTTCTTTATTCCTCTTTACGGGAACTGGATTAGAGAAGTTGGGTTGCAGGCGGCGACCTTCTTGGCAGTAGCTGCCTATTGGCAAAATATAAAAGGGCCGGGAGAGTGGTGGTACAAGCGTCGAGATGCCAAACGTGGACCAGACGGTAAATTACTACCGCCGTGCAGCCGGGCTGAGCAAAGTTTCGAATGGGAGGCAGGCTTATCCAGATCGGCTCAAGAAACTGCTCGAGCTGTAATGCGTGAGCGTGGCTTCATAGAGGAGAAGCTTGTGGGAAAACGACTTTATTATCGGGTCAATCTCAAGCTGGTCGAAGACTGGTCAGAGGAGCTGGCCTCAGTTAAAGGCGATTTTCAACCAATTGAATGGCAAGAAAATGCCATTGATTTGGGGAGATTCAGCCACGAACATGGCGGAATTTCGCCACCTAAAGCAAAGAACAAGCAAATACCTTTTCAAAAGAGTAGAAGCAGAGATACCTCTGAGAACGTTGAAATTACGCCTCTAACGCTGCAGGGTGCTCAGGCTGGAGCTCCGCAGGAGGAAGCGTTGACACGCCCTACGAACGAAGGAGGGGTTTTATGCTGGGACGGCAACGATCGAGTAAAGGCGCACGATATGATGAGCCGCTGGGGACCGGAGAAAGTCAAGTTGGCTGCTAATAAGGTAGAAGCACGCGGGGCACGTCCTCTCGCGTCGCGAGTATATAAAGAATTAATTAATTCTGAAAAGCCAAACAATACAGAAGAGACAAGGGGTTATCTGAGTCAATATCCGGATCGAGCCCCCAAAGATACAAAAATATTTGCGGCAATCCAACAAAAGATTAAAACCATGTCATTGGAGGAGCTAAAAGAGTATCGGCGCGTTTACATCGCTGGCGAAGGAGTCCTGTTTTCCAAATCCTTGAACGTAACGACTAACGATTTTGCCGATGTATCGGAGCGCGCTATGTTTAAGCGTTGGCTGGAGCGTCAACTTAGACAGGTTATGTAAAAGCTGTCGGGACCAGGCTGAGCACGAAGCGTATCGTTTCAAGTGACTCTATGTTCAAATCGTGAAGTTGACGTCCTCAGCTTGGTGCTTTTAAGGCATGTATTGGCGCGACATTGTTCTCACCTTACGGAACCGTTGCTGCACGTGAATTACAGGAGTAATAAATGAATCAGCAACAAAAGGGGGCTACACAAAATGAGTATGATGAACGTTCATACATGGTGGCCTTTACGTCGCTTGAGTTCGAGCGACGAACCCATGTAGATACTGCATGTGCGGCCTATCATTTGGGGCGAAAGCCGCAAACATTGCGAGCATGGGCCTGTTCCGAAAATGGACCTTTGCGACCGGTGCGGGTCAACGGTCGACTAGCCTGGCCGGTAGCAGAAATCCGTCGAGTTCTGCGAACTTGAAATTACAACTTAAGCATTCCACGAACTTGGCGCGTAGGTATCATGAAATTGCTGTTTATGTAGATTGGAATGCCGCCATCATCCGCCACTAATTTTTTAGCTGGCTGAGTTGGCGGCACTTTAAGTGCCCCAACACCTTGGCATGTGCCTTACAACTCGCGCATAAAATATGTTAACGAATATAGGAAATCTAATCTCCGTGCCGGACGCTCCCGACCTCTAGGTGCTCGCATGGAATGCATCCAGTAGAAAGCAGAGATTAGCAGTATTACTTAATTTCCCAATTTTTGGCGCGCTCTTCACGAAAGCACTGGATTGCGTTGGTGAAGGGCTCAAAATAAAGGATGGTATCTTGGCGAGCTAGCTCTTTCAAGTGAGCCAAGAAGGTGGTGCGCTTAGGATCAAAGTAAAGAGGAGTAGTCCTCGTCTTCAAGCAGAAAAAGCCTTTAATCGGGGCGATAGCAAGACGTCCAATACGTCTGAGTTGGGCGGGTAGGGTCATAGTTTCCTCGAGTGGTTCCATTGTGCCACAAGTGCAGCCAGCTATTACTAAGCAATGTGGGGTCGTTTCGGTCGCAAATCAGTTTAGCGCTTTCCAGCTGGGATGCAAAGTCAGCGTGGCCAGCATTGCCTATGACGGCGACTCAAACAATGGGCGTTTATGGGATGACTGGACAGATTCGGCAGGCAGGGACGATGTATTGCACCGAACCTTGGAGCATTGCGGACTTGACGTTTCGGTCAACTGCCTTGGCCGATTGCGCAGGAGCAATCGCGCTTCCCAAGGATTTTCCGAGTCATGTGAGTCATGTCTTTGTGTCGAGGACTGTGGGTGGGCGGTAAGGCTTGAGCGAAATACTAACAGTCGAGGTGAGGCGCTGGGAGGTTGATGACTGGAAGAATGCGGCCTGAATTTCACGCTCTAGCGCTGCCTTAGTAAGTAACTTTGAACGTCGGGCTGTCCTCGGGACGGCTCTGGCGCCTGTCGTAGACGCGCGTTGTTGCGATGTTCGCATGACCCAGCCATTCCTGGACTTTGGCGATATCCGCCCCGTTGTCGAGGGCATTGGTCGCCGCCGTCGCACGCAGTGCGTGCGGCCCGAAGCCGGCAACGTCGATCTGCAGCGCCTTCGCATAGTTTGCCAGCATCTTGTAGACGCCATCAGGTGTGATCGACGCTGTCCGGCTACGTGTGTTGTTGCTGATTGAGCGGAATAGTGCGCTGTTCACGTCACCGCTATGACCAGCGAACTCGAGGTATGCCGCGATTGCCCCGGCCGCGCCTGGATGCAGCGGCACATAACGAATCTTGCTGCCCTTGCCTCGGACCTGCAAATGCTTCACGCCGCGGCGCTCTTGGATGTCGCCCACGCGCAAAGCGCACAGCTCGGCGCGACGTAGGCCGTGGTACAGCAGGGTGGCCAGAATCGCGCGATCGCGCTTACCGCGAAGAGTACATGCATCTGCCACATTCAACAAAGCGCGCGCCTGATGATCTCCGATCGCTGGGGTCTTTCCTTCCGTGCTTTCTATCCTTGGGCGTTTTACGCCCTCGACCGGATTGACCGTCACGGCATTGGAATCGCATAGATAGTCGAACAGTGACGATAGAGCAGCCAGCTTGCGGCGGATCGTCGCACCGCTCAGAGCCCGTCGTTCAAGTTCGTGACGCCAAGCCAGCACATGGCCGCGGCTGACACTACGGAGGTGTGCCGGATCGTCAATGCAGGTAAAGGTCATGAACTCGCGCAGGTCGCTTTCATATGCACGACGCGTACGTGCGTTGTCGATGTTAGCGAACCAGGCAGTCGCCGCAGGCACTTCAGCCAACTGTTGGAACTGGACAGGGGTAAGGCAACTCGATGGAGCAGGCTGGCACGCAGTCAGGGGGAGCTTGGATGTCACTGAACACCTTTCAATATGCCGTTAAAGGCAACCGGGACGAGACGGGACAGCAGACAGATAACGATATGCGGTGCTGCAGGACAGGGACGCGTACTTTCAGCTCAACCGCCGATGTCCTCCAATAGGTGCTTGCTAGCTTTGCGTAGCCTTTGCTCGTTTAGATCCGCTACTGCTAGAGTCAATGTTCCTAGTATGTAGCAACGAAAAGGGCACGCAACCGCAGGTAGTGGCCGCGACCGCTGCGGCTGTACCTTTCCACGACCAGTGACTCGAGTTGCGTCGCTTTGCATGTCTCGAGCTCGGCCGTACTAGCGATAACGCTTTTTATCAATAGTAAAGGGACAGCGAAACAGCCACACCAGAAACAGTTTGGCCTAGCCGCCATATTTTTGCTTATGAACGGCTAGCAGAGCCTCTAGGAAGACATCGTTGAGACGACACGCCTGCACGGGGAGAAGAGAGGCACGAAGATCTTATGGCAGGAGCTTTATACCTATGCCTTACGCTGAAGTACGGTGTGCATAGCTGCTTATGAGTACCGCTAGGTCGCAGCGATCGCAACCAAACGAGACAAGTTAAATCGGCCCACTCCCACCTCGAACGGACTCTTGCACTATCCAAGCCCATATGATGTCAGCCATTTCTCTACTTTTGATATAGAGACCAACTTCACGCGAGTCTGACGCGTTGCTAAAAGGATCGGCAGAAAGAAAGTTATAGCTGCTAATTATCACTGTATCATCAGCAACTATAACCTTTGCGTGAATGCTAGATTTTATAAAAAACTTACCGCCCGCGAGTTCCACACGTTTTTGAATGGATTTAAGGATCTCAGGATCCTCAATTAAGTTCTCGTCACCAATAACTAAAATTTCTAAGTTTTTTTCAAGAGGGGTTTCTAAGTAAATAGGGAGAGGCTCGATGCGAATCTTTGCTTTGGCTCCAATTTTATGAGAGGTAATAGCTATTCGGTTTTTTGCTCCAAGTATCAGGTCCCGCATAAGGACCTCATGTTCCTGATCGCGCACTTGTCGTAAGTAAACGTTCTCTATATTTTCGAGATATGAGCATACAGAGGCCCCCTCATTCTGCAGATCAGGCTCGCCTACCGAAAGCGGAGATGTTATTGTCTGACGCTCTAGGGAGGCGGCGGTATGATGCCATAAGTCGGAGATTGAGCTATACGAACTTTGCGGCGCAGACCAAAGTCCTGCAATCGTTGTACAAACTTCAGAAGCGATACCAGAGTGTGAGCAAACAATGGAAAGCTCGGCCGAAGGCGGTTCGCCGTCTCGCGGCAATATCTTTTTCGAGAGCCAGTTGTGCGAGCCGATCGAAACCTTAAATCCAACATCATCGTCCCAAGCAAGCAATTTAGCATGGGATCCAGTTGGAGTATCATTAAACCGTAAAGAATCTTGTCCCGCACACTCTTTTCGTAGAGTCTTTAACGCAGCAAGAGTACGGTTCTGTTCGTCTGCTGTTTTTCCCGTGGAGTAGCCCCAAAGTAAATCCACTCGGACACCTCGACTAACAGCAGACTTAATCGACTCCGCTAGTTCGCCTGATATTACAGCGGCGTTCGCAAAAGCAGACGCAATTAGGACTTGGCTTTTTGCTTCGCGCAGTGCTGTAAACAGCAGTTCGACGTGCTCGCTGTGAGTCCTTATTAACTTTAAATCTTTAAGACTCGCTGGCCAGGCAAATTTTATTTCGCCATCACTTTCTTTTGATGATTGCCCTGTTGCGTCAAGAGTACAAGCGGGGAGCTTAGAGCGAGCAATATTTTCAATGTAAGGAGTTAGGCCACTTCTCCATATCTCAGGTATGCCACTTGCTCTGCCTTCTACCTCATCAATATGAATGTGAAGCCACGCCTGCTGTTGAGGCAAAGGATCGCCAACCCATCGTATCCACTCCTTTCTCTTGTCGCGCTGCAACAGATGTTTTACTTGACCTCCATCAAGTCGTGGAAGATGCGGGGACCGCTCGAGTCTGATCGCGCGATCCCAAATTCCGTCATCCATTAGTCTTCTGGCCGTAACATAAGTAACATCGCGTGTCGAGCAAATCCGCCCTGCTAACTTATCGACGAGCACATATCCACGTCTGTAGTCAATTTCTTCCGGAGTTGGCAACAAGTCATCTTTTACAGCTTGAATCCCCTGTTGAGTTGCCACAAAACTAGCTCCAGCACCGCCAATTGCAATCCTTCCGGCGCGCGCTAACCCCACTAATGACTCAATCAGTAAGCGTTTAGGCAAATATAATTTTGAAGCTAAACCTTCTAGATCTTGGTTACCTTCAAGAGTAATCGCTTTTAGTACAATAAAATCAAGCTCGGAAAATGGTGATCCACTTCCAACTTCGTAATCCACACGATACCGGTCAACGGGAACTAAAACGTCCATCTCGATTCACTTTCGTAAAATATCTTCGGCTTTTATTTTTATACCTGTCCCATCGGAAAAGCTCTCTTCTATTAATTTAATCGCTTTATGCAAAGGCCAAAGATGATCATAAGTATTGTCTTCATTAACGAGTGATACTTGTTCGTAAAAGAACTGCCAGCTTCCAACGAGAACTAACAACTTTTGAGCACGAGACAATAGCACGTTCAGCCTGTTCGAGTCAGCAAGAAAGCCTAACCCTTGTCCAGGCAAATCGGAGTTGTTGCGGACCAAGGAAACAATTACAAAATCAGATTCGTTTCCTTGGAATGAGTCGACAGTATGCGCTACACGATCTTCTCTCGTGTCGTCATCTTCTTCTCGAATACTTTGGCGGAATCTTAAGCGACGAGCGTCCCGAATTCTCCGAATTTCTGCATCAGAATTCAATATCGAAACCTGTGCACTATACGGAGATAGAACAGCAATTTCCTCTTGTGCAATCGGCTTTAGGCTCTCAAGAAACGCGCTAATGACTCGTGCTTCCATTGGATTTGTATATCGTGGGCGGCCATCATCGCGTCCGCACTCTTGATAGTCTCCGTTCCTTTGACTCCAGGGGGTGTCAATCCAGCAAATGGCTTTACCAGCTAATCCTTCAGGATAAACTAAGTCATGAATTACTTCGGAGGTAGGCTTTCCGTCTTCGTCTTCCGTGGCATTTCGAATGCCTTCGAAGTCGGGATAAAAAGCATTAGAAATAATTTTGCCAATAGCTGGGTGCATCCGATATTGAACCGCTAATCGGCCTGCAGAGGCGCCAATGGATTCAGCAACAGTAAGCCGAGGTTCCCCGTGAATTTGATCGCGTAGTTGTGTTAAAAGTGTGGAAAAGGTAGGAAGCCAGCTTTTGCAAAGATTTTGAAACTCATCACGTTCGGAATCCGGATAGTCGCTCCATCTCCGTATCCATTCCATATCAACTAGTTCTCTACTTGGCAACTTGCTCAATGCTTGCGCCACATCCGCAAGATGATCAATCCCAAGTAAATATGTTTTGAATTGATAGGGCAAAAGCTGGTTTTGGTCGCCTAACAGGAGCCAACGATGCCCAGCATTAAGAGGTAAAGCTAAGTCAAATCCATGCGCCTTGCCGGCTTCTTCTACAATACTCCAATCAAACGACTGATTGCCGTCCGCGAGCGCTTCTAAGTCAGCAGCACTTGTTGTGCAATAAGTAATGCTCGCGCTTCGCTTGACCAATTCTTCAATATCTGACAACGCGCGCTGGTCGTTTTCGTTTAAAGGCATCGATGTTAGGCGATTTATAAGCTCGAGCCACTCGTCTTGAACTTGGGTTCGAGATGTCAAATCTCCCAACTGGGCCGCAAGTCCAGTAAGCATATCATTCGCAACTTGTTTTGCCGACCCTTCAGGCACGCTGCCATCTTGCTTCTCCGACCGAAGGCGAACAGAGATTGGACGTTCTTGTAGCAGATCGCCGCCAAATACTTCGTCACGCACTTTTGCTCGTAAAACATCCACGGCACTATGCCCCGGCGCAGTTACTAAAATTTGCGCGACAGGATCGTCTTCGAGAATCTGGCGAAGAAGATGAGCAACGAGTGTTGTTTTTCCTGTGCCGGGAGGCCCTTGAAGCGCATATATCGGCCTTACTCTTAGGACATCCTTTATAACTGCAAGCTTACTTTCGTCGAGTTCTTTTACCCCATCCATATATGGCAATGAAGCAGCGGCAGTGTCCATATAAACCATGCCCGGCTGAACTAACGCGCGCAAAAGATATGAATGTTCATGTAAACGTTCGATTGCCCCTGTTCTACGTCGTATCAACGTTACCTGGGCATATTGTCCATATGTGCGAAGGTACCCCAGCAACACAAATGGCTTCTGATCAGGTGCCTTCGCGCGCTCTAAAGTAACGATGTTGTTGTCAAAGTCGATCGATTCGATTGTCCATGGGTCAATACGAGTGTTTACGCCAGGTACAAGTAGCGAGTCCGTGTCCGAGAGAATAACTTGCTTACTGTTCTTTTTTCCGCTGTCAAATTCCCGCTGAAGCATTTTTACCATTCCTCCATCAACTTTGCAGAAGGGTAAAATTGGCCGATCTCGGGTGCGCTCCCGTAGTGCGATTCTTTCGAAATTTGCCGCAGCAGGTAAGTGCTCTATCAGTTCATAGGCGCAAATCTCGCCATCTCGGAACAACAGTTCAAGTTGATTTGTTGCGCGCAAGAAATCATGAAACTTGGATATCCCTTTTGCTAATTTTGAGCCCTCCTCAAGATACGGAATTATTTTCTCCCAAGACTGTTTTGGATGGCCGCGCGCATGCATTACATCACGTGGTATTAATACATTAAGTGGCCGTCCAAGCAAAGAACTTGGTTGCCCCATTTGATCACCGATAGATAGTGATGTGACTTGTGAGATCTGCGCAAAATCCCACGACGCGGCGCTAGCATCGTTGTCTTTATATTGTCGGATTCGGTACGTAACTTGCCGACCCATCAAAATGCAGTGATCTCTTGTTAAAGATGGATAAAGCAACCCTTCCGCTATATCGTTCTGAATAAAATCTTTTAGTTGCGCAACGTGAGCAAGATTCCTTGGGCTATACTCCTGAGAGGGATCTTCCGGATTTGCGCGAAAACCGTGAGCCGAGATGGCGTTTATGACTGATGAGTGCGTTGGCGAGACAACAAGTTGTAATGGCGATCGTAAGTTTTCAGATCCAACTGGCATTGCAAGATCGCGTGTTATCTCTACAATAAGGCGAATCACTTCTTCACCAAACCGAAGCCGTTCATTTGGTTTTTTCGTGAGCAATCGCCTAATAAGCTCACGTTCTTTTACTGTCAAAATTGAGGTTCTGAATAGTTCTGTTTCTAGCAGAGTGCTCAATTCTTTTGATGACCGATCGCGCCAACCTTCTACCTCTAAAAATGAACGTGCTAGCAGGGTACCAAAACCATACCAGTCGCTATCGAAAATATATCCGCTCTTGCCTTCGGCCACTTCGGGTGGGACGGCCCAACCGTGATCTGGGCTGGTATTTGGTGTTGCACCAACACGGACACTCCATTCAAATGCACCAAGGCGCATCGTCGCCGGTCCTTCAGTGGCAGCGAGAAAAATACTATCCGCCGAGACGTTTCGATGAATAATTTGCTGGGCATGCAGTGCATGAATTGCCTGCGCTATTCTCTTGAAACCTTTCCATAGTTCTTGTCGGGGCTCTCGCTGTTTCATAGCAGAGGGCTTAAGCCATTCGCATGAGGAGCGCGCGTGAATTTGGGCGGATAACAAGTCATATCCCGGGCCTTCGGCCAGAAGAACGAATGCTCCGATGTCACTGTCTAGCTGTGCTTCCCTAATTACAAGGAGACACTCGTCGGCACCTGGTGAGCTCGAAACTCGATATAACATCCGCAACTCTTGGTCCCATACTGCTCTCAGCAGTGGGTCATGCTGCACTGCTGACCAGGCTTTCATCAGGAATGGGTGTTCATCCTCATCACGAGCGATCCAGGTTTCGCAGCTCTTATTTGCAGCCACACGTGCTGTAAGGCGATACCGCGAGTTTAGTAATCGTAATCCAGTTGTGAAAATTTCTGCCATATCTCTTCTCAGGTATGCATGGCGACGTTCGTAGTCGCGACAGGAGCATGATACTTGGATGCCGTGCTCATAGCCAGAAATTTTTCCCGCCGTAAATTAGTTTCTGAGTCTTCGATGTTAAAATAGGAATTGGCGGTTCTTTGGTTCTCAATGTGAGTCTAATCGAAGGTGGTAGCCGGGAACCGGCTCTGCAAGCATTGCTAAAGTTTTCTGTTGGACGCCTACGGATTGAGAAACCATTGAAAGTATTCTTTTGGTTGTTGAGATGCCAATCGGGATTAATAGTTAAAAGGAATGATTATGTATCGCAATGCGGTTTTTCAGGGTGGTGGGGTTAAAGGGATTGCGCTTGTTGGAGCTCTAGAAGTAATAGAAGGGCAGGGGATAGGTTTTGAGGCAGTTGGCGGCGCATCAGCTGGCGCAATTGTGGCCGCTCTATATGCGGCCGGATATTCAGCTTCGGAAATGAGGGTCATCTTAGAGAGTGTTGACTTTAATAGTTTTCTTGACAGCGCTGGCTGGGGCCCATGGGCGCTCTATCGGAAAAGGGGGCTTTATCGAGGGCAGAAATTTCAAGATTGGATTCATGATCTGCTTAAAAGGAAGAAAGTTCGCCTCTTTAAAGATTGTAAGAAAACGTTGCGCATAGTTGCAACCGACTTGACCGAACGTACTCTTGTTGTGTTTGATGCTAATAATTATCCTCAAATGGAGGTGGCAGAGGCTGTTCGAATGTCGATGAGCATTCCATTCCTGTTCGAGCCTAAGCGGCTTGGGGAGCATCTTATGGTAGATGGTGGTGTTTTGAGCAACTTTCCTATCTCATTGTTTGACGTGAGTGAGACGCTTGGACTTCGGCTTCGATCAAATCCCGATTCGATGAGCTTTGCACCGGATGGACTTAAAAATTATATCGCAGGCATGGTGGGGGCCATGCTTGATGGTCGAGATAACTATGACGTCGAATCAAGTGTTGTAGGAGGTTTGATCGAGATTGATCCTGGCTCAGTATCAACAACACAATTCAGCCTTAGCCGGAAAGAAAAAGACGATCTTTTTGAAAGGGGCGTTTCGGCGGCGAGCAAATTTTTCCTTAATGAGGGAAACGCTGATAAAGGCACCCAGCTTGCGGTAACTGGTGAGCTTAGTAAGATTAATCTTTCCATACCAAAGGGTCTGAGCGATGCCGTCGATGTGAGATTTTCTATTTCAGCATTGGTGCGAATAGAAATGGACGACAAATTTTTATTGGTAAAAGGGCGTAGGATTGATCAATTTCAGCCTGTTGGCGGCGTTTTGAAAATTTATCGTGATGCTAAAGCCAAGCTCAAAAAACTAGGGATCAAGGACGACGAAAAATTTCCAATAGATCCCGACAGCATGGGCGATCTGCGGGTAATGGTGCCTTGGAAGGCTACAGTGCCCTTCTTACAGTGGTACTTGGAAGGGACTGGTCGAGAAACCTCGCCTTGGCGAGAATTTTATGAAGAATTAATTGAGACAAAAATTTTATCGGCAGAGAAATTTAGGGCTCCTGCCTTCGAGCGAATTGGTACTCGGATTGAGGGTGTACGTTGGTCTGATTACTTCAAATGCTACGAAGTTTTAATTGCTGAGCTGTTTTCGTTGGTACCTACTCCTGAACAAGGAATGGAGTTGCAGGCTCTCAACGTTGATAATCTTTGCAAAGATTTGATATGGGCATCTCCAGCATTGATACGTGATCGAGGTTATGATGTGTTGAGCAAATCTCAGATTACGAAAATCTCTGAACATTCAAGCTGGTTGCTTGATGCTAGTATCTAAAATAATTGGTGCGTTATGCCAGTTGACGTTTTCTGAGCAGTACAACGCAGAGATCGTTGTACTGGCTGCTCAGATTTTTGCGTTATAAATGGAGGGTTTTTATAGAGAGGGCTTGAGTTAGGCGATATGTTTGTCGCGGCAATTTAAAATACGATGAGCGATTTAGAATATTTTGACATTGCCGTAAGTAGTTGATTATGGAATTCGGTTCGCCCATAATAGCTAATTAGGCGTTGATATCAAAGCCGCTCCTAATCCCTAAATTTAGCATGTGAGATCCCTTGGGTGCCTCCAGGTTTGCTCGAGCTGGCGCTTATTGGCTGTGTCGATGATTTCCGTTGCGATAAGGCGTTTTCGAGTTAGTACATGGAATCGAAGGCGGAATATGGTATGGCTAAAGAGGCACAGGTTTCGTTACTCTTATGGCTTGTATCGATAAGAACTGAGCACACTTGGAGTTGCTTCCGTTACAAGCAGCGATTCGTTAATGTTTTGAGCATTTGCTAGGGAGACGCTGATTAATTCGGCCGCTCCGGTTCCCGCCGGTGCCGCAACCTGAGACAATGACGCTACGTTCC
>NZ_JASNRC010000030.1 GCF_030411995.1 Massilia sp. YIM B02769
CGCTGAGGCGATGTACACGCCGGGTCCGACGAAAAAGGACCTGGCCCAGATGGAGCTCGCCGGCCTGACGCTCGAAGACTTCGACGACGAGGTGGTCGGGATCTGGCCGGAGCACTGGGACGCCTACGTGCTGTTCGCCTTCATGCGGACACAGTGGCGCGCCGGTGGCATGGGCCTGATTGGCCTGGACTACGCCGTCTTGCATCGGAAAATGGATCGCATGGAGCTGGACCCGGGGCAGTACGACGAGCTCGAGGCGGATATCCAGACCATGGAGTTCGCCGCACTCAACCTCATGAATAGTCGGGACGAGTAGGGCCGCGCTGGCGCTGGTGTAAGATTGCATTCTCATCATAGGAGGGGACATGCAGCGACTTATTCTGGCGGCCGCGCTCGGCCTGGCGAGCGGATCGGCTTTAGCCTTTGACATTGCGTGCGACAGGCCTGAATACCTGCAGCTCAAGACAGCGGATAAGGCCGAGCTTCAGCAGGAGTTCTGCCGGACTACGCGGGCACACCTCTTGAACATTGACCTGCACCGAGAGACTCAGTCCACAATTTCCAAGCTACGATCAATCGGTGCAGATACCTCGAAACAGACTGCCCAAGCTGAGCAGGATCTTACTGCAGCGTTGTCTTGCTCGAAGGCCGCTGCAGAATACGCCGGTGCGCTGGAGCGCCGCTTCAAGTCGAAGCCGCCTGCGGTGAAAGTCTGTACGTCGCCCGGCGGAATCTGATCCGGCAGTAAGCCAGTAACACACAACCAAGCCACCTTCGGGTGGCTTTTTTTATTTTGGGCCACGCCATGACCGATATCGTCAACAACGCAACAATTCGAGTGGTGGCAGACGCTTCGGGCGTGGAAGCAGGCTTGCGCCCGGCCGTCAACGCAGCCAACCGCGCGGGACACGCGATCACCCAGACCGGGGAGCGCTCCGCCACGGCGGCGCGTGCAGTGGAGAACTCGCAGCGCAACATCATCGCTTCGATCCAGCGCACGACCATGGCGATGGAGGCCGGCGGCCGTACCACGGCAGCCTACTATGAGACGATGGCGCGCAGCCGCGGAGTCGACCCGGCATCGCTCACCCCGTACTTGAACCAGCTTCGCGCGGTCGAGGCGGCTCAGACGCAAGCGACCCAGGCCACCCAAGCACAGGCAGCCGCCGCGCGCGAACTTGCCCAGGCCCAGGCATCGAAGGAATCGTTCCTGGCCGGCCTGCGCGAGCAAATTGCCCTGTTTGGCAAGTCCGCCGACGAGGTCCAGCGTTACCGCGCGGCTCAGGCCGGCGCCGCGCAAGAATCGTCGATGCTGATCCTTCAGCTGCAGAACATGCGCGCCGCGCAGCAGCAGTCCGAAGCGGCCGCGCGCGCCCAGGCAGCCGCTCAGCGCGAAGCGGCCCAGGCCGAAACCAGCAAGACCACGTTCCTTGATGGCCTGCGCGAACAGATCGCACTCTTCGGCAAATCGACCGAAGGCATCCTGGAATACCGCGCGGCGCAGGCTGGCGCGGCGGCGGAGGCCGCGCCGCTGATCGCCCAGCTGCGCTCGCTGCGCGAAGCCCACGAACAGGCTGGCGCGGCCGCACGTCAGGCGGCGCAGGCACAGCGCGACAGCGCCCAGGCCCAGACTGCCCGCGACAACTTCCTGGCTGGGTTGCGCGAACAGATCGCCTTGTTCGGCAAGTCGACCGAGGAAGTGATGCGCTATCGCGCCGCGCAAGCCGGCGCTGCCAGTGCGGCCGATCCGTTGATCGCGCAGCTGCGCACCCTGCAGCAGGCGCAGGACCAGGTTGCGGCCAGTGCACGCGCCGCCGCGCAGGCGCAGCAGGATGCAGCTCAGACGCAGTCGCGCCGCGACAGCTTCCTGGAAGGCCTGCGCGAGCAGATCGCCCTGTATGGCCGCTCCACTGAAGAAGTGCAGCGTCACCACGCTGCTCAGCTGGGCCTGACCGCCGTTGCAGAGCCGCTGATCGCGCAGCTGCACGCTATGCGCACGGCTCAGGAGCAGGTCGCGGCCGCAGCACGTGCCGCCGACCAGGCCCAGCGAGAAGCGCTGCAAGCCCAAGCTGGGAAGGACAGCTTCATTGCAGGACTGCGCGAGCAGATCGCGATGTTCGGCCTGTCGACCGAGGAGGTGAATCGCTACCGAGCCGCCCAACTCGGCTTGACCAGCGCCACTGAGCCCCTGATCGCGAAACTGCGCGACCTGCGCCTGGCGCAGGAGCAGCAGACCTATGCCACCCAGATGGAGGCGCAGGCGCAACGTGAGTTGTCCCAGGTTCAGGCCTCGCGGACGTCGTTCCTCAAGGGACTGGAACAGCAGGTTGCAGCCATCGGCAAAACGCGGACCGAAATGCTGGAGCTGCAGGCCGCGCAGTTGGGAGTCACCACGCAGGCGAAGCCGCTGCTTGACCAGCTCCACGCCCAAGACCAAGCTTTCCGAAATGGCGGAATGTCGGCGGCAGCAATGAGCGCCGCAATGCGCGGCGTGCCGGCGCAGATGACCGACATCATCGTCAGCCTTCAGGGCGGCCAGGCTCCGCTCACTGTGCTTATGCAGCAGGGTGGCCAGCTGCGCGACATGTTTGGCGGCGTCGGCGCTGCTGCGCGCGCGCTTGGTGGCGCAGTCCTCGGGCTGATCAACCCCTACACCGTGACCATTGCAGTGTTGGGCACGCTGGCCTATGCCTACAAGGCTGGTCACGAAGAGGCCGTGCAGTATTCGCGCGCCCTGATCATGACCGGCAATTTCGCTGGCACCACTGCGGGCCAGATGGCCGACATGGCGGCCAGCATGAAGGAGATCAACGGCTCGCAGGGCGTTTCGGCTAAAGCCCTGACTACCCTGGCCAGCACCGGCGCCATCGCCGGCGCCAACCTGGAGAAGTTCGGCACCGTCGCCGTCGACGCCCAGCGCGTGCTCGGCAAAAGCGTCGAGGACACTGCGAAAGAGTTTGCCGCACTCGGGAAAGACCCGCTCACGGCGCTCCGCGCCATGGGCGACCAATACGGCTTCGTCACCACCGAAACCTATCTCGCTGTAAGGGCGGCGCAGGTGCAGGGCCGCACGATCGACGCAGCTCGCATCGCGCAGAACGCGTATGCCGACGGCATCGCCAACCAAAAAGAGAAGGTGCTCGCGGTTCTCTCGGTTTGGGAGCGCGCCTGGATCAACATCAAGTCAGCAACGAGCAGCGCTTGGGATGCAGTTGTCGAATTCTCTGGGAGCCGTGAGCTGGGCCCCCAGCAACAGCTGGCCGCATTGGACAAGCAACGCACGGCTCTTGAAGAAAGCGTCGAGCGCCTGAAAAGGATCGGCAAGGCGCGAGAGGGCGAGAGATACGACCCGTCGAGGGATCGTGACGTATTGGGTGCGCAGGCGCAGATTGCTGCAAACGAGCGTGCTGTGAAGTCCATCAATGCAAAGGCTGCTGCCGACAAGAAGGCTGGCGAGGACGCTGCTTTGAAGGTTCAGCGCGAGGCGGCGGAAAGGGAATGGGAGGAAAAGCAGAGGATCCTGTTCACCCGCGCGGAGCAGCGCGACAGAGCTTTAAGGGCCGCGCAGACCCGAGGCGAACAGCTTGGTATCCCCCAGTCGTCGGCAGACCCAGAAGCCATCACAATCGATAAGCAATTGCTGGCAATCCGCCGTGAGTACAACGACGTCTTCATTTTGGGAGTCGACGCCAGCATTACAGCTCTGCGGAAACGCGGCGAAGTGGAAGATGCGCTGGCCCAACGTGCGCTCGCTCAAATTCAAGCAAGGCGGGATGCTGGTGAGATTACCGAAGACCAGGCCCTCCGCCAAGCAGCAGATGAAGAGTTGGAAAGTCTCCGGCGGCGAAAAGAGCGTCTTCAAGGAGAGCAGGCGCTGGTCGCAAAGAAAATCAATAGTGACCGTGAGCAAGTTGAGCTGGCTGGAAAAATCGCCCTCATCGACGAACAGCGAAAGAGCCGAGAGAAGCAGCTCGAAAACGATCTTGCTGCCGCCCAGCGTAACCGCTCGCAAGCCAGCCAAGACCTCTACATGCAGGGCGTCAAGGCAGCGGCCGCTGAGCTCACCGGCCTGCAGGACCAGGTCGAGGCGCAGCAGTTGGCGAATGAGGAAATCGGCCTGAGCAAGGAAGCCGTGGCGGCGCTCCAGGCAGAGCGCATGCTTGCGATTGCCACCCTGAAGGAAGAGACCGCCGCGCAGCAAGAGGCGGAGGAGGCCGGCAGCGTTACCGCCGCGCTCTACCGTCAGCAGGCCGAAGAGCTGCGCAAACTCGCTCTGCTCAAGCAGCAGGGTGTGGTCAACAATGGGATCGCGGAAGAGAACAAGAAGGCGCAGGACAGCCTGAAGGAGTTCCTCGACCCGGCCCGGGCCCAGACGTTCGGAGAGGCCTTGCGCGAGGCGTTCGGTACCGCGGGCGATTCGATCACGAAGATGACCGGCGCCCTGGATGCATTCGGCAAGCGTCAGGCGAAGATCGCGGAAGAGCGCGGCAACGCCGATCTGCTGCTTCGGAACGGGAAGATCGACGAGGTCAAGCACCTGGAGTACGTCGACAAGCTCAATGAGGAGGGGGCGAAAAATCGCCTTGCCGGCTATGGCGCCATGACCAGCGCTGCTGCCGGCTTCTTCGGCGAGCAGAGTAAGGGCTACAAGGCGCTGCAGGCCGCATCGCAGGTGTTCCATGCGGCCGAACTGGCGATGACGCTGGCCGAGCTGGTGCCGAAGGGTATCTCGGCGGTGTTGAGCCAAGGCTCTGGCGACCCATATACCGCGTTCGGTCGCATGGCAGCGATGGCTGCCATCGTGGCCGCTCTGGGCGTTGCCATCGGTGGCATCGGCAGCGGAGGTGCCAATCTGTCGGAGTCGCGTCAAAAGGCCCAGGGCACCGGGTCTGTGCTGGGCTCGGACGAAAAGTCCGAGTCCATCGCCAAGTCGCTCGACATCATGGAGTCGCTGGCATCGAAGGAGCTGGGCATCAGCACTGGCATGCTGAGATCGCTGCGCAATATCGAAGCCGGGATCAACAGCTTCTCGTCCCTGCTGGTACGCACCACCGGCGTCTCGGGAGATTTCGGCGCCGGCAGTGCGACGCGCGGCAGCGCCGACGCGTTCGGACGTTCGACCCTCGGCGTGCTGGCAACCGGCGGATTCATTGGCCTGGCGCTCGACAAGATCACCGGAGGCTGGATCGGGAAGATCACTGGATCTGTGCTGAATTCGGTGTTTGGCGGGAAGAAAACCGTCGAGGACACTGGCTTCACCATGAGTAAGGCGACCTACGCCAGCATTCTGACCGACGGGGTTAGCGCGTCGCAGTATGCCGACATCAAGAAGGACGGCGGATGGTTCAAAAAGGACAAGTATTCGACCGCACTGGAAGGCCTCGGCGCCGAGGGAAATCGCCAGATCGGACTGGTCCTCACTTCGATCTATGACACGGTCTTTGAGGCTGGCAAGCTCCTGCAGATCAACGCTGGCGACTTCTCCGCACGCCTGAACAGTTTCGTTGTCGACATCGGCAAGGTGACGTTGAAAGGCAAAACCGGCGAGGAAATCCAGAAGGAACTATCCGCGGTGTTCTCGAAGATCGGCGACGATCTTGCCACCTTCGGCGTGGCCGGCCTCACCGACTTCCAACAGGTGGGAGAGGGCGCGCTGGAGACCCTGACGCGTCTGGCGTCGAACTATGCGGGGCTGGACGCGGTTTTGGCCAGCATCGGCAAGTCATTCGGCGCTACCGGCATGGCCAGCATCGCCGCGCGCGAAGAGCTGCTGTCGATGGTTGGAGGCATTGAAGAGCTGGCAGACCAGGCGTCGTCGTTCGCTGAGAACTATCTGACTGAGGCGGAACGACTGGCCCCTGTCCAGAAGTACGTCGCCGAACAGCTCGGCGCCATGGGGCTTGCCACACTGCGTTCGCGAGAAGCGTTCAAGCAGTACGTCCTGGGCCTTGACCTGACCAGCTCGGCACAACGCGAGCAGTACGCTCAGTTGATGGCGCTGCAGGAAGCCTTCGCCCAGGTGTACCCGGCAATCGAGGATACGAGCGTGACGCTGGCCAGTGCCAAGTCAGCGCTGACGGATGCCTATAAGGCCGAGACCGCCGCGATCGACGCGACCATCAACCGGATGTCGTCGTTCGCGGCAACGCTGAAGAGCCTGCGTGACAACACGCTGCTCGGCGGTCTGTCGCCGCTGTCGCCTATGCAGAAGTATGCAGAGGCGAAGGCGCAGTACGACGCGGTGCTGGCGGCGGCGCGCGGCGGCGATGAAGCGGCGCAGTCGCAGTACCAGGGTGCGTTCAACGCGTTCCTGACTGCGTCGCGGGCTGTATTCGCCAGCAGCAGCCAGTACCGCTCCGACTTCGACTACGCGCAGGCGTCTACGGCGGAAGCTGAGCGCTGGGCCAGCGCCCAGGTCGACGTCGGCAAGGCGCAGCTGGAGGCGCTCAAGCTTTCGGTCAAGGGCCTGATCGACGTGGAGAAGTCCGTGCTGTCGGTTCGGGAGGCGATCCTCCAGCTCCATACGGTCATGAACAAGAACACGTCTCCGCTGACCGCCGTGGCGCCACCCGTCAACGTGCCGATCCCGTACAGCTCGTACGGCACCGCCAACACCGAAGCACTGGTGGCCGAGGTGAAGGCGCTGCGCACGGAGGTGTCGGGCCTGCGCGCGGATGCGAATCGCCAGACTGGCGACATCATCCGCGGCGGCGCTTCGGCGTCGCGCGACTCGGCCGAAACCATGGGTCGAATCGCAGCGTCGGCGATTAGTTCAATCAGCAGGTTCGAAGATAGGGTAGCTCCTGAATGACTGATCCTCAGTTCCTGGCCTGGCTGCAAAGCTCGGCCGCGTATCGTTGCGTCCTGATCGAGGCGGCGGCGCGCGTGAATGGCGTGGAAACCATGGTCTACATGGCGACCAAGGCATTCACCACGTCGCCGGCCGACAGTCCGGCCAACACGCAATACCTCCCGATCGCCACCGTCGGCACGTTGTTCACCGAGCGCCTGTCGCTCGAAGGTGACGGCGCGCTGTCGGCTGGTAACCTGGAGATCGACAACACTGCCGGCGTGCGCGACGCCTGGGCCGGCGCCGCCTACGTGTGGAAGAATCGGGAAATCCGTGCGTACATCGGCGACATTCGCTGGCCGCGCAGCGACTTCCGGATGATCTTCAACGGTATCGTGGCCGACATCGCGCCGAGCGGCCGGAGCGCGCTCCTCCTGAAGTTGCGCGACAAGCTGCAGCGCCTGAACACGGCGATCACGGAGGTGAAGCTGGGCGGCGAGACCGAGCAGAAGGATGCGCTCCTTCCGTTCGCGATCGGCCAGGTGTCGAACATCACGCCGCTGCCGATCAACCCGGCGACGCTGACCTATGGCTACCACTGCGCGTCGGCGGAGGGCGTCATCGCCAACGAGGCGCGCGACAACGGGGCGCCTGTGGCCATGACGTCGAACCCTGCCGCCGGCACCGTGACGCTGGAGTCAACGCCGGCCGGCGCCGTGACGCTGTCTATCAAGGGCGACAACGGCGCGGGCTATTGCGACACCGCGGCCACCATGTGCAAACGGCTGGCAACCGGCTACGGCAAGGCCGCAGACCGCTTCACAGCTGCGGATCTCGACCTGGCGAACATTGCCGCGTTTGACGCCGCGCATCCACAGCCGATGGGGCTGTATTCCACGGACCGGCTCAACGTGCTGGCGGCGTGCCAGATGCTGCTCGGCAGCATCGGCGCGCAGCTGGTGATGTCGCGCCTGGGCCTGATGCGCTTGATCCAGGTCGCACTTCCCGGTGCCGGCACGCCGTTCGTGATCCGGCCGGAACACATGGTCGACGGTACGCTGCAGCCCGCCGGCCGCACCGACGTGGTCGGCGCCGTAAAGCTCGGCTTCGCCAAGAACTGGACCGTGCAGGACGCCGGCACGCTGGCCAACCTGCCCGAGGTGCACAAGGCGCTCTTCACCGAGGAGTGGCTGACCACCACCAAGACCGACGCGGCGACGCTGGCCACCTACCGCCTGAACGCCGAGCCGGTCCAGGTCGACACGATGCTGCTGACCCGGGCCGATGCGGATGCTGAGGCACAGCGTCGGCTCGACCTGTGGAAGGTGCCGCGCACGACCTATGATTTCGACGGCGTGCCCGAGCTGCTGCAGCTCGAGCTGGGCCAGGCGGTGACCGTCTACAGCCCACGCTTCGGCATGGACGCCGGTGTCTCCGGCATCGTTATTTCACTGGCGCCCGACTGGAACACCGGGCGCGTCAAGGTAGGGTTCCTCGTATGAGCGCAGTGCTGAACGACCGCGACGCTATCCTGCAGGCCGCGACGGTGCGGATCGTCAATCCGAAGAACGCCTGGATTAACCTGACGGCAAGCGCGCCCGGCTTCCACCTGAACGCATCCGGCCAAGTGGACCTGGCAAAGGTGACCGTTACAGCGGACCTTGTTGGCCTGGATGATGCGGTCAGCTTCACCGCCGTCGGCGGCACGCTGTCGAACGCCGTCGACCGCAGCGTCGACGTCACCTATGACGGCGAAACCGCCATCGTCACCGCGAAGGTGGTGAGCAACGGCGACGAGTTTCAGCGCGCGCTCATCATCCCGGTGCTGCGCGACGGTGCGTCCGGTACCGGCACGCCTGGTGCGCGCGGCGCCGGCCACTACTACGGCTCGGGCACGGCCTGGACCGACGCCCTGGCAAATATCACGGTGCCGACCACCAAGGTCGTTGGCGACGTCGTGACGATCAGCGGCGGTACCTTCGTCATGGAGAAGCGCTGGACCGGCTCGGCATGGGTCGAGAATGGCGTGGTCGTCAACGGCCGGCTGATCGCGACCNGTTGGCGACGTCGTGACGATCAGCGGCGGTACCTTCGTCATGGAGAAGCGCTGGACCGGCTCGGCATGGGTCGAGAATGGCGTGGTCGTCAACGGCCGGCTGATCGCGACCGAGTCGATTCTGACTGCCGCACTGGCCACTGGGGCGATCACAACCGAAAAGCTTGCCGCAGGCGCTGTAACTGCTCGAAGCCTGGCAGTCATGGGCGACGCCAATAACCTTATCCCTGACCCACGCTTCAAGGA
>NZ_JASNRC010000031.1 GCF_030411995.1 Massilia sp. YIM B02769
GTGCCCTTGACGTGGATTGAACACGTGGCCTCTCCCTTACCAAGGGAGTGCTCTACCACTGAGCTACAAGGGCTGATTGTTTGCAGTGCACAGCTGCACCACAATAACTGGAGCGGGTGAAGGGAATCGAACCCTCGTCGTAAGCTTGGAAGGCTTCAGCTCTACCATTGAGCTACACCCGCGAGGTACAACTTCAATTCGACTTCACGACTTCTTCTTTTTGGTGGTGGGGGCTGGATTCGAACCAGCGTACTCAGAGAGGGCAGATTTACAGTCTGCTGCCTTTAACCACTCGGCCACCCCACCGCGAAGAACCGCAGAGTATGAAGCAAGCTCAACGTACTGTCAACTATTTTTGCCATCACTACGAACCTGGCTCAATAGCAGCGTTGCTTCGGGGCGTGATTGTAACCGTAGCATCGGCAAACCTGCAAGGGTCTTTTTGAAGTGAATGCGCAAGCGGTGCGCTGCACCCATCCGGCCTGCGGTACTGTACGCCTCAGGGGAACGTCAATACGGATGACATGGACATCAAGAAGCCCGCTTACCCCCGCTGGCGTTGGCGGCCGCTGCTGCTGGCCAACCTGGCGATTGTCGCGGCCTACCTGGCCACGCGGCTGGCTGCCGACGCCCTGGCGCTGCCGGCCGGCTATGCCCTGCCCCTGTTCCCGCCGGCCGGCGTGGCCCTGGCCCTGGCCACCGCCGCGGGTGCGCGCGTGCTGCCCGGTATCGCGCTCGGCATCCTGCTGGCGATCCTGCCGCGCCACCTCGACAATCCGGCCCTGCCGCTGGCGCACGCCCTGCTGGCCACGCTGGCGGAGATCGCCGGCGCCACGCTCCAGGCCTGGCTCGGCGCGCGCCAGTTCCGGCGCCGCATGCATCCGGCCATCGGTTCCGGGCGCGACGTGTTCGCCTTCCTGCTGCTCACGCCCCTGATCTGCCTGGTCAGCGCCAGCGTGGCGGTGCCCTTCCTCTACCTGCTGGGCGCGATCACCGAACCCGAACGCGTGCTCAACTGGCTGGGCTGGTGGGCCGGCGACACCATCGGCGTGCTGCTCGCCGCGCCGCTGTGCTGGATCGTCTGCGGCGCGCCGCGCCAGCTGTGGCGCCAGCGCGCGACCATCGTCGGCCTGCCGCTGCTGCTGGCCAGCGCGGCGGTGGTGACGATCTACCGCCTCACGCTCGGCTGGGAGCACGAGCAGCATCTGCAGCCCTACCGCCTGAAGGCCCAGCAGACCGCCGACGTGCTGCAGGCCGAGTTCAACGAGCACGTGCGCTTCGTCGGCACCTTTGCGCGCACCCTCGCCGACACCGAACACATCCTGGCGCGCGACAAGTTCCTGCGCGTGGCCAGCGGCTATGTCGACGGGCGCCCGGAAATCCAGGGCGTGAACTGGGCGGTGCCGGTCAAGGAGGCCGAGCGCGGCGGCTTCGAGGACTGGGTGCGGCAGGCGCTGGACCCCTCCTTCCCCGGCATCCAGGATGTCTCGCCCGCCCTGCGCCTGCAGCCGGCGGCGCAGCGCCCGCTGTACCTGCCGGTGCTCTACACCTGGCCGCCCTCGAACGCGGTGCTGCGCGGCGTCGATTTTCTCACCGCGCCCGGACGCGCCACAGCGGCGGCGCAGGTGCTGACCGCGCGCACCCCGGTTGCAACCGAACCTTTCCGCCTGATGATGAGCGGCGACATGGGGATCGGCCTGTTCCGCTCGGTGGGCGAACCGAACGCGCCGGCCTCCGGCGCGGTGGTGTTCGTGCTGAACGCCGAGGCCCTGCTCGAACAGGCGGTGGCGCGCGCCGGCTTCGACGGCTTCCAGGCCGCGCTGGTCGACGTCACCGGCGGCGTCGTGCTGCCGCTCGTCGGGAATATCGACCGGGTTCATCCCGACGAATACCGGGTCGGCCTGTCGTTCGCCGGACGCAGCTACGTGGTCGCCTTCCACCCCACCGCCGCCTACGCCGCCAGCGAGCGCGGCGTGGCCAGCTGGACCGTGCTGTCGTCGGGCCTGCTGCTCACCGGCCTGCTGGGCGCCCTGCTGCTGCTGGTGAGCGGCGAGCGCGCCGCCGTCGAAGCGCAGGTACTGGACCGCACCGCGCGCCTGCGCGACCGCGAAGCGCGCCTCGAAGCCATCCTCGACAACGCCGCCGACGCCATCCTCACCGTCGATGCGCACGGCCTGGTGGTCTCGGCGAATGCCGCCACCGCGCGCCTGTTCGGCTACCCGGCCCAGCACCTGGTCGGACTGCCCTTCGGCTCCCTGGTGCCGGCCGGTGTCGACGGCGACGCCGCCGTCCAGCTGACCCGCCTGTCGCAGTCGACGCCCGACGAGTGCGTGCTGGAGGGCCGCAATGCGCAGGCCGGGATCTTCCCGCTGTCGATCTCGGTGGCGCCGGTGCAGATGGCCAACAAAGGCCGCCAGGAGCAGTTCTTTGTCTGCATCCTGCGCGACCTGACCGAGCAGCAGCGCTCGCAGGAACACATCTACCGCCTGGCCCACCACGACGTGCTCACCGGCCTGGAAAACCGCGTGGCCCTGAACGTGCGCCTGGAGCAGCAGCTGGCCACGGCGCGCCGCCACAACGAGCCGGCGGCGGTGCTGTTCATCGACCTCGATCACTTCAAGAAGATCAACGATTCGCTCGGCCACGCCGCCGGCGACCGCCTGCTGGTGGGCGCGGCCGAGCGCATGAAGGACCTGCTGCGCGACGTCGATACCCTGGCGCGCCTGGGCGGCGACGAATTCATCATCGTGCTGGCCGGCCCGCTGACCCCCGACAGCGTCACCGGGGTGGCGGTGCGGCTGGTCGAATCGCTGTCGCAGCCCTACCAGCTGGCCGGGCACACCGCGCACAGCGGCGCCAGCGTCGGCGTTGCCCTCTTCCCCGACGACGGCGAGGATGCGGCGACCCTGATCCGCCACGCCGACATGGCGATGTACGCGGCCAAGCGCGAGGGGCGCAACAACTTCCAGTTCTTCTCGCCGGCGATGAACGCCGCCACCCACGAGCATCTGCTGCTGGAAAACCGCATGTGGGGAGCCCTGCACGCCGAAGGCTTCAGCCTGCACCTGCAGGCCCAGGTGGCGCTCGACACCGGCCGCGTGATCGGCGCCGAGGTGCTGCTGCGCTGGCACGACAGCGAACTGGGGAGCGTGGAGCCGAGCCGCTTCATACCGGTGGCCGAGGAAAGCGGCATGATCGTGCCGCTGGGCGACTGGGTGCTGGCCCAGGCCATGGCCTTGCTGGCCGAATGGCAGCGCGACGGCCTGGACCACCTGCGCCTGGCGGTGAACCTATCGGCGCGCCAGTTCTCGGGCGGCGCCCTGCTCGAACGCCTGGACGAACTGGTGGCGCGCTACGGCATCGATCCGGCCCGGCTCGAACTCGAGATCACCGAAACGGCCGCCATGCGCGACCCGGAAAACACGCGCGAGCTGCTGCGCGAACTGCGCACACGCGGCTTCAAGCTGGCGATCGACGACTTCGGCACCGGCTATTCGTCGCTCGCCTACCTGAAGCTGTTCGCGATCGACCGCATCAAGATCGACCGCGGCTTCGTGAAAGACATCGAGCACAATCCGAACGACGCGGTGATCGTCGCCGCCACCATCGGCCTGGCCCACGCGCTGGGCCTGGCCGTGGTGGCCGAAGGCGTGGAAACCCAGGCGCAATGGGGCTTCCTGCGCGAGAAGCTGGGCGACGAAGCCCAGGGCTACCTGTTCGCGCGGCCGATGCCGGCAGGTGAATTCCGCGAATTCATCCGGCGGCAAGCGCAGCCAGTACCTGGCGCTTGAGGGCGCGGATCAGCGCCGTTTCGTCGGGCGGCACGCCTTCCGGCGCAGTGCTGGTGCGGTCGGCATAGAAGAAGCCGAGTTGCGCCTTGCCCACCACCAGCGGCAGCACGATGAAGCTCTTCGCATCCGGCAGCAGGGTACGGTGCCAGGCGGGCAGCAGTTCGCGGATTTTTGGTGCCGCGGCGTCCGAGATCATCAGGTCGGCGTCGTTTTCCAGCGCCAGCAAGAACAGGTCGCGCCCCGGATTGGCCCCCGCCGCCGGGAAACTGAAGCCGGCCTGCAGGCGCGTACTCTCCTCGCCGAAGGAGACGCGTGCGCGGTACAGGTTCTGGCGCGCGTCCTTCAGGCAGACGGTGGCGAAGCGGAAGCCCAGCGCGCTGTAGAGCGTTTCCAGCACGGCCAGGATCACGTCGTTCAGGCGCGCGTTGCCGGCGGCGCGCAATTGCGTCACGTCCTGCACCCCGGCCAGCAGCAGCTCGCGCGCATTCTTCGGCTTGCCGCTCGGATGGGTGCCTTCGTCTTCCTCGCCGGCGTCGAGGGTGGCCAGCAGCAGCACGTTCGGCAGGCCATCGGCTTCTTCCGGTTCGGCCCACGCCAGCGGCTGCAGGTTCATGCTTTCCATCAGCCCGCGCATGCCTTCGGCGACGTTCACGAACAGCTTGTCCAGCGCCGCCGCGTCGAGCTCGAAGGCGGCGCCGTAGCGCGCCAGCAGCGCGCGTGCTTCCGCCGAACCGCTGGGGTCCGGCAGCTTGGCCAGCAGGCGCGCCACGTCGAGGCTGAAGGACGCCACCTGGCGCATCCACTCGCCGCGGTTCGCCGCCACCTTCAGGGTGCCGGCCGGCAGCGCCGCCTGGGCGCGCACGATCACGTCGGGGATCTTCCATTCGGCCAGCACGGCGGCCGACAGGGTGTCGTAGGTGCAGCCGAGGATCAGCTGCGAGGCCTGGGCCGGCGTGTGCTTGCCGGCGCCGACGATCTGGCGGATCTCGCGGTAGCGTTCGTGCTCGTGCGAGGCCACCAGCAGCGCGCCCAGGTTCTTGAACAGGGCGCCGATGGCCGCCTCTTCCGCGCCCTGGTAGAACGACAGGCGCGCCATCTCGCGCCCGACCAGGCTGGCGCACAGCGAGGCTTCCAGCTCGACGCGCACGGCGCCGGCGTGGGCGCCGTTGTCGAGGGTGTCGACGAGGAGCATGGCCAGCGCGGTGGTCTTCACGTTGTCGAAGCCGAGCAGTGCGATCGCGCGCGAGACCGTGGTGACCACGGTGCCGGCCACGGTGCGGTACTGCACGGTGTTCGACAGGCGCAGGATGCGCTGGGTCAGCGCCAGGTCGGACAGAACGAAGTAGGCCAGGTCGTGGGTGCCCTGGTCGTCGGAGGACGCCAGTTCGACCACGCGCGCCACCGCGCTGCCGAGGGCGAACATCTCTTCTTCGCCGTTCACCTTCTGCATCAGGGCCGCGCGCACGCGGCGCGTCGCCTGCTCGTCCTGCGGCGCAGGGGTGGAGGGAGTGACTGCGTCTGCCATGCCGTGTTACCCGTTCTTCTTGGCGCGTGCGCCCTTGTCGTATTTCTTGAGGACCGCCTGGTGCAGCGCGCCCAGGGCGCCCAGCTTGGGGTTGCGCGGATCGAGCCGGCGCACCGCCGCCAGCTGGGCCAGCGCCTGCTGCGCCAGCTTGTCGTCCCAGCCGGTATGTTCCAGGCAGCGCAGTAGCGCCAGCGCGGCATTGAAGGCCACCTGCGGATTGCCCGGCATGCGCGTGGCCGCTTCCTGCATCAGCGTCACGGCGCCCTGGTAGTCGCCGCTCTTGGCGCGCTCGGCGCCGCCGGCGACCAGGTCGACCACGTGCTGGCGCGCTTCCTGGGCCAGGCTGGCGCCGAGTTCCGCCTGGCCGGCCTGGGCCATCACGCTCATCGCGCGGTCCATGGCGGTGGCGTCGCTGGCGTTGCGCATCACGTCGCGCACGATGCTGGCGGCGCCCTCGGCCATGTTGTGGTCGAGGCAGCTGCGCGCCAGCTCCAGCTTCAGGTCCGAGGACATGGCGGGAATGTCCTGGCTGGCCGCCACCGCGGCCGTCAGGGCTTGCGCCAGGCGTTCCTCGTTGCCGGTGTATTCGTGCAGCAGGGCCGAGGAAATCGCGCTGCAGGCGTCGGCGTGCTGGCGCCCGCCCATCGAGCGGTCGAGTTCGCGGATGACGGAAGCGGCGGCCACCGGGTCGCCCTTTTTCACCAGGGTGCGCACCAGCTTGACATGGTCCTCGGGGTCGCGGAACTCCGAGTACTTCGCTTTCTGCACCACCTGCTTGAGCACCTTTTCGGCGGTGTCGTTGTCGCCCGCCTCGAAGGCGACTTCGCCCAGCGTGCGCAGGCGCCGCACCGCATGCGGCGACACCGCGACAGCCTTGGTCAGCACCTGCTGCGATTTCTCCAGCTCGCCCATGGCGGAATGGGTGCGCGCCAGCCAGTCGTAGGCGTCGACGAAATTCGTGTTGGTCTGGACCAGTTCGGTGAGCAGGCTGCCTGCTTCTTCGTATTCCTCGCGCAGGTACAGGGTCTTGGCCAGGCCGAGGCGCGCCCAGGCGATCGCGCGGCTTTCGGCCAGGCGCCGGTAGATCGGCTCGGCCTGCGCGGCTTCGCCCAGGAACAAGTGCAGTTCGGCGCGCAGGCGCAGGAAGTCGACGGCGTAGCGCGGCCAGGCGGTCTCGCCCTCGATGCAGGCCTCGATGGCTTCGTGCTGGGCGCCCGCTTCCATCAAGCGATACACCGGCAGCAGCACGTTGCGCCGCTCCAGGGCGCGCGCGATGCGGTCGAGCAGGCGGTCGGCCGTAAACGGTTTCAGGATGTAGTCGGTGGGCGCCAGCTCGGCGGCGCTGACCACCTTGCCGTAGTCGCCCTCGGCGGTGACCATGAAGAACATGGTCGACAGCGAGATCAGCTTGTGGTGGCGCAGGTCTTCCAGCAGCTGCTGGCCATCCTGGCCGCCTTCCAGGTCGTATTCGCACAGCACCAGGTCGAAGTTCTTCAGGCCGAGCTGCTTGACGGCCAGGTTGGCGCTGCTGGCGTGGTCGATGCGGGTCAGGCCGCACATGGCGAGCATGCTGTGGATGTTCGCGCGCATCCCGGCGTGGGGCTCGATCAGGAGTGCGGTGAGGCCGTCTAGTTCGTTCATGTCTTTGTTTTCCGCTCGGCCCGGAGGCGGCTACGTTGGCCGCTGGTGGTCCAGTATATTACGGCGCGGAAAAAAATTAGTGAAATCGGGTTGACGATGCTGTGTAAAAACAGGGCGCCGATGGGGAAATGCGACAGAAGTCTCTGTTACAGGCCCGTTGCGGCCTGGCGTAGCGGCGCGGCGGCCGCGCAGGCGGCGTGCGCCGCTTCGGTCACCACGTTCTGGTAGCGCACTTCGTAGCGGCCGGCGGCCAGGCCGTCGACCGTGAACGTGGCATGCGATTCGACATAGGCGTGGCGCACGTTCGAGCGGCGGTCGAGGTCGTGGATCTTGACGAACACCGGCGCCTCGTTGGCGCTGTTGTCGACCACGACCGACATTTCCTTGCCCTGGTTGCCGACCGGGTAACCGGCGATGTAGCCGGAATCGGCC
>NZ_JASNRC010000032.1 GCF_030411995.1 Massilia sp. YIM B02769
ATGATGCAGCAGCGTATTCTCCTATAGAGAGCAAGATAGGATAGAAGAACCTACGCCAAATACTACGCCGTGAACCAAGGCTGACGACTAGCGCGGCTCGACCACGACAGCCCACTCCTGCACATAGGCTGGCCCCGTATCGCCCTGTGGGCGCTCCTCGCCTTTGAACAGCATCTTGTTGCCATGCATGGTTGTCAGCCGCGCCTCATAAAGTTGCGGCAGCAGACCGGTCCCGACTTGAAAGTTTGGATCGCGCACCTGGGCGACTAGGACCGGGCCTAGCCCGGCAAGCGTGACTTCACCTTCGACATGCGCAGCTTTGGCGATGTCGCGATCTGAGAGGCGGGTGCCGCGCTCGCGCAGCCTTTTGACTTTGCCGTACATCCGGAAAGTTTAGCATTGTTGACCAAGGCGACTGGGCGCCGCCATGGTCGAGTTTGCATCTTAGAACAGACCAGCAGGATCCGCGGTTCGGTCCCAGCTATAGATCACCACTTCCGATCGCTGCGCGCCACGCCCTGCTGCATCTGCTCCGCAAGAGTATTTAATTGGCACAGTGTCCATCTCGAAGTCGGCGAAAACCTGTCGGATGTCCGGATGATCGTTAAGGCTGATGATCGCCTTCCCCTTTAACTTTTTCAACAATACGGCCATGCGCAGGTACTCGTCGAAGGGAAAATCAACTCCATACCCTTCTGTCTCCCAATACGGCGGGTCCAGGTAGAACAACGTGTGAGGCCTGTCGTAGCGCTCCATCAGCTTGTGCCAGTCCATGTTTTCGATATAGGTCCCTGCAAGCCGCAAATGGGCGGCGGACAGGTTCTCTTCTATACGGAGTAGGTTGATCGGTGGGGTTGTCGTTGCTGTGCCCCAGGACTGGCCCTGTACCTTTCCTCCAAACGATTGCTGTTGTAGGTAGAAGAACCGCACTGCCCGCTGGATGTCCGTCAAGGTTTCGGGTGGCGTCACCTGGTGCCACTTGAAAACCTCTCGACTAGTAAGCGCAAACTTGAAGTGACGTACGAACTCCTCGAGGTGGTTTTGCACAACGCGGTAGAGCCGGACCAGCTCGCCATTGATGTCGTTGATTACCTCGACTTCTGCAGGCGGCCGCATGAAGTAAAGCGCAGCGCCGCCGGCGAAGACTTCCACATAGCATTTATGAGCAGGGAATTGAGGAATAATGTGGTCAGCCAAGCGGCGCTTGCCGCCCAACCAAGGAACGATTGGAATTGCCATCTGTAAACCTTTTTCTTGATGAATATGCTAGACTCCGCCCGCCTTCCGGAAGGTGGCAGAGCCTTTGCTCGGTTCACTGGCTGCGTCAGTGGATTGAGGCCAGGTTCGATTGTTGACGCAATCGGACCTGGCGCCCTGTCTTTATTCCGGCAAGGCCTCGATTTCCTCGAAAGCGTGAGCCGGCTTATTCTGCTGCTCCACCGGCTCACCGGCCGGTGGAACTTGCAACGCCTGTCCGTCGTGACTGAACAAGTAAACGTCACCCGTTGGCGTGGCTAGATAGAAGTCCATTACGGCACCCCCTTGACCTTCTCGACCGTACGAAGGGCACCGAGGCCAAGCATGCCCATCAGGATGGTGCTCATCTCGGTGAAGTCGAATTCCGGCAGGGTAATCGGGTGACCAGCCATCGCCATGACGACGACCGCCGCTGGACCCAAGATGAACTTGAACGCAAAGGCTGCACCGCATACCCAACCGATCGCCGGACGCCAGCCGGCCACGAACAACGACTGGCTTGCTGCCTCGACCTTGTTGACATCTATCTGGCCGGTGATCAGCTTCACCTCGGCGTCCAGCTGAGCGAGCTCGCCGGCCTGGGCCATCCGCATCAATTCAAGCTTCCCCTCTGCAGCAGCCTTCGGGTCCGGGAATATCCGATCGAGCAAGTTGCCGAGGACCGGGATCAGTAGTGGAGTCATGATGTTCCTTTCAGAAGATGACACGGCTGGCTGCGTCGAAGAAGGCCAGCCGGTCCGGCAAGCCGTTGGTGCCACCGTTGATTCGCTTCGTGACCTTCACCTGGTCGCCGAGGTCGGCCAGCTCGTTCAAGCCATGCGCCTTCCAGAACCAGCCCGCCGAGCGGGCCGCTTCGCGCGGTAGCTCAAGCAGTTCGGGATGCTCGATACAATCGATGTCGAGGGCGAGCATGCAGGCGGTGTAGTTGGCGCGGCCAGTGATCTGGATGAGGCCCCTGCCCTTGAATCGCACACCGTCTCCCGGCTGCGAGTTGCCCAGATCCTTACGGCCCTCGTAGCGGACGCCCGATGCGATCTCTTGTGTGTAGCGCAGTTGCCCGGATTCATGCGCGATCTGCGCGAGGAAGGACCGCTTACGCGGTGCGCTGTCGATATCGAATTCGCGCATCGCATCATTGATCGGGTCGAGAAAGCGAACGCAGCGCGTGCCAGCCGCGGGCATGATCATCGCCAAGGTAGCGAGCGAAATTGCCTGGAAGCCTGCGACGGCGCTCACGGCTTCAACCCCAGGGCCGCCAGGCGTGCGATTGCTTCGCGCTCCGCCAGGTCCGCCTGCCGCTGCTCGCGCGCATCTTTGCGCCACATGTAGATAGCATTCGCCGCGAAGGTCAGCAGCGCCGTCACAATACCTGCGATGACGCCCCACTGAGTAAGGGAAAGAGATGCGCCGACGGCCACGATGCTCCCAGCGTAGCTCGTCAGTTCTGGACCGGAAATTTTGCTCATTGGAGGCCTTGGAAAATAAGGCCCCACGTTAACAATTGCCGCGTCTCAATTCTAGGAAAAATGAGACAACAATTACGGTGGCTAACAGCTGGGGCTAATCGCCAACAGCGCCGTCTCGCAGATGCGCTCGAGCTCGTCGAATACGTTGCGCCCGCAGGCCTTGAGGAAGGCGCCGGCAAGCTCGTAGCAGAACCACTTGGACGGGTCTGACCAGTTCTCGCCAGGCGCCAGGCCCAGACCGAGAGCACCGCCAAAGTCGTAGTTGTTGTGGATCATCAGCAGCACCGCGCACGCTAACGGTTGTAGCTGTGCCGGCACCCAGCCCGGCGCCGTCGGCACGTAGGTGCACAGCTGACTTTCAAGGAAGGCAACGCCGGCGGCCAGGTCGGGGACGTAGTGCACGCGCTCGCGCACAATCGTCTGTCCCTTCAGGATGTCAACACGCGAACCCTTGCGCACGCCGGTGAGCATGTTCGCCTCATAGCAGGTGTCGCCGATGGCGATGATCACGTGCGACGAGAGGGCGAGCGCGATGCGGCTACGCGGCTTCATCCAACGAATAAGCCACGACACTGGGTTCCGGCGCCGGCGCGTGAACAGCAGGGTTACTTGGTCTTGCATCAGATCTCCTCGATATCGATGGTGGTGGAGTAGACAGCCGAGAACTGGTAGGCGACGTCGGAATCTTTCGTGCGGCGCCCATAGAGCATGTGGTCGCGCTCAAGCGACAGGTCCGAATGCTCAGGGAATACGGACAGCAGGACCGGATAGGCGCGGCTATTGCGCACCAGGGCCAGGAACTTGGCGCGATCGGCTGGCGACATCTTGCGCAGGTCGACCGGCACTTTGCGGCTGATCGTGCCCGGGTCGGCCAGCTGGTCGCCAGCGGCGCTGCGCGAAATCTCGGTTCGGTCGACTACCGAAACAGACGCGCCCGAAGCGTTGTACTGCGGCGACCAGACGGTGCCGATGACCAAGCAGGCAGCTTCAACATATCCCTGCAGGTTCGCCGGGTCGTCGATCTCGACGCTCAACGTGCGCGCCATGACAGCGGCCGGCAGCCAATGCCGCGCGCAGGCGCCTCCACCATATGCGTAAGCACTCGACGCCTGGGCCGCGGTAAATCCGCGCAGCTTGACGGCCGGCGCAGGGCAGGCCAGAACCCAGCCACTGTCGTAGCCGGCGCCCTGCCAATTGTCCATGTAGCCGTCCGGGCGAACGCCAGGCGTCGCGGCGACGCTCGGGTAGTAGCTGGTGACCTGGGGGCCGGGCTCGAGCATGGCGCCCCATACGTTAAGCCCCTTGGTCACATCCGTCAGCGCACTATCAAACGACGCAGTGGACACCATCAGTCCGGTGGAGTTGTCGGCCACCTGCAGATAGGCGTAGGGCTTCGTCAAATGAAGGGAAGCAGTCGATCCGGAGGCAGCTTGGTAGGCTGCTGCGAGAGTGTTACCCGCAGCATTTGCGCGGATCTGCCAGGTGAAATTCCCGGTGATCGATGGCGTCACTTCCAGCCGCAGGCGGTAATAGCCGTTGCCCATGTCCTCGACGGTGGCGTTCTGTACCTGGGCGCCATTCGTTTTGAATGAGATTGCACCAGTGGCGAGATTGACCATGACGCCTTGATCGCTGCCGCCGGCGCCGATGATGACGATGCCCATATATCGCGCTGGTCCGGATATCTGCTTCATCGTCTGCTCGATGATGATGGTGCGACCAGCTACCCCGCGCAGACCAGTGTTGAAGTAGCGAGGGTATGTTCCAGTGCCAGCCGTCTCCGAAACTACGTCGATAGGCCAGGTCGGATAGATGCGCGCCAGCGCGGTGTCCTCGTTGGCGGCCCATTCGGAGCGCGGCCAAAGCGCGATGCCGCGCGAAGGAGAATTGTGCTTTACCGGATAGATCTGGAATTTTGGCGTTGCGGCGCCAGACAGGCTATTCCAGCCGTTGATCTTCAGTCGCCACCAACCTGCCGGGGCCGGCGATGGGACCGCAATAACGTCGACGGTCACGCCGCTCTGATTGGGTGCCAAGGCCGTATAGGTGGTCCTCCCGTCATCGAGGTTCACCTCCAGCACGGTCTGGCCGGCCGCTTTATCCACCAGGACCAACACCAGTTTTGCCATTTCACCCGACTGCCCGAAGATAGAACCGGAAAAACCGGAGCTCTCAGCAAGGGCTGTTAGGAATTGGTCCAGGTACTGCAGCGAGCCTCCACCTGAGGTCCAGAAGATGCGGTCGGCAGTCATCGTTCCGTTCGGCGCCATAGCGTAGTTGGCCGTCACGTTAGATGTGCCGAAGCCTGACCGACACCACGTCGGGTAGGCTGTGTTAAACGTCTCGGTGTACTTCAGCAGGTTCGTGGTGCCCAGCTCGGAAGCAGCGCGTACGCGCCACTGGGCAGCCGGCGAGAGGTTGCAGAACGGCAGCGCGACGCCCCCTACCTGCTCCGCTTCGGCCCAGGTCGCCGTGTACGTCACGCTCTTGCCAGCGGCACGGTGCACGCTGGACTTTTTGTCGCTGGCCAGGTTGCTGACCGCCAGGGCGCCGGCCGTGGAGGAAGCGACGAGCGACGCCGCGCGTGCGATCGCGTTATCAGAAACGATTCTCAGGTTGGGCATGCTATTCCGTCGTAGTAATGGTGTTCATCTGCAGGGCCAGCGCCCGCATGTCGGCTTCCATGTCGGCCGCGATCGTGGCGATCTCGCTGGCCGTGGTCGCGTGGCGGACGTCCTCTTTGTTCGCGAGACGCAGCGCGCGGATATCGTCGAGCAGCGCGTACCAGCGGTCGGCGGTGGCCAGGATGTCGTCGGCGGCTTGGCGCGCGGTCCAGCTGGCGCGCCACTTCGCCATTGCCCAGCTAGCCACGCCCGGCGGCACGTAGGCGTCGTCGCCTTCGGGATAGCCGGCGGCACGGTACTCGCGCGCGTGCTGCTCGGCGCGCACATACTCGGGCGTCTGTGTCATCTTGCTGATAACGGCCAAGCGCAGGGCCTCGCCGGCGGCGTCAATCGCACCGATCGCCTCGGTGCGGTACGTCTCGGTTGGCTTTGTGTCGGACCAGACAATCAGCTCGTCGACCAGGTGCGCCACCTCGGAATCGCGGCGGCCGGTGCGGCTGAACTCGCCGTCGAAGCGCAGCAGGCGCACACCGGGCTCGCTTTCTGCTCGCGGCAGAATTGGGCCATCATCGGCATCGTCTTCCATGCTGATCCCCAGGATGAGATTTTCATCAC
>NZ_JASNRC010000033.1 GCF_030411995.1 Massilia sp. YIM B02769
CGATATCGAAGACGCCATTGTTCAGCAAGCCCTCGGAGGCGGCGATGCTGCCCGAACCCGACAGGGACAGATTGCCCCACTCGCCGACCGTGGTCGCACCGGTGTAGGTGTTTGCGCCAGCCAGATTCTCGTAACCCCCGGTGATCGCCAGACCGCCCGCGCCTTCGATCACGCCCGCGAACTGGTCGTGCGCGTTCGTCAGGGTCAGGGTCTGGCCGCCCAGCAGCACGGCGCCGGAGCCGGACAGCGACTGCACTTCTGCGCCGCTATTCGTCGCGGCGATATCGAAGACCCCATTGTTCAGCAGACCCTCGGAGGCGGCGATGCTGCCCGAACCCGACAGGGACAGACTGGACCACTGGTCCACCGTGGTCACGCCGGTGTAGGTATTCGCCCCGCTCAGGACTTCGTGGCCGCCTGCGACCGTCAGGCCGCCCCAGCCATTGATCGTGCCTGCGAACTGGTCGTGTGCATTCGTCAAAGTCAGGGTCTGGCCGCCCAGCAGGACGGCGCCCGAGCCCGACAGCGACTGCACGTCGGCGCCGTTGTTCGTCGCAGCGATGTTGAAGTAGCCATTGTTCAGCAAGCCCTCGGATGCGGCGATGCTGCCCGAGCCGGACAGCTCCAGGGTCGACCATTCGCTGACGCTGGTGGCGCCGGTGTAGGTATTCGCTCCGCTCAGGACTTCGTAACCGCCGGCGACCGTCAGGCCGCCAGCGCCTTCGATCACGCCAGCGAACTGGTCGTGCGCGTTGGTCAGGGTCAGCGTCTGGCCGCCCAGCAGGACGGCGCCCGAACCCGACAGCGATTGCACCTGCGCGCCGCTGTTCGTCGCAGCGATATCGAAGACGCCATTGTTCAGCAAGCCCTCGGAAGCCGCGATGCTGCCCGAACCCGACAAGGCCAGACTGGACCACTGGTCCACCGTCGTCACGCCGGTGTAGGTATTCGCGCCGCTCAGGACTGCGTGGCCGCCGGCGACCGTCAGGCCGCCCCAGCCGTTGATCGTGCCTGCGAACTGGTCGTTTGCGTTGGTCAAGGTCAGCGTCTGACCGCCCAGCAGCACGGCGCCCGAACCGGACAGCGATTGCACCTGCGCGCCGTTGTTCGTGGCGGCGACGTCGAACACGCCATTGTTGAGCACGCCGCTCGACAGCGCAACCGCGCCCGAGTCGCTCAAAACAAGCCGGCCCTGTTCGCCGATGGTTGTCGCGCCGGTATAGCTGTTGGCCGCGCTCAGGGTCTCGTAACNAGCGCAACCGCGCCCGAGTCGCTCAAAACAAGCCGGCCCTGTTCGCCGATGGTTGTCGCGCCGGTATAGCTGTTGGCCGCGCTCAGGGTCTCGTAACCGCGATCGACAGTGAAACCGCCCGCGCCCTGGATTGTGCCGTCATATACTCCATCCGCCGATGTCAGCGTCAGCGTCTTGTCGCCCAGCAGCACGGAGCCCGAGCCCGACAGGCTCAGCAGGTTGGTGCCGTTGTCGGTCCCGCTGATGTGCAGCGTGCCATTGTTCTCCAGGCGCCAGTTCGCCGCGTCGGCGTTCGTGCCGTCGCTATCGGACAGGTAAATGTCAGTGCCTTCCGGTATCTCATCAAGCGACGAGCTCATCTGGGCAAACGAGGCCAGCGGGAACAGGGCGATGACGGCAGCGGCCAGGATCTTGCGCGTTCCCTGGAAAGTCTCGGCGCTGTCGCTCACGACGCGACCGACGGGCGTGTCGGTGACGCCATCCTTGCCGTGGGAGGTGCCGACTTCGGCAACGGCCATCAGCATGTGACGTTTGGTATTCCAGACCAGGCGATAGATATGATTCATTAGCGATGAAGTAAATGGACGTGAAGCCTTGAACGGACCGTTGCCGCAAGAGCAAAATTCTGGAGAGCATTGCGAATGAACGCAGCGCAACAAAGTAGGTATTATCCTACAGAGGGCATGCTACATGGAAAGATCTTGTACTAGAGGGGACGGTTCTTGCACAGAAACAACAATCTGCGCAGGCGCAGGCGTGAGGCCATGCTTCGAAACCAGCAATTACATGCCGGCCAGCGTAGCCAGGTCGGCGGTCACCTCGCGCACGACCTGCTCCCATTCGCCGGCACGCTGCTGCCGGTACAGCCTGAGTACCTTCGGGTACCACGGCGTATCGTGGCGGTCGACCAGCCAGCGCCAGTCGGGATGAACAGCGGGCAGCAAGACCCAGCAGGGTTTGCCGAGCGCCCCCGCGACGTGGGCGACGGCGGTGTCCACGCAGATGACCAGGTCGAGCGCTTCGACAATGGCGGCGGTATCGCCGAAATCGCCGATCTCGGGGCCGAGTTCGGTCAGCGCGAACGCGCCAGTTGTGCCGGGGGCCGGCTCGCCGTCCATGCCGCGCTGCAGGCCGAAGAAGGAGACGTTCGGGATCGACCATAGCGGCGCGAGTGCCTCCAGGCCGGGCAAGGAGCGGTGCGTGTCGTTGACGTGGCCGGCAAAGCCGCGCCATACCAATCCAACGCGCAAACCAACGCGCTGCCCAACACGCAGGCCAGCACCCGCACGGCCTGCAGCCTGCACGGACGCCAGCCGCGCCTGCCACCGGGCGCTGCGCACCGGATCGGCTGCGAGGTAAGGCAGTGCCGCCGGCAGGTTGTCCAGCGAGGTATGGAAGTGCATCGGCAGGCTGAGCATGAAGACCCAGAAGTCGTGCGCTTCCAGGCGCGCCACGTCGCCGGCGCCGAACACGGTGTCGGCCCCCGGCGCTGTCCGCAGCAAGGGGAGCAGCGGATCGTGGCAGACCAGGGTGACGTGGCGCGCGCCGGCCGCCTTCAGTAGCGGCAGGTAGCGCACGAACTGGATCTGGTCGCCGAAGCCCTGCTCGGGCCAGACCACGATGCTTTTTCCGGCCAGGCTTTCGCCACGCCACTGCGGAAAAGCCAGGCGCGGCGCGCGCGCGATCGGGCGCGCCAGCGCGGGGTCGTAGCGCGCCTCCATCCAGGGCCACCCCTCGTCCAGGCGGCCCTGCGCAAGGAGCAGGAAGCCCAGGTTCCAGCGCGGCTCCGGATAGCCGGGGTCGGCCGCGGCCGCCTCGCGGTAGACCGTTTCGGCCTCGGCCAGGCGCCCCTGGCGCTGGAGCAGCGTGGCGAGGTTGTTCAAGGTCTTGGCGTAGGCTGGGCGCAGCACGAGCGCGCGCCGGTAAGCCGCTTCGGCGTCGGCGTCGCGCCCCATGTGCTGGTAGAGGTTGGCCAGCGAATTCAGGCCTTCGATGTCGTCCGGGCGCAGCGCCCGGTATTCGCCAAGCGCGGCCAGCGATTCCGGGAAGCGCCTGCGCTGCATGTAGAGCAAACCAAGGTTGTGCCAGGCGTCGGGATAGCCGGGCCGCAGGGCCAGGGCGCGTCGGTAGCCGGCTTCGGCGGCCGCGTGCCGCTTCAGGCTGGCGTCCAGCACGGCGCTGTTGTTCCACAACTCGGCGCTCTGCGGACGCAGCGACCGCGCCGCATGGAAGCACGCGGCGGCTTCATCCAGCCGGCCAAGGCGATGCAGCAGGCTGGCGCGCCGCTGCAGCGAATCGACGTCGTTCGGATCGAGCGTCACCGCATCGCCGAAACGGCGCTCTGCCTCTTCCAACCGGCCGAGCCGTTCAAGTACCACCCCGAGGTTGGCGCTATTGAGCGCATGGTGCGGGCGCAGCGTCAGCGCGCGCTCGTGCGCCTCGGCGGCGGCGGCGAAAGCACCGCCCTGCTGGTACAGCAAGCCAAGGTGGTAATGGGCGTCGGCATACGCGGGTTGTAGGGCCACCGCGCGCAGGTAAGCCGCTTCGGCTTCGGCCGCGCGGCCCTGGTCTTGCAGCATGATGCCGAGGTTGTTCCAGCTGGCGGCATGGTCCGGCGCACATGCGATGGCCCTGCGCGCGCAGCGTTCGGCTTCACCGGCCTGCCCCAGCGCCCGTGCGCAGGCGGCGGCCAGGTTCAACGCATCGACGTTCGCCTCCTCGCCTTCCAGCAAATCCGCCACCAGCCCCCGCGCCTGTTCAAAGCGCTGATTATTAAAGGCGGCAATGGCGGCGGCAATGCGTTGGCTCGGAGTCATAAATGCAAAAACAGGGGACAAGCCTGCATTGTCCCATACAGGAATACAGCGTAGGGTGGGTTCTCGAACCCACCGGGTTTTGTGTTGATGGCGTTGTGGTGGGGACGAGTCCCCACCCTACTATGCACAGCCGTTCGCGCAAATGGACGCACCAAAGCAAAAAGCCCGCTAGCTTTCGCTAACGGGCTTTCGCATATAACTAGCCTGACGATAACCTACTTTCACACTGGTTGCAGCACTATCATCGGCGCAAAGTCGTTTCACGGT
>NZ_JASNRC010000034.1 GCF_030411995.1 Massilia sp. YIM B02769
CTACACCCGTCAACTACTTGATTTCGTTGTCGTTTTTGCCGGGCCGCGCAGGCAGGGACCGAACTATAACAAAGCTGAGCGCACTCTGCAAGAGCCGAGTCTGGATGCTTGTGCACAGGGCAACGTGTTGGCCACGCTGGACGCGTTTGCCCGCCGGCTCCCTGGAACTCAGCAAAAGAACACCCCCTGCGCGGCTGCCTTTCGTGCGTTAGCAATAGAACATTTGTTCTATGGATACGCTTTGACGCTCGACGCATACTTTTGCGACCACATTGCAGCGCTTTCGCACACCATGAAAATCTCCTATACAAACATGCGTTACACAAAACAGATGATTGGCATTCTCGGCCTGGCAGTCCTGATGTCGGCCTGTGGCGGCGGCGGTGATTCCGACGCCTTAAACAATGGCGGGAACGCTTCGACGGGCCCGGGAACGGGCGCCACTGTGCAGGCCCCCGACGCGCAGATTGTGGCCTACCTAAAGTCCAGCAATATCGATTTCGGCCCCGGGGCAAATGGCCGGCCGGAAGGTACCTGGCGTTGGCCCGGTACGCCGGACCGGCATATTGCCGTTTACCTCCCAACGCCGGCGGCGGGCAACGCAACGGAGGTGGATTACGCAAACAAGGTCACGACCAGCGTCAGCCTGCTCAATGCAAAACTGAGTGGTCTGCTGGTCCTCGACCTGACCGCCACGCGCCCTGCCAGCGGGAATTTCATCCAGGTCAGCTATCTGACCTCCTGGGTGCCGCCAGGTTCGACCGATTACGCCAGCTATTGTGCGAATGTCGCCACGGGTCCGAATACCGGAAGCATGATCATGCCCGATGCAAGCAACGGCATCTTCTCCGCCCCGGTGTACGTGAATCTCGGGAATGGCCACTGCAATGTGACCCAGGACATCGTCACCCATGAATTCGGCCACGCACTCGGCCTTGCCAACCATTTCGCCAGCTTCGGCGATGCCCCCGCGAATGCATGGACGACGGCCTATTTCGACGTGCTGGCTACGCTCTACGGCAATCCGCCATCCACGCCGGCAGCGAATATCGTCGTCAAGCGCGCGAAGAACTGAGCCAGGAACCGGCCCGGGAAATCCGGGCCGTCACAAACAGCATGGTGTGGCGCATGGAATGTAGAGTTGCCTGGACATCAACGTTATAATTGCTCAAACAATAATCGACGAGCACCATGCGCCCGTATCACCTTGAGCCTGCAATATCTGCGGAAACAGCACGATGATCGAACGCATGCTGTTCGATCTTTATTCCGGCGCACGAGACCTGTCCCTGGGGGAATTCGGTGAACTGGGATTCGGTATTGTGCGTCGTGTGCTGCCCATTCACTCCGGCATGTTCGGCCACGGCACCTATGACGCGCGCGGCTACGTCACGATCCATACGCTGCACCGCCACGAGGTACCGGCGGAACGGCTGCTCGAGCGCGTGAACCTGCCCGGGCCAGACCCGGCGATCAGGAACAGTCTCGCGCACGCGGGCCAGACGGTCCACACCCCCACCCAGGCGTATGCGCGCGACAACGCGGACCTCGGCCGTTACATCCGGCGCTACGACGCCTGGAACGTGTTCACGCTGATCCCTGGCGTTCCTGCGGGCACGCCGACAGATGGCGTGACGGTCTGGACCGGCCGGATGAAGCGCTGCATGAGTGCGGCCGAACTCCTTGGAAGCGCGCACCAGGTCCTGCCCCATCTGTTGCTGGCCAATAGCATCAACCGCCGCCTGCAGACCGGGGAGACGGGACCGGCCTGCGCAGTGGCGGCAGCGGATGGCGTACTGCTGAGCGCCAGTCCAGCGGCGCTGGCCTTGCTGTCGATAGAATGGCCCGACTGGAATCCGCCTCACCTGCCCAAGCCATTGACGGCGGCGCTGCAAGTCAGGCGTCACGTCGACGTCGGGACGCTGAGCGTATCCGCCTCGATGTCCAATCAACTGCTGTTCCTGCGGCTGAGCCGCCGGACCGCTCCCACCCTGAGCCCCGCCGAGCAGCGTGTGGCCGCGATGGCCGTCGCCGGCGCGGCATACAAGGAAATTGCACGAGATTGCAATGTGTCGCTGTCAACGGTGCGCAATCAACTGCATGCGATCTATACCAAGCTGGGCGTGAGCAACAAGACAGCGCTGGCAAAGGTCCTTGCCGGTCAGTGACAACTGTAATAGCGCCTGCGCTTCAGCTCGAGAAGGGGTGTCCTGAAGCGCCTGGCGTAGCGACGCCTTAGTGCACCAGTTCTTCCGGCGTTGTGGTCTGCTTTTTGGCAGCCTTTGTTTTTTTGCGGCGGCGCCAGAAAACCACCGCGGCAAGAACAGTGAATACGCCGATGCCGGCGATGGGCGGCGGCACGGGAGATGGATCGTCTTCCGCCGGGCTCGAGGGATCGCGCAGCGTATCCGGGAAAGGACGCGCGTCGACCGGCACGATTTTCCAGTCGGCCTGGTCCGCAGGGACGCGCGACTGGAATTCATCGAACGAAAACACCGGCGCCGAACCGGTGGCGCGGCTCGAGGGAATCTGCGGAATGCGCACCAGGAAGATGGCGTCGACATCGCTCCTGAGCTGCTGCTCGTAAGGCGTCAGCGCACGCCCGGCCTTGCCGCTGGGCCCGACGATGTCGAGCAGGTCCAGTCCCGCCGATTCGAATGCCACCGCCGGCAGGAGCCGGGTCTGTTCTTCGTTCAGGTAATCGTAGATCTTGCGGCCGCTTTGCAGGCTGCCGTCCTTGGCGGCGATATACGCATATGCTGCGAGCGACTTCAGCGGCGCCGATGGGCCGCGCTCGGGAATATGCCAACCCAGGGAATCGAAGACGTCGACGCTGATGCCGGCGCAATTCGCGCTCGCATGCCGGTACTGGAAATCGTGGCGGTAGAAATGGTTGAAGACGCGCTGCACGCCGCCCTGGTAGGCAGCCGCGGTACGCTCGTTGTTCAGCACCGCCACCAGCATGTACGACGGACGGTAATACTGCTGGCCGCTATTTAGGTCCATCAGGTAGTTATCCATCGGGAGCGTTGCCGCGACAATGCCCTTTTCGCTGAACGAATCCAGGTTATAGAAATTGTTGACGGCCCAGTCGGCCCATTCTCCGTTATTACCGATACGGCCGGTGGCGATCGCATAGTGTCCGCCCAGGGATTCGTCGTCGTCGCCCTGGGCGCCGTTCAGGACAAATCCGAGTACCGGCTTTTGCTTCCAGTCGCGCGCTTGGCCCGGATGGCGTTCCCATAACAGGCGTGTATCGATGCCGCGCGCTTCCTTGACCGGCGCACGCACGAATGCGGCTAGGTCCGAGCTTGTGTGAAGCGGCTGGCTTGGCATCGTGGCCGGGTCGAAGGCGAAATCGCTGGGCCAGATCGTGCGGGCGACGAATACGTCTTTTCCGCCGGCGCTGTCGATCGCGCCGCGCATGCGCACCGTGCGGCCGGCAAAGTAGGCGGCGGTGGCGTCGTTGGCATAGGAAAGGTTGGTGGGAATTTTCGGTACGAGCCGGATGTCGTGCTCGTTGCCGCCTGCAGCACGAACGCGCTGGGCGCCCGGCAGCATCACCGCATTCTCGAAAATGCTCGGCGCACCAATCCATACCAGCGATGGATGGGCCAGTTTTTCCGGCTGTTGCGCAGCTGCCCATCTGGCGACGTCGCTCCTGCGGTCCGCTCCCTGCATAAAGCCTGAAACTGTTGCGCCGTTTGCGGGAACAGCGATCAAGTCGTTTTCGAAGTACCAGAGGCCCTGTTTCGGGACAGTGCAGTTGCCGCACTTTCCTGTCTCCAGTCGAAAATGCTCCGCCGATAATAAGCCGATGGATTCCGACTCCAGCGCGCCTTTCAGTCCAGCGGACGATGGACTTGTCGTGGCGTCTGCGGCTCCGGCAAGGCTTGCAAACGCAGCGGCGGCAACACCAAGGAGCTTTCGGGCCATGCTATTTCCTCATTCTCGGTAAGAAGAACAAACTTACCGTGAATGATGCCTGAAAAACTTGATGTCAGGCATTAACGTAGAAAGAAGAATGAAACAGCTGGACAGGAATACGACATGGCGTCGACAAGAAACCGACACCGAGGATAGGAAAGCCAAAAAGCAAAAAGCCCACCAAGTTTACTTGGTGGGCTTCGCTTTATAACTAGCCTGACGATAACCTACTTTCACACTGGTTGCAGCACTATCATCGGCGC
>NZ_JASNRC010000035.1 GCF_030411995.1 Massilia sp. YIM B02769
TTACGATCCCAGTGTTATAAAACGAGCCACAAATAGCGTCAGCTCGGCCTTCGCCCGATTTGCTCAACAAAGCCCCAAAAAGTGAAACCACAGTATGAAAACCCCGCAGACAGCTCTCAAACCTGGTCAGGCCGCGGCCGTCAGCCGAAGTGGGTTGCCGAAGCATTAGCAGGTGGAAAGAAGCTTGATCAGTTCCGGATGAAGTAGGACTTAGCTGGTATAAGACTGGCTTGCGCCCACGGTCAGTCGTACGTAGATAGTCCAAAGTCTGCTCTGGCCAGAAGCGGTCATCGACCGCTTGCATAAATAACCGAACGGCTGCAAATCTGCCGAGCGAACTCGGCTGCAGACAGCTAGCGCATCCAGCCGGCCTCGCCGATCCAGCGTAGCGCGCCCAGAGAGGGCATGAACAGGTACTCGCCGCCCTTTAGCCGGTTGAAAGTGGTCACGCCGTCTAGTCGGTGCCGTACCGGCGACTGCGGCAGCGTGAAGCTGCCAGGCGTCTCGTGCAGGCCGACGATGGCGTCGCGTTCGGTGCCCAGGTCGATGAAATTGCCGCGGTTGATCCATTCCTGTTGAAGGAACTCGATGGTGTCGTAGGCGCGCGCACTAATGAAGATGAAGAAGATGCCGCGCTCGTCCCGCGCGTCGTCGGTCGCCGTCACCTCGCGGCGCCATTTAGGGCCGAAGGTTGAGGAGCGCCGGATGATGCGGTGGATATTCACGTCGGTCAGGATCGTCAGCCTGCTGTCGCGCGGATTCAGGCGCCGCATGTGGGACGCGTGGGGGCAGACGAAGCCGCGCGGGTCCTTCGAAAAGTCGAAATCGTTGTTGCGGGCCGGGTCGGCTCCCAGTTCCGGATCGTCGCGCTCGGGCGCCAGAATCAGGGGCGCGCCGCTGCGCCAGCGGCCGACCAGCTTGGCCGCCAGCAGCTCTTCCTCGGATTCGCTGGCGGCATGGCTGCGCACGAAATCGTTGAACGCGCCGACCTGGCTGGCATACTTGCGCAGCACCACGAAAGAACCGTTGCGTCCTAGTTCGGGCGGCTCAGGCATCGCCACCGGCGCTCCGGTCTCGCTGTTTTCGCCGAGGATGAATTCGCCGGCCGCGATCGCGCGCTCCTGGCCCGGCAGCGCATCGACGCCGCTGCCGGCAACTGCGGGCTGCGAAATCGAATCGCGGAAGCCGAAGGGATTTTTGGCGTCGGCATCGGCGCCGAATGCGTGGGTGCCGACCAGGGTCACGCCATGCGAGCGCGCCAGTTCGCCCATGGCCTTGGCGCGCGCCACTTCGAGCGCAGCCTCATCGCGCGCATAGATCGTCAGCGCGAGGTGGCAGACGCCGGGGTGGAACGCTTCATCCCAGTGTTCAGGGGCATTGACGTCGAAGTCGCGCAGCTGCTCGGCACGGCCCGCCATGCCTTGCTGGAAGGGTAGCGGAAAAGTTTTGAGCGAGGCTTCCGGCAGGCCCAGGGCCTTCAGCCCCTGGAAGCTGAGCGCGGCGCCGATCCAGGCGTCGCGATCGTCGGTCCAGCCGGCTGCGGAAGGGATGTGGGCGGCCAGGCGGCGCACCAGGTCGCGTCCGCCTTCCGCATCGTCGAAATGCAGCATCGCGTGGATGCCGACATAGGGTTCGGGACGGGAACGCAGGATCAGGGCCTGGATGTCGTCCAAGGCCAGCGTAACCCGTTCGCGCCGGAAGCGCGCCTTCAGATCGTTGAGCAGGCCCATGTCAGTAATCCACCCCTTCCGGCTGCGAGATCGTGGCCGTGAGCGTGTCCAGCGCCTTGCGCGTCGCCTCGTCCGTAGGCGGATGCGCGGCCATGGCGTCGAAGAAGGCGTCCAGCGCCTTTTCCATGCGCTGGTAGCGCCGGGTGTCGACCACGGTCACCTGCGGATTGGCGACAAACCAGCCGGCGGCGTCGATTTGGTGCGATGCGATAAAGTCTTTCACCTGCGGGCTGGCGATGCCGGGCCAGCCCTCCACGTTCGCGAACAGCAGGTCCATCAGTTCCGGAATTTTGGTCGCGAAGTCGTTGATGTAGCTGTCCCAGTCGCCGTCATAGGTGGTGGCAAACAGGATGCGGGTGTCGTTGTCGAAGAAGACGAAGCGCATGTCGTGCAAGGTGGAGACGCGCTGGGCGCCATCCATATTGCCGTTGGTGAGATCGAAGATGCGGCGCAGGCGGTCGGCGCCGCCCGGCTTGAGCGGCGCGATGGCGGTCAGCTCGGAAACGTTGCCGGACTGCTTGCCCGCGCGCCCGGCCGATCTGGCGCTGCCCTTCAGGTCGGGATTGTGCTTGCGCACCATTGCTTCCAGCGCGATCTTGGCGAGTTGCGGCGCGTCGTGCGCCACCGCGTCGATGCGGCGCCTGACTTCCTGCAGCCAGGTTTCGTCGTCCAGGCGCGGGTCGGTGGTCTTGTCGGTCATGGTTCTGGCTCCTTAGTCCGGGATGTCGGAAGCTTGCGATGGCTCCACGCGCGGCCGCGCGTTCATCGTGTGCCGATATGCGCTCGAACGCTCGTAGGCCGCGCGCCGGATGCGCATGATGCCGCCCAGCGGTCGGTGCGCCTCGATGCCGTTCCAGGGATTGAAAGACAGGACGTCGTCGCCATACACCTGGCGTCCCGGCGTCGCGGTGGGCTGCGGAGGGAAGCGCAGCGTGGCGATGGGGCGGTGCGGGGAACGCTCCTCGCTCCACCGCACGGCGGCGTCCTCGACCGGCATCGCCGTCAGGTCGACGCACAGCTGCGCCGACAGTTCGTACTCGGCGCCATGTTCGGCGAAGAAGGCGCTGACGGCGTCGCGCATGCAGGCGTCGTGCACCTCGCGCAGCGGCTGCCCGGCCAGGGAGCGCACCTCCGCGGACTTCGGCGCGAGCGCGAGTTTGGCAATGTAGTCGCCGAAGCGGATCGCCGCCTGCGTGTGGTAGGTCTCGCCGAGCGGATGGTGGTTGTCGCGCGCCAGGCCTTCGAGGGTCGCGCCCGGTTCCAGGCCCAGCGCCTGCACCAGCTCTTTCGCGCCGCGCGCGGTGCCGGCCACCAGGCGCTGGAAGGTGTCCGGCGCATGCGCGTTCGCTTCGAGCAGCGCCAGCATCTGCTTGTACTTCGGGATGGTGCCGAAGGCGAGCACCGGGAAGTTCACCATCAGGAAATCCTGGTTGGCGCCAGCAATGCCGGGCGACAGGCGTTCGCCCTCCACGCCCATCACCTTGAGCGCGAAGCCACGCGGGGCCGGAATCTTGTCGGAGTGGATGTCGCCGGGCGCCGAGGACAGGCGCGCGACGACGTGGTAGATGCGCGCCTCGGCGAAGATGCCCTGGCGCAGCTCGGGCGGCAGATTCGCATTCACCTCCAGTTCGCCCACCAGCAGACCATTCGACTTGGCATGGGCGTCGCGGATTGCGTGGCGGTGGCGCTCAAAGGCACAGCGGTTGGTAGCCGCCATCTGTTCGACGATCTCGTCGGTCAGGCGCGCTTCGTCTTCGGAAGCCGTTTCCACATCCGGGGTGTAGGGACAAGGACGCAAAGCTATACCTCCAAAAAAGTTGCATCAAAAGCATCATTGAGGTGTATGTTAGGAGATAATTTGTTGCACTGCAACCGAGAGCACGCTCTATCGTGCAGCTTGACGCTGTAGCACAGCAGGGCTTTGTTGCACAAATCAGGCTCGCCCAGCGTAGAACCTGTAGGTCTGGTAGCCTGAACGAATGAAACCAGCTC
>NZ_JASNRC010000036.1 GCF_030411995.1 Massilia sp. YIM B02769
CGCTGCGCAGGTCGCCGCCATCGGCATCGCCAACCAGCGCGAAAGCACCGTGGTCTGGGACCGCGCCACCGGCGAGCCGATCGCCCGCGCCATCGTCTGGCAAGACCGCCGCACCGCCGGCGCCTGCGACCGCCTGCGCGCCGAAGGCCATGCCCGGCTGATACAGCGCAGCACCGGCCTCGAACTCGACGCTTATTTTTCCGCGACCAAGCGGGCCTGGCTGCTCGACAACGTGCCGGGCGCACGCGAACGCGCCGAGCGCGGCGAACTGTGCTTCGGCACCGTCGACAGCTGGCTTGCCTATAAATTGTGCGGGCGCCATGTTGCCGAGGTTACATATGCCTGGCGTACTATGCCTTACGACGTCTACACAACTTGCTGAGTCCCGGCCCTGCTAGAAGAAAACAATTCTTTAATGAAAAGGAAGTTATTTGCAATGGACTATCGCTGGATTGTTGAGCATAAGGCGTGGATTATGCTGTTGATATTTGCTTTCAGCATGATAAATCAATTTATTTATTATCGCCATTTACGCCAACGTCGATTTGAAGAGGCTGATGTAGGTTATTTTTGGCGTTTGTGGAGACAAGGAAATATGTCGGGAAGAATAATCGTTTATTCGACCTTTATCATGATTGCTTTAGGCCTGCTATTGGTAATTTCTATGGTGAAAGCAAGTTAGATAAACTGCGTTGCCAAAGAACCAGTTCTTGCCCTTCTTCGACTGGTGCATTTCCGGATCACGCTTCTCGTCCCGGTTTTGGTCGAAGGCGGCGCTGCGATCAAGGTCGCGTCGACGATCGTCCCTTCGCGCATCATCAGGCCCTTACTGGCCAGGTGCCCGTTGATCTCATCGAAGATCCTGTGCGTCAGGTTGTACTTCTCGAGCAGACGGCGGAACTTCAGCAGCGTTGTCGCATCCGGCGCCGACTCATGCGTCAGGTCAATGCCGACAAAGCCGCGAATGGACTGGCTGTCGTAGATCGCATCCTCGATGCCTTCGTCCGACAGGCCGAAGCATTGCTGCGCGATGTACATGCGCAGCATTCGCTCCAGGCCGACTGGCGGCCGGCCGCGTCCGTCGCCCTTCGGGTAGTACGGCAACAGCGCAGCGACCAGTGCTAGCCATGGCGTCACAGCCTCGATCTCGGCCAGAAACCGGTCGCGGCGGGTCTGCTTCTTCTTGTTGGAGAACTCGGCGTCGGAGAACGTGCTTTGCTTCATGGCGGCACGGCAGGAATCGAAGACGGCATTGTGCCAGCTGCACGTCCCGCCGGGGGAACTCGGCGATTAAATCAGTGCTTCCCTAGCATAGCCTTTGCACGGAACAAAGGCCAGCTACGGCGAGGAATATGACCGCCCGACACTAAACACTCATCCACAGCGATCGGTGACAGCGCCAATTTTTTGCGTATGCATCATGCATGTAAATAGACTTAAAATTGTGGCTTATGTGGAAATTTGAGAGAATTTGAACTATTTTTCTGGTCATAATTGTCTTGCAGGATGTGGGCGCAGATGCCTAAGTGCCTTGAAGGCATAAATTTATAGTGCATATTAACGTCTCTTCGAAGGATGAAGATTTTATTCTCATAATTGGCCAAAAAATAGGAAGGCTCTGTAAATGATCCGAAGAAATTTTTTGAAAATTGGCATTCTGGGTAGTGTAGGGCAATGCTTCCCCAGTTTGCCTGGGCTCAGGCAGTTTTAGCAAATCGGAGACCATTTTTAAGCGTGGGGTTCAAACATGGAGTTCATTCCACTCAAATGCCAGATGGAAGTTGGAATCTGTGGGTAAGGGTCGGTCCAAAAAATGGTAACGTATCCACAGTGCGCTTACTTTTGCAGGTTGCAGAAGATGAAAATTTCGATGCAATTATTGCAGAGCAAATTCACATAGCCAGAAAAGAGATATCTTATATAGTCCGCACGAACTTTTCTACTAAGCTAAGTCTTCCTGAATTGTATTTTCGCTTTGTTGCATTGGATTCAGGATTGCCTGAAAATTTGAAAGCAGTACAAGTCAGTCCCATAGGGGTTTTGGTAAATTCAGCTATGAACTAAGTACCCAATCGGAAATAAAGGTGAGTTTTGGCAAACAGAAACGGATGCGGTGCAAGGCGGCGAGCGCGCCGCGGTGCGAGCACTGTAAGCACGAGCCAACGCAGCAACGCGCCGGTTATGGCAGCCGAAAAAACATTTATTTATGGGTGGGTACTTGGCAATTTTCAGCCTTGCTGTAGAAATAATTTGGAATTAACAACTTCACGTTGATTCTCAACTTAATAGTTTTTATTTGCTCATTACTTACGCCAACACGAACTGAAATGGTAGTTACCGTTGCTGAGAAGGCTGTGAATTCGTCTTCTGCTGCAGATACCTTGATTACGGCCCATAACGAGCGACAGGAAAATTTTGTTCTTGTAAATTCAATTGGGCAGGTCCTCGCTTCAGTTGTGAGCCTTGCGAAGATACTTGCTCCTGTTACGATGCAGTTCAACACATTTGCTGGTACCGTTACTTTTTTGAAAATCGTCGTTGATATAAATAATACAGGAGATTTTCAAACGGGCGATGTTCTTACATTAGTGGGTAATGTTGCCGGTTTTGTCGCGACGGTTACGGTGTTGGCAGGTGCAGCACCAGTATGGACAACGGTGGCATCAGCTGTTGCGATTTCTGCCACAGGAGCGGCTATCTACAATGGAACAAATTTTTCGAAGCTTGCTGCTTGGACTAACAATATGGTAGATACATATTGGCCCACTGCACCTATTCCAACCACGACTGACGACATTCATCTGGATTCCAATGGAAACTGGCGATCATATGATGAAATTACAAGCGATCCTAATGGTGCGTTTGGTGCGATAAGAATGACTGCGAGTAATTGGGGCAGTGGAGGGTCGATTATTCCTATTCCGCCACCGGATCGAGAACCGCCGATCGATGATGATCGTGATCCAAGACGAATTACCTTGTCGGTTTAAAAGATTATGGAGTTCGTAAAATTGCGCATTCCATAACTTATCCCTCCTGAATTATGAAGCTATTACATGTTATTGATGAATTCTACGCGAAATTTGAATTAATTGGTTCGAGATGATATGTTGAATATGGGTTTGCGTCGAAAATGAAAATTATGTATGAGCGCAATAAAATCAAAAGGCAGAATGAAATAACAATTCCCGCGCAGTTCCCCATCGGTTACAATGATGCCCGTGAAGCAGGCCAGACAGTCGCTGGCTGGCGCCGCAAGGCGCTGGCGGGAGGA
>NZ_JASNRC010000037.1 GCF_030411995.1 Massilia sp. YIM B02769
TTAACTATACCTGCTAAGGTTATAGGGACAAGCCGTACGGGCAATTAGTACTGGTTAGCTTAATGCATTACTGCACTTCCACACCCAGCCTATCAACGTCCTGGTCTCGAACGACCCTTCAAGGAGCTCAAGGCTCCGGGAAATCTCATCTCAAGGCAAGTTTCCCGCTTAGATGCTTTCAGCGGTTATCTCTTCCGAACTTAGCTACCCGGCAATGCCACTGGCGTGACAACCGGTACACCAGAGGTTCGTCCACTCCGGTCCTCTCGTACTAGGAGCAGCCCCCTTCAAATTTCCAACGCCCACGGCAGATAGGGACCAAACTGTCTCACGACGTTTTAAACCCAGCTCACGTACCACTTTAAATGGCGAACAGCCATACCCTTGGGACCGGCTACAGCCCCAGGATGTGATGAGCCGACATCGAGGTGCCAAACTCCCCCGTCGATATGAACTCTTGGGAGGAATCAGCCTGTTATCCCCAGAGTACCTTTTATCCGTTGAGCGATGGCCCTTCCATACAGAACCACCGGATCACTATGTCCTACTTTCGTACCTGCTCGACTTGTCGGTCTCGCAGTTAAGCACGCTTATGCCATTGCACTATTAGCACGATGTCCGACCGTACCTAGCGTACCTTCGAACTCCTCCGTTACACTTTAGGAGGAGACCGCCCCAGTCAAACTGCCTACCATGCACTGTCCCCGATCCGGATAACGGACCAAGGTTAGAACCTCAAACAAACCAGGGTGGTATTTCAAGGATGGCTCCACGAGAACTGGCGTCCCCGCTTCAAAGCCTCCCACCTATCCTACACAGATTGGTTCAAAGTCCAATGCAAAGCTACAGTAAAGGTTCATGGGGTCTTTCCGTCTAGCCGCGGGTAGATTGCATCATCACAAACATTTCAACTTCGCTGAGTCTCGGGAGGAGACAGTGTGGCCATCGTTACGCCATTCGTGCAGGTCGGAACTTACCCGACAAGGAATTTCGCTACCTTAGGACCGTTATAGTTACGGCCGCCGTTTACTGGGACTTCAATCAAGAGCTTGCACCCCATCATTTAATCTTCCAGCACCGGGCAGGCGTCACACCCTATACGTCCACTTTCGTGTTTGCAGAGTGCTGTGTTTTTATTAAACAGTCGCAGCCACCAGTTTATTGCAACCTTTTCGCCCTTCCACAGTAAAGTGGTCAAGCTACCGAGGCGTACCTTTTCCCGAAGTTACGGTACCAATTTGCCGAGTTCCTTCTCCCGAGTTCTCTCAAGCGCCTTAGAATACTCATCTCGCCCACCTGTGTCGGTTTGCGGTACGGTCTCGTATGACTGAAGCTTAGAGGCTTTTCTTGGAACCACTTCCGATTGCTTCGTGTCGCATGGCCACACGTCCCAGTCCCTTGAATTATGTACCCGGATTTGCCTAAGTACCTTCTATGAACCAGAAACCAGCTATTCCAACAGCTGGACAACCTTCCGCGATCCGTCCCCCCATCGCATCATACGACGGTGCAGGAATATTAACCTGCTTCCCATCAGCTACGCATCTCTGCCTCGCCTTAGGGGCCGACTCACCCTGCTCCGATGAACGTTGAACAGGAAACCTTGGGCTTACGGCGTGCGGGCTTTTCACCCGCATTATCGCTACTCATGTCAGCNTCACATGGACACACGTCCCAGTCCCTTGAATTACGCACCCGGATTTGCCTAAGTGCCTTCTATGAACCAGAAACCAGCTATTCCAACAGCTGGACAACCTTCCGCGATCCGTCCCCCCATCGCATCATACGACGGTGCAGGAATATTAACCTGCTTCCCATCAGCTACGCATCTCTGCCTCGCCTTAGGGGCCGACTCACCCTGCTCCGATGAACGTTGAACAGGAAACCTTGGGCTTACGGCGTGCGGGCTTTTCACCCGCATTATCGCTACTCATGTCAGCATTCGCACTTCTGATACCTCCAGCATCCTTTACAAGACACCTTCGCAGGCTTACAGAACGCTCTCCTACCATATCCAATAAAGGATATCCGCAGCTTCGGTGACTGGCTTAGCCCCGTTACATCTTCCGCGCAGGACGACTCGATCAGTGAGCTATTACGNNNTGATCTCGATGCAAGCAAAGAGAAGAATATCCGCAGCTTCGGTGACTGGCTTAGCCCCGTTACATCTTCCGCGCAGGACGACTCGATCAGTGAGCTATTACGCTTTCTTTAAATGGTGGCTGCTTCTAAGCCAACATCCTGACTGTTTTAGCCTTCCCACTTCGTTTTCCACTTAGCCAATCTTTGGGACCTTAGCTGGCGNGCTTTCTTTAAATGGTGGCTGCTTCTAAGCCAACATCCTGACTGTTTTAGCCTTCCCACTTCGTTTTCCACTTAGCCAATCTTTGGGACCTTAGCTGGCGGTCTGGGTTGTTTCCCTCTTGACGCCGGACGTTAGCACCCGACGTCTGTCTCCCAAGCTCGCACTCATCGGTATTCGGAGTTTGCAATGGTTTGGTAAGTCGCAATGACCCCCTAGCCATAACAGTGCTCTACCCCCGATGGTGATACTTGAGGCACTACCTAAATAGTTTTCGGAGAGAACCAGCTATTTCCAAGTTTGTTTAGCCTTTCACCCCTACCCACAGCTCATCCCCTAATTTTTCAACATTAGTGGGTTCGGACCTCCAGGGCGTGTTACCGCACCTTCATCCTGGCCATGGGTAGATCACTTGGTTTCGGGTCTACACCCAGCGACTGTCGCCCTGTTCGGACTCGATTTCTCTACGGCTCCCCTATCCGGTTAACCTCGCCACTGAATGTAAGTCGCTGACCCATTATACAAAAGGTACGCCGTCACGGATCAAGTCCGCTCCGACTGTTTGTATGCACACGGTTTCAGGATCTATTTCACTCCCCTCCCGGGGTTCTTTTCGCCTTTCCCTCACGGTACTGGTTCACTATCGGTCGATTACGAGTATTTAGCCTTGGAGGATGGTCCCCCCATGTTCAGACAGGATTTCTCGTGTCCCGCCCTACTTGTCGTACGCTTAGTA
>NZ_JASNRC010000038.1 GCF_030411995.1 Massilia sp. YIM B02769
TAAAAGTGATCTGGTCGAGCTTCAGGACGGTGACCTGGAAGCTGATGTGAACCTCGCGCTTTATTGCTTTTTGCACGTCGCTTTTACTTACAAGCTTTAGAGCCTTCATCTCTGACTCTGAACGTCCGCTGTGAGTCGTAAGCGGGCGCGACAATAGGTCCGCAATCGGCCAAGAGCGGACATGCCAGGGTGCCGTATTACCTTAGCCACGAAATGGAGAGTCGCTTGTTTCCGTCTGAGTACCTATTGATCTTAGTATGGGTGCTGTTTCCGGCACTACTTATTGGCTTTGTGGCCTTGATTGCATGTCGTGTACGGACGGGTAATCCCAGTGTGTTACGAACTGTACAGGCTGGCACCATGCTGACTATATTTTCGTTCGGTCTGTCTATCGTTTTCACCGTATATGGACCAGCCGAGTTGTCCCCGTGGCTCGGGTTGCGCGACGACCCTGTAATGTGGGCACCGTTTGCGTTTGCCGCAGTTTTTTTAGCGCTGCCACCGTCAATCTTGTGGATGCGGCTCGGTATTGCAGCTGGAAACGAAAGAGGACAGTACCCCCGCGATTAACAACGTACGCTTTGGGTCATAGGCGGACGCTACCATAAGTCCGCAATCAGCCAGGAGCGGACAGTCGGAAATGGAGCTGAAATGAGATATGAAAACGGCAGCGTGATTCAGCCTGGGGACATCGTAGAGATTGACGGCAAGTATAGCGGGCAAGTAGTTGCGTCCATGGATACTTCACAGTATCTGCCAGGAGAGGAAGCCTGGGCATACCTAGCTGAAGGAATCATGGTCATGACCAACTTTGCTGGGCTCGTTCACTACACGAGCCAAGCTACGGACAGACTAGTTCTGAAGGCGCGAAATGTGCAGCAATAACCTGTCCGCTTCGGGTCGAAAGCGGTCGCTACAATACGTCTGCAACCGGCCAGGAGCGGACGTTCTTGTAGAGCTGAACTGGCGTCTACTCCCCATTGACTTTATTTGTTCAATTTATGCCCATCCCAACATTCAAATACCATCCTGATCCACTCGCAACGGGGAGTGTAGAGAAATCTGATGCGCAATGTATTTGCTGTGGCAGGAACCAAGGCTTCATTTACGTGGGTCCGGTATACGCACAGGAGGAGCTTGACGAACAAATCTGCCCTTGGTGTATTGCTGACGGGACAGCTGCCAGAAAATACGACGCCACTTTTACGGACGAGGAAGGCATCGGTACCTGTGGCGACGGGCAACCCGTGCCCGAGTACGTCATCGAAGAAGTCGCGCGTCGAACGCCCGGCTTTTCAGGGTGGCAGCAAGAGCAGTGGTGGTCGCACTGTGGAGACGCAGGTGCTTTCCTTGGTGCCGCTGGCTATGAAGAACTCAAGACCTTGGGAGAGGACGCAATTCTTTCAATTCGGGAGTCGACTGGACTGCCGCTTGGACAAGTATGGGAAGAGTTTTTTCAGGCATTAGACAAAGACGGGGTTCCTACCGCCTATGTCTTCCGCTGCACCAAATGCGGAGCTGTAGGGGGATTTCAGGACTGCGACTGAGTGTCCGCTTCGGGTCGATAGCGGCCGGTCGTGACAGCCGGTGAGTTTGTTGCCTCAGCAACCTGCTATACTGCTTCGGACAGCCGCTTTCGGCCAGAAGTATCCGGTTGAGAAGGGGCGCGTAACAAACCCCGTAGCCTTCACGTTAAATTAGCACTTTTCGATCTCAAACCAAGTGGCTTTTAGATGCGCTTTTCCCCGGTTACATCTGAAGACATTGCTTTCCTGCGAGCGCTCGAGGGACGGTACAGCATTTCACTCGAAAACAAGCGACTTGCATTCCTGATGGGCCTATTTTTTTGCCTCGCGATACCCGGTCTAATAGGTTGCGCATTTTTGCAATACGGGCTTCCTGAATGGCCGTTCACTGACGACGAATGGGGAGTCGTAACCATCGGGATTGGCTCCCCAGCGTTAGGATTAGGCTTGTGGTTGTCATCGTTTCGCGAATGGGAATTTGCGCCAGAACGAATTACGGCGCACCGTCGCGGAAAAATACTTTGGAAAATCTCGATAGCCGACATAACGGGAACCAACTTCCAACTTACCGGAGCGAACACAGGTTGGTTGCACCTTTCCGTTGGCAGTCGCCGCGTTTCCGTTCTGCTGGTTCCTGACCTATTAGCGCGGATACAGTCCATTCGTTCGACGAGTGAGCATGGGGCATAAGCGCGAAGCGGACGAGCGACAAAAGATGAGGTATGTTTCCTCCTGCAGCTGACACCTCACGTTGAATGTCCGCTTTCGAAGTGTAGCCATGTCAGCAATGGGTCGGTAGCGGCCGGTCGTGATAATCGGCGAGTTTGTTGCCTCAGCAACCTGCTATGCTGCTTCGGACAGCTGCTTTCGGCCAGAAGCGGACGTAGCGATCATCGGATAAATCGCCTGGTGGCGGAGGAGGATAGCTAGTGGACACCCCAA
>NZ_JASNRC010000004.1:0-157710 GCF_030411995.1 Massilia sp. YIM B02769
GGACTGAGCCCTGTACAATTCAGGACTCAGCACTTGGCAGCGTAACTCACTGTCCAACGAAATGGGGTCACTTCAGGAGTGCCCACCCTACGTCACCGAACGCCGGATGCCAGGGCTAGTCGCCTGCGAATCCGCTCGACTGCCGCCGTATCGTTCGCGGCCTGTGCGCGCTGCTCCTGCACGCCGAGCCACATCAACAGCGGCCGGCGCCAGCCTTGCTCCGAGGCCGTATTCGCGGCCAACTCGATATCGGCCGGCGTGATGCGCCCTGCTTTGAACAAGGCGCCCGCCGCGACCAGGCGTGCCAGGGGATCTGCCAGGCCAGCCAGCGAGCCGCTCGCCACCACCGGCCGATGCTGCTCCGGCAGCGCCGCCGCATCCAGGCCTTCCCAGCGGCCGGCGATGTAGGCCGCGTACGCGCGCTGCTGCGCCGTGGCGTCGGCCGACAGCGCAACAAATCCCGGACAGCCGTCGAACTCCAGGCTGGCCGTCAGCGTCGCGCAGCGCACCAGCTCGACCTGCGCCACCAGTGCCGGCTGCCCGGTACTGGCGGTCTCGCGCCGCGCGCGCAGGAACTCCGCGTTGGCCGCCGCCGTATTCCCGCGCAGGTAGTCATCGGTAAAACCGTCGAGCGCGTCCTTTGCATCGGCCTGCCAGCTCGGCGGCGCCGGTTTGCTGGCGCAGCCGGCCAGCACCAGAGCAACCAGGATCAGGGGCATCTTCATGGCAGCTTGATCTCCTGCTTCGCTTGGCCGAACGGCCACTTGCGGTTGATTTCATCGACCAGGCGGTTCACCTTGCGCAGGCTGGCGTCGACCTCGCCGCGCAGCGCGCCCAGGTCTTCGGTGGCCACGCGCGCATTCGAACCCACGGCCTGGGCCTCGACCAGCACCGCGTCGACCTTCTTCAGCGTGCCGCGCGCATCCTGCAGCACGCCCTGCAGCTCGACCACTGCCGCCTGGGCATCGTCGACCATGCCCTTCTTGCCGTACAGGCGCTGGTCGGTCTTGGCCAGCAGGGTATCCAGGCGCTGCAGGGTCTGCACGAACTTGCTGGCTTCGTCGTCGCCCAATGCGCCGCTCAGCAAGCCGTACTTGCCGGACAGGCGGCCGGTCAGCGTCTGCAGGTTATCCAGGCTGCCGCTCATCGACGAGCCGTCGGCCGTCATGTTCTCCAGGTTGTTCAGCAGCGAACGGGCGGTGGCCACCAGGCCCGGAATCTCGGCCGTCACGTCGCCGCGCAGCACCGGCCGCACCGAGTTGTCGGGCAGCGGCGGATCGTCCAGCAGGCCGGTAAAGGCGCGAATGCGGGTCTCGCCCACCACGCTGCGCTCCAGGGTGAAGACGCTGGAGGTGCGCAGCCATTTGGCGTCTTCCTTCGAGACGTCGATCACGATGTTGACCTTGCCGTCTTTCGCCAGGTCGACCAGGCGCACGCGCCCGATCGGGAAGCCGGCGAAGGTCATGTCCATGCCGGGGATGACGCCCTCGGAGTTGTCGGTCTCGAGCACCAGTTTCTGGGTCGGCTCGAACACGCCGCGCGCGTACATCACGTACACGACAAAGGCGACGATCAGCGCGGCGACCACCGCCAGCAGGATCATCGCCTTGGTTTCCACGTGGGCCGGTTCGTCCTGGATTGGTTCGTTCATGATGAATGGTCAGATGTATTTGATGGCAAGCGAGGAGCCTTCGATCAACAGCAGCACGAACAGCAGGCGCAGCGCGCCGGGCTGGACGTTCGAGGCCAGGCGGCGCGGGTAGCGCTGCAGTTCGAGGATGGCGGCGGTCGGGATCACGGCCACCGCCAGGCCGAACAGCACAGTCTTGAGCACGAAGCCGATGGTCACCACCGGCTCGAACACGCGGCCGACGGTGCGGGTGTAGTCCGGCAAGCCCCAGGGCGAGAGGCCGTAGACGTTCAGGTAGGCCAGCAGCAGCACGATGCTGGAGCTGACCATCGCCAGGCTCAGGACCGAGAAGGCGTTCGCGAACAATTGCGGCACCAGGTCGCGGCGCAGGCGGCGCAGGGCCTCGGCGTTGATGGCGTCGGTGGGCAGGCCGGCGCGCGCCAGGCCCAGGGCCGAGGCGTCGAAGGCCATGCCGGCGCGCAGCGCGGTGAATAGCGCGGCCGACAGGGGAATCAGTTCCAGCACCAGCACCCGCACCACCATCTCCAGGGCGTAGCGCGACAGGCCGTAGCTGAGCGCCGTCACCAGCACGATGCGGATGATGACGAGGCTGATCAGGGCCGAGAGCAGCGTGAACCAGGGCAGGACTTTCCAGGTGCCGGCGTGGATGTAGAGGGCGGTGGCATGGCGGCTGGCGCGGCTGTAGCTCGAGGGCGTGAGGGCCGTGACGATCGCCACGGCGCCGAGATGGAACATGTACCACCAGCTGCGCAGGTAGCGGGCGAAGGCCAGGCCCCAGAGGCTGGGGCGGGTGGCGAGGTTGAGGGTGCGGCGGACGATCATGCGCTCAAGCCCCGCTTCGCGTGCAGGGGCGAGATCGGGGGCCGCAGGCATGCCCGTATGCACGGCCGCAGGCCGCTCATGCTTCCGCGTGGGCACGGGGTGCCCACCCTACGGTCGCGGCCAACGATGCATCAGGCGCGCGGAGCCGATCGACCATGAACAGCGAGGCCATCATTGGCGCCGCGCCTCGTGCACGTTCTGCACCTCGCGGATCGCGCCCAGGGCCTTTTGCAGCTGGCTGGTCGAGCCGATCTCCGCGGTGAACACCATGCGCGCCTGGCCCTTGGTCGACTGGGTGTTCACGCCCGTGACGTTGATCTTCTCGCGCGAAAACACCTCGGAAATGTCGCGCAGCAGGCCCTGGCGGTCGCTCGCCAGGATGAAGATATCGACCGGGTAGACCGTCTCGCTGCCGGCCGAACCCCACTCGGTCTGGATCACGCGCTCGGGCGCCTTGGTGCGCATCTCGGCGAAGTTCTTGCAGGAGAGCCGGTGAATCGACACGCCCTTCCCGCGCGTGACAAAACCCACGATCGGGTCCGGCGGCGCCGGCTTGCAGCACTTGGCCAGCATCGTCATCAGGCCCTCGGTGCCGACCACCAGCACGCCGGATTTCGCACCCTGCTCCACGCTCGAAGCGCGGCTCTTGTTGACCACGGCCGCGTCTTCGGGCGGCGGCGGCTCGGCGGCTTCGTGCAGCGCCGCTTCCACGTGGCGCAGGCTGAACTTCTCCTTGCCGACCGCGATGAACAGATCGTCGACCTTGGCGAAGCCCAGCTTGTGCGCCAGCGCTTCCAGGTTCACCGCCGTCTTGCCCTCGCGCTGCAGGGACTTCTCGACCAGCGCCCGTCCCTGCGCCAGGGTCTCGGCCATGTCCATCGCGTGGAACCAGGCGCGGATCTTCGAGCGCGTGCGGCTGCTGACCGTGTACTCGGGACTGAGCCAGTCGCGCGACGGTCCGGCGCTGCCGGCCGGGCCCTTGGCGGTGATGACCTCGCAGGTCTGGCCGTTGCGCAGCGGTGTGTTCAGCGGCACCATCACGCCGTCGATCTTGGCGCCGCGGCAGCGGTGGCCGACTTCGCTGTGCAGGTGGTAGGCGAAGTCGATCGGCGTGGCGCCGACCGGCAGTTCCAGCACCCGCGCCTGGGGGGTCAGCACGAAGATGCGGTCGTCGAGCGTGGTCGCCTTCAGCTTCTCGACCCACTCCTTCTGCACGTCCTCGCCGGCCACGGCGTCGGCGACGTCGCTCTTCCAGGCCAGCAGCTGGCGCAGCCAGGCGATCTTTTCGTCGTACTTCTCGCCCTTGAAGGTCGAGCCGCCGGACTCTTTATAGCGCCAGTGCGCGGCGATGCCGTACTCGGCGAAGTTGTGCATCTCCTGGGTGCGGATCTGCACTTCGAGCGGACGCCCGTCCTCGGCCGTGACCACCGTATGCAGCGACTGGTAGCCGTTCGGCTTGGGACGGGAGATGTAGTCGTCGAACTCCTTCGGGATCGGGGTCCAGATGTTGTGCACCAGGCCCAGCACCGTGTAGCAGGTCTTCACATCCGGCACGATCACGCGGAATGCGCGCACGTCGTACAGCTCGGAGAAATCGAGGTCCTTGCCGCGCATCTTGTTCCAGATGCTGTAGATGTGCTTCGGCCGCCCGCTCACCTCGGCCTTGATGCCGGCCGACTTCAACTCGCCTTCCAGGCGGTCGATCGAGGACTGCACGAAGCCTTCGCGCGCCATGCGCTTTTCTTCCAACATCCTGGCGATGCGTTTATACGTATCCGGCTGCAGGAAGCGGAACGACAGGTCTTCCAGCTCCCACTTCAGCTGCCAGATGCCGAGGCGGTTCGCCAGCGGCGCATACAAATCCATCACCTCGCGGCCGTAGTCGCGGGTGGTGTCGTCGAAGCGCTTCTGCTCGGCGAACCAGCGCAGCATGGTGGCGCAGGACGACAGGCGCACCAGCACCACGCGCATGTCGGTGGCCATGGCCAGCAGCATCTTGCGCAGGGTTTCGATGTGGGCCGCCGCTTCCTGGGCCGCGTTCTTGCCGCGCCCGAGCACCGGCTGCGCCACGGTGAGGTCGCGCAGGCGGATCAGTTGCTGGACGCCGCGCACCAGCGTCGCCACCTCGCTGCCGAACAGCTGCTCCAGCGTCTCGACGATGGCCGGCTCGAACATCGCCAGCTCGAACAGCAGGCCGGCGATGCGGGTTTCGACGTCGCTGCGCAAATAGGCCAGCGTGCCGGCCACGCCCAGCGAAAACTCGAAGGCGTTCTGGTTCGATGCCAGGGCGCGCTCGCCATAGGCGGCCGCGGCGTAGTCGAGCGCATGCTGCACGCGTGCGCATTCCTCAGGGCTGAGGCCCTGAACCAGCTGGGTGGTGGCGTCGCCGAGGGCGGCGGTGGAAACCATCGCTTAGCGCAGCGCGGCGGTGACGACGATCTCCACCAGGCAGGCCGGGTTGGCGAGCTTCGATTCGACGGTGGCGCGTGGCGGCGTGTGGCCTTGCGCCACCCACTCGTCGTAGACCGCGTTCATGCCGGCGAAGTGCGCCATGTCGGCGATGTAGATCTGGCACATCAGGATGCAGGTCTTGTCGCTGCCGGCCTCGGTCAGCAGGCGGTCGACGTGGCCCAGCACTTCGCGGGTCTGGCCCTCGATGTCCTGGGTGGTGTCTTCGGCGATCTGGCCGGCCAGGTACACGGTGCCGTTGTGGACAGCGGTTTCGGAGAGGCGTTTGCCAACGTGGTAACGGGTGATTTCCATCTTCTTCTCTTTCTAGAACGTGGGGCTTCGGTCGGATGAACCTCAGCCCAGTAAAAATGCGCGTGCAAGCGCGATCTGGTCGGCGTGCACGAAGGTGGGCGCGTGGCCGACGCCAGGGAACTCGACCAGGCGCGGACGCGGGCCGCGCGTCGTCATTTCCTGCGCCGTCGCGTGCGACAGCAGGTCGGACAGTTCGCCGCGCACCAGCAGCGTCGGGCAACGGATCGCATCGAATGCGCGCCACAAGGCCGCCTGGCCCATTTCGGCGCGCGCGGCGGTGACGGCCTTGAACGGCTCGGCCAGCGCCAGGTCGTAGTGGCGCACCCACTCGCCGTTCGGCGCCTGGCGCAGCACGTCGTGCGCCAGCTTGCGCCATTCGTCATCGGTGTGCGGGCCGAACGAGCTCGACACTTCCCGCACGAAGCGTGCGCCGGCGTCGAAGTCCGGGAAGCGCAGGTCCTGGCCGATGTAGTCGGCGATGCGGCGCATCGCGGCTTCGTCGAGCACCGGGCCGATGTCGTTCAGCACCAGCTTGGCGATCGGCGTCTCCGGCAACGAAGCCAGCACCATGCCGATCAGGCCGCCCATCGAGGTGCCGAACCAGTCGACCCGGCTGTCTTCGCTCTCTGCCGTCACGCGCGCGATCAGCGTCACCATGTCGGCCACGTACTGGGGCACCGCATACAGCTGCGGGTCGCGCAGGTGGTCGGACCGGCCGCGCCCGGCCACGTCGGGGCAGACCACGCGGTAGGTGTCCGACAAGTCGCGCGCCAGGGCGTCGAAGTCGTCGGCCACGCGCGTCACGCCATGCACGCAGACCAGCACGCGCGGGTTGGCCGGGTCGCCCCACTCCTTGTAGGCGATGCGGTGCAGGCCAGCCCGCGAGCTGCACTGCACATGTTTGATCCTCGCTTCGCTCATCCCGCCTCCATGATGCAATATTGTCTGCCTGTTCAGCCGCAACCGACATTTTAGCTGGCAGTGCGATTAGAATTCTACCAATTCCGAGCAGGCACCTTGAACACCACTTTAAAGAGGGCAGCATGAGTCTCAGCAAAAGCGCAAGCACCAGCATAAAGATGTTAAGCGGTAAAACGGCACTCGTCACCGGCTCCACCTCGGGCATCGGCCTCGGCATCGCCCGTGCGCTGGCCGAACAGGGCGCGAACATCGTCTTCAACGGCTTCGGCGACGCCCAGCAGATCGAAAAGCTGTACACCGACGTCGGCCAGGAATTCGGGGTGCAGACCGCCTACCACAACGCCGACATGTCGAAGCCCGAGCAGATCGAGGCGATGATGCAGTTTGCATCCGTCAAATTCGGCGGCGTCGACATCCTGGTCAACAATGCGGGCATCCAGCATGTGGCGCCGGTCGAGGACTTCCCGGTCGAGAAATGGGACGCCATCATCGCCATCAACCTGACCTCGGCCTTCCACACCACGCGCCTGGCCCTGCCCGGCATGAAGCAGAAGAACTGGGGCCGCATCGTGAACCTGGCCTCGGTGCACGGCCTTGTCGGCTCGGCGCAGAAATCGGCGTATGTCGCGGCCAAGCACGGGCTGGTCGGCTTCACCAAGGTGACCGCGCTGGAAACCGCGCAGACCGGCGTGACCTGCAACGCGATCTGCCCGGGCTGGGTGCTGACGCCGCTGGTGCAGAAGCAGGTCGACGACCGCGCCGCACGCGAAAGCGTGTCGAACGACGAGGCGAAGCGCGCGCTGCTGGCGGAGAAGCAGCCTTCGGGCGAATTCGTCACGCCGGACGAACTGGGTGCGCTGGCGGTGTTCTTCTGCTCGCCGGCCGGGGCGCAGGTGCGCGGCGTGGCGTGGAACATGGATGGGGGCTGGGCCGCGCAGTAAGCAGTTTCGTAGGGTTGGGGTAATTGATGCCGGGGGCATCAATTACGTGCCCACGCGGTCTCATCGAATGACCATCGGCGAACGAAAACGAAACCGGGATGCACGCATCGCCATCCCGATTTGTGCCGCCCTCGTGCATGTGATGATCCCGCGTGGACACAGCTGTCCACCCTACGAAAAGCAATCCCGTATGCGACAATTCTGCCCTTCGATACCACAGCAGAACCAGCATGCAGCACTTTGAACGGCGGCGCGACCGCTTCGACCTCTTCGACCGCATGGACAGCCCCGCGGTCAACCTCTGCTTCACGATGGACCTGCCGGACTTCCGGCCCTGGTGCAAGGCGCAGGGCCTGCCGCCCTTCCACGTGCTGCTGTGCGCCGTGCTGCGCTCGGTGCTGGCGATTCCGAACTTCCGCTACCGCGTGTTCGAGGGCGAGGTCATCGAGATCGACCGTTTAATGCCCTCGTTCACGGTCACCAACCAGCACCACGACCTGAATTTCGCCCTGTTCGACTGGTCCGACGACCTGCGCGAGTTCGTACGGCGCAGCGTGGCCGCGCGCGACGAGGCTGGCGCCATGCTGGCGTTGAACAACGCCTACGCCGGCCTGTCGCCGCGCCAGGCAAAGGACCAGGTCTTCATCACCTGCATACCGTGGCTCGATTTCACGTCCATCCAGCATCCGGCCGCCAGTCTCGGCGCGCCCGACATTCCCTCGCTGGCCTGGGGCAAGTTCAAGGATGGCCCGAACGGCCGCCTGGCGCTGCCGTTCTCGGTGCAGGCCCACCACGGCTTCGTCGACGGCTACCACATCCACCAGCTGGCGCAGCGGATCGCAGCCGAGCTGGAAGGTTTCATGGTCTAGCCTGCCGAGGCGATGCCAGCGCGCGGCGCACAGATTCTGCTTGACGCGGAAATATGATGATCATAATATGAAGTCCATCATATTTTGTTTCAGCCGTCATGAACTCCGAAGCCAAGCAAACCCGGCGCGAGCTTTCCCACCAGCGCATCCTCGACGCGGCCGCCCGCGCCGTGCGCCGTCACGGCTATGCCGGTGTCGGCGTGGCCGAGGTGATGAAAGAAGCCGGCCTCACTCACGGCGGCTTCTACGCCCACTTCAAGTCGCGCGACGCCCTGCTCGCCGCCGCGCTCGACCATGCCGGGGCCGGCAGCGCCAGGGTGCTGGCGCGGCGCCTGGAACTGGCGCGCGAAGCCGGCATCAGCCCCTTGCGCGCCCTGGTCGACGGCTACCTGAGCGAAGAGCATGTGGCAGCGGCCGAACGTGGCTGCCCGGTTGCCGCTCTCGGGTCCGAGATGAGCCGCCAGCAGGAAGACGTGCTGGCCGCTTCGCGCCGCCGCGTGCTGGGGCTGATCGGCATCGTGCGCCAGGCGCTGCCGCCAAGCGCATCTGAGGCGCAGGCGCAGGTGATTGCCAGCACCCTGGTCGGCACCCTGCAGTTGGCGCGCGCGCTCGGCGACGGCGCCGGTCCGCTGCTGCAAGCGTCACGCGAGGCCTTGCTGGCGCAGTACGACAAGGCGTCTCCGTAGGGTGGGTTCTCGAACCCACCATCTACATGCGACAAGCACTGGATACGCATGGTGGGTACAAGTACCCACCCTACATTTCGCCTTCAAATATGATGAGCGTCATATTTTCTTAACCTGAAAGAGGAACGCCATGAAACTCGCAGATGCCACCGTCTTCATCACCGGCGCCAACCGTGGCCTCGGTCTCGCCTTTGCGCGTGCTGCTTTGGCAGCGGGCGCACGCAAGGTCTATGCCGCCGCGCGCGACCCGGGCAGCATTGCCCTGCCCGGCGTCGTGCCGATCGCGCTCGACGTCAACAATCCCTCGCAGCTTGCGGTCGCCGCTGCCGACTGCGGAGACGTCACCCTGGTCATCAACAACGCCGGCATCGCCACCACCGGCGGCCTGCTCGACGTCGGCAGCATCGAGGCCACCCAGCGCATGATGGAGACCAATGTCTACGGCATGCTGCGCGTCAGCCAGGCCTTTGCCCCGGTGCTGGCCAGGAACGGCGGCGGCGCGCTGCTGAACGTGCTGTCGGTATCGAGCTGGCTCAGCGCGCCGGTGCTGGCCGGGTATGCGGTGTCGAAAGCCGCCGCCTGGAGCATGACCAACGGCCTGCGCAACGAACTGCGTGCGCAGGACACGCAAGTGCTCGGCCTGCACGTCGGCTTCATCGACACCGACCTGACCAAGGGCTTCGACGCACCGAAGCTGGCGCCGGATTTCGTGGTCGAGCGGGCCTATGCGGCGCTGGAAGCCGGCGCCAGCGAAATCGCGGTCGACGAATGGACGCAGGGGATCAAGCGCGGCCTGTCGAACGAACCCGGCATCTACATCGGCATCTCTCCCGATTCTGCACGCTGATCCTTTTCGGGCCACCACCATGACCACTCCCTCCATCGCCCCGTCCCCGCTGGCCGCCGGCGCCGCAGCCAGCGCCTCTCCCTGGCCCATCTTCTGGATCGCTAGCATCGCCGTCTTCCTGGTCTCGCTCGACGCCACCCTGCTGTACGCCGCCTTCGGCCCGCTCGGGCGCAGCTTCCCGAGCGCCACGCCGGCCGACATGTCCTGGGTGCTGAACGCCTACACCATCGTCTACGCCGCCATGCTGGTGCCGGCCGGCGGCCTGGCCGATACGCACGGCCGCAAGCGCGTGTTCCTCGGCGGCGTAACGATCTTCCTCGCCGCGTCCGCCGCCTGTGGCATGGCCGACAGCGTGGCCTTTCTGATCGCGGCGCGCGTGGCGCAGGCGCTCGGCGCGGCGCTGCTGACGCCGGCCTCGCTGTCGATCATCCTCGACGCTTTTCCGAAGGAGAAGCGCGCCGTTGCCGTCAGCCTGTGGGGCGCCGTCGGCGGCCTGGCGGCGGCCGTGGGGCCGAGCCTGGGCACGACCGTCATCGAACACTTCGGCTGGCCGGCGGCGTTTTACCTGAACCTGCCGCTGGGCGCCTTGTCCCTGTGGTTCGGCGCGGCGCGGCTGCAAGAAGCCGGTGCCGTTGCAAGCCGGCAGCGGGTGGACGTGGTTGGCATGCTGCTCCTGATCCTGGCGGTGGGCGCGTTTGCGATGGCGATCACGCAGTCCGAGTCGCCGCACTGGAGCCGGGTCGAGCTGGCGGTGCTGGCCCTGAGCGGCGTCGTGGGACTGGGCGCCTTTGTCATCTGGGCGCGCACGGCCAGCGCGCCGCTGGTGGACCTGGCGCTGTTTGCGAACCGCAGCTACAGCCTGGTGAACCTGGCGACGCTCGCCTTCGGCACCGCGTTCGCGCTGATGTTCTTCTCCTACTTCGCCTATCTCACCAAGGTCTGGCACTACAGCCTGCCCGCCGCCGGCCTGGCGGTGACGCCGGGGCCGCTGACCGTGGTGCCGACAGCGATCATCGCCGGGCGCATCGCCGCGCGCTACGGACACCGGCGCGTGCTGGTGCCGGGCGCGCTGGTGTATGCGTGCAGCAGTTTGTGGCTGTTGACGATGGTGGGGAGCGAACCGCATTACCTGACGCAATGGCTGCCGGCGGTGCTGCTCAGCGGGACGGGTGTCGGCATGGTGCTGCCGTCGCTGGCGGGTGCGGCCGTGGCCAGGTTGCCGCCGGCGCAGTATGCGGTGGGCAGCGCGGTGAACCAGGCGACGCGCCAGCTGGGCGGGGCGCTGGGGGTGGCGATTGCCGTGGTGCTGGTGGGATCGGCGACGCTGACGCGGGCGGATTTCGTGCCCTTGTATGCCTTGCACGTGACACTGGCGCTGCTCACATGTGGCTTGTGCCTCGGCGTGAATACGCGCAAAACAGGTGAATGAGCCTGGCGGTGCCTCGCCGTATGCGGATGGTGGGTTCGAGAACCCACCCTGCAATGTAGGGTGGGGACTCGTCCCCACCGATCAAGACGAGACGCCGCCGCCCATCCCACGCAGAACCGCAACCTGGCCGATGATGGGCACGCCATTCTCGCTGCGCAGCGGCGACGATTCCAGCAACGTGACCCGGAAGCCATGCGCCTCCGCCAGCCGGCGCAGGTAACCGGCCGAATGCGCATAGCGGTTCGACGCCTGCAGCACGAAGTCCTCGCCCGCGCAGGTTTCGGTGGAAAAGCAGAACGCGCCGCCTGGCTGCAGCACCCGCTTCACTTCACCGAACACGGCGGCCAGGTCGCCGAAGTACACGAACACGTCGGCCGCCACGACCAGGTCGACGCCATCGCTCTCCTGCGCCAGGAAGGCGACGATGTCGGCGCAGGCCAGGCGGTCGTATCGCCCTGTCTCGCGCGCCTTGTCCAGCATCCGCTCCGACAGATCGACGCCCACCAGCGAGCGTGCGCCCGGCTTCAGATAAGGCGCGCACAGCCCGGTGCCACAGCCCAGGTCGAGCACATCGCCACTGATAGACACCTGCGCCTGGCGCAAGGCGGCATCGATGGCCGCCGGCGTGCGGTAGTCCAGCACCCCGGTCAGGTGCTGGTCGAAGTGACCGGCATACTGGTCGAACAGCGCCTTCACGTAATCCTGCGGCGCGCGTTCCGGCGTGCCGCCCACACCAAGCGCGGCAAGCGCGAAGTCGACCTGGCCTGTATCGACGCCATGCTCGCCGAGGATCCGGCGCGCGGACGCGTAGGCGTCGATGGCGTCCGGCTTGCGCTCCAGGGCCACCAGCGTCGCCGCGCGATGCTCGTGCGTGGCCGCATGGCCGGGCCGTAGCGCCAGCGCCCGGTCGTAGCTGCGCAGCGCCTCGTCGAAGCGGCGCAGCTTGTGCAGCGCCATGCCACGGCCGGCATGGGCCTCGGCCATATTCGGGTCGACCGCCAGCGCGTGGTCGTAGGCATCGACCGCATCGCGCAGGCGGCGCAGCAAATACAAGGCATTCGCGCGCACGCACAGCGCCTGCGCATAGCGCGGCTGGCCGGCCAGTGCGCGCTCGGCGCTCTCCAGCGCGGCCTGCGGCTGGCCGAGGTCGAGCAGTGCCGCCGCGCGGTTGCAGGCCGCTTCCGGATACGGCGAGCGCAGCGCCAGCGCGCGGTCGTAGCTGTCGATTGCTTCCTGCGCGCGCCCCAGCTTGCGCAGCGCGTTGCCGCGGTTGGCGAAGGCCATCGCGTACGATGGATTCAGGCGCAGCGCCTGGTCGTAGCTGGCCAGCGCCTCGGCGCTGCGGCCCAGGTCTTGCAAGGCTGCCCCGAGGTTGCAGTGGGGCGCGGCCTGGGCCGGATTGATGGCGATGGCCTGCACGATCAGGTCGACGGCCTGCGCCGCATCGCCCTGCTGGCGCGCAATCACGCCGAGCAGGTGCAGGGCGTCGAACTGCTTCGGCACGGCGGCCAGCACCTCGCGGTACAAGGCCTGCGCCTGCGCCAGCCGGCCTGCCTGGTGATGTGCGACGGCCTGCTGCAACAGCTGCGTCATGTCGCCCTTTCCTGCCTGTGTCATGCCTGCCTTTCGAATGTGGATCGGCGCAAGGATACCGGAAGGCCTGTCACGTCGCCAGGCAGTCCGCTATCATTCCATCTTCACAACAATAAGAGACCCGCCATGCGCCGCTGGACCCGCAAACTCGCCGTCACCACCCTCACCTTACTCGCCGTATCCGCCGCCCAGGCGGCCGAACCGCGCACCCTCTTGCTCACTGCCGACCGCGTCTGGACCGGCGACGGCCAGGCTAGAACCGGCTGGGCGGTACTGGTGGGCGATGGCCGCATCAAGGAAGTCGGCCCGCTCCAGAAGATCGCCGTCCCGGCCGACGCCGAGCGCATCGCCCTGCCCGGCAAGACCCTGATCCCGGGCCTGATCGACCTGCACTCGCACGTGCTGCTGCATCCGTATAACGAAACCACCTGGGACGACCAGGTGATCAAGGAACAGGTGGAGTACCGCACCCTCCTCGCAGGCAAGCACGCAAAGGAGACGCTGCAGGCTGGCTTCACCACCCTGCGCGACCTCGGCACCGAAGGCGCCAACTACGCCGACGTCGCCGTCAAACGCGCCATCGAAGGGGGCGTGGTCGACGGCCCGCGCCTGCTGATCGCCACCAAGGCGATCGTGGCCAGTTTCAGCTACGGCCCGGCCGAGCGCAGCTACCGCCCGGACATGGAGATCCCCTATGGCGCCCAGCCGGCCACCGGCGTCGACGAGGTGACCAGGGCGGTGCGCGAGCAGGCCGCGCACGGCGCCGACTGGATCAAGTTCTATGCCGACTACCGCACCGGCGTCGACGGCACCAGCCGTCCGACCTTTACGATGGAAGAGATGAAGGCGATGGTGGCCGCCGCCCACGTCACCGCGCGCAAGGTGGCGGCCCACGCCAGCACCGACGAGGCGATCCGCATGGCGGTGCTGGCCGGGGTCGACACGATCGAGCATGGCTATGGCGCCAGCGAGGCCACCTTCCGCCTGATGAAGGAGCGCGGCACCGCGTACATCCCGACGCTCACGGCGCCGGAGGCGATCGGCGAATACTTCCAGAAGCATGTGCGCGGCGGCGAGCCGACGCCGTCGATGAAGGAGGCGGCACGGGCCTTTGCCCTGGCGCGCAAGGTCGGGGTCGTGATCGGGAATGGCAGCGACGTCGGCGTGTTCACGCACGGGACCAATGCGCGCGAACTGGAATGGATGGTGCGGCTGGGGATGACGCCGACGGAGGCGCTGCGCGCGGCGACCGCGGTGGCGGGCGATATCCTTGGCAAGGGCAAGGACCTGGGGCGCCTGGCGCCGGGCGCGTTGGCGGACGTGGTGGCGGTCGAGGGCGATCCGACGGCGGATATCGCGGCCCTGCGCAAGGTGGGTTTCGTCATGAAAGGCGGGAAAGTCTACCGCAAGCCGTAACGGGGTTGTAGGGTGGACACCTGTGTCCACGCGGTCGTACCCATGCCAATCCTACCGATGAAAGAAACCGGCGACGTCCGCGACCCTCCGGGTTGGCGTTTCAACATGCATGCGCTGTACCGCGTGGGCTCGGGAGCCCACCCTACGAACATCGGTAGGGTGGGTTCTCGAACCCACCATTTGCGTGGCCAATGCGCACCGGTACGCGTGGTGGGTACGAGTACCCACCCTACATCGGTGCATGCATGCACCACCGTCAGTCATCCGTTTTATTGATATCCGCCATCAATACGGACATCAAGAAACCATATGACGGTCATTCACGGACCTGCGGATATCCACAATATGCACCCGCGAGAGATTTTGTGATGATGCGATCACCATCAACCTCTCGAGAAGAGTTGTCATGAAAAAGCCATTCTATAAAATCCTGTACGTACAGGTCCTCTTCGCCATCGTGCTGGGCGTCCTGCTGGGCGTGTTCCATCCCGAGCTCGGCGAGAAGATGAAGCCTTTGGGAGACGGCTTCATCAAACTGATCAAGATGATCATCGCACCGGTCATCTTCTGCACCGTGGTGGCGGGTATCGCCGGCATGCAGGACATGAAGAAGGTCGGCCGCGTCGGCGGCAAGGCCCTGCTCTACTTCGAGGTCGTGTCGACCTTCGCGCTGGTGATCGGCCTGCTGGTGGCGAACATCGCCAAGCCGGGCGCCGGCTTCAACGTCGACGTCGCCCACCTCGATACCAAGGCGATCGCCCAGTACACCGAGAAGGCCTCGCACCAGAGCACGGTCGATTTTCTCATGAACATCATCCCGAACACCTTCGTGGATGCCTTCGCCAAGGGCGACATCCTGCAGGTGCTGCTGATCGCGATCCTGTTCGGCGTGGCCCTGTCGATGCTGGGTGAGCGCGGCCGTCCGATGACCAAGATCATCGACGACTTCTCGCACGTCATCTTCGGCGTGGTGAACATCGTCATGAAGCTCGCTCCGATCGGCGCGTTCGGCGCAATGGCCTTCACCATCGGCAAATACGGCCTGGCCTCGCTGGTCCCGCTGGCAAAGCTGATGGGTTCGTTCTACCTGACCTGCTTCCTGTTCGTCGTCATCGTGCTGGGCACCATCGCCAAGATGACCGGCTTCTCGATCTTCAAGTTCATTTCCTACATCAAGGAAGAACTGCTGATCGTGCTCGGCACCAGCTCGTCGGAATCGGCCCTGCCGGCCCTGATGCGCAAGCTGGAAAAGCTGGGCTGCTCGAAGTCGGTGGTGGGCCTGGTGGTCCCGACCGGTTACTCGTTCAACCTGGACGGCACCAACATCTACATGACCATGGCCGCCCTGTTCGTTGCCCAGGCAACCAACACCGACCTCACGCTCACCCAGGAACTGACCATCCTCGCCGTGGCGATGCTGACCTCGAAAGGCGCATCGGGCATCACCGGCGCCGGCTTCATCACCCTGGCCGCAACCCTGGCCGTGGTCCCGACCATCCCGGTGGCCGGCATGGCGCTGATCCTCGGTATCGACCGCTTCATGAGCGAATGCCGCGCCCTCACCAATTTTGTGGGCAACGGCGTGGCCTCGGTGGTGGTGTCGAAGTGGGAGAAGGAACTCGACCACGACCGCATGAACGCCGTCCTGAACGGCACCTACGTCGAACCGGCCGAGACCATCGACCCAGTGGTCGGCACCCCGGTGATCCAGAAGGTAGCGTAATCGCCTTCGGCTCCCAGGAAACCGCGCCTCGTGCGCGGTTTTTTTTCGTCCCTGCCCGGCCCAGGCAAACCGCACCGCCTGATGCTAAGATCGCTTGCATGACACAACAGCAAAGGGACACGGACATGAGCAGGGACAGCACTTCCGCGGCGGCGCACGACTTCGACGCCGCCATCGCCCTGGCAAGCATCGGCGACAACGAGACGCAAGGCCAGACCCATCCCGCCTACGGCAACATGGTCGGTCCCTTCGGCGGCATCATCGCCGCCACTTTGCTGAACGCGGTCATGCGCCACCCCGATCTGCTGGGCGAACCGGTCTCGCAGACCGTCCACTTCGCCGCCCCGATCGCCGACGGCGGTTTCACGGTCCGGACGCGTGTGATGCGCACCAATCGCACGACCCAGCACTGGCATGTGGAATTGATCCAGAACGGGGAAGTGGCCGCCTTTGCCACGGCGGTCACCGCGGTGCGGCGCGAAACCTGGGCCACCCTCGACGCCAGCTTCCCCAAGGTGCCGCCGGCCGGCAGCATCGCGCCTGCTCCGCACATTGCCCGCGCCGCCTGGACCGGCCGCTACGAGATGCGCTTCATCGACGGCGCGCCCGGCGCCCCGGACACGCCCAGCGACAGCTCGCAGTCGACCATGTGGATCCGCGACACGCCCGAGCGCCCGCTCGACTACCTGTCGCTGGCCGCCCTGTGCGACGCCTTCTATCCGCGCATCTTCGTGCGCCGCCCGAAGTGGGTGCCGATCGGAACCGTGGCCCTGACCACCTTCCTCCACGCCGACGCGCAGCAGCTGGCAGCGCAAGGCAGCGCGCCGCTGCTCGGCGTGGCGCGCGCGCAGCGCTTCGGCAACGGCTTCTTCGACCAGAGCGCCGAGATGTGGAACGAGCGCGGCGAGCTGCTGGCCACCAGCCACCAAGTGGTGTATTTCAAGGAATGAAGCAGTTCGACCTCGTGGCGATCGACATCGACGGCGCCAGCTTCTGGATCACGCATGACGACCGGCAGGGCGGGATCCAGCTCGAAGCGCAGGCGCCCGCGTTCAACGACATCGTGGCCAGGCTGCGGCGCACGCTCAAGGACGGCGCGCGCTGAATCAGGCTGGCGACGCGGCCTGCCTGGTGTTGGCCGGGCGCCGCGTGTGCCTGCGCCGCCCTCCTCATCCCATCAAGCCACGTTGTCCTCGACCACCGGCGCGTTCGTGCCCGCGCGCACCGTGATGCGCGTACGCTTCGCCAGCGGCGCCGCCGGCTTGCTGCCGTCCGCATTCAACGGCTGCACCTTGTTGAAGACCACCGTGAACGCCGCCGCCGTCACCGTTGCCACCGCATAGCCCTGGGCGTTGTGGTCGACATAGGCAAAGGCCGGGTTGTTCAGGCGCAGCACGCCGTCGAAGGTCTGCGGCGTGGCCACCAGCGGCGCCAGCGGCGTGCCGGCCGAGCCGGCGCGCAGGTACTGGTAGAACGAGGACGAGCTGATACCGGCGCTGACGAAATCCACCGCCACCGCCTTGCCCGTGGCCGGGTCGGCATTGTCGTAGACGACGCCGCACTGGAAGGCGTGCAGGTCGCCCGTGATCGCCACCACGTTGGCCACGTTCTGGCTGCGCAGGTAGCCGAGCAGCTCGGCGCGGTGGGCCGGATAGCCGTCCCAGCCGTCGGCGTTGACGATGTAGAGCTGGTTGAACGGCGCCGGCGCCTGGGTGCGCATGTCGAGCCACATGCGGTTCAGCGTGACTTCGTTGCCCCACACCTTCCAGGTCGCCGTCGAGCCCTTCATGGTGTCCTTCCACCACTGGGTCTGCGTGGCGCCGAGGATACTCGGCGCCCGGCCGCGCGCTTGCGTGGCGGCCGCTTCGAACTGCTGCAGCAGCGGCTGCGGCACGAAGTAGCGGCTGCCGATCGAATCGCTGCCGTTCACCGGGTCGTTCCCCATCATCTGCGCATACGCCGCCTCGCCGACGATGTGGTCGTCGCGGTACAGGCGCTGGTCGGTCATCACCAGGTGCAGCAAGCTGCCGAACCGGAAGTCGCGGTAGATGCGGATGTTGTCGTAGGACGCCTTGTTCAGGTCGAAGGAAACGTCGCCCCAGTCGACCGGCATGTACTCGGCCCAGGCCTGGTTGGCGGCGCGGCGGCGTGCGGTCTGCTGGACGTTGGCGTTGCTGTAGGTCTGGTGGTCTTGCCAGCAGTCGTCAGAGAATTCGTGGTCGTCCCAGATCACGACCATCGGCCACTTGCGGTGCAGCTCCTGCAGGCGCGGGTCGCCACGGTAGGTACGGTAGAGCGTGCGGTAGTCGTCGACCGTGTTCGCATGCAGCGCGGCGCCGCCCATCGCCACGCCGTTCGGCAGCGTGATCTTGCCGTGGGCCGGCTCGGCGGCGCCGGCCTGGAAGGCGGCGCCGACGGTTTCGTAGATGTAGTCGCCGAGATGGACGATGAAGTCCAGTTCTTCCTTCGCCATCAGTTCCATCGCGCCCCAATGGTTGACGCTCCAGTCCTGGCAGGTCATCCAGGCAAAGCGCAGCTGCGCCGGCGCGCTGGCGGCGGCGGGCGCGGTGCGGGCCTGGCCCGCCGGGCTGGTGTCGCTGCCGGCGATGAAACGGTAGAAGTAGGCGGTGGACGGCGCCAGCCCGGTCACCTTGGCGCGCACCGTGAAGTCATACGCCGCCACGGCCTGCAGGTCGACCAGGGCCACCGGACGGCTGAAGGTCGCATCGAGCGCCACTTCGAGGCGCAGGTCGACCGGCGCGCTACCCGAGATCGGGGCGCAGCGGGTCCAGAACACGATGCTGCTGTCCTTCGGGTCGCCGCTGGCGACACCGAGGCCGAACGCGTACATACCTTGCGGCGACGAATCGGAACCGCCGCATGCCGACACGAGTACGCCCGCGCCGGCTACTGTGAAATAGGCTGCGCTCCTGATAAAGCCACGACGATCCATGACACCTCCGTTCGTTGAATGCCGTGAGTCTACTGACGCCATGTGTCGCAATCGTGACAAATACGCAATCGTTTGCCGCGTACCGCGCGCCAGGCGATGCATAGACAATGGAACAATCCATTGCTAATATATGGCAACGACCAATTCCACACAAAAGCATGTCGACATTCATCAAACTTGCTGCCTCTGCCTTGTTGCTGGTCTCCGCGCTCGTCCAGGCCGCACCGGAAGCGCCCCTGACACCCCAGCAGCGCAACCAGGTCATCGCCGACATCGCCAGCGCCTTCGAGCAGACCTACATCTTCCCCGAGGTCGGCAGTGCCATCGCGCGCGATTTGCTTGCCCGGCGCGCGCGCGGCGAGTACGACCACGTCAGCGCCTCGCGCGACCTGGCCGCGCTGCTGAGCAAGCACATCGACGACATCAGCCACGACAAGCACACCGAGGTCGCCTACCTCGAGGAAGACCAGCTGGCCGCGCCGCCGCCGGCCGATCCAGCCACGGTGCGCAAACGCGCCGCGGCCCGGCGCGCCCGGGCCAAAGCCGCCAACTACGACTTCGCCGCGCCGCAACACCTGGACGGCAACATCGCCCTGGTCCGCTTCGACAGCTTTTATCCGCCCGCCGAGGCCGCGCCCTTCGTGCACGCGCTGATGAGCGACCTGGCCGACGCCGACGCCCTCATCCTCGACCTGCGCGAGAACGGCGGCGGCGCGGCCCAGCTCATCCCGGTGCTGGCCAGCTACCTGTTCGACGAGCAGCCGGTCCATCTCTACGACACGCTCGACCGCCGCCTCGGCACCCGCAGCGAAGCCTGGACCGCGCCGGCGCTGACCGGCGCCCGCTTCGGCGGCAGGAAGCCGGTCTACATCCTGACGAGCGCCGGCACCATCTCGGCCGCCGAGAACCTGGCCTACACGCTGCAACAACTGGGCCGCGCCACCGTGGTCGGCGAGCGCACCGTCGGCGCGGCGCATGGCTCCTACGGCAAGCCGGTCAGCAGCCACCTGGTGCCGATGGTCGCCAGCCGTCGCATCATCCACGCGGTCACGAAAAGCGACTGGGACCGCAGCGGCGTGCTGCCCGACATCAAGGCGCCGGCCGGGGAAGCGCTGGACGTTGCGCTGGCGCGCGCCAGGGCCGACCTCGCCAAAAGCGCGCCCTGAAGCGGCGCACGGGCCCGGCGCGTCCTATCGTGCGCCGGCTGGTAGCCCCTTCCACCTTGGTGTAAGCTTTTTCAATTCTGTCGGCATTCCGGCAGCGTGCACCTGTCCCGGCAGGAGGCCCCATGGTCAGCGAGCAGTCTTCCGGTACCCTGGCATGTCTCGACGACGTGCTGATCACCGGCGAGCTGGCGCGGCGCCCCGCCCGCGCCCCGGACTTTGCGTCCGAAAACCGCGCGCTCACGGCGCTGGCGCTCGAGATGGCCAACCAGCCGCACCGCGTGCTGCAAACGCTCGCCGAACTGGTGGTCGAGCTGCTGCGCGCCGATTCGGCCGGCATCAGCATCCTCGAACCCGGCGGCGAGCACGGCGAGTTCCGCTGGCACGCCGTCGTCGGACCCTTCGCCGTGCAGCTCGGCAGCACCCTGCCGCGCGAGCGCAGCCCTTGCGGCGTGGTGGTGGCGCGCGCCGCGGTGCAGCTGTTCGACGGCGTCGAGCGCTGCTTCCCCGAACTGGCCGGCGCAACGCCCCGGCTGCACGAAAGCCTGCTCGCCCCCTGGAACGCCGACTCCGAAGCGGTCGGCACCGTATGGGCGATCGCGCACACGCCCGAGCGCCATTTCGATGCCGAGGATGCGCGCGTGCTGGAGAGCCTGGCGACCCATGCCGCCTCGGCCTACCGGATCGGCGCCGCCCTGGCCGATGCCCACGAAAACCGGCGCGCGCTGGAAGAGCGGGTGGAGGAGCGCACCCGCCTGCTGACCGAAGCCAACGCGCGCCTGCAGCAGGAAGCCGAGGGGCGGCGCCAGGTCGAGGCCGCGCAGCGCGAGAGCGAGGCGCGCTTCCGTGCCCTGGCCGACGCCTCGCCGGCGCTGATCTGGCAGGCCGACGAAGCCGGCCGCGCGGTCTACTTCAACCAGCGTTTCCTCGACGTGGTCGGCCTGCTGCAGGAGCAGCTGCTCGGCCACGGCTGGCACGCGGTGCTGCATCCGGACGACCTGCCAGCCTACCTCGAAACGGTGCGCGCCGCGCTGCGCGAGCAGGCGCCCTGGCAGCGCCGCGTGCGCATCCGCGTGGGCGACGATGGCTGGCACCCCTTCGATGCGCACGGCGCGCCCTGGTTCGGCGCCGACGGCGGCTTTCGCGGCCATGTCGGCATCTGCATCGACATCAGCGCCACGGTCCAGACCGAGGATGCATTGAAGGAGGCCGACCGCCGCAAGGACGAGTTCCTGGCCACGCTGGCGCACGAGCTGCGCAACCCGCTGGCGCCGATCAGCAATGCCGTGCACCTGCTGCGCCACCCCGACGGCCGGCGCGCGGCCGACCGCATGGTCGAGATGATCGAGCGCCAGGTGCGCCAGATGGTGCGCCTGGTGAACGACCTGATGGACGTCTCGCGCATCACACGCGGCAAGATCGGCCTGAGCAAGACGGCGGTGGACCTGGCCGACATCCTGGCCGCCGCCATCGAGACCAGCCAGCCGGCCATCGACGGCGCCCGCCACGCGTTCACGGTGTCGCTGCCGCTTGAACCCCTGATGCTGCAGGCCGACAAGGTGCGCCTGACCCAGGTGTTCGCGAATTTGCTGAACAACGCAGCCAAGTACACCGACCGCGGCGGCCGTATCTGGCTGGGCGCCCACCGCGACGGCGACATGGCCGTGGTGAGCGTACGCGACAACGGCACCGGCATCGACGCCGCCGCCCTGCCCCATTTGTTCGAGATGTTCGCGCAGGCCCACGCGCCGTCCGACCGGCACCAGGGCGGACTCGGGATCGGGCTGACCATGGTGCGCAACCTGGTGCATCTGCACGGCGGCACCGTCGAAGCGCAGAGTGCCGGCAGCGGCATGGGCAGCGAGTTCGTGGTGCGCCTGCCCCTGCGCGCGCAAGGCGCTGCGCCAGCCGGACCGGGCGAGGCCGCGCCCGCGGCCGCCGTGCTGGCCGGGCGGCGCGTGCTGGTGGTGGACGACAACCGCGACGCGGCCGATTCGCTGTGCCTGCTGCTGAAGACCGCCGGGGCCACGGTCGAGGTGCGCTACGACGGCCTGGCGGCGCTGGCGGCGCTGGAAGCGTCGGGACCGGACGGCTTCGATGCGATGGTGCTCGACATCGGCATGCCTGGCATGGATGGGTACACGGTGGCGCACCGGGTGCGGGAGGGTGGGCAACACACGGGAATGAAGATCGTCGCGCTCACCGGCTGGGGCCAGCAGGTGGACCGTGCGCGCTCGCACACGAACGGGATCGACCACCACTTGACCAAGCCGGTGGACTGGAAGACGCTGGTGAATCTGCTGGCGGCCGCGTGAGGTGCGCTGCAGGCTTGCGTGGACGTCGAGGAGAAGAAGCCAGTGCTGGCCGGATCGCTCGACGGCAAGGAAGGCCGGCGCGGGATCTTCGTGTTCGCCACGCCCGAGATCGAGGAGGCGCGGGAGCTGGTGGCGACCGATCCGGTGATCGTGCAGAGGGAGATGGTGGCGGAGTACCACAAGTTGTATGGGTCGGCGGCGATGATGATGATCAACGACGTGCACAACCGGATTCAGAAGAAGTAGGGTGGGCGCCCCGTGCCCACGCGTGAACGATGCGCATTGTTGGCCTACTTTGCCTGGCCAACACCATGCGAACGTTACGCGTGGGCACAGGGCGCCCACCCTACGTTGGATGCACCGGTTCCCCTGCACGCGTTCATCCACGCCGGCCATACCGCGCCGGCGCGCCCCGCTCACGCGCTGAGCGTCATCTTGCTCATCAGCTTATCCAGCGTCACCGGGTAATCCCGGACCCGCACGCCGGTGGCGTTGTAGATGGCATTCGCCACCGCCGCCGCCACGCCGCATATCCCCAGCTCGCCCACACCCTTGGCCTTCATCGGCGAGGAAATCGGGTCGGTCTCGTCGAGGAACACGACTTCCTGGTGCGGGATGTCGGCGTGCACCGGCACCTCGTAGCCGGCCAGGTCGTGGTTCACGAAGAAGCCGCGCCGCTTGTCGACCACCAGGTCTTCCATCAGCGCCGCACCGACGCCCATGGTCATCGCGCCGATCACCTGGCTGCGCGCCGACTTCGGGTTCAGGATACGGCCCGCCGCGCACACGGCCAGCATGCGCCGCACGCGCACCTCGCAGGTGGCGACATCGACGCCGACTTCCACGAAGTGCGCGCCGAAGGTCGACTGCTGGAATTTCTTGTCCAGGTCGCCATACTCCATGGTGTCTTCGCCCACCAGCTCGCCGGCGTCGGCGGCCTGGCGCAGCAACATGGAGCGGCCACCGGCACGCACGCTACCGTCCGCGAATTCGGCCGTCGCCGCATCCAGCCCCAGCTTCGCCGCCACGGCTTCGCGCAGCTTGACGCAGGCCGCGTACACGCCGGCGGTCGAGCTGTTGCCGCCCCACTGCCCGCCCGAACCCGAGGACACCGGGAAGGTCGAGTCGCCCAGCTTGACCACCACGTTCGACAGCGGCACGCCCATCATCTCGGCCGCCGTCTGGGCGATGATGGTGTAGCTGCCGGTGCCGATATCGGTCATGTCGGTTTCCACGGTGACGATGCCGTTTTTATCGAGTTTCACGCGCGCCGCCGATTTCATGACCATGTTGTTGCGGAAGGCCGAGGCCACGCCCATGCCCACCAGCCAGCGGCCGTCGCGCACCTTGCCCGGCTGCGCCTGGCGCTTGTTCCAGCCGAAGCGCTCGGCGCCCTGGCGCATGCACTCGACGAAGCGGCGCTGCGAGAACTTGCGGCCCGGCTTTTCCGGGTCGCTGGTGGTGTCGTTGATCACCCTGAACATCACCGGGTCCATCTTCAGCTTTTCGGCCATCTCGTCGATGGCGATTTCCAGCGCCATCATGCCCGGCGCCTCGCCCGGCGCACGCATCGCGTTCCCTTCCGGCAGGTCGAGCACGGCCAGCTTCAGGCGCGTCAGGCGGTGCGCGCCGGCGTACAGCAGGCGCGTTTGCTGGACCGCCGTTTCCGGCTGGCCGCCCGGCAGGTCGCCCGACCAGCTTTCGTGCGAGATCGCCGTGATGCGGCCTTCGCGGGTGGCGCCGATGCGGATGCGCTGGATGGTGGCCGGGCGGTGCGTGGTGTTGTTGAACATCAGCGCGCGCTGCAGGTTCACCTTCACCGGACGCCTGGCTTCGCGCGCGCCCAGCGCCGCCAGCAGCGCTTCCGAACGCAGGAACAGCTTGCCGCCGAAGCCGCCGCCGATGAAGGGCGAGATCAGGCGCACGTTCTCGACCGGGATGCCGAGGGTCTTGGCCATGTCCTTGGTGCCCCAGTGGATCATCTGGTTCGAAGTCCACAAGGTCAGCTTGCCGTTGTCCCAGGACGCGATCGAGGCATGCGGCTCCATCATCGCGTGCGACTGGTCGGGCGTGGTGTACTCGGCGTCGAGCTTCACCGGCGCGTTGGCGTAACCGCTGTCGAAGTTGCCGAACTTCGATTCCGGCTTGTCTTCCTTCTTCGGCAGTTGCGCCTTGCCCTTGGCCTTTTCCAGGTTGTATTCGCCCTTCTGCTCGGTGTAGTTCACCTTCACCAGATGGGCGGCGGCGCGCGCCTGCTCGAAGGTCTCGGCCACCACCACGGCCACGGCCTGGTGGTAGTGCTGCACGTCCGGACCGGCCAGCAGTTTCGCCGTGTTGTAGTCGCCCTTCTCCAGCTTGCCGGCGTTCTGTGCGGTGACGATGGCGATCACGCCCGGCGAGCGGCGCGCGGCATCGAGCTCCATCGAGGCGATGCGGCCCTTGGCAATCGTGGCGCCGACTACGTAGCCGTAAGCGGCGTTCGGCGCGGCCTCGTGCTGCTCGTAGGCGTAGCGCGCGGTACCGGTGGTTTTCAGGGGGCCGTCGATGCGGTCCACGGGTTTGCCGACCACCTTCAACTGGTCGATCGGGTTGGTGGTGGCGGGGGTATCGAATTTCATGGTTATCCTTTCTTCGCTTCCGCCAGCACGGATTCCAGGGTGCGCTGGACCAGGGTGACCTTGAAGGCATTGTCGGCGGTCGGCTTGGCGCCGGCCAGCAGGCGTTCGACGACGGCATTCGCGCCGCTCGCCATGCGGCCGTCGGCTTCAGGCACGCGCCACGGCCGGTGGGCAACGCCGCCCAGCGCCACGCGGCCGCTGCCGTCCGGCTGCACGACGGCGGCCACCGACACCAGGGCAAAGGCGTAGGACGCGCGGTCGCGCACCTTGCGGTAGAAGTGACGCCCACCGAGTGGACGCGGCAGGGTCACGGCCGTGATCAGTTCACCGGCCGCGAGCGTGTTCTCGATGTGCGGCGTATTGCCCGGCAGGCGATAGAAATCGGCGATCGGGATGGTGCGCATGCTGCCGTCGGCGCGCACGGTTTCGACGCCGGCGTCGAGCAGCTGCATGGCCACCGCCATGTCGCTCGGGTGGGTCGCGATGCAGGCCTCGCTGTGGCCGACGATGGCGTGATTCCGGGTATAGCCGCCGATGGCCGAGCAGCCGCTGCCCGGCACGCGCTTGTTGCAGGGCTGGGCGGTGTCGTAGAAATAGGGACAGCGGGTACGCTGCAGCAGGTTGCCGGCGGTGGTGGCCTTGTTGCGCAGCTGGGCCGAGGCGCCGGCCAGCAGCGCGCGCGACAGCACGGCGTAGTCGCGGCGGACGCGCGCGTCGCTGGCCAGGTCGACGTTCAGTACCTGGGCGCCGATGCGCAGGCCGCCCTCTTTCGTGGCCTCGATCTTGTCCAGGCCGAGGTGGTTCACGTCGATCAGGTGGGTCGGGGTTTCGATCTCGAGCTTCATCAGGTCGAGCAGATTGGTGCCGCCGGCGATGAAGCGCGAACCCGGATGGCGTTCGGCGGCCTGCGCGGCTTCGGCCGGGGTGCTTACGCGCTGGTAGGTAAAGGCCCTCATGCTTTTCCTCCTGCGACTTCAGTGATGGCATCGACTATGTTCGAGTAGGCGCCACAGCGGCAGATGTTGCCGCTCATGCGCTCGCGGATCTCGTCGATGGACAGCAGCGGTTTCTGGTTCAGGTCGGCCGTCACGTGGCTCGGGACGCCCTTCCGGATCTCGTCCAGCACCGACACGGCCGAACAGATCTGCCCCGGGGTACAGTAGCCGCACTGGTAGCCGTCGTGCTTCACGAACGCGGCCTGCATCGGATGCAGCTTGCCGGGCTGGCCCAGGCCTTCGATGGTCGTCACTTCCGAGCCGTCGTGCATGATGGCCAGGCTGAGGCAGGAATTGATGCGGCGGCCGTCGAGGATGACGGTGCAGGCGCCGCACTGGCCCTGGTCGCAGCCCTTCTTGGTGCCGGTCAGGTGCAAATTCTCGCGCAGCACGTCGAGCAGCGAGGTGCGGGTGTCGACGGTCAGTTCGTGCTGCTTGCCGTTCACGCGCAGGCTCACTTTCGAGGTGACCGGCGCGCCCGCCGGCGCAGCGGGCGTGCCGGCGCCGCCCGCATGCGGGGTCTGGGCAATGGCGCCCAGGGGCACGGCGCTGGCGGGGGCCGCGCAGGCTGACGTGGGAGGTGACCGGCGCGCCCGCCGGCGCTGGGGGCGTGCCGGCGCCCCCCGCAGGGGGGGTGGGGGCAATGGCGCCCAGGGGCCCGGCGCTGGCGGTGGCCGCCAGCGCACCGGTCTTGAGCACGTTGCGGCGCGCGATGTTTGTTTCGATGGAGTCGTCCATGTCGGTCCTTCCGGGCTATGGGTGGGTATTGACGTGCCGCGGCCTGCGGCAGCGCAGCAACGGCACTTATATTAAAGACATTCTTGCTGGTACGCGGCACGGTAGACTTTTCGTCACTTCTGTTCATTCCGTACACGGAAGATGTATCATTTTGGAAACCTCAGCCGTTTCCATCGATAAGGAAATCACCGTGATCCCTCGCCTGCCCCACGCCGCTGCGCTCGCCGCCGCACTCAGCTTTTCGCTCACCGCCCAGGCCCAGCTCCCTACGTCACTGAAAACCCAGGTCGCCGCCAGCGTCGACAAGGCCTGGCCCGCGTTGGAAGGCGTCTACAAGGACTTGCACGCGCACCCGGAACTGGCGTTCCAGGAAACCCGCACCGCCGGCAAGCTGGCGGCCGAAATGCGCAAGCTCGGCTTCACGGTGACGGAAAAGGTCGGCAAGACCGGTGTCGTGGCGATCTACAAGAACGGCGCCGGCCCGACCGTGATGGTGCGTACCGAGCTCGATGGCCTGCCGATGGAAGAAAAGTCCGGCCTGCCCTATGCCAGCCGCGCGAAAGCGACCAGCGAAGGGCGCGAAAGCTTCACCGCCCACAGCTGCGGCCACGACATCCACATGACCTCCTGGCTGGCCACGGCGCGCACGCTGGTGAACATGAAGTCGGAGTGGAGCGGCACGCTGATGTTCGTGGCCCAGCCGGCCGAGGAAACCGTGTCGGGCGCAAAGGCGATGCTGGCCGACGGCCTGTTCACGCGCTTCGGCAAACCGGATTATGCGTTCGCCCTGCACTCCTGGCCGCTGGCCCACGGCACGGTCGGCTACAACGTCGGCGCCGTGTCGTCGAACTCGGATGCGATCGAGATCGTGTTCAAGGGCCGCGGCGGCCACGGGTCGGCGCCGGACAAGGCGGTCGACCCGATCGCCATCGCTGCGCGTTTCGTCACCGACGTGCAGACCGTGGTCAGCCGCGAAAAGGACCCGAAGGAGTTCGGCGTGGTGACGATTGGCGCCATCAACGGCGGCACGGTCGGCAACATCATCCCCGACAGCGTGCAGGTGCGCGGCACCATCCGCTCCTACAGCCCGCAAGTGCGCGCCAAACTGCTCGACGGCGTGAAGCGCATCGCCCTGGCCTCGGCCGCGATGGCGAATGCGCCGGCGCCGCAAGTGGAGCTGATCCCGGGCGGCACGGCGATTGTCAACAGCGAGGCGCTGGTGCAGCAATTGGAGCCCGTGTTCAAGGATGCCTTCGGCGACGCCAATGCCCAGCGCATGCCGGCCATGACCGCCAGCGAAGACTTTTCCCAGTTCGTCGACCAGGGCGTGCCGTCGGTGTTCTTCTTCACCGGCGTGTACGACGCCAAAGACGTGGCCGAAGCGGCGCGCGAAGGCGGCAAGCCGATCGCCTTCAACCACTCGCCGTTCTACGCGCCGGTGCCGGAACCGTCGATCAAGACCGCCGCGCAGGCGATGAGCCTGGCGGTGCTGAATGTGCTGAAGCGCTGAGGCCTTATTCGAGCCTGAACACCACGTCGACCGGCTGCATCAGCTTCAGCGCTTCGATGGCGAGGAAGTCGCTCCTCGTCACGTTCGCGCTGGCGCCGCGGCGCGAACTGAAATCCTCGCGCAGCAGGCCCATTGCATAGCCGACGTTCTTCACCCCGGCCGGCGTGACGGCCGTGACGGCGCCGAGCTTGCGGCGCGCGCCCTTGGCGATGATCTCGGCGCGGCGGCGCGCTTCGCGCAAGGCGTTCGCCATCAGCTCGGCCTCGACTTCCTCGCGCGTGCTGGAGTCAAAAGAGGTGGCGAAGCTGCCCAGGTTCGGCATGTCGAGCAGGGGCGCGACCACGGCGGCCCACTTCGACAGATCGCGCATGTTGATGTGCACGCTGGAGCGCAGCTCGTACACGGGCGCGTCCGGCGGCGCGTCCTTCTGCTGCTCCTTGCGCACGTCGCGCGTTTCCATGTCCTCCAAAGACACGCCCTGCGCCTGCAGCAGCGCGCGCACCTCGGCGATGCGGGTCTCGACCGTCGTGCGCGCGGCTTGCGGGTCGGCGCCGGCCACCAGGATCTCGAAGTCGATGGCGCCGATGTCGGGCACGCGGTACACGGAAGCGTCGGCGCTCACGTGCACGAAAGGATAGCCCGGCAGGGGCGATGCGGCGGCGGCGAGCGGCAGCGTGGCGATGGCAACGGCGAGGGCAAGGCGTGTCAGCATGGGGTCTCCAGGGTGGTCAAGTGCTGCCAGCATAGGCCAATGTAGACATCGATGTCTACATATTTCGAGAAGCATTCAAAGCACGATTCAAATCACATAGACAAGAATTTCTAGACAAGCTATTCTGGAAGCGTCCCGTTACCAAGGAAGCGCCATGCCCACCCCGTCCGATCTCCCCAAGCCGACCGCGGCCGAACTCGATCTCCTGCAGGTACTGTGGCCGCTGGGCGCCGCCACCGCGCGCCAAGTGCATGAAAGCATGCAGAAGAACCGCCCCGACGTCACCTACGCCACCGTGCTGCGCCTGATGCAGATCATGCACACCAAGGGCCTCCTGATACGCGACGAAAGCGAGCGTTCGCACGTGTACGCGCCGGCCCAGCCGCAGGATTCGCTGCAGACCAATTTGCTGAAAGACCTGGTGCAGCGCGCCTTTGCCGGTTCGGCCAAGGCCCTGGTGCTGGCCGCGCTGAAAAGCGGCATCTCGAAAAAGGAACGCGCCGAGATCGAGAAGCTGCTGAAGGAGGACAAGGAATGACGCTGCAGACCCTGGTATCCCAGCTCGGCTGGGTGCTGCTCGACTTTCTCTGGCAGGGCGCGCTGATCGGCTGCGCAACCGCGCTGCTGCTGCTCGCCCTGCGCAACGCGCGCGCCGAATCGCGCTACCTGGTGGCCTGCGGCGGCCTGCTGCTCTGCCTGTTGTGGCCGGCCGCCACGCTGGTGCTGCGCCTGTCGCATGGCGCGGATGCCGGCGCCGCCGCCCTGCCCCTCGGCCACTGGATGGCCGGCGGCACGGTGCAGGCCGACGGCTGGTTCGACACCTTGCAGGGCAAGTTGTCCTGGGTGGTCGGCGCCTGGGCTTTCTGCGCGGCGGCGCTGGCCCTGCGCATGGTGCTCGGCCTGGTGTGGATCGGGCGGGCGGCGCGGCGCGAGGCCGGCAATGCGCAGTGGCAGGCGCGCCTGGACCTGCTTGCGCGCGGCGTCGGCATTGGCCGTGCGGTGCGCTTGCGCATCGTCGATGGCCTGGCCAGCCCGGTCACGGCCGGCTGGTGGAAGCCGGTGGTGCTGGTGCCGGCGGCCCTGGCGTCGGGCATGCCGCCGCAATTGCTGGAAGCCTTGCTGGCGCACGAACTGGCGCATGTGCGCCGCTGCGACTACCTGGTCAACCTGGTGCAGAGCGTGATCGAGACCCTGCTGTTCTACCACCCGGCCGTGTGGTGGATCTCGCACCGCATCCGCGTCGAGCGCGAACACATTGCCGACGACCTGGCTGCGCGCCAGATCGGCGAACCGCGGCGCCTTGCCCTGGCGCTTTCCGAACTGGAAAAACTCCAGTTCTCCAACAACAAGCTGGCCATGGCGGCCAATGGAGGAGATCTCATGCAACGCATCAAACGACTGGTCCGTCCCACGCCCGATATGCAGGCACTGAACTGGAAGGCGGCGCTTCCCGTGCTGGGCCTGAGCGCCACCCTGCTGGTCGGCTGCGCGCAGGCGCCGGTGGCCGACAGCGCGGCCGACGCCGTCACCACCCCGCCGCTCGCCCAGTTCAGCAGCTGCGCCAAGCCGCAGTACCCGGCCGACGCGCTGGCCAAGCGGCTCCAGGGCACAGTGACCTTGCAGTTCAAGGTCGAGACCGATGGCAGCGTGCAGGACTCGAAGGTGATGAAGTCGAGCGGGGATGCGTCGCTCGACGAAGCGGCGCGCGTGGCGATTGCCAAGTGCACCTTTACGCCGGCAACGGTGAACGGCAAGCCGAAGGCGGCGTGGGCGCCGGTGCAGTATGTGTGGTCGCTGGAGTAGAGAACCGCGATTGTTCGCCATTGGTTGCGCCGTTCGTAGGGTGGGCACCCCGTGCCCACGCGGAACGATGATCATTGTTGCCGCTTGTCGTATCGAGATTGACGCAGGTTGCCGGCGTGTCAGGAGCGTGTCGCCAACGTCTCCATCATGGTTGGCGCCGCGGAGCGAATCGTCGCGGCAGCGAACGATGGATGCACACGTAACCGCGTGGGCACGGGGTGCCCACCGTACGTTACCGCGAGCGAATCCGGTCGTACCTCGATAATGCGCGCACAGCCGCAGTAAACGACAAAGGGCGCTGATATGTCAGCGCCCTCTTCATTCAACGCGACGAAGGATTACACCGCCGACACGTCCAGCTCCGCCCCGGTCGCCGCCAGCACGTCTTCCTTGCTGACACCCGGCGCCAGCTCGACCAGCTTCAGCCCGGTGCCGGTGACGTCGATCACGCCCAGGTCGGTAATGATGCGGTCGACCACGCCCACGCCGGTCAGCGGCAAATCGCATTTCTTGAGGATCTTGTGCGAGGTCGTGCCGTCCTTGGCGGTGGCGACGTGTTCCATCACCACGACCACGCGCTTGACGCCGGCCACCAGGTCCATCGCGCCGCCCATGCCCTTCACCATCTTGCCGGGGATCATCCAGTTCGCCAGGTCGCCGCCTTCCGAGACCTGCATCGCGCCCAGGATGGCCAGGTTGATCTTGCCGCCGCGGATCATGCCGAAGGAATCCGCCGAGCTGAAGTAGGCAGCGCCCGGCAGCGCCGTGACGGTTTGCTTGCCGGCGTTGATCAGGTCAGCGTCCACCGCATCGTCCGTTGGGAAGGGGCCGATGCCGAGCAAGCCGTTTTCCGATTGCAGGAAGACTTCGATATCGTTCGGTACGTAGTTGGCGACAAGGGTCGGCAAGCCGATACCCAGGTTCACATAAAAGCCGTCCTGCAGTTCCTTCGCTGCGCGCGCGGCCATTTCATCACGAGTCCATGCCATGTTCTGTCTCCGAATAATTAGTTGGCGCGCACGGTGCGCTGTTCGATGCGCTTTTCCGGCGTCGGATTGTGGACGATGCGGTGTACGAAGATGCTCGGGGTGTGCACCTGGTCCGGGTCGATCTCGCCGATCTCGACCAGTTCCTCGACTTCCGCGATGCAGACCTTGCCCGCCGTGGCCACGTTCGGATTGAAGTTGCGCGCGGTCTTGCGGAACACCAGGTTGCCGGCCTTGTCGGCCTTCCAGGCTTTCACCAGCGAGACGTCCGGCACCAGCGAGCGCTCCATCACATACTGTTCGCCATCGAATTCGCGCGTTTCCTTGCCGTCGGCAACGATGGTGCCGTAGCCGGTTTTCGTGAAGAAGGCCGGGATGCCGGCGCCGCCCGCGCGCAGCTTCTCGGCCAGCGTGCCTTGCGGGGTGAATTCGAGTTCGAGTTCGCCGGCCAGGAACTGGCGCGCGAATTCCTTGTTTTCGCCCACATAGGAGGCGATCATTTTCTTGATCTGGCGCGTTTCCAGCAGCTGGCCGAGGCCGAAGCCATCCACGCCGGCGTTGTTGGAAACCGCGGTCAATCCCTTCACGCCCGAATCGCGCAGCGCCGCGATCAGCGCCTCGGGAATGCCGCACAGGCCGAAGCCGCCGACAGCGATCATCTGGCCGTCTTGCACGACGCCGGCCAGCGCCGACACCGCGTCTGGATACACTTTGTTCATACCCGTCCCTTTTATGAGTTAAGCCCGGAAAGCTCTTTATGTCCTGCAGAGTAGAGCGAGCCAGCATAAAATACGCTTGCGCAAAGCACAATACCGTAGAAATACCGCCTCGCGCGGAACTCCCTTCCCAGTCGACCTGCATCAGATGAATTCATCATACGCCATTGATTACGAAATGATTTTCCAGCATGCCCCGGTCGGCATGTGCATTTCGGTGAACCGTGTGATCCAGTCCGGCAACGTGGCGCTGGCATCGATGTTCGGCTACGCGCAAGGCCAGCTCGACGGCCAATCCTTCGCCGTGCTCTACCCCACCATGGATGAATTCCTGCGCACCGGCGACCGCATCGTGCCGATCATGAATGCGCGCGGACGCTATTCCGACGAGCGCATCATGCGCCGCGGCGATGGAGAATTGTTCTGGTGCCACGTGACCGGGCGCTCGCTGAACCCGGCCGAGCCGCTCGGCGCCGGTGTATGGACCTTCGAGGACGTAAGCGAGAAGCGCCCCGTCACCGCCGAACTCACGCCGCGCGAACGCGAAATCGCCGCCCTCCTCGTCGAAGGCAAGACCAGCAAGGTGATCGCGCGCGAAACCGACCTCAGCCCACGCACGGTGGAAATGCACCGGGCGAAACTGATGCGCAAGTTCGCCGCCTCCACCTCGTCGGAACTGGTGCACAAGCTGGTCGGCGTGGCGCGCTGACACCTCTCGCCCAAGCTGCAAGCAAGATCTGTCATTGACAGATTGCCTATTGCGAGAAAAGAAACTAAACTGATGCTCCTGGACAATATTTCGTCTTAACAATACTCTTGGAGCAGCTTCATGAAACGATTCAACCGGCTTCTCGTGGCCCTTCTCGCCAGCCCCCTGCTGGCAGGCGCAGCGCTGGCGGCCCCGATCACCAACACCGACGTCGTCAAATTGCTCGACGCCGGCATGCCGGAAGAAGTCGTGCTGCAAGCGATCAACAATGGCCAGGCACGTTTCGACACCTCGGCCAATGCCCTGATCGCGCTGAAGGCCAAGGGCGCCACGCCCAACGTGCTGAAGGCCATGCTGCAGGCCGGCGACGCGAAGAAGACCGGCGGCGCCGCGCCTGCCGCCAAGGCCGCATCGGGCTACAACCCGGAAGAAGTGACCGTGGTCGTCGACGGCCAGCCGAGCATCATGCAGTACCGCATCGCGCAGTCGCGCAGCGCCGCCCGCGCGCTCGGCTTCGGCGGCATGGCCACCTATGCCACCCTGAGCGGCAGCGCCGCCCAGCGCCGCCTGGCCGGCACGCCGGAATTCATCATCTCGGTGCCGCGCAATGCCCAGGCGCCGGACTACCTGACCCTGGCCAATTTCGCCGTGCGTAACAACGGCACCCGCGAAGTCATGACCGGCGGCGGCTACATGTCCTACACCAGCGGCATCAACAAGAGCCGTGTTGTTCCGGTCAGCAGCGAAGCCTTGGCCGACCAGTCGGGCGCGCGCGACGGCTTCGTCCTGTACTCGGTGAAGCCGTCGGCGCCGCTGCAGAAAGGCGAATACGCGCTGGTGCTGTACACCGGCGAAATGCGCACCGCCGGCTTCTTCTCGCAGAACACCAACAGCTACTTCGATTTCGGAGTGGACTGACTCCAGGATTGGAGTGGCATGCGGGCCGCCTGCGTGGCGGCTAGTCGACGCCGGCCATGTTCATCATGGCCGGTTGCACATCCAGGGCCCGGGTACTGCTCAGCACCAGCGCCAATCCCGGCAATTCGTGGAAGAGATCGTGGGTGGCTTCGCAGCCCAGCTTGATATGGGCCTCGTGGCGGCACCACATTTGGTAAAAGGCGGGCACGCGCGCGGCCGGACCCAGCGCCCGCAAGCGCTCTGCCGGCTCATCCCCAAAGGCCTGGGCGGCAATCGCGAGCACGTCGCGCCCGGGAGCGATGCGTTCGATGTCCAGCCCAACCGGCCCGGACAGGCTGACCGCGCAGGCGACCCACTGGCCGCTGTGGGAAATGCTCAGGCCAAGGCCGGGCTGAGGCGGAAAGGCCAGCGCCGGCGCATTGCCGGGCCGTTCATCGAGCATCACCTCGCGCGGCGCGACGCCCAGCAGTTCGCCCAGCGCCCTGCGCAGCAGCACGCGGCCGGCGACGAACTGGCGCCGCCGCTCGGCGCGCACGAAGCGCGCATGGCGCAGGCGCTCGGCCTCGTTCAGCCAGGCGGCGCCGGCCGCGAACCAGTCCTCGCCCAGCGGCGCCGTATCGGCCAGCCACAGCAGCGTTTCTGTCGTCGCCATGGCTGCTTCCTGCTGCTTACTTGAGCTTGACGAAGTCGGCCTTCAGCGCCACGCCGGTCATCATCGCGCCGTCGTGGCACTCGAACTCGGTTTCGCTCGAATACTCGACGTTCTTGTAGTTGCTGACGATGTTCACCACGGCATTCGCGCCGAGTTCCTGCGCGCGCGCCTTCAGGCGCAGCATGGCCGACAGGAAGGCCCAGTTGCACGACTTCTCGGGCGACTTGCCGAAGGAATTGGTCTTCTGGCTGGTCTGGTCGGTACCCAGCTTCTTCAGGACCGCCGGGGTCTTCTGCTTGCCGAAGTAGAACTTGACGTCGTCGCCCAGGCGCGACTGGGCGTCGTTGTCGGCCATGGCGGCGTCCAGCGGCATCATCAGCTTGGTGTCGCGGGCCTGGGCCGGGAGGATGCTGCCGATGGCGGCGATCACGATGATGGATAAAGCAACTTTTTTCATTGTTATTTCCTTTTTATTGAACATCTTGAAAATGGCGATGCTCACGCGCCGCCGACCTTGCTGCATGATGAACAGAGCGGCTTTACTGAAGCCCATCGAATCCGGCGAGGACCCGGTAAGTGATGTCCGTATTCGTCGCACTGATCACTTCAATACGGGCACCCTTATAGCTGAGCGAAGTCGATTCGGTCAGGTCATAGCTGACGTCGTTACTTGAGGTCGCCTTGCCTGCGCTCTTGATGAACTCGCGGTAGCCCAGCGTTACCTTGTCGGCGATTTTGCCGTTATAGACCAGCACTTGACGTGGTCTTGCACGCGAGAAAGCGGTGGTCTGTCCGAGCGAAAAATCAGCTTCGGCGCAGACAGAACGGCTCGCACACAATTGTTTACTCGATCCATTGCGAGCAAAAAGGAACAACTTCCCACGACTGGAAAGTTTATTGCGCCGAAGCACATTGACGCGGTTGAACAGTTGATGGTCGTCGGTGGAGACGGCCAATGGATAAGTGCCCTGCTTGAATGTCATGTCGCCCATCGTGACATCATTGCGCAGGATCAGTGCGTCGACAATTGCAGCATCGCCTTGCTCGATCAGCTCCTCGCCTACCTCGGCAGTCGAGGTAGTACCGACCGCGGGAAAGGCTTGCAATGAATATGCTGGCGTAACCGGTTTCGTTTTGCAGGCGCTAATTGAGGTAAGGGACAGGGCAATCAACACAAGTCCGGCGATTTTCGATCTGTTCATGGTCTGGGGATCAGGTAGTAAGAAGTTAAGTATCAGCGGTATTTCTTGAAAATCAGGGAGGTATTGATGCCGCCGAACGCAAAATTGTTCGACATGACGTACTCGCAATCGAGGCGCCGTCCCTCGCCCCGGATGTAATCGAGTTCCCCGCACTCGGGGTCGACTTCGTTCAGGTTCAGCGTCGGCGCGAACCAGCCCTCGCGCATCATCTCGATGCTGAACCAGGCCTCGAGCGCGCCGCAGGCGCCCAGGGTATGGCCCATGTAGCTCTTCAGGGAGCTGATCGGCATGCGGCTGCCGAACAGTTCGTGCGTGGCCTGGCTCTCGGCAAGGTCGCCCTGCTGGGTGGCGGTGCCGTGCGCATTCACGTAGCCGATCGCCTCCGGCGCCAGGTTCGCATCCTGCAAGGCCAGCTCCATCGCCACCTTCATGGTGGCGGCGTTCGGCTGGGTCACGTGGGTGCCGTCGCTGTTGGTGCCGAAGCCCACCAGTTCGGCGTAGATGGTGGCGCCGCGCGCCAGCGCGTGTTCGTATTCCTCGAGGATCAGGCAGCCGGCGCCTTCGCCGATCACCAGGCCGTCGCGCGCGCGGTCGAAGGGACGCGGCGTGGTCTCGGGCGTGTCGTTGCAGGTGCTGGTGGCGAACAGGGTGTCGAACACCGCCGCCTCGGTAGCGCACAACTCCTCGGCGCCGCCGGCGATCATGGCCACCTGCTTGCCGCTCTTGATCGCTTCATAGGCGTAACCGATGCCCTGGCTGCCCGAGGTGCAGGCCGACGAGGTCGTGAACACGCGCCCGGTCACGCCGAAGAACACCCCGATGTTCACCGGCGCCGTGTGCGCCATCATCTTGATGTAGGTGGTGGCATTGATGCCGCGCGTGGTGCGCTCTTCCATCATGCGGCCGAAGTCGCCGATGGCGCTCGGGGTACCGGCCGAGGAACCGAAGGACACGCCGACCTGGCCGCTGGACAGGATAGGATGATCGAGCAGGCCCGCATCCTGCAGCGCCAGTTCGCTGGCGCGCGTGGCCAGCAGCGCCACGCGGCCCATGCTGCGCGTGGTCTTGCGGTTGAAGCGGCTGGACAGCTCGAACGGCATGGCCGGCGCGCCCAGACGCGTGTTCAGGCCTTCGTAATCGGCCCAGTCTTCCATGCGCACGATCGCGTTCCGGTACGCGCCCAAACGCTCGCGTACGCTGGCCCAATCGTTGCCGAGCGGGCTGATGCCGGCCATGCCGGTGACGACGACGCGGCGGTTCATGCCAGGCCTCCGTTCACCGACAGCACCTGGCGCGTGACGTAGCCCGCGTCTTCCGACATCAGGTAGCTGACCGCCGCCGCCACTTCGTGCGGACGGCCGACGCGGCGCGCCGGGATCATCTTCAGCGCTTCTTCCATCGGCACCTCGCCGATCATGTCGGTCTCGATCAGGCCCGGCGCCACGCAGTTGACCGTGATGTTGCGCTTCGCCAGCTCCAGCGCCAGCGCCTTGGTGGCGCCGATGATGCCGGCCTTGGCCGCGCTGTAGTTCACCTGGCCGCGGTTGCCGACCAGACCCGACACCGAGGCCATGGTCACGATGCGGCCCGGCTTGCGGCGCTGGACCATCGGCATCACCAGCGGATTCAGCACGTTGAAGAAGCCGTCGAGATTCGTGCCCAGCACCTGGTCCCATTCCTCGCCGCTCATGGCCGGAAAGGCGGTATCGCGCGCCACGCCGGCGTTCGCCACCACGCCGTAATAGCAGCCGTGGGCCTCGACGTCGGCCAGCAGCGCGGCGCTCGTCGCATCGCGTTCGGCGATATCGAACTGCAGCACGCGCGCCTGCCCGCCATCGGCCTGGATGCCGGCGGCGACCGCATCGGCCTCCTCGCGGCGGCTGCGGCAATGCACGACCACCGTGTAGCCGTCGCGCGCCAGGCGCTGGGCGATGGCCTTGCCGATGCCGCGCGACGAGCCGGTCACCAGCACACTCTTGTCCTTACTGTTCATTCTGCACTCCGTTGCAAAAACTCTTCAACATTATCTGGTTGGAAGACGGTGATCGTGGCCGTGGCCACTTCCCTGACGCCGCCGTCTTCGCCGATGTCCTCGATACGGCAATCGAAGGCGCCCAGGCCGTTCTCGCCCTGCAGCGCGCGGTGCACATGGACCGTCAGCACGCTGCCCAGCGCAAAGGCCGGCACCGCGCAGGCATAGCGCCGCGTGCCGAGCAGGAAGCCGACGCGCACCGGCTCGCCGCGCCGGGTGGCTGCGTAACCCGCATGCGCGGCCACCGCCTGCGCCATGTATTCGACGCCGACCCAGGCGCCGACCGCGCCGTCAAGCAGGAACATGGTGTCGGGCCGGATCGTCACCTGCGCCGTCAGGTTGTCCTCGTCGGCGGCGACGAAGCGGTCGAGCAGCGACATGGCGCCGCTGTGCGGGACCAGGCTGTGGATGTCGGGCGCGTTCATGCCGGCCTCCCGAAGACCAGGGTCGCGTTCGAGCCGCCGAAGGCGAAGGAATTGCTCAGTGCGTAGCGGATCGGGCGGCCCAGGCGCGCGCCCGGCGCGGCCACGTTTAACTTGGGCAGCGCCGGATCGGCCGCGCCATCCCACAGGTGCGGCGGCAGCTTGCCCTCCGGGTTATCGTCCAGCATGGCGAGCCAGCAGAAAGCCGCCTCTACCGCGCCCGCCGCACCCAGGGTGTGGCCGGTAAACGGCTTGGTCGAACTCACCGCCACCTCGTGGCCGAACAGTTCGGCCACGGCGCGCGACTCCATCGCGTCGTTCTGCACCGTCGCGGTGCCGTGCAGGTTGATGTAGTCGACCTGGTGCGCTTCGATGCCGGCGCGGCGCAAGGCTTCGCTCATGGCGATGCGCGCGCCGCCGCCCTGCGGGTCCGGCGCCGACATGTGGTGGCCGTCCGACGACTCGCCCCAGCCGCACAGGGCGACCGCCGCCGGCTCCTTCGTCATCAGGAACAGCGCGGCGCCCTCGCCCAGGTTGATGCCCTTGCGGCTGGCGCCGAGCGGATTGCACTGCACCTCGCTCACCGATTCCAGCGCGCTGAAGCCGGCCACCGTGAAGCCGCACAAGGTGTCGACGCCGCCGGTGAGCACGGCATCGACCAGGCCCATGCGGATCAGGCGCGCGGCGCTGGCCATGGCCTTGGCGCTCGACGAGCAGGCGCTCGAGTGCACATAAGCCGGGCCGGTGGCGCCGAGTTCGCGCGCCAGCAGCGCCGCCGGCGACACCATCTCCTGCTGGCCGTAATGGAAGTCGTCCGGCAGCGCGCCGCTGTCCAGGTGCGCGGCCAATGCGGCTTCGGTGGCGCCGACGCCCGAGGTGCTGGTGCCGATGATCACGCCCACGCGCCCGGCGCCGTAGCGCGCGACCGCGGCGTCGACCGCCGGACGGATCTGGGCCAGCGCCGCCAGGGCCAGCGCGTTGTTACGGCTGCGCAGTGGCAGCGGCAGATGGGACAGGTCGGGCAGCGCGGCGTCGGCCTGGCCCAGCGGCAGCGGGCGGCCGGGCGAGCAGGCGTCGGACAGGCGCAGGCCGGAGCTGGCGTCGTCCAGCAGGCGGCGCTTGATCGCCGCGCGGTCCTCGCCCAGCGCGCACACCAGGGCGCAGTCGTTCAGGTAAAGCATGTCGGTTCTCACTCGCTCGCCGACACGATGGTCAGCTTGTATTGGTAGCGCTGGTTGTCCAGCACCGCGGTGCCCTGCCAGCGCGGCAGGCCGCTATAGGTGATCGTGGCCACGGTGTCGCCGTTCAGGCGCAGCGTGCGGCGCAGGCCCGCTTCCTCGACCGTCCAGCCGGCCGGCAGCACGCGCGCGATCTCGGCCACCGGCCACAGGGTCAGCTGCACGTCTTCGAGCACGTCGGCGGCGCGCACCTGGGCCGGCAGCATGGCGTGGCGCCATTCGGTCAGCTCACGGCCGTCGTATTCCAGGCTCAGCACGCGCATGCCGAGCGCCAGGCCGACCAGGCTGACTTTATTCGCATCGACTTCGAGCGCGGCGTCGAGGTCGTTGGTCTTGCCGGCGCGCTGCACCGTCAGGTGCTGCTGCACGCTGATGGTCTCGCCCAGCGCGGCGGGCGCCAGGCGCAGGCCGAGGCGTGCGGGGCCTTCCTGCTTCGTCGCGCAACCCGCCAGGGTCAGCCCGGCGGCAAGCAGTGCGGCCGTCTTAAACGAGGACAGGCGTCGCATGGATGGTTTCCTTTTTCAGCGTAAAACAAGGGGCCGCCAGCCAGACCAGCGCGGTCCCGACCAGCATGGTCATGCCAAAGGCCTGCAGCGCCGGCGTGCCGCTCAGGCCCAGCAGGCCGAACGACAGGATGGCGCTGGCGGCGGACAGGCCGACGGCGAGCCAGGGCGCATCCCCGGCATCGGCATGTTCTTCCTGCATGAAGATGCCATAGTCGACACCCACGCCCAGCAGCAGCATCAGCGCCAGCACGTGGAACAGCATCAGGCCCTGGCCCAGCAGGCCGATGGCGGCAACGGTCAGCACGCTGGCCAGCGCGGTCGGCGCCAGCACCCGCCAGGTGCGGCCGCGATAGCGCGGCAGCAGCACCAGGAACACGACCAGGTAGGCGCCCAGCACCACCCAGCCCATGTCGGCGCGGTAGCGGCCCAGCACCGAGGAGATGCCGCCGACCTTGTCGACCCACTGCACACCCGTCAGGCCCTCGCTCGCCCTTGCCAGCACCGGGATCGAGGCGTAGCGCATGCCGCGCAGCGCGACGATGCTGGCGTGGACGCCTTCGACTTCGCCCAGCCACAAATGGCGCCAGGGCTGGCTGGCCGGGGTGCGCATGAAGGCGTCCAGCGCCACCGGCTGGGCCGATCGTTTCAGGTGCGCGCGGGTTTGCGCCACCCAGTCCGGGTCTTCGCCGATCTCGTGCGCCAGCACGGCCAGCGGGCCGGCGTCGCCCAGCAGCTTGTCGTCGACCAGCGCCAGGCGCGCGCCCTGGGTCTGCTTCGAGGGCACCCAGTTCGACAGCGCCTGGTAGCCGGCGATGTGGTCCTGGCCAATCAGGACATCGAGGCGCCGCTTCAGCGCTTCCTCGCGCTGCAGCACGTCCTCGGTCGTGGCGCCGCGCACCAGGTAGTATTGCACCGGGCTGGGGGCGTCGAGCAGCTTGCCGAGCTTGATCTGGTCGCTCACCAGTTGCGGCGGCGAGGATTGCAGCGAGCGGATATCGTCGTTCGTCTTCAGGCGCGACCAGCCAGCCACCGCGAACACGGCCAGCAGCGCCACCAGCACCAGGCTGCGCGGCGTCATCGAGAAACGCGGCCAGCGCAGGATCGCGCCGCGGTAACGGCGCGCCAGCCAGCCCGGCTTCAGGGTGTCGGCCTTGATCAACGCCGGGAACCAGCACACCACGGTCAGCCAGGCGAACACCAGGCCCAGGGCCGAGAACACGGCCATGTGGCGCAGGCCCGGGAAAGGCGTGAGCGCCAGGCCCAGGTAGCCGATCACGGCGGCCAGCAGGGTCAGGCCCAGGCCGGGGAGCAGGCGGCGCAGCAGCGCCGGGGAGTCGACTTCGCGGCCGGCGCCGAGACGGTGGCACAGGAAGTAGATGCCGTAGTCCTGGGCCACGCCGATCAGGCTCGCGCCGAACACCAGGGTCAGCAAATGAATGCGGCCGAACAGCAGCCAGCACAGCGACAGCGCGCCGAGAAAACCCACGCCGATCGACAGCAGGGTCAGACTGATCGGCTTGACCGAGCGGAAGGTCAGCCAGGTCAGCAGGACGATGCCGACCAGCGAGCCGGCGCCGATGGTGTGCACTTCGCGGCTGGCCTGGGCGCCGGCGGCGGCCGCGTGCAGGATCACGCCGGCGGTGATGATCTCGCTCGACGGGACGGCGGCGTGCGCCGCCGCCTTGGCCGCGTCCAGCAGCGGCACCACGCTCTGCTGGGCGCCGAGCGAAAAGGCCGAGGGTTTCAGGGTGTAGGTCAGCAGCACGTACTCGCGGCCCTCGCCCGCCACGAACAGCCGGCCGTCGCGCGGGCGCACCGGGGTTTCGCCGGCGCGCTCCTGGGCCCAGCCGGCGAACAGCCCGAAGGGGTCGTCGCGGAAGGCGCCCAGCTTGGGGCCGGAGAAAGCGCTGTACAAACGTGCCAGCGCGGACTCGGTCCAGAAGCGGGCCGGCTGCTCGCGCAGTTCCTTTTCCTGGGCCGCGCCGATCAGTACGGCCGCATGCGGCTGCAGGCTGGACAGCCAGTTGGCCTGGGATTCGTCGCCCATGGCGTCGAAGGAAATCAATGCGCCGTGCGGCGCCAGCACCTTGCGGTAAGCGTCGGCGGCGCGGCCGGCGTCATTCCAGTCTTTGGCGCCGACCAGCACCACCACACGCTGCTGGGCGCTGTCGACCATGTGCGTGAACGACTGCTGCAGCACCGGGTCGCGTTCGTCCAGCGGCAGCAGCGCCAGGATGTCGGTATCCGGCGCGATGCGCTGGCCCAGCCACAGCCAGGCGTTATGCCCGAGCAGCAGGCAGACGACCAGCGCCCACAGCGCGGCAAGACGGTGTTGACGCTTCACAGCAGCGCCGCCTCTTCCGGCAGCATCGCGCCGGCGCCGGTCTTGATGTCGGAGAAGACGATGTCGGTGCGGTCGCCGCTTTCTTCCGCCATGTGGATGGTGCGCACATAGGCGCCGCCTTCGAGCGAGATGGCGCCGACCGCGCGCGCCAGGGCCGCATTGCGCGCCTTCAGCGCCACCTTCCAGCTGTCGTTCGTGGCCGTACCGTCGACCTCGAACAGCGAATCGAGCTGGCCCAGGTCGCCGGCCAGCAGCGAGAACAGCACGCCGTTGATCATGCGCACGGTCGGCTCCTGGCTCGCGTCCAGTCGCATCGCCACGCGCTCGCCCTGCAAGTGCACGATCTCGTCGCGCTTCAGGCGCAGCGTGTTCGGGAAAGGTTTCAGGGTGCGCCACAGCACGCCCTTGCCGGCCACCACGCAGAAGCGCCCGCTGGAGGCCAGCGGCTTCTTCATGCCGGCCAGCTGCTTGGTCTGGCTGAAGCTGCCGCACAGTTGCTCGGGCTTGGCCAGCATGGCCTGGATTTTCGCGATCGGTGCGGCGGCATGTGCAGTCGTTGCGGCCAGGGCCAGGGTGGCGGCGATGAACAGGCGTTTCATGGTGCGGGTACTCCCAGTTTCTCGAACAGGATGGCGGGCGAGGCGAAGCACATCTCGCCGCTGTGGACGTCGACCGCCACTTGCGTGGTGGTGGCGCGGTTCAGGCGCTTGCCGCTGGCGGCGTCCGAAATCAGATAGTCGATGCGCAGGCGGTTTTCCCACTCGACGATCTCGGCGCGCAGCAGCAGGCGCTGGCCGAACGTGGCCGGGCCGGCATAGCGCAGGTTCATCTCGATGATCGGCCAGGCATAGCCGGATTCCTTCATCTGCTCGTAGTTGTAGCCGATCTTGTCGAGCAGCGCGCAGCGCGCCACTTCCAGGTATTTCACGTAGTTACCGTGCCAGACGATCTGCATCGGGTCGAGGTCGAAGAACTGGACACCCATCTCGACTTCGGCCCACCAGCGGCTCGGTTCCCTGGACAGTCGCGCACTTTTAGGCATACAGGCTCCAGGCCTGGTCGCGGATGCGGCCCAGCAGCAGGGTCAGTTCCGGATCGAGGCGGCGGTCTTCCAGCACCGGCGCCACGTCCTGGCCGAGCAGGTCCATCATGCGCGCCAGCGGCGCCGGCAAGGTGCGCGCAGTTTCTCCATGCGTGTCCAGGCGCTGGCGCAGCCACACGCCCTGGCGCACCGTCACCAGCAGCGCGGCGGCGACCTGTTCGGTCAGTTCCAGCACGCGCAGGCAATCGCGCGCGGCGATCGTGCCCATGCTCACCTTGTCCTGGTTATGGCATTCGGTCGAGCGCGAGAACACCGAGGCCGGCATGGTCAGCTTCAGGGCTTCCGCGGTCCAGGCCGAGGCGCTGATCTGCAGCGCCTTCAGGCCGTGGTTGATGGCGGCGCGCTCGCCCGTCATGCCCGACAGGTTGGCCGGCAAGCCTTGGTTATAGCGCGCGTCGACCAGCAGCGCCATCTGGCGGTCCAGCAGATCGGCCAGGTTGGCCACCGCGTTCTTCATGCCGTCCATGGCAAAGGCGATGTGGCCGCCGTAGAAGTGGCCGCCATGCAGCACGCGCTCGCCTTCGGCGTCGATGATCGGGTTGTCGTTGGCGCTGTTCAGTTCATTCTCGATGGCGTCGCGGAAGAACGGCAGCGCATCCGCCAGCACGCCGATCACGTGCGGCGCGCAGCGGATCGAGTAACGGTCCTGCAGGCGCTTGCCGTTGCGTTCCAGCTGGCCGGCATACGCCAGGTCCTGGCGCAGCCAGGTGGCCACATTCTGCATGCCGGCATGCGGCTTCACCGAGAACAGGGTCTCGTCGAAGTGGTGGTCGTTGCCGTCCAGCGCAAACGAGGCCAGCGCCGTGATGCGCGTGACCAGGCGCGCCAGGTAATCGGCACGGTCCCAGGCCAGGCAGGCCAGGCCGGTCATCACGGCGGTGCCGTTCATGATCGCCAGGCCCTCTTTCGGACGCAGTTGCAGGGGTTCGATACCCGCTTCCTGCAGCGCTTGCGCTGCAGGAAGCTGCACGCCATCCCTCAGCACTTCGCGTTCGCCGCACAGCACGGCGGCCAGGTACGACAGGGGCGTGAGGTCGCCGCTGGCGCCGACCGAGCCTTCGCTCGGGATCAGCGGCAGCAAACCGGCGTCGAACAGGCGCACGATCTGTTCCAGCAGGCCGACGCTGACGCCGGAAAAGCCTTTCGACAGCGAAGCCAGGCGCGCACCCATCACCGCGCGCGTCTGCGCCGGCGTGAGGACCGCGCCCAGGCCGCAGCCGTGGTAGGTGTAGAGGTGGTGCGGCAGCTCGGCCACCAGCGACAGCGGCACGGCCACGGTGCAGGAGTCGCCATACCCCGTGGTCACGCCGTAGATGGCGCCGTCCTCGCGCAGCAGGCGGTCGAGGAAGTCGGCGCCCTTCGCGATTGCGGCGCGGAAGGCCGGGTCGTTCGAGAGTTCGGCGCGGGCCGTGCCGCGCGCCAGGTCGACGATGTCCTGCAGCGCCAGGCGCTCGCGGTCGAAGCGCACGGTGCGCTGCGGGGTGTTGAGGTCAGTGAGCTGCATCGACGTGTTCCGTTCCGGGTAAATGCCAAAAATCGTAGAAGTTGAACCACTCCAGCGGCGCGCGCCGGACGTGGTGTTCGAGGCGCGCGGCGTAGTGCGCGGCCAGTTCGGCCAGCGCCTGTTCGCGCCCGCGGCGCGGCAGCGTCACGCGCTCGCGCAGAAGTTCGAAGTGCAGTTCGTGGCCATTCGCGAACAATGCGTAGGTCGGGCAGCCGAGCACCGAGGCCATCACCCAGGGGCCGACCGGGAAAGCCGCGTCCTGGCCGAGGAAAGGCGCGATTGCCACGCGCGGCTTGTCGGCCACCGGCACGCGGTCGCCGGCAATCACCACGAACTCGCCGCGCTCGATGCGCTCGGACAGCGTCATCGCCATGGCCGGCGTCATCTCGGTCACCTGCATCAGGTTCAGCTGGCTGCGCGGGTCGAGCTTCGCCAGCATGTCATTGAAGGCCTGGGCGTGGCGCGTGTGCACCAGCACGTTGATTCTCAAGCCCGGCGTGCGCAGCGACAGCGCGCGGCACAAATCCAGGTTGCCGAGGTGCGCGCACACCAGCAGCGCGCCGCGGCGCTCCCGGATCATGTTCCAGAGCGGCTCGGCGCCGTGGATGCGCACCTGCCCGAAGTCGTACAGGCCGCCCCAGAGCAGCATCTTGTCGAGGATGGCTTCGGCAAAGGCGCCGAAGTGGCGCAGCACGCCCATGAAGCCGCCCGGCGCGCCGACGCGCGCCAGGTAGGCCGAGGAAGCGCGGCGCGCGCGCGCCTGGGTCAGCACGTACCAGGCCAGCACCGGATACAGCACCACGCGGAAGGGCCAGCGGCCGAACACGCGGCAGACCCAGAACAGCAGGCGCATGCCGCCGACGAAGCTGGCTTCGTTGATGGCGGCCCAGTGGCGCGAATCGTGTGGACGACTCAGCGCCATCTGCGCACCAGCAAGGAGGGAATACGCGGCAGCATGCCGAAGAACAGGGCCACGTGCATGCGCGTGATCAGGACGTTGTCGGTCCATGCCTGGAAGTGGGACACGCCGTCTTCCGGGTAGCCGACCTCCGTGGGCAGGTTCACCACCTCGACGCCGTCCCAGTACAGGCGCACCAGGATCTCGATGTCGAAGTTCATGCGCAGGCCGAGGCGGCGGCGCTTCGCCAGGGCCAGCACCGGCGCCACCGGATACACGCGGAAGCCGCACATCGAGTCGCGGATCGCCAGCGACAGCGTGTTGATCCACACCCAGACGTGGGTCAGGTAGCGCGCGTACAGGCGCAGCGCCGGAACCGATTCGTCGTAGACCGGGCAGCCGGCCACCACCGCCTGCGGCCGCGCGCGCGCGGCCTCCAGGAAACGCGGGATGTCGGACACCGCGTGCTGGCCGTCGGCGTCGACCTGCAGAACGTGGCTGTAGCCATCGCGTGCGGCGCGCGCAAAGCCGGTCAGCACCGCCCCGCCCTTGCCCTGGTTGACGGCATGGCGCTCCAGCACCACCTGCTGCGGATGCAGGGCCGCCAGGCGGTCCAGCTCCGCCGCGCAGGCGGGCGAGCTGCCGTCGTCGACCAGGATGCAGGGCAGCGCATGCGCCAGCACTTGCGCCAGCACCTTGCCGATCGCGTGCTCGTGGTTGTAGACGGGGATGATGACGCAGGGCTTGAACACGTCAGGCAACCTTGGCAAAGCGCAGCAGCGAATGGCAGTAGCCGATGTTGTCGCGCGCGGTGACGAGTTCCAGGCCGGCCGCTTTCGCCAGACGGATGTAGTCGTCGCTCTCGTACACCTTGCTGTTGCCGCTGGCGAGGTTGTTAAAGTATGGCGAAGTATTAATTAAGCAATACGACGCGATGTCGTAGCGCTGGCGGTCCCAGAAGGTGTCCATGATCAGGACCTGGCCGCGCGGGCCGAGGGCGGCGGCGGCACGTTCCAGTATCGAGGCGATCGCCTCTTCCGAGAAGCAGCTCAGGAACTGGCTCATCCAGATGACATCCATGTCCGCCGGCAGCGCGGCGGCTTTATCCAGCAGGTTCGTCGGGTGCAGAGTCGCACGTTCGCGCAGGCCGGCGTCCTGCAGGTTCTTCTCGGCCACCGCCAGCTGGCCCGGCAAGTCGACCAGGTGCAGTTCGATATTGTCGTTGGCGGCGAGCGCGGCCAGCGTGAACTTGCCGGTGTTCGCGCCGATGTCCATCACGCGGCGCGGCGCGGTGGCGAAGACGTCGGGCAGGATGTCCGGGAAGGAGGTGTCCGAGTAATAGTGGTCGAAGGCGAACCAGCTGGTGCGCGCCGGTTCCGGCAGCTGCGCCAGGCCCTCATAAATAGTCGGCCATTCGCCGAAGACCTTCAGGCCCAGCGGCTTTTCCGCGTCCAGGGTCTGCTCGAGCGAGAACATCGCCTCGTAGCAGACGTCGTGGTTGAAATCGATGTTCACCTGCGTGATCGGGTCGGTGAGGACGACAAAGCCGGCCTTGTCGAGGGCGTAGCGGCCGTCATTGAGCAAGACCACGCCGGCGGACAGGCAAGTCTCCAGCACCACCTTCAGCACATAGGGCCTCCACTGGCCGGTGGCGGCCAGTTCGTCGACCGAGAGGCCCGCCTCGCCGGCATCGGCGATGGCTTGCAGCATGCCGCGCTTCCAGGCATAGCGCACGCACTGGAACACCACCGGGCCATAGGCGATCTTCTGGGCTTCGAAACGGGCTTCGAAGGCACTCTGGCGCTCCGGCGAAAACTTCTTGTTCAACATGCTGTATCAGGTCCCCAGGAGTATGCGGCCGCTTGCGTGCGCGCCGGCATCGGAAAAGTAACGGAAGTTCAGGCTGTTTTTATGCGTATCGTGGACCAGCTCCAGCTGCACCGGATGCAGCGGGCGGATCATCTGCTGGAATTTCAGGGCGTTGATGCCGGCGAAAACACCGGTCAAGCCCAGGTAGGCGCGGCCGTAGCCGATTGCCCAGTCGACCTGCACCACACCCGGCAGCACCGGGGCCACGCTGAAGTGGCCGTCGAAGTACAGCAGGTCGGGCGGCACGGTCAGTTCCAGCAGCACGCGCGCCGGGTCCTGCTCGATCACGCGCAAGGCGGGCCGGCGCGGACGGCTGTCCGGCGCAGGTTCCAGCAGCGCCAGCAACAGCGCCTGCGTGGTCTTGCCCTGGGCATTCACCGGCAGGCGCTCGAGATAGCGCCAGCGGCGCGGCAGCGCCACCGTTTCCACGCTCGCCGTGAGCAGCGTGCGCAGGCGCGTGTTCATGGCGTTCTTGCCGCCTTCTTCCAGCAGCGCGGCGCCCTCCGCCGTCAGCACCACGAAGGCGGCCAGCGACTGGCGCTGGTGGCTTTCCTGGTGCTGAGCGATCAGCGCAAGCACGCGTGCTTCGCGCACCAGGCCACCCGCCAGGAGCGCCGCTTCCACGGCATCGAGCGAAACGCGCTTTTCTTCGATCTTGACGATGCGGTCGGCACGGCCGCGCAGCAGGAAGCGTGCGCCGTCGAGCGCTGCCACGCGGTCCGAAAGCGGATGCCATCCGCCCGGCCCGGCCTGGACCGAATCGACTTCCAGCAGGCCGTCCTCGCCCGCGCGCCAATGCACGAAGGGCAGCGGACTCCAGCCTTCGTCGGGCAACTGTCCGCGCTGGCGCCAGGCGATGCCGCCGGTCTCCGAGCTGCCGTAGACCTCGATCGGCGCCTGGCCCAGCAGCGTGCGCGCGTGGAGCGAGGCGTCGGCGTCCAGCATGCCGCCGGAGGAGAACACGGCGCGCAACTGTGTGCGCGCGCCCTGCCAGTCGAGGTGCTCGGGCAGGCGTTTCAGGTGCGCCGGGCTGCCCAGCAGCACGCAGGGCCGTGCGGCCAGCGCTTGCGCCAGGGTTTCCGGGTATTCGTGGCGCGCGGCGTGGATCGCGCGGCCCGCCATCAGGGGCCAGAGCACGCGGAACAGCAGGCCGTAGATGTGCTGGTGCGAGACCGTGGCCAGTACCTCGGCATCGTCCAGCGCCGCGCCGAACTGGGCGTCGAGCGCCTCGACTTCGCCGGTCAGTTGCGCGAGCTGCTTGTGGATGGGCGCCGGTTCGCCGGTGCTGCCCGAGGTGTAGACCACCATGGCCGGGAAGCCTGGCGCCGGCGCCGTCCACGCCAGGGCGGCATCGTCGCCGCCGGCGGGCACGACTGGTGCGCAGGAGGCGGGGAAGTCGCCCCAGAACCCGGTGACCTGGAGGGCGAGCGTGGCGCAGTTGGCCGGCAGCGTATCGGCCGGCATCCACACGGTTTTGCCGGACAGCCAGGCGCCGACCAGGGCGGCGCCGAACTCCAGGCTATCCTCGACGTAGAGCGCGACCTGGGTGCCGGCCATGCGGCCCCCGAGCGCGGCCCAGGCACGCACGCGTGCCAGCCAGGCGCCATGGGATACGGGCTGGCCGGCGCGCCAGCCTGCCAGCGCGTTCACATCGCGCGTGGCGAGACGGGTAAAGAAATCAGACATGATGCAGCCGCTTGAAGCGTATGCGCAGCAGGAATTCGCCGCCGAACATCAGCCCCATCAGCAGATAGGAAATCACGCCGGTGTAGAGCGACCACACGGCTTCGGAACAGAACAGGGCCGTGCCCAGCGCAAGCGCGCCGTTCACGACAAAGAAAACGCACCAGGCTTGCGTCACGCGGCGGGTGTAGGCAACGCCTTCAGGCGGCAGATCCGGTTCGCGCAGGCGCGCCAGGCGCTCGACCATCGAGGGACCGTGCACCAGGCTGACGCCAAAGGCCGCCAGCAGCGCGCCGTTGACCAGCACCGGATACAGCTTGAGCGGCAGTACCGCGTTCGACGCCACGGCCAGCGCCACCAGCGCCAGCGCACCCGCGGCCGACCAGCGCGCCGACGCATTCACCTTCAGCGCCGGCAAGCGCGCCGCCACCGTTGCCAGCAGCAGGAAGGCCAGCCAGCGCGGCTCCACCACGCCGTGGCCGAACCAGATCGCCAGCGGATACAGCAGCGTCAGCGCGGCCGCGAGGACATTCCAGAGCACCGTCTTTAAGCCGGCTGCTCTTCGGCCAGGCCGGCTTGCGCCGCGTTCGACACTGCCAGGTCCGACAAGGCAGCGACGACGTCGTCGATGGTGCGGATGGTCTTGAAGACTTCCGGCGCCAGGCGCTTGCCGGTCATTTGCTTGAGTTTCACGGCCAGGTCGACGGCGTCGATGCTGTCGATGTCGAGGTCGGCATACAGGTTCGATTCCGGGGTCAGCGCGTCGCGGTCGAGTTCGAACATCTCGGCCAGCAGGTCGGCGATCCAGACAAACAGTTCGTCGCGGTTCATGTCGTTAATGGCTACCATGGCCTTCTCCTACTTCTTGCGGTTAGCTTCAATCATCGCTGCGAGCGCGCGCACCGATGCGAAATGGCGGCGCGTTTCCTGCGACTCCGCCGACAGCGTGATGCCGTAGCGCTTCTGCAGCGCCACGCCGATCTCGAGCGCGTCGATCGAATCGAGGCCCAGCCCTTCCACGAACAGGGGCGCCTCGCTGTCGATGTCGGCGGAGGTGATGTCTTCCAGCTGGAGGACGTCGATGATCAGTTCCTTCACTTCCTGTTCAAGCATGTTGCTGGCCTTCTTCCAAAAATAAGTGTTGCAGGTGTTCGGTGAGGCGGCGCGCGGCCATGACCTCGCTCGCGCCGGATTCCTTGAAGCGCTCGACGCCGATGTCGTCCAGCACCTCGATGCGGAAACTGGCCTGGCGCGGCGGTACGTGCCACCACTTGTCGCCCTTGCCCAGGGTTGGCGGCGTGCAGCTGATCAGCACCGGGGTCACCGCGCGTTCGCCGCGCACGGCGATGTTCGCGGCGCCGCGTTTCAGCTGCATGGCGCCGTCGCGCGGGGTGCGCGTCCCTTCCGGGAACACGATCAGGTTGCCGCCGGCGCGCAGGGAGCCGATGCAGTCCTCGACCAGTTCGGGGCCGCGGTCGTTGCAGATGTAGCGCGCCGCGCGCACCGGGCCGCGTGTGAACGGGTTGTTCCAGAGGCCGCCCTTGACGATGCAGTCGGCGTTGCGCACGAAGGCGATCAGGAAGACGGTGTCGATCAGGGTCGGATGATTCGCCAGGATCAGCTGGCCTTCGCGCGCCAGCTTGTCCAGGCCATGCACCTCGTAGCGCAGCACGCCCAGGGTGCGCATGATGCCCACGAACAGGCGGAAGCTGGCGCGGATGGTGGCGCGCGCCGCGCGCATGCGCGTTTGCGGGTCGCGCAGACACAGCGACAGCAGCGGGAACACGAGCACGCGCAGCAGCAGGCCGCCGAGGCCGAACAGGGCGAAGCTGATGCCGGTGGCGAGGATGCGCCAGCCGTGCCAGAGCCGCTCAAGCATCGCGGCTCCAGGTCCAGCGCATGGCGCCGGTGTGGCGCACCAGCGCGCCGGCGGCGCCGAGCTGGAAGCGCAGGACGTCCAGGCCGCCGGGGGTGCGCGCGGCGTCGCCGCTGTCGGTGGCGCCCTCCCAGGACAGGCGCAGCGGCCTGGCGCCGGCGGCGGTCATGGTCCAGGCAAAGGCCCAGGGCTGTTCGTCGCAGTCTTCGAAGCGGGCCAGCAGTTCCGGCAGCGGCGCGTCGCAGGCCACCAGCAGCACGCTCGGGGCGCCATCGGCCAGCATGCCGCAGGCTTCGATGACCGCGTGTTCGACCGTGGCAGTGCCGCCGGCCAGGGCCACGTGGTTGGCGCGGTCGGCGCGCGCGATCGAGAACAGGCCGGCGCTGGCGTTGTGCACGGCCAGGCCGAACGCGGTGGGCGACAGCGGCTCGCCGCGCGCCAGGTCGGACAGGAGGTCGATCGAGCGCCCCACTTCGCCGTGGCGCGAGCAGAACACGGTCGGCACGTCGGTTTGCCCATCCAGGCATGCGTAGGCCACTTCGAGCGCCATGCGGCCGAGGAAGCCGGCGCGGCGGCGCAGCATGGCGGGCATGGCGGCGACCTTCGGCTCCTCGCCCATGGCCAGCGGCCAGGGCGCGTCGGCCCACGCGGCCCATGCGTCGGACGAAGCCACGCCAGGCGCCCAGGCGGCGTGCCGGGCAATGGAGAAGGCGACTTCGTTTGTGGGCATAGACGAGAAAGGCGTTGAAAGTGGGTTGATTTCAATCGTGCGACGATGCAGTGTGGATCAAATTATAATCGCGCGATTTGCCATCGAGAACAATGTCGGTAGTGGCAAGCCTCTTTTGCAACACTTGACAGACGCCCCTTATGCAGCGGGCATGCGGTCCGACATGGTCGTTTCGAAAGCGCGCCATATTGCCACACCGCAAGGCGGTGAAAACTCACACATTCTCACAATCGACGGGATTACAACGGTCTGTGGCGGGGGCTTGACGGCTGGCGATGGAGGATGTCTTGCGCGTTGTGGCAGGCTAATTTTGGACGATACGCTTCCCGTAGGGTGGGCACCCCGTGCCCACGCGGTACGTGTTTGTCCTTGCACCTGTTGCCTTGAACTGTCGCTCGCCAGCTTCGAGCGGAGTTGGAACGCCGAGCGACGTTTGTCGTGCATGGATGCGTTTCGAGCGATGCCTCGCTGCCGCCGACTGGCGGGGACGTGCGTACCGCGTGGGCACGGGGTGCCCACCCTACGGAGACGTCTCGACTCCGATGAGTCTGTGGGTGTATCTGCCTTGACGAGATCAAAAAAAAAAGCGCCCCGCAGGGCGCTTCGGTCATGCTGCCGGCAGCAGGCTGCGGATCTCGTCCGGCAGCGGCACCGACTTCTCGGCCGCGAAATCGACCCAGACGATCTTCGCCGCCCCCTCGGCATGCAGCGCGCCCGCCTCGCCGTTCGCGTCGACCAGGCGGATCTCGTGCGAAACCTCGAAGCTCGAACGCCCCGGCGGACCGACCCAGGACGTGACCTCGATCTCGGCCGGATACTTCAGCTGCTTCAGGAACGAACACTGCGCATTGATCAGGACCGGACCCGTGCGGGCTGGGTCGGGCAAGGCGCCGACCTGTTCCAGCCAGGCAATGCGCGCGCTTTCGATGTAGCGGAAATAAACGGTGTTATTGACATGGCCCATAGCGTCCATGTCGCCCCAGCGGACGGGCATCCGCATGGTGTGTACCAACTTCTTGTTGCTCATGCTTCCTACTCTTGTTACAAATAAAACGTACTGCGACCTTTACTGCGCCGTCATGCCGTCGTCGGCCGTGATGATGGCGCCATTGATGAAATGCGCTTCCTCGGCTGCCAGCAACAGCAGCAGCCCATCGAGGTCTTCCGGCTTGCCCGGGCGCTTGCGCGGCAGCAGCTCGATCAGCTTCTTGCCCTGCTCGGTCTCGAAATAATCCTCGTTCATTTCGGTGGAGATGTAGCCGGGGCAGATGGCGTTCACGTTGATGCCGTACTTGCCCCACTCCACCGCCATCGCCTTGGTCATCTGCACCACACCGGCCTTGCTCATGCAATACACGCCGATCTGCGGCAGCACGCGCAGGCCGGCGACCGAAGCGATGTTCACGATGCGGTGCTGCTTGCGCGGGTCGCCCTTGGCGCGCTGGATCATGCGCTTGGCCGCCTGCTGCGCGACAAAAAAGGCGCCGCGCAGGTTGGTGTCCATGATGTACTGGTAATCGTCTTCGGTGACGTCCAGCAAACGCTGGGTGCTCTGCACGCCGGAGTTGTTGACCAGGATGTCGATCGGGCCGGCTTCGGTTTCGGCGTGGGCGATGGCCGACTTGATGCTGGCCAGGTCGGTGACGTCGAGGGTAACGACGTGGGCGGCGCCGCCGTCGGCCTCTATTTCGGCGCGCAATTCCTTCAGGCGCTCGATACGGCGCGAGGCCAGCACGACCTGGGCGCCGGCGCCGGCCAGGGCCTTGGCGAAGCGTGCCCCGAGGCCGCTCGAGGCGCCGGTGACCATGGCGATCTTCCCTTCAAAATTCACTTCGATGCCCACGTTGACTCCTGTCCTGGTGTGCGGCGGCACGGATGACTATGTAGGCATATGATGTCACAGAATCACGCCGCCGACTGCCGGGATTAGATTGCCGCCCCTAATAATCGCCCTAAAATGGCGTGCCACATTGCAAACGGCGCGGAAAACCCGCACACTCGTGCTTAAATTTTTTTATCCCTTTTCAAGACCATGACAGAGCCTAATCACATCCTCGAACAATACGGACCGCGCGAAGCAATGGAGTACGACGTTGTGATCGTTGGCGGCGGCCCGGCGGGCCTGTCGGCGGCGATCCGCCTGAAGCAACTCGCCAGCGAAAAAGGCCAGGAAGTCTCGGTCTGCGTGCTGGAAAAAGGCAGCGAGATCGGCGCCCACATCCTGTCGGGCGCGGTGATGGACCCGATCGCCATCAATGAACTGTTCCCGAACTGGAAGGAACTCGGCGCGCCGCTGAACACCCCGGTCACCGAAGACCAGGTGCTGTTCCTGACCGAGACCAAGTCCTACGCCACGCCGGGCTTCATGGTGCCGAAGTCGCTGACCAACCACGGCAACTACATCATCTCGCTGGCCAACGTGGTGCGCTGGCTGGGCCAGCAGGCCGAAGCCCTGGGCGTGGAAATTTTCCCCGGCTTCCCGGCGGCCGAAGTGCTGTACAACGACGACGGCTCGGTGAAGGGCGTTGCCACCGGCAACATGGGCGTCAAGCGCGACGGCGAACCGGGCCCGGACTTCCAGCTCGGCATGGAACTGCATGCGAAATACACCTTCTTCGCCGAAGGCTCGCGCGGCCACCTGGGCCGCCAGCTGATCGCCAAGTACGCCCTGGACAAGGGTGCGGATCCGCAGACCTACGGCATCGGCATCAAGGAACTCTGGGAAATCGACCCGGCCAAGCACAAACCTGGCCTGGTGATCCACACCGCCGGCTGGCCGCTGCCGTCGGATACCTACGGCGGTTCCTTCCTCTACCACCTGGAGAACAACCAGGTCGCTGTCGGCTACGTCGTCGGCCTGGCTTACCAGAACCCGTATCTGTCGCCGTACGAGGAATTCCAGCGCTATAAAACCCACCCTGCGATCCGCGGCTACTTCGAAGGCGGCAAGCGCATTTCCTACGGCGCGCGCGCGATCACCGCGGGCGGCTTGCAGTCCCTGCCGAAGACCGTGTTCCCGGGCGGCGCCCTGCTCGGCTGCGATGCCGGTTTCCTGAACGTCAGCCGCATCAAGGGCAGCCACGGCGCCATCAAGACCGGCATGCTGGCCGCCGAATCGGCCTTTGCCGCCCTCGGTGCCGGCCGCCAGCACGATGAGCTGAGCAGCTATCCGGAAGCCTTCAAGAACTCCTGGCTGCACGAGGAACTGCACATCGCGCGCAACTTCAAGCCGTGGATGAGCAAGGGCCTGTACCTGGGCACCGTGATGACCGGCATCGACCAGCTGGTCTTCAAGGGCAAGGCGCCGTGGACCCTGCGTCACAAGCACGCCGACCACGAGTGCCTGCGCCCGGCATCGGAGTTCACGCCGATCGTGTATCCGAAGCCGGACGGCAAGCTGACCTTCGACAAGCTGTCGTCGGTGTTCATCTCGAACACCAACCACGCCGAAGACCAGCCGGTGCACCTGACCCTGAAGAATCCGGCGGTGCCGGTCGAAGTCAACCTGGCCAAGTACGCAGGTCCCGAACAGCGCTACTGCCCGGCGGGCGTGTACGAGTACGTGAAAAACGATGCGGGCCAGGATCGCTTGCAGATCAATGCGCAGAACTGCGTGCACTGCAAGACCTGCGACATCAAGGACCCGACCCAGAACATCGTGTGGGTGACGCCGGAAGGTGGCGGCGGGCCGAATTATCCGAACATGTAAGACGGTTCGTCCGGTTGATGAAGACAGCTCGCCTTGGCGGGCTGTTTTTGTTTGTGGCGGTCGGGGTATGCATGGACACGAAAGACCGCGTGGGCACAAGTGCCCACCCTACAACGGCGCCCCGCTTTTCGTAGGGTGGACACCTGTGTCCACGCGGTACGGCGCCTGATCATGCGGGACGCTGGCATCTCACACGACGCCGACATATGTTGCAACTCAACAACATATGTCGAACCTATCCAAATGCCTGGTTCACCATATTATCCATATGCAATAATTCGCGCCTTCCATTTCCACCAACCTTGCCCATGCCAAGCACCCTCCGCCGCGCCCTCCTCTGCACCGCCCTCGCCGCCGTCTTCACTCCCGCCAGCGCCCAGACCACGCCGTCCTACCTGATGACCCGCCTGGCCCAGCTGCCCGAATTCAGCCGCGCCGCCAGCACCACCGTCGTCTACGGCACGGTCGACCTCGGCGCGCTGTACACGACCACCGACCACGCGCCCGGCAAATGGCAGATGCAAAGCGGGGGCACCTACAGCTCGAAGCTCGGCTTCTACGCATCGGAAGACCTGGGCGGCGGCCTGAAGGCGGAGATCAAGCTGGAAGCGGGCTTGAATGCCGACGACGGCACCCAGCAGGCGGCGGCGCTGTTCAACCGCGAGTCGTGGATCGGCCTGCGCTCGGCCACCTGGGGCGCGCTGCGCATCGGCAACCAGATCAATGCGATGCTGCCGCTGTTCATCGATCCCTACGGCCTGCCGGTGACGAACTCGGTCTACACCTGGGTCGGCGGCGGCATCATGCAGACGCCGCGCGGCCTCGGCTCGAACACCGATCTTGGCCCCGGCGCCGCCACGATCCCGGTGCGCGTGCCGAAGTCGATCACCTACGCCACGCCGCGTGTCGGCCCGTTCTCGGCCCAGTTCATCTACGCCACCAATCCGACCGGCGCCAACGAGCCGAAGACCGGCGCACGCGGCGGCGTTTTGTCGTACAACACCGGGCCGTTCTACCTGGCGGCCAGCCTGACCCAGGGCTTCAGCAGCCCGGTCGTGGTGACTCCGGGCACGCCGGCGCAAAGCGTGCGCACGGATATCCCGTCGGTCGGGGCGATCTTCGACAACGGCAGGCTGGTGCTGTCGACGTCCTGGGTACAGATCAAGCCGCGCGAGGCGCAGAGCGGCGAGGCGTCGCTGGTGACGCTGGGGCTGATCGTGCCGCGCGGGCCGTTCACTTATCGGGCGTCGGCGGTGTACCGCGATACGGAGCGGGCGCGCGATGTTGCCGGCCAGCTGGCGGAGTCGTCGGCGCTGGGGATCATGCTGGGGGCGGATTACGATTTGTCGCGGCGCACCGGGCTGTACCTGCGCGCGGGGACGGTGCGCAATTTCGGGGTGTCGACGATTATCCTGAATGGCACGGCCTTGCCGCTGGTGGCGGGGACGGCGATGCCGCAGTTGGGGATCGAGACGCGCACGCTCGCAATGGGTGTGACGCACCATTTCTAAGCCAGCGGCACGGGCGGCCCGTCGCGGGGCGGCGGGCCTCTGTGCGCAAGTGCAAGTGCAAGTGCAAGTCAGTACATCATCCGCCGACCATGGGAACCAAAGCGGTGGCCGACCACCAGCGTGGTGCTGGCAACCAGGCTCGACAGGCCGATGATCAGCTGCACCAGCCTGTCGTCAGGCAGCAGCCAGTACTGGCCCGGCGGCGGCTCGGCGCCGGTGGCGGCCGTGATCAGCGGTGCGATCCAGGCCGCGTCCGGCTCGACGTCGAGCACGATCGCATCCGCGCCCGTTTGCATGTAGATATCGCCGCCCTCGGCCAGCGTGAACCGGATGCCGACACCGGTTTCCTGCGGCTTGATCAGCTCCTGCATCGCCTGGTCGTGCTCGGCAATCCAGAGCTCGACGTCCTGCGGGGTGTCGAGGTGGATCCAGGGACGGGGGCGGAAGCGCGGCGCGGGAGTGTTGGCGTCGTTGATGTCGTTTGCTGCGGTCATGACCTGCGATAAGAATAACGTAAGAGCCGTATGCTACGGCATTTCAAAGCGCAGGTGTGCCCGAAGACGTATGTCGAAGCACGGCGAATCGGAAGGATGGTGCAAGGTGTATCAAAGATGCCCGGACCATTCGCTTTCCAGCCGGCGACGCAGTAAAATATTGCTAACAAACAATATCGTTATCGTCTTATTCCTGAAGGTCTGTTGTATGAAGAAACTTGCGCTTGTTATCTGTCTCGGTATTTTGTCCGGCTGTGCCAGCACTGCACCCGCCAAGATCGGCGCCGATACCTATTACTCATCGAAAACGAATACCGCCGGCATCTTCGGCGATGTGTCGGCTGTGGCCGGCGCCCTGATTGTCGAGGGCAATCAATTCTGCGGAACCATGAATAAAGAATTCGAACTGGTTACGCAGTCAATCACGCAAAATATTCCTGGCGTACGTCTTGGCGGTGCGTCGATCACTTTCAAATGCGTCAGTCAAGCGAGAAATCCTGTCATGCGGCCGGATAACGGCGTGTCGGAAGTCTCGGTCAAGTAGCGGTAATGAGCGTCACAATGCGCGGCTTTACTACATCGCCTTCAATTACCAGTTCGGCGCAGGAGATCGGCAGGCTGAAACGCCGCCGTCCGGCACTGCCCGGATTGATGTAGAGAACCCCTGCCCGCTCGCTGCAGGCGGGCTTGTGCGAATGCCCGGACACGACCACGCGCACGCCCGCCGCGACCGGATCGATGTCGAGTTCCTTCAGGTCGTGGATCGCATACAGCGCCAGCTCGCCGAACCGCAGCGTGGCGCTCACGGGGATGGCGGTGGCCCAGCCCTCGCGGTCATTGTTGCCGCGCACGACAGTCAGCGGCGCTATCTGCGCCAGGTGTTCGAGGATCTCGGGTTTGCCGATGTCGCCGCCGTGGACGATATGGTCGCAGCCGGACAGGAAGCGCAGTGCTTCCGGACGCAGCAGGCCGTGGGTATCGGAGATCAGGCCGACGCGCACGGCCCTGCCCTGTATCGGCGCGTCAATGGCGCTTGGCGCCGGCCATCTTTGCCGTCGTGTAGATCGAGTACAGCGCGGCCAGGCCGACCACCACGTACACCAGGCGCGTGGCCGGGCTGCCCGGGCCGAAGATGGTGGCGACGATATCGACGTCGAACAGGCCGACCATGGCCCAGTTCAAGCCACCGACGATCAACAGCGCCATGGCCAGGTAATCGAGTGCCGACATCGCCGAACGGCGGCCTTCGCGCAGGGCGAGGCGGCGTTCCGGGCTGGTACGGCGGTCCATCGTGGGTGCATTCATCGTTGCCATCGTTTCCTCCTCGAATCGGATGAGTCGGCGCAAGGGCGCGTGGGCGCCGTGCGAACCTACGATAGCAAAAATCCCAACGCGCTGGCGCACTCGCAAGCAGAGCGCCAGGCAACGCCTTCAGGGCAAGCGATGCGGCGTGCCGAAACAGCGTCGAAGACAGTACGAACGTACGGCGCGGCGCTGCGACGCGGCCATGGAGGCGTTGCCTGGCGCTGTCAGCCTTTCCAGGTACGGTTCAGGCCAGTATCTGCATGAATCCAGCCGCCCTTCGGCCCGGACCGGTAGTAATACCCGACGCCGCCGGTACGGAAGCTGCGCACGAGGCCGCCCAGCACTTCCTCGTTCAGGCTGGCGATGCGGATGTCCGCCGCCTTGCCCGTCATGTGCAGCGACTTGCGCGCGGCCGGCACGCCGGCTTCGATCAGGCGCGCGTTCGAGGCGGGGGTGCGGTAGCCCGACAGGATCTCGAGCGGCTGCTCGAGGCCGTAGCGGGCGATGAACGCCTGCGTGCTCCACAGGATTTCCAGCAGCTTCGGGTCGATCGGCGCGGTTTCCTTGCCGTTCACGTCGCGCAACAGGTGGCACAGTTGCTGGTAGGCGGAATCGATCATCTCGCCGTCCTTCCAGTACAGCAGCTTGGCCTTTTCGCCGCTGGCCGGACGGGTCACGGTGAGCATGCGCGGCTTGACCCAGAAATCGAGGTCAAGCAATTGCGCGTCGAACAAATCGGGAGGGGGAGTCAGGTCGGCCGGCGCTGCCTGCGCTGCATGTGCAAGAACCGGGGCGGTACCGACCAGCGTCGGGCTCAGTACGCCAAGTGCGGACAGGTGCATGCCCTGTCGGAGGAAATCTCTGCGGGAAGACATAACGTACTCATCATTGCGAAGGTCTGTACTATAACGTAACAACTTCGCTTAAAGAAGATGGTACGTGTTGCTTATTGACTGCAATTGCAAAAACGTTTGCCCTGTTTCGCCGCAACCGCTGGATCGATATCCAGTGCTTTCCACAACAGGCTGCTCTCCATGCCGAAGCAGGACTTTTCCAGGCCGGCATTCGTGTAGCCATGGCGCTCGAAAAACTGGGCCGCGCTGCGCGGGCTGTGCAGGTGCAGCTTGCGGATATTCCAGGTCCGCGCCTGCGCTTCCAGCGCGGCCAGCAGGGCGCGGCCGACGCCGATGCGCAGTGCGTCCGGCTCGACATAGCACAGCGGCACCTTGCCGGCCTGGGTCAGCAAGGCCAGGCCGAGCAGCTTGCCATCCTGCTCGGCAACGATGGCGTAATTGGTCGGCGAAGCGAACCAGGCGCCGACATTCTCCGGCGTCTTGTTGCCGAGCCAGGTGTCGAGCAGGCCCGGCTGGTCGCGATGATCGGCCTCGCAGCCCCGCTCGATCGAGCGGCGTAGCAAGGCGCAGGCGGAAGCGGCGTCGGCCGGTGCTGCTGTGCGAATATCGATACCCATACCATCTAACCTGTCAAACGTTGTCTCATTATTCTCGTGCGCAGCACTATCCTCGTGTTATCCCATCAGGGTAGCGCAATGACCGGACTATACACCGAAAGCGGGTTCGTCTGCCGGATGGGATGCATACCTCGGCCTATCTTCGCGGGGCTTCTAAGCATATGACGAAAGTATTCTTCCGTTTCGACGCGAAATTAAGGAACATGCACACTGTCTTCACTGCATACAAAAAGCGAGAACAACCCTATGCCGAACAAACACCTCCTGCCCCTGCGCCGCCTTACGTTGTCGCTGGGCGCCGCTCTGGCCCTGGGCGCGGCGCTGCCGCTGAGCGCGAGCGCCGCCAATGTCGAGCTGCTGAACGTGTCCTACGACGTGGCGCGCGAACTGTACAAGGACGTGAATCCCGCCTTCATCGCCGACTACAAAAAGGCAACCGGCGACACCGTCACCGTCAAGCAATCGCACGGCGGCTCGAGCAAGCAGGCGCGCGCCGTGGCCGACGGCCTCGAAGCCTCGGTCGTGACCATGAACCAGGCCAACGACATCGACATGCTGGCCGACCGCGGCCTCGTCGCCAAGGACTGGGCGAAAAAGTTCCCGAACAACGCGGCGCCCTACTACTCGACCATGGTGTTCCTGGTCCGCAAGGGCAATCCGAAAGGCATCAAGAACTGGGACGACCTGGCCAAGCCGGGCGTGCAGGTCGTGATCCCGAATCCGAAGACCGCCGGTAACGGCCGCTACACCTACCTGGCGGCCTGGGGCTCGGTGCTGAAAAAAGGCGGCAACGCAGCGCAGGCGCGCGACCTGGTCGCCCGCATCTTCAAGAACGTGCCAATCCTCGACGCCGGCGGCCGCGCGGCCACCACCACCTTTACCCAGCGCCAGATCGGCGATGCTCTGGTGACCTTCGAAAACGAAGTCAGCATGGTGCGCAAGGAATTCGGCGACAACTTCGAGGTCGTGTATCCGCAAACCTCGATCCTGGCGGAATCGCCGGTGGCCGTGGTCGACAAGGTGGTCGACCGCCGCAACCTGCGTAAACCTGCCACGGCTTACCTGAACTTCCTGTACACCCCGGCGGGCCAGGAAATCGGCGCCAAGCATTTCCTGCGCGTGCGCAACGAAGCCGTGATGAAGAAGTACGCGGCCAACTACAAAGCGATCTCGCTGTTCTCGGTGGATGAGCTGTTCGGTGGCTGGCGCAATGCCCAGAAAGTCCACTTCGACGATGGCGGCGAGTTCGACAAGATCTACCAGCCGAAGTAATCGCGACAAGAAGCGGATTGACGAATCAGTCAGCTTCTTGCAACTTCAAAAAGGCCCTGTTACAACGCAGGGCCTTTTTTTCGGGAAAATATGCATATAGAGGTCGTTTTTTCCTGTGCGCCATAGACACACAGAAATGGCGATGCTATCTTTCAAGCTTCGGTGTGCCTTACAGCAAGACTTTGTAGCGTGGCGCCTTCCTGGCGTCCTGGCCCTCAACCCGACTCCCTATTCCGACACCATGATGAAAAAACTGTTCGCTGCCGTCCTATTGTCGATCTCGTCTGCTGCCGCATTCGCGGTGCCGTTCGGTTCGCAATCGGTGCTGGTGGTGGAAGATGACACCGGCAAGGTTTTGCTGGAAAAGAATGCCAGCGCCGTCATGCCGATCGCTTCGCTGACCAAGCTGATGACCGCCATGGTCATCCTCGACGCGAAGCAGGACATGCAGGAACTGATCGAAATCGACCGCAGCGACGTCGACACGCTCAAGCACAGCAGCTCGCGCGTGCCGGTCGGCGCCAGCATCCCGCGTGAAGACGTGCTGCAGCTGGCCCTGATGTCCTCGGACAACCGCGCCGCCGCATCGCTGGCCCGTACCTACCCGGGCGGCGTGCCTGCCTTCAAGGCTGCAGTGCGCCGCAAGATCGCCGCGCTGGGCATGACCAACACCGTGATCGAAGAGCCGACCGGCCTGTCGCCGCACAACCGCTCGACCGCGGCCGACCTGGTCAAGATGGCGAACGCCGCCAGCGGGTACAAGGAAATCACCGACCGCACCACCGATGCCAAGAACCTGATCAGCATCAACAGCCGCGAAGTCGAGTTCCACAACACCAACCGCCTGGTCGGCGCCAAGGGCTGGGACGTCGGCCTGTCGAAGACCGGCTACACCCAGGAAGCGGGCCGCTGCCTGATCATGAGCATCAAGGCCGCCGGCAAGAACGCGACCATGGTGCTGCTGAACGCCGGCGCTTCGTCGGCGCGCATCCTCGACGCCCTGAACATCCGTCGCTACATCACCGGCGAATCGCCGACGGTCGCCAGCGCTGCACGCGCGCCGACACTCAAGGCCAGCAGCCGCGCTCCGCGCATCAAGGCCTCAGCCGGCCGCGTGAAGGTGAAGGCAAAAGCCTCGACCCGCAGCAAATCCAAGGTCGTGGTCACGCCGAAGAAGAAAAAGGCGGTCGTGACGCGCAAGCGCCGCAACTGATCCGGCGCCGCCTGGGGCGGCCTGCTTCATCGACAAAGGGACTTCCGTTAGCGCGGCAGTCCCTTTTGTTTTGGCATGCGCCAGCGTAGGCCACGCACCCGGCGGGTGTTCGCGATTCCTCACATCCGCGCAATCGCACGACAGCCCACGATACCGCACGATTTGCCCGCGAAAGTGCGCGATATGGGTCCGCAATCGCCCGATATCCCAACGAATTCACACGCAGCCAACGCGATTGCGCACGATATCCACGGTCTTATCTCGACATATGCCGCTGCGTATAACGGACCTCATCGTGCGAAATCGTGCGGCGCTCGCGTGATGTCGTGCCGCATTCGTGCGAATGCGCGCCGGCATCGCGCGGTTTCGCGCGCATATCGTGCGATATCGCGGACTATCGTGCGAAAACGGGGCAATCAGGAGAATGACTACCCTGCCTGGACGGCCGGCGCCATCAGCGTGAACCCTTTCAACGGCAGGCGCATCGACACGGCCGCCGCGATCACCAGCAGCACGCCCGACATGCCGAACGCCACCCAGTGCGTGCCGAAGCGGTCGAAGGCCCAGCCGCCCAGCCAGGAGCTGAGCATGGCGCCGACCTGGTGGCCCAGGTAAGCGGTGCCGTACATGACGCCGACCAGGCGCACGCCATAGATATCGGCCAGCATCGCCGACGAGGTGGCGATGCTGCCGGCCCAGACCATGCCGCCGATGGCCGCGGCGATGTACAGCTCCCAGTGGGTGCCCACCAGCAGCAGCGCAAAGAAGCCCAGGCCGCGCACCAGGTAGATCGTGCCGAGGATATTCCGGCGCGGCAGGCGGTCCGACAGGCGGCCCAGCACCAGCGTGCCGAGGATCGCCACCAGGCCGATCAGGCCGATGCCATAGGAACTCGTCATCGCGTCGAAGCCATGGTCCATCAGCATCGGCACGCCGTGGGTACCGAGCAGGTTCATGCTGAAGCCGCAGGCGAACAGGCCGGTCACGATCTTCCAGAACGGCGCCGTCCGGACCGCCGCAGCAAAGCTCAAGCTGACGGGCGCCGCCTGGGTGGCCGCCTTGTGGACGCGGATCTGTTCGGGCAGCAGGTCGGTATGCTCGGGCGCCGCCTCGCGCATGCAGAACAGCGCCCCCGGAATCGTCACCACGGCAAAGATGATGGCGAAACCGATCAGCGTCGACTGCCAGCCGGCCGCGTGGATGGCGGCGGTCAGGATCGGCGTCAGCAGCGCCATGCCGGCCATCGATCCGGTGGACAGGAAGAACAGCGCCATGCCGCGCTGGCGGGTGAACCAGCGGCTGATGATGGGCGTGAGCGCGACCGGACTGGTGAAGCCGAGACCGACCGACATCAGCACGCCAAAGGCGAGCAGGAAGCTCAGTGGAGTACGCGCGTTGACGGTCCAGACTACCGAGCCGAACACGATGGCCGTGCCGAGCAGCAGCACGAAACGGGTGCCGTAACGTCCCACCAGGTAGCCCGCCAGCGGCATCGCCAGGCCGTAGCACAGCATGCCGATGGCGATGATCGAGGCCAGCAGACTGCGGCTGAAACCGAGGTCCTCGACCATCGGCAGGAAGAAGGGACCGATGCCGAGGCGCATGCCTACCGTGAGGGTGGTCAGGAGGGTGGCGGCGGCAACGATGTTCCAGCCGAAGTACCAGGATTGTTTCGTCATGATGAAAAAGCCGGGGTCATGAAAAGCCGGAAAAGCCGGGATCAGGTCTGCCATTCGGATACGGGTTCGGCCGGGGTTCAGCCGGGGTTCAGCTGTAGATCCCGGCGCTTCCTCCTTACGCCCCCGCCATCTACAGCAGGGGCCGTGTTCGGATGGCAGACCTGCCCCCGTCGTGTTGACGCTTGGTTTTCGCTTACTTGCCGATCACTACCGGCTGGTCGAATCCCAGCTCCTGCATGCGCGGCAACTGGGTCTTGGCGTCCCCCACCACCAGCCAGACCATCTTCGACGGATCGAGGTACTTCTGCGACAGCGACTGGATCTGCGGCAGCGTCATGGTCTTGACGATGCCTTCGCGGTCCTTGACGTAGTCGGCGCGCCAGCCGTACTTGCTGATGTTATCCAGCATGCCCAACTTCGCCGCCGAGGTCTCGAAAGCGCGTGCGTTACTCTTGATGAGGAAGTTCTTGGTGGTCTCCAGGTCGGCCGCCGAATAGGTGGACGGATACGCCTGCAGCACCTGCTTCACCAGTTGCGCCGATTCGAGCGTGACGTTGCTGCGTACGCCGCTGGCAATCGTGAACGGCCCGGCGCTCTGGCTGCCCGAGAAGCCCGAATTGATGCCGTAGGTGTAGCCCTTCCCTTCGCGCAGCTGCTGGGTCAGGCGCGAAGCGAAACCGCCGCCGCCCAGGATGTAATTGGTAACGGTGGCCGGGTAAAAGTCCGGATCGGTCGCAGCCAGCGCGCGGTAGCCGATGCGCAGAACCGATTGCTTCGCGTCCGGCACATCGACGAAATACACCTTCGATGGCGCACGCGCGGCCGCACTTGACGCCGCCGGCAGCGTGACCGGTTTGGCTTTCCAGTCGCGGTTCAATTCGGCCAGGGACGCGCTGATCGCCGCTTTCGGCAAGGCGCCGACCACCTGCATGCGCGCCACCGATGGCGACAGGTTTGCGCTGTAATACGCCTTCAGGTCGTCGATGGTAATCGCGTTCACGCTCGCCGCCGTGCCCAGGATATTGCGCGAACGCGGATCGTCCTTGCCGTAGACCAGCTGGTTGAAGTGGATACTGGCCAGTGCGTTCGGATCGGCTTCCTGCTGGCGGATCTGGCTCAACACGCTCTGCTTGATCAGCGCGAATTCCTTCTCGTCCCAGCGCGGCTGTAACAGGATTTCCTCGACCAGGTCCAGCGTCGCCGCGTAATTGCGGGCCAGCGTCGTGACGCTGATGCGCACGTCTTCGCTGCGTGCCGCTACGTTGATCGACGCACCCAGTTGCTGGATCGCTTCTTCCAGTTCCTGCGGGGTCTTCTTCGCCGTGCCCTGGGTCATCAGGCGCGCCATCAAATTGGCCACGCCCACCTTTTCCGGCTTGTCGAGCAGCAGGCCGCCATCGATGGCGATCTCGAACTGCACCAGCGGCACTTCCTTGTTCTCGATGCCGACCACGCGCATGCCATTCGCCAGCGACGCGCTCCACACCTGCGGCACCTTCACCACCGGGGCGGGACCATACGGCGGCTCCTTGCTGCGGTCGAAGCTCGACGGCGTCTTCGCGTACTCGGCGTTCGCGCTCGGGTCGACCGCGTTCTCGGCGCCCTGCACTACCTTCTCTTCGACCACGTCGGCCTTGCCCGAACCGCTCAGGGCCAGTTCCAGCTTGCCGCGCGGGACAAAGCTGGTCGCCACATACGGCTTGCCCTTGATGTAGGTGTCGTACACACGGCGCACGTCGGCAGTGGTCACGGCCAGCGTCTTCCGGATGCCTTCCTCGATGTGGCCCGGATTGCCGGTCAGGTAGTTGTATTCGGCCAGCAGCGCCGATTTACCCAGCACGCTCGACACCGAGTCATAGAAACGCGTTTCGAGGCCGGCCTTGATGCGGTTCAGGTCGCGCTCGGAAATGGCTTCTTTTTCGAACCTGGCGAAGGCCTTGTCGACCGAAGCCGCCACATCGTCGAGCGGCTTGCCTTCGAAGGCGCGCACCTTCAGCATGAACTGGCCGGCCAGTTCGGCGGTCTGGTTGCCCATCTGGACGGCGGGCGCCAGCTTGTCGTCTTCCACCAGCACCTGGTAGAACGGCGCGCGCTTGGTGTCGGACAGGTATTCGGCCAGCACTTCCAGCGCGTAGGAATCCGGGTGCAGGTCCTCGACGGTCGGCCAGGCCATGGTCAGCTCGGGCAGCTTGGCGAAGTTGTCCTCGTGCGCCAGCTTGACGGTCTGCTTCACCACACCGGGACGCTTGGCCATGGCCTGCATCGGCGCGCCGCGCTTGATCTCGGAGAAGTACTTCTCGACCCATTTGCGCGCCTGGGCCGGATCGAAGTCGCCGGCGATCACCAGGGTCACGTTGTTCGGCACGTACCAGAGGCGGTAGAACTCCTTGACGTCGTCCAGGGTCGCATTCTGCAGGTCTTCCAGCGAACCGATCACCTGCCAGTTGTACGGGTGGTTTTCTGGGTACAAGGCCTTGTTGATGACGTAACGCGTGTGGCCATAAGGCGCGTTGTCGACACCTTGGCGCTTCTCGTTCTTGACGACCTGCTTTTCCTTGGCCAGCACCGGATCGGTAACGGTGTTGATGAACCAGCCCAGCTTATCGGCCTCGGCCCAGATCATTTTTTCGAGCGCATCCTTGGGCACCGTCTGCAGGTAGTTGGTACGGTCCTGCGAGGTCGAACCGTTGGCGCCGGAGCCGCCGATGCGCGCCGTCATCTTGTCAAGGCCGCCCTTGCCCAGGTTTTCCGATTCCAGGAACAGCAGGTGTTCGAACAGGTGGGCAAAGCCGGTGCGGCCGGCCTTTTCGCGCGACGAGCCGACGTGCGCGGTCAGGTTGACGGCAACGACCGGGTCGGAGCGGTCGATGTGGAAGACCACGTCGAGGCCGTTCGGCAGCGTGAACTTCTGGAAGTCCACTTTCAGGCCGGCTTTCGCCGCGCTGGCCGCCGGCTTGGTGGCGGCCTGGGCCGGCGCCAGGGCGGTCGACGCGAAGGCCGATGCGATACACGCTGCCAACAACAGCTTCGATGGAATAGTCTTCATGCAATCAGATCCTCAGAGTAGAACGGTGCGTGACAACGCAGGTTCTGGATAGTATTGCAATTTCCTGATTGCTACAATCTTGACGCCGGGGTCGCTCGTTTGGCGGGCGTGTTGGGGGATTGCCGCGCTGTCCTTGCTGAAAACCATTGAGTTCGCTATTCCGCTACTTGCCAGATTGAAACAGTGCTAATCTGACTGCTTTCATCACGCGAGGGCGATCATGTTCAAGAGACTGGCAGCGGAAGCACTAGGGTTCAGCGATATCGGCGTCATTGTCGGCTCGGCCGATTACGACAAGGTCGATGCCGACGATTACCTGTTCAGCGAAGACGGGGAGCAGATTTTCTTCCTCATCAAGAGCAAGAAGGACGAATACTGCTTCACCAACCTCGCCCTGATCCACGTGGACGGCGATTCGGCCGTGTCGTCGAAGCGCTCGATCAAGCGCTACGATTACGCGTCGTACCAGATCACCGACGTCAGCATCGAGACCGCCGGTACGCTCGACATGGACATCGAACTGAAATTCAACTTGGAAGGCACGAAGTTCTCGATCGACGTGAAGAAGAGCTTCATCGAGCAGCTGAAGGACATCTATAAAGCCCTGATCACGATCGGCAAGCAGCAAAAGCGCAATGCGCTGTCGCGCGAGAATGCCCTGCGCGCGCTGGACGCGACGGCGTCGGTGCACAAGCTGAATATCGCGCCGGGCGCGGGCAGCCTGGTGAGCCAGTATGGGGAATTGTTGGAAGCGCTGAATACGGCGATGTTCGATACGCATACCAAGCGCGATTTCAGCGATGTGTTTGTGAAGTACATCCACAACTAAACAAGCAGGGGACATTCGGACACGCGCTCTGTTCCAGGCGCCCGCCTGAGCAGGCGGCCTGGAATTCAAGGCTGAGAGCGTGTCTGAATAGGAGACCTGCCCCCGGTTGCTGTCAATTTCTCGATTGTTGCGATGACAGTGGGCCAATCGTACGGATAGCGGGGGTTCGCCAACTCATTGTCCAGCTGTCGCTTGCGCCTTTCCTGTTCTTCCGCAAGCGCCGCGACATCGATCCGAACCCCGGTCGCCAATCCGTTGGCCTCCAGTCTCCCTATTCGCTCCTGCATCGCGGCGCACAAACGCTCGCAAAAGTCTCGCAGCTCGGCGATGAAGCGCTCGCGCGGCAGGTAACGTGCGGCTCGTATGACGCGGGAGGCAATGGTGCCTTCAGCGACATCCGCCCGGTTCTCCCATTGGATGTGGACCCGGCCCTCGAATGACCACATGAGTGTTGTGGAAGACGCCGTCATATAGCTTGTGTCCAAGGTCCGGAGGCGGCGCATTTCGCTGGACGCGCGCAGCAAGTTGTCGCCTTCGGCCGTTGGCGGCGCATCAGCGATGTGGTTCCACCAGGCTTCCCGGTAGTTTTGCCAGGATCTTCCGGCTTCACGGGCGAAAAAGGCGTGCAATGGCTGCGGCACCTCCGTCAGGACGAATGGCGCCATCTCGGTCAGATCATCGAATAGGCGGGCCACCTGGTATTCGCAGACGTTTCCCAATGGCGTAGCTTCGTCCTTATCCGGCTCGCACCCGAACACCTGCGAATCGCCGGCATCGATCCAGAACCAGCCATCCGTCAAGCCGAACCAATTCAACGCCGGGCCATCCGGTTCACTCCATGGAGCGATGTCTTCCAAGCGGCGCAGGCGAAACGCAAACAGTGGATGGGGCATGGCGGGACGGTTTCCTATCTTGTCGAGAGTGGCGCGCGTTCAGCGCTCGATCAGGCTGCGCAGCCCACTGGCCCGGTGCGTCCTTCTCGCCACCGCCTCCGCCAGCACCGACCCGGCCGGCGACACCAGCGTGAACTCCGCACTGGCCCGCGTAATCCCCGTGTACACCAGTTCGCGCGTCAGGATACCGTGCCGGTCCTCGGGCAACACCAGCACCGTATGCCGGAACTCCGAGCCCTGCGATTTGTGCACGGTCATCGCGAACGCCGTCTCGACGTTGCGCAGGCGGGTGGCCAGCACCGAGCGCACGGCATCGCCTTCCATGAAATACACGCGCAAGGAACCCGGGCGCGCCGGATCGCTCAGCGTTAATCCAATATCGCCATTGAACACGCCGGTGCCATAGTCGTTGCGCGTCACCATCACCGGCCGCCCGACATACCACTCGCCGCCACGGCGCAGCAGGCCCGCCGCTTCCAGGCGCTGCTCGATGGCGGTGTTCAGGCCCGACACGCCCCACTCCCCTTCGCGCACCGCGCACAGGATGCGGAAGGATTCGAAGCGCCCCAGCACCGAACGCACCCAGTCTTCGTGTGCGCTGCCCGCCGGCCGGTCGACCAGCAGCGCCAGGTAGGGCTGGTAGCCCTCCAGCGCCAGGTTGACCACGTGGTGCTGGTGCGCGCGCTCGATCCAGCGCACCTGGGCGGCGTCGCCGTTGCGCAGCACGGCCTCGGCCTCCTCGGCATCGCCGGCATTCACCGCCAGCGCCAGCTGGCCGATCGGGCCGCCGAAGCGGCGGCTGTGGCGCAGCATCACGGTTTGCTGGGCCAGCGGGCCGGCGCTGCCGAGGAATTCGGCGGGCAGCTCTTCGCCGCTGGCGACGCGCACGTAATCCGCCGTCTCCTGGCTGTAGCCGCCGGACTGGGCGTTGTGGCACAAATCGCCCAGCACGGCGCCGGCTTCCACCGAGGCCAGCTGGTCCTTGTCGCCCAGCAGGATCAATACGGCGCCGGGCGGCAGCGCGTCGAGCAGGCTGGCCATCATCTCCAGGTGCACCATCGAGGCTTCGTCGACGATCAGCACGTCGACGTCGAGCGGATTCCCGGCGTGGTGGGCGAACGAGCGTGTGTCGGGCCGCGCACCGAGCAGGCTATGCAGGGTGCGGGCGGCGCCCATGCGCTCGGTCAGCTGGCGCAGCGGCAGCGCCTCGCCCACGCGTTCGGCCAGCTCGGTCAGGGCCTTGTCGATCGACTGCTTCAGGCGCGCGGCGGCCTTGCCGGTCGGTGCTGCCAGGGCGATGCGCTGGCGCGCGGCGTCGGGTGCGGTGGCGAACAGCAGCGCCAGCAGGCGCGCCACCGTATAGGTCTTGCCGGTCCCGGGGCCGCCGGTGATGATCGCCACCGAGCCGCGCAGGGCCACGGCGCAGGCCAGCTTTTGCCAGTTCGGCTTTTCGGTGGCGCGCTGCGAGAAGAACAGCAGATCGAGCCAGGAGTGCACCTTGGCCGCGTCCACCGCGCGGGTGCCGGCGGCGCGCGCGCGGATGCTGGCGGCAACCACGGTCTCGTCGCGCCAGTAGCGGCGCAGATACAGGCGCTCGCCGTCGAACACCAGCGGCTCGCCGTAATCGAGGTCGCCCACCTTCCACACCTGTTCGCAGGCGGCCAGCTGGGTGGCCCAGGCCTTGGCGGTCTTCGGCAGCGGCGCGACGGTGGCCGCCAGGCCTTGCCACTGTTCCTCGGTCCAGCCGAGCAAGGCGGCCGGATCGCCGGCCAGGTCGGTCAGTTGCAGGCAACTGTGACCATGCCCTTCGAGTTCGGACAGCACCGTGGCCGCCAGCAGCATGGCCGGCGAAGCCCCACCCAGCGAGGCCACGAAGCGCGCGAATGCGCCGGACAGGCGGCGCAGCTCGCCGGCCTCCGTCAGGCGCGCGGTCTCAAGCCACAGCGCGTCGATTTTTTCTTGTTCTGTCATGCGAGACTTCCGTTGGCAAGCAGGCGGTCCAGCCCGTCGAGCAGGGCCAGGTCCGGTTCGAGCAGATAGCAGCCATGGGTGGCCGTATTCGCGATCCCGCGCAGGAACAGGAACACGGCGCCGCCCAGCTGTTCGGCCGGGTCGTAGTTGTCGCCCAGGCGGCTTTTCAACAGGCGGTGCAGGGCCAGCATGTAGATGGCGCCCTGGATGTCGTAGCGGTGGCCGGCCATGCCCTCTTCCATTGCGCGCTTCGTGTAAGCCGCGTCGCCCGTGCCGAGCGCATTCGATTTGTAGTCGAGTACCCAGTAGCGGCCGGCGTGTTCGAACACCAGGTCGGCGAAGCCTTTCAGCATGCCGTGCAGCGCGCGCTCGGGCAGGGTCGGGCGCGCGGTGTTGCCGAGCAAACGGCGCCGGCACAGGCGGTCAAGCGCGCCCACGTCCAGTTCTTCGCTCGGGAACCAGAATTCCATCTCCGGCAAAGGCGCGTCGATTTCAAACAGGCTGGCGCCGAACGGCGGCAGGCGCGTGGTGGCGATCATGCGCAGCCAGGCCAGGGCGTCGTCGAGGCGGTTGCCCCAGCCGGCGCGCTGGATCCGCTGCACCAGGCGCGATTCGAAGCTAGGATCGTCGATGGCGAAGCCTTCCTGCGCCATCCACTCCAGCTGCTCGTGCAGGAAGTTACCCGGCACCGAGCCGCGCGGGAAGCGGTGCCAGGGCGCGTCTTCGCCGCGCGGCGCGGCGACCGCGACCTCTTCTTCTTCGAGCAGCGTCTCTTCGGCAGCGCGCTGCGGCGGCGCCATTGTGTGACGCGTGATCGAGGTGAAGGAGCCGACCGACCAGTTGCGCTCGAACTGGGCGTCGAAGGGCGCCGGCTCGATCAGCGGGGCGCGGGTTTCCACGCGTTCGAGCATGGTGCAGCCGTCCAGGTTGTCGTCCAGGGTATGCAGCTCGATGCCTTCGCAGTCGCCGCGCAGGCGTTCCAGGTGCTCGGCCAGGTGCGCCGTCGCGACCGGGCTGCCGCCGCTGAGCAGGTAGCCGAGCGCCGATTCGTGCAGGCGGTTCTCGCCCTTCTTGCTGGCCGCCACCGCCGCCACGCCCAGCCACAGGAAGTGGCGCGCGCGCGTCAGCGCCACGTACAGGAGACGCAGGTCTTCTTCCAGGCGCGCGCGGTCGACCGCCTGCAACGCTTCGTCGGACAGGGCCAGGTCGATCTTGCGGCCGCCCTCCGCGTCCACGTATTCGAAGAAGGTGCGATTGCGTTTGTCGGTCTTGCGCGCGGTGACGGCAAACGGCAAATACACCAGCGGGTATTCCAGGCCCTTCGACTTGTGCACCGTGATCACCTTCACCAGCTCGGCGTCACTTTCCAGGCGCAGCACGCGTTCGTCGCCGCCCTCGCCCAGGCCTTCGACCTGTTCGGCGAACCAGCGGATCAGGGCTTGCTCGCCGTCGAGCTGGGTGGAAGCCTCTTGCAGCAGCTCGGCCAGGTGCAGCAGGTTGGTCAGGCGCCGCTCGCCGCCGGGTTCGCGCAGCAGGCGCGCCGGCAGGCCGAGTTCGTGGATGAAGCGGCGCAGCATGGCCAGCACGCCCTGGCGCTGCCAGCAGTTGTGCAGGTTCTTCAGTTGCTCGACGCGGGTTTCCCAGGCCGTCTCATCACTCGACAGCAGCGCCAGTTCGCCCAGCGGCAGGCCGGCCGTACGCGTGGCCAGCGCAGCGCGCGCGAGTGCGCCATCGAGCGGGTTCGCCACCGCATGCAGCCAGCGCAGCACGTCCTGCGCTTCTTCGCTTTCGACCACCGAGTCCTTGTCGGACAGGTAGACGCTGGCGACGCGGCGGCGCATCAGGGCGTGGCGGATGGCCGCCGCCTCGCGCCGGTCGCGCACCAGGATGGCGATATCGGCCGGCATCAGGCGCGTGAAGCTGTCGCCATCATCGAAGCCCACCGCCTCGTCGTTCAGCAGCTTGACGATGTGCTCGGCGCAGTGGTGGGCGAAGAATTCCCGGTACTCGTCGGCCTTCATGTCCTCGCGCGCGGTAGCGCTCATGGTCAGCGCCTGGTAGGGGCCGTCGACGCCGACCAGTTCGGCCTTGCGCCCGGCCGCGCCCACCGGCTCGAAGGGCAGCGGGTTCTCGTCGCCCTTGCGGAAGCGGAAGGCGCCGGTGGCATAGCCCGGATGCGCCGTGTCGCGTTCCGCGTAGTCGAACATGCGGTTCACCGCCTTCACCAGCGCCGCGGTGGAGCGGTAGTTGGTGCCGAGCTGGTAGTGCCGGCCCGCGGTGGCGCGCCGTGCCGACAGATAGCTGTGGATGTCGGCGCCGCGGAAGCCGTAGATCGACTGCTTCGGGTCGCCGATCAGGAACAGGCCGCCGTTCGCGTCGTTCTCGGCCACGCGGTACAGCAAATCGAAGATACGGTACTGGTCGGGCGAGGTATCCTGGAATTCGTCGATCAGCGCCACCGGGTACTGGGTGACGATGCGGCGGCGCAGGGCTTCGCCGTTCGGGCCTTCGAGTGCATCCTTCAGGCGCGCCAGCATGTCGGCAAAGCCGAACTGGCGCGTGCGCTGCTTCAGCTCCGCCATGCGCGCGGCGATATGGCCGGCGGCGTGGCGCAGCAAGGCGTGGGCCAGCGGATCGATCGCATCGAGCGCTGCGCGCAGCGCTTCGGTGCCGTCGAAGCAGGCTGGCACGTCGGCGCTGAAGTCCTTGCTGAAGGCGTCCGCGATGCCGTGCGGCGTGAGGCGCTTCCAGGCGGTGTCGGTGACGTCGGGTTCCAGCATGGCCGGGTCCTGGGCCCAGGCGCGCAAGGCCTCGAACCATTTGACCAGCGAATCGGCACGCATCTTGTTGCCGTTGAAGCACTTGGCGTTCGCGGCGCGGTGGCCGGCGATCCAGCGTTCCATCTCGTTGGCGCGCTCGAACCAGCCGTCCTTCAGGCGCGCGAGTTCGGCCTGCTGGCTGCGCTGCACGCGCGCCACCAGGCTGGCCAGCGGTTCCGGATCGGGTGCGCCCAGCACCGCCGTGCGGCCCACCAGGTCGCGGACCGACGATTTCATGGCCTCGACATCGCGCCAGGTGTCGATCACGGCCGCCAGTGCATGGCTGTTCAGTGGATACACGTGCTGGCGCCAATAGTCGTGGGCCGCGTCCTCGAACAGGGCGCGCTCGTCGCTCACCAGTTCCTCGTCGAACAGGCTGCCGCTGTCGAACGCGTGTTCGCGCAGCATGCGCTGGCACCAGGCGTCGATGGTGAAGATCGCCGCTTCGTCCATGGTTTCGGCTGCCAGCACCAGGCGGTGGGCGGCGACGAAGCGTTCGCTGTCATCGCCGTAGCTGTCGGCCAGGTCCTGCAGGTAGGGATCGTCGAGATCGAGTTCGCCACGGAAGTAGGCGGCGGCCTGCACCAGGCGCTCGCGCACGCGGTTCGACAGTTCGCGCGTGGCGGCGCGGGTGAACGTCATCACCAGGATGTCGGACGGCAGCAGCGGGCGAACAAAAGCCGCGTCGCCGCCATGGCCCAGCACCAGGCGCAGGTAGAGCGCGGCGATGGTCCAGGTCTTGCCGGTGCCGGCGCTGGCCTCGATCAGGCGCGAGCCGTGCAGCGGGAATGCCAGGGGTTCGAGCAGCTGGCTCATGCTTCTTCTCCGTCGAGCTTCGTGATCTGCACGCCTTCCAGCCAGCGCGCCAGTCCGCCATACAATTCGTCCGCCAATGCCGGCCAGTTGCCGCCCGCCGTCAGATAGGCGAAATCGGGCCAGAGACGCGCGAGACACGGGTCGGCCACTTCGCCCGAGAGCTCGAAGCCGCCTTCGTACACGGTACGTGGATCACCGTCCTGCACTTGCGCCAGCGCGGTCTTGCAGGCCAGCGGCAGCGGCGCGTCCAGGTTGCGGCGCCACAGGCGCGCCAGGTTGGCCAGTTCGTCGTAGGCGGCTGCGTTATCCAGAGGCGCCATCGTGATCACCGCATCGCGCGCCACCAGGTAGCCCGTCACTTGGGCACCGCTTGCCGCGGCCGCCAGCTGGCGCAGCCAGGGAGCGATCAGCTTGTCGCCGCGCGGCTTGCCGGCCTTGTCCAATACCTTCGACGAAATCTGCATCAGCCAGGCGGTTTGCTCACCGTTGCTGCGCAGGCGGTCGATCCAGTCGTCGAGCAGCAGGCCGTTCAGTTCCAGGCTCACCGCCAGCTTCGGCGCGGCCTGCGGAAAGCGCGCGCCAAGGCGCAGCCAGCTGCTCCGCACCGGCACCAGCCCTTCGACCAGTTGCTGCTGCCATTGGCGGCCAAGCAGGCCGATCGGCAGCACGCCTTCGCGCGCCAGGCGCTCGGCGCGCACGTCGAGCGTGGTGCGCACTTCGTCGAGCTGCTCGGGCTTGCCGGCGTCGTCGAGCAGGCTGTCTTCCAGGAAGTAGCGTTCGAGCGCATCGAGTGCGAACGGTTCCTCGTCTTCGCCGATCACCTCGGCCTCGCCGAACATCACGCCCAGGCGGCGGCGGAAGAAGTAGCGCGCCGGCTGCTTCAGGAAGCTGGCCAGATCCGACAGCTTCAGGCGGAACTCGGAATCGAGTTCGTAAGGGGGCAGGTCGCCAACGACGCCGCCCTCTTCCGCACCATGTGCCGCGCGCCATTCGCGCGCATAGGTCAGCAGGCCGCCTTCCTCGAAGTAGCGGCGGCTGAAGGGCTGCAGCGCGTGTTCGACGGTGATGTCGTGCAGGTCGAGATGCCAGCCGAGTTTCAGGTAGTCGCGCAGCTGCGATACCAGCACCGATGGCGGCTGCTCGCTGTTGTCGCGCACGTTGCGGCCGACCCAGCTGACGTACAGCTTGTCGCGCGCGGCCAATAAGGCTTCGAGCATCAGGTAGCGGTCGTCGTCGCGGCGCGAGCGGTCGCCGGGGCGGTGCATGCCCGGCAGCGCCAGCAAGTCGAAGTCGGCCTGCGGCGCGCGGCGCGGGAAGTCGCCGTCGTTCAGGCCCAGCAGGCACACCACGCGAAACGGCACGGCGCGCATCGGCATCAGGGTGCAGAAGGTCACGCCGCCCGAGACGAACTGGTGGTTCAGGGTCGGCTGGTCGATCTGGCTCAGCCAGGCTTCGCGCAGCACGGCCAGCGGCACCGGCTCGTCGAAGCCGCCCGCCTCCACCATTTCGAGCCAGCATTGCAGGCCTTCGTTCAGCTGCGACAGGGTCAGGCGGTCGGCTTCTTCGCGGCCGTCGAAGAAAGTGGCCAGCAGTTCGCGCGCTTCCACACCCCACTCGGCAGGGGTGAGCGATTGCGCCAGGCGCGCACGCCATGCGAGCAGGCTTTCGACCAGCTGGGCCAGCGAACCGGCCAGCGCGGCGTCCAGCCCGCCGACTTCGGCATACGGTTCGATGTCGCCATAGCGCGCGCCGGCGCCGCTGGCATACCCCAGCAGCATGCGCCGCACGCCGAAGATCCAGGCATTCTGTTCGCCGGCCGCACCCAGCCCGAGGCCGGCGCGGTGTTCGCGGTCCAGGCCCCAGCGCACGCCGGCGCCTTCGATCCAGTGGCCCAGGGTCGGCAAATCGTCTTCGTGCAGGCCGAAGCGGGTGGCCACCGCCGGCACGTCGAGCAGGTCGCGCACTTCGCTCTGGCGGCAGCGCTGCTGCGGCAGGCGCAGCAGCCATTCCAGCGCCACCAGCAGCGGATTGACGCTGCGGTCGCGCGTGTCGCCGATCTCGAAGGGGATATAGCGCGGGTCGTTGCGGCGGTGCTGGTCGAACACGGCGTGGATCGCCGGCGAGAAGGTGTCGATGTCGGGCACCATCACCACCACGTCGCGCGGGCGCAGCGTGCTGTCCTGCGCAAACATGGCCAGCAGCTGGTCGTGCAGCACCTCGACTTCGCGCTGGGTGCTGTGGGTGACGTGGAACTCGATCGAGCGGTCGTGCGGCTCGGGCGGCATCTGCGGGTGCTCGGACAGCGGCAGCAAGTCGCGCACGGCGGCCTGCACCTGCTGCAACAGCGTCTCGCCCTGGCCGTCCGAGAACAGGTCGATGCGCAGTTTGGTCATGCCGGCGGTTTCCGGGCGCCCTTCCTCATTGTCGAATTCGTCGAGCATGCGCACGAAGTCGCGCCCTTGCCGGCCCCAGCTCGCCAGCAGCGGGTGGCTGTGCGCGTGCAGTTCCTCGATCGGCAGCGCGGCCAGGTCGATGCCGCCGCGCTCCGGGTGGCGTTTATGGGCGGCCTTCAGCAGTTCGCGCCCCTCGATGATGTCGCCCCAGTAAAACTGGCAAGGGTTCGGCACCGCCAGCAGCACCTGCGTATGGCGCGACAGTGCGGCGATCGCCTGCAGCGTCTGGTACGGCAGGGCCGACATCCCGAACAGCACCACGCGCCGCGGCAGGCGGTGCTTCGGCTGGTCGCCCGAGAGGATGGCCGAGACGAAGACTTCGTGGATCGCCGCGCGGCCGGTACCGCGCTGCATCACGGGGACGCTCTCGTGCACCGCACGCCAGAGGCGCGCCTGCCAGCACTGGTCGGCAGCCAGCGGCACCGGCTCGCCGCCGGCGCGGCGCAGCTGGTCGCGCCCGACTTCCCAATCCGTCAGCCAGTCGGCGCGGTAGACCTGGTACTGGTCGTACAGATCGGCCAGGCGCTCGGCCAGCTGCAGGCGGCGCTCGGGGCAGCCGTCGCCGAGGAAGTGGGTCAGCGGCGCGAACACCGGCTCCTTCAGCAGCGTCGGCAACAGGCGCATCAGGCGCCAGGTGAGCGGGTCCTTGTCGAACGGCGAGCGGGTTGGCACGCGCTCGCGCCCCAGGGTGGCGCGGTAGGCTTCCCACAGGAAGCGCGCCGGCAGCGCCACGCGGGTGGCGGCGCACACGCCCAGGTCCTGGGCCAGCGCGATCTTCAGCCACTCGGCAAAACCGTTCGACTGCACCAGGATGGTTTCCTGCTCCAGCGGCCCGAGCGGATGGGTGCGCAGCCAGTCGAAGACGGCTTCGCGCAGCATTTCCATCTGGTTGCCATGCAGGATCAACAGGCCGGGCGTAATGGTGGAAGACATGGGCAATGGGAGCAGATAGGCTGGTGAATCGGCTGGTGAATCGGCTGGTGAATCGGCTTGGGCAGCTCGGCGCCACAGGATACTCTGTTTGGCACAGCTTTTAAAGGACAGGGGCGGCTCAGCGCTGATCCGTCGCGCGCGCGCCAAGTTCCGCCGCGACCTGGCGCTCCAGCCGTGCAAACAGGCTGCGCAAGCGCGCGCCAAGCGCACGCGCCTGGGCCACGGCGCCGCGCTGTTGCTGCTGCTCGAGCTCGGAGCAGACTTCGCCGAAGGCCATGGCGCCGACCGCGCGCGCCGAGGACTTCAAACGGTGCGCCGCCGCCCCGGCGCGCGCCAGGTCGCCCGAGACCAGGGCGATGTCGATCTCGGCCAGTCCCTCGCGCGCGCTGTCGAGGAACATGAAGGCATATTTACGCAGCTTGTCGGGGTTGTCGCCGAAGGTGGCGGCCAGCACCGCGGTGTCGAACAGCGGCGCGGCATCCGCCTTCGCAGGTGCCGGCGCCGCCGCCGGCGCCGCAGCCTGCGCCGCTTTCGCCGTGGCCGCAGCAGGGGTCGTTATGGGCGCCGCTTGGGCCGCGCCGCCGCGCCGGATCGCGCGCGCGATGGTCGCCGCCAGGTGCTCGGGCGCCACCGGCTTGGTGAGGAAATCGTTCATGCCCACCGCCATGCAGCGCGCCTGGTCCTCGACGCCGGCGTTCGCGGTCATGGCGATCACCACGGTGTCGGCCAGGCGCGGGTCGGCGCGGATGCGGCGCGTGGCCTCGAAGCCGTCCATCACCGGCATCTGCACGTCCATCAGCACGCAGTCGAACAGCTGGCGGTACATCTGCACCAGCGCTTCGGCGCCGTTGTTGGCCACCACCACCGTGGCCCCGGCCTCGCCCAGCAGCTCGCGCCCGACCTGCTGGCTGAACACGTTGTCCTCGACCAGCAGGATGCTGCGCCCGTCCAGGCGCGCGCCAGCGGCCGGCGCGGTCTCGACGCGCCGCCGCGGCTGCGTCGGCAGCTGCGCCGGCTGCGTTCCCGCCTGCTGCGCGCCCCCCTGCTGTACGCCTGGCTGTTGCACGCTTGTCCCCTCGCCCCTGCCCAGGCGCGCCGTGAACCAGAAGGTGCTGCCGCTGCCCTGCACGCTCCCGACGCCCACCTCGCCGCCCATTGCCTCGGCCAGCTGCTTGCTGATCGCCAGTCCCAGCCCGGTGCCGCCGTAGCGCCGTGTGGTCGAGGGATCGGCCTGGTGGAAGGAGGTGAACAGCCCGTCCAGCTCTTCGGGCGCGATGCCGATGCCGCTGTCCTCGACCTCGAAGCGCACCACGGTTTCGTGGCCAAAGGCGCTGACGGACCGGGCGCGGATGTGGATGCTGCCGCGTTCCGAGAACTTGATGGCGTTGCCGGTGAAATTCAGCAGCACCTGTTCCAGGCGCAGCGGGTCGCCGCGCAGGGGCCGCGCCAGTTCCGGCGCGATGTCGAATTCCAGGCGCAAGCCCTTGCTGGCGGCCACTTCGCCCAGCTGGGTCTCGATGTTGCGCATCAGCGCGTCGAGGCGGAAGTCGAGCAGTTCCAGCTCCAGGCGCCCGGCCTCGATCTTGGAGAAATCGAGGATGTGGTTGATGATGCCCAGCAGGTGCTGGCCCGAGTGGCCGATCTTTTCCAGGTAGTCGCGCTGGCGCGGATCGAGCTCGGTCTTCAGGGCCAGGTGGGTCATGCCGATGATGCTGTTCATCGGCGTACGGATCTCGTGGCTCATGTTCGACAGGAAGTCGCTCTTCGCCTGGTTGGCGGCGTCGGCCTGGGCCTTCAGCTGGTGCAGCTCGGTGACGTCGGTGGCCACGCACAGCACCCCGCTGACGTCGCCCTCGAGGCGCACCGGCACCTTCACTTCCCACAGCTGCAGGGCCGACCCGTCGAGCCGCTCGACGCCGACCTGGCTGGCATGGCGGGCGCCATCGAACACGCCGCGCTCGCGCTCCCAGGCGGCATCGGCCTGCGCGGCCGGCATGACTTCGCGGTCGATTCGGCCGACGATCTCCTCGGCCGGCAAGCCGAGCGCCTGCGCCATCCCGGCGTTCACGTAGCGGTAGCGGCGGTCGCGGTCCTTCATGTAGACAAAGGCGTCGAGGTTGTCGAGCACCGTGTCGAGCAGGGTACGCTGGTCGATCGCGCCGCGGCGCGACCAGTACAGCGTGAGGAACAGGCTGTAGACCAGCAAGGTGCCGAGGAAGCCGCCGGCCAGCGCCAGCCAGGGGAACCAGCGGTCGAGCGGCGAATACAGCTCGCTCTTGCGGGCGCTGAAGTGGGCCTTCCACAGGGCGCCGCTGAAGTCGACCGGCAGCACCGCCGTGAACAGCGCGGCATTCTGTCCGGCCTCGCGCACCCCGGCGTCGCCGTACAGCGGGCGGTCGGCGGGCGCCAGCGCCAGCCTGGCGCCGGGCCTGGCGCCGTTGCGGTCGGCCGCAAACAGCGACAGCGACAGCGCCGGCCCCTGCTGCCCCGACAGCGCGCGCTCGACCAGGGCCTGCACCGAGAACGCGACCCCGACCGCGCCCACATAGGCCGCGCGGCGGCTGGCCACATCAAGCGGCGCGCTGGCGCCCATGTACACCGGCGCACGGATGCCGAGCGCGGTGTGCGGCGTCGGCAGTGACACCTGGATCGGATGGCCGGAGGCGCTGATGCCGCCGCTGTCACGCGCGCGCGCCATCGATTCGGCCACCGGGCTGGCGGCGCTGAGGTCGAGGCCGAACTTCTCGGGCAGCATCTCGGGCGGCTCGATCAGGGTCAGCACGTTGTAGCTGGGGCGGCGCCCGGCCGGGCGGATGTCGAACTCGGGATAGCCGCCCGGCGCCAGGCTGCGGTCGGCGCGCACGGCGGCAACGAAGGCCTCGCGTTCGGCATCGGGCACCTCCTGCGAAAACGAGACGGCATCGATGGCCGGGTAGTTGGCGCGCAGGTCGAGCAGCTGCACGTAGCGGTGGAACTGCAGGCGCGTCACCGGCGTCTTACTCGATGAGAACAGGGCCACCAGCGAACGGGTGACGTCGGTGTAGGACTTGATCGAATTGGCCAGGCGCTCCTGGGCGGCGTGGGCGCGGTTCTCGAAGCGGCGCCGCGCTTCTTCCTCGACGTTGCGGCTGGCGCCCATGTGCAGCAGCGCGCCGACCAGCAGCGCCAGCCAGGCGCCCGCCGCCCACAGCACGAGGCGGGTGGTGCCGCGCGCACCGAAGGCGGCGCCGATGCCGCGGGTGATCGAAAGATTCATCGCCATTGCCGTGCCAGGTGGTTAACCGATGGGTCAGCTGCATTCGTTGGTAATATACGCGATCAGTGCGCCAGGGGGCGCTCAACAGTAAATACACGACTATGCGAAAAATGGCGGCAAAGGTAGTGATGGGTTTGGCGGCGCTGGGTGCTGCCGGAGCACAGGCGCAAACCCCGGCGGCGGGCACGGGTCCGGCAGCGGCCGACCCGCGCCTGTGGCTGGAAGACGTGGGCGGCGAGAAGCCGCTGGCCTGGGTGCGCGAGCACAATGCCGTGACCGAACGCGAACTGGGCGGCGCCGCCGAGGGAGCCCTGCGCGCGCGCCTGCAGACCATCCTCGACGCCAAGGAGCGCATCCCCTACGCCAACAAGCATGGCGACTACCTGTACAACTTCTGGCGCGACGCTCAGCACGTGCGCGGCATCTGGCGCCGCACCACCCTGCTCGAGTACCGCAAGGAAGCGCCGAACTGGGAAACCGTGATCGACCTCGACGCCCTCGCCCGCAGCGAGAACGAGAACTGGGTCTGGGCTGGCGCCTCCTGCCTCGAGCCGCGCGGCGACCGCTGCCTGGTGTCGCTGTCGCGCGGCGGCGGCGACGCCCAGGTGGTGCGCGAGTTCGACCTGAAGGAGCGCGCCTTTGTCGCGAAGGGCTTCACGCTGCCTGAAGCGAAGAGCAACATCGCCTGGATCGACCAGGACACGCTGTTCGTCGGCACCGACTTCGGCAAGGATTCGATGACCACCTCGGGCTACCCGCGCATCGTCAAGGAATGGAAGCGCGGCGAACCGCTGGCGAATGCGCGCACCGTGTACGAGGCGAGCGCCACCGACCTGTCGGCCTCGGGCAGCCGCGACCTGACGCCGGGCTACGAGCGCGACTTCGTCTCGCGCCAGATCGACTTCTATACCTCCGAACTGTTCCTGCGCGAAGGCGGCAGGCTGGTCAAGGTCGACAAGCCGCTCGATGCGAATGCCTTTGCGGTGCGCGACCAGATGCTGGTCGAACTGCGCTCCGACTGGACCGTGGGCGGACGCACCTGGCCGCAGGGAAGCCTGCTGGCGATGGACTTCCAGCGCTTCATGCGCGGCGAGCGCGACTTCGAGGCCCTGTTCACGCCATCGGCCACCACCTCGCTCGACGGCGTGGCGGTGACGAAGAACGCGCTGCTGCTGACGGTGCTCGACAAGGTCAAGAACCGCGTGGTCGAACTGCGCCGCGTCGACCAGACCTGGCAGCGCCGCGACCTCGCCGCCCCCGGCATCGGCACCCTCGGCGTGTCGGCCCTCGACAACCTGGAATCCGACCAGTACTTCCTGACCGTGACCGACTTCCTGAACCCGACCACGCTGTATCTCGGCGAAGTCGGCAGCGACAAGCGCGAGCGCGTGAAGGCGATGCCGGCCTACTTCGACGCCAGGCCCTACACGGTGGCGCAGTACGAGGCGAAGTCGAAGGACGGCACCATGGTCCCCTACTTCGTGGTCATGGACCGCAAGGCGAAAATGGACGGCAAGAACCCGACCGTCCTGTACGGCTACGGCGGCTTCGAGGTTTCGCTCAAGCCGTCGTACAGCGCCGTGGCCGGCAACGCCTGGCTGAGCAAGGGCGGCGTGTACGTGCTGGCGAACATCCGCGGCGGCGGCGAATTCGGCCCGCGCTGGCACCAGGCGGCGCTGAAGGAAAACCGCCAGAAGGCCTACGACGACTTCATCGCCGTGGCCCAGGACCTCATCGCGCGCAAGGTCACCAGCCCGCGTCACCTCGGCATCATGGGCGGCAGCAACGGCGGCCTGCTGGTCGGCGCCACGCTGGTGCAGCGCCCGGATTTGTTCAACGCCGTGGTGTGCCAGGTGCCGCTGCTCGACATGCAGCGCTACCACAAGCTGCTGGCCGGCGCCTCGTGGATGGGCGAGTACGGCAACCCGGACGATCCGAAGCAGTGGGACTATATTTCGAAGTATTCGCCTTACCAGAACGTGTTCAAGGACAAGCACTACCCGCGCGTGCTGTTCACCACCTCGACCCGCGACGACCGCGTGCACCCCGGCCATGCGCGCAAGATGGCGGCGCTGATGCAGGAGCAAGGGCATGACATCCTGTACTGGGAGAATACCGAGGGCGGGCATGGCGGCGCGGCCAACAACGAGCAGGCGGCGCGCATGTGGGCGTTGACGTACACCTTCCTGTTGAAGCAGTTGAAATAAGCAAGTCACGGTCGCGGCGATTGGATGTTGGCCGCGACCGTACGGTGGGCACCCCGTGCCCACGCGGTACGTGCGCCTCCTTTTTGCGTTGGCGGTGACGTGTCGCTCGAAACGCTCGACAACGGCCCACGGCCATCGCATGCTTAGCGAGCGATACCTTCCTGTCGCTGACTACGGACACGCACGTAACCGCGTGGGCACGGCGTGCCCACCGTACGTTGAAGCCGCGGGGCGCCACCGGCATCGCGACCGATCCGGCGCCCGCGCTTCTCAACTCGCCAGCCGCCGATCGAACAACACCCGGCAGGTCGGCTCGATATCCACATACAAGGCCACCGCCGTCTCCACCCCGATCACCAGCGGCGGCCCCAGGCGCTCGGTCACCACCCCGGCACGCCGCAGCAGCCGTTCGATCGCCGTCGTGGTCACCGTCACATAGCGCTCGATCCCCTGCTCGTGGCCATAGCGGATGATCGCCGCGATCGATTCCATCGTGATTTCCGAGAACCCGAAGTGGCTACAACCCTCGGTCTCGATGGCGAAGCGCGACAACTCCCAGATATGTTCGTCACAGGGCGCCGCCTGGCCGTGCAGCAGCTGGGCGAAGGAATCCTTCAGCATGTAGGGGCCTTCGGTCGGCAGGATGCGCCAGCAGCCGCGCAGCACGCCGCCGCCCGGTTCGCGCATCATCATGTAGTGCGGCTCCAACGCATCGTAGCCGTCGATTTCCATCCCCGAAAGGACAGGCACTTCCCAGCCCAGACGGCCCTGGAACACTTTTGCGCGAAGGGTATGCATTTCCCACAAATCGCGGGACTTGAATTCGCGCCGTGCTGCGATATTGATCTGCAGTGCCATTTCGTTCTCCCTATGTCGTGAATGAAAAGTATGCGAAACGCATAAAGGTTCATGCAATCCGGGCAAGAGGGGAACTAGCAGCTCTGCTAGGTGGGCTGCGCGAAACGGCGGTGGAATACTAGGGTTTTGCTACCGAACAACCAGGAGACCGCATCATGCCAAACGATTTCGTAAGCGAAACCATGCTGGCCCGCCCGAACCTGCAGGCCGCCCTGCACCAGCCGCCGCGCGCGGCGCATGCCGACCTGCGCCAGTTCCGCATCAGCAAGCGTGAAAGCCAGGAAAAGTTCTGGGGCCGCTTCGGCGTGACCCAGTCGAGCGGCAGCCGCTTCGAGACCGGCCTGGCGATCCCGGCCCCGGTGGCGATCCTGCTGAAGCTCTACGTCAACGGCAAGCTCAACGATGGCGATCTTCAGGGCTGATCAGCCCGAGCGCGATCGCCTTCACCACCGCCTGCTGGCGGGTGTTGACGTTGAATTTCTGGCGCACGTTGGCCAGATGGAAATTGACGGTCGCCTCGGAGCAATTGGTGATCTTTGAGATTTCCCAGGACGATTTGCCCGCCATGACCCAGTTGAGCACTTCCAGCTCGCGCCGGGTCAGGCGCGGCACCGGCTCGTGGCCGGGACCGTCGTTCATGAAGCGGATCGCCGACGCGAACGCATAGTCGCGTACCAGGGTGAGCGTGGGCATCACGTCGGCGATACTGCGCGAAAAGTCCCGGCCGGCCGGCGCATCCGAAGCAAAGCTGAGCACGCCAAACTCGCCGCTCGGCCCATGCACCGGCAGCGTCACACCGGTCCGGATGCCGTAGGCACAGGCTTCCTCGTACAGCGCCCGTCCCTCCTCCCCACCGAAGGTCTCCGGTTCCCAGACGATGGGCAGCGTGCTGCTCAGGCAATGGCCGACCGTGGGGTCGACATAGGCCAGGCGCTCGGCATCGTAGCGTTCGCGCCACGCGGACGAATAATTACTGCGCAAGAAAGCGCGTTCGAATTGGGCATGGCGCGAGCCGACCATGCCATACAGCACCTGATCGAAGCCGAGCTGGCGCGCCAGCCCGAACAGGAGCTGGCTCCAGGCGCCAGGATCCTGCATCTCCATCAGCTGCACCAGTTGTGCAGTCTCGACCATGTGTGCTCGCTTCTATCGAAAAGTGTGACATTCCCATGTTATCGCAATCACCCTGAAAAAGAATGCAGATTGGAAAATTTAACAAGCTTCAACAATGGAATGTGAGAATGTGTGGTAGCGATTGCACCACAAACATTGTTAAATCGAAAAACAACCGAAGCCCTCGTTCTTTTTACTTGAAGTAATAGGGTCATGTCCAATACTTATTTCAATCGTGCAAGATCGATTCCTTGAATCCACCCCTGCCCGCTGTGGCTTTCGCATCAAAAATAGTGCAGCCGATGAATTTTATTGCCCAGCCGCTAATACAATATCTTTTCTATAACAATACGGAGAGGAACACATGCGGAATACCTTTGCCCTGATCTCGAGCCTGGTCGTGGCGGCACTGCTGGGCGGCTGCGCCACGCCGGTGATCGATCATACCCAGCACGCACGGCCGAAGACCGTGGCCATTGCCGACTTCCCGGACGCCAAGCCGGCAGCCATCATCGGCATCATCAACTCGCGCTGGCCGCAGATCTTCTTCCTGGGATCGGCCGACCCGTATTTCGTCCCGGCCGGCGGCCAGTTCGGCATGCCTGCCGTCGACAAGCAGGTGGTCGGCGCAACGGTGGTCGGCGCGGTGGCAGGCCGCCAGGCAGCCCGCGCTGCCGGCACCAGCAAGGCGCACGGCACGGCAGGAGGGGCCGCGGCCGGGCTGCTGGTTGGCGCGCTGATCGATGCCGGGGCCGAGGCCACCCAGAGAAAAGCCGAGCGCTATCCCGAGGTGGTGCAAACGGCCATGCCGGGCATGGACATCCGGACCGACGTCCTGAAGGCCCTGCGCGGCTCGCTGGAAGCGAAAGGGATCACCGTGACCATGCTCGACGATTCGCGCAACCTGCCGCCACGCCTGCGCTGGCCTGCGAGCGCGGACGGCAAGCAGATCGAGGCCGGTCCGCTGGCCGGCACCCCGCCGGTCGACGTCGACATCGTTGCCCAGATCGTGCCGATGGAACTGTATGCGTCGCCGGGTCCGCTCAACAACTACAACAGCGTGGTCGGGATCGCGGTGGCGCTGTATGAGGGACGCACCCGCAAGTTCCTGGGCTGGCAGGCCTTCCAGTCGGACCAGAACAAGCTCTGGTATGCCCGCTACGATTCGCTGGTCGACGATATCCGAAATGCCGCACCCGCCCAGCACACGGCGCTGATGTCCCTGATCCCGCAAGTGTCCGACGCGATCAGCGGCGGCAAGTAATCCGGTTTTTGCCCTGTTTTGCCGTCCACAACAGGATGGCAAAACAGCGGCTTCCTCGTCTGAGATCAATCGTGCGCCCAGTAAATTCCTTTTAGGCTAACCTGCGCGCGCCTGACCAATAATTATTTCAATTTTGCAAGACATCGCGCGCGGCCTACTTGACTTGATCCGACACAAGCGTATCGTTAAATAATTTCCGTTTAACAGTTTCCTACATTCGTAGAAGGCGCCCTGCCTGGCGTCACGCCGCCCCAGTCCGCCTATCCGAGCCGCATCACCTTTACTTTCCAAAACAAGGATTTTCCGTCGATGAACACGATGACCGACATGGCCGAACAGCTTGACGTCAAGCTCTTGCTGGCGACATTGATGGCCCTGAAAAAAGGCGACTTTTCGGTACGCATGCCGTCCGACTGGACCGGCGTCTCGGGCAAGATCGCCGACACGCTGAACGACATCATCGAGACCAAGCAGAAGATGGTCGAGACCGTGACCGAGGTGTCGCGCGTGGTCGGCCGCGAAGGCCACCTGACCCAGCGCGCCGACGTGCCGGGCGTGGTGGGCGGCTGGAGCACCATCATCAGCTCGGTCAACACCCTGATCGACGACCTGGTGCGTCCGACCACGGAAATGGCGCGCGTCATCGGCGCCGTGGCCAAGGGCGACCTGTCGCAGACCATGGCGCTCGAAGTCGACGGCCACCCGCTGAAGGGCCAGTACCTGCGCGCGGCCACCACCGCGAACACGATGGTGGAACAGCTGTCGTCGTTTTCGTCGGAAGTCACGCGCGTGGCGCGCGAAGTCGGTACCGAGGGCAAGCTCGGCGGCCAGGCGCAGGTGAAAGGCGTGGCCGGCACCTGGAAGGACCTGACCGACTCGGTGAACTCGATGGCGGGCAACCTGACCTCGCAGGTGCGTAACATCGCGGAAGTGACGACCGCCGTGGCGAACGGCGACTTGTCCAAGAAGATCACGGTCGACGTGCGCGGCGAGATCCTGCAGCTGAAGGACACCATCAACGTCATGGTGGACCAGCTGCGCTCCTTCGCATCCGAGGTCACGCGCGTGGCGCGCGAGGTCGGCACCGAAGGGAAACTCGGCGGCCAGGCCTACGTACCGGGCGTCGGCGGCACCTGGAAGGACTTGACCGACAACGTCAACTTCATGGCATCGAACCTGACCGGCCAGGTGCGTAACATCGCCACCGTGACCACCGCGGTGGCGAACGGCGACCTGTCCAAGAAGATCACCGTGGACGTGAAGGGCGAAATTCTCGAACTGAAAAACACCATCAACGTGATGGTCGACCAGCTGTCCTCGTTCTCCTCCGAAGTCACGCGCGTGGCGCGCGAAGTCGGTACCGAAGGGAAGCTGGGCGGCCAGGCGCAGGTGAAGGGCGTGGCCGGCACCTGGAAAGACTTGACCGACTCGGTGAACTCGATGGCGGGTAACCTCACGGGCCAGGTGCGCAACATCGCCGACGTGACCACCGCCGTGGCGAACGGCGACCTCTCGAAAAAGATCACGGTCGACGTGAAGGGCGAGATTCTCGAGCTGAAGAACACCATCAACGTGATGGTCGACCAGTTGAACTCCTTCGCATCCGAGGTGACGCGCGTGGCGCGCGAAGTCGGTACCGAAGGCCGTCTCGGCGGCCAGGCCAACGTGCCGGGCGTGGCGGGCACCTGGAAGGACTTGACCGACGGCGTGAACTCGATGGCGGGTAACCTGACCGGCCAGGTGCGTAACATCGCGGAGGTGACCACCGCCGTGGCGAACGGTGACCTCTCCAAGAAGATTACCGTGGACGTGAAGGGCGAGATTCTCGAACTGAAGAACACCATTAACGTCATGGTCGACCAGCTGTCTTCCTTCGCATCCGAGGTGACGCGCGTGGCGCGCGAGGTCGGTACCGAGGGCAAGCTGGGCGGCCAGGCTTACGTGCCGGGCGTGGGCGGCACCTGGAAGGACTTGACCGACAACGTCAACTTCATGGCGTCGAACCTGACCGGCCAGGTGCGTAACATCGCGGCGGTGACCACCGCCGTGGCGCGCGGCGACCTCTCGAAGAAGATTACCGTCGACGTGAAGGGCGAGATCCTGGAACTGAAGGACACCATCAACGTCATGGTCGACCAGCTGTCGTCGTTCGCATCCGAAGTGACCCGTGTGGCACGCGAAGTCGGTACCGAGGGTAAGCTGGGCGGCCAGGCGAATGTGTCGGGTGTCGCCGGTACCTGGAAGGACTTGACCGAGAACGTCAACCAGCTGGCGGCAAACCTCACCAACCAGATGCGCGCGATCGGTGAAGTCGCAACGGCGGTGACCCGCGGCGACTTGTCCCGTTCCATTCAGGTGGAAGCACGCGGCGAGGTGTCCTACCTGAAGGACAACATCAACGAGATGATCCGCAACCTGAAGGAAACCACGCAGAAGAATGCGCAGCAGGACTGGCTGAAGACCAACCTGGCGCGCTTCACGCGCCTGCTGCAGGGCCAGCGCGACCTGCAGGCGGTGACGAAACTGATCCTGTCCGAGCTGGCGCCGCTGGTCTCGGCCCACCACGGCGTGTTCTACATGATGGATTCGCAGGACGACGACGCGCGCCTGCGCATGATCGCCTCCTACGGCTACCGCTCCAGCCGCAAGCTGCCGACCTCCTTCCTGCCGGGCGAAGGCCTGGTCGGCCAGTGCGCGGTCGAGAAGACCCGCATCTGGCTGACCGACGTGCCGCGCGACTACATCGTGGTGTCCTCGGGCCTGGGCTCGGCGCCGCCGAACAACATCGTGGTGCTGCCTATCCTGTTCGAACAGCAGGTCAAGGCGGTGATCGAGATCGCCTCGCTGGACCGCTTCACCGAAACCCACCTCTCCTTCCTCGACCAGCTGATGGAATCGATCGGCGTGGTCCTGAACACGATCGAGGCGAACAGCCGGACCGAGTCGCTGCTGACCCAGTCGCAGTCGCTGGCCCAGGAACTGCAGCAGACCAACCAGGAACTGGCGGAAAAGGCGCGCCTGCTGTCCGAGCAGAACATCGAGGTGGAACGCAAGAACCGCGAGGTGGAGCAAGCCAAGCTGGCACTGGAAGAAAAGGCGACCCAGCTGGCCCTGTCCTCGAAGTACAAGTCCGAGTTCCTGGCGAATATGTCGCACGAACTGAGGACGCCTTTGAACTCGCTGCTGATCCTGGCCCAGCAGCTCTCCGACAACCCGGAGGGCAACCTGTCCGGCAAGCAGGTGGAATTCGCGAAGACCATCCACGGCTCGGGCTCCGACCTGCTGACCCTGATTAACGACATCCTCGACCTCTCGAAGATCGAGTCCGGCACCGTCACGCTCGACGTGTCGGAGTACCGCTTCTCGAACCTGCGCAACTACGTCGACCGCACCTTCCGCCACATGGCCGAAGCCAAGCACCTCGGCTTCCACGTCGACCTGGCGGAAAACCTGCCGACCGCGGTGATGACCGACACCACGCGCCTGCAGCAGGTGTTGAAAAACCTGCTCTCGAACGCCTTCAAGTTCACCAGCCACGGCCAGGTGTCGCTGAACATCAGCCTGGTCACCAGCGGCTGGACGGCGGACCACCCGCACCTGCTGCATGCGGACGCGGTGCTGGCCTTCTCGGTCAGCGACACCGGCGTCGGCATCCCGCAGGACAAGCTGCAGCTTATTTTTGAAGCCTTCCAGCAGGCCGACGGCTCCACCGCCCGCAAGTACGGCGGCACCGGCCTGGGCCTGTCGATCTCGCGCGAACTGGCGCGCCTGCTGGGCGGCGAGATCCGCGTCGAGTCGGTGGTGAACGCCGGTTCGACCTTCACGCTCTACCTGCCCTACAACCGCGCCGGCTTCATCAACTATGAAGCCAGCACGCGCCAGCCGCAGCAGGCACGCCTGGCGCCACCCGCTTCGTCAGCCGCAGCGGCGGCGCCGAGTGCACCCGTGGCATTCGGCACGGGCGAAGCCGAGGGCGGCGCCGTGGCCACCATCGAAGTGCCGGCGCCGGCCGGCAGCGGCCTGGTCGAATACGCCTCGATGCTGGACGACCGCGCCCTGATCGCCCCGGGCGACCCGTCGGTGCTGATCGTCGAGGACGACGACCGCTTCGCCAAGGTGGTGCTGGAATACGCCCGCGAGAAGAACTTCAAGGCCATCGTCACCCACCGCGGCGACTCGGCCCTGTCGCTCGCGCGCGACTACCTGCCGTCGGCGATCCTGCTCGACATCGACCTGCCCGACATCGACGGCTTCACGGTGCTGGATCGCCTGAAGCGCGACCCGAGCACGCGCCACATCCCGGTGCACGTGATGTCGTCCCTGCGCGAACGCGAGCGCGCGCTGCGCCAGGGCGCCATCTCCTACCTGAACAAGCCGGTCGAGCGCGAGGCGCTGCAGGAAGAATTCACGCGCATCCAGAAGTTCCTGATGGGCGGCAAGCGCTCGCTGCTGGTGGTGGAAGACGACATGGCCCAGCGCGAATCGATCGTGTCGCTGATCGGCGACGCCGACCTGCGCATCGTCACCGCCGTCGACGGCAAGTCGGCGCTGGAAGCACTGGCCGGTTCGCACTTCGACTGCATGGTGCTGGACCTGACCCTGCCCGACATCTCCGGCTTCGAGCTGCTCGACCAGATCGGCAAGCAGCCGGAACTGCGCGACCTGCCGATCGTGATCTACACGGCCCAGGAACTGAACCGCAAGGAAGTCACGAAGCTCAAGAAGTACGCCAAGACCATCGTGATCAAGGATGCGCGCTCGCCGGAACGCCTGCTCGATGAAACGGCGCTGTTCCTGCACCGCTCGCACGCCTCGCTGCCCGAACTGCAGCGCAAGATGCTGGAAGATATCCACGCCCAGGACGGCGGCCTGGCCGGGCGCAAGGTCCTGATCGTCGACGATGACTTGCGCAACATCTTCGCCCTGTCCTCGCTGCTCGAGCGCCAGCAGATGCAGGTGTCGTTCGCCGAGAACGGCCGCGACGGCATCGAAGTGCTGGAAAAGGACCCGAGCATCGAGATCGTCCTGATGGACATCATGATGCCGGAGATGGACGGCTACGACACGATGCGCGCGATCCGCCGCATCCCGAAATTCAAGTCGCTGCCGATCATCACCCTGACTGCGAAAGCGATGAAGGGCGACCGCGACAAGTGCATCGCCGCCGGCGCCTCGGACTACATCACCAAGCCGGTCGATGTGGCCCAGCTGCTGTCGCTGATGCGCGTGTGGCTGCATTGAACGCGCCGGTGTTGTCGTCCAGCTTCGCCGCCGATCCGGCGGTCGAAGAGCTGGAGATCGCGCTCCTGCTGGACGCTCTCTACCAGCGCCACGGCCACGATTTCCGCGACTACGACCGCGCGCTGGTGCGGCGCACGCTGTGCGCGGTCATGGCCGAGCGCGGGCTGAAGACGGTGTCGAGCCTGCAGGAACGCGTACTGCACGAATCCGGCGCCGCAGCCGGCGTGCTGCGTGCGCTGGCCGGCCCGCCGTCCGACCTGTTCGACGATCCGCCCCGGGCCAGGGAGGCGCGTGAGCTGCTGGGAAAGTCGTTGCGCTCGGCCGCCGTGCCGAGGGTGTGGCTGGCCGAATGCGCCGGTCCCGGCCAGGCCTGGACGCTGGCCATCCTGCTGCACGAGGAAGGGGTATTGGCGCGCACCGAGATCTTTGCCACCGTGGCCAACGAGGAGCTGCTGGCCGGGATGCGCACGGCCTCGCTCGACGCGGACACCTTGCCGGTGCTTGAGCAGCATTACCGGGAAGGCGGCGGCAGCGGCCGGCTGGCGGATTATTTCGAGGTCGGCGATGGCCGTGCTGTCCTGCTGCCGCAGCTGCGCGCGCGCATCACCTGGGCCGGCCACAACCTGGTGACCGACGCCTCGTTCAACGAGTTCCAGGCAATCGTCTGCTGCCGCGACCTGCGCGATTTCGGCCCGATGCTGCGCCAGCGCGCGCTGCGCCTGTTCCACGACAGCCTGGCGCGTTTCGGAGTGCTGGGCATCGCCTGCGCGCTGGTGCCGGGCGACGCGATCGTGGGGGATTACCAGCTGCTGGGCTATCCGGGCTGGTACAAGCGCGTGGCGTAATTACAGGTCGATTCCATCCAGGAGCCGATACGGTCCATGGTGGCCCGAGGCGATGCTTTGGTAGGGTGGGCGCCCCGTGCCCACGCTTAAAGCCGGCGTCATGCGAACGTCACGCGTGGGCACGGGGCGCCCACCCTACCGCACATCCGCCAACAACTCCGGTCACGCCAAGCGCCAACACGCAACGCGAAAAAAAAGCCGCGCAGTCGCTGCGCGGCCGCGAACAACCGTCCCTGTCAGCCGACCAGGCGCAGGGTCATCGGGTAGCGGTAGGTCTCGCCGTTGCTGGCCTTGACCGCTGCCAGGATGCAGAGGATGAGGTTGGCCAGGATGACGATCCAGAGCAGGAAGATGCCGATCAGGACGAACGAGAGGATGAAGCAGACCACGTAGGCGATCACCAGCGTGATCTGGAAGTTCAGCGCCTCGCGTGCATTCGCCGTCGTGAATTCGTCGCCGCTGCCTTTCTTGATCAGGTAGACGACCAGCGGCGCCAGCCAGCTGAAGAAGATCGCGCCGATGTGCACCAGGATGGCGAGCGTCTTGTCGCCGGTCTGCGTCGTCGCGACGGGGGTGTGTTCCATTCTGCTTCTCCTCGATTAGATAATGGTGGGGTTCACCGGGCCGGGCCCGATGATCCGGCACATTATACGTATCGTTGCAAAATAGAAACTATCAGATTGTCACGACGCAGCGACTATTTATGCGCGCCGCAGCGCGGCCCTATTTCGCGGCCGCCGATGGCCGCGCCGCGATCCGGTCGCGCCAGGCCTGCAAATGGGCCATGCCCTCCTCGCCCGGCCTGAACTTCAGCAGCCCGCGTCCGAATTCGAGCGCGCAGAAGGCGGTGATGTCGGCCACCGTGAAGCGCGCGCCGGCCACATATTCCTGGCGCGCCAGCAGTTGGTCGAGCCAACGCGCGGTGATGCGCATCTTGTCACCCTGTGCCGCGCCGAAGTCGGCGAACTGCGGCTGCTCCAGCGCGGCCAGGGCCGGGTGGGTGTGGCGCGCGGCGCTCGCGGTTTCCAGCAGCAGGTGCAGTTCCATGCGGCGGTCGGCCATCTCGATGAAGGCGCGCTCGTCGTAGTCCACGCCCATCAGGTTCAGTTCCGGATGCAGGCCTTCGAGGTAGGTGCAGATCGCGCGCGCTTCGCTCAGCACGCGGCCATCGTCGAGTTCCAGCGCCGGCACCCGGCCCAGCGGGTTCTTGCCCAGGTAGCCTTCGCTGCGGTGCTCGCCCTTCATCAGGTCGATCATCACGGTCTCGATGCCGGTGATGCCCTTTTCGGCGATGAACATGTTCACGCGGCGCGGGTTCGGCGCATGGCTGCTGATGTAGAGTTTCATGGGTCTCCTTCGGTGATTGTCGGTGGCCGTATCAGGACGGCCTGTCAGGATCATAGCGCACACGGCGGCTTGTGGCGCGGGCGGGTTGACCGATTGACATCAACCGTATTAAGCCGCAAGATGCCCGCGCACGGCTACCATTGCGCGTCGCCGGCACGGACCACTTCACGAAAGACCTTCATGCACCGCAGCCTGATTTCCCTCGCAGTCGCCCTGGCCCTTGCCGGCGGCGCGGCCGCCCCCGTCATTGCCGCATCCAGGCCATCCACCGCCCCTGCCGCCGAGAGCACGACCCAGTTGCCGCGCGGCGTGCGCCCGCTGCACTACGACATCGCGCTCACGCCCGATGCCGCGTCGGCGCGCTTCACAGCCCGTGTCGGCATCGACCTCGAGGTCGCGGCGCCGACGCGCAGCATCACGCTCAACGCGGCGGAACTGAGCTTCGCGCGCGCCAGCCTGGCATCGGACAAGGGCGCCGCCCAGGACGCCAGCATCGCCGTCGACGACGCGGCCCAGACCGCGACCTTCCGCTTCCCCAGGCCGCTGGCCAAGGGCCGCTACCGTCTCACGCTCGACTACAGCGGCGTGATCGGCAGCCAGGCCGCCGGCCTGTTCGCGCTCGACTACGACAGCGAAGGCGGCAAGCGGCGCGCCCTGTTCACCCAGTTCGAGAACTCGGACGCGCGGCGCATGATCCCGTCGTGGGACGAGCCGGCCTACAAGGCCAGCTTCGCGCTGGAGGCCACCGTGCCGGCCGGCGAGATGGCGGTCAGTAACATGCCGGTGCAGTCCTCGAACACGCTCGCCGATGGCCGGGTGCGGGTGCGCTTCGCCGACTCGCCGAAGATGTCGACCTACCTGCTGTTCTTCGCGCTGGGCGACTTCGAGCGCGCCACGGCGAACGTCGACGGCACGGAACTGGGCGTGGTGACGCGCCGCGGCGCCCTGCCGCAGGCCCGCTTCGCATTGGACGCGTCGAAGGATATCCTGCGCGAATACAACGATTACTTCGGCGTGCGCTACCCGCTGCCGAAGCTCGACAACGTGGCCGGCCCTGGCCGCAGCCAGTTCTTCAGCGCGATGGAAAACTGGGGCGCGGTGTTCACCTTCGAATACGCGCTGCTGCTCGACCCGAAGATCTCGACCCAGTCCGACAAGCAGGAAATCTTTATCACCGCCGCCCACGAAATGGCGCACCAGTGGTTCGGCGACCTGGTGACGATGCAGTGGTGGGACGACCTCTGGCTGAACGAGGGCTTCGCCTCGTGGATGGAAAGCCGCATCACGGCGCGCCTGCACCCGGAGTGGAACACGGCGCTGGGCGCGGAGGGCGTGCGCGACGGCGCCATGGCGCGCGACTCGGTGGCCACCACCCACCCGGTGGTGCAGCACGTCGAGACCGTGGAGCAGGCCAGCCAGGCCTTCGACGAGATCACCTATTCGAAGGGCGAAGCCGTGATCCGCATGCTCGAAGCCTACGTCGGCGAGGATGCCTGGCGCAGCGGCGTGCGGGCCTACATGCGCGAACATGCCTACGGCAACACGGTATCGAACGACCTGTGGCGGCAAATCGAGCGCGCCGCCGCCAAGCCGGTGAGGGCCATCGCCCACGACTTCACGCTGCAACCGGGCGTGCCGCTGATCCGCGTGGCCGACCCGGTGTGCAAGGACGGACGCAGCACGGTGGCGCTGTCCCAGGGCGAGTTCTCGCGCGACCAGCCCGAGCGCAAGCCGCTGTCCTGGCGCGTGCCGGTGATCGCGCAGATCGCCGGATCGAGCGCGCAGGGCCGCACCCTGGTCGCCGGCGGCAAGGGCAGCGTCAGCCTGCCCGGCTGCGGCGCCGTGATCGTCAACGCCGGCCAGAGCGGCTACTACCGCACGCTGTATGCACCGAAGGCCTTTGCCCAGCTGGCGGGCGGCTTCGCCGGCCTGGCGCCGATCGACCAGCTCGGCCTGCTGGCCGACAGCTGGGCCCTCGGCATGGCCGGCCTGCAGCCGGCCTCCAGCTTCCTCGACCTGGCCCAGGCCACGCCGGCGCACGCCGACCCGCAGGTCTGGGGCCGCGTCGCCGCCACCTTTGCCGGGATCCATGCGCAGTACGCGGGCGACGCCGCCGGCCAGGCGCGCTTCGACAAGTTCGCGCTGGCGCGCCTGGCGCCGGTGATGGCCGACATCGGCTGGACCGCCGTCGACGGCGAAGCCACGCCGCGCACCAACCTGCGCGCGCAGCTGATCGAGGTGCTCGGCCACCTGGGCGACCCGGCGACGCTGGCGGAAGCGCGGCGCCGTCATGCCGCCATGGCGAACGACCCGCAAGCCGTGCCGCCGGCGCTGAAGAAGAGCATCCTGGCCGTCGTGGCCCAGCATGCCGACGCGCCGACCTGGGACGCGCTGCGCGCCGCCGCCCGCGCGGAAGCCTCGCCGCTGGTGCGCGACACGTTGTACGGGCTGCTGGCTACGACCGACGACCCGGCCCTTGCGGGGCGCGCGCTGGCGCTGGCGATCACCGGCGAGCCGGGGGAGACGATCGGGGCCGAGATGATCTCGACGGTGGCCGAGACCCATCCGGACCTGGCCTTCGATTTCGCGGTGGCGAACATGGCGGCGGTGAATGCGCGCATCGATGCGAGTTCGAGGAGCCGCTTCTTCCCGATGCTGGCGCGCGGGTCGACGAATCCCGAGATGGTCGGCAAGGTGCGCAAGTATGCCGAGGCGAACCTGGCGCCGGAGGCCAGGCGCGATGCGGAGACGGCGATTGCGGCGATCCAGGATCGCCTGAAGGTGCGTGCGCAGCGGGTGCCGGAGATTGATGGGTGGCTGGCGCGCAAAGGCATTTGACTTTCGTCGTTCGTGGCGCTGTTGCGTGAGCCGTTAGTGGTACGCATCATCCGCGTGGGCACGGGGTGCCCACCGTACGGACACCGTTATAGGCGAGTTCTTACAAAAACCTCGCCGCGAATGCGTGATCATTCGAAACCCGGATACATAACGTCTCCCGTAGGGTGGGCACTCGTGCCCACGCGGATCCAACCTACCAATAACAGCCCAGGCAACAGCCCCATTAACGCGTGCGCACCGGGTTGAGCGCAACTACCCCACCTCCACCCGCCCCATCCGCCGCGCCCCCATCCACTCCCCCACCCGCCCCACGCTCCCCGCCCCCACATGCAAGCCCAGCTTGCTCCTCCGCCACAGCACATCCTCCGCCCGCGTTGCCCACTCCTGTTCCATCAAATAATCGATCTCCGCCGCGTACAGGCCCGGCGCCACCTGCTCCCCCATGTCCGCCATCCCATTGCGCCGCGCCAGCAGCAGGTCGATCCTTGTCCCATACGCCCGCACATACCGCTGCAACAAAGCCGGCGGCAGCCACGGATAGCGCACGCCCTGGGTCGCCGTCCAGGTCCCGAATTCCAGCACGCCCCGCTTGTCCGGCCGTTCCCCGAACACATCCCCGCCCGGCAGGCAAGCCGCCGCCGTCCATCCCGCCACACGTTTGCCCAGCACAGGCGCGATCCAGTCCACCGCCTGCTCCGCCAGCTTGCGGCTGGTCGTGATCTTGCCGCCGAACACCGACAGCAGCGGCGCCCCGTCGGTATCCGTGTCCAGCCGAAAATCGCGCGTGACCGCCGCCGCGGCGCCGGCGCTGTCCTGCACCAGCGGCCTCACGCCCGCATAACTCCACACCACATCGCCCGGCGTCACCGCGCGCACGAAGTAGCGGTTCGCCAGCTGGCACAGATACGCAATCTCCCCGGCGTCGATCGCCACCTGGTCCAGGTCCCCCGTGTAATCGACGTCGGTGGTGCCGATCAGCGTGAACGCCCCCTCGTAAGGCAGCGCAAACACGATCCGTCCATCCGGATGCTGGAAGAGATAAGCGTGGTCGTGCTCGAACAGGCGCGGCACCAGGATGTGGCTGCCCTTGATCAGCCGCAGCGCGGCGCCGCCCGCCCCCTGCGCGCAGCCGTCGAGAAAACGCGCGGCCCAGGGCCCGGCCGCATTCACCAGGCAGCGCGCCCGCACCTTGGTCGTGGCCTCGCCATGCACCAGGGTCGCCTCCCAGTGCGCCCGATGGCGTTGCGGCGCCAGGCAGCGGGTGCGCGTGAGGACCGTCGCGCCGTGCTCGCGTGCATCGACCGCGTTCAGCACCACCAGGCGCGCATCGTCGACCCAGCCGTCGGAATACAGGAAGCCGCGCGTATAGCGCGCCTGCAGCGGCGCGCCGGCCGGATGCGCGCGCAAATCGACCGCATGCGAGCCCGGCAGGAATTCGCGCCGCGCCAGCCGGTCGTAGAGGAACAGCCCGGCGCGGATCAGCCAGGCCGGCCGGTTGCCGCCGTCCTCCCCGCGATCGTGGGGCATCACGAAGCGCAGCGGCCGCATGATGTGCGGCGCGCTGCGCAGCAGCACCTCGCGCTCGATCAGCGCCTTGCGCACCAGGCCGAATTCGTAGTGCTCGAGGTAGCGCAGGCCGCCGTGGATCAGCTTGCTCGACGCCGACGAGGTGTGCTGGGCCAGGTCGTCTTTTTCGCACAGCACCACGCGCAGGCCGCGCCCGGCGGCATCGCGCGCGATGGCGGCGCCGTTGATGCCGCCGCCGACAATCAGCAGGTCGCAATCGATGTGGTCCATTCAACGCTCCGCAAACGCAACCGGTCCAGTGTAGGTCTGCCGCCCTGCCCCATGTTCGCACAGATCAACGGCGGCGGATGTCCCGGCCGATGTGTAGAATCCCAGCATGATGATGAGATACCTGCAGCAACAGATTCGGAAGGTGCGATGCTGATGGAGCAGCAACGCGCCTGGGTACGCATGCCTTCGGGCAAGCGTCTCGATTTGCTGAACCCCACGCCCTTCGACTGGGACGACGCCGACCTGGCCCTGGGCCTGGCCCGCACCTACCGCTGGGGCGGGCACTCGGCCTGGCCGCTGCCGCTGTCGGTGGCCCAGCATTCGATCACGGTGATGCTGCTCCAGCGCGCCGAGCTCGGCGGCCGGGTCGACCCGCTGCTGGAACTGCGCGAACTCCTGCACGACGCCGAGGAAGGCCTGCTCGGCTTCGACGCACTGTCCGTCATCAAGCCCTTCCTGGGCGAGGGCTTCCGCGCGCTCACCAAGCGCCTCGAACATGTGGTGTTCCTGCGCTACGGCCTGCCGTCCTGGACGGCAAGCGAGCACGCCCGCCACAAGCGCGCCGACCGCCTGGCCGCCGCCAGCGAGGCGGTGCACGTGGCCGGCTGGTCGCGCGAGGAAGTGCGCCGCACCCTCAAGATCCGCGCCGCCGTGCTGCAGGACGACCCGCTGGCTGCCGTCTATGGCGGCAAGCCTTGGGAACCCTGGCCGCCGGGCCTGGCCTGCGAGCGCTTTCTTGCCGAGCTGGAACGCCTGAGCCGACTAGTCAGGGAGGGCGAACGTGCCTGAACACGACATCGCCCAAGCCGCCGCCCTGATCGACGGCGCCGACGCCCTCCTGGTCTGCGCCGGGGCCGGCATGGGCGTCGACTCCGGCCTGCCCGACTTCCGCGGCGACGCCGGTTTCTGGCAAGCCTATCCGGCGCTGGGCAGCGCGCGCATTCCCTTCCACGAGATCGCCAATCCCGCCAGCTTCTGTACCGACCCCGCACTCGGCTGGGGCTTCTATGGCCACCGTCTCGACCTGTACCGCAACACGGTGCCGCACGCGGGCTTTCGCCTGCTGCTGGAGATGGCGCGCGCCAAGCCGGGCGGCGCCTTCGTCTTCACCAGCAATGTCGACGGCCAGTTCGCGCGCGCAGGGTTCGCGGAGGACCGGATCGTCGAATGCCATGGCTCGATCCACCACCTGCAATGCACGCGGCCCTGCAGCGATGCGATCTGGCCGGCCGGCGCCTTCCGGCCCGAGGTCGATGCGATTGCCTGCCGCCTGCTGAACGACCCGCCGCGTTGCCCGCACTGCGGCGCGCTGGCCCGGCCGAACATTTTGATGTTCAACGACAGCGGCTGGGTCGAGAGCCGCACCGACGCCCAGTTTGCCCGCCTGCACAGCTGGCGGGCCGGCATCGGTAAATTGGTGGTGATCGAGCTCGGCGCCGGTGTCGATATCCCCTCGGTGCGCCGCATGAGCGAGCGGCAGCGGGCGCCCCTGGTACGCATCAATCCGCGCGCGCCGCAGCTGGACAGCTGTGCCGGCGTGGGCCTGGCGCTGGGCGCTCTCGATGCCCTCGGACGCATCGAGCAGGCGATGTCAAAGCCGCGCTGAAGGCAGCCACACTGCGATTTTCATGCAGCCTGCAGGGTTCGGCTGTAAATCCTTGATTTTATTAGACTTACATCGATATCCACAAGAAATGTGGATAAGTATGTGGAAAAGCACACCTTGACAAGCCGCAAGCGCAGTATTGATGCGGGTTTCAACAAAATGCCCGTTCCGAAGGCAAAAATAAGTCCCTTTAAAATCAAGGACCTGCACAAACACCCTTCTAGCGTTGCGCAGCCCTATCAGAAAATTCCTACAGAGCAGCTGCGCGGGGGATAAGTCATCAAATCAGGTGTTCGGAAGACTCAGTTTCGGCTTATTTACGACAATTATTTCCACGCATTCCTGGCCCGGTCGCGCACCAGCATGCGCACGCTGTCCGGCATGGGTTTGCGCGATTGCGCCACGTCCGCCGTCATCCACACGCACTCCTCGAAATGCTTGAGCATGGCCGGCGTGACGAAGCGCGTGCGCGCCGCATACATGTGGCGGTCGCCCATCTGCGCCTGCTGCTTCACATAGAAGCGGTTCGGCACCACCAGGTGCAGGTGCTCCTTGGCGCGCGTCATCGCCACGTACAGCAGGCGCCGCTCTTCCTCGATTTCCTCGGCGCTGCCGGTGCTCATGTCCGACGGAATGCAGCCGTCGACCACGTTCAGCACGTGCACCGATTTCCATTCCTGGCCCTTGGCCGAGTGGATCGTCGACAGGATCACGTAATCCTCGTCCAGCAGCGGCGGGCCGGCGCGGTCGCTCGTCGCTTCCGGCGGGTCGAGCGTGATCTCGGCCAGGAAGCTTTCGCGGTTGCCATAGCCGCCAGCCAGTTGCGCCAGCTGTTCCAGGTCGGCGGCGCGCACCGGTGCATCGTCGTGCAGCCGTTCCAGATGCGGCTGGTACCAGTTCCTGGCCAGCTCGATGTCGGCCGGCCAGCGCAGCCCGGGCGTACGCAATTGCCGGTACAGTTCGACAAAGGCTTGCCAGTCGCCTTGCGCCTTGGCCGGCACGGCAAAGGTTTCGACGGCCGCCAGCGCCTCCGGTGCCTCGGCCACCGCATCGAGCAGGCGCGTGGCGATGGCCGGGCCTATGCCGGGAATCAGTTGCGCCACGCGGAAGCCGGCCATGCGGCCGTTCGGATTCTGGGCGAAGCGCAGCACGGCCAGCACGTCCTTGATGTGCGCGGCTTCCAGGAATTTCAGGCCGCCGAATTTGACGAAAGGGATATTCCGGCGCATCAGCTCGAGTTCCAGCGCCGCGCTGTGGCTTGCCGCGCGGAACAGCACGGCCTGCTGGGTGAGCTTGATGCCGGCCTCGCGGTGTTCCAGGATGCGGTTGCAGACCCAGCGCGCCTGCTCGGCTTCGTCTGGAATCAGGATCAATTGTGGCAAGGCAGTCGCGACCTTGTCGGTCCACAGGGTCTTGGCGTGACGCTCGAGCGCGGCGGCAATCACGGCGTTCGAGGCGTCCAGGATCGGCTGGGTCGAGCGGTAGTTGCGTTCCAGCGTGATCATGGCGGCCGGCTGCGAAAACTGCTGCGGGAAGTCGAGGATGTTGCGCACCGTGGCGCCGCGGAAGGAATAGATCGACTGGGCGTCGTCGCCGACCACCATCACGCCCTGCCCGTCCGGCTTCATGCCGGTGATGATGCTCGACTGCAGGCGGTTGGTGTCCTGGTATTCGTCGACCAGCACGTGGTCGAACAGGGATCCGAGTTCCTGTCCCAGCTCGGCGTCGGAGGCCATGTCGGCCCAGAACAGCAGCAGATCGTCGTAGTCGAGCACGTTCTGCTCCTGCTTGGCGTCGACGTAGGCGCCGAACAGGCGCTTCAGTTCCGGCTCCCACTCGGTGCACCAGGGGAAGGTGCTCTGCAAGACCATGTCGAGCGGCTCGCGCGAATTCACGACCCGTGAATAGATCGCCAGGCAGGTGCCCTTCAGCGGAAAGCGCTTCTGGGTGCCGGTCAGGCCGATCTCGTGGCGCACCATGCCCATCAGGTCTTCGGAGTCGCCACGGTCGTGGATGGTGAACGATTCGTCCAGGCCGATGCGTCCGGCGAACTCGCGCAGCAGGCGCGCGCCGATGCTGTGGAAGGTGCCGGCCCAGGGCAGCGTGACGGTTCCATTGCTGCGGCCCATGATCCGCTGCAGCACGTTACCGGCGCGCTGGCTCATCTCGTTGGCGGCGCGCCGCGAAAAGGTCAGCAGCAGGATGCGCTGCGGGTCGGCGCCGCCTATGATCAGGCGCGCCACGCGGTGCGCCAGGGTATTCGTCTTGCCGGACCCGGCCCCGGCCACCACCAGCAAGGGGCGCGTGCGGGCGGCGCCGATGTCGTGCTCGACAGCGGCGCGCTGGTCGGGATTCAGGCTGGCGAAGGGATCGTCGGCAGCGGCGGCGGCAGGAAGGTCGGCGGCAGGGTCGGCAACAGCGGCGGTCATGGAAGAAGTGGCAATGATGAACCAGCGCAACTGTATATCTGTCCAGTAAGCTCGCGCAAGTGCATTTTTGGTACTCGGCAGGCGAAGCTGTCGTAAAAAGGCCGCGTTCGCTTTTTACCTAGTTCAAACGGCTTGCGAAGAGTCTGTGCTAAGTCTGTGGAATTAAAGAACTTTTCTGGATATCCACAAACTTTGTGAATAACTTTGTGGAAAAGGCGGGGCTTGACATCGCGAAAGCGCGTCTGGATGCGGCTTTCAATAAAATGCCCAAACGGCGGGCAAGGTCGAAGCTCTGCAAAATCAATGACTTGCACGCATTTATACGCGTGCGGATAAAAATCGGTTCAACTTAGAAAAAAGAAATTTTTGTGTATAACGGGGCTTCCCAGCGCGCCACAAACATGCCTCTTTGGTAACGAAAAGTCGAACTGTAGAGCAACTATTTACTGCTGGGAACGGCGTCTTGCCGGTTCCAGCAAGACGCGCTCGATCACGGCGCGTCCGACATTGCGCGAACGCAGGTACTCGACGGCCGACATCGTGTTCGCGCTGAACTGCACGGCGATTCCGTCGTCGACCACGGCGCGCTGCTGGATGTCGGTGCGGGCCTCGCCCGTGCTGTCCGCGGCCATGCCACGCAAAAATGCTGGTGCCTGCTCCATCGTTCCTCCGCCTTGTCATCGTTGATCGGTACTCTGCGTAACGAGTATTGATCAAGACGCGGCAATGTCAATGTCAATTTTCCATTGAACCGAATAAAGTTGTGTAGGCATGCCGGACGGCAGCGTAGCGCCGCCCCGCGCGTAGCAGGCCTAGAATGGCCGCGTTGGCACTTCCTTTCCGACTTTTTCACCAAGCGCGAGGCAGCGATGAACACGACACCGCAACCGGACCTGAACCCTGGCGACGAAGCCGCACCCGGCACACCCGGCGCCGGCGAAGACATCTGCGATGCCTGCTCGGGCAGCGGCAAGCTGGCCGACGGCAAGCCCTGCCCCGAATGCGGCGGCAGCGGCAAGGTCATGCGCGGCATCGGCGGCGGCTGACAGCGGCCGTCGGTCGGGTCGCGCACGATTCGACGTTTCGTGACAGAAACGTTTGACGGCGAGATAATCGCCGGATGACTCCTGCGCCCCTTGCGGACCGTCCGCGCCCTGCTTCCCTGCCCGACCTGTTTGTCGCCTTTACGCTGCTGGCCCTGCAGGGTTTCGGCGGCGTGCTGGCCGTGGTCCAGCGCGAACTCGTCGACCGCAAGCGCTGGCTGACCCAGGACGAGTTCATCGAGGACTGGGCGGTGGCGCAGATCATGACGGGCCCGAACGTCGTCAATCTGTCGATGATGGTCGGCGCGCGCTACTTCGGCCTGCGCGGCGCCATGACCGCGCTCGCCGGCCTGCTGGCGGTGCCGCTGGTGCTGATCCTGCTGCTGGCCACCATGCATGCGCGCTTTGGCGGCAACCCGCATGTGGAAGGCGCCCTGCGCGGCATGGCGGCCGTATCCGCCGGACTGATCGCCGCCGCCGGCCTGAAGCTATCGAGCGCGCTGGCACGCAGCCCCTTGCCGCCCGCCTGGTGCGCCGCCATCAGCGTGCTCGGCTTCGTGCTGGTGGCGCTGCTGAAGGTGCCGCTGGTCTGGGTCCTGCTCGGCCTGGGCGGCCTGGGCTGCGTGCTGACTTACCGGAACATGAAGTCGTGAACGCGGAAACGATCCACCTGACGCTCAGCTGGCACGACTGGCTGAATCTGTTTGCGCATTACCTGATGCTGTCGCTGATGTCGCTCGGCGGCGCGATTTCCACCACCTCGGAGATGCACCGCTTCCTGGTCGAGCAGCACGGCTGGCTGACCCAGGCCCAGTTCAACGATTCGATCGCCCTGGCCCAGGCCGCGCCGGGGCCGAACGTGCTGTTCGTGGCGCTGATGGGCTGGCACGTCGGCATGAACGCGGGCAGCACCACGGCCGCCTTCCTCGGCGTGGCGGTGACCATGGTCGGCATCCTGCTGCCGTCGACGATCTTTACTTACCAGGTTGCGCAGTGGGGACACCGCAACCGCGAACTGCGCGCGGTGCGGGCCTTCAAGCAGGGGATGGCGCCGGTGGTGATCGCGATGCTGTTGTCGACGGCGTGGATCCTGGCCAGCTCGGCCGGGCGCGGGGTGGCGGACTGGCCCTTGTGGGTGCTGGCGCTGGCGAGTTGCCTGGTGATGTGGCGGACCAGGCTGCATTTGCTGTGGGTGCTGGGGGCGGGGGCGTTGCTGGGGGCGTTCGGGGTCGTGTGATCGTTGGCTCTGTGTTCGGACCCATCTGCCTTTGTACCGCGTGGACACAGGTGTCCACCCTACGAAACCCGGGGCTGTAGGGTGGACCGGGCCGCGCAAGGCTCCCGAGTCCACGCGGTTGCGGCACAGGATGGTCGAAAACCGAACCGCTACCACCACCCGATGCCAAACTGGCATACTTGCACCATCGACCATTCACGGACCTGACACCATGCCCCAACTCCTGAGCGAGCACGCCTGCTTCGGCGGCGTCCAGCGTTTCTACCAGCACGACGCCGCGGCCATCGGCCTGCCGATGAAATTCTCGGTCTACCTGCCGCCCGGCCACGAGAACAAGCAGTTGCCCGTGCTGTTCTACCTGGCCGGCCTGACCTGCACCGAAGAAACCTTCATGATCAAGGCCGGCGCCCAGCGCGTGGCCGCCGAACTCGGCGTCATCCTGGTCGCCCCCGACACCAGCCCGCGCGGCGCCGACGTGCCCGGCGAAACCGACAGCTGGGACTTCGGTGTCGGCGCCGGTTTCTATGTCGACGCCACAGCCGAACCGTGGTCGCGCCACTACCGCATGTATAGCTACATCCTGGAGCTGCGCGAACTCGTCATGCGGGAATTCGGCGCCGACCCGGCGCGCTGCGGCATCTTCGGCCACTCGATGGGCGGCCATGGCGCCCTGATGCTGGCGCTGCGCAATCCGGAGCTGTTCCGCTCGGTATCGGCCTTTGCGCCGATCGCCGCGCCGACTCGCTGCCCCTGGGGCGAGAAAGCCTTCGGCGGCTATCTCGGCGCCGACCGCGCCGCCTGGAAAGCCAACGACGCTACCGAACTGGTCGCCAGCGGCCCGGTGCGCTTCCCGCAAGGCATCCTGGTCGACCAGGGCCTGGCCGACAAGTTCCTGCCGGACCAGCTGAACCCGGACGCCTTCGAGGCCGCCTGCCGCGCCGCCGGCCAGCCGCTCGAACTGCGCCGCCACGAAGGCTATGACCACGGCTATTACTTCATCTCGACCTTCGTCGAAGACCACCTGCGCTTCCACAGCCGCCAGCTCGGCTGATCCTCGCAAGGCATTCGCTGGCATGGCACTCGGCTTGCCAGCGAATGCGCGCTTCACCCCTCCCTTCCTCGCTATCTCGTCCCCTGAACCCTGTTGCGGCAGCACTGTTTTCGCGGTGCCGCACGGCCTGCCCGCGCCTCACGGCTGAGGAAAAATGCCGCTGGGCAAACGGGCGCATGGGCCTGAAAACGTGGTGTATTCTGAAACTTGAATAGGCAAGCCCGCAAGCCTGGAGCGAAGCAAGTGGCAGACCTACAGCGTTTCAAGAACCGCGCACAGGCTGGCAGGCTGCTGGCGAAGCGGCTGGCCAGGTATGCATGCCGGGACGGTGCGCATGCGCCCGGCGCCATCGTCCTGGCCCTGCCGCGCGGCGGTGTGCCGGTGGCATATGCGGCGGCGACGGCGCTCGGCCTCGAGCTCGACCTGCTGCTGGTGCGCAAACTCGGCCTGCCGTATCAACCCGAGTTCGCCATCGGCGCGGTTGGCAGCGGCGGCGTACAGGTGCTGCAGCCGGGCGTGCCCGGCTTGATGGGTGTGACGCAGGAACAGGTCGACGCGATCAGCGCGCGCGAGCTGGTGGAACTGGAACGCCGTGCGCGCCTGTACCGGGGCGGACGTCCCGAACCGGCACTGGCGCAGCGCCAGGTGATCATCGTCGACGACGGCATCGCCACCGGCTCGACGATGGAAGCGGCGGTGAAGGTCGCACGCCAGCGCCAGGCCGCGCGCGTGATCGTGGCGGTGCCGGTGGGGCCGCCGGATACGCTGGAGCGGCTCGCCCCGAGGTGGACGAGCTGGCCTGCCTGCTGTCGCCCTTGCGCTTTCGCGCGGTGAGCCAGTGGTACGACGCATTCGACCAGACGAGTGACGAAGAAGTGCAGGATTTGCTGGCGACGGCCTGGAACAAGCAGGCCGATTGCCCCTTTGACAAGCAAGCTAACGGAAAGGATAAACCATGAAACAGACCCGCACCGAGACCGGATACGAGGCAAGCGATCTTGCCAAGCTGCTGGGCGGCGCCGCCGCCGGCGCCCTCCTGATGTACATGCTCGACCCCGACCGCGGCAGCGCCCGCCGCTCGACCTCCACCGCGGCCCTGCGCAACGCGGGTTCGCGCACCGGCAGCGCCCTCGGCAATGCCTGGCATGGCGTCAGCGAGCGCGTCGGCTCGCTCGCCAGCAGCGCGAGCGACAGCGCCAGCCACCTGTTCGACAAGGCCAGCAGCCGCGCGGGCGACCTGGCCGACGACGCCGGTTCGCGCGCCAGCCGCGCACTCGAAGCGGCCAAGCCCGACGGCGCCGCCCACCGCGCCTGGGACAACACGGTCGATAGCGTCTCGCGCATGGCCAGCTCGGCCGGCTCCGAACTCGATGTCGCCGGCTCGCGCCTGAGCCGCCTGGCCAGCCAGGCCGGCAGCAGCGTCATGGGAGCCCTGCACCTGAACGACCGCGACGACCTCGCCGCCCTGCTGCGCAATCCGGCCGTCGTCAGCGGCGGCCTGCTCGGCATCTTCGGCCTGATGCGCCGCTCGCCGCTGGCCGGCGCGCTGGGCCTGGCCGGCCTGGCCCTCGCGGCCCGGAGTATCGGCAACCAGGGGGCCGGCGGCCAGAGCGGCGGCGGCCTGCTGTCGAACCTGCTGGGCGGCCGTAGCTTGGGGCGCGGCCAGCGCATCGACCTGGAAAAAACCATCCGCATCGACGCTTCGCCAGAAGACGTCTATGAACTGTGGAGCAACTACGAAAACTTCCCGCGCTTCATGTCGCACGTGGTCGAGGTGCGCGATACCGGCCGCCGCCGTTCGCACTGGGTGGTGCAGGGTCCGGCCGGCAGCCAGTTCGAATGGGATGCGGTGCTGACCGAACAATCGAAAGGCAAGCGCCTGGCCTGGCGCAGCGAACCGGGCGCGCAGATCGCCAACGAAGGGTCGATCACCTTCGAGCCCTACCGCGGCGGCACCCTGGTCACCGTGCGCCTGTCGTACACGCCGCCGGCCGGCATCGTCGGCCATGGCCTGGCGGTGCTGCTGGGCTCGGACCCGAAACGGCAAATGGACGACGACCTCGCGCGCATGAAGCACTTCGTCGAACGCGGCGTCATCCCGCGCGACGCGCAAGGGCGTGACGGCGCGCGCGACAAGTCGGGCAGCCGCTTCCTGCACTGACAGGTACCCGCGCATGGTAACGGCCACAGACATCGGCGCGGCCGCCCTGGCCGACGCCGCCCACCCGCTCACCGGCGGGCCCGGCGACTACGACGCCCTGATGAACCTCGTGGGCGACGCCCGCTTCGTGCTGATCGGCGAAGCGACCCACGGCACCCACGAGTTCTACGAGGAACGGGCGCGCATCACCCAGCGCCTGATCCGCGAAAAGGGTTTCACGGCGGTGGCGGTGGAGGCCGACTGGCCCGATGCCTATCGGGTCAACCGTTACGTGCGCGGCGAGGGCGGCGACCAGGATGCCAACGCCGCCCTGTCCGGCTTCGAGCGTTTTCCCGCCTGGATGTGGCGCAACACCGATGTCACCGCCTTTGTCGACTGGCTGCGCGCACACAACGAGGGCTTGCGCGCCGGTCCCAAGGTCGGCTTCTACGGGCTCGACCTGTACAGCCTGTTCACCTCGGTGCGCGAAGTCCTGAATTACCTCGACAAAGTCGACCCGACGGCCGCCGCCGAGGCCAGGCGGCGCTACGCCTGCTTCGACCATTACGAAGAAGACAGCCAGCACTACGGCTACGCCACCGGTGTCGGCCTGTCCGAATCCTGCCAGCAAGGCGTGCTGACCCAATTGCAGGAACTCCAGCAACGCGCTTTTGATTACATGCAGTCCGACGGCGCATCGAGCGAAGACGCCTTTTTCTACGCCCAGCAGAACGCACGCCTGGTCAAGAACGCCGAGGAATACTACCGGACCATGTTCCGTGGCCGCATCTCATCCTGGAATTTGCGCGACAGCCACATGGCCGAAACACTCGACGCGCTCACGCGCCACCTGTCGCGCGACGGCGAACCGGCCAAGATCGTGGTCTGGGAACACAATTCGCACATCGGCGACGCCCGCGCCACCGATGTCGGCAACCTGGGCGAGTGGAATGTCGGCGAACTGGCGCGCAAGGCCTACCCGGGCCAGACCTGCCTGATCGGCTTTTCCACCTACGACGGTCACGTGACGGCGGCGTCCGCCTGGGACGGCGAGGCCGAACGCAAGCGCGTGCGCCCTGCCCTGCACGGCAGCTACGAGGAATTACTGCACCACGTGGGTTTGCCGCGCTTCTGGCTGAACCTGCGCGACGACACGCCGGTACGGCGCATCATGATGGAGCGGCGCCTGGAGCGCGCGATCGGCGTGCTGTATTTGCCGCGCACTGAACGCCAGAGCCATTACTTCAATGCGCAGATGGCCCAGCAGTTCGATGCCGTGATCCATATCGACCGCACCGAAGCGCTGGTGCCGCTCGATGCGACGAGCGGCTGGCATTCGGGGGAACCGCCGGAGACCTACCCGGAAGGGATTTGATTTCGCGCTCAGGGAAGGGGCGGATTCGTGGCGGCGACCGAATCCCAGCCGTCGGTGTTGCGCACCGCCTGTACACGCTCCCAAATCGACTCGGGCATCGTGTATTGCCAAACACCACCAAGCACCCATGCAAATGTCGGATCGGTGCGAGCGCATTCCTCCACTCTGTCGATAAAGGCAGGTCCATGTAAGCTCAACAAATCTTCGAGCGGCGCAGCCGCAAGCAGGCCAAGATAAGCCTGCATCCTCGGCTGCTCGATCGCTTCGAGAATCGCCTGCCATGCCAATTCCGGTTCATCCTCGACGACCCAGTTGAACTCGAACCAACCCGTCAGGCCTTCGCCCTCCGCCTCGTCACGATCCTTTGAACTGATCCACTTGGCCCAGAGATACCACGCGTCGAGCAGTTCCGGTACTGGCAAAGGGCCACTCATCTCCAGTCTCCTTTGAGCAAACAACGTAGCGACGCTGACTTCACCTGGGCACGCGCCGGCGAACGCTTCACGTTGACATACGCATTCCTGCCGGGGTCAGTTTGACCGGGGCATCTTCGACAAAGCCAGTTTCAGGTTCGTCATACTTGAATGCCTGGGACCTGAAAAATCGCCGGGAACCTCCAGCACCTTGTCATCCGCGTCGACAAACACAAAGATGCCGTAGTGATTGTCGACGTCATCGAAACCAACGAAGGTCACGCGCTGGCCTTCTTTCAGGTCACCGATATCGTTTGTGATGAGGAATTCCTCGTCCGGCCTGATGTCCAGCTCGTCCAGTACCCAGGAATCATAGAACCGGTAATCGGAAATTTTCTTCACTTGTCGCCCCTCCCGGGATTCAGCTCTGCCGCGTCCCGCACTCGGTGCAGAATTTGGTCCCCGGCTGCAGCATCGTCGCGCACCCCGTGCACGCCACCTGCTGCGCCATCTTGAACCCGCACTCCGGACAAAACTTGGCGCCGTGGGTCTCGCAGCGGCATTGCGGGCAAACCAGCTGCATGGCCTGGGTGACGTCGCGCCGCGCGCCTCGCACCTTGCCTTCGTCGTTTGCAATTTCCGATGCGGCACTGACTTCGCCCTGGGCGCGCGCCTGCGAGATCTTGACGTTGACGTTCGGCGCGCAGTTGTAGCACAGGCCGTTCTGACCATCGAAACAGGTGGCGCACACGTAGTCGTGGCAATTGCCGCAGCGGTTGAAGTGGGCCTTGCCTGCCGCGATCGCTTCGGTGAACGCTTCGTCGCGCGCGCTGTGCCAGCCGGCCTGGGCCATGCCGGACAAGACGCTGCTGGCATTGCCCAGCATGCCGCCGAACATGCTCGCCCCTTTTTGCAGCCAGCCCGAGGCCTGGGCGCTGCGGTAGGGTTTGAAGTGGGTGCGCCAGCGGTCGCTGCAACGCTCGCAATAGAACTCGAACTGGAACCCGGCATCCACGCCTTGCGAATCGCTCAGGTCGCGGTAATTGTTTGAGAACTGCATTTCCGACATATCAGTGACCACTTGTCTGTACAGGGAGTGGCCGATTATATCCACTTAGCAAAAAAACAGCAGCTTTCGACTGCGCCTGGCCGGGCAGCGTCGCACCGTCGCCACGCGCCAGCCGCGCCATCGTCATTGCAACAATTTGCTAACAATAAACTCTTCCTGACCTAATTTTTTCCTGCCGGCTTTTGGTAGCATGCTCGGGTTTATCATCCGGCTAGGAACGGTTCATGAGTACATTTACGCTGAATATCAACGGCAAGCGCCAGCAAGTCGATGTCGAACCCGATACCCCGCTGCTCTGGGCCTTGCGCGATACGCTCGGCCTGGTCGGCGCCAAGTATGGCTGCGGCGCCGGCATGTGCGGCGCCTGCACCGTCCACGTCGACGGCGTACCGACCCGTTCCTGCCTGATGCCGGTATCGAGCCTCAGCACGCAAAAAATCACCACCATCGAAGGCCTGGACAAGGGGCACCAGCATCCGCTGCAGCAAGCCTGGCAGGAACTCGACGTGCCGCAGTGCGGCTACTGCCAGTCGGGCCAGATCATGACCGCCTGCGCCCTGCTGAAACAGCACCCGAAGCCGACCGACGCCCAGATCGACGAAGCCATGGCCGGCAACCTGTGCCGCTGTGCCACCTACACCCGCATCCGCGCCGGCATCCACCGCGCCGCCGAGATCGCCAACGTAGAGCGTGTTAAAAAAACGCCAGGGCAAGGCGCATCGGCGAAGGCAGTACAACTGTACGACGAGGCGATGCAACGCCGCCATGGAGAATTTTTTAACACGCTCGGAAAGGGCAAGGCATGAACGCGCCGCTCTCTCCTTCGCGCCGCCGCTTTCTTGGTACAAGCGCCGTCGGCACCGGCGCCCTGGTCATCGGCATGAGCCCGGCCGGCGTGCTGGCCGCGCCAGGCACCGCAAGCGCAACGGCCTTTACCCCGAACGTTTTCATCACGATCGACCGCAAGGGCATCGTCACCCTGGTGTCGAAGCAGCCGGAAATCGGCCAGGGCATCAAGACCTCGCTGCCGATGGTGATCGCCGAGGAACTGGAAATCGACTGGAAGGACGTGCGCATCGTCCAGGGCGACCTGAACCCGGCCTACGGCAGCCAGGGCGCCGGCGGGTCGACCTCGACGCCGACCAACTACGAGAACTTCCACCGCCTCGGCGCCACCGCGCGTACCGTCCTGGTCCAGGCCGCGGCCCAGACCTGGAAGGTGCCGGTCGCCGAATGCAGCGCCGCGCATGGCGCCGTCGTCCACGGCCCCACCAAACGCAAGCTCGGCTACGGCGCCCTGGTGCCGCTGGCCGCGACCCTGCCGGTGCCGGACGCGGCGCAGGTGCAACTGAAGGACCCGGCTTCGTACAAACTGCTGGGCACGCGCATCGGCGGCGTCGACAACGCGGCGATTGTCAGCGGCAAGCCGCTGTTCGGCATCGACATTCAGTTGCCGGGCATGCTGTATGCGGTGTACGCCAAGTGCCCCGTGTTCGGCGGCAAGCCAGTGAGCGCCAACCTGGATGCGATCAAGGCCATGCCGGGCGTGAAGGATGCCTTCATCATCGAGGGCACCGAGAACCTGAACGGCCTGCGTCCAGGCGTGGCCATCGTTGCCACCTCCACCTGGGCCGCCTTCAAGGCACGGCGTGCGCTGGAAGTGAAATGGGACGAAGGCATGGGCGCCGGCCACAGCTGGGCCGACTTCGCCGCCCAGGCCGCGGCCGCCGCCGGCAAACCCGGCACGACCACCCTGCGCAAGGATGGCGACGTGGCCGCCGCCTTTGCCGGCGCCGCGAAACGTGTGGAAGCCAGCTACGTCTACCCCTTCATTTCGCACGCCAGCATGGAGCCGCAGAACTGCACCGCCTGGTTCAAGCCGGCGGACGGCACGCTGGAACTGTGGGCGCCAACCCAGAATCCGGGTGCCGGCCAGGCCCTGGTGACCACCACCTTCGGCATCCCGAAGGAAAAGATCACCCTGTACATCATCCGCAGCGGCGGTGGCTTCGGCCGGCGCCTGAGCTCGGACTTCATCGTCGAAGCGGCGGCCATCGCCCAGAAAGTCAACGCCCCGGTCAAGCTGACCTGGACCCGCGAAGACGATTTGCAGCACGACCATTTCCGTCCAGGCGGCTTCCACCACCTGCGCGGCGGCATCGATGCGAACGGCAAGCTGGTCGGCTGGCACAACCACTTCGTCACCTTTGCCAACCGCGTCGAACGCGAGGGCAAAAGCATCCTGCAGCCGGGCAGCGGCGGCAGCCTGTCGGGCGACGAATTCCCGGGCCGCTGGCTGACCAATTGCCTGCTGGAACAAACCGCCCTCGAATGCCGCATCCCGATGGGGCCGTGGCGTGCGCCGGGCAGCAGCGTGTTTTCCTGGGTGTTCCACAGCTTCATCGACGAGCTGGCCCATGCCGGCGGACGCGACCCGATAGCATTCCGCCTGGAGCTGTTGGGCGACAAGGACATCATGCCGGGCAGCGGCGAACGCGGCCAGCCTTACAGCGTGTCGCGCATGCGCAATGTGCTGAAGGAAGTGGCGGAAAAGTCGGGCTGGGGCAAGAAGAAGTTCGCCAAGGGGCAAGGCGCGGGCGTGGCCTTCCACTTCAGCCACCGCGGCTACGTGGCCGAGGTGGCCGAGGTCACGGTGTCGAAGGAAGGCCAATTGAGGGTCGACCGCGTGGTGGTGGTCACCGACATCGGCGCCCAGATCGTCAACCTGAGCGGCGCCGAGAACCAGGTGCAGGGTTCGGTGATTGACGGTTTGTCGACCTTGATGCACCCGGAGCTGAACATCGAGGGGGGCCGCGTCGTGCAGAGCAACTTCCACGACTACAATTTGCTGCGCATGCCGGATACGCCGGCGAAGATCGACATCCACTTCCTGAAGACGGATTATCCGGTGACGGGCCTGGGCGAACCGGTGCTGCCGCCGCTGGCGCCGGCCGTGTGCAATGCGATCTTCGCTGCGACCGGCAAGCGGGTGCGTGAGCTGCCGCTCAGCAAGACGGACCTGAGCTGGAGCTGATTGCGTAGGGTGGACCGGCCACGAGAGGCGGCTATGCCGTCCACGCGTTCAAGCGACGTACACGGTTCGATCCAGTTTTATTTCGCGAATTGTCGAGCGATCGTTGAACGCGTGGACGGGGAACCCGTCCACCCTACAACTGCGTACCGCTACGCTGCGCCGCCGCGTGCGCCGGATCGTTGTCCTTCGCCCCGTGGTGCTCGAGAATCTGGGCTGCGCGCGCCGCCTGCGCGGCATCCAGCGTGGTGACGGTGATGATGCACTTGCCGATCTCCAGTCCCGGCGTGTACACATCCTTGTAGTCGGTGCCGCCTTTCACCGCAGGCGAGTCGCCGACCGTGAAATTCGCTTCCGACGGGCCGGCTTCGTCGCCGGTATGGCTGATCTCGATACCGTTCGGATCGAATCCTTCGGCCAGCAGCCCGGCACGGGCGCGCTCGGCTTCTTCGACAGTTTCCACTACACGTACGATCTGGTTCATGGTCGCTCCATTGTTACGGTTACAACAACCGTACCAGAATCGGCGCGCCGACGTCGCCCAGTCCAGGACTGCGGCGACGCGGGCCGCGGCCGGCCCCTTGTCTTCCTTGTATTGATAGACGTGCGCCCGCAAGCAGCCGTCTTCGGTATCCTCGGACGCTGCGCCCGGCCCCGCCGACCTGGTGCTCCGGCCGGTCCTGCACCAGCGGCGCGGCGGCATCCAGGCTGGCCGGTCTTCTTCCCCCGCACACGCTCGACATCGCGGCGCCGGTCGTCGAATCCGCAGCAAACCGGATGAGCACATCGTTCAGGCAGCAAATACCGATAGGTACAGCGGCAGGCTGTCCGATTGGCGCTCTCCACCAGCCTGGAATTTAGTACAATCAGGAAATGTTGTGACGGCCGACACACTGGGACACATTTGCAATCGCCTGAAACCTCTATAAGAACGATGAAGATCTCACAAAGGATTGCCCATTCCCGGCCACTGGCGACCACCGCCATGCATGGCCGCGTCGAAAGCATGCGCCACGCAGGCCAGCAAGTCATCGATTTCTCGATCGCCATTTCGCATTTCCCCGCCCCGGCGAGCGTGCTCGACGCCGTCGGCACAGCCGTCGACGACGTGCGCACCATGCCCTACACCAGCGTGGTCGGCGCCCATGACGTGCGCGCCCGCCTGTGCGGCAAGCTCGCACGCGAGAACGGCGTCAGCGCCCGGCCCGACGAGATCATCGTCACCAACGGCGCCAAGCAGGCCCTGTACGAGGCGCTGTACGCGATGAGCGACCCGGGCGACAGCGTCCTGGTCTTCAAGCCGCACTGGCCGGCCTACGTCGCCACCTGCAAGCTGCTCGGGCTGCGCCCGGTGCTGGTCGACCTGCCCGACGAAGTGACCCCGGCCTTCCTGGCCGCCTGCGAACCGGCGCGCATCGTCATCATCAACAACCCGCACAACCCGACCGGCAAGGTCTACAGCCGCGCCGAACTCGACGCGCTGCGCGACTGGGTCCAGTCCACCGGCGCCCAGGTGATCGTCGACGAAAGCTACGAGCACCTCTCCTTCGGCCCGGCCCACACCAGCCTCGCCGCCTTGTGCGACTGGCGCGCGCTCGGCGTGGTGACCATCTTCTCGGCCTCGCAAAGCTACGCCATGATGGGCTGGCGCATCGGCTTCGCGCTGGCGCCGATGCCGCTGGTGGCGGCCATGCAGACCCTGCAGGGGCCGATCACCGCCGCCGCCTCGCACCTGGCGCAGGTGGCCACCGTCGCCGCGTTCGACGCCGGCGTGCAGCGCCACATGATCGACGACTACCGCGAGCGGCGCGACCTGGTCGTGCGCCAGTTCCGCGACCTGCCCTGGATCGTCATGCACAGCCCGGATTCCGGCCCTTACCTGTGGGGCGACGTGCGCGCCCTGACCGAGGACACGGTCGGCTTCTCGGAAGCCCTGATCGACGAGGAAAGCGTGGCGATCATGCCCGGCGATGCGCTCGGCGTGCCGGGCTTCATCCGTATCGGCTACATCTCCGACGACATCGCCACGCTGATGGAAGGCGTGCGCCGCGTGATCGCCTTCGGCAACAGGCGGGCCGCGCAGCGATGAACCGGCCCCGCCCATCCTTGCGCCTGAACAGCCTGCGCAGCCGGCTGATGCTGCTGGTCGCGCTGGCGATCCTGCCGCTGGCGATCATGACGGTCATCGGCGGCATGCGCGAGCGCGAGCAGGCGGTCCAGGCTTCCGAGGAAAACCTGCGCCGCCTGACCAATCTCGCCGCCGCCAACGAAGCCCAGTCGATCGAGCGCGCGCGCCAGATCCTGGTCGACCTGGCCAGCGTGCCCGACCTGCTCGGCCCCACGCCCGGCTGCAATGCCCTGCTGGCCGACGTCCTCGACCGCAACGAGGGTTATGTGAACTTCGGCCTGATCCAGCTGAACGGCGAAGTCAGCTGCAGCGCGGTGCCGATGCTGCACCCGGTGAACCTGGGCGACCGCAGCCACTTCAAGCGCGCCGTGTCCGAGCGCCGCTTCATCGCCGGCGACTACGTGTTCGGCCGCGTGATCAGGCGCCACACCATCAACCTCACCTACCCGGTGATCGACCACAGCGGCAACGTGGCGGCGGTGGTGTTCGCGGCCATGGACCTGGCCGGCCTCGACACCTTCGTCAACGACATCAACCTGCCGCCCGGCTCGGTGCTGGTGACGGCCGATGCCAACGGCACCATCATCTCGCGCCGCCCCGACCCCGAGCGCTGGTTCGGCACCCGCGTGCCGGCGCGCCTGCGCGAAGCCATGCACAGCGCGGGCCGGCGCGCCCTGGTGATCCAGGACGACGACGGCGTCGAGCGCCTGCACACCTTTGCCCGCGTCGGCGCCGCCACCCTGTCCGACTACACGGTCACGATCGGCATCCCGACCGACATCGTCACCGCCGGCGCGCGCCGCGCCCAGCTGATGTCCCTGGTCGGCCTGGCCGCCACCACCATGCTGGCCCTGCTGGCGGCCTGGCTGGCCGGCGACGTGCTGATCGTGCAGCGCGTGCGCAAGCTGAAGGACACCGCCACCCGCATCGCCGCCGGCGACCTCGATGCGCGCTCGGGCATCGCCTACGAGCGCGAGGAGATCGGCCAGCTGGCCGAGGCCCTGGACGGCATGGCCGCGACCCTGCAGAAAAAGGAATCCGCGCGCGGCTTGGCCGAGCGCGAGCTGCGCGCGGCGGACCAGCGCAAGGACGAGTTCCTGGCGATGCTGGCGCACGAGCTGCGCAACCCGCTGGCGCCGATCAGCACCGGCGCGCACCTGCTCAAGCTGCTGCACTCGGATAACGCCCAGATCACGCAAACCTGCGCCATCATCGCGCGCCAGGTCGAGCACATGACCGGGCTGGTGGACGACCTGCTGGACGTGTCGCGCGTGACGCGCGGCCTGGTCTCGCTGTCGACCGGGGTGCTGGACCTGCGCAAGGTGATCGACGACGCCGCCGAGCAGATCCGCCCGCTGATCGCCACCCGGCGCCACACCGTGGTGCTCGACCTGCCGCTCGACGCCGCCACCGTGAAGGGCGACCACAAGCGCCTGGTGCAGGTGGTGGCCAACCTGCTGAACAACGCCAACAAGTACACGCCCGAGGGCGGCCGCATCGAACTGCGCCTGAGCCAGGAAGACGGCGACTACGTGCTGCGCGTCAGCGACGACGGCATCGGCATGGAGCCGCAGCTGGTGGCGCGCGTGTTCGACCTGTTCAGCCAGGCCGAGCGCACCCCGGACCGCTCGCAGGGCGGCCTGGGCCTGGGCCTGGCGCTGGCCAAGAGCCTGGTCGAGCTGCACGGCGGCAGCGTCCAGGCCGAAAGCGCCGGCCTGGGCAAGGGCAGCACCTTCACGGTGCGCCTGCCGCGCCATACCCAGGACTTGCCGGTATCGATCGCCCAGAGCCGGGGCCAGGCCACCGCCGCCACGCCCCTGAAGGTGCTGCTGGTCGACGACAACCTGGATGCCGCCCACACCCTGCAGCTGTTCCTGGGCGCGGCCGGCCACACGGTGGAGGTGGCGTATTGCGGCGCCGACGCGGTGGATGTGGCGCGCGTGTTCGAGCCCGACGTCTGCCTGCTCGACATCGGCCTGCCCGACTTCGACGGCAACGAACTGGCGCGCCGCCTGCGCCGCATGCCGCAAGCCACCGGCGCCAGCCTGATCGCCATGACCGGCTATGGCCGCCAGCAGGACCGCGAGGCGGCGATGGCGGCCGGCTTCGACTTCTACATGGTCAAGCCGGTGAACACGGTGGAATTGTCGGACCGGCTGGCGGACATCGCGGCGCAGCAGCATCCGCGCTGACGAGGCATCCGTTCCCCCTGCGGACTGCGCACGGTTTGTTGGCAAGAACATGGCAGACCGACAATGCCGTATCATCGGGTCTTCTTGAATAGGAGACCCGATGGAATCGGTAAGTGTGGTGCTGGCAATGCTGCTGGCGGTAATCGGCAGCGGCTACCTGGTGCGCATGCTGCCGTTCGGCCTGCCGCTGCCCCTGGTGCAGATCGGCCTGGGTGCGGTGATTTCCGGTGTATTCGGGCACGGCGTGACGCTCGACCCGGAGATGTTCTTCCTGCTGTTCCTGCCGCCGCTGCTGTTCCTGGACGGCTGGCGCATCCCGAAGGTCGGCCTGTTCCGCGACAAGGGCACGATCCTCGAACTGGCCCTCGGCCTGGTGATCTTCACGGTGCTCGGCGCCGGCTTCCTGATCCACTGGCTGGTGCCGTCGATGCCGCTGCCGGTGGCGTTCGCCCTGGCCGCCATCGTGGCGCCGACCGACCCGGTGGCGGTGTCGGCGATCACCTCGCGCATCCACGTGCCGCACCGCCTGATGCACATCCTCGAGGGCGAGTCCCTGCTGAACGACGCCAGCGGCCTGGTGTGCTTCCGCTTCGCCGTGGCCGCCGCCATGACCGGCGCCTTTTCGCTGGCCAGCGCCTCGCTGACCTTCCTCTGGGTGGCGCTGGCCGGGATTGCCTGCGGCGTGGCGATCACGGTCGCGGTCTCCTTCGTGCAGCGCGTGATTGGCCAGCGCTTCGGCGAGGAACCCGGTTCGCCGATCCTGGTCAACCTGCTGCTGCCTTTCGGCGCCTACCTCGTGGCCGAACACATCCACGCCTCCGGCATCCTGGCGGCGGTGGCCGCCGGCGTGACGATGAGCTATGTGGAGCTGTCGGGCCGCGCGCTCGCCACCACCCGCGTGCGCCGCGCCGTGGTCTGGGACACGGTGCAGTTTTCCCTGAACGGCGGCATGTTCGTGCTGCTGGGCGAGCAGCTGCCCGAGATCATCGAACGCGCCCTGCGCCAGGCCGGCCCGGACGCCGCGCTGACGCCGTGGAAGCTGTTCGGCATCGCCCTGCTCATCAGCCTGGCGCTGATCGTGCTGCGCCTGGTGTGGGTCTGGGTATCGCTGCGCCTGACGCTGCTGAACGCGCGCCTGCAGGGCCAGAAGACCTACAAGCCGAATTTCCGCCTGGTGCTGGCCACCTCGCTGGCCGGCGTGCGCGGCGCCATCACCATGGCCGGCGTGCTGACCCTGCCGCTGGCGCTGCCGGGTGGCGCCGCCTTCCCGGGGCGCGACCTGGCGATCTTCTTTGCCAGCGCGGTGATCATCGTCTCGCTGGTCGTGGCCAGCATCGGCCTGCCGCGCGTGCTGCGCGGGCTCGAGGTGCCGGAAGAATCGACCGAGGAAGCGCAGGAAGACCTGGCGCGCCACAACGCGGCGGTGGCGGCGATCGCCGCGATCGAACGCGTCGGCCACACCCACCTGGGCGACAGCGAACACGCCGACGTGCACGCCAGCGCGGTCGACCACGTGCGCGGCATCTACGAGCACCGTCTGGGGAGCGGCCTGGCGGCAAACGAGCCGGCGCGCATCCGGGTGGCGGAGCAGGCCGAACGCGAGTACCGGCTGGCGGCGCTGCAGGCCGAGCGCGAGGCGATCCTGGCGCTCACGCACCAGCGCAAGGTATCGGACGATATCGCGCGGAAGGTGCTGCGGGAGATCGATCTGGTGGAAGCGCGCTACCGCTGAATATCAGCAAATAAACAACGGGGGTCAGGTCTGCCATCCGGACACGGACTCATGCGTGGCAGGATCGGCGAATCGTCGTCGGCGGCGTGGCGGCTATAGGGGACCGATCCTGTCCGGCACGGTCCCCCGCTGGCAGGGCAGCCGGGACTGCCCTCGCAACATCTATCGCATCATGGACAAAACGCGAGCACCGTGAAGCAGTTGAGCTCTTCGAAACGGCGGCACGACAGGCTGTTACCAGTCGTCTGGCAGTCTTCCTTCCAGGCTGCGCACAGGCCGCAATCCGGCTTGATTGCCCACGAACTCATGGAAAAACCCAGCCCCAGTCCGAACCCCAGTACGCACAAGGCTTTTTTCAAACTAATCATGACGCTTCCCCTTCGTTTTATTGGTTGAAGAACGACGAAAGACGAGATACGCGGCGAGCCTGCCAATGACGCTTCATCCGAAGCAGGCATCGAAGAGCCACTGGCTGAACTCAGCGCTGAGTGTACATATGAATTTTCTGCAGAAGGAAGATTTATTAACAGATAATGCGTGGCCAATAAAAAAAGCCGAAAAAAATCCTCTGCCTTATGCGTATCAGGTAGAACGCCGTCTCCAAGCGCGCAGCAGGGAGTGAGCCTGCGCGAGCCGTTGCGCAAGCAGCTCGTGCCAGGTATCGCCAAGCGCAGCCGCCGCTTCAGGAAAGCATGGACGCGGCTACGTTAGGCCCCGTACAGTACGCCCACCCCAAACGCGTAACATCGCCCGGTATGCACCACTCCTGACCGGTACAAACGATGAGCGCCGAACAAGCCGCAGACAATTCCCTCCCCCTCGCCGACCCGCCGGCTGCCGCCAAGGCCGCCGGCTTGCGCTACGTGAACGACAGCAAGCCCGGCATCCGCCGCGAAAAGGACGGCGAGGCTTTCCGCTACCTCGACGCCAAGGGCGAGCCGGTCGAGGACGACACCACCCTGAAACGCATCAAGTCGCTGGTCATCCCGCCGGCCTGGACGGAAGTGTGGATCTGCTCCCAGCCCAACGGCCACCTGCAAGCCACCGGCCGCGATGCGCGCGGGCGCAAGCAGTACCGCTATCACCCGAAGTGGCGCAACGTGCGCGACGAGGTGAAGTACGAGCGCATGATCAACTTCGGCAAGGCCCTGCCGACCATTCGCGAGGAAGTCGACAAGGCGCTGAAGCTGCCCGGCCTGCCGCGCGAAAAGATGCTGGCGACCATTGTCTACCTGCTGGAAGCGACCATGATGCGGGTCGGGAACGAGGAATACGCGCGCACCAACAAATCCTTCGGCCTGACCACGCTGCGCAACCGCCACGTGAAGGTCGACGGCAGCGACGTCGAATTCAAGTTCCGGGGCAAGAGCGGCGTGTACCACAAGATCCACGTGCACGACCGGCGCCTGGCGCGCATCATCCGCAGCACGCGCGACCTGCCCGGCCAGGAGCTGTTCCAGTACATCGACGAGGAAGGCGAGACACACAGTATCGATTCCTCGGACGTCAACGAGTACCTGCGCACCATCACCGGCGAAGACTACACGGCCAAGGACTTCCGTACCTGGTCGGGCACGGTGCTGGCGGCGCTGGCGCTGCAGGAATTCGAGAAGTTCGACTCCGAGACCCAGGCCAAGAAGAACATCGTGCGCGCCATCGAATCGGTGGCCGAGAAGCTCGGCAACACGCCCTCGATCTGCCGCAAGTGCTATGTGCACCCGGCCGTGCTCGAGTCCTACCTCGAAGGCTCGGTCGTAGAAGCCATGCGCGAACGCACCGAGCAGCACCTGAGCGAAGACCTGCACGCGCTGCAGCCCGAGGAAGCGGCGGTGCTGGCGATGCTGCAGCAGCGCCTGAAGCACGAACAGGAAAAACCGACGCCGCCGGCGCGCAGCCAGCGCAAGGCGGCTTGAGCCAATCTATCGAAAGGAATCCGCATGAACGCAAACGAGCAGGCAGACTTCAAGCACGGCAGCTTCACCATCGAACAGGTGGCCGCCTTCGAACACCAGGTCACCGGCGTCTCGGTGTCCGAGGACAAGCGCATTTTCGTGAACTTCCCGCGCTGGACCGAGGATACAGAGGTCTCGGTGGCCGAAGTCCTGGCCGATGGCGGCGTCAAGCCCTACCCCGATGAGGAATGGAACGCCTGGCGCAATGCGAAGAAGGACGAGATCTCGCCCGAAGACCACTGGGTCTGCGTGCAGAGCATCGTCGCCGATGGCCGCGGCAGCCTGTGGGTGCTCGATCCGGCCGCACCGGCGCAAAGCCACATGGTGTCGGGCGGCGCCAAGCTGGTGCAGATCGACCTGGCCAGCAACAAGGCGACACGTACCATCGCCTTCGACGAAGACATCGCCCCGCAAGGCTCCTACCTGAACGATGTGCGCTTCGCGCCCGATGGCAAGTACGCCTACATCACCGACTCCGGCGTGGTCGGCGCGATCATCGTGGTCGAGCTGGAAAGCGGCAAGCCGGTGCGCCTGCTCGATGGCGACGATTCCACGCAAATGAAGAAGGGCTTGAACGTGAAGGCGGACGGCAAAGTACTGCGCCGCCCGGACGGACGCGGCGTCGAGTTCTCGGCCGACGGCATCGAGCTCTCCGGCGACGGCGCATACCTGTACTGGCAGGCGATCAAGGGCGACACCCTGTACCGCATCCCGACCGAGGTACTGCACACGACCGGCTTGGCCGGCGGCGACGTATCCGGCAGCGTCGAGGAGTACGGCCGGAACGAGGTGGCCGACGGCCTGCTGATCCCGAAAGGCACGAACGTGATGCTGCTGACCTCCGTGGAAGTCGATTCCATCCGCGCGCGCAACCTCGACGAAGGCCCGCAGGCGCCGATTCGCACGCTGGTGCAGGACGCGCGCCTGCGCTGGCCGGACACCTTCAGCCAGGGCCCGGACGGCACGGTGTACGTGACCACCTCGCACATCCAGGATTCCGCCTTCTTCAAGCCGGACGCACCGCCGGCCCTGCCGACCCAGCTATGGAAGCTGAGTCCGAAGAAGTAATCAGCGGATCACGAATCAGCGGATCAGATAGGTCGTCACCTTCCAGCTGCCGTCCGGCAGGCGCATCGGGACCACGGTCTCGATGACGCCGGCGCGGTTGGCGAAGTCGGTGGCGTACTGGATCACCACGTATTCGCCGTCCGGCACGCCGGGCAGGGTCTTGGTGAAGTTGGCCGAGGTCTGCTTGCGCGACTTCACGGCGCCCAGGGGCGCACGGGCGTCGGTACCGACCTTGTTCCACATGTCGCGCGTGATCGCGGACTGCATCACGGGCGCGCCCGCGTCCCAGGCTTCGGCGGCCTTGCCGGCGTCCATCACGGCGAGCCAGCGGGTAGCTGCTTCCGTGGCGGGGGCGATCTGCGGGGCTTCCTGCGCGTACACGCTTGGGGCGGCAGCGGCAGCGACGGATAACACGAATGCGGCGATGGCTTTCAAGACGTTCTCCTTTGTAGATAAGCTTCAAGGGGCTTGCAGCGTAACTTGCACGATATGCAAGCATGAGGATAACAGAAGCCGCGCGCCCCGCCGCTCGTCGGTAATCACGCTGTCATATTTGCTACCTAGACTGGCATCTTCGATCCACTCCGTGGCCCCGCATGGACAAGAAGGTGCAACCCGAATCGCCGCCCCAGCCCGCCCTGGACGACGGCGCCCCATTCCTGAACCGCGAACTGTCGCTGCTCGAATTCAACCGCCGCGTGCTGGCGCAGGCCGAGGACGAACGCGTGCCGCTGCTGGAACGCCTGCGCTTCCTGTGCATCGTCAGCAGCAACCTCGACGAATTCTTCGAGGTGCGTGTGGCCAGCCTGCTGGCGACCCAGCAGCTCGAAAGCGGCCCCGACTCGGTCGCCGACAACCTCGACGTCACCCTGGGCCGCGCCAGCGACGAATGCCGGCGCCTGATCGCGCGCCAGTACGCGCTGCTGAACGAGACCATCCTGCCGCGCCTGTCCGAGCAGGGCATCCGCCTGCTGCGCCGCAGCGACCGCAACGCCGCCCAGCGCGCCTGGGTCAAGAACTACTTCGACCGCGAGGTGCGGCCCCTGCTCACGCCCGTCGGCCTCGATCCGGCCCACCCCTTCCCGCGCGTAATCAACAAGAGCCTGAACTTCATCGTCGAACTGTCGGGCAAGGACGCCTTCGGGCGCGGCACGGGCATCGCCATCATGAAGGCGCCGCGCGTGCTGCCGCGCGTGATCCGCCTGCCCGACGAACTGTCGGACACGCCGGGCGCGTCCTACTGCCTGCTGTCCTCGGTGATCCAGGCCCACTTGCCCGATCTGTTTACGGGCCGCGAAGTGGTGGCCTGCTCGCAGTTTCGCGTCACCCGCAACAGCGATTTGTGGGTGGACGAGGAAGAAGTCAAGAATTTGCGCCAGGCCTTGCAGAGCGAACTGCACAGCCGCCAGTACGGCTTCGCGGTGCGCCTGGAAGTGGGCCGCAACTGCCCCGCCCACCTGTCCGACTTCTTGCTGGAGCAGTTCTGCATCGACCGTACGCGCCTGTTCCAGGTCGACGGCCCGGTGAACATGAGCCGCCTGCAGGAAATCGCCAACAATGATGGCCGCCCCGAGCTGAAGTTCCCGCACTTCGCGGCGAGCTACCCGGTGCGCCTGGCGAACCACGACATCTTCGCGTCGCTGGCGCGCCAGGACCTGCTGCTGCACCACCCTTTCCAGTCCTTCCAGCCGGTGATCGACTTCATCCAGGCTGCTGCCAGCGACCCGGCGGTGGTGGCGATCAAGCAGACCATCTACCGCGCCGGCATGAACTCCGACCTGATGGAAGCCCTGATCGGCGCCGCCCGGCGCGGCAAGGAAGTCACGGTCATCGTCGAACTGATGGCGCGCTTCGACGAGGAAGCCAACATCAACTGGGCCGAGCGCCTGGAAAACGCCGGCGCCCAAGTCGTGTACGGCGTGGTCGGCCTGAAGACCCACGCCAAGATGGCGCTGGTACTGCGGCGCGAACCGGCCGGCCTGCGCCGCTACGCCCACCTCGGCACCGGCAACTACAACCCGACCACGGCGCGCTTCTATACCGACTTCGGGCTGCTGACGTCGAACGCCGAACTGACCGCCGACGTGAACGAGGTCTTCATCCACCTTACGAGCCTGACGCGGCCGAAAGCCTTGTCCAGCATCTGGCTGGCGCCCTTCTCGCTGCAAAAGGACATCGTGCGCGCGATCCGCAACGAGGCGAGCATCGCGCGCGAAGGCAAGCCGGCGCGCATCATCGCCAAGATGAATTCGCTGACCGACGAAACCGTGATCCGCGCGCTGTACGACGCCTCGAGCGACGGCGTGCGCATCGAGCTGATCGTGCGCGGCGCCTGCGCCCTGCGGCCGGGCGTGCCGGGGCTGTCCGCCAACATCAAGGTGCGCTCGATCGTCGGGCGCTTTCTGGAGCACACGCGCGTCTACTACTTCCGCAACAACCTGAAGCACGACGTGTATCTGAGCAGCGCCGACTGGATGAACCGCAACCTGCTGCGGCGCGTGGAAGTGGCCGTCCCGGTGCAGTCGCCGGCGCTGAAGAAGCGCGTGCTGCGCGAGGGCTTGCATCCCTATTTGAAGGACAATGCGACGGCCTGGGAGCTGGGCAGCGACGGCCACTACCGGCGCCGCAAGCCGCGCGCCGGCCAGGCGCCCTGCAGCGCGCAACAGGTGTTGATGGACATGCTCGGCGCCGCCGCGCCGGCCGAACCCGACAAGGAGAGCAGACATGGAACTGATCCTGTGGCGCCACGCCGAAGCCGAACCCGGCGATCCTGACGCCCAGCGCGCGCTGACGGCGAAAGGGATCCGTCACGCCGCGCGCATGGGCGCCTGGCTCGACCGCCAGCTGCCCGAAGGCTGCCGCGTGTTCGTCAGCCCGACGGTGCGCTGCGTGCAGACGGCCGACGGGTTGGGGCGGCGCTACACGATTCACGAGGCGCTGGGGCCGGAATCGACGCCGGAAGCCATGCTGGCGGCCTGCGGGTGGCCGAATCACCGGTTTCCGGCATTGTTGGTCGGGCACCAGCCGCAATTGGGGGAGACGGCGGCACTGATACTGGCGGGGGAAAGCCAGCCGTGGAAGATCCGCAAGGGGGCGGTGCTGTGGCTGCGCGGGCCGGAGCCTGAAGCGGACGGCGATCCGGCGTTCATCAAGCTGGCGGTGGGGCCGGAGTTGATCGGCAAGCTGCGCTGATTCGCTCATCGCGACACGATCGGGCGGGTGTGATTTGTGGCGACACGTTCCGGCGGACGCATATGCTTTCGTAGGGTGGGCACCTGTGCCCACGCTGTCTCATCGATTGTGACCACGGGACGTTTGGGTCACCGCCCTGCCGGACGCGATCTCGGTTTGCATCGGTACCATACCGCGTGGGCACAGGTGCCCACCCTACGAACCCAAAACCGCCCGCATCACACCCCGCGTAACACGAACTTGCGGCCCAGCTCCTCCCACGCCGCGCGCTCGCGCTCCAGCCACGCGCTCAGCGTGGGATGCCGCTCCAGCCAGTCCACCTCCACCGCCAGCTCGATGCGCGATCCCATCGCCAGCTTGACATCATCGAGCTCCTCGTCGACCCGCGCATGCATGCACGCCACGGCCAGCCGCATCGCCAGCACCATGCGCGCAAACGCCGGTTCCGACAGGGACTCGCGCACCTTGCGCAGGTTGCCCTTGTGCCCCAGCACCAGGGTCGCCATCAGACGCTGCTCGCGCGTGGTGAACCCCGGCAAATCCGCATGCTCGACGATGTAGGCCCCATGCTTGTGCGCCCCCGTATGCGACACCGCCAGCCCGACCTCATGCAGCAAACAGCTCCAGCTCAGGTAATCGAGGCAGCTTGCATCCACCGCCTCCAGCTGCAGGTAGAAGTGGCGCGCGATATCCGCCGCACGCCGCGCCCGCGCCGAATCGACGCCGAAGCGGCGCATGCAGTCGCCGATCGCCAGCGCGCGCCGGTCCTGGTGCTTCGAGCGCAGCTCCAGGTCGGACAGCACGCCCAGGCGCAGCCCCGCATTGATCGCCGTGAGCCGGGTCACGCCGAATTCCTCCATCGCCCCGATCAGCGCACTGGCGCCGCCCACCACCGCCACTACGCGCTCGCGCTTCAGGCCGGCCAGCGCCACCGCGTCCACGTGGCCGAAGCCGATCAGGAGTTCGCGCAGCGCATACAGGCTGGGCAGCGACAGCATGCCGTCGCCGATCCCGCTCTTGGCAATCGTGTCGGCAATCGCGCGCATGGTGCCGGACGAGCCATAGGCCGGGCCGCCGGTGTAGCCGTGGTAGCTGGGCGCGGCGTCCTCGAACACGGCGCGCGCTGCGGTCACCGCGGCGCTGAAGGCGGCGCGGGTGATGCGGCCGTCGCCGAACCATCTCCCGGCCTGGGGCTGGGTGCCGATGCTGAAGGATTCCACCTGAACGATGCTGTCGCCATGGCCGGCAATCACTTCGGTCGAGCCGCCGCCGATGTCGATCACCAGCCGCGCCTCGTGCGGCCTGGCCAGCGCGCGCGCCACGCCCATGTAGATCAGGCGCCCCTCTTCCTCGCCCGAGATGATCTCGATCGGGCGGCCGATGGCGGCCTCGAACTGTTTCAGCACGCTCGCCGCATTCGTCGCCACGCGCAGGGTATTCGTGCCGACCACGCGCACCGCATCGAGCCGGTATTCGGCCAGGATGGCGGCAAAGCCCTGCAGGCTGCGCACGCCGATGCCGATGGCGGCATCGTTCAGGCGCCCGTCGGGCTGCAGGCCGGCGGCCAGGCGCACCGGATCGCGCGCGCTGCGCAGGATGCGTATGTCACCGCTGTCGCCGGCCGGCTCGCCGACGTGCAGCCGAAAACTGTTCGATCCGAGGTCCACTGCTGCGAACATGGTGGGCTTTCAAAAAGTGGTCAATGCAGTATATCGGGCAAAGTCCGAACCGGCCGGACGAATCAGGCGCAGGCGGCTTGCGGCAGCGCCAGGTAGCGTTCGGCCAGGTCTTCGGCGGCGAGCGGACGCGAGATGAAGTAGCCCTGCACCTCGTTGCAGCCGAGTTCGCGCAACACCTGCAGCTGGGCCGCCGTCTCCACGCCTTCGGCCACCACCGCCATGCCCAGCGCATGCGCCATCGAGACGATCGCTTCGAAGAACACCCGCCCCTCTCCGCCGCCGTCGAGTTCCGCCGTAAAGGCGCGGTCGACCTTCAGCACATCCATGCGCAGGGTGCGCAGCTGCGACAGCGAGGAGTAACCGGTGCCGAAGTCGTCGATGTGCAGCTTGACGCCGAGCGCGCGCAGGGCCGCCAGCTCGGCCAGGATCTCGTCGCGGTCGCCCATCATGGCCGACTCGGTGATCTCGACTTCGAGCAGCGCCGCCGGCACGCCGTGGCGCGCGAGGGCTTCCTCGATGCGGGTCTTGACGCCGCCGCGCTCGAACTGGCGCGCCGAGACGTTGATCGACACCGGCACCAGCAGCGCGCCTTCGCGCTCCCAGGCCGCCAGCTGGGCGCAGGCCGCTTCGATGACCAGGTCGCCGATCGGCACGATCAGGCCGCTGGCTTCGGCAAACGGAATGAACTCGCCCGGCGCCACCATGCCCTGCTCGGGATGGCGCCAGCGCAGCAGCGCTTCCATGCTGAGCAGGCGGTTTGACGCCGGGTCGACGCGTGGCTGGTAGTGCAGCACGAACTGCTCCTGTGCGATCGCCTCGATCAGTTCCTGCTTCAGGCGCGCGCGCTTCTGGATGCCGCCCGAGAGCTTCTCGTCGTAGAAGCGGTGTTGGCATTTGCCGTCGTGCTTGGCCGCGTACATGGCGATGTCGGCGTGCCGGATCAGGGTGCCGGCATCCTGGCCGTCGCGCGGGAACATGGCGATCCCGATCGAGGCGCCGACACTGGCCTGCAGCCCTTCCCCCAGCGCGAACGGACGCGCAAAGGCGGCGACGATGCGCTCGGCCACGGCGGCCACCTGGAAGGCATCGCGCGCCGGCCGCATCAGCACCACGAACTCGTCGCCGCCGAAGCGCACGACTTCGTCGCCCGGACGCAGCAGCGCTCCCAGGCGGCGCGCCGCCGCCGTCAGCAAGCCGTCGCCGACCGCGTGGCCGTGGGTGTCGTTCACCTGCTTGAATTCGTCGAGGTCGACGAACAGCAGCGCCAGCCCGCCTTCGTGCGCGGCGGCGTCGAGCAGGGTCGGCACGTGGTTCAGCAGCCAGCTGCGGTTGCGCAGGCCGGTGAGCGAATCCTGGTTCGCCAGGCGCTCCATCTCGGTTTCGTACTTCTTGCGCTCGCTGATGTCCTGCAGCGTCACCGCCAGGCCGTCGCCCACGCGCACCAGGCGGCGCCGGCCCCAGGCGAATGCCAGGCGCGTGTCCGCCGGCATGCGCCGGTCTTCCTCGTAGAAGCCGGTCGCCATCGCGGTGCGGTAGGTGGCCACGATCTCGTCGCCGGAGACGCCGCGGTCCATGGTCGATACCGCGCGCCCGACCAGGTCGCGCCGCGTCATGCCGTAGAAGGACGCGCCGCGCTCGTTGCAGTCGACGATGCGGAAGTCGACGATCTGGCCCTTGCGGTCGCGCACCGGCGCGGCCATGTAGAAGCCGTCGTTGGCGCTTTCGGTGGCGGTGCGGTAGGCCAGGCGCACCGCTTCGTGCTCGCGCGCCCGGCTGGCCGCGCGCAGCGACAGCAGGCTGGCCAGGCCGGCCATCAGCGCCAGCGCGATGCTGCCGGCCACGGCGCGGTCGCGGCTCTCTTCCCAGTACAGCTGGGCGGCGGCGCTGCCGTCGCGCTGCGACAGCGCCACCATCGCCACCACCGGATACACGGCCGAATCGCGCCAGCCCATGGCACGCGCGACGCCGTCGCCGAAGCCTTCATGGCCCACCAGGCGCGGGCCGTCCCGGTGCGCGCCCAGGCTGGTCTTGTTCAGGGTGCGCGGGCCGCCGGGACGCCCGGTCTCGTCGCCCGCCTGCTCGATCCAGAAGCGGCCATCGGTGTCGGCCATCGCCAGCAGGCCATCGGCGCCGAGGGTCGACTGGCCGACGAAGGAAGTGAAATAGGCGGCATCGACCGCCATCACCACGATCCCATCGAATTCCTCATCAAGCCGGTCGAGGCGGCGCGTGAACAGCACCACTTCGCGCGTGGCGTCGAAGCCGGCCGGGGCGATGTCAACCCGCAGCGCGCTCGAATTGCTGTTCTTGTGCCGGGTGAAGAAGGCGGCGTCCAGCAGGTCCTCGGGCAGGCCGTTGCGGCGCGTGCTGGAGCGCACCTTGCCGTCGGCGCCGACGATGGCGACCGAGACAAAGGCGTGGTCGGTGAACATGCCGTCGGCGCGCATGTCTTCCAGCAGGGTCTGGCGCTGGCCATGCTCCCAGCTGTGCTTGAGCTGCATGGTGATCTGGTCCATCTGCGCGATCGAGCGCGTGACGTACTGCTCGTAGGCCTGGGCGTAGGTATCGGCTTCCTTCAGCAGCAGCAGGCGCGCACGCTCGGCGTCGCCGTCGGCGCGCAGGATGGTCACGGCCCAGAGTGCGGCGGCGCAGAGGACGGCGAGGACGGGCCAGACGATGGCCAGGAGGGTGTTGGTGCGGGATGGGCTGGAAGCGGCTGGTATCTTCATGCGCGGTCAAGAGGCTGCGGGTGTCGTACCCGCTGGCCTGTCGGCCGCCATGGCGGGCAGCGCAGCTTAAGCCGTCAATATGACCGCTTGATGACGCTCTACCAAGTCGTAGGGTGGACCGGGCCGCGAAAGGCGGGTTCCCCGTCCACGCGGTGATCGGTAGAAGCTGCGTTTTCGTGCCGGATGATTCAGCCGCAAACGATCACCGCGTGGACGGCCAAGCCGTCCACCCTACGGACTACCTACCGTATCGAGTAGCCAGGTTTGCCCTAGCTGCGCGGCGGCTGCATGCCCTGGAACTCGCTCACCGCTTCGCGGTACTGGCGCGACTCCTGCAGGCGGTTCATGTAGCGGATCGGGCGGCGCGCCTTGCGCTCGATGGCATAGCCGCTCAGCGTGCCGCGCGCGCCGCACTTGGCGCGGCAGGTGGCCAGGCCGGCCGCATCGCGGTCGTCGAGCACGATCTTGCCCCCCTGGACGCTCACCTTCAGCGTGCACGCCGCCTCGCCCCCGGCCGGCATGCTCTGCTGGCGGTAGACGAAGTCCTCGCCCTCGCGCCCGGCGATGCCCCAGACGCTGCAGGTATGGCCATTGGCGAATTCGAGGTAGGCGCGCAGGTACACATGGTCGGCATCCTGGCGCACGATCTCGACCACGTCCTCGGCCAGGTAGCGCTCGGCCGGGCGGTCGGCGCCGGCATTGATCGTGTTCATGAAGCGGCGCTTATAGACACCCTCGATGCTGCCGGCCAGGTCGTCGGCGGCGAAAGACGATGCCGCAGGCAACGCCAGCAACGCGGCGCAGACCAGGCCGAGTTTCGCCATCCTGCGCTTCATGGCTGGCCTCCGCGCTGCTCCGGATGGTTGAACACCTGGCGCAGATAGGCCAGGAAGGTCTCGTCGGTGCACTGCGATTTACCCGGCGTATCGGACAGCTTGGCCACCGGCTGGCCGTTGCAGCGCACCAGTTTCATGACGATGTTCAGCGCCTTGTACGGCGTGTCGTTGGTGAGCTGGGTGCCGATGCCGAAACCGAGCATCACGCGGTCGGCGAAGTGGCGGTACAGCGCCAGCGCCTTCGGCACCGTCAGCGCGTCGGAGAACACCAGACGCTTGGTGCGCGCATCGATGCGCAGCCTGGCGTAATGGGCCAGCGCCTTTTCGCCCCACTCCATCGGGTCGCCCGAGTCGTGGCGCAGGCCGTCGAACAGCTTGGCGAAGTAGAGATCGAAGTCGTTCAGGAAGGCGTCCATGCCGACCACGTCGGTGAGCGCGGTACCCAGGTCGCCGCGGTATTCCTGGACCCAGTCTTCCAGCGCCGCCTTCTGGAAATCGCGCAGGCGCACGCCGAAGGACTGAAAGGCCTGCATGTATTCGTGGGCCATGGTCCCGATCGGCACCAGGTTGTACTTGCGCGCCAGGTAGACGTTCGAGGTGCCCTTGAAGAACTGCGGCAGCTCGCGCGCCAGCGTCTCGACGACTTCGTCCTGCCACTCGCTGGAGAAGCGGCGGCGCACGCCGAAATCGAAGAAGGCGAAGCCGTTGGTGCGCTTCGGCTCCTGGTCGAACGCGCGGAACTGCGCGATCTTCTCGGCCAGGCGCACGCGCGCCTCGCGCAGCGCGTGCTCCTTGTCGAAGCGGCGGAAATACAGCTCGTTGACGATGTAGAGGACAAAAATCTCGAAGCCCATCACGTGCACCACCGGCCCCACGGCGCGGATGCGCAGGTGCGGGCCATCGGTTTCCACGGTGATGAACTTGCGCTGGAAGCGGAACACCGTGAGGAAGTCGGCGAAGTCGCTCTTGATGAAGCGCAGGCTGCGCAAATAATTGATCTCATCTTCGCTGAACAGCATCTCGCACAGGTGGTCGAGTTCGCGCTCGACCTCTTCCTTCAGCTCGGCCAGCGGATAGGCCGGCTCGTTACGGCAGCGGAATTCGTATTCGCCGTGGGCGTTCGGGTGCCGGTGCAGCAGCGCCTGCCACATGGTGAATTTGTACAGGTCGGTTTCGAGCAGGCTGCGAACGATGGGCTTCATGGTGCGATCCTTGGACTTCAGGTTTTCTTTTTTTGTCGGCGTTTCGGCGCCAGCATGGTGCCGCTGCAGCCGGGTGTGCCGCAACGGCATGCGAACTTCTTCTTCAGCGCCGGCGTGTGGCGCTCGTCGTAGATGAGGGCGTAATTGTAATTCAGTTCCTGTCCGGGCTCGATGGGATGCAGCGCATGGATGTAGACGCGCCCGTCTTCCTCGTAGGCTTCGCAGTTCGGGCTGCAGGCATGGTTGATCCAGCGCGCCTCGTTGCCGCGCCGCCCGCCGTCGATCACGCGGCCGTCGGCCAGGCTGAAATAGAAGGTGTGGTTGACCGGCCCGCCGGCTTTCGCGGCGCGCTCGGTGGCTTCGTCCCAGCTGATGCGCTCGCCCTTGTATTCGACGATGCGCTCGCCCGGCTCGATGTGGCGGCGGGCAAAGACGCCGTTGCCGTGGATGGGGGACTGCTTCACTTCATAGGCTGGATCGGCCTTGGCTGCGGATGTGGTCGGCATGTGGGAGGTGTGAATAGGACAGCAACGTGTACGAACAACATTGTTAGTATTATTGTACGGGTTTCGAATCCGTGCCGCACACTCGAGCCGCAGGCAGGCGGTGTCCAACCATCAGGCGCCCGGGAAGACGCCGCCACGGACTGCGCCGCGGCGGCGGCGCGGCGTGCGGTCAAACGCGCACGAGTTCGACGCGGCGGTTCTTCGCCTTGCCTTCTTCGGTCGTGTTGTCGGCCAGCGGCTGGTCCGGGCCCTTGCCGACGGCGCTCAGGCGGTCGCCGGCGATGTGCTTCGCGGTGATCGCCTGGACCACCGATTCGGCGCGCGCCTGCGAGAGCTTGCGGTTGTGGGCCGCATCCCCGGTGGCATCGGTATGGCCTTCGACACGCAGCTTCAGGCCAGGCTCGCCTTGCATCAGTTTGACGATCTCGTCCACCGCCGGCTGGCTTTCCTGGCGCATGACCTGGCTATCGGTATCGAAGTTCAGGTAAAGCGCGACGTGGCCGTCCTTCTTCAGGGCGCTGGAGAGCTGGGCGGCGGGCAAGGCCTGCACCTGCTGTTGCATTGCCTTTTCTTCGACGGTCACGACGCCGACCTCGCCGCCGTGAACATAGAGCGTGAACCAGATGTTCGTCTGCGGCGTGCGGATCAGCCATTGCTCGAAATTAGGCGCATCTGCGTCCGTGCCCGCATCGATATAGGGAAGGTTCATCTTGCCGTACACGGCCTGGTAACTCCCGCCATTGCGCTCGATGAACTTCTCGTCCCTCGGATGGACGGTGTCGACCCGCGTTGCACCGAGCGATTTCAGGGCCGTTTCATAGTTGCGGTGTGCGGCCAGCTCGGACCACTTCATGTCGCTCAGCGAAAATTTTCGGCGCATGACCTTGCCTTCGACCCGGCGCAGTTCTTCGCCGGCGATCACATAGGCACGATCGAAATCGAGATCGCTGTCCACGATCACATCATTTGGTTTCAGCTCCGCAGGCATGGCGACATACGGGAAAGGCGGCAGTTCCTTGGTCGTCACCGGGACCGATTGCAGGTCGAAGGGCTTGGCCGCCGCCGTGGCGGGCGCCGCTTCGGCAGGCGCCGGCGCCGCGCCTGGCGTCTCTGCCGCCTGCGTCGTGGCCGCAGGCGCCTGATTGGCGGCGTCCTGGGCGTCGTTCTGGTGGCGTTTGCAAGCCGTCAGGGTGGCGGCGATCATCAAGGGCAAGGCAAGAATCGAGAGACGCTTCATGGCGGTTTGTTCGGTATAAAAAAGTTAACAGGAACGCCAGAATAGCAGAGTTGGGGGCACATTTGGCGAGTGCATCGGCGCGCCGTACGTGCGACCCAACGACCAGCCGAAAGACATGCCTGGCGCGCCTGATGACAGGCCGCCGGGACAGGGCATGCGGCCGGCCGCTTGTCGGGAGCCGGCCGCGCGTCACACGGGTAGCCGTCCTTGCGCCACCAGCGCGCGGGTGCGACCCAGCGTCGACAGCAAGGCACTCCTGTAACCATTCTCGCTGTCCATCAGCGCCTGCTCCGCCTGTTCTTCCGCGCCGCCCGGTGTCTTGCCGCGCAGGCCGAGATAGCAGTAGAACCGCAACTGCAGCGCGCCGCCGGCGTCTTCGAACAGCTCGTTGACGATCACGCCTTCGCGCGGGCCGCCCGCCTGGAAGAACGAGACTTTTTGCGCATCGTCGAAGCTGATGATTTCGCGCAGCTCCTGTCCGCCGATGGTGGCCTCGCGCACGATGTGGCCGGCGCCCTCTTCCACGACCTCGCAACGCGTGCACAGGCCAGGCGGCAGGAACAGCCGGGCGTCGCGCGCCTTGCGTACCAGGCCGGCCCAGGCCTGCTGCCGGGTCAGGGGATGCTCGCCGTCCGGATTCACGGCGACGGTGGCGGTCGAATAGATCATGGTGTTCTCCTTTGTACGAAGGTGTTCAGGCAGCGGCGGCCATGCCGGCGGCGAATGCGCGGTAGGTATGCAGCGGCCGTCCCAGCATGTCCGTCAGGCGTTCCACGTCGCCAGCCTGCGGCACCATGCCGTCGCTGACGAAGCGCTCGGCCATCAGGCGCATGTCGTAGGCCATCCACGATGGCATGAACCCGCGCAGGTTCTGTTCGAAGCCGGCGCTATCGTCGCCGGCGTAGGCGACCGGACGCCCCAGCACATCGGTCCAGATGGCGGCGACACTCGCGCCGGTGAGCGTGTCCGGGCCGACCAGGTTGATGCGTTCGAGCGGCAGCGGGCCGGCGGCGCGGTCGCGGCGCACCAGCTCGATGGCCGCGATCTCGGCGATGTCGCGCGTATCGACCATGGCCAGTCCTTTCGAACCGATCGGCATCGGGTAGACGCCGTGGTTGACCACCACGTCCTTGATCGTGACGTCGTTGTCGATGAAGTAGGCCGGACGCAGGATGGTGGCCGAGAAGCCCATGGCCTCGATCATGCGCTCGATGCCATATTTGCCGGCGAAGTGCGGTACGTTGACATACACGTCGCTGCCAATCACCGACAGGTAGACCACGTGCTGGACGCCGGCTGCGCGGGCCAGGTTCAGCGCGACGAGCGCCTGGGTGAACTCGTCGGGCGCGACGGCGTTCAGCAGGAACAGGGTCGAGACGCCCGTGAAGGCGCCGCGCAGGGAATCGACATCGAGCAGGTCGCCCTGGACGACCTCGACGCCGGCCGGGAAGCTGGCCCTGGCTGGATCACGCACCAGGGCGCGGGGATGGATGCCGCGGGCGACGAGTTGGTCGACGACCTTGCGGCCGATATTGCCGGTGGCGCCGGTAACGAGAATGGTCATGGTCTGTACTCCTTGAGATGGGTTAAAAAGTGTCGGTTGACGCTTCCCATACTAGGCGTCCCACTGACGTAACGATAGACGGTAGAATTGGACATCCTGTCTCACTGGTGGAACATATGGACTTGCTTGCTCTTGCCGATTTCAACCTCGTTGCCCGTCATGGCGGCTTCGGCCGTGCCGCCCGCGCCAGCGGTCGGCCGAAAGCCACATTGTCGCGCCGCGTCGCCGAACTCGAAGGCAGCCTCGGCGTGCGCCTGCTGGAACGCGGCGCGCGGGTCCTGAAGCTGACCCAGGAGGGACAGGCGCTGTACGAGCGCACCGGCGCCCTGCTCACCGAGATCGACGAAGCCGCCGCCGAAGTGGCCTCGGGCGGCGCCGCGCCGCGCGGGCGGCTGCGCGTCAGCGCCCCACTGTTGTTCTCGCAAACCGCGATGGGCAAGCTGGCCGCCTCCTTCGCCCTGGCTTATCCGGAAGTGCGGCTGGAAGTGACGACCGAGGACCGGGCTGTGGACATGGTCGAGGAAGGCTACGACCTGGCGATCCGCGTGAATCCGGCGCCGGACGCGAACCTGGTCGGCCGCATCCTGCTGCACGACCGCCTGGCCGTGGTGGCGCCGCCGGCGCTGGCGCGGCCGCAGGACGGCACGCCCGTTCCGGCGGTCGTGCGCGGCGCCGCAAGCGGCGCATCCTGGCCCCTGAAGGAAGCCGGCGCACAGCTCGCCATCGACCCCGTGCTGCGCCTGTCCTCACTCATCATGGTCCGCGACGCCGTGCTCGCCGGGGTTGGGGTGGCCTGCCTGCCGGTCTCGTTGGTTAGTTACGATATTAGCGAAGGCAGCTTGGCGCATTGGGGCGACCTGGATGCGCCCGAGATCGCCATCTGGGCGCTGTATCCGTCGCGCCGCCTGCTCAGCACGCGCGTGTCCGCCTTCCTCGACCACTTGAAGGCGGCCTTCCCGCAAGGGGCGCCGGAAGAACTGGCGGCCCATATCGCGCGCTCATGACGCCGGCCGGGCGGCGTCGGCGCGGATGAAGTCGACAAAGGCGCGCAGCGGCGCCGGCAGCAGGCGCCGCCCGGGATAGTAGAGAAAGGGGCCGGAGAACTGCGGCCACCAGGGTTCCAGCACGGGTTCCAGCCGACCGCTTTCGATGTGGGGCCGCAGCCAGTCCTCGAACAGGTAGACGATGCCGCTGCCGGCCAGCGCCGCATCCACCGTCAGGTCGATGGCGCCGCCCACCTGCACCAGCAGCTGTCCGGCGGGGTCGATGGTCACCGTCTCCCCGCCCTGCTCGAAGCTCCAGCGGATCATGGCGCCACTGGCAAAGCGTGCACGCATGCAGGTGTGATCCAGCAGCTCGCGCGGATGCGCAGGCCGGCCGCGCCGCGCCAGGTAGTCCGGCGCGGCCGCCGCCGCCATGCGCTGCACGCGCGGGCCGATCGGCACGGCGACCATGTCCTGTTCCAGCCTTTCCTCATACCGGATGCCGGCGTCGCAGCCGGCAGCCAGCACGTCGACGAAGCTCTCGTCGGCGATCACTTCCAGGCGGATTTCCGGGTAGGCCGCCAGGAAGCGCGGCACGATCGACGGCAGCACCAGCCGCGCCGCGCTCACCGGCACGTTCAGGCGCAGGGTGCCGGTGGGCGTGTCGCGAAAGCCGTTGACGACGTCGAGCGCGCTCTCGACTTCGCTCAGCACCGGCTCCAGGCGCGCCAGCAGGCTCAGGCCCGCCTCGGTCGGCACGACGCTGCGCGTGGTGCGGTTCAGCAAGCGCACGCCGAGCCGGTTTTCCAGGCGGCGCACCGCATCGCTCAATCCCGAGGCGCTGCTGCTGGTAGCGCGCGCCGCGTCGCGAAAGCCTTTGGCACGCGCCACCGCGACAAAGGCGGACAGGTCACCGAGATCGGCTTTCATCGCGCATCCTTATTGTTCGTTTTTACGTACAACCCATCCTGACTATACCGGATTGTCATGCGAGTGTTCCGGATTTATCGTGGCTACACCAACAACGAACCGGAGCACACCATGAACAGCATCGACAAGGCAGGCAGGTATCAACTCGGCGAGCGCAGCGTGCGCCGCCTCGGCTACGGCGCCATGCAGCTGGCCGGCCCCGGCGTGTTCGGCCCGCCGCGCGACCGCAGCGCCGCCCTGGCCGTGCTGCGCGAGGCCGTGGCGCTGGGCGTGAACCACATCGACACCTCGGATTTCTATGGCCCGCACATCACCAATGAACTGATCCGCGAGGCGCTGCATCCCTACGCCGACGACCTGACCATCGTCACCAAGATCGGCGCGCGCCGCGATGCCCAGGGCGCCTGGCTGCCGGCGTTTTCGAAAGAAGCACTGCGCCAGGCCGTGCACGACAACCTGCGCAACCTGGGGCTGGACGTGCTCGACGTGGTCAACCTGCGCGCCATGTTCGACGTCCACGGTCCGGCCGAGGGCTCGCTCGAAGAACCCCTTAGCGTGCTGGCCGAATTGCGCCAGCAGGGATTGATCCGCCACGTCGGCATCAGCAACGTCACGCCGCGCCAGGTCGAGGAAGCGCGCCGCCTGCTGCCGATCGCCTGCGTGCAGAACATGTACAACCTGGTGCACCGCCAGGACGATGCGCTGATCGATGCCCTGGCGCGCGACGGTATTCCGTATGTGCCCTTCTTTCCGCTGGGCGGCTTCTCGCCGCTGCAATCCGATGCCCTGTCGAGCGTCGCCAGGGACCTGGGCGCGACGCCGATGGCGATGGCGATCGCCTGGCTGCTGCGCCGTTCGCCGAACATCCTGCTGATCCCGGGTACCTCGTCGGTAAAGCATGTGCGCGAGAACCTGGCGGCGGCCGACCTGGTACTGCCGGACGAGGCGCTGGCCAGCCTGGAGCGCATCGGCACGGCATAAGCACTGCACCGGCGCGGGCAATACAACGCGCGCTGGGCCAATATCCACATGACGCCAAAGGAAGCCGCGTGCCGTCGAAATCCTGGGCGCGCGCACCCTGCTCAGCGGCCACGCCTGGGACGAACCCTTCGAACGGGCGCTGGCCGCCAGCGAGGGCAGGCCCTTCTGCCTGCTGACGCCGCGCATCGGCGAACCGGTGCGCCTGGAGGATGCGGCGCCGGCGTTCACGCCGTGGTGGGAAGGGATCGAATGAACGCTGCTTCCGCCTGCTTCGCCGGCCGTATTGGTGGGTTCGAGAACCCACCACATCAACGCATGATCATCCTCGGCACGTGTCGATAAAGTACGCGCCGGCATGGTGGGTTCGAGCCGCACGCGGACCTGCCCCCTTCGTCGGCCGTACTGGTGGGTTCAAGAACCCACCCTACAGCGAACCAGCTGGTAGACGTAGGGTGGGTTCTCGAACCCACCACATCACCGCACGATCAGCCGACGTCCTCTTCGCGAAACTCCATGCCGGCCGTCGTATCGTCGCGCGCCGCTTCGGCCTTGCGCAACTCCACGCGGCGGATCTTGCCCGAGATCGTCTTCGGCAGCTCGCGGAACTCGATGCGGCGTATCCGCTTGTACGGCGCCAGCCGTTCGCGCGCAAAGGCGAAGATCTCGCGCGCCAGTTCGCGCGACGGTTCCACGCCCTGGCGCAGCGTGATGAAGGCCTTCGGCACCGACAGCCGCACCGGATCGGGGCTCGGCACGATGGCCGCTTCCAGCACCTGCTCGTGCTCGATCAGCACGCTCTCCAGTTCGAAAGGGCTGATGCGGTAGTCGGACGACTTGAAGACGTCGTCGTTACGGCCGACGTAGAAGTAATAGCCGTCTTCGTCGACGGTCGCCGTATCGCCGGTGTGGTAGAAGCCGGCGCGCATCACTTCCGCCGTCTTCTCGTCGTCGCCCTCGTAGCCGAGCATGAGCGCGATCGGCCTGGCATCCAGCTGTACCGCGATCTCGCCCTCTTGCGCGGGCTGGTCGTCGAGGTCCAGCAGCGCAATGCGGTAGCCCGGCAGCGGCCGGCCCATGGAACCCGGTTTCACCAGCTGGCCCGGCGGATTGCCGATCTGCGCGGTGGTCTCGGTCTGGCCGAAGCCGTCGCGGATGCGGATGCCCCAGGCGCGTTCGACCTGCTCGATCACCTCCGGGTTCAGCGGTTCGCCGGCGCCGACCAGTTCGCGCAGCGGCGGCTGCCACTGGCTCAGGTCTTCCTTGATCAGCATGCGCCAGACGGTCGGCGGCGCGCACAGCGAGGTCACGCCGCAGCGCTGCACGGTTTCCAGCGCGGCCTTGGCACTGAAGCGCTCGTAGTTGTAGATGAAGACGGTGGCGCCGGCGTTCCATGGTGCGAAGAAGCAGCTCCAGGCGTGCTTGGCCCAGCCGGGCGAGCTGATGTTCCAGTGCACGCCGCCCTTTTCCAGGCCGATCCAGTACATGGTCGACAGGTGGCCGGCCGGGTAGCTCTGGTGGCTGTGCAGCACGAGTTTTGGGCGCGCCGTGGTGCCGGAGGTGAAGTACAGCAGCAGCGGGTCGCCGGCGCGGGTGACGCCTTTCGGCGCGAACACGCTCAGCACCTGGCGGCACTCGGAAAAGTCGCGCCAGCCGTCGATGCTGCCGCCCACCGCGATGCGCGTGAAGTTGCCGTTGATGCTTTCGAACTTGTGGGCCTCCGAGACCTGCGCGATCACGTGCTTCACTTGTCCGCGCTCCATGCGGTCCTGCAGGTCGGCGGTCGAGACCAGCATCGTGGTCGGCACCAGCACGGCGCCGAGCTTGATCCCGGCCAGCATGATCTCCCAGAGCTCGACGCGGTTCGGCAGCATCAGCAGCACGCGGTCGCCGCGCCTGACGCCGCAGTCTTCCAGGTACTGCGCCACCTGGCTCGATCGCGCGGCCATGTCGGCGTAGGAGATCTTCTGCTCGCTGCCGTCTTCTTCCACCACCCACAGCGCGGGGGTCAGGTTGTCCCTGGCTTCCTGGTCGAAGAAGTCGAGGGCCCAGTTGAAGTTGTCGAACTGGGGTGGCTGGTAGCCGGCGTAGGCGGTGTCGTAGTCGGTGCGGTGCTGCTGCAGGAAATCGCGCGCCTGCGCGAAACGCTGGTAAGGGGTCATCTTGTCTCCTGTACGCTGATGTCGATAAACGGGTCTTGGCCCGGTGATGCGTTTTTATTGTCTGTTTGCGTACATTGTGCCACGGTTGCGCGGCCGCAGCGCCGGGCCTATTGTGGGCCGCCGAAGGCTGCCATGCAGGTAAAGGAATACCGCGTCGCGCCCGGCGCCACCTTCCCGGTCATCGGGTCCATCCTGCCTTCGGTCACCAGGTACTGCATGTCCTTGCCCACCTTGCCCAGCACCACCCCCGGCATGCCGGCGTCCGGGTCCTTGTCGAGCGCGATGCCGGCGCCGGCCAGGGCCGCAGTGAAATCGTCCAGCCGCTTGTTGCAGATGTCGCCCTGGATCATGGCGACCCCGAAGCCGCCAGCAACCGTGACATTGCGCAGGCATGCCTTGCCCAGCGTGACGGGACCGGCGATGCGCTGGCCTTCGTCGCGCGCGAGCGGCTCCGCAGTCTGGTTGAACCAGTCGACCGCCTCCTTGTACGCCTCTGGCGCCGGGTTTGGCATGTCGCAGGACAGGAAGCGCAGCCTGGCGTGATCCGGGGAAGCGGCTGCGATGCTGCAGGGTCCTGCCAGCAAGCAGGCCAGCAGCGAGCAGGAAAGCCAGGCGCCTGCCGGCTTGGGATTTGTTTCCGTCATCGTGGTCGGGATCCCTGGTTTATTGGCTGGCGCAGGCATCGGCCGGCAGTGGGAGGCTGGCGTCGACCAGGTTCAGTGCGCCCTTGCCGTCGCCGAGCGGAACCGGCATGAAGCGCTGGACCTCGAGCGACTTGTCGCCCGGGTCGGTGGCCCCGTACATGTTGTCGCCCATCGTGCAGACGAAGCCGTCAGGCCGCAGGGCCAGGATGCTGGAGTAAGAGGACAGCGAGGCGATGTTGGCAAGGCTGGGCTGGCGGCGCTCGCCGGGCGTGGGAAACAGCGCGCGGAACCAGGTCACGGCCAGGCCCTGCCGGGTCAGCGCGGAAGGCGCGCGGCCGCCGCCCAGCATCGTCGCCCCGTCCAGCGTGGCGATCCGGCGCGCAACGAAGGCATCCGGTTTGTTGTCGGGATTGTCGTCTTTCGGCGTCGCCGGGTCGCGGCTCCAGCTGCTGCCCCAGGCCCACACGCTGCCGTCGGCGCGCAAGGCATACGTGCTGTCGGCGAAGGCCGCGATGGCGATGGCGCCGCTGAAGAATGGCGTCGGCCCCGGGTTGTCGCAGAGCTTCGCCGAGGGCTCGGGCTGGTACGAAATCGCACCGGCGGACGCACTACCCCAGCCAATGACGACGCCGTCATCGCGCAAGGCCACGCCGTGGAACTGGCCAAGCGCGATCGCCTTGATGCGCTCCAGGCCGGCAACTTTCGTCGGGAACGCGCCCAGGCCCCAGCAATAGACCTCCCCGTCGCGGGTGACGATCGCGCTATGGGAATCGGTTGCCGCAATCGCCACCGCTGGCGGCAAGCCGGGAATGCGCATCGAACGCTCGACGAACATGCGTTCCTTGCGTGCGGCTTCGGCTTCGGCGCAGGGATTTTTTCCATGCCCTCCGGTGAGGATGGCAGCGGCCTCGCACGGCCCCAGTGTGGGCTGCAGCAGGTAGACCTGGCGCACGCGGTAGGGGCTGAAGCCCCACTCGTAGACGCTGCCGTCGCGCGTAATGGCGCTGCTGTGTTCCCAGCCCGCCGCTACCGCCACGGCGGGTGGCAGGCCTTCCACCGGGCGCGGGAAGACGGGCGGCCCGCGCTTCGCGTGGCCGAACTCTGTGCCCCACCAGAGTACGCGGCCGTCGCTTGTCAGACCGAGGTTGTGGTAGCGGCCGGCGGCGACGGCGGGCTGTGCTGCTGCCGGCAAGGCGTGGGAAATCGACGTCATGCAGGTGATGGCACCCGCCAGCCGGCGCAGATGGGGAATCATGGTCATGCCTTTGCCTCCGTGCGCCTGGCCGTGGTGGTGGCTTGTCGTTATTTGTTGTCGATTATGCACATTGTGCCACGGCTCAGCAGCGGTGTGCATATCGCATACCCATGGCGCGAAGGAGATTGTTGACGGTGACCGTAGGGTGGGCACTTTGTGCCCACGCGCAAGCCGACGAGATGCTGGCTCAGTCAGGACTGCGCAGGATGATCATGGTTGGCGTCTCGAATGCTCATTCGAAACGTTTCGACCATCGCCCAATGCCTCATCAAATCGAGCCCACAATGGGCGAGATTTCGCGTGGGCACGGGGTGCCCACCGTACGGTCAACGTTCCGAACACTATCAGGCGGCGCAGGATGCAGCGCCGCCGATACGTCAGTTCGGCGGCACCGGCGTGCGCCGCATCTGCACCGCGAACTCCCCTTCCGGCTGCATCATGTCGATCACGCGGCAGTCGCCGCACATCTTCAGGCGATCCAGGTTGCCGGCAAAGGCGCTGTGCTGCGACAGGCGCGACAGCATGTTCTCGACCATGTGCAGCGTGCCGAAGGGCTTGCTGCAGCGGATGCAGTGGAAAGGCTGGGACTCGTTCAGGACGACGGTCTTGCGGCGCGCCTCGCCGAAGCTCATGCGCGGCACCAGGGCGATCGCATCCTCCGGGCAGGTGTTCGCACACAGGCCGCACTGCACGCAGTTCTGCTCGACGAAACGCAGCTGCGGCGAATTCGGCGTGTCCATCACCGCCGACGCCGGGCAGACGCCGACGCAGGCCATGCACAGGCTGCACTTCTTCGTGTCGACGGCAATCGCGCCAAACGGCGCGCCGGTCGGCAGCGCTACCTGCTCCGGCTGCCGGGGCGCATGGCGGTGCAGGTGGTCCAGCGCGTAATCGAGGGTATTGCGCTTGTCGGCGGCCAGGTTGAAGGTCGCGCGCCGGGCCGGGGCTTCGCCGCGCGGCGCGTAGCCGAGGGCCACGCCCAGTTCCCCTGGCGTATTCACGCGCAGCAGCTGGAAGTGCGGGCCGGCATAGCCCAGGCCATCGAGCACGGTGTGGGCAATGCCCATCTGGTGGTCGAGGGCGGCGCCGTACTGCGGCGCTTCCTCGCCCGTCATCAGCACCGTGACGCCGGCCGCGCCATAGGCCAGCGCCGAGAACCAGACGTCGATGCCGGTCGATGCGGTATGGTGCAGCGCCAGCGGAATCACCCGCCCGGACAGCATGCCCTCGCCCTGCACGGCTTCCAGCAGCGGCAGGCCGGCTTCGCTGTGCAGCAGCAGCACCGGGTCCTGGCCGCCGGCCTCGAAGTAGGCGTTCAGGGCGGCCTTGATGCGGCTGCCCGTGTGGGCCGCGGTAGGGAAAGCGTAGCTGATGGCGCCGGTCGGGCAGACCGTGGTGCAGGCGCCGCAGCCGGCGCACAGGTAGGGATTGACGCGGATCTTGTCGCCGGCGCTGGCGATCGCCTGGGCCGAGCAGATGGTCACGCAGGCGTTGCAGCCCTGCTGGCCGTTGCGGCTGTGGGCGCAGATGCGCTCCTTGTAGCTGAAGTATTTCGGCTTGTCGAAGTCGCCGGTCATTTCCATGATCTCGGCGGCGGCCGCGCGGCGTGCGGCCTCGTCTTCGCCGGGCGCGTAATAGCCGTGCGGGTGCTGGTGGGTGGCGATCAGGGGGCTGGGGCAGAGGTCGAACACGAGGTCGAACTTGGCCGCTTGCGGCGGCTGCCCGGCCGCCTGCCAGCGCGCTTCGAAGGCGCCGAGCCAGCCGCCAACGCCGACGGCGCGCGCCGCGAATACGGGGTAGCCGCGCCCGACGGGCGTGTCGTCGCCGTCGAGCAGCAGCACCGTCACCGACAGCGCCGTGGCCAGGTGATCGGCCCAGGGCAAGGCCTGGGCGGCGCTGCCGACGACCAGGGTACGGCCGCCCGAGCGGTAGCTGACCGAGGAGACGGCCTCGACCGGACCAATGGCATCCGCCGCCAGGATGGCGGCGGTCTTGGCGAGAGCATTGCGGCGTTCCTGCATGGGATCGCCGGCCTGCCCTTCTAGGAATCGGATGTTCATGCTTGTCCTTGCAGGGATTGCTGGGGTGTGGCCGGTAGCGAGACGTGCGAAGCGGGTGCTGTCATTGCGCCGGCGTCTTGCACTTCGGTATCGAATACATTATCCGCGTCGGCGGACGCAACGCCCACACGCTTGGTATCGGCACCGCTGTCCGTCTCCGCATCCGGCGCGGCGCCGGCCTGCACCGCGTGTTCTCCGGCGGCCGGCGCCGCTTTGGCAGCCGGCTTTTCCGCATCCGGATAGCGCAGCGCACTGCGCGCATGGTCGAGCGCCGCCAGCATCGCGGCCGACACCGGGCTCGGCTTGTTGTAGTCGTCCATGTACATGTCGAGGCCATCCATCACATGGAAATGCGGATCGGCGAACAGCCTTTTCAGCGCCAGGCGCTGGACCGACTTGTCGACGTCCTTTGCGACGAAGCTGGAAAAGTCGGCGTCCGGGGTCAGACGCGCAGCGTCTGCGAGCGTCGGCAGAGGCCGGTCCTGTGGCGGCGCGTCGGCCTGGACGGGAACGGGTGCAGTAATGGGTGCGGAAACGGGAGCAGAAACAGGCGTAGAAACGGGTGCGCCAGGTGCCGGACGTGGCGCCTCCGCTTCGCTGCCGGTCGCTTTCAGGCGCGACCAGCGCTTCAGGAATCCTTCTTCGGGCATCGCTCGTCCTGTCCCGCGCTAGCCGTGCTGGCGGCCGCGGCGCGGCTTCGGCTGGTAGTTGTCGCGCAGGTAGCTGGCCAGCCAGGCGTAGATCTCGGCCGGCATGGTCACACCGTCGGCGGATTCGCCGGAGTCGAACATGCGGGTGCCCTCGACGTAGCTGACCGAGGCGCGCACCGGCATGGCGCGCCCCTCTTCCATGCGCCACAGCACGAACACCTTCGATTCGGGCGCCATGGCGTTTTCGTAGTAGCCCTCGTGCTCGTCGGTGTAGAGCTCGAGTTCGAGCCCGGACACCAGGTAATAATCGCGCTCCGGGGTTTCGCTGAGCACCTGCAGCGGCGGCAGGTCGCCGCGGTTCGGCACCACGCCCACGGCCGCCCAGGCGTCGTCGGCCCAGATATGCTGGACGGCGCGGCGCTGCATGATCACCGCAATCGGCATGCCGGCTTTCTTCATCGGTTCTTCACCTGGTCCGAGTTGCCGCGGTCGACCGCCGGCGAAGCGCCTTGCGGTACCGACTGGGTCGGGCGCGTCTTGACGTCCTTGCTCGGCGCCGCCGTGCCCAGCTTTTCGCTCTTCACCGGCACGTTGGCCGATTGCAGGGCTTGCGGGCTGAGCGGCGCGGCGCCACGCCCCGGCGCCGCCGCCGACGTGCCGGGCGCAGCGCCGGCCGGCGCCGGCGCCGCCACTCCGGCGTTCGGCGGCGTCACGCCCGACGAACCCACGCCGGGCCTGCCGTTCGCCGGAGGCAGGGTTTGCGGCGGCTGGATGCCGGGCGCCGGGGCCTGGGCGATGGCGGTCGGCGGGTTGATCTTCCAGCCCTTGGCCGGCGCCTGGGCACGCCAGCGCGCGCTGAGGGCGTCCATCGAGGCGGCCAGTTGTTCCTTCTCCTTGGCCGCCTTGGCGTCGGCCTCGGCCTTCTTGTTGGCGGCCGCCTGGGCCTGCTCGGGCGTCAGCTGCGGCTTCGGCAGGGCCGCCCAGGCGCCCTGGGACAGCAACAGGCCGGCCAGCAGCGCCCCGCTCAAGGTCGTGCGTTTCATTGCTTGCCCTCCATCTGCTTCGGCGCCGGCCCCTGGGGCGCGGCATTGCTGGCCGCGCCCTTGTTCAGGTCCTGGGCCGTCGGTCCGCCGGCCGGACGGTTGTCGCCGGTTGGCGTCTGGGTGGCGCCCATCTTGCCTGACGGGTCGGTCACGCCCGAGTTCGGGCCCTGCCCGGTTTCGCGCGTGGTGCCGCCGACTTCGGCGCCCGAGGTATTCCCGCCCGAGCCGCCCGCAATGCCGGGGGTGCCGCCGGCGTAGGTGGCATCGGTCACCGGCTTGGCCGAGCGTGCGATCACTTCGCCGCTGGTGCCGCCGCCGGACGTCACCTCGCCCGGAAACTTGGTCTGGATGACGCCGTTGCTGGCCGGCGCCGTGTTGCGGCTGCAGCCGGCCGCCAGCAGCAAGGCCGCCAGCGCGCAGGAAGTGAGATAAATCGTGTGCTTCATGACAGTCCTCAGTGTGCAGGCCCGGGCCGCGGCGGCGACGGCTGCGTCTTCGATCCCGTCGACGACGAAGGTGGCGTCGGCGGCGGCGCGCCGCCCGGTGCGATGCCCTGCTTGGCCTGTTCGTACCAGAGCGAGTGGTGGGCCTTGGCCCAGGCTTCGTCGACGGTGCCGTGGCGCATGGCCTCGTAGGCGCCCGGCGTGCCCCAGGTGCCGATGTAGATATGGCCCATGGCCGCCACGATATAGAGGGTGGCGCCGATGATGTGCAGGTAGTTCGCCACCTGCAGCATGTAGCGGGTCTGGCCGAAGGTGATGAAATTCAGCACCAGGCCGGTGATCGACATCACCAGCCCGAGCAGGGTGACGCCCATCCAGAACCAGGCCTTCTCGCCGGCATTGAAGTAGCCTGCCGGCGGGTGCTTGTGCGATACCAGCCCCCCACCCTGCTTTACCCACTCCATGTCGCTGCGGTGTAAGAAGTTACGGCGCAGGAAAGTGAAGAACATCACGACCGAGCACAGGACGAACAGGGGTCCGATGAAGTTGTGGATGTATTTCGACAGGTACGCGAACCAGGAAAAGACATCGTGTCCCATCCAGGGCAGCATGACCTTCTTGCCGAAGGTGAGGATCAGGCCGGAAATCGCCAGCAGGATGAAGCTGATCGCGGTGGCCCAGTGCACCTGCATGTCCCAGCGCGAGAAGCGCTGCAGCTTGCGCCCGGAACGCGGTTCCTCGCGCGCCGGCCCGACGGTGTTGTAGAACAGGACGATCAGCAGCGGCACCACGATCAGCAGGGTGCCGGCGATCGAGGCGATCGGCCCGTTGCGCAGGTGGCGCCAGGTATTCCCGCCGCGCTGGACGATGACGTTGGCTTCGGTGCTGCCGTACTGGCCGAGGTAGTGGCGGTCCATGTGCACCCGCCCCGACTGCTTGGACGTGAGGCCGGGCTCGGCGGCCTGGGTGTCGCCCTCGACCTGCAGCATGGTCTGCTCTTCGGCGTAGGCTGGCTGGGCGCGGTTGTTCGGCACCGCGGCCAGGGCCGAGCCGAACATCAGGGCCGCCACCAGGGCCAGCATGGCGCGCAGGACAAACAGGTTCGCTCGCATGTCGGCTCCTCAGGGATTGGCGCGGTTGTATTCGTTCTGCTTCTGGTTGCGGTTCTGGATCGCCGCAGACCAGGCCAGGCGGTCGTTATGGAAATGCGTTTGCGGATGGCGGTTGTCGGTCTTGCCCGCGTATTCGCCGCGGATCCACTCCGGGTGCTGGTCGACTTCGAGGCAACCGGTCAGCAGCAGCGGCAGCACGGCGATCAGGTAGCAGGATTTTTTCATTGCGGGAACCTCCCGCCGCCGTTCTGGGCGTCGCCCACGTCCTGGTTCACGCGCGGCAGGTCGCCCTTGGCCTGGACTTCGCCGCCGCGTTTCGGACGGCCGTAGGCGATCTTCCAGCCCCACAGTTCCGGGCCGTAGCCACGGGTTTCCACGCGCTGGCGGTAGATGTCGGCGATCAGGTTGGCTTCGCCGCCGAGCAGGGCCTTGGTGCCGCACATTTCGGCACACGCCGGGAGCTTGCCTTCGGCGATGCGGTTGCGGCCATACTTCTTGAATTCGGCTTCCGAGGTATCCGGCTCCGGACCGCCGGCGCAGAAGGTGCACTTGTCCATCTTGCCGCGGTGGTTGAACAGGCCGGTTTCCGGGAACTGCGGTGCGCCGAACGGGCAGGCGTAATAGCAGTAGCCGCAGCCGATGCACTGGTCCTTGCTGTGCAGGACGATGCCGTCCTCGGTGTGGTAGATGCAGTTGGTCGGGCACACGGCCAGGCAAGGCGCGTCGGTGCAGTGCATGCAGGCGATCGACACCGAGCGCTCGCCCGGCACGCCGTCGTTGATGGTGACCACGCGGCGGCGGTTCACGCCCCACGGTGTTTCGTGTTCGTTCTTGCAGGCGGTAACGCAGCCGTTGCAGTCGATGCAACGCTCGGTATCGCAAATAAATTTCATCCTCGCGGCCATATCAGCTCCTCTTTCTTCTCCGCGTACACATCAGGCACGCACAACCCGGCACATCGATACCTTGGTTTCCTGCATCATCGTCACGGCGTCATAACCGTAGGTCCAGCCGGTGTTCACGGCCTCGCCGCGCACGGTCGGCGCGCCGTCCTCGGGGTAGTGTTTTTCCAGGTCCTCGCCCATCCACCAGCCGCCGAAGTGGAACGGCATCCAGACCAGGCCGATCGGCACGCGCTCGGTGACCATCGCCATCATTTTGAGGCGGGCGCCCGTCGGGGTCTCGACCCAGACGAATTCGCCGACGCGGGCGCCGATCTGCACCGCGTCGTGCGGATTGATCTCGACGAACATGTTCTGCTGCAGCTCGGCCAGCCAGGGATTCGAGCGGGTTTCCTCGCCGCCGCCCTCGTATTCCACCAGGCGTCCCGAGGTCATGATCAGCGGGAAGTCCTTGCTGAAGTCCATCTGCTGCACCGATTTGTACAGCGTCGGCAGGCGCAGGAAGTTCGCCTTGTCGTCGTAGGTTGGGTACTTGGCCACCAGGTCGCGGCGCGGCGACAGCAGCGGCTCGCGGTGGGTCGGGATCGGATCGGGGAAGTTCCAGACATTCGCGCGGGCGCGGGCATTGCCGAACGGCGCGCAGCCGTGGGAAATGACCACGCGGATGATGCCGCCGGACAGGTCGGTCTTCCAGTTCTTGCCCTCGGCCATGGCCTGCTCGGCCGGCGTGAGTTCGTTCCACCAGCCCAGCTTTTTCAGGAAGACGTGGTCGAACTCCGGGTAGCCGGTGTCAAGCTGGCTGTCCTTGTTGGTCGAGCCGTCCGCCGCCAGCAGGCTCTGGCCGTTGTGCTCGACACCCCAGTTGGCGCGGAACGGCAGGCCGCCTTCGGCCACGCTCTTGCTCAGGTCGTACAGGATGGGCGTGCCCGGGTGCTTCATTTCCGGGGTGCCCCAGCACGGCCACGGCAAGCCGTAGTAATCGCCCTTGCAGGGGCCGTGGTCGGCGCGCAGCGTGGTTGGGTTAAAGGTGTGCTTGTTCTCCATGTGGAGCTTCAGGCGCTCGGGCGAGCAGCCGGTGTAGCCGATGGTCCAGCATGAGCGGTTGATCTCGCGCAGGATGTCCTCGACCACTGGTTCGTTCTGCACCACCTTGATGTTCTTGCAGAGTTCGTTATGGAAGCCGAGCTTCTTCGCGAACAAATACATGATCTCATGGTCGGTCTTGCACTCGAACAGCGGCATGATCACGCGTTCGCGCCACTGGATCGAGCGGTTCGAGGCCGTGCACGAGCCCTGCGTCTCGAACTGCGAGGCGGCCGGCAGCAAATACACGCCATCGGTGCGGCCGTGCATCGAGGCCGTCATGCTCGGGTAAGGGTCGACCACCACCAGCATGTCGAGCTTCTGCATGGCCGCCTTCATGTCGGGCAGGCGGGTCTGGCTGTTCGGCGCGTGGCCCCAGTAGAACACGGCGCGCAGGTTGCTCGGCTGATCGATGTACTCGTTGTGCTCGTTCACCGCGTCGAACCAGCGAGAGACGGTGATGCCGGGCTTTTCCATCAGCTCCTTGGAACCGAAGCGCGACTTGATCCACTCGTAATCCACGCCCCAGACATTCGAGAAATGCTTCCAGGCGCCTTCGGCCAGGCCGTAGTAGCCGGGCAGCGAGTCGCCGTTCGGGCCGACGTCGGTGGCGCCCTGCACGTTGTCGTGGCCGCGGTAGATATTCGCGCCGCCGCCGGGAATGCCGATGTTGCCGAGTGCCAGCTGCAGGATCGACAATGCACGCACGTTGGCGGTGCCGACGTGGTGCTGGGTGATGCCCATGCACCAGACCACCGACGACGGACGGTTCTTGGCCAGCATCTCGGCGGCCAGGCGCACGCTTGCTTCCGGCACGCCGGTGATGTCCGAGACTTTATCCGGCGTCCATTTCGCCACTTCCTTGCGCACGTCGTCCATGCCGTAGGTGCGGGCGGCGATGTATTCCTTGTCTTCCCAGCCGTTGTTGAAGATGTGCCAGAGGATGCCCCAGACCAGCGGGATATCGGTGCCCGGACGCACGCGCACGTAGTGGTGGGCGAAGCGCGCGGTGCGGGTGAAGCGCGGGTCGATGACGATCATCTTCGCGCCCAGTTCCTTGGCGTGCAGGAAGTGCAGCATCGAGATCGGATGGGCCTCGGCCGGATTCGAGCCGATGAACAGCACCGCCTTGCTGTAGTGCAGGTCGTTGAACGAATTCGTCATCGCCCCGTAGCCGAAGGTCTGGGCCACGCCGGCCACGGTGGTCGAGTGGCAGATGCGCGCCTGGTGGTCGCAGTTGTTCGAGCCCCAGAACGACACGAACTTGCGCAGCAAATAGGCCTGCTCGTTGTTGTGCTTCGAGCTGCCGATGACCATCAGGGCGTCGGGGCCGGCCTGCTGGCGCAGTTGCAGCAGCTTGTCGCCGATTTCGTTGATTGCCTGGTCCCAGGAGATGCGCGTGTACTTGCCGTTCACCAGCTTCATCGGGTAGCGCAGGCGGTGTTCGCCGAAGCCGTGCTCGCGCACCGAGGCGCCCTTGGCGCAGTGGGCGCCCATGTTGATCGGCGAATCGAAGGCGGCTTCCTGGCGCACCCAGACGCCGTTCGCCACCACGGCGTCGACCGAGCAGCCCACCGAGCAGTGGCTGCAGACGGTGTGCTTGATCTCGGTCTTCACGGGGGCGTCGGCCACCGGATCGGCGGCGGACGCCGGCTCGATCACGTTCAGCGGCAACTGGCGCGCCAGGGCGCCGGCGCCGGCGGCGACGCCCGCCCCGACCAGGAATTTGCGGCGCTTCAGGCCTTTGACGGCGGAACTCTTGACTAACGACATGGCAAATCTCCGGGGCCGCTCACCAGTAGGCGGCGGTCTGGTAGTAACGACGGATGTGGTCCGTTTCGTGGTAGCCGCGCTTGGTGGCCACCTGCGCCGGCTTGGCCGCCTCGGCAGGCTCGGGTTTGGCTTCGGCGCCGCCGGCGACGGCCGCCAGGGCGCCCAGCGGCGCGGCTTTCAGGAAGCTGCGCCGCGACGGGTCGGGTTTCTTGTGGGGCGTTTCCGGCTGTGCGGGGTCCATGGCGTATTCCTCGTTGCGTGCGTTTGGCTCAGTCATCGAAGCCCTCTTCCACCACAAAGGCGTCGGCCTCGATCGCCAGCAGCGCGCCGACAAAGGCGGCCACCAGGCGGTAATAATTGGCGCCCTCGGCGCCGGCGATATCGCTCAGGCAGCGCTCATACCAGGGTGCGATGCGCGCCTCGAAGAACGCCTGCTGCTCGTGGTGCGAGCGGCGCGGGATGCCGGCGCCGCCCGCGATCAGCACGCGCATGGTTTCGCACAGGGCGCCCAGGTGGTCCTCGAACTCGCCGACGCCGCGCATGCGCTGGATGCCGAAGCGCGCCAGGTCGCCGCGCAGCTCGGCCAGCGGGGCGTCGTTCATGAAGCCCGACAGGTAGAGCGAACCGTAGGGGTTGATCTTCGGCGTGCCGTCGCTGATGAACAGGGCATCGAACTCGTCCTGCACCGCGCCGGCATCCATCACGCTGGATGCGAGCACCAGCTTTTCCCAGGCCTGTTCCAGGGCCGGGTCGCCGCCTTCCGACAGGATCGGATCGGCCGCGGCCAACTGGCCCAGCAGCGCTTCGCCCGGCGGCGCCAGCAACAGGCGCGCGGCCAGGGCATACAGGTCGGCGCGGGCCTGGTCTTCGCTGGACAGAGGAAGCGCCACAGGAACGGAAACCGTGGCGCGGGCGGCATCGCTTGCCGGATGAGATACGTGGTCAGGTGATGCCGACTGCATGGACACTGAGGGTCTCCGTTATTAAATCTTCATCGAAAGTGTAGTCCCTCAGCCTGCAAAGGCGCGCACGGTTGGAAATCCTTTGCATAAGTCGGCCCTCGGCCGTCCGCCATTTAACGCATGCCGGCGGCGTGCATGATCATGCGTATGAGTGAGGCCACCAGGAACAGGGCCGCGACCCCGCCGGTCCACAGGCCCAGCATCCATGCCAGGCGCCGCAGCCAGAGCGGCATCGGCCGCGTACGCAGGAAAGGCAGGCCGCGCATCAGTGGTAGCCCGCATCGGCCTTGACCTTGCCGCGAAACACCCAGTACGACCAGACCGTGTACATCAGGATGACGGGCAGGATGAGCAGCGTGCCGACCAGGGCAAACCCCTGGCTGGCCGGCGGCGAGGCGGCTTCCCAGATCGTGATGTAGGGTGGGACGATGTGCGGCCAGATGCTGATCGCCATGCCGGTGTAGCCGAGGAAGACCAGCGCCAGCGCCGCCACGAAGGGCCAGCGGTGCGGCCTGCCCTTGAGCGAGCCGAGCAGCAGCGCGATGGAGAGCAGCACGAGGATCGGCACCGGCGCCAGGAACAGGGTATTCGGGAAGGTAAACCAGCGGTCGGCCACGGCCGGGTCGCGCAGCGGGGTCCAGATGCTGACCACCACGATGGCGCCCAGCAGCAGCAAGGCAAAGGGTTTCGCCACCTGCACCATGCGCGCATGCAGCTCGCCCTCGGTCTTCATGATCAGCCAGGTGCTGCCCAGCAGGGTGTAGGCGATGATGACGCCGAAGCCGGCCAGGATCGGGAACGGCGCAATCCAGTCGAGCACGCCGCCGGCGTAGCTGCGGCCCGAGACGGTGATCCCGTCGAGGAAGGCGCCGAGCGAGACGCCCTGAAAAAAGGCGGCCGTGATCGAGCCGCCGATGAAGGCCTTGTCCCATAAATGGCGGCGATTGTCCCTGGCCTTGAAGCGGAACTCGAAGGCCACGCCGCGGAACACCAGCCCGACCAGCATGAAGATCAGGGGCAGGTAGAGGCCCGAGAGGATGATCGAGTAGGCCACCGGGAAGGCCGCCAGCAAGCCCTCCCCGCCCAGCACCAGCCAGGTTTCGTTGCCGTCCCATACCGGGGCCACGGTATTCATCATGGTGTCGCGGTCGCGCTTTTGCTTCACGAACGGGAACAGGATGCCGATGCCGAGATCGAAGCCGTCGAGCAGCACGTACATGAAGACGGCGAAATAAATGATGACGGCCCAGATGACCGAGGTGTCGATACCCATGCGTCAGCTCCTCTTTCCGGCGTCGCCCAGGCCCAGGCCGGCGCCGTCCCCGGTGCCCTCATCGTCGTTGCCGACGTCCGCCGCCGACATCGGCCGGCTCGGCGTGCGCTCCTCGCCCGGCCCGCCTTCGGGCGTGCGCTGCAGCTCGAAGTGCTGCGGCCCCTTGCGCATCATGCGCAGCACGTAGATGGTGCCGGCGCCGAACACGAAGAAGTACGCCACCACGAAGATCCCCAGCGTCAGGGCCAGGGCCGGGGCGCCGTGCGGCGACACCGCGTCGGCCGTGCGCAGCACGCCGTACACCACCCAGGGCTGGCGCCCGACCTCGGTGGTGACCCAGCCGGCCAGGATCGCGACCAGGCCCGCCGGGCCCATGCACAGGGCCGCGCGCAGGAACAGGCGCTTCGTGAAGATTTGCCCGCCGCGCCGCAGCCACAGGCTCCAGGCCCCGAGCGCGATCATCAACAGGCCCAGGCCCACCATCAGGCGGAAGCTCCAGAACACGATCAGCGAATTCGGCCGCTCGTCCTTCGGAAATTCCTTCAATCCCGGGAACTGCCCTTCCCAGCTGTGCGTGAGGATCAGGCTGCCGAGGTGCGGCACCTCGAGCGCGAAGCGGGTGGTCTCGGCTTCCATGTCGGGGATGCCGAAGAGTTTCAGGCCGACCGCCTCGCCGGGCGTGTTTTCCCAGTGCCCTTCCATCGCCGCCAGCTTGGCCGGCTGGTGCTCAGCCGTGTTCAGGCCATGGAAGTCGCCGATCACGGCCTGGATCGGGGCGACGATCAGGAGCATCCACATGGCCATCGACAGCATCTTGCGCACGGCCGGATTGTCGCGCCGCCGCAACAGCTGCCAGGCGCCGACCGCGCCGACGATCAGCGCCGTGGTGAGGTAAGCCGCGACCACCATGTGCATCAGGCGGAACGGGAAGGATGGGTTGAAGATGATGGCCAGCCAGTCGGCGGGCACCATGCGGCCGCCCTCGATGGCGTAACCCTGCGGCGTCTGCATCCAGCTGTTGGCGGCCAGGATCCAGGTGGCCGAGATCAGGGTGCCGATGGCCACCATGGCGGTGGCGACAAAGTGCAGCTGCGGACCGACGCGGTTCCAGCCGAACAGCATCACGCCGAGGAAACCGGCTTCGAGGAAGAAGGCGGTCAGTACCTCGTAGGCCAGCACCGGCCCCATGATGCTGCCGGCGAATTCGGACATGGTGCTCCAGTTGGTGCCGATCTGATAAGCCATGACGATGCCCGACACCACGCCCATGCCGAACATGACGGCGAAGATCTTCAGCCAGAAGTGGTACAGGTCGACATACACCTGGCGCTTGGTGCGCAGCCACGACAGTTCGAGCACGGCCAGGTAACTGGCGAGACCGATGGTCACGGCCGGGAACAGGATGTGGAAGGACATCGTGAAAGCGAACTGGATGCGTGCCAGATCCAGGGCCGAAAAGCCGAACATGGATGCTCCTTGAGACGACGGTGTCCAGAATCTAGCACGGTCGACGGTGCGCACAATTGCCGTCCTGGCCACGAAACCGGCGGCGTCAAGGCCCGTGTTGCCGGGCTTTTGCAGGCATTCATCGAACCTTTCCGCAACACAGCGTGGACCGAAAGGCTGGGTTGGGAAAACGACCGGGACTATAATCCCGGTATTGACTGCCATCCCACTTTCCAGCCGATGACCCAGGACATCTCTTCCACCGTCTCCGCCCCGATCAGCATTGGCGCACTGAAGGCCAGCTGCAGCGCCTGCAGCATGCACCAGCTGTGCCTGCCGATGGGCCTGGAAAACGCGGACATCGACCGCCTCGACAAGATCATCGGCCGCCGCCGCCGGCTCGAAAAGGACGAGCGCCTGTATGCGATGGGCGAACCCTTCCGCAGCCTGTACGCGGTGCGCTTCGGCCACTTCAAGACCTACCAGATCAACGCGGCCGGCGAGCAGCAGATCACCGGCTTCCAGATGGCCGGCGAGCTGCTGGGGATGGACGCGATCAGCGGCGACCGCCACCATTGCGACGCGGTGGCGCTGGAAGACAGCGAGGTGTGCGAGATTCCGTTCTCGCGCCTGGAAGAACTGTTCGGCGAAGTGCCGGCCCTGCTGCGCCACTTCCACCGCATCATGAGCCAGGAAATCACGCGCGAGCAGAACGTCATGCTCCTGCTCGGGAACATGCGCGCCGAGCAGCGCTTCGCCGTGTTCCTGGTGAATTTGTCGGCGCGTTATGCGGCGCGCGGCTATTCGTCGACCAGCTTCGCGCTGCGCATGTCGCGCGAGGATATCGGGAATTACCTCGGCTTGACGATCGAGAGCGTCAGCCGCCTGCTGTCGCGCTTCAAGAAGCAGGGATGGATCGCGGTCGACAAGCGCGAGGTGACGCTGCTCGAACCGGCGCGGCTGCGTGCGATCGCGGCCGGGACCGAGCAGTGCACGCCGATGGCGTGACGTTCCTTAGAACGTGACCTTCACCGACGGCGCGCTGCGTTTCGCTTCGCCGTGGAAGACCGCCTCGATGTTGTTGCCGTCGGGGTCGAGGACGAAGGCGCCGTAGTAGCCGGGATGGTATGTGGCGCGCTCGCCGGGGGCGCCGTTGTCCTTGCCGCCCGCTTGTAGCGCGGCCTGGTAAAACGCGTCGACCATCGCGCGGTCGGCGGCCTGGAAGGCCAGGTGGTGACGTCCGGTGAGCTCGCCCTGCGCCGCATCGCTGGCAGGCGTGGAGACGAACAGCTCGTCGGCCCAGAAATAGTCGTCGCCCTCGCCGCCCAGCGGGATGCCCAGCACCTCGAACACGGCGCTGTAGAAGCGTTTCGAGGCGGCCAGGTCGCGCACCACCAGTTGCAGGTGGTCGATCAGGCGTCCGCGGTGCAATTCCTGGGTTTCCATGGTGCGTCTCCTTGAAAACGGTGGTGCAGGAATTATGCCGCAGTTTCGTAGGGTGGGTTCTCGAACCCACCAGTTGTAACCGGCCGTCCGAATGTGCACACGTGGTTGTGGGGGGGTGG
>NZ_JASNRC010000004.1:157822-387026 GCF_030411995.1 Massilia sp. YIM B02769
CCCACCACAACCACGTTTACGCCTTGGCTTTCTCCTTGGCGATCCACCCATCCACCAGCTGCCCCAGCACATCCAGCGGCACCGACCCGGCGCTCAACACCATGTCGTGGAAAGCCGGCAGCGAGAATTTCGCGCCCAGTTCCGCCTTTGCCTTTTCGCGCAGTTCGACGATGCGCAGCATGCCGATCATGTAGGCGGTCGCCTGCCCCGGCCAGGCAACGTAGCGGTCGACCTCTTCGACATTGATGCCGTAGTCGACCGCCTGCTGGCGCGTCCATCCCTTGGTGTGCAGGCCGGTGTCGACCACCAGGCGCCGTGCACGGAACAGTTCCGAACCCAGCGCGCCGAGCAGGCCCGGCACGTCGCCTTCATACCAACCCGACTCCACCGCCAGCCGCTCGGTGTACAGCGCCCAGCCCTCGCTATGCGCGCTGCCGCCGCTGAAGATGCGCTGGCTGCGGAATTTCGGGATGCCTTCCAGTTCCTGCTGGATCGCCAGCTGGAAGTGGTGGCCCGGCACCGCCTCGTGGTAGGACAGGCTGCGCATGCGGATCATGCTGAAGGTCGGGCCGCGCAGCGGCACCCAGAATACGCCCGGACGGCTGCCGTCCGGCGCCGGCAGGCTGTAGTGGGCGGCGGCCGAGGCTTCGGTCAGCGGCGGCTCGCGGCGCACCTCCACCGGCGCGCGCGGCTTCAGGTTGAACAGCGACGCGCTGCGGCGCTCGGCGTCCTTCACCATCTCGGCATACTTGTCCAGAATGGCCGGGCGCGGGTCACCCTCGCCTTTCGGCTGGAAGGTGGCGTCGAGCGCCTTCATGCGCTCCTCGATGCTGCCATCGTTGAAGCCGAGCGCGCGCAGATGCTTGTCCATCTCGCCTTCGATGCGCGCCACTTCGCGCAGGCCGATGGCGTGGATCTGCTCGGCCGTCAAATTCGTGCTGGTGTAGTTGGCCAGCGCGCGGTTGTAGGCTGCCAGGCCGTCCGGCAGGCGCGAGATGCCGGCGGTGTCGTTCGTCTTCGGATGCAGTTCCGCCATGAAGGCCTGCACGCGCGCGTAGGCCGGGCGGATCTTGTCCTCGACGATCCTGGTCGCACGGACCACGGCGGCGCTGCGCGCATCAAGCGACAGGTCCTTCAGCGACTCGGTGCGCTGCACCAGCGAGGTGACCAGTACGTTGGCGCCGGCGGCCGGTTTCAGGAAGGTCGCCACCTGGTCCTGGGCGCGCTCGAGGATGAAGCGCGGCGGGATCATTTTCCTGGCCGTGGCGGCCTTGGCGCGGGCCAGGGCTTCGTCCATGCGCGTGCCGACCTGCTCGAGGCGCGCCAGGTAGCTGTCGACGTCGGATGCGCGGCGCATCGGGTGGGTCTGGGTCATGAAGTTGACCAGGCTGACCTGCGCGCCGCTGAACTGCTGGAACACGAAACCGTGGTCCTCGAACGGCTCGTTGGCCACCGTATTCGACAGCGACCAGCGCATCACCGCGGCCGAGATGCGCTGGGTTTCGTCGAGCGGCCCGGCCATCCATTTGTCCAGGCGCGCGATGCCCTGCCTGGCGAGAGCGATCATCTTCTTGCGCTGGGCCGGGGTTTGCGGGGTCAGCTGGCGGTCCAGCGCGTCCTGCTCGGCGCCGCTGAAGTACTGGGTCGCCGTGGCGAACTGCGGGTTCTGGCGCACCCAGTCCTGCGCAAAGCTGTCGGCCCATTTGTCGAAGGCGGCGTTGGGCTTGACGGCGGCCGTGGCGGTGGCCGGGGCAGCCAGGGCTTGCTGCGGCAGGACCGCGGCGGCGATGGCGAGCGGGACGAACAGGGAGGCGATGGCGGTGCGCAGGATGCGGCGGGAGAATGCGGGCATGGATGTCTCTTCTGATTGATCGTGCGGCGGGTTGCCGTGACGAAAATCTAACATGGAAGAGTTGGCACGGACAGTCTTTACAGCTGCGCTGCGGAATGTACGGGGTGCGGGTGCGGGTGCGTAGGGTGGACACCTGTGTCCACGCTGTCTCATCGTTGGAGTGACGGCGGCGTGACTCGACGGTGCTATACCGCGAGGACACAGGTGTCCACCCTACGTGAATCAAGGCATTTCGGAGTCGGCGACGATGTTCAGCGCCGGCTGCTTGCCCGGACTCCAGCTGCGCGCCAGGCGCCACTCCCTGCCCTCGCCTTCGACCAGCACCTGCCAGTGGGTCAACTCCAGCCCTTGTATACGCACGCTGAAGTTGCCGTAGTCGTCCGGCAGCGCATCCAGCGCCAGGTCCTTGTGCGGCTGGGTCGGATGCGCCAGGTGGATGCGAAACGGCGCCAGCATCGGCCGCCCGAAACTGCTCAAGCGGCCCGACAGCGTGCCGGCCTGCGCATCGAAGCGCGCGTCCAGCGCCAGCTGCAGCGCCGTCGCCGCACGGTCGCGGCGCAAATCCTGGTTGATGGCCTTGCCCTGCTTGTAGTAGTCGTCGACCACCATCGCGTCCGGCTGCTGCACGGCCAGCCACACCGTCACCGCCGTGGCCACCATCACCGCCGCCGGTCCCAGCATGATGAACCAGGGCCAGCGGTGCCTGTACCAGGGCTTGGCCGGCGGATTCCTGAAACTGCCTTGCATGATCGACTCCTTTAGCGCGGCACGATGAAGGCCGCTTCTTCGCACACGGCGACTGATGGATCGTCGACCGCAGTGACGGTGAACGCGATGCGGTGCGAACCGCCCTCGGCGCCCTCGGCGCGCACTCGCACCCGCACCGGCACGGCGCGCGCGCTGGCGCCATCGAGCGCCACCACATCACGGTCGACGATGCGCGCACCGGGCATCCCTTCCACACGCAAACGGTATGCGCGCGCGCCTTCGCCCGTATTCATCAGCTGCAGGCGGTAGACGTTCTCGATCTGTCCATCCTCGACCTCGCGCCCCATCGAGCCGCGGTCGCGGATCACGTCGACCTTCAGCGGCGTGCGCAGCGCCAGCGAGGTGCTCATTGCCGCGATCAGCAGTCCCAGCACTGCCGTGTAGCCCAGCACCTTCGGGCGCAGCAGGCGGCGCTTCACCTCCTGCGTGCCCCAGCCATGCGCCAGCGCGTTCTCGGTCGCGTAACGGATCAGGCCGCGCGGCTTGCTTACCTTGTCCATCACGCCGTTGCAGGCATCCACGCAGGCGGCGCAGCCGATGCATTCGTATTGCAGGCCCTGGCGGATGTCGATGCCGGTCGGGCAAACCTGCACGCACATGGTGCAGTCGATACAGTCCCCCAGCTTGTCGCCCGCCACGCGCGCCCCCGGACGACGCGGTTCACCGCGCTTGCGGTCATAGGTGACGACCAGGGTGTCCTTGTCGAACATCGCGCTCTGGAAGCGCGCATACGGGCACATGTACTTGCACACCTGCTCGCGCATCCAGCCGGCGTTGCCGTAGGTGGCGAAGCCGTAGAACAGGACCCAGAAGCTTTCCCAGGCCCCCAGGCTGAAGCTGGCCACTTCATGCACCAGCGTATGCACCGGCGTGAAGTAGCCGACAAAAGTAAAGCCGGTCCACAGGGCGACGGCCAGCCAGGCCGCGTGCTTGGCGCCCTTCTTCCAGATTTTTTCAAACGTCCAGGGCTGGCGGTCCAGCCGGATGCGGGCGCTGCGCGCGCCTTCGATTTTCCTTTCGATCCAGAGGAAGAGTTCCGTGTACACCGTCTGCGGGCAGGCGAAGCCGCACCACACCCGCCCCGCCACGGCAGTGACCAAAAACAGCCCGTAGGCGCAGATGATCAGCAAACCCGCCAGGTAGATGAAGTCCTGCGGCCACAGGACGAGGCCGAACAGGTGGAACTTGCGCGCGCCGAGGTCGAACAGCACCGCCTGGCGCCCGTTCCACTGCAGCCAGGGCAGCCCGTAGAACACGATTTGCGTCAGCCAGACGCCGGCCCAGCGCAGGGTCGCATAGCGGCCCCTGGTTTCGCGCGGGTAGATCTCCTCGCGCGCGGCGTACATCCTGACCACCGCTTCCTTCGGCACATTCATTTTGCCGCTACCTTGTCGTCGATGGGCTTTACAGGCTGCGGGTTCGACAGGCTCCACACATAGGCTGCCAGCACATGCACCTTGGCCTCGCCCAGGAAGTCGCCGAAGGCCGGCATGGTGTTGGTGCGGCCCTTGCGGATGGTTTCCATGATGGTGTCGGCGCTGCCGCCGTACAGCCAGGTTTTATCAGCCAGGTTCGGTGCACCCAGCATCGGGTTGCCCTTGCCCTCCGCGCCATGGCAGGCCGCGCAGGCGCCGAACTTGGCCTTGCCGAAGGCGACCTTCACCGGGTCGGCCGTCAGGCCCGACAGGTTGCGCACGTAATGGGCCACGCCTTCGATGTCCTTGTCCGAACCGAGTGCCGCGCCCATCGCCGGCATCTGGCCGATGCGGCCAGCCATGATGGTCAGTTTGATGGTCTCGGGTTCGCCGCCGTGCAGCCAGTCGGCGTCCGTCAGGTTCGGGTAACCCTTGTTGCCGCGCGCGTCGGAGCCGTGGCATTGCGCGCAGTAGTTCAGGAACATGCGCTCGCCGATGGCGTGGGCCTGCGGGTCTGCGGCCACCGCCTTGATGTCCTGGCTGGCGTAGCGCGCGAACAACGGACCGAAGTCGGTATCGGCCTGTTTCAGCTCGGCCTGGTAAGCGCCGGTCGAGTTCCAGCCGAGCTTGCCGCCATAGCTGCCCAGGCCGGGGAACAGCACCAGGTAGACGATGCCGAACACGATGGTCAAATAGAACAGGCCCATCCACCAGCGCGGCATCGGCGTATTCAGTTCGGTCAGGTCCTCGTCCCAGACGTGGCCGGTGGTCTTGGCAGGCAGGCCGTCCGGCTCGACCTTGACCTTGTAGCGCGACTGCGACCACAGCAAGATCGCGCAGCCGGCGATCGAGGCGATGGTGATCAGCGCGACGTACCAGTTCCAGAAGCCGCTGGTGAAGTCAGACATGGTCCTTCTCCTCGTCCATGAAGGGCAGCGCGGCCGCCTCGTCGAAGTCGCGGCTGCGGTGCAGCAGGAAGGTCCAGAGCAGGATGCCCATGAAGGTGGCGAACGAGACCACCGTCATCACGCTGCTGGCGCTGTCGAAGATGTGTGCGAGTTCCATGTCGGTTCCTCAGTTTCTTGTCTTGATTTGGGTGCCCAGGCCTTGCAGGTAGGCGATCAGGGCGTCCTGTTCGGTCTTGTTCGCCAGCTCGTCCGGCGCGTTGCGGATCTCGTCGTCGGTGTAGGGCACGGCCAGGGTGCGCATCGCGTGCATCTTCGGCACGATCTCGGCGGGCACCAGCTTCGTTCTCGCCAGCCACGGATAGCCGGGCATGTTCGACTCCGGCACCACGTCGCGCGGATTGTCGAGGTGGGTGCGGTGCCACTCGTCGCTGTAGCGGCCACCGACGCGCGCCAGGTCCGGGCCGGTGCGCTTGCTGCCCCACTGGAAGGGGTGGTCGTAGACGAATTCGCCGGCCACCGAATAATGGCCATAGCGCTCGGTCTCGGCGCGGAAGGGGCGGATCATCTGCGAGTGGCAGTTGTAGCAGCCTTCGCGGATGTAGATGTCGCGGCCGGCCAGGCGCAGCGGTGAATATGGCTTCAGGCCCGCCACCGGTTCCGTGGTCGACTTCTGGAAGAACAGCGGCACGATCTCGACCAGGCCGCCAAAGGAGATCACCAGGATCACCAGGCCGATCAGCAGCCAGGGATTCTTCTCGATCCATTCATGGGTAAATTTTTTCATGGTGCTGTCTCTCTGTTCAGGCGTGTGTCGGGACATGGGATTCGACGGCGCAGGCCTCTGCGTGGACATCGTGCGGCTTGTGCAGCTGCGGGATCGGCGCATCCACGTTCACCGTGCCGGCCAGGGTCTTCCAGGTGTTAAAGGCCATCATCAGCATGCCCGACAGGTAGAGCAGGCCGCCCAGGAAGCGCACCGCGTAATAGGGATAGGTCGCCTTCACGCTTTCGGCAAAGGTGTAGGTCAGCGTGCCGTCCGGGTTCACCGCGCGCCACATCAGGCCCTGCATCACGCCGGCGATCCACATCGCGGCGATGTAGAGCACGATGCCGATGGTGGCAACCCAGAAGTGCGCTTCAACCAGTTGGACGCTGTACATCTCCTTTTTGCCGGCCAGGCGCGGGATCAGGTAGTAGATCGAGCCCATGGTGATGAAGCCGACCCAGCCCAGGGCGCCGGCGTGCACGTGGGCGACGGTCCAGTCGGTGTAGTGCGACAGCGAGTTGATGGTCTTGATCGACATCATTGGGCCCTCGAAGGTGGCCATGCCGTAGAACGAGAGCGAGACGATCAGGAACTTCAGGATCGGATCCGAGCGCAGCTTGTGCCAGGCGCCCGACAGGGTCATCACGCCGTTGATCATGCCGCCCCAGCTTGGCGCCAGCAGGATCAGGGAAAACACCATGCCCAGCGACTGGGTCCAGTCGGGCAGCGCGGTGTAATGCAGGTGATGCGGGCCGGCCCACATGTAGGTGAAGATCAGGGCCCAGAAGTGGACGATCGACAGGCGGTAGGAGTAGACCGGGCGCTCGGCCTGTTTCGGGATGAAGTAGTACACCATGCCGAGGTAGCCCGCGGTGAGGATGAAGCCGACCGCGTTATGGCCGTACCACCACTGGATCATGGCGTCCTGCACGCCGGCGTACACCGAGTAGGATTTCATGGCCGATACAGGCAGCGACATGCCGTTCACGATGTGGAGCACGGCGACCGCGATAATGTAGGCGCCGAAGAACCAGTTGGCCACGTAGATGTGCTGGACCTTGCGTTTCAGGATGGTGCCGAAGAAGACCACGGCATAGGCGACCCAGACGATGGCGATCAGGATGGCGATCGGCCACTCGAGTTCGGCGTATTCCTTCCCGCGCGTGAAACCCATGGGCAGCGTGATCGCGGCCGCCACCAGCACCGCTTGCCAGCCCCAGAAAGTGAAGGCGGCCAGCTTGTCGGAGAATAGCCGGACCTGGCAGGTGCGCTGGACCACGTAGTAGGAAGTGGCGAACAGGCCGCAGATGCCGAAGGCGAAGATGACCGCGTTGGTGTGCAGCGGACGCAGGCGGCCGTAGGACAGCCAGGCGATGTCGAAGTTGAGCGCGGGCCAGGCCAGCTGGGCCGCGATGAAGACGCCGGCGGCCATGCCGATGACGCCCCAGACGACCGTGGCGATGGCAAACTGGCGCACGATCTTGTAGTTATAGTTAAGACTGCTTTCCAAGATACTCTCCCGAGTGGATTGACTGCGATCACAGCGGGGAGAGTAGTTTTCTGGAGTTTAAAAATCCTTGATGTGAATCAAAATTCGATATTTCACATGGGATACAGACGGGTGCCGGCAGGTCGGGATGCGCTCGTTTGCTCATGCATAAATCGTTAGCGCCTGCCATCGTAGGGTGGGCACCCTGTGCCCACGCGGAAGCCCGATCTGCGTTGGCTATTTTCCTTCTGCAAACGGAGCATCCTAGAGCGCGCCGAAAAGCGTCACGCTAGCGTAACCTTTCATGGAAACGCCGCGGGGCGAATCGTCACGGCCGCGGGCTCCCGGATGCGCACGTAACGCGTGGGCACGGGGTGCCCACCCTACGATATCCACCGGCGGCGATGCTATCCACGTTAACGACATATCAACAAGGAACGCCATATGCCCATCTCGCAATCCCTCCACCAAGAAATCGCCAAACGCCTGCACCAGGCCCGCGAGGAAGCGCTCGCCACGGTCCGCACCCGCACCGATGCCGACCCCGAAGGCAACGAACCCCCGGTGATCTCGCCGCGCGCCCACCTGGTGCAGAATGACGACGCGCCCACCGCCGAAATGATCGCCCACGACGAAGAACACTTCGCCGAGCACGAAACGAATCTCCTGCACGACATCGACGCCGCCATCGGCCGCCTGGAATCGGGCGGCTATGGCGTGTGCGTGTCCTGCGGCTGCGACATCCCGGAAGAACGCCTGCTGGCCACGCCCACGGTGCAGACCTGCATCCAATGCCAGGAACGCATCGAGCAGGAACAAGGCACGGGACGCGGCCCGACGATGTAATCAGGGCGCGCCGGCCGCCTCCGTGCAGGCGGGGCCGGCGGCTTCGGCCCCGACGAAGCGGGCCACTTCCCGGCCGGCGCAGCTGCGGCCGGACCACAGCACCCAGTGTGCTTCGTTCCTGGCCGTGACCAGCCGCACCGGCCCCGCCTTGCGCAGTGCCGCCACGTGGCGCACGGCCGCGTCATAATCGGTCTTGGCGTCGCGGTCGCCATGGATCACCAGGGTCGGCGGCAGCCTGGCCGGCAGGCGCGCATACCAGGCGTCCGGCTTGTACAGCGGGAACGGCGTGTTCACCAGGTGGCCCGGCAGGCTGCTGGTGAACAGCAAACCAGCCTCCTCGGCCGCCACGTCCTGCGCCGTGCGGCCCGGCCGCAGGTTGTTCTCGGAACCGCTGATCAGCACCACCAGCGGCGTCGACGGCGGCGATTGCGGGAAGCTGCCCAGCCTGTCCATCTCCTTCGTGGCCTCGGCCAGCACCGCCTTGAACGGCTCCGCCCTGCCCTCGTCCAGGTCCTTGATCACATACGGAAGCTGCTCGGCCACGCTCGGCACGTCGAGCAGGTTGCCGAACAGGCGCTTCAGGTTCTTGCCCGGAATGGTCGCAGCCAGGGCCGGGTCCTGCTCCAGCTTCGCCAGCACGCGCCGGTACACCGTTTCGGCCGGCTCGCCCATGCGCGCGCTGCAAGCCGGATTGGCGTCGCAGTCGGCCAGGCGGCGCCGGCCGATCGCGTCGGCCACCAGCGAGCGGCGGCTCAGGTCGGCCTTGTCGTCGTCCTGCAGCGACACCAGCGAATCGAGCACGATGCCGTCGATCCCCTTGGCGCCGACGGCCACCGTGCGCAGCACCAGCTGGGTGCCGTAGGACACGCCATACAGCCAGGTCTTGCCCTTTGCCGGCGTGCGCTCGAGCAGCAGCTTGAGGTCGTGCGCGCCATTCGTTTGCGAGAACTGGCGCGTATAGCCAGGGTGCGCATTCAGGTAGCCGAAGCAGCTGCCCCATTCGGCGCCATCGAGGCTGGTGCCGCCCGGCGAGGCCGGCGCTTCTTCCTGCGGACACATGCGGGTCGAGAAACCGGTGCCGCGGTGGTCCGGCACGATCAGGTCGAGGCCGGGAAAGGCGGCCCTGAAGGCCGGCACCAGGCCGTAGAACGAGGCGCCGGATTCGCCCGGGCCGCCGGCGATCAGCCAGACCTGGCCGCGCGACGGGCCAACGGCAGCGAACTTGCGCACGAAGAGGTCGACCGTGCCTGCCGGGGCGCCGGCCAGGCCGGACGGGTCGGCGGCTACCTGCTCCACCTTGCACAGGCTTTCCTTCAGCGCCGGGTGGCTGGCGGCATCGTCGCAGGGTTTGAACGGAGCGGCGTGCGCGGCGCCGGCGGTGCCCAGGGTGAGCAGTGCCAGGCCCAGGCGGCGGTTCAGCTTCCTCATCGTGTCCTCATGGTCGGTGAAAAAACCTAGAGTAACCGCGAGGAAACTTATTGTCGAGAAAGAATGAATCTGTATGTCAGTGTGAACCTCAGCCGGCGGGCCGGTCGTCGTCGCGCAGCAGGCGCAGGGCCGGGCCTTCCAGGTCGTCGAACTGGCCGCTGTCTGCGGCGCCGAAGAAGACCCAGATCGCCACAGCCACCAGCACCAGGCTCAGGGGAATCAACAGGTACAGTGCTTCCATCTCATTTCCTCAACTTATTTTCTCAACCTCAGGGCATTCAGCACCACGACCGCCGAACTGGCCGCCATGCCGGCCCCGGACAGCCATGGACTCAGCAGCCCGGTCGCCGCCAGCGGGATCGCGCACAGGTTATAGATGCTGGCCCAGGCCAGGTTCTGGCGGATGATGCGGGAGGTACGGCGCGCGGTGTCGGCCGCTTCGCACAAGGGCAGCAGGCTGTCGCCGAGCAGCACGCAGTCGGCATGCAGCTGGGCCAGCGCGGCGCCGCCGCCCAGCGCGAACGACACGTCGGCGCCGCGCAGCACGGCGGCGTCGTTGATGCCGTCGCCGACCATCGCGACTGTTGCGCCCTGCGCCTGCAGCTCGCGCACGAAATCGAGCTTCTGCTGCGGTAGCTGGTCGCCGGCCGCCAGGCGGATGCCCAGGCGCGTGGCCACCTGCTGCGCGGCGCGCGATTCGTCGCCGCTGAGCAGGACCACGGTTTTCCCCGCCGCTTCGAAACGGCGCACGACGTCCAGCGCTTCGGGCCGCAAGGCGTCGGCGATGTCGAAACGCGCCAGCCAGGCGCCCTGCCGGCCGAGCCAGACCGCACTGCCTTCGCTATCCGGCGCCACCGGCGTGCGCCGCTCGACCAGTGCGCCCACAAAGGCGGCGCTGCCGAGGCGGTAGCGTTCGCCCGCGATGCTGCCCTCGATCCCCTGGCCGACGGTGTAGCCGGTGTTATCGGCGTCGACGGTGGGCGCGGACGCGGCGTTGCGGATCGCCTGCGCCAGCGGGTGCGCGCTGCCGGCCTCCAGCGCCGCCGCGGTGGCGAGCGCGGTCCCGGGCGCGATCCCGTTGAAGCTGCGCGTATCGCGCACGACGGGCCGGCCCAGCGTCAGGGTGCCGGTCTTGTCGAAGACGACGTGGGTGGCGCGCTCCAGCGTTTCGAGCGCGTGCGGCTGCACGGCCAGCACGCCGCGCCGCAGCAGGCGGTCGGTGGCCGCCGCCAGCGCGGTCGGCGTGGCCAGCGACAGCGCGCAGGGGCAGGTCACGACCAGCACCGCGATCGCCGCCGGCCAGGCACGCGCCGGGTCGATCAGTTGCCAGGCCGCGAACACGACCACGGTCAGCACCAGCAGGGCCGCCACCGACCAGGCGGCGACACGGTCGGCCCACAAGGCCAGCGCCGGCTTGCCCTGCCCGGCCTTGTCGACCAGGCGCACCAGCAGCGCCAGCGTGCTGTCGCGCGCGGCCGCTTCCACGCGCATCACCACGGCCTGGGCCACGTTGACGGCGCCGCCCGGCAGCAGGTCCCCCAGGGCCAGGCGCCGCGTTTTGCTTTCGCCGGTCAGCAGCGACAGGTCGGCCTCGGTCTCGCCCTCGAGGATCACGCCGTCGGCCGGCGCCGCCTGGCCCGCCGCTACCAGCACCACGTCGCCCGGCCGCAGCCTGGCCGCCGCCACCAGCTCGGTGCCGCGCGCGGCGGGATAGCCGGGCATGCGTGCGGCGGATGCCGGCATGCCCTCTTGCAGCGTCTCGAGCGCACGTGCGGCGCGGCGGCGCGCCGTGAGTTCCAGGTAGCGGCTGCCCAGCAGCAGGAAGATGAACATTGTGATCGAGTCGAACCAGACCTCGCCTGCGCCGTGGACCAGGGCCACCGTGCTGCCGATGAAGGCGGCAGCGATGCCGAGCGCCACCGGCACGTCCATACCGGGCAAGCCGCGGCGCAGGTCGCGCCAGGCGCCGCTGAAGAACGGCAGCGCCGAATACAGCAGCGCCGGCAAGGTCAGCACGAAGGAGGCCCAGCCCATCAGGGCCGCCATGTCGGCATCCATGGTGCCGTCGTCGGCCAGGTAGACCGGCACCGCGTACATCATCACCTGCATCATCGACAGGCCGGCCACGAACAGCTGGCGGAACAGTTTGCGGCGCGCCCGTTCCAGCTGTTCGCCGTGGCGTTTGCTGTCGTAGGGATAGGCGGTGTAGCCGATGGCGCGCAGCGCGCGCAGGATGTCGCTGACCTTGCACGCGGCCGGGTCCCAGCGCACCTGCAGGCGCTCGCTGCTGACGTTGAGCAGGGATTCGATCACGCCCGGCAGCGCGTCGATGTGGCGTTCGATCAGCCAGACGCAGGCCGCGCAGCGGATGCCTTCGACGGTGAAGCTGCCCTCGCCGCTATTCCCGGCGGTGTCGTACAGGGCCAGCCCGGGCGCATCGCCGCTGTCGACGGTGGCGCCGTAGCCGCTGCGGGTCGCGTAATAGTCGGCGCAACCGGCATCGACGATGGCCTGGGCCGCGGCGGCGCAGCCCGGGCAGCACATGGCGCGCTCGGCGCCATCGACGCGGGCGCGCCAGCTTACCTGCGTCGGCAGCGGCAGGCCGCAGTGGAAACAGCCGTCAGGTGCGGGTGGGTTCATCGCGCCGAGGTCATCCTCCGGGCCGGTCGCATGGCTGCCATCGTTCATGTTGCGGATGCGGGTGCAATGCACAGCAGGTGCAGCCAGCTTGGCGGCAGCCCGCCAGAGGCGCGCAGCAGGCCGGCGATACCGAAAGCCAGCACCAGCGCGCCGCACACGATGCGCACCGGCGGCAAGCGCAGCCAGCCGCGCAGGCGCGCACCGGCCAGGCCGAGGGCCAGCATCATCGGCAGCGTGCCCAGGCCGAAGGCCAGCATCGTCAGCGCACCCGAGACGGCCGAGCCGCTCAGCATGCTCGTCACCAGCACGCTGTAAACCATGGCGCAGGGCAGCCAGCCCCACAGGGCGCCGGCCGCGAACATGCGGCCAGGCGTGTCGGGCGGGCCGATCCTGGCCAGTTGCGGACGCACATGGCGCCACACCAGTTGCCCCGCCTTTTCCAGGTGGGCGATGCCGGTCCAGGCGTTCATCAGGTGCAGGCCGAGGGCGACCAGCATGCCGTTCGCCAGCCAGTAGGCCGCCGCCTGCAACTGCGGCAGCGCGGACAAGGTGCCTGCGCCCTGCGCCACGCCGCCGGCCAGCGCACCTGCCGTCATGTAGCTGGCGATGCGCCCCAGGTTGTAGGCGGCGACGTGCAGGCTGGCGCGGTCCGCGATGGCCGGACGCAGCGCGATCACCGCTACGCCTGCGCGCGTGCGCGGCGGCGTCAGCGATGGTCCGAACGAGAGCGCGCCGACGATCCCGCCGCACATGGCGCCGCAGTGGACGCTGCCGAGCAGGCCCACCACGAAGATCGGGAACAGGCTGAGGTTCATCTGCTTTATACAGTACGTGAGTAGCGCGGCACGCTGGACGGCGCCGCCAGGTAGCGGTCGAACACCATGCAGACATTGCGGATCAGGAGGCGCCCGCGCATCGTCACCGAGATCCAGTCGCCCTCGATGGTGACCAGGCCGTCGTATTCGAGCTGGCGCAGGGCCACCAGTTCGTCGGCGAAGTACTGGCCGAAAGCGATCGGGAAAGCCTGCTCGATGGCGGAGATCGACAGCTCGAACTGGCACATCAGCTTTCCGATGACGGTACGGCGCAGCAGGTCGTCCATGCCGAGCGCGATGCCGCGCACGACCGGCAGCTCGTTGTTGTCGAGCGCCTCGTAGTAGTCGTCGAGCGTCTTGGCGTTCTGGCTGTAGGTGGCGCCGACGGCGCTGATGGCCGAGACGCCGCAGGAAATCAGGTCGGTGTCGGCATGGGTCGAATAGCCCTGGAAGTTGCGGTGCAGGCGGCCCTGGCGCTGGGCGATGGCGAGATCGTCGCCGGGCTTGGCGAAATGGTCCATGCCGATGTAGGCGTAGCCGGCCCCGGTCAGGCGTTCGATGCACAGGGCCAGCATGGCCAGCTTTTCGCTGGAGGACGGCATCTCTGCTTCCGCGATGCGCCGCTGCGGCTTGAACACGTGTGGCAGGTGGGCGTAGTGGTAAATCGAGATGCGGTCCGGGCTGGCGGCGATCACCTTCTCGATGGTGGCCGTCATGGTCGCCAGGTTTTGCCTGGGCAGGCCGTAGATCAAGTCGATGCTGATCGAGCGGAAACCGGCCTCGCGCGCGGCGGCGATGATGGCGCGCGTTTCGCTTTCGGGCTGGACGCGGTTGACGGCTTTCTGCACTGCCGGATTGAAGTCCTGCACGCCCAGGCTGATGCGGTTGAAACCCTGGCGGCGCAGGCTGTGCACGCGCTCCCGCGAAACGGTACGCGGGTCGACCTCGATCGAATACTCGCCGATGTCGTCGGGCGCGAATTTGAAGCTGCGGCGCAGGTGGGCCATCAGTTCGCCCATCTGTTCGTCGCTCAGGTAAGTCGGCGTGCCGCCGCCGAAGTGCAGCTGTTCGACCTCGTTCATGCCGGCGAACAGCGCGGCCTGCATCGTGATCTCGCGCTTCAGGTAGCCGAGGTAGGTGGCGGCTTTCTCGCGGTTCCTGGTGACGATCTTATTGCAGGCGCAGTAGTAGCAGACCGTGTCGCAGAACGGGATGTGCAGGTAGAGCGATAGCGGGCGCGCGCCGCCGCGGGTGCGCACCGAGGCGACGGCGTGCAGGTAGTCGCGGTAGGCAAAGCTGTCGCCGAAGCGGTCGGCGGTTGGGTAGGAGGTGTAGCGCGGGCCATTCTTGCCGAGGCGCTGGATCAGTTCGGGGTCGAAGTCGACGGTCCTCGCGACGGGGATTGCCGCGCGGCGGAGCGCGCTGACGGGGATGTGCTGGTGAAGCATGTGGGGCTCCTGCTGCCTGCCGGCCGCGGGGTGCGGCTCAGCTGATGGTAGGAGTCTATTGACTAAGCTCAGCAAAATCCTTGACGTACATCAAGTATCAGCCTTCACGAGGAGTAACAGGCTACGAGAAACGGCGTCACCGCCCGGCGATGGCTCAGGATGCTAATATTGCCTAATGGATAATCTCACCCACACCCTGGCCGGCCTCGCGCTTGGCGAACTCACGCACCGCCTGCTTCCCGCCGAACCGGATCCGCAACGCGCCAGCACCCGGCGCCGGCTGCTGCTTACCAGCGCCGCGGTCGCCAGCAACTTCCCCGACCTCGACCTGATCTTCACGAAGCTGGCCCCGGAACCGCTGGGCTACCTGCTGCACCACCGCGGCCACACGCACACGCTGTTGTATGCCCTGCCCCAGGCCCTGCTGATGCTGGCCGCGATCTGGCTGCTGTGGCCGGCGGCGCGCACCCTGCTGCGCACGAACGGCACCGTGCGCCTGGGCCTGTGCGCCACCACCGTGCTCGGCCTGCTGCTGCACCTGGGCATGGACGCGATGAATGTCTACGGCGTGCACCCGTTCGCGCCTTTCGATCCGCGCTGGTTCTACGGCGACATGATCTTCATCGTCGAGCCGGTGTTCTGGCTGGCGCTCGGCACGCCGCTCGCGGCGCACGTGGCGCGGCCCTGGCTGCGCCGGACCTTCCTGGCGCTGCTGCTGGCGGTGCCGCTGCTGTTCACCCTGGGCGGCTTCCTGCAATGGGGCTCATTGGCCGGCCTGGCCACCATCTGGCTGCTGGCGCTGGCGCTGACCCGGCGCCAGGGCGAGCGCACGGCCCTGGTGGCGGGCGTGGCCGTCGTGCTCGGCTTCGTGCTGGTCCAGGCCTACGGCGCCAGCCTGGCGCGCGCGCAGGTGGCGGCCGACCTGCGCCGCGCCAATCCGGATGTGCGCATCGTCGACACCGCCTTGTCGGCCTTCCCGGCCAATCCGCTGTGCTGGACCGTGATCAGCGTGTCCGGCGAGGAGGGCGACGGCGATGGCTACCGGGTCCGCCGCGGCGTGTTGAGCCTGGCGCCGGGGATTGCGCCGGTTGCCGCCTGCCCCTTCATGATCCACGGCGAATACGTGGGCAAGGAGCCGAAAGACCTGGCCTGGACCTGGGAAGAACGCGGCGCGAAGGCGCGCCTGCAGGCACTGCGCGCGTCCGACTGCCGGGTCGACGCCTGGCTGCGCTTCGCGCGCATGCCGTCGCTGGCGAATGGCTTTGCCACCGACGTGCGCTATGGCCCGCACGGAAGCCACAACTTCTCGACCCTGCCCTACGCCGGCCAGGCCGGCACGCCCTGCCCGTCGCCCGTGCCGCAATGGGGCTATCCGCGCGCCGACCTGCTCGACCTGCACTAGCGCCAGGCGCCGGGTCTGCGGCAGGGACCATGCCGATGCAGACCCTGCCGGCCCGGGCCTGGAACAGGCGCCGCGGCAAGGCTCAGCCTCGCCGGCTTCCCAGCCTGAACACCGCTAAGGCCTGTGCCAGCTGCGCCGCCTCTTCCGCCACGTTCGCCGAGGCGCTGGCCGATTGCTCCACCAGCGCCGCGTTCTGGCGCGTGATCGCATCCAGCCCGGCCATGGCCGTGCTGACCTCGGCGATGCCGCCGCCCTGGGCGCGGCTGGCGAGCGTGATGTCGTGCATGATGGCCGCTGCCTGCTGCACCGAACCCACCACCTCGCGCATGGTCTGGCCGGCTTCGCCCACCAGCGCGTCGCCCTGCGCGACCTTGCGCACCGAGTCGTCGATCAGGGCCTTGATTTCCTTCGCGGCGCCGGCCGAGCGCTGGGCCAGGCTGCGCACCTCGCCGGCGACGACGGCAAAGCCGCGCCCCTGCTCGCCGGCGCGCGCCGCTTCCACCGCCGCATTCAGGGCCAGGATGTTGGTCTGGAAGGCGATGCCGTCGATCAGGCCGATGATGTCGACGATGCGCGTGGCCGAGCTGCTGATCTGCTCCATGGTGCTGCCGACCCGCTCGACGGCCGCGCCGCCGCGCCCGGCGACGCCGGCGGCCGCGTCGACCAGGCTGTCCGCGCGCTGGGCGCTCTCGGCATTGCGCACCGCCGCCGCGGCGATCTGCCCGAGGCTGGCGACGCTCGCTTCCAGGCTGGCCGCCTGGGCCTCGGTGCGGTCGGCCAGGTCGCTGTTGCCGGCGGCGATGTCGCGCGTGGCGCGCTCGATCGAGCCGACGTTGCTGCGCACGTCGCCGACAATCGCGCGCAGGTTGATGTTCATCTGGCGCAGCGCCAGCAGCAGCTGGCCCAGCTCGTCGTCGCCGCCGGCCTGGCAGGCGTGCGACAGGTCGCCGCCGGCCAGCGCGTGCACGGTCCCGGTGGCCGCGCGCAGCGGCGCGACCAGGCTGCGCTGCAATTGCGCCCAGGCCGCCAGCGTGCCGAGCACGCCCAGGGACGCGAGCACGCGCAGGGCGATGCCTTCGGTGGCAAAGCCCAGCACGGCCAGCAGCAGCGCCTGCGCACCCATGATCACACCGAGGCGGCGGCCCAGCGGCATGCGGCGCAAGGCACCCAGGCGCGCCAGGAAGCCGGTGTTGACTGCGCGCCCGCCACGGATCGCCAGCCGACCCTGTTCGCCGGCACGGAAGCGCGCGTACAAGGCTTCGGCGGCGGCGGCCTGTTCGCGCGTGGGCGTGGTGCGCACCGACATGTAGCCCGACACGGCGCCGTTCTCGCGCACCGGCACCACGTTCGCCACCACCCAATAAAAATCGCCGTTCTTGCGGCGGTTCTTGACCATGCCGGTCCAGGGCCGACCGGCCTGCAGGGTCTGCCATAGGTCGGCGAATGCCTCCGGCGGCATGTCGGGGTGGCGCACGATGTTGTGCGCCTTGCCCAGCAGCTCGGCCTCGGAGAATCCGCTCACCTCGACGAAGCTCGGGTTGACATAGGTGATCCGGCCCTTGGTGTCGGTCGTCGACACGATGGACTGGCCTTCCTGCATCCGGTATTCGATGCCGGTGATGGGCAGATTGGTACGCACAGCGCTCCTTTGTTGCTCTACAGCAATTTAAAAGGGGCGATTGTACGCGACATCGCTCCGCTCCAAGGAAAGACTTGCCTCGTTGGCAAAGGAAATAGCCGTCATCGGCGCCTTGGCCGTCGCCTTCACGCAACGCCCTGGTGCGACCGTAAAAATCGCGGCCTGCACCAGCCGCAGGCGTCCGTCAAGTGCCGGATATTGTCGCGTTGCTAACGACTCACGACAATTTCAATTGTCTGCCGTACAACTCGCATCATGCGGTATGCTTGGATCTGGAACAAGCCAATGTCAAAATGGCATGCGCCGGAGCCCGCATCGACGCGGGGCCGGCAGACCGGATTCAGGAGAGTGGATGACGCCGAAACGATTGCTTTGCATTGCCCCCGACAGCCTTGACTCCGCCGCCATGCTGCGCGAGGCCATGCCCGACTGGGACATTCGCAGCGTCGGCAGCCTGGATGAAGCCAGGTCCGAACTGCGCCAGCAGGCCTACCTGGTCGGCTTGCTGATGCATGTGATCGGCTCCAGGCCGCACGGCGAGATCGACCGCTTCCTGCGCCAGCACAGCCAGGTCCAGTGGGTCGGCGTATTCCGCACCGAGACCCTGGCCGCGCCGGCCAGCCGCGACCTGGTGGCCGATTACCTGTGCGACTACCACACGGCGCCGGTCGATTTGCAGCGCCTCGCCCACACCCTCGGCCACGTGCACGGGCATGCCCAGCTGCGCCGTCCGCGTCCGCGTCCCGGCGCTTCGCCGTCTTCGCTGATCGGCAGCTGCGACGCCATGCAGCGCCTGCGCGGCCAGGTCGAGCGCGTGGCCAAGGTCGATGCGCCGGTGCTGATCTGGGGAGAAAGCGGCAGCGGCAAGGAACTCACGGCCCAGGCCATCCACCGCCAGTCGCTGCGCAGCACGGGGCCGCTGGTGCCGATCAACTGCGGCGCCATCGCCCCCAACCTGATCCATTCCGAACTGTTCGGCTACGAGCGCGGCGCCTTTACCGGCGCCAACCGCGACAAGGTCGGCCTGATCGAATCGGCCAATGGCGGCACCCTGTTCCTCGACGAGATCGGCGATCTGCCGAAGGACCTGCAGGCGAATTTGCTGCGCTTTTTGCAGGAGAAGACCATTATCCGGCTCGGCGCCACGCGCGCGATTCCGGTGGATGTGCGCGTGATCTCGGCCTCGCACGTGAATTTGCAGCAGGCGGTGGCGCGCGGCGACTTTCGCGAAGACCTCTACTATCGCCTTTCCGTGCTGCCGGTGACGGTGCCGCCGCTGCGCGAGCGGCGCGACGACCTGGTCGAGCTGGCCGAACACTTCTTCCACCAGCATGCGGCCGACCGCGCGCCCGGCCTGAAGGGCTTCAGCAGCCGCGCGATTGCGGCGATCGCGGCGCACAACTGGCCGGGCAATGTGCGCGAACTCATCAACCGTGTGCGCCGCGCCATGGTGATGGCCGACGGCAAGTGGATCGAGCCCGACGACCTCGACCTGGTGATGCCCTCGCCGCCAATCGAGGCCGTGCTCGACGATGCGCGCTGCAGCTCGGAACGCCTGGCGATTCGTGCCTGCCTCGACCGCAGCGGCCAGAACGTCAGCCGCGCCGCGCGCGACCTCGGGGTCTCGCGCACGACCATGTACCGGCTGCTGGCCAAGCACAATATGCGGCCCTGAGCGCCTCCCACGGCCGGGGCGACCTGCCCAGCCGTTCTTGCCTCGACGAATGCCGGCCTGTGCCGGCATTGTTTTTGGCGCTGTCACCGTTAGCTATGGATGAGCGGTGAACTGTTGAGTTCATTCATGGTCCAACCCGTCTCGCCATCGATACGGGTCGACCATGAAAGCGCCGCGCTTCACGAAGTGGTTTGCGGCACTGCCCGCACTGAACCAACCCCAACGGCTCCGCGTCCTCGACGCCTTGCGTCCGGCCGCCGGGCTGCACCAGGTGCTCGCGCTGATCGGACTATGCAGGTCGGCCGGACGCCGCTGCCCCCATTGCCAGTGTGAACGCTGGCACCGGCATGGCCACGCCAACGACCTGCAGCGCTACCGCTGTTTCTCATGCCGGCGTACCTTCAACGATTTGACCGGCACCCTGTTGGCGCGCCTGCGCCTGCGCGGGAAATGGCTCGCTTATCTCGATGCGTTGCTTGCGTCGCGTCCGGTGCGCGCGGCGGCCGGCGACGTCAACGTGCACCGTAACACCGCCTTCCGCTGGCGCCATCGCTTCCTGGATCGGGTCAAAGCAGACCGGCCGGAATGCCTGAACGGTATCGCCGAGGCCGACGAAATGTTCATCCTGGAGTCGCAGAAAGGGTCGCGCAAGCTCGACCGGCCGGCGCGCAAGCGCGGCGGCGTCGCCGGCAGGCGCGGCATCTCCCGCGAGCTCGACTGCATCCTCGTGGCGCGCGACCGCAACAAGCAGACCATCGATGCCGTCACCGGCCGCGGCCCCGTCAGCAAAGTCCAGCTGGAGCGCCATCTGCTGCCGTTTTTGGACAGGGACGTGCTGCTCGTGACCGATGCGAACGCGGCCTACCGGGCATTCGCCCGCGCCCACGGCTTGGCGCACCAGGCCGTCAATGTCAGCGCCGGCGAGCGTGTCCGCCCGGGTTTCCATGGCGCCATTCACGTACAAAATGTGAATGCTTACCACCAGCGTTTGCGCGAGTGGCTGGCGCCCTTCCACGGTGTCGCGTCGCGCTGGCTGCCGAACTACCTGGGCTGGCGCCGGATGCTCGATGGCGGAAAAGTGACTTCTGTCGATCAATTGTTTCGTCTTGCAATCGGGCTCATCCATAGCGAACGGTGACAGCGCCTTGTTTTTTTCGTCCTACTCCCCGCGCGTTTTCCCGCCCTCGGCACCGCTCCGGTGCGTGCCCAGCCGTTTCCCGCCTGCTTGCCAGCCTGGCTCCGACATTGTCGTAGGAATGCATGAAGGGTAGTCGTCAGAGCGAACTGTCACAGTTTCTATGCAGCATGGGTGAACACTCTGTCGCAGGAGTGTCCACTGCTTACTCAACAAAAAGGCACACAACTGTGCCATTTTCGATACACCCAGCATGCATTAAATTCCTAACAACAATGCCTATTCGCAATTTTCTTGTTTCCTAGTGGACTTATGCTGTGTTTTCAACAGCTTGAGCATGTTTCAACTCGCCTGGCATTGGTCTTGCATAAGTGGCCTGCACTGGTACGACTGCCAGTCGGAACTCAACCACACACCCTAGGGGAACTTAAGCATGAACAAGACCTTGCTCGTTACCGCCCTGTCGCTCGCTTTCGGCCTGAATGCCCAAGCACAAACGACGGACCCATCCACCAACTCGTCGACCAACGTCAGCCAGGACGGTAGCGGAATCAACGCCAACGACGGCGGCACCTCGACCTGGACCGACAGCTCGACCAGCGACAACTCGAACCAGGGCAACAACTCGTCGACCAACACTTCCGACAGCTCGAACCAGGGTAACAACTCGTCGACCAACACCACGACGAACACTTCCGACAGCTCGAACCAGGGCAACAATTCGTCGACCAACACGAACACCAACACCAACACCCAGACGGCCGACAACACCAACCAGGGTAACGACAACTCGACGCGCGACAACTCGAACCAGGGCAACAACTCGTCGACCCACTCGAACACCAATACCCAGACCACGAACAACACGGCCGACAACTCGAACCAGGGCAACGACAATTCGTCGCGCGACAACTCGAACCAGAACAACGATTCGTCGTCGCGCACCGCCGACAACTCGAACCAGAACAACGACTCGTCGACCCGCGACAGCTCGGGCCAGAACCGCAGCAGCGGCTCGTCGGCAGCCGGCGGCATGGGCGCTTCGGCAGCCAACAACGGCGGCACCTCGTCGTCGTCGATCTCGGGCTCGTTCAACACCTCGAGCGCTACCGCCACCAGCTCGCTGAGCGGCACCGTTTCGGGCAACAACATCCAGAACATCGGTAACATCGCCAACAACAGCGGCAGCGCGAACGGCGCCGGCGCAACCGGCGGCGCTGGTGCAGGCGCATGGGGCGGCAACGCCAGCGGCGACGGCGGCAACGGCGCCACCGGCTCGGGCGGCCAGGCTGCTTCGGGCTCGACCGGCGGCAACGCCACCACCGGCAGCACCGGCAACGCCGACGCGATGGCCGGCGGCGCGACCGGCGGCGCAGGCGGCGCAGGCGGCGCAACCGGCTCGGCAACGTCCGGCTCGGGCGCGGAAGGCGGCGCAGGCGGCCTCGGCGGCGCAGGCGGCAACAACGGTAACGTCGCAGGCGGTAACGGCGGCGCGGCTGGTTCGAGCGGTTCCGGCATGGGCGGCGCAGGCGGCTCGGGCAACACCGGCGACGGCGGCAACGGCGGCAACGCTGGCCGTGTCGTGGCAGGCGCCGGCGGCGCAGGCGGCTCGGCAGGCGCGGCAACCGGCGGTGCGGGCGGCAACGGCGCCGAAGGCGCGATGGGCGGCAACGGCGCGGCCGGCGGCTCGGTCATGATCGGCGACGCATCGGCCAACGGCGACACCTCGGGTGCCGGCGCTTCGAACGGCGGCAACATGGCATCGAGCGGCTCCGGTTCGGGCACCCCGGACAGCACCGGCGGCGCCAGCGGCGCGGCCGACGGCGGCTCCTCGACCGGCACCGGCGGCACCAACACCGGCGCCTCGAACACCGCATCGGCCGGCACCGGCACCGGCGGCGCGGGCGGCATGGGCGCGGCAGGCGGCAACGGCGGCACCGCAGGTGCGGGCGCTACCGCTTCGACCTCGAGCGGCTCGGGCGCCGAAGGCGGCGCAGCCACCGGCGGCACCGGCGGCGCAGGCGCAGCCCTGTCGAGCACCGGCGGTGCGGCAGGTTCGGGCACCAGCGGCGCAGGCGGTTCGGGCGGCGCCGGTTCGGGCGGCAGCTCGACCGCGGGCAGCGGCGCGGCTGGCGGCGCCGGCGGCAGCGGCGGCAGCACCGGCCTGGCATCGAACACCTCGGGTTCGGGCGCGGCTGGCGGCTCGGCGACCACCGGTTCGGCTACCGGCGGTTCCTCGACCTCGGGCGCGGCGACTGCCGGTGACGGCGGCGCGGGCGGCACCGGCGGTGCAGGCACCGGCGGCATGGGCGGCGCCAGCGGCAGCAACACCGCAGGCACCGCAACCGGCGGCGCAGGCGGCTCGGCAACCGCCGGCAACGGCGGCAACGTGGCCGTCAACGCAGGCAGCTTCGACATGTCGAACGCCATGTCGAACGTCGGCCAGTCGGCTGCCGGCGTGATGGTGATCAGCCAGAACAACGGCTTCTCCTCGCTGATCCAGCAAAGCGTCAACGTCCAGTCGAACCTGGCAGTCGGCCCGTAATCCGGGCAAGGAGCTGATAGTCAAAGCTGGCCGGGCAACCGGCCAGCCTATCACCGACAAACTGCCGCGTCCTTCCCCGGCGCGGCGGTTTTCAAGGACCAGGAGAAACGATGAAAACGATTTTTGCAATTGGCGGCATGCGACAGGCCTGCGCCTGCGCCCTGGCAGCCGTCTTCGCGGCGCCGGCGCTTGCAGCCGAACCCGCCCTGCTCGACGCGCAAGACCTGGGCCCCCTGCCCGGCCTGGAACACATCGCGCAATCGATCGCCACCCTGCCGCTCGAGGTGCGCGAAACCCCGAACATCGGCGGCGAAGTCATCGCCACCGTCGACCTCGAAAGCCTGGAGCACGAGCGCGGCAAGGCCGACACCGTCTGGAACGACACCAAGCTCACCGGCGACGTCGCCAACAACAACGCCACCAACGTCAACACCGGATCGAACAGCATCGATGCCGGCTCCTTTGCCAACATGTCGGGCATCCCCGTCGTGATCCAGAACAGCGGCGCCAACGTCCTGATCCAGAACGCCACCGTCATCAACCTGCAATTCCAATGAATCCACGCGCCGTCCTCGCCACCCTGGCCTTGCTGTTGGGTTCGACGGCCGCGGGCGCTGCCGAGATGGCGCTGCCCAGCGGCATGCGCGTCGGCATGCCGGTGAAGAGCATGAAGGACCTGCGTTTCCAGGCCACCCTGCGCCAGCAGTACGACTTCAGCTGCGGCTCGGCCGCGCTGGCCACGCTGCTGACCCACCACTACGGGGTGCCGACCAGCGAACAGGACGCCTTCCAGTACATGTTCATGAGCGGCGACCAGCAAAAGATCCGCCGCGAAGGTTTCTCGCTGCTCGACATGCAGCGTTTCCTGAAAAGCCGCGGCTACACCGCCGACGGCTTCCAGCTGCCGCTGGATAAACTGATCGAAGCCAAACTGCCCGCCATCGTGCTCATTTCCGACAAGGGCTACCACCATTTCGTGGTCGTCAAGGGCGCCGAGGACGGCCGCATCCTGCTGGGCGACCCGTCGCGCGGCACGCGCACGATCCCGCGCGAGCGCTTCGAGGAGATGTGGAGCAACCGCATCCTGTTCGTGATCCACCAGGGCCCGAACAAGCCCCTGTTCAACCAGACCGCCGACTGGCGCGTGGCGCCGCGCGCGCCGCTGAACAACGGCCTCGGCCCCGCCATCGATACCACCTACAGCCTGCCGAAATTCGGCCCCGGCGATTTTTGAGGATGCACACCATGCGGCTTTCCCTTGCCCTGTCCCTGCTGTTGCTGCCGCTGTCGAACGCCGCCCTGGCCGATCCGATAGCGCTGTTCAGCCCGGAAAACGCCGTCGACAGCGCCCAGCTGGAAGAAGCGCGCGGCGGCTTCATGATCGAGGGCCTCGAGGTCACGCTCGGCATCGAGCGCATGGTCACCATCAACGGCAACGTCGTCGACCGCAGCGAGATCCAGCTGGGCGACATCGGCAAGCTGGCCCAGGGCAACGGCCTGGTGTCGCAGGAAGCCCTGGGCGAACTGCGCCTGATCCAGAACGGCGTGGCCAGCGCCCTGCGCGGCGAAGCCAACACTTCGCTGCTGGGCGGGACCATCATCCAGAACAGCCTGAACGACCAGATGATCAGCGCCCAGACCACCCTGAATGCCACCGTGAATACCGCTGGAATGTTACGTGCGCTCAATTTTGCCGAAGGATTGAATAATGCTTTGTCAACAGCCATCGCACCCCGCTGATGGTGACCAAGAACATGGAGTATTGAATGCACAAATTTCCGGCACTGTGTGTCGGCGCGCTCGTCGTGAGCGCAGCCTTCGGCATGTCCCCGGCGCAGGCGCAAGCGCAGGCCCAGGCCACGCTGCAGCCGGGCGCGCAGTCCGTCAGTGAACTGGTGGAACAGCTCAAGGCGATGCGCCAGCAGCTGGAATCGCAGCGCGCCCGCATCGACGAACTCGAACGCGACGTCCGCACCACGCGCCAGGCTGCCCTGCCGGCCGAACCGGCCGCGCCGGCGATGGAGCCGGGCGCACTGGCCGCCGGCCTGCCGGCCACCGCCTCGGAACTCGACGCGCTGCGCGGCGCCGGCTACGTCGACCAGACCGCGGCGCAGCAGAATGCGCAGCAGCAGCTGGCGCAGCCGCCGCAACAGCAGCCCCAGCAACAGCAAACGCAACAGCAGCAAGTGCAGCAGCAGCAACAGCAGGCACAACAGGCCCAGCAGCGCCAACAGCAGCAGCAACGCCGCACCGCCCAGCAGAACGCGCCGGTGAATCCGCAGAACGTCCCGGCCAACCAGCAGCCGACCGTGCCCCAGCCCGCCGCGCCGGCGGCGCCGGTGGGCGGCCCGGCCAGCGCTCCGGCGGCCGGCGTCAACACCGCCGCCGTCGGCCGCGCGCCGTCAACCCAGGCCCGCACCGCCGAGGTGGCGCCGATCTTCGAGCAGCCCGGCGTGCTGACGCCGCGCGGCAAGTACGTGTTCGAGCCGGCCGTCCAGTACGGCTACTCCTCGAGCAGCCGCGTGGCCCTGGTCGGCTACACGGTGATCCCGGCCCTGCTGATCGGCCTGATCGACGTGCGCGAAGTCAAGCGCAACACCACCACCGCCAGCGTCACCCTGCGCCGCGGCCTCACCAACCGCTTCGAGGTCGAGGCCAAGCTGCCCTACGTGTATCGCTCGGACGCCACGGTCAGCCGCGAGGTGTTCACCGGCACGGCCGTCGAGCGCGCCTTCCAGACCAGCGGCAAGGACCTGGGCGACATCGAACTGGCGGCGCGCTACCAGCTCAACGACGGCGGCGTCGACAAGCCCTTCTTCATCGGCGGCCTGCGCTTCAAGTCGCGCACCGGCAAGGACCCGTTCGAAGTCATCACCGATTGCACCACGCGCTGCGTGGGCGAGAACGTCACCGGCAGCGGCCTGCCGCTGGAACTGCCGACCGGCTCGGGCTTCTATTCGCTGCAGCCGAGCCTGACCTGGCTGTTCCCATCGGACCCGGCCGTGTTCTTCGGCAGCTTCAGCTACCTGCACAACTTCAAGCGCAGCAACATCGAACGCACCGTGCTGCAGGGCGTCAAGGAACCGCTGGGCGAAGTCGCGCCGGGCGGCGTGTTCGGCTTCAACTTCGGCATGGGCCTGGCGCTGAACGACAAGGCCTCGTTCAGCCTCGGCTACGACCACAATTCGGTCGGCCGCACCAAGCAGGCCGGCCGCGCGGTGCCGGGCTCGGTGCGCATGCAGCTCGGCACCCTGCTCGTGGGTTACTCCTACCGCCTGTCGGACAAGCGCACGCTGAGCGTCGCGGTCGGTGCCGGCGTGACACGCGATACGCCGGACGTGACCCTGATGGTGCGGGTGCCGATGTCCTACTGATCCGATGTTCTGACCCGGCCGTGTGTGGCGGCGCGGGTGTCGGTGAACGGCGCAAGGAGACGAGACTTGCGCCGTTTTTTTACGTCTGCCGTTCGCGGCGGGCCGTGGCTGCCGACACAGCGTATTTACACGGTTTTACGCACTCCACCTGACCTGGCCCAGCATCCACGCCACGTGCCCCACTAGACTCGACAGCATCCCCATGCGCCACAGTATGAGAGTTGCTTATGCAAACGCCCCAATTATTCGTCAACCTGATGGAACACGCGAGCCTGGCCGTCGAACTGGGCCGCTTGCCGGTGGCCCAGCTGTGTTTCGAGCGCCACCTCAACCCGCCAGCGATCCTCGCTGCCTGGGCCAATTTCACCCGTCCCCATCCGCGCTATAAAGTGTTCCGCAACAAGGCGATGGGGATTGCGCTGGTCGACATCGCCGGCTTCGGCAACGCCGCCTCCTACCTCGACACGGTGCGCCAGCGCGGCCATGCCGGCCCGCAAAGCCGCAAGGCCCTGGCGCGCGGCTATGCGCTGCGCCGCATCGACCGCAACGACCACCTCGACGAGATCCACGCGATCCACACCTCCTGCGCCGAGCGCCAGGGCCGGCCGATGGACAGCGCCTACCTAAGCAAGCACAGCTACCCGGAGCAGCCGCACTGCGCCTGCCACGGCGTGTTCGACGCCGGGGGCCGTCTCGCCGCCTATTGCAACGTCGCCCGCTTCGGCAATTTCGCCGCCACCGACCAATTGATGGGCTACAAGAATGGCGACGGCGCCATGTACTTGCTGCTCTCGCACATCATCTGCGAATTGATCGAAGCGCGCGAAGTGGCCTGGTTCATGTACGACAGCTTCCTCGGCGCCGGCCCCGGCCTGCGCGACTTCAAGCGCCGCCTCGGCTTCCACCCCTACCGTGCGCGCTACGCACTGGTCTAGTCGACCAGGCAACATTGTTATCGTTCAGGCATCGAGTGTCGCGCCCCATCCTCGTTTCCGAACAATAAAGGGTGGAAGGACTGTTTCCCAGTTACATGTACTGCTAGACTGCAAGACTTTAGCTCGACCGTGATGTGTTGCATAAAGCACACGCAGTCGACGCCAGCGCGGTGCAAATTACGCAAGCGCTGTGTGCAACATCAGAGAAACTAGGGGAATGCATGTCCAATCGTCAGGTTCGTTCGAACCTCACGCTGCTGGCTGCCGCCATCGGGGGTTCCTTCCCGTTCGGCGCACAGGCACAGGAAACACCAGCCGTCGAACAACAGCAAGGCCAGATCCAGGAAGTCCTCGTCACCGCGCAGCGCCGTATCGCGCCGGAATCGAAGACCCCGGTCGCCATGTCCGTCATCAGCGGCGCCCAGCTCGGCAAGGCCGGCCTCGACCGTCCATCCGACGTCGCCGCGCGCTTGCCCGGCGTGTACATGAACAACGCCGCCGACGGCCTGCGCATCACCATCCGCGGCGTCAGCAATGCCGACGCCACCGACAAGGGCGAGCCCTCGGCCGCCTTCATGCTCGACGGCGTGTATATCGCCCGTCCGCATGCCCAGAACGGCGACTTCCTCGACGTCGACCGTGTCGAAGTGCTGCGCGGCCCGCAGGGCACCCTGTATGGCCGCAACACCACGGCCGGCGTCGTCAACGTGATCTCGAACACGCCAGGCAAGACGCTTGAAGGCGCGGTCGGCCTTGAAGCCGGCACGTTCGGCGCGCGCAAAATCGACGGCATGCTGAACCTGCCGGTGAACGATGCGCTGGCCCTGCGCGCCGCGGTCAGCAGCAAGCGCCGCGACAGCGTCCTGCGCAATGCCCAGGGCACGCCGCATGAACTCGGCCTCGACCGCGACGACCGCTCGGCACGCCTGTCGGCCAGGCTCGACGTCAACGCCGACGCTTCGCTGCTCGTGCGCTACGACCGCACGGTCCAGCACGATAACAACGACGTCATCGTCCCCGACACGAATTTCTACTCGGGCATCGAGACCGGCAAGCCGACCTGGCGCGACGCCTCCACGAAGGAACGCCTGACGAATGCCTTCGTGCCGCCGAACGCGGTGCCGGAACAGGGCCACAGCCGCCGCGATTCGCAAGGCCTGTCGGCGGAACTCAGCTGGAACCTGGGTCCGGCCACCCTGTATTACCTGGGTGCGCGGCGCGCATTCGACCACGATTTCCTGGTCAACTATTACTACCGCATCGTGCCCGGCTTCGCGCTCGGCGTGCGCCAGTATTTCGAGGGCGCCTACGACCAGGACTCGCACGAGCTGCGCATCGCGACAAAGGACACCGGCCGCGTCTCGGCCCAGGCCGGCGTCTACTGGTTCCGCGAAGACATGCGCCAGCTCGCGACCTTCCGCGACCTCGAACCGATCGCGCTGCCGCCGTATTACGTGTTCCCGACCGGCCCCACGGTCTCGAAGAGCCGCGCCGTGTTCGGCCAGGCCACCTGGCGCGTGCTGGACACGCTGCGCCTGACGGCCGGCGCCCGCACCACGCGCGACGACAAGTCGCGCGTTGGCTCGACCAACCTGCAGGCCGGCCCGGTGTTCGATGCCGCCACCGACCTGGCGATGCCAAACGCCGCCCGCCTGGAAAAGAGCAAGACCACCTGGCGCCTCGGCATCGACGCCGACCTGGACCCGTCGACCCTGGTGTACGGCGTGCTGTCCACCGGCTATAAATCGGGCGGCTTCAACGACGGCTGCATGGCCGACTCCAGCGCCCTCGGCGTCGCCTGCCCGGCCGCCTTTGCCGTGCCGGCAGCGGCCCTGGTCTACCAGCCGGAAACCCTGAAGTCGGTCGAGCTGGGCCTGAAGACCCGCTTCTGGGCCAACCGCGCCAGCCTGAACCTGGCCGCCTACAAGTATGACTACACCAACCTGCAGCTGTCGGGCGTGGCCATGGTGCAGGGCGTGCCGCGCTACGTCACCAGCAATGCCGGCGTGGCCAGCGTCAAGGGCCTGGAAATCGAGGCGGCGGTCAAGCCGCTGGCCAGCGCCCGCCTGACGTCGACCCTGGCCTTCACCGATGCCCACTACGTCGACTACACCCCGGACGGCATCCATTCCTGGGCCGGCTACAAGCTCGATCGTGCCCCGAGCGCGACCCTGACCCTGGGCTACGAACAGGGCTTCGGTGTCGGCAACGGCACGCTGACGGCGGGCGCCTTTACGCGCAGCGCGCGCGCCTACGCCATCGGCATCCCGAGCCAGCTGCTGCGCTACCGGGTCCCGGGCCGTACCGAGACCGACCTGAGCCTGGGCTACCAGCAGCACGGCGCCCCCTGGAGCCTGCTGCTGCGCGTGCGCAACCTGCAGGACAAGGTCGAGCCGGTGAACATCGACAGCTTCGGCATGACCGTGCCGAGCGAACCGCGCACCGTGTCGCTGCGCATGGATGTCCGCTTCTGATAACAACACCTATATAACCAGCCAAGACGAGGAACGACCATGAAGTCCATGCAACGCCATCTCCCCCGCATCACCTTCATCCTGCTGGCCCTGTTCCTCGTCGTGCTGCTCACGCGCGGCCTGGGCGAGACCACGCGCATGCTGATCGTCGGCTCGCTGGCGATGTTCGCCTGCTGCTGGGCCAGCGCGATCCACCTGCTGGGCGCGCGCGCGGCCCTGCATTTCGTGCTGATCGCGGTGTCGCTCGGCTGGTTCGCCGAGCAGATGGGTTCCAGTTACGGCTGGTTCTTCGGCCATTACACCTACACCGAAGTGCTGGGCTGGCGCATCGGCGACGTGCCGATGGTGATCCCGCTGATGTGGTTCGCCCTGACCTACATCGCCTACGTGATCGCCAACCTGATGGTGTGGCAAACGCCGGTCGACGGCGTGGCGCCTCTCGGCCAGAGCATCGTGCAATCCTTCCTGGCCGCGATGATTGTCACCGCCTATGACCTCGGCGCCGACCCCTACATGGTGTTCACCCTGAAGGCCTGGATCATGGCCAAGACCGACGGCTGGTGGTTCGGCGAGACCCTGCAGGGCTTCGTCGGCTGGATGGCCGTGTCGTTCGTCATCATCTTCCTGTTCCGCCTGACGCTGCGCCGCCGTCCGCCGGTGGCCGCCGCCAGCGTCTCGCGCGCCCACACCGTCGTGCCGCTGGCGATCTACGGCGGCAACATGCTGTTCCAGGCCTGCCTCGGCACCCCGGTCGAAACCCGCACCATCGCCCTGTTCGCGATGGGCATTCCGCTGCTGGCCGCCCTGTGCGGCTGGAGCCGCTGGCAGGCCCCGAGCATCGCCGCCGTGCCCGACGCCGCGGCCAGCCCGGTGGTTGCCGCCGCCCGCATGGCCGCCGTCGCACGGGAGGCATGATGGGGACCATGCACGATCCGGTCGTGAATGCCGATCCGCGCTACCGCGCCGACCCGCCGGCCGACAACACGGTCGCGCGCATCCTCGCCGGCCTCGATGGCGAGGCGCGCTACGACGCCATCGCGGTCGTGAATCGCGAGATCGCCGCCTGGACCACCAACGGCGTGCTGGACGGCTGGCGCGCCAGCCCCGCCACGCCGCCGCACATCGCCGCCGCGCTGGAAGACTTCGTGCACGCCGCGCGCGTGCTGCCCGACTGGGCCGACCCGGCGCGCATCGGCGCGGCGGAGGCGGTGTTCGTCGAGATGAGCATGCTGTCCTGCACCCTGCTGTTCTGCGCCAGCCTGCCCGAATGCTATGTGCCGGTCGACCTGGCCAGCGTGCTGCACACGGCCGGCCAGCTTGAACAGCACACCGACTACCGGGTGCGCTCGACCGCCGCCATGATCTTCCCGGTGATGCTGCGCGGCGGCCTCACCGCCGCGGACGGCGGCGGCGTCGCCCAGGTGCTGAAGGTGCGCCTGATCCACGCGACCATCCGCCACCTGATCATGCGCGGCAATCCGGCCGAGGTGATGGCCGGCGGCGAGCCCGGCGCCACCCAGGCCGAGCTAGCGCCCGACGGCCCCGGCCTGCACCGCGCCCTGTATGCGCGCGGCTGGAACGTGCCGCAGCACGGCCTGCCCATCAACCAGGAAGAGCTGGCCTATACCCTGCTGACCTTCCACTACGTCTTCCTGCGCAGCCTGCGCCGCCTCGGCCTGGGCCTGACGGCGGCCGAAGAAGGCGCCTACCTGCACGGCTGGAACGTGGTCGGCCACCTGCTCGGCATCGAGGAGCCGCTGCTGGTGCGCGACATGGACGCTGCCGAACGGCTGTTCGCTCGGCTGCAGGCGCGCGGCAGCGACGCCGCGAACGCCGGCGTGCTGCCCTACGGCGCGCCCGATCCGCGCCCGGCGCTGGCGAACGCCCTCATGCGGGCGATGCAGGACGAGATTCCGCTGCGCCTGCTGAAACCCTTCCCGACCCTGCTGACGCGCTTCCTGTGCGGCCGCCGCAATGCCCGCGAACTCGGCCTGATGGGTCCCGTGGCTATCGTCTCGCATGTGCTGTTCGTGGCGCTGATGGGCGCGGTGCGCGGCATCGACTTCCTGGTGCGCCTGCTGGTGCCGGGCTTCTCGATCTCGCGCCTGGTCTCGCGCGTGCTGGGCTACCGCCTGACCGTGAAGCTGCTGATGGACCAGACCCGTCCCCTGAAACTGCCCGAGGCCCTGCTGAACGGCGTCGGCGAGGCGGTGCAGGGCTGGCACCACGACCCGAAGGCGCCGGCCTGGATGAACCGCCTCGAACTGCGCCTGCGCCCCGTCGGCGCCTCCCCCACCTCACGCAAGGCCCCATGATGACGCGCGCACTGCCCGGCTGGTCCCTCCTGCGCGCGGCATGCGCGTTTCTGATGCTGGCCATGCTGGCGCTGGCCGCGCAGGCCGCATCGTCCGCAACGGCCGCGCCCGCGCCGCTGGTGCTCGACGACCGCGTCGGCAGGCTCGAGGCCTGGCCCGCCGTGACCACCCTGGACGACCCGGACGGCAGCTTCGACATCGACGCCGTGCTGGCGCGCAAGGACCGGTTCAGCGTGCCGCCGCTGGCCTACGCCACCATGGGCATGCACAAGGGCGTGCTCTGGCTGCGCATGCCGGTGAACGTGCCGGCGCACAGCGCCGGCCGCTGGATCCTCGACATCGACTACGCGGTGCTGAACCGCGTGGAACTGTTCGTGGTCGTCGACGGCCGCGTGCGCCAGCACGGCCTGGCCGGCAACCTGCAGCCCGCCGGCGGCGCGGCGCGCAGTCCGCGTACGCCGGCCTTCATCCTCGACCTGGCGCCCGGCAAGGCGCACGACATCATCCTGCGCATCGAAAACGCCGGCCCCAAGATCCTTCCGATCAGTTTGTCGCAAGCCTCGGTCTACCACCACAACGCCCTCGGCGAGCAGATGCTGCAGGGAATGCTGGGCGGGCTGGCGCTGTGCCTGATCCTGTACGGCCTGGCCCAGTGGATCAATTTGCGCGAACCCCTGTTCGCCAAGTTCGCGCTGATGATCACCGGGACCGCGCTGTTCTCGGCCGAATTCGCCGGCCTGGGCAGCCAGTACGTCTGGGGCCACGACGCCTGGACCAACATCCACGCCGGCGGCCTGTTCGCCCTGCTGTCGGCCTGCGGCGCCTACCTTTTCGTCGAACAGGCGCTGGCGCGCCCCGGCATGGACCGCACCTTCAGCCGCCTGATGAAGACCGGCGCCGCCCTGTGCGTGATCGCGGCCCTGGCGTACGCCTCGGGCGTGATTGGCGTCGACGGGCTGGTGGCCATCGTCAGCACCCTGGGCATCATGCCGATGCTGCTCGGGATGCCGGGCGCCTTCATGCGCGCGCGACGCGGCGACCTGGTCGGGGTGTACTTCCTGGTCGGCTGGTCGATCAGCTTCACCAGCTCGCTGGTATTGAGCCTGGTGATCAACGGCGTCCTGCCGGCCACCTTCGGCACCATGCACGCGCTGCAGTTCGGGAATGCGGTCGACATGCTCATCTTCATGCGCATCCTCGGCCTGCGCACCAAGGCGATCCAGAACGCCATGCTGCGCGCCGAAGCGGCCACGCGCATGAAGTCGGACTTCCTGGCCAACATGAGCCACGAGATCCGCACCCCGATGAACGCGATCATCGGCATGAGCCGCCTGGCCCTGAAGACCGATCCCGATCCGAAGCTGCGCAACTACCTCGGCAAGATCCTGGGCGCCGGCGAACACCTGCTCGGCATCATCAACGACATCCTCGATTTCTCGAAGATCGAGGCCGGCAAGATGACGCTGGAGCGGGTGCCGTTCGACCTGAACGAACTGCTGGAGCACCTGTCCAGCCTGACCGCCGTGAAAACCGACGCGCGCCGCGTCGAGCTGGTGTTCCGGGTCGGGCGCGGGGTGCCGGCGCGCCTGGTGGGCGACCCGCTGCGCCTGGGCCAGATCCTGATCAACCTCACCAACAACGCGGTGAAATTCACCGAGCGCGGCGAGATCGTGGTGGCGGTGGAGCTGGAAGCGCGCGCAAGCGACGGCGTGACGCTGGCCTTTACCGTCAGCGACACCGGTATCGGCATGAGCGAAGACCAGCTGGCCCATTTGTTCCAGTCCTTCAGCCAGGCCGACGGCTCGATCACCCGCAAGTACGGCGGCACCGGCCTGGGACTGACCATCTCGAAGCAGCTGGTCGAGCTGATGGAAGGCAGCATCGGCGTCACCAGCACGCCGGGCGTGGGCAGCAGTTTCCGCTTCACCGTCAAATTGGGCATCGGTCTCGAGGCCGACCCGGCGACCCTGGCCGCTCCTGCCGCGCCGCTGAAGGACGTGCGCGTGCTGGTGGTGGACGATTGCGAGACCGCGCGCGAAGCCCTGGTCGAGATGCTCGATTCGCTGGGCGTGGCCGCGCATGCCGTCGATTCGGGCGAGCAGTCGCTGGAACTGCTGCGCAGCGCCAGTGCGCGCGGGGCGCCCTACCAAGTGGTGCTGATGGACTACCTGATGCCGGGCTGGGACGGCGTCGAGACGATCCGCCGCATCCACGCCCAGGCCGAGCTGGGAGCGCCGCCGGCGATCCTGATGGTCAGCGTCTGCACCCGCGAGACCGTGCTCCAGCACGAAGGCGCGCTGCCGCTGCACGGCTTCCTGACGAAGCCGATCGGCCCGGCCCTGCTCTACCACAGCCTGCTCGACGTCCTGTGCCCGGAAGCCGCCGCCAAGGCCCCGGCGCGCCTCGACACCGGCGCGCGCGAACTGGCGCGCCTGCGCGGCGCGCGCATCCTGCTGGTCGAGGACAACACCAACAACCGCGAAGTGGCGCTCGACTTCCTGGCTGCGGCGCCGGTGCAGGTGGACGTGGCCGTGCACGGCCTGGAAGCGCTGCAGATGGTGCAGCAGCGCGACTACGACCTGGTGCTGATGGACATCCAGATGCGCGAGATGGACGGCTTGACGGCGACCCGCCGCATCCGCGCCATCGAGCGCCTGCGCGACCTGCCGATCGTGGCCATGACCGCGCACGCGATGGCGGGCGACCGCGACAAAAGCCTGGCGGCCGGCATGAACGACCACATCACCAAGCCGATCGACCCCGAGCAGCTGTTCCGCGCCCTGCTCACCTGGATCGACCCGCAGCGCCTGGCCGGACGGGTGGCGCCGGTGCTGCTGGCGGAAAGCGCCGCGCCGAACGCCCCGGTGCTGCTGCCGTTTGTTGACGGCGTCGACTGGGATGCCGCGCTGGCCGGCGTCAATGGCCAGCAGGCGCGCCTGTTGAAACGCGTGCGCAGCTTCGCGCAGGAATACCGCGGCGCGCCGCGCCAGCTGCTCGACGCCCTCGCCGGCGGCGACCTGGCGGTGCTGCAGCAGCTCTCGCACAACCTGAAGTCGAGCGCGGCCTACGTGGGCGCGCACGCCGTGTCGCACGAAGCCGGCCAGCTGGAAACCGGCCTGCGCGCCGGCGACACGGCCGCCCCGGCGGCGCTGGTGCCCGGCCTGGCCGCGGCGCTGGAAGCAGTGCTGGAAGGCTTCGACGGCCTGGTGAGCCCGCGCGGGATGCGCGCCAGCGTGGCGGCTCCCGCCGCGCTGCCGGAGCTGGTGCAGCGTCTCGGCGCCTACCTGCGCGAGGATGACGCCCGCGCCCAGAGCGCGGGCGCTGAACTGCAGGCCCTGCTGCCGGGCGACGCCCATGCGGCCGAACTGACGGCCCTGGTCGCGGCCGTGGACGACCTGGAATATGCGGCGGCGCTGGAGCCGCTGGCGCGATTGGCGCGCCAGCTCGGCGTCGACCTCGGGGAGCCGGCATGAAGTCCGAGCCGCAAAAGGTCTTGATCGCCGACGACGACGCCATCAACCGCGACGTCCTGTGCGAACTGCTGCAGCCGGAATACACGGTGCTGCTGGCGAAGAACGGCGCCCAGGCGCTGGAACGCGCCGTGCGCCACGTGCCCGACCTGGTGCTGCTCGACGTGATGATGCCCGACATGAGCGGCTACGAAGTGCTGCGCCGCCTGCGCGCCACGCCGGCCACCGAGCACCTGTCGGTGATCTTCATCTCGGGCCTGGACCGGCCCGAGGACGAAGCCGCGGGCCTGAAGATGGGCGCCTCGGACTACATCGCCAAGCCCTTCAACGCCACCGTGGTGCTGGCGCGCGTGGCCCTGCACCTGCAGCTGGTGCGCCAGCGCCGCATGCTGGAGCACCTGGCGAACGTCGACGGCCTGACCGAGCTGGCCAACCGGCGCCGTTTCGACGAGGTGTACGCGGTGGAATGGCAGCGCGCCCGGCGCACCGGCGAGCAGCTGTCGCTGGCCCTGCTCGACATCGACTGCTTCAAGCAGTTCAACGATCTGTATGGCCACCCGGCCGGCGACCGCGCCCTGCGCGCCGTGGCGCGCGCCGCCGGCGCCCAGATGCGCCGCCGGGCCGACATGGCGGCGCGCTACGGCGGCGAGGAACTGGTGCTGCTGATGCCGGATACCGACGCGAAACAGGCGGAATACGTGGCGAATGCGATCCGCGAAGCGGTGGCGCTGAGCGCGATTGCGCATGCAGGGTCGACCGCCGCCGACTGGCTGACGGTCAGTATCGGCGGCGCCACTTTCCTTCCCGAGAGCGGGGAACCGGCGGCGGTCCTGTTCGAGGCGGCCGATGCGCATCTCTACAAGGCCAAGCAGGCGGGCCGCAACCGCGTGGTCTGGCGCGCATGAGACAGCAAAAGCTGACGCTGAATCGGTCGATCAGTACGCACGCCCGGGTAGCGGCCGCGATCGGACGCGGCCTGGCGCGCGTCCGCTGGGCGGCGATGCCGCTGCTTCTGTGTACCTTGCCGGCCCATGCCACGCCTGCGCCGCCACCGGTACCGCCGGCACTGCGCGAAGCCAGGATGACGGTGACGGTCAAGCTCGTCGAGACACATAAGGGAGTGGTCAGCAAGATCACCGAGCTGTGTACGGTGAGCGGATCGATTCCGGTGTATGCCGATGACGGCGGCCCTGCTCTCTTCAAGGGCAGGGACATCGCGGGGTGCCGCATGCCCGCGAAAGGCAGGCAACTCGATGTGTCCGTATGGGGCGCGAAAGCCATCTCGGACAAGGCTGGTACCTATGCGACTGCGGGCGTGAGCGTGGTGCCGCCTGACGCCGTGCGACTCTGTTCCATGTGCGGGCCGCAACCGCTGGCCGATTCCAGGGCGGAAGTCCGGGTAAGCGGCACGCCCGCGTCGGTAAGCTTCGACCTGAACGTGAATCCTGTGTCCTTGCTGAACGCGAAAGGAAGCGTCTGGCTGGAAGGCCATGTCGAGATTGTCGACTGATACGATTGCGTGCATGCCCCGGTGGAGTAAGGAGCGGCCAGGTTCGGCCAGAAGCGGACGTACACATCATTCCCTTACAATGAAGATGATGCGAAAACTGAACATTCTGTTTCTTGTGCTGTGTTTTGCATCTTCCTCGACGGCATGCCATTCATACGAACGGAGCATCACGCCCCAAGTCGGCATTCCTGCGAATTGTTTGGCGCCGCCATGGCCTAAAAGCAATGTCCGTTTTGGCGAGCCCCCGAGCATTGATCTCGCACTGTTCATTGATCTTACGGGAGCAGTCTTAACGACAAGAATAGTCAAGTCGACGGGTGCACGGGAATTCGATAACGCCGCCCGCACAGCACTTGCCCAGTGCCGATACCTTCCTCTATTGCATAATGGCAAGCCAGTACACGGCTGGGTACAGGTCCACTATCAGTGGAGTTTAGAGTAGGTTGCGTGCCTGCTTCGGCTGGGTTGCGGTCGATAGCGGAGGCTGCTTTATGACTGCCACTGTCAGAATCGTGGAGCGACCGTGTAGTGAGCTGCTTGATTTCAGCGGCTTTGACCGCCGTAGCGGCAATCGTCCACATCCCCTGCATCGAGACCGACACCTCGCTGCCCGTCAACCAGCTGCCGCTCCGAATCCGCTGCTTTTTTTCCCGCTTGAATACGGTTAAACCCAGCCCAAATAGCGGAACTGATCCACCTGTGACTATTGGATAGTTTCTAGCTATTTCTAACTGGTAATATGCGATCCGGCTAACCCTCGGTCGCCCGCACCATGCACTGCGACAGCCGGTCGAAATGAAGCAGCGCCGCTTGCGTGAGCTCGATGCGCTTGCGCCGCGTGTCTTCGGTATCGGCCAGCATGATCCAGCCCTTCTCGCGCATCGACTTGAGCCGGTTGTGCACGGTGGCCGGGGCGCCGAGTTCGTTGTTGCCCATGACGTCGCGCACGCTGAGGCGCTGGTCGGTCTGGCCGGCACGCGCGATCAGCGCCAGGATGCGCTCTTCCAGCGGATCGAGCTCAGGCAGCGACGGCAGGCCGCGCAAGGCTTCGGTCAGCTGGAGAAAGCGCAAATAGATGTCGGCGGGGCGGGTTTTCTTCATCGGTTAGTGGTTACGAATGGCTGTCGGCGCTCGCAGGCGAGGGTCGCATGGCGAAGTGGCGTCCTGGTCCGGCCAGTCCGGACTATTTTACTGCACCAGGGTATGAAACAGCTTCAATTGCACGCGCTGATGGTGGGCGCCACCATCGTGATGTTCTGCGCCGCGCTCGCGGTCAACGAATTGCTCTTCCTCCGCTTCGAATTCGCAGCGGGCATCAACTGGATCTACCTGCCCGCCGGCGTGCGCCTGTTGTCGACCCTGCTGTTCGCCGAAGCCGGCTTCGTCGGCCTGTTCCTGGTCGGCTGGGCCGCCTGCAGCTTCCTGTTCTTCCCCGACGATCCGCTGCGCTCGGTGGCCGGCGGCTTCCTCGGCGCCTTTGCGCCCTACCTGGTCTACCTCATGATGCGGCACCGCTTCGGTTTGCAAGCCTCGCTGGCGAACCTCACGCCGGCCCGCCTGCTGTTCTGCGCCTTTGCGTACTCGATCGCCAGCCCCCTGCTGCACCACCTCTGGTTCGGCCTGGTCGAACACAAGCCCGACCTGCTGCGCAGCTTCGTGGCGATGGCGACCGGCGACTTCTGCGGCACGATCGTCGTGCTGTACGGCGCCAAGCTGGTGCTGGAACTGGTGGCGCCGCGCCGTCGCCCCGTGTAACAGCACAGCGCCCACCCGGCGATTCGCGCAAATCGTACCAAAAATCAGATCGATAGCAAACCAGTTTCTGCTATGTAAAATTAATTTTTTATTTGATCTGGTTTTTAGAGCGAAGTCTTCTATAATTCCCCGGCTGCAATATTTCAAAATAATAATGACGCTGGCGCTGGAGCAAGTGTTCGCTGCACGCTGCCTTGCCGGCGTCCCACCAGGGAAGACCATGAAGAAACGACTACTGACGATGGCACTCGCACTGGCCCTGGCGCCGGCAGTGGCCAAGGACTTCGAAGCAACGGGACGCGGCAGCGCCGCCATCGCGGCCGGCAATCCGCAGACGGTCAAGGCGCTGTCGCTGGCCGCCGCCAAGCAGCAGGCCCTGGTGGCCGGCATCAACAAGATCAATGGCCCGGACTCCGCCGCCGACCCGAAGGTGGCCGCCAAGCTGCCGAGCATCCTCGACCAGCTCGGCGACGAGCGCTTCGTCAACCGCCGCAGCCAGGCCGTCGGCGACGCTTTCGAAACCAGCGTCACCCTGCTGATGGACGACAAGGAGTTCCGCACCCTGCTGAGCGACGCCGGCATCGCCGCGAATACCAGCACCGCGCGCAGCTTCTCGGTGCTGGCCGTGATGGACGAATTCTTCACCACGCCGACCGACCTCAAGGCCCCGCTCGAGGAACTGGAAGAATTCAGCCACGAAAAGGGCAGCTCGTTCAAGGACAAGTCGATCGCCAGCAGCTCGAACAAACGCGCGGCAAGCAGCGCCGCCAGCGCCAATTCGTCGGTCGACGCCAGGATGGCCGCCTCCGGCAGGGAGAGCAGCTCGCACGACAGCCGCCTGGACGCCAGCAGCGCGGCTTCGATGTCGGGCGCCGCGCGCGATCCCTACGGCTCGGTGGCCGTGGCCGGCTCCGCTTCGAACAGCATCTCGGCGCGCGACAAGGGCGCCTCCAGCGCGCAGTACGCGGCATCGGGCTCGCTGAAGGCGGCCAGCGCCAGCAGCAGCGCATCGGCCAGCGCCAGCAGCAGTGCCTCGCTGTCGGCGAAGAACGTCGCCGCCGAGGAGCACGACAACGTCCACTATAAAAAGCTGGTGCGCTACCAGCCGCAGAACCGCGGCCCGGAAAAGACCAGCCTCACCTACAACGCCCTGAAGGGGCAGATGCAGGACTACGACCTGAAGGTGCTGGACAACGATCTCTTCAAGAGCAAGTACTTCCAGAACAAGCCGGTCACCATCGAGCAGATGCAGCAAAGCGCCGACCTGGCGAAATACGTGGGCTTCGCGCGCAGCGATGCAAAAGCCGACTTCTTCATGCTCGGCACGTCGGTCATCATCGACTCGGGCCGGAACGCGGCCAGCGGCGAATTCGTCTGCACCGGCGTGATGACCGTGAAGACCTTCTCGACCGCCAGCGGCGAGGACATCGCTTCCGAGACCACGTCGGAATCGGCGTCGGGCCAGAACCCGAACGACTGCGCCGCGAATGTGTCGAAGAAGCTGGCGGCCGTCGGCGGCCCGGCCGTGAGCGCGCGCATCGCCGAGTACTGGAAGCGCCGTAGCACCTACGGCCGCGAGTACATCATCACCCTGCAAGGCAAGGACCTGGGCGACGCCGCCACGCGCGGCCTGGCCAAAGCCATCAAGGCGATCGAAGGCGTGGAGAAATCGACCCTGCGCAGCCAGACCGACAACGAGTACCAACTCGTCGTGGTCTACAAGGGCGAATCGCTGAAGGACGAGATCGACGACCGCCTGGACGCCCTGCCCGCCTTTGCCGCGCGCCGTTCGCGCGTGGAGAGCGACCAGATCACGATCTGCATGACGACCTGCGCCGCGCCAGCATCGGCATCGGCATCGGCATCGGCCGCACCTGCCGCCAAGGGCAAGAAGAAATGAAGCGCGGCCTGCTTGCCTGCGCGGTCCTGCTGACTGGCGCGCTGAACGCCGCGCCGGCGCTGGCCGCCTCCGCGCTGAAGCTGTACCCGGTGCGCGGCCTGTTCCAGCCGGCGAACGACGCGGGCCTGATCCACGCCGCCTTCCGCGACGCGGTGCCGGCCGCCAGCGGCGGCGCCTACTTCCAGGACGAATTCCGCAAGGCCTTCCCGGAAGCGGTGGCCAACGTCGCCGACAAGGACCGCCGCTTCACCCTGGTCAGCTCGGTGCAGATCGCGCGCGCGTCCAGCTACACGGTGGACAAGGTCGACGGCACCGTCGACGTGCTGGCCCCGGTATCCGGTAGCCTGTACTTCACGAACGCCGTCAGCGGCGAGGTGCTATACACGGTGGCGGCCACCTATTACGCCCGCGCCACGGTGGCGCGCGGCGCCCTCGATGCCGCGCGCCGGCAGGCGATGTTCCAGGAAGCCTGGCAGGGCCTGGTGGCCGAGCTGCTGGCGCGCGCCCGCAGCCAGTTCAAGCCGCATACCGTGGCAGCCACCGTCAAGCGCGACTGGAACGGCCTCTACCTGCTCGACCGCGGCCGCGACGGCGGCGTGGCGAAAGGCGACCTGCTGTCCGACGCCGAAGGCAACACCCTGGAAGTGGTGCACGCGGCGCCTGGCTACGCGGTGGGCACGGCCAGCCTCGGCAAGATCAGCAAGGGCGCCAGCTTCGCGCGCGAGACGAATGCCGACCTGAACGAACTGAAACGCCCGCGCGTGATGGTGCTCGTCGACGGCGTCCCGGACGGCATGCCGGCCGAGATCGTCGGCCAGCTGTTCACCGACCAGCTGGGCGCCAGGGCCGCGCTCAGCGTGGTGCAGGTCAATCCGCTCTTCACGCAGGTGCTGGAAACCGCCTTCTCCAGCACCGCCCTCTCGAACGAACACCGCGGCAAGCGCGAACTGCCGGATTACTTCCTGCGCCTGAACGTTCCGGAGTCGCGCAGCTTCGAGCTGCCGTCTTCGCTGAAGAACCGCAGCGTGCGCAGCTACCGCACCGTCGCCACGGCCGAACTGGTCGACCGCAGCGGACGCGTGATCTTCGCCACCCGCGGCGCGGACCGCAGCGACGACCAGGTGGTGGCCGGCATGGCGCTGGACGAAGCCAGCCGGCGCGAAGTCTCGCTGAAGAACGCCCTGCTCGACCTGGCCGCGCGCATCGGCAGCGAGCTGAAATTCGAGCAGAGCACGCTGGCGCTGGAGTCGAACGCGCCGCTGCGCCTGCAGGACCGCGACGGCATGCTGGCGCCCGGCGCCCAACTGACCCTGCTGCGCAACATCGGCCGGGTCGACGGCATTGCCGGCGAGGTGCGCGTGCCCTTCCAGGACACCGCGGTCGAGCGCGTCGAGGACGGCGCGGCCCTGCTGGGCGCGGGCCTGGCCCTGACCGGCGCCCCGGTGGCGCCGGTCGTGGGCGACCTGGCCCTGGTCGACAGCGTGAACGGCGTCAAGACCGCCACGCGGCGCCGCTTCGCCGCCTGCGGGCCGGCCGAGCAGCTCGGCGCGCTGGCCTTGCCGGCCTTTGGCGACCTGGCCTACAACGGCTTCGCCGGCGCCTACCGCGCGCCCTTCTACTCGCCGGCGGTGTTCGCGCGGGTGCAGGAACTGGTCGGCCCCGACACCCGCTTCAAGGCGCGCCTGGCGTCGGTGGCGGCGGCGCCCGACTACTGCGCGCAGGCGGTCTACCGCATCGATCCGGGCCCGGCCACCTGCGGCGGCGAGCCGCGCGTGTGCCAGGACCACGCCACCGTGCGCATCACCTGGCGCATCCGCCAGGGCGAGCAGGTGGTCGCGCGCAGCGGCCTGGAGACGAAGGTCGCCGGCGCCGGCTACCTGGAAGGCGCGCCGGCCGCCGCCCGCAAGAATGCCTTCGACAGCGACCTGCTCGACGCAGCGGGCAAGCTGTCCGGGGATATCGCAGCAGGTCTCAACAACCAGAAGTTCAACTCACCATAAAAAAGGCAGAACCACAATGAAAATCCAAAACATCGTCCTGGCCGCCACCCTGGCCGCCGCCATCGCGCCACAGGCTGTCGCCGTCGACTTCGGCCTGCCGAAACTCGGCAAGAGCAACGCCGCCAGCAGCGGCAACGTCGACGCCGACATCAAGAGCTTCCTGCAGACCGCCGACGAAGCGCGCCAGCTGACCGGCCAGTCGGCCCTCTCGCTGGGCCAGGCACTGCTGACCAAGACCGAGATGGAAGCCGCCGAAGCCGCACTGGCGGCGGCCAACGCCATCGCCGACCCGAAAGAGAAGGAAGCGGCCAAGGCGAAGGTCGTGACCGACGTCCAGGCCCAGCTGGCCAAGGTCGACTTCGACGCGGCTGCCAAGGAGCTGGCGAAGGCCAACGACAAGAAGAAGAACGCCCTGGTCGGCAACTCGATGTTCAACTTCGTGCTCGGCCTGCTGAAGGACAAGGAACTGGCAAGCCGCGGTTCGGCCCTGGCCTCCTCGGCCGCCAGCAACCCGATGCTGCTGGCCAAGGCCGGCCAGGTCAAGGACGTGCTGAGCTCGCTCTCGAGCCAGATGGGCGACATGGGCAAGATCGCGACCGGCCTGCAGAAGATGGCCACCACGATCAAGTCGGTGCCGCTGCCAACCAGCGCCAGCGCCGCGCCGGTTGCCATCGCCGACTGAAAAATATTGCAATTGGCAACAAAATAATGCGCTAGATCATCGATTCCATCATTACACTAAGTACTCACCCAGAAATAACTGTGTTTTTGGCTGCCATAACCGGCGCGTTGCTGCGTTGGCTCGCGCTTGCAGTGCTCGCACTGCGGCGCACTCGCCGCCTTGCACCGCTTCCGGTTCTGTTTGCCAAAATTCACATTTATTTCCGGTCGAGTACTTAGCGCTCGCTGCTGAGCAAACCAGGCAGGCCACGCACCCCATCCGGGCGCGTGGCCTGTTGGCGTAACAAGAGACCCGTTTTCGTCCTGCGAATCACATGCCGTCATTCTCGACACACACGCTGCGCTGCGCCGCCCTCGGCCTGGGCCTGGGCCTGCTCGCGGCCCAGCCTGCGCTGGCAGCGCCGGACTGCGGCTGGCGCGATCCCGGCCTGCGCGCCGTGCTGCGCCCCGGCGCCAGCTTCGAATGGCGCGCCGGCGGCCCGCCCGAGCGCCTGCCCGCCGCGCCGACCCGCATCGCCCTCTGGGGCGACAGCCTGACTTCCTCGCGCGACTTCATCGACGCCGCCCTCGACGCGGCCGGCATCGCCCGTGCCGGCGTCCAGCCCTCCTTCATCCAGGCCGGCATCCAGGTGCCGGGCCTGCGCCTGCCGCTGAAATCGGCCTGCGCCACGCCGGGCTGGCAGACCGGCTACGCCCACAAGGAAATGCGCAAGCCGTCCTGGTATGGCAAGGGCCTGCTCGGCATGCGCTCGGGCACCCCGGGCGACAGCATCCTGCTCGACTTCCGCGCGCCGCACCCCGACGCGCGTGTGAAAGCGCTGGACATCGTGTTCGAGAAGCCGCAGGCCGACGGCTCGCTGATGCTGGCGCTTGCCGTCGACGGCGGCGAGGAGCGCTTCGTGTCGCTGAGCCGCAGCGCCGCCACGCGCCTGCACATCGTGCCGTCTGCACCGATGGCGGCGCTGCGCATGCGCCTGGTGTCGGGCCAGCTGACCGTGCACGGCTTCGAGCCGGTGTATGCGCAGGCGCCGGGCACGATCCTCGATACCTTCAGCGTCCCGGGCGGCACGCTGCGCGCCTGGTCGTATGTCGACGAGCGCCTGGTCGCGGCCACGCCCGGGGACTACGGCCTGGTGCTGGTCCAGTACGGCACCAACGAAGGCGCCAGCCCGCGTTTTTCCCGCAACGACTACCTGGCCTACCTGCGCAGCAACCTGGGCCGGATGCGCAAGGTCTATCCGCAGGCGCGCTGCATCCTGATCGGCCCGCCCGACCGCGGCGTGCCCGGCGCCACGCGCGAAGCGGCGCTGAAATATGCCGTCGTGCACAGCCAGATCGCTGCTGCGCAGAAACAAGTTGGCCAGGAACAAGGCTGCGGATTCTGGGACTGGCAGGCTGCCATGGGTGGGCCGGGCGCCGCCGCGCGCTGGGCCGGCATGCAGCCGCCGCAGATGCAGAAGGACCTGACCCACCTGACCGCAAAAGGTTACCAGCTGAGCGGCCGCATGTTCGGCCAGGCGATGCTGACCGACAAACACTGACCATCCAACGCATTCATGTCCCGCTCCAAGACAACCCCTGGTGAACCACGTTTTGCCGAGCTCGATGGCCTGCGCGCGCTGGCCGTCGTGTCCGTGATCATGTTCCACTGCGAAGTCTCCGGCCTGCTCAGCGCCGGTTTCTTCGGCGTCGACATCTTCTTCATGATCTCCGGCTTCATCATCACGGCCAAGCTGATGGATGAATTCCGCGAGAAAGGCGATTTCCGCTTCTCGACCTTTTATTTCCGGCGCCTGAAGCGCCTGCTGCCGCCGGTGGTCGGTCTGATCGTGCTGGCGGCGGCCACCGTGCCCACCGCCGGGGGCGCCTTCGACCAGTTCCGCAGCGACGTGCCGGCGGCCCTGGCCTATGTGTCGAACTGGTGGCAGATCTGGCATGAGCAGTCCTACTTCGACACCACCCCGCTCGTGCTCAAGCACCTGTGGTCGCTGGCGGTCGAGGAGCAGTTCTATTTCGTCTGGCCGCTGCTGGCCTGGTGTGCCCTGAAGCGCTTCGGCGAAAAGGCGACCGGCGTGCTGGCCCTGCTGCTGGCGCTGGCCAGCACCGCCTGGATGGCCTGGCTCTACCAGCCCGACATCGACAACGCCTTCCGCAACCGCCTGTATCTCGGCTCCGACACCCACGCCATGGGCCTGTTCGCCGGCGCGGCGCTGGCCGGCTTCTGGAACCCCTGGCGTGCGGCCACGCGCCAGGCGCTCGCGCGCTGGTCCTGGCGCATCGCCTCGCTGGCGGCGCTGGCTGGCCTGGGCTGGATGATGCAGGTCCTGAACAACGACGACCCCGCCACCTACCAGGGCGCCTTCCTGCTGGCGCCGGTGCTGACCTGCGTCGTCGCCTACACCGTGATGGGCGACCGCGCCTTCGTGCTGGCCTGGCTGCTGCGCACGCGCCCGATGCAGTGGCTGGGCGTGCGTTCCTACTCGCTCTACCTGGTGCACTGGCTGGTGTTTTCCTGGATGCGCCTGCACGGCTGGACCGACTTCGAGGACCCGGCGGTGCTGGCCGGCGGCTTGCTCGCGGTCGGCCTGCTGGCCGAAGCGCTGTACCGCTGCACCGAAGCGCCGATGAAGAAACTGAATACGGGCGGCTTCGACCTGCGCCGGATGAAGACCCTGGTGGTCAGCTACAGCGGCGCGGTGGCGGCCCTGTTCGTCGCGACCGCGCTGTACGGCATCCGGCCCGCCCCGCTGGTCGCCGCCGGCCCGGCCAGCCAGGACAACCCGGTGCAGGCGCCGCCCGCCGTCGCGCCGTCCGACCTGCCGGTGGCGGACGCCGCGCCCGCCATCAGCGACGAGGAACTGGCCTCGAACGACAGGATCTCGGGCGGCGGCGACCTGTTCGCGATCGGCGACTCGGTCCTGAAAGGCGCCCAGGCGCACCTGGAGAAGGTCATCCCCGGCATCCGCATCGACGCCGCCGTCGGGCGCCAGGCCAGCCAGGGACTGAAGGTGGTCAAGGAGTGGCGCGCGGCCGGCGGCAAGGCGCAGACGGTGCTGGTGCACCTCGGCACCAACGGCTACATCACCGAAAGCCAGTACCGCGCCCTGCTGGCGGAACTGGCCGACCGCGAGCACGTGCTGCTGGTGAACGTGCACGTGCCGAAGCCCTGGATGAAGCCGAACAACGAGATCATCAAGCGTATGCCGGCGGCGTTCCCGAACGTGCGCGTGATCGACTGGAACGCCCTGTCAGAGGCCCGGCCTGCCTTTTTTGGCAAGGACAACACCCACCTGACCATGAAAGGCATCCGGGCGCTGACTGTCCAGATCAAGGAAGCCACTGGCGGAACAGTTATCATGCCGTCGGGCGAACAGGATACAATGTTGGCTAAAAGCAAGGAATTAGTCCATCCATTGGCGCCGGCCGCGAGCAAACCGGCGGCGCCCGAGGCAGAGACGCGCAGCCCGGCAGCGCCCCCGCACAAGGAGGCGCCCGCCACGCATCCCGCGCCTGCCACCGAGCCACCTGCCGCCCTTGACGCCGGCGACAAGGTGGAGAAGCGCACGGCGAACCCGCCGGACAACCGTGCGGACAACCACGCGGCCCCAGCCTCGCCCGCTCCGGCCGAGGCGCCGCCAGTCGATTGAGGGCCATCCGCCTGCCCCGTGCAGGCCTGCCGATGGCCCGGAAAAGGAGACCCATGAAGGCTTTACGTAGTGTGTTAACCCTGGTGCGGGTGCTGGGCGTCGTGGCCGTGGCCATCGTCGTGTATGCCTGGATCTACCCGGAGCGTCTCGGCCAATGGCTGGGCCGGGAGCAGGCCGAAGCCCAGGCGGAAGCCCAGGCCGCCGCCGCACCTGCGGTGGCGGCGCCTGCCGCGCCGGGCGCAGCAACCCCGGCCGGGCCGGCTGCCCCGGTCGTCGCTGCCCCGGCCGCTGTTGCCCCGACCGCTGTTGCCCCGGCCGTTGCGGCGCCGGCCGCGAGTGCCCAGCCGCCCGCCGTTGCCGCCGCCGAGACCGTGCACAAGCCGGTCAAGGCCAGCAAGTCCCAGGCCGCGATGGCGCAGTGGCTGGGCGCGAAGTACCGGGTGTCGCCGTCGATGCTCGAAATCCTGATCGTCGAAGCCGACAAGCTGTCGAAGACCTATAAACTGTCGCCCAACCTGATCATCGCGGTGATGGCGATCGAATCGAACTTCCACCCGTATATCCAGAGCGAGGCCGGGGCCCAGGGCCTGATGCAGGTGATGCCGGCGATTCACGCCAAGCGCTACGAAAAGTTCGGCGGCAAGTCGAGCTTCATCGATCCCATCGTCAGCCTGAAGGTCGGCGCCGAGATCCTGCGCGACTGCATGAAGCTGAAAGGCGGCTCGGAAGACGAAGCCCTGCGCTTCTACTTCGGCGGCGGCGCGTCCAGCGGCGCCTATATCGACAAGGTGCGCGCCGAGCAGCGCCGCCTGAACATGGTCGCCGCCGGCAGGCAGGTCGCGATCGATTGAACCCTTTGCCGCTCCGGCGGCGCCATGGAGAGCGCATGCGCAGACCCTTGTCCCTGATGTTGTTCGCGGCCGCTGCGCTGCCCTCCCTCGCTGCGGCCCAGCCTGGCGCGCCCGCCATCCGCCAGCTGCTGGTCCAGGCCCGGCCCGACCCCGCGCCGCTGGAATGCGAAAAGGCGGCGCCGGTCGTGCGCCGCGCCGCCGCGCCGAACGCCGATCCGCTGGAGGTGCCGACCGCCGAGACGGTGCGGAGCATGTCGCCGAACGCCGACGCGGCCTTGGCATACGGCCCCGCCGTGGCCCAGCCAACGGTGCCGGCCAGGCGTCCCGGGCCCGGCCCTTACCGCATCGGCATCTGGGGCGACAGCCACCTGGCCGCCAACTTCTTCACCGAGGAGCTGCTCAGGCAACTGAAGGCGCCCGATAGCGTGACGAACACCCTCATCCCGGCCAACATGGGCCGCGCCGGAGTGCGCCTGCCGCTCCTGCGCTCCTGCGTGTCGTCGCAGTGGAAGTACGAACCGAACTACGTGGGCGGCGACAGCGCGGCCGCGCCCGGCCCCGGCTTGACGAACATGTTCGCCGACCAGCCCGGCGCGACCCTGGCCTGGGATGTGCGCAAGACGGCGCAGTCGTCCGGCTACGAGCGCGTGCGCATCCTGTACCAGCAACTCGACGCGCCGATGGTGGTCGGCATCAGCGTCGACGGCGGCGCCGAGCAGGAAGTGTCGCTGTCCGGCCCCGCCGGCCCGGCGGCGCTGGAGCTGGCGGCGGACCTGCCGATCTCCCAGGTCAAGTTGCGCCTGCTCGACGGGCGCCTGCGCTTCCATGGGCTGGAACTGCTGCCGCAGCAGCCGGCGCCCTTCGGCATGGACGTCTTCGGCTATCCCGGCGCCACGGTGGCCGGCTGGAAGGCGACGAAGCAGGACTACCTGGCCAGCTGGTTCGCGAAGGACCAGTACCAGCTGGTGATCCTGGAGTTCGGCACCAACGAGGGCAACGTCAAGCCCTTCGACCTGGCGGCCTACCGCAAGACCCTGGTCGAGTCGGTGGCCAACATGAAGGCGCTGTTCCCGTCGGCGGCCTGCGTGCTGGTGGCGCCGGGGGACCGCGGCGTGCTGGTGCCGCGTTCGGCGAACATCCGCAAGACGAAGACCAGGACGAAGACCAGCAAGAAGAAAGCGGCGCAGATCGACCTGCTGCAGTATTCGCGCATCCACGCCGAGATCGGCCGCGTGCAGGCCGAGGTGGCGCAAAGCGCCGGCTGCAGCGCCTGGAGCATGCAGGACGCGATGGGCGGCCAGGGCAAGGCCTACGACTGGGCGCGCCAGTCGCCGGCGCTGATGGCCAAGGACCTGATCCACTTCACCGTCGGCGGCTACCAGCGTTTGGCCCAGGAGTTCTTCAAGGACATGGGCTGGGCGCCGCTGCCGGCGGCGGACGCGGAAAGCCGTTGATCGCGAGAGCGAGGACAGGAGCAAGGATCAGGAGCAATGCGGCCGAAATCGCGCGATAATAGCGGATTGCCCGTGCCGCCCGGCCCTTGAAGGATTGAATATGGAAAGAAATACACGACAGCGCAAAGCCATCCAGGACGTCATGGCCGCTGCCGGCCGTCCGCTGTCACCGCAGGAACTCCTGGAACACGCGCAAGGCGCCGTGCCGGGCATCGGCATGGCCACCATCTACCGCAACATCAAGGCGATGCTGGAATCGGGCGACATCGCGGCCGTGTCGCTGCCGGGCGGCGGCGACCGCTACGAGATCGCGGGGCACGAACACCACCACCATTTCCACTGCCGCGCCTGCGACAAGGTGTACGAGGTGCATGCCTGTCCGGGGGACATGAAGAAGCTGACGCCGGAAGGGTTCGTACTGGAGTCGCACGAGTTGACCTTGTATGGCTTGTGCAGCGCTTGCCGGTGATGCGTGCATTGGACCGCGTGGGCACGGGGCGCCCACCCTACATGTGACACGTTAACGCTTGCGTTCTATGTTAACGCTGATCGCGTAGGGTGGGGTAATCGAGGCCAGTGGCCTCGATTACGTGCCCACGCGTTCAACGATCAGTGCACAGCCCGACCCTTCCCTTCGATGCAGCGCTTGCACCCCCGATGATTGCGCAAATGCGCCGACACCAGCAACACACTGCTGACGATCGCCAGCACCGTCTCCGCCCCCTGCCCATAACGCGGCCCGACAAAGAACACCGCCGCCAGGAAGCAGGCCAATCCCAGCAAGCCCACCGGCAGCACGAAGGGATCGCGGTGCGCCAGATACCCCGGCAATAAAGCCAGCAGCACCGGCACCGTCACCGCCGCCAGCAGCAGGTCGTGGAAGGCGTGATGCTCGCCCCCCAGCCCCAGCACCGGAAACGCCAGCACCAGCAGCGGCCCCGCCACACAGTGGAGCAGGCACAGGGCCGACGCGGCGATGCCCGCATAGTCGCCCAGCTTGATCAGATTCTTCATACGCTTTCCAAACAATGATGCCCGGCGCGTCCGCGACAGGACGCGCCGGGCGAAGCGAGCCTTCGGCCCGCCCCTCTGCTACGCATTAAAAGACCAGGCGCAGCCCCGCCGTCAGGTTGCGGCCGGCCAGCGGCGCCGCGTTCTTGATGAACGAGGTGTGGCTGAAGGCCAGCTCGTTCGTCGCGTTGTTGATGCGGGCGTAGAACTGGGCCGGCACGCCGCCGATGCGGGTGGTGTAGTGGGTGCCCAAATTCAGCATGTTGTAGCCGCCGGTCGGCGTCTCGAACTGGGCCACGTCGTCCTGGCTGCCGACGTGCACGAATTCGACCAGGCCGTGCCAGCGCTGCCAGTTGGCGTCGAGCTTGGCGCCGACACGGTAAGGCGCGATCCGCGGCAGGTTGCGGTTGGCGCCGTCCTCGAAGCGGGCGCGCACCATGTCGCCGAACAGGCTGGCGTTCAGGCTGGAGGTCAGCTTGCGCCGCACTTCGCCTTCCAGGCCGGTAAAGGTGGCGTCGCGCTGGGCGTACTCGATCAGCTGGAAACCTTCGTGGGCATCCAGCGTATTCGCGTAGATGTAGTTGTTCACGCGGTTGTGGAAGGCGCTCAGCGAGAAAGTGGTCGCGCCGGCGTACTTGCGCAGCGTGAGATCGACGTTGTTCGAGGTCTCCTTGGTCAGGTTCTCGTTGCCGATCTCCCAGGTGCTGGTGGCCAGGTGGGCGCCGTCGGCGTACAGCTCCTCGGCGGTCGGCAGGCGGTGGCTGCGCGACACCGAGGCGCGCAGCGAGTATTCGGGGCTGAACTTCCAGACCGCACCGGCAGCGACCGAGGTGCCGCGGGCGCTGGTGTCGCGCCGGGTCTCGGAATCCACGTCGATGTCCTGCCACTCGTGGCGCGCCGCCGCTTCGAAGCGCCAGTCGCCCAGCTTGTATTCTTCAAGCAGGAACACCGCGTGCTTCTTCGTGACCGTCGACGGCACGTAGGCTTCCTCGCCCGAGGCGGCGAAGTCGCGCTTGCCGGTCTGCAGGCCGAGCACGCCGCGCCAGCCACCCAGCGGCTTGTGTTCGAGTTCGAGGCGGCCGTCGTGGGCCTTGTTCTTGAAGCTGGTGGCGACGATGCCGTCTTCCAGCTCGTCGTGCTGGTAGTCGGTGATCGAGGCGCGCACGCGCAGCTTGCTGAAGCCGGCCAGCGGCTCGCGGTATTCGCCGCGGATGTCCCAGCGGTCGCTGTCGAGCTTCACGACCGGGACGTCTTCGGCGCCATGTTCGTGCTCGTGCTCGTGATCGTGGTCCTCGTGGCCTTCCTCGCCCTCCCCCCCCTCTTCCTCGTGGCCGCCGCAATGCAGGTGGTCGCCGTGCGGGTGGCAGGAACCGAATTCGTGGTTGTGGCCCGGGATGCCGTATTCGCTGCGTTCCTTGGTGTAGGCCGCGCCGATGAAGCCGCGCTCGCCGATCCATGACAAACCGACACTGCCCGTCTCGCTTTCCTTGTAGCTGCCAGGTACGCGGCCGCCGCCTTCCCAGCCGCTGCCGACCTTGTAGGCGTCGGCATCGCGCAGCACGCCCTCGGCGTGGATGGCGAGATTGCCCGCGCCGCCGGTGAATTCGAAGGCGGTGGTCTTTTCCTGCGCCACCGAGTTGGCGCGCAGTTCGACCGAACCTTCGAGCGGTTTTTCCGGCATCGCGGTCGGGATCTTGCGGTCGAGGATATTCACGACGCCGCCCACAGCCCCGCCGCCGTAGGCCAGCGCCGACGGGCCGCGCAGCACTTCGATGCGCTCGGCCAGCACCGGCTCGAAGGCGACGGCATGGTCCGGGCTGATGGTCGAGGCATCCTGGATCTCGGCGCCGTCGGACAGGATTTTCACGCGCGGGCCATCCATGCCCCGGATTATCGGACGGCTGGCGCCGGCGCCGAAGTGGCTGGAGGTGATGCCGGGCTGGCCGGCCAGGGTCTCGCCCAGCGTCGATTCGCGGGCGCGCACCAGCTCGCCGCCGCCGAGCGAGGTGACCGGGGTGACCATGTCGTCGCTCAGCAGGCCGAGGGCGCTGGCCGAGATCACGACAGTCGGGATGCTGTCGGGATCCTTGTCCAGCCGTGACGATGCGTTTTGGGCATGCGCGGAGGCGCTGAAGGCCAGCAGGATGGCGAGCGTGAGCGGCGTGCGTTGGCAGGCGAGGACGTGCATGGGGCGGTTCCTTATCCGGTGACGATGGGTTTTTCTTGATGCCGCGAGCGGCCTGGCATTAATTATAATGAGAATTCACTATCAATAGAAGAGCCGTTCGTGTTTTTCTGCGCACCAATGCAAAAACGGCGGCACCAGGCCGCCGTTCGGAAGGTTTGCCCGGCACGCTGCCGGGGGCGATGGGTCAGCGGCTGCGGCGGCGGCGCACCGAGGCGATGGCGGCCACGCCGAGCAGGCTCAGGGCCAGCGTGCCCGGTTCCGGCACCTTGAAGATGTCCAGCACGTTGTCGTCGAAGAAGTTATCCAGGTCGTAGCCGAAGTTGCGCACAAAGTTCATCGTGTAGTCGACCGAGAAGGCCGAGGCCGGCACGTCGAACCAACCCTGGTACTGCTGCCAGGCGCCGTCGTGCGAGTCGAGCGTGCTGCTTGCCACCGTACCGAGCACGCTGCCGTCGATGCCGAGCCAGGTCAGCGACACATAGCCATTGTCGCTCGGCGTGCCCTGGTCCAGGCCCTGCTGCCAGAACGACACCTGCGCGCGGCGGTTGGCATCCAGCCCGCCCAGCAGCACGTTCTGGGTCAGCGAGCCGAACTTGCCGCGCCCGCCCAGGAACATGTAGTCGCCGCTGTGCGGATCGATGCCTTTGTCGAAGCTGCCGTCGTCGACGCGCGGCTTCGAGACGCCGCCGACAGTCCACCCTTCCAGGGTGCCGGTTTCGGCGCCGCCATTGATCAGGAGGCTGGCGTGGGCGGTGCCGGCAAGGATGAGCGAGGCGGCAGCGAGGGCGATTTTCGTACGCATAGGACAGTGCATGAAGCTAAAAATAAGTGAGGCACGACCATATCAGTTCCGAATCGTGCATACAACTTATGTGTGCACAGAAAGATACGTTACTTTAAATCATCATTGACGACTCAGTGACAATTCATTGGCGCGACCAGCCCGAGACGATGATCGCCATGCCGCACAAGGCAATCGCCGCACCTGCCCAGTCCAGGGTCGAGAGCTTGACGCCGTCGACGAAGCGCAGCCAGACCAGGGCGGTGGCCACATACACGCCGCCGTAGGCCGCGTACACCCGCCCGCTCGCCGCCGGATGCAGGGTCAGCAGCCAGACGAACAACGCCAGGCTGGCCGCAGCCGGCACCAGTAGCAGGATGGAACCGCCCTTGCGCAGCCACAGGTAGGGCAGGAAGCAGCCGACGATTTCGGCAAGGGCGGTGGCGACGAACAGTAAAGCGGTTTTCAGGAGCATGAGGGGTCCGGTCAGGATTCAGGCGCGGTGGGCGTCGCGCAGCGCGCGCAAGGCCAGGCCGATCAAGTCGCCGGCACGCAATTCGGCATGCAGCTGCATGGCATTGCCGTAGGTGAGTTCCATCACCAGCGCGCCCAGCACCAGCGGTGCGACCGGCGAGCGGCCATCCGGGAAGATCTTCGCCAGCCGCGAGCCGACGGCCTTCCACTGCTCGTCGAACAAGCGCGTGTGGCGCTCGAACAGGACCGTGTGGTTGCGCACCAGGCGCGTCAGGTCGAGCACCAGCATGCGCAGGTCGGGTTCGTGCTGCAAGCCGTTGGCCCAGGCGCAGACGGTGGCGATGGCTTCCTCGGCGCCCTCCACCGCATCGAGGCGGCGGCAAAGTTCATCGGCCTGGCCGCCGGCGTAGTAGTCGAACAGCTCGAAGAACAGTTCGTCTTTCGAGGAGAAGTTCGAATACAGCGCGCCCTTCGAGTAGCCGGCTTCCTCGGCGATGCGGTCGACCGAGGCGCCGGCGTAGCCTTCGCGCGAGAACACGACGGCGGCCGAGGCCAGCAGGCGCTCCCGGGTCTGGGCGCGGCTCTGCTCGCGCGTCAGGCGGGCCGGCCGGCTGGGCGTGGGCGTTTCCTTGATGGCGTCGGATGGGTTCATGGTCTCGGTCTTGTATGAGGTAGCGTCAGCCTTCCAGCGCCACGGTCGGGGTCACCGACATGCCCACCTTCAGCAGGCGCGCGGCTTCCTGGCCCGGATCGATGACGATCTTCACCGGCAGGCGCTGCACCACTTTCGTGAAATTGCCGGTCGCATTATCCGGTGCAATCGGAGAAAAGGAAACACTGCTGGCCGGCGCCAGGCTGGCCACGTGGCCGTGCAGCGTGGTCCCAGGCAGCATGTCCACCGCGATGTCGACGCGCTGGCCGACGCGCATGCGCGCCAGCTGGGTCTCGCGGAAGTTCGCTTCCACATAGGCCGACTGCAGCGGCACGATGGCCAGCATGGCCGCGCCGACCTGGGCATAGGCGCCCACGCGCACGCTGCGCTGGCCGACCACGCCGTCGATCGGGGCATTGACCTTCGTGTACGACAGGTGCAGTTCGGCCGCCTCCAGGGCTGCCTTGCTGCGCGCGACTTGCGCTTCGCCCTGCTCCACCTGGGCGCGCAGGATCGCCACCTGCTGGCGCGCGCCAAGCAGCGCCGCGCTGTTCGCTTTGTGCTGGGCCGCCGCGGCCTGGGCCTGGGATTCGGCCTGCTGGCGGTCTTGCAGCGTCGCCGAACCGTCGGACGACAAATCGCGGTAGCGCGCTTCGTTGGCGCGGGCGAATGTCAAGGTCGCCTGGTCGGCCGCGACGGCAGCGCCAGCACGCTCGATGGCGCTGCCCTGTTGCAGCGCGGTGGCGCGCAGGCGCGCCAGGTCGGCCTCGGCCTGGGCCAGGTCGGCCTTTGCCATGTCGACGGCGACCACGTAGTCGCGGTCGTCGATCCGGGCCAGCAGCTGGCCCTTCTTCACGGCCTGGTGGTCTTCGACCAGGACCTCGAGCACGTTGCCGGCCACTTTCGGCGCGACCAGGGTGAAGTCGGCGGTGACGTAGGCGTCGTCGGTACTCTGGCGCGCGCCGTGGCCTTCGCCATAACTATAGGAATAGGCGCTGCCGGCCAGCACGGCGGCGAGCAGCACGGCGACGGTGATTTTTGCGGTGTTTGGGAGAGACATACTGATCCTTGATGATGCTGTTTGTATTTAATGTTGTGTGGGAGGCAGGGCCGGCGGCGCGATGTACTGGAGCATGAGCACGAAAGGCACCAGCGCCAGCGCCAGCACCCCGAGCACGAGGTAGCTGTCGCCGATCGCCAGCACGAAGGCCTGGTGCGAGACACGCTGCGCCACGTCGCGCAGCTGCTCCGGCGCTAAAGCCCCGGCCAGGCGCCGCACATTCGCGGCGGTATCGAGCAGCACATTGGCGTGCATCGCTTCGCGCACCGCCAGCAGGCGGCCGACCAGCGCGCTGCCGATCAGGGTGCCCAGCACGCGCAGGGCATTCACGATGCCCGACACTTGCGGCCCTTCCATCGGCTGCACCACGCTGGTAGCGAGGAACAGCAGCGCGATCACGGCCATCGGCTGGCCGAAGGCCTGCAATGCCTGGGCCAATACGAACTGGTCGGCCATCCAGCTGGGCGTGACGCGCGAAGCGGCGAAACAGGACAGCGCGATCAGCACCAGGCCGCCCGCGAACACATGGCGCGCGTCGACCCACTTCTTGTACAGCAGCCAGGACACGGCCGGCCCGAGCACGAATTGCGGCAGGCCGACTTCCAGGCCGATCACGGCCAGCTGCGGCGTGCGGAAGTGCCAGGCGTGGCCAAGATAATTCGCCGGCAGCAGCGAGCCGGACAGGAGCACCACCAGCAGGCCGACGAAGATGGCAAAGCCCAGCCCCAGGTTGCGGCGATGGAGCAGCTGCAATTTAATGAAGGGCATCGGGTGGAACCATTCGCACAGCAGGAAGATGGCCAGCAGCCCTCCCCCGGCGCCGAACAGCCAGCACACCAGCGGGCTGTTGAACCAGTCCAGGCGCTCGCCCTGGGTCAGGCCGATGCCGAGCATGACCAGGCCGATGAAGCCGGTGACCAGTCCCATCCAGTCGACCTGTTTGAAGCGCTCCAGGCGCACCGGATCTTGCGGAATGCCCCAGGCCACCGCGCATAGCGCGAACAGCGCCAGCGGGATCGTCTGCCAGAACAGCAGTTGCCAGACATGCAGGCTGTCGGTCCAGGTGCCGGACAGCCAGGTGGCCACGTTCGGCGCAAAGGTGGCGGTCATCGCATACAGGGCCAGGCCGTACAGGCGCAGCGGCAGCGGGAAGAAACGCAGCGCCGCCGCCATCAGCACCGGAATCAGCAGGCCGCCGAACAGCCCCTGCAAACAGCGCAGCGCCAGCAGGATCGCAACGTTCGGCGCCAGCGGCGTCAGGATGCCGAGCAGCGCGAACGTCGCCACCACCGCCAGGTGATAGCGGCGGAAGGAAAACGTGACCGCGAACCAGGCCGAGAACGGCATCGCCGCCAGTTCGAAGGCGGCGTACAGGCTGTTGACCCAGCTGCCGTCGTCGACGCCCATGCCGAAGGCGGTGCGGATGTCGGCGAGCGCCAGGCCGCCGATGCGGCTGTTCAGGCCCGACATCATGGCGGCGACGAAGACGCCGAGCACGCCGGTCAGCAGGCGCGCACCGAAAGGATGAACGGCTGGCGCAGCGGCGGGTTTGCTCGCCGGGGATGCGGCGGCCGGCACGCCGGGCACGGGAAGCGCGTGCGTCGTCATGCCGCCTCCCCGCCCTGGGTGCCGGCGAGGGTGCGCGCGGCCGCATCGGCCAGCAGCATCGCTTCGTCGCGGCTGGCGGCAACGCCCTGCCCGGCCACGCCGGTATCGTCCCAGGTCTGGATTTCCCAGTGCCAGCGGCCGTCGAATTCGTCGGCCCATACACATAGGCGGCGGTGGTGCACGCCGTAGGTGTCGTCGTCGAGATCGCGCACCCAGAGCGGCAGGTCCGATTCAATGGAGGAGGTCCAGTGCTGCATCATCCCTGCTGCCCCGCATTCTCGGCCGGCGCCCAGCCGCCGCCGAGTGCCTTGTACAGCGCCACCATGGCCAGGGCCGTGTCGGTACGGCCGCGCGAGGCGGCGTTTTCGCTGTCGAGCAGGCGCTGCTGGGTCACCAGCACGGTGAGATAGTCGGCCGCGCCTTGTGCATAGCGGCGCTCGGCGTGGGTCAGCGCACGGCGGTTTTCCAGCACGGCCACGTCGAGCTGCGCGGCGCGCTGCTGCACGCGGCGGTAGTGTGAGAAGGCGTTGTCGACTTCATGCCAGGCGCTCAATACCGTCTGCTGGTAGGCGATCGCCGCTTCCTGCTGGCGTGCTTCGGTCAGGGCGAGATTGCCCTTCAGGCGCCCGCCTTCGAAAATCGGCAGGTGCAGGGTCGGGCCGATGGCGAACTGGCGCGCACCCCAGTCGCCCAGCTGCGAGAACGACAAGGCCTGCGCTCCGACGCTGCCGGTGAGGCTGATGCTCGGATAAAAATCGGCCTGGGCCGCGCCGATCTGCGCGGTGGCCGCATGCAGCTGGGCTTCGGCGCGCAGGATGTCCGGGCGGCGATGCGCCAGCTCGGACGGCAAGCCGACCGGCACCCGGGCCGGCAAGCCGGGCAGCTCGGCGGCGCTTGCCAGCTGGGCGTCGAGGGCCCGCGGCGGTTTCGCCAGCAGCAAAGCCAATGCGTTGCCGAGGGCGGCGCCGCGCCCCTCAAGCTCGGGAATGGCGGCTTCGAAGCTGGCCAGCTGGGCGCGCGCGACCGAGGTGTCGAACTCGGTGGCCACGCCCTGGCTGCGGCGGCGCTCGGCCACGTGCAGGCTTTTCGCGGCGATCTCGCTGTTCGAACGGGCCACGCGCAAGTCGTTCTGCACGCCGCGCAGTTCCAGGTAGACGCGCGCCACTTCGGCCGTCAGCGACACGCGCATCGCGGCCGCATCGAAGCCGGCCGCTTCCAGCTGCGCCGCGCTCGATTCCTGCAGGCGCCGTGCGCGGCCCCACAAATCGGGTTCCCAGCTGGCGTCGACACCGGCCTGCGACAGGCTGAACGCGTGCTGGTCGGTGGCGCCGCTGAGGGCGTTGGTGCCCTTTCCGCTGGCGCGCTGGCGCGCATACGAGGCGCCGGCATCCACCCGCGGCAGCAGCGCGGCGCCGCTCACCTGCAAGGCGGCGCGGCTCTGCGCGACGCGTGCGGCGGCGGCCTGCAGGTCGAGGTTGGCGCCGATGGCTTCGCGTTCGAGTTCGACCAGGACCGGGTCCTGGAACAGCGTCCACCAGGACGGATCGATGGCCGCTTCGACGGTATTGCTGGAGACGGCGGCGCCGGTCTGGCTTGATGCGGTCGCGAACGACGCGATGGCCGGCATGGATGCGGGCCGCTGGAAATCGGGACCGAGCGTGCAGGCGCTCAGGGCAAGCAGGCAAGCCGAGACGCCGACGCGCAGGGAGAATGAAGCAGGCATGGGAGACGGAATCTTGAAAAGGGCGGGAATTATACCGAACGGTATCTGAATTGCGCAAGGTATCCGATTTACCAGCGCCGCCATGCGCACGGCATGGAAATCGGGAAGATTATTGCCGTGCTAGAATTTTCCGGCTCGCCGCCGCGCACTTCGCGCCTGGCGCCGCCCTTGTATTGACAACCACCCCTCCAGATGCCTGCCACCTCCGACCAAGCCATCCTGTTTGCCGATATCGCCTGGCGCGGCCGCACCGTGCGCCACGAAATCACCTGGGTCGGCGCCGCCGCGTCCCATCACCCGACTGTCGTCTTCCTGCACGAAGGGCTTGGTTCGGTCTCGCTGTGGCGCGACTTTCCGCAGCGTTTTTGCCAGGCCCATGGCCTGCGCGGCCTGGTGTTTTCGCGCTACGGTTATGGCCGCTCGACGGCGCGTCCGCTCGACGAACCGCTGCCGCACGACTTCATGCACAGCCAGGCCTGGGAAGTGCTGCCGGCCCTGCTGGCCCAACTGGGCATCGAACGCCCCTGGCTGTTCGGCCACAGCGACGGCGCCTCGATCGCCCTGCTGCATGCGGCGCGCGCGCCGGTGAGCGGGGTGATCGTGATGGCGCCGCACATCCTGGTCGAGGAGATCGGCGTGGCGTCCATCCGCCAGGCGCGCGACGCGTACACACATGGTCCCCTGCGCGAGCGCCTCGCGCGCCATCACGACGACGTCGACTCGGCCTTCCGGGGCTGGAACGACGTCTGGCTCGACCCGGCCTTCCGCAGCTGGGACATCCGCGCCGAGGTGGCGCGCATCACCGCGCCGCTGCTGGCGATCCAGGGCGAAGGCGACGAATACGGCACCCTGGAGCAGGTGCACGGCATCGCCCGCCTGCTGCCCCAGGCCGAGGTGCTGGTGCTGCCGGACTGCGGCCATTCGCCGCACCGCGACCAGACCGCGCACATCATCGACGAGGCTGGCCGTTTCCTCCTCACCCACGCTTGACGCCGGAAAGCCGGCACACCAGGCGAGCTGCTTGCATCAGTTTTTCTGATATTACGCATAAACAAACATTATTAGAATAGATGACCGTCCTGCGTTACCCTTCAGTCATAAAAGCAGTGCGATGGTGAATCTGGCCATACGAATCCTGCAACAGACATAAGGAGACGCACGTGGAGACGGCGCAACAACGTTACGACTACCTGATCGTGGGCGGAGGCTCGGCAGGCTGCGTGCTGGCCAACCGCTTGTCCGCCGACCCCGGCGTGCGCGTCGCCCTGATCGAAGCCGGCGCTGACACGCCACCCGGCCAGGTGCCGGCCGAAATCCTCGACAGCTACCCGATGCCGCTGTTCTGCGGCGACCGCTTCATCTGGCCCGAACTGAAGGCGAAAGCCACCGCGGCCTCGCCGCTCAAGGTGTACGAACAGGGCCGCGTGATGGGCGGCGGCTCCAGCATCAACGTGCAGGCGGCGAATCGCGGCCTGCCGCGCGACTACGATGCCTGGGCCGCCGAGGGCGCCGCCGGCTGGAGCTGGAACGAGGTGCTGCCCTACTTCCGCAAGCTCGAACGCGATCTCGACTTCGGCGGTTCGCCCTTGCATGGCAACGCCGGCCCGGTGCCGATCCGCCGCATCGGGCCCGACAACTGGCCGCGCTTCTGCCACGTCTTTGCCGATGGCCTGAAGCGCACCGGCCTGCCCTATCTGGAAGACCAGAACGGCGCATTCGGCGATGGCCTGTTTCCGGCCGCCTTTTCGAACATCGACGACCAGCGCGTCTCCACCGCCGTCGGCTACCTCGATGCCGTCACCCGTGCGCGGCCGAATTTGACCATCCTGTCGGGCATGCGCGTCGAGCGTGTGCTGACCAATAACGCTGCCGCGTGCGGCGTCAGCGCGATCGACAGCGCCGGCACCCGCGTGCGCTACAACGCGAACGAAGTGATCCTCTCGGCCGGCGCCCTGCAGTCCCCTACCCTGCTGCTGCAGGCCGGGATCGGCGATGCCGCCGCCCTGTCCAGCCTCGGCATCCGCGTGGTGGCCGATTTGCCCGGCGTCGGCCGCAATTTGCAGGACCACCCGGCCCTGACCTTCTGCCATTTTCTGGCGCCCGAATTCCGCATGCCCCTCAGTCGCCGCCGCGCCAGCATGACGGCGGCGCGTTTTTCCTCCAACCTGGACGATTGCGACAACGCCGACATGTATCTGTCGAGCGCCACGCGCGCCGCCTGGCATGCGCTCGGCAACCGCCTCGGCCTGTTCTTCCTGTGGTGTAACCGCCCGTATTCGCGCGGCCAGGTGCGGCTCGCGTCAAACGATCCGCTGGCCGCGCCCGACGTCGAACTCAATCTCCTGTCCGACGAACGCGACCTGCAGCGCATGGCCATCGGCGTGCGCCGCCTGGCCGCCGTGGTCCAGGGCAGCGAACTGCACAAGCACGCCGGCGACTTCTTCCCGGCCGCCTTTTCCGCGCGCGTCAAAGCCCTGAGCCGCCACAGCCCCAGCAACGCCCTGCTGACGCGGGTGCTCGGCGCCGCCCTCGACGTGCCGGCGCCGCTGCGCCAATGGCTGATCGAGCGCTTCGTCACCGGCGGCCAGCGCATGAACGCCCTGCTGGCTGACGAAGCCGCGCTGCACGCCTTTATCCGCAAGAGCGTGTTCGGCGTCTGGCACGCCAGCGGCACCTGCCGCATGGGGCCGTCGGGCGAGCGCGATGCCGTCACCGACAGCCAGGGACGCGTGCACGGCGTGCGCGGCCTGCGCGTGGTCGACGCCTCGCTGATGCCGCGCCTGCCGTCGGCAAACACCAACATCCCCACAATCATGATGGCCGAGAAGATCGCCGACGCCATCCTGGCAGGACGGCATACGCAGCGCCGGGAAGACCAGGCCGCCCTGGCTGAATAAAGGCTGAATAAAGGCTGACGAAGCGGCTGAACAAGCGGCTGGATACAAGCCGCGGGCCAGGCTGGACGGAAGCAACCGCAGCATCCACGGCGTCGCTGGCGCCGTGATCACACATACCTAGGAGACAAACATGGCTGTGCTCACCAATCAAACCGTGCTCACCGAGCGCGAGAACAACCGTCACACGCTCAGGGCGGTGGTTGCCTCGTGCATCGGCTGGTCGCTCGACCTCTACGACCTCTTCATCCTGCTGTTCGTGGCGCCGATCATCGGCAAGCTGTTCTTCCCGTCCGAGCACGCCATGCTGTCGCTGGCGGCGGTCTACGCGTCCTTCGGCGTCACGCTGCTGATGCGTCCCCTCGGCTCGGCGCTGTTCGGGTCGTACGCCGACCGCAAGGGCCGCAAGGCGGCGATGATCGCCTCGATGATCGGCGTCGGCGTGTCCACCGCCGCCTTCGGCCTGCTGCCGACGGTGGCCACCATCGGCGTCGCCGCGCCGATCCTGTTCATCGTCCTGCGCCTGATCCAGGGCGTGTTCGTCGGCGGCGTGGTCGCGGCGACCCACACCATCGGCACCGAATCGGTGGCGCCGCGCTGGCGCGGAGCGGTGTCGGGCCTGATCGGCGGCGGCGGCGCCGGCCTGGGCGCGCTGTTCGCCTCGATCGCCTATTACGCGCTGTCGGCCGCCTTCCCCGGCGAGCAGTTCGAGGAATGGGGCTGGCGCTGCATGTTCTTCACCGGGATCATCAGCGCGGTGCTGGGCATCACCATCTTCGGCAAACTGGAAGAATCGCCGATGTTCAAGAAGCTGCAGGAAGCCAAGGCCCGCAGCAAGGCTGCCAGCGCCCCGATGGCGAACCCGGTGCGCACCCTGTTCACCGGCCAGTACCGCAACATCCTGCTGGTCAACCTGCTGCTGACCATCGGCGGCGGCGCCGGCTACTACCTGACCTCGGGCTTCCTGCCGACCTACCTGAAGGTGGTGAACGGCACCCCGGCCGAAACGGCGGGCTTCATCCTGATGCTGGCCAGTATCGGCGTGATCGTCGCCTCGATCGCCACCGGCCACCTGAGCACCTTCATCGGCCGCAAGAAGACCTTCGTCTGGGTCGGCATCCTGCGCCTGATCCTGCTGCCGGCGATCGCCCTCATGATGCCGGGCGTGACCGACCCCGTGACCCTGGGCTTCTACGTGATCGTGTTCTCCATGCTGGGCAGCATGGGCTATGCGCCGATCCTGATCTTCCTGAACGAGCGCTTCCCGACCACGATCCGCGCCACCGGCACCGGCCTCTCGTGGAACATCGGCTTCGCCATCGGCGGCGTGCTGCCGACCTTCGTGTCGCTGGCCTCGCCGATGCCGACCGACGTGCCGATGTCGCTGGCCCTGTTCCTGGGCGCGATCAGCGTGATCTTCCTGATCGGCGCCCTGATCGTGCCCGAGACCATCGGCAAGCTGGACGAAGAACCGGCGGCGCAAGCCTGAACCTCGGGTTGAAACTGAGCCTGGATCGCATAAGGAGACCCTGCCATGCATGCGAAAGACCAAAAGATCCATGAACGTTCCTACCGCTTCCGGAACGAGTACGTGGCATCCACCCCGAGCTGGTACCGGGGCGAGATGCACCTCGGCTTCACCCTGCTGTTCACGGGCGGGGTGATCGCCTGGTGCCTGTTCCAGCTCGAGAACGTGCGCTGGCAGGAGTGGCTGATCGCGCTGCCCATCTTCCTGTTCGGGAACTGGGCCGAGTGGGCGGCGCACCGCTACCTGCTGCACCGCCCGAGCAAGTACTTCAATGCCGTCTACAAGCGGCACTGCGCGGTGCACCACCAGTTCTTCACCCACGTGACGCTGGAGTACGACGGCCAGCGCGAATGGCGCGCCCTGCTGTTCCCGCCGTTCGCGCCGGTGATGTTCGTGCTGGCGGCGCTGCCGCCGGCGCTGCTGGTGGGCTGGCTGTGGTCGGCCAACGCGGGCTACATCGCGATGACGACCATGGCCGCCTACTTCCTGATGTACGAAGCCCTGCACACGGCATCGCACGTGGTCGACAGTCCTTTCCTCGACCGCCTGCCGCTGGTGAACACGGTGCGCCGCATGCACGTCATCCACCATCATCCGGAGCTGATGGCGACCCGGAATTTCAACCTGACCTTCCCGATCTGCGATGCGCTGTTCGGCACCAGCGATTTGAAGAAAGGCGTGTGGCGCACGCTGTTCCATGGCAGCGGGCATGCCGGGATGGGCGAGGAAGAAAAGCGCACGCTCGGCGTCGAGGCGCGCGACGAGGCAAGGCAATAAGCAGGAGTGCGGCTGCGTTCGGCCGCACCATGCGCGATGCATCACAATTTTTGATGGATAACTTCATTATTCATTATTTGTCGTGATGCGATGTGCTCCCTATACTCGTTTTAAACAAAAAAGCATCACAGCAGGAGACACGAACGCATGGAAATGAAGCTCCACCACGCGCCCGGGCAGGATGCCGGCGACAAGCCCTACACCGGCCGCCCGATGCAGCGCATCGAAGACGCCTCGCTGCTCACCGGCCGCGGCCAGTACGGCGACGACGTCGGAGTCAAGCCCGGCACCCTGCAAGCCGTGGTGGTGCGCTCCCCGCATGCACACGCCACCCTGAACGGCATCGACATCACCCGTGCCGCCGCCGCCCCGGGCGTGCGCGCCGTCCTCACGGGGCTTGATATCCGCGACTGGTCCAAGCCCTTCGTGGTCGGCGTCAAGGCGCCGATGGAGATGTGGGCGCTGGCCGTGGACCGCGTGCGCTACGTCGGCGAACCGGTCGCCGTGGTGGTGGCCGACACCCGCTACCTGGCCGAGGATGCGGCCGACCTGGTCGTCGCCGACTACACCCCGCTCGATCCGGTCACCTCGATCGACGAGGCCATCCTGCCCGACGCCGCCATCCTGCACGAAGGCGTGGGCAGCAACGTGGTCAGCGACCGCTCGTTCCGCTATGGCGAGCCGGAAGCCGCCTTTGCCAACGCCCCGCACACGGTCGAACTCACGGTGCGCTACCCGCGCAATTCGTGCACGCCGATCGAAGGCGCGGTGGTGGTGGCCGAATGGCAGTCCGAGGAAGAAGGCTACGACGTCGCCTCCAACTTCATGGGCCCGTTCTCGCTGCACACCGTGATGGCCCTGGCCCTGCGCGTGCCCGGCCACAAGCTGCGCCACCGCACCTTCCGCGATTCCGGCGGCAGCTTCGGCGTCAAGCATGCCGTGTTCCAGTACGCGGTGCTGATGTGCCTGGCCTCGCGCAAGGCCGGCGCCCCCGTCAAATGGGTCGAGGACCGCCTCGAACACCTGGCCGGCCTGACCTCGGCCACGAACCGCCAGTCGACCATCCGCGCCGCCGTCGAAGCCGACGGCCGCATCACCGCCCTGGACTACGACCAGTTCGACGATTGCGGTGGCTACCTGCGCGCGCCGGAACCGGCCACCTTCTACCGCATGCACGGCTGCCTGACCGGCGCCTATGCGATCCCGAACCTGCTGGTGCGTAACCGCGTGGTGCTGACGAATAAGACCCCGGCCGGCCTGGTGCGCGGCTTCGGCGGCCCGCAGGTCTACTTTGCGCTGGAACGCCTGATGCAGCGCATCGCGGTCGAACTGCGGATCGACCCGGTCGAGCTGTATCGCCGCAACTTCATCCCGGCCGATGCCTTTCCTTATCAAGCGGCGGCCGGCGCCCTGATCGACTCCGGCAACTACGGGGGCGCGCTGGAACTGGTGCAGGGCGAAGGCCGCCTGGCCGAACTGTATGCGCGGCGGGATCAAGCGCGTGCCGAAGGCCGCCTGTACGGCATCGGCTTCGCCGCCATCGTCGAGCCCTCGATCTCGAACATGGGCTACATCACCACCGTGCTGCCGAAGGAAGCGCGCGCCAAGGCCGGCCCGAAGAACGGCGCCATCGCCTCGGCCAGCGTCGCCATCGACCCGCTCGGCGGCGTCAACGTGACCATCGCCTCGGCCCCGGCCGGCCAGGGCCACCGCACCGTCTGCGCCCAGGTCGTGGCCGACGTGTTCGGCATCGTGCCCGACGGCGTGGCCGTGAACGTGGAATTCGATACCCAGAAGGATGCCTGGTCGGTCGCCGCCGGTAACTACTCGAGCCGCTTCGCCGGCGCCGTGGCCGGCACCGTGCACCTGGCGGCCGTCAAATTGCGCGACAAGCTGGCCGCGATCGCCGCGCCCCAGCTGGGCGTGGATGCAGCCGACATCGTCTTTGAAGGCGGCAAGGTGTACGCGAAAGCCGATCCGGCCAAGTCGCTGCCCTTCCTGCGCATGGCCGCCAGCCCGCACTGGGCGCCGGCCCTGCTGCCGGCCGGCGTGGAACCGGGCCTGCGCGAAACCGCCTTCTGGACCGCGCCGCAGCTGGGTGCGCCGGACGAGCAGGACCGCGTGAATACCTCGGCCGCGTATGGTTTCGCCTTCGATGTCTGCGCCGTGGAAGTCGACCGCCATACCGGCCGCATACGCATCGACGACTACGTGACCACCCACGACGCCGGCAAGATCCTGAACCCGGCACTGGCCGACGGCCAGATCCGCGGCGCCTTTGCCCAGGGCCTGGGCGCGGCGCTGATGGAAGAATTCCGCTACGGCGAAGACGGCAGCTTCCAGTCCGGCACCTTTGCCGACTACCTGGTGCCGACCACCTGCGAAGTACCCGAGCCGCGCATCCTGCACATGGAAACGCCCTCGCCCTTCACGCCGCTGGGCGCCAAGGGCCTGGGCGAGGGCAACAACATGAGCACGCCGGCCTGCATCGGCAATGCCGTGGCCGACGCGCTGGGCGTGAAGGACATCGTGTTGCCGCTGACGCCGTCGAAGGTGATGGACCTGATCGGCGGCGACGAGCCGCCGCCCTCGCCAGCGGCCAAGGTGGCGCCCGCCGCACCCGCGTATTCGCCCCTGACGGCCGATGCGCCGGCTGATGGCGCCGCTGCCGACAGCGCGGCAACCAGGCCGGCCAAGGGCGGCAAGTCGCTGGCCGCGCGCGGCGAAGTGAAACTCGACGCTTCGCCCGACGCCGTGTTCCGCGTCCTGCTCGACCCGCAAGCACTGGCGAAAGTCATCCCCGGCTGCAATGCCCTGGAACCGGTCGGCGAACACCGCTACCGCGCCGACGTCACCGTGGGCGTGGGCATGATCAAGGCGCGCTATGCCGCCGAGGTAGCCCTGTCCGAACTCGATCCGCCGCGCAGCCTGCGCCTGGCCGGCACCGGCCTGTCCTCGGTGGGCAGCGCCAGCGGCAGCGGCCTGGTGACGCTGGAGCCTGTGGGCGGCGGCACCCTGCTGCGCTACGACTACGCCGCGCAAGTGTCGGGCAAGGTGGCGGCGGTAGGCAGTCGCATGCTGGAAGGCGCGGCCAAGATCGTGCTGAACCAGCTGTTCGAACAGCTGGGACGCGAAGCCGGCGGCCCCGCCACGGCGGACGGCAGCGCCCCTGTACCAGTCAAGAAACGCAGCCTCTGGCAACGCCTGCTGGCCCTGTTTGGAGGTCAACGATGAAACCGCAAGCTTTCGATTACGCCCGTCCCGACAGCGCCGAGGAAACGGTGGCCATGCTGGCCCAGGCCGGCGACGACGCGCGCATCCTGGCCGGCGGCCAGTCGCTGATGGCGGTGCTGAACTTGCGCCTGGCCCAGCCCAGCGTCCTGATCGACATCTCGCGCGTGCCGGACCTGAACTACGTGCGTGTCGATGGCAAGCACCTGGCAATCGGCGCCGCTGCCACCCAGGGCAGCGTCGAGTGGCGCCCTGGCTTGAAGAACGAAGTGCCGCTGCTGGCCCAGGCTTTCCCGCATATTTCGCACTTCCAGATCCGCAACCGCGGCACGGTCTGCGGCTCGGTGGCCCATGCCGACCCGAGCGCCGAACTGCCGCTGGCCCTGCTGGCGCTGGAGGGCGAAGTCGTGCTGCGCAGCGGCCGTGGACGGCGCGTGGTCGCGGCCGCCGACTTCTTCCAGGGCATGCTGATGACGGCGCGCGCCCAGGACGAACTGGTGGAAGAGGTGCGCTACCCGCTGGCGCAAGCCGGCGTGCGCTACGCCTTCGATGAGTTCTCGGGCCGCCATGGCGACTTCGCCGTGTGCGCGGTGGCTGCGGTCGTCAAGCCGGACGGCATCCGCCTGGCCGTCGGCGGCGTCTCGGACCGCCCCGTCGTGCGCGCCTGGCCGCGCCTGGATGGCGCCGACCTCGACGCCGCCATCAACGACTTCGCCTGGGAACTCGGGGCAAAGGACGATCACCACGCCTCGGCCAAATTCCGGCGTCAACTGGTGCGCCACCTGGGCCGCGCCGCAATCGACAAGGCTCAATGATGAAGACTTACCGTAAAGACGATGTCGTACGCATCCACCTGGTACTCAATGGCCAGCAGCGCAGCGGCACCTGCGAACCGCGCACCCTGCTGTCGGACTTCCTGAGGCACGAACTGGGCGCGACCGGCACCCATGTCGGCTGCGAACACGGCGTCTGCGGCGCCTGCACCGTGAACATCGACGGCGTGGCGGGTCGCTCCTGCATGACCCTGGCCGTGCAGGCCGAAGGCTGCAAGGTCGATACCGTCGAGGGCCTGAACAAGGATATCGAGGGACTATCCGATTTGCAGCAAGCCTTCCGCCGCAACCACGCGCTGCAGTGCGGCTTCTGCACCGCGGGCATCCTGATGTCCTGCACCGATTACCTGCAACGCAATCCGGACCCGAGCGAACACGAAGTACGCGAGATGCTGTCGGGCCACCTGTGCCGCTGCACCGGCTACACGAACATCGTGAAGGCGGTGCTGGAGACCGCCGCCGAACGCCTCGGCCGGCCGTACGGCGCCGCCCTCGCCCCGGATACCGCCGGCCACGCCGCTATCGGCCCTGCCGAACAGGCGCGTCTCGTGGACGCCTGAGCCGACGAACAAAGACGACAACAATAGAGGAGAACATCGTGCTGGATCTTGGACGCACCTTCCTGCAAAGCGTGGAACGCAGCCCGCATGCGCTGGCCGTGGTCGACGGCGAGCAGCGCCTGACCTATGCCCAGTGGTACGAGCGCATCCAGTGCGCCGCCGCCGGCCTGGCCGGGCTTGGCCTGCAACGCGGCGACCATCTGCTCGTCGTGCTGCAGAACCGCATCGAGATGGCGACCCTGCACTGGGCCTGCCAATTCCTGGGCGTGATCGCGACGCCGCTCAACTGGCGCGCAAAGCCCGAGGAAGTCGAGTACTGCGCGCTCGACGCGAATGCGCGCGCCGTCGCCTATGAACCAATCAGCGAAGACGCCGTGAAAGGCAGCCCGGCCGCGATGGCCCTGCCGCGCATCACGATCGGCGCCGTGCGCGACAGCGCCGGGACCACCGCCTTTGCCGAGCTGCTGGCAAACGTGCCGGCGTCGCCCATCCTGCAAGCGACGGCCGACGACGTGTCGCTGATGCTCTACACTTCGGGCACCACCGGTAAACCAAAGGGCGTGCCGCGCCGCCACCGTGCCGAGCGCGCCGCGGCCCTCGGCCACGTGGCCCAGAATTTGTACAAGCGCGGCGAGCGCACCCTGGGGGTGATGCCGCTGTACCACACCATGGGCGTGCGCTCGCTGCTGGCGATGGCGCTGGTCGACGGCCTGTTCGTCTGCGTGCCCAAGTTCGACTGCGCCGCCGCCTTCCACTCGATCGCGCAAGACCGCATCACCTGCCTGTACCTGGTGCCGACGCTGTACCACGACATGCTGGCCTGGCGCGAAAAGAACGGGGCCGACATCTCCTCGGTCACCAAACTCGGCTTCGCCGGTGCGCCGATGCAGGATGGTTTGCTGAAGCGCCTGACCGATACCTTCCATCCTGAGCTGTTCGTGAACCACTACGGCTCGTCCGAGGTCTACACCTTCACCATCGACCAGGACGCCACGCGCAAGGCCGGCAGCGCCGGACGCGCCGGCATCAATACCCGCATCCGCGTGGTGCCGCTTACCGCCAGCTCGCCTGAAGGAACGGTGGCCGTGGGCGAGGAAGGCCAGATCATCTGCGACCTGGAAGGCGACGAAGCCTTCGAGGCCTACTGGAACCGCGACGACGCGAATGCGAAGTCGATCAGGAACGGCTGGTACTTCACCGGCGACACCGGCTACATCGACGCCGATGGCGATTTGTTCGTCACCGGCCGCATGGACGACATGATCATCAGCGGCGGCGAGAACATCTCGCCGGTCGACATCGAATCGGTACTCTCCCTGCACCCGGCCGTGGACGAAGTGGCGGTGGCCGGCCTGCAGGACGAGCGCTGGGGCCAGAAGGTAGTCGCCTTCGTGAAGACGCGTGGCGAGACCACGCCCGAAGCGCTGAACGAACACTGCCGCACCTCCGACCTGCTGAACTTCAAACGCCCGCGCGAATACGTGTTCGTGCGCGAGATCCCGAAATCGCCGGTCGGGAAGATCTTGCGCCGCAAGCTGGTGGCGGGCGAATACGAAAGCCTGCCGGGTAACGACAAGGGAGCTGTCTGATGAACGCGCAACATTTCGATACCCCGGCCAAGGCACGCGACCTGCGCACATGGCTGGCGCACCTGGAAGCAACGAAGCGCCTGGCCGTGCTGCGCGACGGCGTGCCTTTGAGGCACACCCTGGCGGCCATCGCCAAGCGCCTCGACGGCAGCCAGGCGGCGTATTTTCCAAAACCCGACGGCCATGCGATTCCGGTCGTCTCAGGCTTCATCTCGCGCCGCGCCTGGATCGCCGAAGCGATGGGCGTCGAGCAGGCCGGCTTGCTGGCCGCCTTCCGCCATGCGGCCGACAACCCCCTGCCCTGGCGCGAAGTCGAGCCGGGTTCCGCGCCCTGCCAGCAGGTCGTGCACACCGACGTCGACCTGCACGCCCTGCTGCCGATCCCGACCCACAGCGAACACGATAACGGCCCCTACATCACGGCCGGCCTGGTCATCGCGCGCAATCCCGTGACCGGCATCCAGAACGTGTCGATCAACCGCATCCAGGTGCACGGCAAGGACCGCATGGCGATCCTGATGCTGCCGCGCCACCTGCTGGCATTCTATAAAGCGGCCGAGGCCGAGAACCAGGCGCTGGACGTGGCGGTGGTGATCGGCGCCGATCCGCTCACGCTGCTGGCCTCGCAGGCGATCACCCCGATCGACCACGACGAGCTGGAAATCGCCGGCGCCCTGCACGGCGCACCGCTGGCAGTAAGCAAATGCCTGGGCAGCGAGGTGCGCGTACCGGCAAATGCCGAGATCGTCATCGAAGGCAAGCTGCTGCCGCAGTTGCGCGAGCCCGAAGGCCCGTTCGGCGAATTCCCGAAGTACTACAGCGCCAGGGAGAACCGCGAGGTCATCGAAGTCACGGCCGTGACTCACCGCGCCAACCCGATCTTCCACACCATCGTGCCGGCCGAGATGGAGCACCTGCTGCTCGGCTCGATCCCGCGCGAGGCGACCATGCTGGCCCATTTGCAGCGCAGCTTCCCCGGCGTGCTCGACGTGCACCTGTCGGTGGGCGGCGTCGGCCGGTATCACTTGTTCGTGAAATTCCGCAAGCTGCGCGAAGGCGAGCCGCGCAACGTGATCCTCGGCGCGTTCGGTACGCACTACGACATCAAGCAGGTGACCATCGTCGACGACGACGTCGACGTGCACGATCCGCAGCAGGTCGAGTGGGCCGTGGCCACCCGCTTCCAGGCCGACCGCGATCTGATCGTGATCGCCGGCGCCCAGGGCTCGGCGCTCGACCCCTCGACCACGATCGGCCACGACTACGGCGAGGACGAAGTCGCGCCGCCGCACCTGCAGGGTATCAGCGCCAAGATGGGCCTGGACGCCACCAAGCCGGTGGCCTACCGCGGCCACGTGTTCACCAAGGTGCGCATCCCGGGCGAGCTGGAGATCGATCTCGACCGGGAAATCGTGCGCGGCGCCACGGTGGACTGGCACGAAGCCAAGGTGCGTCCATGAACAAGCCGCGCCTGGTCGTCGCCATCACCGGCGCCAGCGGTGCCATCTACGGCGTGCGCCTGCTGCAGGCCCTGCGCGAGAGCGGCGCCTGCGAGTCGCACCTGGTGATGTCGTCGTCCGGCGTGATGACGGCCCAGCAGGAACTCGACATGCGCAAGAGCGAGATCGAGGCCCTGGCCGACGTGGTGCACAACGTGAAGGACATCGGCGCCACGATCGCCAGCGGCTCGTTCCGCTCGGCCGGCATGGTGGTGGCGCCCTGCTCGATGAAGACCCTGGCCAGCATCGCCCACGGCCTGGCCGACAACCTGGTCTCGCGCGCCGCCGACGTCATGCTCAAGGAACGCCGCCGGCTGGTGCTGGTGGCGCGCGAAACCCCGTTGAATCTCGCGCACCTGCGCAACATGACGAGCGTGACCGAAATGGGCGGGATCGTCTTCCCGCCGGTGCCGGCCTTTTATACCCGGCCCGATTCGCTCGACGACATGGTCGACCATACGGTCGGCCGCCTGCTCGACCTTTTCGACCTTCCCCACGCGGGCCTGGTGCGGCGCTGGGAAGGCATGAACAAGACACACCATACCGAACACCACCAATAACATCAGGAGAACAGCATGACCCAATTGAACCACCCGGCCCAGACCCTGCTCGAAAACCTCGTCAACTTCCGCGTCGAGATCGACGCCGAGCGCCAGCGCGCCGACATCGTGCTCTCGAACGGCCAGTTCAACATCATCACCATGCCCCAGCGCGAGCAGCTGCGCTTGGTGTTCGAGGCGCTCGACGCCGACGAGCGCGTGCGCGTGATCGTGCTGCGCGCCGAGGGCCAGCACTTCTCCAGCGGCGGCGACATCCGCGGCTTCCTGGAAGCGAGCCCGGAACACGTGTCGAAGCTGGCCTGGAATATCGCCGCGCCGACCCGCTGCAGCAAACCTGTCATCGCGGCGAACCGCGGCTTCTGCTTCGGCGTGGGCTTCGAGATCTCGCTGGCCTGCGACTTCCGCATCGTCACCGACACCACCTTCTACGCGCTGCCGGAACAGAAGCTGGGCCAGATCCCTGGCTCGGGCGGCTCGGCGCGCCTGCAGAAGATGGTCGGCATCACCCGCACCAAGGACATCGTGATGCGCTCGCGCCGCATCCCCGGCCAGCAAGCCTACGACTGGGGCGTGGCCACCGAGATCGTGCCCGACGCCGAACTGGAAGCGGCCACCGACCGCCTGGTCGACGAATTGCGCTTCTTCTCGCCGCTGGCCCAGCGGACAGCAAAAAAGCTGCTGAACGACACCGAGGATTCGCCGCTGTCGGTGGCGATCGAGCTGGAAGGCCACTGCTACAGCCGCCTGCGTTCGTCGAACGACTTCCGCGAAGGCGTCGAGGCCTTCCACGCCAAGCGTCCGCCAGTCTTCAACGGCAGCTGATCCAAGGAGCCGGCCGACCATGAGCACCCTGAACGCCCTCAACTACATCGACGGCCAGTGGCAAGGCGCGGCCGGCGGCGCGACCGGCGAGAGCCGCAACCCCGCCGATGGCAGCGTCATCGGCGCCTATGCCGCCAGTGGCGTGGCCGAAGCCAGGCATGCCATCGCCGCCGCGCGCCGGGCCTTCGAGCATTCGCTGTGGGCGCATGACGCGCGCCTGCGCCAGATGGTCTTGCTGGCCTGGGCCGACCGCCTGGAGCGGCGCGCCGAACTGGCCGCCCTGCTGACCCAGGAAAACGGTAAAGTATTGGCGCAGTCGCGCGGCGAAATGGCCGGCGCAATTTCCGAGATCCGCTACTACGCGGGCCTCACGCGCCACATGCCGGGCCACTTCATGGAAGTCGAGCCAGGCGCCTATTCGGCCACGCTGCGCGAGGCGGCCGGCGTGGCGGGCCTGATCATTCCGTGGAATGCGCCGGTCGTGCTGCTGATCCGCTCGCTGGCGCCGGCCCTGGCCGCCGGCTGTACGGTCGTCATCAAGCCGGCGCACCAGACCGCGCAGATCACGACCCAGGTGCTGCGCGAGCTGGCGGCGGTCGAGTCGATGCCGCGCGGCGTGCTGAACCTGGTGCTGGAAAACGGCAGCGAGGTGGCGCAGGAACTGGTGGCCTCGAACGAGGTCGATGTGCTCAGCTTCACCGGCTCGAACCTGACCGGCCAGCGCATCATGGCGGCCGCCGCGCCGACCATGAAGAAGCTGTCGCTGGAACTGGGCGGCAAGTCGAGCTGCCTGGTGTTTCCGGATGCCGATATTGGCAAGGTGGCGCAGCGGCTGGCGACGGCCGCCACCATCATCTCGGGCCAGCAGTGCACGGCCGCGCGCCGGGTGCTGGTGCATGCCTCACGCTACGAGGAGATGAAAGGCGCCCTGAAGGCGGCCTTGTCATCCATCCTGGTGGCGCCCGGGGACACACCGGGTGCCGGCATGGGGCCGCTGATCGATGGCGAATCGCTGGAGCGGGTATCGCGCGACGTCGAGCGTGCGCTGGAGAACTGCGACGAGGTCGTGCTGCGCGGCGGGCGCGGTGCGGGCAAGCTGGCGAACGGCCACTTCCTGACGCCGACGCTGGTAGCGCATGCGGATGCGAATGCCTTCTTCACCCAGGACGAGATCTTCGGTCCGTTCGTGGTGCTGGAGCGCTTCGAGGACGAGAAGGAAGCGGTGGCGCGTGCCAACAATACCGTGTTCGGGCTGTCGGCCAGCGTGTGGACGGCCGACGGCGACCGCGGCATGCGCCTGGCGCGGGCGCTGCGCAACGGGACGGTGTGGATCAATGACCATAACCGCTTGTTTGCGGAAGCGGAGACGGGCGGTTATCGGCGTAGCGGGATCGGGCGTTTGCATGGCTACGAGGGCTTGGCCGACTTCCTCGAGACCAAGCATATCTTCCGCAACGCCGGGCTGGTGTAAGGCCGACGAACCACGCATCCTTCGGTCATTCGCGTCGTCGACGTAACCGCAACCTCAACCGTACGGTGGGCACTCCGTGCCCACGCGGTTACGCACGGTCCCGCAGTCCGCAGCAGCGAGGCATCGCTCGCACAAGCTGCAACGGCCACGAATCCGCATTACCTGGCCTGGCCTGGCTCGGCGCTAGCGGGCGACAATTCACCGCACGTAGTGCAAGGATATGCACGTAACCGCGTGGGCACGGAGTGCCCACCGTACGAAATCATTCCGGTGGCCGTTCACCCGGTGCGCGCAGGCGCATATTCGCCGCCAGCATCGAGATAAACAGTTTCGTCGCGGGATTGAGCGGCCGCCTTGGATGCGACACGCTCACCACCCGCCGCACCAGCCGTGGCGACACGATCGGATACGCCCGCAGCGCCCCGCTGGCCAGCTGCCTGTGCACCGCCACGCGCGGCACGATGGTCGCCACCTGGTTGCGCTCGACCAGGTTCACCGTCGCCACCAGCGAATCGATCTCGAACTTCGGCACCAGCTCGATGTTCTCGGCTTCGGCAAAGCTGTCGATGTTACTGCGCAAGCCATGCCCGCGGCTCGGCAGCACCAGGTCCAGCCCGAGCGACGGCAACTGGCGCAAGGTCAGGTTCGCCGGCAGGCTGACCGCGAACCCCGGCCCTGTAATCAGGACCATCTCCTCGTCGATGATGTGCTCGACGTCCAGCGCCAGCGGGCGGCGCGGCTTGTTGACGATGGCCGCGTCCAGGCGTCCGCCGGCCACCCAGTCGGTCAGCGTGCTGGTATAGCCGTCGCTCACCGTCACACCCACTTGCGGGTACTTGTTTGAAAACTCGCTCAGGGTATCGACCAGCACGCCCTCGGTGATCGAGGCGATCATGCCGATGTTCACGTGACCGCGGATCTCGCCCTCGCTGCTCAGCATCTGCGCCTGCGCATTCGAAAAGTCGCGCATGATCGGCAGGAACAGGCGGTACATCTGGCGCGCGGCGGCGGTCGGCACCATGCCCTGCTTGGTGCGCTCGAAGAGCTTCTGGCCGAAGTGGTCTTCCAGCTTACTGATCTGCATGCTCAGGGCCGGCTGCACGATGTTCAGCCGGTGCGCGGCGCGCGTGACGGTGCCCTCTTCGTACAGGGAGATGAAGTAGTGAATCTGGCGAAATTCCATGCAGGGACGGGCAAGATGAGCGACGCTCCATCTTACCCGATGGCGAGGCAGGCAGCGATCGGCCGGCCCCGTTTCGTGCTTATTTACCCGGCTTCAGCACGACCTTGGTCCAGCCCTCGGCGCGCTTGTCGAACTGCTCGTAGGCCTTCGGCGCTTCGCCCAGCGACAGCTCGTGCGAAATGATGGTCGACGGCTTCGCCTTGCCGGCATGGATCAGCTTGGCCAGGTAGCGGTTGTAGTGCTTGACGTTGGCCTGGCCGGTGCCGATGCGCTGGCCCTTGAACCAGAAATTGCCGAAGTCAAAGGCGAGCTTGCCCTCCTTCGCCAGCGCGTCGTGGGCGCCCGGGTCCTGCGGCAGGAACACACCGACCACGCCGATGCCGCCGGTCGCCTTGACGGTCTGCACCAGGTTGTTCATGGTGAGGTTCGGCACTTCCTTGCCGTGCTTGTCGCAGCACTGGTAGCCGACGCACTCGCAGCCGCAATCGGCGCCTTTGCCGTCGGTCATGTCGAGGATCTGCTGCACGCCGCCGCCTTCGGTATCGTCGATCGGGATCGCGCCCAGCTTCTCGGCCAGGGCCAGCCGGTCCTTGTGGGTATCGACCACGAACACCTGGCTCGCGCCCTTGATGTTGGCCGACATGGCCGCCATCAGGCCGACCGGCCCGGCGCCATAGATGACCACCGATTCGCCCGGCTTGACGCCGGCCAGTTCGGTGGCGTGGTAGCCGGTCGGGAAAATATCCGACAGCATCACGTAATCGTTTTCCTTTTCCTTGGCGTCCGGCGGCAGCACCAGGCAATTGTAGTCGCCATAAGGCACGCGCAGCAGCTCGGCCTGGCCGCCGCTGTAGGGGCCCATGCCGGCAAAGCCATAGGCGCCGCCAGCGGTGCCGGGATTGACCGTCAGGCAAAAGCCGGACAGGCCGCGCTCGCAATTCTCGCAAAAGCCGCAGCCGATGTTGAACGGCAGGCAGACGATGTCGCCCACCTTCACGCGGTCGACGGCGTTGCCGACCTCGATCACTTCGCCCATGTTCTCATGGCCGAGGATGCGGCCGGTTTCCATGCTGGTGCGGCCTTCGTACATGTGCAGATCCGAACCGCAGATGTTGGTGGTGGTGATGCGCACCAGCACGTCTGTCGGCTTTTCGATCCGGGCGTCGGGCATGTCCTTCACCTGCACGTCGCAGGGACCGTTATAAACGAGCGCTTTCATGTATTTCCTTTCCTGGTGGATTGGCGTCAAACCCATTGGCGGTTCGATCCGCAAACGGGTTGACCAGTCTGCACGCGGAAACAGGACGACACTGTTGGTTACTTAACGAACCCGAGTATTTAACAGCCTTGGGAACGCATTCTCAGATGAACGGCCAGCTCAGGATGCGCTTGACGTGCAGCATGACGCGAGTGGCGACATAGGCGATGGCGAAACCAAACGCGAGCAGGCTGTGGACGTCGTGCATGACGGCAAGCCAGACGCCGCCGACAGTGGCGGCAACGACGAGCAGCATCAGCCCCAGCTCGATGCTGAGAAAGAAGGTGGCGGCTTCGCGCCAGACGCGCAGCGTGAGTGCGGCGATGTCCTTGAAGTTGGGGGGATGGCGGCGGGTGGTCATGTCGGAAATCTTGTATCTGACCCGGAATGCAAAAATCGCCGGCGGGCGGCGATGTCAGTCTGGGGGAAAGTGGTGCGCGGTGCGCCTGTTCGGACGCCCGTTTTTCGCTGAGCCGGAAAGGATAGCAGCGCAGGCCGGAGGCCGCAAGCGCGAGATCAGCTCCAGCGCCGGCTGTCAATTTTTCGCTCAGGGGAACCTCGTCTGTCGCGTATCTTTTTTACTACATATCTTTCCAAATCTCCATTTTTTACCTGTCCAGCTGGCGTCGCATTAATATCGCGGATGAGCCAAAGTCTTAACCAAGGAAAAACAATGAAAACCAAGCTGAAAGCAGGCGCGCGCATCGTACGCGGCCTGCTGCTCACCGGCGCCTGGACGCTTGGCGGCACCCTGGCCGCACCGGCATTCGCGCAGGATGTGACCGCCACTGACGTTGCCACAACCGCGCGCGAGGTGCCGCGCGTCGAAGTCACCGGTTCCGCCATCCGCCGCGTCGAATCCGAGACCGCGCTGCCGGTCCAGGTGCTGACGCGCGAGGAGATCGAAAAAGCCGGCGTCACCACCGCCGCCGAACTGCTGGGCCGCGTGTCCGCCAACGTCAACGGCCTGACCGACGGCGCCAGCATCAACGTCGGCGGCGACCAGCGCGGCTTCAACAGCGCGAATTTGCGCGGCATCGGCACCTCCTCGACCCTGGTGCTGCTGAACGGCCGCCGCATGGCCAACTTCGCCTCGCCTGGCGACGACAGCGGCGTCGACCTGAACAACATCCCGGCCGCCGCGCTCGAACGCGTCGAGGTACTGCTCGACGGCGCCTCGGCCCTGTACGGCACCGACGCCATCGGCGGCGTGATCAACTTCATCACGCGCAAGGATTACCAGGGCGTGGAACTGAGCGGCTACGCCGGCAAGACCGACGAGGGCGGCGCCGGCAAGCGCACCCTGAGCCTCAGCGCCGGCTTCGGTGCGCTCGACACCGATGGCTACAACGTGTTCGCCGTGGCCGACTTCCAGCGCACGAACGCGCTGAGCACCGCGCAGCGTTCCTTCATCCCGAACCTGAAGGTCGAACAGCGCCTCGGCCACCTGCTCTCTGGCTACACCAGCCCGGCCAACATCCGCCTGACCTCGCTGCAGCGCGAGCGCCTGCAGGAACGCGGCTTCACCATCAACGGCCAGCCGATCACGAACCGCCTGATCAATCTGTCGGTGCCGAACTGCGACCCGCCGGCGAATGTCTACCTGCCGGCCGGTACCGGTGGCGTGGACGCCTGCACCTATAACTACATGGGCGACACCGAGCTGTATCCGAAATCGGAAAAGTCCAGCCTGCTGAGCCGCGGCGTGGTGAAGCTCGGCGGCGGCCACCAGGCCTATGCCGAGGTGGCGCTGAGCCGCGCCAAGACCTGGTACACCGGCTCGGCCGCGCGCGTGACCGGCTACATCGACTACAGCCTGGTGCCGCAACTGGCGGGCTACGGGCTGGAAGAACTCGAGGACGATTATCCGGGCGAACTGGAACTGCGCATGCGCCTGAACGAAGCCGGCCAGCGCACCAGCGAACTGACCAGCGAAGCCACGCGCTTCGTGGTCGGCATGACCGGCACCGTGGCCGGCTGGGACTACGACGCCGCCTTCAACCACAGCGTCAATACCGTCAAGGACAAGGACACCCACGGCTACGTGCTCTACAACGAGCTGATGGAAGGAATCCTCGATGGCCGCATCAATCCCTTCGGCCCGTCGAGCGCCGAAGGCCTGGCCCTGATCGACAGCATCCAGGTGAACGACGTGGTGCGCCGCGCGCGCGGCACGCTCGACTCCTTCGACTTCAAGTTCTCGCGCGCCCTCGGCAAGATGGACGGCGGCGATTTGGCCGTGGCGGTCGGCGGCGAGGCGCGGCGCGAACGGAATCGCTTCACGCCCTCGGAACTGCTCCTGAGCGACAACATCAACAACGACGCCGCGCCCGAAGGCGGCCGCGCCACCAGCGACAGCCGCAAGGTGGCAGCGCTGTACGGCGAGGTGCTGCTGCCGTTTGCCAGGCAGTGGGAAGCCCAGCTGTCTGCGCGCTACGACCATTACGAGCAGGTCGGCGGCGCGGCCAGCCCGAAGATCGGCCTGAGCTATCGCCCGCAAGCCGGCGTGCTGCTGCGCGCCTCGGCCGGCCGCGGCTTCCGCGCACCGACCATGACGGAATTGCACCGCCCGACGGTCTACAGCAGCACGGCCACCCTGCCCGATCCGGTCTACTGCGCCACGGTCGACAACAATTACTCGGACTGCGCCGACAACTGGGACACGCGCCGCTACAGCAACGAGAACCTGAAACCCGAGCGCAGCCGCCAGTTCTCGCTGGGCGCGGTGGCGGCGCTGGGCAGCCACGTGAATGCCTCGCTCGACTACTGGAACATCAAGCGCACCGACTTGATCAGCGAGATCGGCGACGACATCATCCTGGGTAACCTGGCCAAGTACGGCGACCTGGTCTACCGCGACGAGGATGGGCTGATCGACTACATCGAACTGCGCAAGGAAAACCGCGGCGCCCAGCTGGCGCGCGGGCTCGACCTGGCGGTAACGGTACGCGGCATCCACACCGCCTACGGCAACGTCGGCGGACGCCTGAACGGCACTTATGTGCTGTCCTCGAAAATCCAGAATGCGCCAGGGGATGCCTTCGTGAGTAACCTGAACCGCTTCGTCACCGACGGCGTGGTGCAGCGCTGGCGCCATACCCTGAGCCTGGACTGGGACCGGGGCCCGCTGTCGGCCAATTTGCAGAACACCTGGTCCAGCGGCTACGAAGACCAGAACACGGCGATCAACATCGACGACGGCAGCGTGGTCGCGGCGAACCGCGTGAAATCGTATTCGCTGTGGGACCTCTCCGGCGCGTATGAATTCAACCCGCAGCTGAAGCTGCGCCTCGGCGTGCAGAACCTGTTCAACCGCGCACCGCCGTACTCGAACCAGGCCTACTACTTCCTGTCGGGCTACGATCCGAGCTACACCGACCCGCGCGGCCGCCGCTTCTACGTGAGCGCGAACTACAGCTTCCGCTAAGCGTCCTGCCGCAGCCGATGTGTCCTGTCCAGGGGCCATCGGCTGCGCCTTCTTTCAGGAGCGGACTAGATTGTCCGCTTCAGTTCCTGCAGCCCCTTCTCCTTGCGCCGGTACAGGTCGGGCGCGCGATGCTGGCCGCCCTTGCGGCGCTCGCCGGTCGGCTCGATCATGTCCTCGTCCAATACCTTCTTGCGGAAAGCCGCGATGTTCGTCGCCGAGCCGGTCACCTGCTCGTACACCGCATGCAGTTCGGGGATCGTGAATTCCGCCGGCAGCAGGAAGGTCAGCAGCGACGAATACGTCGACTTGCTGCGCAGGCGGCGGATGGCCATGGCGGCGATCTCGTTGTGGTCGAACGGCAGGTCGGGAATGCGATCGGCCGGCACGAACTCCAGCCCCTCGACCTGCGTCTGTTCCAGCACGCTTTCCGGCACCAGCGAGTAATACGCCACCGACAGCGACCAGCGGCGCGGATCGCGCAGCCGGCCCGAGAAGGTGTAGAGCTGCTCCATGTAGGGCGGATCGACACCGAGCTTGGTGCGCACGACGCGGCTGGCGGCGTCCTGGGCGTTCTCGTCGCTGTCTGTGTGAATCACGCCGCCAGGCAGCGCCAGCGCGCCGCAATACGGCTCGTCCCGGTTCTTGCGCGTGGCCAGCAATAGCGACAGCCGCCCCTCCTGGATGGTGAAGAGCGTGACATCGACCAACGCCAGCGGGTCTTCGTATTGTTTCATGATGATTGTCAGCTGCGATAAACGTGAAGATCATACGATACCGCGTTGGAGTTGCAATCAAGAATGAATATTCGCCTTGTTAGTTGTTAGTTGCGTTTTACGATAAACATGCTACTATCAACCCATCGAAGGAGCAAACCATGCACACCGATCTCTCAAGCCTGTCCGCGGCCAGCCTGCTGGCCATCCCCGAGCACAGCCCGGAACGCCTGTTCGGCGGCAGCGCCGCTGACATCAAGAAGGCCTTTCGCCTGCTGGCGATGAAGTGGCATCCGGACCGCAGCAGCGAAGCCGGCGCGCACCGGGTTTTCCAGCACATCAAGGGCCTGTACGACAAGGCCGGGGAAAGGATGGCAGCGCGCCAGGGCGGGCAGTTGCAGCTTGCGGCGGTCGACGGCAAGGCCTACGAGATCAACTACCTGCGCTGCCACCGCTTCGAACTCGGCGCCATGTACGTGGCCGGTTCGGTGGTCGCCTTCGTCGTCGATCTCGCCCACGCCGACCTGGTGGAACGTGCCGAGCGTGCGCTGCAAGGCCTGGACTACGCCAGCGAGAAGATGCGCCAGCAGATCGCGCCGCACCTGCCGGCCTGCCCTTTCGCCGGCGCCTTCCGCACCGCCGACGCCTGGGTGATCGTGATGCGCAAGACGCCCGACCTGCTCCTGCTGCGCGACGTGCTCGATCACGTCGGCGGGCGCCTGGATCCGCGCCACGTGGCCTGGGTGGTCAGCTCGCTGCTCAACCTGTGCTGCTATTTCGAGTACACCGGCCTCGCCCACAACGCCCTGTCGCTCGACACCTGCTTCCTGTCGCCGCCGGATCACAGCGTGGCCGTGCTGGGCGGCTGGTGGTATGCGGCGCGGCTCGGCGAGCGCATGGCCGCGGCGCCGGCCAGCACCCTCGCCTGGGCGCCGCATGGCCTGCTGGACAGGAAGCGCGCCGACATCCGTACCGACCTGGAACTGGTGCGCGCGATCGGCCGCGCACTGCTGGGCGACATCGGCGGCAGCCGCCTGGAACGCGACGGCGCCGCGCCGCAGGCCATGATCGACTGGCTGCGCCTGCCCGCATCACGCAGCCCGATCGACGAATACCGGACCTGGCGCACCCAGGTCCTGCATGACAGTTTCGGCGCACGTCGCTTCGCCGAACTGCCCCTCACGCAAAGCGATATCTACGCAGTTGACCCGCGGTAGACCCGCAGTTGACAATTAAGGAGAACATCATGGGTGGAGCACGTTGGGACGAAGACGACTGGAAGCGCACCGCAAAGGCAACCGTCGGCAAACGCACCGAGGACATCTTCACGTCGTCGGGCATGCATCCGAAGCTGAATCCGTACGGCGTGGTGCGCGAATCGCGCGACTCGCTGGTGAATCCCGATTCGAATGCCATCATCATCGGGCTGGACGTCACCGGCTCGATGGGCATGATCGCCGACGCCATGGCGCGCGAGGGTCTCGGCACCCTGGTCGAGGAAATCCTGAAGCGCAAACCGGTGTCGGACCCGCACATCCTGGCCTGCGGCATCGGCGACTCCTATCACGACGACGCGCCGCTGCAGATCACGCAGTTCGAAGCCGACATCCGCATCGCCGACCAGCTCAAAATGATCTGGCTCGAGAAAGGCGGCGGCGGCAACAGCCACGAAGGCTATCACCTGCCCTGGTACTTCGCCGCCCAGCACACGCAGATCGACTGCTTCGAAAAGCGCGGCAGGAAAGGCTACCTGTTCACGGTCGGCGACGAGGAACCGCCCGAGGAGCTGCTGGCCAGGCATGCGAAAGCGATCTTCGGCGACTCGCTGCAGCGCGATCTGTCGATAACCGAGCTGCTGACCATGGTCTCGCGCATGTACCACGTCTTCCACGTCGTGGTCGAGGAAGGCAACTACGCGAAAAGCTACCTGCCCCGGGTGCTGAAGAAGTGGAAGGCGCTGCTCGGCCAGCGTGTGCTACGGCTGAAGGATTACCGCAGGCTGGCCGAGGTGGTGGTCTCGGCGATGGAAGTCAACGAAGGCCGCGACCGCGACACCGTGGCGAACAGCTGGTCGGGCGACACCTCGACCGTGGTGGCGCATGCGCTGGGCTCCCTGCCGGCCACGCGCATGGGTGCCCTGCGCGAGCTGGTGCGTTTCTGAGCGGACCGGGAGACATCATGCGCCACACCGCCAAGGCCGTCATCGGCGCCAACTACGGCGACGAAGGCAAGGGCCTGATGACCGACTACCACATCGCGCCCGCCGGCAAGGACGGCATCGTGGTCCGCTTCAACGGCGGCGCCCAGGCAGGCCACACCGTTACCACGCCGGGCGGCCTGCGGCATGTGTTCTCCCATTTCGGCAGCGGCACCATGGCCGGCGCGGCGACTTATCTGTCGCGCCACTTCGTCTGCCATCCCTCCCTGTTCCTGAAGGAGGCGGATGTCCTGGCGGCGGCCGGCGTGGCGCTGCCGCCGGTCTTCGTCGACGAGCGGGCGCCGGTGTCGACCCTGTACGACATCCTGCTCAACCAGGTCGTCGAACGGCACCGTGGCGCCGGCCGCCATGGCAGCTGCGGGATGGGCTTCGGCGAGACGATCGAGCGCAATCTCGACCCCGCCTTTGCGCTGAGCGTGGGCGACCTGCGCCAGGGTTCCGGGTACCTGCTGAACCGGCTGGCGGCGATTCGCGCCGACTATGTGCCGCGCCGCCTGGCCGCGCTCGGGATTCCGATGCTGGACAGCCAGGCCGCCGAATGGCTCGCCAGCGACGAAGCGCTGCAGCGCTATGTTCACGCCGCGATGACGTTCCGCCGTGCGACGCAATGCGCGCGCCCCGAGGTGCTGAAAGACAGCGCGCAGGTCGTGTTCGAGGGCGCCCAAGGTCTGCTGCTGGACCAGGACCGTGGCGCTTTCCCGTATGTGACCCGCTCGCATACGGGCATCCGCAATGCGCTCGATGTTGCGGGCGAAGCGGGAATCGGGACACTGGATATCACTTATGTCACCCGCGCCTATCTCACGCGCCATGGCGCCGGGCCGCTGGCCGGGGAACTGCCGGGCAAGCCTTATCCCGGTATCGAGGACCGGACCAACGTGCCGAACGAATTCCAGGGCAGGCTGCGCTTCGCCCATCTCGACCTGGATGTGCTGGAGCGGACGATCCGCGCGGACTTCGCCGATGCGGCGGCCTGTCCCGGTATCGCCGCGACGCTGAGCCTGGCGGTCGGCTGCCTGGACCAGGTTGGCCCTGCGGTGACGTACGTCGAGGACGGAGAAGCGAAGACTGCGGCGCCGGCTGCGCTGGCGGACCGCCTGGCTGGCCGCCTGGATGCGCGCGCCTTGTACGCGGCATGGGGACCATGCCGCGAAACCGTCGCGAAGTCGGTGTTGGCGTCGCCGGATGCGACAGCAGCTTCGGCGGATCCTGCGATTGTCTGAATTGCATTGATACTCTACACTGGCTGCACGCTTCAACCCTCACCGGAAGCAGATGTTCCGGCACTGCCGGTTGCGCATCGCCCGTCTATTCACCGCCGATCAGGAACGCAGCCCATGAAGACGACCGATCTTCCCTCCTTTGCCGTGACCGGAGCGAAAACAAAGCTGGCCGTCGTCTTCTTCTTGCTGTTCCTTGTGCTGATCGGCGCGTACGCGGTCAAGCCTCCCCCCGACGTCGTGCTCGACCGCACCATGCGCACGCAGGCAATCGATACCCTGGTTGCGGAACTGAACCAGCATTACGTATTTCCCGAAAAAGCAAGGCAGATCGAAGCGCTGTTGCGACAGCGCCAGCAGGACGGCAAGTACGATGCCATCACCAACGGCATGCAATTTGCCTCACGGCTGACAAGCGATATCGCTTCCGTGGCCCACGACCGGCATATGAAGGTGAGGTTCAGCCCCTGGCTCCTGCGCGCGGACCATCATCCCGATGCAATGATGAATGCGGCGCCAGAGCGCCGCCATGGCATCGAGAAAGTCGGCCGCCTGGATCCCGGCATCGGCTATCTGCGGATATCGGCATTTCCGCCTCCCTCGCTGGTCGCGGACAAATACGCAGCCGTGATGAATACCCTGTCCGATACCGACGCACTCATCATCGACGTGCGCACCCACCGCGGCGGCTCGCCCCAGACGGTGGCGCTCCTGATCAGCTATTTCGTCGACGGGCGCACCCGCCTGAACGACATCTGGTCGCGCGACTCCGGCCTGACGACGCAGATGTGGACCGAAGACAGGCTCGGCGGCAAACGCTATGGCGGCACGAAGCCCGTCATGATATTGGCTGGTCCCGCCACCGGGTCTGCCGGCGAGGATTTCACCTATACGATGCAGGCCCTGAAGCGCGCCACCGTGATCGGCGAGCGGACCTGGGGCGGGGCCCACCCGGTCACCATGTATCGCCTCGGCAGCCACTTTGTTGCCGCCATTCCGAACCAACGCAGCATCAGCCCGATTACCCATACCAACTGGGAGGGCACGGGCGTCGAGCCCGATATCGCCGCGCCGGCAGACGATGCGCTCGCGCTGGCGAAGGAGCTGCTGCAGCGGCAGCGCGCTGCCGATCTGGCGCTGCGTGCCCGGAACTGACCTCGAACGAACGCGGCCGCAACCCGACGCATCGTGTCGGGCGCGGCCGCAAACATCCGTTACCGCAGAGGCGAGTCCACGCACTCAGGCGCGCCGCTTCAGCTCGATCACCTGTTCGCCACGATACTGCGCCATCAGCTTCGGCCATTCGGCATCCAGCTTGTCCATGGCCGCCAGCTTGATGTGGCCATAGCCGCGCACCCCGTCCGGCAGCTGCGCCAGCTTCAGCGCGGCCTCGCGGTTGCCGGGATTCAGGCTGGTGGCAAGCATCTCCGCAAAGCCCAGGTAGCGTTCGCGCAGCCCCCGTTCGCGCTTGCGCTCCTCGGTGTAACCGAAGATGTCGAGCGGCCCGCCGCGCAGCGACTTGAACCTGGCCAGCCCGCCGAAGACCGGCATCATCCAGCTGCCCAGCGTCATCTTGGCCGGCACATCGGAGCCCGGCTTGCGGCGGGCCAGCAGCGGTGGCGCCAGGTGGAAAGCGAGCTTGTAGTCGCCGTCGAACTGGGCGGCGATCTGGGCGCGGAAAGCCGGATCGGCATGCAGGCGCGCCACTTCGTACTCGTCCTTGTAGGCCATGATCTTGAACAGGTTGCGGGCCACCAGTTTGCTCAGCTTGCGCGAGCCGGTCGGGTCGATTTGCGCTTCACGCTGCTCGACGGCGGCGATGGCATCCGCGTAACGCCTGGCGTAGGCCGCATCCTGGTAATCCGCCAGGTAAGCGGAGCGCACGGCGACCGTCTCGGCCAGCGGCTTCGGCGCGCTGAACTGGATCACCTTGCGCTCGCTGCGATCCAGGCGTTCGAGCGCACCCGCATCGGCTGCGGCCAAGCGGCCCAGCATGAAGGCGCGCTTGTTCATGTCGATCGCGACGCCGTTCAGTTCGATCGCGCGCAGCAGCGCCGGCAGGCCGACCGGCACCAGGCCCATCTGCCAGGCGTAACCCATCAAGAGGATGTTGCCGCCGATCGGGTCACCCAGGAAGCGCGCCGCCGTCTCATGCGCGTCGAGGCGTACGAGATTGTCGGCACCCGCGGCCAGGCCCAGCTTTTCCAGCAGGCCTTCCTTGTTGATCGAGGCATCGCGCTCGCGCGTGAAATCGGCGGTGGGAATCTCGCGGTCGTTGGCCACTACCCTGGTGTGCCCGGCGCGCATCACGGCCAGGCTGTCGGGCATGGCGGCCACCACCAGGTCGCAGGCGAACACGGCGTCGGCCTGGCGCAAATCGATGCGCACTTGGTTCAAACGCGCCGGCGAGGACGCCACGCGTACGTGCGACAGCACCGCGCCGCCCTTTTGCGCGAAGCCCATGAAGTCCAGGGTCGAGGCGCCCTTGCCTTCCAGGTGGGCGGCCATGGTAATCAGCGCGCCGACGGTGACGATGCCGGTGCCGCCCACACCCGCGACCAGGGTCTCGAAGGGTTTGTCCAGCGCAGGTGGCGCCGGTTCGGGGTAGGCGGCCAAGGCCTGCTGCAAATCGGCCAGCGACAGCGTGCTGACTTCCGGCTTGCGCAGCGAGCCGCCCAGCACCGAGACGAAGCTTGGGCAGAAGCCCTCGACGCAGGAATAATCCTTGTTGCACGACGATTGCTCGATCTGGCGCTTGCGGCCGAATTCCGTTTCCAGAGGCAGGATCGACAGGCAGTTCGACTGCACACCGCAGTCGCCGCAGCCTTCGCAAACGGCCGGGTTGATCACCATGCGGCGCGCCGGATCGGGGAAGACGGTCTTGCCCGGCTTGTTCTTCTTGCGGCGGCGGCGCTTCTCGGCGGCGCAGGTCTGGTCATACACCAGCACCGTCACGCCGGGGATGGTGCGCAAGTCGCGCTGGATGACATCGAGCTCGCTCCGGTGGTGCACGGTCACGCCCTCGGGCAGCTTCACCTCGGCATAATTTTCGGGCTGGTCGGTGACGACCACGGTCTTCCGGGCGCCTTCGCTCACCACCTGCTGCACGATCTGCGGCACCGACAGGGTGCCGTCCACCGGCTGGCCGCCGGTCATCGCCACCGCGTCGTTATACAGGATCTTGTAGGTGATGTTGGTACGCGCGGCCACCGCCTGGCGGATCGCCAGCGAACCCGAGTGATAAAAGGTGCCGTCGCCCAGGTTCTGGAATACGTGCGGCTCGCTCACGAAGCGCGAGGAGGCGACCCAGCTGACGCCCTCGCCGCCCATCTGCGACAGGTAATTCGTGTCGCGCTTCATCCAGGTGGCCATGAAATGGCAGCCGATGCCGGCATAGGCGCGGCTGCCTTCCGGCACGCGGGTCGAGGTGTTGTGCGGGCAGCCGGAACAGAAATATGGCGTGCGCTTGACGCCGTCGGCACCGTTCGAGGGCAGCGCGGCGGCGCAGAAGTCCGGCAGCATGCGTCCCAGGTCGAGCGTGGGGAAGCGCGGCGCCAGCCAGTGCACCAGGGCCGGTGCGATGCGCGAAGGACGCAGCTCGCCCTGCGCCGACAGCAGCGGCGCACCGTCACGGCCGGCCTTGCCGACCACGGCGGGACGGGTTTCCGTCGGCAGGTTGTAGAACAGGTTTTTCACCTGCTGCTCGATGACTGGACCCTTTTCTTCCACCACCAGGATTTCCTCGAGGCCGGCGGCAAAGGCGGCCATGCGGGTACGCTCCAGCGGGAAAGTCAGGCCGGGTTTATAGACGCGCACGCCGAGTTCTTCCAGGCGCGACAGCGGCAGGCCCAGGCGCTCGAGCGCTTCGACCAGGTCCAGATACGCCTTGCCGGCGCTGATGATGCCGATGCGCGCTTGCGGCGCGGCCACGACCAGACGATCGATCGAATTGGCGCGGGCAAAGGCCTGCACCGCCTCCAGCTTGGCGTCGAGCCGCACTTCCAGCGCCAGGCCAGGCAGATCGGGCCAGCGGTTGTGCAGGCCGTCGGGCGGCGCCACGTAATCCTGCGGCATGGTGAACGAGGGCATGGCCGGCAGCTCGACCACGGCGCCGCCTTCCACCGTTTCCGAGATCGCCTTGAAGCCGCACCAGGCGCCCGAGAAGCGCGACAGCGCCCAGCCGTACAGGCCGAATTCCAGGTATTCCTGAATGTTGGCCGGATTAATCACCGGCATGCTCCAGGCAATCAGCGCCTGCTCGCTCTGGTGCGGCATCGACGACGACACGCAGCCGTGGTCGTCGCCGAGGATGACCAGCACCCCGCCGTGCGGCGAGGAACCGTAGACGTGGCCGTGCTTGAGGGCGTCGCCGGCGCGGTCCACGCCCGGCCCCTTGCCGTACCACATGCCGAAGACGCCGTCGACCTTGCGCGTCGGGTCGGCTTCGACCTGCTGCGACCCCATCACGGCGGTGGCGCCGAGTTCTTCGTTAATCGCCGGCAGGAAGTCGATGCTGCGTGCTTGCAGCAAGTCCTTGGCGCGCCACAGTTCCTGGTCGACGGCGCCCAGCGGCGAACCGCGGTAGCCGCTGACGAAGCCGGCCGTGTTCAGGCCCTGGCGTTCGTCGAACACTTTTTGCATGCACAACAGGCGCACCAGGGCCTGGGTACCGGTGAGGAAGACGCGGCCGCTTTCGCGGCGCAGGTTGTCGTCGAGGGCGTAGTCGGGATCGGCCAGCAGGGCTGGCGGGGTGGTCATGGAATTCATCGTCTCGTTATGCTTTTGTAAGCAGACAGGATATGCCGCGCGGGGAGAAAGATTTTTTCTATTTCTTCCCTCTCAGCGATTAGACTGGCAAGAATCTTTCTGAAACAGGGACAAAAAATGAAAAACACACCCCTCGACCATGCGTCGATCAAGATCCTTGCGGAACTGCAGAAGAATGGCCGGGTGTCCTCGAACGAGCTGGCGGAAAAGATCGGGATGTCGGCCAGCCCGTGCTGGCGCCGCCAGAAGGAACTCGAGGAGAACGGCTATATCCTGCGCTACACCGCTCTTCTCGACCGGCGCAAGCTGGGGCTGGCCGTGGTGTGCCTGCTGCACGTGTCGCTGGCGCGCCATGCCGAGGGCGTGGTGGAACAGTTCGAGGAAGCGATGCGGCTGCGTCCGGAAGTGGTGGAATGCTACGAGACCACCGGCAGCTCGGACTACATGGTGAAGGTGGTGGTGGCCGACATGGACGCCTACCACGACTTCCTGCACAACGTGCTGGTCAAGCTGAACGGGGTGGCGCAGGTGAATACCAGCGTGGCGCTGCGCGAAGTGAAGTACGAGACGACGCTGCCGCTGTAACGGGCGCCAAAAAAATCGCCGGCATGGAGGCCGGCGATGCTTGTTTCAAGTCGGGACGGGCGTCCCGGCGCTTATCAGAAGTTCAGGGTCACGCTGCGCGGGCAATGGTCGCTGGTGTCGATGCGCTGGCCCGGCTGCTGCACGACGGCCGTCTTGCGCGAACCGATTTCCGGCGCCTGGCGCGCCGCCAGGGCGCCGCTCAGCACAATGTGGTCGAGGCCGGTGAAGCCGCGGCAGCCGGTGTCGACATTCGTCAGCGGCACCTGCTTCAGCGCACGCGTGCCATCGTTCAGTTCCTGCCACAGGTAGCGCGTGGCGACCTTGCCGTTGGCGTCCTGCGGCGGCACGCCGGCGGGGTTGCTGCCGTCGGTACGCACCTGCCCAGGGCGGATGTTGGCGGCCGCTTCCTCGTCGATGCGGCGGTTGAAGTCGCCCAGCAGCACGAAGTCGGGGCTGCGCTGCGCCACGCTGTCGAGCCAGCGCTCGATCGGCGCGACCTGGCGGTTCAGCACCTGGCAGGCAGGGTTCGGATCGTCGAGCAGGCGCGCCTGGTAGATCGGGGTCGGCACGATGTTGGCGCAGCTCGACTTCAGGTGCACGTTCAGGAAGCTGAGGCGGCGGTCCGCCCATTCCAGTTCGAGCGTCAGGCCCGGACGCACCTTGTGCGCATCCTTGGCGCCCGGGTTGTCGCTCACCGCCAGGTCCTCGTTCACGCTGCACTTGGCGCCGGTCTCGCCCATGCTCTTGTCCCAGGCGAATGCCGTGGTCTGGAAACCATCGTGCGGCGCGTCGCAGGTGCCGAAGCGGTCGGCATGCTTGCCGAGCAGTGTCTTGATCACCTCGGCCGAACGCACTTCCTGGAAGGCGATCACTTTCACGCCGCCCTTTTCGATCAAATCGGCGATGGTCGCCTGCAGGCCGGCCAGTTTGGCGGCGTAGTCGGCGCTCGTCGGCGGCGCGGCGTTGTCGCGGCCCAGGTAGGCGTTACATGGGACCATCATCGAGGCTTTCTCCGGGCCGCCGGCCAGGCGCGTGGTGTCGGCCACGCACTGGCGCGCCGCCTGCACTGCTTCGTCGGTCGGGCGCGACTGGCCTTTCTCGCGCTTCGGACGGGTATCGCACCAGTTCACGGCCGTGCAGACGGCTGCGTGACGGTCGAAATCCTGCTGCGAACCGGCCCAGGCCAGGTTGAAGGAGGCGACGCCGATTTGCGCCGGCGGTGCCGGCTGGGATGACGGCACCGGCTGGGCGGCGTGGACGGAGGCGCTGGCAAACAGCGTCATCAGGAAGGCAACGGGCGTGGAGGTAATCATGCGATACGAAGTTTCATCGGTGAGGACGCCGCAGGCAGTACGGCTGGCCGGCGCGATTGACGCGCTTGGAATCCCGGATAAGTGGAACCGTGGATTATCGCGGAGTTCGTTCGGCGCGGCAATGGCGCTGGGCCACCGCCCGCCGCCAACGGGTCGGTGACGTGGCCTTACCCATCCGGGTCGATCCACCGGCGTCAGGATTCGGGGCTGGGATCGGCGCGGTCCAGGTCCTTCCCCCCGTCCAGGACCACGGCGGCGCGCTCCATGCGCATGCTCTCCGATACCGACCGGCCATCTTCCTCGACGGTCTCGGGCGGATCGAGCATGTCGGCAAGCATGGCCTGCAGCTCCGGTGTATCCCACGGCAGGCCGCCGCGCTGCCTGGCATGGATGTAATGCCTGATCTCGCTTTCCTGCTCCGGGCTCAGCGGCAGCCCGCGAAACGTGTTCGCGAATTCGAATGTCATGATGCTTCCTCCTCGGCTCCGGCGAGCCACTACACCGAACCTACGCCCATTCGTCCTGCTCCGGCGCACGGCATAGCGGAGCGAAAAAGCTGGTCTTTGTCGCTACTGCGCGTATGATGAATCGCACCGGCGCGCTGCGGACGCCGTCTCCGGCATGTGGCCCGGCATCCAGTCATGGAGGATCGATGCACAGTAACGAGCGCCAGCGGCGCAGCGACGAGCCGACAGCGAACGCCGTGGCGCGTGGCCTGAACATCCTGGCGGTGCGCGACGCCCACGTCGCCAGGCGCTACATGCAGCACAAGCGTGTGCCGCGCGACGTGATTGCCCGCGTCCTCGCCCATCCGGCGCTGCGGCGCCGCGAAAGCGCCGGGCAATCGGTCTCGGAAGCGATCAGCCCGTCCACGGCAGACGATGCATGACACCCTGGCCGCTACCGCGGCCATCACAGCAAGTGGAGCCGACGATGACACGCAACACCGAATCCAGCACCGAAGCCGGACAACTACGGGCCTTGCTCACCATGTCGCGCGAACTGATGCAGGCCGACGACCCGTTCGCCGCGCTGGTGCTGGCCGGCCGCGCGATGGCCGAACTCGCCCATGCCGGCCGCGCCCTGCTGCTGGTACGCGGAGAAGTAAACGCGTCCATCGGCTTCGACCGTGCAGGCAAGCCGCGCAAGGCCGGGGCCAGCCACGACTGGTACCGCGCCGCGCTGGCGCGGCTGGAAGGTGAGCCGGGCAGCGCAGGAGAAACCGGCGGCGCGGCAGGCTCGCGCACGATCATGGTGAGCGTGCCGGCCCGGCACACCATGGCCGTGCTGGTCGCCGGCTGGACCGACGATGCCGCGCCGGAGTCCTGGGAAGGACGCCGCCGTCTTCTCGGCACGATCCTCGAACTGTGCACCGCGACGCTCGGCCGGATCTCGGACCGCAGTGCGCTCGAAGACCTGGTCTCGACGCAGTACCAGCAGATGGCGGGCGCGGCCCAGGCGCACGCCGACGAAATGGCGCGCCGTGACGCATCCGAAGGCGCGATGCGCGCCCTGGCGCTGACCGACGTCCTGACCGGCCTGAACAACCGGCGCGGCTTCTTCATCCAGGCCGAGCACATGTTCAGGCTGGCCCGGCGCAGGCATGCCAGCTGTTCCGTGATCTATGCCGACATCGATGGCCTGAAGCTGGTGAACGACCAGCTCGGCCATGCCGCCGGCGACGAGCTGATACGGGACGCCGCCGCCGTGCTGCGCGAATCCCTGCGCGACAGCGACGTGCTGGCGCGCCTGGGCGGCGATGAATTCGCCGCTTTCGTCCTCAATGACGCCCATCCGCGCGTGATGCTGGGAAGGCTGCAGGACAACCTGCGCGCGTTCAACCTGATGCAGGAGCGTAGCTACCGTCTTGCGATCAGCGCCGGCGCGGTGCAGTGCGATCCCCACGGCAGTACGGCGCTGCTCGACTATGTCCAGTCGGCGGACCGGGAAATGTATCTGCACAAACGCAGCTGCCTGCACTAACAACCTACCTCGGTAGACAGGTTCCAAAAGCCTGTGCGGAGTCGTTTTTTGTCAGGCAACCGGGAGCGACAGTCCTGGCTCACGGTGCGCATAGTCCAGCGCGGCAGACAGCAAGTCGTAGCGATATGCGCCATAGCGGTAGTAGCCGTATTCGAAGACGATACCGTGCTTGTCCATCTGAAGCCGCTCCTCGGGTGTGGGTCCGGCCCATTGCTTCCATTGACGCGGCACGGGCGCCTCGCCGGCAGCGGGCCTGGTCCGATCCAGCCTGCCATAACGCAGCGCGTCTGCGAGATGGTCGTAACTGTACTCCCTGTAATGGTATGCGCGTCCATCGAAGGAAATGCCGAGCGCTTCGGCCTCGGGCGGCAGAACGGGTAATGCATCCATGGTGTCCTCGCAGTCGGCCAAATCGCAGGATGATCGGCAGCGGCGATGACCGGCCATCGATCCGGCAGCGCTTGCCGAGCGGCAGGCACTCCGCTCGAACATGGCTGGCACACTGCCATTGTGTACCAATGACCGCGCGTACGGATCACATGGGCAGAAATATTCGATTCTCAGGCCGGTGCTGTTTGCCGCACCACGGGAAGGACAAAGTGCAGACAGGTACCCTGCCCCCGCCCTGGACTGTCGGCGGACACCTGGCCGCCGTGCGCACGGGTCACGCTGCGTGCGATCGCGAGTCCGAGTCCGGCGCCCGAGACCACGCGGCCGGGATGCGGGGCAAACTTGCGGAAGGGCTCGAACAGGAGCGGCAGTTCGTCCGACTCGACGCCGATACCACGGTCGACGACACGTATCTCCAGGAACACGCCGTCGACCGCGACCGCCAGCGAAATCCCGGCGCCATCGTCGGAATACTGGCTGGCATTGTGCAGGGCATTGCCGAGCGCCTGCCCGAGGCGTTCGGGATCGCACCAGAGGACGGCATCGCAGTCTTGCTCGCACATATCAATGTCTGTGTGCAGCTGCTGGCCGCGCTCGCGCAGCAGGCCATCGACCATGTCGCGCGCGCAGGCCAGTACCTCGTCCAGGCTGGCGGCGCGCATCGCTACCGGAATCTCGCAGGCATGATCGATGCGGGCGCCGTCGAGCAAGTCGTCGATGAAGCGCCCCAGTTGCCGCGTCTGGCGCTCGATCACGCGCGCCATCCTCGCAATGCCAGGCTCGCCGGGCTGGCGCCGCAGGATCGCAGCGACGGCCATGACCGATGCCAGCGGGTTACGCAGCTCATGGCCCAGCATCCGCAGGAATCCGGTCCGGCCATCACGCGCGAGGGCAAGCTCGTGCTCCAGGCGGCGCCGCACGCTGATGTCGGTCAGCGAGCACAGCACGCCCGCAGCGGCGTTGCCGTCCTGGCCAACCGGCCGTGCGTGGACCACCAGGCAGCGCTTCTGGCCATCGGCCGACTCCGCGACCAGCTCGGTCGCGGCAACGGCGGCGCCGCTGCGCTGCGCGAGCGCGGCCGGCGCAGCCGACTTCTCGAGCGCGCTTCCATCGGCCCGGTACAGCGCCGCAAAGCCGTCCCAGCGTGCGTCCTCGGCCGGTGAAGGGCACCCGCCCCACAGCCGCCGTGCCGCGCTGTTGCAATGCAGGACAGCACCGCCCGGCGAGCAGAACCAGGCCGGACAGCCGATCTGCTCGATCAGCTGTCCATAGACATTGGGTGCGAGGTCGGTGCTTGGAGGCCATGTCCGCCGCCTTTCGTGTTTCCATGCCACAGCGGCTCCTGATAGTGATCTCTCGGTACATTATGAACGCCGCTTCCGGATCGGACGTAGGACGCTCGGCAGTGCGCATGTCGTCATCGCGCCCATGCCGCACAGGATCAGCCAGAACGGGTGGCACGTGCGGACGAGCGTCCGGCAATCACGGCAAGCTGCTCGCCTCTTACGCGGCGAACGGAATCAACGCTTGCCGTCGGCATGTGCCGCCGCATCCATGGCCGGGTCAGGACGCGCAGTGCCACCCCGAGCGCTATGCCGTTTCTCGCCAGTGCGTCGGCGGCGAGGCGTATGTTCTGCGTGCGGTAGTTGCGCACGATCGCATCGATCAGGATGGCGCTCAGGCGGTCGGTTCGTGTATGCATTGGCCAGTCCGGTATCCGTTCGAGGGTAAAATGCCACAGTCGCGGGCGATTGCCTGCATGGGGCGGCGCCCAGTCAATCTACGCGCCAAGCGGGACGCTGTAAACACGCGCATCCGGTAGCGTTGCGCCGGCGCCCACGCCGTTAGTCACGCTGCCGGATGGGCGAGGAAGAAGCGCAGTATTTCCTCGCTGGCACTGGGACCGCGCGTATCCGTGTGGCTGCCATGCCGATTGCCGCCCGACCAGGCGTGGCCGGTGCCGTGCACGGTCCATTCCTCGGCCAGCACGGCGCCCGTGCCTTCACGATGACACTCCCGGGTGAACGCGCGGCCGCCGCTGCAGCCGGTTTCCGCCACCATCGCGACGCCGGCATCCTCCTGCCGCTGCGCCACGCGGCTGTCGAGCGACTGGCGTATCACGCTGCGGCTATTCATTCGGTGCACCGTCGTGTCGGCATCGCCATGGAAGACGATCACGGGGACGATCGACTCAGGGCGGGGCAGCGCGGGCACGGACGCATCGGAGCCGTTGCGCATCGCCAGCATCGCGGAGGCCTCGCAGGTCGCGCTGCCGTGCGCCAGTCCGGAATGGCTGCCGACCGCTCTGAACAGGTCGGGATAGGTACGCCCCAGGATGACGGCCATGGCGCCGCCTGCGGACAGGCCGGCGACCGCGACGCGCGCGGGATCCACGGCATGCTCGGCCATGATGCGCCGGGTGAGTCCCGCAAGCAGCGCCGGCTCGCCCGCACCGCGCTGATGATGGCTGTGTTCGTACCAGTTCCAGCACCGGTTCCAGTGCGCGCTGGCGGACTGCTCCGGGTACAGGACCAGGCAGCCGTGCTCCTGGGCCAGTGCGTTCATCCCGGTGCCCGAAGCAAAATCGGCGGCATCCTGGCAGCAAGCATGCAACATCACGATCAGCGGCATGGGGCCGTCGCGTGCGCCGCCAGGGGTGAACAGGCGGTAGCGCAGCGTTCGCGCGCCTTCTTCATGGGTTCCGTAGCTGAAGCGGCTACCGGCAATGGACTGGGCCGGCAGGCCTTGCCAGGGCGCGGTCAACGATGACCAGGCTTCGAACAGGGTGTTGAACATGTGCGGGTTCCTCGACGGGGTGATGAATGGTCTCCTGCAGACGGAAGCGGCGGCGAAAACCGGATGGTCTGCGCCGCCGCAAGGAATGTCCCGTCAGACGGGGGAGCGAGGACGATCAGCGCGCCGGGGGAGCTACCTTGTCGCGCGCCTGGCCATCGCCGCCCGGGATGCTGCCAGCACTGCGAGGCATGCCAGCCTGGCCGTCGGACTTCACGTTCACGACATCGTCCTTCAGCTCATTGAAAAACTGCGCGCCGGCCTTGACGCCGCGCTCCGCGTTCTTGGTGAAGGCATCGCGCGTGTTCTTCATCGTGTCCTCCTGCTCGCGCAGGCGCTCGTCGGTTTCTTCGCTCGAAACGCGGGTGACTTCGTCAGCCAGGGCACGCGCGGTACGCGAGGTTTCCTGCACATGCTGCTCGCTGACCCGGGTCAGGTCGACCTGGGTGCTGGCGGCAAGCTGCGACAACTGCTGCTGATAAGAAAGAAACTTCTCGGTGGATGGCTGGGCGCTCGATGCCGCTGCCGACAGCGCATCGGTGGGACGGCTGGTGGTCAGCATGCGCTGGGCAGTGCTGGTGGCCTCCTCAAGCAGGCCCTGCCCCAGCTGCATATGCAACTGGAAGACCTGCTGGAAGGCGCGCGAGACGGTCTGCGACAGCTCGTTCATGAAGGCGGTCTGCGCGTCGAAATGGGTACGCACGGCAGGATTGACGGATTGGGGGAACGGATACATGGAGTACCTTTCTGGGATGGAATGACCTGGAGATGCTTGCGCCGGACGCAATACATTGATGTGTCTGGCGAGAATGGCAGCACGGCGGATGCCGTCTGGGAGAGGACGATCGGTGAAGATCGCATGGGACCTGCACACTATGCGCTCTTTTCTGCACTTGTGCGGCCAATGCACACATCTATTTTCGTGGCGTGGCGCTCGGCAATCTATTGCTTCTATCGGGACCTGGCCATCGGTGGGCGCCGGCCCCGCGCTCAGGCGACATGGCGCAGGACGGCGACGTAGTGGCACATGCTGCCGGCCAGGACGAACAGGTGCCAGATACCGTGGCCGTGGCGCAGCCTGTGATCGGTGGCATAGAAGGCGATGCCGGCCGTATAACACAGGCCGCCGGCTGCCAGCCAGGCGAAACCCGCACTGCCGAGCGCATCGACCAGGGCGCCGCTCCAGGCAACGGCGAGCCAGCCCATCGCCAGGTAGATGAGGAGCGAGACGATGCGCGCCCCCCTGGCGTACCAGAGCTCCTGGACGATCCCGGCCACGCCGAGCGTCCATACGATGCCGAACATGGTCCAGCCGGCGGTCCCGCGCAGGCTCACGAGCGTGAACGGCGTATAGGTGCCGGCAATCAGGAGGTAGATGGCGCAATGGTCCATCTTGCGCAGCACATCCTTGGCCGCGCCGTGCAGGCTGTGGTACAGGGTCGACGTCAGGTACAGGGTCAGGAGCGTTGCAGCGTAGACGCTGCAGCCCGCGATCGTCCACGGGTCGCCGCCACGCACCGCCGTGACGACCAGGAACGCACCGCTGCCGGCTGCGAGCAGCGCGCCCACGGCATGGGAAATGCTGTTGAAGCGTTCACCGTGGAGCATGTGCGTCCTGTCTGGCCTGCACGAGCGCTAACGGCCGCGCAATGGCAGCCGGGAAGTGCGCGCCCTGGTCTGCTAGCGCGCGTTGCGCTGGTGGTCGGCCAGCGCGGCCTGGATGAGCGCCCTGGCCGGCTGCAAGCGCCAGTGCCGCGATGGATGCATGCCATGCTCCCCGCGCTTCCCGGATGAATCCTCCGTCTTGTCCCGGCCGATCAAGGCAAGCATCGCCGCGCCGGGCGGCGCCGGGTCCAGCTGCTCCCACCTGATTCGGAGACGGTCGACGATGGCGCAGATCTCCTCGCGCTTGACGCCGCGCTGTGACAGGTAAGGAACGATCTCTTGCGCAATCGCTCCCCACTGAGAAAATATCTTGGCAGGAAACTCAAGGACTGTATGCATTGCGTCTTTCGTGGGCTCGAAACGGGTGCCGGATCCATGACACTATGCGCCAAGGCGCCTGCGTACGGAACAAGAAAGTTGTAAGTGTCTCTTCCGATGGGAGCGCACCCGTCAGGCCGCCGTTCCCAGCAAGGCCTGCATCCGGGCGGCATCGACAGGCTTGCTGAAATAATAGCCCTGCCCCTCGCCACAGCCCTGCCGCCTGAGGAAGTCGAGTTGCCGCGCATTCTCGATGCCTTCCGCGACCACGCGGTGGTGCAGGCTCCTTCCCATGCCGATCACGGCGCTCACGATGGCGCCATTGCTGTCCAGGCTCCCATCGATGACCCGGACAAAGGACTGGTCGATCTTGAGCACGTCGATCGGAAATGCACTCAGGTAGCTCAAGCTGGAGTAGCCGGTCCCGAAATCATCCACGGCGATCTGCACGCCCATCGCCTTGAACTGGGCCAGCAGGCGGGCACTGGTTGCGACGTCGCGCATCAGCACGCTCTCGGTCAGCTCCAGCTGCAGGCAGGCGGGGTCGGCGCCGGTCGCCTCGAAGATGGCCCGCGCCTGGTCGAAGAAGTCGCGATGACGGAACTCCATGGCGGACACATTCACCGCGATCGACACCGGCCCCAGCCCGCTGTCGCGCCAGCGCACCGCCTGCGCACAGGCTTCACGCAATACCCAGCGTCCGAGCGGAACGACCAGGCCGCACTCTTCCGCGATGTGGATGAAGCGTTCCGGCAGCACCAGCCCCCACTCGGGGTGCTCCCAGCGCAGCAGGGCTTCGACGCCGGTGATGGCGCCGCTTTGCAGGTCCAGCTTGGGCTGGTAGTGCAGCGCGAACTCGGACCGTTCGAGCGCCAGGCGCAAGCTGCTTTCAACCTGTTGACGCTCGACGGCCCGCACGTTCATGTCGTGGCGGAAGAACTGGTAGCCGTTGCGGCCACGTTCCTTGGCATGGTACATCGCGGTATCCGCATGCTTGACCAGCGTGGCGGCGTCCGGACCGTCGAGCGGGAACACGCTGATGCCGATGCTCGTGGAGGTATGCAGCTGGTGGCCATCGATCACGAAAGGCATCGATATGGCGGCCAGGATCTTCTCCGCTGCCAGCGCCGCATCCTGCCCGCGCCGCTCATCCGCCAGCAGGACCACGAACTCGTCGCCGCCGTGGCGGCTGACCGTGTCGGACGTGCGCACGCAGTCGAGCAGCCGTGCGGCGACGGCTTGCAGCAAGTGGTCGCCGACGGCATGGCCGAGCGAATCGTTGATGTGCTTGAACTTGTCCAGGTCGAGGAACAGCAGCGCCGGGCAGGTACCGCTGCGCCGGGCCGAGGCGATGGCCTGGCTGACGCGGTCGTTCAGGAGGACACGGTTGGGCAGGTTGGTGAGGAAATCGTGCTGGGCGAGATGGGTCATCTGCATGGTCAGCGCGACGGTATCGGAAATATCCCTGAAGACCATCACGGCGCCTGCGAGCTGCCCGTTCCAGTCGAAGATGGGTGCGGCCGAATCAGCGATACGCCTGCGTTGCCCGAGCCGGTCGACGAGGATGACCTCGCCGCTCAGGCCTTCGGGCAGGCCGGCCCGCAGCACGGCTTCCACCGGAGTGCCGACCAGGCGTGCGCCATCGGCGGCGACCAGGACGAGGACGTCGGCGACAGGCTTGCCCCTGGCTTCATCCCGTGTCCACCCGGTCATCCGTTCGGCGGCAATGTTCAGGTAGTCGACGCGGCCGTGCATGTCGACCGAGACAACGGCGTCGCCGATCGAGTTCAGCGTGATCTGCGCACGGGCCTGGATGGCGAACAACTTCTGCTCGGCCTTCATGCGTTCGATAACATTGCGCAGGGACTGGGGCACCAGGTTATTGTCAAAATATCCTTTCGACAACCACCCCTGCGCGCCGCGCTGGACCGCTTCCCTCGCCTCCTGCTCATCTGCGGGCGCGCACAGCGCCACGATCGGCGTATGGTGCGCTGCGGCGTGGACCTGGTCGAAACCCGCCATGCCTGCGCTGTCGGGCAGGTGCCAGTCCAGCAGGACAGCATCGACGCCGCCCTGCCCGATGCGGCGCAATCCGTCTGCCAGGCTTGCCGCATCTTCCACGGCAAAGGGGCCGTCGGACGCGTCGTGCAGGGCCTGGCGCAGGGCCCGGACATCGTCGGCGTCGTTCGAGATGACAAGAATCCGGTTGGCCCCGCTGCCCACCCCACGGCCTGCCCCGGTTGCCGGGTGGGCGGGCCGCATTGGGGCTTGTGGCGCGCCGAAACGCCCGGCAAGCAGATCCCGTTCGAATGCGTCGACCCAGGCCGTCCCGTCGCCGGTGGGGTACTCGCGGCGGCGGTTTACCGACAGGCGGAGGACATTGACATAGCCTTTCATCGGCAACAGCTCGTCGCTACCGGGATCGGTGACATCGACTTCATGCAGCTCGAAATCCGCCGCATCCCACGCACCCGCATGCAAGACGTCGGCATACCGCTTCATCTCGTCGGGTTCGATCAGCCTCATGGATGGCTCCGCGCGCCGCGCTGGCGTCAATACGGCGCATGGTAGCACGGCGTGCCGGCGCTGGGGCATGTCGGCGCCGGGATGAAAAACGAAAAGGCCTCCATCGAGGAGGCCATTCACTTGTCCGGGACAGGCACCTGGCGGCCAGGTGCGGGATATTCTGGAGGCGAGGACGGGAGTCGAACCCGTCTAGACGGCTTTGCAGGCCGCTGCATAACCGCTTTGCTACCTCGCCAGAGGATATAGTGCGCTTGAACGATGCGAACGGTTATGAGCCGCATCAACAAGGGAAGAGCTTGTCTTCCTGAATTCTGGAGCGGGAGAAGAGTCTCGAACTCTCGACCTCAACCTTGGCAAGGTTGCGCTCTACCAACTGAGCTACTCCCGCACGGAGTGTACTGCCAGCTACTTCACGACTGTACTACCGGCATTCCTGAATGGAGCGGGAGAAGAGTCTCGAACTCTCGACCTCAACCTTGGCAAGGTTGCGCTCTACCAACTGAGCTACTCCCGCACGGAGTGTACTGCCAGCTACTTCACGACTTTACTACCGGCATTCCTGAATGGAGCGGGAGAAGAGTCTCGAACTCTCGACCTCAACCTTGGCAAGGTTGCGCTCTACCAACTGAGCTACTCCCGCATTCTGGAGACACGCATTAGCGCAGAAATCGTTTCAACTTCCAAGACATCTTGTTACTACCGTATTACATCCGACCTCTTGCAAACTTTGGAGCGGGAGAAGAGTCTCGAACTCTCGACCTCAACCTTGGCAAGGTTGCGCTCTACCAACTGAGCTACTCCCGCATTCTGGAGACACGCATTATCGCAGAAATCGTTTCAACTTCCAAGACAACTTGTTACTACCGTATTACATCCGACATCTTGCAAACTTTGGAGCGGGAGAAGAGTCTCGAACTCTCGACCTCAACCTTGGCAAGGTTGCGCTCTACCAACTGAGCTACTCCCGCATTCTGGAGACACGCATTATCGCAGAAATCGTTTCAACTTCCAAGACAACTTGTTACTACCGTATTACATCCGACATCTTGCAAACTTTGGAGCGGGAGAAGAGTCTCGAACTCTCGACCTCAACCTTGGCAAGGTTGCGCTCTACCAACTGAGCTACTCCCGCTTTGTCTTTCGTTTGCTGCGATGTCGTTCGCAACAGGCAAGCATTATAGATGATCTGATCCGTACGTCAAGGATGACAGAGAATTAATCTTACAAATTCCCGCTCTTTTCCTTAATCAGCGGCCACGCGCGGCGCAGATAGTAGAACATCGACCATACGGTCAGCAGGCCGGCGATCCACAGGAAGACCTGGCCCCAGTAGTACATGTCGATGCCCAGCAGCTTTTCATGGAACAGCAGCATCGGGATCGCGGCCATCTGGGCGGCGGTTTTTACTTTACCGATCGAGCTCACCGCCACCGACTTGCGTGCGCCGATCTCGGCCATCCATTCGCGCAGCGCCGAGATCGTGATCTCGCGGCCGATGATGATGAAGGCGATGATGGCGTTTACGCGGTCGAGCTGGATCAGCACCAGCAAGGCGCCGGCGACCATCAGCTTGTCGGCCACCGGGTCGAGGAAGGCGCCGAAGGCCGAGGTTTCGTTCCAGCGGCGGGCCAGGAAGCCGTCGAACCAGTCGGTCACGGCGGCGACGATGAAGACCAGGGTCGCGGCCAGGTTGCGGTCGGCCAGCGGCAGCCAGTGGGTGGGGAGGTAGTAGACGCCGACGACGAGGGGAATCAGGGCTACACGTAACCAGGTCAGGAGAATCGGGATGTTGAAAGGCATGAGGGCGTGAACTGGCTTACCGTTAAAAAAGCGTGCGCCGCTAGTCTACATGGGTATTGCAAATTGGACCAGATGAGCTCAGCGGTAACGGGCGGGGCTTGCCTTTGTAGGGTGGACTCCCGAGTCCACGCGGTGCCACGGATGATTGATCGAGCATCCGAACGAGGCCGACATGCCCGAATGAATTGCCGAGAGACCTGCCGCTACGCGAACAGTCACGAATGATCAGCCGCTGTACCGCGTGGACTCGGGAGTCCACCCTACGAGCTTCGCGAACGGTCACGCATGATCAGACATGGTACGGCGTGGACTCGGGAGTCCACCCTACGGTTGACGCCAACGATGTTGTTCATCGTTGGCGCCACGCTGCCGGATCAGTGCAGCTGGCGGTAGATCTCTTCCGCCAGTGCCGTCGAGATGCCCTCGACCTGGCACAGGTCTTCCACACTCGCATCGATCACGCCGCGCAGGCCGCCGAAGCGGGCCAGCAGGCGCTGGCGGCGCTTGGCGCCGATGCCTTCGATTTCCTCGAGGCGCGAGGCCTGGCGCGCCTTGGCACGCTTGGCGCGCATGCCGGTAATCGCAAAGCGGTGCGCCTCGTCGCGGATCAGGGCGACCAGCATCAGCGCCGCCGATTCCTTGCCCAGCTCCTGGGCCGCGCGGCCGTCGGCGAAGATCAGGGTTTCCAGGCCCACGCGGCGCCCTTCCCCTTTGGCCACGCCGACGATCAGGCCGATGTCCAGCCCGAGCTCGGTGAACACCTGGCGCGCCATTTCCACCTGGCCCTTGCCGCCGTCGACCAGCACCACGTCGGGCATGATGCCGTCGCCGGCCGCGACCTTTTCGTAGCGGCGCGTCAGGACCTGGCGCATGGCGGCGTAATCGTCGCCCGGCGTGATGCCGTTGATGTTGTAGCGCCGGTATTCCGCGTTCTGCATCGCGTGGTGGTGGAACACCACGCAGGATGCCTGGGTCGCCTCGCCTGCCGTGTGGCTGATGTCGAAGCATTCGATGCGCAGGGTCTCGAGATCGGCCGCGTCCAGCGACAAGGTCTCGGCCAACGCGCGCGTACGCGATTGCTGCGACCCTTGTTCAGACAGCAAACGGGCCAGGGAGATCTCGGCGCCCTTTTGAGCGAGCTCAAGCCACTGACGGCGCTGGCCTTGCGGCTGGAAGATCAGGTTGATGCGGTGCCCGCACTGCTCGGTCAGCGCCACCATCAGTTCCGGCTGATCGAACTCGATGTTCAGGATCAGCGTGCCCGGAATAAAGCTGCCGGTGTAATGCTGGACCAGGAAGGCGGCCAGCACTTCGCATTCGATCGACTTCTCGGCAATCGCATCGCTCACCTGCGTCGGGAAATAGGCGCGGTCGCCCAGGTGGCGGCCGCCGCGCACCATCGCCAGATTCACGCAGGCGCGGCCGCCCTGCACCACCACGGCGATCACGTCGACGTCGGCATCGCCGGTGGTTTCCATGCTCTGCTGGTGCAGCACGCGCGACAGCGACTGGATCTGGTTGCGTACGCCGGCCGCCTGCTCGAACATCAGCTTTTCGGCGAAACCCTGCATCTTTTGCTGCAGATCATCCATGACCTCGTTCTGGCGCCCGCGCAGGAACTTGGCGGCGTTCTCGACGTCTACCTTGTACTCATCCTTGTCGATGAGGTTCACGCAAGGCCCGCTGCAACGGCCGATCTGGTGCAGCAGGCAGGGACGCGTACGGTTGGTGAACACGCTGTCCTCGCAGGTGCGCAACATGAACACCTTTTGCAGGATCTGCATCGATTCCTTCACCGCCCAGGCGCTCGGGAAGGGTCCGAAATACTGGTTCTTGCGGTCCAGGGCGCCGCGGTAATAGGCCATGCGCGGGAAGTCGCCGTGCGTGATCTTTAGGTAGGGATAGGACTTATCGTCGCGGAACAGGATGTTGTAGCGCGGCTTGAGCGCCTTGATCAGGTTGTTTTCCAGGATCAGGGCTTCGGCTTCGCTGTGCGTGATTGTCGTTTCCAGATTCGCGATCTGCGAGACCATCATCGCGATACGCGGGCTCGACAGGTTTTTCTGGAAATAGCTCGACACGCGCTTCTTGAGGTTGCGCGCCTTGCCGACGTACAGCACATTCTGGTTGGCGTCGAAGTAGCGGTACACGCCCGGCAGGTCGGGCAGCTTGGCCACCGTCGCCAATACCTGCTCGCGCGCATTCTCACCCGGCTGCACGGGGCCGGCGGCGTCTTCCCTGAGGGTGGCGCTCAGCTCTTCCTTCATGGCTTGCCGCCCGTCGGGGCGCGCGCGTGCCGCCGGCGCGGCGTCGGATTTCGCCTCCCTCGGGCGGGCGCGTTGCGGCTTGTCTTCGGTTTCCGCAGCAGGATGGCGCACCGGCAAGGCGGCGCCATTAGCGGCGACGTAGCTCACCGGCGCTTCCGCCACCTGGTGTTCGGTGGGCTGCTGCGCCGGTTGCTGGGCGGCTTGGTCCTGCGCCGGATTCTCCGGCAGTTCTGGCGTTGGCACTTCCTGGGTCACTGGGTATCGCTTGCTCTGTGTTGGTTCAGGTTTGCTCGCGGGTGACGATGACAAACGCGACGCCGTAGTCGGCTTCGTCGCTGATCGTCACCTGGGCGCTCAGTTTGTTCTGCTGCATGAAGTCGGCCAGGGCGCCGCTGCACACGATGACCGGTTTGCCGCTCGGATCGTTCAGCATCTGCGCCGAGCGCCAGGTCATGGGCATGCGCATGCCCAGGCCGATGGCCTTCGAAAACGCTTCCTTGGCCGAAAAGCGCGTGGCCAGGAAACGCAGGCCGCGCACCTCGCTGCGGGCGCGGCGCGCGTGGTATTTTTCGAGTTCCTGGGGTCCCAGGATCTTTTCGGCGAAGCGATCGCCGTTGCGTGCGAGCGCCGCCTCGACACGCGAAATCTGGACGATATCGGTGCCGATGCCGTAGATCATTGTGCCCCCAAGGACACGCCGAGACGGGCCGCCACCATGATCGCCTTCATCTCGCGCACCGCGTTTTCCCAGCCTGCGAACAGGGCGTGGGCAACGATCGCGTGGCCGATGTTCAGTTCGGCGATGTCCTTGATGGCCGCCACCGGTTGCACGTTGGTGTAGTGCAAACCGTGGCCGGCATTCACCACCAGGCCATGCCTGACGCCGGCGGCGACGCCGACCTTGATGCGCTCCAGCTCGCTCGCCGCTTCGGCCCCTTCAGCCTCGGCATAGCGCCCGGTGTGCAGTTCGATCACGGTGGCCCCGGTCTTGGCGGCGGCTTCGATCTGCTGCGCATCGGCATCGATGAACAGCGACACGCGGATGCCCTCGCCTTTCAGCTGCTTGACGGCCGCCTCGACTTCGTTGAAGTAGCGGATCACGTCCAGCCCGCCTTCGGTCGTGACTTCCTCGCGCCGCTCGGGCACCAGGCAAACGTCCTGCGGCTTGACCTGGCAGGCGAAATCGATCATCTCGCGGGTCACGGCCGCTTCCAGGTTCATGCGCGTGGCCAATTGCGGGCGGATGGCGAGCACGTCGGCATCCTTGATGTGGCGCCGGTCTTCGCGCAGGTGCAGCGTGATGAGGTCGGCGCCGGCCTGCTCGGCCAGCAGCGCGGCGCGCAGCGGGTCCGGATAGACGGTGCCGCGCGCATTGCGCACGGTGGCGATGTGGTCGATGTTCACGCCCAGGTCGATGACGGGGCCGACGGGTTGGAGGAAGCTCATGGTGTTCTTTTCTTATAACTGCATCAGGTCAATCAAAATCTGCCGGGTATTCAACGGCGCGCCGTTCAAATGGTGGGCCAGCAGGAAACGCATCAGCTGCTTGCTCTGGCTTTGCGTCACCGGGTCGGCATAATCCTCGCGCTCCATGTCGAGCAGGGTCTTGCCGGACACCACCGGCCAGATATCCGAGATCAGCGCCTCGCGCGCGCCGCGCTCCGGATCGACCACATAGCGCTCGCCAGGGTCGACCGCCTCGCGCGTCGTGGTCGAGCGGCCGAGGTTGGCAGCCACGCCTGTTTCCTTAAGTAGGGCTCTTTCGAACTTTCGCAAGACGATTTGTGCCGGTTCGTCGTGCGCCAGTTCGTTGAGGGTGGAAACGTAGTGATCGAACAAGGCCCGGTGCGCATCGTCGCGCGCCAGCAGTTTGACCAGCAATTCGTTCAGGTAAAAGCCGCACAGCAAGGCGGTGCGCTCGATCGGCAGCATGCCGCCCACCCATTCGGCGTCGATCAGGGTGCGCAATTCGGACTTGCCGCTCCACGATACGGACAAGGGCTGGAAGGTCTGCAGTACCCCGCGCAGCTTCGACAGCGGCCGTTTCGCCCCCTTGGCCACGACCGCGATACGTCCATGGTCGCGCGTGAACAAATCGACGATGAGGCTGGTTTCCTTGTAGGGATAGCTGTGCAGCACGAAGGCGGGCTGGCCGTTGACGCGGGTTTCGCGGATCGGCGTACGGCTGCGGCGCACGGCCGGCGGCGCGGCGTAGACGGCAGGCGCCTCGGCCACTTGAGTCACCGCCTGCTGCATCTCGGTAATGCGCAGTTCGGCGACCGGCATGTCATTGACTGCCGGGGCCGTCGCCTGCCCCTCGGGCGCAGGCGCGGCGTGATCGGGATCGTGGTTCTCGTGGCTCGTCATGCTTGGGAGGCGAACCTTGAAAGCTTACTCGTAGCCGTAGGCACGCAGGCCGGCTTCGTTGTCGGCCCAGCCGGATTTGACCTTGACCCAGATTTCCAGGTAAACGGGGCCGTCGAACAGCTTTTCCATGTCCAGGCGCGACTGGGTCGAGATTTCCTTCAGACGCGCCCCCTTGTTACCGATGATCATCGATTTATGGGTGTCGCGCTCGACCAGGATGGCGGCGAAGATGCGGCGCAAATTGCCTTCCTGGATGAACTGCTCGATCACCACGGTGCTCGTATAAGGCAGCTCATCGCCCAGCAGGCGGAACACTTTTTCGCGCACGATCTCGGCAGCCAGGAATTTCTCGCTGCGGTCGGTGATGTCGTCCGGTCCGAAGATCGGCGGATTTTCCGGCAGGTGCGAGCGGATTTCACGCTCCAGCGCATCGACCTGGAAGCGCAGCTTGGCCGACACCGGCACGATGGCGGTAAAGTCGCGCAGCGCGGCGACCTTCTGGGCAAACGGCATCAGCGTCGCCTTGTCCTTCATGCGGTCCGACTTGTTGATCACCAGGATCACCGGCACGTTCTTCGGCAGCAGATCCAGCACTTGCTGGTCGGCCGGGCCGAAGGTGCCGGCCTCGACCAGGAACAGCACCACGTCCGAGGCGGTCAGGGTGTTCGAGACAGTCTTGTTCAGGGTTTTGTTCAGTGCGTTCGCATGACGCGTCTGGAATCCCGGCGTGTCGACGTAGATAAACTGGGCATCGTCGTGGGTCTGGATGCCGGTGATGCGGTGGCGCGTGGTCTGGGCCTTGCGCGAGGTAATCGACACTTTCGCGCCGATCAGCACATTCATCAGGGTCGACTTGCCGACGTTCGGGCGGCCGACGATGGCGATGTAGCCGCAGCGGAAGTTTTCTGGGGTGCCGCCGGTCGTGCCAGCGTCGTCTTGGATGTCGGTGTTCATATCAGGATGCTTGTTTGGTGGTTGTGCCGTCGGCGCTGTCGTCCGGCCCGTTGTTCTGGACGGTGGCAATGCCGGCCAGTTTCAGCTGGGCCACGCGCGGCTTGGCCTTGCGCGAGGCGGCGGGCGTCTTGCGCAGCGCCAGTTCGGCGGCCTCGAGCGCCAGGCGGGCGGCCGCCTGTTCGCCGGCACGGCGGCTGCCGCCACGGCCGAAGACCTGGATGCCGAGTTTCGGCACCAGGCATTCGATCTCGAACTCCTGGCTATGGGCGGCGCCGTGGGTGGCGATGACGTTGTAGGTCGGCAGCGAAATCTTGCGGCTTTGCAGGAATTCCTGCAGCAGGGTCTTGGCATCCTTGCCCAGGGTGCGCGGATCGACCGTGTCGAGCAGGGGAATATAAAAGGCGCGGATCACGCCGCGCGCGGCCTCGAAGCCGGCGTCGAGGAAGATCGCGCCGAGCAGGGCCTCGAGGGTATCTGCCAGGATCGACGGACGGCGGAAGCCGCCGGACTTGAGCTCGCCCTCCCCCAGGCGCAGGAACTGCGACAGTTCCAGCTTCTGGGCGATTTCGTAGAGCGACTGCTGCTTGACGAGGTTGGCGCGCAGGCGCGACAGATCGCCTTCGTCGAGGTTATTGAAACGCTCGTAGAGGATCGAGGCGACCACGCAGTTGAGGATCGAATCGCCCAGGAATTCCAGGCGTTCGTTATGCAAGCTGCTGTGGCTACGATGGGTCAGGGCCTGTTGCAACAGGCCGCTGTCCCGGAATGTGTAGCCCAAGCGGGTTTGCAATAACTGTAGATTCATTGTTTATTTTTCGTAGTACAGGCCGGTTCCAGAAATGCCGCAGCCGAAACACCGAGGATACCGGCATTTCGGCTTCCGGCGCGCATGCCGGGCTTTTGCGTTCGCGGCAGGGCCGTTGGCCCCCCTGCCACGGCGTAGCGCGATCAGTCGGCGCTGGCGGCCACGACGCCGCTCGGGTCGGTCGTGCCGTCGTAGTCGATGACCAGGCTGGCCTTGTCGGTCAACGCAATGCGTTTCTGGTAGGCGAAACTGATTTCAGGCTCGCCGCCGTCCTTGCTGATGATGAGGTCGCGTCCCTTTACGGACTCGACGTTGTTGATATCGGCAAACTTGTCGAAGGCACGCTGCATCTCGGGCACGGTACCGCCCTCGGCCTTGACCCGGACGATGCCGTCCTTGATCGAGCGGTATTCCAGCCAGGACGGGAATACCTTGATGCCGATCACGGCCACCAGTCCGACGACGATCAGCACCAGGATCAGGCTGGTGAGCGAGACGCCCCCTTGCTTGCCGAGATACGTTTTACGGTCTTGCATCCTGCCTCCTCCTTGCGGTCCTGGCCGGCCTTACTTGATGCCGCCGATGCGCTTCGGATCACCGAAGTTCATCCACACCAGGAAAGCCTTGCCGACGATATTTTTGTCCGGCACAAAACCCCAGTAGCGGCTGTCCGCGCTGTTGTCGCGGTTGTCGCCCATCATGAAGTAGTTGCCTTCCGGTACGATACAGGTAAATTTGTCGTACGAATAGTCGCAGGCTTCGCGGTTCGGGAAGTTCTCGACCCCGTCCAGGTTGAAGGAGCGCGCCGGCTCGTCGTTCAGGATGCGGTGCTCGCTGCCCGGCAGTTTCTCGACAAACTGCTTGTGGTAGACCGGGCGTTCCTCATCGAGGTAATCGTCGAGCGCCGTGTATTCCACCGCCTTGCCGTTCACCGTCAAACGCTTGTTTTCGTAGGTGATCTTGTCACCAGGCACGCCAATGACGCGCTTGATGTAATCCTGGCTCATGTCCTTCGGATACTTGAACACCATCACGTCGCCGCGCTGCGGATCGTTCAGCTGGATCACTTTCTTGTTGATGATCGGCAGGCGGATGCCGTAGGTGTACTTGTTCACGAGGATCAGGTCGCCCACCAGCAGGGTCGGCACCATCGAGCTCGACGGGATCTTGAACGGCTCCCAGAGGAAGGAGCGCAAGATGAAGACCAGCGCGATCACGGGGAAGAAGCTGCCCGAATACTCGACCCAGGTCGGCTGGCGCAGGTGCGCCGCCTCGATGGCTGCGCGGTTGCCGTTGGTGTCGACCTTGATGCCCTCGCGGGTCAGCTTGGCATTGCGTGCGTCGTACTCGGCCAGGGCGGCATCGGCCGCGGCGCGGCGTTTCTTCGCCAGGACGAAGACATCCAGGCACCAGACGATGCCCGTGACCACCATGAGTACGAACAGGATAAGCGCGAAATTCCCCAGGATCGGTTGCAGGTTCATTTATCTTCCACTTGAAGGATGGCCAGGAATGCTTCTTGTGGAATTTCCACCGAGCCCACCTGTTTCATGCGTTTCTTACCGGCTTTTTGTTTCTCGAGCAGTTTCTTCTTGCGGCTGACGTCACCGCCGTAGCACTTGGCCAGCACGTTCTTGCGCAGCGCCTTGACGTTTTCGCGCGAGATGATGGTGGCGCCGATCGCCGCCTGGATCGCCACGTCGAACATCTGGCGCGGGATCAGTTCGCGCATCTTGGCCGCCACCTGGCGTCCGCGATACGGGGCATTCGCACGGTGCACGATGATCGCCAGCGCATCGACCTTCTCACTGTTGATCAGCATGTCGACCTTGACGACGTCGGCGGCGCGGTTTTCCTTGAACTCGTAGTCCATCGAGGCATAACCGCGCGAGGTCGACTTCAGGCGATCGAAGAAGTCGAGCACGATCTCCGCCATCGGGATTTCGTAGTGCAGCTTCACCTGGCGGCCGTGATAGGCCATGTCCATCTGGATGCCGCGCTTGCCGTTACACAGCGTCATCACCGCACCAACATATTCCTGTGGCATGTACAGGTTGACGTCGACGATCGGCTCGCGCACTTCGTTGATCTTCGAGGTTTCCGGCATCTTCGACGGATTGTCGACGCGGATGATGGAACCGTCGCGCATCTCGACCTCGTACACCACGGTCGGGGCCGTGGTGATCAGGTCCATGTCGAATTCGCGTTCCAGGCGTTCCTGCACGATTTCCATGTGCAGCAAGCCCAGGAAGCCGCAGCGGAAGCCGAAGCCCAGCGCCTGCGACACTTCCGGCTCGTACATCAGGGCGGCGTCGTTCAGCTTCAGCTTTTCCAGCGAATCGCGCAGGGCGTCGTACTGGTTCGCTTCCACCGGGAACAGACCGGCGAACACCTGCGGCTGGACTTCCTTGAAGCCTGGCAGCGGCGCGGCGGCCGGCTTGTTGGCCAGGGTCACGGTGTCGCCCACCTTGGCGGCGGTCAGTTCCTTGATGCCGGCGATGATGAAGCCCACCTGGCCCGCGGTCAGTTGCGGCAGCGACACCGAGCGCGGCGTGAAGACGCCGATGTTTTCCACCAGGTTCACCGATTCGGTGGCCATCAACAGGATCTTGTCCTTCGGGCGCAGGGTGCCGTTGACCACGCGCACCAGCATCACGACGCCGACATACGGGTCGTACCAGGAGTCGACGATCAGGGCCTGCAGCGGCGCATCCGGGTCGCCTTGCGGCGGCGGCACCTTGGCGATCAGGGTTTCCAGCACGTCTTCCACGCCGAGGCCGGTCTTGGCCGAGCACACCGTGGCGTCGCTGGCGTCGATGCCGATGACGTCCTCGATTTCCTTCTTGGCGTTGTCGGGGTCGGCGTGCGGCAGGTCGATCTTGTTCAGGATCGGCACCACTTCCACGCCGAGATCCAGCGCGGTGTAGCAGTTGGCGACGGTCTGCGCTTCCACGCCCTGGGACGCGTCGACCACCAGCAGCGCGCCTTCGCAGGCGGACAGCGAGCGCGAGACTTCATAGCTGAAGTCGACGTGGCCGGGGGTGTCGATCAGGTTCAGGTTATAGGTCTGGCCGTCGCGCGCCTTGTACTGCAGGGCCGCGGTCTGCGCCTTGATGGTAATGCCGCGCTCGCGCTCCAGGTCCATCGAGTCGAGCACCTGCGCGTCCATTTCGCGGTCCGACAGGCCGCCGCACAACTGGATGATGCGGTCGGCCAGAGTCGATTTACCGTGGTCGATGTGGGCGATGATGGAGAAGTTACGTATGTTGTTCATTAACAAAGCTCAAAACCAAAAAAGGCGAGGCAGGTTACCTGGCGGTGACCGGCGCCGCGATGATGCCAGCGCAATACGAAAAAAGCGCCCCGTGCGGACTGGTCCGTCCTCAGGCGAGCGCCTTATCGCAACTTATTGCAACATGAGAAGCTGATGTGCTATCGACAGAAGCTTTTCCAAACGGGGCATTTTACCGGATTTCAGGGTAGAAAGCCCGGTTTGTGAGGGAAATTGGCATTGGAGAGACCGAGGGTGGGCATCGCAACCGGAGCCGGCGGCAGGAACCGTACGGTGGGCATGCCGTGCCCACGCGGAAGCTGGCGTTGCAATAGCGTGGTTAGCACCCGAAAAGCAGCGTGATTACGACGGCGCCCAAGGATGATCCGCGAACGCTTGCGCTTGCCCGTTTCCGCATTACCGCGATCATCGGTCAACATGGCGCACGCGTCCGCGTGGGCACGGGGTGCCCACCCTACGTTCAGGCCGCCAGCCCGGCTTTACGTCCCAGGTAGGCTCGCACCGCAGCTTCGTCAAGGAAATAATGGCACAGCTCCGGTTCCGCCAGGTCGCCATACAGCACCGGCACCAGCTCGTTGAAACGCGCCTCCAGCGCCGGATCGGCATCGACATCGATCACCTCGACATCGAACGCCTGCCCGGGCTGTTCGAGCGCGCGCAAGGCCGCCAGCATGTCCTCGCACAGGTGGCACCAGCTGCGCGAATACAAGGTAAAGCGGATCACTTCGCGGCGGCCGGCTTCACGACCAGGTATTGGGTGACGTTATCGCGCCGCACCAGCACCGCCACGCTCTTCTTCGGATCGAGCTTGCCCGCCAGCGCATTGAACTGGGCCGCATCCTTGATCTCGACATTGTTCATCTGCAGGATCAGGTCGCCCTCGCGCACGCCGGCCGTGGCCGCCCTGCCCTCGCTCGAATCGACCAGCACGCCGCCTTCGATGCGCAGTTCGCGGCGCTGTTCAGGCGTCAGGTTCGACACGTGCAGGCCGAGTGCGTTCGGGGCCGGGCCCGGCGCCGGCTTGTTCGGCGTCGGCTTGGTGGACGCGGACTTCTCGTCCTCGAGCTCGACGATGGTCACCGGCACGTCGAGCTGGGCGCCGCGGCGCCAGACGGTGACGGTGGCCTTGGCGCCGACCTTGGTGGCGCCGACCAGGCGCGGCAGGTCGCGCGTGGTGTCGATGGCCTGGCCGTTGAATTTCAGGATGATGTCGCCGACCTTCACGCCGCCCTTTTCGGCCGGACCGCCCGGCTCGACCATCGAGACCTCGGCGCCGCGCGCCTTGCCCAGGCCGAGCGACTCGGCGACGTCGCGCGTGACTTCGCTGATCTGCACGCCCAGGCGGCCACGGGTCACGCGGCCGGTCTTTTTGAGCTGGTCGGCCACGCGCATGACTTCGTCGATCGGCACCGCGAACGAGATGCCGTTGTAGGCGCCCGACAGGGTGGCGATCTGCGAGTTGATGCCGATGACTTCGCCGCGCATGTTGATCAGCGGGCCGCCGGAGTTGCCCGGATTGACTGCGACGTCGCTCTGGATCAGCGGCAGGTATTCGCCGGTGTCGCGCGACTTGGCCGAAATGATGCCGGCGGTCACGGTGTTATCCAGGTTGAACGGGGAGCCGATGGCGATCACCCATTCGCCGACGCGGATCTTGCTCGAGTCGCCAGTGCGCAAATACGGCAGGTTCGTCGCGCCGACCTTCAGCAAGGCAACGTCGGAGCGGCGGTCGGCGCCCAGCACCTTGGCCTTGAACTCGCGGCGGTCGGTGAGCGTGACGGTGACCTCGTCGGCGCCTTCGACCACGTGGGCATTTGTCAGCACGTAGCCGTCGTCGGAAATGATGAAGCCGGAACCGACGCCGCGCTCGACCTGCTCCTCCTGGGGCTGCTGCTGGGGTGCGCGGCGGCGCGGGATCGGCTGGCCGAAGAAGCGGCGCAGGAATTCCTGCATCTCCTCTTCGCCCGGACCGCCCTGCCCCAGGCGCACCTTCTCGGTGGTGCGAATGTTCACGACAGCCGGCCCCGCCTTGTCGATCAGGTCGGAAAAATCGGGCAAGCCGGTCACGACCGGGGTCGGCACCGGGGCGGCGGCGAGGGCCGGATTCGCCAGGGAAAGGCCGGCACCGGCCATCAGCAGTGCCGAGAGGACAACGCGAAGGGATTTGCTTGTCATGGGAGTCAGGACTCAGGTCGGGAATTGACGTTATGGTAAGCCAAATCCTGCCGCCTTGTCGCGCATGCCGCTGCAGAGCGGGTGCGGTGCCTGGGTGAGATGCCTGGATGAGAAAGCCAGGCGAAGCCGGAGCGGCGCGCTGCCTGGCGCAGGCGGCCGTTCCAGCCGGGGCCGCACGATGGCGGCCGGATGATCAGGTGGAAGAAGCGGACGCGGCCAGCACGCCCGGCTTGAGCGGCTCGCTCTCGGCGCCGGGACTGCGGCGGCCATGCAGCGGCTCGGCAGCCAGGCGCGCGGCCAGCCGGGCCGGGAAGCCCGGCGACAGCGGCGGCGTTTCAAGCGTGCGCAGCACGTCGCCGATCAGGTGGTAGACTTCCCACGCTCCTGCTCCGTCCGGCGTGCGCAGGGCCAGGCCTGCCAGTTCCAGGTCATCGTCCGGCAACGCATCGTCGCTGAGCGCGGAGATGTGTTCACGGTTTTTTTTGTTCGTATCCATCGGTCATTCCATCACGGTAGTCGTGTGATCAAAAAAGGTTAAACAGGTTCTGGTGCGATCATCGCTACCTACCGACGTTTATCGCCTGAAATATCGAGCAAAGGCTTCAATTTTTCGGCGATGACTTCGCGCGCGCGGAAGATCCGGCTGCGCACCGTGCCGATCGGGCACGCCATCACTTCGGAGATTTCCTCGTAGCTCAAACCCTCAATTTCGCGCAGGACGATCGCTGTTCGCAATTCCAGCGGCAGCGCCTCCATCGCGGCATTGACCGTATACGCGATCTGCTTGCTCGCTAACACGGATTCCGGTGTGTTAATGTCGCGCAAGCTGTCCGCATCGTCAAACGCTTCAGCACGTTCCGTATCTGCTTCGGTCGAAGTCGGTGCGCGCCTGCCCTGTGTGACGAGAAAATTCTTGGCCGTGTTGATGCCTATCCGGTACAGCCAGGTATAAAAAGCCGACTCGCCGCGGAAGTGGCGCAATGCGCGGAAGGCCTTGATAAAGGTTTCCTGCACCACGTCTTCGGCCTCGGCCGGGTCGTGCACGAGGCGCGACACCAGCCGCATCAGCCGGCGCTGATACTTTGCCACCAACAAATCGAACGCCTGCCGGTCACCGGCCTGGACGCGTTCGACCAGCAATTGATCACCCTCGCGTTCTGTTGTCACTGGTTGTCCCGTTTGCCCCAGCAGGCGGGGGAATCCTGGCCAGCGGACGGCGCATCCTGCTCGCCCTCGTCACGCTGACACACGACCCCTCACGCTTAAGAGTTGGCCCGCTGCAATAAGTTCAAAGTATTTCGATGCCCGCTGCAGGACGCGCCGTGTGCCCGTCGAGGGCGCCGAGCGCGACGCGCAGGCGCCGGTATTCGGTGGGAGCCAGGCTGTCGCGCAGCACCGGCACCGTGTAGGCCACAGCGTCCGCATCGCCGAGCCGCAACAGCATCAGTTGCGGCCATAACAGGCTTCCAGGCAACAAGCTGACGGCGGTGTCGGTGGCGGCTGCAGTGCCGGTTCCCAGCTTCTGTTGTACCGTCAGGCGCAGGGCGCCGGTTCCAGATACATCAATCCGGTGCGTCTTATCGAGGCGGGTGCATCCGTGCAGCAAGAAGAGCGCTGCGATGAGGAAAAACAATGCGCAGACGACAGAAAAAACAAATCGTTCCGGCAATACCGCAAGACAGACCCAGGCGGCGCCGAGATTGGCGAGCGCATACAGCCCGACGGCAAGACGCAGGCGGCGCGATGGCACAACGAGCGCACTGACGGCGATCGAGGACATGAATAGGGGGAAAAGGTAAAACGGAACGCCTGCCGCGCGCGGGGTGCGGCAGGGTCAGGCGCCCGCTCCGTTAGACAGGAGCAGGCGCGGCAGGTTCAGACTTTGGCGAAGATCAGGGTACCGTTGGTACCGCCGAAACCGAAGTTGTTCTTCACGGCGTAGTTGATCGTCATGTCGCGGGCGGTGTTCGCCACGAAATCGAGATCGCAGGCCGGATCCTGGTTGAACAGGTTGATGGTCGGCGGCGACACCTGGTTGTGGATCGCCAGCACCGTGAACACCGACTCGAGGCCGCCGGCGCCGCCCAGCAGGTGGCCGGTCATCGACTTGGTCGAGTTGACGACCAGCTTGTGGGCATGGTCGCCGAAGGTGCGCTTGATGCCCTGCACTTCGGCCAGGTCGCCCAGCGGCGTCGAGGTGCCGTGCGCATTGATGTAATCCACCTGGTCCGGGTTCAGGCCGGCATTCGCCAGCGCCGAGACCATGCAACGGCTGGCGCCGCTACCGTCTTCGACCGGGGCCGTGATGTGGTTCGCATCGGCGCTCATGCCGAAACCGAGCAGCTCGGCGTAGATCTTGGCGCCGCGCGCTTTCGCGTGCTCGTATTCTTCCAGCACCAGCACGCCCGCGCCCTCGCCCAGCACGAAGCCGTCGCGGTCGCGGTCCCATGGACGCGAAGCCGTGGCCGGATCGTCGTTGCGCGACGACAGTGCGCGTGCCGAGGCGAAACCGCCCAGGCCCAGCGGCGAGATGGTCGACTCGGCGCCGCCGGCCACCATGACGTCGGCGTCGCCGTATTCGATCAGGCGGCCCGCCGCGCCGATGCAGTGCAGGCCGGTGGTGCAGGCGGTCACGATGGCCAGGTTCGGCCCGCGCAACCCGAATTTGATCGAGAGGTCGCCCGAGATCATGTTGATGATCGAGGCCGGCACGAAGAACGGCGAAATACGACGCGGACCGCGGCTGTCGTATTCTTCCTTGGTGGCTTCGATCATCGGCAGACCGCCGATGCCCGAACCGACGATGGCGCCGATACGGTCGGCGTTTTCCTCGGTTACCTGGATTCCCGAATCCTGCAGGGCCTGGATACTGGCTGCCATGCCGTAATGGATAAAGGTATCCATGTGGCGGCCTTCCTTGCCCGGCAGGTAATCTTCGATGTTGAAGTTCTTCACCTCACCCGCGAAACGGGTCGAAAACGGCTCGGCATTGAACCTGGTGATGTTGGCAATGCCTGACTTGCCCGCCAGAGCGGCGTCCCACGCTTCGGCAACGGTGTTGCCGATAGGTGAAACGCAGCCCAGGCCGGTAATGACGACGCGGCGGTTGCGTGAACGACTCAAGCGATTCTCCCGAAAACTTAAAACAGCTTAGGCCTTGACGTGCGCGGTTGCGTAGTCGATGGCTTGCTTGACGGTGGTGATTTTCTCAGCCTGCTCGTCAGGGATTTCCATTTCGAACTCGTCTTCCAGGGCCATCACCAGTTCAACGGTGTCCAGGGAATCTGCGCCGAGGTCGTCAACGAACGAGGACTCGATTTTGATGTCGGCTTCTGCAACACCCAGTTGCTCAGCGACGATTTTTTTAACGCGTTGTTCGATATCCGACATGTTATGGCTCCATTAGGTATGTGTTGCGGAAAGTGCGCGCATTTTATCAGGTTTGCGCGCCGAAAAACTATTTTCGGCGTCTGACGCTATTTCAGCCGAAACTCCTGCTAAAAGATGAGAATTCGCCGGGTTTCAAATCGACCGAAACAATATATATCGCTTCGCCCGGCACTTTCCGCATCAATTCATGTACATGCCGCCGTTCACGTGCAGGGTCGTGCCGGTGACGTAGGCGGCCGTCGGACCGGCCAGGAAAGCCACCGCGTTCGCGATGTCTTCCGGCTGGCCGAGGCGGCCCAGCGGGATCTGCGTGAGCAGCGCTTCGTGCTGGCTGTCGCCCAGGCCCTTGGTCATGTCGGTGTCGATGAAGCCCGGCGCCACGCAATTGACGGTGATGTTACGGCTGCCGATCTCGCGCGCCAGGGCGCGGGTCATGCCGGCCACGCCGGCCTTGGCGGCGGCGTAGTTCATCTGGCCCGGGTTGCCGGCCGAACCGACGACCGAGGTGATGTTGATGATGCGGCCGGCCTTGGCCTTCATCATGCCGCGCAGTACCAGGCGCGACAGGCGGCCGACGGCGGTCAGATTCGTGGTGATGACGCTGTCCCATTCCTCGTCCTTCATGCGCATGGCCAGGTTGTCCTGGGTGATGCCGGCATTGTTCACGAGGATGGACAGGCTGCCGAAGGTCTTTTGCACTTCGTCGACGACGGCGCCGCAGCGCTCGGCATCGGTGACGTTCAGGACCACGCCCTTGCCGCCGAATTCGGCCAGGTAGGCGGTGATTGCTTCGGCGCCAGATTCGCTGGTGGCGGTGCCGACGACTTTCGCGCCCTGGCGGGCCAGCTCGAGGGCAATGGCCTTGCCGATACCGCGCGAGGCGCCGGTGACGAGAGCAACTTGGTTCTGCAAATTCATCTAGTTCTTGTCCTTATCTAAGTACGAAATGCTTCACGCGCCCTTGATCGTTGCCAGCACGCGCTCGAGCGAGGCCTGGTCGACCAGGGCTTCGCCGACCAGCACCGGGTCGATGCGCTTGGCCATGCCGATCAGGGTCTTGCTCGGAGCGCACTCGATGACCTGGGTCACACCCTCGGCGGCCATCTTCTGCATGGTCTCGACCCAGCGTACCGGGCCGGCGGCCTGGCGCACCAGCGCATCCTTGATTTGCTCCGGATCGTTCAGGATAGCGACATCGACGTTGTTGATCAAATCGATGCGTGGCGTGTTGAACGTCAGCTTGCCCATGTACTCGCGCAGGCGGTCCGAGGCAGGCTTCAGCAGCGAGGAGTGGAACGGCGCCGAGACGGACAGTTTCATGGCGCGCTTGGCGCCTTTCGCCTTGGCGATCTCGCAGGCGCGGTCGATCGCGGCGGCATGGCCGGCGATGACGATCTGGGTCGGTTCGTTGAAGTTCACGGCCTCCACGACCTCACCCTGGGCGGCCTCGGCGCAGACGGCGCGCACGTCGTCGGCTTGCAGGCCCAGCACGACGGCCATGCCGCCCTGCCCGACCGGCACCGCTTCCTGCATCGATTGCGCACGGAAGCGCACCAGCGGCACCGCGTCCTTGAAGTCGATCACACCGGCGGCGACCAGGGCCGAGTATTCGCCCAGGCTATGGCCGGCGACGACCGACGGCAGCGGGCCGCCGGCCGCGACCCAGGCGCGGTAGACGGCGACCGCGGCGGTCAGCATGACCGGCTGGGTATTGGTGGTGAGATCGAGGTCTTCCTTCGGGCCTTCGGCGATCAGGCGCTTGAGGTCCATGCCGAGCGCGTCGGAGGCTTCGGCCACGGTTTGCTCGACGACAGGGTTGCCGGCGAAGCCGTTCAGCATGCCGACCGCTTGCGCGCCCTGGCCGGTGAACACGAATGCGAATTTGCTCATCTTTTTATTTTCCCTATGTGATTACATGCGGGCCACGATGGCGCCCCAGGTGAAGCCGCCACCCACGCCTTCCATCAGAATAGTATTGCCCGGCTTGATGCGGCCATCGCGCACGGCGATGTCGAGGGCCAGCGGGATCGAGGCCGCCGAGGTATTGCCGTGCTCGTCGACGGTGACGACCATGCGCTCGAGCGGCAGGCCCAGCTTCTTGGCGGTGCTCTTCATGATGCGGATATTCGCCTGGTGCGGAATCAGCCAGTCGACGTCGGCGGCCGACATCTTGGCCGCATCCAGCACTTCGCCGGCCACTTCTTCGAGCACGGTCACGGCCAGCTTGAACACGGCCTGGCCATCCATGTGCAGGAAGCCGGCGTTCGCCGCGGCCGGGCCGCCTTCGGGGTGACCCGGGATCGACAGGATGTCGGCGTGGGTGCCGTCGGCGTGCAGCTTGGTGGCCAGGATGCCCGGCTCCTCGGATGCGGTCATGACCACGGCGCCGGCGCCGTCGCCGAACAGCACGCAGGTGGTGCGGTCCTCGAAATTCAGGATGCGCGAAAACACTTCCGCACCGATCACGAGGACGGTCTTGTGCATGCCCGCCTTGATGAAGGCGTCGGCGGTCGCGACGGCGTAGACGAAGCCGCTGCAGACGGCCTGCACGTCGAAGGCGGCGCTGTTGTTGGCCATGCCGAGTTTACGCTGGACGATGCAGGCGGTGCTCGGGAAGCTGCCCTGGAAGTCGGGCGTGGAACTGGCGACGATCACCATGTCGACGTCGAGGGCGGTCTTGCCGGCCATCTCGAGCGCGCGCCTGGCGGCTTCGACGCCGAGGTCCGACGAGTTCTGGCCGACGGCGGCGTAGTGGCGCGCGGAAATGCCGCTGCGCGAGCTGATCCACTCGTCCGAGGTTTCGATGCCCTTGGCCGCCAGTTGCGCCGTCAGGTCCGCATTCGTGACCCTGCGCTCAGGCAGGTAGCTGCCGGTGCCGATGATTTTGCTGTAGACAGTCATTGCGTCTCCACCCTTGCTTCGTGAAATCAGACCTGGCGCGTGGCGTCAGGCGTGTCTGGCATCAGTTCGGCTATCATCGCCGACAATTGCTCTTGTACATTGTATTGTGCCGCGTCGTAGGCGCGCTTGATCGCCCACTCGAAAGCGTAGGCATTCGCGCTGCCGTGGCTCTTGAACACCAGGCCCTTCAGGCCCAGCAAACCGGCGCCGTTGTAGCGTTCCGGGTTCAGTTTCTTCAGTGCGCCGCGCGCGATCAGGGCGCCCAGCATCGACAGCAGGCTACTCTTGAACACCGACTTCATGTAGCGCGACAAGCCTTCGATCGCCTTCAGGGTCACGTTGCCGACGAAACCGTCGCACACGACCACGTCGGTGGTGCCCTTGAAGATGTCGTTGCCTTCGACGTTACCGTAGAAGTTGAGGGCGCCGCGCTCGTGGTCGGCGCGCAGCAGGGCCGCGGTGTTCTTCACCACTTCGTTGCCCTTGATCTCTTCGGTGCCGACGTTCAGCAGGCCGATGGTCGGCTTTTTCACGCCTTCCATCGCCGAGAACAGGACCGAGCCCATGATGGCGAACTGGTGCAGGTGGTGCGGCTCGCAGTCGACGTTGGCGCCGAGGTCAAGCATGTAGGTCGGGCCGTTCTTCTGGTTCGGCAGGATCGAGCAGATCGCCGGGCGGTCGACGCCGGCCATGGTTTTCAGCACATAGCGCGAGACGGCCATCAGCGCGCCGGTGTTGCCGGCCGAGACGCTGGCGTTCGCCGAGCCGTCCTTGACCAGCTCGACCGCGACGCGCATCGAGGAATCCTTCTTGCGACGCAGGGCCACCTCGATCGGATCGTCCATCGCCACCACTTCGGCGGCGTGTTTCACGATCAGGCGCGGATTCGCGTCGGCATGGTGTTTTTTCAGTTCCGCGCGCAGCACGTCCTCCAGGCCAACGAGGATCAGTTCGGCTTCGGGTTGCTGTTTGAGGAAGGCAATTGCTGCAGGGATCGTCACGGAAGGACCGTGGTCTCCGCCCATACAGTCGATGGAAATTTTAATTGTCATTTTGGGAATACGAGCCGGCGCTCAGGAGCGGACGGCAGGATGCGGGCCGGCGGGGCGCCAGGCCAGGGCAATGACGGTGCGGATGGTGCAGCCGGGGACAAAGAAAAAGCGGCGCCACGCACTCAACATACGTTGCACCGCTTTCATGGTACAGAAAAACAAGACGGCGATTACTCGTCGTTCTTGGTCTTCAGGACTTTGCGACCACGGTAGAAGCCGTTCGGGCTGATGTGGTGACGCAGGTGGGTTTCACCGGTGGTCGGCTCGACTGCCAGGTTAGGGGCAACCAGGAAATCGTGCGAACGGTGCATACCGCGCTTCGATGGGGACTTCTTATTCTGCTGAACTGCCATGATGACTCCTAATACTAAAGTTCTAAAATTCTAACACATTCGATTTGCAAAAACATGCGCATCGAGTATCCCACCGGCAATCCTTCGATTGCCGACTCTGTATGAAACGCTGCCCTGACATACTCGACTGTGCACGCGTTTGACACGTTCTGACGTACTACAACTACAAAAACAAACTTATTCGGATTTCAGGTTCTTCAAGCCGGCGAACGGCGATACCTTTTCGGACTTCAGCGCATCCAACAGCTTCGTGTCGGGGCACACATCGTGCTTCGGCGACTGCGGCAAGGCCAGCAGCGCTTCGTCTTCGAGCAGCTGGCGAATATCGCATTCGCGGCTGCCGACGATCACGTCGATGCTTTCATCGTCGAGGATTTCCTCGATGCCGTCGGCTTCCTCGTCGTCGACGCCCAGTACCAGCTGGGTGGACGAATCGATGTCGTAGCCGAACGGGGCCAGGCAACGCTGGCAGGACAACTGGACCAGGCCGGCCACCGACAAGGTCATGGTCGGATAGCCCTCGGGCGTGGTACCACCCTGGATCGACCAGGTAATCTCGCCGCTGGCATCTGCGCAGTCGGCGGCGAGGCGGGTCATTTCCGCCACTGGCGTAACACCTTCGCGATAGCCATTGTTGCGGCAAAATTCAAAGGCGTCGATGACAAAAGCGCTCATTGCAGAAAACGTCCCCGGAAAACCTGCGATAATAACAGGCTTGTCCTCGTGCAGTCAAAGACTTACGCGTTTTTTTGGGATGGCGGCGGTGTACTGTGGCCTGGGTGTTGCCGGATGTGGCCGTCTGCCCTGTTTACCTGTCCGGCTTGCTTTCAAACTATCAGCAAAGCTTGCCGGGATGATCCATTCATCTGTTTTGCTTATACTTCTGCTTTGCTTTTCGACCGCGCCGACATGATACCAAGTTCTGCCTTCCCGCGCCTCATTCTCGCTTCCAGCTCCGCTTATCGCCGCGAATTACTGTCGCGCCTGCAATTGCCCTTCGAGGCGATCGCCCCGCACATCGACGAAACGCCGCTGGCCGGCGAAGCGCCGCAGGACACCGCCCTGCGCCTGGCGCGCGCCAAGGCCGAGGCGATCGCCCGGCTGCATCCCGGCGCGCTGGTGATCGGTTCCGACCAGGTGGCCACGCTCGACGGCGCCCAGATCGGCAAGCCGGGCGACCATGCGCGCGCCCTGGCCCAGCTGCAGACCATGCGCGGGCGCGAAGTCGTGTTCCATACGGCGCTGTGTTTGTGGGATGGGCGCGCTACCGATCCTGTCGACGCCGCCCAAGTCGAGAACGTGCAGGTCTTCGTGCGCTTCCGCGACCTGCCGGATGCCGAGCTCGACGCCTACCTGCGCATCGAGCAGCCCTACGATTGCGCCGGCAGCGCCAAGAACGAAGGCCTGGGCATCGCCCTGCTCGAACGCATCGAGTCAATCGATCCGACCGCCCTCACCGGCCTGCCCCTGATCGCCCTGACCGGCATGCTGCGCCGCGCCGGCATGCCGTTCTTCGGCGTTTGATTACTTACCAATAAGAATATGCCTGGTACCCTTTTCCTGATTCCAAATACCCTCGGCCCGACCGACGCCGCGCCCGGCGCCCTGAACCACGTCCTGCCCGGCCAGGTGCAGGCGATCACCGCGCAGCTCGGCTATTTCGTGGCCGAGAACGCCAAGACGGCGCGCGCCTTCTTGAAACTCGTTGCCGTCGACCATCCGCTGTCGCGTCCGTTGCAAGAGATCCGCATTGCCGAGCTGAACGTGAATACGCCGGCAGCGGCCCTGTCGGCGCTGCTGGAGCCGCTGTTGGCAGGCGAGGATGCCGGGCTGGTGTCGGAAGCCGGCGTGCCGGCGGTGGCCGATCCCGGCGCCGACCTGGTCCGCCTGGCTCACCAGCACGGAATCACGGTGCGGCCGCTGGTAGGGCCGTCCTCCCTGCTGCTGGCCGTGATGGCGAGCGGGCTGAACGGGCAGAGCTTTGCCTTCAACGGTTACCTGCCGACCGATGCGGCGGCGCGCAGCAAGCGGATTCGCGAACTGGAAGCGCGTTCGCGCAGCGAGAAGCAGACGCAGTTGCTGATCGAGACGCCGTACCGCAACGGGCAGATGCTGGAAGCATTGGTCGCGACTTGCCAGCCGGGTACGCTGGTGTGCGTGGCGACGGATCTGTCGCTGGCGAGCGAGTCGGTGCGGACGATGACGGCGGCGAAATGGAAGGCGCAGCTGGCGGCGGGCAAGATGCCGGAGTTTCACAAGAAGCCGACGGTGTTTTTGTTCCTGGGGCAGTAAGCCTCATGGATGGTGGGTTCGAGAACCCACCCTACAAGCCGCGATTCGGTAGGTTGGTTCGAGAACCCACCCTACGGGCCGCGATTCGATTCGGTAGGTGGGTTCGAGAACCCACCCTACGGGCTTGATTCGGCGGATTCGAGCCCCACAACAGGCCGCGATTCGGTAGGGTGGGTTCTCGAACCCACCGCTATCCACCCACCATACCCTGCACAAACAAAACCCTCACCGGCAAATGTCAAGCAGCCTCGCAGGCCAGCTCACGCACCCAATCGAAGGCTTCCAGCTCGATCTCGCGCACCTGCTTCGACGTCAATCCAAGCCGCTTCAGCGCCGCCGTAAAGCATTTCCCGGTATCGGCCTTCTCCAGCCGCTCCACCACATCCAGCATCGCGCCGAACGTCCCTTCGCGATGCAGCAGTGCCGCGCGCACGTCGTCCGCCAGCTCGACATTCTCGAGGATATCCGCCATCGGCATCGAGAACAGCGCATCGGCCAGCGACATGATGCCCACCGTGAACGCCCGTTCGGCGCACACCACGTCGTCCTGGTGCACCTGCAGCGACATCAGCTCGAGCAGCTTGCCGCGCGTGGTGGCCAGTTGCAGCAGCGGCGAGTTCAGTTCCACCGGGCTGCCCGGCGTGGTGTACAGCAGGATCTGCAGCCAGCGCCGCAACTGCTTGCGCCCCAGCTTGGTAATCGCCTCGCTCACCGATTCGATGCGCCGCCCGCCCCGCGCCGCACGGCTGTTCACCAGGCGCAGCAAGTTCAGGCTGGTCAGGGCATCGCGCTTGACGGCGGTTTCGATGACGACGTCGTCGGCCTCGGCCTGCAGCAATTCGAGCAGGTGCAGGATCACCATTTCCGAGGGTGTGATCTTGCGCCCGCTGAGGATCACCGGCCGCGCAAAGTAATAGCCCTGGAAGTATTCGAAGCCGAGCTCCATGCACAGCTTGAACTCCTCGACCGTCTCGACCTTTTCCGCCAGCAGTTTCTTGTTCGCGGCGCGCAGCGATGCGGCCAGCGCCGGCAGCGCGTGGCAGGCCACGCCCTTCAGGTCGATCTTGACCACATCGACCAGGTCCAGCAGCTTGTCGACTTCCTCGGTATGGTCGATCACGTCATCGAGCGCGAAAGTGAAGCCGAGTTCCTTCAACTCGGCCACGCGCGCCAGCAACGGCTCGGTCGGCTTGACGGTTTCCAGGATTTCGAGGATAACTTTACGCGGCGGCAGAAAACGGACGAAATCGCTCATCAGGACGACTTCGTCGACATTTACGAAAGCGAGCTGTTCGCCGACCACTTGTTCCAGGCCAAGTTGGGAAGCGTGGGAAATGACGGCCGCGGTGGCGGCGGCGCCGTCGGTCAGGCGTGCATCTTCGTGTTCGCCGGCGGCACGGAATAAAAGCTCGAAGGCAACCAGGTGCTGGTCGCGCCCCAAGATCGGCTGGCGCGCCAGGAAAAATTCGTCGGACGGCATGGATGAGACTGCCGTTGCTTCGGCATGCATGTAAACTCCTGGAAACGGATGAAGCGCGGCATGCGCAGCACCAGGCCCACGCGCACGCGAGCCTTCGCCGACTATACTACAGAACGTAAATATTTATATTTTTACATCGAAACGTGCGTCATTCCGTTGCCTGGCCGAGTCGACTGGCCAAGTCATCCGGATGCGTCACGTCGGGGTGGCGGGGCAGCCCGTCAGCCGCGCCCGCCGTTGCGTGGACGGCCATTTCCCGGCCGGCCACCGGTGGCGCCCTGCCCCGCAGGCCCGCCGTCGCGCCGAGCGCCACCCGCGGCGCCATTGCGCGGGCCCGAAGGACGGCGCTGGTCGGCGTAACGCGGCTGGTTGTCGCCACGCGCAGGATCGAAGCGTTCGTCAGGCCTGTCTTTGCCTCCCGCAGCATTGTCGCGCGAACGCGACACCGGACGGCCTTCGCCCGCTTCCGGCCGCGAGAAACGCTTGGCGCGGCTCGGACCGGCAGGCTTGGCGCCGCCCGCCCCTTCCGCAGCGGGCTTCTCGCTCGAGCGCTGCGGCATCGCCTGCCCCGGCAAGCGCAAACTGCCCGTGCCCGACAGCGGGCTGGCGCGGCGCGCATTCCCGACCGGTACGCGCGGACCGTTGGCATTGCCCAGGCGCGCCGCCGCCGCGCCGGTCACCTGGGTACCGGTTTCGATCACGAAGCTGGCGCCCGCATCCTTGCCCAGCACCTGCACCAGGTAAGGCATGACTTCGCGCAGCATCGGTTCCAGCGTGTACGGCGGATTCAGGATGAACATGCCGCTGCTGTGCAGGCCGAAACCGTCCGGGCCCGGCGTTGATACGGTGAGCGTGACGTTCAGCCATTCCTTGGCCGGCAGGCGCTTCAGTTTGTCGGCGAACTGGCGCGATTCCATGCGCTGCAGCACCGGATACCAGACCGCGTAGATGCCGCTCGGGAAACGGCCCAGCGCTTCGTCCAGCGCATCCTTGACCTTGCGGTAATCGTCCTTCACCTCGTAAGGCGGGTCGATCAGCACCAGGGCGCGGCGCGACGGCGGTGGCAGGAGGGCTTTCAGGCTCCCGAACCCATCGCCGCGTTCGATGATGACGCGGCGGCCGCGGGCGCGCTCGCCCTGCTCGGCGCGGTGCGCCTCGGCCTTGCGGAAATTGTCTGCCAGGATCTTGCTGTCGGCCGGATGCAGTTCGAACAGGCGCAGGCGGTCTTCCAGGCGCGTCATCTGGTCGGCTACATACGGCGAGCCCGGGTAGTAGCGCATCTTGCCGCTCGGGTTCATGCCTTTTACTAGGTTCAGGTATTCGGCCAGGGCCGGCGGCAGGTCGGTACGGCTCCAGAGCGGGCCGATGCCGGTATCGAACTCGGCATTTTTCGTGGCGAAATTGCTGTCGAGCGCATACACGCCGGCCCCCGAATGGGTGTCGATATAGGTATAGGCGGCGTCCTTCTGGTTCATGTACAGGTGCAGTTGCACCTGGACGAAATGCTTGAGGACGTCGGCGTGATTACCCGCGTGAAAGGCGTGGCGGTAGCTCAACATAATGGGAATCCTAAAATCAAAGCGCCGTTCGGACGAACGGCGGTAACAGGCGTCATTATCGCCTAGAAAGCCGGGTGCGCCAAAATCGGCGGCGCCAAAACGAAAAAAGCCGCGGGTTCTGCACCCGCGGCTGATCAACCGGCCTTCAAGCGGCTCAGGCGACTTTCTTCTCGTCGAAGAATTGTTCGTCCTCGGTCGAGCCATGCAGCGCCGTGGTCGAGCTCTGGTTCTGCTGGATGGTCTGGGTCACGGCGTCGAAGTAGCCGGTACCGACTTCGCGCTGGTGTTTCACCGCGGTGAAGCCCTTCTCGGCGGCGGCGAATTCGGCTTCCTGCAGCTCGACGAAGGCCGACATCTGGCGGCGCGCATAGCCGTGGGCCAGGTTGAACATGCCATAGTTCAGGGCGTGGAAGCCGGCCAGGGTGATGAACTGGAACTTGTAGCCCATCGCGCCCAGCTCTTTCTGGAACTTGGCGATCGTCGCATCGTCCAGGTTTTTCTTCCAGTTGAACGAAGGCGAGCAGTTATAGGCCAGCATCTTGCCCGGGAACTTGGCGTGGATGGCGTCGGCGAACTGCTTGGCGAAGGCCAGGTCCGGCTTGCCGGTCTCGCACCAGACCAGGTCGGCGAACGGGGCGTAGGCCAGGCCGCGCGAAATCGCCTGCTCGATGCCGGGACGGGTTTTATAGAAGCCTTCGACGGTGCGCTCGCCGGTGCAGAAGGCCTTGTCGTTGTCGTCTACGTCCGAGGTCAGCAAATCGGCCGCTTCGGCGTCGGTACGGGCCACGACCAGGGTCGGGGTGCCCATCACGTCGGCCGCCAGGCGGGCGGCGGTCAGTTTCTCGACGGCTTCGCGGGTCGGCACCAGCACCTTGCCGCCCATGTGGCCGCATTTCTTCACCGAGGCCAGCTGGTCTTCGAAGTGCACGCCGGCGGCGCCCGCTTCGATCATGGACTTCATCAGCTCGAAGGCGTTCAGCACGCCGCCGAAACCGGCTTCGGCATCGGCCACGATCGGCGCGAAGTAATCGATGTCGTCCTTGCCTTCCGACCACTGGATCTGGTCGGCGCGCTGGAAGGTATTGTTGATGCGGCGCACGACCATCGGCACGGAGTTGGCTGGGTACAGCGATTGATCGGGATACATTTCGCCGGCCAAATTAGCGTCACCGGCGACTTGCCAGCCCGACAGGTAGATGGCTTTCAGGCCGGCCTTCACCTGCTGCATGGCCTGGTTGCCGGTCAGGGCGCCGAGGGCATTGACGAACGGCTCTTCGTTGACCAGGTTCCACAGCTTGTCGGCGCCGCGCTTGGCCAGGGTGTGCTCGATCTGCACCGAACCACGCAGGCGCACCACGTCTTCGGCGGTGTAATTGCGCACGACACCTTTCCAGCGCGGATTGGTGTCCCAGTCGTTTTGCAATGCGGCGATTTGCTGTTCACGAGTTGCCATGGTGTTCTCCTGATTGAATGAAGTAGCTAAATGAAGTAGTGACTAAGCTGTTTGCGAAGTGAAATCCGTTAGACAAATCATAGCCCCGTTTGTGCATAGCACAATCACTCTTATATAAGACAGCAAAACATTTTTTTGTTATTTATAATCAGATACTTATCTTTGTCATTCCATGATACGGAATGATATTTCTCAAAATGAGAGGCGAGATAAGGATGAGCCGGCACGCGCTTTTCACGTGATGAATCCAGCATTTCGCAATGTGAAATACGGTCAGCAACGAGGATCACTCAACCGCCTGCCATGATGGCGCGCATGGCAATCGATGAATTGACGACCGGCAATAAAAAACGCGCGCACCGCTGGGCTACGCGCGTTGAGGGGACTGCTGCTTCTGTATCGCTTACGCCTTGTGCCCCATTGGCGCACGCCGGCTATTGCCCGCACCAACAGCCGTGGCAATCGCCAGGGTCTGGAACAGCGCCACGCCAATGAACACCGATGCCGGATGCCCGCCATCCATCAGCGCACCGAACAGCAGCGGCCCGACCGACATGCCGGTATCCAGCCCCGAGTAGACGACACCGAACACGCGTCCGGTCGCGTTCGGCGGCGCGGCGGCGCGGATCAGCAGGTCGCGCGAGGGGCCGGCGATGCCGGTGGCGAGGCCGATCGCGCCCATCACCACCACGACCAGCGCGCCCGGCACCACGCTGGCGGCCAGCAGCAGCGCCATCGCCGCCGCGAACAGGAAGGCCACCGTGATGGTGCGGTCGTGGTTGTGGGCGCGCGCAGCCAGGAAGCCGCCCGCCACCATGCCCGCCGCCGAGGACAGCATGAAGGTCGTGTAGGCGGTAGCGGCAGTGGCGAAGCTGATGCCATACAGCGCCACCAGGCTGGTCGACGAAAACGCCTGGATGCCGCCCAGCGCAATCGACGTCAGGAAAAAGAAGCCGAAGCACATCCATACCGCCGGCAAGCGCAGGAAGCCGAAGGCGCTGCCGCCTGCCTCGCCCCCTTTCGCCACGGTGGCCTTGTTCGGCAGCACGTCGCGGTTCAGGAACAGCACCAGCAGCATGATGAAGGGAATCGCGCTGGCCGAGAGCAGCGCCACGCGCCAGCTCGACAGGGTGGCCACGCCGGCCAGGAAGATGGGCGCCGCCGCCCAGCCGAGGTTACCCGAAATGCCGTGCACGGAGAAGGCATAGGCCAGGCGCTCCTTCGATACCCCGTGGTTCAGCAGCGTATAGCCGGCCGGGTGGAACACGGCATTGCCGCAGCCGGCGACGAAGGAGCCGGCCAGCAGCACGGCGTAGCTCGGCGCCGCGGCCAGCACCAGCGCGCCCACGCCGAGCAGGGCCTGGCCGGTGAACAGCACCCGGCGCGCGCCGACGCGGTCGACCACGAAGCCCGACAAGGCCTGCCCGACACCGGAGACCACGAAGAACACCGTCATCAACAGGCCCAGCTCGGAGTAGGACAGCCCGAAGGCTTCCTTCAGCCAGGGAAACAGGCCGGCCAGGATCAGGTGGTAGAAGTGCGACACCCCGTGCGAGGTGCCGACCAGGCCGATAACACGGGCGTCCTGGCGCAGGCTGGTTGTGCTCATTGAACTGACCGTCGAGAAGAAGGAAACAGCCAGTGTAGTCAAAACTGCCAGACTTTGCCGGGCAAGGCCATTTCCGCCCTGCCCGGCTAGCGTTCGGCTGAAACGCTCAGCTACGGTCTCAGTTGAAACTCATGCTCGCGCTATCGGCATTCCCGATCTTCTTGCCCTTCAGGTCGATCGTGAAGCGGTCGCTCGGCTTGCCCGACCCCAGGCCCTTGAAGATGGCGAACACCTGCTTGAACTGGTTCTGGTATGCCACCTGCACCGCGTTCTGGTCCGAGACCTTGTCGCCGATCCGTGCGACCGGCGCCGGGTTGGCCGGGAAGGCGCGCATCAGCACCTTGTACTGGTTCACGCGTTCCTGGCCCATGTCGCGCAGTGCCAGCTCGCCGGCATACACGGTCCGGTGGAAGTCGCCATAGAAGTCGTAGGCCGTGATCCTGGCGAAGTCGTCGAGTTTCAGCCCGGCGCTGGCGGCGACCAGCTCGGCGCGCACGGTGGCCTCGCGCCAGTCGGCGGTCAGCTGGGCGGCGGCGACGGCCGTGCCCGATGGCGTACCCGTGGCGGCGCACGCAGCGGTCAGCGGCACCACGCCGGGGTTGTCCTTCAGCTGGGCCAGGGTCACGCGCGTGTCCAGCTGCGACATGATCAGCATCTGCCTGCCGTTCAGCGCCATCGCCGCTTCCTTCATCTCGCACGGCCAGTACTCGTCCATGAAGCGCAGGCGCGAGAGTTCGCCGAAATAGGTATGGGTGTATTCGCCGTACGAGCGGGTATCGAGGATGCCGCGGCCCCAGCGCTTGGCCACGTCGGCCGCTGCCGTGCTGCCCTGCAGGTAGTCGTACTCGACCTGGTAGTAGGGGAAGAGCTCGTTGAAGCGCGCCACCGTGTTCAGGGCCACGGTCCGGACGTCGACGGTATCGAGGTCCTTGTACGTGATGATCTTGTAGGCCGCGCCGTACACCGCCAGCGATGGCGACTGCACGTTGACCAGGTAGTTGCCGTTCGCATCGGCGAAGTCGTTGGTGCCGTTGAAGTGCATGTGGCCGCCCACGTGCCAGCGCAGGCCGGTTGCCGCGACGCCGGCGGCGGTGGCCGCATCCGGCACGCGCGCGGTCTGGAAGGCGCCCGGCTTGAAGGCCGCCTTCATGGCCTCGGTCTGGTTGGCGTAGAAATCCATGGTCGGATAGTGGGAGTAGGCCATCAGCTGCTTGCCTTCCGCCTTGGCGCGCGCCGTCACCGACTTGATCCAGTCGACCAGGTGCATCTTGTGCGTCAGCACCTTGTTCCAGCCGGCGTTGCCGGCGCCGTCGTAGCCGTTGAATTTCTTCGGATTGGCCGGGTCGAACTTCGCGTTTGGAATGAAGACGTTGGCGTCGATCGCCAGCAGCCACAGGCCCTTCACCGGCTCCACCAGGTAGCTGCTGTCGACCATGTTCGTGCAGCGCGTATACGACTTGCCGAGCCTGGCTTCGCCCGCCGCCTTCCAGGCGCCGCCCGCACCCTCGGCGCAGATCTCGAACTCGCGCTTCGCCACTGCCGACTGGGCCACGGCTTCGTCGTAGCTGTATTTGCCGCCCGTGTACTTGCTGAACGGGGTTTCCCAGTGCAGGTCGGCCTTGTTCGGATTGAAGCCGAACTCGCCGAGCTCGGCCATCAGCTTTTCGTAGCCCTGCTCCATTAACTGGTCGGTGCAGACCACACTCGGGTCCTTGGCCACGCAGGCCGCGTTCGAGGTGGCGTAGACCTTTTGTTCCTTGCCGTCCTTGGTCAGGAAGTCGTTCTTGCCGGCTTCCAGGTCGTCATAGGGCTCGACCGGATCGTGGTTGCCCGGCGCCAGGAAGAAGCGCATGCCCTTGGCCTGGTATTCCTTCAGTACGGTGGCGATGCCGTCGACGTTCATCGGCTGGGCGTCGTCGGAGTAATCGCCCGGGAAGGCAACCACGCGGATGCCCTTGGCGTAGGCGTCGTCGAGCGCGGTGCGGAAGGCGAAGTAGTTTTCGTTGAACAGGCGCGTCGAGGTCAGCTGCGCGTACATCGTGCGGATGGTGGCGTTCTTGCCGTCCTTCGTGGGGATGCCGGAAAACTGGGTGCTCTTCAAGTCGCCGTAGACGTCGTGGAAGTGGACGTCGGACATGAAGGCGACGCTGGTGTTGGCGGCGACCGGTGGCGTGGTCGGCTGCTCGGCCACGGGCGGGGTCGTTGCGGGCGTGTCGTCATGGTCGCTGCCGCAGGCGGACAGCAGGGCCAGCGCGGTGACGCCCAGGCAGGAGACGAAGGTACGGGACATGCGTGAACTCCAGTCGATGAAAGTGCCGGCATGGTGGCACCCGTGCATGACTGGGTGATGACAAAAGGGTATGGCGGGAGACGTGGCAGAGCGAGGATGCGTAGGGTGGACGGCTAGCGCCGCAGGGCCGGCATGGCGCCGGCTTGTGCGCCGTCCACGCGTTGAATGTTGGCCGCGAGATCATCCCGGACGAAAGCAGAGCCGCAAACGACGCGTGGAGTTATCAAGTCCGGGGGACTTGATAACAAGCCGTCCACCCTACAGTACTACCTGTTACTTCGCCAGCTCGACTCCGGGCTCCTCGCCGAACACCAGCTGGCCGCCGCGCACGCGTACCGGGATGGTGTCCTTCGGCCCGAACTGGCCCGACAGGATCGCCTTCGACAGCGGATTCTCGATCTGCTGCTGGATCGCGCGCTTCAAAGGCCGTGCGCCATACACCGGATCGAACCCGGCTTCCGCGATCTTCTGCAGGGCCGCGTCGTCGATGTCGAGCGCCATGTCCATCTTGGCCAGGCGGCCTTCCAGGTTGCGCAGCTGGATGCGGGCGATGTCGCCGATGTTGCGCTCGTCCAGGGCGTGGAAGACCACGATCTCGTCGATCCGGTTGATGAACTCGGGACGGAAGTGTCCGCGCACCTCGGCCATCACGGCCAGCTTCACCACCGCCGGTTCGTCGGTATCCATCGACTGGATCTTGTGCGAACCCAGGTTCGAGGTCATCACGATGACCGTGTTCTTGAAGTCCACGGTGCGGCCCTGGCCATCGGTCATGCGGCCATCGTCGAGCGCCTGCAGCAGCACGTTGAACACGTCCGGATGCGCCTTCTCGATCTCGTCGAGCAGGATCACGCTGTAGGGCTTGCGGCGCACGGCTTCGGTGAGATAGCCGCCCTCCTCGTAGCCCACGTAGCCCGGCGGCGCGCCGATCAGGCGGGCAACCGAATGCTTCTCCATGAATTCGCTCATGTCGATGCGGATCAGGGCTTCCTCGGTGTCGAACAGGAAGGCCGCGAGAGCTTTGCACAGCTCGGTCTTGCCGACGCCGGTCGGGCCCAGGAACATGAAGGAGCCGTAAGGACGGTTCGGGTCCGACAGGCCGGCACGCGAACGGCGGATGGCGTCCGACACCGCCTCGATGGCTTCGTCCTGGCCGACCACGCGTTCATGCAGCTTTTCCTCGATGTGCAGGAGCTTGTCGCGCTCGCCCTGCATCATGCGCGAGACCGGGATGCCGGTCGCACGCGAGACCACTTCGGCGATTTCCTCGGCGCCGACTTGCGTGCGCAGCAGCTTCGGCTTTTCCGCCTCGCCTTCGTTGCGCGACGCGGCTTCCTCGGCCTGCTTCAGTTGCGCTTCGAGTTCCGGCAGGCGGCCGTACTGCAGCTCCGAGACCTGCTGCCAGTTCGACTGGCGCTTGGCTTCCTCCATCTGGTGGCGGATGCGCTCGATCTCTTCCTTGATGTGGGTCGTGCCCTGCACCGCCGCCTTTTCGGCCTTCAGGATCTCTTCGAAGTCGTTGTACTCGCGTTCCAGGCGTGCGATTTCCTCGCCGATCAAATCGAGGCGGCGCAGCGAGGCTTCGTCGGTTTCCTTGCGCACGGCTTCGCGTTCGATCTTCAGCTGGATCAGGCGGCGTTCGAGCTTGTCCATGACTTCCGGCTTGGAGTCGATTTCGATCTTGATCTTCGAGGCCGCTTCGTCGATCAGGTCGATGGCTTTATCGGGCAGAAAGCGGTCGCTGATGTAGCGGTGCGACAGCTCGGCCGCGGCGATGATGGCCGGGTCGGTGATTTCCACCTGGTGGTGCAGCTCGTATTTCTCCTGCAGGCCGCGCAGGATGGCGATGGTCGCTTCCACGCTCGGCTCGTCGACCATGATCTTCTGGAAGCGGCGCTCCAGCGCCGCGTCCTTCTCGACGTACTTGCGGTACTCGTCGAGCGTGGTCGCGCCCACGCAGTGCAGCTCGCCGCGCGCCAGGGCGGGTTTCAGCATGTTGCCGGCGTCCATGGCGCCTTCGGCCTTGCCGGCGCCGACCATGGTGTGGATCTCGTCGATGAAGACGATGGTCTGGCCCTCGTCCTGGGCCAGCTCCTTCAGCACGGATTTCAGGCGCTCCTCGAATTCGCCGCGGAATTTTGCGCCGGCCAGCAGCGCCGCCATGTCGAGCGACAGCACGCGCTTGCCCTTGAGCGAATCGGGCACTTCGCCGTTCACGATGCGCTGGGCCAGTCCTTCGACGATGGCGGTCTTGCCGACGCCCGGCTCGCCGATCAGCACCGGGTTGTTCTTGGTGCGGCGCTGCAGCACCTGGATCGCGCGGCGGATCTCGTCGTCGCGGCCGATCACGGGGTCGAGTTTGCCCAGGCGGGCACGCTCGGTCAGGTCGAGCGTGTATTTTTTCAGCGCTTCGCGCTGGCCTTCGGCGTCTTGCGAATTCACGGACTCGCCGCCGCGCACGGCGGAAATCGCCGCTTCCAGCGACTTGCGGGTGAGGCCGTGTTCGCGCGCCAGGCGGCCGGCGTCGGATTTGTCGTCGGACAGCGCCAGAAGGATCATTTCGCTCGACAGGAACTGGTCGCCGCGCTTTTGCGATTCGCGGTCGGCCAGGTTCAGCAGCGACATCAGCTCGCGCCCGACCTGGGTTTCGCCGCCGGTGCCCGAGACCTTGGGCAGGCGCTCGAAGGCGCTGCGCAATGCATTGGTGAGGCCGCCGACGTTCACGCCGGCGCGCTGCAACAGCGAGCGTGCGCTGCCATCGTCCTGGTTCAACAGGGCGGTGAGGAGGTGGACCGGTTCGATGTATTGGTTGTCGTTGCCGACCGCCAGGCTCTGGGCATCCGCCAGCGCTTCCTGGAGCTTGGTCGTCAGTTTGTCTTGCCGCATGGTAGTGCTCCCTGGAGAGGTGTTCTTGGATGGAAAAGAAAATTGGGATGGGGATGCACTTTTCAAGATCGGCAAGGCAAATGCGCAACAACCGGGTTCGATACTTCGGAAAAACCTGAGTAACGATCAAAGAAACCTCGGTTTCTTATTTGGCCGTGGGCACCTAAGCTGAAGCCATCTTAACTACCGAACGAGGAACACACCATGCGATTTTGTGCCCTGAACAGTCCCGACGCCGTCTGCCGCCTGCTGGCCCTGTCGATGATCGTCGACGGCCACCTGGCGCCATCCGAAATGAAGGCCCTGCACCACAGCGCCATCCTGGACCGCCTCGGCGTCGATGCCGACCGCTTCGACGATGCCGTCGTGGCCCTGTGCGACGACTTGCTGGCCGGCGCGCGCCGCCATGGCCGCGAGGAGATCGAAATCGACAACGCCACCCTCGACCGCCTGCTCGACGACGTGGCCGACCCGCTGCTGCGCATGCACGTGCTGAAGGCGATGCTCGACATCGTGCATGCCGACCGCCAGATCGACAGCCGCGAGCACCTGTTGCTGCAGCGGGCCCAGCGCAAATGGTCGACGCCGGCGCCGGCCGGCGCCCTGATGGAGGAGTGACGCCATGGACTTCCTGAGTGTCGTCTGGCTGGGCGCACCGGTATGGATGTGGCTGGTGTTCCTGGCTGTCGTCGTCCTGCTGCTGGCCTTCGACCTGGGGGTCCTGCACCGCGATGACCACGTCATCGGCGTCGCCGAGAGTCTGAAGCTCTCGGCCCTTTACCTGAGTGCGGGCCTGGCCTTCGGGCTCTGGGTCTGGCACGGCTTCGGCAGCGAAAAGGCGCTGCAGTTCTATACCGGCTTCCTGATCGAGAAGAGCTTGTCGCTCGACAATATCTTCGTGATCTCGCTGATCTTTTCCACGCTTGCCATTCCGCCGCTCTACCAGCACCGCGTGCTGTTCTGGGGCATCCTGGGCGTGATCCTCACGCGCGGCATCATGATCGGCGCCGGTGCGGCCCTGGTGGCCAGCTATTATTGGGTGCTGTACATCTTCGGCGCGATCCTGGTCGTGACCGGCATCAAGATGCTGTTCGTGTCCGAGAACCCGAACGGGGTGCGCGACAGCGCCCTGCTGGCCTGGCTGCGGCGTCACCTGCGCGTGAGCGAGACCACGCACGGACACGACTTCACCGTGCGCCTGCCGCATCCGAACCAGCCCGGCCGCAAGCTGCTGTACGCCACGCCGCTGCTGCTGGCGCTCCTGATGGTGGAGTTCACCGACGTCATCTTCGCCGTCGACAGCGTGCCGGCGATCTTTGCGATCACGAGCGACCCGTTCATCGTCTACACCTCGAACATCTTCGCGGTGCTGGGCCTGCGCGCGCTGTACTTCGCGCTGGCGGACGTGGTGCAGCGCTTCCGCTACCTGAAGTATTCGCTGGCGGCGGTGCTGGTGTTCATCGGCTCGAAGATCTTCCTGGGCGACTTCGTGTTCGGCGGCAAGGTGCCGGCCAGCCTGTCGCTGGTGGTGACCGTGGTGCTGATCGGGGCGGGTATCGCCTACTCGCTGTGGCGCAGTCGAGGAGAAACGGCGCACGGGTAATAAAAAAGCGGCAGTCCGCGCACGCGGCTGCCGCTGCCGTTGCCCTCCGGTGGATCAGACTTCGCCCGAGCGTGCCGCGCTGGCGTGCTCGGGTTCGAGGCTGCCCAGGTCGCGCACGTTCTTCTGCACCGCCACCACCGCAAACAGGCTCAGCACGAAGGCCATCGCATAGAAACCCTTTTCGCTCGGCGCCAGGGTCGCGTTCCAGAGGCCGATGGTCAGCAGCGTCATGACCGCGATCAGCGAGAACCAGCACAGACCGAAGTACAGGCCGGTAACGGGAATGCCTTCGCTGCGGTCGCGCACCGACTTTTGCAGCGAGATCGCGGCGAACAGGCCGTACAGCAGCAAGGTGAAGTAATAGCCTTTTTCGTTGAGCGGCATCGTCGCGTTCCACAAACCCCAGAGGAAGGCGATGGCGCCAATCAGCAAGGCAGCCCAGGAAGCGCCGACAAACGCGGCGGTCGGTCGTTGAACAGTCGTCACGGCAAGCTCCAGTTGTTTGTCTGGCGGCAAGTCTAGCACCAAGATAATCGCTTGGCTTGCGTGATTTCCGGTTACGCGCGTTGTATCGCCAGACGCTACCCGGGGGTCAGGCGCGCAAGACGCGCCAGGTCGCAAAACCGGCGATGCACAGCAAGATCGAGCCGCCCAGGTGCAAGAGCGTGTGCGCCATGGCCCAGCCGTATTCGCCGCGCTGCAAAAGCGCCACGGATTCGCCGGAAAAACTGGAGAAAGTCGTCAAACCGCCCAGGAAGCCGGTGACGATGAACAGGCGCCATTCAGGTGTCAGATGGGGATAACTGCTGAAAAAGCCGAGCGCGATGCCGATCAGGTAACCGCCGACCAGGTTCGCGGCCAGGGTGCCGGCCTGGACCTGGGCGTGGACATTGCTTAGCCACAGGCCCAGGCCCCAGCGCAGCCAGGCGCCGATGGCGGCGCCCGCCCCCACCGCCAGCCAGCTCAGCGGGTTGCCCACTTGGCTTTCGCGGAGTCGTCGGACAGGCGCGCATCGACCCAGCGCGCGCCTTCCGGCGTCTGTTCCTTTTTCCAGAACGGGGCGTCGGTCTTCAGGTAGTCGATGATGAACTCGCAGGCGGCAAAGGCTTCGCCGCGGTGGGCGGCGCTGCAGGCGACCAGCACGATCTGCGCCAACGGCGCCAGCGGGCCGACGCGGTGGATGACCAGGGCGTTGTACAGCGGCCAGCGCGCTTCGGCCTGGGCGACGATGTCTTCCAGCGCCTTTTCCGTCATGCCGGGATAGTGCTCCAACTCCATTTCCGACACCGAGGAACCGTCGTTCATGTCGCGCACGGTGCCGACGAAACTGACCACGGCGCCGACGCGCGCGTCGCCTTCGCGCAGGCGCGCCAGTTCCTGGCCGAGGTCGAAGTCGCCGGTCTGGACGCGGACCTTGCTCATTGAGGGACTCACTGAGGTGCTCACTGAGGTGCTCACTGAGCTGCTCACTGAGGTGATCACTGACGTGCTCATTGCCTCGTTCGTGTTGTCAGTCATTTGCCCTCCCGTGCCGTGCGCATCAGCAGTTGCTCGATGCGCAGCGCGGTGCGCTCGTCGACCAGGGCCGGCAAAGCGCACAGCTGGCGCAGGCCGCCGGCTTTGTCGCCTTTGTGGCCGGGCTTCTCGCCCGCTTTCAGGGTCGATTGCAAGGCTTCGACTTGCAGTTTCAGGCGCTCGCGCGCGAACTCGGCGCCGCTGTCGATGCCGGCGGCCACCTCCTGGCGCAGCAATTCCTGCAGCAAGGTCGCGCGGTTCGCTTCCAGCAGGCGCGCATAGCCTTCGCGGTCGCCGTCGACGGCATTCAGGGCCGCCTCGAAACGGGCGTCGAGCACCGGATCGTATTCGGTTCCGGCCGGCAGCAGTGCCGCCCAGCGCGCGCGCCAGTCGGCGGCCGCCACGGTCTGCCCGGGCTGGGCCAGCGAATCTTCCAGCTCCTGGCAGGCGCGGAGTTTATCGCGCAGGGCGCCGGCCAGCGCCAGCCCGGCCGCGCGGCGTGCCAGGTCGGCATGGTGCTGGACCTTGGCAACAGCCTCGTGGTAACGCTTGTCGACCCGCGCTTCGTGGGCGCGCGGCACCGGGCCGATGGCATGCCATTCGGCGGCGGCTTCGCGCAACAGCTTGCCGGCGGTGGCGGGCGTGGCCTCCGGGGCGGCGGCTTCCAGGCGCGCGGTGATCGCTTCCTTGGCGGCTTCGTGGGCGCGGCGTTCGACATCGGCCGCATGCGCGCTTTCCTTGCGCGCCGCAAACAATTCGTCGCAGGCGGCGCGGAAGCGTTGCCACAGGGCCTGCTCGGCCTTGCGTTCGAGCGGCAGCGCACGGGCGTGCTCCTGCCAGCGCGCCTGGATGTCGCGCAGGCGGTCGACGGCGTGGCGGTCGTGCGGGTCGATGTTCGCCACTTCGTCGATCAGTTCTTCGCGCCCGGCCATCTCGGCCTTGCGCTGCTCTTCCAGCGGGCCTTGCAAGGTGGTCAGGGCGGCGGCGAACTGCTGGTCGAGGCGTTTCTTGTCCTTGCGGTCGATGGCGCCCAGGTGGCTCCAGGCCAGGCGCAGGCGCTGGACAGTGCCGGCCACGTGCTTCCAGTCGGCCTCACCCGATTCCAGGCGGCCGATTTCGGCTTGCGCTTCCGCCACCAGGGCCTCGCCGCGCGCGGCGTTCGTGTGGCGCTCGTCGGCCAGGTGCTTGAAGTGGGCCGCGGCCGGGGCGTAGGCCACGGTGCAGGCATGGTCGAAGCGTTCCCACAGGCTCTTCGGGGCGGCGCCGGACAGGCTGTCGAGCGCCTTCCAGCGTTCGCGCATGCTGCCGACCTTCTTGGCCAGCTCGGCCATCGGCAGGCTTTGCGTGGACAGGGTTTCCACGGTCTTGATGAGTTCTTCGCGCGACACGTTGCCGCCCCAGCGCGCCCAGTCAGACAAGCGTTTCAGTTCGGCGCGCAGGTGGCTCAGGCGGTCGGCCTGGGCGGCGGAAAGGCGCATGCCCTTGCCCTTGGTTTCCTTCAGCGCCTTGTCGAGTTCGGCGGCGGTGCCGAGCGAACCTTGTTGCAGGGCGGCTTCCAGCGCATCCATGGTGTCGACGAAGCCCTGGTCGGCGCCCTTGTTGGCGTCATTTCGCGCCGGTTTGGCGGCCTGGGCGGCAGTATCCCTGGCGGGCGATGGCGGCAGTTCGCGCGGTTTTGCTCCCCTGCCTGCCTGTTTCGGGAGTGGCTGAGGCAGCGTACCCAGCAGTGCGTCGAAGCGTTCCTGCAAGGCGGCAGCGGCCGTGCCTTGCGGCAAGGCCGGCAGTTTTTGCCAGGCCTGGCGTACCTTGTCGGCCTGCAGTTCGGCCACCGGCTGGGCCTGCCACTCGGCAAGCGCGGCTTCGCGCGCGGCCAGGGCGGCCTGCTGCTGTTCCAGCGTCGCCAGGCTGGCGCTCAGGCGCGCATGTTCCGCCGCGAACTCGGCAGGCAGGGCGCGCGGCAGCGCGGCGTGTTCCGGCGCAGCCAGGGCGGCGTTCTGTTCCTGCAGCATCGCGTCCAGGCGGGCGGCCAGTTCGGCGGCGTTCAGGTTGGCCGTTCCCAGGGCGCGCAGGCTGGCCAGGCGGTCGATCATGGCGCGCTGCAGCGCCACCTGCGCTTCCAGGCGGGCGCCCAGCTGGGCACGCACGGACGTGAACGCGTCGGCCAGCTCGGGTGCGGCGATGACTGCCCATTTGCGGTCGAGCTCGGCAACGTGGTTCGGCGTGAGCAAGCCGTCTTGCAACATGGTGCGCGCCTGCTCCAGCGTGGCCTGGCCGCGCGCCAGTTCGGCGTCGTGGTGGCGGATCGCGTCCAGGCGCGACTGCATCAGCTTGGCCACACGGCGATCGAGGTTGCGCATGGCCGTGTGCACGCGCTCGAGCCCGGCGCGGCTGTGGATGTGCTCGGCCGCCGCCAGGCGCAGTTCGGAAAAATCGGCCTGCAGGATGAATTCCACGGCGCGGCTTTCATCGCCGTCGAGCTGGCGCAGTTGCTCGGCCTGCTGCTCGCGCGCCCCCTGCCCCGGCTTGGACGGGGCCTGCGCCGCGCCAGCGCCCTGCCCGCCCGGCGCTGCCGGTGCGGACCCGGCTGCAGGCTTTGCCGCCTTGTCGGCAAGCTTGCCACCTGCCGCAGCCGGCGCATTACCCGGTTTGTCGCCCTGACGCTTGAATAGGAATTCGAACATGATGAAATCGCACTTCCAAAACCCCCATCATAACAAAGAACGATGGCAGTTTTCGGGCGCGCTCGACAGGTGCGCGGGCTGTTGCCGGGCAGATGCAGGCGGATGCAGCGCATCCGGGCTGGGCAGCGGCGTAGTCGATGCGCCGGACTGCCGCGTGCGCCGGCGCCGTGCAGGAACCCCGGCGCACCCGGTGCGTACGAATACTCAGTGCATGTACGACACCGGCGGCGCCTGGCGATGCGCAGGCTCGCCGCGTGCCGGACGGCTGGCCGGCGGCGTGACCAGGTGCACCCGGTGCTCCTCGCGGTAAGCGTCGTGGGCCAGCATCTGGTGCGCCATCGCAAACCAGGTTTCGCCGGCGATCGCCATGCGCGCCACCGGGAACAGCTCCAGCTCCTCGCGCTCGAAACGCAGGGTCAGCGCGGCGCAAAAGCGCTCGACGGCGGTGCAGAAGGCGTCGACCCGCTCTTCGCTGTCGATGCCGCCGCGCAGCAGCTCGTTGGCGGTGGCCAGGGATTCGACCGCCTCGCGGCTGAGCCCGTCGAGTTCGGCCACCAAACTGTCGGCATTCGCGCTGGCGCGGCGCAGGGCCGGCAGCAGGAAGCGGTCGAGCTTGCGGCGCTGGCAGCTTTCGTACAGGCCGCGCAGGGTATCGCACACGTATTCGGCCTGGCCGACCGTCAGCGCCGTCTGGCGCGCATAGCTTTTTTGAACGAGTTGCTGGACTGCGTGCAGGCTGACGCGCATGTTGGTTTGTTCAACTGACAATGCCACGAGCGTGTAGGTTGCGGTAAGCATTCGGTCTCCTCTCGATTTCTCCAACGCAAGCGCATGCTCCGCGAGGAAGCACGGCAAAGTGGGAAGTCTGGTTTTGGACAGGCTGTGCTTGTTGTGTTTTTCTTCAGCCCGAAAGAACTCGTAGTGTAAGGAGCGGACCCTGGCGGGCGTTTGATCTGGCTCAAACTCGGACCGGTCGGCGCGGAAGCGACAGTCAACCATACGAAACCTGCTGCGTTGGCGGACGCAGGCGTTTTCACCAGCGTGCGCGGTAGTCTTCGGCCAGTCCTGTCAGCCCGGAAACCGTGCGTTTCGGCCCGTCCGGCCCAGCCTTGACCCAGCCATCGAAACGTCCCACATGCTGGGTCAGGCTACTGCTGGCAACCAGCAATTGCTTGTCGTCGCGGCGCGTGCCTTCGGGCGTAAAGCGCAGGTCGAGCAGGCCGTCGGCGGTGGCGATCGTCCAGCCGCCGTCGGTCTCGACCCGGCTGCCGAGCGAGCCCAGCGCAATCAGTTCGCCATCCAGCCAGAGCGCATTCTCGGCGTCGCCAAAATAGCCGGCTTGCAGATTGATGCCCAGCTCGCGCGTGTGCGCCGAGATCCAGCGCCAGGCCGTGCGCCGCCCCAGCAAGCCATTCGAGAAGTCGTAGCTGGCAACGCCGCCGTCCAGGCGGAAGCGTTTTCCGCCGGCATCGGCCGTGCCGCGCAGGGCCAGGCCGGGCGACTTTTGCGTGCTGTGCACCGCGCCGCCATCGACTACCGGGCCGACCGCCAGCAAGCGCGGTCCGGCACCGCCGTATTCGGCATCGATACGGAAATTGCCGGCGCGCAGGCGCAGGCGGTGGCCATCGGCGCCATCGGCCTCGATGACGATGCGCCGGCCCGGCATCACGAAGCGCGCCCCCTCCGCCACGTTGGCGCCAACCTCGGCCGTCAAGCCCGGCAAGCCGACCGGAGAAAATGCCTCCACGACTTTGCCCAGCGTACGGTCGAAAGCATAGGCAAAGGCGCTGTTGCTCCAGCCGATGTCGATCACGACCAGGCCGACGAACAGCTCATCGGTGACCAAGGAGACGAAATGCCAGCGTTTATGGTGCAAGCGGCGCCGGAGCGCGCCGCGCGCAAACGGTGGCGCCAGCCGGCTCCAGCCCGGCGCGCCGGCCAGCCCCCGATAACGCCCGAATAACGGCAGCCCGTCCGCGCCCACCACGTCCAGCGGGGCGGCGGGCAGGCTCATGCGGCTTGCCCCAACCTGGGCGAGGACTCCAGCGCCAGCGCCAGCCGCGCCGCCAGCGCGTCCGGCTCGGCGCGGTTGATGACCATTTGCGTGCAACCATGCCAGCGCGCGCAGCGCTGCAAGGCGCCGGCGACGTCGCGCACCAGGGCCTCGCTCGTGCGCAGGCCCGGCTCGAACAGCGCCGCCTTGACCTCGAAGATGCCGGCGCGGCGGTGCGCCTTGGCGTCGATGCGTCCGACCAGCGCGCCGCGGCGCAGGATGGGCAATGTGAAATAGCCGTAGCGGCGCTTGGCGGCCGGCGTATAGCACTCCAGGCGGTAGTCGAAACCGAAGAGTTCCAAGGCGCGGCGCCGGTCCCATACCACCGGGTCGAAGGGAGACAGGATGGTGGTGAGCGTCGGACTCAAGGCGCCATCGGCCGCCTGCTGCGCCAGCGCGGCATGGTCGGGGTGGATGTAGACCGGGTCGTTCCAGCCTTCGACACGGGCGCGCAGCAGCAAGCCCTCGCCAGCCAGCGCGGCCGGGTCGACGTGCGGGCGCCGGGTGCGGTGGTAATCGGGAATCCAGGCGGCGCGCGCCAGGCCCAGGGCTTTCACGGTACGCAGCGCGAAGCTGCGGCGCACCTCAGGCAGCGCCGGCAGCTGCGCATCGCTCCAGCCGGGCAGCACGCGCTCGGCCAGGTCGTACACGCGCTGGAAATTGTGACGCCGCGAAATCATCAGCGCGCCCGAGGTGAACAGCACTTCGAGCGAGCGCTTTTCCGGCTTCCATTCCCACCAGCCGCCGCTCTTGCCGTCCGTCCTTTCGAAATCCGAGGAGCGCACCGGACCTTGGCTGCGAATATGTGCCAGCAGCGCCGCGACCTCGCCGGCGCGCTCGCGCATCCAGGTGCTCGAATACTTCCAGCCCATGGCCGCCGGGTCGAGCATGCGGTGGCGGTACAGGCCGTAATCCTCGATCGGCAGGAAGCAGGCTTCGTGGGCCCAGTACTCGAACAGCTTCCCTTCGGCCAGCAGCTCGTCCAGCCATTCGCTGCGGTAGTCGCCCAGCCGGCTCCACAAGACAAGATAAGGGCTGCGCGCGACCACATTGATGGTGTCGATTTGCAACATTTCCATGCGGCGGATGGCGTCGAGCACGTCGGCCTTGGCCGCCTTGCGCCGGCGCGGCTGCAGCAAGCCCTGGGCCGCCAGGTGCAGGGCGCGGGCGCCGTCCATGGAAAGATGCAATTCGCTCATGACAATATTGTAATGACGTTTGGCCATTACCCGCGGCGCTAGCCGGACATTTTTTTGTGGCCGCGCGCGACCTGCGTTATAGTTCAGCCGACGCAGTAGATCCCATCCCCCCTGTTCCCGACTCCCGATTTCCGACTCCCCCATGCGGCTGTTGCACACTTCCGACTGGCATCTCGGCCAGACCCTGCACAATTACGACCGGACCTACGAACACCAGTGCTTCCTCGACTGGCTGCTCGACACCATCGTGAGCGAAGAGGCCGACGCCCTCCTGATTGCCGGCGATATCTTTGACAACGCGAATCCGTCGTCCGCCGCCCAGCGCCAGCTCTACAGTTTCCTGCAGCGCGCCAAGGCGCGCACGCCGTACCTGCAGATCGTCGTCATCGCCGGCAACCACGATTCGCCGGGCCGGCTGGAAGCGCCGGGGCCGCTGCTGGAAGCGCATGGCACGACCGTGATCGGCAACGTGGTGCGCGGCCGCGACGGCGTCATCGACCTCGAACGCCTGCTGGTGCCGCTGCGCGACCGCGACGGCACCATCAAAGCCTGGTGCCTCGGTATCCCCTTCCTGCGCCCGGGCGACGTGCCGCGCGTGGAAGTCGAGGGCGACGCTTACCTGAACGGCATCGCCGCGCTGTATCGCCAGGCCTTCGAACTGGCGAGGTCGCGCCGTGAAGCAGGCCAGGCGATCCTGGCGATGGGCCACTGCCACATGGTCGACGGCCAGTCTTCCCAAGACTCCGAGCGCCGCATCGTGATCGGCGGCACCGAGGCGCTGCCAGCCTCGATGTTCGATCCCGAAATCGCGTATGCGGCGCTCGGCCACCTGCACCTGGCCCAGCGCGTGGGCAAGAAGGAACACCTGCGCTATTGCGGCAGCCCGCTGCCGCTGTCGTTTGCCGAAGTCGGCTACCAGCACCAGGTGCTGCGCATCGACCTCGACGGCGCGGTGGCGCGCGAAGTCACGACTATCCACGTGCCGCGTGCCGTCGAGATGCTGCGCGTGCCCGCCAAGCCGGCGCCGCTGGCGGAGGTGCTGGCCGCGCTGGAGTCGCTTGAACTCGACCCCGATCTGCCGCCGGCCTGCCATCCCTACCTGGAAGTGCGCGTGCTGCTCGACGGCCCCGAGCCCGGCCTGCGCGCGCAGGTGGAAGCGGCGATCGCCGGCAAGCCGGTGCGCCTGGCGAAGATCGAGCCGACCCGCAAGACGGTTGCCGGTGAAGCGGCCGAAGCGCTGACCCTCGACCAGCTGGCCCAGCTGCAGCCCGACGACATCTTCAAGCGCCTGTGGCAGCAGCGCTATGGCGAGGATGCGCCCGACGACCAGCTCTCGGCCTTTTCCGAGCTGATGATGCCCGGCGACAGGGAGGACGCATGAAGATCCTGCGTATCGCCGGACGCAACCTGGCCTCACTGGCCGGCGACTTCTGCGTCGACTTCGAGGCCGAGCCGCTGGCTTCTTCCGGCCTGTTCGCCATCAGCGGCCCGACCGGGGCGGGCAAGAGCACCCTGCTCGACGCGCTCTGCCTGGCTTTATATGGCAACACGCCGCGCCTGCCGAAGAGCGGCGGCCGTGGCGGCAGCGCCCTGCCCGATGCCGGCGGCGACACCGTCTCCACGTTCGATCCGCGCAACCTGCTGCGGCGCGGCACCGCCGAAGGTTATGCCGAAGTCGACTTCGTCGGCAACGACGGCCTGCGCTACCGCGCGCGCTGGAGCGTGCGCCGCTCGCGCAACAAGGCCAGCGGCCTGCTGCAGCCGCCCGCCATGACCCTGCACCGCTTGCCCGAACTCGTGGCCCTGGGCGCGACCAAGACCGAGGCGGCGGCCGAGATCGCGCAGCGCGTCGGCCTGTCTTTCGAGCAGTTCACGCGCTCGGTGCTGCTGGCCCAGAACGAGTTTTCCGCCTTCTTGAAAACCGACGAGAACGAGCGCGGCGAACTGCTGGAAACCCTAACCGGCAGCGCCGTCTACAGCGAGATCTCGAAGCGCGCCTACGAGCGCTACAAGCTGGAACAGGAAAACGTGCGCCGCATCAGCGCGCGCCTGGCCGACCAGACCCCTCTCGCGGCGGAAGCGCGCGCCGAACTCGATGCCGCGAAGACGGCGGCCGAAGCGGCCTTGGGAGCGGTCGAGGTGCAGCGTGCGCTGCTGGAAACCCAACTGCGCTGGCACCAGGAACGCGACAAGCTGCGCCGCAACGAACTCGATGCCGACGCTGCCCTGGCGCAGGCGCGCGTGCAGTTCGAAGGCGCGCGCGAACGCCGCATCCGCCTGGCCACGCTCGACGCGGTGCAGGACGCGCGTCCGCTGATGGCGGACCTGGCACGCTTCGAGAAAGAACGGGTGGAAGCCGAAACCGCGCTCGCCAACGGCCAGCGCGAACTGCAGCGTGTGCAGGACGCGGCGCGCCAGGCAGTGCAGGACGTGACGCTTGCTGCCGATGCGGTGCACGAGGTCGAAGCCGCGCAACTGGCCGCCGCGCCGCAGCTGGACGCGGCCAAGGCGCTGGACGCCACCATCGCCACCCTGCGCGAGGCCCACGCCAAGGTCGCGGCGCAACGCGACGACACGGCAGCAGGGTCGGGCAAGGCGCAGGCCGCACTGGCCCAGGCCACGCAGCAACGCGACGCCACGCGCGCACTCGAAGGGCGCAGCGCCGCCTGGCTCGATGCCAACCGCCGCTTCGAAGCGCTGGCCGCCCAATGGCCGCGCTGGGACAAGCTGTTCGGCCAGCTCGATGCGGCCGCGCAGGCGAGCCGTGCGAACGCCGCTCAGTTGGTGAAGGCCGAGCGTGCGCTGGTCGACGCCACGGCCCGCGCCACCGCCAGCAAGGAAGCGGTGCAGGCGGCATCGAAGCGCATCGAACAACAGGAAGCCGCACGTGCCCAGGCCGTGCAGGCGCTGGCCGAGTTCGATCTCGACAGCCTGCTGGAAGCGCGCGCGGGCCTGGAAACGCGGCGCGACGCCCTGGCCGCCGCCGAGAAGATCTGGCAAGGCTATGCCAGCGCGCGCCAGCGCCTGCAACGCATCGACCTCGAACGCGAAAAAACCGGCGCCGCCCGTCTGGCCGCCGAGACCGCGCTGGCCGCCGCCGTCGACGCCGCGCCAGCTTTGCGCGCCGCCGCCAGCCAGGCACAGGTCGCGCTCAGCGCCGCCGAACTGGCCTGCGCCGCCAAGGTCGAAGACCTGCGCGAGCGGCTGGTCAAGCATGCACCCTGCCCTGTCTGCGGCAGCGAAGACCACCCGTATGCCGCGCCCGACGTGCGCCTGCACGCCGTGCTCGACACCCTGCGCGCGCAGGTCGACGAGGTGCGCACCCGGGTCCAGGCAAACCTGTCGGCCCAGGCCACGCACCGCGCCGAACTGGCGGCCAGCCAGGAACGCCGGGAGCTGCTGGACGAAGAACGCGCCGGCCTGCAGGACGACGTGCAGATGCTCGAAGCGGCCTGGGACAGGCATCCGCTTGCAGCGGAAGCCGCGCCGGAATCCGCGTCGGGTACCGCGCGTGCCGACTGGTTCGCCGCCCAGCTGCAGACCGTGCGCGAAGCCCTGCGCGCAAATGATGTGCAGCAGGGAGCGGCGCGGCGCGCCTTCCAGGCGCGCGATGCCGCCCAGGCTGCGTTCGATGCGGCCAGCGCAGAATGCAAGCGCGTACAGGATGCGGCCCAAGTCGCGGCCGCCGCCCAGCTGGAAGCCCGGCACGCGCAAGAGACCCTGGCCGCACAGGCCGAACGCGACACGGCAACGCTGGATGCGCTGCTGGCCGAACTCGACCCGGTGATGTGCGCCTCCTGCGGCGACGGCTGGCAAACCGGCTGGCGCGCCGATCCCGGCGCCTGGCACCGCGACCGTGCGGGCGAGGCGCAAGCCTGGACCGCGCAGTCGGCGCAGTTGGCCGAGCAGCGCGGCGCGCTCGGCACGGTTGAGGCCAACGCACGCGAAGCCGCCGTGCATGCCGAGCATGCCGCGCAGGCCGCCGTTGGCGCCCAGGAAGCCTTCGCGCGCAGCGAGGCCGCCCTGCGCGAACGCCGCGCCGAACGCGCCGCGCTGTTCGACGGCCGTGCGGTGCAGGACGTCGAGGCCGGCCTGCGCCAGCAATTGACGGCCGCACGCGATGCCCTGGCCGCGCGCCAGCTGACCGCCAACGAAGCGGCCCAGCTGGAAACCCGCATCCGCAGCAGCATCGCGCAGTCCGGCGAGCGCATCGCCAGCCTGCTCGACGACGCGCGCGACGCGGCGGCCCGCCTGGCGGACTGGATCGAGGACTACGCCGCCCGCCACGCCGACCTGGAGCCGGTGGAAAACGGGGCGGCGCTGGCTTCGCTGCTGGCGGTTGGCGCGCAGTGGCTGTCGAACGAACGCGCGGCCCTGGGCGAGATCGACGGCGCCGTCGCCAGGGCCGCCGCCGTGCTGGCCGAACGCAAGAACCAGCGCGCGCTGCACGAGGCGAGCGCCGATCCGGCGTCGCACGCCCAGGATGCCGAGGCGGTGCAGGCCGCGCTGCAGAAGGTGCTGGACGAGCGCCAGTCCCTGCACGACGGCGCCTCGACGCTGCGCCTGCAAGCCGCGCAGGACGACGAGCGCCGCGTCAAGGCGCAGGCGATGCTGGCCGAGATCGAGCGCCAGCAGGCGATCGAGGCGCGCTGGGGCCGGCTCTCCGATCTGATCGGTTCCGCCGACGGCAAGAAGTTCCGCAACTACGCCCAGCAGTTCACGCTGGAGGTGCTGCTCGGTTACGCCAACGCCCACCTGACGCACCTGGCCAAGCGTTATCGCCTGGAGCGCGTGGACAATGCCGGCGCGCCGTCGCTGGCGCTGATGGTGCGCGACCACGACATGGGCGGCGAAATCCGCTCGGTCAACTCCCTGTCCGGCGGCGAATCCTTCCTGGTGTCGCTGGCGCTGGCGCTGGGCCTGGCCTCGCTGTCGTCGAACCGGGTGCGGGTCGAGTCGCTGTTCATCGACGAAGGCTTCGGCTCGCTCGACAGCGACACCCTGACGGTGGCGATGGATGCGCTCGACGCGCTGCAGTCGATGGGGCGCAAGGTCGGGGTGATCTCGCACGTGCACGAGATGACGGAGCGGATCGCGGCCAAGATCCAGGTGCGCCGGGCGGGTGGAGGAAGCAGCGCGGTGACGGTGCTTTAGCGATTTGCGTCAAACGTGGCGCCGGGCGCCACGTCGATACTGGCATGCCATCCGAGGAGAGTGCCCATGGTCCGTTCGAGCGTCTTGCCCATCCTGCTCTTGCTGTTGTCCGCTACTGGCGTAGCGCGCGCCGAAAGGCTGGACCTGGTCGCTGCCGCCCGCGAGCAGATCGGCGTCACGCTGCATTACGATCCTGCCTACGTCAAGCTGGCCTACCCACAAGGCGACGTCCCGATCGAGCGCGGCGTCTGTACCGACGTCGTGGTACGTGCATTCCGGCGCGTCGGCTACGACCTGCAGGAACTGGTGCATCGCGACATGAAGGGGGCATGGTCCGCCTATCCGCACCCCGCCAAGTGGAACTTGAAACGGCCGGATCCGAACATCGATCATCGCCGGGTGCCGAACCTGGCGGCCTACTTCAGCCGCCACGGCGTCGCGCTGGGCGCCAGCAAGCATGCGAAGGATTACCTCCCGGGCGACATCGTCACCTGGCAGGTGCCGCCAGGCTTGCCGCACATCGGCCTGGTTGCCGATGTGCGCACCGCAGCGGGCGTGCCGCTCGTGATTCATAACATCGGGATGGGTACGCGCATGGAAGACCGGCTGTTTGCCTATCCGATTACCGGGCATTACCGGTTTCCGCAACCGCAGGCGCGCGTCAACCGCTAACGCTTGCCGGCGCCGGCTTCACAGGCAGCGCCGTCTTGCGTGCCTCATGGACGGCGCGCAAATACCTGCCGTAGGTATCGCCCGCAGCATGCCATTGCGGCTGCTCCCCTTCCCGCCCGGATGTGCGCTCGAACGTGAACTCCGCCTGGAGGATGCCGAACGACGCCCGGGCACCGTTGCGTGGCAGGTTGCCGAGTTGAAGCATCACATTGCAAGCGTAGCGCTGTCCTCCTCCGACCGCGCGGCAGGCGCCCAGCGGTTCGACTTGCGAGATGGACGAGCCGGTCGTGAACAGGTTTGGCGCATCGAGGGCCGCGCGCAGGGCGCGCTGGACGTTGTCGCGCCCGATCGGCTCTGCCTTGTTGCCGAAATCGCCGTCGCGGTCGAGATTCCCGAACCGTGCGGCGACGAGCAGATGGTGCGCCTCCGTGACCTCGAACTTCACTTTCCTGCCATCGCGCGGCGAGACAATGTAGGCATAGGACTGCAATTCCTCTCCTGCACGCACGGTCGCTACACAGCCACGTTCGCGGCGCGCGCTGGCATGGCCGATCTGCTCCGTCTTCAACATCTTGGGCAGTGCAGGCACGACGTTTTCGTCCATCGCACGAAGCGCATGCCAGGCTGAAAATTCGATCGACTCACGGACCGGCCCGGAAGCGCAAGAGGGAATCGCGTTATACCAATCGAACAGGAAATAGGCGCCACCCAGCACGGCCGTATAGACGGCGATTTTCTTCAGGCGGGCAAAATAGCGCGGCGCGGCGGGGGTGCTGATCGATTTATTCATGATTGTGCATTTCCATATTACCCCGCTAGAAGATTCTCGGAGTAAATGTACCGCCCGGCCACATTCGCTGCACCACATTGCGCAAGTTTCAGACGCGGCCGAAACGGGACGGGAGGCCAGGCATCCTTGTACAATGCGCCCTTTGCACCAACAACCTCTACAACCATGAAACCCGCACGCACCCTTACCTTCAAATGCGCCAAGTGCGCGAAACCCGTCACCGTCTACCTGCAAAAGGTCTCGGCCTGCTCGCACATCCAGCCTTACCAGGGCATCTGCGGTTGCGGCGAAGTCAAGCTGCACGCCACCGGCAGCGCCGATGCCGTGAAGTCCTTCCTCGACTCGAACGGCACCAACTGGCATCACCACCATTAATATGACGCGTATCGAATGGGTGGAAGGCGGCCAGCAACGCTCGGCGCTGTGGCGTTCCGAAAGCGGCTGGCCGGCGCCGAAAAAAGTCGCGATCGCCGACGACACGATGTCCGCCGACACGGCTTGGCGCCTGGCGCTGGACGGCACCGCCCTGCTCTGGCGCGGCGACTTCCAGAACGCGCGCCAGCTGGTGCAGGCGCTGGCGCGCCGCATCGACCACAAGGGGTCGCACTCCAGGCGGGCCAAGGCCGGCAAGGCCGCGCCGACGCCGACCGAAGGATTCCACCGCCACCGCCTGTCCCAGCTGCAACGCGCCCGCACCCTGGCGATGCTGCTGATCCCGTTCGACGCCGATTACACGATCCCGCTGCGCCGTGCGCCCGAGGTGCAGGAAGCCTGCCGCGAAGCCTGGGGACCGGCGAGCGAGACCAGCGTCGCCTCGCTGCGCGAACTGCTGGGCCTGATCGGCGCCCACGAGTGGCGCCGCAAGGGCGTGCACATCCCGGCGCTGGATGGCCGCATCCATCCCTGGTACGGCGTGTTCTCGCCGGTACGCGGCGAGTACGTCGACCTGGTGGCGCAGGCGCCGCTGCCGCCGCATGCCAGGCTCGCCTTCGACATCGGCGCCGGCACCGGCGTGCTCTCGGGCGTGCTGGCGCGGCGCGGCGTGCAGCGCGTGGTGGCCACCGATATGGACGAGCGCGCCCTCGGCTGCGCCCGCGAGAACGTCGAACGCCTGGGTTTGTCGAAGCAGGTCGAGATCGTCAAGGCCGATCTCTTCCCCGAAGGCCAGGCCGACCTGGTGGTCTGCAATCCGCCCTGGCTGCCGGGTAAGCCAAGCTCGGCCATCGAATACGCGATCTACGATCCGGACAGCCGCATGCTGCGCGGCTTCCTCGGCGGTTTGAAAGCGCACCTGGCCGCAGAAGGCGAAGGCTGGCTGATCATCTCCGACCTGGCCGAGCACCTGGGCCTGCGCACGCGCGAGCAATTACTGAACTGGATGGGCGAAGCCGGGCTGCAGGTGGCCGGCCGCCACGACGTGCAGCCGACCCACGGCAAAGCGCAGGATGCCGACGATCCCTTGCACGCGGCGCGCTCGCGCGAAGTGACTTCCCTGTGGCGCCTGCGCGTCGGTTGAACGCAGGCGGAAGGCCGCCTGAAACGCATATTTGCGTCAGGCCGCCAGACGCGGTACAATGCTTGCCTCAGACGCGGGGTGGAGCAGTCTGGCAGCTCGTCGGGCTCATAACCCGAAGGTCACAGGTTCAAATCCTGTCCCCGCAACCAAACACTTAGCACGAAACGAGCCCGACTCTTGTAGCCGGGCTTTTGTTTTCTGGGGCACCACACACCAGATAAGCCAGATGAGAGACAAGAAAGACAACGCGACGTTCGACCTGCCGGGTTTTGAGGCGGCCGCACCGCTCGAACCCAGCGTTGTCGAGCCGAAGCGCGCTTCCCGTCCTCGTCGTGCCTCCATGAAACAAGAGCAGCTGACCCTGCTCGAAGAAACCGACACCACCGGCCTGCCAGTCTGGCGCCGCGACGACAACCTCGATTTGACCGGCTTACCGGTCTGGGCGCCGGCGACTCCGGCCTGAGCGCGTGAAAAATCGCCAGGGCTGCGTTGCGTCGTCTCGCCGTACGTTTGTACTGTCTTCGCCGACGCGCCGGCAGGCCGTACCCCTTGCCCTGACGCTTTTTCACACGCTCCAATCGCTGGATATCCGATGACCCATCCCTTCTCCGCGCTGCCGCTGGCGCCGCAATTCCTGTCCAATCTCGACACCCTCGGCTACCGCGAGATGACGCCGATCCAGGCCGAAAGCCTGCCCGCCGTGCTGGAAGGCCGCGACCTCATCGCCCAGGCCGCCACCGGCAGCGGCAAGACGGCCGCCTTCGGCATCGGCATCCTGCAGAAACTGAACCCGGCGTGGTTCGCGGTCCAGGGCCTGGTGATGTGTCCGACGCGCGAGCTGGCCGACCAGGTGGCCGGCGAACTGCGGCGCCTGGCGCGCGGCGTCGGCAACGTCAAGATCCTGACCCTCACCGGCGGCGTGGCCATGCGCCCGCAGATCGCCTCGCTCGAGCACGGCGCCCACATCGTGGTCGGCACTCCGGGCCGCATCCGCGACCACCTCGGCCGCAACACCCTCGACTTGTCGCGCGTGCAGACCCTGGTGCTGGACGAAGCCGACCGCATGACCGACATGGGTTTCTACGACGAGATCGCGAACATCGTGCGCGCCTGCCCGGAACGCCGCCAGACCCTGCTGTTCTCGGCCACCTACCCGGACGATATCCGCCACGCCACCTCGCACTTCCTGCGCGATCCGCTGGAAGTGGTGGTCGAAAGCCAGCACGACGAATCGACCATCGAGCAGCGCTTCTATGAAGTCGGCTTCGATAACCGCGATGACGCCGTGGCGCGCCTGCTGAGCCATTACCGCCCGGTCTCGGCCCTGGCCTTCTGCAACACCAAGGCCCACTGCCGCGAACTGGCCGACTCGCTGCGCGCGCAGGGCTTCTCGGCCCTCGCCCTGTACGGCGAACTCGAACAGCGCGAGCGCGACGAGATCCTGATCCTGTTCGCGAACCGCTCCTGCTCGGTGCTGGTGGCCACCGACGTCGCCGCGCGCGGCCTCGACATCTCGAACCTGGAAGCGGTGATCAACGTCGACGTGTCGAAGGATGCCGAAGTCCACGTGCACCGCATCGGCCGCACCGGACGTGGCGGCGAGTCGGGCCTGGCGCTGTCGCTGTGCGCGCCGAACGAAAAGAAATGGGTGCGCCTGATCGAGGAATACCAGAATGCGCCGGTCGCCTGGCACAAGCTGGAAGAACTCGGCGACAACGAACTGGCGGCCGATCCGGCGCCGATGGTTACGCTGGTCATTTCCGGCGGCAAGAAGGACAAGCTGCGTCCGGGCGACGTGCTCGGCGCGCTGACCGGCGACGCCGGCTTGCTGAAGGAACAGGTCGGCAAGATCAACGTCAGCGAATTCCAGACCTATGTGGCGCTCGACCGCCGCGTGGCCCACGACGCCTTCGACCGCCTGAATGCCGGCAACCGCCTGGGTCCGGATTTTGGCACCATCAAGGGCCGCAACTTCAAGATGCGTTTCCTCGACGTCTGACACGCTCCAGGGCTGGGTCGGCCGCGCACGGTTGACTCAGCAGCGACACGCTCGCCCCAAATCTGGCATAGTTTTGCTAAAAATAAACGGTTAGCAAAATGACCAGCCAAAACACAGTCCTCTACACCCCGTTCGCGGACGGCCGCACGGTCCGCGATATCGTCGAGCACAGCCCTGCGCTCGTGAGCGAAGCGTGGTGCCGCCGGATCCTGCAGCACATCCTGCAATCGCTGGAACAGCAATACACCAGCAATTCGCCGCACCGCATCATTTCGCCGGACAGCGTGGTCGTGCTGGAGAACGGCGAAGCGCTGCTGCTCCCCTCGCCCGACGGGCTCGCCTCGGACGAGGCCGACAGCGCCGGCGACCTCCACGCGCTGGCCCTGGTCATCCATTACGCCATCAGCGCCGAAGATCCACCCGACGGCCCGCTCGGCCCGCGCCTGTACGATGACTACAGCGACCGGCTCACGCAAGCGATCGACCGTTGCCTGGGTCCGAACCTGCGCCTGCGGCCGAAGAGCATTGCGGAATTCCGTGCGATGCTCGGCCTGGAAGCCGGCGCAGCGGTCGACGAAGGCCCCGTCCATGAAGCAGCGGTCGCGCAGGCCGGGGAAGCGCCGGCGATCGTGCCCGTGCCGGCGGCGCCGGAAGCTTCGCTCGAACTGAGCAAGGCGGAGGAACCGGAGCCGCCGGAGCCAATGCAGCCAATGCAGCCAATGCAGCCGTTGCCGCCGCTCCAGCCCCTTGCGCAGACGCCGCCCCTCGCACCACCGCCATCACGCCCGGAGCCGAAGCCAGCCAGCCCGATCGCGGCAACGCCGCTCAAGCCCTCCGCCCATTCCGCATCCGCGGCGGCAGCATCCGCAGCATCCGCGCCGGCGCCGATCCGCCCGAAAGCGGATGCGCAGGCGCTTTCCGCCCGCAAGACAAAGAACGGAATCGAACGCTGGGCCATGATCGCCGGCGCCGCCATCGTGTTGCTGGCGGCCGGCAGCGCCCTGTATGCCCACCTGAACCAGGACAGCTCGGACGACGTGCTTGCCGCCTCCCTGCCGCAGGAACCGGCCGCGCAAGGACTGGATGCGCGCGAAGCCATGGTCGCGCCCGCCAGCGATGCCGCCGCAACCGTGGGCGCGGACACAGCCGCGGCGCCGACCGGCGACTTCACGCCCGACGCCACCGATGCCGCAACCGCAGCGGTGACGCCGCCCGAACCCGCCAGCGGCAACGGCGCCGCCAACACGGGCGCAGCGCCAGGCAGCCGCCACGCCGATGCCGTCGTCAACGGCACCACCTACAAACTGCTGATCAAGCCCTGGGGCACGGTCTACGTGAACGGCGTTGACCGCGGCGTCAGCCCGCCGGTCAAGCGCCTGACCCTGGGCCAGGGCCAGCACACGATCCGTATCGTCAATCCGAACTTCGCGGAGCACATGATGACGGTCAATGCCGGTGGCGTGGAAAGCGCGACCATCGAACACGATTTCACGGCGCCAGCCGAGGGAGGCAGATAAACGATGAACCGATTCCTGCAGCATCGCTTGCTGTTGACCATTCTGGCAGGCAGCGCCCTGGCCGGCTGCGCCCAGATCGCGCCGCTGTTCGAGCGCGATCCGTCGAGCGACCACCTGAAAGCCGAAGCGCGCACCGAGCCGCGCAGCGAAAGCCGTCCGCGCGCCGAAGCGCGTGCCGACGCACCAGGCGGGCGCGAGCAGGTAGCCCTGCGCGAAGGCATCCGCCTCTACAACGAAGGCGACTTCAACGGCGCCATCAAGCGCCTGAACGCGAACGACATCCGCAGCGGCGCCCCCTTGCGCATCCGCACCACGGCGCTGAAGTACACCGCCTTCAGCTACTGCGTCACTTCGCGCCCCAAGCAATGCCAGCAGGCATTCGAAAAGGCGCTGAAGATCGACCCGCAATTCTCGCTCGAACCGGGCGAGGAAGGCCACCCGCTGTGGGGACCGGCCTTCGAGCGCGCCAAGCGCGGCTGAGGGTTATGCCTTCACGTTGACCGTGGCCGGAAAGGTCGGCGCGCGGCGCCGGCGCGACGCCTGTTCATAGGCGTAGGCCATGCCGATCAGCGCCGCCTCGGTATAGGCCGTGCCGACGAAGGACAGCCCGACCGGCAAGCCGCGCGTGTAGCCGGCCGGGACCGTGATGTGCGGATAACCCGCCACCGCCGCCGGCGACGAAAAACTCATGCCGTAGTGGTCGCCGTTGATGTAGTCGGTCAGCCAGGCCACGCCGCCGGTCGGCGCCACCAGCGCATCGAGGCGATGCGCGCGCAGCACCTTGTCGATGCCTTCCTCGCGCGTGTAGCGCAGGTTGTTGGCCAGTGCTTCGCGGTACGCTTTCGCGTCCAGCCCACGCTTGCTCCCTGCTGCAATCAAGTGCTCCTGGCCAAAGTACGGCATTTCGCGCGCAGCCTGTTTTTCATTAAAGGCGATCACATCGGCCATGTTCTTCACCGGCGCGTGCGGCGCGTAGGCGGCCAGCCAGGCTTCCAGGTCGGGCGCGAACTCGTGCAGCAGGACCGCCATTTCCGACTCGCCATATTTGTCGGTGTTCGGCAGCTCGACATCGACCAGCAATGCGCCTTGCGCCCTCAATAGCGCCAGTTCTTCCTCGACAACCTTGTCCACCGCCGTGCTGCCGCCAAAGAAATTGCGTGCCACGCCGATGCGCTTGCCGCGCAGCCCATCGAGGCGCAGCGCCGCCACGTAATCGCCGATCTTGCCTTGACTCTCTTTCGTCACCGCATCGTCGCTGTCGACGCCGGTCATGGCGGCCAGCATCAGGGCGGCATCGGCCACGCTGCGCGTCATCGGGCCGGCGGTGTCCTGCGAGTGGGCAATCGGGATGATGCCGCTGCGGCTGACCAGGCCCAGGGTCGGTTTCAGGCCGACGATGCCGCAGCTCGACGCCGGCGAGACGATCGAACCATCGGTCTCGGTGCCCACGGCCAGCGTTGCCAGGCTGGCGGCAATCGCCGCGCCCGAGCCGGAGCTGGAACCGCTCGGGTTGCGGTCGAGGGCATAGGGATTTTTTGTTTGCCCGCCGCGCGCGCTCCAGCCGCTCACCGAATGGGTGGAACGCATGTTCGCCCATTCCGACAGGTTCGTCTTGCCGATGATGACGGCGCCGGCCGCGCGCAGGCGTGCGGCCACGAACGCGTCGCGGCTGGCGCGCACGCCGTCCAGCGCCAGCGAACCGGCCGTCGTGCACATGCGGTCGCCGGTGGCGATGTTGTCTTTCAAGAGCACCGGGATGCCGTGCAGCGGCCCGCGCAGCTTGCCGCCGGCACGCTCGCGGTCCAGCTCCTGGGCAATCTTCAGGGCCTCGGGATTCGTTTCGATGACGGCGTTCAGGCGCGGGCCGGCCTTGTCGATGGCGGCGATGCGCGCCAGGTAGCGCCCCACCAGGGTGTGCGAGCTGATGGTGCCGGCCGCCATGGCCGCGCCCTGCTCGCGCACGCCGGCGTCGAGGATGTCGGATTCGGCGCGTGGCCTGGGCTTGGGCACCACCGCTGCCGTTGGGCCGGTGACACCCGCAAAGGCGCCGGCCGCCATGCCGAATCGAACAAAGTCCCTGCGATCCATTTCCGCTCCTTATATATTGTTAGAGCAATAGGATAGCAGCGCCGCGGGCCCGATACCGCCGCGTTCGAATTGTAGGGACGAAAAAAACGCTGCCGAGAGGGGCAGCGTTTTTTCGACAGAAGGAACGATCAGTTACGAACGACCTTCTTGTATTCGTTGGTGCGGGTGTCGATTTCGATGACGTCGTCCTGGCTCACGAACAGCGGCACCATCACGGTGTGCTGGTGGGCTTCGATGGCGTTCTCGATCTTCGCTTCCTTCAGGACGTTGCCCGAAGTGTTGCCCTTGACTGCAGGCTCCGAGTACACGATCTGGCGTGCGATGATGGTCGGCAGTTCGACCGAGATGGCCTTGCCGTCGTAGAACACGGCTTCGCATTCCATACCGTCTTTCAGGTAGTTCAGCGCTTCGCCCAGGTTCTCTTCTTCGATTTCGAACTGGTTGTACTCTTCGTCCATGAAGACATACAGCGGGTCGGCGAAGTACGAGTAGGTCACCGGCTTCTTGTCCAGCACGACGACGTCGAACTTGTCATCGCCACGGAACACGTTTTCCAGCGGAGCGTTCGTCAGAAGATTCTTCATCTTCCACTTGTAGGTGAAGCCCGTGCGGCTCGAGCCGTTGACGTCGGAACGCAGAACGATAAAAGGCTTCTCATCAACCATGATGATGTTGCCAACACGGATTTCTTTTGCGGGTTTCATATGAAGTATGATCGATAAAAGGGGTTGCAGTAACAGAGCATCATAGCATGGAATGTGCCGCGCGCCTAACGAAGTGAGGCAGCAAAGGCGAGCAGGTTCGTCGCCAGGTCGCCGTTCTCCAACATCCGCGTTTCCCACGCCCCTGCCCGCTCGGCCATTTCCGGCATGTCGGCCAGCAAGTCCGCCCACAGCGCCTGCCAGTCCTGGTCTTGCGGGTCGCCCGGCCCGGCGCCGTTCCAGTGCAGCGAAAAGGTCTTCAGGCTGTCGAGCCCGACGGCGTAGCGGTCGAGGAAGGCGCGCAGCTTCTTGTGGTGCAAATTCTCGTCCTGCAAATAGATGTGCCAGACGAAGGGCCGGTTCGCCCACTGGGCGCGCACCCAGGAATCCTCGCCGCGCACGAAGTTCAGGTCGCAGGCCCAGAGCAGGCGGTCGTAATCGGGCTGGGCCACGAAAGGCAGGATGCGCACGGTGAGCGCGCCGCGCGTGGCGCTGTCGCCGGCCCGGGCGGTCTTGCCGAAGAACGCCTGCACGGCATCGGCGGCCACGCCCTCCGGCACCAGGCAGGCGATGGGGGCGGCGCCGCGCTCCCAGGCCCGGAACAGCGAAGCCACCGGCGCGAACGGATAACAGAACAGCGACACTTTAAAAGCGTCGATCTCGCCCTGCGCCAGGCCGAGCCCGGCCAGGAAGGCCTGCGCCTGGCCCGGGTCCGACTGGAAGGCCGCCCGTTCGGCGCCGATCGCGCGTTCGCGCAGCAGGCCGCCGGTCTTGTCCGTGAAACCCGGGAAGAAGAAATGCTTGGTCAGCTTCAGGCGCGGATGCATCGACGGCAGGCGGTGGCAGCCCTCGACCCACTCCTCGGCGCTGAGCCCTTCGTAGTTCAGCCACACCGGACGCGGTTCGCGCCGCGCCATGGCCTCGACATAGCCGGGCGGCAGCTCGCAGCCGAAGAACTCGATGACGATGTCGTCGACCTCGCCGGGCGCATGGCTTCCGTCCTGGCCGCGCCAGTGGCGCACCTGTACGCCCTGCACCAGCTGGCGTTCGGCGTCCAGGTCGACGCCGGGGCAGATGCGGCGGAAGCTCTTCAGGTCGTCCACCCACAAGGTGACGGCCACGCCGTGCTCGTGCCGCAGCTGGCGCGCCAGGCGCCAGCAGATGCCGATATCGCCGTAGTTGTCGACGACCTTGCAGAAGATGGTCAGGGTCGTGGGGTGCTGTGGATGCAGGGACATGTCTTGAAGAGGATAAGCGCGGGAAGCGCGCCATTCTATCCGATCCGGCAGTCGAACCCAGTGGCGTGGATGCGGTCGCGAGGCGCGAATGGCGGGCGTTTTCCGGGCTTGATTGCCACTTGTCTGCGCCAACGCAAGCCACTTTTCGGGAAACAGGCATACCCCCGAAACGCCTCAAACTTCGCGCGGCACACCCGGTCCAACGCCTACCTGCAGGAAGGCGGACACCGGTCCGTCGCCCTGCCCTCCGTCCGCGCACCGGCCTTACCCGGCGCACGGATGCCACGTACGCGGCCGCTTGCAGCACGTGTGTAAGGGAATCGACATCAGCCGGGCACGCCATCGCGTGCCGAGCGCCGGTACTGTTGCCGGCAGCCGCATTGCAAACAAGGAGTCGAGCATGAACGAATTCCAGCAGTACGGAGTTGGACAGCCCGAAATCGCACCGCAAGCCTTCCTGGGCGGCGCCTTTGGCGCACCCGCCGGGGGCTTCATTGGCCGGAATATCGGGGATATCTTCGGCAACCCCAATCTCGGCAGCCGCATCGGCGAAATTGCCGGTGGCCTGCTCGGCAGCTTCTCACCCTTCAGCGCCGACCCGACGGGCGCCCAGCAGCAGCCGCAGCAGCTGCAACAACTCCAGCAGTTGCAGCAACTGCAACAGCTACAACAACTCCAGCAACTGCAGCAACTGCAGCAACAACAGCAGCAGCAAGCCCAGATGGAGCAGTTCTCTCCGCAAGGCTGGGGCAGCTGGGTCAAGAAACTGGCCAAGCCGGCCGGCCAGCTGTTTGGCCAGATCACGCAAAACCCGACCCTGGGCGGTATCATCGGCGGCGGCCTGCAGCAAGTGGGCGGCTTCCTGCCCCAGTCCGTGGATGCCCAGGCCGGCGCCGTGCAGCAGCAACACCCGCTGGTGCAGCAACTGCAGCATATCCAGGCCCAGCAACAGCAGCTGCACCATGCACTACAACAGTTGCAGCAACAGGCCGTCGTGCTGCAACGCCAGCTGGCTGCCCAGGCCCAGGCCAGCCAGGCACAGGTGGGCGGCCAGGGCCAGATTGCACCGCAGAGCTGGCTGACCGACCTTGCCGGCCTGGCCGGCCAGTATGCGCAGCCGATCGGCAGCTTCATCGGCAGCCAGTTCGGCAACCAGCAGTTGGGCAGCCAGATCGGCGGCTTCGCCGGCCAGCTGACCCGCATGCTGCCGCAATCGGCCGACCCGTACGCGGCCTATGCACAGCAGGCGCAGCAGGCACAACTGGCGCAGATGGGTGGCCAGCAAACCATGCATTGACCATGCCTTGACCATGCCTTGATGCCCGTTATCCGCGGCCCCGGCTGTCCTGGAGTGCAGCCGGGCCGCACCCCTTCCCGCCTGCGGGCGGGAGGCTAGCACTGGAGAAACTGCCCATGCCGAGTACCCCAGCATCGACCCGCTACATCGTCCGCGCCGCCGCCGACGACAACGCCGTGCTCGCCCGCTTCCTCGACAGCATTCGCGACACCCCCGCCGTGCGCCTGGTCGACACCATCGGCCCGAGCGCCGGGCCGCCGCATACCGTTGTCGTCGAAACCGACCCCGCGACCGCCGAACAACTCAAGCAACGTACCCACAACCAATTGATGATCGAACCGGACAGCCCGCTGTCGCTGTTCTGAGGCGCGTGCCGCGCCCGGCACGGCAAGCAGGCCGGTCGATCGAAAGGAAAAGACATGCCCAAGACTCCCCAAGGCGGCCCCGCCGATGGTGCGGAACACGGCGCCGACCACGGCGGCCAGCCGGATGGTCCCGACAGCACTGGCGGCCTCGACGGCGCCGCGCCGGAAACGCGCGGCCGCGCGGTCGGCGAACGCAAGAAAAAATACCTCGTCGCGCCGCGCCAGCCGCAGGGCGGGTTCGGCACCCTGAGCCTGGGCTCCGTCGGCCTCGCGCCCTTGTCGCTCTCGACCGTCGAGCAGGCACTGCGCGCCAGCCCCGACATCGATGTCGTCGACACGGTCGGCGCCCGGAGCGCGGTTGGCACGTCCAGTATCGACGGTGGCGGCGAAGGCGTGCTGGTGGCGCGCATGACCGACCGCCAGGCGGCCGAACTGCACGGGCGCGGCGGCGGGCGCCTGCTCGTCGAGCGCGACCAGCACCTGCAGCTGCTCGATCCGATGCTGCGCCGGCCCGACCTGGTGTCGTCGCTGACGCCCTACAGCGGTCCGGCCGTGGACGTGAGCATTTCCGTCATCGGCAAGGACGGCACGCCGCTGCCCGAGGCCGAAGTATCGCTGTTCGGCGGCATGCTGCCGGCCTCGAGCGTCACCGACGCCAACGGCATGGCGCAGCTGCGCCTGTACGGCGACGACCCGCGCACCATCAGCGGCCTGTACGTGAAGCCGCGCGCCGATTACTGGAGCTATTACCAGCGCGATCCCGACCTCAGCATGGACGAACCGAATATCGTCACCCTGCATGCGCTGTCGGAGTCGCCCTCGTTGCCCGGCTTTCCGCGCCAGGGCGCGGTCGGCTGGGGGGCGCGCGCGATGCGCCTCGACCAGCTGCCGCCCCACTTCCGCGGCCAGGGCGTGAAGATCGCCGTCATCGACTCGGGCGCTGCCACCAGCCACGGCAACCTGAACCGGATACACGCCGGCTTCGACATCATCAACAAGCGTACCGATCCCAGTACCTGGAGTCAGGACGCGCTGGGCCATGGCTCGCACTGCGCCGGCGTGATTGCGGCCAGCGATCCGGCCTGGGGCATCCGCGGCTTTGCGCCCGACGCCGAAATCCACGTCTGCAAGCTTTTCCCCGGCGGCCAGATCAGCCAGCTGATCGAGGCGCTCGAATACTGCATCGAGCAGGGCATCGACGTCGTTAACATGAGCCTGGGCGGCGGCACACCGTCGGAAGCGCTGGAACGCCAGATCGTGCGTGCGCGCCAGGCCGGCGTGGCCTGCATCGCGGCGGCCGGCAATTCGGGCGGACCGGTGCAATATCCGGCATCGTCGCCCAACGTGCTCGCAGTTGCCGCGCTTGGCAAGCTCGGCGAGTTCCCGCCCGACAGTTATCACACCGAAACCGTCAGCCCCGATGCCGATGGCCAGGGCTATTTCAGCGCCAAGTTCAGCTGCTTCGGACCCCAGGTCGACGTCTGCGCGCCGGGGGTGGCGATCGTCTCGTCGGTACCGCCGAATAATTTTGCTGCCTGGGACGGCACCTCGATGGCGGCGCCGCACATCACCGGGCTGGCGGCCCTGATCCTGGCGCACCGGCCGGAATTCCAGGGATTGGGCGGCACGCGCTCGCCGGAACGGATCGACCGCTTGTTCCAGGTGCTTCGCCTCAGCGCGCGCCGGGTCAGCCTGGCCGACCAGTCGCGCATCGGCCACGGCATGCCGGATGCGCTGGCCGCGCTCGGGCTGCCGCTGGTTCCCGGCCAGCAAGCGGGTGCCTGGCCGGCCATGTATGGCGACCTCGGCGGGGTTGGGCTGGGAGGGGGAATGGGTGGAGCCGGACTGGGCGGCAATGGCAACGGCGGAATGATGCAGGTCTACCCGCCGGTACCGCAATTCCTCGGCCAGTCGCCACTGGCGGTACAGGCGCTGCAATATGGCTTTACGCTGGGAGGATTGCCGCCGCGCGGCTGGTGAGCATCCGCCACACATGCAGGCAAACCGGGGGGCGTGACCGCGAACGCGCCGGGTGCAAGCGCATTGACTGCCAACGAGTGACTGTCAACGCATGACTGTCAACGCATGACTGCGAACGTATCGACTGCGGACGAATCGACTGCAAACGAATCGACTGCAAACGAGTGACTGCACGGCAAACAGACGCGGAAAAGCAAAAAGCCGCTGAAAAGCGGCTTTTTGCCATGACTGGCGTCCCCACGGGGATTCGAACCCCGGTACTCACCGTGAAAGGGTGATGTCCTAGGCCTCTAGACGATGGGGACCTAAAACTGTTCCGATTACTACTTTACTGCACTTGCCGAATTCTTGGCGTCCCCACGGGGATTCGAACCCCGGTACTCACCGTGAAAGGGTGATGTCCTAGGCCTCTAGACGATGGGGACCTAAAACTGTTCCGATTACTACTTTACTGCACTTGCCGAATTCTTGGCGTCCCCACGGGGATTCGAACCCCGGTACTCACCGTGAAAGGGTGATGTCCTAGGCCTCTAGACGATGGGGACCCTGGACTGCTACAGATGTGTTTTCCGACGTGGTGGAGGTAAGCGGGATCGAACCGCTGACCTCTTGCATGCCATGCAAGCGCTCTCCCAGCTGAGCTATACCCCCTACGGGAAAACAACACTATAACATACTGCATTTACTTCTACTACTGCTGCCGCTGGCGCAGCTTACTACCAAGCTTTGGCAATCGCTTGGCGTCCCCACGGGGATTCGAACCCCGGTACTCACCGTGAAAGGGTGATGTCCTAGGCCTCTAGACGATGGGGACCCTGGACTTCTACAGATGTGTTTTCCGAGGTGGTGGAGGTAAGCGGGATCGAACCGCTGACCTCTTGCATGCCATGCAAGCGCTCTCCCAGCTGAGCTATACCCCCTAAGGTAAAACAAAACTATCAACAACTGAATTAAGTTCAACTACTGCTGCCGCTGGCGCAGCTTACTACCAAGCTTTGGCAATCGCTTGGCGTCCCCACGGGGATTCGAACCCCGGTACTCACCGTGAAAGGGTGATGTCCTAGGCCTCTAGACGATGGGGACCCTGGAACTACCGTACTGCACACTTCAGAGTGGTGGAGGTAAGCGGGATCGAACCGCTGACCTCTTGCATGCCATGCAAGCGCTCTCCCAGCTGAGCTATACCCCCGTTTTTCACTGTATCACTTGCTGCCGTGTTACCGTGTGCTGCTGAAGTGCGAGCATTATAGCGGGGGTTCTTGCATTTCGCAAATGCGGATTTGCGTGAAGACAAACCGCATGTGCAAACCCGGTTTACAGGCCTTTGTTCACGCGCGCCACGACGGTCTCGCGGCCGAACAGTTCCAGCACCGCGTCGATGGCCGGCGTCTGCAGCTGGCCGGTCACGAGCAGGCGCAGCGGCATGGCGATCTGCGGCATCTTCAGGCCGTGCGCAGCCAGCACCTCCTTCAGCATCGCGGCCAAGGCCGCCTTGTTCCACTCCACCGTCTGGCAACGCTCGGCGAATGCCGCCAGCGCCGGGCGCACCGCATCGGTCAGGTGCTGGGTCAGCAGGGCCGCGTCCGGCTGCGGCTGGCGGTAGAACAGCATGGCCGCATCGGCCAGCTCGTTGACCGTGTTCGCGCGCTCCTTCATCAGGGCCAGCACGGCCGGCAGCGCCGGTGCACCCTCAAAACGCGCGCCCTGCGCTTCCATCTGCGGACGCGCCAGGCCGGCCAGGCGTTCGTTGTCGGCCAGCTTGATGTAGTGGTTGTTCAGCCAGGCCAGCTTTTCCGGGTTGAACTGGGCCGCCGAGGCGGTCAGGTGTTCCAGGTTGAACCACTCGGTAAATTGCTCCATCGAGAAGATCTCGTCGTCGCCGTGGCTCCAGCCCAGGCGCGCCAGGTAGTTCAGCATCGCTTCCGGCAGGAAGCCCTGCTCCGGGTATTGCATCACGCTCACGGCGCCGTGGCGCTTCGACAGCTTCTGGCCGTCCGGGCCCAGGATCATCGGTAGGTGGCCGTACTCCGGCAGCTCGGCGCCGAGTGCGCGCAGGATGTTGATCTGGCGCGGGGTGTTGTTCACGTGGTCGTCGCCGCGCAGCACGTGGGTAATCTTCATATCCCAGTCGTCGACCGAGACGCAGAAGTTGTAGGTCGGGGTGCCGTCCGGACGCGCGATGATCAAGTCGTCGAGTTCCTTGTTGCCGATGGTGATCGGGCCCTTGACCACGTCGTTCCAGGTGACTTCGCCATCGAGTGGATTCTTGAAGCGCACCACCGGCTTCACGCCTTCCGGCACGGCAGGGAGGGTCTTGCCCGGTTCCGGACGCCAGGTGCCGTCGTAGCGCGGCTTTTCGCCAGCGGCGCGCATGCGCTCGCGCATCGCTTCGACTTCGTCCGGCGAGCAATAGCATAAGTAGGCGGTGCCGGCCTCCAGCATGCCCTTCACCACCTCGCGGTAGCGGTCCATGCGCTGCATCTGGTAGAACGGGCCCTCGTCGTGCGACAGGCCCAGCCATTGCATGCCGTCCAGGATGGCCTGCACCGCCTCCGGCGTCGAACGTTCGAGGTCGGTGTCCTCGATGCGCAGGATGAAGGTGCCGCCGAAGTGGCGGGCGTAGGCCCAGGAATACAGCGCGGTGCGCGCGCCGCCGAGGTGGAGATAGCCGGTCGGGCTGGGGGCGAAGCGTGTACGGACAGGGGTGCGGACGGTCATGGCGGAAAGCGTAATGGTAAAGCGCTTATTTTACCCCGCCAGGCAGGCCCCGCGACACCGGCCGTCGCGGGCGCGCCACCCTGCCCTGGCCGCGCCCGGCCTCGTCCGCCATGCCGTGCGCACCACTGTGCCCGCTGCTGTGCGGGGCATCGCGCTAAGTATCGCACTAAGTATCGCGCTGGGCATCGCGCCGGGCATCGCGCTGGGTATCGCGCTGGGTATCGATATAAGCGGCCAGTTCACGCACCGTCGGGTAATCGTAGAGCAGCTCGGCGCCGATGTTCACCCCGCTGGCCGCCTCGATTTCCAGCGCCAGCGGCACCGAGGCCAGCGAGTCGATGCCGAGGTCGCCGAACGAGGTGTCGAGCCCGACCGCGAGGGGCGGCTGGCGCCGCAGCGTACCGGTCGACAGGTGCAGGCCGCCGATGTCGAGCGGCTCGGCGGCGCTTTCGCGCAGCCATTTCAAGATGCAGCCGCGCACCAACTCGACCGAGGACGAAGACGCCGGCACGGGCAGGGGCAAGGCAACCATAGGCGCCGGCGGCCCGTCCGGCGCGCCCTGCGGCGCATCCCGGCGCAGCAAGGGATCGAGCCGCCCCGCCGCCCCGGGCAGGGTCTGCTCGATGTCGCCGATCGCCAGCGCATGGCCATGCGCGCGCGCCAGCAGCACCGTGGCCGGTGGGCAGGCCAGCGCCGCCGGCCGTTCGGTGCCGATCGACTCGCGCAGCGCATCGAGCTTGCGCGCCGCCCAGGCCGCCGACTCGCCGCGCGCGCCGGCGGCCAGCAGGGTCCAGGCCGCGAATTCGCCGTTGCGCCAGTCCTGCCATTGTCCGGGGCCTTCCGCAGGCAGGCGTTCCAGGCTGGCGGCCAGGGCCGGCGCGTCGAACAGGTCGGCGATACAGCGCGCCAGCGGATTGCCGGGCACGCGCACCACGGCGCCCAGGTGGGCATACAGTGCTTCGCTCGGCCCTTCGAGGATGCGCAGCACGCGCGCGTCGCGCAGCAGGCGCGGGGCGATGTTGTTTTCCAGGTAGCCGCGCCCGCCCAGCATCTGCATCAGGTCGTCGGCCGCCTTCCACAGCAGTTCGGACAGCACGCACTTGCAGGCGCTGCAAGCCTCCTGGGGCAGCGGCGCGCCCGCATCGAGCGCACGCGCCAGCGCTCCCACCAGGGTTTCGGCGGCGCCGATGGCGCAATCGAGATCGTGCAGGCGCCAGGCGCTGACGGGATGATCCAGCAGGCGTCCGCCGGCGACGTCGCGCCGCGCCGCGTAGCGCGCCATCAGCTGGGCGCAGCGCTTCATGGCGCCCACGCACAAGGCCCCGATGCCGAGGCGGGCAAAGCCCATCGCTTCCTGCGCCACTTCCATGCCGGCGCCGGGCACGCCCAGCACCTGGGCATCGGGCACGAACACGTCCTCGAAGCGGATCGCGTTCTGGACCATGGCGCGCATGCCCATGGTCAGCGCTTCGGCGCCCTGGCGCAGGCCCGGCGCGTCTTCCGGCACCAGCAGCGCCACCGTGCCGAGCGCCCTGCCCGCCGGGTCGAAGGCGCGCGCGAACACGCTCAGGACGCCGGACCACGAGGCCAGCCCGATCAAATGCTTTTCGCCGTGCAGGCGCCAGCCGCCATCCACGCGCAGGGCGCGCGTGCCGATCGCACGCGGATTCGAGCCGGCCCGCGGTTCGCTCAGCGCAAAGGCGGCCAGCTGGCGCCCGCCGGCCAGCAGCGGCAGCCATTCCTGGCGCTGCGCCGCCGTGCCGAAGCGCTGCAGCGGACGCAGGCCCAGGCCATTGTGCACACCGACCACGGTTGCCAGCGTCAGGTCGATGGCGGCCAGCTGGGCCATCACGCGCACCAGGTCGACGTTTGCCAGGTCTTGCCCGCCCAGCGCCAGCGGCGCCTGCAGGCCGAACAGGCCGCGGTTGCCGAGGTCGAGCACCAGGTGCGGCGCGATCGTGCGGCGTTCGTCGTCGAGCGCGGAATGGATGCGCCGCGCCGCATACTGGCGCAGCCAGGCAACCAGCACGTCGGCGCGCAGCGCGCTGCCGATCTTGCCGGGCTGGGCGCGCGGCCGCACCAGCGGCAGGGCGCCGGCCGCCAGCAATGCCTTGCAGCGCGCACGCTGGATCTTGCCGCTGGTCGTACGCGGGAACGCGCCCGGCATCGCGAACGCCAGCGTGTGCAGCGGGATGCCGAGTTCCGACGCCACCGCGCTCCGGATGCGGCGCCCGGATTCCTCGACCTCGCCGCTGCGCGCCAGCGCGCGGCTGGCCTCCACCACCAGCGCCAGGCGCTCGCCCTCCTCCGCCTCGATGCCGAAGGCGGCGCAGCAGTTCGGCGCCAGCGTCCCCACGGCGCGCTCCACCAGTTCCTCGACATCCTGCGCATACACATTGCGGCCGTTGACGATGATGACATCCTTGCGCCGGCCCGTGACGAACAGTTCGCCGTCGTGCAGGAAACCGAGGTCGCCGCTACGCACCCGCTCCTGGCCGGACAGCGCGCTAGCGCCGGCCTGCCCATGGTAGCCGCGCGAGACGCCTGGCCCGCCGATGCAGATCTCGCCCACCGCGTCGCTCGCGGCCGGCGCGCCGCTGTCCGGATCGACGATCGCCACCGTCACGCCCTGCGCCGGCGGGCCGCAGCTGACGACCGCGCGCGCCGCCGCGCCGCCCGGCGCCGCCATGCATACCCGTCCGCTTTCGAGCGCGGCGGCATCGAGCATCAGGACGCGCGGGCCGCGTCCGTACGGGCCGCCCGCCACCAGCAGGGTCGCCTCGGCCATGCCGTAGCAGGGAAAGAGCGCGCCGCGGCGCAGGCCGCGCGGCCCGAAGGCGGCGAGGAAGCGTTCCAGCGTTGCCGCGCGCACCGGCTCGGCGCCGTTGTACAGCACCGCGAGGCTGGACAAGTCGAAGCCGGCGGCGGCGTCGGGCCCGATGCGCCGCAGGCACAGGTCCCAGGCGAAGTTGGGCGCGCCGCTGCAGGTGGCGCGGTAGCGCGTGACCGTCTCCAGCCACAGCGCGGGCCGGCGCAGGAAGGCGCCGGGCGACATCAGCACCGAGCGAAAACCCAGCGCCAGCGGCGCGGCGATGCTGCCGATCAGGCCCATGTCGTGGAAGGGCGGCAGCCAGCTGACCATCACCGTTTCCGGTCCGAAGCCGAAGGCCAGCCCGATGGCGGCGAGGTTCGCGGCGATGTTGGCATGGGTGATCTCCACGCCCTTCGGCTGCGCCGTCGAGCCGGAGGTATATTGGAGAAAGGCGAGCGCAGCGGCGTCCGGTAACGGCAGCGGCAGCGCCTCCTGCGCCGCATCGACGCCCGCGCACAGCAGCGGCACGGCGCAGCCGGCACGCGCCAGCGCCGCCCGCGTCGCCTCCTCGCCTTCGGGCGTACCCAGCACGATCGCCGGCCGGGCATTGGCCAACAGGGCGGCCAGCCGCTCGCCGTCGCGGCGCCGGTGCGCGGGCGCGGCCGGCACCGCCACCAGGCCCGCCGCCAGGCAGGCGAGAAAGACGCCGACGAACGCTAAACCAGGTGGATACAGCAGCAGCGCGCGCTCGCCCGGCGCGGCATGGCGCGCCAGCTGCGCGGCCTGGGCAGCCACGCGTGCGGCCAGCTGGCGGTACGAGATGTCGACGGCCTCGCCGTTCTCGTGCAGGAAGGTGTAGGCGACGCGCTCGGGCGTGTGCGCCGCGTGATGCTGGAGACGATGCAGCAGGGTGGCGCCGCCGGGGTCGGCCGCTTCAGCCACGGCTGCGCTCCCCGCGCCACGGCCCATGCGCGGGTTCCACCCCGAGCGCGGCGGCGGCGCCATTCACGGCGGCGCCGATCTGGCGCGCGCCGTGGCGCAGTTGCTCGACGCGGTGCTCGGCCATCACCTGCAGGCGCAGGCGCGCCGCGCCCAGCGGCACGCCGGGGAACTCGACCGCGTTCACGTGGACGTTGGCGCGCGCCAGCGTGCGTCCGGCCAGGCGCGCCACCTGCTCGCTGCCGATCCACACCGGCACGATCGCCGACGGCAGGCCCAGGCAGCGCATGCCGATTTCGGCCAGGGCGGCGCGCAGGGCCACGGCGTTGCGCAGCAGGCCGGCGCGCAAGGCCTCGCCTTCGCCGCTGCCCACGATGCGCAGCGCTTCCAGCACCGTGGCCGCCTGCACCGGCGACAGCGCGTTCGAGAACAGGTGCGGCCCGGCGAACAGCTGCAGCTGGCGTTTCACGGCGCGCGAGGCGCAGGCAACGAAACCGCCGTTCGAGGCAAAGGTCTTCGAAAACGCACCCATCACGATGTCGACCTTGCCCAGCATGCCCTGCTCGCCGATGCTGCCGCTCCCGCCCGGCCCGAGCGCGCCCAGGTCGTGGGCGACGTCGACCAGCAGCGTGGCGCCGTATTCGCGGCACAGGTGCTGCATCAGCGGCAGGTCGGGCACGTCGCTGTCCATGCTGAACAGGCCTTCGGTGACGACCAGGATGCCGTTGTCCGGGTCGCGCGAGCGGATCGCGGCCAGCAGCTCGCGCACGTGGCCGGTGTCGAGGTGGCGGTGCAGCGCGACGTTGCGCGTGGCGGCGCTGGCGCCCTGGCGCAGCGAGGCATGCGCCAGCTGGTCGACCACCACGTAGTCGCGCGGCGTGACCAGGGCCGTGATCAGGCCGAAGGCGGCGCCCCAGCCGGTCGGGAACAGGGTCACGTGCTCGCAGCGCACCAGGGCGCCGAGCGCCGCCTCCAGCGCCAGCGAGGCGCTGCTGTTGCCCTGCAGGACGGCGGAACCGGCGCTGTGCGGCCCGGCCTCGAGCAGGGCCAGGCGCGCCGCTTCGCGCACCGCCGGATGCAAGGCCAGCGACAGGTAGTCCTGCGAAGCGAAGTTAACGCCGGCCGTGGCGCCCGCGGCATCGGACGCGGCGCCCTCCTCGCGCACGCGCGCCTCGGGGCCGGGTGCACCATCGACGGCGCGCGCGTACTGCCAGACCCCATGCGCGGCGCGCAGCGCGCACCAGGCATCCAGCGGCTCGGTGCGCTTGACCAGGTCGGGGCCGCGCGGCTGCGCGAACTGGGCGACGTTGCCGCGCAAGGCGCCGCAGGCGACCAGTTGCGCGACATCGTCGGCCCGCTCGAAATGAAGCGTTTCTTCATGCACGATGTACTCCTCGATGGGATAGGAAACAAAGGGTCAGGCCGGCACCGGCGCCGCGTGCTGGCTGTCATGCAGGCCCTGCCCCGCCAGCAGCGCCGCCACCTGTTCGGGCGGCAGCGGGCGGGCGAACAGGTAGCCCTGGGCCTCGTCGCAGCCGATCGCCACCAGGTCGGCCAGCTGTTCGTTCGTCTCGACCGCTTCGGCGATCACCTTCAGGTCGAGGCTGTGGGCCATGGCGACGATCGCCTCGGCGATCGCATACGGGCGCGCGCGCGGATCGACCCCGAGGCGGCGTACGAACAGGCCGTCCATCTTGAGGATGTCGACGGGCAGTTCGGACAGGTAGTTCAGGCTCGAGTAGCCGGTGCCGAAATCGTCGATCGACACCAGCACCCCGGCCGCACGCAAGGCGCTCATCACCCGCTGGTTGCCTTCGAGGTCGTCGATCAGCACGCCCTCGGTGATTTCGAGGTCGAGGCAGCCGGACGGCAGGCCGCTGGAGGCCACGATGTCGAGCACGCGCGCGGCGATATCCGGGTGGCGCAACTGGCGCGCCGACAGATTCACCGCCGTCTTCACGCCGGGCAGGCCGGCGTCGCGCCAGGCGCGGTTCTGGGCGCAGGCGGTGCGCAGCACCCAGTCGCCGATGGGCACGATCATGCCGGTTTCCTCGGCCAGCGGGATGAAGCGGCCCGGATCGATGCGGCCATATACCGGATGCTGCCAGCGCAGCAGCGCCTCGACGCCGACGATGCGGCGCGTGGCCAGGTCGAACTGCGGCTGGTATTCGAGGAAGAGCTGGCCGCGCGTGAGGGCGTCGCGCAGGCCGTTCTTCAGGGCCAGGCGCTCGCTCTGGGGCGCGGTGGCGGCGCTGGAATACAGCTGCACGCTGTTCTCGCCCCAGGCGCGGGCGCTGCGCATGGCGACGTCGGCGCGTTTCAGCAGCGCGTCGAGGTCGCAGTCCTCGGCCGGATACAGGGCCACGCCCACCGACAGCGTGATGAAGCATTCGCGCCCGGCGGCGGCCAGCGGCAGGCCGAAGCGGTCGAGGATTTTCTCGGCCACCTGGCGCGCGTCCATTTCGGAACCCAGGTCTTCCAGCAGGGCCACGAATTCGTCGCCGCTCCAGCGCGCCACGGTGTCGCAGTCGCGCAGGCAGCCGCGCACGATGCCGCCAGCCTGCACCAGCAGCGCGTCGCCGGCCTCGTAGCCGAGGGCGTCGTTGACTTCCTTAAACTTGTTGATGTTCAGGAGCAGCAGCGCCACCAGGCGCCGGTTGCGGTTGGCCCGGTCCATCGCATGGCGCAGGCGGTCGCGCAGCAGGCGCCGGTTCAACAGGCCCGTGAGCTGGTCGCAGTGCACGCCGTCGAGCATGCGGCCGACGCTGGCGCCGAGGTCGCGCCCGACGCCCTCGCCCTGGCCCATGCGGGCCCGGGCGCCGCTCGCCGGTTCCAGGTCCTCGTCCTGGCCGTGGCAGACCACCCGGTTGCGGCCGCTCGACTTGGCCAGGTACAGCGCCTCGTCGGCGCGTCCGATGGCCTGGGTGATGGTTTCGCCCATGCGGTACTCGGCCACGCCGATCGAGACCGTCAACGCGATGTCGCTGGGGCCGTCCTTGCAGCGCAGCCGGTCGATCGCCACGCGCACGCGCTCGGCCAGCACCTGGGCGTCGCAGGCGGGAGTCTCGGGCAGCATCAGCAGGAATTCCTCGCCGCCGTAGCGCCCGAAGCAGTCGCTGCCGCGCACCAGGGCCTGCACGGTCTGGGCAAAGGCGCGCAGCACGGTGTCGCCGGCGCTGTGGCCATAGGTGTCGTTGATGCGCTTGAAGAAATCGATGTCGAGCAGGCAGAGGCAGAAGGCGCGGCCATTGCGGTCGCTTCTTTCCTTTTCGCGCTCGATCAGGTTCATCAGGTAGCGGCGGTTGTGCACGCCGGTCAGTTCGTCACGGATCGCCAGCTCGTTGATGGTGCGCAGCGCCTGCTCCAGCTTGACGAAGCCCTGGGTCTTGGTCAGCTCGAACAGCAGGGCAAAGGCCAGCACCACCACGAACAGGCCCAGGTGGCAGACCAGGTAGAGGGTGGCCATGTCGCTCACCGGGTGCACCGGCAGCGCGTGGCCGCCGGCCGCCAGCAGGTAGATCAGGGCGGCCGCCGTACAGCTCATCGCCAGCCAGAAAAGCGCACTCCAGATGCCCCCGAGGAAGGCCGCCACCAGCGGCCCCGTGATCAGCCAGCTGGCGGTGGGCGCGCTGATGCCGCCCAGGTGGTAGCTGAGCCAGGTGAAATTGAAGAACAGCGCGCACAGGAAGAGTTCGCGCGCGGCGACGATGCTGCCGCTCACGCGCAACAGCAACGGCGAGGTCAGCATGAAGGCGCAGCACAGCAGGGTCTCGGTGACGGCGCTGTCGAAGCCCAGCAAATAATAGGCCAGCGCATAGAACGGCCCGGCGGTGGCGGCCAGCAGCGCCGCGCTGACCACGTTTTCGGCGCGCGTCAGGGTGGCCGCCTCTTGCTGCAGGGCGGCGGGGATGAACCAGTGGGTAGCGGCCAGGTAACGGCCACTCCAACGCGCGCTGTCAGGGTTCATGGAGGCTGGGCGCGGCACACGGCCGTCTTGGGGAGTGAGTCCAAGAGGCAGTGTAGGGAGGAAATTTCCTACTGGACTTATTCTGGCGCAGACAGATGTGAGATTGCGCAAGCCCGGCGGTCCCGGCGTGGCTCAGCCGGGACTGTCTGTCACGGCAGCTGCCTCGCGGCGCGCAGGCGTGCGATCGCCCGCTCGATCGTCGCTTCGGTTTCCACCGCCTCGGTGAACCCGGCACGGCGGATCTTGCCCATGTCCGACACCATGTCGAACGCGGTATTGAAGACGAAGTCGCCGAACCACCAGCCGACCAGCTTCTCATAAGGCAGGCTCTGCAAACCGTGCTGTTCGACCAGGCGCGCCCAGGCCGCGGCCTTCAGCGGCATCTGCTTCGCCAGCGGGAATGGCTGCGGCGGGCCGACCTCCATGTCGAAGGCATCGGCCACGCGGCGCCAGATGCGCTCCCAGCGGAAGGGTTCGTTGACCAGGTTGAAAGCTTCGCCGCCCGCCGCCGGGTCGAGCGCGGCCCAGACGCTGGCGCGCGCCATCCAGTCGGCGTCGGTGGTCTGGGCCAGTACGCCGGAATACACCGTATCGGCGCCGGGGAAGCGCAGCGGCACGCCGGCCGCCTTGCTGAGCGCGGCGAACACGCCCATCACCATCACGATGTTCATCGGGTTGCCGGCGATGTCGCCGACCACCACGTCGGGGCGCAGGATGGACCATTCGAAGTCGCCCGCCGCGCCGCGCTCGCGCAGCAGGTCTTCCTGCACGTAATAGAAGTTCGGGGTCATGTGGCGCGGGTCGTCTTCGTAGAAAGGCGCCCGGGTCGGGCCGAGGTGCACACCGTACACTTTCGCGCCCTGGTAGTGCACCACGCGCTGCAGGGGCGCGCCGACCGCCTTCAAGCCGTCGAGCAGGTTGCGCAGCATGCCGCCGTTGATGCGCTCTTCATCCAGCAGGTCGGCGCCACCTTTCAGCGCGGCATAGAACACGTGGGTGGTGTCGCGTGCCGCTTCCAGGGCGCGCGCGGTGGCCGCGGCGTCGGTCAGGTCGGCCTGGATGGTCTCGACGCCGTCGACGAAGGTGCGCGGCAAGGCGCGTACCTGCCACTCCGGCCTTTCCTTCAATTCGCGGACAAGCGCGTTGCCGATGATGCCGCTGGCGCCGACGACCAGTGCCTTGTACTTCGTGCTCATGCATTTCTCCTGTAGCAGATGGAGGCATGAGCATAACCGTCCGGCGCCAGGCGCGTCGCGGCGGCCCCGGTTTTCGGCGCCGTCCGATTCCGGCACCTGCGCAAGGCCGGGCATGGCGCGGGCAGATCACGATTCCGGGCACGCGCACGCCGGAAATGAAAAGGCGCCATGAATGGCGCCTTGATTTATTGCTGAATTTTACTGAATCAGTCGTTGCGCACGACGATGCTCGGGAATTTGCTGCTCATGTCCTTGGCACGTTCGGCCACCTTCACCGCCACCTTGCGCGCGATGTCCTTGTAGACCTTGGCAACCGGACCGTCAGGCTCGGCGACCACGGTCGGGCGGCCCGAATCGGCCTGCTCGCGGATCGACATCGTCAGCGGCAGCGCGCCCAGGAAATCGACGCCGAAGTCCTTGCACATCTTTTCGCCGCCGCCATGGCCGAAGACGGCTTCGGTATGGCCGCAGTTCGAGCAGGTGTGGGTGCTCATGTTTTCCACGATGCCGATGATCGGGATGCCGACCTTCTCGAACATCTTGAGGCCCTTGCGCGCATCCAACAGGGCGATGTCCTGCGGCGTGGTGACGATCACGGCGCCGGTCACCGGCACTTTCTGCGACAGGGTCAATTGAATGTCGCCGGTGCCTGGCGGCATGTCGACGATCAGGTAATCGAGTTCGCGCCAGTTGGTCTGCTCCAGCAGTTGCTGCAGCGCCTGGGTGACCATCGGGCCGCGCCAGACCATCGGCTCGTCGGGGTCGATCATGAAGCCGATCGACGACACCTGCACGCCATGGTTTTCCAGCGGTTCCATCGACTTGCCGTCCAGGCTTTCCGGACGTCCGTTGATGCCCAGCATCATCGGCTGCGACGGGCCATAGATGTCGGCATCCAGCACGCCGACGCTGGCGCCTTCGGCGGCCAGGGCCAGGGCCAGGTTGACGGCCGTGGTCGACTTGCCGACGCCGCCCTTGCCCGATGCCACGGCAATGATGTTCTTCACGTTCGGCATGACCTTCAGGCCACGCTGCACCGCGTGCGACAGGATCTTGGTTTGCACGCTGACGCTGACGTTGCCGACGCCCGGGATCGCCTTGACGGCGTTCACCACGGCGGCGCGCAGCGAGGCGACCTGGCTTTTTGCCGGGTAGCCGAGTTCGAGATCGAAGGCGATGTCGGCGCCGTCGACCTGGATATTCTTGACCGATTTCGAGGACACGAAGTCTTTGCCCGTATTAGGATCGACCAGCTTTGACAAGGCGGTCTTGACGTCGTCTGCAGTGATGCTCATGTAAATCTCCGGATGTGATGCGCGCAGTGTAGCAAAAAACGGCCTCGCGCCTCGGGCGAGGACCCGAAATTCCGGCAAAAGCCGGCCTTGCCCGGGAATACCCCCTGAGCGTTTGGGGCCATCCGCTGGTAAAATGCTCCCTTTCATCCATTCCTTAGCGTTTCGACCATGACCCGCAAGCTGTTCGTCACTACTGCCCTGCCCTACGCCAACGCCGCCTTCCATATTGGCCACATGATGGAATACATCCAGGCCGACATCTGGGTCCGTTACCAGCGAATGCAGCGCGATGGCGACCAACAACGCCAGGTGCATTTCGTCTGCGCCGACGACACCCACGGCACGCCGATCATGATCGCCGCCGAAAAGGAAGGCATCACCCCGCAGGAATTCGTGGCGAAGATCGCCGCCGGCCGCCCGCAATACCTGGACGGCTTCCATATCGCCTTCGATAACTGGTATTCCACCGATTCGCCGGAAAACGTCGCCCTCTCGCAAGGCATCTACCGCAAGCTGCGCGACGCCGGCCTGATCGTCACCAAGACCGTCGACCGTTTCTACGATCCGGTGAAGGGCATGTTCCTGGCCGACCGCAATATCAAGGGCGAGTGCCCGACCTGCCACGCCAAGGACCAATATGGCGACAACTGCGAAGTCTGCGGCGCCGCCTACCAGCCGACCGAACTGATCAACCCGTTCTCGGTATTCACCGGCTCGACCCCGATCCTGAAACCGTCGGAACAGTATTTCTTCAAGCTGTCGGATCCGCGCTGCTTCACCTTCCTGAAGGAATGGCTGAACACCCCGGGCCGCCTGCAGCCGGAAATGGTGAATAAAGTGTCGGAATGGCTGGGCGAAGCCGGCGAAAAGCTGGCCGACTGGGATATCTCGCGTGACGCGCCCTACTTCGGCATCCCGATTCCCGATGCGCCGGGCAAGTTCTTCTATGTATGGCTGGACGCGCCGGTCGGCTACCTCGCCTCGCTGAAGAATTATTTCGACAAGAACGGCCTCGACTTCGACGCCTTCCTGAACGACCCGAACGCCGAGCAGGTCCACTTCATCGGCAAGGACATCGTCTCCTTCCACCTGCTGTTCTGGCCAGCGATGCTGAACTTCTCGGGCCACCCGATCATCGACAAGCTGAAGGTCGCCGTCCACGGCCACCTGACCGTGAACAACGAAAAGATGTCGAAGTCGCGCGGCACCGGCATTTCGCCGCTGCGCTACCTGGAACTGGGCATGAACCCGGAATGGCTGCGCTATTACCTGGCGTTCAAATTGAATGCGAAAGTCGAAGACCTGGACTTCAACGGCGACGATTTCGTGGCCCGCGTGAACAGCGATTTGATCGGCAAATACGTGAACATCGCCAGCCGCTGCGCCGGTTTCATCGCCAAGAAGTTCGACGGCAAGCTGGCGTCCGAACTGTCGGACAACGCCAAGGCCTGGATCGCGAAAGCGCTGACCGTGGACGGCGCCGAGCGCCAGGTATCGATCGCCGCCGCTTTTGAAGCCCGCGAATACGGCCGCGCCCTGCGCGAGATCATGGAAATCGCCGACGTGACGAACCAGTTCGTCGACGAGAACAAGCCCTGGCTGCTGGCCAAGGACGAGACCAAGGTCGCCGAGCTGCACGACGTCTGCACCACCGCCCTGATCCTGTTCCGCCAGCTGACCATCATGCTGTCGCCGGTGCTGCCGCAGGTGGCCGCGCGTGTGTCGGAATTCCTGGGCGATGCCGGCTATACCTGGGCCGATACGCAAGGCGATGCCGTCTACAACAGCATGCTCGGCCGCACCATCGGCGCCTACAACCACCTGATGCAGCGTGTCGACGCCAAGATGATCGAGAACCTGTTCGACCGTCCTGCGCCGAACCCGGCATCGGATGCGACGCCGGAACCGGCCACGGCAGCGGTTGTCGCGGCAGCGCCGGCCGGCAGCGATATCGAGGAACTGGCCCCGGAAATCTCGATCGACGATTTCACCAAGATCGACCTGCGCGTCGCAAAAATCGTCAACTGCGAACACGTGGAAGGCGCCGGCAAGCTGCTGCGCCTGACCCTGGACGTGGGCGAAGGCCGCTACCGCAACGTGTTCTCGGGCATCAAGTCGGCCTACAAGCCGGAAGACCTGGTCGGCAAGCTGACCGTGATGGTGGCGAACCTGGCGCCGCGCAAGATGAAGTTCGGCGTCTCGGAAGGCATGGTGCTGTGTGCCTCGGCCGCCGACGAAAAGGCGAACCCGGGCCTGTACCTGCTCGACCCGATGCCGGGCGCGACCCCGGGCATGCGCATCCGCTAGGCGATACCACAACAAGAAGCGGCCCGAATCACGCTATAACAAGGCCGCTCTCCGACACTCCTCGGCCCCTGGAAATCCGCTTTCCACGGGCCGAGGCGGCGTTATAATGCCGTGTTTTTATTCAGAAACTTCGCGCCTGAGACGCCCCCTACAAACTCTTTTGATAGGCAGATAATAAAATGACCGAATTGAATCCCCTCCGCCATATCCCCGAAGCCAATGTGTTCCGCAAGGGCGATGTCTTCGTCCTGTTCGGCGAACTGTTCGGCCGCGGCTATGTGAACGGCCTGATCGATGAGGCACGCGCCGCCGGTATGACGATCGTCGGTATCACCGTCGGCCGCCGCGACGACAGCGGCGCCCTGCGCGCTCTCACGGTCGAGGAGCACGCCGAAGCCGAAGAAAAGCTGGGCGGGCGCATCATCAACGTGCCGCTGATGGCCGGCTTCGACATGGATGCCCCGGCTGGCGAGCAGAACCCGACCGAAATGCTGTCGGGTATCACCCTCAAAAGCTGGCAGGAAGACAAGCTGGACTGGGAAAAGATCGAGCGCTGCCGCGAAGCCGGCGTGCGCCGCTTCACCGAGTCGGCTGCGCAAGTCATGGCCGAGATCGACAAGCTGGTGCCGGAAGGCGCGAACGTCTTCTTCGCCCACACCATGGCCGGCGGCATTCCGCGCATCAAGGCTTTCCTGGCCATTGCCAACCGCATCTATAAAGGCCGCGGCGAGCGCTTCATGTCCTCGCGCGCCCTGCTCGACAGCGACCTGGGCAAGCTGATCCTGATGAACTTCGACGAAGTCAGCGCCAACACGCTGAAATACCTGATCGATGCCTCGGCCCCGATCCGCGAGCGCGTGACGAAGGCCGGCGGCGAAGTGCGCTACACCGCCTACGGCTACCACGGCACCGAGATCCTGATCGGCGGCGAGTACGTGTGGCAGACCTACACCAACTACACCCAGGGCTACGCCAAGATGCGCCTGGAGAGCATCGCCGAAGCCGCCTGGAACGGGGGTGTGGTCGCGACCGTCTTCAACTGCCCGGAAATCCGCACCAATTCGTCGGACATCTTCGTTGGCGTCGAGCTGTCGCTGTTCCCGCTGCTCACCGCATTGAAGAAGGAAGGCGGCGGAGCATGGGCCGAGCAGCAATGGGCAATCTGCCAGGACCTGCTGGGCGAAGGCACCTCGCTGCAATCGCTGCTCGACACCATCGAGCAATACAACCAGGACGCCACCAGCGCCCAGTTCCGCAACTTCGCAGCCTGGCCGATGGACAACACCCCGGCCCTGGCCGAGGTCATGATCGGCACCTCGGAAGCCATCACCAACCTGCACAAGGACAAGAAGGCCCTGATCACCGATCACCTGTCCAGCCTGGTGCTGGAAGGCGCCGGTCCGTTGATGTTCCATGGCGCGTCGGAAAAGATTGCACCGGTGCTGTGGCTGAACCACGACATCATCGCCCGCCAGCTGAACGCGCTGCATCCATAAACCTTGACGCCGGGACCGCTGGGCAGAACAATCTGCCTCGCCGTCCCGGCTTTCTTTTTATAGAGCAAGACAATGCCTAAATTCACCGGTTACGTTTCCGATCACACCAAGTTCATCGAAGAACTGAAGTCCAAGACCCCTGGCATGGAACAGCGCCAGCAAGAAGGCCGCAACCTGCTGTGGGACAAGCTGCCGATCTCGCTGGACGAACAGGCGCGCGTCGAAGAATCGCGCCTGCGCCAGCAGGCCTATCCGTACCAGACCAAGTTCTGAGGCTGAAGGTCCACGGACATGACACCGCACGAGGCCGCGCCAGATGCGCCGGCCGATGCGCTCCCCGGCGCCGCGCCGGAAGTGGCTGTTGGTTCGGCGACCGATACGGCAACCGATACGGCAACCGAGACCGCGCTCGACGATGCCGCCGCAGCCGCCATTGCGCGGCTCTACGGCGAGCCGCTGCTGCGCATGCCCAACGACCTGTACATCCCGCCCGACGCCCTCGAGATCTTCCTCGACGCCTTCGAAGGCCCGCTCGACCTGCTGCTCTACCTGATCCGCAAGCAGAACTTCAACATCCTCGACATCCCGATGGCGCAGGTGACCCTGCAATACCTGGACTACGTCGAGCAGATCCGCAAGAGCAATTTGGAACTGGCCGCCGAGTATTTGCTTATGGCGGCGATGCTGATCGAGATCAAGTCGCGCATGCTGCTGCCGAAGCGCCAGGACGACCTGGTCGAAGACGCCGGCGACCCGCGTGCCGAACTGGTGCGCCGCCTGCTGGAATACGAGCAGATCAAACTTGCCGCCGTGCGGCTGGGCACGATCCCCCAGGAAGGGCGCGATTTCCAGCGGCCTTCGCTGCCGGTCGAGCAGGGCTTGGCCGTGGCCTTGCCGCAGGTCGAGCCGCACGACTTGCAGCGTGCCTGGCTGGATGTCCTGCGCCGGGCGAAATTGACCCAGCACCACCGCATCGGGCGCCAGGAACTCTCGGTGCGCGAGCACATGTCGGCCATCCTGCGTACACTGCAGGCGCAGCGCTTCGTCGAATTCGGCGAGCTGTTCGCGGGCCAGGAATCGGTGCCGATCGTGGTCGTCCACTTCGTCGCCCTGCTCGAGCTGGCCAAGGAAACCCTGGTCGAAATCACCCAGGCCGAACCGTTCGCGCCGATCTATGTGCGCCTGGCCTACTCGCCGGCCTGACGCACCACCACTTACGCATTCACACACCATGAAAATCATTTCCACCATTGACGAACTGCGCGACCAGCTGCGCGGCCAACTGCGCACCGCTTTCGTGCCGACGATGGGCAACCTGCACGAAGGCCATCTGTCGCTGATGCGCCTGGCGCGCAAGCACGGCGACCCGGTGGTCGCCTCGATCTTCGTCAACCGCCTGCAATTCGGCCCGAACGAAGACTTCGACAAATACCCGCGCACCTTCCAGGCCGACGTCGAGAAGCTGGAAAAGGAAGGCGTGTACGTCTTGTTCGCGCCGACCGAGAAAGACCTGTACCCTGAACCGCAGGAATACCGCGTCCAGCCGCCTGACATGCTCGGCAACACGCTCGAGGGCGAGTTCCGTCCCGGCTTCTTCAACGGCGTGTGCACGGTGGTCACCAAGCTGTTCTCCTGCGTGCAGCCGCGCGTGGCCGTCTTCGGCAAGAAGGATTACCAGCAGCTCATGATCGTGCGTAACATGGCGCGCCAGTTCGCGCTGCCGACCGAGATCATCGGCGCCGAGACCTACCGCGCCGAAGACGGCCTGGCCCTGTCCTCGCGCAACATGTATTTATCTGCCGAAGAGCGCGCCGAAGCGCCGGCCCTGTACCAGGCCCTGAACTTCGTGGCGGGCGAAATGCGCGCCGGCCACCTCGACATCTTCTCGGTCGAGCGCGACGCCATGGACCAGCTGGCCAAGCGCGGCTGGAAGCCGGACTATATTTCGATCCGCAAGCGCATCGACTTGCAGCCGCCGTCGGCCGGCGACCTGGCGCAAGGTGCGCCGCTGGTGGTGCTGGCTGCGGCCAAGCTGGGCACCACGCGCCTGATCGACAATCTCGAGATCTGATTCCACTCGGGCACCCGCGCCCTCCCTGTGCAGAGATGTGCAAATAAGCATTTATTTTCTGCAACAGCTTGCGGCGCGGTGTATGCTAATGGCAATTCGCCTTCCTGGCACTCATGCAAGGATTGCCAACGTGACCGACTCCTCTTCCCTCGCTGCGCACGACTCCCTGCAACGCATTACGCGCAAGGACGCGCACGAGATGCGCGACGCTTTCGATATCGGCGAAGCGCTGACGGCGCTGGCCGAGGCCGGCGCCATGCTGACGGTGTACCCGGCCGGCGACGCGCCGCCGCTGCCGGCGCACATCGCTTCCGTCGAACCCGACGCGCCGCGCTTTGCCCTGTCTTTGTTCGGCAACGGGCCACTGGCGGCGGGCCGCGCCACCTTTGTCGCCGCCCTGCCCAACGACGCCAGGCTGCAGTTCGAGCTCGACAGCGACTGGCGCGACCTGAACCACCTGTCCTTTCCCGATACTTGCCTGGTGCTGGAGCGGCGCACGACGCAACGCGCCGACACCTCGCTGGTCGATTATTTCACCGCTACCTTGAGCGTGTCCGGCAGGCAGATCGAACTGCCCCTGTGCAACTTCGCCACCGGCGGCATCGGCCTGCACGCCCAGCCGGACGCGGCACAGGCGCTACATGTTGGGCAGAAACTGAAGAATGTGCGGCTGCAGCTGGGGCCGGCGCTGTCGATCGTGGCGGATCTCGAGGTGCGCATGCTGCGGCCATTCCGCAGCTATTTGCTGGGCGAGCAGGTGCAGGTGGGCTGCCGCTACGACCGCATCGAGATGGAGATGCGGGGTTGACGTGGTAGGGTGGACCGGGCCGCGCAGGCACCTGTGTCCACGCTGTCTCATCGGGTGCGTTGACGCGGCTGCCGCAAGAGAAAACTTGTGCGTGCGTATCGGCTTGCGGAAATACAGACTCAGCGTTTCAGTCGTACCGCGTGGACACAGGTGTCCACCCTACCAGCCCCAGAAATGAATCAGGCAGTCACCGCCTGCGCCCACGCCAGCGCACACAGATGCGCCTTGTTCACTTCCAGCGGGCTGAGGTTCAGCCCGGCCGCCAGCGACCCGACCAGGTTCGAGCTCAGCTCGCACGCCTCGGCCAGCGCCAGATACGGCCCGTACATCCCCTCGCGCGTCAGCAGCGCCTTGACCACTTCCAGCGGCAGCGGAATCGTGTCCAGCACCTCCTTCATCGGCAAGCCCAGCAGGCGATCGAGCAGCGAGAACATCCCGGCCACGAACAGGTGCTCGCCTTCCGCCTTCGGCAGCGCGTGCAGTCCCAGCAGTTCGGTCAGGCGTCCGCGCACCACCGCCGTTTCCATCAGCACCGGCGAATAGCCGCTGGTGCTGGCGCTGGCCAGCAGCAGGGTCAGCCAGCGGTACAGCGGCGCGTAGCCCATCAGGGCGATCGCCTGGCGGATCGACTGCACCTCGCGCCCGGCGCCGAAGCCGGCCGAGTTGATGTTCTGCAGCAGCTTGTAGGTGAGCGCCGGGTCGCGCTTCAGCACGTTTTCCAGCTTCGGGATGTCTTCGTTGTTCTGCACCATCTGCATCAATTGCAGGATGGTGGTCTGGGCCGGGTTCAGGCCCTTGACCGGGTTACCCGGGCGCGGCGTCAGGTGCAGCTTGCCGACAAAGGCTTCCAGGCCGAGGGTGGCGCAGGCGTCGTAGTCGATCCAGTTGCTGACCGGGCGCCCCACCATGCGCAGCGCGGCGCCCTTGGCGGCGGCATAGGTGCGCGCCTGCTCGGCCACGTTGATGCCGGCAAAGCGCATCTCGACGTGCGAGGCATACGGCGCGAGCGCCTTGGTGATGTGGCCGACGTCCAGGCCGCGGATCGAGATGCCGATGCCGCCGGCGCGCACGGCCTGCACGGCGGCGCGGGTGTTCGGGTCCATCAGGGTGCGCGCCTGCAGGCTCAGCACGGTGCGCTCGGGCGGCAGCGCGAACAGCGCGTCGGTCGAGAGCATCGCCGGCACGGCGTCGAGGAAGAGAAGCTTGTCGCGCAGCAGCCAGCCGTGTTCTTCGTGCTGGACATGCTCGGCGACGAAGCCGACCAGTTGTTCAAGGTCGGCGTCGAGGACGGGTTGGCCGCCCTTTTGTTGCCAGAGCAGCTCGTAGCCGATGACCCGCTGGGTGGCATCGAGCAGCGGTTCGCGAACAATGTAGTTTTTGTGGTGCATGAATACAGTCGCGAGAGAAGACAGCGGATCCGCAGCCGGATCGGCGGGCGGTCAGAACCCCAGGCTGTCGAGCAGGTCGTCCACCTGGCCCTGGTTGGCCACGATTTCCGTGTTGCCTTCCGGTTTGATCTGCGGGCCGTTCAGCAGGCCGGTGTCGAGCTCGCGCTTGATTTCGCTCGGGGCGAAATCGATCAGCACCTGCACCAGCTGCTTTTCCAGGTCTTGCGCGATCGAGGTGATCTTGCCGATCACCTGGCCGGTCAGGTCCTGGAAGTCCTGGGCCATCATGATGTCCATCAGCTGGCCGCGGGTGGCGACGGCGGCTTGTTCGGACTCGGCCAGCGCGGCCATCGTGCGTTCGGCCAGGGCGCGCCAGTCGGTGTCGCCGGCACCGCCCTTGTCCAGCAGGGCCTGCCACTCGCCGCGCAGCGCGCCGCTGCGCTGTTCGATACCGTCCTGCAGGGGGCCGGCGGTATCGGTGGCGTCGAGCACACGCTTGGCGGACTGCTCCGAGAGGCGCGCAACGTAATCGAGGCGGTCGCGCGCATCGGGGATGTCGCTGGCGGCCTTTTCGATCAGTTTATCCAGGCCCAGGCCGCGCAGGCTGTCGTGCAGCGCGCGCGTCATGTGGCCGATGCGGCTCAGGACCTCTTCGTTCGAAGCCGCCGCATCCAGCGAGTGCTCTGCCATATCAGGCCTTTTCCATCTTCTCGAAGATCTTGTTCAGCTTCTCGTCGAGCGTGGCGGCCGTGAACGGCTTGACCACGTAGCCGCTGGCGCCTGCCTGGGCCGCGGCGATGATGTTTTCCTTCTTCGCTTCCGCGGTCACCATCAGCACCGGCAGTTTGCTCAGCGCCGGATCGGCGCGGATGTGCTGCAGCATGGTCAGCCCGTCCATATTGGGCATGTTCCAGTCCGAGACGACGAAGTCGAACTGCTCGCTGCGCAGCTTGGCCAGCGCCATGACGCCGTCTTCGGCTTCGTCGACGTTGGCGTAACCCAGTTCTTTCAACAAGTTCCGGACGATGCGGCGCATCGTCGAGAAATCGTCAACAACCAGGAAACGCATCTTTGGGTCAGCCATGAATTACTCCGTTGATTCTTCTACTATGGTTAGTGTGGCTTGAGGCGCTGCGACAAGCAACCTCAAGGATAGCATTTTTGTTGCCGTGCGGCGACAAAACCGGCGCAAAAGCGATGAAAGCGAATCAAACCCGCAACGCCCGTCCGCCTTGCGCCGCGAGTTGCCCGAGCACCAGGCCCGGCAAGGCGTTCAGGGGCGCCACTTCGTGCGTGGCGCCGATGGCAATCGCTTCGCGCGGCATGCCGAATACGACGCATGAGGCTTCGTCCTGGGCGAAATTGTGCGCTCCCGCGTTCTTCATTTCAAGCATACCAGCAGCGCCGTCTTTCCCCATGCCCGTCAGGATCACGCCGACCGCGTTCTTGCCCGCCGCCACTGCCGCCGAGCGGAACAGCACGTCGACCGACGGGCGGTGCCGGTTCACCGGATCGGTCTGCTCGATTTTGGTCATGTAGTTGGCGCCCGAGCGCGTGAGCAAGAGGTGCGAGTGGCCCGGGGCGATATACGCGTGGCCCGGCAGGATACGCTCGTTGCCGGCGGCTTCAAGCACGCTGATCCTGCACAGCGAATCCAGGCGCCGCGCGAACGAGGTGGTAAAGCCTTCCGGCATGTGCTGGGCGATCAGGATGCCCGGGCAGTCCGACGGCATCTGCATCAGGAATTCGCGGATCGCTTCGGTGCCGCCGGTAGAGGCGCCGATGATGATCAGCTTTTCCGAGGAAATCAGCGGGCTGCGCAGGGCTTGCAGGGCCGAGGGAGTGGTGTTTTGTTGCACGGTACGGGCTTTCACGCGCGCACGCGCGGCGGCGCGGATCTTGTCGGTAATCAGTTCGGTGTACTCGCGCATGCCGGACTGGATCGAGATCTTGGGCTTGGTGACGAAGTCGACCGCGCCGAGTTCCAGCGCGCGCATCGTGATTTCCGAGCCGCGCTCGGTCAGCGACGACACCATCAATACCGGCATCGGGCGCAGGCGCATCAGTTTTTCCAGGAAGTCGAGGCCATCCATCTTCGGCATCTCGACGTCCAGGGTCAGCACGTCGGGGTTGTGTTTCTTGATCAGTTCGCGCGCCACCAGCGGGTCGGGCGCGGTCGCCACGACTTCCATGTCGGCCTGCGAATTCACGATCTCGCTCATCACGCTGCGGATCAGGGCCGAGTCGTCGACGATCAGTACCTTGATTGTCATCGTCTTTCCTTTCGGGGTCAGAACAGGTCGATTTCGCCGCCAACGGGCTCGACCTTGAGACGCTTGGCGTAGTCGAGCTCGCGCTTGGCCAGCGTATCGTTCTGGGTTTGCATCAATTTCTTTACCAACACCCTGCCCGTCTTCGGGAAGAAATACACCTTGCGCGGGTAGATGTCGTTCAGGTCTTCGGCCAGCACCGGGATCCGTTCGGTCTTCAGGAACTGCATGACGAAGGCGGCATTCCGTTCGCCGACGTTCATGGCGGTGAAGCCGCGCAGCACGGCGCCGCCGCCGAAGACCTTGGCTTCCAGGTGCTCGCGCCGGGCGCCGGCCTTCAGCAGGTCGTTGATCAGCACTTCCATGGCAAAGGTGCCGTAGCGCATCGAGGCCGACACCGGGCTGCCGCTGTCGCCGCCGCCGTCGGGCAGCATGAAGTGGTTCATGCCGCCCAGGCCGCTCACGCGGTCGCGGATGCAGGCCGACACGCAGGAACCGAGCACGGTCACGATCAGCATGTTCTTGCCGGTGTAGTAATACTCGCCGGGCAAGATCTTGGCTGCTTCGACATCGAAGGTGCGGTCGTAATAGACGTTGGTGGCGAAGTGGCTGTTCGAAGGCATGGGGTTTCCGAGGGGGCGCGGCGGTTCAGGCGCGGCGGTCGTTGAGTTCGTAGACGGTCTTGCCGCGCAAACGCAGCGAGTCGGAAACGTAGAGGAAGTTTTCGGAGTGGCCGGCAAACAGCAGCGCGTGCGGCTTCATCAGCGGTACGAAGCGCGCCAGGATTTTGCGCTGGGTCTCTTTATCAAAATAAATCATGACATTCCGGCAAAAGATTGCGTCGAACTGCCCGCTCACCGGCCAATGGTCGGCGAGGAGGTTGAGCTGGCGGAAGCTTACCAGTTGCCGCAACTCGGGACGCACACGGACCATGCCTTCGTGGCGGCCCTTGCCGCGCAAGAAGAAACGCTTCAGGCGTTCCGGCGCCATCTTTTCCACGCGGTCGTCGCCGTACACGCCTTCGCTGGCGGTGGCCAGCACATTCGTGTCGATGTCGGTGGCGATGATCTGCACCGGCGGCGTGAGCGTATTGAAGGCTTCGCAGAGGGTCATGGCGATCGAGTACGGCTCTTCGCCGGTCGAGCTGGCAGAGCACCAGATCGTCAATGGTTCGCCCGGACGCCCGCGCAGGCGCGCCACGTGCTCGGCCAGCAGCGGGAAGTGGTGGGCTTCGCGGAAGAAGGACGTCAGGTTGGTCGTCAGCGCGTTCGTGAACGACTCCCATTCGTCGCTCATGCGGCCCGCTTCCAGGTCGTCCAGGTATTTCGCGAAACTCTGGATGCCGGTTGCGCGCAGGCGCCGGGCCAGGCGGCTGTAGACCATTTCCTGCTTGCTGTCGGCCAGCGAAATGCCGGCCTGGCGGTAGATCAGGGCGCGCACGCGCTCGAAGTCGCCGCGCGTGAAGTCGAATTCCTTGACCGTGTCGGATTTATGTAACGGCACTTTGCCTTACCTCTGAGTTCGTTGCGGGCGGAAACCCGCCCTGTTGCCGAGTGCCGTCCGTGTTGGTCTTATGCAGCCAGCTTGTCGATCAGGCCCATTTCCGGGGACGACATCAAACGGTCGATGTCGACCAGGATCAGCATGCGTTCGTCCACCGTGCCCAGGCCGATCAGGTAATCGGTGCTGAAGGCGGTGCCCATGTCCGGGGCCGGCTTGATCTGGTCCGGGGTCAAGGTGGTCACGTCGGAGACGCTGTCGACCACCATGCCCATCACGCGGCCGCCGATGTTCAGGATGATGACGACGGTGAACTGGTCGTAGGTCGGCTCGCCGAGCTTGAACTTGATGCGCATGTCGACCACGGGGATGATGATCCCGCGCAGGTTGATCACGCCCTTGATGAATTCCGGCGCATTCGCGATGCGGGTCACGGCTTCGTAGCCGCGGATTTCCTGCACTTTCAGGATATCGATGCCGTATTCTTCCGAGCCCAGGGTAAAGGCCAGGTATTCGAGACCGGCGTCGTTGCCCTGGGTTTGGCTGGCTTGGGTAATGGACATATTCTTTCCTTATTCAGTTCGTTTGTTCAGGCTCAGGTGGCCAGTGCTTCGTCGGCCACCTGGCGCGAGGAGCGCACCAGCGCCGCCACGTCGAGGATCAGCGAGACGCCGCCGTCGCCCAGGATGGTGGCGCCGGAAATGCCGCTCACCTTGCGGTAGTTCGCTTCCAGGTTCTTCACCACCACGTGCTGCTGGCCGACCAGGTCGTCGATCAGGAGCGCGGCGCGCCTCCCTTCCGACTCCAGGATCACGACGATGCCGTCGGCCGGGTCGCTGGCGCGCGCTTCGATGCCGAACACGGCGTGCAGCGCGATCAGCGGCAGGTATTCGCCGCGGACCTTGAGCACCTGGCCGCGGCCGGCGATGTCGCGGATGTCTTCGCGGCGCGGCTGCAGTGATTCGACGACATAGCCCAGTGGAAGGATATAGATTTCTTCGCCGCAGCGGATGGTCATGCCGTCCAGGATGGCCAATGTCAAAGGCAGCGAGATCGAAATCGTGGTGCCGAAGCCACGCGCGGAGCGGATGTCGACCGAACCGCCCATGGCCGTGATGTTCCGTTTGACAACATCCATGCCGACGCCGCGGCCCGACACGTCGGTGACGATCTCGGCCGTGGAGAAGCCCGGCGCGAAGATCAGTTGCCAGACTTCGCTGTCGCTCATCGTGTCCGAGACCGGCAAGCCGTTCTGCGCGGCTTTCGCCAGGATGCGCTCGCGGTTCAGGCCGCCGCCATCGTCGGCCACTTCGATCACGATGTTGCCGCCCTGGTGGGCCGCCGACAGGAACAAACGCCCCGCTTCCGACTTGCCGGCGGCGACGCGCGCTTCCGGCATCTCGATGCCGTGGTCGATGCTGTTGCGCACCAGGTGGGTCAGCGGGTCGACGATGCGCTCGATCAGGCCCTTGTCGAGCTCGGTCGCGGCGCCCTGGGTGATGAAGTCGACCTTCTTGCCGAGTTTGCCGGCGAGGTCGCGCACCATGCGCGGGAAGCGCGAGAACACGAAGTCCATCGGCATCATGCGGATCGACATCACGGCTTCCTGCAGCTCGCGCGTGTTGCGGGTGAGCTGGCTGACCGAAGACAGCAGGCGCTCGTGCATCATCGGGTCCAGCCCGCCGCTGCGCTGCTCGATCATGGCCTGGGTGATGACCAGTTCGCCGATCAGGTTGATCAGCTGGTCGACCTTTTCCACCGAGACGCGGATCGAGGACGATTCGCCGGCTTTGGCTTCGGCGCCCTTTTCGTCCTTTTTGGCAGCCTTCTTCTCGGCCTCGTGATCGATGGCGGCCACCGAGGTCGCGGCGGCGGCCGGCTTGGCGCCCGGCGCATCGACGCCGGCCAATGCGCGGATCTGCTCGATCGGCTGGAAGAAGCCGTAGCCGCGCTCGTCGTCGGACAAGTCGTCGCCGACGGCCGCGACCTCGTCGCTCGGGTCGAAGAAGCCATAGCCCTGCTCTTCCTCGATACGGGCGCGCTCGGCGGCCTCGATCGCGCGCTGTTCCGGCGTCAATGGCGGCGCTTCGAAGATCTTCAGGTCGCTCGGATCGAGCACGAAGGAGCAGATGGCGACGATGTCGTCCAGGCTTTCGTGGGTGGTGATGATCAGGGCGCTGCGCCCGCCCTCCAAGGGCGTGACCGAGACCCGGCCCATCAGGCCGAGCTCGTCGACCAGGGCGTTCACGTCGCGCTGGGCGACGCTCGGCAGCTCGATCTTGTAGCGGTGCGCGCCCTCGCCGGTGTGGGCCTTGGTTTCGGCATGCAGGAAGGACGGCGCGATGATCGAGGCCGCCGGCACCAGGCCTTCGGACAAATCGTGCAGCATCATGCGCACGTTGGCCACCGTGTCCTGGTCGACGGCGGCGCCATTGCGGTGGCCGTCGAGCTGCATCTTGAGGGTGTCTTTCGCGGCCAGGAAGGCGTCGACGTGCTGCGAAGTCAAGGCCATCTCGCCCTTGCGGATGCGGTCCAGCAGGGATTCGAGCACGTGCGTGACTTCGCTCATGTCCGTGATGCCGAAGGTCGAGGCGCCGCCCTTCACGGAGTGGGCGGTGCGGAAGATGGCGTTCAGGTCTTCGGCGTCGGGCGCGGCCACGTCGACCGCCAGCAGCAGCCGTTCCATTTCGGCGAGCAGCTCTTCGGCCTCGTCGAAAAAGACCTGGTAAAACTGGCTGATGTCGATCGTCATGACAGATTCCGTTGCGGTAGGCGATGCATGCGCATCAACCGATCACTTTTTTGACGACCTCGATCAGGCGCTGCGGGTCGAACGGCTTGACCAGCCAGCCGTTGGCGCCGGCCGCACGGCCTTTCGACTTCATTTCGTCCGAGGATTCGGTGGTCAGCATCAGGATCGGCACCTTCTGGTACTCGGGCAGGCCGCGCAACTGCTTGATCAGCGACAGGCCATCCATGCGCGGCATGTTCTGGTCGGTCAGGACCAGGTCGACGACCTGCTGGCGCGCCTTGTCCAGGCCATCCTGGCCATCCACCGCTTCCACCACCTGGTAACCGGCCGCCTTCAGGCTGAACGCCACCATCTGGCGCAGCGAGCTCGAATCGTCGACCGCGAGAATTGTTTTAGCCATGTTTTGCTCCTGCTGTTTTATACGCCCCGGGGCATGCCGGGAGATGGTTATGTGTGCACCGAACCTCAGAACAGTTCGATGTCCCCGCTTTCGAGATGCTTTTGTTCGACCGACTTGCGCAAGACGCTGCGCAGCTCGAGCGACTGGATCGCCAGCGCCATGCTGACCTTGCCCAGGCGCTCGACGATTTCTTCGCTGCCCGTTTCCGGATGAATATCGGAACCGTGTTCGTCCAGCGTGCCGAGGAATTCGCGCAGGCCCGTCACGCGCTTCAGGGTACGCTCGATCAGCTGGCTGGTCATGTCCTGGAACTGCATGCTGGTCACGGCCGTGTTGACGTGGTTGCCGATCTCGCCGGACATCGCCGCCAGGGCCGCGATGTCTTCCTTGCTCGGTTCGCCGCCCGCCAGCAGGCGGTCGATCGCGGCCTGCCGTTCGCCGACCGCGCTATGGATCGCCAGGAAACTGCTGGTCAGTTTCTCGATGGCTTCTTCTAGCAGCAATTCCGTCTGCAGCAGATCGGTCTCGACCTCGCTGAGGTGGCGTCGCCCGTGAGCCGACACGCCGGAGAGCAGCCGTTTCACGTGCGAGCCGAGTATCTTTTTTCTTGTCATTATGGTCCTCCTGTCCTGTCGCGGCAGCTTATTGTGCGGTGGCGGCAGTCACCGCCTGCGCCGCGGCTGCGCCATCCTGGGCCGGCACGTCGAGCGTGGCGGCGTCGCGCATCACGGCGTCCTCGGTGCGCTTGTTCATCACGATGATGCTGATGCGGCGGTTGATCGGGTTGAACGGGTCGGCGCGGTCCAGCGGCGCGGCCGCGGCCAGGCCGACCACGCGCAGGATCTTGTCGTCGGCCAGGCCGCCAGCCACCAGCGCGCGGCGCGAGGCGTTGGCGCGGTCGGCCGAGAGTTCCCAGTTGCTGTAGCCGGCCTCGCTGTAGTACGGCGTCGAATCGGTGTGGCCGGACAGGCCGATGCGGTTCGGCACGTCGTTCAGCACCATGCCCAGCACGTGCAGGATGTCGTCGGTATAAGGTTGCAGCGTGGCTTTTGCCAGCGCGAACATCGGCCGATTCTGCTCGTCCACGATCTGGATGCGCAGGCCTTCGCTGGTGATGTCGAGCAGCAGCTGGTTCTTGTATTTCTTCAGCGTTTCGTTGGCGTCGATGATCGATTCGAGCTTGGTCTTCAGGCCGCGCAGGCGCTCGCCCTCGGCGCGCTCGACGGCGGCCTTGGCAGCGTTCAGATCATAGGTCTTGTTTTCCGGCGGGGTATCGCCCTTCTTCACCTGGCCGTTGCGGCGCGTCAAATCCGTACCGCCGCCCTTGATGACCGACGAGCTGTCGCCCGAACCCGAGCCGCCCGACATCGCCACCTTCAGCGGGGTCTTGAAGAATTCCGAGATGCCCTCGAGGTCGCCCTTGGCCGTCGAGCCAAGCAGCCACATCAGCAGGAAGAAGGCCATCATCGCCGTCACGAAGTCGGCGTAGGCGATCTTCCAGGCGCCGCCATGGTGTCCGCCACCAGACTTCTTGATCTTCTTGACGATGATCGGACGCATTCCTTCGTCGGCCATGGGTATTCGCGTAGGTGTGGTTAAAAGGTTGTGGGCTGGGGTTCAGGACAATTACTTGCCCTTGGACTTCTTGATGTGCTCTTCCAGCTCGGCAAAGGTCGGGCGCTCGGTCGAGTACAGCACCTTGCGGCCGAATTCCACGGCCAGGGCCGGGGCGTAGCCGTTCAGGCTGGCCAGCAGGGTCACTTTCACGGTCTGGAACATCTTGGTCGATTCTTCCAGTTTCTGTTCCAGCACGCTGCCCAACGGGCTGACGAAACCGTAGGCCAGCAGGATACCGAGGAAGGTACCGACCAGCGCCTTCGCGATCAGGATACCGAGTTCCGCCGGCGGGATGCCGACCGATTCCATGGTGTGCACCACGCCCATCACCGCCGCCACGATACCGAAGGCCGGCAGGCCGTCGCCGAGCTTGGCGATCACGTGGGCCGGCACGTGGCCTTCCTGGTGGTGGGTCTCGATCTCGTTGTCCATCAGGTTTTCGATCTGGAAGGCGTCCATGTTGCCCGACACCATCAGGCGCAGGTAGTCGGCCATGAATTCGACGATGTGGTGGTCGGCCAGCACCAGCGGGTACTTCGAGAACAGCGGGCTCGCTTCCGGCGATTCGATGTCGCCTTCGATCGACATCAGGCCTTCCTTGCGCACTTTCGACAGCACGTCGAACAGCAGCGACATCAGTTCCATGTACATTTCCTTGGTGTACGCGGAACCCTTGAAGACGGTCGGCAGCGCCTTCATCGTCGCCTTCAAGGCCTTGCCGTTGTTACCGACAAACATCGAGCCGGCAGCCGCACCGCCGATCATCAGCAGTTCCAGCGGCTGGAACAGTGCAGCCATGTGGCCGCCGCTCATGACGAAGCCGCCGAACACACACGCGCAGATAACGACGTAACCGATAATGACTAACAAGACACTGCTCCAGAAAGTGCCCGGACGGGCTGGAAGATCCACGAATTTCCGAGACTTTGTATCTCAGAAAAAATATTTACGTAGGGAACTACGACAGCTGGAACAATAGCGGGAGAATGGCCCACGGGCAAGTAAAACAGCGGCGATTGTCGCCTAAAAGTGCCATATGTAGAGAGTTCGACCAGTGTTCGGTAGATAGACAGATAAGGTCGGTGCGCTTTCGTTAATAGCGAACTCGTAACTCATTAAGATACTGCCGGGACGCATCTCTTTTTTGGCCTTGCGCCAGAGGGCGGTCATGGCCGCCGGCGACAGGTAGGCGAACACGGCGTCGTACTGCGCGAAATCGAGCTTTTCGTAGTCGCCCAGCAGGAAGCGGGCGCGGCTATTGGTCAGGCGTGCGCGCGCCCAACTGCCGAACCAGGGCAGCGGCGCCAGTTCGATTCCGGTTGCGCGAATGTCGCTGCGGCGGCTTGCCAGGTCCATGACCAGGCCGCCCAGGCCGCTGCCGATATCGATGAAGGAGACCGGCCGATCCTGCGGCAATTGCTCGGCCACGGCATCCCAGGCCGCCTTTCCCGACGGGTAGTACGGCACCTGGGTGCGGAAGGTCGACCAGTACAGCACCAGCATGAAGAGGAAGACAACCAGGAACAGCCAGGGCGGAATCGCGAACTGGCTGGCGCCCAGCAGGGCCAGCGGGAACAGCAGGCCGATCGCCAGCCACCAGCGCGCCAGCTTGCGCCAGGCACTCAAGGCCGCGGCAAAGATGCCCTGGGCCAGCGCGGCGGTCAGATACGAGGGAGCACTGCCCGCGCGCGCCAGCAGGAACACGGCAAGCAGGGTCAGCGGGAAGGCGGCGACCTGGCACAGCAGCGCCTGGATGGCGGGAGCGCGCAGGATGCGGCCCGGCGCGCTCACAGCACGCTCCCGGCCGACGGCATCGTCATCAGGTGAAACCCGCTCAGGCGTCGGATTCGCTGCCGGCCTGCTCGGCATCGAGGGCGGCCTGGGCGGCGTCCTTGGCCTTGCGCGTCTTGCCGGCGCGCGAAGGCATGTGGCACAGGCCGCACAGGTAGCCGCTGTTCAGGTCGAGGGTATTCACCACGAACTTGCCCTTGCATTTTTCGCAAGGCGCCAGCTTGAGCATGCCGCTGCCGAAGAAACGCACCAGGGTCCAGGCGCGCGTCAGCGACAGCAAGGGCTCTTCGCCGGGCGAGGCCGGCATCTGCTCGAGGTAGAGTTGATAGGCTTTCATCACCGCCTGGATGCCGCTGGCGCCGGCGTTATCGACCAGGAAGTTATGGATATTCAGGAACAGCGAGGAATGGATATTCGGCTGCCAGGTGAGGAACCAGTCGGTGGAGAACGGCAGCATGCCTTTCGGCGGCGAGACGCCCTTCAGTTCCTTGTACAGCTTGATGAGGCGCTCGCGCGAGAGCGACACCTCGGTTTCCAGCAGCTGGAGTCGTGCACCCAGCTGTATCAGCTCGATCGCGAGCTGGATTTCTTGCGCTTCCGATACGACGCTTTTTTTGGTCATCCTACAGCTCCGGCAACAGTCCCGGCTATCCTACACCATAGGACCGCTACCGCGTAGCGCATCAGGCGATTTCTTCGGCTGGCTGGCCGGCCATCAGGATCGCGGCGTGCGACTGGGCCAGGGCGCGGTCCTTGGTGTGGCTGGTCAGCATCGAGAGGATCGCGGTGTCGTCGAAGCGGAAGCGGGCCAGCATCATGTTGCCGCCGGCGAGCTTCAGGATCTGCGCGTTGCTCATGCCTTCGATCAGGTCGGCGATGTCCGCCGAGATGCCGAGGCGGAAAATCGCGGTGACCTTGTCGGCGCGGATCATCTGCTGCGCGAGCATCAGGTAGCTCAGGTTCGCGTCGCGGATTTCAGCCATCATGTCGTTTGCAGTCATTTTCCACTCTCCGTTGTTTAGGTTCCGGCAGCAGTGTGTGTTGCCAGTGAGATAGATTCTGACTGTAGAGAAACATTAGGGGAATCGGAGAGACACTGTATTTTGTGTCCTCCAAAGACGACAGCATCCGTAGGAGTTTGTCTGACAAACCCTGGCGGATGGGAGATGCGCTCCTATGAAAAGGAGGCTTGCGAGTTGTTGTTCGGCGTGCCGTATCGCAACATTTTCGTGTCGCAACTTTTTACGCTTGTGTTGCGCTTTTGCAGATTAACGTCAACCAAACCGAGAACTTTAGGGTGATCCTGAAATATTTTTCAGTGCCCTCTTCAGCCCTCTGACTCCTTAACGGCAGCGTTTTCGAGAACTTTAGGGTTGTCCGCAAATATTTTTGAAATATTTTTCGGCCAGATTTTTCAGCGCTCTGACTCCTTTACGGCAGGGTTCGGCGGAACTTTAGGGTTGGGAGCAAAAAAATTTGAAATATTTTTTGTGGGGTCTTGCTACACTGCCGCCCATCCTGCCATCTGCCTATACAACCAGAGACGAATCCTCATGAGCGAACCCACCCTTACCCGCGCCGATTGCCTGGCGCGCGACGCCCAAGATCCGCTGGCGCCCCTGCGCGAACGCTTCGACCTGCCGGCCGGCGTCATTTACCTGGACGGCAATTCCCTCGGCGCCCGCCCGCGTGCGGCCCTGGCCCGCGCCCAGGACGTGGTGGCGCGCGAATGGGGGCAAGACCTGATCAAGAGCTGGAACACGGCCGGCTGGTTCGACCTGCCCAAGCGGCTCGGGCAGCGCCTTGCGCCGCTGGTCGGTGCCCAGGCCGACGAAGTCGTCGTCACCGACACCACCTCGCTGAACCTGTTCAAGGCGCTGGCCGCCGCCGTGCGCATCCAGGCCCAGGGCGACACGGCCGGCCGCCGCGTCATCGTCACCGAGCGCAGTAACTTCCCGACCGACATCTATATGGCGGAAGGCCTGACGAGCTGGCTCGAGCGCGGCTACAGCGTGCGCCTGGTCGACTCGGTGGAGGAGCTGCCGGCCGCCATCGACGCCGACTGCGCCGTTGTCATGCTGACCCACGTGAACTACCGTACCGGCTACCAGCACGACATGGCCGCCCTCACCCGCCACGCGCACGGGAATGGCGCCCTGATCGTCTGGGACCTGGCCCACTCGGCCGGCGCGGTGCCGGTCGACCTGAACGGCGCCGAAGCCGACTTCGCGGTGGGCTGCACCTATAAATACCTGAACGGCGGGCCGGGTTCGCCGGCCTTTATCTGGGTGCCGCGGCGCCACCAGGCCCAATTCCAGCATCCGCTGTCGGGCTGGTGGAGCCACGCCAGGCCGTTCGCGATGGCCCACGGCTTCGCGCCCTGCGACGGCATCGGCCGCGCGCTGTGCGGCACCCAGCCGGTGGTGTCGCTGGCCATGGTCGAATGCGGATTGGAGATCTTCGAGGAAACCGGCATGGACGCGATCCGCGCCAAGTCGCTGGCCCTGACCGACCTGTTCATCCAATTGGTGGAGGCGCGCTGCGCCGCTCATCCGCTGGGACTGGTGACCCCGCGCGAGCATGCGCGGCGCGGCAGCCAGGTCAGCTTTACCCATCCGCACGGCTACGCGGTGATGCAGGCCCTGATCGCGCGCGGCGTGATCGGCGACTATCGCGAGCCCGAGATCATGCGCTTCGGCTTCACGCCGCTGTACACGGGCTTTGCCGATGTCTGGGACGCCGTCGAGATCCTGAAGGACATCCTCGACCGCGAAGACTACGATGTGGGCGCCGAACGCGGCGCGGTGACCTGAGGCGGCTTGCACATGAGCGATATGAAAGACAAGCCGGCCGAATGGCATGGCGCCAAGATGGACTTCAAGGAGTCGATGAGCTACGGCGACTACCTGGGCCTGGAGCAGATCCTGTCGGCCCAGCACCCGCTTTCGCCGAACCACAACGAGATGCTGTTCATCATCCAGCACCAGACCAGCGAACTCTGGGTCAAGCTGATGCTGCACGAAATGCAGGCCGTGCGCGTGCAGCTGCGCGCCGGCGAGCTCTCTCCCGCCTTCAAGATGCTCGCGCGCGTGGCGCGCATCATGGACCAGCTGGTGCATGCCTGGGACGTGCTGGCGACGATGACGCCGTCGGAATACACGGCGATCCGGCCCTATCTGGGCGCCTCGTCCGGCTTCCAGTCGCACCAGTACCGCGAACTCGAATTCATCCTCGGGAACAAGAACGCGAACCTGCTGGCGGTGCACGAAAAGAACCCGCCGGCCCACGCCATCCTCGAGCGCGAGCTGAAGCTGCCTTCGGTCTACGACGAAGCGGTGCTGCTGCTGGCGCGGGGCGGCTTCGCCATCGCACCGGAGCGCCTGGAGCGCGACTGGACCCTGCCGACCGAGCATGACGATTCGGTGAAGGCGGCCTGGCTGGCGGTCTACCAGGACCCGGCGCAGCATTGGGCGCTGTACGAGCTGGCCGAGAAGCTGGTCGACCTGGAGACGGCCTTCCGCTTCTGGCGCTTCCGCCATGTAACGACGGTGGAACGCATCATCGGCTTCAAGACCGGCACCGGCGGCACGGCCGGCGTGAGCTACCTGCGCAAGATGCTCGACGTGGTGCTGTTCCCGGAACTGTTCGCCCTGCGCACCGCGCTCTGATCCGACGCCGCTTGTCGCAGACGCGTAGAATGGCCTGAACGACAAGCAGCGGAGGCGACATGGAGTGCGACGTTCTGACCCTGGCGGGCCTGTGGAATTCGGGTCCGCAGCATTGGCAAACCCGGTGGGAAGCGCGCCACCCGCAACTGCGGCGCGTGGAACACCGCGACTGGAACAATCCGGCCCGCGACGAATGGGTGGCCGAACTCGATGCGGCCGTCGGCGCCAGCAGCGGCGCACCGATCCTGGTGGCGCACAGCCTGGGCTGCATCCTGGCGGCGCACTGGGCTCAATCCGGCTCGCCGCTGCGCGCGGCCGGCGCGCTGCTGGTGGCGCCGAGCGACGTCGAGGCGGCGTCGTATCCGATAGCCGCCAACGGCTTCGCGCCGGTGCCGATGGCCAGGCTCCCTTTCCCCAGCATCGTGGTCGCCAGCAGCGACGACCCCTTCGTCACGCGCGAACGGGCGCGCGCCTTTGCCGACGCCTGGGGTGCGCGCTTCGTGGAGATCGGCGTTGCCGGCCATGTGAACGCCGATAGCGGTTTCGGCGACTGGCCCGAGGGCGAGCGCATCCTGCTCGACTTCTGCGCCGGTTTACGCAACTGAGTACGCAACTGAGTACGCAACTGAGTACGCGACTGAGCGCCTTTCCCCGCGCTTGAGGCGAGCGCAGCCGCCTGGGTTATGATGGCGGCTGCACACTACGGGCATTCCCATGGCGCTACCAGCCTCCCCTCTTACGCGTCCGCTGTCGCTCTACCTCGACTGCTGCCGCTTGCTGGCGGCGGTACTGGTCGTGGCCAGCCACTACGGGCCCTACGGCGTGATCACGCGCTCCGCCGACGACTGGGTGCCGAACCTGGGGCGCGAAGCGGTGATCGTGTTCTTCGTGCTGTCCGGCTTCGTCATCGCCCATACCACCGAACAAAAGAACCCTTCACTGCGCGCCTACGCCATCGCGCGCTGTACCCGCATCTATTCGGTGGCGCTGCCGCTGCTGCTGTTCGCCTTTGCCGCCGCCGCCCTCCTGGTCTGGTCCGGACAGGTGCCTCTGCGCCAGCTTTACGAAGTCGCCAAGCCCTGGCTGTATGTGCCGCTGCATTTGCTGTTCATGGGGGAGCTGTGGACGATTTCCGAGCCGCCGCCCTTGCTGGGGCCGTACTGGTCGCTTGGGTACGAGGTCTGGTATTACGTGCTGTTCGGGGCTGCCTTCTACCTGCGCGGTGCGCGGCGGGTACTGGCGCTGGGGTCGCTGCTGCTGTTCGTGGGGCCGAAACTGTGGCTGCTGCTGCCGGTGTGGGCCAGCGGCGTGTGGCTGTATCGCTGGCAGCAATCGCATGCGATCGGGCGGCGTGCGGCGCTCGCCGGGTGGGTGGCGAGCCTGGTGCTGCTGGCCCTGTTCAAGCTGAGCGGGAGCGACGTATTCCTGCGCATGTTCGCGCGCGCGCACTGGCCGTTTCCGGCGGTGCCGCTCAGGAGTGCGGACCGGGTGCTGGCGGATTACGTGGTGTGCGTGCTGGTGCTGGCGAATTTCTGGTGTGCGCGCTGGGTGGGGTTTGCCGGGTTGCTGCGGTTCGAGCGTGGGATTCGGGGGCTGTCGTCGTACACGTTCACGCTGTACCTGGTGCATGCGCTGGTGATGAGTTTGTGGCTGGCGCTGGTCCGGCATGATCGGAACAGCGCGGTCGATATCGCGGCGTTGACCTTGTTGATCGTGGCGGCGACCTGGGTGGTGGGGCAGTTGACGGAGCAGCGCAAGCATTGGTTCCGGGCGGGGTTCGAGAGGTTGGCGGGGTGGGTGCGGCCGGCGGGGGTTGAGGCGCGGTTCTAAGACGGTGTGCAGCGGTACGTGGCGCTGTTGCGTGAGACGGCATGTGTATGCATGATCCGCGTGGGCACGGGGTGCCCACCGTACGGTCACCGTTATCAGCGAGATCATACGAAACCCGGATACGCAGCGTATCCCGTACGGTGGGCACCCCGTGCCCACGCGGATGCAACACACCGATACCGTAACAGGCAACAGCCCCGCTACCGCCGATTCAGCATAAAAAAAGCCGGGCAAGCGCCCGGCTTTCACTTCACACCACCGCGCGAATCACTTCGCCAGCAGCATCTCATTCAAGCGCTTCACGAACGACGCCGGATCCGCCAGGCTGCCGCCTTCGGCCAGCATCGCCTGGTCGAACAGGATATGCGACCAGTCGCCAAAGCGTGCACCCTCGGCATCCTCGTACTTCAGGCGCGTCACCAGCGGGTGGTTCGGATTGATCTCGAGAATCGGCTTCGACTCCGGCGCGTTCTGGCCCGCGGCCTTCAGCATGCGCACCAGGTTGGCCGACAGCTCGTGCTCGTCCGCCACCAGGCAGGCCGGCGAGTCGGTCAGGCGGAAGGTCACGCGCACGTCTTTCGCCTTGTCGGCCAGCGCGGTCTTCATCTTCTCGACCAGTTCCTTGTACTGGGTCTCGGTCTCCTCGTGTTCCTTCTTCTCGGCTTCGTCTTCCAGCTTGCCGAGGTCCAGCCCACCCTTGGCCACCGACACCAGCTCCTTGCCCTCGAATTCGGTCAGGAAGGACAGCATCCACTCGTCGACGCGGTCGGCCATCAGCAGCACTTCGACGCCCTTCTTGCGGAAGATTTCCAGGTGCGGGCTGTTCTTGGCGGCGATGTGGCTGTCGGCGGTGACGTAATAAATCTTGTCCTGGCCTTCCTTCATGCGGCCGACGTAATCTTCGAACGACACCGTCTGCTCGCCCGACTCGTCATGGGTCGAGGCAAAGCGCAGCAGCTTGGCGATGCGGTCCTTGTTGGTCGCGTCCTCGCCGATGCCTTCCTTCAGCACCTGGCCGAATTCCTTCCAGAAGGTGACGTACTTGTCCTTGCCTTCCTGCTCTTCCGAGTTCGCCATTTCTTCCAGCATGCCCAGCACGCGCTTGGTCGAACCCTCGCGGATCACGCGCACGTCGCGCGACTCCTGCAGGATTTCGCGCGACACGTTCAGCGGCAAATCGGCCGAATCGATCACGCCCTTCACGAAGCGCAGGTAGGTCGGCATCAGCTGCTCGGCGTCGTCCATGATGAAGACACGCTTCACGTACAGCTTGATGCCGCCTCGCTTGTTGCGGTCCCACAGGTCGAACGGCGCATGGCTCGGCACGTACAGCAGCTGGGTGTATTCGCTGCGGCCTTCCACGCGGTTGTGGGTGTAGGCGAGCGGCTCCTGGAAGTCGTGCGAGACGTGTTTATAGAACTCGTCGTACTGTTCCTTCGTGATGTCCGACTTCGAGCGGGCCCACAGCGCGCTGGCCTGGTTCACGGTCTCGAACTCGTCCTTCAGGACGGTCGCTTTCGCCTCTTCGTCCCACTCTTCCTTCTGCATCAGGATCGGCAGCGAGATGTGGTCCGAGTACTTGCGGATGATCGATTTCAGCTTCCAGTTCGACAGCAGCTCGTCCTCGCCTTCGCGCAGGTGCAGGATGACGTCGGTGCCGCGGCCGGTTTTCTCGATGGTCTCGACGCTGTACTCGCCCTCGCCGCCCGACTCCCAGCGCACGCCTTCACTGGCGTCGGCGCCGGCACGGCGGGTTTCGACGGTGATCTTGTCGGCGACGATGAAGCCGGAATAGAAGCCCACGCCGAACTGGCCGATCAGGGCGGCGTCCGCCTTCTGGTCGCCCGAGAGCTTGCTGAAGAATTCCTTGGTACCCGACTTGGCGATCGTGCCCAGGTGCGAGATGACCTCGTCGCGGCTCATGCCGATGCCGTTGTCCGAGATCGTGACGGTGCGCGCTTCCTTGTTAAAGCCAACGCGGATCTTCAGTTCGTGGTCGTTGCCGTACAGGGCATCGTTGTTGATCGCCTCGAAACGCAGCTTGTCGGCGGCGTCGGATGCGTTCGAAATCAGTTCGCGCAGGAAGATTTCCTTGTTCGAGTACAAGGAGTGAATCATCAATTGCAGCAGCTGCTTTACTTCGGCTTGAAAGCCAAGGGTCTCTTTTTCGGCGACAGCCATCTTATTCCTCTTGGAAATACAGGTTGAACGGATTGCCTCGATATGGGGATGGCAACATCGATTTCAAGAGCTGCGTACTGAAGCCGCCGCAGACCCGCCCGGCGCCGCCAGCATGCGCCGCGCCACCACGTGCACGACCAGCGCGCAGGCCAGGGCCAGGCCGAAGGCGAAACCGAGGCTGCCCTGGCGCAGCTGCAGCGCCAGCGTCACGCAAAATATGGAAAAGCCGAAGAAGCCGCACACCATGCCGCGCAGCAGCGCCACCGCACTCGCACGGCCACTGCCGGCATGGGCGAAGCCGACCAGCACCGAGCCCATGACCGGAAACATGGCGAAAAAGCCGGACAGGCGCGCTCCCATGCGGGCCGCACCTGCGGTCACCAGCAACACCAGGGCCGCGGCGGCCAGCATGCGCCACGGCAGGTCGTTGCGGCGCGCGCCGCCCGCGGCCGGGGCGGCCGACGGGAACAGGCGCAGCGCCAGCAGCAGGGCGCACCAGACCAGCACGAAGGCCAGACCCAGCGGCAGGCGCAGGGTCTGCAGGACCGCCACCGCCAGGCCCCAGCCCGACAGGGCCAGCAGCATCGATCCGGCCACCGCCAAGCGGCTCGAAGCCCAGGCATACAGCACGCAGAACACCAGGATCGCAAGCACCGACAGCAGGGTGCCCTCGGCGGAGCTGGCCGCGAACGGCAGGCCCTGCTCCAGCGCCAGCGTCAACAGGATCGGACCGGCGACGATCGGAAACGCCGACAGCCAGCCGGCCACGGCCGGCCCCCAGCGCCGGCCTGCCAGTGTGACCAGGTAGATCAGCAGCGGAACCAGGGTCAGCTTGAGTGCCAGCACTGCGGTCATGGTTCGGTCTTTCCTGGCAAGCCGGGGGCGGCAATCCGTTATGGTAACACCAAGAAACATCTTATCGAATAGGCAATACACCTCGACCGCATCCTACTCGAGAATCCGCGCTTCTTCGCCCGGACCGAAAGGCGCGTGGTCAGCTATGGCTATGTATATGCCGACCGGCGCCTGAACGCCGGCACCCGAACGATCGCTGCATTCATGCACATGCGCGACGCGGCGGCCGCGCACCGGGACCTCACGCCGCGCGCTCGCGCATGACGATGCGCCGTGCCTCGCGCCAGCACATCGCGCCCAGCAGCCAGGTCGCCAGCGACCACAGGACCAGGCCGATCCAGGTCATGGGACGCACGCCCCGGCGCAGGGCCGACAACCCCTCGCCGTCGTGGTAGACGGTGACGCCGGCCCCTTTCGGGAACAGCCTGACGACCTCCTGCGCCTGCATCTGGCTGTAATTGGGCGTGGCCTCGACCCGCCAGGAATGCCAGACCCGCCCTCCGGCCTCGTAGTGGTAGCCGACCAGCGGCTCGTAAGCCTTGCCGCCGCGCGAACCGGTCACGATGCGCACCTGCGCTTGGTCGATCCTGCCGCTGGCCTCCTGCCAGCCGAAGCTGGCGCGCCCTTGCCAGGCCTCGGTCATGCATTGCGCCACCTTCCAGCCCGTGATGCCTGTCGCGACGAGCCAGGGCAGCAGCACGATGGCCAGCGACAGCCACAGGCGCGGCCGCCACCAGCCATGCGCAGTCGAAGAAGACGTCAAGCGACACTCCGTTTCTGGATAAGGAAGGCTCCGATTATGTCATGGAAGCAACATCGAGCACCATGCCAGGGGCGAGGGAAAGTGTGTCTTTCATAGCTGGCAAGACGTACAATACCGGTCTCATTCACCGCAACAGGAACACCCATGTCCGTCTACGACAAACTCACCGAACTGAACATCTCCCTGCAATCGGCCGCCGCGCCCGCCGCCGCCTACGTCATGTTCGTCCAGACCGGCAACCTGGTCTTCATCTCGGGCCACATCGCCAAGAACGCCGACGGCTCGGTCAATGTCGGCCAGCTGGGCAAGAACAAGACCCTGGAAGAAGGCCAGGCCGCCGCGCGCGCCATCGCCATCGACCTGATGGGCACCCTGCAGGATGCCTGCGGCGGCGACCTGACCCGCGTGAAGCGCATCGTCAAGCTGATGAGCCTGGTGAATTCGACCCCGGACTTTACCGACCAGCACCTGGTCACCAACGGCGCCTCGGAACTGCTGGGCGACGTCTTCGGCGACGCCGGCAAGCACGCCCGCTCGGCCTTCGGCGTGGCGCAGATCCCGCGCGGCGCCTGCGTCGAGATCGAGATGATCGTCGAACTGGCCTGATCGCCCCGAGCTTCACGGCCCCGGCCTATCCGGCCGGGGCTTTCACCGCAGCCGACCCGGCGCGCGCCTTTTAACGACCGCGAGACCAGCATGAAAATCGAGAATCCGAATCCCATCCAGTGGCAGTTTTCCGAGCGCGCGCAGCAGTTGCAGAGCTCCTTCATCCGCGAGATCCTGAAGATCACCCAGCGTCCGGAGATCATCTCCTTCGCCGGCGGCCTGCCTTCGCCGGCCACCTTCCCGGTCGAGCGCATGAAACAAGCCTACGACCGCGTGCTGACTGAAACCGGCAAGGTGGCCCTGCAGTACGGCCCGACCGACGGCTATGGCCCGCTGAAGGAATGGATCGCGCACTCGCTGTCGACCGAAGGCACGACGATCCTGCCCGAGCAGATCCTGATGGTCTCGGGTTCGCAGCAGGCCCTCGATTTGATCGGCAAGGTGCTGATCGACGAAGGCAGCCGCGTGCTGGTGGAAACCCCGAGCTACCTGGGCGCGCTGCAGGCGTTCTCGGTCTACCGCCCGGAATTCGGCTCGGTGACGACCGACGACCACGGCCTGGTGCCGTCCTCGATCGAAGCGGTTGCCAAGGGTGCGCGCCTGCTGTACTCGCTGCCGAACTTCCAGAACCCGACCGGCCGCTCGCTGTCGATCGAACGCCGCCGCGAACTGGTCGAAACCTGCGCCCGCCTCGGCCTGCCGCTGATCGAGGACGACCCTTACGGCGCGCTGTCGTACAAGGGCGAACCGATGCCGAAGATGGTGGCCATGCACCCGGAAGGCGTGATCTACATGGGTTCCTTCTCGAAGGTGCTGACCCCGGGCATCCGCCTCGGTTATGTCTGCGCCCCGCTACCGCTGGTGCGCCGCCTCGAACTGGCCAAGCAGGCGGCCGACCTGCACACCGCCCAGCTGACCCAGATGGTGGTCTACGACGTGGTCAAGGACGGCTTCCTCGATCAGCACATCCCGACCATCCGCACCCTGTACGGCAACCAGTGCCAGGCCATGCTCGACGCCATGGACCAGCACTTCCCGAAAGAAGTCACGTGGACCAGGCCGGAAGGCGGCATGTTCATCTGGGTGACGCTGCCGAAACACATCGATGCCATGAAGCTGCTGGACCAGGCGATCGCCGCGCGCGTCGCCTTCGTGCCGGGCGCGCCCTTCTACGCAACCGAACCGGAAACGAATACGCTGCGCCTGTCGTTCGTGACGGTGCCGCCGGAACGTATCCGCGAAGGCATCGCGATCCTGGGCCAGTTGATCGCAGCGGCGCTGTAAATACCGGCGCCGGTTGCAAGCGTGCGACGAATGGACGCCAATGGCGTCCATTTTTTTCGCCGAATCGGCAAAATCGAAGGATGAATCACCCGCCGCTACCGGCATACCCCGAGAAAAACTATCCTACTGGCAACAAAAATTACCGTTTACGCTGAGTTCAGCGTAGAATTTGAACCAGATCAAATCGGCACCACGCTCGCCCCATGCCTACCCTAGCCCAGGTTTCGGCCGCTGCTCCGCGCCAGGCCGCCGTCCTCGTCGTCGATGACGCTCCCGCTCACCTGGGGGCGCTGCGTTCCATGATGCTGCAGCAGGGGTACCAGACCTTTGTTGCGAATTCCGGCGAACGGGCCCTCGGCATCGCCCAGCGCGCCCTGCCCGACCTGATCCTGCTCGACATCAACCTGCCCGGCATGGACGGCATGGAAGTCTGCCGCCGCCTGAAAGCCCATCCGGTCACCTGCAACATCCCGGTGATCTTCATGAGCGCGCGCACCGAGACCGAGGACATCGTCGCCGCCTTCGACATCGGCGCGGCCGACTACATCCCCAAGCCGCTGCGCTTGGCGGAAGTCTGCGCCCGCGTGCGCGCCCAACTGCAGTTCCGCCGCACCAGCCTGTCGCAGCAGGAACAGGCCGAGCGCCTGCGCCTGATCGTCAACAGCATCGACGAAGGCCTGATGATCATCGAGGCCAGCGGCCGCATCCAGTACGCGAATCCCGCCTGCGACCGCTACCTCGGCTACGGCCCCGGCGAACTGGCCGGCTGCGCGCTCGACGGCCTGCTGGCGCCCTCGGTGGCCCAGGAATACCTCGACATCTTCAGCCGCAGCATTGCTGGCGCGGCCCCGGATTGCCGCGGCGCGCGCGAAGTGCTGATCCGCCAGCGCGACGGCAACCTGCGCGCCATGGACTTCACGCTGACGCCGATGCTGGCCGACCAGCCGCTGTTCATCGCCCTGCTGCACGACATCACCCACCACAAGCAGTCGGAAACCGCGCTGCAGCGCGCGGCCCTGGCCGACCCGCTGACCAAGATCCCGAACCGCCGCCACTTCGACGCCTTTTTGGAAAAGGAATGGCAGCGCGCGGTGCGCAGCAGCCAGCCGCTGTCGCTGATCGTGCTCGACGTCGACCACTTCAAGGGCTACAACGACAGCCTCGGCCACGCGGCCGGCGACGCCTGCCTGCAGCAAGTGGCGATGGCGCTGCAGTCGCATGCGCTGCGCGCCACCGACATCGCGGCGCGCTATGGCGGCGAGGAATTCGTGCTGCTGTTCGGCGAAACCGGCTTCGAGGCCGCGGCGGCATTGGGCGAAACCATCCGCGCCCACATCGAATCGTTGCACATCCCGAACCCGGGTTCGACCACCTCGGAATGGGTCACCGCCAGCCTGGGCGTGGCCACCATCGTGCCGACCCAGCTCGACGATTTGAAGGGCTTCTTTGTCGCCGCCGACCGCGCCATGTATGCGGTCAAGGATGCCGGGCGCAATGGGGTGCGCGCGGTGCGTACCGGGAGTGCGCACCTGGAGCCGGCGCTGTCCTGATCAGAGCTGGCGCGGGTAGCCGGTGATCTTCGCGATATCCCGGTACAGCGGCTGCAGTTTCCGGTACATCTTCTCGTACACCTCCTTGTACAGCCGGTCATAGATGAGCCGATTGCTTTCGATCGGCTCGAACACCCTGCCCACCCGCGTCATGCTCGCCACCGCACTGGCGAAATCCGGATACAGCCCGAGCCCGACGGCGGCATCGATGGCCGCGCCCAGGCCCGAGGTTTCGTACACGTGCGGGCGCGCGGTCGGCAGGCCGAAGATGTCGGCCGTGAGCTGCATCGCCGCGTCGCTCTGCGAGCCGCCACCGGACACGCGCAGTTCGGTGATCCGCACGCCACTGCGCCGTTCGATGCGTTCCTTCCCTTCGCGCAGCGCATAAGCCAGCCCCTCGAGGATCGCGCGGTACACGTGGGCGCGTGTATGCACGTCGCCGAAGCCGATGATCGCGCCTTTCGCCTCGCGCCCCGGCACGCGGATGCCGGGCGTCCAGTAAGGCTGCAGCATCAGGCCCATGGAACCGGGCGGCACCGACTCGGCCAGCTGGTCGAACAGGGCTTCCGGCGCCACGTCTTCCAGCAGCGCGCGGCTTTGCTCCATGTGGCCGAACTGCTCCTTGAACCAGTTGACCATCCAGTAGCCGCGAAACACCTGCACCTCGGTGCTGTAGGCGCCGGGGATCGCGGCCGGATACGGCGGCACGAAAGGCGTGACCTCGACATAGCGGCGGCTGGTGGTATTCACGGTGGCCGTGGTGCCGTAGCTCAGGCAGCCGACATGCGGCTCGCTGCAGCCGGCGCCCAGCACTTCGCAGGCTTTATCAGCGGCGGCCGCGAACAGCGGCGTATCCGCCGGAATGCCGGTGGCCTGCGCGGCGGCTGCGTCGATGGCGCCGATCCGTGTGCCGGGCGGCGCCAGCTCGGGCAGCATGCGCGCCTCGATGGCCAGCGCCTGCCACTTCCAGTCGCGCCTGGATGCCCAGCGGTGGCGCCGGTAATCGAAAGGCAGGTAACCCACCTGCGAACCGCCCGAATCGATGAAGCGCCCGCACAGGCGCCAGTTCAGGTAGCCCGACAGCAGCAGGAACTTGTCGGTGGCGTTCCAGACTTCCGGCTGGTGCGCGCGGATCCAGTTGATCTCGGCCTCGCCGCGGAAGAAGTCGATCGTATCGCCGACACGCGCCAGTTTAAAAGCGCCGCGCCAGAACGGGCCGATCGGCGGGACCTCGTCGGTGCGGCGCTGGTCGAGCCAGGTGATGGCCGGGCGCAGCGGCTGGCCGTCGCGGCCGAGGTTGACCACGGTGCCGCGCTGGGTCGTCACCGCCACCGCGCGCACGGCGGCGCGGTCGGCGCCAGGCTGGTTCCACAGTCCCTGGCAGGCGCGGCACACGGCTTGCCAGTAGTCTTCCGGCTCATGCTCGGCCCAGCCGGGCTGGCGCGAAAAATAGGCTTCCAAAGGCACCTGGCACTTGGCGACGATGTTGCCGCGCAGGTCGAACAAGAGCGCGCGCACGCTCTGGGTGCCGTTGTCGATGGCGAGGATCAGGGGTTCAGGCTTCATGCTTCATGCTTCATGCTTCATGCTTCATGCTGCGGTGTGTTCGTGCGTGGCGGCAGGCTGTAGTGGCGGGTCCAGAGCGCGGCATACGCGGCCTCTTCGCGCTCCCAGCGGGCGTCGCTCCAGGCCAGCTCGGCCTGGCAAATGGCGCGGATGCGTTCCATGTGGCCGGCGCCGCCGCCGCGCAGCAGCAGGCCGATGCGGGTGCGGCGCAGCAGCAGGTCGTCCAGGTGTTCGACGGCCTCGGCGCGCGCGGCCCAGCGCAGCTCGGCCCACAGGGTGTCGGTGCCGGGGATGTGTTCGAGTTCGCCGTCACACGCCGCATCGACCAGCGCCTGCGCCTGCGGGCCGTGGCGGCCGGCCAGGCGGCGCAGCAGCGGCGCCGGCATGCGCCGCGGCGCGGTCGGGGGCGCGACCGGCGCGTAGATCGGGCAAGGAGACAGCGCATCGTTCCAGCCCGGCAGCTGGCGCCGCGCCTGGCGCAGCACGTCGAGCGCAATCGCGCGGAAGGTGGTCAGCTTGCCGCCGGTGACGCTCACCAGGCCCTGGCCGCACCAGATGGCATGCTCGCGGCCCAGCTTCGACGGCGCATCTGCCGCGCCGCTGTCGAGCACGGGCCGCACGCCGGCATAGGTGGCGATCACGTCGTCTTCGCCCAGGCGCAGCGCCGGGAACTGGGCTTGCAGGGCGTGCATCAGGTAGTCGAGTTCCGCGCGCGTGATGGCGGCCTCGCTGGACAAGCCATCGCGGTGATCGACGTCGGTGGTGCCGACCAGGGTCGCGCCCTCCCAGGGAAAGGCAAACACCGGGCGGCCATCGGCGGGGTGCATCAGACTGACCGCCTGCGCCAGCGGCAGGCGCNGTGATCGACGTCGGTGGTGCCGACCAGGGTCGCGCCCTCCCAGGGAAAGGCAAACACCGGGCGGCCATCGGCGGGGTGCATCAGACTGACCGCCTGCGCCAGCGGCAGGCGCCAGGCCGGCAGCAACAGATGGCTGCCGCGCAGCGGACGCAGGCGCGGGCCGCCCGTGGCCAGCTGCCCGGCCCAGGCGCCGCCGGCGTCGATCACCAGGCGCGCACGCACGTCGAACAGGCAGTCGCCCGCCGCATCGTCGCGCAGCACGGCGCCGACGACCTGCTCGCCCTCCTTCAGCAGCGAGCACACGATCATGTAGTTGACGGCTTCGGCGCCATGGCTGCGTGCTTCGACCAGGGTACGCAGCACCAGGCGCGCGTCGTCGGTCTTGGCATCAAGGTACACCATGCCGCCGGCGAGGCCCGTGCGCGCAATGTTCGGCGCCAGCAGCGCGAATGCGTCCGCATCCTGCCAGTGGCGTTCGCGCCGTCCCGCGAACAGATCGTAGAGCGCCAGCCCGGCCAGCATGGTGCGGCGCTTGCGCAGGCTCTTGCCGTAGTCGGGAAAGGCAAAGCGCTGCGGTTCCACCAGGCCGGGCGCGTCGCGCAGCAAGGCTTCGCGTTCGCGCACCGCCTCGCGTGTAAGCTTGATGTGGCCCTGCGCCAGGTAGCGCAGGCCGCCGTGCACCAGTTTCGACGAGCGGCTCGATGTGCCCCAGGAAAAGTCGCGCCCTTCGACCAGCAGCGCGCGCAGGCCGCGCCGTGACGCTTCGAGCAGGATGCCGGCGCCGGTGATGCCGCCGCCGATGACCAGCACATCCCATTCGCGCCCGACCAAGTCGGGCAAGCCCGCCCGCCAGCCCGCGTGCCAGGCTCGGTTCATGGCAGCACCAGCTTGCCGGGGTTCATGCGCCCTTCCGGGTCGAATGCGCGGAACAGGGCGCGCATCGTCGCCAGGCCGAGTTCTCCCTTTTCCGCCGCCAGCCAGGGCGCGTGGTCGGCGCCGACGCCGTGCTGGTGGCTGATGGTGCCGCCGCTGGCGACGATCGCGTTCGACACCGCCCGCTTCAAATCGCGCCAGCGCGCCAGGTCGGTTTCGAAGTCGCCCGCCAGGCGATAGACGAAGGTCGAGTACACGCTGGCGCCCTGCGGATAGATGTGCGACAGGTGGGTGTAGGCATGCACGCGCTCGCCGTGGGCGGCGAATGCTTCCCCGGCCGCCGCTTCCACGGCGTGCATGGCGCGCGTCACGCCCGGCCAGTCGACGGCGGTTTCCACGGTGTCGATGGCGTAGCCGTGGGCCCAGGCCGTGTTGCGCAGGTAGACGTTGCGGAAGCGCCCGTGGCGCCAGCGCTCGCCCAGCGCGCGGCCGATGTGGACGCCGCCCGCAATCCGCAATGCCGCGCGCAGGGCGGCTTTGCTTTGGGCGCGTGGGCCGGTGACGCCGATCATCAGCATGCACTTGTGTGCACCGCAGCCGCGCCAGCGCAGGTAGCGTTCCAGCAGGCCGACCTGTTTCGCGTGGCCGGCCAGCGCCAGCATGGTCGTGGTCTCGACTGCGTTCGACAGGCGCAGCATCGACAATGGCAATCTCGCCTGCGACAGTTCGCGCACGGCCCGCTCGGCGCGTTCCCAGTCCGGGAAGAACACCGCGTGGAAGGCTTCATGCTCGGGCAGGCGCGAGACGCGCACCGTGGCTTCGGTGAGGATGCCGAGCCGGCCTTCGGACCCGAGCACCATCTCGCGCAAGTCGATACCGGCGGCCGATGCGGGAAAGGTCGGAATCTCCAGCGTGCCGCTCGGCGTTTCGACCCGTCCGCCGGCGAACATCGCTTCGATGCGGCCGTAGCGCAGCGACTGCTGGCCCGAGGAGCGCGTGACCACCCAGCCGCCCAGGGTGGAATAGTCGAAGGATTGCGGGAAGTGGCCGAGCGTGTAGCCATGGGCGCGCAGTTGCGCTTCCAGGTCGGGGCCGGTGACGCCGGCGCCGAAGGTCGCCAGCTGGGCTTCGCGGTCCAGCGCAATCAAGGAGCGCATGCGCCGCATGTCGATGCACAGCGTCGGCTGCGCGGCGTCGTGCACGTTGATGTGCCCCGCCACGCTGGTGCCGCCGCCGTAGGGAATCACGGCGGCGCCGCAGCGCCCGGCATGGGCCAGCAGCGCGCGCACCTGTTCCGCGCTTTCGGGAAAGGCGACGCCGTCCGGCACCGCGCCCAGGCGGCCGTGGCGCAGGCGCAGCCAGTCGGGCAGGCTCTGGCCGAGCGCATGCAGGGCGCGCGTGGCCGGCGTGGCGTCGACCAGCGGGTGCGGCGCCAGGCGGCCCGGTGCAATCGCGGCGCACGCCTCCTCGAAGCCGGCGTCCACCGGCGCCCTGCCGACGCCGATGCGTCCTTCGAGGAAGGCCAGCGCCTCGCCATGCAATGTCACATCGACCGTGTCGTCGCCCCAGCCATTCCACCGCTTCATGCCGATTTCCCTTTATACTCTTTCAACATTCGCGAAGAGTAAGCGAGAAGCCTGCCGCCGTATTGCTCCTTTATGACAAAGCCTTGTTCGATTGCGCCAAGCCCCTCGCAGCGGGTCACCGGCTCCTACCTGCAGCCGCTGCTCGATGCCGCCGCCGCACGCGGCGTGTCCGCCGAAGCCCTGGCGCGCGCCGCCGGCTTGCCCTCGACGCGCCTGACGCCCCTGCCCGACTCGCTGGCAGCGCCCGACTACATCCGCCTGCTCGACGCCGGCGCCGATCTCGCCAGCGATCCCCACTTCGGCCTGCACGTGGGCGAATGCGTGAAGCTGGGCAGCTACAGCGTGTATGGCCTGGTGCTGCTGGCCTGCCGCGACATCGGGCAAGCGCTGGAACAGACCATGCGCTACGAAGCGCTGGCCCACGACCTGGGGCGCTCGCAAGTGACAGTGGCAGGCATCACCGCGCGCTACGAATGGATCAGCCATTATCCGGCTGCCAGCCGCCACCTGGTGGAAAGCGTGTTCGCCGGCATCCAGACCTTCGGGCGCTGGCTCGCGGGCGGCGCGCTGCCGGTGGCGCGGGTCGCATTCGCCCACGGCAGCGATGCCAGCCTTGATGAGTACGAACGCGTGTTCGGCAGCTGCCCGGTGTTCAACGCGCCCGCCAACAGCGGCGAATTCGACGCCGCCATCCTCGCCCTGCCGGTGCCGAACGCCGACGTGAATCTGTATCCGGTGCTGCAGCAGCACGCCGAGCGCCTGCTGGGCCAGCGCGAAGGGGGCGCGCCGGCGATTGTCGCCCAGGTACGCGCCGCCATCATCCGCAACCTGGCGCACGACCGGGTGCGCCTGGCCAGCATCGCCCAGGAACTCGATTTGTCGCCGCGCACCCTGCAGCGCAAGCTGGGCGACGCCGGCGCCAGCTTCCAGGGATTGCTCGACAGCGCGCGCTATGTGCTGGCCCAGGATTACCTGCGCCAGCCGGGCCTGTCGCTGGCCGACATCGCCTTCCTGCTCGGCTACCAGGAGCAGAGCGCGTTCACCCACGCGTTCAAGGAATGGTCGGGCACCAATCCCGGGGCGTGGCGCGAACGCGGCAGCGCCTGACGCTGTCAGGACCGGCGCCGCAGGCGCGCCAGCGAACGTGCCAGGTCGTCCGCAGCAGGTACGATCGCCAGCATGCACAACAGGGCTGCCAGCGGCACCGTCGACAGGTAGCCGACATGCTTGAAGCCGAGCGCGCCGGCCACGCCGCCGGCCAGGAAGCAGCCGAGCAGCGCCGCCAGCAAGCTCAGTCTCGCACGGTTCGGCGCCACGCGCGGCTGGCCGGGGTCGCGGTTCCAGTAGAGCAGCTTGCCCAGTTCGATGCCGATGTCGGTGATGATGCCGGTCATGTGGGTGGTGCGGATTTCGGCGCGAGAGAGTTTGGTGACGACGGCATTCTGCAAACCCATCACATAGCACAGCAGTGCGGCCGTCAGTGCCAGTGCACCGCCTTCGGGAGCGGCCAGGCGCGCGCCCAGCACGCCGAAAAGCAGCAGCAGGCTCGCTTCGAACAGCAAGGGCAGCGCGTATTCGCTGGACAGGCGCCGGCGCCGCGCAAAGTTCACCAGCAGCGCGGTGGTGGCGGCGCCAGCGACGAACGCGCCCACCGCGGCCAGCGCCGCCAGCACGAGCGCGCCCTGGCCGAGCACCAGGTTGTCGGCCATCGACGAGATCACGCCGGTCATGTGCGAGGTGTAGCGGCCGATCGCCAGGAAGCCGCCTGCGTTGATCGCGCCGGCGACAAAGGCCAGCACGCAGCCCAGCTGGCGGTTGGCGGTCGCCGAGCGCTGGCGGCCGGTCAGGCGGCGCATGGTGTTGAGCGGCACGGTCTACCTGGTATGGTTTCCTGGATGAACAATCTTACTGCATTCGCATGGCCAGACGGCATTCCCGGGGCGGCGCTATAATCAAAAATCTATTTCTCGCAAGAGCGCTACGGTACCCTCGTGAATCCACATCTCGACAAACTCCATCCCTACCCTTTCGAAAAGCTGCGCGAACTCTTCGCCGGCGTGACCCCGCGTGCCGACTACACGCCGATCAGCCTTGGCATCGGCGAGCCCAAGCACCCGACGCCCGCCTTTATCGAAAAAGCCCTGACCCACGCGATTGCCGGCCTGGCCAACTACCCGAGCACGATCGGCAGCGAGCCGCTGCGCGCGGCGATCGCCGGTTGGCTGGAGCGGCGCTACGCGATTCCCGCGCTCGACCCGGCCAGAATGGTGCTGCCGGTGAACGGCTCGCGCGAGGCGCTGTTCGGCATCGCGCACGCCGTGATCGACGCCAGCCGCCCCGACCCGCTGGTGCTCAGCCCGAATCCGTTCTACCAGATCTACGAAGGCGCGGCCTACCTGGCCGGCGCCTCGCCGTACTTCGTGAACTCGGACCCGGCGCGCAACTTCGCGCCCGACTTCGGCACCGTGCCGGACGATGTGTGGGCGCGCGTGCAGCTGCTGTACATCTGCTCGCCGGGCAACCCGACCGGCGCCGTGCTGTCGCAGGGCGACTGGCGCGAACTGTTCGCGCTCTCCGACCGCCACGGCTTCGTGATCGCGGCCGACGAGTGCTATTCCGAGATCTACTGCGGCTCGACCCCGCCGCTGGGCGCGCTGGAAGCGGCGCACGCGCTGGGGCGCAGCGGCGGCGAGCGTCCGTATGCGAACCTGATCGTTTTCTCGAGCCTGTCGAAGCGTTCGAACGTGCCGGGCATGCGCTCGGGTTTCGTCGCCGGCGACCCGGCCGTGGTGAAGAAATTCCTGCTGTACCGTACCTACTGTGGCGGCGCGATGTCGCCGCCGGTGCAGGCGGCATCGATCGCGGCCTGGAACGACGAAACCCACGTGCAGGACAACCGCACCCTGTACAAGGAAAAGTTCAACCTGATCACGCCTATGCTGCGCCAGGTGATGGACGTCGAGCTGCCCGACGCCGGCTTTTACCTGTGGGCCGACGTGCGCCGGACCGGTCTTTCCGACACCGAGTTCGCACGCCGTCTCTACGCCGAATATAATGTGACGGTTCTGCCCGGCAGTTATCTCGCGCGCGACGCGCACGGGACCAATCCGGGCCGCAACCGCATCCGCATGGCGCTGGTGGCGGGCGTGGACGAGGGGCTGGAAGCAGCCACGCGCATCGTCCAGTTCTGCCAGAGCCTGCGTTAAAGCTGTACCTCGGATTCCTGAAACAGAGATTATTCAATCATGACCCAACAACTCCAGAACATCATCGACACCGCGTGGGAACAGCGCGCGGACTTCAGCCCATCGACCGCCCCGGCCGACGTGCGCAACGCCGTGGCCGAGGTCCTGGCCGGCCTCGACGCGGGCACCCTGCGCGTGGCGCAGAAGGAAGGCGGCGAGTGGATCGTCAACCAGTGGATCAAGAAGGCGGTGCTGCTGTCGTTCCGTCTCGAGAACAACGTGCCTGTCGCCGGTGGCGGCGGCATGCAGTTCTACGACAAGGTGCCGACCAAGTTCGCCGACTACACGGCTGAGGACTTTGCCAAGGGCGGCTTCCGCGTGGTGCCGCCGGCCGTTGCGCGCCGCGGCTCCTTCATCGGCAAGAACGTGGTGCTGATGCCGTCCTACGTCAACATCGGCGCCTACGTCGACGAAGGCACGATGGTCGACACCTGGGCCACCGTCGGTTCGTGCGCCCAGATCGGCAAGAACGTCCACCTGTCGGGCGGCGTCGGCATCGGCGGCGTGCTGGAACCGATGCAGGCGAATCCGACCATCATCGAAGACAACTGCTTCATCGGTGCCCGTTCGGAAATCGTCGAAGGCGTGATCGTCGAAGAGAATTCGGTGATCTCGATGGGCGTGTACATCGGCCAGTCGACCAAGATCTACAACCGCGAAACCGGCGAAGTGACCTACGGCCGCGTGCCGTCGGGTTCGGTCGTGGTGTCGGGTTCGCTGCCATCGGCCGACGGCAAGTACAGCCTGTACTGCGCCGTGATCGTCAAGCGCGTGGATGCGCAGACGCGTTCGAAGACCGGCATCAACGAGCTGCTGCGCGGGATCTAAGTTCGCTTCGCGGCTGCTCGGCCGCAGGTTGAACGCGTGGGCGGCGAAGCCGACCACCCTACGTAGGGTGGACGGGTTTCCCGTCCACGCGTTCAACTAACCTATGATTTAACGAACACAAACTGCACCACCGGGGAAAACCACCATGGCCATGGACCGCCTGTTCCAACTCATGAAGGAAAAAAACGCGTCGGACATGTTCTTCGCGGTGAACTCCCCCGTCCACATCAAGATCAACGGGAACCTCATCCCGATCAACCAGAACAAGCTCGACCCGAGCAACATCCTGTCCCTGCTGTCGGAAGTCACCACGCCGGAACAGCGCGAAGAACTCGAGCGCAACAACGAACTCAACATGGGCATCTCGGTGCCCAACCTGGGCCGCTTCCGCCTGTCCGCCTTCCGCCAGCGCGGCAGCATCTCGGCCGTGTTCCGCTTCGTACCGGCCACCATCCCGCCCTTGGGCGAACTCGGCCTGCCGCCGGTGCTCTCCGAACTGATCATGGAGAAGCGCGGCCTGCTGCTGGTGGTCGGCGCCACCGGTTCCGGCAAGTCGACCACCATCGCCTCGATGCTCGACTACCGCAACGAGCACCGCACCGGCCACATCCTGACGCTCGAAGACCCGATCGAATACCTCTTCAAGAACAAGAAATCGATCGTCAACCAGCGCGAGATCGGCAGCGACGCCCTCGACTTCAACATGGCCCTGCGCAACTCGCTGCGCCAGGCGCCGGACGTGATTTTGATCGGCGAGATCCGCGACCGCGAGACCATGACCGCGGCCCTGGCCTACGCCCAGTCCGGCCACTTGGTGGTCGCCACCCTGCACGCGAATAACAGCTACAACGCGCTGAACCGCATCATCAGCTTTTATCCGATCGAGAACCGCCCCGCCCTGCTGCAGGACCTGGCTTCGGCGACCAAGGCCATCGTCTCGCAGCGCCTGGTGCGCGCAGCGGCCGGCGGCACGCGCCAGCCGGCGGTCGAGATCATGCTGAACACCCGCTACATCGCCGACCTGATCGAAAAAGGCGAGCTTTCCGGGATCAAGGAAGCGATGGACAAGAGCCTGTCGCCTGGGTCGCAGTCCTTCGAAGCGGCGCTGCTGGCGCTGGTGCAGGCAAATCTCGTGACGCAGGAAGAAGCGCTGGCGAATGCCGATTCGGCTACCAACCTGCTCTGGCTGATGAATAACGGGCCGGCCAAGGAGGCGAACGAGCCAGGCAACAAGGACGAACCGGAGTCGCCGACGTTCACCGAGTTCACGTTGAACGGATGAAGATCCAGCAATTCATGTATCTCACTGCAAGCTAATTATGCTTACAGTAGACTTATCGATAGCTACCGATCGACTTTGATGCCATCAAAGAAATAGGTAAGTAAATATCGATCAAAAGAGTCTAGTGCCGACACTTCTTCCATTATTATCTCTAATCCGATATTGTTCAGTCTTTCGATAGCAATGTGCAGAGACAACTCTTGATCTTCGAAATCGATTAGTCCAGCGCATTGAATCTGACGACTAATCATTCTTGGAAGACCGTATTCTTCTAGTTGATATACAACAGGAGGAAGAAACGCAAAAGATGTCTTAGCCACAAATGACGAAATATCATATCGACGCTCCTTTAGCACCGTCTTTTGAATAAGATTAATATCGGAAAGTAACGCCGACAATTTAAAAACAACCGCCCTCTCAAGTTTGAAAAAGTCTTCTATACCAATATCAATTCCATCGAGCATTGCCAACAGCTGTGGAATAGACGACTTCCAGTTATTGGACAAGATTTTTACAAAAGCCACGAATTTTTTGTGTTCAATATCCCACCCACCGGGAACTAGAGCGATAACCTTATATAAGAGCCGATCCCAATCATCTGGATTCGGAGAATTAAGATAACCCAACCCATTCCACCGATAATCGTTTTTTACGTCAATTGCAATTTTCTTTAGAAGAGACCCATCACTCGACTGAAAAGCGCCGTCATCCTGCAATGCAGCATACTCTGCATTCCCAAGTAGTGCTTCCATCTCACGCCGATACTCGATTATCTTACCAATCTGCTCCGCCGTAAGGTCGTCACGATATTTTTCCTCATCGAATCCGCCTAATAACTCATCAGGAACTTGCAAATCCAACTCTGCTTGCTCATCCATAGGCGGGTTTTCGAGTATATAGATTTTCCCGATAAAATGCTTAAACATTCTACCGCCACGCCCGATTATATTCTTGTATGTAAAGTCATTTAAGTTTGACCGGCCATTTTTATTCTTCCAAATGACAACATTTTCAGCACAAGTATTTACACCCTCTACAATCGAAGAAGTTGAAATCATACTCATAAGCCCATCTGACTCTTCAAAAAGCCGGACTTGAATCTGGCTGAGTGAGCGATGCAGTTGGCCATTATGAATCCCGACAGCTCGCTTCACCAACGTAGTCAACTGCCAATTCTTATCATAATTCTTAGCAAGCCACGATTCAAAAGATGACAACAGCTTACTACGCGCCGGCTCTAAGCTATCTGCAAGAAGAGTTCCGACTTTCTTTATATTTGAATAGTTCCCAGCATAGATTAGCGTCTTATGATCATTTGCTCCAATAATTCGAAGAAGATACTTGCTCTTTTTGACCTCATCGGAGCCAATCTGGTGAAAATATTCTTTTTTTTCTAAAAAAACAGTATTGAAATCAAACTTCTCAAACCGCATTCCACGCGTGAAGGGACTTTCATTAAGAGCAGAAATGTTTGGCGCAAGAAAGTAGCGCTGCTTAGCGCGTTCACTTAAGCTAAGTATTGCTCTCAGTAGTGACGGCGATCTGTCCTTGTCAAATTTCTTACTTGCCTTGTAGAACTCATCAATAATAAGAATATCAACCTTTGGTAAACGCGCAGCGTAACCAATTGCACGCTCTTGAGGAAAAATAAGAATATTCCGTTCGCTAAGCTCAACGTCAGCAGTTGTGATTATTTTGTAATCGCGCCCAAATTTACGCTGAAGTCTACGTCGCGTTTCGTCAGTGAGAGCGATCGTAGGAACGATAATTACTACATTTTTAGGCTTCGTAATTGCAATAAAGGAATCAATTACAAAACTTTTACCAAAACTCGTTGGGGCGCTAACAGCCAGACTTTCCCCGTTGATAAGCGACGATAACAAAGCAGATTGTTCGCGATGCAAGGTAACAGGGTTTGACTCACCTACATCTACCTTGAAAGCCTCATACACATATCTCTCCTCCCAATTTGCACTTGAAAGTTGTAAATACGGATAAAGACCAGTTTGACGGATTAGGTGATTCAACAATGGCGGAAACTCTATACCATTTCGTTTGCATTGGTCCAAAGTTCTAATTAATTCATTGCGCGCCTCAGCTTCATGGCCAGTCACCAGGAAAGTGTTTATTACACTGCAAGCGTGAAATAGTTCGTCGTTCATTTACTGATCCTTATAATGCTCAACATTGGCCACAAACTTGTCCACGATTTTTTTCTTATTGGGCACAGGAAACAGTATTAAATGGAAGGTTATTTCAGGATATTTATGAAGGCTGCCCAACTTCTTTATTTGCGCCTCAAAGTAATGCTGGGCTCGATCCATATGAAAATCACGCACACTTTTTAAATATTCATCAGATAGCTTGGTGGCCTTAGCGGTAATTTCACACTCATGAATCAGCAAAATTGGAACGTGAATTCGACTAACGATCTCGTCAATTGATTTTCTTACCTCCAACGCATCTAGAATTTTCTTGCGAACCAAATCATCACTGACCAAATGTTCAATATCTTGCAAATTAGTGATAATGCTATTTTCTTTCTTCAACTTCTCGGTATTGAGTGCATTTCCAATTGATTCAATAATAGTCCCTAGTCGTGCGTTCTCGATACTATTATAAAATTTTGCCTCCCCAAACCACAGTGAAAAATCATCATTAGAGAGAACAATATGCACACTATCCGCTCCTTTAGCATTATCCTGTGCGTTTTGCTTATAAAATATTTTAGGCACTACTGGTAATGCTTCATAGTGATGCTTCATTATTCCATAAAGAATAATTTCAGCGAGCTCGCTACCCTTGCCAATATCGTCACTCTTGTCCGTGAGCCTTAAGTTCTGAGCGGCTGCGATTAATTGGCTTTGCGCCTTACCTACTAGACAATTCCTTTCCTTCACGGATAAGGCCGTTTCAGCTACGTTATCCCACACGAATCTGTGTAAGTCAGCAAATTGCCACTGCCCATCCTCGAACCCATTGGCCATACTTAACACGTGCTTTTTTTCAATCGGCTTAAGATTCACATCGCTTGTCAAATTAAGGAATGTTTCATTGATTAGGATCTGGTAATTCATAGTCTTGAACGAGCGTCTCTGTCCGAACGTAGGATAAAAACGGAATCTTACCTCATACGTTTGACAAGAAATCTCTCGAATTATTGCCATGAAAATTGCTGACACCTTTTTGTCGAGAGCAGTTCAACACCTCATAACTAGGAAGATCGAGTTTTGACCTCATAAAATATATCTCCAACCGACAGTCCTTTGAAGGACATCCATGCTAATTGTTTCGTTGTCTCAGCATGACTAGACGAACATTTAACTCTAGTAAAAAATTATTGTTTTCAGGGCAAGCCAAACAAATTTGTTGGATTAGTTGTTTAGAACTACCGTCGGCGGTGTGCTATCCTCGCGACTTTTCGAACCGCTGCAACATCGCAGGCTTGTTTTTCCGCCATACACTCTATGAATATTACCCTCTACGGTATCCCCAACTGCGACACCGTCAAGAAAGCCCGTACCTGGCTCGCAGACAACAATCACGACTTCAGCTTCCACGACTTCAAGAAACAAGGTCTGCCGCGCGAACTCGCGGCGCGGTGGCTCGAACAGCTGGACTGGGAAGTCCTCGTGAACCGCAAGGGCATGACCTGGCGTAACCTCTCCGACGAGCGCAAGGCCGCCATCACCGACAAGGCGGCCGCCCTCGAACTGATGCTGGAAAACCCGTCCGTCATCAAGCGCCCGGTGCTGGAAGGCGCCGGCCCGCTGTCGGTCGGCTTCTCTGCGGACCAGTACACCCGCATCTTCGCGGAGGCCGCATGATCGCCAAGCCCTCGCGCACCCTCGACCTGGCCCAGGAACTGATCGCACTCGATTCGATCACGCCAAACGACAAGGGTTGCCAGCAGCGCCTGGCCGAACTGCTGGCGCCGCTGGGCTTCGTCTGCGAGACCATCGTCTCGAACGGCGTCACCAACCTGTGGGCGCGCAAGGGCACCGAATCCCCTGTCTTCGTCTTCGCCGGCCACACCGACGTGGTGCCGACCGGCCCGGTCGACCAATGGCAGTCCGCCCCCTTCGTGCCGACCGTCCGTGACGGCAAACTGTATGGCCGCGGCGCCGCCGACATGAAGACCTCGATTGCCGCCATGGTCATCGCCTGCGAAGAGTTCATCGCCGCCAACCCGGATCACCTGGGTTCGATCGCCTTCTTGATCACCAGCGACGAGGAAGGTCCGGCCGTCGACGGCACCGTGGTCGTCTGCGACCTGCTGGAAGAACGCGGCGAGACCCTGGACTACTGCATCGTCGGCGAGCCGACCTCCAGCCACATCCTCGGCGACATGATCAAGAACGGCCGCCGCGGTTCGCTCTCGGGCCACCTGGTGATCAAGGGCATCCAGGGCCACATCGCCTACCCGCACCTGGCACGCAACCCGATCCACCAGGCCGCGCCGGCGCTGGCGGAACTGGCGGCCGAGGTCTGGGATGAAGGCAACGAGTACTACGCGCCGACCACCTGGCAGATCTCGAACATCCACTCGGGCACCGGCGCCACCAACGTGATCCCGGGCGCCATGACGATCGATTTCAACTTCCGCTTCTCGACCGCCTCGACGGCCGAAGGCCTGGAAGCGCGCGTACATGCGATCCTCGACCGCCACGGCCTCGACTACCAGCTGGACTGGACACTGTCGGGCCAGCCCTTCCTGACGCCGAAAGGCACGCTGTCTGACGCGGTGTGCAAGGCGATCGGTGACGAAACCGGCGTCAGCACCGAACTGTCGACCACCGGCGGTACTTCCGACGGCCGCTTCATCGCCCGCATCTGCCCCCAGGTGATAGAATTCGGCCCACCCAACGCCAGCATCCACAAGATCGACGAACACGTCGAACTGCGCTTTATCGATCCCTTGAAGAACGTCTACCGCCGTACGCTGGAACACCTGCTGGCTGCTGTCTAATCATTGAGCCGCCCACTGCGAGAACACACCATGACCACCACGCCTTTCAGCACCCCGCGCGACCTGCTGCGCTACGCCGTCACCCGCTTCAATGCGGCCAAGCTGTTCTTCGGCCACGGCAGCGCCGAAGCCTTCGACGAAGCCGCCTACCTGATCCTGCATACGCTGAAGCTGCCGCTCGACCGCCTCGATCCTTTCCTGGATGCGAAGCTGCTGCCGGAAGAAGTGCTGCAGGTGCTGCAGGTGATCGAGCGCCGCACGGGCGAGCGCGTGCCGGCCGCCTACATCACGAATGAAGCCTGGCTCGGCACCTATGCCTTCTACGTCGACGAGCGCGTGCTGGTGCCGCGTTCCTTCATCGCCGAACTGATCCCGAACTTCTTCAGCCCGTGGGTGACCAACCCGTTCGAGGTCGAGAACGTGCTCGAACTGTGCACCGGTTCCGGCTGCCTGGCGATCATGATGGCCGACGTCTACCAGAACGCCGTGGTCGATGCGGTCGACATCTCGAAGGACGCGCTGGCCGTGGCCGAGCGTAACATCCGCGACTACAAGCTCGAAGGCCGCGTGAACCCGATCGAGTCGGACCTGTACGAGAACGTGCCGTTCAAGAAGTACGACCTGATCGTCACGAATCCGCCGTACGTCAACGCCTCGTCGATGGCCAAGCTGCCGCCGGAATACCTGCGCGAGCCGCAGATCGCCCTGCACGGCGGCGAAGACGGCATGGACCTGGTGCGCAAGATCGTGGCCGGCGCCGCCGAACGCCTGACGCCGGAAGGCATCCTGGTGGTCGAGATCGGCAACGAAGCCGAGTACGCGGAAGCCGCCTTCGGCCACCTCGGCCTGACCTGGCTGACCACCAGCGCCGGCGACGACGCCGTGTTCCTGCTCACCGCCGAGCAGCTGCAAAACGCCTGACGTAGCGTGGGCGGGTCTCCCGCCTACGCGTCGATCGCTAGCGGTCGCACCTCCCGCAATACATTCAAGTCAAAAAAACATGATCCGCTTCCTGAACGTCAGCCTGATGCGCGGCACCAAGCCGCTGCTGGAAGGCGCCGACCTGACCCTGAACCCCGGCGACAAGATCGGCCTGATCGGCGCCAACGGCGCCGGCAAATCCAGCCTGTTCGCCATGCTGCGCAACGAGCTGCACCCCGATCAGGGCGAGATCGACTTCCCCGCCAAGTGGCGCATGGCCTACGTGGCGCAGGAGACGCCGGCGCTCGACCGCCCCGCCCTTGAATACGCCATCGACGGCGACGTCAATCTGCGCCGCCTGCAGGCCGAACTCGACGCACTGGAAGCGGCGCCGCATACCGAGGAAAACGGCATCGCGATGGGCAACGTTCACAGCGCGCTGATGGATGCCGATGCCTACACCGTGCAGTCGCGCGGCGAACAGCTGCTGCTGGGCCTGGGCTTCTCGCTCGACCAGATGCAGCAGCCGGTGGCGAGTTTCTCGGGCGGCTGGCGCATGCGCCTGAACCTGGCGCAGGCGCTGATGTGCCCATCGGACCTGCTGCTGCTCGACGAACCAACCAACCACCTGGACCTGGACGCGATCATCTGGCTGGAAGACTGGCTGAAGCGCTATCCGGGCACCCTGATCATCATTTCCCACGACCGCGACTTCCTCGACGAGATCGTCAACGTGGTGGTTCACATCGACGAGTTGAAGCTCAAGCGCTACTCGGGCAACTACTCCTCGTTCGAGCGCCAGCGCGCCGCCGCCATGGTGCTGGCCGCCAGCGCCCTGGAAAAGCAGCAGCGCACCCGCGCCCACCTGGAATCCTTCATCAACCGCTTCAAGGCCCAGGCCACCAAGGCACGGCAGGCGCAAAGCCGCATGAAGGCGCTGGCGAAGATGGAAGAACTGGCGCCGCTGCGTGCGGCCGCCGAGTTCTCGTTCGAGTTCCGCGAGCCGCTTGCCGCGCCGAATCCGCTGCTGGTGATGGAAGACGTCGACGCCGGCTACCCGATCCTCGACGCCCACGGCGACAAGGTCGACAGCAAGACCATCGTCAAGCGCGTGAACTTCTCGCTGCAGATCGGCCAGCGCATTGGCCTCTTGGGCGTGAACGGCGCCGGCAAATCGACGCTGATCAAGACGATCGCCGGCGAACTGGCGCCCGTGAACGGCACCGCCACCGTCGGCAAGGGCCTGTCGATCGGCTACTTCGCCCAGCACCAGGTGGAGATGCTGCGCCACGACGAGTCGCCGCTGTGGCACCTGGCGAAGATCGCGCCGACCGTACGCGAGCAGGAGCTGCGCAACTTCCTGGGCGGCTTCAACTTCCCGGGCACCATGGTCACCAGCCCGATCAAGCCCTTCTCGGGCGGCGAAAAGGCGCGCCTGGCGCTGGCCCTGATCGTGTGGCAGCGTCCGAACCTGCTGCTGCTCGATGAACCGACGAACCACCTGGACCTGGAAACGCGCGAGGCGCTGACGCTGGCGCTGGCCCAGTTCGAGGGCACGCTGGTGGTGGTGTCCCACGATCGCCACTTGCTGCGCGCCACCACCGACCAGTTCATCATCGTCGCCGAGGGCAAGCTGCAGCCCTTCGACGGCGACCTCGACGACTACAAGGACTGGCTGTTCCAGACCAAGCTGGGTAAAGGCACGGTGGGCCTGCCGATGGCCAAGGAAAGCAAGCCTGCCGCTCCGGTGGCCGCCGCTGCGGCGCCGGTGCCGGCAGCCGACCGCAAGGAGCAGAAACGCCTCGACGCCGAGGAGCGCCAGCGCGTGGCGGCCCTGAAGAAGCCGATCGAGAGCCGCATCAAGCGCGTCGAGGAGCAGATGGCCAAGCTGAATGCGAAGAAGGCCGACATCGACGCGCGCCTGCTGGAGCCGGCGATCTACGAAGCGGACAAGAAGGATGAGCTGAAGAACCTGGTGGCGGACCAGGCGTTCTGTGTGCGTGACCTGGGGACGCTGGAGAACGAGTGGCTGGAGTTGCAGGAGCAGTTGGAGGGGTTGGCTGCTTGATGTGATCTTCGGTTGGGCGTCGACCGGTCAAGCGCCGCACCGGTGGGTACGAGTACCCACCCTACAAGATCCGGTCTGACGTAGGGTGGGTACTCGTACCCTACAAGATCCGGTCTGACGTAGGGTGGGTACTCGTACCCACCAGTCTTGCCGTTTCATCAGCGGCAACCTGCACCTCACGCCACCTGCCTTGCCCCCGTCGCCCCGTAATTGATCGACATCAGCCTGTCGATATCCACGAGTATCAGGCGCCTCCCGTTCGCCACCCCCAGCCCGATCAGGTAATCGATCGCGCTGCCGTCAGCGCCCGGTATCGGCGAGATCTGCTCCGCCCGCAAATGCACGACGTCGGTCACGCCGTCGACCACCATCCCCATCACGCAGGTCGACAGTTTCAGGATGATGACGTCGGTCGTCGGCGTGGTTGCCACCGGATGGCCGCAGAAGGCCGCGCGCATGTCGACGATCGGCATGATGACGCCGCGCGAGACGGCGACGCCTTTTACAATCTCCCCACCTTCGGCAAAGCGTTCGAGCGACTTCAGCACGCGCAGTTCCTGCACCTTGCCGAAATCGAGCCCGTATTCGAGGCCGCCGAGGGTGAAGCTGAGGAAGTCCTGGCCCAATGGGCGTTGAAGCGTGATGTCCTTGTGCATGATGGTCCCCTGTCGAACAGCCACCATGCTAAGTCTTGCCGACGTCCCTCTTGTTGAGAGCAGTCAACATTTCCTTGGGACATTAACTCGCCGCGACAGCCTCGCCGTTGTTCCACTGATAGCCGCCGGTCGCCCCCACGTACAGCCGCGTACCCTCGGCCCCGCGCAGGTGTGCCTTGATGTCGCGCGGCGCCAGGTGATAGAAGCAGGCGCCGTCCGGATCGTAGGACAGCGTGCGTACCTGCGTGTCGCCGGCCAGGTGGCCGATGTGCACGCGGGTAAAGCCGGCGCGTTCGGCGCGCTGGGCTTCGAATCGGGCCAGGAGCGCCTGGCCTTCGGTCTGCTCGGCCTCGGCGGCCTTGCGCGCGTTCGAGACTTCGCCGATCTTCTGCAAATCCGGCGCCACCACCTGCCCCATCTGGCGGAACTGCGCATTCTGCGCCGGACTCAGGACCATCTCGCCGCTGCGCACCTTACCCGCGATTTCCAGGTACTTGCGCACCTCGGCGCGGGCGCACAGCTGCGCCAGTTCCGTCTTGTGGTGGTTCACGACGGCGGCGATCTGCGCCAGGCGCGCGCGCACCTGGCCCAGCACCTCGTCGATACGGCCGCAGTCGGCAACCATCGCATAGACAAGCATCTCGCTGTCGCGCCAGGGCGTGGTGGCGTCGATGCGGATGTTGCGGGCGGCCAGCGCGCAGCCTTCGGCGCGGCCGATATTCAGTTCGTCGGCGATGATCTCGCAATTGACCGCATGCTCGATGCGCACCCGGGTGGCCGAGATCACGCAGTTCTCGGCGCGCTGCAAGGTGACGGTGCCGGCCAGCGTCGCGATCAGCGCCGACGAGGCGACGCCGTCGACCACGATGTCGCCGGCCTTGTTATGGGCGCGGCCGCCGACCAGGTTGGCGCGCAGGCGCACGGTGCCGCCGCGCGACACGAGTTCGCCATACACGTCGCCATGCACGGTGATGCTGGTGCCTTCGATGACGCGCTTTTCCTGGACTTCGCCGAATTCCTCGTAGTCGCCGGTGAGCTGCAGGTTGCCGGTGGTCCGGGCACTGACGCCGTCATGGCTGACGATCTTGTCGCCGATTGAAACCTGGCGCGTCTTGCCGTCCACGTTCAGGAAACCGGTGCGGGTGGCGACCAGGTACTCGCCGTCGCGGGTCCTGTCGATCGCGGCGCCGGCGCCGGCATACGCGGCGAAATCGAGGTCGCGCGGAGCCGCCGGCTCGATGCGCATGCCCGAGATCTCGAAGCCCGCCGTGCCCACCCTGGGCGGCAGCTTCTGCAGCAGGCGGGCGCCGGCTTTCACTTGCGGGAAGCGGTTCTGGAAGCTCATCAGGTCGAGCTTGCCGTTGGCCAGCTGGCGCGGCGCGTTGCTGCGGTGGATGTCCTCTGAGACCTCGATCACGCTGGCATCCTCGCCCGGGACCGGCTCCAGGCGCCGCGCGACCACGATGCGGCCGGCGTTGCCGCTGGCGATGGCGCCGCGTACGGCGGCGATGTCGATGCCGAAGCGGATTCCCTTGAGCCACATGTCGGCCACGAATTCATCGAGGTCCAGGCGCACCGGGACTTCCGGCTGGCCGTCGGTCCCGGCCAGGTGGACCTGCTCGAAAACGTACTCGGCTTCGGCACCGGCGATGCGCACCGCGCGGTACAGGGGACGGCGCTGCAGATTGAAAGGGACGATGTCGTCGGCCAGGCGCACCAGCGGCAATCCGTCGGCGCCGAGTGGCAGGGCCGGGCCGGTGTCGAACAGCGCCTTCAACAGGACCGGGTAGTTCAGGCCGATGAAGTAGCGGCCGGAACGCAGCACGCTGTCGACAGCGGCCAGCACCGTGGTGCCGAGCACGGCCGGATCGGCAAAGACGCCGTCGGGGCGGCGTTCGATGCAATGCTCGGGGCCGGTCGAGGCAAAGCGCGTCACCGGCGCTGCGGGGGAAGTGGCAACAGCAGTATCGGACACGTTCGCGCTCCAGGTGACTTGACAATGCGTCAAGGGTAAAGCGCAAAGCCTATCATGTTGTTAGTCATTAATGAATAACAAACAGCAATCTTTTCGGTAACGAACGGCAATCTTCGCCTGAACACAACATGGTGCAACGCGTCAATACGTAGTTGCCGCAAAGCATCGCATCGCGGACGACGGGCAAACAAAAGGCGCTGTCACCGTTAGCTATGGATGAGCAGTGAACTGTTGAGTTCATTCATGGTCCAACCCGTCTCGC
>NZ_JASNRC010000039.1 GCF_030411995.1 Massilia sp. YIM B02769
TGAAGTGACCCCAAAAAGTTAGACACAACTTTTTGGGGTGATATGACGAAGTACACAGAGCAGTTCAAACAGATGGTAGTGCAAAACTACCTGTCTGGTCACGAGGGCTTTCGGGCTCTATCCTTACGCCTTGGCGTGTCAAATCGTTCGCTTATCGAGCGATGGGTGGCTGCTTACAGGCTGCATGGAGATGCTGGGCTGCGCAAGAAGCGGACCCGGTACGAAGCCGATTTCAAGCTGTCGGTGCTGCACCACATGTGGGAAAATCGGCTTTCTGTCACCCAGACCGCTGCCAAGTTCGATATCCGCCGTCACTCGACGGTAGGAGATTGGGAGAGGGCTTATCGCAAGGGTGGCGCTGATGCTTTGGCCCCAAGGCCGATAACAAGATCGAAGAAGATGACGCTACCTACCACGAAGCCGGAAGTGCCGGCCGGCCAAGACACGCGCAGCCGTGAAGAACTGATGCAAGAGTTGGCTTACCTGCGTATGGAGAATGCCTACCTAAAAAAGTTGCGTGCCTTAGTTCAAGCAAAGGAAGCATCAGCCGCTCAGAAAAAGCGCAAGTCGTCCAGGAACTAAGGCAAGCATATCCCGTCAATGGCCTACTCGAGGTAGCGGGTCTGGCGCGCAGTACGTTCTACGAACGAACGAAAGCAAGTAAGGCGGGCGACAAGTACGCGCAGTTGAAAGTCACGATCAAGAACATATTCGACAACCACAAGGGGCGTTATGGCTACCGCCGGATCACTGCTGCCCTGCGTCAACTTGGCCAGCAAACCAATCACAAGACGGTGCAGCGCTTGATGGGAGTGATGGGGCTGAAGTCCCTGGTTCGACCCAAGAAATACAAGTCATTCAAAGGCGAGGTAGGACAGGCAGCGGCGAACCAACTGCAGCGTCAGTTTGAAGCTGATGCACCAAACCAGAAGTGGGTAACGGACGTTACGGAATTTAACGTCGCAGGGGAGAAACTTTACCTGTCGCCTGTGCTCGATTTATACAACGGCGAAATCGTTGCGTTCAAGACCAGCCGGCGGCCGCACTTCGAGCTTGTGAGCGCCATGCTCAACGAAGCTTTTTCCAGGCTTGGCCCCGAAGACAAACCGATGCTCCATTCGGACCAGGGCTGGCAATACCGCATGACCGCTTATCGAGACGCAATCAAAAACCGGGGGATGGTGCAGAGCATGTCTCGCAAGGGCAACTGTCACGATAACGCGGCCATGGAAAGCTTCTTTGGTGTCCTCAAATCCGAATACTTCTACCTGAACAAATTCACCAGCATAGAACAGCTAGTAACCGGTATTGCCGAGTACATCCGGTACTACAACAATGACCGCATCAAGCTCAGGCTCAACGGACTGAGCCCTGTACAATTCAGGACTCAGCACTTGGCAGCGTAACTCACTGTCCAACGAAATGGGGTCACTTCA
>NZ_JASNRC010000040.1 GCF_030411995.1 Massilia sp. YIM B02769
CCCACCGTAATGTGATGGACTCCACCCTCCTGACAACGGCATCATTGTGCCAAGCGCGCCAGATTGGGCTGACGAGCTGAAAGACCAAGAGGGGGAGTCACTGTGAATGCTAACGCAAAAGTAGCTGGCTTGGATATCGCAAAGGAAGTGTTTGTCGCGGTAGGGTTGGATCGTAACGGCAAGGCTGTTTTCAAGCACAAAATGAAGCGTGGCGAGGTACTGGCGACGTTCAGGAAGTTGCAGCCGATGGCGATAGGAATCGAAGCATGCGCCGGTTCGCATTACTGGGCAAGGGAGCTGGCAGCACTGGGGCACGACGTCAAGCTAATCGCTGCGCAGCATACGCGAGCATTTGTTACTGGTAACAAGAACGATACCAATGATGCTGCTGCGATTGCCGAGGCCCGCTCCAGGAGTTCGACCAAGTATGTGCCGATCAACACACCAGCACAGCAAGATCTGCAGATGCTTCATCGGGCGCGTAGTGCTTTGATGAGCGAGCGCATAGCGATGATCAATCGTATTCGTGCTTTTGCTGGAGAGTATGGCCGGGTGTTTGCTGCCGGTGTCGCAAAGTTCAAGGTTGGGCTGTTGGCTTGGCTGGCTGATCCTGATAACGGCCTCTCTGGCTTGGCGCTGGCGACGTTTCGGGAACTCAAAGAGCAGCTCGACGACAAGGAGCAAAGGATTCTGACCTACGAGCGCAAACTGAATCAGGCTGCCAAGTCGGAGGTAGCGCAGAAACTGATGGAGGTGCCAGGGGTTGGGCCACTAACTGCCACGGCAGTCATGGCTAGCGTCGCTGATCCGCATCACTTCCGAAGCGGTCGCGATTTCGCAGCCAATCTCGGGCTTGTGCCACGAGAGCACAGCAGTGGAGGCAAGCAGCGCTTGTACGGTATCACGGGCAAAGGTGACAGCCATTTGCGCACACTCTTGATTCACGGCGCGCGAAGTGCCTTGCGCTGTGCAGGAAACAAAACTGATAGCCAGCTGCGTTGGGCTAGCAACCTTGCTCATCGAAGAAACTTCAACGTCGCTGCTGTAGGGCTGGCGAACAAAATGGCTAGGGTAATCTGGGCGATATTAGCTCACGGCCGAAGCTATGTTCCGGTCTGGTCGAACAGCATGACCAGACCGGCTTGAAGACCACAGCTAGTAACCGATTGAGGGAGTAACACTGCCAAGCTTGCGATGATGAAGAACGAATGATGCCAACAGGTCGGACCGGCGCCAGGTGAATCCGTTGACCGTACGGGCCTTCAAGGCCGGCACCGTATAAGGATCCTGACGCGCGTATCACATCAGGGCCAGAGCACGAAGAGCGCTCATCAAACAGGCCGAATAGATACACGCAACTCTACCTAAAGGCAAAAATTCAATCCTCTTCTTGCAAAACGGGTGGAGTCCATAGATACGGTCA
>NZ_JASNRC010000041.1 GCF_030411995.1 Massilia sp. YIM B02769
CTAGGGAGACGCTGATTAATTCGGCCGCTCCGGTTCCCGCCGGTGCCGCAACCTGAGACAATGACGCTACGTTCCTCGCCCGCCATCGATCATGCAAAAGAGCTTCTCCGACCTCGAATACGCCGCCAAGAAAAAGCGCACGCGGCGTGACCTTTTTCTCGCTAAGATCGATAGCGTGACACCATGGAGCAAGCTGCACAAACTGGTCGAGCCGTTCTATCCGAAGGTCGAAGGCGCTGGCCGTCCACCGATCGGGCTGGCGCGAATGCTGCGGATGTATGTGGCCCAACAATGCTTCGGTTTGTCGGACGAAGGCATTGAAGATGCGATCTACGACAGCCAGGCCATTCGCGCTTTCGTCGGCATCGATCTGGGCCGCGAGTCCGCGCCAGACGCGACGACGCTGCTCAAGTTTCGTCACCTGCTCGAAGCAAAAGATCTGACGCGCCAGATCTTCGATACGATCAACCGACACCTCGCCGAAAAGGGTTTGATGATGCGGGAGGGGACCATTGTTGACGCCACGCTGATCGCCGCACCACCGTCGACGAAGAACAAGGATGGCAAGCGTGATCCGGAGATGCACCAATCGAAGAAGGGCAATGACTGGCACTTCGGGATGAAAGCGCACATCGGCGTTGATGCTGCGTCTGGCCTGGTACACACCGTCGTGGGCACGGCTGGCAATGTCTCCGACGTGACGCAAGCACATGCGCTTTTGCATGGAGACGAGACCGCTGCGCTCGGCGACGCCGGCTATCAGGGCGTGGAGAAGCGCCCCGAAAATGTTGGCAAAACGGTGACCTGGCATGTCGCCATGAAGCGCTCCAAACGCAAGGCACTGCCCAAAAACAAACTGGGCCGCATGACGGAAAAACTGGAGCATTTGAAGGCCAGCGTTCGCGCGAAAGTCGAGCATCCGTTCCATGTCATCAAGAACCTGTTCCATCATCGGAAGACGCGCTACCGCGGGCTGGCGAAGAACACTGCGCAACTGTTTACTCTGTTTGGCTTCGCCAATTTAGTGCTGGCTGGCCGGCGATTTAGGGTCACTGAAACCCGAGTTGCGTCCTGAGCGCCAAAAGGCGCAAGGGATACCGCTATATCGCATAAAAACAGGCTGTAGTGATCTCTAAAAAACGAGATCGCAGCTGGAGCGCAACCGCGTCGCCAAAAAACCTCGGAGACGCGAAAATCGTCAATTAATCAGCGTTTCCCTAG
>NZ_JASNRC010000005.1 GCF_030411995.1 Massilia sp. YIM B02769
TCTTCGAGGCGCGGGTTTCCGCCTTGCGACGGAGCGGGGTCGCTGCCGACCGGCTCATCCTCGATCCGGGGATGGGATTTTTCTTGAGCCCCGCACCGGAAACATCGCTGCACGTGCTGTCGAACCTTCAAAAGCTGAAGTCGGCGTTGGGGCTTCCGCTATTGGTCTCGGTGTCGCGGAAATCCTTCTTGGGCGCCACCGTTGGCCTTCCTGTAAAGGATCTGGGTCCAGCGAGCCTTGCGGCGGAACTTCACGCGATCGGCAATGGCGCTGACTACGTCCGCACCCACGCGCCTGGAGATCTGCGAAGCGCAATCACCTTCTCGGAAACCCTCGCGAAATTTCGCAGTCGCGACGCCAGAGACCGAGGGTTAGATCATGCCTAGCATTCACCTTCCGGCCGCCCGCTAGCGGACCCTGGTCAGGTTCCGCGAAGGTGGGCGCAGACATGCTGGGCTCGTCAGGATCAAACTGCACTATGAGGCGGCGGTTCATACCGCGCCAGGGGAGCGAATGGACAGCGAGGAGCCTCCGAACGTTCGGGTCGCCTGCTCGGGTGATATCGACGAGGTTGTGCGGCTGATGCACGACGCTGCGGCGTGGATGTCCGCCAAGGGAACGCCCGCCTGGGACGTCGCGCGGATCGACCGGACATTCGCGGAGACCTTCGTCCTGAGATCCGAGCTCCTAGTCGCGAGTTGCAGCGACGGCATCGTCGGCTGTTGCACCTTGTCGGCCGAGGATCCCGAGTTCTGGCCCGACGCCCTCAAGGGGGAGGCCGCATATCTGCACAAGCTCGCGGTGCGACGGACACATGCGGGCCGGGGTGTCAGCTCCGCGCTGATCGAGGCTTGCCGCCATGCCGCGCGAACGCAGGGGTGCGCCAAGCTGCGGCTCGACTGCCACCCGAACCTGCGTGGCCTATACGAGCGGCTCGGATTCACCCACGTCGACACTTTCAATCCCGGCTGGGATCCAACCTTCATCGCAGAACGCCTAGAACTCGAAATCTAACGTCCGTTCGGGCATCGAGGTCCATGTCGGGGTGGGACGGGCCCGTGGCTTCAAGATCACTTGCAGTCCGACCGCGATGTCTTGGTTGCGCGAGAGGTTGTCGATATCCTCCACTTCCATCATCAACCCTGGATAATGCCGCCGCCGTCATCGCCGCCGACGCCCGTGCCGGGCTTTTCGGGCCTGTCAGGCTTGCTCGGCCTTCAGCCTGCCTGGGCGAGATCTCCGGCGGACGGATTAACGGCGGAGCTTCGCCGCCTTTCGTGCGTGTGAAGGCCGAAGATAGTTCTCTCAAAAACATCCGTTTATGAGAGATACCAAATGTCATTTTCAGAAGACGACTGCACCAGTTGATTGGGCGTAATGGCTGTTGTGCAGCCAGCTCCTGACAGTTCAATATCAGAAGTGATCTGCACCAATCTCGACTATGCTCAATACTCGTGTGGGCTCTGTTGCAAAAATCGTGAAGCTTGAGCATGCTTGGCGGAGATTGGACGGACGGAACGATGACGGATTTCAAGTGGCGCCATTTCCAGGGTGATGTGATCCTGTGGGCGGTGCGCTGGTATTGTCGCTATCCGATCAGCTATCGCGACCTTGAGGAAATGCTGGCGGAACGCGGCATTTCGGTCGACCATACGACGATCTATCGCTGGGTCCAGTGCTACGCCCCGGAGATGGAGAAGCGGCTGCGCTGGTTCTGGCGGCGTGGCTTTGATCCGAGCTGGCGCCTGGATGAAACCTACGTCAAGGTGCGGGGCAAGTGGACCTACCTGTACCGGGCAGTCGACAAGCGGGGCGACACGATCGATTTCTACCTGTCGCCGACCCGCAGCGCCAAGGCAGCGAAGCGGTTCCTGGGCAAGGCCCTGCGAGGCCTGAAGCACTGGGAAAAGCCTGCCACGCTCAATACCGACAAAGCGCCGAGCTATGGTGCAGCGATCACCGAATTGAAGCGCGAAGGAAAGCTGGACCGGGAGACGGCCCACCGGCAGGTGAAGTATCTCAATAACGTGATCGAGGCCGATCACGGAAAGCTCAAGATACTGATCAAGCCGGTGCGCGGTTTCAAATCGATCCCCACGGCCTATGCCACGATCAAGGGATTCGAAGTCATGCGAGCCCTGCGCAAAGGACAGGCTCGCCCCTGGTGCCTGCAGCCCGGCATCAGGGGCGAGGTGCGCCTTGTGGAGAGAGCTTTTGGCATTGGGCCCTCGGCGCTGACGGAGGCCATGGGCATGCTCAACCACCATTTCGCAGCAGCCGCCTGATCGGCGCAGAGCGACAGCCTACCTCTGACTGCCGCCAATCTTTGCAACAGAGCCTCCGTCGCCATGCTCACCTCGCTTTGGTGCACACGAGTATTGAGCATAGTCGAGATTGGTGCAGATCACTTCTGATATTGAACTGTCAGGAGCTGGCTGCACAACAGCCATTACGCCCAATCAACTGGTGCAGTCGTCTTCTGAAAATGACACCTTGCCTGACATCCAGTTAGGGTATAGCTCAGGCTGACATCCAAGCAGGACGCCCTACTCAGGGTTGACTCGCAGTAATTACCCTCTTCCTGTAGACTGTCGCGGCCATTGAGTTACCAAAGACACTCGATAAGACCTCATGCTTACCCTGCAAAACATGATCTGGCTGCCTACGCCGCCATAGCGCTTCGCCCCCCGCATCATCTGTGACTGCTTGCTCTGCCAGCGGTCGCGCTCTGCTGTGCTTTCGGTTTCAACACCCGCCACAGCCCCCCTACATCCGACAATTTGACCTCATATCGACCAGTTGCACATGGCCTGCGCCATGCTGCGCTGCGTGATCCATTGCCTTGGGAATTCTGATGCTCCACTCGTTAAAACAAACCTGGTTATCCAACATCCGTGGCGACATCCTCGCCGGTATTGTGGTCGCACTGGCCCTCATCCCTGAAGCCATCGCTTTCTCGATCATTGCCGGGGTTGACCCCAAGGTCGGCCTGTACGCCTCTTTCTGTATCGCCGTGGTGATCGCCTTTGTCGGTGGCCGACCCGGAATGATCTCGGCCGCAACCGGGGCCATGGCACTGCTGATGGTGACCCTGGTCAAGAATCATGGTCTCGAATACCTGCTGGCCGCCACGCTGCTATGTGGTGTTTTACAGATCGCTGCTGGGTACCTGAAGCTCGGCTCACTGATGCGCTTCGTCTCGCGCTCGGTGGTGACCGGCTTCGTCAATGCCCTGGCGATCCTGATCTTCATGGCTCAGCTACCCGAGTTAACCAACGTCACCTGGCACGTCTACGCCATGACAGCCGCAGGCCTCGGCATCATCTATCTGTTCCCCTACGTCCCCAAGATCGGCAAGCTCATCCCATCGCCGCTGGTGTGCATCATCGTGCTGACCGCCGTCGCCATGTCGGTTGGGCTAGATATCCGCACGGTCGGCGATATGGGCCAACTGCCCGATACGCTGCCAATCTTCCTCTGGCCTGACGTGCCGCTGACGTTCGAGACGTTGGCCATCATCTTCCCTTACTCGGCAGCACTGGCCGTGGTCGGTCTGCTGGAGTCGATGATGACCGCGACCATTGTTGACGACCTGACCGACACCCCCAGCGACAAGAACCGCGAGTGCAAGGGCCAGGGCGTGGCCAACATTGCTTCGGGTCTGCTCGGCGGTATGGCCGGCTGCGCGATGATTGGTCAGTCGATCATCAACGTGAAATCCGGTGGTCGTTCGCGCCTGTCGTCCCTTGCCGCAGGCGTATTCCTGCTGCTGATGGTGGTGTTCCTCGGCGACTGGTTGAAGCAGATCCCGATGGCGGCGCTGGTGGCAGTGATGATCATGGTGTCCATCGGCACCTTCAGTTGGGATTCGCTGCGCAACCTGAAGAAGCATCCGCTGTCGACCAACATTGTCATGGTCGTCACCGTGGTGGTCGTGGTCGCCACCCATAACCTGGCCTTCGGCGTGCTGGCCGGCGTGCTGCTGGCCGCGATGTTCTTCGCCAACAAGGTTGGCCATTACATGGCGATCAGCTCTTCGCTGGACGAAGCCGGCGAGCATCGTAGCTATAACGTCACCGGCCAGGTGTTCTTCAGCTCAGCAGACAAGTTCGTCGCGGCCTTCGACTTCAAAGAAGCCCTGAACAAGGTAACCATCGACCTGAATCGCGCCCACTTCTGGGATATCACCGCCGTTGCCGCTTTGGACAAAGTGGTCATCAAGTTCCGCCGCGAAGGCACCGAAGTCGAAGTGCTGGGCCTCAACGAAGCAAGCGCCACTATCGTGGATCGCTTCGGCGTTCACGATAAACCCGACGCCATTGATCAACTCATGGGCCACTGAGAAGGAGAACAACAATGAACCACATAATCGCCTGTATCGACGGTTCCGCCTCGGCCCCAGCCGTGTGCGACTATGCGGCCTGGGCCAGTCTGAGCCTGGAAGCCCCGTTGACCTTCCTGCATGTGCTGGATCAGCGCCAGTACCCGGTTGCACCGGATCTGAGTGGCAATATCGGCCTTGGCAGCCGCGAGCACCTACTCGATGAGCTTGCTTCCCTGGATGAACAGCGCGGCAAGTTGGCCCTGGAGCAGGGGCGGATCATGTTAGCGGCCGCGAAAGAGCGGGCCATGAAGGATGGTGTGGCCGCACCGGAGTCCAAGCAACGTCATGGCGATCTGCTGGAGAGCCTGCAAGAGCTGGAAAGCGAAACGCGCCTACTGGTCATCGGTCGCCAGGGCGAGTCTAGTGGAGGCCTGAGTCAGCATGTCGGAAGCCAGCTGGAAAGCGTGATTCGTGTCATGCACCGGCCGATCCTGGTCACCCCGACCAGCTTTCAGAAGCCCCAGAGCGCAATGCTGGCCTTCGATGGCAGTGCTACTACCCGCAAGGGTGTGGAGATGCTGGCAGCCAGCCCCCTGCTGAAGGGACTACCGATCCACCTGGTCATGGTCGGGCCCGTGAACGACGAGTCGTCGGCGCAGCTGGACTGGGCGCAAAAAGTGCTGCTCAACGCCGGGTTCACTGTTCGTGCCGAGACCCTGAGCGGTGAGATAGAGCCTACCCTGCACGCCTATCAGAAAGAGCATGGCATTGATCTGCTGGTGATGGGGGCCTATGGCCATTCCCGTATCCGGCAGTTCCTGGTCGGAAGCACCACGACCAGCATGCTCCGCACCACCACCAGTCCGCTGTTACTGCTGCGCTAATGGCCATGGACGACGCCCTCGATCTTGCCCATTTCAAGACCCTGCTGGAACAGCGGGCTGCCGAGCTGGATCGATTGCTGGAAGACGCTGAGTCTCGCTCGCAATCGGTAGAGCTGGATCAAGGCAAGGTAGGGCGTTTGTCGAGGATGGATGCACTCCAGCAGCAAGCAATGAACGATGCCATCCGCAGTCGGGCGCAGCATGAACGCGTCCGCCTCCAGCTGGCCCTCAAGCGTTGGCACGAGGGTGAGTATGGCTGGTGTAACCAATGCGGCGAGTTGATCGCCTCAGGCCGCTTGGAATTCGATCCGGCCACGCCACTGTGCATCACCTGTGCCAGCCGCGTCGAGTCGGGTTGAAACCACCGCGCGGCGCGCTGCATCTCCCAATTAACGAGGTCTCTGATGTATTCGATGGCTAAACACTGGCTGGGCCGAACACGGAAAGCAAGTGCTTGGATGTGGGTGCTGTTGTGCCTTGCCCTGCTCGCCGTATTCCAAGTCCGCACCCATCACCTTGATGATCGTTTGTACTTCTGGATCAAGACCCACTGGCACACCGATGATTGGCAGGAGCGCTCTGTGTGGCTGCCTGACTATCGGGTTGAGCTGGATGCTAAGCCGGTTCCAGGTGTGGACAACAATCTTTCGGGCCTGACCTTCGACCCTGACCTAAACCTGCTGTGGGCGGTCACCAACGGCCCAAACGAACTATTGGCCCTCAGTCGTGACGGTGATGTGGAAAGACGTTACAGCCTGGATGGCTTCCACGATGTGGAGGCGGTGTCCTATGCCGGCAACGGCCAGCTGGTAATCGCCGAAGAGCGCCGGCAGAGCCTGGTTGTCGTGGATGTCCCCATCGCTGAAGACGGTAAACTTTCTCCTGATCGACCATTGAGCCGAGACCAGTATCCAGCTCTGACCCTGGCGCTTGGCAAGGAGGACAACAAAGGCCTTGAAGGGCTCGCCTACGACCTGAAAGGCGACCGCCTGTTTGTGACCAAGGAGCGTGACCCCCGCCAATTGCTGGAAGTGGGCGGCCTTCGTGCCAGCCTGGCAGGAGGTTTTTCCCTGCACGTCCGCGACCTGTCCAGCTTGGTAAAGGACAAGGTGTTTGCGACTGACTTATCTTCGGTCGTCTTCGACCAACAGAGTGGCCATCTGATTCTGCTCAGTGACGAGTCGAAACTGCTGATTGAAATGACCGACGAGGGCAAAGTGGTGAGTTTCCGCTCCCTGGCGAGAGGGTTTGCTGGTTTGCTGAAGGGCATACCCCAGGCCGAAGGCGTAACCATCGACGATGAAGGGTATTTGTACGTGGTCAGCGAGCCGAACCTGTTCTATCGCTTTAGCCGCGAGACAGATTAACCGGTCAACAAGCTACAGTCGGGCGTGGTCGGGACGCTTGCACTGTTAGCGTACGATTTTTTCCGAATTCTGCGGGCTCCCCTTCAAGGTCCCGCCGCGCCTGATCGCCGCCATCATGGCCTTCGGCAGCGGCGTCCTGATTTCCGCCCTCTCCTTCGAACTGATGGAGGAAGCCTTCCACACCGGCGGCTTCACTGCCACCGCGCTCGGTTTCCTGGGCGGCGCCGCCGTCTATACGCTGGCCAACTGGTGGCTCGCGCACCGCGGGGCGCGGCACCGCAAGCGCTCGGGCGACCAGCAGCCCAAGCCCGATGAAGACGGCAGCGGCGCCGCCATCGCCGTCGGCGCCCTCCTCGACGGTATTCCGGAATCGATCGTCATCGGCCTGTCGATGCTCGGCGGCGGCAAGGTCAGCATGGTGGCGGTGGCGGCGATCTTCCTGTCGAACGTGCCCGAGGGTTTGTCGAGCGCGGCCGGCATGAAAAAGGCCGGGCGTTCGGCGGCCTACATCTTCGGGATCTGGGGCGGGATTGCGCTGGCGTCCGGTATTTCGGCGCTGGTCGGCTACACCGTGTTCGAAGGGTTTTCGAACGAGGTGGTGGCGGCGACGACGGCGGTGGCGGCCGGTGCGATCCTGGCGATGCTGGCCGATACCATGATTCCGGAAGCCTTCGAGGAGGCGCACGATTTCGCCGGATTGATCACCGTGGCCGGCTTCCTGTCGGCTTTCGCGTTGAGCAAGATGGGTGGGTGAAGGAGCGGATTGCCGGCTGATCGCGGTGACGCAGGCGCCTGTTGGACGCGTGGACGGCGCAGCCGTCCACCCTACCGCGCCGTGCACGCGTCATCGACACCCTGGCACCCTATACCCTGGGCGGATCGGTCTCGCGCTCGTACACCCGGTGCCGCATGATCGCCGCCTTGAAGGCCGCGAACGCCGCCGCCGGTTCTCTTGCTCCCATGATCAGGCCCCAGTCCTCGCCACCGTCCGGGAGCCGCTGCGGAATGCCGGCCGCCTGCAGCAGGCCGGCGCCGCTGCCCAGGGCCAGGATCGGTTTCAGGTGGCGGTACTGCTCGCGCACGAATTCCAGTGCACGGCCGTCGCGGCTAAGGGCCAAGATGGCGGCGTCGCCCGGCGGCAGGACCAGGGCGTCGTACATCACGGCCGGGCTGGTCTCGAGCGTGATCTCGATGTCGAGCGGATGGCCCGTGCTTGACTCGGCCTTGCCCAGACGCTGGCCGACCAGGCGCGGCTGCTCGCCCTCTTTCAGCAGCGCGGCATACAGCTCGCGCACCGTGTCGCCATCGACGCCGGACGCCACCAGGATCGCGATGCGCCGCGTGCGGATGCCGGTCTTGCCGGGCCGCGACAGCAGCGACAAGGGCGGCGAAGCCGGATAATCCGGGATCGGCAGTTCGGTCGCGCGCGGCAGCGGCGCCGGCACGGCGATGCCCAGCTGGCTGGCCACGGCTTGCGCGAGCGCCGGATCGACGTTGACCAGGCCGGCGACGATGCGCTCGCGTACCGCCGGCGTCTGCACCCGCGTCAACTCGAAGCGGTAGGCATTGATGATGTGCGCCTGCTCGACCGGCGTCTGGCTTTTCCAGAACAGGCGCGCCTGGCCATAGTGTTCGGCAAACAGCTCGGGTTTGCCGCGCACTTTACTTCCCTCGACCGGCTCCGGATAGCTGTTGAAGCCACGCGCGCCGGCCTGGAACGGACAGCCGCCGGCCAGTGAATTCGGCTCGTAGGCCACCCGGCCGCGGTTGATGGCCTGGCGATGAAAACCGTCGCGCTGGTTGTTATGGACCTGGGCCACCGGCGCGTTGATCGGGATCTCGTGGAAGTTCGGCCCGCCCAGGCGCGTGAGCTGGGTGTCGACATACGAGTGGATACGTCCTTGCAGCAGCGGGTCGTTGGTGAAGTCGATGCCGGGAATGACGTGGGCGGTGCAAAAGGCCACCTGCTCGGTCTCGGCGAAGAAGTTGTCGGGGTTGCGGTCCAGGACCAGGCGACCGACCGTTCGCACCGGCACCAGTTCTTCCGGCACCAGCTTGGTCGCATCGAGCACGTCGAACACGCCAAAGGCGGCCGCTTCCTGTTCGGTGAAGACCTGCAGCCCGAGTTCCCATTCCGGGAAGTGGCCCGCCTCGATGGCTTCCCACAATTCGCGCCGGTGATAGTCGGGGTCGGCGCCGGCCAGCTTCACGGCTTCGTCCCAGACCAGCGAGTGGGTGCCCTGTAGCGGCGTCCAGTGGAATTTGCAGAAGCGCGATTCGCCGGCGGCGTTGATCAGGCGGAAGGTGTGCACCCCAAAACCCTGCATCATGCGGTAGCTGCGCGGAATGGCGCGGTCGGACTCGACCCACATCAGCATGTGGAAGATCTCGGGCGACAGCCCGGCGAAGTCGTAGAAGGTATCGTGCGCGCTCGACGCCTGCGGGATCTCGTTGTGCGGCTCCGGCTTCACCGAATGGATAATGTCGGGGAACTTCATCGCATCCTGGATGAAGAAGACCGGGATGTTATTCCCGACCAGGTCCCAGTTCCCCTCCTCGGTGTAGAACTTGGTGGCGAAGCCGCGCACGTCGCGCACGGTGTCGCTTGATCCGCGCGAGCCGGCCACCGTCGAGAAGCGCACGAACACCGGCGTCTTCTTGCCGGCCTTGGCAAACGGTGCGGCGCGCGTGATGGCGGATAGATCCTGGTAGCTCTCGAAGTAGCCGTGCGCCGCCGAGCCGCGCGCATGCACCACGCGTTCGGGAATGCGCTCGTGGTCGAAGTGGGTGATCTTTTCGCGCAGGATGAAGTCTTCCAGGGCTGTCGGCCCGCGCAGGCCGATCTTCAGCGAATCCTGGTTGTTCCCGACCGGGACGCCCTGGTTGGTGGTGAGCACGCGGCCGCTGTCGTCCACACGCACGCGGTCGAGCGGGCCATTCAGGGGGTTGCGGCCGATTTCCGGGGTGCCGTCGCCGGCCTTGGGCGAGGCGATGTTTTCGGTGGTGGTGCTGGCGGTGGCCAGCGGCGTCGAGGGCGCGTGGCGCGCCCCTTCGTGCGGCGGTATCGAGTCCTCGCCGTACTCCAGCGGCTTGGTCGGGTTGAAGGGCATCTCGGCGGCCAGGGCCTGGTCGGACACCACTTTCTCGAGCAGGCGCTCGCTCTCCGGGGTCCTGGCACCCAGGCTGGTCGGCGGCCTGGCGTCGGCCGGGCCGGCGACCGTGCTGAGGATGGAGCCGGCGCCGTCGAGCGCCCCGTTCTTCTTGCGTGTGGCCATGGGTTACCTCGTCAATTGATTGTCGGATAGACGGCGCACAAACCAATTTGTGATGCACGGCAAGATGCGACAAATCGGCGGCGCTCAATGGACGAGTCTGCTTTTGGTGTTCAGGCTACTTCTTGATATTCGTCAATCTCCGTGTGCCTCCCAGCGGAACTGACAGGTGATGAACGCACTCAGTCTGGTTCCAGGCTGGCAGGGTCGACGAGCGGCAACACCACGGTGAAAGTGCTGCCGCGCCCGGCGCCTGCGCTGTCGGCACGCACGCTGCCGCCGTGCATCTCGGTCAGGCGCTTGACCAGGGCCAGGCCCATGCCCAGGCCGCCTTCCGAGCGTTCGGGCGTGAGCGCGGCCTGGGTGAACATCTCGAACACGCTCGGCAAAAGTGCCGCTTCGATGCCTGCGCCGTCGTCGCGCACGGCAATCTCGGCCTGCCGGCCGTGCGCACGCAGCGTCAGGTACAGCTTGCCGTTCGGCGGCGTGTACTTGGCGGCGTTGTTCAGCAGGTTCGCCAGCACCTGCACCAGGCGCTTGCCGTCGCCCAGCACCCAGACCGGATGGGCGGGCGCGTCGATGCGCAACGCGTGGTGGCGGCGTTCGATCAGCGGGCGCACCTGTTCGTGGGCGGCGCCGATCACGCTGTTCAGGTCGACCGGCGCCTGCTCCAGCGCGATCTGGCCGCTGCGCACGCGCGACACGTCCATCAGGTCCTCGACCAGGTTCACCAGGTGGTCGACCTGGCGTTCGATGATGCCGCTCATGCGGCGCAGGTGCTCGGGGTCGGTGGCGCCGGTGCGGCCCAGCAGCTGGGCCGTAGCCTTGATCGGCGCCAGCGGGTTGCGCAGCTCGTGGGCCAGGGTGGCCAGGAAGACGTCCTTGCGCTGATCGGCGGCATGCAGCTCGTGCATGGCGCGGCGCACCTCGGCCTCGGCGTGCTGGCGCGCGACTTCCACCTCGTGCAGTTGCAGGCAGAGGCGCCAGATGATCACTGTGAACACGACGATCGTGCCCCACACCAGCAGCGGCAGCGCGCTCACGGCATCGTAGAGTTCCGCCTTCAGCGCCAGGGTCACGCCGATGCCCAGGCCCAGCGGCACCAGCACCGCCGAGAGCAGCAGGCGGCGCGCGATGCGGATCGCCGGCAGGTCGCTGGTCACGGCCGCCATGATGCCGTGCCGCGGCTGGAGGAACAGCACGCCAACGGAAAGCATGAGCGCGGAGAGGGTGGTCGTGATCGCCACGCCCTGTCCCGGCAGGACCTCGAACAGGAAGGTATCGCGGAAAAAATAGACGCTCGCATTCAGCAGCGACACCAGGAACACGGCCATGGCAGCCGCCTGCGCCAGCACCGCCGAGCGGCGCAGCGCGAACAGCGACAGGGAAATGCCCAGCCCCATGAACACCAGCGACGTAAAGGTGGACGACAAACTGATGGCGCTCTGGCTGCCGAACGCGGCTGCCAGGAAAGGCCCGATCGGCAGCTTGAACAGGTGGCCGAGCGCCATCGTCAGGCCGAGCAGCGCCGCAGCCGCGCCGAAACACAGGGCCGGCACCCGCAGGGGCAAGGCGCGCGCCTGGCACGCGAGGCTGGCCGTGGCCAGTACCAGCAGCAAGGTGGTGGCCGGCACCATCTTCGGCAGCGACGGCAGGACCGACACCAGGACCGGCAGGCCGAACACCCAGCCCACGGTATTCGCCAGGGCGATCAGCGCGCACAGCAAGACGGCGCACCTGGAGACGATGAAGCTGGAGGTCAGTCGGTCCACTTGTGGAGGGTTATCCTGTCGAAAGGGCAAGCGTTGATGAAGGCAGCATGGATGGTCGCATGCATACCTTGGCATGCTGACAATGTTATCAGGTCTATATTAAGAAACCGTTAACTGCCGCGCGTAACCTTGGACGCGACGGCAGGATTTACCGGCGCTTTACCTCAAGGCCTGCGCTTTTTAGACAATCTTTACGGGCCGACGGCTAATCTGGCCGGGCTGTTTCCCTGCCCGCCGGACCGTCCGGCGGGCCTTACCGTTCGTCCGAAAGAGACCCATGAAGAATGTCATCCTGCTGGCTGCGGGCCTGGCCAGCCTGGCCGGCGCCGCCCAGGCGCAAGAAGCCGCCGCCACCGCCACCGCCACCGCCAATGTTGCCCTCACCTCCGACTACCGCTACCGCGGCATCTCGCAAACCCGCCTGCAGCCCGCCGTCCAGGCCGGCGCCGACTACGCCGCCGCTTCCGGCTGGTACGCGGGCGCATGGGCGTCGTCGATCACCTGGACGCGCGACGCCGGCGGCTCGGGCAGCATCGAGGCCGACATCTACGGCGGCAAGCGCGGCAGCTTCGCCAACGGCATCGGCTACGACGCCGGCCTGCTCGGCTATCTCTACCCCTCGAACGGCCTGTCGCATGTGAGCGGCTTCGACAACGCGAATACCGCCGAAGTCTATGCCCAGCTGGGATACGGCGTCGCCACCCTGAAGTATTCGCACAGCCTGAGCAACCTGTTCGGTATCCCGGATTCGCACGGCAGCGGCTACCTCGACCTGAACTTCAACTTTGCCGCCGGCGAGAAAACCACCGTCAACCTGCACGCCGGCCGCCAGCGCGTGCGCCACGCGAGCGCCGCCAGCTACACCGACTGGAAGGCAGCCGTCGCCCACGACTTCGGCATCGCCACCGTGACCCTGGCCGCCATCGGCACGGACGCCAGCCGCGCGGCCTATGCCTCGCCGGCGGACGGCCAGTTCCTCGGCAAGCGGGCCTTGCAACTGACCGTCGGCCGTACTTTCTGAGCCGTTTTTACATTTCCTGTACAGCGGCGGGCCAGGTCTTTATCCCATCTTGAGGCGGCCCGTCTTACGCTTCCCACAACAAGAACAACGTGAGGGTTTTCCATGGATGTGATCTTCATTGCCGCCCTTGGCGGCTTTACGGCGCTGTGCTGCGCCCTGGTGGCGCTGTGCGCGCGTTTGGGGAGGACCGAATGAGCGGCCTCTATCTGGGAGCGGGCCTGCTGGCCGCGGCCCTCCTCGTCTACCTGGTCTACGCGCTCATGAAAGCGGAGGACCTGTGATGACGACCCAATCGATGTTGCTGCTCGCAGCCTTCCTGCTGGCCCTGCTGGCCCTGGCCTGGCCGTTGGGCCTGTTCATGGCCCACGTGGCCGGCCGCGACAAGGTGCCGGGCATGGGCTGGCTGGCGCCGGTGGAGCGCCTGCTCTACCGCGCGGCCGGTCCCGCCGCCACCCAGGACCAGGGCTGGCGCGGCTACGCCGTCGCGCTCCTGCTGTTCAATGGCGTGGGCGCCCTGTTCACCTATGCCGTCCAGCGCCTGCAGGGCGTGCTGCCGCTGAACCCGCAGGCCCTGCCGGGCGTGTCCCCCGACTCCTCGTTCAATACCGCCATCAGCTTCGTCGCCAACACCAACTGGCAAGGCTACGCCGGCGAACAGACCATGAGTTACCTGAGCCAGATGCTGGTCCTGGCCGGCCAGAACTTCTTTTCCGCCGCCACCGGCATCGCCGTCGCCTTTGCCCTGATGCGCGGCTTCAGCGCGCGCTCGGCCGGCGCGATCGGCAACTTCTGGGTCGACCTGACGCGCTCCGTGCTGTACGTGCTGCTGCCGCTGTCGCTGCTGTTCGCGCTGTTCCTGGTCAGCCAGGGCGTGATCCAGAACTTCGACGCTTATAAGGAAGTGGCGCTGATCGATGCCGCAAAGGATGCAAGCAGCCAGCTGCTGGCCATGGGCCCGGTCGCTTCGCAGGAAGCGATCAAGCTGCTCGGCACCAACGGCGGCGGCTTTTTCAATGCCAACTCGGCCCATCCTTTCGAAAACCCGACGGCGCTGTCGAACTTCGCGCAGATGCTGGCGATCTTCCTGATTCCGGCCGGCCTGTGCTTCACCTTCGGGCGCGTGGTCGGCGACCGGCGCCAGGGCTGGGCCGTGCTGGCCGCCATGAGCCTGCTGTTCGTGCTCGGCGCGGTGGCGGTGGCCGGTTTCGAGCAGCAGGCCAATCCGGTGCTGGCGGCGCTCGGCGTCGACCAGGCGGCAAGCAGCCTGCAGGCCGGCGGCAACATGGAAGGCAAGGAGGTGCGCTTCGGCGTGGCCGCCAGCAGCCTGTTCGCGGCCGTCACCACCGCCGCCTCCTGCGGCGCGGTGAACGCCATGCACGATTCCTTCATGCCCCTGGGCGGCATGGTGCCGCTGGTCATGATGCAGCTGGGCGAAGTGGTGTTCGGCGGCGTCGGCTCGGGCCTGTACGGGATGCTGGTGTTCGCCATCCTGGCCGTGTTCGTGGCCGGCCTGATGATCGGCCGCACGCCGGAATACCTGGGCAAGAAGATCCAGGCCTTCGAGATGAAGATGGCCGCCATCGTGATCCTGGTGGTGCCGGTGCTGGTGCTGGCCGGTAGCGCCGCGGCCGTGGTGATGGATGTCGGCAAGGCCGGCCTGGCGAACCCCGGCGCGCACGGCTTCAGCGAAGTGCTGTACGCCTTTACCTCGGCCGCCAACAACAACGGCAGCGCCTTTGCCGGCCTGTCGGCCAACACGCCCTTCTATAACACCATGCTGGGCATTGCCATGTGGTTCGGACGCTTCGCCGTGATCGTGCCGGTGCTGGCGATCGCCGGTTCGCTGGCCGCCAAGGGGCGCCTGAACGCCACCGCCGGCACGCTGCCGACGCACGGCCCGATGTTCGTGTTCCTGCTGGTTGCCATCGTGGTGCTGGTCGGGGTGCTGAACTACGTGCCCGCGCTTGCCCTCGGCCCCGTCGCCGAGCACCTGCAGCTGTTCGCCCGCTGAAATTCATCCTGGAGTAAACGATGTCCGCCATATTGCCTGCACAATCAACGCCGGACCGCGCCAGCCGCGGCCTGACCCTGTTCGACCCCAAGCTGGTCGGCCCCGCCATCAAGGGCGCCTTTGCCAAGCTCGACCCGCGCGTCCAGCTGCGCAGCCCCGTGATGTTCGTGGTCTACGCCGGCAGCATCCTGACCACGCTGCTGTTCTTCCACGCCCTCGCCGGCGCGGGCGACGCGCCGCCGGGCTACATACTGGCGATCGCCGTCTGGCTCTGGTTCACGGTGCTGTTCGCGAACTTCGCCGAGGCCCTGGCCGAAGGCCGCAGCAAGGCGCAGGCCGCCTCGCTGCGCGGCCTGAAGGTGGCCACCATCGCCAAGAAGCTCAACGCCCCGCACCACGGCGCCGGCTGGCTGCCGGTCTCCGCGTCCGACCTGCGCAAGGGGAACGTGATCCTGGTCGAAGCCGGCGACGTGGTGCCGATCGACGGCGAAGCCATCGAAGGCATCGCCTCGGTCGACGAAAGCGCGATCACCGGCGAATCCGCCCCCGTGATCCGCGAAGCCGGCGGCGACTTCTGCGCAGTCACCGGCGGCACCCGTGTGCTGTCGGACTGGCTGGTGGTGCGCGTCAGCGCGAATCCAGGCGAGACCTTCCTCGACCGCATGATCGCCATGGTCGAAGGCGCCCAGCGCCGCAAGACTCCGAACGAGATCGCGCTGACCATCCTGCTGGTGGCGCTCACGATCGTGTTCCTGGTAGTGACGGTGACCCTGCTGCCGTTCTCGCTGTTCGCGGTAGGTGCCGCCGGCAGCGGCGCGCCGGTCTCGGTGACCACCCTGGTAGCCCTGCTGGTGTGCCTGATCCCGACCACCATCGGCGGCCTGCTGTCCGCCATCGGCGTGGCCGGCATGAGCCGCATGATGGGCGCGAACGTCATCGCGACGTCTGGCCGCGCGGTGGAAGCCGCCGGCGACGTCGACGTCCTGCTGCTGGATAAAACCGGCACCATCACCCTCGGCAACCGCCAGGCCAGCGATTTTCTGCCCGCTCCGGGCGTGACCGAGCCGCAATTGGCCGACGTCGCGCAACTGGCGTCGCTGGCCGACGAAACGCCGGAAGGCCGCAGCATCGTGGTGCTGGCCAAGACCCGCTTCGCCATGCGCGAACGCGAACTGGCTGCGCTCGGCGCCCATTTCGTGCCTTTCACTGCTCAGACCCGCATGAGCGGCGTCGACATCGGCGAACGCTGTATTCGAAAAGGCGCCGCCAGCGCGGTGCGCAAGCACGTCGAAGCCCTGGGCGGCGCCTGGCCCGACGCCGTGGCGCGCGCCGTGGACGAGGCGGCGCGCCGCGGCAGCACGCCGCTGGCCGTGTCCGACGGCGCCCGCGTGCTGGGCGTGGTCGAACTCAAGGACGTGGTGAAAGGCGGCATCCGCGAGCGCTTCGGCGCCCTGCGCCGCATGGGCATCGAGACGGTGATGATCACCGGCGATAACCGGCTCACTGCGGCCGCGATTGCCGCCGAAGCCGGCGTCGACGACTTCCTGGCCGACGCCACGCCCGAGGACAAGCTGGCCCTGATCCGCCGCTACCAGGGCGAAGGCCGGCTGGTGGCGATGACCGGCGACGGGACCAACGACGCCCCGGCGCTGGCCCAGGCCGACGTGGCAGTGGCCATGAACTCGGGCACGCAGGCCGCCAAGGAAGCCGGCAACATGGTCGACCTCGATTCAAACCCGACCAAGCTGCTCGAGATCGTCGAGATCGGCAAGCAGATGCTGATGACGCGCGGCTCGCTGACCACCTTCTCGATCGCCAACGACATCGCCAAGTACTTCGCCATCATCCCGGCGGCCTTTGTCGGCGTGTATCCGCAGCTGGGCGCGCTCGACATCATGGGCCTGCACAGCCCGTCCTCGGCGATCCTGTCGGCGGTGATCTTCAACGCCCTGATCATCGTGTTCCTGATTCCGCTGGCCTTGCGTGGCGTGGCCTACCGCCCGATCGGCGCCACCGCCCTCCTGCGCCGCAATTTGCTGGTGTATGGCGTAGGCGGCCTGCTGCTGCCGTTTGCGGGCATCAAGGCCATCGACATGCTGCTCGTTCTCTTCAACCTTGCCTGACCTGGAAAACATCATGAAGAATGCCATTCGTCCCGCCCTTGCGGTCTTCGCGGCCCTCACCCTGCTGTGCGGCCTGGCCTACCCGCTGGCAGTCACCGGCCTGGCCCAGCTGCTCATGCCGCGCCAGGCCAACGGCAGCCTGGTCGAACAGGACGGCAAGGTGATCGGCTCGCAGCTGGTCGCCCAGTCCTTCACTTCTCCGGCCTACTTCTGGGGCCGGCCGTCGGCCACGGCGCCGACGCCGAACAATGGCGCCGGCTCCTCGGGCGCCAACCAGGGGCCGAGCAACCCTGCCCTGAAGGAGGCGGTCGCCGGCCGCATCGCCGCCCTGCGCGCCGCCGATTTAAGCAACCGCGACGCCATCCCGGTCGACCTGGTCACCGCCTCGGCCAGCGGCCTCGACCCGCACATCAGCCCGGCTGCCGCGCTGTACCAGGTCAACCGGGTAGCCGCCGCGCGTGGTTTCCCACGCGAGCGCGTGCTGGGCCTGGTCGAGGCGCATACCGAGCGGCCCTGGCTGGGGGTGTTCGGCGAGGCGCGGGTTCATGTGCTGGCCCTGAACCTGGCATTGGACGAGCAGATGCCGCATACTCGCTGACATGATGACCCGACCCGACCCCGACACCGTGCTGGCCCAGGTGCGCGCGCAGGAAAGGCGTGATGCGCGCGGCAGCCTGCGCATTTACGTCGGGGCCTCGGCCGGCGTCGGCAAGACCTATGCGATGCTGCTCGAGGCGCGCAAGCTGGCCGCCAGCGGCACGCCGGTGCTGGCCGGCGTGGTCGAGACCCACGGGCGCCAGGACACGGCGGCCCTGCTGGCCGGCCTCGATCTGCTACCTGCCCGCCGCCTGCCCTACCGCGGCCGCGAGCTGCCTGAATTCGACCTCGACGCCGCGCTGGCGCAGCGCCCGGCGCTGATCCTGGTCGACGAGCTGGCGCACTCGAATGTGCCCGGCTCGCGCCACCCGAAGCGCTGGCAGGACGTCGAGGAGCTGCTGGCGGCCGGCATCGACGTCTTCACCACCCTGAACGTCCAGCACCTGGAGAGCCTGAACGATGTCGTCGCCGGCATCGCCGGCGTGAAGGTGGCCGAGACCGTGCCCGACAGCGTGTTCGACGGCGCCGACGAGGTGATCCTGGTCGACGTCCCGGCCGACGAACTGCTGGCGCGTCTGAAGGCCGGCAAGGTCTACCAGGGCGCCCAGGCCGAGCGCGCATCGAACAACTTCTTCCGTAAGGGGAATTTGATCGCGCTGCGCGAGCTGGCCCTGCGCCGCACCGCCGAGCGCATTGGCGACGACGTGCGCGCCTACCGCGTCGAGCAGGCGATCGCGCCGGTGTGGAAGACCGACGGCGCCCTGCTCGCCTGCGTCGGCCCCGGCGCGTCTGGCGAACACGTGGTGCGCAACTGCGCACGCCTGGCCGGCCAGCTCGATTGCGCCTGGCATGCCGTGTACGTGGAGACGCCGGCCTTGCAGCGCCTGCCGGATGCGGCGCGCGAAGCCACGCTCGGCGTGCTCAAGCTGGCCCAGGAATCGGGCGCCACCACCGCCGTGCTGCCCGACGCCGAACCGGCCCAGGCCCTGCTGTCCTATGCCCGCGCCCACAACCTGCAGCGCCTGGTGCTGGGGCGTGCGCGCAGGCGCTGGGGCCGGCGCCTGCACGCGAAGCTGGCGCGGCTTGCGCCGGACGTCGACCTGCTCGAAGTCGGCGCCGGCGCCGCCGGCCGTCCGCGCGCCGCCCAGGAGCCGTCGGCCATCCCGCCGCCCCAGGCAAGCCGGCTGCGCTACCTGTGGGCGGGACTGGCCGGCCTGGGCGCGGCGCTGCTGTTCGCGCCGCTTTCGGGCTGGCTCGACCTGGCCAACATCGCGATGCTGTTCCTGCTGGTCGTGCTGCTGGTGGCGGTGCGCTTCGGGCGCGGGCCGTCGGTGCTGGCCACCTGCGTGAGCGTGGCCGGCTTCGACTTCTTCTTCGTGCCGCCGCGTTATACCTTTGCGGTGAGCGACGTGCAGTATCTGATCACCTTCGGCGTGATGCTGGCCGTCGGCCTGATCACCGGCCAGATGACCGCCGGCCTGCGCTTCCAGGCCCAGGTGGCGAGGAGGCGCGAGGCGCGCGCCCAGTCGCTCTACGAATTCGCACGTGAACTCTCTGGCGCGCTGCAGAACGAACAGGTGCTGGAATCGACGCGCGCCACCATCGCCGCGGCCTTCGGGGCGCGCGCCGTGCTGCTGCTGCCGGATGCCGAGGGCAAGCTCGTCGCGGGCGCTTCCGACCTGGCCGGCCTGGACGCGGGCGTCGCCCAATGGGCCTTCGACCACGCCAGCCCGGCCGGCCACGGCACCCACACCCTGCCCGGCAGCCCGCTGTTCTACCTGCCGCTGGTGGCGCCGATGCGCACCCGCGGCGTGCTGGCGATCGCGCCGGATGGCGGCCGCTGGCTGCCATTGCCCGAACAACGCCAGCAGCTCGACACCTATGCGGCGCTGGCCGCCATCGCCCTGGAACGGGTGCACTACATCGAGGTGGCCCAGGCGGCACTGGTGAGCATGGAATCCGAGCGCCTGCGCAATTCGCTGCTGGCGGCGCTGTCGCACGATCTGCGCACGCCGCTCACCGCCCTGGTCGGCCTGTCCGAATCGCTGCTGCGCGCCGAGCCGCCCTTGCCGCCCCAGGAGCGCGACACCGCCGTGGCCCTGCACGAGGAATCGCGGCGCCTGGGCACGATGGTGGCCAACCTGCTCGACATGGCGCGCATCGAAAGCGGCGCCGTGCGCCTGAACCAGCAATGGCAGGCGCTGGAAGAAACCGTGGGCAGCGCGCTGCGGCCGCTGCGCCAGGCGCTGGGCGCGCGCACCATCCGCACCCGCATCCCGCCCGACCTGCCGCTGCTGCGCTTCGACGCCGTGCTGCTGGAACGCGTGCTGTCCAACCTACTGGAAAATGCGGCAAAATACACGCCGCCGGCGAGCACGATCACTATTGCCGCGCAGGTGCGCGAGGACTGGGTCGACGTCACCGTCAGCGACGACGGCCCCGGCCTGCCGCCGGGCCGCGAGGAAGCACTGTTCGAGAAGTTCGCGCGCGGCCAGCAGGAATCGGCCTTGCCGGGCGTGGGCCTGGGGCTGGCGATCTGCCGCGCCATCGTCGAGGCGCATGGCGGGCGCATCGTGGCGGGCGCCGCGCCCGAAGGCGGCGCCGCCATCACCTTCTCGCTGCCGCGCGGCGAACCGCCGGCCCTGCCCGAGCCACATACCTTAGACATGGAAGTCCACGATGAGTGAACCGCGCCCCACCGCCCTGCTGGTGGAAGACGAACCCCAGATCCGCCGCTTCGTGCGCGCCGCCCTCGAACAGGAAGGCTGGCAGGTGCACGAGTCGGTCGAGCTGAAACGCGCCCTGATCGACGCCGGCACCCGCCGCCCCGACCTGGTGGTGCTCGACCTCGGCCTGCCGGACGGCGACGGCGTCGATTTCATCAGCGACGTGCGCAAGTGGTCGGGCATGCCGATCATCGTGCTGTCGGCGCGCGACGCCGAGCAGGCCAAGATCCGCGCGCTCGATGCGGGCGCCGACGACTACCTGACCAAGCCTTTCGGCACCGGCGAGCTGCTGGCGCGCATCCGCGCCACGCTGCGGCGCCAGCGCCAGCCCGCGGCGGCGGATGCGGTGGTCCGTTTCGGCGAGATCAGCGTGGACCTGGTCGAGCGGATCGTCATGAAGAACGGCAGCCGCGTGCACCTGACGCCGCTGGAATTCAAGCTGCTGTCGGTGCTGGTGGCGAACGCCGGCAAGGTGATGACCAACCCGCAGCTGCTGCGCGCGGTGTGGGGGCCGTCGAACGGCGAGAACGGGCATTACCTACGCGTGTACATGGGGCACCTGCGCCACAAGCTGGAGGATGAACCGGCGCAGCCGCGGCACCTGATCACCGAGACGGCGGTCGGTTATCGCCTGGTCCTCGTTCCCTGAGCGCCGAGGCCTTACAATACGGGCTTCACCAAACGAGGCGGTAATGAAAGTATTGAAGGTTCCGTACGCGGAGAAAGACGAAGCCAAGGCGCTGGGCGCGCGCTGGAATCCCACCCGCAAGAGCTGGTATGTGCCGGATGGCGTGGCGGTGGAGCCGTTTGCGAAATGGCTGGCGGGTAGCGCCGCTGCCGGTGCAAGTGCGGGCGAGCCATCGTCGCGCGATGCGCGGGCGGCCAAGCCGGTGGTCGGGTCGAAATACGTCGAGCTGGCCCACGCCTGCAACCCGTTCGAGGAATGCGCCGAGTGCAGGCCGAAGCTGATCGACAGTGGCTGGTTCGAGGCGCACCAGACCGTGCGCAAGATGCTTGCCGCGCTTTAATTCGTAGGGTGGCCCGCTCTACCCTACGCCCCTTCGGCCCGCGACGTGAATGTTCGTAGGGTGGGCGCCCTGTGCCCACGCGGTGATCGTCACCGTCCAAGGTGCTGCACACGTCGATCTTGACGCATGCTTTACGCGTGGGCACGGGGCGCCCACCCTACATGTCACCTGCCGCGGGCGTTATTTGACGCGCTGCTTTTCGAGCTTGCGCGCCAGGGTGCGCCGGTGCATCCCCAAACGCCGCGCCGCTTCCGAGATATTGAAATCCGTCTCCGCCAGCACCGCGTGGATATGCTCCCACTCCAGCGTCTTGATCGATGTCGAGCGGTTCGTCACCTCCACATCCGTGCTCCCCGCCACGTGCCCGAAGGCGGCCTCGATGTCGTCGGTGTTCGACGGCTTGGCCAGGTACTGGCAAGCCCCGAGCTTGATCGCCTCCACCGCCGTGCCGATGCTGGCGAACCCGGTCAGCACCACGATCAGCATCTCCGGGTCGTGCGCATGCAGCATCTGCACGCAGGACAGCCCCGACGCATTGCCCTTCAATTTGAGATCGACCACCGCGTAGCCCGGGTCGTGCTCGCGCAGCACTTCCGCCGCTTCCTCGTAGCCCGGCGCGTGCAGCACCTTGTAGCCGCGCCGTTCGAACGAGCGCCCGAGCGTGCGGGCAAAGGCTTCGTCATCCTCGACGATCAACAGTACCGGCGTCTCAGGCATGCTCGCCCTCCCCGGCCAGGCGGATCGCCGCCAGTGGAATCGTCAACTTCACTTCCGCACCGCCTTCATCTCCATTGCGTGCCACGACGGCGCCACCCAGGGTGCGCGCCACGTTCACGACCAAAAACAATCCCAGGCCGCCACCCGAGCGTCCCTTGGTGCTCTGGTAGGGTTTGCCGAACTGGGCCAGTACCGACGCCGGGAAGCCCGGCCCGCGGTCGGTCACGATCACGCACAGATGATCGTCCTCCACGCTCGCACTCATGCCCACCCAGCCGGTCGGCGAGGCTTCCAGCGCATTGTCGAGCAGGTTGTCGACGGTCTGCTTCAGGGCAGAGTCAAAGGCGACCGGCATGTCGTCGAGAATCGAATTCTCGTACACGAAATCCTTGACGGGCCGGCTGTCTTCCCACTCCTCGGCCAGGCCGTCGAGGAAGGTATGGATGGTCGTGCGCACCGCCGATTCGCCGCGCGCCTTGCCGGCCGAGAGCAGGATGCCGCTGACGATGGACTTGCAGCGCTGGAGCTGGGTCTGCATCTCGCCGATCTCTTCCAGCAGGTCCGGGCTGCCCCGGAACTCCGGCATGCGCTTCCAGTCGCCCAGGATCACCGACAGGGTCGCCAGCGGCGTCCCCAGCTCGTGCGCCGCACCGGATGCCAGCAGGCCCATGCGCACGATGTGGTCTTCCTCGGCCGCGCGCTGGCGCAATTCGGCCAGTTGCGCCGCCTTGGCCCGCACCGTACCGCTGATGCGCGAGACGAAGATCACCAGCAGCCCCGCATTCAGCGCGAAGCAGATCAGCATCCCCTGCACGTACAGGCTCGCGATGCCGCGCGCGTGGTCGAACGGCAGCGCGAGCGGCTGCGCATACACGGCCAGCGCACCGAGGCAGGCAATGGTGATGGCAACGATGGTCCAGGTCGACCAGGCTTCGAGCAGCACGGCAGAAATAATAATCTGGAGCAGATACAGGAAGGCGAAGGGGTTCGTCGTGCCGCCCGACAGATACAGCTGGACGGTGAGCGTGGCCACGTCCACCAGCAGGGCCATGAACAGTTCGCTGTTGGCGACCGGGCGCCGTTCATGCCAGCGCAGGTGGCTGGCGATATTGAAAGCGATCAGGCAGGCCAGCACCTGCAGCATGTGCACCAGCGGCAGGTTGATGTCGAAGATGAGGATCGCGCCGGCGATGGTCGTGACCTGGCCGATGACCGCAATCCAGCGCAGCTCGATGAGCTGCAGCATGTTCTTGTGGCCGGCGGCGTATTCGACGTGGGCTTCTTCGGCGGAAGCGATCGAAGGCGTTATTCTTGTTAGTAGATCAAACTTTACTGCCATTGTTGCGCGACCGAGCGGTCTCTCCTTTACCCAAGCGCGCAATATACCACCACGCGCCCATCACCATCAAAGCCAATGCATACCAGGTGCCGGCATACACGAGATGGTTGTTCGGGAAAGAGATGACGGTCAGGCCGCCAACGGGCTGGTCGGGCGCGCCAGGAGGCTCCTGCCCCTTGGCGGCGTCGATGAAGTAAGGAGCAACATTGGTCAAGCCGCGCGCGGCGGCGATGCCGGCGACGTCGCGCGAGAACCAGCGGTTGCGCGCCGGATCGTTATCGCGCAGGAAGCCGCCGCCGGGTTCGGCGATGCGCAGCAAACCGGTCAGCGTATGCGGCGAGCCGGAAGCGGCAGCGCAGGCATCGGCGGAACCTTGCCGTGCCGGGAAGCGCGCAGCAGTGTTGCCGGAAGAAGCGATGAAGCCGCGGTTCACCAGCACGATGGCGCCGTCGGTACCGCAGAAAGGCGTGACCAGCCAGAAGCCGGCGCCCAGGTCGGATACGGCCTGGACAGGCGTCGTGTATTCGTAGAGGAAGTGCCCGGCGAGACGTACATGCCGGTATTCGTCGGATTCTTTGGAGACTTGCGCCCAGCGGGAAGATGCGGGCGGTGCAACGGGAGCCGCGTGCACACGCGACTCCACCCGTTCGATCAGGGCCAGTTTCCATTGCAGGCGTACCACCTGCCAGGTTCCCAGCCCTGCGAACAGCACGATCAGGAGCAGCCCGAGGATCGCGAGGATCACTCGCACCACACTACGCCGCGGAGCGGCTGCTGCCGGATCGTGCCTCGACATCACTGCATGTCGTGAGGACCGTGGCCGGTCACGGCCGCGGCGTCGCCCATGCCGGGCATCATGTTGGCGTTCATGTGGTGCATGACCCAGATCGAGCCCGAGAGCACGATGACCAGCAGGACAATGGTCAGGATCAGCGCCATCATGTTCCAGCCGCCTTCCGACTTCGAGTTCATGTGCAGGAAGTAAATCATGTGCACGATGAGCTGGACGCCGGCGAAGCCGAGGATGACGAACTTGGTGGTCGACGGATCGAGCACGTTGCCCATCACCAGCCAGAACGGGATCACGGTCAGGATCACGGCCAGCACGAAGCCGGTGGTGTAGTCCTTCAGGCTGTAGTGCACGCCAGGGTGGTCGCCGTGGGTGTGGCCGTGCAGCGCGTCGTGGCCATGGTCGTGGTGTTGGTTGCTCATGGCAGCACTCCCATCAGGTAGACAAAGGTGAAGACGAAGATCCAGACGACGTCCAGGAAGTGCCAGAACAGCGACAGGCACGACAGGCGGCGCATGTTTTCTACGCTCAGGCCATGCTTGGCCAGCTGGAACATCAGAACGACCAGCCACACGATACCGAACAGCACGTGCAGGCCGTGGGTACCGACCAGCGAGAAGAACGCGGTCAGGAAGCCGCTGCGCGACGGGCCGGCGCCTTCGTGGATCAGGTGGTAGAACTCGTACAGTTCCAGCGCCAGGAAGCAGGCGCCCAGGACGCCGGTGATGCCGAGCCAGAGCTGGGCCGAGCCCAGCTTCTTGGCCTGCGCCGCGATCATCGCGAAGCCGAAGGTGATCGACGACACCAGCAGGAAGCCGGTATTGATCGCCACCAGCGGCAGGTCGAACAGCTCGGCGCCCGACGGGCCGCCGGCGAAGTTACGGCCCAGCACTGCATAGGCCGCGAAGAGCGATGCGAACAGCAGGCAGTCGCTCATCAGGTAGATCCAGAAACCGAGCAGCGTGCCCTGTTCCGGGTGATGCTCGCGCACGTGGTATTCGCGCACGGCAGCGGCGCCGCCGTCGGCGCCGGTCATCGTTACGTTAGTGTTAGACATGGGCTTCCAGCAGTTTGGTACGCTCGTTCTCGGTACGGGTCACTTCTTCGGCCGAGATGTAGTAGTCGCGCTTGTAGTTGAAGGTGTGGACGACGATCGCCACCATCATCGCGATGAACGCGAGGCCGGTCAGCAGCCACATGTGCCAGATGATGGCGAAACCGATCACCATGGCGATGGCCGAGATCACGAAGCCAGCCCAGGTGTTCTTCGGCATGTGGATCGCGACGTAGTCCTTCAGCGGACGCTTCCAGCCGGCTTTCTTCATGTCGGCGAAGGTGTCGTTGTCGTACACCACCGGGGTGAAGGCGAAGTTGTAGTCTGGCGGTGGCGACGAGGTCGACCATTCCAGGGTACGGCCATCCCATGGGTCGCCGGTGACGTCACGCAGTTGCTTGCGGTTTTTCCAGGTCATGAAGAACTGCATCAGCAGCGCGCCGATACCGCCGGCGATCATCAGGGTGCCCACGAAGGAGATCTGGAACAGCCATTGCAGTTCAGGATCTTCGAAGTGGCTCATGCGGCGGGTCACGCCCATGAAGCCCAGGATGTACGGTGGCGTGAACGCAACCCAGAAGCCGATCGACCAGAGCCAGAACGACACCTTGCCCCAGAACTCGTTCAGCTTGTAGCCGAAGGCTTTCGGGAACCAGTAGTTGATACCTGCAAACAGACCGAACACCACGCCGCCGATGATGACGTTGTGGAAGTGGGCGATCAGGAACAGCGAGTTGTGCAGCACGAAGTCGGCCGCCGGGATCGCCAGCATCACGCCGGTCATGCCGCCGATGGTGAAGGTCAGCATGAACGAAATCGTCCACATCATCGGCAGTTCGAAACGGATACGGCCGCGGTACATCGTGAACAGCCAGTTGAAGATCTTCGCGCCCGTCGGGATCGAGATGATCATCGTGGTGATACCGAAGAACGAATTGACGCTCGCGCCGCTACCCATGGTGAAGAAGTGGTGCAGCCAGACCAGGTAGGACAGGACCATGATGACGCAGGTCGCATACACCATCGAGGTGTAGCCGAACAGGCGCTTGCCCGAGAAGGTCGAAACGACTTCCGAGAAGATACCAAAGGCCGGCAGGATCAGGATGTAGACCTCAGGGTGGCCCCAGATCCAGATCAGGTTCACGTACAGCATGGCGTTGCCGCCGCGGTCGTTCGTGAAGAAGGCGGTGTCGAACAGGCGGTCCATGCCCAGCATGGCCAGCGTGGCGGTCAGGATCGGGAAGGTCACCACGATCAGGATGTTGGTGCACAGCGAGGTCCAGGTGAAGACTGGCATCTTCATCATGTCCATGCCTGGCGCGCGCATCTTGACGATGGTGACGATCAGGTTAACACCGGACAGCAAGGTACCTACCCCGGCCACCTGCAGCGCCCAGATATAGTAGTCGACCCCGACACCCGGACTGGCCAGGATGCCCGACAGCGGCGGATAGGCCAGCCAGCCGGTACGCGCGAATTCGCCGACGAACAGCGAAGCCATCACCAGCACCGCGCCCATGGCCGTCATCCAGAACGAGAAGTTGTTCAGGAACGGGAAGGCCACGTCGCGCGCGCCGATCTGCAGCGGCACCACGTAGTTCATCAGGCCGGTAATCAGCGGCATTGCCACGAAGAAGATCATGATCACGCCGTGGGCGGTGAAGACCTGGTCGTAGTGGTGCGGCGGCAGGAAGCCGGCGTTCTCGCCGAACGAGAGCGCCTGCTGGGCGCGCATCATCAGTGCGTCAGCGAAGCCGCGCAGCAGCATGACAATACCGAGCACCATGTACATGATGCCGATTTTCTTGTGGTCGATGCTGGTGAACCAGTCGCGCCACAGGGTGCCCCACAGGCGGAAGTAGGTGATCAGGCCGATCAGGGCCGCACCACCGACGAGCACGCCTGCGAAGGTAGCGATCAGGATCGGCTCATGGAAGGGAATCGCATCCCAGCTGAGCCGTCCGAAGATAAGCTTCGTCAAGTCAAAAGAGTCTTGCATGGTTACTTCTTCACAGAATTGGTAGGGGTTTCGCAGACTTCCGTCGTCGCACCCAGCGCCGCATTCGCGGCGACCTGGCGGCGTGCTTCGGCCGGCAGGTTCTTCAGGGCGACGTCGTTGCGCAGGCGGGTCATGTCGGAAGCCATCTGGTGGTTCGCGCAGACCGCGCCTTCGGCGACGCAGCGGTTCAGGATGGCGTTGAACAGGGCTGGCTGCACGTTGCCGTAGTGACGGACCGGCTCTTTCTCCGACGGCTTTTCCAGGGTCAGGTACTCGGCGCGGCCGAGGGTGTTGCCGCTGGTCTTGGCCTTGGCGACCCAGGCGTCGAAGTCGGTCGCCGACACGCCGCGGTAAGCGAAGTGCATGTGCGAGAAACCGTCGCCGCTGAAGTTGGCCGAGAGACCCTTGTAGTCGCCGGCCTTGTTGATCACCGCGTTCAGGGTGGTCTCCATGCCGGGCATCGTGTAGATCATGCCGGCCAGGGTCGGGATGTAGAAGGTGTTCATCACGGTCGACGAGGTCATCTTGAAGCGGATCGGGGTGTCGATCGGCGTGACCAGTTCGTTAACGGTGGCGATGCCCTGCTCCGGATAGATGAACAGCCATTTCCAGTCCAGCGACACGACCTGCACTTCGAGCACCTTGTGTTCGGCCGTGACCGGGCGGTTGGCGTCGATGCGGTCCAGCGGACGATACGGGTCGAGCTTGTGGGTGCTGATCCAGGTGATCAGGCCCAGCGCGATGATGATCAGCAGGGGCGCGCCCCAGATCACCAGTTCGAGCTTGGTCGAGTGGTCCCAATCGGGCTCGTAGCGTGCGTTGGCGCCTTTGCGGTACTTCCAGGCGAAAACCACGGTCAGGATCAACACCGGAATGATGATGATCAACATGAGCAGGACCGATACGGTGATCAGGTCTGCCTGCTGCTTTGCAATGTCGCCGGCTGGATTCATCACCACCGTATTGCAGCCGGACAGCACCGCAAGCAGGAGGAGTGAAAGTCCGGGACGGACTATTTTAGGAATCATGCTAGGTATCTAACGTTACATGGGAATGAGAACATGCTACTGTAATGCCATCGGCATTCGTTGCACATTGGACGTTTTGTCCCACCCTTGCCCAGGCCAGGGGGATTCCTGAAGGCCACTGACTTACCTGGAGACCCATCTATGCAAAGCTCGAATACGTATGGCGGCGCAGGCGCTGCTCCCGTCACGGCGCCACATAGCGGCGCCCGTAACATCAATGCCCGGGATGCCCACATCTCCCCGGGTGAAATAGCTGTTGGTGTGGTCATTGGCCGCGCCTCCGAATATTTCGACTTCTTCGTGTATGCCATCGCCTCGGTGCTGGTCTTTCCAGCAGTTTTCTTCCCGTGGGCAGATCGGCTCGAAGGCACACTCTACTCGTTTACGATTTTTGCGTTCGCATTCATCGCGCGCCCCCTCGGGACCGTGATCTTCATGGCCATCCAGCAGCGCTTCAGTAGGGAAATAAAGCTCACGATTGCCCTGTTCCTGCTCGGGACGGCAACCGTGACCATTTCTTTCCTGCCAACCTACGCCCAGCTCGGCACCACCTCCATCGTCCTGCTGGCCCTGATGCGCATCGCCCAGGGCGTGGCCCAGGGCGGCTCCTGGGACGGCCTGCCCTCGCTGCTCGCGCTGAACGCGCCGGAACACAAGCGCGGCTGGTACGCCATGCTCGGCCAGCTGGCCGCGCCGCTCGGCTTCCTGATCGCCGCCGGCCTGTTCGCCTACCTGCTGGATAACCTGCAGACCGACGACTTCCTGGTCTGGGGCTGGCGCTTCCCGTTCTTCGTCGCCTTTGCCATCAACGTGGTCGCCCTGTTCGCCCGCCTGCGCCTGGTCTCGACCACCGAGTACTCGCACCTGCTGGACTCCCACGAACTCGATCCGGCCCCGGTCGGCGAGCTGGTCAGCAAGCAAGGCACGAACATCGTCATCGGCGCCCTTGCCGCCCTGGCCAGCTATGCGCTGTTCCACCTGGTGACCGTGTTCCCGCTGTCCTGGATCCAGCTGTACGACACTCGTCCGATCAGCGGTTTCCTGTACCTGCAGATGTGGGGCGCGGCCATTGCCGGCGTGTGCATCCTGATCTCCGGCCTGGTCGCCGATAAAGTCGGCCGCCGCACCACGCTCGGCACCTTGGCGGCGCTGATCGCGATCTTCTCGGCCTTTGTCCCGATGCTGATCGACGGCGGCGAAGGCGGCCAGAACGCCTTCATCCTGATCGGCTTCGCCCTGCTCGGCCTGTCGTACGGCCAGGCCGCCGGCGCCGTGACCTCGAACTTCCAGTCGCGCTTCCGCTACACCGGCGCCGCCCTCACCTCGGACCTCGCCTGGCTGGTCGGCGCCGCGTTCGCACCGCTGGTCGCCCTGGGCCTGTCGGCGCACTTCGGCCTGGGCTATGTGAGCCTCTACCTGCTGTCGGGTGCGGTCGGTTCGCTGGCGGCGCTGTCGCTGAACCGCAAGCTCGAGATCAAGACCGACCGCGAGTAAGCGAACTGGCGTGACCTTTTCGGCCTGGTGTGCGCACCCGGCCAAACTGTTCCGGCGGGCTGCGGCTTGCCGGAATTTTTTTTGCCTGTCGTGGTCAAAGGCGTATTTGCGCAAGGCCTGCACGATGACCCGCACGATGCCCGTGACCGTTCCAGCGGGGGCGGCCCAGCTGGAAGGCATACTTGCCCTGCCCGCGTCACCCATCGGGGTGGTGCTGTTCGCGCATGGCAGCGGCAGCGGGCGCCTCAGCCCGCGCAACAGCTTCGTCGCGGCCGAGCTGCACGCGGCCGGCATCGCCACCCTCCTCCTCGACCTGCTCACCGTGCAGGAAGATAGCGTCTACCAGAACCGCTTCGATATCGCCTTGCTGTGCCGGCGGCTGCACGCTGCCGCATCCTGGCTCGGCACCGAACCCTTGACGGCGCCGCTCGCGCTGGGCCTGTTCGGAGCGAGCACGGGCGCGGCGGCGGCCCTGCGCCTCGCCGCGGACAGCGGCAGCGGCGTGGCGGCGGTGGTGTCGCGCGGTGGCCGGCCCGACCTGGCCGGAGCGGCGCTCGCGCAGGTGGACGCGCCGACGCTGCTGATCGTCGGCGGCGAGGATGGGCTGGTGATCGGGATGAACCGGCAGGCGCTGGACACGCTGCGCTGCGAAAAGGAACTGGCGATCATACCCGGCGCCGGGCATTTGTTCGAGCAGCCCGGGACCTTGCAGCAGGCGGCAGACCTGGCCCGTGCCTGGTTCGTCCGGCATTTCGCGCCCGCCTGATCTGACGCCGGCGGAAACCTTTGAGGCGGCCTCAACGTAGGGTGGGCACCCCGTGCCCACGCGAAAACACGCCTCGCGATCGCGCTCGCAGAACCTGTAAAGCTGCCAGTCGTTAGCGCGTGCGAATGATCATTCGAAACGTTTCGAGCGGCCCAGGTCGGCATTGGAGACGGAGCCAACATGACGCGACCTTCGGCGTGGGCACAGAGTGCCTATCGCGGCCGGGACCACCATACCCAGCCGCCCATCCGTGGCTCAGGACCGCGATTTCCGTTCGACCGGCGATTCGACGAGCGCGAACACCCAGAGCACGATCAGGTTCACGCCCGGAATCAGCGTCAGGATCGACCAAGCGCCCGAATAGCCAGCCTTGTTAAGAATGCGCCAGAAAGGAAACAGCGCGAACGCGACGAACGCGAAAAGAATAAGCCAGTGCCAGATGCTGAATGTGTTCGAACCCATGTCGAGGACCTCGTTTTCGGCATCGATGCGTGCCGATTCGCCCCGCTATTGTAGTCAGGGGCGGGGGCTCGAAATCTCGTCAATTGTCACGTAGCGGCATCGCCGGATGCCGCCCAGGACCGGCATCCACGGGCGCTAGGCCAGCGCCGTATCCAGCACCGTCATCAATATGAAACCGAAAATGAGCGCAATCGTCGCCGTGGTCCCGTTCCCGCTTTCGCGCATCTCGGGAATAACGTCATTGACGATCACGAACAGCATCGCGCCACCCGCCGCCGCCAGGGCAAACGGCAACAAGCCCGCCGAGATGCCGATCAGGGCCACGCCGAGCGCGGCGGCGATCGGCTCGATCACCCCGGACAGCACGCCCAGGCCGACCGAGGTCAGGCGGCCGTAGCCGACGGTGCGCAGCGCCAGCGCCACGACCAGGCCTTCCGGCACGTCCTGGATCGAGACGCCGGTGGTCAGCGAATTGGCTTTTTCGAGGTCGATGCCGGCGTAGGCGACGCCGATGGCCAGGCCTTCGGGCATGTTGTGCAAAGCGACGGCGGCGACGAACATCCAGGCGCGGCGCAGCGAGTTGCCGCGCACGTCATCGCGTTCCAGCACGTGGGCCGGTTCGATGGCGCGGCCGAGCAGCAGGATGGCGCCGGCGCCAAACATGATGCCGGCGCCGGCCAGCAGGCTGGCTTCCCAGGCGCCGGCGCCGGCCGAGCGGGCGGCGGCGAGCGCGGGGATCACGAGGGAGAAGGCGGTGGCGCCCAGCATCACCCCAGCGCCGAAGCCGAGGAAGCTGTCATAGGTGCGTTTCGAGAAATTCTGGGAGAGCAGCACCGGCAAGGTGCCGAGTGCGGTGGCGGCGGCGGCCGTCCCGCCGCCCAGCAGAGCGGCATGCATCTTCGGATTGGCATTCATGATCTGCTCGGCCAGGCTGCCAAGCAGGAGCAGGCAACCCACCGAACAAATCAGCAGGCCAACGGCACGGCGTACGGTGAAGGCGCGTACCAGCGCGTCGGTCCAGCGCAGCTTCTGTGAATCTGGGTCCATCAGGAATCCTTTCTGCGACGCGGGATGTGCGCCTGCGCCTACCGGCTTGCTGCCGGTCGGCGCAGTCATCTGCTACCCTTGCGTCGATTCTACGCCAACGGCGCGGAAAACTCCGGCACCGTTGGTTGCCAGACAAGCTTACGGCTTGCTGATGGCGGACGCGCCCTTCGGCGTGGACGGGTCGAGGCCGAGTTCGGCGCCGGTCTGCGGATCCTTGGTCGGATCGGACAGCGTGCGCGCCTGCATCTGCTTCAGCACTTCGACGTCGGCCGCCGGCAGCTTGACTTCGGCTTCGCCGGAGCCGCCATCGACACCCATCTGCTTTTCGCGGTCGGTGACGAAGTCCCACTTCTCCCCCTGGTTCCATGGGCCGCGCATTTCGCCCGGACCTTGGGACATGTTGAAGTACACGCTGGCGAAGCGCGGATCGGCCGGCATTTTGCCCGGTGGGAAGTTCGATTCCATCGAGTACAGGGCTTTCTCGAAGGACTTCTGGTGCGCGACCTCGCGCGTCATCAGGAAGCCCAGGGCTTCCTTCACGCCCGGGTCGTCGGTACAGGCGATCAGGCGCTCATAGACGATCTTGGCACGTGCCTCGGCTGCGATGTTCGAGCGCAGGTCGGCGGTCGGTTCGGTGATGGAGTCGATGTAGGCGGCGGTCCATGGCACGCCTGCCGAGTTGATCAGCGGCGTCCCGGCGCCGTACAGCACCTGGGTGATGTGGCTGTCGTTGCCGGCGCCGGTGATCTGCTTGTACATCTCGGCTTCGGTATCGACGGCCTCGGCCAGACGGCCCTTGGCGCCCTTGTTCAGCATCGCGATGATGTGGCCGATGATCTCGAGGTGGCTGAGTTCCTCGGTAGCGATGTCGAACAGCATGTCCTTGCGGCCTGGATCGTCTTCCGATACGGCCTGGGTGAAGTAGCGCATGGCCGCAGCGAGCTCGCCCTGTGGGCCGCCGAACTGTTCCAGCATGAGGTTTGCCAGACCAGGATTCGGGCCGCTGACGCGGACCGTATATTGCAGGCGCTTGTTATGTGCAAACATTCCGACTCCTTTGATAGATGAAAACTAAGCGTCCACGCGACAGCGTGCGACGCCATCCAATCACGGCTGCACGGTACTGCACCGTCAGTCGAACGTGGATTCATCTTGGCAGCGATGCGGAGTCAAGTAATCAGAAGTGCCGCCGTATCCGTGTAGGACTAGGGTGACAAACCGTTAAGGCTCATTGAAACCTTTCCGTAACTCATCGTTCTAGAAGTTAGGCGACGTTCGTGAAAGATGACGGCAAGAAACGACAGTCGGCGCCCGTCAAGCTGCCAGTGATAACCCTACTGGCGTCGCGCCTTTTGCCGACGTTGACATACGGCGTCGTCCTACGTTACTCGCTATTTTGACGAGCTAGGATATTAGTCAATCACTAACTAGGAGACACACATGTTTTCTTTGAAACAACTCAGCCCGACCATTACCGACATGATCCGTTTCGATCACTCCCACGTGATGGTCACCTTCCACCAATACACCAAGGACAAGGCGCCGAGCGTCAAGAAAGCGCTGGCCGAGACCATCTGCACCGCGCTGGAAATCCACGCGACGCTGGAAGAGGAAGTGTTTTATCCGGTGATGCGCCAGCTCGACAAGGGCGAGCCCTTCGTGCACAAGGCCGAGCCCGAGCACAACGAGATGCGCCGCATCATCAGCGAGCTGCGCCGTACCAGCGGTTCCGATCCGCGCCACGACAAGCTGATCCTGGAGCTGATGCGCGACGTGATTCACCATGTGGCCGACGAGGAAACCACCCTGCTGCCCCAGGCCGAAACCCTGATGAGCAAGCAACGATTGTCGGAACTGGGCGCGCAGATGACCAAGCGCCGCATGGAGCTGGTGGCGCCGAAGGCGGGCAAGCTGGCCAAGAGCCACGCGGTGGGATTCTCGGGCAGCACCGCGGCGATGGTCGTGGGTGCGGCGAGTGCGCTGATTGCGCTGCGTACGCTGGTGAAGAAGCCGTCGATGCCGGGGACGAACCGGACCTGGGCGCATGCGAATTCGACGCCGGGGCAGTAATCGCCTGGTGATCGTCGGAGGCAATTCGACAGTCGGTGGTTCCGTCGTGGTGGGTACGAGTACCCACCCTACAGACTCGTATCCACCACAACCACGTTTCCAAAATCGAAACGTCAATGAAGGCGTGTAGGGTGGGTACTCGTACCCACCACAACCACGTTTCCAAAATCGAAACGTCAATGAAGGCGTGTAGGGTGGGTACTCGTACCCACCACAACCACGTTTCCGAAACCGAAACGTCAATGAAGGCATGTAGGGTGGGTACTCGTACCCACCACTCGAACGTTTCCGATATCGAAAAACGAATTACGCCACTTCCGCCTGCTTGATCGCCCCACGCTTGATCTGGTCACGCTCGATCGACTCGAACAGCGCCTTGAAGTTACCCTCCCCAAAGCCCTCGTCGCCCTTGCGCTGGATGAACTCGAAGAACACCGGCCCCAACTGCGCTTCGCCGAAGATCTGCAGCAGCAGGCGCGGCTTGCCGTCGGTCACGGCGCCATCCAGCAGCAAACCGCGCTTCTGCAGTTCGCCCGCGTTCTCGCCATGGCCGGGAATGCGGCCGTCGAGCATCTCGTAATAGGTTTCCGGCGGTGCGGTCATGAGCGGCACGCCGGCGGCGCGCAGGCCGTCGACGGTGGTGATCAGGTCGTCGCACAGCAGGGCGATGTGCTGGATGCCCTCACCGTTGAACTGCAGCAGGAATTCCTCGATCTGGCCGCCACCGGCCTTGCCTTCTTCGTTCAGCGGGATGCGGATCTTGCCGTCCGGCGCGGTCATCGCCTTCGAGGTCAGGCCGGTGTACTCGCCCTTGATGTCGAAGTAGCGGATTTCGCGGAAGTTGAACAGGCGCTCGTAGAACGCGGCCCAGAACGCCATGCGGCCACGGTAGACGTTGTGGGTCAGGTGGTCGATGATCTTCAGGCCGTGGCCGAACGGACGGCGTTCGACGCCTTCGATGAACTCGAAGTCGATGTCATAGATCGACTTGCCGTCCTCGAAGCGGTCGATCAGGTACAGCGGCGCGCCGCCGATGCCCTTGATCGCAGGCAGGCGCAACTCCATCGGGCCGGTCGGGATCTCGATCGGGTGGGCGCCCAGTTCCAGCGCGCGCTGGTAGGCGGCGTGCGAATCCTTGACACGGAAGGCCATGCCGCAGGCCGACGGACCGTGCTCGGCCGCGAAATAGGCGGCGTGGCTCTTCGGCTCGTTGTTGATGATGAAATTGATTTCGCCCTGGCGGTACAGCGCCACGTCCTTCGAGCGGTGCTTCGCCACCTTGGTGAAGCCCAGCGCCTCGAAGATCGGTTCCAGCGTGCCCGGGGTCGGGGATGCGAACTCGACGAATTCGAAGCCCATCAGGCCCATCGGATTCTCAAACAGGTCAGCCATGTTGTGTTCCTTCTTCTTGCAATTGTTATCTCCTCCAGACGGCGCCCCCTCTCGTGGATGCGGGCGCCGCAAGGAACCATGCGGCCGGGAGCGATGCCCGGCCGGACGAATGCACGACAGTGCCGCCGGTACGCCGTGGCGCGCCGGGATGGTGTCGACGTGACCCGAATCATACGCCAGAGCGGCGGCGCCGATGTGCAGTTTTTGATGTCGAATCGGCACGATGGCACGCCAGGCGCCCTACTCCGCAAAGGCCTGGGCGACCAGGCTGCGCAGCCAGGCATTGCCCGGGTCCTGGTGGTAGCGGCGGTGCCAGAACATGTTGGTCTGCAGCGTCGGCAGCGTCAAAGGCGGCGTGATCCAGGCCAGGCCGAAGGGCGGTCCGGCGCGCTCGGCCAGCTTTTGCGGCACCGTCACCACCAGGTCGTGGCCGGCGACGATATACGGCACCGCCGTGAAATGGGGCACGCGGAAGCGGGTCGACGCGCCGATGCCGGCCTTTTCCAGCAAGCCGTTCACCCGGTCGTAGGGGCTTTCGGCGGAGTCGACGAACAGATGTTCGGCGGCGGCAAAGCGCGGCAGGTCGACCTTGCCATCGAGCAGAGGGTGGCCGCGCCGCATCATCGAGACATAGGGCTGGCGAAACAGCAGGCGCTGGTAGAGCGCCTCGGAAATGTCCCCGAACGGCCCGATGGCCAGGTCGACGCGCCCGCTTTCCATCTCTTCCTTCAGCGCGATGCTGCCGGCGCGCACGGTGCTCAGCTGCAGCTGCGGGGCGGCTACCCGGCAGCGTTCGATCAGCGCCGGCATGAAGTGCAGTTCGCCCACATCGGTCATGGCCAGGGTGAAGCGGCGGCCGCTGGTGGCCGGATCGAAGCCGCTGCGCCGGTTCAGGGCCAGCGCCACCTGGGCCAGGGCGCTGCCGATCGGTTCGGCCAGCCCTTCGGCAAACGGCGTCGGCTGCATTCCCTGCCCGGTGCGCACGAACAGCTCGTCGCCGAACAGGCGGCGCAGGCGCGCCAGGGCATTGCTGACCGCCGACTGGGTCAGTCCGAGGCGCTTGGCCGCGCCGGAAATCTGGCGCTCACGGTAGACTTCCTGAAACACGGCCAACAGGTTCAAATCGATGCTGTGGGGCTCGATCATGGATACTCCACTATTGATGAGATGAATAGTCTACATTCATCTATTCATGTCGTAAAATACCAACGGCTGGCTTAGAGTGCGTACTAATCTAGAATCGACGCATTTTGCGAGGAGACGCGCATGAGTCAGCACATGAGCCAGCACATCGGCACCGACACGGGCTACCAGTCCGGTTTCGGCAACGAATTCGCCACCGAGGCCCTGCCCGGCGCCCTGCCGCGCCACCGTAATTCGCCGCAACAGGTAGCCTACGGCCTGTACGCCGAGCAGATTTCCGGCACCGCGTTTACCGCGCCGCGCGGCCACAACCGCCGCTCCTGGCTGTACCGTATCCGTCCGGCCGCCATGCACGGCCCGTTCGAGGAAATGGGCAATGGCCGCATCGTGGCGGGATTCACCGGCGTCGCGCCACCGCCGAACCAGCTGCGCTGGAGCCCGCTGCCGATGCCGGATGCGCCCACCGACTTCGTCGACGGCCTGGTCACGATGGCCGGCAACGGCTCGCCGGAGAGCATGAACGGCTGCGCGATCTACCTGTACGCCGCGAATCGCTCGATGACGGAGCGCTTCTTCTACAGCGCCGACGGCGAATTCCTGATCGTGCCCCAGCAGGGCCGCCTGGAGCTGGCCACCGAACTCGGCACCATCGACCTGGAGCCGCAGGAAATCGCCGTGATCCCGCGCGGCATTCGCTTCCAGGTGCGCCTGCTCGACGGCGAAGCGCGCGGCTATGTGTGCGAAAACTTCGGCGCCTTGCTGCGCCTGCCCGACCTGGGGCCGATCGGCTCGAACGGCCTGGCCAATCCGCGCGATTTCCTCACGCCCGTGGCCCGCTATGAAGACCGCGAAGGCGACTTCGAACTGGTAGCCAAGTTCTGCGGCAATTTGTGGCGCGCGCAGCTCAAGCATTCGCCGCTGGACGTGGTGGCCTGGCACGGCAACTACGCGCCCTATAAATATGACCTGCGCCACTTCAACACCATCGGCTCGATCAGCTACGACCACCCGGACCCGTCGATCTTCCTGGTGCTGCAGTCGCCCTCGGACACGCCGGGCGTCGATACCCTCGACTTCGTGATCTTCCCGCCGCGCTGGCTGGCCGGCGAAGACACCTTCCGTCCGCCCTGGTTCCACCGCAACGTGGCCAGCGAATTCATGGGCCTGGTGCACGGCGCCTACGACGCCAAGGCCGAGGGTTTCGTGCCGGGCGGCGCCAGCCTGCACAACTGCATGAGTGGGCACGGGCCGGACGCCGCCACCTTCGAGAAGGCGAGCAGCGCCGATACCAGCCAGCCGGCCAAGGTCGCGAACACCATGGCCTTCATGTTCGAGACGCGCAATGTCCTGTGCCCGACCGCCCAGGCCCTGGCCTCGCCCCAGCTGCAGGGCAGCTACCACGAATGCTGGGCCGGTATCCGCAAGCACTTCCGCGCCACGCCATGAGGACGTAACACATGGCGCACCAGGCGATCCTCAGCTTCGATACCCCAGGGCGCGGCACGCGCGACATCACCCGGGACGTCGCGCACGTGCTGGCGCAGTCCGGCGTGGAATGCGGCCTGGTCCAGGTGTTTGTCCAGCACACCAGCTGCTCGCTGACCATCACCGAAAACGCCGATCCCGACGTGCGGCGCGACCTGGAAACGCTGATGGAACGCCTGGCGCCGGACGGCGACCCGGCCTGGCGCCACGACGACGAAGGCCCGGACGACATGGCGGCGCACGGGCGCAACGTGCTGACCGACACTGGGTTGACGGTCCCGGTGGGCGGCGGCCGCCTGCTGCTCGGCACCTGGCAGGGCATCTATCTGTGGGAGCACCGCACCGCGCCGCACCGGCGCAAGGTGGTGGTGACGGTGCTCGGATAAGGGCGCTGGCGGCCTGCTACTGCGCAGGCGTGCGCCCCGTGAATTCCAGATAGCCCTCGAAGCGTGCCGACGGCGCGACCCGGAACGGCCAGCGCGGGTCTTCCTGCGCCGCCTCCAGCGCGACCGGCCCATCGCACCAGTCGCCGATGACCCGCGTCCCCTCAACGCTGGGCACGACCGCGCTCAGCTCGACATAATTGAACCAGAAGGGTTCGCGCAGGCTGGCGAGAAAGGTGTGCAGCCCGGTTTCCTGGCGTTCCTTTTCAAGCAGCCTGTTGTAGAGACCCTGCGGATTCAGGCGGTTGATCCTCTGGTCGGCAAACTGCGCGCCTTCCGGGATGAACACGTGCGGCACGATGAGAAGGACCGCCGGTTTCACCGACACGAGGAAGAAGCGGTTGTTCGCGAAATACACGGGATTGCCAGGCTTGCTGCTGGGCAGGCGCGCCGCATCCAGGCCGTCGAACTTCGTCATCAGCCGCATGGCGACGGCGTTCATGTCGTCGAGCGAATAAGTGTTGAACATGCCGGCCTTGAAGCGGATATCGCGCCTGCGCCTGGCCGGACTGAAGTCGATCAGGTGGTAGCGGAATTGCGCCTGCAAGGGCAGGCCCTCGTGCAGCGGGGTGGAGGTCGTCTCGGTGACGGGTTCCCAAGCAGCCACCGCCTGGCGTAGCGGCAAGAGCATGAAGAAGACGAGTGTGCAAGTCAGTGTACGGATAGAGACAGGGTTGATTGTCATGTGCATAAACGCGGGACTCGGAGAGTAGCGCCGAGCCCGCCCTGTGCCGGCTGCGGCGTGAAGCATCTTATCGTGGGCGGTGTTGATCATCAATAAACAACAGCCTGGCGTGATCCCTCGTGGCGCGCGCAGGCTGGCCGGCCGACGCCGCGCCAGCGGTGTGCGGCGGGCCCTGCCGCCCGTGCGATGATGACAACAACTCCACCGCACCCATCGAGCAAGCACGCCACATGACCGACATCCTCATCATCCTGTTCCTGATCCTGCTGAATGGGGTCTTCGCGATGTCCGAACTGGCCCTGGTCTCGGCCAAGCGCACGCGCCTGGAAAGACAGGCCGCCGAGGGCAGCCGCGGCGCGCGCACGGCATTGAAGCTGGCCGATAACCCCAGCCACTTCTTGTCCACCGTCCAGGTCGGGATCACCGTGATCGGCATCTTCAACGGGGCCTTCGGCGAGGCCTCGCTGGTGGCGCGCCTGAAGCCCTGGCTGGAATCGATGCCGGCGCTGGCGCCCTATTCCTACCAGCTTTCGCTCGGCATCGTGGTGGCCTGCATTACCTTCGCCTCGATCATCCTGGGCGAACTGGTACCGAAGCGCATCGCCATGCAGTACCCGGAAGCGATGGCCACCCTGATCGCCCCGCCGCTGCGCCTGCTCTCCACGCTGATGTCGCCTTTCGTGAAGATCCTGGCCCTGAGCACCGAGGCGATCGCGCGCCTGCTCGGCATCGGCAGCCACAAGGCCGAGGCGCCAACCGAAGAAGACATTACCGGCATGATCAAGGAAAGCACCGACGCCGGGGTGTTCGAGAAGACCGAGTACGACATCGTCTCGCGCGCGCTGCGCCTGGACGACCGCCACCTGAAGGCGCTGATGACGCCGCGCGTCGACGTCGCCTTTGTCGACCTCGAGGGCGACCGGAATACGGTGCTGGCCCGGATCGCCGACAACAACTACAGCCGTTTCCCGGTCTGCCGCGGCGACCGCACCCGGGTGGTCGGCTTCATCCACACGCGCGACCTGTTTGCCCAGGCGGTGCGCGCCGGTTCGCTCGATGCGGTCGACATCGACGCCGCGGTGCAGGACATCCTGTATGTGCCGGAAACCGTCAGCGCCATGGCCCTGTTAGAGCTGTTCAAGAAGCGCGGCGCCGAGCTGGCCCTGATCGTCGACGAGTACGGCGACATCCAGGGCATGGTCACCCTCACCGACGTGATGAGCGCGCTGGTGGGCGACGTCACCGTGATCGGCGAACACCACGATGCCGACGCCGTGCAGCGCGAGGACGGCAGCTGGCTGGTCGACGGCGGCGTGGCGCTGGACCGTTTCCGCGACCTGTTCGGGCCGCACGTTCGCTTCCCGGGCGAGGAAGTGGCGGCCTACCACACCCTGGCCGGCTTCCTGCTCTACCAGCTGGGCTATATTCCGCGCGCGGCCGAGTGCGTGGAGTGGGAAGAATTCAGGATCGAGGTGCTGGACATGGACGGCAACCGCATCGACCGCGTGCTGGTGACGCACACGCCGCGCCCGCCGGCGCCGAGCGAGGACGACGAGGAGGCCGCCGGCACGCCCTGAGCACGGCCCGCCGCTGTCGCATCAACCCGTCCGGGTCACGTGGGCATCGCGCAGCGAACGCCAGCCCAGCCTGGCGGCGATCACGCGCCGGTAGCGGGTGTCGATATGGGCCGGGGTGCGGCGGATGTAGTCTTCGGCGGCGGCGCGCTGGTCGCCGCTGCGGCTGTCCAGCCAGGCGACCACCTCGTCGGCGCTCGGCACGCGTCCGCTCACGCCCTCGAACTTCGGCGGCAGCGCGGTCCAGACGGCGGCGGCGATCCCCTTTTCCTTCAGCCAGTCCTGGATGCGTGCATCGACGCGGGCGCCGTCGACGGGCGGGATACTGCCGATGTAGTCCGGCCGGTCCTCTGCGATCTTTTCGCGCGCGCCCAGCATGGCGCGCGCCGCATCGAGATCGTCGGTGTCGAGATAGGCCCAGTAGGTCGGCATGGGGCGCGCGCCTTCGCACAGCACCAGGGCCAGTTCCGGGCTGTCGTCGCTCTGGCGCGTGTATTCCAGTGGCAGCTTCGGTCCGCCCGGGTGCCAGCCGGAGGCGAGTTTCAGGGGCTGCGGCTTCCACAGCAGCGAACCCCAGGCAATGCAGACGATATTCATGACGGTATGTACTGAAAGTAGGAGAAACAAGACGACAGTCTAGCCCGCCATGGGAATAGGCGAAGCGCGGCTGGGTTGGCGCGGCCGCGGGCTTGCGCAGTTTGCGAGATAGCGAACGGAAGGCCGGCGGCCTTGCGCGCACACTGGCCGCATCAATCTGCACTGGAGTCTTGCCATGACACGCCGTTTCACGCTTGCCACCACCGTTCCCGCCTCGGCCGCCGAGGCCTGGTCGTGGTCCACCTCGATCAAGGGCATCAAGCAGGAAATGTGGCCGGTGCTGAAGATGACCTTCCCCAAGGGCCTGACCCACATCGGCAAGGACACCACCCTCGACAAGCCGCTCGGCCGCTGCCAGTTCCTGCTGCTCGGCCTCTTCCCCATCGACATGTCGAAGCTGACCTTCGTGGAAATCGAACCGGGAAGGCGCTTCGTCGAGCAGTCGCCGCTGCTGTCGATGCGCCTGTGGCGCCATGAACGCATCGTTACGCCCTCGGGCGATGGCGCCATCGTCACCGACAACGTGGAATTCACGCCGCGCTTCGCGCCGCCGGTCGTCGGCTGGTTCGTGAAGCGCTTCTTCGAGCACCGCCACGCCGTGCTCTCGCGTTCCCTGCGCTGATTCGACCCGCCCTCCTCCCGCGCTTCGCTCCGCCCATGCCGGGCGGGTAAGCGCGCACGCCTGCAACGCGGCGGTTTGACGCTGCGCGCAAATCGGCCTATATTTTTCCTCAACGATTGGAAAGGTTTCCAGTCAACGTATCCCCAAGCTTCGATCAAGACCAACCCCCGAGTTGGCAAGCCGTGGTGTGGCCGTCCTGGCCGCTCCACTTTTCTTGGAGTAACACGAGGAGATAGCGTGCATAACGATAACCAACAACACCAGCGGAAATGGAAACCTTTCCAGGCAATCGCGGCGGGGCTGCTGCTGGCTTGCGGCGCCCAGGCATCGGCCAGCGTCACGAATCCGGCCATCGGCCAGCTGCTGTGGTCCGAGGAATTCAACGGCAACAGCGTGGACAGCGCCACCTGGACCGCGCAGGATGGCAATGGCTGTCAGATCAATCTCTGCGGCTACGGCAACGCCGAGTTGCAGTACTACAGCCCGAACAACGCCTCGATCTCCACCGTCCCCTTCGAATCCGGCACCCGGGCCCTGGCCATCCGCGCCCAGCGCCAGACCGTCGGCGGCAACAGTTTTACGTCGGCCCGGCTCGACACTAAGGGCAAGGTGCAGGTCCAGTACGGCATGATCGAGATCCGCATGAGCACGCCGCCGCTGGGCACGGGCTTGTGGCCGGCGGCCTGGATGCTCGGCGTCAGCCCGCAGACCTGGCCGCGCAACGGGGAGATCGACATCATGGAGATGGGCCACAAGGCATCCAGCCGCGCGGCGTCCGGCGCGCCCTCGCCCGACCGCTTCACCGCCTCGAACGTGATCACCTGGCAGCAGGCCGCCTGCGTGCCGGGCAACGAGAGCTGCGCCGCATCGACCGCCTGGCAGACCAAGAACTGGGTGGTGCCCCCGACCTCGCTGGCCAACCGTTTTGTGCTGTACCGCATGTACTGGCTTGATAACGAAATGCGCTTCACGGTGGTCGACAACGGCGTCGAGCGCAACATGTACGACGCACCATTGCCGGTGAATTCGACCGCGCTGCAGGCGCCCTTCTACCTGCTGCTGAACATGGCGGTGGGCGGCAACTTCACCGACGCCGCGTCGCCGGCACAGGTGACGTCAAGCCTGCCGGCGACGATGTACGTCGACTATGTCCGCGTCTACCAGCTCGACGGCAAGGGCAGCGTGAAACTCGGTAACCAGACGCTGCCGGAAGTCGGCAAGTTCGGCGTCTTCACCGACAACACGGCCGTGAACAGCAAGCTCGTTGCCGGCACCAGCTCCGACATCTTCCTGTGGAACGGCGCTTCCAGCGGCGCCGGCAACACCGCGCCCTACGAGGGCAGCAACGTGATTGCCTGGAACTACACGGCGCCGGGGCAATGGTTCGGCGGCGGCGTGCAGGCGCGCCAGGCGCGCGATTTGTCGAACTTCCGCAACGGCACGGTGAAATTCCGCATCAAGATCCCGGCCAACGTGTCGTTCAACATCGGCGTCGGCGATACCTACACCAACCAGAACTGGGTGAATTTCCCGGCGAACACCACGACGTACGGGCTGGTGAGGAATGGCGACTGGGCCCAGGGCAGCATCCCGGTCTCGACCCTGATCGGGCCGAGCGTGGCGCTGCAGTCGATGCTGGACGTGTTCATGATCTCGAGCGACGCCAACCGCCTGCCGGCGTCGGCCTTCCAGTTCGCGATCGACGACATCGTCTGGGATGCCGGTTCGAGCGGTGGCAGCACCAACCCGCCGCCGAGCAGCGGCCCGACCTCGGTCAGCCAGCTGTCGGCCACCACACTGCAGTTCACGACCACCACCGGCAGCTGGGCCGACGTCCACTACACGGTCAACAACGGCCTGCAGCAGAACATCCGCATGCGGCTCGACGGCAGCACCAACACCTATGTGGCGGGCGGCCTGAAGATCGGCGACGTAGTGCGCTACAGCTTCACCTACTGGGACACGGCGCGCAATTTTGCCGTGGATAGTGCGCAGCAAAGCTATACGATGAAGTAAGGCAGTAGAAAACGGGAAACCACCGGGCTGCCTGCAAGGGCCGGCCCGGCGCCTGGGGGACGCATTCCAGGCCCCTCTGCCAAGCTGTCTCGTTCGGCCTGTGCATCGTGTCCGGTTTTGTCTTTTTTTGGCTCGGCCGGCGGCGCGACAGAAACGAACGAAAAAAGACAAAACGCGCATGCATAACGAGACAGCTTTTCAGCGGGACCCCCGACGGGCTCCCCGCCCTGCCGTCGGCTGACCTCCCCGGTAACCGTCCTCAGCGCCGGTCCTCAGCTGCGCCCTCAAGCGCGCAGCACCAGCCCCGCCAGCACCAGCATGGTCACGCCCGTCAACGCTTCGACCCCGCGCCACACCGCCGGCCGCCCGAGCACGCCCGCGCAGCGCCGCGCCAGCAGTCCCAGCAGCGAAAACCACAACAGCGACGCCGCCATCGCCCCGGCCGTGAACGAATGGCGGTGCTCCAGCGCCAGGCTGCTGCCGACCGCGCCGAGCAGCACGACGGTGTCTAGATACACGTGGGGATTCAGCAGCGACATCGCCAGCACGGCGGCCAGGGCCTTGTGGGCGCCGCCCTTCGCCGGCCCGCCTTGCGGGTCTTGCAGGTCTTGCGGGCCTTGCGGGCCGTGCGCCAATCCCGGTGCAGCGCCGCCGCGCCAGCTGCTTGCCAGGCAGCGCAGGCCGTACCACAGCAGGAAAGCCGCGCCGCCCCAGCGGCAGGCGGCCAGCAGGCCGGGCGAGGATGCGACCAGGGCGCCGAAGCCCGACGTTCCGAGCGCGATCAGGCTGATGTCGACGATCACGCAGGCCGCCACCGTCAGCACCACGTGACGCCCGCGGATGCCGGTGCGGATCACGTGCGCGTTCTGGGCGCCGATCGGCATGATCAAGCTCGCGCCCAATCCCAGCCCCTGCATGAATACCTGTTGCGAAAACATTGCGCGCTCCCCGATAAAGCCCACAGCATGCGGGCGCGCCGTCTTCTCATCAATTATATTCATGCTTTCTAAGGATGGATTAGCGAGGCTAATGTATGAAGATCGATCCGCGCCGCAGCGCCGCGTTCATCGCCGCCGTCGATACCGGCAGCCTGGAAGCGGCCGCGCTGCAACTGCGCATTACGCCCTCGGCCGTCTCGCAACGTATTACCGCGCTGGAGCAGGACATGGGCACGCCGCTGCTGGTGCGCGCCCGTCCCTGCCGCCCCACCGCGCCCGGCACCCGCCTGCTGCAGTTCCTGCGGCGGCAAGCCCTGATGGAAGCGGAATTCCTGGCCGAGCTCGACAACGATGCCGGCCCGGTGCGCGTGGCCCTGGCCGTCAACAACGACACCCTGGCCACCTGGCTGCTGCCGGTGCTGGCGCCGGTGCTGGTCGAGGAAGGCTTGCTGGTGGAATTCGTACTCGACAATCAGGGCCACACCTTTGCCCTGCTCGAGGGAGGCCAGGCGCTGGCCTGCGTGTCGGGCGAAGACCAGCCGATGCGCGGCTGCACCGTCACGCCGCTCGGGATGATGCGCTACCGGATGGTGGCCTCGCCGGCGTTCGCGCATCGCTGGTTCCCCGAGGGCATCAACCGCGATGCCGCCCGCCACGCCCCGGTGATGGTGTTCGACCGCAAGGACAACCTGCAAACCGCCTTCCTGCTCCAGCACTTCGGCTTGCCGGACGGCGCCTATCCCTTCCATTACGTGCCGGCCAGCGACCCCTACGTGCAGGCGATCCGGCTCGGCCTCGGCTACGGCATGCTGCCGCAGGAACAGTGCGCCGCGCTGCTGCACAGCGGGGAGCTGGTCGACCTGACGCCGGCGCTGCACGTCGACGTGCCGCTGCATTGGCATGCCTGGCGCATCCAGCCGCCGCGGATCGAGCGCATGGGTGCGGCGCTGGTCAAGGCGGCGCGCGCGGTCTTGCTTCCGCTACCTTGAACACCTGCCTTCCGAGAATGTAGAATGATAAGCATTCTCATCTGGATCGCACCCATGCCTCGCCTCGACCACACACCGCAGATGTCCCGCCGCCGCCTGCTCGGCGCCTCCGCCCTCGCCGCCAGCGGCATGTTCAGCCTGCCGCTGGCGCGCGCCGCCGAAGGCTGGCAGCCCGCCACCCTGCCGCAGGGCCAGCAGCGCGACATCGACTCGGCCAGCACCGGCCAGCGCTACCGCATCTACGTCAACATCCCGTCCACCCCGGCGCCGGCGGGCGGCCACCCGGTCCTGTATGCCCTCGACGGCAACGCCACCTTCCCGGCCCTGGCCCTGATGGCGCGCAGCACGGCCAGCCGCAGCGCCACCACCGGCCGCACGGCGCCGGTCATCGTCGGCATCGGCTACCCGAGCGGCCAGGATTTCGGCGGCGGCCGCGCGCGCGACTACACGCCGCCGGGCGGCAAGGACACGCCCGCCGGCGAAGGCGGCGCCGACCGCTTCCTCGATTTCATCGAGCGCGAACTGAAACCCCTGGTGGCGACACTGGCCCCGCTCGACCCCGCACGCCAGGCCCTGTTCGGCCATTCCTACGGCGGCCTGTGCACGCTGCACGCGCTGTTCACGCGCCCGGGTATGTTCCAGGCCTACCTGGCGGCGAGCCCGTCGATCTGGTATGGCGAGCGTTTGATCCTGGCCGAGCTCGAGGGCTTTGCGAAACGCGTGGCGGCCCTGCCCGCGAAACCGGCGCTGATGCTGTCGGCAGGCGAACTCGAAGCATTCAGGGCCAGGGGCGCCGCGCCCAAGGACCGCGCCGCCATCGCCGCCGGACGGCGCATGGTCGGCGAGGCCGAGGACCTGGCCACCAAGTTGACGGCTTCGGGCAGCCTGGCGCGCGTGGAATACCACCTGCTGGCCAAGGAAAACCACGGGACGGCGATGTTCCCGGCCATGGCGCGCGGGATGGAGTTTTTTGTCGGCTGAGGCCAGCGCAGGCTTAATCAACCGTTAATATTGCTGCGCTAACATTCGCGCACGATCAATCGGGAGAGATGCCTTTGGATGCCATCAACATCGGCCCTGTGGCCATGCCGGTCCGCGTGCTGGCGGCCCTTGCGGCGGTGCTCGCCGCCAACCTGGCCGCGCTGTGGTGGCGGCGCCGGCGCGGGATCGATACCGATCCCGCCCTGTGGCACATGCTGCTGTGGGGCTTCCTGGCGGCGCGCGCCGCCTTCGTGCTGAAGCACTTCGCCAGCTACCGTGACGATCCCCTGTCCATGCTCGACATCCGCGACGGCGGCTTCGTCGCCTTTGCCGGCCTGCTGGTGGCATTTGCCATCGGCTTCGAACACGTGCGCCGCCATGGCGCGCTGCGCCGGCCGCTGATGAGCGCGGCGCTGCTGGGCGTCGCCGTCTGGGCCGGCGCCACGTTCGCGGCCTACGCGACAGGACCGGCCGCGCCGCCGCTGCCCGACATCGCGCTCAAGCGCCTCGACGGCAGCGACGTCGCCCTGCGCTCCCTGTCCGGCAAGCCGATGGTGGTGAATTTGTGGGCCACCTGGTGCCCGCCCTGCCGCCGCGAGATGCCCGCCCTCGGCCGAGCCCAGGCGGCCGACCCCGGCGTCGCCTTCGTGTTCGTGAACGGCACCGAGGACGCCGCCACCATTGGCCGTTATCTCGACGACGCCGGACTGAAGCTGGGCAACATGCTGGTCGACCCGGCGCTGGCACTGGCGCGCGCCACCGGTGTCCAGGGCTACCCGACCACGCTGTTCTACGACAGGGACGGCAAGCTGGTGGCGCGCCACATGGGCGAACTCTCGCCGGCCCAGCTGCAGGAGCAGATGGCAGCGCTACGCTAACACAGCGGGGGTCAGGTCTGACATCCGGACACGAGCTCAAGCGTAACTCCCGGTCCGAAAGAAGCGGCGTGCGGCGTCGCCCGGTCGAATTGCGGTATGCTCGTATTGACGTCGGAGAGCCACCATGACGATCGACTGGCTTCACTTCACTCCCTGGACCTCGCTGGCCGGCGGCATGCTGATCGGCCTGGGCGCCGCCCTGCTGATGTTGCTCAGCGGACGCATCGCCGGCATCAGCGGCATCCTCGGCGGCCTGCTGCGCCCCGGCCGCGGCGACACCGCCTGGCGCCTGTTGTTCCTGGGCGGGATCGTCCTCGCGCAGCCGCTCTGGTCGCTGCTGGCCGACCCACCCGCAGCCCGCATCGACGCCGACGGTGCCACCCTGGTCCTGGCCGGCCTGCTGGTCGGTATCGGCACCCGCTACGGCGCCGGCTGCACCAGCGGCCATGGCGTGTGCGGCGTCGCGCGCCTGTCGCCGCGTTCCCTCGTAGCCACCGCCTCCTTCGTCGCCGCCGGCTTCGTGACGGTCTGGCTCGTACGCCATGCCTTCGCCTGAGGAGGGGCCATGCAACTAGTCATCGCTTTCGGCGCCGGCCTCGTGTTCGGCCTCGGCCTGCTGGTCTCCGGCCTGACGAACCCCGCCAAGGTGCTGGCCTTCCTCGACCTCGGCGGCGCCTGGGACCCGTCGCTGCTGTGCACGATGGGCGGCGCGATCGCCGTGGCCGCCCTCGCCTTCCGCAGCGCCAGGCGGCGCGGCCGCACGCTGCTGGGCGCGGCGCTCCGCCTGCCGTCGGCTACCGACATCGACCGCCGCCTGGTGCTGGGCAGCGTGGCCTTCGGCATCGGCTGGGGCCTGGCGGGCTTTTGTCCCGGCCCGGCCATCGCCTCGCTCGGCGCCGGGTCGTCCAAGCCGCTGCCGTTCGTGCTGGCCATGGTGGCCGGCATGGGCCTGTTCGAGCTGGCCGAGCGGCTGCGCCGGCGCCATCCGGAAGTCGCCTGAGCATGACGCGCGTGGCGTAGAATGCGGCTCCCGAACCGGAGGCCACCATGCACATCAATCCGATCCAGCTGTTCGACGCCGAGTCGTCGACCTTTACCTATATCCTGGCCGCCCAGGACGGCAACGACGCCGTGATCATCGATCCGGTCGACCGCCATTGCGAACGCGACCTGGCCCACCTGGCGCGCCTCGGGCTGAAGCTGGCGTACGTGCTGGAGACGCACGCCCACGCCGACCACGTCACCTCGGCCGGCCGCCTGCGCGAACGCACCGGCGCGCGCGCCGCCGTGCCCAGCGGCTGCGGCATCGCGCCGGCCGAGCTGCAGCTGGACGACGGCGACACGGTCCGCTTCGGCGCCGCCGAGGCGATCCGGGTGCTGCACACGCCCGGCCACACCGCCGGCAGCGTCAGCTTCCTGTGGCGCGACAACCTGTTCAGCGGCGACACCCTCCTGATCGACGGCTGCGGCCGCACCGACTTCCAGGGCGGCAGCGCCGCCGCCCTGTACGACAGCATCCACGGCAAGCTGTTCACCCTGCCCGGCGCCACCCGCGTCTGGCCGGCCCACGACTACAAGGGCCAGAGCGTCTCGACCATCGGCTGGGAGCGCGAGCACAATGCCCGCCTGGCCGGGCGTTCGCGCGCCGACTTCATCGCCCTGATGGACGGCCTGGACCTGCCGCGCCCGAAACTGATCGACATCGCCGTGCCCGCCAACCGCCAGCTCGGCCTCGGCCACGCGGCCTAGGCCATCCAGAGCCGCCCGTTGGTAAGATTGCACGCCGGCATCGCCAACATGCATTAGAATCATCGACTTTTGCACACTGGCGCAGGCGGCAATGGCAGAACCGACGCAACAACTCACCCGCGGCCTGAAGGGCCGCCACATCCAGCTCATCGCCCTCGGCGGCGCAATCGGCACCGGCCTTTTCCTCGGCATCGCCCAGACCATCCAGATGGCAGGCCCCTCGGTACTGCTCGGCTACGCGGTCGCCGGCCTGTTCGCCTTCCTGATCATGCGCCAGCTCGGCGAGATGGTGGTGGCCGAACCGGTCGCCGGCTCGGTCAGCTACTTCGCCGACAAGTACGGCGGCCACATGGCCGGCTTCGTCACCGGCTGGAACTACTGGATGATGTACATCCTGGTCAGCATGGCCGAGTTGTCCGCGGTCGGCGTCTACGTCCAGTACTGGTGGCCCGAGATCCCGACCTGGGTCTCGGCCCTGGCCTGCTTCGCCGTCATCAACTCCTTCAGCCTCCTGAATGTGCGCGCCTTCGGCGAGCTCGAATTCTGGTTCGCCGTCATCAAGGTCGTGGCCGTGATCGGCATGATCCTGTTCGGCGGCTATCTGCTGGTGAGCGGCACGGCCGGCCCCGAAGCCGGCGTGGCCAACCTGTGGCGCCATGGCGGCTTCTTCCCGAACGGCGTAGGCGGCCTGGTGATGGCGATGGCCGTCATCATGTTTTCCTTCGGCGGCCTGGAACTGATCGGCATCACCGCGGCCGAAGCGGCCAACCCGGAAAAGACCATCCCGCGCGCCACCAACCAGGCCCTGTACCGGGTGCTGATCTTCTATGTCGGCGCCCTCTTCATCCTGCTGTCGCTGTTCCCGTGGCAGAAGGTTGTCAGCGGCGGCAGCCCGTTTGTCCTGATCTTCGCGGCGCTGAACAGCAATGCGGTCGCCACCATCCTGAACGTGGTCGTGCTGACCGCCGCGCTGTCGGTGTACAACAGCGGCGTGTACGCGAACACGCGCATGCTGTACGGCCTGGCGGTGCAGGGCAATGCGCCCGGCGTGCTGAAAAAGCTGACGACCAGCGGCGTGCCGCTGGCGGCGCTGGGCGTGTCGGCCGCCGCCACCCTGGTCTGCGTGGTGGTGAACTACCTGATGCCGGGCGAAGCCTTCGGGCTGATGATGGGGCTGTCGGTGTCGGGCCTGATCATCAACTGGGCCACGATCTCGCTGGTGCACCTGCGCTTCCGCCGTACGCGCGCCGCGAACGGCCAGGGCGCCACCGTCTTCCCGAGCCCGGTGCATCCGCTGTCGAACTGGCTGTGCCTGGCCTTCCTGGCCGGGGTGCTGGTGGTGATGTACATGACGCCCGGCCTGCGCACCTCGGTCTACATGATCCCGGCCTGGCTGCTCCTGCTGTGCGCAGGCTACGCCCTCCGCCAGCGCAGGGCAGCCTGACGAGATGAAAGGATGGCAGCCAAGGCACGGCCCGGCCGCGCCTTGGCTGCGCCACCAATTTTGCTTTAAGGTTACTATCCCCGGCTGACTACAGCGTGGCCGAGGCATGAGAACACATCACGAACCAACAGGACCAGGGGGCAAGTTCTTCCCGCCCGAGGCCGCGGCGCCGCCCGGCGTCGACGCCCTGCTCGATATCGTGCCGGCCGGCGTAGTGGTGCACGGCCCGGATTCGCGCGCCTTTTACGCCAACCGCTACGCCCTGACCCTGCTCGGCCCCGCCCTCGACATCATGCGCACCGCACCCGCGGCCTCGGGCGCCTGGCCGCTGCTGCGCGCCGACGGCGGCGCCCTGCCCGCGCACGAGAATCCGGTACAGCGCGCACTCGACAGCCGCAGCGCCGTGGTCGATGTCGTGATCGGCCTGCGCGGCGCGGCGACCCGCTGGCTGATCTGCAGCGCGCACCCGGCGCTCGGCGCCGGCGGCGAGGTGGCCGAGGTGGTGGTCTGCTTCACCGACTGCAGCGAACTGAAACGCATGGAGCAGTCGCTGCGCGACTCGAAAGAGCGCCTGCGCCTGATGCTGCAGGGCTCGACCGACGCGCCCTGGGACTGGAACCTGGCCGAGCCCCAGCCCTACCTGTCGCCGCGCTGGTGGGAGATGCTCGGCTACGCCAAGGGCGAACCCGGCGCCGACGACGCCTCCTGGCCCGGCCTCGTGCACCCGGAAGACCTGGCGCACCTGAACGACTACGTCGCGCGCCTGCTGGCCTCGAGCGAGTCGGCCTACCGCATCGAGTTCCGCCTGCGCCACCGCGACGGCCGCGACGTGCCGGTGCTGGCGCGCGGCCTGGTCCAGCGCGACGCCGCCGGCAAGGCCCAGCGCATCTCCGGCACGAATACCGACCTGACCGCGGCCAAGCATGCCGAGCAGCGCATCTACGAGCTGGCCTACTTCGATGTCCTGACCGGTCTCCCCAACCGCCGCCTGCTGCACGAGCAGATGGCCAAGATCCTGACCCGCAGCGCGCGCTCGCGCCAGTACGGCGCCCTGCTGTTCATCGACCTCGACAACTTCAAGCTGCTCAACGACACCCTCGGCCACGACGTCGGCGACGAGTTGCTGCGCATGGTGGCCGGGCGCCTGCGCGACACGGTGCGCGAAAGCGACCACCTGGCGCGTTTGGGCGGCGACGAATTCGTGGTGGTGCTCGAGAACCTGGGCGAGACCCAGGAAACCGCGGTGCACGAGACCCAGGCGATCGGCGCCAAGCTGCTGGCGGCGCTGGGCCAGCCCTACCGCCTGTCGGCGCGCGAGCACCGCAGCACGCCGAGCATCGGCGTGGCCCTGTTCGGCGCCGACGCCACGGGTGTCGACCTGCTGCTGCGCCAGGCCGACCTGGCCATGTACCGCGCCAAGGGCGACGGCCGCAACACGGTGCGCTTCTTCGCCCCCGGCATGCAGGCCGCGGCCGACCGCCAGATCGATTTGCAGAACGACCTGCGCGACAGCATCCACCACGAGCATTTCGAGCTGCATTGCCAGCCCCAGTTCGGCGCTGACGGCCGCCTGCTCGGCGCCGAGGTGCTGGTGCGCTGGCGCCACGACGTGCGCGGCCTGCTCGCGCCCGGCGAATTCATTTCGCTGGCCGAAGCCTCGGGCCTGATCGTGCCGCTCGGGGCGCTGGTGTTGTCCGAGGCCTGCCGCATCCTGGCGCGCTGGGCCCTGCACCCGCGCCTGAAAGGCTTGACCCTGGCGGTGAACGTCAGCGCCCACCAGCTGCGCGAGCCCGACTTCGTCGAGCGCGTGCTCGACACCCTGCTGCGCAGCGGCGCCGACCCGCGCCGCCTGTGCCTGGAACTCACCGAAAGCGTGTTCGCCGAAAACGTCGACGCCGTCAGCGCCAGGATGAACGCCCTGCGCGCCCATGGCGTGCGCTTTTCGCTCGACGATTTCGGCACCGGCTACTCCTCGCTCAGCTACCTGAAGCGCTTCCCGCTGAACGAACTGAAGATCGACCGCAGTTTTGTTGCGGACCTGCCCGGCGATACCCACGCCGGCGCCATCGTCGACGCGGTGTTGGCCCTGGCCCATACCCTCGACCTGCAGGTGGTGGCCGAAGGCGTGGAGACGCGCGCCCAGCGCGACTACCTGGTCGCCCACGGCTGCCGCGTATTCCAGGGCTACCTGCTGGGCGAGCCGCTGCCGGTCGCCGGCTTCGAGGCCGGGTTCGGCACTGCCTGACATGACGCCGCCTGTCGGAAAAGGATTACAATCCTGTATTGACATCGATGCAGGCAGGCATGATGGGTTCTGAACGTTCCGATGAGCAAGCATCCGCGCCACCCGGATGGCGCTCGCGCGATTTCAAGGTGCTGCTCGACCATATTCCCGCCGGCGTCGTGATCCACGGCGCCGATTCGCGCGCCGTCTACGCCAACCGCTGCGCACAGCGCCTGCTCGGCCCCATTATCGATCTGATGCGCACCTACCCGGCCGACTCGGGCGTGGTGCCGCTGCTGCGCGCCGACGGCAGCGCGCTGCCGGCCGACGCCAACCCCGTGTCCTGCGTGCTGCGCACCGGCAGGACCGTGCACGACACGGTCGTCGGCCTGCCCGGCGACAGCGTGCGCTGGCTGATCTGCAATGCCTATCCCCTGCACGACGCCGAGGGGCGGATCCACGAAGTGGCGGTCTGCTTCACCGAATGCACCGACCTGAAGCGCACCGAGGAGACCCTGCTGCGCTCGGAAGAGCGCCTGCGCCTGGCCATGCAGGGCAGCACCGACGCGCCTTGGGACTGGAGCGTCGACACCGGCCTGGTGCATTATTCCGAACGCTGGTGGGACATGCTGGGCTTTCCGCATTCGCACGGCGAGCGTGACCCGGTGGCGTGGCGCACGCAAATGCATCCCGAGGACATGCCGCGCGTGGATGCCTTTGTCGCGTCCCTGGTGGCGTCCGGCGAGAGCACCTACAGCGTCGAATTCCGCCTGCGCCACCGCGACGGCCACTACGTGCCGGTGCTCTCGCGCGGCTTCGTGCAGCGCGACCGCAACGGCAAGGGCGTGCGCATCGCCGGCACGAATACCGACCTGACCGCCGCCAAGGAAGCCGAACGCCGCATCCACGAACTGGCCTATTTCGACTATCTTACCGGCCTGCCGAACCGGCGCCTGCTGATCGACGAACTGTCGCGCATCCTCTCGCGCAGCGACCGCAACGGCGAGTATGGCGCCCTGATGTTCATCGACCTCGACAACTTCAAGCTGCTCAACGATACCCTCGGCCACGACGCCGGCGACGCCCTGCTGCGCGAGGTGGCGAAGCGCCTGCGCGGCACCGTGCGCGCGAGCGACCACCTGGCGCGCCTGGGCGGCGACGAATTCGTGGTCGTGCTCGACGACCTGGGCACGAGCGAGCGCGATGCGATCCACGAGGCGCGCCTGGTCGGCGCCAAGCTGCTGGAAGCCCTGGCCCAGCCGCACGCGCTGGGTGCGCGGCCCAGCATCAGCACCCCCAGCATCGGCGTGGCCATGTTCGGCGCCGGGGCCGGCGCCGACAGCGTCGACCAGCTGCTGCGCCAGGCCGACCTGGCCATGTACCGCGCCAAGGCCGAGGGCCGCAACACCCTGCGTTTCTTCGATCCCGACATGCAGGCGGCGGCCGAGCGCCAGGCCGAGCTGGAGGGCGACCTGCACGACGCCATCGGCCAGCACCGCTTCGAGCTGTATTGCCAGCCGCAGGTCGGCGTCGACGGCAGGCTGGCCGGCGCCGAGGTACTGCTGCGCTGGCGCCACGCCACGCGCGGCCTGGTGCCGCCCGACGAATTCATCGGCCTGGCCGAAACGAGCGGCCTGATCGTGCCGCTGGGCGCCATGGTCCTGGCCGAAAGCTGCCGCGCCCTGGCGCGCTGGGCCGGCACGCCGCTGCTGCGCGAGCTGACCCTGGCCGTGAATGTCAGCGCCCAGCAGCTGCGCGACCCCGGTTTCGTCGACGCCGTGCTCGCCACGCTGGCCGCGACCGGCGCCCCGCCCCAGCAACTCTTCCTCGAACTGACCGAAAGCGTGTTCGCCGAAGACCTGGACGCCGCCTGCGCCAAGATGCATGCGCTGCGCCTGCACGGCGTGTGCTTCTCGCTCGACGACTTCGGCACCGGCTATTCCTCGCTTGCCTACCTGAAGCGCTTTCCGCTTACCGAACTGAAAATCGACCGCAGCTTCGTCAAGGACTTGCCGGGCGAAGCCCACGCCGGCGCCATCGTCGACGCCATCCTGGCCCTGGCCCGCACGCTGCAGCTCGACGTGGTGGCCGAAGGCATCGAGACCGGCGAGCAGCGCGATTTTCTCGTTGCGCGCGGCTGCCGCCTGCTGCAAGGCTACCTGCTGGGCAAGCCGCGTCCCATGGCCGAGTTCGAGGCCAGCTTCGGCGCTGCCGACGCCTGAGCCGGCCGCATGCGCCGGAAAGGCCGAAAGCGCGCTTATTCGGGCGGTATAATTGCCTGAATGAAAACACAAATGCTGGTCCGCCGCATGCGCGGCTTGTCCTTTGCCGCGCTGCTGGCCGCCGATCCGGTGCAGGCGGCCGAGACCGACGGCTTGCGCGCGCTGCGCATCGACCGCGCCGACACCCCGACCATCGACGGCATGCTCGACGACGCCGCCTGGCGCCGCGCCCCGCTTCACACGGGCTTCCACAAGCACCTGCCGCGCGATGGCGAGGCGCTGCCGGCCGCGCTCAGGACGAGCGTGCAGCTGGTGGTCGAGGATGACGCGCTGGTGTTCGGCATCCGCGCCTGGGACGGCGATCCGGCGCGCCTGCGTGGCCTGCTGGCGCGGCGCGACAAGGTGAATGTGGACCAGGACTTCATCGGCATCTGGATCGACCCGGCCGGCCACGGCCGCGCGGCCCAGTTCGTGCGCGTGAACATCGCCGGCGTTGTCAGCGACGGCATGCACCGCGCCGACAACGACGAATCCGACCTCGGCCCGGACTTCCCGGTCGACGCCGCCGTCCGGCTCCTGCCCGACGGCTACAGCATGGAAGTGCGCTGGCCATTGTCGAACCTGCGCTTCCCGTATGCGGACGGACGCAACTGGCGCGTGCTGGTCGAGCGCAGCATTCCGCATGCCGACGGCGCCCTGGTGGCGACCGCCCCGTTCCGCATCGACACCCTGAGCCGCCTGAGCTACCTGCAGGAGGTCGAGGGCATGGGCGCCACCGTGGCGGCCGTGCGCGACCGCGGCTTTGTCGAGCTGCGCCCGGAACTGACGGTGCGGCGCGAACGCGCCACGGCGCCGGGCGCGCGCTCGCGCGGCCAGCAGGCCGAGATGGGCCTGGAAATCAATGCGCGTCCGCGCGCCGACTGGGTCTTCAACGCCACGCTGAACCCGGATTACTCGCAAGTCGAGATCGACGTGCCGACCTCGCAGGGCGCCGGCAACATCGCGCTCAGCCTGCCGGAAAAGCGCGGCTTTTTCCTGGAAAGCGCCGACGTGCTGGGCCTGCCGCTGCCGGCGTTTTATTCGCGCACCGTGAACGACCCGGAGTACGGCCTGCGCGCGACCTGGCGCGGCGCCGAGATGGACGCCACCGCGATGAGCCTGCGCGACGAACCGGGCGGCCTGCTGCTGCGCGGGCGGCCCTACGAAACCCTGGAAACGATCCAGACTGGACGCACCGTGGCTAGCCTGGCGCGCGCCCGCTGGCACGGCGACGGGCTGCTGCTCGGCGCCTTTGCCTCGCAGCGCGACTACGGGCGCCATGGCAGCAACGACGTGCTCGGGCTGGACGCCCAGTGGCAGGCCGAAGGCGGCGACGGCGCCCAGCATCAGGTCTCCAGCGTGGCCATGGCCTCGCGCACCACGGCCGGCTTCGGCGCCGACGGCATGGCGGCGCGTGTGGGCGGGCGCGCGGGCGGCTATGCCTGGGGCAAATACCTGCACAAGACCGAGCGCTGGTGGCACGAGGTCGAGCTGGAAGCGATCGCGCCGGGCTTCGTCAACGACAACGGCTTCGTGCCGCAGGCCGGCGTCGCCCGCGTCAGCGGCTCGATCAACCGCATCCTCGGCGCGCAGGCGCTGGGCAAACTGGAACTCTACGAATTCGAGACCTACCTGGCTTTCCACGAGATGCGCACGCTGGCCGACCACACGACGGGGCAGCGCGGCGGCGAGACCGTCGAGCGCAGGCTGCGGCCCGGCGTGTGGATGGCGGCGCCCTTGCAGACCGGCTTCTGGGCCGAACTCGGCTTCGACCGCCAGCGCGCAGGACCCGGCGCCCGCCTGCACGATACGCGGGTCGTCAACTTCGGCATCGAGACGACGCCGGCGCCGTGGATCTCGAAGATCGCGGCGGAAGTTGCCATTGGGCGCCAGCTCGACTTCGCCGCCGACCGCGTCGGCCCCGGCGGACAGGCGATCCTGGATGTGGGACTACGCCTGCCGCTGCCGATCCGGCCGGGCTGGTCGCTGGAACTCGACGGGCACCTGAACCGCAGCTGGATTCGCGGCCGCCTGGGCCAGCCGGCGTTTGCCGACACCGCCTGGCGCGCGCTCGCCATCGTCCACTTCAGCCCGCGCGATTCGCTGCGCCTGCTGGCCCAGAACACCTGGGCCGCGCGGCGCGACGACGGCGTGACCCAGCTGGAAGCATGGAATGAGCGGCAGGTGCACCGCTCGCTGCTGTACCGCTACCAGTGGCGCCACGGGCGCACGCTGTCGCTGGGCGTTGTCGACGACAGGCTGCCGCTGGTGGACGAGAACAGCAGGTCGCTGACTTTCAAGCTGCAATGGGAAGTGTGAGCGTGCCGCCACCCTCCTTTGCGCCGCATGGCGCGAACGCGATGCGATTGTGATAACAGTGCACCATGAGCGAACCATCCTGTGCGATGCTGCCGCCAACGGCTTCGTTCATTTCGATCATGGGCACCCACACACCTGACCAGGCAGCGCAAGAGACCCTCGACAACGCCCCGCTTTCCTTTCCGATCGTCGGCATCGGCGCATCCGCCGGCGGCCTGACGGCGCTGGTCGACCTGCTGGAACACCTGCCGCCTGCGCCGGGCATGGCGTTCATCATCGTCTTCCATTTGCCGGCCGACCAGCACAGCAACGCGGACCGGGTATTGCAAGGGTCGACCCGCCTGCCGGTCGTGCAGGTCAGGCATGCGACCCCCATCCTGCCCGACCACATCTACGTCGTTCCGCCCGCCTGCAGCATGAAGATGGAGAACGCCCACCTGGTCCTGTACGAACTCGATCGCACACCGGGCATTCCGGCGACCATCGACGGTTTCTTCGCGACGCTGGCCATGGCGCACGGTGCACGAGCGGTCGGCGTCGTCCTGTCGGGCCTCGGGTCGGATGGCACCGCGGGCCTGGCGCGCATCAAGGGACAGGGCGGCATCACCCTGGTCCAGTCGCCCACCGATGCCGAGCATTCCGGCATGCCGCAGGCGGCGATCGATGCCGGCACGGCCGATTTCGTGCTTGCCGCCGCCGACATTCCGGCCAGGCTGGCCGCACTGCATGGCGCCACGCAGCCAGGCCGGGGGAACGCTCCGGATGGCCATGCCGGCGCCAGCCCGGACCTGGAGGGCGCCTTGCACGAGGTGCTGTCGACGCTGCACGAACATACCGGCCATGACTTTCGCCAGTACGCGCGCGCCACCCTGCTGCGCCGGCTGGAGCGGCGCCTGGAGCTGCGCCGGCAGCCGGATTTGCCGAGCTACCATGCGCTGCAGCGGCAAGACCCGGCCGAATCGCAGGCCCTGCTCAAGGACCTGTTGATCGGTGTGACCCGGTTCTTTCGCGACCCGGCGGCGTTCGCCCTGCTCGAGCACGCTGTCCTGCCGCAGATCTTCGCCGGCAAGGGTCCGGACGATACGGTGCGGGTGTGGGTGGCCGCCTGCTCCACCGGCGAGGAAGCCTATTCGATGGCGATGCTGCTGGCCGATCATGCCGCCGCACTGGCCGATCCGCCTGCGATCCAGGTATTCGCTTCCGACATCGATGCCCAGGCGATTCGCACGGCGCGTGCCGGCCTGTATCCCGCATCCATCGCGCAGGACCTGCCGCAGGACCGGCTGCAGCGCTATTTCACCGTCGAGAACGGCGCCTACAAGGTGCGCAAGGCGCTGGCGCGGCAGGTACTCTTTGCCGAACATAACCTGTTGCGCGACCCCGCCTTTTGCACGCTGGACCTGGTCAGTTGCCGCAACTTCCTGATCTACCTGAACAAGGACATGCACCGGCGCGTCCTGGACATGGTTCACTTTGCCCTGCGTCCCGGCGGCTACCTCATGCTTGGCAGCACCGAAACGATCGATGAGGCATCCGGCCTGTTCGTCACGGTCGATGCCGGCATGCGGCTGTATCGGACGGCGGCGGCGCCGGCGCACCAGCCGGCGCGCGCCCTGCCCCGGCCTGTCGAAGCGCCACAAGCGCAGCCCGGCATGCGCCGCCGCAGCCGCCTGTTTTCCTTCGCCGACATCCACCTGCACAAGATCGCCGAGCAGGCGGCCCCCAGTATCCTGGTCGACGGCAATGCCGACATCGTGCACATCGCGGCGGAGGCCAGCCGCTTCCTGCGCCATGCCGGCGGCGAGCCGACGCGCGACCTGGTGGCACTGGTCCCGCCGGCATGGCGGCTGGCATTGCGCACCGCGCTGTTCCAGGCACGGAAGACCTGCCGCGAGACAGCCACCGGTGCGGTGCGCTACGAGGAAAACGGCGAACAGCGCGCGCTCGACATGCGCATCCTGCCGTTCCATGACGAGCATGCCGAAGGCTTGCTGATGCTGGTGAGCTTCTTCGATCTCCCGATCATGCCGGTGACGGCCGCGCCCTCCGACACATGCGAGCAGCCGCTGCTGGAACAATTCGACCAGGAACTGCGCGCTACCCGCCGCAAGCTGCTCGACACCATCGACCAGGCCGAACAGTCCGACGCCGCATTGCGCACCACCCTGGAAGAGATGACGACCACCATCGAAGCGCTGCGCTCGGCGAACCGGCAGCTCGGCGCAAGCCTGGAGCATGCGCAGGCCGCCAACCGGGAACTGCGCGCTGCCAACGGCGACCTGGCGCAACGCCTCGACAGCCTGGTCAAGTCGCACGACGACCTGAACAACCTGATCGCATCGTCCGACGTCGCGACCCTGTTCCTCGACCCGCACATGTGCATCGAGCGCTACACGCCGCGCATCGCCGGCCTGTTCAACGTGATCCCCGCCGATGTCGGCCGCCCACTGCAGCACATCACCAGCCGGCTCGACAACCCGAACCTGGCCGAGGATGCCGCCCGCGTGTTCGAGACGCTGCAGCCGCTGGAGCAGGAAGTCGGCAGCAGGGACGGCCAGGTGTACATCGTGCGCGTCTATCCGTATCGGACCGGCGCGCATCGCATCGCGGGCGCGGTGATGACCTTCTTCGACATCACGGGACGCAAGGAAGCGGAAGACAGGCTGCGCGAGAGCGAGGTCTTGCTGCGTACGCTGCTGGAGAGCCATGCGCAAGCCATCTGGCAGACCGATGCGCATGGGCGCGTGGTAAGCGATTCGGCGTCGTGGCTCGCCTTTACCGGGCAGACAGGGATGGAATGGACCGGCGAAGGCTGGGCCGACGCACTGCATCCGGACGACCGCAGGATGGCGCTGCGGGTGTGGCGTGCCGGCATCGCTGCCGGCCAGGTCATCCGCAACCGGTTCCGGCTGCGAACCGCGCATGGCGGCTGGCGCTGGACCAGCGTGCTGGCCGCGCCGGTGCGCAATCCGGATGGGTCGGTGCGCAAGTGGGTGGGCATGAACATCGACATCGATACCGAACAGCGCGCCGCAGACCTGCTCCGCGCGAGCGAGACGCGCTTCCGGGCACTGGCCAGCGTCGGGGCGTCGTCGTTCTACCGCATCAGCGCCGACTGGCATGCGATCCATCGGTACGACGGTTCGGGCATCCTTGCCGATGACAAGCAACCGGGCGCCGGCTGGCTGCAAGACTGTATTCCCGCGGACGAGCGTCCACGGCTGCGCGCCGCCATCGCGCGCGCGATCGCCAGCCGCAGCGCTTTCGCGTTCGAGCACCGCGTGCTGCGCCCGGATGGGTCGGTGGCCTGGGTCGCCTCGCGCGCGGTCCCGCTGCTGGACGACCACGGCGACATCCTCGAATGGTTCGGCGCGCAAACCGATGTCACCGCGCGCGTCAAGGCCGACCAGGCTTTCGCGCGCCTGTTCGAGGCCGCGCCGGCGCCGCTCCTGGTGCCCGGAACCGACGCGCCGCGCTTCACCATTCGCCAGGTTAACAGCGCCTGGCTGGCGGCCACGATGCGCACGCGCGACGCCATCCTCGGGCGCGGCATCGTCGTAGCCTACCCCGACAATCCGGACGGCACTGGCGCCGGCGCTGCCGCACTGCTGCGCGCCTCGCTCGAACAGGTGCTGGCCTCGCGCCAATCCGACCGCTTGCCCGACCTGCGCTACGATGTCGCGCGGCCGGACGGCAGCGTCGAGGAACGCTGGTGGCGCCCGGTGAGTGCGCCGGTCCTCGACCCGGACGGCATGGTCGAGGCCATCCTTCACCATGCCGACGACGTGACCGCCGCCTGCCGCGCCGGGAACGGCGCCGGGCAGTAGCGGCGCGCGCCCGGGGCCGTGGTCCGTGGCGTGCGCTGGATACCGCACGAATCGCAGTATTCTAGTAGCAAATAGACAATGAGCAACGCCGTGCGCAAGCAATGCCGCACCGCCCTCCTTGCATGCCCCGATCAACCGGACAAAGGTGTCCCACTTGACCACCACGCTTCGCTCCGACGCCGCCCTGCGGCGCGACCAGATCCTCGACGCCGCCGATGCCGTCTTCTCGCGCCATGGCGTGACCGCGCCGCTCGAGCTGGTGGTGGCGCAGGCCGGCGTCGGCCGGGCCACCCTGTACCGCAACTTCCCCGACCGCGCGGCCCTGATGGACGCCCTGCTGGAACGTTCGCTGGCCGGCCTCGAAGGCCAGGCCGGCGGCGCCGATTTGTTCGCCCTGCTGGAACAGGTGGCGCAATGCATCGTTGCCTCGCCTGCCGTGACCGATTACTGGCGCGCGGTCGAGGCCGACCATCCGGTGGCCAAGGCCGGACGCGAACGCCTGGCCAGGCTGTTCCGGGCGCCGCTGGCCGCCGCCGTGAAAAGCGGCGCCTGCCGCGCCGACCTGAAACCGGCCGACATCGTGCTGGTCTGCGGCATGCTCGGCGCCGCCCTGCGCGGCAGCACCCCGGCCCAGCAGCGCAGCCTGGCGCGGCGCGCGCTCGAACTGGTCGGGGGCGGGATCGCCGCGCAAGCGCCCACCCGGAAACGCTAGCATGGCGGTGCTGCTCAAGCCGACGCCGAACTGGGAAGAGCACGAAAAGCCCACCCTGCCCGGCTCGGCCTCGATGCCCTACCACACCCCGGCGGTGCGCGCGGCCTATGCCTGCGTCGCGCTGCTGGTCGGGATCACGGGCGGCCTCGGGAATGCCCTGGTCACGGCCAACCTGGCGACCATCCAGGGCCAGCTCGGCCTGACGCCGTCCGAAGGCGCCTGGCTGCCGGCCGCCTACGTGATGGTCAACATCACGGTGAACATGCTGGTCTTTAAATTCCGCCAGCAGTACGGGCTGCGCCTGTTCGCCGAGATCGGCCTCGGCCTGTACGCCGCCGTCACCCTGCTGCACCTGATGGTCGGCGGCTTTGCGATGGCGGTGGCGGTGCGCGCCGCCAGCGGCTTTGCCGCCGCCACCGCCACCACGCTGTCGATGCTGTACATGCTGCAGGCAGCGCCGCGCGCCTACACCGGCAAGATGGTCGTGCTCGGCGTCGGCATCCCGCAGCTGGCCACGCCGCTGGCCTGGCTGCTGTCGCCGACCCTGCTGGTGTTTGGCCAGTGGCACAACCTCTACCTGTTCGAGGCCGGGCTGGCACTCTGTTCGCTCGCCGCGGTGGTGGTACTGAAGCTCCCGCCCGGCATGCACATCAAGGTCTTCGAGAAAAAGGACTTCATCAGCTTCGCCCTCATGGCCCCCGGCGCGGCGATGCTGGTGGCGGTGCTGGCCCAGGGCTATTCGCACTGGTGGCTGGACGAAGCCTGGCTGGCCTATCTGCTGATGGGCGCCGTGGTGCTGATCCTGGCGGCGCTGTATGTCGAGCACCACCGCGAGAACCCGCTGCTGCAGACGCGCTGGCTGGTCACGCCGAACATCCTGCGCTTCATCATCGGCGCCTTTTTGATCCGCTTCCTCACCTCCGAGCAGACCTTCGGCGCGGTGGGCCTGCTGCGCACGCTCGGCATGGGGCCGGACCAGATGCAGCCGCTGTTCGTGGTAATCCTGGCCGGGACGGTCGCCGGCATGGTCGCCAGCGCCCTCACCTTCAGCCCCAAGACCCTGATCGCCCAGCTGATCGCGGCCATCGTGCTGTTCGGCGTGGCGGCGCTGCTCGACTACGGCCGCACCAGCCTGGACCGGCCGCAGGACTTTTACCTCAGCCAGTTCCTGGTGGCCCTGGGCAGCGGCATGTTCATGGGGCCGCTGGTCCTGCTCGGCATCACCCAGGCGCTGAAGTTCGGGCCGAACTACGTGGTGACCTTCACCGTGGTGCTGTCGCTGACCCAGTCGCTCGGCGCCATGACCGGCTCGGCCCTGCTGTCCACCTACCAGCTGCACCGCGAGCAGGTGTATTCGAGCGAACTGACCGCCGACATCAACCCGGCCGACCCGCAGGTGGCCCAGCGCCTGCAGCAGCAGGGCGGCGTGTACCGCGCCCTGATCACCGACCCGGTGCTGCGCAATGCCCAGGGCACGGCCCTGCTGGCGCAGATCGCCCGGCGCGAAGCGAATGTGCGCGCCTTTAACGACGTATTCGCCCTGTCCGGCGTACTGGCGATGGCCTTCCTCTCCTGGTCGCTGTTCGTGGCGATCCGCGCCGCGATCCGCAACCGCAGGGCCGCTCCAAACAACCCTTGAAACATGAAGAACGCATGAACACCCCGAACCAGCCGACACGCGCAGAAATCGAAGAAGCCGAAGCCAACCCGCCGCCGCCCGGCGACGCCAACGACGCCAGCGAAAGCCGGCCGACGCCGGGCGCTGTGCAGGCCGCCAGCACGCCCCCCGCGCCGGCATCCGGCGCCGCGCCAGGCCCGGTGCCGCCGCCGGCAGGCACTGCCGGTACCGCCGGCGGCGCGCCACCCGCGCCCGAGGCCCCGCCCAAGAAAATCCGCGCCACGCCGGCCTCGATCGGCATCATGGTCGTGGTGGCGGCGGTCGGCATCGCCCTCATCATGTGGGCCTGGCACATCGGCCCATTCAACAGCACCCGCATGAGCACCGACAACGCCTATGTGCGCGGCGCCGTCACCGTGCTCTCGCCCCAGGTCAACGGCTACGTCGCCGAGGTATTGGTCAAGGACTTCCAGTACGTGAAGGCCGGCCAGGAGTTGCTGCGCATCGACGACCGCATCTACGCCGAGCGCGTGCGCCAGGCCGAGGGCCAGCTGGCGAACGCCGTGGCCCAGCTGAACAACGCCGAACAGACCCAGGCCCAGAACACGGCCTCGGTCGGCTCGGCGCGGGCCAACCTGGCCGCCGTCCAGGCCGAGCAGGCACGCGCCCGCGCCGAACAGGGCCGCGTCGACGAACTGGCCGAGCGCGGTTCGGTCTCGCTGAACGAGCGCGACCGTGTGCGCACCACCGCGCGCCTGGCGGCGGCGAATGTACTCAAGGCCCAGGCCGACATCGACATCGCTCAGCAGCGCGTGAAATCCACCACGGTGGCGCGCGGCGGCCTCGAAGCCCAGGTCAGCATGGCAGAGGCCCAGCTGGCCCTGGCGAAGATCGACCTGGCGAATACCGTCGTCAAGGCGCCGCGCGACGGCCAGGTGAGCGAAGCGACGGTGCGGCGCGGCCAGTACGTGACCGCCGGCTCGCAGCTGCTGTTCCTGGTGCCGGACCAGTTGTGGGTGGTGGCCAACTTCAAGGAAGGGCAAACCTGGCGCATGCGCATCGGCCAGCCGGTGCGCTTCACCGTCGACGCCTTCGAGGGCGCGGCGCTCACCGGCCACGTGGAGCAGATCGCCCCCGCCACCGGCTCCGAGTTCAGTGTGCTGCGGCCGGATAACGCCTCGGGCAACTTCACGAAAGTCGTGCAGCGCCTGCCGATCCGCATCGCCATCGATCCCGGCCAGGAGCTGGCCAGGCGCCTGCGGCCGGGCATGTCGGTGACCGCCGAGGTCGATACCGGGGCCCAGCCGAGGCAAGCGCGCACCACCGGGGCCGCCCGATGAAGCGCAGGACGTTCAACACCGCGCTGGCGATCGTCGGCATCGGCGCGCTGGCCGGCTGCGCACCGGCCTGGCGTCCGGCCCCGCCGCTGGCCAGCGTCACGCCGCCCAATGCCTGGCGCGAACCGAACGACGGCATGGCGCCGGTCGATGCGCACTGGTGGCGCAGCTTCGGCGACCCGGTATTGACTACCCTGGTCGAAGCGGCCCTTGTGCGCAACAGCGACGTGCTGATCGCGTTGGCGCGCGTGGACGAAGCGCGGGCCCAGGCCGAACTGGCCGAGGCGGCGCGCCTGCCGGCGCTGAACGCCGCCGTCGGGCTGCAGGCCGGACGCTCGCTGCAGGCGACAGGCATCAGCGATGCGCGCGCGGTCCAGCCTTCGCTGCAGGCCAACTGGGAGCCCGATCTGTTCGGACGTATCCGCACCCAGATCCGCGCCGCCGCACTGCAGTTCCGCGCGACCCAGGCCGAGCGCGATGCCGCTGCCCTCACGGTGGCAGCGACCACTGCGCAGAACTACATTGCCCTGCTGGCGGTCGACGCCCAGCTGCGCATCACGCGCGAGACGGTGGCCTCGCGCGCCGAGGCGCTGCGCCTGGCCAGCGACCAGGCGCGCGTCGGCTATATCTCGCAACTGCAGCTGACCCAGGCCCAGTCCGAGTACGAGGCGGTGCTGCAATCGATCCCCGAACTCGAGCTGGCCATGCGGCGCCAGGAAAACGCGGTGCGCCTGCTGGCCGGCGAACTGCCGGGCGCGGTCGAACGCGGCAAGGCCTTCGCGGACCTGACCCTGCCGCCGGTGCCCGCCGCCCTGCCCTCGCAACTGCTGGCGCGCCGGCCCGACGTGGCCCAGCGCGAGCTGTTGCTAGCCGCCAGCGACGAAGCGCTGGCCCTGCGCCGCCAGGCCTTCCTGCCGCAAGTGAGCCTGACGGCGCAACTCGGCAGCATTCTCACCAGTTCGCTCGACTACGACCCGGTGAGCGTCTGGAGCATCGGCGGCAGCGTGCTGGCGCCGCTGTTCTCGGGCGGCCGGCTGCGCGCGCAGTACGCGGCCTCGGCATCGGTGCGCGACCAGGCCGCGTTTGCCTACCGGCGCACGGTGCTGACCGCGTTTTCCGAAGTCGAGAATGCGCTGGCCGGGGTGCCGCGTTTGCAGGACCAGGTGGGGCATGCGATGCGGCGCCGCGAGATTTTGACGCGCTCGCTGGGCTATGCGCGCGACCGTTACCAGGCCGGATATGCCTCGTATCTCGAGGAATTGGATGCGCAACGCAATTTGTACCAGGTGGAGTTGTCCATGGTTACGCTGCGGCGCACACAAATCGAGAACCTGATCAACCTGTATCGGGCGCTGGGTGGCGGCTGGACGCATTCTTGACGCGCACGTTTGGCGGGGATCGTGTCTCCGGGTACTGCAGGGTGCTAGGGTTTTCTCTTGTGCGCCGGTGCATTTCCGATTTTCATACGGCAAGGATCAACGCGTGGACGGGGAACCCGTCCACGCGTCGATCCGCGCAATAAATGCATTCGAACGCGCTCCGGTTCCGCACTATTTCACCCAATAAATGCTGCATAGCAGCACGAAAATACTTCTACGCAATGCTCGTGCGCGCTCTTGCAGGATTTATCATTCCCGCCTGCCGCACATCACCTCACAAAGGGAAAGCGTATTATGAGCCAGGGTAATCCTCTGTCGCTGCATGTTCCGGAGCCAACCGGCCGTCCGGGTTGCAAGACTGATTTTTCGTATCTCCAGTTGTCCAAGGCAGGCGACGTCCGCCGGCCGCCGGTCGACACCGCATTCGGCGACACCGCCGACCTCGTGTCCTCCCTCATCCGCGTCCTCGACGAGGACGGCAATGCCGTCGGTCCGTGGGCGCCCGAGATCGGCGTCGACCAGCTGCGCTTCGGTTTGCGCACGATGATGAAGACGCGCATTTTCGATGCGCGCATGGTCATCGGCCAGCGCCAGAAGAAAATGTCCTTCTACATGACCTCGCTCGGCGAGGAAGCCATCGGCACCGCGCATTCGCTGGCCCTGAAGGATGGCGACATGTGCTTCCCGACCTACCGCCAGCAAAGCCTGCTGATGGCGCGCGAATACCCGATGGTCGACATGATCTGCCAGCTGCTCTCGAACGAGCGCGACCCGATGAAGGGCCGCCAGCTGCCGGTCATGTACTCGGTCAAGGACAAGGGTTTCTTCACCATTTCCGGCAACCTGGCCACGCAAGTGCCGCAGGCGGTCGGCTGGGCCATGGCCTCCGCGATCAAGGGCGATACCAAGATCGCCTCGGCCTGGATCGGCGACGGCGCCACCGCCGAATCCGACTTCCACACCGCCCTGACCTTCGCCCATGTCTATCGGGCGCCTTGCATCATCAACGTCGTCAACAACCAGTGGGCGATCTCGACCTTCCAGGCGATCGCCGGCGGCGAGAGCGTGACCTTTGCCGCGCGCGGCGTGGGCGCGGGCATTGCCTCGCTGCGCGTGGACGGCAACGACTTCCTGGCCGTCTACTCGGCTTCGTGCTGGGCCGCCGAGCGCGCCCGCCGCAACCTCGGACCGACGCTGATCGAATGGGTCACCTACCGCGCCGGCCCGCACTCCACCTCCGACGATCCGTCGCGCTACCGTCCGGCAGACGACTGGACCCGCTTCCCGCTCGGCGACCCGATCGCCCGCCTGCGCCAGCACCTGACGAAAATCGGCGCCTGGTCGGACGAAGAACACGAGCGCGTCCAGGCCGACCTCGAAGCCGAGGTCATCGCCGCGCAAAAGCAGGCGGAACAATACGGCACGCTGGCCGACGGCCGCGTCCCGAGCGCGGCCTCGATGTTCGAGGATGTCTACAAGGACATGCCGGAACACCTGCGCCGCCAACGTCAACAACTGGGGGTGTGAGATGGCACGCGATAGCGACAACAATACCGCGGAAAAAGACGCGGTGAACGAGGGTGCCGCCAAGGCTGGCACCTCGCAAATGACCATGATCCAGGCCCTGCGTTCGGCCATGGACGTGATGCTGGGCCGCGACGACAACGTCGTTGTCTACGGCCAGGACGTAGGCTACTTCGGCGGCGTATTCCGCGCCACCGACGGTTTGCAGGTGAAATATGGCAAGCAGCGCGTGTTCGACGCGCCGATTTCCGAAGGTGGCATCGTCGGCACCGCGGTCGGCATGGGCGCCTACGGCCTGCGCCCGGTGGTCGAGATCCAGTTCGCCGACTACTTCTATCCGGCGTCGGACCAGATCGTCTCGGAAGCGGCGCGCCTGCGCTACCGCTCGGCCGGCGATTTCACCGCCCCGCTGACGATTCGCATGCCTTGCGGCGGCGGCATCTACGGCGGCCAGACCCACAGCCAGAGCCCGGAAGCCCTGTTCACCCACGTCTGCGGCCTGCGCACCGTGATGCCGTCGAACCCCTACGATGCGAAAGGTTTGCTGATTGCCGCCATCGAGAACGACGACCCGGTGATCTTCCTGGAACCGAAACGCCTGTACAACGGTCCCTTCGACGGCCACCACGACCGTCCGGTGGTCTCCTGGGCCAAGCACCCGATGGGTGAAGTGCCCGAGGGTTACTACACCGTCCCGCTGGACAAGGCCGCGATCTTCAGGCCGGGCAACGATCTGACCGTGATCACCTACGGCACCATGGTCTGGGTCTCGGAGGCGGCGGCACTGGAAACCGGCGTCGACGCCGAGATCATCGATTTGCGCACCCTGTGGCCGCTGGACCTCGACACCATCGTCGAATCCGTGAAAAAGACCGGCCGCTGCGTGGTCGTGCACGAAGCCACCCGTACTTCCGGCTTCGGCGCGGAACTGGCCGCGCTGGTGCAGGAACACTGCTTCTATCACCTGGAAGCCCCGATCGAGCGCGTCACCGGATGGGACACCCCCTACCCGCACGCGCAGGAATGGGCGTATTTCCCGGGGCCCGACCGTGTCGGCGCCGCGTTCAAACGTGCGATGGAGGCAAAATAAATGGGTATTCACGTCATCAAGATGCCTGACCTCGGCGAAGGCATCGCGGAAGTCGAAGTCGTCGCCTGGCACGTCAAGCCGGGCGACACGGTCAAGGAAGACCAGGTGTTGGCCGATGTCATGACCGACAAGGCCACCGTCGAAATCCCGTCTCCGGTGAACGGCACCGTCACTTCGCTCGGCGGCAAGCTGGGCGAAGCGATGGCCGTCGGAGCGGAACTGATCCGCCTCGAAGTCGAAGGCGCGGGCAACCACAGCGGCGAATCCGCCGCGGCCAACACCGCCACGGCGGCGCGCCAGCATACGTCCACGGCCAAGGCGGCGGCAGGTAGTAATAACAGCAGCAGCGACACGGTCGACGAATTCATCCCGATCACCGTCGCGCAACCGGAAACCGTGGTCACGACCGTGACGAGCGAAGCGACGACGGCGCCAGCCAAGGCCGCGCCACAGCGTCCAGCCGCACCTTCGTACACGCAGCCAGGCGGTCAAGCCTCGACGCCATCGCACCACGGCCGCGCCGCCGGCGAAAAGCCGCTGGCCGCACCGGCCGTGCGCCAGCGCGCCTGGGACATGGGCATCGAACTGCAATACGTCACCGGCACCGGCCCGGCCGGCCGCATCCAGCACGCCGACCTCGACGCCCACGTGGCGCGCGGCCAGCGCAAGGCGGCCGAAGGCGACCGCCGCTACGCCGTGCTCGAAGGCGAGCAAGCCATGCCGCTGATCGGCATGCGCCGCAAGATCGCGGAAAAAATGCAGGAAGCCAAACGCCGCATCCCGCACTTCACCTACGTCGAGGAAATCGACGTCACCGAACTCGAAGCCCTGCGCGTGCAGCTCAATACCCGCTACGCCGGCCAGCGTCCGAAGCTGACCCTGCTGCCCCTGATCATGCGCGCCGTGGTGCTGGCGATCCGCCGCTATCCCTCGGTGAACGCCCGCTTCGATGACGACGCGAATATCGTCACCACCTACAACGCCGTCCACCTGGGCATCGCCGCCCAGACCGACGCCGGCCTGATGGTGCCCGTGGTGCGCAACGCCGAAGCGCGCGACCCGTGGTCGGCCGCCGCCGAAGTGGCGCGCCTGGCCGAAGCGGCGCGCACCGGCAAGGCCCTGCGCGAGGAACTCTCCGGCTCGACCATCACCATCACCAGCCTGGGCGCACTGGGCGGCATCGTCACGACGCCGGTCATCAACCGTCCGGAAGTGGCGATCGTCGGCGTGAACCGCATCATCGACCGCCCTGTCATCAAGGACGGCGCCATGGTGGCGCGCAAGCTGATGAATTTGTCGTCGAGTTTCGACCACCGCGTGATCGACGGCATGGTGGCGGCCGAGTTCATCCAGACCATCCGGAGCTACCTCGAGTGCCCGGCAACCCTGTTCGTGGAATAACGCAATGAATCCAATCTCCACAACCCTGCTGGTGATCGGCGGCGGCCCGGGCGGCTACGTGGCCGCCATCCGCGCCGGCCAGCTGGGCATCAAGACCATCGTGGTCGAAGCCGCGCAACTGGGCGGCACCTGCCTGAACATCGGCTGCATTCCCTCGAAGGCCCTGATCCACGCCGCCGAGGAATTCGACAAGGCCCAGCACTACGCCAGCGGGTCGGCCATCGGCATCTCGGCCAGCGCGCCGAGCATCGACCTGGCCCGCACGGTGCAGTGGAAAGACGGCATCGTGAAACGCCTGACCGGCGGCGTCGGCGCCCTGCTCAAGAAAAACGACGTGCAGGTAATCAACGGCTTCGCCCGCATCCTCGACGGCAAGACGGTTGAAGTCAAACAGGCGGACGGCGAGCTGGTGCGCATCCGCTGCGAGCACCTGCTGCTGGCTGCCGGTTCCGAGGCCGTCGAACTGCCCTTCATGCCCTATGGCGGCATGGTGGTCTCGTCGACCGAAGCGCTGTCCCCAGGCACGGTGCCGCAGCAGCTGGTGGTGGTCGGCGCCGGCTACATCGGCCTGGAACTCGGCACCGCCTACCGCAAGCTGGGCGCGGAAGTGACGGTGGTGGAAGCGGCCGACCGCATCCTGCCGGCCTACGACGCGGAACTCACGAAACCGGTGGGCGCGGCCATCAAGCGCCTCGGCATCGACCTGCGCCTGGGCACCTCGGTGCTGGGCCTGAACGCCGGCGGCGACGGCGTGCGCGTGCGCGAAGCCAATGGCGAGGAAACCCTGCTCTCCTGCGACCGCGTGCTGGTGGCCGTCGGCCGCCGCCCGCGCACCGGCGGCTGGGGCCTGGAATCGCTGCAGCTCGACATGAACGGCCGCGCCGTGAGGATCGACGACCAGTGCCGCACCTCGATGCGCAATGTCTGGGCCATCGGCGACCTGGCCGGCGAACCGATGCTGGCGCACCGCGCCATGGCGCAAGGCGAGATGGTGGCAGAGATCATCGCCGGCAAGCGCCGCCATTTCACGCCGAACGCGATTCCTGCCGTCTGCTTCACCGATCCGGAAGTCGTGGTGGTCGGCCTGTCGCCGGGCGAAGCGGAAAAGGCGGGTTTCGACGCCATCAGCGCCAACTTCCCGTTCGCCGCCAACGGCCGCGCCATGACGATCGAGTCGACCGACGGTTTCGTGCGCGTGGTCGCGCGGCGCGACAACCACCTGATCCTCGGCTGGCAGGCGGTAGGACGCGGCGTGTCGGAACTGTCGGCGGCCTTTGGCCAGTCGATCGAACTCGGCGCCACGCTGGAAGATATCGCCGGCACCATCCACGCCCACCCGACCCTGGGTGAGGCGGTGCAGGAAGCGGCACTGCGCGCCCTGGGCCACGCCTTGCACATCTGAGCAAGCTTCAGGCTAACGACAGCGCGGGAGCGGGCCATCGGCCTCCTCTCGCGCTGTCGTTTTTGCACTACATTTTTGCCCAACCGTGTGATCTCCATGCACCAATATGTGGCATAACGTCAATCCCATTCGTCCTGGCTGCCCGATCAGCGCACGACGTGGGTTAATCGTTCGTGGCGGCGCGCTGCGCCGTTCATTCATCCCATACGAGAGATCACACACCATGTTCAAGAAAATCGCATTTGCCGCAGCACTCGTCATCGCCTCCGCGGCGGCTTCCGCCCAGCAGGCGCCACAGTGGTACGCCGGCGTCGACGCCTCCTCGACCAAGATCGAAGGCGCGGACCGCGAAGGCGGCGGCGGCGTCTTCGTCGGCTACACCTTCAGCCCCAACCTCGCCGTCGAAGCCGGCTGGCACCGCCTGGCCGAAGCCGACCTCTACTACTGGGACCTGGACGCGCGCGCCAAGGCCAAGTTCGACCAGACCGACATCTCGCTGATCGGCACCCTGCCGCTGAGCAATGGCTTCGGCGTGTATGGCCGCCTCGGCTACAACCACCTGAAGATCAAGGCATCGGCACGTGCCGGCAACGTGACCGTGTCGGAATCGGATTCGGAAGACAAGGTGCTGTATGGCCTGGGCCTGTCCTATGCCTTCTCGCCGCAAATCGCGGGCCGCCTGGAAGTGCAGAAACCGCATAGCGACATCACCAAGGTGGCGGTGGGCGTCGGCTTTAACTTCTAAGCAGCCAATTCCCGGCCACGACGCATGGCCGGAATAAGCAAGGCAATGAATACGTAATGCGAGAATGTGTGAGAATTGAATTCCACACATTCTCGCATTTTATTTTGCCCGATTCATCTGCCGATAAAGGCTGTTGCGGTACGACAGGAAATGGCGCTATCCGTCTGCAGGCACCGATTTGCGATTTCCGATATTTACCATGCCAGGGGCATATTCATTCCCGAATCCGTCTTTGCACGCACAATCTTATACATGCATGTGTCTCTTTTTATGACATATGTATTTAATAAAACTGTCTTTCATTTGTAACTGACACGACAATATGTCATAATGATTCTCGACGGCAATATTAGAGCCGTGTAACTATTCGAGAAAGAAAAACTGTCATGTTCAAGAAAATCGCAGCTGTAGCAGCACTGGTTATCGCTTCGTCGTCGGCATTCGCCCAACAAGCGCCGCAATTCTACGTCGGCGGCGAAGTCGCTTCGACCAAGATCGACGGCTTCAAGCGTGACGAAGGCGCCGGCGTCTACTTCGGCTACAACTTCAACCAGAACTTCGCCGTCGAAGCCGGCTGGAGCCAGCTGGCCGAGTACAAGGAAACCGCCGGCGAAGTCCGCGGCAAGGCAACCTTCGAGCAGACCAGCATCTCGCTGATCGGCACCCAGCCGCTGAGCAACGGCTTCAGCGTATACGGCCGCCTGGGCTACAACCAGATCAAGGCCAAAGTGCGCCTGAGCGTCGATGGCGAAAGCGGTTCGGGTTCGGACGACCTGAACAAGGCCGTGTACGGCCTGGGCCTGGCTTACACCTTCGCTCCAGCCATCACCGGCCGTATCGAAGTGCAGAAGCCACACAGCGAGATCACCAAGGTTGCTGTCGGCGTCGCTTACAACTTCTAAGTTGAACGCTTCCGGCTGGTCCGGATAAGACGAGCCCCGGAATACAGCCGTATTCCGGGGCTTTTTCTTTTATGTTGGAAGGCTTTAACCTAGCTAGCTGCAAAGCGGGATATAGATTGTCTTGTTCCAGCGGATGGATGTGAATAAACAGCTTCCATTCGGTCTGGATGACCTGACAATACGCTGGCACCGGTTATGCAATATGACTGTCAGGAAATTTTACAGTATTACAAAAAGTATATTGATATACGTAAATTTTTCCAATTGGAATCAATGGCTTATGTAAATATTTCATCCATGGCACGCTCCTTGCAAACACGAAGGGTCCACACTAACCGGAGATCAACATGTCCCTGAATGCCCTGAAAGCTGTGCTCGCTGGCCTGACCCTGCTCGCTTCTTCTTCGCTGTTCGCTGCACAGATCACCGTCGATATCGGTGGCGTCAACAGCTATGGCGAAATCGGCGATCCGGCCAACTCCATCATCAACCAGTTTATCGGTGAGAATTCCCATCTCACCGGCATCAGTTACGACATCAACGTCACCGCTTACCGCCCAAGCTGGCTGGAAGAGCTGGGCCTGTCGATCACCAACTCGAAAGGCACGGCAGGCATCTTCTTCAATCCAGGCATTGGCGACTGGTTCGCCGGCACCACCTCGTATTCCGGTTCCGCCAACCTGGTGGACCTCGGCCTGGACTTCTTCGTCGGCAACGATGGCATCCTGCGCCTCGAGTTCTTCGAAGACTTCGACGATTTCGGCGTGAATCCGGACGGCCGCTGGAACTTCGGCACCATCACCTTCGAGTACACCCCGCAAGCCGACCCCGTGGATGTGCCGGAACCGGCCACCGCCCTGCTGCTGGGCGGCGGTGCGATGCTGATGGGCTTCGCTGGCCGTCGCCGCCGTGCCGGCAAGGCGTCGGCAGCCGTAACTGCCTGATCTGTATCAAGTTTTCCAGCAAAGGCGCCTCAGGCGCCTTTGTTCGTTTACAGTCCCGCCAGCCCATCGTTAAGTTGGCTCCAACAGCGCTTCACCGCAGAAAGTTTAGCCTTGCCAGCAGGAAAAATACGTTCGTGCGATAATCCGGCCCCGGCCGAAACATGGCGTTTCGGCCCTTTCCGTTTTACCGCAAGAAAAGGCAACAAAACATGTTCAAGAAATTCGCAGTCGCAGCAGCCCTCGTCGCCGCATCGTCGGTTTCCTTCGCAGCCGCACCAACCCCGTTCTACGCCGGTGTCGACGTCTCCTCGACCAAGGTCGACGGCTTCGACGACAAGGGCGGCTACGGCGCCTTCATCGGCTACAAGCTGAACGAGAACGTCGCTGTCGAAGGCGGCTACCACCGCCTGGCCGACACCCACGTCAACTTCGACGGCTACCGCGCCGCCACCACCCTGGACCAGATCGACGTTTCGCTGGTCGGCACCGTGCCGCTGTCGAACGGCTTCAGCCTGCTCGGCCGCGTCGGCTACAACCGTGTCAACGGCGAAGTCAAGTTCGACGGCATCAAGTCGAAAGACCACTCGACCAACGCCCTGTACGGCATGGGCCTGGGCTATACCTTCAGCCCGCTCGTCAGCGCCCGCCTGGAAGTGCAGAAGCCTGACACCGACATTACCAAGCTGGTCGTCGGCGTCGCTTACGCCTTCTAAGGGCGGCTAGTGCCCGGCGCCTTGCCGGGGCATTCCAGAAAACCGGGCTGCCAGTGCAGCCCGGTTTTTTTATGTCCACGCCGATGGCCCACGCCAGGACCGGGGCAGCTGTACAATTTGGACAACACCATTACTCCGCTCCCATGTCCAATCACCGCATCCTGGTGCTCTACGCCCATCCTGCGCCGCACCGCTCGCGCATCAACCGCCGCCTGGCCGATGCCGCGCGTGCGCTCGACGGCGTGCTGCTGCACGATCTCTACGAAACCTGTCCCGACTTCTTCATCGACGTGGCCCGCGAACAGGCGCTGGTCGAACAGGCCGGGCTGGTCGTCCTCCTCCACCCTTTGCGCTGGTACAGCATGCCCTCCCTGCTGAAGGAATGGGTCGATGCCGTACTGCAGCCCGGCTGGGCCTACGGCCCCGGCGCCACTGCCCTGCGCGGCAAGGGCTACCTGCTGGCCATCACCGCCGGCAGCGCGCTCGATGCCTATGCCGGGGGCGAACGCCATGGCCATGCCTTCGACGCCTTCCTGCCGCCCTTCCGCCAGACCGCCGCCCTGTGCGGCATGCACTGGCTGGAACCCCATGTCCTGCACGGCGCCAACAGCGCCGACGAAGCGGCGGTGGATGCCCACGTGGCCGCCTTCCGTGCGCGCCTGCTGGCCTTTCTGGAAGGACAAGACGATGGAGCATAACCTGCTGTCGAACGCCCTGGTCTATCTGGCCGCCGCCGTGGTCGCGGTGCCGCTCGCCAAACGCCTGGGCCTGGGCGCGGTGCTCGGCTACCTGCTGGCGGGCATGGCGATCGGGCCTTGGGGCCTGGGCCTGATCGGCGACGTCGAGACCATCCTGCACTTCTCGGAATTCGGCGTGGTGCTGCTGTTGTTCCTGATCGGCCTGGAGCTCGAGCCCGAGCGCCTGTGGTCGCTGCGCCGCCAGATCTTCGGCTGGGGCACGGCCCAGGTGCTGGGCGTGGCCGCGGCCTTGTTCGGCGCGGCCCTGCTGCTCGGGATCGACTGGCATGTGAGCCTGATCGCGGCGCTCGGCCTGTCGCTGTCGTCCACCGCCATCGCCCTGGCCACGCTGGGCGAACGCAATTTGATGGGCACGCCCGCCGGCCAGGCCGGCTTCGCCCTGCTGCTGTTCCAGGACATCGCCGCGATCCCGATGATCGCCCTGGTGCCGGTGCTAGGCGTGGCGGCGGCGGACGCAGCGCACGGCGCCGGCGGCTGGCAGAACGCGGCGCGCCTGGCGGCCGTCATCGCCGGCGTCGTGGTCGGCGGACGCTACCTGGTGCGCCCCGCCCTGCGCATCATCGCCAAGGCGGGCATGCGCGAGATCTTCACCGCCTTTGCCCTGCTGCTGGTGATCGCCATTTCGCTCCTGATGCAGTGGGTCGGCATGTCGATGGCCCTGGGCGCCTTCATGGCCGGCGTGCTGCTGGCCGACTCCGAATACCGTCATGCACTGGAAACCGACCTCGAGCCGTTCAAGGGGCTGCTGCTCGGGCTGTTCTTCATCGCGGTCGGGATGTCGGTCGACTTCGGCGTGTTCCTGTCGAAACCCCTGCTGATCCTGGGCCTGGTGCTGGGCTTCCTGGCCATCAAGCTGGCGGTGCTGTTCCTGCTGTCCTTCCGCTTCGGCATCGCGCGCGGGCAGCGCTGGCTGTTCGCCTTCCTGCTCTCGCAGGGCGGAGAATTCGCCTTCGTCGTGTTCGGCGCGGCCGCCACGGCGCGCGTGTTCGCGCCGGAAACCGGGTCGATGCTGGTGGCGGTGGTGGCGCTGTCGATGGTCTCGACGCCGCTCCTGCTGCTGTTCCACGACAAGGTGCTGGAGCCGCGCTACCGCGGCCAGAACAAGCGCGAGCCGGACGCCATCGACGACAACGAGGACCACGTCATCATCGCCGGCTTCGGGCGCTTCGGCCAGATCATCGGGCGCCTGCTGAACGCGAACCGCGTGAAACTGACGATCCTGGACCACGACCCCGACCAGATCGAGCTGCTGCGCCGCTTCGGCTTCAAGGTGTTTTATGGGGACGCGACCCGCATCGACCTGCTCACCGCCGCCGGCGCCGCCAAGGCGCGCGCCCTGGTGCTGGCCATCGACGACATCGACGACAGCCTGGCCCTGGCCGACGCCGTGCGCGAGAACTTCCCCGACCTGCCCATTCTGGCACGCGCCCGCAACGTGACCCACCTGTACCAGCTGATGGACCGCGGCGTGACCATCATCGAGCGCGAGACCTTCGAATCGGCCCTGCAGCTGGGGCGGCGTGTGCTGCACCAGCTCGGCTTCGGCGCCTACCGCGCACGCGAAGCCATGCTCAAGTTCCGCGAGCACAACCGCGCCAGCGTGGACGCCGTCTATCCCTACTACAAGGACCGCGAACAGTACGTCTCGCTCGCCAAGCGCGCCCGCGACGAACTCAACGACATGTTCGCCCGCGACTTGAAGAACATCGACAACGAAACCGACAAAGGCTGGGACTGAACAGCCGGGGTCAGGTCTGACATTCGGACACGAGCTCACCCGTAACGCGGCTACGGCCGAGGCCGTGTCCGAATGTCAGACCTGACCCCCGTTGTGGTTTTACAACTGGCGCGGCTGGGCTGCAGTTGGCGCTGTTGGGGTGCATTTCGTCGCATGGCCAGGTTGACGGGACGGGCGGGTGGCAAAGTGGCGGCAACTTAACCCACTTTGCGGAGCCTGCCATGAACCACCTGCTGACCCATACTCCTGCCTACGTCTGGCTGATCCTGGCGCTGGTCGTCGCGCGCGGCGTGATCGCCCTGCGCGCGCGCGAGACGACGCTCGGGAAGCTGTTCGTCATTCCCGCCATCATGCTGCCGGTTGCGCTGCTCGATATCGCACGCAAATTCGGCCTGGAAGGATTGCCGCTGGGCGCCTGGGGGCTGGCCGTGGCGGCGGCGATGTGGGCTGTGTGGTCGCTGGGCGGTACGCGGATTGCGGCCGGCGCGGCGCCGGGCCGGGTGCGCGTGGGTGGCAGTGCGATGCCGCTGCTGTTGATGCTGCTGATCTTTGTCGTCAAGTACGTGACGACGGTGCTGCTGGTGACGGCGCCGGCGCTGCTGCATGGCGCTGCCGTGACCGCCGTGGCCTGCGCCCTGATGGGCGGCGCGAATGGCTGGTTCTTCGGCAGGCTGCTGCGCGATGTGGTGGATGTGCGGGCGGCCGCTGGCGGCGTGGCGAAAAACGCGGCCGTCGCGGCATGAGGTTGGGTGGGTTCTCGAACCCACCTGCGTGATGTTCCGGTCCATACCGGTGGGTTCAAGAACCCACCCTACGCGCTGGAGGCGCTGGCGCCGGTCAGCCGCCCAGCTGCTCGCGCAGCGTCGCCGCGAAACGTTCCTTGTCGAACAGGCAGATCACGCGTTCCACGCCGCCCTCGTCCGGCACCTCCAGCACCTCGTTCAGGTCGCGCCGCATGTCGCCGGCCACGCCGTCGTTGCGGGTCAGCTTCGGCGACGGGCGGCGCTGGCGGTCCGATACCGTCATGATGCTGTCCACGCCGTCCACCACCAGGCCGAAGCTCTCGCCCTCGTGCTCGAGGATCAGGATCTTGCGCTCCGACAGGTCATCCAAGGCCGGCATGCCGTACAGGCGGCGCAGGTCGACCACGCAGACCATCTGCTGGCGCAGCTGCATCATGCCTTCCACGCATTCCGGCATGCCCGGCGGGCGCAGGGCGATCGCGCCGAAGGGCACGATCTCGCGCACCTGGCTGATGTCGGCGGCCCAGCTGGAGCCCAGCGAGAACGCCAGGTAGACCTGGCGCCGCGTCACGCTGGATGCGGCGCGGCTGGCGGCGGCCGCTTCGTCGCCGTACAGGCGGCGGTGGCCGGCGCAGATCTCGGCGACTTCGCCCTGGGTGAAGATGTGTTCCGGCGCCAGGAACAGCGCGTCCTTGCCGTCGGGATGCGGCAGGCAGCCGCGGAACATGCCGGCGCGGCGCGTACCCAGCATCGGGATCGGCAGGATGTCGCTGTCGAAGTAGGAGCGCACGTCGTTGACCGAATCGACCAGCAGGCCGAGCAGGTCCTCGCCCATGCGCACGATCAGGATGCGGCGTGCGTCGTCGCCCTCGGCGGGCGCGGCGCACTGCAGCAGCACGCCGAAGTCGACCACGCCGACGGCCTTGCCGCGCAAATTGATCCAGCCCCTGCACAGCTGGCTGAGCATGACCGAAGCCTTGATTTCCGGGACGCGGATGATTTCCTGGATCGCCAGCATCGGCAGTGCGAAGGTCATGGCGCCGGCGCGGAAGGTGATGCCCTTGTGGCCCTCGGCCTGGCGCAGGAAGCGCGCGCGCTCGGCGCTGCGGGCGGCGCCGGCCAGCGAACGCACCTGAGGAACATTCTCCACGCGGATCAGGGCGTTCGCATCGAGCACCTGCACCAGGCGCCGGCCTTCGTCGAGCAGGATGGCGCCGTTGATCACGGCAGCGGCGCCTGTACTTTCCCCATACTGCACGCTGCTGCGCTGCTCGGGACGCACACGCAGCACTTCGCCGGTGGCGTCGAACAGCAGGCCGACCTGCACGCCGTCGTGGTCGAGGATGGCGATGCGCTGGCCCTCGGCCACGCCGGGAGCCGAGGCGTCGAAGATGCGGCCCAGGTTCAGCACCGGGATCGCGGCGCCGCGCAGGGTGAAGATGCCTTCCAGGTAGCCTGGCGACAGCGGGATCGCGGTGATCCGTTCCGGCAGGTTCACCACTTCGCGAATCGCCAGCGCCGGCAGCGCGAACTCCTGGCCGGCGAGCAGGAAGGTGCCGTACAACTCCATGCCGGCGGCCTCAAGCAGCACGCGGGCGGCCTGGGCGCGGGCGGCGTTCATGGCGGCCAATGCCTGTTTCGGATCGAGCGCCGGTTCGATGGCAGCCGCTTCATGCCCCAGTGCCGGCATCATTGCAGCACCCCTGGCGTACGGCCGATGCCGACCACCGAGTAGCTGTGGCTGTCGCAGTCGATGCTGATGCGGCGGCCCTGGTGGCCACCGACGTCCTCGTAGCGCACGCGCAGGCCGCGCCGGGTCAGGTGTTCGCGTGCGGCGGCCACGTTGCGGCGGCCGATCGGCTCGGCGCCGCGCAGCGCGGCCAGCATGCTGGCGCCGCCGGCAACCACCACTTCCACTTCGTCGTACTGCTCGCGGCGCACGCCGAGTTCGCGCAGCATGCGCGGCACGGCGTCGCTGACGTAGCGCGCGCCCAGTTCCGGCGTCGCGACATCGGTTTCCGGCAGCAGGCAGTGCGCCAGCGCGCAGCGGCGGCCGTTACGCCAGATCATGCCGATGCCCACGCAGGAGCCGAGCAGCGCGGTCAGGACCTGCTCGCCGGCGCCAATCTGCATCTGGCCGGCAAAAACGTGACGGGTTTGTTCGATCGTGTTCAGGTTCATGCTTGGCCTTGGCGGATGCGGTAGACGTGGGTTTGTTCAAAGTCGAAAGGGGTGGCGATACGCGTGATCGATTCCTGCTCGCCCAGGATCAGGCGCGCCTGTGGCGCCATGGCGGCGCGCACGCTGTGCAGCACGCGCTCCTGGGTCGCTTCGTCGAAATAGATCAGCACATTGCGCAGCAGGACCAGGTCGAACTGGGCGCCCTGGCGCCATGGCGCCAGCAGCTGGTGCTCGCCGAAGCGCACCGTGGCGCGCAGTTCGGGAATGGCGCGGATGCCCGCCCCTTCGCTGCGGAAGTACTTGCGCACCAGCTCGGGACGACTGGCGCCGAAGCGCTCGGCCGAGCGGCCCTCGTAGTAGCCGGCGGCGGCGGCGGCCAGCACGCCGGTGTCGATGTCGGTGGCTTGGATGGCGAACCTGAAGCCGCGGTTGCGCTCCGCGAATTCGCTGCACAGCATCGCCATCGAGTAGGCTTCCTCGCCGCTGGCGGCGGCAGCCGACCAGATGCGCAGGGTGCAGCCCGGGTTGCCCGCCAGCCAGGCCGGCAGGAAGTCGCGTTCCAGGTAGTCCCACACGGCCGGGGTGCGGAAGAAGGCCGTGTCGTTGGTCGTCACCAGATTGATGAAGGGCTGCAGCTCCGAGCGGTCGGCACGCACGCGCTCGATATAGTCGCGGTAGCGCGCGAGACCCAGCGTGCGCATGCGCGGCAGCAGGCGGCCCTGGAGCAGCACACGCTTGTGCTCATGCATGGCGATGCCGGTGTGCTCGCGCACCAGCCCGGCCAGTGCGGCGAATTCCAGCGGGTTCAGGTCGGTTTGTTCCGGCATGTCCTTACACCACGAAGCTGGAAACGATGCGGTTCAGCTGCTCGGCGTTCTCGTTCAGGCCTTCGGTCGAGCGGGCGATGCTGTCGCAGGAGCCGGCGGAACGCTCGGTTTCCTGGGCGATGTAGGAGATGGCGGCGGCCACTTCCTTGGCGGTCAGCGACTGCTCGTCGGCGCTGCGCGAGATGTCGGAGATCGCCAGCGAGGTCTTTTCCACGCCCGAGGCGATGCGGTCGAAGGCATCGCTGGCCTGGCGCGAGATGTCGCTGCCCTGCACCACGCGGCGCACCGATTCGTTGATCAGCTTCGAGATTTCCTTGGTCGCCTGCGAGGAGCGCTCGGCGAGTTTACGCACTTCGTCGGCCACGACCGAGAAGCCCAGGCCGTGTTCGCCGGCGCGCGCCGCCTCGATCGCCGCGTTAAAGGCCAGCATGTTGGTCTGGCTGGCGATTTCGCCGATTACCTTCACGATTTCGCCGATGTCTTCCGAGGACTGGTTGATCAGGCCCATCGCCTCGATGGTCTTGGCCACCGCCTTGGCGCCCACTTCCGCTTCGTTGCGGGTGGCTTGCGCCAGGGCGTTGGCGTCCGTGGTGCTGCGGGCGATCGAGCCGATCGAGGCGGTCAGGCCGTCGACCGAGGCGTTCATTTCCTCGACGGTGGCGCCGAGCGCCTGGGCGCTGGCGGCCACCACGTTCGAGCGGTCGGCGATGGTGCGCGAGGAACCGGACAGCTTGCCGGCGGCTCCCACCACCTCGCCGATCACGCCGCGCAAATCGGCAATCATTTTCATCACGCCGCGCGAGAGCTGGTCGAGCGGCTCGTCGCCGACGACGACGGTCTCGCCGGTCAGGTCGCCGTCGGCGGCGCGCGCCACCAGGTCGAGCAGCACGGCCACCTTGCGCTGTTCGGCTTCGGCACGCGCGGCGCAGCCCTGCTCCAGCAGCACCTGCTCGGTGATGTCGGTGGCGAACTTGACCACCTTCACCGGGTTGCCGTTCAGGTCGAGAATGGGATTGTAGGTGGCCTGGATCCAGACCACCTTGCCGTTGTTGCCGAGGCGGCGGTAGCGGCCGCAGTCGAACTCACCGCGGTTCAGCTTTTGCCAGAACTTGCGGTAGGCCAGGCTGGCGGCATAGTCGTCGTCGCAGAACACGCGGTGGTGTTCGCCGCGCACGTCGTCAATGGCGTAGCCCATCAGGTTCAGGAAATTCTCGTTGGCATTGACCAGCAGGCCATCCATGTCGAACTCGACCACGGCTTGCGCCTTTTGCATGGCGTCGACCAGGCCGGCCAGCTCGGCGGTGCGGGCTTTCTCGGCGGTCACGTCGGTGGCGAACTTGACGATCTTGTGGACGCGGCCTTCGGCGTCGAGCACCGGGTTGTAGGAGGCATTGATCCAGACTTCACGCCCACCCTTGCCGATGCGCTTGTACTCGGCGCGCTCGATCTTGCCCGAGGCCAGGTCGGCCCAGAAATCCACATACGCCGCCGACTGCTCGAACGACGGCTCGCAGAACATCGAATGGTGCTGGCCGACCACTTCTTCCAGGGTGTAACCCATGACGGCGAGGAAATTCTCGTTGGCATGGGTGATATAGCCGTCGAGGGTGAATTCGATGACGGCCTGGGCGCGGTTGAGTGCGCTGTGGATGGCTTGCAGTTCGTGCACGGCGTTCTGGGATTCCTGTTGGTTGATTTGCATGGCTGACCTGTTAAGAGCGTGTTAGGAGCAAGGAGCTGCGGCACCCTGTGTGCCGGAGACGGGCTGACGGTCTTTCTTGGTCAGCGGAACGTATGATGCCGCAAATCAACGAATCAGTAAATCCGGCAAATCGGAAAATACCGAAATGATGCTGAGGTGTTGCCAGAAGACAACAAACACTTGACACGCCGCCGATTTTGGCGAATTGGCACCAAATTTTCTGCAGCTGAGCACCCGCCAGGTGTGTAACCGGAAGTCGCAGCGAAACCAAATTTAATATTGCTGAGCTTTGGGTCGGCGTGGTCGGCCCCTTCTTCCGTTCCGAATTTTCCACAGCCGGGCGATAGGCAAGCACGGGCCAAGGCCCCGTGCAGACAATGGGCCGCCGACCAAGGAAGGTGCACAAGCCGCCTTTATAAAGGGTGCTCGCGTACCTCTCGTCCACCATGCCCGTGCAACACAGCAACAATCATTCTCTGAGGAAAAAAAGTCTTTGCACCAAATCGGTAAATTCAGTAATATGCGTTGCGTCAGGGCAATTCAGTAAAGTCAGCAGCCGTGACCGGCCTTCGCCACCCGGGCCTTTTCCAGCGGGCGGCTCTCGATACCGGAGCAATTGTGGAACGCGTCTTTCTCTTCCTGGCACTCTGCCTTTTTCAACTGAGCTCGGCATTCGCCGCTTCGGGCGATGTCGATGTCACCCTGCAAGCTTTCCAGGTTGTTAATACGGCCAAGGAAGTCAAGCTGGTCCCGACCACCCGCGCCAACCCAGGCGACACCATCGAATACCAGGTGACCTACCGCAACAACGGCAGCACCGCGGCAAAACAGACCAAGGCTGTGTTGCCGGTCCCGGCAGGCGGAATGGCTTACCTGCCCGACACGGCCTCCCCGGCCAAGGTCGAAGCCAGCCTGGATGGCAAGACCTACGCCGCCGTGCCCCTGAAGCGTGAAGTAGTGCGCGAAGGCAAGAAAGTCACCGAAACCGTTCCTGCAACCGAATACCGCTTCCTGCGCTGGGACCTGGGCGATTTGCCCCCCGGCCAGGCAGCGACCGTGAAGTCCCGCATGCGCCTGAACAGCGCTTCCAAGTAAACATAAACCTCTGTTTTTAAAAGGAATAACAAGATGAAACTTCGTTTCAATGCTCCTGCACGCCTGTCGCTCGCGGCAACCATGCTCGTGCTCGCTTCCCAGGGCGCGCATGCGGCGACCACCGCCGCCGGCACCGAGATCACCAACCAGGCCAGCGCCTCCTACCTCGACTCGCTGCTGCGCGGCCATACCGCCGTGTCGAACATCGTCACCACCGTCGTGCAGCAGGTCGGCAGCGCCGACATGGGCGACGGCTCGGCCAAGAATGCCGCCGCCAGCGCCCAGGTCGTGTACTCGCACAGCATCACCAACACCGGCAACGGCGCGGACACCTTCACCCTGAGCTCGACCAACGGCGGTAACTTCGCCATGGCCAACGTCGTGTTCTACGCCGACGCCAACGGCGACGGCATCGCCGACAACAACACCCCGATCACCAGCACCGGCAGCCTGCCGGCCGGCGAAACCTTCCGCTTCGTTGCCGTGGCAACCCTGCCGGCGAACGCCGCCGCGGGCACCAACAACGAGCTGACCGTCACCGCCACCAGCACCTTCAACCCGCAAGTGACTGCGACCAGCAAGGACACCACCACCGTCACCGCCTCGGCGCTGATGGATATCACCGCCAACGCCTCGGGCAACGGCGCGGCAGGCGCAGGCGCCGGCGCGGAACCGAACGCCGTGATCACCAACACCACCACCGCCGGCGCGACCACCCGCTTCACCCTGTACCTGAACAATGCCGGCGGCAGCAACGAAACCTTCAACCTGGCCGCCAGCACCAGCGCGACCTTCGCCAACACCGACCTGCCGAGCGGCTGGACCGTGGTGTTCAAGGATGCCTTCGGCAACACCATCAACAACGCCACCGTCAACAGCGGCGCCTACCGCCTGGTGTATGCCGACGTCACGGTTGCCGCCGGCGCCACCCCGTCGACCACCCAGCTGTACTTCCGCGCCCTGTCGGGCACGACCAACGTGGGCGACACCATCCACCAGGCCGTGAACATCGTCAACGAAGCCGTGCAAGTGACCCTGAGCAAGAAGCAAGCCCTGGACAAGACCTGCGATGGCACGCCGGATACCGCCTTCAGCGCCGACAACATCACCACCGGTGCGGTGCCGGGCGCCTGCATCCGCTACGAAATCACCGCCACCAACACCGGCGCGACCGACGTGAATACCCTGGTGATCCGCGACACGATCCCGGCCTACACCACCTTCCACTCGGCACCGGGCAGCACCACCGGTTCGGTGGTGGCACCGATCGTCAACCTGCTGGGCACCCTGTCGGCCACCATCGGCACGATGACGCCGGGCCAGTCGTCGACGATGACCTTCGGCGTCAAGATCTCGCAGTAACACCCCCGGCATTCGCCAACAACACACCAAGTAATTAACAAGAAACGCCCTGTCCACCGCCAGCAATGGCGGCGGATAGGGATCTCTACGCCCGAATTCCTGAGTTTGCCGCCATGAAAAATCGTCTGCGTTTCCTGATCTCCCTGTTCACCCTGCTGTTCCTGTGCAGCGGCGCCCATGCGGCGATCCGCAACCAGGCCAGCGTCGGCTTTGCCGATCCGCAAGGCAAGAATGTAAACCTGCAGTCGAACGTCGTGCGTGCGATGCAGCCGGAAACCATCCGATATTTCACCAACGCAAACTACAGCACCCCGGCCATGGCCACGACCTATGGCCGCGCGCTGTTCGTCGAAGCGGTCGCGCCGGCCTGCGACACCGACCCGAACAAGATCGACACGATTACCCTGAACATCGCGTCGAAAAAGACCGGCGACACGCAAAGCTACCTGGCCGACGAAACCGATGTCGACAGCGCCGTGTTCCACATCACCTCGAAAGTGACGACCAGCGAAGCGTCGACGATGAGCGACGTCAGCGCCAGCAACGGCGCCCTTGACGTCATGGCCGACGACACCCTGATGGCCACCATCGAGAGCTGCGGCAGCAAGACCGCGTTCGCCTCGATCCTGGTCGACCCGGTCGGTATCGTGTTCGACAGCAAGACCAACCAGCCGCTGGCCGGCGCCACCGTGACCCTGATCGACGTGACCGGCGACGGCAACGGCGGCCGTCCGGGCGAAGCCGCGATCGTGTTCGACGTCGACGGCGAAACCCGCGTACCGAGCACCGTCGTCACCGACGCCGACGGCCACTACCACTTCCCGCTGGTCGCGCCGAGCCTGTATCGCCTGGCCGTCACCTCCCCTACCAATTACACTTTCCCGTCGAAGGTCGCTCCGGGCCTGCTGCCAGAAGGCCGCGAAATCAACCTGTACGGTTCCTTCGGCGGCAGCTTCACCGTCAGCGCCGCCAGCGGCGTGGTCACCATCGACATCCCGCTCGACGCCGTGCCGGGCACGCTGTACCTGGAAAAGAACGCCTCGCGCGCCATTGCCGAGATCGGCGACTTCGTCGACTACACGGTCGTCGTCCACAACACCGCCGAGCAAGCCCTGGTGGGCGTGAAGGTCGATGACGTGCTGCCGGCCGGCTTCGCCCTGGTCCCTGGCAGCGTGCGCCTCGACGGCGCCAAGGCCGCCGATCCAAAGGCCGGCGCCGCCACCGCCCTGCAATTCGACATCGGCGCCGTGCCGGCGAGCGGCAGCGTGACCCTGCGCTACCGCGTGCGCCTCGGCGCCGGCGCGCTGCAAGGCGACGGCATCAACCGCGCCAGCGCCACCAGCGCCGCGCCGCTGGCCCTGGCCAGCGTGGTCGCGGCCGCCAAGGTCAAGGTCGAGGCCGGCGTATTCACCGAAAAAGGCGTGATCCTGGGTAAAGTCTTTGCCGACTGCAACGCCAATGGCGTGCAGGATGGCGACGAGCCGGGCGTGCCGGGCGTGCGCCTCTACCTGGAAGACGGCGCCTTTGCCCGTACCGACATCGACGGCAAGTACAGCTTCCTGGAAACCCGCCCACGCACCCACGTCGCCAAGGTCGATCCATCGACCCTGCCGCAGGGCGCGACCCTGTCGGTGCTGTCGCAGCGCAATGCGGGCGACGCCGGCAGCCGCTTCGTCGATGCCAAGGATGGCGAACTGGCCAAGGCCGATTTCGCCCTGGCCGGCTGCAGCGACGCCCTGCGCCGCGAGATCGCCCTGCGCCGCGCCGCCATCAAGGCCGACAACAAGATCGTCGACGCCAGCGTGCAAAAGGCGCCGGCTACCGCTGCCAAGGCCGCTAAAATCGACGTCGCCCAGCTCGACAACACCCTCGGCTTCGTCGATCTGAAGGACGGCGCCGTGCTGGCCTCGAGCCAGGCCACCGTGCGCGTCAAGGGCGCGCTGGGCGCCCGTTTCGCCCTGGTGGTGAACGGCGAAGCCGTGGCGGATACCCATATCGGCCAGCGCAACAAGGTCGCCGAGCGCCAGCTGGAAAGCTGGGACTACGTCGGCGTCGCCCTGCGCGCCGGCAAGAACACCCTGGAACTGCGCCAGAACGACAGCTTCGGCAACGCCCGTGGCAGCAGCCGCGTGGACGTGATCGTGCCGGGCGCCCTGGCCAAGCTGCGCATCGACGTGCCGCAAGCCAAGGTCGCCGCCGACGGCCGCGCCGCCGCCAGCGTGGTCGTGCACCTGGAAGACGCGCAAGGCGTGCCGGTGCTGCAACGCACCCCGGTCACCCTGGACGCGACCCACGGCGCCTGGCTGCAGGCCGACCTCGACCCGCGCGAAGCGGGCCTGCAAGTCTTTGTCGAAGGCGGCCAGGCGGAATTCGCCCTGCGCGCCCCGACCGCAGCGGCTGAAGCCAAAGTGATCGCCGCCAGCGGCGCGGTGAAGGCCGAAGCCCCGGTCTCGTTCGTGCCGGACCTGCGCCCGCTGGTCGCCGCCGGCGTGATCGAAGGCGCCGTCAGCCTGAACAACATCCGCGGCAACACCAGCAACCCGAACCGCTCGTTCGACGCGTTCGAAGACCAGCTGCGCAGCGTCTCCGGCAAGGCCGGCAACACCGACGCCGAACTCGGCGCGCGCGCCGCAGTCTTCATGAAGGGCACCGTTGCCGGCGACACGCTGCTGACCCTGTCCTACGATTCGAGCAAGGAAAAAGAAGAAAAGCTGTTCCGCGACGTCGACCCGGTCGCCTTCTACCCGACCGTCGGCGACAACGCCGAGCGCGGTTTCGAAGCGCAGTCGACCAGCCGCGGCTACCTGCGCGCCGACCGCAATAAATCCTGGCTGCTGTACGGCGACATGACCCCGCCCGGCACCACCCCGGCGCGCAACCTGGGCGCCTACAACCGCAGCCTGACCGGCCTGCGCCATCACTACGAAGACGGCGGCCTGACCGTGGACAGCTTCGCCAGCCGCGACAGCACCCGTCAGATGGTGGAAGAAATTGCCGCCAACGGCACCTCGGGTCCCTACCTCACCGGCAGCGCCCTGATGGTGCTGAACAGCGAACGCGTCGAGATCGTCGTGCGCGACCGCAACCAGAACGGGATCGTGCTGTCGAGCACGACCCAGGTGCGCTACGTCGACTACGATATCGAGCCGCTGACCGGCCGCATCCTGTTCCGCGGTCCGGTGGCCAGCCTGGATGCCGACCTGAACCCGGTGTCGGTGCGCATCAGCTATGAAGTCGACCAGGGTGCGCCGCAGTTCTGGGTTGGCGGCGTCGCCGCCCAGTACAAGCTGAACAAGATGATCGAAGTTGGCGGCAGCTACGTCAACGACCGCAACCCGATCGCCCAGCAGACCCTGACCAGCGTGAACGCTACCGTCAAGCCGGACGACAAGACCACCGTCATCGTCGAAGCCGCGCAGATGAACAAGCAGCTGCACGACGGCACCGCCGCGCGCATCGACGCCACCCGCGTCGACGGCAAGCTGGAAAGCCGCCTGTACGCCGTGCGTACCAGCGAATACTTCGACAACCAGTCGGCCATCCTGCCGAAAGGCCGCATGGAAGCGGGCCTGCGCGCCAGCTACAAGCTGACCGAACAGGTGCGCCTGGACGCCGAAGCCCTGCATACCGAAGACCTGGTCACCGGCGCCGCGCGCGACGGCGTCCAGCTCGGCGCCGGCTATGCCTTCAAGAACGGCGTGCGCGTCGAAGGCGGCGTGCGCCACTCGAAGGAAACCGCGGCCGAAGGCACCACCCTGGTGCAACCGGACCTGACCAGCGTGCGCGCCAAGGTGAGCAGCCAGATCCCGGGCCTGCCGCAGGCCAGCGTCTCGCTGGAAGCCGAGCAGGATATCAAGGACAGCGGCCGCCGCATGGTCGCCCTGGGCGGCGACTACCGCCTGGCCGGTGGCAGCCGCATCTACGGCCGCCACGAGCTGATCAGCAGCCTGGGCTCGAACTACGCCCTGAACGAAGGCCAGGAACGCAACGCCACCGTGTTCGGCATGGATTCGGAATACATGAAGGATGGCCGCGCCTTCTCGGAATACCGTGCCCGCGGTTCGGCCATCGGTTCGAAGGAAGCGGAAGCGGCAATGGGCCTGCGCAACCTGTGGACGATCGCCGACGGCGTGCGCGCCAGCACCAGCTTCGAGCGTGTGCGCGTGCTGAGCGGCCCGGCCACCAATGAATCGATCGCCGCCGCCGGCGCCATCGACATCACGCGCAACCCGCTGTGGCGCGGCAATGCGCGCCTGGAAGTGCGCCATGGCGAAGACAGCGACGCCGTGCTGAACACCCTGGGCCTGGCGTATAAACTGAGCGACGAGTTCACCTTCCTGGGCAAGAACACGTATGCTGCCAACCGCAGCCGCACCACCGACAGCGAGCGCGTCAACGAACTGCTGCAAAGCGGCGTCGCTTACCGCGCGCCGGGCACCCTGGGCCTGAACGCCCTGGCAAAGTACGAGTTCAAGCTCGAGTCCGACAACGGCCCGGCCGACCTCAAGCGCGCCGTGCACGCCGTGTCGGTGGCCGGCAACTGGCAGCCCACCCGCGAGACCGTGTTCAGCGGCCGCTACGCCGGCAAGCTGGTGCGCGACCGTTCGAGCGGCCTGGATACGCGCGGCACCGCCCACCTGCTGGCCGCCCGCGTGACCCATGAAATCAAGCGCGACTGGGACGTCGGCGCGGTTGCCCAGGTGCTGTTCAATGGCGAAGGCAGCGGCCGCCAGTACGGCCTGGGCCTGGAAGCCGGCTACCAGCTGCAAAAGAACATGTGGGTCTCGGCCGGCTATAACTTCCTGGGCTTCAAGGAACGCGACCTGGCCGGGGCCGATGCCACCAGCAAGGGCGTGTACCTGCGCCTGCGCATGAAGTTCGACGAACGCGCCCTCGAGGGCATGATGAACGCATTCAACTAAGGTAACGACGATGACCTTCCTGACGAACCGTTTCACCTGGCTGCGCGCCCTCTTCCTCGCCTGCGCCCTGCTGGCCGTGCTGCCGGCGCAAGCCGCCTGCGTGGCCGGCGCCTGCATCTCGGCCGGCCCGCGCCTGGCCAGTGTCGACAGCACGCAAAGCGCCCTGCTCAATCCACTGCTTGGCGGCCTGCTCGGCACCAGCCTGAATCTCAGCGTGGCCGACTGGAACGCCCTCGCCGGCGGCGACGTCAAGCTGCTCGACTTCCTCAACGCCCTCAAAGTGCAGGCGAACGTGTCGAGCCCGACCCAGGCGCTCGGCACCACGGTCACGCTGGCCCAGGTGGCCGCGGCCCTGAACGTCGCGGCCCAGCTTGATGCGAAGACCAGCCTGTCCGGCGTGCTGGGCCGTTTGCAGCCGGTGCTCGCCAACACCGGCGCCAGCGTGCGCGTAGGCGACCTGCTGAAAGTGAGCACCGATGCCGGCGCCCTGGCCGGCACCGCCATCAACTCGCTCGACATGCTGACCGGCTTGATCCAGCTGTACAACCACCGCAACATGCTCACCACCCCCACCCCGGTCGGCATTTCCGGCGGCGCGCTGGGCATGGCGGGCCTGGTCAACAACCTGCAGCTGTACGCGCAAGTGATCGAGCCGCCGGTGTATGTGTGCGGGCCGACCGGCGCGCAATTCCACACCGCCGCAGTTCGGCTCAAGCTCAAGCTCGACCTGGTGACCCTGAGCCCGGTGACCGATACCCTGAAAGCGGTGGCCGGCGTAACCAGTGCATCGGTTGCGATCAGCAAGCTCGACGTGTACGTGGAAGCGGCGCGCGGCGAAGGCAGCCTGTCGGCGGTCGACGCCGTGGCGAAAGCCGTCACCCTGCAGGTCGCGCCGGGCGTGGGCGACATCTATCTCGGCAGCATTCCGGACAGCGTGTTCTTCAACCGCACCCGTACCCTCTCCGCCGCCGACGTCGGCTACGGCCAGATCGGCGAACTGGTGCTGAACGGCGTCCGTGTCGCACTCGAGATCAAGAGCACGGCGCGCGGCCAGGCGCCCTTCGCGTCCAGCGTGACCATGTCGGGCAGCTTCCCGCAAACGCGTACCGTGAGCACCAGCGCTGCCTTCGTGACCGGCCTGACCAATAGCCTGGTCGGCAATCTGTCGCTGCGCACCACCATCCTCACCAGCGGCCTGCTCGACATCGTGCTGATCCCGGTGACCCGCCTGCTCGACGGCCTGCTGCAGCCGGTGCTGAAAGCGCTGGTGGCCGACACCCTGTCGCCGGTCCTGACCCCGGTGCTGACCGGGATCGCCGATCCGTTGCTCAAGCTGCTGGGCATCGGCCTGGGCGAGATGACGGTGACGGTGAACGGCATCTGCCAGTCCTGCGACAGCTTCATGCTGACCAAGACCGCTGACAAAGCGAATGCCGTGCCCGGCAGCACTATTACCTACGAAGTCGCGTTCGAAAACACCGGCACCACGACGCTGTCGGGCCTGACGGTGACCGACAACACGCCGGCATTCACCACCTTTGCCGGCGCCGAGTGCGGCACGATGCCGGCCGACCTGACCACCTGCGCGATCGCGGTGCAGCCGAAGCCGGGCGAAAGCGGCCCGGTCGAGTGGCGCTTCACGGGCAGCCTGCAGCCGGGGGCCAAGGGCAGCGTGCGCCTGAAGGTCGTGGTCCAGTAGCGGCTCACATGCCATGACAAGGGCGTGGCGGCGTCACCCGGAGCGGGTGGCGCCGCTTCATATGTGTACAATGCAAGTTTTCGCATCGAGGACAAGCGTGGACAGGACTACCGGCGAGCATGCGTTCCTGGACAACGGCGGCGCGATGGGTGAACGCATCCGCGCGCGCGACTGGTCCGGCCATGCCCTGGGTCCGGTCTCGGGCTGGGCGCCAGCGCTGCGCACGGGCCTGGGCATCGTGCTCGGCTCGGCCTTTCCGACTTTCCTCGCCTGGGGCGAAGGCCTGACCCTGTTCTTCAACGACGCCTATGTGCCAATGCTCGGCAACAAGGCCGACACCGCCCTGGGCCGCCCCCACTCCGAGGTCTGGCACGAAGTCTGGCCCGAACTCGCGCCGTATATGCGCCGCGTACTCGGCGGCGAATCCTTTTTCTTCGAAAACTATCAGGTCACGCTGACGCGCCACGGCTACGAGGAGCAGGCCTGGTTTACGTTCTCGTACAGCCCCCTGCGCGACGAGACCGGCGCTGTGCGCGGCGTGATCTGCACCGTGATGGAAGTCACCGACAAGGTGCGGGTGCTGGCGCGCCACAAGGAAGCCGAGGAACGCCTGGCGCTGTCGCTCGAGGCCTCGGGCAATATCGGGACCTGGAGCTACGACCTCGATACCCTCGCCACCCACGTCGACGAGCGCTTCGCGCGCCTGTTCCAGGTCGAGGCGGCGCTGGCGCGCGAAGGCACGGAGCTGAACCGCTTCACCGACATGATCCACCCCGACGACCGGCCGCGCGTGCTGGCCGCCATCGAACACGCGATCCGCAGCGAGACCCTGTACGACATCGAGTACCGCATTCCGCAGCGCTCCGGCATCGACGTCTGGGTGAATGCGCGCGGCAAGGTGTTCGCCGATGCGGCGGGCGCGGATGGCCGAATGCGGCGGCGCTTCGCCGGCATCGCGGTCGACATCAGCGAACGCAAGGCGCAAGCCGAAGCGCTGCGCGCCAGCGAGGCGCGCGCCGAGGAAGACCGGCGCCGTCTCGACGCCCTGCTCGACGCCGCCCCGGTCGGCATCTTCTATGTCGACCGCGACGGCAAGCTGCTGGTCGCGAACGCCGCCAACAATGCGATCTGGGGCAATTATCCGCAAAGCCAGTCGGCCGATGAATACGGCGAGTGGCGCGGCTGGTATATCGACGGCCCGCGCGCCGGCGAACCGCTGGCTGGCGGCGACTGGCCGGTGGCGCGCGTGCTGGCCGGGCGCGAGCAGGACGCCGGCGTGTTCGAGATCGAGCCCTTCGATATTCCAGGGCTGCGGCGCACGGTGATGGTACGCGCCGCCGTGCTGCGCGACGCCAATGGCGAGATCGCCGGCGCGGTCGCCGCCCACATGGACATCACGCCGCAGGTGGCGGCCGAGAAGGCGCTGAAGGAAAGCGAGGGGCGTTTCCGCGCCATCGCCAACGTGATCCCGCAAATGGTGTGGGCCACCCACGTCGACAGCGGCGTCTATTATTTCAACGAGCGCTGGCAGGACTTCACCGGGCTTGATGCGGATGCATTGCAGGCAGGCGCCTGGCGCGGCGCCGTCCATCCCGACGACCGCGAGGCCCTGCACGCCAACTGGCAGCGCAGCCGCGACGCCGGCGTGCCCTTCGAGTTCGAGCACCGCCTGCGCCACCAGGGCGGCGAATACCGCTGGGTGCTGAGCCGCGCCCTGCCCTTCGCCGACGCGCACGGCAAGGTCACCGACTGGATGGGCACCCTGACCGACATCCACGCGCAAAAGACCGGCGAAGCCGAGCTGCGCGCCCAGGCACGCCGCAAGGACGAATTCCTGGCGATGCTGGCGCACGAGCTGCGCAACCCGCTGGCGCCGATCAGCAACGCGGCCCAGCTGCTCGGCATGCCGGGGCTGGACGAACGGCGCCTGCGCCAGTCGAGCGAGATCATCGCGCGCCAGGTGCGCCACATGACCGAGCTGGTGGATGACCTGCTGGACGTGTCGCGCGTCACGCGCGGCCTGGTGCAGCTCGACCGCGCGCTGGTCGACGTCGGCGCCGTGGTGGCGGGCGCGGTGGAACAGGCGCGCCCCTTGATCGAGGCGCGCGGCCACACGCTGGAACTCCAGCTCGACGCCGGCGGCCGGATCGACGGCGATCGCACGCGCCTGGTGCAGGTGCTGTCGAATTTGCTGAACAACGCCGCCAAGTACACGCCGCAGGGCGGGCGCATCGCGCTGCAGGTGGCGCGCAGCGAAGGCCAGGTGACGATCTCGGTGCGCGACAACGGCATCGGCATCGCCCCCGACGTGCTGCCCCAGGTGTTCGACCTCTTCACCCAGGCCGAGCGCACCCCGGACCGCTCCCAGGGCGGCCTCGGCCTGGGCCTGGCGCTGGTGAAAAGCCTGGTGCAGCTGCACGGCGGCAGCGTGCGCGCCGAGAGCGCGGGCCTGGGCCAGGGCAGCGTGTTCAGCGTGACGCTGCCGCTGGCGCAGCGCGAAGACGCGGCCCTGGCACAGGCCCAGGCCGGCTCCCCGGCGATACCGGGCGCCAGCGGCCGCGCGCGCATCCTGATCGTCGACGACAACCTGGATGCCGCCGCCTCGCTGACCGAGGTATTGCGCGCCTTCGGCCACGTGGTGGCGAGCGCCGCCTCCCCGCACGAGGCGCTGGCCATGGCGCAGCAGGACTGGCCGCAAATCTTCGTGCTCGACATCGGCCTGCCCGACATCGACGGCTACGAACTGGTGCGGCGGCTGCGCGCCCTGCAGGCCGGCCGTCCGGCCCTCTACCTGGCGCTGACCGGCTATGGCCAGGCGCACGACCGCGTGCTCTCGCGCAGCGCCGGTTTCGACCACCATTTTGTGAAACCGGTCGACCTGCGCGCCCTGGTTGCCGTCATCGACGGCATCGGGGCCGCGCCGTGACCGCTGCCGTTCCGTTTCCCCGCACGCACGCCAACCACGGTAGAGGCAGCTCTATGGCCGCTAGTGGTAGCATGATGCCCTACGCGTTTGCGCCCCTGGCACATGCGCCGCAACAGGGCCACCGCGTCGTCTTGACAGAAGACCCGGCGGCCCCAAGAATCCTTATTTATGCTGAAACCTGAAGAAGAAGTCCGCGACCCGGCCTATAACGCCGCCGAGTTCTGTTCCACCAAAGACGCCGCACGCCTGCTGGGCGTCTCGCACCGCACCGTCCAGCTGTGGGTCGAGAACGGCACCCTGCAGGCCTGGAAGACCGCCGGCGGCCACCGCCGCATCACCATGGCCTCGGTCAACAAGCTGGTCAACGAACGTCACGAGGCGACGGCCCCGGCCGCGCCGGCCGCCCTGCCGGAACCGGAAAAGTCCCGCCGCAAGAAGGTGCTGCTGGTCGACGACGACCGCACCCTGCTGCGCCTGTACGAACTGGAACTCCAGGGCTGGGACCTGCCGCTCGACGTGGTCAAGGCCCACGACGGCTTCGAGGCCCTGATCCGCATCGGCGAACAGCGCCCCGACCTGCTGGTTAGCGACCTGAGCATGCCCGGCATGGACGGCTTCCGCATGATCCGCACCCTGCGCGGCGACGCCGGCTATGGCCAGATGGCGATCATCGTCGTCAGCGGCCTGGACCGCGCCACCATCGCCTCGATGGGCCTGCCCGCCGACATCCCGGTGTTCCCGAAACCGGTGCCGTTCGCCCAGCTGCGCGCCGCCGTCGAGGATGCGCTGGACGTGCGGGCCGGCGTGGCCTGACACCGACCCGACGCCGCCGACCGCCATGCTGGAACCGACACTGCCACCCGACGAAGAGCGCCGCCTGCAGGTCCTGCTCGACCTGCAGCTGCTCGACACCGGCCCGGATGAATGTTTCGAGCGTATCACGCGACTCGCCTCGCGCCTGTTCGAGGTGCCGATCGCCTCGGTTGGGCTAGTCGACGCCCAGCGCGTCTGGTTCAAGTCGCATCTTGGCGTGGCCGAGCAGGAGATACCGCGCCGCACCTCGTTCTGCGCGCACGCCATCCTGCAGGATGGCGTGTTCGTGATCGAGGATGCGGGCGCGGACTGGCGTTTCGCCGACAACCCGTATGTGACCGGCCCGCACAACCTGCGCTTCTACGCCGCCCAGCCCGTCGCGGCACCTGATGGCAGCGTGGTCGGCACGCTTTGCCTGCTGGACCATGCGCCACGCCGCTTCAGCGAAGCCGAATGCGCTCTGCTGCGCGACCTCGGCGCCGTCGTGGCCAACGAATTCGCGTCGCGTGAACTGCGGCTTGCGCTGCGCCGGCAGCGCGAGAGCGAAACCTGGCTGCGCGCCCTGCTCGACCACCTGCCCGAAAGCGTGCTGATGCTCGACGACGCGGCCAAGGTGCTGTCGGTGAACCCGGCGGCCGAGCGCATGTTCGGCGCTCCCGCCGACCAGCTGGTGGGGCGCAGCCTGCAAAGCCTGCTGGTGGAAGCCGTGCCCGACCTGGTGCGCTGCCTGCCCGAAGGCCAGGTCTGCACGCGCGAAGGCACCGGCCGGCGCCTGGACGGACACACCTTCCCGCTCGAGATCTCGACCAGCGTGATGCACCTGGGCGGCTACCGCCGCTACGCCGCGATCGCGCGCGACAATGCGGCCCAGCTCGAAAATGCGCGCCGCATCCGCGCCGCCGGCGAACCCCGCGGCACCTTCTTCAAGATGGCCTCGCACGAACTGCGCACGCCGCTGGCCAGCATCCTCGGCTTTTCCGACCTGCTGCTCAAGCGCGATTTCGACGCCGCCACCGCGCGCGAACTGCTCGACATCGTGCACCGCCAGGCCACCCACCTGTCGGCCCTGGTGACCCAGGTGCTGGAACTGGCGCGCCTGGAAGCCGGCGGCCCGGCGGCGCTGCAGCTGGGGCCGCAGCGCATCGAGACGATCGTGGCCCAGGCGCTGAAATCGGTCGAGCATCGCGGCCAGAACGGGCGCATCGCGCTCGACCTCGGCGCCGGGCTGCCGCCGGTTGCCGCCGACGCCCACAAGCTGTGCGCGGCGCTGGTCCATGTGCTGGACAACAGCATCACCTACTCGGCGCCGGACAGCCCGATCACGGTGCGCGCCTGGCGCGGCCCGGACGCGGCCGTCGGCACCGTGCTGCTGCGCGTCAGCGACACCGGCATCGGCATGAGCGCCGAGCAGCAAGCCAGCATGTTCGAGGCCTTCTGGCGCGCCCAGCCCGGCGCCAAGCCGGACAGCACCGGCCTGGGCCTGGCCATCTTCCGCGAGACCATCGCCCTGCACAACGGCAGCATCGAGGTCGGCTCGACCCTGGGCCGCGGTACCGACATCACCATCACCTTGCCGGCCGCGGCCGAGATTCCCCATGCCTGAAGCCATCCTTGTCGTCGACGACCAGCCCGAACTGCGCCTCCTGATCCGCCTGACCCTGCAAACCGTGGGCAAGGTGGCCGTGGCCGGCTCCAGCCAGGAAATGCGCGAGCGCATCGCCGCCGAGCGCCCGCGCGTGATCGTGCTCGACGTCTCGCTCGGCCACGAGAACGGCCTGGAGATCTGTAGCGCGCTGAAGGCCGACCCAGGCACGCGCGACATCCGCATCCTGCTGCTGTCGGCGTTTGTCCAGGAAGCCGACATCGCCGCCGGCAAGGCGGCCGGCGCCGACGACTACATGGCCAAGCCCTTTGCCCCACGCGACCTGCAGACCGCGGTGGCGGCGCTGCTGGCTTGATGCAAACGATATGGCGCTGTCACCGTTAGCTATGGATGAGCAGTGAACTGTTGAGTTCATTCGTGGTCCAACCCGTCTCGCCATCGATACGGGTCGACCATGAAAGCACCGCGCTTCACGAAGTGGTTTGCGGCCTTGCCCGCACTGAACGGGCCACAGCGGCTGCGCGTCCTCGACGCCTTGCGGCCGGCTGCCGGGCTGCACCAGGTCCTGGCGCTGATCGCACAATGCAGGGCGGCCGGCCGCCGCTGCCCGCATTGCCAGTGCGAACGCTGGCACCGGCACGGCCACGCAAACGACCTGCAGCGCTACCGCTGCTTCTCATGCCGGCGCACCTTCAACGACTTGACCGGCACCCCGCTGGCGCGCCTGCGACTGCGCGGGAAATGGCTAGGCTATCTCGATGCGCTGCTTGCGTCGCGCCCGGTGCGCGCGGCGGCGGACACTGTCAAGGTGCACCGTAACACCGCCTTCCGCTGGCGCCATCGCTTCCTGGATCGGGTGAAGGAAGACCGCCCGGGTTGCCTGAACGGTATCGCCGAGGCCGACGAAATGTTCATCCTGGAATCGCAAAAAGGGTCGCGCAAGCTCGACCGGCCGGCGCGCAGGCGCGGCGGCGGCGCCGGCAGGCGCGGCATTTCACGCGAGCTCGACTGCATCCTCGTCGCGCGCGACCGCAACAAGCAGACCATCGATGCCGTCACCGGCCGCGGCCCCGTCAGCAAAGTCCAGCTGGAGCGCCACCTGCTGCCGTTTTTGGACAAGGACGTCTTGCTTGTGACAGACGCGAACGCGGCTTATCGGGCTTTCGCCCGCGCCCACGGTATCGCGCACCAAGCCGTGAATGTCAGCGCCGGCAAGCGTGTCCGCCCGCACCCCAACGGCGCCATCCACGTGCAGAACGTAAACGCCTATCACCAGCGTTTGCGCGAGTGGCTGGCGCCCTTCCACAGCGTGGCGTCGCGCTGGCTGCCGAACTACCTGGGCTGGCGCCGGATGCTCGATGGCGGAAAAGTGACGTCTGCCGATCAATTGTTTCGCCTTGCAATTGGGCTCATCCATAGCGAACGGTGACAGCGCCAACGATATTTGCCTGCAAGGCCTAAAATCGATAAAAACGATACCAAGATCGGCCAACGTCGCCCTATTCTTTGCTTGCAACCACCGCCAGGCAAATTTCGTGTATCATCGTCTTGCAATTGATTTACAGCAATATCTGTAGAAACCGAAACAAGCACCCCCATTCCATGAGCCGTTCCCTGATCCCTGGCGCCCTGTTGCTGGCCCTGCTCGCGCTTCCCGCGCAGGCGGGTACGGCCAACGCGTCCATGCAGGTCAGCTTCGTGCTCACCGAAGCCTGCACCGTCAGTGCGCAGGCGACTACCCCGACTGTATCGTGCTCGCACGACCGCCCCTACCGCCTCGGCCGCATCGACGCGGGCGTGCAGCAAAGCCCGCAGGCGCCGGACGGCGCCTGGACCATCTACTTCTGAGTCAGCCGAAGCGCGACTGGTATTCGCTCGGCAGCACGCCCAGTTGCGCCACGAATGCCCGGCGCAGGTTGTATTCGCTCCCATGGCCGCTTTGACGCGCCACCTGTTTTACCAGGGCGCCCGGCTGTTCCAGCAGCAGGCAGGCGCGCTCCAGGCGCAGCCGGGCCAGCAGCTGCGCCGGCGTCAGGCCGACTTCCGCCCCCAGCTTCCGGTACAGCGAACGCTCCGACAGCGCACAGGCGCTTGCCATCTGGCCGATATCGATCTGCCGGGCCAGGCGCGGGCGCAGCCAGGCGGTCAGCCGGGCGCTGACGCCCGGCGCCGGCGATTGCGCCAGCAATTCCGAGCTGAACTGGCGCTGTCCGCCCGGCCGCTTCAGGAACAGCACCATGCGCTTGGCCACCGCCAGCGCGGCCTCGCGTCCCAGGTCTTCCTCGACCAGGCTCAGCGCCAGGTCCATGCCGGCGCTGATGCCTGCCGAGGTACGGAACTTGCCATCCCTGACGTGCAGTGCGTCGTCCAGCACATGGAGCGCCGGCTGCTCGGCGCGCAGGGCGTCGACGTCGGCCCAGTGCGTGACCGCGCGGCGCCCCGCCAGCAAACCGGCGCGCGCCAGCACGAAACTCCCCGTGCACACCGACCAGCAACGCCCCGCCGCCGCGCCAGCCTGCGCGACCCAGTCCAGGGCGGCGCGGCCGGCCGCTTCGGCGGCGGAGGGCAAGTCATCGACCCGTCCACCCGAGACGATCAGCGTCGCACCTTCCAGGCCGATCGGGGGCAAGGCCTCCGCCAGCAGACTGATGCCTGAAGACGAGGCGACCACACCTCCGCCGGCTGCGACCAGGCGCATGCGGTAAGGCGGCGCCAGCCCGGCGTCACGCGCTTCGTCGTTTGCGCTCGAGAACACCTGGGCCGGGCCGGTGGCGTCGAGCAGCAGGAAGCCGGGGAAGACCAGGATGCAAATGTCGATGGCGGCGGCGCCATGGGGCCGGGTGGACGAGGCGGATCGGTTCATATTGGCAGATATTCATGCAAGGCTGACATTTCTGTCAAGCATCCCCCAACTACGATGGCGGCTCCCTTGTCGACCTGCGATCAACCGATGCCGAACCTGTCCTGCACCCGCCTTGCGAGCATTGCCGCCGCCATTTTCCTGTTCTCCGCCCTGGCGAACCGGGCCGCCGCCCAGGCGCCGCTGCCACCCGGCTGCCAGATGGCCGACGCCAACCCGGCCCCCGCCGAGCGCACCGAACCTGCCCCGGTCTTCCCGCCGGTCCAGCTGCAAGTGCGCACGCCGCTGGCGCCGGCCGTCTTGCCGGACGCGGGGCGCAACTACCTGCTCTACGAACTGCACCTGCAGAATTTCACCACGGAGGCCATGACGGTGCGCGGCGTCGAGGTGCGCGACGCCGACCGCCCGGACGCTGCCCCGCTGGCCGTGCTGGATGGCGCCGCGCTGCGTGAACGCCTGCGCCAGGTAACGATCGGCGACGATGCGGCGGAGATCCGGCGCCTCGGCGTCGGCCAGGGGGCGGTCGCCTTCCTGTGCCTGGCCTTCGATGCGAGCGCGCGGGTGCCTGCCAGGCTCAGGCATCGGATCCTGCTCGATACGGCGCAGGCGGATGGCCCTGCGGTTCCTGTCCGGCAAACGCCCCTGCCGCGCCTCGGCCGCCCCCTTGTGGGGCCGGACTGGACGCCCGGCAACAATCCGAGCCTGGCATCGCATCACCGCATGGGCCTGTGGGTGGTCGATGGCGAAGCGCGGATTTCGCGCCGCTATGCGCTCGACTGGAAAAAATACGACAAGGATGGCAAGGCGTATGCCGGGGACCCGCGCGACGTGCGCGCCTATTACGCCTATGGCCAGAAGGTGCTGGCCGTGGCCGATGGTCTTGTGGTGGACGCGCGCGACGGCTTCCCCGACAACGTCCCGAAAACCGGGGCCGGCTTCACGCCGGCGCGCCTGGTGACACTGGACAGCATCGGCGGCAACCAGGTCGTCCTCGACCTGGGCAATGGCCGGTTCGCCGCCTATTACCACCTGCAGCCGGGCAGCGTGTCGGTCAAGCCGGGCCAGCGCGTGCGGCGCGGCCAGCCGCTGGCGCGCATCGGCAATTCGGGCGACGCCCGCTGGCCGCACCTGCACTTCCAGGTGACGGACCGGGCCGATGCGATGGCGAGCGAAGGCCTGCCCTTCGTGTTCGGCCATTACCGGGTCAAGGCCGCCGGCGGCGCGTGGGAAACGCGCCGCGACGCGTATCCGATGGGCGATGTCGTGCTCGACTTCGGCCCCGATGGCGCCGCTCAGAAGTAGATCGTCGCGGTGACCGTGTCCTTGTAGTCCCCCGGCGACGGCGTGGTCTGCTTCGGCACGCTGCCGAAGATCGGCACGCTCTGCACGGCGCCGGTCCCGGTGCCGGTCACCATGCTGGTACCCAGGCTGCCGTCGCCCCAGACCGGGCCGTCGGGCGTGCCCGAGATCGCATACAGCACCATTTCGCCCGTGCTGGGGTTGCGCATGCGGCGCGCGGCGACGGTGCCGTTCAAGCCGCCGTTCAGGCTGATGCGATAGGCGTTGTTGGCCGTGCACTGCACCGACAGCGCCGCATTGGCGCGCACGGTGCCGGTCAACACAGTGCTGGCGCCGAAGGCCAGGTTCGAGGCGTTGATCACGCAGTTGTTGATGACCGTGGCGCGCACGCGGAACGGCACCGTGGCGCTGGCGCCGGCCGTGCAGGGCGAGGACACCAGGCTCCAGAACGCATAGTTGATGATGGCTTCGCCGGAAAAGTCGCTGGAAAACACGGTGTCGACGTTGCCTACCGTGCCGACGCCGCCCAGCGCATTCCCGGGAATCTTGCCGTAGATGGTGAAGGTCGCCGTCTGGGTTCCGAGCGACAGCAGGCCGGCGCTCATGTTGAGGTTCAGGCCGGTCGGGCTGCCTGGCGTGCTGGGGCTGCCCCAGACCGACGCGGCGGCGTAGCTGCTGTCGCGGTAGAGGTTGAACGGCAGGCGCCCGGTGCCGCCGGTCATGGTGCGCCACTGGCCCTGGACGCCGCCGGTCCCGAGGCCGAGGTTGACGCAGATCGACGCATTCGGGAACAGCAGTTGCGGCGGGATCCCGGTCAACAGGCCCCAGGTGCAGCTGACCGTCAGGGTGCCGCTGGCGTAGCTGTCGGCGCCCGCGATCGGGCTGACGTTGGCGAACACGATGTCGGTCATGGTGCCGCTGCAGCTGTCGGCGCGCGCCGCGCCCGCTCCCATCAGCCAGAACACGGCCGCCAGGGCCACTACCCGCATCAGGCGCTTGCACCTCGACTTATACGACATTACTTTCCTCCCTTGATGGGCACGCAGGTCAGCGGCCCGATGCTTGCCATGCCGCTGGCCGCAGCCGCGGCTGCGGCCGGATAGCGGAACTTTACTTCGCATGCGCCGTCCCGTGCGCGCAGCACGAGGCGGTTGTCGGCGCCCGCGTTCTCGACGAAGACCACGCCGTCGTGGCCGACGATGGTGGCGGCGCCGCCGTCCACTTCCACCGCCGTGCCCAGGGCGACCGGCCGGCCCTGGGCATCGTGCACGGTGACGCTGGCCGCCTGGTAGCGCTCGAGGGTGAAGCCGGCCACCACGCCCGACAGCAGGCGCGGCGCGATCTCGACGCTGGTGGCGCGCACGCGCACGTCGAGCGGCAGGTCGCTGGCGTCGATCGCCAGCTGGTTGGCCGCGTACGGCACCAGGTCGGGCACCAGCAGGCGGCCGTGGCGGTCGGTGCGGCCGATGACGCGGTTTTCCTGCAGCACCGGCACGTCCGCCACCCCGGCCGACACCAGCGCAAAGGCGCGCCCCACCTGGCGCGCCGGCAGCAGCGCGCCATCCATGGCGACCAGGGCGCCGGTGGCGTTCAGGGCGGTCGTGACGGCGGCGCCGCTGTCCTGCACCAGCACGCCCACCTGGCCGGCATTGCCGAGGTATTGGAGTTGCGCCTGGCCGTAGCGCTGGCCGGCCTGGCTGGCGCTTTGCACGTTCCAGCCGAAGCCGCCGGCGAAATCGGCCGAGCGGTTCAGGCCCACGTTCCAGGTCGGATCGCCGCCACGGCGCCCGCCGCCGACGCTGGCGCCGATCCGGCCCGGCAGGCTGAAGCTGAGCGAGGCCGAGACCCCGCGCGCCGACGCCAGCCCGAGGTCCTGGTAGGCGTTCACGCCCAGGTAGGCGCCCTCGCCCAGGCGCATCGACCAGGCCAGCGAGGCGATGCGCGAGGTGGTTTGCCCAGGCGCGCCGCCGGCCAGGCGGTAGGCGACCAGGCTGGCGCTCACCGATTGCCCGGCCGAGGGCGAGAAATTCGCGGTGATGCGGTCGTCGACGCGGCTCACCGGCACGCCTTCGCGGGTGCCGAGGTCGGCGTAGCCGGCGCTGGCGCGGGTGCTCTGCACGTCGAACGACAAGCGCGGCGACAGATACTGGTAGCCGAGCGTGGCCTGGACGCCGCGCCCATCGCCGCCGCTGGCGGCCAGGGCGCCATGCAGCACGCCGGCGTGCCCGAGCCGGACCAGGGCGCCGGCGCCGGCATTCGCCACGCCGGCGCCGGCTTCCGCATGCGCTTCCAGCGTCAGCGCGTCGTTGACGCCATGGCGCAGCGAGCCGGTCAGCGCCGGGCGCGCGGCATAGCTGAACGAGCGCAGGCCATAGTCGCGCCGCGGCAGGCCGAAAGCGACGGCGTAGTCGGACAGGCCGGGCGCCAGCAAGCGGGTGTCGACATACAGCGGCACCGAGGTGGCGACTTCGCGCCCCAGGCTGTCGCGCGTGACCACGGTGGCCTGGCCGGCGCCGTTCAGGCCGGCCACCTGGTCGAGCACGAAGGGGCCATCCGGCACCGTCGAGCTGTACTGCTGCATGCCGTTCACGTACAGGGCGACGCTGCTCGGCACCACGGCCGAGCCGGCGATCCGGGCCATCGGGTAGGTCACCAGGTCGGGGCGCAGGTCGAAATTCTTGCGCCACTCGATGCCGCCGATGCGCAGCGAGCGCGACCAGCTGAGCGAGCGCGTGATCAGGTCGCCCACCTGGAGCGAGGTCAGGGCCACCGGGTCGGCCCAGCTCCAGGAGGTGTCGTGGCGCAGGTAGCGGCGCCCGCCGCCGCTCAGGCCGACCACGCCGGTGCTGCTGAGCGCCCCGCGTTCGTCGAACCAGCGCAGCTCGTGCAGCATCGAGGTGCGCGCGTTGGCGCCGAGCTGGGCGTACACATCGTAGTTGAGCAGCATGCCGGGACTGGCGCTGCCCGCCCCGACCGGCCGGGCGTTGCGCGCCTGCAGGCGCACGGGCGTGCGCAGGGCATCGGCCAGGCGCAGGGCGATGCTCTGGGCGGCGGCGTCGAAGCTGTAGGTAAGGCCGGGAAGCGCGTCGAGATCGCGCTCGCGCGCGTCGCCGAAGCCGAGGGCCGCCGGGTCCAGGCCGAGTTCGCGCAGGGTGTCGGCATCGACGCGCAGGCCTTGCGGTCCGCGCGTGAAACGGGCAACGGCGCCGGTGGCGGCGCCGTTCAGGGTGACTTCGAGGTAGAGCTCGACCGGGGCGGCCGCGTTGGCCGGGTTGGCGGGAAGGTTGGCTGCGGGCGCGCCCGCCTGTGCGCGTGCCGGCAGCGGCAAGGCCGCAGCCAGGGCAAACGCCATGGCAAGCGCCATGGCAAGCGCCGGGAACGCGCAGGACAGCAGCGCGCGTGCGCGGTTACCGCCTCGCTTCATCGGCCGTTCACTTGCCGCCGGCGCTCTCCGCCGCCACGCTGGGGGCTGCGCTGCTGGGGCGCGCATTCACGTTGGCGCGCACGGTGAGCGGCGCGCTTAGGCGCACCGACGGCTCCACCGGCAGGCGCCATTCGCGTTCGCGCCCGGCCAGGGCGTAGCCGAGCAGGCCCTTGCTGATTTCCGTTTCCTTGCCGGCGCCGTCGACCAGGCTGGCCGCGCCCACTTGGGCATGCAGCGCGCCGCTGTTCCGCACGCGCAGCACCCAGGCATTGTCCTTGCGCAGCACGCTCCAGGCCAGATTCGGCGCCGCGGCTTCGTCGACCGGCGCCACGAACACCGGCACCGAATATTGCAGGCGGATCGCCACGCCCGAGGCCTGCTCGTCCTCGCGCGGGATCTCGTCGATCAGCAGGCGATAGGTGCGTTCGCCGGCCGCGGCGCCGGCGGCCGCGCCGCCCTTGCGCACCAGGCGGATGGTCTGGCTGCCCTTGGCGCCGACTTCGATGATCGGCGGGCTGGCCACCAGTTCGTCGGTCGGAGTCAGCACGTCTTCGCCGTTGCGCTGGTTCCAGGCGAATACCCGCACCTGGCCGTACACCGGGCGCTCGCCCAGGTTCTGCAGGTTGATGCCGCCCGCCGCCTGGTTGGCGCGCAGGCTGATCGAAACCGGCGAAATCTGCAGGCTGGCCGCCTGCGCGCCCAGGGCCAGGACGGAGCCGGCGAGCGCGGCCAGGACGATGAAGGGGGACAGGCGCGCGCGCAGTGACGGGAAGCGGATCATCTATCAGAAGTAGACGGTGGCGGTGATGGTGGATTTGTAATTGTCCGGCGTCGGCGTGTTCTGGGCCGGAATCTCGCCGTAGACGGTCAGGTTCTGGGCGGCGCCGTTGCCGGTGCCGGCCAGGGTGTTGTTGCCCTGGGTTGCGCCCCATGGGGTGCCGCCCTGTGCCTGGTACAGGTTGAACTGGATGGTCTCGGTGTTGCTGCCGGTGCCGCGCATGTAGCGGGTGGTGCCGCTCGAACCCGGGCCGGTGCCCTGGTCAAGACCGATGTTGTACGGGGTGGTGTTGCTGCAGGTGACGCTGATGTTCGCGGTGGCCGCAACCGTGCTCGACAGCACGCCCTGCCGCTGGCCGAAGTCCAGGCCGTTTGCCGAGATGGCGCAGTCGGCGTTGATGCGCAAGGTCACATCGAAGCTCGCAGGCTGGCCCGACTTGGCATAGACGGCGGCGTTGGCCAGTGCCGGGAAGGCTGCGATGACGATGGCGCCGAAGGCGGCGGCGCGAAGCTTGGCTGCGAACATGGATTCCCCTGTAAAAAATCGAAATTGATGAATTGCCGTACATCAACTATACGACAATTACCGAAAACGGTAAAGTCGAAACTTTCAGAAATTTCGATACGAGTTGCGCAAAAGCATCACTCAGATTTTTTCGTCGCTCACTCCATGGTGACAGTGGTTTTCGCCGGCGCCACCGACACTTCGCGCGGCAGGTTCACGTGGAATACCGTGCCGCCACCCGGGGCGTCCGCGATCGAGATCGTGCCGCCGTGTTCCTCGACGATGCGCTTGCAGATCGCCAGGCCGAGGCCGGTGCCGCCCTGCGGCTTGCCGCCATCCTTCTGGGCGATCTGGACGAAGGGCTGGAACACGCGCTCGCGCAGCTCGGGGCGGATGCCGGGGCCGCGGTCGGCCACCGACAGGCGCGCCCCGTTGGCCTGGGCGATCACATGCAGGATCACGGCGCTGCCGGACGGCGCCACCTTGATCGCATTCGACAGCAGGTTGGTCATCACCTGGGTCATGCGGTCGTAGTCGATCAAGGCCACGGCTTCCTGGGCATTGGCGCCGGTGTCGAGCACCAGCGAGACGTTGTTGGCGGTGGCCATGCCCTGCATGGTGCGGATCGCCTCGCGCGCCAGCGGCAGCACCGGCTGGGTGACGGGGATGAAGGACATCATGCCGGCCTCGATCTTCTGGATGTCGAGCATGTCGTCGACCAGGCGGTTCAGGCGGATGCAGTTGTTGTAGCAGATGTCGATCAGTTCCATCACGTCGGGCGAGAGTTCGCCCATGGCGCCGTCGGCCAGCAGGGCCAGCGAGGCGCGGATCGAGGTCAGCGGCGTGCGCAGCTCGTGCGAGACGGTGCCGACGAATTCGTTCTTGGCGCGGTCGATGCGCTTGCGCTCGCTGATGTCGCGCAGGAAGATGCTGAGCATGGTGCTCTCGCCCTGCCCGGTCAGGCTGGTGCTCATCTCGACCGGGATCTCGGCGCCGTGGCGGTCGATCACCACGCGTTCGACGCGGCGGTCGAGCGCACCCTGGCGGTTCGAGGCCAGCAGCTGCGGCAAGGCGTCGCTGTCGCTGCCGCGCAGCGGGTCGGCCAGGTTCAGGTCGTCGAGGCGGCGGCCCAGGGCTTCGGCGCGGCGCCAGCCGAGCATCTGTTCGGCCTGCGGATTCCATTCGCTGATGCAGCCCTTCAGGTCGACCCCGATAAAGGCATCCTGGGCGGTGTCGACAATCGCGCGGATGCGCATTTCGCTGCCCTGGACGGTTTCCAGGGCGCGCCGCAGTTCCACCGTGCGCGACTCGACCAGCTGTTCCAGGGTGCCGTTCAGCTGCTGCAGCTGGCGGCGCCGCTCGCCGAGATCGAACACCAGCGAATTCAGGGAGCGGCTCAGGGCCGCCACTTCCTCGTAGGGGCCGCCGCTGGCGATCGCGACCTCGGCGCCGTCGCGCAGTTCGCCGGCCGAGGCAGCCAGCTGCTTGAGCGGACGGGTGATGCGGCGTGCCAGCGCCATCCCGACCAGCGAGAACAGGAGGGCCAGGATCAGGCCGCTGACCAGCGCATAGCGGCGCATTTCGTCAAGCGGCTGCCAGGCAAGATCGGCGGGCTGGCGCACCAGCACCACCCAGCCCAGGCCCGGATAGCTGGCGTAGCCGCTGCCCTTCTGGTAACCGACCAGGTAATCCTTGCCGTCCGGCCAGCGCTCGACCGTGTAGTCGCCGCGCCGGGTTGGCGTGGCATTCCGGAAGCTCTCCAACGACAGCGTGGTGTCCATCAGTTCCTTCGGCCCGAGCAGCACGCGCCCGGTCGAACTCAGGATCAGGGTTTGAACGGTGCCTTCGCGGTCGGCCGAACCGACCACCGAGCGCTCGACGTCGCGCGCCCAATTCCACGACAAATGGGCGCCGAGCACGCCGCGCACCCTGCCCTCGTCGTCGGCGAACGGAAACGCCACGTCGACGAAGCGGCGCGGCGCGTTGCCCTCCTGCGGCGGCAGCAGCTTGTCGAGCAGCAGGGCTTCGTGCACGTCGCCGACGTGGCCGCCGCGCAGGCCGTCGGCGAACCAGGGGCGCTTCGACACGTCGGCGCCTTCCAGCAGGCCGTTCGAGGCGACCAGCACCTTGCCGTCGAGGTCGGTCACGCCCAGCCACTCGTAGTAGGCATAGCTCTGCTGCACCCGCGCCAGGGCCTGGCGCCGCTGGTTCAGGTTGTAGTCGGGATTGGTGAGGATGGTGCGGCTGGCGATCAACCCGACCTCGCGGTAGCGCTCGAACATGCCGCGTTCGAGCTTGTCGGAAGTCTGGGCAGCCAGGTCGGCCAGGCTATTGCCGATCCGGATCTTGATCTGGTCGACGGCGCGGCGCTCGACCACGGCGACCAGGGCCAGGGTCAGCACGACCGACAGCAGCGAAAACGCCAGCGCCAGCTGGGCGCCGAGACCGCGTGGGATAAAACTGTTGAGTTTGCTTTGCAAGGCAGCCCTCTGGTTGATCCGATGACGCCGACGTGCCGAGGCTACCATATTGCGAAATGCCGAGCGGTTAGCTTGCCAGGCGTGCGGATTCATGCGCCTTGCATGAAGTGCGCACCGGGCGCACGCGGGACCGTGCCGTTGCGCCGGAACGCGGCCATGCGGTGGTCTAGCGCAGTATAAGGAGGGGCGGGTTGCTTGTTGAGGACAATAAATGCATAACAAAAAGGCGCTGTTCATGAAACAAGTGAATCGCCGCCTTCCGCGCCCGGGACTGCCATTGCTATTCGCCATGCGAAGGAGGAGACGGCATGCGCCCGATATCGGCCCGGGCGCGCCAGGCATCCGCGAACCGATCCTGCGCGACACCGTCTGCTTGCCCGCACCCGGCCGAGGACACATGCAAGCCGCTGCGCGACCTGGTGCTGGACGCCGGTTTGTTTACCGACCAAGAACTTATCCGGCGGTGCTGGCCGCGGGCTTGCGCCGCGGCGCCGGCGCCGCCAGCACCATGCCCAGGCGCAGCGCGGTTTCGGTGACGCTGTCGAGCGACGGCTGGTAGCCCTGCTCGATCCAGCGCAGCGCGATGTGCATCACGCCGCCCACGATGCCGGACTGCAGCAGCTCGTCCCCGGCGGCGCCGGGTGCGGCGTAGCGCGCCACTTCCTGCCCGATCGCGCGCAGCGAGGCGTCGAAGGCCTTGTCGACGGCGCGGCTGACACCACGGATCTCGACCAGGAACACGCGCGCCGACAGCGGATCGCGCTGCAGCGCCGCAAAATAAGCCTTCAGCATGGCCCGCCCCTTGTCGCCGCGCGTCTTGCCGGCCGCCTTCCCGGCCGCCGCGATCTCGCCGAAGACCTGGTAGGTCACGGCGTTGTAGGAGGTGATCAGGAGATCTTCGCTGTTCTCGAACGACTCGTAGAAGTAACGCTCGGTGAGGCCGGCCGCTTCGCACACCGCCTTGACGGTCGCCTGCCGGTAGCCGCGTTCGCCATACACGGCGATCGCCGCCGCGATCAGCTTGCTGCGCCGCTGGGCACGGCGTTCTTCGGGCGACACGCCGCGGTAGGCGCGTGCAGGTTGAGGGTCTGGGGTGGCTGGCGTCATCCATCTATTTTGACACACCCACGCTGCGCGACGGAAAGTTTCGTCTTGCCATACGAAAGTTGACAATGTAGAGTGTCAATTAGAAAAAACTCATCAAACCATCACGAGACACCATGCTTACTGCTCCTGACGAGGACGGCCTGCTCGATGTGCTGATCGTCGGCGCCGGCCTCTCGGGCATCGGCGCGGCCGCGATCCTGCAGGCGCGCTGCCCCGGCAAGCGCTACGCCATCCTGGAAGCGCGCGAGGCCATCGGCGGCACCTGGGACCTGTTCCGCTACCCCGGCATCCGCTCCGACTCCGACATGTACACGCTGGGCTATGGCTTCAAGCCCTGGCGCGATGCCAAGGCGATCGCCGATGGGCCGTCGATCCTGCACTACATCCGCGAGACCGCGCGCGAGCACGGCATCGGGCAGCACATCCGCTACGGCCACAAGGTGGTGCGCGCCGACTGGTCGAGCGAGCAGGCCTGCTGGACCATCCACGCCGTGCATGCGCCGGGCGGCGAAACGCGCACCGTACGCGCCCGCTTCCTGTACATGTGCAGCGGTTACTACAGCTACGACCACGCCTACCGCCCAGAATTCGATGGCGAGGACGCCTACCGCGGACGCATCGTGCAGCCGCAGTTCTGGCCGCGCGACCTCGATTACAGCGGCAAGCGGGTGGTCGTGGTCGGCAGCGGCGCCACCGCCGTGACCCTGGTGCCGGCGATGGCGAGCCAGGCCGCCCACGTGACCATGCTGCAGCGCTCCCCGACCTATGTGGTGGCGCGTCCGTCCGAATACGGCTTCGCCCGGCGCCTGCAACAGCGGCTGCCGCCGAAGGCCGCCTACTGGGCCACGCGCTGGCGCGTGATCCTGGAATCGATGCTGCTCTACCGCCTGGCGCGCGCCAGGCCGGCGCTGGCCAGGCAGCGCATCGTCGACATGGCCCGCCACGAGCTGGAGCCGGGCTTCGACGTCGCCACCCATTTCACGCCCAGCTACAAGGTCTGGGACCAGCGCGTCTGCGTGGTGCCCGACGGCGACCTGTTCCGGGCGATCCGCAAGGGCCAGGCCTCGGTCGTTACCGACCACATCGCGCGCTTCACCGAGCGCGGCCTGCTGCTGCAGTCCGGCCGGGAACTCGAGGCCGACGTGGTCGTCATGGCCACCGGCCTGAGCCTGTCCATCCTCGGGGGCGCCGCCATCAGCGTCGACGGCAAGCCCTTCGCGCCGAACGAGGCGATGTCGTACAAGGGCATGATGCTGTCGGACTTGCCGAACTGCGTGATGAGCTTCGGCTACACCAATGCCTCGTGGACCCTGAAGGCCGACCTCACGGCCGAGTGGGTGTGCCGCCTGCTGAAGCACATGGACAAGAAGGGCCAGGACGTCGCCGTGGTGCGGCGCGAGCCGGGGGTGGCGCCCGCGCCCTTCCTCAGCTTCACCTCCGGCTATGTGCAGCGCGCCGCCGCCCTGCTGCCGCAGCAGGGTTCGCGCCGCCCCTGGCAGGTCTATCAAAACTATTTGCAGGACATGATGACGATCCGGTTCGGCCGCATCGCCGACGGCATCATCCGCTTTGGAAGCAAAGGAACCGCCTCTTGAAGGTCTCGAACCGTGTAGCCCTGATCACCGGCGCCGGCAGCGGCATCGGCCGCGCCACCGCCCTGGCGCTGGCGCGCCGCAGCTGCCACCTAGCGCTGGCCGACATCAACGCCGGGGGCCTGAAGGAAACGGCCTGGATGCTCGCCAACCTGGGCGTGCGCGTCACCACCCACCCCCTCGACGTGGCCGACCGCGAAGCCGTGCAGGCCCTGCCCGCCGAAATCGAGGCCGCCCACGGCCGCCTCGACATCCTGATGAACAACGCCGGGGTCGCCCTGGGCGGCAGCTTCGAGCAGGTGTCGGAAGCCGACTTCGACTGGCTGATGGACATTAACTTCAATGGCGTGGTGCGCATGACGCGCGCCTTCCTGCCGCTGCTGCGGCGCAGCGACGACGCGCGCGTGGTGAACGTGTCGAGCATCTACGGCATCGTCTCGCCGCCGGGCCAGTCGGCCTACTCGGCCAGCAAGTTCGCGGTGCGCGGCTTTTCCATGGCCCTGCGCCACGAGCTCGAAGGCAGCACCGTCGGCGTGAGCGTGGTGCACCCGGGCGGCGTGGCGACCTCTATCGCGCGCAACGCCCGCATCCCGGCCGGCGCACCGCCCGAGGAAATCGAACGTGGGCGTAAAATCGCGGAACGCCTGCTGCGCCTGGCGCCGGAAGAAGCCGGCGAGATCATCGCGCGCGGCATCGAGCGGCGCGACGCCCGCATCCTGGTCGGCAGCGACGCCAAGGCCGTCTCCATCCTCGAACGCCTGTCGCCGGTGAACTACTGGCGCTACCTGAAGAAAGCGACTTCCCGATGAAAGCACTGTTGTTCGTTCTCGGCCTGGTGGCCCTGGTCGTGCTCGGCCTGGCCTGGTTCACGCGGCGCACCGCGGCGCGCATCGTGCAGTACCTGCCGGCGAAAGGCCGCTTCGTCGACGTGCCGGGCGGACGCCTGCACGTGCGCGAGAGCGGCGACGCGCAGGCCCCGGCGGTGCTGCTGGTGCACGGCCTCGGCGGCCAGATGAGCCACTTCGACTACGGCCTGGCCGAGCGGCTGTCGGCGTCGTTCCGCGTGGTGGTGGTCGACCGCCCCGGTTCCGGCCATTCGCTGCGCGACGAGATGACCTCGGCCGACGTCTCGACCCAGGCGCAGGCGCTGGCGGTATTGATCGACAAGCTGGGACTGGGCCGTCCGACGGTGGTCGGCCATTCGCTCGGCGGCGCGATCGCGCTGGCGCTGGCGGTCGAGCACCCGCAGTCGGTGGGCGCCCTGGCCCTGGTGGCGCCGCTGACCCATGCGCCGGAAACGGCGCCGCAGGTGTTCAGGGCGCTGACCATCGAGACGCGCTGGGTGCGCACCCTGTTCGCCTGGACCCTGGCCACGCCGGGCGCAATTGCCGGCAGCAAGAAGGTGCTGGCGGCCGTGTTCGCGCCGGAACAGGCGCCGGCCGACTTCGCGGTCAAGGGCGGCGGGCTGCACAGCCTGCGTCCTTCGCAATTCCTGGCCGCCTCGAACGACCTGCAGGCGATCCCGCTGCGCATGCCGCTTGTGCAGGGCCGCTACGCCGAACTGGCGCTGCCGGTGAGCGTTCTGTACGGGCGCCAGGACGCCATCCTCGGCTGGCAGGAAAATGGCCAGGCCCTGGTCGACAAGGTACCGGGCGCGCGCCTCGAACTGGTGGAGGGTGGGCACATGCTGCCGGTGACCCAGCCGCTGGTGGTGGCCGATTTCGTCGAGCGCGCGGCGCGTGCGGTGGCGCCGCAACAGCGGGCGGGGTGACGCCCCGGCGTATTGGTGGGTTGGGGGACCCCACCAAAAANGTGACCCAGCCGCTGGTGGTGGCCGATTTCGTCGAGCGCGCGGCGCGTGCGGTGGCGCCGCAACAGCGGGCGGGGTGACGCCCCGGCGTATTGGTGGGTTCGAGAACCCACCCTACATGTGAATGCTGCGCCGGCAACCCGCCGCCGCTGTAGGGTGGGTTCTCGAACCCACCATCCACTATGCCGGCTCGCCGGCGCGTTTTCGTTGCTTCCCGACTCGGCTTGGCTCTACACTGGCGCTGGCGCCCGGCCGTCGAGCCGGGTTTTTCGCAACCGACCTCCAACCCGGCCACCATGCTGACCGCGCTCGACAAGCTCCTGCTCGACGACCGCCCGCGCCAGCTGGCCGGCCTGCGCCGCGGCCTGCTCGAATTCTGGTACTTCGGCATCAAGCAGGCGCGCGCCTGCCTGTTCGTGTTCACCTTCATGGCCGCCGTGCTCCTGATGCCGCGCACCGGCATCGCCGGCATCCCGCGCTACGACCTGCTGCTGGTGGTGGCGCTGGCGATCCAGCTCGGCATGGTCTGGACCAGACTGGAAACCTGGGACGAACTGAAGGCGGTCTGCCTGTTCCATGCGGTCGGCTTCGCGCTGGAAGCCTTCAAGGTGTCGGGCAGCATCCAGTCCTGGACTTACCCGGACTTCGCCTATACCAAGGTGCTGGGCGTGCCGCTGTTTTCGGGCTTCATGTACGCCGCCATCGGCAGCTACATCATCCAGGCCTGGCGCATGCTGGACCTGCGCGTGCGTCATCACCCGCCCTACTGGATGGCCGCCACCATCGCGATCCTGATCTACGCGAACTTCTTCACCCACCACACCATCGGCGACTACCGCTGGTACCTGGCCGCCTGCGCGCTCGGGCTGTATTCGCGCACGGTCGTCATCTACCGCCCGCTCGACCGCGAACGCCAGATGCCGCTGCTGCTCGGCTTCGTGCTGATCGGCTTCTTCATCTGGCTGGCCGAGAACATCGGCACCTTCTGGGGCGTGTGGCGCTACCCGAACCAGCTGGGAGCGTGGTCGCTGGTCCACCTGAGCAAATGGAGCTCGTGGTCGCTGCTGGTGATCATGACCTTTACCATCGTGGCCAGCCTGAAGCACGTGAAGGCGAAGATTCATATTCCGGAGGCGTGAGCACCGAGCCGGCGACCGCGTTCACGCCTCGGCGTCGCCGTCCGCCTCGATCTCGCCCGGCTCGTAGCGGATGATGTCGCCGGGCTGGCAATCGAGCCGCTCGCAGATCTTCGACAGCGTCGAAAAGCGGATGCCCTTCACCTTGCCGGACTTGAGCAGGCTGAGGTTCTGTTCGGTGATGCCGACGTAGCTCGCCAGCTCCTTCGACTTCACCTTGCGCTGGGCCAGCATCACATCGAGATACAGGACGATCGCCATTAGACGAAGCCCTCGTTGTCCTCGGCGATGCGGCGCGCCTGGTGCATCATCGATGCGACCAGGAAGAACAGCGCACACACCAGCACCAGCGTCAGTTCTTCCGAGGAGACACCGACATTCACCGCACGGCCGCTGTCGCCGAAGCCGATCTTCCAGACCAGGGCGCGCAGCGCCGGCTCGACGATGGTCAGCACCAGGGTGGCGAGCACCCCACCGGAAAAGGCCTTCATGTGGCCGACGGTCGCTTGCGCGAACATCTGGCCGCGTGCGCAGGCGCCCAGCATCAGGTCGAGGCGCCACAGCGCATAGGCCAGGGTGAACAGGGCCGGCAGCGCACAGGCCAGGCCGGACCAGCGCAAGGCTGGCGCCAGGCCGGCCACCACGCCCGGCGCCAGCCCGCGCGGCGTAAAGGTGACGGCAACCGGGCCAAGCTGCGTGGCATCCGCGAACACCCACGACAGCAGGAAGTAGCCGAGCTGCAGCAATGCCAGCAGTACGCAAAGCACGCGCACAAGGCGCGCATAACGGCGATGTGCCAACGTTGACTTATCGTTATCCATTGCTTTATTATCGTTTTACGTTAAGTAGTTACCCTATAACGATCAGTATAACAGGAGCTTCGATGCGTTTACCCTTGCTGGCGGCCTGCATGTTCTTGTCCCTCGCGCTGACCGGATGCGCCAGCATCCGCGTGACCGAAGCGCACTTCCTGAAACCGGATGCACCCGGAGCGATCCAGCCCGAGCGTTACGCCGCCGACGGCATCACGGAGCTCAGCGTGGTCCGTCCGGACGGCGCCGTCCTGAACGGCGTCCTGCTCGGACAGCCGGGCGCGCGCACGACCATCCTGTACTACGGCGGCAACGTGTTCCACCTCGACCAGCACGCGCAGGCCTTGCTGCCGGTACTGGCTGCCTGCGGGACCAACGTCGCCGTCTTCGACTACCGCGGCTACGGCCGCAGCAGCGGCAAGCCGACCGTCGCCCACATGCAGGACGACGCCCTGGCCATGTTCGATGCCGTGGATGCCCGCTTCCCGGGCCGGGTGATCGTGCACGGGCAGTCGCTGGGCAGCTTCATGGCGGCGCACGTCGCGGCCAGCCGCCCGGTGCTGGCGACGGTGCTGGAAACCACTGCCACCAGCGCCGCCGAACTGGTCGAAGCCCAGGTGCCGTGGTATGCCGCGCCCTTCCTGACGATCGAGATGGACCCGGCGCTGCGCCAGGTCGACAACCGGGCGGCGGCGGCGCGTTTCCAGGCCGCGACCCTGGTGATCGCCGCCGGGCGCGACAAGATGACCCCGCCGAAACTGGGCAAGAAGGTGTTCGAGGCGATTGCGCGCCCGGACAAGCAGTTGCTGATGCTCGAGGACGCGGGCCACAATGACGCCCTGCGCGCACGAGGCGCGCAGGGGGCCTATTGTAGATTCTTGCAGTCCGTGTAGGACAATTTACTGCGCGCTCACCAGCCAGCAAGCCGCACGAAACGATACCGACTCTCCGCTGACAAAGGCATTGAAGGCGGTGTGCACTTTACTGATCACACCTTCGCGCGTGACCGTATCGACTGAATCCAGCGCCCGCCCCACCGGCCCCATGCGGCTCAGGTAGCCGATGAGCTCGCTTTCGGGAAAACGGCACGGCACATCGACCGGCTCCATCCTCACATCGCGCCAGCCCGCACGGGTGACGATGTCGCGCACCCGCCCCTCACGCGCAAATCCGAACTGCCCGGCCTCGTCGGTCTGACGGACCGGCAGGCCCGGCAACAAGGGCCGCGCCGCGTGCTCGGCGGCCGTCATGAAGGGGTTTTCCTCGGCAGAGCGCCAGACAACGACGTGCAGGCGTCCGCCGGAGCGCGTGGCTTGCCGCAGGTTGGCAAACGCCGCCACCGGATCGTCGAAGAACATCACGCCGAAGCGCGACACGACCACGTCGAACGTGCCCGGCTCGAAGCGGTGGTGCTGGGCATCCGCGCACACGAAATCGACCGGCAATCCCTCCTGCCCCGCTTGCCGGCGGGCGCTGGCGATCATCGGCTCCGAGATATCGATGCCGGTGCACCGGGCGCCGCGTCCCAGCCGGCGCGCCAGGGCCAGCGTGGTGCCGCCCGTGCCGCAGCCGACATCGAGCACCCGCGTGGCCGCGCCCGATGCCGCCGCATTCACCAGCAGCGTCTCGATCTGCCGGAACATCTGGTCGATGACGGCCTGTTCCTCCACCCAGGCGTTGCCGGCGCCGCTGTTCCACAACGCGCCCTGCCCGCTCGCTTGCGTTCCCATGGTCTGACTCCTTGTCTGAAATACATGCCTGGTGCTATCGTGCCAGCTCAAGTGGACTTGAAGTCAAGGACGATCGATGGACATTGGTGAAGTCGCCGCGCGCTCCGGCCTGCCCGCCTCGACGCTGCGCTATTACGAGGACAAGGGACTGATCGCCTCGACCGGCCGGCGCGGCCTGCGCCGCGTGTTCGACCGGGGCGTGCTCGAACGCCTGGCCCTGATCGCCCTGGGGCGCGCCTCCGGCTTTTCGCTGGCCGAGATCGCCGGCATGTTGTCGGCAGACGGCAAGCTGGCCATCGACCGTACCCTGCTGGACGCCAAGGCCAACGAGCTCGACCACACGATCCGCAAACTGACCGCCCTGCGCGATGGCCTGCGCCATGCCGCCGCCTGCTCGGCGCCCAGCCACCTGGAATGCCCGCGCTTCCGGCGCATTCTTGCCGGGGCGGCGAAGCCGGGAGCGCGTGCAAAAGGCACAAGCCCGAAGCAAGCCCCCGGTCTCGTGAACAAGCGCGCAGCGCCGCACTGCTGAGCCCGGCAGAGCGGCGAAGGATGGGTTAAGATCGCCCGTCCCCGGCGGCAATGCAGACCTGCGCCGGCCTTCCTCGATCATGCCGCCCGGCGGCGCAGCCAGACCATGTTTTCGATCATCCTGAACGTCATCGGTTCCCTCTTCCACTTCTACGTCGCCCACCGCATCTACCGCGTCGGCCCGGTCCGCGGTCGCATCTCTCCGCGCGCCTGGTGGCTCGGCGCCATCGTCGTCTGGGCTATCTACCTGTGGGGCGTGCGCCTGGGCGACGAGGCGATCGACTGGCGCTGGTGGCCCGGCCAGTTCGCGATGACCTGGCTCGGCGTGCTGTTTCTGATGACCCTGTGCCTGCTGGTGGCCGACCTGCTCACCGGCTTCGGCCTGTGGTGGCGCGCGCGGGCGCCGCGCCTGCTCGGCATCGCGGCCGTGGCCGGGGTGATGGTGAGCGGCTTCGCCATCTTCCAGGCGGTGCGCGCACCGGCGATCAGCCAATACGAAGTCAGCGTGAAGAACCTGCCGAAGGAGCTGGACGGCATGGTGCTGGTGGCGGTGTCCGACCTGCACCTGGGCGCCCAGCGCCGCTCCGCCTGGATGGCGCAGCGGGTCGCGCAGATCAATGCCCTGCAGCCGGCGGCCGTGCTGATGGTGGGCGACCAGGTCGAGGACAATCCGCTGGGCGAGCCGGAACTGGCCGGCGTACTGCGACAACTGAAAGCACCGCGCGGCGTGTTGGCGGTGACCGGCAACCACGAGTTCTACGGCGACGTCGACACGACCATCACCGAGTTCAGCGCCGGCGGCGTGCGCTGGCTGCGCAACGAACAGGTGGAACTGGCGCCGGGCCTGCTGCTGGCGGGGGTCGACGACATCGGCCGCACCATGCGCGGCGGCGGCGAATTCCTGGGCGGGCTGGACAAGGTGGTGCCGCGCGATAGCGGCGTGGCCACCATCCTGCTGTGCCATATTCCGGCCACCCGCATCGTCGAGGGCGCGGCCGCGCGCGGCGTCGACCTGATGCTGTCCGGGCACACCCACGGCGGCCAGATCTGGCCGTTCAACTACCTTGTGCAGCGCCAGTTCCCGCGCTACATGGGCGAGTACAAGGTGGGCGACATGGCGCTTGTGGTCAGCCGCGGCGCCGGTGGCTGGGGGCCGCGCATGCGCTTGTGGCAGCCCGGCGAGATCGTCAAGCTGACCCTGCGTTCCGGCAGCTGAACGACGGTCCGGCTGGGTCAGCCGTCGATCGCCCGCGCCAGTGCCGCGCGCGCCAGCAGGCGCGTCGAATCGAGCGTCGGCAAACGTGAATTCGTGTGGTTGATGACCAGCGGAATTTCGGTACAGCCGAGCACGACCGCGTCGCAGCCTTCGGCGGCAAGTCCCCCGATCACGCCTTGGAAGCGCGGCACGGCTTCGGGCTTGATGTCGCCGCGGACCAGCTCGTCCATGATGAGACGGTTGATATCCTCGCGCTCTTCGGGCGGCGGCCGCAGGCATGCGATGCCCAGCGGCGCCAGGCGCTCCGGGTAGACGTCGCTCTCGACCAGCCAGCGTGTGCCGAGGAGGCCGAGTTTCCGGTAGCCGCGCGCCTGCGCCTGGGCGGCGACCGCGTCGACGATGTGCAGCCAGGGCAGCGGCGTGCGCACTTCGATCAGGGGCAGCGCCTGGTGGATCGTGTTGTCCGGGCAGATCAGGAAGTCGGCGCCGCTGCGCGCCAGTTTTTCGCTCGATGCCAACATCAGCTCGCCCACGCCCTCCCAGTCGCCCGCCTCGATGCAGGCGACGTAGTCGGCCAGCGAATGGGTGTGCATGCTGATTTCCGGGTGGGCATGCGGACCGAGCTGCTCCGCGCCTTCGATGCAGATGGTGCGGTAGCACAGGGCCGTGCCCTCGGCCGAGCAGGCGACAATACCGATGTGTTGCGTCATGCTGGTTCGCTCTCGCTTGTTGTGCTTTCTTGATAGCGCCGGCACCGCTGCGCGGGCGGACGAGTGCACGTGATGACGCGCCCGGACGGCATGCCGCCCGGGCGTGGGTCGTGCTCACGGCACCCGGCGCCCGGCGCCGGTCCGGACGGCCTGCTTAACGGTTACCCGAGCCGCTATCCGACTCGTTCGCGCCGCGCGCTTCCGACTGGGCTTGCTGCTCGTCTTTTTGCCGATTACCCGCACCGTTGCCGCTCAGGCTGCCGATGCCGGCCATGCCGGTCTGGATCTCTCCCTTGCCTTTCGGGTTCTGGAAGCCTTCGGCGCCGCCCTTCTCGTCCGCACCGGATGCCAGCAGATCGTCGGTGCGCGTGTCCTGCTGGCTGCTGCCGGCATCGGTATTGCCCGACATGCTGCCGATGTCACCCGTGCCGCCGGTGCCCATGCTGCCGGCACTGCTGGTGCCATCCTTGGTCACCTGGTCCCAGGAACGGCCTTTCACATCCTTCGGGTTGTCTTTCGTATCCATGGTGCTTCCTCCGTATCGTTACAGTAGTTTCCATACTACCGTTCCAGCAGAGTGAGGCAATAGGTACACGGGCGATGCGGTTGTAGGACTAGCCGCACGGAGTACGTGCAGGCAACGGATTACCCGGCGGCCTTCGGAATGCGCTCGAGCTGGAGGCGCGCCAGGGTCGGATACAGCGGCGGGCTGATCAGGCGCGACACGAAGCTCGCCACAAGCGCGCAACTCATCAGGCTGAGCACCATCGCGTGGCCGTTGACCATCTCCATCACGATGATGAAGGCGGTCAGGGGCGCCTGGGTGGCCGCGGCCAGGAAGCCGACCATGCCCAGCGCGATCAGCGCCGGCACCTGGGTGTGGAAGACCAGCAGGGCCACGTCGTTGCCGAGCGCGGCGCCGATCGCCAGCGAAGGCGCGAAGATACCGGCCGGCACGCCCGACCAAGTGGAGAGCCAGGTGGCCACGAATTTGAAGAGCACATACACCGGCTGCATGACTTCGCTGCCCTCGACCATGGCGCGCGTCGATTCGTAGCCGGAACCGAAGGTGGCGCCGCCGGTCACGACGCCGATCACCGCCACCAGCAGGCCGCAGACGGCGGCAAACAGCACCGGGCGGCTGCGGCGCAGGCGGCTCATCGGGTCGTTGCCAAGCCCGCGCAGCGAGGTGATCAGCAGGCGCGAAAACAGTCCGCCGGCCACCCCGGCCAGCAGGGTCAGCACCAGGCCCGGCAGCAACAGGTTGAAGTCGAGCGAGGCCACGCGGATGATGCCGAAATAGGTGGCGTTGCCGTAGACCGACACCGCGATCATGCCGGCGAGCACGATGGCCGTGATGATCAGGCCGCTGTTGCGCTGTTCCGGCGAGCGCGCCAGTTCCTCGATGGCGAACACGACGCCGGCCAGCGGCGTATTGAAGGCGGCGGCGATGCCGGCCGCGCCGCCGGCCACCAGCAAACCATGGACGTTCATGCGGCGCAGGTCGGGCACCAGGCGCCGCGCCTGCAGCATGACGCCGGCGGCGATCTGCACCGATGGCCCTTCGCGGCCGAGCGACAGGCCGGCAAGCAGGCCGCCCGTGGTCAGGGCGATCTTGGCCAGGCTCAGCCGCAACGACACGAACAGGCCGCGCGAACCGGCGCCCGAATCGAGCGCCGCCATCACCTGCGGGATGCCGGAGCCGGCCGCGCCGGGAACGAAGCGCCGGGTCAGCCACACGATGCCGGCCGCCAGCAACGGGGTCCACAGCAAGGGAAACCACCAGCCGATGCTGCGCACATCCTGGAAGATACGGAAGGCATGTTCGGCAAGGGCGGTGAAGGCGACGATGACCAGGCCGGAGGCCACGGCCAGCGCCACCACGACGGCGCGCGCCCACCATGTGCGCCAGTCCGAGAATTCGGTGCGCATCGCGAGGCGCCAGTCGTGTCCGCGTCCGCCCTTGGCGTGTGGTGGCTGGGGCGGTTCCTGCTGTTCCGGTGGCGGGGCGCCCGGATCGGTCGGTGTCATGTGCAGCTTTGTCGGGAATAAAAAAACGAGCCCGCAGGCTCGCTTCCAAGACTACTCCTGCTCGCGCGGTTTGACAACTCCATTTGCACAAATAGAGTTGACTATCGCGCGAGCGGCAGCGGATTACTTGTCCTTGTACAGCACGCGGCCCGACAGCTTGATGGTGCCCTGGCCGGTGGCCATGTCTTCGCCGCCGGTCAGGATGCCGCCGCCGGTGATCTTGGCGTACTTGCCGGTGCCGCCGGTCACCTGGAAGGTGGCGCCCGAGAACACGTACTGGGTACCCTGGCCGGTCGGCACGAACTGGCCGCTGTAATTGGCGTAGATCTGGTCGCCCGAGGTGGTCATGACCACGAACTTGCCGCCGCTGAAATTAAACAGCGGGCCGATCGGCGTGATGCAGTCGGTGCCGATGAAGACGACCTTGCCCATGAGCGCACTGTTGCCGTGGCCGCTGATCGTGCCGCCGAACTTCGACAGGCAACGGCTTGCCGGGCCGACTTCCTCGACCAGGACGCCTTCGATCTCGAGCGGCTTGTAGGTCCATCCGCCGGCCGCGGCATGGGCCGAGGCAGCCAGCAGGACGGAAGCAGACAGCACGCGCAGGGGTTTTTTGAACATGAACATCTCCAGTGGTGGTTGTGTAAAATCCAATACTATCTTTTTTGCAAAAATTTACGCGCACACTCAGCAGTTCGTGCGCGGCCATGCCCGTGGCATGACCAGCCGCGCTGGCGTGCGCCCACGCCGCTCAGGCTACGTTACAAAGAACAACTCATCAGACTGGAGAATCCATGCGCATCGCCACCTTCAACGTCAACGGCATCGGCAGCCGCTTGCCCGCCCTGCTCCAGTGGCTGGAAGAAACCAGGCCGGACGTCGCCTGTTTGCAGGAACTGAAGGCGCCGCAGGAACGCTTTCCGCTGGCGGAGATCAACGCCGCCGGCTATGGCGCCATCTGGCATGGCCAGAAAAGCTGGAACGGCGTGGCGATCCTGGCGCGCGGCGTCGACCCGGTCGAGGTCACGCGCGGGCTGCCGGGCGACCCCAGCGACGAACAGAGCCGCTATATCGAGGCGGTGGTCAACGACATCGTGGTTTGCGGGCTGTACCTGCCGAACGGGAATCCGGCGCCGGGGCCGAAGTTCGACTACAAGCTGGCCTGGTTCGAGCGGCTGATCGCGCGCGCGGCGCAGTTGCTGGAGACCGGGGCGCCGGTGGTGATTGCGGGTGACTACAACGTCATGCCGACCGAGCTCGACGTATACAAGCCCGAGCGCTGGGGCGACGATGCGCTGTTCCGGCCGGAGACGCGCGAGGCCTTCCACCGGCTGGTGGCGCAGGGCTGGACCGATGCGCTACGCACCATGCATCCGGGCGAAGTGATTTATACCTTCTACGATTATTTCCGGAATGCGTATGGGCGCAATGCCGGCCTGCGGATCGACCATCTGCTGCTCAGCCCGAGCCTGGCGCCGGCCTTGACGGCGGCCGGGACCGATCACGAGGTGCGTGGGCGGGAGAAGCCGAGCGATCACGTGCCGACGTGGGTAGAGCTGGATTTGTCGAAGCTGAAAAAATAGTGTTAACGTGACCCGTACGGTGGGCACTCCGTGCACACGCGGAACGCGCCGCTGTGTTGGCGGCGTTTGGACCCGGGATGCGGCCGTTTGCAGGCGCCTCCAAATGATCATTCGAGACGCTTCGATGGGCCGACAATTCCGGCGGAAGTGATGCCAACGATGTGCGCCGTTCCGCGTGGGCACTTCGTCATTGATGCCCCCAGCATCAATGACCCCACCGTACGGTCAAGGTTTCGGGCCAGGCTTGGTCCCGGAGGCGTTCAACGGTTACTGCGATCCGCCAGAAACTGCTGCGCACGCGGATGCTGCGGCTGCGTGAAGAACTGCTCCGGCGTCCCCTTCTCCAAAATCTTCCCCTCGGCCATGAACAGGATCCGGTCCGCGACATCCCGCGCAAACCCCATCTCATGCGTCACGCACACCATGGTCATGCCCTCCCCGGCCAGCCTGCGCATCACCTGCAGCACCTCGCCCACCATCTCGGGATCGAGCGCGCTGGTCGGCTCGTCGAACAGCATGATCGGCGGGCGCATTGCCAGCGCGCGGGCAATCGCCACCCGCTGCTGCTGGCCGCCGGACAGCTGGTGCGGATAGGCATCGGCCTTGTGCGCCAGCCCCACGCCCTCGAGCAGCTCCATCGCATACGCCCTTGCCTCGGCCTTGCTGGCGCGCTTCAGGTTCACCGGCGCCAGCATGCAGTTCTCCAGCGCCGTCAGATGCGGGAACAGGTTGAACTGCTGGAACACGAAGCCGATCCCGGCGCGCAGCGCGTTCGCATCGAGCCCACGCGCATGGATGTCGCGGCCGTCGACGGCAATGCGGCCGCCGTCGATTTCCTCCAGCCGGTTCAGGGTACGGATCAGGGTCGATTTACCGGAACCCGAAGGCCCGCACACGACCACGACTTCGTTCTTGGCGACGGTTTCGGTCACGTCGACCAGCGCGTGATACGCGCCGTACCACTTGTTGACTTGTTCGAGAACGATCATCGTTCACCTCTCTTTACAGCGAAATGGGTGTGACCCGCGCGGCGCGGCCGCCGAGGCGGCGTCCCAGCAGGAAGGCCAGCCGCGACAGGCCGAAGCACAGCACGAAATAGGTCAGCGCCAGGATGATGTAGACCTCGACCGCCTTGGTGAACACCAGGGTATTCACCTGGGTGGCGATGAACGACACTTCGGACAGGCCGATGATGTAGCCCAGCGAGGTCGCCTTGATAGTCGACACCAGCTGGTTGAACAGCGACGGCAGCACATGCTTCAGCGCCTGCGGCAGCAGCACCAGGCGCAGCGCCTGGAAATAACCCAGGCCGAGCGAACGGGCACTTTCCAGCTGCCCTTTCGGCAGCGCGCGGATGCCGGCGGCGACGATCTCGGCCAGGTAGACCGCGTCGAACAGCACCAGCGTCATCAGCATGGTGGTGGCTTGCCCGGTCTTCACGCCGGTCACGGCCGGCAGGAAGAAGTAGGCCCAGAATACGACCAGCAGCAGCGGCACGGCGCGCACCACCTGCACCAGCGCCGTCACCGGCCAGCGCACGGCGCGGTAAGGGCTGACGCGCGCCACGCCCAGCAGCAAGCCGAGCGGCATCGCCAGCACCAGGGCGCCGGCCGACAGCAGGATGGTCAGCGAGAGGCCGCCCAGCGGTCCGTTCGGGTATTGGCCGACAAGGAAGTACAGCCAGTATTCCTGGATCAGTTCGATCATGATCGTCCCCTTACACCGTACGCACCGGGAAGCGGCGCTGATACAGCTGCGCGGCCAGGGAAATCAGCAGCGACACCGTCAGGTAGGCCAGTGTCGCGAACGTGAACGCTTCCACGCTGCGGAAACTCGCCGTTTCCACACGCGCGGCCTGGTACATCATCTCGGCGGCGCCGATCACGGTGGCGACGCTGGTGTCCTTCCACAAATTGACGGTTTGCGACAGCAGCGGCGGCACCGAGATACGGATCGCCTGCGGCATCAGCACCAGGCGCACGGCGGCGAAGCGTCCCAGGCCGAGCGAGCGCGCCGCTTCCAGCTGCGCGGCCGGCACGGCGCGGATGCCGCTGCGGATGTCCTCGGCCATGTGCACGCCGGCATACAGGCTCAGGGCGATCACGGCGCAGATGGCTTCCGGGTTGCTGTCGTAGAGCGCCATCCTGACCGGTTCGGGCAGCAGCTCGGGGAAGGCGAAGTACCAGAACAGCAAATGGGCCAGCAGCGGCACGTTGCGGATGCCTTCGACGATGACGGCGCCGACCGATTGCAGCACCCGGTTCGGCGAGCTGCGCATCAGCGCGAGGAGCGCGCCAAACGGCAAGGCCAGCACGAAGCTGGCCGCCGTCAACTGCAGGGACAGGATGAAACCCTGTACCAGCCAGTCATGGTACTGGCCGGATTGCAGGATGCTGGGATCGAAAAACGTCAAGGCTTACTGCTCAGATCTTGTCGGTGCTGATAGTGAACGTGCGCTTGGCCATGTTCGGGCGGGTGCCCGGCCCATACCACTTGTTGAACAGGCCGTTGGCCGCGCCGCTGGCTTCCAGTTCGCGCAGGGTGGCGTCGACCACACCCTTCAGGTTCTTCTCGCCCTTGCGCAGGCCGAGGGCGATCGACTCGACGCCGATGCTGGTCGGCAGGATGGTGAAGTTCTTCGCCGCCGGACCCAGCTTGCCGTAGTCGGCCAGCAGCGAGGATTCGTCGTTCACGTAGGCGATGCCCTTGCCCTGCTGCAGCGCCTGGAAGGCTTGCTGGGTGTTTTCGAAGGTGACGATATTCGCCGTCGGCACGGCGGCGCGGATATTCGTTTCCTGGGTGCCGCCACGGACGGTGACGACCTTCTTGCCGGCCAGTTGCGGCAGCGCGGTGATGCCGCTGGCGGCGCGCACCATGACTTTCGAACCGGTGACGAAATGGGTCAGCGCGAAGTCGACCTGGGACTCGCGTTCCTTGTTGTGGGTAAGCGTGGCGGCCAGCACGTCGACGTGGCCCTGCTGCAGCTCCGGAATGCGGGCGGCCACCGACAATTGCTTGAACACCGGCTTGACGCCGATCTTCTTGGCCACGGCCTTGGCCAGGTCGATCTCGTAGCCGACCAGTTCGCGGGTTTTCGGATCGATGAAGCTGTTCGGCTCGTCCGTGCCGAGCACGCCGAACACGATCTCGCCCTTCTTCTTGATGTCGGCCAGCTGGTCGGCATGAGCGGCATTCGCGAAGGCGAACTGGGCGCAAAGCGCGATGGCGCAGCTGGCAAGGGAAAAGCGCAGGGTACGGCTGGTGGCCATGAGATCTCCGACGGCATGAATGAACGAACCGTGAAGTATATTCGATGTGAATGACAGGGTGAAGGATCGAATTCCCATAAGGACATGTCGGAATGGCATAAAGGCGCGGCGCCGGGTGGTCGGCGCCGCGCCTGCTGCAACGCTCGCTCCTGCGTCAGTTACCGCCGGCTGCCTTGCCCGCCGCCTGGCCGCTGCCCGAGGCGCCGCCGCTGAGCGAGCCATTCACCGAGGCCGCGGCCGGCAACTGGCTGGCCCGCGCCTGGTCCGCCAGGCCGCGCGCGCCGCCGGTCACGCCAGCTGCGCCGGACTGGACCGCACTACGGGCGTTGGCGGCGCTGCCGGCGGCGTAGTCGCGGGTAGCGGCGGCCTGGCTGCGGGCGGCGCCGGCCACGGGCGCGGCGGCCGACCGGGCACTGCCTGCCGCGCTGCCGGCCAGCTCGCGCGCGCCGCCCACGAATCCGGCCGGGTTGACGCTGCCGGAAACGCCGACACTGCCCGCTGCATTGCCGTTCGCGTTGGCGCCCGCACTGCCCGTGGGTTGTGCGGCGGGTGCGGCAGGTGCGTCGCTCGCAGGCGTGGCGCCGGCCAGGCCTGGGCCACTGCGCGAAAGGCTGCCGGCCAGGCCGGCATCGCCGTTACCGCCGATGCTGCCGCTGGCGCTGCCGCCAGCATTACTGTTCGATTGCATCGCGCCGCCGCCAGCCGCGCCGAGGGCGCCGCTCAAGCCGCCGGCCAGGCTGCCCGCCGCGCCGCCGCGGCCACTGCCGCCCGCTTCGGCGGCGGACTGGCGCACCGGGGTGGCACGTTCGGCCGGCAGCGCACGTTCGACGCGGCGCACATCCGGCATCGGTGCAGCCTGGCGCATGCCGCCCAGGCCGCCGCCCATGCCGCCGCCGATCATGCCGCCGACGGAGCCGCCCAGGCCGCCGCCGCCGCCCAGCAACTGGGCCTGGGCCGACGCGGCGGCGGACAGGGCGAAAACGATGGCGAGCTGGCGAACGATGTTGTTGGTATTCATGGTGGTTTCTCCTGTTAGAGGCGCGCATTCGGCGCCGTTATCAGGAAAACGAACGGGCTCGGCCGTTTATTCCGTCCATCCAAAAATATTTTTAGACATCTAGCGGAAGCGTGCCGGATCGATGCGCAAGGCGGCGCCGACGACGCCATGGCCGGTAGCATTACTGATACGGTCGCCCTCGCGCACCGCCTGGGCCGTCAGCGCGGCGATGGCGCGCGCAGCGCCGGCGCGGTCCGGCCGGGGCAGCGACTTCGACAACAGGCCGGCAACCAGGGGCGCCGCAAACGAGGTGCCGCGCACCTGGCGGTAAGGCGGCGTGCCGATCGCCGCGCTCACCATCTGGCTGCCGGGCGCCGCGAACATGACTTGCGGACCGCGGCCGGCTTCCGGCAGCGGCCGGCCCTGGCGGTCGACGCCGCCGACCCCGACCACGCCCGGGTAGCTGGCCGGATACAGTGGCGGCGCGGCCGGTCCGTCGTTGCCGACGGCCGCCACCAGCAGGTGCCCGCGCGCGACCATCGCGGCCACCACCCTTGCCAGGGTCGCGTTCGGCGGCCCGACCAGGCTGATGTTCACCACGCCCACGCCCGAGCGCGCCATCCAGCCGAGTGCGCCTGCGATCTTGTCGGCCGAGCCGCCGGTCGGACTGTCGCAGTAGACGTCGGCCGCGAACAGGCGCGTTCCCGGAGCGGCGCCGGCAAAGCGGTCCGAACGTCCGACCAGCAGCGCCGCCACCGCCGTCCCGTGCGGCGCCGGGTGGCGCGTGCCGTCGCAGCCGAAGGATTCGATGGCGGCATCCTCGAAGACCGGATGGCCGGTGTCGACGCCGCTGTCGACCAGGCCCACCGCGCCGCTCCCGCCCGGCCCGCCGCGCGCGGCCTGGCCGGCTGCGCCACCGGCCGGCGGCGGCGCGCCGCTGCCCGTATATACATGGTTGAAGTCGTAGGAGCCTTCCGGGTCGAGCGCGCGCAGGCGGGCCAGGGCCTCGCCCGTCGCCAGGTGGGCGGGCGCGCGCAGCACGACCAGCGACTCGCCCAGTTCCTCGTAGCGTTCCTCGCGCACCACCTGGAAGCCGAGGCCAAGCGCGGTGCGCAAGGCTTCCGGGTCCGGCGAATTGGCCAGGATCTCGCGCCGCACCACCGGCGCGCCGCGCGGATCGGCTTCCAGCAGCGCGCCGTGGCGCTGAAGCAGGCGCGCCACACTGTCCAGGCGCAGTCCGCGCAGGTCGCCCGGCACGCTGCGCTCGATCAGGCGCTCGGCCGGACGCGCCAGGCCGTCCAGTCCGACGACGCCCGCGGGCTGGGGAAGGTTCAGGCTGGGCAGGCGCAACTGCGCCTGGGCCGCCCCGGCCCAGCACAGGAGCAGCAGGCAAGCCAGGCGCGTGCGGCGTAAATGGACACTGTTCATGAAGGCGATCATAAGGGTTGCACACTGTTCTGTATGAAAAAACGTTTGGCGGATGGAATAAAATCCATGCCGCCATCGTTTTACTCCATGTGAACCCTGCCCAACCCATGCTTGCCAACGAACTTGCCGCCCTGCTGCCCCGGATGCGACGCTTCGCGCGTTCGATCACCTTCCATCGGGAAGATGCCGATGACCTGGTCCAGGTCGCGATGGAGCGTGCGCTCGGCCGCGGCGAACAATATACAGAAGGAACCCGGCTCGACAGCTGGCTGTTCCGCATCATCCGCAATGCCTGGATCGACGAAGTGCGCAGCCGCATCCGGCGCGACGCCGTCTTCGCGCCGGAAGAAGAAGGCGAACACGTCGGCCACGACAGCCTCGAAGCGCACAGCCAGCGCCTGGCCGTGCAGAAGGCGATGAGCCTGCTGTCCGAGGAACACCGCATGGTGATCGGCCTGGTGCTGGTCGACGGGCTGCCCTACAAGGAAGCCGCGGCGGTGCTCGAAATCCCGATGAGCACGCTTACCAGCCGCCTGTCCCGGGCCCGTGAAGCCCTGCAAAAACTGTTGTCCGAAGAAAGAGCCGCATCATGAACCCGACCTCCCCCTACCCTGACGACATCCTGATGGCCTATGCCGATGGCGAGCTGGACGAGCCGCAGCGCAGCGAAGTGGAGCGCGCCGTACGCGCCGATCCGGCCCTGGCCGCCGCCGTCGAACGCCACCGCGCACTGCGCAAGGAGGTCTTCGAGGCATTCGCCGGCGTGCTGGACGAGCCGGTGCCGGACCGGCTCCAGCACGCGGGCTCGGACAAGGTGCACTCGCTCGCCGCTGCGCGCAACGCCCGCGCCCGTGGCGGCGCGGCGGCAAGCGCCGCGCGCCGCGCCGCCTGGCCGCGCTGGACCGCGCTGGCCGCCACCCTGGTCGTGGGCGTGCTGGCGGGCGGCGTCTGGCTCGGCGGCGACGGCGGCGACGGCGGCTATGTCAGCGCCGACGCCAGCGGACGCCTGGCCGCGCGCGGCCAGCTGGCCGACGCCCTGTCGCGCCAGCTGGCCAGCGAGCCGGCGCCGGACAGTCCGGTGCGCATCGGGGTCAGCTTCGCTACCCGGGACGGCGGCTATTGCCGCAGCTTCAGTGTGGGCGCCGATGCCGGCCTGGCTTGCCGCGACGGCGACGGCTGGCGCATCCCGGTGCTGGACAAGGCCGGCGCCACCGGCGGCGCCTACCGCCAGGCTTCCAGCGGCATGCCGCCGGCGGTGCTCGACGCCATCGACGAGCGGATCGCCGGCACCACCATGGACGCGGCCGCCGAACGCGCGGCGCGCGAACGCGGCTGGAAGCGCTGAACGGCTACCGGCAACTTTCGGGCCCGTGCTATACAATCGACGCCACCCGGCGCCTGGACGCCGGGGCCGCATCGAATAGGAGAAAAACATGTCGGGCTACAGCATCAACATCGAACAAAAAACGCTCGCGGGGAACAACTTCCGCGAAGTCCTGTACACCACCGAGCGCAGCCAGCTGGTCATCATGACCCTGCAGCCGGGCGAAGAAATCGGCCTGGAACACCATACCGGCCACGACCAGTTCATCCGCGTCGAGGCGGGCGAAGGCGTGGCCATCCTGGACGGCGAACGGCACCAGCTGGAAGACGGCGTGGCGGTCGTGATCCCGGCCGGCACCGAGCACAATGTGATCAATACCTCGCAGACCGAAGCGATGCGCCTGTACACGCTGTACACCCCGCCTGAGCATCCGGACGGCATTGTGCATGCGACCAAGGCGGAAGCGGACGAGTACGAGAAGCAGCATCACGCGGAGTGATGTGCTGTAGCGCGCCGGTGCTGACCGGCGCTCGCCTGTTTGGGGCGTTCGCAGTGGTGGGTTCGAGAACCCACCCTACGCGCTTCTCGGAGCGGCGTGATTGGACGGTTTTGTAGGGTGGACTCCCGAGTCCACGCTGTCGTACCTGGGCAGGCCGCAATGTGTGAACCAGATCGCGGCGCAAGCAGGCCAGATGAAGCCTCTCGACGGGCACACGCCGTACCGCGTGGACTCGGGAGTCCACCCTACGGGACTGCCTCGGTAGCGGGCCTCAGGCATCCTTGGCGCGGGCGCGGTCTTCCAGCAGCGCGCGTTCGCGCGCATTCGTCGTCATGGCCGCCGCGCGGGTGAATTCGGCGCGGGCTTCCTCCCTTCTTCCCAGCTTTTCCAGCAGATCGCCGCGCACGCTCGGCAGCCACTGGTAATCCTGTAAACGCGTATCGCCGGCCAGCCTGTCGACCAGGGCCAATCCCGCCGCCGCGCCCTCGGCCATGCCGACCGCCACCGCGCGGTTCAGCTCCACCACCGGCGACGGCATGACGCGCGCCAGTTCTCCGTACAGTCCGGCGATTGTCGACCAGTCGGTCTCCTGCGCGGTGCGCGCCTGCGCATGGCAGGCTGCGATTGCCGCCTGCAGCGCATACGGGCCGTGACGTCCGCCCAGCGCCTCGGCGCGCGCCAGCGCAGCCAGGCCGCGCCGGATCAGGAGCTTGTCCCAGCGCGCGCGGTCCTGGTCGAGCAGCAGCACCGGCCGGCCGGCGGCATCGACCCGGGCCTTGGCGCGCGCGGCCTGCAATTCCATCAGCGCGGTCAAGCCATGCGCTTCGGGTTCCGCGGGCGCCAGGCCGGAGAGCATGCGGCCCAGGCGCAGGGCTTCGTCGAGCAGCGCCGGGCGCATCCAGTCGTCGCCGGCGGTGGCTGTGTAGCCTTCGTTGAAGACGAGGTACACCACCTCGAGCACCGAGCCCAGGCGCTCCGGCAGCGCTTCCGGCGGCGGCAGCTCGAACGGTATGCCGGCCTGACCCAGCGTGCGCTTGGCGCGCACGATGCGCTGGGCGATCGTCGGCTCCGGCACCAGGAAGGCGCGCGCGATCTCGTGGGTCGACAGGCCGCCGACCAGCTTCAGGGTCAGCGCCAGCCGCGCTTCCTTCGACAGGACAGGATGGCAGGCGATGAACATCAGGCGCAGCAGGTCGTCGCCGACACCGCTGAGGGCGTCGTCGAGACTGTCGACGAAATCGGGCACGATGGTCGCCTCCCGCGCTTCCAGGTCGAGCCCGATCTGCTGGAGCTTTTCCCGAAGCAGCTTGTCGCGGCGCAGGCGGTCGAGCGCGGCGTTCTTTGCCACGCGCATCAGCCAGGCGCCTGGGTTGTCGGGCACGCCGGCGGCCGGCCAGGTTTCCAGCGTGGCCACCAGCGCGTCGCCGGCCAGTTCCTCAGCCAGGCCGATGTCGCGCACCAGGCGTGCGACACCGGCCACGATCCTGGCCGACTCGATGCGCCAGACCGCGGCGATGGCCTGGTCGGCGCCAGCCCAGGTGCTTGTTTGCGTCATGCCTGGGGCGGCACGGCGTTCGGGTCCATGTACATCAGTTCCCAGCCGTGGCCGTCGAGGTCTTCGAAGCTGTGGTAGTACATGAAGCCGTGGTCCTGTTTCTCGTTCGGCGCGCGCCCGCCGCCGGCCACCGCCTTGGCCACCATGCTGTCGACCTGTTCGCGGCTGTCGCAGGACAGGCAGGTCAGCACCTCGGTACTGGTCCGGGCGTCGGCCACCGGCTTCTTGGTGAAGGTCTGGAAGTAGGCTTCCTGCAGGAGCATGGCGTAGATGTTCTCGCCGATGATCATGCAGAGCGCGCGCTCGTCGCTGAACTGCGGGTTGAAGGTAAAGCCGAGGCCCGCGAAGAATGCGCGGGTCTTGCCGATGTCCTTCACCGGCAGGTTGACGAAGATCTGCTTATGCATGGGATGTCCCTGTTCTGTGTGGTCGAGGATGGCGCAACTTAATGTCGAGGCTGGCTACCGGCTTCCAGTTCGCGGAAGCGCTCGATGGCCGGCGTCTCGGGAAAATCGTCGAGCTCGAGAATCTGGCGCACCTCGATTTCGGCGTCCAGCCCTTCGCCGCGCGGGTTTGGGAAGCGGCGCGCCCACTCAAGGGCTTCCTCCCGTGAGCGCACCCCGATCATGGTGAAGCCGGCGATCATTTCCTTCGATTCCGTGAACGGGCCGTCGATGACGGTGCGTTCGCCGCCCCGGTAGCGGATGCGCATGCCGCGGCTGCTCGGGTGCAGGCCGCTGGCGTCGAGCAGGACGCCGGCGCGACCGAGTTCGCCGTGGTAGTCGGCCATTGCATTGAGCAGGTCTTCGCCGGGCATGCAGCCGGCTTCGGACTCTGGCGTCGCTTTGACGATGATCATGAAGCGCATGGTCGTTCTCCTGTGTGTCGAAAGAACCGGCCCGGAGCCGTTGCCCCGTCAACACCGGTTCTTTCCATGACGACGAACGGACGGGCCGGGAATCGACACGCCATGCAAACATTTTTCAGCGCAGGCTCAACTTTCGTAGCACGGCGCCAGGGCACGCACCTCGACTGTTGCCCACTCCGCGGCCGGACAGCGGGCGGCCAGCGCCACCGCCTCCTCGTGCGTGGCCACATTCACGTGGAAAAAGCCGCCGATCATTTCCTTGGCTTCCGCAAACGGCCCGTCGACGACGCGCGCCTGGCCGTTGTCCTTCGTGACGCGCGTGGCCCGGGCCAGCGGCGCCAGCGATTGCGCATCCAGCAGCACGCCTTCTTCACGCAAGGCATCGCCGAAGCGCAGCATGCGCTCGTACAGGGCACGGCCCTCGAGGTCGGAGCGGGTGGCGCGCTGGCCGACGGGCTCGTGGATCAGCAACATATAGGACATGGGGCTCCTTGGCGAGGTGTGGAGTAAATGTCGGAAGGTGACAGAATCACAATCACGCATTCTACGTGCGGACTGCCCAGTCAAGCACGCTGCGGCGCGCAAAAATCCCGGCTGGCGCAATCGTGCGCGCGCTGCTGTGTTGGCGCGACAGGAACATTGGCCAACTGCGCGGTGGGCACAGATTGCGCTCGGAATTGGCTGAGGCGCCGTCCGACAGTTCCTACAGATGTATCGCGTTATCTCCTATTGTTCCTCGCTGCCCACGCGCTACCATGGGTCATCGACATGCAAAGCGGGAGGCAACGATGGGTGAAAACAAGGGTAAAGGTACGAAAGGCCGGAATTACGACGAACTGAGCGGCGTCGGCACCAGCAGTGCCGGCATCACCGGTACCACCGGTAACCTGAACAACGGTGTACGCGACGGCGGCATCGGCAAGCCATCCTCGCGCGACAGCGGCAACCGGGCCGGCAACATGCAATCGGCCGAGATCGACGACGATGTCACGCCGGCGCTCGGCACGGGCAGCCGCTCGGGCGGCGCCGCAGGCAACCAGCAAAGCGGACTGCAGCAGCAACAGCAGTCCGGCCAGCAGCAGTCCGGTTCCCTGCAGTCGCAATCAGGCTCGCGGCAATCGGGTTCGCAGCAACCAGATTCGCAGCAATCAGGTTCGCAGCAGTCGGGGTCCCAGCAGTCCCAATCCGGGCAATCCGGATCGCAACAATCCAGCACATTGCAATCGAAGCGCAGTCTGGACCAGGACGTGTTGGGCAAGGAGAACTGAGGCTCCGGCGGCATCCTCCGCCGCCACGACTCCGACCGGCGCAGGCGCTGCGGTACCATCCGCACGCCTGCGCATCCTTGCGTACAGCCGCGGCACGTGCAGGGCGCCGCCCACCTCACCTGACATCCCATGCGAATACTGCTGCGCAGCCTGGTCCTGATCGTGCTCTTTGTCGGCGCCTATGCGCTGTTCGGTCCCTACATCAAGAACGCGCTGTACGCGATGCGCCTGGCCGCGCAGCCGGTACCGACCGCGCTGCCGGTACCGGTACGTGGCGTCGAGCCGCGCGCCCTGCGCGACACCTGGGGCGGCGCACGCAGCGGTGGCCGCAGGCACGAGGGCATCGACATCTTCGCCAGGCGTGGCACGGCCGTGATCTCGTCCACCGAGGGCGTGGTCCTGCGCGTCAGCACCAACAACCTGGGCGGCCAGGTGGTCTGGGTGCTCGGACCGGGCGGCCAGCGCCATTATTACGCCCACCTCGACAGCTATGCCGACATCGAGAACGGCCAGCGCGTCCGTCCCGGCACCATCCTCGGCTACGTCGGCACAACCGGCAACGCGGCCGGCACGCCGCCGCACCTGCACTACGGCATCTACGAAAGCGGCGGCGCCATCAATCCCTACCCCCTGCTGCGCGCGCAAGCCGCGCCGGCGCGCACGACGACACCCGCGCGCTGACGCCATTTTCCTGGCTGTGATGTAATGCAGGCTCGCATACCGAACAGGAGAACCCGATGCAATCCCAGGAACCGCCACGCCCCGCCAACCCGAGCGAACTCGACGAAGACACCCTCGCCTTGGTGCGCCGCGTGTTCCAGCATGCGCGCACCGGCGAGGCGGGCGAGCTGGCCACCCTCCTCGGCCAGGGCCTGCCGCCCAACCTGCGCAACGAACGCGGCGACAGCCTGCTGATGCTGGCCTGCTACCACGGCCACCTGGACGCCGCCCGCGTCCTGCTCGAACACGGCGCCGACCCGGAACTCCTGAACGATGCGGGCCAGACCCCGCTGGCCGGTGCCGCCTTCAAGGGTGACCTGGCGGTAGCGACCCTGCTGCTCGACAGCGGCGCCGGGGTCGACGCCTCCGGCCCGAACGGCAAGACCGCACTGATGATCGCCGCCATGTTCAACCGCGTCGACATCGCCCGCCTGCTGCTGGCCCGCGGCGCCGACCCCTACGCCGTCGACGCCACCGGCATCTCCGCCCTCGACGCCGCCGCGAAAATGGGCGCCGACGACACCGTCGCCCTCCTCACGTCGATCACCGAAGAACGCTAACACGTAGGGTGGACCGGGCCGCGCAAGGCGGCTGTGCCGTCCACGCGTTCAACCAGCACTCGATAAGCCACGACCTCTGCAAGAATCGCTTACCGATGAATACGTAGGGTGGGCGCCCCGTGCCCACGCGTCCAACGACCGCAGAATCAATCGCGCTACGAGCATCAACCCGCTATCGCGTCGCCTAAAACGCCCCCACATAATTCTCCGCCAGCGCCGTACTCATCGCCCGCGACGCCACCACATTTTCCAGCTCGGCCCGCTGCACCTGCCGCTCGAACGGCGACGCATCCGCAAACGTATGCAGCATCCTGGTCATCCACCACGAGAAATACTCCGCCCGCCAGATGCGCTTGAGGGCCGCCTCCGAATACCCATCCAGCCCCGCCTCGCTCCCCTTCTTGTAAAAATCATCCAGCGCCCGCGCCAGGATCTTCACATCCGAAATCGCCAGGTTCATCCCCTTGGCCCCGGTAGGCGGCACGATGTGCGCCGCGTCCCCCGCCAGGAACAGCCGCCCCGCGCGCATCGGCGCGCACACGAAGCTGCGCATCCCGATGATCCCCTTCTGGAAGATGCGCCCTTCATTCAGCTTCCAGCCATCGTTGTTCTCCAGCCGCCCATGCAGCTCGGCCCAGATGCGGTCATCCGACCAGTTATCGACGTGGTCCTTCGGATCGCACTGGAAGTACAGCCGCTGCACGGTGGGCGAGCGCGTCGACACCAGCGCAAACCCGCGTTCGTGCTGCGCATAGATCAGCTCATCCGACGACGGCGCCGACTCGACCAGGATGCCGAACCAGCCGAAGGGATACGTCCGCTGGTAGTCCTGGCGCAGCGTCTCCGGAATCATCGGACGCGACACGCCATGGAACCCGTCGCAGCCGATCACGAAGTCGGCCTCGATGTGCTGGGCCTCGCCCTTGTGCACAAAAGTCACCACAGGCCGGCTGCCGTCCGTGCCCTGCAGCTTCACCTCGCTCGTCTCGAACAGGATTTGCCCGCCGGCAGCCAGCCGCGCCGCCACCAGGTCGATGATCACCTCGTGCTGCGGATAGACGGTAATCGCCTTGCCGGTGAGTTCGGTGAGATCGATACGGTGCCGTTGTCCGCCGAAGGCGAACTCGATCCCGTGGTGCAGCGCACCCTCCTTGCGCATGCGCTCGCCGACGCCCGCGTCGTTGAGGATATCCATGCTGCCCTGTTCCAGCACGCCGGCGCGGATCGTCGCTTCGATCTCCGCGCGGCTGCGCGACTCGAGCACGCTTGATTCGATACCGTTCAGGTGCAGCAGATGGGATAGCAAAAGGCCGGCCGGACCGGCGCCGATGATGGCGACCTGGGTGCGCATGATGTCTCCGTTTGTGTTTTGTATAAGGAGATCGTAGTGCGCGTGATCGCCGATATGAATGGATGAAACCCGATAAAACTTGTACTATTTTTGCATTCCCTTGCAGACACCGAGGACCGCCATGCCCGTTTCGCCCTCCGCGCGCACGTTTCCCGCTACCGCCCAGATCCCGCAATTCGCCTTGTATGGCGAGCTCACGCGGGGCACGGATGCCGAAGGCGTGCACATCGAGCTGATCGAAACGCGCAGCCGCAAATACGACTGGCATATCGACACCCATACCCACGCCGGCCTGTTCCAGGTACTTTTTTTACTCGGTGGACAGGTCCGTGCGAACATCGACGGCGCCCTGTGGGAATGCGACGCGCCGGTGGCATTGACGATCCACCCTTCGCTGCCGCACGGCTTCGACTTTTCGGAAGAAGCGCACGGCTACGTGCTGACCATCGACCAGAACATGCTGTTCGCCGCCGCAGGCCACGAGGGCGATCTGTTCACGCCGCTGTTCGTGCAGCCGCTCGCCGTCCAGCTCGACGCCGTACCCGAGACCGCCGCGCGCATCGAGGCCCTGCTGCAGAACCTGATCTTCGAGGCCGCCTGGCCGCGCCAGGGGCACACGCTGATGCTGGAATGGCTGGCGCGCAGCGCACTCCTGATGCTGGTGCGCGTGCAGGCCGAACGGAGGATTGCCGATACTTCGGGGCGCGGGGATTTCGAGCTGTTCAGCCGCTTCCGGGTGGAGGTGGAGCGGCACTACAAGGAGCAGTGGCAGGTCGGGCGCTATGCCGACCTGCTGCGGGTGGCGCCAACGCGGCTGAACCGCCTGTGCCTGAAACTGTCGGGGAAGTCGGCCTTCGAGATCACGCAAGACCGCCTGATGCTGGAGGCCTGCCGCAAGCTGACCTATGTACCGGCGGGGATCGCCAGCATCGCCTATGAACTCGGGTTCCAGGACCCGGCCTACTTCAGCCGGCTGTTCAAGAAGCTGGTCAAGGTGACGCCGAAGGAATTCCGACAGCAGACCCAGCACGGCACGGCCGGAGCGAGCGGCGACTCCCCGGCCTGATCGCATAAGGACGTGCCGCCTGCGCTGCGGGTGCGCAGGCGGGCGCGCACATTACCAGGTGTAACCGGCCTTCAGGTAGTAGAAGCGGCCATTGAAACCGTTCGGCGCCCACACGCTGTACGGCTGGGTGCCGTTCACGTTCAGGTTCGACAGCGACGTCACCTGCGCCGGGTAGCGGTTGGTCACGTTGTCGATGCCGGCCGTCAGGCGCCACCCGCTGCCGACGCGCACGCTGGCGGCCAGGTCCAGCACCCATTGCGGATCGTAGGTCTGGTCGCGGGTCGGGTCGTTTTGCGGCACGGTGAACTCGCCGTAGCGCGTGACGGTGGCGCGGCCATTCCACATGCCGCGCGTGTAGTCGCCCGACAGGCTGAACTTGTCCTTCGGCGAACCGACGGTCAGGCGGTTCACGGTCTGGCGGTCCACCAGCACCAGGTTCTGCTCGGCCAGCACGGCCGGCGTATCGGCCACGCGCTTCACCTCGTTGTCGTTGTGGTTGTAAGCCAGGGTCAGGTCGGCACGCCCGTACTGCTGCAGGTTCAGGCGGTAGGTGCTGACCAGGTCCACGCCTTTGGTCCGGGTGTCGACGGCATTCGTGAAGTAGCGCGCGGCGCCGACGTACACGCCGCGGGCCGCCAGCGCGCCCGCCAGGTCCGGCTTGTTCGCCAGCTGCAGGTTCGACGAGAACACGATGCGGTCGTCGATGTCGATGCGATAGAGGTCGAGCGTCGTGGTCCAGTTGCGGGTTGGCTGCCACTGCGCGCCGATGCTCAGGTTGCGCGCCTTTTCCGCCTTCAGCGGCTGCGCGCCGAGCAAGGCGGCGGCGGCGCTGGCGACCGGGAAGGTGCCGGTTTCGACCAGGGCGCTGTTGCCGTTCACCAGCAGCGAATTGGTGGTCGTGATCGTGTAGAACGACTGGGCCAGCGACGGCGCACGGAAGCCGCTCGACGCGGTGCCGCGCAGCGCGAACTCTGGCGTGAAGGCATAGCGCGCCGAGGCCTTGGCCGAGGTCGTGTTGCCGAAGTCGCTGTAGCGCTCGTGGCGCAGCGCGAGGGAGCCGGACAGTTCCTGCGTGATGTCGCCTTCCAGGTTCAGGTAGAGCGACTTGTTGTTGCGGGTGTTCTTGCCGGCGTTTTCGGGACGGAAGCCGGCATAACCCTGGGCGCCGGAGCCGAAGTAGGAATTCGCTTCGCCCGCACCGATTTCATACGACTCGAAACGCGCTTCGGCGCCGACTGCCACCGTCAGCGGGCCGCTCATGAAGGAGACCGGGATGTCGCGCGCGACGTCGAGGTTCGCCAGCTTCTGGGTCGAGGTCAGCTCGCCGGCATAGAAGCGCGTCGGGCTGGTGGCGCCCAGGTCGTAGTTGACGGTGTTGTCGACGTCCAGCGTGAAACGGTTGCGGCCGAAGTTCACGCTGGCGTCCCAGCGCCAGCCGGCCAGGTCGCCGCGCAGGCCGGTAACCAGCGAGGAATCGACCGACTTGCTGTCGAGCAGAGGCTGGAAGCCTTCCGGATACAGCGGGGTGCGCAGCGCGGTCTGGAAGTCGTTGGTGAAAGCGGTGCGGAAGGTCGCCGCCGACGAGGTCTTGCGCTCGCCGTAGTTGGCAAAGGCGTACCAGTCGAGGTTCTCGTTGATGCGGTACTGGCTGTTGGCAAAGACCGTGCGCGGCTTGCTGTCGGGGTCGCCGTAGCGCTGGGTCACCGTGCCCTGGCGCGGGCCGGCGGACAGGCGCGGATCGGGGAAGGAACGGTTGGTGAAGTCGCGGTCGGCCGCTTCCACGGCCACGCGCACCCAGCCGTCGTCGCCCAGCTTGAAGCCGGTCGAGCCGCGCACGGTGACCTGTTCGCCGTCGCCCTTGTCGTACTGGCCATAGACGATCTCGGCTTCGCCGCCTTCGGCGCCTTTTTTCAGGATGATGTTGACCACGCCGGCAATCGCATCCGAACCATATTGGGCCGCCGCGCCGTCGCGCAGCACCTCGATGCGCTCGATCGCCGCCAGCGGAATCGCGTTGAGGTCGACCGGGGCCGAGCCGCGGCCGAGCGTGCCGTTGACGTTGACGACCGACGATGCATGGCGGCGCTTGCCGTTCACCAGCACCAGGGTCTGGTCGGGCGACAGGCCGCGCAGCTGCGCCGGACGCACCGCGTCGCTGGCGTCGGCGCCGCTCGGGCGCGGGAAGTTCATCGATGGCAGCAGGCGCGACAGCACGGTGGCGAGTTCGCCCGAACCGGTGCTCAGCAACTCCTTGGTGCCGATGACGTCGACCGGCGATTCGGAGTCGAGGGTGCGGCGGTTCAGGGAACGCGTGCCCGTGACGACGACGGTTTGCAGCTGCGCCGATTCATCTTGTTGGGCTTGCGGGGTCTGCGCGGCCGCCGGCACCGCGCTGGCGATCAGGCCGAGGATCAGCAAGGCGCGGGCCGGGTTGGCGTGTGGATGTTTGCAGCTCATGGGTTCCTTCTCTTGTTCTTGAATGTAGAGCGGCAGCACCCTGGCTGCCGACGGGAAGCAAGCTTAGCAGGCACAGAATGGCAATTCCAATACCGATTACGCTTATGCTTATGCGTGCGGTGCTGCCGGACCCTCTCGTGTGAGAGCGGCCCTGTTTGCCCTGATAGGTTCGGCGTCTGCTTGCTTAACGGAAAATGTCGATGCACCGGCGAAGCGGGCGACAGCAGCGGTTTCCGCCCTGCCGGTTTCGCCGCAAGACCGCACACACTACTGAGGATCTATGCCGGAAATCTTCCTGATCATTGCCTGCATCCTGGCGTTTATCGTTGCCCTCCTGGCTCTCGCTGCGCAGCTGCGCGTGCTCAATTTCATCGACTACCGTTCGGACCGGGCAGTCGTGCGCCTGAACCGTTACGCCGCCGCGCGCCTGGCCGTTCCCATCGCCGTCAACCTGGGGAGCGGCTGCCTTGGTCTTGAATGGCCGGAATATACGCTGCCGCTCCTTTTCCTGGCGCCGGTTTCGATCCTGAGTGCGGTGATCTGGATCGCTGCGGGCGCGAACGGCGTGAACCTGCGCGCGGAACTGGAGTAGCGGGAGTCCGTCAGAGCAGCGCCCCGAGTTCCACCTGAATCTTGATCATCGCCGGCAGGCAGCGTTCCACCATCTGCGCCACCGGCAGCCGGCCGGCATGCACACTGACGTTCATCGCCGCCACCACGTCGCCACGGAAATTACGCAGCGGGACGGCCACCGTGCGTAGCCCCAGCTCCAGTTCCTGGTCCACCAGCGCATAGCCCTGCGCCCGCGCCCGCGCGATCTCCAGCGCCAGGCGCTCCTTGTTGACGATGGTGTGCTGGGTGATCTGTTCCGGCTCGGCGCGTTCGAGAAAGCGCGCGATCTGGTCTGGCGGCAGGCTGGCCAGCAGCATGCGGCCGTTCGCGGTGCAGTAGGCGGGCACGCGCGTGCCCGGCTGCAGCGTGGCCGATACCAGTTGGCCGGCACTCACCGCCGCCACGCAGACCAGCTGATCATGGTCGAGCACACCGACCGAGGCTGCCTCTCCCAAGGAATAGGCCAAGCGGTACAGCAAGGGCTGGGCGATGCGCGGCAGGCGCGCCGAGTGCAGGTAGGACTGGCCCAGGCGCAGCACCGCGGGCGTCAGCGAAAACAGCTTGTTTTCGTGCCGCATGTAGCCGAGGTGGGTCAGCGTGATCAGGTAGCGGCGGGCGGCGGCGCGCGTCAGGCCGGTGGCCTCGGCCACCTCGGCGATGGTCAGGCGCGAGCGTTCCTGGTCGAAGGCCTCGATGACTTTCAGGCCTTTTTCGAGGCCGGCGACGAGGTCGCGTTCCAGCGGTGGGTCGGTATCTTGAGGCATGGGAGCAGATAATCGGCAATTTGTGCGAGTATCGCACAATGTGTGCGCTCTGCGATTACCTCCTGCACGCCGGCGCTTGTGAGGCATTGAGGAATCTTCTACGATTTTTGCCATCACAAGACCTCAGCGAAGGAGACACGCCGTGAAATTCGATACCGTCGAGCCGGGCACCTGGCCGGAACTCATCTATCCTCCCTATAAATCGACCGTCAAGCGCGGCCCATTGCAGCCGAACCTGCGCATCGAAGCCTTGGCGCCGGTGTCGCAGAACATCGTCGCCGCGCCGCGCATCCTGCTGCCGCACGACACCGACCTGACGGCCCACGGCGAATCCGAGCCGCTGGGCGAAAAGATCGTCGTCACCGGCCGCGTGCTCGACGAGGACGGCAAGCCGGTGCGCAATTCGCTGGTCGAGGTCTGGCAATGCAATTCGGCCGGCCGCTACTGGCACAGCCGCGACCAGCACGCCGCGCCGCTCGACCCGAATTTCTACGGCCTGGGCAAGATGCTGACCGACGACGACGGCCGCTACCGCTTCGTCACCATCAAGCCCGGCCCCTACCCCTGGGGCAACCATGACAAGGCCTGGCGCCCGGCCCACATCCACTTCTCCCTGTTCGGCAACGTGTACGCCCAGCGCCTGGTAACGCAGATGTATTTCCCGAGCGACCCGTTGTTCGACTACGACCCGATCTTCCAGAGCATTCCCGACGAAGCGGCGCGCCAGCGCCTGATCTCGCGCTTCAGCCTGGAGCAGACGGTCGGCGCCGAGATGCTCGGCTACGAATTCGACATCGTCCTGCGCGGACGCAACGCCACGCCGATGGGCCTGTAAGGAGAACACCATGAGTAAGATCACGACATCCCAGACCATCGGCCCCTTCTCGCACGAAGCCTGGAAATGGGCGACCGACGCCACCCTGCCCGGCAGCCTGAAGATCGATGGCCCGAGCATCCTGGTCAGCGGCGTCATCTACGACGGCGACGGCACCCCGATCAACGACGCCCAGATCGAAGCCTGGATCCCGGACGGCGCCGCCGCCGAGTCCGAGCACGCGATTCCGGGCTTCCGGCGCGTGCCCAGCGGCGCGGACGGCGAGTTCAGCATGCGCGTGCCGCTGCCGCAGCCGGCCACGCGCGGCGAGCCGGTCATGTACGTGACCGTGTTCGCGCGCGGCCTGGTCAAGCACCAGTTCACCGCCGTCTTCCTCGAGGACGATACCGGCCTGGCGCAGTCGACCATCCTGAACCAGGTGCCGGAAGCGCGCCGCGCCGCCCTGCTGGCGCGCAAGAGCGGCGACGCGCAGTATCATTGGGACATCTGGATGCAGACCGAGAAGGAAACCGTCTTCTTCGACTACGCCTAATAGCTGTTCAGACAGGAGCTTCAATGAGTGTGTCGATCTTCGACAGTTTCCTGACCACGCCCGACATGATCGCCGCCTTCGACGACGCGGCGGTCGTGCAGGCGATGTTCCGCTTCGAGGCGGCGCTGGCGAAAGCCCAGGCCGAGGAAGGCCTGATTCCGCACGGCGCCGCTACCGCGATTGCCGGCGTGTGCAATGCCCAGCTCTACGACATCCCCGCCCTGATCGTCGCCGGCCGCCGCGCCGGCAGCCTGGCGATCCCGCTGGTGAAGGAGCTCACCAAGACCGTCGGCCTGTACGACGAAGCCGCCGCGCGCCACGTGCATTGGGGCAGTACCAGCCAGGACGTGATCGATACCGCGATGGTGCTGGTCACGCGCGAAGCCTTGCAGCTGCTGGACGACGGCCTGCACGACCTGTGCGGCCATTTGCTGCGGCTGGCCGAGGAACACCTGGCCACGCCGGTGCTGGCGCGCACGCTGATGCAGCCGGCCCAGGTGACGAGCCTCGGCTTCAAGGCGGCCAACTGGCTGGCGCCGCTGGTGCGTGCGCGGGCGCAGATCCGCGCGGCCTCGGCACGCGCACTGCAATTGCAGCTGGGCGGCGCGGTCGGCACCTTGTCGGTCATGGGCGAAGCTGGCGGCGCCGTGGCCGAACGCATGGCGCGCGAACTGGGCTTGAAGGTGGCCGACGCCGCCTGGCATACCGGGCGCGACGAGTGGGTGCGCCTCGGCATGGAAGTGGCGGTGCTGACCGGCAGCCTGGGCAAGCTGGCGACCGACCTGAGCCTGATGGCCCAGGGAGAAATCGGCGAACTGGCCGAGCCTTCCGGCGGCGGCCGTGGCGGCTCCTCGGCCATGCCGCACAAGCGCAACCCGGTGTCGGCCATGATCACGGTTGCCGCCGCACGGCGCACGCCCCAGCATGCGGCGGCCCTGCTGGCCTGCATGAATCAGGAACACGAACGCGGGCTCGGCAACTGGCAGGCGGAACTGGCCGAGTGGCCTGGCCTGTTCCTGTCGGCCCACGGCGCCCTGCGCGCACTGGACGAAGCCTTTGCCGGCCTGAAGGTCGATGGCGAACGCATGCTGGCGAACATCCACGCCCTGCACGGGCTGGTGTTTGCCGAAGCCGCGTCGAGCTACCTGGCCTCGGCCGTCGGCCGTCCGAAAGCGCACGCGCTGCTGGAAGACCTGAGCGGCCGTGCCGCGGGCGGCAAGCGCGGCCTGGACGACTTGCTGAAGGAAGCGGTGCAGGCCGATCCCGCGCTGGCCTCGCATGTCGACCTCGACAAACTCACCACGATCTTCGACCCTGCCGCCGCCGCCCTGCCCGCACGCCGCCTGGCCGAGCGCCAGCTGAACCGACTGCGCGCCGACATGGCCGCGTTCGACCACCACCACCCTTTTCACGAGTGACGAATCACGATGAGTTTCGACCCGATTGACCACGACTTCGAACGCGGCCTGCAGAACCGCCGCAATGTGCTCGGCGACGCCTGGGTGGACCGTTCGCTGGACAAGGCCACCGGCTTCAACGCCGACTTCCAGAACCTGATCACCCGCTTCGCCTGGAACGAGATCTGGGGAAGGCCCGGCCTCGACCACAAGACACGCCGCGCGATTGTCCTGTCGATCACGATCGCCCTGGGCCGCTGGGAAGAGTTCGAACTGCACGTGCGCGCCGCCTTGCTGGGCGAGCCGGACAGCCGCCTCACGCCCGACGAGATCAAGGAAGTCCTGATGCAGTCGGCCATCTACGCCGGCGTGCCGGCAGCGAACACCGCCTTTACCCACACGCTGGCGATCCTGCGCGAAGTGGGCGAGCAGATCGGCTACGTGCTGGAACCGGCCGCGCCGGCCGCGGCGAGCCACAGCGGCATCGGGCGCGAGGGCCGCACCGTCAGCAGCCCGGTGCTGCACTACAGCGTGCGCGAGCCGCGGAGCGGCAAGGCGCCGCGTCACACGGTGGTGCTGAGCCATGCGCTGGGCTGCGACCTGACGATGTGGGACGCGCTGGCGAACACCCTGGCGCAGGACTGCCGCGTGATCGCCTACGACCACCGCGGCCATGGCAGTTCGGATGCGCCGGATGCGCTGTATTCGATGGCGGAGCTGGCGGACGACGCGGCGCGGCTCCTGCGCGAGCTCGATACCGGGCCGGTGGTATGGGTGGGCCTGTCGATGGGCGGCATGGTGGGCCAGGAGCTGGCCTTGCGCCACCCGGCCCTGGTGCGTGCGCTGGTGCTGGCGAACACCACGGGCGGCTATCCCGAAGCGGCGCAGGCGGTGTGGGAGCAGCGCATCGCCACCGTACGCGAACAGGGAATCGAGGCGATTGCCGATGCGGTGATGGGGCGCTACTTCCACGATGGCTTCCGGGCGCAGAAGCCGGGCACGGTGGCGCGCTACCGCCGGCGCGTGGTGAGCACCGACCCGGTGGGGTATGTCGGCTGCTGCAATGCGGTGGGCAAGGTGGATACCACGCCGCGCCTCGGATCGATCACCGTGCCGACGCTGGTCATCGCGGGCGAGCTCGATCAGGGCACGCCGGTGGCGATGGCGCAGGCCCTGGCCGATGGGATCCCTGAGGCGCGGTTAGTGGTGCTGCAGGAGGCGTCGCACCTGAGTGCGGCCGAGCAGCCGCAGGCGTTCGAGGAAGCGGTCGTGGGGTTCGTGACCTGGATTTGACCTTTCGCTTCGGTGGCGGTGGTAGGATTGCGGCACATCCCGTACCCGTCGGAGCGGCCATGATCCTGCATCCCCAGCATACCTATGTTCATCTCGCCGAAGACGGTGCGGCGCGTGCGTTGTCGGCCGCGGGGTTCTGGCAGCTTCCCGAAGCCGAGGCTGACCAGAATGGCCAGGGCTGGCTGATCAGCGAATACGAATTCGTGGAAGATTGGCCTACCTGGGAGATGCATCCGGAAGGTGACGAATTCGTTTATTTGTTATCGGGCGCGGTGGAGTTGCTCCTTGACCGCGCTGGCACGATCGAGCGTATTTTTGTGGACGGCTCCGGCGCGGTGGTCGTGCCGCGCGGCGTCTGGCACACCGCCAAGGTCTGCATTCCAAGCCGCATGCTGCACGTCACGCGCGGCGCCGGCACCCAAACGCGGCCCGTGTAGGCTGTTGTAGATTTTGTAGGGTGGGCTCTCGAGCCCACGCGGTACGACATCGGCACCTCGAAAAACCACCCGATAGGGTCATGCCTCCGGCACAGCGATACGTTTGGGGGCGATACCTCTCCGCCGCAGGTGCAAGCAACCACACGTAACCGCGTGGGCACGGAGTGCCCACCGTACGATTGACGTTCCCGACTCTACAGATCCAGCACCAGCACCGGCGTCTTTGCCCGCGAACAACATGGCGTGAACTGATCGTTCGCCGCCTGCTCTTCCTCGGTCAAGTACATGTCCCGGTGATCCGGCACGCCCTCGATCACCCGCGTCAGGCAGGTCCCGCAGACGCCCTCCTCGCATGAATACGGTATCACCACGCCCTGCTCTTCCAGGATCTTGATGACCGTCTTCCCGGCCGGGATGGTAAACGTCTGGCCGCTCGAGGCCAGCTTGACGTCGAACGGCCCATCGCCCGAGGTATCCACCGCCGCCGCACCGAAGTACTCCACATGCAGCTGCGCCGCCGGCCAGCCCTGCGCCTTGGCCGTATTCATCACGTAATCGATGAAACCCTGAGGACCGCACACGTAGACATGCGTGCCCTGTTCCGGCTGCGCCAGGAGCGTGGACAGGTCGAGCTTCTGCGCCGCATCGCCACTGTCGTAATGAAACTGCACCTGCGCCGCGAACCCGCAGGAAGCCAGGCGTTCCTTGAACGCCGCCTTCTCCGGCGAACGCGCGCTGTAATGCAGCTCGAAGCGCGCGCCCTTCGCCGCCAGCGCCTCGGCCATCGCCAGGATCGGCGTCACGCCGATGCCGCCCGCCAGCAGCACGGTACGCTGCGCCTCCACCAGCGGAAAGTGGTTCTTCGGCTCGCTGATCTGCAGCACCGACCCCGTGTCCACATGGTCGTGCATCGCCTGCGAGCCGCCGCGCGAATCGGTGTCGCGCAGCACGCCGATCTGGTAGCGATGGGTCTCGCCCGGCGCATTGCAGAGCGAGTACTGGCGGATCAGGTTGCCGGCCAGGTGGACGTCGATGTGGGCGCCGGCGTCGAACGGCGGCAAGGCCTGCCCATCGGTGCGCACCAGTTCGTAGCTGCAGATGCCGTCGGCCTCGCAAACGCGCTGTGCGACCTTCACTTCGATGGTGCTCATGCCGCAACCTCCTGCTGTTGCGGACGCTCGCGCGCCAGCCAGCTGTCGATGATGCGGCGCGACTGCACGCCGCCGGCATCGATGTTCAGCATCAGCAGCTTGCGCTCGGGGTGGCGCAGGATGTTCTGCTGCTGCAGCTCCAGCATCTCGCGGTCTTCGCTGAAGATTTTCCCTTGGCCGGTGCGGATGGTGTCGGTCAGCGCCGCATCGTCGGGCTTGAAGTTGCGCGCCATGCCCCAGAAGTACCAGTGCGAGGTCTCGGTTTCGGGCGTGATGAAATCGACCACGATGCTCGACGCCTTGTGTTCGGCCGGCGCGTGGTAGCCGCCCTTGCCCGCATGGGCCACGCCGACCTCGATCATCACGTGGCTCGGCGCGTTGAAGCGGCAGATCTGCCAGCGGTCGACCGGTACGTCGTCAGCCAGGCCGTTGCCGCGCAGGGCCGCCTGCCAGAACGGCGGCGGCATGATGTTCTCCATGAAGCGGCTGGTGACAACCTGCTCGCCTTCGAGCTTGGTGGTGACCGGCGCTTCGTCGATCTCCTTCTGGCCGATGCTGGACGCGTGGACGTAGGTCTCGTGGGTCAGGTCCATCAGGTTATCGACCATCAGGCGGTAGTCGCAGTTGATGTGGTACAGGCCGCCGCCGTAGGCCCACTCCGGGTTGTCGGCCCATTCGAGGTGGTGGATGGTGGCCGGATCGGCCAGCGCCTTGTCGCCCGGCCAGACCCAGATGAAGCCGTAGCGCTCTTCGACCGCATAGCTGCGGATGCAGGGGAAGCCGCGCACGCGCTGGCCGGGCATGGCGATGGCCTTGCCTTCGCAGCCCATTTCCAGGCCGTGGTAGCCGCAGACCAGGTTGCCGTCGCGGACGAAACCGAGCGACAAAGGCGCGCCGCGGTGCGGGCAGAAGTCTTCGACGGCGGCGACCTTGCCGCCTTGGCCGCGGTAGAACACGATCTTTTCGCCGCAGATCTGGCGGCCCAGGGGTTTGCCTTCGATCTCGTCAGGCGTGCATGCAACGTACCAGGCGTTTTTGGGGAACATCGTTGTCTCCTTGATGGTTGTGCTTTATATTCAGTGTACTGAATGTGGAAAAAAGTATCACGCGTTTGCGGGACAAAGTAAACTGCGTTTTCAAACTTTTTTGATGGTGCAGCGCACCAGATTTAGATGAGAAATATGCCGACAGAAAAAGCAGCCGACAGCCAGGGCACGATGCTGGATTTGTACGAACATCCTGGCCACTTGCTGCGCCGGGCACAGCAGATTTCGGTGTCGTTGTTCTACGACGAGATGGGCGATGAGCTGACGCCGGTGCAGTATGCGATGCTGAGCCGGCTGGCCGAGCATCCGGGGATCGACCAGGTGTCGCTGGCGGGGCTGGCGGCGATCGATACGTCGACCGGGGCGACGGTGTGTGCGCGGCTGGAAGAAAAGGGGCTGCTGGAGCGGAAGGTGTTGCCGCATAATCGGAGGCAGCGGGCGTTGACCATTACGGCGGCAGGGAGCGCCCTGCTGCGTGGGCTGGTGCCAGGGGCGCAGAGGTTGCGGGATCGGTTGCTGGCGCCGCTCAGTGAGGCGGAGCAGGCGAAGTTCATGGAATTGCTGGGCAAGCTCGTTCGCGAGAACAATGGCCAAAGCCGCGCACCGTTGACCTTGTAGGGTGGGCCGGGCCGCGCAAGGCACTCGTGCCCACGCGGTTTCATTGGCGCCATCAAATTCAACATCGATCGCATGCCCAAACGGGGCTGTTGCCTGTCCCGCTAACGGTGTGTTGAATCCGCGTGGGCACGGGGTGCCCACCGTACGAGACAGGCCGCAGGCCGTTATCGACAATCCGAGACAGGCCGCAGGCTCGCATCGACAACCCGAAACAGGCCGCGGGCCGTCATCGACAATCGATGCGCCGCCGGCTGCCGGTCATGCAACCCGGCGTCGGCGGCGGGTCAATCAATCCACGCCGGGATCCTTGAACTTCTCGACCTTGTCGAATTCGACGTTGTAGATCCCGCCATCCACCTGCTCCGCCTTGCGGATATACACGGTCTGCACGATATCGCGCGTTGCCGGATCAATCGACACCGGTCCGCGCACGCTGTTCCAAGACAGGCCCTTCATCGCCTCGACCAGCTTCGGTCCGGTGCTGTCGCCGTTGGTTTTCTTCAGCGCCGCATACAGCATCTGCATGCCGTCATACGCGCCGACGGCATGGAAGTTCGGGCGCATGTCCTTGTTGGCCTTGGTGAAGGCGGCAACGAAGGCCTTGTTCTCGGGCGACGGGTGGGCGGCCGAATAATGGTGGCTGCTGACCACGCCCAGGGCGGCTGGCCCGATGCTTGGCATCAGGTCGTCGTCGAGCACGTCGCCGGTGGCGATCAGGCGAATGCCGGCGTCAGCCAGGCCGCGGTCGGTGAACTGCTTCAGGACAGCGGCGCCCTCCCCCGACGGTACGAACACGAAGACCGCGTCCGGCTTGGCGTCCTTCACGCGCGCCAGGAAAGGCGCGTAGTCCGGGTTGCGCAGCGGTGCGCGCAGCGAGGCGACGATCTTGCCGCCGGCCGCGGTGAAGTCCTTCACGAAGACCTTCTCGGCGTCGATGCCGGGACCATAGTCGGACACGAAGGTGACCACCGACTTGATCTTGTTCTTGGCCGCCCATTGCGCCATCGGCGCGGTCACTTGCGCCAGCGTGAAGCCGCTGCGCACGATGTAGGGCGAGCGCTGCGGGATGACCGAGGTGGCGGCGTTCATGACGATCATCGGCACCTTGGCCTGCGTCGCCACGGGCGCGGCGGCAAAGGCCAGCGGGGTCAGGCCGAAGCCGGCCAGGACCTGCACCTTGTCGCGCGCCACCAGCTCCTGGACCAGGCGCTTGGTGACGTCGGGCGAGACACCGCCGTCGTCCTTCAGGATGATCTGCACCTGGCGGCCGGCGACGGTATTGCCGTTTTGCTGAAGGAAGAGTTTCACCGCCGCGTCGACCTGGCGTCCGGTGGAGGCGAAGGGGCCGGACATGGGGACGATCAGGCCGACTTTCAGGGGTTCGGCGGCGTGGGCGGTGAAGCCTGCGGTGAGCATGGCGGCGCCGAGCAGGATGTGACGGCGGGTGGTGTTCAGTGTTGACACGTTGTCTCCTTGGTTTTTATGGTTGCGCGTTGTTGGCGCTTTAATGTGACCGTAGGGTGGACGGGTTCCCCGTCCACGCGTCGATCGTTATCGGCTCCGATTGCGTGCTCGTTGATCTCGCTGCCAACTATCGACCGTGGACGGGGGGACCCGTCCACCCTACGCGACAGCCACGAGCCGATCGAGCTTTTCTCCATCGGCCAGCAAGCTGGCCGAATCCGAGTCATGCACGATCCGCCCGCGATCCAATACGATCGCACGCGAGGTCAGCGACAAGGCGAGCCGCGCATGCTGCTCGACCACGATCACCGACATGCCTTCATCCGCCACCAGCCGCCGGATCACCCGCACCAGTTCCTGCACGATGATCGGCGCCAGCCCTTCCATTGGCTCATCCAGCAGCAGGATGCGCGGATTGGTCATCAGCGCCCGGGCGATGGCCAACATTTGTTGTTCGCCACCAGACAATTGATTGCCCATGTTGGCGCGGCGCTCGTGCAAGCGCGGGAAGATCTCGTAGATCTTGGCCAGGTTCCACGGCCCCGGGCGTTCGACGACGGTCAAGTGTTCCTCGACCGTCAGCGACGGGAACATATGGCGTTCCTGCGGCACCCAGCCCAGCCCCGAGCGCGAGCGCTTATAGGTCGGCACGCGCGCGATGTCGCCGCCGGCCCAGCGGATCGAGCCCTTGTGCAGCTTGGTCAACCCCATCAGCGTGACCAGCAGACTGGTCTTGCCGACGCCATTCCGGCCCAGCAGCGCCAGGCTGTCGCCCTCGTTCATGGTGAACGACACATCCTCTAGAACGATCGACTCGCCGTATCCGGCGGTCACGCGGTCAAGCGCAAGCAATTCAGGCATGTTCGGCCTCCCCCAGATACACTTCCTTCACGCGCGGATCGGCCGCGATCTCCTCGGGCGTGCCTTCGGTCAGCACCTTGCCGCCCACTAGCACGGTGATGCGGTCGGCAAAGCGGAACACCAGGCCCATGTCGTGCTCGATGAAGAGTACCGTCACGTCGCGCGGCAGGCCGGCGATGACCTCGAACAGCTCCTTGCTCTCGGCCGAGGGAATGCCGGCCGCCGGCTCGTCCAGCAGCAAAATCGTCGGCCTGGTGGCCAGCGCCAGGGCGATCTCCACCAGGCGCTGCTTGCCGTAAGCCATGCTGCGCGTGATGCTGTTCGCCTCTTTCGTCAGCTTCAGCGTGGCCAGCAGGGCCATCGCTTCCTCGACCACGTCGGCATGGTTCGCGACCGTCTTCCACCATACTTTCTGCAGGCCGCGTCGCTCGCAGATCGCCAGCATCACCGATTCCAGCACCGTCATGCCCGCGAACAGGGTATTGATCTGGAAGGTGCGCGTCATGCCGCGCTTTACCCGCTCGTGCTGGGCCAGTTTGGTGATGTCCTCGTCGCCGAGCCAGACCTTGCCGCTGGACGGCGGGAAGCCCCCGGTCAGCAGGTTGATGAAGGTGGTCTTGCCGGCGCCGTTCGGGCCGATCAGCGCGTGGCGCGCGCCCGGTTCGAAGGTCAGCGAGATATCGGTGTTGGCCTTGAAGCCGCCCCACTGCTTGCAGAGCGCTTCGGTGCGCAGGGTCATGGTCATGCTGCCTCCGAACGTTTGAAACGGGCGACGATTTTTTCCAGGCCGCCGAGGATGCCGCCGCGTGCGAACAGCACGATCAGCACCAGCAGCAGGCCGATGTAGAACTGCCAGTAGGTCGGATCGAAGCCCGAGATCTTGTCCTGGGCGACCATGAACACGGCCGCGCCGACCAGCGCGCCGTACAGGCGCCCGGTCCCGCCCAGCACCAGCATGATCAGGAGTTCCGCCGAACGCGGGAAGCCGAGCACGTCCAGGCCCACGAACTGCGTGGTCTGGGCCAGCAACGCGCCGGCGATGCCGGCCACCGCCGCGCCCAGGGTGAAGACGGCCACCAGGCGGCGGTCGACATGCGCGCCGATCGCCGGCATGCGGCGCCCGCCTTCGCGGATGCCGCGCAGCGACAGGCCGAACGGCGAATTCACCAGGCGGCGCATGGCCACGAACAGGATGAACAGCACGGCAAAGCTGTACCAGAAGGCCGTCTTGCCGAAGAGGTCGAACTCGAAGGTGCCGAACAGCGGCTCCATCACCATGCCCGACAGGCCATCGACACCGCCGGTGATGAAGGCCGCCTTGTTCGCCGCCTCGAACAGCATCAGGCCGATGCCGAGGGTGACCATCAGCCGCGCCAGGTCCTGGCCGCGCACCACCAGGAAGCTGACGATGAAGCCGGCCACCGCCGCGACCACGGCCGCCGCCAGCAGCCCGGAGATCGGCTCGCCCCAGCCATGCACCGACAGCAGGCCAGCCGTATAGGCGCCCAGCCCGAAGAAGGCCGCGTGCCCCAGCGAGACGATGCCGGCATAGCCCAGGATCAGGTCGAGCGACATCGCGAACAGGCCGATGATCATGATCTGGCTGATCAGCACCAGGTAGTCCGGGAAGAAGAAGTAGGAGGCCACCGGCAGCAGCCAGAACACGATCTCCAATGCCTTCCAGCGGTCGTTCGGCAGGCGCAGCGCGCTGTGGTTCACGGCTTGCGCTTCCGGGCTTGGGGTGGCATCAGTCTTGGCCTTCAGGGCCGTCGTCGAATAGGCGTTCATGCTTTCCTCCGTACCAGGCCGAACGGGAACAGGATGAGCAGCACCACCATCAGCGTGTAGATGACGAAGGCGCCCACTTCCGGCACATAATATTTACCGGCGACGTCGAACACGCCGAGGATGATCGCCGCGATCAGCGGCCCCTTGATGGAACCGGCGCCGCCCACGGCCACCACCAGCAGGAAGTAGACCATGTACTTGACGGGGAAGCTCGGGTCCAGGCCCAGCACGTCGATGCCGAGGCCGCCGCCCAGGCCGGCCAGGCCCGAGCCGAGCGCGAAGGTCAGCGAGAACACGCGGCTGACGTTGATGCCCAGGCCTTCGGCCGCGGTCTGGTTGTCGACCGAAGCGCGGATCTGGGCGCCGAAGCGGGTGCGTTCGATCAGCAGGTAGAGGCCGAGCGTGACCAGCACCACCACGCCGATCAGGAACAGGCGGTAGGAGCCGAGGTCGAGACCGAGCACGTGTACCTGGCCGCGCAGCCAGTCCGGCAGGTGCACCGGCTGCTGGGTCGGGCCGAACAGGAAGGTGGCGCCGGCCACCGCCATGAAGGTCAGGCCGATCGAGAACAGCACCTGGTCCAGGTGCGAGGCTTTATACAGCTGGCGGTACAGCGAGCGCTCCAGCACCAGGCCGACCACGGCCGCCGCAACAAAAGCCAGCGGCAGCGTGGCCAGGAAAGGCAGGCCGAGCTTGCCGAGCAGGCTCACGCAGACATAGCCGCCGACCATGGCGAAGGCGCCGTGGGCCAGGTTAATGAAGTTCATCATGCCCATCGTGACCGAGAGGCCGACGCTGATCAGGAACAGCAGCGCGCCGTAGGCGATGCCGTCGAATAGGACGCCGATGAAGTTGCCGATCATGGCAGCCTCCCGCGTGAGGTGTCTTGGTATGTCATGTTTGTCTCCTGCTTCTCTTCTTGTCAATCAACGCGCTCAGACGCGTTCGATCACCATGGCGATGCCCTGCCCCACGCCGATGCACATGGTACACAGCGCGTAGCGCCCACCGGTGCGGTGCAGCTGGTACATCGCCGTGGTCACCAGCCGGGCGCCGCTCATGCCCAGCGGGTGGCCCAGGGCGATGCCGCCGCCGTAGGGATTCACCCTCCGATCGTCGTCTGCAACGCCGAGTTCGCGCAACACGGCCAGGGCTTGCGATGCGAATGCTTCGTTCAGCTCGATGATGTCCATCTGGTCGATCGTCATACCCAGCTGGGCCAGCAGTTTCTTCGATGCCGGCGCCGGGCCGATGCCCATCACGCGAGGCGGCACGCCGGCGGTGGCCATGCCGACGATGCGCGCCTTGGGCGTGAGGCCATATTTCGCCACCGCCTCGCCGCTCGCGATCAGGAGCGCACAGGCGCCATCGTTCACGCCGGAGGCGTTCCCGGCCGTGACCGAGCCTTCCGGATGCACGACGCCTTTCAATTTCGCCAGCGCCTCGAGGCTGGTCTCGCGCGGATGCTCGTCATGCTCGAAGCGGACGTGGTAGGCCGCCCCCGCTGCGCGGCGGCTCTGGGGAATCAGCACCGGCACGATCTCGTCCGCGAACAGGCCTTCTTTCTGGGCGCGCGCCACCTTCTGCTGGCTGGCCAGGGCAAAGCGGTCCTGGTCTTCGCGCGACACCTTGTAGTCCACGGCCACGTTCTCGGCCGTTTCCGGCATCGAATCGGTGCCGTACAGGTGCTTCATCTGTTTATTCGGGAAGCGCCAGCCGATGGTGGTGTCGTAGATCGTGGCCTGGCGCGAGAAGGCGGCATCCGCCTTGCCCATCACGAAAGGCGCGCGCGTCATCGATTCGACGCCGCCGGCGATCATCAGCTGGGTTTCGCCGGCCTTGATGGCGCGCGCGGCGATGCCGATGGCGTCCATGCCCGAGCCGCACAGGCGGTTCACGGTGGTGCCCGGCACGTCCGGCGGCAAGCCGGCCAGCAGCGAGGCCATGTGGGCGACGTTGCGGTTGTCTTCGCCTGCCTGGTTGGCGCAGCCGTAGATCACGTCGTCGACCTGGCTCCAGTCGACGGAGGGATTGCGCGACATGAGTTCGCGCATGGGGATGGCGCCGAGGTCGTCGGCGCGCACGTCTTTCAGCGACCCGCCGTAGCGGCCGATGGGCGTGCGGATCGCATCGATAATGTAGGCGTCGGTCATGCTGGGTCTCCTGATTCTGGTGGCAGCAAGGGCGCCGCCGTGACGGCCTGCAGCTCGGGCAGGCTCAGGCCCGGCGCCATCTCGCGTACGCGCAGGCCATGCGGCGTGACGTCGAGGACAGCCAGGTCGGTATAGATACGGTTGACGCAGGCCACGCCAGTCAGCGGGTAGGTGCATTGCTGCACCACCTTGCTTTCGCCGGTCTTGGTCTGGTGGTCCATCATCACGAACACCTGCTTGGCGCCGATTGCCAGGTCCATGGCGCCGCCGACGGCGGGAATCGCGTCCGGCGCGCCGGTATGCCAGTTGGCCAGGTCGCCCTTTTCCGAGACCTGGAACGCGCCCAGCACGCAGATGTCGAGGTGGCCGCCGCGCATCATGGCAAACGAATCGCCGTGGTGGAAATAGGCGCCGCCGGTGAGCAGGGTCACCGGCTGCTTGCCGGCGTTGATCAGGTCTTCGTCTTCCTCGCCTTCAGCCGGCGCCGGACCCATGCCGAGCAGGCCGTTCTCGCTGTGCAGGAAGACTTCACGGTCTGCCGGCAGGTAGTTGGCCACCATCGTCGGCAGGCCGATGCCGAGATTGACGTAGGCGCCCTCGTGGATGTCCTGGGCCACGCGCGCGGCGATCTGGTCGCGGGTGAACTTGTTCATGCTGCCTCCTTGACGACGCGCTGGACGAAGATGCCCGGGGTGACGATGACTTCCGGGTCGAGTTCGCCGAGCGGCACGATGTCCGCCACCTGGGCGATGGTGGTCTTCGCCGCCATCGCCATGATCGGGCCGAAGTTGCGCGCGGTCTTGCGGTAGACGAGGTTGCCCCAGCGGTCGCCGCGATGGGCCTTGATCAGCGCGTAGTCGGCGTGGATCGGCGACTCCAGCACGTAATAGCGGCCCTCGATCAGGCGCGTTTCCTTGCCCTCGGCCAGCAGCGTGCCATAGCCGGTGGGGGTAAAGAAGCCGCCGATGCCGGCGCCGGCGGCGCGGATGCGTTCGGCCAGGTTGCCTTGCGGGGTGAGTTCGAGTTCGATCTCGCCGGCGCGGTACAGGGCGTCGAAATGGTGGGAGTCGGTCTGGCGCGGGAAGGAGCAGATGATCTTGCGTACCCGCTTGGCGGCCAGCAGCGCGGCCAGCCCGGTGTCGCCGTTGCCGGCGTTGTTGTTGACGATCGTGAGCTCACGCGCGCCCTGCGCGATGAGTGCGTCGATCAGCTGCGCGGGCATGCCCGCATTGCCGAAGCCGCCGATCATGACGGTCGCCCCGTCGTGCACGTCGGCGACGGCACGCTCCAGCGATTCATAGGTTTTGTCGATCATGTCTCCACCTTGGGGCCTGATCCATCCGGCCCACTTGAAATGATGTTGCCGTTGTTCGATAAGCGAACTATTGTTTGATTACCGCCCAACGCAGTGTAGTGGTAGCGTGGCCGAAAGGTCAAGAAAAAAGACCAATCGAAGCGCACCCCGCTGCATTACAATCCCGCCATGACAAATATTGCGATCCCCCATACCGAGGCCGACAGCCTTGAACTCGATGCCGGCGGCGAAGAACGCGAACTCAGCATCGCCGAGCAGATCGACGCCCTCACCGACCCGAGTTTCATGACCTCGCTGGCGCGCGGCCTGGCCGTGGTGCGCGCCTTCAGCGATTCGCGCAAGCCGCAGACCATCGCCCAGATCAGCCAGAAGACCGGCATCCCGCGCGCCGCCGTGCGCCGCTGCCTGTACACGCTGCAGCAGCTCGGCTACGTCGACGCCGAGCACAACAACTTCTCGCTGCGGCCCAAGGTGCTGACCCTCGGCTACTCGTATTTGTCGTCGACGCCGCTCACCGTCTCCAGCCAGCCCTACCTGAACAACATCAGCCGCGAGCTGGGCGAATCGAGTTCGCTGGCCGTGCTCGACGACGGCGAAGTGCTGTACGTGGCGCGCGCCGCCACCACGCGCGTGATGTCGGTGGCCCTGAACACCGGCAGCCGCCTGCCCGCCTACTGCACCTCGCTGGGCCGGGTGATGCTGGCCCACTTGCCGCCGGACGAACTGAACGCCTACTTCGCCAGGACCCGCCTGAAGGCGATGACCGACAAGACCGTCACCACGCAAAAGCGCCTGCGCGAGATCCTGCTTGGAGTGCGCCAGGACGGCTACGCCATCAACGACGAGGAACTGGAACTGGGTCTGCGCTCGATCTCGGTGCCGGTGCGCGGCGCCTCGGGCCAGGTGGTCGCGGCGCTGAACGTGGGCGCCCAGGCGGCCCGCGTCAGCGTCGAGCGGATGCAGGGGGAGTTCCTGCCGGTGCTGTTGCGCGGGGCGCAGGAACTCTCGGTGCTGCTGCCGTGACGCCCTACTCACGCGGCCATCGGGTGGGTGCTCGAACCTGACATCGCCACGGGCCGCGTTTCGACATGCGGCCGCGGTCATGGTGGGGTCGAGAACCCACCCTACGCCGCCCGATACCGTAGGGTGGGTTCTCGAACCCACCAGACAGCACCGTGGCCGGGAAATCAGAAATGGTGGCGCAAGCCCACCATGACACCATTCTGGGTCTTGCCCGCACCGACAGTACCGCCGGCGTCCAGCGCGACCGCCGAGGCGCCGTCGTTGTCCATGCGGCCAATCGCCGTGTACAGGACGGTGCGCTTCGACAGCGCGTAGCTCAGGCGCGCCACCAGCATGGTGACGTCGTCGTCGGAGTTCTTCGTGTTGCGCGCCGCGGCCTGGACGTCGACCACGAAGTTGTTGACCGGGTGGCTCACGCCCAGGTACCACAGCAGCGACTCGGTCTGGCCGGTGGCCGCATTCGTTTCGCGGTCGATGGCGCCGCCGCCGATCTTGGTGGCGCCCAGCATCAGGTAGCCGTTGACGGTGGTGCGGATGTCGGTGTTGTTCGGGCTGGTCAGGCCGCCGGCCGCGCCCGTGTTGCCGTTCAGGCGGTCGTAGGACGCGTTCAGGCCCCACTGCTTGTTCTCGTAGCCGAGCAGCGCCGTGTACTGGCGGCAGGCCTTCGAGTTGCCCGCCACTTCGCCGCCGCAGTTGGTGGCGGCCGGTCCGCCGGCGGCGGAGGCGTCGCGCCCGAAGCTGTAGGTGGCGCCCACCACGAAGCCGTTGAAGTTGCCCATGTAGCCGATGGCGTTGTCGCTGCGCGCGTTAGGCAGGTAGGGATCGATGCTGCCGATCGCGAACAAATGCGGGCCGAGGACGTCGGTCTTCAGGCCCGAGATGTAGGTCATGTTGTTCTGGCGGCCCAGGGTCAGCGTGCCCCAGTCGCCCTTCAGGCCCACCTGCGCCGCGCGGCCGAACATGCGTCCGCCCTGCTGGGACGATCCGTTGTCCATCGCCAGGCCGCTTTCCAGCACGAAGAACGCCTGCAAGCCGCCGCCGAGTTCCTCGCTGCCCTTGAAGCCGATGCGCGAGGGGAAGGAGCTGGTCAGCGACGGCACCTTGGTGTTCGAGTCGCCGGCGGCGTTCACATTGGTCATGTGGGCGACGCCGCTGTCGACGATACCGTAGACCTGGACCGAGGTCTGGGCTTGTGCCGAGGTGGCGGCAGAAACGGCGGCCAGGCCGCACACCAGCGCGGCTGCGCTGGACAGGATGTTCTTCATGTTGTCTCCGTTGGTTTATTGTACGCGTTCGATTATCGAACAAGAGGTTGTTAATCGAACGCTAAAACGATACTATTGTTGTCACGGAACCTTGTCAACAATATGCTTGAGTCATTTTTTGATGAGGTTGCGACATAGCGACGACATCGCCGGCGTGCACATGGACGACAAGTAAGCGACAAGCAGACGACAAGCAGACCAACCGACAGGAGACAAGCATGCAATCGAAGACCATCGCGGCGCTCGCCGCGGCCACCGCCTTTGCCACTACCTTCGCCGCACCCGCGGCCTGGGCCCAGGACACCATCAAGGTCGGCGTGATCGCCTCCTTCTCGGGTCCCTTCGCCGACTACGGCAAGCAGATGCAGGGCGGGATCAAGGCCTGGATGGCGCAGAACGGCGACAGCGTCGCCGGCAAGAAGATCCAGATCATCTACAAGGACACCACCGGCCCGTCGCCGGAGATCGCCAAGCGCCTCGCGCAGGAGCTGGTGGTGCGCGACAAGGTCGACTTCCTGGCCGGCTTCGGCCTGACGCCGGAAGCCCTGGCGGTGGCGCCGATCGCGCAGCAGGCCAAGAAGCCGATGATCATCATGAATGCGGCGACGTCCGTCATCACCACCAAGTCCGACTACATCGCGCGCTTCTCGATGACGCTGCCGCAGATCTCGGCGCCGATGGGCGACTGGGCGCTGAAGAACAAGATCAAGAACGTGGCGACGGTGGTGGCCGACTACGGCCCCGGCATCGATGCCGAGAAGGCCTTCAGCGACCGCCTGGTGAAGAACGGCGGCAAGGTGGTGGAAGCGATCCGCGTCCCGCTGCGCAATCCGGAGTTCGCCCCCTTCATCCAGCGCATCAAGGACGCCAAGCCGGACGCCGTGTTCGTGTTCGTGCCGGCCGGAGAGCAGAGCATCGCCTTCATGAAGGGCTACCGCGAGCGCGGCCTGGCCGCTGCCGGCATCAAGGTGATCGCCACCGGCGACCTGACCGACGACCACGTACTGCCGGCCATGGGCGACAACACCTTGGGCGTGATCACCACCTTCCACTACTCGGCCGCGCACAAGTCGCCCGAAAACGACGCCTTCCTGAAAAGCTTCGCCGCCACCAACCCGCAGGGCGGCCGCCCGAACTTCATGGCCGTTGCCGCCTACGACGGCATGAACGCGATCTACCAGGTCAGCAACAAGCTCGGCGGCAAGATCGACGGCACCGAGGCGATGGCGGTATTGAAGGGCATGAAGATCAACAGCCCGCGCGGCCCGATCAGCATCGACCCGGCCACGCGCGACGTGGTGCAGACGGTGTACGTGCGCAAGGTGGAAAAAGTCAACGGCGAACCCTACAACATCGAGTTCGACCAGTTCCCGAACTTGAAGGACCCGGGCAAGCAGTAACAGCCGGGGTCAGGTCTGACATTCGGACACGGGCTCAGCCATGCTGTCCGAATGCCGGGTATCTGCACGCGGGGACGCGGCTACGCGCCCGGCTTGCGCACGGTCGTCACCAGGGTCGGCAAGGACCAGGCGCCGCCGGGCGCGATGCCATTGCAGGCGCCGCTGTTGCCCAGGTTCGTATGGACGAAGCGCTTGCCGTCCCAGGTCCAGTGTTCGAAGGCCCAGCAGTCGCCCATGCCGCGGCCCTTTTGCGAGCCGTCGATCTTGCCGGCGTCGTAGCCCGCGCCGTAGCTGGTCACCAGTTCGGGCGCGTACGGCGGGTTCGCATTGATCACCCAGTAGGCATCGCCTGTGTTGGAAGCCCCGCGCCAGCACAGCGTGGAAGCCAGCAGCTTGCCACCCGACAGGCGCCGCACGATGATCTCGTTTGGCGACTCGCCGGGTTCGGTCAGGACCGGGCAGTCCTCGGCCTGCGTCTTGAGCGCCGCACGCAGGGCATCCAGGCGCGCCTTCGGCCACGTGACGAGATCCTGACGCGGCACGGCGGCGGCCACCACCACGGGCGCCGGCAGCGGCGGCAACACGGTCTTCTCGTCGCGCGCGCCCTTGCGCGCCAGGGCGCCGGGCGTACCGAGGCGGCCCTGGAATTCATCCATCTTGAGCAGCACCGCCGCCGCTCCCTTGTCGGACAGGCGCCAGGTGCGGGTGCCGTCCGTCCACGCGATCCTGCTGCGGCGGGTCAGCGATGACAGCAGCGCCTGCGTCTGGGCCGGCGCCAGGTCGACTGTCCATTTGCCCTGCTCGATCAGCACCTTGCCATGCGCCTGCCCGTTGATCCTCATCGCCAGCGTCATTCGCTGCGGCAGCTGGTCGGTGGTCTGGTCGGCGCCGGGGTTCCCGATCTGGAATTCGCCGCGTACGGCTTCGTTCGGCCCGGCCTTGCGCGTGAACAGGACGGACACCGGCAGCGGCTCGCCGTTGCCGGCGGCCTCCGCGTCGTCATCGTCGCTGCCGCTCGTGCTGTGGTAGCCGGCGGCGCGGCAGGTGCGGGTATTGTCGCAGGCCAGTTCCCAGTCGCCGTGCTCGAAGCGCACGCCAGGCGCACCGGCAGGCTCGATGGCGGCCGCCCCGGTCGTGGCGCAGGCAGCCAGCATGGCCAGGAAGGCCGCATTGCGGGTCGATCTCATTCGTCGTTCTCCAATCGAGCGTGACGGCCCTCAGGGCCTGTTTGTAGGGCGCGCCGGCTGCACGGCGGTCACCATTACCGGCAGCACCCAGGCGCCACCCGGCGCGACCAGCCTGCAATCGCCGGTGTCGCCCTCGCTGCTATGCACGAAGACCTTGCCGTCCCAGGTCCATTCGTCGAACGAAAAGCAGTCGCCCAGCCCGCGTCCCTTCAACGAGGAACCGATGATCCCGGACGCGTAGCCGTTGCCGGCGGTCGTCACCAGCCGCGGCGCGTACGGCGGCCTGGCGTTGACGACCCAATAGGCGGCGCCCTCGTTATACGCCGCCCGCCAGCACGGCAAGGACGCCAGCAGCTTGCCGCCGGTCAGGCGCCAGACGGCGATGTCGCCGGGCGTGCCGTCGATATTGTCCGGCTCCGTGCAGGTGTCGGCCGGCGCCTTCAGGGCCTGGCGCAAGGCTGCCAGCCGGGGCGCCGGCAGGTCGATGGCCCTGTCGTCGAGCGCGGGTACGCGGACCACGGGTTCCGGCAAGGGGGCCAGGACGCTGGTTTCAAGCCTGGCGCCCTTGCGCACCAGCGCGCCTGGGGTGCCGACGCGGCCCTGGAACGCGTCCATCTTGAGCAGGACCGCGGCGGCGCCGGCGTCGGACAGGCGCCAGGTAAACGGGCCGTCCGTCCACGCGATCTTGCTCACCCGTGTGAGCGCCGCCAGCAAGGCTTGCGTCTGGCCGGGCGCGAGGTCGACCGTCGGATTGTCCCCGGTGACGGCGACCTTGCCGTGCTCCTTGCCGTCGATGGTCATGGTCAGCGACAGCGTCCTAGGCAGCGGCGCGGCGGGCTGGGTGTCCTCGTAGGTGCCGATCTGGAGTTCGGCATGGACGAGGGTATCCGGACCGGCCTTGCGGGTCAGCAGCACCGACATCCGCCGCTGCCCGGCGCCGTCATTGTTCCCAGCGTCGCTGCTGTTTTCACTGTCATACCCGGCGGCGCGGCAGGTGCGCGTGTTATCGCAGGCGATCTCCCAGTCACCGTAGGAAAACCGCAGCCTGGGCAGCTCGGCGCCATTGGCGTTCCAGGAAGCGGCCAGCAGGGACAGGCCCAGGGCCGGGAATGCGGTGAACAGTCGTTTCATGTGTCGTATTGTGCGCGAGCGCCCGCGGGCTCGGCCCATCGGCTTGTTCCAGGACAACCGAAGTCTACGTTACCGTTGTTTTGTTGGCAAGACAACTCAGCCGCTATCCGTGTGGACCGCGTGCTCGACGGTCAACTCCCTGCAAGAAAACACGATCCGGGCCGTTGGAGTTTGCGAACGGGAAGCAAGCCGCACCGCATATTGCTTCAAGCCGCGCTGTTCGGCCCCTGGCCTGTTCTTCCATGAACGCTCAAGGAGGCGACGTGGCGTCATCCGATTCGTGCCTGCGCAGCCAGGCTCGTGCCGTGTCGTTGTCCGGTTCGAGCGCGATTATCGTGCGGTAGGTTTGCGCGGCGGCTTGTACCTCTCCGGTCTTGACCTGCATCTCGGCGAGGTCCAGCTTCGCCCACAGGCTGGGGTAGAGATGGTCGCCGAGGCGGAAGATTTCGCGCGCCTGGGCAAAGCGCCCGCGCTGTTTCAGGGCGGTGGCCCAGCCGATGAAGTCGTTGCGCTCGACCTTGAAGCTGGCGCCCTGCGCCTGCAACTGCGTGTACACCGGAATCGCATGCTCGAAGCCTTGCGCCCTCAGCCGCGCGACGAAGCTCTCCCAGCCTGGCGCAGGGTCCTGCGTCTTGCGGCGGATGTCGACCGTCACCAGGTTGCCGGCCGCGCCGTTCGCAGCCGGCGTGTTATCGATGAAGGCGCGGCCGGCAGCGTCCCCCTTCAGCTGGGCGTCGAGGAAGCGCAGCGTATAGCGTGCGGCCCAGCCATAGGCGGTCGCCACCTCGTCGCGCGTATGGCTCACGAAGTCGCTGTCCGCCGCAAAGCGCCCGTTCAGCGACGAAAAATCGACATGGCGCATCGGCTCCAGGGTGACCAGCACCACGTCGGCGTAGCGCATCCCGTCGATGAAGGACGGAGCCGGGTCCTTGCTGGGCGCTTCGTCGGGTTCCGGGCGCGCGCCCACATACAGCAGCGGCACGGCCACGCGCGCCGGCGAGACGTTCCTGACCGCGTCCTTGCCGCCGTCGACGAGTTCGGGGAAGTAGCGCACCGAGCCTTCCAGGCTGACGAGCGCCTTGATGCGCGGGTCCCTGGCCGCGGCCACCATATTCGCCAGCCCGCCCCAGCTGAAGCCGGCCACCGCCAGCCTGCCGGTATCGGCGTGCGCGAGGGTGTCCGCAAAGCCGATCAGCCAGGAGATGTCGCGCGCTTGCGGTTCCAGGCCTTCGGCGGTCAGCGTGGTTTCGCGCCGGTGCTCGCCCAGCGAGGGACTGGCCAGCACGACGTAGCCGTGGCTGGCCAGGTATTCGCACAAGTCGGCGTTCTCGATGGCGCTCGCCGAAAAGCCCGGGGCATAGACCACGACCGGAAACCTGCCCTGCTTCGCACGGGCATCGCGTACCGCCAGCATCGGGCGCGCCAGGTCGCGCAGCAGTGCCGCACGGCGCGCACCGCCGCCCTCCTCGATCAGGCGGTCGGCGAAGCGCCTGCGCTCGGCGGCACTGCGCGTGAAGTCGTCCTCGCCCATGCTGGTGTCGAGATAGTCGCGGAAGCTCAGGCGCTTCCCGCCCTGTGCGGCCGGATACCAGACGAGCACCTGGATCGGACGCGCCCTTTCGCCCTGGGCCGGCTCGCCGGTGTAGAGGTCGATTGCCGTCTTGTAGAGACGCGAGCGGTCGTACTGCTGGACCACTTTCACGCCCACGGCATGCGGCCCGGGCGGGTTCGAGAAGGTGAAGCTATCGGCCGCGCGGGCGGCCATGGCGCTGCACAGGAACAGGAGCATGAGCATGAGCGTGAACAGGCGCGGCATCGCAAGGGCTTTCTTTCGTGTGAGGTTTGGCGGGATGGCTGGCAACGACGGGTATGGCGGAGCCGATGGTAGAGCATCTAGACAAGTTTGTCTATGAATGGATGCGAGGCATGCGCATGGCATGGCCGCTGCGGTCGTCGGTCAACCGTGCCCTCCCCTGCGATGGTGCGGTGTAGCATAAGTCAGGGAGGCGACCGGCAAACCGCGCCCCACCGACTAACCGAACGAGAAAGGACCAATGGTGAACCAGCGCTATCGACCGATCACGCGCCTGGGCCTGGGTGGCACCGGGCTGGGCGACATGTACCACACCACCAGCGACGAGGCGGCATCGGCCACCGTCGACGCCGCGTGGGAAGCGGGCATCCGCTATTTCGACACCGCGCCGCACTACGGCGCCGGCCTGTCCGAGCACCGCTTCGGCCAGGCCCTGCGCCGCCGTCCGCGCGACGCGTACACGCTGTCGACCAAGGTCGGGCGCCTGCTGGTGCCGCACGCGGGCGGCGAGATCGCGGCGCCCTTCGTCGGCTCGCTGCCCTTCAAGCGCGTGCTCGACTACACGGCCGACGGCGTGCGCCGCGCCGTCGAAGACAGCCTGCAACGCCTGGCGCTCGGCCACGTCGACATCGTCTACGTGCACGACCTCTCGCCCGACGCCCTGCCCCAGGCCGAATTCGAACACCATTTCGGCATCGCGGCCGGCAGGAACGGCGCCTTCGAGGGCCTGGTCAAGCTGCGCGAGGAAGGCCTGATCAAGGGCTGGGGCATGGGCGTGAACACCATCGAGCCCTGCATGCGCGCGCTGCGGCAGTCCGACCCCGACATCTTCCTGCTGGCCGGCCGCTACACGCTGATGGAAACCACGCCGCTGCAGGAGTTCTTCCCGCTGTGCGCGCAGCGCGGCGCCAGCGTGGTGCTCGGCGGGCCCTTCAATTCCGGCTTCCTGGCCGGCGGCGAGCATTACGACTACCAGCCGGCCAAGCCCGAGCAGCATGCGCAGCGCGAGCGCCTGCGCAAGGTGGCCGCCGAACACGGCGTCGACTTGCCGGCGGCGGCGCTGCAGTTCGGGCTGGCGCATCCGGTGGTGGCGGCGACGATTCCTGGCGCCAGCAGCCCGCAGCACCTGAAGCGCAATGCCGCGCTGATGGATATCCAGATCCCGGCCGCCTTCTGGGAAGCGCTGCAGGCCGAGGGCCTGCTGCCGCAGGACGCACCCATCCCACCGCGCAAGCCGGTGGTGTAAGCTGTAGCATACGCAAGACAGGCCGCCGCCCTGCCCCGCAGGCGCGGCGGCCGACGTCATGCATCTGCGCCCGCGTATGCGGGGCATGCCGACTGCGCGGCACAGCGCAGCGGCACACCATAGACAACAACAAGGATATGGAGACAACATGCAAGCCCAGCCAAGCTACGTCCATGGCGCGCACGACGTGCCCCTGATCGGCCAGACCATCGGCGACTTCCTTACCGACATCGCAGCCCGCCACGGCGACAACGACGCGCTCGTCGTCCCGCACCAGGGCGTGCGCTGGACCTACCGCGACTTCGACGAACGCGTGACACGCCTCGCGGCCGGCCTGCTGGCCCTGGGCCTGCAGCCGGGCGACCGCGTCGGCATCTGGTCGCAGAACTGCGCCGAATGGGTATTGGTGCAGTTCGCCACCGCGCGCGCCGGCCTGATCATGGTGAACATCAACCCGGCCTACCGGCGCTCGGAACTGGAGTATGTGCTGGGCAAGGTGCAGTGTGCGGCCCTGATTTTGTCGCCCGTCTTCAAGACCAGCGACTACATCGGCATGGTGCAGGACGTGGTGCCGGAAATCCGCGACGCGGCGCCGTCGCAGCTGCGCTCCGGGAAGCTGCCGCAACTGCGCCATGTGATCCGCCTGGGCAGCGAGCAGACGCCGGGCATGCTGAACTTCGACGATTTGTTGGCGCAGCCGAGCGCCGGGCAACTGGAGAGCCTGGCGACGCTGGGCGCGGCGCTGCAATTCGACGACCCGGTGAACATCCAGTTCACCTCGGGCACCACGGGTTCGCCGAAAGGCGCAACGCTCACGCACCACAATATCCTGAACAACGGCTTCTTCATCGGCGAGGCGATGAAGCTCACGCACATCGACCGCCTCTGCATCCCGGTGCCGCTGTACCACTGCTTCGGCATGGTGCTGGGGAACCTGGCCTGCGTGACGCATGGCGCGACCATGGTCTTCCCCGGTGAAGGTTTCGAGCCGAAGTCGGTGCTCGAGACGGTGCAGGCCGAGCGCTGCAGCGGGCTGCATGGCGTGCCGACCATGTTCATCGCCCTGCTCGACCATCCGGACTTCGGCCAATACGATCTGTCGACCCTGCGTACCGGGATCATGGCCGGCTCGCCCTGCCCGGCCGAGGTGATGAGCCGCGTGATCGAGCGCATGCACCTGTCCGAGATCACGATTGCCTACGGCATGACGGAAACCTCGCCGGTCAGCTTCCAGAGTTCGACCGATGATCCGGTGCCGCTGCGGGTGGCCACCATCGGCCGCGTGCACCCGCACCTGGAAGTCAAGATCGTCGACGCCGACGGGCGCATCGTGCCGCGCGGCGTGAAGGGAGAACTGCTCACGCGCGGCTATTCGGTGATGCTGGGCTACTGGGGCGACGAGGAAAAGACCCGGGAGACCATCGATGCGGCGCGCTGGATGCATACCGGCGACCTGGCCGTGATCGACGAGAACGGTTTCGCCACCATCGTCGGCCGCGCCAAGGACATGGTGATCCGCGGCGGCGAGAACATCTATCCGCGCGAGATCGAGGAATTCCTGTACAAGCATCCGAAGGTACTGGACGTGCAGTGCGTCGGCGTGCCGGATGCGAAGTTCGGCGAGGAGCTGTGCGCCTGCATCATCCTGCGGCCCGGGATGGAAGCGGAGGCCGACGAGATCCGCGACTTCTGCAAGGGGCAGATCGCCCACTACAAGATTCCGCGCCATATTCGCTTCGTGACGCAATTTCCGATGACGGTGACCGGCAAGATCCAGAAGTACCTGCTGCGCGAGCAGGCGGCGACCGATCTCGGGCTGGCGGGTTGAGGCGAACATGGAAACGGCGCGCTGGTACTACGATCTGATTTCGCCTTTCGCCTACCTGCATTTTCATTCGCTGTCGCCGCTGCGCGAACGCATGCGGATCGAGCCGGTGCCGGTGCTGCTCGCGGGGATGCTGAAGCACTGGGGCACCAAGGGGCCGGCCGAGACGGCGCCCAAGCGGCTGCACACTTACCAGTATTGCGTATGGCAGGCCGGCGTGCAGGGCCTTCCCTTCCGCATGCCGCCGCGCCATCCCTTCAATCCGCTCGCGGCGCAGCGGCTGATGGTGGCGCTTGATGCGCCGGAGGACGCGATCGGCAAGGCCTTCGGTTTCATCTTCGGCGAGGGGCGCGATCCGGAGGTCGAATTCGATGCGCTGGCCGAGAGGCTCGGCGTGCGCGAGCCGGCCGGGCTGATCGGCCGGCCGGAAGTGAAGCAACAGCTGATCGCGAATACGCAGGAAGCGATCGACGCGGGCGTGTTCGGCGTGCCGAGCCTGCTGCTGCGCGGGCAGGTCTTCTGGGGCAATGACACGGTCGCGTGGGCGACGCGCTTCCTCGATGAGCCAGGTTTGTTCGCGCGCCCCGAATACACGGCAGTGCGCGCAACCGGCGTGGGTGTTGTCAGGGCTTGAATCGCATGGTTGCCGACTACGCCCTGCCTGGAACGATCCAGACGCCGATGTGTTCGGCCAGGGCCAGCAAGGCGCCGTAGCACGCCGCGTCGGCGGCAACGCCGAGCGGCGTCGAAACAGGCGTCAGTACGCCAGCGGGGATGCGGTCGCCGAACAGGACGACGGCCTTGGCGCTGTCGTCCTGGCGCGAGGTCCAGCATAAACCCTGGATATCCGGCTCCTGCGCGTGGATCGCCTCGGCCCATCGGCGGGTCATCGGGTACTGGTCTTTTTCGGTATCGATCAGCTGGTCGCGGCGTACACCGAGTTTCCTGAGTGCCTTGCTGCTGAAATCAGCGAGAAAGAGGTCGTGGGCGGCTTGCAGCTGGCTACACGTTTGACCAGTCAACTTCGCCTTGTCGTAAGTCTTGACGCCGGCGACATATGGCACATCGTGGAATACCGTTTCCATGGCGGCGCATTCGAACGAGTCGCCGGCATACAAGGTGGGGATGAGCGCGCCGGCGGCGTCCTTGATGGGACTGAAGCGCGCATTGCCGCGGATGCCGGGATTGAATACCTCGCCCGGATAATCCTCAAGATGGATGCGATGGAGCACATTCCCGCTGCGCCAGCGGACCCTGGACACATGCGGCATGGGCGGCGGCGCGATGGCTTTGCCGGCATCAGCCATGCGCCACGCCTTCCAGCTCGTCCGCGGCGGCATCGGCAACCCGTTGCGGCGCACTGCGCAGCAGGTCTTGCGGCCTCTGCCCGCCGAGGAAGCTGTTTGGCGACAGGAACCAGTAAGCCAGTCCCCATCCATCCTTGCTGTGTTCGAAGATCTGGATGATGTTGGCCAGGGTCTTCAATGGCCGGTAGCCTGCGGCAGGGTCGAGCCCGTAACCTGGAAAATAGTCGACGCCATTGTGCGAAATCGTGAAGATGGCTTTCTCGCGTTTCCACTTGCTCGGCTGGGCGCTCGGATTGGAAGAACTGAAGCCGGCTGCGTTGGCGATCTGGCTCGCCGTCATCCAGTCGCCGCTGGCCAGCACCGCGGCCCGCGCACGGGCTTGCATCTCGGCCTCTTTCAGCACGTTCGGCAGCGGCATCACCTTCGGCATCAAGGCCTCGACCACCGCCTTGATCGCCTGCTGCTGCTGGGACTCGATCAGCGACGGCACCAGCTGGGCGATGTTTTGGAGTGTTTGCGCGATCGCACCCGCCGACGCCCCACTCCCCCGGGGCAAGACGACGGCCACGACAGGCTCGTTCGGCACCGTCTCCAGCTTCTCTCGCACCTCGCGCCCCAGGCCAGTCAAGGTCGACCCTTCGGGAAACGCAAGCGGGTAAGCGGCTAGGACACTCATGGCAGCTCCAGATGAGATGAGTTAACGTGATTTCATGGCAACCCAAATAACCTTACATTGCTAGTAGCGGCATCGTTGCGAACCTGGTAGCAAGCGTTTCCTACGGACGAGCGCCTCGAGAATGTAGCCGGCACACGGGATCAGCCGCAGGCAGCGGCTTGGTTACAGGCCCTGCAAACTGAGTGCCCGCACCGCTCCCCGCAACTGCGCCTGCAACGTCGTCTTCGCGTCCTCGTCCAGGTCGGCAAACATCAACTGCTCCAGCTCGGCCACGTGCGCATCGCATTCGTCCAGCGCCGCCTGCCCGGACTCCGTCAAGCCGATCTGGATGATGCGCCCATGTGCCGGATCGGGCGTGCGCGCGATCCAGCCCTTCGCTTCCATCTGCTTGACCATCTCGTTGGCCGATTGCGGCGAGGTCATCGTGCGTGCCGCAAGCTGGGCGTTCGAGAGCGAACCGTGCGCGCGGAACACCGACAGCGCCGTGTACTGCGGCACCGACAGCCCGCAGGGCGCCAGGCTGTCGCGCAGACGCTGCTTCAAGATGTGGTCGAGGCGGCCCACCAGGTAGGCCAGGCTGGTCGGTTTCGAGGTCTTCGGGACGGGCGATAATTTTTTTGCAGTGTTCATAAAAAGGTACTTGTAAAGCCGATCAGGCCCGTATAGTATAAGCCACATATCAGGCAGCCTGATACAAAATTTACTACGAGGAGACATTGTATGTCCAAATACGAGGCACGCTGGCAAACCGTCAAAGTGGATGTGGAGAACGGTATCGGCTGGATCACCCTGAACCGTCCGGAGAAGCGCAATGCGATGAGCCCGACGCTGAACCGCGAGATGATCGACGTGCTCGAAACCCTCGAGCTCGACGACGATGCGCAAGTCATCGTCCTCACCGGCGCCGGCGACGCCTGGACCGCCGGCATGGACCTGAAGGAATACTTCCGCGAAACCGACGGCAAGCCGGAAATCACCCAGGAACGCATCCGCCGCGACTGCTCGCAGTGGCAGTGGAAACTGCTGCGCATGTACAGCAAGGCGACCATCGCGATGGTCAACGGCTGGTGCTTCGGCGGCGCGTTTTCTCCGCTGGTCGCCTGCGACCTGGCGATTGCCGCCGACGACGCCGTATTCGGCCTGTCGGAAGTCAACTGGGGCATCCCGCCGGGCAACCTGGTCAGCAAGGCCGTGGCCGACACCATGGGTCACCGCAACGCCCTGCACTACATCATGACCGGCGACACCTTCACCGGCAAGGAAGCGGCGAGCATGGGCCTGGTCAACAAGAGCGTGCCGAAGGAGCAGCTGCGCGAGGCCGTGATCGAACTGGCCGGCAAGCTGCTGGAAAAGAACCCGGTGGTGCTGCGCTACGCCAAGATCGGCTTCAAGCGCGCCCGCGAACTGACCTGGGAACAAGGCGAAGACTACCTGTACGCCAAGACCGACCAGTCGAATTACCGCGACCCGGAAAAAGGCCGCAAGGAAGGCCTCAAGCAGTTCCTGGACGACAAGACCATCAAGCCGGGCTTGCAGACCTATAAACGGGGCTAATAAATATAACTGCGTATTAAGAGCAAAACAATAATAATGGCGGCAGCCACTCTGAGAGCGTGTGAAAAAGCGTCAGGGCAAGGGATGCGGCCACCCGACGCATCGTCGAAGACAGTACGAGTGTACGGCGAGACGATGCAACGCAGCCATGGCGATTTTTCACACGCTCTCCGCAGCGGCCGCCTTCTATCCGATAACAGAGGAGACCTCTGATGTTCCAGACCGATCTGCTGATCAACGGCGAGTCGCGCCCCGCCTCGAATGGCGCCAGCTTCGAACGCCACAATCCCGCCACCGGCGAAATCGCCACCCGCGCCCCGGCCGCCACGCTCGACGACGTCGACGCCGCCGTCGCCGCTGCCCAAGCCGCCTTCCCTGCCTGGTCGGCCATGCAACCGGGCGCCCGCCGCGCCCTGCTCCTGAAAGCCGCCGACAAGATGGAAGCCCTGCGCGGCCAGTTCGTCGAAGCCGCGGTCGAAGAAGCCGGCGGCGCGCCGGTGTGGTACCAGTTCAACGTCACCCTGGCCGCCAACATGCTTCGCGAAGCGGCGTCGATGACCACCCAGATCGCCGGCGAAGTCATCCCGTCCGACGTGCCGGGCTCGCTCGCCATGGGCGTGCGCCAGGCCTGCGGCGTGGTGGTCGGCATCGCCCCGTGGAATGCGCCGGTGATCCTCGGCACGCGCGCGGTGGCCATGCCGCTCGCCTGCGGCAATACCGTGATCCTGAAAGCCTCGGAACTGTGCCCGGCCCTGCACCGCCTGATCGGCCAGGTGTTCGTCGACGCCGGCTTCCCGCCGGGCGTGATCAACGTCATCACGAACGCGCCGGACGACGCGCCGGCCATCGTCGAGCGCCTGATCGCCGCACCGGCCGTGCGCCGCGTGAACTTCACCGGTTCGACCAAGGTCGGCCGCATCATTGCGCAGACCGCCGCAAAATACCTGAAGCCGGTGCTGCTGGAACTGGGCGGCAAGAACCCGGTCGTGGTGCTGGACGACGCCGACCTCGACGCCGCCGTCGAAGCCGCCGCCTTCTCCGCCTTCTTCAACCAGGGCCAGATCTGCATGTCGGCCGACCGCATCCTGGTCGATAGCAAAGTGGCCGATGCCTTCGTCGAGAAGCTGGCAGTGAAGACCGCCACCCTGAAGGCGGCCCGCTCCGACGCGCCGCTGGCCGGCATGGTCGACCCGGCGGCGGCCCTGCGCGTGGACGCCATGCTGCAGGACGCGCGCGCGCGCGGCGCCAAGGTCACGCAATCCGGCGAAGGCGTCGAGGGCAACATCATGCAGCCGGCCATCGTCGACAAGGTCACGCCGGAGATGCTGGTCTACCAGGAAGAATCCTTCGGCCCGATCGTCTCGGTGCTGCGCTTCGACAGCGACGAGGAAGCGATCCGCCTCGCCAACGACAGCGAATACGGCCTGTCCTCGGCCGTGTTCAGCCGCGACATCGGCCGCGCCATGGCGGTGGCCCAGCGCATCGAATCGGGCATCTGCCACATCAACGGCCCGACCGTGCACGACGAGGCGCAGATGCCCTTCGGCGGCGTGAAGGGCAGCGGCTACGGGCGCTTCGGCGGCAAGGCGGCGATTGCCGAGTTCACCGACCTGCGCTGGATCACGGTCCAGACCACCCCGCGTCACTTCCCGATCTGAGCGGAGGCCGCCATGACCCAATCGACGATTGAGGAAGGCGGCAGCGGTAGCGTAAAAAGGCGTCAAGTCGAACTCGGGCACCCCGAGGTCGCAGCGTACCAGGTGGATGGCGCCTGGCACGTGGACGCCGTCACGCCGCTGCAACCCGTGCCCGCGCGCTTCACCGACCGCCTGGTCGAGGGCGCCCGGAATCACCCCGAGCGCACCCTGGTGGCGCGCCGCGGACTGGACGGCGAATGGATCCGCCTGTCGTATGCCCAGGTGCTGGAGAGCGCCCGCAGCATCGGCCAGGCCCTGCTCGACCGCGATTTATCCAGCGAGCGCCCGCTGGTGATCCTGTCCGGGAACGACCTCGAACACTTCCAGTTGGCCCTGGGCGCGATGTACGCCGGCGTGCCCTATTCTCCGCTGTCGCCGGCCTACTCGCTGGTGGCCACCGACCCGGCCAAGCTGCGCGACCTGATCGAGCAGCTGACGCCCGGCGCCATCTACGCCTCCGACGGCGCAGCGTATGCGCGCGCCATCGACGCCGTGCTGCCGGACGGCGTGGAACTGATCCTGGCCCACGGCGACGTGCCCGGACGCCCTGCGACGCGCTTCGCTGCCATGCTCGCCACCGAGCCGACGACGGTCGACGCCCGCAACGCCGACGTCGGTCCGCAGACGATCGCCAAGTTCCTGTTCACCTCCGGCTCGACCAAGAAGCCGAAGGCCGTGATCACCACACACGGCATGTTGTGCAGTAACCAGCAGATGCTGCTGCAGACCTTCCCCTTCCTGGGCATGGACCCGCCGGTGCTGCTCGACTGGCTGCCCTGGAACCATACCTTCGGCGGCAGCCACAACGTCGGCATCGTACTGTATAACGGCGGCACGCTGTACATCGACGACGGCCGCGCCACCCGCCGCGAGTTCGAAGGCACGCTGCGCAACCTGCGTGAGATCGCGCCGACCGTCTACTTCAACATCCCGGCCGGCTGGGAGATGCTGGCCGAGGCGCTGGAAGCCGACGACGCCCTCGCCGCCAACTTCTTCTCGCGCGTGAAACTGTTCTTCTGCGCCGGCGCCGGCCTGTCTCAGGCCTGCTGGGACCATCTCGACCGCGTAGCCCTGCAGCGCGCCGGCGAAACCATCCGCATCATGACCGGCCTCGGGATGACCGAGACCTCGCCGTCCTGCACCTTCGGCACCGGCCCCATCGTCAAGGCGGGGTATGTCGGCGTGCCGGCGCCGGGTTGCAAGGTCAAGCTGGTGCCGGTCGGCGACAAGCTGGAAGCGCGCTTCCACGGCCCCCATGTCACGCCCGGCTACTGGCGCGCGCCGCACCTCACGGCCGAGGCCTTCGACGACGACGGCTATTACTGCACCGGCGACGCCCTGCGTTTCTTCGACCCCGCCCAGCCGGCGCTCGGCTTCATGTTCGACGGCCGCATCGCCGAGGACTTCAAGCTCAGCTCCGGCACCTTTGTCAGCGTCGGCCCGCTGCGGGCGCGCGTCATCAGCCAGGGCGCGCCGTATGTGCAGGACGCGGTGGTCACGGGCATCAACCGCAGCGCCATCGGCCTGATGGTGTTCCCGCGCATGGACCACTGCTGCGAACTGGCCGGGCTGCCTGCCGGTTCGCCGGCAGAAGACATCCTCGCGCACGCAACGGTACGCGCCCACTTCAAGACCCTGCTGGACAGGCTGAACGTCGGCGCCAGCGGTTCCTCGATGCGCATTGACCGCCTGCTCCTGCTGGCCGAGCCGCCGTCGATCGACCACCGCGAGCTGACCGACAAGGGATCGATCAACCAGGCGGCGGTGCTGAACCGGCGCGCGGCACTGGTCGAGGCGCTGTACGACGGTACGGATTCGAGCACGATAGTTGCGGCATAAAGACAGGCATGCATCACGACAGAAGTACATAACTACGACAAACTGGAGACGACATGAAACTGAACACCCTGGCTTGCATCGGTTTGGCATTCTCTTTCGCGGGCGGCAACGCCTACGCCCAGGACGACACCATCAAGATCGGCGTCATCGCCGCCCTGACCGGACCGTTCGTCAACATCGGCAAGCCGTTCGAGGACGGCATCAAGACCTACATGAAGCAGCACGGCGACACGGTGGCCGGCAAGAAGGTGCAGATCATCTACCGCGACGACGGCGGCAGCAACGTCGAGCTGTCCAAGCGCGCCGCGCAGGAGCTGATCGGGCGCGAGAAGGTCAACTTCCTGATCGGCTTTTCGCTGACCCCGAGCGCGCTGGCCGTGGCGCCGGTGGCCACCCAGGGCAAGACCCCGATGATCGTCATGAACGCCGTCACCACCGGCATCACGGCCAAGTCGCCCTACATGCTGCGCACCTCGATGACGATGCAGCAGATGACCGAACCCTTCGGCACCTGGACCGCGAAGAACAAGATCAGCAACGTGTACTCGCTGGTCACCGACTACAGCACCGGCCACGACGCCGAGGCCAAGTTCGCCAAGGGCCTGCAGGAAGGCGGCGGCAAGATCGTCGGCTCCTCGCGCGTGCCGCTGGCCAACCCGGACTATTCGCCCTTCGTGCAGCGCGTGAAGGACCAGAAGCCGGACGCCCTGTTCTTCTTCGCCCCTGGCGCGGAAGACGGCGCCGGCCTGCTGAAAGCCTTCAGCGACAAGGGCCTGGACAAGGCCGGCATCAAGTTCCTGGGCGTGGGCGACATGACCAGCGATTCGCCGACCCTGGAAGCGCTGGGCGAGCGCGCGCTGGGCGCCGTCACGGTGCTGAACTATTCCACGGCGCTCGACAACGAGGCGAACAAGACCTTCCTCAAGGCCTATGCCGAGGCGAACCCGAACCGTCCGGCGCCTACTTTTGTTACCGTCGCCGCCTATGACACCATGGGCATGATCTACGAGACCGTGCGCAAGCTGAACGGCAAGGTCACCGGCGACGCCGCCGTCAAGACCCTGAGCGGCATGAAGTGGAACAGCCCGCGCGGCCCGATCAGCATCGATCCGAAAACGCGCGACATCGTACAGAACATGTACATCCGCGAAGTCAAGAAAGTCAACGGCAAGCTGGTGAACCAGCCGATCGGCGTCCTCAAGGACGTGATGCCCGACTAATCAGCCTTCTCCCCGCAGTGCAGGTCCGCCGCAGCCCCGTCAAAGGGCTGCGCGGACCGGTTCGTCCCGACGTTTTGCAAATCCAACCGGTTTCACGACAGGAGACAACACGCATGAAGATCCAGCACATCACCGGCCTCGCCGCCCTCGCCCTGCTCGGCCTCGCCGGCTGCAGCGACAACGACCACGACGAACCCGACACCCCGGCGCCGCCACCGGTGGCCCAGTTGCCGCAACTCAGTCCCGCCGTCGGCGCCACGCTCGGCGCCTGCACCGAACTCGCCACCCGCGTCAACATCGCGGACACCACCATCACCGCCGCCAACGAGATCGCGGCCGGCACCCTCACCGTCGCCGGTAAACCCGTTGCAGCGCACTGCCAGGTGCTGGGCCAGATGTTCCGGCGGGTCAGCCCGGTCGACGGCAAGAGCTACGCGATCGGTTTCGAAATGCGCCTGCCGCGCGACTGGAACGGCCGCTTCTTCTACCAGGCCAATGGCGGCGTGGACGGCAGCGTCGTTACCGCCACCGGCCCGGTGGGCGGCGGCGGCCCGCTCGATAACGCGCTCAATCAAGGCTTTGCCGTGATCAGTTCCGACGCCGGCCACGGTGCCCCGACGCCCTTCTTCGGCATCGACCCGCAGGCGCGGCTCGACTACGGCTACCAGGCTGTCGGCAAGCTGACGCCGATGGCGAAGACCCTGATCCAGACTGCCTACGGCAAGGCGCCCGACCGCTCCTACATCGGCGGCTGCTCGAACGGCGGGCGCCACACCATGGTCGCGGCGGCGCGCTATGCCGAGCAGTACGACGGCTACCTGGCCGGCAATCCCGGCTACCGCCTTCCGCTGGCGGCGCTGGCGAACATCGCCGGCGCCAAGAGCTACGCGTCGCTGGCCTCGACGCCGGGCGACCTGACCACCGGTTTCACCCAGGCCGAACGCAGCCTGGTGTCGAACGCGGTGCTGGGCAAGTGCGATGCGCTCGACGGCGCGGCCGATGGCCTGGTCCAGGACACCGGCGCCTGCCAGGCCGCCTTCAACCTGGAGCGCGACGTGCCCACCTGCAGCGGCACGCGCGACGGCACTTGCCTTTCCGCCGCCCAGAAGACCGGCATCGCGGCGCTCTTCACGGGGGCGAAGACCGAGAGCGGCGCCACGATCTATACCAGCTTCCCCTACGATGCCGGCTTCGGCACGAACGGTTGGGCCAGCTGGAAGTTCGGCGCCCCGATCGACCGCGATTCGGGCGCCGCCGCCTTCATCTGGGCGGTGCCGCCGGAAGACCCGGCCACGTTCAATGGGCGCGATTTCGTGCTGAACGTGAACCTGGCGAGCCTGCTGGGACGGGTGAATGCGACCAACGCCACCTATACCGAATCCGGCACCTCCTTCATGACGCCGCCCGACGGCGCCAACCTGGCGCGGCTGAAGAACCGTGGGGCGAAGATGCTGGTCTACCACGGCACCAGCGACCCGATCTTCTCCAGCGACGACACCACGGGCTGGTACGAGGCGCTGCGCGCGGCCAACAGCGGCGACGCATCGAACTTCGCGCGCTTCTTCCGGGTGCCGGGCATGAACCACTGCTCGGGCGGCCCGGCGACGGACCAGTTCGACATGCTGACGCCGCTGGTGAACTGGGTCGAAAAGGGCCAGGCGCCGGACAGCGTGCTGGCAAGCGCGCGCGGCGCCGGGAATGCGGGCGGGGTGAATGCCGACTTGCCGGCGGCGTGGTCGGCTGCGCGCTCGCGGCCACTGTGCCCGTATCCGAAAGTGGCGCGCTACAAGGGCAGTGGCAGCGTGGAGGATGCGGCCAGCTTCAGTTGCCAGTGATGCCGTTGTAGGGTGGACTCCCGAGTCCACGCTGTCTGACCGGCCGAAAGCCACGGTGATACCGCGGTCGTCCCGGTAAGCGCCTCGGATTTTCCGGCGGCCGGACAGTGTGGACACAGGTGTCCACCCTACACAAGCGCAGGCGCGGTGTACCTTGGATAACGCTTCAGCGCCTCAGGAAATCCGTCGCCTGCGCCGCCGGCAGCGGCCTGCTGAACAAGTAGCCCTGGAACAGATCGCAGTTCGCCGCCGCCAGCGCATCGTGCTGCTCGCGCGTCTCCACGCCCTCGGCCACCACGTGCATGTCGAGCTTGTGCGCGAGCGCCATGATGCCGGCGCACAGGTCGGCGTCCTTGGCGTCGACCGCGATGTTGCGCACGAACGAGCGATCCAGCTTCAGGGTATTCACCGGCAGCTGGCGCAGGTAGGCCATCGAGGAAAACCCGGTCCCGAAATCGTCGATCGACAGCGCGATGCCGCCTTCGCGCAAGCGGTTCAGGATGGCGATCGCCCGCTCGGGGTCGGACATCATCATCGACTCGGTCAATTCTATCTCCAGGCAGCCGTCGGCCACGCCATGTGCGCGCATGCGCTCGAACACGAAGTCCGGCAGCGCGGCGCTGGCGAGCTGGCTGGTCGACAGGTTGACCGCCACCGGCACGTCGCCCATGCCCTGCTCGCGCCAGCTTGCCACCTGGCGGCAGGCTTCGTCGATCACCCAGCGGCCCAGGCCCAGCAGCAGGCCGAGCTGCTCGGCCAGGGGGATGAATTTATCGGGCGACACCAGGCCGACGCCCGGCCGGTTCCAGCGGATCAGCGCCTCGAAGCCGGCGACGGTGCCGTCGCGCCGCATCTTCGGCTGGTAGTGCAGCGTGAATTCGCGCGAACCCATGCGGCGCGCAGGTCGCGCTCGAGGGCCACCCGCTCGGCCACCGTGGAGCCGAGCTGGCGCGAGTAAAAGCGGTACTGGTCGCGCCCGTTGTCCTTGGCCGAATACATGGCCGCCTCGGCGCGGCTCAGCAAGGCGTCGGCGCTGCTGCCGTCTTCGCCCGAGAGGGCGATCCCGGCGCTGAAGGTCAGGTGCAGCGGCGGCTCCTGCACCGCGTAGGGTTGCGACAGGAAGGCGCGGATCTGCTCGACCTGGCAAGCCACCTCCTCCACCGTGTCGGCCTGCGGCAGGGTAAAGCCGAACTCGTCGCCGGACAGCCGCGCCAGGCTGCCGATGCTCACGCCGCACTGCTGCAAGCGCGTGCCCACCGCCTGGATCAGCCCGTCGCCGACGGCCTGGCCGAAGTTGTTGTTGATGTACTTGAACTGGTCGAGATCGACCATCACCACCGCCAGGCGGGTGTTCCCGAGCCTGGCCATCAATAGCTGCTCGTCGAGCGCCGACTCGAACATGACGCGGTTGGCCAGGCCGGTGAGGGAATCGGTGATGCGGTCGTGCTCGATGCGCTTGCGCAGGCCGCGCAGCTCGGTGATCTCGGTCGAAAAGCCGATCAGGCAAGTCGGCTGGCCGGGCAACTGCAAGGGCATCTTGCGCGACCAGAAATGGTGTTTGCGCCCATCCACGCCGAACACGCTTTCCTCGATGCCGCTGCGCGCGCCGCCGGCCATCACCGCGCGGTCGTTCTCGATTACCTGGCGCGCCTGCTCGGGCGGCAGGATCTCGTTGTCGGTGCGGCCCAGCATGTCTTCCAGCTTCAGGCCGAGCAGCTTCAGCACCTGGCCGTTGGCGTACAGGTAGCGGCCCTCGATGTCCTTCATGTAGATCGAGATCTCGACGTTCGAGAGGATGGTGTCGAGCAGGGTATTGCGCTCGATGAGCTTCTCGACGGCGCGCTGCTGCTCGGTGACGTCGGTCGAGATACCGCACAGGCCGGTCACGCGGCGCGCCGCATCGAACAGCGGCAGCTTGACGGTGCGAAACACACGGTGCGCGCCGTCCGGCATGCAGAGTTCCTCGTCGCGTTCCAGCCTGGCGCCGCTGGCGAAGACTTCGCGGTCGCTGACGAGCAGCATGTCGCAGGCCTCGACGTCGACGAAATCGGCGTCGGTGCGGCCGACGATGTCGGCGGGGTCGGCATCGAAGGCGACGCCGAGCGCGCGGTTGGCAAACCGGTAGCGCCCGTCGAGGTCCTTGACGTAGAAGCACGCATCGAGGTTATCGATCAGCGTCCACAGGCTATCGAGCTGTTCCGGAGCGGCCGATGCCGCCCGCGCCGTCTTGCGCATGCCACCTCCCTTGCCACCGGCGCAAACAAGCCGCGCCAGCGGCGAGTGTACCCCCGTTCGACTGCCACCGGAGCACCGCAGGCCGGCAAGATGAAAAAAAGCCTTTGCCTGCCTGCATCAGAAAAACGAACAACATTTCCTGGGAAATTTTGCGGCTTTCAACGCCCTATACGCCGGCTTATTTGCGGGCTTACTTGCGGGATTATTTCGTAACGGCCAGCACCGTACGCCGTCCACCCTTGAAGGTGTACAGCGTGATCGTGCCGTCGCGGATATCGCCGCGCGCATCGAAGGCGATCGGACCGGTCACGCCCTTGGTCTCGATCTTCGCCAGCACCGGCAGGTATTTCGCCGGCGCGCTGGAACCGGCTTTCACCATGGCCTCGGCCATCGTCATCACCGCGTCATAGGCGTAGGGCGCGTTGATCTGCACGTCGATGCCGAAGCGCTTCCTGTAGTCGGCGCGGAACTTGCCGGCCGCATCGACACCGCCGGCCTCGGCACAGAACACCTGCCCATCGGCCATGGCGCCGCCCGCCAGCTTGTGGATCTCGTCCGAGCAGATGCCGTCGCCGCCCATCATCTTGACGTTCATGCCGAGCTGCTTCATCTGGCGCAGCATCGGGCCGGCCACGGCGCTCATGCCGCCGAAGAACACCAGGTCGGGTTTAGCGGCACGGATCTTGGTCAGGATCGCATTGAAGTCGCTGGCCTTGTCGTGCGTGAACTCGCGCGCGACAATGGCGGCGCCCTGGTCGCGCAGGCCCTTGCTGAATTCGGTGACGAGTCCCTGGCCGTAGGCGGTGCGGTCGTCGATCACGGCCACGCGGCGCGCGCCCATCTTCTGCACCGCGTAATGGCCCAGCGCCTGGCCCAGCTGCACGTCGTTGGCGACCACGCGGAAGGCGGTGTTGAAGCCCTGCTTGGTGTAGACCGGGCTGGTGCTCGACGGCGAAATCTGCGGGATGCCGGCCTGGTGGTAGATCTTCGAAGCCGGAATCGTGGTGCCCGAGGTCTCGTGCCCGACCACGCCGTTCACGCGGCCGTCGACCAGCTTCTGGGCCACGCTGGTGGCCTGCTTCGGATCGCCGCCGTCGTCCTCGGCCACCAGCTCGAAGCGCACCTTCTTGCCGCCGATGACGACACCGCGCGCATTCAGGGCCTCGATCGCCATGCGGGCGCCGTTTTCGGTGTCCTTGCCGAAGTAGGAGACGGGGCCGGTGACGGCGGCCGAGTGGCCGATCTTGACCACTTCCTGGGCAGTGGCGAGTCCGGCGACGGACAGGATGGCGGCGGCGATGGCGTACTTCTTCATTGTTTCCTTATCGATGAGTCTTGTGATGGGCGTGGCGGGCCGAGACGACAGCCGCGACCAGGCAGGCGTGGGCGAGCAGCCACACGTAGAAGCCTGGACGAATGATCTCGCCGCTTTGCAACACGAAAGGCGAAACTATAGCAAGGATCAAGCCGCACAGTGTGGCGGGCGGCAGCCAGCGCGGCAGGCTGCCCTTCCCTCTCCTGCGGTACAGGCAGACCCCGGTCACAATGAAGTTCAGGTTTGACAGGGCCGCGAGGAACGGCAGCAGATACAGCGGCTTGAGGCTGGCGATCCCGGTCAATGCGTCGTCCAGCGTTCCGGCGCCGGCAGCGAACGAAAGCAGCATGGCGGCCCAACCCGGAATCAGTACCGGCTGCCTTCCGTAATTGGCTCGCATGGCGGGCATGAACAACGACGCGACAAGCAGCACGACGGCGAGCATCAACAACACCTTATGCGCCCGGGAAGCGTCGATCTTCATCTCTAAGTTACCCCGGGAAGCGCACTGCACATATAGGTGGCGACGGACGGGTAGCTGGCCAGCGCCAGCCGGGCGGCATGGCCGGCGCAGGCTCGCTCCACAAACCCCAGCCCTTCCCAGAACGTCTTCGAATCCTGGACCGATACGAGCGCGCACTGCGCCAAGTTGGCGCCGGCCGCCAGGGACCGCAACCTGGCAACCAGCTGCCTGGCAATGCCCAGCCCGGCGGCCGCGGGTGCGACCGACAGGTCATGGATGTAGAGGGTGTCGCCGGCTTGCTTGACCTCGAACGGCGCGTCCAGCGGTGTCACCGCGCCGGCGTCGCTGCGGTAGGCAAACACATAGGCGCACACGGCGCCGCCTTGCAGGGCAACCAGGGTGGTGTCGCTCGCCGCCCGCAGGCGCGACAGGACCACCGCGCGCGGCTCCTGCATCGCCGGCGGATAGCAGGCTGACTGGACCCGCAGGACAGCGTCGAGGTCGTCCTCGCGAATGGCTCGGATCAGGATGGGCGCGTGCGTGGTCATGCTGGATGGGATAGTCAAAGACGCCATCCTAGCGGCTAGCCGGGCATTTGCCCAGCCGTGGCGCAGTTGACACGCAGAATTGCTACTGGGATTTTGTTTCCGCACGGTTTGACGCTGCCGAGCAGCGGCCGCGCCGCTTCCGGCATACTGGGGTTTCGTTTGCCCGCCCTGGACGAAAGTTGACCATGACGACCACGCCGGAACCACAGCGCACACCGCCCACGACCGCACAGCAGGTCGAGGAGCTGCCGTTTTGCACGCTGCTCTACCGCTTCATCTTCTTCGACTGGCTGTTCAAGGACGTCGGCGGCGCCCGCACGGCCATCGAGCGCCACGCCGCTTTCCAGCACAACCGCCGCATGAGCAAGTACCTGCCGGTCTACCTGCGGCGCTGGTCCTTCTTGACCGCCTTCGACTTCGCGCTCGGTTTCCTGCTCGAGCGCGCGCTGCAGGCGACGCTGCTGTCGGCCTGGTTCTTCACCTGGAGCTGCGTAACGGCCACGGGCATGGTCGTGATCGCCGTGGCCTGGATTTTCCTGAGCCAGCCACCTCAGTCCTGAACCATTCAGTCCTGTGCGCGCCGCCGGCGCCGGGCACTCGCGAGCGCCGCAGCACCGCCAAGCATCAGGAAGGCCGCGGTCGGCTCTGGAATCTCGCTCGGCGCAACACGTTGCAACGAAGTGATGTCTGCATCGAATGCGAAGTAGCTGCCGGTTTCCAGATCGTCGAACCATCCGTTGAAAGTGAAGTAATGCGCCAGGTCGAACGTCTCTGGGAAATGCGTATCGTCCAGCGCATCGCCACCCCAGTCGTAGTAATTCAACAAGGCGTAGCTGGTTATCTTGTCCTCCTCGCGAATCGTGTGGAATTGGACCTCGTCCCATGAGTACCCTGCGTCGCTATCGCGTACGAGATCAGTCTTGCGTGCATTCAACGACGGCATCGAGGCCCAGTCAAAGCCATTAACCTGATAGGAGACGAAATTCGTCCCGGGAATTTCATACCGTATCACCCGCGTGTAAAACGGCACATACGGCGGCTGCACGCTCGCAGGTTTGGCCGCTGTGTCGTAGCTGAATCTGCCGCTAATCACCGAGCCTTGCTGAATCGGCAGGAGAGATAGACGGCCACCTTGCGCCGATTCAGGCTCATACAGGCTTGTATCAGACACAGTTGCAGTGAAATCGTAGGTAATGACTGCCGCGTTCGCAACTCCAGCGAGCACACTGCCCAAAAGGAAAATGCCGATTTGTTGTACAAGGCCCATATTCAATTCCATAAACAGGTTAGCTAAATTGAAATTATAAAAATATTATTTATAGAATGCAATTACAACGCTCCAGGACAATCCACGCACCTACTAACCGGCCCACGGCTTTGGTCGTCACGCAACAGTTCAGCAGCTTTGCTGCTTGACACCAAACTATATTCGGCCTACAGTCGTATCAATGTCTACCCAATTGCATCTGCTAACTGTCCTATCGCACGCTGCGCTATCGCCGGCGTCGCACCTACTACGCGCCTGATCTGCCGCGTCCGAGTCCGGCCACCCTCGCCGGAACCTTCAAAGTAGTCATAGGAAAGTTGTACGATGCCAGTCTTCCCGAATCTCCAGTCTGTATTTCCTTGCCAGGACGCGTTCCTGCCGGCCGGCGCACGCGCCGCGCTAAACCTACCGATCGGTTGCCGGGCCTAGCGTCTCGTGGCCCGTCCGGCAGCCTTCGCCACTCCCCGCCGCCTCGCATACCGATGATGCGGCACCGTTTTTACCGCACAAGCAGGAGTACCGATCATGTTGACCAACCCATCCGCCAAATACCGCCCGTTCGCCGCCGTTCCCCTCGACAACCGCCAGTGGCCCGGCAACACCATCACCCGCCCGCCAATCTGGATGAGCACCGACCTGCGCGACGGTAACCAGGCCCTGATCGAGCCGATGAGCGTGGACAAGAAACTGCGCTTCTTCCAGACCCTGGTACAGATCGGCCTGAAGGAAATCGAAGTCGGCTTCCCGTCTGCCTCGCAGACCGACTTCGATTTCGTGCGCATGCTGGTCGAAGACGGCCACATTCCCGACGACGTCACCATCATCGTTCTGACCCAGGCGCGCGACGAGCTGATTCGCCGCACCGTGGATTCGGCGGTCGGCGCCAAGCGCGCCATCGTCCACATCTACAACTCGGTGGCGCCGGTTTTCCGCCGCGTGGTGTTCGGCATGGAGCGCGAGGAGATCGTGCAGATCGCCGTCAACGGCACGCGCCTGATCAAGGAATTGGTCAGCCAGCACCCGCAAACGCAATGGGGCCTGGAGTATTCGCCGGAATCCTTCTCCACCACCGAACTCGATTTTTCGAAGCAGATCACCGATGCGGTGAGCGCCGTGTGGCAGCCGACGCCGGATAACAAGATGATCGTCAACCTGCCGTCCACCGTGGAAGCGAGCACGCCGAACGTGTATGCCGACCAGATCGAATGGATGTGCCGCAACCTGAACAACCGCGAGTCGCTGGTCATCAGCGTTCACCCGCACAACGACCGAGGCACCGCCGTGGCGGCCGCCGAACTGGCCGTGATGGCCGGCGCCGACCGCGTCGAGGGCTGTCTGTTCGGGAATGGCGAGCGCACCGGCAACGTCGACCTCGTCACCCTCGCCATGAACCTGTACACGCAAGGCGTACACCCGGGCCTGGACTTCTCCGACATCGACGCCGTGCGCCAGCTGGTCGAGGAATGCAACCAGTTGCCGGTGCACCCGCGCCATCCGTATGCCGGCGACCTGGTGTTCACCGCCTTCTCCGGCTCGCACCAGGACGCGATCAAGAAGGGCTTCGCCCAGCAAAAGCCGGACGCCATCTGGGAAGTGCCCTACCTGCCGATCGACCCGGCGGACCTCGGCCGCAGCTACGACGCGGTGATCCGCGTGAACAGCCAGTCGGGCAAGGGCGGCATGGCCTACCTGCTCGAACAGGAATACGGCCTGCAGCTGCCGCGCCGCTTGCAGATCGAATTCTCGCGCGTGGTCCAGCAGCTGGCCGACAGCAGCGGCCGCGAGATCGCGGCGGGCGACATCCACGCCCTGTTCGGGCGCGAGTACCTGGAGCAGGAAGCGCCCTACCGCTATATCTCGCACCGCATGAGCGAAGACAGCACGGGCGAACAGCCGGTGCAGATCGAAGTCACGGCGATGCAGGACCGCGTACAGGCGGTGCGCCGCGGCGCCGGCAACGGTCCGATCGACGCCTTCGTGAACGCGCTCGGCCTGGATATCCGTCTGATGGACTACCACGAGCACTCGATCGGCTCCGGCGCGAACGCGCGTGCGGCCTGCTATGTCGAGCTGCGCGTGGGGAACGGCCCGACCCTGTTCGGCGCCGGCATCGACAGCAACATCGTCACCGCCTCGTTCCGCGCCGTGCTGTCGGCAGTGAACCGCCACATGGCCGCGCAGGGCGAAGCGCGCACGCCGATCGCAGCCTGACACGGGGCCCACGACGGGCAGCCGCCGCTTCCGGCAACGGCGCTGCCCGCCGGGCTTCCGGTATCGATATAATTGGGCTCAGCCGTGCACGTGGCGCGGCGCGTTCATCTACCGGAAAGCCCATGAAGAAAGCCCTGTACCTGCCTTTGTTCCTGCTCGCGTCGAACGCAGCCCTCGCGGACGACGCCGCTGTCCTGAAATGCCGTACCCTGCCCGATACCGCCCAGCGCCTGGCCTGCTATGACGCCATGCCGGTCGGCGCCGCAGCGCAGGCTTCCGTTCCTGCCGCCATCCCCGCCGCCCCCGCAGCCCCGTCGGCAGCCGTCCCTGCCGCGGCGCCGGCAACCGCCGCGGCCCGCACGGCCGAGCAGAACTTTGGCATGGAAAAGGCCAAGAAGAAGGACGAGGCGGACGTCATGGAAAGCACAGTCGTCGGCACGTTCAGCGGCTGGGAAGGCAATACCACGATCAAGCTCGCCAATGGCCAGGTCTGGCGCGTTGTCGACGGCAGCAGCGCCGTCTTGCCGCAGCAGACCAATCCCGCCGTGCGCATCAAGCGCGGCGTGTTCGGCGTGCTGTACCTCCAGGTCGTCGGCCAGAACCCCATGGCGCGCGTGCGCCGCATCCAGTAAGCCCTGCGCGAGCCGGCCCTGTGCCGGCGCCACCAATGGAACCCATGACCAAAAGCGAAGCCCGGCGCGAGGCCATCCTGCGCACAGCCACCGAGGTGTTCCACGAGGCCGGCTTCGACCGCGCCTCGATGTCCGACATCTGCAACCGCGTCGGCTATTCTAAGGCGACGGTGTACGCCTATTTCAAGTCCAAGGAAGAACTGCTGGTGGCGATTGCCCTCGACGCCGCCGAAGCCGAGTTCGAGGCCGTGCGCGCGGCGCTCGGCGAGGCGCCCGCCGGGCTCCAGGCCGCGCTCGAACACGTCGCGCAGCGCTACCTGGCCCACGCCTGCGCGCCTGCCACGCTGGCGGCGCGCCGGCTGATGCTGGCCGAAGCCGGACGCGCCGGGCTGGGGCAGCAATGCTACGATCTGGGTCCGGCGCGGGTGATCGCCGTCCTCGCCGCCTTGCTGCACGCGGCGATGGACGACGGCCGGCTGCGCGACGCCGGCAGCGAACTGGCGGCGCGCCACCTGAAGGGCCTGTTCGATGCCGAATGGAGCGAGCGCCTGCTGTTCCAGGCAGCCGGCGCGCCGGGCGCGGACCAGCTCGCGGCGGCAGCGGCGCGCGCCGTGGCGGTCTTCCTGGCGGCCTATGGCGCCGCCACGTCAGTTTCCTGAACCTGTCCCGATAATGAAGAACCTCAGTCTGCTCCTGCTGCTTGGCCTGCACTTCGGTGCGCACGCCGCGGACCTGAACAACGGCCAGCGCCTGTTCGGCGCGCGCTGCTCCTCCTGCCACGCCGTCGGCCCCTCGGCCAGCAACGGCTTCGGCCCGCAACTGAACGGCCTGTTCGGCCGGCGCGCCGGCAGCACGCCCGGCTACGCCTTTTCGCCCGCCATGAAGCGTTCGAACATCGTCTGGTCCGACAAGACCCTGGCGGCCTTCCTCGACGACCCGGGCGAGCTGGTTCCCGGCACCAAGATGCGCTTCTGGGGCATGAGCAATGCGAAGCAGGTCGGCGACCTGCTGGCCTACCTGCGCAGCCAGCAGCCGGCGCCGCAGCGCTGATGCGGCCGCCCGTGCGCGACGGCGCCTTGCCCATGCAGATCAGCCTTGCCGAGGCCGCCGATGCGCCGCGCCTGTTCGAGGTCTGGGAAGCTTCGGTACGCGCCACCCACCACTTCCTGCCGGAGCACGCGATCGCCAAGCTGGCGCCGATCGTGCGCGAGCTGTTGCACACCTTCACCCCGATCCACTGCATCCGCGACGCATCGGGCCTGCCCTACGCGTTCATGGGAACGAGCGGCAGCATGCTCGAGATGCTGTTCGTCGATCCGGCGCGGCGCGGCAACGGCGCGGGACGCGTGCTCGTCGTCCATGCGATCGAACGGCTCGGCGTCACCGAGGTCGACGTCAACGAGGACAATGCCCAGGCGCTCGGCTTCTATGAACACCTGGGCTTTCGCCGCCACGCACGCTCGCCCGTCGATGCCTTTGGCGATCCCTATCCCATCCTGCACCTGAAACGCTAGGCGGCGGCTGGCCGGAAGCCGGGCAGCAATGGCCGCGTGACGCGACATCCGGGTGACATGTCAATACAATTTCACCAAGATTTCGCCGCGCCGCTCTGCCATACTTTCCAGCTCCGTTCCGGATCGACTGCCGCCATGCGCTTCTTCGCCGACTTGTCCGCATCCTCCCCCCCGCGCCGCCCGGCTGCGCTCCTGTTCCTGGCTGCGGCCGCCGTCCTGTCGGCGTGCGGCGGTTCCGGCGCCGGCGCCGATACGCCAGCGCCCCAGCCGGTGCCGCCCCGGCCGAACCTGGCGCTCGCCCTGCCCGGCGTATTGCCCGTCAAGCTGCGCAGCGAGGGCGATACCTGGGTCGTGCTGGCCGAGAAGCCGCATGGCTTCATGGACGAGACCATCATGGAGAGACGGCTGCGGATCTCGGATGCCAATGGCGCCGACGCGCATGAATGGACGCCGCCAGCAGGCTGGACCCTGGTCGACTTCGCCCTGCACCCGCAGCGCGAGATCTCGGCGGTACTCTCGAACGGCGTCACGCTCCGGCTGGTGCGCCTGGACAGCCAGGGCCGCCAGCTGGCCATGCAGGATTTCCGCGACCAGAACCTGGCGCAGGATCCCTATTTCGGCCGCCCGGGCGAAGTGCGCGACCGCGCGGCGATGGCGCCGCTGAAGACACGCGACGCGGTGCGCATCGCACCCTCGGGCGAACACCTCGGCCTGGCGCTGCGCAGCGGCGGCAACGGCGTCGTCGCCTACCGTTTCGACTACACGGGCGGCCGCTTCGCGCAGCGCTGGCGTACCCTGGTCGAGCCCGGGATCTACCTGGACGGCATCCGGCCGCGCAGCGGCAGCTACGATCCCTTCGAGGGCAGCGACAACCACTGGAAACTGGTGATGGACATGGACGCGCGCGGCCGCATGGCGGTCGGTGTCCTGGTGTCGAGCCGTTCCGACCTGGCCTTCGCGCACCGCCAGACCTTCGACGAACCCCTGCCCGCCGGCTTCGCCGATGGCGTGCTGCTCACCGTCCTCGACGAGCGCGGGATGCGCTCGCGCGCGCTGGCCATCGACAACCGCGACAAATCCGAAGTCCATGCGCTGAAGTGGGCGGGCGAGACGCTGCTGGTGGCGGGCCGGGTGCGCACGACGCGCGCGTCCGACGGCAGCGGCTGGGACGGCTACGTGGCCCGCACCGACGGCGCCGCCGCTCTGCGTTCCTACCGGCTGGTCGACGTCGACCGCGGCGACGCCATCCTCGACCTCATGCCCCTCGACGGCAATGCCGTGCTGCTGGCCGGCGCCAGCGGCTACACCCAGAACCCGGACGGCGAAAGCGTCTCGGAGACCAGTGCGCCGCTGCTGGCGCGCCTCGACACCGGCACCGGCGCAACCACCCGCATCGCGCTGCCGGCCGGGCCGCGCGGCAACCAGGTGCGCGGCCTGGCCGCCTACCGCGCGCGCTGGCTGGCCGCCGGCATGCAGAACGTGCCGGGCACGCACAGCGCCGACAGCGACCCGCGCCTGCTGGTCACCGACGGCTGGCTGCGCGAAGTCGAGCCGGCGCGTTGAGCGAGCGGCCGCTCAGGCTGGCCGGGGCCGCGCCAGGCGATACAGGACATGGCGTGACAGCGGGTGCTCCGGCGCCAGTGCCGGGTGGGCGAAGTCGCCTGCCGGATCGTGGCGCAGGCCCAGCCCTTCCATCACGCGGCGCGAACGGACGTTTGCAGGCACCGTGAACGAAATGATCTCGTCGAGCCCGAGCGTGCCGAATCCGTGTTCGATGCTGGCGCGCGCGCCTTCGCTCGCATAGCCGCGCCCCCAATGCGCGCTGCCGAGGAACCAGCCAAGCTCGAAACAGGGTGCGAAGGGCTGGTCGAAATCCTGGTACTTCAGGCCGACGAAGCCGATTAGTTCGCCGCTGTCGCGCAGCGTGGACGCGAAATAGCAGGTCCGGTCGCGTGCGCACAGCCGGTTCTGCGTGGCGATGAAGACACGGGCCTTGTCGTCGGTCCAGGGGCCGGGCAGGAACTCGTAGACCGCCGGATCTTCGCTCAGGCGTACGAAGTCGCCGATGTCCTCGTCGCGCCAGGTGCGCAGCGACAAGCGGGCGGTACGTAATATCTCCATGGCGGTCTCCTGGTCGGCAAGTCAACAGGCGTGCAGTGTAGGCGAAGAAGACGTGTTTGCCGACGCTTGCGGCAGCTTGCGCCCCCACCGAACACGTCTAGCCCTCCGCATCTCGCGCCAGGTTCGACCGCACCCGCAGCAGCAAGCCATGCAGCTGCTCGCGTTCCGCTTCGCTCAGCCCCTCCAGCGCCACGCCCGACAACCCGGCCCCGATTTGATGCAAACGCCCGTGCAGCGCCAGCCCGGCCGCGCTCAGGTGCAGGCGCGTGCTGCGCCGGTCGGCCGCGTCGGCGCTGGCGTCGAGCAGGCCGCGGTCGCGCAACCCCTTGATCAGGCGCGTCAGCTGCGCCTTGTCGCGCCCCGAGTGCGCCACCAGGTCGCTCAGCGTCGCTCCGGGCTGGCGGGCGAAGAAGCGCAGCACCTTGCTCTCCATGTGGGTGAGCTCGTGCTCGGCGCCGGCAAAGGCGCGGAACTGCTGCGAGCGGTAGAGGTGCATGATCGAATGGATGGCATCGAACACGTCGCCCACCGTTCCTGACGGATTTTGGTTGACTTTATCAACTTGTTTTCGCATAATAGGTGACATTATCAACCAATCTCAATGAAAGTGTGAATCATGGAACAGCAACAACGCAAGACCGTCCACCGCGTGCGCCATGAACTGCGCATGCGCGAGGTCACCGTCGCCAGCATCGCGCCGGTCGGCGAACACTTCGCCAGCATCACCTTCCAGGGCGAGGCGCTGGCCGACTTCGTATCGCTGTCGTTCGACGACCATGTGAAATTCATGTTCGACGACGGCGCCGGCAACCAGGTGCGGCGCGACTATACGCCGCGTCGCTTCAGCGCGCAATCGCGCGAGCTGACGATCGAATTCGCCTTGCATGGCGACGGCGCGGCTTCAAACTGGGCGCGCAACGCCAGGCCCGGCGACCGCGCCATCATCGGCGGGCCGCGCGGCTCGATGATCGTGCCGCCCGACTTCGACTGGCACCTGCTGGCCGGCGACAGCACCGCCCTGCCGGCCATGCGCCGCCGCCTGGAAGAATTGCCGGCACCGGTGCGCGCCACCGTGGTCGCGTTTGCCGGCGCCGGCGACCGCCTGCCCTTTACCAGCGCGGCGCAGGTCGAGGTGCACTGGGTCGACAGCGAAGACGCCCTGGTCGAACGGGTGCGCGCATTCAGCGTGCCGGCGGGCGAAGGCTTTGCCTGGGGCGCCGGCGAAGCGGCGACGATGCGCCGCCTGCGTACGGTGCTGGTCGAGGAAAAAGGCATCGCCAAGGAAGCGATGCGCGTCTCGGCCTACTGGAAACAGGGCGTGGCCGACCACCACGAGAACCTCGAGTAAAGCCTCAGCGCTTACGGCCGTGCAGCGCCTGGCGCGAGCGCTTGCGCTCCTCGGCCTTTTCGTAGCGCCGCAACTGGTCTTCGCCTTCGGGCACCAGCTTCGGCACCGCCTGCGGCTTGCGGTTCTCGTCCACCGCCACCATCGTGAAGTAGCAGCTGTTCGCATGGCGCACCGTGCGCGCCTGGATGTTCTCGCTCACGACGCGAATGCCGACTTCCATCGAGCTGTTGCCGGTGTAGTTCACCGACGCCAGGAAGGTCACCAGCTCGCCCACATGGATCGGCTCCAGGAACATCACCTGGTCCACCGACAGCGTCACGACATACGAGCCCGAATAGCGGCTGGCGCAGGCATAGGCCACGCTGTCGAGGAATTTCAGGATGGTGCCGCCGTGGACATTGCCGGAGAAGTTGGCCATGTCGGGCGTCATCAGGACCGTCATGGTCAGTTCGTGGATCGGGCGTCCGTGCTGGTCGTTCATGGTGCTGTCCTGCGATTCGAAATGTAAAGACTTATTGTAGCGGCAATCGGTTTGACTTTCCCATTCGCAATTGGTTCACGCCGAAGCAAACGCCACGTTACCCTCGACCGCCACCCGGCCTGCGCTCACCAGCACAAAGCGGCCGGCGCCGGGCGCATGCAGCAGCTGCACGGCCGCACCCAGGGGTACCGTCGAACGGAAGCGCACCTCGACCGAACGCACGCGTTCGCCGCCGCTTTCCAGCAAGGCCAGCGCCCTGGCCACCGAATGCATGCCGTGGATGATGGGTGCGCGCAGGCCGAACAGCCGTGCCGCCGGGCGCGCCAGGTGGATCGGGTTCCAGTCGCCCGACACCCGCGCGTAGGCCCGCCCTTCGCCGTGGCCGACCTGCCAGCCGCCATATGCCGGTAGCGCAGGCATGGCTTGCGGCGCACTGCGCGCCCCGTCCTTGCGCCCCGCCAGCGCCAAGTACTTGCTGGTACAGCCGAACACGCTCGTGGCGCCGTCCCAGGCCATGGTCTCGAGCACGCAGAAGCGCGCGCCGCTGCGGGTTGGCGGCTCCACCCGCAGCGTCGTTGCCAGGCGCAGCAGCCGGCCCGGCACGGCAGCCGCATGCTCGGCGATGCTGTTCTCCACATGCACCATGCCCAACAGACGAAACGGAAACCGCGGCGACAGCATGGTGGCGAGGTGGGCGCGCTGCGCCAGCAGGTAATGTGCACTCACGGGCAACGAGCCAGGCGCAAAGCCGAGCAACGCGTTGTAGCGCCCGAGTGCGGCCGCGTCGAGCGCCGGAGCGTCGAACACAGTGGCGGGCACCTGCGGCGCGTCGCCGGCCTGGGCGCCGCGCTTGAACAGCGCCCGCAACAGGAGCGCCGGCGCGGCGGGCAACGGAGGCGCAGTCGGCGTCTGCGCTGGCGGTATCTGGAACAAGCACGAGCTCCTTGGGGGCGACACCGAATTATACGCAGCCAAAGCGGCCATTCAGGCAATGTTGACGCTTTCAAAATGCCATTCGCAACAAACCCGGCGAATTGACCGATAATAGGGGTTTTGCGGGCCAGCACCATGCCCACCCGCTGTTTCTGGAGACTGTATGAACAAAGAAGGCCAATCGACGCTGTCGATCGAAAAATGCTTGATTCCCCTGCCGCCGGCGGACCGTTCGGCGCTGCTGCAAAACCCGGGCTTCGGCCGCGCGTTCAGCGACCACATGGTCACGATCCGCTACACCGAAGGCAAGGGCTGGCATGACGGCAAGGTCGAGGCGCGCGCCAACCTGCCGCTCGATCCGTCGACCATGGTCCTGCACTATGCGCAGGAAATCTTCGAAGGCCTGAAGGCCTACCGCCTGCCGCAAGGCGGCGCCGCCCTGTTCCGTCCGGACGCCAACGCGCGCCGCTTCGCCAACTCGGCCCGCCGCCTGGCCATGGCGCCGCTGCCGGACGAATTGTTCCTGGAATCGGTGCACGCGCTGGTCAGCGAAGACCGCGACTGGATCCCGGAAGCCGAAGGCTCGGCCCTCTACCTGCGTCCGTTCATGATCGCCACCGAAGCGGCCCTGGGCGTGAAGCCGGCCAGCGAATACCTGTACTGCGTGATCGCTTCGCCGGTCGGTTCTTACTTCAAGGCCGGCGCCGCCGGCGTAACCCTGTGGGTCTCGGAAAACTACATCCGCGCTGCGCCAGGCGGCACTGGTGACGCCAAGTGCGGCGGCAACTACGCCGCCAGCCTGGCCGCGCAGGCCGAGGCGATCCGCCAGGGCTGCGACCAGGTCGTCTTCCTCGACGCCGTCGAGCGCAAGTACGTGGAAGAGCTGGGCGGCATGAACGTCTTCTTCGTGTTCGAAGACGGCTCGATCCAGACCCCGCCGCTGACCGGCACCATCCTGCCCGGCATCACCCGCGATTCGCTGATCACCCTGGCGCGCGACATGGGCATCACCGTGCGCGAAGAAGCCTACTCGATCGACCAGTGGCGCGCGGACGCCGCCAGCGGCCGCTTGACCGAAGCCTTTGCCTGCGGCACCGCAGCCGTTGTCACCCCGATCGGCAAGGTCAAGGGCAGCAGCTTCGAAGCGACCATCGGCACCGGCGGCGCCGGCGAAGTGACCACCAGGCTGAAAGCGGCCCTGCTCGACATCCAGAACGGCCGCGCCGAAGACAAGCACGGCTGGCTGCAACGCGTTTTCTAAGCGGCACCGCACCAGCTCCACTGCGCGGCCGCTCCGGTCGCGCAGCTTTTCTGCAGCGGCGTCCTGCCGCTGCAACATTTCCCGCCCTTTGCCCCGATCTCTGCAAAAGAAATTGCAAAGAAGAAATGGCATCTTTACAATACCGGTCCACGGGAATGCGCAAGCCCGGGCACTGCCGTCATTACAATAACGATATCGACCAATGAAAAAACCTGCATTCGCACTTTTCCTGGCCCTGACCGCCTTCGGCGCCCAGGCACAAACCGTTGAATCGGCGCCGGCGCCCGTCGCGGCCCCTGCCGTCCAGTACGAACCGGTCGGCGCCAAGCCGCTGCGCTTCGTCCTCGGCATCGGCGCGACCTTCGGCGGCGACAAGCTGGCCACCGCCTACTACGACGACGGCGACGAAGTCGACCTGAAGGCCGGCGACCTGGTGGCCCTGGTGGCGGGCGTGGATTACCGCATCAACCAGGAGTTCTCGGTGCAAGGCACCGTCGGCTACCACGTCGACCGCGCCGGCGCCGACAACGGCGACATGCGCTTCGAACGCATTCCCTTCGAGCTGCTGGGCTACTATCATGTGAACGACAAGGTGCGCGTCGGCGGCGGCCTGCGCTACGTCACCGGCGTCAAGTTCCGCAGCAGCGGCGCCGGCGACATCGGCGACTACAAGTTCAAGGACAGCACCAGCGCGGTGGCCGAGATCGAATACCTGTTCTCGCCGCGCATGGGCCTGAAGCTGCGCTACGCGAACGACGAGTTCAAGGAAAAGTACTACGGCGGCAAGGTCAAGGGTGACCACGTCGGCATCTTCGCCAACTTCTACCTGTAAGCTGCTCCTGAAAACCACGGCGCCGCCCCGTGCGGCGCCCGCATGAGACCATGTTGAAACTCAGCCTCGACGCCCTGCTCACCGTCGACACCATCGCCCGCCGCGGTTCGTTCGCGGCCGCCGCCAAGGAACTCTTTCGGGTGCCGTCGACGATTTCGTACACGGTCGCCAAGCTCGAGGAAGACCTGGGCGTGCAGCTGTTCGAGCGCTTCGGCCCGCGCGTGACGCTCACCGACGCCGGAGAAGAGCTGCTCAAGGAAGGCCGCTATCTCCTGAAAGCGGCCGGCGACCTGGAACGCCGCGTACGCCGCGTCGCCTCGGGCTGGGAAACCGAATTCACCATCGCCATCGACTCGATGCTCGACCCGGGCGCATTGATGGGCGATATCCAGGCCTTTTACGAAGTGGCCGACCAGACCCGTCTGCGCCTGTTGAAGGACGCTTTGTCCGGCACCTGGGAAGCCCTGCTCGACCGCCGCGCCGACTTGCTGGTGGGCGCGGCCGGCAGCGGCCCGTCGGGCGGCGGCTATACCTCGCTGCCGCTGGCGACCGTCTCGTTCGTCTTCGTGGTGGCGCCCGGCCACCCGCTGGCCGCCATCGAGCGCCCGCTCTCGAAAGCCGACCTGAGCGCCTGGCGCGCGGTGTCGGTATCGGATTCCGCGCGCCAGCTGCAGGCGCGCACCGTCGGCCTGCTGTTCGGCCAGGACACGCTAGCCGTGCCTGACATGCAGACCAAGTACGACTTCCAGCGCGCCGGCCTGGGCTTCGGCTTCCTGCCCGAACCCTGGGTGCGCGACGACCTGGCGCAGGGCCGCTTCGTGGCCAAAACGGTGGACGAACCGAAACCGGACGAGACCCTGCACCTGGCCTGGCGCACCGGCGAAGAAGGCGCGGCGCTGGCATGGTGGAAAGACCGTTTGCGCGAATCGGACACGGTCGCCGAGATGCTGCGGCGCGGACCGCGCTAGGCGGCAATCTTCTGCTGCGCCGGAACGAAACACGGCGCCGCCAGTCCAATCGCATGAGCTAACGAACCTGCGAGGACGCCATGAGCACGAGCATTACCGGCAGCACGGTTACCACCCGCGACGGCACGTCGATCTACTACAAGGACTGGGGCCAGGGCACGCCCGTGGTCTTTTCCCACGGCTGGCCGCTGCAGGGCGACGCCTGGGAAGACCAGATGCTGTTCCTGGCCGAACACGGCTACCGCGTGATCGCCCACGACCGCCGCGGCCACGGCCTGTCGAGCAAGCCCTGGGACGGCAACCACATGGACACCTATGCCGACGACCTGGCCGACCTGCTCGACGCGCTCGACCTGCAGGGCGCCACGCTGGTCGGCCACTCCACCGGCGGCGGCGAAGTCACGCGCTACATCGGCCGCCACGGCACGGCGCGCGTGGCCAAGGCCGTGTTGATCAGCGCGGTGCCGCCGCAGATGCTGCGCACCGACACCAATCCCGAGGGCCTGCCGATGGAAGTGTTCGACGCCATCCGCGCCGGCGTGCTGCACGACCGCTCGCAATACTTCAAGGATCTCGCATTGCCCTTCTATGGCTACAACCGGGCGGGCGCGACGCCCTCGCAAGGCGTGATCGACACCTTCTGGCTGCAGGGCATGCAATGCAGCATCCGCAGCGCGCATGCCTGCATCGCGCAATTCTCGGAAACCGACTTCACGGCCGACCTGGCGAAGATGACGATCCCGACCCTGCTGCTGCACGGCGACGACGACCAGATCGTCCCGATCGGGGCGAGCGCCCGGCACGCGGTAGAGCTGCTGCCCCAGGCCAGGCTGGTCGTCTACGAAGGTGCGCCGCATGGCATTCCCACCACGCACAAGGACCGCATCAACGCCGACCTGCTCGACTTCCTGCGCTCCTGAGGCAGGCCGATGAAAAAACGCGCCGGCCACCGCTTCCGGCGCCGGCGTAGGGTGGGTTCTCGAACCCACCATTGCCACCACCGGCCCGCTACCACTCGTAGGGTGGGTTCTCGAACCCGCCATTCTCACCACCAGCCAGCTACCGCTCGTAGGGTGGGTTCTCGAACCCACCATTGCCACCACCAGCCAGCTACCGCTCGTAGGGTGGGTTCTCGAACCCACCATTGCCACCACCGGCCCCCTACCTCGCTCAGTGCGGCAAATCAAACAGCAGCACTTCCGCGTTATCCGCACCATTGAGCACGATCGCCGCTTCGTCGTCGACCCGTACCGCATCGCCCGCCTTCAGTGCGATGCCGTTCACGGTCAGCGCCCCCTGGGCCACGTGCAGGTAGCCGATGCGGCCGGCCTGCAGCGGGAAGCTGACTTCGTCGCTGCCGGTCAGGATGCCGGCGTACAGCGCCGCGTCCTGGCGGATCGTCACCGATCCCTCGCGGCCGTCGCTTGACGCCACCAGGCGCAGGCGGCCCAGTTTCGATGCGCGGTCGAAGTGCTTTTCTTCGTAACCGGCCGGAGCGCCGATCTGGTTCGGCTGGATCCAGATCTGCAGGAAGTGCACCGGGTCGGTCTTCGAGCCATTGAACTCGCTGTGCACCACGCCCTTGCCCGCACTCATGCGCTGCACGTCGCCGTAGCGCAGGACCGAGCCGTTGCCCATGCTGTCCTTGTGCTCCAGCGCGCCATCCAGGACATAGGAGATGATTTCCATGTCGCGGTGGCCGTGGGCGTCGAAGCCGCGGCCGGCGTGCACCCGGTCTTCGTTGATCACACGCAGCGGACCGACGCCCATGTGGGCCGGGTCGTGGTAGTGGCCGAACGAGAAGGTGTGCTTCGAATCGAGCCAACCCAGGTTGGCAATGCCGCGTTCTTCGCTTTTACGTACTTTCAACATGATCTGCTCCTTTTATTGTGGGCCGTTCGAACTGTTCGAACATCGGCGCCGGCGGGTCCTTCGACTCCCCGTTTGCGCTGTGGCCGCGTTGTCGATGGAGTCATTATGCGACGTCCCGGCCGGATCAAAAAGCGAGTAGTTTGCCGCTGTATCGTCGAAATTTTCGAACGAGCATTGGACGCCTATTCGGGGTGCACCACGTGCGCCGCCATCGCCTCGCCGATCGCGTAGAAATGCCCGCCCGCCACGTGATGAATGCTGCGCCATTCCGGCCCCGCCTGTTCGAACTCCCAGTGCCCATTGCAGAACACGCGGTCGTCGGCCCAGGCAGCGGTCACTTCGCCGATGAACAGGTCGTAGACCTGCTGGTTGTGCGGCTCGGGAATCAGCCGGCATTCGAGCCAGGCCGAGCAGCCGGCCACGAACGGCATGCCGCTGGCGCCCAGCCGGATCAGTTCCACACCGATCGCGTCCAGTTTCCCGGGTTCGCGCGCACGGCTGCGCGTCCCCACCTCGTGCGTCAGCTGCAGCAGCTGCGCGGTCGGCACCTGGATCACGAACCCGCCACTGGCTTCGATCAGCTCGCGCGTGCGGGTGCTCTTGTCGAGCACCACGGTAAGTTTCGGCGGGGCGAAGTCGAGGGCGCAGGCCCAGGCGGCGGCCATCAGGTTGTCGATGCCGTCGTGGCGGGCCGAGACCAGCACGGTCGGCCCATGGGTCAGCAGGCGGTAGGCTTTTTCGAGCGGGACGGCATGGATGTGTTCGTTCATGTTCGATTCCATTGTCAGTTCAAGGATGCAGTTGCGGGTGGGCGGCGAACAGCGCCTCGATCCAGGCGTTGAAGACGCGCAGCTTGGGCGCCGCCATTTGCCCCTTAGGATAGACCAGCGAGACCGGCATCGCCGCACAGGGGAATTGCGCAAGCAGCGGCACCAGCGCGCCGCTGCGCAGGTGCGCTGCCACCTGGTAGCTGGCCGCCTGGATCAGGCCCAGGCCCTGCAGGCCGGCGCAGACATAGGCATCGGCGTCGTTCACCGCCACCGGTCCGGCGAATGTCATGCGCCGCACCTCGCCATCGACCGCGAAATCCCAGTCGAAGGCACGCCCGGTACGGCCCGAGAAATGCACGACCGCGACGTGGCCCTCGAGATCGGCGATGGTCTCCGGCCTGCCGTGGCGCTCCAGGTAGCCAGGCGCCGCGCAGGTGATGAAGCGCATGCTGCCGATGCGGCGCCCGATCAGGGCCGAGTCCTCGAGTTCGCCGACGCGCAGGGCGCAATCGATGCCGTCGCGGTTCAGGTCCGCCAGCCTGTCGCTCAGGCCGACCACCAGTTCGACCTCCGGGTAGGCGGCGTGGAATTCGGCGAGGCGCGGCATGACCACATTCCGGCCCAGCGCCCCGGGCAGTTCGACGCGCAGGCGGCCCTGGGGCGGCGCATCCGCCATGCGGAACGGCGCCTCGGCCGCGTCGAGCGCGGCCAGGATGGCGATGCAGTGTTCATAGTAGGCCGCCCCATCGCTGGTAAGCGACACGCTGCGCGTGGTCCGCTGCAGCAGTGTGCGGCCCAGGTAGGCTTCCAGGTTCTGCATGGTTGCCGTCAGCGAGGCGCGCGGCAAGTCCAGGCTCTCGGCGGCGCGCGAGAAGCTGCTGGCCTCGACGATGCGGACAAAGGTCTGCATGGCTTTGATACGGTCCAAATCGAGCACCCTCCAGCATGGTCGTGATTGTTCAGATAATATGAATTGTAAGGGAGGCCGGACGGTGGATTATCTTTTGCGCCGGCCTTTCTAGAATGGACACATCATTTGTCCATCCCACAGGAGAATCCATGAACCACCCAGCCACACCCGGCGCCGACATCGCGCCCGGCATGGTGCGCCTGCTGGCGCTGTCCGCCGGCCTGATCGTCGCCAACCTCTACTACTCGCAAACCCTGGTCGGCCCGATCGCCGCCAGCACCGGCCTGTCAGAGGGCGCCGCCGGCCTGATCGTCACGCTGACCCAGATCGGCTACGCGCTCGGCCTGTTCTTCATCGTGCCGCTCGGCGACCTGCTGGAAAACCGCCAGCTCGTGTTCTGCCTGCTGCTCGGCACCGCCGCAGCCCTCGCCTGCGCCGCCTTCAGCAGCAACGCCTGGCTGTTCCTCGCCAGTTCGCTCGGCATCGGGCTCGGCTCGGTGGCGGCCCAGGTGCTGGTGCCGTTCGCCGCCCATCTGTCGCGCGAGGAAACGCGCGGCCACACGGTCGGCAAGGTGGTCAGCGGCCTGCTGCTCGGGATCATGCTGGCGCGTCCGGTCTCCAGCCTGGTGGCCGACCATGGCGGCTGGCACACCGTGTTCGGCGCCGCCGCCCTCATCGTGATGGTGCTCGCCTTTGTGCTGCGCACCCGCCTGCCGGAGCGCCGTCCCGCGCACAGCATGTCCTATGCCCGCCTGATCGCCTCGCTCGGCCACCTGTTCGCCAGCACGCCGGTCCTGCGCCGGCGCGCCGCCTACCACGCCGCCATGTTCGCGTGCTTCAGCCTGTTCTGGACCGTCACGCCGATGATGCTGTCCGGTCCCGCCTTCCACCTGTCGCAGACCGGTATCGCCATCTTCGCCCTGGTCGGCGTGTCCGGCGCCGTCGCGTCGCCGATCGCCGGCAAGCTGGCCGACCGCGGCCACACGCTGCCCGCCACTGCCTGCGCCATGCTGCTGGCCATCACCGGCTTTGCCTTGCCGCTGTTCGCACCGGAGTCGCGGAATATCGCCCTGGCCCTTCTGGTAGTCGCCTCGATCGTGATCGACATGGGCGTGGCCGGCAACATGGTGCTGGGCCAGCGCGCCATCTTCTCGCTGCCGGCCGAGGTGCGCAGCCGCCTGAACGGCCTGTACTTCTCGCTGTTCTTCGTCGGTGGCGCAGTGGGTTCGGCCTCGGGCGCCTGGGTATTCTCGCAGTACGGCTGGCATGCCGCCCTGCTGCTGGGCATGGCCTTCCCGGCGCTGGCCCTGCTCTACTGGGCCGGCGAACTGATGGCCAGCACCAAGTCGGTGCGCACGCCGGTGTGAACCAGCGTTGATCAGCCGAAGCGGGCCAGCTCCGCTTCGCTGAAGCCCGCACGGCGCCGGGCTTCGATGTTGAACGGCCCCTTCAAGACCGGCGCCTTGTAGCGCACGGTGAGCTCGTCATAGGTGGCCATCGGTTCCAGGCCGCGTTCGGCGCACAGGTGGAAGAACCAGCGGTTGCCGATCTCCACGTGGCCTTCTTCCTCGACCAGCAGGATATCGAGGATGGCGGCAGCGGCCAGGTCACCGGCCTGGGCCAGTTTCGCGCGGAGCGGCGGAATCGCATCCAGGCCGCGCGCCTCCAGGGTGCGCGGCACCAGCGCCATGCGCGCCACCACGTCGCCGCTGGTCTTCTCTACCATCTCCCACAGGCTGTTATGGGCCGGGAAGTCGCCATAGGCGTGTCCCAGCGTGGCCAGGTGCTGCGAGAGCATGTCGAAGTGCGTCGCCTCCTCCTTGGCCACGCGCAGCCAGTCGGTGTAATAGGTGTCCGGCAAACCGGGGAAGCGCCACAGGGCATCCAGCGCCAGGTTCACCGCATTGAACTCGATGTGGGCCAGCGCGTGGACCAGCATCGCCCTGCCCTCGGTAGTGGCCATCGAGCGGCGTCCGACCTGCAGCGGCGGCACCAGGTCTGGCTTTGCAGGGCGGCCGGGAATGCCGGGCGGCGGCGCCACCTCTGCGGCGCTGTCCACGGTCCAGTTGCCGGCGCGGTGCTGCTGCGCCATGGCGAACACCATGCCCACCTTGGCTGCCGGATCGCATTCCAGCAGGCAGGCCAGCGCCTGTTCGCGCAGCTCGATAGGGAGCGACTTCATACACTTTCTCTATATGTTTAGAACGAGCCGCGCAGTTTACCGCATCGCGCACGCCTCTTGCCCCGGCAAGGCTCTTCTTATGCGAAAAACAAATACGTATGGTCAAAAAGCTTCGTTCACACGCCAGGGCCGCCGCCAGTAAGGTGCTCCTACTGATGACTTCTCTTAAGAAACAACCATGATCAAGAAAAAATTGCTGGTCCTGCTGGCCGCCACCGCACTGCTGCAACCGGCCTTCGCCGCAGACGTGAACCTGCTGAACGTGTCCTACGACCCGACCCGCGAGCTGTACCAGGACGTGAACGCCGCCTTCGCCAAGTCGTGGAAAGCGAAAAGCGGCGACAACGTCAAGATCAAGCAGTCGCACGGCGGCTCGGGCAAGCAGGCGCGCTCGGTGATCGACGGCCTGGAAGCGGACGTCGTCACCCTCGCCCTCGGCTACGACATCGACGCCCTGAGCGAGAAGAACCTGCTGCGCAAGGATTGGCAGACCCGCCTGCCGCACAACGCGTCGCCCTACACCTCGACCATCGTGCTGCTGGTGCGCAAGGGCAACCCGAAAGGCATCAAGGACTGGAACGACCTGATCAAGCCGGGCGTCGCCGTCATCACCCCGAACCCGAAGACCTCGGGCGGCGCGCGCTGGAACCACCTGGCCGCCTGGGGCTATGCCCTGCGCCAGCCGGGCGGCAACGAAGCCAAGGCCAAGGAATTCCTGAGCAAACTGTACAAGAACGTGCCGGTGCTGGACTCGGGCGCACGCGGCGCCACCACCACCTTCGTCGAGCGCGGTATTGGCGACGTGCTGATCGCCTGGGAAAACGAAGCCTACCTGGCGGTCAAGGAGCTCGGCCCGGACAAGTTCGACATCATCACCCCGTCGGTCAGCATCCTGGCCGAGCCGCCGGTGGCGGTCGTCGACAAGTTCGCCGACAAGCACGGCACCCGCAAGGTGGCCGAGGCTTACCTGAACTTCCTGTATACCGACGAAGCGCAGGCCATCATCGCCCAGAACTACTACCGCCCGGCCACGCCGAAAGCGGCCAAGCAGTACGCGAAGAACTTCCCGCAGGTGAAGCTGTTCACGATCGGCGACGTTGCCGGTAACTGGGCCAATGCGCAGAAGACCCACTTCGCCGACGGCGGCGTGTTCGACCAGATCTACCAGCCGAAGTAATTGCCGGCCCAAGCCTCAGCGTGAGGGCAAACCGGGCGATAATCGCAGGATTGTCGCCCGGAGCATGACCATGTACGTTCCCTCCCATTTCGCCGAAAACCGTCCCGAGGTCTTGCACGACCTCATCCGCCGGCATCCGCTCGGCATCCTCGTCACCCACGGCGCGGCGGGGCTCGACGCGAATCACCTTCCCTTCGAACTGAGTGCCGCAGCGGGCAGCCTGGGCATCCTCAGCGGCCACGTGGCGCGTGCCAATCCGGTCTGGCAGGAGCTGGCCGACGGTGCCGAGGTGATGGTGATCTTCCGCGCGGCCGACGCGTATATCTCGCCGAACTGGTATCCATCGAAGCACGAGCAGCACAGGCAGGTGCCGACCTGGAACTACGTGGTGGCGCATGCGCACGGGCGGGTGCGGATCGTCGATAACGAGCGCTTCGTGCGCGGGATCGTGGGGCGGCTGACCAAAGCACATGAAGCGTCGCAGCCGGTGCCGTGGACGATGGCGGACAGTCCGCGCGAGTTCATCGACGGCCTGCTGCAGGCGATTGTCGGCATCGAGATCGAGATCACGCGGCTGGAGGGCAAGGCGAAGCTCAGCCAGAACAAGGAAGCGCGCGATGTGCAGGGGGCGGTGGATGGGCTGAAGGCAGCGGGTAAAGACGACGTTGCCGAGGCCGTGCAGCGCGGGCCTCGGTAGCGTACCCGATTGGTGATCGAATCGCACTCTTCGGCACCAGTTATCGTGCGGTCGGTAAACATGTTGTGCCAGCCGCTGCATTCGGGTGTAGAGCATCCACACTTTGTAGCCCGTAACTGCTCAGTCAACGCGGCATATCGAGGAAATTCCGGTATAGCCGGCGCACGTCGGACAGCCAATGCCGCTACACTGGTTATTTCCATTCACGGCAAGCCTGCCGGCGCGATTGCAGGCAGCGACTTCTTACGGAAACCGATCATGCACCGCACCCGCTTTCGCAATCGTCGCACCTCCCAACCCATCCTGGCAGCCTGCCTGTCGGCGCTGACGCTGCTGTCATCCGCCAGCATCGATGCCGCGCCACAGGCAGCCGCCGCCGACACGCGCTATGAACGCGTCGCCCCCAGTCCGGATGGCATCGGCAAGCGCTACATGGGCCGCGAGATTGCTGGGGTGATGGGATGGGAAGGCGCGCAATGGCTCGAGCGCGAAAGCCGCGCACGCGAGGAGCGGCCCGAACTGCTTCTGCGGGAACTGGCGCTCGCGCCCGGCATGACGGTGGCCGACATCGGCGCCGGCACCGGCTACTACACCTGGCAGCTGGCGAAACAGGTAGGGCCTGGCGGTCGGGTGTATGCGGTGGACGTGCAGCCGGAAATGATCGGCATGCTCGACCGCCAGATGGCGAAGCGCGGCGTGCGCAATGTGGTCTCGGTGCTAGGCAGCGAGACCACCGTTAAATTGCCGCCGGCTAGCGTCGATTTGGCAATCATGGTCGATGTCTATCACGAGCTCGCCTATCCCTCGGAGGTCCTCGACAGTATCGTCGCGGCCCTGAAGCCGGGCGGGCGCGTCGTCTTCGTCGAATATCGGGCTGAGGATCCTGCGGTCGCGATCAAGCCGCTGCATAAGATGAGCGAGCGGCAGGTAAGGCGTGAAGCCACGGCGCATGGCATGAAGTGGGAACGTACGATCGAATCGCTGCCGATCCAGCATGCGATCGTATTTCGGAAGCCGTGAGCGCAGCGTCTCTTGCCGTTGCTATTGATGAGTAACGGCCAAGGGATGGAATGCTTTTAGCTTGCCGTTACCGACAGAACCCGCTTCTTGCCGATTGCGGACTTATTGTAGCGTTCGCTTCCGCCCCAAATCAGACGTTCAGGAAGCAAGCACGCCATAAAAAAAGAAAACTAACGGTACAGCCAGTACCACCCACAAAACCTTGCGTACCACGGCATACTGCCTGGCACTGATTGGACCGAGAATATTCAGAATCAGGTCGGCAAATATACGTTTTCCTTCAGGTGTCTTCTACAGTATAGGTGATCTGCTCGCGTACGTCCGCTAATGACGGGTCGGGATCTCTTGTCACGTCCGCTTACGACCCACAGCGGACGTTCAGAGTCAGAGATGAAGGCTCTAAAGCTTGTAAGTAAAAGCGACCTGCAAAAAGCAATAAAGCGCGAGGTTCACATCAGCTTCCAGGTCACCGTCCTGAAGCTCGACCAGATCACTTTTAAATACTCGATTGAATGACAGCTTCGCTTTGGCCGTATATGGAGCTGCATCCACAATTTTCTCAACCAGATCAGATCCGAAGGATCGCGCGCTCAAAAACCCGCGAATTCCTTCGAGGCACACCTTAATCACCGTCTCTGCATTTTTTTGGTCGAGCGAGAACTCGACGTTCATTAAGCGATGGCTCATCCAATCCGTTACCCAAATCGTAGGATTGAGTTCTCGCTTCAGATGTTCGAAATACTCTTCTCGAGTTGGGGTGTCCACTAGCTATCCTCCTCCGCCACCAGGCGATTTATCCGATGATCGCTACGTCCGCTTCTGGCCGAAAGCAGCTGTCCGAAGCAGCATAGCAGGTTGCTGAGGCAACAAACTCGCCGATTATCACGACCGGCCGCTACCGACCCATTGCTGACATGGCTACACTTCGAAAGCGGACATTCAACGTGAGGTGTCAGCTGNTCCCTGCCAGTCTGCGACAGACCGGACCCGACCCGAAGCGGACCTCACAGCTACCGCTAGTCTTGAAGCGAAGCGTTTCCGCAAACGAATTCAACGCCTAGTGGCTGGGTGACTTCGAGATTGTCCTCTCCCGGTAACGGGCCGCGATACCGTTCAAGGTACGGATGCTGGAAGTTATCGGGCGTGCTTTCTGGAGCAACCACACCCCACACCCATCCCTCTGGGTGGCGCATGATCGAAATAAATCTACGGTCCGGATTTCTTACCTTACCCCCAACCCGCCGTAGACAGCCTTTTTTATCAACCAGCGCACACGTCGCGGTTCAGTTATGCGTGCTTCGTCCGGTAAAGGCGATATAAACTGCTCTGTTGGCTCCAAACTTTTCTCCACCCCTTTAGGTCGGTTCCTGGCCGATAGCAGACCTCCCTAGCCTCATCCGCCACAACCGCATCGCTTAAGCATTGCTCTCCTATCGGCTAACCTCACGGTCGCCGTCGAGGCAGTGAACACGACTTACCGCTTCTCGTTATTCAATGCCTGCAGCAGCTTGAACGCCTCGTGCTGGATTGCCGGTTCCGCAGCCGCAAGCTCCTTGCTCGCCTGGACATACGCCGCACGCTTGCGTTCTTTCTTTTCTTCCGGCGGCACAGCACTCGACATCCCCGGCATCATGATTTGCGGGCCGCTGTTGTACTTCTGCTGGTTGAGTTTCTTGCCGTATGGGGTGTTATAAAAGCGGGTCATCTCGAGCGCCGTATCGGCGGAGATCTTGCCGGCCAGTGTAGGCGCAAGACGGCGATGCACTTCCGCCGGTGGCATCTTGTCCAGCTTGGCGTTCACGGCCTTGCGCTGCGCCTCGCTCGGGAAGCGGGTGCGGGCGGCGACCGCGCGCAGTTCGTATTCGACATGCATCACGCCGAGCAGGTCCTGCACGGCCTGGACGTGCGCCGGGCTGGCTGCAACGGCATTTGGCGCCGGCGCGGCAGTGGCGGAAAACACAGGTGCGGCGACGAGCATGGAAAAACCGAACGCGGCTTGCATTACGAACTTCATATATTTCCCTTTGGATGAGCATGTCATGGCGTCGAGGTGGCGCGCAGCGAGTATATACCGCTGACTTCCATTGGAATCTCGCCAATTATTGCAGGAATAAAAAAGGCCTTTAGTACGTTGACGACTGGCTTTCTTGCAATTCCGGCGAACGACCTCGTACACTCCGTTTTCCCGCGTCCCCTTTACCTCCCGGCTTGCACAGTCAATGAACATCCGGCACTTCCTGATCCACTCTTATCTATTCTGGGCGGTCTTCTCGCTCCTGAATTTTCCGCTGCTGTGGTTCCTGGTCGTGCCCTTCCTGCCGCTTGTGTTCGTTCCGCGCGTATTGGAAATTTTCCCCTTCCTGTGGACGCCGGCAGTCGCGGCAGCAATATCGAGCGTGGTGTTGCTGCTCGCGGCCACCATGGCGACGCGCCGATGGCGCACGAAATGGGTCGTACCGGTGTCACTGGCCTATGTGGCGAATGGAGCCTTCCTGCTGGTTTTCCTTGCGATGGCAGAGCACGAAAAGAACGCGGCAATCGAAACGCGTTTGTCCACGCGCCATCCCGACTGCGTCGAAGTCCACTCGGTAATCGAATCGATCCAGCAGGCCAGTGGCGACTTCAACTTCACCGCGCACGCGCTGATCAAGGAAGACGAAAAAAACTTCTACTGGAGTTTCAAAACGATGGATTTTTTCGAGGGGCATGAAAGCCTGGACCGCAATTTCCCGTGCAGGCCATCGAAGGGGTGGACCACGGCGGCGGTCCGCAATCTCCCGCAGCGACCCGACTAGATCGGAGACGCCCCGCCATCCACCGCAACCCGGTCACGCCCGCCGCGCTTGGCCGCATACAACGCCTTGTCCGCCGCCGCGACCAGCGCGGCAGCCTCGTTCAACCCCGATCCGTCGAAGCCGGCCACGCCGATGCTGAGCGTGACCACCGGCCGCACGGCAGCAGGCGCCTGCGCCAGTGCCAGCGAGGCCACGTGTTCGCGGATTGCATTCGCATGCGCGCATGCCTGTTGGAGTGTGGTGTCCGGCAGGATGGCCGCGAACTCCTCGCCGCCGTAGCGCGCCGCCACGTCCGCCGGACGCTTGAGCATGGCCGCCAGCGCCTGCGCCACCGTCGACAAACAGACGTCGCCCTGCTGGTGGCCGAAGTGGTCGTTGTAGGCCTTGAAGGAATCGATGTCCATCAACAGCAGCGCCAGCGGGCTGCCGGTGCGCTGGGCGCGGCGCAGTTCGCGGTCGAGGGCGACGTCGAAGTAGCGGCGGTTGGCGATGCCGGTCAGGCCGTCGACGTAGGAGCGGGCGCGCAGCGTTTCGGCATGCTCGCGCAGCTGGCGTTCGCGGCCGACGCTGCCGCTGACGTCGCGGATCTCGATCAGGCAAAAGCGCGCGCCCTCCTCGACAAACGGCGTCACCGACACCACCTGGTCGATCCGCGCGCCGTCGAAGCTGCCCGCTTCGCGCAGCGGAAAAGGCGCGCACTCCTGGGCTTGCGGGACATTCCCCGCGATGTTCGACGCCAGCGCCGCCAGCACCGCCGTCTCCACGCGCGAGCCGCGCAATTCCGGAAACACCTCGAACAGCGAACGCTCCTGCACCCGCGCGCCTGCGTAGCCCGAGCGCGCCGCCATCCAGCGGTTCCACAACACGATCCGGTGCGCGTCGTCGAGCACCACCAGGCCGCAGTTGACCAGGTTCAGGGCGCGCGTTGCAAGACTGGTGGCGGTAGTGGTGGCGGTCACGACGAAGTTGGAATGGGCAGGACCGGCGATGATAACGGAAATGCACGCCCTTGCCGAGGGCGGGAACGCCCTACTTCGCCGCCCGCATCCGCGCCCGGTCCAGCGGCAAGTCGCGCACGCGCACGCCGGCTGCCTGCGCCACCGCGTTCGCCAGCGCCGCAGCCGCCGGTCCCTGCGACGCTTCACCGGTGCCGAGATACGGTTCGCCCGGCCGGTCGATCAGATGCACCTCGAGCTGCTGCGGCACCTGATTGAACCGCAGGATCGGATACGAGGCCCAGTCGACGGTCTGGACCTGGCGCTCGTCGAAGCGCACCTGCTCCAGCAAGGTCCAGCTGGCCGACTGGATGATGCCGCCCTCGATCTGGTTGCGCACGCCGTCCGGGTTCACCACCTCGCCGCAGTCGACCGCCGCCACCGCACGCAGGATGCGCACGAATCCCGTCTCGCGCGCGACCTCGACTTCCAGCGCGATCGCGCAGTACGCCGCCAGGTTCTTATAACGCGCAAAGGCGAAGCCGCGGCCACGGCGCGGACCTGGCCGATAGGCGTTCCAGCCGAACTTCTCGGCGGCGCGCTTCACTACATCGATGGCGCGCGGGTCATCCAGGTGGCGCAGGCGGAAGGTCACCGGGTCGGCATTCGCGGCCTGCGCCAGTTCGTCCATGAAGCTTTCGATGGCGAATACGTTGCAGTAAGCGCCGAGCGAACGCAGGGCCGAGGTGCGCAGCGGCGCATGCTGCTGGAAACGGTGCACCACGCGCGCATTCGGCAGCACGTAGTACGGGACCGCATTGCGGTCGCCGCCGCCCTCGGGCTGGGGAATCGGCTTGCCCGGCGGCGGCGTGAATGGCTTGGCCAAATGGGTTGCGGCCAGCAGGTTGCCGGCCTTGCCGGGCCGGTTGTTGTGCGACGGGCTGGTCACCGCATAGTGCCAGTCGGCGATGCGGCCATCGGCGCCGAGGGTGGCCCGCGCTTCCACCAGCATCGCCGGGCCGATCGGTTCCCAGGCATGTTCTTCCTCGCGCATCCACTGCACCCGCACCGGCCGGCCCGGATAGCTGCGCGCCAGCAGCGCGGCGTCGGCAGCCACATCGTCGGCCGCATTATGGCCATAGCAGCCCGAACCCTCGACGTGGATGCAGCGGATGGTCTCCTTGTCCACGCCCAGCAATTCGGCCAGCGCCTCGCGCAGCGGATACACGCCCTGCGAGTGGGTCCAGACGGTGTACTGGCCGTCGACCAGCTGGGCCACCGCGCACGACGGGCCGACCGAGGCGTGCAGTTGCCAGGGCCGGGTGTAGGTGGCGCTGAGCGTGCGCCCGCCCGCCTGGACCGTGCCGCGTTCGAGGATGGGAATGGCTTCGGCGGGCCGCGCGCGCACGTCCGCCGGCACATTCGCCGTGCCCGGCAACGATGCGGGCACGTCCCAGCGCGTGGCGCGGGCCAGCGCCGTTGCCGCCTTCACGGCGCGGTATTCGCCGTCGGCGATCACGGCCAGGTAGCGGCCATCGCGCACCACCTTCAGCACGCCGGGCAGCCGCGCCACGGGCGCCGTATCGACAGCGACCAGTTGCGCGGCTTGCGAAGGCGGACGCACCACGCGCGCATGCACCATGCCGGGCAGGCGCAGGTCCTGCACGTAGGCGCTGCCGCCGCTGACCTTGGCCGGGATGTCGGTCCGGCGCAGCGACTTGCCCGACACCGTGTGCACGGCGCGTGCCCGCAATGGCGCCTTGCCGTCGGCGCGCAGGTGCAACTGGCGCCCGGCAAGCAGTTCGCCGTAGGTGACGCGTCGTCCGCCGGGCGCTTCGAAGACGCCGTCGCGCAGGGTCAAGGCGCTGTCGGCTAGCTGGAAGCGCTGGGCCGCCATGCCGGCCAGGATGAAGCGCACCTGGGCCGCCGCGTGGCGCAAGGCCGTGCCGCTGTCCTGCATCGAATGGCTGCCGGCGGTATAGCCCTCGTTCGGGGTGCGCGCGGTATCGGCCGTCACCAGGCGGATGCGGCCTGGGTTGACCTGCAACTCTTCCGCCGCCACCTGCAGCAGCGCGGTCTTGATGCCCTGCCCCAGCTCGGCCTTGCCGGTGAAGATGGTGACGGCGTTGTTCGCCTCGATACGGATCCAGGCGTCGAGCCATGGCTCTTTTTCCAGGCTGCCGGGCAGGCCGCCTTTTTCCTCGCCGCCGCCTCCTTCCTGGGTCCAGGCAGGATGCATGGCAAACGCCAGGGTCAGCGAGCCGCCGGCAAGCAGCAGGCGGCGCCGCTGCGGATTCGGCAAGGGCGCGTTCACGAACGCCCTCCGCCCGCCTGGCCGCGCAGCGTATCGGCGGCGCGCCGTACCGCGCGCAGGATGCGCATGTGGGTTCCGCAGCGGCACAAATTCGGCATCATGTGGCTGCGGATCTGCGCATCGGTCGGCGCCGGATGCTTGTCGAGCAGGGCCTGGGCGCGCATGATCATGCCGGCGATGCAGTAGCCGCATTGGGCCGCCTGCTCGTCGATGAAGGCCTGCTGCAGCACACCCGGCTTGTCCACCGTACCCAAACCTTCCACCGTGCGCACCGGTCGCTTGCCGACCACCGACACCGGCACGATGCACGACATCACCGGCGCGCCATCGAGCATCACGGTGCAGGCGCCGCACTGGCCGAGACCGCAGCCGAACTTGGCGCCATTCAGCTGCAGGTCGTTGCGCAGCACGTAGAGCAAGGGCGTGTCGGCGTCGGTGTCGACCCGGTGCCGTTTGCCGTTGACCTGGAGTTCGTAGCTCATTCTTTGCCTTTCCGGACCTGTTTCTCGAGCTCGGGCCAGTCGGGCTGGCCGGCGCCGTAGCGGCGCAGGTAGGCCGCCAGCGCGGCCGTCTGTTCGTCGGTGAGGATGGCGCCGAAGCCGGGCATCCAGCGCGCCGGCTCGCCGTCGGGCGGGGCGATGCCGTCGCGCACCAGGTGGATCAGGCTGCGCGGGTCCGGGTCGTACAGGGCCACCGCCTGCTGCAGCTGCAGCGCCGTGCCCGAGCTTTCGGTGCGGCCGGCGTCGTGGCAGCGCGCGCAGGCGTTGGCATACACCTGGTGCCCGAGGCGCATGCGCGCCAGGTCCGGGTCGTCCGGTTTGGGAGCGGGCAGGCTGCCGCGACGCGTGGCCGGCGTGTCGCGCGCGGGCGCCTGGGCCAGGTAGCTGTGGATGTAGGTCGCCAGCGCGTCGATGTCGGCCGGGTCGGCATGGCGCAGGTTTTCGGCCACGCTTTGCATCGGCCCGCCCGCCGCCGCATGGCCCGGCGCGATCCCGGTGCGCAGGTAGGCGGCAAGGTGGTCGCGCGTCCACGGCAGCGGCGACGGCGACCTGGCGTTCAGCGCCGGCACGTACCAGTCCTCAGCCTCACCGCCATCGAAGAAGCGCTGGTTGTCCGGGCCACCGAGGCGCGTGCGCGGCGTGTGGCAGGCGCTGCAATGGGCCAGTGCATCGGCCACGTAGGCGCCGCGGTTCCATTCGGCCGACTGTTTCGGGTCGGGGCGAATTGCTTCGTCGTCGAGATACAGGATGTTCCAGAAGCCGACCAGCGGCCGGAAACCGAAGGGGAAAGTCATCTCGTTCCGGCGCGCCGGGGCTTCCAGCGGCGGGCGCGTCATGAAATAGGCATACAGGGCGCGCACGTCGTCCTGGCTCAAGCGCGCGTAATGGTTGTAGGGGAAGGCCGGATACAGCAGGTGGCCGTCGCGCGAGACGCCCTTGCGCATGGCGCGGTTGAATGCCTCTTCGCTCCATGTGCCGATGCCGGTACGCGCATCCGGGGTGATATTCGTGCTGTAGACGGTGCCGAAGGGCGTCGCGAGCGCGAAGCCGCCGGCGAACGGCCGCGCCGGGTCGACCGTGTGGCAGGCGGCGCAGGTGCCGAGCGCCGCCACGCGGGCGCCACGCTCCACCAGGCCGGGCTCGAAGCGCGGGGTGGCCTCGATCGGCGCCAGCGCCGGGTGCCAGATGACGGCCACGGCCACGATGCCCAGCACGGCGGCTACCAAGGATAGCCAACCCAGCCAGCGCACGGCATGCCCGCGGCGCCGCCGGCGCCCAGCCTGTTTCATCTCCGCTCCTGTTTCTTGTGTATTCTTGGTATGCAGTGTCGGGCGACCAGGCCGTGGCGGTCTGTTCGCTCGCGCACGATCCGGCCTTGCCTCCTGCCGATCAAACCCCATCTGATGCCGATGAACGACCGCCCTTCCCCCGACAATTTGCGGCACGATTTCCACCCGGCGGTCAGCGCCTGGTTCGCCGCCAGCTTTCCGGCCGCTACCGAGGCGCAGCTGCGCGCCTGGCCGCCGATCCAGGCCGGCCGCGCCACCCTGGTGGCGGCGCCCACCGGTTCCGGCAAGACCCTGACCGCCTTCCTGGCCGCCATCGACGCCCTGGTGCGCGAAGGCGCAGTGGCGCCGCTGCCGGACGAAACCCGGGTGCTGTACGTCTCGCCGCTGAAAGCCTTGTCGAACGATATCCGCGTCAACCTGGAGGGGCCGCTGGCCGGCATCGGCGCCCAGCTCGACGCCATGGACCTGGCGCCGCACGGCATCCGCACCGCGGTGCGCACCGGCGACACCACCACGGCCGAGCGCAACGCCATGCGCCGGCGGCCGCCGCACATCCTGGTGTCGACGCCGGAATCGCTGTACGTCCTGCTCGGCTCCGACAGCGGCCGCGCCATGCTGCAAACCGTGCGCACCGTGATCGTCGACGAAATCCACGCCGTGGCCGGCAGCAAGCGCGGCAGCCACCTGACGCTCAGCCTGGAACGCCTGGACGCTCTGTGCACCGGATGCGGCGGCCGGCCGCCGGTGCGCATCGGCCTGTCGGCCACCCAGAAGCCGATTTCCGCCGTGGCCGATTTCCTGGTCGGACGCGCCGGCGGGCCGTGCGCCGTGGTCGACGTCGGCCACGTGCGGGCGCGCGACCTCGGCCTGGAACTGCCGCCGGTGCCGCTGGAAGCGGTGATGCCGAACGAAGTCTGGGAGCGCGTCTACGACCGCATGGCCGAACTGGTGGTGCTGCACCGGACCACGCTGATCTTCGTGAACACGCGCCGCATGGCCGAGCGCCTGGCGCGCCACTTGGGCGACCGCCTCGGCGCCGGCCACGTGGCCGCCCACCACGGCAGCCTGGCCAAGGAGTACCGGCTCGATGCCGAGCAGCGCCTGAAGCGCGGCGAACTGCAGGCGCTGATCGCCACCGCATCGCTGGAGCTGGGCATCGACATCGGCGACGTCGACCTGGTCTGCCAGGTCGGCTCGCCGCGCAATATCGCCGCCTTCCTGCAGCGCGTCGGGCGTTCCGGCCACTTTGTCGGCGGCACGCCGAAGGGCCGGCTGTTCCCGACCTCGCGCGACGACCTGGTCGAATGCGCGGCCCTGCTCGACTGCGTGCGGCGCGGCGAGCTCGACGCGCTGCGCATCCCGCAGGCGCCGCTCGACGTGCTGGCCCAGCAGATCGTGGCCGAAGTGGCTTGCCGGGAATGGAGCGAAGACGCGCTGTTCGATCTCGTGCGCCAGGCCGAACCCTACGCCGAACTGCCGCGCGAAAAATACGACGCCCTGCTGCGCATGCTGGCCGAAGGCTACACCACGCGCGCCGGCGTGCGCGGCGCCTACATCCACCGCGACGCCGCCACCCGGTCGCTGCGCGGGCGGCGCGGCGGCAAGCTGGCCGCCGTCACCTCGGGCGGTACCATTCCCGAGAACGCCGACTACACGGTGCTGCTGGAGCCGCAGGGGCTGTCGGTCGGCACTGTCAATGAAGACTTCGCGGTCGAGAGCCTGGCCGGCGACGTCTTCCAGCTCGGGAATACCTCCTATCGCATCATGAACATCGAATCGGGCCGCGTGCGCGTGGAAGACGCGCACGGCGCCGCGCCGAACATCCCGTTCTGGCATGGCGAAGCGCCGGGGCGCAGTGACGAGTTGTCGCAGGGCGTGGCGCGCCTGCGTCTTGAAGTCGAGCGCCAGCTGGCCGAACCGGCCGGCGGCAAGGGCAAGGCTGCGCCGGCCGACAACAGCGCCGCGCTCGATCGCGCCGTCGACTGGCTGGGCGAGCACCTGGGCCTGAAGGATGACGCGGCGAACCAGATCGTCGACTACCTGGCGCGCGCCCGCGCGGCGCTGGGCGCCCTGCCGACCCAGGACACGCTGGTGATGGAGCGCTTCTTCGACGAATCCGGCGGCATGCAGCTGGTGATCCACACGCCTTTCGGCAGCCGCATCAACCGCGCATGGGGCCTGGCGTTACGCAAGCGCTTCTGCCGCAACTTCAATTTCGAGTTGCAGGCGGCGGCCACCGAGGATGCGATCATCCTGTCGCTGTCGACCAGCCACAGTTTTCCGCTGGATGAAGTCTGGCGCTACCTGCGCGCCGCCACCGCCGAACCGATCCTGGTGCAAGCCCTGCTGGACGCACCGCTGTTCAACGTGCGCTGGCGCTGGAACGCGACCACGGCGCTGGCCCTGCCGCGCTTTGCCGGCGGGCGCAAGGTGGCGCCGCAGCTGCAGCGCATGAAAAGCGACGACCTGCTGGCCACCATCTTCCCGGACGGTGCCGCCTGCCTGGAAAACATCGTGGGCGAGCGCGAGCTGCCGGAACACCCGCTGGTCGACCAGACCCTGGACGACTGCCTGCACGACGCCATGGACAGCGAAGGCTGGCTGGCGCTGCTGCGGCGCATGGAAAACGGTGACGTCCGCCTGCTGGCGCGCGACTTGCCCGCGCCCTCGCCGCTGGCGGCCGAGATCCTGAACGCCCGTCCCTACGCCTTCCTCGACGATGCGCCGCTGGAAGAACGCCGCACCCAGGCCGTGCTGAACCGGCACTGGAGCGACCCGGCTTCTCCTGACGACCTGGGCGCGCTCGATCTCGACGCCATTAAGGCCGTGGCCGAGGAAGCCTGGCCGCGCGCCAGGAATGCCGACGAGGTGCAGGAAGCGCTGGTGGCGCTGGCCTGCGTCACGCAGGAGGAGGCCGTGCGCCAGGCGCAAGCAGATGAAAATTGGCCGGCCTGGCTGGCCGCTCTGGCAACGGCGGGCCGCGCCACGCGTATGCGCGGTGCCGGCGGCGTCGACTTCTGGGTCGCGCTGGAACGGCTCGATTGCCTGCAGGCCGCCTATCCCGACACCACGATCGAGCCGCCTTTGAGCGTCCCCGACAGCCACCGCGGCAACGATGGCGAACCCTGGACCCGAGATGCGGCCCTGGTCGAAGTGGTGCGTGCGCGCCTGTCCGGCAGCGGTCCGCAGCCTTTGCCGGCCATCGCCGCCAGCCTGGTCCTGCCGGAGAGCACCGTCGCCATCGCCCTCGGCCAGCTGGAAAGCGAGGGCTACGTGATGCGCGGCCGCTTCACCCCGGGCGTGCAGGAAGAGGAATGGTGCGAACGCCACCTGCTGGCGCGCATCCACCGCTACACGATCCGGCGCCTGCGGCGCGAGATCGAACCGGTCGAGCTGCAGGATTTCATTCGCTTCCTGTTCGACTGGCAGCACCTTGCGCCCGGCACGCAATGGCAGGGCCAGGACGCCCTGCCCCAGCTGCTGGCCCTGCTGGAGGGTTACGAGGCCCCGGCCGGCTCCTGGGAACCCGATCTGCTGGCCCTGCGCCTGCCCGATTACTCCATCCTGTGGCTGGACGATTTGTGCCGCGCCGGCAAGATCGTCTGGACCCGCATCGACGCGCCGCGTTCGGCCGCCGGCGGCCCGGTACGCACCACGCCCATTGTGCTGCTGCCGCGGCGCCAGACCGCGCTCTGGCATGGCTTGCCGCAGCCGGACGGACCGCCGGAGATCTCGCCGCGTGCCGCCCTGGTGCTGGACGCGCTGCGCCGCCATGGCGCCATGTTCTTCGACGAACTGCAGTTCGAGATGCGCATGCTGCCGGTGGAACTGGAAAACGCGCTCGGCGAACTGGTTACCACCGGCCTGCTGAACGCGGACAGCTTCGCCGGCATGCGCGCCATGCTGCTACCGTCGAGCAAACGCGCCAGCAACGACCGCAAGCGCCGCCGCGGCGCCGGCCCGACCATGGAAGAAGCCGGGCGCTGGGCCCTGGTTCGGCGCGCCGAACCCGAGGCGCCGCTCGACCCTGCCGCCCCGCCGCGCCGGCGCCGGCTCGACCCGGAAACGCTGGAGCACGTGGCCATGACCCTGTTGCGGCGCTACGGCGTGATGTTCTGGCGCCTGCTCGAAAGGGAAGCCGGCTGGCTGCCGTCCTGGCGCGAACTGCTGCCGGTGTACCACCGGCTGGAAGCGCGCGGCGATATCCGCGGCGGGCGCTTCGTGGCCGGCTTCTCGGGCGAACAGTTCGCGCTGCCGGACGCCATTCCGTTGCTGCGCGAAGTGCGGCGCCGCCCGCATGACGGCGCCCTGGTCACGCTGTCGGGCATCGACCCGCTGAACCTGATCGGCACCCTGCTGCCCGGCGACAAGGTGCCGGCCCTCGGAGCCAACCGCATCCTGTTCCGCGATGGCTTGCCGGTGGCCAGCATCGTCGGCGGCAAGATCGTGTATCCGACCAATCCCGGGGCCGACCGCGACCTGTTCCACGCGCACCTGGTCGGGCGGCGCTATTAAGAACCTCTTCCAGTAGGGCTGGGAGGGGTTCCAAGGCTCTCGCAGGATAGGTCTTGCGAGCAAGGCCAAGGCATGGTGGTTGATCGAAAGCCGGCCAGGCGCGAAGCAATGCGAACTCGGCGCCGCCTGTGCGGTCGAACTGGCTGCGAGAGTCAACTCAGCCATTGCATCCGCCCGCCACCATGGATCCTGTCGAAGCCGCACGCATTGCCACAGGCATCGAGCCGCCCCGGCCGCGCCCGAGCATCGGGCTGCGCGCGGCCGTCGCCCTGATCGTCGGGGCCGTGATCGGCGCCGGCATCTTCAAGGCGCCGGCCATCGTGGCTTCGTTCAGTCCCAGCGTGGAAGCCATGTTCGGCCTGTGGCTGCTGGGCGGCCTGGTGTCCCTGGTGGGCGCCCTCTGCTATGCCGAACTCGCCACCAGCTACCCGAACGCCGGCGGCGACTACCACTTCCTGCAGCGTGCCTATGGCCGCTCGGTCGCCTTCCTGTTCGGCTGGGCGCGCTTTTCCGTGATCACCACCGGCTCCATCGCCCTGCTCGGCTTCGTGTTCGGCGACTACCTGCAACAGGTGCTGCCCTTCCCGCTGGGCCCGCCCGGCGCTGGCCCTCCGCTGTACGCCGCCGCCATCATCGTGGTCCTGACCCTAGTGAACATGCGCGGCATCCGCGCCGGCGCGAACACCCAAAGCTGGCTGACGCTGCTGGAAGTGGGTGGTTTGCTGCTGATCGTGGGCGCCGCTGCCTTCCTGGCCGAGCCGGCATCCGGACCAGCCGCCTCGGCGGCCACGGCAGCGGTCGCCGCAGCGGATACACCGCCCGCAAACACAGCCCCGGCGTCCTGGGGCATGGCCATGGTCTTCGTCCTGCTCACCTATGGCGGCTGGAACGAGGCCGCCTACATCAGCGCCGAGGTACGCGACGGGCGCCGCAACATGGTCAAGGCGCTGGTGCTGTCGGTCCTGCTCATCACCAGCCTCTACCTGCTGGTAACCTGGGCCTGCTGGCACACCCTCGGTCTGGAAGGCATGGCCGCTTCCGACGCCCTGGCGGCGGACGTGATGCGGCGTGCGCTCGGCCAGCCCGGCGAAGTCCTGATCGCCCTGCTGGTGGCCGTCTCGGCGCTCACCTCGATCAACGCCACCATGATCGTCGGCGCGCGCACCGGCTACGCCATGGGCTGCGACTGGCCGCGCCTGCGCCGGCTCGGACGCTGGGACGGCGAGCGCGGCACGCCAGCAGTGGCCATGCTGGTGCAGGGCGCGGCGGCACTGCTGCTGGTGGGCCTGGGCGCCGCCTTCGGCAGCGGCTTCAAGGCCATGGTCGAATTCACGGCGCCCGTGTTCTGGCTGTTCTTCCTGCTCGCCGGCCTGTCGCTGTTCGTGCTGCGCCGGCGCGAACCCGAGCGGCCGCGGCCCTTCAAGGTGCCGCTGTTCCCCCTGCTGCCCCTGCTGTTCTGCGCCAGCTGCGCCTGGATGCTGTGGTCCAGCCTGTCCTACGTGTTCAGCCAGACGCTGGGCGGCCTGAACGCGGCATGGATCGGCGTGGCCGTGCTCGCCCTCGGCGTGCTGCTCCTGCCGCTGCTGCGCCATCCGCCGGCCAGCACCGGCGCCACCCACCCGCCCTGACCGACCTAGGAGAATCCCGATGACCACCGAAACCAGCCGCCGCAAGCTCCTGCTGCTCGGCGCCGCCACCACCGGCCTCGGCCTGCTGCCGCTGCGCCCGGGCCTGGCGCAGTCCGACGCCACCGCCACCGCCCCTGATACCGCCCCGGCCACTGCCGCCAGGCTCGACGTCCCATATGTGCCCACGCCGCAGGAAGTGGTCGACCGCATGCTGGCGCTGGCCCGTGTCGGCAAGAACGACGTGTTGATCGACCTCGGCTGCGGCGACGGCCGCATCGTCGTCACCGCCGCCAAGCAGCTCGGTGCGCGCGGAACCGGCATCGACCTCGACCCGATCCGGATCGCGGAAGCGAAAGAGAATGCGCGCAAGGCCGGCGTGGAAGACCAGGTGAGCTTCCAGGTCGGTGACTTGTTCGAGGCTGACCTGTCGGCCGCGTCGGTGGTCACCCTCTACCTGCTCCCGACCATTAACACCCGGCTGCGCCCGCGCCTGTGGCAGCAGTTGAAGGTGGGTTCGCGCGTGGTCTCGCACGCCTTCGACATGGGGCCGGAATGGCCGCCGGAGAAAACCGCCAGCGTCGACGGCCGCAGCATTTATTACTGGACCATCACCCAAGTCCAGAAGCGCAGGGCCAAGGCCTGAACCGGTGCGATGGCTGGCGTTGTCCATGGCGCCGCTCGGGGTGTGGCTGCGGCTGTGACTGTGGCTGTGGCCGTGGCGGCGCCGCCGGCACTGGCGTCGATGCAGCGGCGATCCCGGCACTGGCGTCGATGCAGCGGTGATCCCTGCAATAGTGCCGGGCGCCCAGCACCGTAGCGATCCAGTTTGCACAGGCGGCGAATCCGTGTACACTTGAATGAGAATCATTCGCATCATAGGCGAGGCCGGGTCGTACTGGCCGCCTCGCCGGGGTGCCCGACACCGACCACAGCCATCGCCACGCAAAGGATCCGTATGTGCGACAAACACCGTTCGCTCGACCCAGCCAATGTGCAGTTCCAGACCCAGCAGAGTTCGCGCCGGCGCCGCATCTGGGAGCTGTCCCGCAATTGCCACTGCCCGCTGATCGGCGTCGCCCTGCCGTTGGGCACCCTGCGCAAGCTGGTGGAAAAAGTCACCGGCGGCGAGCTGATGCATGACGACTACGAAGTCCACGTTGGCGCCGTCAACGACTGCACCAGCCGCAACCGGCTGGCCGAAGCCGTGCAGAAGGAACTCGAACGCCGCTATGCGCAAGTGATCTTCCGCTTCCGCAGCGCCAGGACGGCGGCCCAGGTCGCCGAGCTGTGGGAGGCGGCGGTGGCCGCGGGCGACGTGGCCGGCGCCTTCTGGGCCGGCCTGTCGCACCCGGCCTGCGTCCCGGCGCTGGAAGAAAAGATGTGCCGCGACATCCACATGGTCCAGCACCAGGCCGGCGCCTGTGCGCGCGCCGACATCGGCAAGTACAATGCCCTGCTCGGCGACAAGGCGCGCCTCGAAGGCGAACTCGCGCGGCTGCAGGCGCGCTGCAACGCCCTGCTCCAGGAACGGAAACAGGATGCCGACCGCTTCGAGCAGCAGCTGATGCAGGCGCGCGCCACCACCATCGCGCGCGAAACCGACGTCCACAACCTGCGCAACGAGCTGGCCCAGCTGCGCTCGACGATTCCCGAACTGGAAACCCGCAAGCGCCTGGCAAACCAGCTGGCGCGCATGGAACTGCGCGAAGCGGCCCTGCGCGGCCAGCTCGCCGAGCTGAAGGCCAGCCGTGCGGAAGCCGTCGCGCGCGCAAGCGAAGCGGCGCCGGCAGCGGCGACTGCCGTGCCCGCCCCGGCTGCACCCCAGGTCACGATCCCGATCCAGCTGGTCAACCAGAGCGTGCTCTGCGTCGGTGGGCGTAGCGGCAACATTTCCTTCTACCGCAAGATGGTGGAGAAAATCGGCGCCCAGTTCGCCCACCACGACGGTGGCCTGGAGGACAGCAGCAACCAGCTTGACGCCAGCCTGGCTGCCGCCGACCTGGTCATCTGCCAGACCGGCTGCATCAGCCACGGCGCCTACTGGCGCGTGAAGGAATACTGCAAGCGCACCGGCAAGCGCTGCGTGTTCGTCGACAACCCGAGCGTGTCGAGCCTGGCGCGCGGACTCCAGGAAATCGGCGCCGAACCGATCATGGCTGGACAGGAGGAAGAAGCGGCCAGCGACAGCGGTGCCTGCAAGGCCTAGCCTGCCGGCAAATCTTGCGAAGCGGCTGTGCCGGGGTCGCCGCTTGGCCCACCTGTGCCCGCTTGGCGGCCAGGTTTTCAGCCCGGTGCTCAGCCCGCTTTTCCACCCGCTGATTAGCCCGATCTCCACCCCGCGCTTCAGCCGATTCGACGCCGCGCAAACGAGGCCGCGTTCGATTGGAATGCGCTTGGTAGCAGACCCATGGTGGCGTAAAGTGCTGCCACCAGAACCGGACGAGGACGCCATGTACGCAAGCAACTGGAACGATCTATCGACCCTCGGGGTCGCCGCCCTGAAGCAAATGGACCGCTCGCGCCAGGCGCGCGGGCAACTGCTCGACCGCGCCGGCTACGGCCCGCGCGAAACACCCTCGACCGTCCTGCACGCCGAGCCGGGCCTCAAGCTGCGCCGCTATGGCGCCTCTTTGGCGGGTCCGGCCGTGCTGCTGGTGCCGGCGCCCATCAAGCGCGCCTACATCTGGGACCTGGCGCCCGAGATCAGCGTCGTGCAGCGCTGGCTGGAACGCGGCTACCGCGTCTACCTGGCCGAATGGGTGCCGCTGGACGAGGCCGGCACAGCAAGCGATGACGATTTCAGCCTGGCCGGCTACGCCGACCGCCTGCTCACGCATTGCCGCGAACACATCCGCCAGGACAGCGGCGAGGACAAGGTCGTCATCGCCGGCCACTCCCTGGGCGGCATTCTTGCGGCCATCCACGCCTGCCTGTATCCCGCAGCGATTGCCGCCACGGTGCTGCTGGAAGCCCCGCTCGGCTTCGACCCGGCCAGCGACTGCTTCGCGCCGCTGGTACAGGCCACGCCCGATGCGCGCCGCATCGCCGACGCTTTTGGCCAGGTGCCCGGCAGCTTCCTGAACATGATGAGCGCCGCCGCCGAGCCGCATGCCTTCGGCTGGGAACGCCTGCTCGACCGCACCGCGTCGATGACCAGTCCGCAAGCCTTGAGCAGCTACATGCAGGTCGAACGCTGGACCCACGACGAATTCCCGCTGCCCGGCCCGCTGTTCGTCGACCTGGTCGAGTCGCTGTACCGCAACGACGCCTTCACCCGGGGCAAGCTGGCCATCGGCACGCGCACGGTCGGCCCGCACGACATGAAAGCGCCGCTGGCCAGCGTCTTCGACGCGCGCAGCAAGGTCATTCCGCCGCAGTCGGTCATGCCCTTCCACGATGCGGCGGCCAGCACGCGCAAGCTGCTGCTCGAGTACAGCGGCGACATCGGCGTCAACCTGCAGCACGTCGGCGTGCTGGTCGGGCGCAATGCCCATGCCCGTATCTGGCCGGCGATTTTCAACTGGCTGGACGCCCTGCACGAAGCGGCGGAGGCGCCGGCAAGCGTCGACGCCAGGGACGCCGCACCTGGCGCGATCACGCCGACGGACTGAGCCGGCCCGCGCGTTGCGGCACCTGGCCAGGCGTGGCTAGAGGTCCAGCACCAGCGTACCTTGGCCGCGCGAACAGCAGGGCGTGAACTGGTCGTTCGCCGCCTTTTCTTCGACGGTGAAGTAGTGGTCGCGGTGCTCGATGGCGCCCTCCAGCACACGCGTGATGCAGGTGCCGCACACGCCTTGCTCGCAGGAGACCGGAATCGCCATTCCGTTCTCTTCGAGCACCTGGGTCACGCTCCGGCCCGGCGGCACCGTCAAGGTCTGCCCGCTGCTGGCGATCCTGACCTCGAACGGCTTATCCACTCCTTCCGTCGCCGGCGCGGCGCCGAAGTGCTCGACGTGGATACGGTCGCCGCTCCAGCCCAGCTTGCGGGCGGCGCCGGTGACCGCATCGATGAAGCCGGCCGGGCCGCACACGTACAGGTGGGTATCCGGCGCCGCCTCGGCCAGCGCGGCGTCGAGATCCAGGCGCATGCCGGCCGCGTCGCAGTGCACCTGCACCCTGTGCGCGAACGGCGCGTCCGCGATGCGCTGGCGGAAGGCCGTGCGTTCGGCCGAGCGCGTGCAGTAATGCATCGTGAACGCCGCGCCATCGCAGGCCAGGCGCTCGGCCATGCTCAGGATGGGCGTGATGCCGATGCCGCCGGCGAACAGCAGGTAGCGCGGCGCGCCCAGCAGCGGAAAATGATTGCGCGGCGCACCGATCTGCAGCACATCGCCCGCTTGCAGGCTGTCGTGGAGGGCGCTGGAACCGCCGCGTGACTGCGGGTCGCGCAGCACGGCAATCTGGTAGCGGTGCCGCTCGGAAGGGTCGTTGCACAGCGAGTACTGGCGCACCAGGCCGGGACGAATATGCACGTCGATGTGCGAACCGGCCGAGAACGCCGGCAGCGCTTGCCCATCGAGCGCGGCCAGCTCGAAGCTGACGATGTCCTCGGCTTCGTCCACGCGTGCCAGCACGCGCGTACGGATCGTTGGAGTTGTGTTCATGAGATGGTCATCCAGGTGAAACGCCGGCACGACGGCGCACGCGCTTGCCATCGGCCCGTCGTGCCCGGCCTCCTGTCGATCAAGGCGCCGCCGCCGCCACCGCCGCCAGCGGCGCAACACCGGCGCCACACTGCTGCTCCTGTAGCCGCCCTTGCTGCGATTGCTGTTGCGGTTGCGGTTGCGGTCGCGGTTCCGGTTGCTGTTGCGCTTGCTGCTGCTTCAGCAAGCGCTCGATCACCCGCCTTGCCCGGTTCGGCCCGACGTCCACATGGATGTCGACCTGCGGCGCGCCAGGAAAGCGCAGCATGTTCCGGTACTGGGCCTCGATCACGACCTTGTCCTCGTAGAAGGTCAACGCCGTCTGCTCGTACACCAGCTCGCTCATGTCCGGCTTGTCCGGATGCCTGTTCGAGGCCATGGTCCACATGTAGTGGGCCGTGGTATCGGTCTCCGGCGTGATCGCGTGGAAGCCGCGCATGTGGAAGCCGCCGCGCTGCGGGTCGTGCATGTCGACCGCGCCGACATCCGCCCCGCCGGTCCAGATGTTCAGGTGGCTGAGGTTGAACTCGACTTCCTGCCAGCGGTCGATATTCCCCTTGAACGGCCAGGCGCCCGTGTAGGTGGGCGGCGGCGCCGAATCGGGCATGTGGCGCAGCACGCGCACCTGGTCGCCGCTGGCTTCCACCTTCAGCTGGGCGTTCATGTGCACCTTGGCATTGCCGCCGATGGTTTTCAGGTGCACGTAGCCGAGGTGGCTCAAATCGAGCAGGTTGTCGTGGATTAGCTGCCAGGGCGCGTCGTAATGGAAGACCGCGCCCTTGAAGGTGTAGCGCGGGTCCTTGTGCACCCAGTAGGACGGCGGCGCATGGGTGGGGGCCGCGCCCTGCTCCTGCGGCATCCAGATCCACAGGATCTGGTCCTGCTCCACCAGCGTGAACGATTTCACGCAAGCCTTGGTGGGAACGCGCTCCTGGCCCGGCACTTCGAGGCAGGCGCCCTTCGGCGAGAACAGCAGGCCGTGGTAGCCGCAGCGCAGGCCACTGTCCTCGACCGTGCCGCAGGACAGCGGCAGCGACTTGTGGCAACAGCGGTCTTCCAGCGCCGCCACCTCGCCGCTTCCGGTGCGAAACAGCACCACCTTGTGGTTCAGCAGGGTGCGCGCCAGCGGTTGATCGGTCAATTCCCAGGCAAAGCCCGCGACATACCATTGGTTCAGTGGAAACATGCTCATGTCCTCCTTATTTCGCTTCCTTGCCCGGATCCTTCACCGCATCGAAACGGTCGATCTCGGTGGCGACCAGCTTCGTGCCCTGCTTGTCGATGCGCCGGATGTACATGGTTTGCACGATGTCGCGCGTGGCCGGGTCAATCGCCACGGTGCCGCGCGGGCTGGTGTTCGAATAGCCCTTGAGCGCCGCCATGAAGACCGGGCCGCTGGCGTCGCCCTTGGTTTTGGCCAGGGTCCTGGCGATCAGTTCCATGCCGTCGTAGGACGAGGCAGCCAGGAAGGACGGCGCCATCTTGCCGTTCACGGTCTTGCCGAAGGCTTCGACGAATTTGGCGTTCTCGGCGCCGGGACGGGTGTACGAATAAAAGCCCGAGGAATAGATGCCGACCAGCGCATCGCCGCCGGCCTTCAGCACATCCTCGTCGCCCCAGCCTTCGCCGCCGAGGAAGCGGATGTTGGCCTTGTCCAGGCCCTTCTCGCGGTAGGCCTTGGTGAACGAGACCATCGGCTGGCCGTTCGGCAGGAAGACGTGGATGGCGTCCGGCTTTTCGTCCTTGATGCGCTGGACAAAGGCGCCGTAGTCGACGCTGCCGATCGGCATGCGCACCGAGCCGACGATCTTGCCGCCCAGCGCAGTGAAGGTATTGTTGAACCAGGTCTCGGCATCCACGCCGGGCGCATAGTCGGCCACCACCGTGAACACGCGCCGCGCCCCGGTCTTGTAGGCCCATTCGGCGAGCGGCTTGGCCGACTGCGCGATGGTATAGGACACGCGCGTGACGTAGGGCGAGCGCGCCGTGATGGCCGAGGCGGCGGCGTTCATCACCACCATCGGCTTCTTGCCCTGGTCGGCGATGCCGGCGGCGGCCATCGCGTTCGGCGTGAAGACGAAGCCGGCCAGCAGGTCGACACGATCGCGCGTCACCAGTTCGGTGGCCAGGCGCTTGGCGATGTCGGGCTGGGTACCGGTATCGTCCTTGTAGATGACTTCGATGCGCTTGCCGGCCACGTTCGGGCCGTGCACGCGCAGCCAGGTATCGATGCCGGCCTTCATCTGGGCGCCGCTTTCGGCGGCAGGGCCGCTGAGCGAGGTGATGACGCCGATCTTGACCGTGTTGCCCTCGGCGTGGGCGAAGCTCGCCGCGCTGCCGAGGGATAAAGCGATGCACCAGGATGCGGCGGCGCATCCGTTCGTCCAGTGGTTCATGCTGTCTCCATGAGTGTTGTAGGAATCGTCGTCGGCTTGGCGCCGGCTGTTTTTACCTGATTGCCATCCCATCATAGAGAAGCTGTGTTATAACTCAAGCGCATTCGCTGCATAACATTTATTCCAATTTCGAATACAGGAGCGGACCATGAAGCGCGACGAGGAATTCGACCTGAACCTGCTGCCGGTGGTGCTGGCGATCGCCGAGGAGCGCAGCGTCAGCCGCGCGGCCGAGCGCCTGGGCTGGAGCCAGCCGAAGGTGAGCATCGCCCTGAACAAGCTGCGCGTGGCGCTGGACGATCCGCTGTTCGTACGCGGCTCGCACGGCATGGCGCCGACGCCGCGCGCCGAAGCGCTGATCGCCCCCACGCGCGACATCCTGCTGCGGGTGAAGACCGAGGTGCTGGCGAGCGCCGCCTTCGACCCCGCCAGCACCACGCGCCGCTTCACCTTCGCCCTGTCGGATATCGGCGAAATGACCTTCCTGCCCAAGCTGCTGGCCTACCTGCAGACGCATGCGCCGAATGCCACCGTGCGCTCGGTTACGCTGCCGCCCGAGGCGATTGCCGAAGGGCTGGAGGCAGGCGACATCGACCTCGCGGTCGGCTACTTCCCCGACCTCAAGGCGCGCAACTTCTTCCAGCAGCGCCTGTTCACCCACACCTTCATCAGCCTGCTGAACGCGAAGCACCGCATCAAGGGGCCGCGCATCGCCATGGACGACTTCCTGCGCATCGGCCACGCCGTGATCAGCGCCGAGGGCCGCAGCCAGGAGATCTTCGAGCAGCTGCTGACGCGCCACCGCATCGAGCGCCGCATCGTGCTGTCCACGCCGCACTTCATGTCGATCCCCTTCATCATCGCCTCCACCGACCTGCTGGTGACGGTGCCGTACGCCGTGGGCGAATCGTTTGCCCGGATCGCGAACATCCGCCTGATCGAGCCGCCGCTCGAGATACCGAATTTCGACCTCAAGCAGCACTGGCACCGCAAGTACCACAAGGACGCGGCCAACACCTGGATCCGCGGCGTGCTGGCGAAACTGTTCTCCGCCTGACCCCGCCGCGGCAAGGATTTGCACCGCGCCGGGCGCGGCAGCGTAGAATCGCGTCTTTGCCCGGTGCCTGCGCATGACTGCCCAACCCCGCCCCCCAGCCTACCTGCCTGCCTCGCTTCCCTCGTCGTCCCCGGCCGCACCCGACCTGGTCCTCGGTCTGGAAGACCGCCCCACCGCCTGGGTCGGCATGCTGGCCGCCCTCCAGCACCTGCTGGCCATCATCGTCCCCATCGTCACGCCCGGCCTGCTGATCTGCCAGGCGCTGGGTGTGCCCGCACGCGATACCAATCTGATCGTCTCGATGTCGCTGGTCATCTCCGGCATCGCCACCTTCATCCAGTGCCGCCGCTTCGGCCCCTTGGGCGCGGGCCTGCTGATCGTGCAGGGCACCAGCTTCAACTTCGTCGGCCCCTTGATTGCCGGCGGCTCGCTGATGGTCAAACAGGGCACGCCGGTGGAAGCCGTGATGGCCGCGATCTTCGGCGTGGTGGTGGCCGGTTCGTTTGTCGAGATGGGCGTCTCGCGGATCCTGCCCTTCGTCAAGCGCATGATCACGCCGCTGGTCACCGGCATCGTGGTGCTGATGATCGGCCTCACCCTGATCAAGGTGGGCCTGATCAGCATGGGCGGCGGCTTTGCGGCGATGGCCAACGGCAGCTTCGCGAATGGCGAGAACCTGCTGTTGTCGGGCATGGTCCTGGCCATCATCGTGGTGCTGAACCGCATACCCGTGGTCTGGCTGAGGAGCAGCGCCATCGTGATCTCCCTCGCTGCAGGCTATGCGCTGGCCGGCTTCCTCGGGCGGCTCGATTTCACCGGCATGCACGAGGCGCCGGCCTTCCAGGTGCCGGTGCCGCTGCACTTCGGCCTGAGCTTTTCGTGGTCGCTGTTCATTCCGATGATCGTGATTTACCTCGTGACCTCGCTCGAAGCGATCGGCGACGTCACCGCCACCAGCAAGATTTCGCGCGAGCCGGTCGAGGGGCCGGTGTGGATGCGGCGCATCAAGGGCGGCGTGCTGCTGAACGGCGCGAATTCCCTGCTGGCCGGTATCTTCAACACCTTCCCGAGTTCGATCTTCGCCCAGAACAACGGCGTGATCCAATTGACCGGCATCGCCAGCCGCCACATCGGCATCTGGATCGCGCTGTTCCTGGTCGTGCTCGGCCTGTTCCCGAGCGTGGCCGGCGTGATCCAGGCGGTGCCGGAACCGGTGCTGGGCGGCGCGGCGATGGTCATGTTCGGCGCCGTCGCGGCGGCCGGTATCAACATCCTGGCCAGCGTGGCGCTGGACCGGCGCGCCCTGCTCATCATTGCCGTGTCGCTGGCGCTGGGCCTGGGCGTGTCGCAGGTGCCCGAATTCCTGGTGCACATGCCGGCCGCGATCCGCAACGTGCTCGAATCGGGCGTCGCTACCGGCGGCATCTGCGCCGTGCTGCTGAACTGGTTCCTGCCTGACAGCCATCCGCAGCACGACAGCACGCCACACTAATCCCGCGCTTCCGGCTCCCGCCCCGCGCGGGAGCCTCCTCCCCTCCCGCCCCTTGTCGCATTCTCCCGAGTAAGTGATTTTACGTACTTACTTCAGAAATGTACTATTCAGTGTTAAAATACGTTCCGACGGACCGATACGGCCCGCCTTCTTTCACTCACATTGGCGGACAACATGAAAACCACTTACCTGATTCCAGCACTTCTCGTTACCCTCCTTGCCGGTTGCGCTTCGACCAACCCGGTTGCCTCGAACGACCCGGTGCGCCAGCGCGTCCTGGCCGAACTCGAGCAAGCCAAGGCCGACGGCTCCTACCCGGTGACCGAAGCCTTCTACGCCAACCTGCCGCTGCCGCAAGAACAGCATCGCCGCCAGGTGGCCCAGCAGAACGCGGCCGCTGCCGCAGGTGCCTCGACCGAAGCAACGGCGGCCCCCTGATAGCGGCGGGTACAATCTGCGCTTTCTTCTCTGCAGGGGATTCCGATGAGCGACTTTGGCCCGACCGACCAGCGACTGCGACGCGTGAAGGCGCGTATGCCTGACTTTGCCGTAGATGCCATGCGCCTGGTGCGCATGACGAATCACCTGCAGAAGACCTTCCGCGACCGGACCAACGGCCTGCTCAAGAAGTTCGACCTGGCCGACCCGAGCTACACCGTGCTCGCCATCCTGTATGGCAGCGTCGACGAATCGGCGAGTGCCTCCGAACTGAGCGAAACCTGCCACGAAAAGCCGGCCAACCTCACCCGCGTCTGCGACGAACTGGTCGCACGCGGCCTGATCGAACGCCGGCCGAAGCCGGGCGATCGCCGCTCGGTGATGATCTCGCTGAGCGACGCCGGCCGCGCCCTGATCGAACAGGTCATACCGCAGGTGTCGAACATGGTCGGCGAGGCAACCGCCGGCTTCACCACGGAAGAACTGCGCCAGCTCTCCAGCTTGTATGCACGGCTGCTGGCGAGCCTGAATGGGCGCGCCTGACGCTCGCCGTCGGCCCGCGCCCTGTTTTACCCGGCCTCTCGCGGCAGGGTTCATTGTTGTAGCAAGCTTTTGAATTGAATAAGAAATGCGTAAATTACTTGCAGTTCCTCTGACCGTCGCTGTTTCCGGCGCCCTCCTCGCTTCCTGCGGCAAGGCCCCTGCACCGTCGAACGACAAACCGGTCGACGTGGTCCTGATCGGCGCCGGCGTCATGAGCGCCACCCTCGGCACCATGCTGACCGAACTGCAGCCCGACCTGAAGGTCGAGATGTTCGAGCGCCTCGACAAGGTCGCCGCCGAAAGCTCGGATGCGATGAACAACGCCGGCACCGGCCACTCGGCCTTCATGGAGCTGAACTACACGCCGGAAGCCAAGGACGGCACGATCGAGACCAAGAAAGCGGTCGATATCAACGAGCAGTTCGAAGTGTCGAAGCAGTTCTGGGCCTACCAGGTCAAGCACGGCTACCTGCCCGACCCGCGCGCCTTTATCAACAACGTGCCGCACATGGCCTTTGTCTGGGGCGACGACAACGTCAACTACCTGCGCAAGCGCTACGCCGCCCTGCAAAAGGAAAACCTGTTCAAGGGCATGCTGTACAGCGAAGACCGCGCGCAGATCCGCGAATGGGCGCCGCTGACCATGGACGGGCGCGACCCGAACCAGAAGGTGGCCGCGACCCGCATGGACATCGGCACCGACGTCAACTACGGTAACCTGACCCGCACCATGGTCAAGAACCTGACCGAGAAAAAGGGCATGGACCTGCACCTGCGCACGCAGGTCGAGGACATCAAGCGCGGCGCCGACGGTATCTGGAACGTGACGGTCAAGGACCTGGCCACCGACAAGCTGCAGACCGTGCGCGCCAAGTTCGTCTTCATCGGTGCCGGCGGCGGCGCCCTGCCGCTGCTGGAAAAGACCGGCATCCCTGAAGTCAAGGGCTACGGCGGCGTGCCGGTCGGCGGCCAGTTCCTGGTCACCACCAACCCGGCGCTGGTGAACACCCACCTGGCCAAGGTGTACGGCAAGGCCTCGGTCGGCTCGCCGCCGATGTCGGTGCCGCACCTGGACACCCGCATCATCGACGGCAAGAAGACCCTGCTGTTCGGACCGTTCGCGACCTTCTCGACCAAGTACCTGAAGAACGGTTCCTGGATCGACATGCCGGCCGCGGTCACGACCAACAACGTGCGTCCGATGCTGCAGGCCGGTATCGACAACATCCCGCTCACCAAGTACCTGATCGAGCAGGTGATGCTGTCGCCGGAAGACCGCCTGGCGACCCTGCGCGATTACTTCCCGAACGCGAAGATGGAAGACTGGACCCTGGCCACGGCCGGCCAGCGCGTGCAGATCGTGAAGGACACCAAGGACGGCGGCATCCTGCAGTTCGGTACCGAAGTCGTCGGTTCGGCCGACGGCAGCGTGGTCGCCCTGCTCGGCGCTTCGCCGGGCGCCTCGACCGCGGCGCCGATCATGCTGAAGGTGCTGAAGCAGTCGGCCTTCAAGAATGCGCTGGAAACCCCGGCCTGGAAGGCGAAGATGCTGGAAATGGTGCCGTCGTATGGCCAGAAGCTGAACAACGACCCGGCCCTGGCGAACCGCATCCGCCACTACAGCAGCGACGTGCTGGGCCTGAAGGCGTTCACGCTGGACGAGCCGGCAACGGCGGTTGCAGCTGCCGCCCCGGCTGCCCAGGTCGTGGCGCAGAAGTAAAAGCAGGAGAACAGCCTGCCGCGTACCCGCGCGGCAGGTCGGATATCGCGAGGTATCGAGAAGTATCACAAACGGCGCCGCTACATCGGCGCCGTTTTTACGTCCAGACCAGGCACCGCCGCCACGTGTGGCGGAATCGGGCAGACCGGCGGCGCATCGCTCGCCATGTACCCATCGCGCAGCGCGGCCGCCTGCGCATCCTCTTCCAGAGACAATGCCCGGTACAGGCGCCCATACGGCCAGCCGTAGCCCCAGCGGAACGGCGACGGCAGCCAGGGCACGCCGCCCACGCGCACCGCGCCATACATCGTGCCTGCCAGCGCCGGGCTGCGGCTCGCGGTTTGTACGCACGCCTTGAACCGGCGGTCCGAGGCAAGGCGCTCCCCGGCGCTGCCGCCGCGCCAGTAGTCCAGGTCGTGTGCGAGGCAGCAGCCGCACCAGTCGGCCTGCCCAAGCGGTGCGCGGTCGGGAAACAGGCTGCAGCCATCGCTTCGGAAGGAAGCCGGGCCGGACGCCAGGTCCGGGCTCATTGCACAGCCGCCCAGGGCGGCAAGTCCGGCGCTCAACGCGACGCGCAGGATCGTAAAACGGATAGAAAGCCACATGAGCCGACATCCTAGCCGAAATCTCTCCACAGATTTCTACTATTCAATTATTATTAGACAACACCAGCCAGCCAGGCACCGGATCGACGACGTCCGGCAACGCCCGGCACCGCGGCAGGCAACCCGCCAGGCCGCCGTCGACCACCATGGCCAATCCGGCTGTGCAAAGGTACACAATCGTCGTGCAGTTCCGCACAGCAGAACAGCGAATACGGGCAATTCCCACTCGCTAGGGCCTTTATTCTGCGAATGTGTTCCTTGTGAGACAAAAACCCACAATGGATAACGCGTTTACTGCCGGCTAACTAATAGTTGTTGACAGTGTTGTCACATGAAAATAGAGTTTCACTATAGACGGCTGAGTTCCACCAAGAGAAACCGTGCCGCTATGCAACTTCAGTGCGATTGGCCTCGCCGGGGTCAAGCATGAATAAAAAAGGAGACAGCTTCAGTGAAAAAGCACATCATCGCGTTGGCCGCCCTCTGCGCCTGCATGTCCGCCGCATCCGCGCAAACCAGCGTGACGATCTACGGTATCGTCGACGCAGGCATCACCCATGTGAACAATGATGGCCCGAACGGCGGACGCACCACCGTCGAAGCCGGCCAGATGGCCGTGTCGCGCTGGGGCTTCAAAGGCGTGGAAGACCTGGGCGGCGGCCTGAAGGCCCGCTTCGGCCTGGAAGGCACCCTCCTGAACGATACCGGCGCCGCCGGCGTCGGCACCGGCAACCCATCGGTCACCAGCCTGTTCGACCGCGAAGCGACGGTCGGCCTGACCGGCAACTTCGGCTCGATCGACTTCGGCCGCCAGAACATCCTGGGCGTGCTGTCGGTCGGCATGGCCGATCCGATGGGCCTGGCCTTCGCCGCCACCAGCCCGAACGTGCTGTTCTCGGCAATGAACAACTCGGCCGTCTACGGCGCCTACGGCGCCAACGGCAGCGGCACCGCGCTGCGCCAGAACAACTCGGTCCGCTATGTCTCGCCATCGTGGGGCGGCTTCGGCTTCGGCCTGATGCGCGCCTTCGGCGAGCAAGGCGGCGACTCGCAGCGCAGCTCCTACCAGGGCGTATCGGCCTTCTACAACGCCGGTCCGCTGAACGTTGCCGGCGCCTATGCGCGCATGAAGAACGCCACCAACACCGACCTGCTGACTTCGCACGCCATCGGCGTCAAGTACACCATGCCGCGCGCGGTGCTGAAGGCCACCTACTCGGAAAACGAGCTCGATAGCACCAACCGCAAGATCGCCGTCTTCGGCGCGGGTGTCGACGTGCCGGTCGCACCGAACATCACCCTGACCGGCGCTTTCTACAACACCAAGCGTTCCGGCGACCTGAGCGACGATTCGCAGCAGTACATCTTCATCACCCGCTACGCGCTGAGCAAGCGCAGCACCGCCTACTTCTCGTACGGCCACGCTGCGACCGACAGCATCGTCACCGCCACCCAGATCAACCTGGCGCAAGGCGTGGTTGCCGTCGGCAGCGATTCGGCGAACCGCCTGACCGTGGGTATCATGCACGCGTTCTAAGCTTCGGCAAGGACAGGAAAGCCGGCAGGGTTTGCGCCCTGCCGGCTTTTTTTATCGGTATCCTGTCGAGGATGCGTGATTCGGGCGTGCGTTGGACGCGTGGGCGGCGCAGATGCTACGTGTGTGCAGCCGCCCGGGTGGAGCCGACCACCCTACAGCCCGCGCCACTGCACCTTGCCGGTCGCCGACTTCGGCAGGCTGTCGCGGAACTCCACGATGCGCGGACTTTTATACGCCGCCATGTTCGCATGCGACCAGTCGATGATGTCCTGCTCGCTCACGGTGCCGGCAAAGCCGTCTTTCAGCGCCACCACCGCCTTCACCGTCTCGCCGCGGCGAGCATCGTTCGCGGCCACCACGCACACTTCGCGGATCGCCGGATGCCGGTACATCAGCGTCTCGACCTCGGCCGGCCAGACCTTGTAGCCGGAGGCGTTGATCATGCGCTTCAGGCGGTCGACCATGAAGAAGTAGCCATCCTCGTCGACCCGTCCCAGGTCGCCGGTGCGCAAGAAGCGCTTGCCGTCGATCTCCACGAACGTGTCGCTGCTGGCCTGCGGGTTGTTCCAGTAACCCTGCATCACCTGCGGTCCGTGCACGATGATCTCGCCGACTTCGCCTACCCCCAGCTCCCGCATGCTGTCCGGATCGACCACGCGCGCATCGACGTCGCAGATCGGGATGCCCAGGCACTGCTTCTTCGGCCTGTCGTTCGGGTTGATGTGGGTCGGCGCGATGGTCTCGGACATGCCATAGCCCTCGATGTAGCGGATGCCCATCAGGTCCTGCATGCGCTGGGCGATCGCGTCCGGCATCGCCGCCCCGCCGCCGGACAGGCGCCGGATGCTCGACAAGTCATACTCCATCACGCGCGGGCTGGAGAGCAAATCGACCACCATCGTCGAGATCAACTGGGTCGCGTTCACGCGGTAGCGGCGGATGCACTCGGCCGCGGTGTCGCGGTCCCAGCGCGACAGCACCACCACGGTGCCGCCGCAGAAGATCGAGCCGTTCATCCCGCCCTGCATGCCGGTCACGTGGAAGAACGGCAGCACGCACAGGGCGATCGAATCCTGCTGGGCGCCGAACCACTGCACGCCGGCCACCGTGTTGTACATCACGCTGCGGTGGGTGTGCATGCAGCCTTTCGGATGGCCGGTGGTGCCCGAAGTGTACGGCATGCAGGCCAGGTCGTCGGGGCCGGCGGTGACCGCACCGGGCTGGCAGCCGCGCGCCAGCACGTCGCTCCACAGCGTCACGCCGGGACCGGCGATGTGGCGCCGCGGCGCGGCCACGAAGTCGGGCACCTTCAGGTCGGTCTCGTGGTCGATGTAGTCGGCATAGGCGGCGACCACCACGTGCTCGATTCCCTGGCCGACAAGCGGCTCCACTTGGGCATACAGGTCTTGCGGCGCGAAGATGGTGCTGGCGCCGGTGTCGCTGACGTAGTGGCGCAATTCCTCGGTCAGGTTCATCGGGTTGACCGGCACCACCACCGCGTTCGCGCGCAGGATGGCGTAATAGGCCAGCATGAACTGCGGGCTGTTCTGCATGTAGAGCAGGACGCGGTCGCCCCGCTTCACGCCGCATTCCTGCTCGAGGAAGCCGGCGATCTGCTCGACTTCGCGCTTGAATTCGGCGTAGCTGAGCGGCGTGTCGTAATAGATCGAGAAGGTCTTGTCGGGATAGCGGGCGGCGGACACTTCCAGGTTGTAGAACAAATTCGTCTGCGGCACGGTGAGGTGGCGCGGCAGGCCCAGGGGCCAGAAATCGTGATGACGCTGCGACATGGCTGTCTATTCTCCGGTTAACGATACTGGTTAGCGGTACTTCAGCAGTTCCAGCTTGGCGATCGCGTTGCGGTGCACTTCGTCCGGGCCGTCGGCCAGGCGCAGCGAGCGCGCATTGGCGTAGGCCTGGGCCAGGCCGAAGTCCTGGCTGACGCCGGCGCCGCCATGGGCCTGGATCGCCCAGTCGATCACGGTGCAGGCCATGTTCGGCGCGATCACCTTGATCATCGCGATCTCGCGCGCCGCCGCCTTGTTGCCGACCCTGTCCATCATCTCGGCCGCGTTCAGCACCATCAAACGCGCGCTGTCGATCAGGATGCGCGACTCGGCGATGCGTTCGCGCCAGACGCCCTGGTCGGCCACCTTGCGTCCGAAGGCCACCCGGTCCAGCGTGCGCCGGCACATCGCTTCCAGCGCCATCTCGGCGCGCCCGATCAGGCGCATGCAGTGGTGGATGCGGCCCGGCCCCAAACGGCCCTGGGCGATCTCGAAGCCGCGCCCTTCGCCCAGCAGGATGTTCTCCGGCGGTACGCGCACGTTCTCGAACAGGACTTCGGCGTGGCCGTGCGGCGCGTCGTCGTAGCCGAACACATACATATCGCGCACGATGCGCACGCCAGGTGTGTCGGCGGGCACCACGATCATCGATTGCTGGCGGTGCCGCTCCGGGTTGTCCGGGTCGGTCTTGCCCATGAAGATCATCACCTTGCAGCGCGGGTCGGCCGCGCCCGAGGTGAACCACTTGCGGCCGTTGATCACGTAGGCGTCGCCGTCGCGCACGATGCTGGCCGTGATGTTGGTCGCATCCGATGATGCCACTTCCGGCTCGGTCATGGCAAAGGCCGAGCGGATCTCGCCGGCCAGCAGCGGTTCCAGCCACCGCTCCTGGATCGCCGGGGACGCATAGCGCACCAGGGTTTCCATGTTGCCGGTATCGGGCGCCGAGCAGTTGAAGACTTCGGAGGCCATCGGCACCCGGCCCATCAATTCGCACAGCGGCGCGTAGTCGAGGTTGGAAAGGCCGGCGCCGCGATCGGACTCGGGCAGGAACAGGTTCCACAGGCCGGCTTCCTTTGCCCTGGCCTTGAGGCGTTCCATGGTGGGTGGGACGATGAAGGCATTGCCTGCCTTGCGTGCGGTATCGACCTCGCTCTTGCAGGCCGCCTGGGCAGGCACGATCTCGGTGTCGATGAACTGCTTCACGCGCCCCTGCAGCTCGAGGGCGCGCTCGGAAAACTGGAAAGCCATATGTCTCCTGTTTCTATTTATAGTATCGCAGAGCAAAAACCGGTTTTGAAGATCGGGATTGACTACGGCCGAGTGTAGCAGTGCGAAATTCGGAAGACAATGCGCGAACCGCAGAGCGAAATGGTATTTTCGGCACAGCGTATTGCAGGGTTGACACCATGGCGCGCGTGTTTTACTGTGCAGAATCGAGACGCCGACTGTAGAACGGCGCACAAGGCTCAAACATGACATCAGTGGACATCGGCACGGACGTGCCTGCAGGCTTCGAACGCCTGAAACGCGGCGGCCCTTACATGGCCAACCTCGGCGACCTGTATTGCAGCCGCGAGAACGGCGCCATCATCATCGGCATGCGCATCACCGAGAACCACACCAACATGCGCGGCATCGCCCACGGCGGCATGCTGGCCAGCCTCGCCGATTCGGCGCTCGGCCTCGGCCTGACCATGCATTGCGAAGGGCGCCAGTCCTTCGTCACGGTCAACCTGAGCACCGACTTCGTCGACGCCGCCCGGCCGGGCGACTGGGTCGAGGCCCATGTGGATATCCAGAAGCTGGGCGGACGCGTGGCGTTTGCCAACTGCTACCTGCAGGTCGGGACGAAACGCATCCTGCGCGCAAGCGGCGTGTTTGCGGTGATGAATGCGCTTACGCCGGAGCAGCTGGCCAAGGGTTACTGAAGGCCTGCATAACTACAGGCGGACCCAGTTGCCCTTGTAGAGGATCGGCCCGCTCGGGCCATTCGGGTCGCGCGACCCGCCGCGCGGTTCGAGCGACACGGCCAGCATCGCGACGTCGGCGCCGATCGCCGCGCTGTTCAAGTCCAGCGTTGCGGCGCGGCCGGGCAGCACGCCGAGCGAACGCGGACTGCCCTGCTTCGGCACGGCCCACAGCTGCAGGCTCTTGTCGGCCGCTAGCGACACCTCGCCCACGAGCTGCACGCTCAGGTCGCCACGCCGGCTATCGCCGCTGAGCAGCAGCACCGGTTGCGCCTTGTCGTCGGCGAGGGTGGCGATATAGTCGGGCCGTGGGCGCTCCAGCACGCCCCCCGCCAGCACCGCCACGAGCAGCAGCGCCGCCAGCGTCGACAACCCGCCGAGCGCGCGCCAGAAACGTAGCGAGTCGACGCGCCGGAAGCGCCGGCCCGGGCGCGCACTGTCCAGGTCCAGGCGCCGCGCGATACCGCGCCAGACCCGCCGGTGCGGCTGTTGCGCTCGCACGAGCTCGCCCATCGGCAGCAGGCGCTCCTGCCACTCGGCCACCAGGCGGCGCAATGCCGCGTCGCCGTGCAGATGGCCTTCGAAACGGCGCCGGGCGTGACCCTTCAGTGTGCCGAGCACGTATTCGGCCGCGAGTTTGTCGCGCAGAACCGGCTTGTCGCGCAAGTTCATGGCAAGTCTCCCCTGGCGAGGCAGGTCTTCAGGCGCTCCAGGCTGCGCCGTATCCAGGTCTTGACGGTCCCCAGCGGCAGCGCCAGCTGCTGCGCCACCTCGCTGTGCGACAGGTCGTGGAAAAAGGCCAGCCCAACCACCTGCCGCTGCATCCCGTCGAGCGTGGACAGGCACCAGGCCAGGCGGCGCGCCTCGCGGCTCGTGGCCAATGCCTCCGGCGGCGTCGCGCCCGGGTCGCGCGCGGCCTCCAGCACCTCGCTGTCGAAACGGCCGGCGTCGATTATCAGCGCATGCCCGCTGCGGCGCAGCAGGTCGAGCGCCTTGTGGCGCACGATGGTGGCCATCCAGGTCAGCGGCGCGGCCAGCGCGGTCTCGTAGCTGCCCGCGTGGTCCCAGATCGCGACGAAGCCATCCTGCAAGGCTTCCTCGGCCAGTTCCGGCTTGCCCAGGATGCGCAAGGCAAAGCCGTACAGCCGCGGCGACGTGGCGTCGTACAGGAGGCGGAACGCCGCCGGTTCGCGCCTGGCCGCGCCAAGCAGCCAGGCGCGCAACTGCGCCGGATCGGGACTGTGAAGATCGGTCACTGCAAGCCTTGTCGGTGATGCGCACGCCGAAATGCGCGCGTTCACCGAAAGTAGCACAGGCCGCGTGTCCGCCGCGTACGGCTGGGCTGATCGGTCAGGCGTAGGCGCTGCTCATGTTCAGCGTACCGTTGGCGCCGCGCGGGAAGAAACCGCCCATCGTCACCGATTCCTTGGTCAGATACACGATGTTCAGTACGTCGCCCGGGGTCCGGCTGAAGGCGATCCCGTCGCGGTCGAGCGGAACGATGTTCGAGACGCTGGCGTCGCCGGCCGTCACGATGCCCTGGTCGACATCGGCCGAGTTATCGAGGCTGTCGCGCGCATCCGAGATCGCCCCGGCCGCCGTGCGCAGCGTCGGGGTGCTCAGCCCTTTCGCGTACAGCACGGTTCGCACCAGGCCCGCGTGGTAGGCCTCGGCGGCCAGGATGCCGGCCGCCGCCTCGAGGAAGGTTTTATTCTGGATCAGCGGCGACGCGCCTTTATAGGCCGTGACGCCGACGTCCTCGAAGATAAAGGCGCCCAGCAGGAAGTTCTCGTCGCTGGCATACGGATCGAAGGCGACGCCAGGGCCCACCAGGCCGGCCGCGCGCGCCGCGTTCGAAAATGCGCCGTTCGGATCCGTGCCGCCGATATCGATGGCCGGCTGCGCCACCGCGGCCGCGCCGAGCGTCCGGCGCAGGAAGCCGACATGCGCGATTTCATCCTGGGCGATCTCCTTGGCATACTGCGCCACCAGCGGGTCTTTGAACGGCACCTGCTTGCCGCCGGTGACGGCGCCCTGGTTGCCGCTGCCGGTCACCAGGTTGGCGGCGAGGCCGGTGCCGAAAACGGCATACGAATAGAACTGGGCCTCCAGATATTCGAGGTTCAGGGCGAAGTTCAGGATGTCGGTGTCGGTTGGCTGCGCGGCCTGCGCGATGGCGTCGTGCACCGAGCCGCCGCAGGCGCTGAGGAAGGTGCCGCCGACCAGGCCGACGCTCAGGCCGCCGACATTCTTGAAGAAGGAGCGGCGTTTTTCGATTTTCTGCTTGCGGGATTCGAGTAAGGCAAGGGTGAGGTTCGTGTCCGTCATGGCATTTCTCCGGTTGGTGAGACGTCGGGAACAGCATGGGCCGCACGCCTTGTGTCACACCGGAAATAATCGGGGACAGAACCGCGGGCCGTACACCATGTACGCAGCGGCCCGCCGTTCGGATTCAACTATTTCGCTTGTGCCGATTCTGGCGGCCTCCAGCACGAAAAGGTAAAAAGCGCGAAAATAGCGGGTTACGTCATTACGCTCCTTCACGACATGTCCAATTCAGCATCCTTGTCCGCGCCGTCGCGGATCGGCAGCAACCCGAAGCCGCTCGCGGCCTCTCTTTTCCTCATTTTGGTCGGCGCCCTGTACCTGCTGCAGGTGGTCGACGCACGCCAGGCGGCGCTGTACATCGTCGGCGCCCTGCTCGGCGTCGCTCTCTACCACGCCGCCTTCGGCTTCACCTCGGCCTGGCGCGTCTTCATCGCCGACGGCCGCGGCGCTGGCCTGCGCGCGCAGATGATCATGCTCGCCGTCGGCGTGGCGCTGTTCTTCCCTGCCCTCGCTGCCGGCACGCTGTTCGGCACGCCGGTCTCGGGCCTGGTGTCGCCGGCCGGCACCTCGGTGGTGATTGGGGCCTTCATCTTTGGCATCGGCATGCAGCTGGGCGGCGGTTGCGCCTCGGGCACGCTGTACACGGTGGGCGGCGGCAGCACGCGCATGCTGGTCACCCTGCTGTTCTTCATCATCGGCTCGGTGATCGCGACCGCCCACATGCCTTACTGGACCTCGTTGCCGCAGCTCAAGCCGATTTCGCTCGTCACCGAACTTGGCCTGCTGCCGGCGCTGCTGCTGAACTTTGCCGTGTTCGCGGCAATTGCCGGCATCACCGTGATCGTCGAGAAGCGCCGCCATGGCCGCCTGGTCAATCCGAGCACGCCGACGGCACGCGGCGCATCGTGGATTTATGGACCGTGGCCACTGGTGGCCGGCGCCATCGCCCTGGTGGTGCTGAACTTCGCCACGCTGGCGCTGGCGGGCCGCCCATGGGGCGTGACCTCGGCCTTTGCGCTGTGGGGCGCCAAGGCGGCAAGCGCCATCGGCATCGACGTCGCCAGCTGGACCTACTGGTCGACCAAGGCGAATGCGGCCGCGCTGGCTGCGCCGCTGTCGAAGGACGTGACCACGGTGATGGACATCGGCATCGTGCTCGGCGCGATGCTGGCCGCCGCCCTGGCAGGCCGCTACGCGCCGGTATGGCGCCTGCCGCTGCGCTCGCTCATCGCCGCGGTCGTCGGCGGCCTGATGCTGGGCTACGGCGCCCGCCTGGCCTACGGCTGCAACATCGGCGCCTACTTCAGCGGCATCATCTCGGGCAGCCTGCACGGCTGGCTGTGGCTGGTGTTCGCGTTTGCCGGCAACGTGCTCGGCACCCGCCTGCGTCCGCTGTTCGGCCTCGAAGTCGAGCGCATCAAGGCGAGCGGCTGCTGAGCAGCCGCAGGGCCAGCACCCAGCCGATGACCGGTGAGGCGCCATAGCCGATCACCGGTACCGGGTAGTTCCCCACCAGGCCTGCCAGCAGCAGGCCGCTCCAGAATCCCGCCAGCGCCACGCCGGCGCCGCGCTGGCGGGGCTCAAGGGCGGCAAGGACGAAGGGCAAGGGCAGCATGACCAGCAGCACGCTGGCCGCGATGCCCAGCAGCGCCGACGCCGTCCAGGTGTGCGAGACGATCAGCTCGACCCAGGGCACCGGCGCCAGGGTATCCGGCCGGGTCCAGCCCCAGGCCGCCAGGCACCAGGCCAGCACGCACAGCGGCAGCAGCGTTTTCCACGCCTTCCTTTCCACGAGCAGCAATGCGGTTGAGCCAAGCGCAAAGGCCAGGCTGGCTGCGCCATCGTTCCCCAGGCCGAAGCAGGCAATCGCGGCGCCGGCCAACAGCATGCACCACGCATTCCCCGGTGCGCGGGCCAGGGCCAGCAGCAGGATGGAACCCAGCAGGCTGGCCGGGTGCACCAGCACCGGCCCGATGCGCAGCCAGCGGCGCGCGCCATCGATCTCGACGCCGGCAACCAGCACCGCAACCGCCACCAGCAGGATGGCGCCGCCCAGCCAGCGCGCATCGAGGCTTTCGATCCACGCTGCCATGCGCTTCGGCAGGGCCAGCAGCGCCGCCAGCCCGAAGGCGATCGCCTGCACAGCGAGGCTGCCGTTCGGCGCGCCGGATACATGCATCGCCATCAGGCTAACCAGGGCGGCCGCGATCACCAGAAGCGGGACGAACGACGCGGGCACACGCATGAAATGCTCTCCTTGTAGTTAAATAATAGTAACTGCTGACGGCCGAACTGGGCGAGAATATCGCACCGTCGAATTCCAGCGTACCGCCTCATGTTCCGTACTTCGCTTGCCGTTCTTTGCCTTGCCGCCCAGCCCGCGTTTGCCCAATCCGTCGACGCTCCTGTCGATGCCGGAAAAGAGGCGAGGCCGATCAGCGCGGACAGCGCCAAGCCCCAGCCGGAAAAAATCCAGCGCGTCGAAGTCAAGGGCGCGAATACCTATGACGCGCGGCGCGACGACACCGCCAGCCGCATCGTGGTGTCGAGCGAAGAAATCCAGCGCTACGGCGACACCTCGGTGCTCGACGTGTTCAAGCGCCTGCCCGGCATCACCGTCAGCGGTGCGTCCGGGCGCGGCGGCGAGATCCGCATGCGCGGCCTGGGCAGCGGCTACACGCAGATCCTGCTGAATGGCGAGCGCGCCCCGGCCGGCTTTTCGATCGACCAGCTCTCGCCCGACGTCATCGAGCGTATCGAGATCCTGCCGGCGGCCAGCGCCGAGTTCTCGACCCAGTCGATCGCCGGCACCATCAACATCGTCCTCAAGAAGACCGTCAGGAAGGCGCAGCGCGAACTGAAGCTCGGCGTGGGGAAAAGCGCGGACACGACCAACCCGAACGCCAGCCTGCAGCTGTCGGACCGCGCCGGCAAGCTGTCGTACTCGCTGAGCGCGAATGCGTCGGCCTACGAATTCGACCGCGCGTCGCCGGTCGAGGAATCGCAGCGTACGCTGGCCGACGAACTGTTCCTGCTGCGCCGCACCGCGCAGGAAGACCGTGGCCGCTCGAAGAACCTGAACCTGGCGCCGCGCCTGAACTGGACCGGCGAGAACGGCGACACGCTCACCTCGCAGAACATCTTCAACTACAACCAGAACAGCTTTCATGGCGATGGCGCGACCAGCACCCTGCTCGGCCGCCCGCCGCTCTACGACGTGCGCGACACCAACAACCGCGCGAACAACGCCTTCCTGCGCTCGGACCTGAACTGGACCCATGCTTTGGCGAGCGGCGCCAAGCTGGATGTGAAAGTCGGCGTGAGCGGCATGCGCAACCGCGGCACCTGGCGCGAGTTCGACTACGCCGGCGGCCCGCTGGCGCGCGAATCCACGGTGTGGAGCAAGACTTCGGAGCGTGGCCTGAGCTCGACCGGCAAGTACGCCACCACCTGGCGCACCGGTCATGCGCTGTCGGCCGGCTGGGACGGCGGCCTCACGCGCCGCAACGATGCGCGCGTCGAGGACGAATCCTTCCCCGCGGCCGGACGTGACGCCTTTGCCAACGAGCGCTACCAGTCGCGGATCGAACGCCTGGCCGTGTTCGCCCAGGACGAATGGAGCGTCACGCCGCGCTGGTCGATGTACGCCGGCCTGCGCTGGGAAGGCCTGGAGACGACCAGCGAAGGCAACACCTTCGGCGCCACGCGCAACCGCAGCAGCGTCTGGAGCCCGCTGGCGCAGACCCTGTACAAACTGCCCGACAGCCGCGACCAGGTGCGCCTGGCGCTGACGCGCACCTACAAGGCGCCGTCGGCCAGCAACCTGATCCCGCGCCGCTTCACCACGCCGAACAACAGCCAGACCGATCCCGACTACCGCGGCAACCCGGACCTGAAGCCGGAACTGGCGACCGGCATCGACGCCTCCTACGAGCATTACTGGGCCGAGAAGGCCTTGTTGAGTGCCAGCGTTTCGGTGCGCCGCATCCAGGACTACACGCGCCAGGGTCTGGTCGTGGAAAACGGCCGCTGGATCCAGACACCGGTGAACGACGGCAGCGCCACCACGCGCAGCCTCGAACTCGAAGCGAAGTTCCCGCTATCGTCGATCCGGGAGAACGTGCCCGATATCGACCTGCGCGCCAGCGTCTCGCGCAACTGGTCGCGCGTGGACGCCGTGCCCGGCCCCGACAACCGCCTCGACCAGCAGACGCCCTTCTCCGCCACCCTCGGCGTCGACTGGCGCGCGCGCGGCGGCAAGCTGAGCGCCGGCTCCAGCTTTGCCTTCAAGAGCGGCGGCCCGGTACGCATCAACGTCGACCAGTACGGCTACCAGAGCGTGCGCCGCGACCTCGACATGTACGCGCTCTACAAATTCAACCCGCAATACCAGCTGCGCATGGCGCTGTCGAACCTCCTGGCCCAGGACTTCATCGGCGACTCGCGCTATGTGGACGAAAACGGCACCCTGCGCCGCACCAGCATCTACCCAGGCCGCACAACCGCGCGGGTCACGCTGGAAACCCGCTTCTGAACAGCCGGGGTCAGGTCTGACATTCGGACACGGACTCAGCTTTAAGCATGCCGTTTCGCGCCTTACGGTCGAGCTCGTGTCTGAATGTCAGACCTGACCCCGGCTTTCAGGATTCCAGGCGGGAGGCGATTTCGATCAGGCGCGGCCGCACTTCCTGCAGCAGGAATTCCTTCGATACGCTCGACGACGGGCCGCCGCAGTTCACCGACATCAGCTGGCTGCCGCCGATCGGGAAGAAGCCGACCGCGATGCCGTTGACGTCCTTCTGCCACTCGCCGAACGAGGTGGCGCAGCCGTACTGGGCGTAGTCGCGCAGGCCCTTGTCCAGGCCGTCCTTCATGGCCGTGAAGGCGAGTTCGTCGAGTTCCAGGCAGCGGCTGAGGATATCCTTGCGCTCCTGCTCGGAAGCCTTGACCAGGTAGGCGCGGCCGATGGCCGACGCCGCCAGCGGCATGCGCGAGCCGACCTGCAGCGACAGCGACAGCGCCGCCGTGCTGCGACAGACTTCCACGTAGATCATCGACAGGCGGTCGCGCATCGCGATCGACACCGTGGTGCCCGAGAAATCGGCCAACTCCTGCAGCATCGGCCGCGCCAGCTGGCGGATGTCGAGCCTGGCCAGCATCGCGCTGCCCAGGCCCAGCGTGGCGGTGCCGAGCATGTAGCGCCCGCCGGTTTCCTGGGTCAGGTAGCCGAGCCTGGTGAGGGTGTAGGTGAAACGCGTGACGGTGGACTTGGGCAGGCCGCAGCGCTCGGCGATCTGCTGGTTGGTCAAGCCCTTGTCGGCCGAGCGGAAGCAGGCCAGCACCTCGAGCCCGCGTGCGAGGGCCGTGATGTAGTAGCGGTCCTCGGTGGTCTTCGATGCGTCCGGGCTGTCGGCCGGTTCGGCGTCGTCGGCGGTGCGGTGTGATTCGCTCAATTGCATGGCTTACCCCAGGTGTGAAAACGGTGATCCGACGATTTCTTTTGTTATGACAGCGAAGGCTCTATGCGAGAGGGATTCCGCGTGGCAAACTGGACCGGTTTGTTCGTCGATGAAACCAAAATGGAATGCATCGCGATGGTTTCGTAGGGTGGGATCTCGATCCCACCGATGCGGCACCCGTTCGATCGAAACGCCAACCACCTTGGCCAAATAGTGCAGCAGATCGCATGTTCAACGCGGTGGGTTCCAGAACCCACCCTACGGCTCCGCGGTATTGATGAACAAACCGTTGCTACCGTTGCAAAAGTATCGTATTCTTTTTTCGTTCCATTTTACATCGCTTTGTTTCACCTAGCAAAACAAATGATCTGAATACCCATGAGCTCGCGAGGGCTCGCGCACAGGAGTCAGAAGCATGGCATTAGCTCAGGTTCAGTCGAGCACGAACGAAACCACCGGCCGCGAGGCCACGCCCTCCTCTCCACCTGGCGACGCATTGCGCGTTCACGAACACGTCTTCATCAATGGCCGCTGGATCGCACCGCGCGGCCATGGCAGCATCGATGTCATCCAGTCCTCGAACGAGCGTGTGATCGGCCGCATCCCGGAAGGCGTCGATGCCGACGCCGGCGCCGCCGTCGCTGCCGCCCGTGCAGCCTTCGAACGCTGGAGCATCACCACTCCGCAGGAACGCGGCGCCTATCTCGACAAGATCGCCGCCGGCCTGCGCGAGCGCGCCGACGAACTGGCCGACCTGATCGCCCGCGAAGTCGGCATGCCACTGAAACTGGCGAACATGATCCAGGTCGGCTCGCCCACCGCCACCTTCGCCAATTACGCGAAGATGGTGACCGCATTCGAATGGGAGCACACGGTCGGCCATTCGCGCGTGCTGCGCGAACCGGTCGGCGTGGTGGCCTGCATCACGCCCTGGAACTACCCGCTGCACCAGATCGCCGCCAAGGTCGGCGCCGCGCTGGCCGCCGGCTGCACCGTGATCCTGAAACCCTCGGAAATCGCACCGCTGAACGCCTTCGTGCTGGCCGAGATCATCGAAGGCGCCGGCCTGCCGCCGGGCGTCTTCAATCTCGTCAGCGGCTACGGCCCCGGCATCGGCGAAGCGCTGGTGCGCCATCCCGACGTCGACATGGTTTCCTTCACCGGCTCGACCCGCGCCGGCCGCCGCATCTCGGAGGTCGCCGCCGGCACCATCAAGCGCGTGACGCTGGAACTGGGCGGCAAGTCGGCCGCCGTGATCCTGGACGACGCCGACCTGGCCGCCGCCGTGAAAGGAACGCTGAACGCCTGCTTCCTGAACAGCGGCCAGACCTGCTCTGCCCACACCCGCATGCTGGTACCGGAAGCGCGCTATGACGAAGCGGCCCGCCTCGCCGTCGACGGCGCGAAATCCTTTACCGTGGGCGACCCTTTGCTGCCCGGTTCCCGTCTCGGCCCACTGGTGTCGGAAGCCCAGCGCGACCGCGTGCGCGGCTACATCCGCGCCGGTCTGGAAGACGGCGCCGAACTGCTGTGCGGCGGCGCCGATGCACCGGCCGGCCTGGAAGCCGGCTACTACGTGCAACCGACCGTCTTCGGCCATGTGCACCCGGACAGCACCATCGCCCAGGAAGAAATCTTCGGCCCGGTCCTGTCGATCATCACCTACCGCACCGAAGACGAAGCCGTACGCATCGCGAATGGCACGCCGTATGGACTGGGCGGCGCGGTATGGGCCGGCAGCGACGATCGCGCCATTCAGGTGGCGCGCGGCCTGCGCACCGGCCAGGTCGACATCAACGGCGGCGGCTTCAATGGCCAGGCGCCCTTCGGCGGCTACAAGCAATCCGGCAATGGCCGCGAACTGGGCAGCTACGGCCTGGACGAATTCCTCGAATACAAATCGCTGCAATGCCGCGTGCAGAAGTAAGCATGCGCGCCAGAAAGGAGACAGAAGCAGATGAGTGAAACGAAGCACCAGCGCGCCAAAGCGGTCGTGTGCCGCACCACCGGCAAACCCGTGGTGGTGGAAGAGATCGAGGTCGAATACCCGCGCCGCGGCGAAGTGATGATCAAGATGGCCGCCTGCGGCATCTGCCACAGCGACCTGTCGGCCACCAACGGCACCATCCCGATGCCGGCCCCGCTCGTGCTCGGCCACGAAGGCGCCGGCGTCGTGGTGCGGGTCGGCGAAGGCGTCACCGAATACGCGGTCGGCGACCACGTGCTCAGCTCTTTCGTCAGCATGTGCGGCAAGTGCCGCTGGTGCCAGACCGGCCGCCCGCAACTGTGCGACCAGGCCGCGAAAGCCGCAATCTCGCTGCCCGACGGCACCGTGCGCACGCGCGGTCTCGACGGCCAGCCCCTCAACATTTTCTCCGGCTGCGGCGTGATGGCCGAATACGCCACCCTGCACGTCGATAACGTCGTCAAGATCGCCCAGGACGTCGCGCTCGACCGCGCCTGCCTGGTCGGCTGCGGCGTGATGACCGGCGTCGGCGCTGCCGTCAACACGGCCAAGGTGGAACCAGGGTCGATCGCCGTTGTATTCGGCTGCGGCGGCGTGGGCCTGAACGCGATCCAGGGCTGCCGCATCGCCGGCGCCGCCACCATCGTGGCAGTCGACATGTCCGACGCCAAGCTCGAGATGGCCAAGGAATTCGGCGCCACCCACGTACTGAACGCCGCCACGCCTGACCTGGTCAAGGCCTTGAAGAAGCTCACCGGCGGCGGCGCCGACTACGCCTTCGAGTGCGTCGGCAAGGGAGAGATCGTGGCCCAGGCCTACGGCGTGCTGGCCAAGGGCGGCACGGCCGTGGCGGTGGGCGTGGCCTCGCCGAAGGACACCACCACCGTGCGCACCGGCAGCCTCACGTTCGAAGAAAAGACCCTCACCGGCAGCTACTTCGGTTCGGCCCGCCCGCGCCAGGACTTCCCGCGCCTGCTGGCCCTCTACCGCGAAAAGCGCCTGAAACTCGACGAACTCATCACCCGCCGCTACCGCATCGACGAAGCGCCACAGGCATTTGCCGACCTGGCCGAAGGCCGCAACGCACGAGGGGTCATCATGTTCGAGTAATCCGCTTCCCAGCACGGCATCCAAAAGCAGTACGGCATACATAAATGCGCGCCCCAAGAGGCGCACATAGAAAACAATGGAGACACATTTTGGAGCTTTTCCTGCAACAGGTCCTCAACGGACTCACCCTGGGCGGCGTGTACAGCCTCGTCGCGCTCGGGCTCACGCTGGTGTACGGCATCCTGCACGTACCCAATTTCGCGCACGGCGCCTTCTACATGGCCGGCGCCTATGCCGCCTTCTACATTATCGATAAGCTCGGCCTGAACTACTGGTGGGGCATGCTGGGCGCCGCCGTCGTGGTCGCCCTGATCTCGGTGGTGTCGGAACGCCTGGTGTTCCACCCGCTGCGTAACGCCCCCTACCTGCACCACATGATCGCCTCGATCGGCATCCTGCTGTTCCTGGAAGCCGGCGCGCAAGCCATCTGGGGCGCGGACTTCCACCGCATGGCCACGCCGTATAACGAGATCCTTACCTTCGGCGGCCTGACCATGCCGGCCCAGCGCCTGTTGATCATCGGCGCCGCCTTCTTCCTGGTCGTGCTGCTGCAGCTGTTCCTGAAGAAGACCGTCACCGGCGCCACCATCGTGGCCATGGCCCAGAACCGCGAAGGCGCGGCCCTGGTCGGCATCGACGCCACCCGCGTGGCGATGCTCACCTTCGCCATCGCCGGCGCCCTGGCCGGCGTGGCCGCCGTGCTGTACGCACCGATCAACCTGGTCTACACCTCGATGGGCAACCTGGTCATCACCAAGGCCTTCGTCATCATCGTGCTGGGCGGGATGGGCAGCGTGCCGGGCGCCATCGTCGGCGGCCTGATCATCGGCTTTGCCGAAGCCTTCGGCGCCTTCTACATCTCGACCGACTACAAGGACATCATCGCCTTTGCATTGCTGGTGCTGATCCTGTCGGTACGTCCGCAGGGCCTGTTCGCCAAGGGAGCACACTGATGAAGCTGATTCGCCCCGCAACCGGATGGCTGCTCCTGCTGGCGCTGGCGCTGGCCTTTCCCTTCATGGCCGGTAACGACTACCACCTCACCGTGATGTCGACAGCCTACATCTACGCGATCGCCACCATCGGCCTGAACCTCATCACCGGCTACACCGGGCAGTTCAACCTGGCGCACAGCGGCTTCATGGCCGTCGGCGCCTACACGGTCGGCATCCTGACGGTGGACCATGGCATGTCGTTCTGGCTGGCCTTCGGCCTGTCCGGCTTCGTCGCGGCCTTCCTCGGCTTCTTCGTCGGCATCGTGTCGCTGCGCCTGAAGACCCACTTCTTCTCGATCTTCACGCTGTGCGTGGGCTACATCATGTACCTGGTGATCGAGAAGTGGGAAAGCCTGACCCACGGCACCGTGGGCATCATGGGCATCCCGGCGCCGGAGAACATCGGCCCGCTGGATTTCTCCGAAGCGCGCACCCAGTACTACCTGGTGCTGTTCTTCCTGGTCGCGAGCCTGTGGATCATGCACCGCATCGTGCACTCGCTGCTGGGCCGCACCTTCATGGCGATCCGCAACGGCGACGACCTGGCGCAGGCCCTCGGCATCAACCTGATGCGCAACAAGCTGCTCGCCTTCATGCTGTCGGTGTTCTTCTCCGGCCTGGCCGGCGGCCTGTATGCCGGCTACGTGCGCTTCCTCGGCCCCGGCATCGCCGGCGTCGAGCACACCTTCGACATGACCATGTACATGCTGATCGGCGGCATCGGCACCCTGCTCGGGCCCCTGCTCGGCGCGATCTCGATTCCGTGGCTGACCCAGTACCTGCAGGTGCTGCAGGAATACCGCTTCGTGGTGTTCGGCCCGGTGCTGGTCCTGCTCGTCATCTTCCTGCCGTACGGGATCGTCGGCACTTACCTGAACCGCCAGCGCCGCAAGGCGGCGCTGCGTGCGCCGGCGGCGCCAGTGCCATCGGCCGATATGGCCAGCGCGCAGCCGGCACCGAAGCAAGGAGCAACGCATGCTTAAGATCGACAACCTCACCAAGCGCTTCGGCGGCCTGTGCGCGGTGAACAACGTCAGCGCGAGCTGCGAACCGGGCACCATCAACGCCATCATCGGCCCGAACGGCGCCGGCAAGACCACCTTCTTCAACCTGATCAGCGGAGCGATCGCACCGACCTCGGGCAAGGTGATCTTCAAGGGCGAGGACGTGACCGGCCTGCGCGCCGACCAGGTGGCGCGGCGCGGCATGGCGCGCACCTTCCAGACCACGACCCTGTTCGACACCGCCACCGTGCTCGATAACCTGATCGTCGGCCACCGGCTGCGCACCGGCTCGACCCTGGTCGACGCCGTGCTCGGCACGCGCCGCATGAAGGAAGAAGAACGCCGCTGCCGCGAAAAGGCACGCGCCGCGCTCGACTTCGTGGGCCTGGCCCACATCGAATCGCGCATCGCCGGCGACATCTCGCAGGAAGAACGCAAGCGTGTTGCCTTCGCCCTGGCCCTGTCGACCGACCCGAGCCTGCTGCTGCTGGACGAACCGGCCGGCGGCGTGAACCCGGAAGAAACCGAGGGACTGGCGCGCCTGATCCGCAAGATGGCCGACAGCGGCCTGACGATCTGCCTGATCGAACACAAGATGGACATGATCATGAATTTGGCCGACAAGATCCTGGTGCTGAACTACGGCGAGCGCATCGCCGAAGGCACGCCCGCCGAAATCCGTTCGAACCCGGTCGTGATCGAAGCCTACCTGGGGAGCGAACATGCTTAAACTCGACAAGGTGAATCTCTCTTATGGGAGTTTCCGCGCCCTGCACGACGTAACCCTGCACGCCGACGAGGGCGAGCTGGTGGTGCTGCTCGGCTCGAACGGCGCCGGCAAAAGCTCGATCTTCCTCACCATGAGCGGCTTGAACAAGGCCTCATCCGGCAGCATCCACTTCGGATCGCAGAACCTGGTGGGCCGCAAGCCCTCGCAGATCGTGGCCGATGGCCTGGTCCACTGCCCGGAGGGCCGCAAGCTCTTCCCCGGCATGTCGGTGCTGAAGAATTTAACGCTCGGCGCCTACGTGCACCGCGGCGACAGCAAGGGCACCCAGCGCACGCTGGACGAAGTGTTCGAGCTGTTCCCTATCCTGCACGAGAAGAAGGACATGCCGGCCGGCTCGCTGAGCGGCGGCCAGCAGCAGATGGTGGCCATCGGCCGCGCCCTGATGGGCCGCCCGAAAGCGCTGCTGCTGGACGAACCCTCGCTCGGCCTGGCGCCGCTGGTGGTGAAGCAGATGTTCGAGATCATCGCGCGCATCAACAAGGCCGGCACCACGGTGCTGCTGGCCGAGCAGAACGCATATGCGGCGCTGAACATCGCCAGCCGCGCCTACGTCATCGAACAAGGCCGCATCGTGCTCGAAGGTGGGCGCGAGGAGCTGCTGAACAACGCCCAGGTGCGGCGTGCGTATATTGGCGCTTAAATTCGCGGCGCTTGACGGCCGGACCGGATTCGACAGAGTATTCATGAGTAGCACCCACAACAAGCAAAACCAAGGAGACACCACCATGCAAGTGCAAGCCAAGCTTACCCGCCGCACCCTCCTCGCCGCTGCCGCCGCAGCGGTCGCTTTTGCCGGAGGCGCAGCCCACGCCCAGGAAGTCATCAAGATCGGCTTCTCCGGCCCACTGAGCGGCGGCGCCGCCCTGTACGGCAAGAACGTCCTGTCGGGCATGGAGATGGCCGCGGCCGAGATCAACGCCAAGCCGCTGGAAATCGGCGGCAAGCGCTACAAGGTCGAGATCGTGGCGCTGGACGACAAGTACAACCCGGCCGAAACCGGCATCAACGTCCAGCGCCTGGTCCAGCAGCACAAGACCGCCGCCGTACTGGTGCCGCACTCGGGCGGCGTGTTCGCGGTCCAGGCCTTCAACGAAAAATCGAAAGTGCTGCTGCTGGCCTACACCAGCCTGCCGCAGGTGACCGACCGCGGCAACAAGCTGACCATCCGCATCCCGCCTGACTTCACCGGCTACATCATGCCGTTCACCAAGGCCATGATGGCCAAGCATGGCAAGAACGTCGCCATGGTCCAGGCCGACCACGACTACGCGAAAGCCTGGTCGGCGGCCTTCAAGCCGGTGTGGGAAGCGCAAGGCGGCAAGGTCGTGGCCGAGAACCCGATGTCCTATAACAAGGCGACCGACTTCTACAGCGGCGTGAGCCGCGCCATGCAGGCGAAACCGGACGTCATGTTCATCGGCGGCGCGTCGGAGCCGACCGCGCTGGTGGCCAAGCAGGCGCGCGAACTGGGCTTCAAGGGCGGCTTCATCATCCTCGACCAGGCCAAGATCGACGAGATGGCCAAGGTGGTCGGCGGCATCGCGCCGCTGGAAGGCTCGATCGGCGTGATGCCGCTGGCGAACGACGATCGTCCGGAAGCGGTGGCCTTCACCCAGCGTTATCGCAAGCTCAATCCCGGCAAGGACCCGAGCACCGAGATCAGCCTGAACTACTCGACCGTGCACGCGACCGTGGCGGCCATGAAGCTGGCGGGTACCACGACCGATGCGGAGAAGATTCGTGCGCAGATGGAGAAGGCGTATACGACGCTGCCGGCGGAGTACAACCCGAACGATATCGATGGGCTCGATAGCAAGGGCGGGACGATTGCCAACGTGATCCTGGGGACGGTTGAAGGCGGGAAGATCAAGGGGCAGTTCCTGCGCGCCCTGAACGCCGGGAAGTAAGCGCATCACGGACAGCCGGCCTGGCTGTCCGTTCCGATCACGGGGCCGTTACCAACGCTGGTGACGGCCCTGTTCGTATTTGCAGTTCATCCAGCGGTGGTCTCAAGGCGCCACGAAACGCTTGCTCGCGAATGCAGCACGCTGCGCCTTGGCAGTATTGGCCAGCGCAACCACGATGTATTCCTTGCCCTTGGCCAGCTTCGCACCGCGCAAGTCGAATTTGGTGACAGGGCCAGGCAGGATCGTCTGTACCTTGATCGGATTGCCGCTTCCGGCGAGGGCCACGGCCGTGTCGATCACGTACACCAGTGTCATCGCCGTGTTCGTCACCGCTCGCCAGGACACCTGTCCACCGGCCAGATCGAGCTTGAAGCTGGCCGGCTGGTTCTGCTCGACGGCGTACATTTCCCACGCCCCTTTGGGCGCGATGTAGTACTGGATACATCCTTCGATATTCTTGAGCTGCTTGCCGGCGGAAACCGAGTAGGTCCCTTTGAAGGCGCCGCTCGCCTTGTCGTAGGTGCCGGTGTATGCGCCGGACTGGGCGCTATTGTCGATCGTGCCGGACCAGGTGCCCGTCAACGCCGTGCCAGCCTTGATACCCTTGACCGCGCCCACATTGCTGCTCTGGCAGCCGACGAAGGTGAAATACATGGCGCCACCGAATGCAGCGTCCTCCTCCGGCAGCTTGAGCACGAAAGCGCCCGGCGTCGGGTCTTCGGGATTGGTCAGCGCGTCTTCCTGGTAGTAGCCGACATACAGGCCACCCGGAGACACTGCGGGTGCTGCAGCCGCTCCGGGCACGCAAGCAGTATGGGCCAATGCGAACAGCGACAATGCGGCAAGCCGGCGAGCCGGCACAAGCGAAATCAACCTGCTTTTCATTTCGAACCCTCTGGTGACTGGATGCCGCGGCACGTGGACCGCGTTGCCATGGATGAGTGGCACGACATTATCGCATCAAGATGTCGAATAAATAACTATCACGATCACCAGTGGACCACGCATGCGATAGCGCGGCGCCGATCCAGGCGCCGGCTTGCCGGCACAGGCGGCTAATACGCTTTCAGGCGCGCCCAGCGGTCCGTATGAAAGCGCGCATCGCCCAGCATTTCCTCGACCACGCGCGCGCGCTTCATGAAGAAGCCGATCTCGAACTCGTCGGTCATGCCGATCCCGCCGTGCATTTGCACGCCTTCCTGCACCGCCAGTGTGGCCGTGGTGCCGGCGCGTGCCTTGGCAGCCGACACCAGCGCCGCCGCATTTGGCGCAGCTTCATCGAGCGCCTGCTGCGCGCCCAGCACCAGTGCTCGCGTGATCTCGATGTCGGTGTAGAGCGTGGATGCGCGGTGCTGCAACGCCTGGAATTCCCCGATGATCTGGCCGAACTGGCGGCGCTCCTTCAGGTAGCCGGCGGTACGCTCGAAAGCTTCCTCAGCAATGCCCAGCAGCTCGGCGGCCAGCGCGGTGCGGCCGATGTCGAGCACGCCGTCCAGCAGTTCGGCGCCTTGCCCGATCTCGCCGATGACGGCATCGCTGCCTACGCGTACGCAATCGAACACGATGCGCGCCGCGTTGTGTGCATCGACCATGATGCTGCGGTCACGCCGCACGCCCTGCGCCGCGCCGTCAACCAGGAACAGGGTAACGCCGTCCCCAGTGCGCGCGGAGACGATCAGCTGGTCGGCGACGTGGCCATCGACCACGAAGACCTTCTCGCCGCGCAGGACATAGCCGTCGCCATCCTGCTCGGCGCGCAACGCCACCTTCTCGGGCCGGTGCTTGACGGATTCGTCTACCGCCAGCGCCACCAGCATCTCACCGCTGGCAATCGCCGGAAGACAGCGTTCCTTTTGCGCCGTGCTGCCATGCCGCGCCAGCGTTGATGCGCCCAGTACCGCCGTCGAGAAGAACGGGACCGCCGTCAGGTTGCGGCCGATGGCTTCCATGATCGCGCCGGCTTCCACCATGCCCAATCCCAGTCCGCCGAATTCTTCCGGCACCAGCACGCCGGTAAAGCCCATCTCGGCAAAGCTGGCCCACGTCTCGCGCGAAAAGCCTTCGTCGCTGCGGCTGTCGCGCAAGCCGCGCAGTTGCGCCACCGGGGCGCGTTCCTTCATGAATTGCAGCGCACTCTCGCGCAGCATGTCCTGTTCCTGGTTCAGTACCAATGCCATGTTGTGCTCCGTTGTTATGCGCCCGGCAGGCCGAGGATGCGTTTCGAAATGACGTTCAGCTGCACTTCGCTGGTGCCGCCCTCGATCGAGTTGGCTTTTGCGCGCAGCCATTCGCGCGCGATCTCGCCACCGTGGCTACGCTCGCCCTCCCACTCCAGCGCCACGCTGCCTCCAGCAGCCATCAAGAGTTCGTAACGCCGCTTGTTCAGCTCCGCACCGTAGTACTTCAGCACCGACGAAAACGCCGGATGCACCTTGCCCTGGCGCGCCAGGTCGCCGCTGCGTTCCAGCAGCAGGCGGAACGCCACTTCGTCGATCTCGAAGCGCGCGATGTCGGCGCGCAGGACCGGTTCGTCGAGGCGGCCCTGTTCGTCCAGGCCGATCGACTCCACGGCGAACTGCCCCAGCTTCGGCGGCTGCGCCACTTCGCCCATCGCGCCGATCATGTCGCGCTCGTGGGTCAAGAGGTACTTGGCAATCGTCCAGCCGCCATTCAGCTCGCCCACCAGGTTGCGCTTCTCCACGCGTACGTCATCAAAAAAGGTCTCGCAGAACGGCGACTTGCCCGAGATGAGGGTGATCGGCCGGGTCGACACGCCCTGTGTCGCCATGTCGAACAGGACGAAGCTGATGCCGGTGTGCTTGCTGGCCGTCGGGTCGGTGCGCACCAGGCAGAAGATCCAGTCGGCCTTGTCGGCGTACGAGGTCCAGACCTTCTGGCCGTTGACGACGAAGTGGTCGCCGCGGTCTTCGGCGCGGGTCTGCAGCGAGGCCAGGTCGGAGCCGGCGTTCGGCTCCGAATAGCCCTGGCACCAGCGGATCTCGCCGCGTGCGATCGGCGGCAGGTGTTCGCGCTTCTGCTCTTCGCTGCCGTACTTCAGCAGCGCCGGGCCCAGCATCCAGATGCCGAAGCTTTGCAGCGGCACGCGGCAGCCGAGCGAGGCCATCTCCTGGCGCAGCACCTTGGCCTGCTCGCGCGACAAGCCGGCGCCGCCGTATTCGGTCGGCCACTCGGGCACGGTCCAGCCCTTGGCGGCCATGCGTTCAAGCCAGGTGCGCTGGGCCTCGGACTTGAACTGCATGCGGCGGCCGCCCCAGGTGATCTCGTCGTCGCCGGCCATCGGCAGGCGCATCTCGGGCGGGCAGAATTCTTTCAGCCAGGCGTGGACTTCCTGGCGAAAGGCTAAGAGTTCATCCATGTGTCTCTCCTCGGATCAAATGGTCACGCCGCCATCGACCACGATGTTCTGGCCGGTGACGAAGCTGCCTGCGCGCGAGGCCAGGTAGATGGCGGTGCCGGCGATTTCGTCGGGGTCGCCGATGCGGCGCAGCGGCGCGCGCTCGTTGACTTCTTTCAGGCGCGCCGGGTCTTCCCAGAGGGCGCGCGCGAAGTCGGTCTTGATCAGGCCCGGGGCGATGCAGTTCACGCGCACGTTGTGCGGGCCGAATTCGACGGCCAGGTTGCGCGCCAGCTGCATGTCGGCCGCTTTCGAGACGTTGTAGGCGCCGATGACGGGCGAGCCGCGCAGGCCGCCGATCGAGGAGACGATGATGATGGCGCCGTCCTTCCTTTCGATCATCTGGGGCGCGACCATGTTGATCAACCAGTGGTTGGCGAGGACGTTGTTCTCGAGGATCTTGCGGAACTGGTCGTCGGCGATGCCGGCCATCGGACCGTAGTACGGGTTCGAAGCCGCGTTGCAGACCAGGATGTCGACCTGGCCAAAGGTGTTGTTCGTCTCGTCGACCAGACGCTGCAGGTCTTCTTTCGACGAGATGTTGGCCGGGATGGCGATGGCGCGGCCTTCGCCGTGGGCTGCGGTGATTTCGGCGACGACCTCTGCGCAGGCGGCTTCCTTGCGCGACGAGATGACTACCTTGGCTCCCTGCTCCGCCATCCGCACCGCGATCGCACGGCCGATGCCGCGCGAGGAACCGGTGATGATGGCGACTTTACCGCTCAGGTCGAACAGTGACATGTGTCTCCTCCATTGTGTTTGGCACGGCGACGCGTGCTCGGTAGGGTGGGCGCCCCGTGCTCACGCGTGACGTTCGCATGGTGTTGGCTAATCAAAGCGGCCAACACGACGCAACGTTCACGCGTGGGCACGGGGCGCCCACCCTACGTTATCGCGCTCTGCCATGCTGCGCAATACCCATCTTGCGAAAAAATCTAGACTACTCCCTCGGACACGCGAATTATGCGATACCGCATTTACTAAAAATCAGGCTTCCACAAGAAGCCCTTCGAACAAGGGCCGCACAAACAACTCCAACGCATTCTCGCCATTCACGTCTTCCACCCAGCGATCCAGCAGCACCGCCGCATTCACCATCCCGCTCACCAGTGCCCCCGCAATCGCCTGGTCCAGCGGCCGGATCGACCCGTCCTGCATGCCCTCCACCAGCATGCTCACGAAACGCTGGTCCAGCTGCGCCGTGGCAGTCAGCTTGGCTTCGCGAATGTCGTCCGGCAGTTCGCTCCACGCCGAGGTGCGCAGCAGCGGGCCATGCTCCGAGAAGTGATACCGCACCAACGCGCGCGACACGGCGCACAGCTTGTCCCAGCCCGAGCCGCCGCTGGCCATGGCCACGCGCTGCATCTCGCGGATCACCGTGAACTTGCGCTCGAAGCAGGCGGCGATCAGGTCCTCTTTGTTCGGATTGTGGTGGTAGAAGGCGCCCTTGGTCACGTTCAGGCGCGCGGAGATGCGCTCGACCGAGGCGCCGCGGTAACCCTGCTCGTTGATCAGCGCCGTGGCCGCGCGAAGAAACGCGTCCTGGGCGCTGTCGCCGGCCATTGGGGGCGCCGTCAGGGCCGTGTCCAGCGCACCAAGGCGCCATGCCGATTTGCCGGAACGGATACCGCCGATCAGGATGTCGCCCATGCGCTCGGCCGCGATGCCGAAATCCTCGGGGTCGTAGCGCCCGCTCCACGACATCGTCCACAGCGTCAGCGTCAGCAGCAGATGGGTGCGCGCATTCAGCGACAACCGCCTGGCCGGCTTGATGGGGCCGAGCAGCAGCAGGCGCCGGCAACTGCGGAACATCTCGATGTAGGCGGCGAACACGACCTCGCTGTGCGGGCTACCCAGCACGTGCACGTCGCGGAAGGTCATCATTTCGCTGGCCCCGCCGGTGGCGGTCTCGGCCAACCGCGCCAGGAACAGCCGCACGAAACTGCGCACCCGCCCTTCCGGCGCAGGCTCCTCGGCCGCCTGGGCAATGATGCCGCTCACCGTCTCGATCGAGCGCAGCAGGCAAGCGACGACCAGGTCTTCCTTCTTCTTGTAGTAGTAGGTGATGCTGTTGGTGCTCAGGCCCACGGCTGCGGCCACGTCCGACAGCGTGGCGCCCTTCATGCCGCGTGCATTGAACAGCCGCGCCGCCTCGTGCAGGATGGCCTCGCGCTTTTGCACGTAGCGCTGCGTCATGCGGCTGGCGTTGATGGGTTCTTCCATGGCGGCACCGGAACAGTTGAGCAGCACGCATTATAGCGTGGCGAAAAACACAAGTGCTCATCGATTACTCACCGCCACGCGCGCAGACCGATTTTTCTAAAATGTGTCGCCCGGTCGACTACAAGCCACCCGCACCGTGCTATGATTTTCCACACTACATACCATAACCCCTAAAAAGGCGAGACACATGATCAGCTTCGCAGGAAAGACAGCCATCGTCACCGGCGCCGGCGGCGGCCTCGGTCGTTGCTATGCACTCGAACTGGCCCGCCGTGGCGCGCGCGTGGTCGTCAACGACCTGGGCGGCGCGGCCGATGGGCGCGGCACCGGCGGCGCGGCGGACGCCGTGGTCGAGGAAATCAAGGCCATGGGCGGCGAAGCGATTGCCAACCGCGCCAGCGTCACCGACCGCGACGGCGTCGCCGCGATGGTCCAGCAGGCGCTGGACGCGTTCGGCCGCATCGACATCCTGGTCAACAACGCCGGCATCCTGCGCGACAAAAGCTTCCTCAAGATGGAACTCGACGACGCGCAGGCCGTGCTCGATGTCCATCTCATCGGCGCCTTCAACTGCACCAAGGCTGTGTGGGCGATCATGGCCGAACAGGGTTACGGCCGCATCGTGATGACGACCTCGCCGTCGGGCCTGTACGGGAACTTCGGCCAGGCGAACTACGGCGCCGCGAAAATGGGCCTGGTCGGCCTGATGAATACGCTGAAAATCGAAGGCGCCAAGCGCGACATCCGCATCAACGCCATCTCGCCGGTGGCCGCCACGCGCATGACCGAAGGCCTGCTGCCGCAAGAGCAGTTCGACAAGCTCGGCCCGGAGCACATCGTGCCGGGCGTGGTCTACCTGGCCAGCGACGACGCGCCCACCGGCGTGATCCTGCAGGCGGCAGGCGGCAACTTCAGCGTGGCCGCCATCGTCGAAAGCCCATGGGTTGACCTCGGCCCGCAATCGAGCGCCGACGACGTGGCGGCGCAGTGGGAACGCATCAGCGACCTCACCAACGCCCGTCCGCGACACCAAAGCAAGTAAGCCATGACGACCAAAGCGGCGCCCGAGCTTGACGCAACCACCGGCGCCGACGATCGACAGGCGGTCTACGATGCCCAGGTCGCCCGCGACCTGCCGCGCAACTACGCCGCCAATCTGGTCCACGGCTTCCTCGGCGTTACCGGCTTCCGGCTGGTCACGGCGCCGACCTTCGTGCCTGCCTATATCTACCTGCTCTCTCAATCGAACCTGACGGTAGGCCTGGCCCTGGCCGGCCAGTCGCTGGGCATGGCGCTGTCCTCGATCTGGAGCGCCACGCTCATCGAGCACCGCAAACGCGTGATGCCGGTGGTGTTCGGCGTCGGCTGGCTGATGCGCGCGCAGGTGCTGGGCCTGGCCCTGTCCGGCTTCCTGCTCGACGGCGATGCGGCGCTGGTGGCCGTGTGCGTCTTCCTGGCGCTGTTCGGCTTCTTCTGGGGCATGCAGGCGGTCAGCTTCAACTTCGTGATGGCGAAGGTGATTCCCGCCAAGCGGCGCGGCGAGCTGGCCGGCATGCGCAACTTCCTCGGCGGGTTGTCGGCCTCGGTCGTCGCCTACTTCGGCGGCAAGCACCTGGTCGAGGCGAACGCCTTCGGCAACGGCTATGCCTCGACCTTCATGGTCGCCTTCATATTGACCAGCGTCGGCATCTCGGCGCTGAGCTTCCTGCGCGAGCCGGAGTCGCTGGCCGTGCGCGCCGCATCCAGCCTGATGCAGCGGCTGCGCGACATCCCCGCCATCCTGCGCCGCGACCGCCAGTTCACCCGCTTCTTCATCGCCCGCGCGCTCGCCGCCCTCGGCATGATGGCCGCGCCCTTCTATGCCATCCACGCCGGCAAGTTCGTCGGCCTGGACGGCGCCACGCTTGGCTACCTGTCGCTCTCTTTTCTCCTCACGCAAACCGTGAGCAACCTGGCATGGGGCCGCATTGCAGACAGGCGCGGCTACCGCCTGGTGTTCCTGCTCAGCGTGGGCCTGTGGCTGGTCTCGACCCTGGCCTTGATGGCCTCGCACAGCCTGACGCTGTTCATCATCGCGTTCTGCGGCCTCGGTGCGGGCATCGGTGGCTACCTGATCGCGTCGCAGAACTTCGTGCTGGAGTTCGGCTCACAACAGGAGCTGCCGATGCTGATCGCGGTATCGGACACCGCCTCGCACCTGATGATGGCCATCGGACCGCTGCTCGGCGGCGTGCTGGCCCACGCGTATGGCTTCGCGCTGGTGTTCTGGATCGCGGTGGCCGTGAAAGCGGTGTCGCTGGTGGCGATGCTGCGCATGCGCGAACCCCGTGCCGCGGCGGGCGACGCCGCGGGCATGTCGTCCGACCCCGGCTAAAGTCCTAGTGGACCAGATGCCAGGGATTGGCTAGCCGGCTGCGCGCATACAGTTCGCTTCCTTCGTTGTAGAGCGGGTCGGGCATGAGGTAGACCAGGACTTCGTGGTCGAGCATGCCGCTCGGCGCCACCTGGTTCAGGGCAAACGTACTGACGATCGGGCAGGCGTTGAAGTTCCAGGCAAAGGCCTGGCCTGCGGATTCGAAGCGCACCACGTCGCCGCCGATGACGTTGACGTAGCGGGTTGCGGGGCTGATGCTGACGGTGCGGCTGGCGGCGTCCACCGGCACGGGCGTGCCGACCAGATCCTGGCGCGGCGTGATCGGGGCGCAGGCGCCCATGACCACGGCCAGGGCCGCGATGACTAGACATTTCATGACGTACTCCTCCCTGCCGGCGCACGAAAGCGTTCGCCGGCAAAGGCGTTGGAGCGCGTTTTAGGGTGAGGGTTCCATACCGTCCAGCAGATCGCAGGTATTTCGATGGCGATCCGCTGGACAGACGCTTATCGCGAGACGCCACGCTCCTTGAGGCTGGCCAGCTTTTCGCTGGAGAGGCCGAGCAGGTCGGACAGCACCTCGTCGGTACCCTCACCCAGGCGCGGCGGCGCGCTGCGGATCGGCAGGCGTTCGCCATTGAAGCGGTACGGCGAGGCCAGCACGGCCACCTGGCCCACCTCCTCGTGCGACATGTACTGCACCAGGCCGCCGTCCGTCGCGCGCTGCGAAGTCAGCGCCTCGTGCAGGCCCGCCACTTCGCCGCATGGAATGCCGACCCGGCTCATCGCATCGAGCAAATCGCGGCGCTGGCGCTTGGCCAGTTCGCTGCGGATCATCGGCATCAGCTCGTCGCGGTGCTGGGTGCGCGTGAGGTTGGTTTTGAAACGCTCATCGCTCGCGATGTCGGCGCGGTCGATCACATCCGTGCAGAAGCGCAGGAACTGGCTGTTGTTCCCGACAGCGATCACCAGCGGGCCGTCGGCCGCCTCGTACACGCCATACGGCATGATCGACGGGTGGCCGTTGCCGAAGCGCGGCGGGTCGTTCCCGCGCAGCAGGGCTTCCAGTCCGTAGTAGGCGGTGATCATCAGGCCGCAATCGAACAGCGCCATGCCCACGTGACGTCCCTGCCCGCTCTTCTCGCGCTCGTACAGCGCGGCCAGCACGCCTTGCGCCGCATACATCCCGGTCATCATGTCGACCGCCGCCACGCCGAATTTCAAGGGCGGCTGGGTCGGTTCGCCGTTCAGCGCCATCAGGCCGGCCTCGCCCTGGATCACCAGGTCGTAGCCGGGACGCGTGGCTTCCGGTCCGGTGCGGTCGTAGCCGGTGATCGAGCAGTAGATCAGGCCCGGCTGCTCCTTGCTGAGTTCATCGTAGCCCAAGCCCATGCGCTCGACGTCGCCGAACTTGAAGTTCTGGATCACGACATCGCTCTTGCGTACCAGCTCGCGTGCGATTTCCTGGCCTTCCGGGGTCTTCAGGTCGAGGCAGACGGAACGCTTGTTGCGGTTCACGCTGTTGAAATAGGCGGTCCCGGTGGACCCGACGCGCATGCCCCAGTCGCGCGTGTCGTCGCCGCGCTCGGGGTGCTCGACCTTGATCACTTCCGCGCCAAGGTCGCCGAGGACCATGGCGCACCAGGGCCCGGCCAGCACGCGCGACAGGTCCAGCACGCGCACGCCTGCCAGCGGCAGATTGGATTTGCTGTTCAACTTGATCTCCACTGTTCTACTTGCCGGCGTCCGCAGAAGCGGCGCCGGCAGCTTGTTCTTGTTACTGCTTGAGGCGCAGCGCCTTGAAATCCGGCGTGCGCTTGCCGAAGAAGGCGGCAATGCCTTCCTGACCTTCGTCGTCGCCCTGCGACTCGACCATCAGCTGCGCTTCCAGGTCCAGCTGTTCGTTCAGGCTGTTCGAGCCTGCCTGCGCGCACAGTGTCTTGATGCGCGCGTTGGCATTGGCCGGGCCGTCTGCAATGCGGGCTGCCAGCATAACCGCTTCCGCCAGTGCCGCGCCGCGATCGGTCAGCCGATTCACCGCGCCCAGCGCATGCAGCCGCTCGGCCGTGAGACGCTCGCCCAGCAGGCACAGCTCCGTCATCACCTGTCGCGACAGGAACTGCGACAGGAAAGCGGTCGCGCCGCCATCCGGGCTGAGGCCGACCTTCACGTAGGCCATCGCAAAAAAGGCGTCGCGCGCGGACACCAGCATGTCGCAGGCCAGCGCCAGCGACAAGCCTGCGCCGGCCGCCCCGCCCTCGACCGCCGCGATGACGGGCTTCGGGCAGGCGCGGATCGCGCGAATGGTCTCGTGCAGGCGCTCGATCTTCACGCGCCGTTCGGCAGGCGCGAGTTCGCGCCGCGTCGCCAATGCGCGCAAGTCGCCGCCGGCGCAGAAGAACTCGCCGTCGCCGACCAGCACGACCGCGCCAATGGCGGGATCGGCTGCAGCATCCAGCAAGGCCGCCTGCAGCGCGTCGTACAGCTCCGGCCGGATCGCGTTGCGCGCCGCCGGATTGCTGTTGACGAGGACGCGCACGGCGCCCTCGGTCCGCACGATCAGTGCGTCGCTCATGCCGCAACAGCCGGGTCTTGCTGAACTGCGCGGCCCAGCGCGATGTAACGCTCGAGGTGGTGGTCTTCATCGCCCAGCTGGTGGTCGATCAAGACCAGGCGCTTGGCGAAGTGGGCCATCGGCAGTTCCCAGGTCATGCCGATACCGCCGTGCAGCTGGATGCATTCTTCCGCCACCAGGGTGCCGATGCGGCCGATGCTCATCTTGGCTGCCGACAGTGCGCGCTCGCGGGTGATGCGGTCGGCGTCCAGCGCGGCGGCGGCGTTGATGACGGTCGAACGGGCTTGCTCGATTTCCAGCAGCAGGTCGGCCATGCGGTGCTGCAGGGCCTGGAAGGAACCGATCACCACGCCGAACTGCTTGCGGGTGCGCAGGTAGTCGAGGGTCGCTTCCTTGGCCGCCTCCATCGCGCCCAGGGCTTCCGCGCACAAAGCCAGGATCCCACGGCCGACCGCGCGTTCCAGCGTGGCGTAGGCCTTGCCTTCTTCGCCCAGCAGGGCGGCGCCGGTCAGCTGCACGTTGTTGAAGGTGACATCGGCCACGCGGCCGCCGTCCATGGTCGCAATGCCGCGCATCGACACGCCCGGCGCGCCTTGCGGCACCAGGAACAGCGAGATGCCGTCTTCGGAACCGACGTCGCCCGAGGTACGCGCCGACACGACGAAGACATTCGCCTGTTCGGCCGCCTGCACCACGGCTTTGACGCCGTCCAGCACCCAGGCGTCGCCTTCGCGGCGGGCCGTGGTCTGCACGCGCGCCAGTTCGTAGTGGGTGTTCGGCTCGTCGTGGGCGAAAGTGGCGATGGTGGCGCCGGCCGCGATTTCTTCCAGCACCGCCTTTTGCTCGGCATTGCCGGCAAACGAAATCGCCTCCGCAGCCAGCACGGCGCTGCCCAGCACGGGTTCCAGCACCAGGCCACGGCCCAGGGCCTCGAAGACCACGGCGATGTCGAAACCGCCGCCGCCGAAGCCGCCGTCTTCCTCGCGCAGCAGCGCGCCGATCACGCCCAGCTCCGCGAATTTTTCCCACATCTCGCTCGAGTAGCCCTGCTCGGTCGCGGCGGTACGGTTGCGCGTCTCAATGTGATACTGCTCGGCGATGAAGCGGTTCAGGCTATCGGCGAGCATGCGCCGTTCTTCAGTGTGTTCGAAGTTCATGTCTGTCTCCCTCTTACAGGCCGAGGATCATCTTGGAGATGATGTTTTTCTGGATCTCGTTGGAGCCGCCGAAGATCGACAGCTTGCGATTGTTGAAGTACTGCGCCGTGGCGGCTGCCGCGAAGTCCGGGCCGAATGGCTCGCCGGCGTAGTCGGCATCGAGCATATCCTGGGTGAACGGACGCGCATACACGCCCATCGCGCGGCGGGTCAGCGACAGGATCTCCTGGCGGATCTCGGTGCCGCGAATCTTCAGCATCGAGCTTTCCGCACCCGGCACGCCGCCGCCGGCCACCGCCGCGATCACGCGCAGGTTGGTGGTCTTCATGTTTTCCAGGTCGATCTCGACGCGCGCCAGGCGCGAAGCGAAGGTCGGGTCCTCAAGCAGCGGCTTGCCGTTGCGAGTCTGCTCGGCGGCGATGCGCTTCAGGCGCGCCAGGGCGGCGACCGAGAAGCCGACGCCGGCGATGTTGGTGCGCTCGTAGGTCAGCAGGTATTTGGCGCAGGTCCAGCCGCGGTTCTCTTCGCCCACCAGGTTCTCGGCCGGTACGCGCACGTCGGTGAAGAAGACTTCGTTGACTTCGTGCTCGCCGTCAAGGGTGATGATCGGACGCACTTCGACGCCCGGCGAATTCATGTCGACCAGCAGGAAACTGATGCCTTCCTGTTTCTTGGCTTCGCGATTCGTGCGCACCAGGCAGAAGATCATGTTGGCGTGCTGGCCCAGCGTGGTCCAGGTCTTCTGGCCGTTGACGATGTAATGGTCGCCCTCGGCATCGGTACCGCGCACGGCGGTGGTCTTCACGGCGGCCAGGTCGGAGCCGGCGCCCGGTTCCGAGTAACCCTGGCACCACCAATCCGAGCCGTCCAGGATGCGCGGCAGCCAGTATGCTTTTTGCGCTTCGTTGCCGTACTTGATCAGGACCGGGCCCAGCATGTTGACGCCGAACGGCACGATGCGCGGCGAGTTCGCCAGCGCGCACTCGTTCTCGAAGATGAACTTCTCGATGGCGGTCCAGCCCGGGCCGCCGTATTGCTCCGGCCAGTGGTTGGCCAACCAGCCGCGTTCGTTCAGGATCGCGTGCCACTCTTCCATGTCGGCCTTGGTCAGGTGCTTGCCGTTGGCGACTTTATCCGACAGGCGCTTCGGCAGCTTCTCGGCCAGGAAGGCGCGTACTTCGGCGCGGAATGCTTCTTCTTGGGGGGTGAAATTCAGATCCATGACGTTCCTCAGAAAATCTCGAACAGGCCAGCCGCGCCCATGCCGCCGGCGATGCACATCGTGACCACGGCGTACTTCACGCCACGGCGCTTGCCTTCCAACAGGACGTGGCCGGCCAGGCGCGCGCCGGTCATACCGAACGGGTGGCCGATCGAGATCGCGCCGCCGTTCACGTTCAGGCGCTCGTCGGGGATGCCGAGGCGCTGCTGGCAGTAGATGGCTTGCGAAGCAAAGGCTTCGTTCAGTTCCCACAGGCCGATGTCGTCGACGGTCAAGCCGAAGCGGCCGAGCAGCTTAGGCACCGCGAACACCGGGCCGATGCCCATTTCGTCAGGCTCGCAGCCGGCGACCGCCAGGCCACGGAAGGCGCCGAGCGGCTCCAGGCCGAGGCGCTCGGCTTCCTTCGCTTCCATCATCACGCAAGCCGAGGCGCCATCCGACAGCTGCGAGGCGTTACCGGCGGTGACGAATTTACCTTCGCCCATGACAGGCGCCAGTTTTGCCAGGCCTTCGTAGGTGGTGCCGCGGCGGTTGCAGGTGTCCTGGTCGACGGTCACTTCGCGCTGGGTGACGGCGCCGGTCTCCTTGTCGGTGACCTGCATGGTGGTCGTGCAGGCGACGATTTCGTCCTTGTAGCGGCCAGCCAGCTGCGCTTCCTCGGTCTTGCGCTGCGACTCGAACGAGAAGCGGTCCTGCGCTTCGCGGCTGATGCCGTAGCGGGCGGCGACGATGTCGGCGGTGTCGATCATCGGCAGGTAGAGTTCCGGCTTGTTCTCGAGGATCCATGGGTCGATGCCGGAGTCGCCCTTTTCGCGGGTGCGGATCTGCGAGATGCTTTCCACGCCGCCTGCGATCACGGCCGGTGCGCCGTCGACCACGATGCGGCCGGCGCCGATGGCAATCGCTTGCAGGCCCGAGGCGCAGAAGCGGTTGACGGTGGTGCCGGCGATGCTGATCGGCAGGCCGGCGCGGATGACGGTCTGGCGCGCGACGTTACGGCCGGTGGTGCCTTCCGGGTAGCCGCAGCCGAGGATGGCGTCCTCGATCAGGGCCGGGTCGATGCCCGAACGGTCGACTGCGGCGCGCACCGCGAATGCGGCCAGCTGCGGGCCGGTGGTGATGTTGAATTCGCCGCGGTGCGCCTTGGTCAGCGGCGTGCGGGCGGTTGAAACGATGACTGCTTCGCGCATGGCGAGTCTCCTGAGTGTGTCTATTATTTGATTTGGTTCAAGCTTGCGAAATCGGCGCCCTTCTCGACCAGTTCCACCAGCAGCGGCGACGGCTGCCAGAAGACCGGGTCTTCCTTGGCAAATTCCTGGATGTCGGCGAGGATCTTAGCCAGGCCGACGGTATCGGCATACTTCATCGGGCCGCCGCGGTAGCGCGGGAAGCCATAACCATGGACGAAGGTCACGTCGACGTCCAGCGGACGCAGGGCGATCCCCTGGTGCACCACGTTCGCGCCTTCGTTGATCATCGCCGCCAGGTAGCGGCGCACGATCTCTTCGTCCGAGAATTCGCGCGGGGTGACGCCCGCGCGCTGGCGTTCGGCGTCGATGATGTCTTCGACTTCCGGGTCGGGCGTGCCGATGCGCGCGCCTTCCGGATACAGGTAGTAGCCGCGGCCGGTCTTCTGGCCGAACCAGCCGCGCTCGGCGATGCGGTCGGCGATCTGCACATAGCGCGCCTTCGGATCGCGGGTGGCGGCGCGGCGCTTGCGCGTGGCCCAGCCGATGTCGCCGCCGGCCAGGTCGGACACCTGGAATGGGCCCATCGGGTAGCCGAAGTCGCGCAGCGCCTTGTCGATCTGGTACGGGGAAGCGCCGTCTTCCATCATGTAGTGCGCGGCCTGGCCATACACGGCGAGGATGCGGTTGCCGATGAAGCCGTCGCAGACGCCGGCACGTACCGGAGTCTTTTTCAACTTCTTCGCCAGTTCGAAGGCGGTGGCGACGACGTCGTTAGCCACTTTCGCAGGCACGACGATCTCCAGCAGCTTCATGATGTTCGCCGGCGAGAAGAAGTGCAGGCCGATCACGTCTTGCGGACGCGAGACGCTGTCGGCGATCTCGTTGATGTCGAGGTAAGAGGTATTCGTGGCCAGCACGGCGCCCTGCTTGCAGACGCGATCGAGCTCCGCGAACACGGCCTTTTTCACACCCATTTCTTCGAACACGGCTTCGATGACCAGATCGACATCGGCCAGCGCATCGTAGGCGGTGCTGCCGTTCCAGCGCGCCATGACGGCGGCCTTGCCTTCTTCGGTCATGCGGCCCTTCTTGACCAGGCCGTCGTACACTTTTTCGACGTTCTTGCGGCCGCGCGCCAGGGCTTCTTCGTCGCGCTCGATCATGGTCACCGGCAGGCCGGCGTCCAGGGCAGCGACGGCAATACCGGCGCCCATGGTACCGCCGCCGACGATGCCGACGCTGGCAATCGCGCGCGGTTTAGCATCGCGGGTCTCAGGGGACTTGGCTGTTTCGCGCTCGGCGAAGAAGGCGTGCACCAGGCCGGCGCGCTGCGGGCTGTCCAGGCATTCGATGAAGAGCTTGCGTTCCAGCGCCAGGCCTTCGTCGAACGGCAGGTCGATGGCGCCCTGCACCGCGTCGACGATTTTCAGTGGCGAGAACAGGCCGCGCGACTTCTTGGCCGTCTCGGCGCGGGCGGCGTCGACCACGGCGCTTTGCGCTGCGCGGTCAGCCAGCGCTTCGGCGTCGCGCGTGCGGCGCACCGGTGCTTTCGCATCCAGCAGTTCTTGGGCATAAGTGAGGCCCACGGCCACCGGGTCGCTGCCTTCGACGATGCGATCGACCAGGCCGAGCTTCTCGCCTTCCTTGGCGCTGGCGTGACGGCCGGTGAGCATCAAATCAAGGGCGGCTTGCGCACCGATCAGGCGCGGAGTACGCTGGGTACCGCCGGCGCCCGGCAGCAGGCCGAGGGCCACCTCCGGCAGGCCGAATTTGGCGGTCGGCAGGGCCACGCGGTAGTGCGCGGACAGGGCCACTTCCAAGCCGCCACCCAGGGCGACGCCATTGATGGCGGCGACGACCGGCTTGGTCGAGGCTTCGATGCGGTTGCAGACGTCAGGCAGGGCCGGCGCCATCGGCGGCTTGCCGAATTCGCGGATGTCGGCGCCGCCGATGAAGTTGCGGCCCGCGCCGACGATCAGCACCGCCTTCACCGCAGGATCGGCGTCGGCGGCTTCGATGGCTTCCAGCAGACCGCGGCGCACATCCACGCCCAGGGCGTTGACGGGCGGGTTGTCGATGCTGACCAGAAGGATGTCGCCATGCTGCTCACGGGTGACCTGCGGCACGGCCTGAGCGTTTGCACCGGAATTCATGAGTCCTGTCTCCTTGTTTTCTAGTTGGTTCGCTATGCGAAATTGTGTTTTGCATCTTGCAGCGAATTCAACGATAACCGATTTTCGGCGCGAATGTAAACGTCTTGCCGACACCGATTTCACGTCCAGAAAACCGCAAATCCGCGTGTCGAACGGGGATTTACCCTTCTGTCATAGGAACGTCAATATCCATCGTTTCGCTGTGCGAACGACCATTTCACAAAACTGTTGACACCCCGGTTTTTGATATGTGATCATCATTTCCAGACTCAGCCAAAGATGCTGGGCAACGGAGACAATGAGATGGAAGAAATCCAGTCATACACTGAGGAAGAAAACGCCAAGGACCGTCAGTTCGTGACTGCCCTGGCGCGCGGGCTCGAGATCCTGCGCTGCTTCCGTCCAGGCGAGGCTTACCTCAGCAACAGCGAGATGGCCAAGCGCACGGCGATGCCGAAGCCGACTATCTCCCGCCTGACCTATACGCTGACCAAGCTCGGCTACCTGAATTACTCGCCCGAACAGGGCCGCTACCAGCTCGGTGCCCCCGTACTGGCGCTCGGCTATACCCTGCTCGCCAACCTCGACGTGCGCAAACTGGCCCGCCCCGGCATGCAGGAACTGGCCGAATACGCCCAGTGCTCGGTGGCGATCGGCATTCGCGACCGCCTGCACATGGTGTACGTCGAGGCCTGCCGCGGCAGCGCCGCCGTCACCCTGCGCCGCGACGCCGGTTCGCGCATTCCGCTGGCGACCACCGCGATGGGCAAGGCCTATTTGTGCGGCCTGCCCCAGGCCGACCGAGACTTCTTGATGGACCACATCCGCCTGCACGCGGAAAACAACTGGCCGAAGATCAAGGCCGACATCGAACAAGGCTTCAAGGACTTCCAGGACCGCGGCTTCGTGCTGTCCTCGGGCTACTGGGACGCCAACATCAGCGCCGTTGGCGTGCCGCTGGTCGATCCCGACACGGCGAAATCGATGGCCTTCAACTGCGGCGGCCCGGCCTTCCTGCTGCCGCAGGAGAAGCTGATCGAGGATCTGGGCCCGCGCCTGGTCCAGCTGGTACGAAATGTAGAAATGAGCATGGGCCGCAACATCGGCTGATGGCGCGGTATTGCTAAATCACGCGCTGGCCCGTACACGGGTACGGCGCAAATCAACCCGGTCCCGGCAACGGGATCCGATTCATGGCAACAATCTGAATAGGTGGAGACAATGAGCAAGGCAAAAACAATCGCCCTCGCAGTATTCGCGGCACTGAGCGCAGGGTCGGCAAGCGCCGAGGAATTCCTGGTCGGCGTGCAGATCCCGTTGACCGGCCCACTGGCCCGCGTCGGCATGGGCACGCAGGAAGGCATCCGCGTTGCGGCGGAAGTCTTCAACAAGACCAACGGCAAGCACACCATCAAGCTGGTGACCGTCGACGACGAATCGGCGCCGGCCAAGGCAGTGGCAGCTGTCGAGAAGCTGGCCAGCCAGGGCGTGGTTGCCGTGACCGGCGGCTACGGCTCGAACAACATCTCGCCTGCGTCGGACGCGGCGAACAAGCTGGGCCTGGCCTACATCACCTCGGGCGGCGTCGACGACGGCCTGGTGAAAGCCGGCCGCAAGAACTTCTTCCGCATTAATAACACCGAGGGCTACCAGAAAGCCCTGGTCGGTTTGATCTCGGACCTGGGCGTGAAGTCGGTCTCGATCATCTACTCGACCAAGGATGCGACCCACGGCCTGGCCGCCGACGTCGAGAAGACCCTGGGCGCCAAGGGCATCAAGGTCGGCATGCACGCCTTCGACCCGGCGATCACCGACTTCAAGCCTATCCTGAACAAGGTCAAGCTGCGCGACAAGTCGGAATTCATCGCCATGGTCGGCTATGAAAACGAATACGTCGGCATCCTGCGCGCCGCCCGCGTGCTGAAGCCGAACGTCAAGGCGATCGCCGGCGTGTGGTCGCTAGCCACCCCGAAAATGGCGGCCGACTTCCCGGACCTGATGCCGAACGTGTACGGCACCGCCGTCCTGCCCTTCCCTGTCACCTTCACCTCGCCGGACGGCAAGGCATTCGGCGACGCCTACAAGAAGCTGCTGAACAAGGAGCCTGACTACCTGGGCCAGTTCGGCTACGTGCAATCGATGCTGCTGTTCGAAGCGATCGCACGCGCCGCCGACGCCGGCACCATCAAGAAGGGCGGCGTAATCGAAGAAATGCGCAAGACCGACAAGCAGACCCTGATCGGCCGCGTGCAGTTCGACGCCAACGGCGACAACAAGAACTTCACCCAGCGCATGGGCCAGCACCAGGGCAAGAAGGTCGAACTGGTGTGGCCGAAGGAATCGGCAACCGCCAAGCCTGTGTTCCCTGGCGTGCCTTGGTAATACGCTTCTCGCAGCCACCCCTCTATATATAGAGCGTTGGCTGCAACCGTGGTTTGAAGGACCGGGCAGGACCTCTCCTGCCCGCATGAATTCGATGGGAATGCAGAAATGACGGACTTGATCTTACAAGCCGTGTATTCCGGGCTGTTGCAGGGCGGGTCGTACGCCCTGATCGCACTTGGCCTGGCGCTGGTCTTCGGCGCCATGAAAGTGATCAACCTGGCACACGGCGAACTGGTACTGCTGGCGGCGTACATCGCCTACACGGTCGAATCGAAACTTGGCTGGAATCCGATCATGGCGATTCCGGCAGCGGTGATCATCGTGACGATCACCTCGGCACTACTCTATATGGTGGTCGGCAAGATCAAGACCAACCGCGAAATCAATTCGCTCACCCTGACCTATGGCGTCGGCGTGATCCTGACCAACCTCGTGCTGATGATCTGGAGCGCCGACGTGCGCGCCACCAGCTCGAGCTGGATGCAGGAAGCCTTCGTGGTTGGCGAGCTGTACTCGATGCGTTCCGAAGTGCTGTTCTTCGGCGTGAGCATCGTGCTGATCGTCGCCCTCTGGTGGTGGCTGTCGCGCTCCTGGTATGGCCGCGCCGTGCGCGCGGTCTCGAGCAACCGCGACGCAGCAAAACTCATGGGCATCAACCCGGGCAAGACCGAACTGGTGTCGTTCATCGTGGCCGGCATCCTGGCCGCCTTCGCCGGCGTTGCCCTGTTCTCGTACGGCGTCATCACCCCTGCCTACGGCGGCGTGCTGACCGTGAAAGCCTTCATCATCACCGTGCTGGCCGGTATCGGCTCGATCCCGGGTGTGCTGATCGGCGCGGTCCTGCTGGGCATTGCCGAGTCGCTGACCGTCACGCTCGCGAGCTCGGCGCTGCAAGAGTTGGCCGGCATGGGTCTGTTCCTGCTGGTGTTGTTCGTCATGCCGAACGGTCTGTTTGGTGCTGCCCGGAGGCGCGGATGAAAATCAATAAGTTACTCATTGCCGTCCTGCTGGCGGTATACATCCTGGTCCCGGTACTGCTGGGCGGCGACGCCTACGTGATGTCGCTGGTGATCGCTTCGCTCGTCATCGGCGGTATCGCCCTGTCCTGGGCCCTGCTCGGTAACCTGGGCGGCATGGTGAGCTTCGGCCACGCGGCCTTCTTCGGCGTGGGTGCCTATACCTCGGCGGTGCTGAGCATGCAGCATGGCCTGCCGATCTTCCTCGGCCTGCTGATGGGCGGCGTCGGCGCCGTGATCTCGGCGGTCCTGATGCTGCCGGTGCTGCGCCTGCGCGGCCCCTACTTTGCGCTCGCCATCCTGGCCTATGCCCACATCTTCCGCATCTTCGCCACCGAGTGGGAATCGGTCACGGGCGGTTCGGCCGGCATCGCCAGCATCCCGCAGCTGCCAACCGTGTTCGGGATCGACTTCTCGACCAAGATCGGCAACTACCTGGTGATCCTAACCATCGTGCTGGTATTCGCCTGGATCTACGACCGCATCCGCCGCAGCCCGCACGGCCTGGCCCTGCGCGCCATGCACGACAGCGAAGACGCAACCCGCGTGGTGGGCGTGAACAACACCCTGCTGAAAGCGCTGATGCTGCTGGTATCGGCCTTCATGTGCGGCGTGGTGGGCGCCTTCAACGCCCACTACATCAACTTCCTCGAGCCGGATTATGCCTTCAGCGCACTGTGGGTGACGATCCCGATCGTGGCGGCCATCTTCGGCGGCTACCGCACCATCACCGGCCCGCTGATCGGCGCCGTGGTGGTCTACCTGGTCGACCAGCTGTTCGTGAAGAACATCATGCCGACCGGCCACCAGCTGGTGCTCGGCCTGGTCCTGGTGGTGATGATCATCGCCAGCCCGGATGGCCTGCTTGGCCTGTTCCGCAAGTTCATGAGGAAAAAAGATGCTGCAGCTTGAAAACGTCACCGTCCGCTTCGGCGGCCTCACGGCGGTCAATGACGTGACCCTGTCGGTGGGTACCGGCGACGTCGTCGGCCTGGTCGGCGCCAACGGCGCCGGCAAGACCACCCTGTTCAATGCGATCTCGGGCCTGGTGCGCCCGACCACCGGCCGCATCGTCTTCAACGGCACCGACGTGCTGAAGGCGCCGATGTACCAGCGCGCCCGCATGGGCATCGGCCGCACCTTCCAGATTCCGCAGCCGATGCACGAGCTGACGGTGCGCCAGAACCTGGAAGTGTCGCAGCGCTTCGGCACCGGCAAGATCGACCAGAAACGCATCGACGAGATCCTGGCCTTTACCAACCTGAGCGCCAAGGCGGAGCGCGACGCCTCCACCGGCCTGGCGCTGACGGAACTGAAGGCGCTGGAAGTGGCCAAGGCGCTGTCGACCAATCCGAAGCTGCTGCTGCTGGACGAAGTGCTGGCCGGCCTGGAAACCAACGGCAAGCGCGCCTTCATGAACATGCTGAAGGACCTGCACCGCGAGTTCTCGGTGGGGATCGTCATCATCGAGCACGACATCGAGACCATCAGCAACCTGTGCGAACGCGTGGCGGTGCTGAACTTCGGCGGGCTGATCGCACAAGGCACGCCGGCCCAGGTGTTCAGCGATCCGGCTGTGATCAAGAGTTATACGGGAGGCTGAGATGCTGGAAGTTCAAAACGTACGCGCCGGCTACGGCGCCATCAACGTGCTGTGGGACCTGTCGCTCAGCATCGCCCCGGGCAAGCTGACCACCATCATCGGCCAGAACGGCGCCGGCAAGACCACCCTGCTGCGCGCCATCATGGGCCTGATCCCGGTCTCGCAGGGCACCATCACCCTGGACGGCAAGCCGTTGAACGGCACCCCGACCTGGGACATGAACCTGGTCTCGATGGCCATGATCCCGGAAGGCCGCATGGTCTTCCGCGACATGACGGTCGAGGAAAACCTGATGATGGGAGCGTTCGCGCCCCAGCACCGGGCAGGCGCCAACGCCAACCTGGAGAAATCGTTTGCCATGTTCCCGCGCCTGCGCGAGCGGCGCAAGCAGCTGGCCGGGTCCTTGTCCGGCGGCGAAGCGCAGATGCTGGCGATGGCGCGCGGCCTGATGAGCGACCCGAAGGTCCTGATCATCGACGAACCCTCGCTCGGCCTGGCGCCGGTGATGGTCAACGAGCTGTTCGAGATTCTGGGACGGCTGAAGCAGGATGGCCGCACCATCATCCTGGTGGAACAGAACACCCACCGCGCGGTGGGCGTGGCCGACCACGTGTACCTGATGCAGAGCGGGAAAGTGGTGCTGTCGCAGGCCGCGCCCGAGGTCAGCCTCGACCACCTGCACGATTTATATTTCGCCCGCTGATACGGAGTCCGCGACATGAGTCTGATTGAAGAATACGGTCCGCGCGAGTCGATGGAGTATGACGTGGTGATCGTCGGCGGCGGGCCTGCGGGCCTGTCGGCCGCGATTCGCTTGAAGCAGCTCGCAAGCGAGAAAGGCCAGGAAGTCTCGGTCTGCGTTCTGGAAAAAGGCGGGGAAATCGGTGCCCACATCCTGTCGGGTGCGGTGATGGACCCGATCGCGCTGAATGAACTCTTCCCGAACTGGAAAGAGCTGGGCGCGCCGCTACATACGCCGGTGACCGAAGACCAGGTGCTGTTCCTGACCGAGACCAAGTCATATCGCACGCCTGGTTTCATGGTGCCGAAGATGCTGACCAATCACGGCAACTACGTGATTTCGCTGGCCAACGTCACGCGCTGGCTGGGTCAGCAGGCCGAAGCGCTGGGCGTGGAGATCTTCCCTGGCTTCCCTGCCGCCGAGATCCTCTACAACGAGGATGGTTCGGTGAAGGGCGTCGCCACCGGCAACATGGGCGTCAAGCGCGACGGCGAGCCGGGTCCGGACTTCCAGCTCGGCATGGAGCTGCATGCGAAGTACACCTTCTTTGCAGAGGGTTCGCGCGGCCACCTGGGCAAGCAGCTGATGGCCAAGTATGAGCTGAACAAGGATGCCGATCCGCAGACTTACGGCATCGGGATCAAGGAACTGTGGGAGATCGACCCGGCGAAACACAAGCCGGGCCTGGTGATCCACACGGCCGGCTGGCCGCTTGACAGCGACACCTATGGCGGCTCCTTCCTGTACCACCTGGAGAACAACCAGGTGGCGGTGGGCTTCGTGGTGGGGCTGGCTTACCAGAACCCGTATTTGTCGCCGTACGAGGAGTTCCAGCGCTACAAAACGCATCCGGCGATCCGTGGGTACTTCGAGGGCGGCAAGCGCATCTCCTACGGTGCGCGGGCGATCACGGCGGGCGGGCTGCAGTCGCTGCCGAAGACCGTGTTCCCGGGCGGTTGCCTGATCGGCTGCGACGCCGGCTTCCTGAACACCAGCCGTATCAAGGGCAGCCACGGCGCCATCAAGACCGGCATGCTGGCGGCGGAATCGGCGTTTGCGGCATTGGGTGCGGGACGCCAGCACGACGAACTGGCCAGCTATCCGGAAGCGTTCAAGCAGTCCTGGCTGCATGAAGAGCTGCACGTGGCGCGCAACTTCAAACCGTGGATGAGCAAGGGCCTGTACATCGGCACCGTCATGACCGGCATCGACCAGATCGTCTTCAAGGGCAAGGCGCCCTGGACCCTGCGCCACAAGCACGCGGACCACGAGTGCCTGCGCCCTGCTTCCGAGTTCACGCCGATCGTGTACCCGAAGCCGGACGGGAAGCTCACCTTCGACAAGCTGTCGTCGGTGTTCATCTCGAACACGAACCACGCCGAAGACCAGCCGGTGCACCTGACGCTGAAGAACCCGTCCGTGCCGGTGCAGATCAACCTGGCCAAGTACGCCGGGCCGGAGGGGCGCTACTGCCCTGCCGGCGTCTACGAGTACGTAAAGACGGACGCGGGCGAGGACCGCCTGCAGATCAACGCCCAGAACTGCGTGCACTGCAAGACCTGCGACATCAAGGACCCGACCCAGAACATCGTCTGGGTGACGCCCGAAGGCGGCGGCGGGCCGAACTACCCGAACATGTAATTTTCATTTTTCGATAAAGAGATCATCATGACCAAAACGGCATTCCACTGGGACGACCCGCTGCTGCTCGACCAGCAACTGACCGACGAAGAGCGCATGGTGCGCGACGCGGCCGCCGCCTACTGCCAGGACAAGCTGCAGCCGCGCATCCTCGAGGCCTTCCGCCACGAGACCATGGATACCTCGATCTTCCGCGAGATGGGCGAATTGGGCCTGCTCGGCCCGACCATCCCGGAACAGTACGGCGGCCCCGGCCTGAACTACGTCGCCTACGGCCTGATCGCGCGCGAAGTCGAGCGCGTGGATTCGGGCTACCGCTCGATGATGAGCGTGCAGTCGTCGCTCGTCATGGTGCCGATCTACGAGTTCGGTAACGAAGCGACCAAGCAGAAGTACCTGCCGAAGCTGGCGACCGGCGAATGGATCGGTTGCTTCGGCCTGACGGAACCGAACCACGGTTCGGACCCGGGCTCGATGGTGACCCGTGCGCGCAAGGTAGACGGTGGCTATGCCCTCACCGGCTCGAAGATGTGGATCACGAACTCGCCGGTGGCGGACGTGTTCGTGGTCTGGGCCAAGGATGACGAAGGCGCGATCCGTGGCTTCGTGCTGGAAAAAGGCTGGGAAGGTTTGTCGGCGCCGGCGATCCACGGCAAGTTCGGCCTGCGTTCGTCGGTGACCGGCGAGATCGTGATGGACAATGTGTTCTGCCCTGAAGAGAACGCCTTCCCGGACGTGCGCGGCCTGAAAGGTCCGTTCACCTGCCTGAACTCGGCGCGCTACGGCATCGCCTGGGGTGCGCTCGGCGCGGCGGAAGCCTGCTGGCACACGGCGCGCCAGTACACCATGGACCGCAAGCAGTTCGGTAAACCGCTGGCGGCGAACCAGCTGGTGCAAAAGAAACTGGCCGACATGCAGACCGAGATCACGCTCGGCTTGCAAGGCTGCCTGCGCCTGGGCCGCATGAAAGACGAAGGTACCGCGGCGGTCGAGATCACCTCGATCATGAAACGCAATTCCTGCGGCAAGTCGCTGGACATCGCGCGTACCGCGCGCGACATGCTGGGAGGGAATGGCATCTCGGACGAGTTCGGAATCATTCGCCACATGGTGAACCTGGAAGTGGTGAATACCTACGAGGGTACGCACGATATCCACGCCCTGATCCTGGGACGTGCACAAACCGGTATTGCTGCGTTCTAAGCCCTGCCCTACTAAAAACGCCGGCTGCGACTTGTGTCGCGCCGGCGTTTTTTATTTGGGGCTTCAACTCAAACGACGGCGGTGACCCGCGCTGATGCTCCTGGTATGGCTATGGAGGCGATCGCATTCGCAGTCAATGCTAGGTCAACTTCTTGAACACGATATACGCAAGGTAGAGCGAGGTTTCGCGCCACAAGAAATTGCTCCAATAACGCCATGATTGGAAGCGACTCGACGTTGTGGGTGCCGGCTTTGCGTGCAATCCGATATCGGTCGCCATGCGCATGGCTCTGCGCATATGGAGCGGGTCGCTCACCAAGAGTACCGTGTCCAGCTTCGCCGCTGCCACCAATTTCTTTGCATTAGTCAGGTTTTGCCAGGTGCTGCGGGATTCGGTGTCGAGCAGGATGGCCTTGGCAGGGATGCCGTGGGCCAGTGCGAATTTGCGGCCTACCTCTGCCTCAGTCAGATATCCCGGTTTCGGTGTCCCACCCGTGAAGATGATCCAACGTACCCTTCCGGTCTGGTAGAGAATAAGTGCTTCGTTGAGACGCTCCCGGTACACAGGAGACGGCTGGTCGCCCCAAGCGGCAGCACCGAGTACCACTGCCGCATCGGCCGGTTCGTCGGAACGTTCATTTCCAAACTGCGCGACTCGCCAGGCGGCTGCGGCATAGCCCAGCACGACCAACACGAGTACCAGGAAAACGGGCTTGCCCAATACGAGCCATATTTTTGAAATCATTACTTCACTAATTCTAGGAGGCGCACCCCCGTTGTCTTTAAACGCGCCAGCTCCTGCGGAGGGCGTTTTCCCCGTGCAAAGACAACGTGTAACATGCACCCCGACGGAGCATCAGGGCCAGGGCCGCGCATGTCGTCATTGTAACAACGCATCGACCCGGCTGCTGAATGAACGATGGTTGCAAGTCCCCACCCTGCGGTTCAAGGTTTGGCTGAGAAGCACTCCGAACGTCTGTCGGCGGTTGCCATCCAAGGCGAGTTCAGCCAGCGCTCTTTATTCTTCGGTCTCGCGCGTCGGTGCTTTGCCACCTGGGCGGCAAGGACAAGGTTCGGCGTCTTTCGCGGCTGGGTCGTCTGGCATGGGCGAAGAGGCAGAGCGACTGAGAAGTAACTGTTTCGTTTCTTCGCCTCGTGCCGCGCGTATGGCGCCGCCCTTATGCGAATCGGCGGGCACGCCAGCGTCGAGCAACAAGCGAAGCGCGTCCAGATTCCCTGTCTTGGCACCTGCCAACAGCAAGACATAGCCGTTATCGACGGCAGCAGCCCAGCGCCGGTTGGTTTTGAGCCGGTATTCCAGCATGTCCCAATTGCCGGTAATGATGCTGTGTTCAATCATCCCTTTATCTACCGACTCGTCTGGTTCCAGCGACAGCACATAGCGCTCGCTGATTGGGCGCTGGCCCTTTTCCGTTTCCATCTTCGCCAACGCCGCGGCTTGCTCCGGTGTTAAGCGAACGAGTTCCGGATGTCCGTCCACCAAACGCTTGAGCGTCGGCATATCGCGTTCGTGCAGCGCGTCCAGCGCCTTGATCAGTACCGGCGTTGGAGCCAGCTTGACGATCCCTACATAGGCCACTGCGACCGGAATCCCGATGATGCAAGTCACCCCTTCGCAGGGCAATTTGTCGGCGCGCGCCGGGCCTGCCAATGCAAGCGCCAGAGACGACGCCATCAGACCGTGAACTGCCATCTTTTTTTCATAAGCACCGATAGTCCGAGTATTGCGGGTTGTCGAGCACAGCGAGCGCCAGTAGATGCGCCTGAATGTATCGTATGGACCCGCTGGCGTCCACTCGTCCCGCATGGCCGATCAGTTTCTTGGATCGCGTACTCGATTGCTGAAAAAACGTTTTGGACGTACGCTTTTGATGAGCCCGGCAAGATCGCCGACCTACCCATTTTTGCGCCGAATGAGACCATACTTTCACGTGTTGCTCGCCTGCCTGGCGATAAGTCCCCTTGCTTGCGAGGCAAGCGAAGACTACCTGAGCGCGCCTGACCGCATCGAATGGATTGGGGGCGCGCTATATGACGGCGTTTTCGGCGACGGCACCGGTTTCCAGATGGAGCTTGGCTATCCGTTCCCGCCCAATCGAGGCGGCGCGGCCGGCACCAAGTTTCATCCCTCTTACTGGTATCCAAAGTTTTACCAGGGTAGCCCGATTCCGCTGGGAGGCTTCGAATATGCGGGTAATCCGATGCCCTTGGTGCGAAGCGTTCCAGACAAGTGCTACCACCGCGACGAGGAATACTTTTCTATCAGCCTGGCCCCGGATATGGCCACGGGAAACGGGCACTGGAAATCGGTAAGTCTGAACAAGGAGCTGGACTTTTCCTTGCAACGGGAAGTGGTTTATAAAAGCATACTGGTACGGCGCCCGTTTCGCAATCGACTTACCGGCCACGAAGAGGCGGCAAACGCCTTCGAATATTCGGCAGTCTTTCCCGTGGTGGGCGAAGCCGAAGCCGATGCATGGATACGCGAACAGGCGCGCATTTGCGAACACGACCGGCAGTGTCTCAATCGCATTCGCATTACGTGGAAGTCCAGAACGCTGTTGTCGATCCATGCTGCCGTATCAGGCTACAACAGGGATGCCCCCAGCAGCGAAAGTTACGAGCTGACCCGCCATTATCAGCTCAAGGACGGGCATTTGTTGCCACTTGACTTCGCGTCCTTCATCAAGCCGGATCGGGTCTGCCGCGCCAGGATGTCGAAAGCAATCGTGGCCAGCCTGCGTGCGCGCAAGGCACCGTGGGCTGCCAAGGCAGGATTGAAAGACGGTCAGGAACCTGCGTTTACACCAACGCCCACCGGCATCGCGTTTCACTTCGATTGGTCGGAAGTAAAAGGTGATGCAGAAGGCGAGGCGTCGGCATTTGTCGCGCTCAAGCCGAATGACCCTTGCGTCCTGTTTTTGCCGGCGTACGACAAAGGCTGAACCCTGGGATCGAGGTGGTGCAAATCCGCACCGATTCGATCCATCCAGCAACAAATACCCGATACCGGTCAGAGGAGCAGGTTCCGTAGCGGCCGGTTGTTGCGCTATCATTGCGCCCTTTGTCCATACAAGCTGTCCACCCAAGGTAACAACGTGTTCGATGTCCTCACCCTCGACGTAGACGCCGCCATCAAGACCCTCGTGCTCACGCTCGACTTGGTCGGCACCTTCGTCTTCGCTCTCTCCGGCGCCACGGCCGGCGCGCGCCGCCGCCTCGATATCTTCGGCGTGCTAGTGCTTTCTTTCGTGGCCGCCAACTCGGGCGGTATCGTGCGCGACCTGCTGATCGGCGCCACGCCCCCTGCGGCAATCAGCGACTGGCGCTACCTGGCCGTCTCGCTGCTGGCCGGCGTAGTGATCTTCTTCTGGTACCCCATCATTAACCGCCTGCAAAGCCCGGTGCTGTTCTTCGATGCGGTCGGCCTGGCCCTGTTCTGCGTGGCCGGTTCGCAAAAGGCGCTGGTGTTCGGGCTGGAGCCGATGATGGCGGCACTATTGGGGATGCTGACCGGGATCGGCGGCGGCATCGCGCGCGACGTTCTGCTGTCGAACGTGCCAGGAGTCTTCAGGTCGGATATCTATGCGGTAGCAGCGCTGGCCGGCGCCAGCGTGGTGGTCATCGGCCACGTGCTGGGCTGGCCGACTACGATCACCGCTTGCGCCGGTGCGGCGCTGTGCCTGGGATTGCGCCTGGCGGCGATCCGCTACGGCTGGCATTTGCCGACGGCGCGCTGGCCGGAGAAGACCGAAGCGCACCGCGACGAAGAGCGTTAAAGCGTCGTCACGAAGTCCGCAGGCTGCGGCCGTTCGCGCGGCGGCCGTGGCTCGCTGGCCGTGCCGAACGCAACGAAGCAGATCGCCCGCTCGTGCGGCGCCAGGCGCAGCAAGTCGCGCATACCTTGCGAACCCATCGCCGCGCCGCTCGCCAGGCCACTGGAATAACCCGTAGCCTGCGCCGCAATCAGCATGTTCTGCACCGCGCAGCCAAGCGACACCAGCTTCTCGGCAGCCGGCACCTTGTTCGCTTCAGGCGCGTCCACCAGCACCGCCACCACCAGGCAAGGCGCATGAAAAGCCTTCTCACGCGCCCGCGCACGTACCGTCTCATCGCTGTCCGGATCGCGCTCGGCCAAGGCCTGCGCAAACACCTCACCTAGATCGGCACGCCGCGCCGATGGCACCACGATGAAGCGCCACGGCTGCAACTGCCCATGATCCGGCCCCTGCGCCGCCGCCTCAAAGATGCGTTCGAGCGACACCGCATCCGGCCCCGGTGCAATCAAACGCCGCGGCGGATAATTGCGCCGCCCCGCCAGCGCCGTCCACAACGCCTGGTCCACCGCCCTCACGCCCCGGCCTCGACATCGAGGCCGAGATGCTGCGGATGCGTATAGCAAACGAAGTCGCGCCCGCGCGCAAACGCGAGCAAGGTCATGCCGGCCCGCTCGGCCAGTTCGACAGCCGCCAGCGTCGGCGCCGACATCCCGACCAGCGCCGGCACCCCGGCCACGATGGCCTTCTGCGCCATCTCGAAACTGACCCGGCTAGTGATGAGGAAGAACCCGTCTTCTGGCGACGCTTTACCGCGCGCCATGGCCCCAATCACCTTGTCCAGCGCATTGTGGCGGCCGACATCTTCCCGCACGATACGCAACGAACCATCCATCCCGCACCAGGCCGCCGCATGCGCAGCGCCAGTCAAACGCGTTAGCTGCTGCTCAGCACCGATCAACCCCAAGGCCTTGCGCACCCCGGCAGCATGGAAACCGACCGCCGGCGCCAGCACGCGCTCGGGCCGCCGCACCTGCTCCAGGCTATCCACCCCGCACAAGCCGCAGCCCGTCCGCCCGGCCAACGTCCGCCGCCTTTCCTTCAACCCGACAAACGCCGAAGACGCGATCTCCAGCTGTACCGCAATCCCCTGCCCGCCCTGCTCCACCTCGATCCCATAGCAGGCAGCCGCGGAATCGATGATCCCTTCGCTCAGCGAAAACCCAAGTGCAAAGTCTTCCAGGTCGGCTGGCGTCGCCATCATCACCGCATGCGAAAGCCCGTTGTAAACCAGCGCCACCGGCACTTCGTCGACCACCATATCGGCGGTCTCGGCCAGTACGCCGCCACGCATGCGCAGCACCCCACGCGAGCGCGCAGTCGGCATGGAAACGTCCTCTTCCGAATCGATCAGATTTGTCATTTTTTTAACGCAACCGTATAAAATTGCGTTTCAAGCATTGTGGAAACTACGTATTTGAGCAGATTAGAGCATTTATTCGTCAATTTTAGCATTCGTTGCTGGAAGCCAAAGGTGTAAGCTTCGCCTCTCGTATTTCCTGTGAGAAGGATCTTTGATGAACCAGATGTCTCGCCGCCAGTTCCTGAAGGTTTCTGGCGCCACCATCGCGGGTTCGAGCCTGGCGCTGCTCGGCTTTGCTCCGGCTACGGCACTTGCCGAAGTCCGGCAGTACAAGCTCGCCCGCACCACCGAAACCCGTCAAACCTGCCCGTACTGCTCCGTCGGTTGCGGCATCCTGATGTACGGCCTTGGCGATGGCGCCAAGAACGCCGCCGCATCCATTATCCACATCGAGGGCGACCCCGACCACCCGGTCAACCGCGGCACCCTGTGCCCGAAGGGCGCTTCCCTGGTGGACTTCATCCACAGCCCGAGCCGCCTGCTCGAGCCGGAATACCGCAAGCCGGGCGGCACCGAATGGACCAAGATTTCCTGGGACCAGGCGCTGGACCGCATCGCCACGCTGATGAAGGAAGACCGCGACGCCAACTTCATCGAGAAGACGGCAGACGGCAAGGTCGTGAACCGCTGGCTGACCACCGGCATGCTGGCCGCTTCGGCCGGCAGCAACGAAACCGGATACATCACCCACAAGACCGTGCGGTCTTTGGGCATGCTGACATTCGATAACCAGGCGCGTGTTTGACACGGTCCGACGGTGGCAGGTCTTGCCCCGACGTTTGGCCGTGGAGCGATGACGAATCACTGGGTCGACATCAAGAATGCAGATGTCATCCTCGTCATGGGCGGCAATGCCGCTGAAGCACACCCTTGTGGTTTCAAATGGGTCACCGAAGCAAAGGCCCACAATAAAGCGAAGCTGGTCGTGGTCGACCCGCGCTTTACCCGTACCGCGTCCGTTGCAGACTATTACGTCGCGACGCGTACCGGCACGGACATCGTGTTCCTGGGCGCGATCGTCAACTATCTGCTGACGACCGACAAGATCCAGCATGAATACGTCCGCAATTACACGGACATGCCTTTCATCGTGCGCGAAGATTTCGCCTTCAATGACGGCATCTATTCCGGCTACGACGAAGCCGCCGGGAAATACACCGACAAATCGAGCTGGAACTACGAGATCGGCGAAGATGGTTACGCCAAGGTCGACCCGACCCTGAGCCACCCGCGCTGCGTGTACCAGCTGATGAAGAAACACTATTCCCGTTACACGACGGAGATGGTGGAAAAGATTTGCGGCGTCTCGCCTGCGCAGTTCCAGAAGGTTGCCGATGCCCTGGCGTCGACCGCCGTGCCTGGCCGCGCCGGTACCATTTTGTACGCACTGGGCTGGACCCACCACTCCACCGGCGCCCAGACCATTCGCCTCGGCGCCATGGTCCAGCTGCTGCTGGGTAACATGGGTATCGCCGGCGGCGGCATGAACGCGCTGCGCGGCCACTCGAACATCCAGGGCTTGACCGACCTCGGCCTGATGTCGAACCTGCTGCCGGGCTACATGACACTGCCGAACGAAGCCGAACAGGACTTCGACGCCTACATCAAGGCGCGTGCACCGCAGGCCCTGCGTCCTAACCAGCTCAGCTACTGGAGCAACTACAAGAAGTTCCACGTCTCCTTCATGAAGTCGTGGTGGGGCGATGCTGCGACCCAGGAAAACAACTTCGCCTTCGACTACCTGCCGAAGCTGGACAAGCCCTACGATCTGCTGCAAGCCATCGAGCTGATGAACCAGGGCAAGATGAACGGTTACATCTGCCAGGGCTTCAACGTGCTGGCATCGGCGCCGAACAAGGCCAAGGTGCAGGCCGGTCTGTCGAAGCTGAAGTTCCTGGTCGTGATGGACCCGCTGGAAACGGAAACGGCCGAGTTCTGGAAGTCGCATGGCGAATTCCACGACGTCGACCCGACGCAGATCCAGACCGAAGTGTTCCGCCTGCCGACCACCTGCTTCGCCGAAGAACGCGGCTCGCTGGTCTCGTCCTCGCGCGTGCTGCAGTGGCACTGGCAAGGCGCGGAGCCGCCGGGCAAGGCACGTTCGGACATCGAGATCATGTCGGAACTGTTCCTGCGCATGAAGGGCGCCTACCAGAAGGATGGCGGCAAGTTCCCGGATCCGATCCTGAACCTGACCTGGAACTACGCCCGTCCGCACAGCCCGACCCCGGAAGAACTCGCGATGGAGTTCAACGGCAAGGCGCTGGCCGACGTGTTCGACCCGAAAGACCCGACCAAGGTGTTGGCGAAAAAGGGCGAGCAGCTGGCAGGCTTCGCGCAACTGCGCGACGACGGTTCCACCGCCTCGGGCTGCTGGATCTTCGCGGGTTCGTGGACGCAAGCCGGTAACCAAATGGGCCGCCGCGACAACAGCGACCCGACCGGCATCGGCAATACGCTGAACTGGGCCTGGGCCTGGCCAGCGAACCGCCGCGTGCTGTACAACCGCGCGTCCTGCGATACGCAGGGCAAGCCGTTCGACCCGACCAGGAAACTGATCGGCTGGAACGGTGCGGCCTGGACCGGCGCCGACGTGCCCGACTTCAAGGTCGACGAGAACCCGGTGGGCGGCATGAACCCGTTCATCATGAATGCCGAAGGCGTGGCGCGCTTCTTCGCCCGCGGCATGATGAACGAGGGTCCCTTCCCCGAGCACTACGAGCCGTTCGAGAATCCGGTTGGCAAGAACCTGATGCACCCGAACAATGCCCGTGCGACCAGCAACCCTGGCGCGCGCGTGTTCCCGGAAGACCGCAAGCAGATGGGCACGGCGGCCGAGTTCCCGATCGTGGCGACCACCTATCGCCTGACCGAGCACTTCCACACCTGGACCAAGCATGCTCGCCTGAACGCGATCATCCAGCCGGAACAGTTCGTGGAAATCGGCGAAGCGCACGCCAAGACGATTGGCGTGGTGGCCGGCGACCATGTGAAAGTGACGTCGAAACGGGGCTCGATCATCGCGAAGTGCATCGTCACCAAGCGGATCAAGGCCCTGAAAATCGACGGCAAGGAAACCTTCACCATCGGTATCCCGATTCACTTTGGCTTCAAGGGACTGACCAAGCCTGGTTATTTGACCAACACCCTGACCCCAGTCGTGGGCGACGGTAACTCGCAGACACCGGAATTCAAATCGTTCCTGGTGAAAGTCGAGAAGGCTTGAGGACCGGAGAATAGATATGGCACTACAATCGTTGGACATCAAACGGGTCTCGGCCACCACCGTGACCCCGCCTACCGCGCGTTCGCCGGTGGGCGGCAGCGTCGCCAAGCTGATCGACGCCTCGAAATGCATCGGCTGCAAGGCTTGCCAGACCGCCTGCATGGAGTGGAACGACATCCGCGACGAAGTGGGCGTGAACTCGGGCATCTATGACAACCCGACCGACCTGACCCCGAAGTCGTGGACGGTGATGCGCTTCTCGGAGCACGAGAACGAAGACGGCAACCTCGAGTGGCTGATCCGCAAGGACGGCTGCATGCACTGCGAGGACCCGGGCTGCCTGAAGGCCTGCCCGTCGCCGGGCGCGATCGTGCAGTACGCGAACGGCATCGTCGACTTCCAGCAGGAAAACTGCATCGGCTGCGGCTACTGCGTGACGGGCTGCCCGTTCGACGTGCCGCGCATCTCGAAGCAGGACAACCGTGCATACAAATGCACGCTGTGCTCGGACCGTGTTGCCGTGGGCCAGGAACCGGCCTGCGTCAAGACCTGCCCTACCGGCGCCATCATGTTCGGCACCAAGGAAGAGATGAAGACGCACGCTGCCGAGCGTATCGAAGACCTGAAGGAACGCGGCTACCAGAACGCCGGCCTGTACGACCCGGCCGGCGTGGGCGGCACCCACGTGATGTACGTCCTGCATCACGCGAACAAGCCCTCGCTGTACCACGGCCTGCGCGACAATCCAAGCATCAGCCCGGCCGTCGCCATCTGGAAGGGCCTGGCCAAGCCGCTGGCGATGGCCGGCATGGCCGCCGCCGCACTCGCCGGCCTGTTCCACTACACCCGTGTCGGCCCGAACGAGGTGAGCAAGGAAGAGGAAGCCGAGGCGCTGGCGGAAGCCAAGCAGCTGCAGGGAGACAAGCATGAAGCATGAGCTCCGTGATAAAGATGGCAACCCGCTGATCGAGCGCTACAACGCCAACGAGCGCAGCAACCACTGGATCACGGCGATCTGCTTCGTGCTGGCCGGCTTGTCGGGCCTGGCCATGTTCCACCCGGTCATGGCCTGGTTGGCGCTGCTGTTCGGCGGCGGCCAGTGGACCCGCATCCTGCACCCGTTCTTCGGGCTGGTGATGTTCGTCGCCTTTGCCGTGCTGGTGGTGCGCTTCTGGCACCACAACCAGTTCGAACCGGGCGACAAGCAGTGGCTGCGCCAGATTCCGGACGTCCTGAACGGGAACGAGCACGCGCTGCCGAAGGTGGGCCGCTACAACGCCGGTCAGAAGATGCTGTTCTTCACGCTGATCGCCTGCATGGCCTTCCTGCTGCTGACCGGCATCGTCATCTGGCGCGCCTGGTTCTCGCACCTGTTCCCGATCGGCGTGATCCGCCTGTCGGCCCTGCTGCACGCGTTCTTTGCCTTCGTGATCATCGTCTCGATCATCGTGCACGTGTACGCCGGCATCTGGATCAAGGGCACGATGGGCGCCATGGTGCGCGGCACCGTGACCTATGGCTGGGTACGCAAGCACCATCCGCGCTGGTTCGAGCAGCTGATGCGCAACAAGGGCGGCCGCTAAGGCCTAGCCGCGAGCGGATCGAAGCGCCGCCGACGCGCTTCATCCGCTTGATTTACAATGGGCCGGGTTCGCACACGCGACCCGGCCCTGCTTTTTTCGAGAGATTATTTTGGTACAACGTCTACTCCAACCGGGCGAGATCGAATCACTCGATCACAACGCCATCCCACGCTTGCTGCTGCCTCACCCTGCCACCCTGTTTGCCGCGCGCGCCACGCGCCTGCGCCAGCTGGCGGCCGGCGAAGTGCCGGGCATTCCCGTCGAGGAAGCACTGCGCGGCTACCTGGGCCTGATGGCGCAACTGGCCGATGCCCAGCAAGCCGTCGTCGCCGGCAGCGTTGCCTACCAGGTCGAGCTGCCGCCGGACGCCAGCATGAAGCTGGCCCACGACCACAACATGCCGCCGCTGCCGGTCAGCGGCGCCCGTCCTGCCGGCTGGCGCGCTGTGTTCGCCGCCCTGCTGGAAGCCCTGAAGCCGGGTGTCGAGGCGTCGCCGCAACTGGCGCCGGCCCTGGCCCTGCTGCGCGGCCTGAACGACGCCGAGCTCGAAGGCATGGCCGACGCCATCCTGAACGGCTATGCCGAGGGCATCGACCCGCTGTGCGCGCCCTTCATCGCCGCCGCCCTGCAGGTGAGCTGGAGCCTGATGGCCTCGCGCCTCGACCCCGCCTGGGCCCAGCCGCTCGTTACCGGCACGCTGTGCCCGGTATGCGGTTCGCAACCTGTCGCCAGCGTGGTGCGCATCGGCGGCCAGTCGCAGGGATATCGTTACCTGCACTGCAGCTGCTGCGAAAGCGAGTGGCACATGGTACGCGTGAAGTGCTCGTGCTGCGAAGCCAACGGCAAAGTCGCCTACCAGGGCCTGGTCGGCAAGGACGCCGATCCGCAGGCCGCCAACGTGGCCGCCGCCGGCGAAGGCAAAACGTTAGATAAGGCGAACGACCCGACCAAGGTCGCACGCGCCGAGACCTGCGACGACTGCCACACCTACCGCAAGATCTTCAACCAGGAACACGATTACCACGTGGAGCCGCTGGCCGACGATTTGGCCAGCCTGCTGCTCGACGTGCTCGTCTCCGAAGCCGGGTATGCGCGCGCCAGCGGCAATCCGCTGCTCTGGCTGAAGGACGAGGCGTGACGGGCGGCGCCGCGCCGATGCCGCGCCTGCCGGCCGTGCATGTCCTGCTGGACGCGCCGGGCTGCCAGGCATTGATTGCCGAGTATGGGCGCGAGCAGACCGTGGACGCGCTGCGCGCCCTGCTCGACGAGCTGCGCGCAAGCTTGCGCGGCGGCGCCGCCCTCGACGTCGCCCCGGATGCGATCCTGGCGCGGCTCGGCGAGCGCCTGGCTGCGGCGAATGCCTCGCGCCTGCGTCCGGTGTTCAACCTCACCGGCACGGTATTGCACACGAACCTCGGCCGCGCCCTGCTGCCGGACGTGGCGGTGCAGGCGGTCGTCGAGGCGCTGCGCTGGCCGATGAACCTGGAATGGGACATCGATACCGGCAAGCGCGGCGACCGCGACGACCTGGTCGAGGAACAGCTGCGTGCATTGACCGGCGCCGAAGCCGTCACGGTCGTGAACAACAACGCCGCCGCCGTGCTGCTGATGCTGAACGCGCTGGCGGCCGAACGTGAAGTGATCGTCTCGCGCGGCGAACTGGTGGAAATCGGCGGCGCCTTCCGCATCCCCGACATCATGGCGCGCGCCGGCGCGACCCTGCGCGAAGTGGGCACGACGAATCGCACCCACCTGAAAGACTACGAAGAATATGCGGGCGAGCAGACCGCCCTGCTGCTGAAGGTCCACGCGAGCAACTACGCGATCACCGGCTTCACCAAGGAAGTGAGCGTTGCCGAACTGGTGCCGTTGTCGCGCGAACGCGGGATTCCGATTGCCGTCGATCTCGGCAGCGGCACCCTGGTCGACCTGGAACGCTACGGCCTGCCGCACGAGACCACGGTCAAGGAAACCATCGCCGCCGGCGCCGACCTCGTGACCTTCAGCGGCGACAAGCTGCTGGGCGGGCCGCAGTGCGGCATCATCGCCGGCCGCGCTGATCTGATCGCGAAGATCAAGAAGAATCCTTTGAAGCGCGCGTTACGTGTGTCGAAGCTGACCCTGGCCGCGCTGGAACCGGTGCTGAATTTGTACCGCGCGCCGGACCTGCTGCCGCAGCGCCTGACCACGCTGCGTTTGCTGACCCGGCCGGCCGCCGAGATGCGTGCGCTGGCCGCGTCGCTGGCCGCACCGCTGCAGGCTGCGCTGGGCGACAGCTACACGGTGAGCGACGCGCCGATGAACAGCCAGATCGGCAGCGGCGCCCTGCCGGTGGAACTGCTGCCGAGCCATGGCCTGGCGATCCGCGCCGGCGCCCGCATCCGCGGCAATCCGCTCGGGCTGTTGGAGCGGCGCCTGCGTGCGCTGCCGCGCCCGGTGATCGGCCGCATCGCCGACGACACCCTGTGGCTCGATTTGCGCTGCCTGCAAGACGACCAGGTGGCTGCCTTTGTCGACCAGCTGACCATCCTTCGGGAGAACGCTGCTCCATGATCGTCGGTACCGCAGGCCATATCGACCATGGCAAGACCACGCTGACGCGCGCCCTGACCGGGGTCGACACCGACCGCCTGAAAGAGGAAAAAGCGCGCGGCATCACCATCGAACTGGGTTACGCCTACGCGCCGCTGCCGGGCGGCGAAACGCTCGGCGTGATCGACGTGCCGGGGCACGAGAAATTCATCCGCACCATGGCCTCGGGCGTGACCGGGATCGACCTCGCCCTGCTGGTGGTGGCAGCCGACGACGGCATCATGCCGCAGACGCGCGAGCATTTGGCGATCCTGGAACTGCTCGGCGTGCGCCGTGCCTGCGTGGCGTTGACCAAGGCCGACCGCGCGAATGAGGCGCGGCTGATCGAAGTCGAGAACGAGGTTGCTGCCCTGCTGGACAGTACGCCGTTTTCGGGTGCGCCGGTGTTCCGCACCGCCGCCGCGCATCCGGGCGATCCGGGCGTGGCCGCGCTGCTGGAGCATCTTGGAAGCGAGGCAGCAGCACTGCCGGGCCGCAGCGAAGAACGCCTGTTCCGTCTCGGCGTCGACCGCGTGTTCACCGTGTCCGGCCAGGGTACGGTCATCACCGGCACCGCGCTGGCAGGCCGCGTGGTACCGGGCGACCTGGTGCAGCTGGCGCCGGGTGGGCAGCAGGCTCGCGTGCGCGCGATCCATGCGCAGGGCAAACCTGCCGAGGAAGGACGCGCAGGCCAGCGTCTGGCGCTGAACCTGGCCGGTGTGGGCAAGGACGATATCGCGCGCGGCAGCTGGATCGTCGATCCGCGCATGGCCGAGTGTTCGGAACGTTTGGATGCCGACATCACGTTGCTGCCCGATGCCACGGCGCTCGGTTCCTGGGCGCCGGTGCACGTGCACATCGGCGCTGCCCACTACACGGCGCACCTGGTGCCGCTCGACGCCGAGCAGCTGGCACCGGGCAAGCGTACCCGCGCGCAGCTGGTGTTCGACGCGCCCCTGCACGCGGTGGCCGGCGACCGCTTCGTGCTGCGCAATGCGGGCGCCACCCAGACCCTGGGCGGCGGCGCGGTGCTCGATCCCTTCGGGCCGGCGCGCAAGCGGCGCAGTCCGGCGCGACTGGCGTGGCTTGATGCGCTGGCCGGCTGGGTTGCCGACGGCGACCTGGGCAAGCTGGTTGCGGCCAGTCCTGGCGGCATTGCGGTATCCAGCCTGGTGCGCTTGACCCAGTTGGCGCCCGAGAGCCTGCAACTCCCTGACGACATCCTGCGCCTGCCGCTGGCGGGTGGCGACAGCCTGTTGATCGCCCCGGCCATGCTGGCGCCGCTGGAAACGCGCATGCTCGACGGCCTGGGCGCCTGGCACACGCGCCAGCCGGACGAAGCGGGCCTGGAGATGTGGCGCTTAAAACGCATGGTGGCGCCGGAACTGGGCGACGCGGTCTGGAGTGCGCTGATATCGCGCATGCTGGAGGCGGGAACGATCGCGCGCAGCGGCGCCAGCCTGCACCTGCCCTCGCACAGCGTGGCCTTGAGCGAGGCGGAACAGGCGATGGCGGCGCCGTTGCTGGCAGCCCTGGAGGCCGGGCGCTTCGATCCGCCGTGGGTACGCGACCTGGCGCGCGATTTCAGGCTCGAAGAAGACGCGGTGCGCGCCCTGCTGCGTAAACTCGCGCGTGCCGGGCAACTGAGCCAGGTCGTGCCGGACTTGTTCTATCACCCGGCGCCGCTGGCGGAGATGGCTGGCATCGTTGCCGGTTTGCCGGATGCGCAGGCGGCGAGCTTCCGCGATGCGACCGGTTTGGGACGCAAACGCGCGATCCAGGTCTTGGAGTTCTTTGACCGCGTCGGGTATACTCGCCGGGTCCGCAACACCCACCTGCCAAGGCCGCAAGCCAGCTGGCCCGAGCCACCGCAGGTGTAAGCCAAAGGGCGCGCGGCTTGTCGCCGCCGCTGCAAAAGGAAGGCATTCTCATCCGGTGATGGGGCCGGGCTTCAAACCCGGTGGGGGGCGTCAGCCGCTCTCCTGTAAGTTCGACTCTTTCTGCCTTCCGCCAATTCCCCGTTCCGCAGATGCAGGCGTAATTAGCACCGCCGACATATCCCATGTAGGGTGGGCGCCCCGTGCCCACGCGTGACGTTCGCATGATGCAGGCTTCACGCGTGGGCACGGGGGCGCCCACCCTACCTAGCCGGCGTTCCGGTAACGCCGGCCGTGACGGCCAGGTAAAGCCTCAGAACCGCTGGTTGTACGCCACACCCACCAGCTGCATATGCGTCTTCCACGTCCCGCGCGTGGTCTCGCCATTGCCCGTGCAGCCCACGGCCACCGGATTGCAGCTGTTGGTGTACGCGCCGTACGCGTCCTTGAAGTCCAGGTAGCTATACGCGAAGTCGATCGACGAGGTCGGGGTCAGTTTCCAGTTGGCGCCGAACGACAGCTGGTTACGGTCCGCATCCGGCAGCGCCGCATGACGCAGTTCGCTCGAACGCACCGGCGCATTATCGTGCGCGATACCGGCGCGCAGCAGCACGTCGTCATTGAGCTTGTAGCTCGCGCCCAGCGACACGCGCACCGTGTTCTTCCATTGCTGGCGAATCACCTCGTCGCCCTCGCCGGTCCCGAGGAACTCGATGTCGATGTTCTCCATGCGCGAGTTACGCGACCAGGTCACGTCGGCCATGCCGGCCCAGCGCGCATCGAACTGGTGGAAGGCATTGACCGACAGCGTTTCCGGCGTGCGCAGCTCGACGCGCGCATCCGAGTTCTGGCGGCGCGACACGCCTTGCAGCACGCCGTTCACGACCGCGTCCGAGGTCACGGTCGTGAAGTCCCACACCGCCCCGCCCTTCAGTTCATGTTTGATCGACGAACGGTAGGCGATGCCGAAGCGGGTGTTCTCGTCCAGCGTGAACAAATAGCCCAGGTTGAAACCCACGCCCCAGTCCTTGCCCTTCACGCCCGCATACGCGTCGCCGGCGCTCGCCAGCAGGGCCGGATTGCCGCCCAGGCCCGCGATCTGGCGCGCCAGCACGGCGCCGGTGCCGCTGTGCTGGGCGGCGGCAATCGTACCCGGCACGTCGACCGCCTGGCCCAGGCTGGCCTTCATGTAATCGAGGTCGATGCCGAAGCCGAACGCGTGCTGCTCGTTCAGCTTGAAGGCAAGCGACGGGTTCAGGGTCAGCGATTCGAGCTTGATGTTGGTGAGCGAGTAGCGGCCGGCCCAGTCGCGGTCGTAATCGAGGTCGGTCCCGAAGGGGACGAAGGCGCCGAAGCCGGCGGTCCAGCGGCTGTTGATTTGATGGCTGTAGTACAGCGACGGCGCGGCGACGGCGCTTGGCGCGTAGTCGTCCTGGCCCGCCTGGCCGCCGGTGGGGCTGCCGGTGAAGCGGGTCGAGCCGTCGTCCTGGTAGGTGGAGTGCGGCACCAGGGCGGTAACGCCGCCGGTGAACTGGCGGCCTTCCAGGCGGCTCAGGCCGGCCGGGTTGGCGAACACGGTCGACGCGTCGGCCGCTTCGGCGCCGTTGGCTTCGGCCGTTCCCTGCGATGACACGCTCTGCGAGCCGAAGCGGTAGCCGGATGCGCCGGCCGTGGCGGAGATGCCGGCCAGCGCCAGCGCAATGATGAGGTTCAGGTGTTTCTGGTTCACGGTGGTTCTCTTGGTTTGGTTGTCTTCTTCAACGCTCCCCTCATGCCTTTGGATTGCAGAGGTTATGCGGGGCGAAGCATACACCAAACCGGGAATTTAATTACGACCGTGCTTTTTTATCCATCCTGCCCGAACAACGTCGCAATCGCCCCGCGCAGCCAGCGGTTCGACGCATCGGCATGGTAGCGCTCGTGCCAGTGCTGCTTGACCTGGAAGCTGGGCAGCGCCAAAGGCACCGGCAGCATGCGCACGTCCTCGTTGTCCACCATCGAGGCGCCGTAGCGGTAAGGAACGATGGCCAGCAACTCGGTCTCGGCCACGATGCGCGCCACGCCCAAAAAGCTGGGCAACTGCAGCTGCACGCGCCGCACCACGCCTTCGCGCTCCAGGGTCTTGTCGACGATGGCGTGGCCGGTGCCCGATGAGCGCACCAGCACGTGGTCCTCGGCCTGCAGCGCCTCCAGCGAAAGGCTGTCCCGCACGCGCGGATGGCGGTTCGACACCAGGCACACGAAGTGCTGGTCGAACAGCACCTGCTGGTAAAAGCCCGCCTCCAGGTGCGGCATGAAGCCCACCGCCAAATCGACCGTGCCGTCGGCCAGGTCTTGCGGGCTGTCCTGCGTGATCTTCGAGATGTCGACGCGGATGCCCGGCCCCACCTGGCGCAGATGGTTCAGCAGGCGCGGCACCAGTACGATCTCGCTGATGTCGGTCATGCAGATACGGAATTCGCGCGTGCTGCCGACCGGGTCGAACACCGGCTCGTCGGCCAGCGCATGCTGCAGCGCCTGCAGGGCGCGGCGCACGTCGTCGATGGCGTTCTCGGCACGCGGGGTCGGCTCCATGCCCTTGGCCGTGCGGCTGAACAGGCGGTCGTTGAAATGCTCGCGCAGCTTGCCCAGGCCCAGGCTGACGGTCGACTGCGGCAAGCCGAGGTTGTCGGCGGCCCGGGTGACGTTACGGGTCTTGTAGATCTCGTCGAAGATCAGGAGCAGCTCGATATCGAAACGTTTCATCGCCAGCACCACTATTTAAAAAGCTGATTATAACAATCGACAACGATCAGTTTTCGGCATACGGGGTTTTCGGCAGACTGTGGTCATTCACGGGATGTATGGAGACCATCATGAAAACGACTAACACAACAGCACCCTCTGTGATCGTGGCCGGCGCCGGTATCGGCGGCATCGCCACCGCATTGTCGCTGTCGCGCCTGGGCCTGTCGGTGACGGTGCTGGAACAGTCGGCCACGCTGGGCGAGATCGGCGCCGGCCTGCAGCTCGCACCAAACGCCTTTGCCGCCCTCGATGCGCTGGGCGTGGGCGCCGCGGTGCGCGAGCGCGCCGTGTTTACCGAGCGCCTGGTGATGATGGACGCGGTCGACTGCAGCGAAGTCGGCGCCTTCGAAGTGGGCGAGCCCTTCCGCCAGCGCTTCGGCAACCCCTACGCCGTGATCCACCGCGCCGACATCCACACCGCCATCCTCGAACACGTGCGCGGCAACCCGGCCATCGAACTGGTGACCTCCTGCCACATCGACGCCATCGAGCAGGACGAAAAAGGCGTCACCGTACTGGCGCGCGACGGCCGGCGCTACGGGGCCGATTACCTGATCGGCTGCGACGGCATCAAGTCGGTGGCGCGCGACGTGGTGGTGGGCGACCCGGTGCGCGTGTCCGGCCACGTGGTCTACCGCGCCGTGGTACCGGCCGCCGAAATGCCCGAGGCACTGCGCTGGAACGCGCCGGTGGTCTGGGCCGGCCCGAACTGCCACCTGGTGCACTACCCGCTACGCAGCGGCGACCAGTACAACCTGGTCGTCACCTTCCACAGCCGCGAGCCCGAAACCTGGGACGTGCGCGACGGCAGCAAAGAGGAAGTGCTGTCCTACTTCAGCGGCATCGCCGACCTGCCGCGCCAGTTGCTGCACTGCCCGTCGAGCTGGCGCCGCTGGAGCACCGCCGACCGCAACCCGGTCGACAACTGGACGAAGGGCCGCATCACCCTGCTCGGCGACGCCGCCCACCCGACCCTGCAATACCTGGCCCAGGGCGCCTGCATGGCGTTGGAAGACGCGGTCACCCTCGGCGAGGCCGTGCGCGCTACCGGTTTCGACATGGAAGCCGCCTTTGCCCTGTACCAGAAATCGCGCATCGCCCGCACCGCGCGCGTGGTGCTGTCGGCGCGCGAGATGGGCCGCCTGTACCACGCCCACGGCGTCGAGCGCCTGATACGCAACGGTTTGTGGAAGGGCCGCGGCCAGGCCGGCTTCTACGACGCCCTGGACTGGCTGTATGGCTGGAGCGCCGAGCGCTGCCTGGCCACCGCATAAAAAAGGAGAACCGACATGCACAACGACCTGCAAGGCGCGCGCCGCGCCCTCTACCACGACATGCAGTCCCTGCACCTGACGCCGCTGTGGGAATCGCTGCACAACCTGGTGCCCAAGACCCCGGCGCCCGGCTACGAAGCGGCGCTGTGGCGCTACGCCGATATCCTGCCGCATTTGCAGCGCGCCGGCGAACTGATCTCGGCCGAGGAAGCCGTGCGCCGCGTGCTGGTGCTGGAAAACCCGGCCCTGCCCGGCAGCTCCTCGATCACGCATTCGCTGTACGCCGGCCTGCAGCTGATCCTGCCGGGCGAGGTGGCACCGGCGCACCGCCACACCCAGTCGGCGCTGCGCTTCATCGTCCAGGGCAAGGGGGCCTACACGGCGGTCGACGGCGAGCGCAGCACCATGCACCCGGGCGACTTCATCCTCACGCCGTCCTGGACCTGGCACGACCACGGCAACCCCGGCATAGACGGCCAGGCCGAACCCGTGGTCTGGCTCGACGGCCTGGACATTCCGATGACGCGCTTCTTCAGCGGCGGCTTTGCCGAGAACGGCGAAGCGGCCAGCCAGCCGGTGGCACGCCCCGAGGGCCGCAGCCTGGCCGCCTACGGCCACAACATGGCGCCGGTGCGCCGGCTGCACACCCGCGCCAGTTCGCCGATCTTCAACTACCCTTACGAGCGCTCGCGCGAGGCGCTCGACACCCTGCGCCGCCAGGAAGAGATCGACCCCTGGGTCGGCGTCAAGCTCCGCTACATCAACCCCTTGAACGGCGGCTCTCCGATGCCGACCATCGGCGCCTGCATGCAGCTGCTCCCCGCCGGATTTATCGGCCGCGCCCACCGCAGCACCGACGGCACCGTCTACAGCGTGGTCGAAGGCAGCGGCACGGCTGTCATCGACGGCCGGCGCTTCGCGTTTGATGCGCGCGACACCTTCGTGGTGCCGTCCTGGGCCACGCTCGCCTTCGAGGCGCCGCAAGACGTGGTGCTGTTCAGCTTTTCCGACCGCCCGGTGCTGGAGGCCATCGGCCTGCTGCGCGAAGAATTCCTTCCCGAATAACCTAGAAAGAGACCATCATGAGCGACCACTATCTGTTCCCGCCCCAGGCCACGGTCGGCCTGCCCGTCAATGGCAGCGAGGCTGCCTTCCCGGTACGCCGCGTCTACTGCGTCGGCCGCAACTACGCGGCGCACGCGCGCGAAATGGGTTTCGATCCGGAGCGCGAACCGCCCTTCTTCTTCTGCAAGCCAAACGATGCGCAGTCGATCGTGCCGGTGCCGGCCGGCGCCACCGTCGAGATCCCCTACCCGCCGCGCACCGAGAACTATCATTATGAAATCGAACTGGTGGTCGCGATCGGTAAGGCCGGCGCCAACATCTCGCCGGAAGACGCGCAGGCGCACATCTTCGGCTACGCCGTCGGCCTCGACATGACCCGGCGCGATCTGCAGATGCGCATGCGCGAACAGGGCCGCCCCTGGGAGATCGGCAAGGCCTTCGACTGTTCGGCGCCGATTGGCCCGATCACGCCTGTTGACGCCAGCGGCGTCGTGAACGCCGGCGCCATCGCCCTGACGGTGGACGGCAAGACCGTGCAGAGCAGCGACATCACCCACCTGATCTGGAACGTGAACGAGACCATCGCCCAGCTCTCGACCCTGTTCGAACTCCAGCCGGGCGACTTGATCATGACCGGCACGCCGGAAGGCGTGGGCGCCGTGGTGCGCGGCCAGGCCATGCAGGGCACGGTGGATGGCCTGACGCCGATCAGCGTGAAAGTCGTCTGAGAAGTGAGCTAAGTAGCGAAACCCGGCCAGCGCTCCAGCGAAGAAGCGCGGCCATACTGAAATTCAACCTGCAGCGAGGAGACACCCATGCAAGCGCAGAACGTCCAGCAGTTCATCGACCAACATCCCTTTTCGCCGCTCCAGAAGCGCGTGCTCGCGCTGTGCTTCCTGGTGGTGGCGATCGACGGTTTCGACACCGCCTCGATCGGCTTCATCGCGCCCGCCCTGCGCGGCGAATGGGGCTTGAGCGCGGCCGCCCTGGCGCCGCTGTTCGGCGCCGGTCTGTTCGGCCTGATGGCGGGCGCCCTGCTGCTCGGGCCCATGGCCGACCGCTTTGGCCGCAAGCCGGTCTTGCTGCTGTCGGTCGCCTTCTTCGGCCTGACCTCGCTGCTGTCTGCCTTTGCCGACAACATGACGACGCTGCTGGTGCTGCGTTTCCTCACCGGCCTGGGCCTGGGCGGCGCGATGCCGACCACGATCACCCTCACCTCCGAATACTGCCCGCAGGCGCGGCGCGCCAGCCTGGTGACGCTGATGTTCTGCGGCTTCACCATCGGCTCGGCCCTGGGCGGCCTGGTGGCGGCGCAGCTGCTGGCCAGCGTGGGCTGGCGCGGCATTCTCACCATCGGCGGGGTGATTCCGCTGCTGCTGGTGCCGGCGCTGCTGTTCGCCCTGCCCGAGTCGCTGCGCTGGATGGTGCTGCGCGGACGCGGCGCCAGCGCGGCGGCACAAGGCATCATGCGCAAGATCGCGAAGACCGCGCAAGCACTCCCGCCGCTGACGGTCAGCGACGTCAAGCTGCCCGGCTCCCCGGTCACCCAGCTGTTCCGCCCCGGCCTGATCGGCGGCACCCTGCTGCTGTGGTCCACCTTCTTCATGAGCCTGTTGATCATCTACCTGCTCTCGAGCTGGTTGCCGACCATCCTGAACGGGGCCGGCCATAGCCTGTCGCAAGCTTCCTTCATCAGCTCGGCCTTCCAGATCGGCGGCACCCTCGGCGCGATCCTGCTGGGCCGCTGGATGGACCGCTACCGCCCGCACCGCGTGCTGGCCACGGCCTACCTGGCGGCGGCCGTCTGCATCGTGGTCGTCGGCATGGCCACGCAGAACGTGCCGCTGCTGGTGCTGGCCGTGTTTGGCGTCGGCTTTGGCGTGAGCGGTTCGCAGGTCGGCGCGAACGCGCTGGCTGCGGCGTTCTACCCCACCACCAGCCGCGCCACCGGCGTCAGCTGGGCCTCGGCCATCGGCCGCAGCGGCTCGGTGCTCGGCTCGATGGTCGGCGGCGCCCTGCTGGCGGCGGAACTGAGCACGCAGACCATCTTCCTGATGCTGGCCGTACCGGCGGTGCTGGCCGCGTTTGCGCTGCTGGCCATGGGCCGGCTGCAGCAGCCTGTCGCCACCGCGCCGGTCATGCCGCTCCAACCCACCACCAACAATTCGCTCACATGAAACTGCATACCTATTACCGCAGCTCGGCGTCCTATCGCGTCCGCATCGCCCTGAACCTGAAGGGACTGGCCCACGACCAGGCCTACGTCCACCTGTCGAAAGACGGCGGCGGCCAGTTCGCACCCGCGTTCGACGCCCTGAATCCCCAGCACCTGCTGCCGGTGCTGGAGGTCGACGGCATGATCCTGCCGCAGTCGCTCGCGATCATCGAGTACCTCGACGAGACCCGCCCCGCCGTGCCGCTGCTGCCGGCGGACGCCAGGGGCCGCGCCCGTGTGCGTGCGCTCAGCCAGGCCATCGCCGCGGACATCCACCCGATCAACAACCTGCGCGTGCTGAAGTATTTGAGCGCGGAGCTGGGCGTGAGGACGGAGCAGAAGAACGCCTGGTACCGCCACTGGGTGACGCTGGGGCTGGACGCGCTGGAACGCCAGCTGGCCGGCAGCCCGGACACCGGCGCCTTCTGCCATGGCGACACGCCCGGCATGGCCGACTGCTGCCTGGTGCCGCAGCTATACAACGCGCGCCGCTTCGAATGCGACCTGACGCCCTATCCGACGCTGCTGGCGATCGAGGCACGCTGCGCGGAACTGGCGGCCTTCCGCGACGCCCGGCCGGAAGTCCAGCCCGACGCCGAGTGACACGGCCCCCTGGCGTGCTCAGGCGCCGCCAAGCAAAGCGGCGACGCCCTGCATCACGCGTTCGAGCAGCGCTTCGTCATAGGGCAGCCAGGGTACCGCGCCCAGCTTCCGGTCGGACGCCGGAAGCGCCAGCTCGACCGGCGCGCCATCGCGCAGCACGCGGCCGGTACGCATGCTGACCCGGGCGCCGCCCACCTCCACATGAAAACCATCCAGCTTGACGCTGCCGTCCGCGATCCGCGGCGCCAGCAGCGCGGCGAGCACGCGGCGGCGCATCGCGTCGCGCCCGGTCTGGCCGGCCAGCAGCAGGAGCCGGCGGCTGCGTTCGCAAGGGTTGCCGTCTTCGGTGTCGAGCGCGACCGAGGACACGCTGACCAGCAAGTCGACCGCGCGGCAGGCTTCCGACAGGACGCGCGGCGGCACGGCAGCGGGTGCCAAGGTTGCGGCGCCATGCCGGAACAGCAGCGCGCGGCTGGCGACCGCGCCGCCGCAGCCCGGATACAGGCGGTCGCTCACCACGAACAGCGCGCGCAGGTCGCCGAACCGGCGAAGCAGGCCGTCGTGGTCCAGCTTCCAGCCCTCGCGCCGCGCCAGCCCGACCAGCGGCACCGCATCCAGTTCGTAGCCGGCGAAGAGTTCGCCATCCGTTGGCCGGTACCACTCGCGGAATACCTGGCGCAGGGGCTGGCGCAGTTGCTGCGCCAGGATACGGGCGCGCCAGGCCTCGCGCTCGGCTTCGTCGGCCTCGACCGGATGCCAGAGCGTGACCGGCTCGTCGTCCGCGACCGCTACCGCCTCTCCCTGCGCATCGAGCGGCCGGTCTTCCGGCCCGAGCATCCAGGCGGCGCCGCTGCGCCAGACCAGGCCCCGGGCGAATTCGGCGGCGGTCTTGTTGGCCAGCAGGCGCGCACGCCACGCGCCGTAGGGCAGCACGAGCGGTTCGACGAAGCAGCGCTCGAAGAACTGGACCAACAAGGCGCGCAGCGCCTTCGGTGCAAGACCGGCGTCCAGCAGCCGCAGCGCCACTGCCGGGCGCGCGGCCAGGCCGCGCTCGGCCGGCTTCTGGTGCCGCGCCAGCTTCTTTTGCAGGCCGGCGTGGCGCACCAGCGCCAGCGCCTGGCGCAGGGCGAGCACGCCTTCGGGCGTCGGCACGGCTTCGATCGCGTGCCCGAGCGCGACGGTCAGGGCCTGCGAGGGTGCGGTGCGCGCCGCCGTCGGCGCCACGCAGGCCTGCGCCAGCAAGGGACCGATCAGCCCCGCATACCAGGCTTCGTCGCGCGTGGCCGCCACCCGCGCCGCCATGCCCAGCACCAGCGCATCGTCGCGGTCGAAGGCGGCGTCGGCCACGTACGGCAGCTCGCCGGCATGCAGGCGCGCGAGCTGTTCCGCCGCTCCGGCCAGTGCCGCGCGCGCGAAATGGAGATAACCCCTTGGTTCGTCCGGCTCTGCAGCCAGCATGGCGGCGGGGTCCGCTTCCTCGCCCTCGTCCGCGACCAGGGAAGTGTAATGGCCGCTGAAGGCCAGCGCGAACAGGGTCTCGGGCGCCACCGCGCGCAGGGCGGCATACTCGCGCGCGGCCAGGTCGTGCGCCGGCCGTCCCGCGATAAGCGCATCCAGGCGCGCGAGTAGGCCGTCGGCACCGGTGGCGCGCGCGATGGCCAACAAGGCATGGCGATCGGCGAACCAGCGTTCTTCAGGCGGCAACCGCGGCAGCAAGGCTGCCTCGAGCCCGGCGCCGGGCAGCGGCGCGAGGTAACGCACCTGGCCCAACAGCCAGGACAAGTGCACGGGCCCCGAGGGCACGGCCTGCAGCGTGGCCAGCAGACCCGCATTGTCGAGGCGCGGCAGGAGGCCGCGTTGCGCGGCCTGGCGCAGCACCTCCCCGGCCTGCTGGCGCAGCGCGTCGCCGGCATCCGGGCTCCACTGCACGCGCTGCAGCAGCGGCCACAGCGCACCCAGCTCGTCCGGGCTCAGGCCGCCGATATCGATCGGCACGCCGACAAAGCGGGGATGGTCGGGCTGCGTGCCGAGACGGTCGCGCAGTTCGGCGTAGTGGCTCATGCTCTACTCATGCCGCGCGCCCGCTTGCCGTCAGGCGTCGGCCTGGCAGCCCTGGAGCGAAGCGCCGGCGTCGCGCCGCTGCACGCCGATCAGCTTGCCCGCGGTATCGTAGGTCACATGGAACATCGGTCCGTCCGACACCTGGAAGGCATAGGTCACCTGGTTTTCGCCCGGCATGATCATCACCATCTCGGTCGTGGCGCGGCTCAGGTCGAAGCTGTCGCTGCCCACGGTGGCAATGCCGCCGGCAAGCTTGTATTCGGCCGTCTTCGCTTCCATCGGGTTGGCCGGGTTGAAGCACTTCAGCGCCACACCAGGCGTTTCGATGAAGCGCGCCATGCTCTTGTACAGGGGCTGGCCGCGCAGTTGATCGAGCCCCGGCCCCTTCGGACAGCTGAGCAGCTGCTCGCCGCGCATCAGGCCAGCGCTTCCTCCCTCCGGCCCGGCCTGGTCGCTCAGGGTCAGCACCGGACCCTTCTCCGCTTCCATGGACAGCATCGCGCCGGCCTTGACGACGCCATTCACCGTCTCGCGCGTCAGCGTGATCAGCTGCGGCTTGCGCATGTCCAGGGTGAGGTCGGGCGCGGTCATCTTGCCGTCGGCGTCGAGACGGATGCTGGCCTCGATGGTGTCGAGTTGCGGCGTGCGGGTGCAGCCGCCGGTGTAGCTGCGGCTGCCGTTGCCGACGAGAAGCGGCGCCACCAACGGCCACGGGTCGGCGGCGGACACGGCCGAGCCGGTACTGCCTGCGGCGCCCGGCGCGGCGGCGTCATCCTTCTTGCCACATGCTCCCAGGCTCAGGGCGGCAAGGACGGCGGGTAACAGGATGGCTCGGCGCATACTTATCTCCAATGCAATAAAAGCGCAACCTTAGCATAAAAATTGCGCCAAACGGCTCAGCGAAGCCTGTTCATGCCGTGTGCATGTCCGGGGCGATAGCGCCCGGCTCGGCAGGGCCGCCATGCTATACTGGCATCGTCATCTTTTCCCTTAGCGTATGAGACGCGCGTTCGTCATTTTCCTGATCCTGTTGTTCCCCCTGAACGTGCTGGCGCTGTCCTGGTCCGTCGCGACCGAGCCTGCCGCCATGGCAACGCCCGCAAACGCGCCGGCCGACACCGACTCCTTCTTCGCCAAGCTGTTCGACGCCGACACCACGCTCGACCTGGACCCCGACGAACCGCCTCCGATGGACCTGCACGACATCGTGAACCACGAGGCCGGCCTGCAGTTCATCACCCTCCCCGGCCGCGCGGCTTCCTGCCACGACGCGCGCCGCCAATGCCTGTCGATTCCGCCTCCCGTCCGGCCGCCCCGGCCCGTCTGACGCTCCCCGCCGCACGTGCGCGCCGCATCCGGCCCGCGCGCGCATGACCGTCGACACATCAAAGAGGTAATAACATGGAATGGCTATTCGACCCCACCATCTGGGTGGGCCTGTTCACGCTGGTGCTGCTGGAAATCGTCCTCGGCATCGACAACCTGATCTTCATCGCGATCCTGGCCGATAAACTGCCGCCGCACCAGCGCGACAAGGCGCGCCTGCTCGGCCTGTCGCTGGCAATGGGCATGCGCCTCGGCCTGCTGACCATCGTGTCCTGGCTGGTGACCCTGACCACGCCGCTGTTTTCGCTGGGGTCGTTCAGCTTCTCGGGGCGCGACCTGATTCTTCTGGTCGGCGGGGTCTTCCTGCTGTTCAAGGCGACGATGGAACTGCATGAGCGCCTGGAAGGCGTGGAGCATACGCAGTCGGAGTCGAAGGTGTACGCCAGCTTCGCCGCGGTCGTGGCCCAGATCGTCGTGCTCGACGCCGTGTTCTCGCTCGACGCCGTGATCACCGCGGTCGGCATGGTCGATGAACTGGGCGTCATGATGGCGGCCGTGATCATCTCGATCGGCGTGATGATCCTGGCCTCGAAGCCCTTGACGCGCTTCGTCAACGCGCACCCGACCGTGGTGGTGCTGTGCCTGAGCTTCCTGCTGATGATCGGCCTGAGCCTGGTGGCCGAGGGCCTGGGCTTCCATATCCCGAAGGGCTACCTGTACGCCGCGATCGGCTTCTCGATCGTGATCGAGACCCTGAACCAGTTCGCGCGCCGTAACTTCCTGAAGAACGCGGCCCGCGTGCCGCTGCGCGAACGCACCGCCGAGTCGGTCCTGCGCCTGCTGGGCAGCCGCAAGCGCGGCGCCCCGGTCCAGGCCGAAGCGGAAGCGGAGCAGGAAGCGCCGCTGGAGCCGGCCTTTGCGCTGGAAGAGCGCAACATGGTCAGCGGCGTGCTGACCCTGGCCGACCGCTCGATCCGCTCGATCATGACGCCGCGTTCGGAGATGTCGTGGGTGAACCTGGAACACGCGCCGCCCGCCATCCTGGCCCAGCTGCGCGACACCCCGCACAGCCTGCTGCCGGTGTGCCGCGGCGAGCTCGATAACGTGACCGGCGTGGCGCGCACCAAGGACCTGATCGCCGCCCTGCTGCTGCGCGAACGCGGCGACCTGCCGGTGGAAGCGAGCTTCGCGCCGGTCATGCGCACCCCGATCATCCTGCCGGAAACGAGCGGCGTGCTGCGCGCCATGGACACGCTGAAGCGCGCCCATGGCCAGCTGGTGCTGGTGTCCGACGAATACGGCACCGTGCAGGGCCTGCTGACGCCGATCGACATCCTGGAAGCGATCGCCGGCGAATTCCCCGACGAGGACGAACAGCCGGCGGTGCGCCCGCAAGGCCCGGGCCTGTGGGAAGTCGACGGCGCGGCCGACCTGCACCTGCTGGAGCAAGTGCTGGAAACCGATGCCCTGGTGGGCGAGTCCGACGACTACACCTCGCTGGCCGGCTTCCTGCTGGCCCGCTTCGAGACCTTCCCCGAGCCTGGGCAAGCAATCGAGCTCGACGGCCTGCGCTTCGAGATCCTGGCGGTCGAGGAAAGGCGCATCGCCCGCGTCGCCATCCGCCGTATCGAAGCCGCCGCCGAACAGGAACCCGTAGCGTAAAAACAACTGGGGTCAGGTCTGACTTCGAGACACGAGCACATGTGTAGTTCAGCTACCGCCGAGGCCGTGTCCGGATGTCAGACTTGACCCCCGTTGTGTTGTTTATTTATGGGTGAGTACTTGGTACCAGGGCGCTGCCTTGTTCGACGAAGCTGGCGCCGGCGCCGTGGAAGGGAGCGCAGCCTTCCTCGCTGAGGACCTTCGCACGCGCGTCGTCGAGATCGATCACCAGGGTGCACAGCGGAGGGCGGTCGAGCTGGCCGTCGGGCTGGAATACCGGCACCTTTGCAACCAGCCGGGCGCCGGCGCGTGTCGCATAGCCCTGGACGTGGCCGGTGTGCCGGCTCGGGGTCGACGCCACAATGGTCAGGTCGACGGCGTAGCCGTTCGGCTCGACCTCGGTTACGCGCAGGCGCGCCGTGCCGGCTGCCGCGGCGTTCGGCGCTGTCTGGTAGACGATGGTCTGCGGGGCTCCTGTTTGGGCATGGGCCTGTGCCAGCGCCGCGAGCAGGAACAGCATGAGGGTGCGTTTCATGGGCGATATTCTTGTTCGATGTTAATAAGGCAAGCCTAATGTTTACTTATCGACGCGTCCAGATGCGTTCCTGCTTTTCGGCATCCTGGGCGGCGATTCGTGCAGCCTGTCCATTCCCTGTTGTGCTGCGCGGACCTTGTTTCTACATTGTCCAGCTGTTCAATCACATTGGAAGGACACCGGAATGGCACGACATATGGTTTGGCTCTGCGGCCTGCTGGCCGCCCTGCCCCTTGCTGCCGAAGCGCAAATCGACCTCACCACGCTCGACCGCGGCATGACCGGGCCGCGCGCGCAGGTGCTCGTGCTCGGCACCGTGCACCTGAGCGGCATGCCCGCCAGCTTCAAGCCGGCGGCGCTGGACAGCCTGCTCGAGCGCCTGGCCGCCTGGCGGCCCGAGATCGTCACCATCGAGACCGAACCCGGCGAAGAGTGCGACACGGCCGCGCGTCATCCGGCCAGGTATGGCGCCGACTATTGCGCGTCGACGGCGGCGGCGCGGGCAGCCACCGGGCTGGACGTGCCGGCGGCCCTGGCCGAAGTCGACAAGACGCTCAAGGCCTGGCCAGCCGCGCCGGCCCCTGCCCAGCGGCGGCGCCTGGCAGCGGCCTTCCTGGCGGCGCACGACCCGGCCTCCGGCTACGTGCAGTGGCTGCAGCTGCCGGAAAGCGAGCGCCGCGCCGGCGACGGCCTCGACGCGAAGCTGGTCGACACGCTGGTCAGGATCGCCCAGCGCAACAACGAAAACTACCAACTCGCCGCGCGCCTGGCGGCCCGGCTTGGCCTGCAACGCGTGTACCCGGTCGACAACCATACCGGCGACCGCATGGATGTGCCCGACACGAAGGCCTTTGCGCGTTCGCTGGAAGCAGCCTGGGCGGCGGGCGGCGGAGACGAATGGCAGCAACGCCAGAAACAGGAGGCGATCCTGGGCGCGGCGGACGACCTGCTGCCGCTCTACCGCTACATCAACACGCCCGAGAGCCTGAAGCTGCTGGCCGAGATCAACGTCAGCGCCTCGCTGCGCGCCAGCTCGCGCGACGGCTATCCGCAGATGTTCGTCGCCGGCTGGGAAATCCGCAACCTGCGCATGGTGGCCTATGTGCGCGAGACCTTCCGCGAACGCCCCGGGGCACGGGTGCTGTCGATTGTCGGCAGTTCCCATAAACCCTGGTTCGATGCCTGGCTCGGACAGTTGCAAGGCGTCGATATCGTCGATGTCGCCTCGGTACTCAAGTAAGGCCTCAGCCATGGCCGGGGTCGCGCGCCCCGGCCATGAACAAGATAACAACACACGGTAAGCGAACGCGTGTGCATTTTGTGAATGAAATGAGACAATCTCTCGCAGAAATGTAGGAATCTTCTTACAGAATTGGAAAGTTTCCCTAAAGAATGTGGATGTTCTTGATAGCATTCATCCCATCGTGAAGACAGTTCCTTGGCTCGCGTTGCCGAAGCCTTTCTCACCCTAGCACGTCCATTCCGCTGAACGCTTTTTTTGCGTATGACCATACGCAGGGCATCGTTCGCCCTGAAGAACGGCAGCGGCCGCTTTTGATCTTTAGGTGATATTTCGATGCATTCCATTTCCTTCTCTACCAAGGCCAGGCGCACTGCCATTGCCGAAGTCGTCTTTTTGATGTTGAGCGGCATGAGCGTGGTCGACGCGGCCGCGCAAACGGTCCCGAGTCCGGGCGCGGTCCTCGACTCCACCCGTTCCGCCGCATCCCCGATCCCTGCGCCGAAGAAGGAAAGCAGCCTGGTCCTGCCGGCCGCGCAGGATGCCGCCGCCCTCGACCCGAACGCCGCGCGCACCCAGGTGAACGCCTTCCGCATCGTCGGCAACAAGGAAATCGACGCCGCCACCCTGCACGGCCTGATCGACAGCGAAGCCGGCAAGCCGCTCAACCTGTTCGAGCTGAGCAAGATCGCACGCGTGATCACCGAGTTCTACCGCAGCCACGGCTTCCCGGTCGCGCGCGCCGTGATCCCGGCCCAGAAGGTCGAGAACGGCACGGTCACCATCGAAGTCATCGAAGGCCGCATCGACCGCACCACCTTCACCGGCAACAAGCTCTACAGCACCGAATTCCTGCAGCGCTGGGCCGCGCCGCTGATCGGCAAGACCGTGCAGGTCGCCGCGCTCGAAGAGCGCGTGCTGACGCTGAACGACCTGCCGGGCCTGCAGACCCAGGCGGTCCTGATCCCGGGCCTGGAATACGGCACCACCACCACCGAATTCCTGGCCACGGAAAAGCAGTACGACGGCGAGATCAGCCTGAACAACTACGGCCGCCCGGAAATCGGCCGCACCCGCATCGACGCCAACGCCAACCTAAACAACCCCTTCGGCATCGGCGACCAGCTGGGCGTGCGCACCAGCGTGTCGGAACACGGCCTGCTGAAACTCGGCGGCATCAACTACAGCCTGCCGCTGAACACCGACGGCACCCGCCTGGCGCTGAGCTACACCCACATCCGCTACGGCATCGGCGGCGAGCTGGCCTCGCTCGACATCCAGGGCAAGAGCCAGCTGGCCAGCGCCACCGTGATCCACCCCTTCCTGCGCAGCGCCGCGCAAAACCTGTACGGCACCTTCGCCGTGCGCAGCTTCTCGGGCAAGCAATCGGCCCTCGACGTCGAACTGTCGAAGAGCCGCGTCAGCGTATTCGAAGCCGGCGCCGCCTGGAACCACATCGACGAGCGCTTCAACGTGGCCACCGCCGGCATGCGCGTCTCGACCAACTTCAACCCGTACAAGGAAGAGCACTCGAACGTCGGCCAGAAGTTCAAGATCGACGCCGACGCGAGCTACCTCTACAACCTGGACAGCAGCTGGAGCGTGAAGGCCGCGGGCGCCGCCCAGTGGACCCCGGACACCCTGGCCGACGCGGAAAAATTCAGCCTCGGCGGCCCGACCTCGGTGCGCGGCTATCCGTCGGCCGACGTGCGCGCCGACCGCGGCGTGTTCGCCAGCCTGGAACTGCGCTACCGCACCCAGGTGCTGGGCGCCCCGGGCTATTTCAGCACCTTCGTCGACGGCGGCCACGTGTCGCGCGTTGAACAGGTCGAAGGCCTGCCGAAGTCCTACTCGATCGGCAGCGCCGGCTTCGGCGCCACCTTCTTCCCGACCCGTCAGCTGCAGCTCGACCTCATGGCCGGCACCCCGACCGGCAGCCTCGATCCGAGCGACCTGCGCAAGAACGGCCGCCTGTGGTTCAACCTGACCACGCGCTTCTGATACCGCCGCCGATCCGCATCCCCGAATGTCCATGCCTACGCACACCATGACCAAACATACCGCCACGCCGTCGCACGCCCTGCCGCAACTGAAACCGCTGGTCGCCTCGCTCTTCACCTGGGTCCAGCGCCCGGGCACCCTGGCCCTGACCCTGGGCGCCATGCCGGCGCTCGCGCTGGCCAACATGCCGGCCGGCGGCAAGGTCGTCGCCGGCGCCGCCACCATCAGCATCCCGGACGGCAACCACACCATCATCAACCAGACCAGCGACAAGGCCGTCCTGAACTGGCAATCGTTCTCGATCGGCGAAGGCGGCTACGTCCAGTTCGTCCAGCGCGACGCCAACTCGGTCGCGCTGAACCGCGTGGTCGGCTCCGACCCGTCGGCGATCCTCGGCAACCTGAGCGCCAACGGCCAGATCTTCCTGGTCAACCAGAACGGCATCTTCTTCGGCCACAGCGCCAAGGTTGACGTTGCCGGCATCGTCGCCACCACCCTCGATATCAAGGACGAGGACTTCATGCGCGGCGACTACCGCTTCTCGCGCGGCGCCAACGCGCCGGCGCGCGCCACCGTCATCAACGAAGGCGCCCTGAACGCCAATGGCGGCTACGTCGTGCTGGCCGGCGACTACGCCGCCAACAAGGGCATCGTCCAGGCCCAGTTGGGCACCGTGCTGCTGGCCTCGGGCGATTCGCTGACCCTGCAGATGGCGGGCAGCAGCCTGATCAACTACCAGGTCGACAAGGCCACCGTCGCCCACCTGGCCGGCGTCGAGAACAGCGGCCAGATCCTGGCCAACGGCGGCCGCGTCATCATGACCGCCGACGTCGCCCAGGACCTGGCCTCGACCGTCGTCAACAACTCGGGCCTGATCCAGGCCCAGAGCGCGGTCGAGAAGAACGGCGCGATCTACTTCGAAGGCAATGGCGGCAATGTGGCCAACAGCGGCACCCTGGACGCCTCGGCGCAAGCCGGCGCAAGTGGAGCACATGGCGGCCACGTCGAGATCCGTTCGACCGGCGACATCGCCCATGAAGCAGGCAGCAAGATCGACGTCTCCGGCGCGGCCGAAGGCGTGTCGGACGCCGGCTCGGTGAACACCTGGGCCGACGGCGTCAACCGCTACAAGGAAGGCGCCAGCATTGCCGCACGCGGCGGCGCCCAGGGCGGCAACGGCGGCGACGTCGAACTGTCGGGCAACCAGGTCGTCAACCGCAGCATCGTCGACCTGAGCGCAGCCAAGGGCCAGCTCGGCACCCTGACCCTGGACCCGCTGGCGATCACGGTCGCCGACGGCGCCGGCACGAACACCGAAGACGGCGCGACCATCTACGAACAAAACCTGGAAGCCCAGCTGAAGGTCGGCAACGTCAGCCTGCTGGCCACCGGCCAGGATGCCAGCATCACGGTTGGCGCGCTGTCCGACGGCGTGCTGGACGGCTCGAACAACGGCAGCGGCGGCTCGCTCAGCCTGCGCGCCGAGGGCAGCGGCAATCCGGCCGTGCGCTTCGCCGACAAGACCAATACCATCAAGGTCGACAAGGCCATCTCGATTTCCACCGGCGACCTCGAAGCCCCGGCCAGCGGCACCATCGACGTCGGCCACCTGCAGGCCGGCACCGGCATCGCCCTCGATTCGGGCAGCATCAAGGCGGCCAGCCTGAGTGTCCAGAAAACCATCGCCACCCCGGGCGACACCAGCTACGCGATCAACGCGCGCGCCACCAACGGCGGCATCACCGTCGACGGCGACGTCAAGCTCGACGTCACCAACACCGCGGCCGGCGCCCTGTCGACCACGGTCTCCCTGCGCGCCGACAACGGCGACGTGAACGTGGGCGGCGCCGTGACCTCGAACGCCACCGGCCTGGGCTACTACCACTACAACTGGACCACTGCCGGCAACGACGCCACCACCTACTACGGCGAACAGCCGTGGAGCCTGGTCGGCCAGGGCGACCACCCGATCCTGGCGAACCTGAACATCCAGGCCTCGGGCAGCGTGCGCGCCGGCGCGGTCAACGTGCTCGCCACGGACAAGAACATCGCCTTCGACACCACCCCGGGCGGCTACTGGCAGACCGCCACCGCGACCCAGCACAACTTCTGGCGCGCGACCGGCGCCAAGGCAGCCGCCAGCGTGAGCGCCGGCGCCGACGTGGCCGTGGGCGGCAACGTCAACGTCAAGGCCGACGGCTACGCGACCGCCAGCTACGGCGAGACCGAATCCTGGCGCACGATGGTCGACAACTTCAACTACACCAGCGGCAGCCAGACCGTGGTCACCACCCGCAGCGACGGCAACGGCGGCACCACGCAAACGTCGACCACGAACAACTACAACAACCTGAAGGGCTCGATGAAGGGCGCCGGCGGCGATCGCTACATCTGGAAGTTCGGCCCCTACACCATCATCAACGGCGGCACGGTCCAGGACTATTCGCGTATCGATACCCGTACCGACAGCAGCGGCTCGAGCGCTTCCACCGCCATGTCCTACAGCGGCGTGAGCGGCATGAGCGCGACCCTGAACGTGAACGCCACCGGTTCGGTGGCGATGAACGGCATGGAAGTGCGTTCGACCAACCGCTCGGCAAGCGGCAACGGCACCTTCACCGACGCCAACTGGGGCCGCCAGGACACCGCCGCCAACCTGAACGGCACCGGAGACAGCTTCACGTCGGCCCAGCAGGAAATCGACTACAGCAATGACTTCAGCACCCGCTACACCGCCGCGACGTCGACTGCCACGGCCAACATCAGCGCCGGCGACAATGCCTCGGTCACCATTGGCAACGGCAATGGCGTGAACAACGTCGTCGCCGAGCACACGAAGCTGAATGCCGCCGGCAACAACCTGGCCGGCGCCACGCTCGCCATCACCGCCGGCAGCAACAGCGGCGCCACCGGCAGCGGCCTGGTCAGCATCGCAGGCGGCCTGAATGTAAGCGGCGCGAGCGGCAGCGACGTCAGCCTCAACATCCGCAACTACGACGGCGGCGTCGTGCTGAGCGAAGCCGGCACCAGCGTCACCAACGCCTACAACGGCGCCGACGGCCGCGCCACCGTGCAGAGCGACAGCGCCGCCGTGCAAATGGACGGCATCGCCGTCTCCGGCGGCCGCTCGGCCTGGCTCGACGTGAACGGCGCCACCATCACCGTGGACAAGGCCTCGAGCGCCACGGCAACCGCACCGAACAGCGTCGGCACCGCGCGCATCCGCATGAACGCGGCGGGCGACATTTCGACCGGCGACATCCTTGCCACCTCGGACAAGAACCTGGTCACCCGCGTATCCGAGTACTACAACAACGGCTACGACTACACCGTCGACGGCGGCGCAGCCGCGATCGACGTACGCAGCGCTGCCGGCAGCCTGGACCTGCGCGGCGATGTCAAGGCAAGCGGCAACAAGACCGCCGACGTCAACCTGAATGCGTATGGCGCAGGCGCGACCCTGCGCACCGCCGCCGGCAAGACCGTCAGCGCCAATGCCAACGGCGCCACCTACACCAGCACGGGCTACCAGCGCTACCTGTCGGTGCCGACCTATTCGGCGAACACCACGCTCGGTTCGAACGGCGCCATGACGCTCGGCAGCAGCGTCGAGGCCACGCTCGCCAACCGCAACGGCGCCGCCAGCGTCTACCTGGGCACGACGGGCGGCATCGACGCGGCCATCAGCCAGGCGGCCGGCGCCCGCATCCTGGCCGACGGCAGCAGCGGCAGCGTGGTCCTGCAAGCCGGCAGCGGCGCAGCCTACGGCGCCGCCATTGACCTGCAGGGCAGCATCGCGGCCCAGGGCTCGACCGGCAGCGCCCTGGTCAACGTGACCGCGGCCTCCGGCCTGGTGCACGACTTCGGCGCCAGCTCGCGCGACAGCAATGCTTCGGTGACCGTGAATGCACGCGACGCAGCCGGCAAGCTGACCGTCGACGGCGTCGGCGCCATCAGCGGCAACGGCAACGCCTACAACAGCGCGGCCCTGGCCATGAACGCCGCAGGTGCGCTCGATGCCGGCGCCATGCGCGCCACGGTTACCAACGTCAACACCGGCGCCAGCGCCGGCGCCACCGCCAACCTGGGTAGCGCCAACGGCGACCTGCAGCTCGGTTCGCTCGCCGTCAGCGGCGCCAAGACCGCGACCGCCATGGCGATCTCCAGCGGCAACCTGGACGCTTTCGGCGACGTTACCGCCAGCGCGAACGCGGCATCGGGCAATGCCCTGGTATCGCTGAACGCCAGCGGCGCCATGGACCTGGACGCCGACGCGTCGGCGGCGGCCACCGCCAACGGCAACCTGGGCAACGCCAGCGTCAACCTGAGCGCCGCAACCGGCATGACCCTCGACGGCGACTTGGGCGCGACCGCGGTCGGCAACGGCCAGGCCAACGTCGTCGCCAACACCGTCGCCGCCGGCTCGGTACTGGCGCAAGGCGCGGACAGCGTCATCAGCGCCAATGGCGCCCAGAGCGGCAGCATCAGCCTGACGGCGGGCAACGCCAACAACGGCGCCTTCGATCTGCAGGGCGACCTGCGCGCCCGCGCCAACAGCGGCGCCGCCGGCATCGTGGTGAACGGCACATCCGGCACGGTCCACGACTTCAGCGCCGTCTCCACCGGCGCTGTGGCCACGGTCAGCATCAACGCCCTGAACGGCGACCTGGCCCTGACCGGCGACGCCAGCCTCGCCGGCCTCAATGGCGCCACCCTGAACGCGGGCGCCAGCCGCGCCCTGGACGTGAGCGGCAACCTGGCCGCATCGGCCAGCGGCGCCAATGCGCTGGCCCAGGTCAACCTGAGCGCCCTGGGCGGCACGCTGGCAGTGGAAGCCGGCGCCAGTGCGGCCGCCAGCGCCACCGGCAGCGCCGGCCGCGCCGACCTGAATGTCACCTCCACCGGCGCCATGACCGCCAACGGCGACCTGCGCGCCAATTCGCTGTCGGGCGAGGCCAGCGTCGACCTGGCGACCCTCGGCGGCACGGCTGCCGGGATTACCCAGGGCGCCAGCTCGACCATCGCCGCCAGCGGCAACCGCGGCACGGTCGGCATCAACGCCGGGGATACCCTCCCGAACGGCGCCACCGGCGCCGCCTATGCGCTCGCCGGCGACATCCAGGCGCGCGGCACGCTCGGCACCGCCGCCATCGCGGTCAACGGCAGCGGCGGTTCGGTGCACGACTTCAGCGCGCAATCGGCCAACGGCAACGCCACGGTCACCTTGCGTGCCCTGGCACCCGCAGGCGCCCTGGCGCTCGACGGCGCCGGCAGCGTCCGCGCCAACGTCAATGCCGTCAGCGGCGCCCTGCTGAATGCAAGCGCCGCCAGCCTCGATACCGGCGCGGCCAGTCTGGCCATTACCAACCTCAGCGCCGGCGCCACGGCCAGCGCGCGCGCCGACCTGGGCGGTGCGACGCTCACCCTTGGCGACATCGCCGTGGGCGGCAACGCCGCCATCCTGAACGCCGCCGCCGACAACAGCCTGGCCGTGACCGGCGCCCTGTCGACGGCAGCCAACGGCGCCAACGGCGCGGCCCAGACCATCGTCGCCGCCCAGGGTGTTCTCACCGTGGACGCGGGCGCCAGCGTGGCAGCGAGCGCCAGCCGCAACCTGCAGGCCGGTCTGGCATCGGCCACCGTCACCGTCTCCGGCGCCCAGGGCGTGACCCTGGACGGCAACCTGAGCGCCAGCGCAGGCGGCTACGCCGGCATCGATGTCGCGGCAGCGAACGGCAGCCTGGCCCTGAACGCGGACCAGACCGCCGCGGCGGACCGCAGCGCCAGCATCGCCAACCGCGCCATGAATGGCGGCCTGACCCAGGCTGCCGGCAGCACCCTGCACAGCAGCGCGCTGGACGGCGGCGCCGACATCGTCCTGAACAGCCTGGACGCGATGCGGATCGCCGGCAAACTGACCGCGGCGGCCACCGCCGACGGCAGCGCCGGCGGCATCCACACCGGCAGCGCCACGATCGGCATCGCTACCACCGGCGGCGCCCTGGCCGGCATCACCCAGGACGCCGGCAGCACGATCGAGGCGATCGGCCAGGCCGCCCGCCTGTCCGTGAATGCGGGCAGCGCCTTCCCGGCCGGCGACATCGCGAATGCCGCCGCCTTCAGCCTGAACGGCAGCCTGCGCGCCATCGACGACATCGGCGGCTCCAGCCTGGACATCGCCGGCGCGGCGGGCAATGTGCACGACTTCACGGTCGCGGCAGCGAATGCCTCGGCCAACGCCACGATCACCGCCCTTTCCGGCGACCTGGTCCTGGACGGCGCGGGCAGCGTCAGCGCCAACGGCAGCGCCACGCTGCTGGCGGAAGCGGCAGGCGCGCTCGATGCCCGCAACGCCAATATCGCCGTAACCAGCACCGGCAACGACGGCATGGACTACGCCGACGCTTCGCTGGCGGCCTACGGCGGCGACATCCAGCTGGGCCAGGCGGCGGTCAGCGCCAACGGCGGCACGGCCGGACTGTATGCTTCGGCCAGCGGTGCGCTTGCCGTATCGGGCAATGCCAGCGCCCGCTCGACGGCGAGCGACGCCATGGTCGATCTGTCGACCACCGGCGGCGTTGCATCGACCATCACCCAGGATGGGGGCACGGCCATCGTGGCAGACGGCGCCAGCGGCGCGGTCAAGTTCCACGCTGGCAACATGAAGTACGGTAACTACGCGGCGGTGACGCTGGACGGCGACGTCCAGGCGCATGCCACTACCGGCAGCGCCGAGCTCGTCATTAGCGGCGCCAGCATGACGCTGAACGACTTCAGCGCGGCCTCGACCGGCGGCAGCGCCTTTGTCGCGATCGAGACCCTGGCTGCGGACGGCCACGTGGTCATGAACGGCAACGGCAGCGCGTCCGGCGCCACCTCGGCCGAGCTGAACGCCACGTCGTCCGGCAACATCGCTGTCAACGGCCGCCAGAGCGTCTACGCTTCCGGCACCAATGGCGATGCACGCGTGGTGCTGGATGCCGCCGGCTCGGCCAGCGTCGCGGCGGGCGGCGTGGTCAACGTGACCGGCGCCAGCGCCAGCATGGACATCGATGCCGATGGCAGCATCGGCATCGCGGGCAGCCTGAACGCTGTCGGCAACAACGCCGGCATCGACTTGCTGGCCGCCAGCGGCAACGTCGTCCTGGACGGCAGCCTGGCCACGCAAGGCGGCGAGCGCGGCGCCATCGGCGTGCGTGCACAGGACGGCAGCCTGACCCAGGCCGGCACCCTGCGCAGCGGTGCAAGCGCCGGCGTGGCCCAGGTCGACCTGTCGAGCAAGGGCGCGATGACGATCAGCGGCCAGGTGAGCGCAGCCGCCACGCTGGACGGCACGGTCGACGGCGCCCATACCGGCGCGGCCCTGGTCGGCCTCACCACCAATGGCGGCGCGAGCGCCACGGTCGTGCAGTCGGCCGGCAGCACCATCGCGGCCGTCGGCCGCTCGGCGCGCCTGGACGTCAAGGCTGGCAGCAGCAGCCCGTTCGAGAGCACCAGCCGCAGCGCCGCCTTCGAACTGGACGGCACCCTGCGCGTCATCGACGCCATCGGCGGCTCCAGCCTCGACATCGCCGGCGCCTCGGGCCGCGTGCACGACTTCAGCGTCGGTGCAGCCGATTCGACCGCCAGCGCCAACATCGCCGCGGTGAACGGCGACCTGGTGCTGAACGGCGCCGGCACGGTTGCCGGCAACAGCAACCGCGGCGCGGGCGCCAGCCTGAACGTCTCGGCTTCGGGCACGCTCGACACCTCGGCCGCCGTGCTGACAGTCGCCAACGCCAGCAACGGCGACAGCGCGGGCGCACAGGCCGTGCTGCAAGCCGGCGCCAGCGCCGTGCTGGGCCGCGTCGACGTGAGCAGCGTCCGTGCGTCGGTGCTCGACGTGACGGCCAACGGCCGGATCGACGCGACCACCGTTCTCGCTTCGACCGCAAGCGGTGTCGGCGGCAACGCCGGGGTCTCGCTGGCGGCGGGCGGCCTGGCCAACGTCGCGGCGAACGGCAGCGTGCAGGCCGGCGCCGCCAACGGCGCGGCCAAGCTGGCCGTGTCCGGCAACGCCGGGGTGAACCTGGACGGCCAACTCGACGCCAACGGCGCCGAGGCCCATATCGAGCTCGCTTCGGCAGCCGGCGCCATCGCGCTGAACGCCAATGTGAACGCCCTCGCCAGCCAGCAGGCCGGCATCGACGTGCAGGCCCAGGGCGGCACGCTGACCCAGGCCGCCGGCACCACGATCGCAGCCGGCGCCACCTTCGGCGCGGCCGAGGTCGACCTGTCGAGCAGTGGCGCGCTGGCGATCAACGGCAAGATCCTTGCCGCCGCCACCGCCGACGGCACGGCAGGCGGCGCCCACACCGGCGCCGCCCTGATCGGCATCACCACCACTGGTGGCGCGGCATCAAGCATCAGCCAGTCGCAGGCGAGCAGCATCGAGGCCGTCGGCCGCGCGGCACGCCTGGCGATCAACGCCGGCAACGCCAACCCGGGCGACGACGTGACGCAGGCCGCCGCCTTCAAGCTCGACGGTACCCTGCGCGCCATCGACGACATCGGCGGTTCGAGCCTGCAGATCGCCGGCGCCTCGGGCAGCGTGCACGACTTCACGGTCGCCGCAGGGGATTCGACTGCCAAGGCCAGCATCACGGCCGTGAGCGGTAACCTGGTCCTCGACGGCAAGGGCGAGGTCAGCGGCGCCGACGCCACGCTGGACGCCAGCGCCGCCGGCAAGCTGGACGTAGTGAACGCCCTGGCCGTGAGCGGCAAGGCCGACGCCGGCATCGAGCTGGCGGGCCAACAGGGCGTGACCCTGGGCGCCGCGCTGAACGCGAGCGCCGACCGGGCCTACATCGACGTCAGCGCCGCCAGCGGCAACGTCGCCCTGAACAGCGCCGTGACGGCACTGGGCGGGGACCGCGCCTCGGTGGCCGTGCAGGCCCTGAACGGCAGCCTGACCCAGGCCGCCGGCACCGCGATCACGGCCGGCGCCACTGCCGGCGTGGCCGAGGTCGACCTGTCGAGCAGCGGCGCGCTGGCGATCAACGGCAAGATCCTTGCCGCTGCCACCGCCGACGGCACGGCAAACGGCGCTCATACCGGCGCCGCCCTGGTCGGCATCACCACCACCGGTGGCGCCGCGGCCGGCATCAGCCAGTCGCAGGCGAGCAGCATCGAGGCCGTCGGCCGCGCCGCACGCCTGGCGATCAACGCCGGCAACGCCAACCCTGGCGACGACGTGATAAAAGCAGCTGCCTTCAGGCTCGACGGCACCCTGCGCGCCATCGACGAAATGGGCGGTTCGAGCCTGCAGATCGCCGGCGCCTCGGGCAGCGTGCACGACTTCACGGTCGCCGCAGCGGGCGCCACGGCGCACGCCGACATCGCCGCCGTCAACGGCGACCTGGTCTTGCGCGGCACTGGCAGCGTGAGCGGCAATGCCAACGCGCTCGATGGCGCCAGCCTGACGCTGTCGGCCTCGGGTTCGCTCGACACCACCGGCACAACACTGAAAGTGGTCAACGTGAACAGCGGCGACGAAGCCGGCGCCCAGGCAGTCCTGCTGGCGTCGACCGGCGCGGCCAAGCTGGGCGTGGCGAAAGTCACGGCCCAGGGCGGCGGCACGGCAAGCTTCGCCGCTACCGCCGGCACCACGCTGGTGGCGACCGCCAAGCTCGACGCCGCGAACCTCGGCCTGGGCACGGCGGCCGGCAATGCGCTGGTCAAGCTGAACACCACCGGCAAGACCGGCGTCACCAGCACCATCACCCAGGACAGCGGCGCCACCATCACGGCCGCAACGAAGGGCAATGCGGGCAACGCCACGGTCGACATCCAGGCCGGCAACTGCTGCAACTCGGCGGTTACGCTGAACGACACGGTGAAAGCCGTGGTGGACGGCGGCACCGGCAGCGCGACGATCGCCGCGCGCGGCGCCACCGTGACCGTGAAGGACCTGACGGCCAACGTGCTGGCGGCAGGCACCGGCAACACCATGGTGTCGCTGGCGGCGCCGACCGAAGTCAAGCTGGCCGGCACCATCGACAGCCAGGCAGCGGCCAGCACGGCGCGTGCCCAGGTGCAGCTGGTGTCGGACAAGCTGACCGACGGCGCGACGTTCAAGCTGTCGAAAGGCAATGGCCACGTGCAGCTGACGCCGTTCAGCACCGGCAAGATCATCGGTGTGCACTCGGACAAGGACTTCGACGAAACCGCCGACGTGAACTACAACCTGTTGACCCTGAAGAAATTCATGACCCAGGGCGCCGAGCTGCGCTTCGGCGGCGAGTTCGACCGTTCGGCCTGGCTCGACCCGGTGACGGGCGAAGTCTGCCTGCCGGGCATGGAAGCCTGGGCCAGCCAGTTGCAGCACACTGGCGCGATCCACGTGGCAGGCAACGGCCGCCTGAACCTGGGCGACGTGAAGATGGTGTTCGATACCACGGGCACCACCACCTACCACGATCCGAAGATGAGCGCCTGGAGCGTGCCGACCGGCCGCGTCGCCACCCTGGTGGTTCCGCCAAGCAACGTCGACCGTTACCTGGACCGTACCGACAACACCGTTCAGAACATGAACAAGGTGGTGCAGGACACCACGGCCATGACCCGTTCCTCGGGCGCGGTCGAGGCCGGCCAGCCGGCGCCGCGCGGCACGCAGATCGGCGGCAAGCTGTTCATGGACGGTAACGGTGTTAACATGGCACGCAACGACGCTGCCGAGGGCAGCCAGGCCGATGCGCAAGGTCCGGAAAGCAAGAGCCGTCAAAACGGCGACAGCACCGAGCAGTAATCCTCGCGCTTCTTCCTCGACATGAGGATGACTCCGGCCCCTGATGGGGCCGGTTTTTTTTCAGGAACCCGCATATGCAGCAAGAAACCAGCAGCCTGTCCATCACCCCTCCGTTCGGCTACGGCGCAGTCGTGCCAGTCCTCAACAGCCAGCGCATCCGTCCGGCAGCCGGCCTGGTGCCGCCGGCCCTGCGCCGCACCAATGCGATTCCGGTCACCATGGCCGAGATCGGCCCGGCCAGCCGTCATTACCCGGTGATCTTCGCCAGCGCCGACAACGGCCAGAGCTTCGGCGTGGTGGCCCTGGTCGGCCTGGCCAACAACGAAAACCTGTTCGTCAGCCCGAGCAACACCTGGGTCGACGGCGTCTACCAGCCGGCCTACCTGCGCCGCTATCCCTTCTGCATGGCCACCGTCAGCCAGGGCGGCCAGCAGCAGGACGAGCGCATCGTCTGCGTGGCCAGCGAAGCGCTGGACGACGCCAACGGCCAGCCCCTGCTCGACGCCGAGGGCAAGAACCAGCCCTGGTGGGACAGCCAGCGCCACCTGGTGCTGGAATACGAAGCCGACCTGATCCGGACCCAGCAGATGTGCGACCTGCTGGCGAAGCTGGATGTGCTGCGTCCCTTCGGCGCCCAGGCGATTTCGAAGAGCGGCGCCATTACCAACCTGGCCGGCATGTACCGCGTGGAAGAGCAATTGCTGGAACGCCTGAAGGCCGACGACCTGCGCATGCTGATCGGCAAAGGCGTCATGAGCCGCCTGTATGCGCACATGATTTCGCTCGACAACCTGGGCGCCCTGCTCGACCGCCAGCCGGCCTGACCATGAGCTACGACCTGATGGTATTCGCGCCCGAAGCGGCGCCACGCAAACGCGCCGCTTTCCTCGACTGGTACGAGGCCCAGACCGAGTGGCCGGAAGAGCATGGCTACGACGACCCGGCCCTGGCCGCACCTGCGCTGCAAGCCTTTTATGCCGAGCTGAGCCAGGAGTTCGCGCCGGTATCGGGCGACACGCCGGAGGAGCTGGAAAGCGGCGCCGACTACACGATTGCGCGCGACCTGATCTATATTTCCTTCCTCGACTGGGACAAGATCGACCAAGCGCACGAGACGGTGTACCGGCTGGCTGCCAAGCATGCGTTGGGGTTTTTCGATGTGAGTTCGGATATTGCCGAGGTTTGGCTGCCGGATAACAAGGATGGGTTGCGGGTGGCGCACTCGGATTAGCGGTGCTTGAGTAACCGTACAATGGTGGATCCGAGAGGTATCGACACAGATTCTTTTCAAACCTGTGTTATCGGTCCCGACTCTGTACGAACGGAGGCTTCGGGGAAGCCAAATGATTAGCCTTAGACCGGATCCCATTTGGTACGCTAAAGCCGAAATCGCTACGACTTTAGAATGCCGAGTAGTCGCGCACTCATTAGTCACATCCTAGCAGAACCATTATACATTTAGCAGGGGATAAATTGCATATCTTCGTAGACGAGTCCGGCACATTCACTCAATCCGGCGAGCTTAACTCTTGGTGTATAGTCGCGGCTTATGTCGTTCCTGAACATCGCCGGCGGCATATCGAAGGACTTATGAAGAAGGTCAACCTCCTTAATAAAGGCGCGGAGACGAAGCTTAAACATTTCAGTGAAGACCAATATATTTGGTTTCTCCGAGAATTAGTCAAACTTGATGGATTAGCGTTTGCTGTAGCTGTCGACGTAGGCTTACATCGGCGCGAACAAGTTGAGATCCATCGAGATATGCAGGCTACTAAAGTGATCGAGCACCAGAATAAAATGATCCACGAATCAGGACGGCGAGCAGTCCTTGATTTATCTAAACAGATTCAGTCACTTCCAGCTCAACTTTACACACAATTGGTGTGCCAGGTAGTTTTGTTTCAGCAGATTATAGCGAGCAGCACGCTCTACTTTGTGCAACGTCATCCGTCAGCCTTGGCTAATTTTAGATGGCAACTGGATCAAAAGGCACAGGTACCTACCCAATATGAGGACGCATTCTACAAAATTCTACCGGCGCTACTACAGACGAGCTCATTTAACGACCCAATGATCAGTTTAAAAGAGGCAGACTACAGCCATTTTTCAAAATATATTTACCAACCTGACCAGATACCTTCATATTTAAAAGACACCTACGGCATCGAAATTAACAGTGGTATCGACATCGGGAAAATTATTCGCGAAAATTTCCGGCTCGTGAATTCAGCTGATACCCCTGGGATTCAGGTTGCAGACCTGCTAGCGAGCGGGATACGACGTCTGCTCCGTAATGGGTTCGAAAAAAAAGATCAAATAGCGCATCTTATCGGCGCAAATTTTGTGCAGTCTATAAACAATGAAACACCAGTTAAATTGATAAGTCTTGACCAATCTGCCAGTACGGATAATGAAGTCGCTAGAGTACTGAATATAATGGGCCGCAGTGCAAAACCTATGGTAGCCTAGGCGCCCCAGGACAGCCGCCACTACTCATCCTCGATCACGACTAAATTGATAACAAATTAAAAGTAGGCGCACCGCTCGCAGTTAGGGATTAACTCGTTTCACCGGCGCTTAAGCCACTATCTGCTTCCGCTACAATTCTATAGTTGATCTCTCTCGGTTATAAATTAGCTAAAAGCTCCTAACAAAACATCTCGTAATATCGCCATTTATGGCAGAGCCTTTGCCCGAGTCCTTTTGCGGCATATCTGAGGCTTGGGCCGTGTTGGCGGTCCGAACCTCATCTGCATCGTCGGAAGATGTCGAGAAAATTATCGCGCCCTGATACTGCTCCGTGGCGGATCCACGCAACAGACAAACGCTCCATTACATGGCATCATGGCGGGTTTTCCCATCAGCAACTGACCATGTCCGCCGCAGTTCGCCTACTTGTTTTCCTGTCCATCCTCTTCTTCAGCGCAGTCGGCCGCGCCGAGGACACCGCACCCGCCCTGCCCGCCACCCCGGCCGCCGTCGCCACCGCACCGCTGAACGTCGGCGCCCGCACCATCTTCGTGTTCCGCTCCAGCCTGGCCGGCTTCCCGCCCCAGGACCGCGCAGACGGCGCCCGCAAGCGGCTCGACAAGGCGATTGCCGCCGGCGGGCCGCAGCACGCCAGCACGCGCTCGATCGGCGAAGGCACGCAAGTCATGCTGGACGGGAAGCTGCTGTTCCTGGTCACCCCGAACGACGTCAACGCCCTGGCCGGCGACACCACCGAGGAAGCCGCGCAGGAAGCCGCCGCCACCCTGAACCGCGTGCTGCAGGAACGGCGCGAACAGGCCAGCCCGCGCGCCCTGCTGATCGCCGGCGCCTGGTGCCTGGCCGCCACGCTCGGCTACTGGCTGGTGCTCCGCAGCCTGGGCATCCTGCACCGCCGCGTGCGCGCCTTTACCAAGCGCTCGGTCAGCCGCAAGCTCGAGCAGGTGCGCTTCCGCAACGTCGCCGTGCTCGACGCCGACTACATCGTACGCTTCCTCCGCCAGCTCGCCGGCCTGCTGCTGTGGGCGCTGCGCCTGTTCGCCACCTTCCTGTGGGCGACCTTCCTGCTCGGGCACATCCCGTATTTCCACGACTGGGGCGACCGCCTGCGCGACTACCTGGTCGCCACCGGCTTCGACGTCCTGGCCGGCATCGGCCGCGCCCTGCCCGGCCTGCTGGTCGTCGCCCTGATCGCGCTGCTGGCGCGCATGGCCATCCGCACCGCCGGCTCGATCCTGAAGCGCGTGGAAAGCGGCGAACTCGAAGTCGGCTGGCTCGACCAGGACACGGCGCCGCCCACGCGCCGCCTGGTAAACGTCGCCATCGTGCTGTTTGCGCTGGCGATGGCCTATCCGTATCTGCCGGGTTCGCACACCGCCGCCTTCCAGGGCGTGACCGTACTGGCCGGTATCATGGTGTCGATCGGCGGCTCCAGCCTGGTGGCGCAAGGCGCCTCCGGCCTGATCCTGATGTACACCCGCACCCTGCGCAAGGGAGAATACGTGCGCATCGGCGAGGCCGAAGGCACGGTGGTGGAACTGGGCATGTTCGAGACGCGCCTGCGTACCGGCCTCGGCGCCGAGATCTCGCTGCCGAACGCGCTGGTGCTGTCGAACACGACCCGGAATTTCTCGCGCACCGGCGTGGAGGATGGCTTTGCCGTCGAGGCGGCGGTGACCGTGGGCTACGACACGCCCTGGCGCCAGGTGCACGCGCTGCTGCTGCAGGCTGCGCGCGATGCCCAGGGCATCCTGGCCGAGCCGGCGCCTTTCGTCGCGCAGACGGCCTTGTCGGACTTCTATATCGCCTACCGGCTGGTGGCGCAGTCGCATGTGGCGAATCCGCATGAGCGGGTGGCGCTGCAAAGCCGCCTGCACGGGCGCATCGTGGACGAGTTCAACCGCCATGGCGTGCAACTGACCTCGCCGCACTACATGCAGGAGCCGGCCAGCTCGCATGTGGTCGCGCCGGGCGCCTGGACACCCGCGCCGGCCAGGGAAGCCCAGGCAGCGGAGTAAGCAGGCGGGTGGCGCGGAATTTTATCGCCTGGCGGAAACTTGTTGGCTATACTTGCCGTATAACCAACGAGTCCAGCAATGCGCCCTCTCTGCCTACTCCTCTTGCTGTTGCCGGCCCTCGCATCGGCAGCACCCGCTGCGCCGGCTGCCAATGCGCCGGATCAGTATGCGCCGAAATTTGCCCGGATTACCCAGCCGGCCGAAATCCTGTCCTGGGACCTGTGTCCGAAGCCGGGGTATCCGCGCGCATCGATCCGCAACGAAGAGACGGGCGTGGTCACGCTCGGTTTCACGGTGGCGGCAAGCGGCCACCTGCTGGGCGCCACGGTGGCGCGCAGCTCGGGTTTCCCCAACCTCGACAACGCCGCCTATGCCGCGCTGACGCGCTGCCGCTTCCGTCCCGCCAGCCTCGACGGTCAGCCGGTGCAGGCTTCCATGCAGGTGCAATACGTATGGACACTCGATTGATGCGCGCCCTGATCTTCTGCCTGCTGGCCGCATCCGGCAGCGCCGTTGCACAACTGCCCCCCGCCGGCGCCATCGTCTGCGACACGCCGGTCTACCAGGTCGACCCGGATGGCCTGGCGCGCGCGAGGCAGGCGTTGGACACCGCCAGGGCCGCGCCCGGCCCGCACGACCTGGCCCTCGCCGCCGCCCAGGCCGACCTCGCCTTTGCCACCGCGCGCCAAAGCGGACCGCAGCCGCAGCGCGATGCCAACCGCAAGGCGGCGCTCGACCTGGCCGAGCGCGCAGGGGCGACCTGGAAAGCGGCCCCTGCGAGCGCCGCCCTGGCCCAGGAAATCCTGCGGCGCGGACGCACGGCGCGCGCTGCCGCCCACTGCCCGCTCGCCCTGAACCTGCTGGAGTCGGCGCTGGCCGTGGCCGACAAGACCGGCGGCGCCAACGATCCGGTGTCCTTGTCCGTGGCGCGCGAGCTGATGCTGCTGGCCACCGCAATGGGCGACGACCCGACAGTCAACGCGCTGGCGCCGCGCCTGTTCGCCGCGCTGGATGCGGACCCGGCGCCATTCGACGGCATCAACTACAACGCCTACCTGGCTGCCACGGACCATTACTACCGCAGCGAAGACCACGAGCGCGCCGAAGCACTGGTGAACCGCTTGATCGACAAGGCCAAGGCAAGCGGCGCGGATGCACTCAAGCTGCGCCGCCTCGATTTCGAGCGCGCCAGTATCTATTATGCCCAGGGGCGCTACCGGGAGGCCGAAGCGCTGGCGGCGCTGGCCGACCGTCCGCAGGCCAAGCCCGATGGCCTGCGCGCCGACCTGGCGCGCGTGGAAGAGGACATGGCCGTCCAGGTGCGCAGCGGACGCCTGCAGGCGGCGCTGGCCACGGGCGAAGCCCAGCTGCCGCGCCTCGAAGCCGGACGCGCGGCCAGCGCGGCGGCCTTGCAGGCAGCCGAAGCCGACTGGGAAGCGGCAAAGAAAGAAGGAAAGCGCGACGCGATGGCCGCGGCCAGGACCCGCTACGCGACGGCGCGGCGCGATGGGACCATCTGGCAGCTAGGGCTGGCGGGCATGGAGAGCTACGTCGGCGAGGTGCAGCATGCGCTTGGCCGCCTCGATCTGGCGCTGCCGCTGTACGAAAAGGCGCTCGACCATTATCCGGCCGCCGGCGGCGCCAACGTCTACGACATCGAGCGCGTGCGCGCCGACATGGCGCTGGTCTACCGCGCCCGCGGCGACACGGCCCGCGCCCTGGCGTTGCAGCAGCAGGTGAAGCAGGCCTTGCTGCCGCTGCTCGGCGCCCGGCATCCCGATGTGCTGGAAGCCGAGGCGCAGATCGCGCAGCTGAGCAACCCCACCCCGGAACCGGCCCCGGCGCCCGCCACCCCGCCGCAGCGCAAAAAATAAGGGCCGGCGCGGTGCCTGTGCACCGGCCGGCCCCGTTTGGAGCGAACGCCGCGCCAGTCAGGCCGCCGCTTTCGCCGCGCGCGCGGCCAGCGCCGCGAACAGCGCCGCCAGCAGCAAAATGCCCGCGCTCAGGCTGAAGGTGGCCGCATGGCCGCGCGCATCGAACAGCACACCGCCCAGCGTCGCGCCGCCGGCAATCGCCAGCTGCACCGTCGCCACGATCAGCCCGCCGCCGCCTTCCGCTTCCTGCGGCAGGCTCTGCGCCAGCCAGGTCCACCAGCCGACCGGCGCGGCGGTGGCCACCAGGCCCCACAAGCAAAGCAGGACGGCGGTTGCCGCCACCGAGCCGCCCCAGGCCAGCAGGCCGCCGGCGATGACCGCCATCAGCAGCGGAATCGTCACCAGGGTGCGGTACATGTGGTTCTTCAGGAAGCCGCCGATCAGCGTGGTGCCCACGAAGCCGGCCACGCCAACCAGCAGCAACAGCAGCGACAGCGTCGTCACGCCCGCATGCGTCACCGTTTCCAGGAAAGGCCGCAGATAGGTATAGAGCGCGAACTGCCCCATGAAGAACAGGCCGGTGCCGGCCATGCCGAGCACGATGGCCGGCCGCTTCAGCAATGTGAAGGTCGCACCCAGGCTGGCGCCGCCCTTGCTCGGCAGCGGCGGCAGGCTGACGAACTTCCAGAGCAGCGCGAACGCCGCCACCGGCACCAGGCAGAAGAAAGCCCCACGCCAGCCGATCACGCCGCCGAGGAAGCTGCCCAGCGGCGCGGCGATCACGGTGGCGAGCGCATTCCCGCCGTTCAGGATGGCCAGCGCGCGCGGCACCTGCTCCTTCGGCACCAGGCGCATCGCGGTGGCCGCCGACATCGACCAGAAGCCGCCGATCGCCACGCCGATGAAAGCACGCCCCAACATGAAGACCGGGTAGTTCGGGGCGAACGCCGCCACCGTGCTCGAGACGATCATCATCACGGTCAGGCCGAGCAGCAGGACCTTGCGGTCGAGACGTCCGGCAAGCGGCGCTAGAACCAAGCTGGTGAGCAGGGCGAAGGCCCCGGACACCGAGATCGCCTGCCCGGCCTGGCCTTCGCTGATGCCGAGTTCCGCAGCCACCGGCGTAAGCAGGCTGACCGGCATGAACTCGGAGGCGACCAGGGCAAAGGCGCCCAGGGCCATGGCGAAGACCGCGCCCCAGGCGGCATTGGTTGGCACCGCCGGCGCGGCGGTTGTGGATACTGGCGGATTCATGCTGCTACTGCTTCTTCCTCATCGATGGGGGTGTTCAAGCGGCCAGGGTGGCGCTGTCGATCACGAAACGGTACTTGACGTCGCCCTTGAGCATGCGCTTGTAGGCGGCGTTGATCTCGTCGGCGCGGATCATCTCGATGTCGGCGACGATGCCGTGCTCGGCGCAGAAATCCAGCATCTCCTGGGTTTCCGGAATACCGCCGATCATCGAGCCGGCGATGGCACGGCGCTTCATGATCAGGTTGAACACCTGCGGCGACGGGTGCGGCGACGACGGCGCGCCGACCAGCACCATGGTGCCGTCGCGCTTGAGCAGGTTCAGGAAAGCGTCCAGGTCGTGCGGCGCGGCGACGGTGTTGACGATCAGGTCCAGGCTTTTCGCCTGTTCGGCCATCGCAACAGGATCGCGCGAGACCACCACTTCGTGAGCGCCGAGCGCCAGCGCATCCGCGCGCTTGGCTTCCGAGGTGGTGAAGGCAACCACGTGGGCGCCCATGGCGCGCGCCAGCTTGATGCCCATGTGGCCCAGGCCGCCGATGCCGACGATGCCCACGCGCTTGCCGGGACCGGCGTTCCAGTGGCGCAGCGGCGACCAGGTGGTGATGCCGGCGCACAGCAGGGGCGCCACGGCGGCCAGCTGCTCTTCCGGGTGGCTCACGCTCAGGACGAAGCGCTCGTGCACGACGATCTGCTCGGAATAGCCGCCCAGGGTGTGGCCGGGGGCGTCGGCGGTCGGGCCGTTGTAGGTGCCGACCATGCCGTCGCAGTAGTTTTCCAGGCCGTCTTCGCAGTCGGCGCAATGCTGGCAGCTGTCGACCATGCAGCCGACGCCGACCAGGTCGCCGACCTTGTGCTTGGTGACGTGGGCGCCGATGGCCGCGACGCGGCCGACGATTTCGTGGCCCGGCACGCATGGGTACTGGGTGCCGGCCCATTCGCCGCGCACCTGGTGCAGGTCGGAGTGGCAGACGCCGCAGAAGGCGATGTCGATCTGCACGTCGTGCGCACCCGATTCGCGGCGGGTGATGTCGAGGGAAACGAGGGGCTGGTCGCCGGCGTGGGCGCCGTAGGCTTTGACGGTCATGTTGGTCCTTTGGGATGTTTGTCGAAGGTGTTGCGCGATGCGGACCTGGCGCTTGCAGGGCGCGAGGTCGAAACAGGCGATGATGGTAAAGGAAAACGGGCAGGCAAAACGGAGGCGAAATTGCATGCCCTTATGAATATCCATCATGAATCGACACGTCGATTCGGTGCGCGGTATCATAAACGATCCGGCGGAACGGCGTCGGCCGCCCCCTATTTTCGAGATCCACCATGGCCCGCGACAACATCAACGACATCCTGGTCTTCCTCGCCGTCGCCCGCGAGCGCAGCTTTACGCGCGCTGCGAGCCAGCTCGGCATGACGCAGTCGGCCCTCAGCCACATCATCCGCGGCCTGGAGGAGCGCCTCGGCGTGCGCCTGCTGACGCGCACCACGCGCAGCGTGTCTCCCACCGAAGCCGGCGAGCGCCTGCTGCAGAACGTCGGCCCGCGGCTGGAAGAGATCGAGGCCGAAATCACGGCGGTGAGCGACCTGGGCGACAAGCCGGCCGGCACCATCCGCATCACCGCCATCGACCACGTGATCGAGAGCCTGCTGTGGCCGCGCCTGGCGCCGCTGCTGCCGCTGTATCCCGACCTGCACGTCGAGCTCAGTTCCGACTACCGCCTGGTCGACATCGCGGCCGAGCGCTTCGACATCGGCGTGCGCTACGGCGACCAGGTCGACAAGGACATGATCGCAGTGCGGCTGACGGTCGACATGCCGATGTCGATTGTCGCCGCGCCAGGCTACTTCGCGAATCGTCCGCTTCCGGAGACGCCGCAAGACCTCATGAAACACAACTGCATCGCCCTGCGCCTGGCCAGCAGCGGCGGGCTGTATGCCTGGGAGCTGCAGAACGCGGGACGCGACCTCGAACTGCGGGTGCGCGGCCAGGTGGTGTGCAACACCGCACCGCACATCCTGCAGGTGGCGCTCGACGGCTGCGGCATCGGTTTCCTGCCCGAGGAGATGACGGCGCCGCACGTGGCGGCCGGACGATTGGTCAGCGTGATGCAGGACTGGTGTCCGCGCTTTCCGGGGCTGTTCGCGTATTACCCGAGCCGGCGCCAGTCTTCGCGGGCACTGGGGCTGGTGATCGATGCGATTCGGTACAAGGGGTAGGCTGCGCTGCCCGACGCAGCACCAGCAAGGCCTGGCGAACCCGTTCGTGGACCGGCCCATGCAGGATCGTGTAGTCGACACCCCGGTGCGCCAGCGTCGCCAGGTACCAGTCGTGCTGGCGCTGGCGGAAGGCCGCATCGCGCCGTGTGCCGTCCTGCACGAAGGGGAAATCCGGCGCGCAGACGAAGGTGTGGCTGTAGCGGCGGCGGCCCAGCCTCTCGACCAGCGGGTCGACCCTGCCATAGCCATCCTCGCTGTAGAACACCGTGGTCAGGGCGCTGCCGTCGCAGATCAGCGGACCGGGCGTGTGCTGGGCCAGCGCGATCTCGAGCGCGACCTGGTCTTCGGCAATCGCCCGCATGTCCGCGTAGACGAAATGTCCGCCCTTCTCTTCCCCGCGGGTTCGTCCGACTTCCGGCACCGCCACCGTGCCCAAGGCAGCGGCGAGCGCCTCGACCAGCGTGGTCTTGCCGCTCGACTCGCCGCCCAGGATGCACACGCGGTCGACCAGATCGGCATACACCAGCGGATCGAGGAACTCGCGCCAGGCGGCGGGATCGCTGCGCACGGCGGTCCCGGATACCGGCACCGCGCCGCGCGCCAGGTCGACGCAGACGTGCTCGACGCGATGCGCACGTCCGGACCACGCCGAAAAATCGGCCGACAGGACAGCCGCAAAGCCATCGCCATATTCCTCGCTGGTGAACACCGCATCGACCGGCCCGCCGCCGAAGGTCCGGCACAGCCAGGCGCAGAATTCCCGGTGCACGGCGGCGGGCGCGTCGTTGTGCGGCAGCGCCACAGGATGCGTGATCTCGCCGCATGACAAGGCTGCACCCAGCCAAGCGTCGTCGACCACCAGGCGCCGCACTCCGGGGAACAGGCCGGCCAGCCAGCCGTCGCGCGTGTCGGTGGCGCAGCGCGCGAACCCCGGCTTCGTGTAGCTGATGACCAGCACCTCGTCGCAGGCTTGCAGTGCACGTTCGATCAGGAACATGTGCCCGCGGTGCAGCGGACAGAACTTGCCGACCACCAGGCCGCGCCGGTAGCGCGTCATGCCTGCGCCAGCACCGTCCCGCCGTCTTTCTGCAGCCGCGCCAGGCGGCGCCAGCGCACCCAGGCGACAATGGCGTTGACCCAGTAGACGCCGTACAGGAAGGCCGTCAGGTACAGCTCGCGGCTGGCATACAGCGGCACCGCGATCGAGTTCACCAGCAGCCAGAACGGCCAGTTCTCGATGCGGCGCTTCATCAGCAGCAGCTGGGCGATCACGCTGAAGACCAGCACCATCGAATCGGCGAAGGGCGCGTAGGCGTCGGTCCAGAAGTGCAGCAGCGCGCCATAGCCGACGGCGCAGGCCAGGCCCAGCGGGACGATCCAGGCCAGGCTGCGCAGGTCGGCCGAACGGACGCCGAGCGCACGCCCGTGGTCGCCGCGCAGCCACAGGCGCCAGCCGGCCACGCTCGACAGCACGAAGAAGACCTGCAGTATCACGTCGGCATACAGCTTCGCCTCGAAGAACACGAGGCCGAACAAGGTGCAGCCGACGATGCCGGTCCACCAGGTATGGATGCTGTTGCGCCCCGCCAGGAGGATGGCGGCGGTGGCGAAGCCGTTGGCGGCGATTTCGAGTGGTCCGATCATGGTCGTCAGTATGCCAGCCCGGGGCGCATCCGGGCCAGCAAAAATCGCCTGCGGCAAGCGGCCGCAGCGCGCCCCGTCCACCGATTCTTCCTGCTAGTGATATGCTAGTCCGCTCGAATAACATCCGGCCCGCCCTGCACGCGCACGAACGGCCGCTCAACGACACGAATCCGACATGACGCCAACACCAGCCCACGACACCGATCTCCCTCTCGACATGGTCATCTTTGGCGGTGTCGGCGACCTTGCGATGCGCAAGCTGCTGCCGGCCCTGTACATGGCCTACCTGCACGGCAACCTGCCGGACGCCACGCGCATCCTCTCCACCGGCCGCCAGGACTTCGACAACGCGGCCTACGCCGGCTACGTGACCGAACACTCGCGTCCCTTCATCGCGGCCGAGAACTTCAACGAGACCACCTGGTCCGGCTTCCTGACGCTGCTCGAATTCGTGCGCCTCGACGTCCAGGCCGCGCCCGACTTCGGCGCCCTGACCGAGGTGTCGCGCACCGGCGCCCAGCGCGTGTTTTATCTGGCCACCGCACCCTCGCTGTTCACCACCATCTGCGACAAGTTATCAAGCGCCGGCCTGGTCGACAAGAACGCCCGCGTGGTGCTGGAAAAGCCGCTCGGCCGCGACCTGGCCTCGGCCGTCGAGATCAATGAGGCGGTCGGCAAGCACTTCACCGAATCGCAGATCTACCGCATCGACCATTACCTGGGCAAGGAAACGGTGCAGAACCTGACCGTGCTGCGCTTCGGGAACTCGATCCTTGAACCGATCTGGCGCGCGCCGAACATCGTCAGCGTGCAGATCACGGTGGCCGAAGAAGTGGGCGTGGGCAGCCGCGCCGGCTTCTACGACAGCACCGGCGCCATGCGCGACATGGTGCAGAACCACCTGCTGCAGCTGCTGTGCATCGTGGCGATGGAGCCGCCGACTTCGCTGGCGCCGGACGCCGTGCGCGACGAAAAGCTGAAGGTGCTGCGCTCGCTGCGCCGCTTTACCCTGGCCGACATCGCGCGCGACACCGTGCGCGGCCAGTACAGCCACGGCGTGGGCGGCGGCGAGGAAGTCAAAGGCTACCTGGAAGAAGCCAATGTGCCGCAGGACAGCCGCACCGAGACCTTCGTCGCCTTGCGCGCCCACATCGACACCTGGCGCTGGTCGAAGGTGCCGTTCTACCTGCGCACCGGCAAGCGCATGGCGCGCCGTTCGTCGAAAATCGTGATCGAATTCGCGAATCCCCCTTTCCCGCTGTTCCCGGAAAACCCGGCCGGCGTGACCAACCGCCTGGTGATCGAGCTGCAGCCTGAAGAAGCGATCAAGCTGCAGATCATGGCCAAGCAACCGGGCAGCGGCATGCAGATGCAGCAGGTGGAACTGAACCTCGATTTGCAATCGGCCTTCCAGCAGCGCCGCGCCGAGGCCTACGAGCGCCTGCTGATCGACGTCGTGCGCGGCCGCCTGACCCACTTCATGCGCCGCGACGAACTGGAAGCGGCCTGGGACTGGGCTGACCCGATCATCGAAGGCTGGAAGACCCTGGGCGAAAAGCCGCAGCAGTATGCGGCCGGCTCCTGGGGCCCCGCCGCGTCGTTCGCGCTGCTGGCGCGCGACGGCTTCGCCTGGTTCGAATGACCTAACAGCGGGGGTCAGGTCTGACATTCAGACACGGCCTCGGCAATAAGGCAGATTTCAGCGTCGCCAGGAACCACCGAAAATGGACGTCACGGCAGAGCTCGTGTCCGAATGTCAGACCTGACCCCGGCTTCTCGGCTCCCTTCAGCGGCGATATTGCTGGGCGCTGACTTTTTCCAGCCATTCGACGTTCTTGCCGTCGCGGGTGGCGGTGAGGGCGATATGGCTCATCGCGGTGGTGGGGGTGGCGCCATGCCAGTGCTTGACGCCGGGCGGGCACCAGACGGCGTCGCCGGCGTGCAGCTCCTCGACCGGGCCGCCCTCGGCCTGGGTCCAGCCCGTCCCTTTTGTGACGATCAGGTACTGGCCGGCCGGGTGCGTATGCCAGGCCGAGCGGGAGCCGGGTTCGAAATTCACCGTGGCCGCGCTGAAGCTGCCCTGCGCGCCGGCCGGGAACAGCGGATCGACGTGCACCTTGCCGTCGAAATTGGCGGCGGGTCCGTTCGAGGACGGCGCGGCCCCGGCGCGGAAGATGGTTTGCTCCCTCGCGCCGTTCTCGCCAGCCGCGTGGGCCAGCCCGCATGCCGCCAGCAGCATCGTCATGATCATCGCTCGCTTGTTCACATGGCTCTCCTTGTCATTGTGGTCATGCCCTCACTGTAACGGCCAGCCTGCGCGATGAACAGCGCACACAGGCGCTAAGCCTTATGAACAGGCCTCATGAATAGGCAAGCGCCCTCGGTTCACCCTACAATGCGCGTTACGACTCTTTTCGAAAGAACCATGCGCACCACCGACCTGCCCTTCCGCGCCACCACGTCAGAAGCCTGCGACTGGCTGGCCTGTCAAACCGGCACACCCTGGACCCTGGCGCGCCTGCTGGAGCACGCGCTCACGCCTTATGTCTGGCTCGACTACGACCCGGCCTACCCGGACCTGTTCGGCGACGCCAACGGCGGCTACGCGGCGCCGATCTTCTTCGAGGACGACATCGCGCGCCTGGCCGCCGGCAGCGAGGACGTCCTGATCACGATGACCAAGGATGCCTACAAGATCGTGGCGCGCCTGCCCGCGCCAGGCTTCACGCGGCCGCTGGACGACCTGCGCTTCCAGAAAAAGGAGATCGAAAAGCTGGCCGCAAGGCTGAAACACGAGGCGCAGCCGCAAGCTGCGGCCAAGCCGAAGCCCGCCGCCGAATCCCAGCTCGGCATCGGGAAGGCCGAGGTCCTGGCCGCCTTCGGCCCCATCGTGCGCATGAATTTGGAAAAGGCGCTGGACGACGCCATCGGCATTTTTGGGGACGATGGCGCCCGCGTGAAAGCCAGCGCGCGCAAGTCGAAGCGCAACGCAGTGTGGAACCCGGTGACGCTGGCGCTGGGCCTGCACGACGTGTACCGCGCGCCGCTCGGCGCCCTGAAGCGCGCCTTCAAGACCCACGACTGCCTGCTGGACTGGAACGAGAACTGGGAGCAGTCGCTGCGCCTGCTTGGTAAATAAGCCGAGTAAATGAGCTAGCGCGCCAGCAGGCGTCTCAGCTGCGCGGCCTGGTAGGCGCCGAAGGTATCGCTGAACAGGGTACGGATCAGCGGATCGTCGACCACGTCGGCTTCCAGCAGGTCGCGCTCGGTATCGGGGTCGAACACGGTATCGTTGATGCGCAGGTACATCGTGGTCAGCGACTCGCCCTGCTCCAGCGCGCCATACAGCTTGGTGGCCGGGATCTCGGTGGTCCAGCCCAGCGGTTCCTCGCTCTCGTCGATGGTCGCCTTGCCCTCGGGCGCCAGGCGGTAGCGCCAGCGCGTCACGGCGCCATCGCTATCGACCACCGAGAGCTGCCAGATGCGCGGCTGCTCGAAGTAGTCGGAGGCCGCCTCGACCTCGCCGTATTTTTCCGGCAGGCCGCTGCGGCAGTAGTCCAGCACGCGCTCGCGCTGGACGGCGGTCAGCGGCGCGAAATGGCGTGCGATCTCGCTCGTCGGCGGCGCGGCCGCATTGCCCTCGTAGACGTAGTCGACATCCTGCTCGCCGACCGGGATCACCCAGGGCAGCGGCGCTGCCGGCTGCAATCCGGCCGCATCGAGCCTGACCGAGACGCCCGGGTCCAGGCGCACGATCCGCGCCTGCGGCAAGGCAGCGCCCACCTCGCGCGCGAACTGCGCGTAGGAGATCGGGAAGAAGGCCCGGTTGTACCAGGACCAGGGCTCCTGCAGGAACTGGCAGGAACTCGGCACCACGTAGCGCGGCGCCAGTGCTTTCAACTGATCGATCCACTCCTCCGGCAAGGTCGGCGGCGCGGCCGCGTGGCGCGACGGCGCCAGCACCTCCAGCTCGCGCATGGTCTGGAAGGGCCACAGCACCATGTCCCACGGCCCTTCCTCGGCCAGTTGGCCCAGTGTCGTGTCGTCGATCCACGAGTCGACCACGTTCAGCACGTTCAGGCCGGCCGCGCGCACCTGGAACATCGAGTCGACATCGGCATCCATCGCTTCGCGCGGCGTCACCTGGAAGGGTCCGACCGTCACGGGTTCGTTCAGGCGCAGCGGCTGCACCTTCGCGAAGCCGAGCTGGCGCAGCATGGCAAACAGTTCGTCGAAGATGCAGTACAAATAGATCGGCGTGGCGCGGTCCAGCAAATCCAGGCTCTCGAGCGAGCAGTGGTCGTCGTGGAAGTGCGAGATGAAGACCGCGTCGAAGCGCTGCCGCCGGATCGCGGCTTCGTCGAAGCGCATGCCCGGGAACGCATGGCAATTGCGGCTGAACGGGTTTTCAAAAATCGTGTCGAAGGCGATGCGCGTGCCCTCGCATTCGAAGACGTAGCCCGCATGCAGGATGCGGGAGATGGTAATGGCTGGGTTCATGGTGTTCATGCGTTGGTGGTTTCGTGCAGCGGCACCTTCAGCGTCCAGGTCGTGCCCTGGCCCGGCGCCGAGGCCACGTCGAGGGTGCCGATGCCGGCCGCGCGCTCGCGCATGCCGGGGATGCCCCAGTGGCCGTCGCGGCCGCCGTCGGCCACGCTCACTTCCAGTGCCTGCGCCTGACGACGCCGGCCGGCGCGCCGTCGGCCGCGTTCCAGCTGGTGTGCTGCATGGCGATCACGGGCAGCGGGTTCGCCGGATCGGCTGCCCGGGCCGGGGGCATGGCGCCCAGGTGGCAGGCAAGGACGGCGCTGACGGCGAAACGGAATGCTGGATGCATGGATGGCGGATCGCGAAAAACGGGGTGCCACTGTAGCAGCAATACCGGGTATTCGCCTAGCTCTGGGAACCTGTCCGCCCGCAGGCATCACTGGCCGGCGCCCTCCGCCGCTTGCGCGATGCTGCGTTCGATGCGCCGGTCGGGGATGAACCAGACCATGGCGACGATGACGTACACCGCCAGCCCCAGCGCGGCATGCACGAAGCCAAGCCCGATCCCGCAGCCGTACAGCAGCAGCGACAGCCAGCCCTTGCGGTCGGCGCCGATGGCGCGCCAGGCCGGCATTCGCACCATGCAGGCTGGCCAGCCGGTGTTCGAGGATGGCATAGGCCACGGCGCACATGAACAGCACCACCCCATACGCCGCGACCGGCACCGTGGACACGCCGGCCTCGCCCATCCACGCGGTCACGAAGGGCAGCAGCGACAGCCAGAACAGCAGGTGCAGGTTCAGCCACAGCACGCCGCCGCTGATGCCGCGCACGGCCTGGAACAGGTGGTGGTGGTTGTTCCAGTAGATGCCGACGTAGACGAAGCTGAGCGCATAGCCGAACAGGGTCGGCAGCGCCGGTTCCAGGGCTGCCAGCGAAGCGCCGTGCGGCACCTCGAGTTCCAGCACCATGATGGTGAGGATGATCGCGATGACGCCATCGCTGAAGGCTTCGAGCCGGTTCTTGCCCATGCTTCCCCACACCCTGAGAATGGCCAGGTTTGGCTCAGCGGTTCTGGTAGCCGCCGTACGTCGCCACCGGACTCCAGGCCGGCGACACCGCGGGCAGGCTTGGGGCCAGCGGCGCATACTCGCCGGCGCCGTACACCACCTTGCCGTTCACGACCGTCAGCAGGCTTTCCATGCGCTTGATTTTCTCGGCATCGACGCTGAAGTAATCCTGCGGCAGCACGATGAAGTCGGCGTACTGGCCCGGCTGCAGCTTGCCCTTGGCCGTCTCTTCGCCGCTCATCCAGGCCGAGCCGGTCGTCATCAGCTGCAGCGCCTCGAAGCGGCTCGGCACGTCCTTGTCCTGCCAGATCCGCATGCCGCCGGCCGTCTTGCCGGTCACGGCCCAGTAGACCGAGGGCCAGGGGTTGTAGCTCGATACCCGCGTGCCGTCGGTGCCCAGGCCGACCGGCACCTTCATGTCCAGCATCTTGCGGATCGGCGGCATTTGCCGCGTCTGCGCGCCGTAGCGCTTCCAGTAGGCTTCGCCCTGGAAGTGCATGCGGTCCTGCACGGCCACGCCGCCGCCGAGCTTCTTGATGCGCGCGAGCTGGACGTCGGTGATGGTCTCGCCGTGGTCGACGATGAAACGCAGGCCGTTCAGCGGCGTTTTCGCATTCACCTTTTCGATCACGGCCAGGTCGCGGTCGATGCTTTCGCCGTAGGTGGCATGCAGGCGGAAGGGCCAGCGGTTCTTCACCAGCAGGCTGACCACCGCTTCGAGTTCGCCTTCCATCGACTCCGGCAGGTCGGGCCGCGGCTCGAGGAAGTTCTCGAAGTCGGCCGCGCTGGCCACCAGGTTCTCGCCGCCGCCCTCGGCCGAGAAGCCGTTCGGGTAGAACATGTGGTCGTTCTTCTTCGGGTGGGTCATGGTCAGCCAGCGCCCGAAGTCTTCCAGCTCCTTGCCGGCGCGCTGGGCGAACAAATAGTAGGAGGTGCGCACGGTGAGCTTGCCCGCGCGCGCCAGCTCCAGGGTCACGCCGTAGTCGTCGGGGTAGTTCTGGAAGCCGCCGCCGGCGTCGATGGCGCTGGTCACGCCCAGGCGGTTCAGTTCGCGGTAGAAGTGCAGCGTGGAGTTGACCTGGTCGGCGCGGCTGAGCTTATTCGTCCTGGCCAGGGTCGAGTACAGGATCAGGGCATTCGGCTTGGCGATGAGTTTGCCGGTCGGCTTGCCGGCCGCATCGAGTTCGACCACGCCATCCTTGAACTTGGTGTCCTTGTCGTAGCCGAGGGTGGCGATGCCTTTCTGGTTCAGGAAGCCGAGGCCGTACAGGTAGAGGATGAACACCGGACGATCGGGCACGGCGGCATTCATCTCTTCCAGCGTCGGCAGGCGCTTTTCTTCGAACTGGTATTCGTTCCAGCCGCCGACCACCTTCACCCATTCGCCTTCCGGCGTGCGTGCGGCCTGCTCCTTCAGCATCTGCAATGCGCGCTTGAGCGAGGTGACGCCGTCCCAGCGCAGCTCCATGTTGTAGTTCAAGCCCTCGCGGATCACGTGCAGGTGCGAATCGTTCAGGCCTGGGATCACGGTTCGCCCGCCGGCGTCGACCAGCTGGGTGGTGGGCGTTTTCAGCTTCAGCACCTCGGCATTGCTGCCGGTGGCCAGCACCTTGCCGTCCTTGACGGCGAGCGCCTGCACGAATTCGCCTTCGCGCGCCATGGTGGCGACCTTGCCATTGGTGAGGATCAGGTCGGCCTGGGCGTAGGCCAGGCTTGACGCGAACATGGCGGCGGCCAGGCTGGTGAGCAGCAGCGCGCGTTGGGGTGCGGTGGAAGGTTTCATGGCGGGTCTTTCGTCGGTTGCGTGGGCGGCAGCTGCAAAGGCCGCGCCGGATAAGCTCACGATAGCAGTGGGCGAATGTGCCGTCCCCTGCCTTTTTGCCGGGGGCGGCCGATGGTCATGCCAGGACGGTGCGGATGGCAATCTGGCCGGACAGCGTCTTGTGCACGGGGCACTTGTTGGCGATGTCGAGCAGGCGCTCGCGCTCTTCCCCGCTCAGGTCTCCGAGCAGGCGGATGCTGCGCTGGAAGCCATAGGCCGCGCCTTCCTGGCCGTGCTGCACCGAGACCAGCACGTCGTCCAGCTTCCAGCCTTTGCGTTTCGCGTACAGGTTCACCGTCAGCGTGGTGCAGGCTGCCAGCGCAGCCGCCAGCAGGTCGTGCGGGGCCGGGCCGCTCGCTTCGCCGCCGGCGTCGACCGGGGCGTCGGTGAGGAGCCGGTGCGGCCCGATCTCGATGACTTGCTGCAGCGGGCCGGTGCCGCGGTGGGTCGTGACTTCCATGATGCGCCTCCTTGTTATCCGTTGATGATTCAGGCTGCCTGGGTGCGCAGGATTGCGCCGCCGGTCTGGCGCACGGCCTGGCGTTCGCTTTCAATGGCAAAGATGACCAGCATGCCACCCAGGATCGACAGGTTTTTCAGGAAGTGGTTCAGCTGGTTCTGGAACGACGCCGCATCGGCCAGCCAGAAGCCGTGGAAGACCAGGGTCACGGGCACCAGGAACAGGGCCAGCGCGAGCGCCGCAATGCGCGCCTGGAAGCCAGTGACCATGGCCAGGCCGCCGCCGATCTCGAGCAGGATCGTCAGCACCAGCAGCACGCCGGCGGCCGGCAGTCCGGCGCTGTTCATCCAGGCGGCGACGCCGGCGAAACCGATCACCTTGCCGATGCCGGAGACGAGGAAGAGGACGCCTGCGAATGCGCGGCCGATCGGGTAGAGTTTGGTGGTGTTCATGATCGTTCTCCTTCAGGTAGAGGTTGGATGGATGTTTGTTGCGACCGCTGTGGCGTCCGTCTATCGATTTCATCGAACGCGGCAGCCCATGGGGCCCGGCCAGCTGCGGCAGGGATTCGCCCCTGTCGCTTTGCATGAAAAGCATTATGGACGGATCGCCAAGGGATGAAAAACGAGTAGTTTGGCGGCCTATCGTCGAATTTTTCGATGGCTGATTATCGGCGGCGGCGTGGCCGGCGTCCCTTGCCAAAGGGCGGGGTTCAGGTTGACGGGCGCTTGCTAACATCGGGCGCTTCCAACTGACCTTTATGCCCATGAAAGCGACGATCCTCCGCACCGCCCTCCTCGGCCTGGTATCTGCCCCTTGTCTCGCCCAGGCCGACAACCTGCAACTGTATGGCCGCCTGAACCTGGGCCTCGAAGCCGTGCGCGTGCATGGCGGCGAGGCCGGCACGCGCCTGTCGAATTACCGCTCGGTGTTCGGCGTGCGCGGCAGCGAGGAACTGGCAGATGGCTTGCGTGTGCTGTTCCAGGTCGAAGGCACGCTGTCGCCGGATACAGGCGCCGGCGCCGTGGCCGCGCGCGATACCCGCGTCGGCATCCAGGGCCGCTGGGGCACGCTCTTCGCCGGCAACTGGACCACGCCCTACAACGGCGCCACCGCCGGCCTCGATCCCTTCTACCCGACCACGGCCGGCTACATGAGCATTATCGGCAACGGCTCTGCGGCCAGCGCGAACAACGTCAGCGACACCAGCTCCTTCGACCGCCGCCAGCAGAACAGCCTGCACTACTGGACGTCGGCCTGGCGCGGCGTGTCGCTGCGGCTGGCGCATGGTTTCAACGAGGAGTCACCGCCGAACGGCGCCAGGCCTTCCTTGCGCTCGGGCGCGCTGGTCTTCGAGAAGGGGCCGCTGTACGCCACGCTGGCCCACGAGCGCCACCGCGCATACCGTGGGCCGGGGCTGAACGACCGCGCCACCAAGCTCGGCGCGGCCTGGCAGTTCGGGCCGATGCGGGTGGCGGCGGTGGCCGAGCAGCTGCATTACGAAACCGCCGGCGGCGACCTGGAACGGCGTGCCTATTATGTGTCGCTGACGCGGCAGTTCGGCGCGCACGCGCTGAAACTGGGCGTGGCCAGGGCGCGCGACGGTAAAGGCTTCACGCGGGAACAGGTCGGCTTCGTGCGCGCCGGCAGCGGCACGGGCGCCGTGCATGCGACGCTCGGCTACGACTACGCGCTGTCGAAGCGGACAACGGTGTTCGCTTTCTACACCCACCTCGACAACGACGCGCGCGGCGTGGTCGATTTCGCGATCAATGGCGTGACGACGCCTGTTGGATCGACCGCCAGAGGCGCCGCGCTCGGCCTGCGCCACGCGTTCTGAGTCAAGCCTTTGCGGATGATGGCCGCGCCAGGTAGAGGCGATAGAAATCGATGAAGCTGCGCACCTTGCCCGGCACCAGCCGCCCTGAAGGATAAACGGCATGGACCCCGGCATCCGGCAGCGACCATTCCGGCAGCAGCCGCACCAGGCGCCCGGTCCGCATGCCCTCGGCGGCGCTGAACGCATCGAGCACCGACATGCCTGCGCCGCTTTCGACCAGCGCCCGCATCGCGCCCGGCGCATCGACGCGGATGCGCGACTTGAAGTGCACCGTCTGCACCGCACCGCCGGGACCGGTGAAGCGCCAGGTCAGCGGCGTCGGCATGAGGGTCAGGGCGATCCAGTCGACGCTGGCCAGGTCCTGCGGGCTGGCCGGCGCCGGTAAGCTGGCCAGGAAAGCGGGCGACGCCAGCAGGTATTGTTCGAAGCCGGCCAGCTTCACCGCCCGCTGCGAGGAATCGCGCAGCCAGCCCAGGCGGATGGTGAGGTCGATGCCCTCCTCGACCAGGTCGAGCACGCGGTCGCTGGTGCGCAAATCGATGGACAGATGCGGATGCAGGCGCGCGAATTCGGCAAGCGCGGGCGCCAGCGACAGGCTGGCATGGTCGACCGTGGTGCTGATGCGCAGCGCCCCGGACAGCTCGTCCTTGCCGGCGCCCGCTCGCTCCAGCGCTTCGCCCAGCCCTTGCAGCAGCGGGCGGCATTCCTCGTACAGCGCCTGGCCGGCGTCGCTCATCGCCACCCGGCGCGTGGTGCGGCTGAACAGGACCAGGCCGAGCTTGTCCTCCAGGCGGCCGATCTCGACGCTGACCTTGGCGGTGGCCACGCCGAGGCGCCGCGCCGCCGCCGTGAAGCTCCCGGTCTCGGCCAGGGCCTGGAATACCAGCAGGTCGTTTAGATCGATCCGTCCGGGCAGTGCCATCGCTCACCTCATCGTTAAGAAAACTGGAAAAGTGAATTATGGATTGATCTGTTTTTCTATTCAATCTGCCGTGTGATGATGCGCTTCATCGCAGGCCGATCGCCGCCTGCTCTCAACCAGAAAGGACACACATGAAGATCGCACTCATCGGCGCCACCGGCTACGTCGGCTCGGCCATCTTGCAGGAAGCGCTGGCGCGCGGCCACGCCGTCACGGCCCTGGTCAAACACCCGGAAAAGGTGGTGGCGCAGGATGGTGTGTGCGCCGTCGGCGCCGACGTGACGGACGAGGACGAACTGGCGGCCCAGCTGAGTGGGCACGATGCCGTGATCAGCGCCTTCAGCGGGCATGCCCAGGGCGACGTGCTCGGCTACTACCTGCAGGGCATGGCCTCGATTGTCGCGGCCACCAAACGCGCCGGCGTGCCGCGCCTGCTGGTGGTGGGCGGCGCCGGCGGACTGGAAGTGGCGCCGGGCGTGCAGTTGCTCGATACGCCCGCCTTTCCGGCCGAATGGAAGGCGACGGCCGAAGGCGCACGCCAGGCGCTGGCGCGCCTGCGCGAGGAACCGGAACTGGACTGGACGGTGCTGGCGCCGTCGGCCCACCTCGATCCGGGCGAGCGCACCGGCCGCTTCCGCCTCGGCAGCGCCAGCCTGCTGGCCGACGCGGACGGCAACAGTCGCATTTCGCTGGCAGATTATGCGGTGGCGATGATCGACGAACTGGAAAAGCCCGCGCACTCGCGCACACGCTTCACGGTCGGCTACTAATCTAGCGACTACGCGTCTTTTCGATCCGCAGCCGCTCGGCGTCGCGCACCAGGTCCGGCAGCGAGCGCGCCGCCATCTTTTCCATCACCTTGCGCTTGTGGGTCTTGGCCATGATCTCGCTCACGCCCAACGCGTCGGCTACCTGCTTGTTGAGCAGGCCGCCGATCACCAGCTGCATGGTCTCGCGTTCGCGTGGGGTCAGGCTGGCATGGCGCTGGCGCAATTCAAACAGTTCGCGGCGCCCGGCCAGGCGCGCCGTGTCCAGCGCGAGTGCGTCGCGCACCGCCTGCAGCAAGGCATCGGGCACAAGAGGCTTAGTGAGGAATTCGACCGCGCCGGCCTTCATTGCCCGCACCGACATGGGTATCGTGCCGACGCCGGTCATGAAGATGACGGGGATATCGATGCCGTCGCGCGCCAGGGCGGCGGCCACGGCAAAGCCGTCGAGGCCGGGCATGTGCATGTCGCAGACCAGGCAGGACGGCGCTTCGCCGCCCACCTGCGCCACAAAGTCAGCCACAAACGCGGCGCCGTCGGCAAACCCGCGCGCGGCATGGCCTTCGGCGCGCAGGAGGTCGAGCACGGCGCCGCGCACGCTGTCGTCGTCGTCGACCACGTAGATGGCCGGACTCGCTGCCTGCGCCATCTGTTCTGCCATGTCCATGCCCGCCTCCCGGTTCAGTTCAGACGCTATTGTCGCCCGAAGCGCGGTTTTGCGCAGCACCCGGCCTGGCCTCGACGCCGGTGATTTTCGCCACGCATTCGGTACGCAGCCAGCTGGTCGTGATCGGCTCCCTGGCCAGCGCCTTCCTGATGACCGGCCCGGCCTGCTCGCCGATCAGCATGCCCAGCAGGCCGACCAGGGCGATGGCCGGCGGCGCCGGCGAACGTACCTGCAGCAGCGCGTAGATCAGGCCGACCAGGATGCCGGCGGCCAGCGATACGATGTAGATCTTCATGGGTCCCTCGACAAATAAGAAAGGGGCAGGCATGCGGCGCGTCGCCGCTTGCCTGCCTCCGTCGTCAATGCACGCCCTGCCTTATTTTGCCGGCACCGGCGCCAGGGTCTCGTGGCTGCCGCTGATGCGCTGCGGCGCCTTGTGCACCATGGTGTAGGCGTAGTCGACGCCCATGCCGTACGCACCCGAGTGCTCGCGCACGATGTCCATCACGGCGTTGTAGGTATCGCGGTGCGCCCAGTCGCGCTGCCACTCCAGCAGCACCTGCTGCCAGGTGACCGGGATCACGCCGGCCTGGATCATGCGCTGCATGGCGAAGTCGTGGGCTTCCTTGGTGGTGCCGCCCGAGGCGTCGGCCACCATGTAGATCTCGTAGTCGCCTTCCAGCATGGCGCACAGGGCGAAGGTGGTGTTGCACACTTCGGTCCACAGGCCAGACACGATCACCTTCCTGCGGCCGTTGGCCTTCAGGGCGTCGCGTACCTTCTGGTCGTCCCAGGAGTTCATCGAGGTGCGTTCCAGGATCGGCTGGCCCGGGAACACGTCCAGCAGTTCCGGGTAGGTGTGGCCCGAGAAGCTTTCGGTTTCGACGGTGGTGATGGTGGTCGGGATGCCGAACACCTTGGCGGCCTTGGCCAGGCCGACGGTGTTGTTCTTCAGGGTCTGGCGGTCCATCGACTGCACGCCGAAGGCCATTTGCGGCTGCTGGTCGATGAAGATCAGCTGGCAGTTTTGCGGGGTCAGGACGTCGAGTTTTGGATTGCTCATGTTGTCACCTTCTGTGGTTGATTGATGCGGCGCCCGGCGCCGCGGTTAGGAAATGGTGGGCTGGGCTTGCGCCAGCTGCTGCGGCCGTTCGGATACCAGCAGGCCGACCAGGATCAGCACCGGCAGCGCCAGCGCGGCGAAGCCGAACCAGAGGTAGCCGAATGCCGCCGCGATGCAGCCGATGGCGAACGACAGCAGCGGCCACAGCACCTTGGCGAAGCGCGCCTTCAGGCCCGGGTCATCGGCGCCGCGCAGCAGGTCGACGGCGTCGATCACGATTTGCGTCACGTTCCCGGTCATCATCGAGGTCGGCGCCAGGTGGCCCAGCAGCAGGCGGCTGATGGCGCTGTGCGCACCCATCGCGGCTGCACCGAGCAGGCCCGAGGTCATGGCCAGCGGACCGGCTTCGCCCCCGACCGGGGTGGCCGCGATGCCGAATCCCATGAAGCCCAGCAGCAGGACCAGCTCCAGCAGCAGCGCCGGCCGCAGGGCCAGTGCCTGGCGCCGCTCGACCAGCAGCACCAGGATGCGCCCCGCCGCCACGCCGGCGATAAAGGCCGGGAAAGCGAGGAACTTCAGCAGCACCGAGCTGCGCGACGGGTCGGCCAGGGCCGCGCCGATCAGGATGAAGTTGCCGGTCACGTGGGCTGTGAACAGGCCGAACAGGGCCAGGAAACCGAGCGTATCGACATAGCCGGCAAAAAATCCCAGCGCCATGCCCTGGCGCTGGATGTGTTTGGTGTCGCTCATCGTTTCTCCTTCAACGTGCGGTGCTGGGGCATTGAGGGCACCCCAGGCCACCGCAACGTGGAAGCATCCTAAGCCTGCCCATGGCGCCCGACCCCTCCCATTTGGCCAGTTGGCTCCGGACCCGGTCTTTCGGCCAGTGCCGGCCAGGGCGCCCGTCCCTACACTGCCAGTCACTGCCATCCAGCGCAGACCACCTATCCTGAAAGGACCACCATGTCGAACAATTCCCTCTCGCGCCGCTCGCTGCTGACCGGCGTCGCCACCGCTGCTGCCGGCGCGGGCCTGGCTGCGGCCGGCAGCGCCGCAGCCGCCGCCGGTGCAAAACCCTCCGCCCCGGTGCAGCCGGGGGGCCGCGCCGGCCACTACCTGACGGTTGCCGACGGCACCGTCATCCACTACAAGGACTGGGGCAGCGGCCAGCCTGTCGTCTTCAGCCATGGCTGGCCGCTGCAGGGCGACGCCTGGGAAGACCAGATGTTCTTCCTGGCCTCGCACGGCTACCGCGTGATCGCCCACGACCGCCGCGGCCATGGCCTGTCGAGCCAGCCGTGGAGCGGCAACGACATGGACACCTATGCCGACGACCTGGCCGCCCTGATGAATCACCTGGACCTGAAGAACGCGGTGCTGGTCGGCCACTCGACCGGTGGCGGAGAAGTGGCCCGCTACATCGGCCGCCACGGCAACGCGCGCGTGGCCAAGGCCGTGCTGGTGGGCGCCGTGCCGCCGCAGATGGTGAAGTCGCCGACCAACCCGAACGGCCTGCCGATGGACGTGTTCGACGGCATCCGCAAGGGCGTGCTGGAAGACCGCGCCCAGTTCTTCATGGACCTGACGATTCCGTTCTACGGCTACAACCGCGCCGGCGCCAAGCCGTCGCAGGGCGTGCGCGACACCTTCCGCAACCAGGGCATGCAGTGCGGGATCAAGAACGCCTACGACTGCATCAAGCAGTTCTCGGAGACCGACTTCACGGCCGACCTGAAGAAGATCGACGTGCCGACCTTGGTCGTGCACGGCGACGACGACCAGATCGTGCCGATCGACGCCTCCGGCCGCGCCGCCGCCAAGCTGCTCAAGCGCGGCAGCCTGCTGGTGTACGAAGGCGCGCCGCACGGCCTGCCGACCACGCACAAGGCGCGCCTGAACGCCGACCTGCTCGCCTTCATCAAGGCCTAAGGTTGCTAGCTGCGTCGGCCTATCCTTTCGTATAACTGGTGCGGCGGCCGGCGCACGCCGACAATCGAGGGGCTGGCGCGCTCGCGCCGGCCCTTTTTTTCGCCAGCCTCAGGAGCCACGCCATGGAGCAGCCCACCATCTCGCTGGTCGTCGCCGACGACCATCCCCTGATCCTCGCCGGCATCGCCGCCCTGATCGAGGCCGAAACCGGCCTGGCCCTGCTCGGGCAGGCGGTCGACGCCGACGGCGCGGTGGCGCAGTACGAGCGCCTGCGCCCGGACGTGCTGCTGGTCGACCTCAACATGCCGGGCGGCGGCCTGGACGCGATCGCGCGCATCCGCACGCGCCATCCCGACGCGCGCATCGTGGTGCTGACAACCTTCGACGGCGACGAAGACGTGCACCGTGCCCTGGCGGCCGGCGCCTGCGGCTACCTGCTGAAGCAGTCGGCCTTCGAGGAGATCGTGCATTGCCTGCGCCAGGCGATGGCGCGGCGGCGCTACCTGCCGCCCCAGCTGGCCGCGAAGCTCGCCGGGCGGATTCCCGCCAGCGCCCTGTCGGTGCGCGAGCTCGACATCCTGGCCCACCTCAGCGCCGGCAAGAGCAACAAGCTGATCGCGCGCGACGCCGGCATCGGCGTCGGCACCGTCAAGTACCACATCAACAACATCCTCGCGAAACTCAACGTTGCCTCGCGCACCGAAGCGGCCAGCGTCGCCCAGCGGCGCGGCCTGCTGCCCACCTACTGAACCCAAGGAGCACCCATGACTTCAACGGCCCCGGCACCCTCGGCCCCTCTCATCCTTTTCAACGGCTGCTTCCATACCGTCGACCGCGAAAATCGCCAGGCCAGCGCGGTGGCCATTCAGGACGGCACCTTCCTCGCCGTGGGCGACACGGACGACGTCATGCGCCACCGCGCGCCCGGCAGCCAGGTCATCGACCTGAACGGTCGCACGGTGATCCCCGGCCTGAACGACTCGCACCTGCACCTGATCCGCGGCGGCCTGAATTACAACCTCGAATTGCGCTGGGAAGGCGTGCCTTCCCTTAGCGACGCGCTGCGCATGCTGAAAACCCAGGCCGACCGCACGCCGAACCCGCAGTGGGTACGCGTGGTCGGCGGCTGGAACGAATTCCAGTTCGCCGAAAAGCGCATGCCGACCATCGAGGAAATCAACTGCGCCGCGCCCGACACCCCGGTGTTCGTGCTGCACCTGTACGACCGCGCCCTGCTGAACCGCGCCGCCCTGCGCGCCGTCGGCTACGACCGCAACACCCCGAACCCGCCGGGCGGCGAGATCGTGCGCGATGCCGACGGCAATCCGACCGGCATGCTGATCGCACGGCCGAACGCGATGATCCTGTACGCCACCCTGGCCAAGGGCCCGACCCTGCCGCACGATTTGCAGGTGAACTCCACCCGCCAGTTCATGCGCGAACTGAACCGCCTGGGCGTGACCAGCGCCATCGATGCCGGCGGCGGCTTCCAGAACTACCCCGAGGACTATGCCGTCATCGACGAGCTGGCGCGCGCCGGGCAGCTGACCATCCGCATCGCCTACAACCTGTTCACCCAGAACAAGGGCAAGGAGCTGGGCGATTTCGAAAAATGGACCGGCATGATCAAGCCTGGCGACGGCAGCGACTTTTATCGCCATAACGGCGCCGGCGAAATGCTGGTGTTCTCGGCGGCCGACTTCGAAGACTTCCTGCAGCCGCGCCCCGACCTGCCCGAAGGGATGGAAGACGAGCTGGAAAAAGTGGTGCGCCATCTGGTAGAGCAGCGCTGGCCATTCCGCCTGCACGCCACCTACGACGAATCGATCTCGCGCATGCTCGACGTGTTCGAGAAGGTGAACCGCGACATCCCGTTTGCCGGCCTGTCCTGGTTCTTCGACCACGCCGAGACCATCAGCCCGCACAACATCGAACGCGTGCGCGCCCTGGGCGGCGGCATCGCGATCCAGCACCGCATGGCGTTCCAGGGCGAGTTTTTTGTGGAGCGCTACGGCGCCGAGGCAGCCAAGGCCACGCCGCCGGTGGCGCGCATGCTGGAGATGGGCGTGCCGGTGGGCGGCGGCACCGACGCCACTCGCGTGGCCAGCTACAACCCGTGGACCGCGCTCTACTGGCTGGTGTCGGGGCGCACCGTGGGTGGCATGCGCCTGTACGACGCCGGGCAGCGCCTGTCGCGCGACACGGCGCTGGAGCTGTGGACCAGCGGCAGCGCCTGGTTCTCGAGCGAGCAAGGCAAGAAGGGGCGAATCCGCGCCGGCATGCTGGCCGACCTGGCGGTGCTTTCAAGCGACTTCTTCCGCGTGCCGGAAGACGACATCAAGGCGATCGAGTCGGTGCTGACGGTGGTCGGCGGCAAGGTGGTGTATGGGCAGGCCGAGTTCTCGTCGATCGCGCCGCCGCCGATCCCGGTGCTGCCGGAGTGGTCGCCGGTGAACAAGGTGGCCGGCCACTACCGCGCCGCAGCGCCGCAGCCGGTGGCCCAGCTGGCGCACCAGTGCGCGGGCGCATGCGGCGTGCATGGGCATGGCCACGACCGCGCACGGCGCTCGACCGTGCCGGTGTCGGACTACCAGGGCTTCTGGGGCGCGTTCGGCTGCAGCTGCTTCGCGTTTTAAGTGTAGGGTGGATGGCTCGGCCGACCACGCTTCCAACTCCTGTATGCACCGTGGATATGCTTGGGCTAGTTGGACGCGTGGACGGGGGACCCGCCTCTCGTGGCCCGGTCCACCCTACCTGTCCATACAGATTTTGTGAAATCGGTACGACTATCGTATGAAAGGTTTCACGCTGCAGGGCAGCATAATGGCTCGGACGTCGCGGCACCGCCCGCGATGCACTGAACGAACGGATGAGAGCCGATCCATGAACCTGATCCTGAAACCTCCCCCCAAGTCTCCTTCGGTCCTGCGCCAGCTGGCCGCGCACCGTGGCTGCGGCAGGGCCTGCGCCACCTGCCACGCGCCCTGCCCGGGCGCCGCCTCCGACAGGCTGCACCAGGCCATCGCCCACGAGGTCAACCAGCCGCTGGCCGCGATCGCCCTGCATGCGGCGGCCGCCCGCAAATGGCTGAGCCGCGCCGAACCCGACATCGACCGCGCGCTCGAATCGCTGGCGCTGATTGCCGGTGCGGGCCGCCAGGCGGGCGACATCGTGCGCGGCCTGCAGCGCCAGGCCGCCGGCGAAGGCCTGGAAACCGCGCGCGTCACCGTCGACACGGCCGTGCGTGCGGCGCAGGGCACGCTCTGCTGGCCGCTGCGCAGGCACGGCATCGCCATCGACAGCGTCTACGGTCTGGACAACATCGCCATCGATGCCAACCGGGTGCAGCTGCAGCAGGTCGTCACCAACCTGCTGGTGAACGCGATCGAGGCGCTGGCCGCCCGGCCGCAGGCACAGGCGCCGCGCATCCGCCTCGAGACCCTGCGCCGCGGCGACGAGGTCGAGATCGCCGTCACGGACAACGGTCCGGGCATCGCGCCGGCCTGCCAGGCGCGGGTGGTTGCCAGCCTGGCCGGCAGCGCCGATAATCGACCCGGCAAGCATCCGGAACAGACCCGCGGCCTGGGGCTGGCGATCAGCGCCGCCATCGTGCGCGCGCATGGCGGCCAGCTCTGGTTCGAACCCGTCGCGCCGCATGGCGTGTGCTTCCGCGTGCGCATGCCGATGCGCCGGCCGGCGGCAAGCGCCCGGCCGGCACCAATCAACGCCTATGCCACCTGACGACATCGACATGACCACTCCCTCGACCATGCCCATCCGCGTGATGGTGGCCGACGACCATCCGATGATGCGCGAAGGGATCAGCGCCGCCCTGCTGGCCCAGGGCGGCATCGAGATCGTCTGTACCGCCGCCAACGGCGCCGAGGCGATCGCCGACTTCGCGCGCCACCGGCCCGACGTGTCGCTGGTCGACCTGCAGATGCCGGTCAAGGATGGGCTGGAAGCGATCATCGGCATCCGGGCATTGCATCCCGATGCGCGCATCGTGGTGCTCACCACCTACAGCGGGGACGCGCGCGTGGTGGCGGCCCTGAAGGCGGGCGCCGCGGCCTACCTGCTGAAGGACGCCTCCGGCGCTGCGCTGGCCCAGGCGGTGCGCAATGTCTACCGCGGCGCCAGCGTGATCGCACCCATGGTCCAGCGCGACGTCGACAACCACCACCGCGCGGATGCCTTGTCGGCGCGCGAACTCGAGGTACTGCGTCTGGCCGCCAACGGCAACTCGAACCGCGTGATCGGCGAGGTGCTCAGCATCAGCGAGCCGACGGTCAAGACGCACATGAGCACGATCCTGGTGAAGCTGGGTGCCGGGGACCGTACCCATGCCGTCACGCTGGCCGTGAAGCGCGGATACATCAGCCTTTGATGGGTAGCTGGTGGGTTCGAGAACCCACCCTACGCGTCATCGGATGTAGGGTGGGTTCTCGAACCCACCATCCCAGCCATCAACCCATCCACCCGTCATCGGATGTAGGGTGGGTTCTCGAACCCACCATCCCAGCCATCAACCCACCCATCCTAGCTATCCCATCGTATAGCTATTCCGCCGCAGGCAAGACCTTCAGAATGACCCGGACGCCGCGGTTCGCGCGGCGCACCCACCACCTGAAAGGACACCATCATGACCGCCACCCGCACCATCGATTCCGTCACCGCCCGCGACGGCACCCGCATCCACATCGCCGATTGGGGCCACGGCGCGCCGGTGGTCTTCAGCCACGGCTGGCCGCTCTCCGGGGACGCCTGGGAAGACCAGATGCTGTTCCTGGCCAACCACGGCTACCGCGTGATCGCCCACGACCGCCGCGGCCACGGCCGCTCGAGCCAGCCCTGGCACGGCAACGACATGGACACCTACGCCGACGACCTGGCGACCGTGCTCGACACCCTCGACCTGACCGGCGCCACCCTGGTCGGCCACTCGACCGGCGGCGGCGAAGTCGCGCGCTACATCGGCCGCCATGGCACCGGCCGCGTGGCCAAGGCCGTGCTGGTGGGCGCCGTGACGCCGCAGATGATGGTCTCGCCGAACAACCCGGAGGGCGTGCCGATGGAGGTGTTCGACGGCATCCGCGCCGGCGTGCAGGCCGACCGTGCCCAGTTCTTCCTCGACCTGACCATGCCTTTCTTCGGCTTCAACCGCGATGGCGCCAAGGTATCGGAAGGCATGCGCCAGTCCTTCCTGCGCCAGGGCCTGCAATGCAGCATCAAGAGCGCCTATGCCTGCATCAAGCAGTTCTCGGAAACCGACTTCAGCGAAGACCTGAAGAAGATGACGGTGCCGACCCTGGTGGTCCACGGCGACGACGACCAGATCGTCCCGATCGCCACCACCGCGCGCCGCGCCGTCGAGCTGCTGCCGCAAGGCCGCCTGTCGGTCTACGAAGGCGCCGGCCACGGCCTGCCGCTGACCCACAAGGACAAGCTGAACGCCGAGCTGCTGGCCTTCCTGCGCGGCTGATTCCGCGGTAACGGGAGGGGCCGCAAAAAAGGGAGGGGCTTACGCTCCTCCCTCCCATCCTTCCCCTCCTTTCTCGATTACTCTCCCAGACGCTCGAACGCCGCCTGCACGCCGGCGCCGTAGGCCTCGTCGGCCCTGGCGCAGTTGGCCACGTGGCGCGCCTTGATCTCCGCCCTCACTCCACGCATGGCGCGCGCCGTATTCTCGAACAGGACCATCTGCTGCTGCGGCGTCATCAAGCGGAACAAGGCGCGCGGCTGCGAATAATAATCGTCGTCGACGCGGTGGTTCCAGTGGTCGGCCGCGCCCTCCAGCGTCAGCGGCGGCTCGCGGAAGTCGCGCTGCTCCCGCCATTCCCCATGGCTGTTCGGCTCGTACGGCGTGGCGCCACCCATGTTGCCGTCGACCCGCATCGCGCCGTCGCGGTGATAGCTGTGGAAGGGACACTGCGGCGCGTTCACCGGGATCTGGTGATGGTTCACGCCCAGCCGGTAGCGCTGCGCGTCGCCGTACGAGAACAGGCGGCCCTGCAGCATGCGGTCGGGCGAGAAGCCGATGCCCGGCACGATGTTGGCCGGGTTGAAGGCAGCCTGCTCGACCTCGGCGAAGTAATTATCGGGATTGCGGTTCAGCTCCATCACGCCGACTTCGTGCAGCGGATAATCCGCATGCGGCCAGACTTTCGTCAAGTCGAACGGGTTGATGTGGTAGCGCGCGGCGTCGGCTTCCGGCATCACCTGCACGTACATGGTCCAGCGCGGGAACTGGCCGGCCTCGATGGCCTCGTACAAGTCGCGCTGCGCGCTTTCGCGGTCGCGGCCGATCAGGTCCCGGGCTTCGGCGTCGCTCAGATTCTCGATCCCTTGCGCGGTCTTGAAGGTGAATTTCACCCAGTGGCGCTCGTTGGCGGCGTTGATGAAGCTGTAGGTGTGGCTGCCGAAGCCGTGCATGTGGCGGTGGCTGCGCGGCAGGCCGCGTTCGCTCATCAGGATGGTGACCTGGTGCAGGGCTTCGGGCAGCAGGGTCCAGAAGTCCCAGTTGCTGTCGGGGTTGCGCAGGCCGGTGCGCGGGTCGCGCTTGATGGCGTGGTTCAGGTCGGGAAACTTCAGCGGGTCGCGCATGAAGAAGACCGGCGTGTTGTTGCCGACCAGGTCCCAGTTGCCTTCTTCGGTATAGAACTTCATGGCGAAGCCGCGGATGTCGCGTTCGGCGTCGGCGGCGCCGCGCTCGCCGGCGACGGTCGAGAAGCGCACGAACATCGGCGTGGTCTTGCCGACCTCGCCGAAGAAGCGCGCCCTGGTATAGGCGCTAATGTCGTGGGTGACGGTGAAGCTGCCCCAGGCGCCCGCGCCCTTCGCATGCATACGGCGCTCGGGAATGACCTCACGGTCGAAATGGGCCAGCTTTTCGATGAACCAGACATCCTGCAGCAGCATCGGTCCGCGCGGGCCGGCGGTCTGCACGTTCTGGTTGTCGGCAACGGGTGCGCCGGCGGCGGTGGTAAGGTTTTTCATTGGTCTTCTTTCAGTGGTTGGAACCGGGGCAGCGTATAACGCCGCCGCCGGCTTGCCACCGGCCGAAAGACCAGTCGACAAGTCAGCCTCGTGGCCGGCCTTTGACATCGACCCAGGCCACGATCAGGAAGGCGCCGACCAGGCCCAGGTGCTCGAAGAAGCCGTTTGCCGCCATCGTGCGCGCGGGCTCGGCCATTTCCCAGAAACGGTTGGCGACGAAGTTCGCGGCAAAGGTGAACAGCGCCAGGTACAGCGCCCCGGCCCAGCGCAGCACGCCGCACAAGATCAGCAGCGAGGCGCCGAGTTCGCCGGCGATGGTGAGCAGCGCCAGCGGCCGTTCGGGCGCCAGGCCGAAGTGGTGCATCTCGGCCAGCGCCGCCGGGAAGTCGACAGCTTTCGTCAGTCCGCCCTGGATGTAGGCGGCGCACAGCAGCAGGAGGAAGCACCAGTACAAAGGATGCGTGCGGCTTTGTTGGCGCTGGGTGGGGATGGCGTGGGCCAGGCGTTGATGCATGATCGCTCGTGGTGGATGGGTTGGGATAGGCGGCTCAGGCGGGAATCGCATAGCGCGACAGGTCGGGCCTCGGGACCGGAATGCCGGCGTCGGCCTGGCTGGCGGCCCGTTCCAGCAGGCGCCGCACGTGGGTGGCCAGCAGGCAGCGCCGCTTGCCCTTGCGGAAAAAGGCATGGCTGCCGCTGACCACGTAGCCGTCGTGGAAGGTCACTTCGAAGCCGACCGGCCGCCCATCGTGCAGGCTGCCCCAGCGCGCCAGCACGCGGTCGGCGCTGTAGAACTCGCCAAGCAAGGCGGTGGCGCTGGAAGGATTCCACAAGCGGATGCGCGCCACCTCGATCGGCTCGTCGGCAGCGAAGTCGGCGCCATCTGGCGGGTGGAGGCAGGCATGCATGGTCGCGGTCCGGGCTGTTCTTGGATGTTGGACGCGCAAATTGGCGTCCGGTTCCAGCATACGGACAGCAAGCATGCCTGCCCCCTGCCGGAAGGCAGGTTTTACCGCTCAAGCCACGTGGAACACCTCGCCCTGCGCGCGGAAGGGCAGGCGCCGGCCCTGCGGCAGCAGGTAGGCATGGTCCATCGCCGTGGCCAGCTTGCTCTCGCACTCGCCATCGGTGATCACCAGGATCGGGCCGGCACGCGGAAACGCGCCGCGCGCGGCCAGCTCGCGCAGGCAGTCGAACCCCGGCTGCAGCACGGTGCCGCCGCGCCCTTGCACGCGAAAGCGCTCCAGCAGGCGTTCCGGCTCGACCCAGCCGATGTCATAGGCGGCCGCGTCGCAGCAAACCAGGCGCACGGCCGCGACTTCGCGCGCCAGCGCATAGCTGGCAATCGAGCCCAGCGCCTTGCCGAGGATGGCCGCGTCCATCGAGCCGGAGGTATCGAGCACAACGCCGAACACGCGGCTGGCGCGCGATTCCTCGTCCGGCCGCACTGTCGACGGTCGCGGGATGTCGGGCGTGGCCGACTGGCGGCGCGACGGCCGCGCATAGCTGCGGCGCCGCTCCGGCGGCGGAAAACGTTCGTCGAACCAGTGCGCCAGCCGCACGTCCCAGGGGATCGGCGGCTGGCTCAGGCTGCGGATTTCCTCGGCCAGGCCGGCCGGCACGGTGCTGCGCCCGGCCACCGTGGTGAAGCGCTCGAAGCCCTGCGCCAGCGCGCGCCGGCAATAGGTTTCGGCGTCGACGAAGATGCTGCCCTCGTCGCTGCCGATCAGGTCGGGCGCGCCCGGTCCACGCAGCGTGGCCAGCTTGCGCGCGCGGCGCATGTCGGTGGCCAGGCGGTCGTAGATCTCTTCGGCCGACTGGCCGGCCAGGCCGGCGTCGTGCAGCAGCCCCATCGCAGGCGGCACGCCGATGCGCATGTCCACCAGCCAGCCATTGATCGCGAAGTCGCAGGCGATATTCCACAGCAGCGCGTCGCGGCCCTGGCACCGCGACGCGTGGTTCAGGCCCGCGTGCAGCAGCTCGTGCGCGAACACGAACAGGCACTCGTCGTCATCCAGCGGCGCGGCCGGGTTCATCCAGATGCGGCGGATGCCGACGTCGATGGCGGCCACCTGCACCTCGTAGCGCTGGCAGGAGCGCGGGTCTTCGTCGAGGTCGAAGCTGGCGGCCAGGGCGCCGAGCAGCGGATAATGGTCGATCAGGCGCCGGCGCGCACGCCCGGCACGCGTGACCGGGCCGGCGCCCGGGCCGTCCGCGCCCGAGGCCACCGCCAGCGCCCGGCCGACACCCTGGGCGATGCCGTCGGCCAGGCGCTCGCGCCAGTTGACGGGTTTGCGCCAAGACGGCGGCGCCGCGTCGAGTTCGCAGAACAGCGCGCCGCCCTGCGCGAGCTGTCCATGCCAGGCACGCAGGGCGGGCGGGCAACCGTCGACGCAGAACTGGCGCAGCAGCCCTTCGGCGCCGCCCGCCGGCAAGGGGTGCTCCGGGTAGTGCAGCGCGGTCGGCAGCGTGCCCAGGCGCAGCTCGTCGCAGAAGCGGTCAGCCACCAGGAAGCTGGCGATTTCCCACAGTTCGCGCGGCTCCTGGCGCCGCACCAGGCCGAAGCCGAGACAGGCGAGCAGGATGCCGAACATGCGCGCCCATTCGCCCGCGCTGGCCTGGCGGCTGGCGTGGGCCCACAGCGTGCCCTGGGGCGAGATCGCCGCCCAGCCCTCTTCCGCCACATGGCGCGCGTCGCTGTCGGCATACCTGTCCACTTCCGCGGCGACGTGGCCGAACACCGGGTGCGCCTGGACCAGCGCCCAGCCTTCGTGGCGGGCCTGGACGGCGATGGCGCCGGGCTTGGCGCGCGCGTTGCGGCCAGCGCGGCTTGCGCTGCGGCTCATGCCCGCACCTTGTCGCGTCCGGCCAGGCGCGGCAGGTCGCGCGCCACCTCGACCAGGAACCAGGCCGGCAGGCGCCCGCCCGCCTCGTCCTCGCTCATCACCGACTGCGCGATCTCGACGCTGATGCGGGCCAGGTCGCGCAGCATGTCCTTGGCGCGCAGCGCCAGCGCCTGGTGGTGCGGGCGCACCGAGGCGTCGTCGGCCGGCAGTTCCTTGCGCAGGTGGGCGCGGAAGGACTGCGCCAGGAAGTACAGCACGTCGCGGTTGGCCGGGTCCGATGGCCAGGGCGCGTCGCCCTTCAGGATCGCGTGCAGGGCGTGCTTCTGGTGCACCTGCTTCAGGTAGCCCTTGAAGTGGCCGGCGTGGGCCGGCGTCAGCAGGCCGTAGGCCAGCGCCTCGACCATCTCTTCCTCCACGCCGTCGCCGAAGGAATGCAGGGCGTCCGACAGCATGTGCCAGCTGCGCGGCGTCGAGAACGGTTCCTCGTGCTTGGGCGGCTCGCTCCACAAGTGGTCGGGCCGCGTGCCGATGTATTCCAGCACCCAGGGGTGGATGCCGCCTTCCTGCGCCGCCCAGCCCAGCCACTGGCGATGGTCGGCGCGCAGGTGGATGTGGGACATGCGGTTGACCAGCGCCGACGGCATCGGCTTGACGATGGCCGCGTCCTTCGCGCGGTTGCCGGCGCCGATCACAACGGTGCCCTGCGGCAGGCGGTATTCGCCAATGCGCTGCTCCAGGATCAGCGAATAAAACGCTTTCTGGATCTCGTGCGAGGAGGCGTTCAGTTCGTCGAGGAAGAGCACGAACGGCGCCGTGCGCACGATCGCGGCCGGCGGGTAGAAGCGCGAGCATTCTCCGTCGATGCGCGGGATGCCGAGCAGGTCTTCGGGCGCGAGCTGGCTGCCGAGCAGCGACACGCACTCCATGCCGACCGAGTCGGCGAAGCGCTGCACCAGGGCGCTCTTGCCGATGCCCGGCGGTCCCCAGATGAAGACCGGACGCACGATGGCCACGTGCAGGAGAAAGTCGATGGCCTGCTGCTGATTGAGTTCGATTGCGGTTTGCATGTTGTTCTTATCCTTTGATGCAGATGACCTGGCGCAGCGTGTGCACCACCTCGACCAGGTCGGTCTGGTGCGCCATCACCTGTTCGATGTCCTTGTAGGCGGCGGGGATCTCGTCGACCACGCCGGCATCCTTGCGGCACTCGATGCCTTCGGTCTGGGCGGCCAGGTCGAAGCGGTCGAAGCTGCGCTTGGCTTCGCTGCGGCTCATGCGCCGTCCGGCGCCGTGCGAGCACGAGCAGAACGCGTCCGGGTTGCCCTTGCCGCGCACAACGTAGCTGCGCGCGCCCATGCTGCCCGGGATGATGCCCAGCTCCCCTTCGCGTGCCGAGATCGCGCCCTTGCGCGTCACGTACAGGCGCTCGCCGCCGTGGGTCTCGCGCGCCACGTAGTTGTGATGGCAGTTGATCGCTTCGCCGTCCAGGCGGAATGGCGGCACGTGGCGCGCCAGGGCCTCGAGCGCGCGGCGCATCATCTCGCTGCGGTTCAGCAGCGCGTAGTCCTGGGCCCAGTCGACCGCTTCCACGTAGTCGTCGAACAGGGTCGAGCCTTCGCTGAAGTAGGCCAGGTCGCGGTCCGGCAGGTTCACTTGGTGGCGCCGCATGTCCTTCTGCGCCGCCGCGATGAAGTAGCGGCCGATCACGTTGCCGATGCCGCGCGAGCCGGAGTGCAGCATGATCCAGACGCGCTCTTCCTCATCGATGCAGACTTCGACGAAGTGGTTGCCGCCGCCCAGGGTGCCGAGCTGGCAGATCCAGGTCTGCACGAACTTGCGCTGCATTTTCATGATGCCGCCGTGCTTCGCGACGATGCGGTCGAGGCGGTCGTTCAGCGGGCGGCCGGCGCGCGCATGGCTGGAGCCGCGCACCTTGTCCCAGTCGTGCTGGCCGAGACCGACCGGCACCGCCGCTTCGATGGCCGAGCGCAGGCGCGCCAGGTTGTCGGGCAGCTGGCTGGCCGTGAGCGTGGTGCGCACGGCGTTCATGCCGCAGCCGATGTCGACGCCGACGGCGGCCGGGATGACCGCGCCGCGCGTGGGGATCACGCTGCCGACAGTGGCGCCGATGCCGGCGTGGACGTCGGGCATGGCAGCGACGTGGGGATGGACGACAGGCAGGCTGGCCACGTTCAGCAATTGCTGCAGGGCCGCGTGGTCGATGTCGTCGGTGTAGATGTGCACAGGGACGCGCGCCTTGTGCATGGTGGTAACGATGGGCATAACTTTCCTTGATGGGTAGTCATGCCGGAGGCCTGCCTGCGAACGCGCGTCCGCATAAAGCAAAACCCCGGCAAGTTTCCTCGCCGGGGTTCAGGGAAGGTCCGGCTCGGAGCGGCATGAGTGCCTGCCCCGAGCGCCATGCGCTGGGGGCTATCTGTGCTGCGCTGTGCGCTGCGCTAGGTTGATAGCCGTACGTGGCATGCCCGTTCCTTTCCTTGTAAATCGGTTAATCGAATGATGAGCTGTGATTCTGAATCCGCCCGCCCAATGATGTCAAGCTTTCATGATTGTCATCATTGAAACTGTTGTGTGAAATACACAGCCCTTATTGCGGATCGGGCTGGATGTATGTATCGAAGTTGGCGATGAAATCGTCGAGGTTGGCGCTCATCATGCCGCGGAACTGGGCCATGAAGTATTCCAGCGCTTCTTCCCGCTCGCCCTTCATGTTGTCGGCGTTGCCCGTGCCTTTTGCCAGCAGGAAGGCGTTGAAGCGGGCGGCGGCGAACAGTGTCGAGGCCGCGACTTCGTTCGCGGTGGCCGCGTCGCACTGGTCGTTGGCGACGTTGACGACAGCGTCGACACGCTGCCAGAACTCCGGGCCGGGGATGTTGTTGCTCATGATGGTTCCAGACTGTGGTTGAACGTTGAAATAATCCGGCCGGGCGGCGGTCGCGTTACACGTCCCGGCGTGACGCGCACTCTAGCACAAGCGGCGCGGCCGCTTTCCCCTCCAGCACCACCGGCATCGCGCGCGACCAGCGGTTGGCCGACAGCGAGAACGCCAGCGAGCGCACCTGGTGGTACCAGCCGGCCGGCACGTACAGCATGTCGCCTGCTTCGACCACGACCTCGACCAGCGCCGCCTGGCGCGCCAGCGGATAGCGCTCGTAGTCCGGCGCGTCCGGGTCGAAGGGCGAGCCGAACAGCAGCGCATTCGCCTCGCGCGGATAGAGGAATTCGTCGTGGTGCGGCGGCGCCAGCCAGATGCGCTTGCCGCCCCAGACTTGTGCGAACAGGTTGTCGTCGTAGTCGCAATGCAGCGGCGTGACCGTGCCGGCCGGGCCCAGCCAGAAGCGCGGCGGGCCGGGCTTTTCCAGCCAGGCAGGCCAGTGGCAGAAGCGGTTCAGTTCGCGCAGCTCGAGGTTGCCGACATACGGCGGCAGCGCCTCGGCACCGGCGGCGGCCAGTTCCAGGTAGGCCAGCATCGACATGTCCCGCATCGCCCGGTCGGGGGCAAACGCGGTATGGATGTAGTCGCCGACGCGGGCGCGCACCGGCAGCGCGCCGAATTCTTCGCGCAGGGCCTGGGGCGTCATGCCGCACAGGGGCCAGCGCTTCGCCGCGCCGTCGATCAGGAAGGGTGAACCAGCGGCGGCGCGGCGGCGGAAGTCGCGGGTGTCGCGGATGCGCACGCGCGGCACCGCATCGAGCGGCGGCAGCGTACGCGAGACGCTTTGTACCGCGTCGCGCATGGCGGCAATCGAACTGACGCCGCGCACCTCGGCATCGCGGCGCGCGCGGGCCGCCTGCCTGGCCTCCGGGTCCGCGCTCGGCGCGGTGTCGAGCACGGTGGGGCGCGGCGGCAGGCGCTCCAGGCCGGGCGCCGGTTGCGCTGCGTCCGCGTGCTCGTGATGGTACTTCTTCTCTGACATGTGCTTCTCGCCCCGGCTGCCCGGGCGCTTCTCAAACGCGTAGGGGAGACAGCATAGCGCATGCGGCTGTCCGATTGCCAGCGCGGCCCATTCCGTGGATGATCCTGTTTTTGCCAACCCGCGCCGTGATGACCACTTACCACCCCTGCCCCGACGACGACGGCCGCCCCGTCGTGATCCGCCAGCCGTCCACGCCCACGCCCTTGTCGCACTGGGACGACGCCAGCCGCATCGCCACCGTGCTGCCAGGCGGCAGCCTGCCGCCCATGCTGAACGGCCTGGCGTTCGCGCCCTGGGCCGATGCGCCCGCCGTCAGCGAGGGCTGGAGCGCCTGTGTCGCCGGCATCGGCATCGAGGAGCCGCCTTTCGTGCTGCCGGCCGGGATGGCAGCTGCCGCCGGCGCCGTGATCCTGGAAGACGACGGCCGCGTGTGGCTGGTGGCGCCCTCGAATGGCTTCGGCGGCTACAGCGCCACTTTCCCCAAGGGCCGGGTCGATCCGGGCACCAGCCTGCACTGCGCCAGCGTGCGCGAAGCCTTCGAGGAGTCGGGGCTGCAGGTACGCGTGGAGGCCTTCCTGCTCGACGTGCGGCGCACCCTCACCTATACCCGCTACTACGTCGCGCGCCGCATCGGTGGCAGTCCGGCCGCCATGGGCTGGGAATCGCAGGCGGTCCACCTGGTGCCGCTGGCCCGGCTGCGGCAGGTGGCGGTGCATCCGAACGATGCGCCCTTGATCGCCGCGCTCGAAGACTGGCTGGCCTGCCATGGACCTGCACGCTAGGCGGCGCGCGGCGCTGCTGCTGGCAGGGCTGGCCGCGATCCTCGGCCTGGCCGCCTGGGGCCTGGCGTGGTATGGCGCCATGACCAGCCGCGACCTGCGCGCGCAGGCGATCGCCATCGCCGCGGGCCAGCCGTTCTGCGTGCAGGTGGCCAGGGACGCCAGCGACCGCAAGGGACAGGTCTACGTGCCGGTGCGCACGGCGGACGATACCTCGGGCCTGCACCTGGCCGGACGCATCGCCCATCACCATGCGGTGCTGGTGGTCGGCGACGATGCCGAATCCCTGACCTTCCACTGGTCGCGCGTCAAGCACCGCTTCGTGGAAGGCACCTACGGTCCGTTTCCGATCGTCTGCCAGCCATCGCGCCGCTACTTCGACGATGCCGGCAAGATCCCGCTCGACGCCACCTACCGGTTCAGTCTCATGGGCAGGCGCTTCGCCATCCCGCGGGTGTACCGGCCCCGGGCACAGTGGCCGGGCAGCATGGTCGGATACAGCGTCGAGGCCGAGGCGCCCGGCTTCCAGCCGGCAGGCGCTGCCTGCACCCAGCCATTCTGCGCGACGGTCTACGCGGCCTTCGAATACGACGGCAAGCCCTTCGGGATGTCGAGGGAGGTGCCGGCGCACCTCGTGGAGGAAGGCGGCGCACTGCGCGGGCTGTTCCGGCTGGAGTCAAGGGGTGCGCACGACCTGCGTTATGTCCAGGTCGATGGGCATGGCAACCGGATCGGCGAGGTCTTTTGCGTCCGTGACTGCCTGCACCGGTTTTCTCGCAACGGCATGACCTTCAGCTTTCGTCATGCGTCGCGTGACTTGCCTGCCTGGCGAACGATGCAGGACCGGGTGGTGGTGCTGCATACGCGGTTTGAGCAGGCAGGCGCAAGTGGCGGTAAGCACGGGCCGCGCGCGGAATAAGGCGGCGCGTTTCGGGGCGGCTGGTACGCCCCGGCCCCTCTTCCTGGATGCCTGGTTGTGTTTTGTTGATATTGCCGTAGTCCGGAACCTTGAATGATCTGGGTTTGTTGCGGCTTTTTGTTGGTTAGTTACATTTTTAGGTATCGTAAAAGCACATGCCGAGCGTGCACGACACCGCCATGCTGGTGCTGGTATTCGCAGTGCCGGCCCGCCGGGCCGCGCTCAAGGCAGTTCCGGCTTGCCTGCTTTCGCCGCGATCAGCCCTGCCAGCAGCGCATCGCGCGCCGGCGCCAGGGCGGTCCGGTCGTGTTCAAGCAGGGCCGCATCCAGGCCGGCGCACAGGGTCTGCTTCAGTTCCTCGGTGATGTGGGGCGTACCCAGGTCGGCCCACCAGCTCTCCATCGGTGGGCCGATGTGATCGAGCATGTGGCGCAGGCCGCCCTCCCCGCCCGACAGGTGCAGGTTCAGGAATGGACCCATCAGCGCCCAGCGCAGGCCGGGGCCGTAGGCAATCGCGGTGTCGACATCGGCCACGCTGGCCACGCCCTGCTCCACCAGGTGGAAGGCTTCGCGCCACAGCGCCGCCTGCAGGCGATTCGCGATATGGCCCGGCACCTCCTTGCGCACGTGGATCGGACGCTTGCCGATGGCGGCGTAGAAGGCCATGGCGCGATCGACGGTCTGCTGCGAAGTCAGCGCACCGCCGATCACCTCGACCAGCGGAATCATGTACGGCGGATTGAAGGGGTGGCCGAGCACCACGCGTTCCGGATGGCGGCAGGCGCCCTGCACCCGGCTCATGAGCAGGCCGGAGGAACTCGAGGCCAGGATCACCCCGGGCGCCAGCAGCGCATCCATGTCGCGGAACAGCGCCACCTTCAGGTCTTCGCGTTCCGGCCCGTTTTCCTGGACGAAGTCGACGCCCTGCAGGGCCTCGGCCAGGTCGGCGCTGAAGCGCAGGCGCGCGGGCGATGCGCCATCGGCCAGGCCCATCCCTTCCAGCACCGGCCAGTGCCGGGCGACCGCCTCGCGCAGGCGCTCCTGCGCGCCCGGCATCGGGTCGCAGGCCGACACCTCGTAGCCGCGCGCCAGGAACCAGGCCGCCCAGCTGGCGCCGATGACGCCGGTCCCGATCACGCCGACACAACGGATTGCGTTCGCTTCCATGCTCACCTCATGCGGATTTCTTGTTCAGGCCCAGATAGGTATCGATCACTTTCGGGTCGTTCGCCAGTTCGCTCGCCGGCCCTTCCATCACCACGTCGCCGGTCTCCAGCACGTAGGCGTAATCGGCCGCCTGCAGCGCGGCGCGCGCGTTCTGCTCGACCAGCAGGATCGCCACGCCGGTCTCCTTCAGGCGCACGATGATGCGGAAGATCTCCTTCACGATCAGCGGCGCCAGGCCCAGGCTCGGTTCGTCCAGCATCAGCAGCGCGGGCTTGGCCATCAACGCGCGGCCCAGCGCCACCATCTGGCGCTCGCCGCCCGACATGGTGCCGGCCGCCTGGGTGCGCCGCTCGCGCAGGCGCGGGAACAGGTCGTACACGAGCTCCAGCTGCGTGCGCAGGTCCTTCTCGCCGCGCTTGTAGCGCGTGTAGCTGCCCAGCAGCAGGTTGTCCTCGACGCTCATGGTGGTGAACAGGTCGCGGCTTTCGGGCACCAGGCTCATGCCCTGGGCCACGCGCTCCTCCACCGGCCAGGCCTTTACCTCCTGCCCGCGCAGCAGCACCGCGCCCTGCGTCGATGCGTTGGCGCCGAGCGCGCCGGCGATCGCGTTCAGCATGGTCGACTTGCCGGCGCCGTTCGGGCCGATGACGGTGACGATCTGGCCGGCGTCGACGCGCATGCGCGCGCCATGCAGGGCCTCGACCTTGCCGTAGGCGACGTGCAGGTCCCTCACTTCCAATACGGGTGCGGCGTTCATCAGTCCAGTCCTCCGAGATAGGCTTCCAGCACGGCCGGGTCCTGCTGCACCTGGGCCGGGTTCCCTTCCGCGATCTTGGTGCCGAATTCCATCACGATCAGGCGGTCGGTCAGGTTCATCACGAAGTCCATGTCGTGCTCGACCAGCAGGATGCTCATGCCTTCGCCCTTCAGTTTGTTCAGCAGCTCGGCCAGCGCCTGCTTTTCCTTGTAGCGCAGGCCGGCGGCCGGTTCGTCGAGCAGCAGCAGGGCCGGGTCGGCGCACAGGGCGCGTGCGATTTCCAGGATACGCTGCTGGCCCAGGGCCAAGTTGCCGGCCTGCTCGTACAGCAGTTCGCCCAGGCCCACGCGTTCGAGCTGGCGGCGCGCCTCGAACAGCAGCGCGTCCTCTTCGGCGCGATCCGCCCCCACCGCGCTGGCCAGCACGCCCTTGTGCGCGCGCAGGTGGGCGCCGATGGCCACGTTTTCCAGCACCGTCATCTCGGGCAGCAGGTGCACGTGCTGGAAGGTGCGGCCGATGCCCAGTTCGACGATGCGGCGCGACGGCAGCGAATCGATGCGCACCAGCTCCTCGCCGCGGCGCAGGCGCACTTCGCCGCTGGTCGCGGGCAGCACGCCGGTAACCAGGTTGAACATGGTGGATTTACCGGCGCCGTTCGGCCCGATCAGGCCGACGATCTCGCCGCCGTGTACCGTGAAACTCATGTCGTTGACGGCGACCAGGCCGCCGAACTGCTTGCGCACCTTGTCGATCACCAGCAGCGGATAGCCGGCCACCGCCTTGGCGCGCTGGACCAGCGGGGCCGCCGTCTCGGGCGCCACCGCGTCGCGGTGCTGCGGCAGGCGCGCCGCGATGAAGGGCCAGATGCCGTTGCGGGCGCGCTGCAGCAAAATCACCATCAATATGCCGAAGACGATGATCTCGAAGTTGCCGTTCGATCCCAGCAGCGCCGGCAGGTAGCTTTGCAGCTGGTCCTTGAGGATGGTGAGCACGGCCGCGCCCAGGATCGCGCCCCACAGGTAGCCGGCGCCGCCGATCACCGCCATGAACAGGTATTCAATGCCGGCGTTCAGGCCGAATGGCGACGGGTTCACGGCGCGCTGCAGGTGCGCATACAGCCAGCCCGACACGCAGGCCAGCAGCGCGGCAATCACGAAGATGCGGATCTTCATGGCCGCCGTGTTCACGCCCATGGCTTCGGCCATCAGGCCGCCGCCCTTCAGGGCGCGGATCGCGCGGCCGGAGCGCGAATTGAGCAGGTTGCGCAGCAGGACCACCGCCACCAGCAGCACCAGCCAGATCAGGAAGTACATGCTCTTGCCGGAGCTGAGGTCGAGCCCGAACAGGGTGAGCGGCGGGATGCCGGCGATGCCGTCGTGCTTGCCGAGCGACTCCATGTTCCCGAACAGGTAGTACAGCGACAGGCCCCAGGCGATGGTCCCGAGCGGCAGGTAGTGGCCGGACAGGCGCAGCATGATCGCGCCGATGAACAGCGCGGAGACGGCGGTGACGGCCAGTCCGGCCACCAGGCCGAGCCAGGGCGAGAGGCCTGCGCTCGTGGACAGCCAGGCGGTGGCATACGCGCCCAGGCCGACAAAGGCCGCCTGGCCGAAGGAAGTCAGGCCGCCGACGCCGGTGAGCAGCACCAGCCCGAGCGCCACGATGGCGTACAGGCCGATGTAGTTGCCGAGCGTGACCCAATAGGCCGGCAGCGGCAGCAGGCCGAACACGCAGACGGCCAGCGCGAAGATGAACAGGGAACGCCGCGTCATGCCTCGCCCTCCTCGACTTGCGGATGCACGATCGAGCGCCACAGCAGCACCGGGATGATCAGGGTGAACACGATGACTTCCTTGTAGGAGCTGGCGTAGAACGAGGAATAGGCTTCCAGCAGGCCGACCATCAAGGCGCCGGCCGCGGCCAGCGGATAGCTGGCCAGGCCGCCGATGATGGCGCCGACGAAGCCCTTCAGGCCCATCAGGAAACCGCTGTCGTAGTAGACCGTGGTGAGCGGCGCGATCAGCACGCCGCACAGGGTCCCGATGCTGGACGCCAGCAAGAAGGCGAGGCGCCCCGCCGCCGTGGTGCCGATGCCGACCAGGCGCGCGCCGCGCCGGTTCACGGCGGTGGCTCGCAGGGCTTTACCGGACAGCGTGCGGTCGAAGTAGAGATACAGGGCGCCGATCAGCAGCACGGCGGTGGCGATCACCACCACGCTCTGGCCCGAGATACTGAGGGTGCCGAGGTTGAACACGTGGGAGGAGAACGGCGTGGTACGCGAGCCTTCGGCCCCGAACATGACCAGGCCGATGCCGAGCAGGACCAGGTGCACGGCGACCGAGACGATCAGCAGCACCAGCACCGGGCTTTCGGCCAGCGGCTGGAAGGCGAGCCGGTACATCATCGGCCCCATCGGGGCGACGATGGCAAAGGTGAACAGCACCTGCGCCAGCATCGGCAGCGCCGTGCCGTCCACTGCACGCGCTGCCGCGTACAGGGCGGCCGGCAGCAGCACGAACTTGAGGAAGGAAGCGCCCAGCACCCGTGTACGGCTCTGCCCGACCGAGGCGCCGCGCAGCGTGCCGAACAGCGCCTGCACGAAGCAGGCCAGGCCCAGCACCAGCAGCAGGAGCGCGCTCTGCGGCGGCGTGCCGGCCTGCAGCGCGGCCATGGTCAGTGCACCGAAGGCGACGAACTCGCCGATCGGGATGAAGATCACGCGCGTGATCGAAAACACCAGCACCAGCGCCAGGGCCAGCAACACGTACACGGCCCCGCTGGCAATGCCATCCTGGGTCAGGATGGCGAAGATCGATAACTCCATACCGCTGCCGCCGGGTGTGGCGAACTCCCCACCCTAGGCCCTCCTCTCCTCAATAGTTGTCCCGAGGGCGGGCCTTTTACGTCTCGCCTGAAGGCCTGGCGTTTCGCCAGGCGGCACAAAAAGAGAACGCACAGGCCTTCTGGTGCCCGATTTGTTTTAGATGATATGCGAAAACTGTTGAGAAACCGACATTTTTTGCTTTCGCTGGGCCATACTACGGTTTGTTCCTGCCGCATAACCAACAACAAAGGAGACTCCATGAACCGCCTCACTTCCTTGCGCAAGACCGCCCTCACCGTCGCCACGCTGGCTGCCTTCGGCGCCGCCGCGACCGCCCACGCCCAGATCAAGGTCGGCGTCTCGATCTCGACTACCGGCCCGGCCGCCTCGCTCGGCATCCCGGAAAAGAACACGGTGTCGCTGTTCCCGACCGAGATCGCCGGCCAGAAGGTCCAGTACATCGTGCTCGACGACGCGTCGGACGCGACCCAGGCCGTGAAGAATGCGCGCAAGCTGGTCTCGGAAGACAAGGTCGATTTGCTGATCGGTTCCTCGATCACCCCGACCTCGCTGGCGATGCTGGAAGTCGCTGCCGAAACCGAGACGCCAATGATCACCATCGCCGGCGCCGCCCGCATCGTCGAGCCGATGGATGCCAAGCGCCGCTGGGTCTTCAAGACCACCCAGCACGACGGCCAGATGGCGGCCGCGATCACCCAGCACATGAGCAACAACGGCGTGAAGACCATGGGCTTCATCGGCTTCTCCGATGCCTACGGCGAAGGCTGGTGGGGCGAGGTCGAGAAGGTGGCGCCGGCGCGCAAGATCAAGGTCGTGGCCAACGAGCGCTTCGCGCGCACGGATACCTCGGTCACCGGCCAGGTGCTGAAGATGGTGTCGGCCAACCCCGACGCGATCCTGATCGCCGGCTCCGGCACCCCGGCCGCGCTGCCGCAAAAGGCGCTGCGCGAGCGCGGCTACAAGGGCAAGATCTACCAGACCCACGGCGTGGCCAACAGCGACTTCCTGCGCGTCTGCGCGGCCGACTGCGAAGGCACCTTCCTGCCGGCCGGCCCGATGCTGGTGGTGAACCAGCTGCCCGACACCAACCCGGTGAAGAAATCGGCGCTGGCCTATGTGAACAAGTACAACGGCGCATTCAAGAAGGAGAGCCTGTCGACCTTTGGCGGCCATGCCTGGGATGCGGCGATGCTGCTGCAGGAAGCCGGCAAGACCGCGGTGCCGAAGGCGAAGCCGGGTACCAAGGAGTTCCGCGCGGCGCTGCGCGATTCGCTGGAAGGCATCAAGAACCTGCCTGCCTCGCACGGCATCTTCAACATGAGCCCAACCAACCACCAGGGCCTGGACCAGCGCTCGCAGGTGATGGTGCGCATCGAAAAAGGCAACTGGAAATACGTGCCCTGATTCGTTCGCCGGTTCAAGCAGAATGCGTTGCCCTCGGGGGTGACGCATTTTTTTCGTGTTCAGTAACCGACCAGCTTGAGAAGCGCGTCGGTGATGCCCTCGAGGCCGCGGCTGATGCGCCCCTGCCGGCCGCCTCCCGGCGTTTCGTCGTAGAGGTAAACGCCGGCGCCGCCGAAGCGGTCGTACAGCAAAGGCGCCTGGCCGCGCAGATAAGGCAGGAAGGGTTCGCTGCGCACCGTCGAATACGCCACGTCGGTGGAGAAGCCCAGGGTCGCGGTTTGCCGGATGGTGTGGCTGGCCTGGGCCGCCTGCACGCGCACCCCGCGCCTGCCCTGCACGGCCAGGGTGAGCGGGCCGCGGATGACGAAGTAGCGCAGCTGCAGCGTCAGCCAGGCGTGCAGCGAAGCGAGGCGCCATTGCCAGCCGATGTCGATCGGCCCGCGCCGATCTGCCGCCACGCCGACCAGGGCACGCGGCCGGATCACCAGCGCCTGGCCGGCGGGAATGCGCAGCAAGGCGATTTCGCTCAGGCCGTCGTCGCTGGCGGACAGCACGACCCCGTCGCCGGGGTGACGGGTCTGCACGCAGGTCAGCAGCGCCATGCCCGAGGTCAGGCTGGCCCAGGGCCGGCCCGCGATGAGCCAGCGCGTGGCGCGCGCCGCGCCGACCGGGGCGCTTTGCAGGTAGCTGGGGAGGACCAGCAGCTCTTCGCCCGGCGCCAGGGACACGGTTTGCGAGACCGCCGACGCTGACAGCAGCGTGACCGCTTGCGGCGGCTTGCCTCCCTCCTCCGCTGGCCCGCCTGGGCGTGCAGGGTCCAGTCGCACGGGTGCGCCGCGTGTGACCAGCGGCGCGAGCGCGAAGTAGAACAGCGCCTTGATACCGGCCTTGCCCGCGAGTGCGAGGAGCAGGATGCCGGCGGCCAGCGGCAAGGCCCGCTTCAACGGCTCGGCCAGACGCGCGAACCAGTTGCGCGACACGGCCGCGCGTGCGTCGGCCAAGCGGTCCCGCAGGGGCTGGACGGCCTGGTCGAGCTGGCGGTGGTCGACCGTGAACGCGGCCAGCGCGGTCACCGATTGCATGCGCTGCAGGGCAAGCAGCTGGGTTCGGTAGGCAGCGGCGGCGCGCGCGTTGTCGGCGCTCAGGCTCCTGACTTCGGCAGCCAGCCTGTCCAGCTTCGGACTCCTGGCCCAGGGACGTTCGAAGCGCTGCGCATCGACCCAGCCGAGTTGCGACACCTCCCTCTGTTTTTGCAGGAGCCGTGCGTAGACCGCGCGGTGCTGGCCCAACAGCCTGCTTAGCTCCGCGCTGGCCGCGGCCCGGCTCTGCAGGGCGAACAGGTGGGCGCGCACTTGCTGGAGATAGCCCAGCTCCTGCAGCAGGACCGCGCGCGCCAGCCGCGTCTTGTAGCGCGCCGCAAGCCGTTCGGCGTAGCCTTGCGGTCCGGCTTGCAGCAGGGCTTCCAGCTCGCCTGCTTCCTCGGATGCGGTGCTTGCCAGCTCCCGCGTGACGAGGCCGATGCGCTCGTCGATTGCCGCCAGCGGCAGCTGGCCTGCTCCCGTCAGCCCTTGCGCCAGCGTGGCCACGCGTTCTGCGCGGTAGCGTTCGACCTCGACCTGTACGCCAACGAGCAACGCCAGCTGCTCGCGTGCCGAGTATGCTCCCTTGACACCCTCGATGACATACTTCCCGCCGATGAGCACCGCCGCAATCGCCAGGACCGACAGCAGATAGGTCAGCGCTGCGCGAATGAGGGGCTTGAGGACGGAATGCAAATCAATGACCGTGATGAGCGAACGAGACTGCATTCTACACGCGGACCCATCCGGCTTGCGCCGGGTGGACTCGTCGCTGGGCCGGCTGCCCTCCCTCAGAACCGGATGATGCCACCCAGCGCGATCCCGTTCATCTTGTCCCTGGCCCCGGCAAAGGCCTTGGAGCGCGTCTGGCTCCCTTCCGCCACCAGGGTAATGACCTCGTTCAGGGCGTAATAGGCGCCGGCGGTGACATTGCTGTTCGACTTCAGCCCGCCCGTGCCCACGGTGTCGTCGGCATTCCTGCTCTGCCCATAGCTGAGGCCCAGCTTGAGTTTCTCGGACTGCTGCCAGGTGCCCTGTGCCAGCACATGGGTGGTGCGCACCCTGCCCTGGTCGGCATCGGCCAGGATGCCGAGTCCCCGGCCACGCTGCACGTTGAACAGGATGCCGATCGGACCGGACTGGTAAAGCAGCCCCGCCTCGATGCCGCGCAGGGTGAGGTCGGGCGTTCCCGGCGCCTCCGGGTCGAGGCGCTGCGATTTCGCGCCGATCCAGCCCTTGATCTCGCCGACGGTCATGGTCACCTGCGCCTGGAACTGGGGCGTCGAGTCGGCCAAGTAGGCGGAGCCGGCGATCACCGGGGTGTCGTCCACCGGACTCATGACGCCAACGTCGACCGTCACCCCGGAGTCGAGCAGCGGCGAGGTGTAGGCGATCTGGCCATAATGGCCGAAATAGGCGTAGCCGGCGCCGATGTGACCCAGTGCGACGCGGCCGCGCTGGGTCGCCTGCACCGGTGCGCCGGCGCCCAGCAGCGTCATGTCGTTGAGGATGGCGTTGGCGCCGAAGATGCCATGGTCGCGCCCCAGCTTGAAGGTGCCCAGCCCGGCGTTACCGAACGAAAAATACGCCTGGCGCACATCGACTTCGCTATTCTGGGCAATGGCGCTGTCGGTGGCGGCATGCACGTAGATGCTGATGAGCGCCTTGACGTCGTAGCCGCCCTTGTTGGTGGTGGCGGAGGTGACCACGGCGCTCGGCAGCAGGCCGTTGCCGATGGTCGTGCGGCGATCCTTTCCGGCGCAGCCCAGCGCCTGCCCGGCCAGGGCCAGGCCGCCGACTTCGCCGCCATCGCAATCGACGAAGGTGTAATACGCGTTCACGTTGCCGCCGACGTTCACGGTCCAGTCCCCGGTCTTGATGTCGACCGCCAGTGCCGGCTGCATGCAGGCGGCCAGCGCGCCCAGTGCACAGATCCTCTTCATCGCCGTCTCCTTGTTCAGCTCGTGGTTATGCGCATCGGATGATGCTGACCACGGCACTGGCAAGTTGCGTGCCCGGCAGTGCACGGGGCGAAGTGAGCAGCATTCTCCTGCTGAGCCACGTCGAAACGGATCAGCTGTGCTTGAGCTTGCTGCGCAGATTACGAACGGAAGAGTTGGCGTATCGTGGGCTTTCGAACCCACCGGCGTTGTTGTGTTGCGTGTTGACGGCGTTGCGGTGGGGACAAGTCCCCACCCTACGATGGCGTACGTCCCCGATCACGTACGGTGGGTTCTCGAACCCACCTGCTTTGTCGTGTTGCTGGCGTGCCGGTGGGGACGAGTCCCCTCCCTACGATGGCGTACGTCCCCGATCACGTCCGGTGGCTTCACGCACCCACCTGCTTTGTCGTGTTGACGGCGTGACTGTGGGGACGTGTCCCCACCCTACGATGGCGTACGTCCGATCGCGTAGGGTGGGTTCTCGAACCCCCCGGTTGTTCGTGTTGATTGGGTTCGGTGGGGACGAGTCCCCACCCTACGATGGCGTACGTCCCCGATCACGTACGGTGGGTTCTCGAACCCACCTGCTTTGTCGTGTTGATGGCGTGACGGTGGGTTCGAGTCCCCACCCTACGATGGCGTACGTCCGATCGCGTAGGGTGGGTTCTCGAACCCACCGGTTGTTCGTGTTGATTGGGTTCGGTGGGGACGAGTCCCCACCCTACTATGCACAGCCGTACGTGCAAACGGACGCACCAAAGCAAAAAGCCCACCAAGTTCACTTGGTGGGCTTCGCTTTATAACTAGCCTGACGATAACCTACTTTCACACTGGTTGCAGCACTATCATCGGCGCAAAGTCGTTTCACGGTCCTGTTCGGGATGGGAAGGGGTGGGACCGACTTGCTATGGTCATCAGGCATGACTTGTACGAGCTGCGTGGCCTGTGGTCACGCGCTCTGAATCTGGAGGAAGTAAAGTTGGGTAGTAACT
>NZ_JASNRC010000042.1 GCF_030411995.1 Massilia sp. YIM B02769
ATGATCTTGGCAACCACGCCGGCGCCGACGGTACGGCCGCCTTCGCGGATTGCGAAGCGCAGGCCTTCTTCCATCGCGATCGGGTTGATCAGCTTGACGGTGATCGACACGTTATCGCCTGGCATGACCATTTCCTTGTCCGCTGGCAGCTCGATCGAGCCGGTCACGTCGGTGGTACGGAAGTAGAACTGCGGACGGTAGTTGTTGAAGAACGGGGTGTGACGGCCGCCTTCATCTTTCGACAGAACGTAGATCTCGCCGGTGAAGTGGTTGTGCGGCTTGATCGAGCCTGGCTTCGCCAGAACCTGACCACGTTGCACGTCTTCACGCTTGGTGCCGCGCAGCAGCAGACCAACGTTGTCGCCAGCTTGACCCTGATCCAGCAGCTTGCGGAACATTTCCACGCCGGTGCAGGTGGTCTTCACGGTGTCGATGATGCCGACGATTTCGATTTCTTCGCCGACTTTGATGATACCGCGCTCGACACGACCGGTCACGACGGTGCCGCGGCCCGAGATCGAGAACACGTCTTCGACTGGCATCAGGAAGGCGCCGTCAACAGCACGTTCCGGGGTTGGGATGTAGGTGTCGAGGGCTTCAGCCAGACGGATGATGCACTCTTCGCCCATTTCGCCAGCCTGGCCTTCCAGCGCCATACGTGCCGAACCCTTGATGATTGGCAGGTCGTCGCCTGGGAACTCGTACTTCGACAGGAGTTCGCGGACTTCCATTTCAACCAGTTCCAGCAGTTCTGCGTCGTCGACCAGGTCGCACTTGTTCAGGAACACGATGATGTACGGAACGCCAACCTGACGCGCCAGCAGGATGTGCTCGCGGGTCTGTGGCATTGGGCCGTCGGCGGCCGAGCACACCAGGATCGCGCCATCCATCTGCGCGGCACCGGTAATCATGTTCTTGATGTAGTCGGCGTGGCCTGGGCAGTCAACGTGTGCGTAGTGACGGTTTTCGGTTTCGTACTCGACGTGCGCGGTGTTGATGGTAATGCCGCGTGCTTTCTCTTCCGGAGCAGCATCGATCTGGTCGTATGCTTTTGCTTCGCCGCCGAATTTCTTCGACAG
>NZ_JASNRC010000043.1 GCF_030411995.1 Massilia sp. YIM B02769
GAAGGCCTGGACACCACCGACGTCACCCTGTTCCCCGCTGGCGCCGGCCTGGGCCAGGTGCGCAAGGTCACCACCTGGGTGCCGATCACCGGTGTGACCGCGGCGGAAATCTCCGGCGGCGACGGCAAGTTCGTCGAGGTGCCGCTGCTCGACACCGACATGCCGGTCAACCTGCCGGACGGCTTTACCGCCACCACCGTCGCGCTGACCATCGCCGACGAGAAGGGCGCGCCGCATCACGCCGCACTGAAAGCCGTGTCCGACGGCGTGAAGTTGACCTGCCTGCGCGGCACCCTGCCGGGCGGCGCCGTGCTGCTGTACGCCGGCTACTGCTCGTTCAACGAGTCGCCGAGCCTGGCCAAGGGCAGCGTGATGGCCGTGAAGGCCTCGTTCTCGCTGCAGAACAAGGTCGTCCGCTACTGATCCTGGTTTGCCAGCTGGCGCCGAATGGTCGGCGCTGGCCTTTACGCCGCGGGGTCATTCCTCGCGGTCTTTTTCTTCCGTTTCACCTCATCTGAAAGACAAAAAATCATGGCAAAAGCTACCAAAATCGTCCTGGGCAAACGTCCGCAGAACTTCAAGAAGGAAGTGCAGTGCACCATGCTGGACGGCGAGCTGGGCTGCATGGAAGTCGACTACGTCTACCGCAGCCGCACCGAACTGGCCGAGCTCACCGACGAGCTGCAGGCCAAGCTGAAAAACGAAGCGAATGCCGAAATCGAGCGCTTCAACGCCGCGGTCGCCAAGGCGAAGGAAACCGGCGAAGCGATCCCGGAATTCTCGCTGACCCAGACCGAAATCGTGAAGCGTCAGTCGGCGCTCAACGTCGAGTACATCATGAAGATCGTCAAGGGCTGGAACCTGGACGCCGACTTCGATAAAGACGGCGTTGCCGAACTGGTCGACACGCTGCCGGCGATGGCCGACGCGATCAAGTCCGACTACCGCGCCGCGATCAACGAAGGCCGCCTGGGAAACTCCGTCTAATCGCTGAGGCGATGTACACGCCGGGTCCGACGAAAAAGGACCTGGCCCAGATGGAGCTCGCCGGCCTGACGCTCGA
>NZ_JASNRC010000044.1 GCF_030411995.1 Massilia sp. YIM B02769
GGCTTTGTTGCACAAATCAGGCTCGCCCAGCGTAGAACCTGTAGGTCTGGTAGCCTGAACGAATGAAACCAGCTCCACAGAAGTACCGCACGACCAATTGGAAGACGTACAACGAAGCGCTGAAGTCACGCGGTTCGCTGCTCATCTGGCTTGATCCGAAGATGAACTGGCATGGCCAGCCCAGTGGCAAGCGTGGCCGCAATCAGATGTTCAGCGACGAGGCGATCCAGTTCTGCCTGAGTATCAAATGCCTGTTCAATTTGCCGCTGCGTCAGGCCATGGGGATGACGCAAAGCCTGCTGCACCTGGCTGGACTTGACTGGCAGGTACCGGACTAGAGCACGGTAAGCCGTCGGCAGAAGACGCTGCAAGTGGCCATTGGCGCCGTCCCGACCACGACCGGCTTGCATCTGCTGGTCGATAGCACCGGCATCAAGATGCTGGGCGAAGGCGAGTGGAAGACGAAAAAGCATGGCGCGGAGTATCGTCGCCAATGGCGCAAGGTGCATCTTGGAATCGACGCGTCCACGCTCGAGATCCGGGCGATGGAGGTGACCGACAACAGCATCGGCGACGCACCTGTTCTGCCAGCGCTGCTCGATCAGATTCCCGTCGAGGAGAAGATTGCCAGCGTCAGCGGCGACGGTGCTTACGACACGAAGGACTGCCATGAGGCGATTGCTTTGCGCGCCGCGCATGCCATCATCCCAACGCGCAAGAACGCCAAACCGTGGAAGACAACTCGCCGCGGTGCGGATGCACGCAACGATATTCTGCATACGACGCGCAGATTGGGCCGGGCGATTTGGAAAAAGTGGAGCGGTTATCATCGGCGCAGTCTTGTCGAAACAAAAATGCGCTGCTTCAAGCTGCTGGGAGAACGCGTCATGGCACGCGACTTCGACCGTCAAGTCGCCGAACTACAGGTGCGAGCGGCTGTGCTGAACCACTTCACTCGGCTGGGTACGCCGATTACGATCCCAGTGTTATAAAACGAGCCACAAATAGCGTCAGCTCGGCCTTCGCCCGATTTGCTCAACAAAGCCC
>NZ_JASNRC010000045.1 GCF_030411995.1 Massilia sp. YIM B02769
AGGCGCTGTAACTGCTCGAAGCCTGGCAGTCATGGGCGACGCCAATAACCTTATCCCTGACCCACGCTTCAAGGATTTGGTGTGGTGGAATCTGGCCGGGCAGGAGGTTGACCCGCGCGACTGGACAGATTCCAATACTATCTCACCGTGGAAGCACAACGCCTCGCTGTATCTCCTGCCGAATGGCTATGTGGCGGAAGATGCGTGGACTGGCCTGATGCCAATCGTCCCCGGCGGGACGTACCTCATCGAGTACAAAATCGGGTTCTCAAACGATTGGTATGGCGAACTCACCATCGATTGGCACTGGCCCCTCGTCGCGTTCTACCAGAACGGTGTTCCATCGTCCGGCTATACGTGGTCGGATGGAGGTCCCATCCAGTACCCCAGCAACTCGCGCGGGTTCGCTACCGTTTCGCACGTCGTCACGATCCCCAATGACCCACGACTGGTAAATTCCCAGTTGCGCATCCGTCGTCGAATTTCGACGGGGTCAGCAGAGATCGGTGGTTTTTCGATCACACGCGTCATGGACAGTGTGCTGATCAAGGACGGAGCGATCACGGCGCAGAAGATTTCGGTTACTGAGCTGGCTGCAATCGTTGCCTTCCTGGGCAAGCTGCAGATCGGCCCCGACGGCCATATCCGCCAAGGCATGACGGACTACAAGGTCGGCAAAGGCCTCTGGATGGGCATGCACAACGGCGTGCCGAAACTGGTAGTCGGCGATCCTTCCAGCGGCATGCTGGAGTGGGATGGCAACCAACTCATCATTCAGAAAGCGAAAGAGGTCTCACCGTTCCGGGCCACTCTGCCGTCGATCGACCGACGCAGCCAAGCAAACACATCCACGCTTGTCACGTACGCAACTTTGTCGCCGACGCTGACTGATGGGACTGGGCCATTTAAGTACCGCTGGTC
>NZ_JASNRC010000006.1 GCF_030411995.1 Massilia sp. YIM B02769
GCTTTCCGCTGGCGCCATCGCTTCCTGGATCGGGTGAAAGAGGACCGGCCAGGATGCCTGAACGGTATCGTTGAGGCCGACGAAATGTTCATCCTGGAATCGCAGAAAGGGTCGCGCACGCTCGACCGGCCGGCGCGCAAGCGGGGCGGCGTCGCCAGCAGGCGCGGCATCTCACGCGAGCTCGACTGCATCCTCGTCGCGCGTGACCGCAACAAGCAGACCGTCGATGCCGTCACCGGCCGCGGCCCCTTCAGCAAAGTCCAGCTGGAGCGCCCTCTGCTGCCGTTTTTGGACAAAGACGTGCTGCTCGTGACAGACGCGAACGCGGCTTATCGGGCTTTCGCCCGCGCCCACGGTATCGCGCTCAAGGCCGTGAATGTCAGCGCCGGCGAGCGTGTCCGCCCGCACCCCAACGGCGCCATCCACGTGCAGAACGTAAACGCCTATCACCAGCGTTTGCGCGAGTGGCTGGCGCCCTTCCATGGAGTCGCGTCGCGCTGGCTGCCGAACTACCTGGGCTGGCGCCGGATGCTCGATGGCGGAAAAGTGACTTCTGCCGATCAATTGTTTCGCCTTGCAATCGGGCTCATCCATAGCGAACGGTGACAGCGCCAAACAAAAAGCCGGGCAAGCCCGGCTTTGTTCATGTTGCGCCTCAGCGGCGGCGCGCGTTCGGATAGATATCCGCCCCGGCTTCGTTGATCTGGCGCCGCAGGTCGCGCCGCTCGTCGGGCGTGAGGCGCCCTTCGCGCCGGCTGTCGCGGCCATTCTGTTCCTGCATTTGCTGGCGGCGCTGCTGGTCTTCCATCGCGCGCTGCTGTTCGCGCATCTGGTCGCGCTGCTGATCGTACATGCGTTGCTCGCGCGGCTGGTCGATCTGCGGCGCCGGGAAGCGGTCGCCACGCGCCGAGGGCGGTGGCGGCAGTTGGGCGTCGTCGCGACGGCCATGGCTCTGTGCATGCGCGGCGCCGAGGCCGACGCAGGCGAGCATACAGACGGCGAGACCACGGCGCGCCAAACGGGCGAACCGCTGGCCCTGGGCCAGGGCTGCTGCATTGGTTTTATTGAGCGCGTTTGTCATGGTGTTCCTCTTCCGCGATGCCGGATAAACGGATAAGCTGTATTCGATGGGTCCAGTGTATGTGGAATGCTCTTTGGGTATAAGACCATTTGGGTAAAGTTTGTAACACAATGTAATGCCCCGTACATAACACCCAAATTCAAAGCGCAGAGAAGTTACCATAGCGATACGAATCTGACAAATTGACAGCATATGAATACATCTTCCAACTCGAATCCCGCCACCCCAGTCAGCACCGGCGGCCATAGCGCGAAGATCATGGTGGTCGACGACGACGTGCGCCTGCGCGACCTGCTGCGCCGCTACCTCACCGAACAGGGCTTCCAGGTCGTCACCGCCGAAAGCGCACCGGCCATGAACAAGCTCTGGCTGCGCGAACGCTACGACCTGCTGGTGCTCGACCTGATGCTGCCGGGCGAAGACGGCCTGTCGATCTGCCGCCGCCTGCGCGGCGCCGGCGACCAGACCCCGATCATCATGCTGACCGCCAAGGGCGAAGACGTCGACCGCATCGTCGGCCTGGAAATGGGCGCCGACGACTACCTGCCCAAGCCCTTCAACCCGCGCGAACTGGTGGCCCGCATCGGCGCCGTCCTGCGCCGCAAGGGCCCGGACGAAATCCCGGGCGCGCCGTCGGAAACCCCGCAGACCTTCGAATTCGGCCAGTTCGTGCTCGATCTCGGCACCCGTACGCTGAAGAAGAACGGCGAAACCGTGCCCCTGACCACCGGCGAATTCTCGGTGCTGAAAGTGTTTGCGCGCCATGCGCGCCAGCCGCTCTCGCGCGAGAAGCTGATGGAGTTGGCGCGCGGGCGCGAATACGAAGTCTTCGACCGCTCGCTCGACGTGCAGATCTCGCGCCTGCGCAAGCTGATCGAACCCGATCCATCGAGCCCGCTGTACATCCAGACCGTCTGGGGCCTGGGCTACGTGTTCATCCCTGAAGGACAGCCGCGCTAGTGTTTGCATCGCCCTCCTCGCCGCGTCCCGGGCGCATGCCCTGGACGCGCAGCGGCCTGTTCTGGCGCACCTTCTTCCTGATGTCGCTGCTCACGGCGCTGTCGATGGGCTCGTGGATCGGCATGCTGAACGTGTTCCAGCGCGGGCCGCAGGTCCAGCAGACCGCCGAGCTGGTGGTCTCGGTGGTAACCATCACCAAGGCCGCCCTCACCCACTCGGCGCCGGAGCTGCGCCGCGAGCTGCTGATGGAACTGGTCTCGAACGAAGGCATCCGCATCTTCACGCTGGAAGACTCCGACCAGGTCGACCCGCCGCCGGCGAACGCCCTGATGCCCGACATCGCCGCCGCGGTGCGCGAAAAACTCGGCCAGCAGACCCGCTTTTCGAGCCGCGTGAACGGCATGGCCGGCTTCTGGATCAGCTTCAGCATCGAGGACGACCAGTACTGGCTGATGCTCGAACGCGAACGCCTGGCCGGCCTGACGCGCATCCAGTGGCTGGGCTGGGCCAGCGTGGTGGGCCTGCTCTCGCTGCTCGGCGCGGCGCTCATTTCCAGCCTGATCAACTTGCCGCTGGCGCGCCTGACCGCCGCCACCCGCGCCTTTGCCAAAGGCGAGAAGCCGGCCCCGCTGCCGGAAAAGGGGCCGCAGGAGATCATCGAAGCGAACCGCAGCTTCAACCAGATGGTCGAAGACCTGGCGCAGGTGGAAAAGGACCGCGCCGTGATCCTGGCCGGCATCTCGCACGATTTGCGCACGCCGCTGGCGCGCATGCAGCTCGAAGTCGAGATGGCGCACCTGTCGCAGGAAGCGCGCGAAGGCATGCAGTCGGACATCGCCCAGATGGACGCCATCATCGGCCAGTTCCTCGACTACGCCAAGCCGACCGAAGCCGCGACCTTCGTGGCGGTGGACTTGTCCGGCCTGCTGGCCGACAGCGCCATGCACGCGGCGCGCATGCCCGACGTACGTATCGCCACCGACATCGATGAAGGCATCGTCGTGCTCGGCAACGAGACCGACTTGCGCCGCGTGATTAACAACGTGGTCGAGAACGCGCGCCGCTATGCGCGCACCCCGGATACCGAGCACACCGACATCGATTTCGCCTGCCACGTGCGCACCACGCCGCAGGGCCGGCGCGCCGTGGTGGAGATCGGCGACCGTGGCCCCGGCGTGCCCGAGGACCAGATCAACCAGCTGCTCAAACCCTTCACGCGCCTCGATACGGCGCGCGGCCAGGCGAATGGCGCCGGGCTCGGCCTGGCCATCGTCGAGCGTGTGGTGAGCCGCCACAATGCCGAACTCACGGTGCGCAATCGCGAAGGCGGCGGCCTGCTGGTGCAGCTGGCCCTGCCGCTGGCTTCCTGACGCTTTTTTCTTTTTAATGCCATGACCACATCCCTGCAGTACAGCGACGTCGAACAGGCCGCCGCACGCATCGAAGGTGCCGCCCACCGCACGCCGGTGCTCACCTCGACCACTTTTGATGCGCGCGCGAACGCGAACGTGTTCTTCAAGTGCGAGAATGTTCAGCGCATGGGCGCCTTCAAGTTCCGCGGCGCCTACAATGCCATCGCGCGTTTTACGGACGCGCAGCGCGCGGCCGGCGTGCTGACCTTCTCGTCCGGTAACCACGCCCAGGCCATCGCCCTGTCGGCGCGCCTGGCCGGCATCCGCGCCACCATCATCATGCCGAAGGATGCGCCGGCCCTGAAGGTCCAGGCGACGAAGGAGTACGGCGGCGAAGTGATCTTCTACGACCGCTATACCGAGAACCGCGAAGAAATCGGCCGCCGCCTGGCCGAGGAGCGCGGCATGACCCTGATCCCGCCCTACGACCACCCGGACGTGATCTGCGGCCAGGGCACGGCGGCGAAGGAACTGTTCGAAAACGCCGGCCCGCTCGACGTGCTGCTGGTGCCGCTCGGCGGCGGCGGCCTGCTGGCCGGCAGCGCGCTGGCCGCATCCGGCCTGGCGCCGGATTGCAAGGTGATCGGCGTCGAGCCGGAAGCCGGCAACGATGGCCAGCAATCGCTGCGCAAGGGAGAGATCGTGCACATCGGCGTGCCCGACACGATTGCCGACGGCGCCATGGTCACCCACATCGGCACGCACAACTTCGAGGTCATCCGCCGCCGCGTCGACGACATCGTCACCGTCAGCGATGCCCAGCTGGTGGAAACCATGAAGTTCTTTGCCGAGCGCATGAAGATGGTGGTCGAGCCGACCGGTTGCCTGGGCGCGGCCGCGGCGCTGCACGGCGTCACTCAGGTGGCCGGCAAACGTGTTGGCGTGTTGATCAGCGGCGGCAACGTCGACCTGTCGCGCTTCGCCCAGCTGGTGGGCGCCTGATGGAATTCATCCAGTCGGCCGAGCTGCCGCCGCCGGCCGGGCATTATTCGCAGGCCGTCGCGGCCGGCGGGCTGGTGTTCTTGTCGGGCATCCTGCCGGCGCGCGCGGACGTCGATCCTGCCGTCGCCGGCTTCGAGGCCCAGTGCGCCTCGGTATTCGATCAGTGCGAGAAGGTGCTGCGCGCGGCCGGCTGCGGCTTTGGCGGCGTGGTCCAGTGCACGGCCTACCTCGTGGGAGTCGAGCACTGGCCGGCCTTTAACGCCTGCTACACCGGCGTGTTCGGCGACCACCGGCCGGCGCGCGCCGTGGTGCCGGTGCCGGCCCTGCACCATGGCTTCCTGGTCGAAGTGCAGCTGGTGGCGCAACGGCCCTGATGCCGTATGGCTGGCTTAACTCAGGCGTGGTTTTTTGACAATTAACTACCCAGGGTGAGTCACCTAACAGAAACAGGCGGCCTCGGCCGGGAGAATGGCTCCATCGAACAAGGAGCCAACCATGAAACACCTGGCCACTCTCAGCCTGACCCTGGCGGCCCTGGCCGCCGCCCCCGCCGCCCTGGCGGGATCCGAGATCCTCAAATGCGTCGACGGCGCCGGTAACGTGACCCTCACCGACCAGCCATGCGAAAGCGGCGCGCGCGCCACGCGCATGACCGCTGCAAGCCCCAGCTCCAGCCCCAGCCCGGCCGCCCAGGACGCCGACCCGGCCATCGTGGACGCCACGCCGGCCGCCGACGCGCATCCGATGGCTGTCCAGCGCTTCGCCGCCTCGCCGCGCATGCAGCAACAGCACGACTGGCGCCCGCGTATGCCGCCGCGCGACCGGCCGCTGGCGCGCGACGTCGCCACCCTGAAGGCGGCGCGTGCCCAGTTGCTGCTGAGCGACGCGGACCGCACCCGGCTGGTGACGAGCCGCTGACCTGGCTCTGTCCTGCGCTCAGCCCATGCGCATGAAACCGCGCAGGTCCAGCGCCCCGCCGGCGCCCAGCGTCGGCAGCATCTCCAGCAACTCCGCATCCTCGATGAAGCTGGCCGAGGACGGCGCGCCCAGCATGCGCTCCGGCGCCAGCGAGCGCGACACGGCCCAGCCCTGCACGTAGTCGACGCCGATCTCGGCCAGGGTCTGCACGGTGGCCGCATCCTCGGCCCATTCGGCAATCGTCTTCATGCCGAGGTTCACCGCCAGGTTGACGATGGCCTCGACGATCGCCACATTCGCCGGGTGGGCGTTGATGTTGACGATGAAGTTGCCGTCGATCTTCAGCACGTCGGCCGGCAGTTCCTTCAGGTAGGAGAACGAGGTATAGCCGGCGCCGAAGTCGTCCAGCGCCACCTTCACGCCGAAGTTGCGCACCTGGTCGATGAAGCGGCGCGTGTTGTCGAGGTCGTGCAGGGCCACGCTCTCGGTGATTTCCATGCACAGGCGGCTGGCCACGTGCACGTGGCGCGCCAGGATGTCCAGCGTGTCCTGCACGAAGCGCTCGTCGTTCAGCGAGGCGCCCGACAGGTTCATGCAGACGAAGCGCGTATGCGGCAGCTTTTGCACATTGTCGGCAATCCAGGCCAGCGTACTCGACAGCACCCAGCGGTCGATCACGCCCGCGCGCCCGCACTTCTCGGCCGCGCCGATCAGCGGGCCGGCCGGCATCACATTGCCGTCGGGTCCGCGCATGCGCAGCAGCACCTCGAAGTTCAGCGACTCGTGCGGCGTTTTCAGCGACATGATCGGCTGCATCTCCAGGAACAGGCCGTCGGTCGCGTTCGGCCCCTGCAGTTTCGCCACCAGGTTCAGCTCGGCCTCGCGCTCGTGGAAGGCGCGCGCATTGCGTTCGTACACCACCAGGCCGTCGCTCGACTCCTTGGCTTCGCGGCAGGCGCGGTCGGCGGTCGAGATCGCGTCCTTCATCGGCATGCCCTGCGACACCTCGATCAGGCCGACCGAGCCGCGCACATGGAAGGCCTTGTCGCCCACCCGGTAGGGCGTGCTGCCGATGCGGTCGACGATGCCGCGGCAGATCAGCGAGGCCAGCGGGATCGCCGTGTCCGGCATCACGATCACGAATTCGTCGCCGCCGACGCGGCCGATCTGCTGGCCGCCGGCCAGCATCATCGCCATCCGTTCGCACACCTGCTTCAGCACCTCGTCGCCGGCCGCGTGGCCGAACAGATCGTTGATCAGCTTGAAGCGGTCGAGGTCGATGTAGGCCACCGACAAGGGCTTGCCCGAGGCCAGCGACACGGCGGCCTGTTCGAAGGTTTTCTCGATGCCGCGGCGGTTGAAGACCTTGGTCAGCGGATCGTTGTTGGCCATGAAGCGCAGTTGTTCGGTGGCCTTGGTCTTTTCGGTGATGTCTTCCAGCACACCCTCGATGCGGCCATGCGCCAGGGTCGCGCGCACCAGGAAGCGGCGCTCGCCGTCGCGGTTGGCGATGTCCATCTCGATGTTGGTCTGCAGGTGCACCTGTTCGCGCAGGTGGAACCAGGAATGGTCGTCGAAGAATTGCTGCCACAGGATGCGGCCGGGTCCCGACTTGGCCTCGGATGCGGGCAGCGCGCAATCGAGCATGCGGCACAGGGCCGGATTGGCCGACAGGAAGGCGCCGTACAGGTCGAGCGTGAACAGGCCGACCGGCATCGCCTCGTAGGCATGCTCCAGCTCGGCCTGGACCGCGATCCGCTTCTGGGTCTCGAGGCGCATCTGCTCGGCCACGGCCAGCGCGGCCAGCAGGCTCGACGCCAGCGCGGCGGTGACGCTATTGACCACGCCCAGCATTTCGCGCAGGCCGACGGCGGCGGAAATGACCTCGGCCAGGGTCGACATGAAGGTGACGGCGAACGAGGCCGCGAACCACATCGCTACCCGCGCCTGGGCATTGCGCATGACGCCGAACAGGCCCACCGTCATGAGGGCCAGGCCGGGCGCGACCAGCACCCACATCGCCGGCAAATAAATGCTGAATGGCAGCAGCAAGGCCATCGGCAGCAGGCACAGGCACAGGCCCTGCGCCACCCGCAACGGCACCGCCAGGCGGCTGCGCGCCAGCACTTCGCCGAACAGCTTGAAATACAGGGCCATGGTGGCGATGCCGTACAGCGCCGTGGTAACGGCGCGGCTCGGCGCCAGCCAGGCTTGCGGCAGTTCCTGGCCCAGCCACTGGATGTCCCAGCCGGCCGAAATCGCGCCGACGCGCAGGTTCAGGATCAGCCAGACCGCGAACTGCAGGTAAAGCAATTGACGGTTGATCAGGGCGGTGATCAGGATGAACAGGCTGAGCACGATCATGCCGCCGTCGAGCAGGCCGGACTTGCGGTGGAACTGCTGGATCGACAGGGTCATCTCGCCGGCCGGCCATTGCACGGCGCTGACGCGGGCCGGACCGGTGAAGCGGGCGCGGCAGACGACTTCGGCCGGCATGAACTGGGGCTTGAGCACGAAGCCGGCCTTGGCCGGGCTCAGGGCGCCGCTGGAAGCTTCATGCGAGGCGAAACCCAGGACTTGCTGGGTGGCGCCATCCCAGCAGCGGATGTCGATCGCGTGGCGCGACGGGAATTCGATGACTTGCGGGCCATTGCCCTGGATGTGGGGACGCAGGGCGAACCACAGCGGGGCTTCGGAAAGATGGGTGTCGTAGCGCTCGACCGCGTGGCGGTGGGCGAGCTCGTGCAGGGCAGCCTCGGGGGCCATGCCGGACGCCGGCCCCGTGCCGCGCTCGGCCAGCACGCGCAGCGGCAAGACCACGTCGTCGCGGGCGACATAATGGCTGTTCCAGGACGCCAGCGCCAGGATCGACACCAGCGCTACGCCGATCGGCACCAGGTAGACCGACAGCAGATGCATCACCGCCGTCAACAGCCGGTCGCAATGCGCGGAAAACGAAGGTCGTGCTGGCGTGGAGGGCTGGGGCATAGGCTGGTCGAATCAGGCGGACAAACGCCAGCCTGCTGCCAGCGCGCTTCACCCCCTTAGGATACAGCCTGGGCTAGATGCCGTCATGCAATATTTGGTCAGGCAGCGGCCAGCTGGCCCAGCGGCGCCGAAATCGGCATGTGCGGGGCGGCAGGTGTCGCCTGCGCGCCACGTTGCAGGGAGACCGGACTTGCCACGCCGACATCGATGTCCGGGTGGTGGGTGTGGCGGAAGAACTTCAGCAGCGGGTGCTTGGCCGCCGTCCAGCGCGCTTCGCCGCTGGCGATCTCGAAGGCCATCACGCGGTGCGGCATGTTGCCGGCATGGCGCAGCGGCACCATTTCCTTGTCGCCGAAGACATCGGTGAACATCAGCTGTTCGTAATGACGGTCGACCGGGGCGCGGCCGGCGATGACGGCGTACTCGATGCCGGTCTTCTCGAAGTACTCGAAGAAGGCTTTCACCAGCGCCACCTTGACCATGTGGCCGATGCGGCCCTCGCCCACGCCGAGGCGCTCGACTTCGCCCAGGTTGCGGCCTTGCAGCCACTCCGGCAGCACCACCGATTCCTCGATGTGCAGCGGGTGGTGGATATTCGTGCGGATGCGCGCGGTGCCGAGCGGCGTGCCGTCGAGCTTGTGCTCGGCCAGCAGGACGACGGTGTCTTCTTCGTAGTCGCAGGCTTCCGGCAGCGCCAGCGAGCGGGCGAACTCAGGCACGTGGCGGGCGTAGGCGGCGTGGCGGATGGCAACGGCTTTCTTCAGGCTGTCCTCGTTCTCGACCCGGCGAATCGTGAACGGCAGGCGCTCGGTCGACATTTCCGGGCGGGCAGGAGTTGCGGAGAACATTGCTGGGGTACGCATATCCATGACGGGACATTCCTTGGTGTGAAAGTTGGCTTTGGGCTTTGATGTTGACCATTATCAATCTTTCAAAACAAAGCTAAAGGCTGAGCAGAGGTGCTTTTTGCCTTCAATTCATCGTTCTTGGAACGTACGTGCTAATACCCAGATAACTTACCGCTCAGCAATACTCCTTCATCCCGGTTTTTACAGTGGACGTGCCATACCCGAGACGCGGATCGAGCCGCCCGGCGCGGCGTCGAAACTGGCACGCAGACGCGAGCGCATGCCCATGTCCTCGCCCTGCACCACGTCGATCTGCCCGCCATGCGGCCAATCGATATCGCGCAGGTAGCCGGCCAGGGCCGCGGTGCCGGCGCCGGTGGCCGGGTCTTCGTAGACGCCGCCGGCCGCAAACGGATTACGCGTGTGGAACAGCGTTTCGGATTCGGCCCAGGCCAGCACCACGGTGACGATGCCGAGTTCGCGCATGAAGGCGCGGCCGGCATACAGGTCGTAGCGCATCGCCGCCAGCAGGGCGCGGCTGCGCAGGGCCAGTACCAGGTGGCCGGCGCCGCCATGGGCCAGGGCTGGCGGGATGCGCGGGTCGAGGTCTTCCTGCGTGTAGCCGAACAGGGCCAGGGCGCGTGCGATTGTTGCCTGCGGCGCTGGTGCGCTGCGCGTGGGCGGTGATTGCAGGGCGGCCGAGACCAGGCCGCCCTCGCCGTCCTCGCGCCTGCCTTCGACCGTGATGCGGGCGTCGTTCAGCGCCAGCGCGAACACGCCATCGCCGTTGGCGGCCGCCAGCGCGGCGCCGAGGGCGATGGTGGCGTGGCCGCAGAACGGCACCTCGGCCTCGGGCGAGAAGTAGCGGACGCGGTAGCCGCCCTCCCCCGCCGCAGCGTCCAGTGGCGCGGCGAAAGCGGTTTCCGAATAGCCGATGGCGTGGGCGATGCGCTGCATCTCGGTGTCGGCGGGCAAGGCTGCGCCGATCCAGACGCCGGCCGGATTGCCGCCGTCCAGGCCGTCGGAAAACGCCGCGATGCGCTGGACGCCGGCCACGTCGATATGCCCCTGGTCCTGGGTCGCCGATTCAGAAAATTGCATGATTGACTTGAAAAGAGTGATGGGAGTGCTGCCTTCCTGGCAAGATCGCTGCCTGGGTCAGGGGTAATGTACCGGCTTGCCCAGCGTTTCCGGCAGCGGGATGAACTCGGTTTCGCCCGGCACCTGCGGGAAGGCGCCGTTGCGCCAGTCCTGGCGCGCCTGCTCGATGCGCTCGGCCGAGCTGGCGACGAAATTCCAGGACAGGTAGCGCGGACCGTCCATCGGCTCGCCGCCGAGCAGCATGGCGCGCGTCGCGCCCGGCCCCGCTGCGCGCAGGATGACCTCGGTCTTCGGTTTCAACACCACCAGCTGCCCGGCCTCGAAGACGCCGTCGCGGCCGAGGTCGAGGCTGCCCTCGACGATGTACAGGGCTTGCTCGTAGTACTCGGCCGGCATGGCGATGCGGGCGCCGGCCTGCAGGGTCAGGTCGACGTAGAACATGTCGGAATGGGTGGGCACCGGGGCCTTCCTGCCCCAGTAGCTGCCGGCCACCACGCGCGCACTGACGCCCGTGTCTTCGATGAAGGGCAGTTCATTGACGCCGACGTGGGCAAAGGCGGGGTCGCTTTCTTCCACCGCACGCGGCAGCGCCACCCAGCATTGCAGTCCGAACAGGTCGGAGCCTGCCTGGCGGCGTTCGGCGCCGGTGCGTTCGGAATGGACGATGCCGCGCCCGGCCGTCATCCAGTTGACTTCGCCCGGCTTGATCGGCTGCACGACGCCCAGGCTGTCGCGGTGCATGATCTCGCCGCTGAACAGGTAGGTGACGGTGGCCAGGCAGACGTGCGGGTGCGGACGCACGTCCAGGCCCTGGCCGGGCGTGAACACGTGCGGCCCCATCTGGTCGAGGAAGACGAAGGGGCCGACCATGCGGCGCTGGCGGCTGGGCAGTGCGCGGCGCACCTTGAAGCCGTCGCCGAGGTCGTGCGTGGGCGGGACGATGACGATGTCGATGTCGTGCATGCCGTGGTCGTGGTCTGGGGTGTCCAAGCTGCCTCCTGTGGATGGGTGAATGGCGCGCGCATGGATGCGCCGGTTGCCGCACAGTCTACGCGTTTCGCCATTCTCTTGCGTACATGCCCACCTTCCCGTTGTACTGCTGAGCTAACGCCTCGGTTATAATGCCGGCACCCATTGGGGAGTAGCCTGCTTTCGTCAAGAAAGTTCCCGTATCAACATACTCGGCCAGCATCGACAAGTGCCGTGGTACGGGCAGCCAAGCGCGCGTCATCGATACCACGACGCGCCCTGTCGGTTGGCAAGACCTTTGGCAAGCCTGCGTGCGGAGTTCGGGCCGCGCAGGCCTGCCTTTGCGTTCGCCCGACAGAAAGACCCCCCATGAATGTCGCCGCCACCGCCTCCCTCGCCCTGGCCATGTCCACCGATGCCTTTGCCGCCGCTGTCGGCAAGGGCGCCGCGCTGCAACGTCCGCAACTGCGCGAAGCCTTGCGCACCGGCCTGATCTTCGGCGTGATCGAAGGCCTCACGCCCCTGCTCGGCTGGGTCCTTGGCAACGCCGCCGCGCCGTATGTCCAGGCCTGGGACCACTGGATTGCCTTCGTGCTGCTGGCGGCACTCGGTTTGCGCATGATCCGCGAAGGCTTCAGCGCGCCCGAGCTCGACGAAGAGAAACCCGCGAGCCACGGCTTCTGGCGGCTGGCCATCACCGGCGTGGCGACCAGCATCGACGCCTTGATCGTCGGCGCCGGCCTAGCGTTTATCGACGCCAACATCGCCGTCACGGCAGCAGCGATCGGCTTCGCCACCTTTGTCATGGTGACGATTGGCGTGATGCTGGGCCGCGGCCTTGGCGCCCTGGTCGGCAAGCGCGCCGAAATCATGGGCGGCCTGGTGCTGATCGTGATCGGCAGCGTGATCCTGTACCAGCACACGGCAGGCGCCTGAGCGCAGCGGCAGCCTGATTCGGGGCTGCCGTTCAGGGCACGTCCAGGCCTTCAGGCACTCAGGCGCACATGCTCTTCATCGCCTCCTGGATTTCTTCTTCCGACACGTCGCGGATATGCTGGGACAGCGACCAGCGGTGGCCGAAGGGATCTTCGACCTGGCCGTAGCGGTCGCCCCAGAACTGGTCGGCCAGTTCCATCTTGACCGTGGCGCCGGCGGCCACGGCCTGCTCCCACAGCGCATCGACATTCGGCACCGACAGGTGGATGGTGACGGTCGTCCCCTTCAGGCTCAGCGGGCCAAAGGAGCCGTAGTCGGGAAACTCGTCGGCCAGGAACAGCGCCGAATCGCCGATGCGGATCATCGCATGGCCGACTTTGCCATCGGGCATGAGCGACCGCATGGCTTCGCGGGCGCCGAAGGCCTTTTTGTAGAACTCGATGGCCTCGTTGCAGTTGGCGCAGACCAGGTGCGGGGTGATGGTGTGCATGCCTTCTTCAACCGGTTTGACTTCAGCACTCATGTTGCGCTCCTTTCAGGATAAGCCGATGGTGTGTTTTTATACAGCTGTTCGAGCGTAGCGCCGGCTTGAAGTTCTTGCAACCGTTCCTTGTGCTGCGTTGCGCCAAACGAACGCGGCATCGCCGGCCGTGGACGCGTTAATTGTCCAGCACCGGCGCCAGCTCGCGCGCCAGGAAATCCACCAGCGCCGCCACCCGCGGCGCCAACGCCCCCTGCTTGTAGAACACGGCCCAGACCGGCTGGTCCCAGGCCAGTGCCAGCGCCGGCAGTACCGGCACCAGGCGCCCGGCGGCGATATCGGCGCGGGTCAGGAAGTCCGACAGCGAGGCGATGCCGGCGCCGGCCAGCGCCAGGTGGCGCACCGTTTCGCCGCTCGATGCGGTAACGGCGGGCTCGACCGTATAGCCCTCGGCGCCGTCCCGGGCCAGCGGCCAGGTGTTCAGCGAGGCCGGCTTCGAGAAGCCCAATAGGCGATGCTGGGCCAGCTCGGCCACGTTCGCGGGCGTGCCGTGGCGCGCCAGGTAGCCTGGTGCGGCAAGCACGCGGATGCGGCTGCTGCCGAGGCGGCGCGCGTTCAGGGTCGAGTCCGGCAACTGGCCGATGCGGATCGCCAGGTCGGCGCGTTCCTCGATCAGGTCGACCACGGTTTCGCCGCTGGTCAGTTCCAGCTGCACCAGTGGATAGGCGTCGAGAAAGGCCGGCACCAGCGGCGCCAGCAAATGGTCGAGCGCGGGCGTGGCCGCGTTCACGCGCACCAGGCCCGAAGGCTGGGAGCGGCGCGCGGCCGCCTCGGCTTCGGTGTTGTCGAGGTCGGCCAGGATGGCGCGGGCGCGCTCGAGCAGCCAGGCGCCCTCGTCGGTCAATTGCAGGCGGCGTGTGGTCCGGTGCAGCAGTGTCATGCCCAGGTGATTTTCCAGGCGCGCAATGGTGCGCGAGACACCCGACGGCGTCTGCCCGAGCCGCTCGGCGGCGCCGGAAAACGATCCCGCATCCATGACTGCGGAGAATGCAATCAATGCCTCTACGTCGATCATTCGTGACTCCCAGTCAAAAGTGTATTGTAGGGCAAAGGATTTTTCGCGGGCGACATTCCGTTCAGACTGCAGTCCATCCACAAACAATGGCTACAGGAGAACAATATGCCACTCGCTTTATGGGCGCTCACCCTCAGCGCCTTCGCCATCGGAACGACGGAGTTCGTGATCGTCGGCCTGATCCCCGACGTTGCCGCCAGCCTCGGCGTTTCGCTGCCCTCGGCCGGCCTGCTGGTCAGCCTGTACGCGCTCGGTGTCGCCGTCGGTGCGCCGGTGCTCACCGCGCTCACCGCCCGCGTGCCGCGCAAGCGCCTGCTGATCGGCCTGATGCTGCTGTTCACGGCCGGTAACCTGGTCGCCTCGGTGGCGCCCGGCTATGCGGCCCTGATGGCGGCGCGCGTGCTGACCGGCCTGGCGCACGGCGTCTTCTTCTCGATCGGCTCGACCATCGCCACCAGCCTGGTGCCGAAGGAGAAAGCGGCGCGCGCCATCGCCCTGATGTTCACGGGCCTCACCGTCGCCCTGGTCACCGGCGTGCCGCTCGGCACCTGGATCGGCCAGCAGTTCGGCTGGCAGTCGACCTTCCTGGCCGTCGCCCTGCTCGGCGTGATCGCCATGGTCGGCAGCATGCTGCTGGTGCCGTCTTCCATCGGCGCCGGCAAGCCGGCCGGCCTGGCGGCCCAGTTCGCGGTGCTGAAGAAACCGCGCCTGCTTTTGGTGTATGCCATCACCACGCTCGGCTACGGCGGCTCGTTCACGGCATTTACTTACCTGGCGCCGATCCTGCAGGACGTGGCCGGTTTCGCGGCCTCGAGCGTGGGCCTGGTGATGCTGGTCTACGGCGTGTCGGTCGCTGCCGGAAATATCTGGGGCGGACGCCTGGCCGACCGCAAGGGGCCGGTGCGCGCCTTGCAGATCGTGTTCGCGCTGCTGGCGGCGGTGCTCGCCATGCTGACCTTCACCGCGCCGCATCCGGTGCTGGTGGTGGCCACCGTGCTGGCCTGGGGCGCGGTCGCCTTCGGCAATGTGCCGGGCCTGCAGCTGTACGTGGTGCAGCGCGCCGAACGCGATGCGCCGCAGGCGCTGGACATGGCATCCGGCCTGAACATCGCCGCCTTCAACCTCGGCATCGCGCTCGGCGCCTGGGGCGGCGGGCTGATCGTCGAACACCTGGGCCTGCTGGCAACGCCGCCGATCGGCGCGGCGGTCGTGCTCGGCGCCCTGCTCCTGACCACGCTGGCCGGCCGCCTCGACCGGCGCGATGCCAGCACCGCGGCAGCCCGGCCGCAGCGTTCCGCCGAACTCGTTTAATTTACTGAAAAAGGACATCACCATGAACATGCCGACCATCGGCGCAGGCACCTTCCGCCTGCAAAACCAGCAAGCCATCGACAGCGTCGTCAACGCCCTCGACCTCGGCTACCGCCACATCGACACCGCCCAGATCTACGGCAACGAAGCCGAGGTCGGACTAGCCCTGGCGCACAGCGGCATCGCGCGCGGCGAGGTCTTCGTCACCACCAAGATCTGGACCGAGCACCTCTCGGGCGAAGCCCTGATCCCGAGCCTGGAAGAGAGCCTGCGCAAGCTGCGCCTGGACACGGTCGACCTGACCCTGGTCCACTGGCCTTCGCCCGGCGCCGCCGTCAGCGTGGCCGAATCGATGCGGGCGCTGATGACGGCGCGCGAACGCGGCCTGACACGCGCCATCGGCATCTCGAACTTCACGATCCCGCTGATGCGCGAAGCCATCGATGCGGTTGGGGCGCAGCACATCGCCACCAACCAGGTCGAGCTGCATCCCTACCTGCAGAACCGCGCGGTGGCGGCGTTTGCACGCGAACACGGCATCCACGTCACCGCCTACATGCCGCTCGCCTACGGCAAGGCGATCGACGACCCGGTGATCCGCGCGATTGCCGACCGCGTGCAGGCGACGCCGGCCCAGGTGACGCTGGCCTGGCTGCTGGGCAAAGGCTACGCCGTGATCCCGTCCTCGACCCGGCGCGCCAACCTCGAAAGCAACCTGGCCGCGCATCGGGTGCGCCTGGACGCGGATGACATCGCCGCCATCGATGCGCTGGAGCGCGGCGAGCGCCTGGTCAGCCCGGACTTCGCCCCGGCCTGGGACTAGGTGAGCCTGAGCCGGACTAAGCGAGACTAAGCGAGACTAGGCGTCCAGTTCCGGATAATGCCGGAAGATGCCTTCCTCATTGAACGGAATGCGCCGCTCGGACGACAGGTAGGCGGCGATGCGCGGCCGCTCGGCCACGCGGCGGCGCAAGGCTTCCAGCTGGGGATGCTCGGCCAGCACGCGCGCCGTCGCTTTCGGGAAGGCATAGCGCAAGCCTTCGAGCACCTGGAACAGCGACAGATCCGCATAGGTCACCTCCGGCCCCAGCAGGTAATCCTTGTCGCCCAGCACGCGCGCGAAATAGCCGAGGAACTTGGGGATGCGCGCCGAGGTGAATTCCTGCGAACGGCGCAGGGCCTCGGGTTTCTGGTCCTCGTAATACGCGTTCATGCCGGCCGGGTGGTGGGTATCGTGCACCTCGCTTACCACGTCGGCAATCGTCAGCTGCAGTTGCTGGGTCCAGAAGCGGCCGGCCTCATCCTGCGGCGCCAGGCCGTGACGTTCGCCGAGGAACATCAGGATGGTCGAGGTCTGGCCGATCAGCAGGTCACCGGCGCGCAGGAAGGGCGGCGCGAACGCGGGCGTCGGGCCTTCCTTCATTGCCGCCGTCAACACGTCGACGCCATGCGGCCCGCGCGCCACGTCGGCGTAGTCGACGCCTGCTTCCTCGAGTGCCAGCCGGACGAATTCGCCGCGGCCCTGCAGGCTCGGCCAGTAATACAAATCGTAAGCCATGGTGTTCTCCGTAGGTGAACCGGGAGTATCGAACAAAATCCGGCGGGAGCGCGCGCGGCTCATGTTATTCTTGTAAGAAACATGTCATTACGTTTGACAAGAATCAGAGCCGAAGGAGCAGAAATATGTTCGCGATTTCCAGTCAGAGCGCCGGAAAGATTGCCCCAGAGAATTTATTTCTCTTGAGCAATCTCACCGCCGGCATGGGGCAGCTGAGCCACCATAAGTTTGCCTGACACCGCCACCTACGGAACGCGACCATGATTTTCGCCCACCTCGCCAAGTACTGGACGGCCCACAACGGCCGGCTTTCCCTCCCCTCGCGCCTGAAGTCGGTGCTGCGCAGTGCGCGCGTGCTGCTGTACTGGGGCGACCATGCATCGCTGTGCCAGCTCGACGTCGTGCGCAACTACGTGGCGGCGCCTTCGAACGACGACCTGTTCCATCACCTGAGCCACCGCGACTACCTGGTCAAGGGCTTGTCGGCGCGCCAGCGGGTGCAGTGCGTGCTGTCGCACTACCGTTTCGAGGAAACCAGTTTCAACGCCGCCTACAAGCAGGCGGTGTATGCCGGCGGCGGGCTGGCGCTGTGGCAGATGGAGGCGGCCGGCAGCCAGTTCCTGATCCGCCTGGAAATGGCCTCGCGCATGAATGCCGAGGGCGACCTGACGATTGCCCTGGTCGCCGACGGCAAGGTGCTGCACCGGCTGTCGTTCTCCTGGGTCGACGGCGCGGTGGCCGGCCTGCCGCCGGGGCTGCTGCCCTTCGTCACCCGCAACCAGGGACGCTGGACCGATTCGGGCGTAGCCTTCGAGGCCTTCGAGAACGCCTTTCCCAACAACTCGCCGAGCTTCTTCTGCTTCGCCGCGATGCAGGGCGTGGCCCAGGCCGTGGGCATGGAGCAGGTGGCGGGCGTGAAGTGCACCGCGCATCCGGCCTACGACCCGCTCGATGCCAAGCACTTCGCGAATGCCTACGATGGTTTCTGGAAGATCCTGGGCGGAGTCGAGCTGCCGGGGGACACCTGGCTGATCTCGCTCCCCTTCTACCTCAAGCCGCTGGCCGACATGCCGTCCAAGCACCGCAAACGCGCGGCGCAACGGCGCGAGTACTGGCGCGCGATCGGGGACGCGGCGAAGTCGACCCTGCAGCGGCATTTGCTGCATGCGCGTGCGCACCATGAGCATGCGGCGCCGCTGCGCGAAACCGCCGAGGTGTGAACCTTTTGAACGGCCGATGGAATTTGCTGTTGTAGGGTGGGCACCTGTGCCCACGCGGTCGTACCCTTGAATACCCACCGTTTCACGCGCCGCGTCCGAACACGCGATGAGACAGCGTGGACACAGGTGTCCACCCTACGAAAACCCGCATATCGACGGGCGCCATTCCAGCATTGACAAAAGCGCCATCCTCCGTGCTACACTCGCGCCTTCGCTAGGGGTCCTGGAATTCGCGTTCCGGGTGAGAGATACCCTTCGTACCTGATCTGGATAATGCCAGCGAAGGAAAGCGCAACGCAGTTCCCATCCTCCTTGCCCTTCCCCCACGTTGGCTCCGGCTTTATCAAAAGCGGCGCCGGTGCGCCGCTCGAAACCCGAGCACACAATGAAACCAGTTTTGCAGTATTCCCTCCTCGCCTGCGCCGTGGCCCAGGCGTTCGCCGTTCCGGCCCATGCACAAACGACCGACGCCATCCCCTCGGTCGTCGTCAGCGGCAGCAAGTGGACCGTCAGCGACCGCGCCAGCATCGGCGGCTTCGCCGACATGGCTATCGTCGACACCCCGGTCTCGATCAGCGCCTTCAGCCGCGAGCAGATGCAGGATCTGTCGATCCGCAGCGCAACCGACGCCCTCGCCTACGACGCCTCGGTCGGCGACGCCTACAACGCCGTCGGCTATGCCGAGCAGTTCTCGGTGCGCGGCTTCATGCTGAACCCGAACTCGGGCTACCGCAAGGACGGCATCGTCATTTCCGCCGACACCCAGATCCCGCTGGAGAACAAGGAGCGCCTGGAACTGCTGAAAGGCGTGGCCGGCATGCAGGCCGGCCTGGCGGCGCCGGGCGGCATCCTGAACTTCGTCACCAAGCGCCCGACCAGCAGCGACCTGCGCTCGGTGACGGTCGAAGCGCGCGAGCGCGGCACGCTGTACGGCGCGGTCGACCTGGGCGGCCGCTTCGAGGACAAGCGCTTCGGCTACCGCGTGAACGCCGCCGCCGAGCGCCTGCGTTCCTATGTCGACGGCGCCGACGGCAAGCGCCAGTTCGTATCCGGCGCCTTCGACTGGCAGATCTCGCCGGACGCGCTGCTGCAGCTGGACGCCGACTTCCAGCACAAGGAGCAGGTCACCGCACCGGGTTACCAGCTGATCCGCGGCGTGGAACTGCCGCGCGGCGTGAATCCGAAGACCCTGCTGAACGCCCAGCCCTGGACCAAGCCGGTCGACACCGACAGCGCCAACGTCGGCCTGCGCTTCGACTACCGCCTGAACGCCGACTGGCGCGCCACGGTCACCGCCAACAAGCACTGGTTCAAGCGCGACGACTACACCGCCTTCCCTTACGGCTGCTCGAACGAAGGCGACGGCTACTACCCGGGCTACTGCTCGAATGGCGACTACGACGTGTACGACTACCAGAGCGTGGGCGAGCGCAGGACGCCGTTCGGCGTGCAGGCGCAAGTCCAGGGCCGCTTCGCCACCGGCGCCCTGCGCCACGTGCTCACCGCCGGCATCGGCTACGCCGAGCGCCACAACAGCTGGGGCGACTACGTCTACGACTACGCCGGCTACAGCAACATCTACCAGAACCTGGTCGTCGATCCCGCACCAGGCAACCCGAGCACCGGCCCGGTCAGCGAGCGCTTCACCGAGCGCGAACGTTCCCTCTTCGTGCAGGACATCCTGACGCTGACGCCGGACCTCACCCTGCACGCCGGCCTGCGCTACACCAGGATCGACAGCACGCAAACGCCGGAACTCGCACTCGGCCCGACCTCGAACAAGGACAGCTGGCTGCTGCCGAGCGCGTCGCTGGTCTACGGCATCACGCCGCGCTGGAACGTGTACGGCACCGTGGCCTACGGCCTGCAATCGGGCGGCGTGGCGGAGATGGAAACCACCAACCAGAACCAGGACCTGGGCCCGAACCGCTCGAAGCAGTTCGAACTCGGCACCAAGGGCAACTTCGGCGACGTGGCCTTGAGCGCCGCGCTGTTCCAGATCAGCACCGGCCTGGAATACGTGAACGCGGCGAACACTTTTGTCCGCAACGGCAAGCAGATGCACCGCGGCTTTGAACTCGCGGCCCAGCGCGGCAGCGGCGCCCTGACCTACGGCGCCACCCTGATGGCGCTGCGGGCAAAGCAGCAGGACACCGGCAACGCCCTCTACGACGGCAAACGCGTGACCAACGTGCCGGAGCTGAAGACCACGCTGTGGGCCGACTACGCGCTGCCGATGGTGCCCGGCCTGAAGCTCAGCGGCCAGTGGCAATACGCGGGCAAGAAGTCCTTCGATCCGCAGAACACGGTGTATGTGCCGGGCTACCACGTGTTCGGCCTGGGCGCGGCCTATGGCATGAAGATGGGCGCGACGAACGTCACGCTGCGTGCGCGCGTCGACAATTTGTTCGACAAGTTCTACTGGCGCGACGTCACCCAGCAACTGGGCGGCTACCTGCTGCCGGGCGTGCCGCGCACCTTCCGCGTGTCGGCGCAGTTCGACTTCTAAAGCGCGGCCAGCGCTTCCTCCACCCGCCGCAGTCGCTGCGGCAGGTCACCCTGCACCAGCAGGTAAGGGATGCCCCTTTCCTGCAACTCCGCCAGCACCATACGGTGCACCAGGTCGCGCACTTCCTCCGATTCGCGCTGCAGGCCGTCCGGCATCCAGGGTGTGTCGGTGGCCGTCACCAGCGTCAGCGCGTAGTCGTGGCTGCGCGCCAGTTCCGCCAGCCGGTCATCGACACGGCCCCAGTAGACGCGGCTGTACAAGGCCGTCATCAGCGGTGTGGTGTCGCAGAACAGGACATCGCGTGCCTGCAAGGCCGCCGCATCCTCGCGCGCACGCTGGGTGCGGGCAATGCCGAACTGGTCGTCCTCGAAAGGCACGCGGCCCATCGTGTCGACGAATTCGCGCAGGTATTCCGGCACCCACACAGTGCGGTAGCGCCGCGCCAGCGCCTCGCACAGGGTCGACTTGCCCGAGGACTCGGCGCCGAGAATCGCAATACGCTTCATCGGTCCGCCCCTGCCTTGACCTGCGCAATGTTGCTCCAGGCACGCAGCCCGCGCGCCGCCAGCAGCACGAAGACCGCGTACAGCACCGCCGTCACGTGCAGGTCCTTGAACAGGTAGAGGCCGACGTACAGCACGTCGACCACGATCCAGATGACCCAGTTCTCGACTTTTTTACGCGCCAGCAGCAGCTGGCCGACCAGGCTGCCGGCGGTAAGGAAAGCATCCATGCGCGGCACGTCGGTGTTCGTATACGTCTTCAGGAACCACGACAACGCCAGGAAGCCGAGCGCCCAGCCGGCCAGCGCCCAGGCCCAGCCGGCGCAGCGCAAACGGGTGACCACCAGGCGCGTCTCCCCTGTTCCGCGCAGCCACTGATACCAGCCCCACACCGAGGCGGCGATGAACACCAGCTGCAAGCCGCTGTCGCCGTACAGGCGGGCGTCGAAGAACACCACCGCATACGTGGCCGACGAGGTGATCGAGAACAGCCAGGCCCAGTGGTTCTGGCGCACGTTGAGGAGCACGGTCGTCACTGCCAGGGCAAACGAGATCAGTTCGAGGGGCGTGGTCGGGAAGCCGAAGATCGCAAGGGTATCGTTCATTGAGGCAGTCGGGCGAAGGCACAGCGGATACGGAGCATGTTCGAAGCGGCGCGAACGAAGGCCGCCAGGGTTCTGCAACAGCTAAGCAGGCGATTATGGGAGCTGATGGGGGAATGCGCAAGGCTGAGTGTCCGAATCCGGACACCGGTGTTCGCAGCCGGTCAGCCCGGGTCCTGGCAAGCGGCGCCGCACGGGGCAAGACCTGCTGGCACGGCCCTTGCAATAAGGAGGCCATGGACCAAGCCCTCGACCCCGTCTTCCTCCGCCGCCGCAAGCATATCCGCCTGGCCGCCGGCGCCCTGCTCTTCATCGCCCTGGTGGCCGCCTGCTGGGGCATCAACCGCCTGCTGCGTCCGAGCGTGGCCGCGTCCGACATCGTGGTCTCCACCGTGCGCAAGGGCGACGTCGCCAGCACCGTCAACGCGTCCGGCGTCGTGATCCCGGTGCACGAGGAAGTGGTGGCCAGCCCTGCCGCCAGCCGCGTGTTCAGGGTCCACGCCAAGCCGGGCCAGCAAGTAAAGGCCGGCGAGCTGCTGCTCGAACTCGACGACCGCGACGTGCGCCTCGCGCTCGACGCCTTGCAGGAGCAGCTGGCGCAGCAGGAAAACCGCATCAACCTGCTGAAGCTGGAGCTGGACCAGAAGCACAAGACGCTCGCCAGCAGCATCGAACTGCTGGAGCTCGACCTGCTGTCGGCGCGCGCGCGCCAGGAGCGCAACCAGAAGCTGCGCCAGAGCGGCCTGGTGTCGGGCGAAGACCTGCTGGCCTCGGAACTGAACGTCAAGCGCACCGAGATCCAGCTGCGCCAGCAGCGCGAGCAGATTGCCGACAGCCGCCGCGCCACCGCCGGCAGCATCGACGCCGCCAACCTGCAAAAGGCGATCCTGACCAAGCAGATCGCCCAGCAGGAGCGCCTGCTGGCCCAGACCCGCGTGAGCGCGCCGTTTGCCGGCATGCTGACCACGCTGGTGCAGGAAGAAGGCGCCAGCGTGGCCGCCGGCCAGCTGCTGGCGCGCGTGTCGGAGATGAACAACTACCGGGTCGAGGCGGCGCTGTCCGACTTCCATGCGCGCCTGCTGACACCAAGCCAGAAGGTGCGCGTGGAGCAGAACGGCGAGATCCTCGCCGGCCGCGTGCACACCATCCTGCCCGAGATCCAGAACGGCACCGTCAAGCTGCTGGTCGACCTGGAGCAGCCGCACAACCCGCTGCTGCGCAACAAGATGCGCGTCGACGTGAATATCGTCACCGAACAAAAGACCGGCGCCCTGGTGCTCGACGCCGGCGCCGCCTTCAACGGCAGCGGGCCGCAGCCGGCATTCGCGGTGCGCGACGGCGTGGCGCGCAAGACCACGCTGCAGCTGGGCGGCGGCGACGGCAAGCTGGTCGAGGTGCTGTCCGGCGCGCGGCCGGGCGAGCGCTTCATCGTTTCCGACACCAAGGCCTTTGCGAATCTCGACAGCATCCGCATCACCAACTGAATCCAAACGAGGGAAAAACATGATCCGACTGAACAAGGTCAGCAAGACCTACCGCACCGACAAGGTGGAAACCCTGGCCGTGAAGGACGTCGACCTGCACGTGAAGAAAGGCGAGTTCGTCGCCATGATGGGCCCCAGCGGCTGCGGCAAGAGCACCCTGCTGAACCTGATCGGCCTGCTCGACCGCCCCGGCGAGGGCAGCATCGAGGTCGAGGGCATTCCGATCACGCGCTACCGCGACAAGCAGGTGGCCAAGCTGCGCAACAGCACCTTCGGCTTCATTTTCCAGAGCTTCCACCTGATCCCCGACCTGCGCGTGATCGACAACGTCGAGCTGCCGCTGCTGTACCGCAGCATGGCGGCCGGGGAACGGCGCCGCCTGGCGCAAGAAGCGCTGGAAAAGGTGGGGCTGGGCGCACGCATAGACCACTTCCCGAACCAGCTCTCGGGCGGCCAGCAGCAGCGCGTGGCGATCGCGCGCGCGATCGTCGGCCGGCCGCAGGTACTGCTGGCCGACGAGCCGACCGGTAACCTCGACAGCAAGATGGGCGCCGAGGTGATGGACATCCTGCTGAAATTGAACAGCGAAGGCACCACGGTGGTCATGGTCACCCACGACGAACACGAGGCGCGCCGCACCAGCCGCATCGTGCGCGTGTTCGACGGCCAGCTGGTCGCCTGAGGAGAAGCCATGCTCCGCAACTACCTGCTCACCGCATGGAAAGTCTTCATGCGCCGCAAGCTCTTCACCGCGATCAACCTGCTGTGCATCGTGCTCACCCTGGTGGTACTGATGGTGGTCGCCTCGCTGCTGGAAACCGCCTTCCGCCCATCCGGCGTGGAGGGCAAGAGCGAGCGCTTCCTGCAGATCATGCTGATGCGCATGGACAGCCCCGACGGCAATAGCGTCAGCACCACGCCGCTCGGCTACAAGCTGATCGACAAATTCCTCAAGCCCATGCCCGGCGTCGAGCGCGTCGCCGCCGCCACCCTGCCCTCCCCGACCTCGGTCTACCAGGGCGAGCGCGTGAGCGAACTGCAGATGCGCCGCGTCGACGCCGACTACTGGAAGATCCTCGATTTCCCCGTGCTCGCCGGACGCCTGCCGACCGCCGCCGACGACGCCGCGGGCCGCATGGTCGCCGTCCTGAATGCCACGACCGCCAAGCGCCTGTTCCCGGGCCTGCCCGCGGCTGCGGTCGGCCAGCACATCGACGTCGGCGGCCAGAACTTCGAGGTCGTGGGCGTGGTCGCGGATGCGATGCACGTGAACGCGTTTGCCGACATCTGGGCGCCGATCAGCACCTTCGCTTCCTCGGACTACCGCAACCAGCTGACCGGCATGTTCGTCGCCCTGATCCTGGCCGAGAGCAGTGCCGACCTGCCACGCATCCGGCGCCAGGTGGAGAGCATCGCCAGGACCGTGGTGCACGACGATCCGAAGAAATGGGCGAAGACCCGCTTCTGGGCCGACAGCAAACTCGATTTGTTTGCGCGCTTGACGGTGGGCGGCAGCGAGACCTTCGATTCCGGCGCCGGCCTGCTGCTCACCCTGATCGTCGTGGCGATGCTGGTCTTCATGCTGCTGCCGGCCCTGAACCTGGTCAACCTGAACACGGGCCGCATCATGGAGCGGCGAGTCGAGATCGGCGTGCGCAAGGCCTTCGGCGCCACCAGTTCGCAGCTGGCGCTCCAGCTGGTGGTGGAAAACGTGCTGCTCTGCCTGGCCGGCGGGCTGATCGCGCTGGCCGTCACCGCCGGCGTGCTGGCCTGGCTCGAAACTATCCAGCTGGTCGACTACATGCAGTACAGCCTGAACCTGGCCGTGTTCGGCTGGGGCATGCTGATCGCCACCATCTTCGGCCTCGTCTCCGGCGTGCTGCCCGCCTGGAAGATGTCGCGCCTCGATCCCGTCCACGCCCTGAAGGGAGCCGTTTGATGTTCCGCCATTTGCTGAAACTGACCTGGAAGCGCAAGTCCAGGAACCTGATGCTGAGCCTCGAGATCCTGCTTGCCTTTGCCATCGTGTTCGGGGTCGCCGCCTTCGGCGCGCGCTATGCCCAGCTGTACCGGATGCCGCTCGGCTTCGATGCGGCCGATGTCTGGTCGGTGACGATCCAGGCCGGCGACAACGGCAAGCAGCATTTCGATGCCGGCGTCTACGACAACCTGCGCCGCGGCCTGCTCGAACTGCCGGAAGTCAGCGGCGTGGCCTTTGCCGCTTTCGAGCCGTATGCGATGTCCACCTATACTTCCGACATGCGGCGCGGCGGCAAGGACCCGCAAGTGCACACCGAACTGATCGAGGTCGACGACGGGCTGGCCGGCGTACTCGGCATCCGGCTGGCCGAGGGCCGCTGGTTCTCCGAGCTCGACAACGGCAGCGCCGCGCGCACGGTGGTCATCAACCGCCGCATGGCCGAAGCCATGTTCCCCGGCCAGCGCGCGGTGGGCCAGCAGTTCATCGATGGCGAAGGCGGCAAGCCTGGAGTGAGCTACAAGGTGGTCGGCGTGGTGGACGAATTCCGCGCCAAGGGCGAATTCGAGGCGCCAGTCAACTTCGCCTTCCTGCGCTTCGAGGCCGGCAAGAACGACGGCGACATCCGCACCATCGTGCTGCAGGTGAAGCCCGGCACCACGCGCGATTTCGAGAAGCGCCTGAACCGCCGCCTGAAACTGATCCGCAACGACTGGGCCTTCCAGATCACGCCGCTGTCCACGCTGCGCAAGAACATGCTGCACACCCGCGCCACGCCGCTGGTGCTGGTGTCGGTGATCGCCGCCTTCATGCTGGTGATGGTTGCCTTCGGCCTGTTCGGCGCGCTGTGGCAGAACACCACCGCGCGCATTCCCGAGATCGGCCTGCGCCGCGCCATCGGCGCCAGCGCCGCGGGCATCTACCGCCAGATCGTGCTCGAACAATTCATGCTCAGTTCGATTGCGATTGCGCTCGGCCTGGCCCTCCTGGTGCAGCTGCCGCTTACCGGCGTGCTGGGAGAAAGCCTGAACTGGACGGTCTTCGCGGCGGCGGCAGTGCTGTCGATGGGGGTCATCTATCTGCTATCCTTGCTGTGCGCCCTGTACCCGGGCTGGCGCGCCAGCCGCCTGAGCCCGACCGAAGCGCTGCACTACGAGTAACAAAAAAAAGCGACAAGAGAGACAATCCAAGATGGAAGCATCACACAAGCCGCGCGTCCTGGTCGTCGACGACGATGGCGCGGTCCAGGTCTCGCTGGCCCTGCTGCTGAAGCAATCCGGTTTCGACGCCGCCTGCTGCAGCGGGCCGGACGAAGCCCTGGCCCTGCTGGCACGCGAACCGTTCGACCTCGTTTTACAGGACATGAACTTCTCGCTGCAGACCAGCGGCGCCGAAGGCCTGGCCCTGCTCGACGCCATCCGCCAGCGCCATCCCCAGCTGCCGGTGCTGCTGATGACGGCCTGGGGTTCGATCGCGCTGGCCGTCAACGGCATCAAGGCCGGCGCCGCCAACTTCTTCACCAAGCCCTGGGACAACGCCCAGCTGGTGGAGCTGGTGCGCGCCACCCTGGAGCTGGCCGGTTCGCCTGCCGGCGGCCCGACGCGCGCGGCGCTCGACAGCGGCTTCGATTTTTCCGCCATCGTCGGCGAGCACCCGAAACTGCTGCGCGTGCTGGCCACGGTCGGCCAGGTGGCGCGCACGCGGGCGCCGGTGTTGATCCTCGGCGAAAGCGGCACCGGCAAGGAGCTGGTGGCCGACGCCATCCACCGCAACAGCGCGCGCGTAAGCGAACCTGTCGTCAAGATCAACATGGGCGCGATCACGCCGACCCTATTCGAAAGCGAGATGTTCGGCCACGTGCGCGGCGCATTCACCGATGCGCGCAGCGATCGCAAGGGCCACATCGCGGCGGCCGAAGGCGGCACCCTGTTCCTGGACGAGATCGGGGAACTGAACCGCGGCGACCAGGTGAAGCTGCTGCGCGTGCTGCAGGACGGGCGCTACCAGCCGGTCGGCGCCAGCCGCAGCGAACAGGCCGACGTGCGCGTGGTCTCGGCCACCAACCGCGAACTGGCCGAACTGGTGGCCGCCGGCGACTTCCGCGAAGACCTGTTCTACCGCCTGAACCTGATCACGATCCGCCTGCCGCCGCTGCGCGAACGGCGCAGCGACATCCCGCTGCTGGCGCGGCACATCGCGGCATCGGTGGCGGAGAGCTACGGCCTGGGCGAGGTGAGCCTGAGCGCCAGCGCGCTCGACTGGCTGGGCGCCCAGCCCTGGCCCGGCAACATCCGCCAGCTCAAGCAGACGCTGGAACGCACCCTGCTCCTGGCCGGCAAGGCCCAGTTGACGGGCGCCGACTTCGCGGCCGGCCAGCACGACGACGCGGGCAGCAGCCTGCGCCTCGGCGTGGACGGCATGACGCTGGAACAGGTGGAGCGCCACATGATCGAGCAGGCGCTCGACCAGCACGGCGGCAACATCACGCGCGTGGCCAGGGTCCTGGGCCTGTCGCGCACGGCGTTGTACCGGCGCCTGGAGCGCCACGGCCTGGCCGAACCCGGCCAGGGACACGAGGAATGACGCTGCGCCTGCGCCTGGGCGCCTACCTGCTGGCCTTGCACCTGCTGCTGTTCGGCGCCGCGGCCCTGCTGCTGATCGACCGCCCAGCCCTGTTCGTCCTGGCCGAGGCGCTGCTGCTGGGCAGCCTGGTGCTGGGCTTCGCCCTGGTGCGGCGCGCACTCGAACCCCTCGGCTACACGCGCCGCTTCCACGACCTGCTGCAGGACGGGCACTACGCGAACCGCCTGTCGGCCCCAGCCTCGCGCGAACTGGAAGAGCTGGTCGGGATGTTCAACACCATGCTGGCGGCCCTGCACCGCGAACGCCTGGCCGCCGGCGAGCAGCAGGGTTTCCTCGACCGCCTGCTGGAAGCGACGCCGGGCGCGGTGCTGGTCTTCGATTTCGACGGCGCGGTCAGCCTGGTGAATGCCAGCGCCCTGCGGCTACTCGGCATCGAGCTGCCGCAGGGCCGTGCGCTGGCGGCGTGGCTGTCGGGCGAAGCGCCGCTGGCGCGCGGCCTGGATGCACGGGCGCGCGAACGCAGCCTGGACCTGATCGCCCAGCTCGACGCCCTGCCCCTGGGCGACAGCCGCCTGCTCACCGACCTGGAGGGCCGCCGCTACCGTGCACAGCGCGGCCAGTTCTACGACCGCGGCTTTGCGCGCCACTTCCTGATGGTCGAGGAATTGACGGCGGAGCTGGAAGACTCGGAGCGCGCCACCTACGCCAAGCTGGTGCGGGTGCTGGCGCACGAGGTGAACAACACGGTGGCCGCCACGCGCTCGGTGCTCGATTCCCTGCTGTTCTACCGCAGCCAGCTGCTGGACGCGGATGCCGCCGATTTCGCCACCGCCATCGAGGCGGTCAAGCGGCGCAATGTGAGCCTGGGCGAGTTCATCGACCGCTTTACGCGCGTGGTCAAGATGCCGGCGCCCGAATTGCGCGAAGTCGCCGTCAAGGAGATGGTCGACGACATCCTGTGGCTGAACCGCGAAGCCTGCGCCAGCCGTGCCATCCGCCTGGGGTGGCGCCGTTGCGATACCGTGCCTGCGGTGGCGCTCGATGCCCATCTGATGGAAGGCGCGCTGCTGAATGTCGTGAAGAATGCGATCGAGGCGGTGGCGGCAAGGCAGGCGGCGGGGGTGCCGGGTGGGCATGTCGATCTGTCGCTGGAACGCGATGGCGATGACATTGTGCTGGCGGTGTGCGACTCGGCCGACCTGCTGGGCGAGGTGCCGCCGCGGCAGCTGTTCACGCCCTTCTTCAGCACCAAGCAGGGCGGCCAGGGGATCGGGCTGATGTTCGTGCGCGAGGTCTTGACGCGGCACGGGTTTGCCTACGCGCTGGCCTCGACAGGCACCGGCGAGACACGGTTCGAGATCCGTTTCCCCGTTGCGGCCACTGGAATGTGATACGTAGGGTGGGCGCCCCTGTGCCCACGCGTGACGCCTGCACTATGTTTGCGTAATCGAGCTGCGTCTGCTCATCGTTCACGCGTGGGCACGGGGCGCCCACCCTACGTTGCCGCTGCCGCGTAAGAAAAAACCGCGGCGGGATCGCTCCGGCCGCGGTTCTTGAACGATCAACCCTGGTTTATTTTTTTGGGTACTTGATCGTCATTTCCTTCAACAGGTTATCCGCCCCGTCGACTTCCTTCATCACCCACAGCATGTAGCGGATATCGACGTGGATCGCGCGCGTGATCGCGGTGTCGAAGTACCAGTCCTTGGTGATCGACTCGTAAGTCGAATCAAAGTTCAGGCCCACCAGCTCGCCGCGCTTGTTCATCACCGCCGAACCCGAATTGCCGCCGGTGGTGTCGGCGCTCGACAGGAAGTTGACCGGCACGGTGTTCAGCACCGGGTCCTTGAACACGCCGTAACGCTTGGCTTTCACGGCCTCGGTCAGCTTGGCCGGCACCAGGAACGGGTCCTTGTCGGTCTGCTTCTCGACGATGCCCTCGACGGTCGTGAACGGACCCTTCACCAGGCCGTCGCGCGGCGAATACGGCGACACGGTGCCGAAGGTCACGCGCAGCGTCGAATTCGCGTCCGGGTAGACCGGCTTGCCCTGCGACTTCTTCCAGTCGATCACGGCCGCCATGTACTGCGGGATGGTGCGGTCCAGGTTGCCGTCGATGTCCTTGCGCTCGTCGTCGAGCTTGCCGGCGACGTCGGCCAGGCGCACGGCCAGCCCGATGAACGGGTCGTTCGACTTGCGGAAGGCGTCGACGTCCTTGCCGATCCAGGCCAGGCGCTTGCTGGTGTCGGCCAGCTCGGTGCTCTTGTAGTAGGCATCCAGGCTGTCGGCCTTCGGCAGCAGCGCATCCAGGCCTTGCGGACGCAGCTTGGCGTCGATCTTCGCGTAACGCTGCAGACCGGCGGCCCAGCGGGCCTGGTCGACATTCGTGACGAAGGACTGTTCCAGGCGGGTCAGGCGCGCCTTGATGAAGGACAGGTCGCGTTCCTGGTAGCCGCTTTCGCGCTGGGCGTCCGGCTTCTGGCGTTCCTGGGCCAGGCGGTACAGGGTGCGTGCGCTTTTGAGCAGGTCGCTGTGGGTCGCTTCCGCATACGCCGCTTCCTGGCGCGACAGCGCCATGTCGGCCGCGATCACCGCGTCCAGCTGGCCGAGCAGGTTCGATGCGCTGCCGTTCTTGCCGTACCAGGCGCGGAACTCGGCATCCTGCACGTCCTTGATGGCGGCGATGTCCTTGCGCGCAAAGCCGTCGAGCAGGCCTTGCGTTTTCTTGAGCACGTTGTTCAGGCTCTTGGCGACGCTGGCGTAGCGCACGTCCCAGGCGGCGTTGCCGCGGGTAGCGGCGGCGATCACGTCGAGGTCGGCGGTGATGGTCGCGACTTTCGCCGGGTAATCGACGTCGCGCGCGAAGCGGATCTCCGACGGCAGCTTGTAGCGGCTGGTGCGGCCCGGGTAGCCGGCCAGCAGGATCGGATCGCCGTTCTTCAGGCCTTCGGCGGAGACAACCAGGAAGTCCTTCGACTTGTAGGGCACGTTATCCGGCGACGGGTCGGCCGGACGGCCATCCTTGCCCACATACGCGCGCAGGAAGGAGAAATCGCCGGTCTGGCGCGGCCACTCGTAATTGTCGATGTCGCCGCCGAAGTTGCCGATCTTGTCCGACGGCGCGTACACCAGGCGCACGTCGCGGATCATCAGCTGCTTGATGCGGTAGTACTCGAGGCCGCGGTGGAAGGCCGGCACCGAGCAGCGGTAAGCCTTGTCGCTCTCGCACTCGGCGATCAGGGCCTTGATGCGTGAAGAGATGGTTTCGCTGCGCTGGCGGCCGCTCATGCCGGCATCCAGGCCCTTTAACACGCGGTCGGTCACGTTCTCGACCTTCTCGGTCACGTAGACCAGCGAGTTCGGACCGCCCGGCAGTTCTTCGGCACGGGTCCTGGCCAGGAAGCCGTCGACGATGTAGTTCTTTTCCGGGGTCGAGTTGCGCTGGATGGCGCCGTAGCCGCAGTGGTGGTTGGTGACCACCAGGCCGTCCGGCGACACGAAGGAAGCCGAGCAGCCGCCCAGCGAGACGATGGCGCTCATCGGATGCTTCGACAAATCGGCCAGTTTTTCGGCCGGCATCGTGATGCCGATGCGTTTCAGTTCGGATTTCAGCTGCGGCAGCTGGTGCGGTTGCCACTGGCCTTCGTCGGCGACGGCGTGTGCCGCGACGCCAAGCAGGGCGACCGGCAGGACGATGGATTTGAACAAGGTAAGTCCCCGGAGGAGTAAAAACAAGCGGCGAGTATAGCTTGCCTGCCGGGGTGGCGAAAACGGTTTTTTGGCGTCCATACGGGCTTCCCGCCGAAGAGATCGACTTGCACGCCTCATCCGCAATCTGGCTAGAATAGACGTTTGGCCCGCCGGGCCGGCATCACGAAAGACCGACATGGGACGCATCAAGACCCTTCTTTCCTCCACCGCGCACAAGCTCGCGATCGAACCGTACACCGTCGCCCTGCTCGGCATGGTCGTCCTGGCCAGCGTCCTGCCGGCCAGCGGCCAGGTCGCCGATGTACTCGGCAATGTCACCACCTTCGCCATCGGCCTGCTGTTCTTCCTGCACGGCGCCAAGCTCTCGCGCGACGCGATTGTCGCCGGCCTGCTGCACTGGCGCCTGCACCTGCTGGTGCTGGCCTCGACCTTCGTCATGTTCCCGCTGATGGGCCTGGCCATCAAGCCGCTGGCCCTCGGCCTGCTGACGCCCGACCTCTACCTCGGCATCCTGTTCCTGTGCGTGCTGCCCTCGACGGTGCAATCGTCGATCGCGTTCACCGCCATGGCGCGCGGGAACGTGGCGGCGGCCGTGTGCAGCGCCTCGGCGTCGAACTTCCTCGGCATCTTTTTGACGCCGCTGCTGGTGGGCGCGCTGATCGTGCAGGGCGCCGGCGACGCCGGCTTCGGCTGGCCGCAGGTGCTGAGCATCGTCGAACAGCTGCTGCTGCCCTTCCTCGCCGGCCAGCTGCTGCGTCCCTGGATCGGCGCCTTCATCGACCGCCACAAGCCGGTGTTGCGTTATGTCGACCAGGGCTCGATCCTGCTGGTGGTGTATACCGCGTTTTCGGAATCGGTGACCGAAGGCCTGTGGCAGCACGTCTCCGGCGCTACGCTGGCCGCCCTGCTCGGCATCTGCGCCCTGATGCTGGCGATCGCCCTCGGCCTGGCCACCTGGACCAGCCGCCGCCTCGGCTTTTCGAAGGAAGACGAGATCACCATCGTGTTCTGCGGCTCGAAGAAAAGCCTGGCTACTGGCGTGCCGATGGCCAAGGTGCTGTTCGCGCCGTCGGCGCTGGGGATGATCATCCTGCCGGTGATGCTGTTCCACCAGATCCAGCTGATGGTGTGCGCGGTGCTGGCGCAGCGCTGGGCGCGGCGGAAGGAGAAAGTGGCCGTCGCGACGGCGGACGGGAGCCAGCGGGTCTAACTTGCGCAGAGCCGGCGCCGGCTGGTTTGCGCGCGCTGAACTACGTGCGATATCCGGCGCCGCAATGGATGCACACGAAGCGCCGTTCGCGCGCCACGCTTACCACCACGCCGGCCCAACCCGGCGCACGCGACTGCCCCAGCGACGCCGGGTGCGGCGCCCGGAAGCCTTGCACCGTCGGGTGCTTTTTGCAGGCCGGACACCGGTGCCGCAAGGCCAGTAGCACGTGCACCAGTCCTGCCAGCAGGAACGCGCCCCAGGCCAGCTTCACCGCGCCCTCGAGCCCAGGAACACCCATTGTTGCGAGCGCCCAGAGCGATGCACTCAAGGCGAGGAAAAACCAGGTCACCAGGACGCTCCTTGCGTCGGCACGGATCAATCGGGTTTGCGGGTAAACGGGCAGAGGCGGGTGCATGCTTTGTCGAAGGTTTTCCTGTTCAAGCGTCGATGGGTAAAAGCCGGTAAGCGAGTGCCACACGCTTTCCGTTCGTGCGTCGGCAATCGGGCTGGCCCAGTATAGTCGAGAACAAATTGATATCGACAAGAAAGGCTACCCGTGCGTCAGCATCTATACCTGGGCATACTCGCGCTCTTGGGCGCATGTTCGAAGGAAGCGCCGCCCGCCGCACCCGCCGGCAACGCCACATCGGCCACCGCGCCTGCCGCTACCGAAGCGACGCAGGAAGCGCCACGCGCAGCGACGCCCGCGCCGGCAACCCTGAGCGCCGCAGGCATCGGCTCGATCCGCTTCGGCATGACACTGGAACAGGCGCAACAAGCCGCCGGCGGCAAGGCCACGCTGCCGGAACCGTTCGACCCGGCCTGCAGCATGGTGCGCTTCGCTACCCTGCCCAAGTTGCGCTTCATGGTCGAAAACGATGTCGTCACGCGTGCCGACGCCGAGCCCGGGGTCGAGAATGCCGTGGGCATACCTTTCGGCGCCACATTGGCGGACATCCGCGCCAGCCATCCGGAAGCGCAGATCACGCCGCACAAGTACGACGAGAACGGCCACTACATCACCTTCCCGAGCGCCGATGGCCGCTCCGCCATCATCCTGGAAGAAACCGGCGGCAAGGTGACGAAGATGCGCGCCGGCCTGCAGCCGGCGGTCGCCTACGTCGAAACCTGCGGCTAAGCCACCGGACGGCCGTCGTCAGGCCGGTACGTAGACCAGCCTGAGCACATCCTCGTCCACCCGCTCGTTGGCCACCAAACGCAGCGGCGGCCGCGGACCGGCGAAGTACGGCGTGCCCTGCCCCAGTACGACCGGGTGCAGGTAAATCCGATACTCGTCGATCAAGCCGAGTTCCGTGAGGCTGCGGGCCAGGTCGGGACCGGCGACTTCGATCTCGCCGTCGCGCTCGGCCTTCAGCCGGCGGATCGCGCCTTCGAGATCGTTCCCGACCAGCGCGGCATGCGGGCCGACGGACTGCAGGGAACGCGAGACCACCCATTTCGGCTGCTTGCGCCAGGCCGCGGCAAAGGCCTGACGGTCGGCATCCCATTCGGGATGATCGTCGTCCCAGTAGCGCATGATCTCGTAGATCCGGCGGCCGTAAATGCTGCCCGCCTGCCCCCGGGCCTCGTCGATGAAATGCCGGAACAGCCGCGGACTGGGCGCAAAGCGCATGTGGTCCACGTAGCCGTCGAGCGATTGGTTCATTCCGAATACGAGCTTGGCCATTCCTCACTCCTTGCCGGTTGCCGATGCGATCGGTCGATCTTGTGCCACGCCAGGCCGACTACAGCCGAGGCCGTGTCCGAATGTCAGACCTGACCCCGGCTGTTGAATCTCAGTCGATGCTGACCTCCTTGCGATTATCGCGCGACACGCGGTCGATCATCTTGTTGTACGGGTCGACGCCGACGTCGAAAGGCTGTTCCTTGACGGTCACGGTCACCACCGGATTCTCGCCGGAGAGCACACGTTTTTCCAGCAGCAGCACCTTCTCGTCCGCTTCCTTGGCGCCCTTGGCGCGGGCGAAGACGCCGATTTCCACCGGCTCGTCGTAGGCGCGGGCGGTTTCCTTGCCCTTGCCGTCGGCTTCCATCTTCGCCAGGTGCAGCTTCATCGTCACGTCCCACTGGCCGTCGCTGCGCTTCTTCGCGCTGGCTTCGACCACGCGGTTATCGTAGAAGACGATCTTCTCGAACAAGTCGGCGATCAGCGCATGCTTGGACGGCGGCGCTTCGGCGCGAATGTAATCGAGCAGTTCGGCGGAGGTGGTGAACGGCGACTCCTGGTAGCCCTTGTCCTGCAGGAAGCGCTTCAGGGCGCGGTTCAGGGCTTCCTCGCCGATCTCGTCGCGCAGGCGGTAGAACACCAGGCTGCCCTTGCGGTAGTGGATGTAGTCCTGGTTTTCCACGCGCACCAGCGGCAGCTCCTCGATGCGCTCGCCGCCGCGCGAACTCAGGTAGCGGTCGAGTTCGTAGCGCAGGAAGCGGCGCATCTGGTGGCGGCCGTATTCCTTTTCCATCACCATCAGCGCCGAGTACTGCGACAGCGATTCGATCAGCATGCTCGCGCCCTGCACGTTCGCGGCCGTGACCTGGTGGCCCCACCACTGGTGCGCCATCTCGTGGGCCGTCACGTAGAACACGTAGTCCAGGTCTTCCTTGTCGCGCAGGTCGGCGATGAAGCCGATCGATTCCGAGAACGGAATCGTGTTCGCGAACGACTGGGCGAAGCTGCTGTAGTTCGGGAACTCCAGGATGCGCACCTGCTTGTGCTGGTAAGGCGTGAACTGGGTCGTGAAGTAGTCCAGCGCCTTGCGGGTACCGGTGATCATGCGGTCGACGTTGTAGGCGTGCTTGCGGTCGTAGTAGATCTCGATCGGGATGCCCTTCCAGTCGCCCTTCTTCACCTGCCAGTCGGCCGACAGGTAGGCGAAGAACGGCATCATCTTCTGGTCCATCTTGTACTGGTAGTAGTTGCGGCCGTTTTCCTTCCACGACTTCTGCAGGTAGCCCGGCGCCAGCGCGATCTGGCTGCCGCTGGTCGAGACCGTGGTCTCGAAGTTGATCCAGTCGGCATCGGCCCCGAACATCGAGTTCGCGCGCGCGGTCTTGTCTTCCAGCTTGGCCATGCGCTCCGGCTCGCCCAGGCCGCGCTTGCGGCGTTCGTTACGGTCGGTCAGTTCGAAGTCCGGCTGGTAGCCGATCAGCGGGAAGAAGGCGCGGTTATTGAAGAAGGTGCCGTTCAGGTTGATGGTATCGGCCGCGCCGCCGTTGCTGAAGCCCGGACGGCGCACGTCGACCGTGAAGTCCAGCGGCAGGCGTCCGCCCGGCGGCAGGGCCTGGGCCAGCCGGATGATCCGGAAACCGAAGGTCTTGTCGTCCAGTTCGACCTTGTGCGCGGGCAGCCCCGACAAGGTGGTGGTCACGTCGGCATTCGTTTGCAGGCGCAGGGTGTCGAGCGGCTGGCTCGTCTTGTTCTCGAGGACGTAGTGGCCGCGGATTTCGACACGTCGCTGTTCCGGGTAGATGTCGACGGCGGCGCGCACGTCGACCATCTTCGCGTGCGGCAGGTCCTTGTACTTGCGGTAGGCCTTTTCGTAGGCGGCCTGCTTGTCCATCGCCACGTCGCCGGCCTCGTAGCGCGCCAGGGTGTTCGTGTTGTGGAAGATCCAGGCGCCGACGCCGGCATAGGCGATGGCGCAGGCGGCCAGCGCCACGCCCGACGCGCCCTTCAGGCGGCGGCCGGCCGTGCGCACGCGGCTGCGCCAGTCGAGCGACAGGCCGCGTACCCAGAAGGCCTGGGCCACGATCAGCGCACCCACGACGAACAGGCTCCAGTACAGCACGAACCAGGCCCAGCCCGTGAGGAAGTGGCCGTAGCCGTTCATGTCCGAATACGGCGTGCGCGGCAGGCCGGCGATGTTGTACAGGTTGTGGTCCAGGTGCATGACGCCGGCGACGATCTGCGACACCATCAGCAGGATCATCAGGCCATAGCCGATGAACTTGTTATTGGTGACCACCTGCAGCACGATGGCGATCAAGCCCATGAGGATGAAGGGAACGCCTGCGATCAGCATGCCCTTCATGTACAGCCCCAGCTCGACCGGCGCCCCGCCCCGGACCAGCTGGATCGCGATCGCGGCCAGGATGCCGGTGAACAGGAAGGTCAGCACGACGCCGACCAGCGCCAGGCTCTTGGCCACCAGCGGCGCCCAGTTCGGCACCGGCATGGCGTCGTTCACGTCGGCGATCTTGACCTGGCGTTCCTTGAAGATCAGCTCGCCCGCATAGAAGGTCACGATGATGAGCAGCAGGAAGGTGAAGCTGCTGTTGAGCATCTCGAGCATCATGTGCGTCATCGGATAGACGTCGGTGCCGAAGATCTGGCCCAGCTGCGAGGTGCTGCCGACCAGGTTCAGCACGCCGAGCAGCAGCATGACCAGGAAAGGCACGCTCCTGAAGACGGCGCTGGCGTCGAAGGTGAAGATATGCCAGCACTGGGTCCAGCGCGTGGCCGACGTGAAGCGCGGCATGATGCGCGGCAGCGCGATGTGGCTTGCCACCGCTGCGGTCGGGGCTGGCGCCTTGGCCTTGCCGAACAGGCGCTTGCCGGTGCCCGCGCGCTGCGGCTTGAACAGCAGCAGCGTCAGGCCAAACAGGCCCAGCGCCACGCCGGCCCAGAGCGCGCGGTTGGCCAGGATGTAGCCGGCGAAGTCGGGCAGGCCGGCGTTCGCGTCGGCGGTGGAGAAGTAGCGGGTGGCGCGGCTCAGGGCGCGCACGCCGAAGGGGTCGGTCAGGACGGCGATCCACTCGTTGTCGATGTTCGAGGTGAAGCTGCCGGCCACCACCCACAGCACGAAGAAGGCCAGCACGCCCACGTACACCATCAGGATCGAGCGCGTGGTCGAGGCCAGCAGCATCAGCAGGGCGCCGATGAAGAACAGGTTCGGCACCACGATGACGCCGAGCGACCACAGATAGGCGCCGCCCGCGAAAGGACCGACGCGCTCGGCGTCGACCCAGGGCATCAGCGGGCCGAGCATCATGCCGGCGATGACGATGGCGAAGATGAACAGGCAGGCCACCAGGCCGGCGATGAAGCGCCCGGCCAGGTAGTCGTGCTTTTTCATCGGGGTGGCGAACAGCATGTCGGAGATGCCGACTTCGCTGTCGCGCAGCACGGTGCCGGCGATGAAGATGGTCACCACGAACATCGAGATCAGGCTGAACACGCTCAGCAGCTGGGCGATGACCAGCGGCGCGTTGCGGTTGACGTTGCCGATGGCGCCGCCGACCTGAATGGCGTCGGTGGTGGTGGCGCCGAAGGCGAGTGCGCCGAACAGGAAGGCGCACACCCACAGCAGCGGCTGGCGCAATTGCGTGCCCAGCTCGAACTTGAAGAATTCCCGTAACATGCCCGCTCCTTATGCCATGACAGGTGCAGTGGCTGCCGCATTGGCTGACGCCCCCGCGGCTTGCGCCCCGGCGGCGCGGCCGGCGTTGCGGATCTGGAGGAAGTACACGTCTTCCAGGTCCGGCTCGACGTTGGTGAAGCCGTCGTCCGGCTGCGACTCGGCATACACGTTGATCTGCGGGCGGCCGGCGACCAGGCGGGTCGACAGCACGTTGAAGCGCTCTTGGTATTCGGCCAGCGCTTCCTGGCTGACGGTGCGGCGCCAGACGCGGTTCCTGAGGGTGTCGATCGCGGCCTGCGGCTCGCCCTGCAGCAGCACGGTGCCCTTGGCGATCATCGCCATGCGCGGGCACAAATCGGTCACGTCCTCGACGATGTGGGTGGAGAGGATGACCACCACCTGTTCGCCGATCTTGGCCAGCAGGTTCAGGAAGCGGTTGCGCTCGTCGGGGTCGAGGCCGGCGGTGGGCTCGTCGACGATCACCAGGCGCGGCGCGCCGAGCAGGGCCTGGGCGATGCCGAAGCGCTGGCGCATGCCGCCCGAATAGGTGCCGAGGGCGCGCTTGCGTGCTTCCCACAGGTTGGTTTGCTGGAGCAGCGCCTCGACCGCCTCCTTGCGCTCGCCCTTCTTCGTCAGCCCCTTCAGCACGGCGAAGTGGTTCAGCAGCTTCTCGGCGCTGACCTTCGGGTACACGCCGAAGTCCTGCGGCAGGTAGCCGAGCTGGCGCAGCAGCCCTTCCTTGTCGCGCAGGACGTCGAGACCGTTGAAGTGGATGCTGCCGCTGTCGGGGTCCTGCAGCGTGGCGATGGTGCGCATCAGCGAGGACTTGCCGGCGCCGTTCGGACCGAGCAGGCCGAACATCCCGTGCGGAATCTCGAGGCTGACATCGTTGATGGCCTTGACGCCATTCGCATAGGTCTTGTTGAGCTGCTTGATCGATAACATCGGCTGTTTCTCCAGGTAGTTTTGTCGTTCGATGCCCTGCCGCGCCGGCGCGCAGCGAGGAATTGTATGTGTTGTTCGATAATGTATCGTTAATGAATTGCAATGTCCGGCGAATGTGACCAACTGCACAAAAGCGCGACTGAACGACAAAAAACGCGGAATATGCATGACGGGGCGGGCTGGCCGGCCGCACAAGATATTTCTTGACGAAAAGGAAAAGAGATCCTAAAGTGATATCACTTTTAGATCACTTCGGAGACCCGACATGTCCACGCACAAACGGCAGGAAACCCCGCTTTCGTCGATGAACGGCTACATGGCCTTTGCTGGCGCCCTGCTTGCCATCGTGGCCGGCGGCGTACTCGTGCGCGCGGTGGGGCCGGTCGGCATCCTGCTGGTGGTGGTGGGCGTCATCGTGCTGGCCGGGCTGTACATGCTGCAGCCGAACGAGAGCGCCGTGCTGACGCTGTTCGGCCGCTACGTCGGCACCGACCGCAGCGAAGGCCTGCGCTGGGCCTTCCCGCTGTACCGCAAGCACAAGCTGAGCGTGCGTGCGCGTAACCTGAACATCCCGACCCTGAAGGTCAACGACAAGCGCGGCAACCCGGTCGAGATCGCGGCCGCCGTGGTCTGGCGCGTGCGCGACACGGCGCAGGCGATGTTCGAGGTCGACAGCTACGAGCGCTACGTGGCGGTGCAGGCGGAAGCGGCGCTGCGCCACCTGGCTTCGCAATACGCCTACGACGAGGGCGAGGACCTGGCGGCGGGCGAGATGACGCTGCGCGGCGGCGCGTCCGAGGTGGCGCTGGCGCTGCGCACGGAACTGACCGAGCGTTTCGAGGCGGCGGGTGTGGAGACGGTGGACGCCAAGCTGACCCACCTGGCGTATGCGCCGGAGATCGCGCAGGTCATGCTGCGCCGCCAGCAGGCGCAGGCGATCATCAGCGCACGCGCCCAGATCGTGCGCGGTGCGGTCGGCATGGTGGAAGAAGCCTTGCGCGGGCTGGCCGAGCGCGACATCGTCGAACTCGACACCGAGCGCAAGGCATCGATGGTCAGCAACCTGCTGGTGGTGCTGTGTTCCGACCGCGAAACCCAGCCGATCGTGAACACCGGCACCCTGTACCAATAAGGCCCAGGGCAAGTAAAGGCAAGCCGATGGCAAGTCCCGGAAAGAAGTCCTACCCGCTGCGCATCGATCCCGCCCTCTGGGAGCAGCTGCAGCGGCTGGCCGCCAACGACCTGCGCAGCGTGAACGCGGAAATCGAGTTCCTGCTGCGCGAGGCGCTGGCGCGGCGCGGCATCCGCGTCACGCCGCCCGTGCAGCAGGATGACGGCGAATAAAAGCCGGGGTCAGGTCTGACATTCAGACACGAGCTCTGCCGTTAGGCAGCTGAGCTCGTGTCCGTTTGTCAGACCTGACCCCCGCTGTTTCAGAAGCGGACCTTGACGAAGGCGGACGGGCCGGTCAGCTTCAGGTCGAGGTCGGCGGTGCGTTCGCCGTTGCGGTGCAGGTCGATCTTCTGGATGCCGTAGTCGGCGACCAGGCTGACGTTCTTCGCAAAGGCGTATTCGACGCCGGCCGAGCCGTTGTACACGTGGCCCTCGACCGAACCGCCGTTCTTCTTGATGCCGCCGGCCTCGGCGAACAGGCGCACCTTGTCGTTCAGGGCGTGGCGCCACGACAGTTCGACGGTCGGCGCCCAGACGTTGTCGCTGGCCGAGCCCGAACCGCTCCAGGTGTAGTTTTCCACCGGCGCCGCGGCGCTCACGTTGGCATCGCCCGAGCCCGAGATCTTGGCGCGCAGATAGGCGGCGCCCAGGCCGACGCCGAAGGCGTTCTTTTCCTTACCGAACCAGTATTTGTAGGCCAGGCGCGCCATCTCCACGCGCAGCTTGGCGTTCGCCGTGATGGTGCCGCTGACCGGACGGCCCTCGTACTCGGTGTCGCCGTCGACGGTGGCGCCGTAGCCTTTGCTGAAGCGGAAGTAGTCGAACGAGAGGCCGTGGCTGTCGCCGAACAGCAGCTCGGCTTTCGCGCGCGGCAGGGTCTCGTGGCCGATCTTTTCGTCCGGCGTGTCGACGCGGCCGTAGCGGGTGTCGCCGCCCAGGTGGATCTTCGGATCGGCGTAGAAGGCGCCGACCGACAGGCTCATGCGGTCGAGCGCGGGCGACTGCTGGGCCTGCGCCATGCCGCTCGCGGCGGCGGCGAACAGGATGGCGGCTTTCAGGGTGCTCAGGGATGGACGGGCGGCACGCGTGGCGAGGCGGGACATGGAATTCTCCGATGAATAAAGTGTTGTACAGGAAATGCCCGCCAGACCATGTCTTGACGCGGCAGTACTTTATTATCGCTAATGTCATAACAACAACGCGCACGATTGCTGACCTTGGGGTCAGTAGAGGGCGACGCTGTCCGGCCCCTCGCGTTCCCCGCGCTCCGCTGCCGCCAGCGGCAGCTGCAGCCGCAATTCGGTGCCCTGCCCCGCGCCGGCGACGATGTCGAGGCGGCCGCCTGCCAGCAGCGCGCGCTCGTGCATGCCGGTCAGGCCCCAATGACCCGGCTTCCCGGCCTTCGTCACATCGCCGTCGATCCCGATACCGTCATCGCGCACGACCAGCGTGAGCTGCCGGGCAGCCTGGCCCAGCACCATCCCGACATGCCGGGCGGCGCCATGGCGGCAGGCGTTGCGCAGGGCTTCCTCCGCGATCCGGGCGCAGGTTTCGGCGAGTTCGCCATCCACATGGGGCGGCTCGCCCTCCACCGTGAAGGCGATCTCCTGCTTGTATTCGGCGCCGATGCGTGCCGCCAGGCCGGCCAGCATGGGCGCCAGGTCGACGCCGGTCCTGTCTCCCGCCCTGAGACCGTGCACCCGGTCGCGCGCCTCGGCGACCAGGCCCCGTGCCCGCGCCAGGGCGGCGTCCAGTCTTGCGCGCAAGGCCTCCTGCGCCGTCGACTGCGCCGCCGCGTCGAAGATGAAGATCAGCCCCTGCACGCCCTGCAGCAGCGTATCGTGCAGCTCGCGGGCGATGCGCTCGCGCTCGGCCTGGCGCGTACGCTCGATCGCCAGCAGGCGGCGTGCCTGCACATGCAGGCGATAGCGGTACAGTCCCCACAGCAGGGCCGCGGCCAGCAAGGCGCAGGCGGCCCGGAACCAGGCCGTCTGGGTCAGACTGGGCGTGACCTGCACCGACAGCGGATCGCTCTGCGGCCCTGCCACCCCGTCGCCGTTCAGCGCCTGCGCAACGAAGCGGTAGCTGCCGGGCGGCAGGCCGGTGTAGGTCGCTTCGGTATCGGCGCCGGCCTGCTGCCAGTCGCGGTCGTATCCTTCGAGGCGGTAGCGGTAGCGGATCCGTTCCGGCATCGACAGCGCCGGCGACGCAAACGCAAAGCTCATGCGGCCGGGCGCCGGCGGCAGCACCAGCGACGGCCCGGCATCGTGCACCTTGCCGTCGACGGCGACGCGCAACAGGCTGGTCTTGTGCGGCTTCGGATCGGGCGCGATGTGCGCCGGATCGAGCCAGGACACGCCGGCCGCCGTCGACATCCAGATGCGCCCGTCCGCCGCGCGCGCCATCGTGCCCACGTTGAGGATCCCGGAGCGGTCGCGCAAGCCGTCGCGCTCGTCGAAGATGCGCGCCCGGCCGGCGGCGTCGAGGCGGACGACGCCCGCCGCGCCGTTCAGCCACAAGCCGCCCGGCCCGGCCACGGCGCCGCTCAAGCCGCCGAGGGCCTGCGCCGGCCTGGCTGCGACCGGCCGGAAGCGCGTGCCGTCGAAACGCGCCAGGCCATCGGCGCCGCCGGCCAGCACGCTGCCGCCGTATTCGGTCAGCAGCGCCACCTTGCCGACCTCGAGCCCCTGCTCCTTGCCGAAGCTGCGCGTGCGCTCGCCGTCGAGCACGACGACCTGGTTGTCGATGTAGCCGAACCAGACGCGCCCGCGGCTGTCGGCGAGCATCGACAAGGGCGTCTTTTCTCCCTGCCGCGGCAGCATGGCCGGCCGTTCCCACCTGCCGTCGCGGTAACGCCAGGCGCCGCCGCCGATCGCGGACATCCACACGCTGCCATCGGCGCCCTGGGCCAGCGCATGGATCTTGCCGATCGGGCTGAACCTGGGCGGCAGCCTTACCTCTTCGAGCACGCGCAGGCCGTCGGCGCTGCGCCGGGTCAGCCCGGCCAGGCCGCCGATCCACAGGTCCCCGCGCAAGCCCGGCGCCAGGACGTCCCCGACCGTTCCCGGCAGCCGCTCCATGGCGCGATCGTGCCGGAGCCGCCACGCCCGTTCGCCATCGGTCGCCACCACGCCCGTCCCTGGCGCGGGCGCCAGGTTGGCCCTGCTCTCGATTGCGCCCTTCACCTGCACGATATTGGTTGCCCGGAAGCGGTCGATACCGGCGTTGGTGCCGACCCAGATATTTCCGTCGCCGTCCTCGAACAGGCAATGGATGGTGCGTCCGGACAGCCCTTGCGCGGTGCCGAAGGATTCGGCGCCGGGCGCATGGTACCGGCCGGGCAATGCGGCCGCACGCGCCGGGTCGGCAATCCGGTTCAGGCTGCGGTCGTCGTCGTACCACAAGGCGCCGGAGCGGTCGACCAGCATGCTGCCGGTGACCGGGCCACGCTGCCGCGCGATCCACGGGTGGTCGAGGCGCTCGTAGTCCTGCAGGCGGTCGACGATGCGGATGCCGCGTTTTTCGAGCAGGAAGAGCGGGCCGGCGCTGCCATCGGCGTTGCGGCGCTGCAGGAAGGGCTGGCGCATATCGAGCTTGCCGACCGGGCCGGTGAAGCGCTGCGCACCCGGTTCGCGCAGGAACAGGCCCAGTTCGCTGAGCACCGCGACGGTGCCGTCGGCCGCGACGAACACCGAGGACGCCTTGCGCGCGCCGAAGCCCTGCTCCTTGCCAATGCGCTTCCAGGCATACCCGTCGAACCAGGCCAGGCCGTCCAGCCCGGCGGCCCACAAGCCGGGACCGTCGACGGCGAAACCCCAGATCGATCCATGCGGCAGGCCATCGTCGGCGCTCCAGTTGCGTACCGCGCCATCGCGCAGGTGGCTGATGCCGCCGGTGCGCCAGCCTATCCACAGGCCGCCGCCGGGATCGGCCTGCAGGGTGTACACGTCGGTGTCGGGAAAGCGCTGCGCAAACGCCGGACGCACCTGTTCGAAGCGCTTGCCGTCGAAGCGGAACAGTCCGCGCGGGGTGCCGAGCCACAGCCAGCCGTCGGCGGTCTGGGCGAATGCCGATACCCGCTCCGGCGCGCCGTTGCGCTCGGTCCAGGCGGTGTGCTCGCGCTGCGCCAGCGTGCGCGCCAGGTCCGCCGCGCCGGCCGCCTGCGCCGCCGCCAGCAGGCACCACAGGAAGACGAGCAGCAAGACAGGCAGGCAGCGTTGGGTACGGCGCTGGCGGATCGGTAGCGGCGGAGAAATCGGCATGGGAAGCGATGGAACGGTTGGACGGCTGTCGGGCTGTAAAGATGATACCAGCTGGGCTGCAGCGGTCTCCAGCGGCAGCGGCCGGGCAAGCCGTGCGCTGCGCGGCGCGCAATCGAGGCACCATGCCCAGTTACGAGCTCATCCCACCATGCCTGCGCGCCAGCGGGAGCGGCATACAGGCATTCCACCAAAGGACGGATACGATGAAACAGAAGAATCTCCGCGTCGTCATCACCGGCGCATCGAGCGGCATCGGCGCCGCCACCGCGATCGCTTTCGCCAGGCAGGGCGCGCGCCTGGTGCTCGGCGCACGCGGCAAGGCGGGCCTGGAAGACATCGCCTGGCGCTGCCGCGAAGCCGGCGGCATGGTCGAGACCGGGGTGGTCGACGTCACCGACGCCGCCGCCGTCGGCCGCTTCGCCGCCAAGGCGCACGACACCCTGGGCGAGATCGACCTCTGGTTCAGCGACGTCGGCATCGGCGTGGTCGGCAAGTACCACGACGTCCCGCTCGACGACCACCGGCGCGTGGTCGAGACCAACCTGCTCAGCCACATGCACGACGCACACGCCGTGCTGCCGATCTTCCGGCGCCAGGGCCACGGCATCTGGGTCAACATGATCTCGGCCGGCGGCTTCATCGCTTCGCCGTATGCGGCGGCCTACTCGGCCAGCAAGTTCGGCCTGCGCGGCTTCAGCGAAGCCTTGCGCGGCGAGCTGCGCGACCAGCCCCGCATCCACATCTGCGACGTGTACCCGACCTTCGTCGACACGCCCGGCTTCGAGCATGCGGGCAATTACACGGGTGCGCGCCTGTCCTACCCGCCCGGCGTGCTGGACCCGGAAACCGTGGCCGATGCGGTCGTCAAGCTGGCCAGCAAGCCGCGCGCCACCACCGTGATCGGCGCGCCGGCGTCGATGCTGAAGCTGGGCGAACTGGCGTCGCCGGCCACGACCTCGCTGATGGGCCGCTTCCTCGATGCGTGGAGCCGCCGTGCCGACCGCACCGGGAATACCACCGGCAGCATGTACAAGCCGCCGCGCAGCGCGGACGGCATCCGCAGCCACGGACTGCGGCCGCAGCCGCAGGGGCACGCGAAGCTGGCCTTGGGCGCGGCGCTGGTGGCGGCCGTGGTCGGGGTGCAGCTGGCGCGGCGGCGGTCCTGAGCTAGGCTCTTGTCGAAGCGCCCGTGCCTGCCGCTGGCGGCAGGGGCGCAGGTTCGGCCTTGCTGTCTACCACCAGCACGCCTGTCTGCGGTTTGCTTGCCTGCTTCTGCTGCACGACCTGCACCGCGACGGCGCGTCCGTCGACGACGGGTTTCGGGTGGCGAAAATTGAACACGGCATGCCTTGGGGTTGAGTGAATGTCAACGCAAAGGTAGTCATGATGCTCGGCTTTTCAAGGTTTTGCTTTTGTAGGGTGGGCTCTTGAGCCCACGCGGTGCAGGGTATGCATTGCGCTACGGTGTGCATAGGCACGACAGCGTGGGCTCGAGAGCCCACCCTACGAAAGGCAAAACGCCGCAGCCCTTAGGGCTGATCGCCCACCTGCCACCCGCCACCCAGCGCCTGGATCAGCGACACCGCCACGGTCTGGCGATCCGCCTGCACCTGCAGCAGCGAGCGGCGCGCGTTCAGCGCCGTCACCTGGGCCTGCACCACTTCCGTATAGCTCACCTGCCCCGCCTTGTACTGGTTCAGGATCTGCTGCTCGACCAGATTGGCCGCTTCGGCGGCTTCGCGCCGCAGTTGCTGCTGCTGGGCCAGCACGCGCGTGGCCGTCAACTGGTCCTCGACGTCGGCGAATGCCGTCAACACGGTCTGGCGGTAGCGCGCCACGGCGGCCTGCTGGCGCGCCTCGGCACTTGCCACGGCGGCGCGGGTGGCGCCCGCATTGAAGATGCTTTGCGCCGCCGACAGGCCGAAGGACCAGGCCGCGCTCGACGCCGAGAACAGGTCCCCTACGCGACTGCCCACCGTGCCGCCGGACGCTGACAGGCCGATGTTCGGGAAGTAGGCGGCGCGTGCGATGCCGATGTCGGCATTCGCGGCGGCGACGTCGCGTTCGGCGGCGGCGATGTCCGGACGGCGCTGCAGCAGCGTCGACGGCACGCCGACCGGCACGTCCGGCACCTTCACACGCCAGTCCGGCAGCGGCGCCAGCGTGAAGTCGGCCGGCGCCTTGCCGAGCAGGATCGCGATCGCGTGCTCGGCCTGGGCGCGCTGGCGCACCAGGGTCAGTTCGTCGTTGCGGGCATTCGCCAGCTGGGTCTGGGCCTGCAGCACATCGGTGCGCGCGACGATGCCGACATTGAAGCGGTTCTGGGTGATCTGCAGCACGCGCTCGTAGCCGGCAATCGTGTCCGCCAGCAGTGCGCGCGTGGCATCGAGCTCGCGCACGGTGAAGTAGTTGGCGGCCAGTTCGCCTTGGGCCGAGAGGCGCGCGCTGGCCAGGTCCGCCGCCGTCGCTTCGGCGCTGGCCTGGGCCCCCGTTACGCCGGCACGCAGGCGGCCCCAGACGTCGGGCTCCCAGCTGCCGCCCAGGTTCAGGCGGTACGCATTGTCCGCGCCCTGTCCGCGCACGCCGGAACGGTCGCCGCTCAGGCTCAGGTTCAGCGAGGGGAACAACGCCGCGCGCTGCTGCGCCACCAGGGCGCGCGCCTGCGCGTAATTCGCCACCGCCACCGCCACGTTCTGGTTCGAGACCTCGACTCCGGCCGCCAGTTCGTTCAGGACCGGGTCGTCGAACAGCTGCCACCACGGCCCGCGTTCGAGCGTATCCGCTGGCGCGGCCGGCACCCAGCCGGCCAGTTCCTTGAAGGCCGCCGGTTCCGGCACGCTCGGACGTTCGTAGGCGGGGCCGACGCTGCAAGCAGCCAGGCTGGCGGCGAACATCAACAGGGACAGGCGGAGGAGCTTCGGTTCACGCATAGAGTTACTCATTTCGATGGGGTCGGGACGGCATCTTCTTCTTCGAGCGGATGGCGGGTCAGCTCGCGTTCTTCGGGGGTGCGGCGGCGCAGCTTGTCCATCAGGACGTAGACCACCGGCGTGGTCAGGAGCGTCAGCAGCTGGCTGGCGATCAGGCCGCCGATGATGGCGATGCCGAGCGGCTGGCGCAATTCCGAACCTTCACCGAAGCCGATCGCCAGCGGCAGCGCGCCCAGCGCCGCGGCCAGGGTCGTCATCAGGATCGGGCGGAAGCGCAGCAGGCAGGCTTCGCGCACGGCTTCCACCGCGTTCAGGCCGCGCGCGCGCTCGGCTTCGAGCGCGAAGTCGATGATCAGGATCGCGTTCTTTTTCACGATGCCGATCAGCAGGAAGACGCCGATCAGGGCGATGATGGAAAACTCCATGTTGAACAGCAGCAGCGCCAGCACCGCGCCCACGCCGGCCGACGGCAGGGTCGACAGCACGGTCACCGGGTGCACCAGGCTTTCGTACAGGATGCCGAGCACGATGTAGATGACCACGATCGCCGCCAAAATCAGGAGCGGCTGTTCCTTGTTCGACTCTTGCGCCGCGCGCGCCGTGCCCTCGAAGCTGCCGCGCACGTTGGACGGCATGGCGATGTCGGCTTCGGCCTGGCGCACTGCCGCCTGGCCGTCGGCCAGATTGAAACCTTCGGCCAGGTTGAACGAGACGGTGGTCGCCAGTTCGCCGTCCTGGTGGTTCACCGAAGTCGGCGTCGCGCTTTCGGCGAAGCTGGCGATGGCCGACAGCGGCACCATGTTGGCGGCCGTGCTGGACAGGGCCGAGCCGCTGGACGCATCGCGCGTGGCGGTGAGGCTGGAAGCCGGCGTCGGCGTGCCGTTGGCGCTGATGGCGCCGGTGGCCGAGACACCGGAGCCGGTCGAGATCGATGCGGCCGATGCCGTCGACGTACCACTGCTGCTGCCGGTTCCGGTCGCCCGCGCCGGCACGTACACATCCTTCAACGCCTCCGGCGACTGCGCATACTTCTGCGCCACGCCCATGATCACATGGTACTGGTTCAGCTCATCGTAGATGTTCGCCACCTGGCGCTGGCCGAAGTTGTTGTACAGGGCATTGTCGACGTCGCGCGTGCTGATGCCCAGGCGCGCGGCGCTCTCCTTGTCGATCGTGACGTACATCTCGACGCCGTTCTCGGCCTGGTCGGTGTCCACGTCCACCAATGCCTTCTGGGCCTTCATGGCGTCGGCCAGCTTGGCCGCCCACACCTTCAGGTCGCTGCTGCTGTCGCTTTTCAGCGTGTACTGGTAAGTCGAGTTCGACGACCGCCCGCCCATGCGCAAGTCCTGCACCGGGTTCAGGAACAGCGACACGCCGGTGACTTTCGCCAGTTGCGGGCGCAGGCGCGCGATCACGGCCTGGCCCTTCACGTCGCGCTTGGACGCCGGCTTCAGGTTGATGAACATGAAGCCGCCCCCTGCCCTGCCGCCGCCGGTGAAGCCGACCACCGTGTCCACGGCCGGATCGCGCTTGATGATGTTCACCAGCTGGCGCATCTTGGCCTGCATCGCCTGGAAGGAAATGCTCTGGTCGGCGCGGATGCCGCCGTTGATCTGGCCCGTGTCCTGCTGCGGGAAGAAGCCCTTCGGCGCCGCCGCGAACAAATACACGTTCAGGGCCACGACAAAGGCAAGGATCAGCATCACCAGGCCGCGGCTGGCCAGTGCCCAGTCGAGCGCATGTTCGTAGGTCTTCAGCAGGCGGTTGAAGCCATTCTCCGACCAGCGCGCCAGGCGGCCGGGCGGACGCTCGATGGTATGGCCCTTCTTGAGCAGCCAGGCGCACATCATCGGCGTGGTGGTCAGCGAGATCACCAGCGAGATCATCACCGCGCTTGATAAGGTCACGGCGAATTCGCGGAACAGGCGGCCCACCTGCCCGCCCATGAACAGCAGCGGAATGAAGACCGCCACCAGCGACAGGCTGATCGACAGCACCGTGAAGCCGACCTCGCGCGCGCCCAGCAGCGCCGCCTGCATGCGGTCCATCCCCTTTTCGATGTGGCGCGCGGTGTTTTCCAGCACCACGATGGCGTCGTCGACCACGAAGCCGGTGGCCACCGTGAGCGCCATCAGCGACAGGTTGTTGAGCGAAAAGCCCAGCATCCACATGACGCCGAAGGTGCCGAGCAGCGAGACCACGGTGGCCACCGCCGGGATCACGGTGGCGCGCACGCTGCGCAGGAACACGCTCACCACCAGCACCACCAGCAGGATCGAAATGAGCAGGGTGAACTCGATCTCGTGCAGCGAGGAGCGGATCGAATTCGTACGGTCCGAGGCCACCTGCAGCGTGATGTCGCCCGGCAGCTGGGCCTGCAGCGTCGGCAGCAGGTCGCGCACGCCGTCCACGGTTTCGATCACGTTGGCCGCCGGTTGGCGCGTGATCAGCACGATCACCGCCGGTTCGCCGTTGAACAGGCCGAGGGTGTTGATGTTTTCCGGGCCGTCGATGACGTCGGCAACGTCGGAAAGGCGCACCGCCGCCTCGTTGCGCCAGGCGACCACCAGATCGCGGTAGTCGGCGGCGCTGCGGCCATTCGTCGGCGTGTCGGCCTGCGAATAGATCTGCAGGCGGTTGCCGCTGCCCTCGATGGCGCCTTTCGGGCGGTTCGGGTTGCTGGCCTGGATGGCGGCGCGCACGTCTTCGGCCGACACGCCCAGCTTGTTGAGCGCGTAGGGATTGAGTTCCACGCGCACGGCCGGCAGCGAGCCGCCGCCGATCTCGACTTCGCCCACGCCCGGTACCTGGGCCAGGCGCTGCTGGATGATGTTCGAGACCGCGTCGTAGATCTGGCCGGGGCTGCGCGTCTTCGAGGTGAGCGCCAGGATGATCACCGGCGCGTCCGACGGGTTCACCTTGCGGTAGGTCGGGTTGCTGCGCAGGGTAGACGGCAGGTCGGCACGCGAGGCGCTGATCGCGGCCTGCACTTCGCGCGCGGCCGAGTCGATCTTGCGGTTCAGTTCGAACTGCAGGTTGATGCGGGTCGAGCCGTTGCCCGAGTTCGAGGTCATCTCGTTGACGCCGGCGATCACGCCGAGGCGCCGTTCGAGCGGCGTGGCGACGCTGCTGGCCATGGTCTCCGGGCTGGCGCCAGGCAAGGACGCCGACACCGAGATGGCCGGGAAGTCGACCTGCGGCAGCGGCGACACCGGCAGCACGAAGAAGGCGGCAATCCCCGCCAGCGCCAGGCCGAGCGTCAGGAGGACGGTCGCGATCGGGCGCTGGACGAAGGGCTTCGACAAATTCATGCGCCGACCTCTTTCGGCTTGGCCGGGGCTTTACCCGACCAGCGGCGCGCGGTGCGATCGAACGCCAGGTAGATCACAGGCGTCGTGAACAGCGTGAGCAGCTGGCTGACGATCAGGCCGCCGAAGATGGCCAGGCCCAGCGGCCTGCGCAGCTCGGCGCCCTCGCCCCAGCCGAACATCAGCGGCACGGCGGCGAACAGCGCGGCCAGGGTCGTCATCAGGATCGGGCGGAAGCGCAGCAGCGCCGCCTGGCGGATGGCGTCGACCGGCGACTTGCCCTGATCGCGCTCGGCCTCGATGGCGAAGTCGATCATCATGATCGCGTTCTTTTTCACGATGCCGATCAGGAGGATGATGCCGATGATGCCGATCACGCCCAAACCTTGTCCCGTGACCCACAGCGCCAGCAGCGCGCCGACGCCGGCCGACGGCAGGGTCGAGAGGATGGTCAGCGGGTGGATGTAGCTCTCGTACAGCACGCCCAGCACGATGTAGACGCAGACCACCGCCGCCAGGATCAGCCAGAGCTGGTTCGACAGCGATTTTTCGTAAGCGCCGGAAGCGCCGAGGAAGGTCAGCGTCACCGCCGGCGGCAGCTTGATCGCGTCGGCCGCGGTGCGGATCGCATCCACCGCCTGGCCCAGCGAGGCGCCATTCGCGGTGTCGAAGCCGATGGTGGTGGCCGGGTACTGCGCCACGTGGGTCACCTGCAGCGGCGCTTCCTCCTCGCGGATGGTGGCCACGGCCGACAGCGGCGTCGGCTCGCCGGAACCGGTGCGCAGTTGCAGGCGCCCCAGGCTGGCCAGCGACATCGCCTCGTCCTGCTGGGCTTCCAGGATCACGCGGTACTGGTTGGTTTCGGTGAAGATGGTCGAGACGATGCGCTGGCCGTAGGCGCTGTACAGGGCGTCGTCGATGGCCGACGCCGTGATGTTCAGGCGCGAGGCGGTGTCGCGGTCGATGTGGACCACGGCGGCCGCTCCCATGGCGCCGGCATCGGTGGTGACGTTGCGCAGCTGCTTCTGCTTGCCCATCTTCGCCACCAGCTTGCGCGCCCACTCGGTGACGGTGGCGTTGTCGGCGCCCTCCAGCGACACGCGGTACTGGGTCGGGCCGCTCTCGGCGTCGATGGTGAGATCCTGGGTCGGCTGCAGGTAGAGCGTGAGGCCGGCCACGTTGGCCACGCGGTTCTTCAGGCGCGTCATGATCTCGTCGATGTCGCCGTCACGGTCGCGCTTCAGGTTGATCAGCATGGTGCCGGCGTGCAGCATGGTGTTGTTGGCGGCGTCGACGCCGACGTTCGAGGCCAGCGATTCGACGGCCGGATCGGCCAGGATCTCTTTCGCCGCGGCCTGCTGCATCTCGGCCATGCGCGCATACGAGATCGCCAGGCGCGCTTCCACGCGCGCCTGCAGCTGGCCCGTGTCCTGGATCGGGAACAGGCCTTTCGGGATCACCACCCACAGCAGCGCGGTGAGCGCCAGCGTGGCCAGCGCCACAATGAGCGTTAAGCCCTGGCGTGCCAGCACCCACTCCAAACCGCGGTCGTACTTGGCGATCACGCGATCGAAGAAGGCCTGGGTTTTCACGGCGAACCTGCTCGGCTTTTCTTCTTCATGGCTGCGCAGCCAGCGCGCCGACATCATCGGCACCAGGGTCAGCGACACCACGCCGGAAATCAGGATGGTGATGGCGAGTGTCACCGCGAATTCGCGGAACAGGCGGCCGACCACGTCGCCCATGAACAGCAGCGGGATCAGCACGGCGATCAGCGACACCGTCAGCGAGATGATGGTAAAGCCGATCTGGGCCGCGCCCTTGATGGCGGCGGCCATCGGCTTTTCGCCTTCTTCGATGTAGCGCGCGATGTTCTCGATCATGACGATCGCATCGTCGACCACGAAGCCGGTGGCGATCGTCAGCGCCATCAGCGACAGATTATTCAGGCTATACCCGAGCAAATACATCACGCCGAAGGAACCGATCAGCGAGATCGGCACGGCCAGGCTGGCGATCACCGTGGCGCGGATGCTGTGCAGGAAGGCGAAGATCACCAGCACCACCAGCACCACGGCCAGCAGCAGCTCGATCTGCACGTGCTCGACCGAGGCGCGGATGCCGGTGGTGCGGTCGCTCAGCACGTCCAGGCGCAGCGATGCCGGCAGGCCGGCCTGCAGCTCGGGCAGGCGTTCCTTGATGGCGTCCACCGTTGCGATGACGTTGGCGCCGGGCTGGCGCTGCACGTTCAGGATGATCGCCGGTTTCAGGTTGGCCCAGGCGCCGAGGCGCACGTTTTCCGCGCTGTCGACGACTTGCGCCACGTTTTCCAGGCGTACCGGCGCGCCGTTGCGGTAGGCGACGATCAGGTTCTTGTAATCGGGGACGGTGACCAGCTGGTCGTTGGCGTTGATGGCGTAGGCGCGCGAAGGACCATCGAAGCTGCCCTTGGCGCTGTTGGCGTTGGCCGCCGTGATCGCGGTGCGCAGCGAGTCCAGGCCCAGGCCATAGGAAGCGAGCGCCTCGGTATCGGCCTGGATGCGCACGGCAGGACGCTGGCCGCCCGACAGCGACACCAGGCCCACGCCCGAGACCTGGCTGATCTTCAGCGCCAGGCGGGTGTTGACCAAATTCTGCACTTCGGTCAGCGGGATGGTGTCGGAAGTGATCGCCAGGGTCAGCACCGGCGCGTCGGCCGGATTGACCTTGGCGTAGACCGGCGGCGCCGGCAAATCGGCCGGCAGCAGCGAGCCGCCGGCATTGATCGCGGCCTGCACTTCCTGCTCGGCCACGTCCAGCGTCTGGCCGAGGCCGAACTGCAGCGTGATCACCGAGACGCCGGCGGCGCTGGTCGAACTCATGCGGCTCAAGCCCGACATCTGGCCGAACTGGCGCTCCAGCGGCGCGGTGACGGTGCGCGACATGACCTCGGGACTGGCGCCCGGGTACAGGGTCTGCACCTGGATGGTCGGGAAGTCGACCTGCGGCAGCGCCGACAGGGGCAGGAATTTATAGCCGACCAGGCCGGCCAGCACGATCGCCAGCATCAGGAGGGCCGTGGCGACCGGGCGGCGGATGAATGGGCCGGATGGACTCATGGTGCTACCTCGTATGCATCACGCACCGCGCGAACGCCAACGTGCGCTGAACGCGTGGACGGGAAACCCGTCCACCCTACGGAAATCCTCATTGCGCGCTTCCTTCACGCTGGCGGCGTGGGCGCTCGCCCTGCGCACCTTGCGCACCTTGCGTACCGCGCTGGCCCTGGGCGCCCTTCGGACGCTCGCCAGGCAGCGTCACCTTGGCGCCATCCTTCAGGCGGTCGGCGCCTTCGGTGATCACGCGCTCGCCCGGCTTCAGGCCTTCGAGCACCTGGATTTTGTCGACGGTTGCCTGGCCGCGCTTCACGGTGCGCATCGCCACCGTTTTGGTCCCCTCGTTCAGCACGAACACGAAGTCGCCATTCGCGCCGTGGCGCAACGCGTTCACCGGCACCACCACCGCGTTCTCGATGGTGCGCACCTGCAGGCGCAGGTTCACGAACTGGCTCGGGAACAGCTTGTTGTCCTTGTTCTCGAAACGGGCCTTGGCGCGCACGGTACCGGTCTGCACATCCACCTGGTTGTCGAGCGCGGCGAAGCGGCCCTGGGCCAGCTCGTTGGTGCGGGTGCGGTCCAGCGCCACGGCCGGCAGCGTCGCATTCGCCACGATGCGGCTCTGCAGCTCGGGCACGCCGTCCTGCGGCACCGCGAATTCGACGTCGATCGGCGAGAACTGGGTGATCACGGCGATGCCGTTGGCGTCGCCGCTGCCGACCAGGTTACCGATGTCCACGGTGCGCAGGCCGACACGGCCGGCGATCGGCGCCTTCACCTGCGTGTAGCTGAGGTTTAGGCGCGCCTGGTTTTCGGCGGCGCGGTCGGTGGTGATGGTGCCTTCGAGCTGCTTGACCAGCGCGGCCTGGGTATCGACTTCCTGGCGCGCGATCGAGTCCTGTTCCAGCAGGGTGCGGTAGCGCGACAGGGTCAGGCGCGCGCTTTCCAGCTGGGCTTCGTCGCGCTGGCGCTGGCCGGTGGCCTGCAGCAGCGCGATCTCGAAGGTGCGCGGGTCGATCGTGGCCAGCACCTGGCCGGCGCGCACGACTTGGCCTTCGGTGAAGTTGATCTTTTGCAGGACGCCCGAGACTTGCGGCCGCACCGTGGCCACCGCTGCCGGCACCACCGTGCCCAGGGCCTCCAGCGTGACCGGCAGATCGACCTGCTCGGCAGTGGCGACGCCGACCGTGGTGGCCGGTCCGCCGCGTCCCCCGCCCGGACCGCCCGGCCCGCGCGCGCCTGCGCCGCCCGGCGCCCCGCCCTGCCGTGCGCCAGCCGCGCCGGGACCGCCCGCGCCTTCCGGCGTGCGATGCGTCAGGTACCAGGCCAGGGCGCCCAGGGCGACCATGGCCAGGATGGCGACAATGCTGCCGACGAGGCGGCTGCGCCGCGGACGTGGCTGAGGCTGGGGCTGGGGCTGGGGCTGAGTGAGAGCTGGCTTGTTGGGCGAGACGGGAGAATCCATGCTGTTCCTTGTTGTACTGGCTGCTGACAAACGCACAATATAGTCAGCTTGGAATGTAGCATGGAGCGCCGCAACTTAATGTTTCGTAACGTACATAGAACAGTGTCCAGAATCCTGTTGCGCAGTACCTGGCACGGCGGTCTTTACACCGTTTAACACCATAGGACGAAAGAAGTGTACAGATGAACGAAAACGGGCGCTGGAATCGCCAGCGCCCGTCCCGGGAATTTGTAACAGCGCTTACAAACTTGCTACATCGCTCAAGGCATCAAGGCAGTTCGCACAGGCAGTGCGTGACCGCGGCGAACGGCTTCTTGCCATCGGCCAGTTCGTTCAGCCAGCCCAGGTCTTTCGCCACGCCGGCCACCGCGCCCGCCGGCACGGCGTCCGGCAGCATGCCCAGCTTGACCTGGATGTTGACGGCGGTCTGCGCCGAGGCGCCCATCATCTCCAGGAAGCGCTCGAACTTCGTGCCAGGACGCTCGACGTACGAAACGCGGAAGTCGTCGCCCAGCTTGGCGCGCTTGGCGGCCGAGCGCAGGGCGTCGCCGTAGCTGCCCAGGGTGTCGACCAGGCCGCGTTCCTTGGCCTGGGCGCCGGTCCAGACGCGGCCCTGCCCCACTTCGTCGATCTTCGCGGCGCTGGTCTTGCGCGCCACGGCGGCCTTGGTGGTGAACTCTTTATAGACGTTGTTGATGCTGTACTGGATCAGCTGGGTGAAGCGCGGGTCCATCGGGCGCAGCGGATTGTAGGCGTCGGCCAGCCAGGTGGTGGTGTAGCCGCCGGTGCGCACGCCCAGCTTGTCGGCCACCTTGTCGGCGGTCGGCAGGATCGCGAACACGCCGATCGAACCGGTGATGGTGGCCGGGTCGGCGATGACTTCGTCGGCCGCCATCGAGATCCAGTAGCCGCCGGATGCGGCGACGTTGCCCATCGAGACCACGACCGGCTTGCCGGCCGCGCGCGTCAGCTCCAGCTCGCGCCGGATCAGTTCCGAGGCGTAGGCGCTGCCGCCAGGCGAATCGACGCGCAGCACCACGGCCTTCACCTGGTCGTCCTCGCGCGCCTGGCGGATCTGGTTGGCGGTGGAGATGCCGCCGACCACGCCCGGGCCGCCATGGCCGTCGACGATCTCGCCTTCGGCCACGATCACGCCGACAGCGTCACCCAGCACCGGGCGCGGATTGCGGCCCAGGTAGTCATTGAACGAGACCTGGCGGAAGGAGTCGATCGAACTGTCGAAGGCGCCGCGCTTGATCATCATGGCGCGCACTTCGTCCTTGGTCTTGATGCCGTCCACCAGCTTCTGGTTCAGGGCCACCTGGGCGGCGCTGCCGCCGGCCGCTTCCATCAATTGCGGCAGCTGGTCGATGCCGCGTGCGACCGAACCGGCCGCCAGCTTGCGGTTCTTCTCGACGGCGGCGGTGTAGTTGTTCCACAGGTCGCCGTACAGATAGGTGTCGGCTTCCAGCGCCGCCTGCGACGGTGCATTCGAGATGTACGGCTCGGCCGCGCTCTTGTAGGTGCCGACCTTGATCAGGTTGACCGTCACGCCCAGTTTGTCGAGGGCGTCGCGGTAGTAGTTGCGGTGGCGGCCGAAGCCCTCGATCATCACCATGCCCATCGGGTGCACGTAGACCTCGTTGGCGTGCGAGGCCAGCAGGTAGCGCTTCTGGTCGTACATCCCGCCCCAGGCCACCACGCGCTTGCCGGCCGCCTTGACGCGGTCGATGGCGGCGCCGATTTCGCGCAGCTGGGCCAGGCCGCCGCCGTCCATCTCGTCGAGCAGCAGCACCACGCTGGTGATGTTGTCGTCCTTGGCGGCCGCGTCGAGCACGGTCAGCAGGTCGCGCAGCTGGATGGTGCGGCGGGTTTCGCCGCCGACGTTCGCCAGCAGGGCGTCGCCGAAGCTGCCGCTGTTCTGCTCGGCCAGGTCGCCGCGCAGCTCCAGCACCAGCGCCGTCTTGGCGACCAACGGCTTGGCGCCGCCGCTGAAGATGGCGATCAACAGCAGGACCACGATCAGCAGGAAGAACATGTTCAGCACGAACCGGCGCGTGGCGTCGAGGCCGCGCCAGAGCATGCCGATACCGCGGCGCAGGGAAGACAGGGGCTTGAAAGACATCGGAACTCCGCTAGTAGGGTTGGACGTGATGCAATTGGCTATGCTTTGGAACGCTAGGCCGCCAGCGCCGTCTTGTTCATCGTCTCTTTTTGCGAGATCGCGAACAAACCGGCGAATACGAGTATGCCATTCAGGATCAACAGTTCAAGGCCCAGGCGATAATTGCCCAGTAGATACTGTTGATAGTGCTCAAGTAGCGCGCAAAGAATCGGTGCACCGATCGTCACGTAGGGAACGAGGCGGTCGGTCAGCGTGCGGCGCGTGAGCATGCCGAAGGCGAACAGCCCGAGCAGCGGGCCATAGGTATAGGCCGCCAGCTTCAGGATGATCACGATCATGCTCGGCTCGTCGATCCACTTGAAACCCATCACCAGCACCAGGAACAGCGCGGCGAAGCCGAGGTGGACGTGGCGGCGCAGCTGTTCCTGCTTCTCGACGCTCAGGTCGGGGCGGCGCTTGATGCCGAGGATGTCGATGCAGAAGGTCGAGGTCAATGCGGTAATCGCCCCGTCGGCGCTCGGGAACAGGGCCGAGACCAGCGCGATCAGGAAGATGATCTGCACCGCTGCCGGCAAGTGCCCCATCACCACGGCCGGGAAGATCTTGTCGCCGCCGGCCAGCACGCCGACGGTGGGCGCGTACAAATACAGCAGGCCGCCCAGGAACAGGAAGCTCGACAGCACGACCACCAGCACCGCGGTCAGGCTCAGCAGGTTCTTTTGCGAGTCCCTCAGGGTTTTCACGGAAATTGTTTTCTGCATCATTTCCTGGTCCATGCCGGTCATGGTCAGCACGATGAAGATGCCGGCGACGATCTGCTTCAGCCAGAAGTTGGGGCTGTCGAAATCGGTGGTGAAGATGCGCGCCAGGCCTTGCGACTGCATCGCGTCCAGGCTTTGCGTCACCGACATGCCCATCTGGTCGAGCAGGAACCAGACGCAGGCGAACAGGCCGAACAGCATGCAGGTGGTCTGCAGGGTGTCGGTCCAGACGATGGTCTTCACGCCGCCCTGGTAGGTGTACATCAGGATCATGCCGAGGATCACCAGCGTGGTCAGCCAGAACGGAATGCCCAGGCTGTCGAGGATGATGGCTTGCAGGATGTTCACCACCAGATACAGTCGCGCGGTCGAACCCAGCAGGCGCGAGATGATGAAGAAGCCCGCTCCGCTCTGGTAGGCGCGGCGGCCCAGGCGTACGTCCAGATAATGATAAATTGACGTGAGTTTCAGGCGGTAATAGAGCGGGAGCAGGATGTAGGCGACGGCGATGTAGCCGATCACATAGCCGATCAGGATCTGGCCATAGCCGAAGGCATCCTTGCCGACCGCGCCCGGCACGCTGATGAAGGTGGCGCCGGACAGCGTGGTGCCGACCATGCCGAAGGCGACCAGCATCCAGTTGCTGCTTTTGTTACCGATGAAGAAGCTGTCGTTGTTGGCGTTGCGGGAGGTCGCCCAGGCGACGCCGAGCAGGAGCGCGAAGTAGCCGATCAGGATGCAGAACAGTAGAGCCGGTGACATGTAAATCCGAGGTGTTGTCGTTTCGCCCAGCAATATACACCCAGAACAGTCGGCCGGTCACCCTGGAATTGATGGTCGTTTTCGGGCCGCGGCGGTCGATCACCGGTTTTTCGTAGGGTGGGCTCTCGAGTCCACCTGGTACCGCGCGCGATTGATCGATCAGCTCGCAACGATCGATGCCGCGTGCATGCAAATGGTGATACCGCGTGGGCAGAAGTGCCCCGCGCGGCGCGGCCCACCCTACGTCATCACGCCTCTTCGCCCTCGACCCGCTCGAACGGCCCGATACACGCCTCCATCGACTCGTCCGTACACATCAGGAACAAGCCGCCCGAGGGATGGAAGCGCACGAAATTGGTCGCCTGCGCGCCGACCTTCATGATCTCGCCGGAACAATCCTTCTTGCCGTTGTCCTTCACGATGCGGTCTTCGAGTTTGTAGAAGCCCTTTTCGCTGGGCTTGTCGGGAATGCGGTATTCGCTTTCCGACACTTCCTCGGCGCTGGTGACGAGCGTAGTGCCGTCGCCGCGGAAGCGGTAGGTTTCGGAGCAGCGCAGGGAAGGCAGCGAGAGCTTCCAGATGCCGAGGATGGGGTGGGATGGCGCCGGCGCGGGCGGCGCGCTGGATGCAACAGGGGCGGCGGCAAGAAGAAGGAGCGTCGACAATCCGGCAAGGACACGCATGGCATTTCACCTCGTGCGAACAGGTTGGACCGCAGCACGCGCGCCGGGTTGCCCCGGCGGCGTGGACCGTGCTGTGGCCGCGCCCTGCCCTGCGCCCGTCGGCGCCGGCCCGGACTCAGGCGCCTTCGGCCTTCGGCTTGGCCGGACGGCGGCTGCGCGCGGCCGGCTTGCGGGCCGGGGCCTTGTGCGCGGGCTTGGCCGACTTCTTGCGCGCGGGCTTGGCGCTGTCGGCCGCCCCCTCGCCCGCCTCCGCTTCCACAGCATGGTCTTCATTCTCGCCGATCGCGCGATTTGCTGCTTCCGGCAAGAGTGCGCCCAGTGCTTCGGCGGCGGCGCCTTCGGCTGGAGGCAGGTCGGCAGGCGCTGGAGCGGCATCCTGGGCGACGCCGACCGGCGCCAGTTCGGCTGCGGCGGCATCGCCTTCGGCGCCGGCAGCGGCCTTTTTGGCGGCCGGCTTGCGCGGCGTGCGGCGGCGTTCCTTGAGCGGCTTGGCGGGGGCTTCCTCGGCAACCGGCGCGGCTTCGGCTTCGGCTTCGGGTGCGGCAGCGACAGCTTCCGCAGCAGCATCGGCCGCGGCCTCGGCGGCAAGCGGTTCGGCCGACGCGGCCTCAGGCCATGCCTGCGCGCCCGCTTCCAGCTGGCCGAGTTCGTCCGGGGTCACGGCCACCACAGGCACCTCGTTGCGCGACGAACCCTTGCGGCCACGGCCGCCACGGCGGCGGCCTTCGCCACGGGTTTCTTCCGCTGCCGGGGCAGGTGCCGATGCAAGTGTCTCGCCGGCCTGCGCGGACAGGTCGAGCGCCGCCGCTTCGGCCGCAGGCGCCGCTTCCGCCGGTGCAGCCGCGCTGCTGCGGTAGACATAGGTCCCCGACTTTTCGTCGCGGCCGAATTCGAACAGGCCGCGCATCTGGGCTTCTTCCAGCAGGTTGCCGAAGGTGCGGAAACCGTAATACACCTCGGAAAATTCCGGACGGCGGCGCTTCAGGGTGTCCTTCAGCAGCGAAGCCCAGATCTTGCCGGTGTCGCCGCGTTCGGACACCAGGGCGTCGAAGGTCTCGACCACCATTTCCAGGGCCTGCGTCTTGCGCGCCTCGAGTTCTTCCTTGCGCTTGTCGTCGCTCGGGCGCTTCGATTGCGGCTGGGCCTTGCGTTCGTCACGTTTTGCAGCGGCGCGGCGCACTTCGCGCACCAGGTCGTCGTAGAAGATGAATTCGTCGCAGTTGGCCACCAGCAGGTCGGAGGTCGACTGCTTCACGCCCACGCCGATCACCTGCTTGGCGTTTTCGCGCAGTTTCGAGACCAGCGGCGAAAAGTCGGAGTCGCCGCTGATGATGACGAAGGTGTTCACGTGCGACTTGGTGTAGCAGAGGTCGAGGGCGTCGACCACCAGGCGAATGTCGGCCGAATTCTTGCCGGACTGGCGCACGTGCGGGATCTCGATCAGCTCGAAGTTCGCTTCGTGCATGGTCGACTTGAAGCCCTTGTAGCGGTCCCAGTCGCAATAGGCTTTCTTGACCACGATGCTGCCCTTCAGGAGCAGGCGCTCGAGGACAGGCTTGATATCGAATTTCTCGTAGTTCGCATCGCGCACGCCGAGAGCGACGTTCTCGAAGTCGCAGAACACGGCCATGCTGATGTTGTCGGAAGATGAAGCCATGAATTGTTGATTTCTAAAAATTAATGATTAGCTTCGCGGATTATACGCACAACAAGCCCGCTTTCCGCACGCATGTCAAACCAGCCGCGTCCGCAAATATTTTCCGGGGTTTAACGAAAATTTCACATCCATCCCGCTACACTCGCCGTCGAGCAGGAATTCCACTCGTCATACAACCTTCGATCCGAGTCCGCATGAACCAGCCGCAGTACCTCGTCCGCCCTCCCGCCGTCGCCGCCAGCCGCACGCAATCGTGCCTGCGCATGCCGGCCTGATCCCGCCTTCGCGCTGCCACCACCATGCCGTTCCGCGTCGATGAACGCGCCTCGCGCGCGCCCCTGCCCCTGCGCCTGCGCCAGGCCTTGTCCCTGGTCCTGCCCCTGCTGCTGCCCTTCCTGGCCGTGCTGGCCGCGATCAACGCCGGCCACGCCGGCACCCGCGCACTGCAAATGCTGGTGCTGGCCCTGCCGGGCCTGTTCTGGCTCTGGTGGCCGATGCGCACCGCGGGCCGGCGCCGGCTCCAGGGCTGGCTCTGCCTGCTCATGGGCCTGGCCTTCGTGCTCGACGGCGCCGTCCGCGCCTTCCTGCTCTCGACCTACGATGCCTTGCCGGACAGCGCGATGGTGCTGAGCGCCGTGGCCAACACCACGCGCGCCGAATCGCAGGAGTTCGCCAGCATGTACTGGCGCGACATGCTCGAATGGTCGCTGTTCGCCCTGCTCTGTGCAGGCGTGCTGGCCTGGGGCATGCGTCTCTGGTGGCGCAAGCCGCCGCGCCTGCCCGAGCCGCGCGGCTGGCGCATCGCGCTGGCGGTCCCGGTGCTGGCCCTGATCCTGGGTTCGCTGGTGAGCAGCCCCTGGCGCCGCCACCATCCGGCGCTGTTCTGGCCGCACTGGGTCCAGGCCATCGGCGACCTGCACCACCAGTGGGGCGAGCTGGAAGGCCAGCGCCAGCGCCTGCTGGCGGCGGCGCGGCGCCTGGCGCCGACCCTGGCCGAGGACAGCCCGGACACCCTGGTGCTGGTCATCAGCGAAAGCCTGAACCGCAACAACATGAGCAGCTACGGCTACGCCCGCCCGACCTCGCCGAAGCTGTTCGCGCGCCAGCGCGAGCTGGGCGAGCGCATGGAAGTGTTCCGCCATGCGTGGTCGGTGAACGCCACCACCGTGCCGGCCCTGCGCAACTTCTTCTACTTCGGCACGCCCGAGACCAAGGAGCGCGGGCACCTGCTGGCGCTGGCGCGCGCGGCCGGCTACCGCACCTGGTGGATCACCAACCAGGACGACCTCGCCATCGAGCAGGAACATGCGCGCCTGGCCAACACCGTCGAGGCATTGAACCGCAAGCCGGGACGCGGCGCCGAAGCGCTCGACGAACACGTGCTGCCGGTGCTGCGCAGCGCGCTGGCGGACCCGGCGCCGCGCAAGCTGATCGTGATCCACATGCTGGGCCTGCACCCGAACTACGCGTCGCGCCACCCGGCCAGCGTCCAGCCCTTCCTCGACGCCGCCGACGGCGTCGATGCCCGCCTGCGCCACGACGGCCGCCCGGCCTGGCTGCGCGCCAAGCGCAACGAGTACGACTCCGCGCTGCGCTACCACGACCAGACCGTGGCGGCCACGCTCGACCTGAGCCGCCACGCGCCGGGCAGGCAGACCTGGGTCTACCTGTCGGACCACGGCCAGGAAGTCGGCCACACGACCGACCGCGCCGGCCATAGCCCGAGCACGCCCGACGGCTACCGGATTCCGCTGATGGTGTGGAGCTCCTACCAGGACACGGCGCCGGGATCGGCCCTGAGCCTGCCGGTGCGCGGCGACTGGCTGGCCTACAGCCTCACCAACCTGCTCGGCATCGAGTGGAAAGGCGACCTGCCGGGCCAGGACGTGTTCGACCCGCGCTACCGCTGGCAGCCGCCGCGGCTGCCGGTGCGGATCGACTTCAACTCTTAAACGCGCGCCATCGTCGCCGGATCGGCTTCGCCATCGAAGAAGATGTCGAGGCAGGTCTGGAACACGGCTTCGTCGGGCGCGACGTCGGCGAACAGCGTCATCGAGGAATGGAACTTGCGGTCGTCCGGGCTGCCGAAGATCGCGCCGATCTCGCGGTCGGCATGGGTGGCGACCAGGCGCGCGCATTCGCGCAGGCGCGGCCCCAGCACCGGGTGGGCCAGGTAGGCGGCGGCTTCGTCTTCCGAGCCGATCGCATACCTGCGCGTCATCTCGCTGCTGCCCAGCCCCTCGATCTGCGGGAAGATGAACCACATCCAATGCGTGTGCTTGTGGCCGGTGCGCAGTTCGGCCAGCACGTCGGAATAGACCGGGTCTTGCGCGGCAACGAAACGGTCGAGGTTGAAATCGGTATCCATGGCAGTCTCCCAGTAGTTTTAATGCTACATCTTCTGAAAGATTTGCTAAAGTCCCGCCACGATGAAACCCGAACACCTGTCCGTGCTGCTGACCCGCGAGATGCCCTACGGTAAATACGAAGGCCGCAAGATCGCCGACCTGCCCGGCCACTACCTCGGCTGGTTCGCGCGCGAGGGCTTTCCGCGCGGCGAACTGGGCGAACTGCTGGCCCTGATGTACGAGCTCGACCATAACGACCTGCGCGGGCTGCTCGATCCGCTGCGCCAGGGCCGGCGCACCTGACCTATAGTCATGCGCTAGCGTCAGGCCCGGCTCAGGCGTGTACCGACACCGTACGCGCTTCGTTATAATTGCTCCTGCTTAATGCTTTCCGAAACCGTATGCAGACCGACATCTCCAGCGCCAACGCCAGCATCCTCGTCGTCGAGGACGACGAACACATTTCCCAGGTCCTGCGCTTCATGCTGGAACGCCAGGGTTACCAGGTCACCCACATGGCCGACGGCCGCGCCGCCAGCGACCATATCGCCGCCAACGGCCCGCCGGGCCTGGTGCTGCTCGACGTGATGCTGCCCTATGTCGACGGCTTCGAGATCGTGGCCCTGATCCGCGCCCAGGCGGCCTGGCGCGAAGTGCCGGTGCTGATGCTGACCGCGAAGAACACCGAGCGCGATACCGTGCGCGCCCTCGATGCCGGCGCCAACGACTTCGTCATCAAGCCCTTCCAGCCCCAGGAACTGCTGGCGCGCGTGCGCCGCTTCCTGCGGCCCGCCGCCTGACGCCGCTGCCGCCAGCGACCAGCGACCAGCGACCAGCGACCAGCATCCTCGAACGACGTGCAGGCCTCCTTCCTCACTCCAACCGGCAACGAAGACATCTTCATCACCGCGGCGATCTGGACCGGCCTGGCCGCCCTGCTCCTGACGCTGCTGCTCGGCCTGCAGATCATCGCCATGCGCATCGGCCTTCGCCGCCGCCAGCGCGGCGAAGCGCGCGCGCTGGCGCGCTGGCGCCCGGTGCTGAACGCCGCCATCGTCGGCGAGATCCCCGACACCCTGCCGCCGCTGCGCCACGGCGAGCGCCTGCCCTTCCTGCGCCTGTGGGCGCACCTGCAAGGCTCGCTGCGCGGCGAAGCCAACGAGGCCCTGAACGAAGTGGCGCGCCGTGCCGGCATCGACGTCTATGCGCGCTCGCTGCTGGCGCGCGGCGCCCGCCCGGCGCGCCTGCTGGCCGTGCTGGTGCTGGGCCACCTGCACGACCGTCAGGCCTGGCTGCCCCTGATGCGCCTGGCCGAGTCGCCGGACAACACCTTTTCGCTGACCGCCCTGTGGGCGCTGGTGCGCATCGATCCGCGCGCGGCCGCCGACTACATGGTCCCGTTGTTCATCCACCGTGAAGACTGGGCGCTGTCGCTGGCTGCCGGCATCCTGCAGCAGGCGGGCGAGCCGGCCGGCGCCGCGCTGGCGCGCTACCTGCCGCAGCTCGACGCCGACCAGCTACCGCGCGCCCTGCGCATCGCCGAAGCCCTGCACGTGACCCTGCCGGCGGGCCTGCTGGGGAGCGCCCTGCGCAGCGACGCCATGCCGGTGGTGATCGCCGCCCTGCGCAGCGTGCGCACGCCCGAGACCATCGCCGACGTGCGCGCGCTGCTGGCGCACGAGGACTGGCAGGTACGGGTGCAGGCGGCGCGCGCCCTCGGCCGCATCGGCGAACGCGCCGACGCCGAGCGCCTGGTGGCCCTGCTCGGCGACGCCCAGTGGTGGGTGCGCTACCGCGCGGCCCAGGCGCTGCTCGAATTGCCGGCGCTGTCCGGCGCCGACCTCGCCGCCCTGCATGCCTCGCTCACCGACCGCTTCGCGGCCGACATGCTGGCCCAGGCGATGGCGGAAAGCGGGGCGGCATGAATACCGACAGCCTGCTGGTCGCCTTTGTCACCTGGTTCGTGCTGGCCTTTTTCGTGCTTCTCAACGGCGGCTACCTGCTATTGAACCTGTTTTCGCTGCGCGCCCTGTACCGTCGAGGCCAGGAAGAATTCATCGGCGAACTGCCGCGCGCTTATTCCGGCCTGGAGCCGCCGGTCAGCATCCTGGTGCCCGCGTATAACGAGGAAGCGACGATCGCCGCCTCGATCCGTTCGATGCTGCAGCTGACCTATTCGGAGTTCGAGATCATCGTCATCAACGACGGCTCGAAGGACGGCACGCTGGAGGTCTTGAAGCGCGAATTCGCCCTGCTGCCCTTCCCCGAAGCCTACCGGCGCCAGATCGCCACCAAGGAGGTGCGCCAGATCTACCGCTCGACGCGCTACCCGAACGTGCGCGTGATCGACAAGGTCAACGGCGGCAAGGCCGACTCGCTGAACGCCGGCATCAACGCCTCGCGCTACCCGCTGTTCTGCGGCGTCGACGCCGACTCGGTGCTGCAGCGCGACAGCCTGGCAAAAGTCACCGAGCCTTTCCTGCGCGACCCGACGGTGGTGGCCACCGGCGGCACCGTGCGCGTGGCCAACGGCTGCGAGATCAGCGGCGGTTTCCTCACGCGCGTGGGCTTGCCGCGCAGCCCGCTGGCGCTGTTCCAGGTGGTCGAATACCTGCGCGCCTTCCTGTTCGGGCGGCTCGGGTGGTCGGCGCTGAACGGCATGCTGATCATCTCCGGCGCCTTCGGCATCTTCCGCAAGGATGCGGTGGTGCTGGCCGGTGGCTACCGCCCCGATACCATCGGCGAAGACATGGAGCTCGTGGTGCGCATGCACCGCACCCTGCGCGCCGCGCGCCAGCCCTACCGCATCGAATTCGTGCCCGACCCGGTGTGCTGGACCGAAGCGCCGGAAGACCTGGCCACGCTGAAGAACCAGCGCGTGCGCTGGCAGCGCGGCCTGGCCGAAAGCCTGAACGCCAACTGGGGCCTGCTGTTTTCGCGCAACGGCGGCATCCCGGGCTGGGTCGCCTTTCCCTTCATGCTGTTCTTCGAGTGGCTGGGACCGGTAATCGAACTGGGCGGCTACCTCTACATGTTCTATGCCTTCCTTACCGGGCTGATCTCCTGGGAAGCCTTTGGCGCCTTCCTGTTCGTGGCGCTGGGGCTGGGCATCCTGCTCTCGGCCTCGGGGCTGATGCTGGAAGAGATGTCCTTCCACCTTTACCCGCGCGGCAAGCAGCTGATGCTGCTCGGGCTGATGGTGGTGCTGGAGAACCTGGGCTACCGCCAGCTGAACACCTGGTGGCGGCTGATCGGGCTGTGGCGCTGGCTGCTGCAGAAGGAAGCCAGCTGGGGCGCGATGAAGCGCAAGGGTGTCGAGACCGACGTGCGTGTCGCCCCCGGTGTGGCGCCGCCGTCGCCGGGCGAATCGTCCTCCGGCCGGCCGCCGGGCAGCGCGCCATGAAACCCGCCTTCGCCGCCGCGCTGCTCCTGATGACCTCTTCCGCACAGGCGGCCTGGCTGCAGGTCTGCCCCGCCAGCTCAGCGCCTGCCGGTGCGCCGCGTGCCGCGCTGCCGGGGCCGGGCGAGATGGTGGTCGTGGCCAGCGCCAGTGCCGCGCTGCCCGGCTGCCGCGCGCTGCCCCTCGGCGTCGATATGAGCCAGGTCGAGGCCCTGTACCCGCTGGCGCCGCAGGACAAGCCGGCGCGCACCATCCTGCTCTATGGCCCGCTTGACGGCAAGCGCTTCGCGCCGGGCAGCCACGACCTGCCGCAGCCGGATCCGGCCGGCGCCACGCCACGCCGCGAACCGATGCCGCTGCGGACCAATTTGCTGCCGGATGCGCGTGTGCGCACCTTCGGGGTCGAGGAGCGCGTCGCCATCGCGCATGCGAACGGCAAGCTGCGCATCGTGTGCCGTGCCGGTAGCCGTGCCGCAGGCGTGCTGCTGGACGGCGCCTGGTACATGCCGCTGGCGTCAAGCTCGCTCGGCGCCGACTATGCGGCCAGCGGCGCCTTTTCGGTGCAGGTGGCCGACGCCGCCTCGGCGGCGCGCGAGTCTTCGCATGCGGTTGGCGAACTGGGCGTGTCGTCATCACGCCGCAGCACCGCCCTGCCCCTGCCTGCGCAGCTGGACCGGCACGGCTGGCGCCAGTTCGTCATTCTCTGTCCGCAGGAAGCGGCGACGCTGGAGCTGGACAGCCTGCGCCTGGAACCGGCCGCCGCCAAGGCTGCGCCGCGCAGCACCTGGATCTGGGACCGCAGCGAATGGATGGAGCGCGGCGACGCCTTGCTGGCCTGGGCCAGACGCGAAGCCATCGGCGAACTGTTCATCGTCGTCACGCTCGATGGACCGAAGGTGCGCAATCCCGCCCAGCTGCGCGCCTTCGTGCGCAAGGCGCATGCGGCCGGAATCGCGGTCACCTCCGTCGAGGGCGATCCGCACATGGTACTGGCAAACCACCGCGCCGCCACCGCCGACCGCGCGCGTGCCTTTGCCGCCTACAACCGCGCGGCCGCGCCGGAAGAACGCCTGCGTGCGATGCAGTTCGACGTCGAGCCTTACCTGCTGCCGGACGCCGTGCTGGCGCCGGCGGACCGCGACCGCGCATACATGGCGATGGCGCGCGCCTTGCGCGAGGCGGCCGGCGACATGGCGATCGACTACGTCGTGCCGTTCTGGTGGTGGGACAAGACCGAACTGCTCGACGGGCTGGCCAAGGTGGCCGATGGCCTCGCGGTGATGGATTACCGCACCGCGCCGGACCAGATCTACGGCTTCGCCGCGCCTTTCCTCGACTGGTCGGCGCAGCATGGCAAGCGCGTGCACATCGCGCTGGAAGCCGGCCGCGTCGCGCCCGAGCGCCAGCGCCGTTACGTGCGCGCCGATGCGAACGAGGCCGGCGACTTGCTGCTGGCGCAGGCGGGCGAGGTGCCGGTGCTGGTGCTATTGCGCCAACCGGTGACGCGCGCGAATGCGCCCTTGTACCGTTTCAGCAGCGAGCGTACGCTGGATGGCAGCGCCACCAGCTTCCACGGGAACAAGACGGCGCTGCGCAGACTGCTGCCGGAACTCGAACGCGACCTTGGCGCCTGGCCGGGGTTTGCGGGGATTGCGCTGCACGGCTGGCGCTGAAAACACCAGCCGGCGCACTGGCCGGCCACATCAATCCGTGCCCGACGATCCGGCCGGAAGCACCTGCGCGATCGCCATGCCGGCCAGCTGCGCAGTCGCCAGCAGCCGTTCCAGGCTTTGGCCATGGCGGGCACTGGCGGAAAGACCGGCCATCGTGGTGCTGACGAAGTCCGCCAACCGGTCGGCATCCTCGGGACGGCGTTCGGCGATGGCGTGTCGGATCACGTCTTGCGCGGCAACGTGGAAACCGCTGGCGGCAGTGCGCGCCTCCGCATCGTTACAACGCGTCCCCTCCAGCACCATGCAGCCGGTGGCGGCGGCATCGGCCGCATACATCCGGGCAGCCTGCACCAGGATTTCTCCAAGCGAAACCGCCAGCGGGCGATCGGCCTGCAGTATCCGCACCAAGGGAACGGCGCCGGTGACGGCGTAACGATCGAGCACCCGCGCGTACAGCGCGCTCTTGCTGCCGAACGCGGCATAGAAGCTGGGCGGCTTGATGCCGAGCGCCGCAGTCAGGTCGGCGACGCTCACCGCGTCGTAGCCCTTTTCGTGGAACAGGCGCTGGGCAGTAGCCAGCGCCTCGTCCAGGTCGAACTGGCGCGGCCGGCCACGGGGGGATGCAATATTTGTAGTCATGATTACAGAAATACCTTGACAGCGGTGACGAGGCATATTGTATCATCCACTACATTAATCGAAAGGAGCGATCATGGTGGACTTCACGAATAAATCGGTGTTGGTGCTGGGTGGCAGCCGTGGGATTGGCGCGGCGATCGTGCGGCGATTCGCCGCCGATGGCGCCAAGGTGGCATTCACCTACGCGGGGTCGGCCGACGCGGCGCAGCGCCTTGCCGGCGAAACCGGCAGCACCGCGTTCATGACCGACAGCGCCGACCGCGATGCGGTCATCGAACGGGTGCGCGCGAGCGGTCCGCTGGATATCCTGGTGGTCAATTCCGGCATTGCGATCTTTGGCGATGCGCTGGAGCAGGATCCGGATGCGGTCGACCGCCTGTTCCGTATCAATGTCCACGCGCCCTACCACGCTGCGGTGGAAGCGGCGCGGCAGATGCCCGCAGGCGGGCGCATCATCGTGATCGGCTCGGTGAACGGCGACCGCATGCCCTTGCCCGGCATGGCCTCGTATGCGCTGAGCAAGTCCGCGCTGCAAGGCCTGGCGCGCGGACTGGCGCGCGATTTCGGGCCGCGCGGCATCACCATCAACGTCGTGCAGCCCGGACCGATCGATACGGACGCCAATCCGGCAGACGGCCCGATGAAGGACCTGATGCACAGCTTCATGGCGATCAAGCGCCACGGCCGTGCCGACGAGGTGGCGGGCATGGTCGCCTGGCTCGCCGGGCCGGAAGCGGGCTTCGTGACCGGGGCGATGCACACGATCGATGGCGCGTTCGGCGCCTGAGCGGCCACACGGTAGCGGACCAAGGACCTGGTGCAGGCGCTAGCCCTGCACCAGCGGCAAATCCACCATGAAGGTCGTCCCCTTCCCCGCCTCTGTCTCGAACCCGATCCGCCCCCCATGTTCCTCCACCAGGCTCTTGGTGATACTCAGGCCCAACCCGGTCCCCCCCTTCTGCCGCGTATCCGCCCCATCGGCCTGCGCGAAGCGCTGGAACACCCGCGCCTGGAACTCCGCCGGAATCCCCGCCCCCTGGTCGCGCACCGCCAGCCTGGCCCACTCCCCGTGCTCGGCCAGCACCAGCGTCACCGTTCCATCGCGCGGCGAGAACTTCACGGCATTCGACAGCAAATTGGTCAGCACCTGCACCAGCCGGTCACGGTCGATGGCGGCAGCGAGGTCGCGCGCCGGTTCGCTGCATTCCAGCGCCAGCCGCACGCCATGCTGCCCGGCATAGCCCTGCATCGAATCGAGCGCGTGTTCGGCTACCGGCAGCAGCAGTTGCGGGCGCCGTTCGAAGTGCATGCCGCCGGCTTCGATCTTCTGCAGGTCGAGCACGTCGTTGACCATCCGCACCAGGCGCTCGCTGCTCTCGTTGGCCAGGTTCACCAGTTGCGCCACGTCGGGCGGCAGTTCGCCGGCCATGCCTTCGGCCAGCATCGACAGCGAGGCGCGGATCGAGGTCAGCGGCGTGCGCAGCTCGTGCGAGACGGTGGCGACGAATTCGCTCTTCATGCGCTCGACCTTCTTGCGCCCCGAGATATCGTGCAGGAACACGGCGAAGAAGACGCCGTCGCTGCCGCCGGCCAGGGCCGCCGTCATCTCGATCGGGAACTCGATGCCCTGGCGGTTGATCATGAGGCGTTCGACGCGCCGCTCCAGTAGCACGCTGTGCCCGGTGGCGCGGTATTGCTCGATGGCGCGCACGGTGCTCGCGCGAAAGCGCTGCGGCACGATCAGTTCGGCCATCGGCCAGCCCAGCACCTCGCTGCGCTTCCAGCCGAACATGCGCTCGGCGGCGCTGTTCCAGTCGGTGACCAGGCCGCGCAAATCGACGCCGAGGAAGGCATCCTGCGCCGCCTCGACGATCGCGCCCACGCGCTGCTCGCTGGCCTGCACCGCCACCAGCGCCCGCTCCAGTTCGGCCGTGCGTGCCTCGACCCGCGCTTCCAGGGTCGCGTTCAGGCCTTGCAGTTCAGCGCGCCCCTGCACCAGGTCGCTCACCAGGGCATTCAGGGTCTCGGACAGGCGTTCGACCTCGACATAGGTGCTGTTGCTGCTGTCGAGCCGGACACTGTCGCCGCGCCGGATGCGGCCGGCCTCGCGCACCAGCTGCCCGAGCGGGCGCGTGATGTAGCGTGCCACCAGTACGCCCACCACCGACACCAGCAGCGCCAGCGCGATGCCACTCCACAGCGCGCGCTCGCGCAGGCGCAAGGCCGGGGCGTAGGCGTCGCTCACGGTCTGGCGCACCAGCACGGTCCAGCCCAGGCCGGGATAGGTTTCGAAACCCTTGCTGCGCGCGTAGCCGACCAGCCAGGAATGGCCGTCCGGCCAGCGCTCGACCAGGAAGCCGCTGTCTTGCCGCTGCGCCGCCTGGAAGCTCGGCAGGTCGACCGTCTGGCCTTGCAGCTCCTTCGGCCCGAGCAGGACCACGCCGGCGCTGCTGACAATCAAGGCCTCGACGCGGCCGCCGCGCGCGGCGAGCGGCGCCATCACCGAGCGCTCGACCGCGCGCGCCCATTGCCAGGACAAATGGGCGCCGAGCACACCGATCGTCTTGCCGTCGCTGTCGCGGTAGGGAAAGGCGACGTCGACGAAGCGGCGCGGTTCGCCATTCTGCTGCGGCAGGATGCGCGCCAGCAGCACGGCTTCGTGCACGTCGCCGACGTTCACGCCGCGCAGGGCGTTGCGGAACCAGGGCCGCTGCGACACGTCCGCCCCTTCGAGCAGGCCGCGCCCGGCCACTTGCACGCGGCCATCGGCGCCGGCCATGCCGATCCAGTCGTAGAAGCCATAGGTGTCCTGAATAGCGTCGAGTACGGCGCGGCGATCGGCGGGGGTGGCGTTGCCGGGCGCCAGGTCGCGGCGCTGGGCCAGCAGGCGCACTTCGCGGTAGCGCTCGAACATGCCGCGGTCGAGCTTGTCGGCGGTTTGCAGCGAGAGTTCGCGCAGGCCGTGGCCGATGCTGGTTTCCACTTGTCCGGTGGCGGCGATGTCGACCACTTCCACCAGCAGCAGGGTCAGGACGATCGACAGCAGCGAAAAGGCCAGTGCCAGCCAGGTGCCGAGCGAGCGGCGCCGGCTGGTGGGCCGGCGAACTGCCGGAATATCGTTCGTTGCTCGGTCCATAAACGCTCAATGTTGACTGTATCGCAAGCGTAACACGGCGCATGCGCGGACGGCGACAGCTGGTGAGGCCGTGCCGGGGCCGTCTGCCGCACGGGAAGACGGGAAATCTTTTATACTTACCGGTTACAGCCATTCGCACCAAGACCAGCAATGTCCAACCAAGCTCAGCCTGCTACTCCCGCCGCCACCGAACCCTTGCTCGATTACGTCACGTCCTGCGCCCTGCCCACGCCCTGGGCCCAGTTCACGCTGCACGCCTTTGTCGAGCATTCCACGGGCAAGGAACACCTGGTGATGGCCCTCGGCGACATCGGCAACGGCGAGCCGGTGCTGGCGCGCGTGCATTCGGAATGCCTGACCGGCGACGTGCTGTTCTCGCAGCGCTGCGACTGCGGCGCCCAGCTCGAAGGCGCCCTTAAGCGCATCGCCGCCGAAGGCCGCGGCGCCCTGCTCTACCTGCGTCAGGAAGGCCGCGGCATCGGCCTGGTGAACAAGATCCGCGCCTACCGCCTGCAGGAAGCCGGCGCCGATACGGTCGAGGCGAACCTGCAGCTGGGCTTCCACGCCGACGCGCGCAACTACGAGTTGTGCCGTCCGATGCTGGAACAGTTCGGCATCAAGCAGGTCAAACTAATGACCAACAACCCGCGCAAGATCGACGCCCTGACCCGCCTGGGTATCGACGTCACCGAGCGCGTGCCGCTGCTGGTGAACCGCAACGCCTTCAACAACAGCTACCTGAACACCAAGCAGGCCAAGCTCGGCCACATGATGACGCCGGCCGAAACCGTGGCGGAAGACGGCGAACTCTGAGACGTTTCGTTCTGCGTGCTTGCTGATCTGGTGGCAGAATAGGTTCACCCTAGCCACCATTCGATGCGCGTGGGCAGCGGCCCGGTGACCGGCTGTTGCGCGCGCCAACCGCCATGCGACGCGCCGCCAGCTTGTTCTTGCTGTTGTGCCTGAGCACCTCCCTCGCCGCATCCGGCGACCGGCCCCTTGCGCCCCTGAGAAAGACCACCGTCCAGCCCGCTGCCAAGCCCGATGCGCCGCCATTGGTCACGCCTCCGGCCACGCCGCCAGCAGCCACGCCGCCAGCCCCCGGCCCCGGAGAAACCGACACCACCACCACCCTGCCCCAGCCCTCCTCGGCGGCCCAGGAACTGTATTCCTCGGCGCAAAGCGACCTGCTGCAGATCCGCATGCTGCTCAGGAATGGCCGCACCCAGTCCACTGTCGGCTCGGGTTTCCTGGTCGGCGAATCGAACCTGGTGCTGACCAATTACCACGTGGTCTCCCAGATGGCGCTCGACCCGGCCGTCTACACCGGGGAATATGTCGACACCGACGGCAAGCGCGGCCCCATCGAATTGCTCGCGGTCGATGTCTTGCACGACCTGGCCGTGGTGCGCGTGAATCGCCAGGGAAGCGGCGTGTTCATCGTGCCGGAAAAGCCGGTGAAATTGACCCAAGGCCAGCCGCTGTATTCGCTCGGCAATCCGCTCGACCTCGGCTTCGCCATTTCCGAGGGCGCCTATAACGGCGTGGTCAGCCGCAGCTTCTATGACCAGCTGATTTTCAGCGGGCCGATCAATTCCGGCATGAGCGGCGGGCCGAGCGTTACCGCCGGCGGCACCGTGGCCGGGATCAATGTGTCGAAGCGGCGCGACGGCGAGGCGGTCAGCTTCCTGGTGCCGGTGAAGTACGCGCAGGATTTGCTGCGCACCGTCGAGCTGCAAGGCGCGCCGCCGAAGGACTTCAATCCCTTGATCGCGGCCCAGCTGCTGGCGCACCAGCGCGCGATGGTGGCGCGCCTGCTCGATACGCCGCTGTCGATCAAGAACATGGGGCCCTACCGGGTGCCGGTACGCGAATCGGGTCAGGTGCGCTGCTGGGGCCGCTCTAACGTGAAGGCCGAGACCTCCTACAGTGCCGACACCATGAGCTGCGCCATGGAATCGGCCATCTACGTCTCCGACACCCAGCAGACCGGACACGTGTCGATGACCCACCAGTACCTGCGCTCGCCCTCCCTGCACCCGCTGCGCTTCGCGGCCCTGGCCAGCAGCCAGTTCCGCATCGACCGCTTGGGCAGCACGCGCGACACTCGCTTGACCGGACCGCTGTGCAGCGAGCGCTTCGTGCATTCGAACACCCTGCCGCTGCGCGCCGTCACCTGCGTGCGCGCCTACCGCAAGTTTCCCGGCTTGTACAACTTCACCCTGCTGACGGCCAGCACCGACAATCCGCAGGCCAGCTTGCAGAGCCGGCTCGACGTCGCTGGCGTGTCCTATGACAACGGCATGCGCGTCACGCGCGCTTTCCTGAATGCGCTCGGGCGCAACCGGGAACTATGACGGGCCCGTGGTTCATCGAAACCCTGGCGCGCAACGGCGACGTGCTGCACCGCCACCGCGTCGACACGCTGCCGATCCGCATCGGGCGCGGCTACGACAACGACGCCATCCTCGACGATGCCTACGTGGCGCCGCGCCACGCGCAGGTCGAGCTTGACGCCGACGGCGGCCTGCTGCTGCGCGACCTCGGCACCCGCAATGGCATCGTGCACAAGCGCAAGCGTGTCGCCACCCTGGCCTTGCGCGGCGACACCGTGGTGCGCCTCGGACACACCAGCCTGCGCGTGCGCGCGGCGGACTTCGCGGTGGCGGCGGAAGCCCTGGACCGCACCAAGCACGGCTGGGAGGGCATCCTGCCCGGGCTGGCCGGCACGGCGCTGATCGCGCTGGTGGCTTTGTTCACGATGTGGCTGGCGGACACCCAGCCTTTCCGGCTGTTCCGCTATCTGGCGGCGCTGGCCTACGGCATCGGCGCCGGGCTGGTCTGGGCCGGGCTGTGGGCACTCGGCAACCGCCTGTTCGGGCGCCATGCACGCCTGGGACGCCACCTGTTCATCTTCGGCTGCGGCGTGGCGGTGCTGATGGCCTTCCGGCTGCTCTCCAGCGCGGTCGGCTACGCCTGGTCGATCGAGGTGTTCACGCGCTATGGCTCGCACGTGGCGATCATGCTGGTGGCGGGCATGGTCTGGTTCCACCTGACGACGGTGGCGCCGCGGCCGCGCAAGCGCTTCACCGCGATCTGCGCGCTGCTGGCGCTGCTCGGCTCGGGGCTGGTACTCATCAGCAACGAAGGGCGCAACGGCAGGCTGGCCGACGAACTCTACATGTCGGTGCTGCTGCCACCCGACATGCGCGCCACGCCCGACGCCTCGATCGATGCCTTCATGGACGACGTGGCGGCGATGAAGGCCGAGCTGGACCGGGAGCGGGCCGAGGACGAGCGCGAGAAGGACAACGACGGCAACTGAAGGGCCGGCGTTGCCGTCGCATTGGCCAGTCCTGCGGCCGGGCTTACCTGGTGGGTTCGAGAACCCACCCTACCGATACCAGGTCACCTGTGCATCAGGCGCTATGCGCGCCCCTGCCTGCCTGCGAGCCCGCAGGGCTGCCGTCGCTGCGGCCGATGCTGCCGCTTTGCCCGCCCTGTACGTAGGTACCGCCATTACCTTGCGCGGACTGCGATGGCGAAGACGACTGCGACTGGCCGGCGCTGCGCGGCGCGGCCTGGCCATTGCCGGTATAGCCCGAACGCACGAACGGGTCGGTGAAGCGCTCCACGGTTTCCTGCGACTTGCGCAGGCCGCGTTCGGTTTCTTCGCTTGCCGTGCGCGACACTTCGTCGGCCAGGGCGCGGGCGGTGCGCGAGGTGTTTTGCACGTGCTGCTCGGTCACGCGCGCCAGTTCGACCTGGGCATCGGCTGCAAGGCGCGAGATGTGCTGCTGGTAGGCGCGCAGTTTTTCGCTGGTCGGCTGGGCACGCGCGGCGGCAGCGCTGATGACTTCGCTCTGGCGTTCGGCCGTGATCAGTTGCTGGCTGGCGATGGCGCTTTCTTCGAGCATGGTTTGCACAAGCTGGATGTTCAGGTCGCACATCTGCTGGAAGGACTGGAAGAAGGATTTCGACACGTCGTTCAGGAAAGCGGTTTGCGCGTCCAGGTGGGTGCGTACTGCAGGGTGAACCGATTGGGAAAATGGATACATTCTTCGCCTCGTAAGATGTGGTTGTAGGTAATGTTCCGCACCGCCCGTCAAGGCAGGCGCGGTGCAGCCGTGCAGAGCGGAGCGGCCTTCCCGGCTGGCGGGAGACCGTCTGTCACACGGAGCTACAAGGCTAGGGCAGCACCGGCCCGCGCGTTTGCGACCGGTCAAAAGTGCGCGGCTGAGGAAAAGAAGGAAAAACGCCGGCACGAGGCCGGCGATTCAGAACGAGGTAAAGCTTGCGCAAGGCTCAGGCGCTATGCTTTTCCACCCAGCCGGCAAAGGTGTCGACGAAGGTCTGCAGGAAGTCGCGCAGCGAATCGTCGGTCAGCTGGTCGCCTTCGAACTTGGTGGCGATGCCGCCGAGATAGGCTTCCGGCGCCGGCATGGCCGGCATGTTCAGGAAAGGCAGCATCTGGCGCAAATGGTGGTTGGCGCCGAAGCCGCCCAGCGCGCCCGGCGACTGGCTGACGATGGCGCAGGGCTTGTTGGCCCAGGCCGCCTTGCCGTAAGGGCGCGAGCCAACGTCGATGGCGTTCTTCAGTGCGCCCGGCACCGAGCGGTTGTATTCGGGCGTGATGAAGAGCACGCCGTCGGCGGCGCGGATCTGCTCGCGGAAGGTCGTGAAGGCTTGCGGCGGCGTCTCGGTGTCGTCGTCCTGGTTGTACATCGGCAGGTCGCGGATCTCGACGATCTCCATGTCGAGCTTGCCTTGTGCGAGGCCGATCATGGTTTTCGCGATCTTGCCGCTGAACGAGTCCTTGCGCAGGCTGCCCACCACGATTGCGATTTTCTTGGTTGCCATTTACTCCCCTTTCTTTTTCGTTTGCAAAGTCCCGATGGTAAACATTTTTGCACCGGGATGTGCGTAGCGACGAATCCGGGGTCAGATGCGTCCGCGGCGGAAGGCGGCAAGAAACTTTTTCGCTTTCGCAGCACTCAGCACCTGCACCGGATCGCCATGCCAGGCATACAGGAAAGGCTCGCCGCCGAGGCGGTCGGTGAGCTTGGCTTGCAGCAGAAAACGCGTGCCGGCTGGATACTGTTCAGGGTCGCTCATGGCGCGCGCGCATTGCACCCGCATCGACGGCGCGAACGCTTGCCCCGGCATGGGGCGGATCCGCAGCTTGCCGCTGCGCGGATCAGGCACCGAATGCACGGCCACTTCGCGGTAGGCCCAGGTATCGCGCGCCATGGGTTAAGCCTCCACCTTCACGCCTTGGCCGCGGGCAGCATGCCGGCGCGCACCACCGGCGCTTCGCGGATCGGCAGGTTGATCAGGGCCGCGGCCAGCGCCAGGGCAATGTCGGCGTACCACATCCAGCTGAAGTCGCCGAAACGCACGAATGCCAGCCCGCCCAGCCAGGCGCCGAAGAAGCCGCCGATCTGGTGCGACAGCAGGGTCAGGCCGAACAATGTCGCCAGGTAGCGCGTGCCGAACAGTTTGCCGACCAGGCCGGCGGTCGGCGGCACCGTGGCCAGCCAGGTGAAGCCGAGGGCGGCAGCGAAGATGTAGAAGGTCAATGCGGTCTTCGGCACGAGCAGGTAGATGCCGATGATGACTGCACGGCTGAAATACATCAGGGCCAGCAGATTCTTCATGCGGTAGCGCGTCGACAAGGCGCCGGCAGTCAGGCTGCCGGCAATGTTGAACAGGCCGATCAGGCCGAGCGCGGTGCCGGCCACGCCGACCGGCAGGCCGCACAGCGCCACCTCGCCCGGCAGGTGGGTGACGAGGAAGGCGATGTGGAAGCCGCAGGTAAAGAAGCCGGCGTGCAGGAACAGGTAGCTGCGGTCGCGCATGGCCTGGCGCAGTTGTTCGGTGAGGCCGATGCCGACGATCGGTGCCGCGCCGGCTGCTGCCACGCTCGGCGTCGGGGCGCGCTTCCCGCGCAGCGGCCAGGCCAGCGGAATGGTCAGCAAGGTGGTGGCGGCCATGGTAAGCATGGCGAGGATCCAGCCGGGGCCGGCGATCAGCACCTGCATCAAGGGCGCGAACACGAACTGCCCAAAGGAGCCGCCGGCATTGATGAAGCCGGATGCGAAGGGCCGGCGCGCTGCGGGCAGGCGCTGGGCGGTGGCGCCGATCAGGATCGAGAAGCTGCCTGCGCCGGCGCCCGCTGCGGACAGGATGCCGAGGGTCATGAGCAAGCCCCATTCGCTGCTGACGAAAGGCGTGGCGGCCAGGCCGGCGGCGAGCAAGATCGCGCCGAGGACGATCACGCGCGCGGGGCCGTATTTGTCGGCCACGGCGCCGAACACGGGTTGCGAGGCGCCCCACATGAACTGGCCGATGGCCATGGCGAAGCTGATGCTGGCGATGCCGAGGCCGGTGGCCGTGTTGATCGGCGAGAGGAACAGGCCGGTGGTCAGGCGCGCGCCCATGGTGATCATGAGGATGGCGCTGGCGGCCAGGATCAGCGCCCAGGCGGCGCGGGGGGACATCTCGGTGGTCGTTGTCATTGTTTTCCCCGGAATGGACGCGTTGGACACGCGTGGGTCAGGGATGGGATTTTAGCAACGATGCGGTGGGTTTGCAGGGGGGGTGGCAGTTTTCGCCGTTCGTTTGGCGGATGTGATGGCAATCGCGTTAGGGTTTTTTAAAGTACGACCGCGTGGACACAGGTGTCCACCCTACAAAATCGGGTAGGGTGGGTTCTCGAACCCATCACGCAACGCATGCGCGTCGAGGTTTCGTAGGGTGGACTCCCGAGTCCACGCGGTACGGCGCAGGCAGGTCGAGATGCCAGTCTAATCCGCCGACATCTTCATCAACACCAGCCCCGAGACGATCAACAGCGCAGCAATAATCCGCGTCGGATTGACATGCTCACCGAGCACAACGATTCCGACGAAAAACGCCCCCACCGCCCCGATCCCGGTCCAGATCGTGTACGCCGTCCCCAGCGGAATCGAGCGCATCGCAAACGACAGCAAGCCGAAGCTGGCCGCCATCATGACGATGGTAACAATGGAAGGCAGCAGCCGCGTGAACCCTTCCGACTGCTTCATCGAATACGCCCAGACAACCTCGAACACACCCGCAACGAACAACATGATCCAAGCCATACGGCTCTCCTTGAAGAGCCGGGCCGTCCCGGTCGTGTTTCCCGATGTGGGCGAGGTCGTCCTCGTGAAGAATGGGAGGGCGGCGCCTGGCCGCCCGTGAAACTTATGCCGCTGCGCGAATCAGCATGGCCACCGCTTCCGCCGCCATGCCCTCTTCCCGTCCGAGATACCCCAGCTTCTCGTTGGTCTTGGCCTTGATGTTCACCTGCTGCGGCGACACGCCCAGGTCTTCGGCGATGCGCGAGACCATTTGCGGGATGTGCGGCGCCATCTTCGGCTGTTGCGCAATGATGGTGGCGTCGACGTTGCCGATGGTGTAGCCGGTCGCCACCACGCGCGTCGCCGCTTCGCGCAGCAAGGTGCGCGAATCGGCCCCGGCGAACATCGGGTCCGTATCCGGGAAGTGCTTGCCGATGTCGCCCAGCGCGGCGGCACCGAGCAGCGCGTCGATGATCGCGTGCAGCAGCACGTCGGCATCGGAGTGGCCGAACAGGCCGAGACGGTGCGGGATGGTGACGCCGCCGACGATCAATTTACGGCCTTCAACCAGGCGGTGGCAGTCGTAGCCGGTGCCGATGCGAAACGGTGGAGTGGGGTTATAAGATGCAAGTGCCATGGTTCGATTACAGGAATGCGGGTTGGGTCGTTGCCAGGTACATCTCGGCAATGCGGATATCGCCGGGCAGCGTGACTTTCAAATTGCGCGGGTCGCCCTCGACCAGTTTCGGCGACAGGCCCAGCGCTTCGACAGCCGAGGCGTCGTCGGTGATCTGCTTCATGTCACGCGCAGCGGACAAGGCGTCGCGCAGCAGCTTGTAGCGGAACATCTGCGGCGTCTGCGCCAGCCACATGCCTTCGCGCGAGACGGTGCCGACCTCGCCGGCGATGCAGCGCTTGACGGTATCGACCACCGGCAGCGCGAGCACGCCGCCGACCGGGTGTTCGCCGGTATGGGTAATCAGTTTTTCGATCAGCGCTTCGTCCAGGCCGGGACGCGCGGCATCGTGCACCAGCACCCAGTCGTTTTCGCGCAGGGTGCCATTCAGTGCGGCCAGGCCGTTTTGCACGGATTCGGCGCGTGTTGCACCGCCGCATCGGAGCACGGTCACGCCGTGGCTGGGCACGATGCTGTCGATGACAGGGTCGTCCGGGCTGACCACGACATAGGTGTGCGCGATCAGTTCGCTGAACAGGAAAGCGTCGATGGCGTGGCGCAGCATCGGCTTGCCGCCGATTTTCAGGTATTGCTTCGGTCCGCTTGCGGCCATGCGCGCCCCGACGCCGGCGGCGGGGATCAAAGCGAAGTAACGTGGAGCCAAGGAATTCATGTGTTGTTTTTTCGTTTTGCCGGTCTAATAAGAGACTGTACCTCACCTGCACAAACTTTGCCGAGTCGCGCGTATTCCTGCGGAGTATCAATTGCTGCCTGTAAGGCCTCGACTTTCGCCATTTCGTTCTTGATGTAATTCATCCAGCCGGTATCGATTTCGCGCTGCAACAAATTCCGGGCCTGGCCGGCCGGCGCGTACAGCGGTTTGCCCGCGAAACGCTTCTCGAGTGCCGCCCGCACCACCTTTTCGGCGCGCGGCAGGAAATCCATGTAGGTGTTCAGGTGGCGCATCTCGTGCGCCAGGATTTCCTTGTACGCGCAGGTACCGGGCGCAAACTCGCGGCCCACATAGACGATGATCGGCAGGTAAGTCAGGTTGACTTCGAGACGCGGCGCAACGCATTCGTAGCCGGTGGCGGGATCGGACAGCATGCGCCCGGTTGCGGCGATCGTGACCTGCGACTCGGCGCGCGTCAGCCCGAGCACATAGGTGCCTGGCGCGCGCTTGCCTTTCAGGCGCGTGAGGCCGTGGAAGGAATAGGAGTGATCGACACGGTAGCCGTTCTGGCGCAGCGTGAACACCGAGACAGCCTGTCCGATGGTGTCCTCGCATTTCGCCTGGAAGGGCGTGCGCGCGCTCGCAGGGGCCAGCACGAACAGCGAGGCCAGCGCGAGCGCCCATTTCATCTCAGGCCGGGTTCCAGGTCCCGTTGACGATTTTCTCGAGCCAGAAGGCACCGATGATGGTCTTCACGTCGGTGATCTCGCCGCTTTTGACCATCGCCATCAATTCCGGCACGGTGACGGTGAACATTTCCAGGAATTCGCCTTCATCGAGTTTCTGTTCGCCGACCGTGAGGCCGCGCGCCAGGAACAGTTCCAGGTGCTCGTCGGAATAGGCGATGGCATTGTGGATGGTGCAGACAAAGCGCCAGTCGCTGGCCGTGTAGCCGGTTTCCTCTTCCAGCTCGCGCTGGGCGCAGGCCAGGTGTTCCTCGCCGAGGTCGATCTTCCCAGCCGGGAACTCGATGAAGACGCGGTCGTTCGGATAGCGGAACTGGCGTTCGAGCAGCACGCGGCCATCGTCGAACAGGGGCAGGATACAGACGGCGCCGGGATGGCGGATGTACTCGCGGTGGGTGACTTTCCCGTCAGGGAGTTGAATACGGTCGCGCGAGACTTTCAGGAACTTGCCGTCGTAGGCGACTTCGCCGTCGAGGCGAGTTTCTTTCAGCGAATCCATTGGACTCCCAGGGTGAGACGACGTTGACGATCAGCGGCGCTTGCGCAGGTAACGTAGTACAAATCCTGGAAACGCCAGCACGAGGAACAGGCAGCCGGTGATGGCGTAGAACTCCCACCCCTGGGCAAACACGTTGCCGATGGTGGATTCGAGCAGCCAGGCCAGTGCGCCGACGATGAAGTATAAGACAAGCAGCTCGAGCAGGCGCACGAAGAAGGTTTTCGTGCGCGCCTGCCCGGCTTGAAGGGAAGCCTTCCCGGAAGAAGGCAGAGGGATGCATCCGAACAGGCGCTCGTTCGCGAACGGGAGGTTGGCGGCGGCCAGAGCCACCGCCACCACCAACCAGCCGGCCAGCGAAACGTCCAATCAGGCCGCCAGGGTTGCGCGGATCGCCTGCAGGCAGGTGCCCAGCAGTGCGCCCGGGACCACGCCCAGGACCAGGATCGCGATGCCGTTGATCGACAGCGCCACACGCATGTCGGCCGGGGTGGCGATCGGGCTGGTGTCGGCGGCTTCGTCGAACCACATGGTCTTGACGACGCGCAGGTAGTAGAAGGCGCCGATCAGCGAGAACAGCACGGCCACGACGGCCAGCCAGATCATGCCGGTGTTGGCGACTGCCTGCAGCACGGCCCACTTGGCCATGAAGCCCATCATCGGCGGCACGCCGGCCAGCGAGAACATCAGGACGGTCATGACGATCGCGAACCATGGGCTGCGGCGGCCCAGGCCCTTGAAGTCGGCGATCTGCTCGGCTTCGAAGCCCGAACGCGCCAGCATCATGATCAGGCCGAAGCTGCCCAGGGTGGTCAGGACATAGGTAATGGAGGAATACATGGCGGCGCTGTAGGCGGTCGGCATGTTGCTGGCGTCGCCACCGACCACGCCGGCCATCATGGCCAGCAGGACGTAGCCCATCTGCGCGATCGACGAGTAGGCCAGCAGGCGCTTGATGTTGGTCTGGGCGATCGCGGTCAGGTTACCGATGGCCAGCGACAGCACGGCCAGGACCATCAGCATCTGCTGCCAGTCGGCGGCCATGCTCGGCAGACCTTCGACCAGCACGCGCATCAGCATGGCGAATGCGGCCAGCTTCGGTGCGCCACCCAGCAGCAGGGTGACGGCGGTCGGTGCGCCCTGGTAGACGTCCGGCGCCCACATGTGGAACGGCACCGCGCCCAGCTTGAAGGCCATGCCGGCCACCACGAACACCAGGCCGAAGACAAGGATGGTGCTGTTTGCGCCGCTTGCTGCGCGGGCGGCGATCTGGTTGACGTCCAGCGAACCGGTGGCGCCGTAGATCATCGAGATACCGTAGAGCAGGAAGCCCGAGGCCAGGGCGCCGAGGATGAAGTACTTCATCGCCGCTTCGGTCGAGGTCGCGTGATCGCGGCGCAGCGCCACCAGGGCGTACAGCGACAGCGACATCAGTTCCAGGCCCAGGTAGATCGACAGCATGCTGTTACCCGAGATCATGATCATCTGGCCCAGCATGGCGAACAGCGCGAGCACGTAGAACTCGCCGCCCAGGTTACCCGAGAGCATGCCGCGCTCGGTGGCGTACTGGCGCGAATAGATCAGCGTGATGCCGACGGCCAGGTAAGTGAATAGCTTGAGCAGGTTCGACATCGGGTCCGACACGTACATGTGGTTGAACGTGTAGACGGTGGCGCCGCTGTTGAAGTCGGCCCAGCTGAACACCGCGCAGCCGACCAGGGTCAGCAGCGACAGGTAGTAGGTCACGTTGCGGCGCGACCCCTTCAGGTACATATCGATCAGCAGGATCGCGGAAGCCGCGATCAAGAGGAAGATTTCGGCATACACCGGCACCAGGTTGGTGTCGGTCGCCGCTAGCAATGTGTTGTTCATCTCGTTCATATCGATTTATTGAGGCAGCTGTGGCAGCTTGCTCACGGACACGTGTTGCAGGAGGTCTGCGACCGAAGTCTGCAGGGTGTCGGCGATCGGCGCCGGGTACAGGCCCATGTACAGCGTGGCAATCGCCAGCACTGCCAGGATCGCGAACTCGCGCTTGTTCAGGTCAACCAGTTCGGCCACGTGCTTGTTGCCGATCGGGCCGAAGACCACGCGCTTGACCATCCACAGCGAGTAGGCGGCGCCCAGGATCAGGGCGGTGCCAGCAGCCAGGCCGGTCCAGAAGTTGAACTGCACGGCGGCCAGGATGACCATGAATTCGCCGATGAAGCCCGAGGTGGCCGGCAGGCCGGCATTCGCCATCGAGAACAGCACGGCAAAGGCGGCGAACTTCGGCATCGTGTTGACGACACCGCCGTAGTCGGCGATTTCACGCGAGTGCATGCGGTCGTACAGCACGCCGATGCAGAGGAACATCGCGCCCGACACGAAGCCGTGCGAGATCGCCTGCATGATACCGCCCTGCACGCCCATCTCGTTGAAGATGAAGAAGCCCAGGGTAACAAAACCCATGTGCGCGATCGACGAGTAGGCGACCAGTTTCTTCATGTCCTTCTGGACCATGGCGACCAGGCCGATGTAGATCACGGCGATCAGCGACAGCACGATCACGACCGGGGCCAGGTAGTGCGAGGCGTCCGGGGCGATCGGCAGCGAGAACCGCAGGAAACCGTAGGCGCCGAGTTTGAGCATGATCGCGGCCAGCACCACGGAACCGCCGGTCGGCGCTTCCACGTGGGCGTCCGGCAGCCAGGTGTGCACCGGCCACATCGGCACCTTCACGGCGAAGGCCATGAAGAAGGCGATGAAGATCAGGATCTGTTCCTTCATGCCCAGGATCTGGGTATGCCATTTCTGGATCTCGAAGGTACCCGAGACGTTGTACAGGTAGATGATCGCGATCAGGGTCAGCAGCGAGCCGAAGAAGGTGTACAGGAAGAACTTGAAGGCTGCGTACACGCGGTTCGGGCCGCCGAAGACGCCGATGATGATGAACATCGGGATCAGGGTCGCTTCGAAGAAGAAGTAGAACAGCACGCCGTCCAGGGCCGCGAAGACGCCGATCATCAGGCCCGACAGCAGCAGGAAGGAGCCCATGTACTGGGCCACGCGCTCTTCGATGACTTCCCAGGCCGCCGCCACCACGATGATGGTGATGAAGGCGGTCAGCGGGATGAACCACATCGACAGGCCGTCGACACCCAGACGGTAGAAGATGTTGAAGCGCTCGATCCACGGCGCCACTTCAGTGAACTGCATGCCGTGGGCGGCGTTGTCGAAGTTGGTGATCAGCGGGATCGTCGGCAGCAGGCTGACGACGGCGCCGACCAGCGACAGCACGCGCACGAAACCGCGGTTGCTGTCGCGGCCCACGGCCAGCACGAGCAGGCCGAACAGGATCGGGAGCCAGATTGCAAGGCTCAGGTAATGAGAGGAGTTCTGCATCATTTGTCTTTTTCTTTGCCTGTGATTAGCGCCAGAACGGGAAGAAGTACAGCAGGGTCGCAGCGATACCCGCAATCATCACGAACGCGTAGTGGTAGATGTAGCCGGTCTGGCCCTTGCGGGTCAGCAGCGCGAACCAGCTGACCGCCTTGGCCGAACCGTTGACGACCAGGCCATCGATCAGCGCGCGGTCGCCCACTTTCCACAGGCCGCCGCCGATGGCGCGTGCGCCGCCGGCAAACACTGCCTGGTTGAACTTGTCCATGTAGTACTTGTTGTCCAGCAGCGTGTGCAGCGGCTTGAACTTGGCGTAGAACCAGGCCGGGACGCGCGGGTTGATCATGTAGCAGTAGTAGGCCACGACCACGCCTGCCAGTGCCAGCCAGAACGGTGCAGTGGTCAAGCCGTGGATCGCCATGCCGACGGCGCCATGGAATTCCTCGCGCAGGGTTTCCATCGCGGTGTGGTTTTCGCCGACGAAGATCACGTCCTTGAAGAAGTCGCCGTGCAGCATCGGGCCGATCGCCAGGTAACCGATGATGACCGAAGGGATCGCCAGCAGGATCAGCGGCAGGGTCACGACCCATGGCGACTCGTGCGGCTTCTGGCCCGGGGCCAGGCCGTGGTGGCCGTGGTCTTCTTCCTCATGGTGCGCGTCCGAATCGTGCTCGGCGTGCGGGTCGGCGTGGCCATGGCCAGCGGCGACAGCCTGCTTGTGATCATCGTGGTGATCATGGGCGTGAGCCTTGCCAAAGCGCTCTTCCCCGTGGAACACCAGGAAGTACATGCGGAACGAGTAGAAGGCGGTCACGAAGACGCCGGCCAGCACCGCGAAGTAGGCGAAGCCCGCACCCGGGATGTTCGAGGCGTGCACCGCTTCGATGATCGAGTCCTTCGAGTAGAAACCGGCGAAGAACGGGGTGCCGATCAGGGCCAGCGAGCCCAGCAGCGAGGTGATCCAGGTGATCGGCATGTACTTGCGCAGGCCGCCCATGTTGCGCATGTCCTGGTCGTGGTGCATGCCGATGATGACCGAACCCGCGCCGAGGAACAGCAGCGCCTTGAAGAAGGCGTGGGTCATCAGGTGGAACACGGCGACGGAATATGCCGAAGCGCCCAGGGCGACGGTCATGTAGCCCAGCTGCGACAGGGTCGAGTAAGCGACCACGCGCTTGATGTCGTTCTGGATGATGCCCAGGAAGCCCATGAACAGTGCGGTAATCGCGCCGATCACGATGATGAAGGAGAGCGCACCGTCCGACAGCTCGAACAGCGGCGACATGCGCGACACCATGAAGATGCCGGCGGTAACCATGGTCGCGGCGTGGATCAGTGCCGAGATCGGGGTCGGGCCTTCCATCGAGTCTGGCAGCCAGACGTGCAGCGGGAACTGCGCCGATTTACCCATCGCGCCGATGAACAGGCAGATGCAGGCGGCGGTCAGCAGCGGCCAGCCGATGCCGGGGACCGTCAGGCCGGCCAGGCGATCCGCTTGCGCGAAGACGTCGGTGTACTGCATCGAGCCCGACGCGGCCAGCAGCAGGCCGATACCGAGGATGAAGCCGAAGTCGCCCACGCGGTTGACCAGGAAGGCCTTCATGTTGGCGAAGATCGCGGTCGGACGGGTGTACCAGAAGCCGATCAGCAGATACGACACCAGGCCCACCGCTTCCCAGCCGAAGAACAGCTGCAGGAAGTTGTTCGACATGACCAGCATCAGCATGGCGAAGGTGAACAGCGAGATGTACGAGAAGAAGCGGTTGTAGCCTTCGTCCTCGGCCATGTAGCCGATGGTGTAGATGTGGACCATCAGCGAGACCGAGGTGACCACGCACATCATCATCGCCGACAGCGTGTCGATCTGGAAGCCGACCGCCAGCTTGACGGTGCCGACCGTCATCCAGGTGTAGATATCCTGGTTGAAGCTGGCGCCGTCGAGCACGGCCATCAGGGTCTGCACCGAAATGATCAGCGCGATCAGGACGCCCAGGATGGTCGCCGTGTGGGAGACCTTGCGGCCGACCACGTTACCAAGAAACTTGGTACCGAGCAGGCCGGCGATCGCCGAGCCCGCCAGCGGCGCCAGAGGCACCGCCAGTAACATTGAGGAAGAGAGTTGCCCCGCCATGTTGAACCTTAATCGTTATTAATTATCAGCCGAGACCGGATCAGCCCTTGAGGCTGTCGAGGTCTTCCACATTGATCGTGTCCAGGTTACGGAACAGGACCACCAGGATCGCCAGGCCGATCGCCGATTCGGCGGCCGCGACGGTCAGGATGAAGAACACGAAGATCTGCCCTGCCGCGTCGCCCAGGTAATGCGAGAAGGCGATGAAGTTCAGGTTCACGGCCAGCAGCATCAGTTCGATGGCCATCAGCAGGATGATGATGTTCTTCCGGTTCAGGAAAATACCGACGATCGAGATCGCGAACAGGATCGCGCCCAGGACCAGGTAGTGTGCAAGCGATAAAGTCACGGGTTTTGCTCCTTGTTCTGCGCTGCAGCTGCATTCGCGGCAGCAGCGGCGGCGGCCACGTTGGCTTCGTCGATGGCGCGCTGGTTCACCGCTTCCATCTTGACGATGCGCAGGCGGTCGTTACGTTTCACGCGCACGGCGGCGCCCGGGTCGATGGCCTTGCTGTCCTTGCGCTTGCGCAGGGTCAGGGCGACGGCGGCGATGATCGCCACCAGCAGCACCACGGCGGCGATTTCGAAGCCGTAGATGTAGCGGGTGTAGATCAGCAGGCCCAGCTCGCGGGTGCCGCCCAGGTTCAGGGCCGCCGCTTCGCTGCTCAGGCCGACGGTGTTGAAGCCGTTCCACAGCACCAGTGCCATTTCCAGCACGATGAAGGCGCCGATGCCGAGGGCCATTGGAAGATAGCCCCAGAAGCCTTCGCGCATGCGGTTGACGTTAATGTCGAGCATCATGACGACGAACAGGAACAGCACCATGACAGCGCCGACATACACCAGCACCAGCACGATGGCGAGGAATTCGGCCTTCAGCAGCAGCCAGATGCCGGCCGCGTTGAAGAAGGCCAGCACCAGGAACAGCGCGGCGTGGACCGGGTTCTTCGAGGTGACGACGAGCAGCGAGGACACGACCATGACGGCCGCGAACACGTAGAACAGGATGGTTGGAAAAATCGTGGTATCCATGACTGACGGGGACCTTTTTCTTGTTAACGGTACTTCGCGTCAGCCGCGCGGGCGGCAGCGATGTCGGCTTCGTAACGGTCGCCCACGGCCAGCAGCATCTCTTTGGTGTAGTAGAGATCGCCACGCTTTTCGCCGTGGTATTCCAGCACGTGGGTCTCGACGATCGAGTCGACCGGGCAGGACTCTTCGCAGAAGCCGCAGAAGATGCACTTGGTCAGGTCGATGTCGTAGCGCGTGGTGCGGCGGGTGCCGTCCTCGCGCTGCGCCGATTCGATCGTGATGGCCATGGCCGGGCACACCGCTTCGCACAGCTTGCAGGCGATGCAGCGCTCTTCCCCGTTCGGGTAGCGGCGCAGCGCGTGCAGGCCGCGGAAGCGGTTCGACATCGGCGTCTTTTCTTCCGGGTACTGCACCGTGATCTTGCGCGACAAGGCGTAGCGCCCCGTCAGGGCCAGGCCCTTGAAGAGCTCGGTCAGCATCAGGCTGCCGAGGATTTCTTTAATTCGGTTCATGTGAATACGCTCTCTTACTTCCAGATGTTCCAGGACGTCTGCATGACGCCGGCAACCAGCACCAGCCAGACCAGCGTGATAGGGATGAATACTTTCCAGCCCAAGCGCATGATCTGGTCATAGCGGTAGCGCGGGAAGGTGCCGCGCACCCAGACCATGGCCGAGACCATCAGGAACATCTTCAGGAACAGCCAGAAGAAGCCGCCGAAGGCGCCGCCGAATTCCAGGAAGCCGAACGGTGCGCTCCAGCCGCCCAGGAACATGATCGAGGCCAGGGTGCCGATCAGGATCATGTTGGCGTATTCGGCCAGCATGAACATCGCGTAGGACATGCCCGAGTACTCCACCATGTGGCCGGCCACGATTTCCGATTCGCCTTCGACGACGTCGAACGGGTGGCGGTTACATTCGGCCAGGCCGGAAATGAAGTAGATGAAGAACAGCGGCAGCAGCGGCAGCCAGTTCCACGACAGGAAGTTCAGGCCGTGCGAAGCGGCCATGCCGACCTGCTGGCTCTGGACGATGTCGGTGAAGTTCAGCGAACCGGTCACCATCAGCACCACGACCATCACGAAGCCCATCGGGATTTCGTAGGAAATCATCTGGGCCGAGGCGCGCATCGCGCCCATGAAGGCGTACTTCGAGTTCGACGACCAGCCGGCGATGATGATGCCGTAGACTTCGATCGAGGTGATCGCCAGCAGCAGCAGCAAACCGGCATTCACGTTCGCCAGCGCCGCGTCCGGGCCGAAAGGCACGACCGCCCAGGCGGCCAGGGCCGGCATGATGGTCATGATCGGGCCCAGCACGAACAGCTTGGTGGTCGCCTTTGCAGGAATGACGATTTCCTTCAGCAGCAGCTTGACCGCGTCGGCGATCGGCTGCAGCAGGCCACCGGGACCCACGCGGTTCGGGCCGAGGCGGATCTGGATCCAGCCGATCAGCTTGCGTTCCCACAAGGTGGCGTAGGCAACCAGGCCCATCAGCGGCAGCAGGACGCACAGGATCTTGATCAGGGTCCAGAACAGCGGCCAGGCTTGGCCCAGCAGCGCATCGCCGCCGTTATAAAAACTATCGATAAAACCGGGCGTTGCCATTACTTGCCCTCCCCTGCTTTTTCTACGTTGATGGTGCCGAACATGGCGCCGAGGCTGGCGACGGCCGGGTGGGCAGCGGCAACGCGCACGACGTTCGCCGGCAGGCGGGCGTCGATGTCGGCGACCAGGATGGCGGAGCCATTGCCCTGGGTGACTTTCACGGTATCGCCGGCTTTCACGCCCAGCTGTTCAGCCAGTTGCGACGGCAGACGCACCAGCGGTGCATTCGCATCGGCCGTGCGCAGCAGCGGTTCCGAACGGCGCGCGATGGCGTCGGCGAAATAGATCGGCACGTCGGCGAGTCGCTGCAGCGAACCGCTCTCTTCCGAACGAGCAGCTGCCGACGGGGCCAGCTTGGCCACGTTGTTCAGCTTGTCGGAATGATCGGTCACGCCTTTGCCCAGCGCTTCGTCGCGGATCGCTTCGGCGGTCTCGTACTCGAAGCCTTGCAGGCCCAGCAGGTTACCGATCACGCGCAGCACTTTCCAGGCCGGACGGGTTTCACCCAGCGGCTTGACGGTGCCGTTGAAGCTCTGTGCGCGGCCTTCGCAGTTCACGAAGGTGCCGGCGGTCTCGCTGAACGGCGAGATCGGCAGCAGCACGTCGGCGTAGTCCATGCCGTGCTTGAACGGCGACATGGCAACGACCATCTCGGCGCCCTTCAGCGCGGCCAGGGCTTGCTGCGGGTTGGCCGCATCGAGTTCCGGTTCCGCGTTAAGCAGCACATAAGCTTTCTTCGGTACGCTGAACAAATCGGTGTTCGTGGTCGCGCCAACCAGGTGGCCGCCGACCGTGTTCGCCGCTTCGACGAAGTAGCCGAACTTGGCGCCGGTGGCGTCCGCGATCCACTGCGCGGCGGCGTGAATCTTCGAGGCTTCAGGATGGTGCAGGACCGAGTTACCCAGCAGCACAGCACCAGCGACGTCGGCGTCGATGGCAACCAGCGAAGCAGCGATGGCTTTGGCGGCGTCGCCCGCTTGCACGTTCTCGAAGCCGGCAGGCGCGGCGGTCTCTTTCGACGCGGCGATGGCCGAGACGATTTCGCTCAGTGCGGCCAGCCAGTCGGTCGGCGCGGCGATGATCTTGTTGGCGGTCGGGATCAGGTTGTCCTCGTCCGAACCGTGCAGGATAGCCAGCTTGGCGCCGCCCTTCACTGCCTGGCGCAGGCGGGTCGCGACCAGCGGGTGATCCTTGCGCAGGAAGGAGCCGATCACGAACGCGCGCTTCAGGTTCGACAGTTCGGCGATCGGCATGCCCAGCCAAGGCGTGACGGCGCCGTCCAGGGCGAAGTCGCTCTGGCGCAGGCGGAAGTCGATGGCGTTCACGCCGAAGCCGCGCATGGCCTTGTTCAGCAGGTACAGCTCTTCCACGGTCGAGTGGGCGGTGGCAACAGCGGCGATGCTGTCGGCGCCGTGCTCGTGGCGGATGTTACGGATGCCGTGGGCCACGTATTCGAGCGCGGTCTTCCAGTCGGTTTCGATCCACTGGCCGCCCTGCTTGATCATCGGGTTGATCAGGCGGTCGGCGTTGTCCAGGGCTTCGTACGAGAAGCGGTCCTTGTCGGACAGCCAGCATTCGTTGATGTTTTCGTTTTCCAGCGGCAGCACGCGCATCACCTTGCCGCCCTTGACCTGGACGATCAGGTTGGTGCCGAGCGAGTCGTGCGGCGACACCGACTTGCGGCGTTGCAGTTCCCACGGACGTGCCGAGTAGCGGAAAGGCTTCGAGGTCAGCGCGCCGACCGGGCACAGGTCGATCATGTTGCCCGAGACTTCGGAATCAACCGTCTTGCCGACGAAGGTCGTGATTTCCGAGTGCTCGCCGCGGCCCAGCATGCCGAACTCCATGACGCCGGCCACTTCCTGGCCGAAGCGCACGCAACGGGTGCACTGGATGCAGCGCGACATCTCTTCCATCGAGATCAGCGGGCCGGCTTCCTTCGGCGTGACGACGCGCTTTTCTTCGTTGTAGCGCGATTCGCCCTTGCCGTAGCCGACCGCCAAGTCCTGCAACTGGCATTCGCCGCCCTGGTCGCAGATCGGGCAATCCAGCGGGTGGTTAATCAGCAGGAATTCCATGACCGACTTCTGCGCGGCCACGGCCTTGTCGCTGTGCGAACGCACCACCATGCCCGGCGAAACCGGCGTGGCGCAAGCCGGCATCGGCTTCGGCGCTTTTTCCACTTCGACCAGGCACATGCGGCAGTTCGCTGCGATCGACAATTTCTTGTGATAGCAGAAGTGCGGAATGTAGGTCCCGAGTTTGTTTGCGGCGTCCATCACCATGGAACCTGGTGCGACTTCGACTTTTTTGCCGTCTAATTCAATTTCAACCATTTGATCGTTACCTGACCTGGCTTAAAGGTACTCGGGCACGCAGCATTGCTTGTGCTCGATGTGATGAATGAATTCCTCACGGAAGTTCTTGATCATGGCTTCCACCGGCATGGCTGCCGCTTCGCCCAGGGCGCAAATCGTGCGGCCCTTGATGTTGAACGCCACGTTGTTCAGGAGTTCGATGTCTTCCGGACGGCCTTGTCCGTTTTCGATACGGTGCACCATGCGGTACAGCCAGCCGGTGCCTTCGCGGCACGGCGTGCACTGGCCGCAGGACTCTTCGTAGTAGAAGTACGAGAGGCGCAGCAGCGACTTGACCATGCAGCGCGTCTCGTCCATGACGATCACGGCGCCCGAACCCAGCATCGAGCCGGCTTTCGCGATCGAGTCGTAGTCCATGTTGGTTTCCATCATGACTTCGCCGCGGATCACGGGAGCCGAGGAACCGCCTGGAATCACGGCCTTGATCTTCTTGCCGCCGCGCATACCGCCGGCCAGCTCGAGCAGGGTCGCGAACGGCGTGCCCAGCGGGATCTCGTAGTTGCCCGGACGCTCGACGTCGCCCGAGATCGAGAAGATCTTGGTGCCGCCGTTGTTCGGCTTGCCCATGCCCATGTAGGCTTCCGGACCGACGTTGAAGATGAACGGCACCGCAGCAAAAGTCTCGGTGTTGTTGATCGTGGTCGGCTTGCCGTACAGGCCGAACGAGGCCGGGAAAGGCGGCTTGAAGCGCGGCTGGCCCTTCTTGCCTTCCAGCGACTCCAGCAGTGCGGTTTCTTCGCCGCAGATGTAGGCACCGTAGCCGTGCGCGGCGTGCAGCTGGAAGCTGAACGCCGAACCCATGATGTTATCGCCCAGGAAGCCGGCGGCGCGCGCCTCTTCCAGCGCCTCTTCGAAGCGCAGGTATTCCTGGAAGATCTCGCCGTGGATATAGTTGTAGCCCACGGTAATGCCCATCGCGTAGGCGCCGATGGCCATGCCTTCGATCAGCGCATGCGGGTTGTAGCGGATGATGTCGCGGTCCTTGAACGTGCCCGGCTCGCCCTCGTCCGTATTGCAAACCAGGTATTTCTGGCCAGGGAACTGGCGCGGCATGAAGCTCCACTTCAGGCCGGTCGGGAAACCGGCGCCGCCGCGGCCGCGCAGGCCCGAGGCCTTCAGGTCGGCAATGACCTGTTCCTGGGTGATGCCGCCTTCGAGGATCTTGCGCAGGGCCGAGTAGCCGCCGCGCTTGACGTAGTCTTCCAGGTGCCAGTTCTCGCCGTTCAGATCCTTCAGGATCAGCGGGTTGATGTGACGGTCGTGCAGGCTGGTCATTGCTTCGCTTCCTTCAGTTCATCCACCAGGGCGTCGATCTTGTCGTTGCTCATGAACGAGCACATGCGGTGGTTATTCACCAGCATCACCGGCGCATCGCCGCAGGCGCCCATGCACTCGCCTTCCAGCAGGGTGAACTGGCCGTCGTCGGTGGTGCTGCGGAAATCCACGCCGAGCTTTTGCTTCAGGTGGTGCGCGGCGCGCTCGCCGCCCGACAGGGCGCACGGCAGGTTGGTGCACACGGTGATCTTGTGCTTGCCGACCGGGCGGGTGTTGTACATGTTGTAGAAGGTCGCCACTTCCTGCACGGCGATCGCCGGCATGCCGATGTAGTCGGCGATTTCCTGCATGGTTTCGGGCGACAGCCAGCCCAGTTCGACCTGGGCGTGCGCCAGCGCGGCCATCACGGCCGATTGACGCTGGTCGGCCGGGTACTTGCCCAGCTCGCGGTCGATTTTTTTATAGCACTGCTCGGATAACAACATAATCTCTTCTGCCTTTCGGACTTTTATCGGTCAATGGAGCCGAAAACGATGTCCTGGGTACCGATGATCGTGACGGCGTCGGCGATCATGTGGCCACGGGCCATCTCGTCCAGGCTCTGCAAGTGGGCATAGTCGGGGGTGCGGATCTTCAGGCGGTAAGGCTTGTTGGCGCCGTCGGATACGATGTAGATGCCGAACTCGCCCTTCGGGTGCTCGACCGCGGCATAGGCCTCGCCCGGCGGGACGTGGAAGCCTTCGGTGAACAGCTTGAAGTGGTGGATCAGCGATTCCATGTTCGACTTCATCTCTTCGCGCGCCGGCGGCACCACCTTGTGGTTGTCGACCATGACCGGACCCGGGTTCACGCGCAGCCAGGCGATGCACTGCTTGATGATGCGGTTGGCCTGGCGCATTTCTTCCACGCGCACCAGGTAGCGGTCGTAGGAGTCGCCGTTGGTGCCGACCGGGACGTCGAACTCGAGCTTGTCGTAGACGGCGTAGGGCTGGGTCTTGCGCAGGTCCCAGGCCACACCGGAGCCGCGCAGCATGGCGCCGGTGAAGCCCATTGCCTTGGCCGCTTCCGGCGACACGACGCCGATGCCGACCGTGCGCTGCTTCCAGATACGGTTATCGGTCAGCAGGGTCTCGTATTCGTCCACATAACCGTCGAAGCGCTTCGTAAAGGCTTCGATGAAGTCGAGCACCGAACCCTGGCGGTCTTCGTTCAGCTGGGCGATCGCCTTCTTCGAGCGGATGATCGACTCTTTATGCTGCGGCATGGTGTCCGGCAGGTCGCGGTAGACGCCACCCGGGCGGTAGTAGGCCGCGTGCATGCGCGCGCCCGACACCGCCTCGTAGACGTCGAACAGGTCTTCGCGGTCGCGGAAGGCGTACAGGAAGGGGCCCATGGCGCCGATGTCGAGCGCGTGCGCGCCGAGCCACATCAGGTGGTTCAGCAGGCGGGTGATTTCGTCGAACATCACGCGGATGTATTGCGCGCGGATCGGCGCTTCGATGCCCAGCAGCTTTTCCACTGCCAGTACGTAGCCGTGTTCGTTGCACATCATCGACACGTAGTCGAGGCGGTCCATGTAAGGCACGGACTGCAGGTAGGTGCGGGTTTCCGCCAGCTTCTCGGTGCCGCGGTGCAGCAGGCCGATGTGCGGGTCGGCGCGCTGGATCACTTCGCCGTCCAGCTCCAGCACCAGGCGCAGCACGCCGTGCGCTGCCGGGTGCTGCGGACCAAAGTTCAAGGTGTAGTTCTTAAGCTCAGCCATTATTTCATCCCGTAGGTTTCTTCGCGGATCACGCGCGGGATGTTCTCACGCGGCTCGATCGTCACGGGTTGGTAGATCACGCGCTTCTGCTCGGGGTCGTAGCGCATTTCGACGTAGCCCGAGATCGGGAAGTCCTTGCGGAACGGGTGGCCGATGAAGCCATAGTCGGTCAGGATGCGGCGCAGGTCGCCGTGACCGTCGAACAGGATGCCATACAGGTCGAACGCTTCGCGCTCGTACCAGTTGGCGGCACGCCAGATGCCGGTCACGGATTCGACCAGCGGCATCTCGTCGTCCGGGCAGAACACGCGCACGCGCACGCGCCAGTTATGCTCGATCGACAGCAGGTGGGAAGTGACCGCGTAGCGCAGGCCATCCCAGGTGCCTTCCCCATATTGGGAATAATCGACGCCGCACAGGTCGATCAGCTCTTCGAATTTCAGCGACGGATCGTCGCGCAGGGTCTGCATCGCGGCCAGGTAGTTGGCGGCCTTGACCACCACGGTCACTTCGCCGAGCGCAGCGGAAATGGCAGCGCCCTCGCCCAGTGCTTTTTCCAGGGCGAGTTGGAGGACTTCGAGTTTTGTCGTCATGGTGAATCCGGCTGGTTTAACGCGCGATGGTGTTGGTGCGCTTGATCTTGTTCTGCAGCTGCATGATGCCGTACAGCAGTGCTTCAGCCGTCGGAGGACAGCCCGGCACATACACGTCCACCGGCACGATACGATCGCAGCCGCGCACCACCGAGTACGAATAGTGGTAGTAGCCGCCGCCGTTGGCGCAGGAACCCATCGAGATCACCCAGCGCGGTTCGGCCATCTGGTCGTAGACCTTGCGCAGCGCCGGCGCCATCTTGTTGCACAGCGTGCCGGCCACGATCATCACGTCGGACTGACGCGGCGAGGGGCGGAACACGATGCCGAAACGGTCGAGGTCGTAGCGGGCGGCGCCCACGTGCATCATCTCGACCGCGCAGCAGGCCAGGCCGAACGTCATCGGGAACATCGATCCCGTGCGTGCCCAGTTGATCAGCTTATCGGCTGTGGTGGTAATGAAACCTTCGTTTAGAACGCCTTCATGAATAGCCATGGCTTATTCCCAATCAAGGGCACCTTTCTTCCAGATGTACCAGAAACCAACCACGAATTCGGCGATGAACACCATCATCGTGATGAAACCGGTCCAACCCAGCTCGCGCATCGAGACGCCCCATGGGAAGAAGAATGCCGTTTCCAGATCAAACAAAATAAACAGGATCGCCACCAGGTAGTAGCGAACGTCGAACTTCATGCGGGCATCTTCAAAGGCTTCGAAGCCGCATTCGTATGGGGAGAGTTTGGCCGCGTCGGGACGATTCGGTCCGAGCAGATAGCCGAGCACCTGGGGAGCAACGCCGACACCGACGCCAACCAGGATAAAGAGAAGAACGGGGAAGTAATTTTCGAGGTTCACGATGGAGCCTATTTGAACGATCGGTTAGTAAAACCACTGCATTGGATGCAGCGCCGTATCGCGCAATCCTGGCCTCGTGCCTGCCACCAGGACCGTACGACTGATCCTCGTAAAAAAGCCAGCTCAGGCTGGAGAGCGGTTGCTCATCGCCCTTGCTGGCTTTCTTTAATATCTTGGTGCCGACGGCGAGACTCGAACTCGCACAGCTTGCGCCACTACCCCCTCAAGATAGCGTGTCTACCAATTTCACCACGTCGGCTGGAGACCAGTATTATACCCTGCCTTAACACCTTCTTTCAATGCACAAATTGAGGTGTCTCAAGGAAAAGTAAGCTTTTTCTCAAACTTTCTATAGGATCAAGCCGATGCGCGATCCTAGCAGCTTGGAGAAACCGATGGCGCGCCTATCGAACGCCATCGCGCATACTGGGGAACTGCTGTAAAACATTTCTGTAGGGTGGAAGGCTTCGCCTTCCACGCGTTCAACGAACGCTCGCGCCCTACATGCGCCTGACGGCTGCCACCCTGTCGGGCGCGCCGCCGCATGAATCTATAATTACTGCTGGGACGCCGGAGCAGCCGGCGCCGGGGTTGCCGGCGCGGTCGTTGCCGGAACCGCTGGCGCGGTGGTTGTCGGTGCGGCCGGCACGCCGGCGGTCGGCGCCGGGGCTTCAGCCGGGGTGGCATTGGTGGCCGGCACGTTCGCGCCAGGCGCCGCAGGCACGCCGTTGGTCTGGGTATTCGCGCGCTCCATCACGCCGCCGCTCGTCGAAGCGACACGGTTGTTGCCCATCGAGGCCAGGCCCAGGGTCGACGCGAAGAAGATCGCAGCGGCAACGGCGGTCGACTTCGACAGGAAGTTCGACGAACCGCTGGCGCCGAACAGGCTGCCCGAGGCGCCCGAACCGAAAGCGGCACCCATGTCGGCGCCCTTACCGTGCTGCAGCAGCACCAGGCCGATGATGACCAGCGCAGAAATCACCTGCACGACAACTACGAGATTGAACAACACGTTCATTACAGTTCCATTCCAAGTTTATTAACTACGTTGCAAATTCTATTCGGGCGCCGGCTTCAGGCCGCGGCGCCGATGATCGCCAGGAAGTCGGCCGCCTTCAGGGCCGCGCCGCCGATCAGGCCGCCGTCGATGTCTTCCTGCGCCATCAACTCGACCGCATTGTCCGGCTTCATGCTGCCGCCGTACAGGATGGCGACGCATTCCGCCGCTTCGCTGTTGCATTCACGCAATTGCGCGCGCAATTGGGCGTGGACTTCCTGCGCCATTTCCGGGGTGGCCGTCTTCCCGGTACCGATGGCCCATACGGGTTCGTAGGCGACCACGATACGCGCCACGCTGTCGGCGTCAAGGACTTCCAGCACGGCCGACAATTGTTCGGCAACTACAACATTTGTTTGACCGGCTTCGCGCTGGGCAAGCGTTTCGCCCACGCAGACGATCGGGGTGATGCCGGCGTTCAGCGCCGCCAGCGCCTTCTGCGCCACCACCTCGTTCGTCTCGCCATGGTAGGCGCGGCGCTCCGAGTGGCCGACGATGGCGTACTGGCAGCCGAAATCGACCAGCATCGAGGCTGCGACTTCGCCGGTGTAGGCGCCGCTGACATGCTGCGATACATCCTGGGCGCCCCAGGCCAGCGGGCTGCCGGTGAGCGTGTCGACGCATTGCTGCAGATAGGGAGCGGGGACACAGACGGCGCACGTGGCCTGTGCATTGTCCAGGCTAGCGACAATACCGGCCAGCAGCGACGCATTCGCCGCGCGGCTGCCGTTCATCTTCCAGTTACCTACGACGAGTTTGGGACGCATATTACCCCACAGTCAAATAACCCGCTATTCTAGCCGCCGTTCAGGGGGTGGTCAAACAATGGCTGAGCGAGAGTGTTAAAAACGTGGCAATGGAATTTTGTTCGTGGGTTGCGTTGTTCGTTGAACGCTTGGACGGGAAACCCGTCCACCCTACTGACTTTCGTTGAACGCTAGCTTTCGTTGAACGCGTGGGCACGGGGCGCCCACCCTACATATGCAGCGGCTATGGGCTTCGAATACGTAGGGTGGGCGCCCCGTGCCCACGCGTTTCACGCTTCGATCAACCGCACCGCCCGACTCAAACCACCTGCAACACGATCTTCCCAACGTGCGTGCTCGACTCCATGAGCGCATGCGCCTCGGCTGCCTGCTCCAGTGGGAAGGTCTTGTAGATCACCGGCTTGATCTTCCCCGCCGCAAACAACGGCCATACCTGCTCGCGCAGCTGCTGCGCAATCGCGCCCTTGAACGCCACCGGCCGCGGCCGCAGCGTCGAACCGCTGATCGACAGCCTGCGGCGCAACACCTGCCCCAGGTCGACGTTCGCCTTCGCCCCACCCAGCAGCGCGATCAGCGCGATCCGTCCATCGTCGGCCAGGCAATCGATCTCGCGCGCCACGTAGTCGCCCGCCACCATGTCGAGCACCACATCCACGCCCTTCCCGTCCGTCAACGACTTGACGACCTCGACGAAATCCTCGCTCCGATAATTGATCCCGCGTTCGGCGCCAAGTTCCTCGCAGGCGCGGCATTTGTCGTCGCTGCCGGCGGTGGCGAACACGCGGTGCCCCATTGCAGTCGCCAGCTGGATCGCCGTCACGCCGATGCCCGAGGTGCCGCCCTGCACCAGCAGGGTCTCGCCTTCCTTCAGGCCGGCACGGTCGAAGACGTTGGTCCAGACCGTGAAGAAGGTTTCCGGCAGCGACGCCGCCTCGACCGCGCTCAAGCCCTCCGGCAGCGGCAGGCATTGCGCCAGCGGCGCCGCGCAGTACTCGGCATAGCCGCCGCCCTGCACCAGTGCGCAGACCATGTCGCCCTTCTGGAAGCCGCTGTTGCTGAGCTCATCGAGGTCGCCATCGACGATCTCGCCCGCCACTTCCAGGCCCGGCAAATCGGAGGCGCCGGGCGGCACCGGGTAGTGGCCCATGCGCTGCAGGACGTCGGGACGGTTGATGCCGGCCGCGTGCACGCGGATCAGGACCTCGCCCGCTTTCAGCTCCGGCTGCGGCCGCTCACACAGTTGCAATACCTCAGGTTTGCCCGGTTGGGTGATTTCGATTGCGCGCATTCCCGCCTCCATTAAGAAAACGGCAATTGTACGCCAGCCCTTGCGCACGCGTTGGCGACCCAAAGTGTTGCTCGCAGGCGAATGTATTTCTTATTTGCGTGCTCAAGCGCAAACAAATTCTTCAATGCATGAGCTTTTGACGGAACTTTTAAGCTGGCACAACGAACTCGTCCGTAGGCATCTTGTCCGACCCCATGCGCGCCGCATAGATTGGAAACCCGAGCTCAGCCAGACGGGCCGTTTCCACTAATCAAAAGGAGCACGATCATGCAAGTGATGCCGACTGCCCTGTTCAATCTGATGCGCCGCAAACAGCCGGCGCTTCCCCGCCCCATTCCAACGCGGCGTTCGCGTGTCGGCCTTGTGCTGGCCGGCGCCGCCCTCGCCGCCATCCTGGCCCTGCCCGGGGCAGGCGCCAACGCCCAGGGCTGGAACAACGAGCGCTGGACCGGCACCTGGGGCACCGCCCCGGCCGGCCCGCCGGCGCCCGCCAGCCTGCAAACCTTCACCGACCAGACCCTGCGCCTGATCGTCCACACCAGCATCGGCGGCAACCGTGTGCGCATCCGCGTCTCGAACGAGTTCGGCGCCGTACCGCTGCGCATCGGCGCCGCCCGGATCGGCGTGCGCGCCAGCGGCTCCGACGTCGCGCCCGGCACCGACCGCGTGCTCACCTTCAGCGGCCGCTCCTCCATCGTGGTCCCGCCCGGCGCGCCGGTGCTGTCCGACCCGGTCGAGCTGAACGTGCCGGCCCTCGCCGACCTCGCTGTCAGCCTGTACCTGCCCGGCACGGTGGACGCAACGACCATCCACAACACCGGCCTGCAGACCAACTACGTCTCGCTGCCGGGCGACTTCACGGCTTCCGCCACCCTGCCGGTGCAGCGCACGATCACGGCCTGGCCCTTCCTCACCGAAGTCGACGTCGACAGCGTCGGCCCGAGCATCGTGACCCTGGGCGACTCGATCACCGACGGCACCCGCAGCACAGTCGACACCAACAACCGCTGGCCCGACTGGCTGGCACGGCGCCTGCAGACCGTGCGCGACCCGGTGCTGGGTATCAATGGGCGCCTGGGCGTGGTGAACCGCGGCATCAGCGGCAACCGCCTGCTGGGCGATTCGCCGAACACCCTGGCCGGGAGCAGCATCCAGGAGCGTTTCGACCGCGACGTGCTGGCCACCGCCGGCGTGCGCTACATGACCCTGCTCATCGGCATCAACGACATCGGCAACAGCTCGGCCACCAATCCGGTGACAGCGGACGACCTGATCGCCGGCTACCGCCAGGTGGTCGCGCGCGCGCATGCGAAAGGCATCGCCATCTTCGGCGCCACGCTCACGCCCTTCGAAGGCGCGGGCTATTACTCGCCCGAGAAGGAGGTCGTGCGCCAGGCGGTGAACAACTGGATCCGCTCCAGCGACGAGTTCGACGGCGTGATCGACTTCGACCAGGCCACGCGCGACCCGGCACATCCGACGCGCTTCCTGGCGGCCTACGACAGCGGGGATCACCTGCATCCGAACGACCTCGGGTACCAGGCGATGGGGAATGCGGTGTCGTTGACCTTGTTCCGGTCGCTGGGGGTGGCGGCCAAGCCGGCAACAGGACTGGAGAAATAGGTGGCAGACGCCGGCCGGATTCCGTTCAGGACCGGCTTTCCGGCTTGGTGTTCCCTGCCCCGCCATCGGTCTCCGGCACCAGCCTGGCCTGGCGCCAGGCCCCCTCGGCGTAGTCGCAAAAGGCCTTGAATTCTTGTTCCGAATCAAAGGCGCGGCGTGGCACAGGATAGGCAGCACAATAGGTAACCTGGACGACCAAGCAACGGGGTAATGCAACAACCCTGGGAATGCCTGTCCACCGGTAGCTGGAATCGTTGACGTCGGTTATCTCCCGAAATTCGGTGGGCGACAGGCTGATGTCATGCCGGCCGAGTATTCCCTTGTTCTCAAGGGGAGACATAAGCACGTAGATGGCGTTGATGGCCAGTGCGACGAGCATGCCCGCGGCTGCGCCAAGCAAGGCGACGAAAGCGGCGATGCCAATGCTGCCCATTGAGAACGACTCCGCTTTCGCTAGTGTCATGATGAAAAAGAAGATCCACATAGCCAGCATGAAATACAGGTTGGCGCGCAGCCTGAACAGCAGTTGCCATTGAAGTGCAATCAGGTCGAAGCGGGTGAGATGCACAGTGATCTTCAAGTGTGGCCTCGTCTTTCGATGGAATGGTGTCGATGCGGTTGGAGAAGGAGGCTCAGCTTACCAGTTGTAGACTTGGGGACAATGCGCGGATTATCACGCCCGGCAGGATAGGAGGCTGGAGTGATGGGGTAGGTAGCGCCTGCATCGTCGCGCAATCGCAAGATAGGCTACGATGCCGCACGATTTGCACGCGAAACCACACGACCAGGGCACGAAATCCCGCGATTTCATGACGCAAACACACGATCACTCCACGAATTTGGACGATACGACGTGTGAATCTCTAACTGACAGTACCGCCATCGCCATGATCGCTTGAAAGCGTAGGTAAATCGGAGACGTTTCGCAGTCTTATCGTGTGAATGCGTGTTCTTTGTACGCGTTTTGGATTCCTTACCGTGCCATATCGTTCCTTAACGTGTGAAAGCGAGCGAATCATGGCTTCCCCCTGCTTCTGCGATGCCAGTACCGACACCGCTGAAGTTGCACCAGCAACTGATGCTTGCGTTGATCCAATCTGGATTCACGCAAGAAATCTGGGAATCGGCGCCGCTGCGATCCCACGCCAGGTAATACAGATCAATGACGATCCATTGTCGTATTAGACCTTCAACCACACGAGCGGCGGTGTTAGTTTAAAGTCGCCATTGCCCGTTCGCAGCTCATCAAACTGCGTGCTGCTTTCGTTCAGCAAGCTCATTTAGAACAAATTGTTATTCACAGAGCCTGCTTGAGAACAGTTCTCACCTCCCGTCGAGTCACTGCACCGTTCTTGGGCTACTGGAATATTTTCTACTGTAGTCGAGGTCGGAAGCGCAGCGGTCGACTTCTGCTCTTCGCTCGCACTCTTTGTTCCAACGGCACCTAAAGCGTCCGTGGATTCCGTCGCATCCTGAGCCCGCTGCGCCGTATCCTGAGCTGCTGGCAATGTCGAGTCGGTGGGCGAGGTCACATGCGGAACCGAGGTATCCTGCTCCGATGGCTTTGTCTCACTCTTGTTATTCCCGAAGAAAATAACGCCAGCGATAACGAGGATAATCAGACCAAACAAGCCACCGCCACTTACGGTCTCAACTTCCTTGCTTCCGCAACTAGGGCATTTTAGCGAACGACTTCTTCCTCTTGGGTACCAAGTGTCGCCACAAGACTTACATCGGTTTTTCGGATTCTTTGTGCCTGCCATCTCTGCGCTCCACTCGATAGGAATCTTTAGATTAGCAGTTGACGAGACGAAAAAATGCTCACATTGTCACAAAGGCCACATCATCGGATAAAACCTGTTTCGATGTACTGTAAGGACACAGCTAATCTCGGCTACCCGCCTTTTGCGAGAACGTCGAATAAGAACGTCGCCAATGAGAGACAGCTAGGAAACGAACGCCGCAAAGGTATTCACGCCCTGGCGTAAGTGATCACGAGTACTTCTTTGCTTTCATGAGACGTAATGTGCCGCAGAGCCACCCCATCTGGATACTGTCGGATGAGCCGCCAGATGCCTGGCAAACCGGAAGACTTCATCGATCATGCATTAACATGCAAGTCCTGTAGACAAACCGGTCATCAGGAACTTCGCAACAATCAGACGCGGCAAGCGCGGCCAATCGACTGCGTCATCCCATGCGCGGCAGTAGGATCGTCAAGCCACCCTCGGCAATGATGACCATTCGACCTGCACTAGCGATCGCACCCGGCACCCCGGCGCCTGGAGTAAGATGAACGTATTGCACTTCGAATCGCCCCAGGTGAGTGGCGACCATCACCCACCACCCGTCTTCGACTGCGCCGGCAAACTCGTCCCCACCTTCCAGGTCCGCGATAGCGCCTGCGCCTCCTCGATCTGCTCCTGCGTCATCCCCTTGGCCATGGCGGTGCGCTGGTTCGCCGCGTTCTGGTTGCCGCTCGCCGCCGCGAGATTCATCAGCATGTAGGCGATCACCGGATCGCCCGGCACGCCGGCCACGTGGTAGCGGTACATCAGCCCGAGCGCATGCTGGGCTTCCGCATGCCCCTGCTCGGCGGCCTTGCGGAACCAGGTGACGGCATGCTTCTGGTCCTGCGGCACGGCATTGCCGGTGTAGTACATGGCGCCGACCACGTACTGGGCGTCGGCCTTGCCCTGCTGGGCCGCCTTCAGGTGCCAGCCGAAGGCGGTCTTGTAGTCGCGCGCGACGCCGCGGCCCATGTAGTACATCAGGCCCAGCAAATGCTGGGCATCGGGATTGCCGGCGCGCGCCAGCGGAGCGATCTCCTTCATCGCCACCGCGTAGTTGCGCGCATTGTAGGCACTCGCCCCCTCGGGAAAGCCCGCCTGCGCCGCCCCGTGCAGGCCGAGCGCAAGCAGGATCGCTACGGTAAATTTTTTCATTGTCTCGTGCGTGGAACCGGTCTCTTCGCCAACTTCGTTGTCCTCGCGACGGCCAGCCGTCGCCGCTGCCGTCCTGCCATCCTGCCAGTCACCGCCAGCTGACCTTGCCCAGCCCGTCGACGCTCACCTTGCGATTGAGCGGCTTGCCGTAGACTGTGACCGAGCCCAGGCCCGACAGGTTCAGGTTCGCGCTGCCGTTCACGGTGACCGTGGCATTGCCCAGGCCCGACAAGTCCAGCGACACGTTCTCGAGCGCGAACTGGCGCGCGTCCAGGCCGCCCAGGCCGCTCAGCTCGGCCTTCAGCGACTTGGCCTGCCCTGCCAGCGTGACGTGGCCGGCGCCGTGCAGGTCGAGCTCGATGCGTTCGCTCTGGGTGCCGGCCAGCTTCATGCTGCCGACGCCGCCCAGGCTGGCGCGAATGAAGCGGTAGTTGACGTTGACGTTCATGGCGCCGGCGCCGTCCAGCGCGAGTTCCAGTTCGTCGCCCGTGAAGCCGCTGATCTCGGTGCTGCCCAGGCCTTCGGAGCTGACTTCGCGCAGGCGCGGCAGCACCAGTTCGGCGCGCACCGGGTCCTGCACCAGGCGCAGTCCGCGCACGCCGCCGCCGCCGATGTTGATGGTGTCGCCGCTTTGCTGCACCGTCAGCCGCGCCAGCCAGCGCGGGTCGCCGCTCAGGACCAGCATGCCCGCGCTGCCCTGGCGGATGCGCAGGTCGACCGCGCCGTCGAGCTGGACGCGCACCACGCGGGTGTCGACGCTGCGCGTTTCCGACGCCGTCTCGGGCGCGGCGCTGGCCAGGCGCACCAGCGCCAGCAGGCCAAAGGCCGTCAGGCCGACTTTCAACAACTTGTGCATGCACATCTCCGTATTCGATTCGTGTTTTCGGCAGCGCGGCCCGTCAATACGGGCCTCACGTTACCAGCAAGCCTCGCCCACTTCCAGCAAAACTTTTCAGCCTGACAATCTGGCGGGACTGACAATGTATGCACTATAGCCCGGCTTCCCTCGGCGCTCTCCCGGAATGCGACAGACTGCGCGATATGCGGACAGAACGCAGAAAACGGCAGGTTTTTCCGCTGACATACATATGCAATAAATTACTTTTTGGCATGACGCTGCGTTAATATAAATTGTTCCGCACGTCCGTCGTGCGGTTGTTTTGTTTTTGTTTCAGTCATCCTTTGAGGTCATCAATGCGCATGCGCCAAATTCCCGTCCTGCTGGCCGGGCTCGGCTTGTCGGTGTCCGCCTTCGCGGCCAACAGCGACAAGTGGGACCTGCCGGTCCATGTGAAAAAACTCGACAACGGCATGACCGTGGTCGTCTCCGAAGACCACAGCTCGCCGACCGTCGGCGTCTCGGTCGTGTACCACGTCGGCATGCGCCTGGAGCCGAAGAACCGCACCGGTTTCGCCCACCTGTTCGAACACCTGATGTTCCAGGGCACGCCCAACGCCCCGAAAGGCGTGTTCGACAAGACCATCACCGGCGGCGGCGGCCGCAACAACGGCTCGACCCGTCCCGACTTCACCAACTACATCGAGACCGCGCCGGTGTCCTCGCTCGAGCCCATCCTGTGGCTGGAAGCGGACCGCATGAAGACCCTCGACTTCAACGAAAAGACGCTGAAGAACCAGCAGGACGTGGTCAAGGAAGAGATCCGCGTGAACGTGAAGAACCAGCCTTACGGCGGCTTCATGTGGATCGACATCAGCCAGCACGCCTTCCAGAAATGGGAGAACAACCACGACGGCTACGGCAGCTTCCAGGACCTGGAAGGCGCCAGCCTCGACGACGTGCGCGCCTTCCACCGCGACTACTACGGCCCGAACAACGCCGTGCTGGCGATCTCCGGCGACGTGACGCCGGCCCAGGGCTTCGCGCTGGCGCAGAAATACTTCGGCAGCATCGCCGCGCGTCCGACGCCGAAGAGCGGCGACTTCACCGAGCCGATGAATGTGGTCGAGAAGCGCGTCGAGCAGACCGACGCCCTGGCCCAGGTGCCGGCAATCGCCGCCGCCTGGAAGATCCCGGAACGCGGCAGCCGCGACCAGGCGCCGATGGCGGTGCTGGCCGAACTGCTGGCCGGCGGCGACGCCTCGCGCCTGTACCAGGGCCTGGTGAAGGGCCGCGAAATCGCGCTGAACGTCGATTCGCTGTTCGGCCTGGTCGACCCGTGGACCTACGACGGCCCGACCCTGCTGACCGTGTTCGCGCTCTACAAGCCGACCAGCAATGCCGATGCGGTACTCGCCGCCATCGACGAGGAAGTGGCGAAGATCGCGAAAGACGGCGCCGACGAAGCGACCCTGAAACGCGTCAAGACCCGCATGCTGGCCGACTGGAACAACTCGCTCGAGTCCTTCATCAACCGCGCCGACACCCTGGCCAAGCTGCAGACCCTGTGGGGCGACGCGAACGTCGTCAACAAGATCCCCGGCTGGATCGAAGGCGTGACCTCCGACGACCTGAAACGCGTTGCCGCCACCTACCTGGTGAAGAACAACCGCACCGTCATTGACCGCAAGCCCGTCGCGAAAGCCGCGGCGCCTGCACCAGCTCCAGCGCCTGCCCCGGCAGCTGGCGCCACGAAATAAGGAGCGCATCGATGAAAAAACTGATGCTGACACTGGCCGTCACGATGGCCTTTACCCCGCTGGCCTTTGCCGCGGACGCCCCGGCTGCGGCGAAGTCGACCCCGATGCCGGCCTACGGCAAGGACAAGCCGATCCCGACGCCGAAGATCGTCAAGAAAACGCTCGCCAACGGCATGACCGTCTGGGTCGTGCCGCGCGACGGCCTGCCGCGCGTCGACTTCGTGCTCGCCGTGCGCGGCGCCGGCTATGCCGCCGACGACAAGGCCCACCCGGGATTCGCCAGCCTGCTGGCCGGCATGCTCAACGAAGGCACGGCCAAGCGCGACTCGCGCGCCATCGCCGAAGCGGCCCAAGGCCTGGGCGGCTCGGTGGCAGCCAGCCCGGCCAACGACGGTATCCTGGTCTCGGCGAACGCCCTCACCTCGCAAGCGGCCGACATGATGTCGCTGCTGGCCGAAGTGACCCGCGTGCCCTCCTTCCCGGCCAAGGAAGTCGACCTGGCCAAGGCGAACGCCCTGCAAGCCCTGCGCGTGTCGGAAACCACGCCGCGCTTCCGCGCCGAGCGCGCCATCAACGAGGCGATCTACGGCAACCACCCGTATGGCCACACCGAGCCGACCGCCGAGGCCATCACCTCGGTGACCCAGGACATGCTGCGCGCCGAACATGCGAAGCGCTTCCGTCCGGACCGCGCGCTGCTGGTGATCACCGGCCGCGTCAGCGAAGCCGAGGCCATGAAGATGGCGCAGGCCGCGTTCGGCGACTGGAAGGCGCAAGGCCCGGCCCTGGCCGAGGCCGCACCGGCCCCGGCCAACGCCAAGCCGGCGCGCATCCTGCTGCAGCGCGGCGGCAGCGTGCAGTCGACCATCCGTGTCGGCGCGCCCGGCATCGCCGCCAGCGCGGCCGACCAGGTGCCGCTGCGCCTGGCCAGCACCATCCTCGGCGGCGGCTTCTCGAGCCGCGTGAACATCAACCTGCGCGAGGAAAAGGGTTATACCTACGGCGCCTCGGCCGGCGCGCGCATGAGCCGCGCGGGCGGCGCCATCATCGGCGGCGCCGACGTGCGCAACGAAGTCACCGGTGCGGCCCTGCTTGAGTACTTCAACGAGTACAAGCGCATCGGCACCGACCTGGTACCGGCCGCCGAAATGACGATGAACAAGCGTTATGTCGCCGGCGGCTACTTGATCAGCAACCAGCTGCAGCGCGCCGTGGCCGGCACCCTGGCCCAGAACTGGCTGGTCGGCCTGCCGCCGGAATTCCTCGGCCAGTACGTGCCGCTGATCGAAAAAGTCACCCCGGCCCAGGTGCGCGACGTGTCGAAGAAATACTTCGCGCCGGAGAAGCAGGCGATCGTGGTGGTGGGCGATCCGGCGGCGGTGGGCGAACAGCTGAAGCAATTCGGCGAGTTCACCGTGACCGACCGATAAGGACAGGTTTGTCCGTTTCGAACGCCCGCCTCGTGCGGGCGTTCTTATTGTGGGGTGTGATCGGCGTAGGGTGGGTTCTCGAACCCACCATTCCGCCATATGCACACCACCAAATAATCGATGCCGAATGGTGGGTTCAAGAACCCACCCTACTCCTTCGCCGCCCACTCCCTCACCTTCTTGCGCAACAGCTTCTCCTTGCGCTCCAGCTGGCGCTGGTCGTGCTGCATCGTGCGCCACAGCGACCACACCATCAGCACGATCACCAGCGCGAACGGCAGCGCGAACACGATGGTCGCGGTCTGCACTCCTTTCAGCCCGCCAGCCAGCAGCATGCTGATCGCGATCCCCGCCACCAGCACGCCCCACACGATCTTCACGCGCGGCGCCGGGTTCGGATTGCCGCCCGAGCTCATCATGCCGAGCACCAGCACCGCCGAGTCGCCCGAGGTCACAAAAAATACCAGCACCAGCACGGTCGCCACCACCGACATCACGGTGCCGAAGGGCAGCGCGTCGAACAGGGTGAACAGCGCGGTCGAGGCATCGAGCTTCACCGCTTCGCTCAGGGGCACGTGCTGCCAGATCTCCATGAACAGCGCGGTGCCGCCGAAAATCGAGAACCACACGAAGCCGGCCAGCGACGGCGCCAGCACGGTGCCGATGATGAATTCGCGGATGGTGCGCCCGCGCGACACGCGCGCGATGAACAGCCCGACGAACGGCGACCACGCGATCCACCAGGCCCAGTAGAAGACGGTCCAGGCGCCGACCCAGTTACTGTCGCGGAAAGGCGTAGCGCGCAGGCTCATGCGCACCAGTTCGCTCAGGTAGCTGCCGAGCGTGGTGCCGAAGGTGTCGACGATGGCCACCGTCGGGCCGACCAGGAACACGGCCAGCGCCAGCAGCGCCGCCAGTCCCATGTTGAAGTTCGACAGGTACTTGATACCGCGGTCGACGCCGCTCACGGCCGAGGTCACGAACAGCACGGTGGTGACGACGATGATCGCCACCTGCGACAGCGGCGTGGCCGCGATGCCGAACACCGCCGACAGGCCGCTGTTGATCTGCAGCGCACCCATGCCGAGCGAGGCAGCCACGCCGAAGGCGGTGGCCACCGTGGCCAGCCCGTTGAAGGCGCCGGCGAAACGGCGCAGCGGCGCCCAGGGCAGCGCGCGGATCGATTCGCTGATCAGCGCGGCGCGGCCGTGGCGGTACTGGAAATAGGCGATCGCCAGCGCCACGATGCTGTACACCGCCCACGGGTGCAGGCCCCAGTGGAAGAAGGCGTAGCGCATCGCCGCCCCCGCCGCCTCGGGCGTGGCGGCCGTCAGGCCCGGCGGCGCCGTCGTGAAGTGCGAGATCGGCTCGGCCACGCCCCAGAACACCAGGCCGATGCCCATGCCGGCGGCGAACAGCATCGAGAACCAGGTGGCGTTCGAGAACTCGGGCTCCTCGTCGTCGTCGCCCAGCTTCAGGTTGCCGTAGCGGCTGAAGGCAAGGAAGCCAGCGAACAGCACCAGGCCGAGCACCAGCCACAGGTAGAACCAGCCGAAATTGCGCGTGATGGAGGCCAGCAGCAGGTCGAACAAGGCCGCCATGCTGGCCGGGGACAGGATACCCCAGAGGACGATGAGGAAGATGAAACCGGTTGTGAGGATTAACTGCATGCAGGGTATTTGGCAGCGAAGCCTTGACAGAAGATCATCACATCCTACGCGTTTTGTGTGTCACTGTCAGTTGCGGCGCTTCAGGCGTGCGCCCCCTGCGGCGCGCTCGCCTGCCCTCTCGCGGTCGTCAATGGCGCAGCGAAATGCCCGGTTTGCGCCGCAGCGCGCTCAGCACCTCGCGCACCGGCAGGTGCCAGTTCAGCTCCGTGTTGGTGTGGTGCCAGGCGTTGCGCGGCCGGTACTCGACGCTGATGTCGATATTCGAATTCATCGCCCCGAACCAGTCGACGTCGCCCATCACGTCGATGATGTTGCGGTAGCGCGGCGGCATGGCGATGGCCGCCGAGATCGTGACGATGGCCAGGTCGCCGAGTGCGTCGTCCTGGTGCTCGTCGCGCAGCGCGTACAGCGCTTCCGAGATCACCAGGTTGCCTTTCGAGTGCCCGGTCAGCAGGCCGAAGTGGAAACGGCGGTCGGTCAGCAGCTGGCACAGGGTGCGCGTGTCGAGGCTGGCGCGCGCCGGGCTCATCGGCTCGGACGGCCAGCTGATCTCGAACTTGTTGCCGCGCGCCAGATCGTCGATCTGCTCGACCATGTGGCGCATGCGGTTCAGCGTGCCGAACCAGAACCAGCCGCCCGCCGCCTCGGTCAGCATGTCGGCCAGGCCGTAGCCCGACACCAGCGCCGCCACCGGCTCGCCAAAGGCATCGGCCACGTTGCGCGCAAAGGCCGCCGTGCCGAGCGCCGAACTGCCGACCCCGGCCACCGCCAGGATGCGCGTGTGGATGCCGCCATTCCTGGCGAAGTCCTCGATGTCGGGACAGATGCGCAGCATGCCGTCGCCGGACGGCGGCACGATCAGCAGCGCGCCTTCGCGCGCCAGCCAGGGCGCCACCGAGGCCGCCTCGGCGGGCGTCACCACGCCGATATCGTAGAAGATCGCATCGAGCACGGCGTTGCGCCGCCGGTAGCCCTCGAGTGCCGCCTCGCGCAGCGGCGCCTTCGCCTGCACCACTTCGGCCGCGGTATTGCGTTTCAACTGGACGGACGCCAGCACCAGCGGCGTGCTGTTCCTGTTTGGCTGTGCCATGACCGACCTCCCATCGGGCATGCGGACCGCACGCGATGCGCGGCCCTACCCGCGTAAGAGAGCATGTGCGGCGCAAAGTTCACCGTTGGGGCGGCATGTGCGGCCTGCCGGTTTGCGTAAACCTACAGTATCGACCGTACGGTGGGCACTCTGTGCCCACGCGGAACGACGCGTCACGTTGGCTTCGTTGGAGCCGCGGTGCCTTCATCGAGACACAGTGTTTCGAGGCAGACCAGAACATTCAAACATAGCCAACGATATGCATCGTTCCGCGTGGGCACGGGGTGCCCACCGTACGGTCACGGCCGCAGGCCGGAGACGATTCAATCACGGCCGCAGGCCGGAGACGATTCAATCACGGCCGCAGGCCGGAGACGATTCAATCACGGCCGCAGGCCGGAGACGATTCAATCACGGCCGCAGGCCGGAGACGATTCAATCACGGCCGCAGGCCGGAGACGATTCAATCACGGCCGCAGGCCGGAGACGATTCAATCACGGCCGCAGGCCGGAGACGATTCAATCACGGCCGCAGGCCGGAGACGATTCAATCACGGCCGCAGGCCGGAGACGATTCAATCACGGCCGCAGGCCGGAGACGATTCAATCACGGCCGCAGGCCGGAGACGATTCAATCACGGCCGCAGGCCGGAGACGATTCAATCACGGCCGCAGGCCGGAGACGATTCAATCACGGCCGCAGGCCGGAGACGATTCAATCACGGCCGCAGGCCGGAGACGATTCAATCACGGCCGCAGGCCGGAGACGATTCAATCACGGCCGCAGGCCGGAGACGATTCAATCACGGCCGCAGGCCGGAGACGATTCAATCACGGCCGCAGGCCGGAGACGATTCAATCACGGCCGCAGGCCGGAGACGATTCAATCACGGCCGCAGGCCGGAGACGATTCAATCACGGCCGCAGGCCGGAGACGATTCAATCACGGCCGCAGGCCGGAGACGATTCAATCACGGCCGCAGGCCGGAGACGATTCAATCACGGCCGCAGGCCGGAGACGATTCAATCACGGCCGCAGGCCGGAGACGATTCAATCACGGCCGCAGGCCGGAGACGATTCAATCACGGCCGCAGGCCGGAGACGATTCAATCACGGCCGCAGGCCGGAGACGATTCAATCACGGCCGCAGGCCGGAGACGATTCAATCACGGCCGCAGGCCGGAGACGATTCAATCACGGCCGCAGGCCGGAGACGATTCAATCACGGCCGCAGGCCGGAGGCGATTCGGTCACGGCTGCAGACCGGAGACGATTCAATCACGGCCGCAGGCCGGAGGCGATTCGGTTACGGCCGCAGGCCGGAGACGATTCGATCACGCCCGCAGGCCGGAAGCGATCCCCCACGGCGCAAGCCGATGGCGATCGCGTTACCCGCGCAGCGCCTTTTCCAGATCATCGAGCTCGGCCGGTTTGACCAAATGCGCATCGAACCCCGCCTCCTGCGCCTTCTTCCGGTCCTCGGGCGAGCCATAGCCGGTGTGCGCCACCAGCCGCGTATGCTTCAGCTCCGGATGCGCCTTGATCATGCGCGCCAGCTCGTAGCCGTCGGCGCCGGGCAGGCCGATGTCGAGCACCATCACCTGCGGCCGGTGTTCCAGCGCCAGCGGCACGATCTGACTGGCGTCGTAGGTGGTCCAGGCCTGGTGGCCCATCTCGGCCAGCAGGAAGCCCATCATCTCCATGGCGTCGATGTTGTCGTCCACCAGCAGCACGCGCAGGCCACCGGCCGGCGCCGCTGCTTCTTCCTGGGCCGCCTGGTCGGCCGCGGCGCCGGTCACGCGCAGCACCGGCAGCTCCACCGTGAACGTGGAACCCATGCCGATGCCGGGACTCTCGGCGCGCAGGGTGCCGCCATGCATCTCGAGCAAACGCGAGACCAGCGACAGGCCGATGCCGAGCCCTTCCGGCGCACGGTCCGGCGGCACCGCCGCCTGGGCGAACATGCCGAAGATGCGCGGCAGGCTGTCGGCGTCGATGCCGATGCCGTTGTCGATCACGGCGATGCGCACATGGTCGCCGTCGACCTTCACTTCCAGGCGGATGCGGCCGCCCTTGGGCGTGAACTTGGCGGCGTTGTGCAGCAGGTTGCCCATCGACTGCGCCAGGCGCACCGGGTCGCCCGCCACCCACACCTGCCCGTCGGGCTGCTGCACCTCCAGGTGGTGCTCGCGCGCCGCGATCAGCGGCCCGGCCGTTTCGATGGCCTGGGCAACCACCGCACCGAGGTTGACTTCCTCGCGGCGCAGCACGATCTTGCCTTCCGAGATGCGGGCGACGTCGAGCAGATCGTCGACCAGATGGGCGAGATGATCGACCTGGCGCAGGATGACTTCGCGCGCGCGCGCCTGGCGGTCCGGGGCGTTTTCGCCGGCGATGCCGAGCAGTGCGGCTGCGTTGCGGATCGGGCTCAGGGGATTGCGCAGCTCGTGCGCCAGCGTCGCCAGGAACTGGTTTTTATTCGCGTCGGCCGCGCGCAGCAGCGCTTCCATCTCCTTGCGCGCGCTGATGTCGCTGGTGACGCGCGCCACGCGGTAGACCTCGCCGCGCGCGTTACGCACCGCGAACACGCGGTCGCGCACCCAGCGCGTGGCGCCGTCCGGCAGCACCAGGCGGAATTCGTCGTCGTAGTACGGCTGCGTCGCCAGCGCCGCCCAGCGCCCCGCCAGGCGCGCGCGGTCTTCGGCGTGCACGGCTTCCAGCCAGCTGCCATGCTTGTTGCGCAGCGACTCGGTGCTGCGCCCGAAGATGGTGGCATAGGCCGGGCTCACATAGGCCAGCACGCCATCCGGCGCCGAGAACATCCAGAACACGTCTTCGATGTTGTCGGTCAGCTGGCGAAATCGCTCCTCGCTCTCGCGCAGCTCGTCCTGGGTCTGGCGCATGCGCAGCAGCGCATTCACGTTGGCGATCAGCTCGTCGGCCTCGATCGGCGCGGCCAGGTAGTTGTCGGCGCCGCCTTCCAGGCCGCGGATCTTGTCGGCGCGGCCGGTCAGCGCGGCCGAGGTCTGCAGCACCAGCACGCAGTTGGTGTCGGGGTCGGACTTGATGCGGCGGCAGACTTCGATGCCGTTGATGTCGGGGAGCTTGACGTCGAGCAGCACCAGCGCCGGGTCTTCTTCGCGCACCATCGCCAGCGCGTCGGTACCGTTGGCCGCTTCCATGACGCGGAAGCCCGCGCTTTGCAGGATGCGGGTCTTGGCGTAGCGGGCGCCGTCGTTGTCGTCGACGTTGAGGATGAGTGTCTGGTTCGCGGTCATGATTCGGTGTCGTCTGCGCCGCCGGTCAGCGCGGCAGGAAAGCGGCGCGGCAGCGTGAGGGTGAAGGTCGAGCCGACGCCGGTCCGGCTGACCACGTCGACGCGCCCGCCGAGCAGGTCGGCCAGGCGCCGGCACAGCGGCAGGCCGAGGCCGGTGCCCTTGATGCGGCGCTGCAGCGGGTGCTCGACCTGGGCGAATTCTTCGAAAATCAGTTGCAGGTGGTCGGGCGCGATGCCGATGCCGGTGTCGGTCACGGCAAACACGATCTCGTCGCTGGCCGCTTCGTCCGAAGCGCTGACGCGCACCGAGCCCTGCTCGGTGAACTTCAGCGCGTTCGAGATGAAGTTGCGCAGGATCTGGGAAATCTTGCCTTCGTCGGACTCGAAGGCATCGAGCACGCCGCCGTTGTCGAACACCAGTTCCACGTGCTCGGAGGTCACCAGCGGTCGCAGCATGCCCTTCAGTGCGCGGAACAGGTTTTCCACGACCACCGGCGCCAGCTGGGTCTCGACCTTGCCGGCCTCGATCTTGGCCAGGTCGAGCAAGTCGTTCACCAGTTCCGACAAGTCGGTGGCGGCGGTTTCGATGAAGCGCACCTGCCGCTCCTGCTCCGGCGTCAGGTCGCCGTCCATGCGGTCGAGCAGGAGCTTCGAGAGCGCGCGGATCGAGGACAGCGGCGTGCGCAGTTCGTGGCTGGTGTTCGACAGGAAGCGCGACTTCATTTCGTCGGCCTTGCGCAGGCGCTCGGCCTTGTCCTCGATCTCGGCGTACAGCGCGACGATGCCGCGATTCGTGTCTTCGAGCTCACGCGTCAGCGACAGCAAATCTTCCTGGCGCTCGCGCAGTTCGGCCAGGGTCTCGACGAGTTCCCGGTTCTGCTGCTGCACTTCCTGCCAGGTGTTCGGCGTGGGTGCGGATGCCAGTTCGGCGCCGATCTGGGCCAGGCGCGCGCTGCTCAGCGGCGGCTGCGGCGGCAGCGCCTTGCGCATCACGACGGCGGTACCGCCGGCGCCGTCGGCAATCTCGCAGGCATCCATCAGGCGGTGCGCGGTGACGATCGCCGGGTCGCCGGCCAGGCCCACCTGCACGCTGGCCAGGTGCGTGCCGGCGTTGATGCTGACTTCGAGCTGCTGGCCGCCACGCAGATCGGCCAGTGCGAATATGGCGCGCGCACCGGGGCCGCCGAGCGAGGCGGCGCGCGCCACTTCGGAAACGGCGGTGGCGATGCGCACCTGGTCCTGCTTCGAGAAGCCGAGCAGATGCGAGACCTGGCGCGCGCGCTGGCGCACCAGCACCACGTCCTGGTCGCTTTCCAGGGCCACGTTCAGGATACGCTGGCTCATGCCCTTCCCTCCCTTCTGCGCACGACGAGCACCATGGCGTCGTCGCGGCGGCGGATATAGTCGCGCATCAGCACCGCCGCGATCAGCGCCGGGCTGTGCCCGAGCAGGCCCGGATACTTGTCCAGGTCCCACTGCGTCTGGATGCCGTCCGAGTGCATGACGACGATGGCGCCGGCCGGGCACGGCGCGCTGAATTCCTGCACCTTGCGCATGTTGTGGCCGACGATGCCGTTGTGCGAGATGAGCGCGCGGCGCACCTCGCCGTCGATTACGCAGGCATTGATGTTGCCGATGCCGGCGAAGCGCACGCTGTCGCCCGCGAAATCGATGCGCGCCGCGGCCAGCGCCGCGCCGCGCGTGACGCGCAGGGCCTGGTGCGAGGAATCGACCAGCTGCGCCGGCTCCGACGTGGGCCGGTGCTGCAGCTCGACGATCGCGGCATGGGCCGCGGCGGCCGCTTCCGGGCCGTGGCCGAGGCCATCGGCGGCGAGCAGGGTCGCCCCCTGCCCATCGCAGGCCACGCCCCAGCCGTCGCCGCAGGCATCCTCGCCGGCCAGCGGCACGGTCAGCGCACCGACCTCGACCCGGCACAGCTCCGGCGCCGCTTCGTCGCGCCACAGGCGCATGAAGAACAGCGCGCCGTCGCCCGGCCGCGAGTAGACATCGAACTCGTTCGAGAGGCGGCGCAGGGCGCCCAGGCCGGTGCCGGCGGTGCCGGCGGTGGACATGCCGTCGCGCAGGCAGGCATCGACGTCGAGGATGCCGGGACCCTTGTCGACCGCCAGCACGTCGACCCCGGGCACGCCTTCGGCCTGAGCCACGTTCAGGTAAATGGTGCCCTCGCCCGCGTGCTTGAGCAGGTTGGTGCCGGCCTCGGTAACGATCAGCGCCAGCTGGCCGGCGCGGGTTTCGCTGAAACCGAGCTCGCCGGCCAGGCGCTGCCCGGCGCGGCGTGCGGCCGCGATGTCGCTGGCGTGGGTGATGGCGAACGACAGCTGGGTATCCAGCGAAGAAATCAGCGTTTCCATTTTACGACCGCGACCGCGGTGCCCTCTCCCACGCGGGTGTCGATCTCGAACTCGTCGACCAGGCGCTTCGAGCCGCTCAGCCCCAGGCCCAGGCCGCCGCCGGTGGTGTAGCCGTCGCGCAGCGCCAGGTCCAGGTCGGGGATGCCGGGACCGTTGTCGACGAACAGCAGGCCGATGCCGTTGCGGAAACCGTCGGCCAGCTTGTCGAGGTGGCAGGCGCCGCCGCCGCCGTACTTGATGGTGTTGCGTCCGAGTTCGCTGGCGGCGGTGACGAGCTTGGTCTGGTCGACCAGCGACAGGCCGATGGCCACCGCACGCTCGCGCACGTGCTTGCGCAGGCCGACCACATCCTCGTCGCCGCGCAACGGCAAGGTGATGCGGTCGGTGCGCAGCCGGGCGTTCAGCTCCAGCAGCTCGGTGTCGAATTCAACTGCGGTTGCAGCGTTCATCTAGTCAGGTTCTTTCCGAGCAGGGCCATACCCTTCTCGACGTTCAGCGCCGTCTTGACGCCATGCAGGGTCAGGCCCAGCTCGACCAGGGTAATCGCGACGGCCGGCTGCATGCCGACCACCACGGTCTGGGCGTCGAGCACGCGCGCCATCGCCGCCGTATTGCTGATCATACGCCCGATGAAGGAATCGACCAGGTCGAGCGCGGAGATGTCGATCAGCACGCCCTTGGCGCCGTCGCTGACGATGCGCTCGGTGAGGTCGTCCTGCAGGGTCATGGCCAGGCGGTCGTGCATGTCGACCTGGATGGTGACCAGCAGCAGGTCACCCATCCGCAGAATAGGAATGCGTTCCATCGCTTAGGCCTTGGCGATCAGCGCGGTGCCGGTGCGCTCGAGCGCCACGACGAAGGCGTCGGCCAGGGTGGCCTTGGTGATCACGTCTTCGAGATTGACGCCCAGGTGCACGATGGTCTGCGCGATTTGAGGACGGATGCCGCTGATGATGCAGTCGGCGCCCATCAGGCGCGCGGCGGCGATGGTCTTCATCAGGTGCTGGGCCACCAGGGTGTCGACGGTCGGCACGCCGGTGATGTCGATGATGGCGATGATGGCGCCGGTGTCGACGATCTTTTGCAGGATGTTTTCCATCACCACCTGGGTGCGCGCCGAATCCAGGGTGCCGATCAGCGGCAGCGCCAGGATGCCGTTCCACAGCTTCACGACCGGGGTCGACAGCTCCAGCAGTTCCTGCTGCTGGCGCACGATGATCTGGTCTTTCGCTTTCTGGAAGACTTCGATGGTGTACAGGCCGAGCTTGTCGAGCAGGGTGCTGATCGACCACGACGCGGCGGCCAGGGCTTCCGGTTCGGCGGCGAAGCCGGCACTCATCTGGGCGAAGATCGGCTGCTTCAGCGAGAACACGAACGTGGCGGTTTCGCTCGGGGTCGAGCCCGACTTGGCGCGGCTGGACGAGATCTCGGCCAGCAAATCGCGCACTTCATCCCACGAACGGTGGTCGACGTTTTCCAGCTCGCCACCGCGGGTGGCGGCAGCAAAGGCAGCCAGGAACTGCTGGCAATGGCCGCGTAGTTGCGCCTTCGAGCTGGCAGTGCCGCGCACGGTCAGCGCCTCGAGCTGCGCAATCCATTGCGAGCCGATCTCGGCTTCGTGTTCCTGGATGAGCTGGCTGATGCGGGCGGCGTTGTCCTTCGTGGTCATCTCTTCGTCCTTGGTAGGTAGGTTTGGCGTAGTGGTCCGGAACCGTGTGCGCAAGCGCGGCGCACCGCTCCCATGATTGGAAAAATGGCCAACTATAACATCTATTTAACTTTCACCACGGCACGGTTGTGCATACGAAAAAGCGCGGAGATACACAATTGACAGGCTGTTTTTTATTCCGCTGCGAGCGCGCTCAAGATGGCCTCGTCCGGGAAGGCCGTCACGCGCCAGCGCGGCAACTGGAACCCTTCCTCGCGCACCATCAAGTGGCCGGCGGCGGCAACCAGGTCGGCCCAGGCGACATTCCAGCGCCGCCCTTCCCGGCCCGGCTCGTCGAGGTAGCCGAGCACGATGCGGTCGGTCTCGGGCAGCAACGCCTCGACGCCGGCGGTCCAGGTCGACACACTGAAGATACGCTCCTCCTCGCCCTTTACCAGCATGTAGGTGGCAACGAAAACATCGGTTCCGTCCTGCTCGTAGCGCTGGTCGAGCAAGCCCTTCTGCTCGGCGTAGTCTTCCTGCAGCGCCACGCGCCGCAAATCGGCCAGCTTGCGCGCCACTTCCTCGTCCGCCGGGACGTAGGGAACCGCCTTGCCGTCGACGTATTCGTACATCAGGGTCGACACGCGCCGCCCCTCGGTCTGGATCGCCGACTGCGCATAGGTCACCAGGGTCAGCAAGTCGTCGCGGTCGTGCGAGGCCGACAGCAGCATGCGCCCGCGCGTCGGGATCATCACGACCGGATGCTGGCCGGCCACGCGGTGCACCAGGTCGGGCAGCAGGATGCGCGAGGAATCGTAGGCGTCGTTCCAGTCGCTGGCGTACAGGTTGGCGCCCAGCTGGACGAATTGTTCGGCCGCCAGGTCGCGCAGGTTGTCGAGGGCGATGGCGTGGGCGGTTTCCTTGGACACGCCCCATTTGTCGAGCTGGCTGGTGTCGAGGATGCGGGTCAGGTGCTCGGTGTCCCAGGCCAGCAGCATCACGGTATCGAGGCTGAAGTCGTTTACTGCGAAGCCGGTGTTCGGGGCGGCCCCGGTGGCCAGCGGGCCGAGTTGGGCGGCCTGGAGGAAGGCGCCGGTGCGCAGCACGGGCAGCAGCTTGCGTTTTGCGCCCTCGAAGGTGTCCGGGATATCGGTCTGGACGAACAGGTTCGAATACTTGTCCACCACGGCGCGGCGCCCGGCGCGCGAGGCCTGGCAATAGTCGTGGTAGAAGTTGTGCAGGTTGACGGCGCCGCTTTCGGCGCCCGGCATCAGGATGCGGAAGTTGGTTGCGTCGAATTCCATCGGGCCTTGAAAACCGCGCTCCCTGGCGGCCCCCATGGCGATCTGCGCGAATTTTTCAGGCGAGGGCTTGCGGAAGAAAAGGTCGAGGATTCCCACTGTGTGCTCCGAGATGGCGATAGCTCGGCAGTGTAGAGGGCTGGCGTAGCGGCGTCCATCGATCAATCGTGCGTGCTCAGCTCCGGATCATTCGCAAGGCTGCAGATTCCGGATCAATCGCGCTGTAACCGGCTCCGGATCAATCGTGCTGCAATCCGTACGGTGGGCACCCCGTGCCCACGCGGTTACGTGCGCGTCCTTTCTCCGGCGGCCGTGACTATTCGCCCGCCGGCTCGACACCTGGATACAAGCGCTAGCGAGACGCTTTTTGATGCGCTGCGAAGACGCGGCAATATCGATCAAACGAACGCCAACAATGATCATCGTTCCGCGTGGGCACGGCGTGCCCACCGTACGGTTACCGCCGCCGGTCATTGCCGATGCACCGAGCGCCCATAAAAAAACCGCCAGGCTCACGCACTGGCGGTTTTCATTATTGAAGCGGCGAACCGCTCCCGATACGACTTACTGCGCCGCAGCCTCAGCCGGATCAGCCGCCTTCATCGACAGCTTCAGGCGACCACGCTCGTCGGTCTCCAGCACCTTCACGCGCACCTGCTGGCCTTCCTTCAGGTAATCGGCAACCGCGTTCACACGCTCGTTGGCGATCTGCGAGATGTGCAGCAGGCCGTCCTTGCCCGGCATGACTTGCACGATCGCGCCGAAGTCCAGCAGCTTGAGCACGGTGCCGTCGTAGGTCTTGCCCACTTCGACCGATGCGGTCAGCTCTTCGATGCGGCGCTTGGCTTCCTGGCCGGCAGCGGCGTCGACCGAGGCGATGGTCACGATGCCTTCGTCGGTGATGTCGATCTGGGTGCCGGTTTCTTCGGTCAGCGCGCGGATGACAGCGCCGCCCTTGCCGATCACGTCGCGGATCTTCTCAGGGTTGATCTTGATGGTGATCAGGCGCGGTGCGAAGTCCGACAGCTCGGTCTTCACGGTCGGCACGGCCTTCTGCATTTCGGCCAGGATGTGCTGGCGGCCTTCCTTGGCTTGCGCCAGCGCCACCTGCATGATTTCCTTGGTGATGCCCTGGATCTTGATGTCCATCTGCAGCGCGGTGATGCCCTGCGCGGTGCCGGCGACCTTGAAGTCCATGTCGCCCAGGTGGTCTTCGTCACCCAGGATGTCGGTCAGGACCGCGAACTTGCCGCCTTCCTTGATCAGGCCCATGGCGATGCCGGCGACGTGCGCCTTCATCGGCACGCCGGCGTCCATCAGTGCCAGGCAGCCGCCGCAGACCGATGCCATCGACGAGGAACCGTTCGATTCGGTGATTTCCGACACCAGGCGCACCGAGTACGAGAACTCTTCCGGCGATGGCAGCGCTGCAACGAGTGCGCGCTTGGCCAGGCGGCCGTGGCCGATTTCGCGGCGCTTCGGGGTGCCCACGCGGCCGGTTTCGCCGGTAGCGAACGGAGGCATGTTGTAGTGCATCATGAAGTCGTCGGTGTACTCGCCCATCAGCGCGTCGATCTTCTGGCTGTCGCGTGCGGTGCCGAGGGTGGCGATGACCAGCGCCTGGGTTTCGCCGCGGGTGAACAGGGCCGAGCCGTGGGTACGCGGCAGGACGCTGGTGCGGATCGAGATCGGACGCACGGTGCGGGTGTCGCGGCCGTCGATGCGCGGCTCGCCTTCCAGGATCTGCGAACGAACGACCTTGGCTTCCATGTCGAACAAAATGTTGCCGACTTCGGCGGCGTCGGCCTGCACGCCCTGCTCGCTAAGTGCGGCCAGGACTTCGTTTGAGAGCGACTTCAGCTTTTGCTGGCGCGCCGATTTTTCGCGGGTCTGGTAGGCGTCGCGGATTTTCGCGTCGGCCAGGGCGGCCACTTGGCCGATCAGGACTTCGTTCTTGGCCGGGGCGGTCCACTCGACTTCCGGCTTGCCGCCTTCGGCCACCAGGTCGTGGATGGCGTCGATGACGGCGCGCATCTGGTCGTGGCCGTAGACGACCGCGCCCAGCATGATTTCTTCCGACAGTTGCTGGGCTTCCGATTCCACCATCAGGACGGCGGTTTCGGTACCGGCAACGACCAGGTCCATCTGCGAGGTCTTCAGCTGGGTGGTGGTCGGGTTCAGGATGAACTGGCCGTTGGCGTAGCCGACGCGGGCGGCGCCGATCGGGCCGCTGAACGGGATGCCCGACACTGCCAGGGCAGCCGAGGCGCCGATCATGGCCGGGATGTCCGGATCGATCTCAGGGTTGACCGACAGCACGTGGATGATGACCTGGACTTCGTTCAGGTAGCCTTCCGGGAACAGCGGGCGGATCGGACGGTCGATCAGGCGCGAGGTGAGGGTTTCCTTTTCGGAAGGACGGCCTTCGCGCTTGAAGAAACCGCCCGGGATTTTACCGGCTGCGTACGTTTTTTCGATGTAGTCGACGGTCAGGGGGAAGAAGTCCTGGCCTGGCTTCGCGTCTTTTTTCGCGACCACGGTGGCCAGCACGACGGTGTCTTCGACCGAGACGATGACGGCACCGGATGCCTGACGGGCGATTTCACCGGTTTCCAGGGTGACGGTGTGTTGGCCGTACTGGAAGGTTTTCGTAACTTTATTAAACATGGGTAATCCCTTTCTATTTGCCGACAGATTTTCAGGAGCTGTCGTTCACCTCATTACTGACGCCCGGACAGCGGCGTATTTACTTCAAACTGCGAACGGCTGAAACAAAAAATGCCCGCGTCAGCAACACTGGCGCAGGCATTTCATCGTTAAACCGACTGGCGCAAAGATTACTTACGCAGGCCGAGTTTGGCGATCAGGTCACGGTAACGGTTCAGGTCTTTGCCCTTCAGGTAAGCCAGCAGGCTCTTACGACGGTTGACCATCATGATCAGGCCGCGGCGCGAGTGGTGGTCTTTCTGGTGGGCTTTGAAGTGGCCGTTCAGTTCGTTGATGCGTGCGGTCAGCAGTGCAACTTGCACTTCCGGCGAACCGGTGTCGTTCTGGCCACGAGCGTTGTCCGCGATGATCGCGGCTTTGTTGATGTTTTCTACGGACATGATGTTACCTTTCACATGCGGTGCAAGAGTCGGAACCCAGCGCACCGTGATTGTTCATAAGCCTGCCCAAAACGGACAGACCCGCCAGTATATGCGAAAACAGTTGGCATCACCAGCGTTTACCGCCGCGAAGCTGGGGCATCATGGAGTCCTCAGCCATTTTGCGAGGTGAATGATGCACAAAATGATAAAGATGGCAATGTTATGTGCGGCAATCGTGCTGGCCGGCTGCGTCGGTCCTTTCATGCGCGAAGTGCCGAACCCGGGCGAACCGGTGGCCGCCGTCACCGCCAAGCTGGGCCAGCCCACGGGCAGCTACCCTGCCCCGGACGGCGGCCGGATGCTCGAATACGCCACCGGGCCGATGGGGCAATTTACCTGGATGGCGCGCATCGGGCCGGATGGGCGATTGGTGTCGTACGAGCAGGTGCTTACCGGGGAAAAGTTCGCGACGATCAAGATCGACAAGGCCACCAAGGCCGACGTGCTGAGCACCATCGGCCGCCCGGCGGAGCGCTCGGGCGTGGCCATGCACAACTACGAAGTCTGGTCTTACCGTTACAAGGAAGCCGGCGTCTGGAACTCGCTGATGCACGTGCACTTCGACCAGGCCGGCGTGGTGCGCATGATGCAGAACGGACCCGATCCGATGTTCGAGCCGCGCGAACGCTTCAGCTGGTAAGCGGCTGCCCTGGAGCCAGGCGCTTAGCGGGCAACAGGCTGGCGGCCGCCGTCGCTGCGCACGAACGCTTCCACCGCGTCGAGCGTCGGCGCCAGCGTGTGCAGCGAGCGCGAGAGCGATGCGACCAGGGTGGCGTGGTTGACGCCGTCGTAGTACAGCTCGCGCACCGGCACATGTTTTTCGCGCAGGCGCGTGGCCAGGGCGCCGGTATTGCGCACCGGGTTGACCGTCTTGTCCTCGTAGGCGGCAATCAGGAGGGCCGGCGGCGCGCCGGCGCTGACGTGCTGCACCGGCTGCGAATCCGGCGGCGTGTCGGGATAGTTGAATACCGGACGCGTGGTCTTGTTCTGCACCGGGAGGAAGTCGTAGGGGCCGGCCAGGCCGATCCAGCCGCGCAGCGACTCCGGCTTGACGCCCTGCTTGCCGAGCCAGCGCGCGTCGAGCGCCAGCATCGCGGCATTGTAGGCGCCGGCGCTGTGGCCCATCACGAAGACCCGCTTCGGGTCGCCGCCGTAGTTGCCGATCTCGCGCTCGGTCCACGCCACGGCCTGGGCGGCATCGTCGAGGAAGTCGGGATAGCGCGCTTCCGGATACAGCCGGTAATCGGGCACGACCACCACGAAGCCGCGCTTGGCCAGCGCCTGGCCGACAAAAGCATAGTCCTCGCGCTTGCCGCTTACCCAGTTACCTCCGTAAAAGAAGACGATGACCGGCGCCGTGCCGGCGTTGTTCGCGGGCTGGTAGATGTCGAGCTTGTTGCGCTCGCCCTTGCCATAGTGGATGGCCTGGGTGGCGCGCGCGTCGCCGTCGGGCGATACCGCGTTCACCAGTTTCAGGGGCGAGCAGGCGGACAGGGTGGCAGCCAGGAGTGCGAGGGCCAGGACAGGCAGGACGGTTGCAGGTCGGAACATGGTGTCGCCAATACGGAAAGATGAGTCCAGTATATCCCGCTGGCATCGGTTTTCCGCGCACCCAAGGCATCTTATTTAGAACCTGTCTCGGTAGGAGGGAGGAAGTTGATGACGATGCATGACGAGCGCGGGCAAGGCGCGAGGAGGCCGCATGGCGAGCCATGCAACGACGAGCAACGCAGTACCCGCTTGTCAGGCGCGTCAGAAACGACTCGCTCCTACCGAGATAGGTTCTTACAGCCCGGACAGCCACGCACTTTCGCCCTATACTGTTGCGTTATGGATAACACATACGCACTGCCGCCAGGGCTGCGGCCACGCCATGCCACCGGGATCGGCATCTCGCTGGCCGTGCACGCCTCGCTGCTGGCCATGTGGCAGATGTCGCGCCCGGTTCCCGCGCCCGACGACTGGACACCGGAAACCATGGTGCTGCGGCTCTTGCCTGAACCTGCACCGAAGCCTGCCCCTGCGCCGCAGGACCCGGTGGCCGTGGCGGCGCCGCGCGCCCTTGCCGGTTCGCATGCGCCGAGCGCGGCCAGGAAGGCGCCTGCGCCCATGGCCGCCCCGGCGCCGGCCATGCAGGCGGCGGTTTCCGAGCAGGACGCTGCCGAACCGGAGCCGGCTGTGCCCGGCGAGGCCCCTGCCCCGCCCGCATCCGGCAGCATGCTGGAACGTGCCCGAGCGATCGCCGGCGGCGCCGACCGCGCCATGCGCAAGGAACATCCGACGCGCGGCATCTTGGCGCCAGTCGTGACGCCGCAGATGAAGCTGCAAAAAGGAATTGTTAGGGCGAACGAACTGGCGCCCAACAAATGGTATGAGGCGCCGAAGACCGAGGAAGTCCTCGATCCCAGCCATTACGACCGCCGGCGCTACCGGATCGTCGGGGCGAGGGGCACCTATTGCGTGACCTACGAATCCCACCATGCGCCCGACGGTCTCGATACGATGCGCGATGGCATCAAACCGAAGAAGACGACTTGCGACCCCGATTGGTCGCCGCCAACTGCCCAGAAATGGAACTGAACAGTTGACATAAAAACGGCGCGTATCGCACGCGCCGTTTTGCATCAAGCCGGGCTCAGCGGCGCGGTGTGTCGTCGAGCGGATCGTCGTCCGTCGGGATGATGCTGACCGGCTTGCCCTTGGCACGCTGCAGCACATACACCGCATAGCCCGACAGGCCGTACAGCACGAAGATCGGCCACAGCACCTTGGTCGGGTCGCTCGCCACCAGCGCAAACGCCAGCACGATCAGGAACACGACGATGAAGGGCACCGACTTGCGGAAGTTCACGTCCTTGAAGCTGTAGAACGGCACGTTCGAAACCATGGTCAGGCCGGCGAACACGGCGATGCACCAGCTCACCCAGTCGACCTGGCGTGCGCTGATGTTGATGTCCGGGTCGGTCATGAACATGATGAAGCCGACCACCAGGGCCGCCGCCGCCGGGCTGGGCAAGCCCTGGAAGAAGCGTTTATCGACGACTTCGCTATTCGTGTTGAAGCGGGCCAGACGCAGCGCCGCGCCGGCGCAGTAGACAAAGGCCGCGATCCAGCCGAGTTTACCGAGGCCGCGCAGCGACCATTCGTAGATCACCAGCGCCGGCGCCGCGCCGAACGACACCATGTCGGACAGCGAGTCGTACTGGGCGCCGAACTCGGACTGGGTATTCGTCAGGCGCGCCACGCGGCCGTCCAGGCCGTCGAGCACCATCGCCACGAACACGGCCCAGCAGGCGTAGTCGAAACGCTGGTTCATCGCCATCACGATCGCATAAAAACCGCAGAACAGGGCGCCGGTGGTAAAGGCGTTCGGCAGCAGGTAGATGCCACGTCCGCGCTGCCCCTGTTTATCCTCGGCCCGGCGGCCGAAGCGCCTGAGGCGGGAGAATCGTGGCGCGCGCGGCGCCCCTCCGTTTTTTTTGCGTCGTGGGAAGGCTGGCATAGTTGTCCGTATTCAAAGCTGCGCGATCGAGCGCCGTTCCCTGCATTATAGAGGCGAGAACGGCTTGTTAGCGAACGGATACTATTGGGAATGTCATCATGCAGGCGGCCGGGCTCGCCGGCGCGCCTGCCTGTCGTGTTCTTACTTGAACTTCACCTTGCCGACCAGGCGCATCTGCAGGGTGGTTTCGCCCGGCTCGAAGCTCGGTTCCGGCATCTCGCTCGACACGTCGCGCTTGGAACGCGCCATCATCATCGGCGCGGCGGCTTCCTGCTGCACATAGTTGCCCGAGCCTTCGAAGTCGACCACATCCAGGGTCGCGTCGCCCGGCTGGCGGCCCATGGCGCGCGCGATCGAGACGATGCGCTCGTTCAGGTTGCGGTAGGTTTCGGCAATGCGCTGGTCATCCAGGCGCTTTTCCAGGGCCGGGCTGAGGCCGAAGCTGATGTTGTTGATCGACAAGACCTTCTGGGCGGCGGCGACGGTCTTCTCCAGCGTGGCGAGATTGGTCGTCTTCACTTCCAGGTACTGGCCGACGCGCCAGCCGATCGGCACCGGCTGCACCGGGGTGCGGCCTGCAGGCAGCGGCTGCACCGGCGGTTCCGGGTAGACCGGGTAGGTGAAATAGCCCATGGTCTTGAGCTCGGCCTTCGGATCGGCACGGCGCACGATCTCGGTACCCTCCTTCATCTTGCGGTTGACGCGGGCGGCGGCGGCCTGCTTGTCCTTGTCGTGCTCTTCCACAATGAAGCTGACGATGGCCTGGTCGTTGGCCGCCCGCACTTCACCGGTGGCAGGAACGACCACGACCGTGCCGCTTGTTGCGGGCATGCTGGTCGAAGGCGCGGTCTGCGCTTGAACGTGGGACGCCATCATCAGGCTGGCCAAGAGGATCATTTTTGGAAGGGACATCGGTTTTCTCCTATAAGAATGCATGTGTGCATGACTTATACGATACCGTCCCGTTCCTAGATAGAGTGATTTTGTAATGGAAAGTTGCAAATGGACGAAGCATGGGTTGCTGTGTGTCGCTGGCCCGGGACGATGACCGTACGGTGGGCACCCCGTGCCCACGCGGTTACGTGCGCCTCCTTGCACCTGTGGAGATGACCATCCGCTCGCGAACTCGGTAACGGCCGCGGGAGGGCAAATCAGCGTCCGGGCCGTCGCTCACATCGCGAGCGAGTCGGGACAGCCAACGGTGCAAGGAGACGTACGTACCGCGTGGGCACGGAGTGCCCACCGTACGAGTACGTGCAACCCGCCAGCATATGCCAACGGGGCATCGACCATCCGATCAGTTCTTCGACTGATCCACCAGCTTGTTCTTCGCAATCCACGGCATCATCGCGCGCAGCTTGGCGCCGACTTCCTCGATCTGGTGTTCCGACGTCAAGCGGCGGCGCGAGATCAGTGTCGGGGCGCCGGCCTTGTTCTCGAGGATGAAGCTCTTCGCGTACTCGCCGGTCTGGATGTCCTTCAGGCACTGGCGCATCGCATCCTTGGTGGCCGAGGTGACGACCTTCGGGCCCGTCACGTACTCGCCATACTCGGCGTTGTTCGAGATCGAGTAGTTCATGTTGGCGATGCCGCCTTCGTAGATCAGGTCGACGATCAATTTGAGTTCGTGCAGGCACTCGAAATAAGCCATCTCCGGCGCGTAGCCCGCTTCCACCAGGGTCTCGAAGCCTGCCTTGATCAGCTCGACGGTGCCGCCGCAGAGCACGGCCTGTTCGCCGAAGAGGTCGGTCTCGGTCTCTTCGCGGAAGTTGGTTTCGATGATGCCGGCGCGGCCGCCGCCGTTGGCCATCGCGTACGACAGGGCGATGTCGCGCGCGGCGCCGGACTTGTCCTGGTAGACCGCGACCAGGTGCGGCACGCCGCCGCCCTGTTTATAGGTGTTGCGCACGGTGTGGCCTGGGGCTTTCGGCGCGATCATGATGACGTCGAGGTCGGCGCGCGGCACCACCTGCCCATAATGCACGTTGAAGCCGTGGGCAAAGGCGAGTACCGCGCCCTGCTTGGCGTTCGGCTCGACGTTTTCCTTGTAGACCTGGGCGATGTTTTCGTCCGGGAGCAGGATCATGATGACGTCGGCGTTTTTCACGGCTTCGTCGACTTCGGCGACCTTCAGGCCGGCTTGCTCGACCTTGTTCCAGGAGGCGCCGCCGCGGCGCAGGCCGACGGTGACGTTGATGCCGGATTCGGAGAGGTTTTGCGCGTGGGCGTGGCCTTGCGAGCCGTAGCCGATGATGGCGACGTTCTTGCCTTTGATGAGGGAGAGGTCGCAGTCTTTATCGTAGAAAACTTTCATTTTTTTGTCCTGTATTTGGGTTCGTTGTCGTTGCCAGAGTTAGTGGCTGTTCGTTTGTGCGGCCGCGGGCTGATCATCGTTCCGCGTGGGCACGGGGTGCCCACCCTACGGACCGTGGCTCCGATCACGGTCGGTGGCCGGCGGGCCGTGGCTTCGGTCGCGGTGGTGGCCGTTCGTTACACTTTCAAGATCCGTTCGCCGCGGCCGATGCCCGAGCCGCCGGTGCGGACGGTTTCGAGAATGGAGCTGCGGTCGATGGCGTCGATGAAGGCGTCGAGCTTGCTCTTGGCGCCGGTCAGTTCGATCGTGTAGGTCTTTTCCGTGACGTCGATGATGCGGCCGCGGAAGATGTCGGCGGTGCGCTTGAGTTCCTCGCGCTCCTTGCCGACCGCCCTCACCTTGATCAGCATGAGCTCGCGCTCGATGTGCTGGCCTTCCGTCAGGTCGACCACCTTCACCACCTCGATCAGGCGGTTCAGGTGCTTCGTGATCTGCTCGATGATGTCGTCCGAGCCGGTGGTGACGACCGTCATGCGCGACAGGGTCGCGTCCTCGGTCGGCGCCACGGTCAGGGTTTCGATGTTGTAGCCGCGTGCGGAAAACAAACCAACGACGCGCGATAAAGCACCGGCTTCGTTCTCCAGAAGAACCGAGATGATGTGTCTCATTTACAGGTCCTCCGAGCCGAGCAGCATTTCAGACAGGCCCTTGCCCGCCTTGACCATCGGCCAGACGTTCTCGCTCTGGTCGGTGATGAAGTTCATGAACACGAGGCGGTTCTTCATGTTGAATGCGTCCACCAGCGCGCCTTCGACGTCGCCCGGCTTTTCGATGCGCATGCCGACGTGGCCGTAGGCCTCGGCCAGCTTCTCGAAGTCCGGCAAAGAGTCCATATAGGACTCGGAATATCGCGAACCGTAGTCGATCTGCTGCCACTGGCGCACCATGCCGAGGAAGCGGTTGTTCAAGAGGATGATCTTCGGCGTCAGGTGGTACTGCTTGCAGGTGGCCAGCTCCTGGATGCACATCTGGATCGAGCCTTCGCCGGTGACGCAGGCCACCGTCGCATCCGGGTTCGCCATCTGCACGCCCATCGCGTACGGCAGGCCGACGCCCATCGTGCCCAGGCCACCGGAATTGATCCAGCGGCGCGGCTTGTCGAAGGGATAGTACTGGGCTGCCCACATCTGGTGCTGGCCGACGTCGGAGGTGATGAAGGCGTCGCCCTTGGTGACTTTCCAGAGCTTCTCGACCACCGATTGCGGCTTGATGACGAGGTCGGAATCCTCGTACTTCAGGCAGTTACGGCCACGCCATTCGTCGATCTGCTTCCACCAGCCGCGCAGCGCTTCCGGATTCGCGCGCACGCCAGCGGTGTCCAGTTGCGCCAGGAATTCGGTCAGCACGTCCTTGACGTTGCCGACGATCGGAATGTCGACCTTCACCCGCTTCGAGATCGACGAGGGGTCGATGTCGATGTGGATGATTTTACGAGGATGGCTGGCGAAGTGCTTCGGGTTGCCGATCACGCGGTCGTCGAAGCGGGCGCCGATGGCGATCAGCACGTCGCAATGCTGCATCGCCATGTTCGCTTCATAGGTACCGTGCATGCCGGGCATGCCGACGAACTGTTCGCTGCTCGAACGCGAGCCGCCCAGGCCCATCAGGGTGTTGGTGACCGGCGCGCCGAGCTTGTCGACCAGGCGGTTCAGTTCGGGCGAGGCGTTCGCCAGGATCACGCCGCCGCCGGCATAGATCATCGGGCGCTCGGCCTGCTGCAGCAGCTGCACGGCCTTGCGGATCTGGCCGGCGTGGCCCTTGTCGACCGGCTTGTACGAGCGCATCTCGATTTCGCGCGGATAGTCGTAGGCGCACTTGTGCATCGAGATGTCCTTCGGGATGTCGACCAGCACGGGACCGGGGCGGCCGGTGCGGGCAATGAAGAAGGCTTTCTTGATGGTGGTCGCCAGCTCGCGCACATCCTTGACCAGGAAGTTGTGCTTGACCACGGGGCGGGTGATGCCGACGGTGTCGCACTCCTGGAAGGCGTCCTGGCCGATCGCGTGGCTCGGCACCTGGCCGGAAATCACGACCATCGGGACCGAGTCCATGTAGGCGGTGGAGAGACCCGTGACGGCATTCGTCACACCCGGACCGGAGGTCACGATGGCGACGCCGACGGTGTTGGAGCTGCGCGAATAGGCGTCGGCCGCGTGCACGGCTGCCTGCTCGTGGCGGACCAGGACGTGCTGGAACTTGTCCTGGTTGAAGATGGCGTCGTAGATGTAGAGGACTGCTCCACCGGGGTAACCGAAGACGTGCTTGACGCCCTCCTCGGCCAGACATCGGACGACGATTTCAGCGCCGGTGATCTGATGAGATCCCTGGCCTGATGCTTCGTTATTCATGAATCGTTCCTTTCAAGACCCATAGGGAGATTGATCGGATGCTCGTTCCTAACGAAATACGGTTTGCCCCACAGCGCTCCAGCTTCCCTTCTTTCTGCGCGCACGACGTTCGATCCGGGTATCGGCAGATACCGTTCACAACGACGCGAAACGCAACTCGTTTGGCTGAGTGTCTGTAGCGGCTCGACGCATCTCTCGCGCTTGTGGCGCGGGTTGGAGCAAACTGCCTACAAATGAAAGCGTGTCAGCCAGTTGGACTTTGTGTGTCGAACAGGATGACCATGAAGCTTCGGGGGTGCAAAGCGTAAGGAACACCTTACTGCGTTGCACCATTTTGGTCAAGATAAAAAGAAAGAAACAATTTGCCGAGTAGAGGATGTGCTCGGTTGGGGGATTGGGTGCACCGGCATGGTGCGTTGCGGGGTGGTGCGTGCATTCGGAATGGTGGGTTCGAGAACCCACCCTACATGCTACGGAGTCGCCGCCGTTGTAGGGTGGGCACTCGTGCCCACGCGGTACAAGCCCAATATAGTCGAACACGTAGGGTGGGTTCTCGAACCCACCATATGTAAAGCGCAATCTAGCGCTGCATCCCCCACCGCCGCACCGTCACCCGCTCCAGCGTATGGAACACCACCTGCTCCACCGCCAGCCCGATGATGATCACCGCTGCCAACCCCGCAAACACCTTGTCCGTGAACAGCTCGTTGCGGCTCTGGAAAATGAACCACCCCAGCCCACCCTGCCCCGAGGTCGTCCCGAACACCAGCTCGGCAGCGATCAAGGTACGCCACGCAAACGCCCAGCCGATCTTCAGCCCCGACAGGATCGCCGGCAGCGCCGCCGGTATCAAAATCTGCAGCACCAGCCGCAACCCGCCCAGCCCATAGTTGCGCCCCGCCATGCGCAGCGTCTCCGGCACCGCGCGGAAACCGGCGCAGGCATTCAGGGTCAGCGGCCACATCACCGAATGCATCAGCACCATGATCAGCGAACCTTTGCCCAGCCCGAACCACAGCAGCGCCAGCGGCAGCAAGGCAATCGCCGGCAGCGGATTGAACATCGCCGTCAGGGTCTCGATCAGCTCGCGCCCGACGCGATTCGACACCGCCAGCCAGGTCAGCAAGAATGCCCCGACAATCCCCATCAGATACCCCTGGGTCAGCACCGCAAACGACACGCCCACATACCCGAACAGCTCACCGGACACGATGCCCTCGACCAGCGCCTTGCCGGTGGCCAGCGCCGTCGGCAGCAATAAATCGTTGTCGTACCAGCGCGCCAGCGCTTCCCAGATCACGGCCAGCACCAGCAGCAGCGCCGCCTTGCGCAGCCAGGCCAGTTCGCCAAACGCAAAGCCACGGGAAGCAACGACATGCGCGGATGGCCGCAGCGGCGCACCGCCCAGGCTGGGCAGCGGCAAGGCCAGTTCGTATTCGGGACGGATCGGGGGTTCGCGGAAAGCACTCATGGATGGCTGGCGTAGGCTGGTGTGGAAAGGGTGGATGGAAAAACGGCATCGCCGAACAGCAGCCGGTGAATCCGTTCGTTCGCGGCCTGGAATTCAACGCTGCCGGCGCTGCCCAGGTCGAACTGGTGGCTGTTCAATTCGGCGCGCACCCGCCCTGGATGCGGACTCAATAACAGAATGCGGTTGCCCACCACCAGCGCCTCCTCGATCGAGTGGGTCACGAACAGCATGGTGAAACCGATCTCTTCCCACAGCGCCTGCAACTCTTCCTGCATCTTGCGCCGCGTGAGCGCATCGAGCGCGGCAAAGGGCTCGTCCATCAGCAGGATTTCCGGCTGCATGGCCAGCGCCCGCGCAATCGCCACCCTCGCCTTCATGCCGCCCGACAGGGTGTGCGGATAGGCGTCGGCAAAGCGCGCCAGCCCGACCTTGCCCAGCCAGTGACGCGCGCGTTCGCGTGCCTCGGGCTTCTTCATGCCGCCGGCCAGCAACGGGAACATCACGTTCGCCTCCACCGTCTTCCAGGGCGGCAGCTGGTCGAATTCCTGGAACACGACGATGCGGTCCGGCCCCGGCGCCGTGATCGGCTTGCCGCCCAGGCGCAAACTGCCCGCGCGCGGCGCGATGAAGCCGCCCACCGCCTTCAGCAAGGTCGACTTGCCGCAGCCCGAAGGCCCGAGCAGCACGAAACGGTCGCCGCGGTACACGTCGAAACCCACATCCTCGGTGGCGCGCACGGTGCCGTGCTCGCCGGCGTAATCGATGGTCACGTGCTCGGCGCGCAGCAACGGGCCCGACGGCGCAACGACTTGCAAAGCGGGTGCGATCATCTCAGCTCCCTTTTGCCAGGGCCGGATGCGCGAAGAAGTAATCGCGCCAGCTTTCCGGCTTCTTGCGGATCGCGCCCACCTGGTGCAGGAATTGCGCCAGCCCGAGCGTGTTTTGCGGCGCCACGCTGAACTGCACCTTCGGGTTCTTGATCACCTTGATCAAAAGCGCACGGTCGATGCTGTTCTTGTTCACGCGCAGGTAGGCGTCGGCCGCCGCTTCCGGGTTGGTCGACGCCAGCTCGGCCGCTTCCACCAGCGCATCGAGGAAGGCGCGGTAGGTCTTCGGATTCTCCTTCACCCACTTCTCGGTGGCGTACAGCACCGTGGCCGAGCTCGGCCCGCCCAGCACCTGGTAGGAGTCGAGCACGATCTTCGCATTCGGGTTGCCGGCCAGTTCCTGCTCCTGGAACGGCGGATTGGCGAAGTGGGCGTTGATCTCGGTCTTGCCCGCGATGACGGCGGCGGTGGCGTCCGGGTGCGGCAGCGCCTGGGTCAACGGATCGAGCTTGCGGAACTGGGCCTGCCCCCACTGCCTGGCCGCCGCCATCTGCAGGATGCGCGCCTGCACCGACACCGTCACGGCCGGCAGCGCGATGCGGTCCTTCGGCCCGAAGTCGGCAATCGACTTCACGGCCGGGTTGGTGCTGATCAGGTAATACGGAAAGCTGCCGAGCGAAGCCACGGCGCGCACGTTCTGCTTGCCCGCCGTGCGGTCCCATACGGTCAGCAACGGTCCCAGCCCGGCGCCGACCACGTCGACCGAATTCGACAGCAGCGCATCGTTGGTGGCCGCGCCGCCGGACAATTTGATCCAGTCGACGTCGATATCGACGCCCTGCCGCTTGCCATGCTTTTCGATCAGTTTTCCGTCTTGCGCCACGTTCAGCAGCAAATAGACCACCCCGAACTGCTCGGCGATGCGGATCCTGCCTTCGGCATGGGCCGACGCGGAGGCAAGCAGGGACAGGGCCGCCAGCACGGCGGCAAACTTGGTCAAGCGCTTCATGGATGCTCCTGGTCAGAACGGGACGTCGCCCGCGATGGTCGTGCGGTACAGCTTGCGGCGCTGGTCCGGCGGGCAACCGGCGGCCAGGTGCATCAGCGAACGGTTATCCCAGAACACCATGTCCCCGGCTTTCCACTGGTGGCGGTAGATGAATTCGGGCCGGGTGCCGTGCTCGAACAGGGCCGCCAGCAGTTCGCGGCTGCGGTCCTCCCCGATGCCGACGATACGCGTGGTGAAATGCTCGCTGACGAACAGCGCGCGGCGCCCGGTTTCCGGATGCGTGCGCACCACCGGGTGGCGCACCGGCACCACTTCGTCGATCTGCGCTTGCGTGAGTTGCGGGCGCCACGGGTTCAGCTTGCGCAGGTCTTCGTAGCGCGCCAGGTAGCTGTGCTCGGCCTGGGCATGCTCGACTTCGCGCTTGAGCCAGTCGGGCAGCGTGTCCCAGGCCAGGTGCTGGTTGGCGAACAGGGTGTCGCCGCCATCAATCGGCAGTTCCTGCGCGTGCAGCATCGAACCGAGGCTGGGCGTGGCTTTATAGGACAGGTCGGAATGCCACAGGTGGCCGGCGTCGCCCAGGCCGATCGGTTCGCCGTTCTCGCGGATGTTCGAGATGACCAGCACTTCCGGGTGGCCGGCCAGCTGGAACTGGCGCAGCACGTGGATCTGCAGTTCGCCGAAGCGGCGGCTGAAGTCGACCTGCTGGGCCGGCGTGATGGCGGTATCGCGGAACACCAGCACGTGGTGGTCGAGGTGGGCGCGGTGCACGCGCGCCAGGTCGGCGGTGCCGAGCGGGCGCGACAGGTCGAGGCCGAGGACTTCGGCGCCGAGCGGGGCGTTCAGGGGCTGGATGTCGAAGTCCTGGCGCTGGGTGGTGTCGAGTGGCATGGCAGTCAAGATGAATAATCGTTCAACCCAGCTTATCCACGCCCCCTTGGCGCGACAACGAATCATTTCGACTATCGTCATGCAGTTTTTGACAGCCGCGTCGCGCGTCGCAAAAGGGCTGGACTGAGCAATTCCGGTGCATGGCCGGTGGTTTTTTGCTAGGATTCGACAGTTTTCCATAAAGCACAGGCCAAGTACCTGCGCGCATCACCCCCTTTCATCGCATGGCGACAGACAAAGAACTCAACGACTTCCTCGAGAATGTCGAGCGGCGCGCTTTCAAGCAAGCCGTGTACGCCGTGCGCAAGGACGAGGCCGCGCTCGACATCGTGCAGGACGCGATGATCAAGCTCGCCGAAAAATACGGCGACAAGCCGCCCGCCGAACTGCCGATGCTGTTCCAGCGCATCCTGCAGAACACCATCCTCGATTACTTCCGCCGCGAAAAAGTCCGCAACACCTGGATCAGCCTCTTCTCGGGCTTCGGCCGCAAGGACGAGGGCGATGAGGACTTTGATATACTCAACACGTACGAGGCGGAAGAAGGGTCGGCCGCGGCCGAGTCGAGCATGGACCAGGTCGAGCGGGCACAAACCTTGCACCTGATCGAAGCGGAAATACAAAAGCTCCCAACGCGTCAACGCGAAGCCTTCCTTATGCGTTACTGGCAGGATATGGACGTGGCCGAAACGGCCTTAGCGATGGGCTGTTCCGAGGGCAGCGTCAAAACGCACTGCTCGCGCGCGACACATGCGCTTGCCGATGCCCTGCGGGCCAAGGGAATTAAACTATGAATACCGACGACATCAACCTGGCGTACAAGCTGCGCCACGCCTTGAACGAGAATCTCGACGCGCTGCCGGCTTCCACCACCGAGCGCCTGGCCGCTGCACGCGCGCTGGCGCTGTCGCGCAAGAAGCCGGATGCCGCGAGCACCGCGCCATTCGCGAAAAAGGACTGGCGCCGCAGCTGGTTCGATGTCGATTCGCTGTTTTCGCATGCCGCGCTGGGCCGCCTGGCGGTCGCGGTGCCGCTGCTGGCCCTGGTCGTCGGCCTGGGCGGCGTGTATCAGTATGAACAACAGCAGCAGATTGCCGAACTGGCCGAACTCGACGCCGCCGTACTGGCCGACGAGCTGCCGCTGACCGCCTACCTCGACCACGGCTTCAATGCCTACGTGGAGTCGCAACAGCGCCGCCAATGACGAAACGCACCTCCAAACCCCGCCGCGCCTGGATAGCAGTCGTGGCGGTGGCGGTGGCCGTCATCGCGGCCTGGGCCATTTCCGAAAGGTGGAGCATCGTCTCCCCCGACGCGGTGTCGGCCGGCGCCTCCGCAAGCGCAGGTAGCGCCCCGCACGCCGGCAAGAGCGGCCCGCTGATCCTCGACAAACCGCTGTGGCGCGACCTGACGCGCGCCCAGCAGCTGGCGCTGGGGCCGCTGCAGGCCGAGTGGGACGAGATGGATGGTGCGCGCAAGCGCAAATGGCTGGAAATGTCGCGCCGCTTCGCCTCGATGAACCCGGAAGAGCAGGGCCGCGTGCACGAGCGCATGCGCCAGTGGATCCGCCTGACGCCGGAAGAACGCAACCTGGCGCGCGAAAACTACAGCAAGGTACGCAAGCTCGCGCCGGGCGAAAAGGCCGCCAGCTGGGAAAGCTACAAGCAGCTGAGCACCGACCAGAAGCGGCGCCTGGCGCGCACGCCGGTGCGCAAACCCGATGCCGCCCCGACGCCGTCGGAGCCGACCATCGTGGCCCCGACCAGTTGCCCGCCCGGCACCACCCGCCGCGGCGCGGCCTGCATTGCCTTGCATGCACCGGAGACGCTGCCGAATGCGCCGGCGCTCACGCAGCCAGCCACGCAGCCGGCGCCCGCATCTGCGCCCTCCTCTGTTCCCGCCCCTGCGCCTTCCGCTCCGGCGCCGGCAGAACCGGCGGCGCCGGCGTCAAGCTCGCCGGCCACGCCGGCGGTGACGGCGCCCGGCACGAGCACCCAACCCGCAACCACTTCCACCGTATCGAATGCAAACGGCTAATCCATCCGCGATCGGCACGCCCACCGTCAAGCGTCGCCTGATCGCGATGGTGTATGAAGCTTTCCTGCTCACCGCCGTCGAGGCGCTGGCCGTCTTCATCTTCATCTTCGCCACCGGCAACCGCCAGGAACCGGCCTACCGCGCCGGACTGATGGCCTTCCTGTTCCTGGTTACCGCCGCCTATTTCGTGCATGCCTGGAGCGGTGCCGGCTTTACACTGGCCATGAAGACCTGGCGCATCAAGGTGGTCAAGGTTGGGCATGCAAAAGTACCGTTCAGGAATGCGGCGCTCCGCTACCTGCTGGCCTGGGGCTGGTTCGCACCGGCGCTGGCCATCGGCGCCCTGCTCGACCTGCATCATGTGAAGGAATGGGCGCTGTTGCTGACCCTGGGGCTGGTGGCCTGGGCACTGACGGCGTTCCTCGACAAGGATCGCCAGTTCCTGCACGACCGCATCGCAGGCACGCGCCTGATCGCGCTGCCGAAGATGCAGAAGGCGCAGAAAACTCAGGCAAAGGCAAACACGAAATAACCGCCCAGCAGCAGCATGCCGGCCACGGCGCACAGCACGCCGCCCAGCGACACCTGGTAACGGCGCTTGAGCAGGCTGGTCCATGATCCTGCGGCAGCGCCCTCATACCCATGCCAGCTTGCGCGCCAGGTCGTAAGCGCATACAGGTGCAGCGCCATCGACGCGGCCAGCAAGGCGGCGGCTTCGCGATGAACGGCCAGCACGACCGCCGCCAGGACCAGACAAAACGATGCAGCTTTGCATTGCGTTTTCATACTCGGTTCCGCCCGCTTCAGATGCCGGCTTTTTCCTGCCGCGCCAGCACGGATATCAACAAGATCAACAAACGTCACGGCTCATTGACTGAAGTTAATTCAATCGATTACGGGAGTCTATTTCTTTTGGGTGAAGTGCTGAGGCAAATCAAAGCGGATTGCGGGGCTGGACGCGTGGTTGACGCCACAGCGGTAGGGTGGGGTGTCGAACCCACCGGTTCACGGCAAGTGTATCGACAGATCGACCGGGGTACGGTGGGTTCGAGAACCCACCCTACGTCGGATCGCGGCCGGCCGCGGTTCAGAACCGTTCGTACTCGGCCAGGTAGCGCCACTGGCCTTCAGCCAAGCCCGCCATCGGCATGCGGCCCACGCGCAGGCGTTTCAGTTCCGTCAGCGTCAGGCCGACTTCGGCGCACATGTGCTCGATCTGGCCCGGCACCACGCCCTTGGCGGCAAAGCGCAGGCGCCCTTCGCTCTGCCAGCTGACCTTCATCGGCGCGATCGGCTTGCGGTTGAAGGTCAAGCCGTGGTTCAGCAGCGCCAGGCCGCCGTCCCTGATGCCGCCTTCGACCTCGGCCACGTATTCGTACTCCACGCGCGAGGCATCGTCGACCAGCTTGCGCGCCACGCGGAAGTCCTGGGTGTAGACGACCAGGCCGCTGGCATCGGTTTCCAGCGGCGTGCACAGGGTCAGGCGCGCCAGGTGGCGCTTCAGGAAGCGCGGCGCGCCGTGCGTCGCTACCAGGGACTCCGGCGTCACGCATTCCAGCGCACTGGCGCCGCGCATGCCGACGCCGGCATTCGCGCCCGACGGCTTGTGCAGCAGGATCGTCACCGGCGCCGGCTCCTCGGCCTTGGCGCCGGGCAGCAGCACGACCTGCTGGGCCGGCGTCACGCGCGTGGCAGGATCTTCCGCCACCACGCCATCGACGCTGACCCAGCCGCCGGCGATGTAGCGCTCGGCCTCGGCGCGCGAGCAGGATGCCAGTTCGGCCACGCGCTTGGCGAGGCGGATACCTTCGTCCGTCATGCCGCCTGCCAGTTCTTGAAGAAGGATTTGAAGGCGCCGACCGTGCGGTCGACATCGGCGGCCGAGACGTTCAGGTGGGTCACGATGCGCATGCGCGGACCGACCGTGGCACGGATGCCCGCATCAAGCAGCGCTTTACGCAGCGGGTCGCAGGCGGCGGCCGGCACGTCGAGCCAGAAGATGTTGGTCTGCGGGGTGCCGACGTTCAAGGCGTCGATCTCGGACAGGCCACGCGCCAGCGCGGCGGCGTTGTCGTGGTCATCGGCCAGGCGCTGCACGTTGTGCTCGAGCGCGTACAGCGCGGCCGCGGCGATGACGCCGGCCTGGCGCATGCCGCCGCCCAGCATCTTGCGCCAGCGCTTGCCCTGCTCGATAAAGGCCTTCGGTCCCAGCAGCACGGAGCCGACCGGGGCGCCCAGGCCTTTCGACAGGCAGACCGACACGGTGTCGAAACCCAGCACCGCTTCGCGCAGCCCGATGCCCTGCTTGACGGCGGCGTTGCAGATGCGCGCGCCGTCGAGGTGGGTGGCGAGACCGCGCACGTGAGCCAGCGTGGTTGCTGCCGCCACGTATTCCTGGCTCAGCACGCGGCCGCCGATGGTGTTCTCCAGCGCCAGCAGGCGGGTGCGCGCGAAGTGCATGTCGTCGGGCTTGATGTAGGCCTCGATGTCGGCCAGCGCGATCGAGCCATCCGGCTGGTTCGCGATCGGTTGCGGCTGGATCGAACCCAGCACGGCGGCGCCGCCGCCTTCGTACTTGTAGGTATGGGCTTCCTGGCCGACCAGGTATTCGTCGCCGCGGCCGCAATGGGTCATCAGCGCGATCAAATTGGTCTGCGTACCGCTCGGGGCGAACATGCCAGCTTCGTAGCCGAAGAGTTCGGCCGCGTGCTCCTGCAGGCGGTTGACGGTGGGGTCGTCGCCGTAGACGTCGTCGCCGACGTCGGCTGCCGCCATCGCGGCGCGCATCGCGTCGCAGGGTTGGGTGACGGTGTCGCTGCGCAGGTCGATCAGGTGTTGTTCGCTCATCGTTATCAGTCGTCTTGGGTTACTGCTTCAGGGTCAGCTTGAGATTTGGCTCGCTCAACGTGCGAGGTATAGAAACGCTGGCCCATCTCTTCCAGGCCCAGCGTGGACAGCACTTCCTGCAGTCGCTCGCTCGGACGGCGGCGCGGCAGGTTTTTATACGTGGCGACGATCAGCTCGTTCTTCATCGAGTGCTCCCAGCCGACCAGTTCCGTCACCGTCACCCCGTAGCCGTGGGCTTCCAGCTGCAGGCAGCGCAGCACGTTCGTCACCTGGCTGCCGAATTCGCGCGTGTGGATCGGGTGGCGCCAGATTTCGGTGAGCGCGCTCTTGCCCAGGTCCTTGCCCTTGTTCTTGCGCAGCACGGTGGCCACTTCGGCCTGGCAGCACGGCACCAGCACCATGTGCTTCGCCTTTTTCTTCAACGCGAAGTCGATGGCGTCGTCGGTCGCCGTATTGCAGGCGTGGAGCGCGGTGACGACGTCGATGGTTTCCGGCAGCCGGTTCGAGGTGGTCGATTCCGCCACCGACAGCGGCAGGAAGGACATGTTGGTGAAACCCAGGCGCGCCGCCAGTTCGGTCGATTTCGCGACGAGTTCCTCGCGCGTCTCGATGCCGTAGATGTGCGAGGCGTCTTCCAGCGATTTGAAGAACAGGTCGTAGAGGATGAAGCCGAGGTAGGACTTGCCGGCGCCGTGGTCGACCAGCGAGACGCTGCCCTTCTCGGCGCGGACGTCGTTCAGCAGCGGCTCGATGAAGTTGACCAGGTGGTAGACCTGCTTGAGCTTGCGGCGGCTGTCCTGGTTCAGCTTGGCGTCGCGCGTGAGGATGTGCAGCTCTTTCAGGAGCTCGATCGACTGGCCTGGTCGGACTTCCGGCGGCAGCGCGGGCGCTGCGGCGGTCTTGGTATTGGGTTGTTTAGCGTGCTTCATCGATCCATGCTGCCTGAATGGCCTCCAGTACGCGCTCGCCGCCGCGCGTGCGGTCGTCGTCGAAGCCGTCCAGCCCGACGACCCAGTTGTGCAGGTCGACGAAGCGCACCGTCGTCGGATCGACGTCCGGGTACTGTTCGTAGAGTGCTTCGGCGATGCTCGTGACGTCGGTCCACTTCATGGCAGATCCTGTCAGTGATTTTTCTCGGCTGCGTGGTTGATGGTGTATTTCGGGATCTCGACGACCAGGTCTTCCTCGGCGATGATCGCCTGGCAGGACAGGCGCGAATTCGGCTCCAGGCCCCAGGCCTTGTCGAGCATGTCTTCTTCTTTTTCTTCCTGTTCGTTCAGCGAGTCGAAACCCTCGCGCACGATCACGTGGCAGGTGGTGCAGGCGCAGACGCGGTCGCAGGCGTGTTCGATCTCGATGTCGTTCTCGAGCAGGACGTCGCAGACGGACTTGCCGGCCGGGGCTTCCAGGACGGCGCCGTCGGGGCAGAACGTCGGGTGGGGCAGGATGACGATTTGTGGCACTTTGTTACCTCGTAAATTGTTTATATCGTTTTTTGGCGGCATGATGCACGCCGGCGCTTCGCATATCGTTGGCGCTGACCGTACGGTGGGCACTCCGTGCCCACGCGGAACGATGCGCTAACGAGACGCTTTTCCACCCGCGAACAATGCGCAGAGTTTGCGGCTCAAAAAGCGTCAACGCGGCTCATGCTTCCGCGTGGGCACGGAGTGCCCACCGTACGGTCGCCGCTGCGTTTCATTTCATACGACTACGGCCGATCACACCTCGTCCAGCGACTTCCCGGCCAGCGCGCTGCGCACGCTCTTGTCCATGCGGCGCGCGGCGAATTCCTCGGTGCCGTGCGCCAGCGCCTGAACCGCGTCGTGCAAGCCATTCTGGCGCAGACCCGGCTCGATCGACGCATCGTTCGAACGATGCACCGCGTCACGCACGCCCTGCACCAGTTTCGCCACCGCGTCCTGCTCTTCGGCGCTGAGCAAATCGGCATCCGAATCCAGCGCCGACTGCGTCGCCAGCAGGATGCGCTCGGCCTCGACCTGCTCTTCGCGCAGCGCGCGCATCTGCATGTCGACCTGCGCCGAGCTGTACGAATCCTGCAGCATGCGCGCCACTTCGTCGTCGCCCAGGCCGTAGGACGGCTTGACCGTGATCGAGGCTTCCACACCCGAACGCGTCTCGCGCGCCGACACCGACAGCAGCCCGTCCGCATCGACCTGGTAGGTCACGCGGATACGCGCAGCACCGGCCGCCATCGGCGGAATGCCGCGCAGCTCGAAGCGCGCCAGCGAGCGGCAATCCGACACCAGCTCGCGCTCGCCCTGCACCACGTGCACCGCGAGGGCCGTCTGGCCATCCTTGAAGGTCGTGAACTCCTGCGCACGCGCGCACGGGATCGTCGAATTACGCGGAATGATCTTCTCGACCAGGCCGCCCATGGTCTCGATGCCCAGCGACAGCGGGGTCACGTCCAGCAGCAGCCAGTCGTCGCCTTCGGCGCGGTTACCGGCCAGCAAGTTGGCCTGGATCGCGGCGCCCAGCGCCACCACCTTGTCCGGGTCAATATTCGCGTGCGGGATGGTGTGGAAGTAGTCGCCCACGGCGCGGCGCACGTGCGGCATGCGCGTCGCGCCGCCGACCATTACCACGCCATCGACGTCTTCGACCGACACGTTGGCATCGCGCATGGCCTTGCGGATCGCGTTCATGGTTTTCGCCACCAGGTGCTTGGTGATCTCGGCAAACGTCGCCGCGGTGACGGTCACGTGCACGATCTCGCCCGAGTTCAGGATGGCGTCGACCGTGGTGTCGTCGTTGGTCGACAGCAGTTCCTTGGCCTGGCGCGCTTTTACCATCAGGGTGGCCGTGTCTTCGTCGGACAGCGGCGCCAGCTTGGCCTGCTCGTTGATCCAGCAGAACAGGCGGTGGTCGAAGTCGTCGCCGCCCAGGGCCGAGTCGCCGCCGGTGGACAGCACTTCGAATACGCCTTTCGAGAGCTTCAGGATCGAGATGTCGAAGGTGCCGCCGCCCAGGTCGTAGACGGCGTAGATGCCTTCCTTGCCGTGGTCCAGGCCGTAGGCGATGGCGGCGGCGGTCGGTTCGGACAGCAGGCGCAGCACGTTCAGGCCGGCCAGCTGGGCCGCGTCCTTGGTCGCCTGGCGCTGGGCGTCGTCGAAGTAGGCGGGCACGGTGATGACCGCGCCGACCAGCTCGTCGCCGAGCGAATCCTCGGCGCGCTGGCGCAGCGTGGCCAGGATCTGGGCCGAGGTCTCGACCGGGCTTTTCACGCCGGCCACGGTCTTGATCTGGACCATGCCTTCGCCATCGACGAAATCGTAAGGGAGGTTCTCGGCGTGGGCGATGTCCTTCAGCCCGCGGCCCATGAAGCGCTTCACCGAGACCACGGTGTTCTTCGGATCGACCGTCTGGTGGGCGCGCGCCTTGTGGCCGATGTGGGCGTGGCCGTTCGGCAGGTAACGCACGATCGATGGCAGCAAGGCGCGGCCGTCTTCGTCGCTCAGCACTTCGGGGCTGCCGCTGCGCACCGTGGCGACGAGCGAATTGGTGGTGCCCAGGTCGATGCCCACCGCCAGCCGGTGCTGGTGCGGCGCGGTCGACATGCCGGGTTCGGAAATCTGCAAAAGTGCCATTGTGTGTTACCTGGTTGTTATTCTTGGGGTGCGTGACCGCTGCCGCCAACGTCTGCGCGGCCTGGGTTTCGTACGGTGGGCACCCCGTGCCCACGCGGATGCATGCGTCGCGTTGACGCTCCTTGAGCCGCAAACTCTGCGCAGCGTCAGCATGTGAAAGTGAGCAGCGTTAGCGCATCGTTCCGCGTGGGCACGGAGTGCCCACCGTACGGTCGAGTGTGCGGCCAATTCATTCGTTACGAAATTCACCCGCCCATTGTACTAGTGGGCGGCATTTGCCGCCCACCTCATATCCCTCCGGCGCCGCGCGCCGGCACTCACGCCTCGATCGCCTCGAACGCGTACTGCACTTCGTCGCCGAACTTGTCGAGGAACATCAGCGCGCGCACGCCTTCGGCCGCCTTCTGGAATTCCCCGCCATCAATCTGCGCGCCCACCTGCGCCAGCATGCTCTTGCGTTCGCCGCGCACCTGGGCATCGAGTTCATCCAATGCCGAGGCGTCCTTCGCCGCGCGCGCATCGCCCAGCGCTTCGCGCCATTCCATCTGCTGCATCAGGAAAGCCATCGGCATCGCCGTGTTCGACTCGGTCTGCAAGTCGACGCCGTTCAGCTCGATCAGATACTGGGCGCGCTTCTGCGGGTTCTTCAGCGTTTGGTAGGCCTCGTTGGCGCGGGTGGCCCACTGCATGGCAACGCGCTTTTCGGCGTCGGTGGCGTTCACGAAACGATCCGGGTGCACGCGGCCCTGCACTTCGCGGTAGGCCGCATCCAGCGCATCCAGGTCGACGTCGAAGCGCGCCGGCAGCTGGAACAGCTCGAAATGGTTCTGCATCAGCGTCAGATACGGAAGCTCTCGCCGCAACCGCAATTGTCCTTGACGTTCGGGTTGTTGAAGCGGAAGCCTTCGTTCAGGCCCTCGCGGGCGAAGTCGAGTTCGGTGCCGTCGATGTAGGGCAGGCTTTTCGGGTCGACGAAGACCTTCACGCCGAACGACTCGAAGACATTGTCCTCGTCCGCCGCCTCGTCGACATACTCCAGCTTGTAGGCCAGGCCGGAGCAGCCGGTGGTGCGCACGCCGAAACGCAGCCCGAGGCCCTTGCCGCGGCGCTCGATGTAGCGGTTGACGTGCTTCGCCGCTTTTTCGGTCAGTGTGATTGCCATGTGGTTCCTCCAGCTAGTTCTACTGTGCTTACGCGGTCGGGTGCTTGGTCTTGTAGTCGGCGACGGCGGCCTTGATCGCGTCTTCGGCCAGGATCGAGCAGTGGATCTTGACTGGCGGCAGCGCGAGTTCTTCGGCGATCTGGGTGTTCTTGATTGCCAGCGCTTCGTCCAGGCTCTTGCCCTTGACCCATTCAGTCACCAGCGAGCTCGATGCGATGGCCGAACCGCAGCCATAGGTCTTGAACTTCGCGTCTTCGATCAGGCCCTGCTCGTTGACCTTGATCTGCAGCTTCATCACGTCGCCGCAGGCCGGGGCGCCGACCATGCCGGTGCCGACCGATTCGTCGCCCTTTTCAAAGGCGCCGACGTTGCGCGGGTTTTCGTAGTGGTCGAGTACTTTGTCCGAATATGCCATGGTGTTGCTCCTAGATTCTTTGAATGCGTTTCTAAATTAGTGTGCGGCCCACTGGATCGAGTTCAGGTCGATACCATCTTTAAACATATCCCACAAAGGCGACAGTTCGCGCAGCTTGCCGACCTTTGACTTCAGCAGTTCGATCGCGAAGTCGATGTCTTCCTCGGTAGTGAAGCGGCCGATGGTGAAGCGGATCGAGCTGTGCGCCAGTTCGTCGCTGCGGCCCAGGGCGCGCAGCACGTAGGACGGTTCCAGCGAGGCCGAGGTGCAGGCCGAACCCGACGAGACGGCCAGGTCCTTGATCGCCATGATCAGCGACTCGCCTTCGACGTAGTTGAACGAGACGTTCAGGTTGTGCGGCACGCGGTTGTCCATGTCGCCGTTGATGTAGACCTCTTCGATCTCCAGCAGGCCCTTGGCGAGGCGGTCGCGCAGCGCCTTCACGCGGGTCAGCTCGGCGTCCATCTCTTCTTTCGCGAGACGGAAGGCTTCGCCCATGCCGACGATCTGGTGGGTCGGCAGCGTGCCCGAACGCAGGCCGCGCTCGTGGCCGCCGCCGTGCATCTGCGCTTCCAGGCGCACGCGCGGCTTGCGGCGCACGTACAGGGCGCCCACACCCTTCGGTCCGTAGGTCTTGTGCGCGGTAAAGGTCATCAGGTCGCACTTGGTCTTTTCGAGGTTGATCTCGACCTTGCCCGTCGCTTGCGCGGCGTCGCAGTGGAAGATAATGCCTTTCGAGCGGCACAGTTCGCCGATGGCGTCGATCGGCTGGATCACGCCGATCTCGTTATTCACCAGCATCACCGAGACCAGGATGGTGTCCGGACGGATCGCCGCTTCGAGCTGCTCGACGGTGATCAGGCCATTGTCCTGCGGCTCGAGGTAGGTGGCTTCGAAGCCCTGGCGTTCCAGTTCGCGCACGGTATCGAGCACCGCCTTGTGTTCGGTCTTGACGGTGATGATGTGCTTGCCCTTCGTTTTATAGAAGTTGGCAGCGCCCTTCAGGGCCAGGTTGTTCGACTCGGTGGCGCCGGAGGTCCAGATGATTTCGCGCGGATCGGCGCCGACCAGGGCCGCCACGTGGGCGCGCGCTTCCTCGACCGCCGCTTCCGCGGTCCAGCCGTACATGTGGCTGCGCGATGCCGGATTGCCGAACTGCTCGCGCAGGTAGGGAATCATCTTGTCGGCAACGCGAGGATCGATCGGCGTGGTGGCCGAGTAATCCATGTAGATCGGGAAATGCGGCGCAGTCACGAAGCTCTGCTCGATTTGTTTGTCCAAAGGCGCGTTCATCAGTTCACTCCAGTTTGCTTTGCTTCAGTTTTATTCGGTGTTGCCGGGTTAAGCGCAGTGCGGCTTGATTCACTGTGCCGCGGCAGCGGCGGCGCGGTGCACCACCACGACGTTTTGTTCTTTCTGCTTTTGCTGGTCGACCAGGTCTTGCAGGGAAACCGAGTCCAGGTAATCGACCATCTTGGCGTTCAGCGTGGTCCACAGCTCGTGCGTCATGCAGCGCGTGCCGGCGGCGGCGTCCGCCCCGTGGCAATTTTCCTTGCCGCCGCACTGCGTGGCATCGAGCGGCTCGTCGACCGCGATGATGATGTCGGCCACCGTCACTTTTTCGGCCGGACGGGCCAGGCTGTAGCCACCGCCCGGACCACGGATCGACTCGACGATCTCGTGGCGGCGCAGCTTGCCGAACAGCTGCTCCAGGTAAGACAGCGAAATGGCCTGGCGCTGGCTGATGCCCGACAGCGTGACCGGACCATTGCCCTGGCGCAGGGCAAGGTCGATCATCGCGGTAACAGCAAAACGGCCTTTGGTGGTCAGACGCATCACAACCCCGGTTAATGTTAAAATATTGCTCTTGTTCACTAATCGCGTTGGCGCACATCTTGTGGATGCTGCCGGTTAAAAACCGGATTAGTTGAACGATTTAGTCAAGTATAGCAAATTCCGGGGGCCTTGTCTTGGCGCCCCCAAAAACCGCCAGCGCCCGATCCGTGGCGCATCCGACCCAGCCAGCGGCCGCAACCGTAGGGTGGACAGCTCCACCGCCAACACCAGATCATCCGCTCCGTATGCGCTGCCCACGCGGTGATACGCGACGTAATCCTGTCGCGCCCGCACCGACACCCACGATCACCGTCTGCGCAACAGTTGCATCGGCCCGAACAAGTCCTGCATTGTTTGATTGGCAATAAAAGTAAGGTTATAAGGATGCTCCGCCACCGCCTGCGCAAACCTCCCCGTCTCCGGCAATTTCCTCAACTCCTCCGCAATCTTCCCCCACAACACCAGCGTCGGCGCCGCCGCCTGTTCGGCCAGCACCGCCAGCACCACTTGCAGGAAGGGCAACCAGGCCCGCGCATCGACCACCGGCTTCACATGCGACCGGAACACCAGCGACGCATTCAGCAACAGGAAGCCCTCGGCCGTCAGATTCGCCTGCAGTTCCGCTAGCGTGCGGATCGACCCGTTCGTCAACGCATTCGCCGCCACCGGCGCCATCGCCTCGCCGCCGGTCGCCTCCGCCTGCAACTGCCCATCCGCCACCAGCAGCATCTTCATGAAGTTGCGCAGCGAGGTCGCCCGGTTCACCGGCTTCGACAAACCACTGTCACTCCACAGCGCACCGACCGCGCCATCCATGAAGCAGACCCCGGTCGCGCTCTCGGCGCGCGGATACGGCCCCTCCCCCACCAGCACGTAGCGCACCCGCTGCAAAGGCTGGGCGAAGGCGGCGAATAACCGGCCCTCGGTCGGCAGGTAATTGTCGATGGCCAGCGCCGGCAGATAGCCCGGGTTCGCACGCGCCACCGCCTCCAGGCCGCGCAGCAGATGCGGGCGCCAGGAGGCATCGGCAAGGTCGAGGGCGGCAAGAATGTCTTCTGGGATGGTGATGTCGGTCATGGTCAGGGAGCGCGGAAAAAGGAAGCGGATTGTAGCCCAGCCCGGATGCACGGGGCGCCAGGCCGGGCCGTGATTCCACGCTTCAATCTGGCGCAGCGTCGCGCCGATTGAAGGCAGGATGTCTTCACTGCGGCCTGGCCGGTCAACCTTCAACAGGAGCTCGAGGATGCAAACGATTCAAGAGGTGATGACGCGCGACGTGCAAACCATTTCCACGCAAGACACCGTGCAGCGCGCGGCCCAGCTCATGGACGAGCTGAACGTGGGTGCGATTCCGGTAGTGGATGACAGCAAACTGATCGGCATGATCACCGACCGCGACATCACCGTGCGCTCGGTCGCCGTCGGCCAGGACCCGACGAGCACCCGCGTCGGCGACGTGATGAGCACCGACGTGCGCACCTGCACCGTCGACCAGGGCGTGGAAGACGTGCTGGCGCAGATGGCGGACGTGCAGATCCGGCGCGTGCCGGTGGTCGACGACAACGGCCAGGTGATCGGCATCGTGTCGCTGGGCGACGTGGTGACCAAGGCGCCGGTCGAGGTCGAGCAGACGCTGGACGAGATTTCGACGCCGTCGGAGCCGGACCGGTCTTGATCGGGTTTGATCCGGTTCGGTCCGATCGTGATTCGGTCGCGATCGGATGGCGGGGCGTGCGGGGCGTGCGGGGCGGCGCAAGCGGCAGCGATCGACGCGTGGATGGCGGCGCGCGTGGGGCGGCGCCGGCGGTAGCGATCGACGCGTGGGCGGCGCCAGCGGCGACGATGATCATCGTGCCGGGTGGAGCCGACCACCCTACCGGTTACTCCGCGTCGGGTTGCTTCGACGGATGCGCGGCGTCGAAGGCCGGCAGCTCGATGCAGTGGGCATGGATGCGCGCGATGTTCGGGTAATCGTTCACATCGATGCCGAAGCGCTGGGCATTGAAGACCTGCGGCACCAGGAAGCAATCGGCCATGGTCGGCGAGGCGCCGTGGCTGAAGGGGCCGGCGGCCGGGTCGCGCGCCAGGTGGGCTTCGAGGCCTGCCAGACCTTCGCGGATCCAGTGCTGGATCCACTCGGTCTTGGCTTCCTCGCTCAGTTTCAGCTCGCCCACCAGGTGGCGCAGCACGCGCAGGTTGTTCAGGGGATGGATGTCGCAGGCGATGATCTGCGCCAGCTCGCGCACGCGGGCGCGGCCCGGGGCGTCGCTCGGCATCAGCGGCACGGCCGGGAAGCGCTCATCCAGATACTCGATGATCGCCATCGACTGGGTCAGCGTGATGCGGTCGTCCTGGAAGGCCGGCACCAGGCCGCTCGGATTGATCTTGCGGTATTCCTCCTGGCGCTGCTGGCCGCCATCCTTCAGCAGGTGCACCGGCACCGCATCGTAGGTCAGGCCCTTCAGGTTCAGCGCGATCCGCACCCGGTAGGCTGCCGAGCTGCGGAAATACGTATAGAGCTTCATTCCTTCCTCCCGTGATAATGCGCGACTTCATGGTCGATGGCGCCGAAGATACTGGCACCGGTGACGTCCAGCATTTCGATGCGCACGCTGTCGCCGAAGCGCAGGAACGGCGTTGTCGGCGCGCCGTGTTCGATGGTTTCGTACATCCGCACCTCGGCCAGGCAGCAGTAGCCCACGCCGCCGTTGGCGATGCTGGAACCGTGCAAATTGCCCTGCTTGTTCGACACCGTGCCGGAACCGATGATGCTGCCCGCGCCCAGTTCGCGCGTTTTGGCCGCGTGGGCGATCAATTGGGCGAAGCTGAAGGTCATGTCTTCGCCGGCGTTCGGCTTGCCGAAGAGTTGGTCGTTCAGGGTGACGCGCAGCGGCAGGTGCAGCTTGGAATCGACCCAGGCCTCGCCCAGTTCGTCCGGGGTGACGGCGACCGGAGAGAACGCACTGGCCGGCTTCGACTGGTAGAAGCCGAAACCCTTGGCCAGTTCGCCCGGAATCAGGTTGCGCAGCGAGACGTCGTTGACCAGCATGACCAGGCGGATCGACTTGGCGGCGTCTTCGACGCTGGCGCCCATCGGCACGTCGCCGGTGACGACCGCCACTTCGGCTTCGAGGTCGACGCCCCAGTCTTCCGACAGCACCGCGATCGGGTCGCAAGGGCCGATGAAGGCGTCGCCGCCGCCCTGGTACATCAGCGGGTCGGTGTAGAACGAAGCCGGCACCTCGGCATTGCGCGCCTTGCGCACCAGCTCGACGTGGTTGATGTAGGCCGAACCGTCGGCCCACTGATAGGCGCGCGGCAGCGGCGAGTGGCATTCCATCTCGATGAAGGAATCGGCCTGGCCGGCGGTGCCGTCGTTCAGCTGCTCGTAGACGGCCTGCAATTGCGGCACGCAACGCTCCCAGTCGTCGAGCGCGGCTTGCAGGGTACGGGCGATGTCGGGGACGGCCTGGCAAGTGACCAGGTCGCGGCTGACGACCACCAGCGTGCCGTCGCGGCCGCCGGTTTTCAGAGTGGCGAGTTTCATGGCGTTCCTTTGTTGTGCATAGTTGCCGCCATTAAAGATGAAAACGGACTATCATACAAACAATATTTTCCGGCTCATTTATCGGATTATCTTATGAATCCCACCCTGCGCCAGATGCGGGCCTTCGTGGCGCTCGCCAAGACAGGCAACTTTACGCTGGCCGCGCAGACCATGCACGTCACGCAGTCCGCGCTATCGGGTTTGATCAAGGAACTCGAACAAACCTTGAGCGCCCGCGTCGTCGACCGCTCCACCCGCAAGATCACGCTGACCGACATCGGCCGCGAGCTGTACCCGCTATTTAGCCAGATGATCGACGATCTCGACGGTGCGCTGGCGAACGTGGCGGACCACACGCAGCTCCGAAAAGGGATCGTTCGCATTACCGCGCCACAACTGATGTGCTGCACCCTGCTGCCCGAAGCCATTGCCGCCTACCGCGCCCGCCAGCCCGACATCGAAGTGCGCATCGCCGACAGCGAGGTCGACAGCGTGATCGCGCGAGTGCTCTCGGGCGAATCCGACATCGGTATCGGCCCCGAGCGCGAACCGCTGCCGCAGCTGGAAGCGCGCGAGCTGTTCGAGATGCCCTTCGCCCTGGTCTTCCCGCAAGGCCACCCGCTCGAATCCGCCGAACGCGTGACCTGGCAGGACGTGACGCGCTACCCCTTCATTGCCTTGCAAGGCCAATTTACCGAGCGCCTGCTGGCCGACATGCACACCGTGCTGCGCGAAGTGCCTTTGAAACCGGCGAACGAAGTCACCTTCATGACCACCGCCCTGGCGATGGTCAGCGCCGGCCTGGGCATCACGGTCTGCCTGCCCTACGCCGAACCGCTGGCGCGCCTGTACCAGTTGCGCATGCGCCCGCTCGAAGAACCGGTGCTGACGCGGCGCTTTTTCGTCTACACCCGCGCCGGGCGTTCGCTGTCGCCGGCGGCGGAAAGCTTCATCGATTTCCTGTTTCCATATGTGGCGTCGAAACGCCGGGCCGGCCAGGGCAACTGACCGGCCGCCAGCCCGCTTTTCCCAGCTGCGCTAGAATCGGACGATCCTCTTTACCAGGTTCGTACCGATGTCCCACAACACCATCGCCATCAACCAGCGCATGGACAGATTCAACAGCCACGCCAGCGTCTGGCTGTTCGGCTACGGCTCGCTGATCTACAAGGCCGACTTCCCCTTCCTTGAACGCCGCCCGGCCAGCATCACGGGCTGGACCCGCCGCTTCTGGCAAGGCTCGCACGACCACCGCGGCACGGAAGCCGCGCCGGGACGCGTGGTCACGCTGGTGCCCGACGCCGATGCCATCTGCCACGGCATGGCCTACCTCGTCACGCCCGAAGAATTCGCCCACCTCGACCACCGCGAAAAGAACGGCTACCTGCGCCTGGCCACCGAGATCCGCTTCGAAGACGGCAGCAGCGTCGAAGGACTGGTCTACATCGCCACCCACGAGAACGCCGCCTTCCTCGGCCCGGCCAGCGAGCAGGCGATTGCGCGCCAGATCGCCGAGTCGCGCGGACCGAGCGGGCCGAACAGCGAATACCTGCTGGAACTGGCCAAGGCGTTGCGCGAACTGGGCAAGGACGATCCGCATGTGTTCGAGATCGAGCGCCACCTGATCGAACTGGCTGCGGCTTGAGGAAGGCGCGCGGCGGTTCCTGCGATGGCCCGCCCGGTGGCCCGTGCTGCTGTTCCTCCCTGTTGCCCGTAAAGTTGCCTGTCCGCTTATTCGTTCTGCCGCTGCGCATCCAGGGCCTTGACCGCCTTTTCGAGCGCGCGCACTTTTTCGCGCATGGTCGATAGATTGCGCACCAGCACCGCATTGCGTTCCCACTCGGCGTTCCGGGCAACCGGGAAATAACCGGTATAGCGCCCCGGCTCGGTGAGCGAATTCGGCACCATGGTGGCGGCGGTCACGTGCACGTTGTCGACGATCTCGATGTGACCGTTGATCATGGCCGCGCCGCCAAAGGTACAGTGCTTGCCGATATGCGCGCTGCCGGCCACGCCCACGCAGCCGGCCATGGCCGTGTGCGCGCCGATGCGGCAGTTGTGGCCAATCTGGATGAGATTGTCGAGCTTGACGCCGTCTTCGATGACGGTGTCGTCCAGCGCGCCGCGGTCGACCGTGGTGTTCGAACCGATATCGACGTCGTCGCCGATCAGCACGCGCCCGGTTTGCGGAATCTTGATGTAGCTGCCCCCGTCCACCGCGAAGCCGAAGCCGTCGCCGCCGATCACGGCGCCGGAGTGGACGATGCCGCGTGCGCCGATGACGCAGCGGGCGTGGAAGGTGACATTCGCGAAGAAATGCGTGTCTTCGCCGACCACCGCTTCGCGCCCGATGTAGCAGCCGGCATCGATGACTGCGCCGGGCTCCACGCGCGCACCGGCTTCGATTGTGACGTGGGCGCCGATATGGGCGCTGGCGTCGACCCGGGCACTGTGGTGCACGGCCGCCGTCGGATGCACCCCGGGGTCCGGCGCCGGCGTGCGCTGGGCCACGAAAAAGTGCGCGGCGCGCGCGAACCAGGCATAGGGATTGGGGGTGACGACACGCGCGCCCGTGTAGGTGGCCGCCACCTCGGGCTCGTCGGCAGGCGCGAGGACCAGTGCGGCTGCCTGGCTTTGCGCCGCCAGGGCGCGCAGCTTGCTGTTGCTCAGGAAGCTGATCTCGGACGCACCGGCACGGTCGAGCGGCGCGATGGCCGTGACCTCGATGCCGGGGTCGCCAGTCAGCTGGCCACCGAAGCGCTCCAGCAGTTCGCCTAGACGGATCATCATGCTGCCTGCCTCATGTTGTGTCCTCGTAGAATAAGAGCACTGATAAGAGCACTGACAACACCCGCCAACGCTCCGCGTTACCCAGGTATGCACGATGGTTGGACAGGAAGCCCAACCCGGCAGTTCCGTCACCGGCAGGCCACATCGGCCTGCAACAGCCTGTATCAATATAGGCCGCCGATCAGAACAAGTCCAGCTGTCCAGCTCCCTTCGCTTTGCCCTTGCCTGCCGCCGCCGGCACCACCAGCGGCCGCCGGAACTGCGCCGTATCGAGCCGCTCGAAGCGCCCGCGCAGCGCGCCCAGGCCCATGCGCTCGACGGTCTTGTTGAAGCGCTGGCGGATCAGGTCGGACCAGACGCCCTCGCCGTGCATGCGCTGGGAAAAATCGGCATCGTAATCCTTGCCGCCGCGCATTTCGCGAATGCGGTTCATCACGCGCCCGGCGCGTTCCGGGAAGTGCGTCTCCAACCATTGCTGGAACAGCGGATTGACTTCCCAGGGCAGGCGCAGCACCGTGTAGTGGGCGCTGACGGCGCCAGCGTCGCGCGCCGCTTCCAGGATGCGTTCGATTTCCGGTTCGGTCACGAAAGGAATGATCGGCGCCACGCTCACGCTGACCGGGATCCCGGCATCGGTGAGCGTGCGGATGGCGCGCAGGCGCCGCGCCGGGGCGGCCGCGCGCGGTTCCAGGGTGCGCGAGATGTCGGAGTCGAGCGTGGTCAGGGTGATGGCCGCGCAAGCCAGCGAATGCTCGGCCATCGGCGCCAGCAAATCGATGTCGCGTTCGATCAATGCGGATTTGGTGACCAGCCCGACCGGATGCCGGCATTCGTGCAACACCTCCAGCACCTCGCGCGTGAGCCGCCGCTCGCGCTCGCAGGGTTGATAAGCGTCGGTATTCACGCCGATGGCGATGTGCTCGGGCTTGTACCCGGGATGCGCGAGTTCGCGCCGCAGCAGCTCGGCCGCGTTCACCTTGGCAAAGATGCGCGTTTCGAAATCCAGCCCCGGCGACAGGCCGAGGTAGCTGTGCGTCGGCCGGGCGAAGCAATAGATACAGCCATGCTCGCAGCCGCGGTAGGGATTCAGCGAGACATTGAAAGGGATGTCGGGCGAGGTATTGCGCGACAGGATGGATTTCGCGATCTCGTCGGTGACCACGGTCTTGGGCGGCGCCGCCGCGCCGTCTTCCACGGCCCAGCCATCGTCGAAACGCTCGCGGCCGTTCAGTTCGTAACGGCCCTGGAGGTTCGACACCGCGCCGCGTCCCTTTGTCGCGACCAGCGGACGCGGCAGGACGATCTCTTCCGCACTGTATTCGCGGTCGACGGTTCTTTCGACGTAAGCCATTCGGCAGCTCCTACTGTATATTCATACAGTATGGTACGCCGCTCTTTCCGCCAATTCAAGCGTGGCCGCGCGCGTGCTCAGGCTGGCCGGGCAAGATGTGGCAAATATGCAGCCTGTTGCCCGACAAATCCGTCGAAAGCGGCAAACAAGGGAGCATAGCGCGCCGCATCGCCCTCGATCTGGCCAAGCGCATGCGCGCCCGCCTCCAGCGTGGACAGCTGGTCGGGCGCGTGCGCCTTGCGGATGCGGTAGTGCGAGGCCGGCATGTCGCTCAGCGCCAGGCGCGGCAATTGCTGCAGCACCGGATTCAGGTAGAGCATCTTGCGGCTCTTGCGCCAGGTGGCGTCGAGCACGACCAGGCGCAGCCGCTCGGGCGGCGGCAGCGGCGCTGCAACGGGGGCACCCGGCGTAGGGGCGTCCGGCGTGGCGACGCGCGGCGTGGCGACGCCCGGCGTGTCGGGATACAGCAACACCGGAGTGCGCCCGCCGGCATGCAGCAGCGTATCGAGCGCAGCCGCGTCGAAGGCCTCGCCCACGGCCAGCACGCTGCCCGCCACGCTCAGGTGCAGCAGGCGCGCGCTGTTCTTGGCGTTCGCCACTTCCAGCGGATGCTGCAGGATCAACAACGCAACGGGCGAGACAAGCGGCCGCACCCAGCCGCAGATGCAGGCAGACTGCGCGCGCAGGCAGGCGGCACAGGTGCTGCGGCGGGGAGGCAAAGGCTGGTTCATCGGCGGCTCGGCAGGCAAAGGGCGCCGATTGTAGCAGCCGCGCGATCGCCCTCAGTCGGACGCGTTGCGCAGCCCCGCCAGCGCCCCGCTCCAGGCCTCCACCTGATCCAGCATCGCCGCCACCGATTTGTCGTGGTGGGCCGCCGGCTTGAAGGTGGCCATGTTTTCGAAATCGGTGAACAGCGACAGCATTACCTGGGCGCGCACGTCGGCCACCATCAGTTCGCCCATCACCAGGCGCAGGTTCTCGATGGCGCGGGCGCCGCCGGCGCTGCCGTAGCCGACGAAGCCGACCGCCTTGTTGTTCCATTCCTTGTACAGGAAATCGATGGCGTTCTTCAGCGCGCCAGACGTCGCGTGGTTGTATTCGGGCGTGACGAAGACGAAGCCGTCGAATTGCGCGATCTTCGCGGCCCAGGCCAGCGTATGCGGCTTCGAATACTGGCCCATCGAGGGCGGCACCGGCTCGTCGAGCAGGGGCAGCCTGAAATCCTGGATATCGACCAGCTCGTAGCCGGCGCCGCTGCGTCCCTGCGCCCTGTCCATCACCCAGCGCGCCACGTCCAGCGCCTTGCGCCCCGGCCGGGTACTGCCGACGATTACCGCAATCTTGACCATGTCCGCTCTCCTGTCGTGTGTCCGAGATAAGCCCGGACCCATTCTAGTCAGCGGTAAGGGAAAGGCGCGCCGCCTTGCAACGCAACAAAAATCCGGTGTACTCAGCGCCGTCCACTGAGGCGCCCCAGCAAGCCAATCAATTGCTCGACGTCGTAGGGCTTGGCCAGGATTTTTACGCCGGGAATCGAGACGCGCCGGTCGGTATAGCCCGTGGCCAGCACGACCGGCAAGGTAGGCCAGCGTTCGCTGACGGCGCCGGCCAGGTCGATGCCGCTGACGCTGCCCGGCATGACGATGTCGGAAAAGACGATGTCGATGGCGTGGTCGCGCTCCAGTTCGACGAGCGCCGCTTCGCCGTTCTCGGCCACGCGCACCGCGAAGCCGGCCGCGGCCAGTGCCTCGACCACGGCTTCGCGCACCAGCACGTCGTCTTCGACGAACAGGACCGTGACGCCGGCGGCAGGCGACTGGACGGGCGCCGGCGCAACGACGTCCGGTGCGATGCCCTGGACGGAAGGAACCGTTTCCGCGGCGGCAGCGGGCGCCGCCAGTTCGTCCTCCTGCGCGCGCGGCAGGTAGATCTGCACCCGCGTGCCCTTGCCCGGCGTGCTGTGCAGCGTCAGCAGCCCCTGGGCCTGGGTGGCAAAGGCATACGCCTGGGGCAGGCCCAGCCCGGTCCCCTGCCCCGGCGACTTGGTGGTAAAGAAAGGATCGAGGGCGCGCGCCAGCACTTCCGGCGCCATGCCGGCGCCTTCGTCCTGCACGGTCAGGAGCAGGTAGTCGCCTGAGGGCAAGCCTTCCGGCGGATGGTCGAGCGTGGCGTTGCGCGCTGCAATCGCCAGCCTGCCGCTGCCGCCCATGGCGTCGCGCGCATTGATGGCCAGGTTCAGCAGCGCCAGGTCGAACTGCAGGGGCTCGACCCGCACCGGCCACAGGGCGGGCGCGAAACCGGTCTCGATCTCGACACTGTCGGCCACCGCGCCGCGGATCAGTTGCAGCGCGCTGCCCAGCTGCGCGGCGGTGTCGACCGTTACCAGCCGCCCTTCCTGCACCCGTCCGAAGGAGCCGAGCTGGCCGGTGAGCGTGGTGGCGCGGGTGACGGTGCGCTTGCAGGTGTCGATCAGGCGCTGCAGGTTCGGCTCTTTCGCTTGCATGGCGGCCAGCTGCAGCGCCGTGGTGAGCGTTTGCAGCAGGTTGTTGAACTCGTGCGCGATGCCGGCTGTCAGGCGCCCGAGGGATTCGAGTTTCTGCCCGCGCAGCAGCGCGCCTTGCGCCTGTTCGGTGGCGAGGATGGCTTCGTTGACGCGGTGCTCGAGGTCGCGCTTCGAGCGGCGGATCTGCTTGCTGGCCTCGACCATGCGCCAGGCGACGGTGTCGATTTCTTCCAGCCCGTGTGGGCGGTAGGGAATTTCCTCGCCATCGGCCAGGCGGTCGGCGCAGCGGCCCAGGTATTCGATCGGCGCCACGGCGCGGCTGGCGAACCAGCGGCCGGCGGCGATCGCCAGCACCAGCAGCACCGCCATCATCCCCGCCAGCAGCGCGGCGGCTTCCAGCGGCACGCGGCGGATCTCGGCGCTCGGGATGGCGATCAGCACCTTCCAGCCGGAATTCGGCACCGTGGTGATCTGGGCCCGCACCGGCACGCCGGTCAGGGTATGGCTGGGGAAGACCAGGTCGCGGTCGGTGGTGGCCGCCAGCTTGCGCGTTTTTTCGCGCAGCAGGGTCCCGACATAGTGCCTGGGGTCGCTGGAGCGGGCGGCGATGCGGCCGTTGCGGTCGAACACGGTGGCGATCCAGGCCTTGGGGAAATCCTGGCGCTCGAGCAGCTGTTGCAGGATGCCGACATGCAGGCCCAGCACCAGGTGGTAGCGCGGCTCGCCGTCCACCAGCACCGGCACCTGCATCATGAAATCGTAGCGTTGCACCGGTGGCGCGTAGAACACGTCCGATACCAGGGTGCGCGCCGCGCCGAAGCGCTCCATCAGCGCCGGCAGGTTGGATGGGTCGCGCCCGGTGAGCGCCACGCCGAGCGGGCGGCGCGTATTCAGGATCGGCTTGCCGTCGAGGTCGTACAGCACCGCCACCGCATCCACGGCCCCGGCCGCGCGCCGCGCGTGCTGGTAGAACTCGCCGAAGTCGCCGGCCGCCAGCGCCGGCGAAGCTGCCAGGGTGCGCAGGATGCCTTCCTGGTGGCGCATTTCGTTGTCGATCAGTAGCGCGAACGCCCGTCCTGTCTCGGCAATGCTGCGCTCCTGGTCCTTTTGTTGTTCCACATAAACGTAAGCAACCGCCAGCGCCGCGCCGATGAACGAGGGCACGAGGATGGCAACGACAAGGATCAATAGCCGGTTCCGGAAACGCATCGGTGCTGGGGTCCTCCTGACCGGCGGATGGGTTGCAAAAGTGCCGTGGCAAAACCGGCTCACCCGATTATACAAGAGGCAAGCTTGCCTACCAGCTCATGCTTTTCGCTGCGTTTTGCCCACATGTTGAACGTTCGCTATTGATATAAGTAAGCATCTTTACCACACACAAAAATTTACCTCTGGAATTGCGTAAACGGATATTGCTCTCAGTGTTTTCGGTGCCTAGAATCAATTTATTCCTTCCAGCAATTCTGTCGCACCGGCAGACACTATCCAGAGTCGCCCATGTTCCGAGTTCGCACCGCCGCAGTCCGCAAGACCGTTACCGCTTTCCTCGCCGCCCTCGCCATCCTGCCGGGCGTGGCAATCGAACAAGAGCTCCAGCTCGACTACCGTATGAACGAGCGCGTCGTGCAGGTGCCTGCCGGCCGCGACAACCGCGCCATGCTGGAAACCACCGTCTTCCAGCCGAACGGCCAGGGCCCCTTCCCGCTGTTGATCATCAACCATGGCAAGGACCCGGGCAGCCCGAGCGCCCAGCCGCGCGACCGCTTTTACTACATGGCCGCGGCCTTCGTGAAGCGCGGCTACGCCGTGATGGTGCCGATGCGCCAGGGCTTCGCCAACTCGACCGGCCGCTACCGCGACCGCGGCTGCGACATGACCACCAACGGCTACCTGCAGGCCGAAGACATCCGCTCGGCCGTCGAATACGCCCGCACCCAGCCCTGGATCGTCGGCGGCCACATCGTCGTGGCCGGCCAGTCCTACGGCGGCTTGGCCACCATGGCGCTCGGCACCGAGCAGTTGCAGGGCGTGCGCGGCCTGATCAACTTCGCCGGCGGCCTGCGCGACGACAGCGCCGGCTGCGGCTGGCGCTCGTCGCTGGTCTCGGCCATGGCCGAGTACGGCGCCAACAACAAGATCCCGAGCCTGTGGATGTATGGCGAGAACGATTCGCTGTTCGGCCCGGACCTGGCGAACCGCATGCACGAAGCCTTCCTGGAAGCGGGCGGCAAGGGCCGCCTGGTCGAGTTCGCCTCGTTCAAGCGCGACGCCCACGGCATGCTGGCCAGCCGCGATGGCGAAAAGATCTGGCTGAAGGACACCATGGCCTTCCTGAAAGGCGTCGGCATGCCCACCGAAGTGATCTACAACGTGCCGCCGCCTCCTACCGCGGCGCGCACCGACTACGCCAGGGTCGACGACGTCGAGGCTGTGCCCTTCCTGTCGGAAAACGGCCGCCGCGCCTATGCCGACTACCTGACCAAGATGACGCCGCGCGCCTTTGCCGTGTCGCCGAGCGGCGCCTGGACCTGGGCCGAGGAAGGCGAGGCGCCGGAAGCGCGCGCCCTGGCCACCTGCTCGGCCAAGAGCAACCAGCCCTGCAAGCTGTATTCGGTGGACGACTACGTGGTCTGGAATGGCGAGCGCATCGATGCCGCCGAGCGCGCCACCATGATGGCATCGGTGACGCCGCCGGCCGATCCGAACGCGCCGGGGGCGGTGGGCAGCACGGTGCCGGCGGCGCCGGCCCAGCCACAGCCGGACGCGTCTGCCAATGCATCGGCCAAGCCGTCGGTTGCTGAAGCGCACTGATTCACTCCAGCATTGTTCGTCAAGCCATCTGCGCACGCTCCTGTTGCGCGGATGGCCGGTATCTCATCCGCACACGACCTGGCGCAAACCCGCGCCGCCATCCCGCTCCGACAATGTGGCAAGCGACCTCCCGGACCTTGCCATGTTGCGCTCCATCCAGATCCTGTTATGCATGCTGATGCTGGCCCTGCTGCCGGCGGGCGCCGCACGCGCCGTCAACAACGACCCGGTGGTGCTGGTGCATGGCTTCCTCGGCTTCGGTCCCGAGCAGTTTCCCGGCACCGGCTACCTGTACTGGGGCGGCTACCACGACATCGCCTCCCATTTGCGGGTGTACAAGGGGCCGCGCATGGTGGCCACCGCCACCGTCGGCGCCATCAGCCCGAACTGGGACCGCGCCGCCGAGCTGTACGCGCAAATCAAGGGCGGCTGCGTCGACTACGGTTTCACGCATGCGCGCACGCCGCCCGTGCAGGAGCAAAAGCCGCCCGGTAACTGCTGGGCGGCCGACCACGCCCATAATCCCGAAGGCTATCCGATGGCGCTGTATCCGGCCTGGGACGCCAACCATCCCATCCACATGATCGGCCACAGCCAGGGCGGCACCACCATCCGCGCGCTGGTCGAGCTGCTCGAACACGGCGCGCCCGGCGAAGGCGACGGCGAGCTGTACGCGGGCGGCAAGATCGGCTGGGTGCGCAGCGTGACCACCCTCTCGTCGCCGCACAACGGCACCACCCTGCGCGACGCCGTCTTCGACATCCTGCCCCAGCTGCGCTCGCCGCTGCGCGACTGGTTCCAGGCCGGCCTGTGGAGCTGGGAACTGGCGCCCGACGGCGCGCGCAGCTTCAACCTGTGGGCGCGCACCTCGCCCTACGTCTACTACTTTTCGATCGGCACCCAGGCCACCGAAGCCGGCGCCTGGTGCTGCAACGGCACCGACCGCGCCAACGCCCCGATCCAGTCCTCGAACTACCAGTACCCGCGCGTCGACATGTTCCCGTATTACAAAACCTATAGCGGCGAATGGATCGTGCCCTCGCTGCGCCAGCATGGCATGGGCGGCTACACGCAAAGCGCACCGGGGCGGGTGCGCATCGACAGCGAGTGGTTCGCCAACGATGGCGTGGTGAACACGGTGAGCATGCGCGCACCAAGCGGCCATCCGGTGCGCGACTACGACGGCACGGCGGTGCGCGGCAGCTGGAATTATCTTGGTACCTATCGCGGGTACGACCACTTCGATATCCTGAACTGGCCGAACAAGGGAGAGTCGGCGGATCCGATCTACGAGCGGGTCAGCGATATCATTTTTGGGTTGTGATCGGGTGTTCGGGCGCTGCGCGGTTTGCAGTTTGGCAAATCAAGCGCCGTACCGGTGGGTTCGAGAACCCACCCTACACAGCTGTGTCCACGCGGTACAACATCAAAACGTCGAAACGCTACCGTAGGGTGGGTTCTCGAACCCACCACTACGTGCGCTCGCCCACCACTACGCACGCCCTCCCTCCGATTACGCCGCCGACCGCAACGCCCGCGCCAGGTCCGACAAGCGATACGGCTTGTTCACGAACGCAAACTCGCTCAGGTTGTTGTGCTCGACCTTGAGCGCCGGCAGCGGGTAGCCCGACGCCAGGATGATCTTCACATCCGGATAATGTTCGCGCGTGTAGGCCGCCAGTTCGACCCCGTTCATCCCGTTCGGCATGATCACGTCGGTGAACAGGATGTCGATGCGGCGGCTGGCCAGCAGCGCCAGCGCCTCTTGCGCACTGGACGCGGTCAGCACCTCGTAGCCCATGCTGATGTACAGCGCCGAGGCGACGTCCATCAGGTCCGGCTCGTCCTCGACGATCAGCACCATCTCGGTGGTGTCCTGCTGGGCCGGCGCATCCTGGCCCGGCGCCGCCGGCAGGTAAATCGCAATCGCCGTGCCCTCGCCCGGCGCGGTGCGGATCTTGACCTCGCCGCCGGACTGCTTGATGAAGCCGTACACCTGCGACAGCCCGAGCCCGGTGCCCTTGCCCACCTCCTTGGTGGTGTAGAAGGGCTCGAAGGCGCGCTGCGCGGTTTCCGGGCTCATGCCGGTGCCGGTGTCCGCCACCGTCACCTTGACATAGCTGCCCGCCGCCAGGCCATTCACGTCGCGCTCTTGCAATTCGACGTTCGCCGTTTCGATGCAGATGCGTCCGCCGTCCGGCATGGCGTCGCGCGCATTCACCACCAGGTTCAGCAGGGCCGACTCGAAGCGGGCGCTGTCGATCACGGTGGCGCGGATTTCCGGTTCCAGGTGCACCTCGAAGTCGATGGACGCATTCACCGCGCGCCGCAGCACCGATTCAAAACCCGACACCAGGCGATTCACGCTGTGGGTTTCCGGCTGCAGCGGCTGCTGGCGCGCAAAGGCCAGCAGTTGCTGGGTCAGCGTGGCGCCGCGGTCGATGGCGCGGCGCATGCTGTCCAGGGTCTTCACATCGCCGACCGTGCCGCCGCGCAGTGTCAGCACTTCCAGGCCGCTGGCCAGCACCGACAGCAGGTTGTTGAAGTCGTGGGCAATGCCGCCGGTCAGCTGGCCGATCGATTCCATCTTTTGCGCCTGGAACAGGGCCGCATTCGCCTCGGCCAGGGCGTCGGCCGCCGCCTTCTTTTCGGTCAGGTCGCGCGTGATCTTGGCAAAACCGATCAGTTCGCCCGCCTCGTCGTGGATGGCGTCGATGATCACATGGGCCCAGAAGCAGGTGCCGTCCTTGCGCTGGCGCCAGCCCTCGGCCTCGTAGCGGCCTTCGCGCGCCGCGGTGCCGAGCGCACGCGCCGGCAGGCCGCTTTCGCGGTCGCCGTCGGTATAGAAGCGCGAGAAATGCTGGCCGACGATTTCCTGCTCAGAATAACCCTTGATGCGCTGGGCGCCCATGTTCCAGTTGCTGACCACGCCCTCGGGCGAGAGCATGTAGATCGCGTAGTCCGACACGCCCTGCACCAGCAGGCGGAAGCGTTCCTCGCTGGCGCGCAGCGCGTCCGCGGCTTTCTTCTTCTCGGTGATGTCGCGCGTGATCTTGGCGTAGCCGAGCAAGGCGCCATGCTCGTCGTAGATCGGGTCGATGATCACGCTGGCCCAGAAGCGGGTGCCGTCCTGGCGCATGCGCCAGCCTTCGGCCTCGTACTTGCCTTCGTTCAGCGCGGTGGCCAGGGCGCGCGCCGGCAGGCCGCTCGCCTGGTCCTCGGGCGTATAGAAGCGCGAGAAATGCTGGCCCAGGATCTCGGGCGCCTCGTAGCCCTTGAAACGCCGCGCGCCGGTGTTCCAGCTGCTGACGTGGCCCTCGGTGTCGAGCATGTAGATCGCGTAGTCGCGGATGCCGGAAATCAGGTACTGGAAACGCTGTTCTTCGGTCAGGTCCTGCCTGACGTGGATTGTGTTATTCATGGGCGGTTGCTAGGGTACGGACGCGGGCGGCGGTGTCGGGAAACATCTTATGATAACCCCAACGCCGGGCCATCGGCCACGCGAACGCCCCGCTCCGGCCCGACATCGCCTCCACTCGTCAATCACGCTTCATCCCGGATAGTTTGCCGATCGTTCCACGCCGGAAAAATCCGATGCTTCTTCCTTGAAAGCATCGCCTTCTTTCGCCTTCTTGCTTGCCTTTCAGGCTAAAATGGCGCTTCCGCAACCCAGCCGTACCCAGCTCGCGCATATGATTCCAGGCCAACCCGTACCGCTCGACCTGTCCCGCTGCGACCAGGAACCGATCCGCACGCCCGGCAGCATCCAGCCGCACGGCTTCCTGCTGACCTTGTCTCCGCAATTGACCGTGCTGCAAGCCAGCGCCAACCTCGCGCGCTGGACCGGCATCGATGCCGAAGCCGTGACCGGCGCCCCGCTCACCGACGTCATCGGCGAGACCGCCGCCACCCGTCTCGCGCCCGCCCTGCGGGACGAGAAGCTGGCCAACCGCCCCTTCTACCTCGGCACCTTCACGACCGGCAACGGCCAGCACTTCGATGTCCTGGTCCATGCCTTTGACAGCGTGATCATCGCCGAATTCGAAGCCGTGGAGCGCGACGCGCCGGCGGGTTTCCGCGAGCTGTATCCGCTGCTCGGCGACTTCCTGCTGAACGTCAACGAAGCGGCCTCGCTCGAATCGCTCGCCACCCTGGCGGCCCACCACGTGCGTACCGTCACCGGCTACGGCCGCGTGGTGGTCTACCAGTTCGATCCCGACGGCCACGGCCACGTGATGGCCGAGTCGAAGGAAGACGACTACGTGTCGTACATGGGCCAGCGCTTCCCGGCCTCCGACATCCCGGCCCAGGCGCGCGAGTTGTACACGCTGCAGCGCATCCGCCTGATCCAGGACGCCAACTACACCCCGGCGCCGCTGGTGCCGCCGCGCAATCCGGTCACCGGGGCCGCCAACGATTTGTCGTTCGCGGCCCTGCGCAGCGTCTCGCCGGTGCACCTGCAATACATGCGCAACATGGGCACGCTGGCCTCGATGTCGGTCTCGCTGATCGTCAAGGGCAAGCTCTGGGGCCTGATCTCCTGCCACAACACCGGCCCGGCGCCGATGGAATTCGAAAAGCGCACCGCCTGCGAGCAGCTGGGCCAGGTACTGTCGCTGTGCATCGAATCGCGCGAGGACGCCCAGGAACTGACCTTCCGCCTCGACGTGCGGCGCATGATGGTGGAAATGCTGGGCAACCTGACCAAGGGCGCCGACATCATCGACAACATGCGCGTCGTCTTCCCCGAGCTGCTGCGCTTCGCGCGCGCCGGCGGGGTGGCGATCGTCGCCAACGAGCGTGTGCTGACCTATGGCGATACCCCGGACGACGAAGCCATCGACGGCATCGTCGCCTGGCTCGAACAGCAGGGCCATGGCGCCGAGGTGTTCCAGACCGATGCCCTGGGCAGCATCTGCCCGCTGGCGGCCGGACTCGAACGCAACGCCAGCGGCCTGCTGGCGATGCCGATCTCGCGCGTACACAAGCACTACCTGCTGTGGTTCCGTCCCGAGGCGGTGCACACCATCGAATGGGCCGGCAACCCGCGCGGCAAGCACGAGGCGCCCGCGCCGGATGCGCCGACCCAGCTCAGCCCGCGCACCAGCTTCGATGCCTGGCGCGAGGAAATCCACGGCGTCAGCCTGCCCTGGCACGTGGCCGAAATCGAGCTCACCAACGAATTTCGCAGCGCCCTGCTCGGCATCGCCCTCGAGCGCGCCGAGCAGATGGCCGAACTGGCCGAGGAACTCGGCCGCGCCAACAAGGAACTCGAAGCGTTTTCGTATTCGGTCTCGCACGACCTGCGCGCGCCGCTGCGCCACATCGTCGGCTTTTCCGACCTGCTGCTCGAAGCCAGCGGCAGCGAAGACGGGATCATGCGCCAGCGCTTCCTTACCAACATCAAGGAGTCGGCGCGCCTGGCCGGCAAGCTGGTCGACGATCTGCTGAGCTTTTCGCAGATGGGCCGCGCCGCCCTGCGCCCGGTCGAAGTCGACATGCGCCACCTGGTCACCTCCTGCATCGACAAGCTCGGGCTCGACCTGCAGGGCCGGAACATCGACTGGCAAATCCAGCCGCTGCCGCGCATCGTGGCCGACCCCACCTTCCTGCACCTGGCGATGGTGAACCTGCTGTCGAACGCGGTGAAATTCACCGGCGGGCGCGACCCGGCCGTGATCCGCGTCTGGGCCGAGCAGGACGCCGTCGAGACCGTCTTCCACGTCGCCGACAACGGCGCCGGTTTCAACATGGACTACGTGCACAAGCTGTTCGGCGTATTCCAGCGCCTGCACCGCATGGAAGACTTCCAGGGCACCGGCATCGGCCTGGCCAACGTGCGCCGCATCGTCGAGCGCCACGGCGGGCGCGCCTGGGCCGAGTCGACCCTGGGCCAGGGCGCCACCTTCTCATTCAGTATCCCGCGCAAACTCGCATTACCTTGAAGACAAACCTACCATGCTAAAACCCATCCTCCTGGTCGAAGACAATCCGCACGACCTCGAACTGACCCTGGTGGCGCTGGCGAAAAGCCAGCTCGCCAACGAGGTCGTGGTCGTGCGCGATGGCGCCGAGGCGCTCGACTACCTGATGCGCCGCGGCGAATTCGCCGAGCGTGCCGAAGGCAATCCGGCCGTCACCCTGCTCGACCTGAAACTGCCGAAGGTCGACGGCCTGGAAGTGCTGGCCGAGATCCGCAAGACCGCCACGCTGAAAAGCATGCCGGTGGTGATGCTCACCTCGTCGAAGGAAGAACAGGACCTGGTGCGCAGCTACGAACTGGGCGTGAACGCCTACGTGGTGAAGCCGGTCGACTTCAAGGAATTCGTGCGCGCGATCGCCGACCTGGGGATTTTCTGGGCGGTCCTGAACGAACCGCCGCCGGGTTCGCAGCGCTACGTGCGCCCGAACTGATCGCAGCGGATCAGGAGGCGGAAGCGGCAGGCGCTCCGGCGCCCGGCTTGCCAGCCGCCGGGAGCGACGGCTTCTTCCTCCGCAGCAAGTGACGGATGCGCGCACTGAGCGCGTCCGGATGGTAAGGTTTCTGCAGCAGGTGCACCGAAGCGTTCAGCTTCCCTTCGTGCGCCAACACCCCTTCCGCATAACCCGAGGTATACAGGATCTGCGCGTCCGGCAGATGGCGGCGCAGCACCTCGCCCAGCTGCAGGCTGCTCACCGGTCCCGGCATGATCACGTCGGAAAACACCAGGTCGATGTGGCGCCCGCTCTCGATCAGCGCCACCGCGCCCGAGGCGTCGGTCGCTTCCAGCACCTCGTAGCCGAGCGCCGACAGGATGGCGCAGGTCGAATCGCGCACGTCGGCCTCGTCTTCCACCACCAGGATGGTTTCCAGGCCGCCGCACAGGGGCTGGTGCTCGGCCGGCGCCGCCGCCACCGCCTCGGTCTTGCTGCGCGGCAGATAGATGCGCACGCTGGTGCCTTTCCCGACTGCGCTGTGCATCAGGATCTCGCCGCCGGACTGCTTCACGAAGCCGTAGGCCATCGACAGGCCCAGGCCCGTGCCCTGCCCCACCGGCTTCGTCGTGAAGAAGGGTTCGAAGGCGCGCTGCAGTACTTCCGGCGGCATGCCCTTGCCGGTGTCGGCGATCTCGATCATCACGTAGTCGCCGGCCGGCACCTCGGGCGGCGCGGCGCCGTCCCGGCCGACATTCGCGGCGCGGATGGTCAGCGTGCCGTTGCCGTCCATCGCGTCGCGCGCATTGATGGCCAGGTTCAGCAGCACGTTGTTCAGCTGGTTCGGGTCGGCCAGGGTGCTGCCCAGCGACGGGTCGATGTCGGTGACGATGCGCGCGCCGGGCCCGATCACGCGGCGCATCATGTCGTCCATCTCGCGCAGCAGGTGGCCGGGATTGAGCACCACCGCCTGCAGCGGCTGGCGCCGCGCAAAGGCCAGCAGGTGCGAGGACAGCTTGGCGCCGCGCTCGACGCCGGACAGCGCCATTTCCACGCGGGTGCGGCCGGCATCGTTCAGGCCGCCCACCAGTTTCAGCAGCTGCAAATTGCCGCCGATGATCTGCAGGACGTTGTTGAAGTCGTGGGCGACGCCCCCGGTGAGCTGGCCGATGGCTTCCATCTTTTGCGCCTGGTTCAGGGCCAGCTGGCTGGCGGCCAGTTCTTCCTGGCTGCGCCGCAGCGACACGAAGGCCTGGTCGCGCTCGCGCCGGGCGACGCAGGCGGCGCTATGGTATTGCACGCGCGCCACCAGCTCGCGCGGGTCGGGCCACTTGACCATGTAGTCGTTGGCGCCGGCGGCAAAGGCGCGCGCCTTGATTTCGGGATCGTCCTCGGACGAGAGCAGGATGACGGGGACGTGCTCGGTCTCCGGGTTGGCGCGCATCAGGCGCGTGAACTCGAAGCCGTCGATCTCGGGCATGCGCAGGTCGACCAGCACCACGGTGCAGCCGATCTCGGCCGCCAGGCCGACGGCACGGCGCGCATCCGATTCATAGCGCAGCACATGCTTCACGCAGGTGCGCAGCCCATGCTCGATGATCTGCTGAGCGAAGGGCTCGTCGTCGATCAGGAGGATGGAGCAATTGCTTGATTCGTCTTCGATCATCCGTGCGGCCTAGTCTGCTTTCAGGGACCCCATGTTGTTATGCTATTTGCGAAGGGTTAATTTTACACCAAGGGGCAGGAGCCTGCTCATCAAAATCGACAACTGTGCGCCGCACCCTTGTGTGCGTCTATTTCGCCATCACATTGTATTTACTATGTTTTTTGCATCGACGGAGAGCGCATGACAGAGCCGGTATGCCCGCTGTGCGGCCGCGAACTGGGCACGGTCAACATCGACCGGCACCACCTCGTGCCGAAGAGCCTGAAGGGCAAGGAACAGTTCCCGATCCACAAGATCTGCCATCGTAAAATCCATTCCGCCCTCACCGAGCGCGAGTTGCTGCGCAGCTACCATACCTGGGATGCCTTGCGCGGCCAAGACGAGATCCGCGCCTTCATCGACTGGGTGGCGCGCAAGCCGCCTGCGTTCTATACCCGCACCTTTACATCGAATACCAGGAAGCGCAAGTAAGAAATTTCTTTCTGTACTCAAAGTAGCAAGAATTTGACGAATTTATTGCATAATGGATAGAACCCTTAAGGAACTGTCCATGGATTTCGCCGAATATCTGCAGTGCGATGCCAGCGCCCTGGCACAGCATGTCGCCCGTGGCGACGTCACCCCCGCCGAACTCCTGCGCCTGGCGCTGGACCGCAACGCCGTCGTGCATGGCCGCATCAATGCCGTGTGCCGCCTGCTGGAACCGCAGGCAGGGGCGCAGCTGGCGGGTCCGCTTGCCGGACCGCTGGCCGGCGTGCCCTTCCTGATCAAGGATGGCGTGCAGGACTACGCCGGCGTGCCGACCAGCTTCGGCAGCCGCTCGATGCGCAACTATGTGCCGACCGAGCACGCGGCCGTGGTGCGGCGCTATCTCGACGCCGGCCTGGTCGTGTTCGGCAAGACCAACCTGCCGGAGTTCGCGCTGAAGGGTGTCACCGATTCCCGGCTGTACGGCCGCAGCAGCAATCCCTGGGACCTGGCGCGCACGCCGGGCGGCTCGAGCGGCGGCGCGGCCGCGGCCGTGGCGGCCGGCATCGTGCCCATGGCAGCCGGCAACGACGGCGGCGGCTCGATCCGCATCCCGGCCGCCTGCTGCGGCCTGTTCGGGCTGCGCCCTTCGCGCGGGCGGGTGTCGAGCGGGCCGGCGATTGGCGAAGTCTGGTTCGGGGCGTCGAGCGAAGGCGTGCTCTCGCGCAGCGTGCGCGACTCGGCGCTGGCGCTCGACATCCTGCAGGGTGCGGAAGCCGGCGATCCCTTCGTGATTGCACCGCCGGCCGCTTCCTACGTCGAGCTGATGCGGCGCGATCCGGGCAAGCTGCGGATCGGCTTCAGCACCACGTCGCCGATCGGCACCCCGGTGCATTCGGAAGCGGTGGCGGCCGTGCGCCGCGCCGTCGGGTTGCTGCGCGGGCTGGGGCACGAGGTCGAGGAAGCGGCGCCCGACATCGACGGCCAGGCGCTTGCGCAAAGCTTCCTGCACATTTATCTCGGCCAGGTGCCGGCGATGGTCGCGCGCGGACGGGCGCTGGGCGCCAGGGCGGGCGACGTCGAGCTGATGAGCCGCTTGCTGCTGACGCTGGGCAGCGCCGTCTCGGGCGCGCGCCTGACGGCGCAGCTGGCGAAATGGAACGACTTCGGACGCGGCCTGGCGCGCTTTCATGCGCGTTACGACATGCTGCTCACGCCCACGCTGGCCGGTCCGCCCCTGAAGCATGGCGAGGGCGATCCGCCGCAGGGGGAACAGTTCGTGCTCGACCTGCTGCAGCGCAGCGGCGTGCTGGGCCTGCTGGCGCGGCTGGGATTGCTCGAGGGGACAGTGAACCGGATCGCGCGCGACAGCCTGCGCTTCGTGCCGTTCACGCAGCTGGCCAATCTGACAGGGACGCCGGCAATGTCGGTGCCCCTGTACTGGACCACCGACGGGCTGCCGCTGGGGGTGCAGTTCGTGGGGCGGTTCGGGGCGGAGAATCAGTTGCTGCAGCTGGCGCACCAGCTGGAAGGGGTAGCGCCCTGGTTCGATAAACTGGCGCCCATGGCGCGCGAAGGAAGCACGAAATCCGCAGTTGCCACCGCGTGAAATGGCGCAAGCCGTAGGGTGGGCTCTCGAGCCCACCGGTCTCATCGCATGATGGCATGCGCGTGTGAGCGTGGACGCACACCACGCCATTCCCGTCATGATTCGACATTCAACCGTGCCATACCGCGTGGGCTCAAGAGCCCACCCGACACCATCACGCTACCAATGCGGCAATCGCATCACCGACTTCCACGGTCGTCGCAGCCCCACCGAGATCCCCCGTCCGCGGCCCCGCACGCAACACCTGCTCGATCGCCTTGAGAATCGCATCATGCGCCTCGCGCAAGCCGGAGGGCGCATCCGGCCCATCCGCCAGGAAGCCCAGCATCATCGCGCCCGACCAGATCATCGCGATCGGATTCGCAATCCCCTTCCCCGCGATATCCGGCGCCGAGCCGTGCACCGGTTCGAATAGCGACGGAAAGGTGCGCTCCGGATTCAGGTTGCCCGACGGCGCCAGCCCGATCGTGCCGGTGCAGGCCGGCCCCAGGTCCGACAGGATATCGCCGAACAGATTCGACGCCACCACCACGTCGAAACGCTGCGGCTGCAGCACGAAGCGCGCGGTCAGGATATCGATGTGCTGCTTGTCGACCGTGACGTCCGGGTAGGCCGCGCCCACCGCGTCGGCACGCCCGTCCCACCACGGCATGCTGATCGCAATGCCGTTCGACTTGGTCGCCACCGTCAGGTGCTTGCGTGCGCGCGACTGCGCCAGTTCATACGCGTATTTCAGCACGCGGTCGGCGCCATGGCGGCTGAACACCGATTCCTGGATCACCACTTCGCGCTCGGTGCCCGGGAACATGATGCCGCCCAAATTGGTGTACTCGCCTTCGGTATTCTCGCGCACCACAAAGAAATCGATGTCGCCCGGCTTGCGGTTGGCCAGGGGGCAAGGCACGCCCTCGAACAGGCGCACCGGACGCAGATTGATGTACTGGTCGAACTCGCGCCGGAACTTGAGCAGCGAACCCCAGAGCGAGATGTGATCGGGCACCGTGGCCGGCCAGCCGACGGCGCCGAAATAGATCGCGTCCATGCTTGAGAGCTGCTCCTTCCAGTCGGGCGGCATCATGTCGCCGGTCTTCAGGTAATAGTCGCAGCTGGCCCATTCGAACTGCGTGAATTCGAGCGCGATATCGAAGCGCTTCGCGGCCGCTTCCAGGACTTTCAGGCCTTCCGGCAGGACTTCCTTGCCGATACCGTCGCCGGCGATGGCGGCGATCTTGAAACTGCGTGTCATGTGCTCTCGTCCAAAATTTTTATCGTAACAGCCATCGGAACGGCTTGCAGGAAGCGCCGCCATCGGCCATCGTTATGAAGCGCCTGCGCCGCAACGGCTGCGATACCAGACCTGCCCCCTGCTGCCTTCCGTGCCGGGTGCATGGCGGATGTCGAACTCGCCGGATCGCCGCAGCACCTGGGGCCAGGTCGTGCAGCCGTAGCGGCTCGGCACCTGATCGCGGCTTTCCTGCGCCATGAAGCGGATTGCAGCGTCGAGCGAGGTCCAGCCCTCGCCGTGGCAGGCTGCCTCCGCTTCGCGCAAACTGGCGACAATCGCACTGCCCGGCCAGTCTACCGTGCCGTCGGGATGGATACCGTGTACGAATGCATCCTCGAACTGCTGCGACTCGATGAACGATGCCGCGCGCGCCTGACACCGGGCCAGGGCGGTAGCCCAGGCGTGGAGACGCCGGTAGTGGACGTCGATGCGCGCATCGCAGCTTTCCAGATGATGCATCGCCGCGGCGCGGCCGGTGTCGCTGGACAGATCGAAGCGTTCGCCAAGATGATGTACCAGGTTGTTGCGCAGCTCGACCAGTTCGGCCAGCCCGGCCTCGACCTGCAGCGCCTGCTCGGGAGACATCGAGATGGTGACGTTCATGCTGGCGTAGGGCACATCCGGTGCCGGGCTGTCGGCCCCGGTGGGTTCGCCCTCGGCGGCTGCCGAGGCCAGGTGGCGCTTGACGAACTCCTTGACCAGCGTTCCCAGGGTACGGCCGTGCATGGCGCTTGCCCGCTCGTCGCGCAAGGCCTCGAGCTGTTCCATCGGCCCTTCGACTGCCATGTGGGACATCATCGTCTTCAGCAGCCGCTCGTACTGCTGCAAGCGGAGCATGCACCGCCCTAATCGACGTTCGATTTCATGCTGCAAGTGTTCCATGCCCGGTCTCCACAAAGGTGATTTCGACTAGGCAATTCTGCCATACGGGCTGGAATGCATGTCCCGGTCCCTGGGTACGGGAGAAGACTTCATGCGGCATGTCGTTTGCAAGCAGGCCGGCAAGCGGCCGTAAACGACAAAGGCCTTCCGAAGAAGGCCTTTGCTTTGACTACCGAATTCTGGCTCCCCGACCTGGACTCGAACCAGGGACCTGCGGATTAACAGTCCGTCGCTCTACCGACTGAGCTATCAGGGAATTGAGGCAATATTATAGCCGGCCATTTCCAAATTAGCCAGTCCTCTACGAAAAATCGGATTTCGCACCCGGCGCCCGGCGCTTTGCTATAGTCGCTGCACCTTTGTACCTTCACATCTCACCATGACTATTCCCCGCATTCTCGGCACTCCCCTTTCTCCTTCCGCCACGCGCGTGATGCTCCTCGGCTCGGGCGAACTCGGCAAGGAAGTGATCATCGCGCTGCAGCGCCTCGGCGTCGAAGTCATCGCCGTCGACCGCTACCCGAACGCGCCCGGCCACCAGGTGGCGCACCGCTTTCATGTGATCGACATGACCGACGGCGACGCCCTTGCCGCGCTGATCGAACAGGAAAAGCCGGACCTCGTGATTCCGGAAATCGAGGCGATCGCCACCGACAAGCTGGCCGAACTCGAAGCGGCCGGCGCCATCACCTGCATCCCGACGGCGCGCGCCGCCCAGCTGACCATGAACCGCGAAGGCATCCGCCGCCTCGCCGCGGAAGAGCTGGGCCTGGCCACCTCTCCCTACCGCTTCGCCAGCAGCCTGGCTGAACTGGAAACGGCCTGCGCCGCGGTCGGCTTCCCGTGCGTGGTGAAGCCGGTGATGTCCTCGTCCGGCAAGGGCCAGTCCAAGCTCGACAGCGCAGCCGACGTGCGCGCCGCCTGGGATTACGCCGCCGCCGGTGGCCGCGTCGACAGCGGCCGCGTGATCGCCGAAGGCTTCATCGACTTCGACTACGAGATCACCCTGCTGACGGTGCGCTCGCTCGGCGCCGACGGCCAGGTCGAGACCGGCTTTTGCGAGCCGATCGGCCACAAGCAGGTGCAGGGCGATTACGTCGAATCCTGGCAGCCGCATCCGATGAGCGCGCTGGCCCTGGAACGCTCGCGCGAAATCGCGGCCAAGGTCACGGGCAACCTGGGCGGCCTGGGCGTGTTCGGCGTCGAGCTGTTCGTGAAAGGCGACATGGTGTGGTTCTCGGAAGTGAGCCCGCGCCCGCACGATACCGGCATGGTGACCATGGCGACCCAGGTGCAGAGCGAGTTCGAGCTGCATGCCAAGGCGGTGCTGGGGCTGCCGGTTGATACGACCTTGCGCGCGCCGGGGGCCTCGGCCGTCATCTACGGCCAGCTCGACGAAAAGGGCATCGCCTTCGAGGGCGTGGCCGAGGCGCTGCGCGTGCCGGGTGCGGACGTGCGCCTGTTCGGCAAGCCGGAATCATTTGCGCGGCGGCGCATGGGTGTGGCGCTGGCGACCGCCGGGGAGATCGAGACCGCACGTGCACGCGCATTGGAAGCGGCGTCGCGCGTGAAGCCGGTGTCGGGCAAGTAAGCGGAAGGGCGGGCGCCCTGCCCGCTTGAACAAACCGTTCGGAAAACGAAAAAGGCCGCATCGTTCGACGCGGCCTTTTGTATTCTGGCTCCCCGACCTGGACTCGAACCAGGGACCTGCGGATTAACAGTCCGTCGCTCTACCGACTGAGCTATCAGGGAATTGATGGATCGAATTATAACTGCTCAGCAGCATTCCGCAAAGGGTTGCACAGCGAATCGTGCAGCCCACCGAAGCCGACGGCGACGACCGTAGGGTGGGCACCCCGTGCCCACGCGGAACAATGCGCATTGTTGGCGCTTGAAAAAATCAAGACCGATGGGCTAACGAGACGCTTCTGGGGCGCAGTCGAAACGCGTCAATCGGGATCGAAACGACGCCAACTAGATGCGAACTTTCGCGTGGGCACGGGGTGCCCACCGTACGGTTAAGGCTATCGGCCTTGCTCGACAGCGCCATTCCGAAAACAAAAAAGGAGTGCCGATCACTCGACACTCCTTTTCATATTCTGGCTCCCCGACCTGGACTCGAACCAGGGACCTGCGGATTAACAGTCCGTCGCTCTACCGACTGAGCTATCAGGGAATTGATGGATCGAATTATAACTGCTCAGCAGCATTCCGCAAAGGGTTGCACAGCGAATCGTGCAGCCCACCGAAGCCGACGGCGACGACCGTAGGGTGGGCACCCCGTGCCCACGCGGAACAATGCGCATTGTTGGCGCTTGAAAAAATCAAGACCGATGGGCTAACGAGACGCTTCTGGGGCGCAGTCGAAACGCGTCAATCGGGATCGAAACGACGCCAACTAGATGCGAACTTTCGCGTGGGCACGGGGTGCCCACCGTACGGTTAAGGCTATCGGCCTTGCTCGACAGCGCCATTCCGAAAACAAAAAAGGAGTGCCGATCACTCGACACTCCTTTTCATATTCTGGCTCCCCGACCTGGACTCGAACCAGGGACCTGCGGATTAACAGTCCGTCGCTCTACCGACTGAGCTATCAGGGAATTGTGTTGCTCTTCAATCTTAACTTGCGTTCAAGTTCGAAGAGCCAAGATTCTAGAGGACTTTGGCGATGGCGTCAACGACGAGATCGATATTCTTCGAATTCAGCGCGGCAACGCAGATGCGGCCGGTGTCGACCGCATAGATCGATTCCTCGCGCAGCTTGCCCACCTGCTCCTTGGTGAGACCCGAATACGAGAACATGCCGACCTGCTCGCGCACGAAACCGAAGTCGCGCCCCGGCGCCCTGGCAGCCAGCTTCGTCACCAGCTCTTCGCGCATCGCCTTGATGCGCACGCGCATGCCGGCCAGCTCGTCTTCCCACAGCTGGCGCAGTTCCGGCGTCGACAGCACGGTCGCCACCACCTTACCGCCGTGCATCGGCGGGTTCGAGTAGTTGGTGCGCACCACGCGCTTCAGCTGCGACAGCAGGCGTGCCGCTTCTTCCGACGACGAGGCCACCACCGACAACGCGCCGACGCGCTCGCCGTACAGCGAGAACGATTTCGAGAACGAGTTCGACACCAGCAGCGGGCCGCCGGCTTCCACGAAGCGGCGCACGACGGCGCCATCTTCCGCGATGCCGGCGCCAAAGCCCTGGTAGGCCATGTCGAGGAAGGGAACCAGGCCGCCTTCGGTGACGGCGGCGATCACCTGGCCCCACTGCTCTTGCGTGAGGTCGGCGCCGGTCGGGTTGTGGCAGCAGGCGTGCAGGACGACGATGGAGCCGGCGTCCATCTTGCGCAGCGAGGCCAGCATGCCGTCGAAATCGACGCCGTGGGTGGCTGCATCGTAATAGGTGTAGTTGTTGACCACGAAGCCGGCCGACTCGAACAGCGCGCGGTGGTTTTCCCAGCTCGGGTCGCTGATGAAGACTTCCGCATCCGGCGCAAAACGCTTGAGGAAATCGGCGCCGATTTTCAGGGCGCCGGTGCCGCCGATGGCTTGCACGGTGATGGCGCGCTTCTCTTGAATTACGGCGCTGTCGGCCCCAAATACAAGCTCTTGCACAGCCTTGTCGTACATTGCCAGGCCGTCGATCGGCAGGTAGGTACGCGGCGCTTGCTGCTCCATCAACTTCGCTTCCGCCTGTTGCACGCACTGCAGCAGAGGCACCTTGCCATTATCGTCGTAATACACGCCCACACCCAGGTTGATCTTGGCCGGATTGGTGTCGGCGTTGAATGCTTCGGTGATTCCCAGGATGGGGTCGCGCGGGGCCATGTCGATGGCGCCGAAGAGGCTGGCGGAGGCGGTAGAAGTCATCGTGATAAACTGAATTGTCGGTGAGTTCGCAGCTGTTGTATAGACAGCGACGCTGCTGCAGGAACGTTGCTGCGGTGCGGCAAGTGAACTCCCATTCTAGCAAAGGTCGGACAACATGGCAGATATATCAGCTGTAAGCGCAACCGCAACCGGTCCCGAGCCGACTGTGATCACCTACCCGAATTCGCCGTTCAAATTGCACCAGCCCTTCCCGCCGGCGGGCGACCAGCCGACCGCGATCGAGGGCCTGGTCGAAGGCATCGAGGACGGCCTGATGTACCAGACCCTGCTTGGAGTAACGGGTTCCGGTAAAACCTACACGATGGCCAACGTGATTGCCAAGGCTGGCCGCCCGGCGATCGTGTTCGCGCCGAACAAAACCCTGGCGGCCCAGCTGTATTCGGAGTTCCGCGAATTCTTCCCGCAGAACGCGGTCGAATACTTCGTGTCCTATTACGATTACTACCAGCCCGAAGCCTACGTGCCGCAGCGCGATCTGTTCATCGAAAAGGACTCGTCGATCAACGAGCACATCGAGCAGATGCGTTTGTCGTGCACCAAGTCGCTGATGGAGCGGCGCGACGTGGTGATCGTCGCCACCGTGTCGGCGATCTACGGTATCGGTAATCCGAACGAATACCACAAGATGATCCTGACGCTGCGCCACAAGGACAAGGTGGCCCAGCGCGACATCATCGCGCGCCTGATCCAGATGCAGTATTCGCGCAACGAGATGGACTTCGGCCGCGGCACCTTCCGCGTGCGCGGCGACACCATCGACATCTTCCCGGCGGAACACGCGGAACTCGCGATCCGCGTCGAGATGTTCGACGACGAAATCGAATCGCTGCAACTGTTCGATCCGCTCACCGGCCGCGTGCGCCAAAAGATCCCGCGCTTCACCGTGTACCCGGGTTCGCACTACGTCACGCCCCGTTCGACCGTGCTGCGTGCGATCGAGTCGATCAAGGCCGAGCTGAAGGACCGCCTGGAAGAATTCCGCCAGCAAAACAAGCTGATCGAGGAACAGCGCCTGGAACAGCGCACCCGCTTCGACCTCGAAATGATGGCCGAGATCGGTTTTACGAAGGGCATCGAGAACTACTCGCGCCACCTGTCGGGCGCCATGCCGGGCGAGCCGCCGCCGACCCTGGTCGATTACCTGCCGAAAGACGCGATCATGTTCATGGACGAATCGCACGTGCTGGTCGGCCAGTTGTCCGCCATGTACAACGGCGACCGTTCGCGCAAGACGAACCTGGTCGACTACGGCTTCCGCCTGCCGTCGGCGCTGGACAACCGGCCGCTGAAATTCGAGGAATTCGAAGGCAAGATGCGCCAGACGATCTTTGTCTCCGCCACGCCGGCCGAGTACGAAAAGGCGCATGCCGACAACGTGGTCGAGCAGGTGGTGCGCCCGACCGGCCTGGTCGACCCGGTGCTGATCGTGCGCCCCGCCCTGTCGCAGGTCGACGACCTGATGAGCGAAATTAACGACCGCATCAAGAAGGACGAGCGGGTGCTGGTGACCACGCTGACCAAGCGCATGGCCGAGCAGCTGACCGAGTATTTGTCGGACCACGGCATCAAGGTGCGCTACTTGCACAGCGACATCGAGACCGTCGAGCGCGTCGAGATCCTGCGCGATTTGCGCCTGGGTACCTTCGACGTCCTGATCGGGATTAACCTGCTGCGCGAGGGCCTGGACTTGCCCGAAGTGTCGCTGGTGGCCGTGCTGGATGCGGACAAGGAAGGCTTCCTGCGTTCCGAGCGTTCGCTGATCCAGACCATCGGCCGCGCGGCGCGTAATTTGAACGGCGTGGCGATCCTGTACGCGGATCACGTCACCGATTCGATGCGCCGCGCTATCGACGAAACCGAGCGCCGCCGCGCCAAGCAGATCGCCTTCAACGAAGCCAACGGCATCACGCCGAAGGGTGTGCAGAAGAAGATCAAGGAACTGATCGACGGCGTCTACAGCAACGCCGCGCAGAAGGCCATGGTCGAGGGCGTGCACGAGGATGCGGCGACGGCCAAGGTCGAGTCGATGAGCGAGAAGCAGATCAGCAAGGAGATCAAGCGCCTCGAGAAACTCATGGTCGACCACGCCAAGAACCTCGAGTTCGAAAAGGCGGCCCAGGTGCGCGACCAGCTGCATGTGCTGAAGCAGCAGGCCTTCGGGGCGCCGGGGGCGGACAATGTGGTGTCGATGCTGGGGAAGTAAAACGAACGGCGCCGGTGGCGCCGTTTTTTTTGGGGGCAGATGTTTTGTAGGGTGGGTTCTCGAACCCACCAGCTCTTACGTTGCCCAGATTGGTGGGTGCAAGAATCCACCCTAGCGCTTGAACATCCTCGGATCAAACCTGAACGACCGCGCAACGCTCAGCTTCACCCCCTCGTACGCCGGATGCGCCGGATTGATCACCAGGTTCACGCCCTCGCCCACGATCACCGACGGCACGCGCATGTAAAGGTACTCGCGCTTCTTCAGGAAGGCCGTCCCGAATGCGGCCGCGCTGCCGCCATCGTCCAGCGCATCCCAGCCTTCCGGCAACGCCTCCGCCTTCACATCCAGGCCCAACCCGGGATCGTCGGGCAAGTCGATCGCTACCAGCACCAGCGGCTCTTCCTCGACTTCCTCGGTGTGCACGAACTTTTCCAGCACCGCCAGCTCCACCGTCATCGCCGCATACAGCGCCGGTACGCCCTCGTTGTGCCAGTGTCCGCCACTCTCACGGGCGCCCTTGCATTCGCGATCGAGCGCCGCCTTTTCGATTGCAATTCTCCAGGTTCTCATGGGTACTGTTGCATAGCCAAGTAACGGCTTCAGCATACAACGCCCGCCCCGCCGCGCACGTATGCAAGGAGGAACATACCCCGCCGCACAGCCCAAAAAACAAGAGCGGCCCGAAGGCCGCTCCCGTCATGCGATCGCTATCCGGCCCGCAGGCCGGAGCGGATTACTTCTGCTTGCGACGGCGTGCTGCGCCACCCAGCATCAGGGCGCCCAGGCCCAGCAGTGCAATGCTGGTCGGTTCCGGCACCAGGGTAACGCGGCCGCCGGTAGCGGTGTACAGGAAGTCCTTGTAGCCGCCCATGATCATGCCGCCGAAGTAGGTGCCGAAGGTACCTTCAGCATAGCCCAGCGAGGTGAAGCGGCCGCTGAAGGTGTTGTTTGCCACCAGCATCAGTTCGCCGTACATTTCGACGAACGATGGGCCACCCGAGTCGCCGCCGCCGATACCCGATTCGCGGTCGTTCGGCAGCACCGGGGTGCACACGCCGAACAGGTCGCAGAAGGTGTCGCGGCCACGGCCGTCGAAGTCGGCGTAGAAGACTTCCTGGTTGCCGCCTTCGAAGTCCTGCTCGTCGTCGAGGTCGATCAGGTCGACGTAGTTTTCGCCGGTGCGCTTGATGTTGAAGGCCGGGTTGATGTAGTAGCCGTTGACGCCATCGCCCGAGGTGCCGTAGCCGGCCATGATGATGTGGGTGCCGGCGTTGATCGGGTTGACGGCGACCTTGTAGATCTTGGCCGAAGCCGGTGCGTCTTCCGCCAGGGTGATGACAGCGACGTCATCGTTCACGCAGCCGCGGGTGCCGTCAGGGCAGTTGTTGAAGCCCTGGTAATCCTGATGCACGGCGAAGCTGCTGGCGTTGATGATGGCATTGTAGGTACCGGCGCTGTTGAAGACCACGCGCACGTCGCTGCCTGGCTTGTTCAGGTCAACGTAGGAACCGTTGCCATTGGTATCGACGCAGTGACCAGCCGAGACTACCGAGCGCTTACCTACCAGTGCGCCCGAGCAGATGAAGGATTGACCGTCGTAACGAACGTTAATGCTGACCACACCCGAGAAACGTGAATCCGGCGTGTTCGGATCGACGTGTGCGCCTGGGGTATCCGGCAGTGCGCCCGAAGTGATCGCTGGAGTCACGACCGAACCTGGGGCGGCGGCGATCGAACCCGCGTGGGCCGAGCCCATGCCAAACACGAAGCCGGTAGCAACGACGGCACCAGCGATTTTCTTCAACGACAGATTCCGATTCAGCATTTGTTTTCCTTTTAATTTGACTTTGATCTCTCACGGACGGTCCCAACTACCGTGTATAAACTATTTAGCAGAAATCATGCCAGAAGGAAAAAAATGCATCGATTCAATATGTTAGCTGGCTAACATAGGAAATTTGTATCCTGATTGTAAGAATTTCCGACACTCAATTATAAGTGCCGGAAGATTTCCAGGCTTACTTGGCGTCCTTGACGTCCACCAGCTCGACATCGAACATCAGGTTGGCGTTCGGCGGAATCGGACCGGCGCCGCGTGCACCATAGCCCAACTCCGCCGGAATGATCAGAGTGCGCTTGCCGCCCACTTTCATCCCCACCACGCCCTCGTCCCAGCCCTTGATGACCGCGCCCATGCCGAGCGGGAAAGTGAACGGCGCGCCGCCCACCGAGGTATCGAACTGTGGGCCGCGGCCCTTGGGCGCCTTCGGCGAATAAAGCCAGCCGGTGTACTTGACGGTAACGGTCTTGCCGCTGACCGCCTCCTTGCCCTTGCCGACGACGGTGTCGGTCTTTTGCAGCTGCATGCGCGCCGGCGCATCGGCGCTGTTGGGTGCACTGGGTGCGGCAGGCGCGGCGGCGTGGGCGCCGGCGACGGACAGAATCAGGGCCAGCCCAATGGCGGAAACGTGTGATTTCATGGAAATACCTTCGTAAGGAATGTCTGCACGATTGTTCGCGCAGCCGCTTTCTTGCCAATTGGCACGAGCGACTGTGCGGGCAGTATTCCCTACTCGGCAGCTTCGCACAAGCTCAACGATAGGCTTGTTGGACCTCTGCAAGAATCTCCGCCACCCGGTTCAGGTCGGCGGGTTTCACCAGATGGTGATTGAAGCCGGCCTCTACGGCCAGGCGCTGGTCTTCGGCCTGGCCGTAGCCGGTCAGGGCAACCAGCACGGCGTCCTGCAGTTCGGGAATGGCGCGCAGCTGGCGCGCCAGGGCGTAGCCGTCGGTATCGGGCAGGCCGATGTCGAGCAGCATCACGTGCGGCCGCACCTGGCGCGCCCGCTGCAGCGCGCCGCGCCCGTCATACTCGACCGACACCGCATGCCCCTGCACTTCCAGCAGCGTGCCCAGCAGCTCGGCGGCGTCCTGGTTGTCGTCCACCACCAGCACGCGCAGCGGCGCCTGCTGCGGCGCGTTCTCGGCGGCGTGGGCGACAGGCGCTTCGGCCTCGACTTCCAGGCGCGGCACGCAGATCTCGAATTCGCTGCCGCGTCCGCCGTCTGGCGCGGCGCGCGCGTCGACGGTGCCGCCGTGCAGCACGATCAGGCTCTTCACCAGGGCCAGGCCAATGCCCAGCCCGCCCTGCGAACGGTCGGGCGTGCGCTCGGCCTGGGTGAACAGGTCGAAGATATACGGCAGCACGTCGGGCTCGATGCCGATGCCGTTGTCGGTCACGGTCACCGTCACGCGGTCGCCGTGGGCGAACACGCGCAGCGCGATCTGCCCGCCCGCCGGCGTGTATTTGGCGGCGTTGTTCAGGATGTTCGACAGCACCTGCACCAGGCGCGTGCGGTCGCCCAGCACGTGCACCGGCTCGCCTGACAGTTCCATCGTCAAGGCGTGGCGCTTGGCCTCGATCAGCGGCCGTACCTGTTCCAGGGCGCCGGCCACGATCGTGTTCAGGTCGAGCTCTTCCTTCTCCAGCGTGACCAGGCCGCGCGTGACCCGCGAGACGTCGAGCAGGTCGTTGACCAGGCTGGTCATGTGCTCTGCCTGGCGCGAGATGATCTCGCTGGCGTTGCGCACGGCTCTGGCGTCGAGGGTGCCCATTTTGAGCAGGTGGGCGGCGGTGGTGATCGGCGCCAGCGGATTGCGCAGTTCGTGCGCCAGCATGGCCAGGAACTGGTCCTTCTGGCGGTTCGCGGCGCGCAGTTCGTCCTCGACCTGCTTGCGCGGCGTGACGTCGCTGCCCTCGACGAAGATGCCGACCACGTTGCCGTGCGGGTCGCGGATCGGCTGGTAGACGAAGTCGATGTAGCGTAGCTCGAGCGGCGCGCCCGGCTCGCGCGCCACCTTCAGCGGCACCGCGTGGCCGACGAAGGGTTCGCCGCTCGTGTACACCTGGTCGAGCAGTTCGAAGAAGCCCTGCCCTTCGACTTCGGGCAAGGCCATGCGCGCGGTCTTGCCGACGATGTCGCGGTAGCCGATCAATTGCTGGTAACTTTTGTTTGCGATCTCAAACATATGTTCGGGACCGCGCAACACGGCGATGATGCCGGGCGCCTGCTCGAACAGCGTCATCAGGCGTTCGTTCTCTTCCTTGCGGTAGCGCTCGCCCAGTACCTGCTCGGTCGCCTCGACGCAGGCGCAATACACGCCGCCCACCGCACCGCTGTCGTCGCGCACGGCCGAATACGAGAAGGTGAACCAGGTCTGCTCGTCGTACCCGTGGCGGTTCATCAGCAGCGGCAGCTTTTCCCACCAGGTGCCCTCGCCCTGCAGGGCGCGCTCGACAATGGGGCCGATGTCGCCCCAGATCTCGCCCCAGATATCCTTGAAGGGCGCGCCGAGCGAGGACGGGTGCTTGTCGCCGAGGATCTCGATGTAGGCGTCGTTGTAGAGGAAGGCCAGCTCCTCGCCCCAGGCCACGAACATCGGGAACTTCGAATTGAGCATCAGCGCCACCACCGTGCGCAGCGCCTGCGGCCAGCCGCGCGGGTCGCCGAGCGGCGAGCGCGACCAGTCGTGGGCGCGCATCATGGCCCCGGCCTCGCCGCCGCCGCTGAGGAACATCGGCAAGCCGGCGTCCAGTGAGGCCTCGGGCAAGGATGGTGGGTGCGCGTCGCTCATGTCAGAGGGTCCGGACGAATTCGCGGATACCGCCGAGCAGCATCTCGACCGACATCGCCGTCAGGATCAGGCCCATCAGGCGCTCGAAGGCGGTCATCACCTGCGGACCGAGCTTTTGCTGGAGGCGCTCGGCGCTCAGGAACACCGCCAGCCAGACCACGCCCACCGCCGCCAGGGCCGCCACGTGGACCATGGTTTCCGAGATCGTGTCCGAGCTGAACAGCAGCACGGTGGCCAGCGCCGACGGGCCGGCCAGGGCGGGAATCGCCAGCGGCACGATGAAGGGCTCGCCGTGCTCGCTGCGGCCAAGCACGCCATCCGGGTGCGGGAAGATCATGCGGATCGCGATGATCAAGAGGATCACGGCGCCGCCGATGCGCAGGGCTACCGGACTCAGGTGCAGCGCGGCCAGGAAGTGCTGGCCGAAGAACATGAAGACCAGCAGCAGCAGGAAGGCGATCGCGCATTCGCGCACCACAATGCGCGGGCGGCGGTGCAGCGGGGTGTCCTTCAGGGCGGTGGCGAACAAGGGAACGTTGCCGAACGGGTCAGTGACGAGGATGAGGAGGATGAAGGTCTGGAAGAAGCTCTGGGTCATGGTTCTTATTGTTTGTGACGTTCCGGGCGACGCGGTCGAGGCTTTCGTAACAATCTTAACCGATCTGCACTGGGCTGTTAACTTGATAACGTGCGGTAAGGCTCAGGATAAAGAAAAAGCCAGGGCATCCTGCGACACCCTGGCCTTCGCGGGACCGGCATGGCGCGGTGGTTTCCCACCATGCCATGCCGGCCCGGGTCTTTCTGTACCGATTACTTGTCGAACTTCTTCAGCCACGCCGACAGCTGGTGCGGACGCAGGCCGTCGTAGTCTTCGAACGGCTGGTGGATCCACGGGTTGTGCGGCAGGTCTTCCAGGTGGTAGTCCGGCTTGAAGGCCGAGGTGCCCTTCACCCAGATCACGGCCGATTTCACTTCGGTGACGTCGGCATAGTTCTCGGTCAGGTGCTCGCGCACTTTCTGCAGGGTGACGCCCGAATCGGCCAGGTCGTCGACCAGCAGGATGCGGCCGGCCAGCGGGCCCTTGGTCATCGTCATGTACTTGGCGATGTCCAGGTTGCCTTGTTTGGTGCCGGCTTCTTCGCGGTAGGAGCTGGTCGACAGGATCGCCAGCGGCACGTCGAAGATGCGCGAGATCACGTCGCCCGGACGCACGCCGCCGCGCGCCAGGCACAGCACCATGTCGAACTTCCAGTTCGATTCGTAGACTTGCAGGGCCAGGCGCTCGACCAGGCGGTTGTACTCGTCCCAGGAGACCCACAGGTCCTTGTCGGTGGATGCAGGAGTATTCATGTTTCAGTCATTCCTATTTTTATAGTGGTGCTCAGGCAGCAAACGGGTGGCGCAGGACGATGGTTTCTTCGCGGTCCGGGCCGGTCGAGACCATGTCGACCGGGATGCCGACCAGTTCTTCGATGCGCTTGATGTAGGCGCGGGCATTCGCCGGCAGCTCGTCCATCGACTTGGCGCCGACGGTCGATTCGGTCCAGCCCGGCATTTCTTCGTAGACCGGCTCGCACAGCGCGGCTTCTTCGGCGCCGACCGGGAAGATGTCGGCCTCAACGCCGTTGATCTTGTAGCCGGTGCACAGCTTCAGCGACTCGATGCCGTCCAGCACGTCGAGCTTGGTCAGGCACATGCCCGACACGCCGTTGATCTGGACTGAGCGGCGCAGCAGTGCGGCGTCGAACCAGCCGCAGCGGCGCGCACGGCCGGTGACGGTGCCGAACTCGTGGCCGACGCGCGACAGGTGCTCGCCGACGCCTTCGGCGGTCGACAGTTCCGACGGGAACGGGCCCGAACCGACGCGGGTGGTGTAGGCCTTGGTGATGCCCATGATGTAATGCAGCATGCCAGGACCGACGCCGGCGCCGGCAGCGGCGTTGCCGGCCACGCAGTTCGACGAGGTGACGAACGGATAGGTGCCGTGGTCGACATCGAGCAGCGAGCCTTGCGCGCCTTCGAACAGCAGGTGGCCGCCGGCCTTGTGCGCGGCGTACAGCTGCGACGACACGTCGCCGACCATCGGACGCAGGCGCGGCACCAGGGCCATCGCGTCGTCGAAGGTCTTCTGGAAGTCGATCGCTTCGCCGCCCAGGTAGTTCACCAGCACGAAGTTGTGGTATTCCAGGTTTTCCTTCAGCTTCTCAGCGAAGCGCTCTTCGTTGAGCATGTCGGCGATGCGGATCGCGCGGCGCGCCACTTTGTCTTCGTAGGCCGGGCCGATGCCCTTGCCGGTGGTGCCGATCTTGTTTTCGCCGCGCTTGGCTTCGCGTGCCTTGTCGATGGCGACGTGGTAAGGCAGGATGACCGGGCAGGCTTCCGAAATTTTCAGGCGCGAGGCGACTTCGATGCCGGCGGCTTCGAGCTTGTCGATTTCGCGCATCACGTCCGGCACGGAAACGACCACGCCGTTGCCGATGTAGCAGGCCACGCCTTCGCGCATGATGCCCGACGGGATCAGCTGCAGCGCGGTTTTCTGGCCCTTGATGACCAGGGTATGGCCGGCGTTATGGCCGCCCTGGAAACGAACGACGCCGGCCGCATGGTCGGTCAGCCAGTCGACGATTTTGCCCTTGCCTTCATCGCCCCACTGGGTGCCGATGACGACGACGTTCTTTGCCACGGTAGTATTTGACATCACTTAACCTAAGTTTTTGAGAATCCAATTTCCATCTTCGAGGACGAGCACGCGGTCGCACTCGAACTCGTCCTGAACATTATCGTGACCCGGCATGGACTGGATCACGACTTCGCCTGCCTTGCGCAGGTCAGCGATTTTTTCGCGCAGCTCCGGCGCGTTGCCCCAGGGGGCGCGGATCGAATGCTTGCGCTCTGCCGTCGGCAGCAACCGCGCCAGCTCGCGCAAGTCGAGCGAGAAGCCGGTGGCAGGACGTGCGCGCCCGAATGCTTCGCCCACGTGGTCGTAGCGCCCGCCCCTGGCGACTGCGTTCGGCAGGCCCGGCACGTAGAGCGCGAACATGGCGCCGCTTTCGTACTGGTAGCCGCGCAGGTCGGCCAGGTCGATCGCGACCTCGGCGCGCTTGAAGGCGCCGGCCGCCAGGGCAGCCAGTTCCGCCAGTGCGCGGGTGATGCCGGGCAAAGCCGGCAGGATGTCTTTCGCGCGCGCCAACACCTCGACGTCGCCGTACAGGTTCGGCAGCGCGAGCAGCGCGTCGCGCGTTACCGGCGCGTAATCGCGGGTCAGCTCGGCCAGGCCGGGCACGTCTTTTGCGCGCAGCAGTGCGGTGATCTGGGCTTCGTCTTTTTTCGCCGCCGCGTCTTCGGCCAGCAGCGCGCGCAGCACGCCGACGTGGGCCATGTCGAGGCGCACTTCCGTGAAACCGGCCAGGGCGACCGAGGCCAGGGCGAGTTCCTGGATCTCGGCGTCGGCTTCCAGGCCGGCGTGGCCGTAGATCTCGGCGCCGATCTGGATCGGCTCGCGCGTGGCGTGCAGGCCCGACGGACGGGTGTGCAGGACGCTGCCGGCATAGCAGAGGCGGGTGACGGAGTTACGGTTCAGCAGGTGCGCATCGATGCGGGCGACTTGCGTGGTCATGTCGGCGCGCAGGCCGAGCAGGCGGCCGGACAGCTGGTCGATCAGCTTGAAGGTGCGCAGGTCGGTATCTTGCCCGGCGCCGGCCAGCAGCGACTCGACGTATTCGAGCATCGGCGGCATGACCAGTTCGTAGCCGTACAGGCGGAAGGTGTCGAGCATCGTGCGGCGCAGATCTTCGATCTTGCGGGCTTCGGACGGCAAGACGTCGGCGATATTCTCGGGCAGGAGCCAGTTCGGCATGGGCAACAGCTAATGGATTGTTAAGATTGATGCAATAAGGCGCGCTCGAACGTGCGAAGTCGTCGCCGAATCGGCAATTTTACCTGAAAATGCGGCGGGGCTGGCGGTTGATGTTGCTTGAAGAGCTCGTTCGGTCGCAAGCGTCGATTCATGGCCGCATAAGCCGAAGGGGCGTAGGGTGAACGGGTCCCCCGTCCACGCGTTCACGGAAACGATGCACACCACGGTCGCGATCGGCATCGGTTAGTTGAACGCGTGGACGGCAGAGCCGTCCACCCTACGTTTCTGTGCGGTCGCTGACGGATGCAATGATGCCGCGTTGACGCATCGTTCCGCGTGGGCAGGGAGTGCCTTGCGCGGCCCGGCCCACCGCACGGGAGCCGATATCAATATGCGGCGACCACGAATAAAAAAACGCCGCGGGGTGCGCGGCGTCTTTGGCATGCTGCTCGGCGATTATTTGCTGCCCGGATTCTTGAAGTACTTGAAGTACTCCGAATTCGAATCGATCACCATCACATCGCCCTGGGCCTTGAAGCTGGCGCGATAAGCTTCGAGCGAACGATAGAACTTGTAGAACTCCGGATTCTTGCCAAACGCTTCCGCATAGATCGCGGACGCTTTCGCATCGCCCTCGCCCTTGATCTTCTCGGCTTCGCGGAAGGCTTCGGCCAGGATCACGGTGCGCTGGCGGTCGGCGTCGGCGCGGATCTTCTCGCTTTCGGCCGAACCGGTCGAACGCAGTTCATTGGCTACGCGCACCCGCTCGGCGCGCATGCGGTCGTAGACCGAGTCGTTGATCTGATCGATGTAGTCCACGCGCTTCAGGCGCACGTCGACGATGCCGACGCCGATCTGCTTGGCCTCGGCCACGACCTTGTCGCGCACGGCATCCATCACGCGGCCGCGCTCGCCGGAAATCACTTCGCGCACGGTGCGCTTGGTGATCTCGTCGTTCAGGGCCGCCTTGACGATCTGCGACATGCGGTTGCGGGCGGCGCGCTCGTCGCCGTTGAAGCTGACGTAGTACAGGCGCGGCTCGACGATGCGCCATTTGACAAAGGCGTCGACCAAGATGTTCTTTTTCTCGGACGTGATGAAGCGGTCGGCATCGGGCGTATCCAGGGTCAGGATGCGCTTGTCGAGATAGATCACGTTCTGGAACGGCGGCGGCAGCTTGAAGTGCAGGCCCGGCTCGGCGATCACTTCGCGCACTTCACCAAGGGCGAAGACAATCGCGAAGCGGCGCTGGTCGACCACGAACACCGTCGAGGACAGCAGCATCAGGGCAATGAAGCCCGCCACGAAAATGGTTACGAGGCGGCTCATCAACGGCTCTCCCTGTCACGTGAGGTATCGCGGCTGCGCGAGTCGCGCTGGCGCACCGCTTCGATGTTTTGCAGGACTTCCTGCGAAGTCGATCCTTGCGCGGCCGCGCCCTGCTGGGCCGGCGCCTGCACCGGGCCCGAGTGCGCACGGCCGACATTCGCGTCGTTCGCGGCGACCTGGGCGACCAGCTTGTCCAGCGGCAGGTACAGCAGGTTGGAACCCGACTTGGCGTCGACCATCACCTTCGTGGTGTTGCTGAAGATCGATTGCATGGTGTCGAGGTACATGCGGTCGCGGGTCACGCCCGGGGCCTTGGCATACTCGGCCACCACCTGGTTGAAGCGCGAGGCGTTACCGGTGGCGTTTTCGATGACCATTGAGCGGTAGGCCGACGCGTCTTCCAGCAGGCGATTCGCGGCGCCGCGCGCACGCGGGATCACGTCGTTGGCGTAGGCCTGGCCTTCGTTGCCGGCGCGCGCGCGGTCCTGGCCGGCTTTCACGGCGTCATCGAAAGCGCTCTGCACCTGCTCAGGCGGCTGCACGTTCTGCATGGTCACGTTGGTGATCAGGACGCCCAGCTTGTAGCGGTCGACGATGGCCTGCATCATGGTGTGGACGTCGACGGCCACCTTTTCGCGGCCTTCGTACAGCACGAAGTCCATCTTGCTCTTGCCCACCACTTCGCGCACCGCCGTTTCGGCGATCTGGTGCACGCTGGTGTCCTGGTCGCGGTTGTTGAAGACCCAGGCGACCGGGTCCTTCAGGGTGTACTGCACCGCAAACTGGATGTCGATGATGTTTTCGTCGTCGGTCAGCATCAGCGCTTCGGCCGGCTGCTTGTTGCGCACGTTGTCGCGGTAGCCGATTTCGGCGGTACGCACCTGCGAGACGTTGACGGTTTCGTGGGCCTGGATCGGGGCCGGCCAGCGCCAGTTGAAGCCGGCGCCGGTGGTGTGGCTCAGGCGGCCGAAGGTGGTCACCACGCCGACCTGGCCTTCCTGGACGATGAAGGCGCCGCTGGCGAGCCAGATCAGCACGACGATGAAGCCGATCACGGTGGCCGTGATGCCGGCGCCCCGCCCTTCCGAGCGGTACGGTCCGCCGGCGTCGCCGCCGTTGTTGCCGCGGCCGCCGAACAGGCGGTTCAGGCGCGCATTGAAGTCGCGCCACATCTGGTCGAGATCGGGCGGACCTTCACCCGGACGGCGGCCCTCCTGGGCCTTGGGGTCACGCTTGGGATTGTTACCCCAGCGCGGATCGTTCAGCGACAGTTTGACGCCAAAACGTTTAAGTAAGGAAACGAGCATAGGCTAGTGGGGCCCGAGATGGGTGGAGGTTGGAATACTTGCGCCGAAGTCGTCGTCCGACCCATCCGATTGGTCGGATGCGTCCGACGCCTTCGTCGCGGCATCGTCCTGCTCTTCGTTTTTAGCGCTCAGGCCAGGCGCGGAGCCGGCTGCCTCGACGATTGCATCGCGCAACAGATCGAGGCCGGCGCCGCTGCGGGCGCTGATAAAAACGCGGCTGATTTTATCATATTCATCACGTTCGACCCCGGGCTGGAGGTCGGCCGCGTCAATCTTGTTCCACACAAGGATCTGCGGAATATGGTCTGCGCCGATTTCGCGCAGGACGTCGTTGACCTGTTCGATCTGTTCCATGCGCACCGGCGAGGAACCATCGACCACATGCAGCAGCAGGTCGGCGTGAATCGTTTCTTCCAGGGTGGCGCGGAAAGCGGCAACCAGCTGGTGCGGCAATTCGCGCACGAAGCCGACGGTGTCGGAAATCACCACGCTGCCGACCTCGTCGTTGAGGTAGAGGCGGCGGCTGGTGGTGTCCAGGGTCGCGAACAGCTGGTTCGCCACATACACGCCGGCCTTGGTCAGCGTATTGAACAGGGTCGACTTGCCGGCATTCGTATAGCCGACGAGCGAGACCGAGAAGGTGTTGTTCCGGCCGCGCTGGCGGCGCTGGGTCTCGTGCTGCTTGCGCAGCTTGGTGAGACGGGCACGTAAGGCCTTGACGCGTTCGCCGATCAGGCGGCGGTCGGTCTCGAGCTGGGTTTCGCCGGGACCGCGCAAACCGATACCGCCCTTTTGCCGTTCCAGGTGGGTCCAGCCGCGGATCAGGCGCGTGGCCAGGTGCTGCAGCTGGGCCAGTTCCACCTGCAACTTACCCTCGTGGCTCTTGGCGCGCTGGGCGAAGATGTCGAGGATCAGGCTGGTGCGGTCGATGACGCGGCGGTTCAGGCGGCGCTCGAGGTTACGCTGCTGGGCGGGCGACAGGGCGTGGTTGAAGATGACGATGTCGGCATTGTCGACGGTCGCGGCCTGGGCGATCTCGTCGGCCTTGCCGCTGCCGACAAAATAGGCAGGATCGGGGGCGGAACGTTTTGCGGTGATCGTGGTGATCGGCTCCGCGCCGGCCGAGCGCGCCAACAAGGCGAGCTCTTCGAGACTGGCGCTGAAGTCGACAGCGCCAAAATCGATGCCGACCAGCGCGGCGCGCATGGTACTTGTACCGAGGGCGTCAGCCATCGGCCTTACTCAGCTTCGGAATCGAGGTTGAGATTGACGGCGCGAGCCGGCACGACGGTGGAAATGGCATGCTTGTACACCATTTGGGTGACGGTATTGCGGAGCAGGACGACGTATTGGTCGAAGGACTCGATGTGGCCCTGCAGTTTGATCCCGTTGACCAGGTAGATCGAGACAGGGACATGCTCTTTGCGCAAGGCATTGAGGAATGGGTCTTGTAACAGTTGCCCTTTGTTGCTCATAACAGCTCCGTAATGTTGTTGTAGTTTAAAAATTGGAGGCTAATGCCGCCATTTCAAGTGGACGGGGCAAGATTCAGCTTTGCGAACGATGGCCTGCGGTTACTGTAACCTGTTTTACCCTTTTTTGTCGTACTGCTACGCTTAAGAAAACATTAAAACGAGCAATACAGCCCACGGGAGATGGCTTGCGCAGCGGCCCGGCGGGTTTGCCGGGCGCGCTTATCCGGATTGGATTACCCTTCGCGCTTATCGAAAGGATTTTTACCGCTGCGCAGCTCGATCCGCAATGGCGTGCCGATCAGGCTGAAGGTGTCGCGGAAGTGTTTTTCCAGGTAGCGTTTATACGGTTCCGTCACGCCGTCCAGGGCATTGCCGTGGATGACGATGACCGGCGGATTCTGGCCGCCCTGGTGGGCGTAGCGCATCTTCGGACGGGTGCCGCCCTTGCGCTTCGGTTCCTGCTTCTCGATCGCTTCCTGCAGCGCGCGGGTCAGGCGCGGGGTCGACAAATTCGCCGTCGCGGCCGCGTAGGCCGCATCGACCGACTTCATCAGCTGCGACACGCCGCTGCCCTTCAGCGCCGAGATGAACTTCATGTCGGCAAAGCCGAGGAAGTCGAGCTTGCGGTCGATGTCGTTCTTCACCTGGTCGCGCTGGTCGCTGGTCAAACCGTCCCACTTGTTGACGGCCACCACCAGCGCCCTGCCCGATTCCAGGATGAAGCCGGCGATGTGCGCATCCTGCTCGGAAATGTCCTGCTGGGCGTCCAGCATCAGCACGACCACGTTGGCTTCCGACACCGATTGCAGGGTCTTCACGACCGAGAATTTCTCGATCGCTTCGAACACCTTGCCGCGGCGGCGGATGCCGGCGGTGTCGATCAGGGTGTACTGCTTGCCGTCGCGCTCGAATGGCACTTCGATCGAGTCGCGGGTGGTGCCCGGCATGTCGAAGGCGATCACACGCTGCTCGCCGACCAGGGTATTGATCAGGGTCGACTTGCCGACGTTCGGACGGCCGACCAGGGCGATCTTCACGCCGCGGTCCGCCGGCTCCAGTTCTTCCTCGTCGCTTGGGCGCTGGGCAAAGGCCAGGTCGAGCGCTTCGTTGACCAGGTCGTGCACGCCGTCGCCGTGAGCGGCGGAAATGACATACGGGTCGCCCATGCCCAGCTCGTAGAACTCGGCGGTGACCGAGGTGTACTTCATGCCCTCGGACTTGTTAATCACGAGCATGACCTGGCGGCCGGACTTGCGCAGGAAGTCGGTAATGGTCTTGTCGTGCGGGGTCAGGCCCTGGCGGCCGTCGACGATGAAGACGACGATGTCGGCTTCGGCCACGGCCTGCTTCGTCTGCAGGGCCATCTCGTGCATGATGCCTTCCTTGGCCACCGGCTCGAAACCGCCGGTATCGATGACCAGGAAGGGCCGCTCGCCGATCCGCCCCTCGCCGTAGTGGCGGTCGCGCGTCAGGCCAGGGAGGTCGGCCACCAGCGCGTCGCGCGAACGGGTCAGGCGGTTGAATAGGGTCGACTTTCCGACGTTCGGGCGACCAACGAGTGCAATTACCGGCTTCATGTATTTATTCTATTCGACCGCGATGGCGGCCACAGTTCCATTTTGTGTTTGAAAAATCAGGTTACTTCCGGCCACCAGCGGCGTGCCGCTGACAGCGCCGCCGTCGAGGGCGGCGCGCGCCAGGAACGACCCGTCCTCGCGCGACAGGAAGTGGATGTAACCCTGGTAGTCGCCGACCGCGACCGCACGGCCGTAGGACAGCGGCGTCGAGAGTGCGCGGAAGGCGAGCTTGTCGTTCTTCCAGACGCTGGCGCCGCTGTCGCGGGCAAACGCATGCACGGCGCCCTTGTCGTCGGCGGCGAAGACGAAACGCTGGTCGACGGCCACGCCCACTTCCGAGGACAGGTCGCGGTTCCAGCGCGGCGAGCCCGACGCGAGCTCGAAGCAGGCCACGCGGCCCTGGTAGGATACGGCGCAGACGTCGGATTCGAAGATCACCGGGGCGCCGCCGATGTCGGTGACGCGTTCCAGTTCGGTGGCGCCGCGCGCCATGCCCACCTCGACTTCCCAGCGCGGAGCGCCGGTGGCCATCAGGAAGGACGTCAGCTTGCCGGCCGGCTGGGCCACGATCACGTCCTTGTCGTGCACCAGCATGCCCGGCGCGTTACGCAGGGTCAGCGGTGGCGACGGACGCTGCACGGTCCATTTCTTTTCGCCGGTGGCGGCATCGACGCCGACGATGCGATTGTCGATCGAACGCGCCACCACCATGCCCTGGCCGACGGCCGGGGCGGACAGGATCTCGCTCGACAGCTGGGTCTTCCACAGCGCCTTGCCGTCCATGTCGAAGGCCATCAGCACGCCCTTGGCGGCGCCGACCACGATCACGTTGCCGTCGGTGCCGACGCCGGCGGTCAGGTTCGAGCCGGCCTTGATGCGCCACATCGAACGGCCGTCCGCCGCCTCGACGCGGGCGATATCGCCCTCGGCGCTGGCCACGACCAGGGTGTTGCCGGCCAGCGCAGGCGAGAACTGGTAGCCCTTGGCCTTGCCGATATCGAGCTTCCATGCGGTACGCACGGCCATCGAGGCCTTCAGTTCTTCCAGCTTGGCCGGCTCGTTGGTCTTGTCTTTCGACGAGAAGGGATTCAGCGAACTCAAGGTCGAGCAGCCCGTCATCAGGGCCAGGACACCGACACCAACCAGCTTACGGGTAATACGCATATTCTTTTAGCCTTGTTCTTAAGTCTGTAGAGGACGCAAAGCCCGCGCCCGCCTTGGCGGCATGGCGCGGGCCGTATCAAACGACGATTACGCTGCGGCTTTCGGCGCTTCCGGGGCGGTACCGCCGATCGCTTCGAGCTTGATGCGCACCAGCTGGCTGCCCGGATGCTTCGGACCCATGGCGGCCAGTGCGGCAACGTAGGCGTTGCGGGCGTCGGCGATTTTGTTCTGCGCCACCAGCACGTCGCCCTTGCGGTCCTGCACTTCGGCCGAGAATTGCGGCAGGAACTTTTCGTTCAGCAGCTTCATGGCGCCATCGTAGTTCTTCTCGTCCAGCAGCACGCCGGCCAGGCGCAGTTTCGCGACTGACTGGTATTCGTCGTTGCCGTTGTCGACCACCCATTGCAGCTGGACCTTGGCGGTCTTCAGGTCGTTTGCTTCGAAGGCGGTCTTGGCGGCGGCCAGGGCGCTCATCTGGGCATACGCGGTGCGCTTGAACTTGTCCTGGATGTCGGCGGCGATGCGCTGGGCCTTGGCGTTGTCGTTGGCGATCACGGCCTCGGTCAGGGTGTCGTACAGGGCCGACGCTTCGGTCGACGACTTGCGCACGTGCTGGTTCCAGAAGTTATAGGCGGCAAAGGAGCCGAGCGCAATGATCAGCACCCAGGTGATCAGGTTGCCGTACTTGGACCAGAAAGCCTTGAATGAGGCAATCTGTTCTTGTTCTTCGAGGTCGTATGCCATGGTCGTTCGTCTGTCTGATAATTATCGATGGATCGGGACTTCAGTGCTGTTGAAACGTCGCTTATGGATGGTAATGCACGTGATCGTGGTCGTGGTCATGGTCGCCGATGATGGCGTCCACCACGTGGTCGACCACGGCGTCGAAGGCAACGCTGGCCTGCTGCTGCTCGCCGGCTTGTCCAGCAGCTGCGCGCAGCGACTTCACGGCCGCCACGTTGTTGGCCACTTCGTCTTCGCCGAGGATGACGGCAAAGGCGGCGCCGCTGGCGTCGGCCTTCTTCATCTGGCTCTTGAAGCTGCCCGCACCGGCCGGCGTTGCGCAATGTAGCACAACATCCAGGCCGGCATCGCGGAATCGTTCGGCCAGGATAAAGGCCTGCACCTGCGCTTCCTCGCCCTGGTGCACCATGTAGACGTCGCACTGCGAAGGCGCGGCCGGTTCGCCGAGGCCCTTCATCAGCTCGACGATGCGCTCGATGCCCATCGCGAAACCGACGCCCGGGGTGTGCTTGCCGCCGAAGGTTTCGATCAGCGGATCGTAGCGGCCGCCGGCGCAGATCGTGCCCTGCGAGCCCAGCTCGTCGGTGACCCACTCGAACACGGTGCGGTTGTAGTAATCGAGGCCGCGCACCAGGCGCGGATTCACGGTGTACTGGACGTTGTTACGGTCGAGCAGCTTTTTGACGCCGTTGAAGTGGGCCAGCGATTCCTCGCCCAGATACGACAGCAGTTGCGGCGCGCCGTTCACCATCTCCTGCATGGCCGGGTTCTTGGTGTCGAGGATGCGCAGCGGGTTGCTGTGCAGGCGGCGCTGGGCTTCGGCGTCGAGCACCTCGCTGTGCTGTTCGAAGTAGGCGATCAGGTCGGCGCGGTGACGGTTGCGCTCGTCGGCGTTGCCGATCGAATTCAGTTCCAGGCGCACGTTCTGCAGGCCCAGGTCATCCCACAGGCGGCGGCACAGCATGATCAGTTCGGCATCGATGTCCGGGCCGGCAAAGCCGACGGCTTCGGCGCCGAACTGGAAGAACTGGCGGTAGCGGCCGCGCTGCGGACGCTCGTGGCGGAACATCGGGCCCTTGTACCAAAGGCGCTTCGGGCCTTCGTACACCAGATTGTGCTCGATGACGGCGCGCACCACGCCGGCCGTGCCTTCCGGACGCAGGGTCAGCTGGTCGCCGTTCATCGAGTCCTCGAAGGAATACATTTCCTTTTCGACGATGTCGGTCACGGCGCCGATGGCGCGCGCGAACAGGCGGGTTTCCTCGACGATCGGGGTGACGATCTTCTGGTAGCCGTAGCTCTTCAGGATCGTTTCGGCGGTGTTCTCGAACAGTTCCCACAGCGGTGCGTCGGCTGGGAGGATGTCGTTCATGCCTTTGATGGCATTGATTTTTTCTGGTTTGGACATGATTGCGTTCTTTGATTCGTAGGGTGGGTTCTTGAACCCACCATGTACCGTGCGGCATGCTTGGTGGGTTCGAGAACCCACCCTACGTTTAGCCAACGATTTCGGTTTGTTTGCCGTAGTTTTTCTTCACGTAATCCAGCACGATGGCCTGGAACTCTTCGACGATCCGCTCGCCGCGCAGCGTGGCGAACTTTTGCCCATCGACAAACACCGGCGCCGCCGGCGATTCGCCGGTGCCCGGCAAACTGATGCCGATGTTCGCATGCTTCGACTCGCCCGGACCGTTGACGATGCAGCCCATCACGGCCACGTTCATCGCTTCCACACCCGGGTAGGACTTCTTCCATTCCGGCATCTGCTCGCGCAGGAAGCTCTGGATGTTGTCGGCCAGTTCCTGGAACACGGTCGAGGTGGTGCGGCCGCAGCCCGGGCAGGCGATCACCATCGGGGTGAACTTGCGCAGGCCCATGGTTTGCAGGATCTCCTGCGATACCACGACCTCCTTGGTGCGGTCGCCGCCCGGCTCCGGCGTCAGCGACACGCGGATGGTGTCGCCGATGCCTTCCTGGAGCAGCACCGACAGCGCGGCGGTCGAGGCGACGATGCCCTTGCTGCCCATGCCGGCTTCGGTCAGGCCCAGGTGCAGCGGGTAGTCGCAGCGGCGCGCCAGTTCGCGGTAGACCGCGATCAGGTCCTGCACCGCCGATACCTTGCACGACAGGATGATCTTGTCTTTCGCCAGGCCGACTTCCTCGGCGCGCACGGCGTTCTCGATGGCCGAGGTGATGAGGGCTTCGTACATCACGGCCTGGGCGCTGAACGGGTTCGCGCGCGCGGCATTCGCATCCATGATGCGCGCCAGCAGCGACTGGTCCAGGCTTCCCCAGTTGACGCCAATGCGCACCGGCTTGTCGTGCTTGATCGCCACTTCGATCATCTGGGCGAACTGGGTGTCGCGCTTGGCGCCCTGCCCCACGTTGCCCGGGTTGATGCGGTACTTCGACAGCGCGGCGGCGCATTCCGGGAAGTCGCGCAGCAGGATGTGGCCGTTGTAGTGGAAGTCGCCGACCAGCGGCACATCCACTTCCATGCGGTCGAGCTGCTCGCGGATCGCCGGCACGGCGGCAGCCGCTTCCGGCTTGTCGACGGTCAGGCGCACCATCTCGGAACCGGCACGCGCCAGTTCCTTGATCTGGATGGCGGTGCCGATCACGTCGGCGGTGTCGGTGTTGGTCATCGACTGCACCACCACCGGGGCGTCGCCACCGATCCAGACCTTGCGCGCGCCGTGCTGGACCAGCACGCGGCGGCTGGCGCGGCGCGCCATCGGACCGGAAGGAATGGGCATGTTCATGGCATTCATGGGTGTTTCCGTTTATTTGTTCAGCGTGACACGGGAAATGGTCTTGCCCGGCACTTGCGGCAGCGCCACGGCGGCGCCGCGCAGCGTGGCGCTCACGCCGTTCGGGTTGCCGACCACCAGGGTCGCGGTACCCGGCACTTCGACGGTTTCAGTACTGCCGGCTTTCACCAGGCGCGAAATCAGCGCGCGGCCGCCTTGCGGGCGCACTTCGATCCAGGAATCCTCGCGCACGCTCAGCACCAGGGTGTTGGCGCCGGCCGGGGCAGGCGCCGCCGCCGGCGCTGCCGGCACGGTGGCGATGGCAGCCGGCGCATTCGCGGCTGGCGCGGTCGTCGCGGGCGCCGTGGTCGTCGGCGAGGCCGGTGCGGTCTGGACGGCGGGCGGTGTGGCGGCGGGCGCCTGGCCTGCCGGCGCAGTCGTCGCGCCATTTGCCGGGGCCGCGTTGGCGTCGCCCTGGGCCGGCACCGAGATCAGCGGCACGGCAGGATCGTGGCCAGCGTCGGCGCCGGCGCCGGTGGCCGCGCCGTCGGCCGGCACGGTCTGGATGGCATCGCCCGTGGCCGTGGCATCGCTCCCCGGCAGCTTGATCAGGCCGAAATTCCAGGCGGCGCCGGCGGCGGCAGCCACCACGACGACCGCGACGATCCAGCCCAGCGGCAGGCTGGAACGCCGGCCATGGGTCGGGAAGCGCGATTCCGAGAACGAAGTTGGACGTTCGCGGCGGGCGGCGGCGCCATCGAGCTCGCTGGGAGCCGGCTCGTCCATCTTGACCATCGCCACCAGCGGCGCCGGGTCGAGACGCACGATCTTGGCGTAGGCACGCACGAAGCCGCGCGTCACGGCCGGGCTCGGCAGGGCCGCGTAGTCGCCGGCCTCGATCGCCACCACCTGGCGCACCGCCAGCTTGAGCTGCTCGGCCACCTGCTCGACGCTCCAGCCCATCGCTTCGCGCTGTGCGGCGAGGGTGGCGCCCGGATGGCTGTGGTGGTTGGCCGGCGTGGCGCCCTGGTCTGCGCGCTCAGAAGTCATTGTCGTCTCACTCATCGAATGCCCCGCGCTCGTACGCCGCGAACTCGGGCGAGCCCGGGAAGCGCCGCCGCAGCTGCGCCAGCAGGCTGGCTTCGTTCGCGCGCTCGCCGCTCTTGCGTCCGACCCGGATGGCCAGCCACAAGGCATCGGCGGACAGGGTGTCGAGTGTCGACACGTCCGTCAGGCGGTGTATGAAAAAACCGGCGCGCCCGTAGTCGCGCCGCTCGTAGTACACCCGCGCCAGGCCGGCGCTGGTGGCCGGCAGGTCGGGGTTGAAACGCAGCGCATTGAGCAGGTAGCGCTCGGCCGCGTCGTAATTCTTCGTCTTCAGGCTGCACTGCCCGGCATTCACCATCGCGCTCACCGGCGTCCGGTAGGACGGGTTGGCGATCGCGGCGTCGAAATGGCGCATCGCCTCTTGCGGGCGGTTGGCGCGCTGGCACAGGAAAGCGCCGTAGTTGTTGGCCAGCTCGGGATTGCGCGGCGCCAGGCGCAGCGCGTGCTGGTAGTTTTCTTCCGCGAGCGGCAATTCGTTCATCGCGGTGTAGATCAGGGCGCGCACGCCATAGGCGTCGGCGTAATCGCCGTCGGCGGCGATCGCCTTCTTGATTTCGTCGAGGGCGATCTCGTACTTGCCGTCCTGGTAGTACTCGACCGCCAGCTGCAGGCGGATCGCGGCGCGCTTCTCGGCCACGGTCTGGTCGGAGGCGGTCTTCAGTTCGGCGGTGGAACCGCCGCCCGGATTGCTGGCGCAGGCCGACAACAGGCACAGGGCAAGCGCCGCCGCCAGGCGGGTCGCTGCCCCGTTCATTCCCTTGCCTGCCTGCGCGCCGATCAAGAAGGAATCTCCACGATGCGGCCGAAGTCGGCGCCGAATTTTTTCTGGTACTCGGCCATCTTTTCCATGCGCTCGGCCACGCGGGTACGGTCCTTGACCTCGCCGGCCAGCTGGCCGCAGGCGGCGTCGATGTCGTCGCCGCGCGTCTTGCGCACGGTGGTCACGATGCCGGCGTTCATCAGCACTTCGGCAAAGGCCTTGATGCGCGGGTTCTTCGAGCGGAACAGGCCCGACTCCGGGAAAGGATTGAACGGAATCAGGTTGAACTTGCAGTTCACGCCGACTTCCGGATCGTTGACCAGGGCGATCAGTTCGCGCGCATGCTCGTCCGAATCGTTGAAGTTGTCGAGCATGCAGTACTCGAAGGTGATGAAGTCGCGCGGCGCGAATGCCAGGTAGCGCTTGCAGGCGGCCAGCAGTTCGCGCAGCGGGTACTTCTTGTTCAACGGCACCAGGATGTCGCGCAGGGCGTCGTTCGAGGCGTGCAGCGACACCGCCAGGGCCACCGGCACGTCCTGCGCCAGCTTGTCGATGTTCGGCACCACGCCCGAGGTCGACAGGGTCACGCGGCGGCGCGACAGGCCGTAGGCGTTATCGTCGAGCATCAGCTTGAGCGCGGTGGCGGTCGGCTCGTAGTTCAGCAGCGGCTCGCCCATGCCCATCATGACCACGTTGGTGATCTGGCGTTCGCCTTTCGGGCCGGGCTCGATGCCCTTGGTGCGGCGCAGCTCGAACTCGGCCATCCACAGCTGGCCGATGATCTCGGCGACCGTGAGGTTGCGGTTGAAGCCCTGCTTGCCGGTCGAGCAGAAGCGGCAGTTGACGGCGCAACCCGCTTGCGTGGAGATGCACAGCGTGCCGCGGTTTTCTTCCGGGATGAACACGGTTTCCACGGCGTTGCCGTTGCCGACGTCGACCAGCCACTTGCGGGTGCCGTCGCTCGAGGTGTTGTCGCTGATGATGGCGGGCGAGCGCACCTCGGCGCGGGTTTTCAGTTTTTCGCGCAGCGACTTGGCGAGGTCCGTCATGTCGTCGAAATTGCTGGCGCCGAACTGGTGTATCCAGCGTTGCAACTGCTTTGCGCGGAACGGCTTCTCACCCAATTCAGCGCAGTAAGCGACGAGTTGCGCGGGATCGAAGTCCAGCAGGTTGGTGAGAGTCGTCATGGTGTTCTGGGGTACTGTATAAAAATAAAACGAACCCCGCTCGCCGGGCCTGAAGCATGGGCGAGCGGTGCTTGGTGCCGACAGCGATTACTTCAGTTCTGGGAAGAAGTAAGCGATTTCGACTTGTGCGGCTTCGACAGCGTCCGAACCGTGCACGGCGTTGGCATCGATCGAATCGGCGAAATCGGCGCGGATGGTGCCTTTTTCAGCTTTCTTCGGATCGGTCGCGCCCATCAGGTCGCGGTGCGCCAGGACGGCGTTCTCGCCTTCCAGAACCTGGATCATGACTGGACCGGAAACCATGAAGGTGACCAGGTCGTTGAAGAAGCCGCGCTCCTTGTGGGCAGCGTAGAAGCCTTCAGCCTGCTCGCGCGACAGCTGGGTCATACGGGCTGCGACGATCTTCAGGCCAGCGTTTTCGAAGCGGCTGTAGATTTGGCCGATCACGTTTTTTGCAACTGCGTCTGGTTTGATGATCGACAGGGTGCGTTCGATTGCCATGTAAAAACTCCAATAAAAAGAAAGGTTTAAATCGAGAAGTTGAGAACTCAATCAACCTTCGATTTTACCATACATGCGTCCATATAACCCAGAATGCGGCCGGGAGGCCAAAAGTGGCGTGATCATGGCCCAATCGCATCGAAAAAACACCCGGTAGCGCGAGGCCGGTAGCTTGCGGTACGGAACTTATGAATAACTTAAACCCAAGGCCTGTCCATACTCTGCGCGGCATGCGCATGCTATGCTGGCACCGAATTATCCTACCAACGGAGGCATGAACATGAACCCTATCCTGCAAAAGCAACCCGCGTACGACGTGGCGGTCGGCCAGGTCACGCGCAACAAAGTCCTGCGCAACACCTTCTGGCTGCTGGCCCTGTCGATGATCCCGACCGTGCTCGGCGCCTTCGTCGGCGTGAGCATGCAGCTGCCGATGCTCGGCGGCGCGATGGGCTTCATCATCTTCCTGGCGGTTGCCTTCGGCTTCATGTTCGCCATCGAGAAGACCAAGGATTCCGCGGTCGGCGTCTTCGTCCTGCTGGGCTTCACCTTCTTCATGGGCCTGATGCTGACCCCGCTGCTGCGCCACACCCTGGGCTACAGCAACGGCGGCACCCTGATCATGACCGCCTTCGGCGGCACCGCCTGCGTGCTGGCCGTGATGGCAAGCATCGCCACCACCACCAAGCGCGATTTCTCGGGCATGGGTAGCTGGCTGATGGCCGGCGTGGTCGTGCTGCTGCTGGCCGGCTTCGCCAACATCTTCCTGCAGATCCCGGCGCTGACCATCGTGTTCTCGGTGCTGGCGGTGGCGATCTTCTCGGCCTTCATCCTGTATGACGTGCAGCGCATCGTCAACGGCGGCGAAACCAACTACATCACGGCCACGCTGGCGATCTACCTCGACGTGTACAACGTCTTTGCCAACCTGCTGCGCTTGCTGGGCATCGTCGGCGGCGACGACTGATCCTGGCAAGGGTTTTACCGGAACCGGCCTGCGGGCCGGTTTTTTTTCGCCTGTACTTCTTTAGAAACAATTGATTTGGGTTCAGATCGGCGTTTCAACGTATCATCGTCTTTTCTTCAATCGCAACATTCGATGGCTGCCCACCTTCCCTACGACTTGCTGGCCAGTCCCGGCGCCATTCGCGCCGGCTACGCCGCGCGCGACTGGTCGAGCAGCCCGGTCGGCCATCCCGCCGGCTGGGGGCCGGTGCTGCGCAGCGCGGTCGCGATGATCGTCGACTCGCGCTTCCCCATCTTCATCGCCTGGGGACCGCAGCTGGTGATGCTCTACAACGATGCCTATGTCGAGCTGCTCGAAGCCAAGCATCCGGCCGCGCTCGGCACGCCGCTGCGCACGGTCTGGCCGGAACTCTGGAACGGCGTCCAGCCGCTGGTCGAGCAGGCGACGGCCGGCATCCCGACCTATGGCGAAGACGTACCGCGCACGATCCTGCGCAACGGCCAGCCCTTCGAAGCCTGCTTCACCCTCGCCTATTCGCCGCTGCGCGACGAGACCGGCGCGATCGGCGGCGCGCTGTGTGTGATCAACGAAACCACGGCCCGGGTCGCCCTCGAACGGCGCCAGGCCCTGCAATTGCAACTGGCCGACCGCCTGGGCGGCCTGCTCGATACCGACCGGATCGCCGAGGTCGCCAACGAAGCGCTCGGCCAATACTTGGGCGCCTCGAACATCTTCCACGGCGTGAACGACGACACGCGCGGCAGTTTCCGCATTCGCGCCCACTGGACCCCGCAAGGCAGCGGCGAACTGGTGGGCCGCGAAGCCTGGCATGCCGACTTCGGCCCCGAGGTCATGGCCGAACTGCGCGCAGGACGCCCGCTGGTGGTCGAGGACGTCCGGACCGATCCGCGCACCGCGCCTTTCCTGGCGGCCTACGAACGGCTCGGCATCGTGTCGCTGCTGGTGCAGCCCCACGCGCGCAATGGCCGCCTGCTGGCCGGCCTGAACGTGCTCGACCATAGCGCGCGGCGCTGGACGGCCGAAGAATGCAAGCTTGCCTCCGACATCGGCGAACGGGTCTGGAACGCCATCGAGCGCGCCGACAGCGCACGCGAACTGCGCAACGCGGTGGCGCGCCAGTCCTCGCTGCTGGCGATCTTCGAATTCCAGCTCGGCCTGGCCGACCTGCTGCGCCGCCTCGACAATGCCGACGCCATCCTGCGCGACACCAGCGTCCTGCTCGGCCGCTTCCTGCAAGCCAGCCGCGTCGTCTATGGCGAATACGATGCCGAGCGCCGCCGCGTGCGCTTCCAGGCCAACTACGTGGACGGCGTCGAAGCACTGCGCGGCAGCCTGGATACCGACGCTTTCGGCGTCAATTTCGCCGCGCTGGAACGCGGCGAAACCTGGGTCGTCGACGACCTCGAGCATGATCCGCGCACCGGCACCCCGGCAACCTGGCCAGCCTACCGCGCGCTCGACGTCCGCGCCGGCGTCGCCGTGCCGCTCAGCCGCAACGGCGCCCTGATCGCCTGCCTGTTCGTCAGCCAGGCGGCGCCGCGCGCCTGGAGCGAAGACGAACTGCGCGTGATCGGCGACGTCGCCGAGCGCGCCTGGAGCGCCATCGAGCGGGTGCGCGCCGAGGAAGCCCTGCGCGCGGCCGACCGCCGCAAGGACGAGTTCCTGGCGATGCTGGCACACGAGCTGCGCAATCCGCTGGCGCCGATCGCGGCCGCGGCCCAGCTGCTCACCCTCGACCCGCAGGACAGCGGCCGCGTCGCCCGCACCAGCGGCATCATCGGGCGCCAGGTGGCGCACATGACCGGCCTGATCGACGATTTGCTGGACGTGTCGCGCGTGACGCGCGGCCTGGCCGTGCTGGAGCGCGCACCGGTCGACCTGAAGCGGGTGGTGGCCGACGCCGCCGAGCAGGTGCGCCCGCTGGTCGAGGCGCGCCGCCACGAGCTGGTCCTGCAGCTGGCGCCCGAAGCGGCCTGTGTCGAGGGCGACCACAAGCGCCTGGTGCAGGTGCTGGCGAACCTGCTGAACAACGCCGCCAAGTACACGCCCGATGGGGGACAGCTGCGCCTGTCGATGACGCTCGACGCCGCGCAGGTGATGCTGGTGGTGACCGACAACGGCATCGGCATCGCGGCCGAGCTGCTGCCCACCGTGTTCGATTTGTTCTCGCAGGCCGAGCGCACGCCGGACCGCACCCAGGGCGGACTTGGCCTCGGCCTGGCCCTGGTGAAAAGCCTGGTGGAGCTGCACGGCGGCAGCGTGGCCGCGGCCAGCGCCGGGCGCGATTGCGGCAGCCGGTTCACGCTGCGCCTGCCGCGCATCGCGGCGCCTGTCGAGCAGCCGCCCACGCCCGCCAGCGTGATCGACAGCGTCGCCGGCGCCGGTTTGCGGGTGCTGGTGGTGGATGACAATGTGGATGCGGCCAATACCATGGCCATGCTGCTGGAAGCGGCCGGCCACCGCGTAACGGTGGCGCACGATCCGCAGGAAGCCTTGAGGCGGGCGCAGGCGGCGACGTTCGACGCCTGCCTGCTCGATATCGGGCTGCCGGGGATGGATGGTCACGCACTGGCGGGGCGGCTGCGGGCGTTGCCTGCCACGGGCGGTGCATTGCTGGTGGCGGTAACAGGCTATGGCCAGCCGGACGCGGTGCAGGCGGGCGCGTCGGCGTTCGACGCCTATCTGCTCAAGCCGGCCGATCCGGTGCAGCTGTTTGCGCTACTGGCGCAGCGCGCTGGGACAGGCAGCGGTTGATACGTAGGGTGGGCGCCCTGTGCCCACGCGTGACGTTTGCATGGTGATAGCTTTACAGAAGGCCAACAATGCGCAACGTTTACGCGTGGGCACGGGGCGCCCACCCTACCATGTCACCCGCCGCGGCCTTCGACTTCAGGCCAGCTCGAACACGCCGATCGATTCGACGTGCGAGGTATGCGGGAACATGTTGACCACGCCCGCCTTCTTCATCACGTAGCCGGCGCGGTGCACCAGGATGCCGGCGTCGCGCGCCAGCGTCGACGGGCTGCACGACACATACACGATGCGCTGCGGCAGGTAATCCGTGCGGCCGCTTTCGCGCAGCTCGGCCAGGGCCAGCGCCAGCGCGATCGCGCCGTCGCGCGGCGGATCGATCAGCATGCGGTCGAAACGGCCGAGCTGCACCAGGTCGTCCGGCGTCACCTCGAACAGGTTGCGCGTGTAGAAGGTGGTCTTCGCATCCAGGCCGTTGGCCTTGGCGTTTTCCAGCGCACGCGTGGTCAGCACGGTGCTGCCTTCGATGCCGACCACTTCGCGCGCCTGGGTCGCCAGCGGCAGCGTGAAGTTGCCCAGGCCGCAGAACAGGTCAGCCACGCGGTCTTGCGGCTGCACGTCCAGCAGGGTCAAGGCCTTGTGCACCAGGGCGCGGTTGATCTGGTGGTTCACCTGGGTAAAGTCGGTCGGCTTGAACGGCATGCGCACGCCGAATTCCGGCAGCGTGTAGTACAGCTCGCGGTCCAGCGGGTAGAACGGGTAGACGGTGTCCGGCCCCTTCGGCTGCAGCCACCACTGGATGCCCCATTCGTCCGCGAATGCCTTGACCAGCTCCTCGTCCTTGGCGGACAAAGGCGCCATGATGCGCAGCACCAGGGCCGTGGTTTCCTCGCCGACGGCCACTTCGATCTGCGGCATCTGGTTGTAGATCGACAGCGAGCCGACCAGTTCCCGCAGCGGCATCAGCATGCCGCCCAGGTGTGGCGGCAGGATGTGGCAGTAGCGGATATCGGCGACATACGACGAGGCGCGCTCGTGGAAGCCGACCAGCACCGTGCCCTTCTTCTCGACGTGGCGCACCGACAGGCGCGCGCGGAAGCGGTAGCCCCAGGTCGGGCCGTACATCGGGCGCATGATGTTCTCGGCCTTGACCTTCGACAGGTGCCAGAGGTTGTCTTCCAGCGTGCGCTGCTTGATCGCGACCTGGGCGCCCGGTTCGAGGTGCTGCATCGAGCAACCGCCGCAATAGCCGAAGTGCTCGCAGCGCGGCTCGACGCGCATCGAGGAGGCTTTCTGCAGCGTGACCATGCGGCCCGCTTCCCAGTTTTTCTTCTTGCGCTTGACTTCGTAGCTGACACGCTCGCCCGGCAGCGCATCTTCGACGAAGATCACCTTGCCCGGGGTTCCGTCCTCGTTCTCGAGGTGGCCGACGCCGCGCGCATCCGCGTCCAGCGATTTAATATCGATAAAAATTTCTTGCATTGATAAAAATGAGGTAACGCGAATCGGAGGGACGTACGGTGGGCACTCCGTGCCCACGCGGAACGATGATCATTGTTGGCGGATCAAACAATGCACCACCAACGTCAACTGCGGCCTGCGGCCACGAAAATGGACAACCAGATCAGGCGCAAAACCGCCGCATCATAACAAGGAATCGCGCACGACGCCACGTGCCGCCATCGCCCGCTTCAGCTTCACCAGTGCCTCCTGCTGGATCTGCCTCACCCTTTCGCGCGTCACGCCCATCTCCTCGGCCAGGGTCTCGAGCGTGGCCGGATCGTCGTTGTCCAGCCCGAAGCGCCGCATCACGACCACCCTTTGCTTCTCGGGCAGCCGCGTCAGCCAGTCGCGCACCAGCACGGTCATCTCGTGCTGCTCGGCGCGCGCATCCGGGCTGTCGTCGTTCTCCCCCGGCAGCATGTCCATCAAACTGGACCCCGGATCGTTGTCGAGCGGCGCATCGAGCGAGGCCGCATGTTCCGACAGGGCGAGGATATCCTGCACTTCCTCGGCCGGACGCCCGACCAGGCTGGCGATGTCCTCGACGCTGGCATCCTTGCCATCGTGGTGCTGGGCCTCGAGGTGGTACTTGGCACGCAGCACGGCGTTCAGTTCGCGCACCATGTGCACCGGCAGCCGCACGGTGCGCGCCTGGTTCATGATGGCGCGCTCGATGCTCTGGCGGATCCACCAGGTGGCGTAGGTGGAGAAGCGGAAGCCGCGCTCGGGCTCGAACTTGTCGATGGCGCGCATCAGGCCGATGTTGCCCTCCTCGATCAGGTCGAGCAGCACCACGCCGCGGTTGATGTAGTGCTTGGCGATCGACACCACCAGCCGCAGGTTGTGTTCGATCATTTTCTGGCGCGCGCAGAAGTCGCCCGCCTTGGCCAGGGTGGCGAAGTACGCCTCCTGCTGGGCCGACAACAGCGGCCGCGTGCCGATCTGGTTCAGGTAATGCTGGGTGGTGTCGGTGGAGAGTTCGGCGGCCAGTACCGTCTTGAGTTCGTCGACGCTGTCGGGCTCGGCGCTGGCGCCGGGAAGCCCGGCGGCGCCATCGGCGCCATCGGCGGCCGCCTCTTCCGGGGCGTCGCCGTGGAATCGGGAGGACGCGCCGTCGCCCTCCAGCTCGTCAGGCAGATCGTCCGATGCGTCGTGATCCTGGGAGTGCGGCGGCAGCGTCATTGGCCCTCTCTAGCGGCTGGGCAGGAACCTCGACGGGTCGACCGGTTTGCCCTGCTGGCGAATCTCGAAGTGCAGCTTGACGGTATCGGCGTCGGAATCGCCCATCTCGGCGATCACCTGCCCCTTGGCCACGTTGTCGCCTTCCTTGACGACGATCGCGCGGTTGTGGGCGTAGGCCGAAAGCAAGCTGCTGCTGTGTTTGACGATGACGAGGTTACCATAACCCCGGATGCCACTGCCAGCGTACATTACTTTGCCGGCGCCGGCAGCCATGACTTGCTGGCCGGCGCGCCCGGCGATGTCGATGCCCTTGTTCTTGCCTTCGTCGAAGGTGGCGATGATGCGCCCGTCCGACGGCCACATCCAGCTCAGCTTCTCGTCGTCGGTGGCGGTGACGGTGGCGCCGACGCGCGAACCGGTCACGGGTGCGGCCGGCGCCGGGCCGGCGCCCGCGTTGACCACGTTCTCGGCCTTGTCGCCGCGCTGGGCGTCGGCCACGTTGTCTTCGCTGTACGGCTTCTTGTCGGCGCGCGGGGTGGTCTTGCGCGGCGCCTGCGGACGGCTTTCCGGCGGCATCGGCACCGGCTGGGTGACGACGTTGCCGGCCACGCGCTCGCCGCCGGGCGGATTCACGCGCAGCACCTGGCCGACCTTGATGTCGTCGGGATCGGCCAGGTTGTTCCAGGTTACCAGGTCGCGATAGCTCTGGCCATGGTCGAGGGCGATGCGCAGCAGGGTGTCGCCACGGCGCACGGTATAGGTGCCGCGGGTGTCCTGGCGCGGCTCCTCGGCACGCGCCGGCGGCGCCGGACGGGTGTGGGCCGGGACCTGGGACACGGGACGCTCGACGACGGGAGCGCGGCGGGTAGCGGTGTTGCAGCCGGCCAGCAGGCCGAGCATGAGGGTCAGCAATACGAATTGGTTACGAGTACGGGATCGTTGTTTCATTCTTTTCTAATACCTATTACAGACTGGGCAGCGCTCAAGCGGTGCCGGGACGCAAGGGGACGAAATGGCAGGATTCCAGCGTCTCGCTGGTCCATTCGGACTTGCCGATGCGGGTGATCCGCTCCAGGCGCTGCACCTGGCCCCCAACCGGGGCCACCAGGCGTGCGCCGATGGCAAGCTGCTCAAGCAGTGCGCGCGGCACTTCCAGGCCCGCTGCCGCCAGGATGATCCCATCGAAGGGCGCCACCTGCGCGAGCCCGAGCATACCATCTCCGTAATGCAAGCGGAGATTGGATATGCGCAAGGGCCGCAGGTTGGCCTTGGCCAGTTCATGCAGCGGCTTGATGCGTTCGATCGAATAGACTTCCTGTGCCACGCGTGCCAGCACCGCGGCCTGGTAGCCGCAACCGGTGCCGATTTCGAGCACGCGCCCAAGTGTAACCCCATTCCCGGCCTTGCTGTCGCGCAATGTTTCGCGCATGGCCTCAATCATACGCGCAACAATATAGGGTTGGGAAATCGTTTGATGGTGCCCGATGGGCAGCGAGGCGTCGATATACGCCTGGCTGGACAGGGCCGGCTCGATGAACAGGTGGCGCGGCACCGCTTCCAGGGCGGCCAGCACGGCCGGGTCCTTGACGCCCTGCCCGGCCACCCGCGCCACCATGGCGCGGCGGATCGCCTCGGTGGCCATCAGGTCGGAGCGCTGGGCGGCGGGCGCGCTTTGCGTGCTGGGCGCGGCATAGCCGGGCGCGCGCGGACCGGGCGCGGGCGCCTTCGGCGGCTGGGCGGCGGCGCCGACGGCGCGCGCGGCGTTCTGGGTGGCGGTCTGGGGCGTGGCCACCGGGGCCGGCGTGCCGGGTTTGCGCGCGCCCCCGGTTACCGAGGACAGCGGCAGGGGAAAGCGTTTGCCCTCCGGGGCGCCGGGCCGGTCTGTCATGCCTGTCCCTTGTCAGGTTCGCTATCGTTTGCCCTTGGATTGCCCAGCGCATTCGCCAGGAGTTCGAGCTGGGGCCGGTGGGTCAGGTCGATCTGCAGCGGCGTGACCGAGATCTTCCCCTGGGCCGTGGCATGGAAATCCGTGCCTTCGCCGGCATCGCGGCAGGCGCCGGGGGCGCCGATCCAGAAGATTTCGCGTCCGCGCGGGTCTTGCGAGCGGATCACGGGCTCGGCCTGGTGGCGGCGCCCGAGCCGGGTCGGGGTCAGCGGCCCGAGCTGCTCGTAAGGCAGGTTCGGGATGTTCACGTTCAGCAGGAACGGCGCCGGCAGCATCTCGAAGCGGCGCAGCACCACGTCGCGCGCGGCGCGGGCGGCGGAATCGATGTGGGCCCAGCCCGCATGGACCTGGGAAAACGCGATCGCCGGGATACCGAACAGGAAAGCTTCGGTGGCGGCGGCGACGGTGCCCGAATACAGGGTGTCGTCACCCATGTTCTGGCCGTTGTTGATACCGGACACCACCAGGTCGGGCGGCGCTTCCTGCATCCCGGTCAGGGCGATGTGGACGCAGTCGGTCGGCGTGCCGTTAACAAAATAGAAACCGTTGGCCGCCTTGGTGACGGACAGCGGCCGGTCGAGCGAAAGCGAGTTGGACGCACCGGAGCGGTTGCTGTCGGGCGCGACAACAATGATCTCGGCGATCGCCGCGAGGGCGTCGGCCAGGGCGTTAATACCAGGGGCGAGGTAGCCGTCGTCGTTACTGATAAGAATTCGCATCACGCGATTTTACCTGAAGCAACTGCGGTATCGCGCACCGTCAGTACATAAATTCTGGCCGCCGCAGGGAAGCGCCGTTGTCGTGGAACGACGCTTCCTGCGGCGTGCACGTCCCCCACGCGGCGGCAGCGCGCGCCGGTTTGTAAGCCCGGCAATGTTGCTAACGCAGGGCCACGGGCCGCCCTCCCGCCGCCTCGATCAGCGCGCCTTCGAGCGAGGCGACTTCGTCTTCGGTAAAGGCGAGCAAGGCATCCTTGTCGCCATCGTCGAGGTAGACCTGCTTGATCAGGGCCACCCCGCGCCGCCGCAGCGCCTGTGCCACGTGCGGGCGCAGGATGGTTTCGCGCAGGCTGTCGGCCAGGGCGCGGGCTTCCTGTCCGCGGCGTGCATCGACCAGCTTTTGCAATTGAGACAATTTGTGTTCGAGCAGGTCGTGCGGCGCGGCGGGCGAGGCATCGCGCAAGCCGTCGCGCCGGCCCTCGTGCGCGCTGTCGCGTGCGCCATCGCGGCTGCCGTCGCGCGGACCATCGCGGCTGCCGTCGCGTCCGGCACTGCGGGCGGGCGCGGCGCGTGGCGCCATATCGGCCACACCGCCGGAGGCCGCCGTACCGCCGGCGCGCGCCGTCGCACCCCCTGCCATTCCCGCGCCGCGCCCGGGCACAAGGGCGCCGGCCGCGCCGGCCGGCGCCAGGCCGGGCGCATCGTGCGGCCCGGCGGACATGGCGCGGATATTCAGCAGGCGGCTACTGCCCTCTTCCACGCTGGCCTCCAGCCGGCGCGCAGCCTGGCTGTGGCCCTGGCTCGACAGGGTCCGGGCCAGCATCTGCTTGCTGCGCAGGGTTTCGTGGTCGTCCATGCCGCGCAGGCGCTCGTGCAGGCTGACCACGTGCTGCTGCAGGCGCCGCGCTTCCTCGAGTTCGCCCTGCTCCGAGAGCGTCGAGGCCAGGCGCAGCAGGATGCTCAGGGTGTCCGGGTGCTCGGAGCCGAGGCGCCGTTCGCGCGCCGTGGCCAGCGACTGCTGCATCTCGCGCACCGCGCCCAGGTCGCCCTGGGCGGCAAAGATCTCGGCCAGCGCCTCGCGCGCCTGCAGGGTGGCGGCGGCATCCGGCCCGGACTGGCGTTCGCGTACCCTGAGCACCCCTTCCTGCAGCTTGCGTGCGTTGCCGAGGTCGCCCATGTCGCGCAGCAGGGTCGCCAGCAGCTGGGTGCAGCGCAGCGTGTCTTCGTGCTCGGTGCCGAGGATGCGCTGGCGCCCTTCCAGCACCCGTTCGTAGACCATGCGCGCGCGCGAATATTCGCCCTGGCGCGCCAGCGTGCGCGCCTGCCCCGCCAGGGCGTCGAGGGTGGCGATGTGGCCGGGGCCGTAGAGCCGTTCGCAGGCTTCGACCACGGATTCGTGCAGCGCCAGCGCGCGCGGGAATTCCTCCACCTGCGCCAGGGTGGCGGCCAGGCCCGAGCGCGCGGCCAGGGTCTCGGCGTGTTCTTCGCCGGCGCCGAGCAGGCAATGTTCGAGCAACAGCTCGTACTGCGCGCGGGCATCGCGCAGCCGTCCGCTGTCGCGCAGCAGCGCCGCCAGCGCCGAGCGGCTGGCGCGGGTATCGGGATGGCTGTCGCCGAACAGGCGCTGGCGCAGGGCGGTGCTTTCTTCGAAGCTGTCCTGGGCCTGGGCCGAGCGCCCTTGCGCGCGCTGCAGTTCGCCCAGTCGCAGCAGGTCGCGCGCCAGCGGCGCCGCGTTCGGGTCGAGCATGCCGGCGCCCTGCCCGCCGGCGGCCAGCGCCGCGCGGCTGGCGGCGATCGCGTCGAGCAAGTCGAGTTCGGCGCGCGATTGCCAGGGGAAGCGCCCCTGGTCCAGCCAGCCCAGCAAGGCGGCCAGGCTGCGCGCCGGCGCATGGCAATCGGCGTCGCGCATGGCGGAGGCGCCCAGCAGTTCGCCCGGTGCGCCGCAGGCCAGGAGCGGCACCTCGTCGAGGTAGCTGTCGAGCGAGAGCTGGGACAGGCCGTAGCAGTTGCGCAGCAGCTGTTCCAGCGCCGGCTGGTAGCCGGGAATGCCGCGCTGCGGGTCGCCGCGCCGCCACAGCGCGCGGCGTTCGGGGTCGGCGCCTTCGAGCCCGCAGGGCAGCGGATACACCAGCAGCGGGCGCTGCTCGTCTTCGTGGCTGCAGCGGTATTCGACGGCGCGCGTGACGACTCCGCCCAGTCCGTCGAGGCTGCGCCCGCCCGGCGTGAACAGGCCGACCAGGCGGTCCGGCAGCAGCGTGGTGCAGACGCTCACCGCCGCCGAGCGTCCGCAGCGCGCATCGATCAGCACGTGGCGGAAGTGGCGCGCCAGGTGGGCGGCAAAGGCGCGGTACAGGGCCGGGCAGGCAGTGAACAGGCCGTCCCAGTCCATGCGGTCGGCGCGCTCGCCGTAGCTGTCGTCGAAGCGGCCGGCGCGCATCAGGTAGAGCGAGCGGCTCTGGTCGACGCGTTCGAGATGGGCTTCCCAGTCGATGGCCTCGAGCACCAGGCGCGCGCGTTCCTCGTGGTCGAGGTCGGCGCCGGCGCGGCCCAGCGATTGCAGCTGCTGCAGTTGCTGCAGTTGTTCGCCGCAGGCCTCGAAGTATTCAAGCAGGCCGGGCCGCGCCGCGGCGGCACGGGCGGTGGCACGCGCATCGGGGCGGAAGTCGGGCCGCGGGTCCTCGAAGCGTTCGTCGCGTGTCGGGAAATAATGGTGCAGGCCGGGCGCCTCGGTATCCCAGTCGATCATCAGCACCGGCACCGTGGCGTTCTGCCCGGCCGCCAGTTGCACGGCGGCGTGGGCCAGCGCGATGCTGCGCGCGGCGCCATGCTCGAAGGAGTAGAAGGTGGTGACTTCGCCGGGCCTGGGTATCGGCGGCAGCGTAAGGCGGTTGATTTCCATGTAGCTCCTCATTTTTTGGGGAAAGTGAGATCCGGGATGGCGCGCCACTCGGGTGGGACATCGGGGAGCACGAATTGGTTGCAATCATGACCAGCCGGCGTATGGCGTTTCTGGTACTGGTAATGGGTGGCGATGCGCTTGACCATCTTGTTGATGTCGGGAAGGAAATCGGGATTCGATTTCAGGTCGGCGGTCGCCATGGTGAAGTGCGAGAAATCGACGTAGAAGCTGGACGACGCGATCTGCGGCGGCAGCCGGTCCGGGTGCTGGGTCATGATGACGGGGATGATCAGGTGGCTGGGCAGCGTGTACCAGGCGCTGCGCTCGGCCTCGATCAGGCGCATGGCCGCGTATTCGCGGCGCGTATAGGCGTGCGCCTCGTACTTGGGCGTGTAGATGAGGATCATGCACACGCTTTCGCACATGGCGCGCGCGATCCTGCCGTCGAGGTCGTCGCCGCCGCCGAGCTGTTCGGTGTCGACGAAGAGTTCTTCTTCGTTGTCGAAATACGGTTCGAGATAGCATTGCAGCGCATCGACCAGCGCGGCCTTGAAATGCTGCATCAGGGCGTGCCGCCCATGGGCGTAGCTGAAGAAGCAGCCGTACCGGATTGCCATTCGATTCCCCTGTTCAATACGTCCGCGGCGCGCACGCGCATCCACCACTCTAGCGCCGCACACCCTCGTCACTTTGCGTGCGAACAAACCCGCCGGAGCCTCCCGAGGCCGTGCCGGACACGACGATGCCAGGCGGAACACATCGCGCGCGACTGAGGCATAATCGAAGCGATTCGCGACCACCAACACAACAACAGGAGATGCAATGAAAGCGATCGTATGCAAGGACTGGGGCCCGCCCGACAGCCTGGAGCTGCAAGACCTGCCCGACCTCGTGCCGCAAGCCGGCGAAGTCGTGGTCGAGGTGCGCGCGGCCGGGGTCAACTTCCCCGACGTGCTGACCGTGCAGGGCAAGTACCAGTACCGTCCCGAGCTGCCTTTCACGCCGGGTAACGAGTTCGCCGGCACCGTGCGCGCGGTGGGCGAAGGCGTGGACCACTTCAAGGCCGGCGACAAGGTGATCGGTTTCGCCCGCAGCGGCGCCTTTGCCGAGCAGGTACGCGCGCCGGCCGATGTCCTGATGCCGATGCCGCCCGACATGGACTTCGACATCGCCGCGGCGATCACCCTCACCTACGGCACCTCGCACCACGCGGTGGTCGACCGCGCGCAGCTGAAGGCCGGCGAAACCATGCTGGTGCTGGGCGCGGCCGGCGGCGTCGGCCTGGCGGCCATCGAGATCGGCAAGGCGCTGGGTGCGCGCGTGATCGCGGCGGCATCGAGCGCGGAAAAGCTGGAAGTCTGCCGCGCGCATGGGGCCGACGTGCTGATCGATTATGCGAAGGAAGACCTGCGCGAGGCGCTGAAGGCGGCCACCGGCGGCAAGGGGCCGGACGTGATCTACGATCCGGTCGGTGGTCCGTACACCGAACCGGCGCTGCGCTCGATCGCCTGGCGCGGGCGGCACCTGGTGATCGGCTTCGCGGCGGGCGAGATTCCGAAGCTGCCGTGGAATCTGATGCTGTTGAAGGGCGCCTCGGTGGTCGGCGTGTTCTGGGGCGAGTTTGCAAGGCGCGAGCCGAAGGCGAACGTGGCCGCGATGCGCCAGATGCTGGGGTGGATGGCCGAGGGCAAGCTCAAGCCGCTGGTGTCGCAGCGCTATGCGCTGGCGGAGACGGCGCAGGCATTGAACGACATGGCCGACCGCAAGGTGACCGGCAAGGTCGTGATCGTGCCGTAATTGGTAGGGTGGACGGCTGTGCCGTCCACGCGTTCAACCGGTCCGCGCGTAATCGGACGGTTCGATATTTACCGGTTCATTGAACGCGTGGACGGCGAAAGCCGTCCACCCTACATGTCAACGGCGCGGTTCGTGCGGCCGCCCGATGGGGGCGATCATTCCGCGTCCGGCTTGAAGAACTGAATCACATCTTCCTGCACCCGCGTGCGCTTGAACGGCGGCAGGCTTTGCCAGATGCGCCGCCCATACGGCTTGCTGATCAGGCGCGGGTCGCAAATCATCAGCACGCCGCGGTCCTCGACGTCGCGGATCAGGCGCCCGGCGCCCTGCTTCAGCGTGATGATCGCTTCCGGCAACTGGTGGTGCATGAAGCCGTTCAGCCCCTGCTTTTCCATCACCTCGATGCGCGCCGCCAGCACCGGGTCGTCCGGCGGGGCGAACGGCAGCTTGTCGATGATGACCAGCGACAGCGCGTCGCCGCGCACGTCCACGCCTTCCCAGAAACTCTGGCTCCCCACCAGCACCGCATTCCCGGCATTGCGGAAGGAATCGAGCAACTCGGTGCGCCCGCGCTCGCCCTGCACGAACAGCGGGAAATCCAGCCCGCGCTCGGCGAACTCGGTGCGCAGGCGCTCGGCCACGCGGTTCACCGCGCGTATCGTGGTGCACAGGAAGAAGGTGCGCCCGCCCGCCGCCTCGATCACCGGCAGCGCGTGGTCGACCACGGCATCGGTATAACCCATCGAGTTCGGTTCCGGTAACCCAGTCGGCACATACAGCACGCCCTGCTCGCCGTAGTTGAACGGGCTCGGCCAGGTGCGTGCCGGTTCGCCGGTCAGGCCCATCTGGTCGGAGAAGTGCTTGAAGTCGTTCTTCACTGCCAGCGTCGCCGAGGTGAAGATCCAACTGCGCGGGTTGCCTTCACGCTGGTTCTGGAAGATCGGCGCGATCGACAGCGGTGTCTTGTGCAGCTGCAGCGAGGAATTGAAGGCCTCGACCCAGAGCACGGCCTGCTCGGCTTCCGGTCCCTTGGCTTTCGGGTCGGCCTTCCACGCATCGTAGGCAGCTTTGAGCTCGACCGCGCGCACGCGGCAGGCCTCCAGGGTCTCGGCGCGTTCGGCCTGCTCCTCCAACACGTCGATCAGGCCGTCGAGTTCTTCCTTCAGTTTCACCAGCGCGGGGAAGAAGGCCGAGGTCGGCAACACCTGCGGCAGCGACAAACGGGTGCCGCCTTCCGGGAAGGTCAGGCGCAGGTCGCGCGCGGCCTTTTCGACCACGGTGACAACCTTGGCCCAGTCCGGGCCGCGCGCATGCGCCAGGCCTTCGGCCAGCACGTCGCGGCACAGCTCCAGCACCTGCGAGGTGGACACCGACTGGCCGAAGAACAGGGTCGCAGTGTCCGGCAACTGGTGCGCTTCGTCGAAGATGATGGTGTTGGCCGACGGCAGCAGTTCGGCCACGCCGGTATCCTTCAGCGCCACGTCGGCGAAGAACAGGTGGTGGTTGACCACGACTACGTCGGCCTGCTGGGCTTCGCGGCGCGCCTTCATCACGAAGCAGTCCTGGTAGTACTGGCATTCGGCACCCATGCAGGTGTCGCGCGTGGACGTGACCAGGTTCCAGACGCTGGCGTTTTCCGGCACCTTGGCCAGTTCCGCCTTGTCGCCGGAACTGCTCATCTTGATGAAGCGCGAAATCTCGCGCAGGTGGCCGACGTCGTCGCGCGAGGTCAGGCGCCCGTTCTGCAGCGTGCGCTCCAGGTGGAAATGGCAGAGGTAGTTCGAGCGGCCCTTGAGCAGCGCCACCGACACCGGCGCCTTGAGGGCCTTGCGGATGGTCGGGATATCGCGCAGGAACAATTGATCCTGCAAGTTCTTGGTCCCGGTCGAGACGATGGTCTTGCCGCCCCACAGCAGTGCGGGCACGAGATAGGCGAAGGTCTTGCCGGTACCGGTGCCGGCCTCGGCCATGAGCACCTGCTGGCCATCGATGGCGGCGGCGATGGCTTTCGCCATCTCGGTTTGCGACTGGCGCGGCTTGAAGGTGCCGACGGCGGGCGCGAGCGGGCCGCCGACGCCGAACAGGCGGTCGATTTCTTCGTCGTATTTGCCGGCGGGAGCGGTCGCGTCGGGGGCGTCGGAAGACGACGGCACAACGGACTCGGCAACGCCGGGCACAGGGAGGTGATCGGTCAAAACAGGCTTTTCAAGGAAGTGTAGGCCTCAGGCCGGCACATCCGGCACGAGTTGCATTTTCAGCAAGGTGATATGGTCTTTCAGCTGCAGTTTACGCTTTTTGAGGCGGCGCAATTGTAACTGGTCCGCGTGGCCATCGGCCGTCAGCATCGCGATGACCGCGTCGAGATCACGGTGTTCCACGTCGAGTTCGATAATGCGGCGCTGGATGTCTTGGACATCGGTCATGATGGCGGTTCCAAACAGGTTTTTCAACAGGCGGGGCGGCGGCGGGACTGCAGGCTGGTATTGCACCGGATGAAGCTTGCAACACGGAGGCTTCTCGGTGCATAGTTTAATCTACAGCGACGTTGCCGCCAACAAAGATTGGCCGTCCAGCCACGGAAAGCATCAAAGTTTATGAATCTCTTCAAGATCGAAGCGGGAACTGCGCAACACATCGGGAACCGTCCGCGGCAGAACGACCGGGTCGCCATCCTGAACGGCGCCCGCGCGCCCGGCTATGTGCTGGCCGTGCTGTCCGACGGCATCAACGGCGTGGCCGGGGCCGAGCAGGTGCTGCACACGGCGCGCCAGGTGTTCGACGGCTTCAAGCCGGGCGACGGGCCGAATCCCGAGCGCCTGGCCCAGCTGCTGCGCGACATCGTGCACGAGACCCACATGGTGATCAAGATGAATGCCGTCACCACGGGCGAGGAAGCGCATGCCAGTTTTGTCGGGCTGCTGCTGTCGCCGCATGGCGAGGCGGTGTGGGCGCACGTGGGCGACTCGCGCCTGTACCGGTTCGAGGACGGGCAATGCGCGCTGCGCACGGGTGATGCGGCGTATGTCGAGCACCTGGTGAGCGACCGGCTGCCGCTGGAATCGGCGCGCAACCACCGGCGCTCGAAGCTGCTGCTGAATGTGCTGGGGAATAGCCGCAAGGAGCCGTTTGTCACGGTGGGCATGCATACGGGGGCCGCGGCGGGGGATCAGTTCCTGCTGTGCACCGATGGGCTGTGGCATTTCTTTACGGATGCGGAACTGGGTGCGGCGATCGTGCGGGCGACGCCGCGGCAGGCGTCGGAGATGTTGATCAACAAGGCCGCCGAGCGCTCGCAGGGCAAAGGTGGGAATTGCTCGATGGCGATTGTGAAGCTGGTGAAGCCGGGCTCGGACCTGTAGGGTGGGCACCCCGTGCCCACGCGGACGCCGGCATGGTGTTGGCGTCACAAACGCATGATGTTGGCTTGATTTTGGATGCCATCGGGTGAGGATACGCACGAAAAAAAGCCGGTGGGCACGAGTGCCCACCCTACGAAAGGCAGCGGTAGCGATTTGCGGTAACAGCCGCGCCAGGATTTATTTCGCCGGTGCAGGCTGCTGCCCCGCCGCCTTCTCCTGCTCTTCCTTCGCGCGCTTCGCTTCACGATCCGCCGTGCGCTTGGCCACTTCCTTCTGCTTCTCTTCCGACTTGCGGCGGCGCTCCTCGTACGCGGTGGCGTTCGCGGCGCGCTTCGGCGCCTCCGCCGCTTCTTTCGCGGCGTCCTGCTGTACCTTCTGGTCATGGCGCGCCATGCGCTTGGCCACCGACGACGGACGCGGCGGCGGTGCGGTGGTCGGTACCTTGGGCGGCGGCGGCGGTTCGGTGGCGGCGCGCGCTTCTTCCTCGCGGTAGCGGGCTTCGGCCTCGGCCATCTCGCGGTCGCGTTCCTCGACCTTGTGCTTGCGCTTGAAGTGCTCGGCTTCGATCTCGATGGCGCGCTGCACGGCCAGGGCGCTGCGGCGGCGTTCCTTGGCTTCGTCCAGGCAGTTATTCACGAAGAACTTGTCGTAGCAGACGGCTTCGCGCGCGGCGAAGTTGGCTTCGATGGCGGCGCGTTCGGCGGCCACGGCGGCCAGGCGCTCGTCGGCCTGGGCCACCGTGGTGGTCGGCGAGGACGGGGCCGGCGGCGGCGCCTGGCGCTCGGCGGCGCAGCCGGCCAATAAGGCCAGGACCAGGGTGCAGGCCAGGGACTGTACGTTTCTCATCTTGTTCCTTCGGTCTTTTCTTGTTGTCAGGCGATGGCGTCGGCCGCGCCGCGCCGTTCGGCGAGCATGTACTCGCGCGATTGCATCTCAATGATACGCGAGACCGTGCGGTGGAATTCGTTTGCCAGCATGCCCTGGGTGTATAGCTCTTCCGGCTCGCCCGCGGCCGACATCACCAGCTTGACCTTGTGGTCGTAGAACACGTCGATCAGCCAGGTGAAGCGGCGCGCCTCCGAGGACTGGCCGGCCGACATCTTCGGGATGCCCGACAGGATCACGGTATGGAAGCGCGTGGCCAGTTCCAGGTAATCGTTCTGCGAGCGCGGGCCACCGCACAGGGTGGCGAAGTCGAACCAGATCACCCCGCCGGCGCGGCGCAGGGCGCGGATCTCGCGGTTCTCGATGTGGACGATCGGGCTCTCGTCGGCGGTGTCGGCGACCTTGGCATAGGCGTCGCGCAGCGCGTGGTCCGAGGCGGCGTTCAGCGGCGTGTAGTAGGCCTGCACCTGTTCCAGGGCGCGCTTGCGGTAGTCGTTGCCGGCGTCGACGTTCAGGATGTCGAGCTTTTCCTGCAGCAGCGCGATGGTCGGCAGCATGCGGTCGCGGTGCAGGCCGTCCGGGTACAGGGTGGACGGCTCGTAGTTCGAGGTCATCACGAAGCTGACGCCATTGGCGAACAGGGCCGACAGCAGGTTGTACAGGATCATCGCATCGGCGATGTCGGAGACGTGGAATTCGTCGAAGCAGATCAGGCGGTATTTTTTCGCGATGCGCTTCGCCACTTCGTCGAGCGGGTTGGCGACGCCTTTCAGTTCATCGAGCTGGCCGTGCACGGCGCGCATGAATTCGTGGAAGTGCAGGCGCGTCTTGCGCACCACCGGCACCACCGAATAAAAGGAGTCCATCAGGAAGGACTTGCCGCGCCCCACCCCACCCCACATGTAGACGCCCTTCGGCACGTCGGGACGGTTGATGAGGCGCTTGAAAGCGGACGACCGCTGGGCCTTGTACTGGACCCAGTCGTCGTACGCCTGCTGGAGACGGTCGACCGCGGCCTGCTGGGCGGGGTCGGATTTGAAGCCGCGCTCGGTGAGAGCGTGCTGGTAATACTCTTGGACGTTCATGTGATGTGCAATTCAAGACGTGCGGGGCCGTTGTGGCCACGAACGTGGATAAACGTAGGGTGGGCGCCCTGTGCCCACGCGTGAACGTTGCGCATTGTTGGCCTGCTTGAGCCATCACCACGCACGCGTCACGCGTGGGCACAGGGGCGCCCACCCTACGTCGGCAACGTTATCGGCCGCGGCAGGCTGCTGCGGCCGATCGGTCGTCGCCTAGCTGCTTAGAAGTTCAGCGAACGCTTGTCGACAGCCAGCGCGGCTTCCTTGACGGCTTCCGACAGCGACGGGTGCGCGTGGCAGATGCGGGCGATGTCTTCCGACGAGGCCTTGAATTCCATCGCGACGACGGCTTCCGAGATCAGTTCCGACGCGACCGGGCCCACGATGTGCACGCCCAGGATTTCGTCGGTGGTGGCGTCGGCCAGGAATTTCACCATGCCCGAGGTGTCGCCCAGCGCGCGTGCACGGCCGTTGGCCATGAACGGGAAGGTGCCGGCTTTGTACGCCACGCCTTCGGCCTTCAGCTGCTGCTCGGTCTTGCCGACCCAGGCGATTTCCGGCGAGGTGTAGATGACCCAAGGGATGGTGTTGAAGTTGACGTGGCCGTGCTGGCCGGCGATGCGCTCGGCAACCGCGACGCCCTCTTCTTCCGCCTTGTGCGCCAGCATCGGGCCGCGCACGACGTCGCCCACTGCCCACACGCCCGGCAGGCTGGTGCGGCATTCGTCGTCGACGACCACGAAGCCGCGCTCGTCGAGCTGCAGGCCGACGGCTTCGCCGTTCAGGCCATGCGTGTTCGGCACGCGGCCGATCGAGATGATCAGGCGGTCGAACGTTGCAGTCTGCTCGGCGCCGGTGCTGTCGGCGTAAGCCACGGTGACGTTGTTCTCGCCCTTGGTGATCGCACCGATCTTGCAGCCCAGGTTGATCTTCAGGCCCTGCTTGGTGAACAGTTTATGGGCTTCCTTGGCGATCTGCTCGTCGACAGCGCCCAGGAAGGTCGGCAGGCCTTCGAGCACGGTCACGTCCGCACCCACGCGACGCCACACCGAACCCATTTCCAGGCCAATGACGCCGGCGCCGATCACGCCGAGTTTCGACGGCACGGCTTCGATCGCCAGTGCGCCTTCGTTCGACAGGATCAGTTTCTCGTCGAATTCCGCGCCAGGCAGCTGGCGTGCGTTCGAGCCGGTGGCGACGACCACGTTCTTCGCCGTCAGGGTTGCCGTGGTCGGGCCGCTGACGTTGATGGTGTAGCCTTCGTCAGCCTTGCCGCCGAACGAACCCAGGCCGTGGAAGAACGTCACCTTGTTCTTCTTGAACAGGAACAGGATGCCGTCGTTGTTCTGCTTGACGATGGTGTCCTTGCGCTTGAGCATCTGCGGCAGGTTCAGTTCCAGGCCCGAGACGTTGATGCCGTGCTCGGCGAAGGCGTGGCCGGCGTGCTCGAAGTGTTCCGACGATTGCAGCAGCGCTTTCGACGGGATGCAGCCGACGTTGGTGCAGGTGCCGCCTGGTGCGGGCTTGCCTGCGGCGTTGCTCCATGCATCGATGCAGGCGGTCTTGAAGCCCAGCTGGGCCGCGCGGATGGCGGCGATGTAGCCGCCAGGACCGCCGCCGATGACGACGACGTCGAATTGATTCTCGTTACTCATGAATAGATCCTTATTTATTCTTCTGGGACAAAAATCCACATCAGCAGGTAGACCACTGCCCCGAACCCCGATGTGACGAGGGCGAACAGCAGGAAGACAAGGCGCCAGACCCAGGTCTCCAGGCCCAGCACGCCGTTCAGGCCGCCACAGACGCCGCCGAGCCAGCGCTCGCGCCGCGAGCGGCGCAGCGCGCGTACCTGGGCTTCGAAGCTGTTGAAGCCAGCCTGGAAATCCGGCCCGGCACTCGAGCTGTGATTCGAGCTGTGATTCGACCGATCCTTGTGCAGGTTGACCCGCTCGCCGGCCAGCACCTTCGCCTTGGCCTGTTCGAATTCGGCGTCGCTCAGCGCGCCGGCCTGGTGCAGTTCGTGCAAACGCCGGATTTCATCGGAGATCATGGCATTTCCCTACTGTGATGTGGAAGAAGGCGCCCCACTTGTGCAGGGGGACGCCCTTGCCTTCAAATTACAGGTCGAGCAGCAGGCGTGCCGGATCTTCCAGCGCGTCCTTCATGGCGACCAGGCCCAGCACGGCTTCGCGGCCGTCGATGATGCGGTGGTCGTACGACATCGCCAGGTAGTTCATCGGGCGGATGACGATCTGGCCGTTTTCGACGACGGCGCGGTCCTTGGTCGCGTGCACGCCCAGGATGGCCGACTGCGGCGGGTTGATGATCGGGGTCGACAGCATCGAGCCGAAGGTGCCGCCGTTCGAGATCGAGAAGGTGCCGCCGGACAGGTCGTCCAGGGTCAGCTTGCCTTCTTTCGCCTTGGCGCCGAATTCGCCGATCTTCTTCTCGATCTCGGCGATCGACATCTGGTCGGCGTTGCGCAGGATCGGCACCACCAGGCCGCGCGGCGAACCGACGGCGATACCGATGTCGAAGTAGCCGTGGTAGACGATGTCGTTACCGTCGACCGAGGCGTTCAGGATCGGGTACTTCTTGAGTGCGGCAACGGCGGCCTTGACGAAGAAGGACATGAAGCCCAGCTTGACGCCGTGCTCTTTCTCGAACTTGTCCTTGTACTTGGCGCGCAGGTCCATCACCGGCGCCATGTTGACTTCGTTGAAGGTGGTCAGGATCGCGTTGGTCGACTGCGACTGCAGCAGGCGCTCGGCGATACGGGCGCGCAGGCGGCTCATCGGCACGCGCTCTTCCGGACGGTCGCCCAGCTGGGCCGGGGCCGGTGCGGAAACTTGCTGCAGCGCTGGCCGGGCCGCCGCTGCGGTGGCGGCTGGCGCAGGTGCGGCGGCTGGAGCGGCTGGCTTGTTGGCAACGGCGTTCAGGGCGTCGCCCTTGGTCACGCGGCCGTCGCGGCCGGTGCCGGTGGCATCCGATGCGCTCATGTTGTTGTCGGCCAGGATCTTGGCGGCAGCCGGCATGGCGACGTCGCCTTTCGATCCCGTGCTGGCGGCTGCCGGGGCAGCGGCTGGCGCCGAGATCGATGCGTTTGGAGCGGCCGAAGGAATCGCCTTCACTTCCAGCGGGCTGGTCTGTGCCGAGGCTTCGGTGTCGATGATGGCGATGACTTCGCCGGCGACGACGGTCGCGCCGTCGGCCTTCAGCAGTTGCACGATCACGCCTGCGCCCGGGGCTGGCAGTTCCAGGACCACCTTGTCGGTTTCGATGTCGATCATGTTCTCGTCGCGCGAGACCGGCTCGCCGACTTTCTTGTGCCACGACAGCAGGGTTGCTTCAGCAACCGATTCCGACAACTGGGGGACCTTGACTTCGATTTGTGCCATGTAAAACTCCGTTTGATTATTCTGTTTGTCTATCTGCGAAAACGCCCGATCAGCCTGTGCGGGCCAACCGGGCGGAGACGATCACTTGGTCAGGATAAAGCCCTTGAGCTTCGAGAACGCGGTGTCCAGCAGTTCTTTCTGCTGAGCCACGTGCTTGTCCGAGTAGCCGACGGCCGGAGCCGCCGAGGCCGGACGGCCGGCGTAGGCCAGGCGCTGACCTTCGTCCATGTTTTCGAAGATGTTGTGCTGGATCTGGAACCATGGACCCTGGTTCTGCGGCTCGTCCTGCGCCCACACGATCTCGGTGGCGTTGCTGAACTTCTTCAGTTCGGCAGCGAAGGACTTGTGCGGGAACGGGTACATCTGTTCCATGCGCACGATCGCCACGTCCGAGACGCCGCGGGTCTTGCGTGCGTTGACCAGGTCGTAGTACACCTTGCCCGAGCAGACGATCACGCGCTTGACCTTCGAGGCTTCGATCTTGTCGTCGCACTCGCCGATCACGGTCTGGAAACCGCCCTTGGTCAGGTCCGACAGCGGCGAACCGGCGTCCTTGTTACGCAGCAGCGACTTCGGCGTGAAGATCACCAGCGGCTTGCGGAACGGGCGCACCATCTGGCGGCGCAGCAGGTGGAAGATCTGGGCAGCGGTGGTCGGCTGCACGACTTGCATGTTGTTGTCCGCGCACAGTTGCAGGAAGCGCTCGATGCGGCCCGACGAGTGTTCCGGACCCTGGCCTTCGTAGCCGTGCGGCAGCATCATGACCAGGCCCGAGGCGCGGCCCCACTTCACTTCGCCCGAGGCGATGAACTGGTCGATGACAACCTGCGCGCCGTTCACGAAGTCGCCGAACTGGGCTTCCCAGATGGTCAGGGTGTTCGGTTCGGCGGTCGAGTAGCCGTACTCGAAGCCGAGCACCGCTTCTTCCGACAGCACCGAGTCGATGACCGTGAACTGTGCCTGGTTGTCCGAGACGTTGGCCAGCGGCAGGTAGATACCCTGGTCCCAGCGCTCGCGGTTCTGGTCGTGCAGCACGGCGTGGCGGTGGACAAAAGTGCCGCGGCCCGCATCCTGGCCCGACAGGCGGATCGCGTAGCCCGAAGCCAGCAGCGACGCGAAGCCCAGATGTTCGCCCATGCCCCAGTCGAGGTTCATTTCGCCGCGGCCCATGGTGGCGCGGTCGGCCAGTACTTTTTCGACCAGCGAGTGCGGTTTGAAACCTTCAGGCACCTTGGTGATGCGTTCGGCCAGGCGCTTCAGTTCGGTCAGCGGCACGGCGGTATCGGCGGCGTCGGTCCACTTCTTGTTCAGGAACGGCGCCCAGTCGACGGCGTACTGGTTCTTGAAGTTGGTCAGCACCGGGTCGACCGTGTGCTTGCCGGCGTCCATCGCATCGCGGTAGGCGGCGACCAGCTTGTCGCCTTCGTCGGCGGCCACGGTGCCCTGGGTCGACAGCTTCTCGGCGTACAGCTTGCGGGTACCCGGATGCTTGGCGATCTTCTTGTACATCAGCGGCTGGGTCAGCGCAGGGGTGTCCTGCTCGTTGTGGCCTAGTTTGCGGTAGCAGATGATGTCGACCACGACATCCTTGCCGAACTCGACGCGGTAGTCGAGGGCGATTTGCGTCGCCAGGACCACGGCTTCAGGATCGTCGGCATTCACGTGCAGCACCGGCGCTTCGATCATCTTGACCACGTCCGAGCAGTACAGCGTCGAACGGGCGTCGCGCGGGTCGGAGGTGGTGAAGCCGATCTGGTTGTTGATGACGATGTGGACCGTGCCGCCCGTGCCGTAGCCGCGGGTCTGGGCCAGGTTCAGGGTTTCCATGACCACGCCCTGGCCGGCGAAAGCGGCGTCGCCGTGCACCAGGATCGGCAGCACTTGCTTGCCCTTGCGGTCGCCACGGCGGTCCATGCGCGCCTTGACCGAACCTTCGACGACCGGGTTGACGATTTCCAGGTGCGATGGGTTGAAGGCAAGTGACAGGTGGACCGGGCCGCCCGGGGTCGAGACGTCGCTCGAGAAGCCCTGGTGGTATTTCACGTCGCCCGACGGCAGGTCGTCGGCGTGCTTGCCTTCGAATTCTTCGAACAGTTCCGATGGGGCCTTGCCCAGGGTGTTGACCAGCACGTTCAGGCGGCCGCGGTGGGCCATGCCGATGACGATTTCCTGGATGCCCTTTTCACCGGCGCGCTGGATGGTTTCGTCCATCGAGGCGATGAAGGATTCGCCGCCTTCCAGCGAGAAGCGCTTGGCGCCGACGTACTTGGTATGGAGGTAGCGTTCCAGGCCTTCGGCAGCCGTCAGGCGCTCGAGGATGTGGCGCTTCTTCTCGGCCGAGAAGGTCGGGGTCGAGCGGATCGATTCCAGGCGTTCCTGGATCCAGCGCTTTTCGGTCGGGTCGCTGACGTACATGAACTCCGCGCCGATGGAGCGGCAGTAGGTGTCGCGCAGCATGTTCAGCAGGTCGCGCAGGGATGCGTCGTCGCCGCCGAAGTAGGTGTTGGAGATGTTGAACTTGGTGTCGAGGTCGGCGTCGGTGAAGCCGTAGAACGATGGGTCGAGTTCAGGAATCGGCGGACGTTCCTGGCGCTGCAGCGGGTCCAGGTTGGCCCAGCGCGAGCCGAGGTAGCGGTAAGCGGCGATCAGTTGGGTGACGGCGACGCGCTTGCGGCCCATTTCCGGGTCGGTTTCGGCGGCGGCGCTGACGGTACGGATCGGGCCCTGCTTGGCGCGTTCCGCGAACGAGGCGATGACGGACGAGTGATCCACGTCCGGGCGGTTGCTACCGTCGACAGCAGGCACGTGCTGCATGTTGTCGAAGTAGGCACGCCAGTTCTCCGGGACCGATCCCGGATTGTTCAGGTAGGCCTCGTACAACTCTTCCACGTACGGCGCATTACCGCCGAACAGGTAGGAGTTGGCGTTATATTGTTGCATCATTCTTGCTCACCTTTCTTCGCGCTTCGCGAGTTTGGCGGGTTGGTCTAACCTTCCGCGGCACGGCCTGACCGGTTAGCGGATCGCACTTACAAGACATCAAGTTGTGGGGGAAGGACTGTTGTTGCGACAGGGATATTTCAAGTTCGCTGACATAGCACAATAGCGGCAGGTATTGTAACGCAACATCCGGGTGGCATAGGCGCCACGCTTACTTTTTGTGACATGTTGAGTTGACATGTAGGGTGGACGGCTTTGCCGTCCACGCGTCCAGCCAGCTCCTGCGTCGCCGCGATGCATACGTGATTCGAACGCGTGGACGGGGAACCCGCCTCTCGTGGCCCGGTCCACCCTACGGCCCTCCCGCCTTTTTTGTTGACCGGCTAAATGATAATCGTTATCATTTGCATCGTTCACTCAACAGGAAACTTGCATGTCCGTCCAGAATCCGCCGCGCACCGCAACCGCACCCGCCGCCCTCCCCGGCGCCAAGCGCGCGCTCTGGCTCAAGCAATTGCATCAGTGGCACTGGATCAGTTCGGCCATCTGCCTGATGGCCATGCTCCTGTTCAGCATTACCGGCTTCACCCTGAACCATGCGGCCCAGATCGAATCGAAGCCACGGGTCACGCGCCTGTCCGGCACCGTGCCCGCCGCCCTGCTGCCCGAGCTGCAGGCTTACGCCGAAGAACACGCCGATGCCGAAGCGCCGGTCCCGGCGAAACTCGCCGAATGGGCCAACGGCGCCTTCCCGGTCGACGTCCGCGCCAGAACCGCCGAGTGGAGCGAGGAAGACGGCTACATCGCCCTGCCGCGTCCGGGCGGCGACGCCTGGCTGCGCATCGGCGTCGACGGCAAGGCCGAATACGAAAAAACCGACCGCGGCTGGATCTCGTGGCTGAACGACATGCACAAGGGCCGCAATACCGGCGCCGTGTGGAGCTGGTTCATCGACATCTTCGCGATCGCCTGCATCGTCTTTTGCATCACCGGCTTCCTGATCCTGAAGTACCACGCGGCCAACCGGCCCTCGACCTGGCCCGTGATCGGCCTGGGCATCGTGCTGCCGATCGTGCTGGCGCTGCTGTTTGTTCACTGATCCGAATTTAGTACCCGCGTTCATCAATCATCCCATCTATATAAGAAGGCACTGCATGAAACTGTCTCCATCGCTCGCCGCCCTGTCCCTGCCGCTGATCTCCAGCGGCGCGCTGGCCGCCGACCTGTCCGTCAAGTTCGAACTGCCGCAGATGAACGTGGCCGAGTACCACAAGCCGTATGTGGCGATCTGGATCGAGCGCGCCGACCAGTCGGTCGCCTCGACCCTGGCCGTGCTGTACGACGTCAAGAAGAAAGACAATGCCGGCGAGAAGTGGGTGAAGGACATGCGCACCTGGTGGCGCAAGGCCGGCCGCGAAGCCCAGTTGCCGATCGACGGCGTCTCCGGCGCCACCCGCGCCGCCGGCAGCCACACCATGAGTTTCGGCCCGGCCCGTACCGGCATCGACAAGCTGCCGGCCGGCGACTACAAGCTGGTCATCGAAGCGGCGCGCGAAGCGGGCGGCCGTGAACTGGTGCGCGTGCCCTTCACCCTGCCGGCCAAGGGCAAGGTCGCGGCCAGCGCCAACGGCAAGGAAGAGCTGGGCGCCGTTTCCATCGAAATCAAATAAAGCGGAGTCGACATGCAAACCAACCTGATCAAGCACGGCGTCCTCGCCCTGATCCTGACCGCCACCGCCGGCGCCGCCAGCGCCCACCGTCCCTGGATGGTGCCGACCTCGACCATGGTCGAAAGCAAGAACGCCTGGGTTACTGTCGACGGCGCCATTTCCGAAGGCCTGTTCGACGTCGACCACATGCCGCTGCGCATGAACGGCTTGAGCGTCACCGCGCCGGACGGCACCACCTCGCCGGCGCCGGAAGCCGTGATGGGCAAGATGCGCACCAGCGTCGACATCCCGCTGCCGCAGGACGGCACCTACCGCATCGCCCTGGTCAGCACCAACGTGTTCGGCAGCTACAAGGACGGCAATGAAGTGAAACGCTTCCGCGGCAGCGAAGCCGACTTCAACAAGCAACTGCCGGCCGGCGCCACCGAGGTGAAGAAGACCATCACCAATCAGCGCATCGAGACCTTTGTTTCGGCGAATAAAACCAGCGACGGCGCGCTGAAGCCAACGAATGCCGGCATCGAGATGATCCCGCTGTCCAACCCGAACGATCTGCGCAGCGGCGAAACCCTGCGCGTGCGCTTCCTGCTCGACGGTAAGCCGCTGCCGAAGCTGGCCTTCAGCATGGTGCCGGGCGGCGTGCGCTACCGCGGTGTGCTGGGCGAAGTGCGCCTGACCACCGACGACAAGGGCGAAGCCAGCATCAAGCTGCCGGCGCCGAACATGTACTGGGTGAACGCGGTCTATCCGCCGGCCCCGGGCAAGGGCGCGCCGCCGTCGGACGCGCCGGAAACCCGCCGCTTCGCCTACACCGGCTCGCTCGAGATCCTGCCGGAGTAATCCGCTTTGCCCCACGGGGACGCCATTGCCGGCGTCCCCGCTTTTCCTATTCCATGCGCCAGGTCCTCGTTCCCCTCGCTATCGATCCCTCCCCGCCTCCCGCCGGCAGCACGCTGTTCGACGCGGCCGGTTCGACCATGGGCACGCGCTGGTCGGCGCGGCTGATGTTGCCGCCTGGCGTGCGCAGCAAACTCGGCGAACGGATGCAGGCGGAACTCGACGGCATCGTGGACGAGATGAGCCACTGGCTGCCCGACTCCGTGCTGGGCCGCTACAACCGCGCCCCGGCCGGCAGCTGGATCGCGATTGGGCCGCGCTTTGCCGAGGTGCTCGATTACGCGCTCGGCGTGTTCGAGGCCAGCGGCGGCGCCTACGATCCCTACGCCGGCGCCCTGGTCAATTTGTGGGGCTTCGGCCCCGAACGCCGCTACGACCAGGCCGGCTTCCATGCGCCGGCGCCCGAAGCCGTGCAGGACGTGCTGGCCCAGCGCGCCGCCTTCCATCCCGTCTTCGACCGCGCAGGCCAGCGCCTGCTGCAGCCTGGCGGCGCCTTGCTCGATTTGTCCTCGGTAGCGAAAGGCTATGCCGTCGACCGCCTGGCGTTTTGCCTGGAGCAGCATGGCGTGCGCCATTACGTGGTCGAGATCGGCGGCGAGCTGCGCGGCGCCGGCACCAAGCCCGATGGCCAGCCCTGGTGGGTGACGCTGGAGGGCGTGCCGGGCGCGGAGAGCGTCGAAACCGTCGCCGCCCTGCACGGTTTAGCGGTTGCCACCTCGGGCGACTACCGCCGCTACTTCGAGCAGAACGCGCGCCGCGCCTCGCACACGCTCGACCCGCGCAGCGGCTACCCGATCGCCAATGACGTCGCATCAAGCACCGTGCTGCACGCCAGCTGCATGGCGGCCGATGCGCTTTCTACCACCATCACCGTGCTCGGCGCCGGGGCCGGTTTGGCGTTTGCCGAAGAACGCGGCCTGGCGGCGCGCCTGCTGCTGCGCCGCGAGCGCAGCCATGGCCTGGAAGAAATCACGACAAGCGCCTGGCGCGCCATGCTGCAATGATGACCATCGATCCGATGCGCTGGGGCGCCGCCCTGGCCCTGCTGGCTGCCTACGGCGGCATGTGCGCCACCCTGCTGCGCCGTCCGAAAGCGGCAAGCCTGCCGGCGCCGGTGGAAGGCGACTGGCTGGTGGTCTACGCCAGCCAGACCGGCAACGCCGAATTCCTGGCGCAGCAGACCGCCGCCACCCTGGCCACCGGCGGCCTGAACGCGCGCGCGGTGTGCATCTCCAGCCTCGCCCCGGCGGCGCTCACTCGCGCCACGCGCGTCCTGTTCATCGCCAGCACCTATGGCGAAGGCGACGCCCCCGACAGCGCCGCGCGCTTCGCCGGCGTGACCATGGCGCAGGACGCCGACCTCTCGCAACTGCACTACGGCGTGCTGGCCCTGGGCGACAGCAGCTACACGAACTACTGCGGCTTCGGCCGGGCGCTGGACGCCTGGCTGGGTGCGCGCGGCGCTACCCCGCTGTTCGAGCGCATCGAGGTCGACCGCGCCAGCGGCGAGGCCATCGCCAACTGGCAGCACCAGTTGAGCCACCTGGCCGGGACCAGCGACGCGCCGGACTGGGAAGCGCCGGCCTACGGCCACTGGCGCATCCTCGAACGTACCCTGCTCAACCCAGGCAGCGCCGGCGCCCCTCTGTACCGCATTGCGCTGGCGCCACGCGGCGAGGCCCTGCCCGATTGGGAAGCCGGCGACCTGGTCCAGGTGTGCGCGCCAAGCGATCCGGATTTGCCGCGCGAGTATTCGATCGCCTCGGTTCCATCCGAGGGCAAGCTGGAACTGCTGGTGCGCCTGCAACGCCACGAAGACGGCAGCGCCGGCGCGGCATCGGGCTGGCTCTGCCTGGATGCGACGTTTGACGACACGGTCGCCCTGCGCGTGCGCGCCCATGCGCGCTTCCGCCTCGGCGAGAACGCGGCGCGCCCCTTGATCCTGATCGGCAACGGCACCGGCCTGGCCGGCCTGCGCGCCCACCTCAAGGCGCGCATCGACGCCGATGTGGTCGACAACTGGCTGGTGTTCGGCGAGCGCAATGCCGCGCACGACTTCCTGTGCCGCGACGAACTGCAGGGCTGGGTGGCCGGCGGCCAGCTGGCGCGCCTCGACCTCGCCTTTTCGCGCGACGGCGACGGGCCGCGCTACGTACAGCACGTGCTGGCCGAACGCAGCGCCGAACTGCGCGAGTGGACGTCGCGCGGCGCCGCCATCTACGTCTGCGGCAGCCTGCAGGGGATGGCGACTGGCGTGCATCAGTCACTCGCAAGCGTCCTGGGCGCGGAAGCATTGGACGAGCTTGCAACCCAGGGCCGCTACCGCCGCGACGTATACTGAAGTCCGCAGATGCTGTGCATAAAGGCTGCGCTGCCCGATTCCGAGGCGCGCAGAACAATCCCTTTTAAATCAATTACTTGATCTTCTGCAATGGCAGTGACACACAAGTTTATCCACAGTTTCTGTGAAGAACTTGGCCCTTGACAGCGTCATTCCAGCATGGCGACACCGGCGCTTATGCTGCGGCATAGTATGGCTGAGCTTGAAACAATAACTCGCTTTCCAACAAGAAATACCATCTCCTGCGTCGCCCCACCGTGAGGATTCCATGCGTTTTCTTTCGAAACTCGTTTTGGCCAGCGCCTGCCTCCTCGGCAGCATGGCCGCCACCGCCGCCGATGCCAGCGACCCCACCGGCCACTATTACCTGAGCGGCATGACCGAAGTCGGCTCCGAACTGCTGCTGAAGAAATCCGGCGAATTCGAGTGGGTGCTGATGTACGGCGCCACCGACATGGCGGCGCAAGGCACCTGGAAGCGCGACGGCCAGCGCATCGTCCTCACGCCGCATACCCCGCGGCCCGGCAAATTCCGGCTGTTCACCGAATCCGAACTCTCGATCAAGAAAGACCCACGCCAGGGCATCGGGGTCGCCATTGTCGGCGTGCCGTCGACCGGCCCGGTGGGCGGCATCGAGGTGCAGTTCGAAAGCGTTTCAGGCCGCAAGGCCAGCGCGGTCAGCGGTCCGAACGGCGACGCCATCGCCCAGATGCCCGGTACTGAAACCTGGAAGCGCGCCGGCCTGCGCCGTGCCGGCAGCAAGGACGCGTGGACCTGGTTCGAGGTGCCAGCCGAACGCGCCCGCAAGCGCATTGCCGGCTTCGTGGTGCTGAATCCGGGCGAACTGCAGCCGGCGCCGTTCAAGACCCTGAGCCTGTCGTCCAGCAAGGGGCAGCTGAGCGTGGACGACAATCCCATGGGCCTGCGCGGCACCTACGCAAAAGGATCGGCCACGGACTGAGCTTGCCCGGCCGCACGGCAGGGCAAGGCACACACGGACCGGATATTCGCTGCCGCCCGCGCGTGAAAATCGAGAAACCGGCCGGTCTTCCAGTCGAGTGCAAGCAGGGCCGCCAACGATGCAACGGGCCCGTCAGGCGATGGGCAGCCTGGAATGGGCCTGGCACAGTTCATCATGCAGCCGTTGCACTGCTTGCGCGGCCGGCGTGCTGGCGCCCTTGCCGATCGACTCGATATAGCGGCAGGCGGCAAACCCTGTGGCTGCGCGGTCATAGCGTTCCAGCCATGCACGCCGTTCCGGCAGCCGCTCGGGCGAGACCGGCCAGGTGCCGGGCCGCGGCCTCATATGGTCCCCGATGCCGATGCGCCAGGGTTTGGCCGACACGCGTGCCCTGAAACAGTGCTGGTTCAAGCACATGGCCGCGTACACAGGATCGGCGGCCAGCGCCTGGAAGCATACGGCCACCTCGGCTTCCAGCGGATCGAACAGGCGATGGGTCGCGAGCAGGCGCAAGCCGGCGGGCGTACGATAGAGGTGAACCAGCCAGTCCGGACGCGTGCCCATGAAGCGCAGAATGTTTGCGCGGGCAACTGCCTCCGGCCCACCCCGGACCCGGACAGCCAGGCGATGGATACGCTCCGCAATCGGGAACGACAACACCAGGGCCAACAGAACGCCGACCACGGCTGCGGCCAGCAAGCTGCCAAGGCTCTTCCCGGCCACCGCCATCAGAACCAGCATCACCGCAGCGGCTGCGAGCAGGAACAGTGCAGCGCCCCAGACCATGCGCTTGCCAGGGCCATCATTGAAATCGATGTCGACGAACAGCACGTTCGGCGTATTGATGCAGCGTGCGCCATAGGCATTGCGGGTAATGACAGTTTCGCCGACGCGGTCGACAACCTCCTCCCGGATCGGCAGCCCCTCGCCGCCGTTGTACGGCACCTTGCGCTCGCGTCGCGGCAAGGGTCCGCCGGAGGCGGCGCGCGCCAGCGCTTCGTCGACACGCCGCTGGGCATTCTGCTGTGCATCCTCCTGGCTGGCGTCGGACCAGCCAAAACGCCTGACCGTGATCTGCTTGCCCTTGCGGCGATATCGGGCTCTCGCTTCGGCCCAGAAGCTGGGAACGGTCATCATGCGCCGGCCTGCCGGAGTCGTTGTCGATGCAATTCCATTGTTTGCGTGTTTGTTCTCGATGATCTGGCGCCGTCAAAATGCCTTTGCAGCCCGCCATCCTGGTTGATCGCAAATCGGCCGCACGTTTGAGTGTACGAGATTGTTGCTATCCGGACAAAAAGAATGGCGAGCAGGGATCATGGTACGGCGTCGAAACCGATGCATGTACAGGCTTCGGACGTGAATGCCACCGTTGCATTTCTACCACGCTATATCCCGGCGTCTCGCTTAGCTTCTATCCTGCACAACACTTTTCACCCGCACCGGGTAAATACCCGATCATAAGAACGCGAATGATAACAATTCTCATTTACAAAAATAAAAATGCTTACTAGAATGTTGACCAGTGCACAAAACCACGCCGCGGTCCGCTGACGGCGTCCCATAAAAACCGAGAGAAGAACAGGAACAGAGATGCAAACGATCAAGAGCCGCAAGCATGGCCACAGCCGCTTCCAACACCATATGAGCGCCGCCCTGGCAACGATGCTGCTGCCGCTCGCGGCCCAGGCCGCCGACACCGTGCCGCCGGCGCCGGACGAGGTGCCTTCCGGCCCGATCTCGCGGGTGGAAGTGGCCGGCAAGACCGAAAACGACTTCAAGGCCGAGCGCCCTTCCTCGCCGAAGTACACCGAAAAACTGGTCGACACCGCGCAGACCGTGCAGGTCATCAAGAAGGAAGTCTTCGAGCAGCAAGGCGCCCTGACCCTGACCGAGGCGCTGCGCAACACCCCGGGCGTCGGCGCCTTCTTCCTGGGCGAGAACGGCAACACGAATACCGGCGACGCCATCTTCATGCGCGGCTTCGACACCTCGGGCAGCATCTTCGTGGACGGCGTGCGCGACGTCGGCTCGATCTCGCGCGACGTCTTCAACCTGGAACAGATCGATGTCCTGAAAGGCCCGGCCGGCACCGACAGCGGGCGCGGTTCGCCAACCGGCTCGGTCAACCTGGTCACCAAAAAGGCGCGGATGGAGAACTTCATGGGCGGTTCGGTCACTGGCGGCAGCGCCTCGCAAAAACGCGTGACGGCCGACGTCAACCAGGTCATCGACGCCGAGCGCGGCATCTCGGCGCGCCTGAACGTGGTGGCCCAGGATTCGGGCCGCGCCGCGCGCGACGTGGTCAACGACAAGCGCTGGGCGGTGGCGCCGAGCGTCGGCTTCGGCCTGAACGGCCCGACCCGCGTGGTGCTCGACTACCTGCACGTCGACCAGGACAACATCCCCGACGGCGGCGTGCCGACAGTCGGCCTGCCCGGCTACACCACGCCGGTGGCCACCAAGCCGGAACTGAATACTGCGCCGCGCGTCGATCCGAAGAACTTCTACGGTACGGACCGCGACTACGACAAGGTGAAAGCCGACATGGCGACCGTGCGCGTCGAGCACGACTTCTCGCCGAGCTTCAAACTGCACAACATCTCGCGCTACGGCCGCACCAGCCAGGACTACCTGCTGTCGGCCTTCCTGGCCAGCGGCGCCAACGTCGATACCCGCAACAACGGTCCGCAGTCGGACTGGACCCTGGTGCGCAATACCCGTACCGTCAAGGACCAGACCAACCGCATCCTGACCAACCAGACCGCGCTGACCTCGATGTTCGATACCGGTTCGCTGCGCCACACCCTGGTGACCGGCATCGAGCTGACCAATGAGAAGCAGATCACCTACAGCCTGACCGGCCTGGGCACCCTGCCGCCCGCCAACCTGTACAACCCGGATGCGAACGTCGCGATCGGGAACTTCAACCCGACCCGCACCGGCGCCTACAACAAGGGCGAGATCGACACCCAGAGCCTGTACGCCTTCGACACCATCAAGGTCGGCGAGCGCTGGATCTTCAACGGCGGCATTCGCGCCGACCATTACAGCGGCGACTACACCGTCGTCGGCGCGCCTGTGACCGCCAACGGCGCAACCACCTACCCGGTGACCCACTTCAGCGTCGGCGACACGGTCTACAACGGCAAGCTGTCGGCGCTGTACAAACCGACCACCTGGAGCAGCGTCTACGTCATGGCCGCCAGCTCGAAGGCACCGCCAGGATCGAGCTTCACGGTGTCGGGCAACGTCAACAGCGCCCAGAACCCGATCTACGATCCGCAGGAAACCTTGACCTATGAATTCGGCGGCAAGCTCGACCTGTTCAAGGGCAAGCTGGGCCTGAGCGCCGCGCTGTTCCGCACCGACGTCGAGAACGAGGTCGAGCAGGACCCGGTCGACCAGACCTGGTCGCAGACCGGCAAGAAGCGCGTGCAGGGCGTGGAACTGGGCGCGACCGGCGAACTGGCGCGCAACTGGCTGATCAGCGCGGGCTACACCTACATGGACACCAGCATCGAATCGGGCCGCCTGCTCACCGCCAATGGCGACAATGCGCTGACCTACACGCCGAAGCAGTCGTTCAACCTGTGGACCTCGTACCAGTTGCCGATGGGCGTCAAGATCGGCGGTGGCGCACGCTTCAACGACAAGCTCCTGCGCGGCACCGACGGCGCCGTCGGCACCCCGAAATACACCGAGTCCTACTGGGTGTTCGATGCCGTGGCCTCGTACGAAATCAACCGCAACATCGACCTGCGCCTGAACGTCTACAACATCTCGGACGAGCGCTACGTCGCCAGCATCAACAAAAGCGGCTACCGCTACACCCCGGGCACGCCGCGCTCGGCCAGCCTGACGGCCAACTTCCGTTTCTAAGCAGCTGCACGCTTTACAAGTACAGCAACCTCCTTGCTGGTTTGACGCCCTCGCCCTCGCGGCGCAGGGCGTTTTTTTTATTCATAGCTGGCGCGATGGCCTAGAATGGCCTGCCTCCACTTCTCATCCGGTTCCGCCTTGAAGATATCGATCGGCCTGCGTCTGTTCCTCTCGGTCCTGCTGGCCATCCTGGCGGTGACGGCAAGCGCCGTCTGGCTGCTGCGCCAGACCGTGCTGGAAGGCTTCGGCGATTACGCGGTGCAGATCGAACTCGACCGGCTGGAGGGCTTGTCGAACGACCTGGCGCGCCGCTATGCCGACGCCGGCGGCTGGCGCTTCGTGCCGCGCCGCGATACGGCGCGCCGCGCCTGGCTGGGCGAGGAACTGGCGCGCCGGCAGGCGCTGCGTACAGGCGCCCTCGCGCCGGTTGCGCCTGCCTTGCCGGCTGCCCCTGCCGCCCCGGCTGCCCCGGCCTTGCCGGCTGCTCCGGCCGCCCATGTTTCCCCTCCTTCGGCGCCACCTTCCGCTTCCGCTGCCGCCGTGCAGTCGCCGCCATCCCCGCCGCCTGCCGTTGCCCCGCCCGCGCCGCCGGGCGTGCCCCTGCCGCCCCTGCCGCCGCCGGCGCCGGGCATGCAGGGCGCCAGCCTGCAGGAACGCGTCACCCTGCTCGACGCTGGCGGCGCCTGGCTGGCGGGCCGTCCGCCCGGCGCCCTGCCCCTGGTGCGGCGCGCGATCCTGGCCGATGGCCGCACCGTCGGCTACCTGGCGGTGGCGCGCAGCAGCGGGCCGACCGACGCCCTGGCCTATGCCTTCCTCGAAGGCCTGAGCGCCAGCCTGTGGCCCATCGTCGGCGCCGGCGTGCTGCTCAGCGCCCTGGCGGCCAGCCTGCTGGCGGTGCACTTCCGGCGCCCGATCGGACGTCTGGCGCTTGGCGCGCAGGCGCTGGCCGACGGCCGCTTCGACACGCGCCTGCCGGTCGAGCGCAGCGACGAACTGGGCGAACTGGCCCACCACTTCAACCTGCTGGCGGCGCGCCTGGACGACGCCGAGCGTTCGCGCCGCCAGTGGGTGGCCGACACCTCGCACGAGCTGCGCACGCCGCTGGCCGTGCTGCGTGCGCAGCTGGAAGCGATCCAGGACGGCGTGCGCCAGGCCGACCCGGACCACATCGCGGCCATGCTGCGCCAGGTGCTGGCCCTGAACCGTTTGATCGACGAACTGTATGCGCTGGCGCGGGCCGACGTCGGCGCCCTGGAGTGCAAACAGGAGCGCGTCGACCTGTGGGCGCTGGCCGGGGAAGAAGCCGCCGCTTTCACTAGCCGCTTCGAGGCCGCCGGGTTGACGCTCGAACTGGGGCCGGCACCGGCAAATGCTTACGTGCTGGCCGACGCCGACCGCATGCGCCAGGTGCTGCGCAACCTGCTGGAAAACAGCCTGCGCTACACCACCGCCGGCGGCCGCGTGCTGCTGTCCGCGCAAGCGGGCGGCGGCCGGCTGCTGATCGCCATCGACGACAGCGCGCCCGGCGTGCCAGGCGACGCGCTGGCGCGCCTGGGCGAACGTTTTTATCGGGTGGACGCCTCGCGTAGCCGCGCCGGCGGCGGCGCGGGCCTGGGTCTGGCCTTGTGTCGGCGCCTGGTCGAAGCGCAAGGCGGCACGCTGGCCTTTGCCCATTCGCCGCTCGGCGGCCTGCGCGTGGCCGTGGCTATGCCTTTGGAGGCCGCATGAACCGCATCTGCATCGTCGAAGACGAGCCGGAACTGGCGGCACTCGTAGCCGACTATGTGCGTGCCGCCGGCTACGAACCCGAGGTCTTCAACGATGGTGCGCTGGCCCTGGACGCGATCCGACGCGCGCCGCCGGCCCTGGTGGTGCTCGACCTGATGCTGCCCGGCCTCGACGGCCTGGCGCTGTGCCGCGCCTTGCGCGCGTTCTCGCAGGTGCCGGTCATCATGGTGACCGCGCGCGTGGAAGAAATCGACCGCCTGCTCGGTCTGGACGCGGGCGCCGACGACTACCTGTGCAAACCCTTCAGCCCGCGCGAACTGGTGGCCCGCATCAAGGCCATCCTGCGCCGCGCGGCGATGTCGAACCACGCGCCGGCGCCGGCCCTGCTGGTGGATACCGATGCGCGGCGCGCGCTGGTGCACGGCCAGGCGTTGGCCCTGACGCCGAGCGAATTCGAGGTGCTGGCGGCGCTGGCGCGGCGTCCGGGCCAGGTGTTCACGCGCGCGCATTTGCTGGACCTGTTGCGCCAGGGCGACCTGGAGGTGACCGAGCGCGCCATCGACAGCCACGTCAAGAACCTGCGCCGCAAGATCGACGCCGCCGCACCCGGGCTGGAGCCGATCCGCTCGATCTACGGGCTGGGTTACCGTTTGGACTTGTAGTCTCCATTTTTCCTCCACATTGCGCAGGCAGCATGGGGTGGTTGCTCAACCACCCGAGGAGAAAACCATGTTCCAGCCACGCGCCATTGTCCTGATCTCGCTCCTGTTTGCCGCCGGCGCCAGCCAGGCCGGCGTCCACATCGAATGCAAGCCGGCGAAAAGCGGCCCCTGCGCCGAGATGCCGGCGCCACCCGCTGCTCCCGCCCCGCCTGCGCCGCCGGCCCGCCCTACCCCACCCGCCCCGCCTGCCCCGCCTGCCCCACCGCACGACCACACGCTGGCCATGGCGCCGCTGCCGCCCCCGCCACCGCCAGCTCCCGCCGAGCCTGCTCTTCCGGCACCGCCAGCGCCGCCCGCGCCACCGCCCCTGCCCGCCATCCCCGACGAACTGCACGCCGCCTGCGCCGGCAAGCAGCCCGGCACGCGCCTGAGCCAAACCCTGTCTCCGGGCGAGACCATGAGCGGCTTCTGCGAGCGCAGCAAGGGACGCATGGTGTTCCGCATGCGCAGCTATCACCGCGAATGAAAAGGCTTTCCCGAAGCCGTGCGTGAAGCCTCCCTGCCCGGCCGAACCGAACGGCTCGATCTTAATAAAATGATTAGAATCGCCCCATCATCGTGCATTCGGGAGTGCTTATGTTCGATATGGATTTGCCGTGGTGGGAGTTCATCGTGCGCGGGGCGGTGGTCTACCTGGTCCTGCTGGTGATGGTGCGTATTTCGGGCCGGCGCACCGTGGGGCAGTTCACGCCTTTCGACCTGCTGGTCGTGATGCTGCTGTCGGAAGCGGTGTCGAATTCGCTTTCGGGCGGCGACGATTCCCTGAGCGGCGGCCTGATCATCGCCGCCACGCTCATCGTGCTGAACACGGCGGTGGCCATGATGTCGGCCTACAGCCGGCGCATGTCGGTGCTGCTGGACGGCACGGCCGTGCTGATCGGGCGCGATGGCGTCTTCTTCGACAAGGTGGTGCAGCGCTGTCGCATCACCGCCGAAGACCTGGACCAGGCCCTGCGCGCCGCCGACTGCGAGCGCGCCGACATGGGATATGCCTTCCTCGAGGCCGACGGCGAGATCACCATCCAGAAGAAAAAATAGGCCTCATCACCTGTTGCAAAAATGATTCGGTTTTCGCGGCATATGCCCCGTAGCTGAATCATATTCCGCGATCTCTCCCGACGAGATCGCACCCGGGCCTGCACTCATTGCTCAGCAGCCTTTGCCCATCCGTACCGTGTGTATACCCACGAGCCAACGTGCTAGTTTTTTGCGCAGCGTCACGTCGTGGCGCGTTGGTTTCTTTCCTGATCAGGAGGTATACCATGAAGCACAGCTTATCCATCCTGGCGCTGGCCGCTGCCGCGGCTTGCGCTCCCGCCCTGGCGCAGGACAGCGCAGGCATCATCCGCGCCGTCGCCAGCGGACCGGCCGAAAGGCCGCCGAACGGCTCGCCCGGCTCCAGTGTCGCCACCTTCGACATCAATGGCGACATCATGACCGCCGACGTGCCCTTCCGCGACCTGCTCGCCGGCACCACCATGGCCCACATCCACTGCTGCACCACGGCCGCGTTCACCGGCGTGGCGCCGATCGCGATTCCCTTCACCGATTTCCCGCTGGGAGTCACGTCCGGCACCTACAGCCAGTCCTTCGACCTGAGCGACGCCACTATCTACGACCCGGCCTTCCTGGCGGCCTTTGGCGGCACGCCCGCCTCGGCCGGCGCCGCGCTGATCGAGGCCATCGCCTCGAACGAGGCTTACCTCAACATCCACACCTCGCAATATCCGGCCGGCGAAATCCGCGGCTTCCTGGTGGCGGCGCCGATCCCGGAACCGGCCACCTGGGGCATGCTGGGGGTCGGCCTGGCCGGCCTGGGGATGATGGCGCGCCGCCGCAAGGTCTAGGTTTGCAGCCCACGCCCCTCCCGCTCGGCCAGCATGGCTGACCAGGCGGGAATCGCCGCACGCCAGAAGCTGGCGAGCGAGTCGGGGCGATCCAGGGGCAGGCCGAGGAAGCGCGCGGCGTCGAGCAGCGCTTGCACAGCGGCCGGTTCGTCGCCAGGCAGCACGGCGAGCGCGCCGGTCTGTTTCGACAGCTTTTCGCCGTCGGCATTGCGCACCACCGGCACGTGCAGGTAGCGCGGCGTCGGCACCCCGAGCAGGATTTGCAGGTAGATCTGGCGCGCGGTCGAATCGATCAGGTCGGCGCCGCGCACGATGTCGGTCACGCCCTGGTCGGCATCGTCGACCACCACCGCCAGTTGATAGGCCCAGTAGCCGTCGGCGCGCTTCAGGACGAAGTCGCCGGATTCGCTGGCCAGGTGCTGGGTCAGCGTGCCCATGAAGCGGTCGGTGAAGGTGATGGCGTCGCCGCCTTCATCCGGCACGCGCAGGCGCAGGCTGCGCATACTGCGGCCCGGCGCCAGGCCATGGCGGCAGGTGCCCGGATAGATCGCCGCGCCGTCGGGCGCCACGCCCAGGCGCGAATCGAGGATTTCGCGGCGGTTGCAGCCGCAGGGATAGGCATGCTGGCCGAGCTTTTCTGCGGCGGTTTCGTACAGGGGTTTGCGCCGGCTTTGCCACACCACGTCGCGGTCCGACACCATGCCCAAGGAAGTCAGGAGCGCGAGGATCGCCTGGTCGGCGCCGGCCACGCTGCGGCCTTCGTCGATGTCCTCGATGCGCACCAGCCACTCGCCATGGTGGGCGCGCGCATCAAGGTAGCTGGCCAGCGCCGCCACCAGCGAACCGGCGTGCAGCGGCCCGGTGGGCGATGGGGCGAAGCGTCCGACGTAGGGACGAGGACGAGGACTGGTGTTGCTCACTGTCGTTACCGGATGCATGCTGGAGGGGCATCACAATAACATAGCGCCTGTCAGCGCTTGCTGGTCTTCCAGCCATCCCTGGCTTCGAAATCCTTGATCAGCTTGGTCACCTGGCCGCCGACCTCGTTCGGCACCGCCATTGACAGCTGGTAATGCACGATTTCGAAGCTGTCGCCCTTGCGCCGCATGATGCCGCTGGCCTGGCACACGCCCATCTGCGTGTCGAGCAGTTCGTCGAACCAGACCATGGAACCATCACCGGAGGAATAGACGTGGCGCTTGATGGCCTTGAAGGCCCAGGCCGACTTGCCCTTGAAATAAGGCTGCGCCCAGGCCTTGAATTCGTCGCGGCGCCAGCGTTCGGTCTTGTCGGTGCCGATGTAGATGCCGTCTTTGGCGATCTTGTCGAAGTAGACGGGACGCGCATGCGCCGCATCGTCGTGCCAGCGGTCGACAAAGGCGTCGACCTTGCGCTTCAGACCAGCATCCGCTTGCGCGGCCAGGGAACAGAACAGCAGACAGCAGGTGAGCAGCAGGCTTTTCATGACGACTTTCCGTTGACTGAAAGTACAGATTGTACACAGCCATATGCAAGCTGGATTGCCAAATCAGAACGACCGCAGTGTTTCGTGTACATTAGGCAACGTCGTGATTATCGAGCCGCCCCATGCGCCAACTCGCTGTCTGCCTGCTCTGTCTTGCCGTCTCCGCACGCGCCGAACCGCCGGCCGAGCTGCTCGCACCCCTGCCCGCGCCGGCGCCGGATGCGCAACTTCCGAAACCAGCGTCGATACTGCGCAGCCGCATCAGCGACGAATCCATCCGCAAGGCCGTCAAGGAAACCATCGCCGAAACCTGGGAAAACCCGCGCCGCCACGAGAACGATACGATTTCCGCCACCGCCTACGAAACCTTCGGACGCGACTTCTCGGAAGCCAAGGTGCCGGACTGCCTGCATGCGGATGGCCTGAAACGGCAGCCGACCTTCTTCCTGGGCGGCCTGCTGGCCCTGCCCTTCGTGGCGGTGGCCAAGATCCGGGGCAAGTGCATATAAGTCGTCAGCGGTACAGTTCGCCGGCGCGCTCCGGCTGGTAGACGACCTCGATCACGCGTACCTCGCAGGCGGCGCCGTCCTGGCGGGTCCAGGCGATGCTGTCGCCAGCCTTCAGGCCCAGCAGCGCATTGCCGATCGGCGTGAGCACCGACAGCTTGTCGGCCTCGCCGTGCACATCCTTCGGGTAGGCCAGCGTCATCTCGATAGGTTCGGCCGCGTTGTCGAGCACGAAGCGCACGCGCGAATTCATGCTCACCACGTCGGGCGGCATGTCTTCAGGTTCCACCAGCTCGGCGCGCGCCAGCTCTTCCAGCAAGGCGGCGCAGTTGTCGGCCTGGGCGGCAGGCAGTGAATCGATCAGCGCCTCCAGGCGCTCCATGTCCAGCGACGATACGACGATGTTCGGTCTCATGTTTTACTCCTTGTATGGCCGCGTTCCGTGCGGCCGAATGCATGGCCTTCGCCCGCGGATCGGGGCGAGGTTCGTTACGTTGGAGTGGCTCGGGAGGACAGCCGGCGTGGCGCCTGGCGGATGGTCCTCACCGAGCCCGGGAGAGCCAGGCGATGTCTTTCGCGGACGGCGAAAAATGGGAAGCAGCGGTGTGACGACCAGGCGTGCAAACGCCTCCCTTGTTCAGGGATGAACCGCGCTGCATGCATGTGCTGTCAAGGTTCATAGTATGTAGGGTGGGTTCTCGAACCCACCTGGCTTTTGCATTTGTAGGGTGGACCGGGCCGCGCGAGGCTCCCGAGTCCACGCTGTACAACACATGAAAACCGATCACGGTTCCCAAAACTGATTTCGAATGCGCAGACGGTGTACCGCGTGGACTCGGGAGTCCACCCTACAACTGCGCACAAGAGCCCAGTATAACCACCCTGCCCGTTTCGTCAACGCATGCGGCCTACCAATAAAAAAGCGGGCCGCAGCCCGCTTCTTCGCGTACTTCGAGACAGATTAACGCTTGTCGATCGACGGCACGTCACGTACCGGCGAACCGACGAACAGCTGGCGCGGACGGCCGATCTTCTGTTCTGGATCGGCAATCATTTCGTTCCACTGCGCAATCCAGCCGATCGTACGGGCCATTGCGAAAATACCGGTGAACAGCGAGACCGGGATGCCCAGTGCCGACTGCACGATGCCCGAGTAGAAGTCGACGTTCGGGTACAGTTTGCGCGACACGAAGTATTCGTCTTCCAGGGCGATGCGTTCCAGTTCCATGGCCAGCTTGAACAGCGGGTCGTCCTGCAGGCCCAGTTCTTCCAGCACTTCGTGGCAAGTTTCGCGCATCAGCTTGGCGCGCGGGTCGAAGTTCTTGTACACGCGGTGACCGAAGCCCATCAGCTTCACGCCCGAGTTCTTGTCCTTGACCTTCTCGATGAAGGCAGGGATGTTCTCGACCGAGCCGATTTCCTTCAGCATGGTCAGGGCCGCTTCGTTGGCGCCGCCGTGGGCAGGGCCCCACAGGCAGGCGATGCCGGCAGCGATACAGGCGAACGGGTTCGCGCCCGACGAGCCGGCCAGGCGGACGGTCGAGGTCGATGCGTTCTGCTCGTGGTCGGCGTGCAGGATCAGGATGCGGTCCAGGGCGCGCACGAGCACGTCGTTGACCTTGTACTCTTCGCACGGGTTCGAGAACATCATGTGCATGAAGTTCGCGCTGTACGACAGGTCGTTGCGTGGGTAGACGAACGGCTGGCCGACCGAGTACTTGTATGCCATGGCGACCAGGGTCGGCATCTTGGCGATCAGGCGGATGGCGGAGATTTCACGCTGTTCCGGATCGTTGATGTCGAGCGAGTCGTGGTAGAACGAAGCCAGCGCGCCGACGGTGCCGACCAGGACCGACATCGGGTGCGCGTCGCGGCGGAAGCCACGGAAGAAGAAGTTCATCTGCTCGTGGATCATCGTGTGACGGGTCACGGTGTTCTCGAACTTGGCTTTCTGCTCGGCGTTCGGCAGTTCGCCGTTCAGCAGCAGGTAGCAGGTTTCCAGGAAGTCGCAGTTGACTGCCAGCTGCTCGATCGGGTAGCCGCGGTACAGCAGCTCGCCCTTGTCGCCATCGATGTAGGTGATGCTCGAGTTGCACGAGGCAGTCGACATGAAGCCAGGGTCGTACGTGAATTTGCCAGTCTGGCCATACAGCTTGCGGATGTCGATGACGTCCGGGCCGATCGTGCCCTTGTAAATCGGCATGTCGACCGATGGGCTGCCGTCGGAGAACGACAGGGTGGCTTTGGTATCAGAGATATTCATGGCACTTCCTTCTTGGGAGTGGATCTACAAAATGTAAAACGAATACGAAATTCGCTCACGCTTGGCGCAGGCGCGCCACCAGGGCGCGCACGTGCGGCAGGTCGGTTTCGCCCTCGGGCTCGGCGCGGCCCAGCAGCAGGTCCATCAGCGGGTTGTCCGCCAGGTCCAGCAGGCGGGTCAGCGCGTCGACTTCCTCGTCGCTCAAGGTTTCCTCATGCGCATCCAGGAAGCGCGTGAGGATCAGGTCGTTCTCGAGCAGTCCACGGCGTGCACGCCAGCGCAGGCGGGCACGGTTGGTCGGGTCGGATTGATGCGCGGCTTGCGGCGCTGTTTGCTGTGTTTCCACGCTAGAGTCCGTTGTTGGGTCAACACTATACTCCGGCTGCCGGACTTCGGCAGTACCGTACTTTTACTGTATTTATTGCAATACTTTGGACGCAATCAGGCGGAGGATATCCGATTTTTGCGACACGGGACGGACGGTAAGTTGTTCGTTCCGGTTGTTACCTACGCGGACGGATGTGTCCGGTTTTGCATGCGTTATCAGTGCGCATGCGGGGTGTGGTGGGTTCGAGAACCCACCCTACGTGTTCAACCGTTTGTTGAACGGGTGGACGGAGAATCCGTCCACCCTACAACCGTAGGGTGGGTACTCGTACCCACCACTCCACGGCCGGCATCAAAGCGCCGGCCGCAAACAGCGAGCTTAAATCGCCCGGCGAACCAGCATTTCCTTGATCTTGCCGATCGCCTTGTTCGGATTCAGGCCCTTCGGGCAGACGTCCGTGCAATTCATGATCGAGTGGCAGCGGAACAGGCGGTACGGGTCTTCCAGGTTGTCCAGGCGCTCGTTGGTGGCTTCGTCGCGCGAGTCGGCGATGAAGCGGTAGGCTTGCAGCAGGCCGGCCGGACCGACGAACTTGTCCGGGTTCCACCAGAACGACGGGCAGGAGGTCGAGCAGCAGGCGCACAGGATGCACTCGTACAGGCCGTCGAGCTCTTCGCGCTCTTCCGGCGATTGCAGGCGCTCTTTCTCCGGCTTGATCGAATCGTTGATCAGGAACGGCTTGATCGAGTGGTACTGCTTGAAGAAGTTGGTCATGTCGACCACCAGGTCGCGCACCACCGGCAGGCCCGGCAGAGGACGCAGCACGATCGGCTGGGTCAGCTCGTTCAGGTTGGTGGTGCAGGCCAGGCCGTTCTTGCCGTTGATGTTCATCGCGTCCGAACCGCACACGCCTTCGCGGCAGGAGCGGCGCAGGGCCAGCGAGTCGTCGACGTCGGCCTTGATGCGCTGCAGTGCGTCGAGCAGCATCTTGTCGGTGTCCTTCAGTTCGACGGTGATGTCTTGCATGTAAGGCTTCGTATCCTTGTCCGGATCGTAGCGGTAGATCTTCAGTTGGACTGTGCGTGCCATTTTTTTGCCTATTCAGTCGGGGCGCAGCCTGTGCCGCACCCTCATCAATGATGTTTCGTGGATTAGAAGGTACGTGGCTTCGGTTTGAAGGTATCGACCGTCAGCGGCTTGGTCACGACCGGCTTGTAGTCCAGGCGGTTGCCTTCCGAGAAGAACAGCGTGTGCTTCATCCAGTTTTCGTCGTCGCGCTGCTCGTAGTCGCTGTGGGCGTGGGCGCCGCGCGATTCCTTGCGGGCTGCCGCCGAGACGACGGTCGCTTTCGCCACTTCGATCAGGTTGTCGAGTTCGATCGCTTCGATACGCGCAGTGTTGAACACCTTCGACTTGTCCTTGAACGAGATGTGCTTGCGGCGCTCGTCCAGCTTCATGATTTCCTTGACGCCTTCGTCCATCAGGGCCTGGGTACGGAACACGCCGCAGTGCTTCTGCATCGTGGCGCGGATCGCGTTGGCGACGTCCTGCACCTTTTCGCCGCCGGTCGAGGTTTCCAGGGCATTCAGGCGGCCCAGGGCGTAGTCGGCGAAGTCCTTCGGCAGCGCGCGGTTGCCCTGCGCCTTCAGGTTCTGGCCGACGATGTGGTTGCCGGCCGCGCGGCCGAAGACCACCAGGTCGAGCAGCGAGTTGGTGCCCAGGCGGTTGGCGCCGTGCACCGACACGCAGGCGCATTCGCCGATTGCGTACAGGCCGTTGACGATCTTCTGGCCGCCGGTGCCGTCAGGGGCAACCACCTGGCCATGGATGTTGGTCGGGATGCCGCCCATCTGGTAGTGGATGGTCGGGACGACAGGAATCGGTTCCTTGGTCGCGTCGACGTTGGCGAACTTGTGGCCGATTTCCAGGATCGACGGCAGGCGCTTCTTGATGGTGTCGGCGCCGATGTGGCGCAGGTCCAGCAGCACGTGGTCCTTGTTCGGGCCGACGCCGCGGCCTTCCTTGATTTCCTGGTCCATCGAACGCGAGACGAAGTCGCGCGGCGCCAGGTCCTTCAGGGTCGGCGCATAGCGCTCCATGAAGCGTTCGCCGTTCGAGTTGATCAGGATACCGCCCTCGCCGCGCACGCCTTCGGTGATCAGCACGCCCGCGCCGGCCACGCCGGTCGGGTGGAACTGCCAGAACTCCATGTCCTGCAGCGGCAGGCCGGCACGTGCCGCCATGCCCAGGCCGTCGCCGGTGTTGATGAAGGCATTGGTCGAGGCGGCGAAGATACGGCCGGCGCCGCCGGTGGCGAAGATGGTGGTCTTCGCTTGCAGCATCATGACGTCGCCGGTTTCCATTTCCAGGGCCACCACGCCGAGCACGTCGCCGTCGCTGTTGCGCACCAAGTCGAGGGCTTGCCATTCGACGAAGAAGTGGGTGCGCGAGCGGACGTTGCGCTGGTACAGGGTGTGCAGCAGGGCGTGGCCGGTACGGTCGGCTGCGGCGCAGGCGCGCTGCACCGGCTTTTCGCCGAAGTTGGCGGTGTGGCCGCCGAACGGACGCTGGTAGATGGTCCCGTCGGGGTTACGGTCGAACGGCATGCCGAAGTGTTCGAGCTCGTAGACGACCTTCGGTGCTTCGCGGCACATGAATTCGATGGCGTCCTGGTCGCCCAGGTAGTCCGAACCCTTGACGGTGTCGAACATGTGCCAGTACCAGTCGTCTTCGCTCATGTTGCCGAGCGAGGCGCCGATGCCGCCCTGGGCCGCCACGGTGTGCGAACGGGTCGGGAAGACCTTCGACAGCACGGCGACGTTCAGGCCGGCTTCGGTCAGTTGCAGTGCGGCGCGCAGGCCGGAGCCGCCGGCGCCGACGATGACGACGTCGAATTGGCGGGTTGGAATTGCACTAGTAATTGCTGCCACGATTAAACACTCCAGAGAATTTGCACAGTCCACACGGCATAGGCCAGCAGTGCGAGCACGGTGGCACATTGCAGGAACAGCTTGATGCCGGCGTTCTTGACGTAGTCCATCCAGATGTCACGCAGGCCGACCCAGGCGTGGTAGAACAGGCCGAAGAAGGTCACGGCCGAGAACAGCTTGAACCACTGGCGCGAGAACAGTGCCGCCCAGCCTTCGTAGGTGAAATTCTGTGCGGTCAGGAAGGTGCCGAGCAGGATGACGGTGTAGACCACCATCAGGATGGCGGTGATGCGCTGGGCCAGCCAGTCGCGCACGCCGTAGTGGGCGCCGACGACGAGGCGGCGCTGGCCGATATTATTCTTGCTTGCCATGATTAGAAGACTCCAAACAGTTTCAGGCCGACGACGACGGTCAGGGCCAGGCTGATCACCAGCACCCAGCGTGCGGTTTTCTGTGCTGCATCCTTGTCCAGGGCCAGGTGGTTATCCATGAACAGGTGGCGGACGCCGGCGGTGAAGTGGTGCAGGTAGGCCCACGACAGGCCGAGCAGGATGACCTTGACGAACAGGTTGTCGACGATGCCGGCGAAATGGGCGAAGGAAATCTCCGAGCGCAGGCTTTCCTGCAGCAGGTAGAGCAGGAAAGGCAGCATCAGGAACATGCCGAACCCGCTGATACGGTGCAGGATCGATACAATCGCCGACGGCGGCTGGCGATAGTTCATCGTAATGTCGGTAATGTTGACATTACGAATCGGCTGTCCCCTCTTTTGCTGCTTTGTTATGGCTTCGGACATACAACACCTCCTTGACTGACAAAATGTGATTAACCCTTAATTTTCGCCGATTTTTTGATCCGCACCAATATCCGTTTCCGGAATATCGGTCAGTCGCGCGGGGAACAGGGTTTTGTTCGGCGCATTCTAAAAACCAACATATTTTAATCGCATGACGCGATTGCTGCCGGGCCCGGTTTGGGCCTGGCAAATTCCTTCAAAAACCATCGTGCCGATCGGTCGCGGCGCCTCCCGTACGGTGGGCACTCCGTGCCCACGCGGAACGTCGCGCCAACGAAACGCTTGTGCGAACGTTGACCGATGGTCATGCGATCCGCGTCGAAGAGAGCAGCCACGGTGCGAACATTCGCGTGGGCACGGAGTGCCCACCGTACGGTCACAGCCAACATTCTTCAACCGTTACGACAATTCGTTCTGGTAGTGATGGTTTGCTGTCGAATACAAGCCACGACGCAACTCCACCGCCTTGTCCCCATAGGTGAACGACACCCGCTCCGCGCACAGCAGCGGCGTGCCTTCGCTCACCCCTAAATATTCCGCGGCCGCGCTATCCGCGCCGACCGCACGGATCTTCTCGGTCGCGCGGATCATGCGCGTGCCGAATTCCGATTCGAACAGGCCATACATCGGCCCCTTGTATTCCACCAGCCGCTCCGCCGTCAGGCCCTTGAACAACTGCCCCGGCAGCCATAGCTCTTCCAGGATCGTCGGCGCGCCGTCGAACGATTGCACACGCTTGATGTAGACGACCGCGTCGCCCGCCTTCAGCTCGAGCAAACGGGCGACCTCGGCCGGCGCGCGGATGCGCTTGACCTCGATGACGCGGTTGTCGGGATGGTGGGGAACGCCCTCGTCGGGCATCAGTTTCAGGAAACGGAAGTGGGCGCGTTCTTCGTGATGGGTGGCGACAAACGTCCCCTTCCCCTGGCGGCGCACGACCAGGTTCTCGGCCGCCAGCTCGTCGATGGCCTTGCGCACCGTGCCCTGGCTGACCTTGAAGCGCGCGGCCAGTTCGACCTCGCTCGGCATCAATTCGCCCGGCTTCCACTCGCCCGCCTGCAGGCTCTGGGTGATCAGCGCCTTGATCTGCTGGTACAGCGGCCGGAACGACGGCGAACCGTTGCCGACTGTGCCGTCGCTGTTCGGGTTGGACGAAAGGGGATTCATAGACCGCTATTTCACCACGAAAGCCCTTCCTCGTCCAGTGTACACATGGCAAGGACATGTGTCTTATATAAGACATATGATATCAATTGACAGGTGGAAGTGGCGAGGAATACACTCGCGGTCGATTGGAAGCTTGCCGCCCCGCGGCCGGCCTGTTGCCGACGGCGCAAACAGGCCCCGCTCGACTGCAGGCATCCACGTGAATACTTGCCTATTTTGGTATCATTGCAGTTTTCCCAAACAGGCGTATTCTCGGCGTCGACCGTTTTCATTCCCACTTTTGGAGATTCATCATGGCTAAAACCCCACTGCGCGTTGCCGTTACCGGCGCGGCCGGCCAGATCGGCTATTCCCTGCTGTTCCGCATCGCCAACGGCGACATGCTGGGCAAGGACCAGCCGGTCATCCTGCAACTGCTGGAAATCGACAACGAAAAGGCACAGAAGGCGCTCAAGGGCGTCATGATGGAAATCGACGACTGCGCATTCCCGCTGCTGGCCGGCATGACCGCCCACTCGGATCCGATGACCGCCTTCAAGGACGTCGACTACGCCCTGCTGGTCGGCGCACGTCCACGCGGCCCTGGCATGGAACGCAAGGACCTGCTGGAAGCGAATGCCCAGATCTTCACCGTGCAGGGCAAGGCGCTGGACGCCGTCGCTTCGCGTAACGTGAAAGTCCTGGTGGTCGGCAACCCAGCCAACACCAACGCCTACATCGCCATGAAGTCGGCTCCTTCGCTGCCGGCCAAGAACTTCACCGCCATGCTGCGCCTGGACCACAACCGCGCCCTGTCGCAAGTCGCTGCGAAAACCGGCAAGCCGGTCGCGTCGATCGAGAAGCTGGCCGTCTGGGGCAACCACTCGCCAACCATGTACGCCGACTACCGCTTCGCCACCATCGACGGCCAGTCGGTCAAGGACATGATCAACGACGACGCCTGGAACCGCGACACCTTCCTGCCGACCGTCGGCAAGCGCGGCGCCGCCATCATCGAAGCACGCGGCCTGTCGTCGGCAGCCTCGGCAGCCAACGCCGCCATCGACCACATGCACGACTGGCACGTCGGCACCAACGGCAAGTGGACCACCATGGGCATCCCGTCGGACGGTTCGTACGGCATTCCGAAGGACACCATGTTCGGCTTCCCGGTCACCATCGAAAACGGCGAATACCAGATCGTGCAAGGCCTGGACATCGACGCCTTCTCGCAAGAGCGCATCGATCTGACCCTGAAGGAACTGACCGAAGAACGCGAAGGCGTGGCCCACCTGCTGGCCTAAGCCCACACAGCGGCGCCATGGAACCGGCCAAGCCGACCGTGCGCCGCAGCCGCCGCACCCCTGTCAAGGGGCCGGCGGCTTCGTCGTTTTCCACGTCAGCATCCGCATCACACGAGATACACGAAACACACATGCATCCTTCCGAGGTTTTATTCCAGGGCAAACGGCAGCCGCTCCTTCTTCCCGCCTGCGATCACTATTGCGGCTCGGAGAAACTGATGCGCAAGTCGATGGCCTTGCAACAAGAGCTTGGTCCCGTCTTCGACATCACCTTCGACTGCGAGGACGGCGCCGCCGCCGGCAACGAAGCCGCGCACGCCCAGCTGGTCGCTGAGCTCATCAATAGCGACGACAACCGCCACAAGCGCATCGGCGCGCGCCTGCACGACATCGACAGCCCCTTCTTCGAGAGCGACGTGGCGACCATCGTCGGCGCCGCCGCCAACAACCTGGCCTATGTGGTGCTGCCGAAACCGAACGGCGTGGCCGACGTGCGCCGCGCGCTGGAAATCATCAACCGCGTGGCAATTCCCGCCGGCCGCGCGGCCTTGCCGGTGCACGTGCTGGTCGAGACCCACGGCGCCCTGCGCGAAGCGTACGAGATCGCCGCCCTGCCCCAGGTCGAGTGCCTGTCGTTCGGGATCATGGACTTCGTATCGAGCCACTACGGCGCGATTCCGGCGAGCGCGATGCGCACCCCGGGACAGTTTTCGCATCCTTTGGTTGTCCGCGCCAAGCTGGAAATGGTTGCGGCATGTCATGCGCACGGCAAGGTCGCCTCGCATAATGTGACGACCGAAATCAAGGACAGCGCGGTTGTGGCCAACGATGCACAACGCGCTGGGGCTGAATTCGGCTTCACGCGCATGTGGAGCATCCACCCGGACCAGATCAAGCCGATCATCAAGGCGTTCACGCCAAGGTTGTCGGAAGTGAACGAAGCCACCAACATCCTGCAGGAAGCGATGGCGGTAAATTGGGGGCCGATCGCTCAGCATGGGCGCTTGCACGACCGCGCCAGCTACCGATATTATTGGACCGTTTTGCAGCGCGCGAAGCTGGCCGGCCTGGCGCTGCCTGAATCCGCGGCGGCAATCGTCAACCAAACGGAAATCCACTAATGGCCACCCCAGTCAAAACCCTCCTCGCCGCCGGCACGTTTGCGCTCGCGGCCCTCGGCCTGTGCGCCGCGCCCGCCTCGGCAGCGCCTGAAAAGAACCATCCGAAGGCCGCCGATGTTGTAAAAAAGGCGCAAACCAAGAAATCGTCCAAAGGTAAAAAAGCGGCCGCCGTTGCTGCCGCAGCCGGCGCCGGCGCCGCGGTCGCCGCCACCATTGACGAGCCGGAACCGGACATCACCGACACCAAGGTCACCGACTACGCCTGCGAACTGGGCAACGCGATCACGATCTACACGAACGAGAAAGACGATGCGCACATCGCGCTGCGCTGGAAGAAGCGCCTGCACCGCCTCGAGCGCGTGGGCACGACCACCGGCGCGCTGCGCTTCGAGAACAAGAACTATGGCCTGATCTGGATCGGCATTCCTGCGAAGGGCATCCTGCTCGATTCGAAGCTGAACCGCCAGCTGGCCAACGAATGCAAGAACGCGGAGCAGTCCAAGCCGCTGGTTACCGCCGGCCTGGAAGAAAAGAAAGGCTGATGCAAAGTGAAGGCCGGCCTGCGCGCCGGCCAATTGCCTTGCGCACGCCGACTGTTAGTTTAGTAGCAATAACAAGAGACCCCTACTGAAGGAGAGCTTATGTCTCGCAACACCCTGAACACGCTGAAGGACTTCCCGCTCGCGGGCGGCCAGTCCGGCCAGTTCTATTCGCTGCCGGCACTGGGCGAAAGCCTGGGCGTGAACCTGTCGCGCCTGCCGGTGTCGATCCGTATCGTCCTCGAATCCGTGCTGCGTAACTGCGACGGCAAGAAGGTCACCGAAGAGCACGTTCGCCAGCTGGCGAACTGGGGCGCGACCGCCGAGCGTACCGACGAGATTCCTTTCGTCGTGGCCCGCGTCGTGCTGCAGGACTTTACCGGCGTGCCGCTGCTGGCCGACCTGGCCGCGATGCGCAACGTCGCCGCCAAGACCGGCGCCGATCCGAAGAAGATCGAGCCGCTGGTGCCGGTCGACCTGGTGGTCGACCACTCGGTCACCATCGACCACTTCCGCGAGCCGGGCGCGCTGGACCTGAACATGAAACTGGAATTCCAGCGCAACAACGAGCGCTACCAGTTCATGAAGTGGGGCATGCAGGCATTCGACACCTTCGGCGTCGTGCCGCCGGGCTTCGGCATCGTCCACCAGGTCAACCTGGAATACCTGGCGCGCGGCGTCATGAAGAACGGCGACACCTTCTACCCTGACACCCTGGTCGGCACCGACTCGCACACCACCATGATCAACGGCGTCGGCGTCGTCGGCTGGGGCGTGGGCGGCATCGAAGCCGAAGCCGGCATGCTGGGCCAGCCTGTGTACTTCCTGACCCCGGACGTCATCGGCGTCAACCTCAAGGGCAAGCTGCGCGAAGGCTGCACCGCAACCGACCTGGTGCTGACCATCACCGAACTGCTGCGCAAAGAGAAAGTCGTCGGCAAGTTCGTCGAGTTCTTCGGCGAAGGCACCCGTTCGCTGTCGACCACCGACCGCGCCACCATCGGCAACATGGCGCCTGAATACGGCGCGACCATGGGCTTCTTCCCGGTCGACGAAGCGACTGTCGACTACTTCCGCGGCACCGGCCGTACCGAAGAAGAACTGGCTGCCTTCGAGAACTACTACAAGGCCCAGGGCATGTTCGGCATCCCGCAGGAAGGCGAGATCGAGTACACCCGCGTGGTGACCCTCGATTTGTCGACCGTGACCCCGTCGCTGGCCGGTCCGAAGCGTCCGCAGGATCGTATCGAGCTGGGCCACGTGAAGAACACCTTCACCGAACTGTTCAGCAAGCCGACCACCGAGAACGGCTTCAACAAGTCGGCCGACGACCTGTCGAAAGTCTACGAGACCACCAACGGCGTGCGCGTGAAGAACGGCGACGTCCTGATCGCCGCCATAACCTCGTGCACCAACACCTCGAACCCGAGCGTGCTGCTGGCTGCCGGCCTGCTGGCCAAGAAAGCCGTCGAGCGCGGCCTGACCGTGGCGCCGCACATCAAGTCCTCGCTGGCTCCTGGATCGCGCGTCGTCACCGAGTACCTGACCGCCGCCGGCCTGCTGCCTTACCTGGAAAAGCTGGGCTTCGGCGTGACCGCCTACGGCTGCACCACCTGCATCGGCAATGCCGGCGACCTGACCCCGGAACTGAACGCCGCGATCGTCCAGAACGACATCGTCGCCTCGGCCGTCCTGTCGGGCAACCGTAACTTCGAAGCACGTATCCACCCGAACATCCGTTCGAACTTCCTGGCCTCGCCGCCGCTGGTCGTCGCCTACGCGATCGCCGGCAACATGACGCGCGACCTGATGACCGAACCGGTCGGCAAAGACACCAACGGTGTCGACGTCTACCTGGGCGACATCTGGCCGAGCTCGCAGGAAGTGGGCGAGCTGATGCGCTTCGCGATGAACTCGGAAGTGTTCAAGAAGAACTATGCAGACGTTAAGGGCAACCCTGGCGCACTGTGGGAACGCGTGTCGTCGACCGAAGGCCAAGTGTACAACTGGCCTGAATCGACCTACATTGCCGAACCGCCGTTCTTCAGCGACTTCGAGATGACCCCGAAGGCGGCCGCAACCGGCATCACCGGCGCCCGTGCGCTGGGCGTGTTCGGCGACTCGATCACCACCGACCACATCTCCCCGGCCGGTTCGATCAAGGAAGACGGTCCTGCCGGTAAATGGCTGAAGGACCACGGCGTGCTGAAGGCCGACTTCAACTCCTACGGCTCGCGCCGCGGCAACCACGAGATCATGATGCGCGGCACCTTTGCCAACGTGCGTATCAAGAACAAGATGATCCCGGCCAAGGCCGACGGTTCCGCCGTCGAAGGCGGCATCACCATCCACCAGCCGACCGGCGAACAGATGTCGATCTACGACGCGGCCATGAAGTACGTGGCCGAAGGCATCCCGACCATGGTGTTCGGCGGCGAAGAGTACGGCACCGGCTCGTCGCGCGACTGGGCAGCCAAGGGCACCCAGCTGCTGGGCGTGAAGGCCGTCATCGTCCGCTCGTTCGAGCGTATCCACCGCTCGAACCTGGTCGGCATGGGCGTGCTGCCGCTGCAGTTCATCGGCAACGACAGCGTCGAGACCCTGGGCATCACCGGCAAGGAAACCTACGACCTGAAGGGCCTGGAAGGCGAGATCAAGCCACAGCAACAGGCAACCCTGGTGATCCACCGCGAAAACGGCGAAACCCAGGAAGTGCAAGTGCTGCTGCGTATCGACACCCCGATCGAAGTCGACTACTACAAGCATGGCGGCATCCTGCCGTTCGTGCTGCGCCAGCTGCTGGCTGCGTAATCGCGGGCCCGCGCAAGCGGGCTTGCATGGAAAGGGCCGGTTCCCGCAAGGGGCCGGCCCTTTTTTTCGTCCTGACGCGTGCTGATGGGCAAACTCACTCTATCTCGCCAGCAATTTTCATTACTGTAGAGATCAGGATTTTTTACACTTTCTACCTCGAGTGTGGCGAACGTAAAGACAAGCCATTGATTTGAAAGGACGTCGATACGCGGGTATGCAGTTTGCTTGTACCTCTGTGCGGTGGCGGCACCGCTCAACCATTGACGAGGATGCGATCATGAAACTTCTGAAGAAACTGGCCCTGGCTACCGCAATCGCGGTGTCGATGGGGTCGGCGCAGGGGCAAACTGTCTTGAACGACTGGGTTTTCAATCCGAATGGAGGCGGATTCGAAAGCGGGCAGGAGATCAACGAATACCTGGATGTGAACGGTAATGCCTTCATCACGCTGAACCCGACAGGTACGAACAGTTTCTCGTTCACCGAACATGCCGTGTTCAATTTGACGCAGGCAGACTCGAACGGGATGCTTTTCCCGATGACCTACGCAGGGGGGAATATCTCCGCAGTCTTCGAAGGCTCCGGCACGGGCACCTTTGGCACAGGTGACACCAACGGTTCATTCACCTTCTCAGGCGGCACCATCCGGATGTACCAGAATCCCACCAATAACCAGTACAGCGGTACAGAAGGCATTTATGGCGCCAATCTCGGCAACCTGATTGCCACCTTCGACGTGCTGGCCGGCGGCGGCGGCCTGGTCGATTCAACGGGCGCCCCAACCACGAATGGCCAGGTCAGCGTGTTCGCGCAGGCCTCGACAGGCGGTCTCGCCCCAGGCTACTTCTTCCGTGGGAACGGGGACGACTTGTCGGAGGAATCCATCCTCGCTTTTGCCTTTACCAATGCGAATGCCATCGGCGACCCGAGCGACAGGCTGGTTGACGAAGTGGCCTGCGAATTCGCCGGCTTCACGGGGCCTGGCTGCGATGGGACCGACTACGCGAACGCGCCGCGCCAGTATTTCTTCATCAGCGGCAACGGCCAGTTCAAGCTGAACGAAGTCGACAGCGAAGTGCCGGAGCCGGGTTCGCTGGCCCTGTTCGGCATCGCGATGCTGGGCGCCGGCATGGCGGCACGCAAACGCAACGGCAAAACCTGAATGGTGATGCGGCGCACGTGAACAAGGAGCGGGCTTGCCAGCTCCTTGACGTGGGCCGCATCAGCGCGCCAGCGCCGCCGCTTCGCGCAAGACTTGCAGCTGGGCGGCGATCATCGGCTCGTTCGGATCGTGGCCGGCACGCGGCACCACCACGAAGCGCTTGTGCGGCGCCTCGATGCGGTCGAAGTAGCGCTGCGCCACCTCGGGCGCGGACAGGAGGTCTTCCCCGCCCATGACGAAATACACCGGCAGTTCGAAACGCGTGTCCATCCGGTACAAGTCGAAGCGCGAGAACATGCCGTCGCCCTTTAGGCCAACGAACTGCAGGAAGGAATAATCCTCGCCGGCTTCGTAATCGGCTTCGTATTTCGGCGTTGTGTACAAGGGCGCAGGCTTCCACCACGTGGCGGGCGCCGGATCGGTCACCAGCGCCTCGTACTTGCGGTCGATGCGGCGGGCGATGCCAAAGGCGCGCGGATTCGTCCAGGGCGGCGCACCGAGCGCTTCGAGCTTGTCGATGGCGTCCTTGTCGCCGGCGGCGCGCGCCAGCCCTAGCAGCTTATCGTACATCGCTGTCTCGTTGTCCTTGTACGAAATCACCTGCACGGCGCCGATGTAGGCGTCGAACAGCGCCGGCTTCGCGTGCGCCATCTGGATGCCCAGCATCGAGCCCCAGGAGCTGCCCCAGAGCAGCAGCTTGCGCTTGCCGAGATGACGCGCGGCGTAGTCGGCCACTGCCAGGCCGTCGGCGGCCAGGATCTCCATCGTCAGGGCTTCGTCTTCGCCGGGGCGATTGCGGCCATACGTCATGCCCGCGCCGCGCTGGTCCCAATGCACCAGGGTGACGTCCTTTTCCCAGGTAGCGAAGACATTGTGGGCGGTGGGCGTGAGCGGGTTGCCGGGGCCACCGTGCACCATCAGCACCACCGGATTGCCGCAGCGCTGGCCCTTGATCGTGACCCATTGCTCGATGCCGTTGATGGCGACGAAGCCCTGCTCGTCGATCGGTTTGGCTGGGTCTTCGCAGGCGGCGCCGGCGAGGATGGGGAGCGACAGGAACAGGACAGACAGCAGCTTCACGAGGCGCGGCATCGGCAACTCCGGCAGGAACGGGAACAGCCATCCTACCGATACCTTTACATGACAGCAACAAATAAAATGCCTGCATGCATGTTCGGTCCAGGTGCCTAGCGCGCCAACGCATGGCATTCGAAATGCAGCCGGTCATGCCATGCGCCATGCAGTTCGAAACTGCGCCGGGAATGACCGAACTGCGTGAAGCCGTTACGTAGCAGCACGCGCGCCGACGCCGCTTTCTCCACCCGGCAATCGGCCTCGACCCTGGCCAGGCCCAGCTCGCCGAACGCGATTCCCAGCACCTGCCGCACCGCTTCGCCCGCATACCCTTTGCCGCATTCGGCTTCGGCGATCCGGTAGCCCAGCACCGCAGATTGAAAATGCGCGCGCCGCACCTGGCCGAGGTTGACGCGTCCGAGGATGGCGCCCTGTCCGTTCTTCAACAGGAACTGGTAGCCGCGGTCGGCTCGTGCGTCCTCGAGCGCCAGCGCCAGCGCGTCTTCCACGCCGCCCGGCGCGTAATAGCAGGCAGGCCGGGCGTTGATGGTCGCCTCGAAAAAGGCCCGGTTGGCGGTTTCGAAGCTCATCTGCCTAGCCTCGCACGCCCATGCCTGTCAAGCAACATTGCCGAGTGTGTCACCCGGACCACATTTTCAATGCAGCATAACTAAAGCTTGCTAAGAGATAACGTTTAGTTATGATGGGTTGTCAGTACAAATGACATACGGATGCACTCGATGGCGTAACAAACATTCAGGGGACGAGAATAATGAAGAAACAAACGCTACAACGCGCGCTGCTGGCTTGCGCGATCGCCGCTGCTTTCGCACCGGCGCAAGCGCAGGAAACCGAACCGCTGCAACAGGTGATCGTGCTCGGCTCGCGCACCCAGGCCAAGACCGCGCTCGACACCTCGGTACCGGTGGGCCTGGTGAACCTCAAGGACATGCAGTCGACCGGCATGCAGGAACTCGGCAAGGTGCTGCAGGACCTCGACCCGTCGTTCAACTTCACTACCACCTTCATCAGCGACGGCACCGACATCATCCGCCCCGCCACCCTGCGCGGCCTCGGCCCCGACCAGCTGCTGGTCCTGATCAACGGCAAGCGCCGCCACCAGCAGGCGCTGGTGAACGTGCAGCAGACCATCGGCCGCGGCTCGGCCGGCACCGACATCAACGCGATTCCCCTGTCCGCGATCCAGAGCATCGAGGTGCTGCGCGACGGCGCCGCCGCCCAGTACGGCTCGGACGCGATTGCCGGCGTCATCAACATCATCCTGAAGAAAGGCGCCGACCTCGGCCAGTTCAGCGCCAACATCGGTACGACAAGCGAAGGCGACGGCGACACTTATTCGGCCAGCATCCACAAGGGCTTTGCCCTGGGCAGCGACGGCGGCTACCTGAATTTGTCGGTGGAGGGGCGCAAGCGCGACGAAACGAACCGCGCCGGCCTCGACACCGCGCGCGTCGATCCACCGCGCGTGACCCAGCGTATCGGCGACAGCAATGCCAAGGATGCCTACCTGTGGGTGAACGCGGCGCTGCCGCTGAGCGCGAACCTCGGCGAATTCTATCTCTTCGGCGGCGCCTCGAAACGCAAGGGCGACTCCGGCGGCTTCTTCCGCCCGGCCGAGGATGGGCGCACGGTACCCGAGATCTATCCGAACGGCTTCCTGCCGAACATCGTTACCACGGTCAAGGATGCCTCGCTGGCGTTCGGCTACCGCCACGAGCTGGGCAGCGAGTGGAGCATGGACGCCAGCGTGAACCATGGCCGCAGCGAACTTGCCTTCCACGAGCGCAATTCGATCAACGTCAGCTACTACTACGAAGACAACCTGCGCGAGTCGCCCACCGAGGCGGACACCGGCGCCCTGAAGTTCAACCAGACCACCTTCAATCTCGACTTCAAGGGACCGGTGCAGGTGGGCGGCGCGCCGCTGTACGTGGCCACCGGCTTCGAATGGCGCCGCGACGGCTACGAGATCGTAGCCGGCGACCCGGTGTCCTACCAGTACGGGCGCACCAACAATCCGGCCAAGCTGATCCTCAACCGCTTCGGCGGCGTCGCGGCGAGCGGCATCCAGGGCTTCCCAGGCTACACGCCATCGAACGTGGTTGACGATGCGCGCCACAACATCGCCCTCTACCTGGACCTGGAACGCAAGTTCGGCGACAGGGTGAACGTGGGCGCGGCGCTGCGCCACGAGCGCTACTCCGACTTCGGCTCGACCACAACGGGCAAGCTGAGCGCGCGCTGGGACCCGTCGCCGACAGTCGGCGTGCGCGGCAGCCTTTCCACCGGCTTCCGCGCGCCCGGCGTGCAGCAGAAGTTCTACAGCTCGGTCTCGACCAACCTGAACCAGGACGGTACCCTGACCGAAACGCTCACCGCGCGCGAGGGCAGCGCCGTGACCCAGGCCTTCGGCATTTCGCCGCTCAAGGAAGAAAAATCGAAGAATGCCAGCGTCGGCCTGATCCTGCGCCCGAGCAAGAACTTCTCGGTCACGGCGGACCTGTACCGCACCGACATCGACGACCGCATCGTGTTCTCGAGCGTCCTCCAGGCCGAGGACGGCCAGTGCGTCGATCCGGTGCGCTGCCCGATCGGCGCGCTGCTGGTGCCGCTGCGCGTGGGCCAGGCCCAGTTCTTTACCAACGCCATCGACACCAGCACCGACGGCTTCGACCTGACAGCCCAGCACACCACGCGCGGCGCAGGGTCGACGCTGGTGCTGTCCGGCCAGCTGGGCTTCAACAAGACCAAGGTGAAGGACCGCCATTCGCAATCGCCGGTCCTGACGGGCGAGCAGCTGTTCGACGATGCCCAGGTGACCCTGATCGAACGCGGACAGCCGCGCCAGCACCACGTGCTGGCGGCCGACTACACGACGGGCCCGTGGAACGTGACCGCCCGCGCCAACTACTTCGGCAAGGTGCAGGGCCAGGGCTTCACGCCGGACGTGCAGACCTGGAACGCGAAGTGGATCGTCGACCTGACCTCGCGCTATTCCTTCAGCAAGGCGCTGAGCGTGTCGGCCGGCATCAACAACCTGTTCGACACCTACCCGACACGCTGGCAGGGCTCGGCCACCAATCCCTTCCCGTCGATGGGCTTTACCCACTGCTGGGAAACCTGCCCCTTCGGCATCAATGGACGCTCGATGTATGCCCGGGTGGATTATTCGTTCTGAGTTAAGGGCCTAGCCAGGCCGGAGAGGGTCCGGGAAAGGCAAAAGAGGGCCTCTGAAAACCTGCCTCGTTTGGGGTGGAAAAGCTGTCGCATCCTGTCTTTTCTTGTCTCGTTATTTTTCGGGACAAAACGAGACAGGATGCGACACGATGCACAGGCCAAACGAGACAGGATTTCAGAGGGGCTGGCAAAGCCTCCCCGCCCTCTCCTGCCTAGTGATTTAACCAAAACAATTGCTCAAGCTCGCAAGCGGCCTCGTGCCGTAGCTGCCATAGCCGGCATAGCCGCCATAGCTTCCATAGCTGTCATAGCCTAAACAATTGTCCCGGCGCCAGCAACGCCCGCAAGGCGCGCTACGCTGCCGGCAGTCCGCAGCCGCTGCCCAACCACTTCCTGCCAAACCGCTCTTTGCCGGCACATCGCCGCAGCATCAGACTTCGGCCCACATCCTCAGCAGGTTGTGATAATGCCCGGTCAGCCCGACCGTGGCTTCCGACTCGCCATGCGCGCCGCGCAGCGCCTGGATGTGGGTGTCGAGCTCGAACAGCATTGCGCGCTTGCCGTCGTCGCGCACCATGCTCTGGGTCCAGAGGAAGGAAGCGACCCGCTCGCCGCGCGTCACCGGCAGCACCTGGTGCACGCTCCCCGACGGATACACGATCGCATCCCCGGCAGGCAATTTCACCTCGTGCGTACCGTAGGCATCCACCACCACCAGCTCGCCGCCATCGTACTCGTCCGGATCGCTCAGGAACACCGTGGTCGACACATCGGCCCGTAGCGCCGGCATGCCCGGCCGCTGGGCGCGAATGGCCCCATCCACGTGCAGTCCGTAATGTTCACCGCCGCCATAGCTGTTGAAATAAGGCGCCAGGATGCGCAGCGGCAGCACCGACGAGAAGAACAGCGGGTTGGCCATCAGCGCCGCACTGACCATGCCGCCCAGTTCCAGCGCCAGCGGCGAGCCCTCGGCCAGCTGGCGGTTGCGTTTTACCTGCGCGCCCTGCGCCCCGACGCTGGCGCGGCCGTCGACCCAGTCGGTTTCAATCAGGCGCTTGCGCATCTGCGCCACCTGCTCCCGGCTCAGGACGCCGGGGATATGCACCATCATGCTCGCATTCCTTTCGTTGCAAACAAAAAGCCCTCCCCGCCAGGGGCGAGAAGGGCCTAGTAAAACATGCCTGGACCTTAGAACTTCAGGTTGGCCGTCAGCGTTGCCGAACGGCCGGCGCCCACGCCTGCGTAATGCGGCGAGGACACGCGGTCGAAGTAGACCTTGTCGCCCAGGTTCTGTACGTTCAGCTGGAAGGCCACGTTCTTGTTCAGCACATAGCTGGCCATGGCGTCGAAGCGGGTGTAGCTCGGCGCGTACTTCGTGTTGTTGACGTTGGCATACACCCGGTCGACGTAGTTCATGCCGACGCCGGCCGTGATGTTCTTGCCGAAGGCGTAGGAGGTCCACAGCGAGGCCGCGTGCTTCGGCGTGGTCGGGAAGGCGTTGCCGTTGTACGGCGACGGCGTCCACACCGGAGCGGCGGTGGTGCCGGTGTTCACGAAGCCATTGTCCTCGACCGTGGCATCCAGGTAGGTGTAGCCGCCAAACACTTGCCATGCATTGGTCAGCTTGCCCGAGAAGCCGGTCTCGAAGCCGCGGATCTCGCGCTTGCCGACGTTCTGGCTGGTGCCGTCCGGCGAGGTGACGCGGGCATTGTTCATCTTGCTCTGGAAGATGGCCGCGTTCACCGACAGGCGGTTGTTCAGCACTTCCCACTTGGTGCCGAGCTCGATGTTCTTGCTGGTCTGCGGCGCCAGGTTCTGGATCGCCACCGTCAGGCCATCCAGGCCGTCGCCGCCGTCGTTGCCCGGCGGCGTGGCCGAGGTGGCCCAGGACAGGTAGACGCTGCCGTTGGCGGACGGCTTGAACACCAGGCCGGCCTGGTAGGTATCGAAGCTGCTCTCGACGCGGGCACGCGAGGCCGGCGCGTTGCTCACGTTCAGTTCGCTCGAGAAGTCATCCCAGCGCGCACCCAGGTTCAGCATCCACTGCGGATTGAACTCGATGGTGTCGAAGCCGTAGACGGCGCGGGTGCGGGTTGCGATCTCGGTGACGGCCGGCGACAGCGTGCGCGTGCTCACCCACGGGTCGTAGGGATTCGGGTTGGTCAGCGGCGCGCAGTTGTAGCCGGTGGCCGCGCCCGAGGTTGCGCAGACGGTGTTGTTGGTCAGCGGGTTATTGGTGCCCGGCGTGAACACATAGCTGCCGCGCTCGGTCGTTTCGCGGTTGAATTCGACGCCGACGTTGTAGCTGTGCTTGATGCCGGCCGTGGTCAGCTTGCCCGACAGGCTGGTGGCGTTCGCCGCGGTCTCGGTGTCGGTGACGCGGGTGTTGGTACGGCGCCAGACGGTGCCGTACAGCAGGACGTTGCCCTTCGAGTCGTCGGGCTGGGTCCAGACGTAGTCGTTCTTCGTCTTGCCGTAGCGCGTGACGTTGCGCAGCACCAGGCCATTGCCGAAGTCGTGGCGCAAGTCGACGGTGCCGATGTCGGTTTTCGTGTCGCGGAAGTCGCGGTTCGCCAGGCCGTAGAAAGTCGAACGGTCGACATCGATCGGGGTGCCGTTGCCGTTCAGCGCCACGTTCGCGCCGCTGGCGAACGGGTTGTTGAACGGGATGCCGGTGTCCGGGATTTCGCTGGTCTTCAGGTGGTAATAGCTGAGGATGGCCTTGGTAGGACCGGTCAGGCCGAAGGTGACCGTCGGCGCGATGCCCCAGCGGTCGCCGCCGACCACGTCGCGGCCGGCCACGTTGTTTTCGTGGGCCATCACGTTCAGGCGGAAGGCGATGTCGTTGTTCACCGTGCGGTTCAGGTCGCCGGTAACGCGGCGGTAGTCGTGGCTGCCCACGCCCACGCTGGCGTTCGAGAAATTATCCGCCTGGGCAGTCTTGCTGACCAGGTTGATGCCGCCACCGGCCGAGGAGCGCCCGCCGTAGGCCGAGTTCGGGCCTTTCACGACCTCCACCTGCTCCAGGTTGAAGATCTCGCGCGATTGCGAACCGGCGTCGCGGATGCCGTCGACATAGGTGTCGGTCTGGGCGTTGTAGCCGCGAATAAAGACGTTGTCGCCGACCGGGTTGCCGCCCTCGCCCGCGCCGATGGTGATGCCAGGCACGGTGCGCAGGGCATCGGCCAGCGTCACGGCGGCCGTTTGCGCGATCACTTCCTGGCCGATGACGGTGACCGACTTCGGCGTGTCCAGCAGCGGCGCGGTGAACTTGTCCGAGCTCGAGACCACCGGGGCCTGGACGTCGCGGCGGTTGGCGCCGGTGACTTCGACCACCGGGACAGACGGGTCGATGTCTTTATGGCCGGTGTCGGCCTGGGCGGAGGGCACGCCCAGCGTGGCCAGCACGGCCAGGGCCGAACCGGTGACGAGAGGTGCGTTGCGAAGGTGCTTGCGGCTGCGAATGAAAGAGGTGGTGGTCTGGCTTGCTGGCGCTGCGTGCTTGTTCATGTTGTCGGATCGTTTTTGTTATCGGTATGTCGCTGCGAGAGACGAATCATACGTAAATATAATGAGAACGATTCGCATTATGATTTTTATTGTCATGTTTGGCAAGGCGAGAGCACGCCCACCCCGTATTTCTACGGTAGCTACAGCACAGCAGCGTGCGCTTTTCGCCACAACTGTTGAGATAGAGCGCCGGCACGCCACGCTTGGCGGCGCCGAACCCTTGTGTTCATGGCATGTGGCCGAATCAACTACAATACCGGAGATATGGGTTTATCATGACCCCTTGGACTTTCGATCCTCGCCCCGAACTTTAGCCATTCACAAAGAGACTCCCTAGCGCCATGCGTCGTCCTTCCAAAGATTCATCCCACAAACTCTCCGCAGAAAGCCAGCGTCTCTCCAGCATTGCCCAGGCCATCGTGCAGTCCGCCAGCCGCGTCGAAGAACGGGCATGGGAAAAGCAACTGGATACGCAACTGCAAAAACTGCTCAAGACCAATCACCAGGACAGCATCGACGCCGCACTCAACGCCTTGTTCAAGGAAGAACTCGCCGCCTACGACGTGTTGATGGATGGCGTCGAGGCGGTCAGCGAATCGTCGACGATGGTCGAACAGCAGGATGGCGCCGAGGTCACCTGGCAGGCCCTGCTCGTGGCCGCCCCGATCCTGGCCTGGACCCGCTTTTCCATCGGCTCGGGCACGATCCCGCCGGAACTGCTGAACACCCTGCAGGCGCACTTCTCGGCCCACCTGCTGGCCGAGGGCACGCGCGTGGCCATGGCGCCGACGCTGTACGCGATCGACCAGTTGCCGCGCACCCATGCCGAAACCTATGGGTTGACCCACAAGCTGGCCGCCGCCGCGCACAAGGGCGGCAGCGTCAAGCCGGCCGTGCGTGCGCCCGACACCGCGCCCTTCCTGGCCGACACGCGCTACCTGCTGGTGGCGATCGTCGCCCCGGCCGGCGCGCCGCTGTTCCGCTGGCAGGAACCCCAGCACCAGCTGAACTTCGCCACCGAGCGCAACAACGCCCTGACGGCCTGGCGCGACCAGGCCACGGCCAACGTCGCGCGCCTGCTGCCTGGCTGCGGCGTCGAGCTGCTGCTGCCGGAAGCGTATTACGTGGCCTGCCGCGAAGCGGATAAACTGATCCGTCCGGTATCGATCCGCGCCGCCGTCCACTATCTGACCAACACCCTCGACGTCGAGCCGTCCGACCTGCGCGCCGTGATTGCCGGCTTCGGCGAGGAAGCGGCCGATGGCCAGGTCGACGAATACCGCGTCGGCTTCACCCTGCGCCAGAGCCTGGAAGTGGTGTACGGCATCGTCTGGCCGCTGTATGGCCAGGAAGACGAAGAAGGCACGCCGATGGAAGGCGGCGCCTTCGGCGGCGCCCTGCCCGCTCCGCTGACCCCGGTCAACGAGATCATCGCCTACCTGAACGAGGCCGGCGTCACCCACATCAAGCGCATCAACGAGCAGTACGTGGTCGAGTATTGCGACGACTGCGGTGCGCCGCTGTTCGCCGATCCGTCGGGCGAGCTGGTGCATGCCGAGATGCCGGACGATGCACCGGCGGGCAGCGAGCACTTCCACTAAATCCTCGCCGCAAGAACGACTTCGCCCGCTACTGCCTTCGAGGCGGTAGCGGGCGATGTTTTTTCTGCGCGGGGCTTGTGCTTAGCGGATCGCGGCGATCACACGCTTGGCAAACTCGGCGGGATTTCCCGCATGCCAGCGCCAGACCACCACCAGGTCGTGGTCCGGCGAGACGACGATCGTGTTGCTGCCCGCGCCGAGTGCCGCATAGGTATTTGCCGGCAGGCCCGGCAGGTTCTTGCCCTCCGTGTTCAGCCACCACAGGTAGCCGTAGTCGGGGCCGTTGGCGCTCGGCGCCAGGGCTTCCTTCACGTAGGCCGCCGGCAGCACGGCGCGGCCGTTCCACTGGCCGCCGCGCAGCCACAGGTAGCCGAAGCGCGCCATGTCCCAGGAGTTGATCCACATGCCGCCGCCCCAGCGCGTGCCGCCGCTGACCGATGGCGTCAGCTTGCCGTGCAGCTCGACGTAGCTGTTGGTGTAAGGCACCCATTTCCAGGTGTTCGAGGCGCCGATCGGGTCCATGATTTGTTCCTGGAACACGTCGGGCACCGATTGATCGAACACGCGCAGCAGCGACAGGGCGAAGCGGTTGATGCGCACGTCGTTGTATTCGTAGTGCGTGCCCGGCGCCGCCAAGGCGCGCGGCTTGCGCTCGCCCGCGCCAAAGGCTTCCTTGCCGACGAAGTCGGCGTTCTTGCCCCACAGGCTGCCTTCCCATTCGGTTTCCTGTTGCAGGTGCTGCTTCCACGTCACCTGGGCATTGCGCGCCGAAGCATAGCCGCCGTCGTTCACGCGCTTGCCCACCGGCTCGTCGAGCGGACCGATGCGGCCGTCGCGCACGGCGACGCCGGCCACCGTCGACAGCATGCTCTTCGCCACCGAATAGGTCGGGTCGACAAACTGCGTGTCGCCGAACTCGGCCACCACATAGCCCTTGTAGATCACCACGCCATTCGTGTGGGCACGGCGCGTCGGCATCGAGCCCAGGCGCGTACCGAAGGTCTTGTCCTGGTCGGAAAAGTCGAGTGCGCGTTCGGTTTCGTGCGACTGCGCGTACTGGACGGCCGCGGCAAGTGCGGCCGGATCCATGCCGAGTTCGGCAGGCGTCTTGTGCGCCCACTCGCCGGCTGGCGGGAAATAAACTGACAGATTAGCAGGCTTGTCGGCCGCTCCGGCAACCGCCGGCAGCAACAACGCAAGTCCAAGGGCGAGCGCTGTGCGCCGGGTAAGCAGGGTCATGCCGGGTCTTTCCATTCCGAATAAGGATGGGAAATCAGTCGGGAATTGAAATAGCGCGCGTCGCCGGTGACTTCGCGGCCGATCCAGTCGGGCTGCTCGAAGGCTTCGTCTTCGGATGCCAGCTCGATCTCGGCCACCACCAGGCCGGCATTCGCGCCGAGGAATTCGTCGACTTCCCAGGTATGCGGCCCGCTGGCGATGCGGTGGCGCACTTTCTCGACCAGCGGTTGCTGGCACAGGGTGTCGAGCAGTTCGGCCGCATCAAGCACGGGAATCGGGTATTCCCACTCGCCGCGGCTGGCGCCCACGCTCTTGCCCTTGATGGTCAGGAAAGCGCGCTCGCCATCGATGCGCACGCGCACCGTGCGGGTGGGCTCAAGGCTCAGGTAGCCCTGGCGCAGCAGGGTCGACTCCCCCAGCGTGCGCCAGGCCTCGCCTTCGACCAGGAACTTGCGTTCGATCTCGACGCCCATCGGCTTAATCCAGCGTCTGCAGGATCGGTTGCAGGATCGCCGCGCCCAGCGCCGCGCTGCGCGCGCCGTTCCAGCCGGTGTGCGGGTTCGGCAGGTCGGCGTTGTCCTTGAACGGCATTTCCAGGGTCAGCGACAGGCACTTGAAGGTGTGGCCGATGTACTTCGAGGCCAGGGTCAGCAGTTCTTCGTTGTACTTGCTGGCGGCGTAGCCATACACGTTCTGGAAGTCCGGGCTGGCCGCCATGTAGCGCTGCACGAAAGCATCCTGGCGCGCCTGGCGCTCCGGTCCGAAGTCGGACAGCATCTCGTTGCCGGCCACGAAGTTGTACGGCAGTGCTTCGTCGCCATGGATGTCGAAGAACATGTCGACACCGATCTCGTGGATCTTGTTCTTCACGCACAGCACTTCCGGGCTGCGTTCCGGCGTCGGGGTCATCCACTCGCGGTTCAGGTTGGCGCCGGCGGCGTTCGTGCGCAGGTTGCCGCGCACCGAGCCGTCGGGGTTCATGTTCGGCACGATGTAGAACACGGCGCGCTGCAGCAGCTTGCGCGCGACCGGGTTGGCGTCGTCGAGCAGCGCATCCATCATGCCCTCCACGTACCACTCGGCCATGGTTTCGCCCGGGTGCTGGCGCGCGATGACCCAGATCTTTTTCTCGGCGTTCGGGTTGCCGATCACGACCAGGTTCATGTCGCGGCCGTCGACCGTGGTGCCGATGTCGAGCACGCGCGCGATCGGGTTCTCGGCGACCTCGCCCAGCAGGCGCAGATGGCGTTCCCAGGTATAGGGCTCGAAGTAGGCGTAGTAGACGCTGTCGAGTTCAGGGGTGTGGTTGACGGTCATGACCTGGCCGTCGAAGCTGGTCGGCACGCGGAACCAGTTCTCGGTGTCGTAGCTGGCCGCCACCTGGTAATCCTCGAAGCCCTTCGGGTAGGTTGCCTGCCCGGCATTCAGGAAACGGATCGCGCAGGCCTGGCCGCGCGCACCTTGCAGGCGGAAGTGGAACCACTGGTGGATGTCCGCGTTGTTGTCGCGGCGCAGGTTCAAATCGATCTGTTTCGCGTTCTCGGCCGACACCACCTCGATGGCGCCGGAGTCGAAAAGCTGGCTGATTTTGATAGGCATGGCTGATCCCTTTTTGGCCCGTTCACAAAGTCCACCATGATACTGGATTCGGAACCGCCATGCCCTTCTGCTGCTGAGCGGCAGGAAGCCGGGCTTACGCGTCGAGGTCGATCAGCTCGCGGCTATACATGATCAGGATCTGGCGCAGCAGTTCGACGTTGCTGCGGTCGAGCACCAGCACCAGGTCGGGCTTGCGGTCGAGGTTGAACTGCATGCGCAGCTTGCCCGGCAGTTCGCGGCAGTTCAGGCTGATCGCGCGCGGGTTGTTCGGGTTCTGCCAGTCGAACTGGGTGATTTCCGGTGGCGCCGGCGGGGCTTGCAGGGTCGGGTCCTGGTTCACCGGCAAATGCTTGTTCAGCCAGAACACGATGTTCGCGGGGATATGCAGGCAGACGTCGCTGGCGCCGTGCGCGGAAAATTTCGCGAGCAGCGAATTGCCCACGCGATCGCAGGACATGGACATGCTCTTGACTTGACGAATGACCGCTTCTTTCACGACGAAGTTCCTCAGGTTGGGTTGATTTGCTTGAAAAAGGCGCAGCGATTCTACCTGATCCCACCGCCAAATTGTGTGCATTCAGCAACTGACGCGGAAAAGAAAACGGGGAGCATGCAGCCCCCCGTCGTCGTCACCCATGTGTTTGCCAACCGCCCCGATCGGCGGCTGGGACGCGTCGCGTCATCGTCGGCCCGCCCGCTTATTTCGCGCTGCGGCTCTTCGACGAGGTACGCGAACCGCTGGCCGAACCGGCGCTGGCCGATTGGCGGTTACCGTGGCTCATGCTGCCTGCACGGCGTGCTTCTTCCGAAGTGAATTCGTGCGCGGTGCCTTTCTGGTGCGCTGCCTTGCCGCCCTGGCTGGCGATTTCACGCTGGCGTGCCGGGTCCATCGAAGCGAAACCGCGATTGCGGGTGCCGCTGCTCTGGCTGTTGGACTGGTTGCCGCCCTGCTTGTTACCTTGGTTGCTCGAAGCCATGATCGTGTTCTCCCTGTTCACTTGTAAAACCGCCGCGTCCTGCGGCAGGCTACCGCCCGCACCCAGCTGCATTGCGCCGATGAGCGTGCGGTTGAAATCATCTTAGGCAGGGCAATTGGATGAGGGTATAGGACGTTTTCAGATGACTTTGTAGGACTTCACGCAAGAGAAAATGCACTTACGAAAGGAACTGTCAATAGGCAAGAATGCCCATCAGTTGTAGTCCTACACACTACCGCTGCGTCTTCCTATACTGGATGTCGGAAGGCGCGCGCATCATGAGGGGATCAGGCGGCGCCAGCGGCGATGGGCCGGGCGGCCGCGCCAGCGAACTTGTCTTGTGAAAGGAAATGTCATGGACGCGAACCAACGCAGCGAAATGAACAACCAGACCAATAACGGCGGCAACGAAAAGTGGAATGCGAATGCCAAGGGCAAGACCGCTCCCGATGCCCCGCTCGACCACACCTATCCGCAAGGCGCGTCGCAGCAGCAGGGCCGCCAGGGCATCGACCAGATGGGCACCCAGCAAAGCGGCATGGGTCCCGGCCCGTGGACCGAGGAAAGCAGCCGCTGGGACTTGCCGGGCGGCTCGATGCAGACCCAGCAGAGCGGCGGCAGCGGACCGACGCAAGGCATCACCGACAGCCACCAGCGCCAGATGGAACAGCATTCGCAAGCCTGGGGCGAACTGGAACAGCCCGTCGGCGGCCACCGCGCCGCCGGCAGCGGCGTATCGGTCGCACCGCACCAGGGCGGCTATGCCGGCAACGCCCAGGCCGAACGCATGAATCCCCAGGATCCGCGCCAGCCCGAATTGCAGGGCGGATCGCTAGGCCATCATCACGGCGTATCACAGCCTGCCTCGCAGCCGGCATACGGCAGCCAGGCCATGCAGTCCGGGCAGCAGGTGCAATCGGCGCAAATGGCATCGGCCGGGCAGCCGGGCAATAGCCAGCGTGCCGAAGACCTGCCGCGCACGCCTGTGCGGCAACGCCAGGACAGCACCGACCGCGCCGGCTCGCAGACTGGCGAACAGGGCCGCGAACAGGGCGCCGAGGTCCATCAGTCGAACGACGTCGCCGGTGGCCTGCCGCGCAGCCCGGGCAACGCGGGGCCGCGTACCGAAAACCAGGAATGGCAGCCCGGCGCCAGCATGAAGGACGAACCGAATCCGGTGCACCAGTCGAACGACGCCGCCGGCGGCTACCCGAAGAGCCCGGCCGGCGCCAACCGCCTGGCGGGCGACCGCAAGATGGACGACGACACCGGGTTCTCGCGCAAGTAATCGTCCGTCCTTACCAGCTCCCATAAGCCCTGGCTTCGGCCGGGGACCTTGACCGGCTACCGCGAGGTGGCCGGTTTTTTCATTCTTCGGCTACCGCGAGGTGGCCGGTTTTTTTACGTCCCGCCATGTGCGCAGACGATCGGCCAGTAAGGTTTCATGCGTCTGGAATCAACGCTGAGCCCACAAATTCACGCACTCCATGTAGGACTAATCTTTCTCCCTCGATGAAATTTTGTGAAATTATTTGAGACGGTTTCGAGCACGCGAACACGCTCCTGTGGCGGATTGACACAACACTTATGATCGTTCCTGGCGACGTCGGCACTTGATTCAGATTCAGAACACACCATCACGCAGGAACTCGACCGTTCGTCGCGGAATCGAACCACCCTGATTATTGCGCACCGCTGTCCACCATCGTCAACGCCGACCTCATCGTCGTCATGGACCGCGGGCGCCAACACAGGGAGGCGAGCATGCAAGAAACGAACAGGGAGACTGTCGGCACCGGCCTCGGGCCGCCGCTCGGGCTGGCCTTCAGCGTATCGGTGGTCGTGCCCACCTGCGGCCGCATGGACCTGCTCGACCGCTGCCTCGACGCCCTCAGCCGCCAGACCCTGCCGGGCAGCGCCTTCGAGATCATCATCGTCGACGACGAGCCCAACCACAACACCCTGCACCTGGTGGCCGGCTGGCGCGCCCGCACGCTCGACCGCGGCCCGCGCCTGGTGTATGTCGCCAATTCCGGCCAGCACGGCCCGGCGGCGGCGCGCAACCTCGGCTGGCGTGCGGCCCAGGCCGCGATCATTGCCTTTACCGACGACGACACCGTGCCTTCGCCCACCTGGCTGGCCCAGGGCCTGGCCGCCTTCAACGAGAACGTCGACGTCCTGTGCGGGCGCGTGGAAATGCCCTTGCCGGCCACGCCCACCGATTACCAGCGCACCGCGCGCCAGCTCGAAACCGCCGAGTTCGTCGCCGCCAACTGCTTCTGCCGCAAAAGCATCCTCGAGCGCCTGGACGGTTTCGACGAGCGCTTCACCGAACCCTGCCGCGAAGACAGCGACCTGCACTTCCGCCTGCTCGGCATCGACGCGCGCATCGTGCGTGCGCCGCAGGCGCTGGTGGTGCATCCGCTGCGCCCTGCGCCCTGGGGCGTGAGCCTGCTGCACACGCGCCGTGCCGTGTTCGACGCCCTGCTCTACAAGAAGCATCCCGGCCTCTACCGCGCCAAGGTCGAGCCGGCGCCGCGCTGGGACCATTACCTGGCCGTGGGGGCCCTGCTGCTGGCCCTGGCCGGCTGGCTGGCCGGCAGCGCCCTCGTGTTCGGCCTGGCCGGCCTGGCCTGGCTGGGGCTGACCGCGCGCCTGTGCCTGCAGCGCCTGCGCGGCACAGCGAAAACCGCGTCCCATATCGCCGAGATGATCGTGACCTCGGCCCTGATCCCTCCGCTGGCGGTGTTCTGGCGCCTGGCCGGAGCCGTCCGTTACCGCGTCCGCTTCACCTGAGGTTCCCATGCGCCGACTCAAGGTCCTGACCTGGCACACCCACGGCAGCTATCTGTACTACCTGTCGCAGGCGCCGCACGACTTCTTCGTCCTCTCGAAGCCCGGCCGCCCGCCCGGCTACGGCGGGCGCTGCGGCCACATGGCCTGGGGCGACAACGTGCACGACCTGCCGGTGGCGCAGGTGCGCGGCCAGGAGTTCGACTGCATCCTGTTCCAGGACGTCCACCAATGGGAAAAGGACCAGTACGCATTCCTGACGCCGGGCCAGCGCGCCCTGCCGCGCATCTACCTCGAACACGATCCGCCGCGCGCCCATCCCACCGACACGCCCCACCCCGTCGACGACCCGAACGTGCTGCTGGTGCACGTCACGCCCTTCAACGAGCTCATGTGGGACAACGGGCGCACGCCCACCACCGTCATCGAGCACGGCGTGCTGGTGCCCGAAAGCGTGCGCTACCGCGGCGACATCGAGCGTGGCCTGGTCATCAGCAACCACCTGGCGCGGCGCGGGCGGCGCATGGGCCCCGACCTGTTCCTGCGCGCCCGCGCCGAACTGCCGCTCGACCTGGTCGGCATGGCCGCCGAAGAGCTGGGCGGCATCGGCGACATCCCGCATGCGCAGCTGCCGGCCTTTGCCGCCCACTACCGCTTCCTGTTCAGCCCGATCCGCTACGCCAGCCTGAGCCTGGCCGTGATCGAGGCCATGATGACCGGCATCCCGGTGGTGGCCTTTGCCACCGCCGAGATGGCCACTGTCATCGAGGATGGCGCCAATGGCTATTCCGACACCCGCTTCGAGCGCCTGGCCGAGTGCATGCGCGAACTGCTGCGCAGCCCTTCGCTGGCGCGCGACATCGGCCAGGCCGGGCGCCGCCGCGCCCAGGAACGCTTCTCGATCGAGCGCTTCAGCGCCGACTGGGACGCCGCCCTGCGCCAGGTCACGGGTAGCTAGCGGGAGGCTGCATGCGCCCAGCTCCACCCACATTCGCGAATGTTCAATCATCAGGAGCAGACATGGCAATGATGCAGGAAAAGACGCAGGAAGCGGCGCTATCGACGATGAACGACACCACCTGGCCCTGACATGAAAGCGATCTTTCTCGACAAGGACGGCACGCTGATCGACAGGCTGCCGTACAACGTGGAACCGCGCCGCATCCGTTTGGCTGCCGGCGCCGGCCCGGCGCTGCGCCTGCTGGTCAAGCTCGACTACCGTTTGTTCGTGGTCAGCAACCAGTCCGGCATTGCCGAAGGCCGCTTTCCGGAAGATGCGATGCATGTGGTCGGCGACCGCATCGCCGACCTGCTGTTCCGCGAAAACCTGATGCTCGACGGCTTTTACTATTGCCCGCATCACCCGGGCGGCACCGTCGCGCGCTATGCCATCGACTGCCATTGCCGCAAGCCCCTGCCCGGGCTGCTGTTAAAAGCCGCGATGGAGCACGGCGTCGATCTGCGTTCGTCGTGGATGATCGGCGACATCCTGCACGATGTCGAAGCGGGCAACCGCGCCGGCTGCCGCACGATCCTGCTCGACAACGGCAACGAAAGCGAATGGCGCCTCGGACCGCGCCGCATCCCCACCCGCATGGCGCCCGACCTGTACGGCGCCGCCGTGCTCATCGCCAGCCACGAGAACGAATGACGCGCCCCGCTCTCCCCTGGAACCAGGCGCGCCACCTGCTGTGCGTGCGGCTCGACGCGCTGGGCGACGTGCTGATGTGCACGCCCGCGATGCGCGCACTGCGCGCCCAGCACCCCGAGCGCCGCCTGACGCTGCTCGCTTCGCCTGCCGGCGCGGCGCTGGCGCCCTACCTCGACGATGTCGACGCCGCCATCGCCTATGAAGCGCCGTGGATCAAAAGCAGCGCCGACCTGCGGCCCGAGCAGCACCGCGACAGGCTCGCCACGCTGGCCGGACACGGCTTCGATGCCGCCGTGATCTTCACCTCCTATAGCCAGAGCGCGCTGCCGGCCGCCTTGCTGTGCCAGCTGGCCGGCATCCCCTTGCGCCTGGCCTATTGCCGCGAACAGCCTTACCAGTTGTTGAGCGACTGGATCGCCGACCCGGAACCGGGCGCCATGGTGCGCCATGAAGTGCAGCGCCAGCTCGACCTGGTGCGCCACGTTGGCGCCGAGATCGCCGACGAGCGCCTGGCCTTCACGCCCCTGCCCGCCGACATCGATGCGGTGCGCGGCAGGTTGAGGCAAGCCGGCATCGATCCGGACGGGCGCTGGCTGGTGCTGCATCCCGGCGCGAGCGCCCCGGCGCGCCGCTATCCGCCGCATCACTGGCAGACCCTGGTCCGGGAATTGGGCGAACGCGTCAAATGTCCGCTGGTCTTTACCGGTGCGGCGCACGAGGCCGCACAGATCGCGCAGATCGTGGCGCCTGCCAGGGAGTCAGGCGGCGCCCCGGTCCACTCGTTCGCCGGGCAACTGCATATTGGCGAACTGGGCGCGCTGCTGTCCCAGGCCTCGCTGGTGGTGAGCAGCAACACCGGCCCCACCCACCTCGCAGCGGCGGTCGGTGCACCGGTGGTCGACTTGAGCGCGCTGCCCAATCCCCGGTACACGCCCTGGCGCGTGCCGGGCCGCGTGCCGAACCACGATGTCGGCTGCCGCAACTGCGCGCGCAGCATCTGCCCGCAAGGCCACCACGACTGCCCGGAAAAGCTGGCGCCGAGCCAGGTGGTCGACGCGGTCTGCAGCCTGCTCAAGCAGACCGAGCCTTACCGGCGAAAGGAGATGCGCATGGCATGACGACCCTGCCGCGCACCCGGGACGCTTATTTGCGCAGTTTCTGCCCGGCCGGCGCCAGAGCCGCTCCGCTCGAACGGAACAATGCGAGCGGAATCGCATTCGCCATCGCCTGCATGCCCAGGTCGTTCGGGTGCAGGTGGTCGCCGCTGTCGTAGGCCGGCAGCATGCGCGTCGGGTTGGCCGGGTCGCGGACGGCGCGGTCGAAGTCGATCACGGCGTCGAACTCGTCGCTGCCACGGATCCAGTTGTTCACGGCCTGGCGTACGGCTTCCTTCTCGGGCGAGTAATAGCCGGGGAAGATCGTGCCTTCGAACGGCGTCAGCGTGGCGCCGTACACCGGAATGCCCTTGGCGTGGGCGCGGGAGATCAACTGGCGGTAGCCGGCGATCAGGTCCTGCGCCGTCACGGTCTCGGTGACCGGGATGGTGCCGGTGCCTGGATGGCCGATATCGTTGATGCCGATCAGGACGATCAGGTGGCGCACGCCGCTGGTTGCCAGCACGTCGCGGTCGAAACGGACCAGCGCGGCGCGTCCGAACAGCGGCTGCTCGCCCGGGTCGCGCAGCAGGCGGTCGCCGCCGATGCCGCGGTTCACCACGCCGAGGCGGCTGTTCAGCGCGCGCAGCGCCGGCGAAGCACCCGCCGCCGACGCCTGCGCGGCGTTGGCCTTGCCGGCGCCCGTGCCTGCGGTCGTGCCGGTGCGAATGTCGGTGCGGATGTCGGTGCCCGCGCCGCTCGTCGCCGTGTCGCGCGTGGTCTGCAGGCGCAGCGCCAGCAGGTCGGGCCAGCGGCGGTTGGCGTCGACCGTGGTCACCGCGCCATCGGTGATCGAGTCGCCCAGGGCGACGATGGTGCCGGCGCCCGGTGCGCTGACGTCGACTTCGGTCAGGAAGGGCCAGGAGGTGATGGTGCGCTGGGTCGGCAGCGTGGCTGACGCTGTGAAATCGCCCGGCAGCGACACGTAGTTGGTCTGGAAGGCCGAACCGTGGATCGTCGTGGCCTGGACTTCGCCCGGCAGGTAGAGGCTGACGGCCAGGTCGCCCAGCGCCGGCACGTTCAGGTCGACCGGGTCGGACAGCACCGGCGCTCCGGCCGGCACCGTGATCGAGGTCGCGCCGCTGAAGGTCAGCACGCGGTCGCTGCCGGCCACGATGTCGGCGCCGGCCTGGCGCAGCGCGATGTGGGCGGCGCCGATGCGCAGCGGCGTGCTGCCGAGCTCGTTCGACACGCGGATGCGCACTTGCGGACCGCCGATGCTGGTATGCACAATCAGGCGCAAGGTCTGGTCGGTGAAGGTCTGGGTCTGCGCCGGCAGCGGTGGACCGGCGGGCGCAGTGCCCCAGGTGCCGACCCATTGCTGGCTCGCGTCCCACAAGCCCTTGTCGGCGTGGGCGCTCAGCGGCAGCGCCAGGCTGGCCAGCGCCAGCGCGCCGGCGGCCAGCAGGCTGCGCAGCCGCGTGGTCGGTCGCGGCGAAGAATGAACGGGGTCGGACAAGAACAGCGACTGCATCTTCATGTGTGCTCCTCGTTGTTGGGGTCGCCGCCAGCTGGCGGAACGCCCAATCTAACGATCCCGACCGTTGCGAACAAGGTACGGGCAACGAGCAACATTGCGCAAAGTCGAAGCCTGCGCAGAAAACCGATGAGCCAAGGGAACTTTATTGAAGCGGCTAAATAAATGCCACTCCAATTCAGTCAGATGAAACGCTCAACCCTTCAGCTTGCGCGCAGTCGGCAGGAAAGCCGTGGCCAGTCCCAGCAGCGGCAGGAAGGAAATCACGCCATACACCCAGACGATGCCGTGCTTGTCGGCCAGCTCGCCCAGCCCGGCCGCGCCAATGCCGCCGATGCCGAACATCAGCCCGAACATCAGGCCCGAGACCATGCCCACGCGTCCCGGCACCGCTTCCTGGGCATACACCACCAGCGCGGCAAAGGCCGACGACATCACCAGGCCGATGGCAATCGCCAGTACCGCCGTCCAGAACAAATTGGCGTAAGGCAGCGCCAACGCAAACGGCGCCACGCCGAGGAAGGAAATCCAGATCACCGCCTTGCGGCCGATGCGGTCGCCCACCGGTCCGCCGGCAAAGGTACCGGCAGCCACGGCCGCCAGGAACATGAACAGGAACATCTGGCTGTGCTGCACGCTCAGCTGGAAACGCTCGATCAGGTAGAAGGTGAAGTAGTTCGTGAACGAGGCGATGTAGACGAACTTGGCGAACATCAGGATGCAGATCACGGCCACGGCGCGGATCACGCCGGCACGGTCCAGGCCTGCGCCCTGGCCCTGCGACAGGCTCTTCGCCTTGGCCGCGCCGTGGTGGCGGCCCCAGACGCTCAGGCGCGTCAGCACCAGGATGGCAACGATGGCCACCACCAGGAACCATGCCACCGCGCCCTGGCCGTGGGGAATGATGATTGCCGCCGTCAGCAACGGGCCGATCGCGCTGCCGGAGTTGCCGCCGACCTGGAAGGTCGATTGCGCGGTGCCGAACTTGCCGCCCGAACCGAGGCGCGCGATGCGCGAGGCTTCGGGGTGGAAGGTGGCGGAACCGATGCCGATCACGGCCGCCGCCACCAGCAGCATGTGGTAGCTGTTCGCCGTCGCGAGCAAGGCGATGCCGACCGCCGTCATCACCATGCCCGATGGCAGGAGCCAGGGTTGCGGGTGCTTGTCGGTATAGATGCCGACCCAGGGCTGCAGCAGCGAGGCCGTGATCTGGTAGACCAGGGCCAGGATGCCGATCTGGCCGAAATCCAGGGCGAAACTGCTTTTGAGCATAGGGAAGATCGCCGGCAGCATGGCCTGGATCATGTCATTGAGCAGGTGGGCCACGGCTGCGCCGCCGACGATGGGCAGCAGGAAGCCGTGCGGCTTCTCGGCAGTCAGGGAGACCGGTGCTGTGTCCGGCGTACCGAGTTGGGAAGGTTTGGCAGTCATGAAAGATCGAATAATGAACGGCGCCCTGCCCGGCTAATATGGGGAAGGTAGCGCAAGCCTGAAGCATAGGTCAGCCGGCGGTGGCCGTCTCGCGCTAGGCTGCCACCACCTGTAGAATTCCTGCCATGGCACTGCATCCTTCCGAAAAACATCCGCACTTCGACCACTTGCCTCGTCCGCTCGTCGTCATGGAAAACCGCTGGCCGGCAGGCACCTCGACCGGCTGGCATACGCACCCGACCGGGCAACTGCTGTATGCGACCGAAGGCGTGATGCTGGTGAACACCGATGCCGGCTCCTGGGTCGTCACGCCGAACCGGGCGTTGTGGATGCTGCCGCGCCTGCGCCACAACGTCACCATGTCCGGCGACGTGCTGATTCGCACGGCCTACATCGACGTGGCGAAAGTGCCGACGTTGCCGCTGGCAAGCCGCGTGATGAACGTCTCGCCGCTGCTGCGGGAATTGCTGGTCGAAGCCGTGCGCATTTCACCAAGCGAGGAACCGCAGGGACGCGACGCCCGCCTGATCGATTTGCTGCTCGACGAAATCCGCATGTCCCCGGTGCTACCGCTGCACCTGCCGATGCCGGATGAAGGACGGCTGAGAAAGCTGTGCCGCGCACTGAGCGACAACCCGGCGGCGGACAATAGTGCAGCCGAATGGGCGACCTCGATCGGCGTCGGCGAGCGCACGCTGCACCGCATGTTCGTCAAGGAAACCGGCATGACCTTCGCCACTTGGCGCGAACAGGCGCGCCTGCTGCATGCGCTGCAACGGATTGCGAACGGCGACAAGATCATCGATGTCGCGCTCGATTGCGGCTATGCCAGCCCGAGCGCGTTCGCGGCCATGTTCAAGCGCCATTTCGGCGTGACGCCGACCAGGTTTTTTATTTAGCCACCCGTGGATAGCGAAAGGTTGGTACAAGCGACTACCCAGCGTGGCGCAGCCTAATTCCAGGTAGACACGAAGACCTGGACGGTTGCTGACGACCCGTTGCGGACCTTCACTGCCGAGGTCACTGGTCCAAGTTAAGTTTACCTGCGCACGCCGGTTCAGGTTAATCGGACCCAGGCTCGGCGCAAATTTCTTCCAAGATGAGAAATTGCCCAGCTTCGGCCCCGGTAACGACGAAACTAACCCATATATTTTTCCCCGCTTGCGTCGTTACTTCACAGTCGATTGCAGCCCGAAGACCAGAGTCGCTTTGCTGGCAAAAGACTACCGACAGGTTATTCGGCCCCATTTGCAGGAGCTTATTTCCTGACGTCTCGGATAGTGCTTCGGCCAAGTCCATCATTACGGCATCGACCGGATTACGCCCGCAGGCCACTGCATAGCCATAACGCTCTACTAGCAATTCGAACTGGCCTGTCGCTAACAGGTCGACTCCTGCCGAAGCCAAATCGCGCAACGCATTTACATTTTGCTGTTGAGGTAGTAGCTGCATGTCGTTTGATCCTTGCATGTTGGGATGGCTGCTTGTGGGCCGATTGCGGACATTAGAATGGCTCACTGTACGATGCTATTACTTGGACAACAAGAATCGAATGTCGTACGCCACGGCGCCGCCTTGCAAAGGTAAAACTGTAGAGCTAAAAGCTGCGGGGTCAATGCAGGGGTAACCGGGCCGGAAAAGAAAAAGGCCAATCCGAAGATTGGCCTTTTTCCCTGATTCTTTTGGTCGGGGCGAGAGGATTCGAACCTCCGACCCCGTGCACCCCATGCACGTACGCTACCAGGCTGCGCTACGCCCCGACTAGTCAACAATTATACCAGAGACAGAAAAATGTCTTAGGTTTTTGTCACAGTCCAGCCTCGTTTCCAGGCTTACTTCCAGTCCCCGCGCAACTCGCTCACCTGTTCGTACAGGTACTCCGGCGTCGCCTCCTGCGGCGGCACCGGCGCGCCCACCGCCAGCGCCAGCTTCGAACGCAAACCACGCGTCAACGAACGCTCGAACACATTCCCCGGATCGCGCGTGAACACGCTGCCCCACAGCCCGCGCAGCGCCATCGGGATCACCGGCACCTTGCTGCGTTCGACGATCTTCGAAATCCCGCCGCGGAACTCGTTCATGTCGCCGGTACGGGTCAGCTTGCCTTCCGGGAAGATGCAGACGAGGTCACCTTCATGCAGGGCCTGGGCGATGTCGATGAAAGCGCGCTCCATCAGGAAAGGATCTTCCTTGGCCGGCGCAATCGGAATCGCCTTGGCGGTGCGGAAGATCCAGCCCAGGAAAGGCGTCTTGAAAATGCGGTGGTCCATCACGAAGCGGATCGGGCGCGGGCTGGCGGCGCCGATCACCAGCGCGTCGACGTAGCTGACGTGGTTACACACCAGCACCGCCGGACCTTCGTCGGGAATCCGCTCGACGTCCACGGTCTTCACGCGGTGGATCGTGTGGATCAGCAGCCAGGCCAGGAAACGCATCAGGAATTCCGGCACCAGCGAGAAGATGTACAGCGCCACCAGCGCATTCAGCAGCGCGGTCACCAGGAACATCTGCGGAATCGTGAAGCCCTGCCCCAGCAGCAGGATGGCCACGCCGGCCGCCGCCACCATGAACACCGCATTCAGGATGTTCATGCCGGCAATCGTGCGCGACACGTGCTTCGGATCGCAGCGCGTCTGGATCAGCGCGAACAGCGGCACGATGAACAGGCCGCCGAACACGCCGATCAGCACCACGTCCATCAGGATGCGCCACGTACCCGGCAGTTGCAGCAGCGCCATCGCGCCGACGGTGGCCGTATTCGTGTAGGCCAGGCTGGCAAAGTAGAGATCGATGCCGAACACCGACAGCCCGATCGCGCCGAACGGCACCAACCCGATCTCGACCTTGTGACCAGACAGTTTCTCGCACAGCAGCGACCCGGCGCCGACGCCGAGCGAGAACACGGTCAGCAGCAGCACGAACACGCTGTTGTCTCCATGCAGGTAATCCTTGGCATACAGCGGGAATTGCGACAGCACCAGGGCGCCGTAGAACCAGAACCAGGAATTACCGAGCATCGACAGGAACACGGTGCGGTTCTGGGCCGAGAAGCGCAGATTGCGGATCGACTCGGCAATGAAGTTCTTGCTTACCTGCAGTTCCGGCGCCGGGGCCGGCGAAGCCGGGATACGCCAGCTGGTCAGCAAACCGAGCGCGGCCATCGCCAGGCTGGCGCCGGCCACCAGTTCGATGCCCCAGGGCTTGTGCACCACCAGCAAGGCGCCCAGCACCTGGCCCAGCAGGATGCCGACAAAGGTCCCCATCTCGATCACGCCGTTGCCGCCAACCAGTTCTTCCGGCTTCAGGTGCTGCGGCAAATAGGCATACTTCACCGGCCCGAACAGGGTCGAGTGCACGCCCATGCCGACCACGGCCGCGATCAAGAGCCACAGCGTGTGCGTCATCCAGCCGATACCGGCCACCAGCATGATGCCGACTTCGAGCAGCTTGACGAAGCGCGACAGCCTGCCCTTTTCCACCTTGTCGGCAATCTGGCCGGCGGTGGCGGAAAACACGACATACGGCAGGATGAACAGGCCGGGAATCAGGTTGTTCAGCAAACCCGGTTCGAGCGTGGTCCACGACAGCGCGTCATAGGTCAGCGCCACCATCAGCGCGGTCTTGAAGAGGTTGTCGTTGAAGGCGCCCAGGAACTGGGTCCAGAAAAACGGCGCAAAGCGGCGTTGGGACAACAGGGAAAACTGGCTCGTTTGGCTCATGCTTCGGTCTCGTTGGCGTCGGGGCGGATGGCGGTGTGTAATTTACAATACCTGGCCGGGCTTGAATACAAATATTTCCCGTGTAGCAATTCAGCCGCCGATAGTAATACGCTTGGTAGCGCGGCGCGATACCGTGGACACGGGGTAAAGCGCGATGTTTGAGGCCGAGCAATACAAAAAGCGGCCCGCGGGCATGGAAACGCGTGTAGCGAAAGCGGCACGGGAAGTTCGGTTGACACCGGTATTTCGCGTTTGAGACAGCGCAAACGGCGCCATTGTGCGCCTTGTTGTGCAGTGCAGCGTGAGTAGAATGCTCGGATGAATTCGCCCAAGCTCCCCAGCCTCCAGCACAGCGCACCCGATGCGCTCTACGACGACATCGAGCAGGAATTGCTCGCGCTCACCACCGCCTCGCTCGACGACGACGGCGCCGACGTCTCGCCCACCGTCGTGGACGAGTTCGATAACGAATTCCTGGCCGAACTGAGCCTTACGGACACCAGCCGCCCGCCCTGTTGAGGCGAACGGCAAACCGTCAGGCTCAGCTCAGCGTCTCGAGCCTGATGCGGATCACCTTGCCGACCACCGATCCCAGCGCCTCGATGCGCTCGATGGCGGCGTCGACGTTCTTTTCGCGCGTCTGGTGGGTGATCATGATGATGTCGGTGCGAGCGTCGCCGCGATGTCCCTTTTGCAGCACGGCGTCGATCGAGATGCCGGCGTCGGCCAGGATGCGGGTCAGGTCGGCCATCACGCCGAGCTGGTCGTTCACGTACACGCGCAGGTAATAGCTGGTCGTGATTTCCGACATCGGCAGGATCGCGACATCGGTCATCTGGTTCGGCTGGAAGGCCAGGTGCGGCACGCGGCAATACGGGTCGACCGTGGCCAGGCGCGTCACATCCACCAGGTCGGCGATCACCGCCGAGGCCGTCGGCTCGGAACCGGCGCCCTTGCCGTAGTACAGGCTGGCGCCAACGGCGTCGCCCTGCACCAGCACCGCGTTCATCGCGCCTTCGACATTCGCGATCAGGCGCGTGGCCGGAATCAGGGTCGGGTGCACGCGCAGCTCGATGCCTTCGACACCTTCCGCATGCGCACGGCGGGTAATGCCGAGCAGCTTGATGCGGTAGCCCAGTTCTTCGGCGTAACGGATGTCGTCGGCCTGCAGCTGGCTGATGCCCTCTACGTGCGCCTTGTCGAACTGCACCGGAATACCGAAGGCAATCGCCGACATGATCGTCAGTTTATGCGCCGCGTCCACGCCCTCGATGTCGAAGGTCGGGTCGGCTTCGGCATAGCCGAGTTCCTGGGCCTGCTTCAGGACGGTCGGGAAATCCAGGCCCTTGTCGCGCATCTCGGACAGGATGAAGTTGGTCGTGCCGTTGATGATGCCGGCCACCGATTCGATGCGGTTCGCGGTCAGGCCTTCGCGCAGCGCCTTGATGATCGGCACGCCGCCGGCCACTGCCGCCTCGAAGGCCACCATCACGCCTTTTTCCTGGGCCGCGGCAAAGATCTCGTTGCCGTGCAGGGCCAGCAGCGCCTTGTTGGCGGTGACCACGTGCTTGCCGTTGGCAATGGCGCGTAGCACCAGTTCGCGCGGCAATTCGTAGCCGCCGATCAGTTCCACGACGATATCGATATTCGGGTTGTCGACCACCAGGAAGGGATCGTCGACGATCTCGCATTGTCCGCCGGTCACTTGCGCGGCGCGCTCCAGGTTGCGCGCGGCAACCATGGCGATCTCGATGCCGCGGCCGGCGCGGCGGCGGATGTCTTCGCCGTTGCGTTGCAGGACGTTGAAGGTGCCGGCACCAACCGTGCCGATGCCGAGGAGGCCAACTTTGATGGGTTTCATGTGCAATCTGTCTGTTTCAGCGCGCGTGGCGTCGTCGGTAACCGTCGAGGAAGCGGGCGATACGGCCGCAGGCATCGGTCAGGTCGTCGGAATTGGGCAGGAAGACCAGCCGGAAGTGGTCCGGCGTAGTCCAGTTGAAGCCGGTGCCCTGCACCAGCAAGACCTTTTCCTCGGCCAGCAGTTCGCAGATGAACTGCTGGTCGTCGGCGATCGGGTACATCGCCGGGTCCAGGCGCGGGAACATGTAGAGCGCCGCTTTTGGCTTGACGCAGGACACACCCGGGATATCGGTGAGCAGCTTGTACGCGAGGTCGCGCTGCTTCAGCAGGCGCCCGCCCGGACGCACCAGGTCGTCGATGCTCTGGTAGCCGCCGAGGGCGGTCTGGATCGCGTACTGGCCCGGCGCATTCGCGCACAGGCGCATCGAGGCCAGCATGTTCAGGCCTTCGATATAGTCCTTCGCATGGCGTTTCTCGCCCGACACCACCATCCAGCCGGCGCGGTAGCCGCAGGAACGGTAGTTCTTCGACAGGCCGTTCAGGGTCACGAACAGCACGTCGTCGGCCAGCGAGGCGATCGACTCGTGCACGTGGCCGTCGTACAGCACCTTGTCGTAGATTTCGTCGGCGTAGATGATCAGGCCGTGCTGGCGCGCCAGCTCGATGATCTCGAGCAGGATTTCGCGCGGATACAGGGCGCCGGTCGGGTTGTTCGGGTTGATGACGACGATCGCGCGCGTGTTCGGCGTGATCTTGCGCCGCATGTCGGCGATGTCCGGCATCCAGTCGGCCTGCTCGTCGCAGATGTAGTGCACCGGCGCGCCGCCGGCCAGGCTGACGGCCGCCGTCCACAGCGGATAATCCGGGGCCGGCACCAGCACTTCGTCGCCATTGTTCAGCAGGCCCTGCATGGCCATGACGATCAGTTCCGATGCGCCATTGCCCAGGTAAATGTCATCGATGCCGACGCCCGCGACCTTCTTTTGCTGGGTGTAGTGCATGATCGCCTTGCGCGGCGCGAACAGGCCCTTGGAATCGGTGTAGCCGGCGGCGCCGGACATATTCCGGATCATGTCCTGCATGATCTCGTCGGGCGGATCGAAACCGAAGACAGCCAGGTTGCCGATGTTCAGCTTGATGATCTTCTGGCCGTCATCCTCCATCTCGCGCGCTTTTTGCAGCGCCGGGCCGCGGATCTCGTAGCAGACATCGTCGAGCTTGTTCGATTTCAGAATCGGTCGCAAATTGTCACCTGTAGTTGGCCCGCATGTTGCAGTGCGAAAAATACCATTCTGCCGAAAGCGCCAGATTTAAGCAATACGCATCCGGGAGCAGGCGAAAAGGGCGGGAAGGACGGAAGGCTTATAATGGGCGGCTCTTTTGCCAACCATTTGACGCCATGAAGCTGCATTCCGACGACAATCAACAATACCAGACCGTGACCGGCTACGATGCCTCGGGCGTCGAGATCAATGCCGAGCGTTTCAACTACAGCCTGCTGGTGATGCCGGAAACCCCGCCACGCCCCTGGAACGTGACCCGCTTCGAAGACCTGACGGCTGCCCATTTCGAGCAGATCGCGCTTGACGCGCCGGACGTCGTCATCCTCGGCACCGGCGAACGGCAGCGCTTCGTGCACCCGCGCCTGATCGCCAGCCTCACGGATAAACGCACCGGCGTCGAAAGCATGGACAGCCAGGCCGCCTGCCGCACCTATAACGTGCTGATGGGCGAAGGCCGCAAGGTCACGCTCGCGCTGATCATCGACCCTGCCTAAAACGGCGTGAAACCGGCGGCGAAGGACATTTGCATCCTGGCTCTCCAGTGCAAATATCCTTTGCACCCTGGTTCAATCGAACGCCCCTCCTTCGGCCCACTCGTGTAAATTCCGACTATTGTGGTTGAAAGGCAATTTTCCGTCCCCATCTGGCACATCGAATGCCGCACGCCTGTCATGACAGGGCTACCACCCGAGCGCGGCGCAGATTATGATGAGGGCTGCAAGTAGTTGCCCGATACCAGTCCAGGAGAATCCAAGTGGCCGACAGCCCAAGCGCAGCAACCGTAGAGAACTTTAGCGCCGCCATGACCGGCGACCAGACCTTCCAGCTTGGCGGGCGTCCCGCGAAGTACACGGTGCTGTATTTCTATCCCAAGGACAATACCCCGGGCTGCACCACCGAGAGCATCGCCTTCCGCGAAAAGCACGACGAATTCCTGGCCGCGAACACCGAAATCTACGGCATCAGCCGCGACTCGCTGCGGTCGCACGAAGGCTTCAAGTCCAAGCTCGGCCTGCCCTTCGAGCTGATCTCCGACCCCGAGGAACTGGTGTGCAACCAGTTCGGTGTCATGAAGATGAAAAACATGTATGGCAAACAAGTCCGTGGCGTCGAGCGCAGTACGTTTGTCGTTGACGCTCACGGCCGATTGGTGAAAGAATGGCGTGGCGTGAAAGTCGCCGATCACGTCGATGAAGTGCTGGAATTTGTGAAGAGCCAGCCTTGAACGGATGGCTCCAGTCGATCAACCTGCTGGACCCTTATCGCTTATTTTGAGTCGCACCGCTTCATCTCAGCATCATTCCAATCTGGCTGCCTGCCAAGGCGGTTTCCCTACTCCCTTGGCCCGCGCCCCCGCAACATTTTTCCAGTGCATAGATCCCGCCCGGCAGCGCACACCACATGGTGCGCTGGCGCGAGCGTCCTCCACTTTTTTAGATTGAGAACCTGATGCCACTACCAAAAATTCCTGGCAAGCCGGCCACGCTGCTGCCGGTAAACGAATACCCCAAAGCCGAACCCGGCAAGTCTCCCGTGCGCGCCCTCGCTGCAGCGCCGGTCGAAGCCGATCCTGTCGAAGACCTCATCAGCGGCAAGGCTGTCCCTGCCGCCAAGTCCACCCGTGCCCGCAAGGGCAAGGCCACGCCGCTCGCAGCGGTACCCGCACCTGTGGCCGAGCGCCCGGCGCAGCAGGCAAGCGTTGCCAAGCTCAAGGAAACGGACATGGACGAACCGCATCCGGCCAAGCACAAGCCGGTCGAGGTCAACGTCAAGTCCTCCACCAGCCGCAAGGCCGACCGCAGCGGCAAGACCAAGGTCTTCGTGCTCGACACCAACGTGCTGATGCACGATCCGACCTGCCTGTTCCGCTTCGAGGAACACGACGTCTACCTGCCGATGATGACGCTCGAGGAACTCGACGACCACAAGAAAGGCATGTCCGAGGTTGCCCGCAACGCCCGCCAGGTCTCGCGCACCCTGGACGCCCTGATCGCCGACATCGACGACGACACCATCGAAGCCGGCATCGAGCTGGCCAAGCTGGGCAACAAGGACGCCAAGGGCCGCCTGTTCTTCCAGACCAGGCTGCAGAACGGCCCCACCCTGCCGGAAGGCCTGCCGGTCGGCAAGGCCGACAACCAGATCCTGGGCGTGGTAAAAGCCCTGGCCAGTGAACAGCCGGACCGCGCCATCGTGCTGGTGTCGAAAGACATCAACATGCGCATCAAGGCGCGTGCGCTCGGCTTGCCGGCGGAAGATTACTTCAACGACCATGTGCTGGAAGACACCGATTTGCTGTACTCGGGCATCGTCCAGCTGCCGGACGATTTCTGGGACAAGCACAGCAAGAACATGGAGTCGTGGCAAGACACGCGCAACGGCACCACCTTCTACCGCGTGACCGGTCCCTTCATCAACAGCCTGCTGGTGAACCAGTTCGTCTACCTGGAGTCCGACGATTCGCCCTTCCAAGCGCAGGTGAAAGAGATCAACGGCAAGACCGCCGTGCTGCAAGTGCTGCGCGACTACAGCCACACCAAGAACAGCGTCTGGGGCATCACCGCGCGCAACCGCGAGCAGAACTTCGCGCTGAATTTGTTGATGAATCCGGAATGCGATTTCGTCACCCTGCTCGGCCAGGCCGGTACCGGCAAGACCCTGCTGGCCTTGGCCGCGGGCCTGGCGCAGGTGCTGGAAACCAAGCAGTACAACGAGATCATCGTTACCCGCGTGACCGTGCCGGTCGGCGAAGACATTGGCTTCCTGCCGGGCACCGAGGAAGAAAAGATGTCGCCGTGGATGGGCGCTTTCGACGACAACCTGGAAGTGCTGAACAAGTCCGACAACGACGCCGGCGACTGGGGCCGCGCGGCAACGCAAGACCTGATCCGATCGCGCATCAAGATCAAGTCGCTCAACTTCATGCGCGGCCGTACCTTCGTGAACAAGTTCCTGATCATCGACGAAGCGCAGAACCTGACGCCGAAGCAGATGAAGACCCTGGTCACGCGCGCCGGTCCTGGAACCAAGATCCTGTGCCTGGGCAACATCGCCCAGATCGACACGCCTTACCTGACCGAAGGGTCGAGCGGCCTGACCTACGTGGTCGACCGCTTCAAGGGCTGGTCGCACAGCGGCCACGTGACCCTGGCGCGCGGCGAGCGTTCGCGCCTGGCGGATCACGCGAGCGACGTGCTGTAAGCGTCTTTTGCCTTGATAGAAACCTGCGCGCCTCGCGGCCCGCAGGTTTTTTTACGACCAGGTTCAGGTAGGGTGGACACCTGTGTCCACGCGGTACGGCGGTTGATATGTGATTGCACAGGCAAAAAAGGCGATGCACGCGGGACGGTTGGGTTCGGCCGCGCCGTTCATTCACCGGTGATACCGCGTGGACACAGGTGTCCACCCTACAAAGGCAAACAAAACGCAAAAAAACGCCCGGCACATTGGCCGGGCGTTATTCATGCATGCGCGAAGCGCACCATTACATGATGTGACGACCAATCCACCAGGCGATCGCTGCCACGAAGGCCGCGGCCGGGATGGTGAAGATCCAGGCCCACACGATGTTGCCCGCCACGCCCCAGCGCACGGCCGAGGCCTTTTGCGAGGCGCCCACGCCGACGATCGCGCCGGTGATGGTGTGGGTGGTCGAGACCGGGATGCCCCAGAAGCTCGCCATCAGCAAGGTCATGGCGCCGCCGGTTTCGGCGCAGAAGCCGCCGACCGGTTTCAGCTTGGTGATCTTCTGGCCCATGGTCTTGACGATGCGCCAGCCGCCGAACAGCGTACCGAAGCTGATTGCCGCGTAGCAGGAGATGATGACCCAGGCCGGCGGGTGCGCATCGGTCGCGCTGGTGTAGCCGGCGGCGATCAGCAGCATCCAGATGATACCCATGGTCTTTTGCGCGTCGTTACCACCGTGGCCCAGCGAGTAGCCGGCTGCCGAGATCAGCTGCAGGCGGCGGAACCAGACGTCGACCTTGCGCGGCGTGCTCTTCACGAACACCCAGGACACGATCAGCATGATGATGGAACCGAGCACGAAGCCCAGTAGCGGCGCCAGCACGATGAAGGCGACCACTTTCCACAGGCCGGCCGAGATCAGCGCGCCGGTGCCCGACTTGGCCACTGCCGCGCCGACCAGGCCGCCGATCAGGGCGTGCGAGGACGAGGACGGGATGCCGTAGTACCAGGTGATGATGTTCCAGACGATCGCCCCGACCAGGGCCCCGAAGATCACGTAGTGGTCGACGATGTGCGGGTCGATGATGTCCTTGCCGATCGTCTGCGCCACCTTCATGTTGACCACGAAGATCGCGACGAAGTTGAAGAATGCCGCCATCGCGACCGCCGACTGGGGCTTGAGCACGCCCGTCGAGACGACGGTGGCGATTGCGTTCGCCGAATCATGAAAACCGTTCATGAAGTCGAAGATCAGTGCAAGCAGCACCAGCATACCCAGCACGTAAATGCTGATGGTGAGATGTTCCATAATTATTTTTGTTCTAAGGAAGCTTACGCGTTCTCGACAATGATGCCTTCGATGATGTTGGCCACATCTTCGCAACGGTCGGTGACGGTCTCGAGGATCTCGTAGATCGCCTTCATCTTGATCAGGTTACGCACGTCCGGTTCGTCGCGGAACAGTTTGCTCATCGCGGCGCGCATCACGTGGTCGGCGTCGGATTCGAAGCGGTCGATCTCTTCGCAGATGGCGACGATCTTTTGCGCGTTGCCCATGTCGTGCAGCAGGGCGACGGCTTCCTGGACCTTCAGGCAGGCGGCCAGGCACAGCTCGGCCAGGCGCTTGGCTTCCGGGGTCACGGCGTGCAGGTCGTACAGGGAGATGGTTTGCGCGGCGTCTTCCATCATGTCGAGGATGTCGTCCATGCGCGTGATCAGCTTGTGGATGTCGTCGCGGTCGAGCGGGGTGATGAAGGTCTTGTGCAGCAGGTCGACGGTGGCGTAGGTGATCTTGTCCGCCTGTTTTTCGATGCTTTCCACGGCGTGGGTGCGGTTTTCCAGGTCGTCGAAGTTGGTCATCAGGCCAACCATTTCTTGCGCACCCTTTACGCACAGCGCAGCGTGCTGGTTGAACAAATCAAAAAACTTGCCCTCGGTGGGCATCAGGCGTCCAAACATGTATTTCTCCGTGATAAAACTCTTGGGACTGCGAATGTCCGCTGCGGTGTCATGCTCCCCCGGCAGCGGCGCAATATCGGCTTAATCGCCTTGGTAGACGGCGAGGTTGCCGCTGTAGTTGCCAAACTTGGTGTACTGGCCAATCCACGTGAGGCGGATCGCCCCGATCGGACCGTTACGCTGCTTGCCGATGATGATCTCGGCGGTTCCCTTGTCCGGCGAATCGGCGTTGTACACCTCGTCGCGGTACAGGAAGATGATGACGTCCGCATCCTGTTCGATAGCGCCGGATTCGCGCAAGTCGGACATGACGGGCCGTTTGTTCGGACGCTGTTCCAGCGAGCGGTTCAGCTGGGAGAGCGCGATGACCGGGCAATGCAGTTCTTTCGCCAGGCCCTTGAGCGAACGCGAAATCTCGGAAATCTCGGACGCGCGGTTGTCGCCCGGCTGGCTACCCTGCATCAGCTGCAGGTAGTCGACGATGATCAGGCCGAGCTTGCCACACTGGCGGGCCAGGCGGCGCGCGCGTGCGCGCATCTCGATCGGGTTCAGCGCCGGCGTCTCGTCGATGTAGAGCTGGGCGTCGTTCATCTTCTGGATCGCGTGCGTCAGGCGCGGCCAGTCCTCGTCGTTCAGGCGGCCGGTACGCAGGCGGTGCTGGTCGAGCTGGCCGACCGAACCCAGCATACGCATGGCCAGCTGGGCGCCGCCCATTTCCATCGAGAACACGGCGACCGGCAGCCCCGCTTCGATGGCGACGTTCTCGCCGATGTTCACCGAGAACGCGGTCTTGCCCATCGACGGACGGCCGGCGACGATGACCAGGTCGCCCGGCTGCAGGCCCGAGGTCATCTTGTCGAGGTCGATGAAGCCGGTCGGCACGCCGGTGATCTCGCCCTGGTTTTCGCGCGAATACAGTTCGTCGATGCGCTCGACCACTTGGGTCAGCAGCGGCTGCACCGCGGTCCAGCCCTGGGCGCCACGCGCGCCCTGCTCGGCGATCGCGAAGATCTTCGACTCGGCTTCGTCAAGCATCTGCTTGACTTCCTTGCCTTGCGGATTGAACGCGTTGCCGGAAATTTCGTCGGCGACGGTGATAAGTTTGCGCAGCACGCCGCGATCGCGCACGATCTCGGCATAACGGCGGATGTTGGCGGCCGATGGCGTGTTTTGCGCCATCGCGTTCAGGTATTGCAGGCCGCCCACGTCCTCGGCCTTGCCAAGCGAGACCATGGCCTCGTAGACGGTGATGACGTCGGCCGGCTTGCCGCTGTTGATCAGCCGGACCATCTGTTCGAAGATGATGCGGTGGTCGTAGCGATAAAAATCGTCCGCGTGCATGAAGTCGGCAATACGGTCCCACGCCGCGTTATCGCGCAGGAGGCCGCCGATGACGGACTGTTCTGCTTCGATGGAGTGCGGAGGGATGCGCAGCGATTCGATTTGCGGATCTGCGGGGGTATTCATGACGGGCATTATACCTGCTCCGGTCACACGGCTGAAATAATTGGCGACTTTTGGGTCATAAAAAAAGCCGGGCGAACCCGGCTTTTTCCAGAATACAACAGCCAAAAAACGGCTGAAGATCAGCTTGACTTAGGCAGCTTCGCCCACGACAGCGATGGTGATTTCCACGACGACGTCGGTGTGCAGGGCAACTGCAACCGGGTGTTCGCCGGTGGTCTTCAGCGGGCCGGTCGGCAGGCGCACTTGCGCCTTTTCGACGGCGAAGCCTTGCTTGGTCAGGGCTTCAGCGATGTCGAAGTTGGTGACCGAACCGAACAGACGGCCATCGACGCCGGCTTTTTGCGCGACGGTGATGGTCATGCCGCCCAGCTTTTCGCCTTGGGCTTGCGAAGCGGCCAGCTTTTCAGCAGCGGCTTTTTCCAGCTCGGCGCGCTTGACTTCGAACTCGGCCACAGCGGCCTGGGTTGCGCGGCGGGCCATCTTTTGCGGGATCAGGAAGTTACGTGCGTAACCGTCCTTGACCTTGACGACGTCGCCCAGGTTGCCGACGTTAACAACTTTTTCCAAAAGGATAACTTGCATATTTTTCTCCAGGGTGTTCTGAACTGACAGCCGCGATTAGGCGTTGTGCAGGTCGGTGTACGGCAGCAGCGCGAGGTAGCGTGCGCGCTTGATCGCGGTGTCGACCTGGCGCTGGTAGTGCGCCTTGGTACCGGTCAGGCGTGCTGGCATGATCTTGCCGTTTTCCTGGACGAAGTCCTTCAGGGTGTCGACGTCTTTGTAGTCAACTTGTTCAACGCCGGCGGCGGTGAAACGGCAGAACTTCTTACGCTTGAACAGCGGGTTCTGCTGTTTGCGCTTCAGTTTTTCCTTGGCTTTGTTTTTGTCGAACTTTTTACCGAATGCCATGTGAGGCTCCTGTATATCTAAAAGGTGGGCCGCTAAGGATTAAGCGGCGGCACTGAAATCAATGATGTGAAACACCAGGGCTTTGCTGTTGCGATTCTTTCGTGCCAAAAAACCCGTGAACTGGTGGGCGGCGCCCAACTCGGCGCTGGCGAAGCGGCCCGAGATTTCTCCCGCGGCGAACGCGGCGATCTCGAACTCCACCAGCCTTGCCACCCCTGCCTCGACCTGCTGCGAACTGTGCAGCAGGATTGCCGAAACGATCGGCACGCCGGCCGGGGTGTAGCGCAGTACGTCGCGTTCAGCGATGGTGGCGACGACTTGTAGCTGGTTCACTTCACTTCGGGCTCACGCCCGTTCACGAATCCTGGGGAAAGAATTTAGGCAGCGGCGGCCGGGGCAGCAGCCGGGGCTTCTGCGCGGTGGCTCTTGGCTGCGTCTTCGCGCTGGACCGACTTCATCATTGGCGATGGAGCGGTTTCAGCTTTCTTCATCTTCACGGTCAGGTGACGCAGCACGGCATCATTGAACTTGAATGCGGTTTCCAGCTCGACCAGGGTCTCGTTGTCGCACTCGATGTTCATGCAGATGTAGTGTGCCTTCGGCAGCTTCTGGATCTGGTAAGCCATCTGGCGACGGCCCCAGTCTTCCACGCGATGGATGTTACCGCCGCGCGCGGTGACGCTGGCCTTGTAACGCTCGATCATCGCCGGGACTTGCTCGCTTTGGTCCGGGTGGACGATAAAAACGATTTCATAATGACGCATGCAACACTCCTTGAGGACGTTTAAACAAATGCCCACCTCGGCGTCAAGACGAGTGTGGGAAGGGAAAGCCGGCAATTATAACGCGAAGCTGCCGGCATGGCAATCGCGGGGGCTTGTACCTCTTCTACGACAGCCGGGCAAGAGAAAAGTCGGATTTATTTGCATTTACCCTTGCATTATGCGAAGCACTGTACAAAAATACAGTCTGAATCGATAACCAGTGGTATACCCCATGCTCAAGCTCACTGCAAGGCAAGAACAGATCCTCAACCTGATCAAGGAAGCGATCGACAACACCGGCTTCCCGCCGACCCGCGCCGAGATCGCGAAGGAATTGGGCTTCAAGTCGGCCAACGCGGCCGAGGAGCACCTGCAAGCGCTGGCGCGCAAAGGCGCGATCGAGATCGTCTCGGGCACCTCGCGCGGCATCCGCCTGATCGGTGCGTCCGCCGAACCGGCCATGCCGGTCATCCCGGCCGCCCTGCTGATGCCGCTGCCGCTGGTCGGCCGTGTGGCGGCAGGCTCGCCCATCCTGGCCCAGGAACACGTGGAAGCCACCTACAACGTCGACCCGGCGATGTTCGCCGCCCGTCCCGACTTCCTGCTGAAGGTGCGCGGCTGGTCGATGCGCGACGCCGGCATCATGGACGGCGATTTCCTGGCCGTGAAAAAGGTCGACAGCGCCAAGAACGGCCAGATCGTCGTCGCGCGGCTGGGCGAAGACGTGACGGTCAAGCGCTACCGCAAGACCGGCGACATGATCGAGCTGCTGCCGGAAAATCCGGACTTCAAGGTGATCCAGGTGGCGCCGGGCGACGAGTTCGCGCTGGAGGGGCTGGCGGTTGGCTTGATGCGCAGCTGGCACTGAGTATGGAATGAGGAAGTACAAGGTGGGTTCAGGAACCCGCCCTACGTAAAACAAAGGCCGCTGATGCGGCCTTTGTGTTACTTGCGCTTGCGTTCGACCGACTCGTCCTTCGGCGCCTTGTTCATGATCGCATTGTGCTCGGCAATATACGCCTCGGTCGCGCCGCGCCATACGGCCACGTCCGCCAGCACCATCTTCGACGCCACCTTCGCTTCTTCCGACACGTTTTCCTGCACCTGGGCCAGGTGGGTCCTGGCCTTTTCCATCTCGGCCGCGTTCATCAGTTTCGCGATGTCCGCTGGAATCCGGCTCGTCAGCGGCGACGCCGCGTTCAGGTTCGTGACGAAACCGTTGTAGCACTCCTGCCACTTGTTGATCGCGTTGCTCACGCGGTCGATCTCGTCGGTCTGCTTCGAGATCGCCGGCACGCGCGGCGCCGGGCAGTAGAACTTGCCGGTCTTCAGGTCTTCGCCGTCGTACTTCGTCACCCAGTAATCGATGTCGGCACGGCGCGCGACGCGCTGCTGCATGATCACCAGCGAATCGGCGGCCACCTTGTTGCCCTTGGCCGCCGCCTTCGTGAACCACATCGTGGCCTTGGCCTCGTCGACCTCGCCCGCTTCGCCATACCAGTACATCTGACCCAGGTTCTGCTGGGCCTCGACGTTGCCGGCGTTCGCCAGCTTGGTGTACAGCTTCATCGCCTCGGGATATTTCTTTTGCTCGAACAAGGCCTTGGCATCGTCCAGCTCGCCCGCATGGGCCAGGCCGGCGAGCAGCAGGCCGGCAAGCAGCAGCGCAGTCTTTGTCATGTTGTCGCGTCTCGTCAGTATGAATTACGCGCTTAGCGCCGCGCGGAAGTCTTCCAGCAAATCATCGGTATCCTCGATGCCCACCGACACCCGGATCAGCGACTCGGCGATGCCCATGCTGGCGCGGCGCTCGGCGCCCATCTCGAAGAAGATCGTGTGCGCCACCGGAATCACCAGCGTGCGGGTGTCGCCCAGGTTACTCGCGGGGATGGCCAATGTAAGGCGGTTCAGGTAATCGAAGCAATCGATGCCGTCCTTCAGCTCGAAGCTCAGCAGCGAACCGCCGGCGCGGAACAGTTCCGTCGTCACGCCATGCTGCGGGTGCGATGCCAGGCCCGGGTAATGCACGGCCGCGACGCGCTCATCCGCTTCCAGCATGCGCGCCAGCGCCAGCGCGTTGCCCGTCGTGCGTTCCATGCGCAGCGCCAGGGTTTCCGCGCCGACCGCGATGTGGTGCGCCGCTTCCGGCCCGAGCGAGGCGCCGAAGTCGCGCAGGGCCTTCGCGCGCAGTTGCGCCATGCCCTGGTTGGCCGCCGGCTGCTTGCGGAAGTTGTCGGCGATGTTCGGGTAGGCGCTCCAGTCGAACAGGCCGGTATCGGTCAGCGCGCCGCCCAGCGCGATGCCGTGGCCGGCAATCGACTTGGTCAGCGAATTCACGACCAGGCCCGCGCCCACGTCCTTCGGACGGAAGAGATACGGCGTGGTCATGGTGTTGTCGACCACGTACAGGATGCCGCGTGCACGGCACAGTTCGCCGATGCGCTTGAGGTCGGCAACCTGGGTGCGCGGATTCGCGATCGTCTCGACGAACACGAAGCGGGTGTTCGGCTTGAGCGCCGCTTCCACGTTGGCAACGTCCGTCGCGTCGACGAAGGCGACGTCCACGCCCTGCCCTGCCACCGTCTGCCACAAACTGTTGGTGTTCCCGAACAGGAAGCTCGACGAGACGATGTGGTCGCCCGCCTTCAAGAGCGCCTGGAACAGCGCGCCGATGGCCGCCATGCCGGTGCCGAAGCACAGGGTGGCGACGCCGTCTTCCATTTTGCTCACCTTGTCTTCCAGCGCGGAGACCGTCGGGTTGCCCTGGCGGCCGTAGCGGAAGCCCGGCTCCTTGCCCTGGAACACCGAGGCAAGCTGGCGCGCATCGTTGTAGCCGAAGGCCACCGAGGTGTGCACCGGCTTGTGCAGCGACCCCTGCTCGATCGTCTTGCGGCGGTCGTTGTGGAGGATGGTGGTGGTGAAACCGTAGTTCTTTTTATCGCTCATGGTGCCCGGCCCTTACTCCGCAGCCACGGGCGGGTTCAGGTTCAGCTGGGTACGCACGGCATCCTCGGCCGGCGCCGGCTTGCCGCCGTTGTGGCGCGCCGATTCCAGGTTGTCCAGGTAGGCCGGGGTCACGTCGCCGGTCACGTACACGCCATCGAAGCAGGAGGCTTCGAAGTTGGTCAGCTCCGGGTTCACGTCCGAGATCGAGCGCTTCAGCGCATCGATGTCCTGGTAGACCAGGCGGTCGGCCGTGATTTCCTTGCACACTTCCTCGACGGTGCGGCCATAGGCGATCAGCTCGTCGCGGGTCGGCATGTCGATGCCGTACACGTTCGGGAACAGCACCGGCGGCGCGGCCGAGGCGAAGAACACCTTGCGGGCGCCGGCTTCGCGCGCCATCTGCACGATCTCGCGGCTGGTGGTGCCGCGCACGATCGAGTCGTCGACCAGCAGCACGTTCTTGCCCTTGAACTCGGAACCGATCGCGTTCAGCTTCTGGCGCACCGACTTCTTGCGCATGCCCTGCCCCGGCATGATGAAGGTACGGCCGATGTAGCGGTTCTTGATGAACCCTTCGCGGTATTCCACGCCCAGCTTCAGCGCCAGCTGGATCGCCGCCGGACGCGAGGAATCGGGAATCGGCATGACGACGTCGATTTCCTCGACTGGGATTTCCTTGCGAATCTTGTCGGCCAGGTATTCACCCATTTTCAGGCGGGTGGCGTACACCGAGGCGCCGTCGATCACCGAGTCCGGACGCGCCAGGTAGACGTATTCGAAGGCGCAGGGGTTCAGTGATGGATTTTCCGCGCACTGGCGTGCATGCAACTGGCCATCGTCGCCGATGAACACGGCTTCGCCCGGCGCGATGTCACGCACGAAGCGGAAACCGATGCCTTCCAGGGCCACCGATTCGCTCGCCACCATGTATTCGATGCCGTGCTCGCCCTCGTTCATGCCCAGGCACAGCGGACGGATGCCGTAGGGGTCGCGGAAGGCCAGCATGCCGTGGCCGGCGATCTGGGCGACGACCGCGTAGGCGCCGCGCACGCGCTTGTGCACGATGCCGACCGCCTTGAACAGCGCCTCGGCGTCGAGCGAATAACCGTTGGCCGCGACCTGGATCTCGTGCGCCAGCACATTCAGCAGCACTTCCGAGTCGGAATTCGTGTTGATGTGGCGGCGGTCGTTGCGGAACAGCGCGTCCTTCAGCTCGGCCTGGTTCGTCAGGTTGCCGTTGTGGGCCAGGGTGATGCCGAACGGTGCGTTCACGTAGAACGGCTGCGCTTCTTCCTCGCTCGACGAACCGGCGGTCGGGTAGCGGCAATGGCCGATGCCGGTATTGCCCTGCAGCGAACGCATGTTACGGGTACGGAACACGTCGCGCACCAGGCCGTTGGCCTTGTACATCGAGAACATGCTGCTGTGATTGGTTGCAATGCCCGCCGCATCCTGGCCGCGGTGCTGCAGCAGCAGCAATGCGTCGTACAAGAGCTGGTTGACGGGAGTTTGCGAGACGACGCCGACGATGCCACACATGGTGTGCTCCTAAGAACTGAATGCCGTTACAGAAAGATCAAAACTGAACATGCTGCGCCAGGGCAGCGGGAAGGAAAGGCTTGACGGTGCGCGCGCCGGTCTCGGCCAGGGGCGACAGCAGCGCGTCTTTCCAGAAAGCTTGTTGAGGGATGGAAGTCATCGAGCACAATATGACGGCGGCCAGCACGATTACAACACCGCGCGCCAGGCCGAACAGGCCGCCGAGGCCGCGGTCCGCCAGGCTCAGCCCGGCCGCCTCGATCAGCGATCCCAGCGCCAGCGACAGCAGGCCCATCAGGATACGCACGCCGAGGAACAGGGCGCCAAAGGCGACCATCAGGCGCACCGTCTCGCCGGGCAGCAGTTCCGGCAGCAGCGGCGCCAGTTGGGCGCCATAGGCATTTGCCACCACAAAGGCGACCACCCAGCCCAGCAGGGACAGGATTTCCTTCACCAGGCCGCGCATCGTACTGATGATGACGGAGGAAATCAGCACGAACAATACCAGATAATCGAAGATCGTCACGCCGCCCCGACTACGCTCAGACTGGGACCAGGAAGCCGCTGAAGCCTTGGCTGCTCAGCTTGGCACGGGCCTTTTCGGCTTCTTCGCGGCTGCCGAAGGGGCCGACCTGCACCCGGATCAGCTCGCCGGACTTGCGGGTATGGGCGCTGACACCGGCTGCGCGCAGGCGCGCCTGCAGTTCCGCCACCTTTTCCTGGCTCGCCAGGGCGGCCACCTGGACCACGAAGCGCTGGCTGGCTTCCGGCTTGTCGGCGGCGGGTTTTTCCGCCTTTTCCGCCGGCTTGCCTTCGAGCAGGGCCAGGGCACGGGCGGCCTCCTGGTCCTTGGCGCGCGGCTTGTCCTCGGTCTTTTTCGGTTCGGGCTTCTTCGGCTCGGGTTTCGGTTCCGGTTTCTTCGGTTCCGGTTTCGGCTCGGGCTTGTGCTCGACCGGCTTCGGTTCGGGTTTCTTGACTTCCGGCTTGTGCTCCGGCTTCGGCTCGGGCTTGCGCTCCGGCTCGGCGTACACCAGTTCCTTCGGATCGAACTTCGGCGCCTCGGCGGTCTTCACCGGCGGCGGCGTCACGGCGGGCCTGGCGGCGGGCACCGGCGCCGTGGCCGGGGCCGGCGTTGGCGACTCCACGATTTCCTCGTTCTGGTCGACGCTGTCGGCGGCCGGCACCGGGTTCGACGGCACCGGCAAGGCCGCGGCCTTGTCCTTCGACGGGATATCGATGGCGATGTCGCCTACCAGCGGACGCGGTTCGGAGTCGAGCAGCATCGGCAGGCCAACAGCGGCGGCCAGCGCCAGCGCGATCGCGCCTACCAGGCGGCGGCGCGCGCGTTTTTTCTCGGGAAGCATGGGGTCGCCACCGCTGCGGCTGCGGCGCGAGGCGCTGGCGGCTTCGCCCGCGTAGGCGGCTCGCTTGGCACGGGCGCGCTCGGCAAGATTGTCGTCATCGCGGGAAAAACGGCCACTGTCCTGGGCAGTGCTTTCTTGCTTGTTTTTACTAAAGATCGAGAACAAGCCCATGCGCTTTTAATCAGTGAAGAGAGTTTTTTCGGGCCGCCATCACGCCGGCGACGGTATAGAACGAGCCAAAGACCACAATTCTATCATTCTCCTCGGCACGGCTCACCGCATTTGCAAAGGCGGCCGCCGGATCGGCGAAGGTGGTGACCGAAAAGTCCGCTTCCCTGGCGCCGGCCGGCTTCAATGCGGCCACCTGCTGCGCCAGTTTCCCGCCCTTTGCCGAGCGTGGCGACGGCAGGTCGGCCAGGCACCAGTGGTCGATCAAACCGGCCATCGGCGCCAGCACGCCTTCGATGTCCTTGTCTTCCATGATGCCGAACACGGCATAGGTATAGCGATGGAAACCCATGTTGCCGAGGTTCTGGGCCAGAGTGGCCGAGGCGTGTGGGTTATGCGCCACATCGAGCACCGTGGTTGGGCGGCCCGGCAGCACCTGGAAGCGTCCCGGCAGCTCCACCAGGGCCAGGCCCGTGCGCACTTCCTGGGCGCCGGCCGGCAACTGCATGCGCAGCGCTTCCAGCGCGGCCAGCGCGGCCGAGGCGTTCAGCAGCTGGTTCGCGCCGCGCAGGGCCGGATACGCCAGCGAATTGCGGCGCATGCTGCGCCCGCCCCAGCTCCACTGCTGCTGGTCGCCCTGGTAATTGAAATCGCGGCCGATCAGCCACAAATCGGCGCCGATGTCCTCGGCATGCTTGATCAGGGTGGCGGGCGGCACCGGGTCGCTGCAGATCGCGGTCTTGCCGGCGCGGAAGATGCCGGCCTTCTCGAAGCCGATGGCGTCGCGCGTGTCGCCCAGGTAATCGGCGTGGTCGATGTCGATGCTGGTGACGATGGACACGTCGGCGTCGATCACGTTCACCGCATCCAGGCGCCCGCCCAGGCCCACTTCCAGGATCGCCACGTCGACGCCGGCCTTCGAGATCAGGTGCATGATGGCCAGGGTCGTGAACTCGAAATAGGTCAGCGAGATGTCGCCGCGCTGGGCCTCGACGTAATCGAAGGCTTCGACGATGGCTTCGTCGCCCGCCATTTCGCCGTTGATGCGGGCGCGCTCGTTGAAGTCGAGGAAGTGCGGCTTGATGTAGAGGCCGGTGCGGTAGCCGGCGTGCAGCAGGACGGACTCGAGCATGGCGCAGGTCGAACCCTTGCCGTTGGTGCCGGCCACCATGATCACCGGGCATTCAAAGGCCAGGCCCATGCGCTCCTTGACGGCGCGCACGCGGTCCAGGCCCATGTCGATATAGGTTTCGGCGTGGCGCGACTCGATCAGCGCCAGCCACGCGGGCAAGGTGGTGGGGAGGTTGTGCATGGTGCTCTTGTATGGATAAACGGCCGGCGGCCCGCTAGGCGGACGGCCGGCCGTCAATCATGGTTCGATCTCGCGCCGGGTTGACTCGACGGCTTACTCGGCGACGACTTCGGCAGCCTGGTTTTGCAGCAGGGCCAGCAGACGGGCGATTTCTTCGCGCATCTTGCGGCGGTCGACGATCATGTCGACGGCGCCCTTTTGCACCAGGAACTCGGCGCGCTGGAAGCCTTCCGGCAGCTTTTCGCGCACGGTGTTTTCGATCACGCGTGGACCGGCGAAGCCGATCAGGGCCTTCGGCTCGGCAATCACCACGTCGCCCATGAAGGCGAAGGAGGCCGAGACGCCGCCCATGGTCGGGTCGGTCAGCACGCTAATGAATGGCAACTTCTTTTCCGACAGCTTGGTCAGCATGGCCGTGGTCTTGGCCATCTGCAGCAGCGACAGCAGGCCTTCCTGCATGCGGGCGCCGCCGGTGGCGGTGATGCAGATGAACGGCACTTTCTGTTCCAGCGCGATTTGGGCGCCGCGGGCGAAGCGTTCGCCGACGACCGAACCCATCGAGCCGCCCATGAATTCGAATTCGAAGCAGGCCACGACCACCGGCAGGCTCATGATCGAGCCGCCCTGGACGATCAGCGCATCGGTTTCGCCGGTGGCGTCCATCGCCGCCTTCAGGCGGTCCGGGTACTTCTTGCTGTCCTTGAACTTCAGGGTGTCGACCGGCAGCGCTTCCTGGCCGATTTCATAGCGGCCGCCTTCGTCGAGCAGCGCATCGAGGCGCTCGCGCGCACGGATGCGCATGTGGTGGTCGCACTTCGGGCAGACGTGCAGGTTCGATTCCAGGTCGGCGCGGTACAGGACCGCTTCGCACGACGGGCATTTGACCCACAGGCCTTCCGGCATGGTCTTGCGATTGGCGGCATCGGAGCGCTGGATGCGTGGGGGCAGCAGTTTTTCCAACCAACTCATGTTCTCTCCTTTGCGACGATTCTTAAGTTGGCGCGTAGTGTAGCCGCTAGCGCCGGGCTTGTCGACCGCTTGGCTTTCTGACAATCAAACGTCAGACATGATCCTTTGCGACTTCGACGGTGGTGAACTCGAAGCCGCCGACGCGGGCCGCCACCACGTTATACACCCATGCACCGACCAGCGTGAACACGAATCCCATCAGGGTGTAGAGCACTGGCATCAGGATCAGCATCGCAACCGAGACGCCGGCGCCCTGCCCCATCAGTGCCGGGATGATCATCAGCAGCGTGAACGGAATCGAAAGGACCAGATACAGTGCCGCCATCACCTTGGCGTTTTGCAGGATGGAGACGCTGACGACTTGCTTTTTCATGGGATGCCCTGTCCGTACGAGGTTGAGTTGCATTAATGTAACGTACACGCCGGCAAATGGACAAGACAATCAATGTCTGTGCTTTGTCTTCGACGCTTGATGACAAAATCTGTTCCCGGGACAGACACAGCCGGGAATTTGCCGCGCGGATCAAAGTCGAACAGCTGACATCCCTGCAAGCCACGGCGCCGGCATCCGGCGACAAAGCGAGAACAAGATGAACAGCTTCAGCCGCTTGCCATCCGTCTCCGTATTCGCGTGTACGCTGCTGGCGCTGGCGGGCTGCCAGACCCTGCGCGGAGGCGGCGCGCCCGAACCGTCGTTCGACCTCGAGACCGACCTGCGTGCGCTGGATGAGGAATTCCGCACGACCACCAGCATCAAGGACTACTACGCCATCAGCGATGCCGACCAGAAGGTGGCTGCACGCAACCGCTTCGTCATGGGCCGCATCGTCCAGATCGACCTGCGCTACATCGACTTCATCCGCAGCATGACCAACGACCGCCAGCAGCTCGATGCGGCAACCGACCTGGCCACCTTCACGATCAATGTCGCCGGTACTTTGGCAGGCGGCGTGCGCTCGGGGAAAAACCTGGCGGCCGCGGCGGCTGTCATCGGCGGCACCAAGGAAACGATCGTCAAGGATTTCTACTACGAAAAAAGCATGGATGCCCTGGTGGGCACGATGAATGCCCAGCGCAAGGAAGTGCTGGTGTCGATCCTGGCCGGCTTGAAGGCGGGCTCGATTGAACAATATCCCTTCGAGCTGGCCCTGACCCAGCTGCACGAGTACTACATGGCCGGCACCCTCAACGGGGCGCTGCGCTTCATCAACACGACATCGGCGGAGAAGGAAAAGGCAAGCGAAGCGCGGATACAGGATCTGGCGATCCTGCCGCTGTCGAGTGAAACCATTGTCCAGTCCGCGCAAGCCATTACCGATGCCATTGGCCAGATGGACGAGGCCGACGCGAATGCCCTGGCGAAGCCGTTGGGCGCCGCACCGCTGGCAGGCGCCGGTATCGAAGAAAAGCGTGACGCCCTGCTGGGCAGGCTGCGTGCGATCGTTCGCGACGGCAGCAAGCCGCTTCCCGTCCGCGAAGCCGAACTGGCAGCTATCCTGGAGGCCATCAAGCGGCAGGTGGCGAACAAGAATCTACCGTAGCGGGAGATGGACATGCGAACATTCGACGTCGGGATTCCGTGCGAGCGCAGTCTCGAACAGATTGAAACGACTATCGCCACCGAGGAAGCGATGCGGGCGCGCTTCCTTGGCAACCGGGTACACAGACAAGGACGGGAGGCAACGAATGTCGCCACCTTCGAGGAGCGCAGCTTCGGTCCACGCCTGCCGCGCCTGAAACTCACTGTGAAAGCAGCCGCGCTCGGCGATCCGAAACCGGAATGGGAAGGCGAGATGTGCGTTGAGAACAATGTCGTTCACGTACGGGCGTTCCGCGGAAAATAGCGCGGGCGCCGGCCACCCGAGATACACAGCAGGCGGCAACCGCATGGATTCGGCCGCCGCCACGGCGGTCGGAGCGGTGCTACCCTGCCTTGACTTCGGCGGTCGTGAATTCGAAGCCGCCGACGCGCGCTGCTACCACGTTGTACAACCAGCCACCGATCAAGGTGCCGAGAGCAGCCACGCCCGCATACACGACCGGCGTTGCCACCAGCACCACCAGGGCCTGGCCGGCTTGCCCCGATATGGCAAGAATGGCGGCAAGCACCAGCACGATCGGCAACGAGATCACCACGTAGAGCGCAGCTGCCATCTTGGCATTCTGGCCCAGCGAAACAGACGTGATTTGCTTCTTCATCGGACAACTCCAAATGTTGAGGTAGGGAAACTAAACCTTACCTCAACCGGCATGCCGATCCATGCAAACAGCGCGTGAGGGCGCTTGAGGGACCACAAAAGACGCGCTCAGGATACGCGTGCAGGAGCAGCGCGTCCTGCGCCCGGCCCCTATTAACTGTCGAGCGCTGTGCGGATGCCGCCGACGAAATCGCGCACCGCCGCCACGGCCTTCTCGGCGCCGGCATTTTCGATCTCCTGGATGATGCGGCTACCGATCACCACCGCGTCGGCCACCGAGGCAACCGCTTTCGCGGTCGCGCCGTCGCGGATGCCGAAGCCGACGCCGATCGGCAGGCTCACGTGTTCGCGGATTGCAGCCACGCGGCGCGCCACGTCCTCGGTGTCGATGCTGCCGGCGCCGGTGACGCCTTTCAGCGAGACGTAATAGCTGAAGCCGCTACCGTAGCGCGCCACCTGCTGCACGCGCTCCGTGGTCGAGGTCGGCGCCAGCAGGAAGATCAGGTCGAGGCCGGCCGCGCGCATGGCGTCGGCAAAGGCTTCGCACTCTTCCGGCGGGTAGTCGACGACGATGGCGCCGTCGGCGCCGGCTTCGTTCGCGCAGCGGATGAATTCGTCCGGGCCGATGCGCTCGATCGGGTTGGCGTAGCCCATCAGGACCACGGGCGTACTCGTGTTCGTCTTGCGGAATTCGCGCACGAAGTGGAAGACGTCGCGCAGGCCGATGCCGAATGTCAGGGCGCGCTCGCAGGCGCGCTGGATGACCGGGCCTTCGGCCATCGGGTCGGAGAAAGGAACGCCGAGTTCGAGGACGTCGGCGCCGCCTTCCACGAGGGCGTGCATCAGCGGCACGGTGAGGTCGGGGCCGGGGTCGCCGGCGGTGATGAAGGTGACGAGGCCGGTTTTATTCTGTTCGCGCAGGGCGGCGAAGGTGTGTTCGATGCGGGACATGGTATGGATTTCCGTTTTGGATGATCGATGTTCGGGCAGACGTAGGGTGGACGGCTATGCAGTCCACGCGTTCAACGCACGTATGCGTCGGAATTCAGCTGAAATCCAGCCCCATCCTCTGCGCCACCGTGTGCATGTCCTTGTCCCCGCGTCCCGACAGGTTCACCAGGATAATCTGCTCCTTTGCCAGCGTCGCCGCCAGCTTCACGCCGTAGGCGATCGCGTGCGAGGACTCCAGCGCCGGAATGATGCCCTCGATGCGGCAGCAGTCGTGGAAGGCCTGCAGCGCTTCATCATCCGTGATCGACACGTATTCCGCGCGCGCCGAATCCTTGAGCCAGGCGTGCTCGGGCCCGACGCCCGGATAATCCAGGCCGGCCGAGACCGAATGGGTCTCGATGATCTGCCCGTTCGCGTCCTGCAGCAGGTAGGTGCGGTTCCCGTGCAGCACGCCCGGGAAGCCGGCCGACAGCGAGGCCGCGTGCTTGCCCGAATCGATGCCCTCGCCCGCCGCCTCGACGCCGACCAGTTTCACGCCGGGTTCGTCGATGTAGGGATAGAAGATGCCCATCGCGTTCGAGCCGCCGCCGATGCAGGCCACCACGTAGTCGGGCTGGCGGCCGGTCATTTCCGGCATCTGCACACGGCATTCCTCGCCGATCACCGACTGGAAGTCGCGCACCATCATCGGGTAAGGATGCGGGCCGGCCACGGTGCCGATGATGTAGAAGGTGTTTTCGATGTTGGTGACCCAGTCGCGCATCGCTTCGTTCAGCGCGTCCTTCAGGGTCTTCGAACCCGACTCCACCGGCACCACGGTCGCGCCGAGCAGCTTCATGCGGTACACGTTCTGGGCCTGGCGCTTGACGTCCTCGGCGCCCATGTAGACGATGCACTCCAGCCCGAAGCGGGCGCAGATGGTGGCCGTGGCCACGCCGTGCTGGCCGGCGCCGGTCTCGGCGATGATGCGGGTCTTGCCCATGCGCCGCGCCAGCAGGGCCTGGCCGATCACGTTGTTGATCTTGTGGGCGCCGGTGTGGTTCAGGTCTTCGCGCTTGAAGAACACCTGCGCGCCGCCGGCCAGTTCCGACCAGCGCTTGGCGTGGTAGACCGGCGACGGACGGCCCACGAAGTGGGCCAGCTCGTAGCGGAATTCTTCGAGAAACGCGGGGTCGTGCGAATAGCGTGCGTAGGCCTCGTTCAGTTCGGCCAGCGCGTGGCTCAGCGTTTCGGCGACGAAGCTGCCGCCGTAGGGGCCGAAGTGGCCGCGCGCGTCGGGGAACTGGTACTCAAGGGTCTGGAACAGGGCGTTCGGGCCGCGTTCAGCTGCTGCTTCCTGGCTCTCCAGGGCTGCTTCCTGTACTTCTTTGATCGTCATGATGGTGTTCGCTTTCGATGGTGGCATCGGCTGCCCGCACCGCGGCGACAAAGGCCGCGATCTTGCGGGCGTCCTTGATCCCCTTCGCTTCCTCGACACCACTGCTGATGTCGACGGCGTAGGGGCGTACGCGGACCGTTGCGTCAGTCGCGTTTTGCACGCTCAAGCCACCACTCAAAACGACCCGAGGCGCGAGCTCTTTTGGAATAAGAGACCAATCGAAGACCTTTCCTGCGCCGCCATACACATCCACGTGGGCATCCAGCAAAAGGCCGGAAAACCAGGGACTGGCAGCGCGGTATGCGAGTTCGCATTCTAGCAGTTCGGCGTGCGCCGTGTCCGGCTTGACGCGGAAGGCCCGCACGAATGGCCGTTTCACCACAGCCGCGATCCGCGCGCATTCGTCAATCGACTCGTCGCCGTGGAACTGCAGCAGCGCCACCGGCGCGGCATCGACCACCGCCCTCACCTCGTCCGGCGTCGCATTCACGAACAAGGCGGTCGCGCTGACATACGGCGGCACCAGCCGGCCCAGTTCGGCGAAGCGTTCGGGCGTGAGGTAGCGCGGGCTCTTCGGGTAGAACACGAAGCCGAGGGCGTCGGCGCCGGCATCGACCGCCGCGCGCAAATCCTGCTCGCGGGTGATGCCGCAGATCTTGATACGGGTGCGTTGCTGGTTCATGCGTTGATGGACGATGGATTACAGCCAGGGCAGAGGCGAGACCGCCTCCTGCGGCAGTCCCCACTTCGGATCGTAATCGATTTTGGCGAAGTACAGGCCGTCCGGCATGAAGGTGGGCGCGGCGGCGTCGCGGTTGCGCGCGGCCAGCACCTCGGCCATCCAGCCCGGTTCGTTGCGGCCGGTGCCCACATAGATCAGGGCGCCGACGATGTTGCGCACCATGTGGTGCAAAAAGGCGCTGGCGCGCACGGTGAACACGATGATGTCGCCGCGGCGCTCGATGCCGATGTGCTGCATGTCCTTCACCGGCGTATTCGCCTGGCAGCCCGAGGCACGGAACGAGGAAAAATCGTGCAGGCCGATCAGGTGTTGCGCCGCTTCGCGCATGCGCTCGACGTCCATCGGGCGGAACACCCAGCCGGCGCGCCCGGCCAGCAGCGCCGATGGATTGGCGTTGTTGTACAGGACATAGTGGTAGGTGCGGGCACGGGCCGAAAAGCGCGCGTGGAATTCCTGGCCTTCGGCATCGGGCGGCACTTCGTGGGCCCAGCGCACCGTGACCGAATCGGGCAGGAAGGTATTCGTGCCGCGCACCCAGCTCTGCATCGAGCGATCGAGCTCGGTGTCGAAGTGGACCACCTGCTCGACCGCGTGCACGCCGGCGTCGGTGCGGCCGGCGCAAGTGGTGTGCAATTTGGTGGTCGCGAACTTCTCGAGGGCGATCTCGAGGGCGTCCTGGACGGTGTCACGGCTCGGCTGTTTCTGGTATCCATTCCAGCCGGTGCCGACGTACTGGAGTCCTAGTGCGATGCGCCTCACGCCAACTGTGCACGCATGGCGCCGGCGCGGGTGGCCTGTTCGCTGCTGCCGCCCTTGATGACTTCGTCGAGCAGCTCGCGCGCCCCTTCCTTGTCGCCGATCTCCTGGTAGGCGATGGCGAGGTCCAGCTTGGTTTCCATTTCCATCTGGGCCGGGGTCAGCTCGACCGGGGCGCCCTCGCCTTCCGCTACGGACGGGGTGGCTTGCGCGCTGGCGTCGAGCTCATTGGCCGGCAGGTCGAGGTCGAAGCTGTCCATGTCGAAGCGCGGCACCGGGGTGCCCGGGTTCGGGATCGGCGGCACGGCGTCCAGCGCGAACGGGTCGTCCTGCGGTGCGGCCGGGGCGGCCGGCTGGCCGAAGTCCATGGTGTCGAGGTCGAACAGCGGGTCTTTCGCCGGCGTTTCGGCCAGCGGCTCGGCGGCCGGGGCGAAGTCGAGGTCCAGGTCGTTCGAGAAGTCGAGATCCGCGCCCGGCGCGGCCGGGGTCGCAGGCGTGACCGGCGTGTCGTCGGCCAGGCTGAAGTCCATGGCGTCGAGGTCGAACAGCGGGTCCTTGAGGCTTGCCTCGGCCGGGGTCTGCGGCACTTCCGGCAGCGGCGGCAGTTCGAATTCCTTGGCCAGTTCGGCCATGTCGATGTCGGTGTTCGGGCCGTTCTTCGACAGGTCGAGCACGAAGCCGTCATCGTCGTCCTGCGGCATCAGGGAAGCCGGCTGCTGCTGCGGCTGGGCGGTGGCCGGCGCGTCGAAGTCCATGTCGAAGGACAGGTCGTCGAGATTGCTGTCGGCGTTGCTGCCTGCAGGGTTGGCGGCCGAATTGGCTGGAGGTTCCAGCGGCGCGAACGGCTCCATGTCGAACTGCAGGTCCGGCACGGCGGTAGGCACGGCGGTGGCGTCGTTGCGCTCGAACGAGGACGGCTCGGTGGCCGGGACCGGCTCGAAGCTCAGGCCGCCCAGGTCGAAGTCGAGCAGGTTGTCGTCGGCTTTCGCGTCGGCCTGCGGCGCGGCGGTGTCCTCGCCTGCCAGCGGCAGCGCGGTGGCGTCCTTTTCCAGGCTCAGGGCGCCGAGGTCGAAGCTGGAATCAAGCGGCGCGCCGGTGACGGCGTCGGTGGTCGAGACCGGCTCGATGATCTCGGTGTTGTCGCCGCGGCTGCGGAAGGCATTCTCCAACTGTTGCGACAGCAGGGTTTGCGGATTGTTGTCGTCGGCGGCCATGGCGGCAGCGGCCGCGCCGGCGCCAACGGCGCCAGCGGCCACTGCGCCCGCACCGATGCCGGTGCCCGCCGCGGCGGCATACATCGGGTTGGCCGGGTCGAGGGCGTGGCCCATGCTGGCGGCCTGCGCCCATTCGTCGCCCTTGCCGCCGGTGAGGCTGTACAGCTCGGTGGCCTGGGTCTCGAAGGCGCGCACGTCCTTGCGCGCGGCGTAGATTTCCAGCAGCTTCAGGCGCACAGGATGGCGCAGCGGGTCGTTGCGCAGCGCTTCCTTGAGGATGTCCTCGGCCTGGGTGTCGAAGTTATAGGCCAGATACAGCTCGGCTTCGGCCAGCGGGTCGACCTCGTTGGTGTCGAGCTGGCTGGCCGACGGTGCGAAGCTGGAATTGAACACGCTGTCGTTGGTGTCGACGCTCTGGCCGCCGGTCTCGGCGTACAGCGATTGCGACGACGCCGGCTGGGCGGCGGCGCCGAGGATGCTCGGTTCGGCCGCGGCGGCCCCGGCTTTCGGCGCCGGCTTCTTCTTGCGGCGCTGGGCCAGGCCGAGCGCGGCCAGGGCCAGCACGGCCACGCCCGCGCCGATGTAGGTGATGTTGTCCATCAGCGTGTCGAACAGCGACTTTTCCGGCGGCGCGGCCGGCTTGGCGGCTTTCGGCTTGATCTTCGGGGCCGGCTGGACGGGCGCCGCGGCCCCCTCGTTGGCCGGCGCGATCGGCTGGATGCCGTTGGCGGCGCGCTCGGTTGCCGCCGCGCCGGCGCCGTTCTTCACGGTGATCAGGTCTTCGAGCTGGTTGACGTTCTTTTCCAGCTCCTGCACGCGCTGCTGGGCGTCGGCCAGTTCCTTCTCTTTGGCGATGGTGTCTTCGGCCGAGGTGGAGGTGGAGTTGACGCCCCCGGCCGCACCGGACGCCGGTGCCGGCGTGGCCTTGGACAGGCGCAGCTGGTCCTGCGATTCGTTGGCGGCGGTCGGGCGTTCCTCGACCTTGGCGGTGATGCGGCCGGTGGCGCTCTGCCCTGGCGCGGCTTCGCGCGCCGGGGTGCTGGTGGCCACCTGGCCGGCCAGCTTGGCGCGGTAGGCGTCGAAGTCGGCCGCGTGGGCGACCACGGTGCCGCGCGCTTCCTCGGCGTCGCCGCCGCGCAGGGCGTCGCCATCGGGCATGCTCAGGATCTGGCCCGACTTCAGGCGGTTCATGTTGTTGCCGATGAAGGCGTCCGGGTTCGCGCGGTAGAGCGCGACCAGCATCATGTCGAGCGAGACGTCGTTCGGCTTCATGCGCACGGCGATGTCGCTCAGGGTGTCGCCCCTGCGCACGCGGTAGCGCGAGGCGGCGTTCGGCGCGCGCGGGCCGGCTTCCTCGGCGGCGGCGCCTTCATTGGCACGAGCGTCGGCACGGGCGCTGCGTTGCGGACGGCTGGCCGGGGCTGGCCGGGCCGGGGCGTCTTCCGCCGTGGCGGCAGGCGCGGCGGCGCGCGGGCGCTGTGCGGCGGGCGCGGCGGCGACCTGCGCCGGCTGCGGCGCGCGCAGTTCGGCCGGGTCGAGCAGGAAGGTGTATTCGCGCACCAGACGGCCATTGTCCCAGGCCAGTTCCAGCAGCAGGTCGACGAAGGGCTCGTTCAGCGGCTGCGTCGAGCTGATGCGCACGAACTGGCGGCCATTGCGCTGTTCGACATTGAAGCGCAGCGACAGCAGGGCCGGGTTGAATTCGATGTTCGCCGCGCGGTAGGCTTCCTGCGACGCCAGCTTGGCGACCAGGCCATTCGCTTCCTCGTTCGAGACCGCGGTCAGTTCGATCTCGGCGCGCAGCGGCTGGCCGAGGGCCGACAGCACGGTCAGCTTGCCCAGTCCCGCTGCCGACGCCGCCGAAGACAGAAGCACTGCACTGGCAACCGCGGCCGTGAGTGTTTTCAACGCGGACGACATGATCTGAGGGCGGCGGTTCAATGGCATAGTTGGGAGAGGAGTTGGTTAGCTGGGGAAAGGACGGTTTCCCGGAAGTCTCAACATATCATCATGCACTAGAGCATGCAAGCGCTACGGGGCGTAGAGGGGTGTTTCTGTGGGGTGAAACGGTGTTTGGTAACGATTCGATATCGTTCCAAGGGGCAATAAATTAGTGCGGGGATAACAGGTGTGATTGCGGAGATAACGTAGGGTGGGTACTTGTACCCACCTTGTCGTTCGGCCTCGTGCCAGCGAGCGCAAGGCTGGTGGGTACGCGTACCCACCCTACGTGGCAATGAAGCGGTGCGCCGCGATGCACGCGGCGCCGTTCGGCTTACTTCTCGAGCACGATCCGCAGCATGCGGCGCAGCGGCTCGGCGGCGCCCCACAGCAGCTGGTCGCCGACCGTGAAGGCCGACAGGTAGCTCGGTCCCATCGACATCTTGCGCAGGCGGCCCACCGGAATCGTCAGGCTGCCGGTCACGGCAGCCGGCGACAGATCAATCACCGAGGCTTCGCGCGTGTTCGGCACCACCTTCACCCACTCGTTGTGCGAGGCGATGATGTCGTTGATCTCGTCCAGCGGCACGTCCTTTGTCAGCTTGATGGTCAGCGCCTGCGAGTGGCAGCGCATCGCGCCGATGCGCACGCACAGGCCGTCGACCGGGATCGCCGCCGAACCAAAGGCTTCGCCCAGGCCGAGGATCTTGTTGGTCTCGGCGCCGGCCTTCCACTCTTCCTTCGACTGGCCGTTGCCCAGGTCCTTGTCGATCCACGGGATCAGGTTGCCGGCCAGCGGCGCGCCGAACTGCTTGATCTCGTCCGGCGCGTAGCCGTGCTGGGTGGCCAGCACGCTGCGGTCGATTTCCAGGATGGCCGAGGCCGGGTCGTCCAGCAGCGGCTTGACGGCCGCGTTGATGGTGCCGAACTGGGTCAGCAGCTCGCGCATGTGCTGGGCGCCGCCGCCGGAGGCCGCCTGGTAGGTCATCGAGGTCATCCACTCGACCAGGCCCTGCTCGAACAGGCCGCCCAGGCCCATCAGCATGCACGACACGGTGCAGTTACCGCCGATGTAGTTCTTCACGCCGCGCGACAGGGCCGTTTCGATGACGTTCTTGTTGACCGGGTCGAGCACGATGACGGCGTCGTCGTTCATGCGCAGCGTCGAGGCGGCGTCGATCCAGTAGCCGTTCCAGCCGGCGGCGCGCAGTTTCGGGAAGACCTCGCTCGTGTAGTCGCCGCCCTGGCAGGAGATGATGATCTCGCATTTCGACAGCTCGGCAATGTCGGTGGCGGATTTCAGTTTGGTTTCGTTCTTCGCCATCTTCGGGGCATCGCCGCCCGGGTTCGACGTCGTGAAGAACACCGGCTCGATATGGGCGAAATCGCCCTCGTCCTGCATGCGCTGCATAAGGACCGAACCGACCATGCCGCGCCAACCAACCAGGCCTACTAACTTCATTATTTTCCTTTAGGGGTTATTCATTGATACGTTAACGATGACGGGGCTGTGTGCGTGGACACGCGGCCAACAATATTCATGGGTCACGCGTGGGCACTCGGCCAACAATGATCAGATGTCACGCGTGGGCACGGGGCGCCCACCCTACGTTCATTGCGAGCACACACGTTAACAGTGTGCCCGTTGCGCCATCAACGGAGAGCGCGGACTACCGCGTCGCCCATCTCCTGGGTGCCGACGCGCTGCGTGCCATCCTCAAATATATCCGGTGTGCGCAATCCTTGCTGGAGGACGCTCTTCACGGCGCTCTCGATGCGGTCGGCCTGCTCGGCCTTGTTCAGCGAATAACGCAGCATCATCGCGGCCGACAGAATCGTCGCCAGCGGATTCGCCACGCCCTTGCCGGCGATGTCCGGGGCCGAGCCGTGCGAAGGTTCGTACAGGCCCTTGTTGTTCGCGTCGAGCGAGGCCGAGGGCAGCATGCCGATCGAGCCGGTCAGCATGGCGGCGGCGTCGGACAGGATGTCGCCGAACATGTTGCCGGTAACGATAACGTCGAATTTCTTCGGTGCGCGCACCAGCTGCATCGCGGCGTTATCGACGTACATGTGTTCGAGCGCGACGTCGGGGTATTCCTTGTGCACATCGGTGACGATGTCGCGCCAGAACTGGAAGGTCTCCAGCACGTTCGCCTTGTCGACGCTGGTCACGCGTTTATCCCGCTTCTGCGCGGCCTGGAAGGCAACGTGGGCGATGCGGCGGATCTCGCCTTCGGCATAGCGCATCGTGTCGAAGCCCTCGCGCTGGCCTTTGAAGGGGCCGTCGGGGCACTCGCGCACGCCGCGCGGCTTGCCGAAATAGATGTCGCCCGTGAGTTCGCGGATGATCAGGATGTCCAGGCCCGATACCACTTCCGGCTTCAGGGTCGAGGCGCCGGCCAGTTCCGGATACAGGATCGCCGGACGCAGGTTGGCGAACAGGCCGAGTTCCTTGCGCAGGCCGAGGATGGCCTGCTCGGGGCGCAGCGCGCGTTCCAGGGTGTCGTACCGGTAGTCGCCCACCGCGCCGAACAGCACGGCGTCGGCTTCCTTCGCCAGCTTCAGCGTCGCTTCCGGCAGCGGATGGCCGTGGGCGGCATAGCCGGCGCCGCCTACCGGGGCGCGCTCCATCTCGAAGGATTCGCCCAGCGCGTCGAGCACGCGCACGGCCTGGTCGATGATTTCGGGACCGATGCCGTCGCCCGGCAGGATTGCGATCTTGGTCATGCGTTCTTTCAGATGGTGTTGGCCAGCCAGGGCTGGCGCGCCAGGTGGCGTTCTTCGAAGGCGCGGATTTCGTCGGCGTGGCGCAGGGTCAGGCCGATGTCGTCGAGGCCGTTCAGCAGGCAGTACTTGCGGAAGTCGTCGATGGCGAATTCGAAGCCGATGCGACCGTCCGGCGTGCGCAGCACCTGGTTTTCCAGGTCGACCACCAGCTGGAAGCCTGCGAACGCCTTGACCTCGTTGAACAGCTGGTCCACCTGCGCTTCGCTCAGCACGATCGGCAGCAGGCCGCTTTTGTAGCAGTTGTTGAAGAAGATGTCGGCAAAGCTCGGCGCCACGATCGCGCGGAAGCCATACTGCTGCAGGGCCCAGGGCGCGTGCTCGCGCGAGGAGCCGCAGCCGAAGTTCTTGCGCGCCAGGAGGATCGAGGCCCCCTGGTAGCGCGGCTGGTTCAGCACGAAGTCCGGGTTCAGCGGACGGCGGCTGTTGTCCTGGCCCGGCTCGCCGTGGTCGAGGTAGCGCCACTCGTCGAACAGGTTGGGGCCGAAGCCGGTGCGGCGGATCGACTTCAGGAACTGCTTCGGGATGATGGCGTCGGTGTCGACATTGGCGCGGTCGAGCCGCGCCACCAGGCCTTCGTGTACGGTGAATTTTTCCATCTGCTGTTCCTGTGTTCGGATGCGGCAGGTGCGCCTGCCGCGTGTTTTTACTGAACTGACTTACTTGCCGCCGGCGCCGGTGACGACCTGGCCGACCTTCTGCACGTCGCGGCCGAAGCCCGAGATGGTGTTGCAGCCGGTGAGAACGAGGGCAGCGAGGGTGAGTGCGAATACTTTTTTCATGGTGCTATCCGGAGTCAAAAAATAAGGATTCTACAGTGCGCGCACGTCGACGAAGTGGCCGGCGATGCCCGCCGCCGCCGCCATCGCCGGCGACACCAGGTGGGTGCGGCTGCCCTGCCCTTGCCGTCCTTCGAAGTTGCGGTTCGAGGTCGAGGCGCAGCGTTCGCCCGGCTCCAGGCGGTCGGCGTTCATCGCCAGGCACATCGAGCAGCCCGGCTCGCGCCATTCGAAACCGGCGGCCTTGAAGATGGCGTCCAGCCCTTCGCGCTCGGCCTGTTCCTTCACCAGCCCGGAACCCGGCACCACCAGCGCCAGCTTCACGTTCGAGGCGCGCTGGCGTCCGCGCACCACGGCGGCGGCGGCGCGCAAGTCCTCGATGCGCGAATTGGTGCAGGAGCCGATGAAGACCTTGTCGATGCGGATGTCCTCGATGGCGGTGTTCGGTTCGAGCGCCATGTAGGTCAGCGCCTTTTCCATGGCGTCGCGGCGCACGGCGTCCTTTTCCTGCTCGGGGTCGGGCACGCGGCCGTCGATGGCGATCACCATCTCGGGCGAGGTGCCCCAGGTGACCTGCGGGCGGATGTCAAGCGCGTTCAGGGTCACGACCATGTCGAACCTGGCGCCCGGGTCGGAGTGGAGGGTGCGCCAGTAGCTCACCGCCTGCTCCCATTGCGGCCCGACAGGCGAGAACGGCCGGCCCTTCACGTACTCGAGCGTGGTGTCGTCGACGGCCACCATGCCGGCGCGCGCGCCCGCCTCGATGGCCATGTTGCAGACCGTCATGCGGCCTTCCATCGACAGCGCGCGGATGGTCGAGCCGCCGAATTCGATGGCGTAGCCGGTGCCGCCGGCGGTACCGATCTTGCCGATCACGGCCAGCACGATGTCCTTGGCGGTGACGCCTTTCGGCAGCGCGCCGTCGACCTGCACCAGCATCGATTTCGACTTCTTGGCCAGCAGGGTCTGCGTGGCCAGCACGTGCTCGACTTCCGAGGTGCCGATGCCGTGCGCCAGGCAGCCGAAGGCGCCGTGGGTCGAGGTGTGCGAGTCGCCGCAGACCACGGTCATGCCCGGCAAGGTCGCGCCCTGCTCCGGCCCGATCACGTGGACGATGCCCTGGCGCTTGTCGTTCATGTTGAAGTAGGTCAGGCCGTAGCTCTTCGCATTCGCATCGAGCGTCTCGACCTGCAGGCGCGAGGTTGGATCGGCGATGCCGTCGCGGCGGTCGGTGGTCGGCACGTTGTGGTCGGCCACCAGCAGGTTGGCGGCGTTGCGCCAGAGCGGACGGCCGGCTTCGCGTAGCCCCTCGAAGGCCTGCGGGCTGGTGACTTCGTGTACCAGGTGACGGTCGATGTACAGCACCGTCGTTCCGTCGGCATCGGCACGCACGACGTGGGCGTCCCAGAGTTTGTCGTAGAGGGTCTTTAACATGCGGTTTCCTGTGGCAGGCGCTTCAAAAAGGGGAAGCGTTTTTTGATTATGCCCACAATTGTGCAGTGCGGCAAGCGACCCCATTTGCACGATTCTGCCAATAACCCGCCATGAATGCAAATTTCGTTTGCATGTAAATACTAAAATGCAAATAAAAAAAGCCTGCGCAGGGAATGCACAGGCTTTTTGTTGCAAGAGCCGCGGCGGGCCCTTTTCACGGGTTTGGTGCGTTGTTACGCCGCCATGCGCACCGTGCTGCGGCAGCCATCCATCAGGAAGGACAGGCCGACCACCAGCACCAGCTCGCCTTCGGCCGAACGCGCGGTACCGGTGATGCCTTCGACGGTCAGCGCCGTCATCGGCTTGATCACGAGGTCCGCCGTGCCATCCACCGCTTCCACCGCCAGGATATACGGCTGCGGGGCGTTGATGACGATGCCGACGCGTTCCGGCGCTTCCTCGTAGCCGAGCGCGCCGGCCAGCGAACGCACCGGCAGCGGACGGCCCTGGTCCTTCAGCACCGGCGCGCCGCCGACCATCGAGAACTCCTCCGGCAGCTCGACCACGCGCTCGACCACCGCCATCGGCAGCGCCAGCGAGGCGCCCGAGGTGGAGACCAGCATGGTCGGCACGATCGACAGTTCGATCGGCAGGCGGATCGCGAACTTGGTGCCCGAACCGAGCTGCGAATCGATGCGGATCGCGCCGCGGTTCTTTTCCACCGCCGTCTTCACCACGTCCATGCCCACGCCGCGGCCCGAGACCGAGGAAGCGACTTCCTTGGTCGAGAAGCCCGGCAGGAACACCAGCTGGTAGGCGTCTTCGTCGTTCGGGGCGCCGTTCTCGCTGATCAGGCCCTTCTCGAACGCTTTTTTACGCAGCTTGGCCGGGTCCATGCCCTTGCCGTCGTCCTGCAGCACGATCATGACGCTGTTGGCTTCCTGCCAGGCTTTCAGCAGGATGAAGGCTTTCGCGGGCTTGCCGGCGGCGACGCGGTCCTGCGGCGATTCGACGCCGTGGTCCAGCGCATTACGCAGCATGTGCACCAGCGGGTCGTACAGGCTGTCCACGACAACGCGGTCGACTTCGGTCTCGGCGCCTTCGATGGTCAGCTCGACGTCCTTGCCCAGGTCTTTCGCCAGCTCGCGTACCAGGCGCGGGAACTTCTGGAACAGGCGGCCCACCGGCTGCATGCGGGTCGCCAGCGTGGCGCGCTGCAGTTCGGCCGAGTAGCGCGAGGCGCGCTCCAGGGTTTCGGTCAGCGTCGCCATCAGGGTGGCGGCCTGGCCTTCGAACTTGAACTGCGACAGGCGTTCCAGCAGCACGGCGGCCTGGTTGGCGGCCTGCACCGATTCGCCGGCCACTTCCAGCAGCGCATCGAGTTTCACCGCATCGATACGGATGCTTTCGTCTTTGGCCGGCGCGGCGGCGGCACGGGCGTCGGCCACCTTGTTGTCGCCACGGCGCTCGACACCATCCCAGCCCGGCTTGGCGCCGGCGGCTGGCGCAGCAGGAGCGGCGGCGGCAGCCGGGGCAGCTTCGGCCGGTGCTGCGGCAGCCGCGGGTGCGGCGGCCGGCGCCGGCGCGGCGCCGACGGCGATCGCATTCGCGGCCGGCACCACGGCGTTGTACATCGCGGTCCAGTCGAGGCCATCTTCGCCGACGGCGGCGGCTGGCGCGGCAACCGGAGCGGCCTCGGCGACCGGCGTAGCAACGGGCGCAGGCGCGGCAGCGGCCGGCGCAGCAGCCGGCGCGGTAGCCGACGGAGCCTCAGCCTTGCCTTCGATCGCATCCATCAGGATGCGTTCCAGGTCCTGCGGCATGGGCGCGAGCTGTTCCGGCGCGGCGCCGTTGTTCAGGTCGTTCAGCTGGTCGGCCACGAAGCCCGATGCCTGCAGCGCCGCCTCGATCGACAGCGGCGTGACGGGTGCGGCGCCGGTGCGCAGCGCGTCGAACAGGTTCTCGGTCAGGTGGCAGGCCGCGACCAGCGCGGGCAGGCCCATGAAGCCGGCGCCGCCCTTGATGGTGTGGAACGAGCGAAACACCGCATTCAGCGTTTCCTTGTTCTCGGGGTCGCGTTCGAGGCGCAGCAGGTGCTCTTCAACATTGACTGCCAGATCCATCGCCTCGACGACGAAGTCCTTGAGCATATCGTCCATTAGAATCCCAGATCGGCAAGTAGGTCGTCGACATTGTCCTGGTCCAGCGCCACGTCAGGCACGGACGGGCCTTGCATCAGCGGCGCCGGTGCGGCTTCCTTCTCGGCCAGCTTGGCGCGGGTTTCCGGCGGCGCGTTGTCGCGCAGCAGCTGGGCCAGTTCGTTCTCGACGGTCTTGGTGATCGTCACGACCTTCTTGATCAGCTGGCCGGTGATGTCCTGGAAGTCCTGGGCCATCATGATGTCGAGCAGGCGCGCCTTTTCGGCTTCGGTGGCTTCCGACACCGACTTGGCGAACTGGCGCGAATCGCCGGCCAGGGCCTTGAACTCGTCCAGGCTGAGCTTGCCCGAGAACAGGTCGTTCCAGCGCGCGTCCATGTCCTGGGCCTGCTTCGACAGCTTGTCCTGTGCCGGCATGCCTTCGTCCAGGGTGTTCAGCACCTTGTTGGCGGCCTGTTCGGTCAGGGTGGCGACGTATTCCAGGCGGTCCTGGGCGTCCACGATCTGCGACGAGGCTTCGGTCAGCGCGCGGTCGTAGCCCAGCTCGCGCAGCGAGTCGTGCAACAGGCGCACGATGCCGCCCAGGCGCTCGTACATGTTGCCGCCCTCGCCTTCGGCCGCGTCCGGAGCGGCGGCGGCGGGTGCGGTGGTGGCGGCAGCGGATGCGGTGGTGGCGGCGGCGGCGGCTGCCGGCGTGCTGGCGGCTACCTGGTCGAACAAGGCCTCGAGGTCGTCCTCGTCGGCTGGCTGTGCTGCGGGAGCGGCTGCGGGCGCGGCGGGAGCCGGCGCCGCGCTGGCACGCTGGGCCGCCACTTCCTCGAATAGTGCGTCGAAATCGTCAGCGGCGTCGGTCATAATCCCTGCTTCTCCATAATATAAATGTCGCGGTCTGCGTTGCTTCGGTCCGTTGGTCTTGCGGACTTCCGCGCGCATGTTCAACCTCGCTGGAAGCCCAAAATTCAGTTAGCGAGTGTAGCAGCGTGGTTGCCGTAGGTAAATGTCAGAGATCGCAGTACGACGAAATGGACAAGGAAACTTAATTCCGCGACAATAAAACCGTGCAGTTCCTGAATCTTTTCGCAAGCCAGGTGTTGTTTTGTGGTCGCGTCGATTGTGCACGGTTTTCCGGACCGGTCCGGAGCAAGCGAGCTCATGTTTGAGCAAAGTCAACAGCTTGCGTTATCACAATCCCCTGGCCGCGTACTAAGGACACAATACGTGTCGTCTGGGAGGACAAAATGTACCGGAAAATTCTGATCACCACCGACGGCTCGGCCGTCTCGCAGCATACGGCCTGTGCCGGCGTGAAGTTCGCACAGCAAATGGGCGCCGAAGTGCTGGCCCTGTTCGTCGCACCCGAGTACCAGTACCCCGTCTATGTCGAAATCATCCCGCCCTCCTACCCGAGCGAGGAAGAATACGCCGAGCAGATGAAGCGCATGGGCGAGGACTACATGGGCCGCATCATGAATTCCTGCGCCAGGGCCAGCCTGCAGCACAGCTGCATGACGGCGTTTTCCGACGCCACCGCGCTGAAGATCGTCGAGGTCGCCGAGCAGCAGGGCTGCGACCTGATCTTCATGGGCTCGCACGGGCGCAGCGGCTGGGGCCAACTACTGCTCGGCAGCGTGACCAACAAGGTGCTGTCGCACACCTCGCGGCCGGTGCTGGTGCACCGCCTGATCAACGAGCCGGCCGCCGACTGAGGTTTTCCAGACGCACCTAATATGAGTGGACCACACAGCCACGGCTTGCCTGAACCCGGGAGACTGCAACATGATCAGAATCGTCATCGCAGATGATCACACCATCATGCGCGAAGGACTCAAGCGCATCCTCGACGGCGCGCTCGATGTCGAGATCGTCGGCGAAGCCACCAACGGCTTCGAGGTGCTGTCGCTGGTGCGCCAGGGCGGTTTCGACCTGCTGCTGCTGGACTTGTCGATGCCCGGGCGCAGCGGCGTCGACCTGATCCGCCAGGTGCGCAGCGAGGCGCCGAAGCTGGCCATCCTCATCCTCACCATGCACGAGGAAGAACAGTACGCGGTGCGCGCGATCCGCGCCGGCGCCCAGGGCTACCTCACCAAGGAAAGCGCGGGCACCCAGCTGGTGGGGGCGATCCGCAAGGTGGCCTCGGGGCGGCCCTACATCAGCACCGAGGTGGCCGAGCAACTGGCCCTGAACATCATGGCGCCGAACGAGCAATTGCTGCACAAGCAGCTGTCGGACCGCGAGTTCGAGGTGTTTTCCCTGCTGGTGGGCGGCAAGTCGATTACCGAGATCGCCAACAACCTGCACCTGTCGGTGAAGACCGTCAGCACCCACAAGACGCGCATCATGCAGAAAATGGGCATGACCTCGTTGTCGGAGATGGTGCAGTATGCGGTGGCGCACCGCCTGCTGGCGCCGATGAAGGCCTGAGCTACTGTTGCTGGCACGACTTGAGACAAACTCAACAAGCCGCGACAGAGTCAACAAGCCTAATCAACTTGGACACCGTCCAGTCGCATTCGTGCCACCAGCGCCACGCGCACTTTGATCCATTCGGAGTCGTCTCCCTTTGCTGCGCTCAGCCCTCTCCCTCTATAGGGCAGCATTTCGGTCGGAATAATCCTACATTCCTACCCACTCTCCTACCTACACATTCAGCCATTGCTGATACCACTGCCGGACTCGTGTTGGCATACTGAATCCAGCGTTTCGACTTGCTTGCGATCACCTTTCTCTCCGTAAGCCAGCCTGCCGCTTTTCGGAATTCCTATTGAAGCACCGGTGCGGCCCTCGTCCGCGGCCCCACCCGAAAGCCTTCTTCACTGGAGATGAGCATGCAGTCCCAGCAAACGACAGATCCTCGTACCACCAGCACGTCGACCATGCACACCACGCCGATGGAGGCCGGCCGCCAGCGCCAGGGCCGCCTGTGGTCCAACCTGAAGGAAGTCTGCGACCTGCTCCACATTCCGGCCGCGGTCTCGGTCAACTCGGAAGAGTTGCTGTTCCAGCACGTGCAGTTCAAGACCGGCCAGCGCGTCCACACCATCGGCCAGGCCTTCGACACCCTGTACATCGTCAACTCCGGCTTCCTGAAAACCGTCCTCATCGACGAATTCGGCAACGAGCAGGTGCTGAGCTTCCCGATGAAGGGCGACATGCTGGGCGTCGACGGCATCCATACCCGCCACTACGCCTCCGAGGCCGTGGCCCTGTCCGACTGCGACCTGATCCTGCTGCCGTTCAAGAAACTGACCGCCCTCGGCCGGGTCCACATGGAACTCGAAAACCTGATGTACGGCGTGATGAGCCGCGAGCTGGTGCGCGAACAAGCCATGATCGGCATGCTCGGCGCCCTGTCGGCCGAGGCCCGCGTGGCCCGCTTCCTGGTGTCGCTGGCCGACCGCTTCGCCGCCATGGGTTACTCGAGCAAGTTGTTCAACCTGCGCATGACGCGTCACGAAATCGGCAGCTACCTCGGCCTGACCCTGGAAACCGTCAGCCGCACCCTGTCGGCATTCAACGAAATCGGCCTGATCACCGTCGACCAGCGCACCATCGGCATCAAGGACGCCGAAGCCCTGAAGACCCTGCGCCGCCTGCCGCCCTCGCGCTCGCGCACCAAAGCCACCGGCGCCAAGAAGGCCGAGCTGGATGCGGCCGGCGACGACCAGATGCTGGCCACCGCCTGATGTGCCGTACCGGGCCGGGCCCGGATGTTGTAGGAGTGCAGGAATCGGCTCCGATGCGGCTTTCTCAGGACGAGAGTGCCTTATCGGAGCCGGTTTCGTTGACAACCGTGTCTGCGCCGTAGCGGCGCACAGCTGATCTCTTACTGGTCGCGCGACAGCACGCCGTCGTTCACGCGCACCGCGTCGCCGGCGCGGAAGCCCGGGTCGTTGTCGTACTGCAGGGTTTGCGTCGCGCCATTGCCCGAGTAACGCACCACGACTTCGTAGCGCGCGTTGCGGTGGGCATTCTGGTCGATATTCCGTCCCACCACCGCGCCGCCGATGGCGCCGGCCGCCGTTGCCGCCGTGCGTCCGCTGCCGCTGCCGACCTGGTTGCCCAGCAAGCCGCCGATGACGGCGCCGCCGACCGTACCCAGGGCGCCGGAGCCCTTGTTCTCGACCACGTTCACCGCTTCCACGGTGGCGCAGTTGGTGCAGTAGCGCGCCGCGCGTGGGGCATTGGTCGAGCGTCCGTCGCTGGCCAGGTTGCGCTGGGCCACCGGCGGCGCGCCGTCGCGCACCAGGGTTTCGCGCAGCACGTCGCTGGCCACGCGGTCGCCCACGCGCAGGTCGGCCGTCACTCGGCTGCCGTTGCGGATGCGGTCGTGGGTGCCGATCGTGTAGGTGCCGGCGTACTGGCCGCGGTCGAGCTCGTGCAGGCGCAGGTTGCGGGTGGCGCCGTCGATCTTCACCGTGGCGTTGCCGCCCGGCGTGCCGTACAAATTGAAATGCAGTTCCACGCCGGGCGCGATGCGGCGCACTTCCTCGACGTCGAAGCCGCGGATGTCGGGCGCGGGCATGCGGTCGCGCGCATATTGTTGCGCCTGTGCGCTCATGGGCGCCAGGGTCAGCGGGCCGAGCGGCAGCAGTGCACACAGCAGGCTGCAGATTGTCTTGCGTGCTTTCATGTTCACCTCCTCTGGATGGGTCGATATGGACCCGGGGCATGGAATGAAAGTACGCCTGTGCCGCCGCAGCCACCGTGCGCTAACGTACGGTGCAGACAAGCACAGCAGTAAAGCCCGGCTGCCACGGCCGGCGGCCGGCCTACATCTGCCGGAACTGGTGGGCGTAGACCGGGCTGACGCGCAGCTTTTCCGGCCGGTTGCGCAGGCCCAGCACCACCTTGCCCGCCGTGTCGCGCCCCGCATGCGCCACGCAGCGCAGGTTCACCACCGTGCTGCGGCTGACCTGCTGGAAACAGGCCGGGTCGAGCTGGGGCAACAGCTCCTTCAGCGGCAGCCGGATCAGCGCCTCGCTGTCGGCGGTGGCGACGTTCACGTACTTGTCGAGCGCCTGGAAGAACACCACCTCGTCCACCGGGATCATGCGCACCAGGTTGCCGACGGCGGCGCGGATGGTCGTCAGGCGTTCCTGCGTCCTTGGTGTGATTGATTGCGCCGGCAGCAGCGCCTGCAACTGGCCGACCAGCCCGGCCAGGCCGCCGTCGGCGGCGCGGCTTGCGCACAGCGTCCGCAGGCGCTCGACGGTGCGCAGCAGGCGCGCGTCGCTCACCGGCTTCAATACGTAGTCGGCGGCGGCCTGCTCGAAGGCCTGCACTGCGTACTCGTCGTAGGCGGTGACGAAGACCACGTGCGGGAAGGGCGTGCCGTCGTCCCAGCGCTCGGCCAGCTCCTCGGCCGCCTCGAGCCCGCTCTGGCCGGGCATCTTGATATCGAAAAACAGGATGTCGGGCCGCAGCGCCAGCGCCTGCTCGACCGCGGCGACGCCGTTCGGCGCCGTGCCGGCGATCTCCAGTTCCGGCCACAGCCGCTGCAGGCTGGCCGCCAGCACCGCGGCCAGGATCGGTTCGTCTTCGGCAATCAGGGCGCGGATGGACATGGGTTCTCCAGGGGTAAGGTCAGTCGGACGATGGTGCCTTGCGGCTGCGCCGGCGCCAGCAGCACGGCGGCGCGTTCGCCGTACAGGGCATGCAGGCGTTCGCGGGTGGTGGCCACGCCTACCCCGCCGCCGGCGCGGCTTGCGGCGGTGTTTGCGGAAAGGCCGAGCCCACTGTCGCGCACGGCAATGTCGAGCAGGCCGTCGTGGGCGCTGGCTTCGATCAGGATCTCGCCGCCCTCGATCTTCGGCTCCAGCCCGTGCACGATGGCGTTCTCGACCAGGGGCTGCAGCAACAGCGGCGGCAGGCGCGCATTGCGCAAGCCGGGCGGCAAGTCGAGCCGATACGCAAGACGCGCACCCATACGCACAGCCATCAGGCCGAGATAGGCCTCCATGGCGGCAAATTCCTGTTCCAGGCTGGTGCTGTCGGCGCGGGTGGCGCCGAGCGTGGCGCGCAAGTATTGGATCAATTGATCGAGCATGCGGCTGGCGCGTTCCGGGTCCAGGGCAATCAGTCCCTGCAGGTTCGCCAGGGTATTGAACAGCATGTGTGGCTCGATCTGGGCTTGCAGCAGCCGCAGTTGCGCCTGCAGGGCCTGGCGCTCGACGACCTCGGCGCGCAAGCGCGCTTCCTGGTGTTCGCGCCGGATGCGTGCCACGCGCTCGCGGTACTCGACCAGCAAGGTCATCGTGCACATGCCGAGGAAGGTGAACAACACCATGCTGAGGCGGCCGGTCGACGGGTAGTCGGCCAGCGAAGGCACCTGGTGACCGAGGAAAAACGCGCCGACGTGGATGCCGGCGAAATGGCCGATCAGCGACGCCAGCAGCATCAGGCCGAGGAAAGCCAGCCACTGGTGGGCAGGCCGTTGCGGCTGCGGCCAGACCAGCAGGCGCGCCAGGTCGACCATCGCGAAGGCGATCAGGCCGATCCACACCGAATACACCAGCTGTTCATACAGCGATTCCGGATAGCCGGTGGCCAGCGTGATCAGCAGGCCCGCCAGCAGGCTGACCGGCAGTGCGACGCGCAGGTCGGCCAGCAGGCGCCGCGGCACCGATGGCGTGGATGGCGCTGGCGCCCCCGCGGCAGGAAGAAGGATGGTGGACATCGGCGTTTGTCTGGTTGGCAACAGGTCCAGCCATTCTGCCGAGCCGCGCCGGCGCCGGCAAGCCGCTTGCGACGAAAGCCGCCTGGCGGGGAGCGAAAACCGCCTAAGTGGGAGCGAGAGCGGGAGCGAGATCGGACAGTAAAGCGTGCGACACCTAGCGGATCGCGTGCACCGCTTCGCCCGAGGTCACGAAAATGGCGTCGCCCGCCTCGCGCGTCACCACGTGCCCGCCGGTGAAGGAACCGAAGGAAGGCAGGATCATGCGCTGCGAACCGACCACGAAGCACGGCAGGCGCAGCGCGTCGAAGCGGGTGGCCAGCACCCAGGCCGGGTGCACGTGGCCTGCCAGTGCGTAGCCCCCGGTGTCGAGGTCGGGATGGTGGCAGAACGCGAACGGGCCGACCGCATGCGGTTCGTCGACCAGCTCGATCCCGAGCGCGGCGGCCGGGTCGCCGGCATGCCTGTCGTGGTTGCCGCGCACCAGGGTCAGGCGCAGTTCCGGACGCGTGTGGCGCCAGGCCAGCATCGCCCCCTGTGTCGAGGACGCGTGGGCCGCGCGCGCATGCAGGAAGTCGCCGAGGAACATCACGTGGCGCGCGCCGTGCTGCCGGACCAGGGCGTCGAGCCCGAGCAGGTTCTCGGTGGTGGTCCCGCGCGGCACCGGGATGCCCTGGGCGCGGAACGAGGCCGCCTTGCCGAAGTGGATATCGGCGATGATCAGCATCGCCTCGGCCGGCCAGTACACCGCCTTTTCCGGCAACAGCAACAAGCGCTCACCCGCAACCACCACTTCCGTCATACCGCCGCCGCCTTTTCCAGTTCCCGCACCATGCGCGCCACGCGGTCGTTGAGCTTTTCGGTGCTCACCTTTTCGCGGAAGCGCTCGACCATCAGCGCAAAGCCGAAGGGCGTGGCGCGCTTGACCACACGATACGCCACTTTGCGCGCATGCAGCTCCTCGAGCGTGTCGCGCAGGCGTTTGAGTTCCAGCTCCTGTTCCAGCACCTCGCGCTGGGCCTGCGTCAGCAGCAAATTGCCGGCATCGTGCTTGCGGAAGACCTCGAAGAACAGCGACGACGAGGCCTGCACCTGGCGGTTCGATTTCGGCTGGCCCGGATAGCCCTGGAACACCAGCCCGGCGATGCGCGCCACCTCGCGGAAGCGCTGCTGCGACAACTGGGTCGCGTTCAGGCTGGCCAGCACGTCTTCCAGCAGGTGCGCGGTATCGAACAGCGGCACCTCGAGCCCGGTGGCGCCGGCAAACATGCTCGCCCAGTCCACCGGCTCCGGCGCCATCAATTCGAAGCCGTAGTCGTTCACCGCGATCGAGAAGGTGATCGGCTGCACGCGCCCGATGCGCCAGGCGAACAGCGAGGCCAGGCCCATGTGCACCGAGCGCCCCGCGAACGGGTACACGAACAAGTGCCAGCCCTCGCGGCTCTTCATCGATTCCAGCACCAGGGTATCGATGGTGGGCAGCGCCGACCACTTCTGCTGGATCTCGACCAGCGGCCGGATCGCCTGCATTTCCGGCCCCTCGAAGCGCCCCGCCTCGGCCTGGCGCAGCTGCTCGAGCGCGGCGTGGGCCAGCTCGGACGACATCGGCATCTTGGCGCCCTGCCAGCGCGCGATCGCGCCGCGCGAGCCGGTGGCGCGCTTCACGAAGGCGGTCATCTCGTGCACGCGGATGAATTCCAGGATGCGCCCGCCGAACAGGAAGTGGTCGCCCTGCTTCAGGCGCGAGATGAAGGACTCTTCCATGCTGCCGATGCGCCCGCCGCTGACGTACTTCACCTGGATCGTGGCGTCCGAGACGATGGTGCCGATGCCCATGCGGTGGCGGCGGCCGATGCCGACGTCGGGCACGCGGTAGATACCTTCCTCGTCCGGCAGCACGCGCCGGTATTCCGGGTACACGGTCAGGCTCTGGCCGCCGCGCGCCACGAAGTCGAGCGCCCACTGCCATTCCTCCTCATCCAGCTCGCGGTAAGACCAGGCGCGCCTGACTTCCTCGAACAGCTCGGCGGAACGGAAGCCGCCGCCCAGCGCGACCGTCACCAGGTGCTGCACCAGCACGTCGAAAGGCTTGTTCGGCACGTAACGGCCTTCGATGCGGCGCTGGGCCACAGCCACCTTGGCGGCGGCGGCCTCCAGGATTTCCATGCTGTTGGTCGGCACCAGGGTCACGCGCGAGACCCGCCCCGGCGCGTGGCCGCTGCGCCCGGCGCGCTGCAGCAGGCGCGCAATCCCCTTCGCACTGCCGACCTGCAGCACGCGCTCGACCGGCAGGAAGTCCACGCCCAGGTCGAGGCTGGCGGTGCAGATCACGGCCTTCAGCTCGCCCTTTTTCAGGCCCATCTCGACCCAGTCGCGCACCTCGCGCGCCAGCGAGCCGTGGTGCAGCGCGATCACGCCGGCCCAGTCGGGCCGCGCTTCCAGGATGTTCTGGTACCAGATCTCGGACTGCGCGCGCGTGTTGGTGAAGACCAGGGTCGCATCGTAATGCTCGATCTCGTCGATCACGGGCTTCAGCATCTGCAGCCCCAGGTGGCCGCCCCAGGGGAAGCGCGACACGTCCTTCGGGATCAGGGAGTCGACCACGATCTGCTTCTTGGTGTCGCCTTCGACCAGCACTCCCGAATTTTCTCCACCTTCGCCGCCGAGCAGCACCTGGCGCGCCAGGTCCAGGTCGCCCATGGTCGCCGAGACGCCCCAGATCACAAGTCCGGGCCGCCAGGTACGCAGGCGCGCCAGCGCCAGCTGCACCTGTACGCCGCGCTTGCTGGCCATCAGCTCGTGCCACTCGTCGATGACGATCATGTCGAGGTGCTTGAACTGCTCCTGGGCCGCCGCATGCGACAGCAGCAGCGATAGGCTTTCCGGCGTCGTGACCAGGGCCGACGGCCAGCTGCGCGACTGGCGCGCCCGCTCGGCCGAGCCGGTGTCGCCGGTGCGTGCGCCGACAGTCCAGTCGGGCGCCAGCTGGGCCGCCGATTCTTCCAGCGCGCGCTGGGTATCGGCGGCCAGGGCGCGCATCGGCGTGATCCACAGGGTGCGCAGGCCGGTCATCCTTCCCTTGGTCAGGGAGCCGCGCTGCAAGGCCGCGAGCCAGACCGCAAAGGTTTTACCGGCGCCAGTGTTCGCGTGCAGCAGGCCGGATTGGCCGGCCAGCGCCGCATCCCACACCGCCTTCTGGAAGGGAAAAGGCTTCCAGCCGCGCGCGTCGAACCACGCCTTGACGTCTTTTTTACTTGGCCCGCTCATGCACCCGCGGCGGCCAGCAGGCCCTTCAAGGTATCGAGGGTATCGGCATCCTCGACGGTCTTGTCGTCGCGCCGGCGCAGGATACGCGGGAAGCGCACCGCGATCCCCGCCTTGTGCCGGCTCGACAAGGCGATGCCCTCGAAGCCGATCTCGAACACCATGGTCGGCTTCACCGAGCGCACCGGCCCGAACTTCTCGATCGTGGTCTTGCGGATCGCATTGTCCACCTGGGCGATCTCGGCATCCGTGAGCCCGGAATAGGCTTTCGCGAACGGCACCAGGCGGCGCTCGCCCTTGCCTTCCTCATCGTCCCAGACCGCGAAGGTGTAGTCGGTATAGAGCGAGGCGCGCCGGCCATGCCCGGCCTGGGCATAGATCAGCACCGCGTCCACCGAGTAGGGATCGACCTTCCACTTCCACCAGGTGCCGACATCCTTGGTGCGGCCCACGCCGTACTGGGCGCTGCGGGCCTTGACCATCATACCCTCGACGCCGCGCGCACGCGATTCGGCGCGCAGCTCGGCCAGCGCTTCCCAGTCGCCGGCATGGACCACCGGCGAGACCTTCAGTTGCTCCTGGTCGACCGCGCCGACCAGGGTTTCCAGCAGCGTACGGCGTTCAATCTGGGGCAGCGCGCGCAGGTCGACGCCGTCGAGTTCCAGCAGGTCGTAGCAGACCAGCACCGCCGGCAGCTCGGCCAGCAGCTTGGCGGATAGCGTCTTGCGGCCGATGCGGCGCTGCAGTTCGGCGAACGGCGCCGGCAGGTCATTGGCATGGTCCCAGACCAGCACTTCGCCGTCGACCACGGTGCCTTCGGGCAGGCGCACCGCGCAGAGTTCGGGAAAGCGCTCCGAGATCAGGTCTTCGCCACGCGACCACAGGTAGTTCTGGCCGCCGCGCCGCACCAGCTGGGCGCGGATGCCGTCGTACTTCCATTCGACCTGCCAATCGCTCAGCGCGCCCAGCGCGGCCGGATCGCCCTGCAGCTGGTGCGCCAGGAAGAAGGGATAAGGCTGGCCGCCGCGCAGCTTGTGTTCTTCGTCGGACTGGGCCGCGATCAGTTGCAGGAACTTGGTGGCGGTCGGGCGCACGCTGCCGTCGGTCCAGCCCATCAGGCGCTGGGCCACGAGTTTGCTGTCGACGGCGGCGATGTTCGCCAGTGCGCGCGTCACCAGCAGCTTCGAGACGCCGACGCGGAAACCGCCGCCGATCAGTTTGCAGAACAGGAAGCGTTCGCGCGTATCGAGCTCGTTCCAGTAGCTGAACAGGGCCGCGCGGATGACGTCCGGGTCGGCACCGCGCAAGGGGCCGATGCGCTCGGTCATCCATTCGGCAAGACCCACGTCGCTCTGCTTTTCCGGCGGCGGCAGGATCAGGGCAATAGTCTCGGCCATGTCGCCGACCGCGTGATAGGACTCGTCGAACAGCCATTCGTCGAGCACCGCGTATTCGATGGCGAACTGGCGCAGCAGCTTGGTCGGCACGGCTTGCCTTGGCTTGCCGCCGGCCAGGAAGTAGACCGCCCAGGCGGCGTTCTCCGGCGACGCCGTCGAAAAATACTGCTGCAGGGCTTCCAGCTTGCGGTTGGTGGCGGTGGTTTCGTCGAGTTCGGCGTAGAGGCGGGCGAATTCACGCATCGCGCGCCTCCTGCGGCTCCGCGTCCGCTGCTTCAGTGGCCTTAGTGGCCTCAGTGGCTTCCTTCGCCTCGGCCGGCTGCGGCGGGATCGCCACGTCGTCATCGTCGTCGCCGTATTCGGTGTCGAAGCCGTGCGCATCCAGGCCCTGCTGGCACAGCCATTTCACCAGCACCGGGATCGAGCCGTGGGTAACGATCACGCGCCCGGCGCCGGTGGCGGCAATGGCCTGCATCAGCCCCGGCCAGTCGGCGTGATCGGACAGCACGAAACCGCGGTCGACGCCACGTCGGCGGCGCGCGCCACGCAACTGCATCCAGCCGCTGGCAAAGGCGTCGCTGTAGTCGCCGAAGCGCTTCATCCAGGGCGAACCGGAGGCGGACGGCGGCGCCACCACGATCGATTGTTTCAGGTCGGCTTTCGACACGTCGCTGACCATCAGCGTCGGCGGCAGTTCGATCCCGCCTTCGCGGTAGACGCGGTTCAGCGGCTCGACCGCGCCATGGCAGACGATCGGCCCGATGGCCGGGTCGAGGCCGGACAGGATGCGCTGGGCCTTGCCGAAGGAATAGCCGAACACCACGCTGCAGCGGCCCTCTTCCGCGTTCTTGCGCCACCAGCGGTTCATGTCGTCGAAGATGGATTGTTCGGGCGCCCAGCGGTAGATCGGCAAACCAAACGTGGATTCGGTGATGAAGGTGTGGCAGCGCACGGGTTCGAATGCTGCGCAGGTCTTGTCGGGTTCGATCTTGTAGTCGCCCGAGGCGACCCAGACTTCACCGCCGTATTCCATGCGCACCTGGGCCGAACCCAGCACGTGGCCGGCCGGGTGCAGCGAGATGGTGACGCCGTTGTGGACCACGGTCTCGCCGTATTCCAGCCCGTCGACGGAGATCTCGCCCAGGCGCGAGCGCAGCACGTGCACGCCGCTGGCGGCGGTGAGGTAGCGTCCATGGCCATAGCGCGCGTGGTCGCCGTGTGCATGCGTGATCACGGCCCGGTCCACCGGCCGCCAGGGGTCGATGTAGAACCCGCCCGGTACACAGTACAGGCCTTCCTTGCGTACCACCACCATATCTGCTGCCATGCGTCTCCTTCGCGGCTCTTTCGATAAAATTTTTACAACGGTTTCACGAAGTCTGCCATAAAGCTCCGATGCTCGCCGTCCGGGAAGTCGATGCCGACCTGGTCGCCCGCCACGGAGCTGACGACGCCTTCGCCGTACTTGGCCACGGTCACGCGCATGCCGGCTTCGAAGTGCGGGCCGGCCGGCTCCGGCTCGGGTTCGTGGCTGAACTCGTCGTCGCGGATCTCGATGTCTTCCAGCGCGGCTGCCGGCGGATTCAGGCAGTTATCGCAGCGGCAGCACTTCTCGAAGCCCTCGACTTCGTCGTTGAAGTAGTCGAGCAGCAGCTTCCAGCGGCAGAAGCCGCTCACCGCATAGCCCACCATCTTTTCCAGGGCTTCGCGGTCGTGGTCCTGCTTCTGGATATAGACTTGGGCCAGCTGCTCGAAGGTCACGGCCTTCGGTTCGGCGTTTGTCACCACGAATTCCAGCTTGCGGTTCTGGCGCACCAGCTTGCCGTCCTTCAGCAGCTTGAGGCAGACCTTGATCTTGGCTTCGTTCAGGTCGACCAGCCTGTCCTCGATGCGCTCGGTGGTCACCGGCCCCGCTTCCGCCAGCTCGCAGGCGGCGTCGTAGACCGAACGGATCTCGGCCGCATCCGGGTAATGCTTCACGAGGAAGAACTGCTGCAGGCGCTTGTCGTCCTGCAGGAACAGCAGCGTGCACTGGGCGTCCTTGCCGTCGCGGCCGGCGCGGCCCGACTCCTGGTAGTAGGACTCGAGGTTGGCCGGAATCTGCAGGTGCACCACGAAGCGCGTGTCCGCTTTGTCGATGCCCATGCCGAAGGCATTCGTCGCCACCATGATGCGGCGCTCGTCGTTCATGAACAAATCCTGGTTGGCGCGCCGCTCGGCGGCCGGCAGCTTGCCATGGTAAATCGTCACCGATTCGCCGGCTTCTTCGAGGATGCGGTGCATTTCCTCGGCCGCTTTCACGGTCGCGGCATACACGATGCCCACGCCTTCGGTCTCGGCCACCAGGCGCCGCGCTTCGGCGAACTTGTCGGCCAGGCTGGTCACCTGGTGCACGCGGTACTCCAGGTTGGGGCGGTAGATGCCGGTGTTGATGACCTTCATGCGCGGCCGGTTCAGCTGGCGGCCGATGTCGTCCATCACCTCGTCGGTGGCGGTGGCGGTCAGGGCCAGCACGGTCGGGTTGCCGATGGCCGCGATCGCCGCCGCCATCTCGATGTAGGCCGGGCGGAAATCGTGGCCCCATTGGGAAATGCAATGGGCTTCGTCGATGGCCACCAGGGTGACGGTGGTTTGCTTCAGCACCTCGATGAATTCGGGCGAGGTCAGGCGTTCGGGCGTGCAGAACACGATTTCGCAGGTGCCGCCGCTGATCGACGCCAGGGCCTGGTGCTCTTCCTCGGCATTCAGGCTGCTGTTGACCTGGCAGGCGCGCACGCCCAGCTCATCGAGCTTTTCCAGCTGGTCTTTCATCAGCGAGATCAGGGGCGAGACCACCACCGTGGTGCCGCCCAGCATGCGGGCGGGAATCTGGTAACACAGCGACTTGCCGCCGCCGGTAGGCATGATCGCCAGCGTGTCCTTGCCGTCCAGGACACTGTCGATCACGCGTTGCTGCCCTTCGCGCAGCTGTTCGATACCGAACACGGAGCGCAGCAGCTTGCGAATGGAATTGCGGCGCACCGCGAGGAGGCCGTTATGGAGAAGTTTGGGTTCGTGTCGGGTCATGATGGAGGCTAATGTAAGCCTCCATACTCAGCCGAGCTATAGGATGCACGCCATCGACTGTGTAGGAGTGCCGCTGTCGGCGCCGCCGCGCATGGGTTAACGCTGCCACGGCGACAAGGCCACAAGGCTTTTTCCTACACAACGGCGGAGTTCCCGCCGATGCCGCAACATCGGCCGGATGTCTAAGATGGCAGCATACACCAACAAAACACGTAGCACCGCCCCGGAGAACGATCATGATGCGCTCAATCCCTACCACCCTGACTGCACTGCAACTTGCCCTCGCCAGTGCAGCCGCCTGGCTGCTCTACGAGACCAATGCGCTGCAGGGCGCGGCCTTCATGATGTTCCACTGATTCCAGATCACGGCTGAATACTTGCCTGCGTGGCAAGTTCGATAGCCTATTTTACCCAGCCGCGGACGACATCCGCGCACGATAGAGCAAGCGCCGTACCACTGACGTGGAACGGCGCTTTTTGTTGGGTATGGTGATGCGGCTTTTCCTAGAAATCCTTGTCACCGAGCGGCCAGTCCGCAGGCTCGATATATTTGCCCTTTGCGCTGTCGAATGCCAGTGTCCATTCTTTCGCCAATTCTTCGCCGTTGCTGGTGCCGGTCACCGCGACGAGCAGATGGTAGAACTCGGCATTTTCCGGAACATCGCTGACACGCACGGTCGAGGCCATCGATGACGACTTCCCTTCGCAATCCCCGCATGCACCCGTATTGTCATAAGCGGTCGGTAGCCCACCGACCTCCTGAACGACGCCGGCGCGATTTGCCAGGATAATCATCCGGCTGCCGCAATAACCCTGGTGGCAATCGCCGTATTCGCCACGCCAGCCCCAGTTATCGTTCGCTCCGAGCTCGGTCAAGAACCATTCGGATGGCGCGGTGCCCATGGTGCCCGCCTGGATGGTCGTCGATTTCGCAATGAATGCGGGCTTGCCATTTGTCTCGCCAACGATGAATGCACCGACCAGTCCTTGCATGGCGTGGGCGGTCATCATTTCGCCCTGCTGATCGATAGCCTGTCCATTTGCAATGGCATACAAACGCTTTCCGCTACCGAGCGTCTTGATGTCGAAGTGCGCGAGCTTCATGCAATACGGCATCCCTTCAAACCTGTATATCCAGCATCCATGTTCCGCTTCCTGCTTGCCGTAGACGTGATTCATCAAGCGCACGGCAGCGTCGCGCGCGTTGCCGGAAGCGAGCAGGTTCGGCGGAATGTCGCCGGGCGGCGGCGGCTTGGGATCCATCACGCCGGACCGGGCAACCGTGGACAGCAATTCCACCATGGGTGCGTGGCCGCTCAGTTCGACCAGCAGATCCCTGGTGTCCTCGGTATGCTGGGCGGTGTACTGGATCGTGGTTTTCCACGCCGGCCCGCTCGTATCGACGAGTTCAGGAAGCCGCTTGCTGTCCTGCAGGGATGTGAAAATCGGGTCGCCGACGATTTGATCGGCATTCGCCAGGGTAATCTCGAGCGCGGCCTCGCATGTGACCTTGCCGATTTTCTCGTCCTTGCTTGAAGTACGAATGGTCGTGACGGCGATCTGCATGCGCTTCTTGAGGCGATCGAGCAGCTCGGTGTTGCCCGCTGGGCCCGACAAGGCTTTTTCCAGCGTTTCCTCGACACCCTGTTTGACGAGGTCGATGGTGGACGGGTCAATGCAATTCGGCTGGGTTTTGCTGCATCCGGCGCAGAGCGTCGCAACAAGCACCAGCGCGATCACACTGCGTACATCACGTAATCCCAGGCCTGCCAATGGAGAAAAGGTTTTCATATAGAGATATATGCTAAAGATGCAACAGTTTAGCACTGCCGTATCCCGAAATATCTCTGCATGAAATGGAAAAACGCCATCGCAAGATTGGTCGCGATGGCGTTTTTGTTCTTGCTGCGGCCCCTCGGGGCCGTTTGATGCTTAAGCCGCTTTTTCCAGCGCCTCGGTCTCTTCCGTCGGCAAACGCATCAGGTAGTCGAACGACGCCAGCGAAGCCTTGGCGCCCTCGCCCACGGCGATGACGATCTGCTTGAACGGCACGGTGGTTACGTCACCGGCGGCAAACACGCCCGGGATCGAGGTTTCACCACGCACGTCGACTTCGATCTCGCCGTAAGGCGACAGTTCCAGCGTACCCTTCAGCCATTCGGCGTTCGGGATCAGGCCGATCTGGACGAACACGCCGGCCAGTTCGACGCGGTGGGTCTCGCCCGACACACGGTCCTTGTACGACAGGGCCGTCACCTTCTTGCCGTCGCCATGGATTTCCGTGGTTTGGGCGCTCTTGATCACGTTCACGTTCTTCAGGCTGTAGAGCTTGCGCTGCAGGACCGCGTCGGCGCGCAGTTCCGCGCCGTATTCGATCAGGGTCACGTGCTCGACGATACCGGCCAGGTCGATCGCCGCTTCGACGCCCGAGTTACCGCCGCCGATCACTGACACGCGCTTGCCCTTGAACAGCGGACCGTCGCAGTGCGGGCAGTAGGCCACGCCGTGGTTCTTGTACTCTTTTTCACCCGGCACGTTGATTTCGCGCCAGCGGGCGCCGGTCGAGAGAATCACCGACTTGGCCTTCAGCAGCGCGCCGGACTCGGTCGTGACCTCGAACAGCTTCTCGCCTTCGTTGCGCTCCAGCTTGGCGGCGCGCTGCAGATTCATGATGTCGACTTCGTACTGCTTGACGTGCTCTTCCAGCGAGACGGCGAACTTCGGTCCTTCGGTTTCTTTCACCGACACAAAGTTCTCGATCGCCAGGGTGTCCATCACCTGGCCGCCGAAACGGTCGGCCAGCACACCGGTACGGATGCCTTTGCGGGCCGAGTAGATGGCCGCTGCCGCGCCGGCAGGGCCGCCGCCGACGATCAGCACGTCGAAGGCTTCCTTCTTGCTCAGTTCTTCCGCTTTCTTGGCGCCGGCGCCGGTGTCGAGCTTGGCGAGGATTTCCTCGACGCTCATGCGGCCCTGGCCGAAGTGCTCGCCGTTCAGGAACATCATCGGCACTGCCAGGATCTGGCGTGCTTCGACTTCATCCTTGAACAGGCCGCCGTCGATGGTCGTGACCTTGATGCGCGGGTTGATGATCGACATCGAGTTCAGCGCCTGCACGACTTCCGGGCAGTTGTGGCACGACAGCGAAATGAAGGCTTCGAACACGAAGTCGCCCGGCAAATTCTTGATCTGCTCGATGACAGGCGCATCGAACTTGATCGGGTGGCCGCCTACCTGCAACAGGGCCAGCACCAGCGAGGTGAATTCATGACCCAGCGGAATGGCGGCGAACTCGATGCCGATATCGGTGCCGACGCGGTTGATGGCGAACGACGGTTTGCGCGTGGCATTGCCGTCTTCGCGGTAAGTAATCTTGGTGCCCAGGGAAGTGATTTCCTTGAGCAGCTCTTCCATTTCTCGCGCTTTTGGCGAGTCATCAAGCGATGCAACGATCTCAATCGGCTGCACCACTTTTTCCAAATAGGCTTGTAACTGCTTCTTGAGGGTTGCGTCCAGCATGGTGTTTTCCTTGGAAATACAGAGGGTTTTATTGGAAGCCCGCCGATCGGCGGGCTTCCGGTACTACTGATTTACTGCCAACTACGTACTGCTACTGCTTAGATCTTGCCGACCAGGTCCAGCGACGGGGTCAGGGTTTCTGCGCCTTCGGTCCACTTGGCTGGGCACACCTGGCCTGGGTGGGCGGCGACGTATTGGGCTGCCTTGACTTTGCGCATCAGTTCCGATGCGTCGCGGCCGATGCCGTTGTCGTGCACTTCCATGACCTTGATCTGGCCTTCTGGATTGATGACGAAGGTACCGCGCAGTGCCAGGCCTTCTTCTTCGATCATGACTTCGAAGTTACGTGCCAGGGTGCCGGTCGGGTCGCCGATCAGCGGGTAGTTCACTTTCTTGATGGCGTCCGAGGTGTCGTGCCATGCCTTGTGGGCGAAGTGGGTGTCGGTCGACACGCCGTAGACTTTCACGCCCAGCTTTTCGAATTCCGGCTGGAAGTCAGCCAGGTCTTCCAGTTCGGTCGGGCAGACGAAGGTGAAGTCGGCCGGGTAGAACATCAGGACGGACCAGGTACCTTTGAACTGCTCTTCGGTCAGATCGATGAATTTGCCAGCATGGTAAGCGGTGGCTTTGAACGGCTTGATCTCGGTGTTGATAAGGGACATGGAAGCTCCTGTTGTGGGTCAAATCAAAAATTGATGAAACGAAGTTTATGCTCTTGCTGTGCTTTTGTAAAATTAATTGATCAGATGAGTTCAATTGATTTTACCTATGATGCAGAGGTGACAAAGGATATCAGCCTCGCAAGTGCCGCGTAAGTGTGAGGGAAACGGGCGGGGTTTGCAACCGCCGCCCGATTTGGATTTTCAATGGCCCGGCTGTTCAGGGTCAGCAATGCAGGCCAGTCCACATGGTTTTGTACGGTGGGCACGCTGTGCCCACGCGGTTACGTGCATGGGCTGCGGCCTTGTGCGGTAAAGGGTCGCTCGCAGACCATGCTCCGGCCACGTTCAAATCGGGTTGCAGACTGGCGGATACGTTTCGAGCGGGACTTCACCGCCGATAGCTACCGCACGCGCACGTAACCGCGTGGGCACTTCGGTGTAGAGGCCCCCGGCCTCTACACCCCCACCGTACAGGATACGGCGCAACCGCCCGTCACATGCCCAACATGCTTACGCCGGGATTTCGGCGCGCGGCGCCGTCACGCTGCAGGGCAGCGCCAGGCTGAAGGTCGAGCCCTGCCCCGGCGTGCTGGTGACCGTCAGTTCGCCACCGTGGGCCACGGCCAGCTGGCGCGAGATGTACAGGCCCAGCCCCAGGCCCTTCGGCTCGCCGTTGCGGGTGCCGCGCTCGAAGGGCTGGAAGATGCGCTCGATGTCGTCCGGCGAAATCCCCTTGCCCTTGTCGGCCACGGCGATGCGCGCGCAGCTGCCGTCGACCTGCACGCTGACCTCGACGTTGCAGCCGCCGCCATAGCGCAGCGCATTCGTCAGCAGGTTGACGATCACCTGCTCGATGCGGAATTCGTCCCAGTGGCCGTACACCGGCTCGCGCGGCTGCAAGGTGATGGCGCAGCCGCTGGCGGCGGCCTGCAGCGACAAGTCGCTGACCACGCGTTCCAGCATGCCCATCAGCTCCACCGGCGCCGGGCGCACCGACAGCGTGCCGTTGCGCATGCGCGTCACGTCGAGCATGTCGTCGATCAGCCGGATCATGGCCTTGATCTGGCGTTCGTCGCGCTTGATCATCGCGCCCATCTGCTCGGCATTGAAGGCCTGCAGATTGCCGCGCTTCAGGTGCAGGGTGCGCATCTGGATTTCGAGGAACAGGGTATTTAATGGCGTGCGCAGCTCGTGGGCGACGAGCGACATGAATTCGTCGCGCATGCGCAGCGAACGTTGCAGCTCTGCCTGGGTCGCGTTCAGTTCCTGCAGCAGGACTTCCTGTTCGCGCCGGCTGCGTTCCAGCGCTTCCATCTGGCGCGCGACCTCGCGCCGCTGCTGGTCCAGGGCCACGAAGACGTTCACCTTGCCGCGCACCGCGTCCGGGTCGAGCGGCTTGTAGAGGAAGTCGACCGCCCCGCTTTCGTAGCCCTTGAAGGAGTAATTCAGCTCGCGCCCGGCGGCCGAGACGAACATGATCGGGATGTTGCGGGTGCGGGTGGTGGCCCGCATCATCTCGGCCAGCTCGAAGCCGTCCATGCCCGGCATCTGGACGTCGAGGATGGCGAGGGCGAATTCGTGTTCGAGCAGCAGGGCCAGCGCCTCCTCGCCGGAATGGGCGTGGAAGACGAGGCGGCGTTCGTCGCGGATCAGGGCATCGAGGGCGCGCAGGTTGTCCGGCAGGTCGTCGACGATTAGCAGTTTGCTTGGCTCTTGGAAGCTCATGGTGTTGTTGTCTCCAGCAGGGGCAGCAGCGCGCGGATGTCCGCGAGCGGCAGCACCAGGTGCGGGGCGCACAGGCTGATGGCCTTTTCGGGCATGGTCGCCGCCTGCGCTTCAATCGGGTCTTGCACAATGGTCAGGCCGCCGCGCTGCCTGATCCTTTGCATGCCTTCGGCGCCATCCGAATTGGCGCCGGTCAGCAAGATACCGGCCAGGGCCGGGCCATAGGCGTCGGCGGCCGACTCCATCAGCACGTCGATGGCCGGACGCGCATAGTGCACCGGCGGCTCGCAGCTGAGCGAAAATATGCGATCGGCCTCGATCGACAAATGGTAGCCGGCGCCGGCGAAATACAGCGTGCCCGGTTCCACGCTCGCCTTGTCGGTCGCTTCGCGCACCGGCAGGCCGAGGCGCGCGTCGAACAGCTCGGCCAGGCGGCTTTCGCGGTCGCTCGGCACATGCAGGATGCAGACGGCGGCCAGCGTCGGACTGGCCGGCAGCGCCGGCAGCAGTTCGACCAGGGCGTCGACGCCGCCGGCCGAGGCGCCGATCACGACGGCCTCGATGCGCCGTCCTGCCAGCACCTGCGCGAACCTGGCCGAGCGCTCGTTCATTCGGCCGCCTTGCGGAACAGGCGCTCGCGCCGCGCCAGCGGCTCGAAGCGGTGCGCGTAGTGCGAGAAGTCGATGCTTTCCTTGCTGCCCAGGCCGAGGAAGCCGCGGTGGCACAGCGACTCGTGGAACAGGCCCAGCACGCGGTTCTGCAGGCGCCGGTTAAAGTAGATCATCACGTTGCGGCAGCTGACGAAGTGGGTCTCCGAGAACACGCTGTCGGTGGCCAGCGAATGGTCGGCGAAGGTCACGTTCTCGACCAGCATGCGCTCGAACAGGGCGCCGCCGTAGGCTGCCGTGTAGTAGTCGGAAAAGGCGCGCTTGCCGCCCGACTTCTGGTAGTTCTCGGTGAACAGGCGCATGCGGTCCAGCGGGAACACGCCGCGCCGCGCCGCGTCCAGCGACACCGGGTTGATGTCGGTGGCATAGATCATGGTGCGCTCCAGCAGCCCCTCCTCGTGCAGCAGGATCGCCAGCGAATACACCTCTTCCCCGGTGCTGCAGCCGGCCACCCAGATTTTCAGCGACGGGTAAGTGCGCAGGTGCGGCACCACCTGGCTGCGGATCGCCGCGAAGTATTCCGGGTCGCGGAACATCTCGGACACGGGAATCGTCAGGTATTGCAGCAGCTGGGAAAACGCTTCCGGCTGGTGCAGCACCTTGGCCTGCAGTTCCGACACCGTGGCGCAGTCCATCTCGCGCAGGGCCACCAGCACGCGGCGCTTTTGCGAGGCGCCGGTATAGTCGCGGAAGTCGTAGTTGTACTTGAGGTAGACCGCCTCAACCAGCATCCGCAGTTCGATGTCGATGTTGTCCGGGGCAGTTTTCAAACGCGCTCCATCGTGGGCATCCAGACCCGCAGCAGCGAGTACAGGCGGGCCAGGTCGATCGGCTTGGCCAGGTAGTCATTGGCGCCGGCGGCCAGGCATTGCTCCTGGTCGTCCTTCATCGCCTTGGCGGTGATGGCGATGATCGGCAGGCGGTTGAAGCGGCCGTCCTTGCGGATGCGGCGCGTCGCTTCCAGGCCATCCATGCCCGGCATCATGACGTCCATCAGCACCAGGTCGATGCCCGGCAATTCGTCGAGCTTGGCAATCGCCTCGAAGCCATTCCTGCCGACTTCGACGTTGGCGCCGCGCTGCTCGAGCGCGGCGGTGAGCGCAAACACGTTGCGCACGTCGTCGTCGACCAGCAGGATTGTACGCCCTTCGAACACGCGGTCGCGTCCGCGCACGGTCTTCAGCATATGCTGGCGCTCGGTCGAGAGCTTCGACTCGACCTTGTGCAGGAACAGCGTCACTTCGTCGAGCAGGCGCTCGGGCGAACGCGCGCCCTTGATGATGATCGAGCGCGAATACTTCAGCAGTTCCGCCTCTTCGTCGCGCGTCAGGTTGCGGCCGGTGTACACGATCACCGGCGGGAACGAGAACAGCTCTTCCTGCGACATACGCTGCAGCAGCTCGTTGCCCTGCATGTCGGGGAGTTTGAGGTCGATGATCATGCAGTCGAAGATCTCGCTGTGCAGCAGGGCCAGGGCTTCCTCGCCCGAGCCGACCGCCGCGATCTGCACGTCGGCGTCGGCGATCAGGGCCACCACGCTGTCGCGCTGGCGCTCGTCGTCCTCGACCAGCAGCACGCGCTTGATCTTCTGCGAGGATTTCTCCTGCAACTTGCGGAACACCTCTTCCAGCTGTTCGCGCGAGGTCGGCTTCAGGGCATAGCCGATCGCGCCCAGGTGCAGGGCCTCGGTGCCGTTTTCCATGCTCGACACCACGTGCACCGGAATGTGGCGGGTGGCCGGGTTGTCCTTCAGCTGCTGCAGCACCGACAGGCCGGAGCCGTCCGGCAGGCGGATATCCAGCAGGATCGCGTCCGGGCTCTCGGCGGCGGCCAGTTCCAGGCCTTCGCCGGCGGTCAGCGCCACCAGGCAGCGGTATTCGAGGTCGTGCGCCAGGTCGTAGAGGATGCGCGCAAAGCCAGGCTCGTCCTCGACCACCAGCACGGTGCGGCGGCCGCCGGCATCCTGCTCGCGGTCGTCCGGGAAGCGTTCGGCAGGCGTCTGGGCGCTCTCCGCTGCCGGCGCCGGAACCGGCGCAGGGGCTGCGGCGCGTTCGATGCGCGGCTGCGGGGCGGGTGCGCGCGGGGCCGGCGGCGTGGCCGCGACCGCGCCGCTCTTCGGCAGGCTGAGGGTGAAGCTGCTGCCCTCGCCTGGGGTGCTGGTCACCACCAGGGTGCCGCCCAGCAGGCTCGTGAGGTCGCGCGAGATCGACAGGCCCAGGCCGGTGCCGCCGAAGCGGCGGCTGGTGGTGCCGTCGGCCTGGTGGAAGGCTTCGAAGATGCGTTCCTGCTGCTCGGGCGCGATGCCGATGCCGGAATCCTGCACCGTGAACTGGACCCAGCCCTCCTCGGTTGCGCTCACCGTCAGGCTGACCGCGCCCTGCTCGGTGAATTTCACGGCGTTCGAGAGCAGGTTCTTCAGCACCTGTTCCAGGCGCTGGCGGTCGGTATGGATCGAGGCCGGCACGTTCGGCTCGACCGTCACATTGAAGGTCAGGTTCTTCTGCTTGGCCAGCGGCTCGAAGGTGCGGCCCAGGCCCTCGACGGTGCGGCGCAGCGGCAGGTCTTCCGGCAGCAGTTCCAGCTTGCCGGCCTCGACCTTCGAGATATCGAGAATGTCGTTGATCAGGTTCAGCAGGTCGTTGCCGGCCGAATAAATCGTCTGGGCGAAGCGCACCTGCTCTTCGTTCAGGTTGCCCGGCACGTTGTCGGACAACAGCTTGGCCAAGATCAACGAGCTGTTCAGCGGCGTGCGCAGTTCGTGCGACATGTTGGCCAGGAACTCGGACTTGTAGCGGCTGGCGCGTTCCAGCTCCAGCGCGCGCGCGCGCAACTGCTCCTGGGCCTCGGTCAGCGCGGCGTTCTTCATGTCCAGGTTCAGCGCCTGCTCGGCCAGTTGGTCGTTGGTCTGTTCCAGCTCGGCCTGCTGGTTTTCCAGGCTCGACTGCGATTCTTCCAGCGCGCGCGATTGCTCTTCGAGTTCCTCGTTGGCGGTGCGNAGTTGGTCGTTGGTCTGTTCCAGCTCGGCCTGCTGGTTTTCCAGGCTCGACTGCGATTCTTCCAGCGCGCGCGATTGCTCTTCGAGTTCCTCGTTGGCGGTGCGCAGCTCTTCCTGCTGGACTTGCAGCTCCTCGTTCAGGGCTTGCGTTTCCGACAGGGCATCCTGCAGGCGCTGGCGATAGACCACGGCGGCCACCGAGGCGCCGACGTTGTCGGCGATCAGCTTCAGGAATTCGACGTCGCGGTCGCGGATACCGTGCAGGAAGCCGATCTCGATCACGCCTTTGACTTTACCGAAGTTGTTGATCGGCGCAATCACGACTTCGCGCGGCGCCGCGTCGCCCAGGCTGGAGGCCACCTTCATGTAGTCGTCGGGCAGGTTATCGATCGTGACCAGGCGGTTTTCGTTGGCGGCCTGGCTGGCCAGCGAAGCGCCCGGCTCGATGACCATGTTGCGCTCTTCCTCGTTCGAGAAGCCGAAGGCGCCAATGCGGCGCAGCACGCCGTCGTCGCTGCGCACGTACATGGCCGCCACGCTGCCGCCGACATAGCGCACCACGTGGTCGAGCACGGCCTGGGCCAGCGGCTCCAGGGAATGGATGCCGGCGCTGCGCGCGGACAGCTCGGTCTGGCCGGTACGCAGCCAGGCCTGGTGGCGCAGCTCGGCGTTGTGCTCGGCTTCGTGGTCCAGGATGTCGGAGTAGGATTTCGACAGACGCACCAGTTCGCGCCGGCCGAATGCGGCCATCATGCCGCCGACGACCAGGGTAAACAGCAGGTAGAAGCCGACCGACCAGGTGGTGACTGAGCGCGCATCCTCGTTGCGGGTCTGCAGCAGGGTGCGCTCCATGGCGGTAAAGGCGGCGAACTGGGCGCGCATGTCGTCGGTGAGGATCTTGCCGCGTCCGCTCTTGACGGAGTCGACCACATCCTCGTTGCGGCGGCGCCGTTCGATCATCTCGTCCGTGTACTTGACCCATTCGGCATGTGCCGCGCGCACCCGCTGCAGGCGCGTGGTCTGGGAATCGTTGTCGTTCACCATGCGCACCAGGGACTCGAGCTCGGCCTCGACCTTGGGCTTGGAGACCACATACGGGCCGAGGAAGCTTTCGTCGCCGGTGAGCAAATAGCCGCGCATGCCGGTTTCCATCTCGGACACGAGACGGTTGACCTCGGTGGCATTGCCGATCACCTGCTGCGAGTGCTCGACCCAGTTCAGCACGCTGATCAGGTAGGCAATGATCGCCACGAACACGCCGGCACTCAACACGCTCAGACCGAGCGGGAGCGCGACATTGCGCGTCAGGATACGACGAAACTGGGAATTATCGATGGAAGAGCCGGTCATTCGTTGCGATATTCTTAAGAAAAATATCCTAAGTTTAACGCAATTGCGAAATCGCTGATACGCTCAACCGTGCGCGGGCTTGTATCGCTTTGTATCCAGCACGATCGTGCTAATTATAGCAATCTTCTGCGAATCACTTCGGCAAGTAGGGTTGCAGATAAGGCGCGGTACGGCTGCGCGCCGCCCTGGCCACTTTCTCCGGCGGGCCGGCGCAGACGACCGTCCCGCCCTCGTCGCCAGCGCCGGGGCCGATGTCGATCACCCAGTCGCAGGCCGCCACCACGCGCATCGTGTGCTCGACCACCACCACCGTGTTGCCGGCATCAACCAGGCGCTGCAATTGCACGATCAGGCGGTCCACGTCGGACGGATGCAGGCCGGTGGTCGGCTCGTCCAGCACGTACAGGGTGTTGCCGCGTCCGGTGCGCTGCAGCTCGGTGGCCAGCTTGATGCGCTGGGCTTCGCCGCCCGACAGTTCCGTGGCCGGCTGGCCCAGGCGCAGGTAACCGAGGCCGACTTCGCGCAATACTTCCAGCGAACGCGCGACCAGGGCCTCGCCTTCGAAGAAGTCGTAGGCGGCGTCGACGGTCATGCCCAGCACTTCGGCGATGTTGCGGTCCTTGTAGGTCACTTCCAGCGTCTTGGCGTTGTAGCGCGCACCCTCGCACACCGGGCAAGGCGCGTACACGCTGGGCAGGAACAGCAGCTCGACCATCACCGAACCTTCGCCGGCGCAGTTCTCGCAGCGGCCCTTCGCGACATTGAAGGAGAAGCGGCCGGCATCGTAGCGGCGCGATTTCGCCATCTTGGTGGCGGCAAACAGTTTGCGCACCTGGTCGAACAGGCCGGTATAGGTGGCCAGGTTCGAGCGCGGCGTGCGGCCGATCGGCTTCTGGTCGACGCGCACCATGCGTTTGATCGACTCCATGCCGGCGGCGATCCGGCCTTCGAGCGGCAGCGCGGCTTCCTGCTCCAGCTCGTCGCCTTCCTCGGGTTCGGCGCCTGGTGCGCCCTGCCCCAGTTCCTTCGACACCAGCTCGACCAGCACCTGGCTGACCAGGCTCGATTTGCCGGAACCCGAGACGCCGGTCACGGCGGTCAAGACGCCGAGCGGGAAGTCGACGTCGAGCTTGTCCAGGTTGTTGCGGGTGACGCCTTCCAGGCGCAGCTGGCCGGCCGGCTCGCGGCGCGTGCGCGCCTCGGGTGGCGCATCGTCGAACAGGTAGCGTCGCGTCTGCGACGCCTCGACCTGCTTCAGGCCCTCGGGCGGGCCGCTGTACAGCACTTCGCCGCCGCGCTCGCCGGCGGCCGGGCCGACGTCGACGATCCAGTCGGCGCAGCGGATCACATCCAGCGCGTGCTCGACCACGAACATCGAGTTGCCCGAGGCTTTCAATTGGTCGAGCGCCGTGAGCAGCGCTTCGGTGTCGGCCGGGTGCAGGCCGGCCGAGGGTTCATCGAGCACATACACCACGCCGAACAGGTTCGAGCGCACCTGCGTGGCCAGGCGCAGTCGCTGCAGTTCCCCCGGCGACAGCGTCGGCGTGCTGCGCTCCAGCGCCAGGTAGCCCAAGCCCAGGGCCAGCAGCACGTCCAGGCGCGCGACCAGGTCTTCGGCGATGCGGCGCGTGACGATCAGCTGTTCGGGGTGCAGCTTGGCGCGGCGTGCATCCTTTGGCGCGTCGCCACGTGCATACGGCTGCAGCAGCGCGTGCAGGCGCGCCATCGGCATGCGCGAGATGTCGGTGATGTCGACGCCGGCAAAGGTGACGGACAGCGCTTCCTGGCGCAGGCGCTTGCCCCGGCACAGCGGGCACTCGGTGCTGACCATGTAGCGCGCCACGCGCTTTTTCATCGAGGCGCTTTCGGTGGTGGCGAAGGTCTGCATCACGTAGCGCTTCACGCCGGTGAAGGTGCCCTGGTAGCTCGGCGGGTCCTTGCGCTTCAGGGCGCGTTTGGTTTCCTCGGGCGTCAGGCCGGCGTAGACCGGGACGGTGGGCGTCTCGTCGGTGTACAGGATCCAGTCGCGGTCCTTCTTCGGCAAGTCGCGCCAGGGCGTGTCGACGTCGTAGCCCATGGTCACCAGGATGTCGCGCAGGTTCTGGCCGTGCCAGGCCGGCGGCCAGGCGGCAATCGCCCGCTCGCGGATGGTGAGCGAGTCGTCGGGCACCATCGAATGTTCGGTTACTTCGTACACGCGGCCCAGGCCCGAGCATTCGGGGCAGGCGCCTTCGGGCGTATTCGGGGAGAAGGACTCGGCGTACAGGAGTTCCTGGCCGTCGGGGTAATCGCCGGCGCGCGAGTACAGCATGCGCAGGGAGTTCGACAGGGTGCTCACGCTGCCGACCGAGGAGCGCGTGGTGGGCGAACCGCGCTGCTGCTGCAGGGCCACCGCCGGCGGCAGGCCGTCGATCTCGTCGACTTCGGGTACCGGCATCTGGTGGAACAGGCGGCGCGCATAGGGCGACACCGATTCCAGGTAGCGGCGCTGCGCTTCGGCGTACAGGGTGCCGAAAGCGAGCGAGGACTTGCCGGAGCCGGAGACGCCGGTGAACACCACCAGGGCGTCGCGCGGGATCTCGAGGCTGACGTTCTTCAGGTTGTGTTCGCGCGCGCCGCGCACGCGTACGTAGCCGGGGCGGCCCTGGCCGGATTGGGGGGTGGTGGCGGTCGTGGGGTCCTCGGCTTTCTTGCGCATCGCTGGTCGTCCGGTGATTCGTTGATGCCATTAAAACGCGCCAAGACGGGGAAGACGGTGCGGTGACACACGCTATGACGTCTCGCGACGGTTTTGCCGTTGTAGGGTGGGCACCTGTGCCCACGCGGTACGGCGGTCGCAGATGGCACGGCATGCATCGAACCGGCATGCCGGCGTTACGGGTTCCGGGTCAAGGCCGCGTTGACGCATCCGGTGAGACAGCGTGGGCACAGGTGCCCACCCTACGAACAACCTCTTCCATGCCAACGTCGCGTTCAAAATTCGAAGCCACTGCCCGGCACCTGGCCGGCAAGCCCTCGTCATCTAGCAGCTGCTCAAGACAACGCAGCAAGCGGCCCTGCGTCAGGCGCGTGGCCGGCAAACTCCGCCCCACGCCGAGCGCCGCGACCCGCGCCCCATTGTCGAACTGGTCGTGCGCCAGCGGCACCACCAGTTGCGGCGTGCCGGCATGCAGGGCTTCTGCCGTGGTCCCGATCCCGCCATGGTGCACCAGCACCGCCACATGCGGCAGCAGCGCGCGCAGCGGCACGTATTCCTGCCACAGCACATGGCGCGGCAGCTCGGCGGGCAACTGGTCCCGATGCGGCGTCAGGAAGATCGCGCGCTCGCCCAGCAGCCGCGAGGCCTCGACCGCGTGCGCAAAATACGCCCGCGCCTGGCGGTTGCCGGTGCCCGGCGTGAACACCAGCGTGCGCCCGCCCTGCCCCAGGAACTGGCGCAATTCGCTCGACAGTTCCGCATGCGGATTCGGGTCGAACAAGGGAAAACCCGTACGCAGCATCGGCTGCGGCCAGTCCGGCTGGGTCGGCGCAAACCATTCGGGGAACAGCCCGATCGACAGGTCGGGAATCGCAAAGATATGCTCCATCAACGACCCTGCCGGCGCCAGCCCGGCCGCGCGCCGCTTTGCATTCACGTCCGGCATCGCGACCGGATCGATCAGGTACCTGACGGCCGTGCGCCACAGCCAGCGCCGCATGCCGTGCGGCACCCAGCGCGGCACGCGGTAGGGGCCCAGCAGCAGCGGGTCGTACACGGTCGGGATATTCGAGGGCGCGAGGAACACGGCGGCAATGCGCAGGCCGGGCCGCGCGGCGCGGCACAGGTCCGCCTCGGGCAGCGCCAGCGGATGGCATACCATCGTGCATGGCGCATCCGGCGGCAGCGCCGCCATGAAGGCTGGCACCAGGGCCATGGCGGGCCGCGTCGCCGCCCACACCACGCCGAAGCCGCGCGTCGGGTGCCACAGGTCGGGGTGATCGAGCACCGCTTCGTCGGCCGGCAAGCCGTGGAAAGGCAGGCCGGCCTCGCGGACGTAAGGTCCGTGCTGGTCCGGCCCGAGGAAACTGACCTTGTGCCCCGCCTCGCGCAGGGCCAGGCCCATCTTCAGGAAGGGGAACAGGTCGCCGGCCGAGCCGATCGTCACCAGGACGATGTGACCGGCCGGGGCGTCCGGGGCGGGAGTGCGGGCGATGTCCACGTCCGGCGCTCCCGTGTCCGCCATTACGGAATCAGCCGCTCGGCGCGCAGGCGCGCGAACAGGTCGAAGAAGGACGCGTCGGTGGCTTGATAGGCGCTGAAGCCGAGGCGGCGGCTGTTGGCCATGTCGGTCATCACTTCCAGCGGACGGCCGAGATCCAGATCGGTATGCCAGGCCGAGGCCAGGCGCCCCAGGTCCGCTTCCGCCAGCTTGTATTTGGCGGCGATCGCGCGCCAGGTATCGCCGTCATTTGCCATCGCCGCTTCCAGCGGCTGCATCGTGCCGTTGAAGCCGGCCGCTTCCACGCCGAACCACTCGGCCAGCTTGGGCCACAGCCAGCTCCAGCGGAACACGTCGCCGTTGACGATGTTGAAGGCTTCGTTCTTGGCCGCATCGGTATCGGCGGCCCAGGCCAGCTGTTTCGCCAGCATGCGCGCGTCGGTCACGTCCGACAGCCCCTTCCACTGCGCTTCCGAACCCGGGAACTGGAAGGGACACCCGGTTTCCTTGCAGATGCTGGCGTAGACGGCGAGCGTGGTGCCCAGGTTCATCGCGTTGCCGACCGCCAGGCCGATGATGGTGTGCGGGCGGTGGATGCTCCAGGTGAAGCGGTCGCGCGCGGCGGCGGCATAGACTTCGTCCTCCTGGGCATAATAGAAATTTTCCAGCGGCAGGCGCGGCTGGCTTTCGCGCAGCGGCGTGTCGGGCAAGGTGCCCGAGCTGGCATAGGCCTCGAAGGGGCCGAGGTAGTGCTTCAGGCCGGTGACCAGGGCCACGTGGCGCAGGCTGTTCTGCGGCGACAGCGCGTCGAGCAGGTTGCGCACCAGGGCGGCGTTGACGCGGATGTTTTCCGCCTCGGTGTCCTGGCGCATCCAGGTGGTGATGAAGACGTGGGTCGGCGCGACGTCCTGCAATGCGCTGGCCAGGGCGGCCGGATCGAGCAGGTCGGCCGCGACGTGGCGCACGCCCGGCAAGTCCTTCGGTGCGCGGCGCGACAGGCCGACGACCTCCCAGCCGTTCGCAAGCAGTTCGCGTGCGAGGTGGTTGCCGCCGATGCCGGTGACGCCGGCAATCAAAGCTGTCCGTTTCATCTTTTCCCTTTCGCTACAAGTAAAGCCTATTCTACTTGGACAGGAAAAAGGACGTCGGCGCCGCCCGAATCGGCGCCGCGGACAGGTGGATCAGATGGCTGCCGGCAAGCCCTGGCTGTAGCGGTTCGGGCGGCCTTCCTGGGCCATGAACACGATCAGGATGATCCAGCCGACGAAGGGAACGAACCAGATCAGCTGCCACCAGCCGCTGCGGTCGGTATCGTGCAGGCGGCGGGAACCGGCGGCGAGTACGGGCAGGAGCGTGGCCAGGTTGAACAGGATACCGAGGGTGTTGCTGACGACATTCGCCGCCATGCCACCGAGGAACAGGAAAAGCATGAACCACCAGTATTCCGAGCGCACAGCGGTGCCCTCGAAGGTGGCGTATTTGTTGAAACAGGTTTTGATCGATTCGATGAACGTCATGCCGGCTCTTTCAAGTTAGCGAGTGCTAAGTACCCAACCGGAAATAAATGTGAGTTTTGGCAAACATAACCGGATGCGGTGCAAGGCGGCGAGTGTGCCGCAGTGCGAGCACTGCAAGCACGAGCCAACGCAGCAACGCGCCGGTTATGGCAGCCAAAAACACATTTATTTACGGGTGGGTACTTATGTGTTGATATATAGACCACGCTTACAGTATGTCATGCCGACAAGAATTGCGCTACAACAAGCTCAACTGGTATTGCGCGCGTAGCTGGCCGTCAGCATTTCCCATTGGTGGCCTTCCGGCTCGTTCCAGTAGATGCCGCGTCCGCCGTAGCTGGTGTCCACCTGGCGGTCCGCGGGTCCGCGTACGCTGCTGCGCCAGGCAATGCCGGCCGCCTCGATGCGTTGCAGAATGGCGTCGAATTCGGCGTCGCCGACCCGGAAACAGAAGTGCTCGACCGGGAATGGGCCTTCAGTCTGGATGAAGTCCAGCGTCAGGCCGCGGTTGATGTGCACCGGCGAAAACACGCCGAACTGCTCGGCTTCCCAGGGGACGTCGAGCAGTTGCGCGAGCAGGCGCGCCGCGGCATGGCGGTCGCGTGCGGAAACGATGAAGTGATCCAGCTCGATCATGTTTCCCCCTGCTCGCGGCGTGCCAGGTCTTACGGCAGCAGGCGCCCTTCGATGGAATCGTCGAGCGTCTTGCCGATGGCGGCGCCGACCAGCATCTTGGCGCCGGCCACGGCCTGGCCGTGCTTGTTGTCCCAGTAATAGCCGGCGCGCGGCGTCACGCCGATGACGGTGATGCGCGGGTCGTCCTCGCCTTCGGTGAACCAGGTCTTCAGGGTGAAGTCCCAGAGTTCCTTGATTTTCGCCTTGTCCTGTGAGACCGTCGCGACGCCGTCGAGTTCCAGGAAACCGGCATGCTTGTCGACCTGGAAGTAGAGTTTCACGCTCGGGTCGGCCTTCAGCTCGGCGTTCTTGTGGCTGTCGATGGCGCTCAGGAACCACAGGGTGCCGTCGTCGTCGGCCTGCAGCACGCTCATCGGACGCACGCCGCGGCTGTCGCCCAGGCTGCCGTGGGTGGAGAAGAAGCAGGTCTTGGCGTCGTCGGCCATTTCCTTGATGCGGGCACGGGCGTCGTTGCCGTGCAGGTCCTTGCGGTTCTGTTCGGGTTGCTGCTGGTTGATCGAATCCATGGGTTCTCCTTCGTTGGTAACGATGGGTCACTCTAGCTCGTCAACATGTTCCCGTATGTGCCCTGACTCACGCGGGCGGTCGCATCGTCACGGGTTCCGGCCTTCGCTGCGGGTGCGCGGGTATTCGGCCAGGCCATCGTGCAACTGCATCCAGGGCAGGCGTTCGGCCACGAAGGTGTGGTCGCCGAGGGCGATGGCGGCCGGGTCGTCGAGGGTGGCCGTGGAGATGTCGAGCTCGTCGGGGTAGCGGTCGTCCTGGTAGGTCAGCGTGGTGCCGCAGGTGGAGCAGAAGCTGCGCAGGACGTGGTCGCTGGAGCGGAAGGTGGTGGCGTTGCCTTGGGAGAAGCGGAACTTGTCCATCGCGGCGCTGACCCAGGCCACTGCGGGGGCGCCGGCGATGCGGCGGCAGTCGCTGCAATGGCACAGGGTGCTGTTGAAGGTGTCGCCGTCGATGACGTAGCGGACCGCGCCGCAAAAACATCCTCCCTGCAAGATCATGGCCGCCTCCTTTCGACGATAAGGGACGTCCAGAATATGCCAGGGCGCGGCAGGCTTCAAGCGGAACGCGTCATGACGCCGCGTCCTCGCCCATCACGCGCGCGCTATGCTCCAGCCAGCGCGCGACGACCTGCTGCTCCTCGGCGCTGAACCCTGCCGTCAAGCGCGCGTTGAGCTCGGCCAGTACGGCCTTGGCGCGCACGCTGGCATCGACACCGGCGGCGGTCAGGCGCAGGCGCGTCAGGCGCGCGTCGTGCTCATCGGCAACGCGCTCGACCAGCGCGGCCGCCTGCATGCGTTTCGACAGGTTCGTGACCGCGGCAGGCGCCACGTCCAGCGCCTGCGCGATCTCGCCGATGGCGGCCTCGTCGCGCGCGGCAAGCACGAACAGCAGGCCGACCTGGGCCGGGCTGATGCCTTCCCATTCGCCGTCGCGCCGCTCGATCCAGCGCGCGATGGCCTTCTGGGCGCGGTTGATCAGGAAGACGAAACGCGGCGGCCTGGACACGGCTTTCATGCGGCGCCTCCGTTTGCCTTGGCGGTATCGGTGTCATCCGCAAGCTTCTGCAACAGCCAGGCGCCCGCTTCCTGCCACAGCGTCGCCTCGCAGCGGCGCCTGAAGAAGCCCATGTGGCCGACGCCCGGCAAGCCGAGGCTGCGCGCGTTGAACTGGCGCCGTTCCAGCGGTGCCGACGTGTAGCCCGAGAGCAGGATGTCCATCGCCCCGGGATTGGCCCAAGGGTCGTCGTCGAAACCGAACACCAGCAAGGGAATGGCGACCCGGGACATCCGGCGCGCGGCCTCCAGCGCCGCATCGTCGAAAAAATAGCGCGGCAAGGTGGTCCAGCGGCTCCATTCCAGCATCACCCCGCGCGGCAAGTCTTCGCCCAGGCCGATGCGCCGCCCGGGCATATAGCCGAGCAGACCGCACAGCAAGGGCGCCAGGACGCGCATCACACACCACACGCGCAGGCGCTCGGCACGGCCGAGGATGGTACGGGTGATGCCGGCGTGGGTGGCCACCAGCAGGGCCGCGCGCAGATGGGCGGTGTCCGGAGAAATCCCGATCGCATGCCCGCCCACGCTATGACCGACAGCCAGCAAAGGCAGGGCGGGAAAACGCAAACGCGCCCAGCGCGTCACAGCGCCAACGTCCTCCAGCATCCAGTCCGACATGCTGACCTCGAAGCCGCGCAACTGCGCCGGCCGCGACGCGCCCGTGCCCCGGTAATCATAGGTCACCACGTGCAGGCCGAGGCCGCACAGATAGCGGGCAAAGGCTTCGTAATATCCTTGGGTTACCGCTGTGGCGGGATGCACCAGGACCACGCCGCGCGGCGTGGACGCGGCGAACAGGCGCGCACCGATATCGGCAGCGGCGGTGATGGGAATGCGGATCGCTTCGGTTGTCATCTTGACCCCGAGATAGTTAACGTGTTAACGACATTAGCACCGACTTGTCGTCCATGCAAGGCGCAGGCCGGCGATTCGAGGGAAGCCTCCAGAAACGACAAAGCCGCCCGCGCCATGCAGGCGGGGCGGCTCTTCGGGCACGCGTGCGATCAGAGGAAGCGGTCGAGGATCTTCCTGCTTCCCTTGTCGATCCTGAACATGTCCCGCACCAGGAAATTGATGCCATGGCTGTCCGCAATCAGCAGCGAGGCCTCGCCGACACGCCGGATATCCTCGTCCACCTTCAGCACGAATTCGGTCTCGCCGCGATCCGTCTTCACATACCAGGTGCAAGGCGTGGCGAAGCTCGACACGCTGCGAATGGTCTCGATCTCGGGAATGAATTCGCGCCCCTCGAGTTCCTCGGTGATCAAGGCGCGGATCGCTTCCGGCTGCTCGGCCAGGTCGTCGATCCAGGCTACTTCCTTGCCGCCGTCCCGTACCAGCGAAATGCCGCGGGTCGGCGCCTGGATCGGAAAGGCGCGCACCGGAATCACGCCAACAAAGTCCTCGCCCTCGGCGCTCGTGAACACCAGTTTGCCGAACGCGTCGCGGCGCAGTTGAATGGGATTGCTCATGCTTTAGTCGTCCTTGTTGGCGTCGTCCATGTCCTGGTCGACATTGCGCGCCTGCGCTTCATACAGCCGGTGGTAGGCGCCTTCGCGCGTCATCAGTTCGTCATGGCTGCCCTCTTCCACCACCACGCCGCGGTCGAGCACGACCAGGCGGTCGGCGCGGTGCAATGTGGACAGGCGGTGGGCAATCGCGATCGTGGTGCGGCCCTGCACCAGGTTGTCGAGCGCCTTCTGGATTTCCTTCTCGGTTTCCGAGTCCACCGACGAGGTTGCCTCATCGAGGATCAGGATCGGCGGGTCGATCAGGAGTGCACGCGCAATCGAGATGCGCTGGCGCTCGCCGCCCGACAGGCCCTGCCCCCGCTCGCCCACCATCGAATCGTAGCCCTGCGGCAGGCGCAGGATGAATTCGTGGGCGTGGGCGGCACGCGCGGCGGCGATGACCTCTTCACGCGTCGCATGCGGCTTGCCGTAGGCGATGTTCTCGGCAATCGTGCCGAAGAACAGGAAAGGTTCCTGCAGCACCAGGCCGATATTCCGGCGGTAGTCGGCCACGGCGAACGAGCGGATGTCGACGCCATCGAGCAAGATCGCGCCTTCGGCCACGTCGTAGAAGCGGCAGATCAGGTTCACCAGCGTGCTCTTGCCCGAGCCGCTATGCCCGACCAGGCCGACCATCTCGCCAGCCTTGATGTTGAGCGAAATGCCGCGATTCACGGCGCGGTTGCCGTAGCGGAAGCCGACTTCGCGCAATTCGATATTCCCCTGCACCTTTGGCACGGACACCGGCGTGGCCGGGTCCGGCACGCTCGACACGTGGTCGAGGATGTCGAAGATGCGCTTGGCCGCCGAGGCCGACTTTTGCGTCACCGAGACGATGCGGCTCATCGAATCGAGCTTCACATAGAAGCGGCCGCTGTAGGCGATGAAGGCGGTCAGCGTGCCGACCGTGATGTCGCCCTGCGAGACCTGCCAGATGCCGAAGATCCAGATCACCAGCAAACCCAGTTCGGTCAGCAGCGACACCGTCGGCGAGAACAGCGACCACACCCGGTTCAGCTTGTCGTTGACGGCCAGGTTGTGCTTGTTGGCTTCGCGGAAGCGCAGCGCCTCGCGCTTCTCTTGCGCGAACGCCTTTACCACGCGGATGCCGGGAATCGTATCGGCCAGCACGTTGGTGACTTCGCCCCAGACGCGGTCGATTTTCTCGAAGCCGGTGCGCAGGCGGTCGCGCACCACGTGGATCATCCAGGCGATGAAGGGCAGCGGCACCAGAGTCACCAGGGCCAGCCAGGGATTCATGCTGAACAGGATCACGCCGGTCATGATGATGAGCAGCACGTCCGACAAGAAGTCGAGCAGGTGCAGCGACAGGAAGACACTGATCCGGTCCGAACCGCTGCCGATGCGGCTCATCAGGTCGCCGGTACGCTTGCCGCCGAAGTATTCGAGCGACAGGCGCAGCAGGTGTTCATAGGTGGTCGAGCGCAAATCGGCGCTGATGCGCTCGGAGGCCAGCGCCAGCACATAGGTCTTGCCCCAGCCCAGCGCCCAGGCCAGCATCGACGCACCGAACAGGCCGCCCATGTAGAGCCAGACGAGCGAGTTGTCGATGGTCTGGCCGTTCTGGTAAGGAATCAGCACATTGTCCATCAGCGGCTTGGTCAGATACGGCGGAATCATGTGCGCCGCCGTCGAGCCCAGCATCAGCAGGAAGCCCACCAGCAGCTGCACCTTGTACGGCCGGGCGAAGCGCCACAACCGGAACAGGGTCCAGGTGGAGGGCGGCGTATGCAGCACCTTGGTGCAGATCGGGCAATCTTCCTGGTCCGGTTCGAGCGGCGCCTTGCAGCTCGGGCAGGTGTGGGTCTCGGGCGGCTGCACGGCGACGCCTGTCAATACACTCCTCAGCTGGTCCGCAAACGCATCGACCGCGCGGATGGCGTGCAGGTTCTGGCCCAGCGTAAACCGCCAGGACGCCAGTAAGGCGTGCTCATCCACCAGCTCCAGGTGGCCAACGCCGGCATGATCGTGGTGGCGCAGCGCCAGGCCGGGGCGGTAAGCCCAGTCGCGCCAGGCCGATTCGCCAGGGGCGCGGCTCAGTAAACGGCGGTTGGTGACGACCAGGAGGCCCTTCACGAAACGTAATTTCGCATCGAGGTCAACCTCCACGCTACTTAAAACGTTTTCCCCTGGTGCAAGCTGTTTCCGAACATCATCCTGCCACGCATCGGGCAGGAAACTGGCAGCGACCGCCAGGGTAGTCGGAACAGCAAGTTGTTGAGTTGTCATTGTGTGATGCCGCCTTGGTCAGGCAAGTTCTGAATAGAGGAGTAACGCAGTGACCGGCTCAGCGGTTTACGTAGAACAAGGAAATATTCGTCGCTAGCGGGTGGAAATACCCTAGCACGGCGCCCGGGAAACCGGTGCATGGCTGGAAATGGCCGGCAAGTATACACAAAATGCGTTCCACAGCACCGTGTTTGGGTGCGGTAGCGCACAGGCAGAAAAACATAGGCAACGCCAATATGGTGGTCGTGCAGACACCGGCGGCAAGACATCGATACATGACGAAAAAGAACGACATCAAGTTTCTCCGTGTGACTCATTTGCGCGGCCCGAACATCTGGACCTACCGTCCCGTACTCGAGGCCTGGCTCGATATCGGCGAGCTGGAAGACTTCCCCTCGGATAAACTGCCTGGATTGACCGAGCGCCTGACGACCTGGCTGCCCGGCCTGATCGAACACCGCTGCGGCGTCGGCGAGCGCGGCGGCTTCATCGAGCGCCTGCATGGCGGCACCTGGGCCGGCCACATCCTCGAGCACGTCGTGCTGGAGTTGCAGAACCTGGCCGGCATGAAGACCGGCTTCGGCAAGACCCGCTCCACCGGACAACACGGCGTCTACAAGATGGCCTTCCGCACGCGCGACGCCGTGGTCGGCCGCGCCGCACTGGAAGCCGGCCACCGCCTGCTGATGGCGGCCATCAACGACGACGCCTTCGACATGGCCGGCACCGTGACCCGCCTGACCGAGCTGGTCGACCGCTACTGCCTGGGCCCGTCCACCGCCAACATCGTCGACGCCGCCACCGACCGCCGCATTCCCTCGATCCGCCTGACCGAAGGCAACCTGGTGCAGCTCGGCCACGGCGCCGCCCAGCGCCGCATCTGGACCGCCGAGACCGACCGCACCAGCGCCATCGGCGAAAGCATCGCCAGCGACAAGGACCTGACCAAGAGCCTGCTTGCTTCCTGCGGCGTGCCGGTGCCGGAAGGCGCCCTGGTGCGCAGCGCGGCCGCCGCCTGGGAAGAAGCCCAGGACATCGGCCTGCCGGTGGTCGTGAAACCCGTCGACGGCAACCATGGCCGCGGCGTGACCCTGAACCTGATGACGGAAGCGGACGTGCACGCCGCCTACGCCATCGCATCAAGCGAGGGCGACAGCACGGCCGTGCTGGTCGAGCGCTTCATTCCCGGCAACGAGCACCGCCTGCTGGTGGTCGGCAAGAAGGTCGTGGCCGCCGCACGCGGCGAGGCGCTGTGGGTCACGGGCGACGGCACATCCACGGTCGCCCAGCTCTGCGACAGCCAGATCAACATCGACCCGCGCCGTGGCGACAGCGAGGAATTCCCGCTCGGCCGCATCGACACCAAGGACGCGGTGATCCTGCTCGATTTGCAGCGCCAGAGCCTGGCGCCGGACGCGGTCCCGCAGGACGGCCAGCGCGTGCTGATCCAGCCGAACGGCAACGTCGCCGACGACGTGACCAATATCGTGCATCCGGACGTGGCGTACGCCGCCGCCCTGGCCGCGCGCGTGGTCGGCCTCGACATCGCCGGCATCGACCTGGTCTGCGAAGACATCTCCAAGCCGCTGCTTGAGCAGCGCGGCGCCATCATCGAAGTCAATGCCAGCCCCGGCCTGCTGGCCCACATCAAGCCGGCCAGCGGCGAACCGCGCAATGTGGGCGCCGCCATCGTCGAGCACCTGTTTCTTGATGCCGAAACCGGCCGCATACCGATCGTCGGCGTCACCGGCACCCTGGGCAGCAGCCTGATCGCGAAACTGCTGGGCTGCCTGCTGAACGCGGCCGGCAAGCACGCCGGCGTGGCGAACGGCGAGGGCCTCTACCTCGACGGCCGCCAGGTACAGAAAGGCGATTGCACCGGCTTTGCCGCCGGCGAGCGCCTGCTCATCAACCGCAACATGGAAGCGGCCGTGTTCGAATCGAACGCGCGCAGCATCCTGACGGAGGGCCTGCCCTACGACCGCTGCTCGGTGGGCGTGGTCACCGACATGGGCAAGCTCGACGACGTGCGCGACCTGCACATCAACGACGATGAGGCGCTGGCCAACGTGGTGCGCAGCCAGGTCGACGTGATCCTGTCCAGCGGTGCGGCCGTGCTGAACGCCGCCGATCCGGAAGTGGTGAAGCTGGCCGAACTGTCCGACGGCCGCGTGATCTTCTACGCGATGGACGAACACAACCCGACCATCGTGGCGCACAGGGCAAGCGGCGAGCGCGCCGTGTTCGCGCGCGACAACCGCATCATGCTGGCCGACGGCCTTGAGGAAACCGCCCTGCTCGACCTCGCGAAGATCAAGCCGGCCACCGTCAAGCATCCGGCCAGCGTGCTGGCCGCGACGGCCGCCGCCTGGGCGCTGGGCCTGCAGCACGACCTGATCTGCGGCGGCCTGCGCGCCTTCGACGCCACGCCGAAGAAAACGATTTATTGAAGAAGAGCGGGCTGGTTTTCGAGACCGGCAGCCGCCCGCCGCCCTGCGCCAAGGGGGCGGCCCACATTTAAGGATTACAGTTTTATGGAAGTATCTCGCGTACGGGCCCTGCGTGGCCCCAATCTCTGGAGCCACCACACCTCGGTCGAGGCGATCGTCGCCTGCACGCCGGAAGAGGAATCGATCGGCGCCTTGCCTGGCTTCGAGACGCGCCTGCGCTCCCTCTTCCCCCAGCTCGGCCAGCTGCAGCCGCTCGGCCACGACGACACCATCCCGCTGGCCCACGTGCTCGAAGTGGTCACGCTCGACCTGCAGGCGCAGGCCGGCTGCCCGGTCACCTTCAGCCGCACCACCGCCACGCTGGAACGCGGCATCTACCAGGTGGTGGTCGAGTACAGCGAGGAAGACGTCGGCCGCCTGGCCCTCATGCTGGCGGAAAACCTGATCGCGGCCGCGCGCAATGACGCGCCTTTCGATTTGCAGGACGCCCTCACCCAGCTGCGCGACCTCGACGAAGACGTGCGCCTCGGCCCGTCCACCGGCTCGATCGTGCAGGCCGCCGTGGCCCGCAACATCCCCTTCCGCCGCCTGACCGAAGGCAGCCTGGTGATGTTCGGCTGGGGCAGCAAGCAGCGCCGCATCCAGGCCGCCGAGATCGATGCCACCGGCGCGATTGCCGAGACCATCGCCCAGGACAAGGAACTGACCAAGAAGCTGCTCGACGCCGCCGGTGTGCCGGTGCCGCATGGCCGCACCGTCACCGATCCGGACGACGCCTGGGCCGCGGCCCAGGAAATCGGCCTGCCGGTCGTGGTCAAGCCGAAGGACGGCAACCAGGGCAAGGGCGTGACGGTCAACATCACGACGAAAGAGCAGATCACCGCCGGCTTCCATGCGGCCAGCGAATTCCGCGACGACATCATGGTCGAGCGCTACCTGCCCGGCCACGATTACCGCCTGCTCGTCATCGGCGACAAGCTGGTGGCCGCCGCGCGCCGCGAACCGCCGAACGTCACCGGCGACGGCGTGCATTCCGTCCAGCAGCTGGTCGACATCGTCAACCAGGACCCGCGCCGCGGCAACGGCCACTCGACCTCGCTCACCAAGATCCGCTTCGACGACATTGCCCTGGCCAGCCTGGCCACGCAGGGCATGGACGCCGACTCAGTGCCGCCCAAGGGCAAGCGCGTCATCCTGCGCAACAACGCGAACCTGTCGACCGGCGGCACCGCCACCGACGTCACCGACGACGTGCACCCGGAAGTCGCGGCGCGTGCGATTGCCGCCGCCCACATGGTCGGCCTCGACATCTGCGGCGTCGACCTGGTGTGCGACAGCGTGCTGAAACCGATCGAAGACCAGAACGGCGGCGTGGTCGAAGTGAACGCCGCGCCGGGCCTGCGCATGCACCTGGCGCCCTCCTTCGGCAAGCCGCGCGCCATCGGCGAAGCCATCGTCGACATGCTGTATGAAGACGGCGACGACGGCCGCATCCCGGTGGTCGCCGTCACCGGCACCAACGGCAAGACCACCACCGTGCGCCTGATCGCGCACCTGCTCACCGCCTCCGGCCTGCGCACCGGCATGACGAATACCGACGGCGTCTACATCGAAGGCCGCCGCATCGACAGCGGCGACTGCAGCGGCCCGCGCAGCGCGCGCAACGTGCTGCTGCACCCGGACGTCGATGCCGCCGTCTTCGAGACCGCGCGCGGCGGCCTGCTGCGCGAAGGCCTGGCCTTCGATCGCTGCCAGGTGGCGGTGGTGACGAATATCGGCGCCGGGGATCACCTCGGCCTGAACTACATCACCACGCTGGAAGACCTGGCGGTCCTGAAACGCGTGATCGTGCAGAACGTCGCCGAAGGCGGCATGGCCGTGCTGAACGCCGCCGACCCGACCGTGGCCGACATGGCGAATTTCACCCGCGGCGACGTCACCTTCTTCGCCCAGGACGGCAACCTGCCGCTGATGGCAATGCACCGTGCGCAAGGCCGCCGCGCCGTGTTCGTGGAAGATGGCCACCTGGTCTGCGCGCAGGGCAAGTTCGAGCACCGCATTCCGCTGGCGGACGTGCCGATCACCCGTGGCGGCGTGATCGGCTTCCAGGTCGAGAACGTGATGGCCTCGGTGGCCGCGGCCTGGGGCGTCGGCATCGACTGGGACAAGATCGCGCTCGGCCTGCGCACCTTTGTCGGCGAGAGCGACAATGCGCCGGGGCGTTTCAACGTGTTCGACTATCGCGGCGCGACGCTGATTGCCGACTATGGCCACAATCCGGACGCGATCGCGGCGCTGGTGTCGGCGGTCGAGAACATGCCGGCCAAGCGCCGTTCGGTGGTGATCAGCGGCGCGGGCGACCGCCGCGACCAGGACATCAGCCAGCAAACCGAAATCCTCGGCGCGGCGTTCGACGACGTGCTGCTGTATGAAGACCAGTGCCAGCGCGGGCGGGCTGATGGCGAAGTCGTGGCGCTGCTGCGCCAGGGCTTGCAGGGTGCGTCGCGTACGCAGCACGTGGAGGAAATCTACGGCGAGTTCGTGGCGATCGACCGCGCCCTGGAACGCTTGTCGGATGGGGACCTGTGCCTGATCCTGATCGACCAGGTCGACGAAGCCTTGGCGCACATCGCCAAGCGTGTCGCCGAGGCTCGCTGATTCACATCGGCTGCTAACGCCGTAGGGTGGACCGGGCCACGAGAGGCGGCTATGCCGTCCACGCGTTCAACCATCGTTCGAACAATCGTGAAAATGGTGCCTTGCGCCGTTTGATTCACCACGGCAAAATCGAACGTCGCGGCGGATCACGCCATGTTTGAACGCGTGGACGGCGGAGCCGTCCACGCTACGCCATTCCGGCATCATCCCCGATCATCCAAAACACACCTATGCTCGCACCCGAACAATTCCTGGGCTTCCTGCTCGCCGCCGTCCTGATCACCGCCTCCCCCGGTCCCGACAACCTGATGGTCCTGGGCCTGGGCATGTCCAAGGGGCGCAAGCAGGGCATGGTGTTCGGCCTCGGTTGCGCACTCGGCTGCCTGAGCCACACCCTGCTGGCCGTGCTCGGCGTGAGTGCCCTGATCGCCGCGTCGCCGATCGCCTTCACCGCCCTGCGCGTGGGCGGCGGCCTGTACCTGGTCTGGCTCGGCTACAACGCGCTGCGCAGCCAGGGCGGCTCGAAAGCAAGCGACGGCAACGCTGCCCCGCAATCGCTGCGCAGCCTGTTTACCAAAGGCCTGGTGGCAAACGCCATCAATCCGAAGGTCGTGCTGTTCTTCCTCTCGCTGCTGCCGCAGTTCGTCATTCCCGCCAACGGCAACGTGCCCGGCCAGATGCTGGCCCTGGGCGTCACCTTCACCGTGCAGGCGGCGATCCTGTTCGGCCTGCTCGGCTACTTCGCCGGGGCGATTGGCGCCTGGCTCAACCGCAAGCCCGGCGCCGGCAAATGGCTGGACCGGATCGCCGGCACCGTCTTCGTTGCCCTTGGCATCAAGCTGATCGTCGCCCGCTGAAGCGCCGCAGCCCCAGCAACCCCAGGCCGAGCAAGGCCAGCGACGCCGGTTCCGGCACCGGCGCCGGCGGATCGGTTTCCACATCCAGCCGCGCCGCGAAGAATTCGAGCGGGTCGCCCGGGAAGAAATCCTGGATCTGCAGGGTCCAGCGCCCATACACATCCATGCCGTCGAAGGCGGCCAGCGAACCGGCCGGGCGGAAGCTGCCCGACGCCAGTTGCGGCCCGGCGGCGTCAAGCGCCTCGTCGTCGAAGTTCAGGCGCACGCGCCCGGCGCCCGCATTTCCGCGCGCATAGGTGTCGTAGGCGCGCACCAGGTCGACCGTGGTGCCGTCCGGCGCCACCAGCGCAATCGAGAACTCGTCTTCATACGGCGTGCCGAAACCGCGGCAGGCGCCGCCGCCGGCGCCGATCGGCGGATCGTCGCATTTGGCCAGGTCGAGGATCAGGTTCAGGTCGAGGATCGACCCGTGGTAGGTCACGTTGAGGCTGCGCGTGCCCTCGCTGCCGTCGAACAGGCCGTAGCGGGTATTGCTGGCAACAACGGTGGCGCCGGCGCTGCCGCTCACCAGGCAGGCAAGGAACAAAGCGGTAAGGCGGTGCGGGAACATGCTCATGGCTCTCCTTTCGGTTGACCAAGAAAGAAAAGCAAGTTCTGCACCTGTGACGGAAGCCTCCGCTAAATCAATGCCTTACGGAGAGATGTCAAATCTGGCGGCACAGGATGTAAAACTTGGCGACATCCGGCGGCCGGTAACCGCCCGGATGCGCCCACGCCACTTCAGCGTTTCGCCGCCCCGCCGCGCGGCAGCAGATCGTGCACGATGGCGCTCAGGCGCTCCACCGACACCGGCTTGCCGAGGTGGGCCGAATACCCCGCCGCCCGCGCATTCGCGATATCACTGTCGCGCCGCATGCCGCTGATCGCAATCGCCGGCAGTTTCGCCAGCTTGGGATTGGCGCGGATGCGGCGCAGGAATTCGTAGCCGTCGATCTCGGGCATCGAGACGTCCGAGATCAGCAAATCGATCCGCTCGCGCTCCAGGACCTCCAGCCCCTTCAGCGCGCCGGTGGCCTCGAACACGGTCGCCCCGCTCGTCTCCAGCAGCGACTTGAAGATCAGCAGCATCTCTTCCATGTCGTCGACCACCAAGATGCGCAGGCCGGCCATGCTGTCCTCGCCCTCGCCGCCGCCGCCCGGCAGCGGCGAGGCGTGGCTGTCGAGCAGCGGCAGCCAGACGCTGAAGCGCGCGCCCTTGCCCGCGCCTTCCGAGAAGGCCTCGACCCGGCCGCCGTGCAGCGCGACGATCTCGCGCACCAGCGCCAGCCCGATACCCAGCCCGCCCTTGGTACGGGTGGTCACCAAGACGCTCTGGCCGTACATGTCGAACACGTGCGGCAGGAAGGATGGCGCGATGCCCTGGCCACTGTCGATGACGTCGATGCGCAGCAGGCCGTCGTCGCGCTCGAGCTGCACCGCGACGCGCCCGCCCTTCGGCGTGAACTTCAGCGCATTGCTCAGCAAATTCATCAGCACCTGCTCGATGCGCACGGCGTCGGCCATCACATACAGGCCGTCGGCGCTGCCGGCCAGCTCGATGGCGATGTCCTGCGAGGCCGGATCGGCGCGCATCACCTCGACGATGCCGCGCACCACGAGGTCGGGCAGCACCGGCGCCATCGCCAGCGACAGCTTGCCGGTGCGTACGCGCGACATGTCCATCAAATCGTCGATGATCTTCGCCTGGCTCATCACCGAACTGCGGATGATGGTGGCGGCGCGCAGGAAAGCCGACGACTGGCGAATTTCCGGCATGCGCGCCAGCAGCTCGACGTTAATGTTGATCATGTTCAGCGGATGGCGCAGTTCGTGCGCCATCACCGCCAGGAATTCGTCCTTCAGGGCCGCCGCGCTCTCGGCATCGGTGCGCACGTTCTGCTCGCGCACCATGGATGCCTGCTCGCGCGCCTGCTCCTGGCGCTCGCGCGCCGTGACGTCGCGCGCGATCTTCGCGTAGCCGTGCATGTTGCCGTTGCGCAGCGGGGTGGTCACGCCACTGCAGAAGAAGCGGCTGCAGTCCTTGCGCAGGTGCCAGCGTTCGTCCTCGGCGCGCCCGTCCTCGCGGGCGCGGCGCAATTCCTCGGCCGGCACGCCGGCGGCGCGGTCTTCGGGCACGAACAGGTGCTCCAGCGTCCTGCCGAGGATCTCCCCCTCGCTATAGCCGAACAGCGTTTCCGCACCCTTGTTCCAGCTGGTGGCGCGCCCGTCCTCGTCCATCGTGACGATGGCGTAGTCGTTGGCGCTCTCGGCCACCATGCGCATGCGCGCCTCGATGGCGCGTGCCTGTTCCTCGGCTTCGCGGCGCAGCGTGATGTCGAAGAAGGTCATCACCGCGCCTTCGATGCGGTCCTCATTCGTGCGGTAGGGCAGCAGGCGCACGATGTAGTAGCGGCCGTCGTTGCTGCGCACTTCGCGCTCGACCAGGCGCAGGGTGTCGAAGGTGGCGCTGACGTCCGCAGCCAGGTCGTCGTAATCGAGCTTGTGGGTCAGGTCGAGCAGCGAGCGGCCGATGTCGGAGGCGATGATCGAGAACAGATCGGCCGCGCGCGGCGTGAAGCGCTTGATGCGCAGGCCGCTATCGACGAAGATGGTGGCGATGTCGGTGGACGCGATCAGGTTGTTCAGGTCGTCGTTGGCCTTGCCGGTTTCCTCGACCTTCACCTTCAGCTCGTAATTCACGGTGACGAGTTCCTCGTTCACCGATTGCAGCTCTTCCTTGCTGGTTTCGAGTTCCTCGGTGGCCGAGCGCAGTTCCTCATTAATTGCCTGCAGCTCCTCGTTCGAGGCGCGCAGTTCCTCGGTCGAGACTTCGGCATTCTCGATGGTTTCCTGCAGCTGCTCGCGCTTGCGTTGCAGCTCGGCCTCGAGCTGGTTCAGCACCACGTCGTGGCTGCCGTTCGGGCGCGCCGGCAAGGCGCGTTCGGGCAGGTGCTCGACACGGTTGAAGACCACCAGCAGGAAGTCGGTCTCGGCTTCGTCGTCGCGGAAAGGCCGCACCGCCATCGCGATGATGCCCAGTTCCTTCTGCTCCTGCAGCTCGATCGGGCGGCATTCGATGCTGGCGTGGCTTTGCGTGGCCTGGTACATGGCCGAGCGCAGTTCCAGGCGCAGTTCAGGCAGCACCAGCGTCAGCAGGTTGCGCGACGGTTCGCCGCCGGCCATGCGCAGGAAGCGACCGGCCTGCTCCGACATGTGCACGATGTTGCCTTCGCCGTCGATCACGGCCGACGGCGGTGCGTACTGGGCCAGGGCGCGCTGGTGCAGTTCGGCATACGAGAACTGGCGCTTGCCGACCGGCTTGGCCCGGCTCACTTCCGGCAGGCGCGCGCCGAACACGGCCGAGGTCGGGCTCTGGTAATGCATCGGGCGGGTGCCGCCGCGCGCGCGGTAGACGCGGTTCTTCTTGTCGACCGGGATGAAGTAATCGGACACCGATTCGGCCGACTCGGAAATGCCCAGGAAAAGGTAGCCGCCCGGCTTCAGCGCGAAGTGAAAAGTCTGCAGCACCCGCACCTGGACCTCGCGGTTCAGGTAGATCAGGAGGTTGCGGCAGGAAATCATGTCCAGGCGCGAGAACGGCGGGTCGCGCAGCAGGTTGTGCGAGGCGAACAGGATGCGGTCGCGCAGGGTCTTGCGAATGCGGTAGCGGTCGTCTTCCTTGTTGAAGTGCTGGCGCAGGCGGGTCGGCGCGACGTCGGTGATGATCGAGGCCGGATAATTGCCCGAGCGCGCGGCATCGATCGCGCCGTCGTCGATGTCGGACGCGAACACCTGGAAGGCCGGCGGGTGCTCCATCAGCTCGGCCTGGTCGGCCATCAGCATGGCCAGCGAATACGCTTCCTCGCCGGTGGCGCAGGCGGCCACCCAGGCGCGCACCTCGTCGGTCGGCCCCTTGTCCTTGAACAGTTCGGGAATCACGTCGCGCTCGAGCGATTCGAAGGCTTCCCGGTCGCGGAAGAAATTGGTCACGCCGATCAGCATGTCGTCGAGCAACAGCTTGTGCTCGCCCGGGTCGGCCTGGAGCAGGTCGCGGTATTCGGGCAGGGTCTGCACCGCGCGCACCTGCAGGCGCCGTTCGATGCGGCGCAGCACCGTGGCGCGCTTGTAGTGGCGGAAATCGTGGCCGGTATGGCTGAGCAAGGCGCCGATGATGTCCTGCAGCGCATCCTCGGCGCTGGCGGTGGCGTCTCCCTGGGTGACGTGGGCGACCGACTTTTCGCCGTCGCCTGGTGGCGGCATCTGGATGGTGCGCGCGTTGTTCCACAGTTCGATCAGCTTTTGCGGAATCTCGATGGCGGGCAGGACGAAGTCGACCGCGCCGGTGCGGATCGCCGCACTCGGCATGCCGTCGTGCTCGGCGTCGGCGGGCGCCTGCGCCAGCGTCACCCCGCCCTGCTCCTTGACCCGCGCCAGGCCGACCGCGCCATCGGCGCCGGTGCCCGACAGCACGATGGCGACCGCGCGCTCGCGGTGCACCTCGGCCAGGGTACGGAAGAACATGTCGATGGCAATGTGCTTGCCGCGCGGACGCTGGAGTTCGTCGACCAGCAGCAGGCCATCCATCATCGACATGTGCTGGTTCGGTGCGATCACATACACGTTGCCTGGTTCGATCTTGACCTGCGAAGTCACCTGGATCACCGGCATGCGCGTGGCGCGCTGCAGGATCGCCGCGGCCGAACTCGGATGCTTGGGCGACAGGTGCAGGATGACCACGAAGGCCATCTCGTGCACCGCCGGCATGTTCTCGAACAGGCGCACCAGCGCCGGCAGGCCGCCGGCCGAGGCGCCGATGCCGACCACCGGAAAGTCGACCCTGCTCGGCACGATGCCGGGTTCGGTTGGAGGGGTGCTCGGTGCGTTTCCGGGATCGTACATGCTGTGTGCGCTTGAAAGTGCATCTGAATTGATAAGCGCGAGTCTAGACGATCCGACACGATGTTGGGCCAGATTGGGAAAAAATAGTCTTTTTACACGCCTCTGGGAACATTCCTGTTCGTTATTTCACCTTACCAGTTGTTCCGCGTGTACAGGCAAGCCAGCGGATTACCATCTTTGCATATTGTTATAATCCCACGGGGTCGAATCGCCTGGCCTCCCATCCACCACCCCATGGAGAAGTCCAGCATGACGACCGGCAGCTCGAAAGACGAACGCGAGAACCTTCCGCACGAACAGGAAGGCGGCGGCCAGAGCCAGGGCGTGCCCGCGCTTGGCAAGCTGGAGGGCAACAGCTACCACCCGATCGGGGAAGTCGCCGTGCGCCATTGGCAGGCCAGCCAGATCTCGCGCCCCGGCCTGGACGACCGCGGCAACGTCTTCTTTGCCGCCATCGAAATGACGCGCATGCCGATGGTCCTGACCGACCCGAACCAGCCCGACAATCCGATCGTGTTCGTGAACGGCGCCTTCCTCGACCTGACCATGTACCGCGAGGAAGAAGTCCTGGGCCGCAACTGCCGCCTGCTGCAGGGCGAACAGACCGACCCCGCCACCGTCGCCGAGCTGCGCGCGGCAGTGGCGGAACAGCGCGCGGTGGCGGTCGACATCCTCAATTACAAGGCCGACGGCCGCCCGTTCTGGAACGGCCTGTTCGCAGGCCCGGTGTTCGACCAGGACGGCAAGCTGCTGTACTGGTTCGCCTCGCAGATGGACATCACGCGGCGCCGCGTGTCCGAGCAGTCGTATCTGCAGGCGCAGAAGATGGAAGCCATCGGCCAGCTCACCGCCGGCCTGGCGCACGACTTCAACAACCTGCTGCAAGTAGTCGCCGGCAATCTGGAAGTGGCCACCACCACGGTGCACGACCCGGAAGCCACGCTGCAATCGATCGAACGGGCCCAGCTGGCGAGCGAAAAGGCCAGCAAGCTGACCCAGCAACTGCTGACCTTCGCCCGCAAGCAGCGCCTGGAGCCGAAGCGCCTGAACCTGAATTCGCTGGTGGTCGAGTTCAGCGACATGCTGGTGCGCACCCTCGGCGACAATGTCGACCTGCACCTCGACCTGAAACCCGGCCTGCCCTCGTGCACGCTCGACGCCACCCACATGGAAATGGCCCTGCTGAACGTGCTGATCAATGCACGCGACGCCATGCCGGACGGCGGCCGGGTCACCGTGGCCACCTCGACCATGGTCGACAGCGAGCGCCTGGAACGCCACGGCCTGGCGCCGGGCACCTATGTCGTGATCTGCGTGATCGACAAGGGCCAGGGCATGCCGCCGGAAGTGGCACAGCGCGCCACCGAACCCTTCTTCACCACCAAGGGACCGGGCACCGGCCTGGGGCTGGCGATGGTGCACGGCTTCGTCCAGCAATCGCACGGCCGCCTGGAGATCGACAGCGTGCCGGGCGAAGGCACGACCATTCGCATGATCTTCCCGCTGGCCCAGCAGTCGGGCCTGGAAATCATGGCCGACCGCATGAGCGGCAAGGGTATGAACTGGACCCCGGCGGCGATCCTCGGAAGGCGCACCATCCTGGTGGTCGACGACAGCCACGACGTGCGCGAACTGGCCGAACACCACCTGCGCGAACTCGGCTACCGGGTGCTGGCGGCCCAGAGCGGCGAGGAAGCGATGGAACTGGTCGAGCGCTATGGCGACATCGACCTGCTGTTCAGCGATATCATCATGCCGGGCGGGATGAACGGCGTGCGCCTGGCCGAACTGGTGCGCAAGCGCCAGCCCGGCGTGCCCGTACTCCTCGCCACTGGCTACATGAACGAATTGCCGGTCTCGGCCCAGCCCGGCGCCACCTACACGACCATGGCCAAGCCCTACCGCCTGGCCGACCTGGCCGAACGGATCCGCCTGGCGCTGAAAAGCGAGGCGCCAGCGGGCTCCGCTTCCGGCTTCCAGCACGAAGGATAGAATTGAAAAGGATACTCCTGGCCGAGGACGATCCGGCCGTCAGCTACATCCTGGCGCGGTATCTCGACAAGGCGGGCTTTGCCGTGCGCGCGGCGCCGGACGGACGCGCTGCCCTGGCGCTGTTCGACGCGGAACCCGCCGACCTGCTGGTGACCGATTTCCGCATGCCCGGCATGAACGGCGAAGAATTGATCCTGGCCCTGCGCGGGCGGCAGCCTGACTTGCCGGCGCTGATCGTCTCGGCCTACGGCAACGAACTGAGCGTGCAGATTCCCGGCGTGCGCGTGCTGAACAAACCGGTGGCGGCCGAGGAACTGGTGGCGCTGGTGAACGACCTGCTGTTGAATGCCGCGACGATGGCGCTGAACCGGCCGTCAGCACCGGAGTAGGCGCTTACTGCGGCATGCCGATGGCCTGGTGCAGGTCGTTCAGCGTGAAGGGTTTCTGCAGCAGGCGGTCGGCCGGAACGGCGGCTTCCTGCTCGGCCAGCCAGGCCGTGGTGACGACGATGCGCGCGTCCGGCTGCACCGCGCGGATCAGCCAGGGCAGCGAGACGGTCGGGTTCTTCAGGACGCGGTTGGTGATCACCACGTCGTAGTGCTTGCGGGTCAGCTCGGTCAGCGCGCCATCGGTGCTGTCGCACACGCGCGTGCGGTAGCCGAGCATTTCAGCCATGCTGCAGACGGTCTCGGCGACGTGTTCGTCGCGTTCCAGGATCAATATGTTTTTGTTGTCATTAGCCATTGGGCACCCCTTTTTTTATGGGCTGATCATATCGATGCGGAAATATTTTTTCCGTACGCTGTCCAACATAGTCAATACAGGAGAGCACGACCATTCATGGGGCGCTGTCCAGCCGATGCGGTTAAAATGGCGGTCCTGGCATCCCCTGCCCCGCCGTACCGAACACAACCGACATGACCACCGTTCCATCCGAAATCAACGCCGCCGCCGTCAAGAACAGCGCCACGGAAAAAGTCACGCCCATGATGCAGCAGCGTATTCTCCTATAGAGAGCAAGATAGGATAGAAGAACCTACGCCAAATACTACGCCGTGAAC
>NZ_JASNRC010000007.1:0-25397 GCF_030411995.1 Massilia sp. YIM B02769
TCGTCAGCCCAATCTGGCGCGCTTGGCACAATGATGCCGTTGTCAGGAGGGTGGAGTCCATCACATTACGGTGGGGTGATGAAGGCCGGGGGCCTTCATCACGTGCCCACGCGGAAGCCGGCATTGTGTTGGCGGTGTCGGTTGACGCGGCCGCGGATAATCGAAACGCATCCAAATGATCATCCGGTGACGTCAACAATGACCCGCTTTCACGGCCAGAACGCCGTTATCACCACGCCGCCTTCCGCGTGGGCACGGCGTGCCCACCGTACGGTTAATGCCGCCGACTTCGGTTCTACCAGCTCAGCTTCCCGGTCAGCATCTGCCAGTACATCACCCAGTCCGCCTTGAACGACAGCCAGGGCTGGTCGAAGGTCGCCGGGCGGTTCTTCTCGTAATAGAAATGCCCGACCCAGGCGCCGCCGTAACCCAGCACCAGCGCCGCCAGGATCGGGAATGCGCTGCCGCTCAGCAGCGCCGTGAGTAGCGCCAGGATCGCCGCCGAGGTGCCGATGAAATGGGCGCGGCGGCAGCGGCGGTCGGCGTGCTGGGTCAGGTAGTAGGGATAGAACTCGCTGAAGCTGGCGTAACGGACGTTCATTGCGTGATCTCCTCGTACTTGAGCGTGCCGGCAAACGCGATCAGCGCGTCGAGCACGGCGTCCGGCTGTTCGGCCATCAGGGAATGGCCGGCATCCACCGTTACGACCTTGCCATGGGCGATGGCGCCGGTCAGCGTTTTTGTCGAACGCGGCGGCGTCATCATGTCCTTCGCGCCGAAGATGAACACGGCCGGACACGCCACCGCGCGCGCCGCCGCTTCGCCGTTCGCATAGGCATTGCAGGCCGAGAAATCGGTGTGGAACAGCGCATCCGGATTGATGGCCGACATGCGCTGCATCAGCCGGCGCGACCCGCCCAGCACCGAAAAGCCCGGGCCGGGACTGGACGGCTTATGGGCGATGCTCGAGTGCGACCAGATGTTCACCATGTCGATGGCCGTCTCCTCGTCGTCGCGCGCGGTGTTGAGCAGCTGGTCCGACACCTTCATCGGGTAAGTCGTGCCGAGCATGGCCAGTCCGCGCACGCGCCCGGGTGCGCGCAGGCTCGCTTCCAGCGCCACCAGCGACCCCATGCTGTGCCCGGCGAGCAGGGCGTGCCGCACGCCGGCCGCATCCATCAGGGCCAGCAGCCAATCCGCCATCGCCTCGACGCTGGCCAGCGCCGGACCCGTGCTGCGCCCGTGGCCGGGCAAATCGACCGCCAGCACGCCGTAGCCGTGGTGCGCGAACCAGCGCGACTGCAGACCCCAGACCGAGTGGTCGTTCTGGGCGCCGTGGATGAAGACGACCGTCGGCAGCGCCGCGTCGAATGCCTTGCCGCCGTTGTAGGCGTAGGCATCGTGTCCGTTGACGTGATAGATCATGCTCAGGCCCCTTTCTGCGCGAGTTTCAGGCCGCGCGCCAGGTCCTCGATCAAATCGTCCGGGTCTTCCAGGCCGACCGACAGGCGCATCGTGCCTTCCTTGACGCCCGACGCCGCCAGCTGCTCGGCCGGCACGCGGAAGTGGGTGGTCGAGGCCGGGTGGATCACCAGCGACTTGGCGTCGCCCACATTCGCCAGGTGCGAGAACACCTTCAGGCCGTCGACGAAGCGGCGGCCGGCGGCGCGGTCGCCCTTCAGGGTGAAGGTGAAGACGGCGCCGGCGCCTTTCGGCAGCAGGGTCCTGGCCAGTGCGTGGTCCGGGTGGGTGTCGAGCTCGGGATACGACACCGACTCGACCATCGGGTGGGCCAGCAGGAACGCGATCACGCGGCGCGTGTTGGCGACGTGGCGCTCCATGCGCAGGCCCAGGGTCTCGATGCCCTGCAGGACGGCGAAGGCGTTGTGCGGACTCATGACGGCGCCGAAGTCGCGCAGGCCTTCGCGCCGCGCGCGCAGCGCAAACGCGCCGACGGTCGACTCTTCCGCGAAGACCATGCCGTGGAAGCCCTCGTAGGGCTCGCACAGCTCGGCGAAGCGGCCGGTGCGCGCATGCGCCTGTTGCCAGTCGAAGGTGCCGCCGTCGACCAGCAGGCCGCCGATGGCGGTGCCGTGCCCGCACAGGAACTTGGTTGCCGAGTGAAAGACCAGGTCGGCGCCGAGGTCGAAAGGCCGCAGCAAATAAGGCGTGGTGAAGGTGCTGTCGACCATCAGCGGCAGGTCGCACCCATGCGCCAGTTCTGCAATGCGCGGGATGTCGAGCACGTCGAGGCCGGGGTTGCCCAGGGTTTCGCCGAACAGCACCTTCGTTTCGGGACGGATCGCGGCGCGCCAGGCGTCGAGGTCGCGCGGGTCGACAAAGGTGGTGTCGATGCCGAAGCGCTTCAGGGTATAGGCCAGCAGGTTGTGCGAGCCGCCGTACAGCGCGCGCGAGGCCACGATGTGCGAACCGGCGCCGGCAATCGTCGACAGGCCCAGGTGCATGGCGGCCTGGCCGCTGGCGGTGGCGATGCCGGCCACGCCGCCTTCGAGGGCGGCGATGCGTTCCTCTAGCACGGCATTGGTCGGGTTCGAGATGCGCGAATACACGTGGCCGCTGCGTTCCATGTTGAACAGCGAGGCGGCGTGGTCGGAATCGCGGAAGGCGAAGGAGGAGGTGAAGTGGATCGGGGTGGCGCGTGCGCCGGTGGCCGGGTCGGGCGCGGCACCGGCGTGCAGCGACAGCGTGTCGAAACCGGGGTATCGTGGACCGCTCATGGTGTCTCTTTATGTAGTAATAATGCGGAAATAGTTATGTGCGGAATCGTAGCACCGAATGACGGGTTCGCACTCATTCGCGCTGCCGGTGAGGCAGTCTTCCTCGGGAAACTGGATTTTCTGCTAGTCTTGCGCTACATTCAACTCAGTCTTATCTAAAAGTATTTACAGTGAATAATTTATCTGACGCGGGGGTGGCGAGCATGAAAGTCTCCGAAATTCTTCAGGTCAAAGGCAACATCCTGTACACGGTGACGCCGGACATGCCGCTTGCCGAAGCGGTGAACACGATGTCGGAAAAGGACATCGGCTCGCTGGTGGTGATGGAGTACGGCGACCTGGTCGGCATGCTGACCTTCCGCGAAGTGATCAAGGTGTTGCACGAAAACGGCGGCTCGGTCGGCAACGGCACGGTGCGCCGCTACATGGACGACAGCCCGATCACCGTGACCCCGGACACCGAAGTCAACGAAGTGCGCCGCATGATGCTGGAGAAGCATGCGCGCTACCTGCCGGTGATGAATGCTAAGACCCTGCTGGGCGTGATTTCGTTCTACGACGTGGCGCGCGCGGTGCTGGAAGCGCAGAGTTTCGAGAACCGCATGCTGAAGGCGTATATCCGGGACTGGCCGGCGGAGCAGGCGGCGGAGGACTGAGTCCGCCGGCTTAACACTTCAGGCTGGGGTGTAGGCCTGCGGCTTGAATCGTACGGTGGGCACTCCGTGCCCACGCGGTACGTGCGCGACCTTGCACCTGCTGCGGTGACGTTTCGCTCGCAAACGTTGAATGAGGCTCGCGACGCAAGCGTGTTCGGCCGTTTGCATGCCGTGCGGGCGACGTTTCGCCGCAGCGGGTGCAAGGTGACGCACGTACCCGCGTGGGCACGGAGTGCCCACCGTACGGGACACGCCGCGGATTAAGTCAGGCCGCGTCGTTCAGCGCCTGTCCACCCAGCCAATCGTGCAAATCCTCCGGCGACAGCGGCCGCGAGAACAGGAAGCCCTGCGCCAGCGGGCAGCCCAGCGACGATAAAATCTGCGCCTGGCGCTCGTCCTCGACCCCCTCGGCAATCACCGACAGCCCCAGGTTGCGTCCGAGCTGGATCACCATCTCGGCGATGCTGCTGCCGCGCGCCGATTCCGTGATCTCGGACACGAAAGTACGGTCGATCTTCAGGCGGTCGACCTGCAGGCGCTGCAGGTGCGACAGCGACGAGAAGCCAGTGCCGAAGTCGTCGATCGCGATCGACACCCCGGTGCGCTTGACCTCGCCCAGGATCTCGGCCAGGTGGCGCGGGTCTTCCATCGCCATCGATTCGGTGATTTCCAGTTCCACGTAATCCGGCGGCGCGCCGGTCTCCACCAGCGCGCGGCGCAGCACCTCGACGAACTGCGGATGGCGGAACTGGGCCTGCGAGACGTTGATCGACATCGTGAAGTCGCGGTGGCCGGCCGCGCGCAGGCGCACCAGTTCGGCGCAGGCTTCGCGCAGCACCCAAGCGCCGATCTCGACGATCAGGCCCGAGTACTCGGCAATCGGAATGAAGCGGTCGGGCGGCACCATGCGGCCGTCGGCGAGGCGCCAGCGCAGCAGCGCCTCGGCGCCGAAGGGGCGGCGGCTGGCCAGGTCGATCTGCGGCTGGTAGGCCAGGAACAGTTCGCCGCGTCCGAAGCCGCTGCGCAGCGCGTGCATCAGGCTGACCCGTTCGCGGATCTCGACGCCCATGCTGCGCGAAAAATAGAAGTGGCCGCCGCGCTGCTGGGTCTTGGCGCGCTTCAGGGCGATGTCGGCGTCCTTCAGGGCGTCGGCGCCGCTGCCGTCGTGTTCGAGCAAACGCACCAGGCCGAGGGTGCTCGAGACCCGCACGTCCTGGCCGTCGATGGCGAAGGGCGAGGCGAACAGGGCGTGCAGGGCCTGCGGGTTGCAGGCGTCGTCGTCGCCCAGCACGGCGAAGGTATCGCCGCCGATGCGCGCCAGCGTCAGGCCTTGCAGGCGTTGCTGCAGGCGTTCGGCCACGGCGGCAAGGAGCATGTCGCCGAACTGGTGGCCGAGGGCGTCATTGCTCTCGGCGAAATGGTCGAGGTCGACCAGGGCCAGCGTGACGTGCGCATCGCTGTTGCCCTCGCTTCCCCTGATACCTGCCAGTCCGGCGTCGAGCTGCTCGATCAGGCTGGTGCGGTTCGGCAGGCCGGTCAGGCGGTCGAAGAAGGCAGCGTCGTTCAGGCGTCCGACCAGTTCCACGTTGTCGACCCCGACCGCCACCACGCTGGTGAAGACGTCCAGCAGGCGCCGGCGGCCCTCGGTCAGCGGCTCGCGCAGGCGCAGGCCGGCGGCGAAATCGCGGCCCGACTTGCCGGCGAAGTAGAGCGCGATGCGCTCCGGGGTGTACTGGCTGCCGCGCTCGGCCAGCGCGCGCGCCACCAGGGCATGCACCTCGCGGTCCGGGTGCTGCTGCAGGGCGCCGCCTTCGAGGTCGATGCAGTTGCCGGCCGCGCCGAGCACCTGCAGCGCGCCATTCTCACTCACGCACAGCACGCCCTCGGGCTCCTGCAGCAGCACGGCGGCGGCGTGGCCGAGCACGGCGCGGGCGATATCGCGCGGCACGTGCAGGTTCATCATTTCGGCGCCGGCGCGGGCAATGCGCTCCAGCGCCACCCGGCCCAGGCTGAGGGCGTGTAATTGCTGGTAGCAGCGCACGGCGGCCGCCACCGCCGTGTACAGCTTGGTGCGCGTGAGTTCCGACTTGGTGCGGTAGTCGTTGATGTCGAGGTCGCGGATGGCGTCCATCTCCGGCGCGTAGCCGGGCTGGCCGGTGCGCAGGATGATGCGGATGTCGGTCAGGCCGAGGGTATCGCGGATATGGTGCACCAGGTGCAGGCCGGCGTCGGGCTGCTCCATCACCACGTCGAGCAGGACCACGGCGATGCCGGGCACGCGCGCCAGCAGCTCTCTCGCCTCGCGCGCCGAGTAGGCATGCAGGAATTCCAGCGGGCGGCCCTGGACTTCGAGGCTGGCCAGGGCGAAGGTGGTGGTCGAGTGCACGTCGGCGTCGTCGTCCACGACCAGGATGCGCCAGCTGGGGCGGGTAGCGTGCACGGGTGCGGCCTCGGCGGGCGCTTCGTCAAGGAACACCAGGTCGTCGTGCGCGTCGGCGCCGGTTCCGGGCGTAATCGATGCGGGCATTATTGTTGCGTCTCCAGGATTAAGCTCGGCATGTCAATCGCAATCAAGTATAGCGGCAAAAGTTCCCGTTCGGCGCCTGTTGATTGTATGGATACAAAAATAAGTTCTGCAAGGCAACACTTTTGAGGCCCGAGCCCGTTCTGGCCAGAGGGCAAAGAGTGGTTCCGGCGCGCGCGCCGGCTGGTAGAATGGCCTTTTCGTCACTCGCACCGCATACCATGTCAGGGAATACTTTCGGCAAGCTGTTTTCCGTTACCACCTTCGGCGAGTCGCACGGCCCGGCAATCGGCTGCGTCATCGACGGCTGCCCGCCGGGCATGGCGTTGTCGGAAGCCGACATCCAGCCCGAACTCGACCGCCGCAAACCCGGCACCTCGCGCCACGTGACCCAGCGCCAGGAAGGCGACCGGGTGCAGATCCTGTCGGGCGTCTTCGAGGGCGTGACCACCGGCACCCCGATCGCGCTCCTGATCCCGAACGAGGACCAGCGCAGCAAGGACTACGGCAACATTCTTGATAACTTCCGTCCCGGCCACGCCGACTATACCTATTGGCACAAATACGGCGTGCGCGACCCGCGCGGCGGCGGGCGCTCGTCGGCGCGCCTGACCGCGCCCGTGGTCGGCGCCGGCGCCATCGCCAAAAAATGGCTGCGCGAGCGCCATGGGGTGGAGTTCATGGGTTGCATGCGCGCCCTGGGCGACATCGAGATCCCGTTCGAAGGCTGGGAGCACGTGGCCAACAATCCCTTCTTCGCCGCCACCGGCGACGCCGCCCTGATCGCGCGCATGGAAGCGGCGATGGACGAACTGCGCCGCGCCGGCGACTCGATCGGCGCGCGCATCGACGTGGTGGCGCGCGGCGTGCCGGTCGGCTGGGGCCAGCCGATCTACGACAAGCTCGATGCCGACATCGCCTACGCGATGATGGGAATTAATGCGGTGAAGGGCGTGGAAATCGGCGCCGGCTTCGCCTCGGTGGCGCAGCGCGGCTCCGAGCATGGCGACGAACTGACGTCAGGCGGCTTTGTCGGCAACCACGCGGGCGGGGTGCTGGGCGGGATCTCGACCGGCCAGGACATCACGGTCTCGCTGGCGATCAAGCCGACCTCGTCGATCCGCATTCCGCGCCGCTCGATCGACAAGGCGGGCGCCCCAAGCACCGTGGAAACCTTCGGCCGCCACGACCCCTGCGTCGGCATCCGCGCCACGCCGATCGCCGAGGCGATGCTGGCCCTGGTGCTGATCGACCACGCGCTGATGCACCGTGCCCAGTGCGGCGACGTGCGCGTCGAGACGCCGCGGATTTGATGGGATGCGGCGTCTTGTCGCGATCTGATCGGTGGGGACGAGTCCCCACCCTACGTTCGTCGCATCATGGGTTTTCCCATGTTCATCGTAGGGTGGGTTCTTGAACCCACCATGAGCAGACGCTGAGACGGGTTACCTACGCCTTGCCGGAAACCGCCGCCACTTCCGGATGCGCGCGCCGCTCGACCGTGCGCACCACCAGCGCGCGCAAGTCGTTCAGCAGGGCGAACTCGCCCTGGCTCAGGTGCACCGACGGGAAGGTGTCGTCCCAGTCGCCGTAGATGAAGCCGACCGGCTGCCCGTGCATGCACAGCGGGATCACAACGAAGCAGCGCGCCTGCGACAGGGTGCCGCGCCACCAGCCCGGCAGCTTGGCCGCGAACTTCGGGTCGCGCGCATTCTCGATGAAGATCACGCGGTCGCTGGCCAGCGCCGCATGGAAGACGTTCGCTTCGTAGGCGTCGTCGAAGGCCAGGTTCGGCAGCAGGCCCTTGGCGCCGTCGCCCAGGCCCATCTTGGCCAGGTACTTGCCTTCGCGCCGGTTGCGGAGAAAAGCGAAAGCGCGCGTGAACGACAGTCCCTTGAACATGGTTTCCAGCGCCATCGCCGTCATCTGGCCGGCGCTGACGTTCGGGCCGGCGTCGCGCATGTCGGCCACGCCGCTCATCAGGATGCGGTTGCCGGCTTCGCGCTTGCGCTGCACGGCATCGACCTGCGCGCGCTTTTCGGGCGGATTGGCCAGCGGCGCGATCGACAGGTCGCCCGCCGCCTCGACCTTCGCCTTGTCGACGGCGCCGAGGATCTGCTCCGGCTCCACGCCCAGCAGCGGCGCGAACGCGCTGGCCAGCTCGCGCACCTGCTCGGCGCCGGCGGCGTCGTCGTTCCACAGCGAGTTCGCGCAGCGGGTCGACATGGTGCCGAGCGCCGCCAGCCAGTCTTCGTGGCCGAAGACGTCGCCGCGTTCGCCCGGCTCGACGCTGCGCATGCCGGCCACCAGGTTGCGCGGCAGGCCCCAGTGCTCGGCGGTGGCGCGGCCGATCTGTTCCAGGCTCAGGCCCAGCAGGCCGGGCGCGGCGCGGTCCTCGTCGCCTGCGCCGGCCGCTTGCAGCGCGGCCCAGCGTTCCGGCATGTAGAAGGTCACCATCATCCGGCCCAGCGAATGCAGGATCGAGCAGACCACGGCTTCTTCCGGATCGCGGGTGGCGGCGCTTGCCGCCACCTGCTGGGCCACCATCCCGGCCAGCACCGCCTTTTCCATCTCGACGTGGGCGACCGCCGAGTCCGGCGTGCTCTTCGCCAGTTCCTCGATCAGCTTCAGGCCCAGGGCCAGGTGGCCGATGGCCTCGGTGCCCAGCACCAGCACCGCTTTCGACACCGTGTTCACGCGCTGGCCGAAGGCCGAGTACATGCCGCTGTTCGCCAGGCGCAGCACCTTCTGGGTCAGCACGGGGTCGGACAGCACGGTCTGCGTCATCGAGAATTCGCGCTCGTCCTCGCCGCGCATCGAGGCCAGGATGGCGTTGATGGCGCGGGTGAAGCCCGGCATGTCGCCCTGGCGGCGGATGCGCTCCCACAGCAGGTTCAGGGTGGCCTGCCCCCTGGCGTCGATCTGGGCCGTTGGCGCTTGCGTGATCACGGTCATCGCCTGCCTCCCCGCGGTGCGGACGGCGCCGGCGCCGTCGGATTGTCCTTTAAGGCGGCCAGCGCCACGTGGGCCGGCATCGGCTTGCCGGTGAGGTAGCCCTGGATGTAGCGGCAGTCGCGCGACTCCAGCCAGGCCAGCTGTTCCTCGGTCTCGACGCCCTCGGCCACCACCGACAAATCGAGGTGGCGCGCCATGTCGAGCACCGCGCTGCAGATCGCCGCTTCCTTCTGCGCCCCCGGCAGGTCTTTCACGAAGGCGCGGTCGACCTTCAGCACCGAGATCGGGAAGCGCTTCAGGTAGGCCAGCGAGGAGTAGCCGGTACCGAAGTCGTCGATGGCGATGCGCGCGCGGCGTTCGGCCATGCGCGTCAGGATGGTCTCGGCATGCAGCGGGTCGACCATCAGCGTGCCCTCGGTGATCTCGAGCACCAGCTTGTCGCCGGGCGTGCCGGAAAAGGCCAGGGCTTCGTCGAGCACGTCGAGGAACTTGTCGTTCCTGAACTGGCGCGGGCTGATGTTCACCGAGATGTACAAATCGCGCCCGGCCGCTTCCTCGAAGTGGCGGATCTGGGCGCAGGCCGCCTTCAGGGCCCAGGCGCCGAGCAGCGTGATCAAGCCGTTGGTTTCGGCGATCGGGATGAAGCGCGCCGGCGGCACCATGCCCAGGGTCGGGTGGTTCCAGCGCATCAGGGTCTCGAAGCCTTCGATGCAGCGGGTGCGGGCGTCGACGATGGGCTGGTAGTAGAGCAGGAATTCGCCTTCGCGCACGGCGTTGAACATCGCCGCCTCGAGCGAGATGTCGTGCTGCGGCGGGCCTTGGTCGCGCGCGCTCCAGACGATGGCGCGGCCCTTGCCGCTTTCCTTGGCGCGCGACAGCGCCGCGTCGGCCAGGGCCAGCAGGCTGTTGTCGTCCTCGGCATGCTGCGGGTACACCGCCACGCCGACCGAGGCGCCGAGATAGATCGTGTGGCCGTCGACCTCGAAGGGCGACTGCAGGGTGGCCAGCAGGCGCCCGGTAACCAGCTTGATCTGGGCCGCGCTGGCGGTGCCCGGCAAGACCGCGACGAATTCGTCGCCGCCGACGCGCGCCAGGGTGTCGCTGTCGCGCAGGGTCTTGCGCAGGCGGATGCCGGCCTGGCGCAGCACGGCGTCGCCGATCGGGTGGCCGAGGCCGTCGTTGACCTTCCTGAAGCCGTCAAGGCCGACGATCGCCACCGCGAAGCCCTGGCCCGAGCGGCGCGCATTCGCCACCACCATGCGGATGCGGTCGGCCAGCAGCAGGCGGTTCGGCAGTTCGGTGAGGGCGTCGTGGGTCGCCATGTGGCGCAGCCGTTCCTCGGTGGCGTACTGGGTGCTCATGTCGCGGCCGACGACCAGGAAGGCGTCGTCGCTGTCATCCTCGTCGCCGCAGGCGGCGATGCGCAGCTCGAACCAGGTCTCGCGTTCGCCGCCGTTGTGGCTGCAGCGCAGGCGCGTGCGCACCAGTACCGGCTCGGCCGCCGCCTGCACGTCGACAAAGGCGGTGCGCAGGGCGGCCTGGTCGAATTCGGAGGCGATGCTGGTCAGCAGCCGGCCTTCGAGCGGGAAGCTGGCGCCGATCAGGCGCTGGGCGCGCCGGCTGGCCTGGCGGATCTCGCCCGAGGAGGCGACGCGAAAGACCACGTCGCCGGCAGCCTCCATCAGGCTGTCGAAGCTGCCGCGTGCCCGGGAAGGGCGCGGCGGATCGAACGGCACGGCGGAGGAACTGGAGCGCATTGTTGAATTTCTGCCTTATTCTCGGCTTGCATGAGCTGGCACCCGGAGCAGGCGCAAGTGTGCAAGTTTATCAAACCACGGGAGACTTTATCACCGAAAAATTCCAATCGGCATTAAAAGTCACCATTGCGACACGCTGATTGCCCGCGACTTGCGCTACAGCAGGGGCGCCTTGCCGGAATCCGCGCTTTGCGCTAGCCTCTTGCCGGATCGTTAACAATACCCCGCTTCCCGGTCATTGTCGCCGATCATCGGCTTGTGGAGTGCGCATCGCCGTCGCAAATGATGCTTCTCTGCAACATTTTACACCAGGGAACGTCTTCCGGCAGGAGGCAGCATGAATTCATTCGATACGCATGAGGTGTTCAACCAGGCGCCGCCGTTTGGCGACATCAATCTGCTGCACTGCGATCCGGCCCTGGAAGCAGCACTGGTGCGCGAAGGCGCCGGCTGGGCGGCGGACGAACTCGCCGCCCTCGGCGAGCGCCTGGGCCGCTTCGAGGTCCTCGACCTGGCGCGGGTGGCCGACGCCAACAGTCCGCGCCTGGTGAATTTCGACCGCAGCGGGCGCCGCATCGACGAAGTCGAGTTCCACCCGTCCTGGCACACGCTGATGGAGCTGATGATCGGCGCCGGCGCCCATTCGGCGCCCTGGGCCGACCCGCGCCCCGGCGCCCAGGTGGCGCGCGCCGCGGCCTACCTGCTGTTCGGCCAGGTGGAGAACGGCGCCCAGTGCCCGGTGACGATGACCTATGCCTCGGTGCCGGCCCTGCGCCGGGCGCCGCCGCGCATCGCGGACAAGTGGCTGCCGAAGATCCTGTCGCGCGAATACGACCCGCGCTCGCTGCCGGTCGAGCAGAAGCGCGGCGCCCTGGTCGGCATGGGCATGACCGAAAAGCAGGGCGGGACCGACGTGCGCGCGAACACCACGCGGGCAAGCGAGATGGCGCCGTCCGAGGCGCGCGCGCGTTTCGGCGACGAAGGCGAGGGCGCCTGGCGCATCGTCGGCCACAAATGGTTCTTCTCGGCGCCGCAGTGCGACGCCCACCTGGTGCTGGCCCAGACCGACGCGGCGGGCAGCGCCGGCCTGTCCTGCTTCTTCGTGCCGCGCTGGCTGCCCGACGGCAGCCGCAACGCCATCCGCGTGCAGCGCCTGAAGGACAAGCTGGGCAACCGCTCGAATGCGTCGTCCGAGGTCGAGTTCTGCGATGCGGTCGGCTGGCTGGTCGGCGCCATCGGGCGCGGCATCCCGACCATCCTCGAGATGGGCAGCCACACCCGGCTCGATTGCGTGGTCGGCACGGCCGGCATCATGCGCGCCGCCTTCTGCCACGCCCTGCACCATGCGCGCGGACGCAGCGCCTTCGGCAAGCCGCTGGCGGAACAGCCGCTGATGCGCAACGTGCTGGCCGACCTCGCCATCGAATCGGAAGCCGCGACCGCCTTTGCCCTGCGCCTGGCGCGCTGCTTCGACCATCCCGGCGACCCGCTGGAAAGCGCGCTCGGTCGTCTGTTGACGCCGGCCGGCAAGTACTGGATCTGCAAGCGCGGCCCGGTGCTGGGCGCGGAAGCGATGGAGGTCATGGGCGGCAACGGCTACGTGGAGGAGGGGCCGCTGGCGCGCCTGTACCGCGAATTCCCGGTGAACTCGATCTGGGAAGGTTCGGGCAACGTGATGTGCCTGGACGTGCTGCGCGCGCTCGGCAAGAATCCGCAGGAATCGCGCGCGGCCCTGGAGGCCGAGCTGGCGCCGGCCGCCGCCCTTGACCCGCGCTTCGCCGCCTACGTGGCGCGCCTGGGCGAGGACCTGGCGTCCGTCAGCGAAACCGGCGCGCGCCGGATCGCCGAGCGCCTGGTGATCGCGGTACAGGGCGCGCTGCTGCTGCGCCACGCGCCGCCGTATGTGGCCGAGGCCTTCGTGGCGTCGCGCATCGAGCGCGACGTCGGCGGCGCCTTCGGCCGCCTACCGGACGGCGTCGATTGCGAGGCCATCCTGGCCAGGGCGCTTGTTGACCAGATTGAAATATCTGGATGAAGCAGAGACAAACTCGCGCCGCACTGGGATAATGGCGGGTTTATAAGCCACCGCGCGTGCCGCAGCGGTGGCGTCATCACGGAACCTAGATTGTCGATAATGAAACAAGACCCGCGCTTTCCCAGTCTCTACATCCTGAATCACCCGCTGATCCAGCACAAGCTCTCGCACATGCGCGAGCACGATACCTCGACCCGCACCTTCCGCGAGCTGCTCCGGGAAATCACGCTGCTGATGGGTTACGAGATCACGCGCGACCTGCCGCTGACCACGCGTCCGGTGCAGACCCCGCTGGTCACGATCGACGCCCCGGTGATCGCCGGCAAGAAGCTGGCCATCGTGCCGATCCTGCGCGCCGGCATCGGCATGAGCGACGGCCTGCTGGAACTGGTGCCGTCGGCACGCGTCGGCCACATCGGCGTGTTCCGCGACCCCGAGACGCACGAGCCGGTCGAATACCTGGTGCGCCTGCCCGACGTCACCGACCGCACCTTCATCCTGTGCGACCCGATGGTGGCGACCGGTAACTCGGCCGTGCACGCCATCGACGTGCTGAAGAAGCGCGGCGTGGCCGACGAGCAGATCCTGTTCCTGGCCCTGGTGGCGGCGCCGGAAGGCGTGCAGGTGGTGCAGGACGCGCACCCGAACGTGAAGGTCTACGTGGCTTCGCTCGACTCGCACCTGGATGCGCATGCCTACATCGTGCCGGGCCTGGGCGATGCCGGCGACCGTATCTTCGGCACCAAGTAAATGGCCGGGCCGGTCGATGCCGCCTTCTTTGCGCGCCTGACGCAGGCGGACGCGCGCTTTCGCGCCGGGCTGCCGGCCACGCTGGCCCAGCTGGCCGCGGTGCGCGAGGAACTGGCGCCGGCCGCGCCGGCGCCGGCACTGGTGGCCGAGCTGCAGTCGCTGCTGCACACCCTGGCGGGCGCCGCCGTGACTTTCGGTTTCCGCGAACTCGGCCACGGCGCGCGCGGCCTGGAGCAGCGCCTGCGCGTGCTCACCGCCTTCGATAGCGTGGGCGAAGACGACTGGGGCGCCTGGCTCGGCGCGCTGGACAGCTTCGTGGCGGCGGGCCTGCAGGCGCCGGCGCCGCGTTACCATAGCGCCGCATTTTCGCCCTTGCCGTAATTCAAGAACGCAAGCTCGGGTCATTTGATGCACCGCAAACTTGCTACCCTTCGTTGTCCTATATTCTCCTTACTGCCGAATCAAATACTGCCGCGCTTGAAAGTTGGTTCCAGGCATTGTTACGCGTTTTGTTTTTTATTTTGCGAAAAATGCGTTGCAGGGGTTTTATTCGGTATAATACGGGATCGTTGGGTTCGAGGTAGTAGTGCAGTCTGTCTGTCATTTCTTTCTTGCTTCTTCAAACGATCATAAACGGGCGCAAGCCCACTTAACTGAAATAGGAAATTGTAATGGCAACTGGCATCGTTAAATGGTTCAATGACTCGAAGGGCTTCGGCTTCATCACCCCTGATGAAGGCGGCGAAGATCTGTTCGCGCACTTCTCGGCAATCCAGAGCCAAGGCTTCAAGTCCCTGCAAGAGAACCAGCGCGTCTCGTTCGACGTGACCTCGGGTCCTAAGGGCAAACAAGCATCGAACATCCAGCCGCTGTAATTTTAGCCGCTGTATTACGATGAAAAAATCCTCGGCATGCCGGGGATTTTTTTTCGTCTATCGGTTTTGCGTTCGGGTAGCTGTTCCGTTAATTCCGATAATTTTGAGCGCTCAGCGGCGCCAATAATCCGGCTGCGCGTAAGTCCGGCGCAGGAAATCGACGAAAACGCGCACCCGCAGCGGCAGGTGGCGCCGTTGGGCGAATACCGCATAAATGTCGTTTCCGGGCGCGGCGAAATCGTCGAGCACCGTCACCAGTTGGCCCGCTTCGAGCTGGGCCGCCACTTCCCACATCGAGCGCCAGGCCAGGCCGCGCCCGCCGAGCGCCCATTCGTGCAGCACGGCGCCGTCGTTGCACACCATGTTGCCGGCCACTTTCAGCGTCACCGTCTTGCCGCCTTCGCGGAAGGTCCAGCCGCGCTGGCTGCCTTCGCTGCTGATCGCCAGGCAATTGTGGCGCGCCAGGTCGGCCAGGCTGTGCGGCGCGCCGTGGCGCTTCAGGTAGGCGGGCGCGGCCACCACCACGCGCTGGTTGTCCGCCAGCTTGACGCCGACCAGGCTGGAGTCGCCCAGGCTGGCGATGCGGATCGCCACGTCGATGCCTTCGCCCACCACGTCGACCACCCGGTCGTTCAGGTTCAGGTTGACGGTCAGGTCGCGGTGTTCGGCCAGGAAAGAGGGCAGCAGCGGCGCCACGTGCTGGCGTCCGAAGCCGGCCGGGGCCGACACCAGCAAATGCCCGGTGGCGTGGGCGCTGCGCTCGGACACGGCGCTTTCCGCCTCCTCCAGCTCGGCCAGGATGCGCTGGCAATCTTCCAGGAAGGCGGCGCCCTCGTCGGTCAGGGCCAGGCGGCGCGTGGTGCGCTGCAGGAGTTTCACGCCCAGGCGCGTTTCCAGCGCATCGAGGCGGCGCCCGATCATGGCCGGCGCAATGCCCTCGGCCCTGGCCGCCGCCGACAGGCTGCCGCGCGCCACCACCTCGACGAAGGTGGAAATTTCCCTGAACTTGCCCAAGCTCGCCTTTCGCATCTGTGACAAAAACGCACAGATGAAGTGAATAAATGTATCGTTTGATGACTTCCAGTTGAATATACTTGATGCTATGACAAACGCCAAGCGGGGGGCGATGAAGCATACCCTCCGGCCTGGCCGCAACGCTATTCAACCCATCGAGGAGCACGAGCATGACGATCGCAACCCCATCCGGCATGGAAATCCGCGCCGACATCCAGCCAGGCTATGAACAGATCCTGACCCCGGAAGCGCTGGCGCTGGTGGCAGACCTGACGCGCCGCTTCGAGCCGCGCCGCCAGGAACTGCTGGCCGCCCGCGTCGAGCGCGCCAGGCGCCTGGACTCCGGCGAGCGCCCGGACTTTTTGCCTGACACCGCCGGGATCCGCGCAGGCGACTGGAAGATCGATCCGATTCCGCAGGCCCTGGCGTGCCGCCGCGTGGAAATCACCGGCCCGGTCGAGCGCAAGATGGTCATCAATGCCCTGAACTCGGGCGCCGACAGCTACATGACCGACTTCGAGGATTCGAACGCGTCGAACTGGGACAACCAGATCACCGGCCAGATCAACATGCGCGACGCCGTGCGCCGCACGATCTCGCTCGAGCAGAACGGCAAGTCGTACAAGCTGAACGACAAGGTGGCGACCCTGGTCGTGCGTCCGCGCGGCTGGCACCTGGACGAAAAGCACATTCTGGTCGATGGCAAGCGCATCTCCGGCGGCATCTTCGATTTCGCCCTGTTCATGTTCCACAACGCCAAGGAACAACTGGCGCGCGGCGCCGGCCCATATTTCTACCTGCCGAAGATGGAATCGCACCTGGAGGCGCGCCTCTGGAACGACATCTTCATCGCCACACAGGAAGCCCTGGGCCTGCCGCGCGGCACGATCAAGGCGACCGTGCTGATCGAGACCATCCTGGCCGCCTTCGAGATGGACGAAATCCTGTACGAGCTGCGCGAGCACAGCGCCGGCCTGAACGCGGGCCGCTGGGACTACATCTTCAGCTGCATCAAGAAGTTCAAGCTGGACAAGGACTTCTGCCTGGCCGACCGCCCGAAAGTGACGATGACATCGCCCTTCATGCGCGCCTACGCATTACTGCTGCTGAAGACCTGCCACAAGCGCGGCGCGCCGGCGATCGGCGGCATGTCGGCCCTGATTCCGATCAAGAACGACCCGGCGAAGAACGACACCGCGATGGCAGGCGTGCGCAGCGACAAGGCGCGTGACGCCACCGATGGCTACGACGGCGGCTGGGTCGCCCATCCGGGCCTGGTCGAACTAGCGATGACGGAATTCACCAAGGTGCTGGGCGACAAGCCGAACCAGATCGAGAAACAGCGCGCGGACGTCGACGTCACGGCCGAGCAACTGCTGGACTTCAAGCCGGAAACGCCGATCACGGAAGAGGGCCTGCGCTACAACATCAACGTCGGCATCCACTACCTGGGCGCCTGGCTGGCCGGCAATGGCTGCGTGCCGATCCATAACCTGATGGAAGACGCGGCTACCGCCGAGATCAGCCGTTCGCAAGTGTGGCAGTGGATCCGCTCGCCGAAAGGTGTGCTGGAAGACGGCCGCAAGGTCACTGCCGAGATGGTGCGCGCCATGATTCCGGAAGAACTGGCCAAGGCAAAACAGGCAGCGCCGAATGGCGACAACCCGAGCTATGCGCGCGCGGCCGAGATCTTCGAAGAAATGTCTACCTCGGAACAGTTCGCCGAATTCCTGACGCTGCCGCTGTACGAAGAAATCTGATCGGGTTGAGCGACGAAGCCGTCCGGCAGCTGCCGGGCGGCTTTAATGTCGCAGTCAGAACACGTTCTTCCACTCGCGCAGCGCGGCAAAGGCTTGCAGCGGCGTTGCGCCCTGCGTCAGCTTGCCGGCTTTCACCAGCTCGCCCACGATCCCGGCCTCGCGGTAGCGAAGGAAGGGATTCGTGCGCCGTTCCAGCCCGATGCTGGTCGGCACCGTCGGCACGTCCAGCGCGCGCTTGGCGCTCTCGTCCCGCACGCGCAGGGCCAGCGCCTCGTTGCCGGGCTCGACCGCCTGGGCGAAACGCAGGTTCGACAGCGTATATTCGTGCGCGCAATACACTTCGGTGTCTTCCGGGAGGGCGGCGAGTTTTTCCAGCGACGCCGCCATCTGCTCGGGCGTGCCTTCGAACAGGCGTCCGCAGCCGCCCGCGAACAGGGTGTCGCCGCAGAACAGCCAGTGCAGCCCAGGCGTGCGCCGCACATAGGCGATATGCCCCAGTGTATGGCCGGGCACATCCAGCACATCGAGTTCGAGGCCGAGCTCCGGCACGGTGACGCGGTCGCCTTCCGCCAGCGGATGCGTGACTTCGGCAATGCCGTCGTCGCGCGGTCCATACACCGGCACCGGGAACCGCGCAAGCAGGGACGGCACGCCGCCGATGTGGTCAGCATGGTGATGGGTGAGTAGAATGGCGGTGAGGGTCAGGCCATGTTCGGACAGGGCGGCCAGGATAGGCGCGCTGTCGCCCGGATCGACGGCCGCGGCATGCGTGCCGTCGTGGATCAGCCAAAGATAATTATCCTTGAACGCGGGCACGGTCAGGACACTCAAATCATTGCGTGGCGCGTGCGCCTGCACGCTTGTCTGCGCGTTAGCTTGGGTATCGGTCATGGTTTCAATTGAGGGTAGGAATGGATAGCGCTGCTTCCGAAAAATCCATTATAGCGCTCGACGAATGGCTGCTTTCTCCGGCCGGCGCCTACGTGCGCGCCTTCGAGCAAGCCTGCCTCGACGAGTTGACCGCCGACATCTTCGGCTACAACGCTGTCCAGATCGGCGTGCCGCAGATCGATGCGCTGGCGGCCAGCCGCATGCCGAACAAATGGCAGGCCGCCACCCGCACCTCGCGCGCCAGCGAACTGGCGTTTGCCGCCAGCGGCAAGCAGATCGCCGTGGCGCTGGACTTTGCCGAGCTGCCGTTCGCCTCGCAAAGCCTGGACCTGGTGGTGCTGCCGCACGTGCTGGAGTTCGCGGCCGAGCCGCACCAGGTGCTGCGCGAGGTCGAGCGCGTGCTGATTCCGGAAGGGCAGGTGATCATCTGCGGCTTCAATCCGGCCAGCATGTGGGGCATGCGCCAGGGCCTGCAGCGCCTGGGCAGCCATGGCTACCTGCCGGCGGCGGGCGAGTTCATTTCTATGCCGCGCATGAAAGACTGGTTAAAATTGCTGAATCTCAGCGTGGGCGGCAGCCATTTCGGCTGTTATGCGCCACCGTTTCGCACCGCCAAATGGCTCGACCGTTTCGCCATGATGGAAAGCGCGGGCGGGCGCTGGTGGCCTTACCTCGGCGCCGTCTATATCGTGCATGCGATCAAGCGCGTCAAAGGCATGCACCTGATCGGGCCGGCGTGGAACAAGAAATCGAGCCGGGCGCCGCAAGCGGTGCCGGCGACGAATCGGAAATAAGCAGGAAATAAACAGGAACTAAAGAAAGTCAGCATGACCAAAGTGGAAATTTTTACCGATGGCGCCTGCAAGGGCAATCCCGGCACCGGTGGCTGGGGCGCGCTCCTGACCGCCGACGGCCACGAGAAGGAAATCTTCGGCGGCGAGCCGAATACGACGAACAACCGCATGGAATTGAAGGCGGTGATCGAAGCGCTGAGCACGCTGAACCGCCCCTGCGACGTGGTGCTGCACACCGACAGCCAGTATGTGCAGAAGGGGATTTCGGAATGGATCCACGGGTGGAAGGCGCGCGGCTGGAAGACCGCGGCCAAGGAACCGGTGAAGAACGACGATTTGTGGAAGGCGCTCGACCTGGCCCAGCAGCAGCACACGGTCGAGTGGCGCTGGGTGCGCGGCCACAACGGCCACCCGGGCAACGAACGCGCCGACGTGCTGGCGAACCGCGGCGCGGCGACCGTCAAGCGCTAGGCGCCACGAAATAAGAGGGGGCGGCTTGCGCTATACTGCCGCCTTGCCTCAACTCATCATCTTCACTATTAAGCTTCCATGCGCCAGATCGTTCTCGATACCGAAACCACAGGCCTGAACCCCCGCACTGGCGACCGCATCATCGAAATCGGTTGCGTCGAGCTGGTCAACCGTACGCTGACCGGCAACAACTACCACCGCTACATCAATCCCGAGCGCGAGTCCGACGAGGCCGCGCTCGCGGTGCACGGCCTGACCACGGAATTCCTGAGCGACAAGCCGAAGTTCGCCGAGATCGCCGAGGAACTGCGCGCCTACATCGAGGGCGCGGAAGTCATCATCCACAACGCGCCCTTCGACCTGGGCTTCCTGAACCACGAATTCCAGCGGCTCGGCTTCAAGCCCTTTGTCGAGTACTGCGGGCCGGTGATTGACACCCTGGTCTTCGCCAAGGAAATGCACCCAGGTAAACGCAACTCGCTGGACGCGCTGTGCGACCGCTACGGCGTCTCGAACGCCCACCGCAAGCTGCACGGCGCACTGCTCGACTCGGAGCTGCTGGCCGACGTCTACCTGTCGATGACGCGCGGGCAGAATTCGCTGTCGATGGATGTCGAGGTCGAGGAAACCGGCGGCGGCATGCTGCTCGACGCGGTGCCGCTGGGCGAGATCATCGTCGTGCCGGCTTCGGAGGAAGAGAACGCCGAACACGAACAGGTGCTGGCCGGATTGGACAAAGGCGTGAAAGGCGAATGTGTTTGGAGAAAATATTCGCCGATAGTTTGACGTTGGAGAAAGTTTTTGGCATAATACTCCTCGTTGTCAGGGAGGTTAGCTCAGGGGTAGAGCACTGCATTCACACTGCAGGGGTCGCAAGTTCGAAACTTGCACTTCCCACCAGAATTCAAGTTGTCGATTGGAGTAAGCAAGCCAGCCCGGCAGAAGCGCCGGGCGCATTGCGGAAAAGTCGGAAACAAGCGAAGAGGCCAGCTTTCGAGCTGGCCTTTTTGTTTGTGCGCGCGTTCCCGATCACCAAGCCTGCGGCATCTTGCGCACACCGACATACGCGTCCGGACACGCTGCAAATCTCACGCAGGACTGGCCCACGCCTGGGGTCAATCCCCGCTCTTTGCGCATCCTCAACAATGCTCCCTCACAAGCGTCTACGATTTCAACTTGGAGTTTCCAAGTAGAAATGTGCACGCGTCGGCAGGAGGAGTCATCCGTGTTGAGTACAACCACAGCGCGCGCGCCCCGTCGTCCCGGACTGAAGGGCAGGCGCAGGGACGTAGGAGGCAGGCCGGAACAGGGCTCGATTGCGATCATGACCTCGGTGGTCCTGATCCTGATCATTGCCATGTTCGGCATTGCGCTCGACCTCAGCCGGGCATACAACCGCAAGATGGAACTCCAGATGGTCGCCGACCTCGCGGCCCTGGCGGCCGCGAATGCGCTCGACGGGTCCACGGCCGGCGTCGACAATGCTGTTGCCGCCGCTGCCGCCACGGCCGGCACGTTCAGTTTTTCTTACAGTCACGGCAATGTATCCTGGAACCCGCAAGCCTTGAGTTTCAGCACGGCGCCCACCGGCGGTACCGGCGGCTGGGTCGACGCCACCGCGGCCAAGGCGAATGCGGGAAAGGTGTATTTCGTCCGCGTCGATACGGCGCGGCTCGATGCTGGCCATGGGCATGTGACGAACCTGCTGATGCCGGTGATGTCGTCGGCCTTTTCCTCGATCCAGGTGAGCGCCGTGGCGGTGGCAGGCAGGGATTCGGTCAATGCCTTGCCGCTGGCGCTCTGCGCCAATTCGAACACCCCTGCGACGCAGAACAGCGCCGGCGAGCTGGTCGAGTTCGGGTTCAGGCGGGGTGTCAGCTACAACCTGATGAACCTGAATCCGGGCGGACGCACGCCCGAGCATTTCCTGGTGAATCCGATCAGCCCGGTTGGCACGGTCGGTGCCTCGATGAGCGGCCATCTCGACATCATCGCTGCCTATGTCTGCACCGGAAAGATGGCGATACCGGGATTGCAGGGCGGTGCGGTCACGGTCGAGCGCGGCTTCCCCCTCGCTTCGCTGTATCCGCACCTGAATTCGCGCTTCGGCACCTATGTCGCGCCGTGCCAGGCATCGTCGGCGCCGGCCGACCCGAACCAGACCCATTTCGATCTCGCGGCGACGACCTGGATGAAGGATAGACCGGACGGCATGGTGGCCAACGCCCTGGCCGTTCCCGAGCCCTTGCTGACGTTCGCCGACCGGCCGGCCGGAGCGACCAGCACTTCGTACGGCCCCCTGTGGTCGTATGCCAGGGCAGCCAAGTATTCGTCCTGGTCCTCGAACAGGGGCGTCGAGCCGGTGACCGGCTACCTCACTTTCGGCACATCGGACTGGGGTGCGCTGTACAAGCCGGGCCAGCCGGGCGCGCAGGGCTATTCCAGCAGCACGCCCTACCAGACAACGGGTGGATCGACCGCCTACCGGACCGTTCATAACACCCGGGTGCTGCGCGTCCCGCTGCTGGGCTGCCCCGTCGACGGGGGACTGAAGGTCGGCGCGAACGTGATCGGGGTCGGGCGGTTCTTCATGACCGTGCCGGCGACGTCCACTTATGTCTACGCCGAATTCGCCGGGGCCGAGCCCTGGAGCGCGATCGGCGGCAGTGTGAGGCTCTACTGATGAACAAGATACTCTGGCGGGACGGGCGGCGCTACCAGCGTGGGTCGGTCGCGGTCGAGACGGCCATCGTCTTTTCCTTCCTGGTGCTCTTCGCGACCCTGCCGTCGATCTTCTGGGCCTTTTACTTCTTCAAGTACTCGGCCGCGCAAAAGGCCGTGCACCATGCGGCGCACTACCTGGCGACGGCGCCCAGGGCGGAGATGATGGGCGCGGGCCCCGGTGGCGAGCCGTTCGCCCTGGAGGTGGCCAGGAAGATCATTGCCAGCGAAATGGCTGGCATGGATCCGCCGGCGCCCGATTTTGGCTGCCATTACCGGCAGGCGCAAGGAACCGTCTTGCCGAAAACCTGCACAGTGACCAACAACCAGTTGAACACTCAGGCCCTGACCCAGATCAGCGTGTCGATCACCATGGGCTACGTCGATCCGCTTACCGGCGAGGACAGCGGCCTCTGGATCTCGCCCTTTGCACTTGTGCCCTATATCGGAAACTGACCATGAATAACGCCGGGGTGAGTATGCAGGATCGCCAGGCGGGAGGCGCCGCCATCGAATTCGCGCTGGTCGTGGGTTTCTTCCTGACCTTTATCTTTGCGGTACTCGAACTGGCCCGCATCGAATACCTGGCCAATACCTTGATGGAAGTAACCCGGCGCGCAGCCTCCGACGCGGCCAACGTCAGTTTCCATGACAGCGCCGCGCTGCAGCAAGTGCGGGCGCATGCGCTGTTTCGCAACGACGCGGGTCCGCTCGCCCTGGGTGACCCCCTCACCACCAGCAACGTCGCCATCGACTACCTGGCGCTGTCCCGGGACACCGGCGAATTCCGGCATGTCGCCACGCTGCCGTCCTGCCCGTCGCGCAACCGCTGGAACTGCGTCGCCGATCCCTACGCGGACAACTGCATCCGTTTCGTGCGGGCGCGCATCTGCGCGTCGGTGGATAACGCCGGCAATTGCCGCGCGCTTCCTTTCCAGGGCGTGTTTCCCTTCCTCGATATGTCCGGCACCGGCATGCCGATCGCCGAGACCATCGTCCCTGCGGGCAGCCTGGGCTACACCGTCGGCACTATGCCCTGTCCGTGACAGCGCGCCAAAAATCCGCATTCCTTGGCGCAGTTCGCCCGCATCGGTTAGCATCTGTCCAACGACCCGTCCGCCGCCGCGCTCTTCCTTGTCAACGTGGCAAGCTTTTGCGCGCCGCGGACCGGACCGTCACATCATTTCAAGGAATAACATGAGTAGTAACAGCAATTTCAGCGACGCCGACGACACCCAATTGCGCGCAGACGCGCTCGAATACCACCGCTCGCCGGTGCGGGGCAAGATCGAGGTGGTCGCCACCAAACCCCTGTCCAACCAGCGCGACCTGTCCCTGGCGTATTCGCCGGGCGTGGCCTACGCCTGCGAGGAAATCGCCGCCGACCCGGCCATGGCCGCCGAGTACACCTCGCGCGGCAACCTGGTGGCCGTGATCAGCAACGGCACCGCCGTGCTCGGCCTGGGCAACATCGGCCCGCTGGCCTCGAAGCCGGTCATGGAAGGCAAGGGCTGCCTGTTCAAGAAATTTGCCGGCGTCGACGTGTTCGACCTGGAACTGGCCGAAAACGACCCCGACAAACTGGTCGACGCCATCGCCATGCTCGAACCCACCGTCGGCGGCATCAACCTCGAGGACATCAAGGCGCCGGAGTGCTTCTACATCGAGAAGAAGCTGCGCGAGCGCATGAACATCCCGGTCTTCCATGACGACCAGCACGGCACCGCGATCATTTCCAGCGCGGCCCTGCTGAACGCCCTGAAGGTGGTCGGCAAGGACATCGGCAGCGTCAAGCTGGCGGCGTCGGGCGCCGGTGCGGCGGCGATTGCCTGCCTCGACATGATGGTCAGCCTCGGCGTGAAGCGGGAAAACATCTTCGTCACCGACTCGAAGGGCGTGATCTGGCAGGGCCGCGAGGCCAACATGGAAGCCAACAAGGCACGCTATGCGCAAGACACCTCGGCCCGCACCCTGGCCGACATCGTCGACGGCGCCGACGTCTTCCTCGGCTGCTCGACGGCCGGCGTGCTCACTGCCGAGATGGTGAAAACCATGGCCGCGCAGCCGGTGATCCTGGCCCTGGCCAATCCGGAACCGGAAATCCGTCCGGAAGTGGCGAAAGCCGCGCGTCCCGACTGCATCGTCGCCACCGGCCGTTCGGACTATCCGAACCAGGTCAACAACGTGCTGTGCTTCCCGTATATCTTCCGCGGCGCCCTCGACTGCGGCGCGACCCGCATCACCGACGAGATGAAGCTGGCCTGCGTCGGCGCGATTGCGCGCCTGGCCGAAGCCGAGGCCAACGACACCGTGGCCGAGGCCTACGCCGGCCAGGACCTGACGTTCGGCCCCGACTACATCATCCCGAAACCCTTCGATCCGCGCCTGATGGCCGCCATCGCCCCGGCCGTGGCGCAAGCCGCCGCCGACTCCGGCGTGGCCGCGCGCCCGATCGACGACATGGACGCCTACCGCGCGCGCCTGGGCGAGATGATCTACCACACCGGCTTCTTCATGAAACCGGTGTTCGCCAAGGCGAAGGCGGTCGCGCGCCGTGTCGCCTACGCCGAGGGCAGCGACGGCCGCGTCCTGCGCGCGGTGCAGACCGTGGTCGACGAAGGCCTGGCCAAGCCGGTGCTGATCGGCGCCGCCGACGCCGTCGAACAAGCCATCAAGCAGGCCGGCCTGCGCCTGGCGCGCGGCGTCGACTACGAGCTGGCCGAACCGGACGGCAGCGGCGACGCCACCCTGCAGGGCACGCGCCTGCTGCAGTCGGGCGCGGTCGACGCGCTGATCTGCGGCATGCAGGGCAGCTACGACAGCCACCTGGCCCACGTGCGCAGCGAGATCGGCACCGCGCCGGGCGCCGGCGCGCTGGCGGCGATGAACGCGCTGGTGCTCGACAAGATGACCCTGTTCATCACCGACACCTACGTCAACGACAACCCGTCGGCCCAGGAACTGGCCGACATCACGCGCCTGGCGGCGACCGAACTGCGTCACTTCGGCCTGGAGCCGAAGGCGGCGCTGCTGTCGCACTCGATCTTCGGCTCGTCCGAGCGTCCGTCGGCGCGCAAGATGCGCGAAGCACGCGAACTGCTGGCCGCGAGCGCACCGGAGCTGGCGCTGATCGGCGAAGTGCACGGCGACGCCGCGCTGTCGGAAGAGATCCGTCGCCTGTACCAGCCGGCCGGCGAGGCAGCAGGTGCGAACGCGGGCGGCTTTGCCGGCAGCGCCAACCTGCTGGTGATGCCGTCGCTGGATGCGGCCAACATCCTGTTCAACGTGCTGAAGGTCACCGCCGGCAAGGGCGTGACCGTGGGCCCGATCCTGCTGGGTGCGGCCAAGGCGGTGCACATCCTCAGCCCGAGCGCGACCGTGCGCCGGATCGTCAACATGACGGCGCTGGCGGTGGCAGGCGTGCGTTAAACAACAAAGGCGTGGGGCGCGGGTTAG
>NZ_JASNRC010000007.1:25480-189529 GCF_030411995.1 Massilia sp. YIM B02769
GTGCGCCGCTTGATCGCGGCGCACGCCTTGCAAGCGACAGGCTTGTCGCGCCATCCTCCCCCGCATGGACGTGGCGGGAAGGGCGGAACCTTCAGCCTGCGCTGTCCACCCCTTCGGCCACCAGCGCGCCGTTCGCAGCCGGCAGCGTGCCCGCTCCCCATTCGCGGTACTCGACCAGCGACGGTATCCGCCCGATCGCCCCCAGCGGCGCAATCCCCATTTTCTCCAGCAGCGCCAGCAATTCGCCCAGCACGGCCTCGCGCCGCAGCGACCAGGTCGAGGCGAAGCAGCGCCAGAAGGTCCAGCCGGCGCGTTCCAGCACGCGCTGGCGCGCCATGTCGGCCGGCCAGCGGTCCGGCCCATGGAATTCGTCGCCATCGAGTTCGATCGCCAGGCGGCGGTCGTCGGCGCCTTCGACCACCATGTCGATCCGGTAGCCGGCGGCCGGCACCTGCGGGATGACGCGGTAGCCGCGCGCGAACAGTTCGCCATAGACGTCGCGCTCGAAGCCCGACTCGCACAGGGCCGCCAGGCTGGCGCTTTCCTCGTCCCGCTCGACCGGCCGCGCGAAGTGCTCGACCAGGGTGCGCCGCAAATCCAGCGGAGACAGCTCGTCGAGCCGCACCGAGCGCACCAGGACCATGCGGTCGCGCGCACGCGAGGCGGCCACGTTGAAACGCTGGTCGTACATCGCGCCCGACAGCGCGTGGTGATTCTCGCGGTCGGCCACCATGCTCAGGAACACGATGTCGCGTTCGCTGCCCTGGAAGATGCGGGCGTCGCCGCAGGCGAACTGGCGCCGCGCCAGTTCCACCGCGTCGCAGCGTGCGCGCACCCCCTTGTCGATCAGCTGCGCCTGTTCCGGCCCGAGCAGCGACACCACGCCGAGCGTGCGCCCGGCCATCTTCGGGTCGCGCAGGATGGCCTCGATCTCGGCCACGATGCAGTCGGCCTCGGTCGGGTTGTGGCCCTTGGCCGAGCGGTAGCCGCCGGGCACGTGGATGTCGACCAGCGGCGGATCGAGCCGTTCCGAGGCGCGCGGCACCCGCACCGGCTGGATGAAGTTCTTGTAGAAGACCCGGTTGCTGTAGGCGATGATCGGCTGCACGCAGCGGAAGTGCTCGCGCAGCATCACCTTCGAGGCCGCGAACACGGTCGAGGCGATGTCGTACAGCGACATGTCGGCCGTAAGCACGGCCTCGAAGGGCTGGCCGGCCAGGAAGCGGCGGCGCAGGTCGCCGATCTTCGCGCTCGACACGAAGCCGGCCTCGGGCGAGACCTGCTTGTCGTCGCCGACCACCAGGATCTGCTTGCCGCGCAAGACCGCCGGCAACGCCCACAAATCGGACTGGCTGGCCTCGTCGACGATCACCAGATCAAAAGCGCCGAGCGCCGCCGGCAGGGTTTCCGATACGCGTGCATGGCTCATGATCCAGCACGGTACCGCGGCCTGGGCGTCGACCATGGCCTGCTGCGCATCGCGCCGGTAGCGCGCGGCATTCACGCCGGTGCCCTTGCCGAACTTGCGGATCGCGGTGCGGTAGGTTTCGAGCGCGCTCAGCACGTTCGGGCCGGCATTCTGCTTGGTGGCCAGCCAGGCCGACTTCGCCACCAGTTCCTGGTACAGGCGCGCCAGCGCGGTTTCCAGTTCGCGCCGGCGTGCCGCCAGGGCGCGCATCGTGTCGCGCGCATCGATGCCGTCGAGATGGGTGCGCAGGCGCGCCCAGGTCCAGGCGTCTCGCCAGCGGGTCGGGAACACCGCATCGTCGCCGGCATCGTCCTGGGCGATGGTCGCCACCCGCGCCGCCAGGCGCGTGGCGCCGCGGGCGGCGATGGCCGCCGCGAACTGCAAGACTTCCTTCAGTTCGTTCGCCAGCGCCTCGACGCGGCTTAGTTCGCCGACCAGGGCGGCATACTCGCCCAGCAGCGCATCAACCGGTATGCCGGGGTCGCCGAGCGCCTGGTCGAACAGTACCCGCAGGCGCAGCGAGACCGGCCCGCTGGCGCTTGCCAAGCCATCCCGCAGCTGTTGCAGGCTGGACGTGGCCTGCGCCAGCTCGGCGCGCGCCAGGTGGCGCCGCAACTGCGCGCGCACCTGCGCCAGGGCCTCTGCTCCGCCGAGCAGGGCTGCGTTCGGCACGCGCTCGAACACCTGTTCGGTCAATGACGGCAACTGCACGTCGGCCGTGCTGGCCAGCGTGTGGGCGGCGCGCGCCGTGGTGGCGATGGCCTCGATATCGCGCAGCTGGCCGATGTCGGCCTGCAGCAGCGGCAGCGACAGCAGCTCCGCAAAGGCGTTCCAGCGCACCGTGAACGACAGCAGGCGCGTATGCAGGGCGGCGTAGCGCCCCACGTGGGCCCAGTCGGCGCTGCCGGCCGGGGCCAGGCCGGCGACGCGGATGGCGCCGATGTGCGGCTTGATGTCGCCCACGCCAAAGGCCAGCAGCCCGAAGGGTTTGCCGGTCTCGGCGCCGCGCGCGATCGCCTCCCGCGCCTTCGGCAGTTCGAGCGCTTCGCGCGGTGCGCTCACCGGCTTTTGCATGAATTCGGCGCGTGCCTGGAGCAGGGCGTCGATTTCCGGGAACAGGGCTTCGAGCGCGCCGCGTTCGGTGGCGTATTGCGGGCGGCGCAGCTTGTCGCGCAGCGTGTGGGCCCAGGCGTGGCCGGAGGCGTCGAGCTGGCGCGCCAAGGCCAGCGCCGCGTCCAGTGCCGCCAGCAGCTGGCGCGCCGCGCCCGGCACCTCAGGCGTCGGCGCACGCAGCGGCGCCAGGGCGCCGCTGGCCTCGTCGCGCTCGATGGCGCGCAGGGTCTGCAGCTGACCGTGCAGCTGGCCGAGCGCGCCTGGCGCCGGCAGGCTGCGCGAGGCGGGCAGGCGTGCCTGGCAATAGACCAGGTCGGCGCCAAGGCTGCGCCGCAGCGCGCGCAGGCGCGTGCCGGCTTCGTCGTCGAAGGGCGGCGCATGCTCGGGCGCCAGCGTCAATGCGTCGTCGAACCAGCCGAACCGGGCCTGGCCGTCGATCACCAGTTCGGCCATCTTCTGGGCGCGCATCGGCACGCCGTCGACGTCGATCTCGGCCAGCTGGCTATGGGCGATGGCGTCGATGCGGCTGTCGATCTGCGCCATCTCGGCATGCGCGCGATCGAGCGCGCTGCGGCAGGCGGCGATCTGTTCCGCTTCGAGGCCGGTATCGAGGTGGGTCAGGGTGTGGATGATCGCTTCGATCGAGGCCTGGAACTGGCGCATGCCCTCCTTGTCGCCGGAGAGCAGGGCCACCGTCAGCGGCCGCACCGGTTCCGGGATCTTCTCCTGCAAGACCTTCAGGGCCGGCTCGCCCTTCGAGGTGACGAGGATGCGCTTGCCCATGGCCAGGTAGTGGCTGATGATGTTGGCGATGGTGTGGGTCTTGCCGGTGCCGGGCGGGCCTTGCACGGCCACGCCGGACGAACGTTCCAACTGCTGGATGATCGTTTCCTGCTCGCGGTTGTAGGGCAGCGGGAAGTACAGCTCGCGCGGCTCGCCCTTGACGGTCGGGCGGCCCGACAGGCCGCGAAAGGCGATCGGCGCGTGCTCGACGACGGCATTGTCGGGCCGGGTGACGATACTGGCCGCGCCTTCGGGCAGCGCATCCCCGCCGTTCACGCGTTCCTTCAAACGGGCGATGTCCTCGGTCAGGAAGTGGGTGGCGCGCGGGCGCGCGAAGATCACCCAGCCGCCAGTGACCACCAGGTCCGGGCCGGGCGCAGGCGCGCCCTGGGCCGCGCCATCGTAGCTTGCGCGGGCCGCGATGTTCCCAACCACGCCTTTCAGGATCGGCTCGAACGATGCCGGATCGAAGGGCGACAGGCCGCTGCCGCCGTCCGCCAGCAAGAGCGCACGCGCGGCGCGCTCGATGTCGTCGATGCCGGCCACGTCGCAGGCGCCGAAGGCATCGAGCTCCAGGCGCGCGGCGATGGGACGGGGCCCGAGCGTGATCGCATGCGAGTCGCTGTCGATCTCGATGTCGAGCGCCTGGGTCAGCAGCGGATAGTGGAAATCGACGGCGGCGCCGTCGGCGCGCGGGATCTGCCAGGACGACACGCCGACGCCCCAGACCAGCTCCAGCGGGCGCACCGCTTCCTGCGCTTCCAGGCGCGTCTTCAGCGCAAACAAATCGGCATACAGGGCGATGACTTGCCGGCGCGGCTTTTCGCGCGCGGCCCAGTTGTGCCAGTGCGGCAGGTAGGCCTGCAGCAGGTGGCCGACGCGGGCGCGGCGTTCGAGGTCGCGCTGCGCGGCTTCGTCCTCGGCCACGACCCGGACATCGTCGGCGCGCGCAGCCGCGAATACCGCTTCCTTCAGCGCCGGGGCAGGGCCGGCCGGGTCGTCGCCGATCGCCAGGAAGGCGGCCAGGTCCGGTTCGGACAGGACCGGCGCGCGCGTGGCTTCCAGGCGGTGCACGCGCAGCCATGCATCGTCGTCCATGCTGTCGTCGGGACTGTCGACGTTCAGGTCGACCCAGGGCAGGGTGGCCAGGTCGAACCAGGTTTTCTTGAATTCGGTGACCCGGGCCAGCGTGAAGGCGGCAGGGTCGATGTCTTTGGCTTGCTCGACCAGGTAGTCGAGCAGCCCGCTCATGAGCTGGGCAGGGGTGTGCATGTGGTGTTGCGGCTGGGCGATAGGAGAGCGCGGGCGACGCGGCGTACCGCATTCGGTTGCCGCTGAGTTAGCGCCATTCTACCCTGTCGCAATGCGAACCCAACGTTCGCATCGCAGCGTATCGTCCAGCCGGTGAGGGGCGACTACCGACGGAAGGCCGGCAGCGCGGGCTGCGGCCGGAGTGTCCGGCCGGCGTATGCTTACTGCTTCAGCGCTTCGACCTGGATCGCCAGCTTGACGGTCGGGTTGAAGCCCATCTGCACCGCGTAGTCGATGCCGAAGTCGGCGCGGTTGAAGGTGGCCGAGGCGTCGGCGCCGCAGGCTTCGCGCTTGAACATCGGGTGCTGGATGCACTTGAACTGGTTGATGGTCAGCTTCACCGGCTTGGTCACGCCGTGCAGGGTCAGTTCGCCGTTCACTTCGGCCGGCACGTTGCCCTTGAAGGTGATCGACTTCGACTTGTAGGTCGCGGTCGGGAATTTGGCGACGTCGAACATGTCCGGGCCCTTGGCGTGCTCGTTCATCTTTTCATGGCCGAAGTCCAGGGTGCTGGCATCGATGACGATGTCGACGCTGCCGGTCTTGGCGGCGCGGTCGAGCGTGATGGTGCCGCTCGTCTTGGTGAACTTGCCGCGCCAGACCGACAGGCCGCCCATGTGGTCGGCTTCGAAGCTCGGGAAGGTGTGGTTCGGCTCGATCGTGTAGGTGTCGGCGGCAAAGGCGGCGCCGTTGGCGGCAAGGGCGGCAAAGGCAACGGCGAGGTGCTTGAGGTTCATGCGTCTGGCTTTCAGTGGTGTGGATGATGCGACACTTTAACTGTTCCGCCAGGCGTAAATAAGCCCCTCCTACGGATAACACTGTTCCATTTTATGATGCAATGCAAAGGCTTCGCTAAGCCGGCTGTTCGTCCGTTGCGAAATACGACAGGAACATCGACACCGCCGCTTCGACCACCTGCGCGCCCTGCGCAGCAGGCAGCGGCGGCGCGCCAAACGCCACCTGCGGCCAGAAGGCAAAGGTCTTGATCTGCCCCTGCAACATGGTCGAGGCGAACAGCGGATCGCCCGGCTTCAGGCGGCCGTCGCGCTGGGCGGCGCGGATCCAGGCGGTCACGCCCTCCTCGCGTTCGCCCAGGCGCGCCAGCAGGGGCAGGGCGCGTTCCGGCGCATGGATCGCCTCGCCCACCGCCACCCGCGCCAGGTCGAGGAAATCGCGGTCGGCCAGGGTGCGCATCTTCAGGCCCATCAAATCGACCAGCTGTTCGCGCAGGCCGCGCTCGCGGCTGTACTCGAGCTCCACCAGGCCGGCGGCGTGCTCGAACATGCCCATCAGGGTTTCCGCGAACAGCTCTTCCTTGCTCGGGAAATGGTTGTAGACCGTGCGCTTCGATACCCCGGCCAGGGCCGCGATGCCGTCGACGCTGGCGGCCTCGAAGCCGTGGACACGGAACTGGTCGGCGGCCGCATCCAGGATGGCGCGGCGCTTGCGGTCGGTCAGGCGCAGGGGAAGGTTCATGCGAGGATTTTACACTCGCCAGTTTACTTCCTCAAGAATCGATACTACACTGTACAGTGTACATTTTAGCGTTTCGACATCATGCGCATCCTCTTCGGCATCATCCTGTTTGGAGTCGTCTTCATCATGAGCCTTTCCTCCTGCGCCACGGCCGCCCCCGACTACCCATCCTCGCCCCATTTCCGCGACAAGACCTTCCGCAATCCGGTTGCCATGCACGAACTGGGCGTCGGCGACATGGCGCGGCTGTGGTGGACCTTCCTGTTCGACAAGCCGAAGGGCACCGTGCCGCGCCAGGCGGTGCCGGTGCGGCCGCTGACCCGCGCGGCCTTGCTGGCCGCCCCCGACAACACCCTGTACCGGCTTGGTCATTCGACGATGCTGTTCAAGCTGGCGGGTGAGTTTTATTTGACCGATCCGGTGTTCTCGAAACGCGCCTCGCCGGTGCAGTGGGCCGGCCCCGCGCGCTTCCACGCGCCGCCGATCGCCATCGAGGAGCTGCCGCCGATCAAGGCCGTGATCCTTTCGCACGACCATTACGACCACCTCGACCACGCCGCCGTGCTGGCGCTGGCGCCGAAGACCGCCGTGTTCCTGACGCCGCTCGGCGTCGGCCAGCGCCTGATCAACTGGGGCGTCGACCCGGCCAAGGTGCGCCAGCACGACTGGTGGCAGGAAACCGAGCTCGACGGCGTGCGCTTCGTGGCGACGCCGGCCCAGCATTTCTCGGGCCGCGGCCTGGGCGACCGCAACAGCACGCTGTGGGCATCCTGGGTGGTCCTGCACGACGAGCTGCGCCTGTTCTTCAGCGGCGACACCGGTTACTTCGACGGCTTCAAGGAGATCGGCGCCAAGTACGGCCCCTTCGACGTCGCCCTGATGGAAACCGGCGCCTACGACAAGCTGTGGCCCGACGTCCACATGCAGCCCGAGCAGACCCTGCAAGCCTTCCTCGACGTGCGCGGCAAGTGGCTGGTGCCGGTACATAACGGCACCTTCGACCTCGGCCTGCATCGCTGGCAGGATCCGTTCGAGCGCATCTCGGCGCTGGCTGCGGAGAAGGGGGTAAGCATGGCGACGCCGGAAATGGGCGAGGCGCTCGACCTGAAGGCGCCGCACGCCGGCCGTGCCTGGTGGCGCGAGCTTCAATAAGCTCCCGTATACTCGGCGCATGCACATCGACGAGGAGGGACGGATGCGTCCGGAAATACTGGTACTGGGGTCGGGCTGGATGCCTGACGTGAGCGCGAAACTCGATCGCCGTTTCACTTGCCATCATCTGGCGAACGTGGCGCCGGAAGAACGGCAGGCCTACATCGCACGCGTCGCTCCCGGCGTGCGCGGCGTGTTCGCTAGCGGCACGGTCGGCATCGACGCCCGGCTCGCCGCGCAATTGCCGCAGCTGGAAATCGTCGCGGTGCACGGCGTCGGCGTCGATGCGGTCGATTTTGCGGCCCTGGCGCCACGCGGCATTCCGGTCACGAACACCCCCGACGTGCTCACCGACGACGTCGCCGACCTGGCGGTGGCGCTGCTGCTGGCGGCGGCGCGCCGCGTGCCCATGCTCGACCGGTATGTGCGCGACGGCGGCTGGGAAGCGAAGCGGCCCCTGATGCCCAGTCGCGCCCTGCGTGGCAAGGTGGCCGGCATTCTCGGCCTGGGGCGCATCGGCCAGGCCGTGGCCACGCGCCTGGAAGGCTTCGGCATGCAGATCCGCTACCACCAGCGCAGCACGGCGAACAGCGCCTATCCGCGCAGCGCTTCGCTTCTCGATCTCGCGCGCGACAGCGATTATTTGGTCGTCTGCGCGCCGGGCGGGCCGGGAACGCAGCACCTGGTGAACGCGGAGGTCATCGACGCGCTCGGGCCACAGGGCACGCTGGTGAACATCGCGCGCGGCTCGCTGGTGGACGAAGCGGCGCTGGTGACGGCCTTGGCGGCGGGCCGCCTGGGCGCTGCCGCGCTCGACGTGTTCGAGGACGAGCCGCGGGGGCCGGCGGCGCTGAAGGAGATGGAGCAGGTCGTGCTTACGCCGCACGTGGGCAGCTTCACGCTGGAAGCGCGCACGGCGATGGGCATGCTGGCGATCGACAACCTGCTGGCTCACTTCGCCGGCGAACCGCTTCGGACGCCGGTCGAACGCACCACAAGCTAGTGCGCCAGCAGCACCGGCAAGGGCGCGCGCTCGAGCAGGGTGCGCGTGACGCCGCCGAGCAGCAGTTCGCGGTAGCGGCTGTGGCCAAAGGCGCCGCTCACCAGCAGGCTGCAGCGCTCGGCGATGTCGAGCAAGGCCTGGCCTGGCGCCGCCGCCGTGCGTTCCACCACCACCTCCACCCGTACGCCGTGGCGCGCCAGCCAGGCCGCCATGTCGGCGCCCGGTTCCTCGCCGTGCAGGCCGGCTTCCCGTTCGGGATTCACCAGCGCCAGGCGCACCGTGTTGGCCTGTATCAGCAACGGCAGCGCGGCCGTGAGCGCGCGTAGCGCCGGCACGCTGCCGTCCCAGCCGGCGACGATCGTGCCAGTGAGCGGCTGGCCGGCGTAGGCGGGCGGCACCACCAGCACCGGACGTGCGCTGTGCAGGGCCAGGTACTGGGGCAGGGCGCGCTCGGCGCCGCCGTCCGGCCGGTCCTGGCCGGTCACGACCAGATCGGCATAGCGCGCCTGCAGCAGCAGGGCTGCGCGGCTTTCGTCCTCGACCAGGCGTTCCTCGACCAAGGCCACGCCAAGCCGGCGCGCGCGTTCGCCGAACCCGCGCAGGCTGGCACGCGCACGCTCGCGCAGGGCGTCGAACTCGTCGGCCGGGGCCACCGCCATCGAGCCGGTGAGCAGGGCATAGGCCGGCCAGCTCAGGCCAGTGCTGGCGCTGCCAACCAGGTGGGCGCCATGCGCATTCGCGAGCCAGGCCGCGCCCTGCAGGCGCGCGTCCAGGTGCGGGTCGTCGTCGACGTGGACGATGATGGTCTTGAACATGGCGTTCCCCTGGTGGCGAATGCCGGGCGGCTAGCGCCCGGAGGCCTTGCCGCCGCTGCGCACCACGATCTGGACCGCGGTGATGCGGTCGTGGCGCGCAAAGCGCGCGGCCGAGCCGCCCGGCCGCCGCAGGCGCGCGCCGGCGCCGACCAGCGCCAGGTCGGCGGTGAAGCGGTGCAGCGACAGGATCGCCTCGAGCGCGCCCAGCGCCTCGCGTCCGAGCGCGGTGTCGCCGTCCTCGATGCGCGGTGTCACGCGGTGCAGGGCGCACAGTGCCAGGGCATTGTCGGCCAGGTGGGCTTGCAGGTTGCCGTGGCCGCTGCATTCCATCAGCGTTTCCTCGTGGCGGAACACGGCCTCGACCTCGGCCACCACGAGCGGCCAGCCGGCGATGAAGGCGTCGTCGGGCGCGGCCGCGAGCTGGCCGATGCGGGCGCACAGCATCTTGCGCGCGTGCCGCATCGCACTGCCGATTACATGCAGTCGGCCATCGGAGCCGTTGCTACGCATCATGAAAGTTCCCGTATTGAGCCAAGGCCTGAAACGGTCAGTTTCGGCGCGTCAGACGACGCGGGTTTGATCTAGATCAAAGTGCAGAAAGATGATTGGGAACGCATTTCCAGGGCGTCCTTCCGTGCTGGTCAAAGAGTTCGCCGGGGAATATGAATTTGTGCAAATGCATTTACCGGGGTAAAATACTTTTCTGTCAACGCGGACACCGCGTCCGCGGTCCATCGCAGCGGCCACGCCCGTCTGCACCACTCCCTGGCAATCGCCGGTGCCCATGCACCGCATCCGATTGTGTTCGCCTTGTGCGGTCGATTCCGCACGCCCACCAGGTCGGCGCAGCAGCGCCGAGCGCATCGCTCTGAAAGGACGAAGACGATGACTGTCATAGCACCCCGCTGGCCCACGCGCCTGCAACCGCATAACTTTGTACTGGCCACCGATCTCGACGGCACTCTGCTGGCCGGCAGCCCCGACGCCCGGCGCCGCGTGCGCGAACTGTTCGTCGCGCGCGTATCCGGCGCCCAGCTGACCAACTCCTGCAACGCCAACGCCATGACCGCGACCCTGCACCAGGCCCTGAGCATGGGCGAGGACGAGCGCGCCTACCGCACCGCGCGCATGGGCATAGTCGTAGCCGACCATGACGTCGCGCGCTGGGGCGACGACTTCCTGGCGGCGGTCGCGGCCAGCGGCGCCGCACCGATAATCGCCGATGCGGCCTGAGGATCATTCATTATGCGTTATCTCATGACGAACAACGACCTGCAAGCCTGGCTGCTGGCGGTCGGTATCTGCCTGGCCGTGATCGTGCTGCTATACGGCGTGAAAGCGCTGCTGCTGCGGCGCCTGACGCACATCGCGCCGCACACCGACACCTACCTCGACGACCTGGCCATCAAGATCCTGGCCAGCACCCAGCCCTTCTTCATCTTCCTGATGGGCGTGCATGCTGGGGCCCAGGTCCTGAGCCTGCCGCCGCGCAGCGAGACCATCCTGCAGCACCTGTCGGTGACGGTGTTCCTGCTGCAGGCGGCGCGCTGGGGCGACGTCGGTATCAAGGGCTGGTTCCACCATTACCGGCTGCGCCGCAGCGCCGAGGACGCGGCCAGCACCACCTCGACCGCGGCGCTCGGCTTCGTCGCGCGCACGGCGCTGTGGGTGGTCATCCTGCTGATGATCCTCGATAACTTCGGCGTCAACATCACGACCCTGGTGGCCAGCCTCGGCATCGGCGGTATCGCGGTGGCGCTGGCGATGCAGAACATCCTCGGCGATTTGTTCTCCTCGCTGTCCATCGTGTTGGACAAGCCCTTCGTGGTGGGCGACTTCATCATCGTCGACGACGTGCTCGGCACCGTGGAGTATGTCGGCCTGAAGACCACGCGCCTGCGCAGCTTGGGCGGCGAGCAGATCGTGTTCTCGAACAGCGACCTGCTGAAAAGCCGCATCCGCAACTACAAGCACATGCAGACCCGGCGCATCGTGTTCGCGATCCGCACGCCGTACCAGATCACGAAGGCCCAGCTGCTGGCGGTGCCGGCGCTGCTGCGCGAAGCGGTGGAGCGGCAGGAAATGGCGACCTTCGACCGCGCCCACTTCAAGGGCTATGGCACGTCTTCGCTGGAATTCGAGACCGTGTACTACGTGAACAGCGGCGACTACGGCGTCTACATGGACGTGCAGCAGGCGATCAATGTCTTCCTGTTCGAGCGCTTCGCCGAGCAGGACATCCCGTTCGCTTATCCGACCCAACTGCTCAAGCTCGACCAGCCGGACGAGTGGATGACGGTCACGCGTCCCGAAGAGCGGCGCGCTGCCAACAGCTAGCGGTCCCGCCCCGAGCCGCGCAGTATAATGTGGCCCGCTTGCCGGAATGGCAAGCGCGGACATGCATACGGAGACTGGAGAGATGGCAGAGGGGCAGGGGTTTCTGCTGACACGGCACTGGCAGGACACGGACGCCGGCGTCGAGGTCGACTTCTGGCTCGCCACCGACGACGGCCCGCGCCGCGTGCGCGTGGCGCCGCAGCCGGCGATCGCCTTTGTGCCGCTCGAACAGCGCGAGGCGGCGGAGTTCGTGCTGCGCGGCGAGCGCGGCTGGGAATTGCGCGAACTCCAGCTGGCCGACTTCAACCACCGTCCGGTGCTGGGCCTGTATTGCCGCCACTACCGCCAGCTGCTGCGCATCGAAAAGCGCCTGCGCATGCAGGGCGTGGCCGTGTACGAGGCGGACATCCGCCCGCCCGAGCGCTACCTGATGGAGCGCTTCATCACCGCACCGGTGTCTTTCGGCGGCAACGCGCTGGACGCCGATCCGCGCCTTATCGACGGCCAGGTGAAGCCCGCGCCCGGCTACCGCCCCAGGCTGCGCCTGGTCTCGCTCGACATCGAAACCACCTCGACCGGAGAACTGCGCTCGATCGCACTCGAGGGCTGCGGCCAGCGCCAGGTCTACATGCTCGGCCCTGCAAACGGCGACCCCGCCGGCCTCGACTTCGACTTCGACTACTGCGCCAGCCGCGTCGAACTGCTCGACCGGCTGGAAGCGTGGTTCCGCCAGCACGACCCCGATGCCATCATCGGCTGGAACGTGATCCAGTTCGACATGCGCGTGCTGCAGGAACACGCCGAGCGCTACAACCGCCCGCTGCGCCTGGGGCGCGACGCCAGCGCCATCGAATGGCGCGAGCACAAGGGCGACGGCGAACATTACTTCATCTGCATCGCCGGGCGCCTGGTCATCGACGGCATCGAGGCGCTGCGCTCGGCGACCTGGAGTTTTCCCTCGTTCAGCCTGGAGTCGGTGTCGCAGGCCCTGCTCGGCGAAGGCAAGGCGATCGACAATCCCTACGACCGCATGGCCGAGATCGACCGCATGTTCGCCGAGGACAAGCCGGCCCTGGCGCGCTACAACCTGCAGGATTGCGTGCTGGTGACGCGCATTTTTGAAAAGACCGCGCTGCTGGCGTTCCTGCTGGAGCGCGCCAGCGTCACCGGCCTCGCCGTCGACCGCAGCGGCGGCTCGGTGGCCGCATTCGAACACCTGTACATCCCGCTGATGCACCGCCAGGGTTTCGTGGCGCCGAACGTGGGCGACGTGGCCGGGGGCGACAGCCCGGGCGGCTTCGTGATGGATTCGCGCTCCGGCCTGTACGACTCGGTACTGGTGCTGGACTACAAAAGCCTGTACCCGTCGATCATCCGCACCTTCCTGATCGACCCGGTCGGTCTGGTCGAAGGCCTGCGCCAGGACGCACCGGACACCGTGCCGGGCTTTCGCGGCGCGCGCTTCTCGCGCACGCGGCATTGCCTGCCCGGCATCGTGCGCGGCGTGTGGGAAGGGCGCGAAGCGGCCAAGCGCGAGAAGAACGCGCCGCTGTCGCAGGCGCTGAAGATCATCATGAACGCCTTCTACGGCGTGCTCGGCGCCTACGGCTGCCGCTTCTTCGACCCGCGCCTGGCCTCCTCGATCACGCTGCGCGGCCACGCCATCATGCACCGCACGCGCGAACTGATCGAGGAAGCGGGTTACCAGGTGATCTATGGCGACACCGATTCGACCTTCGTCTGGCTCGGCGCCGCCCACCCGGACGATGAAGCCGAGCGCATCGGCCGCGCGCTGGTGGCGCAGGTGAACAACTACTGGCACACCCATTTGAAGATCGAGCTGGGCCTGGACAGCGTGCTGGAACTCGAATACGAAGCGCATTACCGGCGCTTCCTGATGCCGACCGTGCGCGGTTCGGACGAGGGCAGCAAGAAGCGCTATGCCGGGTTGACGGTCAAGGCGGACGGCGGCGAGGAGATGGTCTATAAAGGCCTGGAAACCGTGCGCACAGACTGGACGCCCTTGGCCCAGGGCTTCCAGCAGGCGCTGTACCTGCGCATCTTCAAGGGCGAGCCGTACGAGGACTTTGTGCGCGACACCGTGGCGCGGTTGCTGGCGGGCGAGTGCGACGACGCGCTGGTGTACCGCAAGCGCCTGCGCCGCCGGCTCGACGAGTACGAAAAGAATGTGCCGCCGCACGTGCGCGCGGCGCGCATCGCCGACGAACACTATCTGCGCCAGGGCAAGCCGGCGCTGTACCGCAAGGGCGGCGGCTGGATACGCTATGTGATGACGGTGTCCGGACCCGAGCCGCTGGAAGCGCTGCGCTCGACCATCGACTACGAGCACTACCTGACAAGGCAGCTGGAACCGATCGCGGATGCGATCCTGCCGTTCATGGGCGACAGCTTTGCGCGCCTGACCAGCAGGCAGGGCGCGTTGTTCTGACACGCGTAGGGTGGGTTCTCGAACCCACCATGATGGTGCATGGCGTACCTGCCTGGTAGGTTCAAGAACCCACCGTGATGGTGCATGGCGTACCTGCCTGGTAGGTTCAAGAACCCACCCTACGTCGCTCGAACGCTGAGACGCGTAGGGTGGGTTCTCGAACCCACCGTGATGGTGCATGGCGTACCACCTGCCTGGTGGGTTCAAGAACCCACCCTACGCCGCGGCCCACCCAATGAGTATTCGCTCCAGCTGCTCCAGATTCGCCGGCTTGACCAGGTGATGATCAAACCCCGCGCCTTTCGACAGCGTGAAGTCGTGCGCCTGGCCGTAGCCGGTGAGGGCAATCAGCAGCGCGTCGCGGCTGCCGGGCCGCTGGCGCAGTGCGCGCGCCAGCTGGTAGCCGTCGATGCGCGGCAGCCCGATGTCGAGGACGTACACGTCCGCGTTCGCGGCGTCGGTGGCTGGCCCGCTATCCGCCAGCAAAGCCTCGGCGTCGTCGAACAGCCTCACCGTGTGCCCCTGCGCTTCGAGCGCGGCGGCCAGCGAGGCGCCGGCGTCGCGGTTGTCGTCGACCACGGTGATGCGCAGCGGCCGTCCGGCGCCGGCCGGCGGCAGGGCGTTACCGCCGGCCGCAGGGTCGGCAACCGGCGCCGCGATCGTCGGCAACGTGATCGTGAACACGCTGCCTTGTCCCTGTCCCTCGCTGTCGGCCGTCACGGCGCCGCCATGCAGCCCGGCGATGCTCTTCACCAGCGTCAGCCCCAATCCGAGCCCGCCCTGGGCCCGGTCCGGCGTGCGTTCGCCCTGGGTGAACAGATCGAACACATGCGGCAGCAAACCGGGCGGGATGCCGCTGCCGTTGTCCGTCACCGACATCGCCGCCTGCCCATCCTGCACCAGCAGGGCCACGCGCAGGCTGCCGTGCTGCTGGGTGTACTTGGCGGCGTTGTTCAGCAAATTCGACACCGCCTGCACCAGGCGCGTGCGGTCGCCGGACACGAATACCGGCGCATCCGGCAAATCCACCGCCAGCGCATGGTGGCGCGCCTCGATCAGCGGGCGTACCTGTTCGACGGCGCTGTCGACCACCGCGCGCAGTTCCACCGGCTCGCGTTCCATCTGCACCAGCCCGCGCGTGACGCGCGACACGTCTAGCAGATCGTCGACCAGCTCCGTCATGTGGCGCACCTGGCGCTCGATGATCTCGCCGGCGCGCAGCGCGTAGGCGGCGTCGCCCTGGCGCAGGCGCAGCACCTGGGCGGCGGTGCTGATCGGCGCCAGCGGATTGCGCAGTTCATGCGCCAGCATGGCCAGGAAATCGTCCTTGCGCTGGTTCGCCAGGCGCAGGGCGTGCTCGGCCATCTTCTGGTCGTCGATGTCGGTGCAGGTGCCCATCCAGCGCACGATGGCGCCGCTGTCGTCGCGCACCGGCAGCGCGCGCCCCAGCACCCAGCGGTAGTTGCCGTGGCGGTCGCGCAGGCGGTACTGGATCTCGTAGGTGTCGCCCGTGGCTAGGCTGTGGCGCCAGGCGCGCCAGGCGCGGTCGCGGTCGTCGGGGTGGAACACGTCGGCCCAGTGCACGCCGTCGGTGCTGCCCGGGACCATGCCGGTGAACTCGTACCAGGGGTCGTTGTAATAGTCGTGGAAGCCGTCGGGCAGGGTCGACCACACCATCTGCGGCATGGCGTTGGCGATGGTGCGGAACATGGCTTCGCTGGCGGCCAGGGCGATCTCGGTGCGCAGGCGCTGGCTGGCGGTATGGGTGCGCTCGGCCACTTCGCGCATCAGGGCCAGGTCTTGCGCCGACCAGTCGCGCGGGCCGGCGGCGTTCACGAAGATCAGCGCCGCCAGCTGGTCGTCCTCGACCACCGGCAGGTCGACAAAGGCGGTCGCGCTCAGGGCCGCCAGCGATTCGGCCGCTTCCTGGGTGCGCGGGTCGGCGCCGGCATCGCGGATCACCACCGGGCGGTTGGCGCGCAGCTCGTCGATGAAATTGCCGAACTGGCGCAGGTCGATGGCGCCGGCCAGGCTCTCGACGCCCTCGGCGCACCAGTCGCGGTCGATGTGCACGGTGTCGCCGGCGGCGCCGATCAGGCCGAAGCCGGCGCGGCTGGCGCCCAGGGTCTCGCCCAGGATGCGCGCGGCGCAATAGGTAATGTCCTCGGGCGTGCGCAAGTCGCGCAGGGCGTCGGTCAGGCGCGCCAGGGCATCGCGCCGCCGTTCGCCGAGCACGCGCTCGGTAACGTCGGAACCGAGCACCAGCACGCCGCCGACCTCGCTGGAACGGCCGCGCACCGGCTGGAACACGAAGTCGACGTAGCGTTCGACGGTGGGGCCGCCAGGGACCGCCTGTACCACATAGCGGGCGCCGTTGGCCGCGTAGGGCAGGCCTTCGCGGTAGACCTGGTCGAGGATGTGGACGTAGCCCTGGGTGGCGGCGTCGTCCAGCGCCTCGGCGATGGGCCGGCCGACGATGTCGCGCGCGCCGACCAGGCGCTGGTAGCCGGGGTTGACGAATTCCACCTGGTGCGTGGGTCCGTGCAGCAGGGCCATGCACATCGGCGCCTCCTGGAATAGCGCGGCGAACTGGCGCCTGCTCTGGTAATCCTGATCGTGATCGTCGGCCTGGGTCATGCGCTCGTTTGTGATGCGGGAAGTGGGAAAAGCGTGTGCAAGTGGGATTCCTGGAACTGAGGCGTCATGATACCGCCTGCGCGCCGCTTGCGTGCGACCGGCAAGCGGCAAGATCATTACAATCGCTCATCCAACCACAAGCGGGGCAGTGACCATGGAATGGCTATCCGATCCGAATATCTGGGTGGGTTTCCTGACCCTCGTCGTGCTCGAGATCGTCCTCGGCATCGACAACCTGATTTTCATTGCCATCCTGGCCGAAAAGCTGCCGCCGCACCAGCGCGACAAGGCGCGCCTGCTGGGCCTGGGCCTGGCGATGCTGATGCGCCTGGGGCTCCTGACCATGATCTCCTGGATCGTGTCGCTGACCGAGCCCTTGTTCACGATGGGCAGCCTGAGTTTTTCAGGCCGCGACCTGATCCTGCTGCTGGGCGGCCTGTTCTTGCTGTTCAAGGCGACGGTGGAACTGCACGAGCGGGTCGAAGGCAAGACCCATGCGCAGGCCGGCCCGGTGGAGTTTGCCGCCTTCGGCGTGGTGGTGGCGCAGATCATCGCGCTCGACGCCGTGTTCTCGCTCGACTCGGTGATCACGGCGGTCGGCATGGTCGACGAACTCGGCGTCATGATGGCGGCGGTGGTGGTGTCGATGGGCGTGATGCTGTTCGCCTCGAAGCCGCTGACACGCTTCGTGAACGCCCACCCGACCGTGGTGGTGCTGTGCCTGAGCTTCCTGCTGATGATCGGCCTGTCGCTGATCGCCGAGGGCTTCGGCTTCCATATTCCGAAGAGCTACCTGTACGCGGCGATCGGCTTCTCGGTGCTGATCGAGGCGCTGAACCAGCTGGCGCACCGCAACTTCGCGAAACACCAGTCGCACCTGCCGCTGCGCGAACGCACCGCCGATGCCGTGCTGCGCCTGCTCGGCGCGACGCCGGGCGCGGCGGCGGGCGGCACGGCCGACGCCAAGGACGCGCTGCAGGAAGACGCCTTCGAGCCGGAAGAGCGCAACATGGTCAGCGGCGTGCTCAGCCTGTCGCAGCGCTCGATCCGCTCGATCATGACGAACCGCTCCGACATCTCCTGGATCGACCTGGAAGCCGACGCCGCCACCATCCGCACCCAGCTGCTCGACACGCCGCACGGCTTCTTTCCGGTCTGCCGCGGTGAGCTCGACGACATCGTCGGCGTGGCGCGCGCGAAAGACCTGATGGCGGACCTGACCCATGCCGGGCAAGTCGACCCGGCCCATGTGCGCCCGCCGATCATCGTGCCCGACGCCAGCGGCGTGCTGCAGGTGATGGACACGCTGAAGCGCTCGCATGGCCAGGTGGTCCTGATCGCCGACGAATACGGCACCATCCAGGGCCTGGTGACGCCGATCGACATCCTGGAAGCGATCGCCGGCGAATTCCCCGACGAGGACGAACTGCCGGTGGTGCGCGTGGAGGGACAAGACCGCTGGCGCGTGGACGGCAGCGCCGATCTGCACTACCTGGAGCAGGTGCTGGGCACCGACGCGCTGGTGAGCGAGAACGACGACTACACCTCGCTGGCCGGCTTCATGCTGGAGCGTTTCGGCACGCTGCCGGAAGTGGGGCAGGCGGTGGAACTCGACAAGCTGCGCTTCGAAGTGGCCGAGGTGCTGGACCGGCGCATCGCCACGGTGCTGGTGACGCGCAGCGCGCCGGCGGTGCGCCAGGCGCGCGGCGCCTGAGCATGACCCCAGACTTCGCCGATACCGTTTTCCGCGCCTTGCCTTGCCAGGGGGAGGCGGTATCTCGTGCGCCCCGGGTCAGACCGGAATCGTCGAGGTGCCGCCGGCCACCGAGCCGTAGTTCTGCAGGTCCTTGAACGGCAGGCGGCGCTCGTTCAGTGCGGCCAGGATGGCGGCCAGTTGCTCGTCGTCCGGCGAGATGTAGACGATCACCTGGTCGACTTCGTTGTCCCAGTAGGGAGTGTAGGGTACGCCGGTTTCCGGCATGACCTTGGCGACGAAGCTGCCGTCCTGCAGTTCGGCGAAGACGGTGACGAGGAAGGCGGAAGTGGTGCTGTTGTTGACGGTGAGGTCCATGTTGCTCCAATGATGGTTGACGAATGGGCAGGCCGGCGCACGCAGCCGACGGCGCCAGCTTGTGCAGACCATCTTCCGCGTAATCGGACCCGGGCGGCGCAGCTTTGCCGCTCGTCAATTTGGCGTGTCGACGCGGCCTGCCTGCGCGGCGTCAGCGATGCAGCGTCAGCGCATTCGCGCGCAGGTATTCGTCGAGCGCGCCGACCGAAGGCGTGCCGGCGGCCAGGCCGACATAGGTGTCGGGCCGCAGCAGGTAGATGGCGTCGCGCGCCAGGCCGGCGTGCGCGCAGGCGTCGGTCCATGGGAACTGGCGCAGCGGCACGCGCTGGTAATCGCACCATTGCATCAGCTCGGGCCGCGCCTGCCCGTACACGTGGGCTTGCCAGCCGGGTTTCGGCAAGGGCGCGTAGTTATCCTGCGCCGTACCCCCTTCCTCGAATCTCACCCAGGGCAGGCGGTCGCCGCCGTGGGTCTTGCCGGCCGTGCCCGCGTTCAGCGGCGCGTGGCGGTAGTGGATCACCGTCTGCGAAATCGTGCGGAAGAAATACTCGCGCGTCAGCGGCAGCCTGGCCAGCAAAGGCAGCAAACGCGGCGCCACACCGGTGCGCACGATCTCGGCAATCGGCCCGTCGGCGGTGATGAAGCTGAACACGCGGTCGGTGGTGTCGACCAGGCGCCGCGCAAAGGGCAGGCGTTCGGCCTCGTAGCTGTCGAGCAGGGCGTCGGGCGCGCGGCCTTGCACCACGGCGGCCAGCTTCCAGGCCAGGTTGATGGCGTCGCCGATGCCGGTGTTCATGCCCTGGCCGCCGGCCGGACTGTGGATGTGGCCGGCGTCGCCCACCAGAAAGGCGCGCCCGCGGCGGAAGCGCTCGGCCACGCGGTGGTGCACGCGGTAGGTCGAGAACCAGTTCAGCTTATGCACGCTGATCATCAGATTGTCGATGGCGCGCCCGCTGACGTCGGCAAAGCTCAGCGTCTCGGCATGGTCGGCGCGCTCGTCGCGCACGGTGCCGACCAGGCGCCCGGCGCCACGCGGCGCCATGGCGAACACGGCCAGGATGTCGGACTCGTCGAGATCGATGTTCAGCTCGCCGTTCAGGGCCGGACTTTCGCCCTCGATATCGGCGACGTAGAACACCTGGCGGTAGGTGCCGCCGGGGAAGCCGGCGCCGATGATCTCGCGCACCTTCGAGCGCGCGCCGTCGCAGCCGACGATGTAGCGCGCCTCGCACTGCTCCTCGTTGCCGGCGGCGTTGCGCAGCTGGGCCACCACGGCGTCGCCGTCCTCGCGGAAGCCTTCCAGCGTGCATTGCCGCTCGACCTGCACGCCGGCCTCCTGCAGGCGCGCGCACAGCATGCGCTCGTGCCTGTCCTGCGGGTAGATCTGCAGGAAAGGGTAGGGCGTGACGCCGGCGCCGATCGCGCCGAGTTCGATGCGCGCCTTGTGCTCGCCCTCGGCCCAGACATTGAAGGCCTCGACCGCGTAGCCGTTGTCGAGCACGGGCAGCGCCAGGTCGAGCTGGCGGTAGAGTTCCAGGGTGCGCGCCTGCACCGCCAGCGCGCGCGAGGTGGTGCCGGGACCGGCGGCGGCGTCGACGATGCGCACGTCGACGCCCATCCGGTTCAGCCACAGCGCCAGCACCAGGCCGCTGGGGCCGGCGCCGACGATCAATACCTGGGATTGGGTCATGGCAATCTCCCTCGGGAACGTCCGCCTGCGCGCCGGCGACATGCCGGCTCTTCATCAACTTAGACCCGCCGCCACTGCACTTGAGTTCCCGCGAGCGTGCACCGAAGCTTGACGACACCATGCTACCCTCGGCCCGGGACCAGGGCAATGGAGGCAAGCCGTGACGACGGATGGTTCGACAAACAAAGCGCAAGCAGGCATCGCCCGCATCGGCGTGCTCACCGGCGGCGGCGACGCGCCCGGCCTGAACGCGGTCATCCGCTCGGTGGTGCTGGCCGCCCTCGGGCGCGGCTGGGAATGCCACGGCATCCGCGACGGCTTCAACGGCCTGCTGGCGCCCGATACCTGCGCCGGCGAGCCGGTCCGGCGCCTGACAAGCGAAGACGTGCACGCGATCGGCCACCTCGGCGGCACCATCCTCGGCAGCACCAACCGCGGCAGCCCCTTGCGCTATCCGACCCGCCAGCCCGACGGCAGCCTGGCGGAACAGGACCGCACCGGCGATGTCGTGCGCCTGTGCCGCGAACGCGGGTTTGACGCCCTGGTCGTGATCGGCGGCGACGGCTCGATGGGGATTGCCGACGCCCTGCACCGGCGCGGATTGCGCGTGGTCGGCGTGCCGAAGACCATCGACAACGACCTGGCCCACACCTTTTCCACCTTCGGCTTCGACACCGCGGTCGGCTTCGCCACCGAATGCATCGACCGCCTGCACACGACGGCGCACAGCCAGCACCGCGTGATGGTGGTCGAGGTGATGGGCCGCTATGCCGGCTGGATCGCCCTGCATGCGGGCATCGCCGGCGGCGCCCACGCGATCCTGATCCCGGAGCTTCCCTACGACCTGGCCAGCGTGGCCCAGGCCATCGCACGGCGCGAACGGAGCGGCCACCGCCATTCGGTGGTCGTGGTGGCCGAGGGCGCCCAGGCGCTGGCTGGCGTGCGCAGCGTGCAGGCCCGGGCCGAAGTCGGACGCGCCGAACGCCTGGGTGGCATCGGCGCCCAGGTGGAGGCCGAGCTGGCGCGCCTGAGCGGCAAGGAATGCCGCACGGTCGTGCTCGGCCACCTGCTGCGCGGCGGCAGTCCTTCGGCGTTCGACCGCGTCTGCGCCTCGCGCTTCGGCGCGGCCGCCGTGCGCGCGCTGGCCGATGGGAAGGGCGGCGTCATGGTCGCGCTCGGCTGGCAGGCGATCGATCTGGTGCCGCTGGCCCAGGTGGCCGGACGCACCAAGACCGTGCAGGTGAGCGGCGATACGGTCGCCACTGCCCGCGAATTGGGCATTTCCTTCGGTGATTGACCGAAAAACAAGCATAAAGATACTTCACGTTAATACTTTTATACTTTTGTAATCCCTGTCTTACACTGTGGAAGCACGCATGCCGATTCACCCTGAATAGCCCAACCGGGATAATTCTGGTAATCAATCAACAAGAATCGGACCTGCAATCCATGACGCCTTCGTACGTTACCGATGTTCCTGAAGTCGCCCGCGCCAGCACCGCCACCCACCCGGTGGCCACGCCCGCGAAGGACCTGTATTTCGCCCTCCAGGCCGACCCGCTGGGCAATGCCCGCGCCGCCGAAGACTTCCTGCGCACGCAGATCGCCGCCGTGCAAGCCATTCCGGCCGACCTGCCGCCCACGCTGGCCCAGCTGCCCGAATGGATCCAGGCCCGCACCGACGCCGTCGGCCTCGAATACCGCGACTACCTGAATGCGCGCAAGGCCGGCGCCCCGCGCCGTTATTTCGGCAACCGTGCCCATGCCCTGAACTTCCTGAAGGCCGCCGCGCCGACCAAGCTGGTCGACGGCGCCTGGCTGTATGGCATGCTGCGTCACTGGAACAACCCGGACTTCCACCCGCTCATCAAGACCTATCTCGAAGAGCTGGGCGAAGGCGTGCCGGACAAGAACCACGTCACCATCTACCGCAAGCTGCTGGCCACCCACGGCTGCGACGGCTGGGAGCACCTGAGCGACAACCACTTCCTGCAAGGCGCGATCCAGCTGGCCCTGGGCCATAGCGGCGACCGCTTCCTGCCCGAAGTCATCGGCTACAACCTCGGTTACGAGCAGCTGCCGCTGCACCTGCTGATCACGTCCTACGAACTGAACGAATTCGGCATCGATCCGTATTACTTCACGCTGCACGTGACGGTCGACAACGCCGCCACCGGCCATGCCCAGAAAGCCGTGCAGGCCCTGGTCGATTTGATGCCGCGCGTCGGCGACCGCGCCGAGTTCTATCGCCGCGTGCTCGACGGCTACCGCCTGAACGAACTCGGCGCCAGCACGAATTCCGTGATCGCCGACTTCGATCTGCAGGACGAACTGATCGACATCCTGGTGCAGAAAGCCGTCACCGGCAAGAACATGCACTCCGACTACTGCCGCGTGGCCGGCCGTTCGGTGAACGACTGGCTGGCGGTGCCCGAGCAGGTGCCCGGCTTCCTGGGCGCCCTGGAAAGCGCCGGCTGGATCAAGCGTGGCGAAGACGTGGAAAACAGCCGCTTCTGGCGCCTGATCCACGGCGAGCGTGCCGAGATGTTCGGCGTGTTCAGCGCCTACGAGCAGCAGGTGCTGAAGGACTGGATCCTGACCGCGCCGGATGGCCGCGAAGGCGCGAAAGAGCCGCGCATGCTGACCCACCGCGCGCGCCAGCGCACCATGGACAACCTGAGCCAGCACCAGGACCGCAGCAGCAGCTACCCCGAGCGCGGCCTGATCCGCCGCCGCGCCGGCCGCGACCTCGAGACCGACAACGAACTGGCCCTGCTCGAACAGCAGGTGGCCGACGCTGCCGGCAAGGTCGAAGCGATGGCCTTGCTGGGCGAGCTGATGTCGCCGGCCCACCACCACAGCGCGGCCGGCCTGATGGCCACGCGCATGTACACCAAGCTGCTCGACATTTGAAGCTTGCGACGTTTCCGGCAGCCGGTGCGCCCACTGGGAGTGCACCGGCTGTCTCCGTATCAGCGCCGTACCCGTAACACCCAAATCAATTAGACAAAGAACGATAGGGACATCCTCGTGCACATCCTCGAACAACGTTTCCTGCGTGGCCCCAACCTCCACGCCGATACCCCCTGCCTGCTGAGCGTCATCGACCTGGAAGACCTGTACGGCGTTTCCTCGAAAGACATCCCCGGCTTCAACGAGGCGCTGCTCGCCATGCTGCCCTCGCTGCACGGCCAGCTGCTGCCGACCGGCCAGCCCGGCGGCTTCGCCCAGCGCCTGCGCGCCGGCACCTACCTGGCGCGCGTGGTCGAACACGTCACGCTGACCCTGCAATCGATGGCCGGCCCGACCGTCGTATATGGCCGCACCCGCCCGAGCGCCGGCCGTCCCGGCCAGTTCCGCATCGTCGTCCAGTACGCCATCGAGAAGCTGGCCGAGCCATCGTTCCAGCTGGCGGTCGACCTGGTTACCGCGCTGGCGCTTGGTGAGGAGTTCGATATCGACGCCCGCCTGAAGGAACTGCGTTCGATCGGTTCGCGCTACGCGATCGGCACCAGCACTGCGGCGGTGCTGGCCGCGGCCCACGAGCGCGGCATCCCGACCTCGCGCATCACCGAGGACGCCAATCTGTTCCAGCTCGGCTGGGGCTCGAAGCAGAAGCGCCTGCAGGCCACCACCACCGGCGACACCAGCTATGTCGCCGTGAAGATCGCCAGCGACAAGCAGCTGACGAAAGCCCTGCTGCAGGAAGCCGGCGTGCCGGTGCCGGAAGGCGCCACCGTCACCACGGTCGAGGAAGCCCAGCGCGTCGCGCGCCGCGTCGGCAAACCGGTCGCCATCAAGCCGCTCGACGGCAACCAGGGCAAGGGTGTGACCACCAACTGCGCCACGCCGGAAGAGGTGGCCAAGGCCTTCGAATTCGCGCGCCAGTACGGCCGCAAGATCATCGTCGAACGTTTCGTGGAAGGCCGCGACTACCGCGTGCTGGTGGCCGGCGGACGGATCGCCGCCGCCTCGTTCCGCCGCCCGGCCCACGTGATCGGCGACGGCGTCAGCACCATCATCGAGCTGGTCGAGATCGAGAACCAGAACCCGGCGCGCGGCAGCGGCCACAGCAACGTGCTGACCCGGCTCGCGCTCGACGCCCACGCCGAAGACATGCTGCGCCGCCAGGGCTACGTGCCGGACGCGGTGCCGGCGGCCGGCGTCTGCGTCGAACTGCGCAGCAACGCGAATCTCTCCACCGGCGGCACCGCCGAGGACGTGACCGATACGCTGCCGGAATCCACGCGCGCCTTGTGCGTACGCGCCGCCAACAAGATCGGCCTCGACGTGGCCGGCATCGACATCGTGTGCCAGGACATCTCGGTGCTGCTCGACGAGCAGGGCGGCGCCGTCATCGAAGTCAATGCCGCGCCGGGCATCCGCATGCACCAGCACCCGAGCAAGGGCGAGCCGCGCGACGCCGGCGAAGCCATCGTCGACGGCCTGATGGGACCATCGAACGGGCGCATTCCCGTGGTCGCCGTGACCGGCACCAACGGCAAGACCACGACCACGCTGATGATCGCCCACGCCGCGCGCGTGGCGGGACTCGGCACCGGCGTGACCACCACCGAGGGCGTGTTCGTCAACGGCAAGCGCCTGGTGAAGGGCGACTGCACCGGCTACTGGTCGGCACGCACCGTGCTGTCGGCGCCGGACGTCGACTTCGCCGTGCTGGAAACGGCGCGCGGCGGCATCCTGAAGCGCGGCCTGGCGTTTGATCAGTGCGACGTCGGCGTGGTGCTGAACGTCTCGCCGGACCACCTTGGCCTGGACGGCGTCGAGACCATCGAGGACCTGGCGCAGGTGAAGGCGGTGGTGGCCTCGTCGGCTTCGCGCGCGGTGGTGCTGAACGCCGAGGATGCGCTGTGCGTGTCGATGGTGCGCCGCGCGAAACCGGGCGCCGAGGTCGTGTTCTTCTCGATGGAGCCGGAGAATCCGATCCTGCTCAAGCACATCGAGGACGGCGGGCGCGGCACCTATTTCCAGGACAACGCGATCGTGATCGCCGACGGCAGCCGCCAGCAGGAACTGATGCGCGTCGAGAGCATGCCCTCGAGCTACGGCGGCCGTGCGCGCTACAACATCGCGAATGCGCTGTCGGCCGCAGCGGCGCTGATGGCCTCGGGCTTCTCGAACACGCAGATCGCGGCCGGCCTGTCGACCTTCGTTTCGGACAGCAAGACCAATCCGCTGCGCACCAACGTGTTCGACGTGCGCGGCGTGACCGTGATCGTCGATTATGCGCACAACGCTGCGGCCTATGCGGCGCTGGCCGAGATGGCGCGCGCGCTGCTGCCGGGGCAGCTGGTCGGCATCGTCACCGCGCCGGGCGACCGCCGCGACAGCGATTTGATCCAGATCGGCGAGGTGTGTGGAGAAGGTTTCGACGAGCTGGTGGTGTACGAGTCGCAGAGCCGCGGCCGTCCGGTGGGCGGGGCGGTGGACTTGATCATCCAGGGCGCCGAGAACGTGGTCGGGCCATCGGATACCCTGCACCGCGAGATCGAAGTGGACAAGGCGATCCGCTACGGCCTGAGCCTGTGCACGGCGGGCGATGTGCTGGTGTTTGCCTGCGGCTCGTCGTTGCAGGTGTTCATCGATGCGCTGCGGGTGGATGATCCGGAGAGTGCGGATCGGATCACGGCGCAGACTGCGTAATCTCTCCGGTTTCGTATAAAAAAGGCTCCAGGAATGGAGTCTTTTGTTTTTGTAGGGTGGACCGGGCCACGAAAGGCACGTGTGTCCACGCGGTCGCCCCGGTGAGCAGCCCTACAATTGGGAGCGGACGAGGTAGTCGAGCAATCCAACGGTCTTCGGTAGTATCGCCTAGGAACGATCGATGAGACAGCGTGGACACAGGTGTCCACCCTACGCATTGGTGGGGACGAGTCCCCACCCAACAACAGCCGACATGCGCGCCACGCGTAGGGTGGGGACTCGTCCCCACCACAACACGCCCGAACACTTCCGTCACGCCCGCGCGGCCAAAAAAAAGCGGCCCCGCAGGGCCGCCACCACACTCAAAGTTTTACGATCACACCGCTTCCGCCGCGATCCGTTGCGCGATTTCCGGCCTGGTCGGCCGCAGCGCCTCGGTCAGTTCCGAGATCGACGAGCCGCAGCCGAACACCAGCACGTCGCCCGGCTGGCACATTGCCAGGCCGGCGCGGATCGCCTTGTGCACGTCCAGTTCGCACTGCAGGCCGTCGCTGGCGATGCGGCCCAGGCGCGCGCCCTGCACCAGCAGTTCGGCGACGCTGCCGGCGGCACGGCCACGGTTCTCGGTCTCGTACACGACCAGTTCGTCGAAGCCGGCGGCGCAGGTGCGGCCGATGTCGACCAGGTCGGCGTCGCGGCGGTCGCCCGGCGCGGCGACCACGCCCACCACCCGGCCCGGCGTCATCGCGCGCGCGGTCTCGGCCAGCGCCGCGTAGGCCGCGCAGTTGTGCGCGTAATCGACGATCACGGTCACGCCGTCCACGTCGAACAGATTCGAACGCAGCGGATTGTGCTTGCTGTCGGAGACGAAGCTGCGCATGCCGTCCGCGATCTCGGCGTTGCCGAAGCCGCTCGCCGCCAGGGCCGCGGTGGCCGCCAGCGCATTCGCGATGTTGTAGCGCGCGCAGCCGTTCAGCGACACCGGCATCTGGCGCACGTCGACCAGCGCTTCGTGGCGCGCGCCGGTGGCCAGCACCATCGTATTGTCTTCCAGGTACACGCCGCGTCCGCCCGCCTCCAGGTGACGCAGCAGCACCGGAGTGTCCGCGTCCAGCGCGAAGTACAGCACCTCGACGTCGGCGGCCAGGTCCTGCGCCATCGCGACGCAGTAATCGTCCTCGGCATTCAGCACCACGGCGCGCGAGGCGCGCTGGGCCACCACGGCCTTCACTTTCGCCAGCTCCTCGACGGTGTCGACGCCGTCCAGGCCCAGGTGGTCGCTCGAGATGTTCAGCACCACGGAGACATCACACTTGTCGTAGGCCAGGCCGCGCTTCAGGATGCCGCCGCGCGCCGTTTCCAGCACCGCGAAATCGACTTCCGGCGAAGTGAGCAGGGCGCGTGCCGAGCGGTAGCCGGTGCAGTCTCCTTCCATGATGCGCTGGCCGTCGATGTAGACGCCCTCGGTGGTGGTGACGCCGGTGCGCTGACCTGTCAGGCGTGCGGTGTGGGCGATCAGCAGCGAGGTGGTGGTCTTGCCGTTGGTGCCGGTGACGGCCACGGTCGGGATGCGGCCGTCGTCCTGGCCGAACAAGGCCTCGACGATGGCGGCGCCGGCGTCGCGCGGGGTGCCGCGGCTCGGGTACTGGTGCATGCGGATGCCGGGAGCGGCATTCACTTCGATGATGCCGCCTTTCTGTTCGCGCAGCGGCTGCGCGATGTCCTGGCAGATCACGTCGATGCCGGCCACGTCCAGGCCGATGGTGCGCGCGGCGCGGATGCAGATGTCGCGCGTTTCTTCCGGCAGCAAATCGGTCACGTCCTCGGCGGTGCCGCCGGTCGACAAATTGGCGTTGCCGCGCAAATCGACCGATACGCCGGCCGGCAGCACGGAATCGAACCCATGGCCCTGTTTTGCCAGGATGGCCTCGGCCAGGGCGTCCATCGGGATCCTGGTGAGGATGTTGGTGTGGCCTTCGCCGCGCGCCGGGTTCAGGTTCTCGAGCTCGACCAGTTCGCGCACGGTGGACTTGCCGTCGCCCGTCACGCAGGGCGGACGGCGCCACGAGGCGGCGGCGATCTTGTTACCGGTGACGAGCACGCGGTAGTCACGGCCTTGCAGGTATTCCTCGACGATCACGTGGCGGCTGTACTTGCGCGCATGCTCGAAGGCGCGCTCGACCTCCTCCGGCGTGCTGCAGATCGTGGTCACGCCCTTGCCCTGGTTGGCGTCGAGCGGCTTGATGGTGGCCGGGCCGTCGAGGCGGCGCGCGACGCGCTGCGCTTCCGCTAGCGAGGTCACGGTGGCGCCGGCCGGCACCGGGCAGCCGGCCTGGTCCAGCAGGATCTTGGTCAGCTGCTTGTCGCTGGCGATGCCGACCGCGATGGAGTTGGTGGCGCCGGTGATGGTCGCCTGCAGGCGCTTCTGGCGGCTGCCCCAGCCCAGCTGGAACAAATTCGCTTCGTCGGTGATGCGCAGGCTCGGGATGCCGCGCCGTTCGGCAGCGGAGACCACCGCGCCGGTGCTGGTGCCGATGGCATAGTCTTCGGCGATCTCGTGCAGTTCGGCCACGGCAGCGGGGAGGTCGAATGCCTGTTCGGCCTGCAGGGCCGCGATCAGGTCCAGCGCCACGTTCAGGGCGGCGCCCGCCACCTGCTCGGTGCGATAGCCGCAGACGGCACGGCGCGCGTGCGCGTTGCGGGCGACATCCAGGGTCTGGCTGAAGGCGGCCGGCGCGCCGGACAGGCGCTGCAATTCCATGACGACCGGTTCGACGGCGTCGGCGGCGCAGGTCAATGCGGCCAGGCGCGCCGAGGCTTCGGGGCTCAGGCCCGGCAGCAGGGCGACCAGGCGCGCCACCAGCCCTGGGGCGGCTTCGACGCCCGCGGTGTCGATGACGGCCATCAGGCACGGCGTTGCGCTGTACAGGTTGGGGCCGCGCAGGAAGCGTTTTTCGATGATTCTCATGAGATCGTGGTCCGTTTCGTTACATTTTCAAGAAATTCTCGCAGCGAGCGCGGCATCGGCTTGGCTTCCTCGCCGTCTTCGGGCAGGGTGTAGCTGCTGCCGGCGGGCAGCAGGTGCAGGCGCACGTCGATCAGTTCCGGCGTGTCGCGCTCGCGGATGTCGGCCATGTTGGTGAGCATGGTGCGGCCGTCGACCACGGTGACCGAGCCTTCGCCCAGCACCTCGATGCCGCGTCCGCGCTCGACCACCAGGGCCGTGTCCTCGTCGATGCCGATGCCCATCAAATACGGGTTCTGGGCCACCGCCGACAGCAGGCGCGCCAGGCGCTGGCGCTCCGAAAAGTGCTGGTCGATGACGACCTTGTGCAGGAAGCCGAGGCCGGCGCCCATGTGCACGGCGCCCTTTTCGGGCAGCAGGTCGGTCTTGCCCTGGGTGAGCATGTGGCCCGACATCGCCGAGGCGCCGGCGCTGGTGCCGCCGATGCAGGCGCCGCGCACCTTCAGGGCAGTGTGCATCTCGGCGTCCAGTGCGGTGCCGCCGATGATCGCCATCAGGCGCTTCTGGTCGCCGCCGGTCATGAAGATGCCGTCGGCCTCGGCCACCATGCGCACCTTTTCCTCGTCGTTGGCGTCCTGGCGCGACGCCAGTTCCAGGTGGGCGCGCTGCTGCACGCCGAGGTCGGCGAAGGCCTGGTCATAGATTTCCCACATGTTGTCGGCGATCCGGCTGGCGGCCGTGATCACGACGATGCGCGCGTTGGCGCCGCCGGAAAGTTCGACGAAGCGGGTCAGGATTTCCTTGCGGTGCTCGCGGTCTTCGTGGCCGCCGATGATGACCAGGTGGCCGTGCTGTGCTGTCTGATGCGGTTCAGTCTTCATTTAGTCTTCGATCCTCGCAGTTGGCATATCCTTGTTGCTGCATGCGCCGGCCTCGGTTCTGGTCACGGCGATCAGGCCGATGTCGACGTCCTTGTCGAACAGGTCGATGCCGCGCTGCAGCGCCTGCCGCAGCGGCATGCCGGATTCGATCCAGCCGTAGACGGTGCGCGCCAGCATGTGGCGCACGATGTGCTCGCCGATGCCGGTGGCGGCGACCGCGCCGTGCGTGCCGGCATAGAAGCCGGCGCCGACAATCGCGGTGTCGCCCACGCGGCCCAGCAGCGAGGGCGCCGAGCCGCCGGTGGAGCCGGCCACGGCGAAGTGGCCGTCGGGGGCGCGCACCACGGCGCCCACGGTGTCGCAGGCTTTCGAGGGCGGCAGTTGCAGCGGTGTCTTGTAGTTCCAGAAGCGGTCGAACAGGCGGTTGCCGAGGCCGGGCATGACCGGCACCGAGCCGGCCAGTTCGGTCAACACCTGGCGGTGTTTCTCGCGCTGTTCTTCAGAAATAGGTTTGGCGTTCGGCAGGCCGATGGCGCGCGCAAAGCGTTCCGCGCCTTCGCCGGCCAGCAGCACGTGCGGCGTGTCGGAGATGGCGCGCGCCAGCAGCACCGGGTTGCGCACGTCGCGCACGGCGGCGACCGCGCCCAGGCGCCCGCGCGTATCCATGATCGAGGCGTCCATCTCGACCGTGGAGCCGTCCAGGCACAGCACCGAGCCGGTGCCGGCATTGAAGCGTTCGTCTTCCTCGAAGACGACGACGGCGGCAATCGCTGCTTCGAGGGCGTCGCCGGTCGCCAGGAAACGGGCGTGGCCATCCTTGGCAGCGCGCTCGGCGCCGTCGGTCAGGTCCAGGGATTCGCCGGCGCCGCCATGGGTGACGATGGCGAAGCCTGGCTGTTTGTTCTGCATGGTGCGTCTTCCTCTGTTTTCTTGTGTTGCCCTCGCGCTCGTGACGGATGGCATATCTAGTCGAGGATTATGCAAAATGGGATAGATAAAACCTATCGGTAGCGCAGCCGTGTCGATGTAAGAAGAAACTTACAACGAAGACAACACCTCGCCGCCGGGTCAGGCGCGGCGCATGGCGAGCTTCAGCTCGCGCGCCACCTGGGACCGGATCGCGTCCGAGACATAGGCGCCGACACACACGCGCCGGCCGTGGGACTCGAGTTCGATCAGCTTGCGCTCGCGTAGCGCAGGCGGGCGGATGCGGGTCCAGTAGGGATCGAGGCGGATCTCTTCGCGCCGCCCGGCATCGACCCGTTCGATCAGCAGGCAGGCCTCGGTGAGGACGATGGTCTCGACATCGAGGGCGTGACGCGCGTAATACAGGAGGGCCGCGCCCACCGCCGTCATCTCGACCAGGGTAAAGGCCAGCACCATCCAGACACCCTGCAGCAGGAAGACCAGGGCGATGGCGAAGGAGGCGCTGCACAGCAGCGCATACACCCCCGCCGACTGGCCCGGCGTCAGCGAGCAATTGCGCTTGAGTGTCCAGCGGTGCGCCACGGTGCTCATCGGGTCTCCTCGGGATTGCTGCAATTATAGGCAGAAGGAGGAGGAGGGTGGCGCGGGCCTGGGCGTCGCCGCACCGCAACGGCCAGGCGCCGGCAGTGCCCGCTTTGGCCCATCGTCTGGTAGAATACCGCCCCTTCAAAGAAAGGCAGACATGACGAACGCATGCGGCGTCGACTTCGGCACCTCGAATTCCACGGTGGGCTGGATCGCACCAACAACCGGGCCATCGGGCGCACAGCGCACGCTGCTGGCCCTCGAAGACGGCAAGCCGACCCTGCCGTCGGTGGTCTTCTTCAACGCCGACGACGAAGAGGTGCGCTACGGCCGCGCCGCCCTGGCCGACTACCTGCAAGGCTACGAAGGCCGCCTGATGCGCTCGCTGAAAAGCCTGCTCGGCACCAGCCTGATGGACGGCCAGACCGAAGTGGCCGGCCGCGCGCTGCCGTTCCGCCTGCTGCTGGCCCAGTTCATCGGCGAGGTCAAGCGCCGCGCCGAAGCCCAGGCCGGACGCCCCTTCGAGCGCGCCGTGTTCGGCCGCCCGGTGTTCTTCATCGATGACAACCGCGCCGCCGACCAGTTGGCCGAGGACACCCTGGCCGAGGTGGCGAAGAGCGTGGGCTTCCGCGAGATCGCCTTCCAGTACGAACCGATCGCCGCCGCCTTCGACTACGAGTCCCAGATCGACCGCGAGGAGCTGGTCCTGATCGCCGACATCGGCGGCGGTACCTCCGACTTTTCGCTGGTGCGCCTGGGGCCGGAGCGCGCGAAGCAGACCGAGCGGCGCCAGGACATCCTGGCCACCGGCGGCGTGCACATCGGCGGCACCGACTTCGACAAGTACCTGAGCCTGGCCACGGTGATGCCGCTGCTCGGCTACGGCAGCCTGCTGCGCTCGGGCGCCGACATCCCGTCGAGCTATTACTTCAACCTGGCGACCTGGCACACCATTAACCAGGCGTATACGCGCAAGAGCGTGGCCCAGCTGGAAGACCTGGTGCGCGACGCCCAGGAACCGGCGAAACTGAAGCGCCTGCAGCACCTGATCGACGAGCGCGCCGGCCACTGGCTGGCCATGCAGGTCGAGGCCGCCAAGATCGGCTTATCAAGCCAGACGGCGGTCACGCTGGAACTCGACCGCCTGGCGCCGCCGGAAAACCTGCTGGTGGAGCGCGTGCAGTTCGAGAACGCCATCGGCGGCCTGCTCGACGCGATCGACGTCACCGTGCTGCGCCTGCTGGCCGATGCCGGCCTCAAGCCGGACGCGGTCGATACCGTGTTCTTCACCGGCGGCTCGAGCGGCGTCGGCCTGCTCCGCGAACGCGTCGGGGCCCTGGTGCCGGGCGCGCGCAAGGTCGAGGGCGATCTGTTCGGCAGCATCGGCGCCGGGCTGGCCCTCGACGCGCTGCGCAAATTCGGCTAAGGTCTCGCTATGCACCCGTCCATGTACCACTTCGAACGCCCCATCGTGATGCTCGACTTCGAGACCACGGGCCTGTCGCCTGCCATGGGCGACCGCATCACCGAAGTCGCGGCCCTGCGCATCGAGGGCGGCCGCATCACCGAACGCTACGTCTCGCTGGTCAACTGCGGCGTGCGCATCCCGTCCTTCATTACCGCACTCACCGGCATCAGCCAGGAGATGGTCGACTCGGCGCCGCCGGCCTCGACCGTGGTGCCCGAGCTGCTCGACTTCATCGGCGGCGATACGCTGTCGGCCCACAACGCCAGCTTCGACGAGAAGTTCCTGGTGGCCGAGGCCGAACGCCAGCGGCGCAACTGCGGCCACGCCGCCCTGGTGTGCTCGCTGAAGCTGTCGCGCCGCGTGTTCCCGGGCCTGGCCAGCTACAAGCTCGGCCAGCTCTCGCGCCAGCTCGGCATCGCATTCCGCGGCAGCGCCCACCGGGCCGAGGCCGATGCCGAGGTCGCCGCCGAAGTGCTGATCCATATCGGCCGGCACATCGGCTCCTCCTACGGGCTGGAGCAGGTGGCGCCGGACTTGCTGGTCTCGCTGAACCGCTTGGCAGCTGCCAAGGTGCCGGGCTGGCTCGACAAGTACGCAGCCGAAAAGAAGTCCTTGCGCGCCGCCTGAATCACGCGCCTGACGAGCCCGCCACGCAGCAGCCTGGCGGGCTTTTTTGTTGGCGCGCAGGCGGACACGATTGCGCGCAGTCAAACTCCCGCCTTTCTCCGTCGTTAAAATTTTGCTAATACTTATCAGGCTGCCACGCCCGTCTCCTCTTCGATGTGCGTAGGGCAGCCGCGCATACACACGTCCATCTGCCGGGGAACGAGCATGAACCGCCAAAAGCTCCACCGCGAGAGCCATCAGACCTACGTGTGGTTCCGCGAAGCCGCCGAGCGCGGCAATCCTTACGCCCAGTTCAACCTCGGCCTGCTGTACAAGAAGGGCGAGGGCGTCGAGCGCAACGATGCCGCCGCCTTCCGCTGGCTGCGCCAGGCCGCCCTGCAGGGCCTGGCCTTTGCCCAGAACCACCTCGGCGCCATGTACTACCATGGCCGCGGCGTCGAGGCCTGCGATGCCGAAAGCGCGCGCTGGTTCCGCCTCGCCGCCGACCAGGGCGACGCCTCGGCCCAGCAAAACCTCGGCCACATGTACCGCAAGGGGCGCGGCCTCAAGCAGGACTACGAGCGCGCCCTGTCCTGGTACTACCGCGCGGCCGAGCAGGGCGTGGCCAGCGCCCAGAACCTGCTGGGCGAGTGCTACCTGCACGGCCTGGGCGCGGCCATTCATCATCCGCTGGCCATGGCCTGGTTCCGCAAGGCGGCGCTGCAGGGAAACGCCCCGGCCCAGCTGAATCTCGGGCTGATGATCAAGCGCGGCCAGGGCGTGGATGCCAGCGACACGCAGGCCCTGTACTGGTTCCGCCAGGCCGCCGCGGCCGGCGAGCGCGGCGCCCAGCGCCAGCTCGGCCTGGCCTATGCCGACGGCCTGGGCGTCAAGGCCGACCCGCGGCGCGCCCTGGCCTGGCTGCAGCGCGCCGCCAACCACGGCGACCGCGAAGCCCAGTTCATCCTCGGCACCCTGTATGCCGACGGCCGTCACACCGAGCGCGACGAGCCGCGCGCCATCGAGTGGTATACGCGCGCGGCCAGCCACGGCCACATCGGCGCCCAGTACAACCTGGCCAACATGTACGCGCACGGGCGCGGCGCCCCGGTCGACCCGCAGCGCGCCTTCGACTGGTACCGGCGCGCGGCCGAGCAGGGCGCGCCGAACGCCCAGTTCAACCTCGGCGTCATCTACGCCAACGGCCAGGGCGTCGAACGCGACGACGTCCGCGCCGCCCACTGGTACGGCCTGGCCGCCGACCAGGGCGACGCCAGCGCCCAGAACAACCTGGGCGTGATGTTCGCCAGCGGCCAGGGCGTGCAGCAGGACGACCGCCGCGCCGTCTACTGGTACACGCAGGCAGCCGAGCAGGGCCATGCGCTGGCCCAGTACAACCTCGGCGGCATGTACAACAGCGGCCGCGGCGTGGCGCGCGACCCGGTGCGGGCCTACATGTGGATGCTGCTGGCGGCCGATGGCGGCGATGCGACGGCCAACGTCAACAAGACCATCGTGGCGCGGCGGCTCAGTCCGTCGGAGATCGGGCATGCGATCGATCTGTCGCACAAGTGGCAGCTGAGTCATCGGGAGGCGGCGGGGCGGCACACCAGATAGGGAAGGAGGCGGCCGCAACCCCGGGGCCGAGTGTCGCCCCTGTCCAGTACTTGCAGCCCGCCGTCGAGCCGCAAGCGCCGGATGACGCCATCGAATTCGGGTCATCCCTGGTGCATATGATCGGCTGTATGACAAGCCAGCAGGGCCGGAGTCCGGCCTGTCCCATTCGGCGCGCGCCCTGTATTGACGGGCGTTCTGCCGTCTCCCCCATTTCCTGGAACGCCAGGGTCGAGGCCTCCGTACAGTCGCGCACCGCCGCGTTGTGCGTTATGATTCCCGCCGGCACATCCGCCTTTCCCGACACAAGGTTCCGAGAACAATATGCACAAGAGACACGCAACGCTCGTCCTGGCCCTGATGATGGCCTTTGGCGCCCACGCCGCCGAGCCGGCATCCTGCCCGGCCGGTTCCAAGCTGACCTACCCGGTCACGGCAAAGGTCGAACAGACCGACAACTACCACGGCACCACCATCGCCGACCCTTACCGCTGGCTGGAAGACGCCAACAGCGCCGACACCAAGAAGTGGGTCGACGCCCAGGTCGCGGTGACCCAGGCCTACCTGGCCCAGATCCCGCAGCGCAAGGCGATCCAGGAGCGCCTGACGACCTTGTGGAACTACGAGCGCTACTCGGTGCCGTCGAAGGAAGGCGGCCGCTACTTCTACAGCCGCAACGACGGCCTGCAGAACCAGTCGGTTCTGTACACGATGAAGAACCTGTCCGACGAGCCGCGCATGCTGCTCGACCCGAACACCCTGGCCGCCGACGGTACCGTCGCACTGGCCGGTGTCGAGGTCAGCCCCGACGGCAAGCTGATGGCCTACGGCACCGCTGCCTCGGGTTCGGACTGGAACGAGTGGAAGGTGCGCGACATCGACAGCGGCAAGGACCTGGAAGACCACCTGAAGTGGGTCAAGTTCTCGCAGACCGCCTGGACGAAGGACGGCAAGGGCTTCTTCTACAGCCGCTACGACGAGCCGACCGAGGCAACCAAGCTGGCCGCCGTCAACTACCACCAGAAACTTTACTTCCACAAGATCGGCACCCCGCAAAGCGCCGACACCCTGGTCTACGACCGTCCGGACCAGAAGGAATGGGGCTTCCGCGCCCAGACCACCGACGACGGCAAATACCTGTTGATCACCGCGACCAAGGGCACCGCGCACAAGTACCGCATCTTCATCAAGGACCTGTCGAAGCCTGACGCGAAAGTCGTGCCGCTGATCGACAACTTCGACGCCGCCTACGACTTCATCGACAATGTCGGCGACGTGTTCTACTTCAGCACCGACCGCAAGGCCCCGCGCCAGCGCATCGTCGCCATCGACGTGCGTAAACCTGCCGAGGCCAACTGGAAGCAGGTCGTCGCCGAGACCGGCGAGACCCTGAACGGCGCCCACATCATCGGCGACCGCCTGATCACCGAGTACCTGAAGGATGCGCGCAGCGTCGTGCGCGTGAGCGACCTCAACGGCAAGCTGGTACGCGAGATCAAGCTGCCGGGCATCGGTTCGGTGTCGGGCTTCACCGGCAAGCGCAGCGATAAGGAAACCTTCTTCTCGTTCACCGGTTTCACCACGCCGACCACCATCTACCGCATGGATGTGGCCAGCGGCAAGACCGAGGTGTTCCGCCAGCCGAAGGTCGACTTCGACCCGAACGCCTACGAAACCCGCCAGCAGTTCTTCACCAGCCGCGACGGTACCAAGGTGCCGATGTTCATCGTCTCGAAGAAGGGCCTGAAACTCGACGGCAGCAACCCGACCTACCTGTACGGCTACGGCGGCTTCAACATCTCGATGACCCCGGGCTTCTCGCCGGCCAACCTGGCCTGGATGGAAATGGGCGGCGTGTATGTCGTGGCCAACCTGCGCGGCGGCGGCGAGTACGGCGAGTCGTGGCACCAGGCCGGCACCAAGCTGCAGAAGCAGAACGTGTTCGACGACTTCATCGGCGCGGCGCAGTGGCTGGTCGACAACAAGGTGACCTCGCCATCGAAGCTGGCAATCGGCGGCGGCAGCAACGGCGGCCTGCTGGTCGGTGCGGCGATGACCCAGCGCCCGGACCTGTTCGGCGCGGCGATCCCGATGGTCGGCGTGCTCGACATGCTGCGCTTCCACAAGTTCACCATCGGCTGGGCCTGGACCTCGGACTACGGTTCGTCGGAAAACCCGGAGGAATTCAAGGCGCTGGTGAAGTATTCGCCGCTGCATAACCTGAAGCCAGGCACGCAGTATCCGGCGACGATGATCACCACCGCCGACCACGACGACCGCGTGGTGCCGGCGCACAGCTTCAAGTTTGCCGCCGCCGCCCAGGCTGCGCAGGCCGGCTGCAATCCGATGATCATCCGCATCGACACCAAGGCCGGCCACGGCGCGGGTAAACCGACCGCCAAGCAGATCGAGGAAGTCGCGGACCGTTGGGGCTTCCTGAGCAAGGCCTTGAACATGTAAGTTTGCCGGACGTAGTAGAAGACGCGACGCACCGGTGCGCCTTTGGGCGCCCGGTGCGTTGTTTCACTGTCAGGTTCTCGATTCGCCCGTCCTGGAAAGGCCATCTTGCTCACAGCGCACGACCATTTCGATTACGACGCGGCCCTGGCTGCGTGCGCGCGCGGCGATGACCGCGCCTTGCGCAGCATCTACGACCGCGACGGCCGGCGCCTGCTGGGCGTTGCCCTGCGCATCGTGCGCCGCCGCCAGGTGGCGGAGGACGTGCTGCACGATGCCTTCCTGAATATCTGGACACGGGCGGCCAGCTTCGATCCCGCCCGCGGCGAGGGCCGTGGCTGGATCTATAGCGTGGTCCGGCACCAGGCGCTGAGCGTGGTGCGCGCCGGCGGCCGCGAGCTGCAGCTCGGACAGGAAGGTCTGGACGCGATCGAGGCCGAGGCGGTTTCGCACGCGGCGGGCTTGCCCGACGCCTTCGAGCGCCAGCAGGACATGGGCCGCCTGCACGACTGCCTGGTCGGTCTCGACGAAGCCAAGCGCAACAGCATCCTGTACGCCTATGTCGACGGCTGTTCGCACGCCGAGATTGCGCAACGCATGCAGTCGCCGCTCGGCACCATCAAGGCCTGGATCAAACGTGGCCTGAATGCTTTGAAGGAGTGCATGGGATGACCCCGCCGCCAGACGACGATATCGAGGCGCTTGCCGGCGAATATGTGCTCGGCACGCTGGAGCCGGGCGAACGCCGCAGCGTGGAGCTGGCTTTGCCGCACGACGCGGCCCTGCGCGCCGCCGTACAGGCGTGGGAAGCCCGGCTGCTGCCGCTGACCGTCCTCGCCGAACCCCTTGCCCCATCGGCGCAGCTGTGGCTGCGGATCGAGGCGTCGCTGGCGCACCTGGCGCGTCCGGCGGCGCTGCGGACAGATGTGGCGCCGAAATGGCATGCACGCCTGAATTTCTGGCGCGGTCTGGCTGCGACCGGGTTCGCGGCGGCGCTGATGCTGGCCCTGTGGCTGCCGCAGCAAACAGCTGCGCCGCGCTACACCGTGGTGCTGGCTGCGCCGTCGAACGCGGCACCGGGCTGGGTGCTGCAGGCGAGCGGCGCCGGCAGCATCAAGCTGGTCCCGCTCGGGCCTACAACCGTGCCGGACGACAAATCCCTGCAGCTGTGGACCAAGGCCGACGACTGGAAAGGCCCGGTCTCGCTGGGCCTGGTGAAGCCGGGCGAGACGGTCGACGTGTCGCTGGCGAAGCTGCCGCCGCTGCAGCCGAACCAGCTGTTCGAGATCACGCTCGAACCGAAGACCGGCTCGCCGCTGAACCGCCCGACCGGCCCGATCCTCTACATCGGCCGCGCCGTGCAGTTGTAGGGTGGACGGCTCCGCCGTGGTGGTGGCGCATCCCGCGGCGTATGCGCCGTCCACGCGTCCAGCCAGCATTAAATCAGAGTCAACCTGACACGACGCCGCCGTGCAGTTACGCGTCCAGCCGGCGGCGGAAGGCCGGCGTCGTGATACCGCGCCTCGGTGCAGGCCCGGGTTGAACGCGTGGACGGCGCGAATGCCGCCTCGGTGCACCGTCCCGGGTGCAGCCGTCCACCCTACGGTTTCATCCAGATCGCGAGGTCGCGCAGGCCCGGCAAGCCGCTACCGATCACCGACGTGGCAGGCGTCGCCGCGCCGTTCACGGGCGTGGCCGCACCGGTAGCCAGGTCGATGCGGTACAGCGACGACGGGCCATTCACCGCCGTGCGCAGGGCCGCCAGCACCAGGCCGTTGGCGCCGCCCACGATGTCCATGCCGCCTTCACCCTGCACTGCAAGGCCCAGCGCCCCGACATTCACCAGCGTGCCGTCGTTCGGCGGATTCTGCAGCGCCAGGCTGGCGCTGGCGCCGTCGATATCGTAGAGCATGGTGCTGGCCGCACCGGCATAACTGTTGGTGTAGGCGGCGGCCGTCACCACCGGCGCGGCGCCGGCGCGGTTGATGGCGCCGTCGGTCGTGGTGGCGCCGGTATCGACATTGATGCGCAGGCTTTGCCCGGTGTTGCCGATCACGCGCAGGCGGTCGGCGGCCGGGTTGAAGTCCACCGCAAAGGCGCTGCCGGCAATCGCCGTGTAGGGCGCGCTGGTATCGGCGGCGTCGGCGGAGAGGGTGGCCTTGACGGTGGCCGCGCCGCTGGCCGGGTCGATCGTCACGATGCGCGCGTTCGAAGTGATCCCGTACAGCAGGCCGTCCTTCGGGCGAATGTCGAAGCCGAGCAGGGTCTCGCCGGCGGCCATGCCGCTCAGCGCCACCGAGGCGTCGACCGTGTTCGGCGCCGTGTGCTTGAACGTGACCAGGCGCCCGTCGTCGGTCAGGCCGAGCAGGGTCGGCGCCTGGGGGGGGCGCAGGGCGATGCCGCGAATGTCCTCGGTGACGCCAACCGTGCCGACGGCGCTTGCCGCGTTCGCGGTCGCGGCCAGGTTGATCGTGTACAGGCTGCGCGCGCCGCCCACCGTCAGCACGGCATAGCCGGTGTTGGTGCGGGCGTCAATGTCGAGGCCGTTCGCCGCGCCGGCATCCACGCCCAGCGCCACCGGCATGCTCAGGGTGCCGTCGTTCGGCGGATTCTGCAGGTAGAGCGTGTCGCTCGCGGTGTCGAGCACGTAGAGCGCGGTGCTGGCGGTGCCGGCGAAGGAATTCGTGTACGCGGCGGCGCTGACGGCCGCATTCGCCGCGCCGCCGTTGATGTTGCCGTCGGTGGTGGTGGCGCCGGTGTCGACGTTGATGCGCAGGCTTTGCCCGGTATTGCTGACGATGCGCAGGCGGTCGGCGACAGGATTGAAGTCGACCCCGAAGTCGCTGCCGGCCAGCGCCGTGAACGGCGCCGTGGTGTCGGCCGGATCGGCGGCCAGGGTCGCCTTCAGGGTGGCGGCGCCGCTGGCGGTGTCGAGCGTGTAGATGCGGCCGCTGCTGCCGACCGCGTACAGCAGCCCGTTGGCCGGGCGGAAGTCGATGCCGATCAGGTTCTCGCCGCTTTGCAGGCCGGTCACGGCGACCGTCGTGCGCACGGTGCCGGGCGCGTCGCGGTTGAAGGAGACCAGCTTGTTGCTGGCGGTGAGGGCGAAGATGTCGCCGGCCGTCATGACCGGCGGATTCGGCGTCGGAGCAGGGGTGCCCACATCGTCGTGGTGGCTGTTGCTGCCGCAGGCCGCCAGGGCCAGTGCGATCGACGAGGCGAGGATCAGTTTCGGAAATGCGGTATTCATGGTCGGCTTCCTCCAGGGTTGGCACTGCGTATCAGGGGTCGTCGGCAAGGCGTTCGAGGCTGTCGAACACGCTGCCATACCCGTACTACGCGGCCGATCCGTTCTTGGATGCAGTCCGATGAAAATATTTTATGAAAGCCGCAAGCTCACCTGTTCGGCGCCGCCCGCGCCCCGCTCTCGGTCATCGCCCGGATGCGCTCTGCCATGGCGTCGATCGAGAACGGCTTGGTCAGCACCGCCATGTCGGGCTGCAAGTAGCCATTGTCGAGCACAGCCGTTTCCGCGTAGCCCGTGATGAATAGCACCCCCATCCCCGGGCGAGAGATGCGCCCGGCGTCGGCCATCTGGCGTCCGTTCATGCCGCCGGGCAAGCCAACGTCGGACACCAGCAGGTCGATCCGCGCATCCGACTGCAGGATCGCGAGACCGGCCGCACTGTCGGCCGCCTCGATCCAGGCGCAGCCCAGGTCTTGCAGGATGTCGATGACCAGCATGCGCACGGCGGGCTCGTCGTCCACCACCAGCACGGTGGCACGCTGGGCGGCCGGTTCAAGCGCCCGGGGCGCGGCCGTGGCGCCGGCGGCGTCGCCCTCGTCGTCGCCCGCGCCATGGTGGCGCGGCAGGAAGATGCTGACCGTCGTTCCCGTGCCGATGGCGGACTCGATGCGCACCTGGCCGCCCGACTGCTGGGCAAAGCCATAGATCATCGACAGGCCGAGACCGGTGCCCTGGCCGATCGGCTTGGTGGTGAAGAAGGGCTCGAAGGCGCGGGCGATGACTTCCGGGGACATGCCGCTGCCGGTGTCGCTCACGCTCAGCGCCAGGTACTGGCCGGGGGCCAGGCCGTGCTCGCGCGCAGCCCGCGCGTCCATCGACCGGTTCGCGGTCTGGATGCGCACGGCGCCGCCATCGGGCATCGCGTCGCGGGCATTGATGCACAGGTTGAGGAGGGCATTCTCGAGTTGCGGCGCATCGACCAGGGCGGTCCAGGCACCGGGCTCGCAGAACACCTCGATGCGCGTGGCCGGCCCGACGGTACGCTCGATCAGCTCGCGCATGTCCGCAACCAGCCGGTTGACGTCGGTCGGCTTGGGCATCAGCGTCTGCTGGCGCGAAAAGGCCAGCAGGCGATGCGTCAGCGCCGCCGCCCGGCGCGACGCGCCCAGCGCCGTCGTGATGTAGCGCTCGAAATCCTGGAAACGGCCCTGCTGCATGCGCACCTGCATCAGCTGCAGGGCGCCGGAAATGCCTGCCAGTAGATTGTTGAAGTCGTGCGCCAGGCCGCCGGTCAGCTGGCCGACGGCTTCCATCTTCTGGCTTTGGCGCAGGGCATTCTGCATTGCCTCGAGCTCGGCCATTTGCTCTTTCTCGCGCGTGAAGTCGCGGCCGACCGCGTTGATCAGGTCCTCGGCCGAGCGGGTCGACCACGAGATCCAGCGGTAACTGCCGTCGCGGTGGCGGTAGCGGTTGTCGAAGCGGCTGTGCCCGATGCCTTGCGACAGTTCCTGGGCGCCGGCGATCGTGTGCTCCATGTCGTCCGGGTGGATGAGGTCGAACAGGTTCGATCCGATCAGCTCATGCTCGCGCCATCCAAGCACCGCCGCCCAGGCCGGATTGGTTGCCGTGATGACTCCCGTGAAGGTGCAGCGCAACATGATGTCCGACGACAGGGTCCAGAGGGCGTTGCGGTCCCGGGAGCGCTCGGCAACCTGCCGTTCGAGATCGATCAGCACGCGTTTGCGCGCGTCGATGTCGTCGATGACAAGAATCGCCCCCGCTTGCATGCCACCGCTGTCGACCAGAGGCACCGCGCTGACGGCGATCCAGGATTCCGTGCCGTCTGCGCGGGTGAGCAGGAATTCATCGCCTGGCGTCACCAGCTCGCCGCGCAGGGCCCGGGCATCGGGATAGTTCTCGGGGGAAAGCAAGCGTCCCTGCATGTCATATCCGCGCCAGCGCGCGCGCACCTGTTGCGCCGCATGCAGGGGCAGCTCGGCTTCAGACAGGAACGTCTTGAAGACCGGGTTCTGCAACAGGCAGCGGCCGCCCCCGTCCACCAGGCAGACGCCGACGGGAAGGTGTTCGATCAGGGTGGAGAAGCGCCTGGCGGCGTCCCTGCGCGCCACGATCTCGTTTTCCAGCGCCAGGTTGCGCGCACGCAGTTCGAGCTCGGCAGCGTCGCGCTGACGCGCCGCGATCACGCCGGCCGTGGTCTCGGTCGCGATATCCAGCAGGCCCATGATCCTGCCCCGGTCGCGCACGGGACTATAGGCAAACGACCACCACGTGTCTTCCTCGTAGCCGTTGCGTGTCATGCACAGGTACATGTCGCTGAAGTGCACCGATTCGCCGGCATGCACGCGCTCCACCAGCGGGCCGATATCGTTCCAGACGTCGGACGAGACCTCGTAGATGGGCTGGCCCAGCGCCGCCGGGTGGCGCTTGGCCAGGAAGGGCGCGTAGGCGGCGTTGTAGAGCAGGGTCTGTTTCTCGCCCCAGGTCGCGCACATCGATAGCGGCGAATCGAGCATCATGGAGAAGATCGCCTCCAGCGCGGCCGGCCACTGTTCGCGCGGGCCAAGCGGTGTCGTGCTCCAGTCGAACGCGCCGAGTTCGAGGGTAAGCGGACTCATGTCGGCACCTGGAGCGCGGCGCGCGGGTCGGGACAAGCGGGAGCGGGAAATGCGGGAGCGCGACGGGATGAAAGCATGCGAGCGACGAGTGGAGGACGCTTGTTGGTAGATGTCTTTCATTTTGGCATATATCTACCAACAGTTCAAAGCCCGGTACCGTAAAGTCACATCGCCGTCCCGCAAGAAGATGCTGCCAGGAGAGGGGTATCCCCGCACCCGTTTGCGGCGCTAGCGGTGCACCACCACCAGCAGCGCCTTGGCCTCGGTCTTCCCGACATTGCGCAATATGTGGTCCTGGTCGGCCGGATAGCGCGCCGTACCCCCCGCCTTGACCTTGCGTTTCGAGGTGCCGACCTCGATCTCGAGCGTGCCGTTAATCACCGTCATGTGCTCCTTGGTGCCCGGATCGTGGGCCTGGGACGCCAGTTCGCCGCCCGGCGCCAGGGTCAGTTCGTACCACTCGTACTGGCCGGCCAGTTCCATCGGTCCCAGGATGCGCAGGGTATAGCCGGCGTGGGTGCCGGGCAGGGTCGGGGTTTCGTGGGCGTCCAGCACGCGGATGGCTTCGACGTCGCGGGTTTCCGAGGCCAGCAGTTCGCCGATCTGCACGCCCAGCGCGTTGGCCAGACGCCAGGTGATGGCGATGGTAGGATTGGCCTTTTCGCGCTCGATCTGGGACAGCATCGACTTCGATACCCCCGCGATGCGCGACAGGTCTTCCAGCGTCAGGCCGCGCGCCAGGCGCAGGCGTTGCAGGGTGGCGCCGACTTCCGGCGGGGCGTTATTGGTCGTGACCACGGTTTTCATCTCTACAGACAGCTCGGGTAAATGGAGGAGCGCCGCACCTTGCCAAGTTCAACAGGTCGGCGTAATATTCATTATATTGAATTTTGGTTCGAGATAGCGAAAACGCAGCACAGCATCGAACCGGTACGGCAAGCGGTCAACGGTACAGCATAGTCCAACAGCCGGTCAAGCCGGCAACCACAGACAGGGAAATCACATGAGCGAACAAGCGAAGAACGCCTTTTATACTGGTCTGCAGAACAATCTGTCGACCTTGCGCGACCAGGGCCTGTTCAAGCCCGAGCGCGTGCTGGCGTCGCGCCAGGGCGCCGTCGTCGAATCCAGCGATGGCCGTACCCTGATCAACATGTGCGCGAATAACTACCTGGGCCTGTCGGGCGACCTTGAGACCCAAAAGGCCGCGGAAGCCGCGCTGGCCAAGTACGGCTACGGCCTGTCGTCGGTGCGCTTCATCTGCGGCACGCAAACCGTGCACAAGGAACTGGAACAGGCGCTCTCGAAGTTCCTCGGCACCGAAGACACCATCCTGTACGCAGCGGCTTTTGACGCCAACGGCGGCGTGTTCGAGCCGCTGTTCGACGAGAACGACGCCATCATCTCCGACGCCCTGAACCACGCCTCGCTGATCGACGGCATCCGCCTGTGCAAAGCCGCGCGCTACCGCTACGCCAACAACGACATGGCCGACCTGGAAGCCCAGCTGCAGGCAGCCACCGCCGCCGGCAAGCGCCACAAGGTAATCGTCACCGACGGCGCTTTCTCGATGGACGGCACCATCGCCCAGCTGGATAAAATCTGCGACCTGGCCGACAAGTACGGCGCGCTCACGCTCATCGACGAATCGCACGCTTCCGGCTTCCTCGGCGCCACCGGCCGCGGCACCCACGAGCACTGCGGCGTGATCGGCCGCATCGACATCATCACCGGCACCCTCGGTAAAGCCCTGGGCGGCGCGATGGGCGGCTTTACCTCGGGCCGCAAGGAAGTCATCGAGACCCTGCGCCAGAAGTCGCGTCCCTATCTGTTCTCGAACACCCTGGCGCCGATGATCGCCGGCGCCTCGCTCGCCGTGCTGGAACGGATCGGCAAGTCGACCGAACTGCGCGACCGCCTGATGGAAAACACCGCCTACTTCCGCCAGGAGATCGAGCGCATCGGCTTCACCATCAAGCCGGGCACCCACCCGGTGGTGCCGGTGATGCTGTTCGACGCGCCGGTGGCGCAGAAATTCGCGGCGCGCATGTTCGAACTCGGCGTGCTGCTGTCGGGCTTCTTCTACCCGGTGGTGCCGATGGGCCAGGCGCGCGTGCGCGTCCAGCTGTCGGCCGCGCATACCCGAGAACAGCTCGATACCGTGCTGGCCGCCTTCGAGCAGGCCGGCAAAGAGCTCGGCATCCTCAAGAATAATTAAATCAATCAGGCTTCAAGGAATATCAGCAAATGGAACGTCTCCTCATCATCGGCGCCAACGGCCAGATCGGCAGCGAACTGGTTTCCGCACTCGCAGAACAACACGGCGCCGGGAATGTGCTCGCCACCGACATCGGCAGCAACAACGTCTACGGCGCGGCGCGCTACGCCCAGCTCGACGTGCTGGACAAGGACAAGCTGGCGCAAGTCATCGCCGACGAAGGCATCACCCAGGTCTACCAGCTGGCCGCACTGCTGTCGGCCACCGGCGAAAAGGCGCCTTTGAAAGCCTGGACCCTGAACATGGACGGCCTGCTGAACATTCTCGAAGTCGCGCGCGAACGCGGCGAAGCCGGCAAACCGCTGAAGGTGTTCTGGCCATCGTCGATCGCCGCTTTCGGGCCGAACACCCCGGCCGAGAACACCGCGCAGTACACGGTGATGGACCCGACCACGATCTACGGCATCAGTAAACTCGCCGGCGAGCGCCTGTGCGAGTATTACCACACCAAGTACGGCGTGGACGTGCGTTCGATCCGCTACCCGGGCATCATCAGCTTCAAGTCGCCACCGGGCGGCGGCACCACCGACTACGCGATCGCCATCTTCCACGCGGCACTGAAGGGCGAGACCTATGAATGCTTCCTCGGCCCGGAAACCACGCTGCCGATGATCTACATGCCGGACGCGATCCGCGCCACCATCGAGCTGATGGACGCCCCAAGCGAACAGGTGAAGATCCGCTCCTCGTACAACGTCGCCGGCGTGTCGTTCAACCCGCGCGAACTGGCCGCCGCCATCAAGCAAGCCGTGCCGGCATTTGAGGTCGCCTACAAACCGGACAGCCGCCAGGCGATTGCCGATACCTGGCCGAAGAGCCTGGACGACAGCCGCGCGAGCGCCGACTGGGGCTGGAAGGCACGCGTCGGTATCGAAGAGATGGTGTCGAGCATGCTCGAGAACATCGACGTCGGCGCCACCGCGTAAGCCATCGCATAATAAGAAAAGCCGGAGACAAAGATGGACATGAGCGTTTTCGATCTGTTCAAGATCGGTATCGGGCCATCGAGCTCGCACACGGTGGGGCCGATGGTGGCGGCGCGCCGCTTCCTGCTGGAGTCTGGCGCGCTGGACGACGCGGTGGGTGTCGAAGCCCACCTGTACGGGTCGCTGGCGCTGACCGGCGTCGGCCACGCCACCGACAAGGCGGTGATCCTAGGCCTGATGGGCGAGACGCCCCAGGACATCGACCCGGACACGGTCGAGGACAAGCTGGCCGAGGCGGAACTCGACGGCGTGCTGCGCCTGCTCGGCACGCACGAAGTGCCGTTCACGGCGCGCAGCAACCTGGTATGGCACAAGACCTCGACCCTGCCCGAGCACCCGAACGGCATGCGCTTCGTGCTGCAACTGAAGGATGGCAGCGTCATCGAGCGCATCTATTATTCGGTGGGCGGCGGCTTCATCACCGCGGCCGGCGAAGCGCAGACGCGCGCCGCAGAAGCGCCGCAGGTGGGCGTACCGTTCCCCTTCGACACGATGAGCGAGCTGCTGGCCCACGGCAAGCAGCACGGCCTGACGATCCCGCACATGCTGCGCGCGAACGAGCTGGCGCGTATGAGCGAGGCGGAGCTGGATGCGGGCCTGGACCGCATCTGGGTCACGATGCGCGACTGTATCGCCCACGGCCTGGTCACCGAAGGGCAGCTGCCGGGCGGCCTGAACGTCAAGCGCCGCGCGGCCACACTGTGGAAGCAGGCCCACTGCAACGAGGGCAGGCGCGTCAACGAACTGCCGCACGACGCGACCCACCACGTGACCCTGTACGCGATGGCGGTGAACGAAGAGAACGCGGCCGGCGGGCGCGTGGTGACCGCGCCGACGAATGGCGCGGCCGGCATCATCCCGGCGGTGCTGCGCTACTACGCCGAGGATTGCCGTCCGAGCGACCCGGTCGCCGGCATCCGCGATTTTCTCTTGACCTCGTCGGCGATCGGCATGCTGTGCAAGAAGAACGCCTCGATCTCGGGCGCCGAAGTCGGCTGCCAGGGCGAAGTCGGCGTGGCTTGCGCGATGGCGGCGGCCGGCCTGGTGGCGGCGCTGGGCGGCTCGAACGAGCGCATCGAGAACGCGGCCGAAATCGGCATCGAACACCACCTCGGCATGACCTGCGATCCGATCGGCGGGCTGGTGCAGATTCCCTGCATCGAGCGCAACGGCATGGGCGCGATCAAGGCGATCACGGCGGCTTCGCTGGCGCTGAAGGGCGACGGCACCCACTTCGTCAGCCTGGACAACGTGATCGAGACCATGCGCCAGACGGGGGCGGACATGCAGGCGAAGTACAAGGAGACTTCGCTGGGTGGCTTGGCGGTGCACGTTGTGACCGTGAATCACGCGGCTTGCTGATCGGAGCTGGGCGCATCGCATTCCCGCTCAGGGAATCGGGCCGGATGCGTTGACCGTACGGTGGGCACCCCGTGCCCACGCGGAAGCCGGCGTGGTGTTAGCCTGTGCCACATCGAAACCGACGCGTTAACGCGGCGCCGATTGAGGCGTTACGATATCGCGTCGGTTTCGATTTGAATGCGGCAAACACGGCGCATCGTTCCGCGTGGGCACGGAGTGCCCACCGTACGGTTGACGCCGCCAGTTGCGGTTACGTCGGTGGAGCGCTCCTGTCTCCACGATCACACAATCTCGACCACACATACAGGATCTGCCGGCCCGCACTATAATAAAAGAATCAACGCGAGCCCAACCGGATCATTTACGTATGCAATATGTGTCTACCCGCGCAACGAGCGCGTCCGCTTCCCGCAATCCGGAAACCTTCTCGAGCATCCTGCTCGGCGGCCTGGCCCCCGATGGCGGTCTGTTCATGCCGGCCACCTACCCGCAGGTGACGAACGACGAGCTGACCGCCTGGCGCCAGCTGTCCTACGCCGAGCTGGCCTATGAAATCCTGCGCAAGTTCGCGACCGACATTCCGGACGCCGACCTGAAAGCGCTCACCGCCAAGACCTACACCCCCGAGGTTTACCGCAACGCGCGCGAAGGCGAATCCGCCGCCGACATCACACCGCTGCGCACCCTCGAAGACGAGAACGGCCGCAAGCTGATCCTGCAAGCCCTGTCGAACGGCCCGACCCTGGCCTTCAAGGACATGGCCATGCAACTGCTCGGCAACCTGTTCGAATACGCGCTGGCCAAGAACGACGATGAGCTGAACATCTTCGGCGCCACCTCGGGCGACACCGGCAGCGCCGCCGAGTACGCGATGCGCGGCAAGCGCGGCGTGCGCGTGTTCATGCTCTCGCCGAACGAGAAGATGAGCGCCTTCCAGACCGCCCAGATGTTCAGCCTGCAGGACCCGAACATCTTCAACATCGCGGTCGAAGGCGTGTTTGACGACTGCCAGGACATGGTGAAAGCCGTCTCGAACGATTTGTCCTTCAAGGCGCGCCACAAGATCGGCACCGTGAACTCGATCAACTGGGCACGCGTCGTCGCCCAGGTGGTCTATTACTTCCGCGGCTACCTCGCTGCCACGAGCAGCAACGAGCAAAAGGTCTCGTTCACCGTCCCGTCCGGGAACTTCGGCAACATCTGCGCCGGCCACATCGCGCGCATGATGGGCCTGCCGATCGATCGACTCGTGGTCGCCACCAACGAGAACGACGTGCTCGACGAATTCTTCCGCACCGGCGTCTACCGCGTGAGGAAGAGCGCCGAGACCTGGCACACCAGCAGCCCGTCGATGGACATCTCGAAGGCCTCGAACTTCGAGCGCTTCGTCTACGACCTGGTCGGCCAGGACAGCGAGCGCACTGCCGCCTTGTTCCGCAAGGTCGACACCCACGGCGGCTTCGACCTCTCGGGCGGGCCGGGCAGCGACGGCGACGAGTTCGCGCGCGTCGGCGAATATGGCTTCGCCTCGGGCAAGTCGACCCATGCCGACCGCCTCGACACCATCCGCATGGCCTACGACGACTATGGCATCACCGTCGACACCCACACCGCCGACGGCATCAAGGTCGCGCGCGAGCACCTGGCCGAGGGCGTGCCGATGATCGTGCTCGAAACCGCGCTGGCCGCCAAGTTCAACGAGACCATCCTCGAAGCGATCGGCGTCGATGCCGCGCGTCCGGCCGGCTTCGAAGAACTCGAAGCGCTGCCCCAGAAATTCGTGCTGATGCGCCCGAACGTCGACGAAATGAAGACCTTCATCGCCGCGCATACCGGACTGTAACCATGACACCAACGATTGAGAAACTTGCGCCGCGCGCGATGCTGACCGTGCGCGAAGCGCTCGACACGCTGCTCGCCGCCGTGCATCCCGTAGCGGATATCGAGCAGGTGGCCACGCTCGACGCGAATGGCCGCGTGCTGGCCGCGGACCAGGCCTCGACCATCGACGTGCCCTCGGCCGACAACACGCAAATGGATGGCTATGCCGTGCGCGCCGCCGATTGTGTGAATGGCGGCGCCTCGCTGCGCGTGGCCCAGCGCATTCCGGCCGGCGTCGTCGGCGAGCCCCTGGAATTCGGCACCGCCGCGCGCATCTTCACCGGCGCCATGATCCCGCAAGGGGCGGACGCCGTGGTGATGCAGGAGCAGTGCGAAGCCCAGGGCGACAACGTTGTGATCCGCCACACGCCCAAGGCCGGCGAGTGGATTCGCCGCACCGGCGAAGACATCGTCGCCGGCTCGACCATCCTGGCCGCCGGCACGCGTTTGCGCAGCCAGGAACTGGGACTGGCTGCCTCGGTTGGCCTGGCGACACTGCCGGTACGCCGCCGCGTGCGCGTGGCCGTGTTCTTCACCGGCGACGAGCTGACCATGCCGGGCGAAGCACCGAATGGCCAGCTGGCGCCGGGCGCGATCTACAACTCGAACCGGTTCACCCTGCGCGGCCTGCTGGAAAACTTCGGCTGCGCATTCACCGACTACGGCATCGTGCCCGATTCGCTCGACGCCACCCGCGCCACGCTGCGCGAAGCGGCGCGCGAGCATGACCTGATCATCACCTCGGGCGGTGTGTCGGTGGGCGAGGAAGACCACATCAAGCCGGCCGTGGAAGCGGAAGGGCAGCTGAACATGTGGCAGATCGCCGTCAAGCCGGGCAAACCGCTGGCGTTCGGCCAGGTGAACAGGGACGGTGGTTCGAGCTACTTCATCGGCCTGCCGGGCAACCCGGTGTCGAGCTTCATCACCTTCCTGCTGTTCGTGCGGCCTTTCCTGCTGCGCCTGCAGGGCGTGAGCGGGCCGGTCGAGCCGCGCGCCTACGGGATGCGCGCCGACTTCAACCTGCCGAAAGCCGACCGCCGCAACGAGTTCCTGCGCGTGCGCGTGAATGCCGGTGGCGGCCTGGAGCTGTTCACCAACCAGGGCTCGGGCGTGCTGACTTCCACCGTGTGGGGCGACGGCCTGGTCGACAACCCGCCGGGACGCGTCATCAATGAAGGCGACATCGTGCGCTTCATTCCCTTTGCCGAACTCCAGCATTAAACGACCATGCAGATCGAACTGAAATTCTTTGCCTCCGTGCGCGAGGCCCTGGGCCTGGCGCAGGAGCGCGTCGACCTGCCCGAGGACGTGCGCACCGTGGGTGCGGTACGCGACTACCTGATCGCACGCGGCGGCGTCTGGGCCGAGACCCTGGCGCACGGGCGTGCGCTGCGCATGGCGTTCAACCATGTGATGTGCGCGCCGGAGACGGCGATTGTCGAAGGTGGGGAAGTGGCGTTCTTCCCGCCTGTTACCGGCGGTTGAAAGGCGTAGGGTGGGCGCCCTGTGCCCACGCGTGAACGTAAATCATTGTTGGCTTGATTGGCGTCCAGCTTGCCCAACAATGTTCATGTTTCACGCGTGGGCACGGGGCGCCCACCCTACGGATTCTGGCGCTCGTTGAACGCGTGGACGGGAAACCCGTCCACCCTACCAGTTACAACGCCGCGATCGACTTCTCGGCCAGCGCCAGCAGCTTCGCGCAGTTGTCGCTGCGCCCGCCGAACTCGCGCCAGGCCGTGGTACGCGCCACCGCCTGCCACTGCTTCAGCGACTCGGCATCCATGTCCGCCACCTGCGCACCGGCGCGCGAATAATAGCCGGCCACCGCCTGGTCGTCGGCCATCGCCTGGCGCAGCGCGAATTTTTCCAGGTCCGCGCCGACCGTCATGATCGCTTCCTGCTGCTGCCTGGTCAGGCGCGAGAAGACCGTCTTCGACATCATCAGCGGCTCCAGCATGAACCAGTAGCCGCCGCCGCGCGCCGTGGTCAGCGAGCGCGCCACGTCGGCCAGGCGGAAGGTGATCAGCGACGTCGATGAGGTGAACGCCGCGTCCAGCGCGCCGCTCTTCATGGCGTCGCGGATCTCGTTGGACGGCATGTTGACGATCGTGGCGCCGGCGTCCTGCAGGATCAGGTCCATCTCGTGCGAACCGCCGCGGGCTTTCAGGCCCTGCACCTGTTCCGGCCGCAGGATCGGCTCGGCGCCGCGCGAGGCCACGCCGCCGGCCTGCCAGATCCAGCTGATCACGACCAGGCCCTGGCTGTCCAGGATGCGCATCAGTTCCTTGCCGACGTCGGCGTTCTTCCAGGCATAGCCTTGCTGGTACGACGTCACCAGGCCCGGCATCAGGCCGATGTTCGCTTCCGGCGATTCGGCGCCGGCATACGACAGCGGCACCAGCGCCAGGTCGAGGCTGCCCTTGCGCAGCGCGCCGAACTGGGCGTTCGGCTGCATCAGCGCGGAATTCGGGTAGATCGAGAACTTCAGGCTGCCGCGCGTGCGTTTTTCCACCTCGGTGGCAAACATGCGGCACAGGCGGTCGCGGAAGTCGCCTTCCGTGATGCTACCGCCAGGGAATTGATGCGAGATCTTCATCGACTGCGAAGCGGCCCATGCGCTGCCGAGCCACAAAGGACTGGACGCGAGCGCACCCAGTACTGTCCTGCGAGCCAGTGATGGCCGTGACATTTCCGACATACTCATCCTCCAAGATGATTGAACGGCCGGCAAATCGTGCGCCCATCATGGGGCTGCATCGTTCACCTGCGTCTGCATAAGAATATTCCCATGACATCCCATGTCAAGAAGAATATTGTTGACTTAACAAATGCAGGATGAATAACTCGCCGGCGAGCACGCCAGTATCGGCCCGTCCCGCAGGACGGACCTGAGGTAGATCAAGGAGGAAAACGGCGTTATTTCTTGTCCAGCCGCTCGCAGACCGCGCAGTCCAGCCCTTTGCGCATGTTGTAAAAACGCCGCCCGATGAACAGCGCCGAGGCGACGACCGACCAGGCCAGGGCCGACGGCCAGGCGCGGGCAAAGGCTTCGCCGCGAATCAGGACGTCGACCGCGATGAGCAGCGCGAACATCGAGCCGGCGGCGAACAGGTACTGGCTGATCCAGTGGGACATGGTGGGCATGGTGTCTCCTTACAGGTTGTTCAGGAACTGGCGCAACGCGTCGTTCACGGCGCGGGGCTGGTCGAGCATGGCGAAGTGGCGCGCGTTGTCGATGAGTTTGACGTCCAGCTTCGGCGTGCCGGTCATCAGTTCCCGATAATACGCCACCTTCTCGCCGCCGGACATCCCCGTCAGGGCTTCATCCGGGCCGAAGGAGGGCGCGAGGACCAGCACCGGAACGCGGATTTTCGGCAGATCGGCGCGCAGGTCGAGCGCCATCACCGCGCCGGCGTAGTCCGCCACCGCCAGCGGATCGCTGCGCGCGGTGAGCTTGGCGATGTCGTCGGCTTTGCCCATGTCGACCACGCCCATGGTGCGCATGTACTGTCTCTGCTGCGCGGCAAAGGCAGGCCCGACTGCGGCAGCCATCTGCTTGCGAACCGCTTCGCCCATCGCCGGGCGCTGGGCGGTCGGCATGTCCTCGGTGCGCGGGAACACCGGCAAGCCGTCGATGGCGACCACGCCGCCCAATGCATCGGGCAGGTCTTCGGCAAGGGCGATCGACAGCGTCGCGCCGATGCTGTGGCCGATCAGTACCGGCTTGGCGAGGTGGCGAGAGGAGATCAGTTCGGCCAGCGTGGCCTTCGCTGTCATGAAGCGGTTCTCGGCAGCGGCGTCGCCGGCAGGCACGGGGCGCCCATCGAAGCCGGGCAGGGTGACGACGTAGATCGTGTGGCCGTTCCCCAGTTCGCGCACCGTCTCCTGCCACACCCAGCCCCCGGTCGCCAGGCCGGGAATCAGGACCAGCGGTTTCGCGCCGTTGCCGTGGCGCTCGACCAGCATGCCCTTGATGTCAAAACGCTCGGCGGGTGCGATGGTGGCGGCAAACCGGTTGGCAGGCTGCGGCGCGTCCTGTGCGAATGCGGGCGCGCCGGCGCCGAGGATCAATGCGAACAACAATGCTGCTTTCATGCTGGCTCCTGGTCGGGGGTGAAGATGGCTTCGATCGGTTGCTGGAAGATTTTCGAGATGGCGAATGCGAGCGGCAGGCTGGGGTCGTACTTGCCGTTCTCGATCGCGATCACGGTCTGGCGTGACACGTCCAGCAGCTCGGCCAGGTGGGCCTGGCTCCAGCCGTGTTCGGCGCGCAGTTCGCGGAGGAGGTTTTTCATTTGCCCGTCAGCTTGCGGATGACCTGCACGATGCCGAAGGTGCCGCACAACACGCACCAGACCGTGAACATCGACAGCTTCGGGTAGCCGGCGGTTTCGAGGAAGCCGTAGGTGAAGGTGAGGCCGGCGGTAATGGCGGCGGCCAGCGCGACGTTTTCCGTGAGCTGCTTGCGGATGAATTCGTCGACCCGCGCCAGATGGCGCACGATGGCCCAGATGGCGGCGCCGAAGCCGATCATCGGACTCACCAGCACCAGGGTGCGCAGCACGCCTTCCTCCATCGGGCGGCCGAAGCGGATGGCCGCCACCAGCAGCAGGGTGTACAGCGCGATCGCGCCGAACAGCTCGCGATGGTAGGTCCTGGTGACGCGTTTTTCGTGGCGCATTTCACTCCGCATGTTATTCATCTCCGGCTCCGATGAAGGGGTTATGTAAAGGATACTTTACATGCTAGATCAACAAAAAACCGATGTCAAGCACCCTTTACATTTGGCCTTGCCGGTCCGATCTCGACTACAATGCGGCCTCTCCATTTCAGCGTCAGCCAGCATGTCCGCATCTCCTCGATCCCCATCCCGCGTTGCCATCATCGGAGGCGGCCCCGCCGGCCTGATGGCTGCCGAAGTCCTGGCCGCAGGCGGCGTGGCGGTCGACGTCTACGACGCAATGGCTTCCAGCGGACGCAAGTTCCTGCTGGCGGGGAAGGGCGGCATGAACATCACACATTCCGAACCCTACGACGCCTTCGTGGCCCGCTACGCCGGACGCAGCCTCGAGGTGGCGCGCTGGCTGGCGCGCTTCACGCCGCAGGGCGTGCGCGACTGGATCCACGGCCTCGGCATCGACACCTTCGTCGGTACCTCCGGCCGCGTGTTCCCGCTCGAAATGAAGGCGGCGCCGCTGCTGCGCGCCTGGCTGCATCGCCTGCGCGAGTCCGGCGTGCGCCTGCATACGCGACATCGCTGGCAAGGCTGGCGCGACGGCCGGCTGGTCTTCGCCACGCCGGATGGCGAAACCCTGGTCGAGGCCGACGCCACCATCCTGGCCCTGGGCGGCGCCAGCTGGGCGCGGCTCGGCTCGGACGGCGCCTGGGTGCCGCTGCTGGCGGCGCGCGGCGTCGAGGTGGCGCCGCTGGTGCCGTCGAACTGCGGCTTCGACACCGACTGGAGCGCCCACTTCAGCGAGAAGCACGCCGGCGCGCCGCTGATCACGGTGGCGGTCGAATACGAAAACCGTGCAGGGCAACGCGAACGGCGACGGGGCCAGTTCGTCGTCACCGCCAGCGGCATCGAGGGCAGCCTGGTGTACGCCCTGTCGGCGCCGCTGCGCGACCAGATCGCCGCGCGTGGCGCGACCACGATCTGGCTCGACCTCGCGCCCGACCACGACGCGCAGCGCGTGCGTGCCGAGGTGTTGCGCCCGCGCGGCGCGCGTTCGATGGCCAGCCACCTGCAAAGCCGGCTCGGCATCAAGGGCGTGAAGGCCGGCCTGCTGCGCGAATGCCTGGATGCGGCCGGCTACAACGACCCCGAGCGCCTGGCGGGGGCGATCAAGGCGCTGCCGCTGGTATTGAAACGCCCGCGCCCGATCGACGAAGCGATCAGCAGCGCCGGCGGCGTGCGCTTCGAGTCCATGGATGCCAACGGCATGCTGCAGGCCGCGCTCGGCGTGTTCGTGGCCGGCGAGATGATCGACTGGGAAGCGCCGACCGGCGGCTACCTGCTCACTGCCTGCTTCGCCAGCGGACGGGCAGCGGGCGAGGGCGTGCTGCGCTGGTTGAAGGCAGTGTGATCGCAACATAAAATCGGGCCTCCCCAGCAAAGCCGTTGTCAATGCGGTTAGAATGCCCGCTTGTCGTCTGGATTCGATTCATGTCCCGCTCCATCGTTCACCTGCTGTTGTCGCTCCTGCTGCTGCTTGCGCAGCAGGCGTCGATCCTGCACGTCGCAACGGACTGGGGCAGTGCGCGCGGCGGCGCTTCGCTGGTCCAGGAGGGAGACGCGGGCCTCAAGCCCGGCAAGCTCCCCGGCGGCGGCGCCCACGATGCCTGCGCGCTCTGCATGGACAGCGCCCAGCTGGCCTTCGCGCTGCCGCTGCCGGTTTCCAGCTTCCTTCCGCTCACGCTGTCCTTCGACACGCCGCCCGGCGCCCACCGCGAAGGCGTGCGCCTCCTGGCACGCTGGAGCGTCCAGCCGCGCGGCCCGCCGCAAGCCTGATCACACTGCCCGTCTTTTTTCTGCTGCCACGGCGAACGCGCCCTGGCAGCGCCGCATGTTATCCGTTTGCAGAAGGTCGAATCACCATGAATACCCAACGTACGCTGCTGGCCAGCGCCATCCTCCTTTCCTTCAACGCGCCGGCCCTGGCGCAAACCACTGAAACCCACGACGCGCATCTGCACAAGGATACCGTGCCCCAGGTGCTGGTCACCGCCTCGCCATTCCGCAGCGCCGAAGGCGACCAGATCCTCACGCCGGCCAAGGTGCTGGCCGGCGACGAACTGCGCGACAAGACCGGCAGCTCGATCGGCGAAACCCTGTCGCAGGAACTCGGCGTCTCGGCCTCGGCCTTCGGCGCCGGCGCCTCGCGCCCGGTGATCCGCGGCCTGGAAGGCTCGCGCGTCAAGATGCTGGAAAACGGCATGGCCACCAACGACGTGTCCGGCCTGTCGAACGACCACGCGGTGGCGTCCGAAGGCGCGGTGGCGCGCCAGATCGAAATCCTGCGCGGCCCGGCGGCCCTGCTGTACGGCTCGGGCGCCATCGGCGGCCTGGTCAACATCGTCAACGAGCGCATCCCGACCACGCTGGAGCCGAAACCCACCGGCCAGGTGGAAGCGCGCTACGGGACGGTCGACAACAGCCGCAATGGCTCGGCCAGCATCGACGGCGCCAGCGGCCACGTGGCGCTGCACGTCGACGCCAACTGGCGCGAGACGAACGACTACAAGATTCCCGGCAACCGCGTGCTGGACGACGCCTCGACGGGCATGAAGCGCCTGCCGAACTCGGAAACCGAGGCGAAGGAACTCGGCGTCGGCGCTTCCTGGGTCGACGACTGGGGCTACGCCGGGCTGTCGGCTTCGCACCAGAGCAACCTGTACGGCATTCCCAGCCTGGAAGGCTCGCGCATCGACCAGAAGCAGGACCGTTACGACTTCGACAGCCTGGTCAAGGCGCCGCTGGCCGGCTTCGAATCCTTCCGCTTCAAGGCCGGCTACACCGACTACCAGCACGCGGAACTCGGCGAAGACGGCCCGGAAGTCCTGTTCGCCAACCGCTCGCTGGAAACGCGCGCCGAGCTGGCGCATGCGCCCGTGGCCGGCCTGCACGGCACCTTCGGTGTGCAGACCGAGAACACCCACTTCTCGGCCCTGAATGCCGAAGGCGGTCCGGACACGGTGCCGGTCACGCATTCGAAGACCGCGGCCGCCTTCATCGTCGAGGAAGCGAACGCCGGCCCGCTGCGCCTGAGCGCCGGCCTGCGCTACGAGAACGTCGAGCGCGACCCGGTCGGCAACCTCAAGCGCAGCTTCGACCTCGGCTCGGGCTCCTTCGGCGCCGCCTGGCCGTTCGCGCCGGGCTACAGCGTGGGCGCGACCGTGTCCTACGCCCAGCGCGCACCGGCCATCGAGGAACTGTACTCGGGCGGCCCGCACGACGCCACCGCCACCTTCGACATCGGCAACCCGAACCTGGACAAGGAAATCTCGCGCAACATCGAGCTGTCGGTGGCCAAGACCACGGGCCTGGTGCGCTGGAAGGCGAATGCCTACCGCAACAACGTGTCCAACTTCATCTACGGCCGGATCGACAACGACGCGCTGGTGGACGAGGAAGGCAACCCGGGCGACGAACTGCGCACCCGCGTCTTCGAGCAGGCCGACGCGCACATCCGTGGCGCCGAGGCCGAAGTGACCTACAACCAGACCGGCGCCGGCTGGTCTGGCCGCCTGTTCGCCGACACCTCGCGCGGCAAGCTCGATGCGGGCGGCAGCCTGCCGCTGCAGCCGGCCGACCGCGTCGGCGCCAGCGTCGGTTACCGCCAGGGCGACTGGCGCGGCGGTCTGTCGCTGGTGCATGCGCGCGGCCAGGACCGCCTGGCGGCATCGGAGACCACGGCCACGCCGGCCTACAACCAGCTGAACGCGAATGTCTCGTACACCCAGCACCTGGCAAGTACCGACCTCACCTGGTTCCTGCTGGCGAAGAACCTGCTGAACGACGACATCCGCGTGTCGACCTCGGTGCTGAAGGACATCGCGCCGCTGCCGGGCCGGAACTTCGTGTTCGGGGTGCGCGCCAAGTTCTGAAGGGGTGACGGGCCGTTCGGCATGACGCCTGCCTCCGGGCAGGCGCTTGCAAGGCGGCCTTCCGTCTCAGCGGCCGATGCGGGCGAAGCTTGCCTGCGCTGTCAGCATTCGGTGTTCCATACTGCCTGCACTCGCTGCCAGATCGCGTCCGGCATGGCAGACTGCCAGACTCCGCCCAAGACCCTGGCGAACCTTGGATCGGACCGGGCACGTTGCTCCACCCGGCCGATGAAGGCGGCGCCGTGCAGATCGAGCAGCTCTTCAAGCGGGCTGGCTGCGAGATTGCCCAGGAATGGCTCCATCCGGGGCTGGTCGATGGCTGCGAGTATTGCCTTCCAGGCCAGCTCGGGGTCGGTCTCTACCAGATACATGAAATCGTAGTACCCGGTCAGACCCTCGCTCTCCCTCTCATCCCGGGCGTCACGGGTGACCCAATTCACCCAGCGGTACCACTCGTCCAGCACACTTTCCAGGGATTGCGATCCATTCATTCCGCTTGCTCCACAATGCGGCCAAGTGTGACGGAGCGCCAAATGCCGAGCGCACGCAGGCAATCGTCCGTCATCAGGCGCTCACCGCAGCAGCGGTCCGATGTCTTCGCCGAGCATCTGAAGCGCCAGGGCCGGAATATCGGGATCGCCTTTGCTGCCCAGGACCGCGCCGACCCAGGCCTGCACCGCGGCCCGGCCGTGCCGCGCCTCGAGTCCGTCGAAGAGCGCCAGCGCGGCGCCATAGCGGCCCTGCTCGTCGCTGTTATCCGCGACCATGTCGTCGGGTGTGAACCTGAACGGTCCTGGCGGATTGTAGCTCGGGTCCTCTGCGCGCCGCGCACGGTCTTCCGGCGAGAGCTGGCGCTCGACGGCCTCCGGCTTGACCTGCAATCCGCCCCAGGCCCCGAGACGGGCCGCACCCAGTGCGCGGAAATCCTGCGCGCGCTGCTCGCGCGCCGCGCGGGCCAGGTCCGGACGAACCTGTCCGGTCACCTGCAGGCCGGCCCATTCCGCATGACCTTCCGTGAACCAGCGCGGCAGGTGCAGGCCGCGACGTCCCTGGACCAGATGGACTTCCTCATGCGGCATCACGCTGACCAGGAAGCGCATCGACGCGTCGGACCATGCCTGTGCGTCGAACGTGTTCAGCCAGCGCAGTTCGCCGTCGCGTTTTGGCGGAAGGTAGGCGTGGTTGCGCGACAAGACCATCGGCGACCAGACGGCCTGGCTGCGCGCTTCGGGCATGGCCGCCGGCAGCAGGTCGAGCATGCCCATGAAACAGGCGGCCTTGGAGGCGGCGGCAGCGCCGAGTTCGGGGTCGTGGTAGATGCGCACGCGTGCACCGGTGATACTGGAGCGCGCTTCGATGTAGGGAAGGTCGCCGGACAGGGCGGGCATGGCGCTTACCTCTACCTGCGCGAGCGCGGCATCGGGCGTCGCGTCGGGACGGCAGGCCGCTTGCAGTGCCGGCAGCCCTGGCACCACCGCAGGGGCGTCCGCTGCGTGCGCTGCCAGGCAGGCCACGGCCAGGAAGGATGCGCAGCACAGGTGTGGTGCGCGAATTCGGTTCGGAGGCAATGCAGCTCACTCCCAGGACGTTGCCGGACCCCGTGGTCCGGCCTGCCTGACAGTGTAGCAGCGCGCACTCGCCGGAAATGCGCGCTTTGTCACGCGCGGGCGATCCGTCTACTCGACGAACTGCACGTTTCCGCTGCCGCTGCGCGACACGCTGCGTTGCGACGGCTCCCCATGCACCTCGATGTCGCCACTGCCGCTGACCGCGGCGGTTACGGTATCACGCACGGTGATGCTGGCCCTGCCCGAACCGCTCTGGCGCAGCTGCGCCTGTTCCACGCGCAGCCGCTGGGCGTCGAGGATGCCGGTGCCGCTGCCTTCGTACTGGAAGCGGCGCGTGGCGCCGGCCAGGCTGAGGGCGCCGGAGCCCATCAGTTCGGCCTCGATGCTGTCGCTGTTGCCGGCGTCCACGCTCAGGTCGCCGCTGCCGTGCAGGACGGCGCGCGCCTGGCGGTAGCGGCCGTTGAACTGGACGCTGCCCGAGCCGCTCAGCGACAGCTCGATGCGCTCGCCGGAGAAGCCGTTGATGCGGGTGTCGCCGCTGCCGTCCGCGCTCAGGCGGTCCAGCATCGGCAGCGTGACTTCCACTTCCAGGGGCTGGCGGTGGCGCAGCAGGATGCCCTGGGTGCCGATGCGCAGCAGGCCGTCGCGGCTGGCGGTGTCGATGTTCTGCAGCAGGCGCGCTTCGCCGCGCACCACCAGGCCGGGCTGCGGTCCGTAATGCACGCTCAGGTCCACCGGTGCGCTGAGTTCGATGGCGCGCACGTCGCGGCCGATGCTGCGGGTGTCGCTGGTCACGCTGCGGCCCTCAAGGCGCGTCGGCACGCCCTGGGCGCGCAGCATGGTGTAGGTCAGGCCGATCAGGACGACCGCAAGGACCAGGAGGGCGAAGCCGACTCGTAACAGGGCGCGCATCGGCTCTCCTCAGCTGCCGCGCAGGAGCGACATGTTCATTTGCAGGTAGCGCTTGACGCCGCTGGCGGCGTAGCGCGTGACCACGATCGACACCAGGAACAGCACAATCCCGCCCAGCACCAGCGCGAAGCCAAGCACGGTCTGGGTCATGCGCGCGTCTTCGTCGAGGTCGGTCGAGATGCGCACGCTGCTGCCGGCCACGCGCTCGGCGCCGCGCACCACGCGCGATGATTCGATCGAAGGCCCCTCGGCCGCGTCGGCCGCCTCGGCTTCTGCGTCGCGCTCGGCAGCCGCGTCGCCGGCGTCGTCGATCTCGATGCCTGTTTCGCTGATCGAAATACGGGTGCGGACCCTTTCGGTCTCGCCGCCGTCGCCGAAGCTGACGTGGCGCAGCGGGCCGTCGAGCACGAGTTCGTTCGCACCCGACAGGCCGCTGGCCGTGATCGCGATGCCGCCCACGTAAAAGGCCAGCGCCGCGACGTACAGCGTGGCCAGCAGCGAACCGAAGACGGCCGCCGGGATCACCATGAACAGGTTGAAGATCAGCAGCCCCACCACCGACACGCACATGCGCAGCAGGTTGGCCGGGTTCTTTTGCTCGGCAAAGGCGGCCATGTGGCTGTTGGCGCGCAGGGTCAGGGCGACCTTCTTCGGGTCGTCGAGTTCGCGCGCGATGTCGGTTTCCAGGCGGCCGGCGGCGGCGCCGTCGACGAAGCGCTGCTCGTACCAGGCCAGGGTCTTGGCCTGCAGCTCGGGCGGCAGGCCGAGCATGGCCCGCTTGAGCGCGTCGAGGTATTCGAGTTTGCCCATGGATGCGGCGCCCGCCTCAGGCATGGCCGAGCAGAAGGATGGCGCGCAGCGCCGGGCCGGTGGCGTTCGCCTGGCCGCCGAAGAGTTCGGGTGCGACCAGGGCGGCCGTGCTGGCGGCCACCACGGCCAGTAAGCCAAGCGTGCGCACGCCGAGTTGGTAAGTCATGTTCCTGTCCACGATGTGGTTGTCGATGCTGCTACTGTACGGAACCGGCGGCCGTGCCGCCAGCCGCGTGCGACAGGCTGCTGTTTTCGCGGGGCAGGCGGGCGTAGGCGAGGATGGCCGTTGCCGCGCCCTGGCCGCTGCGCACGGCCGACTCGAGCGTGGCGGGGTAGTCGCTGGCGGTGTAGTCGCCGGCCAGCACCAGGCCGGGCAGGGAGGTGGCGTTGCCCGGGCGCGCCAGGCCCGGGGTGCAGGCGAAGGTGGCGCGCTTGTCGGTGATCACGCGGGTCCAGAGCGGCGTGGCCAGCCCCGGCAGCCCGAGGGCAGCGGCCAGTTGCCGGGCGATCGCAGCGGCCAGCGCATCCTGGTCGAGCGCGGCGGCGGCGCCGGCGGCGCTGACGACCACCGCCAGCAGGCCGGCCTGCTCGGGGTCGAGCTGGCCGCGGTCGAAGACGAACTGGCCGAAACGCCCGTCGTCGGGCGCATCGAGCAGCGCGCAGAACGGCAGCGGCAGGCGCACGGTTGCGTCGTACTGCAGGTAGCAGGTGGAAATCGGCTCGTATTCGAAGGCATCGAGCTGGCCGGCGATGGCCGTTTCGCCCAGCGGCGCCAGCAGGCTGGCCGCCTGCGTGGGCGGCGTGGCCAGCACCACGGCGTCGAAGCTGTGCCAGTCTGCGCCCACTTGCACTTCCCAGCCGGCGCCGGCGCGTGCCAGTGCGCCGACCTTGGCGCCGACATGCACGGCGCCGCCCTTTGCTTCAAGATGGCGCGCGGCGGCCACCGGGAACAGGGCGCCGAGATCGAGGCGCGGGACCAGCATGTCGGAGGCGGCGCGTTTGGCGCCCAGGCTGTCGCGCAGGACGGCCAGGAAGACGTTGGCGGAGGCCCGCTCGGGCGGCGTGTTCAGGGCGGCCAGGCACAGGGGCCGCCACATCAGGCGGATCAATCGTTCGGTCTGGTCGAAGCGTTCCAGCAGCACGCTGACCGGCACGTCGTCGTTCAGGCCCCAGCGCATCCAGCGCGCGCTGGTGGTGAAGCGGGCCAGGGCCAGCTTGTCCTCGCGCGCCAGGCCCTGGGCGCGCATCAGCGCGATCGCCATGTGCCAGGGCGCGGGCAGGCGCGGCGCCACGAAGTCCATGCCGCCGCTGCCCGCCGGATAGCGCATCTGCAGCGGCAGGCGCAGCAGGGCCGCGCGCGGGTCGACGCCGACGCGCTTCAGCAGCTTCAGGGTTTCCTTGTAGGCGCCGAGCAGGATGTGCTGGCCGTTGTCGAGCATCTTGCCCTGCACCTCGACGCCGCGTGCGCGCCCGCCCAGGCTGCGCGCGGCCTCGAACAGGGTCACGTGGAGGCCCTTGTGCGCCAGTTCGACGGCGGCGGCGCAGCCGGCCCAGCCGCCGCCGATTACGGCGACGCGCAGCCCGGTCTTAGTTGCGGACATCAGTTACGCACATAGGTTTTCCACGCCAGCCACAGCTTGCGCAGCGGCGTGAGGGAGATGCGCTGGGTCAGCACGTGGTACTTGTCGCGCGCGATTTCCTCTAACAGGGTCCGGTAGATGGCCGACATCATCAGGCCCGGGCGTTGGGCGCGCCGGTCTTCCTTCGGCAGGGCGGCCAGGGCTTCGTCGTACATCTTCTGGGCGCGCTCGGTCTGGAAGGCCATCAGGGCCTCGAACTTCTCGCTGTGGCGCGCGTTCAGCAGGTCCGCCGCGGTCACGCCGAACTGCTGCAGCTCGTTCACCGGCAGGTAGATGCGGCCCTTGCGCGCATCTTCGCCGACGTCGCGGATGATGTTGGTCAGCTGGAAGGCCAGGCCGAGCTTTTCGGCGTACTCCAGGGTTTGCGGATTCTTGTACCCGAAGATGCTGGCCGACAGGATGCCGACCACGCCGGCCACGTGCCAGCAGTACTTCTTCAGGCCGGCGTAATCGAGGTAACGGCTCTGGTCGAGGTCCATCTCCATGCCGTCGACGATCGCCTGCAAATGCTGCTCCTGCAGATTGTAGGCGCTCAGGTGAGGCTGCAGGGCCTGGGTCACCGGGTGCGTCGGCGTGCCCTTGTACATGTTGGAGACTTCGGTACGCCACCAGGCCAGCTTGATGCGCGCGACCGAGCCGTCGGTGGCGTCGTCGACCGTGTCGTCGACCTCGCGGCAGAAGGCGTACAGCGCGGTGATCGCGCGACGGCGTGCCGGTTCGAGGAAGAGGAAGCTGTAATAAAAGCTGGAACCGCTCTGGACCGTCTTTTGCTGGCAGTATTCGTCAGGAGACATGTAAAAGATGCAATATTTGGCGATGCGAATCCGCTATCTTAGCCGAAGCGCGCGTGGCGGTGGCCGTCAAATGCGGCTTTTTAGCCTACATGCGCAGCGCGCGCCAGCCCATCAGCAGGTATTCGTGCTTGCCGAGCTTCGGCCGGCGCCGGAACACGTCGTACTCGGCCGCCTCGATGCGCTCCAGGATGCGCAGGCCGCCCTGCACGATCAGGCGCAGTTCCCAGCCGATCCGGCCCGGCAGGCGCTTGGCCAGCGGCGTGCCGCTCAACATCAGGGCGCGCGCGCGCTCGACCTCGAAGGCCATCAGCGCGCGCCAGGCCGGCGTGGCGGCGCCGGTGCGCCGCATCTCCTCCAGCTGCTGCTGGCCCACGCCGAAGCGGTCCAGGTCTTCCAGCGGCAGATAGATGCGGCCCTTCTCGATGTCGATCGCCACGTCCTGCCAGAAGTTGATCAGCTGGAGCGCGCTGCAGATCGCATGCGAGTCGCGCAGGTTGCGGTCGTCCACCGCGCCGTACAGGGCCAGCATCAAGTGTCCGACCGGATCGGCCGAGCGGCGGCAGTAGTCGAGCAGCAGCGGGTAGTCGGCGTAGCGCGTCGTGACCACGTCCTGGCGGAAGGCCGACAGCAGATTGCGCAGCGGCTGCAGCGGCAGCTGGAACTGGCGCACCACGCCGGCCAGGCGCGCGAACATCGGGTGCGCCGGCGTGGCGCCGGCGGCGATCGCGTCGAGCGCCGCTTCGTACTCGGCCAGGCCGGCCAGGCGCTCGGCCGGGCTGGCATCGCCTTCGTCGGCGACATCGTCGGCGCCGCGCGCAAAGGCATAGATGGCTTCGACGGCCGGCACCAGGCGGCGCGGCATCAGGATCGAAGCGACGGGGAAGTTCTCGTAATGGTCGACGGGCATGCAAATCTAGTGACTGGCGGGTCATTTACGCTGTGTGTTTGCATGATTATAATTGCCGGGCTTTGGGGCGGCCTGCTTTTGCATGGATAATGCACCCAAACCTGGCTGTGCCGGCCCGCTGGGGCCCGTATGTCGTCCGTGCTCGAACACCGCAATTAAAAGGAAAAGAACGTGTCCGCTCCGAACCAACTGCGCCGGCCGCTGGCCGCCCTGGCCGTGCCCCTGTGCGCGCTGCTGATCACCGCCTGCTCGAAAGAGGCGCCGAAACAAGAGGACGTGCGCCCGGTGCGCGCCATCGTGCTGGCCCAGGGCGACGCGGGCGCCAGCGCCGAATTCTCGGGCGAAGTGCGCCCGCGCATCGAATCGCGCCTCGGTTTCCGGGTGGCGGGCAAGATCGTCGAACGGAAGGTCGACATCGGCGCCACCGTGAAGAAGGGCGACGTCCTGATGCAGCTCGACCCGCAGGACTTGAAGCTGGCCGCGAGCCAGGCCCAGGCCAGTTTGCGCGCCGCCGAAACCAACCGCGACCTGGCCAACTCCGACTACAAGCGCTACCAGGAACTGCGCGAGAAGAACTTCGTCAGCCAGTCGGTACTCGACTCGAAGCGCGCCGCCCTGCGCGCAGCCCAGGCTGAAGCCGACGCCGCGCGCGCGGGCTTCCGCGGCCAGTCGAACCAGGCCGGCTACAGCAACCTGGTATCCGACATCGACGGCGTGGTCACCGGCATCGACGCCGAGGTGGGCCAAGTGGTGAACGCCGCCACCCCGGTGGTGCGCGTGGCCCGGACCGACGAAATGGAAGTCGTGATCGGCATTCCCGAAGACCGCGTCGACGAGATCCGCAAGGTCGATTCCGTGACCGTGCGCCTGTGGGCGAATCCCGGCGAAGCGATTCCCGGCCGCGTGCGCGAAGTGTCGCCAGTGGCCGATGCCGCCACCCGCACCTACACCGCCAAGGTGGCGATCCCGCCGCGTGCCGACGTGCGACTGGGGATGACGGCCGCCGTGCAATTCGCTTCACGCTCGGGCGCCGCCGGCCTGCGTGCGCCGCTCACCGCGCTGCACCACGAAAAGGGCGTGACCAGCGTCTGGATCGTCGAGAACAATGTGGTAAAACTGGTGCCGGTGCAGATCGCCGGCCAGGCCGGCAACGACGTGCTGCTCGGCGCCGGCGTCAAGCCGGGCCAGACCGTGGTCACGGCCGGCGTCAATTTGCTGCGCAGCGGCCAGAAGGTGCGCATCCTCACCAGCGACGTCGCGCGCCGCGGCGACACCGAAAAAGCAGCCGCGGGTGTCGCGCCTGAAGGCGCCGCCGCTGCCGGGGCCCGGAAATGAAGGGCTTCAACCTGTCGCGCTGGGCGCTCGAGCACATCCCGCTCACACGTTTTCTGATTGCCGCCTTGCTCCTCGGCGGCATCTTCAGCTACCAGCAGCTGGGCCAGGACGAAGACCCGCCCTTCACCTTCCGCGTGATGGTGGTCAAGGCGCTGTGGCCGGGCGCCACGGCGGTGCAGGTTGCCGAACAGGTGACCGACAAGCTGGAACGCAAGCTGCAGGAAACCCCGCACGTCGACAAGATCCGCAGCTTCTCCAAGCCGGGTGAAACCACCATCCTGATCGAACTGCGCGAGTCGACCCCGCCGCAGGATGTACCGGATTCCTGGTACCAGGTGCGCAAGAAGATCGGCGACATACAGGGCACCCTGCCGCAGGGCGTGATCGGGCCCTTCTTCAACGACGAATTCGGCGATACCTACGGCTCGATCTTCGCCCTCTCCGGCGACGGCTTTACCTATGCCGAGATGAAGGACTATGCCGACTTCGTGCGCCAGCAGCTGCTCGGCGTGCCGCTGGTGGCGAAAGTCGAACAGTTCGGGGTGCAGAACGAGAAGGTCAATATCCTGTTCTCGAACAAGAAGTTCGCGCAACTGGGCGTGCCCTTCGAGCAGATCGTGAACCAGATCGCCACCCAGAACGGCATCGAGGCCTCTGGCGTGCTGGTGACGCCGCTTGAGAATCTGCAGGTGCGCGTCACCGGGGCGATTCGCACGGCCAAGGAACTCGAAGACCTGCAGCTGCGCGCCGGGAACACGACGTTCCGCCTGGGTGACTTCGCCACCGTCAAGCGCGAATACCAGGACCCGCCGCAGGACAAGATGCGCTTCAACGGCAAGGAGGTGATCGGCCTGGGCGTCTCGATGGAGAAGGGCGGCAACATCATCGAACTGGGCGAGTCGCTGGACACCACCGTTGCGCGCATCCGTTCCCAGCTGCCGGTCGGGATCGAGCTGGAGCGCGTGTCGAACCAGCCGCAGGCCGTGACCGCGTCGGTGAGCGAATTCATCCATACCCTGATCGAGGCGGTGATCATCGTGCTGGCGGTGAGCTTCCTCGCGCTCGGCCTGCACACGAAACCGAAGCTGCGCATCGACGTGCGTCCCGGCCTGGTGGTGGCGCTGACCATTCCGCTGGTGCTGGCGATCACCTTCCTCTTCATGCGCATGCTCGACATCTCGCTGCACAAGGTGTCGCTCGGTGCGTTGATCATCGCACTCGGGTTGCTGGTGGACGACGCCATCATCGCGGTCGAGATGATGGTGCGGAAGATGGAGGAGGGCTTGTCGCGCTTCGAGGCGGCCACCTTTGCCTACACCTCGACCGCGATCCCGATGCTGACCGGGACCCTGATCACGGCGGCCGGCTTCCTGCCGATCGGGCTGGCCAAGTCGGCGGCCGGCGAATACACCTTCTCGATGTTCTCGGTGAATGCGATCGCGCTGATCGTGTCGTGGATCGTGGCCGTCACGTTTACGCCCTACATCGGCTTCCTGCTGCTGAAGGTGAAGCCGCACGGGCAGGGGCATTCCGAGCACGACGTCTTCGATACGCCGATGTTCCGCCGCTTCCGCGCGCTGGTGACGTGGTGCGTCGAGTTCCGCAAGACGACGATCGTGCTGAGCCTGGCCGTGTTTGCGCTGGGCGTATTCGGCTTCAAGTTCATCGAGAAGCAGTTCTTCCCGGATTCCAGCCGCCCCGAACTCATGGTCGAGATGTGGCTGCCGGAAGGGACGAGCTTTGCCGCCAACGAGGCGCTGGTGAAGAAGTTCGAGGCCTTCGTGCGGGAGCAGCCGAACGTGGAGAGCATCACGAGTTATGTCGGCACCGGCAGCCCGCGCTTCTACCTGCCGCTGGACCAGATTTTCCCGCAGTCGAACGTGTCGCAGTTCGTGGTGCTGCCGACGAGCGCGGCGCACCGCCAGGAGTTGCTGGTCAAGATCGAGAAGGTCTTCCGCGAGGAATTCCCTGAAGTGCGCGGACGCGTGAAACTGCTGCCGAACGGGCCGCCGGTGCCGTACCCGGTGCAGTTCCAGGTGGCCGGGCCGGATATCGGCGTAGTGCGCGGCGTGGCCGACCAGGTCAAGGACGTCTTGCGTGCGAACCCGAATGCGGTGGGCGTGAACGATAACTGGAACGAGTCGGTGAAGGTGCTGCGGCTGGACCTGGACCAGGACAAGCTGCGCGCCCTCGGCGTGACTTCCCAATCGGTGCGCCGCGCGGTGAATACCGTGTTGTCGGGGACCACGGTCGGACAGTTCCGCGAAACGAACGAGCTGATCGACATCGTCGTGCGCCAGCCGGTGGAAGAGCGTTCGACGATCACCGTGCTGCGCGATACGAACATTCCGACCGCCTCCGGGCGCTCGGTGACCATCGGCCAGGTGGCGCGCGTGCAATTCGTGTGGGAGCCGGGCGTGATCTGGCGCGAGGGCAGGGAATGGGCGATCATGGTGCAGTCGGACGTGGTGGCTGGCATCCAGGGGCCGACGGTGTCCGGGCAGGTGAGCGAGAAGCTGGCGGACATTCGCGCCAGGCTGCCGGCCGGCTACCGCGTGACGCTGGAAGGTGCGGCGGCCGACAGTTCGGAGGCGGAAGCCTCGATCACGGCGAACGTGCCGCTGGTGCTGTTCATCGTGTTCACTTTGCTGATGCTGCAACTGCATAGTTTCTCGCGCTCGCTGCTGGTCTTCCTCACCGGCCCGCTGGGCGTGGCGGGGGCGGCGATGGCCTTGCTGCTCCTCGGGCGGCCGTTCGGCTTCGTGGCCAACCTGGGCGTGATTGCGCTGTTCGGCATGATCATCCGGAACTCGGTGATCCTGGTCGACCAGATCGAGCAGGACATCAAGGGTGGGGCCGAGGCCTGGGATGCGATCGTCGAAGCGGCGGTGCGCCGTTGCCGTCCGATCCTGCTGACGGCGGCCGCGGCGGCGCTGGCCATGATTCCCTTGTCCCGTTCCGTGTTCTGGGGACCGATGGCGGTGGCGATCATGGGCGGCTTGCTGGTGGCGACGGCCTTGACCTTGCTGTTCCTGCCGGCGCTGTATGCGGCGTGGTTCAGGGTCAAGAAACCCGTCCGTTAATGCGTAGGGTGGGTTCTCGAACCCACCAATACGTGGCCGGCGCAATGGTGGGTTCTCGAACTCACCAATATGTGGCCCGCGCAATGGTGGGTTCGAGAACCCACCCTACCTCGCTATAGGCCAATTCAACTGGCATGACACCGGATGAAAACCCTATTCGTCATATGCATGAATAAACCCCACCGCACCCTTGTAAAATTCACTCCCTCTAGTGTCAGAAAATCCAGTAAAATACCGGGTTGAAGTTGTAGCCCCTAAACAATGGAGTGCAGGGCGGCCGGTTTCTACTGTCGGGCGCCCTTTGTTTTTGTGGCAATATGCAATCCTGCGCGAGGATGGCGAAATTGGTAGACGCACCAGGTTTAGGTCCTGACGCCAGCAATGGTGTGGGGGTTCGAGTCCCCCTCCTCGCACCACGAATAATTATTTTTTTGGACGATTTTTACGATGGCAACTGCAGTCGAAACCCTGGATAAACTCGAGCGCCGCTTGACGATCACTTTTCCGCTGAGCGACGTTCGTACGGAAGTTGAAAAACGCCTCAAGAAACAGGCCAAGACCGCCAAGGCGCCTGGCTTCCGCCCAGGCAAAGTGCCTCTGAAAATGGTCGCAGCCCAATACGGCTACCAGATCGAATCGGACGTGTTGAACGACCGCGTCGGCCGCGCCTTCAACGACGCCGCCAACGAAGCGGGCCTGCGCGTTGCCGGTTTCCCGAAGATCGAGCCGAAGCAGGAAGCGCCGGAAGGCATGCTGGCTTTCGACGCCACCTTCGAAGTCTTCCCTGAAGTCAAAGTCGGCGACCTGGCCGGCGTCGAAGTCGAGACCGTCGCCACCGACGTGAGCGATGCCGAAATCGACAAGACCATCGACATCCTGCGCAAGCAGCGCGTGCACTACCACACCAAGGGCGAAGCCGGCGAACACGGCGACGGCGGCGCAGCCGTTGCAGCCAATGGCGACCGCGTGACCGTCGACTTCGTCGGCAAGATCGACGGCGTGGAATTCGACGGCGGCAAGGCCGAAGGCTACAGCTTCGTGCTGGGCGAAGGCCGTATGCTGCCGGAATTCGAAGCCGCCACCGTCGGCCTGAAAGTCGGCGAAAGCAAGACCTTCCCGCTGCCTTTCCCTGAGGACTACCACGGCAAGGACGTCGCCGGTAAAACCGCCGAGTTCACCATCACCCTGCAGAACCTGGAATGGGCGCACCTGCCGGAAGTCGACGCCGAGTTCGCCAAGTCGCTGGGCATCGAAGACGGTTCGATCGAAAAAATGCGCACCGACATCAAGACCAACCTCGAGCGCGAAGTCAACGCCCGCATCAAGGCCCGCAACAAGGAAGCCGTGATGGACGCCCTGGTCAAAGTGACCGAGATGGACGTGCCGAAAGTCATGATCGAGCAGGATTCGCAGCGCCTGGCGGAGCAGACCCGCCAGGACATGGCCCAGCGCGGCATGGACGTCAAGAACCTGCCGTTCCCGACCGAATTGTTCGCCGAAAAGGCCGAGCGCCGCGTGCGCCTGGGTCTGATCCTGTCGCAACTGGTCGCTGACAACAACCTGCAAGCAACCCAAGAGCAGGTGAAGGCCCAGATCGAAGACTTCGCACAAAGCTACGAAGATCCGAAGGAAGTCCTGAAGTACTACTACAGCGACCGCCGCCGCCTGGGTGAAGTGGAAAGCCTTGTTTTGGAAGAAAACGTCGTTAACTATGTGCTTGGCAAGGCGAAGGTCAGCACCAAGACCATCGCTTTCGATGAATTGATGGGTAGCAACCCACAGGCTTGATCGGATGGGTAGGCTCATCCTTCGAGCCTACCCTTCACCTTTTACAAGCCTCTTTTTCAAGGAACCAGACAGGTATGAACCATAATCCGGCATTGGACACCCAAGCACTCGGCCTCGTGCCGATGGTCGTGGAGCAAAGCGGCCGCGGCGAGCGCGCGTACGATATTTACTCGCGCCTGCTGAAGGAACGTGTGATTTTCCTGGTCGGTCCTGTCAACGACCAGATGGCCAACCTGATCGTCGCCCAGATGCTGTTCCTGGAGAGCGAGAATCCGGACAAGGACATCTCGCTCTACATTAACTCCCCGGGCGGTTCGGTTTCCGCAGGCCTGGCGATCTTCGACACGATGAACTTCATCAAGCCGGATGTCTCCACCCTGTGCACCGGCCTGGCGGCGTCGATGGGCGCCTTCCTGCTGGCCGCTGGCGCGAAGGGCAAGCGTTTCTCGCTGCCGAACTCGCGCGTGATGATCCACCAGCCGTCGGGTGGTTCGCAGGGCATGGCCTCGGATATCGAAATCCAGGCCAAGGAAATCCTGTACCTGCGCGAACGCCTGGCACGCATCATGGCCGACAACACCGGCCAGACCATCGAGCAGATCCACAAGGACACCGACCGCGACCGCTTCATGTCGGCGGAAGAGTCCGTGGAATACGGCCTGATCGACAAGGTTCTGACGAATCGCGCTTGATGCACCCCACAAGGTGTTGCTGAAAAACGCCCGGGCGCAAACACGTTCGGGCGTTTGTTTTTTATTTCGGGTAGCATGAGGGTGTGTGCGCCGACAGCGCGCGCGTCGTCATGACGTTATATCCATATTCAATAGAAACCTGCCCCCATGTCTGACAAAAAATCCTCCAGCGGCGAAAAGCTTCTGTACTGCTCGTTCTGCGGCAAGAGTCAGCACGAGGTGAAAAAGCTCATCGCGGGACCATCGGTCTTCATCTGCGACGAGTGCATCGACCTGTGCAACGACATCATCCGCGACGAGACTTCGAACGTCGAATCGGTGGCGGGCGCCAAGTCCGACCTGCCGACCCCGCACGAGATCGCCGAACTGCTCGACCAGTACGTGATCGGCCAGCAAACTGCCAAGCGCATCCTGTCGGTGGCGGTCTATAACCACTACAAGCGCCTCAAGCACCTCGGCAAGAAGGACGACGTCGAACTGGCCAAGAGCAACATCCTGCTCGTCGGCCCGACCGGTTCCGGCAAGACCCTGCTGGCGCAAACCCTGGCGCGCATGCTGAACGTGCCGTTCGTCATCGCCGATGCCACCACGCTGACCGAAGCCGGCTACGTGGGCGAAGACGTCGAGAACATCATCCAGAAGCTGCTGCAAAGCTGCAACTACGAGGTGGAAAAGGCGCAGCGCGGCATCGTCTACATCGATGAGATCGACAAGATTTCGCGCAAGTCCGATAACCCGTCGATCACGCGCGACGTCTCCGGCGAGGGCGTGCAGCAAGCGCTGCTGAAACTGATCGAAGGCACCATGGCCTCGGTACCGCCGCAAGGCGGGCGCAAGCACCCGAACCAGGACTTCGTGCAGATCGACACCACGAACATCATGTTCATCTGCGGCGGCGCCTTCGACGGCCTGGCCAAGATCGTGCAGAACCGTTCGGAAAAGTCGGGCATCGGTTTCGCGGCCAGCGTCAAGAGCCAGACCCAGCGTTCGAACAGCGAAATCATGATGGAAGCCGAGCCGGAAGACCTGATCAAGTTCGGCCTGATTCCCGAGCTCGTCGGCCGTCTGCCGGTCGTCGCCACGCTGAATGAATTGACGGAAGAGGCGCTGATCCAGATCCTGATCGAGCCGAAGAATGCGCTCATCAAGCAGTATTCGAAACTGCTCGAAATGGAAGGCGCCGAACTGGAAATTCGCCCGGCCGCATTGCACGCGATTGCGAAAAAAGCATTGGCGCGCAAAACCGGCGCTCGTGGTTTGCGTTCGATCCTGGAACACGCGCTGCTCGACGTGATGTACGAATTGCCGAACCAGCAAAACGTGGTCAAGGTGGTGGTTGATGAAAATACCATCACCAACGGCGCCAAACCTTTGCTGATTTACAGCGAAAGCGCAAAAGCCTCGGGCGAAAACTAAAAAATTCCGCACGGAAAGCACAAATCCACTTGTGCGCCGGGAGCTTGAAGGTACAATTTACCTCAATAAAAGCATCCGGCTTCAATCGAAAAGCCACTCTCGGCCGCGTGCCGTGTAGTGGCTTTTTTATTTGAAACAGGGGCATTTATTGGAACGGCAAGTCTTTCTCTTGAATGTCTTTTTTATTTCGAGAAATATTCGATTGCCGGTCTTGTGTTTTCACCGTGTGCGCCCAACATCGTCTACACGCTTTTTATAAGGTATGCCATGACAACTTCGAAATTAACCGAGCACACGACGCTGCCCCTCCTGCCGTTGCGCGACGTGGTCGTGTTTCCCCATATGGTGATACCACTGTTCGTTGGCCGCCCGAAATCGATCAAAGCCCTGGAAGCTGCGATGGAGCAGGGCAAGAGCATCATGCTCGCCGCCCAAAAGGCTGCTGCCAAAGACGAACCTTCCGCCGCGGACATCTACGAGATCGGCTGCGTCGCGAACATCCTGCAAATGCTGAAGCTGCCTGACGGCACCGTCAAGGTGCTGGTCGAAGGCGCCCAGCGCGCACGTATCGATCACATCACCGACGCCCCGACCCACTTCGTGGCCGAGCTGACCCCTGTGCGCTCGGAAATCGGCGACGACTCCGAAGTCGAAGCCATGCGCCGCGCCATCGTCCAGCAGTTCGACCAGTACGTCAAACTGAACAAGAAAATCCCGCCGGAGATCCTCGCATCCCTGGCCGGTATCGACGACGCCGGCCGCCTGGCCGACACCGTTGCCGCGCACCTGCCGCTGAAGCTCGAGCAGAAGCAGGTCATCCTGGAAATCTTCAACGTCGCCAAGCGCCTTGAGCACCTGCTCGGCCAGCTGGAAGGCGAACTCGACATCCTGCAAGTCGAGAAGCGCATCCGCGGCCGCGTGAAGCGCCAGATGGAAAAATCGCAGCGCGAGTACTACCTGAATGAGCAGGTAAAAGCCATCCAGAAGGAACTGGGTGAGGGCGAAGACGGCGCCGACATCGACGAGCTCGAGAAGAAAGTCATCGCCGCCAAGATGCCGAAGGAAGCGCTGGACAAGGCCACCGCCGAGATCAAGAAGCTGAAACTGATGTCGCCGATGTCGGCCGAAGCCACCGTCGTGCGCAACTACATCGACACCCTGGTGTCGCTGCCGTGGAAAAAGAAATCCAAGGTTGCCAACGACCTGGAAAACGCCGAGAAAGTGCTGGAAGCCGAGCACTACGGCCTCGACAAGATCAAGGAACGCATCCTGGAATACCTCGCGGTGCAACAGCGCGTCGACAAGCTCAAAGCCCCGATCCTGTGCTTCGTCGGTCCTCCGGGCGTGGGTAAGACCTCGCTGGGCCAGTCGATTGCCCGCGCCACGAACCGCAAGTTCGTGCGCATGGCCCTGGGCGGCGTGCGCGACGAAGCCGAGATCCGCGGTCACCGCCGCACCTACATCGGCTCGATGCCGGGCAAGGTCTTGCAATCGCTTGCAAAAGTCGGCGTGCGCAATCCGCTGTTCCTGCTCGATGAAATCGACAAGATGGGCGCGGACTTCCGCGGCGACCCATCGTCGGCCCTGCTGGAAGTGCTGGACCCGGAACAGAACCACACCTTCTCGGACCACTACCTGGAAGTCGACTTCGACTTGTCGGATGTGATGTTCGTGGCGACCTCGAACTCGTTCAACATCCCGCCGGCACTGCTGGACCGGATGGAAGTCATCCGCCTGTCGGGTTACACCGAGGACGAGAAGACCAACATCGCCCAGCGCTACCTGCTGCCGAAGCAGGTCAAGGCCAACGGCCTGCGCGACGGCGAGATCAAGGTGGAAGAGTCGGCGATCCGCGACATCATCCGCTACTACACCCGCGAAGCCGGCGTGCGTTCGCTGGAGCGTGAAATCTCGAAGATCTGCCGCAAGGTCGTCAAGATGCTGCTGCTCAAGAAAGGCGAGAAAGCGGTCGTCGTCAACGCCAAGAACCTGGACAAGTTCCTGGGCGTGCGCCGCTACGACTTCGGCGTGGCCGAGAAGGAAAACCAGATCGGCCAGGTGGTGGGTCTGGCCTGGACCGAAGTCGGCGGCGACCTGCTGACCATCGAAGCCGTGAATGTGCCTGGTAAAGGCGCCATCATCCGCACCGGTACCCTGGGCGACGTGATGAAGGAATCGATCGAAGCGGCCCGCACCGTGGTGCGCTCGCGTGCCCAGCGTTTCGGCATCAAGGCGGAAGCGTTCGAGAAGAGCGACATCCACATCCACGTGCCGGAGGGCGCGACGCCGAAGGATGGTCCGTCGGCCGGTATCGGCATGACGACGGCGCTGGTGTCGGCTTTCACCGGCATCCCGGTCCGTGCCGACGTGGCGATGACGGGCGAGATCACGCTGCGCGGCGAAGTGCTGCCGATCGGCGGCCTGAAGGAAAAGCTGCTGGCGGCGCATCGCGGCGGCATCAAGACGGTGTTGATCCCCGAGCAGAACGTGAAGGACCTGGCCGAGATTCCGGACAACGTCAAGAACAAGCTCGAGATCGTGCCGGTGCGCTGGATCGAGAAGGTGCTGGAAATCGCGCTGGAGCGCCAGCCGGAAGCCCTGGCCGATGTGCCGGCGGTGTCGGTGACGCCGGCCCCGGCGGCCGAAGGGCAGGGCGGTGTCGTGAAGCACTGATCGGCAATCGATCGCAGTAAATGAAGAGGCGCCGGGTGGCGCCTCTTTTTTTGGGATATTGCCATGGACACGGCAGATCGATATCGTACGGTGGGCACGCCGTGCCCACGCGGATACGTGCGTGTCCGGAGCCCGCTGCCTGGAAACTTCGCTCGATACGCACGCAGTACTTTCGGCGCTAACGCTGTGCTGTTTGATCGGCCAACAATAATCACCATTCCGCGTGGGCACGGGGTGCCCACCCTACGTATCGCGATTTCAGACACGCCGATGGCCATGCATATCGCGATTTCGGAAACGCCGGTGGCCATGCATATCGCGATTTCAAATGCGCCCGCGGTCATGCATGCCGCGGTTTCACATGCGCCGTGGGTCCAACGTGTTGCTTGACAGAAGCAAATCCCCCTTGTTTAATACGCGCTTGCAGTTTTTTGCATAAGGCGCAGCGCCGCCGCGTCAGAACGAACAAGAGGGAATAGAGTGAACAAGACAGAACTGATCGAAGAAATCGCAAAGTCCGCGGACATTACCAAGGCCTCGGCAACGCGTGCACTCGACGCCATGATCGAAGCCGTCACCGCGACGCTGAAGAAGAACGACAGCGTGACCCTGGTCGGTTTCGGCACCTTCACCGTGGGCGAGCGCGCCGCACGTACCGGCCGCGATCCGCGCACCAAGGAACCGATCAAGATTAAAGCTGCAAAGGTTCCGAAATTTAAGGCTGGTAAAGCGCTAAAAGATGCTGTAAACTAATGCCTTCTCTGCAGCGACATGCAGAGAACACCAGGCGGTAAAGCGAGACTATGTGTCTCGCAAAGTGGGAAGCTTTGGCCTCTCTGCTTTCTGCGGCCTGGTATGCAGTACCTAGTATGTGAAGTGGAGCGGTAGTTCAGTTGGTTAGAATACCGGCCTGTCACGCCGGGGGTCGCGGGTTCGAGCCCCGTCCGCTCCGCCACTCACCATACACAGATTCTGGAGCGGTAGTTCAGTTGGTTAGAATACCGGCCTGTCACGCCGGGGGTCGCGGGTTCGAGCCCCGTCCGCTCCGCCACTCACCATACACAGATTCTGGAGCGGTAGTTCAGTTGGTTAGAATACCGGCCTGTCACGCCGGGGGTCGCGGGTTCGAGCCCCGTCCGCTCCGCCACTCACCATACACAGATTCTGGAGCGGTAGTTCAGTTGGTTAGAATACCGGCCTGTCACGCCGGGGGTCGCGGGTTCGAGCCCCGTCCGCTCCGCCAGATGCAGTAGTACCGGGGCGCCACGACACGGCGCCTCAATAAGAAGAGGCGAACGCGAGTTCGCCTTTTTTTTTAACTGTGCTTTAAGGCCATTTCCTGAGTGATTGGTGACCATGTTTGATTTTGTACGTAACAACAAGCGCATCCTGCAGGGCGTCTTGCTGCTGTTGATCATTCCTTCGTTCGTGCTGGTCGGCGTCGAAAGTTATCAGAACCGCGGCGACAGCAACAACGGCGTCGCCAGCGTCGATGGCCGCAGCATCACCCAGCAGGAATGGGACGATGCCCAGCGCCGCCAGATCGACCAGGCGCGCCAGCAGATGGGCCCGCAGTTCGACCAGAAGATGTTCGAGACGCCGGAAGCCAAGCGCGAAGTGCTGGAGAACCTGGTTGCCGAGCGCGCCGTGAATGCGGAAATCGCGCGCAGCCACCTCACCGTGAGCGACCAGGCCCTGATCACCGCGATCCAGGGCACCGGCTTCAAGAAGCCGGACGGCAGCTTCGACATGGACGCGTACAAAGCCGCGCTGGCCGCCCAGGGCATGACCCCGGAAATGTTCGACGCGCGCATGCGCCGCGACATGGCGATCCAGCAGCTGGCCGGTTCGATCCAGAGCACCGCGTTCGCGCCGCGCTCGGTGGCCAGCCGCATCTCCGACATCAACGACCAGGAACGCGAAGTCCAGGAACTGCTGTTCCCGATCGCGAACTACCTGCCACAGGTAAAAGTTACCGACGACATGGTCAAGGCCTTCTATGACAAGAACGCCACCCTGTTCCAGATTCCGGAGCAGGTGAAGGCCGAGTACGTCGTGCTGGACGCCGCTGCCGTCGAGAAGCAGGTCTCGGTCACCGACGCCGAAGTGGCCGCCTTCTACAACGCCAACCAGAAGCGTTTCGTGACGCCGGAACAGCGTACCGCCAGCCACATCCTGATCACCAAGGCCCAGGGCGCCAAGCCGGCCGAGGAAGCCGCTGCCAAGGCCAAGGCCGAAGCAGTGCTGGCCGAAGTGCGCAAGAACCCGGCCGACTTTGCCGAGATCGCCAAGAAACAGTCGCAAGACCAGGGCTCGGCCGCACAAGGCGGCGACCTCGGCACGGTCGAGCGTGGCGGCTTCGTGAAGCCGGTCGAAGACGCGATCTACGCGCTGAAGGACGGCGAAGTCAGCGGCATCGTGGCTTCGGAGTTCGGCTTCCACATCATCAAGGTCACCTCGGTCAAGCCATCGGTGCAGAAGCCGCTGGAAGCCGCCAAGGCCGAGATCACCGACGAGCTGAAGAAGTCGAAGCTGTCGAAGAAATACTCGGAACTGGCGGAAAGCCTGAACGACATCGTCTTCGAGCAATCGGACAGCCTGAAGCCGGCCGCGGATAAGCTCGGCCTGCAGATCCAGACCGTCGATGGCCTGGGCCGCAAGGCGAACCCGGCACTGGGCGCTGCGCCGTACAACAACGATAAATTCCTGACCGCCCTGTTCTCGAACGAGTCGATCAAGAACAAGCGCAACACCGAAGCCGTCGAAGTGGCGCCTGCCACCCTGATCGCCGGCCGTGTGGTCGAATTCAAGCCGGCCACCAAGCGTCCGCTGGCCGAAGTCGAAGCCCAGATCCGCCAGCGCGTGACCCAGGAAGAAGCCCTGCGCCTGGCGCGCCAGGCCGGCGAAGCGAAGCTGGCTGCCGCCAAGGCATCGGGCGATGCGAGCGGTTTCGGCGACGTGAAGATCCTGTCGCGCACCAAGGAGCCGACCGTCAACACCGCCGGCGCGCTGGCCGTGTTCAAGGCCGACGTGACCAAGCTGCCTGCCTATGTGGGCGTGGACGTGCCGGGCGTGGGCTATGGCGTGTACCGCATCGGCAAGGTGTCGCAACCGGCCCAGCTGGACACGACCCGCCGCACCCAGGAAGCCCAGCAGATCGGCGGCCTGGTGGGCCAGGCCGAGCTGTACAACTTCGTCGAGGCCATCAAGGTCAAGAACAAGGCGAAGATCAATGCCGCCGGCGCGAAGCCGGCCGAGCAGGCTGACTGAAGGTAGCGGTGCTGAAATAGAAAACCCGGCTGTGCGAGCAGCCGGGTTTTTTTACGTCTGATGTATATGACAGGTTGCGTGATGGTGGGGCGACGTTGGGGTATCCGGCATGCTTGCGTGATGGGGGTGGCGACGTCTGTGGTATTCGATCTGTTCGCGTGATCGCGAAGGTACCCGTAGGGTGGGCACCCCGTGCCCACGCGGAACGCCGGTCAGTGTTAGCAGTTGTCACCATCACGCACCACGCATCGCGGCAAGCGTGTCAGGAGCGCCGTGTTAGCGCATCGATGTTGTTGGCGTCGCGGAGCGAAGAGTCGCCGTTGCGGACTCGCGGATCAACACGTAACCGCGTGGGCACGGAGTGCCCACCGTACGGTTCAGGCCGCGTATCGGGCGAGGGCCGAGGGGTAGTCAGGCCGCGAGTTGATCAGGCCGCGTGCAGGGCCTTTGCGGCAGCGACGAAATCTTCCGGCGCGATGTCGTTCAGATCGAGCACCTGCGCCTGCGCATACTGCGTGAAATTCCGGTCGATCGAGCGCAGGTAGGCCGGATCGTAATGCTCCACCAGCAATTGATCGACCAGCTCCGGCATCGCCCCCTCGTTCGCCAGCGCATGCCAGGCATCGATCTTCGCGCGCCCATGCAATTGAACGAGGTGATCCAGCTGCCCATTCAAGGCATCGGCATCGCGCGCAAAGTGTTCGTAGTCTTCCATCAGCAGCCGCACCCGGTTCGGGCGCGACAGATTCACCGCGATGCAGGGCGACGCACGCATGCGCGCCATTACCGCATCCGGCACGCGCAAGTTGCCCACCTTCTTGCTCTCTGATTCCACGAACACCGGTTGGTTCGGATCGAAGTGACGCAGTTTGTCCCAGATCTGGCTTTCAAACATTTTCTGCGTCGGCTGCGGCGCGTCCGGCAAGTGACCGAGCACCGAGCCGCGATGGGCGGCCAGGCGTTCCAGATCCAGCACCTGGGCGCCCACACGTTCCAGGGTCTCCAGCAGACGGCTCTTGCCGCTGCCGGTGGTGCCGCAGATCACGCGGAAGTCCACCTCCGGCGGATTTTCCAGCGCCGTGCTCACCCCGGCGCGGTAGGCCTTGTAGCCGCCTTCGAGCTGCACCACCGGCCAGCCGATCTTGGCGAAGATCAGCGCCATCGAGCCGCTGCGGTTGCCGCCGCGCCAGCAGTACACCAGGGGCTTCCATTCGCGCGGCTTGTCGGCGAACAGGGTCTCGATGTGGCGCGCGATGTTGGCGGCCACGATCGGCGCGCCGACCTTCTTGGCCTCGAAGGAACCGACCTGCTTGTACAGGGTGCCGACCCGGATGCGCTCCTCGTTGTTCAACACCGGGCAATTGATCGCGCCCGGAAGGTGGTCGAGCGCGAACTCTCCTTCGCTGCGGACGTCGATGATGGTATCGAAGCTGTCGAGTTCAGGCAGGATGTCGGCGAAGGGCAGTACGGCAGGGTATTTCATCGGTATCGGATGGGATGGATTCAGCGTTGCCGGATCATAGTCGAAAAGGCCGGCCAGATGTTATTCAGGATGATCGGATGCGCCTGGGCGTTCGGGTGCAGGCGGTCGGCCTGGAACAGCGCCGGCTTGTCGGCCACGCCTTCCAGCATGAAGGGGACCAGCGGCGCCTTCATGTCTTTCGACAGCGTGCCGTACATGTTGAAGAAGCGCTCCGTGTAGGCGCGGCCATAGTTTGGCGGCATGCGCATGCCGATCAGCATGACCTTGGCATCCTGCTTTTGCGAGAGAGTGACCATCTGGCGCAGGTTGGCTTCGGCCGAGGCCACGGGCAGGCCGCGCAGGCCATCGTTGGCGCCCAGTTCGATGACCACGATCTGCGGCTTGTGCTGGGTGAGCAGGGCCGGCAGGCGCGCACGGCCGCCGCTGGTGGTCTCGCCGCTGATGCTGGCATTTACGATGCGCGCATCGATCTTTTCGGCCTTCAGTTTTTGTTCGAGCAGGGCGACCCAGCCCGTGCCGCGGGTCAGGCCATATTCGGCCGACAGGCTGTCGCCCACCACCAGAACGGTTTTTGGTGCAGAATAAGCGCTCGCTGATGCAGCCAGCATGAGCACACCGACAGACAATTTCTTGAGAAAAGCAAGCATGCGTGATAATCCCGAAGCCTTGAAAAATGACGTGACCGCCGCAGCGGGGCGACCGGCCGCCATCGAGGTGACCGGGCTGTCGAAGCGGGTGGCGGACGCCAGCGGCGAACTCACCATCCTGCACAGCATCGATTTTACCGTGGGAGTGGCCGAGACGCTCGCGCTCGTCGGCGCATCGGGTTCGGGCAAGTCGACCTTGCTCGGCTTGCTGGCCGGCCTGGATACGCCCAGCAGCGGCAAGGTGCTGCTCGACGGCACCGATATCTTCGCCCTCGACGAGGATGGCCGTGCCGCTTTCCGCAAGGCCAAGCTGGGGTTCGTGTTCCAGTCCTTCCAGTTGCTGGCGCACTTGAATGCGCTCGAGAACGTGATGCTGCCGCTGGAACTGCGCGGCGATGCCGATGCGCGCGAGAAGGCGGAAGCGATGCTGGGACGGGTCGGTTTGTCGAGCCGCTTGAAGCATTATCCGAAGTACCTGTCGGGCGGCGAGCAGCAGCGCGTGGCCCTGGCGCGCGCCTTCGTCACCGAGCCGCCGCTGCTGTTTGCGGACGAGCCGACCGGCAGCCTGGATGCGGCGACCGGGGAGGCGGTGATTCAATTGATGTTCGAGTTGAACCGCGAGCGTGGGTCGACCCTGGTGCTGGTGACGCATGATCCGGCGATGGCGGCGCGTTGTGGGCGGACCTTGACGATTGCGGCGGGGCGCCTGGCGTAGGGGTTCGTAGGGTGGACACCTGTGTCCACGCTGTCTGACCGTCGGCGTCCCGGTAACGGCACGGTAGGCCACGGTACGACCGCGTGGACTCGGGAGCCTTGCGCGGCCCGGTCCACCCTACAAAACGACAAAACCTAGCGCGCCACTAGCCCGTTCAGCACCTTCCTGATCGCCGCCGGCAGTTCGCCCGCAGTCAAGCCAACCGGCCCGATCCCATCGGCCACCAGCGCATCCGCCGCCGCGCCATGCATCCACACGGCGCCGACGGCCGCCTCCCACGCCGGCCAGCCCTGCGCCAGCAGCGCGCCCACCACACCCGCCAGCACGTCGCCGGTGCCGCCCGTGGCCAGCCCCGGATTCCCGGTCGGATTGATCGCCAGCGCCCCATCCGGCGCCGCCAGCACGGTGCCCGAACCCTTCAGCACCACGACCGCGTTCAGGCGCTTGGCCAGCGTGCGCGCCGAACCCAGGCGATCCGCCTGCACCTCGCCCGCGGAAATCCCCAGCAGCCGTGCCGCCTCCAGCGGATGCGGCGTCACCACCGTCTCGGCCACGCGCCTGGCGACGCGCGCCTGCAGGTCGGTACTGCTCGCTACCAGGTTCAAGCCATCGGCATCGATCACGACCGGCCCGCTCGCATCGATGCCGTGTCCGAGCACGCGCATCGCTTCCAGCGCGTCGCCCATGCCCGGCCCCAGCACCAGGGTGCGGCCTTCGATCGCGAAGTCGTGCGAGGTGCGGAACATCAGTTCCGGCTGGGCGCTGTCGTAGCCCGGCCCGACGTCGACCGTCGCCACGAACACGCGGCCCGCGCCGGCATACAGCGCGCCGCGCCCGGCCAGCACGGCCGCGCCGAGCATGCCATGGGCGCCGCCGACGATCGCCACGTCGCCGAAGCTGCCCTTATGGGTATTCTGGCGGCGCGGCGCCAGCTGGGCCGCGAACAGCGCCGGCGCGGCGACCAGCGCGGCCGCCGGCGGAAACAGCTCGGGCGCGATCCCGAGGTCGGCCACCACCACCTGGCCCGCGTGATCGCGGCCGCAGGCCGTGTGCAGGCCCGGCTTGTCGCCGATGAAGGTGAGGGTGTGGGTGGCGTGCACGGCAACGCCGCCTTCGCCCACCGGCACGCCGGTGTCGGCATCCAGGCCGCTCGGCACGTCCAGCGCCAGCACCGGGCAGCGCACGTCGGACAGCGCCGTTACCAGTTCCGGGTAGCGGCCCACCAGGTTGCGCGCCAGGCCGATGCCGAACAGGCCGTCGACCACCAGCGCCCAGTCGCGCGTGTCCGGCGCGACGTCGGCGAAGTTGGCGCGGCTGGCGCGTGCGCGGGCCAGGGCCTGGGCCGATTCCGGCGACGGCTGGCCGGTCGGTGCGAAATACAGCACCACCACGTCGAGGCCGGCGTCGCTCAGGTTGGCGGCGAGTTCCAGGGCGTCGCCGCCATTGTTGCCGGGGCCGGCCAGCACCAGCACCGGACGGGTGCGTGCCTCGCCCACGAGTTGCAGCGCCAGGTCGGCCGCGGCGCGGCCTGCGCGCGTCATCAGGGTGCCGGTTTCCAGTTCCTGCATCGCCGCTTCCTCGATGGCGCGGATCTGCGTAACGCTGTACAGCTTGGCGCAGTCAATCTTGCTATTCATATCATTCTCAATCATGTCGGATGCCCGCATTGTGCCCGATCCTGGCGTTTCAGCGTCTACAATATGCAAAATACCAACCTGCACGGAGAGACACAATGGATTGGCAGTTCTGGATCGACCGCGGCGGCACCTTCACCGATATCGTGGCGCGCCGCCCCGATGGGCAGCTGGTGACGCACAAACTCCTGTCCGAGAATCCGGAACAGTACCGCGACGCGGCGGTGGCCGGCATCCGCCACCTGCTCGGTGTCGCGGCCGGCGCGCCGCTGCCGGCGCAGGCGGTCGACGCGATCGAAGCGGTCAAGATGGGGACCACGGTCGCCACCAACGCGCTCCTCGAGCGCAAGGGCGAGCCGACCGCGCTGGCCATCACGCGCGGCTTCCGCGACGCGCTGCGCATCGCCTACCAGAACCGCCCGCGTCTGTTCGACCGCCACATCGTGCTGCCCGAACTGCTGTATACGCAGGTGGTCGAGATCGATGAGCGCATGGGCGCGCATGGCGAGGTGGTCCAGCCGCTGGACGAAGCCGCCGCCCGCGCCGGGCTGCAGCAGGCCTACGACAAGGGCCTGCGCGCGCTGGCCATCGTCTTCATGCATGGCTACCGCCATACCGCACACGAAGCGCAAGTGGCCCGCATCGCGCGCGAGATCGGCTTCACGCACATCTCCACTTCGCACGAGACCAGCCCGATGATGAAGCTGGTGGCGCGCGGCGACACCACGGTGGTCGACGCCTATCTGTCGCCGATCCTGCGCCGCTACGTCGACCAGGTAGCGTCGGAGCTGCCCGGCGTGAACCTGCAGTTCATGCAGTCGAACGGCGGCCTGACCGATGCGCGCGCCTTCCAGGGCAAGGACAGCATCCTGTCCGGCCCGGCCGGCGGCATCGTCGGCATGGTGCGCGCCAGCCGCCAGGCCGGCTTCGAAAAAATCATCGGTTTCGACATGGGCGGCACCTCGACCGACGTCTCGCACTACGCGGGTGAGTTTGAACGCGTGTTCGAAACCCAGGTCGCGGGCGTGCGCATGCGCGCGCCGATGATGAGCATCCATACGGTGGCGGCGGGCGGCGGCTCGATCCTGCATTTCGACGGCAGCCGCTACCGCGTCGGCCCCGACAGCGCCGGCGCCAATCCCGGCCCGGCCAGCTACCGGCGCGGCGGACCGCTCGCGGTCACCGACTGCAACGTCATGCTCGGGAAGATCCAGCCCGCGCACTTTCCGAAGCTGTTCGGCCCGGATGCGGACGAAGCGCTCGATGTCGAGACCGTGCGCGCACGCTTCGCCGAGATGGCCGAGCAGATCTTCGCGGCCACCGGCGACCGCCGTACGCCCGAGCAGGTGGCCGAGGGCTTCATCCAGATCGCGGTCGGGAACATGGCGAACGCGATCAAGCAGATCTCGGTGCAGCGCGGGCACGACGTGACGGAATATGCGCTGACCAGCTTCGGCGGCGCCGGCGGCCAGCACGCCTGCCTGGTGGCCGACGCGCTGGGCATGAAGACGGTGTTCATCCACAGCCTGGCCGGCGTGCTGTCGGCCTACGGCATGGGCTTGGCCGACCAGAGCGCGATGCGCGAGCAGGCGGTCGAGGAAAAGCTGGGCGCGGGGAGCGACCTCGATGCGCGCCTGGACGCGCTGGCCGATGCCGCGCGGGAGGAACTGCTGGGGCAGGGCGTGGGCGCCGAGCGCATCGATGTAATCCGCCGCGTGCACCTGCGCTACGAAGGCACGGATTCGGCGCTGCTGGTCGACTTCGGCCCGGTTGACGCCATGCAGGCGCAGTTCGAGACGGCCTATAAACGGCGCTTCTCCTTCCTGATGCCGTCGCGCGCGCTGGTGGTGGAAGCGGTGTCGGTGGAAGCGCTGGGCCGTTCGGAAGCGCCGCCCGAGGCGATGGTCGGCAGCAGCGGGCAGGCCGGCACGCCGGCGCCGTCGGAGCATGTGCGCATGTTCGGTAACGGCGCATGGCGCGACACCGGCATCCACCGTCGCGCAGATATTCACCCGGGCGACATCATCAAGGGGCCGGCCATTGTCGCCGAGAACAACGCGACCACCGTGGTCGAAGCGGGCTGGCAGGCGCAGGTCACGCCCTACAACCACCTCGTGTTGAAACGGGTCGAGGCGTTGCCGCAGCGGCGCGCCATCGGCACCACGGCCGATCCGGTGATGCTGGAGATCTTCAACAATCTGTTCATGTCGATCGCCGAGCAGATGGGCCTGCGCCTGCAGAACACGGCGTATTCGGTGAACATCAAGGAACGCCTCGACTTCAGCTGCGCCATTTTCGATGCGAGCGGCAACCTGGTCGCGAACGCGCCGCACATGCCGGTGCACCTGGGTTCGATGGGCGAATCGATCAAGACCGTGATGCGCGAGAATGGAGATGGAGGGCGCGCGGGCCGCATGCGCGCCGGCGACGTGTACGTGCTGAACGACCCGTACAACGGCGGCACCCACTTGCCGGACGTGACCGTGATCTCGCCGGTGTTCGACGAAGCGGGCGCCGAGATCCTGTTCTACGTCGGCTCGCGCGGCCACCATGCGGACATCGGCGGCACCACGCCGGGTTCGATGCCGCCGGACTCGCACCACATCGAGCAGGAGGGCGTCCTGATCAACAACTTCAAGCTGGTCGACGGCGCCGATGGCGTGCTGCGCGAGGCCGAAGCCCGCGCCTTGCTGCTCGGCGCGCGCTACCCGGCGCGCAATCCCGACCAGAACATGGCCGACCTGCGGGCCCAGGTGGCGGCGAACCAGAAGGGTGTCGAGGAGCTGCACCGCATGGTCGCGCATTTCGGACTGGACGTGGTGCGCGCCTACATGGGCCACGTGCAGGACAACGCCGAGGAAGCGGTGCGGCGCGTGATCGGCGCGCTGAAGGATGGCGCGTTTACCGTGGAACTGGACAACGGCGCCCGCATCGACGTGGCGATCCGGGTCGACCGCGCCGCGCGCAGCGCCGAGATCGACTTCACCGGCACCTCGGCCCAGCTGGACAACAACTTCAATGCGCCGTCGAGCGTGTGCATGGCGGCGGTGCTGTATGTCTTCCGCACCCTGGTCGAGGACGAGATTCCGCTGAACGGCGGCTGCCTGAAGCCCTTGAAGGTGATCATTCCGCCGGGGTCGATGCTCAATCCTCATTATCCGGCCTCGGTGGTGTCGGGGAACGTCGAGACCTCGACCTGCATCACGAATGCGCTGTATGGCGCGCTGGGCGTGATGGCGGCTTCGCAGGGGACGATGAACAACTTCACCTTCGGGAACGCGAAGTACCAGTACTACGAGACGATTTCCGGCGGCAGCGGCGCGGGCGCGGGTTTCGATGGCACGGATGTGGTGCAGACCAACATGACCAACTCGCGCCTGACCGATCCCGAGATCCTGGAGTTCCGCTTCCCGGTGCGGCTGGAGAGCTATGCGATCCGCGCCGGTTCCGGCGGGGCGGGGCGCTGGAGGGGCGGGAACGGCGGCGTGCGCAAGGTACGCTTCCTGGAGCCGATGACGGCGGCGATCCTGTCGAACAACCGGACGTATGCGCCGTTCGGAATGGCGGGCGGCGAGCCGGGGGCGCGCGGGGTCAACAGCGTTGTGCGTGTCGATGGCCGTGTCGAGCAGGTCGGGCACATCGGGAAGGTCGAGATGGCGGCGGGGGATGTGTTCGTCATCGAGACGCCGGGTGGGGGCGGGTACGGTACGTAACGTCCGCGTCCTGGCAGCGCTGTTCCTTCGCTGCGTTCAACCGTACGGTGGGGGTTAAGAGCCCGGGGGGCTCTTAACCGAAGTGCCCACGCGGTTACGTGTTCATGATGCGGACACGTGCGGCGAGGTGTCGCTCGTATCGCTGAGCGTAGCCAGAACACGTTCGACAGGTGCCTGGCCTGGCTTGATGCTACCTACTGGATCTCGGCGGCCAACGCTCAAAGGACGCGCACGTAACCGCGTGCGCACGGAGTGCCCACCGTACGGGAACCGTCAACGCTGAGGCGAAAGCTTACGACGAAATACCGTACTTGCGCCGCATCGCCATGTACTCGTCCGTGAGCGGCCCCAGCCTCGGATGCTGCGCATCGATCGCCCGGATATGCTCCAGCTGCGTGAAGCACAGCTCGCCAAGCGGGTGATCCCACCCCAGTTCGTTGATCTGCCTGAGCACCCCGCCCGCCACCGCGATCATCACCTGCAGATTCCCCGGCGCCATGCGCAGGGCCTCGAGCAGGGTCTGGACCGCGCCGCGCACGTCGCCCATGTTGCGCTTCTCGTCGGCCACGCCGAGCAGGATCTGCGCCTGGGCCTTGAGCTGCTGCCCCATCCCGTCCGCCAGGTCGCGCCGGCCGGCGTCGGCGAAGATCTGCAGCGCGTTCTGGGTGGTCATGCCGGCAGCCGGATCGTTTACCACCGTCATCATCACTTCCTGCGCTTGCCCATCGAGGCGATGATCGAGGCAGGACCGCACCAGGCCCACGCGCAGCGCCAGCGACAGGCCGCTGCTGGCGCGTACCGCCGTCACGGCCGTGTGCAAATCGTTGACCGCCGCCTGACGGTTGCCGGCCGCGTCGTGCACGGCCGCATGGGCGATCGCCAGGCAGGCATCGACCTCCGGGCTGGCGCGCAGCGAGCGTTCCAGGTCGCGCACCACGCCGGTCGCCTGCAGCACGTCGCCGCGCTTCACCAGGGCCTTGACCAGTTTTACATGGTCTTCGGGGTCACGAAATTCCGAATAGCGCGCCTTGGTCACCACCGCCTTGAACGACTTCTCGGCCACGCCCGGATCACCCGCTTCCAGCGCCACTTCGCCGAGTTTGCGCAGGCGCCGCACCAGGTGCGGGGATAAGCCCACCGCTTCTTCCAGGATCTTCTGGGCCTGGGCATGGGCGCCGGCCGCTTCATGGCAGCGCGCCAGCAAATCGTAGGCGCCCATCAGCTGCGGATTGGCGGCGATCAGCGCTTGCAGGGTCTCGCGCGCCTCGTCGATGCGGCCCTGCGCGAACAGGGCGCGCGCGAGGCCGAGGCCGGCCCAGCCGAGCGGTTTGTAGGCGATGACCTTACGGTAGATTTGCTCGGCCTCGCCGTGCTCCTTCAGTTGCACGTGCAGCTCGGCGCGCAGGCGCGCGAACTCGAGGGCGTGGCGGGTGTGGGTGAGTTCGGCGGCGGCGGCCGAGCGGATCGCTTCGCGCAGGTTGTTCTGCGCCACCAGCTGCCAGGTCGGCAGGAACACGGCGCGCCGTTCCAGCGCGCGCGTGATGCGGGCGCCCAGGGTCTCGGCCGTAAACGGTTTCAGCACGTAGTCCGTGGGTGTGAGTTCGGCCGCGCTGACCACCTTGCCGTGCACCGCCTCGGACGTGAGCATGATGAAGATGGCCCAGGGCGCGATCAGGCGGTGGTGGCGCAGGTCTTCCAGCAACTGCTGGCCATCCTGGCCGTCGCCCGCGCTGCTGCCGAGGTCGTATTCGCAGAGGATGATGTCGTAGGCGCGGCGCGTCAATTGACGGATCGCCGTGCCGGAATTGACCGCGTATTCGACCTTGCTGATGCTCGATGCATTCAGCATGTTTTGCAGGTTGCTGCGCATGCCCGGATTCGGGTCGATGACCAGGACCGACAGGTTGCTGTTTTCTTGCATGTGTTCTCTTTCGTTCCTACAAACTTGCCATCTCCAAACGCTACAATACCGGCAAGCAATGAGCGCGGCAACTACCGCGGCAACTACCGCGGCAACCACCGCAGCAACCACCGGTCGACCACGGGGCGTGGGCAGGCTTGTCAACACTGTATAATAGCGGGCTATCTTTCACCCGCAGCCACGCTGCATCAACCGACTTCCAGCCATGTTGATTCTGCCGGGTTCCAACGCCCTTTCGGTATTTCGTAGCCAACGCCTCCTGAACCAGCTGCAAGCAGTCGCTCCCACGATTGCCTCGGTCCAGGCTCGCTTCTACCACTTCATCGACGCCAGCGCACCGCTGTCCACAGAGGACACCGAGCGCTTGAGCGCCATGCTCACCTACGGCGAGCCTGTGCCCGAGACCCTGTACGAGGGCGCCGTCGAAGAGTTCTTCGTCATCCCGCGCCTGGGCACGATTTCCCCCTGGGCGTCAAAGGCGACCGACATCGCGCACAACTGCGGCATGGCGCACGTGCACCGCATCGAGCGCGGCGTGGCCTACAAGGTTGTGCTCAAGAGCGGCATCCTCGGCAGCAGCATCGGCGCGCCGAAGAAGCTCGGCGCCGAAGAACTCTCGGCTGTGTCGGCCTTGCTGCACGACCGCATGACCGAATCCGTGCTGCGCAGCGCCGACGATGCGGTGCGCCTGTTCGACGAGCTCGAAGGCAAGACGCTGGAATCGGTCGACGTGCTGGGGCAGGGCCGCGACGCCCTGGTGCGCGCGAATACCGAACTCGGCCTGGCGATGTCGGACGACGAGATCGACTACCTGAACGACGCCTTCACCAAGGCCCAGCGCAATCCAACGGATGTCGAGTTGATGATGTTCGCCCAGGCGAACTCGGAACACTGCCGCCACAAGATCTTCAACGCCGACTGGGTGATCGACGGCGTGAAGCAGGACAAGTCGCTGTTCGGCATGATCAAGAACACGCACCAGCTGCAGCCGAAGGGCACGATCGTCGCCTACAGCGACAACTCGTCGATCATGGAAGGGGCCACCGTGACGCGCTTCTTCCCGCGCGAGAACGGAGAGTATGCGACCCTCTCCGAGCTGACCCACACGCTGATGAAGGTCGAGACCCACAACCACCCGACCGCGATTTCCCCGTTCCCGGGCGCCTCGACCGGCGCCGGCGGCGAAATCCGCGACGAAGGTGCGACCGGCCGCGGCGCCAAGCCGAAGGCGGGCCTGACCGGCTTCACGGTCTCGAACCTGCTGCTGCCGGATGCCCAGCGTCCGTGGGAAAACGCGGCCGACGTCACCACCACGGGTGAGAAGACCGCGGCGCCTGTCTACGGCAAGCCGGAACGCATCGCCTCGCCGCTGCAGATCATGATCGACGGCCCGCTCGGCGGCGCCGCCTTCAGCAACGAATTCGGCCGTCCCGTCCTGGGCGGCTACTTCCGCACCTACGAGCAGAACGCGCAGGCGGCGGGCGGCGTCTACGGCTACCACAAGCCGATCATGATCGCGGGCGGCATCGGGAATATCGCGGATCAACATACCCACAAGAACGACATCCCGCCGGGCAGCGTGCTGATCCAGCTCGGCGGCCCTGGCATGCGCATCGGCATGGGCGGCTCGGCCGCGTCGTCGATGGCCACCGGCACGAATACCGCCGACCTCGACTTCGACTCGGTCCAGCGCGGCAACCCGGAAATGGAGCGGCGTGCCCAGGAAGTCATCAACGGCTGCTGGCAGCTGGGTGCGGACAACCCGATCATCTCGATCCACGACGTCGGCGCCGGCGGCCTCTCGAACGCCTTCCCGGAAATCGTCAACGACGCCAAGCGCGGCGCCACCTTTGACCTGCGCAAGATCCAGCTCGAAGAGTCGGGCATGGCGCCGAAGGAGATCTGGTCGAACGAATCGCAGGAACGCTATGTGCTGGCAATTGCGCCGGAGAACCTGGAAACATTCGCGGCCCTGTGCGAGCGCGAGCGTGCGCCGTTCGCCGTGATCGGCGTTGCCACCGAGGAGCGCCAGCTGCGCGTGGTCGATCCCGAAGCAGGGAACAACCCTGTCGACATGCCGATGGAAGTCCTGCTCGGCAAACCGCCGAAAATGCAGCGCAACGTCGAACACGTGCAGCGCGACCTGCCTGCCGTCGACCTGACCGGCATTGCGCTCGAAGAAGCCGCAAAGCGCGTGCTGCTGCTGCCGACCGTGGCCGACAAATCCTTCCTGATCACCATCGGCGACCGCAGCGTCGGCGCCATGACCGCGCGCGACCAGATGGTCGGCCCGTGGCAGGTGCCGGTCGCCGACTGCGCCGTCACCGTCATGAGCCACGAGGGCTATGTGGGCGAAGCGATGGCGATGGGCGAGCGCACGCCGCTGGCCGTGATCGACGCCGCCGCCTCGGGCCGCATGGCCGTCGGTGAAGCAATCACGAATATCGCCGCTGCGCCGATCCGCAGCATCGAAGACATCAAGTTGTCCGCCAACTGGATGGCCGCCTGCGGCCAGCCGGGCCAGGACGCGGCCCTGTTCGATACCGTGAAAGCGGTCGGCATGGAACTGTGCCCGGCGCTCGGCATCAGCATCCCGGTCGGCAAGGATTCGCTGTCGATGCGCACCACCTGGAGCGACGACGGCGAAGCCAAATCGGTGATCTCGCCGGTGTCGCTGATCGTCTCCAGCTTCGCGCCGGTGCCGGACGTGCGCCGCACGCTGACGCCGCAACTGCGCCTTGATGCCGGCGAGACCGCCCTGATCCTGATCGACCTGGGACGCGGCAAGAACCGCATGGGTGCCTCGGCGCTGGCGCAAGTCACCCAGCAGCTGGGCGACGCGGTGCCGGACGTCGATTCGCCGGAAGACCTGAAAGCCTTCTTCGCCGCGATCCAGCGCCTGAACGCCGACGGCAAGCTGCTCGCTTACCACGACCGCTCCGACGGCGGCCTGTTCGCGACCCTGGCCGAGATGGCCTTTGCCGGCCGCGCCGGCGTGTCGGTGAACCTCGACATCCTGACCATGGAAGGCGAACACGCCTCCGATTGGGGCGACGCCAAGAACTGGGCCACACAAGTGGGCGAGCGCCGCAACGAGATGACGCTGCGCGCGCTGTTCTCGGAAGAACTGGGCGCCGTGGTGCAGGTACGCATCGAGGACAAGAGCGCGGTCATGAACGTGCTGCGTGAACTGAACCTGGGCGCCTGCAGCCACATCATCGGCAAGGTCAACGACAGAGGCGTGGTCGAGTTCACGCGCGACGCGAAAGTGATCTACCACGAAAAGCGCAGCAGCCTGCACCGCCTGTGGTCGGAAACGAGCTGGCGCATCGCGCGCCTGCGCGACAACCCGGACTGCGCCGACCAGGAATACGATCGCCTGCTGGACGAAACCGATCCCGGCTTCGCGCCGAAGATCGCCTTCGACATGAACGACAACGTGGCGGCGCCTTTCATCGCCACGGGGGTGCGTCCGCGCGTGGCCATCCTGCGCGAGCAGGGCGTCAATTCGCATATCGAGACGGCGTTCGCCATGTACCAGGCCGGCTTCAACGCCGTCGACGTGCACATGAGCGACCTGATCGCGGGCCGTGTGAAGCTCGACGACTTCAAGGGCGTGATCGCGGTGGGCGGCTTCTCCTACGGCGACGTGCTGGGCGCGGGCGAGGGCTGGGCCAAGACCATCCTGTTCAACGCCCAGCTGGCGGATCAATTTGCCGCCTTCTTCGCGCGTCAGGACACCTTTGGCCTGGGCGTGTGCAACGGTTGCCAGATGCTGGCCAACCTGAAGCCGATCATCCCGGGCGCCCACGCCTGGCCGAAGTTCACCCGCAACAAGTCGGAACAGTTCGAGGCGCGCTTCGGCATGGTCGAGGTGCTGGACTCGCCGTCGATTTTCTTCGACGGCATGGCGGGCACCCAGGCCCCATTGGCGATTGCCCACGGCGAAGGCTTTGCCGACTTCTCGCTGACCGGCGACCTGTCGCAGGTGGTGCAGTCGCTGCGCTACGTCGACAACCGCGGCCAGGCCACCGAACAGTATCCGTTCAACCCGAACGGTTCGCCGGGCGGCCTGACGGCGGTGACCACGCTGGACGGGCGCTTCACGGCCATGATGCCGCACGCCGAGCGCGTGTTCCGCACCGTGGTGCACTCGTGGGCGCCGGAGAGCTATGGCGAAGATGGGCCATGGATGCGCATGTTCCGCAATGCGCGCAAGTGGGTTGGCTGATGTCCGCTTGACGCAGGAATGAAGAACGCCTCCCTCGGGAGGCGTTTTTTGTCCGGCCCCGGACGTGCAGGGGCGTTGTAGGGTGGACTCCCGAGTCCACGCGGTAGGTAGGACGCGGGTCGAAACGTGTCGTCAGAAAGTAGGGTGGGTTCTTGAACCCACCCTACTTTCTGACCGGCCGCGCGCATGCGCAGATGTGCACGTGGTGGGTTCGAGAACCCACCCTACAAAAAAGGCGCTTCCGTGGAAGCGCCTTTCTCGTCCTACCTACTGACCGATCCGGATTACTGGACCTTGGCCTTCTTCAGCAGACCTTCGCGGAACTCGGCCAGCTTCTTCTGCTGCAGCGATTCCGCCACCTGCTGCTTGACCTGCTCCAGCGGTGGAACCTGCACCGGACGCACGTCTTCCAGCTTGATGACGTGGTAGCCGAACTGGGTCTTCACCGGGGTGTCGGTGATCGCGCCTTTTTGCAGCGAGGTCATGGCTTTGGAGAACTCAGGAACGAAGCCGCGTGGGTCGGCCCAGCCCAGGTCGCCGCCGTTCTGCGCGGTGCCGTCCTTGCCTTGCTTGGCCAGCTCTTCGAACTTGGCGCCGCCTTTCAGCTTGGCGATGAGGGCCTTGGCTTCGTCTTCCTTCTCGACCAGGATATGGCGGGCGTGGTATTCCTTCTCCGGCGCCTGCGCCTTGGCCTTGTCGTACTCGGCCTTGATGTCGGCATCCTTGACCGGGTTTTTCTTCAGGTAGTCGGCCTGCATGGCGTTGATGACGATGCTCTGGCGGGCGTTGTCGATCGCGGCCTTGACGTCGGCGCGGCCGCCGATGCCTTGCTTGTCGGCTTCCTGGATCAGCACTTCGCGGCCGATCAGGTCTTTCTTGATCATGTCACGCAGCTGAGGGGTGTCCGCGGCGCGGCCTTGGGCGACGATCTGCTTGACCACCTGGTCGACCTTTGCCGCCGGGATCGGCTTGCCATTCACGGTCGCGACGTTCTGTGCGAACACAGGTGCGGCAACCAGCGCGGTCATGGCGAGCAACAGGCGGGTGGGCTTCAAAATCATTGTTCGGATCCTATTAAAAACGCGATAAGTCGCCCGCTGGCGACGAAACCCGGCGCGCCGCACAGCAGGGAGCGCGCCGGAGGCACAACATCTTACTGTACCTTGGCCTTCTTGACCATTTCATCCTGGTAGTTAGCCAGCTTGGTCTGGGTCAGGCTCTCGGCGATCTGCTGCTTGATTTCGTCCATCGCCGGAACTTTCACGGCGCGGGTGTCGTCGACCTTGATCACGTGGAAGCCGGCGCCGGTCTTCACCGGGGTCTCGGTCACGCCGCCTTTTTGCAGCTTGGTGAAGCCGGCTGCGAATTCAGGCGGGAAGGCCGATGGGCTGGCCCAGTCGAGGTCGCCGCCGCTGTTGGCCGAACCGGTGTCCTTGCTCTGCTTGGCCAGTTCTTCGAACTTGGCGCCGCCCTTGATCTTGGCGATCACGGCTTTGGCTTCGTCTTCGGTTGCCAGCAGGATGTGGCGTACGTGGTATTCCTTCTCGGCCGCCTGGGTCTTGGCGAAGCGGTCGTACTCGGCCTTGATCTCGGCATCGGTCACCGGGTTCTTTTTGATGTAGTCGCGCGCCAGTTCGCTCACGACGATGGCCTGGCGGGCGCTGTCGAGGGCCTGCTTGACTTCCGGCTTCTTGTCGTAGCCCTGCTTGATCGCTTCCTGCATCAGGACTTCGCGCTGGATCAGGTCTTTCTTGATCGCGTCGCGCAGCTGCGGCGAATCCTGGCCCTGGCCTTGCGCCACGAACTGCTTCACGATCGCGTCCACGCGCGAGGTCGGGATGGCCTTGCCGTTGACGACGGCCAGGTTCTGGGCAAACGCGGGTGCTGCGATAACGGCGATCAGGGCTAACAGCAGTTGTGCTGGCTTAAAAGTCATTATGGTGTTCCTGTGGGAGGGAGTTGCTTGGACGGAATTAGAATTGTTTTGCAGAGCAGTTCAATTGTGCGACAGATTTCTTAAGCTATCCTGAACGGGCCTGGGACCCGTTCGTCGGTTCGTTCATCAGTGCAGCTCGGATGGCGCGAGGGCCGTGATCGCGAGGGCGTGTATCTCGGCCTTCATCATATCGTGCACGGCATCATACACCAGTCGATGACGCATGACGAGTCTTAGTCCCTCGAAGCGCTCGGAGACGATCCGCACGCTGTAATGGCCGCCGCCCGAGGCCGCGCCGGCGTGGCCGGCATGCAGGTGCGAGTCGTCGCCAACGGCCAGGTCGAGCGGGTTCAGGGCCTCGGTCAGGCGCGCTTCGATGCGCTCGACGCGGGTGTCGACGCGGTTATCCAGACTCATGCTTCCTCCTGCGGTACGTGTTTTACGAGCATCATCGCCTGTCCGACACTGAACAGGAAGAAGATGGCGGTCATGCCGAAGACCTTGAAGTTGACCCAGGCACCGGTATCGTTCTTGAAGACCACGAAGGCCATCACCAGGTTCAGCGCGCCCAGGAAGAACAGGAAGCCCATCCACTGGTAGCCGACGCGCGGCCAGATTGCTTCCGGCAGGGGCAGGGCTTCGTGCATCACCTTGCGCATCAGATTGTTCTTCAGGAAGACCTGGCTGACGAACAGGGCCGCCGCGAAGATCCAGTACAGCATGGTCGGCTTCCACTTGATAAAGGTCTCGTCGTGGAAATAGATGGTCGCGCCGCCGAACACGACGATCACGAAGAAGGACACCCAGAGCATGGTGTCGACCTTGCGCCGGCGTACCAGCAAATACCCCACCTGGAGCACGGTGGCGATGATGCCGACCACGGTGGCGAGCATGATCGGCGCCTGGCTGGCGATGATTTTGCCGCCCGAGACCAGGCCGCCAAGCCAGGTCTCGGCGAGGGCGACCGCGGCCGCCTCGTTGCCGGTGCCATATTTATAGACCGCGAAGAAGAGTATCAGCGGAAAGAAGTCGAACAAAAATTTCATGGGGCTCCAGGTGGTGCTTGGGTAGCGGATGCGTGCTTACAGCGGCTTGAAGCTGAGCGCGGCCGAGTTGATGCAATAGCGCAGGCCGGTCGGCGGCGGGCCGTCCGGGAACACGTGGCCGAGGTGGGCGTCGCAGACGGCGCAAATGATCTCGGTGCGCACCATGCCGTGGGTGCGGTCGACCTTTTCGATCACGTTGTCCGGGTCGAGCGCCTTGAAATAGCTGGGCCAGCCGCAGCCGGATTCGAACTTGGCGTCGGACTCGAACAGCGGGGTGTTGCAGCAGACGCAGGTGTAGATGCCGTGCTCGTGGTGGTCCCAGAACTTGCCCGTGAAGGCGCGTTCAGTGGCGGCGTGGCGCGTTACCTGGTATTCGATCGGGTCGAGCTGGGCACGCCATTCGGCGTCGGTCTTGGTCACTTTATCGGTCATGTCGGTCTTTCTTGTTAAAACTCAGGAGGAACAGCTGACTTCGAGATGCGCGGCCCAGTCCGGCGGCAGCGCGGCATAGGCCTCGTGTTCGGGTTGTTCGTCGAAGGGCTGTTCGAGGATGGCCAGCAGCTTCGTCACTTCGCTGAAATCGCCATTCTGTGCCCGTTCGATCGCCTGCTGGGCCAGATAGTTTCGCAGGATGTACTTCGGGTTGACGCGGTTCATGGCGGAGCGGCGCGCGGCGTCGACGCTGCCCTCGGCGCGCAGGCGCTCGCGGTAGCGCCCGGCCCAGCCGTCGAAGGCGGCGCGGTCGATGAACAGGTCGCGCACGGCTTCCTCGCTGCCTGCTTCGTCGATTTTCATGTCGGCCAGGCGCCGGAACAGCTGGGTGAAGTCGACGTGGCTGGCCTGCATGATGGTGAACAGGCCGTCGATCAGGGCGCGGTCGCCGTCGCGCGTGTCAATCAGGCCGAGCTTGGCGTGCAGCAGCACGTCGAGCTGCTGTTCGAACGCCGGCATGTAGACATCGAGCGCTTCCTGGGCCGCTTCCACGGTGTCGATCAGCGGCAGCAGGGCATTCCCCAGCGCATAGCAGTTCCAGTGGCCGATCGCCACCTGGTTGGCGTAGGAATAGCGTCCGCCCTGGTCGGTGTGGTTGCAGATGTGATTGACGTCGAAGGCTTCCATGAAGCCGAACGGGCCGTAGTCCAGGGTCAGGCCGAGGATCGACATGTTGTCGGTGTTCATCACGCCATGCATGAAGCCGACCGCCTGCCAATGGGCGATCATGCGCGCGGTGCGGCGCGTGACTTCCGCCAGCAGGGCGGCATACGGGTTGGCCGCCGCGCGCAGCTCCGGGTAGAAGGTGTCGATCACGTAGTCGGCCAGGGTGCGCAGTTCTTCCGGCTTGTCGCGGTAGTGCCAGTGTTCGAAGGAACCGAAACGCACGAAGGACGGCGCCATGCGCGTGACCACCGCCGCGGTTTCCAGCGACTCGCGCATCACGCGCTGCTGGGAGCCGGTGACGACCAGGGCGCGCGTGGTCGGGATGCCGAGCGCGGCCATCGCTTCCGAGCACAGGAATTCGCGGATCGACGAGCGCAGCACGGCGCGGCCGTCGCCCATGCGCGAGTAGGGCGTCTTGCCGGCGCCTTTCATCTGCAGCTCCATCCGACCTTCCGGACCGGGCAGGTCGCCGAGCAGGATGGCGCGGCCGTCGCCGAGCTGGCCGGCCCAGACGCCGAACTGGTGGCCGGAGTACACGGCCGCCAGCGGCTGGGCGCCCTCGGGCACCGCGTTGCCGGTGAAGGCGGCGACGAAGTCTTCCTGCGCCAGGGTCGCCGCGTCGAGGCCGACCAGGGCCGCGGCACGGCTGCTTGCCGCGACGAAATACGGCGCGGGCATCGGCGTCGGCATCAGCCGCGTGTAGAACGCGGGCGGCAGGGCGGCAAAGCCGTTGCCGAAGGGGAGATCGTTGGGTGTAATGGCGGTTCCAGTATAAAGCGTGTTCAGGACGACATCGGAATTCTACCGTACCGGGCAGATTCTATTCGCGCACGCCGCTCCGGCAAGCGTGCTTACATCCGATAACACTTGGCGCTGTCACCGTTAACTATGGATGAGCGATGAACTGTTGAGTTCATTCGTGGTCCAACCCGTCTCGCCATCGACACGGGTCGACCATGAAAGAACCGCGCTTCACGAAGTGGTTTGCAGCCTTGCCCGCACTGAACCGGCCACAGCGGCTGCGCGTCCTCGACGCCTTGCGTCCGGCTGCCGGGCTGGACCAGGTGCTGGCGCTGATCGCACAATGCAGGGCGGCCGGGCGCCGCTGCCCGCATTGCCAGTGCGAACGCTGGCACCGGCACGGCCACGCCAACGATCTGCAGCGCTACCGCTGCTTCTCATGCCGGCGCACCTTCAACGACTTGACCGGCACCCCGCTGGCGCGCCTGCGACTGCGCGGGAAATGGCTAGACTATCTCGATGCGCTGCTTGTGTCGCGCCCGGTGCGCGCGGCGGCGGACACTGTCAAGGTGCACCGTAACACGGCTTTCCGCTGGCGCCATCGCTTCCTGGATCGGGTGAAGGAAGACCGCCCGGGTTGCCTGAACGGTATCGCCGAGGCCGACGAAATGTTCATCCTGGAATCGCAGAAAGGTTCGCGCAAGCTCGACCGGCCGGCGCGCAAGCGCGGCGGCGTCGCCAGCAGGCGCGGCATCTCACGCGACCTCGACTGCATCCTCGTGGCGCGCGACCGCAACAAGCAGACCATCGATGCCGTCACCGGCCGCGGCCCCGTCAGCAAAGTCCAGCTGGAGCGCCATCTGCTGCCGTTTTTGGACCGAGACGTGCTGCTCGTGACAGACGCGAACGCGGCCTACCGGGCTTTCGCCCGCGCCCACGGCTTGGCGCACCAGGCCGTGAATGTCAGCGCCGGCGAGCGTGTCCGCCCGAGCCGCAACGGCGCCATTCATGTGCAGAACGTAAACGCCTATCACCAGCGTCTTCGCGAGTGGCTGGCGCCCTTCCATGGTGTCGCGTCACGCTGGCTGCCGAACTACCTGGGCTGGCGCCGGATGCTCGATGGCGGAAAGGTGACGTCTGCCGATCAATTGTTTCGCCTTGCAATCGGGCTCATCCATAGCGAACGGTGACAGCGCCTAACACTTTGCAATCGCGCCCTGCTGCGCCGCAGCATCGAAACATGTTGACGCGCTGCATCAAGCCGAATCACACTCGTTCGAGCTTGTTAAACAGATCACAGGAGACGTTCGATGACGCCGTACCCGAAGAGCCCGCTGATGGGCCAGATGATGGACCAGCCCCTGCTCATCTCGAGCATCATCGAGTTCGCGGCGCGCCACTTCGGCGCCAACGAAATCGTATCGCGCCGCGTCGAAGGCGACATCCACCGCTATACCTACCGCGAATGCGAGGGGCGCGCCCGCCGCATGGCGCATGCGCTGCAGGGCCTGGGCGTGACGATGGGCGACCGCGTCGCCACCCTGGCCTGGAACGGCTACCGCCACATGGAGCTGTACTACGCCGTGTCCGGCTCGGGCGCCGTGCTGCACACGATCAACCCGCGCCTGCATCCCGAGCAGATCGCCTACATCGTGAATCACGCCGAAGACCAGTACCTGTTCTTCGACCTGACCTTCCTGCCGCTGATCGAAGCCGTCGCGCCGCACTGCAAGACGGTGAAGTCCTTCATCCTGATGAGCGACCGCGCCCACATGCCGGCGGAAACGAAGATCCCGAGCCTGCTCTGCTACGAAGACATCATCGCGTCGAGCAGCGACGACTACACCTGGCCGCTGTTCGACGAGAACTCGGCGGCTTCGCTGTGCTACACCTCGGGCACGACCGGCAACCCGAAGGGCGCCCTGTACTCGCACCGCTCGACCCTGCTGCACGCTTATGCATCGAGCATGCCGGGCGCGCTGAACGTGTCCTGCCTCGACACCGTGGTGCCGGTGGTGCCGATGTTCCACGTGAATGCCTGGGGCCTGCCATACTCGGTGCCGCTGTCCGGCGCCAAGATGGTGTTCCCGGGCGCGGCGCTCGACGGCAAGTCGCTGTACGAACTGTTCGAGGCGGAGAAAGTGACGTTCTCGGCCGGCGTGCCGACCGTCTGGCTCGGCCTGATCAACCACGCGCTGCAGAACAATTTGCAGTTCTCGACTTTCCGCCGTACCGTGATCGGCGGTTCGGCCTGCCCGCCGGCGATGATGGACACCCTGATCGACAAGCTCGACGTGCACGTGATCCACGGCTGGGGCATGACGGAGATGTCGCCGCTGGGCACCACCGGCGGCCTGCAGGCCAAGCACCGCGAACTGCCGAAGGAAGCGCAGCGCAAGATCCTGCAGAAGCAGGGTCACGCCATCTTCGGCGTCGACATGAAGATCGTCGACGACGATGGCGAGGAATTGCCATGGGATGGCGAGACCTATGGCCACCTGTATGTGAAGGGGCCGTGGATCGTGTCGGGCTACTTCCGCAACGAAGGGGGAGACGTGCTGAAGGATGGCTGGTTCCCGACCGGCGACGTGGCCACCATCGACGGCGACGGCTACATGCAGATCACCGACCGCAGCAAGGATGTCATCAAATCCGGCGGCGAGTGGATCGGCAGCATCGACCTGGAAAACATCGCCATGGCGCACCCGGCCGTGATGCAGGCGGCCTGCATCGGCGTGGCCCACCCGAAATGGGACGAACGGCCGATGCTGGTGGTGGTCAAGCGCCCCGGGCAGGAGGTGTCGCGCGAGGAGTTGCTGGCCTTCTTCGAGGGCAAAATCGCGAAGTGGTGGCTGCCGGACGACGTGGTGTTCACCGAGGCGCTGCCGATGGGCGCGACCGGCAAGATCCAGAAGAACCGCCTGCGCGACCAGTACCGGGAGCACAAGCTGCCGACGGCGTGAGCCCGTGGCGCCGCCCGCAGCGTGCGGGCGGCATCAATCCAGCGCCGGGGGCAGGCCTTCCGGCAACTCTTTCTTGAGCACTTGCTCGATGACGCTGCCCTCGACGTCGCGCGCCTTCAGGAATTCGACGGCGCTCGGCGTGCCGGCGTCGAGCTGGATGGCGCGCGCCGCTGCGGCGGTTTGCGCGTCGACCGTCAGTTGTTCGATCGGTTTTTCGTTCTCTGTTCCCACAATCGGCCTCATACAGGTTGGATAGCGCCAGTGTGACCGCCCATTATGACCACCGCATTACCGCGTCACCGATAGTTGCTGCCACCCGGTGACCGTCCGTGCGCCTCATCCGTGCCGCCTGTGCTGTAGTAGAAGCAAAGGAGGACACCCCGCATGGAAACCGAACTCAAACTGAAAGTCCCGGCGGACGAGCTGGAACGCCTGCGCCGCCACCCGATGCTGCTCGAGCGCGCGCTCGGCGAACCCGTCGAGCATCACCTGGTCGACACCTATTACGACACGCCCGAACGGGCCTTGTGGAAGGCTGGCCTGACCCTGCGCGTGCGCGCCGACGGCGGACGCTGGATCCAGACCGTGAAGACGGCCGGCGATGCCTCGGGCAGCCTGCACCGGCGCGGCGAGTGGGAATGCGCACTCCCCGACGCCCAGCCGCGCCCCGACCTGGTCGCGCGCCAGGTCAAGCCGGCGGCGATGGCCGAATTGCTGCGCAGCGCCGCCATCGCCGCCGACCTGGCGCCGCTGTTCCAGAACACGACCCACCGCACCACCTGGCGCATCGCGCTGGAGGGCGGCCAGGAGCTCGAATGCGCACTGGACGCCGGCAGCATTGCCGCCGGCGCCCGGCAGGCGTCGATCGCCGAACTCGCGCTCGAACTGAAGGAGGGCGATCCGGCCCAGCTGTTCCGGCTGGCGCTGGACCTGCACCACGAGGTGCCGCTGCAGCTGGCGGGCGACAGCAAGGCCGCGCGCGGCTATGCGCTGCTCGACGCCGCCCCGCTGCGCGCCCACAAGGCGGCGCCGGTGCGCCTGCGCGCCAGGATGACGCTGGAACAGGCCTTTGTCGCCATCGGCGCGAATTGCCTGGCGCAGCTGGAATCGAATGTGCCGGGCGTGCTGAAGCGCGACGTCGAAAGCCTGCACCAGATGCGCGTCGGCCTGCGCCGCCTGCGCGCTTTGGTCGACATGTTCGACGAGCTGGTGCAGCCGCCGGCCGCCGTGCGCGAAGGGCTGGACTGGCTGGCCGGCGAACTCGGCGCCGCGCGCGACTGGGATGTGCTGGCCGGCTCCACGCTGGAGCGCATCGCCGGGCTGGACCCGGCGGCCCTGCGCCAGGCGGCGCAGGCCAAGGCCGAGGCGCATCACCGCCAGCTGGCCCAGACCCTGCGCGCCCCGCATTTCACCGGGGTGCTGCTGCAGGTCGGTGGCTGGCTGCACGGGCGCGCATGGCGTGCAGGCGACGCCTTGGCGAAGGATACGCCGCTGGCGGCGCCGGCCGGGCGCGGCATGCGGCCGCTGCTGCGCAAGGCGGAAAAGCGGCTCGACAAGCGCATCGACGGACTGGACACAGCGGACGCGCACGCGCGCCACCGCACCCGTATCGCGGCCAAGAAGGCGCGCTATGCGGCCGAGTTCTTCCAGGACCTGCTGCCGGCCAAGCGCGTGAAGCCGTATGTCGGGCGTTTGTCGAAGCTGCAGGACAGGCTGGGCATGCTCAACGATTACTCGGTGGCCGACCGCTTGCTGGATGCGCTAAAGGGCAGCAATGCGCAGGTGGCGCGCCAGGCGGCGTATGCGCGTGGCTACCTGGCAGCGAGCACCGCGGCGCGCAGCGACCGGCTGGGCAAGGCGCTGGCCTCGGTGGCGGGACGCCGGGTCACCTGACAGCGGCAAAACTCATTGCCACAGCTCAGCGCCACAGTGCGACCGTGTGGATCGTCGTGGGCTGCGAAGAGAACGCCATGATCTCCAGCAGCAGTTCGCGCACACCATCCCAGACGATCTGCACGCCCAGGCAGAGCAGGATGAACGCGGTCAGCCGCAGGAACACCGCGGTTCCCGCTTCGCCGATCAGGCGCAGGAAATGCTCGCCGTAGCGGAACGCCAGGTAAAGCAGCACCCCGATCAGGGCCAGCGCCAGCAGCGCCGCTCCCATGCGCGCCGCCGACATCACGAGCTCGACGTCATGCAGGGTGACGCCCACCGTAATGGCGACCGAGATCGACGCCGGCCCACAGCTGATCGGGAACGTCAGCGGATAGAAGGCCTGGCGGTGCGCGTGGTCGAGCGTGTAGGCCTCGGCCAGGGCTGCGCGGCTGTCTTGCGTTTGCGGTGTGGCGCCGAGCAGCCGCCATGCCACCGAAGCCAGTATCAGGCCGCCGCCGATGCGCACGATCGGCAGCGAGATCCCGAAGAAGTCGAGCACGTACGAACCGATGAGCATCGATCCCGTCATCAGCCAGAACATGTTGCGCGCAATGCGGCTGGCGAGGAGGATGCGTGTGGCGGGCGACGCGCCCTCGGTCATGCTCAGGAAAATCGGCGCGGTGGCGGCGGGATTAAGGATGGGCAGCATCGTCACGAGGACGAACAGGAAGCTCCTCGCAGCGGCGAGCATGAGGTCGACAGTCATGGGATACGGATGACGTCTGCCAGGCGCGGGGCGCCGTCATGCAGGCAAACGGCGCCTCCCGGCAGACCGGATGGGAAAGACCTTAATCTACAGGAAGTGGCGCCAGGGCGAACACACTGCTGCGTGAGATGGCATCCGTGCGCGCCGGGAAGGAGCGATTCGTCTTGCTTCCATGTCCGCGTCCGGCTAGATAAAGACCTGCCCGGCGCTGCTCCGATCCTGGGTCAGGTCATCGACAGGGACGAGGAAGCCGGCGGCGTTCTTGTTGACGAAAATGATGTGGAGAGGCCAGCACCCTGAGCGCGACGGACCTCGGCACGCCGCCTTCTTCCAGGAACTGCAGGGCTGGGTGCAGCCCTTGCTCCGAGCATAACCTGATCCCCGCATCGACATGGCGCGCGGTTTCCGTATCAGTGCGAATATCGTTTTTGCTTTGCGCTGCCATGCTTCCCCTCCCGTTGCATAGAACTTACCAGATGCAACACGTAACTTAAAGTGATTTATCAAGTATGTTGCGTAAATACTTGAACACAATAAAGTACTTAAATAATGGAACTTGCATGGCAGGTGAGGGAACCGACTCTGTCAGCTGGACCGCCCCGACGGCAGCACATGCCGGAACGTCGGCTCGATGTTCATCGCATGCAGGTGGCGCACGATGTCTTCCAGGCGCGCGTCCCTCAGCAGCAGGCCATCCGGCGTGGCGCCGGTTGACGCAGGGTGGGCTGGCGCCAGGTTGTTGTTCGTTGCCGCCGCACCGGCCCCGCGCGCCTGCAGGCGCTCCAGCGCCGCGCCGAAACGCGCCGCATCGATGCTCTCCAGGCCTTCCAGGAAGGCAGCCTGGGCCGCTTGCGGCGGTGCGATCTCCAGCCCCGGCTCGCCGACGAAGGAAGCGCCCATGCCCGGGTTGATGAAGGCGGTCCAGCGCCCGGTGTCGCGGTTCAGGCAGGGCGGCAGCTCGACCGGTGCGCCCAGGCCCGGCTCGACCTCCGGGAAGTAAGCCTGGCGCAGCAGTTCGACGAACTGGCCCGCTTCGATCGAGGGCAGCGGCGTGGCCAGCGACAGCCACAGGCAGAAGCCTTCCTGGCTGGCGATGCTCACGGCCGGCGCCGGCAGGTCGAGCTCTTCCTGCAGGGCATTCGCCACCTCGCACAGCAGGGCCCAGTGGCGGCTTTCCTCGGCTTTTGGGATCTTGTGGAAGGGGATCACGATGGTGCGGGTCAGGCCCTCGACGGTGGTGATGTCGGGCGGCAGGGTCTGCTGGCCGAGGATGTGGGATTGCAGCGCCTCTTCGGTGACGACGCCTTGCGGCAGGTAGAGCCGCATCAGTTCCTGGATAAGCTTGAGCATGGATTCCTTTCAGTCTGTAACTTTGCGGCGCAGCGCCTTGACCTGGCTGCTGCGCGTCTTGCCGTCGAGGCGGCGCAGCTGCGCGCCGCGCGTCGGCCGGGTGGCGCGGCGCACGAGCGGCACCTCGGCGGCGGCGTCGACCAGTTCCTGCAGGCGGCGCAGCGCATCTTCCTTGTTCTGCTCGAGGCTGCGCGATTGCTGGGCTTTCAGCACCAGCACGCCGTCCTGCGAGATGCGGCTGTCGCGCAGCGCCAGCAGGCGCTCCTTGACGGCCGCGGGCAGGGAGGACGCCGGGATGTCGTAGCGCGCATGCACGGCGCACGACACCTTGTTGACGTTCTGCCCGCCCGGCCCCTGGGCGCGGATGGCGCTGAATGCGACCTCGCCGGGATCGATCAGGGGTTTCATGTGGGGTGGTGGTTCGAGACAGTCATGGCCGCATGATAACGGCTGGCCGGGTCCGGGCGCCACTATCCAGGGTGAATAGGCTGTCGAAGAAATAAGACGACCGTACTTTTTTGCGCTATAGTTGCCGGAGCAGTTCAAGCGCAGTGCGACCAACAAAGTGTGACTACTAAAAAAGGAAGAGACATGAGTGCAGACTACGTCGTTCACGGCAGCGTTGCCGTCATCACCCTGAACAATCCGCCGGTCAATGGCCTCGGCTTCGAGACGCGCACGGCCGCCGTTGCCGCCCTGCGCCGCGCCGAGAGCGACGCCGCCGTGAAGGCGGTCGTGATCACCGGCGCCGGCAAGGTGTTCTCGGGCGGCGCCGATATCCGCGAATTCAATTCGCCGAAAGCCCTGGCCGAGCCGAACCTGCACACCCTGATCGCCACTGCCGAGAACCTGGGCAAACCGGTGGTCGCCGCGATCCACGGCGTCTGCATGGGCGGCGGCCTGGAGCTCTCGCTCGGCTGCCATTACCGCGTGGCGCTGCCCGGCGCCCAGGTCGGCCTGCCGGAAGTGAAGATCGGCCTGGTGCCCGGCGCCGGCGGCACCCAGCGCCTGCCGCGCGTGGTGGGCCTGGAACTGGGCCTGAACATGATCGTCTCGGGTAACCCGGTGCTGTCGGAAAAACTGGCCGAGACCAAACTCTTCGACCGCGTGTTCGATGCCGGCGCCGACCTGGTCGCGGCCAGTGTCGACTTCGCCAACAGCATCGCCGACGTACGTCCGCTGCCGAAGGTGCGCGACCTGAAGATCGATTATCCGAACGCCGAGGCCTTCCTGCAGTTCTCGCGCAACACCGTGAAAGCGATGGCCGGCCCGTTCCCGGCGCCGCTCGAATGCGTCGAGTGCGTGGCGGCGGCGGTGACCAAGAAAATCGAGGATGGCCTGGCCTTCGAGCGCGAGCGCTTCTTCGCCCTGGCCCAGACGAGCGAATCGCAGGCGCTGCGCCATGCCTTCTTTGCCGAGCGCGCGGCCAGCAAGGTACCGGACGTGCCAGCCGATACGCCGACCCGCAGCATCGAACGCGCCGCCGTGATCGGCGCCGGCACCATGGGCGGCGGCATCGCCATGAACTTCGCGAACGCCGGCATCCCGGTGACCATCCTCGAAACGAAGCAGGAAGCACTCGACAAAGGCCTGGCGACCATCCGCAAGAATTACGAGAACACGGTCAAGAAGGGCAAGCTGGCGCCGGAGAAGGCCGAGCAGCGCATCGGGCTGATCACGGGCACGCTGGCCTATGAAGACATCGGGCAGGCCGACATCGTGGTCGAAGCCGTGTTCGAGGACATGGAGGTCAAGGGCCAGGTGTTCCGCAAGCTGGACGAGGTGATGAAGCCGGGTGCGATCCTGGCCTCGAATACCTCGACGCTCGACCTGAACAAGATTGCCGACTTCACCTCGCGCCCGCAGGACGTGATCGGCCTGCACTTCTTCAGCCCGGCCAACGTGATGAAACTGCTGGAAATCGTGCGCGGCGCGAAGACCGGCAAGGACGTGCTGGCCACGGCGCTGGCGCTCTCCAAAACGATCCGCAAGACCGGCGTGGTATCGGGCGTGTGCGACGGCTTCATCGGCAACCGCATGGTCGAGCAGTACCTGCGCCAGGCCTTCTTCCTGCTGGAAGAAGGGGCATTGCCGGAGCAGGTGGACAAGGCCATCGAAAAGTTCGGCTTCGCCATGGGGCCGTTCCGCATGAGCGACCTGGCCGGCAACGACATCGGCTGGTATATCCGCAAGCGCCGCTATGCCGAGTCGCCGGAGCTGGTGTATTCGCCGATTCCCGACCGCCTGTGCGAAGCGGGGCGCTTCGGCCAGAAGACCGGCGCCGGCTGGTACGACTACCAGGCGGGCGACCGCAAGCCGCAACCTTCGGCGCTGGTGAACGACATGATCACCGGGTATTCGCAGGAAGCCGGCGTCGAGCGCCGCACGATTTCGGACGCGGAGATCGTGCAGCGCCTGGTGTTTGCGCTGGCGAACGAAGGTGCGCGCATCCTGGAAGAAGGCATCGCCCTGCGCGCCTCGGATATCGACATGGTCTATCTCACCGGCTACGGCTTCCCGCTGCACCGCGGCGGACCGATGCTGTACGCGGACACGGTGGGCTTGCCGAACGTGCTGGAGACGATCCGCAAGTTCGCACGTGGACGCCATGGCGAGGCCTGGCAGCCGGCGCCGCTGCTGGAGCGCCTGGCGGGCGAAGGCAAGGGCTTTAATGGCTGAGCTGTAGTCGATCGACCCGTGATGTGAAGAACGCCGCTGGTACCAGCGGCGTTTTTTTTGGTTGTTCGGATAAATAAACAAATCCGTTTACTTATTGCTGACTCAGGCATACGATGCTGGTATTGCAACGTTGATTCTGTCCGATGAAAACCGTGCTCCTGATCGCCAGCGCTTGCCTGCTGGGTTTGCTGTCCACCACCGGCGCCTCGCTGCCGTATCCGATCCTGCCGCCGCTGTTCGCCGCGGATTCGGGGAATGCGCTGACGAACTTCCTCGGCCTGCCGCCGAAACTCCTGTTCGGCATCGCGCTGATGATCAATCCGGTCGGGCTGCTGCTCGGCAGCGCCATGCTGGGGCCGGTGTCGGACCGCTTCGGGCGGCGCCGGGTGCTGTTGATCACGGCGGTCGGCGCGGCTGTCGGCCATGCGCTCACCGCCGCAGCCCTGGTGGCCCAATCCTATCCCCTGTTCCTGCTGGCGCGCTTCGTCACCGGCCTGCTGGAAGGGAATGGATCGATCATGCGCGCCATGCTGGCCGAGCGCCTGACCGGCGGCTTGCGCAATCATGCGCTGTCGTGGCTGAACGGGGCTTTCCACCTGGGCTGGCTGGTGGGGCCGCTGCTGGCGGGCTTCACGGTGGCTGCCGGGATCACGCTGCCGTTTTATATCGCGGCCGGCGCGCTGCTGCTGGGTGCGGGCCTGGCGGCGCTGGCGCTGGACCGCGAGCGTATCGAGGCGCAGCCGGGCAGCTGGTGGGCCGTGGCGCGCGAACGCCATGCACTGACCCTGCTGCGCCACAGGCCGCTGCGCACGCTGTTCACCGTCCACTTCGCCTATGCCTGCGGCGTGGCGGCCTTCTATGAATTCTTTCCCTTGTGGCTGGTGGACATCGGCGGCTACGACACGCGCCGCATCGCACTGGTGAACATGGGCATGTGCGCCTTGATGACGTTTGCCGCCTTGTTCGCCGGCCGCGCCAGCCCTATGGAGCCGCGCCGCCGGGCCAGCGTCCAGGCCGCGTGTGCGGCGACGGCGATCCTGGCGGTGGGCTTCGGCAGCTTGTGGATCGGGCTGGCGGCGATCGTCCTGTTCGGGCTGCCGCACGCCTATTACAACGCCACGCTGCAGGGCTGGTCGGCCGACCGGTTTGCCGGGCATGGCCAGGGCGCCGTGATGGGCCTGCTGTCCACGACCTTCTGCCTGGCGAACATCGTGATGGCGCTGGTTGGCGGCGTGCTGACCCTGTTTGACACGCGCCTGGTGCTGGTTGTCGGCGGCCTGCTGGCGGCCTGGGCGGCGCTGGCGCTGCATCGATGGAGCAGGCAGGCCGGGAGCGACCCTGCGCTCGCATTGCATGTGGGGGCGAAATGAATACCTTTGACCAGGTCTTGATGATGCTGAAGACACGCGGCGCCCAGACCGCGCAGGCGCTGGCCGGGCTGCTCGGCATGACGGCGATGGGCGTGCGGCGCCAGCTGGAACTTGGCGTCGAGAAAGGGCTGGTGAGCTTCCACGATACGCCCGGCAAGGTCGGGCGGCCGGTGCGGCGCTGGCAACTGAGCGAGGCCGGGCATGCACGCTTCCCTGACCGGCATGCGGAGGTGACGCTGGATTTGATCGACGGCGTGCGCACGCTGTTCGGCGAGAGCGGGCTGGAGAAATTGATCGTGGCGCGGGAAGCGGCAAGCGAGCGGGCCTACCGCGAACAGGTCGACCCGGCCGGGACGCTGGACCAGCAGGTGGCGGCGCTGGCGGCGGCGCGCTCGCTCGAAGGCTATATGGCGGAAGTCGAGCCGCGCGTGGATGGGAGTGTGCTGCTGCTGGAGAACCATTGTCCGATCTGTGCGGCGGCTCAGGCTTGCCAGCAGTTTTGCCGTTCCGAGCTGGACGTGTTCCGGCGCGTGCTGGGGCCGGGGGTGTCGGTGGTGCGGATCGAGCATCAGCTGGAGGGGGCGCGGCGTTGTGCCTACCTGGTCAGCCAGGTGGAACCGGGCTGAGCGCGTTGTTGCCTGGCGCCGGGCCGCCTGGTCCGGGCGGCGCGGCTTCGCCGGCCCGGCTGTCCGCCAGGCGTTTCTCCAGCACCGCGGTCCTGGCCGCGGTCCTCGGGCCTTTTGTCTTCGCCAGGGCGATGAATTTCTGTACCTCCTCGCGATGGGGTGCGAGTGCGGCCGGCGCGCACTCGGCAAGGACGACTGCCACGTTGTAGATGCCGTTGTCGTTGTCGCTGTTCTGGAACGCCGCATCGAGCAGGGTGCCGACGGCGTTGCCCTCGCTGCGCCAGCCCTGGACCAGTTCCCGGGCCGCCTCGACCCGGGTGCCGGCGTCGTCCGCGAACAGCTGGCGGATCAGCGTGTCGGCGCTGTTTCAAGGACGACCTGGCCGCCACCTGCACGGCTTCGTCCTCGTCGCTCTGGGCGACGGTGCGCGCCAGGAACGGGCCCTGTTCCGGCAGGGCGATCAGCACGGCCTGGACGGCCAGCTTGCGTTCCTGCGGATTCGGGCTGGTGAGCGACTTCATCAGCGTATTGATGAGACCGGCCTGGGCGATCTTGGTGTTGGCCTCGCCGGATGCCGGCGTGCGACGCCGGGGAGTTGGAAATGAAAAATGCCGCTGTCTCCAGCGGCATTTGCGTTCGACGAAGCAGAAAGCGCTTAGTCGGCGGCGTAGATGTTGTTGTCCTTGGTTTCGCGAACGAACAGGGCGCCGATCACGACGGTGATCAGGGCGATGATGATCGGATACCAGAGGCCATAATAAATGTTGCCGTTGGCCGCCACCAGGGCGAACGAGATAGTGGGCAGCAGGCCGCCGAACCAGCCGTTACCGATGTGGTAAGGCAGGGACATCGAGCTGTAGCGGATGCGGGTCGGGAACATCTCGACCAGCATGGCGGCGATCGGGCCGTAGACCATGGTCACGTACAGCACCAGGATGAACAGCAGCAGCACGACCATCGGCTTGTTGATCTGGGTCGGATCGGCCTTGTCCGGATAGCCGGCCGCTTTCAGGGCGCCGGTGATTTCTTTCTTCAGCGCGTCTTCCTTGGCCTTGCTGTCGGCGTCGAAGTTCAGGCCGTCAGGGGTCATGGTGGCGTTGAAGCCCTGGAACACCTTGTCGCCGACCTTGACGCTGGCGACGGTGCCGGCTGGCGCTTCGACCTGGGTGTAGCTGACCGAGGCGTTGGTCAGCATGCGGGTGGTGATGTCGCACGAGGCCGGGAATTTCTTGGTGCCGGTCGGGTCGATCTGGAAGTTGCACGATGCCGGGTCGGCGACGACGACGACCGGCGAGGTGTTGATGGCGTTTTCCAGGGCCGGGTTGCCGTAGTGGGTAATGGCCTTGAAGATCGGGAAGTAGGTGGCCGCGGCGATGACACAGCCGCCGAGGATGATCCACTTGCGGCCGATCTTGTCCGACAGCGCGCCGAACACCAGGAAGAACGGGGTGGCCAGCAGCAGGGCGATGGCGATCAGGATGTTGGCGGTGGCGCCGTCGATCTTCAGGGTTTGCGTGAGGAAGAACAGGGCGTAGAACTGGCCGGTGTACCAGACCACGGCCTGGCCCATCGTCAGGCCGACCAGGGCCAGGATGACGATCTTCGCGTTTTTCCATTGCAGGAAGGCTTCCGACAGCGGACGCTTCGAGGTCTTGCCCTCGGCCTTCATCTTGGCAAAGGCCGGCGACTCGTTCATCGACATCCGGATCCAGACGGAGATGCCCAGCAGCAGCACGGACAGCAGGAAGGGAATGCGCCAGCCCCAGGCCAGGAATTCTTCTTCGCCGACGGCGGTACGGGTGCCGAGGATGACCAGCAGCGACAGGAACAGGCCCATGGTCGCGGTGGTCTGGATCCAGGCGGTGAAGGCGCCGCGCTTGCCTTCCGGGGCGTGCTCGGCGACATAGGTGGCCGCGCCGCCGTATTCGCCGCCCAGCGCCAGGCCTTGCAGGATGCGCAGGGTGACCAGGATGATCGGCGCCGCGATGCCGATCGAGGCGTGGCCCGGCAGCAGGCCGACGAGGAAGGTCGAGCCGCCCATGATGAGGATGGTGACCAGGAAGGTGTACTTGCGGCCGATCATGTCGCCGAGGCGGCCGAACACGAGCGCGCCGAACGGACGCACGATGAAGCCGGCGGCGAAGGTGAGCAGGGCGAAGATGAACGAGGTGGTCGGGTCGCCGAGGAAGAACTGCTTGCCGATGATGGCGGCGAGCGAACCGTAGAGGTAGAAGTCATACCACTCGAAAACGGTGCCGAGCGAGGACGCAAAGATCACCTTGCGTTCTTCCTTGGTCATCGCGCTGGAGGTGGGCGCTGCCTTGCCTCCTGCGGTCATGCCGGGTGTGATAGCCATGTTGTGTGTCTCCGTATTTAATGTAAGTCATCGGATAGCCGATACTTGGTCAGCTGGAACGGAGTGTGGACCGTTAAACTTACGTCATGCTTGCTCCAAACTTACTGCAAACTTACTAAAGCTTGACGGCAGGCTTTGACGGGAGCACCGGTGTGTCGTGTCGCCGGCGCGGCATCCGTTTCATATAGGCGTTCGACAGCGTCCCCGGCCGCAAAAATCCCGCTTGCATATGATGAGGCGCAAGGCTTCAGATTTACGAACGACCGTACTTATCTGTGCTATTCTGGTTTGATCGAATACCAACAACCAGGGAGACCAGAATGCAAGACGCCGTCATCGTTTCGACCGCCCGCACCGGCTTGGCCAAGTCGTGGAAAGGGGCATTCAACATGACCCACGGAGCCAGCCTCGGCGGCCACGTGCTGGCCGCCGCCATCGCGCGCGCCGGCATCGAACCCGGCGAAGTCGAGGACGTGATCATGGGCTGCGCCAATCCCGAAGGCGCCACCGGCGGCAACATCGCGCGCCAGATCGCGTTGCGCGCCGGCTGCCCGGTGACGGTGCCGGGCATGACCGTCAACCGCTTCTGTTCTTCCGGCCTGCAAACCATCGCCCTGGCGGCCCAGCGCGTGCTGGCCGGCGAAGGCGAGATCTTCGCCGCCGGCGGCGTCGAGTCGATCTCCTGCGTGCAGCAGGAAATGAATACCCACATGCTGCGCGACCCGGCCCTGCGCGCGCAGAAGCCCGAGATCTACTGGTCGATGCTGCAGACCGCCGAGATGGTGGCCAAGCGCTACGGCATCGCCAAGGAGCGCCAGGACATCTACGGCGTGCAGAGCCAGTTGCGCGCAGCCGCCGCCCAGCTCGAAGGCCGCTTCGACGCGGAAATCGTGCCGATGACGACCGTGATGGGTGTGGCCGACAAGGCCTCGGGCCGCCTGCTCACGCGCGAAGTGACGATCGGCGCCGATGAGGGCATCCGCGCCGATACGACGCTCGAGGGTGTGAGCAAGATCCGCACCGCGCTGCCGGGCGGCGTGGTCACCGCGGGGAATGCCAGCCAGTTCTCGGACGGCGCCTCGGTGTCGATCGTGATGAGCCGGCGCATGGCCGAAGCCAAGGGGCTGGCGCCGCTGGGTGTGTTCCGCGGCTTTGCGGTGGCCGGCTGCGAGCCGGACGAAATGGGCATCGGGCCGGTGTATGCGGTGCCGAAGCTGCTGCAAAAGGCCGGCCTCAGCGTCGACGACATCGGTTTGTGGGAATTGAACGAAGCCTTTGCCGTGCAGGTACTGTATTGCGCCGACACGCTGGGCATCCCGATGGAGCGCCTGAACGTGAACGGCGGCGCGATCGCGGTCGGCCACCCGTATGGCGTGTCCGGTGCGCGCCTGGTCGGGCATGCGCTGATCGAAGGCAAGCGCCGGGGCGTGAAATATGTCGTGGTGACGATGTGCATCGGCGGCGGCCAGGGTGCAGCAGGGCTGTTTGAAGTGCTGTAAGACAGGCCCTGTGATATCAAATGCCTTGCTAAATAGTTAGAAAGATTCGAGAAACATATGATTCGACACATCGTGATGTGGAAACTGAAGGAAGAAGCCGAGGGCGCCGACCGCCTGGGCAATGCCCGCGAGATGAAGCGCCGCCTGGACGCATGCGCGGCCATCGTCCCGGGCATCCTGCAATTCGAGGTGGCGCTCGCCCAGCCGGGTCTGGAAGCGACCTACGACGTGGTCCTGAATTCGGCCTTCGAGAGCCGCGAAGCGCTGGAAGCCTATGCCAGCCACCCGACCCACAAGGCGTTGATGCCTTTCTTCAAGGCGGTGCGCGACGAGCGCCAGTGCATGGATTACGAAGCCTGAACCGAAACACACCATAACAACGGAGACAGCATGCGCACTACCCAGGAACTCTTTTCATTGCAAGGCAAGACCGCCCTCGTGACCGGCGGCTCGCGCGGGCTCGGCCTGCAGATGGCCGAAGCGCTCGGCGAGCAGGGCGCGCGCCTGGTCATTTCCTCGCGCAAGCAGGAAGAACTCGACCTCGCCGTGGCCCACCTGGCGTCGAAAGGCATCGAGGCCTCGGCGATTGCGGCCGACCTGTCGCACGAAGCGAACGTGGGGCCTTTTGTGGAGGAAGCGCTGCGCCGCCTCGGCCAGATCGATATCCTGATCAACAACGCCGGCGCCAGCTGGGGTGCCCCGGCCGAGGAACACCCGCTCGACGCCTGGGACAAGGTCATGAACCTGAATGTGCGCAGTATCTTTTTGGTGAGCCAGGCGGTGGGCAAGCTGTCGATGATCCCGCGCGGCTATGGGCGCATCGTGAATATCTCCTCGATTGCGGGCCTGGCCGGCAATCCGCCGGGCACCATGAGCACGATCGCCTACAACACCTCGAAGGGCGCCATCGTGAACTTCACGCGCGCGCTGGCCGGCGAATGGGGCCGCCACGGGATTACCGTGAACTCGATCGCGCCGGGCTTCTTCCCGTCTAAAATGACCAAGGGCGTGCTGGCGACCATCGGCGCCGACGTGCTGGCCAAGGATGCGCCGCTGGCGCGCCTGGGCGACGACGAGGACTTGAAGGGCGCGGTGGTGCTGTTCGCCTCCGACGCCGGCAAGCACATCACGGGCCAGATCCTGGCTGTCGACGGCGGCGTGTCCGCGGTCTGAGGGGAATCGACATGAAAAACTTCAGCGGTAAAGTTGCCGTCATCACCGGCGCGGGCAGTGGCCTGGGACGCGAATTCGCCGACACGGCGGCCAGCCTCGGCATGAAGCTGGTGCTGGCCGACATCCAGGCCGATGCGCTGGAAAAGGCGACCGACGAATTGCTGGCGCAGGGTGTCGAGGTGCTGGCCATGGTCTGCGACGTCAGCAAGGGTGCCCACGTCGAGGAGTTGGCGGACGCGGCGCTCGCGCGCTTCCACGGCATCCACCTGGTATTCAACAATGCCGGCGTCGGTTCGGGCGGCCTGATCTGGGAAAACAGCGCCGAGGATTGGGAATGGGTGCTCGGCGTGAACCTGTGGGGCGTGATCCACGGCGTGCGCGTGTTCACCCGCGCGATGCTCGAATGCGCGAAGAAGGACCCGGCCTTCGAGGGGCATATCGTGAACACGGCCTCGATGGCCGGGCTGCTGAATGCGCCGGCGATGGGCGTGTACAACGTGTCGAAGCATGCGGTGGTGTCGCTGTCGGAGACGCTGTACCACGATTTGCAGCTGGTCGGTGCGCCGATCGGCGCCTCGGTGCTGTGCCCGTATTTCGTCCCGACCGGGATCAGCCATTCGCACCGTAACCGGCCGGAAGAATTGAAGGCCGAGGGCGGGCCGACCAACAGCCAGATCGCGGCGCAGGCGCTGACGGTGAAGGCGGTCGAATCGGGCAAGGTCTCGGCGCGCGACGTGTCGCGCATGACCTTCGACGCGATCCGCGACGGGCAGTTCTACATCTTCTCGCATCCGCACGCGCTGGGCGGCGTGGCCGAGCGCATGGACGCGATCGTGCATGCCAAGAATCCGCCCGATCCGTATGCGGCGACGCCGCACGTGCGCGAGATCCTGCGCGCGAAGCTGTAAAAACAGAGGGGCAGTCGCGGCTGCCCCTCTGTGCGTCGATTCATTGAGGACCGCAGCAACGATGAGCAGGGGTGTACGCATCGCGGCCTCCTGAGATTCGTAGGGTGGGGGCCCCTGTGCCCACGCGGTGATCGTTATCGGCTCCGATATACGGCCGGATGATCTTGCTGATACGTATCACCGCGTGGGCACGGGGCGCCCACCCTACGGCCGCACTATCCGCTCGTGCAACTCCGCCGGCGCATTGTCGTACAGCTTCACCACCGTCGAGGTGCGCGTGCCGTAGCCCGCCGTCTCGATGCACACCGCCGACAGCACCCGCTCCAGGTCGAGCGACACGCCGGTCTCGGGCAAACGCATGTCCGGCGCACGCGTGGTATCGGCCAGCATCTCGAAATAGGCGTCCTCCGGCGCGCCCTGGCACAGCAGGCTCGCGAACTGCGCCTTGGTGCGCGTGACCTTCGGCCATGGCGCATCCAGCAGGCTGTTCGAGATGCCGTAGATGCGGCCTTCTTCCAGCGGCTGGCCATTGCGCGCATCGCCGCCGGCCCGGTTCGAGTACCAGTACAGCGCCTTGGCGTCGCCCAGCACCAGGTTGTAGCCGTTGTAGATGTCGCCGCGCTCGCGCAGCACATCCAGGTAGTCGGCGGCCGACAGCGAGCCTTTCAGGAAGTCCGCCACCAGCGCCCCGCGCGAAGGCGCGTCCGGCTTCACCTCGTTCGGCGCGCGGATATTGGTCAGCGCCGCAAACTTCGGGCCGTTCGGCCCTTCGCGCGTGACGCCCATCCAGCTGCCGCCGTGTTCCAGGTCGCGCCCGGCGATCACGTTCGGGTTCTCCGGCCAGGGCGCCGCCGGCGCGGCGGGACGATCATAGAATTCGTCGCGGTTGGCGGCGGCAATCACCGGCACGCCCGGGATGACGCGCCAGGCAAAGACGATCAGGCACATGTGAACTCCACAAAAACTTCGGCGCGGCGCGGGCCGTCGATCAGGGCGGCCATGCCGCTGGCCACGGCGCGCTCTTCGACCAAGGCGGCCAGGCGCGCGTCGGCCCGGGGGTAGACTTCCATCCAGGTCTGCAGGCCGTTCTTGCTCTCGGGGCGGCGCAGCAGCTGGCCATGGACGCCGTCCTGCGTCAGGCGCGCCTGCATGGCGCGCACCAGCGGTTCCAGCTGGGCGGCGCGCGCCTCAGGCACCTTGTAATAGACGTACAGGTCGACCATGCTAGAGATCGAGCGCGTCGAGCGGGTAGGGCATGGGCTGGAAGCGCAGGGCCGGGCCGGCGGCCGAGCCGTGGCGCACGTCCTCTTCCAGGGCGGCCAGCTTGATCTCGACCAGCAGGTCGGCGCCGCCGGTCCCGTTCGGCGCGGCGTTCACGACCATGCCGCAAGGCTGGTCCGGATCGCTCGTCGAAAACACTTCGTCGCCGGCGCGGGCCGCGGCATTTTCCACCGTGGCGAGTGCCGTGCGGCGCTTCAGCTTGCCCAGGTACTGGCTGCGCGCGACGATTTCCTGGCCCGGATAGCAGCCTTTCTTGAAATTCACGCCGCCCAGCAGTTCCAGGTTGACCATCTGCGGCACGAACTGCTCCTGGGTCGGCCCGGTCACTTGCGGCACGCCGGCGTGGATCGCGGCCAGGTGCCAGGCCGCGTTACCGCCCAGGGCGAGTTCCGCGCTCAGTGCCGGGAAGGCCGCCTGGGCCGTCGCGGCCGACGTGATCCAGAGGTAGCGCGGCGCGCCAAAGGCGTCGGCCAGGCGGAGCACGGTGCCCTTGTCGCCGCCCGTCTTGCCGTAAGGGGCGTCCGGCAGCTCGCCCACCTGGGCACGCAGGGCCGCTTCGCCCCTGGCGCCGCCGATGCCGAGGACCGCCGCGAACGCTTCCTCGTCGGTCGCATCGCGCAGCTTGGCTTTGGCGCGCAGCACGAACATCGTCAGGCGCTTTTGCAGCGGCGCCTGGATGGCGCGCGGCAGTTGCAGGTAGACCGCATCGGCGTCACGCCAATACAGGAAGGTCGCCTGCAAACGCCCCTTCGGCGTGCAGTAACCGGCCAGGCGGGCTTCGCCCGTGCCGAGATGCTCGACGTCGTTGGTCAATTGGTTGTGCAGGAAGCCGGCCGCGTCCTCGCCGGCCACGGCGATCAGGCCGAGGTCGGTGACGGGGGCGACAAAGCCGGCGGCCAGGTCGGCCACGCCCAGGCTGCGGCCGAAGTCGTCGACCTGGGTTGCTTCGTCAATATGGAAGCGGGCGCCGTGCGACGCCAGATAGTCTGTCCAGTTGCTCATAAATGCAATATGCTGTGCGATTAGGCTTTATCATTACGGCCTCATTATAGAGTTGTCGAGCGAATCGCGCCGGAGACGGCGAAAACCGGCACATCGCCAACCCGCTACACGCCGGTTTCCGGGGTCCCGTTAAAAATTAAAAACAGAATGGCACTGATAAAAAAACTCATCCTTACCGGCGCGATCGTGTCAGTCGCGGCGGCCGGCGGTTTCGCCTGGTGGTCGAAGCACCCGCTGACCACTGGCGGGGCGCCGATCGAATTCACCGTCACCCCCGGCAGCGGCGTGAATGCGGCCGCCCAGCAGATGGCGAATGCCGGCGTGCCGGTCAATCCCTTCCTGTTCCAGGTGCTGGCCCGCGTGACCGGCCAGAGCGCGCGCATCAAGGCCGGCAGCTACGAGCTGAAGCCGAACACCTCGCCGCGCCGCCTGCTTACGCAACTGGTGCGCGGCGAATTCGCCCAGGAAGCGGTGACCATCATCGAGGGCTGGACCTTCCGCCAGATGCGCGAAGCGATTGCCGCCACCAGGACGCTGCGCCACGAAACGGCGCAGATGTCGGATACCGAACTGATGGCGAAGATCACGCCGGAGTTCAAGCAGCCCGAGGGCCTGTTCTTCCCCGACACCTATCTGTTCGCCAAGGGATCGAGCGATTTGCAGATCTACCGCCAGGCGCACCAGATGCTCCTCAATCGCCTGAACGCGGCCTGGGAAAAGCGCGACCCGAACCTGCCCTACAAGAATCCGTACGAGGCGCTGATCATGGCCTCGATCGTGGAAAAGGAAACCGGCCAGAAGAGCGAACGCGCCATGATCGCCGGCGTCTTCGTGAACCGCCTGCGCACCGGCATGATGCTGCAGACCGACCCGAGCGTGATCTACGGCATGGGCCTGCGCTACGAGGGCAAGATCGCCAAGAAGGATTTGCTGACCGATACCCCATTCAATACCTATACCCGCTACGGCCTGCCGCCGACGCCGATTTCGCTGCCGGGCGTGCAATCGCTGGCGGCGGCGATGGCACCGGCCAAGACCGACGCCTTGTACTTTGTCTCGCGCAACGATGGCACCAGCCAGTTCTCCGACAACCTGAACGACCATAACCGGGCCGTGAACCAATACCAGCGCGGAGTAGCCCGTCCATGAGCAGCATCGATACAACCCCTCGCGGCAAGTTCATCACCTTCGAGGGCATCGACGGCGCCGGCAAATCGACCCACATCGGCTTCGTCACCGAGCTGATCAAGTCGCACGGCAAGCTAGTTGTCGCCTCGCGCGAACCGGGCGGCACGCCGCTGGGCGAAAAGCTGCGCGACCTGCTCTTGCACGAAAAGATGCACCTGGAAACCGAAGCCCTGCTGATGTTCGCCAGCCGCCGCGAGCACATCGCGCAAGTCATCGAACCGGGCCTGGCCTCGGGCGCCTGGGTCTTGTCGGACCGCTTCAGCGATGCCAGCTTCGCCTACCAGAGCGGCGGACGCGGCCTCGACCGCGCCAAGATGGAGGCGCTGGAAGCCTGGGTCCATCCGCAGCTGCAACCCGACCTGACCCTGCTGTTCGACGTCCCACTCGAAGTGGCGCGCGAACGCCTGGATGCCACCCGCACCCTGGACAAGTTCGAGAAGGAACAAGGCGAATTCTTTGCCCGCTGCCGCGCCGAGTACCTGCGCCGCGCGGCGCAATACCCTGAACGTTTCGTGGTCGTCGATTCGACCCGCAGCATCGAGGCCACGCAGCAGACTCTCCGCGAGGCCCTGGAGAAATTTTTGTGATCTACCCCTGGCAGCAAACCGCCTGGACCCAGCTGCAGCAGATGCGCGAGCGCCTGCCGCACGCCATCCTGTTCCATGGCCCGGCCGGCATCGGCAAGGCCGATTTCATTGAAACGTTTGCGCAGGCCTTGCTGTGCGAAAACGTCCAGCCCGACGGCCAGGCCTGCGGCGCCTGCGCCTCCTGCGGCTGGTTCGTCCAGCACAACCACCCGGACTACCGCCGCGTGCGTCCCGAGGCGCTGGAAGACGAGCCGTCGAGTGAAGGCGAAGAGGGCGCGGACAGCGAGAAAAAATCCAAGTCGACCAAGGCGCCCTCGAAAGAGATCAAGATCGAGCAGATCCGCAACCTGGCGGACTTCATGAATATCTCGACCCACAGGCAAGGCTTGCGTGTGGTGGTGCTGTACCCGGCCGAGGCGCTGAACATGCCGGCCTCGAACGCCCTGCTGAAGACGCTGGAAGAGCCGCCGCCGGGCACCGTTTTTTTGCTCGCCTCGAACGGCCTCGACCGCCTGTTGCCGACGATCCTGTCGCGCTGCCGCAAGTTCGCCCTGCCGATGCCGGACCACCCGGCCGCGCTGGCCTGGCTGAAGGAGCAGGGCGTGCCGGACGCCGACAGCTGGCTGCGCGAAGAAGGCGGCGCCCCGCTGGCCGCGCGCGACCAGGCCGAGACCGGCAACCGCGAGGAACTCGACGCGCTGCTGCATTTCCTGGCCCGGCCGAGCGCCGACGGCGCCCTGCGCAATGCGGAAAAGCTGAGCAAGACGCCGCTGTCCTCGCTGGTGGCCTGGCAACAGCGCTGGCTGTACGACCTGCTGTCGGTGAAGCTGTCGGGCGTGGTACGTTATTATCCGCGCTACCAGAAGGAACTCGCGAGCCTGGCCGGCAGCGTTCATACGGCGAATCTGTTGCGTGCCGTTAAGTCCGCAAACGAACGGCGCGCGGTGGCGGATCACCCGTTGTCGGCTAAACTGTTCGTCGAAGACATGCTGCTCGATTACACCTCGTGCTGCAGTCCCGTTTGAGTTTTACTTAGAGGAAAGCGATGAGCGGCAATATGAGCGGCAACATGGGTGGCAACACCACCGACCCGAACGCGTCGCTGCCCCGGCCTGCGGTGCTGTCGCTGGCCATCAAGGAAAAGGCGGCCCTGTACGCCGCCTACATGCCTTTCCTGAAGAACGGCGGCCTGTTCGTGCCGACCAACAAACCCTACAAGATCGGCGACGAGATCTACCTGATTTTGTCGCTGATGGAAGATGCGGCCAAGTACCCGATCGCCGGCAAGGTGGTCTGGATGACGCCGGCCGGCGCCAACAACAGCAAGGCGCAAGGCGTCGGCGTGCATTTCCCGGCCGACGAAACCGGCCAGCGCGCCAAGGCCCGCATCGAAGAAATCCTCGGCGCCGCCCTGCGTTCCTCGCGCGCCACCCATACCCTGTAACTCTCTTTTTCCTTCATGCCGTCCTACGTTCACCGCCTTGCCCGCCGCGATGACTTGCCTGTCATCGTCGATATCTACAATTCCACGATCGCCTCGCGCGAAGTCACCGCCGATACCGAACCGGTGTCGGTCGAGTCGCGCGTCGGCTGGTTCAACGACCACACGCCGGAGCGCCGGCCGTTGTGGGTCATCCATGATGCCAACGACTCCTCGGCGAACCCGGAAGTGATCGGCTGGATGTCGTACTCGAATTTCTATGGCCGCCCCGCCTACTCGGGCACGGCCGAGCTGTCGATCTACATCGCCGAAGCCTGGCGCGGCAAGGGACTCGGCAAGTATTGCCTGGAACAGGCGATCGCTTTCGCACCGGAGATCAAGGTGCATACGCTGCTCGGCTTCATCTTCGGCCACAACGCGCCGAGCCTGGCGCTGTTCCGCAAGTTCGGCTTCGATACCTGGGCCAACTTCCCGCGCGTGGCGAATCTCGATGGCGTCGAACGCGACCTGATCATCCTCGGCAAGCGGGTCGTCGCCTAAGGCGTACATAGCACATGCTTCCCGGCTTGCTCCTGCTGCTAGCCTATTTGCTGTGTGGATTCGCCAGCCCCTTGTTGCTGGCCGGCATGGCCCTTGCCTGGTATCGGCGGCACCGGCGCCCGCTCGTGCGCCGGATGGCCGGGGCCGGGCTGGCAGGGGCGCTGCTTGCCGCTTGCGCCTACCTGGTCCTGGGCCTGGCTTTCGACGCCGAAGGCGCCAGGTCGCTGCTGGGCGGCCTGTTCAGTGCCGGCGCGGGTTTCACGGCCGGCACGCTGTGCTGGCTGGCGGTGGCGCTGGTGCAGCGCTGGCGCTCCCACGGCCCGCGGGCATAGCCGCCGGGCCGGCTGGCGCGGCGCGGCGTGGCACGCGCGGGCGGCTGCCTTTACAATGGCGGCATGTACATCGATTCCCACTGCCACATCAATTTCCCCGAGCTGGCCGCCCGGATGCCCGAGATCCTGGCCAAGATGGCCGAGAACCATGTCACGCATGCCATGTGCGTGTCGGTCAACCTGCCGGAATTTCCCTCGGTGCTCGCCCTGGCCGAGCAATATCCGCATATCTTCGCCTCGGTTGGCGTCCACCCGGACTACGAAGACACGCCCGAGCCGAGCGTCGAGCAGCTGGTGGCGCTGGCCGACCACCCGAAGATCATCGCCATCGGCGAGACCGGCCTCGACTACTACCGCCTGGAGGGCGACCTCGAATGGCAGCGCGCGCGCTTCCGCACGCATATCCGGGCCTCGCGCGCGACCCGCAAGCCGCTGATCATCCATACCCGCTCAGCCAGCGCCGATACCATCCGCATCCTGCAGGAAGAGGGCGCGGCGGTCCAGGCCGGCGGCGTGGCCGGGGTGATGCACTGCTTTACCGAGTCGCTGGAAGTGGCCGAGGCGGCCATCGAGATGGGCTTTTATATTTCCTTCTCCGGCATCGTGACCTTCAAGAGCGCCAGGGACTTGCAGGAAGTGGCGCGCACGATTCCGCTGGAGCGCATCCTGATCGAGACCGATTCGCCCTACCTGGCCCCGGTGCCCTACCGCGGCAAGGTGAACGAGCCCGGCTATGTGCCGCATGTGGCCGAGTTCATCGCCAATTTGAAAGGCCTGCCGCTGCGCGAGGTGGCGGACCGCACCAGCGACAACTTCTTCAACCTGTTCCAGCACGCCAAGGCCTGACATGACCCCAAAGCGCCGCACCGTCCTGCGCAGTATCCTGTTCGCGATGTGTGCCGGCGCCGGCCTGGTCCACGCCGCGCCCGTGGCGACGTCGCCGCCCGACGGGCGCCAGCTGACCGCCTTCTTCCGCGCCGTCCAGCTCGACGACGACAGGACCGTCAAGGCGATGATCGGCTCGGTCGTCAACGCCAACCAGTTGAATCCCCTCGGCGGCGAGCCGGGCCTGGTGCTGGCGGTGCGCGAAGATGCGATGCGCGTGCTGGAGGTCTTCCTCGCCCACCCGGGCACGCAGCCCGACACGGCGGCCGTGAACGGCAATACGGCCCTGATGATGGCCGCTTTCAAGCGCAACCGCGCGGCCGTCGAGGCCTTGCTGGCCAAGGGCGCGAAGGTGAACCAGCCCGGCTGGACGGCGCTGCATTATGCGGCGGCGGCGGGGGACAACGAGATCGTCGACATCCTGCTGAAGCGCGGCGCCAGGATCGATGCGGTGTCGCCGCTGAAGACCGGCGCCTACACGCCGCTGATGATGGCGGCGCGCGAAGGCAAGGACGATACCGCGCTGCTGTTGATGAAGCATGGCGCCAACGCGGCGCTGAAGAACAGCGAAGGCCTGACGCCCGAGCAGCTGGCCGAACGCGCCGGCAAGCCGCGCGTGGCCAAGGCGATCCGCCAGGGCCTGCGCTGAGCGGCGCCTGCCGGGCCGGCGCTTGACCTGCTTATCCGGAATTAAAGGGTCATCCCGCATCAGCTCCCGCCTTTGCCGCGCACCCGCCGCAGGCATACTCCTCGTATTCCATCGACCCATGCGGCAGCGTACGCCGTCGCCGACTACAAGGATCCCATGCTGAACGAACGCGAAATCGAGAGCTGCTACCTCGGCCAATTCATTCCTGTCCACTACCATCACAACATGCTGATGGACGGGAACCGCATGGGCGCTTTCCGTGATGCGATCGCGCATGCCGTTCGTCCCGGCATGAAGGTGCTGGAACTGGGCGGCGGCACCGGCGTGCTGTCGTTCTTCGCGGCCCAGCAGGCCGAGAAGGTGTATTGCGTCGAATTCAACCCCGACCTGGTGCGCGAGGCGCGCCGCTTCCTGGCGCAGAACCCGAACGGCCACAAGGTCGAGGTGGTCCACGCCGACGCCTTCGATTACCTGCCGCCGGAGCCGGTGGACGTGGTGATCTGCGAAATGATCCACGTTGCCATGCTGCGCGAAAAGCAGGTCGACGTGATCGAGGCCTTCAAGGCGCGCTACCTGGAGCGCTTCGGCGGCCCGCTGCCGGTCTTCATGCCCGAAGCGGTGGTGATGGCGGTGCAGCCGCTGCAGCAGGACTACAGCTTCCATGGTTATTACGCGCCGATCGTGCAGTTCCAGGAAACCAGCGCCGCCTACCCGGGCACGGCCGAGCTGGCCCAGCCGGCCGTGTACAGCGTGCTCGACTTTGCCGGACCGGTCGACAAGCTGATCGCCTGGCAAGGCAGTTTTACTGTCGAGCAGGACGGCGCCCTGAACGCGCTGCGCTTCGTCACCAAGAACGTGCTGTCCATCGTGCAGGAAAGCGGCGGCACCATCGACTGGCTGAACCACTACATGACGCTGCCGCTGGCGCGTCCGCTCGACGTGATCGCCGGCGACGTGGTGCAGGTGTCCTTCCAGTACCGCGCCGGCGCCTCGATTCCTTCGCTGCAGGCCGCGCTGCGCGTCACGCTGGCCGCCGATGCGGATGCCGGTGCCGATGACGCTGTGCCGGCCGTCGTACCGTGTCGTATCGCCGCCTTTGCCTGAGCGCCCGGCCGCCGCTCGTCTCATCCTGGCCACCCGTTCGTCGGCGCAGGCGGCAGTTCGACCCCGCCGCCGCGCCGTTCGTCCCAGGGCCGCTTGATACGGCCCTGGCGCCTGCCTACACTGCGGTTTCCTCAACCTGAACGGGTGCGCAATGATGGGCTTCCTGCTGTGGCTGCTTTTACTCTTCCTGTGCTGGCCGCTGGCCTTGCTGGCGCTGGTGGCCTATCCGCTGGTGTGGCTGCTGCTCCTGCCTTTCCGCCTGCTCGGCATCGGCGTCGAGGCCGTGTTCGCGCTGCTGCGCGCGGTCGTGTTATTGCCGGCGCGCATACTCGGCTTGTCGCCCGGGCGCTGATCGCACCCCGGTCCGGCAGAGTGTGGGGCAATTAACAGACGCGCGTGGCGGGCTTCGTTACTGTGGAGTCGTCCGCTTTCATCCGAAAGCGAGCTTTTCACTGTAAGGAAACGATTATGCGCCTGGACATTTACCGCAGAGCCGAAAGCGACGGCAAGTTCTCCTACTTGGCCGTGCCGGAAACCCGCAACATCCCCGAAGAAGCCACCAATACCGATTGGGAAGTGGAGGCCCGCGCCTTCGAAGTCGACGACAATGCCGAGCAACTGCCGGACTACGACATCGACAACCTGCATGGCCAGCTCTCCGAAAAGGGCTATGCGATGACTGCTCTGCACTGAGTTCGGCAGGCGCGCGTACCGGGCAGCGTCGTTCGCTTCGGCGGATTTTCGCCCGCTCCGGTACACGCTTCGTCATGAACGCGACAGTCCGCTGTCGATTTCGCCGGGGCCCGGACGGTCCCCCGGCGGATATGCTATTCTTGCGCCCTGTTTAATTCGATGCTGACCATGTGGTCAGTTCTGGGAGTGCATGATGAAGTGGGTGGTAGTCGGTTTTTATTTCCTCTCGATTCTCCACATTCATTTCCGCGGCAAGGTGCGCCTGCCGTTCGGACGCCAGCTGTTCGACCATTCGTCGTTCATGGCCCCGATTAACATCTTCATGCACTTTTTCTCGAAAGTGCCGAGCACGCCCTACATCCCGGTCAGCGATTTCCCCGACCTGGCCCCGCTGCAGCAGAACTGGCAAATTATCCGCGCCGAAGCGGAAAACATGCTCGCCCTGAAAAAGATCAAGGCCGCCGAGCAGAACGACGACGCCGGTTTCAACTCCTTCTTCAAGACCGGCTGGAAGCGCTTCTACCTGAAATGGTACGACGCCAGCCACCCGTCGGCCCAGCGCCTGTGCCCGCAAACCTACGCGCTGCTGCAATCGATTCCCTCGGTGAAAGCCGCGATGTTCGCCGAACTGCCGCCGGGCGCCAAGCTGAATCCGCACCGCGATCCGTTTGCCGGCTCGATGCGTTTCCACCTGGGCCTGGCCACGCCGAACGACGACCGCTGCTTCATCGACGTCGACGGCCAGCGCCATAGCTGGCGCGACGGCGAAGGCGTGATCTTCGACGAAACCTATATCCACTGGGCCATCAACGGCAGCGAAAGCGACCGCGTGATCCTGTTCTGCGACGTCGAGCGTCCGATGCGCTACCGCTGGATGCAGGCGATCAACCGCTGGCTCGGCCGCACCATGATGACCGCCGCCAGCTCGCCGAACGAAACCGGCGACCAGACCGGCCTGGTCAGCAAACTGTTCCGCATCTCGCACGTGATGGGCGGGTACCGCCGCCGTTATAAAGCCTGGAACAAGACCGCGTACAAGATCACCAAGGTGGCGCTGATCGTCGGCGTGGCTGCGCTGATCTACTGGATCTGATGGTCGCCAGCCCGGCATGCGGGCATGCGGGCATCCGGGCTGGCAGGCTTGCGAACTTGCTTGATGCGCGAAAAGCGCCGCTTCGATAGCGGCGCTTTTTTTTCGTCGCTTGCCGGCTGCCGCTTCAGCGGTAGACCAGCACCGGAATGGCGCTGTGGACCAGCACCTTCTGCGTTTCGCTCCCCAGCAGCATGCCGGTGATGCCGTGGCGGCCGTGCGAGGCCATGATGATCAGGTCGCACTTGCGCTCGCGCGCCGCCTGCAGGATGGCCTCGTAGGGTTGGCGCGAACGCACGACCAGGCTGGTGCAGGGTACGCCGGCGCTGCGTGCGGCCGACTCGGCTACCGCCAGGATGGTCGCCCCGCGCTGTTCGCTGGTGGCCAGGTATTCGTCTTCGGTGGCGGCCAGCATCTCGGCATCGGCCGTGAAGGTGCGGAAATCGGGCAGGGCGGTCAACGCGACGACCTGGGCGCCGGCCTCTTTCGCAAAGCTGACGCCGGCCAGCACGGCGCGCTCCGACAGCTCGGAGCCGTCGGTGGGCAACAGGATCTGCTTGAACATGATCGCTCCTCGAATAGACGCGGTGACGGCGCGCTCAAGGTTAGTCTGCCGTTCGAGGCCGCGTCAGGTTTGATCCGGCTCAATCGCGCGCCGGCGCTGTCACTCGCCCGGATCGGGCGTCACGCGCGTCAGCTTGTAGTCGGCGGCCGACCGTTCCAGCGCCAGGCCCAGCACATCCTTGAGTTCGTCCGGCTGGGCGCCGTTGTCGAGCTGGCGTTTGGCGAAGGTATTGCGCAGGGTGCGCCCGCCCGAGCGCGACAGGTCCATCCCGGCGCGTTCGAAGGTGGCGCGCATCTGCACGTAGACGGTCTTGCGGGTCAGCCGGGCGCCGGTCAGGTTGGCCGGGAAGACGAACTGGCCCGGGATCGCCATCGCTTCCCGCTCTTCCAGCCAGGGCAGCAGCTCGTCGACGCCTTCGCGGGGCAGGGTGACCGTGTGCTCGTGGCTGGTGTCGTGCTTCTCGTCGGGGGTGATGGTCAGCACGAGCGAGCCGTCGATGCCGGCCTGGCGCCCGAGTTCCGGGATGAGCAGGCCGACCGCTTCCGACACCCGCAGGCCGGCCAGCGCGATGACCACCTGCATGGCGCGGTCGCGGCGGCGCTTCCAGCCGTCGAAGGGCGTGTTGCGGCGCTTGCGCGGGGAGTCGGCGGGGAGGGCGGCGAAGAAGCGCGCCAGCTGTTCCTCGGACAGGCTGCGCCCGGCCTCGTCCCTGGCGATGTGGGCGCGGTCGACGCCGAGGATGGCCTGCTGCGCCGGGTTCGGCGTGACGCCCAGGTGTTCGTAGCAGCGTTCCAGCAGGCGCAGGTAGCGGTAGGCGATCTTGCTGTTCAGGACGCGCTTGCCCTTCACGGTGCGTTCGATGAAGCGCAGCAGGTCGGCCTGCGTGACGGTGGAGAAGGTGAGTCCTTGTTCCAGCAGCCAACTGGCCAGGTTCTGGAACATGAAGACATAGATCTTGGCGGACTCCGCCGACAGGACCCGCAGGGTGCCGTCGGCGCGCTGGCGGCGCCCGGTTTCGGCGAACGCGGTGCTGGAAATGAAGGCCTTGAAGGCGCGGACCGGGTCGGTATTCCAGGAGCTCAGGCTGTGCATGGCGAAGCGCATCGGATTGGCATGCGCTTACCTTATCATAAAAACGTAACTAACCAACAGTGGTTTTCAAACAAACCGGCCGATTACACGTTCCGGACTACGGATAAACAAACACGAGACAAACAAGCCGCCAGGGAGAGGGGGGCAGCCCGTTGTCCAGGCTGAGAACAAAACCGCGGGAAATGGCGAAGGCGGCAGCAGGCAGCACAGCGTGCGCGGCTGCCCGGGTGAAAGAGGCCACTGGCGCGACGACGCCCGGAACGGCTCGTTCAGCTGCCGACCGGTCCGCGCACCAGCAGCTTCTGCATCTCGTTATTGTTATGGGTGAGCTCGACCAGCAACTGGTCGAAGGACAGATTCCCCCAGGCGACGGCACGCCGCACCAGGCGTGGCACCGGGCTGTGCGGCTCCAGGGTTTCCAGGTAATCGGCCAGGCTTTCCAGTCGACGGTAGGCATCCGCGCGCCCCGCTGGACCGGCTGCCGCAGGCGTTGGCGCAAGGGGCGCTTCATCCCCGCTGGCGGCCGGTTCCGGCGCGACGACCGGCGGCGCCCCAGCCGGCGCCGCCGGCGCGGGCGCGACAGGCGCGGCCACGTGCGCGGGATGCGCCTCCAGCCAGGTGCCGAGCACGCGCTCGGTTTCCTCCAGCGTGGCGGCCAGCTTGCGCAGGCGCGGCGCCTGCGCCGCCATCAGGCGATCGAGCGTGGCATGCAGGTCGTGCAGTGCGCCCGACCAGTCGCGCACGGCGCCAAGCAGCGTCTGCAGCCGGGCCAAGGGCATGCTGGCCAGCTGGGCCAGGGCGCGGTTGCGGGTCAGCAGGTCGGCCGGGTCGCCGTCCTTGCCGGGCTTCTTGACCTTGCGTTCGTCGTTCTCGCGCGCCAGGCTGTCCTTCCATTGCGCCAGCGTCACCGTGCGCGCGTCGGCGCCGCTGCCGTGGATCAGCGGCACGCGCAGCAGCAGGGCCATGCTCCAGTGCTCGTCGATCCAGTCCAGCGGCTTGGTGCGGTAATCGATTTCGCCCTTGTGCATCAGCGGGTGCAGGTCGTCCCAGTAGCGCTCGCACAGGCCCTGCAGCAGCAGGGTGGCGCGCGCGCCGCCTTCCAGGCCGTCGATGTTGATCCAGGCTTCGCCCAGCCAGGCGGCCAGGTTCAGGTCCTTGCTGCGTTCGACCAGGGCTTGCCGGCACAGGCGCGCGCTTTCCTGCCAGTCTGCGCGTTTCAGCGCCTTCGTCCAGACCCCGAGCGGCAGGGTCGGGTCGTCTTCGTGGCGCGCCAGGGCGATCGCATCGTATTCCGGTTCGTCCAGCAGCGGGACGCCGCAGGGGCCGTGTTCGGCAATCGGTTCGAGCAGGGCTGCAATGGTCATGGCTGCATCATCGTCATTGGCCACCTCCGGTGGCCACCAGGGCGCCGCCGGGGTTCGGGTCCGGCAGGGCGGGCGCCGGCCGGGTCGGGAAAGGAGCCAGCGCCAGGCGGTCGCGCTTGCCGTGCGCCATCACCCCGACGCGGACATAGCCGACGGCATCCGGCCCCGCCGCGCCGGTGGCGTCGCGGGTCGGCACAACCAGGCGCAGCACCACCGGCGCCGCGGCATCGCGCTCGCTCAGCTCGGCCAGCGGCGCGCTGTGGTCGCCCAGCAGGCGCAGCAGCGCCCAGGGGCCACGGTAGTCCCAGCTGGCTTCACGTTCGACCACGTCCAGCCTCGGGCGCGCCGGGTCGGGCGCCGGCGTCAACGGGCTGTTCCTGGCCCAGCGCAGGCGCAGCGTCACCGGGTCGCCCAGGCGCCAGGCCATCCCCACGGCCCCGTCCGGCCCCGGCGGCAGCGCGTCGCCGGCTTCGAGCTTCCATTCGATGACCTGGTCGGCGCCGCGTTCGCGCGGGCGGTTGATGCGGAACTGCGGCCACAGGTCGAGCGCCGCCGGGCCGCCGCCGGCGTCCTCGGCCAGCACGGCGGCCAGCAGCGGCTTCAGGGCCGCCAGGCGGTCGAGGAAGTCCTGCGCCGCCAGCGCCTTCGGGTCGCCGCGCGCGGACAAGGCCGCCGGCGCCGCGCGCGCCGCGGCCAGCCGCGTGTCGAGCAGCACGAGCAGGCGCCGCACCTGCTCGGGTTCGGCGTCGAGCGCGCCGGGAGCGGCGGAGAACGGATAGCGCTCGGCCAGCTGGGCATTGTAGTGGCTGGCGATGGCGGCATAGGCGCTGCGGCCTGCCTGGCCGGCCAGGACCAGGCAGCGCGGACGGTAGCTGGCCGCGATCCGCGCCAGGCGCCGCTGGAAGAAGTCGCCGCGCGCACTGCCCGCGGCCGCGAGCCGGGCGCCGCAGTTCAGGCTGTCGAGTTCGTCGAGGCCGGCGGTGAGGAATTGCTCGAGGCGGCGCAGCGAGCCGTCCGGGCTTTTCGCGGCGTAGCGCGCCAGGTCGGCGTCGATGCGGTTCCAGTCGGCCAGCCAGGCTGCCGCATCGCGACCGGCGGGCGTTCCGGGCTGCGCCAGCCAGGCGCGCGGGCCCTTGCTGGCGGCACTGAGTTCGGTGACCAGTTCCAGCTGGGTTTGCAGGTAGTCCTGCATGTCGGCCGCGGAGCGGGCGCCGTAGGCGGCGCCGGCGCCGGGCCCGTTCCATTCGGCCAGCGCGCTCGAGGACGGCAGGTAGAGTGGGCCGTTTTCCAGGGCGTCGCGCAGTTCGCGCAACAGGAACAGGGCCTGTTCGTCGAGCACTTGCTGGGCCAGTCCGGCGGCGTCAGGCATGCCCAGCTTGCGCAGCGCCGGCAGCATCGCGCCGATCGACTGGCGCGCGGCCTCGAAGTTGGCGCAGCGCCAGGCCGGATCGCAGGCCGCCGGACTGGCCGCGCCGGCCAGGGTGCGCTCGAGCGCGGCCCCGGCCTGCAGCCGCGCCAGCCGGGTGAGCGTGGCCGCATAGGCGGGCGGCGCCTTGGCCAGCTCGGCTTTCTCGTAGGCTTCGAGGTCGGCCAGCAGCTCGCGGGCGTCGCCCAGGCCTTGCGGGTCCCAGGACAGCGGCCCGGCGCCGGCGAGCAGGACCGGGCCGGCCTGGGCGCCGCCCTGCGCGAACGGGTGGCGCAGCAGCTGGCCGAGCGCCGCCTCGAGTTCGCCCAGGCCGGGACTGACCAGCAGTTCCTTGCCCTTGGTGTAGGCCAGCACCGGCGCGCTGCCGCTGCTGTTTTCCATTACGCGCAGGCGGAACCGGCCCTGGCGCGCCGAAACCTCGGCCTGCAGGCGCGTGGCCAGGTCTTCGCCCAGCAGCGAGGAATTGCGGATCCGGGTTTCCAGCTTGCGGTAGACGTCGTCGGCGGCCAGGGTGCCGTCGGCCAGCCAGGCGGTCTCGGTCTGGGCCAGCAGGATGCGCAGGTGGCCGATGTCCTGCTGCAGCTGGGCCAGCCGGGCGGGTTCGTCGAGGCGGGCGGCGGCCAGTTCGCCGGTCTCGCGGATCACCTTCTCGCGCAGGACATTCATCTGGTTGTCGCCGAACAGGTCGCCGAGCCAGGCCTCGTGCAGGTCTTCCAGGCGCCTGCGCAGGCCGGGCGCGTAGGATGCGTGCACGTCGCCGTGCGGCTGGAAGGCGCTTTCGCGCAGCGTGAGGTCGAAGCGCGCCGAGGTGGACTCGCTGCCCGGCGCCAGCTGCAGGTCGAACAGGTAGGCGAGCAGTTCGCGCGTGTCGCGCCAGCTGCCGCCGTGCAGGGTGCTGAGGGCACGGTACTTGCCCAGCTGGCGTTCGAATTCCACCGTATCGTCGACGAAGCCGCGCAGCGCCGCAAAGGCGGTGCTGCGGCCGGGGCCATCCTGGGGACCGCCTGGACGGTGGGCGGCGCCGCCTTGCCGCACCAGTTTGTCGGCGCGCGCGTGCATGGCCTGGTCGATGCCCTCGAACAGCACGTTCTCGTAGTAGGCGCGCAAGGCGCGGTCGAGCTGGCCGTCGATGCCGCCGCAGCACGATGCCCACGAGAGCGGCAGGGCCAGCTTCCAGGGCGTCCAGTGCGGCACGCGGTCGAGCTGGGTCACCAGGACCTGGGTCGAGGCGGCGTCGATGCGCGCACCGGCGCCGTTTGCGCGCGCCAGCGCGGCGTTCGTGGCCTCGCGCATGCTGGCCAGGGGAACGCGCATCGCCTCGAACTGCTCGCGGGTCGAGAAGTAGGTGGGCACGATCGCGACCAGCCAGAGCGCGGCCACCGCCCCGGCCGCGCCCAGCACCAGGCGCCGCTGGCGGCGCTGCGCATCGGTGCGGCGCGCGATCACCCGGCCCAGGCCGAATTCGTCGAAGATACGCTGCGCGAACAGCTCGCGGCAAAACACCGGCGCTTGCGGCGGCGCCTGCTGCCTGTCGGGCAGCGGTGCGAACGGGTCGGCTTCGGCGGTGGCGGCCGGCGCGGCATGGTCGGCGGCAGATTCGGCGGCGCGTGCCGTGGCCTGGGGCGTTGCGCGTCCGCTAAGATAAAAGCCGCGCAGCTCGAAGGGCACCATGATGGCACTCTCGCGCATGGCCGCGTGCAGGGCCTGGGGCAGCTGCGCCAGCGCCGCCGCGATCCGCTCGGGCATCAGGAAGATGTCGGCGGCGTCGGCCTTCGGGTCGCGCCATTCGCTCAGCGAGCTGACCAGCACGCGCAGCCGGTTCGCCAGGCGCGCCACGCCCTGTTCGCCCAGGGCCAGGCGCCAGGCCTGGTCGAGCGAGGCCGGGTTCGACCAGCCCAGGGGCTGCACCCGGACAGCCGGCGGCAGCGCCCCGGCCCAGGGGGAAAAGCCCGGCACGGCGTCGCAGCCGCCGACCACGACGTACACCGGCAGGCTCAGGCCCAGGTAATCCTGGATGCCGGCCAGCTTGCGGTACATGCGCTCGCCCTCGGCCTCGGCGGCGCCGCTGTCGAGGGTGGCGAACGGGATGACCCAGACGATGGCGTCGAGCGCGCGGCCCGGTCGGTGGCGGTTCAGCAAACGCAGGAAGTTGTGCCAGGGTCCGCCATCGAGTTCGTCTTCCCAGGCCGATGCCGGCAGCTCGAAGGCGTCGCCCTCGGTGCTGCGCCACCAGCCGCTGTCCTTGCCCGCGAGGGCAAGCACCGGCGCCAGCCCGGCGCCGCGCAGCAGTTCGCTCTTGCCGGCGCCGCCGGGGCCGCAGACCAGCACGCAGGGCCGTTCGTAGCGCCCACGTGCGTCGCGCGGATACAGCTTGCGCAGCGCCGCCTCGAAGATGGCCGGGTCGAGGGCGGCATCGCGCAGCGGCGCGGGCGCGGCCTCGCGCGGGCGGCGCCGGCGCCACAGCCAGAACGCGACGGCCAGCAGTACCAGCACGAGCACCAGCAGCACGGCCAGCAGCACGAACGTGGAGGACGGCAGGTTCATGCGGCCCCCGTCAGCTTCAGCGCGTCGCCGAGGATGGCGCGCAGCGCCAGCCATGCGCCGATCGACACGAGCAGCGGCAGCGCCAGGATCGCCGCCGCCAGCAGCCAGACCCGCGCCTGGGCCGCGACACCGCGCTGGCCGGGCGTGCTGCGCACCAGGTTTTCCTCGCGCCCTTCGGTGAGCACGAAGCCGGACTCGCCCAGCGTCGCCTGGTCCGGGTAGAGGTAGGCGAACAGCTGGTGGCGGCGGCTGGCCAGTTCCGGCAGGCTGCCTTCGCGCCCGCGCAGGCGCCCGGCGAAGCCCAGGGTCAGGCAGTGCAGGTAGACTTCGGCGATTTCGCGGCTGGCGCGGTCGCCCTGGCGCGTCACGGCGTCGATGCGCTCGATCAGGCGCGCGCCGCCGCTGCTGGTCTTGAACAGGCGCCGCTCCAGCAGGTGGCTGCGCCAGGACCCACGGCCGGGCCAGTCTTCGTTGAGCAGGGTTTCGTCGGTCACCACCGCGAACGCGAACAGCAGGGCGTCGAGGCCATCATGGCCATTCTGCGGCGTGCGCCGCCCGACCCGGCTTTCCAGCTCGTGGCAGACGTCGGCCAGGGCCGCGTCCATGCGCGCCGCGGCCAGTTCGGCCAGCGGCGCCGGGGTCTCGGGGCCGGCGGGACGCTGTTCGCCCAGCAGGCGGCGCAGTTCGGCGTAGGCGTCGCGAAACAGCAGGCCGAGGGGATTGGCGTCGAGCGCCCAGCGTGGCCGGTCCATCTAGCGCGCTCCCCTGGTTTCGCCGGGGCCGCCGGCCCGGCGCAGCAGCAGTTCCACCTGCAGCGGTTCGGCGTAGCCCTCGGCGCTGCCGCCGGGACTGCGAATGCACAGCGCTTCGCCCTGGGTGTACCAGACGCCGCCGTCGCTTTCCGGCTTCAGCTGGAACACGGCGTGCCCGCTGTCGCCACCCATGCGCAGCGCCTCGCGGCCTTCGAGCAGGCGCACCGCCATGCCGGGCGAGCGCCGGTGCAGGGCTTCGTCCAGCCGGTTTGCCGAGGCGATGGCCGCTTCCAGCAGCCAGTGGCGCATCGCGGCGTCGCTTGTGGCGGCCGGCTTGCGCAGGGCCAGGACCAGGGGCGTTGCGGCGCCCGGCGGCAGCGTCGCCGCCAGCACGCCATCCTCGCGTGGCCGGAACAGCACCCGGTGCAGCTGCGGCGCCAGCAGCCGGCGCGCCGTCTCGAGCTGGGCCAGCAAGGGCATCATCGATGCGCCGATGTCGCGGTAATCGAAGGCGGGCAAGCGCGGCAGGACCGGCTGCGGCATACCGGCCGCCAGCACCCCGAGCAGGCCGGCCAGCAGCGCGTGCAGCTGGCGCGGATGCGCCTGGCCGCCGGCATAGGCCGCCTCGAGTTCGAGCACGCGCGCGCCCAGCGCGGGCAGCAGCGCCAGCCGGCGCAAGTCGTCGATGCCGGGTTCGGCGCCGGCGCCGGCCTGCTCGCTGTCGAAGGCGTCGGACAGGGTCGCGTAGCTGGCCCGCAGGCGCGCGCAGAGGGCCTCGATGCGGCGGTACAGGCCGAGCTGCGGGCCGACCCGCAGCCAGGGCGCGATGTAGGCCATGCGCGAGGGCAGGCCGCCGATGTCGCGAAAGCGCAGCAGCGGCAGCAGCTCGCCGGGCGCGTAGCCTTCGCCGCTGCCGCCCACCAGCATCAGGTTCGGCTTCAGGCGCGACACCTGCAGCGGCCCGGCTTCGCCGTTCTGGTCGGGGATCTCGCCCTGGCCGTCGGGCAGGTAGCGCCTGCTTCCCGCAAGCGCGCGGCCGGGCACGGCGAGCGACACGCGCCAGGTCTTGTCGGCGTCGTCCGGTGTGTCCTTCAGTTCGATGCGCAGCCTGGCCTCGGGACCGGCCGCGACCGGCAAGCCGTCGGGCATGATCGCCTCGATCGCGTCGACGATCACGCAGCGGCCGTCCTGGCGCACGGCCAGGCGCAGCAGGCCCCAGTGCAGGGGTTCGACTGCGCGCAGCAGGGCCGGCGCCAGCATCTCCTGGCGCGCCGCCTGCAGCTGGAAATGCTGGGGCGCCAGGCGCATGCCCTGGTACCAGCGCACCGCGTCGGGAATGGCGGCCAGGCCGGCGTCGGACGGCGCCACAGACGGCGCCACATCGCGCGGCGGGTGGAGGCCGTTCACGGCGTCCCCTCCAGCACGATCTCCTTTTCGACGAAGCGGACCGTGGCGCGCGCGTAGCTGTCGAGCCGCAGGCGGTAGGCGCCCTTGCCCTCGTAATGGGCGAACAGGAACAGGCCGCGCGCGCGGGCCCCGGCAAACGGCGTGGGCCGTTCGCGCAGCTGCAGGCCCGGCGTCAGCTCGTAGTACCAGCTCCGCAGGGTCTTCGGATAATCGGCCTTCAGGTTCGAGGCCGGATCGAACCACTGGTCGGCGCGCAGGGTTTGCAGGTGCGTCACCAGTTCGTCGTCGCCGGCGGCCACCAGTTCGACCGCGAAGGGCATGCCGCCGTTGGCCTGGCGGGCCACCTCGAAACTCAGGTCGGACAGCGCGATTTTCGACGGCCAGAGGGCGCGCACGCTGGAGCAGCCCCCCAGCGCCAGCAGGCATGCCAGCACAGGGATCAGCGAACGCGAACGGTGCGCGTCAAGACGGTTTCGGGGGGAGGGGCGAAGGGAGCTGGGCAAACGGATTTCTCCTGTGCGAACTGCCTGGTGGCCGCGCCGGCAGTGCTTGCCGCCGGCGAAATGGATCGAAATATAGCACCGCCAACGCGCAACAAATTGCGTTGTAAAAAATTTTTATTTCTGCAACACGGGGCTTCCCAGGGCTCCCGTTTCGGGCGTAATCTGGTCGGTGTTTTTTGCAACCGACAGTCGATTACGCATCATGCATAAGGCTGTATTTCCCGGCATGCGCGCGTCCCCGTCGGTCCTATCCACCGCGCATGGCAAGGCGCCGTTGCGCACTGCGTACCAGGAGTAGCGATGCCCGATATCGAGAATGGCCAGCATTGGCTCGACCGCAACCGTCCGCCGCGGGTGCAGATTACGTATGACGTGGAGATCGGCGACGCCGTCCAGAAAAAGGAACTGCCCCTCGTGGTGGGCATCTTCGCCAACCTCGACGGCAAGGAAGACAAGGTGGTGGCCGACCAGGCTTTCCGCGAGATCGACGGCGGCAACTTCGACGAGATCATGAAGGACATCGCGCCCACCGTGACCGTCAACCTGCCGGCCAGCACCCGCCTGCAGGGCGAGAACGCGGCCGCCGCATTCGCGGCCACCTTCACCTTCGAGAAGTTCGCCGACTTCGACCCGGTGGCCCTGCTGAAGATGGACGACACCCTGCGCGAGCTGTACGAGGAACGCGGCCGCCTGCGCGACATGCTGGCCCGCCTGGACGGCAACGTCCGCCTCGAGGACCGGCTGGGCAGCGCCTTCTCGGCGGCGCGCGGCAAGCCCGCGGGCGAGGGCGAGAAAGGAAACGGCGGCGGCGCGGACGGCGGCACGGACGGCGCCGCGGACGGCAAGGCCGCGTCCTGAGTCCCACGCCCGTCGCCTGACCCGGGCCGCGGCGCGGCCACCTCATCCATTGTTTTCCTGGAGCCGAACATGCAAGCGGACATCGAGCTGAACCACGAACAGAAACTAGCCGCAGAAAAAGCTAACCTCGACTGTGACGACGAGCAGCTGCTCGCCATGGTCATCAAGAACACCTACGACAGCAGCCAGAAGGAAACCGCGGCGCGCGTACTGCAGACGGCGCTCAGCGTCGCCAGGGCCAGCAGCGCCCAGGCCGACAAGCCGGTCCAGGTGATCAACGAACGCATCCGGCAAATCGACGCCCTGATCAGCGAACGTCTCGACACCATCCTGCACGACAAGGGCTTCCAGGCCCTGGAATCGGCCTGGCGCGGCCTGCACTACCTGGTCTACGGCACCGAAACCAGCACCCGCCTGAAGCTGAAGGTGATGAACGTGGCCAGCAAGAACCTGGCCGACGACCTGGCCAAGGCGGCGTCGTTCGACCAGTCGGCCCTGTTCAAGAAGATCTACGAAGAAGAATACGGCACCTTCGGCGGCAATCCCTTCAGCCTGCTGGTGGCGGACTACCACTTCGGCCGCAAGGCGAACGAGGTCGGCTTCCTGAGCCGCCTGGCCAGCGTCGCCGCCGCCGCCCATGCGCCGCTGATTACCGGCGCCGAGCACGGCCTGTTCGGGCTGGACTCGTTTACCGAGCTGGCCAATCCGCACGACCTGGCCAAGATCTTCGAGGGCCTGGACGCCAAGAAGTGGAGCAACTTCCGCGACAGCGACGATGCCCGCTACGTGACCATGGTCCTTCCGCGCATGCTGCTGCGCCTGCCGTACGGCGACGAGAACAACCCGGTCGATGGCCTCGGCTACGAAGAAAACGTGTTCGGCGACACCCGCACCTACCTGAACGCCGAGACCGGCGTCCCGGCCGAGAAGTTCCTGTACGGCGCCGAGGCCACCCACGACAAGTACCTATGGGGGAACGCGGCCTACGCGCTGGCCCAGCGCATCACGAATGCCTACGCCCAGTACGGCTGGTGCGCGGCGATCCGCGGGGTGGAAGGCGGCGGCGCCGTCACCAACCTGCCGCTGTTTAACTTCCCGACCGAGGCCAGCGGCAAGCTGAAGACCCTGCAATGCCCGACCGAGGTAACGATCACCGACCGCCGCGAGAAGGAGCTCAGCGATCTCGGCTTCATCGCCCTGTGCCACAAGAAGAACGACGACATGGCGGTGTTCTTCGGCGGCCAGACCGCGGCGCGGCCGAAGAAGTACAACAAGGACCTGGCGAACGCGAATGCCGGTATCTCGGCCATGCTGCCCTATGTGCTGGCGGCCTCGCGCTTCGCCCACTACCTGAAGGTGATCATGCGCGACAAGATCGGCTCCTTCGCCACCCGCGAGCAGGTCGAGCGCTACCTGAACAACTGGATCGCCGACTACGTGCTGGTGAACGACAACGCGGCCCAGGCGATCAAGGCCCAGTATCCGCTGCGCGAGGCGCGCGTGGACGTGGTCAGCGTGCCGGGCAAGGTCGGCGCCTACCGCGCCACGGTCTTCCTCAAGCCGCACTTCCAGCTCGAGGAGCTGACCACCTCGATCCGGCTGGTGGCGGAACTGCCGCCGCCGGCCAAGGGCTGAACCGATAGCGCCGCCGGACCGCCGGTCCGGCGCCACCACACGAACGAGCGGAGACACACATGGATGCAATCATTCTCGACCTGGGCGAGACCATCAAGGGCGACTCGATGCTGGAAGGCTTCGTCGACAAGATCGAACTCATGTCCTACAGCCACAACGTGGCGATGCAGGTGACCAACGACGTCAGCAACAAGGAACGCACGTCGGGACGCCCGCACGTGGGCGAATTCACGCTCACCAAGTTCGTCGACGGCGCCACGCCGACGCTGAACGAATACTGCTGCGCCGGCAAGGGCATCCCCTCGGCCATCATCAGCGTCGGCCGCAACTCGGGCGTCGACGACGGCATCGCCATGCCGCTGATCGTCTACACCCTGTCGAACGTGGTGATCTCGAACGTCAGCGTCAGCGGCGGCGCCGGCGGCAAGCCGGTCGAGACGCTGTCGCTGAACTTCACCAAGATCAAGTGGGAGCTGACCTCGCAGAAGGACGACGGCACCAAGGAAGGCACCGCGGCCACCACCTGGGACATGGCGGCCAACAAGGTCGAGAAGTAAGCCGGACCGGCGATGCGCGGCGCCCGTCCACACACCGATCCGGCGCGCCTGCCGCTGCTCGAGCGCCTCGGGCGCAAGGGCCAAGGCGGCGTCCTCGATGCGGACGGGCTGCGCGCCTCGGTCGGCGCCGAGCTGTTGCGCCTGCTGAACGGGCGCAGCGCCAGCGGCCGCAGCGAGGGCCTGAGCGTGCCCGACTACGGCATCCCCGACTGGACCGCCCTGTACGCCGCAAATGCCGACGACCGCCAGCGCCTGGCGAACGGCGTCGCGCGTGCGGTGCGCGCCTTCGAACCGCGCCTGCGGGCGCCGCAGGCCGAGGTGCTGCTGCATCCGGCCGGCCTGCGCCTGCTGCTGGTGCGCCTGCGCGGGCGGCTGCAGATCGGCGGCGGCCAGGCCGTTACCTATGCCATCACCCTGGGCAGCGACGGCGCCAGGCTGGTCGCCATCGAGGACGACCGATGAACGCCGCCGAGCGCGAACGCGAGGACTACGAACGCGAGCTGCGCTACCTGCGCAGCGCCGGCGCCGAATTCGCGCGCGCCAACCCGGCGGTGGCGGCGCGCATCGAATTGTCGGCCGACGGCAGCGCCGATCCCCACGTCGAGCGCCTGATCGAAAGCTTCGCCTTCCTGGCCGCGCGCCTGCACCGCAAGATCGACGACAGCGTGTCGGAACTGGCCGCCAACCTGCTCGAGCAGCTCTGTCCGCACGCGACGCGGCCGCTGCCCTCGGCCACCGTGGTGCGCTTCGCCGGCGCCGGCGGCAAGGTCGACCTCACGGGCGGGTATCGGATCGCACCGGACACGCCGCTCTACGGCACTCTTCCGGGCGGCGACAGCGTGTACTTCCGTACCTGCTACCCGGTCACCCTGTGGCCGCTGGACCTGGTCTGCCCGCCGCGCCTGGAGACCGAGAAGCTGGAGCGCTACAGCAGCCATCCGGCCAAGCGCAGCGTGCTGGCCCTGACGTTGCGCGCGGCGCCGGACCATCCCGCGTTCCTGCCCGGCGCGGCCGGACTCGATACCTTGCGCTGTTATGTGAAAGGCGCCGGCGAGCACGCCGCCCGCCTGTGCGACCTGCTGTACGGCCACACGCTGGAGGTGCGCTGGCGCCCGCCCGGCTGGGAACGGCGGCCCGGCATCCCGCTGGCGGGCGTGCTGCCGCGCTTCGCCGGCCTGGAAGGCGCCGATGCGATGTTGCCCGAGCGTGGCGACACCCACCCGGGCCTGCGCCTGCTGCTCGAATACTTCGCCTTCCCGCTGAAGTTCCAGTTCTTCGACCTCGATCTGTCGGCGCTGGGCCGTACGCCGCATCCCGGCGCCCCGGCAGCCGGCTGGGGCACGCTGGAATTCGTGTTCGACGCCCGGCCCAGCGCCGCGCTGGAACTGGAACCGGACGCCATCGAACTGGGCTGCACCCCGGCCGTCAACCTGTTCCGGCGCACCTCGGAACCGCTGCGCATGAATGGCATGCGCAGCGAATACAAGCTGGTCGCCGACAGCCACCGCGAGCGCACCACCGAGATCTACAGCATCGAGGAAGTGGCCAGCAGCGCTCCCGGCCAGCGCGCCGTGCCGGTGGCGCCATATTATGGCTTCCATGGCCTGCCGGGCGCCGGGCCGCAGGTGTACTGGCATGCGCGGCGCGGGCCGGCCTTCAAGGCGGGGCTGGCGGGGAGCGACTTGCTGCTCACCTTCGTCGACCCGGCCTTCGATCCGGCCACGCCGGAGGCGCGCACGCTGACGGCGCGCCTGCTGTGCACCAGCCGCGCGGCTGCCGCCGGCCTGCACGCCGGCGCCGCCCTGCACATGGAAGACGCCGGCGACGCATTGGACATCCGCGCCCTGCACAAGCCGAGCGTCCAGTCGATGGCGGCGCCCGACGGCGCGGCGCGCTGGAAGCTGGTGTCGCAGCTGTCGCTGAACCACCTGTCGCTGGTCGACGGCGCCGAGGCCCTGGCCAGCCTGAAGGAACTGCTGGCCCTGAACAATCTCACCGGCAGTCCGCGCGCCGACAGCCAGATCGGCGCCCTGCAGGCGCTGCGCTGCCAGGCGGTGACGCGCTACATCGCCGACGATCCCTGGCAGGGTTACCGGCGCGGGTATGCGCTGACCCTGCAGGTGGAGCCCTCCGGCATGCGCGGCAGCGTGCTGCTGTTCGGGGCGGTGCTGCAGCGCTTCCTCGCCGGCTATGCCGGCATCAACACCTTCGTCGAGCTGCGCATCGAGCAGGACGACGGCCGCGCACTGTACGCCTGGCCGGCGCGCGCCAGCGCGCAGCTGCAGCTGTAGCCGATGAGCGGCGCGGTCCACTCCCCCAGCGTGCAGGCGCTCTTGCAGGCCGCGCCCGGCAGCTTCGATTTCGTCCAGGCGGTCGACCTGATCGAGCGCCTGGCCGCCTTGCGGCACACCGGCGCCCTGGCGCCGGCGCCGCTCGGACGCGGCACCGATCCGCGCCGCGAAGCGCTGTCCCTGACTGCGGCATTCGCCTTCGGCTTTCGCACGGCGCCGCTGGCCCGGCTGGAACCCGGCGCAGCGCCGGATCCGGACGATCCGCACGGCGCCCCCGGCCGCTGGCGGATGCGCGTGAACTTCTTCGGCCTGGCCAGCGCCGACGGTCCGCTGCCCGACGCCTACATCGAGCTGCTGCGCACCCAGCTGCTGGAGCGCGACAGCGCCGCCGCCGACTTCCTCGGCATCTTCCAGCATCGCCTGCTGTCGCTGCTGTACCGGGCGGCGGATGCGCTGCGCGCCGCGGCGCCGTTCCAGGCGCCCGGAGCGGCGCCCCTGGCCCCGGCGCTGCGCGCCCTGACCGGCCTCGGCGCCAGCGCGCCGGCGCGCGCCCTGGCCCAGGCGCTGCTGCCGAACCTGCCGGCGGCGGTACAGCAGCGCCATTCCATGCACGGCTTCCTGGCCTTGCTGCGCAGCCGCTTCGGCGTGCCCGCTACCGGCAGCGAAGGCGGGCGCCGCTGGCTGGAGCTGGACCCGGAACTGCAAACGGTGCTGGGCGAGCGCAACGACCTGCTCGATCCCGGCGCGGTCGCGGGCGCGGTGATCGGCGAGCGCGTGCTCGACGCCGGCGGCCTGGTGCGGGTCGACTTCGGCGCCGTGCCGACCGCGCTGTTCCGCGCCTTGCTGCCGGGCGGCAGTCGCCACGGCGAACTGGCCGCGCTGTGCGCCTGGTACCTGGGGCCGCACCTGCGCTGCGAATTGACCCTCGCGCCGGAGCCGGAGGCGACCCGCGACACGCTCGGCATCGCCTTCGGCGGCGAGGCGTTCTTGCTCGGCTATAGCAGCTGGGTCGGCGAGCGGCCGCACCGCGAGGAACGCGGCATCACCCTGATCCTCGATCCGCTGCCCACGCTGCAACCCGGCAGCGCGACTGGAGATAGAACCGGAGAACCACGATGAGCGTCGACTACCGCGCGCTGGTGAATACCCTGAACCCGCATTGCGCGGGCGCCCTGAAGCGCGCCGTGGGCCGCTGCATGGCGCAGCAGCACTACCATGTCGAGATCGAGCACCTGCTGCTGGAACTGCTCGGCAGCCCGGCGAACGACATTGCCGCGGTGCTGGCGCGCTGCGGGGTCGAGCCGGTGCTGGTCGAGCAGGAACTGGCCCGCGTGCTGGAAGGCGTCCGGCGCGGCCACGTGCGCGAGCCGGCCTTCGGCATGGGACTGATCGCGCTGCTGCAGCAGGCCTGGCTGCTGTGCAGCCTGGACCTGGGCCTGGCCCAGGTGCGTTCGGCGGCGATCCTGCTCGCGCTGCTGGAGCACGAGCCATCGCGCGCGACCCTGATCGGCGCGCACTCCTCGCTGCTGCGGGTCGGCCGCGACAGCCTGCGCGCCTCGATCGCCGAATGGACGGCCGGCTCGATCGAGACGCCGCCTGCATCGGGCGGCGCGGGGACGAAGGTTCCGGCGTCGGCCGCGCCGGGCGGCCCGACACCGGCCCTCGACCAGTTCACCCAGGACCTGACGGCCGATGCCCGCGCCGGCCGCATCGATCCCATCGTCGGACGCGACGCCGAGATCCGGCAAGTGGTCGACATCCTGCTGCGGCGGCGCCAGAACAACCCGATCCTGGTCGGCGCGCCCGGCGTCGGCAAGACCGCCGTGGTGGAAGGCCTGGCGCGCCGCATCGCCGAGGGCGACGTGCCGCCGCCGCTGCGCGGGGTCGGCCTGCGCGTGCTCGACCTGGCCCTGCTGCAGGCCGGCGCCGGCGTCAAGGGCGAGTTCGAACAGCGCCTGAAGGATGTGATCGAGGAGGTGCGCAAGGCCGCGCCGCCGGTGATCCTGTTCATCGACGAAGCCCACACCCTGATCGGCGCCGGCGGCGCGGCCGGGCAGGGCGACGCCGCCAACCTGCTGAAGCCCGCCCTGGCGCGCGGCGAATTGCGCACCCTGGCCGCCACCACCTGGCTCGAATACAAGAAATACATCGAAAAGGACCCGGCCCTGGCGCGCCGCTTCCAGCTGGTGCAGGTCGAGGAACCGGGCGAGGCGGCGGCCGCCGACATGCTGCGCGGGATCGCGGTCAAGCTTGAGCAGCACCATGGCGTGAGCATCCTGGAAAGCGCGGTGCACGACGCCGTCAAGCTGACCCACCGCTACCTGCCCGGGCGCCAGCTGCCGGACAAGGCGATCTCGGTGCTCGACACGGCCTGCGCACGCGTGGCCCTGGGCCAGCACGACACGCCGCCGCAAGTGGAAGCGGCGCGGCGCCGCATCGCAGCCGGCGCCGAAGAACTGGCGCGCCTGCGCGCCGAGCAGGCCACCGGCGCCGCGCACACGGAGGCGATCGCGCGCCTGGCGGATGAACTGGCGGCACTTGAAACGGGCCTGGGTGGCTTGCAGGCGCGCTGGGAGGAGGAACGCAGCGCGGTGCAGGAAATCCTGCGCCTGCGCGGCCGCATTGCCGGCAGGGCGCCCGTTGCCGATCCGGCCGAGGACGACGAGGACGGCGCCCCCGACCTGCTGGCGGCCCAGCTGCAGCGGCTCGAGGCCGGGCTGGAAGCGATCCGCCAGGACGACGCCATGGTGCCGGTCTGCGTCGACTCGAAGACCGTAGCGTCCGTGGTCGCGGCCTGGACCGGTATCCCGGTCGGCAAGATGCTGGCCGACGAAAGCCACGCCGTGCGCACGCTGCAGGGGCGCCTGGCCGCGCGCGTGATCGGCCAGGACGGCGCCCTGGCCCTGATCGCGAATCGCATCAAGGCCTACCGCGCCGGGCTGCTCGACCCAGGCAAGCCGGTCGGCGTGTTCCTGCTGGTCGGCCCCTCCGGCGTCGGCAAGACCGAGACCGCCTACGCCCTGGCCGATGCGCTGTACGGTGGCGAGCGCAACCTGGTGGCGATCAACATGTCGGAGTACCAGGAGGCGCACACGGTGTCGCAATTGAAGGGCGCACCGCCCGGCTACGTCGGCTATGGCAGCGGCGGCGTGCTGACCGAGGCCGTGCGGCGCCGCCCATACAGCGTGGTCCTGCTCGACGAATTCGAAAAGGCCCATCCCGACGTGCGCGAAGCCCTGTACAACGTGTTCGACAAGGGCATGATGGAAGACGGCACCGGCCTGCTGGTCGACTTCCGCAACACCGTGATCCTCGCCACCTCGAACGCCGGGGCCGAGCTGGTCGAGGAGGCCGCCGCCGGGGAGAGTCCGGTGGCGGTACGCGCGGTGGCCGCGCGCCTGCAGCCGCTGCTCGCGGACATCTTCCGGCCGGCCCTGCTGGCCCGGGTGGCGGTCACGCCCTACCTGCCGCTGCGCATCGAGGGCATCCGCCGCATTGCCAAGCTCAAGCTCGAGAAGGTCGCCGCGCGCGTGCTGGCGGCCGACCCGGACTTCCCCGGCTTCGACGACAGCACGGTCGACTGGGTGGTGGCGCAATGCAGCGCCAGCGGCGCGCGCGAGATCGACCGCGTGATCATGGACGAACTGGTGGTCGGCCTGGCCGACGACATCCTCGGCGCGGCGCCGCTCTGAGGGAGGACAGGACGCGATGCCCGGCCATGCCGACTCCACCAGCACCACGCTCGCGCTGAGCGCGGCGGCGCCGCTCGACGGCCTGTTCGTCCAGGCCCTGTGCGGCAGCGAAGGCATGGACATGCTGTTCCACTTCGAGCTGTCCTGCCGCTCGAACGACGACGCGCTCGACCTGAAGGCCGCACTGGGCAAGCACCTGACCGTGACGCTGGGCGCCGACGCCGCGGTGCGTCCCTTGGATGGCATGTGCGCGCGGATCCGCCAGCGCCCGGCCGAGGCCGGCTTCGCCGTCTACCTGGTCGAGCTGCGGCCCTGGCTGTGGTGGCTGACCCTGTCCTCGGACAACCGCATCTTCCAGAACAAGAGCGTGCCAGACATCGTGGAAGCCGTGTTCGACGGCGGCGGCTACACCGACTATGAACTGCAGCTGAGCGCCAGCTATACGGCGCGCGACTATTGCGTGCAGTACGGCGAAACCGACTTCGCCTTCGTATCGCGCTTGCTGGAAGAAGAAGGCATCCATTATTTCTTCCGGCACGAGGCGGGCAGCCACACCCTGGTCCTGGCCGATTCGAGCGACGCGTATGCCGCCTGTCCCGGCGCGGCCAGCGTCGCCTTTGCTCCGGCCGGCCTGGGCGCGCGCGAGCTGCAGGCGATCCGTTCGGGCGAAGTGGTGCAGGAAGCCGCCAGCGCGGCGTTTACCGGTACCGATTTCGCCTTTGCCACGCCGGCGACCTCGCTGCTGGCCACGGCCGAAGCCGACGCCGCCCAGCCGGCGATGGTGGAGTATCCCGGCGGCTGGAGCACCAAGAGCGCCGGCGACGCCCTGGCCAAGATCCGCGCCGACGCACTCGGCTCGGGCGCGCGCACCCTGCGTGGCGAAAGCGACCACCGTGGCCTGGCGCCCGGCCACAGCTTCACGCTGGCAGGCCATGCACGCAGCGATGCGAATGCCGACTGGGTGCTGCGGGAAGTCAGCCACGAAGCCGACCACACGCGCTACGGCAACCGTTTCGTCGCTTTTCCGAAAGATGCGACGACCCGCCCGGCGCGACTGACGCCGCGTGCGCGCATCCACGGCAGCCAGACGGCGATCGTGGTGGGAAAGAGCGGCGAAGAGATCTGGACCGACGAATACGGCCGCGTCAAGGTGCAGTTCCACTGGGATCGCGTGGGCAAGAGCGACGAGAACTCGTCGTGCTGGGTGCGGGTGGCCCAGGCCTGGGCCGGGAAAGGCTTCGGCGCCCAGTTCATCCCGCGCGTCGGCCAGGAAGTGGTGGTCAGCTTCCTCGACGGCGACCCGGACCGCCCGCTGGTCACGGGCAGCGTGTACAACGGCGCGAACGCCTTGCCCTACACGGTGCCGGCCTCGCAGACCCAAAGCGGCGTGAAGACCGAGTCGTCGAAGGGCGGCGCCGGCTTCAACGAGATCCGTTTCGAGGACAAGAAGGACGCCGAAGAACTGTACCTGCACGCCCAGAAGGACATGAAGACCGAGGTCCTGAACGACGCCAGCCTGCAGGTGAAGCAGAACCAGACGGTCGAGGTGCAGGAGGGGAATCGCACGGTGACCGTCGCCAAGGGCAACCTGAACACGGCGGTCGACACCGGCAACGAGACCCTGACGGTAAAGGGCACGCGCGGCGTGACGGTGGACGGCGCCGAGACCCACACCAACAAGGCCGATTTTACCCACGACGCCGGCGCCAACTACACGCTGACGATCAAGGGCAACCTGAGCATCGACGTCACGGGATCGGTAATGATCAAGGCCGGCACCTCGTTCGATGCCGAGGCCGGGACGGCGCTGACGAACAAGGCCGGGACGTCGCTCACCAGCCAGGCCGGGACCGAACTGACCAACAAGGCGGGCACGTCGCTGACCAACGACGCGGGCCTGAGCCTGACGAACAAGGCCAGCGCCAGCCAGACGGTGGATGGCGGCGGCATGCTGACCCTGAAGGGCGGCCTGGTGAAGATCAATTAGGAGGGAACGGAAGACGATGGAAACCGGGGCGTTCGAGATCGTCGACAAGGGCGGCGCCGTGCAGATGCAGGGCATGCTAAGCGACGGCAAACTGGAAGGGCTGCTGCAGATTCGCCAGGACGGGGCGCCGCAGGCGGCGATGCGTTTCGCGGACGGCGTGCAGCAGGGCGAGTGCGTGATCCTGCACGCGCCGCACCGGCCTTCGGCGCGCCTGTTCTTCGTGGACGGCCAGCTCGACGGGCCGGCCGAGTTCTATTCGCTGCAAGGCGTCACGGTGCGCAAGACCCATTACCGGCGCGGCCTGGTACATGGGCTGCAGCAGGATTTCTATGCCGACGGGACGCTGTTCGAGGAAACCCGGTATGTGCGCGGCCTGCCGGATGGACTGTGGCGGCGTTTTCATACCGGCGGTGGGCTGGCGGAACGGCGCAGCTACAGCGCCGGCGTGATGACCGGCGCGCCGGAGCGCTTCGACGAACGCGGCCGGCCGGTCAAGGGCTGAGGACGCGCATGGGCATTTGCACCTGCATGGGGGCGTCGCTGCAATGCAGTTTTGGCGCGGCGCCGAGTTCGCTGATCGTGTTGCCGGCGAACCGCACCATGGTCGGTGGCGTGCCGGCGGCGACCATCATGGATTGCGCGCCGATCGTGAATGTGCCGCCATTCGGCGTGTGCATGAGCCCGTCGAATCCGGCGGTGGCGGCGGCGACCGCGGCGGCGCTCGGCGTATTGACGCCGATGCCGTGCGTGCCGGTGCCGGCCGGGACCTGGATCGTCGGCGCGCCGACGGTTCTGATCGGGAATATGCCGACCCTGAACAATAGCAGCAAATTGATGTGCAGTTGGGGTGGCGTGATCCAGATCCTGGCGCCGGGGCAGGGGACGGTGATGGTGCCGTAGCAGTTCTAATTACTGAGACGAATCCGAATAGTTGGTTGATTTACCGACGTCCTCATGTCACCATTGCTTTTGAGTAATTTTTGATCTGGACACCTTACCATGAGTCTCAACCAGTCTGAAGAGCGCTTAAGTGCGCTAGCACGCAAAACGTTTCTGTCGATGTGGAGTTATGAAAACCCGTTTTACGAGCAAGGCAAAGAGCTATGCGACGTCCTTGTGATTTTCGGCGATGATGTCATTGTTATTTCGGACAAGCTCAATGCGTTCGGAACGCATCCAGATAATCGAATCAACTGGAATCGCTGGTATAAAAAAGCTGTCGCAGGCAGTGTCCGTCAGCTTTGTGGGGCTCGGAATCATATCAGAAGGGCGCCGAATGAGATTTACGCCAATGCCCAAGTATCTTCTCCGTTACCACTTCGCTTGCCCCCAGTGGACCGAATGCGGATTCACCTTATCGCAGTAGCTAATGGCTGCCACGATGCATGCTTCCTAGCGTCCGGTCGGTCGAGCCTGCGTATAGACACCCGACAAAGGGACGGTAGCGAAGCATTCTCAGTTGGCACCGCCACCGACGACGGCGATTTCGTTCATGTAATTAGTACGCCGGCGCTCGATGCAATTTTTCACTGCTTTGATACTGCTCGCGACTTTATCGATTATCTGGAGAGGAAGAAAGAAGCGCTTTTGCGTGAAGATTGGGTAATTGAAGGCGAAGAGAACCTTGTCGCAGCGTATATGATGAGTCAACCTGGAAATCGTCCTTTTTCGATTCCGCTTTCAAGGTTTCCTGTTGAGTCAGGCGTTCGAAGAGTTCGGGCGGGAGATTGGTCGTTGTATTTGGATTCCTCGGCTCAAGAATATCGCCAACAATCACGGAAGCTTTCCTACATCATCGATCAACTGATCGAAGACGTGGCCGAGGAGTATGCTCATGAACGAATGGTGATCGGCCAGGATCAAAGCATTTCCTACCATGAGCAGGGATTTCGACTGTTGGCTAGTGAATCGCGTCTAGGTCGCCAGCTGCTCGGGGAGGCGTTCTACGGGATCTATCAAGAGAGCACAGGCACATTCTGGAGTACTGTTCTAGCGTCAATTGATTCACCTCGGGTTTACTACGTCTGGCTGCTATATCCAGAGCCGCCCGACGAGTTAGAGGTAGAGATCTTTGAAACGTATATCCATAACGAACTATGTAAATATATGATGGTTGCTCGTGCTAAGTTTCCGCAGGCTGAGCGTGTATTCGGTATTTGCTTGCCGAATCGCGACTGCAATCGCGTTTCGCGTATATACCAGGTCATGGACGGAGAAGACTGGACCGATGAGATGCAGGTTGAAGCGGAGCGCCTCGGGCGGGAGGTTGGAATCCTCGGGGGGATCGAACAGTACACGGTCACAGCTTCCCGATAAGTCGAATCGCGCGCTGAAACACGGGACTTGCCACGTAATGAGGCCCAGTCGATCGCATTCAAACGCGCAAACGCTAGCGATAAGGCGCGTCGGCTTGACGATTAGGCAGGCAAGAGTGCGAGCGTGTCTTCAGCCGGCGCATCAGGATTATGCTGCGATGCCGGCGCCAATGAACGTCCCTAAGAGGTTAGCTGAAGACGTTGAGTGCAAATGCCTGAACAGCAGCCGATACGCAGTACAGATAGCCGGATTCGCAGGGCACGGTTGATGGCTGTGGAATGCGCATAATCTATATTATGTCAAATGCGCTCTCTGGACCGGCCAACTGGCACGCCTCTTCCGCAGTGTAGGACGTTCGGCGAAGTAAAAGTGGTCACTTAAGCGAAGTAAATTTGAAACTCGCCGAATGAGAGACAGTAAATTTGAGACACCGGGTCCAATTCTCCCTATGAGAAACGACATGGGGGTCCCGAAAAATCGTGCAAAACCCAGTGTTAAATCCCCAGGTTCGAAAAGATACACTAAAACGTGGCGGTCAGTCGCCGACGTCACCCGCACTGCTGGCTTGAGGATCGCTGCCAGCGCGCCAAGGTATTAGCCAGGCGCGCTGGCAACGTGGACACGAGGACGATCGAGGCTGACGGCGCTCCGCAAGCGACGTTGGGCCCGGACGCTGCAATGTCCAGTGGTTGGCGGCTAAAGGTGTGGATCGTGCGGCTCAGCGTTTTGTCGCTCGAGCATGGGATGTTGGCGCATGAGGTTTCCGCCTCGCAGCGCCGGCAATTTGGATACTAGGACGAGCGAAACCGACATCGGGTCGTAAACGACGTCAGATTCAGACATGGCGCAATAGTAAGTCGTTAGCGTCTAGGACAGTTCAGGCCGTCCTGCACTCGATGTGAGGGACACTCGGGATACGCAAACTTGCGTCTTCTAAGCTGCGGCCATGAGTTAGCAGTGAATTGCGGCGGCAGTTCTCCGTAAAATCGCGGGTCGCGGTGGGGCCTTCCACGCGTGAAAACGTAGTGGCTCACTTGGCCAGTTGCTCTCGCTTGTACAGGACGAGTGCCTCTATTGGATCTTCCGACTTCGGGATTTCCAGGGCTCGAGCGGCAAGTATCGAATTCATTGCCCTTCCTACCGTCCGGGAGTGGCAATGCCCCGACCACGCCTTGCTCGCTGTAAGGATCCCAACATCTTCGCCAGATTCGAGGTGTCCGCGCACCGTTCGCATGTCACGCGCGTCGATCTGGACAATCAGTTTTTGACCGATCGCTTCAGGCTTGCGCCCAAGCGACTCATTAGTATATTTGACCCGATCGATGCATACGTAAGGTCGCATGCCTTTCGCAGCATCGCCTCGAACTATCTTCTGCTCGACAACGACTTCAAGCTCCGAATTTGACTCAGCGGGCACACCTAACGGTCTCTCTAGCATGATTTCCTCCGGACCAAAGGAGTGTGATTGGGTCGGCTGCGATGCTATCGGTTGTATGGTCAAGGCGAGCGCTATACGCGATGCGCAATGTTTTGCGAGTGATTCTGATGACCTGCTTGGTGAGTGACTAAATCCAAAAGCAGTCAAGTGGCCAAAATATCATTACCCAGCAGGGGCTACTGCTCCGACGCCGAATAAAGTTTGGAAAATGCCGAACTCGACAATATAAAACCTAATGTCGAGTTCGCAGGGCGTCGATTTTTGAGCCCCGACTTAAAAATTGCCGCCTCTAGCAAAGTGCCTCTGCGCGACAGGAGGCGCGTGTCAAATTTCTCAGCCCCTGTCCTTCAACCCAACCGGACTGCAGCACAGCCCTTTCCCAAAATTCTCGATCCATGGACATGTTTTCGCCATCCCGAGTAGAGCCTTCTATCAGGGCATATTCGATTGTCCGGGCAAAATACAACATTGGTACCTCTGTCGTCGTGTCCATACCAGTCGCGCGGTCAGCGTCGACGAACACCTGCCAGAGGTCACCTGCGTGTGCCGCCAGGCGCAAGCCGTTCAGATAAGCTCTGGGTAGGGAAAACCGGGTATAAGACCAGCCGCTATCACTCGGAAAGCAGTCGTTATCGAAAGTCTTGAGGCAGTGTTCGAGTTCGGTTGCCGACCGTATGCCGTGTAGCTCGAACTCTTCCTTTGGTACGCTTGGAACGAACGCGGGGGAGTCGCTGGCGTATGGAACCCACTTTTGGTTCAGGATTCGTACTCGCGGGTGACCAAGCAGTACCGTGAGTAGCCGAATCCCCGATCCCTTGAGCTGGTCTTGCAGCCGGCGCAAACTGTTTTCCGCAGGCGGATCCAGCAACTGTGAGTCATCTATCCAGAGAACCACGGAGCGCTGCCCCGTCCTCAGCACAAGCTCCATGACGTGTTTTTCAAGGAAGGAGCGGTCTCGTCCATGTGCGCCGAGGACAGAGCCAGCCGGCATTTCAACAAATCCGACTTCTGGGAATTGCGTTGAGAGATGTATGTTCAGGAACCGGATGCCCTGGGTCTTGCCAGTGCCTGCTGGTGCGAATATGACCGCTTGTTGTACGCCTGCGTTAATCCACGAGGCGACACGGCGAGCTAATTCCTCCAACTGTATCGTAGAACAGTTGTAAGTGCGACGAACGACAGGATGACTATCAAAATCGACCGGACGAATTGTCGAGCCCGCTCCAGGTTCTGACGAGTATGGCTGGGCAGCGCCGCAGCCGTTGTTACCCTTCGAAATAGCCATAGCCTTCCCTCTCAGAAGATTAAATGAAGCGGATTCCTGTGCTGCTTGACCTTAACCATATAATAACGCTGACTCAGAGCTAAATGGCCAGTTTTGTGACGCAAAATCCGTCGATTTTAGGACGGCCCACAGGCCTGGCCTTCTGAAAAGCAGGCGAACAAGGCGGCTTGCAGTTCCATACCTTCTGTCGTCCTCCCCCGTGATCACTCAGCGGGCTTTGTCTTAGAGCGGCGTGCGGTGAGAGTCTTGCCGCGTTGACCTTGTTTCGCCACGCGCGTCTGCATGGGTGCGCGACGGTGGAGCTGTTCTCGAAGCACCTCCACGCGGGCCCGCTCGGCTACGATCTGGCCTGTTAAGTCTGACGTCATGGCTTGCAACTGCGCTGCCTTGTCTCGGGCGATGCCTCTCTCTTCGAAGGCGTTTTTCAACTCTTCTTCGAGGGCAGCAAAGTCTCTTGCCTGTTTTGCCGCCTCGATCTGCATATGCGTCAACTCCGACTGAAGTCTTTGCAGCGATGCTGCGGATACGGTCCGCTCTGACTCGAGAGCCTTTTCTAGTTTGGACACGGCGGTACGTTCTCGATCGATTTCGACCAGGGCACGTTGTTCTGACGCCCTGTAGCGCTCCTCGGCCTGGGTAATCCGTGCCGTGACTCTCTCGATCTCGGCGGCATGTTCGGTTCGGATGACCTCGAGCCGCCGGTCCGCCTCTGAGGCGGCTTGGCGAGCATCAGTAAGCTTGGCGTTCATCTCGGCAGCTGTCGCTGCGCTAACGGCCGCTTGTTCACGCAAAGTCGCGTTTTCGCGAGAGGCAGCCTCTAGCTTGTCGACTAGTACCTGCAGATCTCGATTCGCATTCTCGAGCAGGTCCTGAACCGTTCGTTTTTCCTGGAGTGCCGCATCACGTTCTTGGCCTGCAGTTAGCCGAAACTCTTCGAGAGACCTGTTCGCCGCGGCCTGAGCCGAGTTCCAGAGCTTCGATACGAGATCGCCGGCAGCCTGTGCCAGATTGTCAGGCAGGTCGGGTTGGCCGACCTTCACCTTGCCAGACCGGCGTAGGTCGGCCCAGAAAGCGCGCAACGCCTCGGTCGGGGCCGACATGCTGCCTTTACGGACTAGCTGATACAGCTTATTTGCGGTTGGCGTGATGCCATACCGAAAAAACATGACGACGCACACCTCTCTATAGAGGTCGAGTGTCCGGGGATACTCTGCCCGCAGCTTTTCGACATCCACTTGTAATGCAGCATCCAGATCGTTGTGCTCAAGCATGGCAGCCTCCTTCGTAGTGAATATTACTACGTAATACGTACGGAATATGACGCCCCACTCCGGAAATATGACATTATTCTTATAATGTCAAATAGCGTCGTGTTGCCATACCTTTCACTTCGTCTTTGGATGGAGTAAAGTGATTGCTTCTTGTCAACCGACGTCGCCATGCACATCGTCACCCTCAAGATCAAGAATTTCCGCGGGATTCGCGAGGGCTTCATCTTTTTCCGCAAGCACTCGATGCTCGTCGGTGGAAGCAACTTCGGCAAGAGCACGATCATCGAGGCCTTGACCTTGCTGTTCGGACGGGACCGGCTAGTGCGCGAGCTGACCGAACATGACTTCTACGGGTCGGACCCTCAGCCACAAGACCGCATCGAGCTCGTCGCGACCATCACGGGATATCCTGGCGATGATCCCGAGCAAAATATCGATTGGTTCAGGGATGGCCGCGCGATACCGAAGTGGTTCGACGAAAACACCGGGCTCGTACACCCGGTACGAACCGATCCCGCGTGGCGGCTGTGCTGCCAAATTGGTGCCAGGCATACTTCGACCGCGATACGCTTTCGGTTGACATCGCTCGATATTTCCACGATCACGATCATCAAATCGATCCATTCGCCGAGGATGCGCCTGTCACCGTGCCCAACAGGCTTATTCAGCAGCTGGGACTGTTCGTGGTGCGGTCGAACCGAGCATGGGACAAGACATTGTCCTGGGGCAGCGAGTTATTTAGGCGCGCGGTCGATGTTGCCGCCGCCCAGCCTGCGGATGCGATCCTGGCCGAGCGCGACCGGCTGCGCGTACCTGGCCACCCTATCGAATCCGATGCGCGTATCGCTCCCCTGCTCCAGCGCGTCAATGCCGAGCTCGCACGTTGCATTCCAGGTGCGCCAGAGGTTCAGCTGCGCATTACCGGCACCGACAGCCGTTCCGTACTCGATGCCGTTTCCGCGCATTTCACGACAAGAGGCGTTGCCATACCAGCAGGCCGCCATGGCGCGGGGCTTGTGTCACTGCAGGGTATTCTTCTGTTGCTTGAGCTTGGGCGGACTCGAGCCGAACAGGGCGAGGGATTTGCTATGGCGCTCGAGCATCCTGAACTGCACTTGTCACCGGCAACCCAACTGCAGCTGGTGCACCGAATACAGGGACTCTCCACGCAGACGTTCATCACTACCCATTCGCCTACGGTCGCCGCGTTGGCCGATCCGACCGAGGTGCTGGTGCTGCAGAATCAGGACGGCCTCTTGAGCGTCAGCCCATTCCTGGCAGCCCCCCTCGCCGGCGACGCCCCTAACTGGAAGCGCAAGTTTTACCAGCAAAATCGCGCCGAGGTACTGTCGGCGATGATGCACCCCGCCCTCTTGATTCCGGAGGGGAAAGCAGACTACCACCTATTGCGTACGATCCTGCGCCCGCTTCTGCTCACAGAGGGATGGGTTGCGGACATGGACCGACCGTTCGGCCTTGAGGTCGGTATCTTGCCAACCGAGGATGCAAAGGTGGTGGAAACCTATCAGATCCTGTACCCGGTGCATCCGCGCGCATGTTGCCTGGTCGACGGTGACCAGGACGGATTGCGTTATATCGCCGGGCTGCAGGCGCTACCCTCGCCTCCGCCGTCGGTCATTCGTTGGAACGACGGCGCAATGGTCGAAGATGCAGTCGGATGGATTCTTTCTGCCGACGAGGCGGGATGTGTTCCGCTGCTGGCCGACATCGGCGGAAACGTGCCGGCCAGCGTAGCCGATGTCGTGGCGCGGCTCAAGGTGCGCAAGATGGATATCGTCGCTTATGAGATGGTCGCTGACGCCATCGTCAATATTCCGGCCTGCCGGAACCGCGCGGTCGAATTGTTCAACGCTATAGCCTGCGCTTGCGCCGATATCGAGACAGGCCGCTTCGTACGCGACGCCGGCGGCACCTGGGTGTTCCGGCCATGAGCATTCACGCTTTTACCGGCGCTGCTGGCTGCGGGAAAACCCATCAGCTGATGGCCCGGTTGAAGGAGCACCTTCACGAGCACCCGCTAAGCGATGGGCAGAAGGTTCTGGCCCTGACCTTCATGCACGGATCGCGGCGCCGCCTTGACGAGCGGCTGGCGTCCGCTGCGATACCGGGTCGCGCATACGAATCCGCGACGATCGACAGCTTCGCCTGGCGTATCGCGCACCGTTGGCAGTCACTGCTGGGCGCACTCGGCATCCGCGCTCCCGCCGTCGGCGACTACGCCGGCATCTGCGCCGCTGCAGCAGTCCTGTTGGGGCAAGACGGCGTTGCCGGCTGGGTCGCCAGGTCCTTTCCGGTCATTCTTCTCGACGAGGCCCAGGACCTGAACCAGGATCGGCTCGCTATCCTGGGCGCACTCGCTCCCCACGTCTGCATGTTCGTCGCCGCCGACGAGTTCCAGTGCCTCGACGAGGCTTTGCGACCGAGCCCCGCCGCTGCCTGGCTTGCGCAGGCAGACCAGAAAATCGAGCTTAAGCTGCCTCGACGCACGACCGTTCCGGCCCTGCTTGCAGCAGCGGCGGCGCTGCGCGCGGGAGCGGCTCCGCTCTCGGCAGGCGTGTTTGCGATCAAATCCGCATTCAATACGGCGCTGGCCGGGACCTTTCTCGCCAACGAGCTCGGCTGGTATGCACGCCACAAGAGCGTCGCTGTGATCACGCCTTCGGGCGGGCAGTTCGCTACCGCGGTCGTCGATTGGGTCGCCGAACGCACTACGAAGCAGAACAATGGCCCCTATACGATTCCTTGGGAACGTTCGGAAGACAAAATGCAGACCGAGTACCTGGAGCAGCTTAAGCTCGACCGGGACCTGTCGGCGATCGAGGCGAAGGCCATGATCGGCAATGCCGGCGACGGCCGCATCCTCAGCGACGTGGCCGACTACCTGGACCGGCAGCGCCGCGCAAAGGGACGCCACCTGTTCGCGGCGCAGGAAATGGAATTCGTGATCCGCCAGTCGTTCGCCAACCGGCGCCGGTACGCCTTTGACAACGCACGGGGCTTTCGGGCAATGACTGTTCACGGCGCGAAAAACAGGGAGTTCGACAATGTCATTGTACTGTGGCCCGCCGCAGTCAAGGGGGATGCGGAACACAAACGACGGCTCCTCTACAACGCGACGACCCGCGCAAAGTCGCGCTGCCTAGTCCTCGTGCAGTCAAAGGACTCGCTCGCCAAGCCGCCGTTCGTCGCCGTGCAATAGAAGGATTTCTAAAGATGTTGGAAAGTTACACCTGGAGGCTCACGCAGGCGACACTCTTGCTGCACACGATTTACGAGGACAAGGAGCGCCTCGACTTGGTCCTCGAGCTGCAGCGGTTCCTGATCCGCCGCATTACTGCGGCGGAAGGCAGGGTACGGCGGCTGAAGGCACTGGGTGCCGCTCGAAAGAAGCGGCTGTCTGCAGTTCCACGCCCGACGAGAGACCAGGCGAAGTCGATCAAGGACGATATCGCGCGGGGCGAGCGGGCCGTCGCCGAGCAGCGTCACTTGATGTTCCTCTGGCGTTGCTTCGGCGATGGCATCGCGTTCACGTACCAAGACAAATACAGCCTGAAGCACCTGTACTACGACGCGCAATATCAGGTCAAGGAAGATGCCGGCTTCCTCACCGTAAATGGGCGCCTGAAGCCGGGCTTTCGGCAGGAGTACAAGTATCTGAAAATGGGGATCCGCATGAACGTCCCCGTCGTAATGGCTGACTTGACGAATATCGTGCGTCACGGCGACCTGTGCGCACTCGCCGGCCCAGATCCCCTACCCCTCGAAATCAAGTCTTCGACCAACCAGAATGCCCGTACCATTCGACAGGCCGAGAACCTTCGTGCGATCACCGACTTCTACGCCAACGACGGCGCGGCAGTATTCAGGGGCATACCAAGCGTCGAGCGGGTTGCTCTGCTGAACTCTGAAGTCAGGTTCCAGGAGGTGGCCAATGCCTGCATTGCCGAGGCCTTACAAACCGGGCTTGCCATCGCGTCTCCCGAACCAGGTCTTCACTACATCGCAAGCCGAAAGACGGAGCGATTCGCCGAACTGTCGCACGTGTTCACGCCAACGACGCTGGCCGTCCGGCTCGTACCCGACGAAACCTGGCTGCATTACTATCCCTTCACGCTTTCGCTGACCTCTTTGCATTTACTTCGCTTTTTGCGGGAGGAGATTTTTATTCTGGTGCTGATCGATCTCGCTCAGCTCAAGACGCTGTTCGCACAACAAGGCATTCACGCAACCATGCTGCTTGACGGGATGTCCGCGATCCAGATTTGCCACGACCCAGCTGACCTCATGAAAGGAGTGTTTCGGATTTCCGAAAGCCTGTTCGGTCGCATTGCGCTCGAGTTCCAGTCCCTGGCATGGTTTGCCGTCGAGTTCAGCTCCCCTCTGAAGCAAACACCTAGGTCCGTCTCAGCAGAAGAACTAGCTGCGATGACCGTTACCTTCTCCGACATTCCTCAAGAATGGTACAACGTGCGTGACTGCTACGACAGCGCGCCACCGAGCTAAGCTCCAGCAATCTTGGTAACACCCCACTGGTTAATCCAAGTAGGCGCACCGATGCGAGCGCTTCAATCCCTCCCCCCCGGCCGCCCTGCCATCAAGTCCGAACCGTGTCGACCCGCGTGAATAGGTGCCACCTCACCCATCGGCGCACGCGCCACGTATTGGCCTCGAACGGCAGATGGACGTAGTAGCCGCCGACCACGAGCACCAGGAACATCCCCACGAAGATGAGGTAATGGGACAGGATGTGGGGCGAGAGCTGGCTGGTACCGAGCAGCGACGGCATCAGGTACACCATCACGAAAATCAGCGGCACGTGCAGCACATACAAGGTAAAGGAGAAACTGGAAAAGAATCGCCCGGTGCGGTCCAGCCGATCCAGCATGGGCGAAGGTAGGCGCTTGAATTGCGTGCTGGACAGGAACAGCGCGAAGAGCAAGCTAAACACCAGAAACTGGGGATAGCTTTCCGTAGATATCTCGTTCTTGCCCTTGAGGCGGATGAGGACGGCGGTGCCGACGATGATGATTAGCAATGCCCAGCGCAGGACTGGCCCCACCTCGATCTTCACACGCGAAAAGGCGGTGCCGATCAGCCAGATCGAGAAGTACAGGACGATGGCAGGCGTGATTAGCTGGATGATGGCACCGATGGCCAGCAGCGCCCCGATCCGCCACGCGATCGACCTGCCGCGCAACACTAGCACGAGCAACGGGAACAGTATGTAGTACCAGGTCTCGTTGGCCAGGCTCCACAAGGGGAAGTTCCCGCCGAACGAGGGGACGAGGATGGTCTGCAGCCCGAACATGTTGCCGATGAAGGCGGTCACCGAATACGGATCGTCTGCCGAAAATGAGACACGGGCCGGATCGATCGCTCCGATCACGGCGCCGGCAAGCAGCGCGACCAGGAAGGTCGGCACAAGCACCAACCACAGGCGCGAGAGCCGATCGACCGTGTAATGCTGCAACGCGCGATCCAAGTTCATCTTGTTGAGGAAACTTCCGCCGACGAGCCAGCCACTGAGGACGAAGAACACCATCACGGCTAGGTAGGCGAAACCCGAGCTGAACGCCAGCCCCTGGAACAGCAAGGACGGATTCGTCACGTCGCCGAAGGCAGGAAACGTCGCGGCACGCAGGTGCGCCCAGGCCACCACCAGCGCCGCCAATCCCCTGAACAGTGAGATCAACACCGAGTGCCAGTTGTCTTCCTGCAGATTTGTCTTCTTCAAGATCGTGATTTTCGGCATGGTCGCCGCTCCTTAGTAAACAGGTTCGGAGTGACGATATAACCCAACCGATGTTGATATTCTGCGCCGTCCCAAGCTGCAGGCCTTTGGCAGAGCCAAGCACCCAAAAACGCGATGCCGCGATGCATGTCCTTGTACTGCGGCACTAAACGCCTATCTTCCCTCCTCCTCCGCGATTCCTGTTACTTCGCTGTTCCACGCAGACGAAGCGCGTTGGTGATAACGGAAACCGAACTCAGGCTCATCGCCAGCGCCGCAATCATCGGCGACAGTAGGCGGCCGGTAAACGGATACAGCAATCCAGCAGCCAGAGGAATCCCGAGCGCGTTATAGACAAATGCGAAGGCCAGGTTCTGCCGCATGTTGCGTACCGTCTGTAGCGACAGCAGGCGCGCCCGCGCGATGCCGCGCAGGTCGCCCTTCACCAGCGTGACGTGCGCGGAGTTGATGGCAACGTCGGTGCCTGTCCCCATCGCAATACCGACGTTGGCCTTGGCCAGCGCCGGGGCGTCGTTGATGCCGTCACCGGCCATCGCGACCGTCTTGCCTTGCGCCTGCAGGCGTTCGACCAACGCCAGTTTGTCCTGCGGCTTGACCTCGCCATAGACTTCCGCGATGCCCAGTTTTGTGCCCACCGATTTCGCGGTAGTGAGGCCGTCGCCGGTCGCCATCACGACCGTGATCCCGGCCTCCTTCAATGTAGCCAGCGCTTCCGGGGTAGTCTGCTTGATCGGATCGGATACGGCGACAAGTCCCAGGAGCTGGCGGTCCGCCGCCAGGTACATGACGCTTGCGCCTTCGAGACGCAAGCTTTCCGCCTGGTCTGCGAGCGGTTGCCATGCGACCTTTTCGATATCCATGAGCGCGGTGTTGCCCAAGGCGATATGCTTACCTTCGACCACTCCGCGCACGCCGATGCCGCTGGAGGACTCGAAGGTCTCCGGCTTTGCCAGAGCCAGTCCGCGGTTGCGCGCCTCGGTGACGATCGCGTGGGCCAGCGGGTGTTCGCTGCCCTGGTCGATGCTGGCGGCAATCCGCAGAACTTCCTGCTCGTTCACGCCCGGGGCTGCGGCAGCGGAGTGAAACGCGGGCTTGCCTTCGGTGAGCGTGCCGGTCTTGTCGACGATCAGCGTATCGACCTTGCGCAGGCCCTCGATGGCGGCCGCATCACGGAACAGGATGCCCTGCGTGGCCCCACGGCCAGTCGCTGCCATGATCGACATTGGCGTCGCCAACCCGAGTGCGCATGGACAGGCGATGATCAGCACGGAGACCGCGTTGACGAAGCCGTATACCCAGCTCGGTTCCGGCCCGAAAAAACCCCAGCCAAGCAGCGTCAGCACGGCGATGGCCACCACGATCGTCACGAAGTAGCCGGCAACCACGTCCGCCAGGCGCTGCATTGGTGCACGTGAGCGCTGTGCCTGCGCCACCATCTGGACGATTTGCGACAGCATCGTCTGCGCCCCCACCTTTTCCGAGCGGATGACCAGGCTGCCGCTGGTATTGATGGTGGCGCCGATCGCCTTGTCGCCTGGTCGCTTGGTAACGGGCAGCGGCTCGCCGGTCAGCATGGATTCATCGACTGCGCTTTCGCCTTCAAGGACGACGCCGTCGACAGGGACCTTTTCCCCGGGACGCACGCGCAGCGCGTCCCCGACGTGGACATGGGTCAGTGGAATGTCTTCTTCGCTGCCGTCGGCATTAATGCGGCGCGCCGTCTTCGGCGCCAGGCCAAGCAGAGATTTGATCGCCGCAGATGTCTGGGAGCGCGCACGCAGTTCCAGAATCTGGCCCAGCAGGGTCAACGAAATGATGACTGCGGCCGCCTCGTAGTAGACCCCGATACGCCCGTGCATCAGGAAAGTACGCGGAAAGAGCCCCGGTGCCACGGTCGCGACCACGCTGTAGCCGTAGGCTGCTGCGACGCCGAGTCCGATCAGCGTCCACATATTGGGGCTGCGATTGCGCAGCGACTGCACGCCCCGAGCGAAGAACGGCCACCCGGCCCACAGCACGACCGGCGTACTCAGGACGAGCTCGATCCAGCTCTGTCCCGGCAGGCCAGCCTGGAAGATTCGGTGTCCGGCCATCGCAAGCACCGTCACGATGACTGTCAGCGGCAGGGTCCACCAGAAACGGCGCCTGAAATCCACCAGCTCCGGGTTTTCTTCTTCATCCAGCGACGGCAGCATAGGCTCGAGCGCCATGCCGCAGATCGGACAGTTGCCGGGCTGGGGCTGCCGGACTTCCGGGTGCATCGGGCAGGTGTAGATCGTACCTTCCGGTGCGGCAGGCGCCGGCTCAGGCTTGGCGCCGCCGGTGTACTGCTGGGGCGCCGTTCGGAACTTGTCCATGCATTTCGTGCTGCAGAAGTGATAGGTCGCCTCTTCGTACCGGATTTCTTTGGCTGGGTCGGCGCCGACTTTCATTCCGCAGACCGGGTCGGTGAATGGCTTCTCGTCGCCCCCGTTCCCATGGTGGGCGCCGTGCCCTGAGCCATGGTCGTGATGATGTTTGTGTCCCTCGTGATCGTGATGCGACAGGTCGTTCATATTGGAATCTTTCCTGGTCTCGTACATCGAAACTTGCTTCTACCGCGAAGTCTGTGTGTGCCGGGATTTCTTCGGCACACATTCTTGCTCAGGACCGCGGGGCTTGACTCGCCGGATATCCGGCAGCGGTGACGGCTTCTGCGATTGCATCCGCCGATTCCCCACTTTCCACCTGAACCAGGCGGTCTTTGAGCAATACCTCGACTTTTGCCTCGGGATCCAGTGCCTGCACGGCACGGGTAACCCGGGCGGCGCAACCACCGCATGACATCTTTTCCACCTTCAGCGTATGCATAGCGTACCTCCTGTTTGATAAGTCTGTAGGTACTGTAAACCTTCCCATCATCGGAAGGTCAAGCGCCATGAGCGGCGATCGTCGGTCGTTTTCGCCAGACCTTCATTGCCGCCGCACGGCTTGGCGATGCGGCGGCGCTGGAAAGTCATCAACGTAAGGACCGTCGCTTAGAACTCGTAGTCCTTCCGCTTGTCACCCGTCATCGGAATGAAGCCGCAGTCCGAATATTTCTTGCACAACATCTCGCGCATATCGTTGATGCCGTTCTTCTGGACAATCACGATGTTTTCGCAGTAGCGCTGCAAGCCGTCATGGTTGAGATCGCTCTTGACCGTGCAATGCAGGCTGGGCGCAAGGGCGCTCAGATGGTGATTGCTGAACGTGCGCAGGAATACCTGATTGAATTGGGCTCCTGCCGGGGTAGCCTCGAGCATGGCGATCATGCGCCGCCCGTCCGGCGTTAGCTGGGGCTGGTATTGGATACCGTACCACTCCCTGAGCATGCGCAGAGCGCGGCCGATTTCTTCGCGCTGCTCCCGGTTGCCCATCCGGGCCATCGACCTGATCTCGTCGTCGCTCGCCTTCGCCGGCGTTGCCCCAAAGCCCGGTGTGGCCGATGTCCCTTCCTGCGGCGCGACGACCGGCGGATCGCGCATCGGATCCGTGCCTGCGGCAAGCTCGGTGATGCGAAGCGCCGAGTAATGGTGGTTGACGATGAAGACGAGGTAGTTCTTCTCGAACTGGGCGGTGTTGCCCCTGCCAGGGCCATCCGCATGTGCCGTGCCGGCCGAGACGGCAAGAATACCCAGGCCGAGCGCGACGCGGCGAGCCAGGGCACGCGATTGTGCCGTAAAGGAAAAACGGTTCAGTTTCAGGGTCTGTGCTTTCATGTCATGCTCCTTGATAGTGGTGAAGTGGTCTATCGGGGTCTTGCTCATGCGCGGTACCGCCGCGCCCGGCGCGCAAACGCTGCTGCAGCCAAACCTGTCAGCAGGATCGCGTGGGAGGATGGTTCGGGGACTGGCACGACACTGTCACGGGTCGCCAGGACGACATTGTTTGCCGTCGCCCAGTAGACGTTGCCTTGCTCGCTGATCGTACGCAGTGTGATTTCGGTGAGCGCCGTGGTCGAAATGAATCCGAAGAACGCGCTCAGGGCCGAGCCGTCGAGGGTGTAAGCGATCCTATCGGCGCCGCTGGCGGCTGTAAGCTCGATGGTGCGGCCGGGCACGAACGCACCGTAGGCGTCGGTTGCAAAGAAGCTGCCCCCGAAGCCGAAGACATTCGGCGCAAATTCGCGGAAAGTGAGCACATCGCTTGCCATCGTCGACGTCAGGAAGGTGTCGCCGTTAAATGTCGCCGGATAGAAGCCGGCATCGCTCGGACCTGCAGCGACGCGGTAACTGTAGGAGCCTGCCGTGCGCTGCAGCTCGCCTTCGATCTGGCTCGCCTCGAGGTCCTCAAAGTCGTCGGGGGCGGGCGTGGTCGTCGCGGCACCCAA
>NZ_JASNRC010000007.1:189598-353477 GCF_030411995.1 Massilia sp. YIM B02769
GGTCGTCGCGGCACCGAACGCCGCCCGGTCGTAGACGAGAATAATGTCGGCATACGCCGGCGTGGCTATCGATAGAACAAGCGCGGCAATGACTGCCGCACCAGCAAGAAAATGGTTGCGCTTCATATAACCCCCCCATTGATTGTGAGTTTTCTTGGACGAACACGTTCGCGCCGGCGTACCAAAGCACGTCAGCCGTGTGTTGTCGAGGTCATGGCGTGGTGGCGCGCCGCCGGGTTATGCATGGTCCATTTCAGGCAGGCGACGGCGCTGTCGCTCAGGCCCGCGGAGGGGGATCGGGAACAGCAGGGGTATGCGAGGAGAAACTTGTAATCGGCTTGGTCCAGTCCTGAAGCTCAGGGGCCGGTGATGCCAAGTCCGTTACGGCCGGCAGCGGGGCGAACGGAACCATGAACTTTGCGCAGCATTGAGCAGTCGACGCGCAGCAGCATTCGTCACCATCGGACGCCTGGGCATCGCCCATCTCGGCGCATGCTTCTGTCTGGGAGTGGTGTCCGACGTCAAGCATGGAGCAGGTGACTGCCGCGTTGGCGTACCCGTGGTACCCAACCATCAGACAAAGCAAATACATCACTAGTGTGCGTAGCGCAGCCATGCAAAAACTCTAACAGTACTGGGGAAGATGGCGTGCACGATACCGGCTGGAAATCGGTGCTCGTACGTTTCGGGAGCTGGGAATGCAGCGCAGCTGACCTGCCGCGCTGCCGGGACGAATTGCTTATTTTCCAGATGCCTGATGCTTGGCCAGCCAATCGTCGAGCTTCTTGATTTCCTTGGTCTGATCGGAAACGATCTTCTTGGCCATCTGCTTGAGTTTCGCGTCCTTGCCCTTCTCGAGCTCAGCGCGGGCCATGTCGATACCGGCCTGGTGGTGCGAACGCATCATCATCGCGAAATCATGATCGTGGTCACCAGTCATCGGCATAGAGGACATCTTCTGGTGCATCTCGTCCATGGTCTTCATCATGTCGTGGCCGCCACCGGCATGTTGTTGCGCCCCGGCGGCAGGAGCACTACCGTGCTGCGCGTGGCTATTTTGCGCGAGCGTATTTCCCGCAACGCCGAATACGAGCATGAGGCTGCCGGCTGCACAGACGATTCGTGACTGGATCTTTTTCATTTTAAACTCCTCTTCGTTGTCAAGATTCCGCGCAGCAGTTGCGCCACGCGTCCTGGCCCGATCATCGTCCCAGTCGGCCCGCCCCTGCTGTGCGGTACCACACGTTGAGACGACATGCAGGCCGACATGCCGGTCCGCTGGCTCACTTTGGCCAGGCTTAAAGCTGTTCGAAACAGAAAAAGGGATGCTATACTCATCCAATCTATGAACCGTACGCTCACGACATTTCTGGTTTGGCTCCTGATGGCCGTGCTTCCGCTCCACGCGGTCGCCGCTGCCGCCAGCATGTCGTGCGTGCCAGCCAATCAGCCAGCGAAAGTGCTTGCCATGGCCGACCATGCGTCACACCTGACGCTGGACGACGCGCATGCCCACCACGGCGGGCATGCGGCAGCAAAAGCGACTGCGGTTTCCGGCGACGATGGACATCATGCTGAGGCGAAAAAGACCGGCCACTCATCGTGCAGCGCATGCTCGGCATTGTGTGCAGGAGCGGCTGCGCCTCCCTCATTTTCCCTTCCCCTTCCCGCTTTTGACGGGTCAGAGCCGGTGATCGTGCCTCGTGCCGATTTCGTAGCCGGTTTCATTCCCGACGGCCTCCAACGCCCTCCCCGGCAATAAATCCGCTTGATCGACCAGGACACCCGTCGGCGCCAGATTGCCGCGACGGTCTGTCCTGAGCTCCGGTGCGCGCCTGCGCACCCTGTTACCGATTTTGAGGATTGACAATGAAACTCAAGCTGTGGGTTGCCTTTGGCACCCTGCTCGCTGCTGCGCTTGGAGCACAGGCCCAGCAGAACTCCCGTACGCCCGACCCGGCCGATCCATCCGTCCCCGTGCCGGCCACCGCTTACGCTTCGGCCATGAGCGGCTATACGCCGGCCATGAAAGACGGCGCGCCGTCACCCGACAAGTCCTGGCGCGCCGCCAACGATGCCGTGGGCGGCCAGAGTGCGCATACGGGTCACCAATCGCCTGCTCCCGCCGCCGCTGAGGCGCCGCGCCGTACCGAGCCCGCGGCGGCGTCCACCGAACACCACAAGCATCACTGAGGCGAGATCGAATAATGACAACGAAACAAATTGCGCCAGCCCTGCGCACGGTTGCGATCGCCGCCATCGCCCTTACGTTGAGCGGCTGCGCGACCTTCTCCAAGGACGGTGGCCTGGACGCCGTTTCATCGATGACCACCGAGCGCATCGGCCAGGATATTCGCCTGCAGCGCCCGGCGAGTAGCGATGCCACCGCGCAGCCTGAACTGGCTGAACTGTTGAAACAGCCGTTGTCCGCCGACGGCGCCGTGCGCGTGGCCTTACTCAACAACCAGGGCTTGCGCGCATCCCTGCTGGAGCTGGGCGTCGCCGAAGCGGACCTCGTGCAGGCAGGCCGCATGGCCAACCCGTCCTTCAGCTTCGGCCGGATGTCCGGCGGCGGCGAGACCGAGATCGAACGCAGCGTCATGTTCGACCTGGTAGGTTTGCTCACCATCCCATTGCGCCGCGATATCGAGTCGCGCCGTTTCGAAGGCGCCAAGCTGGTTGCGGCGACCGATGCCGTACGCCTGGCCGCTAACACGCGCAAGGCTTGGTTCAATGCAGTGGCGGCTGCGCAGTCGGCGAAGTATGCGGAGCAGGTGCGCGAGGCCGCGCAGGCAAGCGCCGAGCTCGCGACGCGCATGGCCAAGGTAGGCAACCTGAGTGCGCTGGACCAGGCGCGCGAGCAGGCCTTCTCCGCCGAGGCGACCGCCCAGCTCGCCCGTGCACGCCACAACGCCACCGCGGCACGCGAGCAGCTGACCCGGCTGTTGGGCGTATGGGGCACGAACGCCGCCTTCCAGCTCCCCGACCGGCTGCCCGAACTGCCGGGTGCGCCGCGCGAACCGGCGAACATCGAGTCGCTCGCGATGCAGCAGCGCCTGGATGTCCAGCTGGCCAAACTGAACGCCCACGCGACGGCGCGCGCCCTTGGCCTGACGAAGGCGACGCGCTTCGTCAACGTGCTCGACGCCGGCTACGTCAACTCGAGCAAATCCGGCTCTCCGCGCGAGAACGGCTACGAGATCGAGCTTGCGCTGCCGCTCTTCGACTGGGGCGGCGCGCGCACGGCAAAGGCCGAGGCGCTCTACATGCAAGCCGTCCAGCGCACGGCCGATACCGCCATCACGGCCCGCTCCCAGGTGCGCGAAGCCTATTCGGCCTACCGCACGAGCTACGACGTGGCGCGGCACTACCGGGACGAGATCGTGCCGCTCCGGAAAAAGATATCGGAAGAGACCCTGCTGCGCTACAACGGCATGCTCATGAGCGTGTTCGAACTGCTGGCCGACGCCCGTGCACAAATCAACGGCGTGAATGCCGCCATCGAGGCACAGCGCGACTACTGGATTGCCGACACCGACCTGCAGGCCGCCATCAATGGTTCCGGCGGCTCGACGCTCAGCCTGGCTGGCGCCGCCGCTCCCGAGGCGGCCGCCGAACATTAATCAAGGATTGAATAAATAATGAGTTCTCGTCGAAATTTTTTCACCGGTGCCGCAGCGCTGGTCGGCGCCGGTCTGGTGAGCCGAGCCGGCGCCGCCACGCTGCCCGAAGCGCCCGTCATGACCAGCGCGGCCACCCAGCCGCCGCCTCCGCCACCAAATGGTCGACCCTACAATCCGGTCGTCACCCTGAACGGCTGGTCGCTTCCCTGGCGCATGAACAACGGGGTCAAGGAGTTCCACCTGATCGCCGAGCCGGTCGTGCGCGAGATCGCACCGGGCATGAAGGCGAACTTGTGGGGCTACAACGGCCAGAGCCCGGGGCCGACAATTGAGGTGGTCGAGGGCGACCGCGTGCGCATTTTCGTCACCAACCGCCTGCCCGAGCAAACCAGCATCCACTGGCACGGCCAGCGCCTGCCGAACGGCATGGACGGCGTCACCGGCCTGAACCAGCCGGGCATCCAGCCCGGCAAGACCTTCGTGTACGAGTTCGTCGCCCGGCGTCCCGGCACCTTCATGTACCACCCGCATGCGGACGAGATGGTGCAGATGGCGATGGGCATGATGGGCTTCTGGGTCACGCATCCGAAGAACCCGGCGCAGCATGCCGTGGACCGCGACTTCGTGTTCCTGTTGAACGCATATGACATCGAGCCGGGCAGCTACACGCCGCGGGTCAACGAGATGACCGACTTTAATCTCTGGACGATCAACAGCCGCGCGTTCCCGGGCGTCGACTCGATGAACGTGCGCCAGGGCGACCGCGTACGCATCCGCGCGGGCAACCTGACGATGACGAACCACCCGATCCACCTGCACGGCCACGAATTCGAGGTCACCGGCACCGACGGCGGCTGGACGCGTCCGGAGTCGCGCTGGCCCGAAGTGACAACCGACGTCGCGGTCGGCCAGATGCGCGCGATCGAGTTCGTCGCCGACGAGCCGGGCGACTGGGCCTTCCACTGCCACAAATCGCACCACACGATGAACGCGATGGGACACGACGTGCCGAACATGATCGGCGTCGACCACCGCGGCGTCGCCGAGAAGATCACCAAGCTTGTCCCGGACTACATGGTGATGGGAGAGAAAGGCGGCTCGATGGGCGAAATGGAAATGCCGATTCCGGACAACACGCTGCCGATGATGACCGGACTGGGCCCCTTCGGCGGCGTCGAGATGGGCGGCATGTTCACCGTGCTGAAAGTACGCAAGGACCAGAAGCGCGGCGACTACAGCAACCCAGGTTGGTACAAGCACCCGGCCGGCACTGTGGCCTACGAATGGAAGGGCGAGGCCCCCGCAGCCATTCGCAGCCAACAGGCAGGCGGCCAGGCGATGCCCGCAGCAAAGCGGCCGGAGGTCGAAGTGACGGTCCGTAAACCTCAGGGCCACCAGGGCCACTACTGACACCAGAGAAGGAGAAGCACACGATGATCAATAGACTCGTTTCAGGCGCAGCCCTCGCTGCCGCCCTGTCCGTGCCGGTACTGGCGGTCGCAGCCGCCCCGGTGATCGACGTCTACAAAAGCGAATCCTGCGGCTGCTGCGCGGGCTGGGTCGACCACCTGAAGGCCAATGGCTTCACGCCCCGCGTGGCGAACGTTGCCAATCCGTCGGACTACCGCGAACGTGGCGGCATTCCCAACGCGCTCGGGTCCTGCCATACCGCGATGATCCAGGGCTACGCGATCGAAGGCCACGTGCCGGCGGCCGACATCAAGCGGCTGCTTGCACAAAAACCGAAGGCCAAGGGACTGGCCGTGCCCGCCATGCCGCTCGGCTCGCCCGGCATGGAAGGCCCGCGCAAGGATCCGTACGACGTCCTGCTCGTGCAGGCCAATGGCAAGACCGCTGTTTTCAAGCACTACAACTGACACACATAACTGGAGAACCACAATGAACGCACTCCCGAAACTGACCCTGTCCATCGTGATGGCCGCCGCAAGCACGGTAGCCCTGGCCCAGGAAAGCACCCACGCCGGACACGGCTCGCATGGCGCCCACGCCGGCCATGCAGCATCCGCGCCGGCCGAGCTGATCGAGGGCGAAGTAAAAAAGATCGACCAGGATGCCGAGAAAATCACGCTCCGTCACGGTGAAATCAAGAACCTCAACATGCCCGCGATGACGATGGTCCTGCGAGTCAAGGATCCGGCAATGCTCACGCAGGTCAAGGTCGGTGACAAGGTCAGGTTCGCTGCCGACCGCGCCAACGGTGCCGTGACCATCGTCCAGCTGGAAAAAGCACAGTAATCAAGCGCTTGTCCGTCCATCACGTCCCCGCGCTGGCACAGGCGGGGCAACAAGGAGAACATATGAGCATCAAGAATCTGCTTGTCGCCGCAGGTGCGGCTATCGCCACCGTTGCTGCCCCTGCTGCGCTGGCCCATGCCAAGCTGTTGGGCTCGCAACCCGCGGCCGACAGCGTCGTCAGCCCGGCACCAGCGCAAGTGCGCCTGCGATTTAACGAGCCCCTCGAACTGCCCTTCAGCAAGGTCAAGCTGGTCGACGAGAAAGGCGCAGTGGTCGAGGCAGCGAAGGTGGCCGCGGATCCGGCCGACGCCAAAGCCCTGATCGCCACCACGCCAGGCTTGCACGCCGGAGTCTATCGTGTGCAGTGGACCACGGTTACGCGCGATGGCCATAAGGTCAAGGGCGAATTTTCGTTCCGGGTGAAATAAGTGGAGGCGGATCTCGTTCTGGCCCAGCGCGCCGTTACAGTGATCCTGAACCTGTCGCTCGTCGTACTCGTCGGCACCAGCGCAGCGATGTTCTGGCTGCGCACCAGGGCGTCGCCATGGGCGGCCTCCGCCCTTCCGCGGTTGTGCACCGCGCTGCTGACAGCCAGCGGCACGGCGATCCTGGCCTACCTGGCCATCCTGTGGGTCGAAGCGGCATCGATGGCCGAGGTTCCCTTGCCCGAGGCGCTGCCTGCGGTGCGATCCGTCCTCACCGGCACGCACTTCGGATTGGCCTGGCTGATCGGTGCGGTTGCGCTCCTCGCGACGGCAGTGGTCTCGGCTACGCCACTGCGCATCCAGTCGCGCTTGCCGGCATCCGTCGTCCGCATCGTAGCAATCGGCGTGCTCCTCTACAGCCGCAGCATGGCCAGCCACGCCGGCGCCGGCGGCGACTTCACCTGGTCCGTCGCCGTCGACTGGGTGCACCTGGTCTTGATCAGCATCTGGGTAGGCGAAGTGATCGTCGCGGGCCTGATCAGCTTGCGGCAGCTGCCCGCGAATACCGCCGAGAGCCGCTCCGATTGCGCGGCTTACATCGAGGCGCTTTCAGGCAGCGCAACCGTCGCTCTGGTCGGCATTTTCGTGACAGGGGCGATCAGCACGTGGCGCGTGCTGGAGGTTCCTGAAAATCTGCTCGGCAACCCGTACGGGACGACCCTGATCATCAAGGTCGGTCTCGTTCTGGCCGCAGCAGCGCTTGGCGGCATCAACCGGTTCGTTGTCATGCCATCTCTGCTGCGGGCGCTGACTCAGACGAGCGATGCGGCACGCGAAGCAAGCGGCCGTTTTGCGCGCATCCTCCAGGTTGAGGCGATTCTCCTGATCGCTGTGCTCCTTGCCGCGGCCATCCTGACCTCGACGTCGCCACCGATGGCGTCCTGAACAAAAACCAATTAGAAGGAGAAAACATGTTCAAAAAATCCCTGGCACTTGCCGCCCTCGCTACCGCGCTGCTTGGCGTGCACGCAAGCGGCTCTGCCGCATCGCCGACAGACGCCGTTGCCGCTTTCCACCACGCACTCACCACCGGCGACAAGGACAAGGCCCTTTTGCTCCTGTCGCCGGAGATCGCCATCTACGAAGCAGGATACGTCGAGCGCTCGCGCGACGAATATGCCAGCCACCACCTGGGCGGCGATATGGAGTTCGCGAAGACCGCTACGCGCAAGGTTCTCAAGCAGTCGGAACGTGTCGACGGTAACACCGCCGTGGTCTGGGCCGAGACCGAAACGACGGGTACATCGCGTGGCAAGCCGTTGCATGTCTTCGGTACCGAAACGGCCGTCCTCGAAAAAAAGGCTGGCGACTGGGCGATCGTTCACATTCACTGGTCCTCTCGCAAAGCCAAGTAAGTCCTTCACGCAGCAATAGATTTGAAGTTTTTTGCTGCCGTTGGCGGCCGGCAGGGCCGCCAATTTTCTGCCGTTCTGGCACTCATGAGGTACTTGTTGGTGCTGAGCTATATGCCCACTTTGCGCATCACTGCGATGGGCCGGATTTTGGTTGGGAGTCAGCGCCGCTTATCCGTTTCTCAGTCACTTTCCAAGCTACAATAATTGCGCACTTCTTCCAACTCTTGAGGACACAGATGGACCTATTGACGATGCCCGCCACGCAACAGCAGCGATCGCTGATCGAGCAGTGGAAGGCAGATCCCGAAGGGACCTACCGCTCGTGGTTTCTATGGGATCAAAGGTTGAAGAACTTCCGCTCGATTCGGCGGGGGTTGCAGGAAGTGGTCCGCGAGATTCGTGATGGTGTATTTGGCGTCGCATACCGGGGTTCTTCGCTTGAAACAGTAGTGCACTCCATCGCGGAGCAGCGTCAGATATTCAAAGGCGCAGATCATGCCTTCCTCTGGAAACCGAAATTGCGTATTCCGGATATTTACGAAGACCGGAACAACCAGCTCGCCTTTGGACGCTTCCTGGACACGTGCCTTTGCTGCCAGAGTGAAGCCGAGCTCGTCGAGGCGGTGCGTGTGCTGGACGCACGCCAGATCAAAGGCCTCGGGCCCGCTTGTGCCAATCTGCTCTACTTCCTCCACCCGACATTTGTGCCACCCAACAATACTGCGATCGTTAAGGGTTTCAATGAATTTTTCGGCGCGAAGGTTAAACTCGGCCGTTGGACCGAGTACCTCGCCATGCGCGAGCGCCTTATCGAATTCAATGCGACGCATCGCAACGTGCTGTCCAATGATCTGGGCGCTGTGGCCGGATTTATGTTCGATATCGGCACTGGTCGCTATAGCCCTGGAAGCGGGACCGGGGTTTCGCTCGACTGGAAGGTCGATCTCGAGAAGGCGCACGAAGGAAACGCTGCGGCATCCAACGCCCGCAAGCTTGCCGCAGAAACAGACCGGACCCATACGGAGGTCCAAGGCTGGTTACGCGATCTGGGCTTGGCTCTCGGATACCAGGTCTGGATCGCAAGTAATGACAAAGGACGCGCCTACGGTGATGGCAAGCTGGCCGACGGCTGCCTGAGCGAATTGCCGAAAGCGATCCGTACAAGCTCCGCATCCGACACTGTCAGTCTCATTGATGTGCTATGGATCGATCGGAGCACTGACAGGATCACGCTGGCATTCGAGGTCGAGCACAGCACTAGTATCTATTCGGGAATCGTGCGGATGCTCGACCTTGCCCTTGGGGTTCCCGACCACGACGGCTCGACATTTTTCTTGGTCGCCCCCGACGCGAGGGAGAGCGACGTACGCGCACAGTTCGCTCGTCCGGCATTTTCGCGCGTCAGCGAACTCGACGTGCGCTATATCGGCTATGGCGAACTGAGCAAACATCGGGAGGCCATCGCTCGTTTCGGCGACGGCCAAAAAGGCATCCTTGCTATTTCGAAGCCCCTGACCGCTGCGCCAGGATAGGTGTCGACACGCCTCAGTGCTGCTCGCCTTCCTTGTGCATATGACCGGGTACGGTGGCAGCCGACGGCTTCGGGTTAGCGTCTTCGTGCTCCCCGTGCATGCTTTCTTCCATGCTGTGCGGCGTGTTTCCAGGGCTCGGGGCAGCGGCCCCTGCATGCGAGTGGCCGGCACTGCTTTGGACCAGTTCGCGATAAGCGGCTGCCTCCATTCCTGGAAGCTTCTTCAGGAAGGCAACAAGATTCCACATATCCGGGTCGCCCATGCTTGTGCCCCAGGCAGGCATGCCGGACGCCTTGATGCCGTGCTTGATCGTCCAGAATGCCACCGCAGGATCGACATTGCTTTTCGCGAGCGCAGGCGGTGATGGGTACAGTCCACGGCTGAGCTCGGTTGGCCCCATTCCGGGAGCCAGATGGCACTGCGCACACATGGCTTGATAGTTGCCGGCACCTTTGACGATGGCTGCCCGGTCCTCCAGCGGCGGCACGCCGATTTTCGCGGCGCGAACCAGCACAGAACGCTCACGTGCGGTCTCGATCAGCGAAAATACGGGCCGTGAGTGCTTCACGTCGGCAGCGAAGTTATAAAATCCGAACCAAATGAAGATTGCCCCAAGCAGCAATAGCAGTACCCAGAGACCCGCATGAATAGCAAGGTTTCGGTTCCGTAACTGAGTCATTATCATACCTTTCCGTTTTATTTTTCTATCGTCGTCCTGGCCAGCTCCCGGCGGCGTGCAACGCAGCAGCAGGTCGAAGGGCCTGGCGTGGCACTGTCGGCCAGGCTCCCTGCGCGCCACATCGGCTTTATCGCGAAGTAGCTGGAGAAGCTGAGTCGCCTCCCAGACCGACGCGCAGGCGTTCGTCAGGAAGCCCGACGAACGCCTGGGAATTCCGCCACTATGTCTGAGCAGCGGTTGAGCACGACACCGACGATCAGTGTGCGCCGGCCATGCGCCTGCACTCATCGGCGCACCGGCGGCAGGCGGCGGCACAATCCTGGCAGTGCTGCATCTGATGCTTTGCGCACTCGTCGGCGCACATGTCGCAGATCGCCGCGCACGCGGCGCAAACCGCTTTTGCAGCTTCGCTACCCCTTGCCATCATCGCTGCGGCCGCCCTGCACAGCTGCGCGCAATCGATATCGAGCGCAATGCAGCGAGCCATCATCTTGACGTCGTCTTCCTGCAGGCAGGCAGACGCGCACATGTCGCACGCGTCGGCGCAGTCGTTACAAGCTTTGATACAGGTTTCGTGTTGCTGGTGCATGATGTTCTCCTTGAGAGTTGGGTTATGTCTCGGTTTCAGGACATCTAGACGGTGTGGGGGACGGTTTATGGCCCATCCTCCCTAGAACCACAGGCGCACGCCGGCGACCGCCTGGACAATCCGCGGATTCCCGCCACGCTGCCGCGCGAAGTCAGCCGTCTCGCCAAATTGCCTGCTCCATGTCACGCCGATGTAAGGCGCGAACTTGCGGGTGATCTCATAGCGCAGACGCAGTCCCGCACTGACATCGGACAGGCCCGAGCCCGTTCCACGCTCCTCATCGACGCGGCTGTACAGGTTCGCCGACAGTTCCGGCTCGAGGATCAGGCGTGGCGTGAACAGCACTTCATACTTCGCGCTCAGCCGCGCCGCGATGCCGCTCCCGGAACGCCAGTAGGCCGTGGCCTCGGTCTCGAACCAATAAGGTGCCAGCCCTTGCACGCCAAAGGCCACCCAGTCACGGCTTCTTCCTTCCCCGGTGTCGTGGCGGACACCAAGTTGCGTGCTCCAGAACGTGGCGAAAGCACGATCCCATAGCAGCTCCGTGCGGGCCTCCTCAAGCGCGCCGCCGCGCCGCTCGCCTTCGGCTTTGATCCACAACTTGTTGTAGTCGTTGCCGTACCAGGCTTCGAGTTCGATGTTCTGGCCTCGCTCTCCGTCTCCTTTCGCAAACTCCGCCTTGTCAAGCAATACCCTCCCGAACGGGGCGTTGTCGTTCATTTCGTGATTGCCGAAATTGGCATGCCGTGTACCCTCGTTGTAGGCGTTCGGGTCACGCGCATCGGGTGGGGGGGACCCGCCTTGCATCGGGCCCATCTGCATCCCCTGACCACCGGTCATGGCGCCCCCCATGGCGGCGTGATCCATCGAACCGACAGGAACAGTGGCTTTCGAAGGTTGCGACGGCGCGTTCGCGTGCCCCATCGCCGAGTGGTCCATCTGTCCCATGCCCTGGCTCTGCGCTCCCGGGTTCGCTTGCGATGTTCCCTTCGACTGCTGCGGCTGGGACATCACGTGTCCAGCGTGGCTCTGGTCCGCTGACGACGACTGTGCGGCTGACGGGGCCTGGGGCTGGGTCGGTTGTGCTACCGGCTTGGCCTGCCCGGCCGCTGCCCCGTGCCCCATCGCAGCGTGATCCATGGCGGGCACGGCCGACTCCGGAGCAGGCTGGGGCACCGCTGCAGCGCTTCCACGTCCAGCATCGTCGGCGCGCTTTGGCGGAGCTTGCTTTTTCCGCACTGTTTGCTTGGGGGGCGGTGCTGGGGTTGCATGACCCATGGCTGCGTGATCCATTTCCGACATATCCTTGCCAGACGTGGGCTGCGCGCCTTCAGTAGACTGTGTCGATTGCGCCGACGGCCGGCTGCTGGATTGGGCCAGGGCGTGTGCCGATAAGGCGGCCGATAACGCGAGCGCCAGCTGAAGCGAAACTAACGGTGTTTTTTTCATGATACGACCACCTCCCTGAACATTCCTGCCTCCATGTGATAAAGCAAGTGGCAGTGATATGCCCAATGCCCTGGTGCATCGGCAGTAACCCGATACGTGATCCGCTGCGCCGGCTGGACGTTGATCGTGTGCTTGCGGACAAGGAACTCCCCGCTCTCCGATTCCAACTCGCTCCACATGCCGTGCAGGTGAATCGGGTGATTCATCATCGTGTCGTTGACCAGTACGATACGCAGCCGCTCGCCAAGCCGGAAATGGATCGGTAGCGCCTCCGAGAATTTCTGTCCGTCGAACGACCACATGAACCGCTCCATATTGCCCGTCAGATGCAGTTCGATCTCGCGCGTCGGTTCACGCGGGTCGACGGGTCCGCCGACAGTGCGCAGGTCGGCATAGGTCAGCACCCGCCGCCCGTTATTTCGCAGATTGACTCCAGGGTCATCCAGGTTCGTGCGAGGCATGTCGACGTGCATGTCGACGCCGGGACCATACTCTGTTCGTGCGTGAGTCACCTTCGGCATAGCAGTATTCTTCGCAGCGGTGCCCGAGCCCGGCTGTGCGTGACCGGCATGGTTTGCCGGAGGCATTGCATGCTGCATCTGGCCGTGGTCCATAGCGGCCGGTGGACCGGACCCATTCATCGCGTGGCCGCCGGCGGAAGATTCGGATCCATGCATGCCCGACATGGCCATGGCTCCCATCATGTCCGTCATCGTCAGCCACTGCGCCTCGTCCACTAGCGGCACGGCTGCCTGCATCCCCAGCCGCGGCGCAAGCGTGGCCCGCACAAAGCCGGATCGTCCGATCGACTGAGCGAAAATCGTATAGGCCTTGTCTTCGGCAGGCTCGACGATGACATCGTAGGTCTCGGCCACTGAAACCCTGATCTCGTCGACCGTAACGGGCTCCACATCCTGCCCGTCGGCGGAGACCACCGTCATCTTCAGGCCAGGAATACGCAGATCGAAGATCGTAGTCGCAGCGCCATTTATTATGCGTAGCCGCACCTTCTCTCCAGGGCGGAAAAGTCCGGTCCAATTCCCGTCCGCAGTGGCGCCGTTGATCAAGAACCGAAGTGCGCCGCTGATATTCCGGCTGGCCGTCACATCACTGAAGTCTGTGGGCATCATGCGCATCTGATTCCACATCTTGCGCTTTTCGACAGCAGCGGCGAAACCCATGCTTTTAATGTCGCTGACAAATTCGCCGAAGGTGGGCTGCTTGTTATTGAAGAAGTCACTCATCTTCTTCAGGTTCGCCATCACACGTTCCGGCTTCTCATCCGTCCAGTCGGACAGCATGACGACATGCTCGCGGTCTGCCGCCACGCGCTCGCCCGACTTCGGAACGATGACAATTGGTCCGTAGAGCCCAGACTGCTCCTGGAACGCTGAGTGGCTGTGGTACCAGTAGGTGCCGCTTTGCTTGACCTCGAAGCGATAAGTGAAGGTTTCTCCAGGTTTGATACCTGAGAAGCTCAGCCCGGGCACTCCATCCATGTCTGCCGGCAGCAAAATGCCGTGCCAGTGAATGGAGCTCACTGTGGGCAAACGGTTTGTGACCCGGATGGTGACGACGTCACCCTCCGTCCAGTAAAGGGTCGGCGCCGGCACTTGACCGTTAACTGCGGTTGCGATGCGCGGCGCTCCTGTGAAGTTGACCGGCGTCGGCCCGATCTCCAGGTCGAATGTGGTGCCGCGCAGTTCAGTGCGGTTGCTCTGCGCTGCAAAAAGCGACGCTGGGCTCAAGCCCGCCAACGCTGCAGTTGCGCCGAGTCCTTTCAACACACGACGACGCCATCGACTGACTTGTCGGTCCTTGATATCTAAAAATTCCATGCGACTTCTCCGAGAGTAAAGTTGCGCTGCACGGGCCCTTACGCGGCGCTCGACAGAACGAGCGCAAGAGCCAGGGGCAAAGCGCTCCCTGCCAAATGGCATGGCAGCCAAATAGCGTGGTCCCTGGCGGGGCGGTGACTTGTTAGGGAATGAGACCTCTCGGCCGCGACGACACTCATGCGCGCGAACGGTTCTGGCCCTTAGCTGATGCAGGACCACGTGACTACGAACCGAACAAGGTCTCGATCAGGCGGTCTTTGGAGGACGCTCGATACGGGCAGGTATATGCCCTTTAAAGGAGGACAGTGAAAACTGTCGAATGTCCTGCACTACTTCTTCGGCTGCAGTGAGGGCAATGCCCGGAGGCGGAGCATATGCTCCGATAGAACATCCTGCACAGAAAGCACACCCGACACGCTTGTGCTCACCAGCGCTGCCGCAATCTTCGTCCGAGTCGACACTCTGCATCGCGGTGCTGCCGGTTGCAACCATCGGTGCATGTGCAGCGTCATTTCCCATGTTCTGCAGTTGCGCTTGGTTCTCTCCGATATCGCTACCCATCCCTGAGTGATGGCTCATGCCACACTCAAACTTCGCGATCGCCGCGATGCTTTGCATCGGCAGGGATACGACGAGCAGACACCATAAGAATAATTGCAACCGTTTTCGCATACTGACAATTTAGCACGATGTACAAGCACGCCGCACACGCTTCGCGTTGGTAGTTCACAGTAAAAAAATAGCCCGCCACAAGGCGCCTTACTCATCGCGTCGGCCCGCGATCAACAACGCGCGGGTGCGGGTGACGCTGTCCAAACCGGCGCACGCACAGCCGCACTTGAGCTCAAGCCGGCAACGTCAGTTCAAATTCGGTCACCCCGTCGCTGGACCGGGCCGAGGCGGCGCCGCCATGTGCGCGCAAGATGGATCGGGTGATCGCCAGTCCAAGCCCCGCCCCTTCCGCATCGCGGCGCCGCGCGGCATCAGCGCGGTAAAAGCGATCGAACAGGTGCGGCAGGTGCTGGGCATCGATCGTCTCGCCCGTGTTGCGCACCGTGATCGTCGTACCGCCGCCCGGCACGCTGGACAGGACCACCGAGATCGCTCCGGCGACCGGGGTGTGCCTGCATGCATTCGACAACAGGTTACCGATCGCCCTGCGCAGCATTAACCTGTCACCTGCGACGCTGGCCTGGCCGCTGACCGACACCACGATCGATTTTTCCTCGGCGAGGTTGCCGTAGAACTCCAGCATTGTCTCGACCTCCTCACGCAGATCGACCGGTTCCCGCTGCGGCACCATCAGATCGTTCTCGGCCTTCGCCAGGAACAGCATGTCCGAGATCGTGCGCGACAGCCGTTCGTACTCCTCCGCGTTGGAGGCCAGTGTGTCGCGGTATTGCGCCGCGCTCCTGGGTTGGGACAGCGTGACCTGGGTCTGGGTCAACAGGTTGCTGAGCGGGGTTCGCAGCTCATGTGCCAGGTCCGAGGAAAAATCGGACAGTCGCCTGAACGAACGCTCCAGCCTGGCAAGCATCTGGTTGAGGGCCACTGCGACCTCCGCCAGTTCCTGCGGCACCGAGTCCACCGGCACGCGCCAGTCCAGCCGCTCCGCGGTCAGGCGGGCGGCATCGCTCGTGATGGCGCGCAGCGGCGCCAGCCCACGCCGCGCCACCGCCCAGCCCATGAGTCCGGTGACGAAGGCGGCTAGCCCGACGGTCGCCCAAAGCGCGGCGCGGAACGATGACATGAAGTGCTGGTGGTGAACCAGGTCGGTGGCCAGCTCGACGAGCACCGGCGGGACCTGCATTCCGAGTGGCGCAGATCCCGCCAGTACCCGCAGTTCCCGCCCGTCAGCGGCGTGTACCAGTCCGGCTACGCCCCCTGGGTCGGTAGACACTCGCGGAAAGTCGGCATCGGGGCTGGCGTACAGTATCGTGCCGTCGGTGGCCCGGATTCGCAGCGACAGTTCGTGATCGCCAACGAATGCCGCTTCCACGCGCGGCGTGAGCGCCTGGAGGTCGGCCGCCGTATGCACCTGTCCCAAAACGTGTCTGGCGAGCTCGAGTTTTCCGCTCAGCATCTCCGTGTCGAGTTCGGCGAAATGGCGCTCGACGAGGTGGCCAACGACCATGCCGAGCACCATCAGCACGACGCCAGACGCCGAGGCAAACAGCAGCGTCAGGCGCAGTGTTACCGAGCGCGCACCCGGCAGCCTCACGGCGCCTCCAGCACGTAGCCCATGCCACGTACCGTCCGGATGAGCTTTTCCTCGAAAGCGTCGTCGACCTTCGCCCGGAGACGCCGGACCGCCACCTCGATCACGTTGGTATCGCTGTCGAAATTCATGTCCCACACCTGGGACGCGATCAGCGATCGTGGCAACACTTCTCCTTGGCGCCGCAGCAGCAATTCCAGCAAGGCGAATTCCTTCGCGGTCAGATCGATCTTGTGGCCGGCCCGGGTGACCCGACGGCGCAGCAGGTCGAGCTCCAGGTCGGCGGCGCGCAGCGACTCGGCTTCCTTGACCTTCGTGCCACGGCGTAGCAAGGTGCGCACGCGCGCCAGCAGTTCGGAGAACGCGAACGGCTTGACCAGGTAGTCGTCCGCGCCGAGCTCCAGCCCCTTGACGCGGTGGTCGACGTCGTCCTTTGCAGTCAGGAACATGACGGGCATGTCCTTCCCTGCCTGCCGGATCCCGCGCAGGATGTCCCATCCATTCATGCTGGGGAGCATGACATCCAGAATGGCCAGGTCGTAAGCCTGGGTCAGCGCAAGGTGTTGTCCATCGGCGCCGTCGCGCGCCAGATCGACCATAAAACCTGCCTCCATCAGCCCCTGACGCAGGTATTCACCGGTCTTGGGCTCGTCTTCGACTACAAGAATCTTCATGTATAGAACAGTTAACAAGAAAGTCCGACGATTTTGCCCTTCAAGAGCAGTTCTGTCGCAGACCTGACAGAAATGTAATCTCTGAGTAAGCATTCTGTCAGCCCCGCAGACGCTGCCAAGCTTTGCATTACCTGGATCATCGCAGCTACCCATCGCGCGGCGCATCTGATCCCGGCACGGTTACCGCTTGACCTTCCAATGGTTGGAAGCTTTATCCTGAAGACCTTGCTCATGGAGAGACCAATGAATACTGCTCTTAAACCAAATCCGGATCCGATTGACCTGACCTTCCAGATCGGCGGCATGACTTGCGCCTCGTGTGTCGCACGCGTCGAGCGCGCCTTGAAAGCCGTTCCCGGGGTGCGGGAGGCTTCACTCAACCTGGCCACGGAACGGGCGACGGTACGTGCCGATGCCGAAACGCGTGTCGAAACACTGTATGAAGCCGTGGAAAAAGCCGGCTACGAGGTGCCGGCTGCGGCCTTCAGCCTCTCGATCTCCGGCATGACCTGCGCCTCGTGCGTCACGCGAGTGGAGAAGGCGCTTCGAAAAGTGCCTGGGGTAGCCGAGGCATCGGTGAACCTTGCAACGGAAAAAGCCCAGGTAAGGGCGCGGGGCGGCGTCTCTCCCGATATGTTGATCGATGCTGTCACGAAAGCCGGGTATGAGGCCAGGATACCTGACGAGAGCCGGCCTGCTTCGGACGCCACTCCCGCCCTGCCCAGCTGGTGGCGCGTGGCCGCGTCCGCACTCCTGAGCCTGCCCTTGGTCGTACCGATGCTGGCCATGCCGTTCGGTCAGGACTGGGCCCTGCCCGGCTGGCTGCAACTGCTGCTGGCGACCCCGGTTCAATTCTGGCTCGGCGCGCGCTTCTACAAGGCTGGCTGGAAGGCACTGCGTGCAGGTGCCGGCAACATGGATCTGCTCGTGGCATTCGGTACCTCGGCTGCGTACGGGCTTTCGGTCTACCTGCTGTGGGCGCAGCACAGTCACGACGGTATGCAACACCTGTATTTCGAGTCGTCGGCTGTCATCATCACTTTGGTCCTCCTTGGCAAATGGCTGGAAGAGCGCGCCAAACACCAGACCGTGGGCGCGCTGCGCGCGCTCGAGTCCCTGCGTGCGATCAACGCGATCGTGCGACGCGATGGCGTCGACAAAGAAGTCCCGATCGCCGACGTCCGTCGCGGCGACTTTTTCATTGTCCGCCCCGGCGACCGCGTGCCTGTCGACGGGGTGATCGTCGAAGGGAGCAGTCACCTGGACGAATCGCTGCTGACCGGCGAAAGCCTTCCGGTCTCGAAATCCGTCGGCGACGCCGTTACCGGCGGTGCGGTGAATGCTGACGGCATGTTGATTGCAAGGGCAATCGCCGTTGGTGGCGAAACCATGCTCTCACGGATTATCAAGATGGTGGAAGACGCGCAAGCCGTCAAAGCGCCGATTCAACGACTCGTCGACAGGGTCAGCGCCGTCTTCGTTCCGGTAGTACTCGTCATCGCGGCGGTGACGTTTGTCGGATGGGGGCTCGCCAGCGGCGACTGGCAACAGGCGCTACTGAACGCGGTTGCGGTGATGGTGATCGCCTGCCCTTGCGCCCTTGGTCTGGCGACACCGACGTCGATCATGGTCGGCACCGGTGTCGCGGCCCGATACGGCATCCTCATCAAGGATGCCGAGGCACTGGAAACCGCCCATGCGGTCACCGTAGCCGCCTTCGACAAGACCGGAACGCTCACCGAAGGGAAACCTGCCGTGGTCGCCGTAAAAGGTGCGAGCCTGCCGGAGCGCGACCTCCTCGAACTGGCGCGCGCACTCCAGCAATATAGTGATCACCCGCTGGCGAAGGCGGTAGAGGCGGAAGCGTCCAATCGCGGTGTCGCGCTGCGCCCCGTATCCAATGCAAAAGCGCTGCCCGGGCGTGGTGTACAGGCCGATGTCGATGGCGCCACGGCTTACCTCGGCAACTCACGGCTGATGCAGGAACTTGGCGTTTCTCTGGGCGTGTTGGAAGGCGTCGCCGCTCATCACGAGAACGCCGGCCGCACCGTTTCCTGGCTGGTCGTAACGACAGCGGGCGGCCTGGAATTGTGCGGATTCCTCGCATTCGGCGACACAATCAAGCAAACCGCGAAGGATGCGCTCGCTCGGCTGCGTCATCTGGGGATACGCGCCGTCATGCTGACGGGCGATAATGCAGGCGCGGCAAGGGCCGTCGCGGAAGCAGTCGGCATCGACGATTTCAGGGCCGGCTTGCTCCCGGCCGACAAGGCGCGCGTCGTCAGCGAGCTCAAACAGAATGGCGAGACCGTCTGTTTCGTCGGCGATGGTATCAACGATGCTGTCGCCCTGGCCGCGGCAGACCTGGGAGTGGCGATGTCGACGGGCAGCGAAGTGGCGATCCATACCGCAGGCGTGACGTTGATGCGCGGCGACCCCTCGCTCGTCGCGGAATCGATTGATGTATCGAAGAAGACCTATCGAAAGATCAGGCAGAACCTGGGCTGGGCATTCGTGTACAACATCGTCGGGATACCGCTGGCGGCTTCCGGTTACCTGAGTCCCGTCATTGCCGGCGCTGCCATGGCATTGAGCAGCGTGAGTGTGGTGTCGAATTCACTGCTTCTGCGGCGCTGGAAACCGGAGTCGCTTGACGCAGGGCCAGCGGTAGACTGACTGCGCGATTACGGCCGCCCATTCGGCAGCGTCTGGAATTCCGAATGCCGCCGTCCGCAAACGGGGGCTTGTCCGGCAGGGCGCTATTTCAACCAGGCGTCGAATTTCTGGATGTCTTTCTGCTGCGGGTCGACGATCTTCCTAACCTGCGAAAGCGCGGTCTGCTGCAAGCCCTGACGCGACGTCGACCAGATCTGCCCGGGTGAGCGCGGATGTAGATCATCTGCCCTCTGCCACGCCGGCGCGGCCGCTCCTGACCGGACGATTACGAAAACGTAAGCTTCGAGTCACCTTCCTGTCGGCGTCGCATGCGTAATATGGCCTCCAACGCGGGACTTTTCCCGTTTCGCTAACAAGCAAGGCACGTCCCAACAGGAGAACCAGATGACCGCATACATCGCCAGGATCGCTTTCGCGACGCTATTCACCGGAACCGCAATGGCCGCCGGGCTGGCGCACGCCGAGCCGACGCCAGCGTCCGATCCGCAACTCACCGCTGCGCCGCAAGCGGCGCCGCCGGGCCGGCAGGCGCCGTTCGGATACGCAGTCGCTGGCGGCGCCAGCCGCACCATCACGATCGACCAGGAGACGCGGTACCTGAACGTGACCCGCCTCGAGGCCGTCGTGATCAATGCCGGCGGCAAGAGCGTGACCTGGAGTTTCGACACGCTCGACACGAGGTCCTTCCCACTCTCGCACATTCTGCCCGGCGCAGACAATCTCACGGTGTATGTGAGCGAGTCGCCACAGTATTTCAACTAGTTCTCGCTAATTGATGTCAGGAGTACGGCCGCGCGACCAGCATTGAAGAGGGTAAGGTCATGGTGACCGAGGACGGCCAGCGAATCACGATGCGCGGCAACGAAGTGCTCCGACTGAACGCTGTATGAAAGGAACACCTGGAGTAAGTTTCACACCCGCCGCGGCAAACGTCCTTGTACCTCTGTCGTAATCGGAAATTTTTCAATTTTTCTGGAGCCTTACATGATTCGTTTTTCCTCGCTTTTTTCCTCGCTTGTTGTATCGGCTGGTCTCGCCCTCGCAGCAAGCAGTGCATCCGCTCAAATGCAGATGAATGATCATGCCGGTCATAACGCAGGACCTTCCGAAACGCAGGGAGATTCCAACACACTGTCGACCGGTGAAGTGAAGAAGGTCGACAGGGACGCCGGCAAGCTGACGATCCAGCATGGCCCGCTGAATAACCTGAACATGCCAGCCATGACGATGGTGTTCAAGGTGCAGGATCCGGCCATGCTCGATCAGGTAAAGGCCGGCGATAACATCCGCTTCCGGGTTGAGCGCGTCAATGGCAGTTTGATCGTCACCAAACTTGAAGCGGCCAAGTAAAAGCCATGCCTTCCTTATCCGCAGGCTGACGGATCAGGAAGGCGACCATCTCCGCACTTGATTAAACTAACGAAAAGGAAAAGCATGTCCCTCAAACGCATTCTGGCCGTCACCACATTCGCCCTCGCAAGCGCCGTCACCTCCTCGGCCTTCGCACACGCAAAACTGCAATCGTCCAATCCCGAAGCGGGCAGCACGTACGACACGGCACCAAAGCAGGTCCGCCTGAAGTTCAACGAAGCGCTCGAGCCCGCGTTCAGCAAGATCAAGGTGACCGGCCCACAGAACAACGACATCCCGGTCGCCGCCACAATCGTCGACAAGGCGGATCCCACCGTCATGACTGCTCCGCTGCCGGCGCTATCCACCGGCGAGTACCATATCCAGTGGTCGACGATGACGCACGACGGCCATAAGGCAAAGGGCGACGTTACGTTCAAGGTCAAGTGATGGGGCCGGGCCTGGAAACCGCCCAGCATCTTGTCACTGCCCTGCTGAACCTGGCCGTTGCCGTGCTCACGGGAGCGACCGCGTCCCGTTTGTGGCTTGCCGGCGATACATCGAAGTGGGCTGAAGTACGCGGCCAACCGATTCGCAAGGCTGCCGTCGCCAGCGCCTTCGTCGCACTGGTCGTTAGCGTCGTGTGGCTGTGGCTCGAATCGGCGGCGATGGCCGAAGTGCCGGTCGCCGAAGCGGGAGGCGCCACCTGGTCGATGCTGACCTCCACTCACCTCGGATACGCGTCCTCGATCGGCATCGCCGGATTGACAGTGGCCACCGCCGGGGCACTCCTCCGTGGTGTCCGAAGCACGCGCCCGGCGCTGCTGACCCTCCTGGGACTGGCCGCGTTCTGGTACACCCGCGGGATGATGAGCCACGCGGCAAGCGACGGCGACATCAGCGTGCGTCTGTTGATGGACTGGGTGCACCTTGGCCTGATCAGCCTGTGGGTCGGGGAAGTGGTCCTGTCCGGTGGCGTCATGTTGAGGACATCCAACAATATGACCGCAGCCGACAGGCGTGCGCGGGCCGCTTATGTAGCGTCCCTGTCCAGCTCGGCGACGGTTGCCCTGACTGGCATCTTCGTGACCGGTATCTACGCCGCCTGGCGCAGCCTGGGCGGGTTCAGCAACCTGGTCGGCAACCCCTACGGCAGTACGCTCATGGCCAAGCTGCTGCTCGTGGGGGCAGCGGCGATGCTGGGCGGTTTCAACCGCTTTTTTGTGATGCCGCCCTGGCTCGCGCGCGAGTCCACAGGTAACGCCACACCGGAGCACTTCCCGGCAAGGTTCAGGCGCATCCTGTGGATCGAAGCGCTGGTGCTACTGGCGGTCGTCGTGCTGGCGGCCTGGCTTGCATCGACCTCGCCCCCGGGCGAACAGATGTAATGCAAGCGGATAGTCGTTTCTGTTCTGACGCATGGCGGCCGACCGAAACAGGGCGGCCGCCGCCTTCCACACCGCGCTTGCCGCCGGCGACCAGGCAAAGGCAATTGCCCCCTAGCACCAGAAGCGCTGATCTACGAGGGTGGCCACGTCGAACGTACGCGCGGCGAGTATGCGAGCAGCCACCTAGCGGATGGCACTGATTTCGCCAGGTCGTCCACGCGCAAGGTGCTCAAGGAAACCGAGCGCATCGACTGGAACACCGCGGTTGTCTGGGAAGGCTTGCACCATCGTCCATGACCACTGGCCCTCGCGCAAGCTGAGGTAAGGATGGCGGCTCCCGTGCGGTCTCAGACCTTGAAGTCGTCGAAGGCGACCATGCCGTCCTCGACGCCGAGTTCCTGCAGCATCCGGCGGGTCGCGGCGAGCATGGCCGGCGGGCCGCACACGTAGAACTCGAGCAACGCCAGATTCGGATGGTCGCGTAGCAAGCCATCGCGCACTGCCTCGTGCACGAAGCCTGTCGGCCCAGCACCGCCCTCTTCCGACAGCACGAGCCGCCAGTCGAAATTCGGATAGCGTGCCGCAAACGCTGCCATCTCCTCGACATACGGCGCGTCGCGCCGGCTGCGGGCGCCGTACCAGAAATGGACAGGCTCGCTTGCCCCTTGCGCGAAAAGCGCATGGATCATGGCGCGCAGCGGAGCCATGCCCGCGCCGCCACCGATGAACACCTTCTCACGCGCCCCGGGCTTGAGGGCGAACTCGCCGTATGGACCGCTGAAAGAGACGGCGTCGCCCGGCTTGAGCGTATACATATAGCTCGATCCCCTGCCCGGCCGTTCGCCCGGCATGAAGCGCACCAGGAAAACGAGGTGGCCGTCGGCCCGCTCCACCGGAACCGCGACCGAATAGGAGCGGCGCAGCGGCGCGTCGTTGACCAGTTGGCCGCCTGTTCCGGCCTTGTGCCAATCGTCGCGATGGTCATCCGGGACATCGATATGGCTGGCATCCCGCGCGTAGGGCGGCACGTGCATCTGTACATAGGCGCCCGGGCGGCACGCAAGCGGACGTGCTGGCCGTAACGAGATCTCGCGCAGGAAGGGGGTCAGCGCCTTCACACTGGATACAACCGCGGTGTGCTCCCTGGCCAGCAGCGCAGGGTCGCCGACATCGATGTCGACGCCGTGCCCCACAGGCAATCCACAGGCCAGCCGGTATCCGGCGTCGAGCTTGTGCGGCGGCAGCAGAGCACGGTCGGCAGCCGTCGGCGCCGGAACCTTGCCGACACACCTGACCTCGCACAGCCCGCAACTTTGCCCGCCACCGCAGTTGGAAGGCAACTGCAATCCCGAGCGTGCAAGGGCCTGGAAGACCGTGTCGCCGGCGGCGGCATCGACCGACCGCGACTCAGCATCCGCCGATCCTACGAGATGGATGCGGCTGCGCCGCCGCAGGCGAGCGGGAACGAACTCCGCCAGGCGCACGCTTGCGAACAGCAGCCAGACGCCGCTCAAGGCCATCCACAGGCCGCCGATTGCGCTGGACACGAGGAGCGGATTGTTGAAGTTGGTCCGCTCGCTATAGTCCATGATGTGGAGCATCCAGAAGAAGTCGAACAGGCGCCAGGTGCTGTTGCGATGTTCGAGCACCTTGCCCGAACGGGCGGAGACGTACACCGAGGTCTCGTCGGCGTCATCGAAGTCGACGCGCCACACCGGCTCCTTGTGTGCCCGCGCTTCGAGCGAGTAGTCGAGCAGCCGCGCGATTCCAGCCTGGCCTTTCCCCGAGTACGACGCGCGAGCGATCGCGCCGGCGAGCGCCGCATCGATGGCGAACGGACGGCCATCGACCGCGCCGACCAGCCAGCTGCGCTTGTCGCCCTGCAGTTGGTACACCGGTCGTTCGAGCACCCAGCCGGAGGTAACCGAAGAGACACCTTCCGTGCTTTTCGCCAGTAGTGCAGACAGGTCGAGCGCGTCGCGCGGCCAGGTTGGCGGCGCAGGCGGCTTGATCCGGAATTCCCGTCCCTGCACCTTGCCTGCGTCGAGCAGGCTCATCACCACCCCGCTGCCCATCCATAACAGGAACTGGATCGCGATCAGGAGGCCGATCCACTTGTGCAGCTTGCGCATCCAATGGCTCATGCCTGCCTCCTGCGCTGGAAACTGTAGAACAGCAGCCAGGCGCCCGACAGCGCGAAGGCCAGGCCCGTGATCGAGGCGACCCGCAGCAGGCTGTTGTTCACGTTCTCGCGCTCCTCGTAATCCATGATGTGGAACATCCACAGGAAGTCGAACCAGCGCCAGAGTTCGTGGCGCCGTGCGACGAGGTCGCCCGAGAATGGCGAGAAGTACAGGGTGTCCTTGCCGGCGTCGTCGTAGTGCACCGCCCACAGCGGGACCGGCCGCGCGCCGACTTCCGAGGGCGCCTTGGTTACCCATTCGATGCCGCGCACATTGCCTTCGCCTGCGTAGGCGGCGTCTGCCAGGGCAAGTACGGTCTCGCGGTCGATCGGGCTGATGGTCTTGCCGGTGACCGCGTCGACCAGGCTGACTTTCTTGTCCTGCCTGATTTCGTACACTTCCTTCTCCAGCAACACCTTCAGACGAACCGAGGTGATGCCGGGATAGGTGTCGTGCAGTTTCGCCTGCGGCATCCTCGCGCTGGAGGTCGCGAGATGCTCGCTTGGGACATGGGCGAGGTGGTCGCCATGGATGACCTCAAGCGGCACCACGACCATGTAGAGCCCGCTGATCATCCACAGCAGTGCCTGGACTCCGATCACCAGTCCTATCCATTTGTGGGCGCGGCGCACCCAGAAAGCTGATTGCATAATTATGTCGACATTGAGTTGTAGCGCCGGGCCTGCAGGCAGGCCCGGCGGCACGAAAAGCCCTGGCGGGCCCGATCAGAACTTGTAGCCCAGGCGCACGTGCCAGCGGCGGCCGAGCAGGTCGTAGGTCATCGTGTCGGTATTACCGTCCGTCCAGCTCTGGATGTACGGCGGCTTCTTGTCGAACAGGTTATCGATACCGAACGAAATCGCCACGGCCTTGTTGAAGGCATACTTCACGCTCGCGTTGTGATAAACGACGCTCGGTGCCTGCGCGCCGATGTCGCCAGGCGCCGCATTGATATCGTCCGCCTTGCCGATGTACTGGACGGTGTACGAGCCGGACCACGGTCCGATCCCGGTCGTCAGCGACGCGGTCGAACGCCACTTGGCGTAGCTGCCGCGGCCACCCGTGATCTTGCCGGCGTATTCGATCACCTCCCCGCCCGGGAACGGAGCGACGTCGAACCGGTTCAGGCGCGACACATCGGCCGACAGCGACGAATTCCAGCCGTACAGCTTGAAGTCATACAAGGCGCCAAAGTCGATGCCGGAGACGCGTTGCTGGGCCGCGTTGGCAGGCTGCGAGGACAGGAAGTTGATTTCGCCGGTGCGCGGATCGCGCGTGAAGCTCGACGGGCTGCAGAAGATGTGCGACAGCCCCGGGGAGTTGTAGCACACGGCCAGCTTGGTCGAACCGGGTACCGTCTCGATCGCGTTGTCGATCTCGATATTGAAATAGTCGAGCGTCAGGGTCAGCGACTTCGACGGGGTCCAGACCGCGCCCACGGTAAAGGTGTCCGCCTCTTCGGGTTTCAGATTCGGATTGCCGCCGCCGGTCGTCAGGATGGACGGACCGAACTGGCGGAAGCCCGCCGGCAGGCCCGAGGCCTGGCAGTTCCTGTAGACCGCTGAATTCGGGTCCATCGTATTCCAGCTGTTGCAGGGATCGGTGGTCGTCAGGTTGCCCTCGGACACTCCACCGAAGAGTTCCGGGACGTTCGGTACCCGGAAAGCGGTCGAGCGATTGGCGCGCAGCTTCAGCGACGGAATGACCTGCCAGTCCAGGCCGAGCTTGTAGGTGGCCTGCGAGCCGAACAGGCTGTAGTCGGAATAGCGCGCCGCCGCGTTCAGGTTCAGCGCGTCCACGAACGGGAGTTTCGCCAGCACCGGAACCGACAGCTCGGCGAACACCTCGCGCGCGCTGTACTGGCCGGCGATCGGGTCCTGGGCATTGGTATTGGCTGCGCCCGACACGATCAGACTGTCCGGATCGCGCCAGCCCTGCTCGCGGCGGTACTCGAAGCCGGAAGCGAATCCGACCGGGCCCGCCGGCAGGGAAAACAGCTCCCCGCTGACGCTCGCATTAAAACTCTTCTGGTCGTTGCCGCCATGGTCGCGCGTCGTGAAGTGGATGTAGTCGAGCACAGCTGGGCTGAGATTGCCGTAGCCGAGGTAGTTTCCGCAAGGGGCAGCGCCCGGACCGGTCCCGCACGTCGCCGCGTTCAGCGTCGCATCCACACGGTCCAGGTTGATGATGTTGGTCATGCCGTCGACACCGGTATTGCGGCCCCAGTTCAGGGATGCCGACCAGTCCCAGCTGCCTGCGATCGTTCCCTTCAGGCCTGCGAGCACGCGGAAGGTGTTGGTCTCCTGGAAGAAGTAGCGCGGCCCGACTTCGGCGACGCGGCGCCGCTCTAGAGTCAGGTCCTGGCCGGTCGGATTAGTCGGATGGCTCGCGGCAATCTGAATCGGGCGGTAGACACCAATTGCGCCCGGTGTGGCAAGCTGCTCGGACTGTCGATTGGTGAACATCAGCTCGGTGAAGAGCTCGACCTTCTCGCTCAGGTGCACATTACCGAAAGCGCTGACGCCGATGCGCTTGATGGGATTGACCGCATTCAGGAACGGGTTGCTATTGTAGGCATGCTTGGCCGCGCTATAGGTTTCGAAGCCGCGCGGGTTACCGTTCGGGTCCTGGTTGAAATTGACGCGCCTCCCGTCTGCGAGCCGCGCCCGACCCCCGATGGTCGAGGAACTGCCCGAGCAAACCAGTTCGCCGTCGTCTTCCACCAGTGCGCAAGGCGCGCGCGAGGCCAGGTTGACCGCCTCGCTTTCCGAGTAATTCAGCGAGGCGATCAGGGAGCCACGCTCGCTGCGCGTACCCCAGACCACGTCGGCCGACTTCTCGGCGCCGTCCCCTTCCGCGGTCCTGCCGTAGCGGACCGAGGCTTCGACGCCGTCGAAGGCCTTCTTGGTGATGATGTTGACCACGCCGGCGACGGCGTCGGCGCCATAGATCGCCGAGGCACCGTCCTTGAGCACCTCGACGCGCTCGATCATCGCGACCGGGATCATGTTCAGGTCGACGGAGCTGTTGGCGCCGGTGCCGCCCGAGACCACGCGCCTGCCGTTGAGCAGGACCAGCGTACGATCGATACCCAGGCCGCGCAGGTTCACCTGGGTCGTGCCATAACCGTTGCTGGTCCAGTAGGCGCTGGACTGGTTGCCCGCGGTGCCGGCCGACGACGGCAGGCGCTGCAGCAGCGTCTCGACCGAGATCGCGCCGGAGCGCTGGATGGTGTCGGCGTCGATCACCGTGACCGGCCCCACGCCGGAAATCTGCTCCTGCCTCAGGTTGATCCGGCTGCCCGTGATCTGGACGCGTTGCATTCCTCCGCCGTCGGCGGGTTCGCCGGTAGTCGCGGGCTGCTGGGCGTGAACGCCTTGGTGCGACATCGCCAGCACAAGCGCGGCGGTGGCCGCCGGAATGGTCTTGTATTTCATTTTTCTCTCCAGGTGCATTGTTTTAGAAACCGAGATACGGGCAGGCGACGGGTTGCCGCCGATGCCAGGGGCAGTGTTTGCCTGCAGGAGCGGGCATGGAGGGACCAATGGTCCAATAGCCAGTACGGAAGCCACGGCTACCCGGCCGGTGCACGCGAGCACAGGTACCGGAAGACACGCCGGGAGTTCAGCAGGGCCTACAGGAAAGCGTCAGTCCGGACGCGAAGGGTCACGCGAGCCGTGGTGGCCGCTCAATGCGGGCGCGTATGTGCCCGGTAAAGGAAGAGAGGTGGAATAGTTGCACGCTGCTGACGGCTTCTTCGACCGCGGTAAGGACAACGATAGGAGGCGGAGCACATGCGCCGATACAGCATTGCGCGCAGGTGCCGCAGCCGGTAGCTTCATGAACGTCGCTCGCTGTCTCGCAGTCGTCGCAGGGCTGTTCGTCTTGCGGGGCTGCTTGCCTATGGTCGGGCATGTCCTCGTGCCCTGCTTCATGCGCTTCCATATCTTGCATCTCGTGCACAAGCATGGCGGTGTGGCCCGCGCTGCCATCAACGGCAGCTTGATGGTCCATGCCGCATTCTGCTGTTGCTACCCCGGCCATGCTCCGCATCGGCAGGGACACGACAAGCAGGAACAGGAAGAATATTCGGAACGGCTTACGCATGTGATTAATGTAGCACGGCAATTATCAGTTTTGCACACATTCTGTTACATTTTTCCCACATTGTATACGTACCGTCGTCAGTGGTCCTGAACCACTCGGGTGTCGAGTATCTATAGCGGTAAATAGTGTCCGTAGGCGCCGCCATGTTGCACCGGCACCATGCGCGACGGACGATACCGCGCTCAACTCATCCGTCGCGCCGGCAACATGCTTACTTCACGGCCGTAATGACGTACTTGCCGCCTTGCTGCTCGATCTCCACGTCTACTTTCTTGCCGACCGAAAGTTTGTCGAACATGGCCTTGTTTTTGACGGCAAAGCCCATCGTCATGGACGGCCAGTTCAGGCTTTTGATCGGCCCATGCGCGAGCGTCACGGTTCCTGCGGCCGGGTCGACGGATTTCACCGTACCGATAGCCTCATGGCGAGTGGCCTGCGCACCTTTGTTTGCTTGCTGTACGCTCATGCCCTTCATCATTTCCTCACACGACTTGGCGTCCATGTTTTGCATGTTCATGCCTTCCATGTTCATGCCTTTCATCATGTCCTGGCACGACTTAGTGTTCATGCCGGTTTGACTCGGCTGTGCCTGCGCGGCGCCCAATCCAGACACGGCAAGGGCTAACATCGTGGCAATCATGGTGTGACGTTTCATCATATTTCCTTTCGTATTTCAGTTGAGGTGGGTGTATTTGCAGGCCCAGCGGCGCAGATACCGCATGCCTGCCGTGCTATTTCGCATGAATCGTTCGCTCCTCGGCCGCAGGTACCTGGCGCAGCCCGTGCATGCGCCGCGCCTGGCGGCGGCGCAGCAGCAGGTAGGCCGCAGGCACCACGAACATCGACAGCAGCGGCGCTGTCACCATGCCGCCGACCATCGGTGCGGCGATCCGCTGCATGACTTCGGAACCCGTCCCAGCGCCGATCATGATCGGCACGATACCCGCGATGATGACTGCGACCGTCATCGCCTTTGGCCGCACGCGCAGGACGGCGCCTTCGCGGATCGCGTCGACCAGGTCGGCTTCGCTGTCGCGTCCGGCCTCGACGCGGGCTTCCCAGGCATGCTTCAGGTACAGCAGCATGATCACGCCGAATTCAGCTGCCACACCAGCAAGCGCAATGAAGCCGACGCCGCTCGGTACCGACAAGTGGTGCCCGAGCAGCCACAGCAGCCACACGCCGCCGGCCAGCGCGAACGGCAAGGTGGCCATGATGAGAACGGCTTCGTCGAGGCGCTTGAAGGTGAAATAGAGCAGGACGAAGATGATCACCAGCGTGACCGGAACCACGATCTTCAGCTTCGCCGTCGCGCGTTCCAGATACTCGAACTGGCCGGACCACGATACCGAATAGCCGGGCGGCAGCTTGACCTCGCTGGCCACGGCCTGCTGCATGTCGCGTACTGCCGAGCTGAGGTCGCGGCCGCGAATGTCGACGTAGACCCAGCCCGACAGGCGCGCGTTCTCGCTCTTGAGCATGGGCGGTCCATCCTCAATGCGGATTGCCGCGACATCGCCGAGCCGGATCTGGGCGCCACGCTCGGTCAGGACCGGTAGCTCGCGCAGTTTTTCGACCGAATCGCGCACCTCGCGCGGGTAACGCACGCTGATCGGAAAGCGCTGCAATCCCTCGACCGTTTCACCGATGTTGTCTCCGCCAATCGCGGACGACACAACGCTTTGCACGTCGGCGATGTTCAGCCCGTAGCGCGCAGCGGTATCCCGGTCAATCTTCACGTCGATGTAACGGCCCCCATTTAGGCGCTCGGCCAGCGCGGATGACACGCCCGGCACTTTTTTTACGGCATGCTCGATCTCGCCGGTGATGCGGTCGATGACCTTCAAATCGGTGCCCGCGATCTTGACGCCGACGGGGCTCTTGATGCCGGTGGCCAGCATGTCGATGCGGTTGCGGATGGGCGGAACCCAGACGTTCGACAGGCCGGCAACCTTGACAATGCGGTCCAGCTCCTCGACCAGTTTGTCAGGCGTCATGCCGGCACGCCACTGGTCGCGTGGCTTGAGCTGGATCGTGGTCTCGAACATCTCCAGCGGCGCCGGGTCGGTGGCCGACTCCGCGCGGCCAGCCTTGCCGAACACACTTTGCACTTCCGGGACAGTCTTGATCAGGCGATCGGTCTGCTGCAAGAGTTCAGCCGCCTTGCCGACGCCAAGTCCAGGCAGGGCCGACGGCATGTATAGCAGGTCGCCTTCGTCGAGCGGCGGCATGAACTCGCCGCCCAGGCGTGACAATGGCCAAACTGTCGCGGCAGCGATCAGGCCCGCAGCGATGATCGCTGTCTTCGGATACCGCAACACGCGTTCGAGCAGCGGGCGGTACAGCCAGATCAGACCGCGGTTGAGCGGATTGCTTTGTTCGTCCGGAATGCGGCCACGGATCAGGTAGCCCATCAACACCGGGATCAGCGTCACGGACAGGCCTGCGGCGGCGGCCATGGCATAGGTCTTCGTGAAGGCCAGCGGCGCAAACAGCTTGCCTTCCTGCGCTTCGAGCGTGAACACCGGCACGAATGACAGCACGATGATCAGCAGCGAGAAGAACAAGGCCGGGCCGACCTCGGCAGCCGCATCGCCGATCACACGCCAGTGTTCGTCGCCAGCGAGCTTCTTGCCGGGATGGGCGTGGTTCCATGCCTCGATATGCTTGTGGGCGTTTTCGATCATGACCACGGCTGCGTCGACCATCGCGCCGACCGCGATTGCAATCCCGCCGAGCGACATGATGTTCGCATTCACACCCTGGTAGTACATGACCAGGTAAGCCGCGAGGATGCCGATTGGCAGTGACACGATCGCCACCAGCGCCGAACGCATGTGGAACAGGAAGATCGCACAGACCAGTGCGACCACAATGAATTCCTCGATCAGCTTGTGTTCGAGGTTGGTGACTGCACGCGTGATGAGGCCCGAGCGGTCGTAGGTCGGTACGATCTCGACACCGGGCGGCAGGCTCGACTTGAGCTCCGCAAGCTTTGCCTTGACCGCGTCGATCGTCTCGAGTGCGTTCTTCCCAGAGCGCATGACGATCACGCCACCGGCCACTTCGCCTTCGCCATTCAGCTCCGCGATGCCGCGCCGCATCTCCGGGCCGATCTGGATACGAGCGACATCACCAAGTCGTACCGGCACACCGGCCTCGCTGGTTGTCAGCGGAATCTTGCGAAAATCGTCGAGCGATTGCAGATAGCCGGACGCGCGCACCATGTATTCGGCTTCGCCCAGCTCCAGTACCGAGCCTCCGGTCTCCTGGTTGGCCTTTTGCACGGCGTCGACGATCCTGGCGTGCGAAATACCGAAAGCACGCATCTTGTCAGGGTCCAGCTGGATCTGGTACTGCTTGACCATGCCGCCAATGCTGGCGACTTCCGACACGTTCGCGACCGCCTTCAGTTCGTATTTGAGGAACCAGTCCTGTAGGGCGCGCAACTGTGACAGGTCGTGCTTGCCGCTCTTGTCGACGAGCGCGTATTCGTACACCCACCCCACTCCGGTGGCGTCCGGCCCGAGCGATGGTTTCGCTTGCGGCGGCAGGCGCGACTGCACTTGGTTGAGGTATTCGAGCACCCGCGAACGTGCCCAGTAGGGATCGGTGCCGTCATCGAACAGGATGTAGACGAACGAGTCGCCGAAAAAGGAATAGCCGCGTACCGTCTTCGCTCCCGGCACGGACAGCATGGTCGTCGTCAATGGATACGTGACCTGGTTTTCGACGATTTGCGGTGCCTGTCCCGGGTAGGTGGTGCGGATGATCACCTGCGTATCCGACAAGTCCGGGATGGCGTCGAGCGGCGTTTTCGACAGAGCCCACACGCCCCAGGCCGTCAGGCCGGCAGTGGCCAGCAAGACCAGGAAACGGTTGACGATGGACCAGCGGATCAGCTTGGCGATCATTTGCCGTCTCCGCTACCGGTTTGCTTGTCGGCCGGCGTGATCGACGTGATCTGGTAGTCGCCCTCCGGAGTCTGCCGGATCTCGAACGTGACCTGGTTACCCACGGCGATATTGCGCGGCAAGCCGTCCGGCGGCAGTTTGAACGGCATCGTCATTGGTCCCCATTGCAGCGTCGGCATCGCCTCGTGCGATAGCGTGATACTGTCGGGATCGATCTTCTCGACGCGGCCACGACCATGGTGCGCCGGGGCGGCAGCCGCTTTGGCGCCGTTGGCGGCACCCGCATCGCCCATGCGTGCGATCACGCCCTTGAGACTGGCTTCCGAGTCGACCAGGAACTGCCCGGACGCGACGACCTTCTGGCCGGCCGACAGGCCGCTGTGGATCTCCGTTTGGCCATTGGCTTCGCTCCCCGTTTCCACCTCGACCGGAGCGAACTTCCCATCCTCGCTCGCAACGAATACGACGCTGCGGGTGCCGGTCTGGATCACGGCCTCGCTCGGCACCAGCAAGATGGCCTTGCGCGCGGCCGGTGTCAGGCTAACCGTTGCGAACATGCCCGGCACCAGCCGTCCCTCCGGGTTGGCGAGCTCGATGCGCGCCTTCAGGGTGCGTGTGGCGGGATCGATTTCAGGCAGGATCGCGCCGACCTTGCCGTGGAAGGTCATACCGGGCCAGGCGGCGGCGCGTGCCTGGACGGTGCTGCCCGGATGTACCTGGGCGGCTGCCGCTTCAGGAATCTCGGCATTCACCCAGACAGTGGACAGGCCATTGATGCGGTACAGCGACGCACCGGGCATGACGGTCATACCCTCGCGCACGGCAAGCTCGGCCACCACGCCAGACACTGGTGAGGTGATCGTCAAACGCGGATGAACCTTGCCACTTTTCTCTATTTGGCGGATCTGCTCGCCGGTCATGCCGGCCAGCCGCATGCGCTGGCGTGCCGCGTCAGCGAGATCCGCCGACATACGGCGTGCGGCCAGGTAGTCCTCCTGCGCCGCCACCCAGTCGGGGACGTAGATATCGGCCAGCGCCTGGCCTTTGCGGACACGGTCGAGCGGCGCACGTACGTGAAGGCGCTCGACATACCCATTGGCACGGGCCTGCACGAGGAAAAGATCGCGCTCATTCCAGGCCACGCTACCCACCGATTCAAGCGTTGTGGTAAGGCTGCCTTCCTTCACCTCGGCCGTCCGGATGCCGAGGTTTTGCTGTACGCGCGGGCTGATTGCAACTTTGCCGTCATCGCCTGATTCGTCGGCATACACCGGCACGAGCTGCATGTCCATGAAGGGCGACTTGCCCGGCTTGTCGAATTTTTGGCCGGGTACCATCGGGTCGTGCCAGTAGAGCACTTTTCTGCCCGTCGCAGGATCGACCTTGTCGCCGCTCGTGGACGCGCCGCTGCCGGTTATTGTTGGCATGGCGGCATGCAGGCCATGCTGCATACCGGCCCAAAACAGACCACCGCCGACGGCGATCAGGATGGCGGCCGCGGACAACGCGAGGATGAGCTTCTTTTTCTTGGTCATTTCGTGTTCCTGGAGATGGCGGCGGCCGCCGGCATCGCGCCGTGCGAAGTGGGAAAGAGGAAGTTCAGTTCTGCCCACAGCCTGGCGGTGTCGGCTTCGAGCTGCAACCTGGAGAGATGAACGTCGAGTTCGCCACGCCGCGCGCCCAGCACCTCGGCAAGCGTCGCCTTGCCGCCACGGTAGGCAGCCAGGCTTGCCCCGCTGCGCTCTTGCGCCAGTGGGATGAGTTCCCGGGAATACCGTGCCAAGCGTTCGCGATTGGCCTGCCACTCGGCCACCATGACGCGCGTTTCCGCCGTATGCGCTCGCAGCATCTCGTCGCGTTCGGCACGAGCCTGTTCAGCCGTGACGAGCTTGGCAGCCAGTTCGCGGTCTTGCCTGTTTTTCTGGTCCCACTGCAGCGGGACCGAGACGCCGAACGAGATCATGTTGGAATATCCCGGACCGCGCTGCGCATAGCCCACTTCCACGGTCCAGTCGGACTTCTTGTTGGCCTCGGCCAGCTTCACCTCGGTCGCAGCGACATCGACCTGCTTGTTGAGAACGGCAATCTCGGGGTGATGGGCAAGCTGGGTATCGAGCGAGGCCGGGTCGAGCCGGATGGTGTCGAATGCCGGTTGACCGGACAGGGGCTGGTCGGCGATGTCGCCAACCCAGCGCGCGAGCGCAATCTTCGCGCTGCGTACCCGGCGCGCGGCATCGTCCATACGGTCGTCGAACTGTGCGACGGCAGCCCTGGCGGACAGTACATCAGCCTGGCTTCCGCGTCCGGCCCGGTAGGCGGCATCGGCGGCCTCGCGCTCACGTTGCGCCTCTTCGCGCTGGGACGCGATCACGGATGCCATTGCTTCGGCATAGTAGCGATCGAGCCAGGCAATGGCCGCCGCACGTTCGACATCGGCGATGGCCTTGTCTTTTTCGGCCAGCCCTTTGTCCGCTTCGCGCTGATACCGCTCAGCTTGAAAGCTGCGTTTGTCCGAGCGTGTGATTTCCTGCATCACGCCGATACGACGCATCGTCATGAAGTCCGCAGTGAAGCTTCCACGGTCGGGGCCGCTGACTGGCAGGTTGTCGACACCGATCTTGAGCACCGGATCGGGCAAGCGGCCAGCTGCCACTGCCATCTCACGTGAAGCCGTCACAGCAGCATCCTGCGCGGTAATCTGCCGCGAGCGTTCAATGGCGAGACGCTGCGCCTCGGCCAGGGACAAGGCATCGGCGGCAAGGGCAGGCGCCGCCAAGGCCAGGGACGTTGCCAATACGCCCAGGTATCCTGTCAGCGAAAACAGGGGAGCGCGCCCGTGACGGCGCGCGGAAAAGAAAAAGGACATGCGATCTCCACAAGCGTTGAAATACATCGCGTGCGCAAGCGCGCGCGGCGAATCAAGCAGGCGGAGTTGTCAAATACGGAAGCAGCAGTGGCGTATGGCCAAAGCCGGCTCCGTCGCACGGGATAACGAGGGTATGGCAGCAAAAACGTCTGGAGGTGCTTCGCCATCATTGAGCAAGACCACTGACAGCGCCGGCCCGATCAACAGGTACGGCAGCACTGTGGGCAAATCGGGTTTGTTGAGCGATTGCGGGCTGGAGTGGTTGTGCGCGTGACATATGCTCGGCTGGGCCTTGTCCATGCCGGTGCAGTGATCCATGTCGGACATCCCGTTGTCAACCGCCGCCATCGTCATGCGTTCCGGCGTGGTCTCGTCGGGACAGACGTACGAAGCCAGAGCCAATTGGGTGAACAGCAAGCTGATCACGGCAATCACGGCGGCAACGAAGCGGGTTGAACGGGATGGTTTCATCACTTTGGACATTTCAACAAGCATTGTGGGGGCGCGTAGCGGCCAGTGTCAAGCTCTTGGAGTAAGCGTGACGTCTCGTCCTTTAAAGCACATGGAGCCGTCAGCGACGGAGGAGCCAACGTGGCTTTCCGCCCTCGCCTCAACATCCGTGGCGTCAAGCATCATCGTGCTTTGCTGGGCTCAACCTGATCAGTTTCTTGATACTTGGATCGGTTGGCAACCGTTTGAGCATGCTGATCTTCGTGCCACCAGTATTAGCAGCCGGGACGATCCCGACCACCGACCCAAGGGCTCCCAGCAGGATGCGTATGACCTGCCCAGGCACTTCCGACGCCGAAGGCGTTTCAATTCCGTTCTGGGCATCCAGTATACGGCTTGACCTTCAAGTAGCTTGAAGGTGTTAAATGTCAAGCTCCTCTACATCTGGTCAGGTTTTTCATTATGAAGTACCCCATTTGGCGTTGGTTCATTTACGTCGCGGCTCTCTGCAGCTTCCTGGCTGGCACGGCACATGCAGAATCCAAATCGTCCGAACCGCAGGTCAGGCAGCTCTGGCAGTTGCTCGATTATGTCGCTGTGGACTACCCCGGCGCCGTCCAGAATGGAGCGGTCATCAGTGAACCTGAGTACGGAGAAATGCGGGAGTTCTCGGCGCGGGCGCAGAGTCAGGTGCAGTCCTTGCCTCCTCATCCATTGCACTCGGAACTGGCCGCAGCTACCGCAAATCTGAGGCACGCGGTCGAACGCAAAGACAGCCCCCAGCGTGTAGGCCAGCTTGCCCGGGAAGCAAACCGACTGCTCCTCCAGGCGTATCCCTTTCCTGTAGCGCCGCGCGCCATGCCCGATCTTTCCCGTGGCGCCGCGCTGTACCAGGCGCAATGCGCTTCATGCCACGGTGCGACTGGTGCCGGCGACGGCGCTCTTGCGGCAAAGCTCGACCCGAAACCGATCGCTTTCACAGATGAGGAAAGGGCCCGCTCCCGTTCTCTCATGGCCCTTTACCAGGTGCTCAGTCAGGGTGTCGAAGGCACATCGATGCCGTCGTTTGCCAACTTGTCCGAGCACGACCGCTGGTCCCTGGCGTTCTATGTTGGCTCCCTGTCTTTCAAGGATACCGAGATTGAAGCGGGGAAAACTGCATTTGCACGAAATGAAGTCCCCGCCGCGGCGCTTCCTGACATGACCGCCCTTGTCACGACGACCGAAGAAGAGCTGGCGAAGGCGATGCCGCCGGCAACCGCGCGAGCAGCGCAGGCATATGCACGCACGCACCCCGACATTGTCCGGGAACAGCAGGAACGCAAGGGGATCGCCCTTGCGCGCAAGCTGCTGCAAGAGAGCCTGGACGCCTTGAAGAATGGCCAGCGCGCGACCGCCACCGATCTTGCCTTGTCGGCCTATCTGGACGGCTTCGAGCCGCTCGAGGCGGCGCTCGACGCGACCGACCGCCAACTGCTGGTCGACGTGGAACGGACGATGCAACTGTACCGGGGGGCGGTCGCTCGAGGTGACGTCGCGGGCGCAACGGCATACGCCCAGCAGCTGGATCAGTACTTTTTACGTGTCGAGTCAGTCACCGGCTCGGACAAGACCGACGCAACGACGGTGTTCGTAGGCGCGCTGACCATCCTCCTGCGCGAAGGTGTCGAGGCCTTGCTGATCGTGATCGCGATGGTTGCGTTCCTGCGCAAAGCCGAACGCCCCCAGGCGCTGCGCTACGTACACGCCGGGTGGATCTCGGCACTGGCCGGAGGTGCGCTGACGTGGCTGGTAGCCACGTACGTGGTCAGTATCAGTGGCGCAAGCCGCGAAGTGACAGAAGGCCTGTCCTCGCTCTTCGCGGCGGCGGTGCTGCTGTCGGTCGGCCTGTGGATGCACCAGAAAAGCCAGGCTGGACAGTGGCAGGCTTACCTGAAGCAGCATCTCACGGCAGCGATGGAAAAGCGCTCGGCATGGGCCTTGTTCGTCCTGGCCTTCGTCGCGGTGTACCGGGAAGTCTTCGAAACGGTCCTGTTCTACTCGGCCCTTGCAGCCGACGGCAACGGCCCTGCACTGATGGGAGGCTTCGTAACGGGCCTCGTCCTGCTGACGATTCTTGCCGCCGTGTTCCTGCGCACGAGCGCACGCATGCCTATTGGTAAGTTCTTTTCATTCAGTTCGGCATTGGTCGCCGCTCTGGCAGTCGTGCTGGTCGGTAAAGGGATCGCAGGCCTGCAGGAAGCCGGATGGTTGATGGCGACCCCAATGCAGGGACCGCGCTTGCCGGTCCTTGGTATCTATCCGACTACGCAGACCTATGGGGCACAGGTGGCTCTGCTCCTGGCGGCCGGGCTTGGCTTCGGACTGAATCTGATCAAAGCGCGAAGGTAGCGAACAGGTATTCAACCATGTACCAGCGCCGGGCAGGAAATGATGACCTAGGACTCGGCCGCGCAGGTGTCGCGGCTGGTGACGGAAGGCGGGCTGATCTTTATAGGAACTGTCATGAAAAATAACGGAAAACGTATCGTTGCGCTCAGTTCACTACTTATTCTCGTTGGCTGCGCTGATCCACGGCTTGGACCGAACAGCAAAACGGGCTGGGTAAGCGAACTCTATACGCAAGAGAAATTGAAGACGAACCGTCCTGCCTGCCTCGCAGGTCTGGACACGGCTCAGATTTCTGGCCATCAATACGCCGAAATTACAGTACCCCATCTTCGCTCTTACAGATATGTCAGCGCCTTAGTGCCCGACTCGATCAAGCCCGAGCTTCACGACAAGGTCGAGATATCTCCTCCTTTTTGCAAGGATGGTGCGTTGCCTCAGGTTGTGCAGATATTGAAGCATGCAAAGCCAAAGAAGCCTGCTGCTGTGGCTACTGACAAGAGCGGACCCCCTTGAGCGCACCAGTTTTTCGGGCCACGTAAATTTTTTGCGTCTTCCGCACCGCAGTAATGATGCTGAGCCGACCTTAACTGGGCGCAGCTGACCCTATCGTTTATCGGAGACCGCATGACTACGAGCAACACCGCACATAGCGACGAGCTGGATCTGGATGCCTCAAACGAGGAGGATCGCAGCATTCTATGGAAAGTCCTACTGATCAACCTGGGACAATGTCTAGCCGGTGTTGCAATTGGAACGTGGGCATCTTCAACCGCCGTGATCGGCGCCGGTCTCGACAATCTAGGAGATGCAGCCGTGTACGCCGTGAGTTTATACGCTGTCGGCCGGTCTGCCGCAATCAAGACCCGTGCCGCCCAGCTTTCCGGCTGGCTCCTCATCGGCTTTGCCTGCCTGTTATTAGTCGAAGTCATTCGCAGGTTTCTCGGCGGCGAAGCCCCGTTGGGGCCGGCCATGATGGCGATGGCCGCTGCAAATGCGCTTCTGAATATTTATTGCATCCGGCTGTTAAAGCAGCATCGGGGGCAGGACATCAATTTCAAAGCCTCAGCCATTTTTACGAACAATGATTCGATCGTGAACGGCGCCATCGTCCTATCGGGCGCGCTGGTGATGTGGACGAACTCAAACCTTCCCGATCTGATTCTTGGAACGGTCGTGTCGTTTATCGCTGCGAAAGGAGGATATGAGATTCTTTCGGAGGCAAAAGAAGCGCAAGAATAGTATCCAGCCGGCTGGAAGCCTGTTTGCAACTAGTCGAGGTAGCGTTCCGTTCCGCCGCCTGTTACAGCGCTATATCACTGTCGTGTTTGCTTATGCACTGTAACCGATGTGCTCCCACTAAACACCGTGTGCAAGACAATAGTTGCCGCGCCCAGCGTAATACCGATGTCGGCAATGTTGAATGCCGGCCAGTGGTACGTGCCCACATACAAGTCAATCCAGTCGACAACGCCCATGCGTGCGGCGCGGTCGATCAGGTTTCCAATTGCCCCGCCAAGTATCATCGCCAACGCTGCCCTCTCCGTGGCCGTCGTCGCCGGCCTCCTGATCATTTGAATGATCAATACCGACGCCAGCACAGCCACAACGATGAACAGGTAACGTTGCCACCCGCCCGCTGTGGCGAGAAGGCCAAAAGCCGCCCCCTGGTTGATAACATGGACAATGTTCAATGCTGGCAGCAGCTCAACCTGCTGGCCGTAGGCCAGCCGATCCACGACCTGGGCCTTCGTGACCAGATCGGTGGCGGCGATCAGTCCGGCGCCCAGGACGGCAGAGAGCGGTGAAAGATGTTTGGCCATGGTTCCGTCAAATGCCTTCCGCTACGTTCTCTGCCGGGCGGGCAAAGCGCTGGTACAGCGTCGGCAGCACGAACAGCGTCAGGATCGTGGCCGAGATCAGCCCACCGATGACCACGGTCGCCAGCGGACGCTGCACCTCGGCCCCGGCGCCTGTCGCCAGTGCCATCGGGACGAAGCCCAGTGATGCGACCAGGGCCGTCATCAGCACCGGGCGCAGCCGCCGCAGCGCGCCTTCGCGAACGGCTTGCGCCCACGGCAATTGTTTTGCCAGGTCGTCGATCGATCCCACCATCACCAAACCGTTGAGGACGGCGACGCCGGACAGCGCAATGAATCCGACGGCGGCCGAAATCGAGAACGGCAGCCCACGCAGCCAGAGCGCTGCAATCCCGCCAATCAGGGCCAGGGGCACACCCGTGAAGACGACTGCGGCGGCGCGCCAGGAACCGACGGCCGAATACAGCAGTACGACGATGAGCGCGAAGCAGGCCGGTACCACGACGGCCAGGCGCATCCGCGCACGTTCCAGGTTCTCGAACTGCCCGCCCCAGGTGAGCCATACGCCGGCCGGTAGCCGTACGTGCGCATCGATACTCGCGCGCGCCTCGCTGACCACGCCGGCAATGTCACGGCCGCGCACATTGGCCTGGACAACCACGCGGCGCTTGCCGTTTTCCCGGCTGATCTGGTTCGGTCCCTTGGCCGTCTCGAGCAGGGCCACCGATCCCAGCGGAACGAAGCTGCCGCTCGGCGTCAGCACAGGCAGCAGGCGCAAGGCTTCCACGTCGTTGCGGGTCTTTTCGCCCAGTTTCACGACGACGTCGAATCGCCTGTCCCCCTCATAGATCGACCCGGCCTCGCGGCCGGCAATGGCTGCGGCCAAGGTGTCGTGCACGTCCTGGGCGGTCAGGCCGACCCGTGCCATGGCGTCGCGATCCAGCCGAACATCGAGCAGCGGAAGCCCCTGCACCTGCTCCACGCGGACGTCTTCCGCGCCCTCGACCGCGCGCAGTTTTGCCGCGACCTGTTCGGCGGTGCGGAGCATGGCGTCGAAATCGTCGCCATAGACCTTGACGGCGATGTCGCCACGCACGCCGGCCAGCAACTCGTTGAAGCGCATCTGGATCGGTTGGGTAAGCTCGTAGTTCTGGCCCGGGATGCCAGCGACCGCTTTCTCGATCTTTTCCACCAGCTCGGCCTTGCTCATCCGTGGTTCCGGCCACTCCGAGCGGTCTTTCACGATGACAAAGGTATCGGTCATGTTCGGCGGCATCGGGTCGGCCGCCAGTTCGGCAGTACCCGTTCTTGAAAACACGAGCTTCACCTCCGGTAGCTTGCCGACCGCCTTCTCCACCGCAAACTGCATGGCCTGGCTCTGCTCAAGGGAAGTGCCCGGAATGCGTGCCACCTGGAGCAGTACGTCCTGCTCGTCGAGCGTCGGAAGAAATTCCTGGCCGAGTGTCGTAAACAGGCCGAGTGCGCCCGCGAAACCGATCGCCGCCAATACGCCGGTCAGCGTCGGCCGCGCGAGAGCACGCTCCAGCAACGGTGCGTACGACGAGGACACGGCCTTGACCAGTTTGTTTTCCTTTTCATCGACATGGCGCGAAAGCCAGAGCGCGATCGCGGCCGGCACGAACGTAAGCGAGAGGACGAACGCGAAGACCAGTGCGAGAATAACCGTCACCGCCATCGGTGCGAACATGCGGCCTTCCACCCCCTGGAACGTCAACAGGGGCGCGTAGACGAGAATGATGATCGCCTGGCCGTAGACGCTTGGCCGGATCATTTCGCGTGCGGCGGCGGCGACGGTCTCGAGCCGCTCCGCCTTCGTCAATATCCTGCCGGTCGCATGCTGGCGTTCCGCGATCCGGCGCAGCGCGTTTTCCACGATGATGACCGCGCCATCGACAATCAGGCCAAAGTCCAGCGCGCCCAGGCTCATCAGGTTCGCAGACAGCCCTGCTTCGAGCATGCCCGCAGAGGTCATCAGCATCGTGACCGGGATGACCGCCGCGGCGATCAATGCCGCGCGCAGGTTCCCGAGGAGCGCGAATAGCACGGCGATCACCAGCAGCGCACCCTCGGTAAGGTTGGTCGCCACGGTCTTGATGGTGGCGTCGACCAGGCGGGTGCGGTCAAGCACCGGCCGGATCAGCAAGTCCGGCGGCAAGGAGCGCGCGATCTCTTTCAGGCGGACATCCACCGCGGCGGCAACCGTCCGGCTGTTCTCCCCGATCCGCATCACGGCGGTACCGACGACGACCTCCTGCCCGCCTTCGGATGCGGATCCGAATCGCACTTCCTGTCCCATGCCGACGGTGGCGACGTGCGAAACCAGTACCGGCGTGCCGCTTCGGGTCGTGATGACGGTCTTCGCCAGTTCCTCGGCTGACGTGATGCGCGCGTCGGCCTTGACAGTTAGGGCTTCCCCGTTCTGAACGACCACACCGGCGCCGGCGCTCGTGTTATTGCGCTCGAGCGCTTCGCCCAGCATGGTCAGGCTGATCCCCAGGGCTGCCAGCCGCTGCGGATCCGGTGTGACCACGTACTGTTTGACGTAGCCCCCGATGACGTCCACGCCTGCCAGCCCTTCGGTATTCTTGAGCTGGGGTGCGACGATCCAGTCCTGCACCGTGCGCAGGTAAGTGGCTTTTTCGGCAGCACTGCGCAGCACTTCGCCTTCTGGAGTGACGTAGCTGCCATCGGCCTGCAGCCCAGCCGCCGGCCCCGCTTTCGGGGTAGGCTTCGAGGCGTATTCGACCGTCCACATGTAGACGTCGCCGAGCCCGGTCGCGATCGGGCCCAGGCTTGCGGTAGCGCCTGGCGGCAGCGAGCGCTCGACGGCGCGCAGCCGTTCAGCCATCTGCTGGCGCGCGAAATAGATGTCCGTACCGTCCTTGAAGACGGTAGTCACCTGCGCAAACCCGTGCCTGGTCAGCGACCGGGTGGATTCCAGGCCAGGTATCCCGGCAAACGCCGTTTCGATCGGATAGGTGATCTGCCGCTCCACGTCGGCCGGCGCGAGCGCAGGTGCAACGACGTTGATCTGCACCTGGGTGTTGGTGATGTCCGGTACTGCGTCGATGGGCAGGCGCGTCAGCGCAAGTGCCCCGAGGATCGACAGGAGGATCGTTGCGATGAGCACGTGCCACCGCCGCGCAACGGAAAAGTTGACGATACGAGCGATCATGGTTGGGTGTCCTTCAGGAGCCGTCGAGTGAAGAGATCAGTCATCGTCTCCCGCCTCTCCTTTTCCATGCTCCGCCTTCAGCAGATACGTATTGCTGACCGCAATCTGTTCGTTGCCTTCCAAGCCGCCCATCACCTTGACGTAGCCGGCCGCGTTGCCGCCGAGGACAACGTGCTTGATCGCGAATCCGTCTCTCGCCCGAACGAATACGCTGGGCCTGTCCTCGACGGTTTGCACAGCCGTCCGTGGAATGGCCAGTTGCGTGCCACCGGCGCTCCCTTCGAGCGCAATCGATGCCCGGACCGTTTCGCCGATACGCCACGCGCCGCGGCCGTTCGACAAGCGTGCAATGGCTCGTACCTGGCGGGTCGCGGGATCGAGGACACGCGAGACATGCGTAATGCGGCCCGTGCCGGTGCGACCGTCGGTCGACACGTCCACGGTCGTGCCCACGGCGATGCGGGCAGCGTCGTCCGGCGAGAGCGAAAGTTCGGCCGTCAGCTCGTTGAGGTCGGCGACCTCGAAAAGATGGGCGTCCGGTGCGACGATGTCGCCCAAGGCGATCTGTCGTGCCGTGACGTTGCCCTTGATGGGTGAGCGCAGCATCAGCCGATTGAGCTGTCCCCCGCTGCTTGCGCCTGCGGCCGCGAGCTGCTGCTCGGCCAAGCGAAGACGGGTGCGTGCTTCTTGCGCGGCATTGCGCGCAATCTCGAATTCTTGCCGCGAAGTGACTTTTTCGCCGTACAGACGTTCTTCGCGTGCAAAATTGGCCTGCGACAGTTCGTACTGCCGCTTGGCGATCTCGACGTCGGCCCTGAGCTGGGCTACGTCACGGCTTTCGATTACGGCAAGCACGTCGCCACGAGCGACCGGGTCGCCAAGGTTGCGCCGGATCTCGACCACCCGGCCACCCACGGCGCTCGAGACCACCGCCGCATGCTTCGGATCCGCCGCGATGACCGCCGGCGCCTCGACGGCCCCGGCGAACGACTGCCGGACTGGCATAACCTCGATTCCTGCCGCTTTGATCTGCTGGTCCGACAGCGCGACAAAGTCTTCCTTGGCTTCGGCCTCGCCGCCTTCTTTCTCCGCAGCTTCGCCCCGCTCTACGGCCTCGCCTTTCTCGGCCTTTTCGGCCTGTTCGCCTTTGGCATTCGCGCTTTGTTCGCCATGTTCGGCAGCGTCTTGACGGCTGGTCGTTTCCGGCTTGGGCGAGCATGCGCTCAAGAGGATCATCGCGGCACACAGGCCCGATCGGAATACCGCTTGCATGGGTCAGTCCTTATAAATTGGAGAGTTGGAACCTTGTAGCCGAGCCAAACGCGCCCGTGCCGTATGAAGTGCTGCGAGCGCATCGACCGAGCTTTCGCGGGTTTCGGCCAGCGAGCGTTCGGCTTCGATCAATTCGAGTTGCGGGAATTTCCCTTCGGCATAACCGATCCTCGCGATACGTGCCGCTTCTTCTGCCGCTGCCAGTGCGGGACCGTTGGCGGCGCGTGCAGCCGCCAGTGCGTCGGCCACCTCAGCTTCTGCCTGTGCAGTAGACTGTTCGACTTCCAGTACGACGGCGCGGCGCACGGCGGACGCGCGATCGAATTCCGCCCGGGACCGTGCAAGCGCGGCGCTGCCCTGGTTGAACAATGGCAGGGGGACGGACAGGCCCAGCACAGCTGCCTTTTCGGAAGTTTCACCATACCGGCGCATGCCGGCGGTCAGCGTGACGTCCGGTACCCGCTCACGCCTGGCCGCATCGACGCGAGCCTCTGCAGCGGCCAGTTCCGCCTCCGCCGTCGCAATCGCCAGCTGCTGCCGCGCCGGCGGTGCCTTCTCGCTCCCTTCGATCTGCTCAAACCAGGCAGACGCTATCGAGAACGGCATTGGCGCGCCTGTCAGCCGTGCGATCGTTTTCTGCGCCAGCTCGGCGGCACGCATTGCTTTTCCCAGGCGAACCTCGGAATTAATTCGTAGCACGTCGGCCCGTTGCTCTTCTATGGGAGATGCTTTTCCGGCCCGTACCCGCTCGCGTGCCGCGTGATGCGCGCGTTCGGCCAGCTCATGACCGGCTTTTGTGATCGCAAGGTAGCGCTCACTGGCGGCAAGCGTAACAAACGCCGCGGTGATCTGGAACGTCAATTCGGCTTCAGCGGAGCGCGCACCAACGTCGGCAGCAGCGCGCTCGGCCTGGGCCACACGTAGCCTGGCGCCCCGCTTGCCGCCCAGCTCGAGGGGCATCGACAGTGAAACCGTCTTTTCTCCCCCGCCAAAACCGGAATAGCGCCCTGAGCCCATCACATTTTCCGCTTCCACGGAAAGTGTCGGATTCGGCCGCAGGCCGGACAGGCGCACATTGGCGTCTGCAGCCCGCAGTGCTGCATCGGCGCTCTGCAGTTGCGGCGCCTGGATGCGGGCTCTGGCAACGGCTTCGGCAAGCGTCAGTGCAGTGCTTTCGGCAAAGGCAGATCCCGCAACTGCGCACATGGCCAGCAACGCTGCGGTGACACAGAGATTCATCTTGGTGCGCATAGGTGAATTCGCTTGACGGATTAATAAATGAACTTTATAAACCTTGAAGTCACTTTAAGGTCAAGCATATGTCACGCACTTTTACGATAGGTCAGCTGTCCGCCGCGGCGCAGACCCCTGCGCCGACGATTCGCTATTACGAAAAAATCGGGTTGCTCGATTCTCCATCGCGGACCGGCAGTAACTATCGGCTGTACGGCAGCGAGGATGTGGCCCGCCTGAGCTTCGTTCGCCGTGCCCGGGAAATCGGCTTCACGATCGATCAGGTACGCAGTCTGTTGGCCTTTTCCGATAGCCGCGATGGCGACTGCTGTGCAGTGACTGCGCTGACCGAGCAGCATCTTGCAGAAGTCGAGCAGAAGATCAGAGACCTCAACTCACTGAAAGAACACCTGTCCCGTCTGCTCATTTCATGCCAGGGCGGCCGAGTTTCCGATTGCGGCATCATCGGCGCCCTGTCACCTCAGCAATAGATTATTCCTCCGGCTGGACGGTTCTGACGTGGCGAACACGCTTGACCTTGAAGCGGGTTGAAGCTTTATCCTTCGAACAATTCCGATCCTAGGCTCATCGTCATGACACAAGACCAAACCGCTACGGCAGCCCGCCTCGAAACCGAACTATTTGTCTCGAAGATGGACTGCCCGTCCGAAGAGAATTTGATTCGGATGGCCTTAGGCAAAGTTTCGGGCATCGACAACATTGCCTTCGACCTCAACACCCGCACGGTGACTGTGCTCCACGACGGCAAAGCGGACGCCCTCGTGCAGGTGCTGCAGCCCTTGCGGCTGGGTGTCGAATTGCGCGGATCCCGTCCAGCCAGGCCGAAAGTCGACAGCAAACGTACGCTGAGTACGCTCGGGATTCCCAAGATGGACTGCCCTTCCGAGGAAAACATGATCCGCATGGCACTGGCGGATGTCGGCGGCATTCATTCCTTGAACTTTGACCTTTCCCAGCGGCAGCTCCATGTTGCGCATATGGGGGAAGTCGATCCGATCTTGCAGAAACTTGGCCCGCTGAAGCTTGGTGCCCATCTGATCGGGTCGCAACTGGATTCGTCCCATGAAGAAGCCAGTCAAGACAAGGCCGGCGACGCATCGGAGGCGAAGACGCTCTGGTTGCTGCTAGCTATCAACGGCATCATGTTCGTGGTCGAGCTGATCTGGGGGCTGGTCGCAGAATCGACCGGTTTGGTCGCTGATTCATTGGACATGTTTGCGGACGCCGCTGTGTACGGCCTGGCCCTGTACGCAGTGGGCAGGGCTGCGGCGATGAAGACGCACGCAGCACACCTGGCCGGCTGGCTGCAGCTCGTGCTCGCGCTGGGCGCCCTCAGTGAAGTGGTACGCCGGGCCTTCTTCGGAAGCGAACCGGAATCGGGCCTGATGATGGGCGTTGGCGCGGTAGCCCTGGTTGCGAATGTGGCTTGCCTGGTGTTGATCGCAAAGAAACGCGACCGCGGGGCGCACATGAAGGCAAGTTATATTTTCTCGGCGAATGACGTTATTGCAAACATCGGCGTGATTGCTGCCGGCGCACTCGTCACCTGGACCGGATCGCCTTATCCCGATTTGATTGTCGGCACGGTGATTGGCGTGATCGTACTTTCGGGCGCACGTCGCATCCTGAAGCTGAAGTAAGGATATGAGCGCATAAGACAAACGATCCCACGTGCTATACTTTTCTTCATGACCGCCCGACGCTTCATCTACCTAGTCCTGACGATCCTCGCTCTTCAGCTCAGTTGGAGTGTGGTTGCTGCTTATTGTCAGCACGAGTCGGGCCGTGCCGCCCAGCATTTCGGTCATCATTCGTCGGAGGCCGACTCGCACAAGCTCGCCTCCGCTGAGAAGGACAAGCCGACGGGTTCCAACAAGAAAGTCGCAATGCACTCGCACTGCGCTTCCTGTGCTCACGCGACGCTTTCGTTTGAAGGACTTCCTGTTGCGCAAGTGATTATTGAGCCGGTCCGTCTGGCGCCGCCGGCGCTCCAGCTTCAATACTCCTCCTTATACTCCGCTCGTCCCGAGCGGCCTCAATGGATCTCCGCCGTCTGATTCGGCGGCAGATCGTATACATCCACTCATCATTGTGCGGGCGGGCCTGAGAAGGCCATCCCGATACGTCTCGCTGCTGAATAGCCTTCGTTTTCAATAACCGGAGTTATTCATGCATCCCAAGTATTTCGTCCTCGGGGCGTCCGTGCTATTTGCACAGGCGTTGCCGAGTGCTGCGCAGGTGACAGCGCAGCCGTTGTCTCCTGTGGCAACACAGCAGCAAGCACCCGTCGCAGGCCCGCCGCTGACGCTCGATGAAGCCATCGCAAAGGCACTGGCGGCCAACCCAAGCCTGCGCGCGGCCGCGCTCGATGTTGCGATCGCCGACGGCATGCGCCGCCAGGCGGGCCTGTTCCCGAATCCCGAAGTGTCCTTTGTCCGTGAAGGAACGCAACGCGGTACCCGCACCCAGACCGTGCAGCTCAGCCAAGTGCTCGAACTCGGAGGAAAGCGCTCGGCGCGTATCAACCTGGCCGAACGCGAACGCAGTCTTGCGGCAGGCAACCTCAGCGTGGCCCGTACCGATCTGCGCGCCGACGTCACAACGGCCTATTTCGATGCCCTGGGTGCACAGGAGCGCGTGCGCATCGCCCAGACCTCGCTCGACGTCGCAGCGAAAGCAACAGTGGCGGCCGAAAAGCGCGTCACGGCCGGACGGGTTTCGCCTGTCGAGCAGGATCGCGCCGGCGTGGCACAGGCATCGGCGCGGCTCGAGCTGGCCCAGGCGCAGAGCGACCTGGCGATTGCCATGCACACCTTGTCCGCCTATTGGGGCGAAACTGGTCAGGCAAACCTTACCCTGATCGTCCCCGAGCTCGACCTGGCACCAACGCCTGCGCTGGCCGAACTGGAACAGCGGCTGGCCACCTCGCCGCAGCTACGGCGCGCGAACTTGCAGGTCCAGCGCGAGGAAGCTCAGGTCGGCGTCGATCGTGCCCAGCGTATGCCCGACCTCACGCTTATCGTCGGCAACAAAAAGGACGACGAGATCGGGCGTTCGCAGACCGTGGTCGGCCTGTCGGTCCCGCTGCCCTTGTTCAACCGCAACCAGGGCAGCCTGCAGGCCTCGCTCGGTCGCGCCGAGAAGGCACGCGCCGAACTGGAGGCCGAGCGCCTGCGCCTGCACCAGGGGCTGACCAACGCGTACCAGCGCGCCCAGTTGTCGCGCGAGCAGGTGCGCAGCATGCGCGAGAACATCCTGCCGGCAGCGCAGCGCGTGTTCGACTCTGCGGTCATCGGCTTTGAAGCCGGCAAGTTCGGGTTTCTCGACGTGCTCGACGCCCAGCGCACGCTGCTGCAGATCCGCACCCAATACATCCAGGCACTGTACGACCGCTACCGCGCCGTCGCCGACCTTGGCCGCTATGCCGCACCAGACGCAGGCGCCGACCTCAACAACAGGATTGCCCCATGAAGTCGACTATGAACAAGAAATCCCTCTTTTCCATCGCCGCCGTGATTGGCCTGGGTCTCGTGCTCGCGCTCGCCATTCTTTTCTGGAAAAAGGACGCGCCAGCGGCGCAGGGTGAAAGCGAACACGCAGAGGAAACCGCCGAAAAGTCGGGAGGCAAGGAAGAGCATGCCGACGAGCCTCCCGGCCTGATCGAGATGACGCCGCAGCAAGTTCAAGGCGCGGGCATTGCCGTGGCGCAGGCCGCTCCGGCGCGCATCGATACCGCCGTCACGCTGCCGGGCGAAGTGCGCTTCAACGAAGACCGCACCGCGCATATCGTTCCCCGGGTGGCGGGCGTGGTCGAATCGGTCTCCGCCTCGCTCGGCCAGGAGGTGAAGAAGGGCCAGCCACTGGCCATCATCGCAAGCCCCGACCTGGCAGAACTGCGCAGTACCGCCCTCGCCGCGGACAAGCGCCTCGGACTGGCGCGCACCACCTACGAACGCGAGAAGAAGCTGTGGGAAGACAGGATCTCGGCGCAGCAGGACTACCTGCAAGCCGAGCAGGCCTACCGTGAAGCGCAGATCGAGGCGCAGTCGGCCAGGTCGAAATTGACGGCCATCGGTGCCGAAATCAACGGGGGCGCCGTGAACCGCTATGTCCTGCGCTCGCCCTTCAACGGCGTCGTGGTCGAAAAACACCTGTCGCAGGGCGAAGCGGTGAAGGAAGACGCGAATGCCTTCCTGGTGTCCGACCTGTCGACCGTCTGGGTGGAAATTGTGGTGACGGCAAAGGACCTGGAATCGGTCCGCGTCGGCCAGCCGGTCACAATCAAATCCGCTGCCGGCAGCGCATCGGTCACCGGCAAGGTCAGCTATGTGGGTAGCCTGCTGGGCGAACAGACCAGGACCGCGAGCGCACGTGTCGTCATCGATAACCCGGGTCTTGCCTGGCGCCCAGGACTGTTCGTGAACGTCGCCCTTGTGCGCGGCACGAAGGAGGCCGCCGTTGCGGTCGCGGCCGATGCCGTCCAGACCATTGAAGGCAAAACCGTCGTCTTCACGAAAGTGCAGAAGGGCTTCCAGGCCCAGCCAGTCACGCTGGGCGCGAGCGACGGCAAGAACGTCGAGATCGTCGCCGGGCTGAGCGCAGGAGCGCAATACGTTGCAACGGGCAGCTTCGTTGTGAAAGCCGAGCAAGGCAAAAGCAGTGCCGAGCACGAACACTGATCGAGGAACCTGCCATGTTTGAACGAATTATCCGCTTCGCCATCGAGCATCGATGGCTTGTCATGCTGGGCGTCGTCGCGATGGCCGCCATCGGCATCTACAACTACCAGAAACTGCCTATCGACGCGGTGCCCGACATCACCAACGTCCAGGTCCAGATCAACACGTCGGCCGCCGGCTATTCGCCGCTGGAAGCCGAGCAGCGCGTGACATTCCCGATCGAAACGGTCATGGCGGGCCTCCCCGGCCTGGAAGAAACCCGGTCGCTGTCCCGCTATGGCCTGTCGCAGGTGACCGTCATCTTCAAGGATGGCACCGACATCCACTTTGCACGCCAGCTGGTCAACCAGCGGATCCAGGAAGCACGGGAAAACCTGCCGAGCGGTGTGGTGCCGATGATGGGCCCGATCTCTACCGGCTTGGGCGAGATCTACCTCTGGACGGTCGAAAGCGAGCCGGGCGCGAAAAAGCCCGATGGCACACCGTACACCCCGACCGACTTGCGCGAAGTCCAGGACTGGATCATCAAGCCGCAGTTGCGCCAGGTACCCGGCGTCACCGAAATCAATTCGATCGGCGGCTTCGAGAAGGAATACCTGATCGCACCCGATCCGGCCAAGCTCAGCTCCTACGGCCTGTCGCTGTCCGACGTCGTCGGCGCGATCGACCGCAACAATAACAACGTCGGCGCCGGCTATATCGAGCGCCGTGGCGAGCAGTTCCTGATCCGCGCACCGGGCCAGGTGCGTACCCTCGACGATATCCGCAACACGGTCCTCAGCAACGTCAAGGGTGTTGCAATCCGCGTGCGCGACGTGGCGACCGTCGACATCGGGCGCGAACTGCGTACCGGCGCCGCGACCGAAAACGGCAAAGAGGTCGTGCTCGGCACGGTATTCATGCTGATCGGCGAGAACAGCCGCGCCGTGTCGCAGGCCGTTGCCGCCAAGATGGTCGAGGTGAATCGTTCGCTGCCCAAAGGCGTCAAGGCGGTGCCGGTGTACGACCGGACGGTACTGGTCGACAAGGCCATCAATACCGTCAAGAAGAACCTGCTCGAGGGTGCGGTACTGGTGATCGTCATCCTGTTCCTCTTCCTCGGCAACATCCGCGCGGCGATCATCACGGCGATGGTCATCCCCCTGGCGATGCTGTTCACCTTCACGGGCATGGTGTCGTACAAGGTCAGCGCGAACCTGATGAGCCTGGGCGCCCTCGACTTCGGCATCATCATCGATGGCGCGGTGGTGATCGTCGAGAACTGCGTGCGGCGCCTCGCACATGCGCAGGAGCACCACAAGCGTGACCTGACCCTCGCCGAGCGCTTCCATGAAGTGTTCGCCGCTGCCCGGGAAGCACGGCGACCGCTGCTCTTCGGCCAGCTCATCATCATGGTTGTGTACCTGCCGATCTTCGCGCTGTCGGGTGTCGAAGGAAAAATGTTCCACCCGATGGCCTTCGCCGTGGTTGCGGCCCTGGTCGGCGCCATGATCCTGTCGATCACCTTCATCCCCGCCGCGGTGGCCCTGTTTATCGGCAAGCGCGTCACCGAGAAGGAAAACAGGCTCATGGGCATGGCCAAGCAAGCTTATGCGCCGATGCTCGAAAAAGTCATGCGCAACGCGGCACTGGTTATCACGAGCGCGGTCGTCCTCGTCGTCCTGTCGGGGTTACTGGTCACGCGGCTGGGCAGCGAGTTCATCCCGAGCCTGAACGAAGGCGACCTGGCGTTGCAGTCGTTGCGCATTCCTGGCACCAGCCTGAGTCAGTCCGTGGAAATGCAGAAAAAGGTGGAAGCCGGCCTGAAAGCGAAGTTCCCGGAGATCGACAGAGTGTTTGCCCGCACCGGCACTGCCGAGATCGCATCGGACCCGATGCCGCCGAACATCTCGGACGGCTACATCATGCTCAAGCCTGAAGCGCAATGGCCAGCACCGAAGAAGAGCCGCGACGAACTGATCGCGGCGATCCAGGAAGAGGCCGAGAAATACGCGGGTAATTCCTACGAGTTCTCGCAACCGATCCAGTTGCGGTTCAATGAACTGATCTCCGGCGTGCGCAGTGACGTTGCCGTCAAGGTCTTTGGCGACGACATGGACGTGCTTGCATCGACGGGCAAGGAAATAGCCGAGGTACTGCAGCGCATCCCTGGCGCGGCCGAAGTAAAGGTCGAGCAAACGGGCGGCCTGCCTATGTTGACCGTTAACATCGACCGCGAGAAGACTGCGCGCTATGGTCTGAACATCGGCGACGTTCAGGAAGCCCTCGCCATCGCAACCGGCGGTCGCGAAGCCGGCACCATGTTCGAGGGCGACCGCCGCTTCGACATCGTCGTTCGTTTGCCCGAAACGCTACGGACCGATCTCGACGCGCTCAGGCAGCTGCCGATCTCCCTGCCCGCCAAGGACGGCGGCGCGACGACCTATATCCCCCTGGGCGAGGTTGCTTCGCTCGAATTCGCGCCTGGCCCGAACCAGATCAGCCGGGAGAACGGCAAGCGACGCGTTGTCGTGAGCGCAAACGTGCGCGGACGCGATATCGGCTCGTTCGTACCTGAGGCAGCCGCGGCAATCGCCAGGGATGTCAAGGTGCCGGCGGGCTACTGGACGAGCTGGGGCGGTACTTACCAGCAACTGCAGTCGGCCACGACCCGGCTCCAGCTGGTGGTACCGCTCGCCCTGTTCATCGTGTTCACGCTGCTGTTCATGATGTTCAACAACGTGAAGGACGGGCTGCTGGTCTTTACGGGTATCCCCTTCGCCCTGACGGGCGGCGTCATTGCCCTCGCCCTGCGTGGTATTCCAATGTCCATCTCGGCGGCGGTCGGCTTCATCGCCCTGTCGGGTGTCGCGGTGCTGAATGGCCTGGTGATGATTTCCTATATCCGCACCTTGCGCGAAGAAGGCATCGGACTGGACCGGGCCATCACGCACGGAGCCTTGACGCGGCTGCGGCCAGTGCTGATGACGGCCCTGGTGGCGTCCCTTGGCTTCGTGCCGATGGCGATCGCCACCGGCACCGGGGCCGAAGTGCAGCGGCCATTGGCCACCGTTGTGATTGGGGGCATTCTTTCCTCGACGGCGCTGACGCTGCTCGTCCTTCCCCTCCTTTACCGGCTTGCTCATCGCAAAGACAGCGATGAAGTACCAGCGGAGCCGGTGAAGGTCCTCGTGCATTGAGACTGCCGGGCCGCGAGAAATCCTTGCGGCCCGGCTGAGGAGGATGAAATGCGTGAAGACACCCCAGGTCGGAGGTCACCAGGCACACGCCGGCTTTTCGGGCTGGACCTTGCTGCGCACGGAACGGCGCTCCTGAGCTGCATGACTGGAGGAGTCGTTCTGGAAAGCGTCGTCCTCATGGGAGCTGCCTCGCATCACGCAGCAAGCCTCGGTTTCCGCCTGCTATTTGACAACAAGGATGCAGGGCAATCCCGAATCAGGTCGGGCGACGCACTGTGTTCACTTGTCCAGCTCTTCGTTTGGGCATGTTGCCTGCCACTGGCTATATGCGTTACCGCCATGGGCGCACACGGCATGTTTCACGCGGAGCCGCTCAATGCCCTGGCAATAGCAGGCTTCGCGATACCGGGAGCGCTGGCCGCTACGACTACCGCTGCGCTGGCTTTGCGGCCTGGCGGTCCTGGACGTAGAGGGCGCGCGGTCGATGCAATGCTGTCCGGAGCGCCGGCCGTGCTGGCGTTTTGTGTCGCGTTCAGCCCACTGGGCGTTGAGGCAGGAAAGCTGGACGCACTTGCCGGGCTGAGCATCGTACTGATGCTGTGCGCACGTACCGTGCTCCATCTTGGCCGGATTCTGGACTGATTCGCTGCTAGAGAGACAAAGCGTTGAACGCAATCGCAAGGAGACGAACAATGAAACTACAACAACAGCTGCCCGATCCGATACGTGGTCAGCTCATCGAAGTAGTTGGAATCAGCAGCCTGATTTTCTTTGGCCTGATGATGGTGTTTTTCGGTTGGCTCAAATACAAGGACCGCAACAATCCGGCAAACAAGAAGAAAAGGAAGGGCTCAGCACGCAGCGCGAAGAAAAAATAGCAATCCTCCGGCGTCCTTGGCGCCCGTCCGTATCGCGGGCGAGCGGCAGGAAGCGTGCCGAACTCTCCGCGAGGGTCTCGCTTCTCTAATTTGTCAGCACAACCGTAATTACTATATAAGGGGAAAACAATGGGTTCAGGACATTCACATGCAGCACAGCCGGGCCAGAACGAACGACCACTCTGGATTGCCCTCGGCCTTACGACCGCCTTCCTCATCGCTGAAATTATCGGCGGCATCCTTACCAACAGCCTGGCGCTAATCTCGGATGCAGCGCACATGTTTACCGACAGCGCGGCGCTGGCAATTTCACTGGCCGCAATCCGCATCGGCAAACGCCCGGCAGACAGCAACCGGACATTCGGGTACTACCGCTTCGAGATCCTGGCGGCCGCTTTCAACGCCATGCTGCTGTTCGCGGTGGCGATCTACATCCTTTACGAGGCTTACCAGCGACTGCACAATCCACCGGAAATTCAGTCGGGAACGATGCTGATGGTTGCCGCTTTCGGCCTGGTCGTGAACCTCGTTAGCATGCGCCTGCTCTCGAGCGGCAAGGACAGCAGCCTGAACGTCAAGGGCGCCTATCTGGAAGTCTGGAGCGACATGCTCGGTTCGATTGGCGTGATCATTGGTGCGCTCGTTATTCGCTACACCGGCTGGACCTGGGTCGATTCGGTGATTGCCGTTGCGATCGGGCTGTGGGTGCTGCCACGTACTTGGACGCTGCTCAAGGCAAGCATGAACGTGCTGCTCGAGGGGGTGCCAGAGGGACTGGGCATTGCCGACGTCAAGGATGCAATTGCGCGAGTGCCGGGCGTGGCCAGCGTTCACGACCTGCATGTATGGTCGATCACCAGCGGAAAAGCCAGCCTGACCGTGCACGTCGTTCAGGGTACTGCTGTCGCAGACCCGCAAGCTCTGCTGATGGCGATCCGCGAACTCGTGGCGCGCGAGTACGATATCCATCACAGCACCATCCAGATCGAAACGACGCCCTGTGAACAGGCGGCTGAAGAGCACAGCTTCGGGCCTACGCTGGCACACGAGCACGCCGACCACGACGAGCACGAAGGAGAAAAGCGATGATCGACCATATCAGGGCCAACCTCGTCGAGGCACGCGACGCGCTCGACCGCCTCATCAGCGATGATACCCAACTCGGCAATATTCAGGCCGGCGCCTCCCTGTTGATCGACGCATTGCGCAGCGGACGCCGCGTCATCTCGTGCGGAAACGGTGGCTCGATGTGCGATGCGATGCATTTGGCCGAAGAGCTGTCGGGGCGATTCCGCGAGGATCGCCCAGCGATGGCAGCCGTGGCCATCAGCGACCCGAGCTATATCAGCTGTGTGGCCAACGACTACGGCTACGACCAGGTGTTTGCCCGCTTCGTCCAGGGTAACGGCGGCGATGGCGACGTCCTGTTCGCAATCAGCACGAGCGGCAGCAGCCCATCAGTCGTGTTGGCTGCCCAGGCTGCCCGTGCGCGCGGAATGAAGGTGATCGGCCTGACTGGGCGGTCAGGGTCGCAGCTCGAACAGAATGCCGACGTATGCATCTGTACAAGTGCGGGCCGATACGCGGACCGGGTGCAGGAGCTGCATATCAAGGTCATCCATATCCTGATCGAGTTGGTCGAGCGCGCTTTGCAGCCGGCGAACTACCCAGTCAACAAGTAAGCCGCCGACAAGGTCCCAGAATAGGCGTCTGGAAGCGGACGCGCCTGCTTACGTCCCGCCGCGTGCTCCACTGAACTTGAGCAGCCGCAGTCCATTGAAGACCACCAGCAGGCTCGCGCCCATGTCCGCAAACACTGCCATCCACAGGGTGGCCGATCCCGCAATCGCCAGTCCCAGGAACACCGCCTTGATTGAAAGGGCGGTAACGATGTTTTGCTTCAAGATGGCACTGGCCTGCCTGCTCAATCGGATGAACTGAGGGATCTTGCGCAGGTCGTCATCCATGAGCGCGACGTCGGCTGTTTCAATCGCCGTATCCGTGCCGGCCGCCCCCATGGCGAAGCCGATATTCGCCTTGGCCAACGCCGGCGCGTCGTTGATCCCGTCGCCTACCATCCCGCTCGTAAGCAACCTTAAGTACATTGCTCGGTCGCAGTCAGAGCTCAAAGTTGGAACAGTTAGCGGTACTTACGGACAACATCTAGTCCTGAGTGCCTTGTTCGGTCCGGTATCGAACAGCATGGTCAAGGAAGCAAATATCCCTCGCCCATGCTCGAAGCGCTGACTCGGCTTGGAGGCAAGGACTGGACGACCCGTGCACGTGCTCGATGTGGCCCTTCGACCCTGCCGGTTCAGACGCCGCTCGCGAAGCCCTGGTCTGCGCACGAAATCCCGGCATACAATCCAGGCTGTCGCTTGGCTTCGGGTAGGATCAGGGTCGTCTGCGTTGAGCGCAATTCCGACAGTGGCCACAAGCGGCTGTATTAACTAACATTCGTCATGCCCCCTTCAAATTCCGTCATCCCGTCGCCAGCCGTGGTCGCTCCTCTCGAGATCATCACCATTCCCGGGCAGCTCGACGGCTCCCAGGGGACCAACCGCGCACGCGCCGGCACATCCCAGATACGAGCAAATAATGACATCGACGCGATCAAGGCCTGGCTGGCCCGTTTTCTGGAAAAGCGGACCACCTTCGACAACTATCGCAAGGAGGCCGAGCGCCTGCTGCTTTGGTGCACGCTCCAACTGGGCAAACCACTTTCTTCACTGACCCACGAGGATTGGCTCGAGTACCAGCTGTTTCTGCGGAACCCGACGCCCGCGACTCGCTGGATCGCCGCAGAAGGTCGAAAATTCCCGCGGACAGATCCGGGGTGGCGGCCGTTTGCCGGGCCGCTGTCGGCGTCGAGCCAGCGTCAGGCGGCGGTTATCCTGAATACCCTCTTTTCGTGGCTCGTCAACGCAGGCTATCTAGCCGGTAATCCTCTTGCTCTGTCGCGTGAGCGCCGACGGCGATCTGCGCCAAGAATTTCTCGCTATCTCGACGACGAGCTGTGGAATGAAGTAAAAATGACCGTAGACACGCTGCCGCGGGAGACGCCGCGTGAGCGCGAACACTATTTGCGGCTACGCTGGCTGGTCTCGCTCTGTTACGTCTGTGGGTTGCGTATCTCTGAAATCACCAGCAACAGCATGGGAGGCTTTTTCCGGCGCCGCGACCGCGACGGCGAAGAGCGCTGGTGGCTGGAAGTGCTCGGCAAAGGCGACAAATTGCGCATCGTGCCGGCGACCGACGAGCTAATGGTCGAGTTGGCCCGTTACCGACGTGAGTTGGGCCTTCAGCCGTACCCCGTTCCTGGAGAAGCGACGCCACTACTCCTACCGATAGGCGGAAACCCTCGACCGATGTCGCGCGGTGGCGTACATGAGATCTTCAAGGCGCTGTTCGCCAAAACCGCGGATCGACTCCGTCAGCGAGGTCCTGAACACGCACCTGCCGCCGCCCGCGTAACCCAGGCGTCAGCGCACTGGCTGCGCCATACCGCGGGGTCGCATATGGCGAACAACGATGTCGACCTCCGCCACGTTCGCGATAACCTGGGCCACGAGTCGATTAGCACAACGAACACTTACCTGCATTCGTCCGACGACGCCCGCCATGCTGAAACGGAAGAAAAACACCGGATCGGCTGGTAGCCGTATATTGTCGTGATACCGTTGCCGGGTGCGCGGGACCTCGTAACGATCATGGGCTACCGGCTAAGTCCTGCTCCGCCATGTCCTGGGTGAGCTGGATCAGTCGCGCCGGCGTCACCTGCAAGGCGGCAGCGAGCTTGAATAGCACACGCACCGTCGGCTGTCGCTCGCCGCGCTCCATCAGGCTGACGAATGTTCGGTCAACCTCTGCAGCGTGACCCAGCTGTTCTTGGGTCAGGCCCGCTTTCTTCCGCACTACACGCAAAACTTTTCCAAACGCCAGCCCTGGATCCAATGATTTCTCCCGTTACGTAGGAGAAATCATGTCCTTGCTGTATCATTTCGTCTTCGGACTATAGTCATCATTTTGCGTGTTGCGCGGGCCTGCAATTCGAGTAGCTTCGCTACTGCCTGATGGCCGGCGCACACCTTCCTTGCTCCATTCTTTAACGATGTCAACCAGCATTCCTTTCCTCTGTTTCCTCACCGATGATCCTCTTCATCAAACCTTGTGCCTCAGGTACTGGGCTGTTACTGAGGGCGCATGGACTGAGAAATTCGACGCGATCCTGCATGAATCGGGAATCAGCCAACCCAAAATGCTTGAGATTCTGAAGTCGAGTTGCCGCGCCTACTTACGTCATTTCCCCTGTGCCGGATGCGGTGTTCCGCTGGAGGTACGGAATAGAAGCCAGTATTCGCCATCTAGTCGCAGGCCTATCGGCTCCGCTTACTACCGGGGCGTGAACCGGTGCGGATCCTGTGCGGCGGCTGCGCTCGCTACGGACAGGAGGGCCAATGAAATCGTCTTGGCGCAGCACACTGCTCGGATAACGCAGGCTCTGTCGCGTGTCCAGACAGACGCCTCCCCTATTGAGTACTCAGAACTGAGTTATGTGCAGTCGTTTTTCCTGTACAGTGCGCTGGTCGCTGCCAATGCCGGATGGGAGGGTAACCGGCTAGCCTCAATGGACTCGCAGCCAGGAGAACTGGGGCCGACACCGGACCTGTCGCAGCGTGTCTATAAGACGCTATACGAAGACAGGATCATTTCTCCCGACCCTGCCTCCGACCCTCGGGTATTCACGATCCGCGATGAGGACGGAGCCATCAACTTTTCTTTCGAAAGTGTCGGTTGGGTACTGGCTCCCGATGCATCCGGGCGCTCCATGAAGGAGGTCTTTTCCCTACTGCTTACGCGCCTCGACGACCCCGAGCCGGACGCCGTTGAACAGCTCTGGTTCATGGTCGCCGAGAGCGAGTGCCGCCGGTACTTCCTCAAACAGTGTGAACGGTACCGTTTCTTCCAGCCCGATATCTATTCTCCAAAAGTCGCGGCCGTCGTTCACGACTTCCTGACGCACTACTCCATCGGGCAAGTGTGGAACGTGATTTTTTATGTGTTGAAGGATATGGCAGCTCTTGCGCAAGAAAAGACTTACGCGCGCCAGCATGTCTACAATATGATTCCTGGAAACCTGCGGCGCTACTTTGATTACCGTTTAGGCAACAACAAGGCAATACGGCCATGGCAGCGGCCTGCGCCGCTTACGGAATCGTGGATGAGCAGCATCCTCTTCGATAAGGTGCTTGGGGATGGAAACACGTCGTTCGAGATGCTGACTGGCCAGTCGGTGGGGCCTCATGTGGAGTTTGCCCATCGGTTGAATGATAGATGAGCTGCCGACCGTGGGTCAGGTTTGGCTTTCGAAAAACACCTTGCCGCGGAGCTGTCGGTCTCAGTAAGTCCCAGGGAATTGGACCCGGCGGACACATCATCCGGACGACGCACCAAGGATGATCGCGGCTGCCTCCTATCTCGAATAGCAGACGCGGTTGCGTGTACCGTACAGCGGAAAACGTAGTTCCTTGTGACTGCCTATCGCACAATAGTCGCCAGCTGAGCCAAGTGGGTTTTTCGATGTTGCCGCCCTCCTGGCAAACCATAGGCCGCAGCCGGGTGCGGCATTGGGCAGCGAAGGTAAACGACGGTCGGGTCTCCCTGCACATCCGAGCCGGTCACGGCCCAGTATGTGTCGTAGCGCACCGGACGGAATGCGCCTTTCCAGTGAATGGTGCCTTTGGCATCGTTTTCCATTGCATCGGCAAGCCGCTCACGGAAGCTTTCCACGCAGGCGTTTGCGAAAATGTGATCGATCACCCAATGCTGCGTCGGACGAGACCAATGACTCGGGCATGGTGAGGGTCGAGACGAAACCCATCCAAGCACCCCGTAAAACGCACGCCGGGGCGCCCCGAACAGGTAACGCGGTGTCCCGCATCCCTCCCACGACATCCGCCATCTGATGTACGCCTCGGCGACCGGGCAAAAGCTCGCAGTGGTCTCCTCGTCCGTCCGCCACCACAGGTGGCGCGCCGCAGCGATCACGCAACGCCTGTGTCGCCGAATGACATGCTTCCACAGATGGCGGCGGACCGCCTGGTACACCGTGGTAACCGACCGCATCTCAGCTTCTCCGCGCGGCTCCCCGACGGTCTCGCTGTTACTCATGTGTTCGATCTGATTCCCCCAGGACGGGTATTGTAGAGCCGGATCTTCATCGTCCGGGTGCGCCGCCGCCGGCATTCCTCGCTCCGCTCGTTCCAACGCTTCCATCGCTAGTGTGGCCTGAGCCTTCACTTTGGCAAAGCGCAGATGATCGATTACTTGCGATACAAACCCGATATAGCGCGACATCCGGCCGTCCGCGCTGGGCCTCGAGAAGATCAGTTCGCCCTGTCCGTATTGCTGCACCCGGCGTTCCATCTCCATCTTGGCAAGCACGGTTTCCTCTTCAAGCCGAAGAAATGCCACGGTCTCCCCAAGCGCGATGCGCTCACGCGGGCGTGGCACCAGGACGCTCGCGCGTGCGTCGCGCAGGCCGGGTGCCATATCCGCCTTGCAATGGGGGCAACAGAACGGCATGGCCAGAAGATCCTGGCGCAGCCGATACGGTATGGACTGCCCGCACCAGCGACAGAATGTCCGCAAAGCCATCTGATGAATAGGACAAGCGGAAACAAGGGTCATCTGGAAGATGGGCGTATGAAATCCGCGGGCCATGCATGCTTCGCACCAGCGCAAGTGTTCGCTCGATTTGGTGCCGCTTTTAGGCAGCAGCTCAAAAAGGAATGTGGCACGCACTTCTCTCGGCGGAATTCGAAAGGCCTCCGCCATTATTTCGATATCAAAAAGTCTTGCGTCGCGCAGATCCACGTTCGGGTTCGCACAGGTTTCGCTCTTGATCCCACACTTCCTGCTAATGAACGCTTTGGCGATCTCTTTTCCGGAAACCGCGTTTAACATACCGAATTTGAGAACCAGTGCATACGCAGAGCACATGCCGCTATACCAGTCATTGCGCCAACACCAGCTGGTTTCTGGTGGCCGCACGGTGTCGAGAATGATTCGGACCGTCATTCGACCTCCACCAGATCCGCCGACGTGCTCCCATGATGCAACTCCTCTTGAGCCAAGACATAGCTTGCCTCAAGTACCGCCTCGTCCCAAATCTCGGAAGTAAATTCGAAGGTCGGCCCATCCAATCCCATTTTTTCGGAGAATGCTATTTCAACCGCGTACGCGAAGTACTGCATCGGCACCTCCATCTCGAAGTTGAATCCCGCAAGACGGTGCGCCCTGTTAAAGGCAGCCCAAAGCTGCCCCGCCTGGTCTACAAGCCGTAGGCCGGCCGACCATGCCTCCGGAAAGAAAAAGCGTGTATATGTCCAGCCACTACCCAGCGGATATTCTGCCTCGTCGTACGCCTGGAGGCACGTGGCAAAATCGTCTGGTGAGCGCAACCCGTCAAAGCGCATTTCCGTGATCATGAATCGCAGGACGATCTGCGTGTGGCCGCTCTGGCGGAGTGCGCTTTTGACGTTGAGCAGTTGCGGTTGGCCGACTGACAGGGTCAGCATCCTGATTCCTTTGCGCTCGAGGCTATCGTGCACATCACGTAACCATTCATATTCGATGACATCGAGCCGCTGCGCCTCGTCGGCAAAGAAGACGACCCAGTTATAACCAGAGCCGTCTACCATCTCGCAAATTTTCTCTATCAAGCGCACGCGTTTTCTGGGATTCGTTCCGCCCAGGTGCTTATGCCCTGCGCCAATGAGCAAGTTAGTGAAAAACGCGTCCTCAGAGGGTGTCTTTTTCTTCTCGCAGCCAAAACTGATAAAGACAGACTTGGGAAAATCCACCCGCAACGTGCTGATCACGTACCGGATACTGTAGGTCTTACCAAAACGAGGAAATCCGTAAATGATCGCACCGGGAGTGCGGAGGCGGATCAGTTTTTTCACCCGTTCGACGAGCGCGTCGATCGTTGGGGTAGGCACAATGTACGTCTTCAGCGTCATCGGGTGTTCGTCGACGCTTACGGGGCGGATGTCGTTTTTCACCCAACGCTCCTAAAAGGTAACAATGCGGCGAATTTTTAGCACGCGGGGTTGCGCCGTGGGCACCTCGTCCGGGGGCGCTGGCTCTGGTACTGGAACGAGGGGCGCCTCTGTCGCCGGTGTAGCGGTGGGCGAATCCTCAGTCGCTGCGGGAGCGAGAGGTGCAGTCGAGCCTTCCCCTTCGGGGCTGTCCGGACCTTCAGGGTGCTCGGCTGGATTCGGCTCTGCAGCCGGCATCACCTGTCTGCCGTTGACGTGTGCCTGCGCTAGTGCATTTGCAGCTCGCTTGCTCGTGCGCGCTTCGCTCCACCTCTTTCTCTCCCAAGCTTCGATGGGGTCCATGCCATCCTTTACTACGAGCTTGCCTTCCTCGATCTCGCGGAAAATTTGCTGCCGGAGGCGTAAGGAATGCGGCGTCGCATTCCAGGGCCGGGCAGCGGTCAGAATGCCCAGCTCGGTTCCATCTTCGAAAAACGCCTTGACGGTACGAATGTCGCGCACATCATAATAAATCCGGATTTTTTTATTGATGAGCCCAGCATTTCCGGCTAACTCCTTGCTGGTATATCGGACATTGGAGAAATTAATGTGCGGGCGTACCCCCGTCTTTAAGGAACCCTTCACCGGCACCACCCGCGCTTCCTGAAGCAGGCAAAGGCTGGACCGGAGAAAGCGCGGCAGGCTGCGGAGATAACACGGCTTGCGGCGCAACCAGTGGCGCATTGCTGCTAACGGTGTCACACCCAGGAGTCCGCCGTGACCACTGCCGTTATAGTTAGCAATCACCACTTCAATAAGCTGTTCCAGCTCCTCGTACTCAATCAGTAACGAGATATCGCCCCCCGGGTCGCCCAATGCTTTTTCGATGGATTCAGGATCATTTCCCAAGGTTCCTGGAAAACGGTGCGCAAAATGGCGGGAAAGGAGCTGGAAGAAGCGCTCAATGAACGGTCGCGCATCTGGCTCGCCTGCCGGCCCGTTCTCGGTCCAGCAGCCGACAATCTGGGTCAGGCGCTCAAGGGTTGCAGCTGCCAAGTGCGACTTGGCTCCATCGAAGCGAAACCAATCCCAGCACGCGTAAGCGGTCACGGGAAATACGGCCGAAGGAAAGCCTCCCCCTTCGTCGATTTCGAGGTCAGGAATTGTGTACTTCCGAGGGACAAAAGGAGTAAGCGCCGACTGCAATGCGGCAGCGACGTCGTCCTTGTTATACTCCTTGCCGAACGCAAGGGAGTAGCCAAGCACGGCGCGGGATTGTACGTCGAGCAGGACAAGGATCCAGATACGGTGAAGCTCGAGAGTTCGCTCGAAGCCAAGTGGGTCCTTGAGCCTAATGGTAAGACGCAGATCCAGCTTATGACCGTCGAATTCGATTACTTGGAACGGCCGGGTGGCTGCCGGTGCCTGTTCCTCATCCCCTGGTGCTGCACCGGTGCGCTGCCCTCCAGCGTCGGTTGCGGCGTTTGGATACTTTTTTGCGCTCATTTTTCTCAGGTAGGTCTGCATAGTGCGAAACCCCTGCCGCTGCTCAGTAAATGGATACTCGTTGGACTTGATCTTCTCGGCCCGGCACGCTCTGATAAATTCGTCGTGGATCGCGCGTAGCGGCTTCCGGACTTGCCGTGCCCTCTTCTGCCCCTTGATCGGCCGAACTCGTTCGACGGCGCGCTTGAGCAAGAGTTTTTCGATCGGAGGATGTTCGCGGAGGAGCTGTGCGAAGGCGCCTGCGCATCCGCTGTATCCTTCCCGTTCCCCGTCGACTCGTTGCTGACGTTCATAATCCGCGAGCCGTTCGTATGGAATCACGGCTCGAAAACCATAAATTCTCCCGTCCGCGTGCTTTTGCCAGCACTTCTCGATCAACCGGTACAGGGTGGACCGCGAGACCCCCGTGTTCTTCAAAATAGCGTTGACCGGTACGTGTTTCTCTTCGATAAAGTCCTTTATCGCATCGCAGCGCGCTCTGAAAGGAGCCCGATCCTCTTCGCGCAACGCGGATGGGTCGACACTTGGCCAGGTCTGCAGGTCCGCAAGAAAATCCGGGATCGACGCCCGATCGAAGCGCAACTTGCCGTACGAAAGATTTTTCATGCAGGCGTGAACGTCATTGACGAATTGAGAGGAGAATGCTCAAGCTGCGGACAAAGCGCCAGGCCTCGGTGTAGCAGAGAAAAGAGCGCAACGCGGGCGAGCACTGGGTCCTGATCGTCAAAGTCTTGCTCGAGCTGCTCAAGAGCGAGGCCATCTTCTATCGCTTTATGGACCTCTTCAGAAAGCGCCCGAGGAACGTAACGGGCGAACGCGGAAAGATCCCGGATAATCAAGCCCCAATTCTCCAGTAGTACGAGGCGGCGCACATCGTCCGCAGGATCGACGAGTACGACCGGCGTGCGACTCGCGTCGAGCCATGATTGCACCTTCTTCGGCAGAGATATTTTGCCCTCTTCCGGCAGCTCGGATTGTCTCAGCAGAATGACAAAACATTCGCTATCTTTCCTTCGAACCCAGAAATCGACAATACGACTCGTTTCCGGTATTACTAGCGGCCTCTCGCAGTAGGTCTCGACGCTTGGGTCTGCTTCGAGACTTGTCCACGCAAGCAAAGCGGGCCGGCCAAAAATTGTAAGTTCACGGCTAACCTTCGGACCGAACACGTCATAACGATGGGCTTTCGAATTACGGGCGTTACTCGCTGGACGTACAAAGCGCGGGTTAGGTGCCATGACCATCCTTTCGCTGACGACCCGGATCCCGCGAGCAGACCGGCAGCACAAGCCCTCCGACGCCTCCGTCAAACTCCGTTGTCCGCTGTGCCAAGAGAAGTGCAGACCGAAGCACGCCAGCGGCCCCTGCCTGTGGCGGCGCCAGCCTGTTTTCATTCGCCAACGTCGCGATGCCTGTACCGATCATGTTGCACCTCGTTCTAGTTAACTTTTAAATATCGTAATAGAAATCTGTCAACAGGTCGACAATGCGTCGAAGTTCGAAGTAAAATTGGGACACTTCGGAGGAATTTATCCAAATATTCAGTGGTTTAGCTTGCCGCGATAGTCTCTAGACTGGTTTTCTCGTGCGGAAGTTCGGCAGCAGTGTGCACTCATTGGCGAGTTTCAAAATTACTTCATTCGAGTATGAAGTAATTTTGAAACAGGCGAAAAAAAAGCACTGACGAATCAATGCTTTGCGTGTTCATGGGGTGACCACTTTTACTTCACTGGACGTAGGACCACTCCTAGCGTCACCAGCTATGCTGTCGAGACCAGGAAGTCTGCCCTCCGAAACGCCGACCGATTGCGGCTGCCGATTGCATTCCCTATCGGTGCATGATCAAGCGCTGAGCTGGGCGCTCTGGCAAATGGCAAGCGCCAACACATCGCGCTGGTACGCCATTCTTGCAATTGCGATGTTGGCGAGTATACCGCCCAATCCCGACCCGCCGATGAACGCGCCCAGACACCAATAAAGCCACTGGTCGACCGCGCCGCTGCTGGACGGAAGATTGTGCCAGGCGGTCCACGCGCCGCTGACCACTGCGAGTATGGCCACCTTGTCGGAGCCACCCAGCATGATCCCTAGCCGCAGGCGAGATCGCTCGATGCGCAGCCCCAGCCACTTTTCGGCCAGGACGAGCTCGGCGAGCGTGAAACTCGCCAGTGTGGCGGCGTTCGCGAGATCGTGGGCTGCGACCAGTTGCCGCTGCTGGTAGGCGTAGGTCTCGAAGCGGCTGATGTCTCTTGCCAGCGGCAAGACGTCGACAGCGACGCACAGCACGCCGCTCACGGTGAGTGCGCGTAACAGCCAGTCCAGGGCGACGGTCGGATGGCTTGGCAACGCCCAGGGCAACAGCGGCCATCCAGCAAGCACGAGGATAGTGACAAAGCAGATGCCAACCGCCCAGCGCAGGGAGATCGCGATGCGTCTGCATTTCCTCTCAAAATCGTTGCTGAGTGTTTCGTCGGAAATCGGACGCGCTTTGTGCAGCGTGTAGAGCACGTCGTGTATGGCTTCGTTGTGCAATTGAAAAGACCAGCCGGGTGAGTGAGATAGCGATTATCCACGGCCGGCCCGCGCCACGCTATACTCAGGCGTCGCAAGCAGGGAGCATCTACCTCGCCTACCCGGGCATGCGTGCGATGCCGGATCCAACTCGACAATATATTTGCTAATGTCGAGTCCGTATTGGACCGCCTGAACCCAGCGCCGGCACGGAAATCTCGGGAACGTCGATCATCGGCGCGATCGCGCAATACATGCGCGATGGACTTGGCGTGCCTCTTTTTTCCGGTCGCTGGACGTACGCGCACGCGGGTTCGTGGCCCGCGTGCGCCTGCACCTGACTGCGATGCTCTTTGCGACCAGGCATCCGCCTCGCCCATCCCGCATGCCCTGCTTCTCGCCATGAGCTGTCGACCCCGATGGCCACGCGGCGCAATATCCGCCTCCTTCTCCAACGGGCCCGCATTCCCGCTTCGCCCAGCAGCGGCCCGCTTCCCTCTTCCAACCCATTGGCAGCGGACGGTACTAGGCAATACGGCGCACCGATTCCCTGATCATCAGGCCCAGCTGCGGGGCATCGACCTCGACCTGCTTCTGCCCCAGCATGCCCAGCATCATGCGCCCGAGGCCCTTCCCCACCTCGTACAGCGGCTGGCGCACGGTGGTCAGGGGCGGCGTCGTGTACATCGAGCTGTGCAAATCGTCGAAGCCGACGATCGAGATGTCGTCCGGCACACGGATGCTGCGCCGGTACAGGGCCAGCCGCGCGCCGTAGGCGCTCAGGTCGTTGCTGGCGAAGATGGCGGTGAAGCGCTGCTTTTCGGCCAGCAGCTGGTTCACGGCCAGCAGGCCGCCCGATTCCTGGAAGTCGCCCGGCACGATCAGTGCGGGATCGGGCGCGATCTTGTGGCGCGCCAGGGTGTCGAGGTAGCCGGCCAGGCGCGCCTGGGCATCCTCGTGGTCTTCCGGCCCGGTGATGAAGGCGATGCGGCGGTGGCCCTGCTCGACCAGGTGCGCGACGGCGTCGCAGGCGCCCTGGTAGTTGTCCAGGCGCAGGCTCATCAGGCGTTCGCCCTCGAGCTTGCGGCCGAAGGCGACGATCGGCACGCGCTGCGAATAGCCGAGGATCTGCTCGTCGCTCAGCTTGCCGGTGAGGATGGCGACGCCGTCGACGCGGCGGCCGATCAGCAGTTCGACGCGCTCGGCTTCCTCGTCGGCATGCCAGTGCCCGCTCATGATGAGCAGCGCATAGCCCGAGGCTTTCACGGCATCCTCGATGCCGATCATGGCCTGGCTGAAGTAGCCGCTTTCCAGCGACTGGGTCAGGACGCCGATGGTGCGCGTGCTGCCCATCTTCAGGCTCTGGGCCAGGCGGTTCGGCTTGTAGTTGAGCTCGTCGATGACGCGTTCGATGGTCTTGCGCTTGTCGTCGGACACCTTGGCGGTGCCGTTCAGGAAACGCGACACCGTTGCCGGCGACACGCCGGCGGCGCTGGCGACTTCGTACAGGGTGGCGGTGCTGTCGTCGTTCTTCATCGTGGCGGGATCGTGGCGCCGCAGGCGGCTAGTTGACTGAAGTGTAACACGCGATATTCTCCTTTTTACAACGCTTGCCGGGCAGCCGTGGCTGGGTTCTGCCCACCCGGCGGACTGGCGGTTCCATGAAACGCTTTCACGCGTTACTCGCACCGCTGCCGAAAACATTGTCCGCAACAAGCTCGCAAATTTTGTTTGACTTTCGAACAAGTCCAAATGTAGCATGAAATCGTTTTCACGGCGGATGAAATCGATTTCTTACAAAAAGCTGCCGGCTGACGCGCAAATCAATAATTCCACATTGGAGACAACCATGGAAACCCTTGCACCGCAACGCGGGCGGCACGCCCACGCCCAGATCCAGCTCGCCATCCTCACCCTGCTCGCCGGTATCGGCGGCGCCCATGCCCAGACCGCCCCGGTCCAGACGCCCGAGTCGAACACCGCCGCCGCCGTGCCTGCCCAGCCGGCCGCCGCTGCCGGCGCGGATGGAAGCACAGGCGCGAATGTGATCCCCGAGGTACGCATCACCGCCACCAAGCGCAACACCTCGCTGCAGAAAACCCCGATCGCCGTGACCGCGCTGTCGGCCGCCACCCTGGCCGACAACCACGTCCAGACCATGCTCGACGTGGTGGCGCTGGTGCCCGGCTTCCAGGCCACGGCCCAGGGCGACCACGGCGTCACCACCATGACCCTGCGCGGCATCGGCAACGACAGCGCCAAGACCCAGTATGCCGATCCGGAAGTCGCCTCCTTCGTCGACAACGTGTATTCGCCGCGCGCGGAAGGCGCCACCGCCCTGCTGTTCGACGTCGAGGGCATCGAGGTGCTGCGTGGTCCGCAGGGTACGCTGTGGGGCCGCAATTCGACCGTCGGCGCGGTGAACATCCAGACCGTGAAGCCGACCCTGAACAGCCGCTCCGGCTACGTCGAGGGCGGCGTCGGCGACTACAAGCGCTATGGCGCGCGCGGCGCCTTCAACGTGCCGATCTCCGATAACGCCGCCCTGCGCTTCGCGGTGGTGCACGAGCAGCACGACGGCTATGTCGATTACCAGAAATTCCCGGGCGTCTCGCTGGCCGACCAGCAGGCGGCTTTCGTCGCCGCCGGCGGCGACATCGCCGCCTTCCGCCCGATCAACCCGAACAACTACGTGGTCGGCAACCAGAAATACAGCGCCCAGAACCAGACCGCCGCCCGCGTCAGCCTGCTGTGGCAGATCAATCCGGCCCTGCGCTGGAACGTCGCCTACGAAAACTTCGCCGACCGCGGCACGCCCAGCGCCAACCTGATGCAGAACCCGCGTCCGGGCCAGAAGCACTGGTCGACCCTGAGCGACAGCGCACCCTGGATCGACCGCGACAGCCACAATATCCGCAGCCGCCTGAGCTGGGACCTGAACGCCGACCTCGCCGTCCACTACATCGCCGGCTTCTCGACGTACCGCGGCTCGATGCGCTTCGACCAGGACGGCGGCGCGGTGCTGCCCACCAGCATCCGCTCGGGCGGCATCTGGCAGGAACACACCACGGTCGACTCGAACTACCGCAGCCACAGCCACGAGCTGGAACTGCAGTCGCTGGGCAGCAAGACCGTCGACTGGCAGGCCGGCCTGTATTACGCGGCCGAGAAGAACGACATCCGCTTCGACATTCCGGCCTTCAACGGCACCCAGGACGGCACCGTCAGGTGGCAGGGTTCCTTCATCCAGCCCGAGGAAACCGTGAAGTCGGCTGCCGCCTTCGGCCAGGCCACCTGGAACGTGAACAGCGCCCTGCACCTGACCGCCGGCGTGCGCTATACCCACGACCGCCGCGAGAACGTCGGCGGGCGCGCCTTCAACTGGGTCGGCGGCGCCGGCATCCCGGTGATTCCGCTGAACCCGTCGATCGACCCGAGCCGTCCCGGCCAGGGTTTCGAAGCGGGCGTGCCGGGCAACGACGGCGTGTTCAAGGGCAGCAAGGTGACTGGCCTGCTGCGCGCCAACTACGACCTCGACCGCAACCACATGCTGTATGCCAGCGTTGCCACCGGCTATAAATCGGGCGGGGTGCAGGACCGCGGCCTGCCCTATCAGCCCGAGACCCTGACCAACTACGAGATCGGCTCGAAAAGCACCTTCCTGAACGGCGGCCTGCGCATCAACAACGCCCTGTTCTACTCGGACTTCAAGGACTTCCAGTTCAATTCGCCGGTGAATTTCACGGATGGCGGGCGCGGCCTGGCCATCGAGAATGCCGAGGGCGCCAAGGTCAAGGGGATCGAAAGCGAAATCGCCGCCCGCATCGGCGACAACGGACGCCTGCAAGTCACGCTGGCCCTGCTCGACGCGAAGCTCGGCCGCCTGGTGGCCGGCTCGAACGATTACGCGCTGCCGCCATGCACGGTCGATACCCGCATCGAAACCTGCGTCGACGTCACCGGCAACAAGATGCCGCACGCGCCGCGCTTCTCGACCACGGTGCAATACCAGCACAACTTCCATATCGGCGCCGACGGCACCCTGTCGCCACGCATCACCGCGCACTACGAGTCCGACGCCGAACTGAGCGTGTTCAACCTGGGTCCGGAAGACCGCCAGGAAGCCTATGCCACGGCCGACCTCGGCCTGCGCTACCAGAACGGGCGCGGCTGGTGGATCGACGCCTGGGTGCGCAACGTCAACGACAAGAAGATCAAGACCAGCGCCTTCAACGGCTTCGGCCCGTGGCTGGCCCAGTACAAGCCGCCGCGCACGGTCGGCGTGAACACCGGCTTCGACTTCTGACAGCAGCCGCCGCGGCACGGCTGGTGCCGCCTACCTCCAGCGGCGCCGGCCACGTTGTCCGGGTACGGCTGCCGGGCAGCCGGGACGACGTACACCTCTTTGCGTAACCGAAAGCTTCAATGATGAAACCGATTTCAGTATCAGCCGAGCAGTTTCCACCTGATTTTGCCTGGGGCACGGCCACCAGTGCCTTCCAGATCGAAGGCGCCTCGAACGCCGACGGCAAGGGCCCCTCCATTTGGGACAGCTTCTGTACCCGGCCCGGCGCCATCAAGGATGGCAGCGACGGCAAGGTCGCCTGCGACCATTACCACCGTTACCGCGAGGACGTCGAGCTGCTCGCCGGCCTGAACGTGGACGCCTACCGTTTCTCGATGGCCTGGTCGCGCGTGCAGCCGGGTGGCAAGGGCGCCTGGAGCGAGGCCGGCTTCGGCTTCTACGACCGCCTGCTCGACGCCCTGGCCGAAAAGGATATCGCGGCTCACCTGACGCTCTACCACTGGGACTTGCCGCAAGCCCTGCAGGATGATGGCGGCTGGCTGAACCGCGACACGGCGCACCGCTTTGCCGACTATGCCTACGAGGTCAAGCGCCGCTTCGGCGACCGCATCGCGGCAATTGCCACCCATAACGAACCCTGGTGCACGGCGAATCTCGGCTATGGCAACGCCCAGTTCGCGCCCGGCGTGGTCGACCAGAAGCAGAGCGTGCAGGTTTCGCACCATCTGCTGGTGTCGCACGGCCTGGCGATGCAGGCGATGCGCGCCGCCGCCGGCTCGGCGCGCCTGGGTATCGTCCTGAACCAGTGGACCGCCGACCCGGCCACCGATTCCGAAGCGGATCGCGCCCTGGCCGAATGGGAATATGCCCGCTCGGTGCAATGGTTCATGGACCCGATCTTCAACAAACGCTATCCCGAGCTGGCCCTGCGTGCGCATGGCGAGAATGCGCCGCAGGTGCAAGAAGGCGACTTCGACATCATCGCCCAGTCGCTCGATTTCCTCGGCTGTAACTATTACTTTCGCGCCTGGTGCAGCGCCGAGGACCCGCCGCGTCCGGCTCCGGCCCCGCTCGGCACCACGGACATGGACTGGGAGATCTATCCGCAAGGCTTGCCCGAACTGCTGCTGAAGCTGAAGGCCGAGTATCCGCTGCCGCCGCTGTACATCACCGAGAACGGGATGGCGCGCGCCGATGCGGTCGAGAACGGCAGCGTGCACGATCCCGAACGCATCGCCTTCGTGCAAAGCCACCTGGCGGCCCTGCTCGAGGCCATGCGCCAGGGCGTGGACGTGCGCGGCTACTTTCTCTGGAGCCTGCTGGACAACTTCGAGTGGAACTCGGGCTACAGCAAGCGCTTCGGCATCATCCACGTCGACTACGCCACCCAGCAGCGCACGCTCAAGGAAAGCGCGCTCTGGTACCGCGATTTCCTGGCGCGCCGCGCGCGCTGACAGCAAAGGAGACAGCATGCACCCCGCTTTCTATCCCGATGGCCCGCGCCTGCTGGCCGACATCGGCGGCACCAATGCCCGCTTCGCACTGGAACGCGCACCTGGGCAGCTCAGCGCCGTGCGCACCCTCGCCTGCGACGCCTATCCGCGTTTCGAAGACGCCGTGTCCGCCTACCTGGCAAGTGTCGGCATCGCGGTTCAGCACGCGGCGATCGCGATCGCCAATCCGGTCGACGGCGATGCCGTCCGCATGACCAACCACCACTGGGCCTTCTCGACCGCGGGTGCGGCGCACGAGCTGGGACTGGAGACGCTGCTGGTGGTGAACGATTTCACGGCGCTGGCGATGTCGCTCCCCGGTCTGATGCCTGCGGATCTGGTGAAGGTCGGTGGCGGCGCGACGCGGCCGGGGGCGGCGATCGGGCTGGTTGGCGCCGGCACCGGGCTTGGCGTGTCCGGCCTGGTGCCGAACGGGGCTGGCGGCTGGACGCCGCTCCAGAGCGAGGGCGGGCATGTGGCTTTTTCTCCGGCGGACGAGCGCGAAGTGGCGGTCCTGCGCCATTGCTGGGAGCGCTACAGCCACGTGTCGGCCGAGCGCCTGGTGTCGGGGCCGGGCCTGGCCTTGATCCGGGAAGCGCTGGCGGCGCGCCAGGGCCTGGTGTTCGAGACCCTGGAGCCGGCCGGGATCGTGGCCCGTGGCCTGGCCGGCGACGATCCCTTGTGCCTGGAAACGCTGGAATGCTTTGCCGGCATGCTCGGTACGGTGGCCGCCAACCTGGCGGTGACCCTGGGGGCGCGCGGCGGCATCTACATCGGTGGCGGTGTGGTGCCGCGCCTGGGCGAGTGGTTCGCGCGCTCGCCGTTTCGCGCCCGCTTCGAGCACAAGGGCCGCTTCAGCGACTTCACGGCGGCGATTCCGACCCTGTTGATCACGGCGCCCTGTCCGGCGCTGCTGGGCGCGGGGCGGATGCTGGGCGATCATCTGGGCGATCATCTGGGCGAGCGCGCGGGTGCGCATGCGCTTGCGACAGCGCCGGCGCCAATGCCTGTCACCCGGGAGCGCGAACATGCGCACTGCTGACCGCCTGCGCTCGCCGCTGCTCTGGGTTCCCACCGGCTATTTCACGATGGCCCTGGGCTATGTGATGCTGACCAGCGTCACCGCCATCATGTTCAAGAACCTGGGCATGGACAACGGCACGGCCGCCCAGTATTCCAGCCTGCTGATCCTGGCCTACACCGTCAAGCCGCTGTTCGCGCCCTTCGTCGAGATGTACCGGACCAAGAAATTCTTCGTGCTCTGGGCCCAGGTGCTGATCGGCGCCGGGTTTGCCGGCGTGGCGCTGGCGATGTCGCTGCCTGGCTACATGACGGTGCTGATGGCGGTCTTCTTCGGCTTGTCCTTCATCGGCGCGACCCAGGACATCGCCAGCGACGGCGTGTACGTTACCTCGCTCGATACCCGCACCCAGTCGCTGTACTGCGGGCTGCAAAGCCTGTCGTGGAACGTGGGGCCGATCGTGGCCGCCGGCGGCATGGTGTATCTCAGCGGCTACCTGCATACCCGGGTCTTCGGGCACGACCCCAGGGTCTTCGGCCCCGACTGGATCGACGCCTGGCGCCTGATCTTCGTGCTGGTCGGCGCGGTGATGCTGGCAATGGCCGCCTGGCATGCGCGCACCATGCCCGATGGCGCACGCGCCGCCGATACCCCGGCCAGCATGCGCGATGCCGGCCGCATCCTGTTCGATGCCTTTGTCACCCTGTTCCAGAAGCGCGGCATCTGGCGCATGCTGGCCTTCGCTTTTCTTTTCCGCCTGAGCATAGGGCTGCTGGAAAAGATCGGTCCCTTTTTCATGGTCGACCCGGCCTCGAAAGGCGGCCTCGGCCTGTCGAACGAGATGCTGGGCCTGGTCTACGGCACCTATGGACTGGCGGCGGTGTTGCTCGGTTCGCTGCTGGGCGGCTGGTATGTGGCGCGGCGCGGCCTGAAGGCGACCCTGTTCGTGCTCTGCTGCGCGGTGAACATTCCGAATATCACCTTCCTGCTGATGAGCATTTACCTGCCGAGTTCGCTGGTGCTGATCACGGCCGGGGTCGTCATCGAGAAGTTCTTCTTCGGCTTCGGCGCGGTCGGCTTCATGATCTATCTGATGCAGCAGCTGGCGCCGGGCAAGTACACGACGACCCATTACGCCTTCGGCACCGGCGTGATGGGGTTGTGCGGGCTGGTGACGGGCGTGGTCAGCGGCCACCTGCAGGAGTGGCTCGGCTATGTGCACTATTTCGTCTTCGTGATGGTGGCGACGATTCCTTCCTTCCTCGCTACCTGGTTCGCGCCTTTCTATCACGACGACGGACTGGCCGCGTCCGGCTCCGCGGCGGACGGCAAGGCGGTGCCCGCATGAGGCCGCTCCTCGCGTTGCTGCTTCTCCTGTTGCTGCTGGCCGCCAGTGCCGCCGCTGCGCCGGCGTCCGCGCCGGTTCCGACCATCAAGTTGAACCAGCTCGGCTACCTGCCGCAGGCGAACAAGCTGGCGCTGGTGCCCGCAGGCGCCGGATCGACGTTCGAGGTACTGGCAAACGACGGCGGCCGGGTTGTCCTGCGCGGTGAGCTGGGCCCTGCCGCTTCCTGGGCGCCGGCCGGGGACACGGTGCGCGTGGCCGATTTCAGCGCCGTGCACCTGCCGGGCAGCTACCGCATCCGGGTGCCGGGCCAGCCGCTTTCGGATGTGTTCGCCATCCAGCCCGCAGCCTACCGCGAGGCCGGCAAGGCGGCATTGAAGGCGTTTTATTTCAATCGCAGCGGCACGGCCCTGGCTGCGCGCCACGCCGGCGCCTATGCGCGTCCGGCCGGCCACCCCGACGACCGGGTGCTGGTGCACGCCTCGGCAGCCTCCGCCACGCGCCCGGCCGGGACGGTGATTGCGGCGGCCAAGGGCTGGTACGACGCCGGCGATTACAACAAGTACATCGCCAGCTCGGCCATTTCCACCTATACCTTGCTCGCAGCCTATGAGCATTTTCCCGCCTGGTTCGGCGGCCTCGACCTGAATATTCCCGAGTCCGGCGACGCGGTGCCGGACATCCTCGACGAAGCCATGTGGAACCTGGAATGGATGCTGGCCATGCAGGACCCGGAGGACGGCGGCGTCTACCACAAGCTGACCAACCTGCGTTTCGACGCCATGGTCCAGCCGCACGAGGCGATGCGCGAGCCGCGCTACGTGGTGGCGAAAAGCACCTCGGCCGCGCTCGGCTTTGCCGCGACCATGGCCACGGCCAGCCGCGTGCTCGCGGCCTACGACCAGCGCTGGCCGGGCCTGTCCGCCAGGATGCTGCTGGCGGCCGAGCGCGCCTGGGCCTGGGCGCAAGCCCACCCGAACGTATTGTTCAAGAACCCGGCGGATGTGCTGACCGGAGAGTACGGCGACGCCCGCGTGGACGACGAGCTGGCCTGGGCTGCGGCCGAGCTCTACATCACGACCGGCAAGGACAGCTACTACCAGGCGATGGCGCCGGAAACCGTGTCGGCAACGGTGCCGGCCTGGGACGACGTGCGCGGCCTGGCCTGGATGTCGCTGGCCCATCACCGCACACGCCTGAGTCCGATCGCCGACCAGGCCTTGATTGCCAGCCGCATCGATGGCCTGGCAGCGCGCCTGGCAAGCGAATGGCGCAGTTCCGGCTACCGGGTCGGCATGAAGGGCGCGGAGTTTGTCTGGGGCAGCAATGCGGTAATGCTGAACGGAGCCATGATGCTGGTCCAGGCCTATCGCCTGAACGGCAGGCGCGACTACCTGGATGCGGCCCAGTCCGGCCTTGATTACGTGTTCGGACGCAACGCCCTCGGCCTGTCGTTCGTCACCGGTTTCGGCGCACGTATGCCCCGCCATCCGCACCACCGGCCTTCGCTCGGCGACAAGGTCATGGCGCCGGTGCCGGGCTTCGTGGTCGGCGGGCCGCAGCCCTTCCAGCAGGACAAGGCCGAATGCCCGCCGTATCCGTCCAGCCTGCCGGCCCTGTCTTACCTCGACCATGCCTGCAGCTATGCCAGCAACGAAGTGGCGATCAACTGGAATGCGCCACTCGTGTACGTGCTGGGCGCGCTGTCGGCGCTGACGCCCGACCCAGGAAGCCATGCCATGACTGCGAAAAACCATACCCGCGAAGAATTGCTGCGCCAGGAAGCGGTGCTGCAGTTCGACAGCTTCGGCAACGAAGCGGCGCTCGCCATCGGCCTGAAGCTGGTGGAGCTGGCGCGTGCCGATGGCAAGGCGGTGGCGATCGAGATCCGCCGCAACGGCATGCTGCTGTTCGCCCATGGCATGCGCGGCACCACGCCTGATCACACCGACTGGATCCGGCGCAAGAGTAACCTGGCGAACCGTACCGGGCACAGCTCCTGGTTCGTGCATGCGGAGGTGAAGGCGAACGGCGGCGACATCGATGCCATGCCGACCTTCGACGTGCGCGAGTACGCGGCCCACGGCGGCGCCTTCCCGGTGGTCGTGCGCGGCACCGGGCAGGTGGGCACGATCACCGTCTCCGGCTTGCCTGGCGCCGAGGACCATGCACTGGTCGTGCGCGCCCTGCAGGATTATCTCGGCGTCGCCGGCGAGCTCTGACATCATGGGAAACGACATGATTCGTTGGGGCATCCTCGGCACCGGCGGCATCAGCCGCGCCTTTGCCCAGGCCCTGCGCGAGACGCCGGGTGCGCGGCTGGTGGCGGTCGGCTCGCGCAGCCTCGGGTCCGCCCGCGCGTTTGCCGAGGAATTCGGGGCGGCCGCCTACGGCTCCTACGAAGCGCTGGTGGCGGCGCCCGGGGTCGACATCGTCTACATCGGCACGCCGCACACGCTGCATGCGGAGAATACCCTGCTGGCGCTCGGCGCCGGCAAGGCCGTGCTGTGCGAGAAGCCCTTTGCCATGAACCTGCGCCAGGCGCGGCGGATGATCGGCCTGGCGCGCAGCCGCAGGCTGTTCCTGATGGAGGCGATGTGGACGCGCTTCATGCCGGCCCTGGCGGAAGTGCGGCGCCTGGTGGCGGACGGCGAGATTGGCGAGGTGGCCCTGGTGCAGGCGGACTTCGGGTTCGCCGCGACGCGCGACCCCGGGCACCGGGTCAATCAACGCGAACTCGGCGGCGGCGCCCTGCTCGACCTGGGCATTTATCCGCTGTCGATTGCCAGCGCGCTGCTTGGGCCGGTCGAGAGCGTGCAGGCCCAGGCCGTGATCGGCGACACCGGTGTCGACCTCGGCACCGGCTTCGTCATGCGGCACCGGGGCGGGACCATGTCGGTGTCGAGCTGTTCGCTGCGCGCGCGCACGCCCTGCGAACTGCACATTGCCGGCTCGCTGGGCAGTATCCGCATGGACAGCATGTTTCATATGGCGGGTTCGCTGACGGTGACGGCGTCCGATGGCAGCAGCCGTGGTATTCCCACGCCTTTCCTGGGCAATGGCTACGTGCACGAAGCCCTTGCCGCCGGCGAGGCGCTGCGGGCCGGATGGATCGAGCATCCGCTGATGACCCACGACGACACGCTGGCCGGCATGCGCGTGCTGGACGAGATCCGCGCCCAGATCGGTTTGCGGTATCCATCCGATGAATTGCCCGATGCCTTGGCCGATGAGGTGGCAAATCCCTTGGCCGATGAGTTGGCAAATGGGTTGGCAAATGCGTTGGCAAATGAGTCGGACGTCGAAAGGACACATGCGCCGTCGGATGCGCCGGCCGGGCGAAGGTAGCCGCGGCGCCGCGCAGTCGCCAGCCACCGGTGGCTGGACGCGCGGCCGGCACTGTCGCCTCAGTCGGCCGGCTCGTCCCGGCCGGGCAGGTCGCCACCCTTGTCCGCACGCCTGTCGTCGTCCTTGTCGCCTCCCTTGGCGCCACGCCTGGCGCCTTCCACCGACGCGATGATCTCGTCGTGCCGTTCGTGATCGGTCTTGTGCAGGTAACCCGCCGTGGTGGCGATGTTGGCGTGGCCGGCCGTGTCCTGCAGGGTTTTCAGCTGCACCCCATTGTTGGCATGGTTGGTCAGCATGCTGTGGCGCAGCCAGTGTGCCGAAGCGTGGCGCAAGGTGGCTGCCATGTCGCTGTCGCCGGCGCGCGCCGCCTTCCCTGCCGCTTCGGCAAAGATGCCCTTCAGCGCTTCGGAAGCCGCCTCGTCGGTGAGACGCGTGACTTCGCGGCTGCGGCTGGACAGCACCAGCGGCATGCGGTCGACGCGTGCCGTCTGCGGCGGCAAGCCGTAGGCTTCGCGGTAGCGCTGGAAGGCGGCCAGCATTTCTTCCGGCACCGGCAGGCGGCGCGGTTTGTTGCCCTTGCCGAGCACGTCGATCCACCAGCGCCCGCCGCCCTCGGTATAGATGGCGCCCATGTTGGCGCTGACGATTTCGTTCAGGCGCGCGCCGGTATGGGCAAAGGCGATCAGCAGGAAGCGGTCGCGTTCGCGGCGCCGTTCGGCGGCGGGCGAATCGGCCAGGCGATTCGACACCGTGTCGATGGCCAGGGCAATCGCCTCGGGCGTGAGGTAGCGCGTGATGCGGCTGGCAACGGGTGTGCGCACATTGCGCACCAGCGCGCCGGGATTGCGGCGCAGGTAGCCGGTGTGCTCGGCAAAGGCGAGCAGCCCCTTGACCGCGATCATGGCCTGGCGCCGGCTGGGATCGGACAGCGGCCCTGTGAACGGGCGGTAGCGCGGATCGCTGCGCGGCCATTTGGTCTTCGAGATCCAGTCCGGCGGCGGGTTGCGCAGGAAATCCTTGTAGGCGTTCAGGTCGGCCACGTTCAGCTGGGACAGGGTTTTTTTCGCTTCTTCGCGGCACCAGGTGAGGAAGCGGTACAGTTCCTTTTGCGAATTGGCGATCGAGGCCGGCGTGAGTTCGCCGTTGGCGATGAACTCGCGCGCGATCTCGATGTCGGTTTGCGCCTCGGTAATCGGATCGTCCGCCACCCGGAACATCTTGACCCCGAGCCGCCCGCTGGGCGCGGCTGCGTCCTCCTCGATGGGAACGGTGGAGCCGAGGTCGATGGGAACGAACTTAGTCATGTGAAGCAAGAGATACTGTATAAAAACACAGTATAGCATCTTCAACAAGCCTGGCGGTACCCCCTGCATGCCCGACGTGCTAACCTTGATTTGTGTACAAACCGCGAGGACCTGCTTATATGAATCCGATCCGTCTGCAAGACAGCGATGCCTTGCTCGTCATCGACATGCAATACGACTTTCTTCCTGGCGGCAGCCTGGGCGTGCCCGAGGGCGACCAGGTGCTGGCGCCGATCAACGAGGCCATGGCCAGGTTTGCCGCGCGCGGCTTGCCCGTTTACGCCTCGCGCGACTGGCATCCCGAAGACCATTGTTCCTTCGCGGCGCGCGGCGGTCCCTGGCCGCCGCATTGCGTGGCCGAGACCCGCGGCGCCGCATTTTCCGACGAGCTGGCGCTGCCGGCCGACACCGTGATCATCTCGAAGGCGGATACGGCCGATGTCGACGCCTACTCGGCCTTCAACGGCACGGCCCTGGCCGACCACCTGCGCGGGCACGGCATCACGCGCGTGTTTGTGTGCGGCCTGGCCACCGACTATTGCGTGCTGAACACCGCCCTCGATGCGCTGAAGAACGGTTTCGAGACCGTGATCCTGCCCGAAGCGATGCGCGCGGTGAACGTGCAGCCCGAGGACGGCGAACGTGCGATCGCGCAGATGCGCGAGGCCGGCGCCACCGCCGCGACGCTGGCGGAACTGGAACAGGAAGCCGCCGCGGCCTGATCCGTATTCAGCGCTGCACAAACGACAACGGCGCCCCTGTTTCCGGGGGCGCCGTTTTTACATCGTCAATCGATTATGGCTGGGTGTTGTTCAGCACCGAGCGCTGGCGCGCGTAGCCGAAGTACACGGCCAGGCCGAGCAGCAGCCAGACGATGAAGGCCACCCAGGTGTGCCAGCTGAGGAAGGACATCAGGGCCAGGCAGAAGATGATGGCCAGGGCCGGCACCACCGGCACGCCCGGGCAACGGAAGGCGCGGTGCAGGTCCGGACGCTTCTTGCGCAGGATGATGACGGCCAGCGACACCAGCGAGAAGGCGGCCAGGGTGCCGATGTTCACCAGCTCGGCCAGCACGCCCAGCGGCACGACGGCGGCGATCAGGCCGAAGATGATGCCGACCATCCAGGTGGCGAAGTAAGGCGTGCCGTATTTCGGGTGCACTTCCGACAGTTTCTTCGGCAGCAGGCCGTCGCGCGACATGGCGAACAGGATGCGGGTCTGGCCGTAGGCCATGACCAGGATCACGGTGCTCATGCCCAGGATGGCGGCCAGGTCGACGAAGCCGGCAACCCAGTCCTGGCCGGCGTATTGCAGCGCCAGCGACACCGGGTGGTCGACGCCCTTGAAGTTCGGGAAAGGCACGATACCGGTCATGATGGCCGCGACTACCACGTACAGGATGGTGCAGATCGCCAGCGAACCGATGATGCCGATCGGCAGGTCCTTCTTCGGGTTCTTGACTTCTTCCGCGGCCGAGGTCACGGCGTCGAAGCCGATAAAGGCGAAGAACACGAGTGCGGCGGCGCTCATCACGCTACCCATGCCGAACGGCATGAACGGCTGCCAGTTCTCCGGCTTGACGTAGTTGACACCGACGAAGATGAACAGCAGCACGACGCCGGTCTTGATCAGCACCATGATGTTGTTCACGCGCGCCGATTCGCGCACGCCGAGCGAGAGCATGAAGGTCAGGACCATCATGATCAGGAAGGCCGGCAGGTTGAAGACAGTGTCCACGCCCGGAATCGCGCCCGGGGCGCCGCGCAGGGCTTCCGGCAGGACGATGCCGACGCCTTTCAGCAGCGACTGGAAGTAGCCGGACCAGCCGACGGCAACCGTCGAGGTGGCCAGGCCGTATTCGAGCAGCAGGTCCCAGCCGATCATCCAGGCCACGATTTCGCCCAGGGTCACGTAGGAATAGGTGTAGATCGAGCCGGCCACCGGCACGCTCGACGCGAATTCCGCATAGCACAGCGCGGCGAAACCGCAGGCAATCGCGGCGATGATGAAGGAAAGCGTCAGCGCCGGGCCGGCCGTGACCGCGCCGGTACCCGTCAACACGAAGATACCCGTGCCGACAATTGCCCCGATACCCATCAGGATCAGGTCCATCGGTCCGAGGACCTTTTTCAGCCCGCCAGGCTTGGCGGCGCCCGCCACCATGGTATCGAGGTTCTTCGTCCTAAAAATACTCACTACGCGTTCTCCTGTTATGCATTGTCGTCTCCTGTCGGAAGGCCGACGCTTGTGGCGCAAGCCCTTCCCGCTTCCCTGCAGACCTGCTGTCGTTCGCCGGCTTGTGCCTCCCATGCGCACACCCTTGCCGCCGGCGCAGGACGCCGGCGGCACCGGATACGATTATCGTCGGAACAAGAAAAAGCGCCTGCAGAGCCGCCAGGCGCCAATCGATTCACACTTTCCACGCCGCGTCTTTACACGCGTGCCCGAAAAGCGATAAGAATAAGCCAGCACATCCGCATTATTGCTCCGTCAACCCCTGTTGAGCAAGCGCCCGCCGAACGGCATCGGCCTCCGGCTCGCCTTTTTCGATGGCCTCGTAGTATTTCCTGGCCTGGGAACGGGTGATATGGGGTGGCAAGGGCGGGATATTCGCCTCGCTGACGATGTCGAGGACAAAGGGTTTGTCGGCATTGAAGGCCGCATCCAGGGCGGCGCCGAGCTGATCCGGGCGTTCGACGCGGGCGCCATCCAGCCCCAGCAGGCGGGCGTAATCGGCGTAGGCCACGTCGGGCAGTTCCTGTGAGGTTTCGTATTTCGGTTCGCCGGCCATGCCGCGCTGTTCCCAGGTGACGAAGTTCAGGTCGCGGTTGTTCAGCACCAGCACGATCAGGCGCGGGTCGCTCCAGTCCTGCCAGGTGCGCGCGATCGTGATCAGGCAATTCATGCCGTTCATCTGCATGGCGCCGTCGCCCACCAGCGCCACCACCAGGCGTCCGGGATAGGCCATCTTGGCGGCAAAGGCATACGGCACGGCCGAACCCATGGTCGCCAGCCCGCCCGAGAGCGAGCCGAGCATGCGGGTGCGCGCCTTGATGTCGAGCGCATACCAGGAGGTCGAGGAACCGGAATCGCCGGCCAGGATGGCGTCGTCGGGTAGCCGCTGCGACAGTTCCCAGAAAGCGCGCTGCGGGTTCAGCTCCGGCGTGTCCATCCGCGCCTTTTCTTCCAGCAAGCGCCAGCTCGCCTCCACCCTGGTTTCGATGCCCTGCTGCCAGCTGCGGTCCTGCTTGCGTTCCAGCAGCGGGATCAGGGCGCGCAAGGTAGCCCTGGCGTCGCCGATCAAATTCGCTTCCATCGGGTAGCGCAAACTGAGCATCTTGCCGTCGATGTCGATCTGTACCCCGCGCGCCTGGCCCTCCTCGGGCAGGAATTCGGAATAAGGGAAGCTGGAGCCGACCATCAGCAAGGTATCGCAGCCGTTCATCATGTCGAAGCTGGCCTGGGTGCCGATGATGCCGATCGAGCCGGTGACGAAGGGCTGGTCGTCGGCCACCACCATCTTGCCGAGCAAGGCCTTGGCAATCCCGGCGCCGAGCAGCCGGGCCACTTCCACCAGTTCGTCGGCGGCGCCGTGGGCGCCGGCCCCGGCCAGGATCGCCACCTTCTTGCCGGCGTTCAGGATGTCGGCCGCCGCTTGCAGTGCTGCCTGCGGCGGCACCTCGGCACGGGCCAGGCTGCCGATACCCGAGAGGATGCTGCCGTGCTGGCGCGGCGGCGTGGTGACGGCGTCCTCGTCCTGCAGGTCGGACGGAATGATGATGCAGGTGACGCAGCGCTCGGTGCGGGCGATACGGAAGGCGCGGTCGACCAGGTGACGGATCTGCTCGGCCGTGGTGGCCATCTGCACATAGGCGCCGGCCACGTCCTTGAACAGGGTGACCAGGTCGACTTCCTGTTGAAAGTGCCCACCGAGCGAAGCGCGCTTTTGCTGGCCGACGATGGCGACCACCGGCTGGTGGTCGAGCTTGGCGTCGTAGAGGCCGTTCAGCAGGTGGATCGCGCCCGGCCCCGAGGTGGCCATGCAGACGCCGACCTCGCCCGTGTACTTGGCGTGGGCGCAGGCCATGAAGGCGGCGAGTTCTTCGTGGCGGGTCTGGACGAAGTCGATGCGGTCCTGGCGCCGCATTGCGGCCAGGATGCCGTTGATGCCGTCGCCGGGGTAGCCGTAGATGCGGCCCACACCCCATTCGTCGAGCCGTTGCAAGAGGAAATCGCCTACCGTCATCGTCATGGAACTCTCCCGTCAAGCCTGGCGCCCTGGGACCGGGCACCCTGCGGACGAGCATAGCACCGGGTATGGCCAGCGCCCGCACGTTACCGCCGGTTCACGAATGCGCGCGCTGGCGCAACCTGGGCAAGAGAAAAGCCCAGCCATACAGGAGAACATTAATGGTGACCACGCCGACCGCCAGGCCGAGCTGCATCTCACGGGTCAGGCTGCCGGGATAGATCAGGCGCAGCAGGTAATGTTCGACGAAGCTCTCGCCGTAGCCGGACAGCCCGGCGCGCATCCGCAGTAGCTTCTCCAGCGTGGTCAGGGGACAGAGCCGCCCGGTCAGTTCGATGAAGAATCCCCAGGCGGCGGCCGGCAGATGCAGCCAGGCCAGGCGCGGCCAGCGCACCAGCAGCAGCGCGCCGAACACGACGAACAGGACAAAGGCCAGGTGCAGCAGCAGGACCCCGGCGGCGGCCAGCGAAAATCCCATGGGCGCTTCCCCTTCCCTAGGTCTCGGTATCCGCCTGCATGTCGTCAGGCGGGGCCTCGCTTGCGCATGCCTGTGCGAAGGCGGCCAGGCGCCCGATGGCATGGGCGGCCGAGCGCAGGTAAAAGGCTTGCAGATGGAACACATGCCAGCGCCCGGCATACTCTTCTAGCTGGCATGATACGCCGCATTCCCTGGCATGCGCGGCCAGCCGGGTGGCATCGTCGTGCAGGATCTCCTGCTCGCCGACCTGGACCAGCATCGCCGGCAAGCCCTGCAGGCTGGCGGCCAGCGGTGCATGCGCGCCGGCGCCTGTGGGGCAGGCATACCACTGTATTCCCTGGGCCACCCAGGCGCGGCGCACCATCGGGTCGATGCCGGCGCGGGCCGCCACCGAGGCACCGGACAGGCCGGGGTCGGCCAGCGGGGATGCCAGCGCCAGCCCGGCCGGCAGCGCCTCGCCGCTGTCGCGCAGGCGCAGGGCCAGCGCCAGGGCAAGCGCGCCGCCGGCCGAGTCGCCGGCCACGACGATCCTGTGCGCGGGGATGCCGCTCGCCAGCATGGCGCGGTAGCAGGTTTCGGCGTCGTCGAGCGCCGCCGGGTAGCGGTGCTCGGGCGCCAGGCGGTAGTCCGGCACCCACACGGGCATGCCGGCATCGCGCGCCAGGCGCGTGGTGATGCTGCGGTGGGTGACGGGACTCCCCAGGCAAAAGGCGCCGCCGTGCAGGTAGAGGATGGCGCCGGTCCCGAAATGGCCTGCCCGGTCCGGCGTGACGATCTCGACCTGTATCTCCTGCATGCGTTGCTGGCGCAACTGCACGCCGGCCACGCCCGGCATCAGCGGCGCCAGCAAGCCGACGACCGTGCGCTGGAAATGGGCGCCGAAAGGCGGCCCGATCAGCGGCCGGAAGCAGGCCCGCAGGAACGCGCGCTGGAAAGCGGCCTGCAGGCGCTCGTCCAGCGCGGGTGGCGCGGCGATGCGCAGGCCGCCGGCCCGGTCCGCCAAGGGAGCGGCCAGGCGGTAGGCCGACAGGCGCGCATGCCGTGCCAGCCAGCGGTACCGGAAGCTGAATCCCGGCCAGTTGGCACTGTTGCGGCCCTGGCGGTCGAGGTACCAGCTAGTGCAACCGTTCCAGACGGAGCTGCCCAGGCGCGCCTGCAGCCGGGTATTGAACGCGCGGTGTACGCCCGCGTCGACTTCCACCGTGGTCGAGGACGTGGCCCGCAGCGCGCGCAGGCAGCGCATGACGTGGGCGACCTGGCTTTCCAGCATGTAGACGATGGAATTGTGGCCGAGGTTGGTATTCGGGCCGTACAGCATGAAGAAATTCGGAAACCCCGGCACGCTCATGCCCAGGTAGGCCGCGGCGCCGTCGCGCCAGGCCGCGTTCAGGTCGCGCCCGTCGCGCCCTTGGATCGACATCGGCGCCAGGAAGTCGGTGGCGGCAAAGCCGGTGCCGTAGACGATGGCGTCGACGGCGTGCAGCCTGCCGTCGGCGGTTTCGACGCCTTGCGGGTGGATGCGGGCAATGGCGCCGGTCAGGAGTTGCACGCGCGGATCGGCAAACGCCGCCAGGTAGTCGTCGGCAAGCAGGATGCGCTTGCAGCCGATCGGGTAGTCCGGCGTCAGGCTGGCGCGCAAGCCCGGGTCGGGCACGTCGCGCGCCAGCATCTGGCGGAAGGGCCGGCCCACGGCCAGCTGCATCATGCCCTTCAGGCGGCTGAAGGCCAGCGCACGCGCTTCGTACCTGGCGTAGATCAGGGCGCGGTGCAGGCGCATCGCCAGCGGCAGGCGCCGGAACAGCCGCTGGCGCCAGCCCGGATAGGCCCGGTCGCCGCGCGGCTTCAGCCAGGCCGGCGAGCGCTGGAACACCAGCAAGGCCTTCACCTCGCCGGCGATGGCCGGGATGAGCTGGGTCGCCGAGGCGCCGGTCCCGATGACCGCCACGCGCTTGCCGGCGAGGCTGGCGGCATGGTCCCAGCGGGCCGAGTGAAAGGTGGGGCCGGCGAAGCTGTCGCGGCCTGGGATGGACGGCAGCGCCGGCCGGCTCAGCAGGCCGGTGGCGCTAACAAGCAGGCGGGTGTGCAGTGTTGCCCCGGACGTCGTCAGGATGGTCCAGACCGCGTGCGCCTCGTCGAAGCGGGCCTGCGCCACTTCCCGGACCAGGCGCAGATGCGGCAACAGGCCGAAGGCGCGGGTGCAATCGCGCAGGTAGGCCAGGATATCGGGCTGGGTGGCGAAGGTACGCGGCCAGTCCGGCTTCGGCGCGAAGGAAAACGAATACAGGTGCGACGGGACATCGCAGGCCGCGCCCGGATAGCGGTTGTCGCGCCAGACGCCGCCGACCTCCTGCGCCCGTTCGAGGATCACGAAGTGGGCGATGCCCGCCTGCAGCAAGGCCCTGCCCATGCAGATGCCGCCGAAGCCGGCGCCGATGACCACGGCCTCGAGCGGCGTGTCCGGGCTGGTGGGCGGCAGCGGCGCCCCGGACGGTGCGTCGGCGGCGAGTACGCCGGATGCGGGAGGATGCGAGGTCATGCTGGTCTCCAGGTCAGGCAACCACGTCCAAACAATTTCTGTAAAGATACTACGAAAGCGGGCATGGCGGCTTGGCCTCCGGCTGGTGTAGCATCGCGGGGTTCCGTCATCCGGATTGGCCCCCGCGCCGGGCAATCCCACTGCTTTTATTGGAGAGTCCCATGTCCTTGCCATTCGTTTCCCGTGCCTTGCTGCCCTTCCTCGCCGCCCTGCCCCTGTTCGCGACGGCTGCCCAGCCCGTGGTCGAGGTCTACAAGACCGCCAGCTGCGGCTGTTGCAAACAGTGGATCAAGCATCTGGAGGAAAACGGGTTCAGCGTCAAGGCGCAGGACGTGGCGAACCCGGGCGACTACCGGGCGAAGTTCGGCATCGCCGACGCGCATGGCTCCTGCCACAGCGCCAGGGTCGCCGGTTACGCGATCGAGGGCCATGTGCCGGCATCGGACATCAAGCGCATGCTGGCCACGCGGCCGGAGGCGACCGGCCTGGCGGTCCCCGGCATGCCGATGGGCTCGCCAGGCATGGAGGGCGCGCACAGCGATCCGTACGAGGTGCTGCTGGTGAAGAAGGATGGCAGCACGGGCGTGTACAAGCGTTACCGCTGATGGGCGTGCGTCCGTGCGGCCTTCCGAGGCCTGGCTTGGCATAATTGGTACAACTTCAAGGAGGAACCATGATGAATGCACAAGGCAGGAACGGGACAGACCAGGATGCGTCGGCCACGATAGGCGTGGGTGGCGCGACGAGCGGCCAGGCCGGGGCGACGCCCAGCCACGAAACGCAACAGGAAACGGGCGGCAGTGGTGGAGAGCAACTGACTGCAAGCCAGGGCGAGCTGAAGGATGCGCTGCGCGAAGGCACTGCCCACGCCCAGCCATCCGCCGAGGGTGCGCCTGCCGCACCACGCAATCCGGCCGAGCCGGCCGAGTCCGGCATGCACAGCGGCGCGCGTGGGGCCTTCGATACCCGCTCCGACCAGGCCGGGGGGACCGGCACCGGGATCGGCTCGCCGGAAAGCGGCGCCAACCAGTCGCCGGCCGACCTGGCGCCGCCGGCGGACAAAAAAGCCTGAGCGTCAAGCCGGCGCTGACGCCGGCTTTCCTGGCGCGAGCCCGTATGCGAATGGGCCCGGCAGTTCGCGCCGGGCTCCGTTGTCCATTCAGTTGTCCAGCTTGATCGTCCCGTGTTCGCCCGGATCGACGTCCGGCGTGGTGCCGGTGACGGCCGCCTTGGCCATCTGGAACAGGCGCACCATCTTGCTGTCGTTCGAATCCCAGTATTCCGCGCTGTGCGGCGCCACGCGCACCAGCACCACGTGCTCGTCGTCGGGACCGTGCGGGAACCAGGCTTGCACCATCGGGTTCCAGAGCGCGCGGATGCGCTCGCGGTCGACCACGCGCTCGGCGGTGCCGCTGATCGACACGTACAGGCTGTCCTCGGGCTGGGCGAAGCTGACATTCACCTCGGGCTGCATCGCGATGTTCTGCCACAGCGGGGTGTGGATCGAGGTGTAGAACCACAGCCCGCCTTCGGCGTCGGTATCCTGGTTGGTCATCGGATGGCTGATCAGGTGGCCGTGTTCGTCGACAGTGGTGAACATGGCAAAGCGCATCGAGCGGATCTTGTCGGCCAGTGCCGCGGCCTGGACGGAAGCATTCGTTGTGGACATGGCATACCCTTCGGTTGATCGAAAACCCCATCCTAACCGCATGCACGCAAGCAATCGGTGCGGCGGCGAACGCAGGATCGCGTGTTATTAGGCCCGGCTGACCCCGCGAGGTTCGGTCGCGCACATTGATACGCCTCAGTCGCATCAAGTTGCGCCCACCGATACTGTGGCTTCGCGCGGCCGGCCAGGGCCGCCCAACCGCCACACCAGCCAACGGAGGAAACGTGACGCACCCGGGCGACAATCTGCCGGCCGCGCAGTCGGCGCAGGCCGGCGGGCACGATGTGTTCCTGCAGGGCCTCGACCAGTTCAACCGGCAGCACCGGGCCGGGCACTGGGCGGGAAGCTTCGCCGATTTCCTGGGCGTCATCCTGCCGCAGGCGGCGCAGCGCCTGGCGCGCAGCTCGCACCAGTACATCTGGGACATGATGCGCGCCACCTGCCTCGACGATGCCGAGGGCAAGCCGCGCTGCAGCCTGTTCGCCGACGACCTGTTCGGCATCGACGAGGCGCTCGAGCGGGTGGTCGATTATTTCAAGGCGGCCGCGGCCGGCTCCGAGGTCGGGCGGCGCCTGCTGTTGCTGCTCGGTCCGCCATCGGGCGGCAAGTCGACCCTGGTCATCCTGCTCAAGCGCGGCCTCGAGGAATACAGCCGCACCGACGAGGGCGCGCTGTACGCGATCGGCGGCTGCCCGGTGCGCGAGTCGCCGCTGCACCTGGTGCCGCACAGCATGCGCGCCGCCTGCCGCAACACCTACGGCATCGACATCGCCGGCGAGCTGTGTCCGCACTGCCGCGCGCGCCTGGAAGACGGCTTCGACGGCGACTTCCTGCGCATGCCGGTCGAGCGCGTTTTCATCTCCGAGGCCGGGCGCAGCGGCATCGGCACCTATGCGCCGCACGACCCCACCACCGCCGACCTGGCCGACCTGGTCGGTTCGGTCGATTTGTCGAAGGTGGCGCAGTACGGCGACGAGGGCGACCCGCGCGCCTGGTCCTGGTCCGGCGCGGTGTACGCGGCCAGCCGCGGCGTGCTGGAAATGATCGAGATCCTGAAGGTCAAGCGCGAATTCCTCTACCTGCTGCTCACGCTCACCCAGGAAAAGAACGTCAAGGTGGCGCGCTTTCCGCTGATCTACCTCGACGAAACCATCCTGGCCCACACCAATCTCGCGGAGTTCCGCAAGTTCCTGCAGGAGAGCGAGAACGAGGCCCTGCTCGACCGCATGGTGATCGTCCAGGTGCCCTACACCCTGAACTACCGCGACGAAGCGCGCATCTACCGCAAGCTGATCTCCTCGGCGGCGCCGGCCTTCCGCGACGTCCACCTCGATCCGCACGTGCTGCATGCGGCCGCGGTGTTCGCGATCCTGTCGCGCATCCAGGACGGCGACGACAAGGAGGTCGAACTGGTCAAGAAGGTGCGTATCCATGCTGACGAGGAAGTCGATGGCGTGAACCGGGCCGACATCCGCCGGGTCAAAGAGAAGGACAAGGCGCCCGACGAAGGCTTGTCCGGGGTCTCGCCGCGCTTCGTGATCAATGCGTTGTCGAACGCCATCATCGGCTCGAACCAGAAAAGCCTGTCCACCATGGACGTGCTGCTGGCCCTGAAGGACGCCATCGAGAACGACGCCCGCATCGAGGCGCGCAAGAAACGCAAGTGGGTCGACTACCTGGTACTGACGCGCAAGGATTTCTATAACCGCTGGGTGAAGCAGGACGTGCACAAGGCGCTGTTCGTTTCCTTCGAGGGCGAAGCGCTGGAGCTGCTCGAGAAATACCTCGACGAGGTGGAAGCCATGCTCGACAACCGCACCATCAAGGACCCGATCACGAACGAGGAACGGCGCCCGGACGAACGCTTCCTGCGCGCGGTCGAGGAAAAGATCCATATCTCGGAGTCGGGCAAGCAGTCGTTCCGGCAGGAAGTGGTGCGCAAGGCCATGGGCGCCTACAAGCGCGGCGCCAGGTTCGGCCTCGACAGCCACATCCAGCTCAACGACGCGGTCCAGCAATACCTGTTCGAGCAGCGCCGCGACGTGCTGCGCCTGGTCAGTTCGAGCAAGCGGCCCGACGACGAGGTGCGCACCAAGATCTCAGCCGTGGAAAAGCGTCTGGTCGACGAGTACGGCTACGACGCCCACAGCGCGCGCGAAGCCCTGAACTATGTCACCACGCTGCTGGCCCAGGAATGACCGGCGCCCACGAACCGGCCGCCATCCACGCACAGGCACAGGACTTACGCCATGGCGCTCACCATCAGCACCGAATGGTACGAGCTGTTCTCGCGCGGCGCGCGCGACTGGCTGCGCCACAACGACAAGGTGCGCGAGGCGGTGCGCCAGCACCTGCCCGACCTGATCGCCGGGCCCGACCTGATCACCGGCCCCGGGCAGCGCAGCGTGCAGGTGCCGGTGCGCCTGCTGGAACATGCGCGCTTCCGCCTGGCCGAAGGCCGTGTCGAAACCGGCGCCGGCCAGGGCCAGGGCCAGCCCGGCGATATCCTGCGCCATGCCGGGGACGACGATGACGACGAGGGCAAATACGGGGCCGGCGGCAACGAGGACGGCGAAGTCAAGCTGCTGCTGGAGTTCTCGATCGACGAGATCATGGACTGGCTGTGGGAAGATCTGCGCCTGCCCGACCTGCAACCCGTGTCCAGCCACGCCATCCCGGATACCGAACTGGTGCGCGAGGGCTGGGACCGGCGCGGCGCGCGCTCGCGCCTCGACCGGCGCCGCACCCTGAAGGAAGCGATCAAGCGCCGCGCGGTGCAGGACGATCCCCTGCCCTTCACTGACGAGGACCTGCGCTTTCGCCAGCTGGTGAGCCGCCCGCGCCCGGCCAGCGCGGCCCTGATCTTTTTCGTGATCGACGTCTCGGCCAGCATGACCCCGCTCGAACGCAAGCTGGCCAAGTCCTTCTTTTTCTTTGCCTTGCAGGGACTGCGGCGCCGCTATGCAAAGGTGGCGGCGCGCTTCATCGCGCATACTACCCAGGCCTGGGAATTTGCCGAGGGCGATTTTTTCCAGGTGAGCGGCATCGGCGGCACGATCGCTTCGAGCGGCTTCCGGCTGGCGCTCGACATCATCCGGCGCGAGCGCCTGGCCGGGCAAACCAACCTGTACCTGTTCTACGCCTCCGACGGCGAAAATTTTACCGAAGACCGCGGCGCCACCCACCACAGCCTGAAGGAGCTGGCGGGTATGCTCAACTACATTGGATTCGTCGAAACCCTGCCGAGCGTCACCCGCTCGCTCGATACCGAGATGCGGCGCCTGTTCACGGACCTGGAAGTGCGCGGCCTGCCGGTCGGGGCCAGCGTGCTGTCGCATCCCGACGATGTCTGGCGCGCCCTGCGCCGCTTCTTCGGCGAACAGCCCGACACGAAGGTGCCCGCATGAGCAAGGACAGGGAGATGCATGCGCACAGGAGGCAGCACATGAGCCAGCACACGGACGACCACATGAGTCAGCACACGGGCGAGCACATGAGCCAGCACAGCGGCGCGCACCCGGGCGACCGCGACGCCCGCCTGGCCGAGTACGCTGCCCGCCTGGAGACGCTGGCGCTGGAGCACGGCCTCGACTTCGATCCGGTGCATTTCGACATGGTGCCGAACAGCTTCATGCTCGAGATCGCCGTCTACGGCTTGCCGGTGCGGATGCGCCACTGGTCCTTCGGCGTGCGCTACATCCACCAGCTGGTGCGCCAGCACATGGGGCATTCGCGCATCTTCGAGGTGATGTTCCCGGGCGATCCTTGCCGCGCCTTCATGCTCGAGCACAATTCGCTGGCCGAAAACACCCTGGTCACCGCCCACGTGCTGGGCCACGCGGATTTCGCCAAGAACAATGTCCTGTTCCGCCGCTTCATGAACATGGCCGGCAGCCACATCCTCGAACAGAGCGCGGCGCGCGCCCACCGCCTTGAAGCGGCGCTGGCCGAGCATGGCCAGGAAAAGGTCGAAGCCGTGCTCGACGCGGCCCTGGCCCTGGAAGCCCACATCGACATCGACCAGCCGCTGCACCGGCCGCGCTATCCGGACCACGCCGCGCCCGGCGGCGCGCCGGCCGCCGACGTGTTTCGCGACCGCTATGCTCGGCTGCCCGGCGAAACCGATCCGCCCGGAACCGACACCCGGCGCCAGCGCGCGCCGATTCCCCCGCACCCCGAACGCGACCTGCTCTGGTTCATCGCCCATTACGCGCCGGAGCTCGAGGAATGGGAGCGCGACATTTTCCTGGCCGTGCGCGAGGAAGCCTATTATTTCCATCCCATCCACGCCTGCCAGATCATGAACGAAGGCTGGGCCTCCTACTGGCACGCGCGCCTGCTGCGCGAGGCCGGCTTCCTGCCGAACGAACTCTACCTGGCAGCGCTGAAATCGCATTCCGACGTGGTGCGTCCGTATGCCGGCGGCCAGCAGCTGGCGCTCACGCTGAATCCCTACCACCTGGGATTCGCGATGTGGGAACACATCGTCGAGCGCGACGGCCTGGAAGCGGCACGCCGCATCATGCGCGAGGAAGACGACTTCGGCTTCATCCGCAACTACCTCGACCCGGAACTGGCCGATCGGCTCGACCTGTTCGTCCATGAAACGCGCAAGGATGGCGAGACGCGGATCGCCAACCGCGACATCCATGCGATCCGCGAAGCGATCCTGGCGCCGAAATACAACTACGGGGCGCCGTCGGTGGCCGTCACGGCGTTGAAGGCGGACGGCAGCCTGGAGCTGCGCCACGACTACCAGCACGACGGCCGCGGCCTCGACCTCCAGCAGGCCGAGCGCGTGATGGAGTGCGTCGACCGGATCTGGCGCCGCCCGGTGGCGCTGAACACGGTCGACTTCCGCGGCGTCGTGCGCACCCTTCCGGCCAGGAAAATCGGCTTTTGAGCAGGGTCCGGCATGCGGCGTGGCGGCAGTCTGTCTGCCATGCCCATGTCCATGCCACGGGCCTGCGCTTCCTTGGCCCATGCTGCGGCCCCGGCCCATGCGCCGCTCAGGCCCGCGTTTCCGCTGACGATTATCCCGGCGCCGGGCCGACCAGCCTTACCCGAAGCGCGCCGCCTCGCCCGGCTGGTAACGCCCCGGCGCGAGTATCCCCCGCGGATCGAGCGCGCCTTTCAGCGCCGCCACGGTGCGCCAATAGGTGTCGCCCGCCGGGTCCAGCGCCGCCATCGCGTGGTTGCCCACGCGGTAAGGGATGTAGCCGGCTTCGAACAGGCGGGCGAACACGGCGTCGTGGCAAGCACGCGCCCGTGCGGTTTCCTCCGGGTCGTCGCGGTCGTAGGCCACGGTCAGCACGCCGCCCAGGGAGCGTTCGTTGATCATGCTGAAGGTGGCGAACAGGTCGAAGCCGAAACGCGCGAACTCGGCCTCGGCCAGCGCGTGGACCGCCAGCAGGTCTTCTCCGCGCAGCGGCAGCACCGGCGACACCCAGAGCAGGCCACAGCCGTCGCGCGCGGGATCGGCGCCCTGCGGGAAGCCGGCCGGCAAGCCGCCGCGCCGGCGCCAGTAGGCGCCGGCGAGGAAGCGGCCGTTCGGCACCCCGCGGTTCACCTCGAACAGCGAGGCGCCGAGGGCGACCTGGGCGCGCAGGCGGCGTCCCGCCTCGCTGTCGCCGAGCAGGCGCCCGGCCAGGGCGCCCAGGCGCAGGCTGCGTTCGGTGACGAAGCGCGCACGCCCGCGCGTACCGCGCAGTGCGCGCTTGACGGCCTTGCGCGCCAGCGCCACCTGGGCCGTGCTGCCGTAGAGGGCGCCGGACACCGTCCAGGCGCCCAGGCCCTCGCATAGCCGGGCGCGCAGTGCCGGCGGCAGGCGCGCGCCGGACGGCGCAGGACCGTCCGTAGCCGCGGCACGCGCCAGCTCGGCATGCGGAAACACCCGCCCGCCCGACAGTACCCGCAGGTCGTTGCCGATGTGCAGGATGCTGCGCAAGGTGCCGTCCAGGCGCAGGGGCCGCAAGGCGTCGACCACGGCGGCGATGTCGCCATGCGCCGGCACGCTGCACAGGAAATGGTTCACGCATTCCGCCCGTGGCATCAGCCAGATGCCGAGGCGGGTCACGATGCCCATGTTCGACTGCGTGAACAGGCCGTCGAGGAAGGGACCGACGCCATACGGGAACAGGTGGGCCGCGCGTGCCTGGCGGTAGTGGCCGAAGCCGGTCTCCAGGATCTCGCCGCTGGCCAGCACCACCTGCATGCCGGCCACGTGCTGCAGGCGGTTGCCGTAGGGCGAATGCCCGAATCCACGCTCCATGATGTTGCCGATGTAGCTGGTGTCCGGCCCGGCGCCGGTGCAATCGGCCCACAGGGGATAGCCCTGCTCTTCCAGGAAGCTGGACAATTGATGCTGGGTCACGCCCGGTTCGATGACGGCATAGGCCAGCTCGGCGTCGACCTGGACGATGCGGTTCATGCGCGACAGGTCGAGGATCAACTGCCCGGCGCCGACCGCGCAGGCGTCGCCATAGCCCCAATTTTTCCCGGTGCTGAGCGGATACACGGCGATGCCGTGGGTGGCGGCGATGCGTACCAGTTGCGCCACCTGGGCGGCGTCGGCCGGCCGCGCCACCGCCAGCGGCCGCACCGGGCGCGCCGACGTGCTGCGGGCGTAGCGCGCCAGCGTGGCTTCGTCCGTCAGCAAATGGGGCGCGCCGACCGCCGCCGTCATGTCGGCGAGGGCGGCGCGGTGGTCGATGGCGCCGCGCAGTTCGTTCATGGCGGTCATGCTGCGTCCTCCCCCTGGCACAGCGCGGCCAGGCGCGCCGTGATCCCGGCTTCCTCGCGCAACGGGAAGAAATACGGGTAGAACGAGCGCTCGGCGCCGGCGGCGTCGAAGCTGCCGCCCCAGCGGCGGATCTGCTCGCCCATCACGTCCAGCGGCAGGCGCAACAGCACCGCCGGCGCCCCGACCCGGCTGCAGTCGCGCTCGCCGCCGAAGTCGGAGAAGCCGAGCATGCGCTGGTAGAACGCGACGTGGCGCGGATTGACTTCGATCACGTAGTCGCTGAAGCGGCGCAAGCGGTGCGCGTACAGGTAGGAGATGTGGATCAGGGCGGCGAAGACGCGCTTCGACATGCCCTTGTCGATCGCCAGGCGCGAGGGCTCGCACAGGCGCCGTCCTGCCAGGCGCAGCGGCGCCAGGCAGTCGGCGAAGTTCTCGTCGGCCGGCAGGCGGCCGTGCAGGTCCAGGGCAAGGCTCATGGTGCCGACCAGCTCGCCGTCGGTCTCGGCATAGAAGGTGACGCGGCCGCCATCCTGGCGCGCCGCCGGGTCGAGCGCATAGCCGCGCCATGCGTACATGCGGCGCAGCAGCACGCCGGCGGCGTCATGCCGGCCGGCGCTGCTCGCCAGGCGGACGTTGAAGACCTGGGAGCGGACCTGCTGCGCCGGCTGCGGCCTGGCGCCGGGCGGGCACGGCGCGCCGGAGGCCGGTGGCGGCGACTCGAATGTTGCGATGGGCATTTCATCTACCAGCATGCTGTTCTCCTGAGTGGCGTCCCGCCGTTATTGGCGAAAACGGGATAGCTGCCAGTCAGACAAGGTCAGCCGTAGCGCAGTTCCCCGCCTTTGCCGCCAAACTTTGCCATCTGAACATAGATCAAGCTCCAGAGAAATTTGCCACAAGCATGGTGCAGATTCCGGGATGCGTTGTGTGCCCGGATGACAGCACGAGCCCGTCTCTTGAGCGGTATCAACTGCAAAAAGGGTTGCGCAATGCATCGCTTGCCCAGCCATATAATCGACGGACGGCAAGCGCCAGGGCCGCGCCACCAGGCTTTCACGGGAGATTCCGACATGCTGCTCGTCCACCGCCGTGGTTCGACCCGGCCGATTTCGCCGTTTGCGGCGCACCCGGTGTGCGCATGACCCCGTCCACTCCGGTTCAACTTTCGGCGCGTGCCGGCGACCTGCTGGTGCTGGCGCCCTGCCTGCCGCGTCCGGATGGCGACGCGGCCAGCCTGCGCTGGTTCCACCTGCTGCGCTTCCTGGCGCGCCACTACCGCGTCCACCTGGGTTGCCGCGCCGATCCGCTGCGCGACGGCGCCCAGTTCAGCCGGGTTCGCGCGCTGTGCCACGAAACCTGTTTCGCTCCCCCCGCCGGCGTGCGCGCGCGCCTGAGGCCCGGCGCTGGCGGCGATGCGGTCTTGCTGGATTGGGCCATGCGGCTATGCGCGCGCCAGGCGGTACGCGCGGTGCTGGCCTGCGGCGCCGGCATGGGCGGGCACCTGGCGGCGCTGCCGCGGGGGCTGGTGCGTGTCGTCGACTTCGTCGAACTCGAGTCCGACCGGAGCCGCCGCCACGGCGCCGTGCGTCCCTGGCCGGGAGCGGCGCTGTGGCGGCGCCAGGCGCGCCGCCTGCTGGCGGCCGAACGCGCCGCCGGCGCCGCCTGCGACCACGCGCTGTTCGCGGGCGCCGCCGACGTCGCGCGCTTTCGCCTGTTTGCACCGGAATCGGCGCACAAGGCCCGGCTCCTGCCCAGCGGCATCGACCCCGAGCATTATTCTCCGCATATCGTGCAGCGTTCGCCCTTCCAGCCTGGCGAGCGTGCGCTGGTCATGGCCGGTCCCCTGGACGGCCCGGCCGGGGCCGACGCCGCGCACTGGCTGGCGCACGAGGTCTTCGCGCCGCTGCGCGCGGCCGATCCGTCGCTGGCCCTGTACCTGGTCGGCCCTCCCCTGGCGGCGGGCGCGGACCGGCGCCTCAGGGCGCTGGCGCGCCAGCCCGGCGTAACGCTCGGCGGCAAGGCGGCCGACGCGCGGCCCTACCTGGCGCACGCGGCCCTGGTACTGGCGCCGCCCGGCGCCGGGCACGCGGCCTCGATGGCGGTGCTGGCCGCGATGGCGATGCAAAAAACCGTACTGGGCCTGCCGCACGCGCTGGCCGGCCTGGCTTGCCTGGCCCTGCCCGAAGCCTGGGCGGCGGCCGATGCGCCGGCCTTCCGTGCGCGGATCGGCGCCCTGCTTTCCGGAGCGGAAGGCAGCGCGGCCACGGTCGGGCGCGCGGCGCGTGCGCGCGTGCTGCGCGAGCACGACTGGAACCTGCGCTTGGCCGGCCTGCCGGCCCTGTTCCAGGCGGCGCCGCAGCCGCTGGCCAGTGCCGGCTGAGCTGCCATGGGCAACCGGCCGCCAGCAGCCATCGCGCACGGCGCCGACGCGCCGCCACCGCTGGTCGCCCACCTGGTCTCGCGCCTCGACACGGCCGCCGCCGGCCTGCTCGACCTGCTCGACCATGCGCCGGCGGGAAGCTACCGCCACGCCGTCGTCTGCCTGGGCGGGCACAGCGCCGCCCATGCCGGACTGCGCGAACGCGGCGTCGAGGTGGTCGACCTGGCGCGGCGCGGCGGCGCCGGCTTTTATCTCGCGCTCTACCGCGCCCTGCGCGCGCTGGCGCCGGACCTGGTCCATACCCGCAGCCTCGGCAACCTCGACGCCCAGCTGGTTGCGGCGCTGGCCGGGGTCAGGCTGCGGGTGCACGGCGAATACGGGCGCCAGGCCGCGCACGACCCGGGCGCCGGATTCGCCTCCAGGACACGCGGCGCCGGCGGCTGGAAGGCGGTACGGCGCCTGCGCACGCAACTGTTGCGGCGCGCCCTGTGCCCGCTGGTCCGGCACTACATCGCCGCCAGCGCCGAACAGGAACGCTGGCTGATCGAGCGGGTCGGCGCCGCGCCCTCGCGCGTGACCCAGATCCCGGCCGGGGTCGACAGCCTGGCCTTCCACCCGCGCCTCGGCCCGCACGTGGCGGTTGGCCCGGCCGGCTTCATGCACGACGAGGTCTTCGTGATCGGCAGTGTCGGCCGCATGGACGAGGCCGGCAATCATGCGACCCTGGTCGACGCCTTCCTGCGCCTGATCGCCTCGCCGCATGCGGCGCACCGTCGCCTGCGCCTCCTGATCGCCGGTGACGGTCCGCTGCGCGCCGCCTGCCAGGCCACGCTCGAACGCGCCGGCGCCGGCGCGCGCGCCTGGCTGCCGGGCGAGCGCCGCGACACCGCCCAGCTGATGCGCGCCATGGACCTGATGGTCTTGCCGGCGCGCGCGGGCGGCTGCGCCGGCGCCCTGCTCGAAGCCATGGCCAGCGGCCTGCCGGTGGTGGCCACCGCCGTCGGCGCCCACCGCGAGCTGGTGCAGCCCGGCCTGACCGGCATCCTGGTGCCGCCGCTGTCGCCCGAGATCATGGCCGCCGCCATCGCCGACTATTGCCGCATCCCCGAGATGGGCCTGCGCCACGGCGCCCGCGCACGCGGCCAGGTGATCACCCACCACAGCCTGGCGGCGATGGCGCGCAGCCACTGCGCGGTCTACGACGCCCTGCTGCGCGAGGCCGGGCGCTAGCGCCGGCGCCAGGCCGGCACCGGCGCGGCGCCTACGACATCACCAGCGGCGCCACCGTTGCCAGACGGCTGCCGTGCGCGCAACCGTCGTGGCGCTGGCGCACGAACCACTGCTCCAGCATCATCAGGAGCCAGACCGTTTGTCCGTGCAGTTCGGGATCAAGCGGCAGGCGGCGCGACAGCAGCAGGTCGAGGAAGTCGCGGCGCAGGATGCGGCGCCGCGCCAGGTCGTTCAGGCTGTCGCAGGCAAGCGCGCGCAGGCGTGCATCGGCCTGCAGCCAGCGCCCCAGCGGCATGCGCGGCGCCGCCGTGCCGTACGCGCTGCAGCCGGGGGCGAGCTCGCGCAGGAGCGCGGCAAACAGCTTGCGCCGGCCGGCGTCGAGCTTGTGCGCCGGCGCCAGGCGCGCCGACGCCGCCACTACCGCATCGTTCAGGTAAGGGTGCAAGGGATCGATGCCGGCGGCGGCGCAGGCGCCGGCAAAGGCCGGCAAGACCCGGCAGGGCAAGTCGAGCTGGAGTTCGAGTTCGACCTGGCGGTTGGCGCCGCTGCGCGCCTGGGCACCCCACCATAGCGCTTCCTGCAAGGCGGCGGGCGCATCGGGGTCGACCAGTTCCAGGAAGGCCGGTTCGAACAACGCGTCCAGGCCGTAGGCGGGCAAGGGATTCGCGCGGCGCAAGCGCGCCGCCAGGCGGTACAGCACCGGCTCGATCGCCAGCTGGCGCAGCGCGCCGGGCAGGCGTTCGTAGCGGCCGGGCCGGGCCAGTGCGCCGAAGCGCCGGCCGCCGCCGAACAGCTGGGCCGCGCCCTGGGCCCCGGCCAGGCGGGTGGCGCCGTCGGCACGCGCGGCCTGGGCCGCGGCGAACAGCGCAAAGGCCGCCGGATCGCCGCAGGGGCCATCGCCGGCCGCCGCCAGCAGCGGCACGGCTTCCACCAGGTTGCGCGCGCCGACCAGCAGCGCGCGGTGCCGGCTCCCCAGGCGGCGGGCGGCGCCGCTGGCCGGCTCCAGGGCCGGTTCGGCGCCCGGGGCGAAGCCGACGGCGACGGTGGCCAGCGGCGCGCCGCTGTGGCGCTGCAGCAGGCCGGCCAGGACCACGCTGGCCGCGCCGCCGCCGAGCAGGACCGCGGTCGCGCCGCTGGAATGGCCGGTATCGGCGGCCGCGCCAACGCAGGCGTCGGCGGCGCAACTGAGGGCATCGAGCAGGCCGGCCTGCGGCGCGGCGCCAAGCGCATGCTCGGTGAAGCGCATGCGCCAGTAGCGCAGCCGTTCGGCGCGCCCGGCGCGCAGGTGCAGGCATTCGCCCGGCGCCAGGCGGCGCTGGCCGCTGTACAGGGTGCGGGTGGCGGGCAGCGCCTGCAAATACAGGTAATCGAAGATGGCTTGCGGGTCGATCTCGCGTCCGGCGCCGGGGTGGCGCGCCAGCGCTTCGCTGTGGCTGGCGAACAGCAGCGTCCTGCCGACCATCTGGTAATACAGCGGGCGGGTGGCGCAGCGGTCGACGGCCAGCAGCGCCTCGGCGCGCCGCTCGTCGAGGAGCGCAAAGGCGAATTGCCCGGACAGCGCGGCGCACGCCTTGGCGCCATGGCTGCGCCAGAGCCGGGCCAGTGCGCCCGGGCGCTCGCCCCAATAGGCGATCAGCAAGCCGTCCTCGTGGTACAGGCCGGGCAAGGCCGCGCCGGCCAGCGCGACCGCGCCCAGGCTGTGGGCGGCGCAGCGCGGCGGCGCGCCGTTGCCGCCATGCAGGGGCGCGGCCATGTCGAGGATCGGCAAGGCGCCGGGCTCGCGCGAAAACCAGCCGCACAGGCCGCTCATGGCGCGGCCTCGGCAAACAGCGGCGCCAGTTCGCCGGCCAGCAGCGCGCGGTCGATCTGGCCGTCGCGCGCGCGCGGCAGCGGCGCCCGGCGCACGTCGACCATGGCCGGCAGCATGTGCTGCGGCAGCCTGGCGCGGCAGGCGCCGAACAGGATAGCGGAATCGAGCCGGGCGCCCGGACGCGCCGTGGCCAGCACCGCGATCACCTGGCCCAGCACCGGATGGGCGACGCCGACCGCCGCCGCTTCCGCCACCAGGCCGGTGCCGACCACGACCTTCTCGACTTCGCGCGCCCGCACCCGGTAGCCGCCGGTGGTGATGGTGTCGCTGCGCGCATCCACCAGGTAGAGGTAGCCGTCCATGTCCTTGCGCGCGCCGGCGCCGGGCCAGCGCCCGTTCTCCGCCAGCGCCAGGCCGGGCAGCGGCGGCAGCTGGCGGAACGCGGCGCTGCTGCGCCCCGGGTCGTTCCAGTAGCCGAGCGTGACCAGCGGCCCGCGCTGCACCAGTTCGCCCGTTTCGCCGGGTGCGCATTCGCGCCCGTCGGCGCGCAGCACCAGCCAGTCCGAATACGGCATCGCGCGCCCGATCGAACCGGGGCGTTCGTCGAGCTGGGACGGCATCAGGCAGGTCGAGCGGCAGGCGTCGCCGACGTCGTACATCAGGTGGATGCGGGTACGCGGCAGCGCGCGGCGCAGGGCGTCGAGCGCGCCCCGTTCCGGGCTGCCGCCGGCGCTGACCAGGAAGCGCAGGCAATCGGCGCCGCGGCCGAAGGACGCGCCGGCCAGGGCTTCCCAGGTGGCCGGCGCAGCCCAGAGGCCGGTGGGTTCGCCGCGTTCGAGCAGGGCCGCCAGTCCGGCGCTGTCGCCGGGTGCGCCGAGCCAGGCGGTGGCGCCCGCCGACAAGGTGGCGAGCAAGGTGTTCAGGCCGTAGTCGGTGTGCAGCGGCAGCGCCGCCAGGATGCGGTCGCCCGCGCCCAGGCCGACGCAGCGCGCGCTGGAGGCGGCGCCGGCCACCAGGTTACGCTGCGACAGCGCGCTGGCGGCCGGCTCGGCCGAGCGCGGGTCGTACAGCAAGGCGCCAAGCACCGGCATGCCGGCCGCCGGGGCCGCGCGGCCGGCGCCGGCCAGCCAGTCGTTCCAGCCGACGGCGCGCGGTCCGAAGCGGCGCGCGCCGGGCTTGCGCGCACCGGTGGCCGCCCCCTCGCCGAGCACCACCACGCTGCGCAGCGCCGGGCAATCGGCCAGGCCGGCGGCCAGTGCGGCTGCCTGGACTGCGCCGGCAACCAGAACGCGCGCCCCGCTGTGGCGCAACTGCGCGCACAGCTGGGCCGGCGCCAGTTGCGGGTCGAGCGGGACGAAGGCGCAGCCCGCGCTGGAGACGCCCAGCAGCAGCGCCACGCTTTCCGGACACGCCGCGAGGCAGCAGGCAACCCGGTCGTCGCGCCCGGCGCCGCTGCCGGCCAGCGCGGCGGCCACCGCCGTCATCGCCGCCGCCAGCCCGGCGTAACTGACGCGTCCCGCGCCATGGCGCAAGGCGGTGCTCGAGGGGGCGCGCGCGGCGATGCGTTCGACCAGTTCATGGATCAGCTGCGCCATGTTTTCTCCGAAGATGCTGTAAATAAAGATTCATCATTGAGAAAATCTGCCTCGGGATCATTGACGGGTATCAATTGATATTGCCACTGGCCGTCTGTCGGTCGTCAAGACGCCACGCCAGAGCGCGTGTCAAATTGACATAAATGCATGTTTAATCCCCCGGCTACGACACGCACGTCCCCGACGCGCCGCGCCGCGCCAGTGCAGGAGGTCCAGCCATGAATGCTCCGCTCTTGACCACGCCGCGCGTGGAGCCCTTCTTCTTCGACGCCGAACCGGGCACGCGTTTCAGCCTCTACCACGCGCCGAATCCGCAGGTCGCCCCGCGCGGCGCGATCCTGTATGTCCATCCTTTTGCCGAGGAACTGACGCGCACGCGGCGCATGGCGGCGCTGCAGTCGCGCGCCTTTGCCGAGCTGGGATTCGCGGTCCTGCAGATCGATCTGTTCGGCTGCGGCGACAGCTGCGGCGAATTCAGCGCCGGGCGCTGGGACATCTGGCGCGAAGACCTGGTGCTGGCCGCGAACTGGCTGGCCGAGCGCGACAGCGGCCCGCTGACGCTGTGGGGCCTGCGCCTGGGCGGCCTGCTGGCCCTCGACGTCGCCGCCCGGCTGCAGCCGCGCCGCCTGCTGCTGTGGCAGCCCTATCTCAGCGGGCGCGCCTGCATCAATCAGTTCCTGCGCCTGTCCGAGCAACTGAAGGACCCGGCGCCGGGCGCGCCGCGCAGCACCTCGGCCCTGCGCGCCCAGCTGGCCGTGCACGGGGCGATCGAGGTGGCCGGCTTCGAGGTGGCGGTGCCGCTGGTGAAGGCCATCGATGCCTGCGACGCCGCGCAGTTGACGCTGCCGCCCTGCGACGTCCACTGGCTGGCCTACGCCGGACCGGCGCCGGCGCGTGCCGCCGCCGGCGCCGCGCGCCTGAAGGAACGCTGGGCGGCGGGCGGCGCCCAGCTGCACTATTACCAGCTCGACGGCGCCCCCGAGTGGAGCGGCGCCGGCCACCTCGATTGTCCCGAGCTGCGCGCGGCAACCGCCACCCTGTTCGCGGGAGAGCCATCATGAAACTCGAGCAGCGCGCCCTGCGCTTTTCCTCGGGCGGCAACGCCCTGATCGGCATCGTCGACGTGCCCGAGCGGCCGCTGGCGCGCGGCCTGCTGGTGCTGGCCGACAGCCGCCAGTACCGCACCGGCAGCCACCGCCAGTTCACCCTGCTGGCGCGCCTGCTGGCCGGGCGCGGCGTGGCCGTGATGCGCTTCGACCGCAGCGGCGCCGGCGACAGCGAGGGCCGCGACGGCAGCGCCGACGACAGCGCAGATCTCGGCGCCGCGATGAAAGAATTGTTCATCCACGTGCCCGAAATGAAAGAATCTGTCATCCTCGCCGCCGGCGACGCCACCCGCTCGGCGGCGCTGTATGCCGCCGGCGATGCGCGCGTCACCGGCCTGGCCCTGTTCAATCCCGAATTGCCGGCGCCGCCGCCGCAGGAAAGCGGCGCACGGCGCTACATGCGGCGCTTCGCCCCGAAACTGCTGCGGCGCCACCTGCCGCACGCTGCGCCGCCCCGCGCGGCCGCCCTGCCGGCCGAACTGGCCGGCGCCTTCGATGCCTACGCTGGCCATATCCTGCTGGTGCTGGGCAGCGCCGATCCGGCCTACGAGCGCACCGCGCGCCTGCTGGAGCGGCGGCGCGCGCATTGCCGCCGGGTCGAGATCGCCGGCGCCGACGGGGATTTCAGCCGCAGCGACTGGCGCGAAGCGGTGGCCGCCGCCAGCACCAGCTGGCTGACTTCCTGGTGAGGCCAGGCGCAAGGCGCCGGGACGGATATGGTGCAAATCGCTTATAGTGATGCCCTTGTATACATATTAGACTTGCCATGAAATTTGACGTCGCTATTGTCGGCAGCGGTTTGGCCGGCTTGTCGGTGGCTTTGCATCTCGCCGAGACGCGCAAGGTTGCAATCATCTCGAAACGCGCCCTCCTCGACGGGGCCAGCAACTGGGCGCAAGGCGGCATCGCCGCGGTGCTCGATTCCGGCGACAGCCATGACCAGCACATCGCCGACACCCTGGTGGCCGGCGCCGGCCTGTGCGACGAAGCGGCGACCCGCAGCATCGTCGAACACGGGCGCGAAGCGATCGAATGGCTGATCGCGCAGGGCGTGCCCTTCACCCGCGACGCCTCCGCCGAACTGGGTTTCCACCTGACGCGCGAGGGCGGCCACAGCCAGCGCCGCATCATCCACGCCGCCGACGCCACCGGCCACGCGGTACAGGTGACGCTGGAACAGAAGGTGCGTGCACATCCGAACATCGCGCTGTTCGAACACCACTGCGCGATCGACGTCATCACCTCCGACAAACTCACGGGCAAGGGCGTGCACGGTGGCGCCCCGGCGCTGGTCGGCCAGCCGCGTTGCCACGGCCTGTACGTGCAGGACGAGTCGAGCGGCAAGGTCCTGACCTTCGAGGCCGAGCACACGGTGCTGGCCACCGGCGGCGCCGGCAAGGTCTATCTGTACACCACCAACCCGGACACGGCCACCGGCGACGGCATCGCGATGGCCTGGCGCGCCGGCTGCCGCGTGTCGAACATGGAGTTCATCCAGTTCCACCCGACTTGCCTGTACCACCCGTATGCGAAGTCCTTCCTGATCACCGAGGCGATCCGCGGCGAAGGCGGCCTGCTCAAGTTGCCGCCGGAAGCCGGCGTCGCCGCCGGCACGCGCTTCATGCCGGCCCACGACGAGCGCGGCGAACTGGCCCCGCGCGACGTGGTGGCGCGCGCCATCGACTTCGAGATGAAGAAGCGCGGCCTCGATTACGTCCACCTCGACATCAGCCACCAGAGCCCGGAATTCCTGCAGGAGCACTTCCCGACCATTTACGCGCGCTGCCTGGAACTGGGCATCGACATCACGAAGGAGCCGATTCCCGTGGTGCCGGCCGTGCACTTCACCTGCGGCGGCGTGGTCACGGATCTCGCCGGGCGCACCGACATCCCAGGCCTGTACGCGGTCGGCGAGACGGCCTGCACCGGACTGCACGGCGCCAACCGCCTGGCCAGCAATTCGCTGCTCGAATGCGTGGTCGTGGGCCGCGCCTGCGCCAGCCAGATCGCCGCCGCGCCGCCCATCGACAGCCCAGTGCTGCCGCCCTGGGACGAGAGCCGCGTCACCAACGCCGACGAGGAAGTCGTCATCGCCCATAACTGGGACGAGCTGCGCCGCTTCATGTGGAACTACGTCGGCATCGTGCGCACCACCAAGCGCCTGGAGCGCGCACAGCACCGGATCAAGTTGTTGAAGGAAGAGATCGACGAGTACTACCGCAACTTCCGCATCACCCACGACCTGCTCGAGCTGCGCAACCTGGTCGACGTGGCCTCGCTGATCGTGAACAGCGCGCTGTCGCGCCACGAGAGCCGTGGCCTGCACTACTCGCGCGATTATCCCGACACCCTGCCGAAGGCACTGCCGAGCGTCCTGACGCCGGCGCGGCGCTAGGGATGCGGGCCGCATGAACCGCAAGCTCAGCGTCTCCACCGCCCTGCTCCTGACCGTGCCGCCCGTGCTCTGGGCCGGCAATGCCATCGTCGGGCGCCTGGTGCGCGACGCCGTGCCGCCGATGACCCTGAACCTGCTGCGCTGGAGCATCGCGCTGCTGGTGCTGGTTCCGCTGGGACGCGCGGCGCTTCGAGAAGGCAGCGGCATCCTGGCCAACTGGCGCCGCTACAGCCTGCTGGGCCTGTTCGGCATCGGTCTTTACAACTCGCTGCAATACCTGGCCCTGCAAAGCTCGACGCCGATCAACGTGACCCTGGTCGCTTCCGGCCTGCCGGTCTGGATGCTGCTGGTCGGGCGCCTGTTCTTCAAGGTGCCGGTCAAGCCGCGCCAGATCGTGGGCGCCGTGCTGTCGATCGTCGGCGTGCTGGTGGTGCTGTGCCGGGGCGATGTCCAGCAACTGGCCGGGCTGCGCCTGGTGACGGGCGACCTGTACATGATCCTGGCGACGATCGCCTGGTCCTTCTACAGCTGGCTCTTGATGCAGCAGCGCGACGTGCCGGGCATCCGCGCCGACTGGGCCGCCTTCCTGCTGATGCAGGTCGGTTACGGCGTGCTGTGGTGCGCGGCGCTGTCCGGCATCGAGTGGTCGGTCCAGGACGTCGATGTCGCCTGGAGCCCGACGGTCGCGGCCGCGCTGCTGTACGTGGCGATCGGGCCGGCGATCGTCGCCATGCGCTGCTGGGGCGCCGGCGTGCAGCGCGCCGGGCCGACCCTGGGCGCCTTCTTCATTAACCTGACGCCGCTGTTCACGGCGCTGCTGTCGTCCGCCTTCCTGGGCGAGGCGCCGCACTTCTACCATGCGCTGGCCTTCATGCTGATCGTCGGCGGGATCGCGGTGTCTGCGCGCCAGCGCTGACCCAGTGGTGCTAGCATCCTTGCTGACAGGAGGATGCATTGCGATGTCTGAAGGATTCACGATCACCGGGCAGGCCGAGGTCTTTGCGGAGATGCTGGCCGCGTTCCTGGCGCGCCATCCGACCACCCTGGTGCTGACCGGCGCCGGCCTCTCGACCGCCTCGGGCATTCCCGACTACCGCGACCGCGACGGCGTGCGCCGCGGACGCCAGCCGATCCAGGGGCCGGAATTTCGCAAGCTGGAAGCCGTGCGCCGGCGCTACTGGGCGCGCAGCATGGTCGGCTGGCCGACCCTGGCGCGGGCGCGTCCGAATGCCGGGCACGGGGCCCTGGCCGCGCTGGAGGGCGCCGGCCGCATCGGCCCGGTGCTGACCCAGAACGTCGACGGCCTGCACCAGCAGGCCGGCAGCCGCGCCGTGCTCGAACTGCACGGGAACATCCACACCGTGGTGTGCCTGGATTGCCGCCGCCTGCTGCCGCGCGCAGCGGTGCAGCGCATGCTGGAAGACGCGAATCCGCATTTGATGGGGGCGATGGCGGTGCCGCTGCCGGACGGCGACGCCCAGATCGAACCCGAATCCCTCGGCGACTTCCACCTGCCCTTCTGCCCGCACTGCGGCGGCACCCTGATGCCGGACGTGGTGTTCTTCGGCGATAACGTGCCGGCGGCGCGCACGGCCCAGGCGCTGGCGCTGATGGAGGCGGCCGACGCCTTGTTGGTGGTGGGGTCCTCGCTGATGGTGTTCTCGGGCTTTCGCTTTTGCCGCATGGCGGCCGAAGCAGGAAAGCCGATCGCCGCCGTGAATCTCGGGCGCACCCGGGCCGACCATTTGCTCTCCATGAAAATCGAGGACTCGGCGGAGCTGCTGCTGCCGCAGGTGGCGCGCCTGCTGGGGTGATCGGAACGCAGACGTTGCGGGTGCCGGACAGCGGCCGGTGGCGCGGTGGTGCTGTTCCGCGTGGACACAGGTGCCTTGCGCGGCCCGGTCCACCCTACGGACCGCCACGGTGCATACCCGGTGGGTACGAGTACCCACCCTACCCGACGATGCGCAGGGAGTAGTCCGTCGCGCGGACGTCCTTCGTCAGGCTGCCGATCGAGATGCGGTCGACGCCGGTTTCGGCGATGGCGCGCACGGTGCCCATGTTGATGCCGCCCGAGGCTTCGAGCAGTGCGCGGCCGGCGTTGACTTTTACCGCTTCGCGCATCATGTCCAGGTCGAAGTTGTCGAGCAGGACCGAGGTGACGCCGGCCGCCAGCGCTTCCTCGAGCTGGGCGATGGTCTCGACTTCGATCTGCACCGTGACGCCGGCGTCCAGGGCCGCCGCATTCTCCAGCGCGCGGGTCACGCCGCCGGCCGCCGCGATGTGGTTTTCCTTGATCAGGATGCCGTCGTACAGGGCCATGCGCTGGTTCTGGCCGCCGCCGACGCGCACCGCGTATTTCTGCGCCTGGCGCAGGCCCGGCAAGGTCTTGCGGGTGTCGAGGATGGCGGCGTTCGTACCCTGGATCACGTCGACGTAGGTGCGGGTGGCGCTGGCCACGCCCGACAGCAGCTGCATGAAGTTCAGCGCTGCGCGTTCGGCCGTCAGCAGCGAACGCGGCGAAGCCGCGATGGTGCAGACGACGGAATCGGCCGCCATCAGGTCGCCCTCGGCATACTGCCACTCGATCTCGGTATCCTGGTCGATGGCCAGCATCACTCCTTCGAACCAGGGCGCGCCGCAAAGCACCGCGGCTTCGCGCACGATGACGCGCGCCTGCACGCGGGGTTGGAGCGGGACCAGCATGCCGGTCAGGTCGCCGCTGCCGACGTCTTCCAGCAGCGCAGCGAGGATGTTCTGTTCGAAGGCGGCTTGCAGCTTGTCGTCGAACTGGGAATGCGGATTACGCAGGGTCGTCATGCTGGGCCTACTCCCGAGAAAAGCGTGGTGTTCTGTTCGAGCGCGCCGCTTGGCAGCGCCTTCGTCTTCTTGGCGGCGGCGAAATCGAGCATGCGGTCGATGGCGCGCACGGCTTCCTTGCCGATGACCGGGTCGACGAAGACCTCGTTCGCGCCGGATTCGAGCACGTCGGCCAGGTTCTTCAGGCCGTTCATCGCCATCCACGGGCAGTGCGCGCAGCTTTTGCAGGTGGCGCTGTTGCCGGCGGTCGGGGCTTCGATGAAGGTCTTGCCCGGCGCGGCCATGCGCATCTTGTGCAGGATGCCGTTGTCGGTGGCGACGATGAAGGTGGTGGCGTCCATTGTTTGCGCGGCGGTGATCAGCTGGGTGGTCGAACCGACCACGTCGGCCTGGGCCACCACGTTGCTTGGGGACTCGGGGTGCACCAGCACTTTCGCGCCAGGGTGCTCGATCTTCAGCAAATCGAGTTCGATGCCCTTGAATTCGTCGTGCACCAGGCAGGAGCCCTGCCACAGCAGCATGTCGGCGCCGGTCTGCTTCTGGATGTAGGAACCCAGGTGGCGGTCAGGCGCCCACAGGATCTTCTTGCCCTGCTCGTGCAGGTGCCTGACGATGTCGAGGCCGATCGACGAGGTCACCATCCAGTCGGCGCGTGCCTTCACGGCGGCGCTGGTATTCGCGTAGACGACCACGGTGCGGTCCGGATGCTGGTCGCAGAAAGCCGCGAATTCGTCGGCCGGGCAGCCCAGGTCGAGCGAGCAGGTCGCGTCCAGGTCTGGCATCAGGATGGTCTTCTCGGGGCTGAGGATCTTTGCGGTCTCGCCCATGAAGCGCACGCCGGCCACGACCAGGGTCTTGGCCGGGTGGTCGCGGCCGAAGCGCGCCATTTCCAGGGAATCGGAGACGCAGCCGCCGGTTTCCTCGGCCAGGTCCTGCAGGTCGGGGTCGACGTAATAGTGGGCGACCAGGACCGCCTGTTTCTCTTTCAAGAGGCGCCGGATGCGGTCCTTGAGTGCCGTCTTTTCGTCAGGCGATGGCGTTGCGGGGACCTTGGCCCAGGCGTGGGCGGTGCAGGCGGCGCCGTCTTGCGGGTGGTCGTATTCGAAGGTTTTGATCGGGATGTTCATCGCAGCAGATTCGTCAATGAATACAAAACCGGCGCCGGATGATGCGGCGCCGGTCGGAGCGGTGGGTTCGAGAACCCACCCTACTTAATCGATGCCTTGGCTGGTCAGGTACTCTTCGTAGGTGCCGCGGAAGTCGACGACTTCGTTTTCCTTCACTTCGAGCACGCGCGTGGCCAGCGAGGAGACGAACTCGCGGTCGTGCGAGACGAAGATCAGCGTGCCTTCGTACTTGTCGAGGGCGATGTTCAGCGACTCGATCGATTCCATGTCCATGTGGTTGGTCGGCTCGTCGAGCAGCATCACGTTGTGACGGCCCAGCATCAGCTTACCGTACATCATGCGGCCCTTTTCGCCACCGGACAGGACCTTGACCGATTTCTTGACTTCGTCGCCGCCGAACAACAGGCGGCCCAGGATCGAGCGCACGGCCAGGTCGTCGTCGCCCTCCTTCGTCCAGCGGCCCATCCAGTCGGTGAGGATGTCGTCTTTCGGGAATTCCTCGGTCGGATCCTGCGGCATGTAGCCGACGTTGGCGTTCTCGGCCCACTTCACGCGACCATGGTCGGCATCCAGACCCGTGATGGCGCTGCCGCCGATGCAGCGCAGCAGCGTGGTCTTGCCGGCGCCGTTGGCGCCGATGATGGCGATGCGCTCGCCCGCTTCGACCATGATGGAGAAGTTCTTGAACAGGGTGCGGTCGTAGGCCTTGGTCAGGCCCTCGGTCTCGACGGCCAGGCGGTGCAGTTTCTTTTCGCCTTCGAAGCGCACGAACGGATAGGCGCGCGAGGAAGGCTTGAATTCCTCGATCTTGATCTTGTCGATCATCTTGGCGCGCGAGGTAGCCTGGCGGGCTTTCGACTTGTTGGCCGAGAAGCGGCGCACGAAGTCCTGCAGCTCGGCGACCTTCTCTTTCGCCTTGGCGTTGTTCGCCAGCTGCTGGTTGCGCGCCTGGGTCGAGGCCAGCATGTAGTCGTCGTAGGAACCCGGATACACCTTCAGGGTGCCGTAGTCCATGTCGGCGATGTGGGTGCAGACCTGGTTCAGGAAGTGACGATCGTGGGAAATGATGATCATCGTCGAATTGCGCTGGTTCAGCACGTCTTCCAGCCAGCGGATCGTGTTGATGTCCAGGTTGTTGGTCGGTTCGTCGAGCAGCAGGATGTCCGGGTTCGAGAACAGGGCCTGGGCCAGCAGCACGCGCAGCTTCCAGCCCGGCGCCACGGCGCTCATCGGACCCTGGTGCAGCTCGCTGGCGATTTCCAGGCCGAGCAGCAGTTCGCCGGCGCGTGCTTCGGCCGAGTAGCCGTCGTATTCGGCGACCTTGCCTTCGAGCTCGGCGGCTTTCATGTAGTCGTCGTCGGTGGCTTCCGGATTGGCGTAGATGGCGTCGCGCTCGGCGATGGCGTTCCACAGTTCGGTGTGGCCCATCATGACGACGTCGAGCACGCGCACGTCTTCGTACGCGAACTGGTCCTGGCGCAGTTTACCCAGGCGCTCGCCCGGGTCGAGGCTGACGTTGCCGGCCGACGGTTCCAGGTCGCCGCCCAGGATCTTCATGAAGGTCGACTTGCCGCAACCGTTGGCGCCGATCAGGCCGTAGCGGTTGCCTTCGCCGAACTTGACGGAAATGTTCTCGAACAACGGCTTGGAGCCGAACTGCATGGTGATATTGGCTGTACTGAGCACTGGTGTGACCTCTAGCGAAGTTTGCGATTAACCTGCTATTTTACCACCGGCAGGCCCGGTTGGAGGGCGCTGCGGCGCAAGGACAGGTTGATCGTTCAGGAAATGTTGCCGCTCGCGGCGCTTCAGGCGCAACGCAGCGTTGGATAGTCGGATAGCCGCAGGCTGAAGCCCTCGCCGTCCGACACCAGGCGCGCCTGGGCGCCGAAGGGTATCGTCACCCGGCGCGGGCCGTGGCCGAAGCTCAGGCCGGTCAGCACCGGCAGCGGCAAGGTGGCGCGCAGGTGGGCCAGCATGGCGTCGAAATCGTAGCCGTTGTCCATCGGCCCCAGCTTGTAGCCGGAGAAGTCGCCCAGCAGCACGGCCCGCTGCCCTGCCAGCACCCCGGCCTGCATCAGCTGCAGCAGCATGCGCTCCACCCGGAACGGGTGCTCGGCAATATCTTCCAGGTACAAAATGCCGCCGTCGATGCGTGGGAAATAATCGGTGCCGACCAGCGAGGCTAGCATCGCCAGGTTGCCGCCCCAGATGGTGCCGCTCACGTCCAGCGCAGGGTTGCCGCAAGCCTGCTCGGTAATCGTGTGCGTCGGCCCCGCCAGGCAGGACCAGAACTGGTCGAGCGTGAAGTCGACCGGTTCAAGCGCGCCGAAGTCGCCCGCCAGCATCGGCCCGGCATAGCTGAGCGCGCCGGTCCTGGCATACAGGCCCATGTGCAGGGCCGTGATATCGGAAAAGCCGACGAACAACTTGCCGCTGCGCGCCAGGCGCTCGAAATCGATCTGCGGCAGCAGGCGCGTCATGCCATAGCCGCCGCGCAGCGCCATCACGACCTGCACGTCCGGGTTGTCGGCCGCCGCATACAGCTGGGCCAGGCGCGCTTCGTCGGTGCCGCCGAAGCGCAGGTGCACCGCCTCGGGATCGTAGTAATTGTGGACCAGGCAGCCGTGGGCTTCGAGGCGGGCGATGCCGCGGGCGACGGCGTCGAGGTCGTGCGTGTGGCCGGCGGGCGCGACGATCGCGATGCCGAGTTGGGAAGTGATCACTGTTTGACGAAGAGGCGCGGTGTTAAGTCGAAAGCCATCTTACCGCGCGCATGGGCGTCGATCAAGGCAAGCATCCGCTCGTTCAGCTGGGCCGGCAGGTCGTGGCCCATGCCTTCGATGACCTCCAGGCGCGCCCCCGGCACCTGGGCCGCCAGGTCTTCGGCGCAGGCCAGCGGCACCAGCGGGTCGCGGGCGCCGTGGATTACCAGGGTCGGCGCGGCGATCGTGTGCAGCAGCGCGGAGCGGTCGGCGGCGCCGGTGATGGCCAGCATCTGGCGCGTGACCCCGGCCGGGCAATAGCAGCGCCGCAGCGAACGGGCGGCGCGCCGGCGCAGCTGCTTTTCCGGCGTCGGATAGGCCGGGCTGCCGATGGCTTGCTGCACCGCCACCGCATGGTCGATCAGCGCTTCGACGTCGCGGGTGTCGGCCGGCCGCGACAGCAGCGCATGGCGCGCGCTCGGGGTCGGTCCGGGCAGCCCGCGCCGCCCGCTGCTCGACATGATGGCGGTGAGGCTGAGCACGCGCTGCGGATGGCGCGCCGCCAGGATCTGGGCCACCATGCCGCCCATCGAGACCCCGACCAGGTGGGCGCGCGCGATGCCGAGCGCGCTGAGGACGCCGAGCGCATCCTCGGCCATGTCGTCCAGGCCGTAAGGCGGCTTGAACGGCAGGCCCAGGCGGGCCGCCAAGGCGTGCTTGATCCAGCTCCAGACGGGGTTGGGCTTGCCGGCGCGGTCGAATTTGGTGGACAGGCCGCTGTCGCGGTTGTCGAAGCGGATGACGTAGAAACCCAGTTCGACCAGGCCGTCGACGAATTCGTCGGGCCAATTGGTGAGCTGCATGCCCAGGCCGTGCAGCAACAGCACCGGCGTGGACTTGGCGTCGCCGGCGGTGTCGAAGGCAATGCGGATGCCGTTGGCGCTCAGCGTCGGCATGGCGGCTGGGCCGGCGTACGACAGTGCCGGCTTGTGCGTGGGTTGAATGGGTTCGGGCAAAACACGGCTGGTCTCCTGGACTGCCTGTCGGCAGTGCGAAAACCAGCATAGCATTTTCAGCGCGGCGGCGGCGCTCAGGGGCAAGCGTGCGCCGGGTGCATGGCGTGGCTGCGGTAGCCGCGCCACACGCCCGTGGCGCTCAGGTCACAACTTTGCGGGCAGCGGCGCGGCGTTCGGCAAAGAAGCTTTTCAGCATGGTGCTGGCGTCGTCGGCCAGAACGCCGCCGACCACTTCGGTGTGGTGGTTCAGCACGTCATGCGAGAACAAGTCGAGCACCGAGCCGCAGACGCCGGTCTTCGGGTCGCGCGCGGCGTACACGATGCGCGCCAGGCGCGCATGCATCATGGCGCCCGAACACATGGCGCAAGGTTCCAGCGTCACGTACAGCTCGCAGCCCGGAAGCCGGTAGTTACCGAGCTTCTCGGCGGCGGCGCGCAGGGCGACGATCTCCGCGTGCGCGGTCGGGTCGTGGCGCCCGATCGGCTGGTTGTAGCCGACCGCCACCACTTCGCCATCCTTGACGACCACGGCGCCGACCGGCACCTCGCCTTCGAGGCGGGCACGCTCGGCCTGGTCCAGCGCCAGGCGCATGAAGGTAAAGTCGGGATGCGTGAAGTCGGGATGCGTGCAGTCGGCCTGCGGTACGTCGGGTTGCGCCGCCCCTGCCCCGCCAAGCTCAGAGGCGAAAGGCTGGAGCGCGGCTTGTGCGACATCAGGCATCGGTAATCTCTGCCCAGCAGTTCGGGGTTTCGTGCAGTACCAGCTTGTGCAGGCGCAGGCCGGTGCCGAAACGGTCGGTGTAGGCGGCCTTCAGGATACCAAAAGCCACCTGCGCCAGGTTCTCGACGGTCGGGATGCGATCGATCACGACGGTCTTGTGGTCCGGCAGGCTGGCGAGGAAGGCGCGCACCTTGTCATCCTTTTCGTACACGAGGAAGGCATGGTCCCAGACGTCGACCAGGTGTTCCTTGGCCAGGGCCTTGATGTCGGAGAAATCCATGATCATGCCGTTGTCGGAATTGCCTTCAGCCTGGATGACTTCGCCGATCAGCGTGATTTCCAGGGTGTAGCGGTGGCCGTGCAGGTTGCGGCACTGGCTTTTGTGGTCGGGAATCCGGTGGCCGGCATCGAATTCGAGCTTGCGGGTAATGGTAAGCATCAGTCAGGGAATCTGCAAAAGTTTATGGGTCTGGAGGCTGAGCTTCCACTTCGGGTTGCGGCGGCAGGTCTCGATCGCCAGGCGCGTGTTGTGCGCGGCCAGCGGGCCATCCATCGGCTGCACGAAGAAGTTCTCGAAATCCAGGTGCTCGTAGGCGGCCAGGTCCTGGTTCGCCTGCGGAATCACGACCTTGATTTCATTGCCCTTCTCGACCACCAGCGTCGAGCCCATCTTGGGGCTGACGCAGATCCAGTCGACGCCGGCCGGGACCGGCAGCGTGCCGTTGGTCTCGATGGCGATCGTGAAGCCGCGCGCATGCATGGCCTCGATCAGGGCCGTGTCCAGCTGCAGCAGCGGTTCGCCGCCGGTGAAGACCACGTACTTGCTCGGCGCATAGGTGGCCGGCCACAGGCCGTCGATCTCGGCGGCCAGGCTGGCGGCGTCGCGGAACTTGCCGCCGCGTTCGCCGTCGGTGCCGACGAAATCGGTGTCGCAGAACTGGCAGATCGAGGTGGCCCGGTCCGCTTCGCGCCCGGTCCACAGGTTGCAGCCGGAGAAGCGGCAGAACACGGCCGGCCGCCCGGCATGGGCGCCTTCGCCCTGCAAGGTGTAGAAAATCTCTTTGATGCTGTAAGTCACAGTAAGCCTCTCGTCAACCGGCCATTATAACCGCCCGCCACCCCGCTTGCCGACCCCTCCCCCTTTCCGGCCGCCGGAGTGTGGCTATTGCCATACGGCACGGACTTTGATGACCCACAAGGACCCCGCCTGCGACAAGCGGTAACTTGAGTGCCGGAAAGTTCTGATAACCCGTAAGAAGGATCGCCATGAAGACTCCGCTTCTCCGACCAGCCGGCTACCTCCCTGCCCTGATGATCCTGGGCGCCTGCGTGGCCGGCGCGGGCATCCCGGGCAGCGCCTTTCCGTCCTCGACCGTCACCGCCCTGATCTGGCTGCTGGGCGCCGCCGGTGCGCTCTGCCTGCTGCTGCGGCGCGGGATCGATCTCGACGACCGCGCGCGCGAGCTGTCCGCCCGCCTGTGCCTGGAGCAGAAGGCGCGCCAGGTGGCGGAAGGCTCGTTGCAGGACACCCAGGCCGTGCTGACCCGCCTGGTGCGCCAGCAGGAAGGCGTGCGCGAAGGCGAACGCAGGCGCATCGCACGCGACATCGACGACGAAGTCGGGCAAGTGCTGGTCGCCTTGCGCGCGGAAATGTCGCTGCTGCAGGTGGCAAGCGCCGGTATCCACCCCGCCACCCACCAAAAGACCAGCGCCATGATCGTCACCGTCGACCTGGCGCTGCGCTCGCTCCGGGTGCTGGCCGGCGAGCTGCGTCCGCTGGCGGCCGGCGAAAGCCTGGGCGACGCGATGGCGCGCCAGCTGGCCGACTTCAGCCGCCTGCACGGCATCGGCCACCGCTTCGACCTGCAGCCCGAGATTGACGCACCGGCCGGCGAACGCGAAGGCGACGCCCTGCTCTACCGGTCGCTGCAGGAAGCGCTGGCGAACATCGCGCGTGCCGGCCGCGCCACCCGGGTCCGCGTCCAGCTCAGCCGCAACGCCAGCCGCCTGAGCCTGTGCATCGAGGACGACGGCGACACGGCCGGCGACTGCGATTGCGGCCTCGCCGCCCTGCGCGAGCGGGTGAAAAGCGGCGGCGGCGCCCTGCGTACCGAAGCGCTGCCGGGCGGCGGCACCCGGATGGCGATCGCGCTATCCGGAATGGGTGGGGTGGTCCCGGGCTGAGAAGTCAAGCCTGTGAGTATTGCTGTACGTCAATAGCGTCGGAGGCCAGCGGTAGCAGAATCGGTCCTTGTCAGCGATCAATAGATTGCTCAAGGGACACTTCTCAACCGACTTTGAAGGCCGCCTGATGACCAGCACAAGCATGCAGCGCTCGCTCGACGCGACACCCGGAATCGTCGCGCACGGCAAGGACCTCGGTTTCGCCCACCAGTTGATGGAAACCCTGGCGATCCCGGTGTTCGTCCTCGACAGCAATGCCCATGTCCTGATCTGGAACCGTGCCTGCGAGCGCCTGACCGGCGTGCCCGCCGAAGAAATCGTCGGTACCGATCACCACTGGCGCTGCTTCTACGACCATCCGCGCCCTACCCTGGCCGACCTGGTGCTGCAGAATCGCACCGACGAGATCCGCCACATCTACCCGCGCCACGGCAAGCCGCAAGTGGCAAGCTCGCATTTGTCGGTCGAAACCTGGTGCGACATGCCGCGCGCCGGCAAGCGGCGCTACCTGGCCGCCGACGCCAGCGCCCTCTTCGACCAGCACGGCCACGTGACGGCCGTGGTCGAATCGCTGCGCGACCTGACCGAGGAAAAGATGGCGCAGATGGCGCTGGAAAAGCTCGCAACCCGCGACGGCCTGACCGGCCTGGCGAACCGCCGCTGCTTCGACGATACCCTGAACGCCGAATGGCAGCGCGCCCTGCGCCAGCACCAGCCGCTGTCGCTGCTGATGGTCGACGTCGACAATTTCAAGGCTTATAACGATGCCCACGGCCACCTCGGCGGCGACGAATGCCTGAAGCGGATCGCCACCGCGGTCGCCAGCGAAATGCGCGCCAACGACCTGGTGGCGCGCTATGGCGGCGAGGAATTCGCCGTGATCCTGCCGAACCAGTCGCTGAAGGGCGCGGCGATTGTCGCCGAGCGCATCCGGCGCCGCGTCGAGCACCTGCGCGTGCCCCTGTACGCGGCAAACGGCCAGGCGCCGACCCAGCATGTGACGGTCTCGATCGGCGCCGCCACCGCGATTGCCGGGCTTGAGAACGATGCCAGCCAGCTGGTCGCGATTGCCGACGCCGCCCTGTACCGCGCCAAGCACCTTGGCCGCAACCGCATCAGCCTGCCGCTGGCCGAACCGGGCTGAACGGGGCTGAACCGGGCTGGCATGCATACCTTGTAAAGCTGTTCATTCCCTGGGGAATATCTTATGCTTCGTGCCAGATTTTTTCCCAAGGAGATCCTGTGTCGAAACTCTTCCCGATGGCGCTGCTCGCGCTGTCCGCTCCGGTATGCACGCTGCCCGCGCAGGCGGCCCCGGCCAAACCTGTCACGAATAATGCGGCCGGCAACGACGTCCTGCCCTTCAAGGCCACCGAAAAGACCCTGGCCAACGGCCTGAAGGTGATCGTGGTGCCGACCGGCTTCCCGAACCTGGTGTCGGTGACGATCCCGGTGCAAACCGGTTCGCGCAACGAAGTCGAGCCGGGCAAGTCGGGCTTCGCCCACTTCTTCGAGCACATGATGTTCCGCGGGACGAAGGCTTACCCGCCCGAGAAATACCAGGAAGTCATCACCAGGGCCGGCGCGCGCCAGAACGCCTACACCAGCGACGACCTGACGAACTACTACACCACCTTCGCCAAGGAAGACCTGGAAACCGTGCTGAAGGTGGAAGCCGACCGCTTCCAGCACCTGTCCTATCCGATCGAAGCCTTCAAGACCGAATCGCGCGCCGTGCTGGGCGAATACAACAAGAACAGCGCGAACCCGATGCAGAAGCTGTTCGAGGTGCAGCGCGACGCCGCCTTCACCACCCACACGTATAAACACACCACGATGGGCTTCCTGAAGGACATCGAGGACATGCCGAACCAGTACGAATACTCGAAGGTCTTCTTCGACCGCTGGTACCGTCCGGAACGCACCACCATCATCGTCGCCGGCGACGTCGAGCCGCAGAAGGCGATCGCCATGGTCGAGAAATATTGGGCCAAATGGCAGAAAGGCAGCTACAACGCGCCGGTGCCGGCCGAACCCGCCGCAAAAGGCGCCCTGTATCGCCACGTGCCGTGGCCAACCCCGACCCTGCCGCTGGTGACGGTCGCCTTCCGCGCCCCGGCCTTCTCGGATACGCAAAAGGACCAGGCCGCGCTGGCCATGCTGCTGTCGCTTTCCTTCGGCTCCACTTCGCCGCTGTACAAGCGCCTGGTGCAGGACGAGCAAAAGGTCGATCAATTGTTCGACTACACGCCGAACCGCGTCGACCCTTCGCTGGCCACCATCGGCGCCCGCGTGAAAAAGCCGGCCGACGCGCTGTACGTGCGCGACGCCATCCTGCAGACCATCGCCCAGCTGCGCGACACCCCGGTTACCGAGAAGGAACTGGCGGACGCGAAGTCGGCAAACAAGTATGGCTTGATCCGCTCGCTCGACAACACCGAGCAGATCGCCGCCACGCTGGCCTCCTACGTCCACTTCAACCGTTCCTTCGGCACCCTGAACCGCTATTACCGCGTGGTCGACAGCTTGAGCCCGGCCGACCTGCAGGCGGCTGCGCGCAAGTACCTGGTCGACGACAGCATGGTGATCACCACCCTGGCCCACGACGCCCTGCCCGCCGGCATCGAGGCATTGCCGAAGCTGGCCAGCCTGGCGCCCAAGGCTTCGGATGCGAAGTTCGACGTGCTGGTGCAAAAGTCGGCCCTGCCGCAGGTGCGCTTCAAGCTGCTGTTCGCGGCAGGTTCGGCGCACGACCCGAAAGGCAAGGAAGGCCTGGCGGCGCTGACCGCAGCCATGGTCTCGGAAGCCGGTTCGCGCGAGCGCAAGATCGACGAGATCACCAAGTCGCTGTTCCCGCTGGCCGGCAGCTTCTCGGACCAGGTGGATAAGGAAATGACCACCTTCAGCGGCTCGATCCACAAGGATAAATGGAACGAATTCCTGGACATCGCCCTGCCGCAGCTGATCGAGCCGGGCTTCCGCGAGGAAGACTTCCGCCGCCTGAAGGACGCGCAGAAGAATGCCCTGCTGCTCGACCTGAAGGACAACAACGAGGAAGAGTTTGGCAAGGAACGCCTGCAGGCCAATGTGTTCGCCGGCACTGGCTACGGCCATCCGGTACTCGGTACGGTGAAAGGCATCGACGCAATCACGCTCGACGACGTCAAGGCTTTCTACAAGCAGGCCTACACCGGGGGCGCGGTGCGCGTCGGCATCTCGGGCGACGTCAGCGACGCCATGACCGCCGGGCTGAAGACCGCCCTGGCGCGCCTGCCGCAGGGCGCCGGCTTGCCGGCAACGCCTGTGCCGCAGGGCCGCAAGCCGCAGGGACTGGAAGTCGAGATCATCGAGAAGAACACCCGCGCCACCGCGATTTCGTTCGGCCTGCCTTTGGCGGTGACGCGTTCGCACCCGGACTTCCCGGCCCTGTGGCTGGCCAAGACCTGGCTGGGCGAACACCGCGCCTCGAGCGCCCACCTGTACCAGCAGATCCGCGAACTGCGCGGCCTGAACTACGGCGACTATGCCTACATCGAAGCCTTCCCGGGCGGTATGTACGGCTTCTTCCCGCGTCCTAACCTCGGCCGCAAGGCGCAGTTGTTCGAGGTCTGGATCCGTCCGGTGGCGCCGCAGAATGCCCACTTCACGCTGCGCCTGGCGCTGTCGGAACTGGGCAAGATGGTCGACAATGGCATTTCGCAGGACGACTTCGAGACCACCCGCGGCTACCTGATGAAGAACGTGTTCGTGATGACCGCGACCCAGGACCAGCGCCTCGGCTACGCCCTCGATTCGCAGTGGTACAACACGCCGGAATTCACGCAGATGATGCGTGACGGCCTGTCGAAGCTGACGGCGGCCGACGTGAATGCGGCGATCAGGAAGCACCTGTCGGCGAAGAACCTGTCGGTGGTCGTGATCACCAAGGATGCGGCCGGTCTGAAAGAGGCGCTGGTGTCGGATGCCTTCTCGCCGATCAAGTACGATGCGGCCAAGCCGCAGGCCGTGCTCGACGAAGACCAGGTAATCGGCAACATGAAGCTCGGCATCAAAGCCGGGAACGTGAAGATCACCCCGGCGGCGCAGGCGTTCGCGGAGTAATCAGTTAAGCGCAGCTTAACGAAGCCGGACAAGGGTTAGCTGTGCTTAACCCAGCCGGCTGCGGTTGTGCCAAGACAAAGGGCGCCCTAGGGCGCCCTTCTTCGTTAACACCGGACCGGCACGGTAGCGACCGGCCCGGCAGCGAACGCGATTACGACGTCATGCGGTCCCAGCCATGACGCACGGCCGCCTTCATCTTGTCCCAGGTCGACACGCCGTTGTTCGGGTAGCGTGCGTCCCAGCTGCTGCGCAGGTCAGGCTCGACGTCGTCCCATGGGCGGTTGCGGTACATCTCGCTCTTGCGCATTTCCGAACCGTAGCTGTAGGCCGGTTGGTAGGTGTCGAAGTCGTCGCCGGTGGTGCTGTAGGTGGCGTTGTAGTGGTTGCGGTAGTAGGAATCGTCGTCGTCGTTCGTCATGCGATCCCAGCCATGCTTGACGGCGGCCTTGGTCTTGTCCCAGGTCGAGACGCCGTTGTCGCTCGGGTAGCGGCTGTCCCAATCGCTGCGCAGGTCGGATTCGGCGTCGTCCCACTGGCGGCCGCTGTACTTCTGGTCGCGGCGCATGTCCGAGCCGTAGCTGTAGGCCGGCTTGTAGCTGTCGTAGGAGTCGCCCGAGGCGCCGTAGCTGCTGGCATAGTGGTTGCGGTAGTAGGAATCGTCATCGTCGTTCGTCATGCGATCCCAGCCGTGCTTGACGGCGGCCTTCATCTTGGCCCAGGTCGAGCCGGCCTTGTTGCCGGCGCGGGTTGCCCAGTCGCTCGACAAATCGGTTTCGACGTCGTCCCACTGGCGGCCGCTGTACTTCCCGTTGCGCGCCATTTCCGAGCCATAGCTGTAGGCCGGCGCGTAGTCGTCGTACGAATCGCCGGTGCTGCCGTAGTTGCTGGTGAAGTGGTTGCGGTAGTAATCGTCGTCGCTCATCATGCTCGAACGGGCCGAGCCGGCGCCCAGCTGCTCGACTTCGACTTCGGTGTGGCGCACCGTGTCGTTGATCTGCTGCTGGCGTTGAGAAACTTCCTTGTTGATCGTGACTTCCTCGACCACGCGCGCCGATTTCTCGACCACGGCTTCCTCGGCCGTTTCGCGCATCTCGATCGACTGCTCCTTGAAGGCCGAGCTGTCGGTGGTGCTGATCGGTTCGTTGACCGGGCGGCGCTGGACGTTCACGTGCTCTTCGCGCAGGCCGATCGATTCGTTGACCGGGGTTTCGACGACACGCGAGAACACGCGCACGCCGCCGCGCTGGACTTCACGCTTGCCGACCTTCAGCTGTTCCTGCACCACGGGAATCGCGGCGGTATTCGTATCGCGCTGCTGCGAGCCGCTCAGCGAAGACGAGGACGAGCCGCTCAGCGAGGAGCCGGTCAGGGACGCATCCTGCATGCTGGCGGTCGATTTGGCCGAGCCTTCCAGCGACGAGCCTTGCAGCGACGAGGACGAACCGGACAGCGAGGACGAACCCGACGACGCCTTCATCGCATCCGAGCCGGCCGACGGATTGCTCGAACCCATGCTGGTCTGCAGGTTGCCGCTGCCGGTGCCGTAGCTGCCGGCGCTCAGCTGGTCATGCGAGGACATCGGTTCCTGGTAGGTGGTGCCCATCGGGTTCGGGTCGTTCAGCGATTGCTGGTTCAGCGGCAGGCGGTCGTTGTCCGACTGCAGCGACATCGATTGCGACTGCTGCAGGCCGCCCGCGCCCACGCCCATCACGCCGGCGCCCGGCGAATTCATGTCGCCCATGCCGCCGCCCAGGCCGGCGCCGCTGGCCCATTTTTCCGACTGTTCGTCGATGTCGACCGGGCCGTAGCGCTCGACGATGTCGGCGGCGCGCTCGACTTCCGGCTCGCTGTCGGTGTTCACCGTCAGCACGTGGTTGCCCTGGGCCACGGCGTTCGAGTACTTGGCGTGGTGCTCGTCGCTGTCGGCGCCGAAGATGTCGCTGAAGAAGTTCTTGATACTGGTGCCGATGCCCGGCTCGTCGTCGGTACGGGTGACGCTCGTGTCGGTCATGGAGCCGGCCGGGGTCACGCCCTTCGAGGCCATGGCCGGATCTTCGTTGCCGTGCGAGAGGCGCACGTCGGACTCCGAGAAGCCCGAGGACAGCAGTTCGTTCTTGGCGCTCACCGCGTCGTTGTGGTTGTCGAAGACAGCAATCAGGGTATGTTGCATGATCATTCCTCCAGTTATAGGGTCACTTCGTTGGCGGGGACCCGGACTCGTCGAAGCGCTCGATGCTGACCTGTTCGGCCTTCAGCACGACCGACTCCTGGTGCCGCTCCTCGCGGCGGGTCCGGGTGATGTGGAGCTCTTCCTTGATGCGCACGCGGCGCTCGACCACCAGCACTTCCTCGAGAATCGGCACGATCATCGTGTCGCCTTCGTAGCGGGTGGTGGGCGCCTCATCAGGCGCGACGATGCGGTCGACCGCGACATGCGTGATCTCCACCTCGTCGCGCCCGAGGCGCTCGTCGATGGTGACCGGCTGCTCGATCACGGTCTTGTGAATGCGGACGCCGCGCCCGGTGTCGACCGTACGGGTGCCGACCGCGAGCTGTTCCGCGACGACCGGGATCGTCAACAGATCCTGTCCTGCTGGGTCTGACGTGTTACCTGCCATTGAATCGGCTCCGTTTGGTCGCTGACGCGAGACCAGATCAGGTTACTCCAAACTGTCGGGGCCTAGCGCACCATTGACCCCAGTAAATGGATGAGGTTTTTGGGCAGTAAAACGAGCGGGGAAAAAGCCGGTGGAAACGCAGGAAGCCTGTAGGTAAAGGCGCTCTGGCGCGTGCCGGCGAGGGCCGGCAGGTCGGCGCCGGCAGCGCACGTGCCGGCGCGAAGGGGTGCAGTCCGCGTGAGCGAAACTTAACAGAAGCTTAATTAAACGGATTCTCGACCTGCTGCACGTCCGGCGGCGGCAGTTGCGCCGGTAGTTCCTGCGCTTCCATCTTGCCGACGATGTCGCCCAGCAGCGCGTGCAGGCGCCGCGCCAGTGCCAGGCCCGGCTGGTCCAGGGTCAGGTCGACGTCGCCCGAGAGCGTGATGCGGTCGAGACGGTTCTCGACCATCAGGTCGCCGATGTGCAGCACGTCGGCTTCGTTGGCGAAGGGGACGAGGGTTTTTTCACTGGTCTTTTTCTTTGCAGTCATGAGAGCTCCTGTTTATTTGATCGAGGTCGACCAGAAATCGCGGTCCTGTTTCTGCTTCTTCTGCTTGATCTTCGGCAGGCGCAGCATGCGTTCCTTCTGCTGCTGGCTGAGCGAGGGCAGGAATTCGATGCCGACGATGCGTTCCAGTTCGGCCACCGGGATCACCTGGATGTCGGCATGCGCGCGGTTCTCGGTGAACCAGGCCGCGGCCATCTTTTGGCGCGGGCTGTAGACCACCTTGTACAGGTGGCTCGGCACCAGCACGTTGCCGACCTTGCGCAGGTTATTCCCGAGGAAGGCCGGCCCGGTGATCACGTACAGCTGCCCTTCCTTCTTCGCCATCTTGCGCACTTCGCCCTCGATCGGCGCCCAGATATGGCGGTTGTGGTCGCCGTCCTGCGGCACCATGTTGGCGAGTGTGAAGCTTTCGCGCTGGCTGCGCTTGTCCGGCATGTCGCCGTTCGGCGCCAGGTGGCCGCGGTCGAAGCCGCTGCGCGCATAGTCCGACAGTTCGGCGCGCTGGTTGCGCGGCAGGCGCGACTCGGCGTGGAAGTCGTTGTCGCGCTTCATGCCCTGGGCGGCCGCGACGTTTTCGGCGCGCAGGTTTTCCGCCGACCACAGCGGCGTGCGGGTGATCCCGGAGTGCATCACGCCGAATACGCCGTAGCAGAGTTCGCGGGTGGCATTCGCCAGCTTGGGGTTGCGGATCTCGGGCGCGCGGCCGTCGACGTAATGCGAGGGACAGCCGGTGCTGGCGCCGGCGGCGCCCGCCGCGCCTGGTGCGATGAGTGCGGCAGACAGCGCCACCGCAGTGAAGATTCTGTGAAACATGTGCTCGGTTGAAAGAATGTAACGAGCCCGCATTGTAGCCGACACATCCGCCCTCACCCGCCCTGCATGGCACAGTTTCAGGACAACGACTCTGACGTGGCGCACGATTGATTGTGCATTGTCTAAGGGAATCCTCTAGAATACGCGCTCTTTTGATAACATTCCGTAACGGAAACAAATCACCGTCAATGGAAAAGGCCCCGATTCCGGAGGACCTGCGGCGCTTTGTGCTCACTAGCATTCCGTCCGTACCCTTCCTCGAAGCGCTGCTGCTGTTGCGCGCCGATCCGGCGCAGCAATGGCACAGCGACACGCTGGCCCAGCGTCTCTACGTGCGCGAGCGTACCGCCCACACCCTGCTGGAAGACTTGTGCCGCGCCGGCATGGTCGCGCCCTGCGCCGACGCCCCGGGCTGCTACCAGTACCGGCCCGGCTCGCCGCAGCTGGGCGAACGCATCGATGACCTGGCCGAGCTGTATGCCAGGCACCTGGTGGACGTCACCCATCTGATTCACTCTTCCCTCGACCGCAAGGCGCAACAATTCGCCGACGCCTTCAAACTGCGAAAGGATTCGTAAGTGGCGGAAACGATCTACATCCTGTGCATCCTGACGTCGCTCGCCTGCGCCTGGCTGCTGTTCGCCAGTTACCGGCGCACGCGCTACCGGCTGCTGTTCTGGAGCGGGTCCTGCTTTGCGGTGATGACCTTGAACAATCTGTTCCTCTTGCTCGACAAGATCGTCTTCCCCGATATCAATTTCTTGCCGGCGCGGCTGATCAGCGCCCTGGTCGCCATCGCCCTGTTGCTGTACGGGCTGATCTACGAGAAGGAATGACATGACCGAACTCTTCACCGGCGCCATCACCATGGGCTCGATCGTCATCGCCCTGTTCTTCCTGCGCTTCTGGCGCGATTCCGGCGACCGCTTCTTCCTGTATTTCGCCCTCTCCTTTTTCATCGAAGGGGTGCATCGCCTGTATTCGGCCTTGCACGACGCCGGCGGCGAGGACTCGCCCCTGCACTACCTGATCCGCCTGCTGGCCTATGGGCTGATCCTGTGGGCGATCCTGGAAAAGAACCTGCCGAAGACCAGGGCGCGCAAGTAGCGTGCGCCTGACGCGGCTGGCCTGCGTGATAATGCAGTCATGATCTTCAATGCGAATATGGAGGACACATGACGACACCAGAGCAGCAAGCCAAACCGCAAGACAAGCAGCAGACCGCGCAGCCGGGTACCGACGAATACAACCGTTCGGAAAACCTGCTGCCGGGCGAAGAAGGCGCCGAGGACGGCCGTTTCGAGGTGGCCGAGGAAGTGAACCTGGACATGGCGTCGGACGATACCCGCCGCGTGGGCCAACTGCCGGGCAGCGTCACCGAATCGCTGCCGGACACGGTGAGTACCGAGCCGGACAGCGAGGACCAGGGCAAGCCCTGAGATTGACTGAAGAGTGACAACAGCAGGAGAAAGCCTGCGCGGTGCGAGCCGTGCGGGCTTTTTTCTTAGCGCTGTCCGTGCTCGATAACTAGTGCGCAGATAAATAGCGCAATTGGCGTTTGGAAGAGTGGGCCGACCAGAATTACGAAGCCGAATTATGCCCAATGAAAGAGGTCAAGGCGCTTCCTCAAGAGTCGGCAGTCCTGGTGTGGGAGGACCTGGCTGCGGGGCAAATCGAAGCGGTCCGGCCCTACTTCCAGGCAGGTTGACTCCGGCTTGTTGAAAGGACACCCGTGCATAAACGACTTCTGGTCTGGCTGATGACATTGGCGGCCTGGCCCTGTCTGGCGGCGGAGATGGTATCGGGAGACTATGGCGTGTTCCTCGTTGGCGTCGACCGAAACGGTTACTTGACGGGTTACTTCGAGCGTTCCACAGGAAGAGGCCAGTTCAGCTGCATCTTCTTTGTCAGCGGCAAAGCCGCAGGTTCAGCTGACCGCGTGAACACCTGGTTTCCAGGCGACCGCGATCCACAAGCGGTCATCCGTGGCGTCATTGAGCCGGTGACTTCCGACCGAAAACCAGCAGTTCGCCTGACGCTCGACGAGGAGCATGGCGGTTGCTGGAACGTCCAGCGCTTCGCATCGGACCCGTCGACATTCGCGCTCACCGAGCGCGGCAGCTGGGAGGCGGTCAGGATTATCGCAGCGAAGAAGGCATATTTTCATGACGATCCGTCGCGGGCCAAGCCACGCAAGGCGTATCTCGTTACCGGTGATGCTCTACGGGTCTTTGAAACACGCGATGGTTGGGTCAGGGCTGAATATGTTGGCCCAGAAAATCGACGTACCCGTGGTTGGGTCTCGGAGCGCGACTTGTTCTCTGCCAAAAGCCCATCATGCGCGCGCGGCGCGCCCGGTTCCACGGTAACCCCGCACGCAGGCTGCTGACGAACCATCCCGGTCTCGGACCTCGCTGGCGAGCGCATCGCCTCCCTACGTCGTCACGCCCATGCGCAGGCCCTCGATGGTATGCGCCTGCACGATGTTCTCCAGGCTGTCCACCACGCGGCAGGTGATGTGCTCGCGCAGTTCCGGCGCCAGGCTGTCGTAGTAGGCGCGCGTCAGCTGCAAATCGTGCTTGTCGGCGTTGCGCGCGTCCGGCGCGTCCACGCCGAGCACGAACACCGGGCGCGAGCGGTCCGATTGATTCGCCGTGCCGCGGTGGATGGTCAGCGCCGAGCGCGCCGAGATGTCGCCCATGCGCGGCAGCTTGCGCTGGGCGCGCGCCTCGTAGCGCGGCCAGTTCTCGCGCGGCGGGAACATCGGGTCGCCGCCGCCCAGGTCGTCCCACTGGGTGCCGATCGCGATCTCGAACGGGCCCATGTCCTCTTCCACGTCCACCGTGGTGATGTTGAAGGCGAGCGAATTCAGGCGGCCCTTCAGCGTCGCCTCGGGCGAGGCGAAGTCGCGGTGCCAGGGCTGGTGCAGTGCGCCCGGGCCGGGAATGTCGAAGCCGGCTTCGACCACGCGGTAGTCCGGGCCCAGCACCGCGCGGCAGACCGCCACCACCCAGGGGTGGCCGATGATGTCGGCGAAGCCGGAAATGCGCTCCGGATGCGCCTCGACGTAATAGCGGTTGGGGCCGCGCTCGAGTGCCCCGCCCGGCCGGCGCCGCGCCTCCTCGAACAGGGTCGCGATGTCCTGGCCCAGGCGTGCCACCCAGGCGCGGTCGAAGGCGCCCTTGCAGGCGATGATGCCGTCCCCGTACAGGCCGCCCATGATGGTGGCGACGTCATGGGAATCCGGCTGCTGTGCTGCGTCTTGCATGTTGCTGTCTCCTTGTCTGTGCCCTGCCCTTCGCGCTCCCGGGCATGCGCCCATGCTACGCCCAAACACCGCACCGGCGAAGCACCGGCACGCTTTTCGGATTCACCTGTGGAAACAATGTCACAGGCCAGCCGGTGCAGCCGTGCCCCCGAACTGCCGAGCAAAAGATTGACATTCTCGCGCACCACTTTTACATTCTTATACCAAGGACAACAAAACCCGGCTGCCCATACATGAGTCCGTTCCAACCCGCATCCGCGCCCGCCGCCGTCCCACGCATGCCGCTGCCCGAGGCCGGCCGGTGAACGCGCCCGCCAGCCTGATCCTCTTCGTCTGCGAATCGGACAGGCTCGATCCGGTGGTGAACCAGGCCGGGGCCCAGCTCGGTCAATCGGTGATGCGGGCCCGGTCCGCGCACGAAGGACTGGACCTGGCGCACGCCACCGACTTCGCCTTGGTCCTGGTCGGCTACGCCGGCGACGGCCCGGGCCTGCTGCAGACGGTGGGCCTGATGCGCGCCAACCGCCGCTCCAGCCACACCCCGGTGGTGGCCCTGGACCTGCCGCCCACACCCCCTCTTCCGCTCGAACAGGTCTACGAAGCCGGCGCCATCGCCGTGCTGAACGACCCGGTCTCGCCGACCATCCTGGCTGCCAAGGCGCGCTTCTACCTCGATGCCTTCCGCACCGCGTCCGAACGGGGCCGTGCCGAGCGAGCCCTCGGCCAGGCCAGCGAACGCCTGGAATCCATCCTGGCCGCCGCCAACCTGGCGGTCTGGGAATGGGATGTCGGCGCCGACCGGGTGCGCGGCGACGCCCGCCTGGCCGCCATGTTCGGCGGCGTGCTGCCGCAGGACGCGCCGATGGCCGCCTACCTGGCGGCAGTGCACCCCGACGACCTGGCCGCCACCCGCGCCCGCCTGGAAGGCGCCTTGCGCAGCGGCGCTCCCTACGACGCCACCTTCCGCGTGCGCGCGCCGGAAGGACGCTGGCGCTGGGTCATCGCGCGCGGCCAGATCGCCGCCGGCGAGGACGGCATCCCGTACGCGGTAAGCGGCGTGGTGATCGACGCCACCCGCCAGTTCGAGGCGGAAGCCGAGCTGCGCGCCAGCGAGGAGCGCTACCGCACCCTGTTCAACGCGATGGACGAGGCGATGTGCCTGATCGAGGTGCTGTTCGACGAAGCCGGACAGCCTTGCGACTACCGCTTCGTCGAAACCAATCCCGCCTTCGACGGCCAGACCGGGTTGCAGGACGCGGCGGGACGGCGCATGCGCGAACTGGCGCCCGAGCACGAGCAGCACTGGTTCGACATCTTCGGGCGTGTGGTCGTCAGCGGCGAGCCGGCGCGCTTCGTCAACGAGGCGCGCGCCCTGGGCCGCTGATTCGACTTGTACGCGACCCGCATCGGCGAGCCGGACGCGCACCGGGTGGCGGTGCTGTTCAAGGACATCACCGAGCAGCGCCGCGGCGAGGAAGAGCTGCGCCGCCTGGCGGCCGACCTGGCCGAGGCGAACCGCCTGAAGACCGAGTTCCTGGCCACCCTCGCCCACGAGCTGCGCAACCCGCTGGCGCCGATCAGGAGCGGCGTGCAGCTGCTGCGCCGTGCCGGAGCCGACCCGGAAGCCAGCGCCCGCGTGCACGCGATCATGGACCGCCAGCTCGACCAGCTGGTGCACCTGGTCGACGACCTGCTCGACGTCGCCCGCGTGACGCGCGGCCAGGTCGAGCTGCGGCGCGAATGGATCGACCTCGGCGAGCTCCTGAGGGCGGCCGCCGACACCAGCGCGCCGCTGATCGAGGCCGCGCGCCACCGCTTCAGCCTGCGCCTGCCGGCCGAGCCGGTGACGCTGTACGGCGACCCGACGCGCCTGACCCAGGTGCTCAGCAATCTCCTGAACAACGCGGCGCGCTACACGCCACGCGGCGGCGCCATCGAACTGGCGGCTGCGGTGGATGGCGGCGAGCTTGCCATGACCGTCTCCGACAACGGCATCGGCATCGCAGAGGACGCACTCGAACGCGTGTTCCAGATGTTCACCCAGGTCGGCAGCAACGGCAGCCTCGGCGGACTCGGGATCGGCCTGTCGCTGGTGCGCAGCCTGGTGGAACTGCACGGCGGCAGCGTGCGCGCTGCCAGCCCCGGCATCGGCGCCGGCAGCGTGTTCACGGTGCGCCTGCCGCTGGCCGCCGCGCAGGCGCCCGGCGCGGCATGCGAGGCCGGACCCGCCGCTGCGCGCACGCTCGACGCGCTGCGCATCCTGGTGGTCGACGACAACCGTGACGCCGCCGACACCCTGGCGGCGCTGCTGGCGGCAATGGGACACACGACCGCGATCGCGAACGACGGCCACGAGGCGCTGCGCATGCTGCCGGGCTTCGCGCCCGGCGTGGTCTTCCTCGACCTCGGCATGCCCGGCATGTCCGGCTACGAGGTGGCGGCGGCGATCCGCAAGGACCCGCTCAACGACGGCCTGCGTCTGGTGGCCCTGACCGGCTGGGGCGGACCTGCCGACCGCGAACGCAGTGCGCAGGCCGGCTTCGACCTGCACCTGACCAAGCCGGCCACGCTCGACACGATCGAGGCCGCACTGGCCCCGCCGGCGCCGCATACGCCGGCCAAGGGCGCTACCACGCCAGCGTCAGCAGCAGGTTCGCCATCCGCGGCCAGCAAAGCTGGCTGACTTCATCGCGTCCGGCCCAGCGGAACGCGTCCATTTCGAGCGTCGGCTTGCCGGTCTTGTGGTGCGGGAACCAGCTGGTGCACACCAGCTGCGCCAGGTCGCCCAGTTCCTCGCCCGCCTCGACCCGGTACAGGTGCAGGCGCTTGTCGCGCCGGTAGGCGAATTCGCCCAGGTCGATGAAGCGTTCCGGCGCAAACGCCGCGCCGCTTTCCTCGTACAGTTCGCGTATCGCCGCTTCCAGCGTCGTTTCCCCCGGGTCCTGCATGCCTTTCGGGATGTCCCAGGCGGCGGTGTTCGTCACATGGCCGAGCAGCAGCCGGCCCTGGCCGTCGAGGACCAGGGTGCCGCAGGAGACGGTGTAGTGGCGGGTGTCTTGGCGCATGCCCATGCAGGCTCACGATTGCAAAGATGGCAATGTAGGCTCCTTCCTGCCAGGTGTCAATTGTGCGCGCTCCGCTCGCGGGGCACCGCACACTAGGCGGATGAACGTCACGCCGGAGCCCGGATGCATTTCACCTTCCTCAGGAATACCCTCGAAAGCTGGGCGTTCGCCGTCGCCATTACCCTCGGCGTGACGCTGGCCCTGTACTGGCTGCGCCGCTTCGTGCTGCACCGGATGCAGGCCCTGTCGCAGGGCACCGGCGGCATGGCCGACGGCAATGTCCATGCCTTGGTCGCCCGGATGCTGCGCAATACCTACATCGTCATCATGCTGGCGATGTCGGCCTACCTCGGCGCCCTGGTCCTGGACCTGAGCGACAAGCAGCACCTGGTCGCGTCGCGGGTGGCGATCGCCGCCCTGATCCTGCAACTGGCGATCTGGGGCGACACCCTGCTGCGCGCCTGGCGCGACCACTACCTTTCCAGAGACGGCAAGCGCGCGTCGCGCACCATCATCTGCTTCCTGAGCCGCCTGGCGCTGTGGGTGGTGGCCTTCCTGATGGTGCTGGACAATTTCGGCTTCAACATCACGGCCCTGGTGGCCAGCCTCGGCGTGGGCGGCATCGCGGTCGCGCTGGCGGTGCAGAACATCCTGGGCGACCTGTTCGCCTCGCTCTCGATCATGCTCGACAAGCCCTTCGAGATCGGCGATTTCATCATCGTTGGCGACGTGCTGGGCTCGGTCGAGCACATCGGCCTGAAGACCACGCGCCTGCGCGGCCTGGGCGGCGAGCAGGTGATCTTCTCGAACGGCGACCTGCTCAAGAGCCGCATCCACAACCACAAGCGCATGGACACCCGGCGCGTCGCCTTCGTGCTGCGCGTGGCCTATGGCAGCAGCGAGGAGCAGCTGGCGCGCATTCCGGCGCTGATCCGCGAGGTGGTGAGCGCCGATCGGCAGGCCGCCTTCGAGCGCGCCCATTTCTTCAACTACGGCGAGTGGTCGCTGAACTTCGAGGTGGTGTACCACTTCCAGAGCCCGGACTACCTCGCCCACATGGATACCCAGCAGGCCATCCTGCTCGAGATCTACCGCAGGTTCGCGCGCGAAGGGATACGGTTTGCGCATCCGTTGTCGATCGTGAAGCTGGCGGACCAGGATGGAATGCCGCCGCATCCCGTGATGGCCGCGCCGCCGGATGCGTCCTTCAAACATTGAGGGCGCGAGGGGTCGTACGGTGGGCCGGGCCGCGCTAGGCACGCCGTGCCCACGCGGTACGCACGGTCCCGGAGTCCGTTACGGTGAAATGTCGCTCGAAACGGATGCGATGAAGGCAAACCGACGATGCGGCGTGGCTTCGCTCGGCGATTCGAGCGATATCTTCCCGCAGCAGGTGCAAGGTCGCGCACGTAACCGCGTGGGCACTTCGCTGTCGAGGCCCCCAGCCTCGACAGCCCCACCGTACGGTTGCGTTCGCAGGTAACGCGCGCCGCCAGCCATTCCACCGGACGCAAAAAAGCCCGCCGGGCTTGCGCCGGGCGGGCTTCTACAAAACAGCGAATCGCTTACGCAGCCTGCACCGGCAGCGGCTCGGCGCGCTTCTCGATGACGGCTTCGATCGCCACCGGCGCCGGACGGGCCTTCTTGCCCGGCACGGCGTTGCTGATCAGTTCATGCATGCGGGCGGCGGTCTTGTCCCACGAGGTGTTGGCGACGACTTCGCGCATGCGCTTGGCCATGGTGGCGTTCTCTTCGGCCGACTGGGCCAGCATGCGCTCGCAGGCGGCGATGTACTCGGCCGGGGTCTCGGCGATCGCCACCACGTCGCCGTACGGCACCTTGACGTCGGTGATCGGGGTGCTGACGCTCGGCTTTTCGGCCGCCATGTATTCCAGCACCTTGGTCGGGCTGATGAACTTGGTCGATTCGTTCATGGCGAACGGCAGCAGGCAGACGTCCCAGCCGGCCAGGAACTGCGGCAGTTCCTGATAGCCGCGCTGGCCCATGTAGTGGACGTTGTCGGCGCGCGGCAGTTCGGCCGGATCGATCTTCACGACCGGGCCAACCAGCACGATCTGCCATTCCGGGTGGGCGGCGGCCATCTCGCGCACCAGGCCGGTGTCGAAGCGCTCGTCGATCACGCCGTAGAAGCCCAGGCGCGGACCGGCGACATGGGCCTGGTCCGGGTGCGAGATGGCGGCGTCCAGGGCCTGGCGGAAGTGGGCGGCGTCGACGCTGCTCGAGAAGCAGTGGGCGTTGGCGTGGCGGTTCTTCTTGGCTTCGTACAGGCTCGGGCCGCCGGTGAAGACCAGGTCGGCGATGTTCAGCAGCGCCGATTCGCGCTGCAGCAGCTGCTTCGGCGGGTTCTTGAAGGCGGCCAGTTCGTCCATGCAGTCGTAGACGACCAGGGCCGGGTCCAGGCCCTGCAGCAGCGGCAGCGCCATCGGGGTGTAGAACCAGACGACCGGACGTTCGCCTTCCGGCACCAGGTCGGACAGCAGGCCTTGCAGGACCGGGATCTGGTCGTCGTGGAAGCCGTAGTGCGGGACATTGGTATGCGGCTGGCACACCGTGATGTTCGGCGCGACGGCCGTTTTCTTCAGGTGTGCGGGCCCTTCGGTTTGCACCGGTTCCTCGATGAAGAGGATGTTGTAGTGTTCGGCCAGACGCGTCATCAGGTGCTGGGGACGCTGAAACACGAAATCCCAACGGAGGTGGCAAAACACGATAAGGGTCTGCATGTTGATTTCCTTTCGCCTTGGTGGCGTTTTAGTTGATCTTGGAGCCGTGTAACGGAAGGATGCGCAAAGGGCTGGCGCGGTCTGCGAGGGACGCTGTGTGGGCCGCTTTTGTTACACCGGACCGGACAATCGTAACATGCAAATTTGCCATTATTTTCAGTTATGCATCGCAACATTCGGCTTCGGCAACGGCTTTGTCCCGCCCGACCTTCCGTTCTCATAGGAGCGCCTGGTGTTGCGCTGCCTCAGCTGTAAGGAAAGTCCTACCTACATACAAGAAAAACAACTACGAAAACTCATCCATATTGCTGAGCTGCGCAATCGTGCGCGGCTTCGAAAAGCGCTGCCGAGGCGGTTTTCGCGCCGATAAGGGATGCCGCAAAAGCAGGCAGAGGCTGTAGGCCTGGAGGAAAGGAACGACCGTGCGGAAGGCACGGCCAGGCGGGTCGATACGGATGAGAATGCTGCGCCGCAGCATGGGTCGAGCACCCTGCTCCGGCGCTTGTGTCCGGCGCTTGTGTCCGGCGCTTGTCTCCGGCGCTTGTCTCCTGCGACTATTCCGGCGCTTATTCCGGCGCTTATTCCGGCGGATAGGGCTGGGCGCCCTCGGGATGCCCGTCTGCGCTGAAGCTGTCGGCGGTCGACACATCGTCGATGCCGATCGAGCCCAGGGCGTGGCACAGCTCGTCGACCTCGGCGCCGAGATCGGCCGCAAGGTCGACCGGCTTCTCCACACCGCCCCAGGGCGGGCCGCCGTCGAGCGCATACAGGTTCACGCGCAGGATGATGTGCTCGCCGCCGTCGACCGGCGCCACCACGGCGCGCACGGCATCGGGCGCCAGTTCCTTCTCCAGCAGCAAGCCGTTGATCTCGGACAGCAGGCCCAGCAGGGCCAGCTCGGCCACGCCCCCTTCCTTGGCTCCGTAGAACAGGTCCTGGTAGAGGAAGTTGATGGCCACGCGCTCGGGGTCTTGCGCCAGGCAGCGCGCCACCAGCGGCGCCACGCGCTCGGTCCATGCGCGGTAGCGGCGCATGCGTTCGGCAAAGTACACGTCGGCGCCGATTTCATCCTTCGGCACCTCGTAGAACGGGTCGCCCACCCGCTTCATCGAGAAGCCGAGCAGGAAGCGCAGTTCCATCGCCTCTTCGTCGGGGGCGAAGCGTTCGCCGCTCCAACCGCGGATGCTCGCTTCCAGCAGCGGCGCCGCCACGGGCTTCCTGCTGGTCATGCTCGCGGCCGCTTCGCGCAGCAGCTCCTGCAGGGCGCTGTAGGGAATGTGGTCGATCTCGGCCAGGTCGTAGGCGTGGCGCACCAGCGCCACCTTCGCGTCCTTGCTGTCGAGGTCGGCGGCGATGAAGCTGGCCGCCAGTTCCTCGTAGGCGGCATCTTCGGCGAAGGTTTCCGCGGCCACCAGGCCGCCGCTGCTGCGCACGAACAGCGGGATCAGGAAGGCGTCGATCTCGCGCTCCGGCTCGCCTTCCTTGCGGATGTGCAGGGTCGCGGCCTGCTCGCCGATGTGGGCGCGCAGCAGGCGGCAGGCTTCCGGATCGGTGAAGCGGGCCAGCTCGATGGCGCCGTACAGCACCTCGTCGCGCTTGCGGCGCAGCGCCTTGCGCACCGTTACCACCAGCTCTTCCTCGCGCGCGGCGGCCAGTTCCGGGTCGCCTTCCTCGCCTTCGGCCACGTCAAGCGCCAGGTCGGCCAGGGCCTGGGCCAGCGCGTCGAGATCGGGTTCGTCGGCGGAGGAATGGGAGGCTGCGCCTTTGCGCGGCGCCGGCTTCTTATTTTTCGGCATGGGCATGGATATCGGTTGATGAAGGCGCCATGGTAGCAAATCGGCGCGCCGGAGCGCGCGTTGCCTGAAGGCTGGCTATTGCGTGTAGTTGGCCCGCTCGCCGGCACGCTCGTTCGGGTGGTCGGCGCCGGCCACCCGGACCGTCGCCAGCGCCGCCAGGATGGCCTCCGGCTCGGCCGGCTTGGCGATGTGCTGGTCGAAGCCGGCTTCGCGCGCCCTGACCTTGTCCTGCAGCTGGCCGTAGCCGGTCAGCGCGATCAACATGGTGCCGGCGAACTCCGGCATCGCACGCAGGCGCCGCGCCAGCTCGTAGCCGTTCATGTCGGGCAGCCCGATGTCGAGGATGAAGGCGTCGGGGCGCTCGAAGGCGGCCCATTCGAGCGCGCTGGAGGCGTCGTAATAAGTCGATACCAGGTGGTCGCCGGCCGCTTCCAGCAGCAGCGACAGGCTGACCGCGGCGTCGATATTGTCGTCGACCAGCATGATGCGCAGGCCGTTCGTCATATCGGCCTGGGGAGCGGCCTGCGGCAGCGCCGGTTGCCGGCTCAGGGCCGGCAACTCGATCTTCAGCGGCAGCTTGACCGTGAAGATGCTGCCGCCGCCGCGTCCCGGGCTGCTGACGTCGACGCTGCCGCCGTGCAGCTGCACCAGGCTGCGCACCAGGGCCAGCCCCAGTCCCAGCCCGCCCTGGGGCCGGTCCGCCTTGCGCTCGCCCTGCGAGAACAGGTCGAACACGCGCGGCAGCAGCTCCGGCGTGATGCCCTCGCCGTCGTCGGCCACCGAGAGCGTGGCTTCGCCGCCCTCGCTGGCCAGGCTCAGCTGCACATGGCCGTGCGGCGGGGTGTACTTGGCGGAGTTGGTCAGCAGGTTGGCCACCACCTGGGTCAGGCGGGTCTGGTCGGCGCGCACCAGCACCGGCTGCGGCGGCAGGCGCAGTTCCAGGCGGTGGTGGCATTCCTCCATCAGCGGGCGCGTCTGCTCGACCGCGCGCTCGACCACGCCGCGCAGGTCGACGTCTTCCAGGTTCAGGCTGACCAGCCCGCGCGTGACCCGCGAGACGTCGAGCATGTCGCCCAGCAGGCGGTTCATGTGCTCGATCTGGCGGCCGATGACGTCGGCGGCGTAGCGGGCGCGGTGCACGTCCAGGCCCGGCATCTTGAGCAGCTGGGCGGCGGTGCCGATCGGTGCCAGCGGATTGCGCAGCTCGTGGCCGAGCATGGCCAGGAACTGGTCCTTGGCGCGGTTTTCCTCTTCCGCGGTCTGGCGCGCGTGCTGGGCGCGCTCGAGCATCAGCTGGCGTTCGTTGCCGGCCTGCTCGCGGAAGGCCTGGGCACGCCGCAGTTCATCCCCTGCATGGCGCAGGGCCTCGAACAGGTGCTCGATCTCGACGATGCGCGAGCTGCCCGGCTCCGGCCTGGCGCCGTTCGCCAGCGCCGAGGCCGCGTCGACAGCCTGGCGCAGCGCACGCGCGTGCACGCGCCCGAACCAGGTGGCAAGCAGCGCCGCGCAGCCCAGCGCCGCCAGCAGGCCGCCGCCCGCCATCTGCCAGGCGCCGCGCTCGCGCGCCGCGATCAGCTCGGCCGGCGCCGCCACCGCCACGGTCCAGCCGGAGGCGCCGGCGTGCACGAAGGCGGTATTGGCCGGTTCGCCGCGCCGCATCGGCAGGGTCAGCATGCCGTGTTCGGCCGATGCGGCCGCGCTGGTCAGCGCCGGGTTGACCGCCTGCCCGACCAGCTCGACCGAGCCGAGATTCGATGCGATCAGCTTGCCCTTGCGGTCGACCAGGTCGACCTGCCAGTCGGCCGGGATGCCGCCCGCGCCCAGGTGGCGCCGGAAGTGTTCGTTGCTGAAGCCGGCGGCCAGGGCATAACGCCGTCCGCCGCTGGAGACAGGCAGCGCCAGGTAGGTCATCAGGCGCCCGCTGACCCGCCCCGTCACCAGGTCGGTGGCCAGGGCGCGCTGCTGGCTGAAGAGGACGGCGATGTTCGGGTGGCTGGGGTCGGTCGGCAGCACGGTGCCGGCCGGGGCCACGGTATTCACCAGCTGGCGCCCCTGCTCGTCGAGCAGGACGATCCAGCTCGAACTGCCGTGCGGCGCGTTCACCGCTTCCTCGCGGAAGGCGGCCAGGTCGCCGGCGGCCAGGGCCTTCGATGCCGCCAGCGCGCGCAGGTGCACTTCGGCGTCGTCGAGTTCGTCGTCGACCAGCATGGCCACGCGCTGGGCGCTCTGGGCCACCCCGTCGAGGGCGGCGCCGGTTTCGGCTTGCTGCAGCTGGCGCAGCGTCAGTCCGGCGAAGACGACGACCGGAATCATGATTGCTGCGGCCATCAGGTACAGGTAGGCACGGATTCGCATCGCGGGCTCACAGGCGGACGGCCGTCGACATGACAGCCAGCAAATCGATGATACCAATGCTGCAACATAAATCAAGGAAAGAATATTTACACGGCATTACCGCGCAACGGGGTGGGCGCAATCGACAGCTTTATGGGCTTTTCGGCAAGCTTGCTGACGGGGCGGCGTGCGCCGGTGTATGCTTCGCTCATCCATCCAACGACCCACTTTTTACTCCGGAGCGCAGCCGTTCATGCTCAATCACTTTTTCAAACTCAAGGAAAGCGGCACCGACGTCCGCACCGAGCTGCTCGCCGGCCTGACGACTTTCCTGACGATGGCCTACATCATCTTCGTCAACCCCTCGATCCTGGGCGACGCCGGCATGCCGAAGGAGTCGGTGTTCGTCGCCACCTGCATCGTCGCCGCCCTCGGCACCGCCGTCATGGGCCTGTACGCCAACTACCCGATCGGCATGGCGCCCGGCATGGGCCTGAACGCCTACTTCGCCTACGCCGTAGTGCTGGGCATGGGCGTGGCCTGGCCGGCGGCGCTGGGCGCCGTGTTCATCTCGGGCTGCCTGTTCATCCTGGTCTCGGTGTTCGGGCTGCGCGGCATGATCGTCAACGGCATCCCGCATTCGCTGCGGGTGGCGATCACCGTCGGCCTGGGCATGTTCCTGGCCCTGATCGCGCTGAAGAACGCCGGCATCGTGGTCGGCAGCGAGCCGACCCTGGTGAAGGCCGGCGACCTGCACGCGCCGCCGGCGGTGATGGCCATCATCGGCTTCATCCTGATCGTCACCCTCGACCGCCTGAAGGTGCGCGGCGCGATCCTGATCGGCATCATCGTGGTCACGGTACTGAGCTTCTTCTTCGGCGGGAATACCTTCAAGGGCATCTTCTCGGCGCCGCCGTCGATCGATCCGACCCTGTTCAAGCTGGACATTCCGGGCGCACTGTCGGTCGGTATTTTGAACGTGGTATTGGTGTTCTTCCTGGTCGAGCTGTTCGACGCCACCGGCACCCTGATGGGCGTGGCCAGCCGCGCCGGCCTGCTGGTCGAGGGCAAGATGGAACGTTTGAACAAGGCCCTGCTGGCCGACAGCGGCGCGATCGTCGCCGGCTCGGTGCTGGGCACCTCCAGCACCACCGCCTACATCGAAAGCGCGGCCGGGGTCCAGGCCGGCGGGCGCACCGGCCTGACGGCGCTGGCCGTGGCGGTGCTGTTCCTGGCCTGCCTGTTCATCGCGCCGCTGGCCGGCGTGGTGCCGGCCTACGCCACCGCCCCTGCCCTCCTTTTTGTGGCCTGCCTGATGCTGCGCGACCTCGGCGACATCGAATGGGGCGACACCACCGAGAGCATCCCGGCGGCGATCACCGCGCTGGTGATCCCCTTCACCTACTCGATCGCGGAAGGCATCGCCTTCGGCTTCATCACCTATGCGGCGCTGAAGCTGACCACCGGCCGCGCGCGCGACGTGAAACCCATCGTCTGGATCATTGCCGCACTATTCATTTTCAAGATCGTCTATATCGGAACATGAACGTGCTCCCGCGGCGCCTACGGCTGAGTCGTTTATCTGCCGCACAAGCGCCGCGGCCGCGATTTCCGGCTGACCGGAAGGCGTGCACGTGCTGCTTCTGGGATACAATGTGGGCCGAGCCCCACTGCCGCACGACGTGCACCGGCGCTCCTTCCCGCGAACGAATGAACGACCGGCGTGCAGCGGCCCCCGGGCCGCCGCAGCCGTGCACAACGCAACGATGCTTATGAAATCTCTTCCCCTGTACGCGCTGGCCCTGCTGGCCTGCGCACACGGCGCCGCAGCCGCCGCCGGCGGCGCTGCCGACGAGCTCCCGACCATCGGCAACATCCACAGCGGCCTGACCGTCGCCCGCCCGGAGACCATTCCCGAAGGCGGCTGGTTCACCTCGGCCGAGCTGGGCGCGATCAGCACCACCGGCAACACCACCGGCACCTCGGTCACCGGCAAGATCGACGCCCGTCACGAGACGGCCGACTGGAGCAACGAATACATCCTGAGCGGCTTCTTCAAGGAAGACGAGATCACCGACGACGACGGCGAGCGTTATCGCCAGCGTTCGGCCGAGCGCTGGGCCCTGTCGGCCAAGGCCGCCTACAAGCTGATGAAGGAAGGCTCGCGCGCCTTTGCGCTGGCCTCGCACGTGAACGACAAGTTCGGCGCCTACACGCGCTATACCTCGTTCGCGGTCGGTCACGGCTCGCAGCTGTTCAATACCGACACCAAGGCGCTCGATGTGGAAATCGGTCCGGGTTATTTCACCGGCCAGCGCGAGACCGGCGACACCGAGAACGGCTTCACCGTACGCGGCGCGGCCCGCTTCCGCTGGCAGGTCAGCCCGTCGGCGGCGTTCGTCCAGACCGTGAGCGTGGAGCGCGGCACCTCGAACGTGCACTCGATCGCGGAATCGTCGCTGAGCACCAAGATCAACGACACCATGCAGATGAAGGCCGCCTTCAGCGCCCGCAACGACACCAACGTCCCCGAGGACAAGAAGAACACGGATACGCAGACCTCGCTGACGCTGGTGTATTCGTTCTAACCGCTTCCCCGGCCGGCACGCGTTCGACTTCCGTAGGGTGGACTCCCGAGTCCACGCGGTACCGCCCGGGCATATCGGCATGCGGTTCACAGCCTGCTAAGCATGCATGCGACGACGTTCGCAAGCGTTGCGGTGTTCCATGGCACGACCGCGTGGACTCGGGAGTCCACCCTACGAGCGTGTGAAAAAATCGCCATGGCTGCGTTGCCTCGTCTCGCCGTACATTCGTACTGTCTTCGACTCGGCGCCGGTGGGCCGTATCCCTTGCCCTGACAATTTTTTCACACGCTCTACGAATTTCAACGGCGCCGTTCAGCACGGCGCCGCCTCCCTTACTCAGCCACCGCTTTTTCGCGCACGTGCTCGCGCGCCTTGCCCGAGGTGAGGATCAGCGCCACCAGGCTCAGCAGCGCTGCGGCCGACAGGTACCAGCCCACCGATGCGATCCCGTACTCGGTCGCCAGCTTGGTGGCGATGTAGGGCGCCAGCGATGCGCCCAGGATGCCCGCCAGGTTGAAGGTCAGCGAGGCGCCGGTGTAGCGCACCGCCGGCGGGAACAGCTCGGCCAGCAGCGTGCCGAGCGGGCCGTAGGTCAGTCCCATCAGGCCCAGGCCGATGATCATGAACAGCATCACGGTGCCCATGTGGCCGGACACGAACAGCTGGCCGAAGGTGAGGCCGAAGAGCGTGATCCCGAGCGTCACCGCGATCATCGCCGCGCGCCGGCCGAAGCGGTCGGCGATCAGCGCCGACGGCGGGATCGTCAGGCCGAAGAACACCACCGCGCCCAACTGCATGAACAGGAAGTCGGTGCGCGAGAAGCCCAGCGCGGTCGTGCCCCAGCTCAGCGCGAACACCGTCATCAGGTAGAACAGCACGAAGGTCGACAGCGCCATCAGCGTGCCCAGCACCAGCGGGCCGCCATGGTCGCGCAGCACGGCGACGACCGGCACCTTCACGCGCTCGCCGCGGTCCAGCACCTTCTGGAAGTCGGGCGTCTCGGTGATTTTCAAACGCACGTACAGGCCGACGGCCACCAAGATCGCGCTGGCCAGGAAGGGCACGCGCCAGCCCCAGGCGAAGAACTGGTCTTCGCTCAGGGTTTGGGTGAGCAGCAGGAAGGTGCCGCCCGACAGGAAGAAGCCGATCGGCGCGCCCAGCTGCGGGAACATGCCATACCAGGCGCGCTTGCCCGGCGGCGCGTTCTCGGTGGCGAGCAGCACCGCCCCGCCCCATTCGCCGCCCAGGCCCAGGCCCTGGCCGAAGCGGCACAAGGCCAGCAGCAGCGGCGCCAGGGTGCCGATGGTGGCGTAGGTCGGCAAGAGGCCGATCACGATGGTCGAGACGCCCATGGTCAGCAGGGCCGCGACCAGCGTGGCCTTGCGGCCGATGCGGTCGCCGTAGTGGCCGAACACGGCCGAGCCGATCGGCCGCGCGAAGAAGGCGATGGCGAAGGTGGCGAAGGACTGCAGCATGGCCGCGGTCGGGTCCGAGCCCGGGAAGAACAGCTTCGGGAAGACCAGCACCGCCGCCGTGGCGTAGATGTAGAAGTCGAAGAATTCGATGGTGGTGCCGATCAGGCTGGCGAACAATACCGTGCGCGCGCGGTTCTTCGGCGCGGTCATGGATTGCCCGCCTTGGCCAGGGCTGCACGCACTTCGTCGGCGTCAAGCGGACGGGTCACCCGCGCGACTTCCACGCCGTCCTTCATGACCACCACGGTCGGCCACAGCTTGATGCGGAACGAGCGTCCCAGCGCACGGCCCGGGCCATCCTCGACCTTGATGTGTTTGGCCTGGGGGTAGTCCTGCAATGCCTGCTCGATCAGCGGCTCGCCGGCGCGGCAATAGCCGCACCAGTTGGTGCCGAAGTCGACGGCGGTGATGCCGGAGGCCGCATCGATCGCGCTGCGCTCCGGCTGGGTTGCTTCATAGGTCATACGTTGGCTCCTCCATGGTGTTTTATGTAATAAGCCTACCTCAAAACGCCATGGAAGAGTTAGTACTGCAACTTTTCATTCAATGCGCATGGCCCTCCCCGGTTTCGCAATGGTGCGGCTGCGCGCGGCACAGGCCTTCCTGGGCCTGCAAAGCGAGACGCCGTGCCTCGACTTGTTCCTTCGTGCGCGCCGGCGCCAGGATCTCGTCCTGGGTGTACACGCGGCCGTTCTTGATCACCAGGCGCACATCGGCGGCCGCCTTCAGGTCCTGCAGCGGGTTGCCGTTCACGACGATCAGGTCGGCCAGCTTGCCTCGCTCGATCGTGCCCAGGTCGTCGCCCACCAGCGCGATCCGTGCCGCGTCGCGCGTGGCCGACTGCAAGGCCGCCAGGTTGCCCTGCACCAGGGCCGCGCCGCGCAGGTTCAGGTGCAGCGAAATGCCCGGCACCACCAGCGGCGAATCGGTGCCGTTGGCCACCAGCGCGCCCGCCGCTTTCACTTTGGCCTGCTGGGTGGCGTCGTTGACGATGGTGGCAATCTGCGCAGCGGTCGGCGGCGCGGCGTTCTGCAGGCCGGCGACAAAATTCGGCGGCACCAGGATGAAACGCGGATCCGTGGCGATGCCGGGGTCGAGCCCGGCCAGCGCGCTGCTCGAGAACAGCGTGTCGATCAGGTTGAAGCCGCCCTTGCCATACACATCGGCCGCGTCCTGGTAGGTCACCAGCCGCGCGAACGACTTCGACCAGCCATAGCCCATGCGCTGGGTCGCCGACAAATGGGTGGTCCCAAGCAGGCCGGTCGCGGCGCCCGGCTGCACCATGTGGGTCCCGCTCGGCACGCCCAGGTCGAGCGCCCCTTGCGCGATACGCTCCATGACCGGGATCGGCGCCCGCACATAGCTCTTCAGGAAGTCGGCATCCATGCGCTTGGCCTTGTCGATCTCGAGCTGGGCGATCTGCGGCGTGCGCAGGGTCCGCGCGAAGCTGTAGAACAGGCGGTTGCCCTCCCACAGCGGCGGCGAGACGAACAGGCGCGGCCCGATCAGCTTGCCCGCTTCCAGCGCCTCGCGCATCTCCACGCTCTGGTGCAGCGGCCCTGCCACCGATTGCGCGGTGGTCACGCCGTAGGACAGCATCAGCTGGGCGATCTGGCCGAACTGGCCGCCCTGGTACAGGGTCAGCGGATGCAGGTGGGTCTCGATCAGGCCCGGCATCACCGTCAAGCCGCCGGCATCGACCACGCGCGCGCCGGCTTCGTGGGCCGCGTGGGGCGCCACCGAGACGATGCGGTTGCCCTCCAATACGATGTCGACGTCGTGGCGCAGCGCGGCCCCGACGCCGTCCCACAGCGCGCCGGCGTGGACCAGGGTGCGGCCCTGCGGCACCTGCTGGCGCCATGCGAGCCGCACCGGGATGTCGCGCATGTTGCTGCCGTCGGCACGCACGGTGCGCACGCGTTCGGCCGACTTGTACAGGATCGTCTGCGAATCGCCGCCCCACACCGGCAGGTCGGCGATGTCGTCCGTGACCTGGCGCGCCGGCCCGGCCGGGGCCCCGTTCGCGTCCAGCGGCATCACGTGCAGGCGCGAGTCCATGATGAAGGCCACCTTGCTGCCGTCCGGCGCCAGCGCGGCCGCGCCTTCGTCGCGTTCGGAGATCTGCTGCGGCGCCGGCGCCACCGCGTAAAAGGTGCCGGTGCGGCTGGCCAGGTCGATCACGCGCAGCTTGTTGTAGCCCTCGCGGAAGCGGTTGTTGATGCGCTCGTTATCGACCAGCAGGATGCGGCGCCCGTCCGGTGTCCATTGCGGCGTGCTGACCTGGGTGCTGTTCGAAGCGATGATCACTTCCGGGGTGTTCGTGGCGCGGTTCCAGATTTCCAGCTGGCCCGAGAGCGTGGTGTAGGCGATGCGGCCGCCGTCCGGCGACAGCTTGGGCGTGACCATCGAGCGGCCGGGAATCGCGGCCAGGCGGGTGCGCGTGCCGCTGGCCAGGTCGACCTGGTCCACCGCCAGCTGACCGGCGTTGCCCCGCTCGGAAGAGAAGTACACCGCCCGGCCATCGGCCGTCCATTGCGGATTGGCGTCGCGATCAAGGTCGTCCGTCACGCGTACCGGCTCTTCTCCGATGCGCATGGTCCAGACATCGTTGAGGGCGACAAAGGCAATGTGCTGGCCGTCCGGCGAGAGCACCGGCGCGCTGATGCCCGCCACCTGGCGCGTGCCAAGCTTGTCGAAGCCGCGCTCCTTCGGCTTCTTGAGGACCGGACGGCGCAGCTTCAGTTCGGCACGAAACTCAAGGTCCTGGCGGGCGCCGCCGGCGGCGTCGCGCGTGCGGATCTTGCCGTCGCTGGTGTACAGGAAGCGGCCGTCGGCCAGGAAGCGCGCCGGGAACGGAAAGATGTCTTCGTCGGTGCTGACCTGGGCACCGCCCAACACAAGCTGGCGCGCCGCGTTCTGGTAGACCAGCGCGCTGCCGTCCGGCGTCCAGGCCGGCGCCGTGCCGGGTGCGACGGTCGTCGGGGCGCCGCCGGTAATCGGCGCGGTGAGCACGTTGCTGCCATCCACATAGGCCAGGCGCGTGCCGTCGGGCGACACCACCGGATTGCTTTCCGCGCCAGGGCCGGTGGTCAGCTGCACCGGCGCCGCGCCGCCCAGGGCCACGCTCCAGATCTTGTACTGGCCGTCGCCGCTGCGGTCCGACGAGAATACCAGGCCGCTGCCGTCCGGCAGCCAGGCCGGTTCGCGGTCGTCATACGGGCCGGCCGTGATCTCCCTCGGTTCGCGTCCGTCCGGATCGATCGTCCAGACATGGAAGTTCCCTTCCGGCGCGTAATTCTGGAAGGCGATGCGCTTGCCGTCCGGCGACCAGACGGGTGCGGTCGGTTCCAGCGTGTAGTCGGTAATGCGCACCGCGCGTCCGCCCGCGCCCGGCATCACCCAGAGTGCGCCCTGGGCCGAGAACACGATGCGCTTGCCGTCCGGCGAAGGCGCGGCGGCCATGTTGGTACCTTCGCGCAGTTCGACAATCAGGTCGCGGGTTGGCCCGTGCAGTCCGTTCAGCTGGTCCACCGTCGTGCCGCCGGGCCATTGGCAAGCCGAGAGCAAGGCCGCGCCGACGGCGGCCGCCAGGGCAGTACGCACGCATGACTGCCGCAAGCCGATTCGATTCTTCATGTGTTCCTCCGGATGAGTTGCCTAAATGCACCAAAGTGGTGCGCGGGCGACTCATCGATGCTCGGGCTCGCTTCTTACGCCAAACTTACTGCTGAGTCTGACTGGAAATGCATCGCAGGCAGAACGCATCGGGACTGATTTCGCTCAAGTCTCGCTGCTGACTGTGAGGAACTTCGGGGAAGTTTCGCAGTAGAGGTGCATATAAGAAATGCAAGCAGAAGGTGAAGTGCTTAACGGACCAGGCCCGAGGCCACTGGCATATTGGATGCAAACTCGTCAATAGGAGGCCATCATGTCCGACAACAAACAAGACCGCGGCCAGCAGGACCGTTCCCGTATCGACGTGCACGAGGATTACGAAGTGCGCCACTGGACCGAAGCCCTGGGCGTGTCGAAGGAAGAGCTCGAAAAAGCCGTGAAAGCGGTCGGCCCTTCGGTCAGCGCCGTGCGCGCACACCTCGGCAAACAGTAACACCCAGCTCTCCCCCGGACGCCCTGCGCGTCCATCCCCTGCCGCCGCTGGCGCCCGACTTGCCGTCGGCCAGCCGCGGCAGCGTACCCGGGAGCCCGCGCCAGCGGCGCCGGCTGCCATCCGTCCGCGCGCCCTTGCGCCACCCCTTCCGTGAAAGGAGCCCAATGTGGATATCCGCGCCTTTATTGCATCGCTCGACATTTCGCTGACCAATGCCTTGTTCGCCGCCGGCCTGGCGGTTGCTTCCTTCCTGGCCATCCATGCCGCGCTGGCCCTGTTCCGGCGCCGCCTCGACCAGTTGAGCGACGAGTCGGCGCACCGCCCGGTCGCCGAAGTGCTGCGCAAGACCCTGGCCCGCACCAGCAACCTGGTGGTGCTGGCCACCGCCGTGCTGATCGGCCTGTCGGCACTCGACCTGCCGCCGCCCTGGAACGCGCGCGTCGGCCACCTGTGGTTCCTGACGCTCGGCCTGCAGCTGGCGATCTACCTGCACAATGCCGTCAAGGTCACCGCAAGCCGCTACTTCCGCACCCACTCGCACCACGGCAACGACGGCCAGGTGACGATCGCCCACACCCTGATCATCTGGGTGCTGCAGACGGCGGTCTGGGTCATCTTCGCGCTGGCCCTGCTGTCGAACATGGGGATCGACGTCAGCACCTTTGTCGCCAGCCTCGGGATCGGCGGCATCGCCATCGCGCTGGCGGTGCAGAACGTGCTGGGCGATTTGTTCGCCTCGCTCTCGATCGCCCTCGACAAGCCGTTCGAGGTGGGTGACTCCATTTCCACCGGCAGCATCTCGGGCACGGTGGAAAAGGTCGGCCTGAAGACCACCCGGCTGCGTGCCGCGAGCGGCGAGCAGATCGTGATTTCGAACGCGGCGCTGCTGAAGGACACGGTGTCGAACTTCAAGCGCATGCAGACGCGCCGCATCGTGTTCACCCTGCGCGCCCATCCCGACACGCCGGCGGCGCTGGCCGCCAAGGTGCCGGAGGCGGTCAAGGCCATCATCGAGGCGCAGGACAAGGTCAGCTTCGGCCGCGCCCACCTGAGCAAGTACGACCAGAACTTCATCGAGTACGAAGTCGTCTACACCATGCAGACCGCGGACTACGATTTGTTCATGAGCACCCAGCAGGCGATCCTGCTGGCGGCGATGCAGATGTTCGCCGCGCTGAAGATCTCGACCGCGCCGCGCGCCCAGCAACTGCTGCTGCAGGAGCCGCTGCCCGATGCCGCACCCGAACTCCCGGCGGAAGGCCGGGTCAGACCACCGGCAACCCTGCGCAGCCTGCCGCAAGGCGCCTGAGCTGCCGGTCTCCCAACCGAATCACGCAAGGAGGATTGTTTCGATGAACCAGCCCAAGCAACAACAGCAGCCACCCGGGACCGAAGCCGGGCTCACGCCCAAGGCCGACCACGGCGAAACCAGCTACCAGGGTTCCGGCAAGCTGGCCGGCAAGGCCACCATCATCACCGGCGGCGACAGCGGCATCGGCCGCGCCGTCGCCCTCGCCTTTGCGCGCGAAGGCGCCGACGTGCTGATCGCCTACCTCAACGAGCACGAGGATGCAAAAGAGACCGCGCGCCTGGTCGAGGAAGCCGGCCGCAAGGCCGTGCTGGTGGCGGGCGACATCGCCGAGCCGGCCCACTGCCGGGCGATCGTCGACAAGGCGGTGCAGGCATTCGGACGCATCGACGTCCTGGTGAACAACGCCGCCTTCCAGATGACGCGCGAATCGCTGGAAGAGATTCCCGATGACGAGTGGGATTACACCTTCCAGGTGAACATCACGGCCATGTTCCACATCTGCAAAGCGGCGGTGAAGCACATGCAGCCGGGGTCGTCGATCATCAACACCAGCTCGATCAACTCCGACAAGCCGAAGCCGACCCTGCTGGCGTATGCCACCACCAAGGGCGCGATCGCCAACTTCACGGCCGGGCTGGCGCAGCTGCTGGCAGAGAAAGGCATCCGCGCGAATTCAGTGGCGCCGGGGCCGATCTGGACGCCGCTGATTCCATCGACCATGCCGCCGGAGGAAGTGGAAAGCTTCGGCTCGCAGGTGCCGATGAAGCGGCCGGGGCAGCCGGCGGAAGTGGCGCCGGTGTATGTGATGCTGGCGTCGGACCAGGCGAGTTATATTTCCGGCGCGCGGATCGCGGTGACCGGCGGGACGCCGATTTTATAAGCGGCCGAATCTCCGCAGCGTCATATTGATCGGCGGCCGTGACCGTACGGTGGGCACCCCGTGCCCACGCGGAATCTGGCGCGGTGTTGGCGTTTAATCTAATCGAAAACGAAAAGCCGCGTTGACGCATCTGGAAGCGTCAACGCGGCTTTTGCGTATCGATAGGGTAATCCGTCAACACGATGCGGCGTTCCGCATGGGCACGGAGTGCCCACCGTACGAACGCGGCCGTCGACTCCGGGGACCGGTCAGTATTCCGGCGCCGGAACCGGCGTCGGTGGCGGCGGCGGTGGCGGAATCTCCTCTTCCGGCACCGTCTCCACCTCGACCGCCTCGTCCTCCACCGGCGCCAGGACCTCGATCGCCTCATCCGCCGGCACGCCCTCGTTCAGCTCCTCCTCATCGATGAACTCTTCCTCGGGCTCCGCGCGCGGATGCACAGGCTCCGGCTTGCGCCCGCCAGGGAACAGCGCATCCTTGTCGATCTTCCCTTCGTCGAGCGCGGTCTTGAAGAAATCCCCGACCAGCAGGATCGCGTTGTGCCCGCCCTGCCCCCAGTAGTTGCTGCGCATGGTCACGCGGTTGTCGTTGAAGCCGACCCAGGCGCCCGCCACCAGGTTCGGGTGCATCAGGATGAACCAGCCGTCGGCGTTGTTCTGGGTGGTGCCGGTTTTGCCGGCCACGTCGCCGGTCACGCCGAAGCGGTAGCGCACCGCCGTGCCGGTGCCGCGGTTCACGACCCCGCGCAGGATGTCGATCAGCGTCTCGCTCGACGCCTGCGACAGCGCGCGTTCCGGCGCCACGGTGCCGAAGTCGGCGATCACCTTGCCGTCGCGGTCGAGGATGCGGCGCACGAAGACCGGCTTGCGGTACTGGCCCTGGGCGGCAATCGTCGCATAGGTGTTCACCATCTCCAGCAGCGTGACCGGGCTGGTGCCCAGGGCCAGCGACGGCACCGGCGACAGCTTGCTCTGGCGGATGCCGAGATTGCGCGCCAGCTTGATCACCGACGGCAGGCCGACGTCCTGCATCACCTGGGCCGTGATCGTGTTCTTCGAGTGGACCAGGCCTTCGCGCATCGTGATCTGGCGTCCGCTGGTGCCCGACATGTCGGTCGGACGCCAGACCTTGCCGTTGCCCATGTCGAATTCCATCACCGTGTCGACATAGGTCTGCTCGGGCGGGATGCCGCTTTCCAGCGCCGCGCCGTAGACGATGGGCTTGAAGGTCGATCCCGGCTGGCGCGCGGCCTGGGCCACGTGGTCGTACTGGTCGCGCGCGAAATCGCGGCTGCCGACCCAGGCCTTGACTTCGCCGGTGCCCGGGTCCATGGCGACGAAACCGGCTTCCAAGCGCGACTTGGCTTCCTTCAGGCCGCGCAGGAAGTCGCGGTCGCCCTTCAGGCGCTTCAGGGCCGCGGCCGGGGCCTCGCCGCCGTCGACCGCGCGCCGGTACTCGCCGGACTCGCGGACAAAGGCGTCCAGTTCCGTCGCGTGCGAGCGCCAGTAGTAGTCGAAGGCCTTGACGCCCGGGCGCATGGAGGTATAGGTACCGGTCGAACTCGAATTGAAGAGGCTGGGCGACGACCACTCGACGTCGGCCACCGCCTGCAGCGCGCCGGCCTGGCGCTCGACCGCACGCACGGCCGCCGCCTGCAGCTCGGCATCGAGCGTGGTCTCGACGCGCAGGCCGTCGAGCTGGAGGTCGTAGTCGTTTTCGTCGGCCCATTCGAGCAGCCACTTGCGCACGTGCGCCGTGAAATGGTCGTCGCGGCCGCTGCGATCGAGCTGGCGCTCGAAACGCAGGCGCAGCGGGCGCCTGGTCAGCGCCTTGAAGCGCTTCTCGTCGAAGGCGCCGTGCTTGTACATCTGGCCCAGCACCACGTTGCGCCGGCCAAGGGAGCGTTCCGGATTGGTCACCGGGTTGTAGTAATAGGTCCCCTTCAGCATGCCGACCAGGGTCGCCGCTTCCAGCACGTCGAGTTTGGCGGCGGGTTTGCTGAAATAGGTGCGCGCCGCCATCTCGATGCCGCGCGCGTTGTACAGGAAAGGCACCGTGTTCAGGTAAGCCTCGAGGATCTCGGTCTTGCTGTAGGTGTTCTCGATCTTGATGGCGGTGATCAGTTCCTTCAGCTTGCGGTTGATGCTGCGCGCGCGGCCGATCTCCTCGGGGAACATGTTGCGCGCCAGCTGCTGGGTGATGGTCGAGCCGCCCTGGGCGTCGCCCTTCAGGCTGGCCAGCAGCGCGCCGGCGATGCGCGTGAAGTCGACGCCGTGGTGGTCGTAGAAACGGTGGTCTTCGGTGGAGATCAGGGCCGTGACCACGTGCGGCGAGACCTGCGACAGTTTCACCCTTTCCTGCAGGCCCTGCTCGAAGGTGCCGAGCTCCTTGCCGTCGCTGGAGAGCATCACGCTCGGGCGCGCGCTGCTGACCTGCTTCAGGTCGTCGATGCCGGGCGTGAGCGGAATCAGGATCATCAAATAGACCAGCAGCGCCACCAGCAGCGCGGCAAAGGCCCAGAGCCCGACCAGTACTGCCTGTTCCCAGCGCGGCCGTCCGCTGAGGAAGCCATGGGCGCGCCGCACGCCGGCCTGCGCTTTGTTGCCTGCGCCGCTGAGCAAGGTTTTCGCCTGCCGGCGGATGCCGTTTTCTTGTTGTTCTTCCTGGTCCACTGATGTCCTTGGGTGATGCGTTGCCTTATCCGCAAAGTATAGCCGACCGGAGCCGAGTGACAGGCACGCAACGTCGCGTGGTGGGTGTTACCAAAATTAGAACGGTTTCCGCTATGATAATGGTATGTCCCAACAGAACAACCAAGGCGAGGTCGACCGGCTCGCCCCCGAGACACGGGTGCTGCGCCAGTTCCGCATCGTCTTCAATTCGATCAAGAGCCACTTTCGCCAGGTCGAGCGCGACGCCGGCCTGGGCGGGGCCCAGCTCTGGGCCTTGTCGGTAATCTCCCAATCGCCCGGCATCGGCGTGACCGAACTGGCGCGCGCACTCGACATCCACCAGTCCACCGCCAGCAACCTGGTGCGCACCCTCACCAGCCGCGGCCTGATCGCCAGCGCGCGCGAGGGCCTGGACCGCCGCGGCGTGGCCCTGCGCACCCTGGCCGCCGCCGACGCCGTGCTGCAGCGCGCGCCCCAGCCTTTCGTCGGCGTGCTGCCGGACGCCCTGGCCAGCCTCGACGCCGCTACCCTGGCGCGCCTGGAACAGGACCTGGCCGTGCTGATCGCGCGCCTGGCGGCCGATGAAGCCGGCGCCCATATGCCGCTGGGCGATGCCTAGCGTCCGCTGACGGTTACGGGGCAGCTGCCGGCCGGCCGCCCATCACAGCCTGCGGGACCATCAGCGCCGGGTTGGCGACCGGTCCCGGCTGGCGCGTTCGCGACTTCGTGGGCTATGATGGCGAGCGCGATTGCCGAATATTGCTGCGCCGTTCGGAACGGCAGCACCTGGTCGTAGGTATCGGCGACGGTATGGTGGACATGTTCGTAATCGAAATCGGTCAGCGCAGACAGTCGCGGCGTCAGGATGCCTTTCGCTGCGAACACGTCAGCGTCGCTGCCGGTATTTCCCCGATTGCGCGGACGCGGCGCGTGCTCGATGCCGGCCTCGAAGCCGAATACCGGATGCACGCCCGCCAGGTTGCGCTGCACACGGGCGAATACATCGCCCCACGCGGGCGGCACGGCGATGCCGCTCAAGGCGCCGGGCCGCGCATCCCGGTTCAGCATCATGACCACGCCGGGCAGCGCGGCGGCATGCTGCTGCGCGAACGCCGCTGCGCCTTTCAATCCGAGTTCCTCGGCGCCGAACAGGACCAGCATGATGGTGCGGCGCGGCTTTGCGCCGGACGCCGCCAGCAGGCGCATCGCTTCCATCATGGTGGCGACGCCCGCGCCGTTGTCGGCCGCGCCGGTAGCGCCGTCGAAGCTGTCGAGGTGCGCGCCCAGCAGCACGATCTCGTCCGGTTGCTGCGTCCCGGGAATGCGCGCCACCACGTTGTGCCATGCCACGGGGCCGGGATAGAACCAGTTGCGGATGTCGAATTCCAGCACGACCGGCTCCCCGGAGGCCGTGCGCTGCCGGATAGCGTCGTACTGCGCCGCGGCCAGCTTGATATCGGGGAGCGTCGGCAGCGCATCCCAGGAAGTCGGCGCTGCGGTGCCGGAATACAGGGGCTCGTCGGCGGCCTGGATGGTGCCCAGCGCGCCTGCCTTTGCCAACGCCAGCATGATCGCCCGCGGCCGGTGGAAGTATTCGCCGTCGCGTCCGCCGCCACTGCTGCGGCCGCCGATCAGCACCCATTTGTCCCGGAATTCGGCAGCCCGCGCCAGGGCCTGGTCGAGGGTGGCGGGTCCGGCGACGGCCAGGCCGCGCTGCCGGCCGCGGGTGCCGGCGGTGAATGCCGGCGTCGCCATGCGCAGCGTCTCTTCGCGCGGTGCCACCATACGTGCCATCCATGGGCCGCGGTTGAAACCCACCGCTACCTGCCCTGCTTCTTCGAGCTCGGCTCGCAGGCCCCACTGTGCGAACTGCATGCGCGCCCATGCCGCCGCGTGCGTGTAGGCGTCGCTGCCCGGCATGCGGCCGCCGAAGCGGTTGCTCAGGATGTCGAGCCATTCCAGCGCGCGCCCGTCGGTGGTGCCGAGCCTGACGACCGCTTGCACGACCGGGTCGTCCGAGGCCGTGCGCCCGGGGCCGGCAAACGCCGCGCCGGGGTCCCTGCCCCCCAGGGCTGCCAGGAACGCCGGCAGCTCGCCCCTGGCGCGGGCAGAGAGGGCCAGGTCCAGCTTTTCCGATCTTTGCTTCGGATCCCGGCGCAGCAAGGCTTCGTAGGCGCGCGAGGCCCCCTCCATGCCTGCGGCGGCGACCGCGTCCGGCTGTACGCGCGGCATCGGCTGTTCGATCTGGAATGCCATGGCGCTGGCCGTGTACTGGAACTGCAGTACCTCGCCGCTGCCGGCGCCACCCGCCGCCCCAAGCCAGCCGAACGCGGGTCCAGGTTCGAACGTGAGGTCGGGAACCTCGCGCACCCAGCTGTCGAGCCAGGCGCCGTCGCGCAGCATGGCCGCGCGCGGATCGTGCCCGCGCTCGATCTCCGGTGCGCGCGCCAGCCGCAGCACGCGCGCACGCTCGGCTTCGGTCGATGGCCCGCGTGCCGGGGCGGCATCCGGTTCCCGTTGCGGCGCGCTCGCCGCAACAAGCCGCAGCGCGGCCAAGGGGCGGACATCGCGCGCAGCGACGCGTTGCCCCCGCACAGGCTTGGGTTCGTCCTCGTCGGTCTCGATCAGCCGCTCGCCGACCAGCCGCTCACCCTGCGCCGCGAGCGTCCAGCGCACGGTCACCTCGGTGCTGGCGTCCTCACCGTCGCGGCCGCGCGTAACGCGCTTGCCGGCGTGGGTAAAGACGGCGCGCCCGCCCTCGAAGCGGCCATCCATGTCGCGCGTGGAGCTGACCTGGCCCTGTTCGTCGAGCCAGGCGATCGAGCCCGCCAGTCCGCTCGCGGAACGCGTGATCGTGAGAATGCCCTTGCCCATGATATCGGTGACGACGCCGTTATCCGACGTGGCGCCGACGGCGGTTTCGACGCGCCATTGTCCGGCGAGCGCGGAGGTCGCGGGCGCGGCGGCGTGCAGTGCACCCGGGCAGGCCGCGGCGCAGAGCAAGCAGCCCGCTCCCGAGGGGAGGCGCGAAAGACGCGAAAGACGCGCCCACAGCGCGAAGACGACTGCATGACAGCGATGAAGGTTCATTGGTCCGCCTGTTCCAGTGATGTTGATGAAGGATGCCGATTCCTTCATCGCAATCATCGTGCCAGGCGCAGTCGTCCCATGGAAGCGCGTGCGGCTCGCGCGGGCAGCTGTCCGCCTGCGGACAATACTATCCGGATCCGGACAGCCCCAGAGCCGTGCCATCCCGCGCCGCTACGCGAACCGCCGGCGACACGTGCAGCGATAGCCACATCCTCAGGTCGGATAGTCGGCGCGGAAGCGGCGCAGCGCCGCATCGACGATGCCCTCGGTGCTGCCCGCTTCCTCGTGCGCCTCGCGCAGGAAGGCCGCGTCGCTGCCGGTGTGGGTTTCGTTGTACAGGTGTTCGAGCGCCGCTTCGCTGCCCAGCGCCCTGGCGTGCGGTTCGAGGTGGCGCAGCGTGGTCAGGATGTCTTCGCGCAGCGAGATCGTTTCGTGGGTCTGCGGATGCACCAGGGTGCCGTCGAGGCCGAAGCGGCAGGCCTGGAAGCGGTTGTAGTTGTAGACCAGGTAGTCGTCTTCCTGCGGCGGCGGCTCGTTGCGCTCCAGCAGATGGCGGCACAGCGCTTGCAGGTAGCAGGCCAGCGCGGCGGCCCGCTCCACCGTCAGCGGCGTGTCGCAGACGCGCAGCTCGATGGTGCCGTATTCCGGCTTCGGCCGCAGGTCCCAGTAAAAGTCCTTCATGCTGCGCACGATGCCGGTGTTTTCCATGCGCGTGAAGTAGTCGCGCTCGAAAGCGTCCCAGCTGAGCAGGAAAGGCGCCCGCCCCGACAGCGGGAAGGCGAACACCGAGTTTAAACGCGCCGAGTTAAAGCGGGTGTCGCTGCCCTGCAGGAACGGCGACGAAGCCGACAAGGCGATGAAATGCGGGATGTAGCGGTTCAGCGCGTGCAGCAGGAACAGCGCCTCGTCGCCCGAGCCGCAGCCGATGTGCACGTGCTGGCCGAACACCGTGAACTGCTTGGCCAGGTAGCCGTACAGGGCCGACACCTCGCGAAAGCGCGGCTTGGAAAAGATGCGGCGCTGCGACCACTGTTGGAACGGGTGGGTGCCGCCGCCGCAGACGCCCACGTTCAGGCGGTCGCCGGCGCGCAGCAGGGTGTCGCGGATCTCGCGCAGTTCCTTCAGCAGTTCGCCGTGGTGGGTGTGCACGCTCGAATTAATTTCGATCATGCTCTCGGTGATCTCGGGCGTGACGTTGCCGGGGAAAGGCGCGCGGCCAAGGAGCTCCAGCATGTCCGGCGAGGCGGCCACCAGGTCGAAGTCCGACAGGCTGACCAGTTGCAGTTCCAGCTCCACGCCCATGGTGAGCGGCTGGGATTGGGCGAATTTTTCGAGCGCCATATCAGGCCTCCTTTCCGGCACGGGTTTCATTGGCCCAGACCACTGCGCGTTGCGTCAGGATCGGGCCGGCGACGTCGAGCAGCAGCATCACGGCCGCCAGCGGCGCCAGACTGTCGAACAGATCGACGCCGATCCAGCGCGTCTGCTCCATCAGCAGGATGGCGAACACCGCCATCGGCGTGAGCGCGAGACCGGACAAGGCGCCCTTGCGCGCCGAGATGCCCGACACGCGCGCGAACGCGGTGCAGATGCCGACCTTGACGACCGCGCGCACCGCCACCAGCAGCAGGCCCAGGGCCAGGCCGCCACCGATGTGCTCGACCTGCACCTTGGTGGCCACGAAAAAGAACATCAGCACGGCCAACAGGTCGCCGAGCACGCCGAAGTTGCGCTGCGCCGGGCTGAGGGCGATGCGGCGGTGGCGCGCCACCAGGCCGAAGGTCAGCGCGGCCAGCACCGGCGACAGCGGCAGCACCGAGGTGATCGCCACCAGCAGCACGACGGCCAGCGCGAATGCCAGGGTGCCGTCGCGCGAGGCGTCGATGATGCGCAGCCAGAACGGCACCAGGGCGCCGAACAGCGCACCCAGCCCGGCGGACGCCACCAGCACCAGCAGGCTGCTGCCGGCCGCGTGGGTCAGGTCGCCGGAGGTCTGGAACACGCCGATGCCGACCACGATGTTGAAGGTGAAGACCGCCATCACGCAGTTCAGCGCCGTCAGGTGCATGGCGCGCTCGGTCACCTGGCCGGAAGCGCCCTGCTCGTTCAGCACGCGCAGCAGGCCGGCGGGCGAGCTCGACATCGCCAGCGAGGCCGTCAGCGCAGCCGGCAGGCGTTCCATGCCGAAGTACCAGGAAACGAGATACACGACACCGAAGGTGCAGATCGCTTCCAGCACCGAGGTGACGACGATCCAGGGATTGTTCTTCAGCCAGCGCAGGTTGATGCGGTAGCCCAGCTCGAACAGGATCAGGCCCAGGCCCAGGTTCGCCAGCCACATGAAGTTCTTCGCTTCCGAGGGCGGCAGGTAGCCGGCGGCCAGGTTGCCGAACACGAAGCCGGCCAGGCCGTAGACGGCGATGCGCGGCAGCGCGGTCCAGCGGTAGACCAGTTCGCCGGCCATCCAGGCCAGCGTCATGGCCAGCGGCCAGGCGAGTTGTAGTCCAAGGTCGGAATAGTCGAGCATGCATTTCCTCCAGGCAGGGCGGAAGAAAGACATGCACCACCGGGCGGTGGGCCTTCCGCGAAAAACAGCCCCCGGGGTGCCCGGGGGCTCAAAAGAAACGTGGTGTACGCCTCATCGCTGATCGCGAGCCCGCCATGGCGGCGGCTCCGATAGGGTCTATATTGCCTGATAAATATTCTACTGGCAATTATATTTGACTAAATGTACTTACCACTATTTCACTTGTGCAACTTCGCAGCGCGAGCGCTTGCCTTTGACGCTGCAGCTGTTGCGCTGCTTGCCGTCGCGGTCCATCACCTTGACTAGCCAGGCATCCGGGCCGGTGCGCTCCATGGTCATGAAGCCGAAGCCGTCGATCCACGAACTCATGGTCTCCACGATGGCGCCCGGCGCCGGGCTCTGGCCAGGCGGCGCGCTGGCGGGCAGCGGCACGATATCCTCGGCGGTGCCCGAGAAGCCGGCCACGAACTGGGTCGGGTGCGGCGTCGAGAAGCTGAGTTGTTCCCACAGGTGCACGTGGCCCGACAGCAGCATGCTCACCGAACGCGGGAAGTAGCCCGGATCGACGTCGCCAAAGGCATCCAGCAAGCCCTTGTCGCCGCCGAACAGCGTGATCTCGCCGGTCTTCGCGTCGCGGTTCGCGCCGAAGGCGAACAGCGGATGGTGGTCGACGCCGATGTTGTATTGCGCATTCCTGGCCAGCGCCTCGACCTTGCGGTAGGTGTCGGCATAGCGCGCGCGGCGCGGGTCGCTCGCCGGCAGGCCCTTGTAGTTGGTGTTCGCGGTATCGAACACGATCAGCTGCGCGCCGCCACCCAGCGGCACCGCGTAAGGGTCGCTGTAGTCGCCGGTGGCGTCGTTCTCCGGCTTGTCGCAATCGCGCCCGGTCTCGAACGGGCGCGGATCGAGATAGCGCCACCAGCCCTGCCCGCCGCGCGTGCAGTTCTCGTGGTTGCCGCGCGCGACCACCCAGGGCGCCGCCGCCAGCAGGGTTTTCGCCGGCGTGAAGAAGTCGGCGGCCCAGGCGTCGTAGCCGTAGCCGTAGGGGCTGCCGGCGCAGCCGGGGCGGCCGCTCGGGCACGGGTCTTCGCGATAGTGGTAGTCGCCGACGTGGATCACCAAGTCCGGCTTGAAGGCGGCGGCGCTGGCGGCCACGGTCGAGAAGGGGTAGCCCTTGGGATCGTTACAGTCCTGGAAGTCCTTGCCCTTCAGGCGGCAGCCGGTGTCGCCGATGACGACGATGCGCTTCGGTTCCGCTTTCGGCACCGGCAGCGACTGGCCGTTGACCTGGGCGGTGAAGCTGCCGGCCGGGATCGGGGCCTCGCAGGTGAGCACCGCGCTCGACGGCGGCGTGTGCGCCTGGCCGGCGCGCGCCGGAATGCTGGAGAACGGCACGCGCACGCGCATCGGGATCAGGTGGCCGTCGACCTGCAGCGGCGGGCAAGCCTGCTGCGCCGTGATCACGCGCGCGATGGCCTGGCCGTTATCGCCGATCAGGACAAAGGCTGCTTCGGTATGCGTGGGAACGGGCGTGTACGCTGCGCAGCCGGCCAGGGTGGAGGCGGCCAGCAGGGCCGCCAGGCGGATCGATGGAATCGAAGGGGTCAGGTTCATGCTGCCTTTCCTGCAAAAGTGCCGAATGTATCACAGCCGTATGACGATCCCGTGAATCCGTGCCGTAGGGTGGCCGGCTCCACCCGTCGGGCTGAAACGCTGCTGGGTGTCCGCCGCCCACGCGTTCAACCGCTGTCTGCAAGGTGGCGGGCCGAGCGGAGGGGCATTGAACGCGTGGGCGGCGCCGGCACCGCAGACTTGCATGGCATCGGGTGTAGCCGACCACCCTACACCCAGCAGAACTCCGCCATGCCGGCCTTGGTAGTACCATTTTGACAAACACAACAATGGAGACCCGCATGGATATACCGGTATGGCTGCAAGCAGGCTTCTGGGGCCTGGTCGCCGGCGGCGCCCTGCTCGTCGGCGCCTGGGTCGGCTACCGGTTCAAGGGGAGCCCGCAGAATTCGGAAAAAATCGTACGCTAAGGTTTTCCGGGCAGCCGTAGCGGTCTGAACTTCCCGTCTTCCAGCCTGCGGCTCTGCCGCCAGACGTAATCGCCGGTCAGGTTGATGTGTTCCCAGCCCAGAGGCGACAGGTATTGCAGCAGTTCCCCGTCCACCGGCTTGCCAGTTTCGCCTAGCGCCTGGGTGGCGCGCTCCAGGTACACCGTGTTCCACAGCACGATGGCGGCTGTCACCAGGTTGAGGCCGCTGGCCCGGTAGCGCTGCTGCTCGAAGCTCCGATCCCTGATTTCGCCGAGACGGTTAAAGAACACTGCCCTGGCTAGGGAGTTGCGCGCTTCACCCTTGTTCAATCCGGCATGCACGCGGCGGCGCAGCTCGACACTCTGCAACCAGTCGAGGATGAACAGCGTGCGCTCGATCCGGCCCAGCTCGCGCAGGGCCACGGCCAGGCCATTCTGGCGCGGATAGCTGCCGAGCTTGCGCAGCATCAGCGAGGCGGTGACGGTGCCCTGCTTGATCGAGCTGGCCAGGCGCAGGATGTCGTCCCAATGGGCGCGAACGTGCTTGATGTTCAGGGTGCCGCCGATCATCGGTCGCAGCGTTGGGTAGGTCTGCACGCCTTGCGGCACGTACAGCTTGGTTTCACCCAAGTCGCGGATACGCGGCGCAAAGCGGAAGCCCAGCAGGTGCATCAGGGCGAAGACGTGATCGGTGAAGCCGGCCGTGTCGGTGTAGTGCTCCTCGATCCGCAAGTCGGATTCGTGGTACAGCAGGCCGTCGAGCACGTAGGTGGAATCGCGCACGCCGACATTCACCACGCGAGTGCTGAACGGAGCGTACTGGTCGGAGATGTGGGTGTAGAACAGCCGTCCCGGCTCGCTGCCGTACTTCGGGTTGACGTGCCCGGTGCTTTCGCCCCGGCCGCCCGCGCGGAAGCGCTGGCCATCGGAAGAGGAAGTCGTGCCGTCGCCCCAATGGGCGGCAAAGGCATGGCGGTACTGGTGGTTGACCAACTCGGCCAGGGCCGCCGAGTAGGTTTCGTCTCGGATGTGCCAGGCTTGCAGCCAGGACAGCTTGGCGTAGGTCAGGCCGGGGCTCGACTCGGCCATCTTGGTCAGCCCGAGGTTGATTGCATCGCCCAGGATCGCTGACAGCAGCAATGTCCGGTCTTTGGCCTCGGCACCGTCCTTCAGGTGTGTGAAGTGGCGGCTGAAGCCCGTCCAGTCGTCCACGTCCATCAGCAGTTCGGTGATCTTGATGCGCGGCAGCAAATGGCTGGTCTGGTCGATCAGCGCCTGCGCGGTATTGGGCACCGCGGAATCCAGCGGGGTGATCTTCAGCCCGGACTCGGTGAGGATGGCATCGGGCAGCTCGTTGTCCTTGGCCAGGCGGGTGACGGTGGCCAGCTGCTCGTCCAGCAGCTGCAAGCGCTCTTCCAGGTACTGGTTGCTGTTCGGGTTGATCGCCAGGGGCAGAGCCTGCGCATGCTTGAGCGCGGCGAACCTCTCTGCCGGCAGCAGGTAGTCGTCGAAGTCGCGGAACTGCCGCGAGCCCTTGACCCAGATGTCACCGGAGCGCAGCGCGTTCTTCAGCTCGGACAGGGCGCAGATTTCGTAGAAGCGCCGGTCGAGGCCTTCCGGGGTTATCACTAGCGGCTTCCAGCGCGGCTTGATGAAGGCGGTGGGCGCATCGGCCGGCACCTTGCGCAGGTTGTAGGCGTTCATCTCGCTCAGGGTCTGCACGGCTGCCAGCACGCCTTGCGCAGCCGGGGCAGCGCGCAGTTCCAGCACCTCCAGCAAGGCCGGCGTGTAACGGCGCAGAGTGGCGAAGTTCTCGCCGACCAGGTGCAGATGGTCGAAGCCTTCCGGCCGGGCCAGCAGCTCGGCCTCGCTGACGCTCTCGGTGAACTCGTCCCAGGGAATCACCGCCTCAATGGCGGCATAGGGATCGCTACCGCTTTCCTTGGCTTCCAGCAGAGCCTGGCCGATCTTCGAGTACAGGCGCACCTTGTCGTTGATCGCCTTGCCCTGCTTCTGGAACTGCTGCTGATGCTTGTGCTTCGCGCTGCTGAACAGCTTGACCAGGATACGGTCGTGCAGATCGACCAACTCATCAATCACCGTCGCGGTGCTCTCCAGCACCACGGCGGCCAGGGTCGCGTAGCGTCGCTGCGGCTCGAACTTGCCGAGGTCTTTGGGCGTCATCTGCCCACCCTCGCGGGCCAGCTTGAGCAGGCGGTTCTGGTGGATGTGTCGGCCCAGGCCTTCGGGCAAGTCCACCAGCTGAAATGTCTTCAGCCGCTCGATGTGTTCGAGCATGTGGCGGGAGTTCGGTTTCAGCGGTGCCTGTCGCAGCCAGGTCAACCAGGTGATGCTGCTGCCGGCCTTGAGCTTCAACAGCTCGTCCAGCTTGGCCCGATGCGAGTCCGTGAGTGGTTCGACCAGGGCGCGGTAGACTCGGCGATTGGCCCGCGCAATGGCCTCCGAACAAGCTCGATCAATTACGCTCAACGCCGGCAGAATGCGCCGCTTCTGTCGCAGGCTCTCCAGGGCCTGACCGGCCAGCAGTAAGCCCTTGTCGGTCTGCTGGGCCAACTCGGTCAGCTCGCGCACCAGGGCGCGGAAGTCGGACAGGCCGAACGGGGCCAGTTGTAGGTAGGTGCGCAGTTCCTGGGCGTGCTCGCGGCGAGTCACGTCGCGTTCGCCGTACTTCAACCAACTCGCCGGGTCGGCCTGAACTTGCTTGGCCACCCACTGGATGACCGGCTCGGGCGGCTCGCTGTCGGTGCCCAACGCATAGCCGGGGTAGCGCAGCAGGCTGAGCTGCACCGCGAAGCCCAGGCGGTTGGCGTCGCCGCGCCGCTGGCGGATCAGCGACAGGTCGGAGTCGTTGAAGGTGTAGTAGCGGATCAGGTCATCCTGGCTTTCCGGCAACGCAAGCAAGGTGTCGCGCTCCGTAGCCGAGAGAATCGAGCGACGCGGCATGGTTCAGTCGTCCTTGCGAAGGTACTGATAGAGGGTTTCTCGGCTGATGCCGAACTCGCGGGCGAGCTGCGCCTTCGGCTCGCCCGCAGCGGCCCGCTGCCGCAGCGTGATGGCTTGCTCGTCGGAGAGGGCTTTCTTGCGGCCCCGGTAGGCACCGCGCTGCTTGGCCAGGGCGATGCCCTCGCGCTGCCGCTCGCGAATCAGGGCGCGCTCAAACTCGGCAAAGGCCCCCATGACCGACAGCATCAGGTTGGCCATCGGCGAGTCCTCGCCGGTGAACACCAGGCCTTCCTTCAAGAACTCGATGCGCACACCGCGCTGGGTCAGCTTCTGCACCAGGCGGCGCAAATCATCGAGGTTTCGTGCCAGGCGATCCATGCTGTGCACCACCACGGTGTCGCCTTCGCGAACGAAACCGAGCATGGCCTCCAGCTGGGGACGCTGGGTGTCCTTGCCCGAGGCTTTGTCGGTGAACAGCTTGCCGACCTCGACCTGTTCAAGTTGGCGTTCCGGGTTCTGGTCGAAGCTGCTGACCCGGACGTAACCGATGCGTTGTCCCTGCAAGATGCCTCCATGGGCTGGATGGGCGGCAGGGCTTGCGTTGGTTTTTGGTTCCATTGCGCCCGAAGCCTTGAATTTGTCAGGCTGAAATCTATGACCTTGGCAAGCATGTGTCAAAGAATGTGAAAGCGGACTCTATTCTGACGGCGTGATGCGCCTTGTGTCGTTTTCAGAAGACGGCTGCACTGAACGTCAGAAGCCGACTGCACTATAGCAGCGGAGGGGTTGGATCCATCAGGCAACGACGGGCTGCTGCCGGCCATCAGCGGACGCAGGGAGGACTTTCCGCAACCGGCCGTTCGATGCGGCACCGATGGCCTTCGCGCAGGGGTAGTGAATCCGCCAGGATTGACTTGCGCTGCCCTACCTCTCACTAGTGAGGGGCGGCAGCGCATCAAGCGGTGAGCGCACTCCGGCACCGCCAACTTTCAGCACATGCGTGTAAATCATCGTCGTAGAGACGTCGGAATGGCCGAGCAGATCCTGCACGGTTCGAATGTCGTAACCGCTGCGGAGCAAGGCCGTCGCGAACGAGTGGCGGAGGGTGTGCGGTGTGGCGGGCTTCGTGATGCCTGCTTGTTCTACGGCACGTTTGAAGGCGCGCTGAAAGGTCTGGTCATACATGTGATGGCGACGCACGACACCGCTCCGTGGATCGGTCGAATGCGTGTGCTGCGCAAAAACCCAGAACCACGGCCAGGAATGCCCGGCGCGCGGATACTTCCGCTCAAGGGCGTCGGGAAGCGCAACGCCGCTGCGGCCCTCGGCCTGGTCCTTCAGCCACCATGCCCGTGCACGCGACAGCTGCTCGCGCAGGCTGGGTGCCAAGCTCTCGGGTAACATCAAGGCCCGATCCTTGGAGCCCTTGCCCTCCCGCACGATGATCGTGCCGTGATCGAAATCCAGATCCTTGACCCGCAGTTGCAAACCCTCACTGATCCGCATGCCCGTTCCATACAGAAGCTGGGCGAACAAACGATGCTCGCCTTCCAGAAAACCGAGGATGCGAACCACTTCATCCGGGGTCAGCACCACCGGCAAGCGCCGCGACGGCCGAGGTCTTCCGATCTCCTGAAGCCAGGGCAGATCCGTGCACAGCACCTTGCCGTAGAAGAACAGCAAGGCCGCCAATGCCTGACGATGCGTGGAGACCGAAACCTTGCGCTCGTTCGCCAGCCAGGACAGAAATGCCTCGACTTCGCTGCTGCCCAAGGTTGCCGGGTGACGCACACCGTGGAAACGGATGAAGGCACGAACCCAGTTGACATAAGCCTGTTCGGTTCGTAAACTGTAATGCAAGTAGCGTATGCGCTCACGCAACTGGTCCAGAACCTTGACCGAACGCAGCGGTGGTAACGGCGCAGTGGCGGTTTTCATGGCTTGTTAAACATCATGAGGGAAGCGGTGATCGCCGAAGTATCGACTCAACTATCAGAGGTAGTTGGCGTCATCGAGCGCCATCTCGAACCGACGTTGCTGGCCGTACATTTGTACGGCTCCGCAGTGGATGGNAACATCATGAGGGAAGCGGTGATCGCCGAAGTATCGACTCAACTATCAGAGGTAGTTGGCGTCATCGAGCGCCATCTCGAACCGACGTTGCTGGCCGTACATTTGTACGGCTCCGCAGTGGATGGCGGCCTGAAGCCACACAGTGATATTGATTTGCTGGTTACGGTGACCGTAAGGCTTGATGAAACAACGCGGCGAGCTTTGATCAACGACCTTTTGGAAACTTCGGCTTCCCCTGGAGAGAGCGAGATTCTCCGCGCTGTAGAAGTCACCATTGTTGTGCACGACGACATCATTCCGTGGCGTTATCCAGCTAAGCGCGAACTGCAATTTGGAGAATGGCAGCGCAATGACATTCTTGCAGGTATCTTCGAGCCAGCCACGATCGACATTGATCTGGCTATCTTGCTGACAAAAGCAAGAGAACATAGCGTTGCCTTGGTAGGTCCAGCGGCGGAGGAACTCTTTGATCCGGTTCCTGAACAGGATCTATTTGAGGCGCTAAATGAAACCTTAACGCTATGGAACTCGCCGCCCGACTGGGCTGGCGATGAGCGAAATGTAGTGCTTACGTTGTCCCGCATTTGGTACAGCGCAGTAACCGGCAGAATCGCGCCGAAGGATGTCGCTGCCGACTGGGCAATGGAGCGCCTGCCGGCCCAGTATCAGCCCGTCATACTTGAAGCTAGACAGGCTTATCTTGGACAAGAAGAAGATCGCTTGGCCTCGCGCGCAGATCAGTTGGAAGAATTTGTTCACTACGTGAAAGGCGAGATCACCAAGGTAGTCGGCAAATAATGTCTAACAATTCGTTCAAGCCGACGCCGCTTCGCGGCGCGGCTTAATTCAGGTGTTATGACTGTTTTTTTGTACAGTCTATGCCTCGGGCATCCAAGCAGCAAGCGCGTTACGCCGTGGGTCGATGT
>NZ_JASNRC010000047.1 GCF_030411995.1 Massilia sp. YIM B02769
CCATCCCCGGATCGAGGATGAGCCGGTCGGCAGCGACCCCGCTCCGTCGCAAGGCGGAAACCCGCGCCTCGAAGAACCGCACAATCTCGTCGAGCGCGTCTTCGGGTCGAAGGTGACCGGTGCGGGTGGCGATGCCATCCCGCTGCGCTGAGTGCATAACCACCAGCCTGCAGTCCGCCTCAGCAATATCGGGATAGAGCGCAGGGTCAGGAAATCCTTGGATATCGTTCAGGTAGCCCACGCCGCGCTTGAGCGCATAGCGCTGGGTTTCCGGTTGGAAGCTGTCGATTGAAACACGGTGCATCTGATCGGACAGGGCGTCTAAGAGCGGCGCAATACGTCTGATCTCATCGGCCGGCGATACAGGCCTCGCGTCCGGATGGCTGGCGGCCGGTCCGACATCCACGACGTCTGATCCGACTCGCAGCATTTCGATCGCCGCGGTGACAGCGCCGGCGGGGTCTAGCCGCCGGCTCTCATCGAAGAAGGAGTCCTCGGTGAGATTCAGAATGCCGAACACCGTCACC
>NZ_JASNRC010000008.1:0-254108 GCF_030411995.1 Massilia sp. YIM B02769
TCAGCCCAATCTGGCGCGCTTGGCACAATGATGCCGTTGTCAGGAGGGTGGAGTCCATCACATTACGGTGGGCACGCTGTGCCCACGCGGAAGCCGGCGCGGCGTTGGCCACGTTTGCACCCGACGAGCTGCAAGCCGCCGGCGCCACCCGGGATGCTCCGCGAACGCCAACAACATCCACGGACCTCATCGCCGCGTTTACACGCCAACAAGACGCACGCATCCGCGTGGGCACTTCGTCGTTGATGCTCCCAGCATCAACGACCCCACCGTACGGTCCAAGCCGCCGCGCAAAAATAAAAACCCCGCCAGGCTAGCAGCACAGGCGGGGTTTCTCTTACTTCATGCTACGCGGCAAGGCCGCGCCATCACATCGATCAAGCAACCGTTTCCAGCGCCGCATTGAAGGTCGCGCTCGGACGCATCACAGCCGTCACCTTGGCTTCGTCGAGCTTGTAGTAGCCGCCGATATCGGCCGGCTTGCCCTGCACTTCCAGCAGCTCGGCAACGATCTTCGACTCGTTCTCGGCCAGGCTCTTGGCCAGCGGCGCGAACTGGGCTGCCAGCTCGGCATCCTCGCTCTGCGCGGCCAGTTCCTGGGCCCAGTACAGCGACAGGTAGAACTGGCTGCCGCGGTTGTCGAGCTCGCCGGTCTTCGGCGAAGGCGACTTGCGGTTGTCCAGCAGCTTGCCGGTGGCGGCGTCCAGGGTCTTGGCCAGGACTTTCGCCTTGGCGTTGCCGGTCTTGATGCCCAGGTCTTCCAGCGACACCGCCAGGGCCAGGAACTCGCCCAGCGAATCCCAGCGCAGGTGGTTTTCCTCGGTCAGCTGCTGCACGTGCTTCGGAGCCGAACCGCCGGCGCCGGTTTCGTACATGCCGCCGCCGGCCATCAGCGGGACGATCGACAGCATCTTGGCCGAGGTGCCCAGTTCCATGATCGGGAACAGGTCGGTCAGGTAGTCGCGCAGGATGTTGCCGGTCACCGAGATGGTGTCCAGGCCGCGCTTGACGCGCTCCAGGGTGTAGCGCATGGCGCGCACTTGCGACATGATCTGGATGTCCAGGCCGGTCGTGTCGTGATCCTTCAGGTAGGTCTTGACCTTCTTGATCAGTTCATTCTCGTGCGGACGGTAAGGGTCGAGCCAGAACACGGCCGGCATGCCCGAGTTGCGTGCGCGGGTGACCGCCAGCTTGACCCAGTCGCGGATCGGTGCATCCTTCACCTGGCACATGCGCCAGATGTCACCCTGCTCGACGTTTTGGCTCATCAGCACTTCGCCGGTGGCGAGGTCGGTGATGTTGGCCACGCCGTCTTCGGCGATCTCGAAGGTCTTGTCGTGCGAGCCGTATTCCTCGGCCTGCTGGGCCATCAGGCCGACGTTCGGGACGGTGCCCATGGTCTTCGGATCGAAAGCGCCGTGCCATTTGCAGAAGTTGATGATCTCCTGGTAGATACGGGCGAAGGTCGATTCAGGGATGACGGCCTTGACTTCCTTCAGGCGGCCGTTGGCGTCGTACATCTTGCCGCCGGCGCGGATCATCGCAGGCATCGACGCGTCGACGATCACGTCGTTCGGCGAGTGGAAGTTGGTGATGCCCTTGGCCGAGTCGACCATGGCCAGCGCCGGACGGTGTTCCTGGCAGGCGTGCAGGTCGCGTTCGATTTCTTCGCGCTGCGAGGCCGGCAGGTCGGCGATCTTGTTGTACAGATCGGCCATGCCGTTGTTGACGTTGATGCCCAGGCTGTCGAACAGCGCGCCGTGCTTGGCGAACGCGTCCTTGTAGAACATGCGCACGGCGTGGCCGAAGACGATCGGGTGCGAGACCTTCATCATCGTTGCCTTCACGTGCAGCGAGAACAGGATGCCGGTTTCCTTCGCATCTTCGATCTGCTGTTCATAGAATTCGAGCAGGGCCTTGCGGCTCATGAACATCGAATCGATGATCTCGCCATCCTGCAGCGCGACTTTTGGTTTGAGCACCACGGTCTGGCCGCTCTTGGTGACCAGTTCCATCTTGACTTCACGCGCGCCGTTCACCGTCATCGACTTTTCGCCGTGGTAGAAGTCGCCGTGGGTCATGTGCGAGACGTGGGTGCGCGAAGCCTGCGACCATGGCTGCATCGAGTGCGGGTTCTTGCGTGCGTATTCCTTGACGGCGCGCGGGGCGCGGCGGTCCGAGTTACCTTCGCGCAGGACCGGGTTCACGGCGGAACCGACGCACTTGCCGTACTTGGCCTTGATGGCTTTCTCTTCGTCGGTCTTCGGATCGGCCGGGTAGTCGGGGATGTTGTAGCCCTTGCCCTGCAGTTCCTTGATCGCGGCCGTCAGCTGGCCCACCGATGCCGAGATGTTCGGCAGCTTGATGATGTTCGCGTCCGGTTCCAGGGTCTTCTTGCCCAGCTCGGCCAGCACGTCAGGGACGCGTTGCTCCGGGGTCAGGGCTTCCGGGAATTGCGCGAGGATACGGGCGGCGACCGAGATATCGGCCTGCTCGACGCGGATACCCGCAGCCTTGGTGAAGGTGCTGACGACAGGCAGGAAGGCGTGGGTCGCCAGCAGCGGCGCCTCGTCGGTCAGGGTGTAGATGATGGTCGGATCACTGCTCATGCACTATTTCCTCGGTTCTCGCGACGGTATCGCGAATGTCTAACTAATAAATAAGGCCTGTCTGCGCCCGCTGTCGGGCGGCACGCCATCCACGCGCCGATACTACTCCGCTTGGCGCGCGATGGACAGCGCGCGATGGACGACACTGCTGGGCCTGTCCGCTGCTCGGCTCTCCTGGAGCACCGCGTCAACTCTTCTATAAGACATAAGACGCGCGTTTCACATTATGCACCAGTATTTTACTAGACGCTATAGCTTTAGCATCCCAACAGCCCTCCCCCGCACCGCCTGCCGGGCGCTCGGCAGCGCGCGAACGCGCTAGCATGGGCCCAGGTTTTTCCATCCTTCTCACTTACAGGAGCTGCCATGGGCGTGCGCCAGTCCGATGCTTTCGCCATTCCCGCATTGCGTTCGCTGGGCTGGGCCGGCTACCTGCTGGGCTTCGGGCTGGGCGGCTTCTTCGACGGCATCCTGCTGCACCAGATCCTGCAGTGGCACCATCTGCTGTCGCTGGTCACGCGCCCGCCCTTCCAGGACATCCGGCTGCAAATCATGGCCGACGGGTTCTTCCATTTGCTGATGTACGTGATCGCGTTTGCCGGGCTGTGGAAGTTGTGGAGGGGGCGGCACAGCCTGGCGGCCGTTGGCGGCGACCGGCTGCTGCTGGCGAATGCGCTGATCGGGTTTGGGGCCTGGCACATGCTCGACGGGGTGCTGTCGCATTGGGTGCTGGGCATTCACCGGATTCGGCTCGACAGCGAGAACGTGCTGTTCTGGGATGCGCTGTGGTTCCTGGTATTCGGTGTGGCGGTGGCGGCGCTGGGCTGGTGGCTGCGGCGTGGGGATGGCGGCGCGCTGGGCGGCAAGGCAAGTGTTGCGATGCTGGTGGCGGCGGTGCTGGTGGGCGGACCGGTCGCGGCCTTGCCGCCGCCGAACGTGAATACGGTGATGGTGTTCTTCAAACCAGGGACGACGCCGGCGCAAGTGTTCGCGGGGATCGAGGCGGTGGATGGACGGATCTTGTGGTCGGCGCCGTCGGGGGATGTGTGGGCGCTGGATGTGCGGGACAAGAGCAGGACTGGCCAGCTCTATCGGCATGGGGCCTGGGTGGTGAGCAATTCGGCCTGGGTGGCCGGGTGTCTGGCGTGGACCTCGGCAAAGGGTTCGTAGGGTGGGCACTTGTGCCCACGCGGTATCATCACACGATCGGAGGCGAACTGTCGCGGAGCTCCGCGAAACCTTGCGGCGCGCATGGGTACGACCGCGTGGGCTCAAGAGCCCACCCTACGCCCCTGCATGAGCACCTGTCCGGAAGGAGCAATCGGATGAACACGCAGAATCACAAAGCGGAAAAACCCGCCGGACTCTCATCGGGCGGGTCTTTCTTCCACTGTACTGCCTGCGCGGCCTGGGGCCGCGCGCCAACCGGTCTATTAGGCCGACAGGGCTTTCAGAGCAGCAGCCAGGCGGCTCTTGTGGCGAGCGGCCTTGTTCTTGTGGATGATCTTCTTGTCGGCGATGCTGTCGATGGTCGACACGGACGACTGGAAGATGCTGGTCGCAGCGGCTTTGTCGCCAGCCTGGATGGCTTTGCGAACGGCCTTGATTGCGGTACGCAGGGTCGAGCGCTGGGCGCTGTTGTGTGCGTTTTGCTTAACTGCTTGACGAGCGCGCTTGCGTGCTTGTGCGGTATTTGCCATGGAATTTCCTAAATCGGGGTCAAGTTGCGTTTGCAAACATTAGCGAGTCAAACTGGCCCATTCCAGTGCCTGCCAAACATAAGTGTCTGCTAACAGAATTCAGTACAGCCCACGATTATAGCGAAGGAATCCCTTCCCGGCAATTCATTATTCACAAAAGCCACTGAAGCAGGGCCGCGCCGGGTGTTGCACAGTTATAATCTCGGCCCATGAATCTGCTCAAGACCCTCGCCGCCATCTCCAGCATGACCATGGTGTCGCGCATCACCGGACTGTTGCGTGAAAGCCTGTTTGCCGCCGCCTTCGGCGCCTCGAATTTCACCGATGCCTTCAACATCGCGTTCCGCCTGCCCAACCTGCTGCGGCGCCTGTTCGCCGAGGGCGCCTTCTCCCAGGCCTTCGTGCCCATCCTGACCGAATACAAGACGAAACACGGCCAGGAAGCCACCAAGACCCTGGTCGATCACGTCGCCACGGTGCTGATCTGGGCAACGGTGGCCACCAGCATCGTCGGCATCATCGCCGCCCCGGTCCTGATCCTGTGGATCGGCGGCGGCCTGCAGCGCGAGCCGGCCGCCTTCGATGCCGCCGTGGTCATGACGCGCATGATGTTCCCCTACATCGCCTGCATGGCCTTCGTTGCCATGGCCAGCGGCGTGCTGAACACCTGGCGCCAGTTCAAGATTCCCGCGTTCACGCCGGTGCTGCTGAACCTCTCCTTCATCTTCGCCGCCGTCGTGCTGTCCGATTATTTCGAGCAGCCAATCTACGCGATGGCGGTCGGCGTGTGCATCGGCGGCATCCTGCAGGTGGCGCTCCAGCTGCCGCCGCTGATCAAGCTCGGCATGCTGCCGCGCCTTTCCATCAATCCGCTCACAGGCCTGCGCGACGCCGGTGTGCGCCGCATGCTCGGCAAGATGGGACCGGCCGTGTTCGCCGTCGCCGCGGCCCAGATCAGCCTCCTGATCAACACGACGATTGCCGCCAGCCTGGCCGCCGGCGCCGTCACCGCGCTGCAGTACGCCGACCGCCTGATGGAGCTGCCGACCGCCCTGCTCGGCGTGGCCCTGGGCACCATCCTGCTGCCGGGCCTGGCCAAGGCGAATACCGAAGGCGATACCCAGGAATACTCTTCGCTGCTCGACTGGGGCCTGCGCCTGACCTTCCTGCTGTCGATTCCGGCGGCGGTGGGCCTGGCCACCATGGCCACGCCGATGATCTCGACCCTGTTCCACTACGGCGCTTTCGATGCCGCCGACGTGAATGCCTCCTCGCTGCCGCTGATGGCCTATAGCGCCGGCCTGCTCGGCTTCATCCTGGTCAAGACGCTGGCGCCGGCCTTTTTCGCGCGCCAGGAAGTGCGCACGCCGGTGTACATCGCGGTCGGCACGCTGGTCGCCACCCAGCTGATGAACCTGGTCTTCGTGCCGCTGCTGGGCGTGGCAGGACTGGCGCTGTCGATCGGCGTCGCCGCCTGCCTGAACGCCGCCCTGCTCTACCGCGGCCTGCGCAAGCGCGGCATCTATGTGCCGCTGCCGGGCTGGGGCGCCTTCTTCCTCAAACTGGTGGTGGCGGTGTCGGCGATGGGGGCCGTGGCCTGGTTCAGCCAGGTCCAGTTCGACTGGATCGCGCTGCGCGCCCATCCGCTGCTGCGCGGCGGCCTCCTGCTCGGCATCATCGCCCTGTGCGGCGTCACTTACTTCGGTGTGCTGGGCGTGCTGGGCTTCCGTCCGCGCGACTTCAAGCGCCGCGCCAAGTAATCAGCGCTCGACCGGCTGCGGCGGCTCCACCGGCGTCGGGTCGGCGGGCGGCGGGTTCGGTTCCGGCTTCGCCTCTTCGGACGGCTCGGGCTGCGCCGGCGGCTCTTCTGGCTCGGCAGGCGGTTCGGCCTCGGGTTCCGGCTGGGCCGGCTGCTCGGGCGGCGCTGCCGGCGGCGCACCGGGTGCGGGCGCCGTGCCCGGCGCCGGGAACAAGGGCGCAGGCGCGCCCGGCGTGCCCGGCGGCGTCACGTTGTTCGGCGCCGTCACGCTCACGCCCTGCCCGGTCGCCGTGAACTTCCACTCCGACAGGTGCTCCTTGTTCTCGAAATTCAGGAAGCGCGCGTCGAAGTTCGCCACCTTCAGCGGCTGCGCCCGCGACAAACTGTACACCGCCAGCACGCCCACCTTGTCGCCCTGGTAGACGATGCCCCACTCGTCCTTGCCGGTGATCGGGTCGATGAAGATCTTGCGCAGGTGCCGGCGCGTGCCGGGAAAACGCGGGTCCTTCAACAGATCCTGCAGGGTCGGCGGCGCGGTCGGATAGCCGCGCGGCGTGGCGGCGGCATAGCTGCGCAAGGCTTCGGAAAATTCCGCGCCGATTTCCAGCAAGTCTTGCTCGGCGGCGGCGCGGCGCAGCAGCGAATCGACCTTCAATGTCGCCGCGCCGACCAGCCCCAGGATCGCCACGAAGAACACCAGGCCGACGTAGGTGAAGCCGGCCTCGTTCGGTGAGGGCCGCGCTACCATTCCGCGTAGGGCCGGCCGTCGCGGCCATTGCCGGGCGCGCCGCTGCGGATGTCGTACACCGCGCCCGGTTCGCCGTCGGCCTCGGGCGGCACGACGACCCAGGTGCTCTCGCTCTCGGTGACCGGATCGACCGGCACCCGCGCCAGGTATTTTTTCTCGACCAGCTGTTCCAGCGAATCCGGATAGCGGCCGGTGTCGGCGTGGTACTGGTCGATCACGGCGCGCGTGTTGCGCAGGTTGTCGAGCAGGATGGTCTCTTTGGTCTTGTCGACGCTCGGGAAGAAGCGCGGCACGGCCAGCGTCAACAGCAAGGCGACGATGCCGAGCACCACCAGCAGTTCGATCAGGGTAAAGCCGCGCTTGCGGTGCGTTCTCGTCATGGATTCACCAGCGCTTGTAGGGAATGCCGTTCAAGCCGGTCTTGCCCGAGGTGGAATACACGTCGTAGACGTCGTCGCCCTCCTTCGGTTCCTCGGCTTCGCTGGCGTAGCTGCGCTTGCCCCAGGTCTGGGCGTCGCCCAGTTCGGGATCGGGGTTGAACGGGTCGCGCGGCAGGCGGCGCAGGAAGTAGATCTTCGCCTGCTTGGGGCTGCGCAGGTCGGTCACGCCTTCCACCAGCAGCTCCAGTTTCGCCGGGTAGCCGGTGGCGCCGGCGTTCTTCTTGACGCGGCCTTCGTCGCTGGCGCGTTTGTAGGCGTCGATGGCGGAGCGGATCTCGCGCAGGGACTGGCGCAACTGGCCTTCGTTGCGGCGCTGGATGACGGTCTGGCTGACCGGGATCACCAGCGTGGCGAGCAAGGCCAGGATGGTGAGGGTGACCAGGAGTTCGATCAGGGTGAAGCCGCGTGCGTGCGTACACCGGCCGCGTAATCGCAGACGGGGACTGGACGCGTGGAGTAATCCAGTCCGGGGGACTGGATTACAAAAGCCGTCTACCCTACGGCATGCGGTCATTGGTTCGGGATCGGGGTGACCTGCACACCCGACGGTGCGGTGTACGGCGTGCCGGGCGGCGGTACGTTCGGTGCGTTCGCCGGCGGCACGTAAGGCGCCGGGGATGGCGTGGCCGGCGTGGTGCCGATCGGTTGCGACAGCGGGATGCCGGTAACGGGCGGCGGCAGGCTTGGCGCCGTGACCGGCTGGCCGAGCGGTGGCGCGACAGGTTGGCCGTTTGCCGGCTGTGCGGGCGGCAGCGCGCGCGTGCCGGGAACAGGCGCCACGGCCGGCAGGCGCACCGTGGTGTCCGGACGGCGGCGGAAGCTGGCTTCGGTGCCGGCGCCGAACTCCGAGGCCCCGGCCGGCGGACGCTGGATGGTGCGCACCAGGTGCGGCGTGATCGACAGCACGATTTCCGTCTTGTCGTTCGAGTCGCGCGTGCTGCCGAACAGGCGGCCCAGCACCGGCAGGCTGCCGACGCCCGGCACCTTGCTGCCGCTGGTGCGGTCTTCGCTGCTGATCAGGCCCGCCAGCACCTGGTTCTCGCCATCCTTCAGCTGCAGCATGGTCTGGGCCGAACGGGTGCCGATGCGGTAGGCCACCGAGCCGTCGTTGGTCGTCATCGAGTCGATCAGGTTGCTCACTTCGAGCGAGATGCGGATGCCGACTTCGTTGTTCAGGTAGATGGTCGGCTCGACGTTCAGGGTCAGGCCGACGTCGACGTAGGTGATCGACTGGGAAGCGAAGCCGCCCACGCCGGTCGAGACGGTGGTGGTGATGTTCGGCACACGATCGCCGATCACGACCTTGGCCTTTTCCTTGTTGCGCACGCGGATGCGCGGGTTGGCCAGGGTGTTCGAATCGGTGTCGGTCTTGTTCGCGTTCAGGGTGGCGCCGATGCCGGTCACGCCGATGGTGTCGCTGTTCAGGCCGCGCAGTTCGTTGATCGTGATCGGTGCGCCTTGCGCGGCGATCAGCGGCGTGAAGCCCAGGCTCTGCGGCCAGGCCAGGCCCAGGTCCATCAGGCGGCTGCGCTTGATCTCCAGGACCTCGACGTCGAGCATGACTTCCGGCTCGGGCACGTCCTGCAGGGCCACCAGTTGCGTGGCCAGCTTGATCGCTTCCGGGCTGTCGCGCAGGATCACCAGGTTCAGCTTCTCGTCGATGACGACGTCGCGCGACTTCAGGATGGTCTTGAAGGTGTTGGCGATGGTCTTGGCCTCGGCGTTCGCCAGGTAGAAGGTCTTCACCGTCATCTCCTGGTATTCCTTCAGCTTGACCGCCACGTTCGGGTAGACCAGGATGGTATTGCCGTCCATGACCTGGCGCTCGAGCTGGTTGGTCACCAGCAGGAAGTGCACGGCCGCTTCCACCGTGCTGTTCTTCAGGAAGATCGAGGTGCGCTGGTCGGCGCGCACGTCCTTGTCGAACACGAAGTTCAGGCCCGAGTGGCGTGCGATGATCTCGAAGACCTGGCGCAGCGGCGCGTCGCGGAACTCCAGGCTGATGGGCTTCCTGAAAGCGGCGGCCAGCGTGGCCTCGGAGGTCGGCACCGTCGCTGCCTCGTTCACTTCGTTGAGCATCACGCGCGCGCGCTCGTGCGCCGGGCGTTCGGTGAGGATGGCCGACAGCTTCTGGCGCGCGGCCTCGTAGTCCTTTTTCGCCACGTCGGCCGTGGCGGCATCGATCAGGGCGCTGTGGCGGGCATCGGCTTCCAGCTGGCGCATGCCGGCGCGGCCACGCTCGTTGGCCGGGTCGATCTCGAGCACGCGCGCAAAGCCGGTGCGCGCTTCCTCGGCGCGGCCGGCGGCCAGGTCGCGCTCGGCGCCGTCGATCAGGCGCACGGTGGCGCCATCGCGCGCACGCAGGTAGGCGGCGCGGTACAGGGGGTTGCCGGGATCGGCCGCCACCGCCTCGCGGTACTTGGCCAGGCCGGCGCCAACCTGCTCCTGGGCCACCAGCGCATTGCCTTCCTGGTAGGCGCGCTGGGCCGCGCAGCCCGCGAGCAGCGCGCACGCCAGGCTCACGGCCGCGGCAGAACGTAAGCGGGAACGAACCATTAGTCGAATGCTCCAATATTGAGCTGCTGAACCTGGTTCAGCGGCAGGTAAGTCAGGGTCATCATCGGCGGCGCGATGCGCTCGATGCGCCAGGCGCCATCGAGCGTGCCGCCTTCGACCGCGATGTGGGTGCGTTCGCCCGTGGCCAGGTAGACCTCCCACTTCCCGTCCTGCAGCGACTTGCCGATGAAGGTGAAAGGCAGGGGCGGCGCCATCGGCGGCGGTGGCGGACCGGCGCTTGCCGTGGGCGGCGGCGGCGGCGGCGGGGTCCAGTCCTGGCTGCCGAACAGATCGTCGCCGCTGCCGCCCACGTCGCCGATCAGCTCCGCGCGCGGCTGCAGGCGCAGGATGGTGGCCGATGCCGCCAATGCCGCCGATGTGCGCTGCGCGGCCGGGGTGCGCGCTGCCTGCGCCGGGCGTTCGACCGCTTCGGCGACTTCTTCGTCGGGTGTCTTGTCGCCGAAGGCGGCCAGGCCCGCTGCGATCGCCAGCGCCGCGCCCATCAGGATGTGGCGCGGCTTCATGGCTGCACCTCGGGCGCATCCGCCAGGTAGAGGGTCAGGCGCAGGCGCGCATCCACGCTGGCCTGGCCGATGCTGTCGCGCTTGAAGCTGATGTCGTCCAGCGAGGCAAAGGGAATCGCACGCAAGGCCAGCAGCGCGAAGCGCCACACCTGGCCATAGCTGCCCTGCACCGGCAGGTTGATCTGGTAAGTGTGCAGCTTGCCATTGCGGTCGTAGCCGCTCTTGTACTCGCCCTGGCGCAGGGTCAACCCGGTCTTGGCGGCGATGTCGAACAGCGTCCTGACCTGCCGCTCGGCGACGCGCTTCTCGCCCAGCGAGGCGTAGAACAGGGCCAGGTTGGCGTCTGCGCTGGCGATTGGTTCGACACGCGGCGCTGGCGGCGGCGCGGCGGCGGCGCGGCGCGCCAGTTCGCGTTCCGCCTCCAACGCAGCGCGCGCCGGCACCAGCCAGGCCAGCGCCGCAATGCCGCTTGCACCCAGCAGCAGCGCCGCCAGCAGCACCGGGCTGGTGGCGCGCAGGGCCAGGCGCAGGCGCAGCGCCAGCGCGGGCAGGTTCAGGGGCTTCATGGCGCTCCCCACTGGGCATCGACCTGGAAGCGGATCGGCCGGCTCGGGTCCTGTTCGCCGATCTCGTGGCGCACCAGGGTAACGGCGCCGAACCATTTCTGCGTTTGCAGTTGTTCCACGTAGGCGATCATGTCGTCGCTGCTCCGCGCTTCGGCCGTGATGCGCAGCACGCGCTTGCGCGCATCGGGCTCCAGCGCCAGCAGCGCCACCGTGGCCGGCGTCGCCTCGCGCACGGCGTCGTGCAGCGCGCGCCAGGGCAGGTTCAGCTGCATCACGGCGGCATTCACGGCCGTGGCCTGCTGCTCGCTGACGGGTGTATTCGTTCTCCCGGCGCGCTGGGCCGCCGGCTGCATGGGCGGCGCGCCGGCGCGTGCGCGCAGGGCTGATTGCAGCGCGTCGACTTCCTCGCGCGCCTCGCGGTAGTCGAGCGCATGCACCAGCGCCACGCCGCACACGACCAGGGCGGCGAACAGCGGCCCCCAGACGCCGGGCGGCGCCAGGAACAGGGCGCGGCGCACACCCGGCCGCGCGAAATCGAGACGCACGCGCTTCATGCCGGGCTCCCGGTGCAGGCCAGGCGCACGGCAGCCGACTGTCCGCCGGCGCCCTCGTCATCCAGCAGGGTGCAGCCGAACTTCAGGCGCCCTTCGTGGCTGGCCCAGTTGCGCGGCGCCGGTCCGCAAACCTGCACCCGCTCGGGCCGCCCCACGCCCACGCGCAGCGCTTCGCGCGCCACGTGGCTTTCCAGCCAGTCGCGGTCGGCGCCCGGCGGCACCACCGTCGTGCGCAAGGCTGCCAGCGTGCGGCCGTCGTAGGCGGCCAGGGTCAGCACCTGGCCGTGCATCAGGCCGAACCAGGCGCCGGGACGGTGCAGGCGGCGCCAGGCGTTCATCGCGGCGACGAACTGCGGCACGATCTCGACCAGGTGGCAGCGCGCCTCGCGTGCGGTCTGTTCCAGCACATCGAGCAGCGCCATCGGCAGTGCGGCCGCCAGGAAAGGCCGCGTGGCCTGCCAGTCGGCGGCGATCTTCCAGCCCGCCGGCAGCGCGCCGAACAAGGCCTGGTAGCGCAGGACAGCGGCCGCCTCCAGGTCGGCCGGCTGGGCCGCGCCGGGCGGCGGCGCCACCTGCCACATGCGCACCAGTTCATCGGCCAGCACCACGCTGAGCGGCCAGCCGGCCAGCTTGCGGTCGGCGAGCAGCGTGCGCAGGGCCTCGGCCAGCGCCTGCGGATCGCGCGCGTCGTCGAGGCGCGCTTCGGCCAGCACGGTCGCGCCACGGCCGAACACGCGGCCGACGCGAACCAGGCTCAGGCTGTCGTGGCCCAGCCCCAGGCGCAGGGATTGTCCGGGCAATCTACGCATGCTGGGTCACCCGCTTGATTTCGTCGAGGGTGGTGGCGCCGCGCCGCACCAGGTCGAGCGCGGCCAGGCGCAGGCTGCGCGTGCCGTTGGCGTGGGCCGCGGCCTTGATGCGGCGGATCGGCTGCTTGTCGACGATCAGCTCGCGGATCTCGTCGTTCAGGGTCAGGATCTCGGCGATCGAACGGCGCCCCTTGTAGCCGGTGCCGCGGCAATCGCCGCAGCCCTTCCCGCGCATGAAGACGTAGTCCTCGACGGCGTCGCGCTCCAGCCGTGCGCTGGTCAATTCCTGGTCCGTCGGCGTGTACTGGGCCGCGCAGTGCGGGCAATTCATGCGCACCAGGCGCTGGGCCCAGATGCCGTTCAGGGCCGAGACGAAGGCATACGGGTCGATGCCCATGTGGGTAAAGCGGCCGAACACGTCGAACACGTTGTTGGCGTGGACCGTGGTCAGCACCAGGTGGCCGGTGAGCGCGGACTGCACCGCGATCTCGGCGGTCTCGCGGTCGCGGATCTCGCCGACCATGATCTTGTCGGGGTCGTGGCGCAGGATCGAGCGCAGGCCCTTCGCGAAAGTGAGACCCTTCTTCTCGTTTACCGGAATCTGCAGGATGCCGGGCAGCTGGTACTCGACCGGGTCCTCGATGGTGATGATCTTTTCGCGGCCGTTGTGGATTTCGGTGAGCGCCGCATACAGCGTCGTGGTCTTGCCCGAGCCGGTGGGGCCGGTCACCAGCAGCATGCCGTAGGCTTCCTGGGCCAGCATGCGCAGCGTCGACAGCGACGGCGCATCGAAGCCGAGGGCTTCCAGGGTCAGCGCGCCATACGCCTCGATCATCGCGCGCTTGTCGAGGATACGGATCACCGCGTCCTCGCCGTGGATGCTCGGCATGATCGACACGCGCAAATCGATCTCGCGCCCGTTCGCCTCGACGCGGAAGCTGCCATCCTGCGGAATGCGGCGCTCGGCGATATCGAGTTCGGCCAGCACTTTCAGGCGCGAGATGATGTGCTCGGCCAGCTCGATGCCCCCGACCGAAGCCGCATGATCGAGCACGCCATCGACGCGGTACTTCACCGCGATGCCGGTGGCGGTGCTTTCCAGGTGGATGTCGGAGGCGCCCGCCTTCAGCGCATCGTAGAGCGTCGAATTGACCAGCTTGACGGCCGGGCTGCCCGCTTCCGAGACCGACGCAAAGGAGAGTATGGCGGCGGTCTTGCCGTCGCGCCGGGCGTCGTTGCCGGTGGGCGCCAGCGTGTCGACCGCGCGCGCCGATGCTTCCTGGCGCGACAGATAGGCCTGGATATCGGATTGCAGCGCCAGGCGCAGGTGCAGCGGCGTGCGCGGGGTGGCGCCGGCCATGCTCGATAACCAGGTTTGCTGGTCGAGGTCGAAGGGGTCGGCGATGACGCCGGTGACCTGGCCGCCGGCGCCGCGCAGCAGCACGCAGTGGCGCGACATGGCCTGCGCCAGCGGCAGCAGATCGAAGGCCGGCTCCTGGCTCAGCATCTCGGCCGTTTCCATCACGCTCAGGCCGAAAGGTTCGGCCAAAGCGCTCACGAGCTGGCGCGGCTCCAGACCGCTCAGGGCTTCGAGTTCGGCCACCAATGAACGGTGCGACTGGCGGCTTTGCGTGCGTGCGCGCGCCAGCATGGCCGCATCGAGTAATACCGCACTCACGACATGTCTCCCGCCAGGTCGAAGATCGGCATATACAGCAGCACCACGATGGCGCCGACCACCAGGCCGATGGCCGCCATCAGCAGCGGCTCGAAGGTGCGCGTGAAGCGGTCGATCCAGCGGCTGATTTCGCCGTCATAGAAGGCAGCCGATTGCGTCAGCATCGGGCCCATGTCGCCGGTACGTTCGCCGACCCGCAGCATGCGCAGCGAGATCGGCGTAGTGAGTTGATTGGCCTCGAAGGCATCCGACAGCGGCCGCCCCGATTCGATGGCGGCGCGCGCATTCGCCAGCGACTGGCGCAACGTCGGCGACACCATGGACTGCACGGTGTCGATGGCGTTGACGATGGTGATGCCGCCTTCGGTCAGCATGCCGAGCGTGAGATACAGGCGCGAGAGTTCGTAGATGCGCGCGCGTTCGCCGATGCCGGGCAGGCGCGCCAGCAGGCGCGCGATGCCGCCGCTCCTGAGCATGCGGCGCACACCCGTCACCGTCAGCGCGACCAGCGCCAGCGCGGTAAAGAGAATCGGCATGCCATGGCTGGACGCGAACTGGCCCCATTCGAGCAGCAGCTGCGACATCCACGGCAGGTTGCGCCCTGCCCCTTGATACACCTCGGCGAAGCGCGGCACTACGTAGCCGATCAAAAAGGCGCTGACGCCGCCGCCGACGCACAGCAGGATCACCGGGTAGATCGAGGCGCTGACGATTTTCGACCGCACGGTGTCGATGCGCTGCTGGTAGTCGATGTAACGCGAGAGTGCACGCGGCAGGTCGCTGGTGCCTTCGGCGGCGCGCACGATGCCGACGTACAGCGGCGGGAACAGCGACGGTTGCGCAGCCAGTACGCTGGAAAAGCGCTTGCCCTCGCGCAGGCCGGCGAGCAGGCGTTCGAGCACCACGCGCGAGGCCGGATTGGCTTCCTTTTCCAGCAAGGCTTCCAGGCCCTCGACGATGCCGAGGCCCGCGTTCAGCAGCGCCAGCAGCTCCTGGCTGAACAGGACGATGGAAAGCTTGCCGCCACGCTGGCGCTGCAAACGCGCAGCGCCGCCGGCCGGTTCGACCGCGCTGACATACAGGCCGCGCGACTCGACCTGGCGGCGCGCGTCGGCTTCATCGAGCGCGTCGATGACGACGCTGGCGATCGACAGGTCGGGCGCGAGGGTGCGTACTGCGAACTGCATGAAGACGTGCCCGGATAGGTGAAGTGAGAACGTGGCGGATCAGAGCGAGGAGATGTCGGCGTTGTCGCCGCTACCGCCTGGCTGGCCGTCCTTGCCGAACGAGACAATCTCGTATTCTCCCTTGCTGCCCGGCGAACGGTATTGATATGCGTGGCCCCATGGGTCGGGCGGCACGCCCTTCTTCAGGTAGGGGCCGTTCCACTTGGCGCCGGCGCTGGCCGGGGCCGTCATCAGGGCGGCCAGGCCTTCTTCGCCGGTCGGGTAACGGCCGACGTCGAGACGGTAGGTGTCGAGCGATTTTTCGAAAGCGTCGATCTGGGCTTTCGCGATCGTCACTTCCGACTTGCCGAGCTGGCTGAAATACTTGGGGCCGACGTAGGCCGCGAGCAGGCCGATGATCACGATGACCACCAGCAGTTCGAGCAAGGTGAAACCCTGTGCGCGCTTGCCACGGGAACCGACGAACATTGCTTCAGACATCCAACACACTCCTGATTCGGCCGGGGCGGCCGCATCCGTGCAGACTATCATGGCGGTGTCTGCGAGGCAACGCAAAAGCGCGCCGGATGCTGCCGACGCGACAATTTCAGAAGACTTGTCAGTCTGTCATACGCTGGTCATTGTTTTCGGGCAGGCAAGCTGACAGCAATGCAAGCGCGGTACTGTCTCGTGCGCGTCTGTAACGGGTGATGTCTCCGGGTCACCACTTACGCAACCACAGCATGAGCAAGATAAACAAAAAGATAAATCCAACGAATATCCAATGGCCGGTTTTCTCGCCCTTGGACATTTCCGCGTAACGCTCGTCGAAGCTCTTCGTGAATGTTTCTTTGAGCAACGTTTCCTGCGACTTCTTTACCTTGCTAGTCTTGTTTTCCATAGTTTATTGCACATCGGTTTTTGGGCTGATCAGATGCTACGCAGATGAGGCCGGACTCCACTCCGGTGCATATGCTTGCCCCAGTATGGCGCAGACCAGTTCTCCCAGATCGGCGTGGAGATAGGCATGCGCCGCCTGCGCGCCACCGTCAGCATGATGCGCCGCCAGCACGAAAGGCCGAAACGCCGCCCAATCCTTGGCCATGTAGGCAACCAGGATCCGTGCCAGGTCGTACGACAGCAAATTGCCGTCGTCAAGGCGCTGAAACGAATAGCCGCTCCAGAATTCCTGGATTTCGGCCTCGCCCCAGAATGCGAGGTGCATGCCGCGCATTTCCTGCGGCGTATACATCGAGCCCTGCACGCCGGTCAGCCGCTGTTCAGTATTCACGGCCAGCCCCTCGTTCAGCCAGAGCGGGATCGGCAGGTGCGCGGGACAGGCGTGCGTCATTTCGTGGGCGATGACGGGTTCGATCGCGCTCAGGTCGCGCCTGACGGTGACGAAATGGCCGCAACCGCCATTGATGTACATGCCGCCGCTGTTGGCGAACTCGCCGCCGTCCGGGTAGGCATGCGACACATAGCGATAATAGGCGTCCTCGTCGTCGAACACGATCAGGATGTCCTTGCCTTCAGGCGTCACCTGGGCGATGCCGTCGAGCGTGCGGACGACGCGCTTGAGCGTGCGCTCCATGAAGCCGAGCGTGGCGTTCGCGACATTGTCTTCCAGCGCAGCCAGCAACAGGCAGTTCTCGGACTCCACCAATTGGAAGCCGGCGCCGAGCGCATCGCGCAGGTGCAGCAACCAGGCGCGCTCGATGGCGATCCAGACAGACGCTTGATCGCTGCTTGCAAGCGCGTCGACCCAGCGGCCGGCCGCGGTCCAATCCATGATGGGATAGCCTTGCTGTCCCCAGCAATGTTCGGCAATGCGAAACGCGGGCGCGCTGCCGCTGGCGACTTCAAGCGGGGCGGCCACCGCATGCCGCACGACCGGCTCCGTCGCCGGAGCGCGTTCGGTATGCCCGCCGAACAGATTGCGCAGGCGCGTTAGCATGCCGCCTCGCGCAGTTGTCCGGCAGGTTCAAGAGTGAAGATGATGAACAAGCGTCTATTGCGCCGAGAGGGCATCGATCAACTGGCACGTCCCTGCCCGGCAAGCCGCTGCCGGCGGAGCGATGGCGCGGCAGTCGGAGACCATGCCCGAGCGCGTATTGCTGGCCTGCTGCTCGCTGCGGTGGCGCTCGGCCAGCGCCTGCAACTGGCTGCCGGACGTTTTCGCGCTCGACCAGGCCAGGTAGCTGGCCGGGCCGCCGCAGGGACGTGAACCGACCGGCAAGACCTGGCATTGCTGGTCGGCGCTGCATTCGGCCTTGCCGATCAGGCTGGTGATCTGGCCCAACGTACCTGCCGTGGCGGGCGCAGGCGCGGTCACGGGCGTCGCGGGCTGGGCGGCGCGCGGCGTGGCGGCGGACTTAGCCGCTTCGTCGGCCTGGGTCGTGCAGGCCGCGCAGGCCAGCAATGAAAGAAGGACAAGTTTTCGCATGGGCTCATCATACGCTTGTCCTATTCGAGGTCAAGTCGGCAAGATCGTCTGGCAAGACGCGCAATGGCCGGTCTCTTCCTCCCGCCAGTCTCCCGGCAAATGTCGCACGAATGCGACGCCGCCTCGATGATGATGCTCTGGCACATTCATTATTTCTCGTAGGATATTTCCCACAATCACCATTCATCTGCATCCATCTTGACGCCTTCTCGCGTTCATTATCTTTTATCTTCGCTCATTTTTACGAAAATAAATTGATTGGCGGAAAAATTTGAGGCTACAATCGTTTCATTCACTGACGAGCCTGTCTCTACCACCATGAACGCCCAACACATCCGCACCATCATCGCCGCTTCCTTCTTCGCCGTCGTCCTGAGCGCCTGTGGCGGCAGCGTCGTCGATACCTCCAGCGCCCCGCTCCAGACCGCGGCCGCCGTTGCGACCCACGCCGTCGACCTGTCGGTCGACCGGACATCCGTCGGCCAGACCCCCGCCCCCGACTGCGCGGCCGACAATTGCGCCGGCCTGCGCATCATCGACGGCAATGCCGAAGCCTTCCGTATCGACGCCATGCGCCGCGCCGCCCAGGAAAACGGCGCCTGAACGATTCGGCGAGCGTAAGCTCGCAACAAGATCGATTCAGCCAGAAACGAAAAAGGCCCACCCAGGCAAAGCCGGGTGGGCCTTTTTATTTACGCCGGCGCCATGCGCCGGCGCCAAGCCTTAGCGCATGCGGCGCTGGCGCATCGTCCAGCCCAGCAGCATCAGGCCGGCCAGCAGCATGGCCATCGAGGCCGGTTCCGGCACTTCGGCCACGCGGCTCAGGCCATCGACAGCCGACACCGTCACGCCGCTGCCCGGCATCAGGTCGAACTGCACCAGGTTGCCTTCCGCGCCCAGGTAGGTCGTGATGAGCTCGTCGTACAGCGCCACGCCCAGGGTCATGCCGTCGCCTTCGCCGGCGAAGTCGAACATGACGTTGAAGCGGAACACGCCGCCCAGGTTCACGGCCTGCAGGTAGTCGTTGAAGAACACCGAGTTGCCGAGGGTGATGCCGGTCTCGCGATCGCCGCTGGCGTCGCCTTCGAGGACGAAGTCGCCGAAGTCGCCGCTGAAGTTGCTCAGGTAGGCGGTGGCGGCGCCGGCCGATTCCAGGCCGAGGAAGGCGAAGTCGAGCTGGCCGACGCCGCTCAGGCCCTGGGTGTCGATCGTGACCTGGTAGGTCGGGCCGGCCGAGGCGGCGCCGGCGCCGGTCACGAGCATCAGGGCCAGCATGGCGCGGGCGAACAGGTTTTTCAGATTAAACATGGTTCAATTCCTTAAGCTTAGAAAGAGCCCGAGAGCAGTTTGGCGCTGTAGCCGACGCTGACTTTCGATGGGTTGGTGAAGGTGGTGGTGACGGTGACCGAGGCGCCCGGGGCCAGCGTGGTGTTCGCCAGCGTCAGGTAAGGCGCGCCGTCGACCATGCCGCTCTTGTTGTCGAGCGTGACGCCGCTTGGCAAGCCCTGCAATACCAGGTGCAACGGGCCGTTGATTGCCGCGCCGCTCGTGTTCTTGATCGTCACGGTGCCCGTGTACTTGCCGCCGACGCGGCCCAGGGTGATGCCCGACTTGGTGATCGCCACCGCTGCCGTGACGTCGGCATAGGTCGGCGCCAGGTTCAGGCTGACCACCACCGGGTCGTGGTCCGAGGCGCGGTAAGGATTACGCACGTACGGGTCCTCGGCGGTATCGTTCAGGTTGTAGTCGATCGCTTCCGGTTCATCGGCGTTGTTGTGCCATTCGGTCACGCCGGCCACCTGGCTCGATAAGCTGGTGCTGGCCAGCGCATGGTCCAGGTAGCCGCTTTCGGCGCCGAACACGTACGAGTAAGGAATGCCTTGCGGACGCACGAAGCGCTCGATCTCGTTGACGTAGCCGGCCGCGTTCAGCAGGCGGATCGGGTCTTCATGGCCGTAGGCATTCATGTCGCCCACCACCAGGATGTCGCTGTCGTTGGCGGCGTTTGCCACCTGCGGCAGGAAGTAGTCGCGCAGGCGCGCGGCCTGCTCGACGCGGGTGGCGTTCCAGCAGCCCTGGCCGTCGCCGCTGTCGGTGTTGCCGGCGCCACCGCCGCAGCTGCCCTTCGATTTCAGGTGGTTCACGACCAGCGAGAACTTGCCGCCGTTCGCAGCCTTGAAGGTCTGGGCCATCGGCGGACGGTTGTTGATGGCGTCGCCATCCGACAGCGCATTGCCCACCAGGCTGACCGCGCCCGGCTTGTAGATCATCGCCACGCGAATCGCGTCGGTGCCGGTGGTGGCCGGCTTCGGTACCACGGCATAGGTGCCGGCGCCCAGTTTCGCGTTCAGCTGCTCCACCAGGTAAGACGTGGTGGTATCGCCATTGTTCTCGATTTCCATCAGGCCGACGACGTCGGCATTGATGGCGCCCAGCGAATCGACGATCTTGTCGCGCTGGCGGATGAACTCGGCCATGTTGTCGGCGCCGCGGCAGTTCGAGGCGCGCGTGCTGCCGCCGACCGTGCAGCCCTGGCCGCTGCGGCCCCAGGCATCGCTGCCGTTGGTGAAGGTGGTGAAGAAGTTCAGCACGTTGGCGCTGGCGACTTTCACATTGCCTGCCGCGACGACCGGCGCCGGGGTGCGCTCGTTGGTGCGCGAGAAGGTCGGGGCCACGGTCGGCTGCAGCTTGAAGGCCGCGCCGCCGCCGCCCTGGGCGCCGAAGTCGATCACGCCCGTCAGGTCGGTGACGGTGTCGCCGCTGCGCACGGTGCCGTCCGCCGCCAGGTAGGGAATCGTGGCCGGGGTGGTAAAGATGTTGTCGTCGAGGACGATCACGTTCGCCGCATTTGCCTGGGCCAGCGCAATCGCTTCCGGCGAACCGGCCGGGTAGCGGTTGGTCGGGATTTCGCGGCGGCCGTTCGACAGCACCAGTTCGCCACGGTCGCCCAGGTAGGCGTTGCCGTTCACCGTCAGGGCATTCGTGAAGCGCACCAGCATGCCTTCCACGCGCGCCAGGTCGGTCGGCAGTTCGATGTTGGTCGGGGCGACGCTGTAGCCGGCACCCAGCCTGGTGGTCGCGGTCAGGTCCTTGAATTCGGTGTAGGAACGCGCTGCGCCACTTGGCGTGTATTCGGTGACGGTGCCGGTGATGCGCACCAGGTCGCCGACGTTCACGCTGGCATTGTTGGCAAAGACGAAGATGCCGTCCGAGGTGGCCGGGTCGCCATCGCCGTTCACGTCCTGGATAAAGTAGCCACTGCCCACTTTGTGGGTCACGACGCCTTGCGTGGTCTGGATCGTGTTGTTGTAGGCGCTCTTCGGGTTCGGGCCCTGGATCTGCGGGATGGTCAACTGGCCGGCCACGCTCACGGCCACGTTGCAGCTGGCATCCTGGCCGTCGTTGTTGGCGAAGGTGATCGTCAGCGGGTAGTTGCCGGCAGCGAGGGATGGGTCGATGCTGAGGGTGGCGTTCGCGCTGCCGCCGACCGCGCCGGCCGGGGTGAAGCCGGTGATGCTGATGCCGGGCACGGCGCCCGAGGCGATGAAGGCATTGTTGACGATGCTGTCGCGGTCGCTGGCCGCGAGGGCGGCGCTGGTGCCGCGGCCGAATTCCACTTGCACGCCGGCCGGGCAGCTCAGGACGATCGGGTAGGCGACCGGACCGCCCCCTGCGCAGGCGTTCAGCGGCGAGCTGGCGCGGCGCGGGCCGACCACCGGTGCGGCCGTGAAGTCGCTGCCGTTGTTGTCGGTATCGAGGCAGCCGAGTTCGCCGCGCTGGATCGAATTCGCGATCGACGGCGCCGGCGCCACGCTGCCTTCGAAGCGGTTCGCGGTGCCGAAGCCGACCAGGTCGATCACGGCTTCGCCTTCGGCGGTGGTCATGGCCTTGGCCACGCTCGCCAGCGCCACCTTGCCGGTGGTAGCCGACAAACTCAGGCCGCCCGATGCGTCGCCCTGGCCGACATCGGTGCCGGTGCTGGCGCTCATTGCCGTGACCAGGAAGTACTGGCCCGGCTGCAGCGTGGCATTCGGCAGCGCGATCGCTTGCCAGGTCGTGCCCGCGGCCGACTGGTATTGCACGCTCCAGCCGTTCATGGTGACGGGCGCGCTGCTGCGGTTGAACAGTTCGACGAAGTCCTTGTTCCAGAGCGCGCCGCCGCTGCCGGCGCCGCCGTAGTACTGGCTGATGACCACATCGGCCGGGGCCGCAAAGGCAGGGGCCGACAGACTGGCCAACAGGGCGGCCAGGACAGTCAGCCGGCCGGCTGGGTTATTCGTTGCAACGTGCATTTTCATGGGCATCCTGAGTGTGGTAGGGAAGCAAAGCAGTCTTGTCGTTACGGCTAGGCATTTTATTATCAGAAACGATAATAAATCCACAATTTGACAAGATAATGACAAGCAATCTCCACGCTGGTGCAATGGATGAGGTATGCCGACAACATATGCACGGATTTTGCGCAGCATCAGCGTGCGCGCGGGCCATGGCGGAGCACGTCAGCGCCGCCGGTAAGGCGCGGCCAGCGGCTCACCGATGAACAGGCCCTGGGCCGGCCAGGCCACGCTTTTCCAGTAGGCTTCGATGGCGCTGTCGCCTTGCAGGTAATGGCGCAGCAGCACGGTCGGATTCGGGAATTTCTGCCAGTGGCTGCAGGGTTCGCTGACGGTGCCGTAGCTGGCGGTGGCGCCCGCCTCCAGCCAGCGCAGGCTGCTCATCTGGTTGCTTCCCAGCAGATCGCCGCCATACGAGGTGAGATGATCGGCCAGGGCGCCCGGTAAAAAACGCAGGGTGTCGAGCTTGTCGACGCTGGCCTTGCCGAGCTGGTAGACCATGATGTCGCCGGCGTTTTCCAGGGCCTCGGCCTGGCGGCGCCGGATGTCGAGCTTTTTCGCCTCGATGCGTCCGGCCGGCGGGAAGAAGGCGGCGCGGCTGTTGCGCGTGGCCTCGCTCGTGGTGAGGTAATAGGCGCTGGCCGGCACCGGGCGGAAGCCGCCCGTCACGCCGCGGTCGATCAGCGCTTTCGCCGCCGCCACGGATTCGGTCGGCAGCAGCATCGACAGGCGCATGCCGTGGCTGGCGAAGGGCAGCCGGCTGCGCGCATTGAAATAGGCGCTGGGCTGGCCGGCGGCGCAGGTGTCGCGGCACAGGGCGGCGTCGAAGCCGAGGGTGTAGGCGGCGGTGATGCTGTTGCAGGCCACGGCATATGGCGCGGTCCAGACCATCAGCACGGCCTGGATACCGGGGCCGAGCTGGCTGTCGATCTCCGCCTTGAGCAGGCGAAAGCGCGCCGGCTCCAGGCTGTGCGGTTTACCCGGAATGCGCACGTGGACCACGTTTGCCGCCGGGATGCCGCGCCGCTCGCGGTAGTAGGCGGCCACGGCGATGCTGGCCGGGTCGGCGTCGTTGACGACGATGGCCAGTTGTTCCGGCCCCAGCCCGCCCGTGCCGACGGGCTGGGCCAGCGCCGGCGCGGCGCCATGCAGGAGCAGGAGCAGGAGCGCCGCGCGCAGGAGCCGGACCATGGGCCGGCCGTCAGGCGAAGCGCGATCGGGGGCGCGCGCCCTCCTGTTGCCTAAGGCGCAGCCCGGTCCGGAGCAGCCCCGTTGCGAGCAGGCCCAGGCCCGCCGCCAGCATCGCCGCCTGCGCCGGTTCGCGAATCGGCGACACCGCATAGATCTCGAGCGCGTCGATGCGCAGGAAGCGGCCGCCCACGCTGCCGTCGACGATGCTCTGCCCTTCCCCGTCGGGATCGCCATAGCTCAGGCGCCAGGAAAAGGCGGTGTCGAGCCGGTCGTTGACGAAGAGGTCTGGTCCGGCGCCGAAGGTCGGCCCCTGGTCGGGCGCGTTGAAGGTCTGGAACGAGCCCTGGCTGGGCAGCTCGAAGCTGGTGGGCACCTGGCGGTAGACGGCCGGGTCCGTGACGTTGAAGATGAAGGCGGTGCGCTGGAAGTCGCGCTGGGTGATGTTCCAGCCGCCGTCGAATTCCCAGCTCTGCGGATTGTAGCCGCCCACCAGCCAGCTGTTGTTGGCGGGGTCGCTCACGCGCAGCAGCGTGAAGGTATCGCCGCGGCCGTCGGCGGCGGCGTGGAAGGCCAGCGAGTCGTCGCCTGGCTGGCGGGTGTAGAGATTGGAAAAGACCTGGTCGCCCGCGCCGAGCCAGCGTTCGAGCTGGCCTTCGAGCAGCGGGTCGAGCGGCGGCGCACCGGTTTGCGCGGCGGCCTGCGGCGCGGCCGAGGCCAGGGCGGCCAGCGCGAGCGCGCCGGCGGCAAGAAACGTCTTCATGATCACCTCCTCACGGGGTTCACTGACCGGGGCATTGTATGCCTGACTGTGGGAGGGTCTCACACTGTTGACTTAGGGATGTTGTGCTGGTGTAGGGTGGGTTCTCGAACCCACCATGAGGGTGCCGGCAGACCACCGGCCTAGGCAGTTGCCGACAAACCACCGGCCTCGGCAGTTGCCGACAATCCAACGGCCCGGGCAGGTGGTTTGCACGCGCCGTTGTGGTGGGTTCGAGAACCCACCCTACGCCTCCCGTCGCCAGTCCAATAAAAAACGGGCCTCGCGGCCCGTTCCCGTATCAGCAAGACGCGCTTACGAACGCTTGTAGATATCCTCGAAGCGGACAATATCGTCCTCGCCGAGGTAGCTGCCCGACTGCACCTCGATGATGTGCAGCGGCAGCTTGCCCGGGTTTTCCAGGCGGTGGTTCATGCCGATCGGGATGTAGGTCGATTCGTTTTCCGACAGCAAACTGACCTTGTCGCCGCAAGTCACGCGCGCGGTGCCCGACACCACGACCCAGTGCTCGGCGCGGTGGTGGTGCATCTGCAGCGACAGCTTCTCGCCCGGCTTCACCGTGATGCGCTTGACCTGGAAACGGTCGCCCGCATCGATGCCCTCGTAGTGGCCCCAGGGCCGGTAGACGCGGGTATGGTGCAGGTGCTCGGTGCGCTCCTTGGACTTCAGGTGGTCGACCACCTGCTTGACGCGCTGCACTTGATCCTTGTGCGCGACCAGCACCGCGTCCTGGGTCTCGACGACAACGATGTCCTCGACACCGACCACGGCCACGATGCGGCTTTCGGCGCGCACCAGGGAGTTCTTGACGCCGTCGAGATAGACGTCGCCGCGCTGGGCGTTGCCGTTCTCGTCGTGCGGCTGCACTTCCCACAGGGCCGACCAGGAACCGACGTCGCTCCAGCCGATATCGGCCGGCACCACCACCGCGTCCTGGGTGTGCTCCATGACGGCGTAGTCGATCGAGTCCGACGGGCAGGCCGTGAAGGCGGCTTCGTCGAGGCGACAGAAATCGAGGTCGCGGTAACCGCTGTGCACCGCCTTGTCGGCGGCGTCGGCGATTGCCGGTGCGAACTTGGCCAGTTCAGCCAGGTAGCGCTCGGCGGCGAACATGAACATGCCGCTGTTCCAGTAATAGCCGCCGTCGGCCACGAAGGCCTGGGCCGTGGCCAGGTCGGGCTTCTCGACGAAGCGCTCGACCTCGTAGCAATCGGTGCACGCGGCCAGGGCGGCGCCGCGGCGGATGTAGCCGTAGCCGGTTTCCGGCGACTTCGGCACGATGCCGAAGGTGGCCAGGCCGCCGCCCTGCACCATGGTGGCGGCGCGCAGCACGGCTTCCTTGAATGCTTCACGGTTCTCGATCACGTGGTCGGCCGGCAGCACCAGCATGACCGCTTCCGGATCGATACCCTTCAGGTAGTGCGCCGCCGCAGCCACGGCCGGCGCGGTATTCCGGCCGACCGGCTCGAGCAGGATCCCCAGCGGCTTGATGCCCGCCGCGCGCAGCTGCTCGGCCACCATGAAGCGGTGGTCGTTGCCACACACGACAAGCGGCGCCATCAGACCAGGCAGGCCGTCGACGCGCAAGGCGGTCTCCTGCAGCATGGTCTTGTCCGCGACCAGCGGCAGCAGCTGCTTGGGCAGCACGGCGCGCGACAGGGGCCACAGACGGGTACCGGCGCCGCCGGAGAGGATCACTGGGTAAATCTTCATGCGTTCGCTTTCTCTAGGTTGTTACTTTTCTGACTTGCGATTTCCTTGCGGCTGCTGCGACGGCGGTCGCGCGCGTTCAGCCATTCCTCGGAACCGTATTCCGAGGCGTGCTTCATCTCACCGGCGCGGTCGACACTGTATTCCTTGAAAACTATCATTTCATGCAATGTTACATCATGCAACACGCGAGTATATTCAAACAACACGCTGCGCACGATTTCCGCGCCTTCGCAGATGTGGCTGCCGTGGCCGATCCAGGTCGGACCGACGATGTGGGCGCCCGCCTCGATGCGCACGCCCGAGCCGATGTAGACCGGACCTTCGATCTTGGTGCCGCCGCTCCAGTCGATGCTGGTGTTCAGGCCGGTCCAGATGCCCGGTTCGATCTGGATGCCCGGCACGTCCATGTGGTTGACTTCGCCGGTCAGCACGGTCTGCAGCACTTCCCAATAATCGCTCATGGTGCCGATGTCGAGCCAGTTGAACGGACGCGTCTGGGCATAGAACGGCAGGCCGCGCTCGGCCAGCAGCGGGAACAGCTCGGAGCCGATGTCGAAGGGCACGCCGGCCGGGATCAGGTCGATCACTTCCGGCTCGAAGATGTAGATGCCGGTACTGATGTAGTTCGACAGCGCCTCTTCCTGGCTCGGCTTTTCCTGGAACTGCTTGATGCGGCCATCCTCGTCGGTGACCACCACGCCGTACGAGGACACCTTGTCCCACGGGACTTCCTTGGTGATGACCGAGGCCATCGCGCCTTTGCGGCGGTGTTCCAGCAGGGCCGCCTTCAGGTCGAGGTCGATCAGGGCGTCGCCGCACAGCACGATGGTGGTGTCGTCGAAGAAGCCGCCGAATTCCTGGATCTTCTTCATGCCGCCGGCCGAGCCGATCGGCTCGGGCACGACCGTGCCGTCGTCGGTCATGTAGCCTTCGAAGGAATAGCCGATCTGCACACCGAACTGCTCGCCTTCGCCGAAATACTCCTCGATCTTTTCATGCAGCCAGCTGACGTTGACCATGATTTCCGTGATGCCGTGCTTCTTCAGATGCTCGACCAGGTAAGCCATCACCGGTTTGCCGAGCAGGGGAATCATCGGTTTCGGAAGGTCGTACGTGAGCGGGCGAACGCGCGTGCCCTTGCCTGCCGCGAGAATCATTGCTTTCATTGAACCGTCCTCATTGTGTTTGCTGTTGAGCTGCCAGGCTGTAAAACTTTGTCCGTTTTCTTCTGCCGTTTTGTCGCCTGGCTATCCGTGTTTCCCTAGGTAGTGAATATCTCAGGCCTTGCCGTTCACGGTCTGGTAGTGCCAGGTGTCGGCGCACATCTGCGCCACGTCGCGCGTGGCTTCCCAGCCGAGTTCGTCGCGTGCGCGGGCCGGGTCGGCGTAGCACTTGGCGATGTCGCCAGGGCGGCGGTCGACGATCTGGTAGGGAATCGGGCGGCCGCAGGCCTTTTCGAATGCCGCCACCATTTCCAGCACGCTGTTGCCGCGGCCGGTGCCGAGGTTATAGGTCAGCAGGCCCGGCGCCTTGGCCAGCTTTTCCAGGGTCTTCACGTGGCCGATCGACAGGTCCACCACGTGGATGTAGTCGCGCATGCCGGTGCCGTCCGGGGTCGGGTAGTCGCCGCCATACACCGACAGCTTGTCGCGCTGGCCGGTCGCCACCTGGGCGATGTAGGGCACCAGGTTGTTCGGGATGCCGGAAGGCTCTTCGCCGATCAGGCCGCTTTCGTGGGCGCCGACCGGGTTGAAGTAGCGCAGCAGCGCGATGCGCCAGTCGGGCTGGGCCTTGATCAAATCGCGCAGGATGTCTTCGATCATCAGCTTGCTGCGGCCATAGGGATTGGTGGCCGAGAGCGGGAAGTCTTCCAGGATCGGCACCGAGGCCGGATCGCCGTACACGGTGGCCGAGCTGGAAAACACCAGGGTCTTGACGCCGAACTTGGCCATGGTTTCGAACAGCACCACGCTGCCCGAGACGTTGTTGTCGTAGTAGCGCAGCGGCTGCGCCACCGATTCGCCGACGGCCTTCAGGCCGGCGAAGTGGACCACGGCATCGACCTTGTGGGCGGCAAAGGCCGCTTCCATGGCCGCGCGGTCGCGGATGTCGGCTTCGATCAGCTCGAAGGTTTTGCCGGTGATCTGTTGCACGCGCTCTTGCACGGAGCGCTGGGCATTCGAGAGATTGTCGACCACGACCACGTCGTACCCGGCCTGCTGCAACTCGACGACGGTGTGGGAACCGATGTAGCCCACGCCGCCCGTAACCAGAATCTTCATTGTCGTCACTCTCTATTCTTGTCGATGAGCTTGTCAAAAAGCTTGTCGATCAGTCGATACGCGCCTGTATCGGCGCTCAAGGACGGCACACTGCCATCCCCCCGTTTGTTCTTTCGCTTGCGGCTCTTGCCGGCCGCCTTTCCCTATGTTCTTTTCAACTATGTTCTTTTCTGTCCGGCCGCTTCCTTGATGAACAGCCAGACAAAGGCCATGTCATCGATGAAGTAACGCCGGAACATGCGGCGCGGCTCTTGCAGGAAGCGGTAGAACCACTCCAGGCCGGCACGCTGCATCCAGCGCGGCGCGCGCCTTACCCGCCCGATCGCCACGTCGAAGGTCCCGCCCACGCCCATGGCGAAGGGGATCTTCATCTCGCCCTGCCAGCGGCCGAGAAATTGTTCTTTCTTGGGCGAGCTGATCGCCACGAACAGCAGGTCGGCGCCGCTGGCGCGCACCTGTTCGGCGACTTGCGCTTCTTCCGCATCCGTCCAGTAGCCGTTGCGCCAGCCGGCGATCGTCAGCTCGGGATAACGGCGGCGGTAGGTATCGGCCACCGCGGCCACCACTTCCTCGCGCGCGCCGAGCAGGAACACGCGCCAGCCCTTTTCGCCGGCGCGCCGCATCAGCGCCTCGAACAGGTCGATGCCGGCGACGCGTTCCTTGAGCGGCTTGCCGAGCAGGCGCGAGGCCCACACCACCGGCATGCCGTCGGCATTCACCAGCGCGCAGTCGTTGACGATGCGGCGCAGGTCCGGATCGCGGCTGGCCTTTACCAGCTTGTCGACATTCACCACCACGTGCTGATGGGGCTGGCCGGAGCGGATGAATTCCTCGATACGCACGAGGGTTTCCTCCATCGACAGGTTGTCGATCCTGCAGCCCATCATCGTGATGGCGGATGTCATGGCCGTCTCACCCCAGTTCGCCCGCGAGGATGGCGACGATGCGTTCGGCGGCCTTGCCGTCCCACAGGTGCGGGCGGCGGCCCTGCTTGCCTTCGCCGCGCAAGACCTTGCGCGCTTCCAGCAGGATTTTTTCCGGGTCGGTGCCGGCCAGCACGTTCGAGCCCTCTTCCACCGTCACCGGACGCTCGGTGTTGTCGCGGATGGTCACGCAAGGCACGCCCAGGGCCGTGGTTTCTTCCTGCAGGCCGCCGGAGTCGGTGAGCACGACGGCGGCGTCTTTCCAGAGGTTCAGGAAGGCCATGTAGGCTTGCGGGCCGGCCAGGGTGATGTTCGGGCCGAGGTCGATCCCGAACTTGGCGATGTTGGCGCGGGTGCGCGGGTGCACCGGGAAGATCAGCGGCAGTTCCGTCGCGATTTCCTTCAGGGCGCCGGCGATGCGGGCAAAGGTTTCCGGCTCGTCGACATTGCTCGGGCGGTGCATGGTGACCACGCCGTAGCGGCCGCCGTTTTCCTGCGCCGCGGCCTTGAAGGCGGCGGTCTCGAAGCCCGAGGTGTCTGCGCGCGTGAGCTTGTCGGCCTGGTACAGCACGTTGTCGACCATCACGTGGCCGACGTAGTGCACGGCGGAGTCGGCTTTGCCTTCGCGGCGCAGGTGCTCGACGGCAGCCGGCTCGGTGGCGAAGAACCAGTCCGAGATGCTGTCGGTGACGAGGCGGTTGATTTCCTCGGGCATGGTCATGTCGCCGCTGCGCAGGCCAGCCTCGACGTGGGCCACCGGTATGTTGAGTTTCTTGGCGACGATCGAGCAGGCCAGCGTGGAATTCACATCGCCCACCACCAGCACGGCGGCCGGGCGCTCGGCCACGCAGAGTTCCTCGAAGCCGACCATGATCTTCGCGGTCTGCTGGGCGTGGCTGCCGCCGCCGGCGGCCATGAACACGTCGGGCTGGGGAATGCCGAGTTCCTCGAAGAAGACGTCGTTCATGTCGCGGTCATAGTGCTGGCCGGTATGGATGATCTTGAAGCTCAGCTTGTCCTGCGCCTGCAATGCGCGCACGATCGGCGCGATTTTCATGAAATTCGGGCGTGCGCCCGCGACCAGATAAATAAGCATGTTTGGACGATCCTGCACTGTAGTAATTATAGAAACGGTCTTGAAGAGAACTTACAACCCGCACAACTTAACAGAGTTGAAACTAATTAGAAAAACGTTATTGTAAACCTGCACTCGACAGGAACGGCGGACGATACGGTGCTGATGCGCAGCACATCGCAGGGCTCCTTCGATTCGTAGCAGCGCGAGTACCAGCCCAGCGGCGGATTCTCGGCGCCGCGCACCAGTTCCAGCTTCAGGTCGGCGCCGCTGGCCTGCATCTGCAGGGCGAAGCGCTTGCCGCGCACGTGCAGGCCGGTGCTGGTCAGGCGCACGTTCAGTTCCGGTGCGAAATGCCAGAACAGTTCCAGCGGATGCGGGCGCTTGCCGGCTACCTCGTCGCGCACCGTCAGCGTCGAGCTGGTGGCGTCGAAGCGCACGCTGCGCACGTGGCGCACCGGGTCGGACAGGCGCGCGTAGCCGTCGTGCGAGCCGCGGAAATCGAATTCGTGGGGCGAGGTCGGCATCCGTTCGATGCTGGCGCGCGCTTTTCTCAGCCACAGGAAGCGCCCGCCCGAGACCGACTGGTCGCGGCCGTCGATGCGCACCGTGTTGTGGCTTGACGTGCCGCGGAAGTAGTCGCGCCACTTTTGGTCTTGCCAGTAGGAATAGGTGCCGGGGTCGACCAGGACTTCCTCGCCGGCCACCGACAGCGTCATCGACAAGGCATCGGCGTGGCCGTGGGCGGCGATGCCGAGGTAGCCGAGCGGGCCGCAGTCGAGCATGCCCTTGATTTCGTCGGGGGCGCCGAAGTGGGAACCGAACAGGAAATAGCCGCCGTCGGGAAAGGCCCAGCCGGTGTCGGGTTCGTGGGCGTCGGCGTCGGGACGGCGCCCGGGCAGCGCGTGCAGCAGCCAGCGCACGCCGGGATGCTTGTCGGGGGCGGCGCCGAACACGGTGTCGCCCAGCGCCAGCAGTTGCGCGGCGCGGTCGCTGCCGGCGGCGTCGAGGCGGAACACGATGCCGTCGTCGGCGTCGCCCACCATCGGCACGTGGCCGCCGACGTCGCGCACCGAGCGCAGGAAGCGCAGCGCGCGCTGCAGCACGCCCCAGTAGTTGCGCGAGAACGGCACGCCGGTCGCCTGCCCCACCAGGCCGGCCACGAACAGGAATTCGGCCGAGAACACGTGGTAGGCAAAGGCTTGCTCGCGGTTCACGCCGTCGAGCGAATACTGCAGGCGCGCTTGCTGCTCGAGCTCGCGCCGCGCCTGCTCCATCCAGGCGCCGGACTCCTTCCAGCAGGGCCAGACCGAGGCGCCGACAAACAGGCCGGTGAGTTCGCCGATCAGGTGGTTGTTGGCCGAGGAGTGGCGCGACAGGTTGCGGGCAATCGTGCGGCAATGGGCGTGGATGCTATCCAGCCAGTCGGCGCGCAGGCGCTGCCCGGATTCGCCGGCGAACAGGCTGCTCGTCTCGCCGCCCACCAGTTGCCACAGCAGCGCCCAGTTGACCAGGCGGATGCCCATTTCCAGCGGACTGGTCCAGTTAGGGCCGGTGAGTGGCGGACACTGGTCGAGCCAGCTGCGCAGCTGCTGCTCCAGCGCGTGCAGCCAGCGCACTTCGCCCGACACGCTCCAGGCTTGCGCCAGGCGCACCAGGTGCAGGTGGCGGTTCAGTTCCCAGACGTGCTTGATGTCGCCGACCAGTTCCTGCCTGTCGATGGCGATGTCGCCCGAGAACACGGCCGGGCCGGTGATGCCGCTGTCGGGGTCGCGGTTCCAGACGGTGGGCACGCCGACGTCGAAGCTGCGGTCGGCGAACAGCACCACGTGGCCGGCGCAGACGCGGTCGGCTTCGGCCAGCAGGGCATCGACCTGGATCGGGTCGAGCGCGGGAGCGCCATGGACGTCGAAGGTACGGGCACGCGGCAAGGGGGCTGGCGCGGCGCGGTGGGCCGCGCCCCGGCTCATTCGCGTGCGCGCTGCCTGGCGCACACGGTAGCCGATCTCGGCCACCGACATGCAGCGCAAACGGTTGACCAGCCAAACCATGCGTACTGTTGCGTTCATCGCGTCCCCGCCAAATCGTTGTAGATCGCGGCCAGGCGGCCGCAGACTGCCTGCGTCGAATACTGCGCTTCCACCGTGGCCCGCGCCTGCGCCCCGAGCCGGGCGCGCAGGCCGTCGTCGCCGAGCAGGCGCGCCAGGGCCGCGGCCAGGGCGGCGGCATCGTGCGGCGGCACCAGCACACCGTTCACGCCATCCCGCACCAGCTCCGGAATACCGCCCACGCTGCTGGCCGCCACCGCCTTGCCGGCCGCCATCGCTTCCAGTACGGCCATCGGCAAGCCCTCGGCATGCGAAGGCAGGCAGAACACGCTGGCGCGCGCCAGCTCGGCGTCGCGCGCGGCGCCGTCCAGCCAGCCCGGCAAGGCGATGCGGTCGGCGATGCCGCGTGCGGCGGCGCCGCGCCGGAAGCCATCCAGGTCGCCATTGCCGCCCATGACCAGGCGCAGCTGCGGAAAGCGCGGCGCCAGCAGCGCCACGGCGTCCAGCAGTTCGGCCGTGCCCTTGGCCGGCTCCAGGCGGCCGAGGAAGAGGACGCGGCCCGGGATGCCCGCCCCGCCTGCCTCGCCGGCCGCGCCCGCCGTTACGGCCGGCAGGGGCACCGCGTTCGGCACCACCGCCACGCGTGCCTTCGGCGCGAAGTTGCGCAGGAAGGCGGCCCAGCTGTCGGACAGGGCGATGACGAGCGAGCTGCGCTCCAGGGTGTGGCGGATCCAGCGCCGCATCAGGACGCCGGAGCGCTCCAGCGCGTACTGGCGGAAGGTGCCGCCATGCAGGTGGAAAATGGTTTTGCAGCCAATGGCGCGCGCCAGCAGCAGGACCAGCGACTTGCGCACGAAACTCGCGCCGGTCGAGGCGTGGGCATGGACGATGGCGGGACGCTGCAGCAGGCAGGTACGCAGCGTGGCCCAGAGGCCGGCGCCGGCATGGACCAGCTTGGCCAGCGTTCCGCCTTCGCGGTGGGTGCTGACGTAGCGGACCGCCTCGCGCTCGAACAGGCCGCTCGCGCGCAGCACCGACAAGACCGCAGCCACCCCACCCCGCCCGTCGAGGGCCGTGCCGACCATCAGGATGCGCGGCGCGCGCGCTTTCATGCACGGACTCCGGACAGCATTCGCGCAACTCTGATGGAAAGGAAGGGGTTCACGTTTCTTGATAAAGGTACAATATTTCGATCATACATCAAGTATTTCTCCTCCCGCGCACGGTTCACATTTCAAATGCAATAAATTCATACTTGCCGTTCGGACCACGTGGAATCGCCGCAACCCGCTCCACGCCTACCTCGACGCCGGGCACGCGCAGGAGAAACTTGCTGCGCAGCGCAGCTTCGTCGGCGGCGTCGAAGGCATCGGTGGTGACCACCCGCAACACGAAGCGGGCGTCGCCCCGATACAACACCTGGCCTTCGAGCAGGCCGCGCTCATGGCCCTGGAACACGCGGTCGAGCCGCGCCACGATGCGCCCGTCGGGCAAGGTGACGGTCTTTTCCTGGCGCCCGATTACCGCTTTCACCGTGGGGAAGACGCGGCCGCAGGCGCAGGGCGTGCCATTTCCCGGAATCACGCGGTCGCCGGTGCGGTAGCGCGACAGCGGCATGGCCGGGTTGTTCAGCGTGGTGCCGACCAGCTCGCAGCTGCCATCGGCCAGCTCGAGCAGCTCGACGCCACCGTAGTCGGTAAGCACGTGGTAATTGCCGCGCTCGCAACTGCCGATCGCCGCCACCCGCTCGGCCTGGCCATACCAGTCGTAGACGGGCACGCCGAAGGCGCTTTCGACGGCGCTGCGCACGCCGGGCTCCAGGGTTTCCGAGGAAGTCATCACGCCGCGCAGCGCGCGGCCCCGGTAGCGCTGTCCGGCCGCGTTCAGCCAGGCCGCCAGGGCGGCGACCGAGGATGGATAGGCGTGGATGACCACCGGGTCGTGGCGCTCGAGCGCGCCGATGTAGGCGCCGATGGTGGCGTTCGACAGGTGGTAGGAGGACAGCATCAGGATCTTGCCGAACCAGTCGTGGCACCAGTAGCGCCCGTCCGGCGGCTGCTTCGGGCAAACGATCTCGCCGCGGATCCAGGCGCGGCGCTGGCCATGGCGAAAGCCGATCCAGGCCAGCTGGCGCTGGATGAAGCCTTCTTCGCGGATCACGGCGCCCAGGGTCTGGACCAGCGCCAGCGGCGAGCCCGAGGTGCCGCTGGTGCGGATCGTACTGCGCAGCAGCGTGGCCAGGGTGCGCGGACGCAGGAAGCGCTCCGGATGGCGCCCGACCTCGGTCTTGGCCAGCAGCCGGGTGCGCGGATCGATGCGCCGCAGGCGGGTGCCGTCCGGCGCCACCGCCACGCCGATGCGGCGCGCACGGCGGGCGATGGCGGCGTTCAGCAGCGCCGCCGACCGTTCCACCGCCGCCAGGCGCGGGTAGACCAGGTAGCGTCCCCAGAAGCCGCGCAGCAGTTCGCGCACGATCGCGCGCAGCGTGAACTTCAATGAGTAGGTCCACATGGCGGACAGATGGCGCTGTAGGCCTGCGCGACCTTGCGGCCGAGGATGTCGTAGCTTCGGTTGGTGCGCACCCAGGGCGGCCCGCGCGCGGCCAGCCGCGCCGCCAGTGCCGGGTCGCCCAGCAGGCGCAGGGTGGCGTCGGCAAAGGCCTCGGCCTGCATCGGGACACACAGCCCGGCCCCGCTTTCCTCCAGCACCAGGGCCTGGTCGGGGATGTCGTTGGCGACGCTGGGGATGCCCAGCGCCAGGTACTCGACCAGCTTGGTCGGCGAGGACACGTCGAACAGGGTGCCGCGCGGGATCGGCGACAGCCCGACTTCGGCGCGCAGCGCATAGCCGAGCGCCTCGCGCTGCGGCAGCCAGCCGGTCAGCAGCACGTGCTCGCCGAGCTGCAGGCTGGCGATCTCGCGCCGCATCCAGGCCATTTCGTCGGGCGAAGGCGCGTCGCCGGCGATCACCAGCAAGACCTCCGGCATGCGCGCGCGCAGCAGCAGGGCGACGTCGAGCAGGAAGCCGGACTGGCGCGACTGGGCCACGCTGCCCAGGTAGACGAGCACGCGCCTGCCGTCCAGGCGCGGGTCGGCGCTGGGGGGAATCGCGCTGCGCTCGAACAGGGCGCTGTCGACGCCCATCGGTACGGCCGTCATGCGCGCCGCGTCGATGCCGCGCCCGGCCAGCCAGGCGCGCATCGCCTCGCTTTGCACGAAGACGTGGTCGGCGCGCGGCAGCACCAGGCGGTACAGCAGCAGGCGCGAGGCGGCGGCGCGCAGCGCATGGGCCAGCCACAAGGCGCCCCTGCCGCGCCTGCCGATGGCGTCGCGGCGCACCTCGAAGCCTTCGACGATGGGAAAGGACATCCAGTACACGAACGGCAGGCCCAGCAGGCGCGCGGCCAGCCAGGCCAGGCAAGCACTGGCGATCTTGTCGCGCACCTGGATGCAGCCCGGACGCGTACGGCGCCAGGCGCGCAGCAGGCCGAGCAGGTCCCAGAGCGGCGACAGCAAGGCGGCGAAGCGGCTGCCCAGGCTGCCGACCACGTGCATGCTGCCGGTGTCGTGCCGCCCCGCCCCATCGGCATCGGCCTGCCCCACCAGCTCGGCATGCACGCCATGGCGCGGCAGTTCGGCGCCGAACAGGGTCAGCACGTCGGCGCGGCGCGGCGGCAAGGGGTCGCGGACGATGTAGGCAATCGATAGCGGACTGGAGCGCATGGGATGGCCGGCTGGTGGAGACCGGTCGATACTAGCGCAGCGCCATGCTTGAGACCCGGCCGCGGCAAGCGCGCGCACGGCGCCTTTGCGACCGGTCAAGCGCGGGAATGAATTGGAGACCGAAAGCCACGAATCCCAGGCGAAAAAAAATCCCCACGGCATGGAAGCCGTGGGGATTGCTTGCTGTGTGAACGGCTTGCCGTGCGATCAGTTCAGCGTGACCGTCTGCCCCGCCACCGTGACCGTGCGCACCGCGCCGGTCGTGGTCACCTGCACCGCCGGACGCTTGCAGCCGACGTCGAGCAGCACCAGGAATTCGGCGGCCGACTTGCCGTCGTTCGGCAGGTAGAAGGCGCCGTGGTCTTCGGTGACGCCGGCCTTCGGCGCCGGACCGGCCCACTTGGCGAAGCTGGCGTTGCCGTTCAGGCTGCGCACGCAGACCGACTGGCCGTTCGCCGCGATCTTCACCGCGCTCGTGTTCTCGACCGTCATCGCCACCGGGGCATGCAGGTTGAACTCGTAGGTGTGCGGCACGCTGGCGCCCAGCTTGTCGCGCACCAGGATGGCGTTGCCGGCATCGCGCAGGTGCCAGACCTGGCGCTTGGCCATGGTCAACTGGCCGCCGTAGGCCGCGGTGGCGTCGCCCTCGGCATAGTCGTAGCCCGGCTGGGCCGAGAAGGCCGTGATCTTGCCGTTGCGCTGCAGTTGTTCGCGGTAGCCGTTCACCAGCTGCCCCTTGCCGCCGTCGAAGGTGATGGCGTTCTGCGAGCGGCTCTGGTGGTACCAGTCGGTCCAGTAAGGCGAGCCGTACCAGTCGTACCAGCCGGCTTTGACGAGCAGCGGCTGGCCGGCCACCGACAGCAGGAGGCCGTTCTGGTCGCCGTGGCTATGGTTGAACGAGCCATACGGGCTGGACTTGAAGTAGAGCGAGCTGCGCGCGGTCGAGCCGATGTCGCTGTGCATCGCCACCCAGCCGATGCTCGGGTAATAGGCGCTGCTCGACGGCGGCGCCTGGGTCTTGGTGTCGGCCACCGGCATCGGGTACGGCGCCTGCAACAGCGACAAGGTGTCCTCGGTGCCGCCCAGCTTGTCGACGTACCAGGCCGCGCGCGGCGACACCATGCGCGAACCGAAGGCGTGGAACACGCGGGTGTCGGGCTTGGTCTCGGAGCCGTCGCCGAAGGCGTGGATCTTCGAGCCCGGCGGCGTGAACTGGGTGGCGAAGTCGAGGAAGCCGAGGGCCCAGGGCTTGGCGTAGAAGTTCACGCCGGTGGCCTGGGTGATCGGGTCCCACAGCTGCACCAGGTAGCCGGCCGCGTATTCGGCGTAGGCGGTGCCGTTGGCGAAGCCGCCTTCCGGGCCGGCCCAGGGCGACGGCGCATTCGCGTAGGCGCGGAACGAGAAGTCGAACCACTTCTGCGCTTCCGGGATGTCGCCCAGCGACAGCGAGGAAATCAGCACCAGGAATACCAGGCTGGTGTTGCCGTGCGAATCGAAGGGGTACTGGTCGAGGCGGCCGTTGTCGCCGGCCAGGTTGCCGTAGATCTCCTCGGTGCGCACGCGCACGGTTTCCAGCCAGCGCGCCTTGCGCGTGGCGTCGAGGTCGCCGGCCAGGCTGTCGACCGCCTTGATCAGGGAAACGGAAATCTGGCGCGTGGCCTGGTCCTGGTTGGCATAGCTGGTCGGGCCGGCCGGATTCAGGCTGGCCAATTGATCGCCCTTGCGCAGCGCCTCGTTCAGGAACAGCGGATCGCGCTTCATGCGCCACATGATGGCGGCCGCTTCCAGCTGGCGGCTGGCTTCGTTGATGCGCTGGCGGATGTCGGTCTGCTGCGAGGCCAGCGCCGCCGTCAGCGGGGTGGTGATGGCGATCGGCCAGCGCGCATCGTTCAGTGCCGGCAGCGCATTGATCTGCAGCTTGATCTCGTTGGTCATGCGGCTGACGTAAGGGTCGAGCTCGGCCTTCCTGGCGGCGTTCCAGCTCGCATACAGGGTGAACGACGGCGGCAGCGCGCGCGGACGCGCTTTCGCGGCGATGCGCTTGCGCAGCGTGGCGTTATCCGGCACCTCGAACACGGTCGAGCGGCTGGTCAGCTGGAAGCTGCGCGCGGTCGACCAGTCGTTGCTGCCGTTCGGGCGCACGCGCCAGGTGTAGTTCCCCAGCGGCAGTGCCTTGGATGGCAGGTACCAGTTGCGCTCGACGATGGCCTTGGTCGGCGCGCCGCCGACCGGGGTGATCTCGATTTCGTAGGCGGCCGGACCGTTCGGGTGGCGCGCCCAGGTGAAGCCTGGCGGGTTTTGCGCCTGTACGGCATTGTTGGTCGGACCCGGCTGGACGATCAGCGGGTCGGTCGACTGCGCCCAATCGGCACGCGCGTTCAGCGACAGTGCATACAGGGACGCCAGGGCAAGGGCCTGCAACAGGCCTTGTCGGGTGAATTTCATTGAATGATGCTCCGGACGATGCGATGACAATCGGGTAAGGCCATCCGGCGGGAATAGCCTGGATTTCGGGTGATCGACGCTTTTACTGAACATTTGTCGACCGATACGAACTGATATTACCGCAGTAAGAAATTGAACAGCGGCAACTTTTTCCCGAAATCACTCTGTTTTGCGTGCATCGCAGAAATCCAACGCAAGAAGATTAAGCTTGTTTCAGCATCATTTTCACTCTGGTAATAGCTGTGTTGTGTTCACAAAGACGGCGCGACAACTTCCGTTTTTGCACAGTCAAGCTTCGCTGTCGAGGCGCAAGACGCGGGTCCGTTTCAGGTAGCGCAGGCAATACAGCGCAAAGGCCAGCGGCGCCATGTGCAGGTAGCGGCGCCGCACCATGAACTCTTCCTGGCGCGCGCGCAGCTTGTTGGCGGACGAGACGCTGCCGGCATGCTCGCGGAACACCGTCAACGGCTGCGCGATCAGCGCCGGCGGCGTGCGCGCGGCCAGGCGCAGCCACAGGTCGATGTCCATCGCATAGCGCAGGCCCTCGTCGAACAGGCCGGCCTGCTCGAACAGGCTGCGGCGTACGAACACGGCCGGATGCGCGATCGCCGCGTGCCCCGAGGCATAGGCGCGGTAGCTGAAGGGGCGCATCGGGTAGGGTTCGGCGAGCACGCCGTCGCGCAGCACGCGGATCTGGCCGACCACCCAGGCGGCGCCGCTGTCGTCGAAACGGCGCGCGACCTGCGCCAGCACCCCGGGATCGGCGTAGTAATCGTCGGAATGCAGGTGGGCGACGAATTCGCCGCGCGCGGCCAGGATGCCGGCATTCATGGCGCGGCTGATGCCGCCGCCCACGTTGTGCAGGACGCGCTTGGGTAACGGGTGGGCATCGACCAGGTCGAGGGTCGTGTCTGTCGAGCCGGCGTCGACGAAGAGGTGTTCGAGGTCCTGGCAGGTCTGGCTGCGCACCGAGGCCAGGGTGTCGGCCAGGGTGGCGGCGCTGTTCCAAGTGCAGGTGACGATCGAGAAGCGTGGGCGGTCGGGTTCAGTCGGCATACAGCTCCAGCAGGCGGGGAAGGATGTGGGCGGCGTCGGCGCCGAAGCTGGCCGCGGGCGGCAGCCGGGTGGGTGCGGCGGCCAGCTGGCTGCGCAGGCGCTCGACCAGCTCCGGCATGCTGCGCGCCAGCTGCAACTGGCCGGGGTAGCGCTGGAAGCCGCTCAGCTCGGGCGTGCCGCCGCGCGCCAGTGCGATGCAGGGGCGGCCCAGCGCCAGCGCTTCCAGCACGGTGGTGCTGCAGGCTTCCTCGCACACCGAGGGCACGACGCAGACGTGGGCGCTGGCGGCCAGGGACAGGGCCGCCGGGTAATCCTGCCAGCCGAGAAAGCGCACCTGCGCACCGGCATGGCGGACTTCCAGGGCGGCGCGCTCGGGGCCGTCGCCCGCCACCAGCACCTGGGCCAGCTCGGGCAAGCGTGCGTGGGCGGCGGCCAGGAATTCGCCGAAGCCCTTGCCGGCATCGACACGCCCGACCAGCACCACCCTGCCCGCCACCGGCGCCAGCGCGGTGTCCAGGATGGCGGCCAGGCGCGGGTAATCGACGAAATTCGGGATGACGCGGCAGCGCGCCAGGTCGGCATGCGGTACGACGCGCAGGAATTGCCGGCGCAGGAAGTGGGACACGAACACGGTCTTGTGCATGGCAAAGGCGCGTGCATTGTCTTCACGGTAACGGTTGACGGCGATGGCCGTGACAGACTTGCGCAGCGGACCGGCATGCGCGCAGATGCAGGCCGAACAGTCGCGCGGCGCCAGCGTGATGCAGGGCGTGTCGTCGCGAAAGCGCAGGTGGGTCAGGCATTCGCTGCCCTGGTCGTGGCGGGTCTGTACATAGTTCATGCCGGGCGCCACGTGCAGCCCGACCATCGGCAGGTGGCCGTGGTAATGCACGACGTCGGCATCGGCGGCATGGCGGTTGATGGCGGTACCGATCTTGCGCGCGAAATAGGGACGCTTCAGGGGATTGAAGATGCCGAGCTGGCTTTCCTTCCAGCCGGGATGGGCATAGTCGAAGCCGGGCACGAAGCTGCCGAGGAAGCCGATCTGGCGCGCTGGGTCCGTGCCGGCGCCGCCCTTGCCGCCCGCGCATCCTCGGTCGCTGCGGTCGCTGCGGCCGAGGATGCGCACCGCATGTCCGTGCGCCAATAAGGCATTTCCCAGCGTGACCACGTGCTTGCCCAGGCCGCCGATCTGCTCGCCCGGCAAGTCTTCGGACACCAGCAGGATGCGCACCCTAGCCTCCCGCCCATGCGCGGATGCGCGCCCGGATGTGGGGCCAGACCTGCATCCGGAACCATGCCCGGGACCGGCGCCGGTCCTCGCCTTCGAGCACCAGCAGCATGCCGGCCAGCCCCAGCAGCACCAAAGTCGCCAGCGCGACCAGCACGAAGTCGAGCGCATTGCGGTGAAACCAGCGTTCGGCCAGGCCGGCCGCCAGCGCCACGCCGGCCGTGCCCGCCATGCCGGGCAGGAAGCCGTGCGCGCACAGGCGCGCGAGCGAGGTCGGCACCGTGCGGCCGTGCACATGCACCAGGAAGGCGCCCGTGAACAGCAGCGAGGCCAGCAGGTGGCCCCAGGCGGCACCGAGGATGCCCCACCCCGCCACGCCCAGGTAGACGATGACGAGTCCGGCCAGCGCCCGCGCCACCGCGAACAGGCCGGACACGCGCGGGTGGCCCATGCCGTCGTTCACCAGGGAAGGCAGGCTGGTCAGCGAATCGACGAACTGCGCCAGCGCCATCACGGCCAGGACGGTGTCGCCGCTGGCGGCGAAATCCGGGTTCATCCAGTAGCGCAGCAAGGGCTCGGCGAACACCGCCAGCAGCACCAGCATCGCCGCGTTCAGGTAGACCACGTAGCGGGTCGCCTTCAGGTAGGCATGGTCGAGGCGCGCCAGCTCGCCGCCGGCGGCCAGCATGCTCGCGGCCGGGAAGAACACGCCGGACAGGCGAAACGTCAGTCCCAGCACCCGGTTGGCCAGCGTGGCCGCCACCGTGAAATACGCCAGGCCCGTGACCCCGACCAGAGCGCCGATGATCAATTTGTCGGCATGCGCATACGACAAGGCGGCAAAGCGCGACAGGAAGGAATAGGCGGAAAAGCCGAGGATGCCGCTGCGCAGCGCGCGGCCCGGCCAGCGCCAGCGCAGGCCGGGCAGCAGGCCATGGATGCCGCGCCACAGCAGCAGGCAGTGGATGGCGCTGGCGGCCACCCGCAGCGCGATGAGCGCGAACAGGCCGTACCCGAGCATCAGCACCGCCACCGTGAACAGCGGCACCAGGACGCCGAACACCATCTCCAGCCGGCCCGACACATCGAAGCGCATCAGCGCCTGGGGCACGCTGTGCAGGTAGCTTTGCAGCTGTCTGAGGAAAAAGCCGAGCCCCGCCAGTTGCAGGCTGGCGATGGCCTCGGTGCCGAGGTGCGGCGGCACGGTGAAGACCTCGGTCACCAGTTGCCCGGCGCCGAAGAACAGGCCGAGTCCGCCGACGGCGCCGATCAGCGCATACACGGCGCTGCCGAAGCACAGGGTCTCGGCAATGCGCTCGGGTTCGGCACGCGCATGCTGGGCGGCGATGTACTTGACCGAACCGGCGGTGACGTTGATGTCGATCACGGCGAAATAGCCGACGATGGCCGTAACCAGCGCATATACCCCATAGTTGGCCTCGCCCAGGCCGGCGACCACCAGGGGCACGGTGGCCAGCGCCGCCAGCGCAGGGACGGCGGCGCCCAGCAGGTTCGACCAGGCGTTGCGGAACAGGCGCAGTTCCATATCAGGCCGGCAGCGGATGCACACGCCTGCGCCCTTGTGCCGCCCGGTGCGGCGCCAGGACGGCCGGCGCGGCGGCGGCCAGCGCCACATACGGCAGCGCCAGCGCAATGGCCAGCATCTGGGTGGTGCGCACCTGGGGGAAAGGCGTGCCGACCAGCACGTCGGGAATCATGAAGGCCAGCGCCGCCACGCCGGCCGCGCCCAGCGGCAGCAGCTCGGGCGGCAGCGTGCGCAGGGCGCGGCGCGCGGCCAGGACAAAGGCGCACACGGTGCCCGCCAGCAGGGCGATGCCGGGCAAGCCGCTCTTCAGGGCCACGTGCAGCACCCCGCTGTGCAGGAACAGGCCGCCGTCCGGATTGGCTTGCCAGGAAATCTGTTCATAGCCGGAGTAGCGGCCCCAGGAACCGATCCCGGTAAAGGGCTTGGCCAGGATGTCGCCCAGCACCAGCTTGAGTTCCAGCACGCGTTCGCTTTCAGGACCGAAGCGGCGCGACTGCATGTCGTAGAACAGGCCGCCCCCGCCGCGGGTCTGGCCAAGGCGGCGCAGGGCCGCATAGCCGAGCGCGGCGCCGACCAGGGGCAAGGCCGCCAGGGCCAGTTGCACGCGCCGGCGCAGCGGAAAGCGCAGCATCACGACCGCGAAGCCGAGCATGAAGCCGATCCAGGCGCTGCGCCGGTAGGACAGCACGATGCAGGCGGCGGTGGCGCCCAGGGTCAGCCATTCGAGCAGGCGCCAGGGCGTGGCGCGGCGCACCTGCGCGGCCCCGAACAGGCCGACGGCAGCGATGGCGAATGCGAGCATGCACAGCAGGCTGTCGTTGATGTCGAAGAAGGTCAGGCGGATGTGGATCGCGTTCATGTTCGCGTACACATTGTTCGGGTCGCCACCAAAGGCGGCCCAGCGCCCCAGGCCGAACAGGGCGCGGCCGAGTCCGGCGAGCATGACGAAGCGGGCCAGTTCCAGGGCCTGCGCGCGCGTACGGAAAGACAGCAGCATCAAGGCAACCAGCGGCCCCATCCAGACGATGTTCGAGAAGCCCGACGGCGCCAGCGCATCCTTGACGGGCACGCCGGCGATGAAGGCGGCGCCGGTGTGGCAGGCCAGCAGCACGGCCCAGCCCCAGAACCAGGGGAGCAGGTTGCAGGCTGCACCAAACGGCGCAGCGTTCGTGATGCCGGCATGCGCCCTGCCTTGCATTCCGCGGTAGCTTCCACCCTGTACTCCCGCAAGGCCGCCGCCCGGCGCCAGGCCCTGGCCGAACCCGGCTGCGATGCGCGCGCAGCACCAGGCGCCGAGCACGTACCACAGCACCACCGGGTACAGCAGCATGCCCGAGCCGCGGCTGTAGACGCCGGGGGAGGCGAACACGGACAGGTTGCCGTAGCTCGTCGAATTCATCCAGAAGAAGATGCACAGGTAGGGATAGACCAGCAGGCGCGGCCACACCAGGCCGAGGCCGATGCCGAGCACGGCGAGCAGGGCCAGCAGTACCACCACGATGAAGGGCAGCGAGGTGAACAGGTACTGGAGCAGGGTTTCGCTCATCGCGCGCCTGGCTCCGTTGGCGCCGCCTGCTGGTTTGCCTGCTGCACGGCTTGCTGTCTTGCCTGATACACGGCTTGCTGTCCTGCCTGGTGCACGGTTTGCTGCCCTGTCCGCGGCCTTGTCCGCTGCCCGGCCTGCGGTGCCGCCTCCTGGGTACCGATCAGGCGTGCGCGGCTGGGTGCGTCCAGGCTGGCCAGCATCTCGGCCACGAAGCGGTCCTGCAGCGCGTAGGCGCCGGCTTCGTCAATGGCAATGCTGGAGACCCGCACCAGCATCCCGTCCGGAATCTCGCCCGACAAGCCATAGGCCAGGCGCCGCAGTTTCTGCTCGATGCCCGAGCGCGTGGCCTTGTCGCCGATGGTGATCCAATAGGTGATCGGCTCGTTGCGCCGCTGCTGGCGCGCCACCAGGCGTTTCACGGGCAGCGCGCCGTATGCGGTGGCCAGGCTGCCGGCGCCGTCGCGCACCAGCTGGAAGCCCTGGGCCACGTAACAGACTTCGGGCAGGTGCAATTGCAGCGCCTTGCTCTGGTCGCCGCCGTAGGCGATCGACAGCATCACGCGCCGCCCTGCCGCGTCGATATAGGTGCGCGAGAGGGTCTGGTCGTAGAGCTTTTTCAGCATGCCCTGCTGCTCGGGGTCGGGCGTGAGCGGCACCACGCTGGGGTCGAGCTGCCAGGCGCCGAAGCGCTGCGGGATCATGGTCTCGAGCTGGAACGGCGCCTGGCCCTGGGCCAGCTTGAGGCCGGGCGTGAGCGCGCCGGTGAGCGCGGAAGTGCCGGCCATGGCCAGGCCGAGCACCAGGCTGGCCAGGAAACGGCGCTTCATCGGTCCCCTCCCCTGCGCTGCGCGACATACCATTGCAGGCTCGAGTCGACCGCGAGGATCAGCACCAGGGCGGTAAGGAACAGCACCATGCCGGCAAAGCCATGCAGGAAGCCCTGGCCGGCGGCGTCGCCCAGGTAATACGTCACCAGGGTCAGGGTGATCACGCGGATCACGTTCGCGGAAAACGAAATCGGGATGATCAGGATCGCCAGGCCGATGTTACGGAAGGCCGAAGGGTGGCGCATCAGGTTCAGGTAGAACAGGCCGAGCGCCTCGAGCGTGAGCAGGGTTTGCAGGCCGGCGCAGGCATCGGCCACCAGCAGCTGGTACTGGCCGATCTGCAGGATCACGCCGGAGCGCGCGATCGGGTAGCCGGCGGCAAACAGCAGGTGTTCGGTAGCCCAGGACACCGCCATCTTCATGGGCATGGTGACGGCGGCCACGAATTCGCTTGGCAGCGGCACCATGAACAGCATGAAGAAGAAGGGAAACCACAGCACGCGCAAGGCAGGCGCACCGAGCTTGGCCAGCACGATGGCCGCCAGGACCAGGATGATGGACCCGATCTCGAACATCAGGATGTGCTGCGAGCGCCCCAGCAAGTGCAGCGCCAGGCCGACCGTCAGCAGCGGCCAGCCGAGCCAGGACGGCGCCGCCGGCTGCGCCAGGACGCCCGGCCACTTGCGCCAGGCCAGCCACAGCGCCAGCGCGAAGATCATCGGCCCGTGGGCTTGCTCTTCGCCGATCCAGGCCCCGGTGAACAATGAAAACATCGTCGGCAGGAACAGCGCGGCCAGTCCGGCCAGCACCGGCCACCACTCGGGGAGCGCGGCGCTCAGTTGCGCCCCCATCGGCGGGTTCGCCACCGCTGGCGCCGCCTGTGCCGCCGGATCGGGGCGCACCTGGGTCGTCATTCAGAACTCCATCACGACCGCGCCCACGACCTCGGCGCCGGCCTCGGCCAGCTGCTCGGCCATGCGCGCCAGCTGGACCACGCGGGTATGGTCCTTGCGTACCGCCAGCAGCACGCCACCGGCGCGCGCCGCCACCGCCAGCGCATCGGCGCCGGCGCCGAAAGGCGCGAGGTCGTACAGCACCACGTCGTAGCGGCTGGCAAGCGAGGTGTCGAGGGTGCGGAAGGCGTCGCGGCTGAGCAGTTCCTGCGGATTCGGCGGCAGGGTACCGGCCGGCAGCACCGACAAATCGACGAAGCCGCCCACGCGCAGCACGACGTCGAGGTCGGCGCGCCCTGCCAGCAGGTCCGACAGGCCCTGGCGCGGGCGCAGGCCGAAGACATCGTGCTGGCGCGGCGCACGCAGGTTGGCGTCCACCAGCAAGGTCTGCTCGCCAAGCTGGGAAAACACCACGGCCAGGTTGGCCGCGAACAGGGCCGCGCCGTCCTCGGCGCCGTTCTCTGTGCCTGCGCCGAGCACGGCCAGCGCGCGGTGCCCTCGGGCGAACCAGCGCAGCATCAACTGGCTGCGGATCGCGCGCAGGGATTCGACCTGTGGCGAGAACGGCTCGTAGGCGGCAACCAGGCGCGGCGACAGATTCGCCTGCCCTTTCGGCAGGTAGGGATAGGCGAACTGGCGCGCCAGTGCTTCCTGGACGTCGTCTTCGCTCACCAGGCCCAGGCGCACGGCCGCCTCGCCGAAGCGGATGCCGAGGTCTTTCTGCATGCGCAAGGCGCGCTCGGCGCCTTCGATCGTGAGCTTGCCGGCGTCGACCAGCAAGGCGCCCATGCTGGAGTCGAGCGGGTCGACCGGCAGCGGCGACAGGATAGGGGAATTCATCGAGGCCTCCTAGTTCAGGCGCAACAGGCGGCGCGGCGCCATCAGGGCGCGCAGTCCGCTGCGCGGGCGCGCCGGCTGCCAGGTGACGGTGCCCAGCACCGGGATGCCGAGCAGTTCCTGGACATCGCCGTTCGAGCGTACCGGGCGGTTCAGCAGTTCGAGCAGCAGCGCCATGCCGACCCCGAGCACGGTGCCGAGCAGCACCGCCACCAGGGTGTTGAGCAGGATGCGCGGACCGGACGGTTCGGCCGGGGCCACGGCAGGGTTCAGCACGGCGATGTCGGACTGTTCGGACTGGGCCTCGATGCGGGTTTGCGAGAAGCGTCCGGCCGCGGCGTCGAAGGCGCGCTGGGCGCTGTCGAGGTCCTTCAGCAGGACGCCGAGTTCGTCGCGCGTGCGGTTCAGTTCCAGCACGCGCGCCTTTTGCGCGGCCAGTGCATTGCGCAGGTCTTCCTCGCGCTGGCGCAGCACCTGGGCGTTGCCGCCGACGCTGCGCGACACCGTGGCCAGCGCCGCGTTCAGGTCGGCGCGCATCTTCTCCACCTCCGCGTTGGCGGCCTGCCAGGCCGGGTGGTTGCGCCCGTAGCGCGAGGCGCTCTCGGCCAGCTTGGCCTCGGCCGCCGACAGCGACACCCGCAGGTTCTGGATCAGCGGATTGTTGGCCACGTCCGGCGACTGGGCGTTACCGGCGCCGGCCATGCGTTCGCGCGAGGTCGCTTCCAATGCCAGCGTCTGGGCCGCCACCAGTTGCGAGGACAAGTCGCTCAGGCGCGAGAGTTCGATGTCGACGCGGTTGTTGTCGAGGCTGACGATGCCCTTGTCCTGCTGGTATTTCGACAGCCGTGCCTGCGCGGTTTCCACGTTGTCGCGCAATTGCCTGGTCTGCTCATTGAAATAACTCGAGGCCATTTTCATCGGCTCGGTTTTCAGGCGCACGCTGACGTTCTGGTATTCCTCGGCAAAGGCATTCGCCACCGCCGCCGCAAAGCCGGGATCGGCGCCCTTGAAGCTGATCTCGACCACGCTCGACTCGCGTGAGGGCTTGATGTCGAGCTTGCGCAGCAGCAGGTCGGCCAGCCAGTCGCGCACCGTGCCGCGTCCCTCGGTCGCTTCCTGGAACTGGGCGATGACGGCCGGATTGGTCGCCATGCGCAGGCGGTCGACCACGCGCAGCGCCACGTTCTTGCTGCTGATGATGTCGATCTGGGTCGCCATGTAGCCGGGCAGCAGCTGGCCGGGCATGGTCAGCCCAGTGAGCGGGTCGACGCCCTTGTAGTTCAGCAGCACCGAGGTGGTGGCGGTATAGGTCTTGCCCTGGACCAGGCTCCAGCCCAGCGCCAGCAGGATGGTGGCGAGCAAGGTCGCCAGGATCAGCTTCCTGCGCGCGCGCAGCAGCAGGAGGAATTGGTAGAAGTGCATGGCGTGCCTCCGCTCAAAACCAGCTTTCGCGCACCGTGATCACGTCGTCGACCTGCACCGGGTCGCTCGCGCGCGCTTCGATGGTCACCGGGTTGCCGGCCGCGTCGCGCCGGGTGATGCGCAGGCGGCTGTCGCTGCCGCGCGGGGTCAGGCCGCCGCCGGCGGAAATCGCCTGCTGCACCGTCATGCCGCGCTCGATGCGGAAGGCGCCGGGCCGCTGCACCTCGCCGGTGACATAGGCGCGCGGCGCCCGCTCCACGAAAATGATGTCGCCGCCGGCTACCTCGTAGTCCTTGTCGAGTTCGCCCTTGCGCACCATGTCGACCACGTCGATGGTTTCGCGCGTGGTCTTGCCGTCGCGCGTGCGCACCAGGCTGATCAGGTCGCCGCCATCGCCGCTGACGCCGCCCGCCATGGCCAGCAGGTCGAGTACCTTGCGCCGCCCCTCGACCGGATAGCGCCCGGGCCGGTTGACCTGGCCCAGCACCGATACCTGCTGGCTGGCCAGGGTGGTGATGATCATGTTCACCTCGGCCTTCTTCAGGTAGCCACCCTTTTCCAGCAGATTGCCGATCTTGCGTTCGGCTGCCGCCACCGACAGGCCGCCGATGCCGACCTGCCCCAGCAGCGGGAAGGTGATCGCCCCGCTTTCGCTGACGCGCGTTTCGATCGACAGGTCCGGGCTGCCGTAGACCGACAGGCGCACCACGTCGCCGGGGCCGAGCAGGACTTCGGCGGCGCAGGCCACGCCGGCGCCCAGCGCCAGCACGGCTGCCGCCATCCAGTGTGCAAGTGGTTTCATGGTTCTTCCTCCTGTTTGCGTAGGCCGGCCGGTGTCATTTCAGACCGGCCACGCCGCGGTCGACGGCGGCATGGTCGGGTCCGGCGGCAGCGGACGACTCGATGGCGGGCGACTCCGTGGCGGGCGACTCCGTAGCGGGCGGCGCGGCGGCGGGTACGCCCGGCGCCGCCATGCTGGCCGGCGCCGCCTTGGGTCCGGCCGCCAATTCCTTGTTCAGGTATTCGATCTTCGCGTGCTGGCGCAGGCGTTCGACTTCGGCGGCGGCGAGTTCCTTGTTCTTGTTGGTCATCAGGAATTTCTCGATCTGGGGCGCGGCCACTTCCAGCGGCACCGGCGCATCGCGCACCTCGGCCACGGTCAGCAACATGGCGCGCTCGCCTTCGCGCACGCTGAACAGCTGGTTTTTCGGCATGCCGAGCAATTTCTGCGACAGTTGCGGATTCAGGTCGGAAGTGCTGCGCGTGACCTGGGCGCGGCCATACTTCACCTTGTGCGCATCGAGCCAGACGGCGACCTCTTCCAGCGACTTGGCGCCATCGGCGGCGGCGCGGGTCTCGGGCGTCAGGTCCCTGGCGGCCAGCACCAGCTGGTCCATCTGCAGTTGCTTGCGCTTGCTGAAGAATTCGGGATGCTTGTTGAAGTATTCCTCGACCTCGGCCGCTGTGGGCCGCGCGATGTTCGCCAGTCGCTTCTGCATGTAGGCCTGGGCCACGATGAGCGCGCGCGCCCGCTCGATCGCCTGCACCACCTTCGGATCGCGGTCGAGCTTTTCCTGGGCGGCCGCGCTCGCGAGCAGCTGGCGGTCGATCAAGGCTTGCAGCAATTGTTTGCTGGCTTCCTGATGGCGCGCCGCCGGCACGCCGGCGCGCTGGATTTCCTCGTTCAGCTGGAGGACGGTGATTTCCTCGCCATTCACGCTGGCGAGCGCCTGGCCCGGCCTGGATTCCTTTTCCCGGTCGCCGCAGGCGGCCAGCGTGGCCGCAAGCAGGATGACGCTCGACAGCGCCGCCACACGCGTCCGACCTGGGAGCGGATGAACATGGGCCTGATGACAATTCTTCAAGATGACTCCTCGTGAATGATGCTTGCAGCGATCCGGAACAGGAAGCGGCACGGCGGGATTCAGGCCGCCGCCTCCACCACCTCGGTCTCGAGAAAGGCGGCATACGCGCGACCCAGGCCCTCGCGCAGGGACGTGCTGGCATGCCAGCCCAGTGCGTGCAGCCTGGCGACGTCGAGCAGCTTGCGCGGCGTGCCGTCGGGGCGCGTGGTGTCGAATACGATGCGCCCCGCGTAACCGACCACCTCGCCCACCAGGTGGGCCAGCTCGGCGATGCTGACGTCGACGCCGGCACCCACGTTCAGGTGCGAGTGCATGGCGTCGGTGCTGCTTCGGTACACCTCAGGCGCGAGGTTCATCACATGGACGCTGGCGGCGGCCATGTCGTCGACGTACAGGAATTCGCGCATCGGCTTGCCGCTGCCCCAGATCACGACCTCGGGCAAGCCGCTCACACGGGCCTCGTGGAAGCGCCGGATCATGGCTGGGATGACGTGGCTGTTTTCCGGGTGGTAGTTGTCGCCCGGTCCGTACAAATTGGTGGGCATGACGCTGCGGTAGTCGGTGCCGTACTGGCGGTTGTAGCTTTCGCACAGCTTGATGCCGGCGATCTTGGCAATCGCGTACGGCTCGTTGGTCGGCTCCAGTGCACCGCCCATCAGGTAGTCTTCGCGGATCGGCTGCTGCGCCAGGCGCGGGTAGATGCAGGAGGAACCGAGGAACAGCAGCTTCTGCACCCCGGCGCGCCAGGCTTCGTGCACGACGTTCGTTTCCACCAGCAGGTTGTCGTAGATGAATTCGGCGGGATAGGTATTGTTGGCATGAATGCCGCCGACTTTCGCCGCCGCCAGGTAGACCTGGTCGATGCGTTCGCTGCGGAAGAAAGCCCGTACCTGGGCCTGGTCGGTGAGTTCGAGTTCGTCGTGGCTGCGCGTGACGAGGTTGCGGTGGCCGCGCGCGTGCAGGGCGCGCACGATGGCCGAGCCGACCAGGCCGCGGTGGCCGGCAACATAGATGCGGGGTTCCAAGTGATTCAAGCTGCCCTCCTGGTGGAATGGAAACGGGTGCAAGAAATGCGAAGCAGCAAGCTCATCCGCAGACGTGTACGGTTGGGCACAATACCGTTGCAAGCCTACCTGTCGAACGCAGCGCAATCCTTGACACGGATCGAAGCGCGCAGGGGCCGTAGAGCGAACTACCAACCCTTCCTGAGTGTCGCGCTGCTGCGTTTCGTCTTAGTACGCGTTCTCACGCGTCAAAACGACCTTCACTGTCTTTAAAATGATCCACAGGTCCAGCCACAGGGACCAGTTGCGCAGGTAGTCGAGATCGTGCTGGATGCGCGCTTCCATCTTGTCGAGCGTGGCGGTTTCGCCGCGCAGGCCGTTCACCTGGGCCCAGCCGGTGATGCCCGGTTTCACCTTGTGGCGCAGCATGTAGCCCTTGATCAGTTTCCTGTACTGCTCGTTGTGGGCGACGGCATGTGGCCGCGGCCCGACGATGCTCATGCGACCTTGCAGCACGTTGACGAATTGCGGCAGTTCGTCGAGCGAGGTACGGCGCAGGAAGCGGCCGATCGGCGTGACCCGGCCGTCGTTGCGGCGCGCCTGGGCCACGTCCTTGCCGTCGTCGAGCGTGGTCATCGAGCGGAACTTGTAGACCCAGATTTCCTCGCCATACAATCCGTAGCGGCGCTGCTTGAAAATCACCGGCCCGGGCGACGTCCACTTCACGGCAATCGCCACCACCAGCATCAGCGGCGCCAGGCCGACCAGGATCAGGCTGGCCAGCACCAGGTCGCTGATGCGCTTGACCAGGCTGTTCAGGCCCATGAAGGGAGTTTCGCGGATGGCGATCACCGGCATGCCACCGACGTTGTCGAAGCGGGCCTGCATCAGGTCGAACACGTAGACGTCGGGCAAAAAATACACCGAGGCCGTGGTGTCCTGGAGTTCGTCGATCAGGCGCCGGATGCGCGGCTGGGCCGAGACCGGCTGGCTGATGAAGATCAGCTTGATGTTATGCAGGCGCACGTACTGGCTCAGCTCGGACATCTTGCCCAGCATCGGATGGCGCAGCGTGGGTGGATGGCGCTCGCCGGCACGGTCGTCGAAGAAGCCGTGCACCTGCATGAACAGATTCGGGTGGCGGTCGCAGATGGCGGCGAATTTCAGGCCGACTTCGTTGGCCCCGACCACCACCACCGAACGCACTTCGCGGCTGCGGCTGGGGCGGCCGGCCGCGAGCCGGACCGCGATGTGGCAGACCAGCAGGGTGCTGGGCGCGGCGATGGCCCAGGCCAGCAGCACGCGCTGATCGTAATAATATTTCAGGCCGCTGGCCGAGCCAAGGAAGTACAGCACGCCGATGGTCAGGCACCAGCCGAACACGGTGTCGCGCGCATACGCCAGCATGCGCCCGCTGCGCCAGGTGCGGTAGGGGTCGACATGCTGGTAGACGGCCGAGGAAATGAAAAAGGCCAGGATCATCAGCACCAGCAGATAGCCGGAAAAGGGTTCGTGGAAGGCCATCGACGACACGTACAGCGACCCCATGATGATCAGGGGATCAAGCACGCGCTGGAAAAACGAAATGATCGGAATGTCGTTGACCGTCATTGCATGGTCTTCAGAACTGTCCGCTGGCGTTGATGGCGAAGCCGTTCGACTTGAATTTGCCGATGCCCAGCAACTGCGAACCGCTGCGGGCCTGGTGGAAATATGCCGCCGACAGCGAGATGCTCTGCCGCGGCGCCCAGGTTGCCTTCAGGCTGGCGGTCCGCAGCGAGTCCTCGAGTCCGCCAGGCACGGGAAGCGTCACGCGCGGGCTGTAGTCGCGCTGCTCGTAGGCGAGGTCGGCCTCGACGCGCAGCTTGGCCCTGGCATCCCAGGTCAGGCCGGCGCTGGCGCCCTTGTTCAGGGTATAGCTGACGACTGTGCTTTCGATCGGCGCGAAGTCGCGCCACAGCGAGGCGCGGTAATGCAGCTTCCCGCTCCGGTCGTGCAGCAGCGTGACCCGGCCGTTGACGCCGCTCGTGCGTCCGCTGCCGAACGAAGGCTGCTTGCGGCGCGCATAGCCGGCCAGCGCCTGCAGCGTGGTGGCGCCGCTGGCCTTCCAGTCGACGCGGGCCTTGAGTTCGTCCTGGGTGAAGTCGTCGGTGAGCAGGCTGGCGGAAAACGGGCGCCGGTTCGGGTAGCTGCCCTCGATGCGGCGCAGCACCAGGCCGACCGCGCTGCCGCTGCGCGCCAGGTAGCGCCCTTCCACCTCGACCACGTCTTCGGTGCGGTCGTTGAAGGCCTGGGCCGCCAGTTCGTAGTCGTACTTGTCGCGCGAAACGGCCGCATGTGCTTCCCAGCGCGGGTGCAATTTCCAGCCGCCCTCGAAAAAACCGCGCCGCTGCTTGCGCAGGTTGCGCTGGTCGCTGCGGAAGTCGGTGTAGGGCGCCAGCGTTTGCGCGTAGACGACGCCCAGCTCGCCTTCGAAACGGTTGCCGAGTTGCCAGTACCAGGTGCCCTGGACATCGCGCCCGTCGTAGTCGAGCTGGCGGAAGTGGTCGAACTTGACCTTCGACAGCTTGGCGTGGGCCACCAGGCGCTGGCGGCTGATCGTGCGGTCGTAGACGGCGCCGGCTTCCAGCGTGCGCCAGGAATCGGAGCGCTGGTTATCGAAGGCCGGCGCGTCGCCGGGAATGCGCAGCAAATTGTCGTCGTAGGCCCAGCCGATGCGGCCGTACAGGTCGAGCCCGGTGCCGGGAACGGCGAGCGCGGGACCGCAAGCGAGTGCCCCGGCCAGTAGCATGGGCGGGCGCAGGCAAAATCGCGACATGGTGTTCGTCTGGTGAAAGCGCTGCGTCGGGCGGAGAACCGGCGTAGGCTTCCAGCGGCACGAGAGACGAAGCCGGCAGACGGGCGCAACGGTTCCGGCGCGGACCGGGGCAGCGGCGATCCGAAACGCCAAAGCCGATACTGACGAAAACCCCGGAATCCGATCTGTGCTGGATCAACGCGACCGGGGTTGCGCGCTAGCGGCCCCGGTTGCGTGGAAGGGAGGAATCAGGCGTCGCCGCGGGCGCGCGCTTCGATCTGTTCCCAGCGCTCCAGCGCTTCCATCAACTGTTCGTCGATCTCGCTGTAGCGGGCATTGATGCGGCGTGCATCGGCCGGATTGGTTTTATAGAAGTCCGGCGCGTTCAGCTGGGCCGTGATGAGGGCCTGCTCGTCTTCGAGCGAAGCGATCAGCTTGGGCAGCTCTTCCAGCTCGCGCTGCTCCTTGTAGCTCAGCTTCACTTTCTTGGCAGACGAGGCCGTGGCGGCGGGCGCCTCGGCCACCGGCGCCGGCGCGGCTTTCGGCGCCGCCGGGGCCGGGGTGGCCGCCTTCGGTTCGATTGCCTTGACGCGCTCCCAGTCGCTGTAGCCGCCGACGTATTCGCGCCACTGGCCCTGCCCTTCGGCCACGATCACCTGGGTCACGACGTTGTCGAGGAAGGTGCGGTCGTGGCTGACCAGGAACACGGTGCCGGTGTACTCTTCCAGCAATTCTTCCAGCAATTCCAGGGTCTCGATGTCGAGGTCGTTGGTCGGTTCGTCCAGCACCAGGCAATTGGCCGGCTTGGCGAACAGGCGCGCCAGCAGCAGGCGGTTGCGCTCGCCGCCGGAGAGCGACTTCACCGGCGAACGCGAACGCTCGGGTGCGAACAGGAAATCGTTCAGGTAAGTCATGACGTGCTTGCGCTGGCCATTGACTTCGACCCAGTCGCTGCCCGGCGAAATCGTATCGGCCAGGCTGGCTTCCTCGTTCAGCTGGCTGCGCATCTGGTCGAAGTAGGCCACGTTCAGCTTGGTGCCCAGGCGCGTGGTGCCGCTGTCGGCGCTTTCCTCACCGAGGATCATCTTCAGCAGCGTGGTCTTGCCGGCGCCGTTCGGGCCGATCAGGCCGACCTTGTCGCCGCGCAGGATGGTGCCGGTGAAGTTCGACACGATGACTTTCTCACCGTAGGACTTGGAGATGTTTTCCAGTTCCGCCACGATCTTGCCCGAACGTTCGCCGGTGCCGACGTCGAGCTTGATCTGGCCTTGTTGCTCGCGCCGTGCCGAGCGCTGCAGGCGCAGGGCTTCCAGGCGGCGTACGCGGCCTTCGTCGCGGGTGCGGCGTGCCTGCACGCCCTTGCGGATCCACACTTCTTCCTGGGCCAGGAATTTATCGAACTTGGCGTTTTCCACTTCCTCGTTCGCCAGCAGTTCGCGCTTGCGTTCCTGGTAAGTGGAGAAATTGCCTGGGAACGAAAGCAGACGGCCGCGGTCGAGCTCGATGATGCGCGTGGCGACGTTGTCGAGGAAGCTGCGGTCGTGGGTAATGAACAGGACGGAACCGCGGAATTCGCGCAGCAAGCCTTCCAGCCACATGATGGACTTGAAGTCGAGGTGGTTGGTCGGTTCGTCGAGAAGCAGCACGTCCGGCGCCGAGACCAGGGCGACGGCCAGCGCCACGCGCTTTTGCATCCCGCCCGAGAGCGTACCCATCTTCGCTTCGCGCGCCAGGCCCAGGCGGTCGAGGGTGGTGTCGACCTTGTTGCCGAGGTTCCAGCCGTCGGTGGCGTCGAGTTTCACCTGGATCACATGCATGCGCTCCATCAGCGCCTCGTCGTTGCCCTGGCCGAACTGGCCGGTCAGCGCTTCGTATTCGGCCAGCATGCCCTGCAGTTCGCCCATGCCGGCGGCCACGGCGTCGAAGACGGTGGATTCGGGATCGAAAACAGGTTCCTGTTCAACATAAGCGATTTTCAAGCCTTGCTGCATGACCAGCAGGCCATCGTCGAGCTTGAAGCGGCCAGCGATGGTTTTCAGCAGCGACGACTTGCCGGTGCCGTTGCGGCCGATCAGGCCGACGCGCTCGCCGGTTTCGAGAGAAAAATCCGCGTGGTCGAGCAGTGCGACGTGGCCGAATGCCAATTGCGCGGACGTGAGGGAAATAACAGCCATAATCTGTGTGCAAGCCACCTGACGCGCCTCAAAGAAGCGCGATGTAGCGGAATAAATTGAGAGAAGCGGACATTGTACCGATTACAGTGCCCTCACTTCCAAACAATCCGCTTTCCTCGGCTATAATTGCACTCGGTTCACGATACCGGCCTGCCCTGCAGGGCCCGCTCGCCGAACCGCAGGCCTGTCCTGCTTTCGTGGCGCACCTGGCGTCACGCGCGTCCTCCCCGTAGCACAATGGATAGTGCACATGCCTCCTAAGCGTGGGATACTGGTTCGATTCCAGTCGGGGGGACCAAATCTCCAAAAAAATTCCCTTGCTATTCAAAGGCTTGGACCAAGCCTGACCTGCTTCCTGTGGTACGAGGCGATACAGGCGCAGAAACGGGCGCGACGATGCAGACCATTGCCGGCTCTGGCAATGAATCGACGCCACACCGGCGCGCCGTGATGCGTACACCCAGCTAGTCCAGGCCGATACGCAGCACGGTGCCCCCTGCTGCAAACTGGCCGCCGGGGATGGGTCCCGGTACCACGCCGTTGTTCGTCACATAGGCCGCACCGTCCTTTCCTATCGCCAGGCCGCCGGGGTAGAACAGCTGGTCATGGAGCACCGTCCGGCTCCCGTCGGGATTCAAGCGCACCAGGCGGCCAGGCGGCCTCAGCGGAGGAGAGCCGAAGGACGGGCCGTTGCCGATTTCCAGCACATACAAGCGGTGCCAGTCGTCAAAAGCAAGCGCGACAATGTTGGTAAAGCCGCGCGCATACGTTTCCAACAGGCTGCCGTCCGGCGCCACCCGATACACGTTGGCGCCGCCGGCCGGGAAGGGAAAGCCGGTCAGTTCGCCAACGTAGAGCCAGCCGTCCTTGCCGTCGACGACCGTGGTCGGCACCGATTGCATGGGAATGGTCGCGCCGGGCGGCAGCGACAGGGGCGGCGGCGCCGGGACCATCCGCGCGGGGAAAGCGGCCAGGGTGGTGATCGTGCGATCGGCCGCGATGCTGAAAATCGCGTTGGCGCCGGCATCGGCAACGACGGTCCGGCCGGGGACCATGGCGACACCGTTCGGGTTGCTATCCGCGCCGCCGGGCACCGGATTGTGGATGAACTCGTAGGTGGCGATATCCGCCACTGATAGGAGCCTGCCATCTATTCTTACCTGCAGCACTTTGCCGAGAAGCCAGGCTTTGCGGCCGACACCCTCCCGTGCCGGTGCTTCCGCGCCGAATCCCATCACGACGCTGGCGCGTCCGTCACGGGAAAACGCGATATGTTGCGGCCCGGTCCCGCCAAAGCCATCCGGTTGCGCGGCCAGCGACGGCAGCCCCCTGACGATGCGCTTGGGCGGCAACTTTCCTCGCGGATCGACGCGGGTGATGGCCCCCGTTTCGCCATAACATGCGGTCCGCTGGTCGGCCAGCACGAGACAGCGTCCGTTTCCGCCACTGCCGGCCTCGGTGACATACAGTTGACCATTCGGTGCAAATGCCAGGCCACGCGGGTTATTCAGTCCTGTGGCGATGACCTCGACCTGCGGCGCCGCGTGCAGGGCGGATGTGGCCAGCAGGGCAGCAAGCATGAAGGAAAGGCGTGCCATGAGAAGCTCTTGGTGAGTTGCGTGCGGAGACCAGCATACTGTTCATGTCACGGAAAACCATGGCGGATGGGTAGTGTTTGATACCGATCAATGATTGTTCTCCTGCGCTAGACGACCGACCAGATGATCATGACGATGCCAGCCAGCAGGAGCCCGGCAACCAGTCGGCATGCCCGACGCGGGGACCATCGTGGCCCGCACTGATATAAACCGTTTATCGGTACGCGCAACGCGCCCAAGCGTGCCCTGCCGAACATAAAAATGCCACCGCCCGGGTTAGGATGCAGTCACTCCACCGGCTCACAGGACGGCGCCCATGTTCGACTTCATCACCAATTTCCTGGAAAAAAGCGGCTACCTCGGCGTCTTCGCGCTGATGGCGCTGGAAAATATCTTCCCGCCGATCCCGTCCGAGATGATCATGCCTTTCGCCGGCTTCGTTGCCGCGCGCGGCGACCTGAACGTGGCGGGGGTGCTGCTTGCCGGCACCGCCGGCTCGGTGGTGGGCGCCCTGCCCTGGTATTACGCGGCCAAGGTGTATGGCTGCGAGCGCCTGAAGAAGCTGGCCAGGAGCCACGCACGCTGGCTCACGATCACGCCCGACGACATCGACAAGGCACTCGATGCCTTCCATAAGCACGGGAAAAAGGCGGTCCTGTTCGGACGCCTGGTGCCGGCTGTCCGCACCCTGATCTCGGTGCCGGCGGGCCTCGGCAACATGAACCTGGGCCAGTTCCTGCTGTATTCCACCATCGGTTCGCTGGCCTGGACCGGCCTGCTGACGGCCGCCGGGTTCTTGCTCGAAGACAATTACAAGGACGTGGCGAAGTACGTCGATCCGGTATCGAAAACCATCCTCGGCGCGATGCTGGCCTGGTACCTGTATCGCGTGGTCACCTACAAGCCGGCGGCGAAGGACACGTCCAAGCAGCAGAAGCAGCACGAACGGACCTGAGCCGGCGCACAGCCGGAACATGATGGCAAGCACGAGCGCATGCGGATCGGCGGCGCAATCCGCCTGCCTTCAGCCCGCTTCCAGCCACGCGGTCTGGCGCTTGACGGCGCCACGGGCCTCGGCCAGGGCCGCGGCCACCTGCGCCGTCATATCCACCTCCGCATCCGCCTGCACCAGCGCTTCCCCGGCCTGGGCCAGGCGCGCCGCCGCCGTGTACAGGCCGAGCGTGGCGCAGCCTTCCTGCAAACGCGCCAGGCGCGCACGTGCCGACGGCGTGTCGCGCAGCAGCGCGTCCAGGCCGGCCACCGCTTCGTCCAGCTGGCGCGCCAGGCCGCCGAGATACAGCGCCAGGCGCGCCAGGTCGATGCCGAGCCGGCGCGCGCTGTCGCGCGGCGCCTCGGCCGGGCCCAAGCCCGCCAGCCAGGGCCGCAGCGACTCGACGCGGAAGGGCTTGACCACGTAGCCGTCGGCGCCCAGGGCGGCGGCCTCGCTCATGGTGGCGCCGTCGTTGGCGGCCGAGACCAGCACGAAGGGCATGCCGGCCAGTTGCGGATGCGCCTTGACGCGCACCAGCAGGTCGGTGCCCGACAGGTGCGGCATGCGCAGGTCGCAGAACACCAGGGACGGGCGCAGGCCGCCTTCCAGCTGGCGCCAGGCGTCGGCGCCGTCCTCGGCCTCGAGGATCTCGAAGCGGCCGCAGGTATCGACCAGGTGCATCAGCATCATGCGCGAGACCACGTCGTCGTCGACGACCAGTACCTGGACCGGCGCCGCCGGCGTGTTATAGGGTGTTGAAGACATCGAATCGGATTGCAGGTTCAGGTGAGAGAGGTAGCGAAGGCATCGAGCAGCGCGTCCAGGCGCGCCAGGCCGGCCAGCAGCTCGTCGCGGCGGCCGCTGTCGGCCGCCTTTTCCAGGCGCGCGCAGAGCACCGCCAGTTCGCCCGCGCCGAGGTGGCCGGCACTGCCGCGCAGGCCATGCAGCACGCGCGCGCAGCCTTCGTCGTCGCCGCTGTCGACGGCGGCGCGCAGTTCGCGGCGGCGGCGCGGCAGGTCGGCGGCAAAGGCGGCGTGCAGGCGCGCCTGGAGTTCGGCGGCGCGGTCTTCCTGGGCTGGCGCCGCCTCTTCCGGCGCGATGCCGAACAAGGCGTCCAGTTCGGCCGTGCTGGGCGAGGCGGCAGCCACGGATGATGGCGGCGGCGCATCCATCGGCGCCAGCGCGATGCCGCGCGCCAGCTGGCGTTCGATCGCCAGCCCGAACTGACGGTGCAGGGCCGCCTCGTCGATCGGCTTGGCGAGGAAGGCATCCATGCCGCAGGCCAGGTAGCGGTCGCGGTCTTCGTCGCTGGCGTTGGCGGTAAGCGCCACGATCATGATGCGCGGGTCGAGCACCGGTGCATCGAGCGTGCCGCCGGCGCGGATCAGGCGCGTGGCGGTGGCGCCGTCGATTTCCGGCATGCGACCGTCCATCAGCACGATGTCGTAGGCCGCGCGGGCGCAGGCCGCCACCGCCAGCGCGCCGTTCTCGACCACGTCGATGCTGTGGCCCATGTCCTCGACCATCATGCGCGCGATGATCTGGTTGGTGGCGAAGTCCTCGGCGCACAGCACGCGCAGGCGGTGGGTGTGGGGCAGGCGCGGCGCGGCTTCGACGCGCACGGGTTCGGCGCCGTCGTGCATCGGCAGCACGAAGCTGAAGGTGCTGCCCTCCCCCGGCGCGCTGTGGGCCTCGATGCTGCCGTTCATGAGTTCGACCAGCTGGCGGCAGATGGCCAGGCCCAGGCCGGTGCCGCCATAGCGGCGCGTGGTGGTGGCGTCGGCCTGCTCGAATTTCTGGAACAGGCGCGGCAAGGCCTCGGCGGCGATGCCGATGCCGGTGTCCTGCACCGAGAAGCGGATGAAATGCGGCGCCTCTTGCTGCGCCGCGTCCGGCTGGTCCTCGGGCCGGCGCTCGACGCGCAGCAGCACCTGCCCGGCCGGCGTGAACTTGAAGGCGTTCCCGACCAGGTTGACCAGCACCTGGCGCAGGCGGGTCGGGTCGCCCTGCACGAAGCGCGGCAGGTCGGGCGCCAGCTCGATCGCGAAGTCGATGCTGAGGGCGGCGGCCTGCTCCTCGAACAGGGCGGCCACGTTGCCGATCGCCGCGTCGAGCGCGAAGTCGATGGTCTCGACCGTCAGCTTGCCGGCCTCGATCTTGGAAAAGTCGAGCAGGTCGTTGATGATCGCCAGCAGCGCCTCGGCATTCGCCTGGCCGCGCGCGATCTGTTCGCGCGTGCTCTCCTTCAATTGGCCGTCGCGCAGGGCAAAGCCGAGCATGCCGATCACGCCGGCCAGCGGGGTGCGCATCTCGTGGCTCATGTTGGCCAGGAATTCGGACTTCTGGCGCGCCGCATCCTCCGCGCGGCGCGCGGCCAGCTGCAGGCGCCGTTCGTTCTCGTGCAGGGCGCAGTTGGCTTCGCCGAGTTCGATGGTGTTCTGGCGCACCTGCTGCTCGCGTTCGCGCAGCTCGGCGGTCTGGCGTTCGAGCAGGCGGTTCTGCAAGCCGATTTCCTCGGTGCGCGCGCCGACCTGGCGCTCCAGGCGCAGCTGCTGGCGGCGCAGGCTGCGCGTGCGCAGGCGGTAGCCGGCATAGCAGGCGCTCAGCAGCATCAGGATGCTGGCGATGCGGAACCACCAGGTACCCCAGGCCGGCGGCTCGATGACGATTTCCAGCGTGGCCGGGGTCTCGCTCCAGACCCCGTCCTTGTTCGCCGCGCGCACGTGGAAGACGTAGCGGCCGGGGTCGAGATTGGTGTAGGTGGCGAAGCGCTTGCCGGCGTCGGCATTCACCCAGGCCTGGTCGAAGCCCTCGAGCTTATAGGCGAAGCGGTTGCGCTTCGGCGCCGCGTAATGCAGGGCCGAGAACTCGAGCGAGAACACCGAGTGCTTCGCGGACAGCGTGATCGTGCGCGCGTTCTCGATCGGGCCGTCGAGCAGTTCCGGCCAGGACTGCTGCACCGGGCGGTTGAAGATCTGGAAGCCGGTGATCACGGCGCGCGGCGCGATGCGGTTGTAGCGCAGCGCGCGCGGATCGAAGGCGGTGATGCCGTTGAAGCCGCCGAAATACAGGCTGCCGTCGGGCGCGCGCGCCGCCGCCGCGTCGAAGTAGGCGCCGTCGACCGTGCCGTCGGCAGCCGTGTAGCTGCGCCAGGTGTTGGTGGCCGGCTCGAAGCGCGACAGGCCGTTGGTGGTGCTGATCCAGATCGCGCCGTCGGCGTCTTCCAGCATTGCGGCCACGGCGTCGTCGACCAGGCCGTCGCGCATGGTGTAGCGGACAAAACTGACCGAGCCGTCGGCGGCCGTCACCATCTTGTTCAGGCCGACCGCGGTGCCGACCCAGATGTTGCCGGCGCGGTCTTCCATCAGGTAGTGGATCTCGTCGTGGCTCAGGCTGGTGGGGTCGTACCCGTCGTGGCGGAAGTGGCGGAAGCGCCCGCTGGCGCGGTCCAGCAGGTCGAGGCCGTTGAAGGTGCCGACCCAGAGCCGCCCGCGCCGGTCTTCCAGCACCGGGCGCACCATGTTGTCGGCCAGGCTGGCCTGGCGCGCCGGATCGTGGCGGTAGCTGGTCACCTGGCGCGTGGCCGGGTCGAGCATGTGCAGGCCGCCCTTGGTGGCGATCCACACCATGCCGTCGCGCCCCAGGCTCATGGCGCGCACGTTGTTGGCGTTCGAGGCGTTGCTGTCGCTGGTCGCCAGCACCTGGCGCACGAAGCGCCCGCTCTTCGGATCGAAACTGGTGATGCCGGTGCGTCCGCCGACCCAGAGCAGGCCCTGGCGGTCGCGCACCACCGCGTTCACGGAGGTGTCGATCAGGCTGTTCGGGTTGTGCGGCTCATGGCGCCAGATGCGGTTGGCCTGGCCGGGCGCGGCCGGGTCGTACAGCTGCAGGCTGGAGGTAGAGGCCAGCCACAGCTTGCCGCCGCCGTCGTTCTCGATGCCTTTCACGCGGTTGTCGGCGGTGCCGGCGCCGTCGCGCTCGCGCACGATGCGGGCGAAGCCGCCGCTGCCGAGGTCCACGCGCGAGACGCCGGCATACCAGGTGCCGACCCAGAAAGTGCCGACGCGGTCGCGGTAGAGCGCGGCGATGTGGTTGTCGGCCAGGCTGTGGCTGTCGGCCACCACTTGGCGGTGCACCTCGAAGCGCGCACGCTGCGCGTCCCAGCGGTACAGGCCTTCGTCGTGGGCGCCGACCCAGACCTGGCCTTGCACGTCCTGGTACAGCGCCGTGATCCAGGCGCGTGGGATGCCCTGCTCCGGCCCCAGGCGCTGGCGCCGCCCGACTTCCGGCCCGGCCAGCGCCATGCGGTCGACGCCGCCCAGGGAGCCGATCCACAGGGTATTCGCGGCATCGACCAGCAGCGCGTTGACCACGTTGTCCGGCGCCGACTTGCCGCCGGCATGGTGCGTGAAACGGCGCAAGCTGGGGTCGAAGCTGTCGACGCCGGCGCTGCTGCCGATCCACAGCAGGCCGCTGCGGTCGAGCACGAGCGCGTTGATGTCGTCGCTGGCCAGGCCGTCCGGGTCCCCGGGCGCGTGGTGCCAGGTGGTGAAGCGGCCGCTGGCGATGTCGAAGTGCTGCAGGCCGTCGCCGGTGCCGAGCCAGAGGCCGCCCTTGCCGTCGTCGATGACAGCGCGCACGTGGCGGTTGCCGTTGCCGCGCCGCGCCGGCTCCTCGGGCAGGAATTGCTGGAAGCTTTGGGTGGCGGCGTCGTAGCGCGCCAGGCCGCCATCGGTGCCGATCCACAGGCGGCCTTGCGGGTCGACGTGCAGCACGCGGATCCAGTTGCTGGCCAGGGTGCTGGGGTCGCCGACGACGTTGCGGAAGTTGACGAAACGGTAGCCGTCGAAGCGCGACAGCCCGTTCTGGGTGCCGAACCACATGAAGCCGTCGCTGTCCTGGGCCATGGCCAGCACCGATTCCTGGGCCAGGCCATCCTCGACGCTCAGGTGCTCGAAGCGCAAGGTCGGGTCCGGTGCGGCGCAAGCCGGCGCGGCAAACCCGCCGGCCAGCGCCAGCAGCAGGACGAACAGCAGCGTCTTCATGCGGACAGCGGCGCCGTCAGCGTGGGGCGCACGCGGATCGGACAGGGGCGAGCCAGGCAGGCGGCCGGCACTTTGGTCCGCACACCTGTCCTGTTCAGTAACGTCTGGCTTGTCTGTTCCCTATCCACCCCGCAAGATTAGCAAACAAAGTGAAGCTGGAGGGAAATAATTACCCTTCAATCAAGCCTTTCTCTTCACTTTAGTCCCCTTTTGCAACGCCTTCGCGGCGTGGATCGGCGCCGCCGAACCACCAGGGCTCGCCGTGGATGGACATGCGCATGATGCCGTGCAGGCCCGAGTTCTGCTCGGTCTGGCGCACCTGGTGGCCGCGCGCCTTGAGGGCGTCGACGGTGGCTTGCGGGAAGCGCCCGGCTTCGATCTCGGTCGGACCGTTGCGGCTGCCGAAGTTCGGCAGCGCGATCGCCTGCTGCATGTTCAGCCCCCAGTCGAGGGTGCCGACCAGGGTCTTGGCCACGTAGTTGATGATCGCCGGGCCGCCGGGCGAGCCGACCGCCAGCACCAGCTTGCCGGTGCCCTTCTCGAAGACGATCGTCGGCGACATCGCGCTCCTCGGACGCTTGCCCGGCTCGACGCGGTTCGCCACCGGGCCATCCTTGTCGCGCGCCGAGAAGCTGAAATCGGTGAGCTGGTTGTTCAGGATAAAACCGTCGACCATCTGGCGCGAGCCGAAGGCGTCTTCCACCGTGGTGGTCATCGAGAGGCCGGCGCCATGGCTGTCGACCACCACCATGTGCGAGGTCGACGGGGTTTCGATGGCGTTGTCCTTGCCCCAGAGCCAGGCCGTTTCCATACCCGGCGGATTCCCGGCTGGGGCTTCGCCCATGGATTTTTCGCCGATCAGGGCGGCGCGCCTGGCCATGTAGGCCTTGTCGATCAGGCCGGGCAGGCCACGGCCCGGCAGCGGCACGAAGTCGGTGTCGGCGGCGTAGCGGTTGCGGTCGGCGTAGGCCAGGCGGCCGACTTCCGAGAACAGGTGCACGGCGTCGGCGCTCGGCACGCCGTTCGACGGCGCCAGCGCGCGCATGTCGCGCGTCTCGAACATGGCCAGCATCTGGGCCACGGCGATGCCGCCCGAGGATGGCGGCGGCATGCCGCAGACGGTGTACACGCGGTAGTCGCTGCAGACCGGCTCGCGCACTTTCGGGCGGTAGTCGGCGATGTCCTTCGCGGTGAGCAGGCCCGGGTTGGTCGGGTGCGACTTCACCTTGTTCGCGATGTCGCGCGCGATGTGGCCCTTGTAGAAGGCGTCGGCGCCGCCGCTGGCGATCTCGTGGAAGGTCTTGGCCAGCGCCGGGTTCTTCAGCAGGTAGCCGACCGGGCGCGGGTTGCCCTCCTTGTCGTAGAAGTAGGCAGCCGCCGCCGGGTCCTTGCGGATATGGGCGTCCCACATCAGCATGCCGTTCAGGCGCGCGCTGACCGGGAAGCCGCGCTCGGACAGGCGGATCGCCGGGCCGAACAGGGTTTTCCAGGGCAGCTTGCCGTGCTGCTTGTGGGCCAGTTCCAGCATGCGCAGCACGCCCGGCGCGCCGACCGAACGTCCGCCGACCACGCCGGCGGTGCGCGAGAGCGGCGTGCCGTCGGGCTTTTCGAACAGGTGTTCGTCGGCGGCCATCGGTGCGGTTTCGCGGCCGTCGAAGGCTTGCGTATGCTTGCCGTCGTAGTGGACCAGGAAGGCCCCGCCGCCGATGCCCGAGCTCTGCGGTTCGACCAGGGTCAGCACCATTTGCGTGGCGATGGCGGCGTCGATGGCGCTGCCGCCCTTCTTCAGCATCTCGTAGCCGGCCTCGACCGCGAGCGGGTTGGCGGCGGCGACCATGTATTTCTTCGCGGCCCAGCCGGCCTTTTCTTCGTAGCCGGTGGCGATTTCGGGGGCGCGCTGGGCGGTGTCCTGGGTGGCGGTCCCCGAGGCCTCGGCCGTTTTTTGCGCAAACGCCGGCGTCGCCGGCAAGGTGAGGCCAGCCAGGGCGGCCAGCAGGACAGCGCTGGCGCGCATCTGCAAGGTGATCATGGATTCTCCAAAAAGCAAAACGGGCGTGCGACCAGGGCCGCACGCCCGATACCGTCTGGCATCCTACATCAAATTGTCAAACGGCTCATGGCACCTGTAAATTGTGCAGGAACCGTTTCCTTGCTGTTACTTCGGCTGCATGCGGATCGCGCCGTCCAGGCGGATGGTTTCGCCGTTCAGCATCACGTTCTCGATGATGGCTTTCGCCAGGTGCGCGTATTCCTTCGGCATGCCGAGGCGCGGCGGGAACGGCACCATCTTGCCCAGCGAATCGCGCACTTCCTGCGGCATGCCCATCAACATCGGGGTCTCGAAGATGCCCGGGGCGATGGTCATCACGCGGATGCCGCTGCGCGCCAGGTCGCGCGCCATCGGCAGCGTCATGCCGGCCACGGCCGCTTTCGAGGAACCGTAGGCCGCCTGGCCGATCTGGCCGTCGAAGGCCGCCACCGAGGCGGTGTTGATGATGATGCCGCGCTCGCCGTACTCGCCCGCCTCAAGATTGCCCATCGCTTCGGCCGCCAGGCGCGACATGTTGAAGGTGCCGACCAGGTTGATGTTCACGGCGCGCTGGAACACATCCAGCGGGTGCGGGCCGTCCTTGCCGACGGTCTTGACGGCCGGCGCCACGCCGGCGCAGTTGACCAGGCCGCGCAGGGTGCCGAGGGCGACCGCCGCCGCCACGACCGCCTGGCCGTCCGCTTCGGACGTCACGTCGCACTTGACGAACTGGCCGTTCAGTTCGGCCGCCAGGGCCGCGCCGGCCTCGGCCTGCACGTCGGCGATGACGACCTTGCCGCCGGCCTCGGTGATCATGCGCGCGGTGGCCGCGCCCAGGCCCGACGCGCCGCCGGTGACGATGAACACATTGTCTTGAATTTGCATGGTTTTTCCTTATCTCCCTGTTCGCGTTCTCGTTTTGACGTTTACGTTAACGTCAACCCGCAGGATTGTAGCGAACTTTTCATGGGAAAAACCATGCCCTGGCTTAAAAGCATTGCACGTTGTTGCCGTTGCGCGTGCAGAGGCGTCCTTCGCTGCTGACGCCGGCGTTGCCGACATTCGTCTGGTAAGTCGTGCCCGCAGTGTCGGTGCAGGTGTTGCCGATGCAGCTGTTAAGCTGAGAAGAGCCGGGACGCGGCACGGCCGGCGCACCCACTGTCGGCACGGGCGGCGTCACGACCGTATTCGGCGTCGGGTTCGGCTGCCCTGCGGGCATGCGCGCGATAGATGACTGGACCGGGCGGCGCGGTGCGGCGTTGGTCTGCTTCTTCGCGCCCGTGCCGTTGGTCCTGGCGGGATCGTTCTGTCGGGGCGCCGGACGCGCCGACGGATCGGGCTCCTTGTGCGGCTGCGCTTGCGGCATGCCGCCGGCCTTTTCTTCCTGGGCCTGCGGGGTTTGCTCGGGCTGGGCGCCGGGCTCGGATTTCGTCGTTTGCGGGTGCAGCACCGGACCGTAGCTGGGGCCGGTGGCGGGCGCCGGCTGGCGTGGGGCCTGGGATGCCTGCCCGGTCTGGGCTTGCGCCTGGGCATGGCCCGGCTGCGCCGCAGCGGCGGCGGCCAGCGCAGCGACCAGGGCCAGGGCGATCCAGGTTGCCCGGTAGGGCTTCGAGTGCTTGACGGGTTTCATGCTGTCCTCCATGCGGCGCTGGGCCGATAGGGAATTATCGGCCGCCCCTGCATGGGGCGGCGCGCGCCATGCGGTTTGCGTCGTCAACTCCGTGTCAGTTTTACAGGTTACGCTGGCGGGACGATCCGGCCGTGTTTTGACGAGCTTTTTACCAACAAGCGCCGCGACGCACACACAACGATGGAGACGGCAATGCAGACAGTTCAGGAACTCTACGCGGCGAAGCGTACCGACGCCGCCAGCGCGCTGGCGCACCTGCAAGACAAGGACATGATCATCGTGCCGACCGGCGTCGGCGAGCCGCCTGCCCTGCTGGGCGCGCTGTCGGAGGGGCGCACGCGCTGGCAAGGCATCCGCGTGGCCCAGATCCTGGCGATGCGCAAATACGGCTACTTCGAGCCGGACACGGCGCGCCACGTGCGCCACGCCGCGCTGTTCTTCGGCGGCGCCTCGCGCGGGGGCGGCCAGGGCGGCTGGTGCGACTTCATCCCGAACTATTTCTCCGAGATTCCGACCCTGATCGAGCGCGGCCTGATGCCGGCCGACGTGGTCTTCGCCATGGCGTCCAGCATGAATGCCCAGGGTTTCTTTTCGCTCAGCCTGGGCACGGACTACACGATGGCGGCAGTGGCCAAGGCGCGGGTGGTGGTGCTGGAGGTGAATCCGCATGTGCCCTTTGCCCACGGCCAGTGTCACGTGCACATTTCGCAGGTGACGGCGCTGGTCGAGGATGAGACGCCGATCCTGGAGGTGGGATTGCCCGCGATCGGCGCGGTGCAGGAAGCCATCGGCAAGCACGTGGCCGACATGATCGACGACGGCTCGACCCTGCAGATCGGCTACGGCGGCATTCCCGACGCGGTGGTGATGCAGCTGACGCACAAGCGCGACCTCGGCATCCATACCGAGATGATCGGCGATGGCATCCTGAAGCTGGTCGAGTGCGGTGCGGTGACCAATCGCCGCAAGACCCTCCTTCCCGGCAAGATGGTGGCGACCTTCGCGCTCGGCTCGCGCAAACTCTACGACTTCATGCACCAGAACCCGATGCTGGAAATGCACCCGTCGAACTTCACCAACGACCCGTACATCGCCGGGCAGAACGACAAGCTGGTGTCGATCAACGCCAGCCTGCAGGTCGATTTGCTCGGCCAGTGCGGCAGCGAAAGCATCGCTCATCTGCCCTATTCCGGCACCGGCGGCCAGGTCGACTTCGTGCGCGCCGCGAACCGTTCGCGCGGCGGCAAGTCCTTCATCGTGCTGCCTTCGACCGCCAAGGAAGGCAGCATTTCGCGCATCGTGCCGACGCTGACGCCCGGCACCCACGCCACCACCAGCAAGAACGACGTGAACTACGTCGTCACCGAGTACGGCGTGGCCCAGTTGCGCGGCAAGTCGGCCAAGCAAAGGGCACAGGAACTGATCGCGATCGCGCACCCGGACTTCCGCGGCTGGCTGCGCGAGGAAGCCAACAAGATGTGCGTGTTCTGACGAGCCTGCTGCCCGGAAACCTGCGCCGCCGGGCTGCCCGGCCGTGCCATGATGGGTTCGACGCCGCATTGGCCGGCACCATCATGGAGGCAGGATGAGCGAGGAACTGCGTATTACAGAGGACGATCATGTGCGCGGCGGCAGCGATGCCGCGGTGACGCTGATCGAATATGGCGACTTCCAGTGCCCGTATTGCGCGCGGGCGCATGCGGCGCTGGGCGAATTGCAGCGCGAGCATGGCGACCGGCTGCGGCTGGTGTACCGGCACCTGCCTTTGTCGGAGCTGCATCCCGACGCCCAGCCGCTGGCGGAAGCGGCCGAAGCGGCCGGCGCCCAGGGCAAGTTCTGGGAGATGCACGACGCGCTGTTCGAGAACCAGGGCATGCTGGATGAGGATGCCCTGCCGGCGCTGGCAAGCAGCCTGCAGATCGATGCGGGACGCTTCCGAGACGCGTTCGAGGCCGGGCGCTACCGCGACAAGGTACTGGCGCAGGCGGAACAGGGACGCGCTGCTGGCGCCAGTGGGACGCCGAGCTTCTTCATCAATGGCGAGCGCTACCATGGGGATTCGGACCACGCTTCGCTGGCGGCGGCGATTGCGGATGCCTTGAAGGGGCGTTGACGCAGGGCGGAATCTGCGTTGACACGGGCTTTGCGTTGACGCAGGTGTGGTCGAGCCTGGCGGCCAAGGTAGGTGCCAGCGGAAGAATTGTTGGTTAGTTACGTTTTTCTGATGCTGAGTGCTGGGCGAGGCTGCCAGGGTTGCAAGCCCGGGTTGGACGCGTGGACGGCAAAGCCGTCCACCCTACCGCGGTTTCATGCAGCCCTGTTCAAGGCGGGCTTCAAGGCTGGTCTCAAGGCTGGTTTCGGGCTGGTTTCGGGCTGGTTTCAAAACCGGGTTCAAGGCCGGCCGTGCGGCTGCTCGGCGGCGACCCGCGTCGCCGGCGCCGGCGCCGTGGTCGCGTGCGCAGGCTTGCGCATCTGCGCCAGCGAGGGCTCCGAGACCGCGATCCACCCCGCTGCCGGCAGCAGCGGCACCAGCAGCAATGCCACGATGTTGATGATCTTGATCAGCGGGTTCACCGCCGGGCCGGCTGTGTCCTTGTAGGGGTCGCCCACGGTGTCGCCGGTCACGGCCGCCTTGTGCGTGTCGGAGCCCTTGCCGCCGTAGTTGCCGTCCTCGATGTATTTCTTGGCGTTGTCCCAGGCGCCGCCGCCGGTGGTCATCGAGATCGCCACGAACAGGCCGGTGATGATGGTGCCCATCAGCAGCCCGCCGAGCGCCGCCGGCCCCAGCAGCATGCCGACCGCGATCGGCACGATCACCGGCAGCAGCGAGGGAATCACCATCTCGCGGATCGCTGACGCCGTGAGCATGTCGACCGCCTTGTCGTACTCCGGCTTGCCGGTGCCGGCCATGATGCCGGCGATGTCGCGGAACTGGCGCCGCACCTCGACCACCACGGCGCCCGCTGCCCGCCCCACCGCTTCCATCGCCATTGCCCCGAACAGGTAGGGAATCAGGCCGCCGATGAACAGGCCGACGATCACCATCGGATTCGACAGCTCGAAGACGATCGATTTACCCACGGAATCGAGCGCATGGGTGTAGTCGGCGAACAGCACCAGCGCCGCCAGGCCGGCCGAGCCGATGGCATAGCCCTTGGTCACGGCCTTGGTGGTGTTGCCGACCGCATCGAGCGGGTCGGTGATGGCGCGTACCGAATCGGGCATGCCGCTCATTTCGGCGATGCCGCCGGCGTTGTCGGTGATCGGGCCATAGGCGTCGAGCGCCACGATGATGCCGGCCATCGAGAGCATCGAGGTCGCGGCAATCGCGATGCCGTACAAGCCGCCCAGCTGGAAGGCGACCAGGATCGCGATGCAGACCACGATCACCGGATAGGCGGTGGACTTCATCGACACGCCCAGGCCGGCGATGATGTTGGTGCCGTGGCCGGTGGTCGAGGCTTCGGCGATGTGGCGCACCGGCTTGAAGTCGGTGCCGGTGTAGTATTCGGTGATGTAGACCATCAGCCCGGTCAGCACGATGCCGACGACGGCGCAGCCGAGCATGCTGCCGCGCATGGCTTCGTCGCCCCAGACCAGCCAGGTGACGACCGCGAAGCCGATCAGCGACAGCCCGGCCGCCCACCACAGCCCGGTGTACAGGGCCGACATGATCTTGCGCCCCGGTTTGTGGCGCACCATGGCGCAGCCGACGATCGAGCCGAGGATCGACACCGCGCCCAGCGCCAGCGGATAGATGATCGCCTCGCCGGCGCCGTCGACGATCATCAGCGCGCCGAGCAGCATGGTGGCGATCAGGGTCACGACATAGGTTTCGAACAGGTCGGCCGCCATGCCGGCACAGTCGCCGACATTGTCGCCCACGTTGTCGGCGATCACCGCCGGGTTGCGCGGGTCGTCTTCCGGAATGCCGGCCTCGACCTTGCCGACCAGGTCGGCGCCGACGTCCGCGCCCTTGGTGAAGATGCCGCCGCCCAGACGCGCGAAGATCGAGATGAGCGAGGCGCCAAAGGCCAGGCCGATCAGCGGCTTGATCACGTCATGACGCGACAGCGCACTGTCGCCGTTGGCGGAGAGCGCCCAGTAGAACAAGGTGACGCCCAGCAGGCCCAGGCCGACCACCAGCATGCCGGTGATCGCCCCGCCCTTGAAGGCGACGTCGAGCGCCTCGTTCATGCCACGGCTGGCGGCCTGGGCGGTACGCACATTGGCGCGCACCGAAACGTTCATGCCGATGAAGCCGCAGGCGCCGGACAGCACCGCGCCGGCCAGGAAGCCGCCCGCGGTCCAGCCGCCGAGCAGGAAATAGATGGCAACCAGGAGCACCAGGCCGACGATGCCGATGGTGCGGTACTGGCGCCCGAGGTAGGCGGCGGCGCCTTCCTGGATGGCCTGCGAGATTTCCTGCATGCGGGCGTTGCCAGCGTCCTGGCGCAAGATCCAGGCGCGGGCCCACAGTCCGTAGATGACCGCGATGACGCCGCAGGCCACGGTAAACGTGATCAGGTTTGCTGCCATGTCGTCCCCTTAGTTTTTTAATCAAGCAACACCACACAACGAAAGATGCCCACCTCTTCGGCGAAGCAGTCTGCCTCACTGCGTACTGCACACATTTGATTCAAACCATTGGTACTAACCGTGTTCGAAAATGCCTCCATGGCGGCGTTGCACCGTCTCGCCGTACTCGCGTACTGTCTTCGACGATGCGCCTTGACCTGAAGCCATTTTCAAACACTAAATGACAGCGCGTCATCCGGGTATAAAAAAAGCGGACGTTCCCGTCCGCTTTCGATCTTGCTCCCGATTACTCGGACAGCGCGGCAAACGCCGCGTCGCGTACTTGTTCGACCGGACCCACGCCCGTGATCTTGCGGTACTTCGGCGCACCCGGCAGGCCCGACTGGGCCCACTTGTTGTAGTAGCCAAGCAGCACTTCGGTCTGGTTGTGGTAGACCGACAGGCGCTTCTTGACGGTATCTTCCTTGTCATCGTCGCGCTGGACCAGCGGCTCGCCCGTCACGTCGTCGGTGTCGGCGACCTTCGGCGGGTTGAACTTGGTGTGGTAGACGCGGCCCGAAGGCTGGTGGGTGCGGCGGCCGCTCATGCGCTCGACGATCAAATCGTCTGGCACGTCGATTTCCAGCACGTAGTCGACGTTGATGCCGTTGTCCTTCATGGCGTCGGCCTGGGCGATGGTGCGCGGGAAGCCGTCGAACAGGTAGCCGTTGGCGCAATCGGCTTCCTGGAGGCGGTTTTTCACGAGGCCGATCATGATGTCGTCGGAAACCAGGCCGCCTGCGTCCATGACTTTTTTCGCCGCCAGGCCAAGTTCGGTACCGGCCTTGATCGCCGCACGCAGCATGTCGCCGGTGGAGATCTGGGGAATATTATATTTTTCCTTGATGAAGTTAGCCTGGGTGCCCTTACCGGCGCCAGGCGCTCCTAACAGAATGAGACGCATGAAAAATTCCTAAGCGGATGTTGATAATCTTGATAATCGTTATTGTGTTGCCAATGAAGTGCAAATGATGCTTACGTGCTGGCTTGATACGAAACTTACCACAAAAGGCAGCGTCAACGCCAATTCCAGCGGCTGGCCTCGGTCCCGATTTCTTGCCTTTTTGATGTACCGCAGGCTGACCGCAAATCAATTGCAATCAAACTCAAGACGCAGTTCAAGAAGCGTAGTGCAATTGCACCCGTGCTAAATCGTCCGGGGTGTCGACGCCGGCCGGAGGTGCGCTGTCGGTCACGTGGACAGCGATCGGCACGCCGTGCCAAAGGACGCGCAATTGTTCCAGGGCTTCGATTTGCTCGAGCGGCGAGGCTTCCAGGCCGGGATAGGCTTGTAGGAAGGCGTTGCTGTAGGCATAGAGACCGATGTGGCGCAGCGGCACATACCCGGCCGGCAAGGCGTCGCGGCTGGCGGCAAAGGCATCGCGTGCCCAGGGAATGCTGGCGCGCGAGAAATACAGGGCGCGGCCCGCCTTGTCGAGCACGACTTTCACCACGTTCGGGTTGAAGACGTCGGCCACGTCGTGCAGCGGATGGGCGCAGGTGGCCATCGGCACCTCAAGGCTGATGCGCGCGGCGCAGGCCGCCAGCAGGGCCGGGTCGATCAGCGGCTCGTCGCCCTGCAGGTTGACCACGACTTCATCGTCCGGCAGGTTCAGGGCGCGCGCCACTTCGGCGATGCGGTCGGTGCCGGACGGGTGGTCGGCGCGCGTCATGACGGCTTCCACGCCATGCGCGGCGCAGGCGGCGGCAATGTCCGCGTGGTCGGTGGCGACGATGATGCGTTGCGCCCCGGACGCGCGCGCGCGCTCGGCGACGCGCACGACCATGGGCTTGCCGCCGAGGTCGGCCAGCGGCTTGTTCGGCAGCCGGGTCGAGGCCAGGCGTGCCGGGATGATGACGGTAAAGCCCATTGTCAGACCGGCTCGATCTTGCGCGCCTGGTCGGCCCACATGATCGGGATACCGTCGCGGATCGGGTAGGCCAGGCGGTCCGGGCGGCAGGTCAGTTCCTGGCCTTTTTTATCGTATTCGAGCGGGCCCTTGCACAGCGGGCAGACCAGGATATCAAGCAGTCGAGCGTCCACGACATTTCTCCACAATTTGTTGGGCAAGCGCGGCATCGATGCGCGCGCTGACCGGCACCACCCACAGGCGCGGGTCGTGCTTCAGGTTTTCAAGTTGCCCACATTTTACTGCATCCTTCTCGGTGATCAGGATGACATCGGCATCCACGCCCGCGAACGGGTTGTCGCGGAAGTCGTGGTGGTCGGGCAAGGGCAGTTCCTCGAACGACAAACCGGCGCCGCGCAGCATGGCGAAGAAGCGCCCCGGGTTGCCGATCCCGGCAGCGGCCAGGATGCGCCGGCCGGCGAAGGCGGCCAGCGGCAGCCGTTGCTTCGCATCGAGCAATTGCTCGGCGGTGTCGCCGGCCAGCGCCATGCGAAACGGCTGGCCGCCGACGGCGCGCGCCAGCGCCGGCGTCATCTCGGGCGCGTTCACCACCGTCACATCGCGCCGGCGCGAGGGCGGATCGCGCAAGGGACCGGCCGGCAACAGCCAGCCATTGCCGACGCCGCGCCCGTCGAACAGCACCACCTCGACATCGCGCGCCAGGGCGTAGTGCTGCAGGCCGTCGTCGGTGAGCAGGACATTTACCTCGGGATGCGCCGCCAGCAGCGCCCTGCCCGCTTCCACGCGCTGGCGGCCGACGAAGACAGGGACGCCGGTGCGGCGCGCGATCAGCAGCGGCTCGTCGCCGACCAGGGCCGCATCGGCATCCAGGGTCACGGCGCGCGGCGCGGCGCCTTCGCTGCCGTGGCCGCGCGAGATCACGCCTGGACGCATGCCGGCCTGCACCAGTGCTTCGGCCAGCCAGATGGTCAGCGGGGTCTTGCCGGTGCCGCCAATAAAAATGTTCCCGACAACGACCACCGGCACCGGCAGCCTTCCGGACTTCAGCACGCCGGCACGATACAGCGCGGCACGCAGTGCGGCCAACGCGCGAAACAACAGCGAGACCGGCCACAGCGCGCAGGCGAGCGGGCCGCGGCGCAGCCAGGCGCGGGTCAGGGTGGCTTCGAGGGAATGGTTCTTGGACATGAAAAGAAAGAAACGCCAGGTGGGCAACCGCTGCCCGCCTGGACGGTGTTACCGCCGGCCTTACTTCTTGCCGCCGGTCTGGGCCGCAAAGGTCAGCTTGTCGTAGCCGGCCAGGCGCGCCGCTTCCAGCACGTTGATGACCATCTGGTGCATCGCGAACTGGTCGGCATTGACGATGATGACCGGGTCGGCCACCGGCTGGCCGTTCGGACCCGAGCGTGCGGCGGCCTTCAGGTCGTCGGCCAGGCCGTTCACGCCGTGGAAGGACACCGGCGTGTTGTTCACCGTGTAATTACCCTTGGCATCGATCGTGACATTGATCTCGAAAGGTTTATCCACCACCTTCTCGGCGTCGGCCGTCGGCAGTGTGATCTGCAGTTCGGTGAACTTGCTGTAGGTGGTCGACACCATCAGGAAGATGAGCACGACCAGCAGCACGTCGATGAACGGGATCAGGTTGATTTCCGGATCCTCGCGCTTGCGGCCGCGGCGAAAGTCCATCATTTGCGGGCACCGTGAACGACGTCGACAAATTTCACCGCCTGCAGTTCCATGTCGACGATGAAGCTGTCGACCAGGGCGCGGAAGTGACGGTAGAAGACCAGGGCCGGCATCGCAATCGCCAGGCCGAAACCGGTGTTATACAACGCAATCGAAATACCGTGCGCCAGCTGCGCGGGATTCGCGCCCGAGGCATTCTGCGAACCGAAGATCTCGATCATGCCGACCACCGTACCGAACAGGCCCATCAGCGGGGCCAGCGAAGCGATGGTGCCGAGCGTGGTCAGGAAACGCTCGAGCACGTGGGCGACGCCGCGGCCGGCTTCCTCGATCGACTCCTTCATCACGTCGCGCGGGGCGTCGACATTGCGCAGGGCGGCGGCCAGAACGGTGCCGAGCGGCGAGTTGGTTTCCAGGGTGTTGATGATGTCCGGGGTGACCTTGTTGTTGCGGTAGACGTTGATGACTTCACCGAGCAGGGCTTTCGGGAGGATCTTTTCGCGGCGCAGGTAAATCAGGCGTTCGATGATCAATGCCAGGGCAACGATCGAGGCAATCAGCAATGGCCAGATGGGCCAGCCTGCGGCTTGTAAGATGGCGAGCAAGTGAACTCCTGACAGAATGGAAACGATCCGGCAATGTAGCAAGTTGCCGCCACCTGAGCAAGAGTAGTTCTGCACAAGTTCTGTGGATAAAATTGTGCGCAAGGATACGCTCGCATGCCAAGTACCTTGATTCTTAAGAGAATTTTCTTCGTGCGCAAGAAAGAAGCAGGCTTGCGAGGGCCGTCGGTGCCGGGTCGAGACCGTCCGACTGGGCCTGCCATCCTGGGACTTTTGAACATTTTCTGTGGATAAAAATGTGCGCAAGACCATTTGCATGACCTCAAGTCATTGATTTAGCTCAACAATATTCTGGTGCTGAAGAATACGGCAGCGACAGTCTGCGGAAAGCGCCACGACTGCCCGTGTATTTCCCCACATTTTTTGTGGACAAAATTGTGAGCAAGGCTTCCAGTGCGGTGCAAGCCCGTTGATTTCAAAGGGAAAAATTGTGCTGCAAAGAAAGTAGGCAGGCCGACTGATCCCCATGCGCCCGTCAGGCGCCGGCCGCATCCCGGGCAGGCGAACAGCAGCCCGAAAGCAGGCTGACCTCTATGCACACTTTCTGTGGAAAAGAATGTGAGCAAGGCGCCTCTTCAGATACCAAGCCCTTGTTTTATAAGGCATTAATGATACCGCCTGCTTTTTGAGCAAGCTCAAAAGTTATCAACCGAAAATGGTGTAATGCCCAGTCTGCTTCCGCCAAACGGCCGGTTTTCCGCCTGCCCTGCCCTGTGCTACATCGTCTGCCAGCGACTTGCCCGTCTGCGTCGTGCCAGACGCTTTCCACACCGCTGTGCGTTTCTTCACATTTTCTGTGGACAAAATTGTGAGGAAGCGTCTTGTGCCGGATCAAGCCCCTTGATTTCAAAGGAAAAAATTCTTCTGCTTCAATTTTTAGCACAGCGAACCGACAGGCGAATCCGGCAACACAGGCCAGGATAAAGCACGGGATGGTGGCGCTGCCAAGACCGAAGAGCCCACAGCTTTGCACACAAACTGTGGAAAAAGATGTGCGCAAGGCAGGTGCTCTGAAGCTAAGTGGTTGATCCGATTAAGAATAGTTGAGCATGCCTGCATTTTCGGCAGGGACACAGGCTTACTGCTGAGTTCCTCACAATTTTTGTGGATAACATTGTGCCCAAGTGCATACGCGGCCCAGTAAGTCCTTGATTTAAAACGAGTCACCCTCCCATGCCCGCAAAAAAGGCGCAGGCGTTCGCTTCAAATAAGCCTTGTCTGGGCGCCCCGGATATGCCATAAGCTTCACCGCTCATGCACCAGGATGCCACCATGCTCAACGATACCGATCCAGACACCGCCTATACCGCTCCGCCGGTCCTGTCCGTTACCGCCCTGAACGGGCAGGTTGCACGCCTGCTCGAACGCAGCTTCCCGCTGGTGTGGATCGGCGGCGAGATCTCGAATTTCACGCGCGCCAGTTCCGGCCACTGGTATTTCACGCTGAAGGACGACGCGGCCCAGGTGCGCGCCGTGATGTTCCGCAGCCGCGCCCAGTACGCGGGGTTCAATCCGCGCGAAGGCGACAAGGTCGAGGTGCGCGCCCTGGTCACGCTGTACGGTGCGCGCGGCGACTACCAGATCAATGTCGAGACGATCCGCCGCGCCGGCGTCGGCCAGCTCTACGAAGCGTTCCTGCGCCTGAAGGAAAAGTTGAGCAGCCAGGGCCTGTTCGACGCGGAGCGCAAGCGTCCGCTGCCGCTGTTCACGCGGAGCATCGGCATCGTCACCAGCCCGCAGGCGGCGGCCCTGCGCGACGTGCTTACCGCCCTCAGGCGCCGCGCCCCGCACGTGCATATCGTGCTCTACCCGGCCCCGGTACAGGGCCAGTTTGCCGCCGACAAGATTGCCGAAGCCATCATGACGGCGTCGCGGCGCGCCGAGGTCGACGTGCTGCTGGTGGTCCGCGGCGGCGGTTCGATCGAAGACCTGTGGAGCTTCAACGAGGAATGCGTGGCGCGCGCGATTGCCGCCTGCAGTATTCCGGTGATCGCCGGCGTCGGCCACGAGACCGATGTCACGATCGCCGACTTCGCCGCCGATGTGCGCGCCGCCACGCCGACGGCCGCGGCCGAGCTGGCGGCCACCCCGCGCGCCGACTGGATGGCTTCGCTGTCGGCCGACGCCCTCGACCTGCGCCGCGCCATGGCGCGCCAGCTGTCCGAGGCCAGCCAGGGCCTCGACAGCCTCAGCCGGCGCCTGCTCAGCCCGACGGCCCAGATCGCCCACCAGCGCCTGAAGCTGCGCGCCATGGCCGCATCGCTGACCCATGCGGTGCGCGCGCCGCTGGGACGCGGCGGCGTGACCCTGGCCCAGCTGCAACAGCGCTGGGCGCGCCACCGGCCGGATCTGCGCACCCTGCGTGCCCAGATCCTGTCCGAGCAGCGTCACCTGAACGCCAGCGTGTGCACGCTGGTCAAACAGCGGCGCGACAGCCTGGGCGCGCTGGCGGCCCAGCTGGAACTGCTGAATCCCCAGCGCACGCTCGAGCGCGGCTATGCCATCGTCAGCAATGCCAGGGGCGAGGCGCTGCGTTCGCCGGATGCGATCAAGGCGCGCACGGCGCTCACGGTGCGCCTGGCCGAAGGCAGCGCGCAAGTGCGGGTATCGAGCGTGCAGACCGAGTTGGAATGACGGCAATCTGGGCAAGCATGCAACGTCGGTCCATCCGGTTTAGAATAAGCGCCGTTTCTGAACAATAACTTTCCAACCAACAAGGACAAAGACATGGAACATACCCTGCCGCCACTGCCGTACGCCAAAGACGCCCTGCAGCCGCATATCTCGGCCGAGACCCTGGAATACCACTACGGCAAGCACCACGCGACCTATGTGACGAACCTGAACAACCTGATCAAGGGCACCGAGTTCGAAAACATGTCGCTGGAAGAAATCGTCAAGAAGTCCTCGGGCGGCATCTTCAACAACGCGGCGCAAGTCTGGAACCACACCTTCTTCTGGAACTGCATGTCGCCGAGCGGCGGCGGCGCACCGACCGGCAAGGTCGCTGACGCCATCAACGCAAAGTGGGGCTCGTTCGACAAGTTCAAGGAAGAGTTCACCAAGTCGGCAGTCGGCAACTTCGGTTCGGGCTGGACCTGGCTGGTGCAAAAGGCCGACGGCGGCGTCGACATCGTCAACACCTCGAACGCCCACACCCCGCTGGCGTCGGACGACAAGGCGCTGCTGACCTGCGACGTCTGGGAACACGCCTACTACATCGACTACCGCAACGCCCGCGCCAAGTTCGTGGAATCGTGGTGGAACCTGGTCAACTGGGAATTCGTGAACGCGAACCTGGGCTGAGCAAGGGCGACTACCCAGGCAGCATGAAAAATCCGCTTCGGCGGATTTTTTTTCGCCCGCACGCAGACAATGTGAAGTCAACACGCAGACAATTGCATTAAAAGAAATTAAAATTCCAGCCGCCAATGACTATATGAACAAAGATGAAATTCATTTCGATAACAAAAGGGGTGTCCGGATTCCTGCTGGCGGCTATGCTGGCGGCTTGCGGAGGAGGCGGTGGCGGTGCCGCCCCGCCGCCAGTAGCGACTGTTCCACCGGTCGTCGCCCCGACCGTCCCTGCCCAGCCAGACCTGGCACAGCCGAACCTGGCTTACCCTATCCCCGGTAGCCTGTGGTCGGCGCCTGTCGCCAACCTGCCCACCAGCGGGAATTACATCTACCTGCAAAGCACCAGCGGCGACTACATCGGCCAGGGCCGTACCTACCTCTACACCCAGGCCAATGCGGCCATGACCTTCAACATCGACACGCTCGGCGTCGAAGCCAGGGTTGCCGCCAATGAAAACTGGAACGGCAGGTTCCGCTTGCCCAAGGCAGCGGGCGCGCTGCAGGCCGGCTACTTCAAGGAGCTGACCCGCGCGGCATTTTCCGATCCGGCGGTGGGCGGTCTCGACTGGAGCGGCGAAGGACGCGGCTGCAACACCATCAAGGGCTGGGTGGTCATCGACAACATTGTGCAAACCGGCGGTATGCTGAGCGCACTCGATATGCGCTTCGAACAATACTGTGAAGGCGGCGGCCCGCCCCTGCGCGGCCAGGTCCACTGGACCCGTGCGAATGCCGACAACGTGACCCCGCCCCAACCGGCGCCGATTCCTGCCGGTTTGTGGAAAGTGATGCCGTCCGCAGCCATGGCTGCGGGCAATTATTTTTACTTGGAAGGCGGTTTCGGCAACTTTGTTACCGGCGGCCGCACCTATTCCTATGACCAGACGAATGCAGCTTTCCGCATACGCGCCGACGGCAGCCACCTGATCGTCGGCATTGCCGGCAACGAGAACTGGAATGGCGATTTTCAGGGCATGGGCGGCATGCCTCAGCTGACAGTCGGCTACTACGCGGACCTGAAGCGCTACCCCTTCCACAATCCTGTGCTCGGCGGGATGGACTGGGACGGAGAAAGCCGCGGCTGCAACCGGCTCGACGGCTGGTTTGCCGTGGACAGTGTGCGCTACAGCGGTTCCACCCTCACCGCCATCGACCTGCGCTTCGAGCAACTCTGCGAAAACGACGCGGCTCCCCTGCGCGGTCAATTGCACTGGCGCGCGGACGATTCGACGACGGCGCCCGGCCCGCAAGCCGTGCCAGCCGGACTCTGGTCGCCGGGTGCGTCCTTTGTCCCGCCGGCCGGGAATTACGTGTATCTCGTCAGCGAACCCGGCGACTACATCGGCGGCGGATTCACCCAGTTGCTGACGCAGGATGCCACACCGTTCCTGGTCGATCGCAGCCTGACGGCAGCCTTGCGCATCGGGGTAGGCGGCCATGAAGGTAATTTCGTCGGGATGAGTTCGCTATCTCAACTGCAGCCTGGCTACTACGGCAACCTGCAGGGCTACCCCTTCCATAACGTCATGCGCGGCGGTCTGTCCTGGAACAGCCCGGGACGCGCCTGCAATACCCTGGAGGGCTGGTTCGTGGTCGACCGTGTCAGCTATTCGATGGGCCAGCTTACCGCCATCGACCTGCGTTTCGAGCAGTATTGCGGCCGCGACACCGCAGCCTTGCGCGGCGTCATCCACTGGGCAAGGTAAGCACGAGGCCTCTGCACCCGATGTGTTGACGATACGGCCCGCTGATGCGGGCCGTTTTCATTTCACAGTTACTGTAAAAAGCCCGTTCGCCAATCCGGCCGACGCCATGAACAGCGCCAAGTCGGGCGAATTCGTGACGCGCATGCTGAGCGACGACAGCCCGGGCCGCAAGATGCGCTGAGGCTCCGTGTGGCACAGGCAAAGCTGCCGTGTGCGGCTTTTTTGTTGCCCGCAAACGCCAGACCAGGAGACCGAACTGTCGCGAAAATGTCTCCAACTGTCGCCACAATGTAGTAAGTGTGATTACATGCCATTGCTTCTATACAATGTCGGGACAAGGAGAAAAGCATGTACCGAGTTTTGCTGGTGGAAGACGACGCCCGGTTGGCCGAGCTCGTCACCGAATACCTGTCCGCTTATGAATTCCACGTCGAGCTGGTCACGCGCGGCGACGAGGCGCTGGCGCGCTTCGGGGCGTTTGCGCCCGACATCGTGGTGCTCGACCTGATGCTGCCCGGCCTGGACGGGATGGTGGTCTGCCGCAAGATCCGCGAGCTGTCCGATGTGCCGATCCTGATCCTGACGGCGCGCGAGGATTCCTACGACGAGGTATCCGGCCTGGAACAGGGCGCCGACGACTTCGTCAACAAGCCGGTGCAGCCGCGCGTGCTGCTGGCGCGCCTGCGCGCCCTGCTGCGCCGCACCCAGCCGAAGGGCACGCAGGAAAGCAGCGAACTCGTGTTCGGCGCCCTGCGCATCGTCGGCGCCGACCGCACCGTGTTCTGGCGCGACAAGCTCTGCGTGCTGAGCAATACCGAATACAAGCTGCTGCTGGTGCTGGCCGAGGCGGCCGGGCGCGTGCTCTCGCGCGACGAGCTGCTCAAGAAAATGCGCGGGATCGAGTTCGATGGGCTGGACCGCAGCATCGACAACTGCATTTCCAAGCTGCGCCGCAAGTTCGACGACGGGCGCTCGGAAAAGATCAAGACGGTGTGGGGCGAAGGCTACCTGTTTTCGCCATCGGCCTGGAACTGAGCGTCCCGCCGGCGCGGCAATTCCCGCTTATTCGAACAGCGGCAGGATCGCCAGCGGCGGATTCGCGCTGATCACCTGGGCGCGCACGGCGCCGGCGAAGCGGTAGACCACGCTCGGGAAGCCCTCGCCGAGCTCGCCCTGGAAGGCCGTGCCAGAGGCCAGCGGCAATGCCTGGTCCTGCCCTTCGGCACGGTGCAGGCGCACCCCGATTTCCCCTGCCCGCCGGGCAAACACGAAACGCACCCCGCCGCAGCCGCGCGCGCGCAGCGAGGCATCCGCATAGCGCGCGAAGCCGAGCGCCTGTTCGCAGGCGGCGCGCAGTTCGGCGTCGTCGTAGATGCCGTCGGCCTTCAGCGTCAGCGACACGCGCGGGCGCACCGTGAAGGCGCCGATGCGGCGGTCCAGCAGCAGCGCCGCGTTTTCGTCGTAGGCGGCCTTCAGCAGCGGGAAGGCGGTGCGGCCGAGCGGGTCGAGCGCCAGGTTGACCTGGTTGGCCTTGCCGGCCAGGGTCAGTTGCAGGCCATCGAGCGATGCGCCTTTTTCCAGCGGCACCACCTGCAGGTGGTTCTGCAGCTGGTGCTTCGGGCCGCCGTACTTCTCGAACACGACCATCGCCCGGTAGGCGTCGCGGTAGCTGACCCAGTCGGCCGCGAGCGCACTGGTACAGGCGCCCAGCGACACGAGGCAGGAGGCGATGAGGTGGCGGGCCGTCGTCATCGTCAGAACCGGTAAGCGAGGGCGGCGGAAACCGTCACATTCGTCGGCCGCTCGACAAGCGGGCTGCGGCGCGCGTCGCCCGCCAGGCGCTGGACCTGCAGGTTCGAGGTCAGCATCCACGAGGGCGTCACATCCCAGTTCCAGCGCAGGCCGACGTGGCCATCCTTCAGGCCGCCGCCGGGGCGGTAGATCGGGTTGCCGCTGCGCAGGGAGTCGATGCGGTCGACGCCGAAAAAGGCGGTGTTGTAGTTGGCGTTGACGAAGCTCAGGCCGGCCCCGGCCGAGATCCGGTGGTGGGCGCCGACCTGGATCGCCAGGCGCTGCAGGCCCAGGTCCAGGCGCGCGCCGTCGCGCTCGTTACCGGCGCCGTACAGCAGGCTGCCGGTGAGGCGCCAGTCGGGTGTCAGGTAATAGTTGAGGAAGCCGCCGCCCAGCAGGCGGGTCGAGACCGGCGTCATGCCGGACAGGCGGTTTTCCCCGAGGGCGGCAACGGTCAGGGCAACCAGGGAATAGCGCGCCTCGATGCCGTCGATGCCGCCGCCCTTGCCCGACTCGTCGCGGCGCGGCTGCAGTTCGACCAGGGGGCCGTATTCGAATTGCGGATTGTGCGACAGGTGCATGCCGGCGCTCATGCCCGAGACGAAGACGCCATTGCTCCACTGCACCTGCAACACCGGCAGTAACTTGCGCTCGCTGTGCTCCGCCCCTTCGTAGCGCGCGGCCGAGGCCAGGCCCAGCCCGACATACATGTCGCGGCTGCCGTCGGGCATCGGATTCGTGGCCGGCGTCTGGGCAGCTGCGCTGCTCGTCAAGACTGCCAGGGCCAGGGCGGAAAACTTGTTCATGGTCGGTTCAGGTAACGGGTGCTGTATTTTACGTTGAGCAAGGCCCGTCCGAAATATCCTTAGTGCATGATTTGCACTGCCTACGTCAGGTACACAGGAAGCGCCGCTGTGGCATGCTGCGCGTGCCGGAGAACGCGGGGCCAAGCCAGCCATCCCGCCCTCCCTCGGCTGGCCACGCGCCGAAGGGCGGCGACCGGAATAAAAAAACCCACCGACACTCGCGTACCGAGTGGGCAAACGGAAAACCTGAATCCTGCGTAGCTTATCCGTTTGGCATGCCGCATTCCCCCCGCAGATGTCGCCTATTTGTCGCTAATTTGTAATTTACCGTTGTCATCATTGCTCCTATACAATGGCGTTAGGAGAAAAACAATGTTCTTTGTAGGCGTACAAATCGGTCGATGTTGGAGGAAAGACGGGTGAACCGGATTTTCTTCCGCTTTTTCTTGCTGGTGATGCTGTCGATTACGGCGGCGACCTTCGTGATTTATTTCGCGATGAGCCGCCTGTTCGGCGACCCGCTCGACGACATCGCCCGGCGCCAGGCCGCGGCCCAGATCTTCCTGATCGAGCAATACGTCGACGAAGCCCCGCTTGATGAATGGCTGGTGCGCCTGAACCGGGTGCGCGAAGTGTCGGACACGCGCTTCGACCTGGTCACCCTGGCCGCCGCGCGCGCCGCCCTGCCCGCCGCCAGCCTGCGCGCCCTCGAGCGCGGCGAGGTGGTGCTCGACATCGACAACAAGGCCTATTACCGCCGCGTCGACCTGACTGGCGAGCGCTATATCGGCAGCGAGGACGAAGTGATCCACGCCCAGGACTTGCCGATCGACGTCAACCTGGCCCTCAAGATGGAAGCGGTGCGCTACGTGATCGTGGCCCTGGCCCTGCTGGTGCCGGTGGCGCTGTGGTCGCGCTCGCACTGGCAGGGGTTGCAGAAGCTGTCGCGTGTGGCCGACGAGTTTGGCGCCGGCAAACTGTCGGCGCGGGCGCGCATGCCGCGTTCGGCCAGCATCTATCCGCTGGCGGAGCGGATCGACCACATGGCCGACCGCATCGAGGAATTGCTGGTGTCGCAGAAGAACCTGCTGCATTCGGTGTCGCACGAGCTGCGCACGCCGATCGCCCGCCTCGAATTCGCGCTCGAACTGCTGGATGCGAAAACCGGGGACCCGGCCCAGCGCAAGCGCATCGCCGCGATGGAGGGCGACGTGCGCGAGCTGAACGACCTGGTCAACGAACTATTGAGCATGGCGCGCCTCGGCAGCGAACAGGCGCTGCAGCGCGACACGGTGGATGTGGCGGCCTTGCTGGACAGCACCGCGGCTGCGCTGCCGCCGGGTGCGCCGGCACTGAGCGTGGACGCCGGCGCGGATGCCGGCACGGTCGAGGCCGATCCGCGCCTGCTGGCGCGGGCCTTGTCGAACCTGCTGAGGAACGCACAGAAGTATGCCGCCGCCACGATCCGCCTGTCTGCCGCACGCGAGGCGGGCAGGCTAATCATCGCCGTCGAGGACGATGGGCCGGGGATTCCGGAAGAAGAACGCGAACGCATCTTCGAGCCCTTCTACCGGCTCGACCGCAGCCGCGACCGCGCCACCGGCGGCTTCGGCCTCGGCCTGGCGATCGCGCGCAAAGCCGTACTGCTGCATGGGGGGAATTTGACAGTGGAACAGTCGGCGCTAGGCGGCGCCCGCTTCACGCTAACGCTCCCCGCCTAGTCCGAAACCGGAGTAGAAACAGTCCGGTTCCGTTGCTCTTTACTTGCGCTCGGGCTTGACGTGGGTGAAGCCGTACCACAGGTGTTCCCACCAGTGTTCGCGCGACTTCACCGTGTACAGGCAGGCTTTGTCCACGCCGCTCTTGAACACCGGGTCCGGGCATTGGTTGGTGATCAGGGCGTAGCGCTGGTTTTCCGCATTCACGAGCGTGATGCAGAGCCAGATCACCAGCCCGAGCAGGATCACGACCAGCGACCACGCGATGTGGTTGACGTTGCTGGTCTCGAACAGGTCCTCTTCACGAGGGCGGGCGCCCTCGTACATGGCCAGGACCTTGCCTTCCGTATCGCTCATTTCGTCTTGGCAGCTTTCGCGACAAGGGCATCCATCACCTGGAAGCTCGCCTGCATCAGTTGGTTACGGTCGGTGATCTTCAGCTTTTCCGACACCATGCCCGGCGAAGTCTGGTACTTGCCGTCGATGATGATGGTTGGCGTGCCGCTCACCTGGTAGGCATTCGTGATTTGCGGCAGGCGGCGCAGCTTGGTGGTCACACTAAACGAGTTCCAGGTTTCCAGGAACTTGGCGCGGTCGATGCCGTTCTTCGATACCCAGTCGATGATCTGCTCGTCCTTCATCAAGCGCACGCGCTGGACGTGCACGGCGTGCAGGATCTTCGGATGGAATTCGGCCAGCTTGCCCATGGCTTCCAGCGTCAGGAACAGGTGTGCTTCCGGATCGGTCGGGCCCTGGAAAGGAAGGTGGATACGGCGCAGCACGATGTTGTCACCCTGCTTTTTGACCCATTCGTTCAGGCCAGGTTCCAGCGCGTAGCAGGCCGGGCAGTGGTAAGCGAAGAACTCGACCACTTCGACTTTCTTGCCGGTCGCCTGGACTTGCTGCGGCGATGCCAGGGTCACGTATTCGACGCCGTTCTGCGGATTGGTGGGCGAAGCGAAAGCGGTGCTGGCAACCAGGCTGGCGGCGGCGATGGCGAAACGCAGGGAGCGGCGCATAAATATCCTTCTTGTTTGGAAGTTGAAGAAAACGATCGCGAGATTACCACTTTTTTGGCTCGGCCAAGAAGAGCGGCGCGATTTCTTGCAATTGGTTACGGCTGTAACAGGAGCATACGGAGGATGTAAGGTGGGCACCCCGTGCCCACGCGGAACGATGAGCAGGGTTGGCAGGGTTTCATCCTGTACAGCAAATGCATCGAAACATATTCGAATGATCACTCGACAGCGCTAACAATATGTTGCCTCCGTGGTGAGACCCGAGCTAACGCCACGCACGCTTCCGCGTGGGCACGGAGTGCCCACCCTACCGAACGCGACGGCTACGAGCCTCGTCCAGGCGCGCGCACAGGGCGGCGGCGCCATCCACCACGCGCGGCCCCGGCCGCGTCAGCAATTCCTCGTCCAGCGTGAACAGGTTGTTGCGGCGCACGGCCGTCATGCCCTTGTACGGCAGCCAGATCGACAAGCCGCGATCCTGCGGGGTGTACAGCTTGCCACCGACGATGGCCTCCGGGTCCCGCTGCACCACGGCTTCCACGCCCACCTGCGGCGCCACCGTCTTCAGGTCGCCGAAGATGTTGCGCCCGCCGCAGGCGCGGATGGCGTCGCTGGCGATCTGCTCGCCGTTCAGGGTGTACAGCGGGCTGTCCCAGGCTTGATAAAAGACGGTCACCGGCGGCCGGCTGGCGTAGCGCGTGCGCAGCGCCGTGAGCTTGGCGCGATAGGCGCCGGCGGCCGTCTGTGCCGTCGCCTCGGTGCCGAGCAGCTGGCCGAAGCGCAGCAGGCTGGTCGCCACCTCGTCGAGCTTGCGCGGCTCGCTGTGGAAGACCGGGATGCCGAGCCCCTGCAGCTGGGCGATCTGGCGCGCCGTGTTCCCGCTTTGCCAGACGATCAGCAGGTCCGGTTTCGTCGCGATCACGCGCTCGATGTCGATCTGGCTGTTCGAGCCGATGGGGGGAATGCTGCGCGCCGCCGCCGGGTAGTCGCTGTAGTTCATGGCGCCGACGATGCGCGCGCCGCCGCCGGCCGCGAACAGCAACTCGGTGATGTGCGGCGCCATCGAGATCACGCGCTGGGCCGGGCGCGCCAGCGTGACGCGCGCGCCGGCGTCGTCGACCACGGTGATGGCGGCCTGCGCCGAAGCGGCGAGCATGAACAAGGCGAGAAAGAGCGCTTTCATGGGATGTTCCGGATCGGCGTGATGGCGGCGTTCGATTCTGGCGCATCCGGCAGGAACACTGTGCGCGCGCCGTGGGCAATGGCCGCGATCGGGTGGCCGAGGCAGGCGCTCAGCAGGTCCGGGCGCATCACCTGCGCCGTGGTGCCGGCATGCCAGCTGCCGTCGCCGTTCAGCAGCAGCGCGTGGGTGGCGCCGCTCCAGGCCAGGTTCAGGTCGTGGCCGACGCTGACCACCGCCCTGCCCTCGCGGCACAGCTTCGCCATCAGCTCGGTCACGGCCACCTGGTGCGCCAGGTCGAGGGCGTTCGCCGGCTCGTCGAGCAGCAGCAGCGGCGTGTCTTGCGCCAGCAGCGCGGCAATCGCCACGCGCTGGCGCTCGCCGCCCGACAGGGTGCGCACGTCGCGCTCGGCCAGATGCAGCACGTCGAGCGTGCGCAGCGCGGCTTCGGCGGCGGCGTGGTCGTCGCTGCCTTCCCAGTAGCGGTCGGCGTGGTAGGGGTGGCGCGCCATCAGCACGGTCTCGATGACGCGATAGGCAAAGGCGTCGCCGCGCGCTTGCGCCAGGTACGCGCGCTCGCGCGCCAGCGCCGGCAGCGGCCAGTCGGCGATGGGCTTGCCGGCCAGGGCCACCTGTCCGCCGTCGGGCGCGCGCAGGCCGGCCACGGTGCGCAACAGCGTGCTCTTGCCGGCGCCGTTCGGGCCGATCACGCACCAGCTTTCGCCGGCGTTGACGCGCCAGTCCAGGTGCGCGACGAGCAGGCGGCCATCGACGCGCAGGGTCAGGTCTTGAATAAGGATCATCGGCTGGGTCATCGGCAGAGTCAGCGGCGGCGCAGGTGAAGTTGGTGAAGCTGGAACAGGAACACGGGCACGCCGATCAGCGAGGTCAGCACGCCCACCGGCAGCTGCTGCGGCGCCAGTACCGTGCGCGCCAGCGTGTCGGCGAGAAGGAGGAAACTGCCGCCAACCAGGGTGGCGGCGGGCAGCAGGATCCGGTGGTCGGGGCCGAAGGCATGACGGCAGGCATGCGGCACCACCAGGCCGACGAAGCCGATGCTGCCGCCGCTGGTGACGGCGCAGGCGGTCAGCAGGCCCGAACACAGGAAAAGAAAACGGCGCTGGGCGGCGACGTCGACGCCGAGCGCCACGGCGGCGTCGGCATGCAGGGCCATCACGTTCAGCGCCCGCGCGCGGCGCAGCGCCAGCAGCACGGCCGCAAGCAGCACGATCCAGGGCAGCAGGCGCCAGCCCGACCCGGCCAGGTCGCCGATCATCCAGAACACCATGCCGCGCAGGCGCGACTCGGGCGCCACCGACAGCATCAGGGTCACCAGCGCCATGCAGGCCGAGGCCAGCATCACGCCGGTGAGCAGCAGCACGCCGGACTCGCCGGTGCGCACCGCGCCGCGTCCGCCGCCAAGATCACGCCGCGCCAGCAGATACAGCAGCAGCGAGATCCCGACCGCGCCCGCGAGCGCGCCGAGATCGACCATCCACAAGGCCGCACCGAACAGCAGCGCGGCCAGGGCGCCGACGGCGGCGCCGGCCGAGACGCCCAGCACGTAAGGGTCGGCCAGCGGATTGCGCACCAGCGCCTGCATCATGACGCCGGCCAGCGCCAGCGCGGCGCCGGTGGCAAAGGCGCTGCTGGCGCGGCCCAGGCGCAGGTCGAGCAAGGTGGCGGACATGCCGCTTGGGTCTCCAACGATCAGGCTCGATAAGGCCTGCGGCACATCGGCGAGCGGTACCGGCACCGAGCCGGCCAGGCCGGCAGCGGCGAACACCAGCAGCGCGAGGAAAGCGAGCGCGCTTAGCACAGCCAGCGTTCCACGCTGGCTGTGCACACGCTGGGTCCTCGACGCTGCCGGCAGGACGCTCATCGGCTTACGCTATTAAAAATCGTAGCGCGCCGAGAGCTTCAGCTGGCGGCCGTCGCTCGGGTAGATGCCGCCGCGGCAGCTGAAGGCGTTGCTGTAGTACTGGCGGTCGGCCAGGTTCAGGCCATTCACCGCGAACTCCCAGTTGCCGACCTTTTGCGCAAAGCGGGCATCGATCGTCGTGTACGACGGAATGCGCGCGTTGCAGGTGTTGCCGAAGTCGTTGCCGTAGCGCTGGCTCGAGACGTACTGGGCGCCGATGTCGGCGGTCTGGCCGGTGCTCGGCATCCAGGCCAGGCGCGCGGTGACGACGTTCTTCGGCACCAGCACCATTTCGCGGCCGGCGTTCGGGCCGTCGGTGAACTTGGCCTTCACGTGCTGCAGCTGGCCGGTGATGCGCCAGTCGGAAGCGAACGTCAGGTGGCCTTCGACTTCGGCGCCCTGGCGGCGGGTCGGGTCGAGGTTGGTATTCGCGCCGAAGCCGTCGATGGTCGGGTCGAAGAAGATCTCGTTCGTCAGGCGGTGGCGGAACACGCGCGCGCTGATGCGGCGCGCATCGCTGCCGGCGGTCACGCCCAGTTCCAGGTCGCGCGAGGTTTGCACGTCGAGCAGGCCAAGCGAGGAACGGTAGCCGTTTTCGTCGGCGTTCGGGATGCGGTAGCTTTCGCCCGCCTTGGCATGCACGGTGATGCCGGCGATTGGATCGATGCTGCCCTCGACGCTCCAGCCGTTCTGCGACTGCTCGCCCTTTTCGGTGGCAAAGGCGCTGGCGTCTTCCTTGTCGAAGCGCTCGTGGCGCGCGCCGACGGCCAGGCGCGCGTTGTAGACGCTGGCGAAGCGCATCTCGTCGCGCAGGTAGATCGCCTTCGCATCCTGGCTCGACTCCGAACCGAAGCTGGTGCTGCGCTCCCAGCGCGTCAGGTCGACGCCGGCCACGAACTCGTTCAGCATGCCGTCGCGGCGCGAAATCTGACGCAGGCGCGGCGAGAACTGGGTCTGGCGGCTGTGGTAGGTGGACTCGGACAGGCCGCTGCCGAAGTCGTAGGCCGACTGCACTTCGCGTTCGCGGTGCGACAGTTCGGCCGCCAGTTCGACGCTGCCGATGCGGTGTTCGCCGAACAGGGTGATGCGGTCGCTGTCGAGCGAGCCGAAGTCGTTCGGGGTGTTGGTCTGGCGCGGGTTGGCGTCGAATTCCGCCTGGGTCAGCGAGCCCGGGAGGCGCCCGTGCTGGCGCGCGCTTTCCACGCGCATGCCGACGCGCGAACCGTCGACGGCCCACTGGAAGCCGCCGCTGATCGACTTCTGGCGGAAGGCGTTGTTGTCGCGGTAGTTGTCGGTGCCCTGCTTGTCGGCGGCCAGGTCGAAGGACAGCGGGCCTTCGCCGTGGCGCACGGAGGCGCGCGCGTCGTACTGGTCGAAGCGGCCGCCTTCCAGGCTAAGCGAGCCGTGGTAGCCGGCGTCGGCGCCGCGCCTGGTGATGATGTTGATGACGCCGCCGGTGGCGCCTTCGCCGTACAGCACGCTGCTGCCGCCGCGCGTGATCTCGATGCGCTCGACGGTGTCGACCGGGATCGACGACAGGATCGGACCGGCCAGTTCGTTCTCGTTCAGGCGCACGCCGTCGACCAGGATCACCATGTTCTGGCTGCTGTTCGAGCCGAAGCCGCGCAAATCGAGGCCGAAGTCGGGCGAGCCGTCCAGGCTCTGGCGGCCGAACACGCCGCCGATCTTGCGGATCGCGGCGTTCACGTCATTGGCGCCGGCGCGGCGGATGTCGTCGGCGGTGATCACGGTGGCGCCGATCGGCGTCAAGGCCGCGTCGCTGGCGAAGCGGGCGCCGGTGACGTTGACGGTGGCAACGGCCTGCTCGGCGCTGGCGGCATTGGCGAACAGGGAAAAGGCACAGGCAAGCACGAGCGGCTTGATCGCCGGCGCGCTGGTCGGAACAGCAAAAGTCATGATGTTGTTATATTCGATAAGTGTGCACCCGGCCCGCGTCCCCGCAGGCCGGATTCAACGAACATTGCAGAGCGCCTAACAAAAGGCCCAGGGCAAAGCGCATCGTCGAAGACAGTACGCGCGTACGGCGAGACGATGCAACGCCGCCATGGGGCTTTTATTAGACGCTCGCAGACGTCCACCTGTTCTGGCCGGTATCCGGGCTGGCAAGTCGAACCGCCTCACCTTCCTGTGCGTCGTCGCACAGTGGTATTCGAGGCGGCCTGTCGCCGGGGCGACGCTTGTTGACCGTTGCGGGGGCAGCACACCTGGGCCGTGCGCCGGAGGCGCAGCTGGCATCGTGTTTCCCGTTTAACTGCGCACGCCGATTGCGCGCGCGGGCACCAGAACGGGGCGGATTATATAACGGGCAAGGGCTTTCGTTCATGGCCGTGGGCCGCGGGGGTGCATGATCGGAACACGGTGGGTTCGAGAACCCACCCTGTAACGGCGCGGTCTTGTAGGGCGGGGTCTCGAACCCGCCACCACGCGACATTTCCGAATCGGCTACCATCAAACTCTGTCGCCACATGAAGGAGCCCCGCCATGACCACCCGCCTGCCCACCTATTTCGTCTCCCACGGCGGCGGCCCCTGGCCCTGGCTGAAGAAGGAATTCGGCAGCGCCTACGACCAGCTCGAAGCCTCGCTGGTCGCCATCCCGCGCCAGCTGACGCTGCGCCCGAAGGCGGTGCTGGTCGTGACCAGCCACTGGGAAGCGCCGCGCTTCATGGTGTCGTCATCGCCGGCGCCCGGCATGATCTACGACTACGGCGGCTTCCCGCCGCACACCTACCAGGTGCGCTACCCCGCCCCGGGCGACCCGCAACTGGCGGCGCGCGTTGCGGGCCTGCTGAACGAGGCCGGCCACCCTGCCGCGCTGGACGCCGAACGCGGTTTCGACCACGGCACCTTCTCGATGCTGTATCCGGTGTATCCCGAGGCCGACATGCCGGTGGTGCAGCTGTCGCTGCGGCGCGACCTCGATCCGCTGGCGCACATCGAGGCGGGGCGGGCGCTGGCGCCACTGCGCGGCGAGGGGGTGCTGATCATCGGCAGCGGGCTGTCGTTTCACAATTTGCGCCAGTTCGGGGCCAGCGGGCGCGAGGCGTCGCACGGGTTCGATGGGTGGCTGAACCGGGTCTTGCTGGGATTGGCGCCGGGGGAGCGGACGGCGGCGCTGCTGCGCTGGGAGGAGGCGCCGTCAGCCAGGGCGGCGCATCCGAGGGAGGAGCATTTGCTGCCGCTGATGGTGGCGCTGGGGGCGGCGCAGCAGGAACGGGCCGAGAACGTGTATCACGAGGATGCGTTCTTTGGGAGTCTGGCGGTGTCGAGTTTCAGGTTTGGGGAGGTGTGATAGGCTGATCACTTAGAGACGGCGGCGGTAGGCGTGTGGCGCGACTGCCGGACAGGCCGCAGGCGGATCATCGTTCCGCGTGGGCACGGGGTGCCCACCCTACGTTGAAGCCAACGATGAACAGTAATGCCGGCTGATAGCCGGCGTCCGCCATTACGTGCCGCGCTTGCCGCGGGCGGCTTCTTCGGCCTTGGCGGCGGCTTTTTCGGCGGCGATGCGCGCTTTTTCGGCCATGGCGATGTCGTGGGCGGCAATGCGGGCGGCGCGGGTTTCCGGGGTTTCCAGGCTGATGCGGCCCAGGGCGCCGCTGCGGTAGTCGTGCAGCAGCACGTGGGCCGCCTTTTCGACGTCGAACTCGCCGCCGCGCACGCGGAAGCCACGGCGCGCCGCGACGTTCTCGACCACGGCGATGCCGTCCATGCCCTCGGTCTTGAAGCCGTAGCGGGCAGTCAGCAGCTGCGGGTAGCGTTCCAGCAGCAGGTCGCCCAGGAAGAAGGCGACTTCTTCCTCGATCAGGGCGTTGGTGCCGATCGCGTGGCTGGCGGCCAGCATCATGCCGTCGCTGTCCATCTCGATCTTCGGCCACATCAGGCCGGGCGTATCGACCAGCACCGTGTGCTTGTCGAGATACAGCTTTTGCTGGGTCTTGGTCACGGCCGGCTCGTCGCCGACCTTCGCCACGCGCTTTTTCAGCAGCGCGTTCATCAGCGTCGATTTCCCAACGTTAGGAATCCCCATGATCATGATGCGCAGCGGCTTGGTCGGCACGCCGCGGTGCGGCGCCAGGGACAACGCCAGTTGCGGGATGCGCGCCACGTCGAGCGGCTTCTTGGTCGTCATCGGGTAGGCGGTCACACCATCCTGGGCGTCGTAGAAGGCTTTCCAGGCGGCGGTTGCCACCGGGTCGGCCAGGTCGATCTTGTTCAGGATCTTCAGGACGGGGCGCTGGCGGAACTTGCGCATCTTGTCGACCAGCGGGTTGCAGCTCGCTTCGGGCAGGCGTGCGTCGAGCACCTCGATCACGAGATCGATGTTTTCCATCTGCTCCTCCGCCTGCTTCTTGGCGGAGTTCATGTGGCCCGGGAACCATTGTATCGACATGCTGTGCTTTCCAATTCTTTCTGACGAGGCGGTATTCTACGCGGCTTACCCCTGTGGCGTCGCCTCCCGCATGTCGCCAGGTGTCGGAATGTTTCCACAAGGAATTAAATTGGCTTGATCTGTTGCAATAGGGACGCACCGCCGCCCCGGCACCATGACGAGACCGGCCGCCTGTGGCCGGGTCGAGGAGAACATCATGGGGATCGGTCGCAACGTGGAAGTGTGGATTTTCGGGGCATTCCTGGTACTGGGCCTGGTGGCCTGCCTCGGCGGCCCGGCCGAACGCGCGGCGCCCGCGCCGCTGGCGAATGCGGCGGTCGAAGGCGAGATGGCGCTGCCGATCGATCCGCGCCAGCCGATGTACACGGTGTATGTGGTGGGCAAGCGGCCCAGCGCCGCCGAGAAACAGCGGATGAGCAAAGACAGCGCCGGGTAGACTACTGCAGTAACCCGTACGGTGGGCACTCCGTGCCCACGCGGTTACGTGCTCGTCCGCAGTCGGCTGCGGACGAGCATCGCTCGATACGCGTACAGCATGGAAGAGCTAGCGATGTGCTCCCGATACGCCGGCACCGTTCGCGCGTTTCGATTGCTTCCTTTGCAAACACAGCGCCAGCTTCCGCGTGGGCACGGCGTGCCCACCGTACGGTCGAGACCGCCGGCTGTGTTACCCGCCGCGATCAGCGCGACAAATTCTCCATATCCCGCCGCAGCACCGACGTGATCCCACCCCAGTTGCGGTCCGTGTAGTGCCCGTAATCCTCCCCATCGTCACGGAACACCACCGAGTGGTAGGCCCACTTCGCCCGCCCGCCCTGGTTGTTGCCCGCCCCTAGCGTGAGGTCGTTGCAGAACCAGTCGCCCGGATTGCACAGCGAGGTCCCCGAACTGCCCGCCGCCCCGCCCGAGCTGTGGTAGGCCACCACCTCGTCGTCCTGCCCCGGCAGCACGAACGAGTACAAGGTGCCGCGCGCGCCCGCGTACATGTAGAACCAGATGTTGCGCGTGTCGTTGTGGTTGTAGAGGGCGCGTGCGGTGGCCACCTTGTGCTGCTGGGCCAGCGGTTCGCCCGTGGCCCAGGCGCCGATGTCGGCCAGCTCGCTGCCGCCGGCGGAACCGGCCGCCGCCCGCACCCAGCGGATGTTCCAGCCGGTCTGGGACCCGCCGCTGCCGGTGCACACCCCTGCCCCGTTGGCCTGGGCATTCGTCACCGGCCGCGCCGAGCCGCCGTAGTTGGCCAGGGTGTAGCCGATCAGCATGTCGCCGGCGCTGTGCACGGCGACCGTGCACCAGTTCTGGCCGGTGCAGAAGCAGTCCAGCGCATTGCGCACGTAGCCGCTTTGCGAGGCGATGCCGCTCCTGCCGTCCCAGTTGACCGACTTCTTGTTGACGCCGGCCGGCGTGGCGTTCGGCCCGAAATAGGCGAAATCATTGTAGTTGCCGATCACCCCGCCGCCGGTGCGGCCGTGGATCCACAGGGTGTAGTTGGTGGCGCTGGCCACGCCGGCGGCAAGCATGCCGGGCAGGCACAGCGCCAGTGCGCGTCGTGCTGAAATGCGTACAGGACGTCCCATGTCTTCCTCCGTTGTTGTAACGGTCATCTAAGGACATGCGGCGCGGTGCGTCAATCGCGCGCAGGGTGGGCGTCGTGGGAAGGATACCGAACAGCAGGAAGAAAATGGTGGCGGCATCGAAACGCCGCCACCGTGGATCACCGGCCTGGCGTGCCGCACTCGCTCGGCGGCAAGGGCTGGGCCGGATCGAACTTCGCCAGGCTGTCGCGCGCCAGCTTGCGGTCTTTCGCAAACTCGGTCAGGTAGCGCTCGCGCTCCTCGCCGCCCGCTTCCGCGTCCGAAATGCCGTTCAGCGACTGCGTGCGGCTCTTCATCACCGGCCCTTCCAGGCGCGGCATCAGCTCACGGTCGGGGTCGGTGTTTTCCTTCAGCAGGTAGCCGTCGACGTCGCGCAGGGTCAAGGGCAAGGCCGGCGCGCCGTCATGCATCAGCTTGCCGAACACGACCAGCTTGATGTCGTTCGGCCCCGGCCCCAGCACCTCGTTGAAGGTGGCCAGCGCGAACGGCCTTCCCTTGGCGTCGTCGACGCGTCCGGTCACGACATACCGGCCCGGCGTGCGCACGTCGGCGCGCAGCACAAAGGCGAGCGAACCGTCGTCCACCGTTTCGCGCGGCGGCCCGGCCCATACCGCAGGCAGCTTCGGCGAATAAATGACGTCGAAGATCAGCGCCCCGTTCTTGCCGCCCGCCGTGTAGCGCACTTCGGTGCGGATGGTGCCGTGGAAGCCCGCCAGCCCGGTCTGGGCCGGCGTGAGCACGGCGGCATGGGCGCCGTCGCCGGCCACCGGATCGGCGCCGCCGCCATCGTCGGCAAAGGCCAGCGCCACCTGGGTGGTCGGGCGCGCGCCGGTCGACATGATGCCGGCCGCCACCGCGCGCGTGACCACCAGCGGCACCAGGCTGCCGTCGGGCGCCACCGCGCGCAGCGAAAAGGCGACCGATTCGTTGGCCGCCATGTAGACGCGCGACTGCGAGGTTTGCAGCAGGATGTTCGGGTCGCTGCTACGGTCGCCGGTGCGCATCGGGTTCATTTCGGTGACCGGCTGGTTCGGATAGGCCTGGTCGGGATTCTGCGACATCGGGCGCGAACCGGCCGGATACTTGCTGCCTTCGAGGTAGCTGCAATAGGTGTGGTCGGTCAGCTGTACGTGCTCGATCAATTGCTGGCGGCGCTCGGCGCGTTCGGCTGGAGACAGTTCCGCCGGCTGGCCGTCGACCTGGCCGAAGAACTGCGGCCCCTGCGGTGAGGGAGAAGCCGGCGCAGCTGCGACGGGCGCCGCCGTCTCGCCCGATCCGCGCAGGGCAAGCCAGGCGACCGCCGCCACCAGCACGGCCAGCAGCGCCAGCGGCAGCCAGCGGCGCAGGAAGGATTCCCCGCCGCCGGCTGGACGACCGCTTGGACGATCAGAGGGCACTGTTCACCACGGCATTGCGCACGACACCGACGATGCCGCCCCAGTTGCCGTTCGCGTAGTGGTTATAGGCCTCGGCGTCGTCGCGGAAGCTGACCGAGTGGTAGCTCCACTTGGCCGAGCCGCCCTCGTTGGCCGCCGTGCCCAGGGTCAGGTCGTTGCACAGCCAGTCGCTCGGATTGCAGTAGGAGCCGCCCGAGGCGCCGGCCACGCCGCCGGTACTGTGGTAGGCCACGGCTTCGTCGTCCTGGCCCGGCAGGATGCCGGAATAGGCCGTGCCCTTGGCGCCGGCATACATGTAGAACCAGATGTTGCGCGTGGTGTTGTGGTTGTACATGGCGCGCGCGGTGGTGGTCTTCAGGTCCTTGACCAGGTCTTCCGACACGGCCCAGGAGCCGACGTCGGACAGCTCGGAGCCGCCGCCCGCGCCCGATGCCGCGCGCACCCACTTGATGTTCCAGCCGGTTTGCGAGCTGCCGTCGGTGTTGCCGCAGACGCCGGACGCGTTCGCCGTGGCGTTCTTCTTCACGCGCGCCGAGCCGCCGTAGTTGGCCAGGGTGTAGCCGAGGATCAGGTCGCCGGCGCTGTGGGTGGCGATGTAGCACCAGTTGCCGCCGGTGCAGAAGCAGTCGAGCGCGTCGCGGATCTTGCCGCTCTGCGAAGCGATGCTGCTGCGGCCGTCCCAGTTGACCGACTTCTTGTTGACGCCGGCGGCCGTGGTGCCGGGTCCCCAGTAGGTGAAGCTGTTGTAGTTGCCGATCGCCCCGCCGCCGGTGCGCCCGTTGATCCACAGCGTGTAGTTCGCCGCTGCCGCGAAGCCGGACGCCGCCATCAGGCACAGCGCCAGCGCCATTTGAAATGCTTTCTTCACAATCTCCTCCTTCTTATTGGGTGGACGCCTGTGCCGGTCGCCATCGCTGCCGGCTGACGCAGGCGCAGCCGCTTGTTACGGCTGGGCTGACTGTATTCCGCGTATGTATGAGTGTCAATTGCACACGCGAAAGGACGAGAATGGTTTGCGGATGTGTGGTGTTAACGCCAGTGCAAGATGGATGCTGTGTCATTGTGGGTTTTGGCCATGACCGTACGGTGGGGTCATTGATGCCGGGGGCATCAATGACGTGCCCACGCGGAACGATGATCATTGTTGGAATGCGCCATATCGAAAATGAATGCGGCCTCGCGACGCATCAAAAAGCATATCGCCAACGTTGCCGTCCAAGATCGTTGTCGCGGAGCGCGTCATCACGGCAAACACATCAAGGTGACGCACGTAACCGCGTGGGCACGTCATTGATGCCCCCGGCATCAATGACCCCACCGTACGGTCGAGGCGGTCGTCCATGCGACGCCAGCAACTGGGATCGGCGTTAGTCCAGCTCGGCCAGCACCTTCAAATGCGCCACCACACTCCGCCCCAGCGACGACAACTCATACCCCCCCTCCAGGCAGCTCACGATTCTCCCCTGCGCATGCTCCTTCGCTACCGCCATCACCTCGCGCGTGATCCACGCATAATCCGCCTCGACCAGATTCATGCCGCCCATGTCGTCGTCGCGGTGGGCATCGAAGCCCGCCGAGATGAAGATCATCTGCGGCCGGAACGCGTGCAGCGCCGGCAGCCACTGTTCGCGAACCACCTCGCGCACGACGTCGCCGCCGCTGCGCGCCGCCACCGGCACGTTGACGCTGGTGGCCGTGATCGGCTCCGGCTCGGAATACGGATAGAAGGGATGCTGGAAGAAGCTCGCCATCAGCACGCGCGGATCGTTGCGGAAGGCGTCGGCAGTCCCGTTGCCGTGGTGGACGTCGAAGTCGACGATCGCCACCCGCTCCAGGCCATGCACCTCGAGCGCATGGCGCGCCGCGATGGCCACATTGTTGAACAGGCAAAAGCCCATCGGCTCCTTCGGGGTCGCGTGGTGCCCAGGCGGGCGCACCGAGCAGAAGGCATTCGCGATGCTGCCGGCGATCACCTCGTCGGTGGCGGCAACGGCCGCACCGGCCGCGCGCAGGGCGGCCTGGTAGCTGGCATGGCACAGGATGGTGTCGGCATCGAGCGGATAGAACTCGCCCTCAAGCGGCACATGGTCGCGCACCAGCGCCAGCGCGCCGGCGCTGTGGTTGCGCAGGATGGACGCTTCCTCGGCCAGCGGCGCCAGGCGGCGCTCGACCAGGCCGTCGAGCCGCGCCAGGATGAGCTGGTCTTCGATAGCCTGGAGCCGGTCGGGCGACTCCGGGTGCCAGTCGCCCATGTCGTGACGCAGGCAGTCGGGGTGGCTGTAGATTGCTGTACTCATGATGCGCTCGTCACGTGGAACCGGTAGTCCTGCTCATCCATACACCGGAAATATCCGTTCTCGCATAGAATCATCCGGACGGCCCTCCCCGCGTGGAAGAATAGTTGCCAATATCGCTAATCTACCATGCCGCCCGGGCCGTCGCACCATTCGACCATGGGAACCCAAGCATGTTCAACAAATTGCACGCCGCCGCCCGCCAGGTCGGCCAGATCGTCGTCGGCAAGGACCAGCAGGTGCGGCTGGCCTTTACCTGCCTGCTGGCCGGCGGCCACCTGCTGATCGAGGATGTCCCCGGCGTCGGCAAGACCACGCTGGCGCATGCGCTGGCCCTCTCGCTCGGCCTGAAGTTCAACCGCGTCCAGTTCACCAGCGACCTGCTGCCGGCCGACGTGGCCGGCATCTCGGTCTACGAGCGCGAAAAGAACGGCTTCGTGTTCCACCCCGGCCCGATCTTCACCCAGGTGCTGCTGGCCGACGAGATCAACCGCGCCACCCCGAAAACGCAATCCGGCCTGCTGGAGGCGATGGAAGAACGGCAAGTCACCTTCGACGGCGTCACGCGCGACCTGCCGGAGCCCTTCTTCGTCATCGCCACCCAGAACCCGGCGCACCAGGTCGGCACCTTCCCGCTGCCCGAATCCCAGCTCGACCGCTTCCTGATGTGCCTCTCGCTCGGCTATCCCGACCCGGCCGCCGAACGTGCCCTGCTGCTGGGCGAGGACCGGCGCGCCATGCTGCGCACCCTGCAGGCGGCCACCAGCCCGGCTGAACTGATGGATGCGCAGGCCGCGCTGCGCGGGATCCACGCCTCGCCCTCGCTGGTGGACTACGTGCAGGCCCTGGCCCAGGCTTCGCGCCAGGGCACGCTGTTCGCCGAAGGCCTGTCGCCGCGCGCCACCCTGGCCCTGCTCCAGGCCGGACGCGCCTGGGCCGCGCTCGAAGGCCGCGACCACGTGCTGCCGGAAGACATCCAGGCGGTGCTGGTGCCGGTCTGCGCGCACCGCCTGCGGCCGCTGCGCTCGGCGCAAGGCATGGCCCTGGCCAGCCGCGACCTGGTGCTGCAGCTGCAGAAATCGGTGCCGGTATAAACGCCATGGCGCAGGCGCAGGCAGAAACCGCGGGTTCCTTCCTTGGCCGCCTGCGCCGCAAGGCGGGCAGCCGCCTGGTGCGCGAACGCCAGCGAGACAGCGGCGCCCTGCTGCTCGGCCAGCGCCGCATCTACATCCTGCCCACCGGTCCGGGCCTCGGCTTCGGCGCGCTGATCCTGGTGCTGCTGATCGGCTCGATCAACTACAACCTCGGCCTCGGCTACGCCCTGACCTTCGTCGCCTTGTCCTGCGCCCTGGTCGACATGGTGCTCACCTGGCGCAACCTGGCGCACCTGGCGCTCACGCCGGGCCGCGCCACGAACGTGTTCTCCGGCCAGGAAGCGCTGTTCGAACTGCAGCTGTCGAACCCGGGGCCGCGCCACCGCTACGCGGTCTGGGTCGACGTCGCCGGCGTGGCCGAACCGCGCCATGTGGCCGACGTGGCGGCCGGCTCCAGTGCAAGTGTGCGCATCGCCGTGCCGACCGACACCCGCGGCTGGCTGGCGGCGCCGCGCCTGACGCTCAGCACGCGCTTCCCGCTCGGCCTGTTCCGCGCCTGGGCCTACTGGCATCCGGATGTGAACGGCCTGGTGTATCCCTTTCCCGAAGAAGGCGCGCCGCCGCTGCCGCAGGCAGCCGGTGGCCGCAGCGACGGCATCGGCCAGGCCGGCAGCGACGATTTCGCCGGCGTGCGCGCCTATCAGCCGGGCGACTCGATGCGGCGCCTGGCCTGGCGCCAGATCGCGCGCCTCGACCCGAACGACGGCGGCCAGCTCGCCACCAAGCATTTCGAAGGCGGCGCACGCGACGAGCTGGTGCTCGACCTGGCCAGCCTGCCCACGCAGCTCGACCTGGAAGCGCGCCTGTCGCGCCTGACGCGCTGGGTGCTGGAAGCGGAAAGCCGCGCCCTGCCCTATGCCTTCCGCCTCGGGGCCGAACACTACAACACCGGCAACGGCGCCGCCCACCAGGCGGCCTGCCTGCGCGCGCTGGCCTTGTACGGACACGGAGGCGCGCCATGAAGCTGACGCGCCTGGCCAACCTGCCCCGTGACAAGGCCGACACCCTGCTGCTGCTCGCCAGCGCGCTGCTGGTGCTGGCCCCGCACACCCTGCACCTGCCGCTGTGGGTCTCGCTGCTGTGCGGCGCCACCCTGGCCTGGCGCGCCGCGATCACCCTGCGCGGCAAGCGCATGCCGCCCAGCCTGATCCTGATTCCGTTGGCCGCCGGCGCCATGCTGGGCGTGATGCACACCTACCAGACCCTGCTCGGGCGCGATGCCGGCGTTGCCATGCTGGTGCTGCTGGTGGCCTTCAAGATGCTGGAGATGCACGCGCGGCGCGACCTCTTCGTGGTGGTGTTCCTGTGCTTCTTCCTGGTGCTGACCAACTTCTTCTACGAGCAGGGCATTGTCACGGCGCTGTTGATGTCGCTCTCGGTGCTGCTGCTGTTCACGGCGCAGATGAGCTTCCAGTTCACCGGCAAGGTGCCGCCGCTGCGCGAGCGCTTCCTGATGAGCGCGCGCATGCTGGGCCTGGCCGCGCCGGTGGCGCTGGTCCTGTTCTTCCTGTTTCCGCGCATCGAGGGCCCGCTGTGGGGCTTGCCGGGCGACGCCAACGGCGCGCGCTCGGGCCTGTCCGAGACCATGGCGCCGGGCATGCTGGCGAACCTGGCGCAGTCGCCCGAAACCGCCTTCCGCGTGAAGTTCTTCGGGCCGGTGCCGGAACGCGAGCAGCTGTACTGGCGCGGCCCGGTGCTGGGCGACTACGACGGCCGCACCTGGACCAGGCTCAGTCCTGCACAGCGCGGCCCGGCCGAGCGCGAGGCGCTCGCGAACCGGCGCCTGCCGCTGTCGGTGGCGGGCGAACCGCTGCGCTACGAGGTGACGCTGGAGCCGGCCAACAACCGCTGGCTGTTCGCGCTGGAGATGCCGGAGCGCCTGCCGGCGATGTACGGCAACGCCGCCCAGCTCAGCGGCGAAGTCGAAATGACGACCCTGGCGCCGATCGCCTCGCGCCTGCGCTACCAGGTGGCCTCCTTCATCCACTACCGCCTGCAGGCCGACGCCTTGCCGCAGGACGCCGACCAGTGGCTGCAGCTGCCCGCCGACAGCAATCCGCGCGCCGTGATGGCCGGGCTGCAGCTGCGGGCGATTCCCGACCCGGGCCGGCGCATCGAGTCGGTGCTGCGCAGTTTCCGCAGCGAGAACTACGTCTACACCCTGAACCCGCCGCTGCTGGGGCGCGACGCCGTCGACGGTTTCCTGTACGGCAGCCGCGCCGGCTTCTGCGAGCATTATTCCGGCGCCTTTGTGTTCCTGATGCGCGCCGCAGGCATTCCGGCGCGCGTGGTCACCGGCTACCAGGGCGGCGAGCTGAATCCCCTCGACGGTTATCTCACCGTGCGCCAGTCCGACGCCCACGCCTGGGCCGAGGTCTGGCTGGCGCGGCGCGGCTGGGTGCGCATCGACCCGACGGCGGCGGTGGCGCCCGAGCGCGTACAGCGCGGCCTGGAGGGCATCGTGCCGCAGCGTCCGCCCTTCGGCATCGACGGCCTGGGGCGCTTCATCAATATCGACGGCGAGGCCAATCCCTGGCTGGTGCAGATGCGTTATGCGGTCGGCGCCATGAACAACGGCTGGAACCAGTGGGTGCTGAACTACACGCCGCAGCGCCAGCGCGGCATGGTCGAGCAGCTGCAATCGTCGCTGCTCGACTGGCGCTTGCCGGTTTGGCTAGTCTCTCTGGCAATTGTGTTGCTGCTGGTACGCATCTGGCGCCAGCAGCGCGGGATCGACCCGGTCGATGCGCTATACTCGGCCCTGTGCACGCGCCTGTCCCGCCTGGGCCTGGCGCGCTCGCCAGACGAAGGTCCGCATGCCTACGCCGAGCGCATAGGCGCGGCCGGCAAGCTGGCCCCGGGCGCACAGGCCGCCGCGCAGGACTTCCTGCGCCGCTACAGCGCCTGGCGCTATGCACCGCGCCGCGCCGATGCCCAGCTCGCCGCGACACTGAAGCGTTTACTTTCTCAGGTCAGATGAAACAGTTCGCACCCGCATTCGCCTCCGTATTTGCCGCTCTCCTTCTTGCCGCAGCACCGATCCACCAGGCTGGCGCCGCCGACGGCGGCCAGGCCGCCAAGGCGCGCGCAACCAAGACCGCCAAGGCCAAGCCCGTTAAAACCAAGGCCAGGAAGACCGCAGCCAGGGCGGTGGCCGCGGCCGCTGTCGCCAAGTCCATCGACTACAGCGGCGAGCAGGTGAATTTCGCCGAGTGGCAGGCGGTGCGCGACTTTGCCGACGAGATGGTAGCGAAGCACGGTTTCGAGCGGGGCGAAATGGATACGCTGCTGCGCCAGGTGCGCTTCGTCGAATCGGCGGTGCAGCTGGTGAAACCGGCGCCGCCGGGCAAACCCAAGAACTGGCAAGCCTACAGCGAGCGCTTCATCGAGCCGATCCGCATCAACGCCGGGGTGCGCTTCTGGAACGAAAACGCCGAGGCCCTGGCGCGCGCCGAGGCCACCTATGGCGTGCCGGCCGAGATCCTGGTCGGCATCATCGGCGTGGAAACCGTGTACGGCCGCGATACCGGCCGCTTCCGCGTGCTCGACACCCTGACCACCCTCGCCTTTGCCTACCCGGAAGCGCCGAACCAGGCGGCCCGCGCCGCCTTCTTCCGCAGCGAGCTGGAAAACGCCCTGCTGCTGGCGCGCCACGAAAGGATCGATCCCTTTACCCTGCTCGGCTCGTTTGCCGGCGCGGTCGGCCTGCCGCAGTTCATGCCGGGGAATATCCTGAAGTATGGCGTCGATTTCGATGGCGATGGCCACATCGATCTGCGCGGCTCCACGAGCGACGCGATCGGCAGCGTGGCGAACTTCCTGGTCCAGCATGGCTGGAACCCGGCCGACAAGGGTCCGGCCGTGATCCAGGTATCGGTGGCGCCGAGCCGCGCCTGGGAGCCGCTGCTGGAGCGCGGCCTGAGCGCCAGCTTGCGTGGCGAGGAATTGCTGGGCGCCGGCGTCACGCCCGACGTGCCGCTGCCAGCCGACCGCCTGTATGGCCTGGTCGACCTGCAGAATGGCGCCGACCCGACCGAATACTGGGCCGCCAGCGGCAACTTCTTTGCCATCACCAAGTACAACCGCAGCTATTTCTATGCGATGTCGGTGCTCGACCTGGGGCGTGCGGTACGCGAAGCACGCGCGGATACGGTCTTGTAACGCAAGAAAGTTTGTAACAGGCTGTAACGGCTTGCCCTTAAGTTTGCTCTAATAAACACATTTTGACTCCGGGTACTCCCCCGGGGTACCCTCGTGTTTTCTTTTCTATACTCTATGGAAACTTTCTGTAGAGTTGCATACCCCCCATATTCTTGTCATTCAAGCATATCAATTTGAAACGTGCGGCAGGCAAAACCTGTTTCCTTTACACTCAAGTTTAACGAAAAAACAATTATTTTTTCGGTGAGTTTGTGAGAGAATTGCATTGCGGCTATTGTTGCGACTAGACAACAAACAGAGACTTTACTACCGAATTCTATTGCTCATAAGTACTAGACTCAAAAATAGTTGTACAATTGAGTAGATTTTTTCGAAAGACCTTCCGGAATCGAACCGCCGCTAGCGACTTTCCGTAACCCACATAGGAATTATTGAAATCATGACAAACCAAGTCGGCATTGATATGAACAGCGATGCGGAATCGGATGAACTGCTGCAATACAACCCGAACCGCCTGCTGGACACCCTGATCGAGAACCTGCGCCTGAAGAACGACGCAGCCCTGTCGCGCGCCCTGGAAGTGGCGCCGCCGGTGATCTCGAAAATCCGTCACCACCGCCTGCCGGTCGGGGCTTCGCTGCTGATCCGCATGCACGAAGTCAGCGACCTGTCGATCCGCGACCTGCGCTACCTGATGGGCGATCGCCGCAACAAGTTCCGCATCAGCGACAAGCAATTCAAACCGAAAGAAGGCGCATCGCCAGCCGGCGGCGACCAGTCGTAATCGGGGTTCCGGCCCGGGTGCCGGAGCTTGCGCAGGATTCGCGGCGGTCGTGTGACCGGAATTTTGTGCCAAAAACAAAAGGAGCCTTGCGGCTCCTTTGTTATTTCTGCACTGCCGTCTCAAACAAGCAGGCCGCCATCAGCGGTTCAGGCAGGAAATACCCCGGTTGACAGGTAGCGGTCGCCGCGGTCGCAGACAATGAACACGATGGTGGCGTTCTCCACGGTCTGCGAGATGCGCAGCGCCACTTCGCAGGCGCCGGCGGCCGAGATGCCGCAGAAGATGCCTTCTTCCGCCGCCAGCCGGCGCGCCATCTGCTCGGCCGCGGCCTGGCTCACGTTTTCCACCTGGTCGACGCGGTTCTTGTCGAAGATCTTCGGCAGGTAGGCTTGCGGCCACTTGCGGATGCCGGGGATCGACGAGCCTTCTTCCGGCTGGGCGCCGACGATGCGCACGTTCTCGTTCTGTTCCTTCAGGTAGCGCGACACGCCCATGATAGTGCCGGTGGTGCCCATGGCGCTGACGAAGTGGGTGATGCGGCCTTCGGTATCGCGCCAGATTTCCGGACCCGTGGTGTCGTAGTGGGCCAGCGGATTGTCGGGGTTGCCGAACTGGTCGAGGATGATGCCCTTGCCGTCCTTTTGCATCTGCTCGGCCATGTCGCGCGCGTATTCCATGCCGCCGGTCTTCGGGGTCAGGATGATCTGGGCGCCGTAGGCCGCCATGCTCTGGCGGCGCTCGATCGACAAATTGTCGGGCATCAGCAAGACCATCTTGTAGCCGCTGATCGCCGCGGCCATCGCCAGCGCGATGCCGGTGTTGCCCGAGGTGGCCTCAATGATGGTGTCGCCCTTCTTGATCTGGCCGCGCGCCTCGGCGTGCTTGAGCATCGACATCGCGGCGCGGTCCTTCACCGAACCGGCCGGGTTGTTGCCCTCCAGCTTGCCGAGAATGATGTTGTTGCGGGCGGCGGCATCCGCGCCAGGCAGGCGCACGAGCTGCACCAATGGGGTGTGTCCGATCGTATCTTCGATGGTCTTGTAGGCCATGTTTGCTCTCTTGCTGTACCTTAAAACACCATTTTAAACCGGGACGCGAACGGACGTACGTTGATGGGCCGGGTGGATTTGGCTCGTACGGGTTGGACGTTGTAGGGTGGGCTCTCGAGCCCACGCGGTCTCATCGCTTGACGAGCGGCACACAGACCGAAGATCGCCAGCGTTCGCATCATGTTTAATTTTGTGGAACGCATCGGTACCATACCGCGTGGGCTCAAGAGCCCACCCTACGTCAAACAATCAGCGCAGCGGTGCCGGGTAGGTCGCCGGGCTGACGTTGCCATCCTTGTCGATCGTCTGCACGCCGAAGAACACGTTGTCCTTCGACAGCTTGACCGTCGCTTCCGTCACGTTACCGACATACTGCGCCCCTTCCCACTGCGCCGCCGTGGTATCGCGCCACACGATGCGGTAGCCGGCGACGTCCGGTTCCGGATTCGCGGCCCAGACCAGGGTCGAATCGTTCACCAGCTTGTCGGTGCGCACCTTGACGTCCTTGGGCGCGCTTGGTGCCAGGGCCAGCGAGGCCAGGGCCGCGGCGTTCACCTTGGCCACCTTGGCCGTGTAGTCGAAGTCGACGAACTCGACCAGGTCGCCGTACACCTTGCCGTCTTCGGTGCGCAGGTTCTGGTGCTGGTGCGAGAAGTCCTCGTTCGGTTCGGTGAAGCGCAGCGCCGCATACCCCTGCTCGAGGAATGGCATGTGGTCGCCGCCGCGCAGGTAGCGGTCGTGGCGCTGGATCACGCTGACCTTGAAACCCTTCACATAGCGCTCGCCCTGCTCCTTCACGTGGCGCGCGAGCTGGCGCGAGATCGAATCGTTCTCGCCGCCGGTGGCCACCAGCTGGCGCACGGCGTCGCTCATTTCCTTGGTCGCCGGAATGCTCTGGGCGAACAGGCGCACCTGCTTGTTGTCGACGCGGCCGTCGTCGGCGCGCGAGCTGCCGATGATGTCGTTGGTGAACATGCCGGCCACGTTCAGGTTGTTGGCGCGCGCTTGCTTGGCCCAGTGGCCGGCGCCCAGCAGGCCTTGCTCTTCGGCGGCCACGGCCATGAAGACCAGGGTCGCGTCGAACTTGTACTTGGCCATCACGCAGGCCATTTCCATGACGGCGGCGGTGCCCGAGGCGTCGTCGTTGGCGCCCGGCGCCTTGCCCTCGGCATCCATCACGTCGGTATTGCGCGAGTCGTAGTGGCCGCTGACCACGTACAGGCGCTCCTTCGAGGCGTCCTGGGTGCCCGGCAGGGTGGCGACCACGTTGACGATCTCGGTCGGGCGCGAAATGCGTGCGGAGATCGGGGCGATGTGGCTGTCGAAGCCGACCTGCAGCTTGCCCGCGCCGCAGCGTTCGAGCTCGCTCTTGATCCAGCGGCGGGCCGCGCCGATGCCGCGCGTGTCCGACACGGTATCGGACATCGTGTGGCGCGTTTCGAAGCTGGCCAGCTTCTTGATGTAGGTCTCGATGCGCTTCGGCGAGATCTCGGCGACGATCTTGTCGATCTGCGCCTGGTGACGGGTGGTGTCGGGGCCGGAGATGGCGGCAGTTGCGGCGACGGCGGCGCCGCTGGCGAACAGACCGGCGACGAGACCGGCAATGATGCGGGCGTGAGGCATGGTTTCCTTCTTATCGTTGCGCTTCAATCAAGCAACACATCTTCTCATGCGGATGCCCGTGCCTGCAGTCTTTACACGATAAAAAACCTGCCTGGTCGAGTGAGATGCCAACCGCCCATACCGTTTCTGGTACAGGCGGTCATCTCGACAATTACATGGCCTTGGTCTCGGCCGGCTTGGCTTCTTTCGCGCCTTTCGCCGGCTTCTCGGTTTTCGCGGCCATTGCCGCGCCCTCTTTCGCCTTGCCATTCACCTGCAGGCCGGCTTCGGACAGCTTGGCGGCCTTCTTGTCGCCCATGCCCTTGACGCGTTTCTGCAAATCGGCCCAGTCCTTGAACTCGCCCTTGCCGCGCTCTTCCAGGATGGCTTTCGACATGCTCGGGCCGACGCCCTTCACGCCGTCGAGGGCGGCGGCATCGGCCTTGTTGACGTCTACCTGGGCGAAGGCGAAGCCCGTCGAGGCGGCCAGCGCGGCAATTGCGAGCACTAATTTCTTGATCATGTGGTCTCCATAGTCGTGACAGGAACGGCGGTTGCCGTCCAGCGCGCTTAACGGGCGAGCGGCGGCGCTGTTGACCTGTTGCGGTTGAGGGGGATCAAGCGAGGGGATATGGGGGCGTTGCGAGTGGCGAGCGGAGAAGATGGTGGGTTGGAGAACCCACCCTACAGTGGCGAGGTAGGGTGGGTTCTCGAACCCACCGCTGCTACCTGTGAAGACCGGCGCCTCAAGCGCCGAACAATTCCTCGCGCGTGACGGTGGCCGTACCGAGCTTGCCGACCACGATCCCGCCAGCCCGGTTCGCTGTCGCCAGCGCCACATCCATCGGCACGCCCGCACCCAGCATCGCCGCCATGGTTGCGATCACGGTATCCCCGGCGCCCGAGACGTCGAACACTTCGCGCGCATCGGCGTGCACGTGCAGCACTTCCCGCGCCGTGTACAGGCTCATGCCCTCTTCCGAGCGCGTCAGCAGCAAGGCTTCCAGCCCCAGCTCCTCGCGCAGCGCCTGGGCCTTGTGCGTCAGCTGCTCTTCGCTCTTCCAGCTGCCGACAATCCGCTTCAGTTCCGACTTGTTCGGCGTCAAGATGCTGGCCCCGGCATACGGCGAAAAATCGTCGCCCTTCGGGTCGACCATCACGAACTTGCCCGCTTCGCGCGCGGCGCGGATCATCTCGGCCACGTTCACCAGGCTGCCCTTGTTGTAGTCCGAGAAGATCAGCACGTCGTAGCTCGGCAGCAGCGCCTTGAACTGGGTGAGCTTGTCGCGCAGCACGGTCTCGGTCGGCGCGTCCTCGAAGTCGATGCGCACCATCTGCTGCTGGCGGCCGATCACGCGCAGCTTGATGATGGTGGAGATCGCCTCATCGCGCTGCAGGTAGCTGTGGATGCTGGAGTCGCGCAGCAGGGTTTCCACCTGCGTCCCGGCTTCGTCCTTGCCGACCACGCCCAGCAAGCCGCTGTGGGCGCCCAGGGCGGCCGCATTGCGCGCCACGTTGGCGGCGCCGCCCAGGCGCTCCTCGCGCCGTTCGATGCGCACCACCGGCACCGGCGCTTCCGGCGAAATGCGCGAGACCTCGCCGAACCAGTAGCGGTCGAGCATGACGTCGCCGACCACCAGCATGCGCACCTGGTCGAGCTTTTCCGGCGCCGGGCCGAGATAGTCTTCTGCCGCCAGCAGGCGGGATGGAATGACGATGTCCATGGTCAGTTCATCACGTTCAGTTCTTCGGTACGGCGCGGCGGGTAGGTTTCCCAGTTGCTGCAACCCGGGCATTGCCAGTAGTACTGGCGCGCCTTGAAGCCGCAGTGGCTGCACTGGTAGCGCGCCAGCTTCGCGGTATAGCCGTGGATCAGGTTCTTCACCATCGACAGCTCTTCCCAGATGTGGGCCGGGGCATCCATGAGTCGCGCCTCCAGCAGTTTATCCAGGCCGAGCAGGGTCGGGTTACGTCGGAGTTCATCGATGACGAGCCCCTTGGCCGACTCCACGCCGTCGAGTTCGATGACGGCCTTGAACACCACGTCCAGCAAATCGATCGAGGACGCTTCGGCCAGGTAGGAACGCAGCAGGTTCACACCCTCTTGCGGGCGGCCGACGCGGCGATAGCCGTCCATCAGGCGGCCGGCAACCAGGGCCACGTGCGGCACGCTTTGCTGTTCCACACGCTTCCACACGGTGAGCGCACTTTCGACCTCGCCCTGGGCCAGGAGGGCATCACCCAGCAGCATGGTGGCGCGTACGCTGTTGCGGTCGGCGTGCAGGGCTTTGTCCAGCAGCGACAGTGCATCCGGCAAATCGCTGCGCACCAGGGCGTCCTGGGCAAGCTCGCAATAGAACTGGGCGATTTCCTTCTGGCGCGCGCCGGCGCCCGAGGATTGCAGGCCGCTGGCGGCGTCGATGGCGCGGCTCCATTCCTTTTCGCGCTGGTAGATTTCCAGCAAGGCTTTGCGTGCCTGCACGCTGTAGCTGCCTTCGACCAGGCCGTTGAAGGTTTCCTCGGCGCGGTCCAGCAGGCCGGCTTTCAGGTAGTCCATGCCGAGTTCGTACTGGGCGTGGGTGCGCTGCTCGAGCGGCAAGTCCGGGCGCGCCAGCAAATTCTGGTGGACGCGGATGGCGCGCTCGATCTCGCCGCGGCGGCGGAACAGGTTGCCGAGGGCAAAGTGCATGTCGGCCGTTTCCGGGTCGAGCGTGACGATCTCGATGAAGGCGTCGATGGCTTTGTCGGGCTGGTCGTTCAGCAGGTGGTTCAGGCCCTTGAAATAGGCGCGCGGCAGGGTGCGCGATTCGGAGACGAGTTGGCGGATATCGACGCGGGCGGCGATCCAGCCGAGGCCAAAGAGAACGGGAATGGCCAGCAGCCACCAGATTTCAGCTTCCATGGGTTTCTTTTTATGTGTGTATGACGAGTCAGGTGCAGTGTAACGCAGGGCAGCAAGCTGCGCGCTTGCCGCTTTTGCCGCTCAGCGCGGGGTCGGCGTGACGGCGTCCGCAGCCGGTTGGGCGGCGCCGGTGCCGGCGGCGCTTTGCAGCGCCTGGATGGTGTTCTTGTGCTGCGAGGTTTCGCGGCGGTGACGGAACACGGTGGGGGTGACGGCCAGGATGCCGAGGGCGGCGCCGGCCACAAAGAAGGCGAGCAGCATCAGGACCAGCGGGCCGCGCAGTTCGTAACCGAGGAAAAAGTGAAGGTCGACTGCCTGCGTATTCTTCAGCGCGAAGCCGAAGAACAGGACGAACAGGATGAAGCCTGCGATGGTAGAGACGAATTTCATCGGGTGGTTTGCCTGGGGCGGTCTGCAAAGGCGCAGTGTCGCATATCTACAGGATTCTTTCAAAGTCGCGTGGCCGGAACTCGACCGAAGCCACGGTCCGTAGGGTGGGCCGGGCCGCGCTAGGCACCCCGTGCCCACGCGGAAGCCTGCATGGTGTTGGCCGCACAAACGCACAGCCCGCGGCCCCATTTTGGCGCAACGGGTTCGCTCGAATCGACGCCAACAATGCTCACCGTTCCGCGTGGGCCCGGGGTGCCCACCCTACGGTACAAGCCGCGAGCCGTATCAAACGGCATCGATATGGCGGGCGGATACACATAAAAAAACGGCGCCCCGAAGGACGCCGTTCTTGTTGGCTGGCAGACGATTCAGTCTTCGATGATCGGTTGCCCGACCATCGCATCCACCCGCTCGCGCAACTGCTTGCCCGGCTTGAAGTGGGGCACCCGTTTTTCGGGCACCATCACCTTGTCGCCGGACTTCGGGTTGCGTCCGATGCGGGGCGGACGGCTGTTCAACGCGAAGCTGCCGAAACCACGGATCTCGATGCGCTGCCCGGTCGCCAGGGCGTTGGTCATCGCATCGAGGATGGTCTTGACAGCGTACTCCGCATCCTTGGCGACCAGCTGAGAGTAACGCTCAGCCAGTCGTGCAATCAGCTCGGACTTGGTCATCTGGTCGCCTTAGAGAACTATTAGTTCTTGCTCAGTTCTTATTATCGAACTTGGCCTTCAGCAGTGCGCCCAGGCTGGTGGTGCCCGATGCGGCGCTGCTGTCCGAAGCCAGCTTGCTCATCGCTTCCTGGGTGTCGGCACTGTCTTTCGCCTTGATCGACAGCTGGATGCTGCGAGCCTTGCGATCGATGTTGATGACCAGTGCTTCGACCTTGTCGCCGACTTTCAGGTGGGTGCCGGCATCTTCCACGCGGTCGCGTGCGATTTCCGAAGCGCGCAGGTAGCCTTCGACTTCTTCGTTCAGGGCGATCACGGCGCCTTTTGGCTCAACCGATTTCACGGTGCCGGTGACCAGCGAACCCTTGTCGTTCAGGGCTGCGAAGTTGTTGAACGGGTCGCCTTCCAGCTGCTTGACGCCCAGCGAGACACGCTCGCGCTCGACGTCGATGGCCAGAACAACGGCTTCCAGCTCGTCGCCCTTCTTGAAGCGGCGGACAGCTTCTTCGCCGGCTTCGGTCCACGACAGGTCGGACAGGTGCACCAGACCATCGATGTTGCCTGGCAGGCCGATGAAGACGCCGAAGTCGGTGATCGACTTGATCGAACCCTTGACCTTGTCGCCCTTCTTGTGGGTCATGCCGAAGTCGTCCCATGGATTCGCCTTGCACTGCTTCATGCCCAGCGAGATACGGCGACGCTCTTCGTCGATTTCCAGGACCATGACTTCGACTTCGTCGCCCAGCTGCACGACTTTGTTCGGGGCCACGTTCTTGTTGGTCCAGTCCATTTCCGACACGTGAACCAGGCCTTCGATGCCTTGTTCCACTTCGACGAACGCGCCGTAGTCGGTCAGGTTGGTGACTTTACCGAACAGGCGGGTGCCTTGCGGGTAACGACGCGACAGACCGGTCCATGGATCGTCGCCCAGCTGCTTGACGCCCAGCGAGACGCGGTTCTTTTCCTGATCGTACTTGAGGACCTTGGCGGTGATCTCTTGGCCAACCGACAGGACTTCCGACGGGTGACGCACGCGACGCCATGCCAGGTCGGTGATGTGCAGCAGGCCGTCGATGCCGCCCAGGTCGACGAACGCACCGTAGTCGGTGATGTTCTTGACGACGCCGGTGACCACGGTGCCTTCTTTCAGGGTTTCCATCAGCTTGGCGCGCTCTTCGCCCATCGATGCTTCGATGACGGCGCGACGCGACAGGACGACGTTGTTACGCTTGCGGTCCAGCTTGATGACCTTGAATTCCAGGGTCTTGCCTTCGAACGGGGTGGTGTCCTTGACTGGACGGGTGTCGACCAGCGAACCCGGCAGGAAGGCACGGATGCCGTTGGTCAGGACGGTCAGGCCGCCTTTGACTTTACCGTTGACGGTACCGGTGACGATTTCGCCCGATTCCATCGCTTTTTCCAGTGCCAGCCACGACGCCAGGCGCTTGGCCTTGTCGCGCGACAGGATGGTGTCGCCGAAGCCGTTTTCCAGCGACTCGATAGCCACGGAAACGAAATCGCCGATTTGAACTTCCAGTTCGCCCTGGTCGTTCTTGAATTCTTCGACCGGGATGAAGGCTTCCGACTTCAGGCCAGCGTTGACGATGACGAAGTTGTGATCCAGGCGGACGACTTCAGCCGAGATGACTTCGCCCGAACGCATATCCTGGCGTTGCAGCGATTCCTCGAAGAGGGCTGCGAAGCTTTCCATACCGGTATCTTGGGTGGTTGCAGTAGACATAGGTGATTTACATGTTAGCCAGCAGGACCAGCGATGGTGTGGTTCTGAACTGGGTCAGGTTGAAACAAAGCCCGGACAGGAATCCTGCACGGGCGGCCTTTACAACATTTACAACGGGTCCGAATTAAAGCATCCGGAGACTTCTGGTATTTACAACAATGCGTTCCAATGGAGCACTTGTTCCACTGCTTCATCGACCGTCATGTCCGACGTATCGAGGATATACGCACCCTCTGCCGGCACCAGCGGGGCGACGCTGCGATGGGTATCGCGTTCGTCGCGCGCCTGCAAATCAGCCAGCAGACCTTCCATATTAGCAGAAATTCCTTTGCCAATCAATTGCTTATATCGGCGTTCCGCGCGTGCTTCCACACTTGCCGTCAGGAACACTTTGAGGCGTGCGTTGGGGAAGATGACGGTCCCCATGTCGCGCCCGTCGGCCACCAGGCCGGGGGCTTTACGGAAGCCCAGCTGCAGGCCGTACAGGGCCTGGCGCACCGCCGGCAGTGCCGCGATCTTCGAGGCGCTGTTGCCCACTTCCTCGGCGCGGATCGCCGCCCCCACCTCCTCGCCGGCCAGGAAGATGTCGCCGTTGGCGAAGGTGGCCGGCAGCTCGGCGCCCAGCTTCGCCACCGCGTGTTCGTCGTCGAGGGCGACGCCGGCACGGATCGCGGACAAGGCCGTCAGGCGGTACAGCGCGCCCGAGTCGAGAAGGTGGTAGCCGAGACGGTCGGCGACGCGCGCGGCAACGGTGCCCTTGCCGGAGGCGGTCGGGCCGTCGATGGTGATGACGGGGATGTGGGAGTTGGGCATGGTGTTCTTCTTTTTTACTTAAAACAGTTCGTTGCGGGCGATGCCGGCAAACGCTTCGAAATAGTCGGGGAAAGTCTTGGCGACGCACTTCGGGTCGTTGATGCGCATGGCGTTGCCGCGGCGCGCCTTGCCGTCCAGCGCGGCGAGCGAGAAGCACATCGCCATGCGGTGGTCGTCGTAGGTGTCGATGGTGGCCGGCAGCAGTTCGTGCGGTGGCGTCACACGGATGTAGTCGGCGCCCTCCTCTACGATCGCGCCGACCTTGCGCAGCTCGGTCGCCATGGCCGCCAGGCGGTCGGTTTCCTTCACGCGCCAGCTGGCGATGTTGCGCAGGGTGCTGGTGCCGTCGGCATACAGCGCGGCCACGGCAATCGTCATCGCCGCGTCGGGAATGTGGTTGAAGTCGGCGTCGATGGCTTTCAACACGCCGTTCGAGCGCGCCTCGATCCAGTTGTCGCCACGGGTGATGGTGGCGCCCATGCGTTCGAGCGCGTCGGCAAAGCGCACGTCGCCCTGGATACTCTGCTCGCCCACGCCCTCGACCCGCACCGGGCCGCCGCCGATGGCGCCGGCCGCCAGGAAGTAGGACGCCGAGGACGCATCGCCCTCGACGTGGATGCTGCCGGGACTGCGGTAGCGCTGGCCCGGCTGCACGGTGAACGAGGACCAGCCGGCCTGCTTCACTTCCACGCCGAAGCGGCGCATCAGGTTCAGGGTGATCTCGATGTAGGGTTTCGAGATCAGTTCGCCGACCACGTCGATGGTGACCGCGTGGCCGCGCGTCATCAGGGGCGCGGCCATCAGCAAGGCGGTCAGGAACTGGCTCGACACGTTGCCGCGCACCGACATGCGGTTGGCGTGGATATGGCCGCGCTTGATGTGCAGCGGCGGGAAGCCCGGCTCGCCGGTGTACTCGATCTGGGCGCCGACTTCGTTCAGCGCGTCGACCAGGTCGCCGATCGGGCGCTCGTGCATGCGCGAGACGCCGTGCAGGGTGTAGCTGCCGCCGATCACGGCCAGGGCCGCGGTGAGCGGGCGGATCGCGGTGCCGGCATTGCCCATGAAGAGGTCGGCCTCGTGGTTCGGCAGTTCGCCGCCGTTGCCATGCACGATGACCGTGCGCTCGTCGACTTCTTCCCACTGAATGCCGAGCGAGCGCAGCGCGCCCAGCATGACCAGGGTGTCGTCCGAGGCCAGCAGATCGTGGATGGTGGTCGTGCCTTCGCTCAGCGCGCTAAGGAGCAGCGTGCGGTTCGAGATGCTTTTCGAGCCCGGCAGGCGCACCGTGCCCTCCACGTGCATCACGGGTTCCAGGTCGATGTGCTGCGGGTAGTGTTTCGGCTTTTGCTGCGTCATTGAGGTTCCTGATTTGAAGCTGATCCTGGGACGGGAGGCTCGGCTGTCTCGATGGCCTCGCTCCAGGCCCGGCGGGCGCGCTGCGCATTCGTATAGATGGCTTCCAGCCCTGGACCGTCGTTCGCGGCCAGGCGTGCGCGCAATGCTGTCAATTGTGCCAGATATGCATCCAGCTCGGTAAGAAGCGCATCGCGGTTGGCCAGGCTGATGTCGCGCCACATTTCGGGCGAGGAGCCGGCGATGCGCGTGAAGTCGCGGAAGCCGCTGGCGGCGTACTGGAACAGCAGGTCCGCGTGCGGTTTATGCGCGATGTCGTCCACCAGCGCATAGGCCAGCAGGTGCGGCAGATGGCTGACCGCGGCGAACACGCTGTCGTGCTGCTCGGGCGTGAGGGTGTGGATGAGCGCACCGCACAGGCGCCAGGCGGCGGCGACCAGGCCGACGTCGCCCGGGGCGTTTTCCGGCAGCGGCGTGATCACCGTCTTCTTGCCCTGGTAGAGGTCGGGCAGCGCGGCATCCGGGCCGTTCGATTCGCGGCCGGCGATCGGGTGGCCCGGCACGAACTGCCTGGCACGCTCGCCCATCACGGCGCGCGCGGTGGCGGTGACGTCGGACTTGGTGCTGCCGGCGTCGGTGATCACGGTGCCCGACTCCAGATATGGCAGCAGCGTTTCCAATATCCGCGCCGTCTGCGCCACGGGAGCGGCTAGCAGCACCAGGTCGGCGCCGCTCATCGCCTCTTGCGGCGACGTGGTCGCCACGTCGACGATGCCCAGCTCCAGCGCACGCGCCAGCGCTTGCGGCGAACGCTCCAGGCCCACCACTTCACGCACCGCGCCGGCGGCCTTCAGCGCCAGCGCGAACGACCCGCCGATCAGCCCAACGCCGACGATGACGACTTTGCCCAGCATTTACGCGAGCGTCTTCTTCAGCGCGTCGATGAAGGCCGCGTTTTCCTGCGGCAGGCCGATCGAGATGCGCAGCCACTGCGGCAGGCCGTAGGCGCCCACCGGACGCACGATCACACCCTGCTTCAGCAGCGCCAGGTTGACGCGCGCGCCGGCCCCTTCGTCCTCACCCACACGCACCAGCACGAAGTTGCCGAACGACGGCACATACTCCAGGCCCAGTTCGTCGAAGGTGGCGGTCAGCTGCTTGTAGCCTGCCGCGTTGTTCTCGGCGCCCTTGGCCAAGAATGCCTTGTCGTTCAGCGCCGCAATCGCCGCCGCCTGGGCCAGCGAATTCACGTTGAAGGGCTGGCGGATGCGGTTCATCAGGTCGGTGACCGCCGGCTGGGCAATCGCGAAACCGACGCGCAGGCCGGCCAGGCCGTAGGCCTTGGAGAAGGTGCGCGAGACAACCAGGTTGGGGTACTTGCGCACCCAGTCGGCCGACTCGAACTGGTTTTCAGGGGCCAGGTATTCGTTGTAGGCCTCGTCCAGCACGACGACCACGTTCGACGGAACCTTGTTCAGGAAGGCTTCGATCTCTTGCGCGCCGATGAAGGTGCCGGTCGGGTTGTTCGGGTTGGCGACGAACACCAGACGCGTGTCGGCGTCGATGGCGGCGGCCATGGCGTCGAGGTCGTGGCCGTACTTCACGGCCGGCACCACGATGGCGCGTGCGCCTACGCCTTGCGTGGCCAGCGCGTACACGGCGAACGAGTACTGCGAGAACACCACCGCCTCACCCTTTTGCACGAATGCGTGGGCGGCGATTTCCAGGATGTCGTTGCTGCCGTTGCCGAGGGTGATCCAGTCGGCCGGCACGTCGTAGCGCTCGGCCAGGGCGGCCTTCAGTTCGAAGCCGTTGGCGTCCGGGTAGCGGCCCAGTTCGGCGGCGGCTTTCGCCATCGCGGCCTTGCTCGACTCGGGGATGCCGAAGGGGTTCTCGTTCGATGCGAGTTTGACGATGGCCGCTTCGTCGAGGCCGAATTCGCGGGCGACTTCAGCGATGGGTTTGCCGGCCTGGTAAGGGGCGATGGCACGAACGTACTCTGGACCGAATTGCGTCATGGTTTGTCTCAAGAAAGTAGAAATTAGAGGCCGACCGGGTAGGAACCCAGCAGCTTGAAGAAGGCGGCATTGTCCTGCAGGTCGTGCAGGGCGCGCGCGACGGGTTCGTCCACGCGGTGGCCTTCGACGTCGACGTAGAAGTAGTATTCCCAGTTGCCGGTGCGCGCCGGGCGCGATTCGAAACGGCTCATCGACACGCCGTGCGTGGCCAGCGGCGCCAGCAAATTGTAGACCGCGCCGGCCCGGTTCGGCACCGCCAGCACCAGCGAGGTGCGGTCCTTGCCCGAAGGCGTGGTGGCATGCTGGCCGATGACCACGAAGCGCGTGCGGTTGTGCGGGTCGTCCTGGATGTGGGCCTGGACCACGCCAAGCGCGTACTGTTCGCCTGCCATTTCGCTGGCGATTGCCGCCACCGACGGGTCGCGACTGGCCATCACGGCCGCTTCCGCGTTCGAGGCCACGGCGCGGCGCTCGATGCCGGGGTGGTGCAGGTTCAGCCACACCTGGCACTGGGCCAGGGCCTGCGAGTGGGCGCAGATGGTCGTGATGCCGTCCATGCTGCCGCTCTTGCTCATCAGGCTGTGGTGGACCGGGATCGACACTTCGCCGCTGATGATGGTGGTCGTGGCCAGCATCAAATCGAGCGTGCGGTTGACCGCGCCTTCCGACGAGTTCTCGACCGGGACCACGCCGAAGTCGGCGGTGCCGGCCTCGGTGGCGCGGAAGACTTCGTCGATCGAGGCGCACGGCAGGCCTTCGACGGCACTGCCGAACTGTTGATACACGGCCTGCTCGCTGAAGGTGCCGGCCGGGCCGAGATAGGCGACGGTGACGCGCTTTTCGAGCGCGCGGCAGGCGGACATCACTTCGCGGAAGATGGTCTGCAGGTCGTGGTCCTTGAGCGGACCGCCATTGCGCTCGGCCACGCCGCGCAGCACCTGGGCTTCGCGCTCGGGGCGGAACACCGGGGCGTCGGTTTCGGCCTTCACGTGGCCGACTTCCTGGGCCAGCCGGCCGCGCTGGCTCAGCAGGTCGAGGATTTGCGCGTCGATGGCGTCGATCTGCTGGCGCAGGGGGAGAAGTTTGTCGTTCATTGTTGTGCTAACTGTTGGCTTATCGTTATTTGCGTTGACGGTGACCGTACGGTGGGCACCCCGTGCCCACGCGAATGCATGCGTCGTGTTGGCCCGGTTATCGCAGCGCTCCTATCATGTTGCGCCATATCCCGGGATGCCTCCGCGGCTTCGCATCGGCTCGCGGCTTGAACAAGGTTCGCGCTGTGCCGGCTTCCGCGTGGGCACGGAGTGCCCACCCTACGGTTCCGGCCGCAGGCCGCATTCATGGCCGCAGGCCGCGCATCCACCATCGGCCGCAGGCCACATTCGAGGCCGCAGGCCGCGCATCCATTATCGGCCGCAGGCCGACACTCACCGCCCCGCAAACTCGTTCAAATAATCGACCAGTGCCTGCACACCTTCGATCGGCATCGCGTTGTAGATCGATGCCCGCATACCGCCGACGGACTTGTGGCCCTTCAGCTGCAGCAGCCCGCGCGCCTTGGCGCCGGCCAGGAATTGCTCATTCAACCATTCATCGCGCAAATAGAACGGGATATTCATGCGCGAGCGACATGATTGGTCGACGCGGTTGGCGTAGAAATCATCCCGGTCCAGCGCCTCGTACAGCAGGCGCGCCTTCTCGATATTACGCGCTTCCATTGCCGCCACGCCACCTTGCGCCTTCAGGTGCGCAAACACCAGGCCGGCGATATAGATCGCGTAGGTCGGCGGCGTATTGAACATCGATTCGTGCTCGGCGACGTTCTTCCAGTTGAAAGCCGACGGGCAAATCGGCAGCGCGTGCTCCAATAAATCCTCGCGCACGATCACCAGCGTCAGCCCGGCCGGCCCGATGTTCTTCTGGGCGCCGGCAAAGATCACGCCGTACTGCGACACGTCGATTCTCCGCGACAGGATGTGCGAGGACATGTCCGCCACCAGCGGCACGTCGCCCGGCACCTGCGGCACGTCGCCCGGCACCTGCGGCACGAAGTTGTATTCGACGCCGTCGATGGTTTCGTTGGTGCACACATGCAGGTAGGCCGCGCCCTCGGTCAGCTGCCACGACGCCTGATCCGGCACCGAGGTGAAGCCGCCGGCCTGGCTCGAGGCCGCCACATTCACCTGCGCATAGCGCGCCGCTTCCTTGATCGACTTGCCCGACCACGACCCCGTATGCACGAAGTCGATCACCGCCGGCTCGCGCACGCGCCCCAGCAGGTTCATCGGGATGATGGCGTTCTGGCCGAGTCCCCCGCCCTGCATGAACAGGATGCGGTAGTTGGCCGGCACCGCCAGCAGCTCGCGCAGGTCGGCCTCGGCCTGCCTGTAGATCGAGATGAATTCGGGACCACGGTGCGACATCTCCATCACCGACATGCCGCTGCCCTGCCAGTCGAGCATTTCGCTGGCGGCCTGCTGCAACACGGCCTTCGGCAAGACAGCCGGTCCGGCGGAGAAATTGAATACCTGGGTCATCGTGGTCCTTTCCGTTTTATTTCTTGGCGTCCTTGGTCAGCGATTGCATCAGCTTGTTGATGCGCGGCGCCATGATCTGGTTACTGATCGCCATGCCTTCGCCCATCAGCTGCGGCGTGGTGGCCAGCATCTTCTGGCCGACCGGGCTCTGGTAGAAGGCGCTCATCTGGCGCACTTCGTCGAGGGTGTAGGTGCGGGCGTAGATCGGCACCAGGGCGTCGAGCATCTCTTCCATCAGGCCCGGATCGCTGAACAGCGTGTGCAGGGCCGCGCCGATTTGCGGAACCGCCTTTTCCATCTCGGCCAGCTTGGCCTGCTTCGCCTTGGCATCGAGCTTCGGATCGGCATTGACGGCAGCGATGGCCCCGGCGCGCATGTTCTGCGGCAGGCTCACTTCCATCTGGGCGAAGGTGGCCTTCATGATGTCGCGGTACTTCATCGCCTCGAACATCGCGCGGACAGCGGCGCTGATCTGCGGATCGACGGCGCCGGCGGCAGCCGGTGCCGCAGGTGCTGCGGGTGCTGCAAGAACGGCAGGCGCGGCGCCGGACAAGGCGATGACGCTGGCAAAGGCGACGAGGAATTTCTTCATTGTTCTTCTCCTTCAGGTAACGGCTCTAACGGCCGGTCGATAAAAAACCGCCTGCCGCGACCCCGGAAGGGGAAGCGCACAGGCGGTCTTTGAAACACACAACACACAACACGGCCGGGACAGATCGATGTGCGCAACACGTCGCTCGCATCATGCCCGGCCCCGCCTTATTCCGGCGGCGTTTCGAGTTCGACCTCTTCGAGATCGGTCTCGACCACGCGCTGCAGGCCCGACAGCTTGGTGCCGTCTTCCACCGCGATCAGCGTCACGCCCTGGGTCGCGCGGCCCATCTCGCGGATCTCGGCCACGCGGGTGCGGATCAGCACGCCACCGGTGGTGATCAGCATGATCTCGTCGTTGGCGTCGACCAGGGTCGCGGCCACCACTTTGCCGTTGCGTTCGGACTGCTGGATCGCGATCATGCCCTTGGTGCCGCGGCCGTGGCGGGTGTACTCCGTGATCGGGGTACGCTTGCCGAAGCCGTTCTCGGTGGCCGTGAGCACCGACTGCTGCTCGTTCTCGGCCACCAGCAGGGCGATGACTTGCTGGCCCTCTTCCAGGTTCATGCCGCGCACGCCGCGCGCGGTACGGCCCATCGGGCGCACGTCGTTCTCGTCGAAGCGCACCGCCTTGCCGCCGTCCGAGAACAGCATCACGTCGTGCTCGCCGTCGGTCAGCGCGGCGCCGATCAGGAAGTCGCCCTCGTCGAGGTCGACCGCGATGATGCCGGCCTTGCGCGGGTTGCTGAAGTCGCGCAAAGGCGTCTTCTTGACGGTGCCCAGCGAGGTCGACATGAACACGTAATGGTCTTCCGGGAAGGTGCGGTTTTCGCCCGACAGCGGCAGGATGACGGTGATCTTCTCGTTGTCCTGCAGCGGGAACATGTTCACGATCGGCTTGCCGCGCGAATTGCGCGAACCCTGCGGCACTTCCCACACCTTCAGCCAGTACATGCGGCCGCGGTTGCTGAAGCACAGCATGTAGTCGTGGGTGTTGGCGATGAACAGCTGGTCGATCCAGTCCTCGTCCTTGGTCGCCATCGCCTGCTTGCCGCGGCCGCCGCGCTTCTGGGCGCGGTACTCGGCGATCGGCTGCGACTTCATGTAGCCGGTGTGCGAGAGCGTGACCACCATGTCCTGCGGCGTGATCAGGTCTTCGGTATCGAGGTCGCTGGCGTTGTGCTCGATGGCCGAACGGCGGCCGTCCTTGCCGTTCTCGGCGTAGTCGCTCTTGATCTGCACCATCTCGTCGCTGATGATGGTGGTCACGCGTTCCGGGCGGGCCAGGATGTCGAGCAGGTCGGCGATGTGGGCCATCACTTCCTTGTACTCGTTGACGATCTTGTCCTGCTCCAGGCCGGTCAGGCGCTGCAGGCGCATCTGCAGGATTTCCTGGGCCTGCTCGTCCGACAGTTTATACAGGCCGTCCTGCTGCATGCCGTAGTGCTTCGGCAGGTGCTCGGGGCGGAAGGCCTCGATGCCGCCGGCGGCGCCGGTCTCGGTACGGCTGAGCATTTCACGGACCAGCGACGAATCCCAGGCCTTCTGCATCAGCTCGACTTTCGCCACCGGCGGCGTCGGCGCGGCCTTGATGATGGCGATGAAGTCGTCGATATTCGCCAGTGCCACGGCCAGGCCTTCGAGCATGTGCCCGCGCTCGCGTGCCTTGCGCAGCTCGAACACGGTGCGGCGCGTGACCACTTCGCGGCGGTGCGACAGGAAGCACTCCAGCATCTGCTTCAGGTTCAGCAGCTTCGGCTGGCCGTTCACCAGCGCCACCATGTTCATGCCGAAGGTGTCTTGCAGCTGGGTCTGCTTGTACAGGTTGTTCAGCACCACTTCCGGCACTTCGCCGCGTTTCAGCTCGATGACTACGCGCATGCCCGATTTGTCGGACTCGTCGCGGATGTCGGAAATGCCTTCGAGCTTCTTCTCGCGGACGTTGTCGGCGATACGCTCGAGCAACGACTTTTTATTTACCTGGTACGGCAGCTCGTCGATGATGATGGCCACGCGGCCGCCATCCTTGCCGTACTCTTCGAAGTGGGTCTTGGCGCGCATCACCACGCGGCCGCGGCCGGTGCGGTAACCGTCGCGCACGCCCGAGACGCCGTAGATGATGCCGGCGGTCGGGAAGTCCGGCGCCGGGATCAGTTCGATCAGTTCGTCGATGGTGCAGTCCGGGTTGCGCAGCAGGTGCTGGGCGCCGTTGATGACTTCCGACAGATTGTGCGGCGGGATATTCGTGGCCATGCCGACCGCGATGCCCGAGGAGCCGTTGATCAGCAGGTTCGGGATCTTGGTCGGGAGGACCGTCGGTTCCTTCTCTTTGCCGTCATAGTTCGGCTGGAAGTCGACGGTGTCCTTGTCGATGTCGGCCAGCAGTTCGCTGGCGATCTTGTCGAGACGGCACTCGGTATAACGCATCGCCGCCGCGCTGTCGCCGTCGATCGAGCCGAAGTTGCCCTGGCCGTCGACCAGGGTGTAGCGCAGCGAAAAGTCCTGGGCCATACGCACCAGCGTGTCGTAGATCGACAAGTCGCCGTGGGGGTGGTACTTACCCATGGTGTCGCCGACCACGCGCGCGCACTTCACGTACGGACGGTTGTAATTGTAATTACTTTCGTGCATCGAATAGAGCACGCGGCGGTGCACCGGCTTCAGGCCATCGCGCACATCCGGCAGCGCACGGCCCACGATCACGCTCATCGCGTAATCGAGGTAGCTCTTGCGCATCTCTTCTTCGAGGGAAATCGGGACTGTTTCTTTTGCGAATTGATCCATTGGGCGTGTCGACTGCTTTCAGGCTGTGGATTTATGAATTACAAGCGAACGATTTTACCATGGGAGCCCCCTCCGCAGCGTAATTCGGAGGCAATAGCCCATGTTCACAAGACACTTGCCAAGTACGCACAATTGAAGTTTTGACACATGCTTGTCATAAACCTTCGTCAAGCTAGCGTGCTCTGGCAATACATTGTTGCGCAGAAACAACGTGTCAAAATGTGATGCACCGCAAATGGGCATCCCGCGGTCGTGCGGTCGTGGCGCATATGGCAAAATGGATGAGAAGTTAATTGCTTATTTCGCAATGCGAACCGTACACGGCTGCAGGAATGTTAATATTCTGCTTACGTTAATGCGAATGACCTGCCATCCAGTGACGGATAGATTTAAAACCGAAAGGAAGAAAAATATGAAGAAAATTGCAACCCTCATGCTCGCAGCTTCGGCCGTGCTGGCTGGCAGTGCGTTTGCTCAAAGCGCACCGCCCTACGCGCCGCTGACCACCGACATCCAGGCGAACAAGCCGTACAGCGCCTACGTCCAGGACAGCCGCGGCGTGATCGCGCGCGATCCTTTCGGCCTGTGCTGGCGTACCGGCTACTGGACCCCGGCCGACGCGGTCCCTGGCTGCGACGCACCGCTGTGCGTCCCGCCTGAGAAACTGGAAAACGGCAAGTGCGTCGCTCCGCCGCCGCCGCCGGTCGAAGCCGCTCCGCCGGCGCCGACCCCGGCACCGGCTCCAGTTCCAACCTCGGAAAAAGTGAGCTACTCGGCTGACGCCTTCTTCGATTTCGACAAGGCCGTCCTGAAGCCTGAAGGCAAGGCATCGCTCGACGAACTGACCTCGAAGCTGGGCGACATGAACCTGGAAGTCATCATCGCCGTCGGCCACACCGACTCGATCGGCACCGATGCCTACAACCAGAAGCTGTCGATCCGCCGCGCCGAAGCCGTCAAGGCCTACCTGCAAGGCAAGGGCGTCGATTCGAACCGCATCTACACCGAAGGCAAGGGCGAAGGCCAGCCGGTTGCAGACAACAAGAGCTCGGAAGGCCGTGCGAAGAACCGCCGCGTCGAGATCGAAGTGGTCGGCACCCGCACCCGCCAGCAGTAATCCGGTTCGCCGGAGGCTGTGATCAAACCCCGCTGCGGCGGGGTTTTTTTCGTCCCGCGCATTTTGTACTTCGCTCCACAAACTTTCCCGTTATTATTCCGTCCTATGACTACGAACGCCGACCCCCTCGAAATCTCGAAATTCAGTGAACTGGCCCACCGCTGGTGGGACCCGACCTCGGAATTCCGTCCGCTCCACGAAATCAATCCGCTGCGCCTGGAATGGATCAATGCGCGCGCACCGCTGGCCGGCAAGAACGTGATCGACATCGGTTGCGGCGGCGGCGTGCTGTCGGAATCGATGGCGCGCAAGGGTGCGAAAGTCACCGGCATCGACCTGTCGAAGAAGGCGCTGAAAGTGGCCGACCTGCACAGCCTGGAATCGGGCGTGGAAGTGCGCTACAAGCTGATCGCCGCCGAGGACATGGCGGCGGAAGAGCCAGGCCAGTACGACGTCGTCACCTGCATGGAAATGCTCGAGCACGTGCCCGATCCGGCCTCCATCGTACGCGCCGCCGCTGCGCTGGTGAAGCCGGGCGGCAAGCTGTTCTTCTCGACCATCAACCGCAACCCGAAGGCCTATCTGCTGGCCGTGATCGGCGCCGAGTACGTGCTGCGCATGCTGCCGCGCGGCACCCATGACTACGGCAAGTTCATCACCCCGGCTGAACTGTCGCAATACCTGCGCCTGGCGGGCCTGCAGGTGGACGGCATGAAGGGCCTGAGCTACAACCCGCTCACCAAGATCTATTCGCTCAACAACGACACCGATGTGAATTACATGGTGGCGTGCAGCAAACCCCTGTAAGAAGCCTTCGAGAACGATGACCTCCCCTGCCACGCCCGCGCCGCGCGCCGTCCTGTTCGACCTCGACGGCACCCTGGCCGACACCGCGCCCGACCTCGCCGCCGCGGTCAACTGGCTGCGCACCGAGCGCGGCCTCGCCCCGACGCCCTACGCCATCCTGCGCCCGACCGCCTCGGCCGGCGCACGCGGCATGATCGGCGCCGCCTTCGGCCTGGCGCCGGGCGACGAAGGCTACGAGACACTGCGCCTGCAATGGTTCGACCGCTACCAGGACCACATGGCCATCGAGAGCACCCTGTTCGAGGGCATCGATGCACTGTTGCAGGGCATCGAGGACGCCGGCATGGCCTGGGGCGTGGTCACCAACAAGCCCGCGCGCTTCACCGATCCGCTGATTCCGCAAATTAAGCTTGACCACGCTGGCTGTATCGTGTCAGGCGATACGATGCCGTTTTCGAAGCCGCATCCGGCTCCCTTGCTGGAAGGCGCGCGCCGTCTCGGCATCGCCCCCGAGCACTGCTGGTACGTCGGCGACGACCTGCGCGACATCGAAGCCGGCCGCGCCGCCAACATGGTGACGGTGGCCTGCGCCTGGGGTTACTGCGGCTCGGTCGAACCGTCGACCTGGGGCGCCGACTACCTGTGCGCCACGCCGCTCGATCTGCTCGAACTGCTGCGTTCGCTTTCAGTGACTTCCGCCCCAGCCGTATCGGTCGCGTAATGTAGGGTCGGCGCTCCTGTGCCCACGCGTTGCACAGCCCGTAGGGTGGACGGCTCCGCCGTCCACGCGTTCAGCCATTCCATTAGAACCACGCTGCGGCTCCTCACCGCTGCCTGAACGCATGGACGGGAAACCCGCCTTTCTCGGCCCGGTCCACCCTACCTCGTCCTTACATCTGATTACGACTGATACAGCCTCAGGTCTACCGTGTAACCGTCCATTTCCTTAATCTGCATCCATCGAACAACGCAACACCACATGGAGCAGAGAACATGACCACCACCCAAGCCACCACCCGTATCCATCCCCTGATGGCCGCCGCTGCCGCCTCGGTGATCATCGTCAGCCTGACCGGCGCCGCCGCCATCACCGGCCTGCTGCCATCGTCGCGCAGCGCTCCGGAAGCGCAAGCCGTCCCGCTCGCTGCTACCCAGCCAGTACCTGCCGCAGCCCAGCTGCAACCGGCCGCGCTGCCAACCCAGCTCGCAGCCGCCCCGGCCCCGGTCGTGGTTACCGCAGCCCCAGGCACGACCACGTATGTGCAGCCGACGAGCGCCAACGCCCCGGTCATCGTGGTCAAGCAGGAGCCTGCACCAGTCGTGAAGCACACCGTGGTCAAGCAAACCGTCGTGCAAAAGCCGCGCGTCGTCGAGCATCGCCCTGCTCCGCAGCCGGTCCGCTACGCCGAGCCGACCTATCAGCCAGCGCCGGCTCCGGCACCGGTCCAGCAAGGCCCGAGCTATGTGGGCGTCGCCACTGGCGCCGTCATCGGCGGCCTGATCGGCAACCAGGTCGGCGGCGGCAACGGCAAGAAGCTGGCAACGCTGGCCGGTGTGATCGGCGGCGGCTACTTGGGCAATGAGATCGCCCAGCGCAACGCCGGCAACCGCTAAGGAATGTGGTACGAAACCGCAGCAGTCCATCGCAGCGGTTCCATCGCTAGCAGCAACCGTAGGGTGGGCACTGTGTGGTGCCGGCATTTAGCCAGCCCCACTGCCCACGCGGAACGATGAGCACAGTTAGCCTCACACATCAAGGCAACAACAGTGCACATACACCCGCTTTGGAGTACAATGAAAGTTCTTTCGTTGGGGGGCGACCTGGTTTCGACGTGGGTTGCAAAGCAGCGCAGGGCATACCGAGGGCTGGTTACCTCGTAAATACACCCAGAAATCAATAACTGCAAACGATAACTCGTACGCACTCGCAGCTTAATTGCTGCTAGCTCTACACTACCTCGCCTCTGGGGTGGGCCGCAAGGCAAGTAGAGTCATTTACAGAGGCTAGGAATCACTCGGGTTACTTGGGTGCTTCCGAAATTTAAGGTAACTCGCTTGTACAAAGGGTGCACATCCCCGTTGTCCAGGTTAAATTAATTGATAGTGCTAAGTATGTAGAACTGTCTGTAGAGTGCTTGCGGACGAGGGTTCGATTCCCTCCGCCTCCACCAGTATTCCGAAACAAAGCCCTGCCGGCGCAAGCCGGTGGGGCTTTGTTTTTGCGCCGCTCATACGACCCTCGCCCGTCACTCCGCAGAGCAAAGCACGTTATCCGTTGAAACAATTGGTGAGATTTGGCACAGGTCAGCATGCCTATAATGACCGCTTTCCAAAAATCAAGACAGTCAACCATGTCCACTCGATGCAAGGCTTGTAACGTCTATCTACCAGCCGGTTTCGTCGACTGCCCAGTCTGCGAAATCCCATCGATGGATCGCCAAGGAAAACCGTCAAGACTTCGCCAGCAGTTCCAGTCGTCATTCCGAAAGTGAAGCTGGGCTGGCGCGAATGGCTGGGCCTGGCAGGTATTGGCATGTTTATCTTGTTCATCGGCGTGGCCGTGTACCGCAATATCGTACCGTCCGAATCCCAGATTCATGATAAGCAGGTAGGCAAAGTACGCCTGAAATGCCAGACCGCCATCCGGTCCCTGGCAAAATTCGGCGGCTACGACACGCCGCCTTATGTCGCCAACGTCGGCAATGGCGACACGTTCCGCTTCGTCTGGCCGCGCGGCTCGTTCGAATTTACCAACGGCTTCGGCGCACGCGAGAAAATGTCCGCTACCTGCGCCGGCGTGATATCGACCGGTGAAATCAAGACGCTAACAGTCAACGGCAAGGAAATCCTTTAACACACGCTGCATTAGAGTAGGAACATTTTTATCCTCCACCGGGGCAGCAACAAGCAAAGCGGGCCCTGCCGGTATATGCCGGCAGGGCCCGTCGAATTTCATGGGTTGACGAGAACAGCAGGCAGGCCTCGCCTGCCCTCCTTTCACGAACTCGGACCCACATCCGCCGCCTGCGGATCCACCCTCAGCTCTTTCAGCAGCGCCTCGTTAAACGCGGGGATATCGTCCGGCTTGCGGCTCGTGATCAGCTTGCCGTCGATGACCACCTCCTGGTCGATCCACTCGGCGCCCGCCTTACGCATGTCGTCCTGGATCTCGGGATAGCTGGTCAGGTTCTTCGACTCCGCAATCCCGGCATCGATCAGCACCCATGGCCCGTGGCAGATTGCGGCGAGCGGCTTGTCCTGCGCATAGAATTCGCGCACGAAGGCCACCGAATCTGCATCCTTGCGCAGGGCCTTCGGATTCTCTTCCCCGCCCGGCAGCACCAGCGCATCGAAGTCGGCTGGAACAGCGTCCTTCACATGCATCTCGACCTTGAACTTGTCGCCCGCCTGGTCGTGGTTCATGCCCTGCACTTCCTCGCCCACACCCTTCGGCGAGATCAGGATCACCGTCACACCGTGCTGCTCGAGAAAGCGGCGCGGCCCCGTGTATTCGACCTGCTCGACACCATCCGTCATCAGCACGGCAACGCGCTTTCCCTGCAGGTTGCGCGGCATGCCGGCGCCCTGATCAATGTTCTGTTCCATACAACCTCCTCGATGAATTAGCAGTGAATCATTTGCCACCGATTGTAGGAGGCCGCATGGACACACGGCGCGCGCTATGGCCTCTGCTAAGCTGCGCGCTATGCGGCACGCGGATTGAACGCCAGATCGCGCGCCATCGCCTGGTAAAAGGCCCGCGCCTTGTCGTTGTCGGCCGGCGGCAGCACCACTTCCAGCACCAGGAACAGGTCACCCGGCGTCGCGGCGGGAATGCCCTTGCCCTTCAGCCGCAGCTTGCGTCCGCTCTGCGAGCCGGCCGGCACGGCAACTTCGACCGTACCCGACGGCGTCTGCACCGCCACCTTGCCGCCCAGCGCCGCTTCCCATGGGGTCACCGGCACCGTCTCGTACACGTGCGCACCGTCGACGCGGTAGCGCGCATCCGGCGAAAACTGGATTTCCAGGTACAGGTCGCCCGCCCCCGCGCCGCCATGTGCCTCGTGCCCCTGGCCCGCCAGGCGCAGTTGCTGCCCCGGCGTCACGCCGCGCGGGATCGTCACGTTCAGGGTCTTTTCCGCCATCGCGGTGCGGCCGGGGCCGGCATGGCGCGGCACGCGCAGGCTCACCGTGCGCGTGGCGCCGTGGTAGGCGTCCGCCAGGTCGATGGTGATGGCCGCGTGAATATCGTCGCCGCGCATCTGGAAGCCGCCACGGCGCCCGCCGCCGGCCTTGGCGAACAAGTCGGCGAAGAACTCGTCGGCCCCGGCGCCGCCGAAGTCGAAGTGGCCGTTCCAGTCCGATGACGAGTCGAACTGTTCGCCCGCGAATTGTCCACCCGCATAGGCGCGGCCGCGCGCGTCGTAGGCGGCGCGCTTGTCGGCGTCGCCCAGCACGTCGTAGGCCTCGTTGATTTCCTTGGTTTTCGCGTCGGCGTCCTTGTGCTTGCTGACGTCGGGGTGGTACTTGCGCACCTGCTTGCGGTACGCCTTCTTGATGTCGTCCGCGGACGCTGTCCTGCCGACGCCAAGGGTCTGGTAATAATCCTTGTATTCCACGGTGCACTCCCAAAAAGCGGTGTTCACGAATGGCTCCCAGATGGGGGCGTACGTACAAAATTAAAGATGGCGCGGTGCGCTCGTCTCCCGCACCATTGCGGCGCACGCCAGACACCGGCCCTCACAAAGTTAGTGCTTAGACAGTAAAATCGAGGGTTTCCAAGAACAAGAATCCGCCCCATGACCACCAGCGCCACGCTCAGCAATTCCCCCTCCCCGGTCCGCGCCGAAATCGCCACGCTCTGGAAGCTGTCGTGGCCGATGCTGGTCGGGCAATTGGCAACGGTGGGCATGGGCGTGGCCGACGTGGCGATGACCGGCCACGTCAGCGCCGAGGAGCTGGCCGCCGTGTCGCTCGGCGCCTCGGTGTGGTCGATCGTGCTGGTGACCGTGATGGGCACGATGATGGCGATTAACACCGTCGTCGCCCACGAAGTCGGCGGCGGGCGCTATGACAAGATTCCGCATTCGGTACGGCAGTCGCTGTGGAAGGGCCTGATCGTCGGCCTGGTCGCCTGCCTCGCCGCCAACCTCGCCACCCTGCTGTTCGACCACATCGGCCTCGACCAGCACGTGGCCGACCGCGCCGCCCTCTTCCTGCACGTGACCAGCGTCGGCATGCCGGCCTTTGCCTGCTACCGCGCGCTGTACGGCTACACGACCAGCATCAACCAGACCAAGCCGATCATGGTCATCGCCATCCTCGGCCTGCTGTTCAACATTGCCAGCAATTGGCTGCTGGTATTCGGCAACTGGGGCGCACCAAGGCTGGGTGCGGTCGGCTGCGCGGTGTCGACGGCGGTGGGCATGTGGCTGATGCTGGTTGCCATGCTGTTGTGGATCAAGGTCTCGCCCGTCTACCGCATGACCTACCCGTTCACGAAGATGGAAGGCCCGGACTGGGCCGAAATCAGGGAAATGTTCCGCCTCGGCCTGCCGATCGGCGTCACCTACTTTGCCGAGGTCAGCGCCTTCGGCCTGATCAGCCTGCTGGTAGCGCGCTTCGGCGTGGTGCAGGTGTCGGCGCACCAGGTCGCGCTGAACTTCGCCTCGCTCGTGTTCATGGTGCCCCTGAGCTTCGGCATCGGCCTGCTGACCCGCGTCGGCCAGGCCATGGGCGAAGGCAATCCGGTACGGGCGCGCTTCGTGGCCTGGGTCGGTGTCGGCATGTCGGTGGCCTTCGGCGTGCTGTCGGCGGCCTTTATCGCAATCTTCCGCTGGGAAATCGCACGCGCCTATACCTCGGACCCGGCGGTGCAGGAAGCCTGCGTCCATCTGCTGCTGTTCGCGGCGCTGTTCCAGCTGTCGGATGCGACCCAGGTCGCCACTGCTTCGGCCATCCGCGGCTACCAGGTGACGCGTCCGCCGATGATCATCCAGCTGGTCGCCTTCTGGGGCTTTTCGCTGCCGTTGGGTTATATCCTGGGTATTGCGCCGGCCTGGTTCGGTTTGTCGCCGGCGGCGCCGATGGAAACCACCGGCTTCTGGATCGGCCTGGTGCTGGGCTTGACGATCGCCGCCGTGCTGCTGACCTGGTCGTTCGACCGCCTGTCGCGCCAGAAGGTGCGGGCCGCCGTCCACGCCATCTGAGAACAGGCCGCAGTCAGCGCACGCTTCCGAGCTCGATGCGGTTGTTGCGGTATTCCCACTTGCCGAACTCGCCAAAGGTCGGTTCGTCGACCAGGTCGTCGACCGCATCCTGTTCGCGCTTCATGCGGTGCACCAGCGCCTTGTCCGTCAGCGGCGCCGTGGTCGCTTCATAGATATCGCGGCGCACCGATCCGTCGACGCCATGGGTGACGACGGTCAAGCGCCGCGCCGCCGGGTCGAAGGCCATGCGCTCGTGCGAGGTGTTCCGGTCCTGCAGGTAGAACGCGCCCTGGCGTTCCTGCGCCACATAGCGCTCGCTGCATACTTCCTTCGGACTGCCTTTCCACTCGCAGGCGTGCAGGATAGACACATGGCGCGCGTCGAGCCTCTTGATCGCGATGCGCCCCTTGGTAAAGCGCCAGTTGGAATCGGGTTCGGTGGTCGAGGACACCAGCTTGTACTGGCCCTCGAACTGTGCCAGGGGCAAGGCCATCGCCGCTGCGCTCATGCACAGTGCGGCCAGGGCCGCGGCGGACTGGGTAATGATGCGTGTCTTCATGGTTCTCCTTATAAAATTACAAACAGTATAGTTGCAAACTCAGCCGTGAAAGGGGCGATACATACTGCTTTTGGAGGCCTACTCTGTTATTGTCTCGTCCGTTGCATTTAGCTAATTTTAACGAGACACACAATGCGCCTCCTCCTTTGCCTCCTGGCCGCACTCGCGGCCGCGCCCGCTTCCGCGGAACGCCTGACCCTCGACCGTATCCACGGCGAGCCTTCGCTTGCCGGTCCCGGCGTGAAAACCCTGAAGGTCTCGCCCGACGGCGAGCGCGTGACCTTCCTGCGCGGCCGCGACGACAACCAGTTCCAGCAAGACCTGTGGGAATACAACATGAAGGACAAGACCACGCGCCGCCTGGTCGACTCCAAGAAGCTGGTCCCGAACGAGGAATTGTCGCTCGAGGAAAAGGCGCGCCGCGAACGCGCGCGCACCGCCAGCCTGTCGGGCATCATCAGCTATAGCTGGTCGCCCGATGGCAAGCAGTTGCTGGTGCCGATCGCCGGCGACCTCTACCTGGTCGATGTCGCCAAGCCGGATGTGGCGCGCAAGGTGGCCTCGGGGAATGTGCTTGACCCAAAAATCTCGCCGAAGGGCCGCTACGTTTCCTTCGTGCGCAACCAGAACCTGGTCGTCATCGACCTGAAGACCGGCGCCGAGCGCCAGCTGACCCAGGACGGCAAGGGCACCGTGCACAACGGCGAAGCCGAGTTCATCGCGCAGGAAGAGATGGACCAGACCACCGGCTACTACTGGGCGCCGGACGACTCCGCCATCGCCTATAAGCGCTACGACGAAGCGCCGGTGCCGGTGGCGCGCCGCTTCGAGATCTTTGCCGACCGCACCGAAGTGATCGACCAGCACTACCCTGCCGCGGGCGACCCGAACGTGCTGGTGGACCTGTTCGTCGTGTCGCCGGAAACCGGCGTGTCGCGCAAGATCGACCTGGGCGCCGACAAGGATATCTACCTGGTGCGCGCCGACTGGAGCGCCGACGGCAAGACCCTGGCCTACCAGCGCCAGACGCGCGACCAGAAGCGCCTCGACCTGGTGGCGGTCGATGCCGCCAGCCTGGCCCAGCGCACCCTGCTGACCGAAACCTCGCCGACCTGGGTCAGCATCCACAACGACCTGCGTTTCCTGAAGAACCGTCCGGCTTTCATCTGGGCCTCCGAGCGCAGCGGCCGGAACCACCTGTATTTGTACGACCTGAACGGCAAGCTGATCAACCCGATTTCCAGCGGTGAATGGGGTGTCGACAACGTGCTGGCCGTCGACGAAAAGGCCGGCAAGGTCTACGTATCGTCGAACCGCGACGCCGTGATCGACAAGCAGACCTATGCCCTGGCCCTGGACGGCAGCAGCGCCGGCAAGCCGGCCCGCATCACGAAGGGCGACGGCTGGCATGAGGCTGCCTTTGCCGGCAACGGCAAGATCTTCGTCGACACCTACTCGAACCCGACCACGCCGCCGCAAGTGTCGATCCGCCGCGCCGACGGCGCCATGGTCGAGTGGCTGCAGCACAACGAGCTGAACGCGAACCACCCGTTCGCCAAGTACCTGCCCGACCTGCTGCCTACCGAATTCGGCACCATCAAGGCGCACGATGGCCAGACCCTGCACTACTCGATGATCAAGCCGGCCAATTTCGATGCCACGAAAAAGTATCCGGTCTTCCTGTTCACCTATGGCGGCCCGCATTCGCAGCGCGTGACCCGTACCTGGGGCAATTACTTTGACCAATACATGGCCCAGCAAGGCTTCGTGGTGTTCCGTCTGGATAACCGCGGCTCGAGCCGCCGCGAGCGCCAGTTCACCGACGTCATCTATAACAACCTGGGCAAGAACGAAGTCGAAGACCAGGTGACCGGCATCGATTGGCTGGCCCAGCAGAGCTTTGTCGACCCGAAGCGCGTGGGCGTGTTCGGCTGGAGCTATGGCGGCTTCATGACCCTGCGCCTGCTGGCGGCTGCATCGGACAAGATCGCGATGGGCGTGTCGGTGGCGCCGGTCACCGACTGGTCGCTCTACGACACCCACTACACCGAGCAGTTCGTCGGCGCCACGCCGAAGTCGGACCCGGACGCCTACGCGCGCAGCGGCGTGTTCGCCCACCTGGATGGCCTGAAGTCGCCGCTGCTGCTGATCCACGGCATGGCCGACGACAACGTGCTGTTCACCAACAGCACGCGCCTGATCGACGAGCTCGTCAAGCGTAACGTCCAGTTCGACCTGATGACCTACCCGGGCGCCAAGCACGGCATCTCGGGCCGCACCAGCCAGCGCCACGTGTATGGCCTGATCGAAGCCTTCTTCAAGAAGAACCTGGGCGGCACCGCACCGCAGTAAGTTTTCAGCTTGTCAAAGCCGGGGCCCAGGCCCCTGCCCAGCTTGCCAAAAAGGCCGGAAAGCCGCTCAAAGAGTGGTGATTCCGGCCTTTATTTTTTCCTTGTGGAAAAAAAGTCTTTCCGAAGAGGAATTAATTATTCCGTAATTACGCAAAAAGTCAACACTGTTTGTGGCGTTCGCGCGACGTTGTTCAACATTTTTTTGCACCCGATTTGCATGCCTGAAATCTCGTTCTTTCCTATGAGAATGTGACGAATTGAACTCGGCTGTTTAGCTTTCCTGTAACAAATTCATTCCACACGGAATTAATTCCTCACGGTATTCTGCATGTTCCTGATCTCACAGACGCTCTTTTCCGGAGCGCGCACTACACGAGGAATACCATGCAATCGATCCGTATCAACACCACCCGCATCGCTTTCGCCACCTCCGCTCTCGTGCTTGACGCCGCCATCGCAGCCCCGGCTTCGGCTGCCACCCTGAGCGTCGGCGCAGGCAAGACCTACACCACGCCATGCAAGGCCTTTGCAGTTGCCAAGGCCGGCGACACCGTCGAAATCCAGGCCGCCACCTACTCGGGCGACGTCTGCGCGATTACTGCCAACAAGCTCACCATCCGCGGCGTGAACGGCCGTCCAAAGATCCAGGCCGGCGGCAAGAGCTCCGGCGGCAAGGCGATCTGGGTCGTGCGCGGCAACGACATCACCGTCGACAACGTTGAAATGTCGGGCGCGAAAGTCGCCGACAAGAACGGCGCCGCCCTGCGCCTGGAAGGTACCAACTTCACGCTGCGTAATTCGTTCTTGCACGACAACGAGAACGGGGTCCTGAGCGGCGAAAACACCGCCAGCACCGTGACCATGGAGTACAACGAGTTCGGCCACAACGGCTACGGCGATGGCTACAGCCACAACATCTACATCGGCAAGATCGCGAAGCTCTACTTCCGCTACAACTTCTCGCACGATGCCAACGTCGGCCACAACCTGAAGACCCGCGGCATCTACAACATGATCGCGTACAACCGCTTCTCGAGCCTGCGCGCGGGCGAAACCGGCAGCACCGCAGCCGGCAAGCCGAGCTACGAGATCGACGTGCCGAACGGCGGCACCACCTATGTGATCGGCAACGTGATCATGCAGCCGGCCTCGCACAACAATCCGGCCCTGGTGGCGTATGGCATGGAAGGCGCGACCGGCGCCGGCCGCAAGCAAGACCTGTATGTCATCAACAATACCTTCCTGAACGAAGACAGCGGCCGCGGCACCTTCGTCCAGATCGGCTCGAGCGTGACTACTCCGGCGAAACTGATCAACAACATCTTCAGCGGCACCGGCACCATCACCGGCCAGGCTTCGGCGGTGAAGAAGACCAACTACCAGTCGCTGGCCCCGGCCTTCGTCAACCGCGCAGCCTATGACCTGCGCCTGACCTCGGCGGCGTCGCAGATCCTGAACGCCGGCTCGAACCCGGGCAGCTCGGCCGGTGGCCTGGCACTGAAGCCGACCGCAAGCTACAAGCACACCGCTTCGTACTCGTCGCGTCCGACCCTGGGCACGATCGACATCGGCGCTTACGAAGTCCAGTAATCCCGCACGCGTCGGGACCAACCGGATAAATAAAACGGCCCCTGGCGTCATCGACGCCGGGGGCCGTTGTTCATTCAGGCCCGCAAGGGCCTGGTTGCCGCTTAGACGCGGTCGATACCGTCTTTCAGCGTTTCCTTGGCATCGCCGTATTTTTCCTGGGTCTTGCCTTCGACCTGGTTCTTCAGGCCCTTCGCCTGGGTTTCAGGGCTGTCGACCAGCTTGCCGGCTTCTTCCTGGATTTTGCCGCCGATGTCTTTCAGTTTGCCTTTGACTTGATCTTCATTCATGGTCGTTCTCCTTGCGTAGTAGGCGCGGTCGATGTGCCGCGCGATGGGTCCAGAATACGCCCTTGCAAAACACCCATCTGTACGGCCACGCACACAGCTCGTCCATATTCTTCAAAGCCACATGGATGCCCAGCCATGCGCCAGGCGCCCCGGCGTGGTGATACTGTTCAGTTATCCTTTTGATAATCGAGCACCAGATGAACGAACACACCTCCCCCGCAGTCCACCCGCGCGACACCGAGGGCATGCCCAAGCGCAAGCTGATGAAGCGCGTCGCCCTCATCGACGGCATCGCCGTCCTCTTCATCCTCGGCCTGGCCGCCGCCTGGTTCGCCGTCGATGCCCTGCTGCTGATCTTTGCCTGCATCCTGTTCGCGGTGCTGCTGTATAAACTGAGCGCCCTGCTGGCGCAGCGCACCGGCATGAAACGCCAGATCGCCCTCGCGCTCGTGGTATTGCTGCTGTTTGCCGTGATCGGCCTGGGCGGGTGGGCCATGGCGCCCCAGATTTCCGAGCAGTCGACCAAGCTGGCCGAGGCCGTGCCGAAGTCGATCGAAAAGCTGCAGGAATTCGTCAAGGAACATCCCTTGCTGCAACGCGTGGCCTCGGAATTGCCGGCGCCGGAAGACGCCGTCAAGCAGATGTCGTCGATCATGCCGAACGCCGGCCTGTTCTTTACCGGGATCTTCGGGGCGATCGGCAACGTGGCGATCATCATGGTGGTCGGCATCTATTTCGCCGCCTCGCCGCATTTGTATACAGGCGGCTTCATCAAGCTGATCCCGCAGCCGAAACGCCCGCGCGCGCGCCAGGTCATGCAGAAGATGGGCGACAACCTGTCCAGCTGGCTGCTGGGCACCTCGGTGTCGATGCTGATCGTCGGCGTGGTCACCTCGGTCGGCCTGAGCCTGCTCGGCGTGCCGCTGGCGCTGATCCTCGGCATCATTGCCGGTCTGCTGGATTTCGTGCCCTATGTCGGGCCCATCATGGCGGGCGTGCCGGCCGTGCTGATCGCATTTTCGATCAGTCCCGACATGGCGCTGTACGTGGTCCTGCTGTTCGCCGGCATCCAGCTGGTCCAGGGCTACGTGTTGCAGCCGATGATCGAGTCGCGCGCCGTCGACCTGCCGCCGGCCCTGATCATCGCCATGCAGCTGGTGTTCGGAACCCTGTTCGGCTTTGCCGGCGTGGCGCTGGCGACGCCCATGACGGCGGCGCTCAAGGTGCTGGTGCAGATGCTGTATGTGGAGGATGCGCTGGGCGACAAGATCGAGGAAGACGACAAGTCGTAGGCGGGAACAGGGACGCGGGCTGCGCCCTTGCAACACAACACAGCCGTGCATAAGAAAACAGCCGCACATAAGAAAACAGCCGCGACGAGCGCGGCTGCTGTTGATCTGCAAGCCCGGGATCAGCGGTTGCCCTTGACGATATCCTTGGCGTCGCCCACTTTCTCCTGGACCTTGCCTTCGGCCTGGTTCGACAGCCCTTCGGACTGTTGCTGGCGGCTGCCGACGGCTTCGCCGACCTTTTGCTGGATCTTGCCGCCGATGTCCTTGGCCTTGCCCTTGATCTGGTCTTCGTTCATGTCAGTACCTCTTCGGTGTAGTGAAACGAAGGCCCACCTTAAGCCCGATAGTTGGGCAACTCTGTACGTTCGTTAACATTAGGGATGCGCATTAAGGTCCACCTAAGGCTTGCGCCAGACGCTGGCCAGCCAGGGCTGCTGTTCGCGCGGCAAGCCTTCCGGGCGGTAGTAATGCCGAAGCGGCAGGAAACCCGCCGCCACCAGGTAGCGCTCCCAGGTCGAGTAGTCGTAATAGCTGCCGTAGCGCGGTCCGTTCCACCCTTCCTCGTTCTGCCCGCGCGGGTTCGAGCTGAACAGCACACCGCCCGGCTTCAGGGCGCCATGTAACCGCTCCAGTACGCCGGGCAAGGCCGCACTCGGCACATGGAACAGCGAGGCATTGGCATACACGCCGTCGAACATCCCGTTCGGCAGATCCAGGTGCAGGAAGTCCTGGTGCCAGACCTCGCAGCCGCTGTGGTCGCGCGCCATGGCCACGAACTCCGCCGAACCGTCGAGCCCGATGGCGCGGTGCCCGAGCGCGCTGAAGGTTTTCAGGTCGCGGCCCGGCCCGCAGCCGAGGTCGAGCAGCGTGAACGGCGCCGGCGCCGCGATCGCATCGAGCAGCGCCGCGATGTTCTGGCTGACGTCGTGGCCGATCGTCCCGGCAAAGAATTGCCGGGCATTGCGCTCGTAATGGTCGAGCGTCCGGCGCGCGATATCGTCCAGCTGTGCGTTGGAATGCGGATCGCCGGCCATCACCAGATACGCACCCTGTCCTGTGGCGCCAGGTACAGCGACTGGCCGGGCTTGACATCGAAGGCCTTGTACCAGCCGTCCAGGTTGCGCACGATGTAGGTGCGGTACTGGGCCGGCGCATGGCCGTCGGTGAGGACGGCGCGGCGCAGCGATGCTTCGCGCATCTTGGTGCGCCAGCCCTGGGCAAAGCCGGTAAAGAACTGGCGCTCGCCGTCGGCGCCGGCTGCCTTGCCTGCCGGCGAGGCTTTGTAGGCGTCGAACGCGGCTTGCAGGCCCGCCAGGTCGGCCTGGTTTTCGCTCAGGGTCAGCTGGCCGTTCACCGCCAGGTCCGGGAAGGGCTGGTAGGTGTTGTACTGCGCCACCAGCTTGGCGGACGCCGCCTTGAAGTGGGCCAGGTCTTCCGTCGTCCACCAGTCGCGCAAGCGGCCCTGGGCGTCGAACTGGGCGCCCTGGTCGTCGAAGCTGTGGCTGATCTCGTGGCCGATGATGGCGCCGATCGCGCCATAGTTCACGGCGTCGGACGCCTTCGGGTCGAAGAACGGCGGCTGCAGGATGGCGGCCGGGAAGTTCAATGCGTTCTGCAGCGGCAGATTGACGGCGTTCACCAGCTGCGGCGGCATCGCCCAGTCGGTGCGCTGCGGTTTCTTGCCGAGCTTGGCCAATTCCTGCTCGTAATGGAATTGCTCGGCGCGCACGGCGTTGCCGAAGGCGTCGTCGCGCTTCACGACCAGGCCATCGTAGGATTTCCACGCATCCGGGTAGCCGACGCCGACGTAAAGCGATGTCACTTTCGCCTGGGCCTGGGCGCGGGTGGCCGGCGCCATCCAGTCGAGCTTGTCGATGCGCGCACTGAAGGCCTCGATGATGTTGGCAACCATCTTTTGCACGCGCGCCTTGTCTGCGGCCGGGAAATAGCGCCCCACATAAATCTTGCCAACGGCCTCATCCATGGCCTCGTTGGTGGCGGCCAGGGCGCGCTTCCAGCGCACCGATTGCTGCGGCGTGCCGGTCAGGGCCTTGCCGTTGAATTCGAAGCGCTGGTCGGCAACCGCTTTCGGCAGCAGGCTGGCATACTGGTTCAGCTTGTGGAAGGCCAGGTAGTCGCGCCAGACCGCCAGGTCGGGCTTCGCCAGCAGGCGCGCCGCACCGCTGACCGCGCCCGGGTGATAGACCTGGAAGCGCTCCTGGCCGGACAGCCGCGCGGCCTTGAAGAAAGCGTTCCAGTCGATGCCCGGCGCCCTGGCGGCGAAGTCCTTCAGGGTCCAGACATGGTTCGACTTCTGGATATCGCTCGACTCCTCGCGGCTGGCATGGGTCTGCGCCAGCGCCAGCTCGAGTTCGAACACGCGGGCGGCGCGCTCGTCGCTCTTGTCGTAGCCGGCCAGCTTCAGCATGGCTGCGATGTGCTGCTGGTACTTGGTACGCAGCTCGGCCATGCGCGTATTGTTCTCGAGGTAGTAGGCGCGGTCGGGCATGCCCAGGCCGCCCTGCAGCAGGTAAGGCAGGTTGCGCGCGGAATCGGCCAGGCCTTGCGCGACCCAGACGCCGAACAGGTTCTCGGTAAAGAAATCGGTGGAATTCAATGGGTCGACGTCGGCGCGCACCGAGGCGCCCAGCGCCCGTACCAGCGCGGCCTTGTCCTTGATCGCGGCAATGTCCGCCAGCATCGGCTTGACCGGCGCCAGGCCGCGCTTCTCGATCGCGGCGTCGTCCATGTAGGCGGCGTAGAAGTCGGCCACCTTGCGCGCTTCGCCCGACGTGCCCCTGGCGGCGCCGAGTTCCTCGATCATCTTCGCGATGCGGGCGTTGGTGTCTTCGGCCAGCGCGCCCATGGCGCTCCAGGAACCGCGGTCGGCCGGGATCTCGGTCTTCGCCAGCCAGTCGCCGTTGGCATAGGCGAAGAAATCGTCGCCCGGCAGCACGGTCATGCCGGCCGGCTTGTCGGCGCCTTTGCCGGCGCTTTTGCCGGCGGCAGGGGCGGCGGTCGCGCCGCTGGCCTGGGCGGAGGCGAAGCCTGAAGCGCCGAGGGCGGCGCCGGCGAAGGCCAGGACGATGGCGGTCCTGGTTGGGGTCCAGCGAGGTGTCATGGTGTTCCTTATCGTGGTCGGGACGTCCTGCATGCCTTGAGCTTCGACCCGGGCATCCGGGCCGAAGTTCTCGGCTGCATATTTCCCATGATATCGCTATGAGGCGGATCAGAGGTAGTGGCGGACACACGGGACAGTCTTGGCAAAAAAAATTTCAAATTTTTTTAGCAAAAGCCCTAAAGTTTCCAAAAGCGCTGCCGTAAAAGGGGGGACAACCGGTCATCCGTCCGGAAGAATATTGCCTCGGTGCCAACATGAACCAGAACGACGTCCTCGCCATGTACGAACATATTGCCGGTCTGACGGGCCAGATGGCCAGCGCCGCGCAATCGGGCGACTGGAACGGCTTCGAGCAACTGCAGGGGCAATGCGCCATGCAAGCGAGCGCCGCCGCTAGCGGCGTCCCTGCCCTGGAAGGCGCGCGCCGCCTGCGCAAGATCGACCTGCTGAAGCAGATCATGGCCAACGACCGCGCCATTCGCGACATCACCGAACCCTGGATGGGCCAGCTCGACCGCGCGATGTGCGCGCACTGAGCGGCGCCAGCCTCGCATCGAAAGCGCCTGCGGGCGCTTTTTTGTTGCGCTGCCGGCAAGGCTGGCGCAAGCAATGCGACCGGATAAAACAAAAAAGGCGCCCGCGGGCGCCTTTGCTTTTGCTGCACCCGGAACGACCGTGTGCATGAATTCGGAGAGCGAACACCAGGCTAGTCCTGGTGCCGCCTCTTTGCCGGTTGCATCCGGCGACGACTGCCGCTGTTGGCACTCGACCGCTTCCGTACCCAGGCGTCTTGCGACGTGCATCCGGTTCCCGCGCCACGCTATCGGTGGTGGCTGCGCCGGACCCAGGGGCCGTTTTTTGTGGTTTTATTAACCAGCGAATTCAGTATAACCGAATTTCCCAGCTTGTGTAGACCAATTCGTGCGCGCCCTTTTCGCGCTTATTCGGGCTGGGTGGCCGGCGCTGTTTCGGGGGTGTCCGGCTCGACGCGCGCGGCCTGTGCCGGGCGTTTGCCGAGCCGCAACGCCATCAGGCGCGCCTTCACGGCCGACATGAAGCTGGGCTTGGCCAGGCCATCGGCGCCGCCGTCCTGCGGCAGCACCACGACTTCCGGCTCGCGTGCGGTTTTCAATACCTTGCCGGCGGCGGCGCGGCGGCGGCGCAACAGCAGCATCCCTGCGGCCAGCGCCAGCAAGCCGGCAATGGCGCCGCCGATGGCCAGCCAGGGCAGCGGCTCCTCGGGCGGCGGCGCCGGCTTCGGCTTGCGGTGGATGCGCGGCGCCGACTTCGGCTTGTCGTCCGGCCTGGCTTCGGGCCTGGATTCGGTCTTGGCTTCCGGTGTTGCTTCGGTCTTGGCTTCCGGTGTTGCTTCGGTCTTGGCTTCCGGCGTGGAGTCGGGCCCGGCTCCGGCCTCCGCCGGCGCTGGGCCTGCCGCCTTCACGCCGCTGGCCACTTGCAGCACCTTGACCTTGTCCTCGAGCCTGCCGAGCTCCTGGCGCAGGGCTTCGTTCTTCGCGCCCAGCACCGTGCAGGCATCCAGCGCGGTCGCGCTCGGCGTCGGCGCGCAAGACGGCGCCGCGGCGGCGGCGGGCCTGGCAAGGTCGGCGGCGGGCTTCTTCCCGTGCTGCTCGATGTTGATGGGCTTGATGGGCTTGATGGGCTTGATGGCCGGCGCGGACGGCTTCGGCGCGGGCGCATCGTGCCCGCTTGCCGCCGCGTGCGCGTCGGGTTCGGGCTGGGCCGGCGGGCGCTTCGGCGGCGCAGGCTTGCGCACCGGTTGCGTCACGGGCTTCGGTGGCTCCGTCGCTTCAGGCGCCGCCACCGGCGCAGGCGCGGCCGGCGCAGCGGCAATCGCAGGTGCAGGCGGGGCCGGGGCCGGGACCGGTGCCGGCGGCGGAGCCGGATCCGGATCCGGCGTCAGCCACAGCGTCACCAGGCGCACCGTGCGCTGGCCGCCGTCGACCAGTTCCAGGTACACGTGCAAGTGCTTGCTCTCAACCGGTTTGACCGAAGCCAGACGCAGGAACTGTTTGCCGCCCTGGCGGATCACAGCAATGTCGAGGCCGGAGAGTACCGGCGGCATGGCGATGTTGGCGCCGCGGTAGACGTCGGGCCGCGCCAGCTGCGCCATGACCGGTTTCGACGCGTCCTCGACCAGGGTCAATTCGACCAGGGCGGAAAGCGGCTGGCCGATATGCGACAGCACGCGTGCATCGCCGAGTTCGGCAGCGTGGGCGGGGGCCAGGACCGCGCAGGTGAGCAGCAGGCCGGGCAGGATGTGATGGGGGCGAATCGCCATGGCAGAGGTGAGTTTGTAGCTTCAGCGTAATTAACGGGTGTTGCGCTACACTCTTTAGCTCCCGCCTACGAAATAACAGGACCGCCAATGGAAAACCGCATCGAAAAAGACAGCTTTGGCCCGATCGACGTACCTTCAGGTCATTTGTGGGGCGCCCAGACCCAGCGCTCCCTGCACCACTTCCACATTTCCAGCGAAAAGATGGCGCCGGAACTGGTGGCCGCGCTGGCCCAGGTCAAGCGCGCCGCGGCCGCCGTCAACCGCTCGCTCGGCAAGCTGCCGAAGGACAAGGCCGACGCCATCATGGCCGCCGCCGACGAAGTCCTGGACGGCAAGCATCCCGAGGAATTTCCGCTGGCCGTGTGGCAGACCGGATCCGGCACCCAGAGCAACATGAACATGAACGAGGTGCTGGCCAACCGCGGCTCCGAGCTGATGGGCGGCGAGCGCGGCGAGGCGCGCCTGCTGCACCCGAACGACCATGTCAACATGGGGCAGTCGTCGAACGACATCTTCCCCACCGCCATGCACGTGGCGGCGGCGATCGCCGTGTCCAAGGAGGTCTTGCCGTCGCTGGCGCGTCTGCGCGCGACCCTGACGGTGAAGTCGCGCGACTTCGCCGACATCGTCAAGATCGGCCGTACCCACCTGCAGGACGCCACGCCGCTGACCCTGGGCCAGGAGTTTTCCGGCTACGTCGCCCAGCTCGAATTCTCCGAGTCCGCGATCCGCGCTTCCCTGCCCGGCTTGCTGGCCCTGGCCGCCGGCGGCACCGCTGTCGGCACCGGCCTGAACGCCCATCCCGAGTTCGCGCCGCGCATCGCCGCCGAGCTCGGCTCGCGCACCGGGCTGTCGTTCAAGTCGGCGGCGAACAAGTTCGCGGCCCTGGCCGGGCACGACGCCCTGGTCGCCACCCATGGCGCCTTCAAGACCCTGGCCGCCGCGCTCATGAAGATCGCCAACGATATCCGCTGGATGGCTTCCGGCCCGCGCTCGGGCCTGGGCGAAATCACGATTCCGGAAAACGAACCGGGCAGCTCCATCATGCCGGGCAAGGTGAATCCGACCCAGTGCGAAGCGATGACGATGCTGTGCTGCCAGGTATTCGGCAACGACGTCGCGATCACCATCGGCGGTTCGCAGGGCAACTTCGAGCTGAACGTGTTCAAGCCCATGATTGCGCACAATTTCCTGCAAAGTGCGCGCCTGCTGGCCGACGGCATGCGCTCCTTCGACGAGCATTGCGCCCAGGGCATCGCACCGAACCGTGCCCGCATCGGCGAGCTCATGGAGCAATCGCTGATGCTGGTGACCGCACTGGCGCCGCACATCGGGTATGATCGCGCCGCGCAAATCGCCAAGCACGCCCAGCACGAAGGCATCACGCTGCGCGAGGCGGCCCTGCAATCGGGCCACGTCAGCGCGGAACAGTTTAATCAGTGGATTGTTCCGATCGACATGACGCGGCCGGACCCGGCATGAGGCTATGTGGGGCGATGCGCATGAACCGAAGTGGCGTTCTCAACCGTACGCCCCACAATTTTTCCCGAGGATAGAATGCAAAAGACAACTTTCGAACTGACATCCGAGTTCGTTGAACTCAACCAGCTGCTGAAACTGGTGGGTTTGTGCGACAGCGGCGGCGCCGGCAAGAACATCGTGGCCAGCGGCGTGGTGTCGGTCGATGGCAAGCAGGAACTGCGCAAGACCGCCAAGATCCGCGCCGGCCAGCGCGTGACCGTGGGCGACGTGCAGATTACTGTGGCGTAAATGGGGCTGCCGGGCTGAGCTTCGTGCGTTTGCGATCAGACAAACGCGACCGGAAGTCCTTGTTTATATTTTAAGACGTGACTAACCGGCTTAGGGTGAAAGCAATGGAAACTCCGGACGACAACCACCCGCAAACGCAGGAGCGGCTGATCGGCGACCTGCGTCTCGTGATCGAGAACGCGGAAGAGCTGCTGAAGAACACCGACCAGTACACCAGCGTGCTGTACCAGAACGCGCGCGCCAAGCTGGCCATGGCGCTGAATGCCGCCAACGAAGAACTCGAACGCTTCGAAGACGCGCAACTGACCCGCATGATGGAAGCCACGCGCCAGGCCAACGAGCGCTACGCCGACGCTTCCGGCGAAGCGCGCATCCTGCGCGCCTTCCACTAAACCCATGTAAAAACGCCGCGTCATGACGCGGCGTTTGTCGTTCAGGCGGTGGTATTGATGGTATTGCCCAAATGCGCCGGCAGGTTTTGCGCCGGCTGCGGCGGCTGGATCGCATCGAGCAGCTGGGTGGCGTGGTTACGCTGGATGTCTTGCTGCTTCTTCAGCATGGTCATCGCAACTTCTTCCTTGTTACCGGTTTCTGCCATGGTGGTGGACAGCTTGGCGATGGCGAGGACGTCCATTTCAATCTCCTGGTGAGGGGTATCCTTTCTTAACGGCTTAACCACCGGAAACTTTAGGGTTTGGCATCATCCAGTTGCTGAGCCAAGCCAAGACGCTGTCGTGCGCATTCAGGTCCAGCCAGGCCGTGCCAGGCGCCAGCTTGCCGGGTGCCGGTACATCCGAGGCCACGGCCACCACCAGCGGATCGTCGGGATACAAAGGCGGCCGTCCCAGCCCGGGCCGGAACACTTCCAGCTTCGGCAGCGCTTCCCATTTATAACCTTCCACCAGCGTCAGGTCGGCCGGACTCAGGCGTAATAGCTGCTCCCGCAGGCTCGGTTCGCCCTCCCCGCGCAACTCGCGCATGATGGCGTAGCGGTAGGGCGACGCGATCATCACCTCGGCCGCGCCGGCCATGCGCAGACGTGCGCTGTCCTTTTGCGGCGGTTCGAGCACGATGTCGTGGTGGCTGTGCTTGAGGACGTTCACGCGCAGGCCGCGCTGCGCCAGGGCGCCGACCAGGAATTCGAGCAGGGTCGTCTTGCCGCTGCCGGACCAGCCGACCACGGCCAGCACCGGTCCGCGCCCATCGTCGCGCGCAACGCCGCAATCAATAAGCGACACGATAGCGGGTACCCCGGTAATTCATCACGGCATATTTCGGCATCAGGCGCTCCAGCACCAGGCCGGGCGCCAGTTCTTCGCCCTCGCGGCGCAGCATCTTGTCGACCAGCAGCAGGCGGTCGGCCGGATTCGGCGAATAAATATAACCGCCGACACTCACCCGCGGCACTTCACGCTGTATCGCCTCGGGCAATTGCTGCAAGGTGCGCAGGTTGTCCTCGACCGGCTCGGGCGGGCGGGCCGCCGGGGCCGGATCGGGCGCACGGGCAGGCGTTGGCGCCGGCAGGTAGACGGCTTCCGGGCTGTTGCCGGCAGCCGCGGGCGCGGGCGCGTTGCGCGAAGCGGCCACCAGCGTGCGCTCGGGCGGCGCCGGCTTGCGCGACGCTGTCGCTGGCCCGACAGCTGGCTCGGCGGCAGGCCGGGCGGCAGGCGGACGCGTTGCCGCCAGCGTTTCCGCTGGGGGCGCCGCGCGGCGTACCTCGCGCGAGTCCGCCACAGGCGCCGGCGCATCGCTGGCTGGCGCCACGGCAAGCCCTGCGCCAGCGGAGGCCGGCGGCGGCACGCCCGGTGCAAGCGTGGGCGCAGGTGCGGGCGCAGGCGCGGCCGGCAGGCTGGAAGGCGACTGTTCCGAGGCAGGAACCGGCGCAGCCGCAGCGGGCGCCTCCCGGCCCGGCGCCGGCGCATTCGCCGCCAGCACGGCCGCCGGTGCGGATGCCGGCGCCTGCGCACGCCAGGCCAGTATGCCCGCGATGCCGGCGATCGCGATCCCGGCCGACAGGCCGACCAGGAGCGGCGTGCGGCTGGCGCGCGTTGCCGCCGCCGGCACGTGGGTGGGCGCCGGCGCGTGGATATCGGGCGCGCTGCCCAGCTGGCGTTCGGCCTGCGCCTTCTTGAGTGCTTCGAGAATGTACGACATTTATTGTCCCGTCCTGGCGGCGGCAAGCAGGCGCGGCTCAGTCACGCCGCCCAGCTGGTTCAGGCGCATGAAGGTGCGCGGTCCGGCCACGCCGTCGGCCTTCAGGTTCTGTTTGGTCTGGAAGGCGCGCAGCCATTCCTGGGTGCGCGCGCTGAAAGGCTGCTGCGCCGGGGGCGGCGCGGCGCCGGCAAGGCGCGCCAGCTGGCTGGCCAGCCAGTCGACGTCCGGCCCCTGGTCGCCGACGGCGAGCTGGTCGCGGAAACTGCGCGCGACCTTCCAGTAGGTGGTGAATTCGCCGGTGAAGCGCAGCGCCAGCGCGGCCAGTTCCATGCGCTCGCGCTTGCCGTTTGCGTCGAAGGTGGCGGCCTGCTCGTCCATGCCGACCAGCACGGCGTAAGTGGTCCTGGCGCCGTCGCGCAGGGTGAGCACGGCCGGCCGGTCGAGCTGGCGCAGTTCGAACAGCCCGCCCTTGCCCTGGTGGCAGCGCAGGTTCAGGCGCAGCGCCGCCTGGCAGGGTTCACCCGACGGCAGCGTTTCGCCCCACAGGCTGGCCAGGGCGCGCAGCGCCGCCGCTTCATCCGACTGCCCCGGCAGCGAGCCGGCCCTGGCGACAGGGGCCGCCGCCTGGACCGGCTTGATCTTCTGCATCGGGGCAGGCGCGGATGCCGCCTGCACCGGCGCCCCATGCGGCAAGACCTGCCAGGCCGCCGCCGCGCTGAGGACGGCGCCGGCCAGCACGCCGCCCGCCACCAGCGGCCAGCGCAGTGCGGGCCGGGCACCCGCGCCGGCAAGGGCTTCGCCGGCGAACACCTCGGCCGCCGCCGTGCGCAGGATCTTGCGCGTGACCTCGCGGCTGTTCTCGACATAGGCGCCCAGCAAGGCGCGGTCGCACAACAAATTGATACGGCGCGGCACGCCGTGGGTGATGCGGTGCACCAGCGGCACCACGGACTGCGGGAACACCGGCGCGCCCTGGAAACCGGCCACCGCCATCCGGTGCGCGATGTAGGCGCCGGTTTCCGGTTCGGACAGCGGCCCCAGGTGGTAGCGCGCGATCACGCGCTGGGCCAGTTGTTCCAGCTCGGGACGCGCCAGCATGGTGCGCAGTTCCGGCTGGCCGATCAGGATGATCTGCAGCAGCTTGCGTTCGCTGGTTTCCAGATTGGTCAGCAGGCGCAATTGCTCCAGTACCTCGGGCGACAAATTCTGGGCTTCGTCGATGACGAGCACATTGTTGCGCCCCTGGGCGTGCGAGGCCAGCAGGTGGTCGTTGATGGCGTCGACATAGGCCTTCACGCCGCCCTGCCCCGCCGGCACGGCGATGCGGAATTCCTCGCAGACCGACTGCAGCAGCTCGGCCACGGTCAGCTTGGGATTGAAGATGTAGGCCAGGCTGCAATTATCCGGCACCTGCTCGATGAAGCAGCGGCAGACCGTGGTCTTGCCGGCGCCGATTTCGCCGGTCAGCAGCACGAAGCCGCCGCCGCTGCCGATGCCGTACAGCAGGTGGGCCAGCGCCTCGCGGTGGCGCTCGCTCATGAACAGGTAGCGCGGGTCGGGCGCGATCGAGAATGGCGCGCCCTTCAGGCTGAAGTAATGGTTGTACATGAAAAGCTAAGGTGCCGGCGGCAAGGGTTTGTATCTTGCGCAGTATATTTTGGATTTGTCGTTCTGATAAGCGATGACGCTGCCGGGGTTTGATACGCGTAAGGGATAGGGCGAGGCGTCGACGGCGCGGTGGCGGATGCCGGCGCTGCTGCGGATCGCTTCGGCCAGCTCTTCCGGCTTGCTGTCGGTGACGGCGGCCACGAACACCAGTTCGCTGGTGTCGTCGCTGACCATGATTTCCTTGACCGGCTTGCCCCACAGGGTGCCGTCGAGCTTGAACCAGTAGGCGCCCGCCTCATGCTTGTAGGCCGGGCCGAAGGCGGTGGTCAGATAGGAATGGAAATAGGCGTTGTCGAGCTGGCTACGGCAGAGCAAGGCGCTGCCGACGGTCGGCTCGAAAGTCGACGGCAATGCCGCTGCGGTAACGCAGGCCAGGGCCAGCACGGCGCCTGCGCCAGCGCGCACCAGGCATGCCGCTCGGCGCAGCATCACGCCTTCGACAACCAGTGACGGTTGGCGGCGATCTGTGCCTTGGCCGCGGCCGGCAAGGCTTCGTAGCAGCCCGGATGCTGCTTCAGGGCGTGCTCGCGCACCTCTTTTTCGAGGCCGTTTACGATAAACACGTAGACAATGGCGCCGGTGCCGTTCTTGCGCGTGCCCATGTAACGAATCACTTGTTCTTCCTCTCACTCGGCGTTCGCTGCGGAACGCACATTATGACAGCTCCGCCCCGCGATCGACAGGACGGCAGCTGCCTCATGCGCTCTTCGCCCGCACCGGGCGCCAGGACGCACTGTTGTCTTGCAGCCAATCTTCGATCAGCTTGCGGTTATCGTGCCGCCACGGATGAAAGCGTGGCGACAAATATGCCAGCACCGGTTTCGCCAGGTGCCAGGCCAGCCCGCTGCGCCCGAACCAGGTGTTGACGGCGCTGCCCCAGGTACGCAGGCGGAACAACTGGCCGTCGTTGCGCAGGTTGTGCATGGTTTGCATGAAGCTGTCGTACGCAAACACCATGCTTGCGTGCAGGTACCAGGCCACCCGGCGCCAGTAGCCGCCGCCGGCCGCCACATAGGCGTCGAACGCAACACCCTTGTGCTCGGTTTCCTCGACCGCATGCCAGTACCACAGGGTTTTCATGTGCGGCTCGGCGCCATCGAGCCAATCGGGGCGGCGCAGCACGCCGTCGGCCAGCACCGCCGTGTAGTGTTCCAGCGCACACGTGATCGCCAGGCGGTCGAGCACTCCCAGCTTATCGACACGCGCGAGCCTTTTCTTGAGTTTTTCTTCGCGCGTGTAAGGCAAGCCGTGCTGTTCCAGCCCCTTGTTGTACTGCGTGTGCAGGTGGCGGTGGGTGGCTTCCTGGCCGATGAAATCCCTGACCTCGGCGCGCAAGACCGGATCCGTCAGGCATGCCTGGGGTACGTCGCGCACCGCGTCGATGAACAATTGCTCACCGCGCGGGAAGCTCATCGACAAGGCGTTGAACAACTGGGTGCGGTAGGCGTCGCCGCCATTCCAGTGGCGCCCGAAACCTTGGGACAGGTCAACGTCGATCTTGCGGACAGTCAGCGTGGACATGCGAACTCCTCATCAATGCGTGCATCCTACATGCAGGCGAACAAACGGGAAGACAAGTGCGGCTCAGTTCCCTTCTTCGACCACTGAACCCTTCGATTCGTTCGTTCGTCGGCTGCAGCGGGTATGTTCGTTCAAATTGCCCTATCGTGGAGGCAGTATTCGTCACAAAAACAACAAGGAAGCCATGAATAGCCAACGCAAGCACACCGTTTTTGCCGCCGCCGCCCTGTGCGCCGGCTTCACCCTCTTGCCACCCGCCGGCGCCCAGGACAAGCACGGCGCGTCCACCACCGAGCGGCGCACCGTTTCCGCCTTCGATGCCATCGAACTGGCCGGCCCGTTTCGCGTGATCGTCAGCGACGGCCCGCCCAGCCTGGAACTGTCGGGCGATCCGGCGCGCCTGGCCGACATCGAGACCACGGTGCGCAACGGCAGATTGGTCGTGCGGCAAAAGTCGCGCTGGAATATCCAGTTCAGTTTCGGCAAGAAGGAAGAAGGCGTCACCGTGCGCATCGGCGCCGCCGACCTGCGCAGCCTGGAAACCAGCGGCAGCGGCGATGTCGAACTCGAACGCATCGCCGGCCCACGCTTCAACCTGCGCTCGAGCGGGCCGGGCGACGTACGTGCGCGCGGCGAGGTGCGCGATTTCGTGGTCGACAGCAACGGCAGCGGCGACCTCGACTTGCGCCGGGTGCGCGCGGACACGCTCGAACTCACCATGTCCGGCCCCGGCGACGTGCAGGTGGCACACATTGGCAAGGCATTGTCGGCCCAGGTGAGCGGCCCGGGCGACCTCGAGGCCGATGCGCTGCGCCTGGAGCGGGCGGTGGCGCGCCTCACCGGGCCGGGCGATGTGCGCCTGAGCGGCAGCACGCGCGAGCTGCGCGTCGATGTCCGGGGTCCGGGCGACTTCGAAGGCTGCAAGCTCGATGCGGAGCGCGTCAGCACGGTCCAGAGCGGGCCGGGCGATGTGTGCGTGGCGGGTACGATCCGCCAGTTCGAGGGCGAGGTGCATGGTTCGGGCGACCTGGAAGCACGCGGCTTGCAGGCGGGCCGCGCCGTGCTGCGCATGGATGGGCCGGGCAATGCCACCCTGAGCGGCAGCGCCGACGAGCTGCGGGCGGCGTTGCGCGGGTCGGGCAGCCTGGAGGGGCGCAGGTTGAATGTGCGCCGCAGTGACATCGAGGTGCGCGGGCCGGGGAGTGCGAAGGTGAGCGAGGTGCGTGATGGGCGTAGCGAGCTGGTGGTGGTGGAGCGGAATGGGCGGCGGAATGGGGGGTGATGTGGCGTGGACGGGGAACCCGTCCGCCCTACAAGCTAAAGTTCTAACTACGTCGCGTATGTGCTTTTGAACGGCTAACTATGCTCATCGTTCCGCGTGGGCACGGGGTGCCCACCCTACCTGCTCATCGTTCCGCGTGGGCACGGGGTGCCCACCCTACGGGGCGCAGGCCGTTTCAAACAATACCAATTTTCATACCAGTTCCGCAGGGAATTACATACCACTTAAATACCTGTTGACAAGCCGAACCCGCCTCCCTATAGTGCCCTGACCTTCTCCGGCACTCTATTCTCATGATCGCATACCTCATCGGCGTCGATGGCGGCGGCACCGGCACCCGCGTTCGTCTGGCCTCGCTGGACGGCACCGAGCTGGCCCAGGCCACGGGCGGTCCGTCCGCCCTTTCGCAAGGCATTGACAAGGCCTGGACCACCATTCTTGCCGCCGTCGGCGAAGCCTGCGCGGCGGCCGACATCGGCGACCCGCCCCTGGCGAAGATGGGCATCGGCCTTGGCCTGGCCGGCGTGCACAACAAGGAATGGGCGGCGCAATTTACCGCTGCGAATCCCGGCTTTGCCGCCCTCGTGCTCGATACCGACGGCTTCAGTACCCTGATGGGCGCCCACGGCGGTAAGCCCGGCGCCATCGTCGCGATCGGCACCGGCAGCGTCGGCGAAGCGATGCTGGAAGACGGCGCCAAGGTCGAGGTCGGCGGCTGGGGCTTCCCGGCCGGCGACGAAGCCAGCGGCGCCTGGATGGGCCTGCGCGCGCTGAACCACATCGAGCAGGTGCTCGATGGCCGCGTCGAGGGCGCCGCCTTTGCGCGCGACGTCATCGAACACTGCGGCGGCACCCGCGATGCCGTGCAGATCTGGCTCGGCCGCGCCAACCAGACCGCCTATGCCAGCCTGGCCCGCTTCGTCGTCGCGCACGGCGAGACCGACCCGGTAGCGCGCGCCATCCTCGAACACGCCGGACGCGAAGTGGCCGGCATCGCCCGCGCCCTCGACAAGAGCGGCACGCTGCCGCTGTCGCTGTGCGGCGGCCTCGGCGAGGTGCTGCTGGCCTGGCTGCCCGAGGACACGCGCGCCCGCGTGACGCCGCCCGAAGGCGACTCGGCCAAGGGCGCGCTGCGCATGATCGATCTGTACGTGAAAGGCCACGGCCAGGGAGCACCCCAATGAAGGGCAATATCCTCACGCCGAACGGCTGGGTCCACGGCGAGCTGCATGCCGGCGCCACCATCGACGCCATCGACGGCGTCCCGGCCGATCCGCAGGACAACGGCGACGACTACATCCTGCCCGGCTTCATCGACGTCCACGTCCATGGCGGCGCCGGGCGCGACATGATGGAAGGCGGCGACGCCCCGCACGTGATCGCCGCCCTGCACGCGAAACACGGCACCACGAGTTTGCTGGCCACCACCATGACCGCCCCGCCGGAAGACATCGAACGGGCGCTGGTCGCCATCGGCGCCGCCTGCAAGGAACGCGGCAAGGGCGAGGCGCGCATCCTCGGCGTGCACCTGGAAGGCCCGTACATCAATTCGAGCAAGCTCGGCGCCCAGCCGCCGTTTGCGAAAGAAGCCTCGCTGGCCGAAGTCGAGGCCTATGGCCGCCAGGCGCCGATGCGCCTGATCACGGTGGCGCCGGAAATCCATGGCCACCTGGAACTGGTGCGGCTACTGGCCGACGCCGGCATCCGGGTCCAGATCGGCCACACCAGCGGTTCCTACGAGGATGGCGTGGCCGCCCTGGAGCACGGCGCGGCCGGCTTCACCCACCTGTTCAACGCCATGCCCGGCCTGCACCACCGCGAACCCGGCATGGTCGGGGCCGCCCTGGCACATGCGCAATATGCCGAGATCATCCCCGACTTGCTGCACGTGCATCCGGGCGCAATCAAGGTGGCGCTGCGCTCGATCCCGCATCTGTTCTGCGTGACCGATTCCACGGCCGCGGCCGGCATGCCCGATGGCGAATACATGCTGGGGCGCCAGGTCGTCCATAAATGCATGGGCGGCGTGCGCCTGGCCGACGGCACCCTGGCCGGCTCCACGCTGACCATGGATGGCGCCCTGCGCAACCTGGTGCAGATCGGCCTGCCGCTGGCCGAAGCCTCGCGCCGCGTCTCGACGAATGCCGCCGACTACCTGGGCGAAACGCGCCGTGGCCGCCTGGCGCCCGGCTGCCACGCCGACATCGTCGTGCTGGACCGCGACCTGCACATCAAAGCCGTTTATATCGAAGGAGAACAAGTATGACCACGACCTCGTTGATGCTGCAGGAAGCCCTGTCGGCCGGGGATTGCGTTGCCCTGCAGCTGAGCCAGGACGTGGAGCGCTATGCCGAACTCGGGCGCACCCTGCGTTCGACCAATTTCCATAGCGCCGTCACGGTGGCGCGCGGCAGTTCCGATCACGCCTCGAGCTATGTCGCCTACCTGATCATGTCGCGCCTGGGCCGCCTGGTGACCTCGCTGCCGATGTCCCTGATTACCCTGTACAAGTCGCCGCTGGTGACGCGCGACACGCTGGCGATCGCCATCTCGCAATCGGGCCAGAGCCCGGACGTGGTCGAGCCGATCCGCTACTTCCGCGACGGCGGCGCCACCACCGTGGCCCTGGTCAACGATGCCGCATCGCCGCTGGCGCAGAGCGCCGACTGGACCATGCCCCTGCACGCCGGCAAGGAACAAAGCGTGGCCGCCACCAAGAGCTTCATCACCAGCCTGGTTGCCGGTGCGCGCCTGGTGGCCGAGTGGCAGGACGATGCCGAGCTGAAGGCCGGCCTGGCCGCCCTTCCCGACGATTTGCGCAAGGCAGGCCAGCTGGACTGGTCGGCCGCCATCGAGGTCTTGGCGCCGGCGCGCAACATCATGGTGGTCGGACGCGGCATCAGCTTCCCGATCGCCCTGGAAGCGGCCCTGAAATTCAAGGAAACCTCGGCCTTGCAGGCCGAAGCCTTCTCCGGCGCCGAGATCAAGCACGGCCCGATGGCGCTGATCGAGGAAGGCTATCCGCTGCTGATCTTCGCCACCCGCGGCCCTGCCCAGGCCGGCCTGCTGGCCCTGGCAAGCGAAATGCGCGGCCGCGGCGCACGGGTATTGCTGGCGGCGCCGGAAGACGTGGCCGAACGCGACCTGACCCTGCCGGTGGCGGCCACCCCGGACCTCGACCCGATCGTCGCGATCCAGGCCTTTTATGTGATGGCGGCCCAGCTGTCGAAGGCACGCGGCCTCGACCCGGACCGGCCGCGCCACCTGAGCAAAGTCACCAAGACCAACTAAGCCAACCAAGCCAACCAAGCCAACCAAGCCAACCAAGCAGACCATGAACGAACTGAGCGAACTGCGGCGCATCGCCGGCCAATTGATCATGGTGCGCCTGTTCGGCACCGAGCTGGACGAGGACACCGCCGCCTTCCTGCGCGCGAACCGCATCCGCGGCGCCTGCCTGTTCCGCCAGAACATGGTCGATGCCACGCAATTGACGCGCTTCACTGGCGCCCTGCAGGACGTCATGGGTGAACAGGCCCTGATCGCCCTCGACCAGGAAGGCGGCGCCGTGGTGCGCTCGACCTGGGTGCCGGCGCCGCCGTCGGCGATGGCCCTCGGCGCCGCCAACGATCCGGAACTGGCGTTCGAGGTCGGCGCGGCGGTGGCGCGCGCGGTGCGCGGGCTCGGCTTCAACTGGAACTTCGCGCCGGTGCTGGACCTGAACAACAACCCGCACAATCCGGTCATCGCCGAGCGTTCCTTCGGCGCCGACCCGGTCACCGCCACGCGCATCGCCCTGGCCTGGATGGCGGGCAGCGAATCCGAGGGCGTGGCCTGCTGCGTCAAGCACTTCCCCGGCCATGGCGACACCCATGTCGACTCGCACCGGGCCCTGCCCACCGTCGACAAGTCGGTGGCCGAGCTGGAACGCTTCGAGTTCGCGCCGTTCAGGATGGCGGCGCAAGGCGAAAAGGGAAAAACAACGGCGGCGCCGGCCATGATGACCGCCCACATCGTCTACCCGGCGCTCGACCCCGAATACCCGGCCACGATGTCGCACACCATCCTCACCGGCATCCTGCGCGAGCAATGGCACTACCAGGGCGTGGTGATCACCGACGGCATGGACATGCACGCGATTGCCCACCGCTACGGCGCCGGCCAGGCCGCCGTGCGCGCCCTGGTGGCGGGCGCCGACATGGTGATGGCGATCGGCGCGCGCGCAACCCAGGAAGAAACGGTGGCCGCGATTGCCGCGGCGATTGCATCGGGCGAATTGCCGATGGCACAGGTCGAACAGAAGCTGGCGCGCCTGGCGGCCCTGGCGGCCGCGCATCCGGCCGGTACGGCGAACCCGGGCGGCGCGGCGCTGCAGGATACCGACGCCGCCGACCGCGCCCTGATGGCACGCGCCTGGGCGCGCGGCCTGAGCGCGCGCGGTCACGTGCGCCGTCCGGCGCCGGGCAGCAAGGTGCGCCTGGTGGCGCGCCAGGACGTGGTCAGCGACGGCGTGTCGGAAGCCGGCGTGCCGGCGGCCAGCATCGCCGCCTCGCTCGGGCAATTGTTCGAGGTCGAGCTGGTGACCTTCGGCGACGCCGAAGCCTTCGACTGGAGCACGCTGCCCGACGACGGTCGCTTCACCATCCTGGCCTCGACCTCGCGCCGCCGCTACGGCCCGCGCGCGCGCGACGGCTGGCGCCCCGACCTGCACCTGGCGCTGTGGAACCCCTACCAGGCGCTCGACTTCGCGGCCCCGGCCCTGATGACCTATGGCTTCGCGCCGCCGGCGCTGGACGCCGTCAACGCCTGGCTGGCGGGCCGCATCGAGGCCGGCGGGCATTGCCCGGTACCCGGTTTCTGACACGCGCAGGTATCCGTCTTGCACCGACGGTAACGCAATGTAACGTCCGCACCAGGGCGCAGCGCCCTGCGGCACAATTGCGCCGCAGGGTCCCCGGCCGTTTTATGGGACAATGCGCGTTTGCTCAAGCTTGGCAAAATCGCCATCTTGCCGCGGATTTTTGTACCGCTCATCTTTTTAGAAGGATCATTCATGTCCCATTTCCGCCTCGCTCGCCTCTGCCTGCTGCTGGCTGCCGTCGGCCTGAACACCGCGCCTGCCCTGATGACGAGCGCCCACGCCCAGAAAGCCGATGCGCCCGCAGCGGCCCAGGCCAACACGGTGCGCCCGGAACTGTTCAAACTGATCGATTCGGCCCAGGTCCAGCAGCTCGTCGCTGCCAAGAACTTCCCTGAACTGCAAAACCGCATCACCCAGGCGGAAGCCATCCCGAACAAGACGCCGTACGAAACCTATGTCCTGAACCGTACCAAGCTGGTCTACGGTTCGGCCAGCGGCAACGACGCGGCCGTGATCGCCGCCGTCGAGGCCGTGAACGCGTCCGGCTTCGAGCCGAAGGAAACCCAGGCCAAGCTGACGCTGGCCGTGGCCGACCTGCAATACAAGGCCAAGAACTACGGCGCCACCGTCGAGCAGCTCAAGCGCTACGAGGCGCTGGGCGGCGACATGAGCACCGCCCGTCCGCTGCTGCTGCGCGCCATGTACCTGAACAAGGACTACGCCGGCGCCCAGGCCCTGCTGCTGCAGAGCGTTGCCGAATCCGAAAAGGCCGGCAAGACCCCGACCCAGGAAGACCTGAAGCTGCTGCGCAGCGCGGCCTTCGAGTCGAAGGACACGGCCGCCTACAACACCTCGGTCGAGAAGATGGTCATGTACTATCCGAGCGACGAGTACTGGAACGAGCTGATCCGTGTTGGCGTCATCAAGAAACCAGGCTTCAACCAGGACAACTACATGACCGTGCTGCGCCTCGAGTTCGCCGCCACCAAGGTCATGCGCGAGGAAGACTACATCGACTACGCCGAGACCGCGCTGCGCGAAGGTTTCCCGACCGAAGCGAAAGTCGTGATGGACGCGGGCTACGCCGCCGGCGTGCTGGGCAAGGGCGGCAATGCCAAGGCCCACAACACCCTGCGCGACCGCGCCAACAAGCAGGCCGCCGACGATGCCAAGAACATCGCCTCGACCGAAGCCTCGGCCGCCAAGGCCAAGACCGGCGCCGGCCTGGTCAACCTGGGCTGGGCCTACAGCACCATGGGCCAGCACGACAAGGCCATCGGCTTCATCCAGCAAGGCATCGCCAAGGGCGGCCTGAAGGCTCCTGACGAAGCCAAGCTGCGCCTGGGCATTGCCCAGTACAAGGCCGGCCGCAAGGACGAAGCGACCCAGACCCTGGCAGGCGTGAAAGCCTCCGGCGGCTTCGGCGACGCAGCGCGCCTGTGGGAACTGTTGATCAAGCAGCCTGCCGGCGCCGGCGCCACGGCCGCTGCGGCCCCAGCCGGCCAGTAAGCAATCCGGTCGGTACCGCAAAAGCGGGCGAGCGCTGCGGCGCCGCCCGCTTTTTTCTTGGGCTGATCGTGCGGCAACGAACATCCCCCCTGCCGTGCCCCCTTGATAATGGACTCAACATCAAGGAGGCGGCATGACAACGGTGCGCAAGGGCCAGGCACCCGCAAGGCTGGAGCGGGACGAGTTTCATCGCAAGTTCATCGGGCAGTTCTTCGATCCGGCGTTCGACGCCGTGGCGGGCGAACTGGCCAAGGTAGAAGAGATCGCCTGGCAGGCTTACCAGGACAAGCGCAAGGCGCCGCGCACGGTGAAAGCCGGCCCCGGTTTCGCCGATCCCGACTATGACCTGTCGATCGAATGGAAGGCCGCCCACGACAGCCTGCTGGCCGCCGAAGCGAAGCAGAAGGATGCGCGCACGCCCAGCCGGGTGCTGGTCATCAACGCCTCGGCCCGCAACGACGGCACCTGCCCCAGCGAAATCTCGAAGACTTGGCGCATGAGCAACATGGCGAAGGAAACCCTGGCCGCCCAGGGCATCGAGGCCGACCTGCTCGACCTGAGTCGCCTGACTTCCGACTACGACCGCCACATCCACCCCTGCAAGGCCTGCGTCTCGACCGCGATGCCGCTGTGCCACTGGCCCTGCAGCTGCTACCCGAACCATTCGGAGCGCCAGACCGGCGACTGGATGAACGAGATCTATGAGCGCTGGGTGGCCGCGCACGGCATCATCATCATGACCCCGGTCTACTGGTACCAGACGCCCTCGACCCTGAAGCTGATGATCGACCGCCTGGTCTGCGCCGACGGCGGCAACCCCGACCCGAGTTCCACCCAGGGCAAGGACCCGGAGATCGCCAAGCGCATCGAACTCGACGGCTGGGATTATCCGAAGCACCTGGCCGGGCGCGCCTTCGGCCTGGTGGTCCACGGCGACGTCGCCGGCATCGAGGGCACGCGCCGCTCGCTGTCGGACTGGCTCAACTGGATGGGGCTGGTGGATTCGGGCAGCTTTGGCCAGCTCGACCGTTTTATCGGCTACTACGAATCGTATGCGGAAAGCCACGATGTACTGGACAAGGACACCGCCTTCCAGGAAGAAGTGCGCAATGTCGCGCGCGCCGTGGCGCTGGCGGTGCAGGACATTCGCGCCGGCCGCGTGATTCCGCCCGATGCCCGCCTGCGCGACCCGCGCCCGAAATAAGGAAGCCGATCCGGCGAAATCGCCGACGCTTGCCGGATCGTCATCATATTCAACAGATGCGCTGGGGACATGGTAGTATTGTTGCAATACAAAAACTACTATTTCCTGTCATGCATACATCTAACCGCAGGCCCATTATCCGTCCGCTGTATCCGGACGAATGGGCGGTCTACCGCGAGCTGCGCCTGCGCTCGCTGGCCGATGCGCCGGATGCCTTCTACAGCACCTACGAATCCGAAAGCGCACGCACGGCCGAAGACTGGGCGGCGCGCCTGGCGACGGCGGCCGTGTCCGGCAAGGATTGCCCGCTCGTGGCCGAGCTCGACGGCAAGCCCGCCGGCCTGGTCTGGGCGAAAATGGATGGCGTCAATCCGGAACTGATGCACGTGTTCCAGATGTGGGTGGCGCCGGAATGCCGCGGCAGCAGCGTGGGCCGCGGCCTGCTCGAGACGGCGCTGGACTGGGCGCGCGAGCGCGAGGTACGCTTCGTCGAGCTCGACGTCACGCTGGGAAACTCCTCGGCCCTGCGCCTGTATGAGCGCGCCGGGTTCAGGCCGGTGAATGCGCCGGTGCCGATGCGCGCCGGCTCGGCGTTGATGCTGCAGCAGATGCGGCTGGTGCTGGAAAGCGCCTCATAGGCAGAGGCGCCGCGGGTGGGCGGCGGGTGTCGTGGTGGGTACGAGTACCCACCCTACGATCAAATCGCCGTGAAGCCGCCGTCGGCGGTCAGCTGGTGGCCGGTGACGAAGGAGGATTGATCCGAGCACAGCCACAGGATGGCGCTGGCGATTTCCTGCGGCTCGGCGAAGCGGTTCATCGGGTGCGCGGCGCGCAGTTTCTTTTCCAGCGCAGCTTCGCCCTCGAGTACGCGCGCCAGCATCGGCGTGCGCACCGCGCCCGGGCACAGGGCATTCACACGGATGCCATCCTTGGCATACTCGGCCGCCGCGCTGCGGGTCAGGCCTGCCACCGCGTGCTTGCTGGCCGCATACGCCGCTTGCGAGGGCGCGCCGACCAGGCCGAAGCTCGACGACAGGTTGACGATGGCGCCGCCGCCCTGCTTCGCCATTTGGCGCAGCTGGTATTTCATCGACAGCCACACGCCCTTGACGTTGACGCCCATCAGGCGGTCGAAATCGTCTTCGGCGATCTCGTCCAGGCGCGCATTCGCGCCCTGCTGGCCGGCGCAATTCACCGCGCAGTCGAGGCGCCCGTAATGGTAGATGGTCTTGTCGAGCAGGATCTCGACATCCTGCGCGCGCGTCACGTTGGCCTGCACGAACAGCGCCTTGCCGCCGTTCTCCACGATCATCGCCGCCGTCGCGTGGCCGCCGTCGACCGAGACGTCGGCGATCACCACCGACGCGCCGGCACGGCCAAAGGCGAGCGCCGCGGCCCGCCCGATCCCGCTCGCGCCGCCGGTGACCAGCACCACCTTGCCGGCGAACGCGTTGGCGGCCGGGATCGCCTTGTTATTGCCCTTCATGTACATCGACTCCTGGTCACACTAAAATGATGCTTAGAGGCAACATCATAAGCGAAAGGCGAACATTCATCAATGCATGTGGCATGTGGAGCAACAACATCCGGTATCACGGCGCCGGTTTTGCCTTCTGCTGGTCGCCCGCCAGCACCACCGACAGCTTCGCCGGGTCGACCGCCTTGCGGAACGCGGCGTTCAACTGGGGCAGCGTGACCGCCGCCAGCTTGTCCTCGAACTGCTTCGACCATGCGTAGGTGCGGTCGCGGAACAGGTAGGAGGTCCAGCCGGCGGCCAGGGCGCCGTCGTCGGCGCGGGTCTGGATGCGCTGCTGCATCAGGCCGGATTGCGCGCCCGCCAGTTCGGCCGCGCTGAAACCATCTTTCAGCACGCGCGCCAGCTCCTCGCGCACGGCGGCGTCGAGTTTCACCAGGTTCTGCGGCGCGGCGATGGCGCTGATCGAGAAGCTGCCGGCACGGTCGAGGTCGCCCGCATCGAGCTGGGAACCGCCGCCGTAGGACAGGCCGTCCTTCTGGCGGATGCGGTCCATCAGGCGCGAGCGCAGGCCGCCTTCGCCGAAGATGTAATTGGCCAGCATCAGGGCCGGGTAGTCCGGGTCGTCGATGTTCAGGTCCAGGTTCAGGCGCGCCAGGTACACGCCGTTTTCCTTGTCCGGCGTATCCAGGGTGGTCTTCAGCGGCGCGACGTCGGCATGGCGGCGCAGCACCGGCGCCACGTTTTCGCTGGCGCGCCAGTTGCCGAAGAGTTCGTCAATCAGCGGCACCACGGCGCCGGCGTCGAAGTCGCCGACGATCGCCAGCTCGGCCGGCACGCTGCCGTAGTAGCGGCGGTGGAAGTCCGCCAGGTCCTCGATGCGCGCCGCCTTCAGCTCGGCCATGTCTTCGTCGAAGGTGTTCGCGTGGCGCACGTCGCCCTTCGGATACAGGTCGAAATGCGCGGACAGGGCGCGGCTGGCCACGGCCTGCGGCTCGCCGCGGCTCGCTTCCAGCCCGACCAGGGCCTGGCGCTGCAATTGTTCGTATTCCGCTTTCGGGAAGGCCGGCTCTTTTAATACATGGGCCACCAGGCGCAGCGCTTCGTGCAGGTGCTCGCGCGTGGTCTGGAAGTGGCTCAGGCTGCCGGAGATCTTCAGGCGGTCGAACTCGTCGGACAACTGCTCGCGCGTGAAGCGCGTGGTGCCGCGCATCAGCATGGCGCCGGTCAGCTCGGGAACCGCGCCGGTGCCGAACAAATTCTTTTCGTCGCCGATATGCTGGCGCAGGTCGACGGTGACGGTTTCGCCGCGGTTCTTTTTCGGCAGCAGGGCCAGCTTGACGCCGCCGGCGGTGGTCAGCTTTGTACGCTGCATGATGTTGGCCTGGGTCGGATCGAAGTTCTCCGCCACCAGCGTCGAAGTGCGCGGCTTGAACTGCGCGAGGATGCTTTCCACGCTCGGCGCCGGCGGGATGGTGGCGCGCTGCGGCGCATCCTCGGGCAGGAAGGTGCCGGTCACGCGGTTGTCGCGCCGGAAGTAGCGCCCGGCCACATCCGCCACTTCTTGCGCGCTGATGGTCTTGATGCGCTCGCGTCCGGTGAAGAACAGGCGCCAGTCGCCCAGCGCGATGGTTTCCGACAAGGCCACGCCCACCTGCTGCGGGTCGTTCAGGCTGCGTTCCATCTGGTTTTCGTAGACGCGGCGCACGCGCGCCATTTCCTCTTCGGTAGGCGGGGCGGCGGCGAAGCCTTCGACCGCCTCGGTCAGCGCGGCGCGCACCGGTTCGATCGGCTCGCCCTTCTTGACCACGGCGCCGATCATCTGCAGGCCGGGCGCGTAGCCGGTCTGGCCGAAGCTGAACACCTGGCTCGCCTTGCCGGTCTCGACCAGCTGCTTGTGCAGGCGGCCGGTCGGCACGTCGCCCAGGATGGTGGAGGCAAAGGCCATCACGTCGCTGTCGTCGTGCAGGGCCGAGGGCACCTTGTAGCCCAGCACCACCAGCTGGACATCGCCCTGGCGCCGCACGGCAAAGCTGCGCTCGCCGTCCTGCTGGGGCTCGACAGTCCAGAACGCCGGCAGTGTGCGCTTCGGTTTCGGCATCGCGCCGAACAGGCGGCCGATCTTGGCCAGGGTCGCATCCGGATCGAAGCGGCCCGCCACCAGCAGCACGGCATTATCCGGCTGGTAATAGGTGCGGTAGAAGGCTTGCAGGTTGCCGATGCGCACGTTCTCGATGTCGCTGCGGTTGCCGATGGTCGAGCGGCCATAGCTGTGCCAGTCGTAGGCGACGCTCTGCAGGCGCTTGATCAGCACGCCGGCCGGCGAGTTCTCGCCGCTCTCGTACTCGTTGCGCACCACGGTCATTTCCGAATCCAGGTCCTTCTGCGCGATGAAGGAACCGGTCATGCGGTCGGCTTCCATCTGCAGCGCCCAGTCCAGGTTCTCGTTCGAGGCCTGGAACACTTCGTAGTAATTGGTGCGGTCGAGCGAGGTGGTGCCGTTGAATTCCATGCCGCGGTCGGCGAACTGGCGCGTGATGTCCTTGTTCTTGCGCGCACCCTTGAACATCAGGTGTTCGAGCAGGTGGGCCATGCCGGTCTCGCCGTAGTTTTCGTGGCGCGAACCGACCAGGTAAGTGACGTTCACGGTGACGGTGGGACGCGAGGCGTCCGGGAACAGCAGGACCTTCAGGCCATTTGGCAGGCGGTATTCGGTAATGCCTTCGACCGAGGGGCCGAGCGTGATGCCCTTGGGCAGCGGCTTGGCAGGGGCAGCGTAGGCCGCGCCGGCGGCGAGGAAGGCAAAGGCGCCGGCGATCAGGTGCGCGGGCAAGCTGCGCTGGTAACTCGTCAAATTCATGTGGTCCCGTCAAATGGGTGCGTCCGTCGCGAACGCGCATGCGCCGCACCCGGCGGCGCGCCTGCGACGATGGTAACAGATGGCAGGATGAATAGATGCCTGCACGCACTATTGCAGTGCGCGCAGACAGCATTGGAACGCGGCGCCCGGCGCGCCCTGCCCGTGGATGGATCAGTGCCGCGCCCGCTTCTCGTGGGCCTGGCCGCTGGCGCTGATGCGCGACAGGTCGCCCATTTCCTCGGCCAGGAACGCGAGCAGGTCGTCGGCGCTGACGATGCCGCTCAGGCCGCCCGCGCCGTTCACCACCGGCACCCGGCGGATACCGCGCAGGCGCATATGCTCGATGGTTTCGTAGACGTCGTCGACCTCGCGGCAGGTGAGCAGGTCGTCGCTCATGATGTCGTCGACCTGCAGCCCGGCCGGATCGAGGCCGAGGGCAATCACGGAGACGACGATGTCGCGGTCGGTGACGATGCCGACCGGCACCGCCTCGCCGTCGACGCCGTCGATAACGATCAGGTCGCCGACGTGGTGCTTGCGCATCAACATGGCCGCGCCTTGTACGGTTTCGTCGCGCGTGCAGGTGACGGTCTGGATGGTGCAGATTTCGCCGATGTTCATGACTGTGCCCTCCTTCTGCGGTCCACGCTAATGCAGGAGAGTGGGCGCGGTTTGATCTCGGTCAAACCGCCAGCGGAACTTATTTGGACTTTGGATCGCCTGGGAGCTCGACGAAGCAGGCGTCGACCACCTGCAAATCGTTGTCCTTGGCGAAATTGATGACGAAGTGGTAAGCCAGCGGCTCGATTTTCTGGAGCTTGTTGTCGACCACAACGGCCTTGACGCCGTTCACCACGGTCGGGTGGACGTAGGGGGAAAACTGGAGGTGGGCGTGGCGGCCGCCGCTGCCTTCGGGACGGAAGCAGGACATCACGCCGCACAGGCGCTCCGCCCAGTCGCTGGGGCGGAACTGCTTGCCTTTGTTCGTAAGTCCCAGGATGAAGAATTCGCCGTTGGCGCCTTCGCTCCCGGTATGCGGTAACTCTGCCATAGTGCTGCTTGCTGATACAAGAATACTGCGTGGAGGAGACAACGGCAGTATTATATCTTATAGAAGACCTGCGGACGAGTCTTGTCTGGACAACTTTAGCCTCCTCGCCCGCAAAGCACGGGAAATACAGCCCATCAGACAGGATCTGCGCACAAGTCGCGCCCTTCCCCGTCCTTCACTACGCTTCCCTTATCCCAGCCAGACCACGCTGGACAGCAGGAGCAAGAGGATCATCCATAGTATCAGAGCGCGCCAGACCAGGCCTACCGTGCTTTGCAGTGCGCGCAGGTTCGGCTCCTCGCCCGGCAGGACGTCGCTCTCGGCATCGCCCAGGTCGACCATGGCGGCATCGGCCGGCAGCAGCTGCGGGGCATTCTCGTAAGGGGTGCCCAGGCGCACGCCCATGGCGCCGCCGCCGGCGGCCAGGATGATGCCGCGCGATTCGTCGGCCCAGCGATTCGCAAAATTGCGCCAGGCATAGATGGCATCCTCGAAGTTCCCGACCACGGCAAAGGCGATCGCCGTCAGACGCACCGGAATCCAGTCGATCCAGTAGAAGGCCTTGGCGGCGAACTGGCCGAAGGCTTCGTTGCGCATGTGCTCGGGTTCGTTCCAGGCACGCGCCAGGTATTCGGAGACACGGTACAGCACGGCGCAGGCCGGCCCGCCCGGCATCAGGAACCAGAAGAACACGCCGAATACGCTGCGGTGGGTGGTGATCAGCGATTTCTCGACGGCGATGCGGGCGATTTCCTGGGCATCCATGCCGACCGTGTCGATGCGCGCCCATTCGGCCAGCAGCACGCGCGCCGTGGCTTCGTCGCCCTGGTTCAGGGCCAGCTGGATCGACGTGAAGTAATGGCTGTAGTGACGGAAACCCAGGGTCAGGTAGACGATCGCCACGTTCCAGGCAAAGGCCAGGAAGGTCAGGTGAAAATATTCCAGCACCCAGTAGACGATGGCGACCGGCACGACCAGGACCAGCATCATCAGGATCCATCCCATGCGGCCATTCTTCGGCTCGCCGGCGTTGAACCAGCCTTCGATGCGCATCGCAAGCGTCTTGATGCCGCCGTAGACCTGGTTATCCGCGCGCAGGGGCTTCAGTTGCTCGATCAGCAGGGCGCACAGGATGGAAAAAAATGTCATGCAAATCCTTCTTTTGTTATGGCAATACCACGCTGCCCGCTACGATAGCGCAGACGCCCGCCATAATCAAATCCGGGGATGCCGCTTTCATACCGGCTTAAGCCGGCGGGCGCATCAGGCGCGCAGGAAATGAAAGAGATTGCGCAGCATGCCGGCCGTGGCGCCCCAGATGAAGAAACGTTCGTAGGGCATGGCATAGAAGCTGCGCCGCCCTGCCCCTTCCGGCAATTCGAAGGACATGCGCTGGTGGTGGGCGCCGTTCATCAGGAAGGCAAGCGGCACTTCGAAGATCTCGGCCACCTCGCCAGGATCGGCGGTCAGTTCGAACGGCGGCGTCACCAGCGCCACCACCGGGCGCACGCGGTAGGCGCTGGCGGTGATGTATTCCGGCAGCACGCCGACGATCTGCACGTGGCGGCGATGCAGGCCGATTTCTTCCTCGGATTCGCGCAGTGCCGTTTCGATGGGAGAGGAATCGAATTCCTCGGCGCGGCCGCCGGGAAAGCTGATCTGGCCGGCATGGCTGCTGAGGTGGTCGGTGCGCTGGGTCAGCAGCACCGTCAAGCCGTCGGGACGGTCGACCAAGGGCACCAGCACCGAGGCGCGGCGCAGCTTGAAGCCGGGCTGGAACGGCATTTCCTCGGCGGTTTCGGGGTCCCAGGCGCGCAGGGTTTCGGCAAAGCGCGCACGCAGGCGGGCGGCGGTCAGCAGTGCCGGATCGACGGGCGCTTCGCCGGCGATGGCGTCCACCGGCAGGCAGGTGGGATCGAGATGCAGCTTTACCAAAAGGATTTCCTCCAGCCAAAACGAGGGGCGGATAAAGAAAAAGGCATCCCGGAGGATGCCTTTTTCGTTCCACAGACGCGATTACTGAGCGGCGGTGGTGGTAGCGACGCGGCGCTGCGGCAGTTTCTCTTTGATACGTGCCGATTTGCCCGAACGCTCGCGCAGGTAGTACAGCTTCGCACGACGAACGTCGCCGCGGCGCTTGACTTCGATCGATGCGATCAGTGGGGAGTACAGCTGGAACGTACGTTCCACGCCTTCGCCCGACGAGATCTTGCGAACGATGAAGTTCGAGTTCAGGCCACGGTTACGACGCGAGATGACGACGCCTTCGTATGCCTGGGCGCGCTTGCGGTTGCCTTCGACGACGTTGACGTTGACGATCACGGTGTCGCCAGGTGCGAAATCAGGAATGGCACGGCCGAGGCGCGCGATTTCTTCCTGTTCGAGTTGCTGAATCAGATTCATTCTTATGACTCCAAAAACCATCTTGCTGGCGCTGTACTTGTTGCCCAGTAGAGGATGGGGTTGAACACACGGGCAACATGCCCGGGTGCTGCGCACCGGTATCGGTGCATTTTTCCAGCCTAGCCCTCTTGCGAAAGCGTGGCCAAAAATTTTTCGTCGGCGGGGGTCAAGCGCCCTGCCTTCCTGGCGGCGTCGAGCAATTCGGGCCGCTTTTTTCGTGTCGCTTCCAGCATGCGCTGGCGGCGCCACTTGGTGATCTCTGCATGGTTGCCGCCCATCAGTACCGGCGGCACGGCCACGTCTTCATACACTTCCGGACGCGTGTAATGCGGTGAATCGAGCAGGCCGTTGACGAAGCTGTCTTCGACCGCCGAGGCATCGTCGCCCAGCACGCCGGGCAAGAGCCGCACCACCGCATCCATCAAGGCCATCGCCGGCAACTCGCCGCCCGACAGCACGAAGTCGCCGAGAGAAATTTCCTCATCGACGACACGGTCCAGCAGACGCTGGTCCACGGCTTCGTAGCGGCCGCACAGGATGACGAGACCGGGCTCGTCCTTCAATGCCGTCACGCGCGCATGCGTCAGCGGTTTGCCTTGCGGCGACATGAACACCACGCGCGGCGGGGGCAGGCCACGTTCGACCTGGCGCGCCTTGGCCGCATTGATCGTTGCCTCGAGCGGCTTGGCCAGCATCACCATCCCGGGGCCGCCGCCATACGGTCGGTCATCCACGGTGCGGTGGCGATCGGTCGTGAAATCGCGCGGATTCCACAAGGTCAGGCCCCAGCGTTCCTGCTCGAAAGCGCGCCGGGTCACGCCCGACTGCGTCAATGCGGCAAACATCTCGGGAAACAAGCTCACGACGTCAAATTGCATCGGGACCTCGCTTCGAATTGGCGGGATCAGAAATCAAGACCCCAGTCCAGGGTAATCTGCTTTGCCTTGAGGTCGACGGTCTTCACGAACTGGTCCACGAAGGGCACCAGGCGTTCAGGCGTTTTTTCGGTGCTGGCCGGGTCTTGCACAGGCTCGATGCGCAAAATGGATTGCGCACCGTTGCTCATCATGTCGGTTACCTTGCCGAGGGCTTCGCCCTGCAGGTTGACCGCATCCATGCCGATCAGGTCGGACCAGTAATACTCGTCTTCCTCGAGTTCGGGAAATGCGCTACGCGACACATGGACGGCTGCGCCTTTCAGCGCCTCCGCCAGGTTGCGGTCGCTCATCCCGACCAGGGTGGCGACCACGTCGCCGCCATGCATCTTTGCGGTCCGCACGGTAACGGACTGCGGGGCCGACTTGTCAGCCGACTTGTCGAGCCACCAGGTTTTCACGCTCAGCAGCGCATCGGCGTCCGTCGAGAACGGCGTGACGCGGATGGCGCCGGCAATGCCATAGGCGCCGGAAACATACCCGACCTGGGTCAGGTCGTCGGGGGCTTGCGCCCCGCTTGCTGCTGAAGCGGTCAAACCAGGCTTGCCTTACTTAGGCAGCCGGGGTCTGCTGAGCGACCAGGCGAGCAACGGTTGGCGACAGTTGTGCGCCAACGCCTTGCCAGTAGGCCAGACGGTCCGCGGTGATCTTCAGGCCGACTTCGGCGCCCGAAGCCATCGGGTTGTAGAAGCCGATGCGCTCGATGAAACGACCGTCGCGACGGTTACGCGAGTCGGTTGCAACGATGTTGAAGAACGGGCGCTTTTTTGCGCCGCCACGAGCCAAACGGATAACGACCATAATAATTCCAAAAAGTTGTACTGGACGGAGAAAGCCGACGATTATAGCGCGCAATGCCGCACGGCGGCAAGCGTTAAGTACTTGACCATAAATCAATGTGAATTTTGGCACGCAGAACCGGATGCGGTGCAAGGCGGCGAGTGCGCCGCAGTGCGAGCACTGCAAGCGGGAGCCAACGCAGCAACGCGCCGGTTATATAAGCCAAAAACACATTTATTTATGGGCAAGTACTTTGAACAACAGGGCGCGCGGTCCCGGCCGAATTGCGCATTATGGCTGATTTTGCGCCGGGCCGCTACCCACCCCACTCTCTTGTTGTAGTGACATATACGACTCGATACATGGCATTTACATAAAATGTGATGCTTTTAAAACATTTTTGCACCATACTTGTGCCTTCGTTTAACAAATTCCGATGGCATGCCTTACAAGAACAAGACGCTGGCGACTGTTTTGGCGCTGGCCCTCGGCGGGCTGGGCGCGCACCGCTTTTACCTGCACGGCGGCGTCGACCGGCTCGGCTTGCTGCATGCCTGCAGCCTGCCGGTGGCCGGCCTGGTGTACAGCCAGACCGACGCTGGCGTCAATGTGTTCTATGCCCTGCTGCCGCTGCTGGTCTCGTACATCGTTGCCTTTATCGCGGCCTTGGCCATCGGACTGACCCCGGACGAGAAATGGGATGCGCGCTTCAATGCCGAAGCGGGCCGGCGCACGCAGTCGAACTGGATCCTCGCCGTCTTGCTGGTGGCGACGCTGATGGTCGGCGCGACGGTGCTGATCGCGACGATTTCACGCCTGTTCGACCTGATGTACACCGGCGGCGCCTACGGCTGAGCCGCACCACCCTCCACTCTCCTAGATGCCGCTCGGCCAGCGGTACTTCGGCAACGTTGCCGGCGGCGTGCCGCTGACGATCACGATTTCGCGGTGCGCCGTCAGCTCGATGGCGCCGGGGTCTCCGGTGTAGGGTGTCAACACTTCCTTGTCGATCACATAGAAGCGGATCGGCCCCGCCAGCCCGGCCGTGCCGCTCGCCAGCAGCGGCTGGCGCCACAGCGCGAACAATTGCCCCAGGGTGAACTTCTTCGGTACGTCCGTTTCGATATGGATGGTGCCGGTCACGTCGTGGGTATGCAGTTCGTAGGCGCAGCCGCTGCGGCCGATGTTGTCGGGCAGGCCCTGGCGCACGCCATCCTTGTAGATCGAGACCAGCGCGTGGATGTGGTAATCCTCGTTGACCAGGCAGCCGACGCCGGCGACCGGCTGGCCGGTGCCGGTCCAGGCGGGCCAGCCTTGCGGGCTGTTGATGGTGCCGGCCACCAGGTCGGTGTAGGTGGCGGCCAGGGACACCGGCGGCGGCAGCGGCGCGGGTGGCGGTGGCGGCTGGGTCGTGGTGGGTGGCGGGTCGTCGTGGCCGCCTCCGCCGCCACAGGCGGACAGCAGGGAGAAGAACAAGGCCAGTGCCAGGCACAGGCCGGATCGGACAGTCGCGAATCGCATATCGGCTCCCAGATGAGCCCGCTACATGGCGAGCGTGGTTGGTGGATGAGTCGATGGTACGGACGCGGCTGTAGTGCTTCGTTTAAGCCAGATCAAGCTCGGCGGGAGGGGTCCACCCTGCAAAGTCATAAAAAAAGCGGCCCGCAGGCCGCTTCTGGTCATACTGATACTAACGGTCAGAACTGCTCGACATCCAGCGCCAGCACGCCGGCGCTACCCTCGACAATCGCCGAACGCAGGCCCTGCGCACCCGACAGGATGTGGTCCGCAAAGAAGCGCGCCGTGGCGATCTTGGCACGCAGGAAAGCAGCATCGCCTTCGCCCGCCTCCAGCTTCTTCTGCGCAACCAGCGCCGCACGCGCCATCTGCCAGCCGCCCAGCACGATGCCGGCCAGCTTCAGGTAGAGCACGGAACCGGCGAACACGCCCTTGATGTTCGGTTTGACGTTGGCGACCACGAAGTCGACCACCTCTTCCAGTGCCGCCGCACCCAGGCCGAGCTGCTTGCGGATGGCCGCGAAATCCTCGCCCTGCACCTCGCCCAGCGCCGCCTCGACTTCGCGCACCTGGTCGATGATGGCCTTGGCCACGGCGCCACCGTCGCGCGCGGTCTTGCGGCCGACCAGGTCGTTGGCCTGGATCGCGGTCGTGCCCTCGTAGATGGTCAGGATCTTGGCGTCGCGGTAATGCTGGGCGGCGCCGGTTTCCTCGATGAAGCCCATGCCGCCGTGCACCTGCACGCCGTCGCGCGCCACGTTCTCGCTCATCTCGGTCGACCAGCCCTTGATGATCGGGACCAGGTATTCGTAGACGGCCAGGTTAGCGCGGCGCGTGGTCTCGTCGGCGTGGTAGTGGGCCACGTCCGAGATGCCGGCGCCCACGTACGCCAGCGCACGCGCGGCTTCGGTCTGGGCGCGCATCGACATCAGCATGCGGCGCACATCCGGGTGGTGGATGATGGCCACCGGGCCGGCGGAGCCAGCCAGGTCGCGCGACTGCACACGCTCCCTGGCAAAGGCCACGGCCTGCTGGTAGGCGCGCTCGGCCAGGCCGATGCCCTGCATGCCGACGCCGAAGCGGGCCGCGTTCATCATGATGAACATGTATTCCAGGCCGCGGTTTTCCTCGCCGACCAGGGTGCCGATGGCGCCGCCGTTGTCGCCGAACTGCAGCACGGCGGTCGGGCTGGCCTTGATGCCGAGCTTGTGCTCGATCGACACGCAGTGGGCGTCGTTGCGCTCGCCCAGGCTGCCGTCTTCGTTGATCATGAACTTGGGCACGATGAACAGCGAAATCCCCTTCACGCCCGGTGGCGCGTCCGGCGTGCGCGCCAGGACCAGATGGATGATGTTCTCGGCCATGTCGTGCTCACCGTAGGTGATGAAGATCTTGGTGCCGAAGATTTTATAGGTGCCGTCGCCCTGGGGCACGGCGCGGGTGCGCACGGCGGCCAGGTCCGAACCGGCCTGCGGCTCGGTCAGGTTCATGGTGCCGGTCCACTTGCCGGTGACCAGTGGCTCGAGGAAGCGCGCCTTCTGCTCTTCGGAGCCGGCGGTGAGCAATGCCTCGATGGCGCCGTCCGACAGCAGGGCCACCAGCGCGAACGAGATCGAGGCCGCATTCAGCATTTCGGTGCACGGCGTGGCGACGAGCTTCGGCAAGCCCTGGCCGCCGAATTCGGTCGGGTGCTGCACGCCCTGCCAGCCGGATTCGGCGAATGCCTGGAAAGCCACCTTGAAGCCGGCGGACGTGGTCACCTGGCCGTCGTGCCAGAAGCTCGGTTCCTTGTCGCTCGGGTGGTTCAGCGGGGCGATGACTTCGCCGCAGAATTTTGCGTTTTCTTCCAGCACCGCTTCCACGGTATCGATGGTCGCGTCTTCGCAGCCGGGCAGCTGGGAAACAACGTTCAGGCCGGCCAGTTCGTTCATGACGAACAGCATGTCTTTGATCGGGGCTTGGTAGCTCACCTTGGTCTCCTCGCATTGGATGTAATTCAGGCCACGGTAGCCGGGCAAATTGCCGGACCAGCGTGGCCTGTGTATGTTCTGGCATGGTGGGTACGAGTACCCACCCTACGAGCACTGTGGCTCACCGACAACGTAGGGTGGGTTCTTGAACCCACCTGTCACGGTTGCGTCAATGCACGCGAATGGTGGGTTCGAGAACCCACCCTACATTCAGCCCAGCTCTTGCGCCAGCTGCGGAATCACTTCGAACAGGTCGCCGACCAGGCCGTAGTCGGCCACCGAAAAGATCGGCGCTTCCGGATCCTTGTTGATGGCGACGATGGTCTTCGAGTCCTTCATGCCGGCCAGGTGCTGGATCGCGCCCGAGATACCGACGGCGATGTACAGCGACGGGGCGACGATCTTGCCGGTCTGGCCAACCTGCCAGTCGTTCGGCACGTAGCCGGCGTCGACCGCGGCGCGCGAGGCGCCCATGGCGGCGCCCAGCTTGTCGGCCAGCGGCTCCAGGATCTTGAAGTTGTCGCCCGAGCCCATGCCGCGGCCACCGGAAACGATGATCTTGGCGGCGGTCAGTTCCGGACGGTCCGACTTGGCCAGCTCGCGGCCCACGAAAGCGGACTTGCCGAAGTCGGCAGCGGCGGCGATCGTTTCCACGGCAGCCGAGCCGCCGGTGCTTGCTGCGGCGTCGAAGCCGGTGCCGCGCACGGTGATGACTTTCACGCTGTCGCTCGACTGCACGGTGGCGATCGCGTTACCGGCGTAGATCGGACGCTCGAAGGTGTCCGGCGAATCGACCTTGGTGATTTCCGAGATCTGGGCGACGTCCAGCTTGGCGGCGACGCGCGGCAGGATGTTCTTGCCGTAGGCGGTGGCAGGAGCCAGGATGTGCGAGTAGGAACCGGCGATGGCCAGGATCTGCTCGGCCACGTTCTCGGCCAGGCCGTCGGCGAAGTAAGCCGCGTCGGCGACCAGCACTTTCGCGACGCCGGCGATCCCTGCTGCGGCTTCGGCGGCGGCGCCGCAGTTCGAGCCGGCGACCAGGACGTGGACGTCGCCGCCGCACTGGGCGGCCGCGGTCACGGTGTGGTGGGTTGCGCCCTTCAGGGAGCCATTGTCGTGTTCAGCAATTACGAGTGCGACCATGATGTGTCCTATATTTAGATGACTTTGGCTTCAGTGCGCAGTTTCTGCACCAGGGTGGCGACGTCCGGCACCTTCACGCCGGCCGAGCGCTTGGCCGGCTCGGCGACTTTCAGGGTCTTCAGGCGCGGGGTCACGTCGACGCCCAGGTCTTCCGGCTTGACGGTTTCCAGTGGCTTCTTCTTGGCCTTCATGATGTTCGGCAGCGTCACGTAGCGCGGCTCGTTCAGGCGCAGGTCGGTGGTGACGATGGCCGGCAGGCTCAAGGCCACGGTTTCCAGGCCGCCGTCGACTTCGCGGGTCACGGTCACCTTGCCGTCTTCCAGCACCACTTTCGAGGCGAAGGTCGCTTGCGGCCAACCCAGCAGGGCTGCCAGCATCTGGCCGGTCTGGTTCGAGTCGTCGTCGATGGCCTGCTTGCCGAGGATGATCAGCTGCGGCTGCTCTTTATCGGCCAGCGCCTTCATGATCTTGGCCACGGCCAGCGGCTCGGTGTCGCCGGCGGTTTCCACCAGGATGCCGCGGTCGGCGCCGATCGCCATGCCGGTGCGCAGGGTTTCCTGGCACTGCGGCACACCGACCGACACTGCCACCACCTCGGTGACCTTGCCGGCTTCCTTCAAACGGGTCGCTTCTTCGAGCGCGATTTCGTCGAACGGGTTCATCGACATTTTGACGTTGGCGATATCGACGCCGCTGCCGTCGGACTTGACGCGGACCTTGACGTTATAGTCGACCACGCGTTTGACGGGTACCAGGACTTTCATAGGTGTGCCTTTGAAAAATGGAAGAGTAGGACAGCTAAAGTGGCCTAGATTATAAGAGATAAACTGCTGCCAAACCGGATTAAAGCACGATCGTGCGATTTTTGGCTAGAGTGAATCTTCGAAATCGTGCTCAACGACTAAGAATCCGTGAAAATCAGGAGGGAACGGACGGGGCAAGGAAGCCGCCCCGCCGCTTGGCGCCGCGTGCACCGGAAGGTTTATTTACGGCGCATCAGGAAGGTAAACTCGCCGTTTTCGGCGGTGTGGGCCAGCAAGGCATTGCCGGTCTGCTTGGCAAATGCCTGGAAGTCACGCACGGAGCCGGTGTCGGTGGCCACGATGCGCAGGACTTGCCCGCTTTCCATCTCGGCCAGCGCCTTCTTGGCTTTCAGGATGGGCAAGGGACAGTTCAGTCCGCGCGCATCCAGGTCTTTCTGGAACTCCATGGTGTCAATGTCGATAATGGTGTCGCTCATCGCTCGCCTGCTAGGTGGTGGTACTGAAATCGCATACTACTCCAATTCGCGCAGTATGACGCAGCGCACCAAAATAGTCACACATTGTTGCAGGGCTACAACCGAAGCACGAAAGTGACGGGAACGCTTGCACTGTCATGCGACATGTGCTCATCAATAAGCACCGGGGCGGTGCACGAGGTGATTCGGCCATGCCGTGGCATCGGCCTGCACGCGCCGGAGATGCCGTCCATTCCCGGCAAAAAAAAACGCCGCATGGAGCGGCGTTTTTTGAAGCAAAGCGGAAGCGCGGTGGCTCAGGCGGCGCGTTCGCCCACCCAGCCGGCCACGCCGGCCAGTGCCTGCGGCAGGCCAGCCGGATCGGTACCGCCGGCTTGCGCCATATCCGGACGGCCGCCGCCCTTGCCGCCCACTTGCTGGGCCACGAAGTTGACCAGTTCGCCCGCCTTCACTTTACCGGTGGCGTCCTTGGTTACGCCCGCGATCAGGCTGACCTTGCCCTCGACCACGCTGGCCAGCACGATGGCGGCGGTGCCCAGCTTGTCCTTCAGCTTGTCCATCGCTTCGCGCAGGGTAGCGACATCGGCGCCTTCCATCGTTGCAGCCAGCACCTTGATACCGTTCACGTCGACGGCCTGGTTCAGCAGCTCGTCGCCCTGGCCGGCGGCCAGTTTCGACTTCAGCGCCGCGACTTCCTTCTCCAGCACCTTGACTTGATCCTGCACCTGGGCGATGCGCGATGGCAGCTCGTCCGGGCCGGTCTTCAGGGCCGAGGCGGCGGCCAGCAGCTTGGCATTGGTTGCCTGCACCCAGGCCAGGGCGCCCTCGCCCGTCACTGCCTCGATACGGCGGATGCCGGCTGCGACGCCGCCTTCCGACACGATCTTGAACAGGCCGATGTCGCCGGTGCGGGTCACGTGGACGCCGCCGCACAGCTCTTTCGAGGAACCGATGTCGAGCACGCGCACTTCGTCGCCGTACTTCTCGCCGAACAGGGCCATGGCGCCATGTTTCACGGCGTCGTCGAAGGACATGTGCTGGGCCAGGGTCGCGTGGTTTTCCAGGATCTCGCGGTTCACGATCTGCTCGACCTGGGCGATCTGTTCGGCGGTGACCGGTGCGTTGTGGCTGAAGTCGAAGCGGGTTTTGTCCGGGTCGACCAGCGAGCCCTTCTGCTGCACGTGGCCGCCCAGCACTTCGCGCAAGGCCTTGTGCATCAGGTGGGTGGCCGAGTGGTTGCGGATGGTGCGCGCACGCTTGGCCTGGTCCACTTGTGCATCGACGGTGTCGCCGACCTTCAGCGAACCCGAACGCAGCACGCCGTGGTGGCCGAACACATCGGCCTGGATCTTCAGGGTGTCTTCGACTTCGAACTCGCCGGCGCCGGCGCGAATCAAGCCGTGGTCGCCGACCTGGCCGCCCGATTCCGCATAGAACGGGGTGGTGTCGAGGACGACGATGCCTTCCTGGCCCGCCTTCAGTTCCTGCACCGACACGCCTTCGCTGTACAGCGCCAGCACGTGGGTGTTGTGCACCAGCGACTCGTAGCCGACGAACTTGGTCTTGTCGCCTGCGTACTCGACCTTGGCGGCCATCTTGAACTTGCCGGCGGCGCGGGCGGTTTTCTTCTGCTGCTCCATGGCGGCAGTGAAACCTTCCTCATCGAGGGTGACATTGCGCTCGCGGCAGATGTCGGCGGTCAGGTCCAGCGGGAAACCGTAAGTGTCGTACAGGGTGAAGGCGGTGCCGCCGTCCAGCTTTTGCGGATCCTTGGCCAGCTGGGCTTCCAGGATCTTCATGCCGTTTTCCAGGGTCTCGCCGAAACGCTCTTCCTCGGCCTTCAGCACCTGGGCCACGCGCTCCTTGGCGTCGGTCAGTTCCGGGTAAGCGCTGCCCATCTCGATGTCGAGGTCTTCCACCAGCTTGTAGAAGAACGGACGGGTCTGGCCCAGCTTGTGGCCGTGGCGCAGGGCGCGGCGGATGATGCGGCGCAGGACGTAGCCGTGGCCTTCGCTGCTCGGAATGATGCCGTCGACGATCAGGAAGGAAGCGGCGCGGATGTGGTCCGCGATCACTTTCAGCGAGTTGTTGTTCAGGTCGCTCGCGCCGGTTTCGCGGGCGGCTGCCTTGATCAGATTCTGGAACAGGTCGATCTCGTAGTTGCTGTGCACGTGCTGCAGCACCGCGGCCAGGCGTTCCATGCCCATGCCGGTGTCGATCGACGGCTTCGGCAGCGGAGTCAGCACGCCCGATTCGTCGCGGTTGAACTGCATGAAGACCAGGTTCCAGATCTCGATGAAGCGGTCGCCGTCTTCTTCCGGCGAGCCTGGAGGGCCGCCCCAGATGTCGGCGCCGTGGTCGTAGAACACCTCGGTGCACGGGCCGCAAGGGCCGGTGTCGGCCATCTGCCAGAAGTTGTCCGACGCGTAGCGCGCGCCCTTGTTGTCGCCGATGCGGATGATGCGCTCTTTCGGCACGCCGATTTCGTTGGCCCAGATGTCGTAGGCTTCGTCGTCCTCGAAGTAGACGGTGACGGTGAGTTTTTCAGCCGGCAGCTGGTAAACTTTCGTCAGCAGCTCCCAACAAAAGTTGATCGCGTCGCGCTTGAAATAATCGCCGAAGCTGAAGTTACCCAGCATTTCGAAGAAGGTATGGTGACGCGCGGTGTAGCCGACGTTTTCCAGGTCGTTGTGCTTGCCGCCGGCGCGCACGCAGCGCTGCACGGTGGTGGCGCGCTTGTAGGGGCGCGAATCGAGGCCCAGGAAGACGTCCTTGAACTGCACCATTCCGCTGTTGGTCAACAACATGGTCGGATCGTTGCCCGGCACGAGCGGGCTGGACCGTACGATCGTATGGCCCTTGGACTCAAAGAACTTGAGGAACTTTTCGCGAATTTCGGAGGATTTCATGTTGGCGGATGCGGAAAGAGAGCAGTACGGTATATAAAGGAAACGATTATATCAGTCACTGGTAACTTATTTATATGGTGTGCTGCGGGGGTCGTGTCCGCGAGTCCGCAGCGTCTTCCGTAGGGTGGGCACCCCGTGCCCACGCGGATTCAAGATACCAATAACAGTGCAGGCAACAGCCCCACGCGCGTATGCAAGCGATTTTCGGTTGGCGGCGCCGATGATCGTTCGATGACACCGCGTGGACACAGGTGTCCACCCTACCCGGGCCCGATCAAATCGATGCGGTCGGTACAAAAGGCATCCACGCCCCACCCCAGCAGCGCACGGGCACGCGCCGGCTCGTTCACGGTATAGCAAAACAGCGCGAATCCCGCCGCCTTCACCGCCTCGGCCAATTCGCGCGTCAAATGCCGATGATTCACATGCACCGCCACCGCCTCCACGGCCCGCACCCGCCGCTCCCAATCCGGCGGCAGTTCGCTCATCAACAGCGCCCTCGGCACCTCGGGCGCCACCTCGCGCGCCGACTCCAGCGCCAGCTCGCTGAACGACGACAGCAGCGGCACCTCCGCCCAGCGCCCGGCCGCGATCTCGTCGGCAAACATGGCCGCAGCAATCCGCGCCACCGTCCCGCCGGTCTCGATGTCATACCCCGGCGCCGGCTTGATCTCCATGTTCATCCACACGCCATGCGCCTTGCAGAATCCCGCGTATTCGACGAACAGCGGCACCGGCTCGCCATCGAACGCCCGCCCGAACCAGCTCCCGGCATCCATCGCCGCCAGCTCCAACCCATCGTAATCGAACACATTCCCTGCCCCGACCACCGTGCGGCCGAGATAAGGATCGTGCATCACCACCGCCACCCCATCGCGCGCCAGCATGATGTCGTATTCGATGGCCCGGAACCCGCGCCGCATGCCTTCCAGCAGCCCAGCCATGGTGTTTTCCGGCGCCAGCGTGCCGCCGCCGCGGTGCGCCAACACGCGTTGGGGGTAAACCCAGCCAGGAAAGGCCGGGCTCATGCGCCAGCCATCCGCGAAGAGAGATATACGAAGCCCGCCACATTCGCCGCCACCGTCATCCAGAACAAGCGCTGGAACGACCGCTTCGTCGACTTGTGCCGCAGCCATTGCTGGGCCAACAGCCCACCCGGCCAGCCGCCCACCAACCCCAGCAGCAATAAGGTGCGCTCCGGCGTGCGCCAGCCGCCCTTCCTCGCCGCCGACTTGTCGATCGCATAGGCCACGAAGCAACTGAGACTGGTCACAACATAGGCGCCGGCCACCAGCCAGGGCAAGTCCCAGGCCAGTGCCGCGCCGGCGTACAGAAAGGCAAAGAGGAGCAAAGGCAGATAAGGCATCCCATCAGCTTAGCGCGGGCGGCCCGTAATTACCAGCCGGCAGCGAATGCCGGTTTTTCTCTGTTGTGCGTTCGTCAGCGTACCGAAACGCAGTGCTCAACCGTCCTACCCTTTCGCTTCAACGTCAATGAAGCAGGAGGACACATGGGTTTTGATTTAGGGAACTTGCTCGGGCAATACCTGGGCGGCGGCGCCAACACGGCGCAGGCATCGGACGATTTCGACCGCGCAGCGCAAGCGGCGCCGCGCGACACCCTCGCACAAGGCCTGGCCCAGGCATTGCGCTCGGACCAGACGCCACCCTTCCCGCAGATGCTGGCCCAGATGTTCGGCAACAGCAATCCAGACCAGCGTGCGGGCATGCTGAACCAGTTGATCGCCGGCGCCGGCCCTGGCCTGCTGGGCAAGCTGGGCGGCCTGTTCGGTGGCAATGCCGGCGGCAAGATCACGCCGGAACAGGCTTCGCAAGTCTCGGAGCAGCAGATCAAGGACATCGCCGAACAGGCGCAGAAGGAAAACCCTGGCATCCTCGACCGCATGGGCGAGTTCTATGCCGAACACCCGACCGCCGTGAAGGCCATCGGCGCCACCGCGCTGGCCGTTGCACTCGGCGCCATGGCGCAGGGCATCCAGCGCCGCAATTCAACTTCCACCCCCGAAAAGGAGAACAACGTGGGCATCCTGAGCAATATCTTCCATAAGATCTTCCCGCAGAAATCGGCCCCGGCGCCGCAGCAAAACGCGCCAGCCGCCGCACCGGCACCGGCCGCGCCTGCCCAGCCTGCAGGCCAGGCCGCACCGAACCCGGCCCCGACCGCCCCAGCCGCCGCCGCCCCGGCCTCGACCCTGAACCAGCAGGTCGACGTGGAAGAAATCCTGAACGCCAAGCTGAAAGCCTCGGGCCAGCAGCTGAACTGGCGCACCTCGATCGTCGACCTGATGAAGCTGCTCGACCTCGACTCCAGCCTGGCCGCGCGCAAGGAACTCGCCGCCGAGCTGCACTACAGCGGCGACACAAGCGACTCGGCCTCGATGAACATCTGGCTGCACAAGCAGGTCATGAAGAAGCTGGCCGAAAACGGCGGCAAGGTGCCGGCCGACCTGCAATAAGGCTTTGCGTTAGCGGTAGTTAGGGTAGTTAAGGCTCAAGGACTGCGCCGGCATTGCCGCCGCCGGTCCTTGAGCCGATCCTTCAATCCGCCAGCGTCGTGTTCGCCGCGGTTCCGCACGAGAAGCAGAACCGCGCGAACGCGTTCTTGCGCGTGTTGCAGCAGCCGCAGCGGTCGAACAGGCCGATGCCGCAGTGCGGGCAATAATCGATGCTCGTGTCCTTTAAATCCACCGTACGCTCGCAGCCCGGGCACACGCTCTTGGCCAGGCGCTGCAAGGCCATGTCGTAGCGCATGGTCTGGCGCCGCGCCACGTCGGGCAGCGCCTCGGTTTCCTTCTGGCGCGCCAGGTAAGCCTGCAGCGACAGGATCGCATAGCGCCCCACCACCACCGTCACCACGATCCCCACCAGGTAGCGCACATAGCCGCCATAGCTCGGCAAATAAGGCACCAGCTCGAAGAAGAAGGCGAACAGGGCAAAGTAGATGAAGCCCCAGGCGAAGGGCCACCAGGTGCTCTTGCGCTTGTGCTTGAACAGCCAGCCGGCGACCGCCAGCAGCGGCAGGGTCAACGCCAGCCGGTACAGGAAGACACGCAATTCCTTGGAACGCGCCGCTTCATAGTGCGCCTGCATGGCCGGGGCTTCCAGCGCCTGCCAGTTGCGCTCCACGCTTTCGGCCTGCTGGGTGGCGTCGAGCATGGCCTGGCGCTGGGCTTCCACCGCGCCCAGGGCCTTGCGCTCCTCGGCTTCCAGGGCGTCGAGCGCTTTCGTGCGGGTGATGAGTTCGGTGTCCTGGTCGGGCCGCGCCGTGACCCGGCGCGTGGCGAGCCAGTTATCGAAGGAGGCACGGGCCGAGGCCGTGTTCGAGCGCGCCACCTCGTGCTGCTGTTCGGCTTGCTGGAGCGCGGCTCGGGCGGCGGTCTGCTTGTGCTCGGCCGCATCGCGCTGGGATTGGAGCGCGGCAAGGCGCTGCGGGTCCATGAACTGCTCGACCGTCAGGGGCGCCTCGACGTCCCACAGATTTTCGACGATCTTGCCGCCCAGCCCGATCAGGAAGGCGGCGAAAATGAAAGCAACCAGCCACAGTGCGCGGCCCATCCACCGCTCGGTCAAGCGCAACCCTTTTGACATGATGACAAGCTCCTCGAATGACGATGGAGCGCAGCTTGTCACATGTCAAAGCGAGGGGCCAGCTGGCAGAACGAAGGAGCATGCCGCGATACCGGGGGTATCGGAAAGTGGCGTAGGGTGGTCGGCTCCACCCGGGTGGTGGAAAGCACGCTGCGTGGACGCCGCCCACGCGTTCAAGCGGCTCCAGAACCGTCACGGCAATTCACAGGATCGTTGAACGCGTGGCCGGCGCACCCGTCGCGTGTATTCACGCCAGGGGGTATAGCCGTCCACCCTACATCATGGCAACGCGAACGGCGCCACCAACATCAGAAGTATGAGAGGCCCAGCGCGCGGCGCACTTCGTCCATCGTCTGCGCCGCGGTTTCGCGCGCCTTCATCGTGCCCTCTTTCAGCATCTGCAGCACTTGGCCCTTGTCCTGGGCATAGTGCTCGCGGCGTTCGCGGATCGGCGCCAGCATTTCCTGCAACACCACGTCGAGACGCTTCTTGACGATGCTGTCGCCCAGGCCGCCGCGGGTGTAGTGCGCTTTCATTTCTTCCAGCGCTTCTTTCTCCGGATCGAAGGCGTCCAGGTAGAGGAAGGCGACGTTGCCTTCCAGGTGGCCCGGGTCCGAGACCTTCAGGTGCAGCGGGTCGGTGTAGACCTGCTTGACGGCGGCGCGGATGGCGTCGGCGCTGTCGCCCAGGTTGATGGTGTTGCCGAGCGACTTGCTCATCTTGGCCTTGCCGTCGATGCCCGGCAGGCGGCCGATTTCCGGCACCAGGGCCTTGCACTCGACCAGGATGTCGCGGTTCGCGATGCGGTTGAAGCGGCGCACGATCTCGTTGCACTGCTCGATCATCGGGATCTGGTCTTCGCCCACCGGCACCAGGGTCGCCTTGAAGGCGCTGATGTCGGATGCCTGGCTGGCCGGGTAGGTCAGGAAGCCGGCCGGAATGTCGCGCTCGAAGCCGCGCAGCGCAATTTCCGTCTTGACCGTCGGGTTACGCTCCAAGCGTGCGACAGTCACGAGATTTAAGTAATAAAATGTCAACTCGGCCAGTTCCGGAACCTGGGACTGGATGAAGATCGTCGAGCGCGACGGGTCGATGCCCACGGCAAGGTAATCCAGCGCCACCTCGACCACGTTACGGTGCACCTTATTGGTGTCGTCCATGTTGTCGGTGAGCGCCTGGGCGTCTGCGAGCATGACGAACTGGCGGTACTGGTCCTGGTAAGCCACGCGGTTGCGCAGGCTGCCCACGAAGTGGCCAAGGTGCAAGGGACCGGTCGGACGGTCGCCGGTCAGGATGACCGGTGCTGGTTCTGGATGCTGGGCTGAAGCTGGGGTGTGTTGTTGGCTCATCGGGTTTCCGGTTCCTAGTGGTGCCCCGATCCTGCCGCGCTAAACGAAAAACGCCACCTGAATCGAGGCGGCGTTCATCGAGTCACATCTTCTCTGGGCCGCGCGCTGTCAGCGGCGCCACCAGGTGCAGAGCGAACGATGTGGTTTCAAGAAATTCATGGGTGGCATGGTTGCAGGTTGGCGGCGCGCTGTCAACCGCGCGTTGCGACAATTGCACTTATTGATCGGGACAGGGGGACCCGGCTAACCAGACCGAACTTTCTGCTTTCGGCGGCCATCTAAAAAATTCGCTGTTGTCAAAATTATAAAGAGTGGTGATTTATGAATACCAATACGAGCCTGAACAGCCAATCCCGCCCCCTGGAACTCTGGGGCGGCCTCGAATGCACCGTCAACCGCGTCCGCGACGACTACTTCAGCCAGCTCGACCGCAATGGCCACGCACTGCGGGCCTGCGACATCGGCCGTTTTGCCTCGCTCGGCATCCGCGCCATCCGTTACCCCATCCTCTGGGAGCGCACCGCCCCGGAGGGCATCGATAAAGCAGACTGGTCCTGGCCCGACGAGCGCCTGCCCGCCCTGCGTGAAGCCGGCGTCACCCCGATCGCCGGCCTGATCCACCACGGCAGCGGCCCGCGCGACACCAGCCTGATGGACCCGGCCTTCCCGGAACGCCTGGCCGAATACGCCGGCGCCGTGGCCGCACGCTATCCCTGGCTCGAGTACTACACCCCGGTCAACGAGCCCTGCACCACCGCCCGCTTCGCCGGCCTGTACGGCGTCTGGTACCCGCACGCCAGAGACGACCGCAGCTTCATCGAAGCCCTGCTGATCCAATGCCGCGCCGTGGTGCTGTGCATGCGCGAAATCCGCAAGGTCAATCCGAACGCCAAGCTGGTGCAGACCGACGACCTCGGCAAAACCTACAGCACGCCCGAACTGGCGGACGTCGCCGATTTCTATAACGAGCGCCGCTGGCTGGCCTGGGACCTGCTATGCGGCACCGTCGGCCCCGAGCACACGCTGTGGAACTACCTCACGAAAACCGGCATCGCCGCCGAGGAATTCCTCTGGTTCCGCGAGAATCCTTGCCCGCCGGACGTCATCGGCGTCAACTACTACGTGACCAGCGAGCGCTGGCTCGATCACCGTCCGGAGCGCTATCCCGAGCACCACCGCGGCATCGCCGACGGCATTCCCTGCGCCGACATCGAAGCCTCGCGCGCGCTGGCCACGCCGACCGCCGGCATCGGCCCGCTGCTGCAGGAAGTCTGGGACCGCTACCACCTGCAGATCGCGATCACCGAAGCCCACATCGACGCGAATCGCGAAGACCAGCTGCGCTGGCTGCTGGAGATCTGGCAGGCCGCGAACACGGCGCGCGCCAACGGCGTCGACATCCGCGCCGTCACGGTGTGGTCGCTGCTCGGCTCCTTCGACTGGAACAGCCTGGTCACGCAGAACCGCGGCTACTACGAACCGGGTCCTTTCGACGTGCGTTCGCCGCTGCCGCGCCCGACCGCGCTGGCAGCGATGATGCGCGAACTGGCCGATGGCAAGCCGCTGTCGCACCCGGTGCTGCGCGGCCAGGGCTGGTGGCGCCGTCCGGGCCGCTGGCTGTGCGCGCCGGTCGCCACGCCCGCCGCCCTCACCTCGATCTCGGCCGATGGCCATACCCTGGTCGGCACGAGCGCGGCGCCGATCCTGATCCTGGGCGCCAGCGGCACCCTGGGCCGCGCCTTTGCCCGCATCTGCCAGAAGCGCCACCTGAACTACAAGCTGCTGTCGCGCCACGACATGGACATCGCCGACCCGGCCTCGGTGGAACGCGCGCTCGGCCTGCATAAACCCTGGGCCGTGATCAATACTTGCGGCTACGTGCGCGTGGACGATGCCGAGGGCGACCTGGAGCGCTGCTTCCGCGAAAACCGCGAAGGCGCCGCGATCCTGGCCGCAGCCTGCGCCCACCACGGCGTGCACCTGACCACCTTCTCGAGCGACCTGGTGTTCGATGGTGCGAAGGGCAGCCCGTATGTCGAGAGCGATCCGGTGGCGCCGCTGAATGCCTACGGGCGCAGCAAGGCAGAAGCCGAAGCCGCGGTGCTCGACGCCCATCCGGGCGCCCTGGTGGTGCGTACCAGCGCCTTCTTCGGGCCATGGGACCAGCACAACTTCGTGACCCAGGCGCTGGGTGCGCTGGAGCGTGGCGAGTCCTTCGTCGCTGCGAGCGACATGACGGTGTCGCCGACCTATGTGCCGGACCTGGTGCATACCTGCCTCGACCTGGCCGTGGACCGCGAGTGCGGCATCTGGCACCTGAACAACGTAGGCTCGGTGAGCTGGTACGAGCTGGCGAAGATGGCGGCGGAAAAGGCCGGCATCGAGACTGGCCGCCTGGAAGCACGCGCCTCGTCGGAGCTGGGCATGACGGCGCCACGCCCGTCGTATAGCGTGCTGCACAGCGAGCGTGCGATCCTGCTGCCGAAGCTGGAGAACGCGCTGGACCGTTTCATCGAACTGCGCGGCACCGACGATCCCGAGTACGAGGAACTGGTCAAGACGGCCGAGTCACGCCAGCCGGTGGCGAGCGGGCATCGCCAGCAGGAAGAAACGCCGGCGGAAGCGTTCCAGGCCAAGAGCTTCTAGGACGATCGGCTTGCGACGTAGGGTGGGCGCCCCGTGCCCACGCGTGACGGTCGATCATTGTTGGCGTATTTTTGTCCGAACATACCGCCAACAGTGATCATGCTTTACGCGTGGGCACGGAGCGCCCACCCTACGTTATCCAACAGCCCGGCCATCGATCACGCCATCGGGTTTCACGCGTCCCGAAAATCCGCCGTTATAAAATGCCAATGCCAGCCCACAACCGCAAAGGCCTTTCCCCGTGCACGAGCAACACGCCTTCCCCTTCCTGCGCGAAATCCTGCTGTTCCTGATCCTCGCCGGTATCCTGATCCCGACGCTGCAGCGCCTGCGCATCAACCAGGTGCTCGGCTTCCTGGCCGTCGGCACCCTGGTCGGCCCCTTCGGCCTCGGTCTACTCGCTGCCGACGTCCACTGGCTGTCCTGGCTCACCTTCCCCAGCGGCCCCGGCATCTCGATGCTGGCCGAGATCGGCGTCCTGTTCCTGATGTTCATGATCGGCCTCGAACTCTCGGCCGCGCGCTTATGGTCGCTGCGGCGCTGGGTCTTCGGCGCCGGCAGCGCGCAGGTACTGGCCAGCGCCGCCATCATCGGCGCCGCCGTCGTGTTCCTGCTCGGCGAGCCCGCCCCCAGCGCCATCATCCTTGGGCTGGTGCTGTCGCTGTCCTCCACCGCCGTCGTCATGCAGCTGATGAGCGAGCAGCAAAGCACCGGCTCGCGCCTGGGCCAGGCCGCGTTCGCCGTCCTGATGCTGCAAGACCTGGCCGTGGTGCCTATCCTGATCCTGATCGGCGCGCTGGCAAAAGGAAACGGCGACGGCGCCGCCATGCTGGCCGTGGTCACGATGGCGAAAGCCGGCGGTGCGATCGCTCTCATCTACCTGGTCGGCGGACGCGTGATCCACCCGCTGTTCAAGGCATTCGCACGCCAGCGCCAGCCCGACGTTTTCATGGCCCTGATCCTGCTCAGCACCTTCGGCATTGCCGGGCTGTCGGCGGCGGCCGGTTTGTCGATGGCGCTCGGCGCCCTGATCGCCGGCCTGCTGCTGGCCGAGACCGAGTTCAAGCACGAGGTCGAGCTGATGGTCGAGCCCTTCAAGGGCCTGCTCATGGGCCTGTTCTTCATGACCGTCGGGATGCAGATGGATACGCGCCAGGTAGTCGAGGCGCCGCTCTGGCTGGCGGCGTTCGTCGCCGGCCTGGTGCTGGTGAAGGCAGGTGTGATTGCTGTGATCTTCCGCATCGGCCGCCTGCCCTGGCCGCGCGCCGTCGAAGGCGGCCTGCTGCTCGGCCAGGGCGGCGAATTCGCCTTCATCGTGATCGGCTACGCCATCTCGACCAAACTGCTGGCACCCGGCCTGGGGGCGCGCGTGATGCTGGCGGTCGGCCTGTCGATGTTCATCACGCCGCTGCTGGCGCGCCTGGGCCGCAGCATCGGCGAGCGCGCCGAACGCCGCGAGCAGGCACACGTCATGCAGGTCGACGATGCCGACCTGGCGGCGGCGCGCGGCCGCATCATCATCGCCGGCTATGGCCGCGTGGGACAGCAGCTGGGCAAGCTGCTCGAGGCCCAGCGCATCGATTTCATCGCCTTCGAGAACAACGCCAGGATGGTGTCAACGCTGCATGCGCAAGGCTTGCCGGTCTACTTCGGCAATGCCGCGCGCTGCGAGCTGCTGCGCCGCGTGCACGCCGACGAAGCACCCGCCATCGTGCTGACCATGGATCACCCGGCATCGGCCCTGCAGGCGGTGCGCGGCATCCGGCGCGACTTCCCGCACGTGCCGCTGTTCGTGCGCTCGCGCGACGAAAAGCACGCACGCGCCCTGCGCCTGGCCGGCGCCACGGTGGTGGTGCCGGAGACGCTGGAAGCGAGCCTGCAGCTGTCGGCCTTCGTGCTGGAGACGATGGGCCTGGACGAACGCACCGTGGACGATATCGTCGACCGCGAGCGCGACCTCTTCGCCGAGCAGCTGAACGATGCCGGCCTGCGCGAAGCCGGCACGCACCGCGCCTGACGCGTCAAGCCAGGGCACGCTCCGCCGCGCGCCAGCCCCACCACGAGGCTTCCTCGAACACCGACAAGCCGGACAAATCGGCATGCGCGAACAGGACAGGACCGTCCGCTTCGCGCAGCGCCGCCATCCCCGCGTTCGAGCGGAAACCCGGCGCCGGCACCGCCATCGCATGCGCGCGCAAGGTGATGTCGACGCGCTCGACGTTCGCCGCCAGCGTCCAGCCATAGGCCGCCTTCAGGTCGGCGCTCGCCAGTTCGATCAATTCTCGCGCACCCGCCGACTGCATCCAGCGCCGCGCCGCCAAAGCCGTCATGTGCGACAGCGCCACGTAGGCCGTGAACACGCTGCGCTCGGCCGGCTCCATGCGGATGTCCTGGTGGGTCGAGACCACATAGCCCAGCCCCGGCTCGGACTGCACCACGTTGTCCCAGGACAGCGCCACGTCGTCGCGCTCGCGCGGCGGGTGCCGCATGACGAAATTGGCGACCAGCCAGGGCGCGTATTCGGGCAAATGGCGCCGCATATCGAAACCGTCGTCGGCCATCCCCTCGACCACGCGCGCCGCGACAAAGACCGGCATCGCGCAGACCGCCTTGCGGGCGCGGACAAGGTAAGTCATGGGCATCCCGTTTTCCAAACTGAAGCACAGCGCCTCGACGCCACTGCCCGTACGGCGCACGCGCACCGCCGTGCCGGGCCGGCGCGGGACACCCGAGCGCGCCGCCATGCCCGCCGCCAGTGGCGCCAGCCCGCCCGGCCAGGTCAGCACCGCCGAATCGGACGCATTCGCCGCCCGCCCGCTGCGCCCGGCAAAGTAATGCAGCCCGGCCCAGGCCGAGACCCGGTCGTAGCGCGCGCCGTAGTCGTCGCGGCAGCAGTAATTCAGGTACCAGTGCAGGCTGGGCGCGCGGTAGCCTTCGCGTTCCAGCCATGCCTTGAAGCTGATGCGGTCGAGGTCCGCCTGCGCCATGTCGGTTGACGACAGCGCCGACGGGAACACGAACAAGCGCTTGCCGTCCGCACCGCGCTGCCCGCGCAGGCGTTCCATGTGGGCGAAGAAGCGCCGCTGCTCGGCCAGCTCGGCCTCCGGCACGCCGAGCGCAGGCACCAGGCCCTCCTGCCACCGCCCGTTCACCAGCAGCCGCTCCTCGGGCGCATGCACGATGTAGCGCTCGTCGTAATACGGCGTCTCGCCAAAGGAATCGCGTTCGATGATGCCCAGGTCGGACAGGATCGCGCGCACGTGGGTCGATTCCGTCGACGGCAGCGGCAGGTAGTGGGCGCCGGTCGGGCATTCCAGCTCGCCGTAGCGCGCCCCGGCCGCGTTGCCGAAGGCTTGCGGCCCATCGATCATCAGCGCCCGCGCCCCTTCCCGCCCCAGCTTCCAGGCCGCCGTCAACCCGGCGATGCCCGAGCCGAGGATGACGACGTCGGTCTCGATCGCGCTGGAGGGCGGCGGCAAGGCCCGCGCATCGCGCAGGAAGTGGCCCTCTTCGCGCCCAGGATAGCTGAGATGCGGCGCGATCTCTTGCCAGCGCATGAAACCGGCACCGCTGGCCAGCGCCGCCAGCGACGCGCCACCGGCCGACAGCAAGAACGACCTGCGGTCCATCAGCGGATCACCTGGCGCCAGTCTTCCTCGAACTCGTGCACCAGCGACTGCGTGTTGAGGCGGTTCGGCGCCATCTGGCGCCGCCCCATGTCGGGCGGGAAGGCGAACATGGCGCGCGTGGTCTCGGCGTCGAGGTAGCGCATCGGCAGGCGGTAGCTGTCGGGCGGCTGGTAGCGTCCCTGCGGCGAGGCGAGGATGAAGCCCCACTCCCCGAACGACGGCACGTACAGGTGGTAGGGCCAGGTCTGCATGCCCACTTCGCGCAGCGTCGCGTCCACCGTCCAGTAGGCGTTCGGCGCGAAATACGGCGAGGTCGATTGCACCACCACCAGGCCATTCGCCGCCACGTGCTTCTTCAGCACGCCGTAGAACGGCACCGAATACAACTTGCCGAGGGCGAAGCTGGACGGGTCGGGAAAGTCGACGATCACCGCGTCGTACATGCCGCGGTCCTGCTGCAGCCAGATCGCGGCATCGGCATTCACCACCGTCACGCGCTTGTCGGCGAAAGCGTGCGCGTTCAGCTTGACCAGTTCCGGGCGGCTGGCAAAGGTGCCGGTCATGGCCGGGTCGAGGTCGACCAGGGTCACGTGCTCGATGTTCGGGTAGCGCAGCACTTCGCGCAGGGCCAAGCCATCGCCGCCGCCCAGCACCAGCACCCGCCTGGCCCAGGGTAGCTGCTGCAGCACCGGGTGCACCAGCGCTTCGTGGTAGCGGTATTCGTCGCGCGAGGAGAACTGCAAATTGCCATTGATGTAGAGGCGCAGGTCGTCCTTCCAGCGCGTGATCACCAGGCGCTGGTAAGGCGTGGTGGTGGAGTAGACGATGTCGTCGCCGAACAGGCTGCGCTCGCCCCAGCCGACCATGCGGTCCGAGAGCACGAAGCCCATCGTCAGCACCAGCAGCACCGAGCAGGCGCGCAGCACGCGGCCGGTCATGTTCGCCAGTTCGCGGCGGAAGGCGTACAGCGTCCAGAGGCCAACGCCGACATTCAGCATCCCGAACAGGAAGCCGGTGCGCACCAGCCCCAGGTGCGGCGCCAGCACCAGCGGGAACAGCAGCGACACGGCCAGCGCGCCCAGGTAGTCGAAGGTCAGCACCCGGCTCACCAGTTCAGCGAACTCGGTGCGGCGTTCGTTCAGCGCGCGCATCACCAGCGGCACCTCCATCCCGACCAGCATGCCGATCATGAAGACCAGCGTGTAGAGCAGCGTGCGGAAGGGGCCGGCCATCCACGAAAAGGCCATGAACAAAAAGGCGGCCGAGACGCCGCCGATCAGGCCCACGGCGAGTTCGATGTCGATGAAGCGCGCCAGCACGTCTTCGTCGCGCACGTACTTCGAGAAGTGGGCGCCGACGCCCATGGCGAACAGGTAGCAGCCGATGATGGTGGAGAACTGCAGCACCGAGTCGCCAAGCAGGTAGCTCGACAGCGCGCCGGCGATCAGTTCGTAAGCCAGGCCGCAGGAAGCGACAACGAACACCGACAGGATAAGAATTCTTTTGGTCATGAAACGGCTTTTGTTCTAAGATCGCGATGTGTCGTCATAAAGACAACTTTCTCTGGAGAACCTGAGTGCCCGCCATCCTAGCCTATCTGCTGCACCTCGCGACAGCCATTGCGATGGTCATGGCATTTTTTGTGGTGTACACCCGGGTCACGCCCTATGACGAAGTGCTGCTGATCCGCCAGGGCAACGGCGCCGCCGCGCTGTCGCTGGGCGGCACCCTGCTCGGCTTTTCCGCCACCGTCGCCTCGGCCCTGATGCACACCGCCAGCTACTACCAGTTCCTCGGCTGGGGCCTGGTCGGCATGGTGGTGCAGCTGCTCGTGTTCCTGGTCGCCACGCGCATGCTGCGCATGTCGAAGGACCAGATCGAGGCGAACAATTGCGCCTTCGGCGGCCTGCTCGGCGCGATCTCCCTGTCGATCGGCCTGATCAACGCCGGCAGCATTTCCTGATTTTTTCCGTTCCCGTTCCTTCCTGGAGCCCATCATGTCCCTCGGTTCATTCATCAAGAAGCAGTTTATCGACGTCCTGCAGTGGAACGAAGATGCCGAGGGCGTGCTCGCCTGGCGCTTCCCGATGCAGGACTTCGAGATCCAGAACGGCGCCGTGCTGAACGTGCGCGAATCGCAGATGGCGGTCTTCGTCGACGAAGGCCGCATCGCCGACGTGTTCGGCCCCGGCACCCACACGCTCACCACGCGCACCCTGCCGGTGCTGACCAACCTGAAGAACTGGGACAAGCTGTTCGATTCGCCCTTCAAGTCGGACGTGTACTTCTTCAGCACCCGCGTGCAGACCGGCCGCAAGTGGGGCACGCCGCAGCCGATCACGATCCGCGACAAGGACTTCGACATGATCCGCGTGCGCGCCTTCGGCATGTACTCGTACCGCATCGGCGACCCGCGCGCCTTTTTCACCGAAATCAGCGGCACGCGCGACACCTACACGCGCGACCAGGTCGAAGACCAGCTGCGCGGCATCCTGATGGCGACCATGGCGTCGTCGCTGGGCGGCTCGAACGTCGCCTTCCTCGACATGGCCGCCAACCAGGCGCTGATGGCGCAGCAGGTCTACAAGGACCTGGCCACTGCCTTTGCCCGCTACGGCGTGAAGCTCGACGAGTTCAACGTGGCCAGTGTCAGCCTGCCGGAAGAACTGCAGGCGGCGCTGGACGAGCGCATCTCGGCCGGCATGAAGGGCAGCCTGGGTGCCGACCGCATGAGCGGCTTCACGCAATTCCAGGTGGCCAGCAGCATCCCGCTGGCGGCGCAGAACGAAGGCGGCCTGGCCGGCATCGGCGCCGGCGTGGGCGCCGGCATGGCGGTGGGCCAGGCCATGGCCCAGGGCATGACTGGCGCGTTTGCGCAGCAGCCAGGTGTACCGGCTGCCGCTCCGCAAACGCCGGCTGCGCCGGCCCAGGACTCGATCGAGGACCGCCTGAGCAAGCTGAAAGGCCTGCTGGATAAAGGCCTGATTTCCGCCGCCGACTACGACAGCACGAAGGCCGAGCTGCTGAAAAAGCTGATCGGCTGAACGGCTGCCAATGCAGAACGTCTCCTGCCCTTCCTGCGGCGCCCCGGTCTCCTTCCGTTCCCACGCCTCCGTCATGGCGGTGTGCGAATTCTGCCGCGCCTGCGTGCTCAAGGAAGCCGGCGCGGTGCGCGACCTCGGCAAGATGTCCGAGGTGCTGGAAGACTATTCGCCGATCCAGGTCGGCACAAGCGGCGAGCATGGCGGGCGCAGCTTCACCGTGGTCGGGCGCATCCAGCTGCGCTACGACGCCGCCATGTGGAACGAGTGGTATGTGCTGTACGACGACGGCGCGGGCGGCTGGCTGTCCGACGCATCGAGCCAGTACGTGCTCACGGCCGAGCAGGAACTGAAGGACGACTATCCGGCCTTCGATGCCATGCGCCCGGGCGGCCAATACCGCTTCGGCCTCGGACCGCAAACGCTGGCCGACCGCCGCGTGGCCACCTGCACCGGCGGCCAGGGCGAGCTGCCGTTTCGCGTCGGCGCCGGCTGGCAGGCGCGCGTGGCCGACTTCCGGCGCGAGAGCCAGTTCGCCACCCTCGATTACTCCGACGGCGACAAGCCCCTGCTGTACAGCGGCTTCGCGGTCACCCTGCCCGGCCTGAAGGCCCAGCTGCTGCGCGATGACGAACAGATCAAGGCCAGCGCCGGGCGTTACCGCGGGCGCGTCGAGTCGCTCTTGTGCCCTTCCTGCGGTACGGCGATCGGCTACCAGCCGGGCATGGCCACCAACCTGGTGTGTCCTGCCTGCCAGACGCGCCTGGACGCCAGCACGCCGCAGGTGCAGGTGCTGGCCAAGGGAGAAGAAGCGGGCCGCGTCCAGTTGACCATCCCGCTCGGCGCCACGGCGCGCATCAACGGCCAGGAGCTGCGCGTCAGCGGCGTCATGCAAAGAATGGACGACGAAGGATCGACCTGGTTCGAGTACCTGCTGTTCGATGCCAAGGGCGGCTTGCTGTGGCTGGTGGAGACCGACGAAGGCTGGCAGCGTTCGCAGGTGCTCGACACCTGGCCGACGCCAGCCAATCCGGTGGTTGAGGAAGTCATGCTCGACAAGCTCCCCTACCGCAAGCTGTACGGCTACGAGGCCACGGTGCTGTACGCGGCTGGCGCCTTCAACTGGCGCGTGGCGGCCGGCGACAAGGCGCAGGTGGTCGAGTACGAGCGCGGCACCACGCGCCTGTCGGCCGAACTGACGGCGGACGAGCTGACCTGGAGCCGTTCGACGCCGGTGGCCGACGACCAGGTCCGTACCTGGTTCGGCAAGCAGATGGCCGCGCCGGTGAAGCCCCATGCGGCGGCGCAGATGGACGGCGGCAGCGGATCGGCGGCGAAGTTCACGATGTGGCTGATCGCCCTGAACCTGGTGCCACTGCTCTTCAATTTCGGCACCGTGCTGTTTTTCACCATCATCGGCCTGGTGCTGCTCTGGCTACCGCTGATGTTGACGTCGAAGGAAACCTGACACCCCATGCGTAACAAGTACTCCGCCTATGCCCTGCTGGTTATCATCGTCATCGTGGTGGTGAGCTGGATATCGCTGTTCAGCTCTTCGTCGAACACCGGCGGCGGGCGCTGGGGCGGCGGCTCCGGCTATTCCGGCGGCGGGTATTCAGGCGGCTCCTACGGCGGTGGGCACAAGTGACGGCGCTGCACCGTCCCGCCGGCATCCACCTGCTGGCCGATCTGCACGGGATCGAGGCATCGCTGCTGACCGACGCCGAACGCATCGACGCCCTGCTGCGCGAAGCCGCGCTGGCCGCCGGCGCACGCATCCTGCACAGTCACTTCCATGCCTTCGGCCCCGGCATGGGCATCACCGGCGTGCTGCTGCTGGCCGAATCGCACATCTCGATCCACACCTGGCCCGAGGTCGGCTTTGCCGCCGCCGACATCTTCATGTGCGGCGCCGCGCGGCCGCAACTGGCGCTCGATGTCATCGACCAGGCCCTCGCACCGGGCGCGCGTGAAGTAAAAATCATCGAACGCGGCCAGCTATAATCGGCCCTCTTTCAACCTGGCGAAAAAGACAATGACCGATACTTCGAAAGCACTCGGCCACATCCGCGTGCTCGACCTCTCGCGCGTGCTGGCCGGCCCCTGGTGCGCACAGAACCTGGCCGACCTGGGCGCCGACGTGATCAAGATCGAACGTCCCGGCAGCGGCGACGACACGCGTGCCTGGGGTCCGCCCTACGCAAAGGACGCGGACGGTCAGGACACCAGCGAAGCCGCCTATTACCTGTCCGCCAACCGCGGCAAGCGCTCGGTGACGGTGGATATCGCGAGCAGCGAAGGTCAGGCCCTGATCCGCGAACTGGCGCGCCACTCGGACGTGGTGCTGGAAAACTTCAAGGTCGGCCACCTGAAGCGCTATGGCCTCGACTACGAATCGCTGAAGGCGGTGAAGCCGGACCTGGTCTACTGCTCGATCACCGGCTTCGGCCAGGACGGCCCGTATGCGCACCGCGCCGGCTACGACTTCCTGATCCAGGGCATGGGCGGCCTGATGTCGGTGACCGGCGAACGCGACGAACTGCCCGGCGGCGGCCCGCAAAAGGCCGGCGTGGCGCTGACCGACCTGATGACCGGCATGTACGCGACCATCGCCGTGCTGGCCGCACTGACGCACCGCGACCGCACCGGCGAAGGCCAGTACATCGACATGGCCCTGCTCGACACGCAAGTGGCGATGCTGGCCAACGTCGGCAGCAATTACCTCAACAGCGGCAAGGCGCCGAAACGCTGGGGCAATGCGCACGCCAACATCGTCCCTTACCAGACCTTCGCCTGCGCCGACGGCCACATGATCGTCGCTGCCGGGAACGATGGCCAGTACCAGAAATTTGTCGAAGCCGGCGGAAAGCCCGAACTGGCGCACGATCCACGCTTCGTCACCAACCCGCTGCGCGTGCAGAACCGCGACGTGCTGGTACCGTTGCTGGCCGAGATGGCGGCCACGCGCGGGCGCGACGAGTGGATCGCGATGCTGGAAGAAGTGGGCGTGCCGTGTGGGCCGATCAACGACGTGGGCGAGGTGTTCGCCAACGAACAGGTGCAGGCGCGCGGGATGGCGATCGATCTGCCGCATCCGGCGGCCGGCAAGGTGACGCTGGTGCGCAGTCCAATGAAGATGTCGGCCACGCCGGCGACCAGTGCAAAGGCGCCGCCGCTGCTGGGCGAGCACACCGACGAGGTACTGCGCGATGTGCTGGGCAAGAACGGCGACGAGATTGCGGCGCTGCGCGGCAAGGGTGTGGTGTAGGCTTTCTTCCCCTGCTGCGCTGTTTGCGGATTAGTGCAGCTTGTGCTTGAAGTCGGACAGCTCCGCGTGGACGCGGGTGACCACCGCTTCCAGGTGCGCCGGCATTTGCGGGCTGGAGCGGCTGATGCGCTTGGCTTCGTCGCCCATGTCTTCCAGGCTGTCGACGCACTGGACGATTCGTGCTTCATCGTTCGACTGCATGACATCGCGCGCTTGCTTCAGCTCGCGCGAAATTTTCTCGATACAGTCGCGCATTTCCTTCGGCGTGTCTTGCGACGAGCGGCAAGCCTGCTCGGCTTCACCGATGGTTTGCTGCAGATGGCTGTAGCGTTGCTGGATTTCGTTTGCTTGCAACATGATGACCTCCGTTTTGAAGAGAGCAGCCGATTTTAGCGCCGGGAGAAAATGGATGCGTTTTGCGCGTACGTTACCCGGATGAAATCGTTAGTTCGCTGGAGGTGGTGCGCTTATTCGACGGAGCGTACAGCGTCAGATAAACGACCGAACTGGCCTTGCCACTGCAGAGAAAGCCCTGCACTTTTTCGCCCGATTTTTTGAGGACGGCAAGTAGCGGCGCGCAGTTCCCGACATGGAATAGCTGCGATTTCGAATTGCTGTGTTGCGAGAACAGCCTTCTGAAATCGGGAGACAACCAGGGATGTGCAGCGCCCGTGTGATCCTGGCGGTTTCTCCAGTATCCGTACCGACAGCTGGAATGGCCGACTGCTGAGCGGATTTGCACAGGTTACAGCGCTAGTCGCAGGCGCTACCGATCTCATCAATCACCCATTTCGCCCGGCGATGCGACCTATCCATTGCGTTATCAATATACCGTGCATATTTAGACAACGCTTCAGACATTCGATCAAACTGCTCTTGTTCTGCTGGCGTAGTCCATTGCATCGAAAATTCTGCCATACCGCGACCACATTGGCATGCATCTGTTGTGTGATAGGTGTTCAACTTAATATCCGCAATACTCTGCACTACTGAACGCTGAAAATCACCAAGAAATGGCCAGCGTTATTTTCCCAGTTTTCGCTTGTGTTTTGGCGTCCCCATTGCCTACTACGAAGCACCTGATCTCGTCCTTCATCATGACTTGCATCGGGAATATCTTTCGCAAAGATTCTAAGAGCTGCAATACGATTTCTCAAGCCCTCAAGATATCTCAATGAAGAAAATAATATAAGAGCAACGCCTGCTTCGTTTACCATGAAGTAAGAATCATAATAGCAGCAAGAACAATAATAGCAAATAGTAGCGGTGAATAATAATATCGCCCCACTGACGTATGTTCTTACCCAGCGTTACGAATGCGCAAACGCCTTATGTACCCCTCGGCATCGATAACAATTCAATCACAGGCCATTCCAATACCATGTATTAACCACGTTGATTTGCGATACTTGAGGGTAACGTCTCTCACACAAGCTTCGTCTACAAAATACTGAACAATAACATCACCGGACTCTTCGCGAACTTGAGGACTCCACGCCTCGCCAGCCCTGATAACACGCTCTACGATTTGAGCACTCGGCGCTACTACTTCAGCTGAAGGCTGATCACCTGTCGAGGAAAAATCTACTCTTAATTTAGTGGCCATCAAAGACGTTACACTTTTCCGAGTAGAATCGTTACGTGGAGCGCAGGTAAGCAAATCGATGATACGCCAAGCTTCACTCGCCTCTTTAACACCGAGCTTTAACACGGAACTTTCGACATTCTTCCTCTCATCTATTAAGCAAGCATTAGGGTATAAAAATCCTTCCACCTTTAAGGGACGATATGCTTTAGTGGCATCTGCAGCAATAGAAGGAAGCGGCCGCAAAGCGACAAAGATGGCCGAACAGGCAACGATTGCTAGAAAATAAGAAATTTTCATATTATATTCGCATCCCGAACAGTTATATGCAAATGATGTGCGTGTGTTTGTTCATTTTTATCTCCTTGCATATTGGGACTTGCGCTCACCTTATCTTTAACATTGAAGTCTATAAACCAAGGGTCAAATATCTGCGCAATACTCTGGGATCGAATAAGAGCCGCACGAAATTTACGCACCTCCTCTGGCTCATTTTTATCACGCTCTGTATTCCAAGCGAGCTCAGCTTCTCTCCGAGCAAGTTCCGCAGATGCATGCAGCTCTTCTGTTTTTTTAAGCTTCGCCCTGGCTATAGGCAATTGCTGCGAATCGCCACTTGCTGCCTTCAACTCAAGCTTAGCGCCAGTAAGATTCTTGGCAGCTGAAAGCTGCTGGGCTTTAGCTAATTTAACCGCACTGAACAATTCCTTTTCTGTATTACTAACGTTGTCGTTTTGCCGGGCAGTTGGAATAGACAAACTCTGCCGGTTCAGTTTTGTTGCACCAAGGTAGGTCACATCCAATCCTAATCCAGCACGGTGTGCAATTGACCCAAGCATAGGTCGCCAAGCTGAGCTCATGGTAATCGAAAAAACTCCCGCCTCGACTGCAGCACTAAATATTGCAGCATACCCAGCAGGATGAACACGCGTCAAACCTTCCTTTAGGAGATCATATCCAGATGCTATATTTTCATGCGGATTCTCGCCGTCTTCAAACTTAACCGATATAGTTTTCTCCTCCTTGCCTAGCTTTGCAGACAAGGCGATCGTCAACTTAGGTTGAGTCAGACCATTATAAATTCTTAGAACTGCCGCTTTAATTTCAGGGGTTGTTTCTGGTGGAAGGAGTGAATTTACTTCATCGGACGTATATTTATGAGACACCTTTAACCAGATATCGCCTGTAAGTACGGAAGTATAAGTTTGTACTTCTTGCGCGCTAATGCTGTTACCGCCATTATTTTTGGATTGCAATGGAACAGCTTCATCACGGTGTTTCCCCTTCTTTTCTAGAATTTTTACGACCACATCATGAACCAGAGGGGTAACCGTATAAACCGGTTCTTTACGGTAAAGTGGATGCGCATCGCTATTCAGAAATAGCGACACACTTGCTCCTGGCTTTACATTCGAAACAATAATCGTTCCATTTATTGGCATCCTTTTTGTTTTGCTTTTGAACTCATCTTGAACCTTACCGTTGATAGAAACCGCATACGGAATTTTTAAGTTATCATAAGTAGTTATATTAAAAACGTAAGTAACTTTCCGGCCCTGCTCAACCTTTACATCTTTGGTGGCCTCGTTATCAAGCTCGGTAGTTGCAATTAATGCAGGTTTAGGATTCGGCATTCAGCATCCCTCATCCGTAAGCGGATCATCAGATGAATTTTCAACTTCAACGTTCCAAAAGACCTTAAATACTGCCGGCTCTGGGGTTGCAACTTGCGCAGTCACCCCTTCCTCATCAGTATGTCCAGAAATCGTAGATCCATCGGAAAACTGGATTAGATAAGGTAAGTCTTTTATTGGCTCGCCACTGATGTGATCAACTGCACGTATACGTTCTTTAAAAATTCTAGCCCGGGTGTCAGGCAGATCAAAAAGCTCAGCAAGACCGTTATCGCCACTTTTGAAGGTATGCTTCCCACCCTTCACCGAAAACTTCCCTGGACAAGCAAACGTAATATCCCCACCCTCCAGCGTCACCGCCGACTGCCCCGCCTGCAGCACGATCTTTTCCTTCGCCTTGATCTCGATGCAGTCGTTCACCGAAATCACCGTGATCTCCTTGTCCGCCAAAATCTCCAACTGATCCGTATGCGCCTGCAGCGACACCGGCCCATTCCCCGCGATTGCCTGGATGCCGCCCGAATGGGTGAAGAAACTGGCTGCACCGCCCGCCACCGACGACACCGTATGCGCAGCGGCGAAGTGCAAATCCGACTGCGCCGTCCAGTGCAGCTGCTGCCCCGCATAGATCACGGTCGACGCCGGCGTCGCCCAGTTCATGCTGGCTGCCGCATCCATTAGCACGAGCGACGAACCGAACTTCTCGACCGGCAGCCCCGCATCGAGCTCGCGCGATCCCGGCTTGGCCTTCAGCGCTTCCTGGCCTCCGACAGCGCCCGCATACTTGCCCTGCGCGGCAGGATCGATCTGTTCGATGAAGTCCGCTTGCGCCTTCAGTGCATCCTTGCTGAACAAGGCCCCCTGCTGCGCGGCGGCGTCGCCCATCGTGGTCGCCAGCGCCTGCGCCCCCTTGAACAGCAACACGCTCTCCGCCGCATCCATCTGGGTCGAGCTGACACCACTGCCCAGCTGCGACCGTGCACTGGTCGAAATCAGCACGCCCTCGCCGCCGCGGATCGCGGCCCAGGCATCGGTGCGCAGTTCGAAGCCGCTGCCGCGATACGCGCCGCGCCGCGCTGACCTAGGCGACTGCTGGATCAGGTAGCCCAGGTTCAGCTGGGTCGACGCACAGCTGGTTGCCAGCCGCGTACGCAACTGGCCCTGGGTATCGTCGATCTGCCACTGGTTGTAGCCGCTGCCGTCGAAGCCGTGCGTGTGAATGCCGGACACGACGCCCGCGTGATCGACGCCGGAATCGACGCCGGCCGAAAACGGCGGCAGGTCCGAGCCGGTGAACAGTTGGGCCACCACGACCGGCCGGTCCATGTCGCCTTCGATGAAGTCGACCAGCACTTCGGTGCCGATGCGCGGCGTGAACACGGTGCCCCAGTTCGGGCCGGCCAGCGCTTCGGATACGCGCACCCAGGTGCCGGAACGCTGGTCGCCCGGCGCACAGCCGCGTTTATCCTGGTTGTGCTCCAACCCGCCTCGGTTCGCGCCCTGCCCGCGCTGCCATGCGAACTGCACTCTCACCTGGTGGTCCCGCGTGGTGGTCGACATGGCATCGGCGACGCCGACTACCAGCGCCGTCTGCGGACCGAGGGCGGTGGACGGATGTGGCGCGCTGGTGGCGCGCGGAACCAGCCGCACGAGTTCGCGCACGCAGCCGAAGCGGTTGCGGTAGGTGCCGTTCTCCAGGCCGTCCGGTGCACTGTCAGCGATCCCGGTACGGAAGTTGTTGCGCGCCGCGTGCTCGACCCACAGCACCGTAAAGGCGTTCTCGCCGCCGGGATAGCGATCGTGCTGGGTCAGTTGGAAGCCATGGCCGGCCGCCAGGCGACGCACCGCGCCGCCACCCTCGAAGACCTTGTTGTCCTGTTCCAGCGCCAGCAGCATCAGGTCGCTGTGCGCGAAAGGCGCGCCGCGTTCGGTGGCGATGCGCTCGCCGCTGCCGTCGTAGACCTGCAATACCGGCAAGTCGCCCGTGTCGAGGCAGGACTGCTGCTCGGCGCTCGGGGCCACCAGTTGCGCCGGGTCCCAGCTGCTGATGGCCACGCCATTCGCCTGCATGCTGCGCCGCGCGCGGAAGTCGTCGACGGCGTCATCGTTTTCGGTGGCGCGCACGCCGTGGAAGCGCAGCACATCGCCGCCGGGGGTAGCCGGAATGCGTGCGCGGCTATCGAAGATCACGAGCCTGTGACGGGCGTGGCCAAGCGCGTCAGGGGCATCGTCGGCCTGGTCGTGTTCGAAGCGCCAGTTCAGGCCTTCGCTTGCAAGCAGCCGCACCAGGAAGTCGAAGTCGGATTCGCGGTACTGGGTGCAGACCGGTCGCACCCGCAGTTCCTGCGTGATGTCGAACGCGAAGCGCACCTGCGGGTAGTCGGCCAGCAGTTCGCTGACGATGTCGCGCGCGTCCTTGTCCTGGAACAGATAGCTGTCGCGGCGCAGCGTCAGCAGCGACAGGGCCGGCTCCAGTTGCAGGCGGTAGCGCGTGATGCCGCCGTCGGCGCCGAGCCAGGCGGCGCCCGTGCACAGGCCATGCCAGGCGCGCCGGCTGCCGTCGGGCTGCAGCAGGCCGACGGTCAATTCCTCGCCGATGAAGCCCGCCAGGTCGAGGTCGGCCGAGGTGCTGAGGGCATCGACCTCGAAGGCGAACAGTTCGTTGACGGCTTCGCGTCCGTTGAAAGCTTCGACGGCGGGCGCTTCGGGCAGGCTGGCGTCCTGGGCGCTGGCCAGGGTGATGAGGCGGGCATGCTGGCTGAGACCGGTGCCAAACCGGCCCAGTGCGATGCCGAGGGCGGCCAACTCGGGCGGGGCGTTCATTGGGCAGACAGGACTGCGATCGATGCCATCCGGGACTCCTTCGCGATGCGGGAAATCGACAAGAGGTGTCGGGCAGGCGAATTGTCGAGCCCGCCCGGACACGCACAGCCGTCGATCTTACCGAAGCTGAAAGTGCGGAAATAGCCCGTGCAACATGACGGGAATCAATGCAGAAGTGAAATATTTTGCCGGATGCAGGCCGGCTTTCGATGTCAGTGAGCGCTTACGGCGCGACAGCTGGCGTCGATTCCAGCGGGGCCAAACTACGCAGGCGCAAGGCGATCAGCATGGCCAGCACCAGGATCGCACCGAGCAGGCCGACCACGCCGAACCAGCCGCCGTGCTCCCACAGGTAGCCCGAGAACCAGCCGACCACGCTCGATCCGAGGTAGTAGAAGAACAGGTACAAGGCCGAGGCCAGCGCCTGCGGCGGACGCGCGCGCCGGCCGACCCAGCTGCTGGCCACCGAGTGCGAGGCGAAGAAGCCGAAGGTGTACAGGCCGACGCCGGCGACAACCGCGACCAGGTTGCCGGAGAGCGTCAGCAGCAGTCCGGCCAGCATCAGCGACATCACCAGCCACAGCACGTTGCGCCGGCCCAGGCGGTCGGCCAGGCGCCCGGCCCAGACCGAGCTGAAGATGCCGAGCAGGTACAGCACGGACAAGGCGCCGACCGCGCTCTGGCGCAGGCCGAACTCCGGCCCAAGCAGGCGGTAGCCGATGTAGTTGTACAGGCTGACGAAGGAGCCCATCAGCAGGAAGGCCAGCATGAAGAGGAAAGGCAGGCCGCGATCGAACAGGTGGCGCCGGGCGCCGTCGACCAGGCCGGACAAACCGCCCTGCCCCGGCCGGAAGCGTTTCGACACCGGCAGGCTGCGCCAGAATTCCCAGGCCGCGTACAGGCCGGCGGCGCCCATCAGGCCGAGCGCCAGGCGCCAGGAATAGAAGTCGCTGATCACCGAGGCCAGCACGCGCCCGAACATGCCGCCAAAGGCGCTGCCGCTGATGTACATGCCCATGGCCAGGCCGAGCGAGCTGCCTTCGATTTCCTCGCTGAGGTAAGCCATGGCGACGGCCGGCATCCCGCCCAGCATGAAGCCCATCAGGGCGCGCAGGGCAACCAGTTGCGCGTAGTCGCCCGTGAAGGCGGCCAGCAGGGTCAGGAGGCCGCCGCTGAACATCGAGGCGGCCATCAGGGGTTTGCGGCCGAAGCGGTCGGACAGGATGCTCGAGATCAGCAGGGAGATCGCCAGGGCGCCGGTGGAGATCGACAGGGCCAGGCTGCTTTGCGCTGGGGTGAGGGCAAAGTCGCGCGCCAGCAGGGGCATCAGGGGCTGGACGCTGTAGAGCAGTGCGAAGGTGGAGAAACCACCGAAGGCCATGGCGCGGTTGACGCGCTTGAATTCGGTGCTGCCGGCAGCGATGGCAGGGTTGGACATGGGGTGATCCTGGAACGCGACTGCCCATGATAACGGAGATTGGCCGGGGCTGCTGGAGGGGGCGGGGTTTCGGTGGGTGTGTTGACGGGGGCGGCGGTATGCATCGAACGCGGGTAGAAGTCCGTTAACATGAATCGAATGTCCGCGTGAGCACAGGGCGCCCACCCTACGTGTCATACTTTAGGTGAAGGATGCATACGTAGGGTGGGCGCTCCCGTGCCCACGCGTTCAACGGGCGGGTGATCCGTTGCGGTATATCCCGAGACCATTGAACGCGTGGGCGGCGTTCAAGCCGTCACCACGCACACAGCCGGGTGGAGCCGACCACCCTGCACCTGTTATGGATACTCGGTATCCAGCTCCGACCCGGCATAGTTTTCCAGCTCCGCGATCAGTTGCTTCATCGGTGCCTTGGTGCGGATGCTTTGCAGGACCGTGCAATGTTCGCGGTAGGTCTGCACGCGCTCGGCGATGATTGCGCGGTGCGGGGCCGGGATCTTGTCGAGGAAATGGGCCCAGCCGGTCTCGAAGTCGGGGTCGTCCTTGCGCACCGCCTTCACGAAGCGTTCGAAGCCCTTCTGCGTGGTGCGCGCGACGATGGTGCCGCCGCCCTCCACCGCGAAGATGACCGCCAGCGCGATCACGCCTTCGGCGTTCAGGTCCGGGTCGTTGACCGGGCCTTCGAAGTGGTGCTTGCGCAGCCACTGGGCGGCGCGCACGACGGCCTGCACGCCCTGGCGCTGCTGCAGCTGGCCGAGGTAGCGCTCGTAGCCGCTCCAGGTTTCGCCCGGGTCGGCGGTGCAGAGGTCGACGAACAGTTCCTTCAGGCGGCGCTGGGCGTACACCGGGTCGCTGTCGTACTCGCCGACCAGGCTGTCCTCGGGCAGCGCCGACAGCTCGCGGATCAGGCGGAAGCCCGTCTGGAACACGTACTCGATGCCCTCCTCGATCAGCATGTCGAGGGCGACGGCATCGCCCTCTTCCTCGCTGATCCCCTCTTCCACCAGCATGTTTTCGAGGCCCAGCGACACGCCGCCTACCGTCAGCAGCAGCGCGCGCTGTATGCCTTCGGCGGTGCGGTCGTTGGTGAACTTCTCGGCCACCATCGCGGTGACCCCGGACAGTTCGTCGGCCAGGATCGCCGCTTCGTCCGGCTCTTCCTTCGCCAGCAGCTTGATCGCACGGACCAGGCGCGGCAGTTTCTCGATAACGAGTGCAGGCAGCATCGGCGAACCGTCCCCGCTCACGAGAAGATGTCCGAGCCCATGCTCTTGCGCGTACTGCGGCGCGGCATGGTGCGGACCGACGGCACCTGCTTGCGCAGGCGGTACAGCAGCTCGCGCGTGCCGCGCTGCTGGAACTCCGGGTCTTCGTCGGGATCGTCCGGGTACTCGGCGTCGGCCATCTCGGCGCTGTGACGGAACTCCGGGAACAGCTCGATCAGCGAACGCTCCCAGCCGTCTTCGCTGGCTTTCGCCAGGTCGACCGCGAGCGGAATGATGTCGCTGTCGGCCGAGGTCTGGCCCGTCACGTAGCGGCCCTTCAGGTTGATTTCGCCGGCCACTTCCATGATCTCCTTCGGCGCCAGCGACCAGATGATGGCGAACACGGTGGCGCCGTGGTCGGTCGCGGAGGCCTCCTGCAGCAGCTCGTGGCGGCGGTCCTCGTCGTCGTTGGCGTAGACCACGCCGTGCACGTGGTTGAACAGGCCTTCGGCCAGGCGCTCGGGGTCGTCCTCGATCAGGTTGTCGGGCCAGGTCGCGGCCAGGTAGGCCAGGCTCTCGGCCCAGGCTTTCGGCGGCACCAGCATGGTCGCCAGCGAGGTCTTGGCGCCGTCGAAGCCGGCCAGGTGCAGCGCCGTCACTTGCGGCGGCAGGGTCGACAGCACCTCCACCACGGCGTAGTCGCCGTGTTCGTCGGCCGCCTGCGAGAACGCCTCTTCGGCGTGCTGCAGCGAGCCGGCCAGTACCAGTTCGCTCACCTGTTTGGTCAGCGCCGGCAGGTTGGCTTTGTCACTCATTCACGTTCTCCCTGATCGAAAATCTGGGTGAAGTCGTCGGTGGCGGCGGTGTCGTCCATGCTCTGGACGTCGTCTTCGTCGTCGCCCTCGTCGCCTTCGGCCAGCTGGTCGAGCGACTGGTCGTCGTCCTGCCAGCGCTGCTGGTGTTTATACAAGAAGGCGGTAATGATGGCCTGGCGCGCCAGTTCCGGATGGTTTTCCGTCATGGCCGCGTACATGGCCGCGCCGTCCTCGCCTTCGCACGTGGCCATGGCGAACACCGGGGCCGGGTCGCCGCCTTCGTAGTCGGCCGCTTCGCGCAGCAGGCCCTTCGGGTCGGTGAAGCGAATCTTGTCAACGAGGGCGAAGGCCATCAGGTTGACATCGTCGATGCCCGAGCCGCCGGCGTATTCCGACACCAGGGCGCCGACCATCATGTCGTAGTTCTTCTTGTTGGGCGGGTCGCCCAGGGTGCCGTCGATCTGGCCCTCCAGCTCACGCGACTGGTAGGCGAATTCGGGATGTACTCTTTTCATGTTCTTGTTCCTGTAGGGGTTCGAGGGCCCATGCCGGGATGTGCCTGGATCGGCACGGCTCTTTATTCAGCTCAGACTTGCAGCGTCACGCCGTTCAGCGCGAACAGCGAGCGCCACAGCTCGAAGGCCTCGGCCTCGGCATCGAGCACGATGCGGTGGTTCACGCTCTGGTTGTATTCGTCGCGTTTGGCGCGGTCGGACAGGATCTCGTAGGCCTTGGTGACGGCCTTGAAGCGCGCTTCCGCACCCGGCGCCTGATTACGGTCGGGGTGGTAGCGCATGGCCAGCGAGCGGTAGACCTTCTTGATCTCGTCATCGCTGGCGTTCGGCGCGACGCCGAGGATCGCGTATAAATTTTCCAATTTGGAACTCTCCGGCTGGTGCCGAAAAACGGCAAAACGAGATTATCCTATAGAAATCACCAACTTGTCAGGGCCACCGGACAGATGGAAAACCCATGGCAGCCCCTTGCAAGCGCGAGTAATAGCGCCCAAGTATGGGCTTCGCATGAAACGCGCTCCGTGCGCTCCACCACATACACGGGCCGTGGCGCCCCCGTCTACGGTAAAATGGCAAGAACTTTACCTATTCAAACTCCATCTTTCATGAGCACTGAAAAGAACAATGCGGCGGCCAACGCGCCTTCGTCGAATTTTGTGCGCGCCATTATCGAGAACGACCTGGCGGCCGGCACCCACAAACGCGACGGCATGCCGGAAGTCATCACCCGCTTCCCGCCCGAGCCGAACGGCTACCTGCACATCGGCCACGCGAAATCGATCTGCCTGAACTTCGGCCTGGCGCGCGACTACGCCGGCCGCTGCCACCTGCGCTTCGACGACACCAATCCTGAAAAGGAAGACCAGGAATACGTCGACACCATCATGGACAGCGTGAAGTGGCTGGGCTTCACCTGGGAGCAAGGCGGCGAAGAGTACCTGCACTACGCCTCGGACTACTTCGGCAAGCTGTACGAGATGGCCGAGTACCTGATCACCAAAGGCTACGCCTACGTCGACAGCCAGAGCGCCGAAGACATGGCGAAAAACCGCGGCAACTTCGGTACGCCGGGCACCAACTCGCCTTTCCGGAATCGCCCACCGGAAGAATCGCTGCAGCTCTTCCGTGACATGAAGGCCGGCAAGTACAAGGACGGCGAACACATCCTGCGCGCCAAGATGTCCGAGGACGCGATGTCCTCGCCGATCATGACCAACCGCGACCCGGCCCTGTACCGCATCCGCCATGCGCACCACCACCGCACGGGCGACGACTGGTGCATCTACCCGATGTACGACTACACGCACCCGATTTCGGATGCGCTGGAAAGCATCACGCACTCGTTGTGCACCCTGGAATTCCAGGACCACCGCCCGTTCTACGACTGGCTGGTCGAGACCCTGGCAGAAGGCGGTTTCTTCGCGCGCCCGGTGCCGCGCCAGTACGAATTCTCGCGGCTGAACCTGACGTATGTCGTCACCTCGAAGCGCAAGCTGCGCGCCCTGGTCGACGATGGCGTGGTCACCGGCTGGGACGATCCGCGCATGCCGACCATCGTCGGCCTGCGCCGCCGCGGCTACACGCCGGAATCGCTGCAGCTGTTCTGCGACCGCATCGGCGTGTCGAAAGCCGACGGCTGGATCGACATGAGCACGCTGGAAGGCGCGCTGCGCGACGACCTCGATCCGAAGGCGCCGCGTGCGATCGCCGTGCTGCGTCCTTTGAAACTGATCGTCGATAATTTCCCCGAAGGCGAAGCACACGACTGCACCTCGCCGGTCCACCCGCACCATCCGGAAATGGGCCTGCGCCACTTCCCGTTCACGCGCGAACTGTGGATCGAGCAGGAAGACTTCATGGAAACCCCGACCAAGGGTTACTTCCGCTTCACCCCGCCAATCGGCGACCAGCCGGGCGCGCGCGTACGCCTGAAGTACGGCTACGTGGTCGAGTGCACCGGTTACGACAAGGACGAGAACGGCAAAGTCACGGCCGTGCACGTGAAATACTTCGCCGATTCGAAGTCGGGCACGCCGGGCGCCGACAACTACAAGGTGAAGGGCAACATCACCTGGGTCAGCGCCGCCTCTGCACTGGAAGCGGAAGTGCGCCTCTACGACCGCCTGTTCCTGGAAGCCCAGCCTGACGCCGGCGGCAAGGACTTCAAGGCCGCGCTGAATCCGAACGCGCTGGAAACCGTTACCGCCTACCTGGAACCGGGCATGGCAGACGCTGTGGCCGACCAGCGCTTCCAGTTCGAGCGCCATGGCTATTTCGTGGCTGACCGTGTCGATTCGCAGCCAGGCAAGCCGGTGTTCAACCGCGTGACGACGCTGAAGGATAGCTGGGGTAAATAAGCACTTTTCCTCGCATAAACAATCCCGCCCGGGTCACCGCGGCGGGATTTTTTTTATGTTGTTCGCACGCCGCAATCAACCCGGTAAACCTGCTAGGTAACAGCGGGGGCTGTCTGCGCGATTCTGATCGAAATCAGAAAACTCATAAAAAACGCGCAAATCGAGGCGGACATGGGGATGACAGCCGACTTCACAGGGAAAATCCGCGCCATCAAGCTCGGGTCATGGCTGGGCGCACTCCTCTCGCTCGCCGTCGGCGCCGGCCTGCACATCAGCACCGGCCGCGCGATCGAGAACGATTCTCACGAGCGCTTCCTGCACATGGCGCGCAGCGTCCAGTCCATCCTCGACGGCCGCATCAAGACCTATGCCGACCTGCTGCGCAGCGCCTCGGCCCTGTTCCTGACCGACGAGAATCTGTCGCGCCGGCAGTTCCAGCAATTCGTGGTCGGCCTCGACCTGAGCAACCATTTTCCCGGCGTCGAGACCATCAACTTCGCGCGCCACGTGCTGGATGCCGACCGCGCCGCCTTCGAGGCACAGGTGCGTAGCGAGCTCGACGGCAGGCAGCACGCTTTCCGCATCTGGCCCGAAGGCCGGCGCCCCGAATACACGGTGCTGACCTTCGTCGAGCCGAACCAGGCCTGGAACAATCGCCTTGGCATGGACCTGCAGTCGCGCCCGGCCGTGGCCCTGGCGCTGGCCCACTCGCGCGACACCGGCGAAGCCTCAACCTCGGGTACCCGGGTGGCGATCAAGAGCAGCGCCAGCGGACTGGGGATGCGGATGCCGGTCTACCGGCCGGCCATGCCGCTGAACGACGTGGCCCAGCGCCGCGCCGCCTACATCGGCTCGGTGGGCATCGGCTTCAGCGTCGAGCGCCTGGCGAAAGGCGTGCTGGACAACATGCCGCGACACTCCACGCGGCTCGTCATCTCGGGCATGAGCCCGGTGGAGGAACCGGGCGGGCCGCCGGGCGTGTACAAGCGCACCGTGTTTTTCGACAATCATCCGAATGCTGCCGAGCACGATCCTGGCATGTTCCGCGCTTTATTGCCGGTGGGTGTGAGCGGGCGCGGCTGGGACATCGATTTCCGCGTCAGCAAGCGCGAGATGTATTCGGAGATCGACGTCTATCTGCCCTGGGTGGCGATGCTGGCAGGTATCATCGGCACCGGCCTGCTGTACGCGCTGTACCAGACCCTGAGCTCCTCGCGCCGCCGCGCCATCGAACTGGCCGAGGAAATGACCGGCGAACTGCGCGCCAGCGAAGCCAAGCTGCAAAAGACCAACGACAACCTGCGGCGCCTGGCGGCCCACGCCGAAACCATCAAGGAAAGCGAGCGCAAGCGCATTGCGCGCGAGATCCACGACGACCTCGGCCAGAACCTGCTGGCCCTGCGCATCGAGGCCGATCTGCTGGCCTCGCGCACCAGCGGGCGCCATCCGCGCCTGCATGCACGGGCGCGCTGGACCCTGGAGCAGATCGACGCCACCATCAAGAGCGTGCGCCAGATCATCAACGACCTGCGTCCGCACGTGCTCGACCTGGGCCTGACGGCGGCGGTCGACTGGCAGATCGCCGAATTCCAGCGCCGCACCGGGATTGCCTGCGAGCTGGTGTCGGACGGGCGCGAGCTGCACGTCAGCGACCGCTGCGCCACCACCCTGTTCCGCATCCTGCAGGAATCGCTGACGAATGTCTCGCGCCACGCGCGCGCCACTTCCGTCCGGGTCGAACTTGCGCTCGACGCCGAATCGATTGCGATGACGGTGAGCGACAACGGCATCGGCCTGAACAAGGGCGGCGGACAAAAGCCCGGTTCCTTCGGCCTGGTCGGCATAGAGGAGCGCGTGCGCATCCTCGGTGGCAAGTGCGTGATTACCAGCCGGCCGAATGCCGGCACGACCGTCCATGTTTCGATTCCCGCCGCCGACAATTTGCTCTCCGTCGTGCAGGCGTCCCCGGCTGCTGCCGTGCAAAGCAAGGCGTTTGAAAGCCTGTAGTGCGATTTACCACAGGAAATTGCTTGACCTCACTCAACTTGCGATAAATCAACTATTTCCGCAAGCTTGGGGTAGAGAATGGATCTCACTGTGATGCATCAAACGGGGCGCTTCAAAGCACGCAGCAACCGACACGAGGAGGACCACATCATTCGTCAGCAGACATCATCGACCGTCCACGCAGAACACACACAATAACGATGCAGTGTCCAAAACTAAAGGATGAATCATGATCTCGAATAACGATTTTGAAGCTATTGCCGCTCTCGACTTAAACCCGATCAAGGTCAAGCTGATGCACAAGGAATCCGGCGAAGGCTGGTCGCCGGAAAAGGCGAATGCCATGGAAATCGAGTACCGCCGCTTCCTGTATCTGATGAAAGCTTTCCCGAACGACGAGACGGCGCCGCAGGTCGATGTCGACACCTTCTGGCATTACCATATCCTGGACACCATGAAGTACGCCAAGGACTGCGAACAGGCCTTCGGCTACTTCCTGCATCACTACCCCTATATCGGCCTGCGCAGCGAAGACGACGTCGTCGTCCAGCAGCAAGCCGGCGACCGCATGCGCGAACTCTACGAATCGACTTTCGGCGAAGCCTACTTCCGCTTCGAAGCCGAAGCGGCAGCCGACGCTGCCTGGTGCGGCCGTGCGCCAGCCGACGTGATCGAGGCTGCTTCGCAGGCGGCATGGTGCGGCCGTGCGCCGGCCGCCGCCGAGGGCGCCGCGCAAACCGCCTGGTGCGGCCGCGCTCCCGCGGTTGCCGCCGAGGGCGCCACCCAGACCGCCTGGTGCGGACGCGCACCGGCCACGGCCAACGCCGCCCTGGCGAAGACCGCATGGTGTGGCCGTGCGCCGATCAAGGCAATCGCCGACGCCGTGCAGACCGCATGGTGCGGCCGTGCGCCGGCCAAGACGGAGACCATCGCCCAGGACCCCGCTTGGTGCGGCCGGACACCGCTGAAGGCCAAGGCGGGCGCCAACGAGACCGCATGGTGCGGGCGGGCGCCGGCAAAGGCCGAGGCGAGCGCCAGGGACACCGCATGGTGCGGCCGCGCGCCGGCAAAGACCGAAACGGGCGCCAAGGAAACGGCATGGTGCGGCCGTGCACCGGCCGGCGCCGAGGCCGCCGCCGTGCAGACCGCATGGTGCGGCCGGGCGCCGGTCGCCGCCTGAAGCGTTCGTTCCAAATAAAAAAGGCAGGGCCGGTTTGCACCGCCCTGCCCTTCACGAAGCCGGCATCGTTTGCCGGCTTGTTTGTCCTCAGGCCACGGCCGCTTCCGACTTGGTCGATACCATCAGCGCGCGCAGTTCGCGGATGCTGAAATCGCTGATCTCATGCATGCGCAACAGGATGGTGGCGCCGATCGGCAGGGTGTTGTGGCGGATCTTGCTGATGACCGGCGGCGCGACTTCCAGCGCGCGCGACAGGGCCGCGTCGTTCTTCAGTTGCAGCTTGGTGATGATGGCGTCGAGGACGCGGTTGGGGTCGTAATCTGCGCCTTCCGGCAGTCTTCTGATAGGCATTGTCTGAATTCTTTCCAAATATCACAATCCGTCAGTAATTTTTTACAATTAACTTTTGAGCGTAAAAAATTGGCCTGACGAGATAAAACAGCACCATTTATATGGTGATTTTTTGAAGAAGCAATGATAATGGGAAAGTTACGTTTTATTCAAGCAATTGTAGGAATAGCCCTACAACTTGAAAGGAAAATGTAGAAGTTAACCAACGGAAGCGACGTGACGATGCCTGCATGCGAGGATGCATCACAGGAATGGTCGAAGGGGAAGGTGCAGGCGCCGGCTGGCGCCTGCAGGAAGGAAGTGCTGGTGTATGAAGCTTGGTGGAACAGCGCGGAGTGCGCGTTTATTTCTTGCCGCTGGCCTTGAACAAGGCACGTGCGTCTTCGTGGGCACGCTCCAGGGTGCGCATCGACTTCTTGTCGTCATGGGCAATGAAATAGCCCTTGTCCTGCGCGTCGACGACGATCTTGATCGCCGCCTCGTCCGCCAGATTGTATTTTTCGACGATCAGGGTCGTCACTTCGTCCAGGTATTCTTCGTAAGTCATGTGTCTTTCCTCAAGGCGGGCATTGTACCAGCGTCCACCGGCGCCCATTCCGCCAGGGCCGCGGACACGTCGGAATAGCGCAGGCGCACCCCCAGTTCGCGCAGGCGCGCATTGTCGAGCCGGCGCGATTCCGACATGAACGACAGCAGCATCGGCGACACCTGGGCGCGCAAGTCCTCGCGCGCCAGGCGCGGCGGACGCGGCAGGCCATAAGCGTCGGCCACGGCATCGAAATAATCGCCCATCTTCATGCGCGTGTTGTCGACCGCGTGGTACACGCGGTTCGGCAAGGCCCGGCGCAAGGCCTGCAGGATGATCCGCGCCAGGTCGTCGGCCTGGATGTGATTCGTATAAACGTCGTCCTCGGGCCGCAGGGCGGGCGTGCCTTCGCGCAGGCGTTTCAGGGGCAGGCGCTCGGCGGCATAGATGCCCGGCACACGCAGGATGGACAATTGCCCGCCGTTGCGGCGCGCCCAGGCGCGCAGGACCCGCTCGGCGTCCACGCGCCGCCCTGCCCGCGCATTCCTCGGCGCCACGCTGCGCGTCTCGGTCACCAGTGCGCCGCCGCAGTCGCCATATACGCCGGTGGTGCTGACGTAGACGACACGCGCGCCTTCGGGCAGGAGCGCCGCCAGGCTGCGCGTGCGGACGTCGCGTTCGCCTTCGGGACGCGGCGGCGCCAGGTGTACGACTTGCCGCGCCAGGCCGCGCAGGCGCCCCAGCGAGGCCGGTTGGTCGAGGTCGGCAAGCACCGGCACGGCGCCGGCCGCGCGCAGGTCGGCGCAGCGCTCGGGGTCGCGCGTCATGGCGAACACGCGGTAGCGCCGGACCAGCAGCGGCAGCAAGCGCATGCCGACGTCGCCGCAGCCCACCAGCAGCAGGCGCGGCCGATTGAATCGGGAAGATGAGGTATTCACGGCAGCGATTGTATGCTACCCGGGGCTTCTCGCTCAGTGCGCCTCGCCGACGATGTCGTCCGCCGCACGCACGGCGGCGCCTGCCAGCACCGGCAACGCCACGACCAGCCCCAGTCCGAGCGGCAAGGCGGCCAGCGAAAGCAGGCCGTAGGCCACAGGCGCCATGACCAGGAAAGCGCTGGCGTTCCGGAACGATCCTGTCATGCTCAGGCGCAAGGCCTGTAGCACGCCAGCATCGCGATTAACGATCAAGGCCGGCGCCAGCCAGCATGCGGCCAGTACCAGCAACCCCAGCAACCTGACAAGGATGAGGAAAGCCTGTGCCACGAGGTAGACCTCCGTGGGCATGTGCAGCAGCGCTTGCAGCGTGAAGATCGCACCGGCCGCCAGCACGCCATTCAGCACGGCGCCCAGCAGGACGATGACAATCGCGAGGCCCCACAGGCGCGCGTTGCGCCAGGCGCCGCTGCCGGCCAGGAACACCTGGCCTTGGTCGGCCATACGTGAATACGCCGCAACTGTCCCGAGGTAGATCGGTAGCAGCAAGACCGGCAACCAGCCAACGGCACGGGTCCCAAGCACGGCGAGGATCAACAGCACAATGGTGGCCACGGACAATGGCGCCGGCGCGCGCCGGAAATCGGCCCAGCCAGCGGCCAGCCAGTCGAGTACGTATCGTGCAGTCACGCGGCGGATTACCAAATGCGCACACCGCGCGGGAAGGGACGCGGTATCACCGGCATGCATGGGTTTCCTTGGTTATTGTTATCAAGAAATAATTGTAATCCAGTTAGCTGTGCAATTCCCCTTGTTTCGTGCCGCTGCCTTGGCGGCGCTCGGCCTGGTCGGTGGCGTGTAAAATAGCCATCCTTTATGGCAGCGAAGCTGTCACTCCTTTATCACCGACTGCCTAATCAGCCCATACCACCCATGACGTTCCAGATCACTGTCCAGCCCAGCGGCCACCAATTCGCCTGCGAGTCCGACGAAACCGTGCTCGCCGCCGCGATCCGCGCCGGCGTCGGCCTGCCGTATGGCTGCAAGAACGGCGCTTGCGGTTCGTGCAAGGGCAAGGTCGTCGACGGCAGCGTCGCCCACAAGCCGCACCAGGCGCGCGCCCTGAGCGATCAGGAAAAGCTGCAGGGCATGTCGCTGTTCTGCTGCGCCGTGCCTGATGGCGACCTGACCATCGAGGCGCGCGAAGTCGGCGGCAGCAGCGACTACCCGCTGCGCAAGATGCCGACCCGCGTGCAAAGCATCACCCGCGCCGCGCCCGATGTCGCCATCGTCACCCTGCAACTGCCGGCCAACGAGGCGCTGGCCTATCGCGCCGGCCAGTACATCGAATTCCTGCTGAAGGACGGCAAGCGCCGCGCCTACAGCATCGCCAGCGCGCCCTCGCTCCAGCGTCCGCTGGAACTGCACATCCGCCACCTGCCGGGCGGCCTGTTCACCGACCACGTGTTCGGCGCCATGAAGGAGCGCGACATCCTGCGCTTCGAGGGTCCGCTGGGCACCTTCTTCCTGCGCGAGGAGTCGGACAAGCCGATCGTGCTGCTGGCCTCGGGCACCGGGTTCGCGCCGGTGAAGGCGCTGGTCGAGCACCTGATGCACCTGAAGTCCGAACGCCCGGTGCGCCTGTACTGGGGCGGACGCCGTCCGCAAGACCTGTACATGGACGAACTGTGCCAGGCCTGGACCACCACCCTGCCCGACTTCCAGTACGTGCCGGTGATTTCGGACGCCCTGCCGGAAGATAACTGGACGGGACGGACCGGTTTCGTGCATGCGGCGGTGATGCAGGACATTCCGGATTTGTCGGGGTACCAGGTGTATGCCTGCGGCGCGCCGGTGATGGTCGATGCGGCGCGCAGCGAGTATGTGGCGCAGTGCGGACTGCCGGAGGACGAGTTCTTTGCGGACTCGTTCACGACCGAGGCGGATCTGGCGCAATCGTAGTCACGGGCTTGGATGAGGTAGGGTGGGCGCCCTGTGCCCACGCGTGATGCATGCGTCATGTTAGCAAATGCCCTCGGTGCGCAAAGCTGATATATCCATGGATCAGCTGACGGATGCGTTAACGTGATGCATGGTTCACGCGTGGGCACGGGGCGCCCACCCTACGTGTTCAAGGCCGCAGGCCCTGCGTGGCCAATCACTCTGCCGTCAGCAGCCTCGTCTTAATTCGGGCACAATGACCGGCTCCTCGCCAGTCATCGTGTCTAATCCATGTCTCAGTTGTCCCCCACCGGCGGTCTGGGCTTTCTGCGCAACCGCAACCTCTCCTTTTACCTGTCCGCCCGTTTCCTCGGCACCCTGGCCGTCCAGATGCAAAGCGTCGCCGTCGGCTGGCAGGTCTACCAGATCACGGGCAGCCTGTTCGACCTCGGCCTGATCGGCCTGGCCCAGTTCGCGCCTTTCCTGGTGCTGATCCTGTGGGCCGGCCACGTCGCCGACCGCCACGACCGGCGCAAGATCATCGTCTTCTGCATGCTGACCCAGCTGCTGGTCAGCGCCCTCTTGCTGGCCTTTACCTTCAGCGGCAGCAAGGTCGTCTGGCCGGTGTTCGCGGTACTGGTGCTGTTCGGCAGTGCGCGTGCTTTCATGATGCCGGCCTCGCAGGCGGTGCTGCGCAACCTGGTGCCGGACAAGGATTTCGGCCAGGCCGTTGCCCTCTCCTCCTCCACCTTCCACGTCGCCGTGATCGCCGGCCCGGTGCTGGGCGGCCTGCTGTACGTGTTAGGTCCGGTCTTCGTGTACTCGGTGTCGGCGGCGCTGCTGCTGGTGTCGGTGATCCTGATGGCCTCGGCGAAAAGCGCCCCGCAGGCGCGCAGCACGGCGCCGGTCAGCTGGCATACCCTGCTCGAAGGCCTGCGCTTCGTCTGGTCGCGCCCGATCGTGCTGGGCGCGATTTCCCTCGATCTGTTCGCGGTGCTGTTCGGCGGCGCCACCGCCCTGCTGCCGGCCTATGCCCACGACGTGCTGCATGCCGGCCCCACCGCACTCGGCTGGCTGCGTACCGCACCCGGCGCCGGCGCCGCGCTGTGCTCGATCGCCCTGGCTTTCTTCCCGCTGCGCCGCCACGTAGGCGCCTGGATGTTCGGCGGCGTGGCCGTGTTCGGGCTGGCCGTGCTGACCCTCGGGTTCACCGACCGCTTCCCGGTGGCGCTGGCGGCCTTGTTCGTTCTCGGCGCCGGCGACATGGTCAGCGTCTACGTGCGCCATCTGCTGGTGCAGTACGAAACGCCGGACGAGATCCGCGGCCGCGTCAGCGCCGTGAATTCGGTCTTCATCGGCGCTTCGAACGAACTGGGCGAATTCGAATCGGGCATCACCGCCGGCTGGCTCGGCCTGACGCGTGCGATCCTGCTGGGCGGCGCCGCCACGCTGGCGGTGACCGGCTTGTGGGCCGTATTGTTCCCGGTACTGTCTAAAATGGACCGCTTCCCGCACCACGAGAAGAAAGGCGAGTTGGCCAGGTAGGTGCGTTTCCGAACGCAGTAAAACATGCAGGATGTGTAAGATCGGCTCCAGGACTTACGAATAGGGAGCCAACTATGCAAATCAATGTCAACACCGACCACACCATCGAAAAACACCAGGGCCTGGACGAACACGTCGAAAGCGTGGTCCAGTCCTCGATCGGCCGCTTCAGCGATCACGTCAACCGCGTCGACGTCCACCTGAGCAATGAAAACAGCCAGAAGCAGCTGGACGGCGGCAACTACTGCATGATGGAAGCACGCGTCGCCGGCTACGCACCAGTGGTAGTGAAAGAGCACGCGGTCAACCTGCACCAGGCGATCTCGAACGCCGGCGGCAAGCTCAAGCGCGCGCTCGACAGCGCCATCGGCCGCCTGAACGACAAGGGCCGCCACGAGGCGCCGCCAGTCGACGACGCCGTGGACATCCTGTCCGACAAGAACCTGACCAGCGGCGTGTAATTTTCGACGCTGCGCCACGCGGCATTGCCGGGCCGGGGCCTTGCCCCATCAGCCCGGCACGGTCCCCTCGACCATCGCGCGCACATCGCGCAGGTAACGCAGTCCGGGCAAGGCCCGGCTGCCATACCAGGACATCATTTCCCCATCGACCAGGAAGACCGGGATGCCGAGCTGCTTCTCGAGGGCGTCCGCGTGCGTCTGCGTGAAGCGGTAGGGTTCGGTCGACAGCAGCACCGCGTCCAATTGATCGACCAGTTCGCTCGACCAGGCAAAGCGCGGGTAGCGGGCCTCGCCCAGGGCCGGCACGCTCCAGCCCAGCTCGCCCAGCATGCGCGCGATATACGTGTCGCTGGAAATACTCATCCACGGGTCTTGCCAGATGCAGTACAGCACCGTGCGCGCCGGACCGGTTCCCTGGGCACGCAGCGCCGCGTACTCGGCTTCGAACGCGGCGCACCAGGCCTCGGCCTTGTCCAGCGCACCGAAGATGCCGCCCAGCAGACGCGCCAGGTGCAGGTTGTCGCGCGGCGCCAGCGGATGGGTGACGACGATGTGCGGCACGAATTCCGCCAGGGCCTCGACGGTCGGTTTTTCGTTCTCGTCGATGTTCACCACCAGATGGGTCGGCGCCAGCTTGCGGATCTTCTCGATGTTGACGTCCTTGGTGCCGCCGATCTTCGGGATTGTTTTGACGACCTCGGCCGGATGGATGCAGAAGCCGGTGCGCCCGACCACCTGCCCTGCCAGGCCGAGATCGCACAGCAGTTCGGTGATCGAAGGCACCAGCGAGACGATGCGCGCGCCGGGCGCCGGCAGGTGTTGGACGCCGAGGGCGTCGACGAGATGGGAGGCGGGAGGAGTCATGGCGCTATTGGAACACTGATGTTTCCGAAACACCAGCCGATCCGATTCGCATGATGGTTTATCATGCAACTTATGGTTTACACTGCGCCAGCAACCACGCGGAGGAAAGTCTTGAAACACATCGGTAAGTTTGGCCAGTCGGGTCACAAAATCGACGACCTGCAATTGTTTCGCGGAGCCGACATGGCCGCAGCCGCACGCTCGATCGCCGAGTGCGACATCGTGCGCGTCACCGAAGGCGAACTCATCGAAGACACGGTCCGCGCCCGCCTGTATATCGTGCTCAGCGGCATGCTCGAGGTCGAAACCGACGGCCACGCCGGCACCTCGGACGGCAACGTCAACCGCATCCTGCCGGGCGAAAGCGTGGGCGAACAATCGGTGCTGGACGATGCCGTGAACCTGGATGCCGTGCGCGCGGTGGAAGAAACCACCCTGCTCGTGATCGAATCCGAACTGGCCTGGGAACTCATCGACCATTCGAACGCGGTGGCGCGCAACCTGCTGCGCCTGCTGTCCTTCCGCATCCGCGCTGCGAACGCCCTGCTGCGCCGGCGCCAGAAGCTGGGCGAGTTCTATCGCCAGCTCTCGCTGAACGACACCCTGACCGGGCTCTATAATCGCACCTGGCTGGCCGACATGCTGCCGAAACTGGTGGGCCGCGCCCGTGCCCAGGGCAGCCCGCTGGCCTTGCTCATGGTTGACCTCGACAACTTCAAGAAGTTCAACGACACCCATGGTCACCTGGTCGGCGACGCCGCCCTGTGCGCGGCGGCGAACGTCATCCGCGACGGCTTGCGTCCGTCGGACTTTGCGGTGCGCTATGGCGGCGAAGAATTGATGGCTGTGCTGCCCGACACCAATGCCGAAATGGCGCACATGGTCGCGAACCGCCTGTGCCAGAAGATGCGCGAGACCGTGCTCTTCCCCGACATGCGCGTGCCGATGCCGCACCTGACCGCCTGCTTCGGCGTGGCCGTGCTCGACCCGAGCGCCGACGAAACCGCCCTCATCGAAGCGGCCGATGCCGCCTTGTATCGCGCCAAGGAAGCTGGCCGCAACTGCGTCAGTTTATAAGCCATCGAGTCCATGGACGGTTGACGGAACGGGACTTGCCCACGACAATTCCGTGCCACGCTGAGCGACACCTTCACCAGCGTTACCTTCCTGGACTTCGATGAGCAACCACACCTTCCTCTGGCACGACTACGAAACCTTCGGCGCCCAGCCGCGCCGCGACCGTCCGGCCCAGTTTGCCGCGATCCGCACCGATGCCGAGCTCAACGAGATCGACGAGCCGATCATGCTGTACTGCCGGCCAGCCAACGATTACCTGCCCGATCCGCAGTCCTGCCTGATCACCGGCATCACGCCCCAGCAATGCCTGGAACTGGGCGTGCCCGAGCACGCGTTCGCGCGCCAGATCGAGGCCGTCTTCAGCGAGCCAGGTACGGTCGGTGTCGGCTACAACACCATCCGTTTCGACGACGAGGTGACGCGCTTCCTGTTCTGGCGCAATCTGATCGATCCGTATGCGCGCGAGTGGAAGAACGGCTGCGGCCGCTGGGACCTGCTCGACGTGGTGCGCATGACCTATGCGCTGCGTCCCGAGGGCATCGAGTGGCCGCGCCACGAGGATGGCCGTCCGAGCTTCCGCCTGGAACACCTGACGGCCGCAAACGGCCTGGCCCACGAAGCGGCGCACGACGCGCTGTCCGACGTGCGCGCCACCATCGCCCTGGCGCGCCTGATCCGCAGCAAGCAGCCGAAACTCTTCGACTTCTGCCTGGAACTGCGGCGCAAGGACCGGGTCGCGGCCGAGATGGGGCTGCACCTGGAGCCGGCGCTGCGCCAGCCTTTCCTCCACGTGTCGGGCATGTTCCCGGCGGAACAGGGTTGCCTGGGACTGGTATGGCCGCTGGCCCAGCATCCGTCGAACAAGAACGAGATCCTGGTCTGGGATTGCCGCCACGATCCGTCGGAACTGTTTGGCCTGGACGTCGAGACGATTCGCCTGCGCATGTTCACGCGCTCAAGCGACTTGCCCGAGGGCGTGACGCGGCTGCCGATCAAGAGCGTGCACCTGAACAAGTCGCCGATGCTGGTCGGGAATCTGAAAACACTGAGCCCGGCCATGGCCGAGCGCTGGGGCATCGACGTGGCGCAGCACCGCGCGCACGCCCAGGTGGCGGCGCAGGCGCCGGAGATGGCGGCGGTGTGGGCGGAGGTGTTCAAGAAGCCGTCGTCGGTGAACGAGACGGATGTGGATGAAGACCTGTATGGCGGGTTTGTCGGCAACAACGACCGGCGCAAGCTCGATTCCATGCGCGGCGAAACGCCGGCGCGGCTGGCGACAATGCAGGCGGCGTTCGAGGACGAGCGCTTGACTGAACTGCTGTTCCGCTACCGTGCGCGTAATTTCCCCGAGACCTTGAACGAAGTGGAGATGGCGCGTTGGGAAGAGCACCGCGCGGCGCGCTTGTTCGATGGGGCGGGGAATGCGCGGACGGTCGATCAGTTGTTTGGGGAGATCGATGCGTTGTCGGAGACGGCGGATGAGCGGGCGCAGGAGGTTCTTGGCGCCTTGTATGATTACGTGGAGATGATTGCGCCTGAGCGATATTGAGTCTGGCGTATGCTGGCGTTATTGGGGCTGTTGCCTGTGGCGTTACTGGTAGGTTGAATCCGCGTGGGCTCGAGAGCCCACCCTACAGGATACGTTATAGGCGAGTTCATACGAAAACCAAATCGGGGTTCGCTTGAACTCGCTACGACCGTATTCCGTAGGGTGGGCTCTCGAGCCCACGCGGATCATGCACACCGATACCGGCACAGGCAACAGCCCCACGTCCCTCAATTCGGGACAACACGGCCGACCGCAACAACGCCGTCGGCCACGCCCACATCACCCCCGATACCGATTGATCTCATCCCGCGTCTCACGCGCCACCCTGCGCGCCGCCGCCGCGAAATCCTCACCCGCTTCCGGCTTCGCATAAATAATCGCCCGCGAGGAATTGATCATCATCCCGGCCCCATCAGCGGTCCGCCCCGAACGCACGGTCGCCCCCACATCCCCACCCTGCGCGCCAATCCCTGGCACCAGCAGCGGCATGTCGCCAATAATCGCCCGCACCTGCGCCAGCTCTTCCGGGAAGGTCGCCCCCACCACCAGCGCGCACTGCCCGTTGCGGTTCCACTTCTCCGCCACCAGCCGCGCCACGTGCTGGTACAACGGCTGCCCACCCACATCCAGGAACTGCAGATCCGAGCCGCCCGCATTCGAGGTGCGGCACAGCACGATCACGCCGCGGTCCGCCCATTCCATGTAAGGCTCGACCGAATCGAAGCCCATGTACGGGTTGACGGTGACCGCATCCGCGCCATACCGGTCGAAGGCTTCGCGCGCGTACTGGTGCGCGGTGGCGCCGATGTCGCCGCGCTTGGCGTCGAGGATCAGCGGAATGTGGGGATAGGTCTCGCGCAGGTAGCGGCAGATTTCCTCCAGCTGCGCTTCGGCGCCGAGCGCGGCGAAATAGGCGATCTGCGGCTTGAAGGCGCAGGCCAGGTCGGCGGTGGCATCGATGATGGCCTTGCAGAAGCGGACGATACCGTCCGGTGCGTCGCGCAGTTCTTCCGGAAAACGCGCCAGGTCGGGGTCCAGGCCCACGCACAGCAGCGAATCGTTGCGGGTCCAGGCTGCGGACAGTTTATTGATGAAATTCACTCTAGCCCCTCTTCACGGTGTCAATGCAAACCCGCTATTTTACCTGTCGCCGCCGCGACGGTCGCCGGCGCCGGCCCGGCCGTGCGACCAGGGCAGCGCCTCTTGGGGTATATTTTATTCATTCGACAACTCGCCATGGACAAGCACATGATGACGTCTTCCCTACTCGCGCGCTGGACGCGCATGCTGGCCGGCGCCCTGCTGGCCGGTTCCCTGCTCTCGGGCTGCGGCTACAACGATTTCCAGACCAAGGACGAAGCGACCAAGGCCGCCTGGGGCGAAGTGGTCAACCAGTACCAGCGCCGCGCCGACCTGATCCCGAACCTGGTCAACACGGTCAAAGGCTATGCCTCGCACGAACGCGAAACGCTGGAAGCGGTCACGCGCGCCCGTTCCGCCGCCACCAGTTTCCAGATCACGCCGGAAGTGCTGAACAACCCGGAAGCCTTCCAGAAATTCCAGCAGGTGCAGGGTGAACTGTCGGGTGCGCTGTCGCGCCTGATGGCCGTCTCCGAAAAATACCCGGACCTGAAAGCGGACACCAGTTTCCGCGACCTGCAATCGCAGCTCGAAGGCACGGAAAACCGCATCACCGTGGCGCGCCAGCGCTACATTGCCTCGGTCCAGGACTACAACGTCACCGTGCGCAAGTTCCCGACCAACCTGACGGCGATGATGTTCGGCTACGACGCCAAGCCCTCGTTCACGGTCGAGAACGAAAAAGCGATCTCGACCGCGCCGACGGTCGACTTCGGCAAATAAGGCGCAGCGATGACTGTCCTGCGCACGCTCTGGCTGTTCGTGCTGGCTGCGACGCTCGCCGCCGTGGTGCCGACATCGGCCCGGGCGCAGCTGAAGGAAGTGCCGCCGCTGGCCGGCCACGTCACCGACGAGGCCGGCATGCTGGACGCCGACCAGCACGGGCGCCTGGAAGCCGTGCTGACCGACTACGAGGCGAAGACCGGCAGCCAGATCGCCGTGCTGCTGGTCAAGTCGACCGAGCCGGAAGCCATCGAGCAGTTCGGCATCCGCGTGGCCGACGCCTGGAAGCTGGGCCGCAAGGGCGTGGACGACGGCGTGCTGCTGATGGTGGCGCGCGACAATCCGAGTTCCCTGCGCCGCCTGCGCATCGAGGCCGGGCGCGGCGTGCAGGGCGTGCTGACCGACGCCCAATCGAAACGCATCCTGCAGGACACGATCGCGCCCCACTTCCGGCAAGAGCATTATTACGAAGGCCTGGTCGCCGGCGTCGGCGCCATCGCTACCCTGCTGAACCAGGAACAATTCCCGGCGCCCAAACAGCAGCCACAACCGGCGCGCGTGCCCCAGGGCGATGGCGGCGGCGGCATCGGTATTGTCGGCATCGTGCTGCTGGTGGTCGGCTTCACCCTGGTGCGTTCGATGTTGCGCCCGCGCCGTACCCGCTTGTCGCGCGGCGGCTGGGGCAGCGGCGCCACCGGCTTCATCCTCGGTAACGTTCTTGCGAACATGGGCCGCGGCGGTGGCGGTGGCGGCTTCGGCGGCTTTTCGGGCGGTGGCGGCGGCTTCGGCGGAGGCGGGTTCTCCGGCGGTGGCGGCAGTTTTGATGGCGGCGGCGCCTCGGGAGACTGGTGATGACACAAGAAACAGCAGCTTCCTTCGGCCAGCGCCTGGGACGCGTCTTGCGCCACTGGCGCAGTACGAAGGCCGATGCGCGGCGCGCCTTCCCCGACGCCACCCTGGAAGCCGTGGCCCAGGCCATCACGGCCGGCGAACGCACCCACCGCGGCGAGGTGCGCTTCATCGTCGAAAAGGCCTTGCCGGCCGACGAGATCTGGGACGGCGTCACCAATCGCCAGCGCGCCCTGGCCCTGTTCGCCGACTACGGCGTCTGGGACACCGAGGACAATTGCGGCGTGCTGATCTATGTGAACCTGGCCGACCACAAGGTCGACATCGTGGCCGACCGCGGCATCGACCGCAAGATCGACACCGGCACCTGGCAAACCGTGTGCCGCACCATGACCGACGGCTTCCGGCGCGGCGACTTCCACCAGGCGGCGCTGGCGGCGGTCGAGCAAGTCAATTCGCTGCTGCGCGAGCACTTCCCGGCCAATGGCGAGCGCCCCAATGAATTGCCGGACCATCCGATCATGCTATAGGGGCAACGCCTACCTGCCTGCGCAGGTTCTCGCTACAATCTGGGCTTTCCAGACACCCTGAAAGCCCTGCCATGAAACTCGCCAACAAGACCGCCATCGTCACCGGAGCCAGCCAGGGCATCGGCCTGGCCTGCGCCCAACGCCTGGTGCGCGAAGGCGCGCGCGTGATGCTGGCGGACGTGCGCCCGGAAGGCGCGGCCGCGGCCGAAGCCCTGGGCGACGCCGCCCGCTTCTTTTGCGCCGACGTCAGCCAGAAATCCGACGTCGACGCCCTGTTCGCCGCCACCCTGGACGCCTTTGGCCACATCGACATCTTGGTGAACAATGCCGGCGTGACCCATGCCGCCGACTTCCTCGACCTCCACGAAGACGACTTCGACCGCGTGCTGCGCATCAACCTGAAATCGATGTTCCTGTGCAGCCAGGCGGCGGCGCGCGACATGGTCAAGCGCAACAGCGGCTGCATCATCAACATGTCGAGCGTGAACGCCGAGCTGGTGATTCCGAACCAGATTCCGTATGTCGTGTCCAAGGGCGGTGTGAACCAGCTGACCCGTGTGGCCGCGATCAGCCTGGCCCAGCACGGCATCCGCGTGAACGCGGTCGGCCCCGGCACGATCCTCACCGAACTGGCCAAGCAGGCCGTGCTCGGCAGCCCGCAGGCGCGCCACACCATCCTGTCGCGCACGCCGCTGGGCCGCTGCGGCGAGCCGGAGGAAGTAGCGTCCATCGTCGCCTTCCTGGCCAGCGACGACGCCTCCTACATGACCGGCCAGACCCTGTACGCGGACGGCGGACGCATGCCACTGAACTACACGGTGGCGGTGCGCGACGACGAGCAGCAATGACCCATGCGGCCAGCATCAGGAGCCTTGCTATTCACGCTTCGTATGTCTGGTATCTGTATTTGCAATTAGACACGTATGCCGCAACGCAGCATAATGGCACCTGTCTCCACTATTCTCCTCCAAGAAAATAGTTTTAAGCCCGCTCAACCAGCGGGCTTTTTTTTTGTGCTTCGATTTGACCTCGCTCAAGAAACTCCAGATCGTCTCCTCCTCGACGCGGCATTTTGCCTTGTATATCAGTAGACCAGCCGCAGCCCCAGCGGTTCGCCTAACCACGCATGAGCTTGCGCTGTGTCATGTCCGCGTCACAAACCCTGCCTATACTGGATTCATCTGCGGTACACGCAACCGATATGCGTGACGGCAGACAGGTGTGTAGCGCAATCGCGCTGCACACCCACCGAACAACGTCTCTTGGCCCGATCTTGGGTTGTGCCCGCCACCTCTCTCCTGGCGGGCATTTTTTTATGTGCGGTGCAGCGCAAAAGTCCAGCTCGGGGCTTGAAGACCACGCACATTTGACTATGATGAAGTTCGCGCCCGGTTGCAGCGCGCTCAGCTCGTGCCGCGGCCTTGCGTCAAACCAACCAAAATAGGGAGTCGGACCGATGAATGTTCAATCGCCTGAAAACCAACACCCGCAAGCAAACGACAGCCGCCGCCGCAACGATGGCGTCGATCACCTGATCCTCCGCGAACTCAACCCGCACGTCGTGATCGATCACGTCGAGGCGGGCCAGGCCGACCAGGCAACCCTGACCATCATGACCTTCGGCAGCGTGCGCGAATTTTGTCCCAAGTGCCAGCAGGGCAGCCTGAAGCTGGTCCTGCGCCAGGCCTCGGTGCGCATGGCGCACCTGTTCTGCGCCGAATGCGAAAGCTGTTTCGATGCGCAATACGCCGACGGCGAACCGGCGCTGACGATCTGACGCTTTCCGTCCACCGGCGGCCGTGTACGCGCACGGCTGTCCAACATGGTATGGTTGACATTTTGCCATTGCGTCAACCATGCCTTCGCTCCTCCATCTACTCCTGCTCGACACGCGCCTGCGCACGCTGCGCTACGCCACTGCCATCGTCCTGTTCCTGGCCATCGTGATCGCCGGATCGATTCCCGGCGCCCGCGCCGACATCGGCCAGTACGCTTCCGGCGTGGTGCTGCATTCGCTCGCTTATGCAAGCCTGGCCCTGCTCTGGTTCACCGCCAGCCGCGGCAGCGGCGCGGCGCGCAGCCTGGCCGCCGTGGGTGCGATCGCCGTGATGGGCGCCATCGACGAGTTCGTCCAGAGCTTCTTTCCCTACCGCGGCGCCGACGTGCACGACTGGATGGTGGATTGCTGCGCCGCGATCGTCACTTGTGCGATCCTGTGGCTGGTCTTGCCGAAAGCCGAGCTCGCTCGCGGCTGAGCAAAATTTCCTTGAGTTTCGTGCCTTTGAATATGACTTGATCTGGCTCAGTGCCTACCCGAGTCAGCTGGAACGTCGTGCCCGTTCGCCCCTCTTACCCGGGTGGCAGACGACATCGTCACGCATACCCACTGACAAAATCCAACCAAGGAGTCGATCATGAACCAAAAACACCAAGGCGTGGTCTTGGCGGGCTTGCTGGCCATGGCGCTCGGCCTGGCCGGCTGCTCCGGCATGCGCGGCGGCGAAGGCGCCAGCGGCAGTTCCGGCAGCAGCGGCGCAACGGGAAGCAGCGGCAGCAGCGGCACCGAAAGCAGCGGCGGCATGTCGGGCACCGGCGCCGGCACGGGCACCAGCGGCGCGGGCAGCTGGGGCAGCGGCAGCTCGGGCTCGTCGGGCAGCTCGGGCAGCTCGGGCACGAGCGGCAGTAGCGGCAGCAGCGGCAGCAGCGGCGACCAGTCCGGTTCCTCGGGCACGTCCGGGACATCCGGCAGCAGCGGCACCGACCAGTCCGGCAGCTCGGGCACCAGCGGCACCAGCGGCGCCACCGGCAGCGCCAGCAGCATGGGCGAAGGCAGCTCCGCCGGCACCATGAGCGATACCGCCTCCGGCAGCGCCCAGGGCAGCACGAGCGCGGGCACCGCCACGGCGTCGGGCGCCAGCCCGAACAGCACCGTGGTCGCCATCGAACTGGTGCCCCGCCCCAGCGGCAGCATCGGCGGCGGCACGGTGGCGGGCGCCGCGGTCGGCAGCAGCGGCAGCGGCGCCACCGGCAGCTCGATGGCCTCGGACCGCGTCTACCGCATCACCCTGCGCATGGACGACGGCAGCACCCAGGTCGTTACCCAGGAAACCACGCCCGACTTCCGCAGCGGCGACCGCGTGAGCCTGAACAGTGGCGTGATCGGGCGCTGACAGGCCAGCCCACGGAAGCCGGCCGTGCAGGCAGACCCATCGCCTGCACGGTCATGAACTCCCTTCAATACACGCGCTCGACCAGGTAGCCGCGCTGCGCCATCAAGGCCGGCAAGCCATTCGCGCCCAGGAGGTGCAACAAGCCAACACCCACGAACATCACCCCGCCCTGCCCCATCAGCGTGTCGATATGCGCCGCCATGTCGGCATTGCGCCGTCCCAGCAGCTTGCGCCGCGTGAAGTCGGCAATCGTGCTGCCGCCCGCCGTTGCGTCCGGCAACAGCGCATCGAGGGCGGCGGTGTCGCCCGAGCGCCAGGCCTCGATGACGCGTCCGGCCTGGCGCACGGCGCTGCCGTCTTCCAGGCCGGCCAGGGTCTCGCGCAGGTAGCGTTCGGCTTCGATGTCGTTCATGCTGTCGAACAGCGCCAACTGGGCCTCCGCGCTTTCGAGCTCGGCCACCCGGGTGCCGCGCTGGCGCGCCTGGGCCAGCAGCACCTGCTCGACGCCATCGCTGCGGCGGAAGCCCTCGCGCTCCAGGCGCATGCCGAGCAGCAGGTTGGCGACCAGCCAGGGCTTCAGGTGCGCCATGCTCGCCAGGCTGACGCCTTGCGCGTGCAGGGCCGTGCGCAGGCGCGCCAGGGTCTCCGGGTCCAGGCGGCGCCGCAGGTCGCCGCCGGCGGCGTAGCGGCCATGCAGGTCGACCGCGCGCAGGAAAGCCGTGTCGGCGCGGGTATCGAGCTCGACCACCAGGTGGTCCGCGCCGGCCAGCGCGCGCTCGGCTTCCGGCGCCAGCGGATAGAACGAGCGTTGCCCGACGTGGATGGTGCCGAACAGGTAGGCAACACGGCCGTGCCCGCTGATACGGTAGAAGCCGCCCTGGTGGCGGGCCCGTACCGGCGCCGGGCCGTCGGCGTGCGGCGCATGCATGGCGTATTCGCTCGAAGCCAGGGGCTCGGCCCGGGCCATGTGTGCGGGCAGGAGCGCCGCCAGTGTCCCTGCGAACAGGGACGGGCCTGCACCCGCGATCAGCGCCGCGCCTGCGGCTGGCAGCGCGCGCATGCTCCATGCGAGAAAGAAACTCCATGCCAGCGTCAGCGGCTTCAGCGGCTTCAGCAGCGTCAGCGGCGTCAGCAGCGTCAGCAGCGTCAGCGGCGTCAGCAGCGTCAGCGGCGTCAGCAGCGTCAGCGGCGTCAGCAGCGTCAGCGGCGTCAGCGGCGTCAGCGGCGTCAGCAGCGTCAGCGGCATCAGCAGTGTCAACGCCGTGCGCACGCCGGCCGGCAAGCCCACCGCCATGCCCGCTTCCCGCACATCACCGCATGACGCATCCATATGCTGGCTTGAACAAGTCCGCGGTCGATCCGTTGGCGCTGGCCGCTGGTCGAAGCTGCTGGTTCAAGCCGCTGGCGCGCGCCGCCCGTTCAGGCCGTGCCTGCGCGTCGCACCAGTGTGCTGGCGGCTTCCTCGGCAGCCAGCGCCGCCTCGGCATACGCCGCGTCCAGCAAGCCCGCCATCGCCTGCGCGGTGCGCTCCCAGGACGTGCGCGCCACCTGCTCGCGCATCGCCGCCAACCGCGCCGCGCGTTCGGACGGTCCGAGCGCCAACGCTTCGGCGCAGGCCACCCCGAACTCCTGGGCGCCGGCGGCGATCGCGACCACGTCGCCGTACGGCCCGACCACGTCGGCAATCGGCGTACTGACGATCGGCAGCTCGGCCGCCATGTATTCGAGCACCTTGGTCGGGCTGATGAAGCGGGTCGCCTCGTTGATCGCGAACGGCATCAGGCACACATCCCAGCCGGCCAGGAAGCGCGGCAAGTCGGCATAGTCGCGCTGGCCGAGGTAATGGATGTTCGGGCGGCGCGGCAGTTCGTCTTCGCCGATCTTGACCACCGGCCCCACCAGCACCAATTGCCAGTCGGGATGGCCGTCGGCCAGCGCCGCCACCAGCGCCAGGTCGACGCGCTCGTCGATGACGCCGTAGAAGCCCAGGCGCGGCCCGGGAATGTGTTCCTGGTCGGGATGGCTGGCAACAAGGCCCTGGGCCTGGGCGAAATGGGCGACGTCGACGCTGCTCGGGAAGCAGTGCACGTGCGGGTGGCGGTGGCGCTTGGCCTCGTACAGGCTGGGACCGCCGGCGAACACCAGGTCGGCCAGGTTCAACAGCGCCGATTCGCGCTGCAGCAGCTGGCGAGGCGCTTTCTTGAACGAGGCCAGTTCATCCATGCAATCGTAGACCACCAGGCGCGGCGTGAGTTCCTGCAGCAGCGGCAGGGCCATCGGCGTATAGAACCAGGCGATCGGCGTCTCGCCCGGCGGCAGCAGGTCCGCCAGCAGCGGCGCCACCAGGGCGATCTGGTCGTCGTGGAAGCCGGGCACGTCGAGCGGGGTGCGCGGGCGGCAGACGGTGATGTTCGGCAGCGGTTCGGAGCGCTCGAGCCGGGTCGGCCCGGCGGCGTCGTGCAGCGGCTCCTCGACGATCACGATGCGGTAATGCCGCGCCAGCCGCGTGAGCAGGTGCTGCGGCCTCTGAAACACAAAATCCCAGCGCAAGTGGCTGAATACGACAATCGTCACCATGATCACTCCTCGTGGGCGGCCGGTTGTTTGGTTCCTTCGCTACCGCGCCGACCGCCCAGCGCTCGAAGGCGCATAATCAAGCAGGATCTGGTCCCCGTTCCTCCTTGTCGTTGTCCTCGTCTTTCGCGGGTGGCAGCGCCGCGTTGCGCGTGGCCGCCGAGATCACGTCGAACGGCAGCTTGGGCGTGCGGTCGGCGTTCAGCAGGCCGTTCGCTTCCTGGAAGGTGTCGGCGAACTGCGTGTAGCAGAAGCCGGCGAACATGAAGGTCTCGTTCACCACCTTCAGCAGCGAGCGGTACAGGTTATGGAAGCCGTCGGCCGTGGTCGAGCGCGAGTAACCCCAGGTGCCCTCTTCCGGCTCGCCCTTGGTATCGAAGGCGATGCCGCCGAATTCGGTCAGCACGATCGGCTGGCCGCGGTGCGGGAAGCCGTCCAGGGTCAGGATGCGTCCACCCGGACGGCGCTGGTCGAACAGGGTGCGCACCGGGTCGGTGACTTCGTAGCGCGCCTTGACCTTTTCCGGATCGCAGTCGTAGTCGTGGATGCCGAGGATGTCGGTGGCCGAGGCTTCCCAGCCGTCGTTGCCGATCACCGGGCGCGTCGCATCGAGCGTGCGCGTCAGGTGGTACAGCGCCTCGACCGCGTTGCGGTGCGCCTGGGTCAGCGTCAGGTTCGGCACGCCCCAGGATTCGTTGAACGCCACCCAGACGATGATGCAGGGATGGCTGTAGTCGCGCTCGATGGCTTCGGTCCACTCGCGCACCATGCGCGTGATCGCGCGCGGGCTGAAGCGGTAGGCCGAAGGCATTTCTTCCCACACCAGCAGGCCGAGTTTGTCGGCCCAGTACAGGTAGCGCGGGTCCTCGATCTTCTGGTGCTTGCGCACGCCATTGAAGCCCATCAGCTTGGCCAGCTCCACGTCGCGCTTCAAGTGCTCGTCGGACGGGCCGGTGAGGAAGGACTCGGGCCAGTAGCCCTGGTCCAGCACCAGGCGCAATTGATACGGCCTTCCATTGAGCATCAGGCGGTCGCGGTTGATCGCGAACGAGCGCAGCGCCGTGTACGAGCGGATGCGGTCGACCACGCGGTCGCCGCAGCGCAGCGTGACCTCGGCGTCGAGCAGGGTCGGACGCTCGGGGCTCCACAGCAGTTCGTTGCGCGAGTCGTCGATGCCGGGGTCGGACAGCGCGATCTTGCGGTTCGCCTCGCCGCCCAGCAGCTTGTAGTGGTCGTCGGCCAGCAGGTGTTCGCCGTGCCAGATCTTCACTTCGACGAACATGTCGGGCTGAATCTGGCCGCCGGCGAAGACTTCGCAGCCGATCTCGAAGGTCTCGAAGATCGGAGTCCATTTCAGCTTGGCGATATAGGTCTTGTCGACCTGCTCGAGCCAGACCGTCTGCCAGATGCCGGTGGTGCGCGGATACCAGATCGAGTGCGGTTCCAGCAGCCAGTCCTGCTTGCCGCGCGGCTTGGCCAGGTCGGCCGGATCGTCTTCCACGAACACGGTGACGGTTTGCCGGCCGTCGGCCTTCAGCGCCGAGGTGATGTCGGCCGCGAACGGCGTATGGCCGCCCTCGTGCTCGGCCACCAGCTGGCCGTTCACCCACACACGCGCCGAATAGTCGACCGCGCCGAAGTGCAGGATGGTCCGCCCTTCGGTCGGCATGACCGTGAACTCGCGCTCGTACCAGCAGACCCGGTGAAAGCCCGTGTCGCCGATGCCCGACAGCGCGGTCTCGGGCGCGAACGGCACCTCGATCTCGTGGGTCCATTCCGCCACGTCGCCCGGCAGCTTGTAGCGCATCTCGTCGTCGAAGCAGAAGCGCCATGTGCCATTCAGGCTGGTCCAGTCGTCGCGTACCAGTTGGGGACGGGGATATTCGAATTGACTCATCGTTTTCCTTTCTTTCAGCCTTCATTCAGCCGGAACGGGAATCAGGAGCCGCCCCTGCCGTCCGTCCTTGTTGTTGTAAGCATCCACTGCCGCCTGCCCTGCCTGCGTGCCCATGCCGGCGCGGCACAGGGCCACGCAGGCGCCGCCGAAACCGGCGCCGGTCAGGCGCGCACCGTACACGCCCTCTTGTTGGCGCAGCAATTCGCACAGTTCGTCGAGTTCGGGGATCGACACTTCGTAGTCGTCGCGCAGGCTGGTGTGCGAATCGTTCATCAACGCACCGAAGCGCTCGGCGGACACACCCTTCACCGCTTCGAGCACGCGCAGGTCTTCCAGCACCACGTGGCGCGCGCGGCGGCGGATCGGCTCGGGCAGGTTTTCCACCAGGGCCGGTTCAAGGACATCGCGCAGCGCCTGCACACCCAGCTTGCGCGAGGCTTCCTCGCATTCGGCGCGCCGTTCGTTGTACTTGCTGCCGGCCAGCTTGCGCGCGATGCCGGAGTCGATGACGATGATCTCGGCATCGGGCGGCAAGGGCGCGAGGCGGTGTTCCAGCGAGCGGGCGTCGATGAACAGCATGTGGCCTTCGTCGGCCAGGCTGGACGCCATCTGGTCCATGATCCCGCAGTTCACGCGGGCGTATTCGATTTCGGCGCGCTGGGCGATGCGCGCCAGTTTGACGTCGTCGAGCTCAAAAGCCAGCAATTCGCGCAGCGCACGCAAGGTCGCCACTTCCAGCGCCGCGCTCGACGACAGGCCGGAACCCACGGGCACGTCGGTCGAGACCCACACGCGTAGCGGCGGCACCTCGACGCCCTCGGCCTCGACAAGGCGGATGCAGCCTTCGATATAGCTGCCGTAGCCGGATGGCGCGCTACCGTCGGGCGCGAACGTGACGTGGGCGTCGAGCGTGCTCGAATAGAAGTGGAAATGGCCGTCGCCGCTGCGGCTCATCGCCACCGTGGTGCGCTGGGGCGTGGCCACCGGCAGCATGAAGCCATCGTTGTAGTCGGTATGCTCGCCCAGCAAATTCACGCGTCCGGGTGCGGATGCGTTGACTTCGGGCGCGCCGCCGAAGAAGGAGTCGCTCGTGAGCATCAGGTCACCTCCAGCCAGAGTGGGCGCTGGCGGCCATGCACGCTTGAGGCAGGCCACTGCGGGTCGTACGTCAGGTTGTCCAGTCCTTGCGGACCGAGGAGGAAGGTGTCCTCGATCTTGATGCCCGCAAAGCTGGGGTTGAATGCGAAGGCCATGCCGGTTTCCAGCCCGGTGGCGGTACTCGGCGTGGCCACGATCTCGCGCGCCAGGTAGCCGGTGATGCCGCCCTGGTGATGCTCGTTCAGGGCCTCGGCGCGGTCCGCATGCTTGTAGGCGGCATCGAAGGCGTGGTACACGGCCGAGAGCGACTTGCCCGGCTCCACCGCGCTCAGGCCGGTGGCTTCGACTTCCATCAGCGCCGCCTGCTCCTCGGGCGCCGCACCAAAGCTGACAAAGCGCGTCAGATTGGCATACAGCCCATGGCGGCGTGCGCAGAACACCAGCATCGCGCGCTTGCCGATCGGCTCGTGCGTCGGCACCGGATGGTGGTACAGGGGCAGGCGCCGTTCGCCGGCCGCCAGCACCAGGGCCGGATGGATGCCGCGCCGCCACAGGGCGTGCGCCCCGGCGCCGGCCAGCTGGTATTCGGTCCAGTCGGGGCGGGCCGTGCGCAGCACTTCGCTCATCGCCTCGGCCGCTTCGCGCCCGAGCGCGCGGTAGCGCATCTGCTCGGCCTCGCCCAGCACCAGGCGGCGCAGGCGCAGCGCGTTCGGCAGCGGCTGCTCGCCGTTGTGCGGACGGTCCGACAGCACGATGGCGTCGCCGGCCAGGCCCAGCACGTAACGTTCGCGCAGCTCGACTTGCGCCCAGGGCGAGGCGTGGAAGCTGAAACCGGCCGGTATCTCTTCCTCGCGCAGGCGCGCAAGCTCGATTTCGTCGGTCAGGATGACGGCTTCGTCCTGGGTGACCAGTACTTCGGCCACGCCGGTTTCCGCGCAATGCAGCACGGCGCTGGAACCGCCGGCGGTGACCCAGGCGAACCAGTCGATGCCGCGCAGGCGGATCGCGGCGGCGCCGGTCTTGCCCAGGCATTCGCGCAGCACGGCCAGCTTGGCCTGGACTTCGGCCACGCGGATCGCCAATGCGTCGGGAGCCACGCTCATGCGTCCTCCTCGAGCGACACCTGCACCGCCTGCAGTTCAGCGGCGGTGTTCTCAGGCAGGACGTCCATCGCGAACATGCCGGCGCCCAGCTCGGTGCCGGCCAGGTATTTCAGGCGCTCGCGCGAGCGGTAAGGCGGATAGAACTGGGCGTGCAGCTGGGTTTCCGGATGGTCCATGCCGTCGGTCGGCGCCTGGTACCAAGCCATCAGGTAAGGGAAAGGCCGGTTCCACATGGTTTCGTACTTCAGCAGCACCGTCTTGAGGGCGCGCGCCAGGCTGGTGCGCTGGGCGTCGCTCAATGACGCGAAGTCCTTGCAGGGCGCGCTCGGCATTACCCATACCTCGTACGGGTAGCGGGCACAGGCCGGCACGAAGGCGATCGCGTGCTCATCCTCGAACAGAACGCGCCGGCCATCTTCGGATTCCTTCTTCGCCATGTCGCACAGCAGGCTGGTGCCGTGTTCGAGGTACCAGTCGCGTTCCTGGGCCAGCATGCGCTCGGGCACCTGCGGGATGAAGGGGTAGGAATAAATCTGGCCGTGCGGGTGGTGCAGGGTCACGCCCACTTCGCTGCCGCGGTTCTCGAACGGCAGCACGTACTGGATGTGCGGCTGGGCGCCGATGCGCGTGGTGCGGTCGCCCCAGACCTTGAACAGCAGCTCGATGCGCGACAGCGGCAGGTGCACCAGGGCCGCATTCGGGTCCTGGGTGAAGACCACCACTTCGCAATGGCCGTTGGCGGGCGCGGTCGGCACCGTCAGTGCCGGCGGATCGTGCGATTCCAGCGCCAGCGAGGGAAAGCGGTTGTCGAACACGGCCACTTCGTAGTCGCCCTGGGGCAGCTCGGTCGGGTTGTCCGGATCGACCGTCACCGCCAGCGGGTTGTACTGCGGCGGCGGCTGGAAGGTGCGGTTCTGGCGGAACCCGGCATAGGTCACCCACTCGCCGCGCAGGGGGTGCCAGCGCAGGTGCGGGTTCGCGTTCATCGGGTCGGGGAATGGACTGGGCGCGATGAGCCCGTCCGGGATCGGCTGGTTGCTGTAGAGAGTAAGGTGTCGTCCGTCGGGCTTGGTCAGTTCTTTGCTGTACATGGCTTCGCTAATGTCGGGCAGTCCACAAGCACTCGCAGGCACGGCAGGCCCTGCGAACGCGGCTAGGGAACGATCCTAACATGGCGTTTTCGCCACACTTTCTGGAGGGAAGGGAGGGATTTTCCGCTGGTTAATGACTCTTCGGAAGCGGACCAAAGGAATTGCTGCAGGTGCGTAGTGCGCTCCTATGAAGAGCGGGAGGAATGGCTGGGTTGGCTTAGGAGAGGGAGCAATGTTGTAGGCCTAAACCTACAAAATGAATGGCAGTATTGACACTGCGCAGGGAGAAAAGCTCTTACAAGCTCAACAGGGTGGGATATGGGGTTTTGTAGGGTGGGCACTTGTGCCCACCAATGAAAACACCGTTTCGATCCAGCCAGCTTTACTTGGCCAGCTCGGCCAGCACTGCCGTGTACATCTGCAAATTGAGCAGCAACTGCTTGAGCGTGATGAACTCGTGCTCGGAGTGCCCCGTGTACACCTTGCCCGGCATCGCCGGACCGAAACTCACCGCGTTCGGGAACAGGCGCGAATTGGTGCCGCCGCCAATCGCCACCGGCTTCGGGTCCTTGACGCCGGTGAAGTAGGAGAACACATTCATCAGCACCGGCAGCTGCGGCGCATCCTTGCGTACCCAGGGCTCGCCCGTGCGCACCGTGATGTTGGCCAGTTCAAGGTTGCGCCCCTGCCACTGGGCCAGCGCCGCATTCACCTCGTTGGTCAGCTGCTCGATGCTCTTGCCCTGCGGGCGGCGCAAATTGATCGACACCTCGATGCCATCGTCCCGTTGCTTGATCACGGTGGGCGCCACCGTCATCGGTCCCATGAAGCTGTCGCGGTAGGCGATCGCGCCGAACTTCTCGCCGTACAGGCCCGTCCCCACCAGCTCGTTCAGGTAGTTCACCACGCCGCCCGCTACCGTGTTCGGCCAGCTACGCACGGCCAGCGCATCGGCCAGCATGGCAATCGCGTTCACGCCGTCTTCCGGTTTCGACGAGTGCGCGGACAGGCCGTGGGCGGTGATGTGCAGGTCCTTGTCCTTGCGCTCGAAGGTGTAGCGCATGCCGTCCTGCTTCGCGCCGCGCGCCTTGATCTGGGCTTCCAGGGCTGGGGTGGCGTTGGCGACGACGGCGCTGGCGTCTTCCGGAATCTGGCTGCCGAAGAAGCCGCCGGCAAAGGCAGAGACATGCGGTTCGCCTTCAGCCGGCGTCGCGGCGCCGGTCTTGGGAATCGTCACCGCGATCGTGCCCGAGGCCTTTTCGGCCACCACCGCCGGATATTCGGCGTCGAGCGTGATGCTCACCTGCGGCGGCTCGTGGGTCTTGAGGAAGTCGACCAGCGGCTGCCAGTTCGATTCCTCGCCCATGTACACGTACAGTTCGATGCGTTTCGAGAGCGGCAGTTGCTGGTCCTTCAGCGCCTTCATCGCGTACAGCGCGGTGGCAATCGGCCCCTTGTCGTCCTCGGCGCCGCGCGCCAGCAGCTTGCCTGGCTCGCTGGTCTGGTCCAGCACGAAAGGCGACTTCTTCCACTTCTTCGGATCGACCGGCTGCACGTCGCCATGGGTCACGACGCCGACACGCTCGGTACCCTGCCCCATGCCGACGACCACCACCCAGCCATGGTCGGCGAAATCGAAACCGAGACGGTCTGCCTCGCTTTTCAGGTAAGCCTTGAAGGCAATGTGCTGCGGATCGCGGTCGGACGGGACATTCAGGTCGGCCACCGTGTTGTAGCTGACCAGTTTCGACAGGGTGTCGACCACCGCCGTACGGTAGGTCGTGACGGCGTACTTGGCGGCCTTGACGGCGGCGTCGCTCGGGGCGGCGGCGGTGGATTTCGTATCGGGGTTGGTAGGGGTAGCAGGTGCGGCGCTGTCCTGGGGCGCAGCGACGGCATGCGCCGCGCAGGCCAGCAGCAGGCTGGCAAGTATCGTTCTTTTCATAGGTGCCGTAGTCTCCATTGCAAAGGCGCAACGAGTCTAGCACAGCACCTCGCGGCGGGTTATCCGGCAATCCGGTATCGTAACGAGCATCCAAGCATACTGAGAGCCCACCATGAGCGACAAGACCGTCACCCGGGTCCACCCGGCCCTGCGCGACGACATCGGCGACCTGATCACCCAGCGTCCGGTGCCCAGCGCCCACCTGGACCAGGTCGATCCCTTCCTGTTCCTGAACCACCACGGCCCGCAAACCTACCCGCCGCACAACCGCGGCCTGCCCTTCGGCCCGCACCCGCACCGCGGCTTCGAGACCGTCACCTTCATCCTGGAGGGCATGCTGACCCACAAGGACAGCGCCGGCCACGAAAGCATCATCCGCGCCGGCGGCGTACAGTGGATGACGGCCGGCAGCGGCCTGATTCACGCCGAGATCTCGCCGCGCGAATTCCTGGAAACCGGCGGCCCGCTGGAGATCCTGCAGCTGTGGGTGAACCTGCCGCCGCATTTGAAGATGACCCAGCCGGCCTACACCGGCCTGCAGAAGGACCAGATTCCTGCGCTGTCGCTGGACGACGGCAAGGTCACCATGAACCTGATCGCGGGTACCTGGGATGGCACAGCCGGGCCGGTGGAGTCGCTCACCGGCGTCTTCATGAGCACGATCGAACTGCGGCCCGGCGCCAGCCTGCGCATCGGCGACATGGCGCGCCGCAGCGTCTTCCTGTACGTGGTACGGGGCGCCGCCCAGGTCGGCAACTACGAAGACCGCGTCGGCGCCTTCCACCTGGTAGAGCTGAGCGGCGACGGCGACGAGATCCTGCTGTCCTCGGCCGAAGGCGCTTTGGTGCTGTTCGGGCACGCCGAGCCGATCGGCGCGCCAGTGGTGGCGCACGGTCCCTTCGTGATGAATACGCGCGCCGAGATCGAGCAGGCGATCCGCGATTACCAGGCGGGCAAGTTCGGCGCGCCGATGTAAGCAAGGGTCGAAGCGGCGCCAACGCAGCCGTGGCGCTGCGTTTGCGCGCCCTGCGCTAGAGTGACCGGGTCTATCACTTCCCTGCGAGACCCGAGCATGCAAGCCGTTCCCGTTCCATTGGTGGCCACCACGCGTGGCTACCCCTCCACCGGCTACACGATCGAAAACGTGCACGCCGGTTCGGTTGCCGTCGTCGACGCCTCCGGGCGCCTGGTCGCCTGGGCCGGCGACCCGCACTACCAGACCTTTACCCGCTCGGCCCTGAAGCCTTTCCAGGCCCTGCCCTTCCTGCTGTCCGATGGTCCCAATAAATTCGGCCTGGCCCAGGAAGAACTGGCGCTGCTGTGCGCCAGCCACTCCGGCGAAGAAAAGCACCTGGCCGGCGTGCAGTCCATCCTCGGCAAGATCGGGCTCGATGCCGGGCACCTGGAATGCGGCTGCGGCGTGCCCCTGTACTACGACTTCGTCAACCTGCCGGCGTCGATCGACCGCCAGTGGACACCGCTGCACCACAACTGCTCGGGCAAGCACAGCGGCTTCCTGGGCTGGTGCCGCCTGCACGGCGCGCCGACCGCCGGGTATGTGGATCCGGAGCACCCGCTGCAACGTGCGATCCGCGCGAGCCTGGCCGATGCAGTGGACCTGCCCGAATCCAGCATGCCGACCGGGATCGACGGCTGCTCGGCGCCGAACTATGCGCTGCCGCTGTCGAAACTCGCCCACCTGTATGCGCGCCTGGGGCAAGGCGGCCAGGATGCGCGCCTCGGCAACGCCCTCGGCCCGCTGTTCGACGCCATGACCGGCCGGCCCGACATGGTCTCGGGCACCGAGCGCAGCGACCTCGTGATCATGACGGCCGGCGGCGGCGACTGGGTGGCCAAGGTCGGCGCCGACGCGGTGCAGGCCATCGGCATCCGCTCGGCCGGCATCGGCATCGCCATCAAGATCGCCGACGGCAACAACCGCGGCATGCACACGGTGACCTACAACGTGCTCGACCAACTCGGCCTGCTCGACGACGCCAAACGCACTGTGCTGGAACGCTTCCGCCGGCCGGAGATCCACAATGCGCGCGGCACGCTGGCGGGGGATATCCGGACGCTGTTCACGTTGCAGCGGGCGTAGTCGAATCGAATGAACGATACGAGGCGTGCCTCGTACGGTGGGCACCCTGTGCCCACGCGGAACGTGCCGCCGTGTTGGCGTTGTTCTGGCCAAGCCATGCGATGTTTGTCAGCGTGTCCAGATGATCATCTCGAAACGTTTCGACATTCACCCGATGCGTCGTCCAACAGCGTCATCACCATGCATCCTTCCGCGTGGGCACTTCGTCTTTGAGGCCCCCGGCCTCAAAGACCCCACCGTACGGTCACCGTTGCCACCGCAATGCCGCCGCGGTTACTCGATCATCCGCCGGATCATCCCCGCCAAGGGCGCCAGCACCGCGTTATCCTGCCAGTACGCACTGTGCGACAGCGGATTCCAGCTCTTGAGCATCCAGTTCACCGCCCCCTGCCCCGCATTGATTGCGCGGTCTTCCACCAGTACCCGGTAATCCTCGGACAAGGGCTGCAACGGCCAGCCCAGCACATCGTCCGGATCGTACAGGTTCAGCCAGTGAAAGATCGGCGTCGGCGGCGCGATCGGCTTGATCTGCATGTTGCGGTGCGCAGCCACGAAGATCGGGATATTGCAGCCGGTGGTCATCAAGCCGCTGCAGGTGCCGCCGGCCAGGTACAGCTTCTCGCGCTCGCTCAGCACCCTGCCCACCGCCATGCGCGCCCAGCCATCGATGTCGCGCCACACGCCCGCCTCCACGCGCCCGCCGGCGCGCGCCTTCTGGGCGTCGTACAGATAGCTGGACAGCACCTGGCAACCGAGCGAATGCGCCAGGAACACCACCGGCATCGCGTGGTTCGCGGTGCAGGCGCCGAGCAGGTTGCGCGCGATCTCGCCCTGGGCCAGCTCGTACACCGAGCCCGGGATTTCCTTGCGGTTTTCCAGCCCGGCGGCGTCGGCAAAGCCGAACAGCATGAACTTGCGCAGCTCGTCGTAATGCACCTTGCTCTGGCGGTCGACCCGGTTCCACACCAGCTGCTCGTTCTTTTGCAGGATGTCCTGGTAGTACACCGAGTAACAGGCCAGGCGCTCGCGCAGGTCGGGGCCGAGGCGCGAGCGCATCTGCCCGAACACCTCGGCCGCGTAGTTGCGCGGCGTCTCGCCCATTCCGTGGACCGAGACGAGTGCGACAGTGGGCATGGCGGCCTCCTCTGGAAGAGTAAGAATTTGCTTAATAGTTGAAGCAAATTCCGATCACCAGCTTACCACTCCACCGCCGCGCACGCGCATCGCACAACGGCAGTCTCGCCCTCCGCACAAAGCCGCTTTACTCAGAGATGTTGCTCAGATTAGAATAGATAGCTACCTACTGAATAGATAACTCATCATGTCTCACCTACCGAACCCGGTGCTCACGCCGGCCGAGCGCTTCTCGATGGCGCTGCACGCCACTGCCCGCGAATGGCGCATCGCCATCGACAAGCGGCTGAAGGACCTGGGCGTCGGCCAGTCCGGCTGGATGACCATCGCCATGATCGCCAAGGCCAGGGAACCGCTGTCGCAGCGCGCCCTGGCTGATCTGCTCGGCATCGAAGGCCCGTCGGTCGTCTCCATGCTCGACCGCCTGGAACGCGACGGCCTGGTGCGGCGCGAACCCTCGCCGCTCGACCGCCGCGTCAAGCTGGCCCACCTCACCGACGACGGCCGCGCCCTGTACGCCAAGGTGCGCGAGGAAGCCGACGCCTTCCGCTCGGCCATGCTCGACGGTCTCGACCCCGCCACCCTGAACGCCGCCGCCGACCTGCTGGAAGGCCTGCGCGCCCGCATTGGAGAGGGTCCGTGAGCGCTGCCGCTACCGCCGCCGCAGTGCCGGAGGCGCCGCTGAACCGGCGCATGATCACCATTTCGATCATGCTCGCCACCATCATCCAGGCCCTGGACGGGACAATCGCCAACGTCGCCCTGCCGCACATGCAGGGCAGTTTGTCGGCGTCGACCGACCAGATCACCTGGGTCCTGACTTCCTTCATCGTCGCCGCCGCGATTGCCACGCCGCTGAACGGCTGGCTGGTCGACCGCTTCGGCCTGAAAAAGGTGTTCCTGGTCTCGGTGGCCGGTTTCACGGTCGCCTCGGTGCTGTGCGGCGTGGCCGGCTCGCTGGCGCAGATCGTCGCCGCGCGCGTGCTGCAGGGCGTGTTCGGCGCGGCCCTGGTGCCCTTGTCGCAGTCGGTCCTGCTCGACATCAATCCGAAGGAGAAGCATGGCTCGGCGATGGCGGTGTGGGGCATGGGCGTGATGATCGGCCCCATTCTCGGCCCGACGCTGGGCGGCTGGTTGACCGACAGCTACAACTGGCGCTGGGTCTTCTTCATCAACGTGCCGGTCGGCGCCCTCGCCTTCTACGGCATCTGGCGCTACATCCGCCCCACGCCGGCCCAGCGCCGCGTGAAGTTCGACATGTTCGGTTTCGTCACCCTCAGCCTGGCCATCGGCGCGCTGCAGATGCTGCTCGACCGCGGCGAGCAGAACGACTGGTTCCAGTCCGCCGAAACCTGGTTCGAGGCGGTGCTGCTGGCCCTGAGCCTCTCGTACTTCGTCGCGCACACCCTGCTGCGCCCGGCCGGCCAGTCCTTCCTCGACTACCGCCTGCTGAAGAACCCGAACTACGTGACCGGCCTATTTTTGATTTTCATCGTCGGCATGGTGCTGTTCGCCACGCGCGCGCTGATGCCGACCATGCTGCAAGGGCTGATGGGCTATCCGGCGGCGCTGGCCGGCCTGGTGACCGCGCCGTCGGGACTGGGCACGATGCTGGCGATGCTGGTGGTCGGGCGCCTGACCGGCAAGGTCGACTTCCGCCTGCTGCTGGGCGCCGGCTTCGCCATCACCGCGTTCTCGCTATGGCAGATGACCCATTACACCTTGGTGCTGTCGCAGTCCGACATCGTCTGGCCCGGCATCATCCAGGGCATCGGTCTGGGCCTGGTGTTCGTGCCGCTGTCGGCGGCGACCTTCGCTACGCTGTCGCCGCAGATGCGCGCCGAAGGCACGGCCCTGTATAGCCTGATCCGGAATATCGGCAGCAGCATCGGCATCGCCCTGGTGCAGACGCTCCTGGTGCGCAACACCTCCACCGTGCAAGCGGAGCTTGCAAGCCAGGTCCACAACGCCAATCCGGCGCTGCAGGATCCATCGAGCGTCTATAACCTGGCCACCGATGCCGGCGCCGCCCTGATCAACAACGAGATCGGGCGCCAGGCCTCGATGATCGCCTACGTCGATGACTACTGGCTGATGATGCTGCTCACCGCCGCCGTGATCCCGATGCTGCTCCTGATCCGCCCGCCCAAGCGCACCGATGCGCCGGCAGCGGTCGACCACGCCGCCCTCGATTAACCATGACTCGTATAACAGTGCGACACTTTTCACTTACCTTATTTGCGGGCGCGCTGCTGACGCTTGCCGGCTGCGCCCACGTGCCGGTTGACCAAAGCACGGCCAAGGGGCCCGACTTCGCGCAGGCCCAGCATGCGGACACGATTGTCCTGGCACGCGATGCCTGGCCCGTTGAAACGTGGTGGCGCGACTACCGCGACAACCAGCTCGACGCGCTGATGGAGGGGGCGCTCGCCGCCAGCCCCAGCCTGGCCGCGGCCCAGGCCCGCTTCGCCGTGGCCCAGGCCGTGGTGAAATCCGAGCAAGCCGCCGGCGGCGCCCAGGTGGGCGTCGGTGCGGGCCTGAACCGCCAGCGCTATTCGGCCAACGGCCTGTTCCCGGAACCGATCGGCGGCAGCTTCTACACCGACTCGACCCTGCAGGTGCGCGCCAGCTACGACGTCGACTGGTGGGGCAAGCACCGCGCCCAGGTGGCCGCCGCCGTCGGCGAAGCCAACGCGAATGCCGCCGAAGCGGCGCAGGCGCGCCAGGCCCTGACGGCCCTGGTGGCCCAGTCCTATTTCCGCCTGCAACTGCTGTGGGCGCGCGACGACAACATGGCCGCGCTGGCCAAGGTGCAGCGCGCGCTGCTGGCCGACCGCAACGCGCGCCTGGCGCACGGCCTGGCCACTGTCGACGCCCAGCGCGGCGTCGAACTCGAACTGGGCCGCACCTTGGAGCAAAGCGAATTGCTGCGCACCCAGGCCGCGCGCGAACGCGAGATCCTGCGCGCGCTGGTCGCGGCCGGCCCCGACGACCTGGCCAACCTGGAACGCCAACTGCCGCCAATGACGCCGGCCACGCTGCCGCGCACCCTCGGCATCGAACTGCTGGCGCGGCGCCCGGACTTGCAGGCGGCGCGCTGGCGCGTGGAAGCGGCGCTGGGCCGTGTGCGCGCCAGCGAAGCCGCCTTTTACCCGGACCTGAACCTGGCCGGCTCCTTCGGCCTGAATGCGATCTCGCTCGGCAAACTGCTGCGCGGCGCCAGCCGTACGATGCTGGGCGGCGTGACGCTGGAACTGCCGCTGTTCGACAGCGGCCGCCTGGAAGCGGGCCTCGGCGTGGCGCGCGCCGAACGCGACGCCCTGCTGGCCGAGTACAACGACGCCGTGCTGGCCGCCGTGCGCGACGTGGCGGCCGAAGGGGCGACCCTGCAAGGCATCGGGAACGAAATCGGCGCCCACGCCATGGCGGAACAAGCCGCCGCACGCCTCGCGTCCAGCGCCGAAACGCGCCTGAAGCGCGGCCTGGCCGAGCGCTCTTCCCTGCTCCAGGCCCAGCTTGAAACCCTGCGCCAGCGCGACGGCGCCCTGCAATTGCAGGACGCACGCCTGCAGACCGAAGTGGCGCTGGTGCGTGCGCTCGGCGGCGGCTACCGCGCCCAGCCCATCGCCACCGCAGCAGTCTCTGCATCGGCATCGGCATCGACCCAACAACATTGAACCTGCTTCCATGACTACCGAAACTTCCAAGAACCCGAACAAGCGCAAGGCCGTCCTGCTGGGCATCACCGGCGTCTTCGTCGTCGCCGGCATCGCCTACGGCGCCTACTACACGCTGGTGCTGTCGCAACGCGTCGAGACCGACAACGCCTATGTCGGCGGCAACCTGGTCAACGTGTCGGCCCAGGTGGCCGGCAGCGTGGTCGAGATCCGCGCCGACGAAACCCAGCAGGTGCAGGCCGGCGCCGAGATCGTGCGCCTTGATCCGGCCGACGCCGAAGTCGCCCTGGCCCAGGCCGAAGCGCGCCTGGGCAGCGCCGTGCGCCAGCAGCGCGAGCGCTATTCGAACGTCGACCAGCTGCTGGCCGTGGTCGAGCAGCGCAAGATCGCCCTGGCGACGGCCCAGGAAGACCTGGCCCGCCGCGCACCGCTGGCAGCCGAGCAGGTGGTCTCGGGCGAAGACGTGGCGCATGCGCGCCGCGCGGTCGAGGATGCGCGCGCCGCGCTGGACGTGGCCTTGAAGCAGGTGTCGGCCGCGCGCGCCGGCCTGGCCGGGGTCGACGCCGCCCACCACCCGAGCGTGCTGGCGGCGAAAGCCGACTACACCCAGGCTTGGCTGGCGACACGCCGCAACACCATCGTGGCGCCGGTGTCGGGCTACGTGGCCAAGCGCAGCGTGCAGGTCGGCAGCCGCATCGCGCCGGGTGCGCCGCTGCTGTCGGTGGTGCCGCTGGACCAGCTCTGGGTCGACGCCAACTTCAAGGAATCGGAACTGCGCGACATCCGCGTCGGCCAGCCGGTGAAGATCGAGGCCGACATGTACGGCGGCGCCGTCACCTTCCACGGCAAGGTGGTGGGCCTGGCCGCCGGCACCGGCAGCGCCTTCTCGCTGCTGCCGGCGCAGAACGCCAGCGGCAACTGGATCAAGGTGGTGCAACGCGTCCCGGTGCGCATTGCGCTCGACCCGGCGGAACTGGCCAAGCACCCGCTGCGCGTGGGGCTGTCGGCGACGGTCGATGTCGACATCAGCAAGAAGGATGGCACGGCGCTCGGTGCGGTGGCAGCCACGCCGGCGCATTATGCGACAAAGGCGCTGGACCAGCCGCTGCAGCAGGCGCAGGCGGCGACCGATGCCATTGTCCAGCGAAACCTGGTTAACTGAGTTGGTGAACTGAGGCGCCCATGGCGGAACTGCTGCTGCCGCGCTACCTGGATGAGATCGCGCGTCTCGATCTCGCCGCGATCAACACGTCGGCGCAGATTCCGCCGGAATTCCTGCTGGCGCGCGAAGGGCGCTACAGCGTGCACTACATCCCGTTCGAACACGTGAATACGCGGGCGCGGCTGGTCATCGTCGGCATCGCGCCGGGCTTCGTGCAGTGGAAGAATGCGATGCGCGAGGCGCAGCGGCAGCTGGCGGCTGGCGCGTCGACCGATGACCTGCTGCGCGCAGCCCGTTTGACCGGCGCCTTCAGTGGTGCGATCCGGCCGAATTTCGTGGCGCTGCTCGATGCGATCGGGGTGCAGCGCTGGCTTGGCATCGAAAGCTGCGCGACGCTGTTCGATGTGGATGCGGACCTGGTGCACATCGGCGCCATCCTGAGGCATCCGGTGTTCGACGGCGAGAAGAACTACAGCGGCTCGCCCGGCATGGCGAAGGTGGCTTTCCTGCGCGAGCAGGTGCTGCGTTATTTTGCCGAGGAAGCGGCGGCCTTGCCGGATGCCTTGTACATTCCGATGGGGGCGAGCGTCGCTGAGGGCTTGGCGTGGCTGGCGGGCGAAGGCGTGATCCGGCGCGAGCGCATTTTGCATGGCTTGCCGCATCCGTCGGGGGCGAATGCGGAGCGGGTGGCCTACTTCCTGGGGCGCAAGGAGCGTGCGGCCTTGTCGGGGAAGACGAATGCGGATCAGCTAGATGGGGCGCGTGCACGTTTGCTGGAGCAGATGGCAGGGTTGCTTTCCAAAGCAGGTGGCTGATCGAGGTTTACGCGTGGGCACGGGGCGCCCACCCTACGGTCATCGAAGCTGTAGGCTTATGCGTACGTAGGGTGGGCGCCCTGTGCCCACGCGTTTAAGCATGCAAACCTGCGCCCTCACCTCACCAACGCAAACCGCTGCCGATACTCCCGCGGCGTCAACGCCGCCCACCGCTTGAACACCTTGCTGAACGTCGCCGCATCCTCGTACCCGCAGCGCACCGTGATCTCTTCCAGCGACAACCCGGTCGTCTCCAGCAGCGCCTTGGCGCGCTCCACCCGCAGCTGTTGCGCGTACTGCACCGGACTCACACCGAGCGCCTCCTGGAAGCGCCGCAGCAGCGTGCGCTGGCTCAGGGCGCAATGCGTGGCCAGCTCCGCCATCGTCCACGGCTGGTCCAGCCGCGCATTCAGCCAGCGCCGCGCGCGTTCGATCGTCGGGTGCGCGCCCTGGGCCGCGATGGCGTCCGACACATACGGCGCCTGGCTCGCGCGGTGCGCATCCATCACCAGGATCCTGGCGGTCAGCTGGCGCAGCTCCTCGCCGCCGAAATGCCCGACCAGCCACAGCGCCAAATCCAGCGTCGAGCCGAAGCCGCCCGACGACACCAAGGCCCCATCCTGCACCACCAGCGCATCGGCATCGAGCCGCACGTCGGGGAACTTGTGGCGGAACCAGCTCGACAGCCACCAGCTGGCGTGTGGCGCAACGATGTCGAGAACCTGCCGCTGTTCCTGGTGCTGGCATTGAGCTGGATGCTGTCGGGTGCGGGGGCTGTCGAGGCCTGGCTGCTGTTCGGCCTGTACGTGGGCCTGCGCTGGCTGCATACCGGCGCCTATCTGGCGGGATTGCAGCCCTGGCGCGCCATCCTGTACCTGGGCAGCCTGGCCATCTGCTGGACGATTGCCGTGCGCCTGGCCTGGCGCGTGATGGCTGCTTGAAGCGCCGTCAGCGCGATGGCAGGCGGCCGAGGAAACGCTGCTCGGCCAGGCCATGCACGCCGGGCGCCAGTTCGGCGATGCCGTCCGCGCCCGGCAGGTAGAGCGTACCAAAATCCGCGCCGCCGAATACCGGCCATCCCGCGCAGGCCATCTCCAGTCGTACCGAAGGCCGGCTGCTGCCGTCCGCAGCGATGCGGTGCAGCCCCATGGCGCCCTGGCGTGCGGTCCACAGGCCGCCTTCGGCATCAACCGCTGATCCATCCCCGGCGCCTTTATCGGCAAACCGCCGCGGCCGCGTGATCTCGCCCGAACAGGGGTGGTAGTCGCAGCAACCGATCGCCTCTTGCGCAGCGTCCGCGTAATACAGGGTGCGTCCGTTCGGACTGAAGCCGATGCTGCCGGCGACGCCGGCGTCTCCCAGCGGCAGCCGTTCGAGCGACAGGTCGTGGTTCAGGCGCCAGAAGGCGCCGCGCATACCCTTCCCGATGCCGGCGCTGCCGAACACGAAGCGCCCCTGGCGGTCGCAGCGTCCATCGCTCGGCATCGTGGAAGACGGCACCTCGCAGACCGGTGCGGGCAGGCCAGTATGCAGGTCGAGGAAGGCCAGCCGCGATGCGAGCGCCAGCAGCAGGCGCTCGCGGCTTGCGGTAAGCGCAAAGCAGCACAACGGTTCGGACATGCGCCAGGATTGGCGCTGGCCCGTCGCCGGCGTCCAGGCCCACAGCTGCATGCCTCCGCCATCGGTCCAGAACAGGCGCCCCGTGCGCTCACACCAGATGGCATACCCGCCAGGCGCCCGCATGGCGCGTTACGCCTCCACCGAGAAGCGGAAGCGCGACTCCGTCTCGTACACCTCGCCCGGCCGCAGGATCGTGTTCGGAAAGGCCGGCTGGTTCGGCGAATCCGGGAAGTGCTGGGGTTCGAGGGCGAAGCCGCTGCGGTGGCCGTAGGTCTGGCCCTTGCCGCGCAGGGAGCCGTCGAGGAAGTTCCCGCTGTAGAACTGCACGCCCGGTTCCTGGGTGATCAGTTCCAGCACGCGGCCCGATTGTGGGTCGACCACGCGCGCGGCCACGCGCATCGCGTTTTCCAGCGGCTTGTTCAGCGCGAAGCAGTGGTCGTAGCCGCCGCCGTGGCGCAGCTGTTCGTCATCCTCGGCGATGCGTTCGCCGATGGGCCGCGCTTCTCGGAAATCGAAGGGCGTGCCGTCGACCGGCGCCAGCGCGCCGAAGGGAATCAGGTCGGCGTCGATGGCGATGAAGGCGTCGGCGTCGATGGCGATGCGGTGGCCGAGGATGGAGCCGCCGCCGGCCAGGTTGAAGTAGCTGTGCTGGGTCAGGTTGACCGGGGTGGCGCGGTCGGTCACGGCGTGGAAGTGCACGGCGAGCTCGTTGTCCTCGTCGAGGCTGTAGCGCACGGTGGCGTCCAGGTTGCCGGGGTAGCCCTGCTCGCCATCCGGGCTGCGGTAGGTGAGCACCAGTTCCTGCCCCTCGATGCGGGCCTGCCACTTGACGCGGTCGAAGCCGGGGACGCCGCCGTGCAGGTGGTTCTTGCCGTTGTTGACCGGGAGCGAGTAGGTTTCACCGTCGAGGGTGAAGCGGCCGCCGGCGATGCGGTTGCCGTAGCGGCCGATCAGGGCGCCGAAATACGGGCTGTCGCCGAGATAGGGCGCCAGGGTGTCGAAGCCGAGGGCGACGTCGGCGAACACGCCGTCGCGGTCGGGGACGTGGATTTCGGTGATGACGCCGCCGAGGTCGAGGATTTTGACCGTCATGCCGGCGCCGTTGGTCAGGGTGAAGACGCTGACTTCGTCGCCGTTGGGGAGGGTGCCGAAGGAGGCTTGCTGGATGGGGGCGTGCACGGGGATCGGATCCTGTGGTGATGGTGGATCGATCCTAGCATGGAGCTGGCGGGGGATTGCGCAGCTTTGCCGGTGGGAATGTAGGAGCGATATGGCGTAGGGTGGGTTCTCGAACCCACCACTGCACAGCCGGCATGACTCCGGCTCCCGCCACTGCCCGGTTTTCGTAGCGTGCGCCGCCCCAGGCGCCAGGTACAGCCTGGTGGGTTCGAGAACCCACCCTACCGTTTTGATCCCTTCCCAGGAATCAGAACTCTTGCCAGTGCAGTGGTGGGTTCGAGACCCCACCCTACCGTTTTGATCCCTTCCCTGGAATCAGAACTCTTGCCTGTGCTGTGGTGGGTTCGAGAACCCACCCTACCGGTTTGATCCCTTCCCAGGAATCAGAACTCGTGCCAGTGCAGTGGTGGGTTCGAGAACCCACCCGACCGTTTTGATCCCTTCCCAGGAATCAGAACTCTTGCCAGTGCAGTGGTGGGTTCGAGAACCCACCCTACCGTTTTGATCCCTTCCCAGGAATCAGAACTCTTCCCAGTGCAGTGGTGGGTTCGAGAACCCACCCTACCGTTCTGATTCCTTGCCAGGAATCAGAACTCTTCCCACTCGCCGTCGGCGCTGGCCTTGGCGGACTGCTTGGCCGCGGTCTTGCGCGCTGCGGGTGCTGCAGGACGGGCGGCGGGCTTGGCCAGGGCCGGCCGTGCCGGCGCAGCGCGAACGACCGGCTGCACGGACGCCTGGACCGGCGCCGCCGCCGAACCGTCGATGCGGAACACGCTCACCGCTTCCGCCAGCTTCACGGTCTGCTCCTGCATCGAGGCCGAGGCGGCGGCGGCCTGTTCGACCAGCGCGGCGTTCTGCTGGGTCACCTGGTCCATCTGGGCCACGGCTTCGTTGATCTGCTCGATGCCGGCCGTTTGCTCGCTGCTGGCGGCGGTGATTTCGCTCATGATGTCGGTCACGCGGCGCACGCTGTCGACGATCTCGCTCATGGTGGCGCCGGCGTCGTTCACCAGCTTGCTGCCCGCTGCCACGGCGTCGGTCGAGTCGCCGATCAGGCCCTTGATCTCCTTGGCGGCGGCGGCCGAGCGCTGGGCCAGGTTGCGCACTTCGGTGGCGACCACGGCAAAGCCCCTGCCCTGCTCGCCCGCACGCGCCGCTTCGACGGCGGCGTTCAGCGCCAGGATGTTGGTCTGGAAGGCGATGCCGTCGATGACGCCGATGATGTCGGCGATCTTGCCGGCCGAGCTGTTGATGCGTTCCATGGTGCCGACCACTTCGCCGATCACCTGGCCGCCGCGCTCGGCCACGTGCGACGCCGCCTCGGCCAGGGTGTTGGCCTGGCGCGCGTTGTCGGCGTTCTGCTTGACGGTCGAGGTCAGTTCTTCCATCGACGACGCGGTTTCTTCCAGCGAGCTGGCCTGCTGCTCGGTGCGGCTCGACAGGTCGAGGTTGCCGGCCGCGACCTCGCCCGAGGCGGTGCCGATGGTCTCGCTGCTCGTGCGCACGGTGGTGACGGTGCGCACCAGGTTTTCGTTCATGGTCTTCAGGGCCAGCAGCAGCATGCCGGTTTCGTCGCGCGAGGTGACCTCGATGCGGCTGGTCAGGTCGCCGGCGGCGACCGTGTTCGCCACTTCCAGCGCACGCGCCAGCGGACGGGTGATCGAACGCGTGTTCCACCAGGCGACCAGCGCGGCCAGGCCCAGGGACACCAGCGCCAGCGCGATCATCAGGGTGCGGGTCGAGGATTCGGTGGCACGCGCCTCGGCGGCACGGTCGCTGGCCAGCCGCTGCTGCAGCACCAGCTCGTCGTTGACGGCGGCCTTCAGGTCGCGCAGCGCCGGGCGCAGCACCTCCTTCAGGTAGGCGCGCGCACCGGCGTCGTCACCCGCGTTGATGCGCTTGATCAGCTCTTCCTGGCCCTGCACGTACTTGTCGTTCGCGGCCAGCATGCGCTCGAGCGCCGCCACCGTATCCGGCTTGGTCAGGTTCTTGCGCAGCAGCTCGAGTTTTTCCTGGCCGGCCTTGCGCGAGGAAGCGATTTCCTCGAGCTGCTTCTGGCGGTCGGCCGGATCGGCGTCGAGCATCATGTTGCGCAGGGCGACGGCGACGTCGTTGATTTCCGCCAGCACGGCATTGGTGGCGTTGGTGTTCGGGATGCTGCGCTCGGCCAGTTCGGCCGTGCCGGCGCTGACGCGCGACACCATGGTGATGCCGAAGGTCTGGCTGCCCAGCAGCAGGACGCCGACGATGCCGAAGCCGATGGCCAGGCGCTTTGCGATATTCATGTTCGAGAGGTTCATGGAAGTCGGGATAAAGGTTGAATCAGGCCGCGTCGGCCATCGTGGTCACCAGGCCCATGTCGGGCGAGGCCATCAGGCGCTCGATGTCGAGCAGGATCAGCATGCGTTCGCCGACCGTGCCCAGGCCCAGCAGATGGTCGGCGTCGATGCCGCCGCCGATGCTCGGGGCCGGGCGCACCTGCTCGGGCGCGAGCGTGACCACGTCGGACACGCTATCGACCACCATGCCGATCACCTGGCGGCCGATGTTCAGGATGATCACGACGGTAAAGGCGTCGTACTCGGCCTGGCCCAGCGCGAACCTGATGCGCATGTCGACGATCGGCACGATCTGGCCGCGCAGGTTGATCACGCCTTTCAGGAAGGCAGGCGCATTCGCGATGCGCGTCACGGCGTCGTAGCCGCGGATTTCCTGCACCTTCAGGATGCTGATGCCGTACTCTTCCTTACCCAGGCGGAAGGACAGCACTTCCAGTTCGTTGTTGTTTGCTTCGCTCACGCTTACTCCGGTATTCATCGATCACTGCGATGGCATAAATTGCCGCATGGAAAGCAGATTACGGCCTGCCGGCTAGGAACTCGATGGAGAACTGTTAAGTTCGTGAAAAAAAGTGTGAATTCGGCGTGCGTTATTGCCGAAATGCGACAGCCGTGAACGAAGCGGCAATGCCGGAACGGCAGCGTCCGTTTGTATTTACGTGAGACAACTGCCGAGCGAAGCGGCGGCGCCGATCTGCTACAGTAAGGGTGCGAATGTATCAACAATGTGCCAACATGGTGCCCGGTCCCGCCGGACGCCGGACCAGGAACCCATGCCCGCAGCCGCTTATCCGACCAACGAAGCCGAACGCCAGGAACTGCTGGATTCGCTCCGCCTGCTCGACACCGAAGCCGAGGAGGTATTCGACCGCATCACCCGCCTGGTGGCGCGCCTGCTGAAGGTACCGACCGCCCTGTTCTCGCTGGTCGACGCCGACCGCCAATGGTTCAAGTCGCGCGTCGGCCTTGACGCCCTTGAAACGCCACGCGAGCAGGCGTTCTGCGCCCACGCCATCCTGCAGGACCAGCCGCTGGTGGTGGCCGACGCCGCCACCGACGCGCGCTTCGCCGACAACCCGCTGGTGACCGGTGCGCCGAACATCCGCTTCTATGCCGGCGTGCCGATCCGCTCCTCGGGCGGCCTGCCGATCGGCACCCTGTGCGCCATCGACGACCATGCGCGCGTGCTCACCGCCGACGAGCTGTGCATCATGATCGACCTGGCCGACATCGTGCAGAAGGAAGTGCAATACCGCGAGCGCCTGGCCGTGGCCGGACGCCACCTGGAGCAGTCCGAGGCCGTGCTCGACGCCAGCGAGGCGCGTTTCCGCACCATCTTCGACCTGGCCAGTATCGGCATCGCCCTGCTCTCGCCGCATGGCGGCTGGCTGAGCGTCAACCGCGCCTTGTGCGACATCGTCGGCTATACCGAGGAAGAGTTGATGCGCAAGACCTTCCAGGACATCACCCACCCCGACGACCTCGACCTCGACCTCCGCCAGCTGGAACAGCTGCGCGCGGGGACGATCGGCCAGTACCAGCTCGAGAAGCGCTACATCCGCAAGGACGGCAGCACGGTCTGGATCAACCTGAATGTCAGCCCGAAGCGCAAGGCCGGCGGCGAGATCGAATACCTGATCTCGGTGGTGAAGGACATCCAGGCCCAGAAGGAAGCCCAGGCCGCGCTCGACACCCTGCATGCCGACCTGGAAAGGCGGGTGGCCAGCCGCACGGATGAACTGCGCGAGCGCGAAGCGGAACTGCGCAGCGTGATCGAGAACGCCAACGACGCCTACATCGGCCTGGACGAGAACGGCGCGGTCACGGTCTGGAACCGCGCCGCCGAAGACACCTTCGGCTACGGCCCGCTGGAAGCAGCCGGGCGCCAGCTGGAAAGCCTGATCGTGCCGCCGGCACTGCTGCGCGAGCACCGCGGCAGCCTGCTGCGCTACCTGACGGGCAGCGCGGCATCCACGCTCGGCAAACGCGTGGAGCTGCCGGCGATGCGCAAGGACGGCACGCTCCTGACGGTGGAAGTGCGCATCAACGAACTTGAGGTGCGCGGGACGAGGATGTACAGCGCCTTCCTGCACGACATCTCCGAACGCAAGCAGGCCGAGGCCCGGCGCGAATTCGAATCGCGCCATGACATGCTGACGGGCCTGCTGAACCGGCGCGCCCTGATGGAGACGCTGCCGATCGCGCAGTCGCGCGTCAACCGCGGCGGCCAGAGCCTGGGCCTGCTGTTCATCGACCTCGACGGCTTCAAGGCCGTCAACGACACCCACGGCCACGAGGCCGGCGACCGTCTGCTCACCGAGATCGCCACCCGCCTGCGCGGCGTGGTGCGCAAGACCGACAGCGTGTTCCGCCTCGCCGGCGACGAGTTCACCGTGCTGCTGGAAGGCCTGCACGACGCCCGCAGCGCCCACGTGGCGGCGGCCAAGATCATCGAGGCCGTCAGCCGTCCGGTCGCGGTCGACGGCGGCGAGGCCAGTGTCGGCGCCAGCATCGGCCTCGCCCTGTTCGCGCCGAACGGCGAGGCGACGCCCGAGGGGCTGATCAAGGAAGCCGACGAGCGCATGTACCAGGCCAAGCGCGCCGGCAAGGGGCGCATCTGCCCGCCGGCACCGTGATTGCGACGATCCGCCCTGCCACCTCACGCTGCCGACCAGGTGCGTAGGGTGGTCGGCTCCACCCGTGCATGCGCACAGCCATGGCGTGTGCGCCGCCCACGCGTTCAGCCAGTGCCCGCAGTGACGCACCCCGTACCGAAGCAAGGCGCAGTGCAGCTGAACGCGTGGACGGCGGAGCCGTCCACGCCAAGTTCATCGTTTCACGCTGCCGAACGGGTCGCCCTTCTTCCAGGTCGGCATGCCCGGCGCGTTGGCCACCGCATAGCCCAGGTTCAGGGTGAACTGGGCCTGCTGCAGCATGCCCGACAAGTCCCACTCCGGACGGTACTCGTCGCTCACCTGGTGGTAGTCCTGCTTGAAGCCGACCATCTGCGCGCTGGCATGCGCCTGGTCGTGCTCGAAGGTGAAGTGGCCGTCGCCCGAGAACACCGCCGAGCCGACGTTAAAGGCCGGCACGCCGGCCTTGGCGAAGTTGAAGTGGTCGGCGCGGAAGTAGGCGCCCGACATGTCGGGAATCGTCGGCGCCAGGCTCAGGCCCATCTTCTTCGCCACCACGGCGGCCGTGTCGTACAGGCTGCTGCGCTCGGCGCCGGGCACGCCGATGTCGCGCGTGCGTCCGACGAAGTTCAGGCTGTCGAGGTTCAGGTCGGCGGCGGTCTTCGCCAGCGGCACGACCGGATTGGCCACATACGCGGCGCTGCCCAGCAGGCCCTGCTCCTCGGCCGCCGGCCACAGGAAGACCTGGGTGCGGCGCGCCGGCTTGCGCACGGCTTCGGCCGCCATCGCCAATAAGGCGGCGGTGCCGGTGGCGTTGTCGATGGCGCCGTTGAACACGTGGTCGCCTTCGCTGCCCAGCTTCTCGTCGATGCCGAAGTGGTCCCAGTGGGCCGAGTACACCACCGCCTGGTCTTTCAACTTTGGATCGCTGCCCGGCACGACGCCGACCACGTTGAACTGCTCGACCTGGCGCACGGCCGACTTCATCCGCACCTTCACGGAAGTCTTCAGGTCGACCGGTTTGAAGTCGCGCCGCTCGGCCTGGGCGCGCAGGGTGTCGAGGTCGAAGCCGGCGGCGGCGAACAGCCCGCGCGCCGTGTCTTCCTGCAGCCAGCCTTCGACCGGGTTGCCCGGGCTGGCCAGGCGGAAGCGCTCGTGCGAGAAGCTGTTGGCCGGCACGCTCCAGGCGTAGGACGCCGACGGCGTGGTGTGGATCAGCAGCGCACCGGCCGCGCCGCGCCGTACCGCTTCCTCGAATTTGTACAGCCAGCGGCCGTACCAGGTGTAGGCCTTGCCGGCGAAGCGGTTCGGTTCCTCGGCGGTCGGCTGCGGATCGTTGACCATCATGACCAGGATCTTGCCCTTCACGTCCTGGCCCTTGTAGTCGTCCCATTTTTCTTCCGGCGCCGACACGCCGTAGCCAACGAAGACCAGCGGCGCGTCGAACGCCAGGTCCGCCTTTCCGCTGGCCGTGCCGAACACGATCTCCTGGCCAAGCTTGGGCGCGATGCGCTTGCCGCCGGCCTCGAAGCTGACCTCGCCCGACACCAGGCGCGTGCCGACGATCGGCACCGGCTGGCGGTAGCCGCCGCCCGGCATCGGCTGCAGGCCGATCGCCGCCGCCTGGGTTTCCAGGTAGCGCACCGCCAGGTCGCCGCCGCGCTGGCCGGTGCCACGGCCTTCCAGCAGGTCGTCGGCCAGGAAGGAGAGGTGGGCGCGCAGGGCCGGCTCTTTCAGCAGCGGGGCTTCCTGGGCAAAGGCCGGGCAGGACAGGACGAAGGCGGCGCAGGCCGTCAATACGGGAGGACGAAGACGCATCGTGGGGATTCCATGGGTGACGAGAATCGCAACATGTTACCGCAGGTGGAGATGCATGCATATCGACCGTCGCGCGCGCTACCAGGTGGGTTCGAGAACCCACCCTACGACCGATGTAGATTGTTCATGCGCCCTACCCGGTGGGGGGGGGGGGC
>NZ_JASNRC010000008.1:254164-313067 GCF_030411995.1 Massilia sp. YIM B02769
GGTGGGTTCGAGAACCCACCCTACGACCGATGTAGATTGTTCATGCGCCCTACCCGGTGGGTTCGAGAACCCACCCTACGTATGCGGTAGGGTGGGTTCTCGAACCCACCATCCCATTGCCTGATCAACCCGGCCGCTTGTACACCCTCACCCAATCCACCAGCATCTGCTGCGGCAGCACCGTCGTCTCATCCGGATACCCCGGCCAATACCCGCCCACCGCCAGGTTCAGGATCACATAGAACGGATGTTCGAACACCCACTCCCCTTTCACCAGCTCGGGCGTGGCCGTGTGATAGAGCACGCCGTCGCGGTACCAGCGTATCCGCTTCGGCTCCCACTCCACCGCGTACACGTGGAAGTCGTCCGCATAGGCCCCGCTGTCGGCCTTGATCGGCGCACCGAAGCCATGCTCGCCCGAGTAGCCCGGCCCGTGGAGCGTGCCGTGCACCAGGTCCGGCTCCTTGCCGATGTTTTCCATGATGTCGATCTCGCCGCAGCGCGGCCAGCCGACCGTGCGGATATCGGCGCCCAGCATCCAGAAGGCCGGCCAGATGCCCTGCCCGCGCGGGATCCTGATGCGCGCTTCGTAGCGGCCATAGGTGCGTTCCTGCAGGCCGGCGGTCTTGATGCGCGCCGAGGTGAATTCCTTGCCGCCGTAGGCTTCGCGGCGCGCTTCCAGCACCAGCATGCCGCCGGCCACGCGCAGGTTTTCGGGCCGCTCGGTGTAGAACTGCTTCTCGTTGTTGCCGTTGTCCTTGCCGCCGGGCTCGGGCACCCACTTGGCGCGGTCCAGGGCCGTGCCGTCGAATTCGTCGTGCCAGTCCAGCGCCCAGCCGGACGGCGCCGGAACCGGTTGCGCCCGCACCGCGCCGCTACCGAACACCAGCGCCGCCAGGGCAAGCGCCATCCACTGTTTCTTCATCCGTCCGCCCCTTGCTTTGGAAACGTTACCATAACCATGGGCCGAATGTAACACCCGGCCATTTCGGGTGTCAACGCATGCCCGGTTGTTGCGCGGTTTTCCTCTTGCCCCGATCCCGAAGAATATTCCGTTGACAATTTTTTTTCCTAAGCCTAATATTCACTCAGAACATATGGAAACGTTTCCACAGTTTCCAAAAAACGGCGCCGGAACGAAGGGACGGCACAAGGAAGAATGACGATGCGCCGCTGCTCCGGTTCAGGGATGCAGTCGGCCTTTCGTGTTGGGCAGCGCGGTAACAGAGACAGCGGCAGGTCGGTCGGCCGGGTGCGGAGACCCGGTCAGGTGTGGCTGACAATCAAATCTATAAGAAAAGAGGAGAACACATGCACTACCCTTTGGCAAAGCAGAAACTCATCAGCCTGGCCGTCGCCGCTGCCTGCGGCGCCTTCCTGGCGCCGGCATACGCGCAGGAAGCCGGCCAAGCCACCGCCACCACCGCCAGCGGTAACGCCACCGGCGCGAACACGGGAGCAAACGCCGACCAGGCCAGCGGCGCCGGCAATGGCGCCACCACCGACCAGGCCAGCGGTGCCAGCCCGAACTCGGGCGTCGTCGCCGACGCCACCGCTGCCCCGCAGGTCGTCCTGGTCAAGGGCATCCGCCAGAGCATGGCCTCGTCGATGAACATGAAGCGCAACGCCACCGGCTTCGTCGACGGCATCGTCGCCGAGGACATCGGCAAATTCCCCGACACGAACCTGGCCGAGTCGCTGCAGCGCATCAGCGGCGTCTCGATCGACCGCGAAATCGGCGAAGGCTCGAAGGTCACCGTGCGCGGCGTCGGCCCCGACCTGAACCTGGTGCTGCTGAACGGCCGCCAGATGCCGACCTCGAACCTGGGCGACCGCAACGGCCGCGCCTACGACTTCGCGAACATCGCCTCGGAAGCGATCTCGCAGATCCAGGTGTACAAATCGGCGCGCGCGGACAGCCCGACCGGCGGCATCGGCGCCACCCTGAACGTGATGACCGCGCGTCCGCTGGAGCGCAACGGCCAGCAGGCCAGCATCGGCGTCAAGGGCGTGTACGACACCTCGGCCGACAACCTGCCCGACGACGTCAAGCGCGGCAAGAAGGTCACGCCGGAAATCTCCGGCATCTACAGCACCGCCAGCGCCGACGGCAAGTTCGGCATCGCCATCAGCGGCAGCTACCAGGAACGCAACCTGGGCTATAACCGCGCGGCGGTGCCGGGCGGCTGGCGCGGCCCGATCGCCGCCGGCGACAACGGCGCCTGGGGCAACATCCCGCAGCCGGGCACGCCGGGCAGCGAGAACATCGTCAACCGCCCTTCCGGCGACACCATCTATTCGGTGCCGCAGAACCTGAACTATTCGATGAGCGGCGTGCAGCGCGAGCGCACCAACGGCCAGCTGGTGCTGCAGTACGCACCGAGCAAGGCCCTGACCACGACCCTCGACTACACCTATTCCGAGAACAAGATCCACACCCGGCGCCAGGACATGTCGGCCTGGTTCAACTTCGGTCCTTCGGCCAGCAGCTGGGGCAACCCGGTGGGCGGCGTCGCGCCGCCGCTGACCTACATCGAGATCATCAACCCGGCCACCAGCGACATCGCCATGGGCGGCGCCGACTTCGCCACCCGCACCCAGAACAAGTCGCTCGGCTTCAACGCCGTCTGGAAGCCGACGAATGCCCTGCGCCTGGAACTCGACGCCCACAAGTCGACCGCCGAATCGATGCCGGACAGCCCATGGGGTTCGTCGAACACCCTGGGTACCGCGAGCTTCAGCCGCGGCACCACCACCGCCGACTTCACCCAGGACTTCCCGGTGCTGAGCATCGTCGGCGCCGACTTCGCCAACGCCGGCCAGCAGGTGACCGGTTCGACCTTCCAGAACGCCTACATGAAGGGCGAGGTCGAGCAGCTCCAGCTGAAGGGCGGCCTGAAAGTGATGGAATCCTCGGAACTGAACTTCGGCCTGGCCCTGACCGAGGTGAACAACCGCTCGGCCTTCTCGAACCAGCAGCGCGAAACCTGGGGCGGCGCCACCAGCGCGGCCGACTACCCGAGCAGCGTCTGGCACCAGGAAAGCCTGCGCCAGTACTTCGACAACATCAAGGGCAGCAACAACCCGAACCTGTTCAACACCTTCTACACCTTCGATTTCGGCCAGGTGCGCCAGATCGCGTCGGACGTGTCGGGCAATCCGGCGCTCTACCTGCCGAAGACCACCTACGACACCGACCAGCGCACCCGCGAACGCTCGAAGAGCCTGTACCTGCAGTTCAACACCGACTGGGACTTCGGGCTGCCGGTCCACACCGGCATCGGCGTGCGCTACGAAAATACCGATGTGCTCTCGAGCGCGCTGGTGCCGATCGCCACCGCCTACAGCTGGGAATCGAACAACGAGTTCAAGGTCCGCTTCGGCGCGCCCAACTTCACCAGCCTGACCGGCAAGTACCATTACTTCCTGCCGACCCTGGATGCCGACGTCGACCTGCGTCCGGACATGAAGCTGCGCTTCGCCTACGGCGAAACGATCGGCCGTCCGCGCTGGGACGAGATCGCCGGCGGCCAGGTGCTGGTCGAACTGGGACGCGTGATCGGCGGCGACGGCTCGCAGGGCAACCCGGCCCTGAAACCGGTCCATTCGAAGAACACCGACCTGTCCTACGAGTGGTATTACGGCAAGCAGAGCTTCTTCGCGATCGGCCACTTCCGCAAGAATCTGAAGAACTACTCGGGCCAGTCGCGCTTCACGGCCCAGCCTTTCAACCTGCACACCCCTGTGGGCGGTGCCTTCTGGAACGAGGCAATCGCGAACGGCTGCATTTCCTCGGACACGACCTGCATCCGCAACTACATCTTCCGCAACAAGGCCGGCCAGCCGGGCGTGATCCAGAACGGCGTCGACGGTTCGGGTAATCCGCGCGGCGAGATCATCGGCCAGCCGGGGGATCCGATCGCCAACTTCCAGATCTCGACGTATGCGAACCAGAAGAAGGCGATGGTGTACGGTACCGAGCTGAATGTGCAGCACATGTTCGGCAACACCGGCTTCGGCGTCCAGGCGAACTACACCTTCGTCGACTCGGGCCTGCGCTTCGATAACGGCAGCCTGGGCGACCAGTTCGTCATGCCGGGCCTGAGCGACTCGGCCAACCTGGTGGGGATCTACGAAAACAACAAGTGGACGGTGCGTGCGGCCCTCAACTGGCGCGACGAGTTCCTGTCCAGCCGCTTCGACGACGCCGGTCCGAACCCGATCTACCAGGAAGCCTACAAGCAGCTCGACCTGTCGATCGGCTACGCGTTCAACGACCGCCTGACCATCCAGTTCGAGGCCATCAACCTGACCGACGAAACCCAGCGTTCGCATGGCCGCACCAAGAACCAGGTGCTGTATGCGACGCAGAGCGGACCGCGCTACATGCTGGGCGCGCGCTACAAGTTCTGATCGGGTGAAGCGGAGGGGCCACGGCGGAGCATCGCCGTGGCCTTTTTTGATGCTCGCCTGGCCTGCGGCGTGACCCGTACGGTGGGCACACTGTGCCCACGCGGAAGCATGCGCCGTGTTGGCGCCTTTGCTGTCGCGACGACGGATCCTGGTCGACGCGTCCAAATGATCATTCGTGGCGTTTCGACAGGAACAGGAGACCTCTTCGAATCACGCCAACATGACGCAGCGTTCCGCGTGGGCACGGCGTGCCCACCGTACGGTCTCGGCCGCAGGCTCCGAAAAGTCCATCGATGCCTCGGCTTTTCGTGGTTTTTTTAGCCAGACTGCAATAAACTTCAAGCAACTTCAGTTTTTTGGAAACCATTCCATGGCGAGCAGCACCATCCGCCACGTGGTCATTGTCGGCGGCGGTTCCGCCGGCTGGCTGACCGCCGGCCTGATCGCGGCCGAGCACCGCGCCAACGCGCCCGACGGCCTGCGCGTGACCCTGATCGAGTCGCCCGACGTGCCCACCATCGGCGTCGGCGAAGGCACGTGGCCTTCGATGCGCGACACCCTGCGCCGCATCGGCGTGTCCGAGTCCGACTTCTTCCGCGAGTGCGACGCCGCCTTCAAGCAAGGTTCGCTGTTCGCGCGCTGGAGCAGCGGACAGGACAACGACTACTACTTCCACCCCTTCTCGCTGCCGCAAGGCTATGGCGACGCCGCCCTGGTCGAACGCTGGCAAGAAGCACACAGCGGCGTGCCATTCGCCGACCTGGCCAGCTACCAGCCGCATTTGTGCATGGCCGGCCGCGCGCCGAAGCAGGCGGCCACGCCCGAGTTCGCGGCCGTGGCCAACTACGGCTACCATCTCGACGCCGGCAAGTTCGGCGTCTTCCTGAAGAAGCACTGCCTGGAGCGCCTGGGCGTGCACTACGTGCCCGACCACGTGCTCGGCATCGCGTCGCACGCGAACGGCGACATCGCCGCCCTGCGCACCCAGGCCCACGGCCTGCTGGCAGGCGACCTGTTCGTCGACTGCACCGGCATGCGCTCGCTGCTGCTCGGCCAGCACTACGGCGTGCCCTTCCTCTCGCAGCGGCATGTGCTGTTCAACGACACGGCCCTGGCCGTGCAGGTACCCTATGCAAGCGAGGACACGCCCATCGCCTCGCAGACCACCTCCACCGCCCAGCAGGCCGGCTGGATCTGGGACATCGGCCTGCCGACCCGGCGCGGCGTCGGCCATGTGTACTCCAGCGCCCACACGAGCGACGAGGAAGCGGAACGCGCCCTGCGCGCCTACATCGCCGCCAGCGGCGGGCCGCAAGATTGCCCGGCTCCCCGAAAAATCGGCTTCCAGCCCGGCTACCGCGAGCGCTTCTGGCACCGCAATTGCGTCGCCGTCGGCCTCTCCGGCGGCTTCATCGAACCGCTGGAAGCCTCGGCCCTGGCCATGGTCGAACTCTCGGCGGCGATGATCGTCGACGAGATGCCGGTCACGCGCGAACACATGGACGTCGTCGCGCGCCGCTTCAACGACACCTTCCGTTACCGCTGGGAGCGCGTGATCGACTTCCTCAAGCTGCACTATGTGCTGAGCCGGCGCGAGGACAGCGCTGATTGCAGCTCTTACTGGCATGACAACCGCGCAGCGGAGTCGATACCCGAGCGCCTGCGCGAACTGCTGTCGCTGTGGCGCTACCGCGCACCGATGCGCGGCGACTTCCCGCGCATCGAGGAAGTCTTCCCGACCGCCAGCTGGCAATACGTGCTGTACGGGATGGGCTGGCGCAACGCTGCCGGCGCCACCCGCCGCGCCGACGGCGCGCTGGCCGACGCCTTCTTCCGCGAAGCCGCCGACCTGACACGGCGCATGCTGCCCGCCCTGCCCGCCAACCGCGAGCTGCTGGCCCACATCCGCGCGCACGGCTTGCCGCGCACCTGAACACAACCACAACAACAGAGACAACCATGCCGAATCCGGTCCTACTGAACAATATCGACCACGCCGCCATGCGCGTGATCCCCACCCGCGGCGCCGCCTGGGGCGACAACGTAATGTCGGCCCTGACCTACCCCGACGAATTCCGCACCCTGCAGGCGCACTACCCGATCGTCTTCCAGCAGAACGGCGAAGGCGGCTCAGGTGATTTCCATGCGTTGGCCCTGTTCGGCTTCCAGCAGGGCGAGAACCTGTTTCTCGACGATGCGCATGGAGAGGAAGTTTGGGACGCCCCGGAGATCCCGCTGTCGGTCCAGCGCCAGCCCTTCCTGATCGGCACCGACGGCGACGAACTGATGGTGCACGTCGACCTCGACAGCCCGCGCCTGAGCCGCGAACACGGCGAGCCGCTGTTCCTGCCCCAGGGCGGGAATACCGAGTACACCGAGCGCATGGCCTCGACGCTGCGCGCCATCCACCTCGGCCTGCAAGGCGCGCGCAGCTTCACCGCCGCCCTGCTCGAGCACAATCTGCTCGAATCCTTCTTCCTCGACGTCACCCTCGACGACGGCTCGGTCAACCGCCTGGCCGGCTTCCACACCATCCACGAAGAGCGCCTGGCGGCACTCGATGGCGCCGCGCTCGAGCGCCTGCACCGCGCCGGCCACCTGCAGGCCATTTACATGGTGCTGGCTTCGCTGTCGCAGTTCCGCGCCCTGATCGACCGCAAGAATCGCCGCAATGCTGCCGGCCGCTGAACCCATCCGCGAGATCGACGCCAGTGGTCCCAGCGTCCTCACCGATGCAGTACTGGCCTCGACCGAACCGGTGGTGCTGCGCGGCCTGGCCGCGCGCTGGCCCATGGTGCGCGCGGCAATCGCCTCCTTCGATGCGGCCGACGCCTACCTGCGCCGCTTCTACCGCGACGCCACCGTCACCGCCATGCTGGGCGCGCCCGACATCGGCGGCCGCTTCTTCTACAACCAGGACTTCACCGGCTTCAATTTCGCGCCGGTGCGGGCGCGCCTGGACGCGGTGCTGGCCGAGCTGCGCGGACACCTGCGCGACGACGTGCCACCCGCGATCTACGTCGGCTCGACCACCATCGACACCTGCCTGCCGGGCTTTCGCGCCGAGAACGACATCGACCTCGGCGGCCGCGACGCCCTGGCCAGCATCTGGATCGGCAACCGCACCCGCATCGCCGCCCACTACGACCTGCCCGACAACGTGGCCTGTGTGGCGGCCGGGCGCCGCCGCTTCACCCTGTTCCCGCCCGACCAGGTGGACAACCTGTACATCGGCCCGCTCGACCTGACGCCGGCCGGCCAGCCCATCAGCCTGGTCGACTTCCACCAGCCCGACCTGGACCGCTTTCCGAAGTTCGAGGAAGCCATGCGCCATGCCCGGGTGGCCGAACTGGCGCCGGGCGACGCCCTCTTCATCCCGAGCATGTGGTGGCACCACATCGAGGCGCTGGACCGCTTCAACGTGCTGGTGAACTACTGGTGGCGCCAGTCGCCCGACTACATGGACACGCCGATCAACGCGCTGATGCACGCCTTGATGAGCGTGCGCGACCTGCCGCCGGAGCAGCGGCGCGCCTGGCAGGGCCTGTTCCGGCGCTACGTGTTCGAGGCCGGCGAGGAGACCGCGGCCCACATCGCGCCGCATGCGCGCGGCGTATTGAATCCGCTCGACGATGCCGCCGTACGCGCCCTGCGCGCCCAATTATTAAAGCGGATGAACCGCTAAGGAGACAAGCATGGAGACGCACGTGAACAACAAGCCCGTCCGCCGCGTGGTGATCGCCGGCGGCGGCACGGCCGGCTGGATGGTCGCCGCCTGCCTCGGTAAATCCCTCGGCAAGCGCCTCGACATCAAACTGGTCGAGTCCGACGAGATCGGCACCGTGGGCGTGGGCGAAGCCACCATCCCGACGCTGCAGAACTTCCACCACCTGCTGGAGATCAACGAGCAGGAATTCATGGCCGCCACCCACGCCACCTTCAAGCTGGGCATCAGCTTCGAAAACTGGCGCGACGTGCACCAGGATTACATCCACTCCTTCGGGAATACCGGCATCGACCACTGGACCGCCGGCTTCCAGCACTTCTGGCACAAGGGCCGCGAGCGCGGCCTGGCCGGCGACTACGGCGACTACTGCCTGGAACACCGCGCGGCCCAGCTGAACCGCTTCGCCCACCTGCCGAAGCAGGGCATGAACTACGCCTACCACATGGATGCCGGCGCCTATGCGCGCTTCCTGCGCCGCTTCAGCGAGCAGCATGGCGTGCAGCGGGTGGAAGCGAAGATCGTCGACGTGACGAAAGACGCGGCATCGAACGCGATCCGCTCGATCAGGCTCGATTCCGGCACCGAGCTGGAAGGCGACCTGTTCATCGACTGCACCGGTTTCCGGGCGCTGCTGATCGGCGAGGCGCTGGGCGCGGAATACGAGGACTGGTCGCACTGGCTGTTCAACGACAGCGCCGCGGCCGTGCAGACCGCGTCCCATGGCGAAGCCGTTCCCTACACCCGCTCGATCGCGCGCGAAGCCGGCTGGCAGTGGCGCATCCCGCTGCAGCACCGGGTCGGCAACGGCCTGGTGTTCGCGAGCCGCTTCATCGACGACGACGGCGCCATCGCCACCCTCAAGCGCCACATCACCGGCGAAGCGCTGATGCAGCCGCGCGTGATCCGCTTCAAGCCTGGCCAGCGCAAGCAGGTCTGGGTCGGCAACTGCATCGCCATCGGCCTGGCCAGCGGCTTCCTGGAACCGATCGAATCGACCAGCATCCACCTGATCCAGCGCGGCATCGTGCGCCTGATGCAGATGTTCCCTTCGAACGGCATCCGCGCCAGCGACGTCGCCGAATACAACCGCCAGGCCGCCGACGAGATCGCCCACATCCGCGACTTCATCGTCCTGCACTACAAGGTCACAAACCGCCGCGACACGCCCTACTGGCGCGCCTGCGCCGAGATGGACGTCCCAAGCTCGCTGCAGCACCGCATCGACCTGTTCCGCGAGACCGGGCGCGTGTTCCGGGCGCCGAACGAACTGTTCGCGGAGAACTCGTGGATCCAGGTGATGCTCGGGCAAGGGATCATGCCGGAGGGGCATCACCAGACGGCGGACTTGATGGGCGATGTGGAGCTGAAGGGCTTCCTGGACAATATCAGCGGGTCGGTGAACCGGACCGTGGCGCAGTTGCCGCCGCATGAAGCGTACGTGCGCCAATATTGCCCGGCACGTTGACTGTAGGGTGGGCACTCCGTGCCCACGCGGAAGGCGGCACAGCGTTACAACATGCTCGTGGCATAAAGCAAGCGCCGCGTTATCGCCTCAGAAGCGGTAACGCGGCGCTTGTTTTTCGATGGGATCAAACGTCAACATGACGCGACGTTCCGCGTGGGCACGGAGTGCCCACCCTACGGTCACGGCCGCGGGCCCCTGTTATTTCTCGGTGCCTTCGCGGTGCAGCCCCGCATACTTCACCCCGAAGAACATGATGAACAAATAGCACGCCGCCGGCACCAGGAAGGAAATCTGCAGCCCGACGTTATCCGCCACGCCGCCCTGGATGAAGGGCACAATGGCGCCGCCGACGATCGCCATGCACAGGATGCCCGAACCCTGCCCCGTATGCCGCCCCAGCCCATGCAGCGCCAGGCTGAAGATGGTCGGGAACATGATCGAATTGCACAAGCCCACCGCGACAATCGCCCACATCGCCACCGAACCCTGCGAGAAGGTCGCCAGCAACACCAGCACGATCGCGCCGAGCGCATTGCAGGCCAGGGTCTTGCCCGGGCTGACGGTGCGCATCACGGCAAAGCCGATGAAGCGGCCGACCAGCGCGCCGCCCCAGTACATGCTGACATAATTCGCCGCCGCCGCGTGGTCCAGGCCCGCGATGTGCGGCTCGCCCAGGAAGTTGACCAGGAAGCTGCCGATACTCACCTCGCCGCCCACGTAGACGAAGATCGCCACCGCGCCCAGCACCAGGTGGCGGTAGTTCCAGGCCGAGCCCTTGCCGGCAACAGTCGCCGCCGGGCCTTCGTCATGGTTGATCTTCGGCAGGCGCGCCAGCGCGAACAGCACCGCCAGGATCGCCAGCGCCGCGGCCAGCGCCAGGTAAGGCCCCTGCACGGTGGCCGCTTCCTGCGCCTTGTAGGCTGCCTGCTCGGCCGCCGACATCGCCGCCAGCCGGTCGGCGCCGACCGCCGCCGCCGACAGGATCAGCACGCCGCCCAGGTAGGGGCCGACCGTGGTGCCGAGCGAATTGAAGGCCTGGGTGAGGGTCAGGCGGCTGGACGCGGTGCGCGCCGGTCCCAGCACGGTGACGTAGGGATTGGCCGCCACCTGCAGGATGGTGATGCCGCTGGCGAGAACAAAAAAGGCGAACAGGAACAGCGCATAGCCGCTCCGGGCCGCCGGGTAGAACAGCGCGCAGCCGGCTGCCGCGATCAGGAGGCCGGTGACGGCGCCGCGCTGGTAGCCGATGCGGCGGATCAGGGCGCCGGCCGGGATCGAGACGATGAAGTAGGCGCCGAAGAAGCAGAACTGCACTAGCATCGCCTGCAGGTAGCTGAGCGTGTAGATGGCCTTCAGGTGCGGGATCAGGATGTCGTTCAGCGAGGTCAGCAAACCCCACATGAAGAACAGGATGGTGACGATGACGAGCGGGCCGGTGTTCGACCCGGCTGCGCCGCTGCCTGCCGCCGGCGCGCGCGTTGCGGTGTGTTCCATGGTGTCTCCTTTTGTTTATTGTTGGTTGGCGATGTGCGCCGACAGCATCGCCGCCACGCCCTGCAGCGCCGGATAGGGCTCGGTGATCACCCAGGTCGGGATGCGCGCCAGGTAGGACGAGAGGCGCCCCTTGTCCTCGAAGCGGCGCCGGAACGAGGATTGCGCGAACAGGGGGCCGAGGCGCGGCACGATGCCGCCGCCGATGTACATGCCACCGGTGGCGCCCAGCGTGAGCGCGACGTTCCCGGCCACGCTGCCGAGGATACCGCAGAAGGTCTCGACCGTACGCAGGCAGGCGTCGCAGCTGCCGTCGAGCGCCTGGCGCGTGATGTCGGGCGCGGCCAGCGAGTCGCCCGACAGCACGCGGTGGATCGCCTCCAGGCCGGGGCCGGACAGCAGGCGCTCGGCCGACACATGGCCGTACTCTTCCTGCAGGCGCTCGAGGATCACGAACTCGTCGCGCGTGCAGGGCGCGAAGCTGGCATGCCCGCCCTCGCCCGCCAGCGCCGTCCACTGCCCGCCGGCCGGGATCACGCCCGACACGCCGAGGCCGGTGCCGGGGCCGATCAGGCCGATCGGACGGCCGCCCAGCTCGATGCCGCCGCCCGCATCTCCTCCTATGCGTTCGCGCTGGTACGGCTGCAGATGGGGCAGCGACATCGCCAGCGCCGCGAAGTCGTTCACCACCAGCAGTGTCGACAGCGCGCGCTCGTCGCGCAGGCCGGAGATGGAAAAGCTCCAGTGGTGATTCGTCATGCTGACCCGGTCTTCCTCGACCGGATTGGCAATCGCAATCGCCGCATGGCGGATGCCGTCCACGGCGAAGCCGCGCTTGCCGGCAGCGCCCAGGTAGCTGTGCATGGCGTCGGCCAGCGTATCGTGGCCGGCGCAAGGCAGCACCTCGATGCAGTCGAAGCGCCCGTCCAGGTGCAGCGCGAAGCGCGCGTTGGTGCCGCCGATGTCGGCGACCAGGCTGGGCATGCTCATTTCAGCTCCTCGCAGCGCACGGCGTCCTGTTCCTTCGCGCCGCCGCCCAGGATGTCGATGTTGGTAAAGGCGGCGGTGAAGGCGGCGCTGCTGCTCACCACGAACGGCGCCTCGACCCTGGCCAGGTCGGCACCGCGCGCGCTGAAGCAGGCCAGCGGGATCTTGACCGTCTGCTTGCCCTTGCCGGCCAGGCGCGCAAACAGCGCGCTGGCGTCGAGCGGCGTGCCGCAAGGCGCGTTGGCGCCGCAGGCCATGGCAATCGTCACCTTGCCCGCCGGTGCGGCGCCGACGATGGTGTCGAAGCGCAGCGCGCCATCCTTGCTTGCTGCCGGCGGCAGCACCATGGCTTTCGTGCCGCGCGCCTCGATGCTGGCCGGACCGGTCCAGGTGACCTGCCGCGCATCCTGCTGGGTGTTGATCTGCGCCGTCTGGACGCTCACGTTCGGCAGCGTGAAGGTGGCGTTCAGGTCGGCGCCGAGCGGCTTGACTTCGCTCCCGCTGCGGATGGCCAGCGGGAAGCTGGCGCGGTCGGCCTGGCCGTAGACCGGGAAGCTGTTGCTGACGCCGCAGCCGCCGGCCGGGTAGCTCGCATCCAGCTGGCCCAGCCTGGAGCGGGTGCCGCTGCGCAGGCCGTAGCCGAGCTTGAACAGCGGATCGTAGTTGGCGCTGCCGGCATTCAGGCTGGTCTGGCAGACGGTCTTCGGCCACGAGAACGACAGGGTGCCGCTGAAGTCATACCGTTTCGGACCTGCCACCAGCAAATCGGCCACGCCCTTGCCTTCGCTGCCAGGCAGCCAGGCGGCGACAAAGGTATCGGACAGGTTCATCAGGTCGTTGACCCAGAGCGGACGTCCGGCCACGAACACGGTGACCACCGGCTTGCCCTTGCCGCTGACCGCCTGCAGCACGGCCAGGTCTTCCGGATGGCGGCCGCTGTGGCGCAGCGTGCCGTTCGGGCCGATGTCGCCGTCGCCTTCGGCATACGGGGTTTCGCCGATCACGGCAATCACCGCATCGTAGTCGGCCACGTTTACCCCTGCCCCGTCGGCGCTGTAGGCCACGTTCGCGGCCCCATTGGCGGCGCGGATGCCGGCCAGGATGCTGTCGGCGTTCGGGAAGTCGGCATTCGTGTTGGCCGTGCCCTGCCAGGTGAGCGACCAGCCGCCGGTCTGGTTCGAGATGCTGTCGGCGGTCTTGCCGACCACCAGGATCTTCTTGCCCTTCGCCAGCGGCAGCGCCGGTCCTTCGTTCTTCAGCAGCACCAGCGACTGGCGCACGGCGCGCCGCGCCAGCGCGCGGTCTTGCAGGGCCGCGTCCTTGCCGGCGTAGGCGTTGGCGGATGGACGCTTGCCGAACAGGCCGGCGCGCAGTTTCACGCGCACGATGCGAGTCACGGCGTCGTCGATGCGCGCCATCGGGATTTCGCCGGACTCCACCTGCCTGGTGGTGTTGGCGATAAAGGCCTTCCAGTCGTCCGGCACCATGAACATGTCCATGCCGGCGTTCACGGATTGGGCGCAGCTGTCGTTGCGGCAGCCCGGCACCTCGGCGATGCCGTTCCAGTCGCTGACGACGAAACCGTCGAAGCCCAGCTTGTTCTTCAGGATGTCGGTGATCGCCACGCGGCTGCCATGCAGCTTGCCGTGTTCGGTGTTTGAAGCCGTGTCGGTCCAGCTGTTAAACGAGATCATGACCGTCTGCGCGCCGGCTTCCAGGCCGGGGTAATAGCCCTGGCCGTGGATGTTCATCATCTCGGCGGCGCTGGCCTTCGTCACGCCACGGTCCTTGCCCTGGTCGGTGCCGCCGTCGCCCATGAAGTGCTTGATCGAGGCAACCACGTTCGCGTCCTTGTCGAAGCGGCCCTGCAGCCCTTTTACGTAAGGGCCGGCATAGCTTTTCACCAGCAGCGGGTCTTCCGAGAAGCTTTCGTAGGTGCGGCCCCAACGGTCGTCGCGCACCACGGCCACGGTCGGGCCGAAGACCCAGGCCAGGCCCGTGGCGCGCACCGCGCGTGCGGTGGCGGCGCCGATCTCGCCGGCCAGTTTCGGATCGTGGGCGGCGCCCAGGCCGATGTTGTGCGGGTAGATGGTGGCGCCGACCACGTTGTTGTTGCCGTGGACGGCGTCGATGCCCCAGATCACCGGCACCTTGATCGCCATGTCGGTGGCCATCGAGGCGTCGTAATAGGCGTTGGCGAGCGCCAGCCAGTCGGCGGCCGTGGCGTGCTTGTTGTTGTTCGGCCAGCTGCCGCCGCCGTTCAGCACCGAGCCGAGGTAGTAGCGCTTGACGTCGTCGGGCGTGGCGGTCTTGATCTCGGCCTGGGTCATCTGGCCGATCTTCTGCGCCAGCGTCATCTTGCTCACGATCTCGGCGACGCGCGCTTCCAGCTTCGCGTCCTTGGCGATCGCGCTCTTCGGCGCCGGCCAGTCGGACAACTGGGCAGCCGCAGGGGCGGCGATGGCGGGCAAGGCAAAGGCGACGGCCAGGGCCAATACAGACAGGTGCAGCTTCTTGTTCATCTCGTCTCCGTGTTTTGATCGTGCGTTATTCCTGGCGCAGGAAGCGGCGGTACCACTTGCCGCTGTCCTTCAGCGTGCGCTGCTGGCTGTCGTAGTCGATGTGCACCAGGCCGAAGCGGCGGCCATAACCCTCGGCCCACTCGAAGTTGTCGACCAGGCTCCAGGCGAAGTAACCCTTCACCGGGACGCCGCTGTCTATCACATCGCGCAGGGCCGCCAGGTGGCGCTGCAGGTAGCGTTGGCGTTCGACGTCGTTCACATTGCCGTCTTCGCCCACCACGTCGTCGTAGCAGGAGCCGTTCTCGGTGATGTACATCGGCCCCGGATGATAGTCGTTCTCGATGCGCGCCAGCAGTTCGGCCAGGCCCTCGGGCGCGACTTCCCAGCCCAGGGCGGTGGTCTCGACATCTTGTGGGGGCAGCACGCGCACCGACAGCGGTCCTTCGCCCGGCGCATCCTGGATGGTCTCGGGGAAGTAATAGTTCACGCCCAGGAAGTCGGTCTTCACGGCGATGGCGTCCAGGTCGCCCGGGTGCACGGCCGGCGCCGCATCCTTGATCAGGTCGAGCGTGGCTTGCGGATAGCCGCGGCCGTACAGCGGGTCGAGGAACCAGCGGTAGCGCAGGCCGTCGTGGCGCAGCTTGGCGGCCTGGTCCTCGGGGCTGTCGCTGGCGGCCCTCAGCGGGTGCAGCGAGAGCGACAGGCCGACCTTCGCATCCGGCACGTTGGCGCGGATCAGCGGCACCGCCTTGCCGTGCGAGAGCAGCACGTGGTGGCAGACCTGCAGCGCGGTGGCGAAGTCGGTGTGGCCCGGCGCGTGCAGGCCTTCCCAGTTGCCGATGAAGGCAGTGCACCAGGGTTCGTTATGCGTGATCCAGTGCTGCACGCGGTCGCCCAAGCGGCGCGTCATGGCATCCACGAATTCGAGGTAGGCGTCGACCGTGCTGCGCTCGGCCCAGCCGCCGCGGTCCTGCAGGAATTGCGGCAAGTCCCAGTGGTACAGCGTGGCCCAGGGTTGCAGGCCGCGCTCCAGCATGCCGTCGACCAGGCGCGAGTAGAAATCCAGCCCTTTCGCATTCGGCTTGCCGCCAATCTCGGAGAAGATGCGCGGCCAGGCGATCGAGAAGCGGTAGGCGTTCAGGCCCATGTCGCGGCCGATGTCGAAGTCCTCGGGCCAGCGGTGGTAGTGGTCGCAGGCCACGCTGCCGTTGGCGCCGCCCTTCACCTTGCCGGGAGTGGCGGCGAAGCGGTCCCAGATCGACTCGACGCGGCCGTCTTCGAAGCCGGCGCCTTCGATCTGGTAGGACGAGGTGGCGCAGCCCCAGAGGAAGTCGGAAGCGAATTCGCTGCGCGCGGGCGGGTGCTGGTCTGTGCTGTTCGTGGTCGTCATGGTCTCGGTTCGGTGGACAATAGTCGAATGTTTTGGAAAGCTTTCCATACTCGTTTCAAAAAAAAGCGCCAGGCCGGCGCCTTTTCGGATCGTTCGTGTTCATGCGGCCTTCGGGCGGCGTGCGCGTTTGCTGTTTTCTCCGGCCTTGGCCAGCGATGCGCGCAGCGTGACCGACACCGGGAAGCTGTGCTCGACCGGGCGCGCCAGGTCGTAGCAGCGGTTCAGCAAGGCGTTCAGGCCGCTCCTCGTCATCTCGCGCCAGGGCATGCGCACCGAGGTCAGGCGCGGCGCCGAAAACTCGGCGCTCGGGGTGTCGTCGTAGCCGATCACCGACAAATCGTGCGGCACGCGGATGCCCGCTTCCTGGAAGTAGGACAGCGCACCCACCGCCATCTCGTCATTGGCGCAGAACAGCGCGCTGCACGGGTTGCCGGACTCGATCAGCGCCTTTGCCGCGGCCCAGCCGCCGGCCGGCGAAAAGTCGCTCTCCGCCACCCACAGGGTATGCGTGTCGATGCCTGACTCTTCCAGCTCGGCCTTGAAGCCTTCCACGCGCTCGACGTTGTCGAGCAGGCTGGCCGGGCCGGCGACGATGGCGATGTCGCGGTGGCCGTGTTCGAGCAGCGCGCGCGCAGCCAGGCGCCCACCCAGGCGGTGGTCGACCATGAAGCACTGGTCGGGGATGCCGGCGAAGCTGTGGTTCAGCGCCACCAGCTGGCGGCTCTTGGCGCCGAGCGCGGCGATGTCTTCTTCGAGCAGGGCGCTGGTCATCACGATCAGGCCGTCGCAGCCGCGCTCGAGCAGGAAGTCGATGCCCTCGACTGCCTGGCGCCGCGCGTCGCCCAGGCCGACGCCGAAGGCCACCACCATGTGCAGGCCGGCGGCGNTCTTGGCGCCGAGCGCGGCGATGTCTTCTTCGAGCAGGGCGCTGGTCATCACGATCAGGCCGTCGCAGCCGCGCTCGAGCAGGAAGTCGATGCCCTCGACTGCCTGGCGCCGCGCGTCGCCCAGGCCGACGCCGAAGGCCACCACCATGTGCAGGCCGGCGGCGCGCAGCTCGGTGTCGATGATCTGCAGGATCGGCGTGTAGAAGGTACCCGAGAGGACGGGAATGTAGACGCCGATCATGCGGCTGGAGCCGGACAGCAGCGCGCGCGCCGCGTGCGAGGGCCGGAAGCCCAGCTCGTCGATCGCCTTCTTCACGCGCTCGAGCGTCGCCGGCGAGACCGAGCCCTTGCCGCTGACCACGCGCGACGCGGTTCCCAGTCCCACGCCCGCCAGGCGCGCTACGTCTTTGATCGTTGCCACACAATTCCTTCGTCTATCGTTGTTGTCATCCGCATGGAAGCATACTCCATGCCTGTTGATCTTTACAGTCGTCCGCCGCTCGCCGGGTCGAACAGCGACACGCGCGCTGCATCGATCCCGAAGCGCAGCCCCTGCCCTGCCGTAAAGCTCCCCGGCCCGTGCACGATGGCCGACAGGCTGTGCCCGCCGCAGTCCAGCCAGATCACCTGGTGGTTCCCCATCGGCTCGACCAGGGTCACGGTGCCCGCCAGCGGGCCGTGTGCGTCGATGTGAATGTGTTCGGGCCGCACGCCGAGCGTCGCCGCGCCGGCCGGCATCGGCTCCTGCAAGGCCAGCGCCAGGCTGCCGGCATTGAAGCGGTTATGCAGGTCGACCTCGCCATCGATGAAGTTCATCGCCGGCGCGCCCAGGAATCCCGCCACGAAGCGGTTCGCCGGGCGCTCATACACGTCGGCCGGGGTGCCGATCTGCTGCACCACGCCGCCCTGCATGACGACGATACGCGAGGCCAGGGTCATCGCTTCGACCTGGTCGTGGGTCACGTAGATCATGGTCGAGCCGAGGCGCGCATGCAGGAGCTTGAGTTCGCGGCGCAGTTCGGCGCGCAGCTTGGCGTCCAGGTTCGACAGCGGTTCGTCGAACAGGAAGACGCCGGCTTCGCGCACCAGGGCGCGCCCGATGGCCACGCGCTGGCGCTGGCCGCCCGACAATTGGGCGGGCTTGCGCGACAGGAGTGCGTCGAGCTGCAGCATCTCGGCGGCGCGGCCCACGCGGCGCGCGATCTCGGCCTTCGGCGTGCCGGCCATTTTCAGGCCGAAGGACATGTTGTCCTTCACCGTCATGGTCGGGTACAGCGCATACGACTGGAACACCATGCCGATGCCGCGTTCGCTGGGGTCGGCCAGGGTCATGTCCTGGCCGCCGATCTCGATGCTGCCGGCCGTCGCGTCGATCAGGCCGGCGATGCTGTGCAGGAGCGTGGACTTGCCGCAGCCCGAAGGCCCGAGCAGCACCAGGAATTCGCCCGGTTCGACCTGCAGGTCGAGCTCGCGGATAATCGGCTTGCCGCCGAGCGTGATGGAGAGTTTGCGTAGATGGACGTTCGCCATGCATCAGCCTTTCACGGCGCCGGCGGCAATACCGCGCACGAACCAGCGTCCGGAGAAAAAGTAAAGCGCCAGCGGCACCAGGGCGGTGAGGATGGTCGCGGCCATGTTCACGTTGTACAGGCGGGTGCCGGTGGTGGTGTTGATCACGTTGTTCAGCTGGACCGTCATCGGCAGGTTGTCGCGCCCGGCGAACACCAGGCCCAGGATGTAGTCGTTCCACACGCCCGTCACCTGCATGATGGCGGCCACCACGATGATCGGCACCGACAAAGGCAGCACCACGTGCAGGAAGATGCGCCAGAAGCCGCCGCCGTCGATGCGCGCCGCGTGGAACAGCTCCTGCGGCAGGCTGGCGTAGTAGTTCCGGAACAGCAAGGTCATCACCGGCATGCCGAAGATCAGGTGCACCAGCACGATGGCGGGCAAGGAACCGAAGATGCCGGCGCCGGCCAGCAGGCGCACCAGCGGGTAGATCATCACCTGCACCGGGATGAAGGCGCCCCCCAAGAGTACGCCGAACAGGATATTCGCGCCGCGCGGACGCCAGAAGCTGAGCGCATAGCCGTTGATCGCGCCAATCAAGATCGGCAGGATCGTGCTGGGCACCGTGATCGCCACCGAATTCCAGAAGCCGCCGCGGATGCCTTCGCAGGAGGCGCCGGTGCAGACTTCGCTCCAGGCCTGGCGCCAGGGTTCGATCGTCCACTCGATCGGCAGCGCCAGGATGGAACCGGCGCGGATCTCGTCCATGCCCTTCAGCGAAGTCACGACCATCACGTACAGCGGCAGCAGGAAGAACAGCGCCGCGCCGAACAGGAAGACGTAGATGCCGACGCGCGCCGGCGTGAAGTGGCTGCGGCGCGCACGGGCCGCAGCGGGCACGCGCACAACCGGGGTCTGCAAGGTGGTCTGCATCATCATGCCTTGCTCCTTCGACTGCGGGCGTAGGCATACGGCGCCAGCAAGGCCACCACCGGCACCAGCAGCATGATCGCGCCGGCCGAGGCCAGGCCGATGTTCGAGCGCAGGAACAGATGGTCCATGATGAACTTGGCCGGCACCTCGCTGGCCGTGCCGGGGCCGCCCTGGGTCATGGCGACCACGGCGTCGTACAGCTTGACCACACCCGTGGCCAGCAGCAGGAACACAGTGGCGATGGTGGGCCACAGCATCGGCAAAATAATCGATACGTAGACCCGCCAGGCCGGAATCCCATCCAGGCGCGCCGCCTTCCAGATGTCGGCGTCGATGCCGCGCAGGCCGGCCAGCATCAGCGCCATCACCAGGCCCGCCGATTGCCAGACGGTGGCGATCACGATGGTATAGATCGCCATGTCCTGGTCGACGATCCAGTCAAACACGAAGTCGGGGAAGCCGAGGCGCGCGATGGCCCCGTCGATGCCGGTGCCGGGCGTGAGCAGCCATTGCCAGACCAGGCCGGTGGCGACGAAGGACATCGCGTACGGATACAGGAAGACGGTGCGCAGCACACCCTCGCCGCTCACGTTCTGGTCGATGAAGACGGCGAGCAGGAAGCCGATCACCAGGCAGGCCAGGATGAACAGCAAGCCATACACGGCCAGGTTGTTCAGCGAGAGCATCCAGCGCTCGTTGTCGAACAGCCGCGTGTACTGCGTGATGCCGATGAATTTATCGGACGGGAAGGTGCGCGAGGCCGTGAACGAGGTGCGCAGGGTCCAGAGCATCGTGCCGAGGTAGGCGACGATGACGGTGAGCGCCATCGGCAGCAAGGCTGCGTAGGGTGTCACTGCGCGGATGGGCCGGGCCAGCATGCTCGTCACCGCGCCTTATTCGCTCAACGCAGCGGCGATGTTCTTCTGCGCCTTGTCGACCGTCATGTTGGTGTTCCAGTAGGCGGTCAGCACATCCTGCATGGCGCCGTTCTGGTCCGGGGTCAAATAAACCTCGGACACGCCCAGGTGGCGCGAGCGGTCCTTCATGATGGCGATGCCCTTCTGGGCGCAGGCGTCGGCTTGCGACGCGTCGACGTCGGTGCGCACCGGCACCGAGCCTTTCAGTTTGCTGAAGGCGAGCTGGGTGTTCGGCGCCACCACCACGCTGGCCAGCAGCTTCTGCGCCTGCACCGCTCCGGCGTTGCGGGTTTTCGGGAAGACGAAGACGTCGCCCTGCATCAGGTAGGGCGCGTTCGGCGCCAGGCCGGCGATGCAGCCGAACTGCTGCTCCGGCACCTGCCTGGCGGCGGTGAATTCGCCCTTGGCCCAGTCGCCCATGATCTGGATGCCGGCCTTGCCCGAGATGAGCATCGCGGTGGCGTCGTTCCAGTTGCGGCCCGGCGAGCGCGCGTCGACATAGGACTGCAGGCGTTTATACGCCAGCAGCACGTTGCGGAAGGCGGGCGAGGCGATGGCCTTCGGATCGCGGTCGCGCAGCACCTTCAGGTAGAGGTCCTTGCCGCCCAGGTTGGCGAGCATGGCGGAGAACAGGATGGTTTCTTGCCAGGCCTGGCCGCCGTGGGCCAGGGGCACGATGCCGGCCGCCTTGAGTGTATCCAGGGCGGCGAAGAATTCGGGGACGCTGGCGGGTTCTTTCGCGATGCCGGCCTTCTGGAAGGCGGCCTTCGAATACCAGATCCAGGTCTGCATGTGGATGTTCAGCGGCACGGCATAGTAATGGCCGTCGACCTTGATCACGCTGACGATGGGTTCGGGCAGCAGCTTGTCCCAGTTCTGGGCGCGCGCAACGTCGTCGACGTTGTTCAGCATGCCCTGCTCGATGATGTCGAAGAACTGCTTGGAGGTGTTGAACTGGGCGGCGGTCGGTGGATTGCCGCCGACGATGCGATTCACGGTAACGGCGCGCGACTGGTCGCCGCCGGCGATCGCCGTATCGACCCAGACGCCGCCGGCTGCGCGGTAGGCCTGCGCCACCTGCTTGACGGCGGCCGATTCGCCGCCCGAGGTCCACCAGTGGATGACTTCGGCGCGGGGCGCGCTAGCCCGCGGGGCCGTACTGGCTGCTGCTGCTGCGCCGGCGGCGAAGCTGTCTGCGCTGGCGAACAAGGCCGCGCAGGCGCAGGCCAGCGCCAGATTCTGTGCTTTGTACATCGTGTCTCCAATCCTTCGCCTGTCCTTGTCGGTACGCTTTTGGAAACGTTACCAGCGGCTTTGACCGACTATAGCATCCGGCGATTTTTTGTGTCAATTAATAACTTTTTTGTATCGGCGGCAGTCTTTCGCTGTCTTCCCGGAAATGCTGTGGTATCGTTTCCAATCCTGCACTGTACTGACACCCTGGCGTGCAGGAATCATAAAAATATCCGGGAGACATTATGCACACAGCCATGGGAACGACCGAAATCTTTTTGATCGCGATGCTCGTCATCTTCACCCTGCCCTACCTGATCTGGCGGGTCGGGAACACCGATTACTGGGCGCCGCTGGTGGTGGTGCAGATCATCACCGGCGTGCTGCTCGGCCCCGGCATCCTGGGCCGCGCCTACCCCGACTACTACGCCTTCGTGTTCAACCCGCAGGTGATGGGCGCCATGAACGGCATCGCCTGGTGGGCGGTGATGATCTTCGTGATGATCGCCGGCGTCGAGCTGGATTTGAAAAAGGCCTGGGAACACCGGCGCGAAAGCGTGATCACGGCCTCGCTGGCCCTGGGCACGCCGCTGGTCTTCGGCTGCATCGCCGCCGTCGGCATGCTCGGCTACGCCGGCTGGAAAGGCGCGCAGGCCCAGGACTGGCAGTTCGTGCTGGGCGTGGGCATGGCCTGCGCGGTGACGGCGCTGCCGATCCTGATCCTGCTGATGGAGAAGCTCGAGATCCTGCGCGAGCCGATCGGCCAGCGCATCCTGCGCTACGCCAGCCTGGACGACATCGCGATCTGGGGCGTGCTGGCCCTGATCCTGCTGGACTGGGACCGCGTCGGCCGCCAGCTCGGCTTCCTGGTGGTGTTCGCGGTCGCCGCCCTGCTGTTCCGGCGCCTGATGGCCTGGCTGGAAGAGCGCGACCGCTGGTACGTGATCCTGGTCTGGCTGGCCGCCTGCGCGCTGGCCGCCGACTGGGCCGGCCTGCACTACATGGTCGGCGCCTTCCTTGCCGGGGCCATCAGCGAAGCCTCGTGGTTCGACCAGAAGCGCCTCGACACCCTGCGCCAGCAGGTGCTGCTGGTGCTGATGCCGGTCTACTTCCTGAGCACCGGCCTGAAGACCAACTGGGCGGTGGGCGGCTCGGCCGTGTTCGTGGCGGCGGCGGTGCTGCTGGTGGCCTCGGTGGCCGGCAAGCTGGCCGGCACCCACATCGCCGGGCGCATCCTGGGCTGGAGCCGCACCGAGTCGTCGATCATCGGCTGGCTGCTGCAGACCAAGGCGCTGATCATGATCATCTTCGTGAACATCCTGCTCGACAAGGGCATCGTCACCAACGAGACCTTCACCGCCCTGCTGCTGATGGCGATCGCCAGCACCATGCTGACGGTGCCGGTGGTGTATCCGAAGCTGCGGCGGGTGGCGCAGCTGGTGTTCAAGACGAGTTGAGTCGATCAGCGCGCGGGCTGATCCATCTAAATCGGCCTGCGGCGGCAACCGTACGGTGGGCACTCCGTGCCCACGCGGCTACGAGCAGATCCTTTTAGCGTTGGCAGCGAAACGTCGCTTGCGAAATTTGCGATGGACGAAAGGCCATGCATGGCGTCGGGCCAGGCTCAAGGTCAGCGGGCGAAAAGTCGCCGCACGCAGTGCAAGGATAGACACGTAACCGCGTGGGCACGGAGTGCCCACCGTACGGTCAAGGCTGCAGGCCAGGTTTTACAAGGCCACGCGCGCGACCGCTTCCTTCAACGCCGCGAAGCAGCGCGCGTCGAGCGCGGTGCCGACGGTCTTTTCCATCATCGCCAGCGCCTCCTGCGGCGGGATCGCCCTGCGATACGGCCGCTCGGCGGTGATCGCATCGAAGATGTCGGCGGTGGTGATGATGCGCGTCTCGAGGTCGATCTGGGCGGCCACGAGGCCGCGCGGGTAGCCGCCGCCGTCGAGGCGTTCATGGTGGGCGCCGGCGATCCGTCCCAGTTCGGCAAAGGCGGCGATGCGCGAGAGGATGGTCTCGGTGAACTCGGCGTGGCGGCGCACCGCGGCCCATTCGTCGCGGTCGAGGGCGCCGGGCTTGTCGAGGATGCTGTTGCTGACGCCGAGCTTGCCGACGTCGTGCAGCAGCGCGCCCCGCTTCAGCCAGCGGCGCCGCGCGGGCGACAGGCCGAGCGTTTCGCCGATCATGTCGGTGTACAGCGCCACGCGTGCGCTATGGCCGCCCGTGTAGGGACTCTTCGAGTCGACCACCTGGCCGAAGGCGGTGGCGATGTCGTCGAGGTAGTCGTCGTCGATCGGCATCGTGTGCTCGGCCGGCTCCATGGCGAACACGGTCGCATCGAGCGCCGGGTCGGCCAGCGTGCTCCAGAATGCGTCGCTCGCGGCCACCTCGCTGAAGACGCGCACCAGTTGCGGGTCGAGCCAGGTGCCGGTGCGGTGGCGCAGCTCGGCCAGCGCCGCCGCCTTGCCGCCGGCGGTGTGGAAGACGTCGACCAGCTGGGCCAGCATGGCGATGCGCGCGTACACGGGAATCGCCTCGCCCTCTAGGCGCGCTGGCTTGCCATTGCCGTTGTAATGTTCGTCGAGGCTGTAGATGCCGGCCGCCACGGACTCGGGAAAGCGCAGCAGGCGCGCGATCTCGGCGCCGCGCGAGCAGCGCGTGACGATCAGTTCCTCGGCCGTGCTGCGGCCTTCGCGCAGCATGGTCAGCACGGCGCGGAAGCGCTCGGCCAGGCCGGCCTTCAGGCCGGTGTGCTTGAGGACAAAGGCGATCAGGTGCGGGGTGCTGTCGCGCACCGTCTTGAAATCGCGCTTGAAACCGAGGTCGTCGGTCAGGTACAGCTCGCAGATACGCGCCGCATTGCTGCTGCAGCCGACATCCTTCAGCAGCAGCGTGTAGTAGAGCTCCCACAGCTGCTGCCCGCTCAGTCCCGCCCGGGCGCCGACCTGCATGCCGATCCAGCAGGACCGCACGCAATGGCCTTCGGGCTGGCCTTCGGTCAGGTCGAGGGCGTAGCTGAGCGATCCGATCAGCTCGGACAGCTTGAGCGAGTCGGCGGCGGCAACCTGCGCCAGCGCCTCGGGAAATCTATCCATGGCTAGAATTTCTTGCTGGAAACGATTCATTCTACGCGACACGCTTGCCGCGCCCGATTGCCTGCTCTAAATGTGAAGTTTCCAGGACGAATTGAGCAGTTTTATCTGCAAAATGCGCACATTGTCGTGATCGATCGGAGCAGTTTGCTGTTTTGCCGCCTGTCCGCTGCGCTGGCATCTTGCAGGCAGGCTGGTGCGGCGCAGAAATACGTGTTTGTGATAAATTGCGGGGTTGTTCACGCCTCTTGAACGTCACTTAGGACTGGACCACTTTGAATTCGCAACACAGCTTTCTGGCCGGCGGCGGCGAAATGGGCGCCCTCATGCGCGAACACGACTGGCGCCGCCATCCGCTCGGCACGCCGGACACCTGGCCGTCGACGCTGAAGACCCTGTTGCGCCTGCTGTTGTCGAGCAACCACCCGATGTTCATCTGGTGGGGCGAGGACCTGATCCAGTTCTACAACGACGCCTACCGCCAGACCCTGGGGCCGGAACGCCACCCGCGGGCGCTCGGCCAGCCGGGCCGGGAATGCTGGGCCGAAGCCTGGCACCTGATCGGGCCGGACATCGAGCGCGTCATGGCCGGCGGCTCGACCTGGCACGAAGACCGGCTGGTGCCGCTGACGCGCAACGGCGTGCGCGACAACATCTGGTGGACCTATGGCTACAGTCCCATCGAGGACGAAGCCGGCATCCGTGGCGTGCTGGTGATCTGCAAGGAAGTCACCGAGGAACACCTGCTGCGCGAGCGCCTGGAGCAAACCAACCACGCCCTGATCGAGACCATGGACGAAGGCTTCTGCCTGATCGACATGGTGCGCGACGAGAACGGGCACGCCGTCGATTACGAATTCGTCGAGGTGAACCGGGCCTTCTCGCAGCAGACCGGCCTGCGCGATTGCGTGGGACGGCGCGCGCGCGAACTGGTGCCCCAGCTCGAACAGCGCTGGATCGACATCTACGACGAGATCGCGGTCACCGGCGAGGCGCGCCGCTTCGTCGAGGGATCGGCGGCGATGGGACGCTGGTTCAGCGTGTATGCGCGCCGCATCGCCCATCCGAACGGGCGCCGCGTGGCCCTGCTGTTCGCAGACATCACCGAACGCATGCTGACCGAACAGGCGCTGCGCGACAGCGAGGCGAAGTTCCGCACGATCGCCGACGCCATGCCGCAGATGATCTGGTCGGCCACGCCCGACGGCCGCTTCGACTACGCCAACGAAGGCTGGCGCGGCTTTGCCGGCGTGGCGCCGGAGACCCTGCACGGCGCCGGCTGGAAGGCGCTGGCCGATCCCGCCGAACTGCCGGCCCTGCACAAGGCCTGGTTCGCCTCGCAGGATGGCGGCGCGCCGTTCGAGATCGAGCACCATGCGCGCCACCACAGCGGGGAATGGCGCTGGGTGCTGACGCGGGCGCTGCCTGTGCGCGACGAGGAGGGCCGCATCCTGCGCTGGATGGGCACCATGACCGACATCCACGAGCAGAAGACCATCTCGGAAGAGCTGCGGCTGGCGAACAGCCGCAAGGACGAGTTCCTGGCGATGCTGGCCCACGAACTGCGCAATCCGCTGGCGCCGATCAGCACCGCGGCCCAGATCCTGAAACTGTCGGGCAACGACCCGAAGCGCCTGGCGCATGCGAGCGACGTGATCGGGCGCCAGGTGCGCCACATGGTCGAGCTGGTCGACGACTTGCTGGACGTGTCGCGCGTGAACCGCGGCCTGGCCGAACTCGAACGGGTCGAGGTCGACATGCGCACGGTGCTGCACGGCGCGCTGGAACAGGCGCGCCCGCTGATCGAGCGCCAGCGCCATACCCTGACCGAGGAAGTCGGGCCCGGCCGCGCGCTCGTGATCGGCGACAGCAAGCGCCTGGTGCAGGTGCTGGCCAACCTGCTGACGAATGCCGCCAAGTACACGCCGGAAGGCGGCCGCATCGCGGTCTCGCTCACGACCACGCAAGACGAGGTGCGGCTGGCGGTGAGCGACAACGGCATCGGCATCGAAGCCGCCCTGCTGCCCCATGTATTCGATTTGTTCACGCAGGCCAAGCGCACCCCGGACCGCTCGCACGGCGGCCTGGGGCTGGGCCTGGCCCTGGTGCGCAGCATGATCGTGCTGCACGGCGGCCGCGTGGAAGCCGACAGCGCCGGCCTGGGCCAGGGCAGCCGCTTCACGGTGATCCTGCCGCGCCATGCGGCGCCGGCGCAGGCCGGCACGGGCGCCGCGGCGGGCGCGCACGAGGCCCTGCAGCCGCTACCACAGCCGATCCAGCAGTCGCTGCAGCCGCGGCGCGTGCTGATCGTCGACGACAACCGCGACGCCGCCGAATCGCTGGGTGTGGTGCTGGGCGCGGCCGGGCACAGCGTGACGGTGGAAGACACGCCGGCGGCGGCCCTGCGGCGCGCGGCCAGCGAGGCCATCGACGTCTACCTGCTCGACATCGGCCTGCCCGGCATGGACGGGCACCGCCTGGTCGAGCACCTGCGCGCCATGCCGAACGCCGCCAACGCGCGGATGATCGCACTCAGCGGCTACGGCCAGGCCCAGGATATCGCGGCCTCGCGGCGGGCGGGCTTCAATGCCCACCTGGTCAAGCCGGTCGAGCTGCCGCGTTTGCTCGCCTTGCTGGCTGCCTGAACGCGGCTGCCTGACCTCCTGCCTGGCCGGCTGCCAGCTGCCAGCTGCCGCGGTGTCCATACCGGATCTTCGAAAAGGCCGTTAGCGCCCCTTCAAGCCGGTCCTGTCGAGTAGGTCTATGCCTACACGAATCACTTGTCGTTCTTGTGGCTTTGCGCGCCAGCGCGGGCGTGCTGTTCCGGGGTGCCGCCGCGGGTCGCATTGCCCTGGCCGCCGCCAGCGTTGCCCCCTTGCCTACCGCCCTGGCCGCGGCCGCTTTGCTGGTTGCCGCCGCTGCCGCTCTGGTTGTTGCCGTCGTTCTTGTGGCTCATCGAGCCGGCGCGGCGTGCCTCTTCCGACGTGAATTCATGCGCGTTTCCCGAGGCATGCGCCGCGCGTCCGCCCTCGCTGGCGATCTCGCGCTGGCGTTGCGGGTCCATCGATCCGAAGCCGCGGCTGCTGGTGTCGCCGGCCTGTTTGTTGCCCTGGTTGCTGCCCTGATTGTTACCCTGGTTAGCGTTGTTACCGCCCTGGTTGTTCGATGCCATGATGTTGCTCCTTAATCCGTTGAAATCAGCTCGAAATTGGCTGAGACAGGTACATGGTAGACACCTGGCGGCCAGGCGGGCACAGTCTGGCCGCCGTGGGCCTGTAGGACTGGTCCCATAGCGCTGTCGGCCAGGACCGGCGGACTATTGGCAATATGTTCCCTTGGGAAAACGACTCACTGTCCGAAATTGCCGACGCGGGCCGCGCCGCCGGCGCGCCTTTCCTGCACGCCGCGCCCGCGCGAACGGGCTATATCGCGCAGCAACAAACGCAGGTCGCCGCCCTTCACCGGCTTCACGAAGTGGAAATCGAAACCGGCCGCCAGCGCCGCGCGGTGCGCCTCGTCGCCGCCGTAGCCGGTGATCGCCACCAGCACCGCGCCGGCGTTGGCGGCGTCGCCGCGCAGGCGCCGCGCCAGTTCGTGGCCGTCCATGCCGGGCAGGCCGATGTCGAGCAGGTAGACGTCGGCCGGCTGCTGCTCCGCCAGCGCCAGCGCCTCGTCGGCCGCGTGCGCGATCCGCACCGCGTGGCCGAAGTGCTGGACCATGATCGCCAGCATCTGGGCAGCGTCGGCATTGTCATCGACCACCAGCACGCCGAGGGCCTGCTCGGGCCCAGGCGCCTGGCGCGCCTGGGCCGCGGCCCCGGCGGTGCTGCCCGCCGCCAGCGGCAGGGTCACCGTGAAGCTGCTGCCCTGCCCCGGCCCCGCGCTGCGCACGCCGATCTCGCCGCCGTGCAGCTCGACCAGGCGGCGCACCACCGCCAGACCGATGCCGAGGCCGCCCTGGGCGCGGTCGGCATCGCGTTCGGCCTGGGCAAAGAGTTCGAAGGCGCGCGCCATCAGCTCGTGGCTCATGCCGATGCCGTTGTCGCTCACGCTCAGGCGCGCGCGGCCCGTTTCGGGTTCGGCGTCGGCCGCCAGCCGGATGCGGCCGCCCGGCGGCGTGTACTTGGCGGCGTTGTTGAGCAGGTTGGCGACCACTTGCACCAGGCGCTTGGCGTCGCCGTTCACCGTCAGCGGCGCAGCCTGCACCGCCAGTTCCAGGCGGTGGTTGCGCGAGGCGACCAGCGGCTGCACCTGCTCCACGGCTTCGGCGATCACGGCGCCGAGATCGAGCGGCGACTTGTCGATCACGGCCAGGCCGCGCGTGACGCGCGAGACGTCGAGCAGGTCGTCGACCAGGCCGGTCAGGTGGCGCGCCTGGCGCCCGATGACGCTGCTGGCCCGGCGCACCATGGCCGGCGCCGCCGCGCCCTGTACCAGCAGCTCGGCCGCCGCCATGATCGGCGCCAGCGGGTTGCGCAGTTCGTGGGCCAGCATGGCCAGGAATTCGTCCTTGCGGCGGTCGGCGTCGCGCAGCGCGCTTTCGGCGTGCAGACGCTCGGTCATGTCGAGCAGGACCACGACGGCGGCGTCCACCCGTCCATCGCGGCCGAGGATGGGCGCGGCCGAGCACACCACCACGCGGTGCGAACGGGCGGCGTCGAAGGTTTCGATCTCGATCAGGTGGTGGGAGCTGGTTTCTCCACGCAGGGCCGCGGCCAGCGGCCAGTCGCCGGCCGCCAGCGCCTGCCCGTGGCGCGCGGAACCGTCGGCCCACCAGCCGCGCCATTCGCTGAAGTCGAGGCGCGCGCCATCGGAGCTGCAGTGGCGGCACAAGAGGGCATCGTGGGCGGCGTTCGCGTCGAGTACCCTGCCGTCGGTATCGGCCAGCACGATCCCGACCGGCGCCGCCTGCAGCACCGCTGTCATGCGCGCGCGGCCGTCCTCGGCCTGGCGCGCGGCTTCCACGGCTTCGCGCCGGCTCAGCAGCAAGGCTTCCTCGGCGCGCTTGTGGCCGGTAACCTCGATGCTGACGTGCTGGATGCACAGCAGGCCGCCGTCGGCCGCGAAGACCGGCGTGTTCGTCACGCTCCAGAAGCGCTCGACGAAGACCTCGCTGCCGTCGGGCCGGATGCTGCGGATCGGGTAACGCTGGGTGGTCAGCGATTGCGGCTCGCCGCTGGCCACGACCTGCGCCAGCGAGTTGCGCAGCGCCATGACGCCGTTGCTGTGCGGATCGTCGGGATCGCCGGGGGCCGCGGGCAAGGCGCCGAACAGCGGCTGGCCGACGAGCTGCGCGCGGGTAAGGCCGACGTCGCGCAGGAAAGCCTCGTTGACCTCGAGGATGACGGGATCGGCGCTCGCCGACAGCACGAGTGTCCCGATCGGCGATCGGGCAAACATCGACTGGTAAAAGGTGGCGTCGAGCATGGGTGGCTTCCTGTAACGAGCGAGCAACCCAGCTTAGCCCAGCCGTGCGGAAGCGCCGGTGCGGTAATTAACGGTTTGTCATATTTGCGCACTGCAAGTCTTTGGACGCAGGGCGCAGGTGCTCAGCTGCCGAGCCCGAAAAAGATGCCCACCGCCAGCTCGGCCCACAGGTAGAGGAAAGCCAGGCCGAGCAGCGCGGTGGCGAGCAGGCGCTGGCGCGCGCCGGGCCAGGTGCGCAGGGCGAGCGCGAGCGCCGTGCCGGCGCCCAGCAGCAGCACGGCAGCGGCCGCGAAATCGCCGCCGCTCCAGTTTACTTCGTTCGTGAATTGCATCGCTAGCAGCGGCGCCAGCAGGATCGCCGCCGTTCCCAGCACCACGCGCCGCAGCGCCTTGCCGCTGCCGTGCAGATTGCCGCCCTGTCCGCCAATCATCGTGCCCATGCCAGTTCTCCGGTCGCTGCGTTGAATGGATGGCCAGTGTGCCATCAGCCGCGGCCGCGTTCAAGCGCTGCGCGCACCCGCTGGCGGCGGACGTAAAAAAAGCGGGCCAGGCCCGCTTTCTTGTGCAACATGGAAAGCCGATCAGGCTTTGCGGTTGCGGCGGCGCACGGCCACGCCGGCGCCCAGCATGGCGACGGCGAACAGGGCCAGCGAACCTGGCTCCGGCACTTGCGCGTCGACTTCGGCCAGCTTGAACTGGCCATTGCCGCTGATGAAGAAGTATTCGCCCGCGCGGTTACGGTAGGCGGCACGGGTGCAGCCGGCGGCGGTGAAGCCGGCGTATTCGCAGACGATCTCGCTGACCTGGGTGGTGTTCGGACGGCCGACCGTATTCGCATTGGTGAAGGCGAACGACAGGATCGACTCTTCCGACAGGTCGGCGCCGTTGGCGCGGAAGAAGTAGCCGCTGTCGAGCATGCCCGGCGACGCGCTGGCAAAGACGCTGACCTGGCCGTTGTTGACCGGGCTGCCGTTGGCATTCACGAAGCCGCCGCCGCCGGCGAGCACGTTGAACTCGGCGATCACGTTGCCGAGGTCGGCGCCATAGTGGCCGGCGGTCGAGCCATACTGGCCATTGGTCTGGTTCTGGTACATGCGGATGGTGCCGCCGGTGAAGCTGAAGGCGCCGCCGAAGGTGCCGGTGCCTTCGGCCGTGAAGGTCGCGGTGATGTTGCCGCCGGCGTAGGTCATCGGGAACAGCTGGCCGTTGCTGTCGGCCTGGGTGATGTTGAAGACCGCGGTCTCGCGGAACGAGAAGGAACCGTTGCCGGTGTTCGTCAGTTGGATGAAGGCGTTGCCGTTGACGTCCAGGTATTCGTTGATGACCTGGCCGCCGGAGAATCCGCCGCCGGTTGGGTTGAAGACCCAGTTGTTGAGGACCGGACCAGCGTTTGCGGCACCAGCCGTCGACAGGGCTACAACCGAGGCGCAGATGAGTTTCTTGAAGGCGTTCATTGTCAGTTTTCCATTAGGGATGGTTGTTGGTAACAACCTGCTCCTAGGAAAAGCAAACCTTGTGCCACCCAGCACTGAACGATATAAATCAATGGCTTACGTCATGCGGAATATGCACGCGTAAATACGTGTAAGGATTTCCGACACTTTGGGCCAGGGGGAAACTCGACTGTATAGTTTGGCGCCGAGGCCTGCCCGCTTGCTGCGGCGGCGCGTTCAAGCATGGACAAAATGTCCATGTAACGGAGCATGCATATTCCGGGCCACGTCCTATAATGGCTGCATGCACAGGATCACGAGACACTGGACCGCGTACGCCTGGATCGCCGCCCTGGCCATCCTGTTCAATGCGCTCGCCCCGGTGGTGTCGCATGCGATGAGCCTGGCCTCCAGCCGCGTGGCCCAGGTCGAAGTCTGTACCGCGATGGGCATCGAGATGATGCCGTTGGCGTCCGCCCCCGGCGCCGATTCCCCGTCTTCCTCGTCCGATGCCATGCTCAAGGGGCTCATGCATTGCGCCTATTGCACGCCGCATGCCGGCGCCTTTGCCCTGCTGCCGCCTGTTCCCGCCATGTTCGCCGTGCTCGGCGGCCATGACGCCTATCCTCCGCTTTTCTACCGTGCGCCGCGGCCGCTGTTCCAGTGGACCTTCGCCCAGCCGCGCGCCCCGCCTGCGCTGGCCTGACCCCGCCATCCTTCCGGCAGCTGTTGATTGACCTCCCTGCGCACCGCCAGCGGTGCCGCGTGGCGTCGTCCATGGCCGCCGGCTTCATGCACAGGCAACACGAACAGAAAAGCAACCATGACACCGCAGTTCCATTTCCCGCGGGCGCAGCTGCGCCCCACCCCGCTGGCCCTCGCCTGCCTGCTGGCCTGCGCCACGGCAGCACCGGCCCTGGCCGACGACGCCATCCCGACCGTGCTGGTGAGCGGCGCCGCTCAGAACGGCAAACTGAAGGACGAGACGGCCACCGGCTCCAACCTGGGCCTGACGCGCCTGGAGACGCCGGCCAGCGTCGACGTCATCACCCGCAAGCAGCTGGAGGAGCGCGGCGACGCCAACCTCACCGAAGCGATCACCCGCGCGCCGGGCATCAGCAACATGGGCCACCCGGGCAACGGCAGCTCCTCGCTGTCGTCGCGCGGCTTTACCGATACCGTGTCGGTGCTGCGCCTGTACGACGGGATGCGCCAGTATGGCGGCGCCGGCCTGACCTTCCCGTTCAGCACCTGGGCGGTCGAGCGCATCGAGGTGCTGCGCGGGCCGGCCGCCGTGATCTACGGCGAAGGCGCGATCGGCGGCGTGGTCAACATCATTCCGAAGGGACCGACGCGCGGGCCAATCGAGAACGAACTCCAGGCCGCGATCGGCACTGAAGGCACGCGCCGCCTGGCCGTGGGCAGCGGCGGCGCCATCGACGAGCGCTGGTCCTACCGCTTCGATGCCAGCGGCGAGGAGTCGGATGGCTGGGTCGAGCGCGGCGATGCCAGCAACCGCGCCGTGTCGGGTGCGCTGCGCTTCGACGTGTCGCCGGAACTCGACCTGCGCCTGAGCATGGCGCATGGCCGCCAGAAGCCGATGCGCTACTTCGGCACGCCGCTGGTGGATGGGCGCCAGCTGGAAGCGCTGCGCGAAAAGAACTACAACGTGCTCGACAGCCGCATCGCTTATAAAGACAGCTGGGTCGATTTGCTGGCGAACTGGCGGCCGAACGGCGGCGTGCTGGTGCGCACGCGCCTGTACCACGTGGACAGCGAGCGCCACTGGCGCAATGCGGAAGCCTATGTCTACAACCCGGCCAGCGGCCTGGTCGACCGCTCGGACAATACCGAGATCCTGCACGACCAGAGGCAGACCGGAATGACGAGCGACGCCGCCTTCAAGGGCGTGCTGTCCGGGATGGAGAACACGCTGTCGATCGGCTTCGACGTGAACCGCGCAGCGTTCACGCACACGAACAATACCTATGTCGGCTCCTCGGGGCCGGTCGACCCGTTCAACCCGGCGCCGGGCCTGTTCACGAGCGAGGTGCCGACGATTCCGCGCTACCGCACCGAAGCGAAACAGTATGCGCTGTTCATGGAAGACCGGCTCGCCCTGACGCCGCAATGGTCGCTGATCGGCGGGCTGCGCTACGACCATGCGGACGTCGAACGGCAGAACCTGGTGGCGAACAGCCTCGCCTTCGACAAGACCTTTGCGAACGTCGGCTGGCGCCTGGGTACCGTGTATGCGCTGGCGCCCGACGTCAGCGTGTACGGCCAGCTGTCGAAGGCCGCCGATCCGGTGAGTTCCCTGTTCTTCCTGTCGCCGGCGAACAGCAACTTCAAGAACGCCACCGGCCGCGGGCTGGAAGTCGGCCTGAAGCAGGGCTTGCGGGACAGGCAGGGCGAGTGGACGCTGGCCGTGTACGACATCCGGAAGGACAACCTGCTGACGCGCGACCCGGCCAATCCGGCGCAAAGCATCCAGGTGGGCGAGCGTTCCTCGCGCGGCATCGAAGGCACCTTGACCCTGGCGCTGGCCCAGGGCTGGACGCTGGACGCGAACGCCGCCTTCCTGCGTGCGCGCTACGACGCCTTCCGTGAGAACGTGGGCGGCGTGCCGGTCTCGCGCGCCGGCAAGCGGCCGCCGGATGTGCCCGAGCGCAGCGCCAACCTCTGGCTGCACTGGGACTTCCAGCCCGGCTGGAGCGCCGGCGCCGGCCTGCGCCATGTGGGTGCGCGCTATGCCGACAACGCCAACACGCTGCGCATGCCGTCGTACACCACGACGGATTTGTCGCTGCGCTGGAAGGCGACGGCGCAGACCAGCCTCGCGCTGCGCGGCTTCAACGTCTTCGACAAGCGCTACTACAGCACGGCCTATTACACGCCGACGCAGTGGCTGGTCGGCCCGGACCGCCGCGTCGAGCTGGTGCTCGACCACCGGTTCTGAGCGCGCCATGGGCTTTGTAGCAAAGGCCAAGCGCATGACCTTCCTGGTCCATCGCTGGACCGGGGTTTTGATGTGCGTGCTGATGGCGCTGTGGTTCGTCAGCGGGATGACGATGCTGTTCGTCGGCTATCCGAAGCTGACGCCCTGGGAGCGGATGGCCGGCTTGCCTGCCCTGCCGTCTTCCGGCTGCTGCATCGACGTGGCGGCGGCGCTGGCGCAGAGCAGGAATGCGGGCGCGGTGAACAGCATTGTCCTGACGTCGGTGGGCGGGCGGCCGCATTACGTGCTGCTCGAGGGCGACGGCAGCCGGCTGGCGGTGGACGCGGTCGACGGCGCGCGCCTGGCGGCCGGACCGGGCCAGGCGCTGTCCTCGGCGCGCGCCTTCCTGCATGGCGCGCCGGCCAGTTACGCGGGCTTCATCGATGAGGACCGCTGGACGCATGCGCGTTCGCTGGCGCCGCACCGGCCGCTGCACGTGGTCGAGATGGGCGACGCCGACGCCACCCGCCTGTACCTGTCCTCGGCGACCGGCCAGGTGGTGCTCGATGCGCCGCGCGCCGAGCGGCTGTGGAACTTCGTCGGCGCCTGGCTGCACTGGCTGTACATGTTCCGCAACCAGCCGACGGATCCGGTGTGGAGCTGGACGGTGATCGTCTTGTCAAGCATCGGCGTGGTCTCGGCCATGGCCGGCGCGCTGAACGGCATCTGGCGCTGGCGCTTTGCGGGCACGTATAAAAGCGGATCGAAGTCGCCGTTCCGCGAGGCTTACCTGCGCTGGCACCATATCCTCGGCCTTTCGTTCGGCGCGCTGCTGCTGGCCTGGATCTTCAGCGGGCTGATGTCGATGAATCCGCTGGGCGTGTTCGATGCCAAGGGTATGCGGCCGGATGTGGCGGCGTTCGAGGGCGGCAGTGCGGCTTTGGTGCGCCTGCCTCTGGCTACGTCGGAGGCGGTGGCGCTGCTGGCGGCGCAGGGGTTCCGGGCGCGCGAACTGGAATGGCGGGTGCTGGCCGGGCAGCCGTATATCCTGGCGCGCGACGGGCGGGCCGCGACGCGCCTGATCTTTGCCGAACAAGGCGGGTATGTCGTGCGCGCGCGCTGGCCGGAGCACGTGCTGTTCGAGGCGGCGCGGCGCCTCCTGCCGCAGCCGATGGCGCGCATCGAGACCCTGGATGCGTATGACGCTTACTACTACCAGCGCCAGGAGCAGTCGATGTACGGCGCCGACGAACGCCGCCTGCCGGTGCTGCGCGCGGTGTTCAACGATCCCGGGCATACCTGGGTGCATCTGGATGTGTACACGGGACAGGTGGAGTCGAGCCTGGACAGCTCGGAGCGTGTCGGCCGCTGGCTGTTCAACTTCCTGCACAGCTGGGATCTGCCTGCGATGCTCGATGCGTTGTGGTGGCGCGAGGCGGTGCTGATCGGGCTGTGCCTTGGCGGCGTGCTGCTGAGCGTGACGGCGGTGGTGCTGGGGGCGCGCAGGTTGCGTAAATGGAGCGCCGCACGCTGAGCTGTGACGATATCGATCGTAGGGGGCACCGACCGTACGGTGGGCACTCCGTGCCCACGCGGAAGCCTGATCGATGTTGGCCGCGTTTGATGCGTGGACGAGGCCTAAATGTAACGTCTCCAAATGATCATTTGTTGGCGCTACATATGTGCATCGGATGCGGCTTTATCGTGAGCTAACCCTATGCATCGTTCCGCGTGGGCACGGAGTGCCCACCGTACGGTACACATCGCCGCAGAGTCGATACGATCTGACCTGGAACGCTACACACCACGGCCAATACTCAACGTTGCCGCAAAATGCGCAATCAAGGCCTGCACCTTCGGCACGTGCTGGCGCGTGCGCTGCCAGACCAGGTGCAGCGGCAGCCCGCGCGTGGCCAGTTGCGGCAAGACCTGCACCAGGCGCCCTGCACGCAGTTGCCCCTCGACCAGCCAGGTCGCCAGCTGGCCGATCCCCAGCCCCGCCTCGACCGCCGCCACCTGCGCCTCGGCCTGGCCCAGCACGATGCGCCCTTCCACATGCTGGCGCGCCAGCGGCCCCTGCCCGTCGTCGATCAGCCAGGGCGAGGTGCTGCCGTCGGCCCGCCCGTACAGCACCGCCGCGTGCCGCCACAGTTCCTCCAGCGTCCGCGGCGCGCCGTGCAGCGCGATGTAGGCCGGCGAGGCGCAGAACACCAGCTCCTCGTGCCCGAGATAACGGTAGTCGAGCGCCGCCGGCCAGGTGTCGCCGCCGCCGATGCGCACCACCAGGTCCAGCCCATCCTCGACCGGATCGACGAAGCGGTCGGTGAACGACACCTGCGGCATCACCTGCGGATGGCGCTCGGCGAAGCCCAGCAAGGCCGGCAGCGCGTGCAGGCGCCCGAAGGTGGCGGGCAAGTCGACGCGCAGGCGGCCCGAGGGCGCGATCTCGTCGGCGGAGATGACGCGTTCGGCCGCCTCGAGTTCTTCCAGCACGCGCACGCACACCTTGTAGAAAACCTCGCCGGCATCCGTCAGCTCCAGGCGGCGCCGGCTGCGGTCGAACAGCGGCTGGCGCAGGCGTTCTTCCAGCCTTGCCACCGCCTTGCCGACCGCCGAGTTGGTGAGATTCAGGCACGCGGCCGCAGCAGTAAAACTGCCGGCTTCCGCTACCGCGACAAAGGTCGCCAGGCCTTTCAGGCGTTCTGAAGGGGTCATTTTTCGTAAAGAATTTAATTCCATCTATGCGGCGAATTTATATCCAACACTGGAATTCTATTCTTTTATAGCATGCACGGTCTTATTATGGATTTGTGCAATGACTACAACAAACTATGCTTCCTCTTCCGTGCCGCGTTCCGGCGGCGCATCGATTCCCATCTTGGCCATTGCGGCCTTCGTCATCGTCACCACGGAATTCCTGATCGTCGGCCTGCTGCCGGCGCTCGCGCGCGACCTCGGCATCGCCGTGTCGACCGCGGGCCAGCTGGTGACCCTGTTCGCCGTGGTCGTCATGCTGTGCGGCCCCTTCCTGACCGCCTGGCTGGCCAACGTCGACCGCAGGCGCCTGTTCGTGGCGATCCTGGTCCTGTTCGCGGCGTCGAACGGCCTGGCGGCGATCGCGCCGAACATCTGGGTGCTGGCGATTGCGCGCCTGCTGCCGGCGCTCGCGCTGCCCGTGTTCTGGGGCACCGCCAGCGAAACGGCGGCGCAGATCGCCGGGCCGGGGAATAGCGGCAAGGCCGTGTCCACGGTCTACCTCGGTATCTCCGCCGCGATGTTGTTCGGGATCCCGCTCGGTACGCTGGCGTCGGACGCCATCGGCTGGCGTGGCGCCTTTGCCCTGCTGGCGGCGCTGTCGCTGCTGATCGCGGTGCTCATCCAGATCAGCATGCCGGCCGTGCGCGCCCCCGAAAAGGTCGCCATCGGCGAACAGGCCACGATCCTGACAAACCCCTTCTTCCTGGCGAATGTGGCCCTGTCGGTGCTGGTGTTCACGGCCATGTTCGCGGGCTACACCTACCTGGCCGAGACGCTGGAAAAATCGGCCGGCATCGCGCCCGCCCAGGTGGGCTGGTGGCTGATGGGCTTTGGCGCGGTGGGCCTGTTCGGCAATTGGCTGGGCGGGCGCTGGGTCGACAGCAAGCCGCTCGCCACCACTGCCCTGTTCAGCCTGCTGCTGGCGCTGGGCATGGCGGCGACCATGGCGTTGACCGGCTCGCGCGTCCCGTTTGCGCTGGCACTGGCCGTGTGGGGGATTGCGAATACGGCGCTGTACCCGATCTGCCAGATCCGCGTGATGAAGGCGGCCGAAAAGGCACAGGCGCTGGCCGGGACGATCAACGTATCGGCGGCGAATGGCGGCATCGCGTTCGGCGCCATGATCGGGGGCCTGAGCGTGTCGCACTGGGGCGCGGGCCATGTAGGCTACGTGTCGGCGGGGATTGCCTTGCTGGCCGTGCTCGGCACCGCGCTGGTGGCGGCGCTGCGGCCGCGGCAGGGTTAGAACGGCATCGCGCTGTACGGGCCGTCCTCAGGCCGAGAGCCGGTTCAGGTGGTGGCCAAGGCGATGGCCGAGCGCGCAAATCGTCAGCGAAGGATTGACGCTGCCGCCTGTCGGGAACACCGACCCGTCGCTGATCCAGGCATTCTCGAAACCGAAGATCTTGAGATCGGCATCGACCACCCCGTCCCTGGCGCTGGCTGCCATGCGCGCCGTGCCGAGGTGGTGCGCACCGGACGCCAGCGAGTCTTCCCAGCGCGCCATCGAATCGGCGCGCAGCCCGCGCACTTCCTCGTGCTCGCGCAGATTGGCCATCAGCAGCTGGTGGTAATCCGCGAACATCGAGATGTCCTGCTCGCTGAGGCGCCAGTCCACGCGCGCAATCGGGAGGCCGAACCTGTCGCGCTGGCGTTCGGACAGGCTGACCCGGCTGTCCGGATTCGGCAACTGTTCCGTCATGAAGAACAGGTCGCCATAGCGCGAGCGCGGGCGCAGGCTGAGTTTCTGGTGCGCGATGCGCCAGAGGATGTACGGGTGGCGCGTCAGCGAGGTCAGGTGCGTCAGGCGGATGTCGCGCGTGCCCCGCACACCGAGGAAGGACATCACCGCCCTGTTCGGTACCGGGCGGCTGCTGATGCCCTGCCTGACAAACATGGTGTGATTCGGCAGCTGGTGCTGGTGCTGGATGCCGGGCGTGAGCACGAAACCGGGAAACACCCGCAGCACAGGGTCGCGCCTGTCTAGCGCCGCGCCGTCATCCGTCGACGGCAAGTGGAACCTGATCTGCGACAGGTAGCCAACGGGATGGTCGATGAGATTGCGCCCCAGCCACCACGACGCCGGCGGCGACGCGGCCCGTGCAGGCGTACCCTGCAGCGAATCGAGCAACGAATTGAGCAGCAGGCGGGGCGTTTCCAGCGCGCCCGCCGCGATCACGAACTTGTTGGCGATCACGCTGAACTGGTGCCCCGCGCTCCCGACCACCAGGGTGTGCGCCTTGCCGTGCTGGTGCAGCAGGCGCAACGCGGTGCTGTTGTAGACGCAGCGCGCCCTGCCGTGCGTGCACCACTCCCGCAGCAGCTCCTTGCCGCGAAACGGCGACGAGCGGTAGCAATAAGTCTTGGCGTCGAGCACATCCGTTGTCCGGCGATCCGCTGTCTGGCGATCCATTTTCCTGCGATCGAGGTGTCCGGCAAGACGGGCGCCCTGATCGGTGTTGCAGGCCATCCTGTCGAGCCTGCCGCACAGGAATTCCTCCGCCGTCGCATACCAGGGGTCGAGCTCGCTGCGCCCGATCGGCCAACCGCTATGGGCGATCCACGGACGCGCCTGGAAATCCTCCTCGTCCAGCGGCGCACAGACCCCATGCCAGAACGCGGTCCCGCCGCCCACTTCGAGTCCGCGGCTGGTCGATATGCCGAACGGCCGCCCGACGTTTTCGATCTGCAGCGCGGCATGGGCGCGGCGCGTTTGCTCGAGCGGACCGGTTTCGATGAACAGCACGCTGCGCCGTTCGGCAATCAGGGCGCTGGCAACCGAGAGCGCGCCCATGCCGGTGCCGACGATGCAGATCTCGGCGCGCAGCACCGCATCCCGTTCCAATTGCTTGCCATCGATAAGCATCCAGCACCCGCCCCCGTTGAGGTACGACTATGTCGCAAACACGCAAAAATTAATTTTTTGTAATGACAAGGGTAACGCAAAACCATGCTCATTTAATTATCTTTAAGAAAATTTATCGCCCCTTCAGCCAGCGCTTGACGCGTTCTCCTCTCCCGGTGGCTGGTGCGTGCAGGTCGAGGGCGGCCAGGCGCGCTTCGCTTTCGCGTGCGGCCAGGTCGGCCTGGCGCTGCTCGCGTGCATCCTTGCGCCGCATATAGATGGCGTTCAGCATGAAGCTCAGGATGGCGGTGGCGATGCCGACCATGGCGCCGATTTCGGCCAGGGTGAACGATGCGCAGATGGCGCTGACGATGCCGGCAATGCCGCTGCTTTCCGGTACGGTGATCTTGCTCATTGTGTGCCTTTCCATCGGGCCTGATGCCTGTGCCCGGAAACAGCCGCCGCCCAGCGCCGGCGTTGGCCAGTTCAAAAAACAACGGCGTGCGGTGGCATGACTTTCTCGAAATCGCCCCGCTTTTGTGCTCGCTCAAACGCCTCCAATGGCTTTATATTAGTCTGACTAATCTTCAAGGTCAACAGTCCGACTAATTTTCTTGTTCAACAGTCAGACTGATTGTAGAATGCGATTTTCGACATCTTTTCCACCATGCCCGCCCTTCCACTTTCCCAAGCGCAGCTCGACGACGCCGCCCGCCTGAAGCAGCGCTTCGCCGAGTGGCAAAAGCGCCAGAAGGACGCCGGCCAGCCTGCTTCCCAGGAGGCGGCCAGCGAACTATTGGGCTTCAACCAGAGCGCGCTCAGCCAGTACCTGAACGGCCGCATCCCCCTGAACGTCGGCGCCGCCACGCGCTTCGCCTCGGTCATGGGCTGCCCGGTGGCGGACTTCAGTCCCCGCTTGCAGGAACAATTGAGCGACTACGTGTCCGCTGCCATGCCGGACGGCGCGGCGGCGAACGACAGCGTGCTGGCCAGGGCGAAGCGCGTGCTGGCGTGGGAAGACCCGGACACGGTGGGCGTGCGGCTCGTGACCCTGAAGTTGCGGGCTGGCGTTGCGCGCTTCGGCACCGAACCGGTGGTCGAGGATGGCGGCAGCATTCGCATCCCGCGCGTCGACCTCGAGCGCGGCAAGCTGAATGCGGACAAGCTGATCGCGATCCAGGTGCGCGGCCAGAGCATGGAACCGCTGATGTTCGAGGACGACGTGATCGTGATCGATCCAACCGACAAGAAGCTAGTGAACCGGGAATTGTATGCGCTGAACTTCGATGGCGATTGCTGCGTGAAGCAGATGGTCAAGCGTAATGGCGAGTGGTATCTGCATTCGGTGAATCCGGATTTCGGGCCGGTGAATGCGAGGAGTGGGGAGTTCAGCGTGATTGGGCGGGTGGTGTATCAGCCGGGGCGGTCGTTGAGGGGCAGGTTGTAAGCGCTGGAAACGATACTGCCCCTAGCTCGCCTCAGCGCGTCAAGACGCCCGTGAGGTTTTTCCTGGCGTTGGACGACTCCCGCGTCACGTGCGAGAACGTATCGGCACCGCTATCAGCCCTTGAAACGCAGAGGTATCGGAACAAGCCTGTTCCGATACGCACCTACATCAAGCCGCAACCTTCGGTGGCCGGATAAGTAACTCCGCCGGAATGCCCAAGCCGTTGTGCAGACGCCAGATCATTGGCAGCGTGAGGGGGCGCCGGCGGCTCAAGACCTCGTACACCCTGTTCGTGCGTCCGATCATTGGCTCCAAGTCCTTTACGGTGAGCCCCTTACGTTCCATCTCGAATTTGATGGCTTCGATCGGGTCTGCTGCTTCCATTGGATAGTGCTTTGCTTCGTATGCCTCGACCAATGTAGCCAGGACGTCGAGCCGGTCACCTTCCGACGTGCCAAACTCGGCAGACATCAGCGACTCTACTTCGCCAAGTGCAGCGTAATAATCTTCTTCCGTTCGGATTGGTTTAATGTCCATGATGCCCCTCAATCGTTTGTGCGTCGATGGCGTCGTACTGCTTGTGGGTCCCAACGAATTTTACGAAAACAATCCCATATGGATAGTTGATGGACGTAACTAAGCGGTACTTGTTCCCAGCAATATTGAAAACCACCCGCCCTTCCTTGAGAATACTTGCCGTGCCAAAGTCAGCCTTGACGTCAGCAGGGTCCTGCCACTTGGCCTTGAGCACATGACCATGCCAGGTAAGAAGCGCTTGTTTCGAGTCGGCATATGCCGGTTGGTCATAGAAAGCGCGTAAGGTAGGAAGGGAAAGGAAGCGCATGTCTGCATGGTAGTCCCATATTGGGACTAACGCAATGCGTTACAGGTAACAGTGTTCAATCGGGACAAGTGTACAAATAGGGAACAAAGGATACCTGGAAGGCAGGAACGAAAGCTTCAGAGCAGGCGAGAAAGTCTGTGAGGCGGTCGAAAACAAAAAAGCCCCTTCAAAGGGGCCTTTGGGTATCTTGGCGGAGAGTGGGGGATTCCCCTGAAAAACCTCCGAACCCAGTATCCATGCGGATTTCAGCCCGTCCGGCTCTGCTATTGTAGACGGAAATGTATACGTTCAGTTACAGCATCATGAGCATTATGACAGGTTATCTGTGCAGGAAGGGATTGTTATTCCCTCCTTTCCCATCAACTTGGACTGCTGACAGCTGCCATGTTTTTGGCATCGTGGTGTTTCCATCGATCAGCAGCGATATCAGCACCTACGCTAAGATGCTCCATGTGATCATAGTGATCTGAGCCTCTATCTCCCGGTTCGACATATCTGAAGTCGACCTGAGGGTTACCATTACCGAAGATTGCCTGCAACACGTTAAGGAGCTCCCCCTCCAAAGGGGAATCATCTTTATCTGTCGAAGCGATAGTCACAGTATGCATGCACGATTTGTCGTCGTAGTACACATGCAGAACACGCGCGTCGCCTCCTGAGTTCCGATCGATCAGTTCGACCGCTACACGTGCGATGAACTTCTCGTCCTCCGAGGGGAAGCTGGCTCTACACTCAAGCAAAATTCGATGATCGTTCTTCGAACGGAGGGTGATCCATTCAGAATGGAAACCGCGAGTCGGCATTGCTATCTCCTTGCAACTTTTTTGGCACGTCAAGATGCGAACCACAAACCAAAGTGCCCCCCGTCCTACCTGCAGTCCGGCTTGGCTCATCTAACACTTAACGCAGCATATTGCAGCAACGAAAGGGTCCTCGAAAAATGAAATGCCGGTCGACAAGTCCCCAGCGAGCGCCGTCTGGTGGTGCACCGAGCTCGAATGGACGTCACCGCTTAATTCAGTCAGACGAGTTTTCCTGAATCTTCAAGACGTAATCCAGAGCCGCCTCTTCATTATCCTCCTCATTATCATAGCCAAACATGTCTTGGAGAGTTGGAAGTTCATCGTCGTCAATCGAGTCATCACGCTCGGACATAGTTCCCCCTTGAGGTGTGGTTGATCGAGAAGACATGCTATCACTCTATCCTTGCCCACACCACATACTTTCAACGGGTGATGTCTTCTTGATAACGTAGCCATCGAGTGACACTGTGCGCATAGTCAGCGGAGCTGCCAGCGAGTCGAGCTCACCGCCTGAAGCAGGTGTTGTAAGCGCGCCAGCCCGAGCGGAACGACGACACTGGTCCATCACAGCGATTGCGGCGGACAATGCGTCACTATCCGCTACACCGAACAACTGGTCGAACCGCGTTGTGCCGCCTGTGAAGTAAGGGGGACAGCTACGACAATGACTAGCCGAGACCATCCAAGACCGTTAATGGGCTCTACAAGGTTGAGTTGATCAACCGTCGTGCTTCTTGGAAGACACGCGCCCTTAAACTAGCGAGGCTGGAAACGGTGGCCTGATTCAACCATAACGCCTACTCGAATCGTGCGGCCATATACCACGAATTAAGTGGCGTCCACGGAACCCGAGGCGGCTCAGCTTGCTGCTCAGCCCACGTCACTTCCGCAGCGTAAGTTTTTCATCCAGCGATACTTTTGGCCCGAGTAGCCAAACGCATATTCACTGCCCGTCGTCCCAACTATTTAGGAATTCAGCCAACACGTCGCCGTGGCAAGCATCAGGCTTGCAGAAACAGCCCAATCTCTTTCCAGCAAGTTTATACACTTCGGTTTTCTTTTTGTTTGGGAATTTATCGAACTCGAAGTCATACTTGAACTTCCTGATCACTTCGTCACGACTCTCCCCACCGGTGAACATGGAGTAAGGATTTCCCCAATAAGATCCTCTGCCGATGTACTCATAACTCAAAGTGCTTCTTTGCGATGCAAAGTGCGTTTCCTTCTTTATGTTAACAACGCGAGTAATCCTTATCTGAATTTCACGGATTGGGATGCCCCCATCTTTCAGCAGTTCAACTTCCTTCCGAAAAACCTCTCCATCATCAAAGACGATGGCATGCGTGATAGAAAAAGAAGACCAATCCGCAGCCTGGATTAAGGTGGCATCTGAACGGCTGAGAAAGAATTCTTGGATAAGGCTCTTATTGTCATGAGGAAATACAACGGAGAAGTTCTTAATCCTACTAAGAATCTTCTCTATCTTTCTGTTGAACTTGCTTTGACTTGCAAACTCGACTGGGTAAAGAATAAGAACAGTAGGCATTCTCAAAAAAGATGATTCACAGTCAAGTTCAGATCTGAGTTCTTGTTGAGGTATTCGACTACCAGTCTGCGGTGACACATATGAGGCTCGTGCTCACTGCAAAGTAAGCAGCCTTGGTCTAACAATTGTGGCCGCACGCTTCTCTCAATATTCCTTCGAGCCATCAAATTTAGAAACTTGTCTTCGTAGGCTGTCCACGTAATTTTGCCATCTTTATACGGTTCCAGAATGTCCTTTGTTGGTGCTAAGTCGGGCACGTGGACATATTCTGCATCACAAATTTCACGCAAAAAATATTTGAGGTCGTCTTTCTTAGCGAAGCCCGCTAACTGAGAGACGTTATTTAGTCTCACATCAACGAGAGTGCGAACATTTGACTTCTTAAGCAAGGTGAAAAACGATTGCGCGCTCTTCTTTGTGAAACCTATCGTGTAGACGTTCAAGTGTATCCCCTTGTGGCCGAAATTTAACTTTCATTGATTTCCTCCGGCAATGATCGTTTGGAGGGCAGCAGCATTCTATTTATGCACTTTAACTCAAGTAGACAGAAGCAGCATGAGGTGCTCTCACAGTTGTTGCAAAAGTTCTATTTCCGTGCTGAAATAGACTGGTTAGCTCGTGTATTCACACGGTAAGTTTTCTAACACTTCTGCTGTATATCATGTACACAAAAACTATTATCTGTTTAGCCAACTCTAGGAAGCCCCCTTCTGGGCGTTGCATTGCAGGGAAAGAATTTATTAACGGCCAAATCGGCGGTTGGGTACGTCCGATCAGTACTCGTTCTGGACATGAGGTTTCCGAAGAAGAGCGCCGCTACCACAACGGAACCAAGGCACAGTTGCTCGACATTGTCGCGATTCCACTCCTCCGCCCCGATATTCAAGGTCATCAGGTGGAAAACCACGTCCTGAACGACCACCAATATTGGGTTAAACAAGGCGTTGCAACTTGGCAACAAGTCCTCGCCGCTGTTGAGGCGCCCGCCCCCGCCTTTTGGGGAAGTTCCCAAAGCACCTATCACGGGCTGCGTGACAAAGTGGCTGAGGCAGATGTTGCCAACATCGGGCGTTCGCTGCAACTAGTCGCTGTGAACGACTTGACAGTACAGGTTCAGGCCGAAGCCGGCTTTGAGAACAATCCTTCACGGCGCCGAGTCCGGGCTCGTTTTACTGTTCTTGGCACCCAGTACCTGCTGTCTGTCACCGACCCAGTGATGGAAGAGCACTACCTTGCGCAACAGGATGACATATACGCTGTCGGCAATGCTGTTCTGTGCATTAGCCTCGTCGAAGTATTTCACAATTTTGCATTTCGGGTTATCGCGTCGATCATTACGCCAGAAGTGTGTGACGCTGCAGCAGCGCGTCCGTAAAAACTGGAGCTTTACCTGAGTTTGCACAAGCGCAAGTGAGAGGGGCGTAAGCATTACTGCGCTCCTCTATTTCTTCGAAAAACGTCTAAAACAGTATTCGTGCGATTTCTAACCCGGTCAACTCTGCGCTTATAGAACGAAATACATACGTTCTAAAAAAGCATTGTTAACATTATTTAATGGCGATATAGCGAGCAAAGCCACGACCTTTACACTTTGCGCTTACTCCGCATCTACACTGAAATTTCGCCAGGCTCAGGTTTCGCCAACCTCAGTCTTCCGCAACTCACTGAACAACGCGTTAACTTGTCGGCGTACCGTATCGGTGATCTGTTGCCGCACGCCCGCAATCGTCTTAGCACTCGCGTTTCCACCGCTGATCGTTACCCTGTCGACAGAGTACATGAACGGAGCGTACATGATTCGTTCAGCAGTCTTGATACGGTCGAAGTTATAAATTACGGTGCACGTTCCAGTGTTTGGTCCGAGTTGGAAAGAATACTCAACCATGAGTTTAGTAATGAAGAAGTACTCGTAGTGTTCCTTACTCGCGAACAGAGCAATATCGTTCAGTTTGTCTCCGTCGATCTTGAGATTACGAACAGCCCCTTCCATCCACTTTATTTCTGGAGCATCTGGTAGTGATTCAAGTCGCTCATTTCGTCTGATAGTAACGTCAACGATGGTGCCTGGTTCCTTGTTACCGCCAAAGTGCGCCGCGATTTTTAAAAAGAATAGAATACGGCTTTTGTTTTCAAATGAGCCAAACAGTATCTTTAATGGTTCACTATCCCTACTAACCCCGCTCTGCTTGAACGTTGAAGTCACAGTCTTCAGAATCTGATCATTGATTTTCTGCGTCTCTCTTGACGAGACTTGCGACAGCACCTCTAACCGCAAATCCCTTCCTTGCTGCTTTATGACAATCTTCCCAGTAAAGTTCAGATCACGCCCCAGTAGGTCCTGACTATAGTCGCGCCTGTTAATCTTATACTCGATAGATGCAGAATGTGTGCCGTCAAAAGCCAATGTGGGGTTAGACGTAAACCTCACCCCGTGGATTTTATCGAGATCAACAAGGTCCACTAGGCGACCGCTGATAGTACGAATACACGATTGCCAATCGACGTCCGCGTTGACTAGCTTGATCTCCTGGGGTTGTTCCTTCGGCTTCGTTTCCCGCGAGATTGAGGTTTCAAGCAGCGCAACGAATTCGTCAGGACGCAATATGGAAGACGCGAGAATCGGGATCGTGTGTTCCTTATAATTATTTGCGCAGAACACGCCCTTCGCCCGTAAAGTCGATGCTACTTCTCCGTATGATATATGATCACTCCCGAGTAAAATTCGGAGTTGTTCACCGTGCGGTAGCCAGTTATCGGCTTCGATCTTCTTTTGGAGACTGTCAGTCATAGTCAAGGGAGTCCAGGTTGGATGGGACGAAGCAGAATGGTACGAATTTCTTCTTACGAGCGACAAATGGCAGTTCCGCACTTTGTGCTTCATTCCTATGCTGCGCTAGATTAAAGTCCGGAAAACCAATTCGAACCTCCCGAGTCCATGCACCTGCGATGCCAAGGGCCAACGAGAGCACGCGGCGGTATGCGTCACGATCGAATGACTGGTTGACGTAGACGAACAACGTTTCCTCCCCATCCAAAACGACCTTCATTGGGATTACATCCGCGACGACCATTTCTAGTGGAAGGACATTCCCGTGGCGCTCGTCCAGCCTGTTCACGAGGTTTCCCGTTTCCGGGTAAAGAAAATCGTAGTGTCCACTAGATGTTTTCTTCACATGGTCGGTGATTTTTTTGAAAAATTCAATTCGCGCTCCGTCAACAAAGTACACATTCTTTGTGCACGTTTCATCGAGTCGGACGTTTTTGACAACCGAAAGAATGTCTCGGTCTACTGACTTCATATCGGTGCTAGTCCAGATCAACAGGCCAGAATGTTCCTTGTATCGCCTTCCGTCGAAACTCGACAACAACTCCAACAATGATTGGTCGTACTGAGCACATGCGATGATGTCGTTAGCTTGTTCCAAATGTGCTTTGAACTGGGATTTCAGTTCAGTATCTCGCTCCGCATAACCATCCAAGTTGTTCTTGATAGATATGTGAACAATATCCGTCCGGTCGTCATAAAATGGGTTATTATAAATATAGACACGATCGTCCCCATGGCTGCCTTTTTGCTTATCGGTAGGAGTACGATGTGCACCGTTGCTACACTTGATACTGACGGACCTGAGGCTTGAACTCCATCCGATCATCTCCAAAAAACTCAGCCCGAGCCTTTCACCGTACTCACCCGAACTTTTAGAGTTTTCGCCGCTCATTTCGCCCCTTCCATTTCAATAGTAATTGTTACAAAGCGCCGATCACTGGAAAATGCGCTTTTTATTGCCTTCGCAGAAGTTTGGGCCGAAAGCAGTAATTCTATGCCCTTTGCAATTGGGACGCGCTTAAACACATTAGCGGCTGCCCGGTATGTTGTTTTCTGCTCAAGCACATGATTAGGCTCTAACTCCAGTCCCGTAGCTGTATCCACCATATGGCGTAGTTTCGCTGCCTTCTCAGGACCAACAAATGATTCGCCTGCATCGAGAAGCCCTTGGATTGTTGGAGCATCGTCGGCGAGCACGCGGTTGATCTCTTGCTGATAGCTTGCAACCGCTTGTGGCTCCCCAATCTCGCGCACCGTTTCCTTGACCAGTCTGGCGACATACGATGCTGCTGACTTCTTTGTAGGTAACTTTTGTACTTTTAGGAATTCATCTAGCCAATAAGAAGTCGAAGACCCTTTTTCAAAAGCGTAAAGGAAATCATGGCCCTTAGGGATTATCGCGGCCTTTTGGAGATTGCGTGGATCAATTCCTAGACTTCCTCGTACTAGAAGCGCGCCATTTTCTTCGTAAACGGAAAGGAAATCTTCCTTCGTTTCCGTCTTAAAGATGCCCAACGCATCAACCTCTTTTTCTTCGATTAAAACCCCAGAAAACAAGACAATAAAAAGATCGCCGCTTGGCACGCTAGGGTGGGTAGATTTGCTGTATAGATGCTTGGCTATTTTTTCAGAAGTAACGTTGAAGCCTTCATCATTATCGAAAATTGATTCGGCGAAAACTTTAATTTCGTTAAGATTGGTGTCCGATTCGTGAAAGAATCGAAAAATTTCTGAATTCCTAATGCCGCCTAAATAGTTTCTTAAGATAATAGATCCGACGTTCTCATCTAGCTCCGTCGCCTCTTTCGAAATCAGGATTCCCTCGTCACGTAACTTGTTACCAACGGAATGGGTTATAAAGCGACGAATTTTTGCTTGTGATATGTTCATCTCAGCTACCTAGCGTATTTAGATTGACAATGTGACAAACTTCTTGCGTAATGTCAACGTCTTTGAACGTCTAGGGAGGTGGCGTTGCCCCGTAGGAGGAGGGTCAAAAAGTTTCACCGCAAAAATCCGAGAGACCACCTCGAACCGGACGCAGGCGCACATCCCCCGTACCCATGCGATCTCTACATGCGCGCCCGCAAGTGCGTTTCCTGATGCGCACGCGCGCGTTTGACTGGGTAAGCATGTTGATGCGAGCACCAAGTTCGCCCCCGAGACTCTTCAAAAGTCCGATCCTTGGCTCTCGATGGGTATACCTATTTGGAACTTTCCATTGTCGTCTGCTGCGTCCCTACATCTCAAGTTGTAATCACAGAATGAGGGGCTGCTCTACTTTTCTAAACGCTCGGACGTAAAGGATCGTAGAAGCGGCTTACATGACATGACAATGGAAATGAAGAAGCGAGGGTATCGACCTAACCCATCAAAACAAGCGCAGCAGGCTAAGCTTTACGCGGAATGGCTGGTGGATCATGAAGACGAACTTGCCGAACGCAATAGCGAGTTGGAACGCGCCAACCAAGGCAAGAACGCGGCCTAAGCAGCGAAACACCGGGCGAAGCTTCTGAACGCCATCCCGACGTGGGGTGACTTGACGGCGGTCGATCGGCTATACACAGAGGCGGCGGCATCAGGCATGCACGTTGATCACATTTACCCTTTACGGGGCGAAACCGTATGCGACTTGCACATAGCAAATAACCTGCGCTTGCTCACGCCCTTAGAGAATCTGAGGAAAGGTAACCGGGTTTACGACATGCCAGATGCACCAGCAATCGAAGGCGTCAAGCAATGAGAAAAGCGTTTTCCATTACTCCAAATCGCCACTCCAACAATGGAAAAGGATTGGCCGGAAAACGCTTTGTTATCAGGCACTTACGTGCCGTGGAAATTCCTGGCGGAGAGAGGGTCCGCCGGAGTAGAATCCGGCACCGTCCGCCTGAATCCGTATGTTCTTGATTTTGCTCGCGTATTCGCTCTTCGATTGTCCGGCTTAGTCCGCTAAATTCCGGTACAATCCGCCTATCGTGTGTGGGTACAGGTGGGGGTAGAGAATGGCAAGGACAGTCGAAAAGCTCAGTGCGCTGGCGGTGACGCGCGCCACTGCGCCGGGCTACTACAACGACGGCGCCGGGCTGTATTTGCAGGTGGCCAAGGCTGGCACGAAGAGCTGGATCTTCCGCTTCAGGATGGGCGGCAAGCAGCGCGAGATGGGCCTCGGCCCGCTGCACACCGTGAGCCTGGCCCAAGCGCGCGACAAAGCGAAGGAGTGCCGCGCGCTGCTGCTGGAAGGGACCGACCCTCTTGAAGCGCGCAACGCGGTGAAGCTCGACGCCGCTCTCGAGCGCGCGCGGACTGTCACGTTCGACCATTGCGCTGAGCAGTATATCGCAGCGCATCGTGGCAGCTGGAAGAACGCCAAGCACGCGGCCCAGTGGGAAAGCACGATAGCGACCTATGCCAGCCCGATCATCGGCAAGCTGCCGGTGGCAGCCATCGACACCGCGCTGGTCGTGAAGGTGCTGCAGCCGATCTGGCAGGAGAAAACGGAGACGGCAACCAGGCTGCGTAGCAGGATCGAGAACATCCTCGACTGGGCGACGGTGAGCAAGTTCCGAACAGGCGAGAACCCGGCGCGTTGGCGCGGCCACCTGGACAACTTGCTGGCGGACCCGAACAAGGTCGCGAAGGTCGCGCACCATGCCGCCCTGCCGTGGCAGGACATCGGCGCCTTCATGGTCGACCTGCGCCAGCGCGCCGGCGGCGCCGCGCGCGCGGTCGAGTTCGCCATTCTGACCGCTGGCCGATCCGGTGAGGTGCGCGGCGCGCGCTGGAATGAGATTGACCTGGATGTGGCGGTTTGGACTGTGCCGGCCGAACGGATGAAGGCCGGGCGCGAGCACCGGGTTCCTCTGTCGACGGATGCGCTGGCCCTGTTGCGTTCGCTACCGGCGGTCGGCGAGCACGTCTTCCCGGGCCAGCGCGGTGATGCGCCAATGTCGGACATGAGCTTGACGGCGGTGCTTCGCCGCATGGATCGCAAAGACATCACCATCCACGGGTTCCGCTCGACGTTCCGCGACTGGTGCGCGGAGTCGGTCGGCAACTCGTTCCCGCGCGAGGTCTGCGAGCACGCCCTGGCCCACAGCCTTCCGGACAAGGTCGAGGCGGCCTATCGGCGCGGCGACCTGATCGAGAAGCGCAAGGTCCTCATGCAGGTCTGGGCCGACTACTGCGGCAAGATACAGACCAGCGCCACCGTGGCGCCATTGCGGCGTGACACGGCGGCCTGATCCCGATTGCGACATCACGAAGAATTGCCGCGTATTATTGCGCTTCCGAAGTTGTACTTCTGGCCCGACCGCAATCGGGCTTTTTTTCGTCAGACTGCCTGGGCTATGCTGCATGGGCAAGCGCAGTCTCGATTGCGTCACGCAGCGTCGATATCGAAAATGGCTTGGACAGAAAGCTGTCGAACCGAATGATTTTTTCGGAGTCAAGTTGCTTATCGAGCAGCAGGATCACTCGGGTCGGAGGGCTCGTTCTTTCCGCGTCGGTAATGAGGCTGTCGTCGTACGGCGTGCACACCGCGTCGAAGAGAACGTAGCTCATGATCTGCTGCGCCGTGAGCGCATCCGGGACCGCCACTACATGGTGGCCGAGATTCTGGATCATGGATTTGACTACCTCTCGCGTCTGCGCCGCTTGCTCCACCAACAGGAACGTCTTCATAGTTGCCTCTCAGCGCAATGAAGTGAAGTTACCCCATTCTGCCGCACAAACAGCCCAGAGTCTAAGTCCAATGCATGACGTTGACACAGCAGCGAACTCGACTGCGGCACAACTATGCACTGCGCATGGTCGCGCACGGCAACTCGTGACACCTGCTTCCTGCAGTCGTAAGCTCATCCCATCATGAGGATGCGAGGGTGCTCACATGGATGCGATGCTCGACCTTTACCAGGTTATCGCGGAGCGCGAGACCGGCTTCTGGATCACGCTGCCAGTGCCGACAGGCCAGACCGTTTCACGCGACGAGTGGATCCGCTTGAACCAAGCCGACCCTGACCATTGCCAAATCATTGCCTTCGCGCCGGACGCCGAACTTCCGCTCCAATCCATGGCGGATGAGGTCGTCGTCGAACAGGCCCTTGCGGTGACCTGGTCGGACGAGACACTGCATTAGCGCTCAGGTGCATGAGACGCCCGCCTTTTCTTACCGGCAGTGCATACGCGCGGTACCGATCTTCACTGGCCTTAAATCGGTTCATCTTTGCCGACGACGATCAGGTACGCAGTGCCGCCATAAGATGGGCGCGCGCTTGGGGGATGCGGGCAAGTTTGCCGCCTAAATATTCGTGATCTTGCGCTACCCCAACCCTTACCGCAAGGCTTCACTCCGTTTAACACTTTTAAAGATCCGTTCACACTTTTGTGACTTTTCAAGCATCTTTTCAGGACTCAGGTAACTATAATCCTCCCATTTCCGAGCCTATCTTTGTAGGCTGAACTAGAGGCTAAAGCGATATCATGCGCCTGATTGAAACACATGTTATTCCCCGTCCAGATGGTCGTCATAGGCTAACTGGAATTGTAGAATACGCCGATAACTCCCGCGAAGATTATTGGTTTGAGCTTCCGTTTGAATACCTGCCGAGTCTGTCCGGCAACCCTTGGCTAGCTATCCTGTTGCCATTGGCTGCAACGTTGGGCGAGGATCTTGAAATTGATCTTCCGGTTGACCCGAGTCTGTTGCTTGGGGTCGATGCAGTGATGCGCCTATGGCGCAAGTGGTATCCGAAGATGCACCTTGTGCAGGTGAGGGTGCCACATGTTGAGCCAGTTCATGCTAGGCCAACCGATGTTGCCTCCTTTTTCTCCGCTGGCGTAGACTCAACTTTTACAGTGTTGAGAAGACCAGATGCGACTACGTGGATCACAGTTCACGGCTTTGACATGCCTCTGGCGAATGCTGAAGCGTTTGAGCAGCATCAGATCCGACTAGCTCGAATTGCAAATGACTACGGCAAGCGTTTCGTAGCTGTAGCAACGAACATCCGGGAAACCCGGTGGCGTCACGCTCACTGGGAAGCAGTTTCACATGGGCCGGCATTAACAGCGGTCGGCTTGCTCTTCGAATCGTACTTCGGCGAAATTCTGATTCCTTCGTCCTACGATTACGATAGTCTTGATCCTTGGGGCTCGCACCCACTGCTCGACACACAGTATTCGACCTTGCGTACTAAGTTCGTCCACGACGGAGTGGCTCTGTCGCGGACCGAGAAAATTGGTTACTTGGCCGAGCACGAGCGCGCTATGCGCGAGTTGCATGTCTGCTATCGCGGCGCCGACTCAAAAGGCCAAGATCACCAGAATTGCAGCAGATGCGAAAAGTGCTATCGCACTATGATCGCGCTTGATTTGTTCGGAAAGCTAGACGACGCAATATTATTTGACCGCAAAAAGTTTGAAATGGATCGAGTACGCAAGATCTATATCAGCCACGTTCTAGACGATAAGTTCTTCATAAGCCTGAGCAGGACGGCTGCAGAGGCCAAGCGCTTTGACGTGGTTGAAGCGATTGAGTTCGCGCGCCGGCGCTCGCGTCGCATCAAGCGACTAGAACTTTTGACACGGATGCCTGTGCTGTGGCGTGCTGGTATTGCATTGCAAAAGCGACTACTGCGCGATGCGCCAAGATAAGTAAGCACGAGTCCTTCTGCTCAAACGTTGAGCTTACTTGACGCATTGCAGTAGGAGTCAAGGCACGTTCGTTTCATGCACGGGAGTGCACCCGGCGATGATCACCTCGAGCTTTAGGGCGTAGCCCTCCCAGGCGGCGCTGTCGATTAGTGCGGCTTGCGCGGCTGCCTTGTCGCCCGGGTAGGCGCCGGCGCCGAAAGTGCCTACCGGGCGCGCCGGCACCTTGCCGACACAGCCGACTGTGACCGGTACCGGGATCTTCTGCGGCTCGGCCGCGCAGCCGGACAGCAGCAAGCACAGGATCAGCGCCCTCACCGCCAGCCCTCCCACGCCTCGCGCATCACGCCGCTGCAGTCCGGCGCCTGGCTGGCTGTCACGGCCGCGCCGCGGTTCCTCGTCCTCGCGATGGCGGAGGCGGCGAACTTCTCGGCCACCTGGCGGCGCTCGTCGGCAGCGCGCTTCTCGGCACCCAGCTTTTCGATCGCGGCGCTCTGCTCGGCCAGCAGCTTCTCGGCGGCGACGCGACCGCCCTTCTCGACCGCCATCGCCCGCTGGTGCACACCATCCAGGCGCCAGCCGTTGACGACGGCGCCGGCGGCGGCCGCACCGGCCAGCACCAGGGCGAGCGCCGCCGCGCCGGCAGCGATCCGGTAATTCGTCAGGGTGATGTCGATCATAGCAGTCCTTTCAAACACAGCTCGCGTTCGGCTTGGCGCCGGCGCGTGAGGCCGCGCACTTCCTTGCCGCCGACCTTGTTCCACATGAGCAACGCGTCGCAGGCGCCGGCCATGTCGCCAGCATTGGCCCGGCGCGCCATGCTCGATCCGCAGAACGCCGACACGCCGATGTTGTACGCGGCGTCGACGAACGCGACCCGCTGGCCAGCGGTCAGCCGGCTCATCGGCACGCAGCGCGCGACGCCGGCGGCGTGCCGCTCCAGGTCACGCTCGAGCTGGGCGCGGCACTCAGCCGGCGTGTATGTCTTGCCCCACATCGCGTTCTCGGTGGCGCCGGTGCAGTACGTCAGCACGCCGGCCAGGTCGCGGTAGGTGGTCAGCTTCGTGCCTTCGAAGCTGGGCGTGAAGGTAAGCAGCGCGGCCGCCACCGCGGCGCCGACGATACTGGCCAAGCCAGCGCGCCGGATCACTTCTTCATCCCCTGCGCGAGGATGCGCGCGAGCAGCTCCTGCTCTTCGAGGTCTTTCAGTCGCTGCTCGCGCTTGTCCCTGCGGTCCGCATACCAGGCGTTCAGCAGGAAGGTCAGGATGGCCATCAGGATGCCGACCAAGATGGCCCAATCGTTCATCGTCAGGGTGCCGATCCCGAGCGAGCTGGCCGCGCCGGCGTAGCTCGTCATTTCGGGGATGTTAGATTTGCTCATGGATGCCTTTTCATTGGGCGTAAAAAAAAGCCGCTGGTCGCGGCCTGGATGGCGAGCACGCCGATCAGGCGCGCATCAGTTGGGACTTGGGGTAGTCGGCCATGTGCAGGTCGATCGGGCGGACGCGCTTCATCACGGCCGGGTCGAACAGGCGGAGGCCGCCGGCGAGCAGGATCGCGAACGTGTAATCGCTGCACCACCACTTGCTGTCATCGGTCCAGTCTTCCGAGTAGGTCAGCGGGATGCCGACGGCGCCGGCGAAGTCGTAGCCCTTCCCTACCTGGGCTTCGGCGAACGCGCGCGCGGCGTCGATATCGGGCACCGCCACCGGCATATCCCGGTACACGACGATTCCCTTCATCAGCTGGTCGACCGTGTCGGCGCGGCAGCCGTGCGTCATCGAGGCCTCGTAGGCGCGGTCGCCGATGATCGTGATCGAGTGGCTGAATACGCGCGAGCCAGCGGCAACGCCGACCGCGAGGCTGATCGGGTTATAGGGCCAGCGGCTGGTGAGCCGGACCGTGACAATTCCTGGACGTGGTTGCATCAGATCTCCTCGATTTCAAGGGTGGTTGAGTACGCGCCTGCGAACTGGTAGGCGATGTCGGAATCCTTCGTGCGCCGGCCGTAGACCGTGAAGTCGCGCTCAAGCGCCAGGTCTGGGTGCTCGGGAAACACGCTCATCAGGATCGGGTAAGCCCGGCTGTTGCGCACTAGGTCGAGGAACCGCGCGCGGTCTACCTCGGGCATCGCGCGCAAGTCGACGGGAACCTTGCGGCTGATCGTGCCCGGGTCCACCAGCTGATCGCCCGCAGCACCTCGCGAAATCTCCGTCCGATCGATAACGGACACCGATGTTGCCGAGGCGTTATACCTCGTCGTCAGTACCGGACCGACTACCATGCATGCGGCGGCCTCGACGTATCCCTGGAAGTTCCCCGGATCGTTGATCTCGACGCTCAGCGTGCGCACCATGACTGCGGCCGGCAGCCAATGCCGTCCGCAGGCGCCGCCGCCATATGCGTAAGCGCTCGACGCCTGGGCCGCGGTAAATCCGCGCAGCTTGACGGCCGGCGCCGGGCAGGCCAGAACCCAGCCGCTGTCGTAGCCGGCGCCCTGCCAATTGTCCATGTAGCCGTCCGGCCGCACGCCAGGGGTCGCAGCGACGCTCGGGTAGTAGCTGGTGACCTGAGGACCAGGCTCGAGCATGGCACCCCACACCAGCATTCCCTTCGTGGTCGAGTACTCCTGAGACAGGTTATAACCACTCGTAAGCATAGGGGCATAGGTGTTATCAGTCACCAGGGGGCTGATGTAGAACTTACCGACCTGCACTGTAACCTCGTTGCCCGTCATGGCCACATATGGCGCAACCAACACATTGCTGGCAGTATTGATCCGGAAAGACATGTACGCGGTCACGTCCGCTTTCGGTGTGAACTCGAAACGGAGGCGCCAATAGCCATTAGCCACGGCTTCAACAGAAGCATTTTTGACGTCAGCACCAACCTGGTAGCTTATTGCTCCCGTACTGAGGTTAAGCATAACTCCCTGAGATACCCCGCCACTGGACATGGCAGCACCAACATACCGCTGGGTTCCCGATTTCTGTTTTACCGCCAACTCAACGACCAAAGTGCGACCAGCCTCTGCGCGGATCGGCACCTCGGCATAACGATGCAGGGACGACGTGCCGGTTACCTCGGTAACTTCGCTGACTCTCCAATTCGGATAAGCGTTTCCAGTATCGACATCATTCGCGCTAAGGTTGCTCTTTGTGAACATCCTCGCGATAGTGCTTTGCAGCCCTGGAAAAATCCGGAAGGTCGGGCTAGTGCCGCCGGCGAGGCTGTTCCAGCCTTTAAGCTTAAGGCGGTGATAGCCGTTCGGCGCAGGGACTACGTCCACGGTAACCGCCTGACCAGCAGCCTGTTGAATGTAGCTGGTGCGCCCATCTTCGAGATTCACATCCAGCACACTGATGCCGCCGCTTTTGTCCATAAGGGTCAGTGCGACTCGTTCCAACTCTTGTGCCTTGACGAACACAGACCCTGAATAGACCGCGTTATCTGCCAATCCTGTGACAGTCTGGCTCAGGTACTGCAGAGTGCCGCCGCCACTCGTCCAGGTGAAACGGTCAGCAGTGCTAGCCCCGTCGGGAGCTACGCCAGTATTAGACGCAATATTGTAGGTGCTAAGCCCTGGCAGGCACCACGTCGGACTCGACGTGTTGAAGGTCTCGGTGAACTTCAGCAGGTTCGTGGTGCCCAGCTCGGCAGTAGCGCGCACGCGCCATTGGGCAGTCGGCGAGAGGTTGCAGAACGGCAGTGCGACGCACCCTACCTGCTCTGCCTCGCCCCAGGTCGCCGTGTACGTCACTGTCTTGCCGGTGGCGCGGTGGACGGCGGACTTCTTATCGCTGGCCAGGTTGCTCACTGCGAGGGCGCCAGCCGTGGAGGAAGCGACGAGCGACGACGCGCGCGCGATCGCGTTATCAGAAACGATTCTCAGGTTGGGCATGCTATTCCGTGGTGGTGGTGTTCATCTGCAGGGCCAGCGCCTGCATGTCGGCTTCCATGTCGGCCACGATCGTGGCGATCTCGCCGGCCGTCGCAGCGTGGCGGACGTCCTCTTTGTTCGCCAGACGCAGCGCACGGATATCGTCGAGCAGCACGTACCAGCGGTCGGCGGTGGCCAGGATGTCGTCGGCGGCCTGGCGCGCAGTCCAGCCGGCGCGCCACTTCGCCATCGCCCAGCTGGCCACGCCCGGCGGCACGTAGGCGTCGTCGCCTTCGGGATAGCCGGCAGCGCGGTACTCGCGCGCGTGCTGCTCGGCGCGCACGTACTCGGGCGTCTGGGTCATCTTGCTGATGACAGCCAGGCGCAGCGCTTCGCCGGCGGCGTCGATCGCACCGATCGCCTCGGTGCGGTACGTCTCGGTTGGCCTTGTGTCGGACCAGACAATCAGCTCGTTGACCAGGTGCGCCACCTCGGAATCGCGGCGGCCGGCGCGACTGAACTCGCCGTCGAAGCGCAGCAGGCGCACACCGGGCTCGTTTTCTGCTCGCGGCAGAATTGGGCCATCATCGGCATCGTCTTCCATGCTGATCCCCAGGATGAGATTTTCTTCACCCTGCTACCTCTCAAAAGGCGTCTTCATTGGTTTTGTCCCGAGCCGTGTTGCCAATAGATCTGGCAACCTGCGCGCGCAACGGCGCCGTTGTCGTCGATCACTTCCAGCGATACCCAGACGACGTTGACGAGGTTGCTTCCGCGTCCCCTGATGACTATCGACCCTCCCTGAGGATCGCCTGACATCACGACTTCGCCTGACGGCCCCACCTCTGCATTCATGGACCAGCGGTACTTAAATGGCCCAGTCCCATCAGTCAGCGTCGGCGACAAAGTTGCGTACGTGACAAGCGTGGAT
>NZ_JASNRC010000048.1 GCF_030411995.1 Massilia sp. YIM B02769
TAGGGCCACAGAGACGAGCGTATTTAGTTACGGTGAAACGCGGTAACCTCCACTCGGAGCAATTCCAAATAGGCACGCGTTGATGTTGCTCGCGGAGCGTGCGGGTAGGAAGCTTGAGCGCCGGAGTAATTCGGCGCCTAGAGGAATGATTGTCGTGGTGGGAGTCCCCTCGGGGAGACCAACCAACAGAATCCGGCCTATCGGCCTGCTTTACACTGAATTTTGCGCGGAGGATCGATGCCGCAGTCGCAATACATCCTGGCGCTCGACCAGGGAACGACCAGTTCCCGCGCCATCCTGTTCGACCGCCAGGGCCAGGTTGTCGCCTGCGCCCAGCAGGAATTTCCCCAGCATTTCCCCCAGCCCGGATGGGTCGAGCACGACGCGCTCGACATCTGGGACAGCCAGCTCGCCTGCGCGCGCCGGGTCTTGCGCGAGGGTGGCGTCAACGCTGCGCAGGTCGCCGCCATCGGCATCGCCAACCAGCGCGAAAGCACCGTGGTCTGGGACCGCGCCACCGGCGA
>NZ_JASNRC010000049.1 GCF_030411995.1 Massilia sp. YIM B02769
TACGTAGGGTGCAAGCGTTAATCGGAATTACTGGGCGTAAAGCGTGCGCAGGCGGTTTTGTAAGTCTGTCGTGAAAGCCCCGGGCTCAACCTGGGAATTGCGATGGAGACTGCAAGGCTTGAATCTGGCAGAGGGGGGTAGAATTCCACGTGTAGCAGTGAAATGCGTAGAGATGTGGAGGAACACCGATGGCGAAGGCAGCCCCCTGGGTCAAGATTGACGCTCATGCACGAAAGCGTGGGGAGCAAACAGGATTAGATACCCTGGTAGTCCACGCCCTAAACGATGTCTACTAGTTGTCGGGTTTTAATTAACTTGGTAACGCAGCTAACGCGTGAAGTAGACCGCCTGGGGAGTACGGTCGCAAGATTAAAACTCAAAGGAATTGACGGGGACCCGCACAAGCGGTGGATGATGTGGATTAATTCGATGCAACGCGAAAAACCTTACCTACCCTTGACATGTCAGGAAGTCTGGAGAGATCTGGATGTGCCCGAAAGGGA
>NZ_JASNRC010000050.1 GCF_030411995.1 Massilia sp. YIM B02769
GAGATGTTGGGTTAAGTCCCGCAACGAGCGCAACCCTTGTCATTAGTTGCTACGCAAGAGCACTCTAATGAGACTGCCGGTGACAAACCGGAGGAAGGTGGGGATGACGTCAAGTCCTCATGGCCCTTATGGGTAGGGCTTCACACGTCATACAATGGTACATACAGAGGGCCGCCAACCCGCGAGGGGGAGCTAATCCCAGAAAGTGTATCGTAGTCCGGATCGCAGTCTGCAACTCGACTGCGTGAAGTTGGAATCGCTAGTAATCGCGGATCAGCATGCCGCGGTGAATACGTTCCCGGGTCTTGTACACACCGCCCGTCACACCATGGGAGCGGGTTTTACCAGAAGTAGGTAGCTTAACCGTAAGGAGGGCGCTTACCACGGTAGGATTCGTGACTGGGGTGAAGTCGTAACAAGGTAGCCGTATCGGAAGGTGCGGCTGGATCACCTCCTTTCTAGAGTAGCACCGG
>NZ_JASNRC010000009.1 GCF_030411995.1 Massilia sp. YIM B02769
GATGGAAGAAGGCCTGCGCTTCGCAATCCGCGAAGGCGGCCGTACCGTCGGCGCCGGCGTGGTTGCCAAGATCATCGCCTAATTAGCGTTTGATCTGCCGGTGGGATGAACGTCCCGCCGGCACAACAAGAGGGGCAGAACTTCGGTTCTGCCCCTCTGCTTCATCCCGGAACGGTGATATACTTCCGCTCCTTTGCAGCATCGTAGTACCTGACAAATCATTGCCGGCCTCAAACCGGTTCGCTCTTTTCTAAGGAAATCGCATGTCCGCTCCAAACCAGAAAATCCGCATCCGCCTGAAAGCGTTCGACTACAAGCTGATCGACCAGTCCGCACTGGAAATCGTCGACACCGCCAAGCGCACCGGCGCTGTGGTCAAGGGCCCGGTTCCACTGCCAACCCGCATTCAGCGTTTCGACATCCTGCGTTCGCCGCACGTCAACAAGACCTCGCGCGACCAGTTCGAAATCCGTACGCACCAGCGCCTGATGGACATCGTCGATCCTACCGACAAGACCGTTGACGCACTGATGAAGCTGGACCTGCCAGCTGGCGTCGACGTCGAAATCAAACTGCAGTAATCGCGATTTCGCCGCTGGTGGAATAATCTGCCAGTGACAAATAATCGGGGCCGGAAGGGTCCGCCGAAAGGCGGCACTTTCCGGCCCCGATGCTTTTCCGGCTCGCCACATTGCCGAACGCCAAGCGTGTTAAGCTTCATGCAATGATTTCTTGACACGCACGGAGAACGACATGGACGGGCAGGGAGCAGTAGAACGCGTTTTCGCCGAAAAAATCACCTGGCTGCAGGACACCAACTGGTGGCGGATGCTGGGTTATGCCTACCTCGTCTTCATCTTCGGGCGCCTGGCGATGATCGTCCTTCCCGCCGCGCTCCAGCCCTTCCTCGACAAGCCGCTGTTCGTGCTGCCGCTGCTGCTGATCGTGGCCAAGGACCTGGCCGGCATTCCCGATTTCAAACAGCGCATGCGCCGCGCGTCGCGCACGGGTACGCCGTGGAGCGAGCGTGTGGGCGCCGCGTTTCCGCCCGAGTTCCTGGCCCTGTACCGGCTCGATCGCGCGATGCGCCAGGCCTTTTTCGCCTGGATGCGCCGCAAGCCGCACGCGCCGCGTCCAGCCGGCACCGTGCTGACCTATACGGAACGTGGTTCTTACTCGACCGTGCTGGCAATTGCCGTCTTCTGCGCCTGCATCGAACTGCCGATCGACGCCGCGATTGCCTCGCTCTTCATCGACAACCCACAGGTTCGCAGCATCCTGCACGTGTGCTCGCTGCTGTCCGCGGCGTCGATCCTGATGTATGTGGCGGCCGACCGCTGGCTGGTGCGCGGCGCCAAGGGGCATGTGCTCACCGGCGATGCGCTCGACCTGTCGATCGGCGCGCGCGCGTCGGGCCTGATTCCCCTGGGCGCGATCGAGAGCATGGAAAGCATTGGCGACAAGCCGGAGCAGTGGTGCAAGCGCCATGGCGTGGCCCAGCGCGACACGGTGACGATGTCGCCTTTCGACGCGCCGAACGTGGTACTGCGCCTGCGCCCGGGCTATTCCCGACCGGTGACGATCAGCACTTACCAGCGCGAGAAAACGGCGCCAACCCATGTGTTCCTGTACCTGGACCGGCCGGAGTTGCTGGACGCCGCCCTGAAGCGCGCCGCGCCGCCGATCTAAGCCGACATGGGCGGCGCGGCCCGGACGCCGTGTGCTTCGAGATGGGCCTCGAAGGCGGCGGATGGCGCGTGCAGGAGAAGGCAATCGGGTGTCTCGGCCGTTTCCGTCTTGAACAGCAAGGTGAAGTGTTCCCCGCTGTGGCGCCAGCCCGTCAGCGTGCGCTCCCAGACAAGGTCGCGGCGTTCATCCCCGATGCGCACATAAACAGCCCGGCTTCCGTCCAGCGCGTATTGCGCTTCGAACGGCGCGGCCTTGCGCGCCTGCCGCAGCAGGGCGCGCGCATGGATGCGGGCCATCGTCCCGGCGATCGCGCTGCGCGGGGGCCGCGCGGTATAGCGGTCGACCCAGGCGGCCCAGCGCCGGTGGGGAAACCAGGCGACGGCCAATCCCGCCACGCACAAGGCAAGATCCGCCTCGCGGCTCGCCAACAGATGTGCGCCTGCCGCCGCATCCAGTACGAAGAACAGGCCGGCAAGCGACAGCAGGGACAAGCCGACCGCCCAGGCGCGCGAGCCGACCACGCGCAGCAGGCGCCATTCGGCGAACGCGGTGCCATGCCGCATCGGGCGCGGGCGCCACGCCAGCGCGCGCCGTGCAAACGCCGCCGACATCCGGGCATGCAGCACCGTTTCCAGCTCGCGCTGGGTACGGTCGAGAAAGGCGGCGTCCACGTGCGTCGACAAACGCAGCGGCGCGGCGCCCTCCGGCCCTGGCGTCACCATCCGAAGCCGGACCTTTCCGATGGTGTCGTATCGTCCACCGCTAGTCCTTGCTGCCGGTCTTCCAGCGCAAGCCGAAGCCGAAGCGCTGGTCCATCAGCTCGTGCGCGCTGGTGCGGCCCTGCTGCTCGAAGTACTCGACCATCTTGGTCACCTGCAGGCGTCCGCCCTGGTTCTCGATCATGGCGATCGCGCACATCATCTGGCGCCCGCCCTGGTCCAGTCTCACCTCGATCGGCGCCTGGTTCGGTACCGCCACCGTCACCACGCCGTCGGTGGCCGACCAGTTCGGCACGCCTTCGTAGATGAAGGAGAAGATCAGGGCGCGGCGGATCTGGTCGAACTGGTCGCCGTTGATCCACAGGTTTTCGCCGCCGGTGGCAGCGCCGGTGCGGTCGTCGGCATCGAGCTTGATGTAGGGGAGTCCGTCGTAGTCGCCCCAGGCATTGCCGAGCGCCTGCACCAGGCCCTTGCGGCCGTCGGCCAGCTCGAACATGCAGCCGAGATCCAGGTCGATGCCGCCGCCCGGACGGCGCGGCCGGCCTGCGTTACCCAGCGCGCCAGTAATGCGGCCCAGGAAGCCGGTTTTTTCGGGCGTGGGTGCCGGCGTCGGTGAAATCGACGACTGGTTCCAGTTCAGGTTCACATGAATGCGGCCGTAGCCGCGGCCGGCCGCCTTGTCGAGCGAGACTTTGTCGCCGCGCTTTTCCAGCGTAATCTTCGAGAGCGAGACTTTTGGCGTGGCGGGGGCTGCCGGGGCTGCGGGAGCAGGGGCAGATGTCGGCGATGCGGGCTTGGCCTCGGTGCCACCGAAGTGCGCCAGCAGCGCCGACAGCCCGCCATTGAAGCCCTGGCCCACGGCGCCGAAGCGCCACTGGCCGTCGCGCCGGTACAGCTCCGCCACGATCACCGCCTTTTCGTCGCCGAAGTCGCTGCCGCTCCACGGGAAGCGCAGCGCGCCGCCGCCCAGGGTCAGCGCACTGGCACCCAGCGCGCGCATGGTCTGGGCGCCGTCGATGGCGGCCACGAAGACCAGCTTGGCGATCGTGCCCGGCAGGGCGTCGAGGTTCACGTCGAAGCTGGCGCGGCTGCCGGAGAGCGCGAGGCGCACGGCGTCGCCCGGGCTGGCCAGCTGGTTGTAGAAGACCATGTAGCGGTCATCCGAGAGTTTATCTGCGCTGTCCAGGCCGAAGCAGGACACGTCGACCGACATGCCCGGGGCATTGATGTCGATCTCGACCGGGAAGCGGGCGCCGAGCCCGAGGTCCGCCAGCTTGCCTTTCTGGCCGCGTGCAAATGTCGTCATGAGTTTTCCTTTTCGATAAAGGCGGCCGGCCAGCCCGGCGCCTCGGTGGGATCGGATCCGAACAGGTGCGATTGCGCGACCATGCGCTCGGCCCAGGCGCGGTGCGTGGCCACTTCGCACATCGAGTCGTGCATCTTGAAGACGGCCGGGCTGTTCGGGTCGAGGATGGCGCGCGCCGCTTCCAGGTCTTGCGGTTTCACTTTGTAGTGGGCCTCGATCGGCGCGATCTGGGTCGGGTGGATGGCGGTCTTGCCGACCATGCCGTAGGCCAGGTCTTCCTGCACTTCCTGGTCCAGCAGCTCGGGCAAATCCAGGTGCTCGAACACCGGCGCCGTCAGCGCAAAGCCGTAAGGGCGGAAGATGGTCACCAGCCTGGCGATGGTCGGGCCCAGCGGCGTACGGTAGATCGTCATGCCGCGCGGACGCCGCAGGCCGAGCAGGGCCAGCAAATCGTTGCCGCCGATGCGCAGCGCCAGGATGCGTTTGCGGATGCCCGGCGACTGCAGCAGCTCGCGGAAGGCTTCCATTTCGCTTTCGCTGAACACCTCGGCCGTCTCCAGCGTCGGCATCAGCATGTGGTCGGTGCCACGCACCAGCTTCACGTAGGCCTCGAGGTTGTGGCGGGTGGCTTTCGGGATCACGAAGCCGGTCAGCTTGTGGGCGCCCTTCATGGCCAGCACGCGCGCCAGCACGTCCGGGTTGCGCACGCGTACAAAACGGTCGGCCGTGACCTCCGGCCGCATGTTCTCCAGCACCACGGCGAGGTTGAACAGCGCCCAGCTCAGTTCGCGGTCCGCCACCGCGTCCTCGGTGCAGAAGATCAGCGAGCGCGCGCCCGGCAGCTTGTCGCCGTTGGCGATGTCGAGCAGGTGTTTATGGTTGGCCGGCACGTACAGCGACGCGCCCATCGATTTATGCATCCGATGCACTCCTGATCAGGGATACAGCTTGGTAGGGCAGGGCAGGGTCGACCTCGACCGCCACCCCTTTTTCTTCGGCTAGCAGGCGCAGGTGCGCCGTGGCGGCCGCTTGCGCGTCGCGCAGCACCAGCAGGCGCGGTGCGCGGCGCAGCAGCACGCGGGTCGCTTCGCCGATGCCGGGTTTGACGAGATTGACGTCGGCGATGCCGTAGGCGTGCATCGCGGCGGCGAGATAGGCGCGCGAACGTTCGGCGGCGGCTTGCGTATCGATCGCCTGTGCTTCGGCGGGCGCGCTGTCTGCCAGCGCCAGCGCCTGGGCTTCCACCCCATCGACAAAGGCGCGCGAGCGGTCGTGCGGCGCGAAATCGCTGTACAGCACGCAGCCATGGAAGTCGTCCGGGCCGATGGCGTCGTTCAGCACCGAGCGGCTGACCAGGCCCGAGACCGTCGCGTTCAGGATGCTCGACGGGATCAGGTAATCCTCGCAGGAGGCAGCGCAGGCGGCGCTGCCGGCCAGGTCGGACAGCACGTGCAGGCCGCTGTCGATGGCGGTGCCGTGCCGTGCGTTGAAGCGCTCGATGGAAGCGGCCAGTTCGCGTGCGATCACGCCCTTGCCGGTCCAGCCGTCGACGAAGACGATGGATTCGGGCGCGTGGCCCCCGGCCAGGATGTGGCGCAGGGCGTTGGCGTCGATGCCACGGTCGCGCACGATGGAAACCGAGTAGTGGATGGCGTCGCGGCCATGCACGCGCGCGAGCAGGCGCTTGAGGACCACGCCAATCGGCGTGCCGCCGCGCGCCAGCGACACCAGCGTCACGGGCCCGGTGCGACGTGCGGCAATCAGGCCGGCCAGGGTCAGGCAGTCGCGCGCCATGCGTTCGCCGTTGGCCACGCAGGCCGCTTCGAATACGGCTTCGTAGCGCGCGGAGGGCAGGCGCTCGGGCGACAGCATCTCGCTGTAGTGGCGCTTGCCCGACTGGATCAGGCGCTCCTTCTCGGCCACATCCGTAACGAAGTCGGCCAGCGGCAGCGGCTTGAGCAAGAAGGTGACGTCGGCGCCCGCATAGCTGCCGGAGAAGCTCACAGCGCCTCCACGGTCAGTTTCGACAGCTGCGTGCGCCGCGGGATGATGGCGTAGTCGCAGTCGGCCATGAAGCGCGCATCCGAGCGGCTGTCGCCCATGCCGAAGGTGATGATGTCGGCGTGCTCGCGGCGCAGGCGCTCGGCGATGTAGGCCACCGCGTTCGCCTTGTCGAGCGAGGTTGGCAGGATCGCCAGGTTGTTGCCGTTGCGGTGCACGCAGTAGTCGCCATGGCCGTCCGCGATCCAGGGCCGCACCACCTCGTCCTCGATCGGCGTCAGGTTGGCCACGATCTTGTCCGGGTCCTTGACGACGATGAAGAAGGGTGTGCCGGCATCCTCGACCAGGCGTGCGCGCCCCTTGAAGCCGGTGCGCACGGCGTGCGCGTTGATGCGTGCGCCCAGCTGCTGCAGGCCGGGCAGGGCGGCGCTCATCTTTTCGTGCATGCGCGCCTGCCAGTCGCTGTCGATGCTGCCGTCCGGCTGCAGGATCACGCCGCCGAAATTCAGGATCGCGTAGCTGCTGAAACCCAGGTTCACGCGGCGGAAGGCGTCGATGCTGCGCGCCGTGGTCGGGATCACCGTCATGCCTTCGCTGGCAAAGGCGAAAAAGGCGCGCTGGGCGGGCGTGGTCAAGGAACAGACGCTGCCGTTGGCGTAATACGCGGCCGGCTCCAGGTTCTCGCGCACCGCGCATTTTTCCAGGGTCTGGAACAGGGTGTCGTCCAGGTCAGCGAACAGGAACTTCTTCAACGTGGTCCTCGGAATGATAGTGGAACAGGCGCGCGCCGAGCTGGCCGGCGACATCGCGCAGCGCGGCATTCGGCGGCGTCTCGTGGCAGACCAGCACCTGGTCGTACTGGCCGGGTGCCACGTTGTACAGGTAGTTGGCGATGCCTTCGCCGTAGTTGTCGGGGAAGGTCAATGCGTGCGCCACGGCGCCCCAGGTCAGGATGGGCGAGCGCGTGGTCGACTGCACCACCACGTCCAGGCCGCGCGCTTCCAGTGCCGCGCCGAGCAGGGTCGAGGCGTGCATGAATTCGCCGGTGCCGAGTACCAGCACCTTCGCATCGGGTGCGATGGTGTCGCCCAGCCGCGCTGCCAGCGCTTGCGGCGACCGCAGGGCGCGTGACAGGCCCAGGCGGCCGAAACCGGGATGGGCGCCGCGTTCGGCCCCGGCGTCGTAACGCTGGGCCGGCGCGGCATCCACCGGGATCTCATTCGGCGCGAAGCGGTATTCGCCTTCGATCAGCGCACCCATGGTGGTCGGGATGCCGAAGCGCGCCGTCAAACCTTCGGTGGCGGCAGCGCCCATGAAGTTCACGATCACGCTCAGGTGCACGCGTTCGACGGACGGGTTCAGGCGCCGGCAAGCCGCGGCCAGGTTGACGAAGGTGTTGCCGGTGCTGGCTTCGTCGTCGACCAGCACGATGCTGCGCGCTCCCAGCAGCAGGGCGCGTTCATGTTCGCCGGCCGGCATGTGCAGGAACTGGCGCGGCGCGTGGCTGTGCGCTTCCTCGAATTCGATGATGTCGCCACTCCCCACGCGGTAGCGCGTGGTGTGCACGAACAGGGCTTCGCGGCCCGGGTTCGCGCGCAGCCAGGCTTCGAATACGCCCTGGCCCAGGCCGATGGCCGTTTCGGCCATGGCGATGAACAGCACCGGGCCTTCGCTGGCGGGGACGTCGGCTGCCAGGCGCTCGTGCACGGCCAGCATCGTCGATGGCTTGACGGGCCAGTGCTTGCCCAGCACCTTGCTCAGGAAAAGGAAGCCGCGCTTGGCATTGGCGCGCGCGGCAAAGCCGAGCAGGTCGTCGAGTTCGTGTGCGCCCTTGTCGAGCGTGACGTCGAGCCGGCCGGTCGGCAGGTCGGCGCCGCGCTTGGCGCTGAGGCCCGGATCGCTGCGCGCGTTCATGCCAGCTCCACGGCGTGCGACAGTTCGCCCACGCGCATGCCGTTGCGTACTTCCGCCACCGCGACCTTGTCGAAGCCGTCGGCAAAGCCGCGCAAGGCGATGTAGGGCAGGTTGGGGCCGGCCACGCAGGCCATGGCTATGCCGCCCGACATGCGCGGGTTGATCTCGAGCAGGCGTGCTTTGCCGCCGGCTTCGCGGAACTGCACGTTGAAGTAGCCGTTCAGGCCGTAGCTGCGCGCCAGGCTGGCGGTGGCGTCGAGGATGTCGGTGCGCTGGTCGATGCGCTGGCCGCTTCCTGATTGCGCCGACTTGCGGCGCGCCACGGCCGCCACCAGGCGCCCGTTGTCGCCCACGCAGTCGACGCTGTATTCGCGTCCGTCCAGGTATTCCATCAGCAGCATGGTGCGGAACTGGCCCATGGCGGGCAGGGCGCGGCGGAAGTCATCCAGCGAGACATGGTATTCGGCGCCGGCCAGCAGCAGTTCGGCGCTGCTGCGGGTCTCGTCGAGGATGGCGAAGCCGAGGCCGTAGATCGAATGCGAAGGCTTCACGCACAGTTTGGCGTGGCGGCGGCGCAGGGCGTCGTAGGCGGCCTCGAATTCGGCGGCGTTCTCGAAGCGGCGGAACTCGGCCACCGGGGCTTCGGGCAGCACGGCTTCCTCGTAGAAGCGGGCCTTGTCGTGGATGAATTGCAGGGTCTCGGCGGAGGCGGTGCTGAGCATGCGCGTGCCGATGGCCTCGAAACGTTCCTGGGCGCCGGCCAGCAGGGTGGCTTCGCGTCCGGGGACGAAGATGTCGATCTGCTGCTCGCGGCAGAAGGCGAGGCACCAGTCGACGTATTGTTCGGGTTCCAGGCCGGTTGGCTCGGAGTGGAATGCATGGGCCAGGCGTGCGGCCGGCGTGTGGGGATTGGGATTGCTGTGGACGATGTGGAAGCGTCCATCGGTGTCGTCGCGGCGGATCAGGTCGATCGCGGCGTAGACGGACGAGAACGTACGGTTGAACCAGACGCGCATGAAGTCCTTCTTGTAGCAGGTAAAAGCTGCCCCGCACAGGGGCGGGGCGAGGGCAGGCATCAGGTGACGATGCCTGCAATCCGGTCCGGATGTCGAATCAGACGTTGACGCCGAACGAGCGTGCGAGTGGGCCCAGGCCGCCGTTGTAGCCCTGGCCGACGGCGCGGAACTTCCAGTCGCCGCCTGCGCGGTACAGTTCGCCGAAGATCATCGCGGTTTCGGTCGAGCTGTCTTCCGACAGGTCGTAGCGGGCGATCTCGCCGTTGGTGCCGGCGTTGACGCAGCGGATGAAGGCCTTGCCGATCATGCCGAAGTTCTGGCGGCGCGCTTCGGCGTCGTGGATGGTGACGCAGAACGAGATCTTCTCGACGTCGGCTGGCACGCGGGTCAGGTCGACGACCAGGGTTTCATCGTCGCCGTCGCCCTGGCCGGTGGTGTTGTCGCCGTTGTGGAGGACCGAGCCGTCGGTGGACTTCAGGTTGTTATAGAAGATGAAGTCGGCGTCGCCGCGCACCTTGGCGTCGGACTTGAGCATGAAGGCGCTGCCGTCGAGGTCGAATGCGGCGCCGTCGGTGGAGCGCGGGTCCCAGCCCAGGCCGATGAGGACCTTGGTGAGGTTCGGTGCTTCCTTGCTGAGGTTGACGTTGCCGCCTTTTTGCAAGCTGATTGCCATTACAAACCCTTTCAGTTGGATGAAGAATGTTCGTGGAGTCCGCCGTGGCGTGCCGGGCGGGATGGTGTTCGCCTCGGCAGCCAATATAGGCGTTAATTGCACGATTGTACATAAGGGGGCTTATGGCAGGCTTAGGGAGGGATTTCGAAGGTTATATATGCATGCGTTCGTGGGGCTGTTGCCTGTGCCTGTACCGGTATGCATGATCCGCGTGGGCACGAGTGCCCACCCTACGGGACACGTCAGGTATCCGGGGTTCGTGAGATCCACCGTCCGTTGCAATCGACACGCTGCGTGTCCGGGTTTCGTATGAACTCGCCGATGACCGTGACCGTAGGGTGGGCACCCGTGCCCACGCGGATTCAACAGGCCAATAACAGTACAGGCAACAGCCCCGATGACGCCCGCGATCCAACACCCACGCACATCCGCAAACTCAGCTATTGCATTCTCCTCAAACCCTTCGTATAATGCGGCTCCCCGGGCGGTTAGTTCAGTTGGTTAGAATACTTGGTCGACATCCAAGGGGTCGCAGGTTCGAATCCTGCACCGCCCACCAAAGACACTTCAAACATGCGCGGAACCCTTCGCGGTTCTGCAGAGAAAAGGCGCCAAGGTGCCTTTTCTGTGCTGGTCAGCTAGACCAGATTCCTTCTTCTCCACGCTACTGCGAAAAATGCGCAACAAGGGTTCACATACCCCCGATTATCTTGTTGCGTCAAGCCCCTTTGCGCGCTATACTAGCCGGCTTCGGTATGGATTAGTCTTTTTCGATCCGTACTTTTTCCTAGTAGTTAAACAACCCCCGCCCAATCGTAGGTGGGAATGGAGAAAAAATGAGCCTGGGCCTTCTCGGTCGCAAGGTTGGCATGATGCGCATCTTCACGGATGACGGGGACTCGATCCCAGTCACCGTGCTCGACGTATCGAACAACCGTGTCGCGCAAATCAAAACTCCTGAAACCGACGGCTATGCCGCAGTTCAGGTCGCATTCGGTCAACGTCGCGCTTCCCGCGTGACCAAGGCTGTTGCGGGTCACCACGCCAAAGCTGGTGTGGAAGCCGGTACGATGCTGAAGGAATTCCGCGTCGAAGCCGCCAAAGCCGCCGAACTCAAAACCGGCGACACCGTGAATGTTTCGCTGTTCGAAGTGGGCCAGAAAATCGACGTGCAAGGCACCTCGATCGGTAAGGGCTACGCCGGTACCATCAAGCGTTACAACTTCTCGTCGGGTCGTCAGACCCACGGTAACTCGCGTTCGCACAACGTTCCTGGCTCCATCGGTATGGCGCAGGATCCGGGCCGCGTGTTCCCTGGCAAGCGCATGACCGGTCACATGGGCGACGTTACCGTCACCACCCAGAACCTGGAAATCGCGCGTATCGACGCTGAGCGTCAACTGCTGCTGGTGAAGGGTGCCGTTCCTGGCGCCAAGAACGGCCAAGTGGTTGTCAAGCCAGCCGTCAAAGTCAAAGCCAAGAAGGGAGCTTAATTATGGAACTTCAGCTCCTGAATGAGCAAGGTCAAGCCGGCGCCGCTGTTGCAGCTACCGATGAAGTCTTCGGCCGCGAATACAACGAAGCCCTGATTCACCAGGTCGTGGTCGCCTACGCTGCCAACGCACGTAGCGGTAACCGCAAGCAGAAAGACCGTGAAGAAGTCAGCCACACCACCAAGAAGCCATGGCGCCAAAAAGGCACCGGCCGCGCTCGTGCTGGTATGTCGTCGTCGCCTCTGTGGCGCGGCGGTGGTCGTATCTTCCCGAACTCGCCTGACGAAAACTTCACCCACAAAGTGAACAAGAAGATGTTCCGCGCAGGTATCTGCTCGATCTTCTCGCAGCTGGCCCGCGAAGGCCGCCTGGTCGTCATCGAGAACCTGTCGATCGAAGCACCGAAGACCAAGCTGCTGTCGCAAAAGCTGCAGGGCATGGGCCTCGAATCGGTCCTGGTGATCACCGACACCATCGAAGAAAACCTGCTGCTGGCCTCGCGTAACCTGCCGAACGTGCTGGTTGTCGAGCCTAAAGCTGCCGACCCGATGTCGCTGGTGTTCTACAAAAAAGTCCTGGTCACGAAAGCTGCTCTGGCCAAGATCGAGGAGATGTACGCATGAGCACCGCAATCAAATTCAGCGAAGAGCGCCTGATGAAGGTGCTGCTGGCTCCGGTCATTTCCGAGAAGGCTACCTTCATCGCCGAAAAGAACGAGCAGATCGTGTTCAAGGTCCTGCCTGACGCGACCAAGCCAGAAATCAAGGCTGCCGTCGAACTGCTGTTCAAGGTCGAAGTGGAATCGGTGCAAACCGTGAACCGCGAAGGCAAGCAAAAGCGTTCGGGCCGTTTCAACGGTCGTCGCAACCACACCAAGCGCGCTTTCGTGTGCCTGAAGCCAGGCCAGGAAATCAATTTTGTCGAGGAGGCTAAATAATGGCACTCGTTAAGATGAAGCCAACCTCCCCAGGCCGCCGCGGCATGGTGAAAGTTGTGAACAGCGACCTGTACAAGGGCCGTCCGTTCGCAGCACTGGTTGAAAAGAAATCGAAGACCGCCGGCCGTAACAACAACGGTCACATCACCACCCGCCACATCGGCGGTGGCCACAAGCATCACTACCGTCTGGTCGACTTCAAGCGCCAGAAGGACGGCATTCCTGCCAAGGTCGAGCGTATCGAATACGACCCGAACCGTAGCGCGCACATCGCACTGCTGTGCTACGCCGACGGTCACCGTGCGTACATCATTGCCACCAAGGGCATGGCTGTCGGCGACAGCGTGATGAACGGTTCGGAAGCGCCGATCAAGTCGGGCAACTGCCTGCCGATCCGCAACATCCCGATCGGTACCATCATGCACTGCGTCGAAATGCTGCCAGGTAAGGGTGCCCAGATGGCCCGTACCGCCGGCGCCGGCGTCGTCCTGATGGCCCGTGAAGGCACCTACGCCCAGGTTCGCCTGCGCTCGGGTGAAGTCCGTCGCGTGCACATCGAATGCCGTGCAACCGTGGGTGAAGTCGGCAACGCCGAACACAGCCTGCGCAAGATCGGTAAAGCTGGTGCGATGCGCTGGCGCGGTGTTCGTCCTACCGTTCGCGGTGTGGTCATGAACCCGATCGACCACCCGCACGGTGGTGGTGAAGGCCGTACGGCAGCTGGTCGCCATCCGGTGTCGCCATGGGGTCAACAGACCAAGGGCAAGAAGACGCGTTCGAACAAGCGCACTTCGTCGATGATCGTCTCGCGCCGCGGCAAGAAATAAGGATAAATCATGACTCGTTCATTGAAAAAAGGGCCGTTCGTTGACGCCCACCTGGTGAAAAAAGTCGAGACCGCGCAAGCGACCAAAGACAAGAAGCCAGTCAAAACCTGGTCGCGCCGCTCGACGATCACTCCTGACTTCATCGGTCTGACGATCGCTGTCCACAACGGCAAGCTGCACGTGCCGGTGTACGTCTCGGAGAACATGGTCGGCCACAAGCTCGGCGAATTCGCGCTGACCCGTACGTTCAAGGGCCACGCCGCTGACAAGAAGGCGAAAAAATAATGGAAACTAAAGCTATCCTCAAAGGCGTGCGCCTGTCGGAACAAAAAGGCCGCCTGGTGGCCGACATGATCCGCGGCAAGAAAGTTGACGCAGCACTCAACATTCTGCAGTTCAGCCCGAAAAAGGGCGCGACGATCATCAAGAAGGTTCTCGAGTCGGCAATCGCCAACGCGGAACACAATGATGGCGCCGACATCGACGAGCTGAAAGTCGTTCAGATCTACGTCGAAAAGGGCCCGATCCTGAAGCGCTTCACTGCTCGTGCAAAAGGCCGCGGCGATCGCATTTCGAAACAATCCTGTCACGTCTACGTGACTGTCGGTAACTAAGGAGCAAACGATGGGTCAGAAAATCCACCCAACCGGCTTCCGCCTGGCGGTCACCCGTAACTGGGCATCGCGCTGGTACGCTGGCAACGGCAACTTCGCCGACATGCTGAAGGAAGACCTGGAAGCACGTACCTTCCTGAAGAAGAAGCTGAAGAACGCTTCGGTCGGTCGCATCGTCATCGAGCGTCCAGCCAAGAACGCGCGCTTCACCATCTACTCGTCGCGTCCTGGTGTCGTGATCGGTAAAAAAGGCGAAGACATCGAAGTGCTGAAGTCGTCGCTGACGAAGATCATGGGCGTGCCTGTGCACGTCAATATCGAAGAAATCCGCAAGCCGGAAATCGATTCGCAGCTGATCGCCGATTCGATCTCGCAGCAGCTGGAAAAGCGCATCATGTTCCGCCGCGCGATGAAGCGCGCCATGCAAAACGCCATGCGTCTGGGCGCCGTCGGCATCAAGATCATGTCGTCGGGCCGTCTGAACGGCATCGAAATCGCACGTACCGAATGGTACCGCGAAGGCCGTGTGCCTCTGCACACCCTGCGCGCCGATATCGACTACGGCACCAGCGAAGCTTCGACCACCTACGGCATCATCGGTGTCAAGGTCTGGGTCTACAAGGGCGACCGTTCGGTCACCGGCGAAGCCCCGGTCATCGACACCCCGCCGGACGAGAAGAAGCCACGCGGCCCACGTCGTGACGATGGCAAGCCATCGCGCGGCCCACGCCCGGCTGGCGGCGCCCGTCCAGGTAATGCAGCACCGACCGTGCGCGCTCGTCCAGCCGTCAAGCTGGCGACCCCGGCTGCGGCTGCACCAGCTGAAAAAGCAGGAGAATAAGCATGCTGCAACCATCGCGCAGGAAGTATCGTAAAGAGCAGAAAGGCCGTAACACCGGCATTTCGCACACCCGCGGCACCGCGGTCTCGTTCGGCGAATTCGGTCTGAAGGCAGTTGCCCGCGGCCGTATCACCGCACGCCAGATCGAGGCGGCACGTCGCGCCATGACCCGTCACATCAAGCGTGGCGGTCGTATCTGGATCCGTATCTTCCCGGACAAGCCGATCTCGAACAAGCCGGCCGAAGTCCGTATGGGTAACGGTAAAGGTAATCCGGAATACTACGTCGCTGAAATCCAGCCAGGCAAAGTCCTGTACGAGATGGACGGCGTCGCAGAAGAACTGGCGCGCGAAGCATTCCGCCTGGCCGCTGCCAAACTGCCACTGGCTACCACGTTCGTCGTGCGCCAGGTCGGCCAATAACAGGAGTTGAATATGAAAGCATCGGAACTCCGCGGCAAGGACCAGGAAGCGCTGCAAAAGGAGCTGAATGAGCTGCTGAAGGCCCAATTCGGCCTGCGCATGCAAATCGCTACCCAGCAGCTGGGCAATACCGCGCAGCTCAAGAAAGTACGTCGCGACATCGCGCGTGTGAAGACTGTGATGAACTCGAAGGAAGCCAAATGAACGACACCACTAAAACGGCGCTGAAGCGTACGCTGGTCGGCAAAGTCGTGTCCGACAAAATGGACAAGACCGTCACCGTGCTGATCGAGCGTCACGTGAAGCACCCGCTGTACGGCAAGATCATCGTGCGCTCGAACAAGTATCACGCGCACGACGAGACCAACCAGGCCAAGACCGGTGACACGGTCGAGATCTCGGAAGGTCGCCCGATCTCGAAGACGAAAGCGTGGACTGTTACCCGTGTTGTGCAAGTTGCACAGGTACTGTAAGCACTAAAAATTTGTCTTGCGTGGCCCGCTGGTATCTGGGATACTAGCGGGCTTCGTTCATGTGTTGCCGCAGTTTGTCCCCCTCGGTAACTGCGGCCTGTTCGAAGTTTATTGGAAAGTCCAATCACCCAATCGTCATGCTCCAGCAGGGGCGTGCCGGCGGGACCAAGACTGACCGCAGGCCTACGGTTTTCCGTGGGGTTTCTTCGGCTTAAGTTGGGAAAGAAAATACTATGATTCAAACTGAAAGCCGGCTCGAAGTAGCCGACAACACCGGCGCAAAAGAAGTTTTGTGCATCAAGGTGTTGGGCGGCTCCAAGCGCCGTTATGCGAGCATTGGCGACATCATCAAGGTAACCGTCAAGGTTGCCGCGCCACGTGGTCGCGTCAAAAAAGGTGAAATTTATAACGCTGTGGTTGTGCGTACCGCTAAAGGTGTGCGCCGCCAAGACGGCTCCCTGGTGAAGTTCGACGGCAATGCCGCAGTACTGCTCAACGCCAAGCTGGAACCGATCGGCACCCGTATCTTCGGACCAGTGACCCGCGAACTGCGCACTGAAAAGTTCATGAAGATCGTGTCCCTGGCACCTGAAGTACTGTAAGGAGTCGCAATGGATAAGATTCGTAAAAACGACGAAGTCATCGTTTTGGCCGGTAAAGACAAGGGCAAGCGTGGCGTGGTTTCGCGTCGCGTCGACGCCGAACACGTGATCGTCGATGGCGTGAACGTGGCCAAGAAGGCCGTCAAGCCGAACCCGATGACCGGCGTCCAAGGTGGTATCGTCGACAAGGCGATGCCGATTCACGTCTCCAACGTCGCGCTGTTCAACGCCGCGACCGGCAAGGCTGACCGCGTAGGCTTCAAAGACCAGGACGGCAAGAAAGTCCGCGTCTACAAGTCTTCCGGCGAAGAAGTGAAGGTGTAAGAACATGGCCCGTCTCCAACAATTCTACAAAGACAAAGTCGTCGCTGACCTGACCGAAAAATTCGGCTACAAGTCGGTGATGGAAGTGCCACGCCTGACCAAGATCACCCTGAACATGGGTGTTGGTGAAGCGATCGCCGACAAGAAAGTGCTCGAGCACGCTGTGGGCGACCTGACCAAGATCGCCGGCCAGAAGCCAGTGACCACCAAGTCGCGCAAGGCAATCGCAGGTTTCAAGATCCGCGAAGGCTACCCGATCGGTACCATGGTCACCCTGCGTGGCAACCGCATGTACGAGTTCCTGGACCGCTTCATCACCGTGGCCCTGCCGCGCGTGCGTGACTTCCGCGGTGTGAACGGCAAGTCGTTCGACGGTCGTGGCAACTACAACATCGGCGTCAAGGAACAGATCATCTTCCCTGAAATCGACTACGACAAGATCGACGCGCTGCGTGGCATGAACATCTCGATCACCACCACCGCTAAGACCGACGAAGAAGCCAAAGCGCTGCTCGCCGCCTTCAAATTCCCGTTCAGGAACTAAGAGCATGGCAAAACTTGCACTGATTAACCGCGAACAGAAGCGTGCAGACCTGGTGGAGAAATTCGCCGCAAAGCGTGCAGCTCTGAAAGCGATCATCGACGACCAGTCGAAGACCGAAGAAGAACGTTACGAAGCGCGCCTGAAGCTGCAGGCCCTGCCACGTAATTCGGCGCCGACCCGCCAGCGTAACCGCTGCGCCATGACCGGCCGCCCACGTGGCACCTTCCGTAAGTTCGGCCTCGCCCGTACCAAAATCCGCGAATTCGCCATGAAGGGCGAGATTCCGGGTATGACCAAAGCCAGCTGGTAATAGGAGAATAAGCAATGAGTATGAGCGATCCTATCGCCGATATGCTGACCCGCATTCGCAACGCACAAACTGTCCAGAAGACCACGGTCGCAATGCCGTCGTCGAAAGTCAAGGTTGCCATTGCCAACGTCCTGAAGGACGAGGGTTACATTGAGGATTTCGCTGTCACCACCGAAGGTGGCAAGTCGGAACTGAAAATCGGTTTGAAGTATTACACCGGCCGTCCGGTCATCGAGCGCATCGAGCGCGTTTCCCGTCCTGGCCTGCGCATCTACAAGGGCAAGGATGAAATCCCGTCGGTCATGAACGGCCTGGGCGTGGCTATCGTCTCGACCCCACAGGGCGTGATGACTGATCGCAAAGCACGTGCTACCGGTATCGGCGGCGAAGTGCTCTGCTTCGTGGCTTAAGGAGTAGACATGTCTCGAGTAGCTAAGATGCCAATCGCTGTACCAGCAGGCGCCGAAGTGGCGATCACTGCAGCAGCGATCACGGTCAAAGGCCCACTGGGCACCCTGACCCAGCCGCTGAACGGCCTGGTCAAGGTAGAAAACAACAACGGCACGCTGACCTTCGACGTGGTGGACGATTCGCGTGAATCGAACGCCATGTCGGGTACCCTGCGCGCCCTGGTCAACAACATGGTTACCGGCGTCACCAAGGGCTTCGAGAAGAAGCTGAACCTGGTGGGCGTGGGCTACAAGGCAGCAGTGCAGGGCAACGCCCTGAACCTGTCGCTGGGCTTCTCGCACCCGGTGCTGCACGCGATGCCGGAAGGCGTCACCGCGGTCACCCCGACCCCGACCGAAATCCTGATCAAGGGTATCGATCGTCAAAAGGTCGGCCAGGTTGCCGCTGAAGTGCGCGCTTACCGCTCGCCTGAGCCTTACAAAGGCAAGGGTGTCCGTTATTCGGACGAAGTGGTGAAGCTTAAAGAAACCAAGAAGAAATAATCGGAGCTGACATGGACAAGAAACAATCGCGTCTGCGTCGCGGACGCCAAACCCGCATCAAGATCGCCCAGCTGGGCGTGAATCGCCTGTCGATTCACCGCACCAACCTGCACATCTATGCGAACCTGATCAGCCCGGATGCGAAGGTCCTGGTTTCGGCTTCGACGCTGGAAGCAGAAGTGCGCGCTGAACTCGGTGGCAAATCGGGCGCCGGCGGCAACGCCGCCGCCGCTGCCCTGGTTGGCAAGCGCGTCGCAGAAAAAGCACTGAAAGCAGGGATCACCGAAGTCGCGTTCGACCGTTCGGGTTTCCGTTACCACGGCCGTGTGAAGGCGCTGGCAGATGCCGCGCGTGAAGCCGGTCTGAAGTTCTAAGGAAGAATCGTCATGGCAAAAATGCAAGCGAAAATGGCAAGCGACAAGCCGGATGATGGCATGCGCGAAAAAATGATCGCGATCAACCGCGTGACCAAAGTGGTCAAGGGTGGTCGTATCATGGGTTTTGCAGCGCTGACCGTTGTCGGTGACGGCGATGGCCGCATCGGCATGGGCAAAGGCAAGTCGAAGGAAGTTCCAGTCGGCGTGCAAAAAGCGATGGAAGAAGCCCGCCGCAACCTGATCAAGGTGCCTCTCAAGAACGGTACCCTGCACCACACCGTCTCCGGTCGTCACGGCGCCTCGCGCGTCATGATGATGCCAGCCAAGCCTGGTACCGGCGTGATCGCTGGTGGCGCAATGCGCGCCATCTTCGAGGTGATGGGCGTGACCGACGTGGTCGCCAAGTCGACCGGTTCGTCGAACCCGTACAACCTGGTTCGCGCGACCCTCGACGGTCTGGCAAAAATGAGCACTCCGGCTGACATCGCTGCCAAGCGCGGCAAGTCGGTCGAAGACATCATCGGCTAAGGTGAAGACAATGGCAAACACCATCAAAGTACAACTGGTCAAGGGCCTGATCGGCACCCGTCAAGACCACCGCGCTACCGTGCGTGGTCTGGGTCTGCGCCGCGTCAACTCGGTCTCCGAGTTGCAGGACACCCCGTCGGTGCGCGGCATGATCAACAAAGTCTCGTACCTCGTTAAAGTAGTCGGGTAAGCCTTCGGGCTTACCTAACGGAGAAAACAATGGAATTGAATACCATTCAACCAGCTGACGGCGCCAAGCACGCTAAGCGTCGCGTCGGCCGCGGTATCGGCTCCGGCCTGGGCAAGACCGCCGGTCGCGGTCACAAGGGTCAGAAATCGCGTTCGGGCGGCTTCCACAAAGTCGGCTTCGAAGGCGGCCAGATGCCTCTGCAGCGTCGTCTGCCGAAGCGCGGCTTCAAGTCGCTCAACGCCACCTTCAAGGCTGAAGTCCGTCTGTCGGACCTGAACGCCCTGGCCGTCGGCGAAGTCGACATCCTGGTCCTGAAGCAAGCAGGCATCCTGCCGGTGGTGGCACGCGACGTGCGCGTCATCCTGTCGGGCGAGATCACCAAAGCGGTGAACCTCAAGGGCCTGAAAGCGACCGCGGGCGCGAAAGCGGCCATCGAAGCAGCTGGCGGTTCGGTCGCGTAAAGCGATCGCTGCCTGATCGGAGCAAAAATTGGCGACTAATTCACAACTTGGTAAAAGCGCCGCCGCCGGATTCCCCTGGGGCCGGCTGTGGTTTTTGCTTGGCGCATTGGTCGTGTACCGCATCGGTGCTCACATCCCGGTCCCCGGGATTGACCCGATCGCGCTGGCGTCGCTGTTCAAGCAGAACGAAGGCGGCATCCTGGGCATGTTCAACATGTTCTCGGGTGGTGCCTTGTCCCGCTTTACCGTGTTCGCACTCGGGATCATGCCCTACATTTCGGCTTCGATCATCATGCAGCTGGGGTCGATCGTCTCGCCACAGCTGGAAGCGCTGAAGAAGGAAGGCGAAGCAGGGCGCCGCAAGATAACCCAGTACACCCGTTACTTCACGGTGGCTCTGGCGTTGTTCCAGGCGTTCGGCATCGCCGTCGCGCTCGAGGCCCAGCCGGGTCTTGTGCTCGAACCTGGCATGGCATTCCGCTTCGTCACGGTCGTGTCGCTGCTGACCGGCACCATGTTCCTCATGTGGCTGGGCGAGCAGATCACCGAACGTGGCCTGGGCAACGGCATTTCGATCATCATCTTCGCCGGTATCGCCGCTGGCCTGCCGTCGGCACTGGGTGGCCTGTTCACCCTGGTATCGAACGGTTCGATCGGCAGCTTCACCGCGATCCTGATCGTGCTCCTGGTGATTGGTGTGACGTTTGCAGTCGTGTTCGTGGAACGTGGCCAGCGCAAGATCCTCGTGAATTACGCCAAGCGCCAGGTCGGCAACAAGGTGTACGGTGGCCAAACCAGCCACCTGCCCCTGAAGCTGAACATGGCCGGCGTGATCCCGCCGATCTTCGCGTCCTCGATCATCCTGTTCCCGGCGACGATCGTCGACTGGTACACGCGCGGCAAGGATTCCAACGGTCCCTTCATCGGGTTCCTGAAGGATCTGGCTGCCTCGCTGACGACCGGCGAACCGATCCACGCGTTGCTGTATGCGGTGGCGATTGTGTTCTTCTGCTTCTTCTACACCGCGCTGGTATTCAACAGCAAGGAAACGGCGGACAACTTGAAGAAGAGCGGCGCGTTTGTTCCGGGCATCCGTCCGGGCGAGCAGACCGCGCGCTACATCGACAAGATCCTGATGCGCCTGACCCTGGCCGGTGCGGTCTATATCACCGTCGTGTGCCTGGTGCCGGAGTTCCTGCAGTCGTTTGCGAAAGTTCCTTTCTATTTCGGCGGCACGTCACTCCTGATTATCGTGGTGGTGACCATGGACTTCATGGCACAAGTGCAGAACTACGTCATGTCGCAGCAATACGAATCGCTGCTGCGCAAGGCTAACTTCAAGGGCGGAATCCCGTCGCGTTAAGCGCGGGAGGAATGGACCGAATGGCAAAAGACGACGTCATCCAAATGCAAGGCGAGATTCTCGAGAATCTCCCAAATGCGACATTTCGCGTAAAGCTGGAAAACGGGCATGTGGTCCTGGGGCATATCTCGGGTAAAATGCGGATGAACTATATCCGCATCCTCCCGGGAGACAAGGTAACGGTCGAACTGACGCCGTACGACTTGTCCCGGGCGCGCATCGTATTCCGCACCAAGTAAAAAATATTAAGTAAACTCACCAGAAGAGAGTACAAAATGAAAGTTAATGCTTCAGTCAAGCGGATCTGCCGCAACTGCAAGATCATCAAGCGCAAGGGCGTGGTCCGCGTGATCTGCGTCGAGCCGCGTCACAAGCAGCGTCAAGGTTAAGAGGAATAACGAATGGCACGTATTGCAGGGGTTAACATCCCAAATCATCAGCACACTGTTATCGGCCTGACGGCGATCTACGGTGTTGGCCGTCCACGTTCGCAGAAGATCTGCGAAGCGACCGGTATCGCGACCAACAAAAAGGTCAAGGACCTGGACGACAACGAACTCGAGAAGCTGCGTGACGAAGTCGCGAAGTTTGTCGTGGAAGGCGACCTGCGCCGCGAACTGTCCATGAACATCAAGCGTCTGATGGATCTGGGTTGCTACCGCGGCATGCGTCACCGTAAGGGTCTGCCAGTGCGCGGCCAGCGTACCCGCACCAATGCACGTACCCGCAAAGGTCCGCGCAAGGCCGCTCAATCGCTGAAGAAATAATCTAGGAACCGACCATGGCTAAGCAACAAAGCAGCGCAGCAGCAGCTCGCGTCCGCAAGAAAGTCAAGAAGAACGTGGCTGAGGGCATCGCCCACGTCCACGCTTCGTTCAACAACACCATCATCACGATCACCGACCGCCAGGGCAACGCCCTGTCGTGGGCGACGTCGGGTGGCGCTGGCTTCAAGGGCTCGCGTAAATCGACCCCGTTCGCGGCACAGGTCGCTGCTGAAGCAGCCGGCAAGGTCGCACAAGAAAGCGGCGTGAAGAACCTGGAAGTGCGCATCAAGGGCCCAGGCCCAGGCCGTGAATCGGCTGTGCGCGCACTGAACAACCTGGGCATCAAGATCACCGAGATCCAGGACGTTACCCCAGTTCCGCACAACGGCTGCCGTCCTCCAAAGCGTCGTCGTATCTAAATACGGAAGAGGGAGCGGATTCCGATCTGTTCCCCTGCTGTTGCAGACCGACGTCGTCGAAGACGCATCGTTTCAAATATGCCGGTGCAGGTGCCCGAATTCGGGTATACTGCCCGGCTATTCTCGCCTCGGACTTCGGTCCGGGGCGTTCTTTCAGCCACGTCCGCTCTCTCATGGGTCGGACTAGCGCCTGCCGCATCGTTCGCGATGCCTCTGGGGCGTGATTAATACATTAAAGGATTCAACGTGGCACGTTATATCGGACCAAAAGCAAAACTGTCGCGCCGTGAAGGCACCGACCTGTTCCTGAAGAGCGCACGCCGCTCGCTCGACTCGAAGTGCAAACTGGACGTCAAGCCAGGCCAGCACGGCGTCAAGTCGGGTGCCCGCACCTCGGACTACGGCAACCAGCTGCGTGAAAAGCAGAAGGTCAAGCGCATGTACGGCATCCTGGAACGCCAGTTCCGTCGCTACTTCGCCGAAGCATCGCGTAAAAAAGGCAACACCGGCGAAACCCTGCTGAAGCTGCTGGAATCGCGTCTGGACAACGTTACCTACCGCATGGGCTTCGGCTCGACCCGCGCCGAAGCGCGCCAGCTGGTCAGCCACAAGGCCTTCACCGTCAACGGTAACGTCGTGAACATCGCTTCGTACGCCGTCAAGACCGGCGACGTCATCGCCGTTCGCGAAAAGGCCAAGAAGCAAGTGCGTATCGTCGAAGCCCTGTCGCTGGCTGAACAAGTCGGCATGCCGAGCTGGGTCTCGGTCGACAGCAAGAAGATGGAAGGCACCTTCCGTTCGTTCCCAGAGCGTAACGAGATCGCTGCCGACGTCAACGAAGCGCTGATCGTCGAACTGTACTCGCGTTAATCGCTGGTAGGGATCGGTAGATTCGCCCGCTCGCTACGCGAGTGGGCGTCTCTGCTTCTACGATTTAAGATCAAAAGCAGCAATTACAAGCCATCAGCCTTATCGGTGTAACGAGCCGAGGGTATTGAAGAGGACATTTCATGCAAAATAGTTTGTTGAAGCCACGTATCATCGACGTCGAAGCCCTGGGCGCCGGTCACGCAAAAGTCGTGATGGAGCCGTTCGAACGTGGCTATGGCCACACGCTGGGTAACGCGCTGCGCCGCGTCCTGCTGTCGTCGATGATCGGCTACGCGCCGACCGAAGTGACGATCGCCGGTGTCGTGCACGAGTACTCGTCGCTGGACGGCGTGCAGGAAGACGTCGTCGACCTGCTGCTGAACCTGAAGGGTGTCGTGTTCAAGGTGCACAACCGTGACTCCGTGACCCTGACCCTGAAGAAGGAAGGCGAAGGCGCCGTGCTGGCATCGGACATCGATCTGCCGCATGACGTGGAACTGATCAACCCGGACCACGTGATCGCTCACCTGACCGCCGGTGGCAAGCTGGACATGCAGATCAAGGTCGAGAAGGGCCGTGGTTACGTGCCAGGTAACGTCCGTCGCCTGTCGGAAGACACCAACAAGACGATCGGCCGCATCATCCTGGACGCATCGTTCTCGCCAGTGCGCCGCGTGTCGTACGCCGTCGAATCGGCGCGCGTCGAGCAGCGTACCGACCTGGACAAGCTGATCATCAACATCGAGACCAACGGCGTCATCACCCCGGAAGAAGCGATCCGCCAGTCGGCACGCGTCCTGGTTGACCAGCTGAACGTCTTCGCCGCACTGGAAGGCACGGAAGCCGCCGCCGAAGCACCATCGCGTGCTCCGCTGGTCGATCCGATCCTGCTGCGTCCGGTCGACGACCTGGAACTGACCGTGCGTTCGGCGAACTGCCTGAAAGCAGAAAACATCTACTACATCGGCGACCTGATCCAGCGTTCGGAAAACGAACTGCTGAAGACGCCGAACCTGGGCCGCAAGTCGCTCAACGAAATCAAGGAAGTCCTGGCTTCGCGCGGCTTGACCCTGGGCATGAAACTCGAGAACTGGCCACCTGCAGGCCTCGAGAAGTAATTTGTACTACCTGCCCGGACAATGTTGTCCGGGCAGTCTTAAACCACATGAACCGGTCCGCGTTCCTGCGCAAGCCTGAACGATCGAAGAACTGGACTTTATACACTCGAAAGGAAGTACCATGCGTCACCGTCACGGCCTCCGTAAGCTGAACCGTACCTCGTCCCACCGTCTCGCCATGCTGCGCAACATGACCGTCTCGCTGCTGCGTCATGAAGCCATCAAGACCACCGTGCCGAAAGCCAAGGAACTGCGTCGCGTCATCGAACCGATCCTGACCCTGGGCAAGACCGACACCCTGGCCAACAAGCGCCTGGCATTCGCCCGCCTGCGCGACCGCGAAATGGTGCAGAAGCTGTTCGCCGAACTGGGCCCACGTTACGCCAACCGTAACGGCGGCTACCTGCGCATCCTGAAAATGGGTTTCCGCGTGGGCGACAATGCGCCAATGGCCTACGTCGAGCTGCTGGACCGTCCGGAAGTCACCTCGGCTGAAGAAGCACCGACCGCCGAGTAATATCCGCGTCAAGCGACAAGAAAAACCAGGCCGCGTGCCTGGTTTTTTTTCGCCTGCGCGAAACACGCGGCGCGAGTCGACGGGTGTTACCCATCGGCAGGCACTCCGGTGTACCATTCCTGCGCTGTCGTCATCCAAAGGAAGTCATGTCCCTGTTCCGTCTTCGTGAAGTGCGCGTGTCGCTGCTCGCCGCCCTGTCCCTGCTGTTCGTCCTCGTCGCCGTGCTGATCGCACCGGCCCGCGCCGCCGAGGACTTCCTCGACCCGGCCGTCGCCTTCAAGTTCTCGGCGCGCATGGAAGGCGAGCGCACGGCGGTTGTCACCTACGACATCGCGCCCGGCTACTACATGTACCGCGAGCGCTTCGCCTTCAATGCGCGCGGCGCCAAGCTGGGCGCGTCGCAGATCCCGGCCGGGAAAGTCAAATTCGACGAGACCTTCGGCAAGGAAGTCGAGACCTATCACGGCGCGGTGACGATCCGCATTCCGGTCGAGGGCAGCGGAGCCTTTACCCTGAACGCCACCAGCCAGGGCTGCGCCGATGCGGGCCTGTGCTATCCGCCGCAGGAACACAGCGCGCAACTGGCCGCCGCCGGCGGCGCGGCGCCGGAGGCGAGCATTCCCCTCGGTGCGAACGGCAACGCCCCGGCGGCCCTGTCGTCGGCGCCGCGAGGCGAGGGCGGGGCGGCTGCACGCCTCGGCTTGCCGGTCGATAGCGCGCCCGCAGTCGATACGCCGGCCCAGACAGCAGCCCAGCCGCCAGCAGCCCAGCCGCCAGCAGCCCAGCAGCCAACCGAAGGCACGCCGCCAGCGACGGCCGCGCCGGCCGCAGCCGGTGCGCCATCCAATGCGGCCTCCAGCGCGACATCTACCGCGCCATCCGCCGCCCCATCCGACCTCTCCGCCATCGACTCCGTCCTGCAGGGCGGCCGCCTGCTCGCCATCGTCCCCGCCTTCATCCTGCTCGGCCTGGGCCTGGCCTTCACACCCTGCGTGCTGCCGATGGTGCCGATCCTGTCCTCGATCATCGTGGGCGAGGGCGGCAAGGTAAGACGCTCGCGCGGCCTGGTGCTGTCGCTGACCTATTCGCTGGGCATGGCCATCGTCTACACCGCGCTCGGCGTGGCCGCCGGCCTGATCGGCGAAGGCCTGGCCGCCGCCCTGCAGAATCCCTGGGTGCTGGGCAGCTTCGCGCTGCTGATCGTGGCCATGGCGATGTCGATGTTCGGCTACTACGAACTGCAGATGCCGGCCTCGCTGCAGACGCGCCTGAGCGGCGTCTCGAACCGCCAGGCTTCGGGCAAGCTGGCCGGCGTGTTCGCCATGGGTGCGATCTCGGCCCTGATCGTCGGCCCCTGCGTTGCCGCGCCGCTGGCCGGCGCTCTGGTCTACATCAGCCAGACGCGCGACGTGCTGGTCGGCGGCGCCGCGCTGTTCTCGATGGCGATCGGCATGAGCATTCCGCTGCTGCTGGTCGGCGTGTCGGCCGGCTCGCTGCTGCCGAAGGCCGGCGCCTGGATGGATGCCGTGAAGCGCTTCTTCGGCGTGCTGATGCTGGCGATGGCGCTGTGGCTGGTGTCGCCGGTGCTGCCGCCGGGCGTGCAGATGCTGCTGTGGGCGCTGCTCCTGCTCGGCTATGGCGCCTGGCTGCTGCGCCGGCGCGGGCACTGGGCCGCGCTCGCCCTGGGCGCCATATGCGGCATCCTGGGCGCGATGCAGCTGGTCGGCGTGGCCAGCGGCGGCCGCGACCCCTTGGCGCCGCTGGCGCACCTGACCGGCACCCAGAAGCAGCCGCTGCACTTCACGCGCGTGAAGACCGTGGCCGACCTGGATGCGGCCCTGGCCCAGCTGGGCGGCAAGACCGCGATGCTCGACTTCTATGCCGACTGGTGCGTGTCCTGCAAGGAGATGGAGAAGCTGACCTTCGTCGACCCGCAGGTGCAGGCCAGGCTGGCAAATACGGTGCTGCTGCAGGTCGACGTGACGGCCAACGATGCCGCCGACAAGGCGATGCTGAAACGCTTCGGATTGTTCGGGCCGCCGGGGATCATCTTCTTCGACAAGTCTGGCAGGGAGATCGCGGACAGCCGCGTGATCGGTTACCAGAACGCCGGCAAGTTCCTGGTATCGCTCGAGAAGCTGGACTAAGCACAAGGCCGGGCAGGCATCGGGCCATAATATTTCCTTGCGGAAAGATCGCGACGCTCATAGAATGAGCACGCCCAGCCGGGCGGCATGGCCGCTGCCCGGCCGTGTCCGATCATTTCACTGCCGCGAGAACATGAAGAAAACCCTTAGCGTCGCCTTGCTGTGCTCGGCCGTATTCCTGGCGGGCTGCGACGAAAAAACACCGAACGACAGCCTCACCGCCAAGACGGTGCGGCCGTATGCCGAGGCCGACCTGCAGGAAGGCCTGGCGATCGACAACTACAAGCGCCAGAACGGCTGGGAAGACACCAGCGCGATCAACACCTACATCGTCCGCTATGCCTACGACCTGAAACTGACCAAGCCGCTTCCCGAGGTGGTACTGGCCGCGGCGAACGGGATCATGGACGAGCTGGCCGACGTCAAGAAGAATCCCGGTTTCATGGGCATCAAGGACATGCAGGCGAGCATGAGCCTGTCGCTGGCCGCATCCGAATGGATAGGCAAGCAGCAGGACTTCGCGCAGCGCCGCGATGCCTTCCTGACGCGTTGCCAGCCCTGCGTCGCCTACTGGAACCAGGAAGGCGCCGACGATGTCGTACGCGCGCGGCGCAACGCCTTCGTGTATGCCTGGTCCGACCTGGAAGAGAAGGGCTTCAAGGACGCCGCGAAGCCGGGCGACAAGGTGGCGCGTACCGCCTGGGCATCGTTCATGAAGACCGAACAAGGCTGGATGGCCAAGCAGTAACGCCGCGCCAGCCGCCATGCGACGAAAAAAGGGGATGCAAGCGCATCCCCTTCGCGTTTCTCAACGAGGCAACTCAGCTTTGCAGCGCCGCGCCGCGCCCGCCATGATGGCCGGGACCGCCGTGGCCATGGTGGTTGCCGAAGCCGCCGCGCATCGCCTGGCTGTCGAACACTTTCTTCTGTTCCGGCGTGAGCACGGCGTAGAAGTTGTTCAGGGCTGCCAGGCGTGATTCCATGCGCGCGGTGCGCTGCTTCTGGCGATCGATCATGCGCTCCATGCGCTGCGGCGCGGGCAGGGCGGCGAACTGGCCGCGCTCGCCGGCCTTGGCGGCGCCTTGCCCCTGCGGACGCTGGGCCGGCTTGCCGGCGGCGAGGAAGGCGGCGAATGCCGGTTCCTGTTGCGCCGTCAGCTTCAGGTCGGCGCGCAGCTTGGCGGCGCGGGCGGCCTGGCGTTCGGCGCGCTTGGCCTGGCGCTCGGCATGGTGGGCGGCGCGCTGTTCGGCCGTGACGGCGTGGCCGTGGCGGCCTTCCTGTACCGGCGCCGTGGCGGCGGTCTGGGCGAAGGCGGCGCCGGCGAAACCGACAGCGGCAAAGGCAACCAGGATCTGCTTGCGAAGGGTGTTCATGCGATGTCCTTTCAGTGTGGGAGTCAGTTCTTGTGCAAGTAATCTGTTCTCTGCACGGGTTCCATGATCTCGGAAAAGTGTAAGCCCAGCGTGTCCCCTGCCACGCACTTTGTATCAATATGTTTCCCCGTTGAATCCATATACATGCCGATACAAATGCGCTGTTCATGGCTCTTTTAAGTAAGGATAATTGCAGGTATGGACAATTCTTCTACCATCCTCATCGTCGATGACGACCGCGACATCCGCCAGCTGCTGGCCGATTATCTCGAGTCGAACGGCTACCGCGCGCTGGCCGCCGCCGATGGCGTCGCGATGTGGAAAATCCTCGACGAGTCGCGCCCCGACCTGATCGTGCTCGACCTGAACCTGCCCGGCGACGACGGCCTGACCCTGTGCCGCAAGCTGCGCGCCACTTCGACCCTGCCGGTCATCATGCTGACCGCCCGCAACGAGCCGCTCGACCGCATCCTCGGCCTGGAAATGGGCGCCGACGACTACCTGCCAAAACCCTTCGAGCCGCGCGAACTGCTGGCGCGCGTCCGCAGCGTGCTGCGCCGCTCGCACGCCATGCCCTCGAACGCCCCGGCCGAGAACGTGCAGCAGATGCGCTTCTCGAACTGGACCCTGGACCTCACCGCGCGCCACCTGGTCAACCCGGAAGGCATCGTGATCATGCTGTCGGGCGCCGAGTTCCGCCTGCTGCGCGTGTTCCTCGAGCACCCGAACCGCGTGCTGAACCGCGACCAGCTGCTGAACCTCACGCAGGGCCGCGACGCCGACCCCTTCGACCGCTCGATCGACATCCAGATCAGCCGCCTGCGCCAGAAGCTGGGCGAAGACGCGCGCATGCCGCAGATCATCAAGACCGTGCGTAACGGCGGCTACGTGCTGGCCGGCCAGGTGACCGTGGAGCCGACTGCGTGAAAGCCTTCCTCGGCTCGATGACGGGCCGTGTCTTCGTCACCCTGCTGCTGGGTGTGCTGATCACCGGCGCCCTGACCCAGTGGCTTGCCGACAACGAACGCCAGCGCGTGCTCGAGCATGCGCGCGACCAGAACCTGATCGAGCGCGCCGAGCAGCTGATCATGGCCACCGAGATCGTGCCGGCCTCGGCGCGCCCGGCCTACCTGTCGGTGGCGAACCGGCCCGGCCTGTCGCTCGAAGTCGGCGCCCCGCGCCCGCTGGCCAAGTCGGCCAGCGAATTCGCCGAGACCCTGGCCGAACGCCTCGGCGCCGGCTACCACATCGTCTCGGCCGATTCGCGTCCCGCCGCCTGCGAGAGCCCGCCGCGCATTCCCCAACTGTACGGCCTGCTGTCGGCGCGCTGGCGCGGCGCCTGCGAATTTTTGAACGTGCGCCTGCGCGACGGCGAGGAGCTGCGCCTGGCCGTGCTGCCGCCGCGCGCCGCCGCCGTCAACGACGAAACCGACTACCGCGCCGTGATCGTCCTGTTCTTCCTCAGCATCGCCGGCCTGGCCTACCTGGTGGCGCGCATGACCACCCGTCCGCTGAAGCGCCTGGCGGTGGCGGCTCAGGAACTCGGCAACGACATCAACCGTCCGCCGCTGGATGTGAGCGGCGCCAGCGAGATCCGCCAGGCCAGCACCGCCTTCAACGCCATGCAGGCGCGCATCCGCCAGTACATCTTCCAGCGCACGCAGATGCTGGCCGCCATCACCCACGACTTGCAGACGCCGCTGACGCGCATGCGCCTGCGCCTGGAAAAGGTGGCCGACGCCGATTTGCAGGAACGCCTGATCGGCGATCTGTCGGCGATGCAGGCCATGGTGCGCGAGGGCCTGGAGCTGGCGCGCAGCATGGACACCACCGAGACCATGCAGATGCTCGACCTCGATTCGCTGCTCGATTCGGTCTGCGACGACGCCGCCGACGCCAGCCAGGCCGTCACCCTCAGCGGCCGCTCTGGCATGGCCATCCTCGGCCGCCCGCTCGACCTGCGCCGCTGCCTCGGCAACCTGATCGACAACGCGGTGAAGTATGGCCGCGAGGCGGGTGTGACGGTCGACCGCGTAAACGGCGCGGCGCGCATCCGCGTGCGCGACGGCGGCCCCGGCATTGCGCCGGCCGAGCAGGCGCGCGTCTTCGATCCGTTCTACCGCGTCGAGACCTCGCGCTCGCGCGAATCCGGCGGTACCGGCCTCGGCCTGACGATCGCCCGGAATATCGCCGAGCAGCACGGCGGCAGCATCGCGCTGTCCAACCACCCGGAAGGCGGCCTCGAAGTCACCCTTACCCTGCCGGAGTACTACCCTGGTAAATGATGGTGCAGCCAGCCGCCTGCACCATCTATCGAGACCATTTGTTAAGAATCCTGTAAGTAAGTTGTAATACGTGGATGGCATACTGCCCGCCACGCTTTTGTATCTGCATATTTGTTAATCGACTGATCAAGCCGCCGGAACTGGCGGCAAGGGACCTGAATGAAAAAGAACACGCTCGCAGTCATCGCGGTGGTCGTTGCAGCCGGCATTGGCGGCGCCTGGTACATGAACCGCGGCGCCCATGCCGAAGGCGAGGGGAAGAACGGCCAGGCCGGCGGCGCGCCGCAAGGCCCGACCACGGTGAACGTGGTGGCGCCGCGGCGCCAGGACGTGGGCGTGGACGTCGCCGCCAACGGCACCGTGACGCCGCAGCAGACCGTCGACCTGCGTCCGCAGACCACCAGCACGATCCGCCAGGTACATATCCGCGAAGGGCAGTTCGTGAAGGCCGGGCAATTGATGTTCTCGCTGGACGACCGCAGCGACCGCGCCGCCGTGGCCCAGGCCGAAGCGGAAGTGGCGCGCGGCAAGGCCACCCTGGCCGATCTCGAGCGCCAGTACAAGCGTAGCCAGGAACTGGTTGCCCAGAAATTCCTGGCCCAGAGCGCCGTCGATTCGCTGCAAAGCCAGGTGGAAGGCGCCCGCGCCGCATTGGCGGCGAGTTCCGCAGCGGTACGTGCTTCTCAAGTCAGCGCCAGCTACACCGCGATCCGCGCACCGCTGTCGGGCCGCGTCGGCGCCATCAACGTGTATGGCGGCAGCCTGGTCCAGCCGACCACTTCGCTCACCACCATCACCCAGCTCGATCCGATCGACGTCGCCTTCACCCTGCCGGAATCGGCGCTGGGCGCACTGCTGGCGGCCCAGAAGGCGGGCAAGGTCGCGGTGGAAGCCAGCAGCGGCGGCGAAGCGAAACCGGTCACCGGCGAACTGATCTTCGTCGACAACACGGTCGACCCGACCAGCGGCACCATCCGCGTCAAGGCGCAGTTCAGCAACGCCGACGGCCAACTGTGGCCGGGACAATACGTCAACACCCGCGTCACGGTGCGCACGATCCAGGACGCCGTCGTGATTCCGCAAAATGCGATTATCATCAACGCCTACGGCACCTTCGTCTACATCGCCGAGAAAGACGGCACCGCGCGCCAGGTGCCGATCGTGCGCCAGCATGCCTTCGGCCTGAACGCGGCGGTGACTGGCTTGAACGGCAACGAGCAGGTGATTACCGAAGGCAAGCAGAACCTGCGTCCAGGCGGCAAGATCAAGATCGCCGCCGAAGCCGGTTCCGCTGCCAAACCGCAAGGCGCGCCCGCAACCAAGGGTGGTGGAGCATGAATCTGTCCGAACTGTGTATCCGCCGTCCGGTGATGGTGGTCTTGCTGTCGATCAGCCTGGTGCTGGTCGGCATCCTGGCCTACATGCACATCCCGGTCGCGGCGCTGCCGAGCTATAACACCCCGGTCATCAACGTCGGCGCCAACTTGCCCGGCGCCAGCCCGGAAACCATGGCCTCGTCGGTGGCGCTGCCGCTGGAAAAGCAATTCTCGACGATTGCCGGCATCAAGCTGATCACCTCGACCAGCACCCAGGGCAATACCTCGCTGACCCTGGAATTCGATACCTCCATCGACGTCGACAAGGCAGCGGTGGACGTGCAGGCCGCGCTGCTGGCCGCCCAGCGCCAGTTGCCGCTGGAAATGACCGACTTGCCGGCCTACCGCAAGATCAACCCGGCCGACGCCCCGATCCTGTTCATGCACATGACCTCGCCCTCGATGGGCCTGGCCGAACTGAACGACTACGCCGAGAACGTGGTGTCGCCGGCGATCTCGACCCTGCCGGGCATCGCGCAAGTCACCGTCAACGGCCAGAAGCGTTTCGCCGTGCGCGTGCGCGCCCGTTCCGATTTGATGAACGCGCGCAACATCTCGATGGACGAACTGGCCGCCGCCCTGCGCGCCGCCAACTCGAACACGCCGCTCGGCATCCTCGACGGCCCGGCGCAGACCCTGACCATCCAGGGCGGCGGCCAGCTCATGAAAGCGGCCGACTTCGCGAAACTGATCGTCGCCACCCGCGACGGCTTGCCGGTGCGCCTGCAGGACGTGGCGCAAGTCGAAGACAGCTACCAGTCCGTCAAAGCCGCCGGCAGCCTGAACGGCGAACGTTCGATCGTGCTGATGGTGCAGCGCCAGCCGAACGCGAACACCGTGCAGGTGGTCGATGCCGTGCGCAATTTGATGCCGAAGTTCGAGACGCAGTTGCCGGCCTCGATCAAGATCAGCCTGGTGAACGACCGCTCGGTGTCGATCCGCGAAGCGATCCACGACGTGAACCTGACGCTGGCCGGCACCGTGATCCTGGTCATCCTGGTGATCTTCCTCTTCCTGCACCGCCTGACCGCGACCCTGATCCCGGCGGTAACGGTGCCGATCTCGCTGCTGGGTGCGCTGTCGCTGCTGTATGCCTTCGGCTATAGCCTGGACAATATTTCCCTGCTGGGGATTACGCTGGCCGTCGGCCTGGTGGTCGACGATGCCATCGTGGTGCTGGAAAACATCGTGCGCCACATGGAGATGGGGAAAAAGCCCTTCCATGCGGCCCTGGTCGGCTCGCGCGAGATGGGCTTCACCATCATCTCGATCTCGATTTCGCTGGTGGCGGTGTTCATCCCGATCTTCTTCATGCCGGGCGTGATCGGCCTGCTGTTCCGCGAATTCGCGGTCATCGTCGGCCTGGCGGTGCTGGTCTCGGCGGCCGTGTCGCTGACCCTGGTGCCGATGCTGTGCTCGCGCCTGATCAAGCACGGCGGCCACATCGAGCCGCACGAGATGTCCTGGGTCGGCCGCCGCTTCGAAGCCATGTTCACCAGCGTGCGCAACGGCTATGCGCGCAGCCTCGACAAGGCGCTGCGCTACCGCTTCCTGGTGCTGATGCTGGCCTTGGGCACCTTTGCCCTGACCGCCGTCCTGTACATGAGCATGCCGAAAGGTTTCTTCCCCGAGGAAGACCTGGGCCAGATCCGCATTACCGTCGAAGCCTCCGAGGACACCTCCTCGCAGGCGATGATGGCGCTGCAGGGCAAGGTGGTCGACATCATGCGCGCCAACAAGCACGTGCAGGACGTGACCTCGTTCGTCGGCGGCGGCAACACCGGCCGCATGTTCCTGGTGCTGGTGCCGCGTAGCGAACGTCCGGCCATGCCGGAAGTGCTGGATGAATTGCGCAAGGCCACCCGCGGCGTGGCCGGGGTGCAGGTGTACATGTCGCCGGTGCAGAACCTGCAGCTGGGCGGGCGCCAGAGCAAGAGCCGCTACCAGTACTCGCTGCAAAGCGTGTCGGGCGGCGAGATCGGCAGCTGGGCCGACAAGTTCCTCGAACGCATGCGCGCCGATCCGAAGTTCCGCGACGTTACCAGCGACTCGCAGAACAAGGGCCTGCAAGCGACCCTCGACATCGACCGCGACAAGGCCGCGCGCCTGGGCGTGAACATGGCCGACGTGCGCACCGTGCTGTACGCCGCCTTCGGCGAACGCCAGGTCTCGACCATCTATTCGACCGCCGCCAGCTATTACGTGATCCTGGAAGCGGCCGAGGCCGACCGCTACTACGACGATGCGCTGTCGCGCGTGTCTGTGCGCTCGAGCAATGGCGATTTGGTGAAACTGTCGAGCTTTGCCAGCGTGCGCCGCACGGTCGGTCCGCTGGCGATCAACCACCAGGGGCAGTTGCAGGCGATTACGCTGGCCTTCAATTTGGCGCCGAACGTGCCGCTGGGCGACGCCACCGCCGCCATCGAAGAGATGAAGCGCGAGATGAAGCTGCCGTCCTCGATCATCACGAATTACGGCGGCGACGCGGCGGTGTTCCAGGATACCCAGTCGAGCCAGCTGATCCTGATCATCACGGCCATCGGCGTCATTTATGTGCTGCTCGGCGTGCTGTACGAAAGCTATATCCACCCGCTGACGATTCTCGCCGGCCTGCCGTCGGCGGCGGTGGGGGCGCTGCTGACGCTGTGGATCTTCAACCTCGACCTGACCCTGATTGCGATGATCGGCATCCTGATGCTGATCGGTATCGTGAAAAAGAACGCGATCATGATGATCGACTTCGCGCTCGATGCGCAGAGGAATGCCGGCATGACGCCGGTCGAGGCGATCCGCGAGGCCTGTATCCTGCGCTTCCGTCCAATTTTGATGACCACGCTGGCGGCGATGATGGGCGCGCTGCCGATCGCGCTGGGCATCGGCGCCGGCGCCGAGCTGCGCCAGCCGCTGGGCCTGGCGGTGGTGGGCGGCCTCATCTTCTCGCAGGTGATCACGCTCTACATCACCCCGGTGATTTATCTCTACCTGGACAAGTACAGCGGCAGCGGTCCGATGACCGACGTGGACATCGCGGCGCACGAGACGGAGCATGCCGTGCATGCACCGGCGCCGGCCCCGGCGAACCCGGTCTCGCTGCACAAGATCGGTTGAAACACAATGTAACAACTATCAGGAAAACCGACCTGTAAGCTGTGCAGCGCAACGCGGCTGTGCGCCGGGGACCCAAACCGGGTAGACTTCGGCTCACAGGCGCATTTCGCTGACCAGTTATCCGGAACTTGTATTGATTTTGCGTGACCATTCCCACACCTACGCCGAGCACAGCGATGTTTGCCAGCATTGCGGACAGCCGCTGCCCGGCGCCGTTGTGCCGACCTATGGCAAGCAAGGTCCGAATCGCACCGGCCTGGCGGTCACGATCGCCTTGCACTTGCTGCTGGTAGCGCTCTACTTCTACCAGCCCGAGCGCACCGAGAAAAAGGCCAAGCCCCCGAGCGGCGGCGAAGTCGTCTACGTCCAGCCGCTGGCGAAACCGCCGCCGCCCCAGGCCCAGTCGCCCGCGAAAACCAGTAAACCCTCGAAGAACCCGGCGCAGCCGCGGCCGACCACACCGCGCGTCGAGCGCCTGCCCGACACCATCACCCTGCCCGAGGAAAAGCCGCGTATCGTCGACAAGGTCGAGCCGCCGCCGCCCGAGCCGAAGCCGGAAGCCAAGCCGGAAGAAGCGCCGCCGATGGACATGGCCGAGTACATCGCCCGCAAGCGCGCCCAGCGCGGCGCGCCCGAGCCGAGCCAGTCGGAAGAAGAAAGCGAGGCCGCGCGCGGCACCCGCAATGCGCTGGCGAACATTGCCAAGATCAATAACCGCGGCCGCGACGACAGCGACGAGAGCGGCGGCATCTTCTCGATCTCGAACAAGACCTTCCATAGCATGGACCTGAAGTTCCGCGGCTGGAACCAGAACTTCAAGCGCCGCTGGCTGACCTCGGTGACGGTGGAGCAGGGCAACGAGCCCGATGTCGAGACCGCCGTGGTGAAGAAGATGATCGAACTGATCCGCCGCGAAAAGACCGGCGACTTCGAATGGGAATCGCACCGCCTGGGCAAGGTGGTGACGATGAGCGCGCGGCCGAAGGACACGGCAGAACTGCAGGCTTTCCTGATGAAGGAAATGTTCCCGAACTACAGTCCGCCGCGCTGACGGCAGCAGGCATTAACCGCCACGCCCCGTCCGGTGCGTGGCTTTTTTTCGTCCAGAAACGCGATCGGCGCCGCCGCGCACCGCTTCGGTGCGCCCCTTTGCGCTGCACCAGCGCCGCCCGGTTCAGACCGGCTAGGCTGGGACAGGACCGCCGCGCTCGCTGCAAGCGAGCGGGCGGCTATCCCTCCCTTCCCGCTACCGGAGCCTGCCATGCCCTTCATACCGAATCGCGTTACGAGTCCATCGCGCCGCCGTATCCTGCAATCCGCCGCCATCGCCGCTGGCGCCAGCCTGCTGCCCTTCGGCGCCAGCCTGGCCCAGCCGCCCGCGCGGGCACGCTGGCGCCGGCCGAATGCCTCGGGCTCGAAGATGGGCGTGCGCATGCTGGAAAGCTATGCACGCGCCGTGCGCGCGATGCTGGCGCTTCCGCCGGAAGACCCGCGCAACTGGTACCGCCAGGCCATCATCCACACCCTCGACTGCCCGCACGGCAACTGGTGGTTCCTGCCCTGGCACCGCGGCTACCTGGGCTGGTTCGAGCAGGTCTGCCGCGAACTCAGCGGCGACCCGCAGTTCGCCCTGCCGTACTGGGACTGGACCGCCGAGCAGCGCCTGCCCGAGGGCATGTTCGACGGCGTGCTCGACCCCAACCACAGCGCCTATGCCGGCACCGCGCCGGAATTCGAGGCGCGCCTGGCGGCGGCGGTGGCGAACTCGGGCTACTGGACCTCGCCCGGTGGCGTCTACACGCGCAACTCCCAGTATGGTCAACTGCTCGCGCGCAATGTGCGCTTCGATGCCGACCTGATGTTCGACATCCTGCGCGACCCGTCGGGCCGCCTGTTCTACGAGCAGCCCGGCGCGCGCGGCATCGTGCGCGAGCGGCCTGGTTTTTCGCTGGCGACTTCCGACGCGGTGGCGCCGGCCACCATCCGCGCCGCCCTCGATGCGCCCGACTTCGCCACCTTCGCCAGCCCGAAGAGCGCCAACCATAGCGTGTCGGCCGGCTTCGGCGTGCTGGAAGCGCGCCCGCACAATTCGGTGCACCGCTGCGTCGGCTCGCGCGACTGCAATTTCACCGAATCGCGCGGCTTCATGGCCGACATGCTGTCGCCGGTCGATCCGGTGTTCTTCCTGCACCACGCCAACATCGACCGGCTGTGGGACGTGTGGACGCGCCGGCAAGCGCTGCTCGGCCAGCCGACGCTACCGGCCGGCGTCGAGCTGCGCACCGAGCTGCCGGACGACCAGAAGTCGGCAGCGGAAAAGGCCACCGATTACTATCGCTGGGCGCGCGAACCGCTGCTGTTCTTCGTCGACGGCAAGGGTGCGCCGGTGGCGCAGACGCGGGCCGGCGACTACGAGGCGACCGGCTTCTTCGACTACGACTACGAGGCAGGGAGCGGCGAGGAAACGCTGCCGAAGGCATCCAGCGCAATGGCCCGCCCGCAACGGGTGGCGCGGCGCGTGTTCCCCGGTTCCGTGCTGAGCCGCGCGGTCGGCGGCGCGCGCCCGGCCACGGCCCAGGTGAAAGTGACGGCGGGCACGCTGGAAAGCGCGGTCGAGGCAGGGCAGACCGTGGTGGCGAACATCACCCTGAACTTCCCGCAGGCTTGCCGCGACCCTTACATCGTGATCCTGAACGGGCCGGAGAACCCGCACGGCATCGACGCCGGCAGCCCCTTCTACCTGGCGACCATCGTCATGTTCGGACACCGCGGTTCCTGCGGCGCGCTCAGCTTCGCGCTTCCGCTGGGCGCCAAGCTGAGCGGGGCGCGCGGGGCGGGATCGTCCGACGATGCGCTGCGGCTGCGGGTGGTGCCGATGCACGCGATGATGGGGCATCACGGGATGGACGAGGCCGATGTCGAGCTGGTGTCGGCGAACGTCGAGGTGTATTGAAGCTTGGATTGGGTCGGGTTCTGTAGGGTGGGCACCTGTGCCCACGCGGTATGGCACCGCCGCGTGTCGAAACGTCTGTACCGGATGAACACGATAGGCAACGCTCTGCTACCCGCCCTCACCCGCTCACGGCGCGACTATTCATCCGTACCATACCGCGTGGGCACAGGTGCCCACCCTACAACTACAACGGCAACGGCAAACGGCGAAAAAAACCGTGCAAAAGCACGGTTTTTATAAGCAGACTTCGCGAAGCGCTCAGGCTCCAGCTTTGAGCTTGCGCGCCACGTCCAGCGCGAAATAGGTCAGCACACCATCGGCGCCGGCGCGCTTGAAGGCCATCATCGATTCCATCATGACCTTGTCGTGGTCCAGCCAGCCGTTCTGGGCGGCGGCCTTCAACATCGCGTATTCGCCGCTCACTTGATAAGCGAAGGTCGGCACGCGGAACTCGTCCTTCACGCGGCGCACCACGTCCAGGTAAGGCATGCCCGGTTTCACCATCACCATGTCGGCGCCTTCGGCCAGGTCCAGCGCCACTTCGCGCAGGGCCTCGTCGATGTTGGCCGGGTCCATCTGGTAGGTGTTCTTGTCGGCCTTGCCCAGGTTGGCGGCCGAACCCACCGCGTCGCGGAAGGGGCCGTAGAAGGCCGATGCATACTTCGCCGAGTAGGCCATCAGGCGGGTGTGGATGAAGCCGCGCTCTTCCAGGGCATTGCGGATCACGCCCATGCGGCCGTCCATCATGTCCGACGGGGCGACGACGTCGACGCCGGCTTCGGCCTGGGCCAGGGCCTGGCGCGTCAACATGGCGATCGTCTTTTCGTTGACGATGTAGCCGGTCTCGTCCGGCAAGCCGTCCTGGCCGTGGGTGGTGTAGGGGTCGAGGGCGACGTCGGTGAGGATGCCGAGCTCGGGGAAGTGCTTCTTGAGTGCACGCACGGCGCGCGGCACCAGGCCGTCGGGATTCGTCGCTTCCACGCCGTCATAGGTCTTCAGCGAGGCGTCGATCACCGGGAACAGGGCCAGCACCGGGATGCCGAGGCTGACGCATTCTTCGGCGACCTTCAGCAGCAAATCGACCGAGACGCGTTCGACGCCCGGCATCGAGGCCACTTGCTGGCGCTGGTTTTCGCCGTCGAGGATGAAGACCGGGTAGATCAGGTCCGAGGCGGTAACGGTGTTTTCGCGCATCAGGGCGCGCGAGAAGGGGTCGCGGCGCATGCGGCGCATGCGCGTGTTCGGGTATTGGCCGGTAATGATGGAACTCATCGTGATCGCTTTCTATCAGGATTGGTCGGGGACCGGGTTGCCTTCCTCGTCGCCTGCAGCATCTTCATCGTTGCCGGACAGGCCGATCAACTCCTGGATCTTGGCGTCCGCTTCCTCGATACCGATCCGCTTCAGCGCGGAGAACAGCTGCACCGTGAAGGGGAAGCCTTCGCCTTCCTCGTCGACATAGCTGTCCAGGATACCTTTCGCTTCGCGCAGGATGTTGGCCTGCTCGTTGCGGTTCAGCTTGTCGGCTTTGGTGAGGATGCAGTGGATCGGCTTGCCGGTCGGGGCAAACCATTCCAGCATCTGCACGTCGAGGTCGGTGAAGGGGCGGCGCGAATCCATGATCAGCACCAGGGCCGCCAGCTGCTCGCGCCGCTGGACGTAGTCGCCCAGCAGTTTTTGCCAGTGCAGCTTGGCGTTGCCCGACACTTCCGCGTAGCCGTAACCCGGCAAGTCGACCAGCAGGGCCTGGATTTCCTCGACGATGGTCGGGTCCTTGCGGTGCTGGCCGACGTGGGCGCCGCCGATCGAAAAGTAATTGATGTGCTGGGTACGACCCGGCGTTTTCGACGCGAAGGCCAGGCCTTTCTGGTTCGTCAGGATATTAATCGCGGTCGACTTGCCCGCGTTGGAGCGGCCGGCAAAGGCGATCTCGGGAACCCGGGTGGACGGGAGATCACGCAGCTGGTTGACGGTCGTGAAGAAGCGGGCTTGCCAGAGTTTGGACATGGAAGAGAGGTGAAAAATGCAAGGAAATGAGGCGTGGAGGAAACAATCCTATTGTACAATAAGGGGTTATCAATTGTTTGCAACAGGTAAGTCCGCAGTACATATCAAACTGTTTTCGACTTTTTCAGGGTGCTCGAATGAATCGTGTGTCTGTATCGTCCGCTAGCGCGGTGTTCATGAAATCGTTGTTGCTTGCCACCCTGGCGTTCGGTTCCGCCGCCGGCGCTGCCGAAGCCCAGCCTGCCGTCGTGAAGGCCGATCCCGCGAAGGGCGCCACCCTGTACGAAAGCGGCGATGCCGCGCGCGGCTTGCCGGCCTGCCTGTCCTGCCACGGCGCCAACGGCAACTCGACCATCGTCGCGAACCCGAAACTCTCCGCGCAGTTCGAAGCCTACACCCACAAGCAATTGGTCGACTTCACGACGCCGCAGCGCAACAACCCGGTCATGACCACCTACGCCAAGATGCTGACCGAGGAAGACAAGCGCAACATCGCCGCTTACCTCGCCGTGCAAAAAACCAAGCCGGGCGCCGCGAAAAACAAGGACACCGTCGAACTCGGCCGCAAGATCTATCGCGGCGGCATTGCCGAGAAGGGCGTCGCCGCCTGCGCCAGCTGCCATGGCGCGAACGGCGCCGGCATCCCGGTCCAGTACCCGCGCCTGGCAGGCCAGCATCAAGATTACACCCTGGCGCAGTTGGCCGCATTCAAAAGCGGTGCGCGCGTCAACAGCCCGCAGATGTCGACTCTGTCGCAGCGCCTGTCGGACGCGGAAATGAAGGCCGTTGCCGACTACATCGCCGGCCTGCGCTGATCGGCATGCTCCACTCGTAAGGAAAGGGCGTCCAGCGCAAGCCGGCGCCCTTTTTGCTGTAAACTCGCGGCGCACCTGACCGCATGAGAAAGTAAGTCTGAGAATGAGCACCACGGGAATTGAACTAAAGACGCGCCGGCGCGCGCTGGCCGAAGCCGTCGAGCTGGTCTCATCGATGCGGTTTGCCATCAGCTTGCTGATGATCCTGGCGATTGCGGCGATCATCGGCACCGTCCTGCGCCAGGGCGACGCCATGCCGAACTACGTCAACCAGTTCGGTCCCTTCTGGTACGAAGTCTTCCGCAAGCTGGGCCTGTACACGGTGTACACGGCGTGGTGGTTCCTGGCGATCCTGCTGACCCTGATCGTTTCCACCGGCCTGTGCGTGGTGCGCAACGCGCCGAAGATGATGCGCGACATGCGCAGCTGGCGCGAGGGCGTGCGCGAAGAATCGCTGCGCAATTTCCACCATAAAAGCGAATGGAGCACGCCGCTGGATTATGTGGCCCTAGCCCATCAGAGTGCGAATCGCCTCGGTCACGCCGGTTACAAGGTGAAGGTGGTCGACAAGGGCCACGGCATCCTGGTGGCGGCAAAAAAGGGGGCCGGCAACAAGTTCGGCTATATCTTCGCGCACACGGCGATCATCGTGATCCTGCTGGGCGGCATGCTCGACTCCGAACTGCCCATCCGCTTCCAACAATGGTTCCTGGGTAAGACGCCGTATGCCGGCACTGGCGTGATTTCCCGGATTCCGGCCCAGCACCGCCTCGGCCTGGGCAACCCGACCTACCGCGGCAACACCCTGCTGGCCGAAGGCCAGACCGGCAACACCGCGATCCTGCCGCAGGCCACCGGCGTGCTGGTGCAGGACCTGCCGTTCGCCATCGAGCTCAAGAAATTCCACATCGATTTCTATTCGACCGGCATGCCGAAGCTGTTCGCCAGCGACGTCGTGGTGCACGACCGCGAGGCGGGCAAGACTTTCCCGGCCACCATCAAGGTCAACGAGCCGCTGATCTATAAAGGCGTGGCCGTCTACCAGTCGAGCTTCGAGGATGGCGGCAGCAAGCTGAAACTCACCGGTTTCCCGATGGCCGGCACCGAATCGAAGTCGTTCGATATTGCCGGCGTCGTCGGCAATTCCACCGAACTGAAGACACCGAGCGGCGCCTTTGCCGTCGAATGGTCGGGCTTCCGTCCCTTCAACGTCGAGAACACGGCCGCCGGCAATGACGTGCGCGCCGTCACCAAGGGCCAATCCTTCAACGAGCAGTTCGCGGCGACCCTGGGCAAGGCCTCGGGCTCGGCCGGCAAGAACGCCAACAACAAGGACCTGAAGAACGTCGGTCCGAGCGTGCAATACAAGCTGCGCGACCAGACCGGCCAGGCGCGCGAGTTCATGAACTACATGCAGCCGGTCACGCTCGAAGGTTCGCAAGTCTTCCTGGCCGGCGTGCGCACCAGCCCCGCCGAAGGCTTCCGCTTCCTGCGCATCCCGGCCGACGACAACTACAGCGTGCGCGAATGGATGCGCCTGCGCGCCGCGCTCGCCGATCCGGCCTTGCGCGCCCAGGCCGCCGCGCGTTATGCAGCGCGCGCACTGGCGCCGGAACAGGCGGCCCAGGCCGGCTTCGGCGACCAGCTGCGCCAGTCGGCCGAGCGCACGCTGGGCATCTTTGCCGGCGACGACACGCCGGGCGGCTTTGTCGCCGTGGCCCAGTTCCTGGAAAAGATTCCGGCGGCCGAGCAGGAAAAAGCGGCGAACGTCTTCATCAAGATGCTGAACGGCGTCTTGCTGGAGTTGTGGCAGGTGGCGCGCGCGAAAGACGGCGAAGCCCCCATCGCGCCGAGCGACAAGCATGGCCGCTTCCTGCAGCTGGCGACGAATGCGCTGTCCGACAGCTTCTTCTACGGCGCGCCGGTCTATTTGCAGCTCGACGAGTTCCACGAAGTCAAAGCCTCGGTGCTGCAGGTGACCCGTTCGCCGGGCAAGAAGATCGTCTATCTCGGCTGCGTGCTGCTGGTGGCGGGCATCTTTGCGATGTTCTATATCCGCGAGCGCCGTTTGTGGGTGTGGGTGCGCCAGGACGGCGACGGCGCCCACGCGCTGATGGCGATGAGCACCCAGCGCAAGACTTTGGATTTCGAGAAAGAATTCGCCGACCTGGCAGCCAAGCTGCCGCAATCGGCGTAAGCTGGCGCTGCCAGTACAAGCAGGCATTGGAGAAACTATGGAAGCATCCCGCCCAACCCCGCCCCGTCCCGTACTCAAGGACGGCGTCTACACCGAAGCGCCCGGCTATTTCCGCCGCTTGACGGCGACCGACTGGCTGTTCGGCGCCGGCCTGCTGGCCGCGGCCCTGTTCGCGCTGAACCGCTACGCCCACTTCATGGACGGCTACGAGCGCGCGATCTTGCTGCTGTCGGCGCCGACCTTTGCCGCGCTGGGCTGGCACTGGAAGCCGGTGCGCTGGCTGATGCCGGTCGTGGCCCTGCTGTCGCTGTGGGCGATCTCGATGTACGACGGCTCGCTGGCCGCGGCCGAGCAGAAATTCTTCCTGAAGTACATGCTGTCGAGCCAGTCGGCCATCCTGTGGATGAGCGCGCTGTTCGTGTTCTCGACCGTGTTCTACTGGATCGGCCTGCTCAGCCGTTCCGGTTCTGGCGCCGCGATCGGCTCGCGCCTGTGCTGGGCCGCCGTGGTGCTCGGCTTTACCGGCATGATGGTGCGCTGGTTCGAGTCCTACCTGATCGGGCCGGACGTCGGCCATATCCCGGTGTCGAACCTGTACGAGGTGTTCATCCTGTTCGCGATGATCACGGCGCTGTTCTACCTGTACTACGAAGAGCGCTATGCCACGCGCCAGCTGGGCGCCTTTGTGCTGCTGATCATTTCGGCAGCCGTCGCCTTCCTGCTCTGGTACACGGTGTCGCGCGACGCCGCCACCATCCAGCCGCTGGTGCCGGCCCTGCAAAGCTGGTGGATGAAGATTCACGTACCGGCCAACTTCATCGGCTACGGCACCTTTGCCCTGGCGGCGATGGTGGGCACGGCTTACCTGCTGAAAGCCAATGGCATCCTGGCGGACCGCCTGCCGTCGCTGGAAGTGCTGGACGACGTGATGTACAAGGCCATTTCGGTCGGCTTCGCCTTCTTCACGGTGGCCACCATCCTTGGCGCGCTGTGGGCAGCCGAGGCCTGGGGCGGCTACTGGTCCTGGGACCCGAAGGAAACCTGGGCGCTGATCGTCTGGCTGAACTACGCGGCCTGGCTGCACCTGCGCCTGATTAACGGCCTGCGCGGCAAGATGGCGGCCTGGTGGGCGCTGGTGGGTTTGCTGGTGACCACGTTTGCCTTCCTGGGCGTGAACATGTTCCTGTCGGGGCTGCACTCATACGGCGAGTTGTGATTTCCAGAGTGTCGAACGGTGGTTGAACGCGTGGACGGCGAAGCCGTCCACCCTACGGTAGGGTGGACGGGTTTCCCGTCCACGCGTCGATAGTTAGCTCAAACACCCCACAACATCACCGATCGGCCAAGCGCCCGACGGTTCCGCAGGCAATGGTGTAAGGTACAACTTCGATTGCCTGCGGAGTTCCCGATGTTGATCAAACAAAATCCCAACGGCCTGGACCGGCCGTTCGCATCCGAAATCACCCCGCGCGAGGTGTACGAAGAGCGGCGCAAGTTCATCGCGCGCATGGCCGCCGGTGCCGCCGTCGGCAGCGCGCTGTGGGAAATGGCGAACCGCGAGGCTTTCGCGCAGAACGCCGCCCCGGTGCAGAAGCTGGCCGCCAAAGCCAACCCGGCCTTCTCCACCACCGAACCGCAGACCTCGCTGCGCGACGCCACCCACTACAACAATTACTACGAATTCGGCCTCGACAAGACCGACCCGGCCGAGAACGCGCACACCCTGCGCACCCGGCCCTGGACGGTGGCCATCGAAGGCGAGGTGAAAAAGCCGCTGCGCCTGGACATCGACAGCCTGACAAAACTGGCGCCGCTCGAAGAACGCATCTACCGCCTGCGCTGCGTCGAGGGCTGGTCGATGGTGATTCCCTGGGTCGGCTACTCGCTGTCGAACCTCATCAAGGCGGTGGAACCGACCGGCAACGCCAAGTACGTCGAATTCACCACCCTGGCCGACCGTTCCCAGATGCCGGGCCTGCGCAGCGGCGTGCTCGACTGGCCCTACGTGGAAGGCCTGCGCATGGACGAAGCCATGCATCCGCTGGCGCTTCTCACGGTCGGCATGTACGGCCAGGTGCTGCCGAACCAGAACGGCGCGCCGGTGCGCGTGGTGGTGCCCTGGAAGTACGGCTTCAAGTCGCCGAAGTCCATCGTGCGCATCCGCTTCACGCGCGACCAGCCGAAGACGGCCTGGAACGTGTCGGCGCCGCGCGAATACGGCTTTTATTCGAACGTGAACCCGAAGGTCGACCACCCGCGCTGGTCGCAGGCCACCGAGCGCCGCATCGGCGAGGACGGCTTCTTCAAGCGCAAGCGCGACACGCTGATGTTCAACGGCTATAACGAGGTCGCTTCGCTGTACGCGGGCATGGACCTGAAAAGGTTCTTCTGATGGCGGCGGCGGGTCCTTCGGCAAAACAGATCACGGCGATCAAGGCGGCGCTGTTCGTGCTGGCGCTGCTGCCTTTCCTGTGGAGCGGCTGGCAGGTCGTGGCCGGCGTGCCGGTCGATCCGCTGGCCTACATCACGCACCAGAGCGGCGACTGGGCGCTGTACCTGCTGTGCATCACGCTGGCGGTGACGCCGCTGCGCCGCCTGACGGGCTGGAACTGGATCGTGAAACTGCGGCGCATGCTCGGGCTGTTCGCCTTTTTCTATGCGCTGCTGCACTTCATCGCCTTCTTCTGGTTCGATCATTTCTTCGATGTCGCGTCGATGCTGCGCGATGTCGCCAAGCGGCCCTTTATCCTGGTCGGCTTCATCGCTTTCGTGCTGCTGATTCCGCTGGCGGCGACCAGCACCAACGCCATGATCCGGCGCCTGGGCGGCAAGCGCTGGCAGTGGCTGCACCGGCTGATCTACCTGATCGCGCCGCTCGCCGTGCTGCACTTCTGGTGGATGAAGGCGGCCAAGAACAACCTGGCGCAGCCGATGCTGTTTGCCGCGATCGTGGCGCTGTTGCTGGCGCTGCGGGTGTACTGGAGCCGGGTCAAGGCGCGGGCGGCGGTGCGGGCTTGAGCGGAAGCGCTCGCCGCCTGCGCTTCTGCCTGTTACCCCTCGCAGCCTTCGCGCAGGTTGCGGGCTGGCTGGAGCTGGTAGCGGGTGCCGCCCAACACGACATCGGGCAGTGCCGCCGCGATGGTGTGGGGCAGTGCGTCCGGCGCGGCCTTGCCGGCCTTGTCGCACTTGATCGGCACCAGTTCGGCGATGAGCTGCCAATGCCCTTCGGCGTTTTCGTGTGCCACCCGTGCCCCGCGCCCTGAATCGTCGGCGATCACCACTTCGGCCCTGCCGTCGCCGGTCACGTCGAGCAGGTAGGCATGGCAGCGCATGCCGCTGAGAAACATGCATTCGGGTACCGGCACGGGGCTGTTCTGGTTCATCCAGTCCGTGGCCAGGAAGCTCTGCGGCAGGCGCGTGCCCGCGGGCAGGACCGTCAGGTTGGCGCTCAGCGTGGCCGGCTTGAAGAGGGTGATCTCCGGGGTGATCTCCGTTTCCCAGTGCGACTGCATGGCCTGCACGGCGGCGATCCGCTTGCGCAAGGCATCGTCATGCTGGCGCGCCGCCGCACCGTCGAGTTCCGCCAGCGCCGCCTGGCCAAAGCGTTTTCCCTCGAAGCGCAGGTAGACCAGGTCGAATTCGTCGATCTTGATCTTGCCCGCTTCCAGGCGCGCCAGCTGGCTGTTCACCGACACCCGGGCCGGATCGAGCAGGGGCGAAAACAGTAGCAGCACCGTGCCCAGCACCACGAAGGCGGTGGCGATGTTCACCGGCGCCAGCAGGGCCAGCCAGCCCTTGCGCAGCGCCGCCGCAGCGTAGCCGATGGCATAGCAGCTGGCGACCAGCATGCAGGCGGCGGCGACGATGCGGTCGACCGTCCAGCCATGCTCGCCCACGCGCAGCGCCAGCGCGTAGATGGCAATCGCGGTCAGCGGCACGGGCAGCAGGGCCGCCACGCGGGCGCTCAGGCGGATGAGGCGCACCACCGGTGCACTGCCGTTCTGCCAGGCCGCGTTGATGAGGATGACCAGGGCGGCGTCGGCACACAGCAGCACGGCGGCGGCCGAGCGCGTGGCCCAGAGCGGTTCCAGGCCGGTGAACGGCAGGCTGGCGAGGAAACCTGCGACGATCAGGGTCAGCACCGGCAGGATCCACGACGCCAGCATCAGCAGCAGGCCGCGGATGCCCTGCACGATGGCGGGGCGCACGTCGGTCAGGTGCATGGCGCTGGAAAAGGCAAAGGCCGTCACCGGAATGCCGAACCAGGGCTCGCGGATCAGCTTCCACAAGAAGTCGATCTTCACCAGCCTGAACAGTTCGGAGCCCAGCAGCAGGGCAGCCCAGGCGATGCCGACGAACAGGCCGCTGAACGCGAGCTGCACGCCCAGCTTCCAGGCGATTTCGAAATACGTGGCATAGGCGGCAATGCGGCGCCGGTCGTGCGCGCCGGACAGCACAAGGGCATGGGCAATGAACAGGCTGGCCACCAGGAAGGTGCACAACTCGCCCGAGGGCATGGTCACGTGCGAGTCATGCCAGCGCTCCGGCATGCTGCCCATGCGCCAGATGTCGTACACCGCCAGCGCCGCCACCAGGACCGCGGCCGTGGACACCCAGGCCAGCACCTGGCGCCGCGTCAGGTGGCCAAGGCCGCTGATCAGGAGGACGGGCGCGAACAGCGTCACCAGCAGCACCGGCGCAAACAATAGGGGTTCGATGGCGGGCCAGACGTCGTAGTCGGCGACCAGGTAGAGCAGGTAGAGGATGAGGCCCTGGACCAGACCGATGCCGGTGCGCAGCAGGGCGATGCGTGGCATGGCGGGCGATTCGGATGCCGGCGCGGCGCCGGGCTGGACAGCTGCGTGCATAAAAAATGCTCCGGAAGTTTATCCGGAGCATCCTAGCATCTTACCAAGCCGTCAACGCACGCCGGAGGCAAGGAAGGCTTTATTTCAGCATCGATTCCAGCGCATACAGCTCGGCCGGCTCTTCGCGGCGGCGCACCAGGTGCATCTGCTCGCCGTCGACGATCACCTCGGCCGCGCGGCCGCGGGTGTTGTAGTTCGAGGCCATGGTCATGCCGTAGGCGCCCGCGCTCATCATCGCCAGCAGGTCGCCCGGCTGGACGGCCAGTGCGCGTTCGCGCGCCAGCCAGTCGCCCGATTCGCACACCGGGCCGACCACGTCGTACAGTTCCGGCACGTCGCCGGTGCGCGGCGCGACCGCCTTCATGTCCATCCAGGCGCCGTACAGGGTCGGGCGCATCATGTCGTTCATGGCGGCGTCGATGATGCAGAAGTTCTTTTCCACGCCCGGCTTCAGGAATTCCACGCGGGTCAGCAGCACGCCGGTGCTGGCGACGATCGAGCGGCCCGGTTCGAAGATCACCTTCACCGCGCGGCCTTCGTGGCGCGCGGCGCGCCAGGCGTCGATGCGCGCGAACAGGCGGCCCAGGTAGTCGCCCACCGGCACCGGCGGCGCATCGCCGGCCGCCCCGTAGTCGACGCCGATACCGCCGCCGATGTCCAGGTGGTGGATGTGGATGCCTTCGGTGTCGAGGGTGTCGATCAGTTCGATCAGCTTGTCGAGCGCTTCGAGCAGCGGCGCGTCGTCGAGCAGTTGCGAGCCGATGTGGCAGTCGATGCCGACCACGTCGAGATTCGGCAGGCTGGCGGCGGTGCGGTAGGTGGCCAGCGCATCGTCGAAGGCGACGCCGAACTTGTTTGCTTTCAGGCCGGTGGCGATATACGGGTGGGTCTTGGCGTCGACGTTCGGGTTCACGCGCAGCGACACCGGCGCGCGCTTGCCCATGCTGCCGGCCACTTCGTTCAGGCGGTGCAGTTCCGGGATCGATTCGACGTTGAAGCAGAGGATGCCGTGTTCCAGCGCCAGGCGCATCTCGGCCACGGTCTTGCCGACGCCCGAGAAGATCACCTTGCCCGGGTCGCCGCCGGCCGCGATCACGCGCAGCAGCTCGCCGCCCGAGACGATGTCGAAGCCGGCGCCTTCACGCGCCAGCAGGTCGAGGATGGCCAGGTTTGAATTGGCCTTCATGGCGTAGCAGACCAGGGCGTCGCGGCCGCGGCAGGCGTCGGCGTAGGCGGCGAAGTTCTCCAGCAGGGCCGACTTCGAGTAGACATAGGTCGGGGTACCGAATTCCTCGGCAACGCGGGACAGGGGAGTGCTTTCGGCATGCAGGACGCCGTCTTGGTACGAAAAGTGCGACATGAATCTCGGTGGATCTTATTGTTGAGGAGGGACGTTGGTCGGCGACGGCTGGGCCGTGCCGGCGCCTGGCGATGGCGGCGTCGACTGCGCCGGGGCTGCAGCCGAAGCCGGCGTGGCGAGCGGCGTGGCGCCCAGCGTCGCATTGGCCGGCTTGGCTGGCGGCGTCGGCATGTAGAGCGGGCCGGTCTGGCCGCAACCGGTCAGGGCCGACGCGGCCAGCGCGAGCAGCGCGGCAGCGGGAAAGAGCGCAGTAGGTGACTTCACGATTAGAATCACGGTTTGATCAAGACCTTGGAGTGTAGCATGACCGAAACCGAATTTTTGGACCTGGCCGAATCGACGCTGGACCGTATCGAAACCTGCTTCGACGAGCTGAACGACCAGGACGTGGTCGACGTCGAATGCAAGCGCAGCGGCAACGTGCTCGAGATCGAGTTCATTGCGAACGGGTCGAAGATCATCGTCAACAGCCAGGCGCCGTTGAAGGAGATGTGGGTGGCGGCGCGGGCCGGTGGCTACCACTACAAGCGGGTAGGCGACGAGTGGAGGAATACCCGGGACGACAGCGAGATGTTCACGGCGCTGTCGGATCTGGCGACGCAGCAGGGTGGGGCGCCGGTGAAGCTGGGCTGATCCAACGCGGCTTGCCGGGGTGCGTAGGGTGGACGGGTCTCCCGTCCACGCGTTCAAGGAACGTTTGCTATTCCCGGAATTCAACGAAGGTTTGCCATTCCCGGCACCGCGATTGATCCCATTGCGCCTGAACGCGTGGACGGCGGAGCCGTCCACCCTACAACATCAGAACAGTTCGTTCCTCACCGCGTCCTGCGCCTTCTGCTGCGCCGGCGCCGGCGGTACGCCCACATCGAGCGACTGCACGCCCGTTCCCGGCGGGTTCTCCACGTAGTAGTAATCCCCTTCCGCCATGATCAGCCCCGGCGGTACCGTACGCTCTTCCACCGGCACGCCCTTCAGCGCGGTCTGCATGTAGCCGATCCAGATCGGCAGGGCCAGGCCACCGCCGGTTTCCTTGTTGCCCAGGTTCTTGGGCTGGTCGTAACCCATCCAGGCGATGCCCACCAGCTTCGGCTGGTAGCCGGCAAACCAGGCGTCGATCGAGTCGTTGGTGGTGCCGGTCTTGCCGGCGATGTCGGTGCGCTTCAGCGTGGCCGACGCCTTGGCTGCGGTGCCGTAGCGCGCCACGTCCTTCAGCATCGAGTCCATCAGGAAGGCGTTGCGCGCATCGATCACACGGTTCGCTTCCACGCCGGCGCGTTCCGGACGCGCTTCCGACAACACCTTGCCCGCGCTATCGGTCACCTTCGAGATCAGGTAAGGGCTGATGCGGTAGCCGCCGTTGGCGAACACGGCGTAGGCGCCGGCCATCTGCAGCGGCGTGGTGGCGCCGGCGCCCAGGGCCAAAGTCAAGTATGGGGGATTCCGTTCGGCGTCGAAGCCGAAGCGGGTCGCGTATTCCTGGCCGTAGCGCGCACCGATGCGGTTCAGGATGCGGATCGAAATCATGTTCTTCGATTTCGTCAGGCCGCGGCGCATCGTCATCGGGCCTTCGTAGCGGGCGTCGTAGTTCTTCGGCTCCCAGGCCTGGCCGCCGGTCTGGCCGGCGTCGAACGAGATCGGCGCATCGTTCACCAGCGTCGACGGCGACAGGCCGCGTTCCAGCGAGGCCGAATAGATGAAGGGCTTGAACGAGGAACCCGGCTGGCGCCAGGCTTGCGTCACGTGGTTGAACTTGTTCCGGTTGTAGTCGAAGCCGCCCACCAGCGCCTTGATCGCGCCGTCCTCGGTGCTGGCCGCCACGAAGGCCGATTCGACTTCCGGCATCTGGGTGATCTTCCAGGCCGAGGTTCCGTCCTGCATCACGCGGATCAGGGCGCCGCGACGGATGCGGCGGTTCGGCGCGGCCTTGGCGGACAGCCAGCTTGAGGCGAACGACAGGCCTTGGCCGGTAATCTTGATTTCTTCTCCGGACGCCAGCACCGCCGTCACCTGCGACGGCGAGACCTGCAGCACCACGGCGGCCACGATGTCGTCGCTGTCCGGCTTCTCGGCCAGTTCCGCCTCGATGGCTTCATCGGCCTCGGTCTTGTTGCTCGGGATCTCGATATAGGATTCCGGGCCGCGGTAAGGGTGGCGCCGCTCGTAATCCATCACGCCACGGCGCACGGCCAGGTAGGCCGCGTCCTGGTCGGCCTTGGTGATGGTGGTGAACACGTTCAGGCCGCGCGTATACGTGTCTTCCTTGAACTGCTCGTAGACCAGCTGGCGCGCCATCTCGGCCACGTATTCGGCGTGCACGCCGAAGGCCGTGCTGTCGGACTTGATCTTCAGTTCCTCGGCCTTGGCGGTCTCGAACTGGGCGTCGGTGATGTAGCCGAGCGAATGCATGCGCTGCAGGATGTACTGCTGGCGCGTGCGGGCGCGGGTCGGGTTCACGACCGGGTTATAGGCCGACGGGGCTTTCGGCAGGCCGGCCAGCATCGCCGCCTCGGCCACGCTGATGTCCTTCAGGTCCTTGCCGAAGTAGATCTGGGCCGCCGACTGGAAGCCGAAGGCGCGCTGGCCCAGGTAGATCTGGTTCATGTAGACCTCGAGGATCTGGTCCTTGGTGAGGTTCTTCTCGATCTTCCAGGCCAGCAGGGCTTCATACGCCTTGCGTTTGAGGGTCTGTTCGCTGGAGAGGAAGAAGTTGCGCGCCACCTGCTGGGTGATGGTCGAAGCGCCCTGGCGCGCGCCGCCGGTGGCGTTGTGCAGGGCAGCACGCAGCACGCCCATGTAGTCGACGCCGCCGTGCTGGTAGAAGCGGTCGTCCTCGATCGACAGCACCGCCTTCTTCATGACGTCGGGGATGTCCTTGAAGCGCACCAGGGTCCGGCGCTCTTCGCCGAATTCGCCGATGAGGACGTTATCGGCCGTGAAGATCCGCAGAGGCATCTTCGGGCGGTAGTCGGTAATGGTGTCGAGGGCCGGCAAATTCGGGTAGGCCATGGCCAGGGCAAAGACCACCAGCAGCACGCCGGTCAGGGCCAGGCCGGCGAGGGCGCCGACCGACCACAGGACCAGGCGCCTGGCGCTGAATTTGTTCGGAGAGGAAGACTTGGAATCGGATTTGGATTTCATGGCGTTCACATTGTTGATCCATCTCATTATAAGACAGGGGCTTTTGTGGCGGTACGAAGTCAAGAGGACAAGCGTCCGGCGCAGGATCCGATAGCAGTCCGACAAAGCCTGTTTCCAAGTCTCTAACGAGTGTGGCATAGGCGCGCCGGATTGTAGTGTTCCTGTGCAGAAATATCTTGTCGGCCCGCACCCTTATTGCTACGATTTAACGTGTTGCCTCATATATGTGCAATAAATTGCCATTTTTTGAGGACATTTCAAGCAATGACTTCCCCAACGCGGGCGTTCAACAATCGTTCTGCCCAGGCAGACAGCAGTGAGGGAGTACGCTCGTGATCAATCTAGGTTCCCTGTTCGGCAAGTCGGACCCGCCCCTGGCCGGTCTCGACATCAGCACGTCCGGACTGCGCCTGGTGGAGCTGGCCGACGCCGGCAAGGGTGCAGTGCGCCTGGAGCGCCATGCGTTCGAAGCGCTGCCGCGCGGCGCCGTCGTCGACGGCAATATCGAGAATTTCGACCAGGTGGCCGAGGCCGTGCGCCGCATCTGGAAAAAGAGCGGCACCCGTGCCCGCAACGTCGCGCTCGGCATGCCGCCGGCCGCCGTCATCACCAAGAAAATCATCCTGCCGGCCGGCATGGGCGAAGACCAGCTCGAAGTGCAGGTCGAGTCCGAGGCCAGCCAGTACATCCCGTTCGCACTGGATGAAGTCAGCCTCGACTTCGACGTGGTCGGCCCGGCGGCGAACTCGCCGGACGACATGGAAGTCATGCTGGCCGCCGCACGCCGCGAAAAGGTGGAAGACCGCGTGGCGATCGCCGAAGCGGCCGGCCTGGTGGCCACCGTGATGGACATCGAATCCTACGCCGCCCGTGCCGCCCTGGAGCGTGCACAAGGCGCCGGCAAGGACAAAATCGTGGCCCTGTTCCAGATCGGCGCCAGCATGACGCAAGTGTCGGTGCTGCTCGACGGCGACACCGTCTACGAGCGCGAGCAGCCTTTCGGCGGCCACACGCTGACCCAGGACATCGTGCGCACCTATGGCCTCTCGTATGAAGAAGCCGAGGCGCGTAAAAAAGCCGGCGACCTGCCGGAGAACTTCCGCGCCGATTTGCTCGCGCCCTTCCTGGAAAGCGCCGCGCTGGAAGTGACGCGCGCGATCCAGTTCTTCTACACCTCGACGCCCTATACCCGCATCGACCAGATCTGGCTCGCCGGCGGCAACGCCATGCTGCCGGGCCTGGTGGAACTGGTCGGCGGACGCACGCGCATCCCGACCGCGCCGGTGGCGCCCTTCGAGGGCATGCTGCTGGCCCCGGGCGTGCGCGAACAGCAGTTGCGCCAGGAAGGCCCCGCCTACCTGGTTGCCTGCGGCCTGGCCCTGCGGAGGTTCGGATGATCCGGATTAACCTGCTCCCGCACCGGGAAGCGAAACGCAAGCAGAAGCAGAAGGCCTTTGTCGCCATGCTGGTCCTCGGTGCCCTGCTGGGCGGCGCGGTGGTGCTGCTGGTGGGCGGCTGGAACGCCAGCCGCATCGCCATCCAGGAACAGCGCAACCTGGCGCTGAAGAACGAGAACGCGAAGCTCGACAAGAAGATCAAGGACATCGCCACCCTGAAGGAAGAGATCGAGGCGCTGAAGTCGCGCCAGCAGGCGGTCGAAGACCTGCAGGGCGACCGCAACCAGCCGGTCTACCTGCTCGACGAACTCGTGCGCCAGACCCCGGACGGCGTCTACCTGAAGTCGGTGAAACAGGATGGCCAGCGCGTCACCCTGAACGGCTTCGCCCAGTCGCAGGAACGCGTGGCCGAGCTGCTGCGCAACCTGTCGGGCCAGTCGCCCTGGCTGGAGCTGCCCGACCTGACCGAGGTGAAGGCGGCCACGCTGACCCAGAACAAGCTGGCGCGCAAGGCCGTCGAGTTCACGCTGGCGGTCAGCATCAAGCGCCCGCGCGAAGCCGAGGAAGGTGACGACAACAAGAGCCCTGCCGTGGCGGCGAAGGACGGAACCAAGCCATGAACATCGACTTGAAACAATGGAGCGCCGACCTGTCGGCCCAGTTCGAGGGCCTGCAGGGACGCCAGCCCGGCCAGTGGCCGCTGGCGCCGCGCCTGCTGTGCGCGGCCGGCGTGATGGCGCTGGTGATCGTGCTCGGCTACTTCGTCTACTGGCAGGGCCAGTTCGAGACCCAGGACGCCGGCGCCGCCCGCGAAACCAAGCTGCGCAAGGAATACAAGGACAAGATCGCCCAGGCGGTCAACCTGGAGGCGCTGCAGGCGCAGAAGGCGCAAGTCGACCAGTCGGTCGAGCGCCTCGAGAAGCAGTTGCCGAGCAAGGCCGAGATGGCGGCGCTGCTGTCGGACATCAACCAGGCCGGCGTCGGCCGTGGCCTCGCGTTCGAGCTGTTCCGCCCGAACCAGACCGTGGTGCGCGACTACTACGCCGAACTGCCGATCGACATCAAGATCAGCGGCAGCTACCACGACCTCGGCGCATTCGCCGCCGACATGGCGCACCTGCCGCGTATCGTCACGCTGAACAACATGTCGATCGAGACCAACAAGGACGGCAGCCTGACGCTGGACGCCATCGCCAAGACCTTCCGCTACCTCGACGCCGAGGAACTGGCCGAGCAGCGCGCCGCGCGCCTGAAGGCGAAGGCAAACGGCAAGGGCAAGAAGGGCAAGGGGGCCAAGAAATGAAGATGAGCCATGGCTTGCTGGTCCTGTTGCCGGCCCTGCTGCTGGCCGGCTGCGGCGACAGCGACGTGCGCGAAGTGCGCAGCTGGATGGACCAGGTAAAAAACGACACGAAGCCGAAGGTGAAACCGCTGCCGGCCTCGAAGGAATTCATCCCCTATGCCTACAACCAGCAGGGGGCGGTGGACCCGTTCAGCCCGGCCAAGATGGCCGATGCCGGCTTGCTGGCGCAGGCGCGCAGCGCGCTGCAGCCGGATTTGAACCGGCAGCGCGAGGCGCTCGAAGCCTACCCGCTCGACACGATGGCGATGGTCGGCATGATGCAAAAAGGGGGAACCAGCTTCGCCCTGCTGCGCATCGAGAACAGCATCTACCGCGTGCGCGCCGGCCAGCACCTGGGCCAGAACTTCGGCCTGGTGACGCGGGTGACGCCGGCGGCGGTGGAAATCAAGGAAATGGTACAGGACGCTAGCGGCGATTGGGTCGAGCGCATATCGAAGCTGGAGTTGCAGGAAAGTAAGGAGACCGGGAAATGACCCAATTTGCAATGAACAGCGGCGCGGCGCGCTTGTTGCCGGGCTGGCTGTTGCGCGCCGGCGCGGTCCTGGCCATGGTGCTGGGTATGGGCATGGCGCAGGCGCAGGAGAATGCGATCGAATCGATCAGCGCCAACCAGCAGGGCGCCAACGTAGTGCTGAACATCGCCATGCGCGACGCGCCCGCCAAGCTGCCGCTCGGCTTCGCGATCACGAATCCGGCCCGCATCGCCCTCGACTTCGGCGCCACCGCCAATGCCACCGGCAAGAGCACCCACGACATCAACCTGGGCGACATGCGCAGCGTGAACGTGGTGCAGGCCGGCGAACGCACGCGCCTGGTGCTGAACCTGAAGCGCACCGTCGGCTACAGCGCCGCCATCAGCGGCAAGTCGATCCTGGTGACCGTGGAAGGATCCGGCGCCGGTGCGGCCCCGGCCCAGCAGGTGCAAACCGCGGCCGTATCGGATGCGCGTCCTGCCGCTCGCCCGCCACTGCGCAACCTCGACTTCCGCCGCGGCAGCAACGGCGAAGGCCGCGTCGTGGTCGACCTGCCGAACAACCAGACCGCGGTCGACGTGCGCCAGCTCGGCAACCGCGTCCAGGTCGATTTCCTGAACACCGGCCTGCCCGAATCGCTGCGCCGCCGTCTCGACGTGAGCGACTTCGGCACCCCTGTCTCGCGCGTGACCACCAGCGCGCAAGGCCAGAACGTGCGCATGGTCATCGAAGCGCAGGGCCAGTGGGAGCAATCGGTCTACCAGAGCGAAACCCAGCTGGTGGTCGACGTGCGCGCCGTGAAGGAAGACCCGAACAAGCTGGGCGGCCCGCAGGGCTTCCGCGGCGAGAAGATCAGCTTCGACTTCCAGAACATCGAAGTGCGTGCCGCGCTGCAGGCGGTGGCCGACATCTCGGGCCTGAACATCATCGCCAGCGACTCGGTGGCCGGCAGCCTGACCCTGCGCCTGAGGGAAGTACCGTGGGACCAGGCGCTCGACGTCATCCTGCAATCGAAGGGCCTGGACATGCGCAAGAACGGCACCGTGCTCTGGATCGCGCCGAAGGAAGAGCTGCTGATCAAGGAAAAGCTCGAGCTCGAGCAGCGCGCGCAGATTTCCGACCTCGAGCCGCTGCGCTCCGAGATCTTCCAGCTGAACTACCAGAAGGCCGAGTCCTTCCGCACCGTGTTCGGCCTGGATGCGGCCACCGGCGCCGCCGCCGGCGACAACCGCAACCGCGTGCTGTCCAAGCGCGGCAGCGCCATCATCGACCCGCGCACGAACCAGCTGTTCGTGACCGACATCGCTTCGAAGATCGAAGACATCCGCATGCTGATCCAGAAGACCGACGTCGCCTCGAAGCAGGTGCTGATCGAAGCGCGCCTGGTGGAAGCGAACGATGGCTTCTCGCGCAACCTGGGCGCCAAGATCGGCTTCAACGATGCGCGCAATGCCGCCGGCGGCGATGCCGGCTACGGCGTGGGCGGCAACAACCGCCTGGCCCTGAGCGGCAGCCTGGCGGGCGCCGGCGCGGTCACCGGCCAGTCCAGCGGCAGCACCTTCGACAACTCGACCCTGGTGAATTTGCCGGCGGCGGCGATCGGCGGCATCAACGCGCCGAGCCTGGCCTTCAGCCTGTTCTCCTCGTCCGACAACCGCTTCCTGAACCTGGAACTGTCGGCGCTGGAAGCCGACGGCAAGGGCAAGATCATCTCCAGCCCGCGCGTGGTCACCGAGGACAAGATGGTGGCCGTGATCGAGCAGGGCATCGAGCTGCCTTACCAGGTGGCCTCGAGCAGCGGCGCGACCTCGATCGAATTCAAGAAGGCGAACCTGCGCCTGGAAGTGCTGCCGCAGATCACCCCGGACGGCAACGTGGTGCTGGAAGTCGATGTCAGCAAGGATTCGAAGGGCGAGGAAACCCGCGCCGGTTTCGCCATCAACACCCAGCACGTGAAGACCAAGGTGATGGTCGAGAACGGCGGCACGGTGGTGCTCGGCGGGATCTACCAGCAGACCGAGCGCAGCAACGAGAGCAAGGTGCCGCTGCTGGGCGACGTGCCGGTGCTGGGCTACCTGTTCAAGACCCAGGGCCGCGAAAGCGCGAAGACCGAACTGCTGGTCTTCATCACGCCGAAGATCGTGGCCGACCGCGCGGCGGTGTCGCGCTGACCGGGAAGACGCGGCAGGCACTGCCTGCACGAGTTTGATGTTTGCACAGCGACGCCGTCAAAACGCGTCGCTGTGCTGTTTCAAGGGCAGGGCCGTATGCCGGCTGCATGACCGACGACCAATCACCAACAACAGAGAAAAACCGAACGACGATGCAGCACTCTTCCAAATCTTCTTCGCCTGCCTCGCCCCTGCGCCTGGCGGCCCTCGGCCTGATCACCGCGGCGGTCCTGAGCGCCTGCGGCGGTGGCGGCGGCAATCCCGGCGGGGTGGCCGCACCCGGCGCCGGCAGCGGCACGGGCACGCCGGGCACGGGCGTCACGCCCGGCACCGGTACCGGCACCGGCGGCAGCACCAGCCCGACGACCCCCGCGGCAGCGCCGGCCACGGTGCAGTTCATTTCGGCCGATCCGAGCGAGAAATCGATTGTGATGCAGGGCCAGGGCGGCATCAACCGGACCGAAACGGCCACCCTGAAGTTCAAGGTGCTGGATGTTTACAACCGGCCGCTTGCCGGCCAGGCCGTCAACTTTTCCGTGTCGGTGCCTGCGCTGGTCAGGCTGAACCAGGCGTCGGCGACGACCGATGCGAATGGCGAAGCCAGCACCACGGTCAATTCCGGCACGGTGCCGACCACCTTCCGCGTCATCGCCACGCTGCCGAACACGGGCGGTACCAGCGGGGCGAACATCTCGACCACGTCGGATTCGATCGTCGTGACCACCGGCCTGCCGGTGCAGCGCGCCTTCTCCCTCAGCGCGGCCAAGTACAACCTCGAAGGCTGGGCGCACGACAGCAGCCCGACCCAGCCCGCCACCACCATCCAGGTCCTGGTTGCCGACAACTTCGGCAACCCGGTACCGGACGGCACCCCGGTCATCTTCCAGACCAACATGGGTTCGGTCGGCTCGTCCGACAAGGGCGGCTGCAATACCGTCAACGGCGGCTGCAGCGTCGACTTCCGTGTGCAGGCGCCGCGCACACCCACCCCGGGCTTGCCGGCGACCCCGTGCAATACCGGCCCGGGCACGACCCCGGACAATGCCCGTCCGGGCCTGGCGACCATCTGCGCCAGCAGCACCGATGGCGCCACGACGATCTTCGGCCGGATCAACCTGTTCTTCGGCGACAGCACCGTGGGCAGCGTGTACCTCGACCGGAAGCCCGTCGACATGACCGCAGGCGTGATCGATCTGGGCACCCAGGGCTCGGCCGCACCGAAGGTATTCGAGCTGCAGTTCAATGACCTGAACCTGAATCCTTTGCCGTTTGGAACCACCGTCGCGGTGACCAACATGGTGGGCGGGACGGCGGCGGCGGTCGTGCCGGCGACGGTGCCGAACATCTTCCCGCGTACCGCGGACGGGAAGGAACTCACCGACGCCAATGTGAATACGGCCCTGGGATCGCGCCATACCTTCTCGGTCTCGAACCCTGCCGGCAAGGACTGCACGGCGCCCCTCACGTCGACCTTCGATGTCACCGTCACCACGCCGGGTAACGATGTGACCACGATTCCGTTTAAACTGACGTTCAGCTGCCCATAAGCGGAACACCGCGGCGGGACACCGCAACAACAGGCGGCCAGGCTAGCACTGGCCGTTTGTCTTTTTAGACGAGCTGAATATCGTGCCCGAGGCGTACAGTAACAACATCTTTCTGGTCGGGCTGATGGGGTCCGGCAAGACCACCATTGGCCGGCTCCTGGCGCGCCGGTTGGGCCGGCGCTTTGTCGATTCCGACCATGCGATCGAGGCCCGCACCGGCGCCTCGATTCCGTGGATCTTCGAGATCGAAGGCGAGGCGAGCTTTCGCCGCCGCGAAGCCGAGATGATCCGCGAGCTCACCGGCCAGGAAGGCATCGTGCTGGCCACCGGCGGCGGCGCCGTCCTCGACCCCGCCAGCCGCGCGCTGCTGGCCGAGCGCGGCACCGTGATCTACCTGCGCGCCGGCATCGGCAGCATCCTGCAGCGCACCTCGCACGACAAGAACCGTCCGCTGCTGCAGACGGCCGACCCGCGCCGCAAGCTCGAGCAGCTACTGGCCCAGCGCGAGCCGCTGTACCGCGAGATCGCGGACCTCGTCATCGATACCGGCCGACCTAACGTACAATCGATGGTCCAGACTATCCTAGAACAGCTGGACGCGCTCGCAGCCGGGCGCGCCCGGCGCGCGAAGGCGGCATCGATGAACCAGGCAGCAGAACACAACGCAACACAACTCACCCTCAACGTGGAGCTCGGCGAGCGCTCGTATCCGATCGCGATCGGGCCCGGCCTGCTGGCCGACCCGGCGGCGCTGGTGCGCCACGTCGGCGGCCACAAGGCGGCCATCGTCACCAACACCACCGTGGCTCCGCTCTACCTCGAGCGCATCGCCGCGCCGCTGCGCGCGGCCGGCAAGGAAGTGGTGGAAATCGTCCTGCCGGACGGCGAGGAACACAAGCAGTGGGGCTCGCTGATGGCGGTATTCGACGCCCTGCTGGCCAACAAGTGCGACCGCAAGACCACGCTCATCGCCCTCGGCGGCGGCGTGATCGGAGACCTGACCGGCTTCGCGGCGGCCAGCTACATGCGCGGCGTGCCCTTCGTGCAGATCCCGACGACCCTGCTGGCCCAGGTCGATTCCTCGGTCGGCGGCAAGACCGGCATCAACCACCCGCTCGGCAAGAACATGATCGGCGCCTTCTACCAGCCGCGCGCGGTGCTGGCCGATACCAGCACCCTCGACACGCTGCCGCCGCGCGAGCTGTCGGCCGGGCTGGCCGAGGTGATCAAGCACGGCGCCATCCTGGATGGCGAATTCTTCGACTGGATCGAAGCCAACATCGCACGCCTGGTGGCGCGCGACCCGCAGGCGCTGGCGCATGCGATTGCCCGCTCCTGCGAGATCAAGGCCGACGTCGTGCGCAAGGACGAACGCGAAGGCGGCCTGCGCGCGGTGCTGAACTTCGGCCACACTTTCGGCCACGCGATCGAGGCCGGCCTGGGCTACGGCGCCTGGCTGCATGGCGAAGCGGTCGGCTGCGGCATGGTGATGGCGGCCGACCTGTCGCAGCGCCTCGGCCTGATCGACGCGGCCAGCGTCGCGCGCCTGCGCAAGCTGGTGGCGGCGGCCGGCCTGCCGGTGGTGGCGCCGGACCTGGGCGCCGAACGCTGGATCGAGCTGATGGAAGTCGACAAGAAGAACGAGGGCGGGGCGATCAAGTTCATCTTGCTCAAGCCGCTGGGCAGCCCAAGCATCACGAGCGCGCCGCAGGACGTATTGCGCGCCACGCTGGCCGCCTGCATCGTGCAGGACACACCGGAGTGAGGAGGAGGGGATGATCGACTTCGACTGCAACCTGGCCCCGTATGCCGCGCATTCCTCGAAGTCGCGCGGCCGCAAGTTCGCCGAGCCGGCGCCCGGTTCGCGCAGCGAGTTCCAGCGCGACCGCGACCGCATCATCCACTCCACCGCCTTCCGCCGGCTCGAATACAAGACCCAGGTCTTCCTGAACCACGAGGGCGATCTGTTCCGCACGCGCCTGACGCACTCGATCGAGGTGGCGCAGATCGGCCGCACGCTGGCGCGCAGCCTGCGCCTGAACGAAGACCTGGTCGAAGCCACGGCGCTGGCGCACGACCTCGGCCACACGCCCTTCGGCCACGTGGGCCAGGACGTGCTGAACGAATGCATGAAGGACTACGGCGGCTTCGAGCACAACCTGCAAAGCCTGCGCGTGGTCGACCATCTCGAGGAGCACTACGGCGCCTTCGACGGCCTGAACCTCACCTTCGAGACGCGCGAGGGCATCCTCAAGCACTGCTCGCTGACCAACGCGCGCCTGCTGGGCGAACTCGGCCAGCGCTTCATCGACAAGACCCAGCCCAGCCTGGAAGCGCAGCTGACCAACCTGGCCGACGAAATCGCCTACAACAACCACGATATCGACGATGGCCTGCGCTCCGGCCTGTTGACGATGGCGCAGATGGAAGAAGTCGAGCTGTTCGCGCGCCACCGCCATGCGGTCGAGGCGCAGTATCCGGGCCTGCCGGGGCGGCGTGCGCTGTACGAGACGATCCGCCTGATGATCACGGCGATGACGGCCGACCTGGTCGAGACCTCGGCCGCGCGCTTGCTGGAAGCGGCGCCGCGCGACATCGAGGACGTGCGCCAGGGGCCGCCGCTGATTCGTTTCTCCGACCGGATGCGTGCCGAGACCACTGCCTTGAAGCGCTTCCTGTATGCGAATTTGTACCGGCATTTCCAGGTGAACCGCATGCGCGTAAAGGCGAGCCGCATCGTGCGCGAATTGTTCGATGCCTTCATGACGGATCCGGTATTGCTGCCGCCGGATTACCAGGTTGGCGCCGACAAGGTGGGCGCGGTAGATACCTTGAAACAGGCGCGCAAGATTGCGGACTATATCGCGGGCATGACGGACCGGTATGCGATCCGCGAGCATCGGCGGATTTTTTCGCTCGATACGCTGTAGGGTGGGTACTCGTACCCACCGTGATCCGGTGCGCTCGGCTTGAGGTCTTTGGTAGCAAAGAGCGGTTCGCAGGCAAAGGGCGGTTCGCAGCCGAAAGGCGGTTTGGCAAGGCGTGGGGTACGCGCCGGCTGCGGGGCGGGGCAATTGTTTCGAGTTAATGCATTCGCAGGAGAGGTGGGGGACCCTCTACCCGGGCCCTCTGAAATCCTGTCTCGTTTGGCGTGTGCATCCTGTCGTATCTTGTCTTTTTTTGGCTCGATTTTTTTCGAGACAAAAAAAGACATAAGGAGCCAGGTTCTACAGCCCGAACGAGACCACTTTTTAGAGGGCGCTGCGGGAGCACTACCGGCCTGTCGCCGCTACAGCATTGCCAGTGAGATGTTGCTACCGGCGCGCTGTTCCTGCCGCACGGCACCGAGCTGCGCATGAGCACGGAGGCAGGCAATTTCTACGCCCAGGTCGACGGCGACGTCATCGTCCACAAGGGCAAGGCGGTGTCGCCGCGCCAGTTCACCGTCGCCGCCGCAGGCGAAGCGCGCAACGCCTGGCGCGACGTCTCGATCCGGCGTCCCGGCGACGACCGCTGGCGCATCGCCTCGCACCTGCGGCGCGAATGCGGCGCCGACGACGGCAAGAAGCAAAACGTGTCGCCGATGATCGCGATGCGCGAAGTCGCCTCCGCCATGGAAGCCACCCTGAAAACCGCGCAAGGGATCATCGCCGAAGCGAAGGGATTTGCCTAACCGAGGTTCGACCGCCGTCACACGCCTGCGCGCCGCAACGAAGACATCATCGAAAAAATCTCGCAGCTCGATTGAGCGCGGCGCCCGGAATCAAAATAAACTCGGCCGTCCCAACTCCAGCAGCAGCTTCTTCACCGGCGCCGGCAAGGCCGCCTGGTCGACGTCCGCCAGCTTCCACCATACGAACCCCGGCGGCGTTGCAGGGCGCGCCACAGGCGTCACCTTGTGCGGGAAGATATGCAGCTTGTAGTGCGTGAACACATGCACCAGCGGCAGCAGCGCCTGTACTTCCTCCAGCTCGCCGAACCGCCCCAGCGCCCCCGCCATGCTGGCCTCCGCAGGCGCCAGCATCGACGGCGCCATGTCTCCCAGCGCCACATGCCCCTCGACCTCGGGCAGCGACAACAGCCCGCCCCAGATCCCGCTGCCCGGCCGCTGCTCGAGCAGCACCTCGCCCTCGTGCACCACCACCAGCAGGTCCGCCCGTTTTTCCGGCGACGTCTTTTTCGGTTTGCGTACCGGCAGCTCGGCCGTGCGTCCGGTGGCATACGCCACGCAGCGCGCCTGCAATGGGCAGCGCCCGCAGTCGGGCTTCGAGCGCGTGCACAGCGTCGCGCCCAGGTCCATCAGCCCCTGCGTGTACGACTCGATGCCTTCCTCCGGCAGCAGCGCGTCCGCACGCCGCCACAGCGCTTCCTCGACCCGCTTCTCGCCCGGATACTGCTCGACCCCGAACACGCGCGCAAACACGCGCTTCACGTTCCCGTCCAGGATCGCGGCGCGGGTGCCGTTCGAGAATGCCGTGATGGCCGCCGCGGTCGAGCGTCCGATCCCCGGCAAGTCCGCCAGCAGGGCGGGGTCGCTCGGGAACACGCCGCCGTACTCGTTCACCACCCGCTGTGCGCAGGCGTGCAGGTTGCGCGCGCGGGTGTAGTAACCGAGGCCGCTCCAGTAGGTCATCACGTCCTCGACCGGCGCCGCGGCCAGGTCCTGCACCGTCGGAAAACGCTCCAGGAAGCGCGCGTAGTAGCCCAGTACCGCAGCCACCTGCGTCTGCTGCAGCATGATCTCCGACAGCCACACGCGGTAGGCGTCGCGCGTGTTCTGCCAGGGCAGGGTATGGCGCCCGTGCGCGCGCTGCCAGGCGATCACGGCGTCCGAAAACGTCGGGTCGGCCAGATCGTCGAATTCCGTCAAACGCTTCACGCCGCCTCCAGCATGGCCGGCTCGTCGAGCGCCGTGCAGACTGCCGCGCCCAGGTCCAGCACCTGGCGGCGCTGGCGTTCGAGCTCGCCCTGGCGCGCTTCGAAGGCCGCGATCTTCTGCTCCAGGCTGTCGGTGGCGTCGTGGATGCGCTGGATCGAGGCCAGGCGGTGGCGCAGTTGCTCCTTGTGCTGGCGGATCTGGGTTTCGAGCGGCGCCATGATCACCTTCAGCCAGGCTTCCACGTCCGCATTCGCGGCGCGGAATACACGGCGTACGCGCGAGGCGATGGAATCGAAGAAGCGCTCCATCAGCGTCGCGCGGCTGGTCATCAGCAAGGTCGCAGTGCCGAACTGCCTGGCGAACAAGGCCTCGATGGCGTCGATCTCCTCGCGGTAGCGCGCCAGCGTCAAGGCCGGCGGCGGCGACAGCGTCAGGCCGTGCTCGGCCGCGAAGCCGCGCACCATGGCATCGGTCATGCCGCCGATCTCGCCAACCTTCGCTTCCGAGGCGTCGAGCGCCGCGCGTGCGTCGTCGAAGAAGGCGCGCACCGGGGCGCGCATGCCGGTGGCGAAACGCGAGGCCTGCATCGCCAGGCGCACGCTCTCGGCCTGGCGCTGCACGCCGTCCACGCCCAGCAGGGTATAGAGCTGGGTCGAGAGGGCGGCGAAGCGCGTGCGCGCTTCCTGCAGGCGCAGCAGGCCGGCGTCGAAGTCCTTCCGCTCGGCCTCGATGCGGCGCATCATCAGCGCCAGCACGGTCTGGTTCTTGCCGCGCAGGCTTTTCAGTTCCTGCAGCTGCTCGACCAGGTCGCGCGTGCGCGCGCCCAGCGCGGAGGCCAGCGCGCCTTCGAGCGTGGCCAGGTCGTCGCGCAGTTGGCGCGCCAGGATGTCGCGCTTCTGCGGGATCAGGCTGTGCAGCAGGGCCGCTTCCAGTGCGCCCACGCGGCTGCGTTCGAACAGCTCCATGTCGCCGTGGATGCGGCCGACCAGCGCCTGCTGGGCCGATACCGGGAACACCTGGTCGATCTCCAGCCCGAGCTGCTGCGCCACGCCCTGCTGCTGGCGCGCGATCTCGGCTTCGTTGCCGGCGTCGTTCTTCAGCGGGTCCCACATCGCGTCGATCTTGTTCAGCACCACCAGGCGCCCCGGGCCGGCGCCGATGTGGGTGCGCCAGACGTCGATGTCGCTGCGCGTGACGCCGGTCTCCGCTGCCAGCACGAACAGCACCGCGTGCGCGTTCGGGATCAGGTTCAGCGTCAGTTCCGGCTCGGTGCCGATCGCGTTCAGGCCCGGCGTGTCGAGAATCACCAGGCCCTGCTTCAGGAGCGGGTGCGGCAGGTTGATGATGGCGTGGCGCCACTGCGAAATCTCCACCGTGCCATCAAGCCCCAGGGCGTCGCCATGGTCCGGGTCGAGCGGGTCGTACAGGCCGTAGCGCTGGGCTTCCTCGGCCGGCACACGGCGCGTCAGGCTCACCTGGCGGAAGGCGGCGCTCATGCTGTCCGGCGCGTCGAGGTCGAGCGCGATCACGGTCCAGGCCGACGGGTCGTCGCGGTAGTCGCTCGTCGACAGCTGCCCGGCGCGGGTGGCGATCGGCAGCAGGCGGATGCAGGGCGGCAGGGCGGCGTCGTACAGCAGCTCGGTCGGGCACATGGTGGTGCGGCCGGCCGCCGACGGCAGGATGCGCTGGCCGTAGTCGGCGAAGAAGATCGCGTTGATCAGCTCGGATTTACCGCGCGAGAATTCGGCGACGAATGCCACCGACAGCCGGTCGTCGCGCACGCGCGCCTGGGCCTGGCCGACGCGCGCCAGGGTGGCCGCATCGCCCAGTTCCAGCTTTTGCAGCGTGGACCGGTAGGCGTCCAGCGCATCGGCGATGGCGGCGCGCCAGGCGCCGTATTCTTGTATTTGTTGCATCTCTCACCCGCTCTTCAGGAGTTCACTTCTGGCAGGTGGCGCAATAAAAGGTGGAGCGCTGGCCCTGCTTGATTTGTCGTATCGGTGCGCCACAGTTTCTGCACGGCACTCCGGCACGATCATAGACGAAATATGTCTGCTGGAAATATCCTGACTGCCCATTTACCGCAATAAAGTCACGCAGCGTGCTGCCGCCCTGCACGATGGCGGCGGCCAGGATCTCGCGGATCGCCGTCGCCAGTTTTTCGTAGCGCGCGCGGCTGATGCGCGAGGCCGGGGTCTTCGGGTTGATGCCGGCGCGGAACAGGCTCTCGCAGGCGTAGATGTTGCCGACGCCAACCACGATGTCGCCCGCCAGCAGCACCTGCTTGATCGGGGCGCTGCGCTTGCGCGTGGCGCGGTACAGCAGCTCGGCCGAAAATTGCTCTTCCAGCGGTTCGACGCCGAGGCCGCGCAGCAGGATGTGCTGTTCCAGTTCGCCGTCGTCGTTCGCATGCCAGAGCACGGCGCCGAAGCGGCGCGGGTCGTGCAGGCGCAGCACCTGCTTGTGCGCGCCGTCGCTGACCACCAGGTCGAAGTGGTCGTGTTTCTTCAACTCGATACCGGGCGGCAGCACGCGCAGGTGGCCAGACATGCCGAGGTGGACGATCAGCGTGCCGCCGGCAAAGCCCAGCAGCAAATACTTGCCGCGCCGCTTGACGTGCTCGATGCGCTGGCCGACCAGAGTCTGCGCGATGTGGGCCGGGAAGGGCCAGCGCAGGCCCTCGCGGCGGAACACGACTTCTTCGACCACGCGGCCTTCCAGGTGCGGCGCGACGCCGCGCCGGGTGACTTCTACTTCCGGGAGTTCAGGCATGAAAATCTGACAAATTCTTGTAAATTCGTGTTGCGGGCGCGCACGCGCTGCGGGGCTTGGGCGTAGAATCGGGACATCCTTCCCGATATGGACATGCTTTGAAAAACGCTTTCGTCATTGTAACTCTCTCCAGTGTGCTGGCGGCATGCGCTGTGGCGCCACAGCCGCAGTCGCAGGCCGTCGCGCAATCGGGTGCGCCTGCCGCGGCGAAGACCGCGGCCGATGCCGAAGCCGAACAGAAAGCGGCGGCCGAGGCGGCGGAAGCGGCCGCCGAAGCGGAAAAGGCCGCGCAAATGGCGCGCCTGCCCAAGGTCGAACTCACCAGCACCCTGCTGAACCAGCTGCTGCGCGCCGAGTTCGCGTTCCGCAATGGCGACTGGCAAGGCCCCTACCTGACCATGCTGGCCCTGGCCCAGCAGACGCGCGACCCGCGCCTGGCGCGCCGCGCCGCCGAAATGGCCCTGGCCGCGCGCCAGCCCGAAGACACCCTGGCCGCCGTGCGCGAATGGCGCAAGCTCGACCCCGAGTCCGACGAGGCGACGCAATACTATCTGGGGATGGTTATCCTGTCGGACAATATCTCCGACGCAGAAGAAATCTTCCGCAAGCGTTTGGCCGGCGCGCCGCCCGCCGTGCGCGGTGTGGTGCTCTACCAGGTGCAGCAATTGCTCTCACGCGCCAAGGACAAGGAAGCGGCCAACGCCATGCTCGAACGCGTGGTCGCGCCTTACCGCGACACCGTCGAAGGCCACGTGGTGCTGGCCCAGGCGGCGCTGGCGCGCGGCGCCAAGGAAGAGGGCGCGCGCGAGGCCCGTGCCGCCCTGGCCCTGAAGCCCGATTCCGAAATCGCCATGCTGACCCTGGCGCAGTCGAGCGAATCCGAAGCCCAGGCCACGGCGCGCCTGGAACAATTCCTGGCTGCGAACCCGAAGGCGCGCGAAGTGCGCGCCGCCCATGCCCGCATCCTGGTCAACAACAAGCAGTACGAGGAAGCGCGGCGCCAGTTCCTGCTGCTCGACGGGCAGCAGCCGGACAACGTCACCACGCTGTACGCGCTGGGCGTGCTGTCGACCCAGCTGAACGATCCGCCGAATGCCGAGCGCTATTTCTCGCGCTTCGTCGAAGTGCTGGGCCGCAATCCCGACGACGAGCGCGACCCCTCGAAAGCCTTGCTGATCCTGTCGCAGCTGGCCGAGGAGCGGGGCGATTTGCAGGCCGCCGTCGGCTGGCTCGATAAACTGCCCGAAGGCGACGAAAAGACGGTCTTCGGCGCCCAGTTGCGCCGCGCCCAGCTGCTGGGCAAGAGCGGCGACGTGCCGGCCGCGCGCCGTTTGCTGGCATCGCTGAAGCCGGGCGAGCCGACCGCCCAGGCGCAAGTGCTGGCAGCCGAAGCCCAGGTCCTGCGCGATGCCGGTCAGGCCGCGCAAGCCTACACGCTGATGCAGGCCGCCACCAGGCGCTTCCCGGACAACCCGGACCTGCTCTACGATTTTGCCCTACTGGCCGAAAAGACCGGCCAGGTCGAGGAAATGGAAAAAGCCTTGCGCGAAGTGATGCGCCTGGCGCCGGACAACCACCACGCCTACAACGCCCTCGGCTACTCGCTGGCCGAACGCAATACCCGCCTCGACGAAGCGCGCGCCCTGATCGAAAAGGCGATGGGCATGGCGCCGGAAGATCCTTTCATCATGGACAGCATGGGCTGGGTCGAATACCGCCTGGGTAACCTGGAGGCCGCCGAAGGCCACCTGCGCCGCGCCTACAGCCTGCGCCGCGATCCGGAAATCGCGGTCCACCTCGGCGAAGTGCTGTGGCAGCGCGGCAAGCGCGCCGACGCCCAGAAGCTATGGCTGGAAGCGCGCGCCAAGGACCCGCAGAACGACACCCTGCGCAGCACGCTGGCGCGCCTGCGCCTGTCTCTGTGAAATAATTGTGTAAAGCTATAGATTGCGGCGGACTTGTTCCGCCGTTTGTTTTTCCAACTTTTATCCTGACCGATGCCGATTACCCGACGCCTCTCCCTGCTTGCCATCGCGGCCACCCTGGCCGGCTGCGCCACCGCTCCCCTGTCCCAGTCCACCGTGGGCGACTACCGCGACACCATCGAACTGGCCGGGCGCCTGGCCGTGAGCTATCAAAAGGATGGCCAGCCGGCTAACCTGAACGGCAATTTCACCTGGTCGCAGCAGCCGGGCCGCATCGACGTGGCGCTGTCGTCGCCCTTCAGCCAGATCGCCGCGATCAGCGTCACCCCGCAGCAGGCCACGCTGACCGAGGCCGGACGCGAACCGATGGTGGCCAAGGACATCGATACGCTGACCGCGCAGGCGTTGGGCTGGGCGCTGCCGGTGGCCGGCCTGCGCGACTGGCTGCAGGGCTATGCGGTCGGCGCCGACGGCAAGCGCTTCCTGGCGTCGCCGGCCAACAACAGCGTCACCACGAACGATGGCTGGCGCCTGCGCTTCGCTTCCTGGCAAGACGAAAAGGCGGTTCACCCGCTGCCCAAGCGCATCGATGCCGCGCGCACGACCGCGTCTGGCGAACTTGAAATCCGCATCATCATCAACCCGGCCAATCCATGAAGTCGCTGCACGATTGCCCGGCGCCGGCCAAGCTGAATCTGTTCCTGCACGTCGTCGGCCGCCGCGCCGACGGCTACCACCTGCTGCAAAGCGTCTTTCAACTGATCGATCGCGGCGATACCTTGCACTTCGACCTGCGCGACGATGGTTTGATTCGCCGCGTCAACGACGTGCCCGGTGTGCCGGAAGAATCCGACCTGGTGGTGCGGGCGCTGCGGCGCCTGGCCGATGCCTTCGAACAGCGCCACGGCCGTGCCGTGCGCGGCATCGACGTGCGCCTGGATAAAATCCTCCCCATGGGCGGCGGCCTGGGCGGCGGCTCCTCGGATGCGGCCACCGCGCTGATGGCGGCCAATCACTTGTGGCAGGGCGGCTTCAGCGACGAGGAATTGATGGCGATCGGCTTGCCGCTGGGCGCCGACATTCCGTTCTTTCTCTTTGGCGAGACCGCGTTCGTGGAAGGAATCGGCGAGGCGATGCAGCCGGTGCAGGGGCCGGATTGCTGCTACGTGGTGATCGAGCCGGGTGTCTCCGTACCGACCCCAGCAATTTTTACCGCACACGATTTGACAAGAGACAGCAAACCCGTCAGAATAGCGGACTTTCCTGAAGCGCAAAACATCAGCGGCTTCGGAAGAAATGATTTGCAAGGAGTCGCAGTCAGGTTGTTTCCAGCAGTAGGGGAAGCGATCGCATGGTTGAGCCAATACGGTTCGGCCAGGATGACCGGCTCCGGGGCTTGCGTGTTTGTTGCGTTGCCCGGCGAAGCTGAAGCGAACCATGTGCTGGGCCAGGTGCCAGGCAAGTGGAAAGCGTGGAAAGCAACATCGCTGGCGCGACATCCGATGAAAAAGCTCTTGCAAAACAGTATGTTGTAGAATAAAATTTTGCCTGTCGCAGCGAATGACGGTTAGAATAGTCAAGCAAAGCGGCAAGCTGTAAGTTGCGTAGGGGAATCGCCAAGCTGGTTAAGGCACCGGATTTTGATTCCGGCATACCAAGGTTCGAATCCTTGTTCCCCTGCCATTCGTTTTATCTGGCTGTCGATACGAATGTGTCCAGCGGATGAAATAGGCGGTACCGCACCAGGCGGTACAGTCCTTAAAGCATAATCAGCCGGTATAGCCGGCTGATTGTTTTTCAAAAGTATCAACGCTCTTCTCTCAGGACTCCCATGGCTTACGAAAACCTGATGGTTTTTACCGGCAACGCTAATCCGGCGCTAGCAGAAGGGGTCGCAAAAAGCCTCGGTATTCCTCTCGGTAAAGCAGTCGTTTCGAAATTCTCGGACGGCGAAGTCATGGTCGAAATCAACGAGAACGTCCGCGGTAAAGACGTCTTCGTGCTGCAATCGACCTGCGCTCCTACCAACGACAGCCTCATGGAAATCATGTTGATGGTCGACGCTCTCAAGCGCGCCTCGGCTGGCCGTATCACGGCCGCGATTCCTTACTTCGGCTACGCCCGCCAGGACCGCCGCCCGCGCTCGGCGCGTGTCGCGATCTCGGCCAAGGTCGTCGCCAACATGCTGGAAGAAGCCGGCGTCGAGCGCGTCCTGATCATGGACCTGCACGCCGACCAGATCCAGGGCTTCTTCGACATTCCGGTCGATAACATCTACGCGTCGCCGCTGCTGCTGGGCGACCTGCAGAAGCAGAACTACGACGACCTGCTGGTCGTGTCGCCGGACGTCGGCGGCGTGGTGCGCGCCCGTGCCCTGGCCAAGCGCCTCGGCTGCGACCTGGCGATCATCGACAAGCGCCGTCCGAAGGCGAACGTGTCGGAAGTCATGAACATCATCGGCGAAGTCGAAGGCCGCAACTGCGTGATCATGGACGACATGGTCGATACCGCGGGCACGCTGACGAAAGCCGCCGAAGTCCTGAAAGAACGCGGCGCCAAGAAAGTCGTGGCGTATTGCACCCACCCGGTCCTGTCGGGTCCTGCAATCGACCGCATCTCGAACTCGCCGCTGGACGAACTGGTTGTCACCGACACCATTCCGCTGTCGGCCGCCGCCGCCGCCTGCCCGAAGATCCGCCAGCTGACCTGCGCACCGCTGCTGGCCGAGACCTTCAAGCGTATCGTCAAGGGCGACTCGGTCATGTCGCTGTTCGTCGACTAAGAAGTTCCGCTTCATGCGAGGCGCGCCAGGCTGACAAGCCGGCGCGCCTTTGTGCTGTAAAGAATTCGTATTTCTTGAGCATGTACGCAGTGCTCAGCCATGCCAGCCCCTGGTCGCGGGGGCGGGCGCAAACCGGGAAATCGGGTGGGAACTTATCCTGCATGCGATCCCACACTTATGGAGTTTCACATGAAAGTAGTTGCATTCAACCGCACCCTGCAGGGCACCGGAGCGAGCCGCCGCCTGCGCAAGGCTGGCCAGACCCCAGGCATCATCTACGGCGGCGCAGCAGCCCCGGTCCTGATCGCCCTGGACGGCAACGCCCTGTACCACGCGCTCAAGAAAGAAGCTTTCCACGGTTCCGTGCTGGACCTCGAGATCGAAGGCCAGACCCAGCAAGTCCTGCTGCGCGACTTCCAGATGCACGCATACAAGCAACTGGTCCTGCACGCTGACTTCCAGCGCGTCGACGCTTCGCAGCCGATCCACACCAAGGTCGCCCTGCACTTCGTCAACGCCGAAACCTCGCCAGCAGTCAAGCTGGGCGGCGCCATCGTGTCGCACGTGCTGAACGAGCTGGAAGTCGCTTGCCTGCCAGGTCAACTGCCAGAGTTCATTGAAGTCGACCTGGGCGCCCTGGAAGTCGGCGGCTCGATCCACACCGACGACCTGAAACTGCCAGCCGGCGTGACCGCGCTGACCCACGGCCAGAACCTGACCATCGTCACCACCTCGGTGCCGCGTGGCGCAGCTGCTGCCGAAACCGAAGAAGCCAAGTAATTCTTCGGCGCTGCCTTCGGGTGGCCCTGCACGATAAAAACCCGCCGCGGCTCGCGCCTGGCGGGTTTTTTGTTTTCTGGTCAATCGCCGTTTCGGCGATAATCCTCTTTTTCCTGACGCGACCGCTATGTCCATCCGCCTCATCGTCGGCCTCGGCAACCCTGGCCCGGAATACGAACAAACCCGCCACAACGCCGGCTTCTGGCTGGTCGATAACCTGGCCAACAGCCTGCCCGGCTGCCGCCTGCAGCGCGAAAGCCGCTACAACGCCATGCTGGCCAAGACCACGATCTCGGGCAAGGAAGTCTGGCTACTGGAGCCGCTGACCTTCATGAACCGTTCCGGCCAGTCGGTCGGCGCGCTGGCGCGCTTCTTCAAGATCAACCCCGACGAGGTGCTGGTCGTGCACGACGAGCTCGACCTGATGCCCGGTGTCGCCAAGCTGAAGAAGGGCGGTTCCTCGGGCGGCCACAACGGCCTGAAAGACATCACCGCCGCCCTCGGCACGCAAGACTACTGGCGCCTGCGCCTCGGCATCGGCCACCCGCGCAGCCTGAACCTGCAGCAGAACGTCGCCGACTTCGTGCTGCACCGCCCGCGCCGCGAAGAGCAGAGCCTGATCGAGGAATCGATAGACAAGGCCCTGCGCATCATCCCGCTCGCCGTCGAAGGCAAGCTGGACGTGGCAACGATGCAGCTGCACACCGCATAAACCGCGTCGTCTCCCGTAGGGTGGGGTGTTTGAGGCCGGGGGCCTCAAACACGAAGTGCCCACGCGGTTACGTGCATGTGCTCGCACCTGCACCCGTGAATCTTCGCTCGAACCCTATGCAAAGGCCGGGTTGTAAAGCTTTGCGGTCCTCGGATACCGTGCGAGCGACACGCTGCCGAACGTGGTGCAAGGAAGCCCACGTACCGCGTGGGCACGCCGTGCCCAACCTGCGGTCCCCGCCGCGTGCCACCCGCACCGCCCGCACAAAACACGCGATAATCGCTTGATGAGCGCCCTCAACTTCCACGCCGGCCCGCGCGCGCTGGCCCGCATCCGCAGCCACGGCCTGCAAGCCCGCGACATCGCCATCATCCCCGCCGCCGCCGGCGGCCCGAAAGGCCTGATCTTCCGCGACCTCGACCAATTCGTCTTCGGCGAATGGCTACCCTCCAGCCCGCGCGAACGCACCCTGATCGGCTCCTCGATCGGCGCCTGGCGCATGGCCGCCGCCTGCCAGCGCGACCCGGTGCGCGCCTTTGCCCGCCTGGGCGAACTGTATGCCGGCCAGCGCTACACCAGCACCAAGCCCAGTCCGCAGCAGATCAACGCGGTGGTGCAGGAACTGCTGCGCGAATTCGTCAGCGGCCATGAAGACGACATCGTGCAGCACCCGAACCACCGCCTGCACCTGCTGGCCGTGCGCGGCAAGGGCGGCCTGGCCGCGCCCACGCACCGGCGCGCCGAGATGCGCGGCTTCGCGGCAGCGGCGCTGACCAACTTCGCCTCGCGCGAACGCCTGGGCGGCCTGCTCGAACGCGTGGTGATCGGCGACGCCCGCGACGGCGCGCCCTGGCTGCGCAACAAGTTCGACACCTTCACCACCCACTTCGCCACGCTCACGCGCGAGAACCTGGCCGCCGGCCTGCTGGCCTCGGGCACGCTGCCGCTGATCATGCAGCCGGTGACGCAGATCACCGGCGTGCCGGAAGGCTATTACTGGGATGGCGGCATCATCGACTACAACCTGGCGCTGCCCTACGCCCGCGTCGAGGCGCAGGACCCGGACGGCATCGTGTTCTACCCGCACTTCAACGAGCACATCGTGCCGGGCTGGCTGGACAAGGCGCTGCCCTGGCGCCGCTGCGCGCGCGGCCCGAATCGCGGCTGGCTGGACAACGTGCTGATCGTCTCGCCCTCGCAGGACTTCCTGAAGACCCTCCCGCGCGGCAAGCTGCCGGACCGGGCCGACTTCAAGTTCCATGGCCTGAACCACGATGCGCGCGTGCAGGCGTGGAACACGGCGATGGCGGAGGGCGGACGCCTGCGCGACGAGCTGGCGGCCTTCATCGAGCGGCCCGACCTGTCACGCCTGCGCGCGATCCGAACATAAAAAAAGCCACTGCGCGGCAGTGGCTTCGTGGCTGGAGCGAACCTGCTCAGGCGCGCTTGCGGCGCGCCATGCCGGCGCCGGCCAGCAGGCCCAGGCCCAGCAGGGCGAGGCTGCCCGGTTCCGGTACGTCGTTGGTTTCCTCGGCCAGTTCCTTGCCGAAGAATTCGAGTTCGCCCAGCTGGTGCAGGCCATCGCCAATGGTCGAGAAGGTCTGGTAGCGGAAGATGCTGTAGGCGGCCGGCAGGGCGTAGTCGACACGGGCGGTGTATTCGTTCACCTGGTAACGCATGGCCCAAGGCGAGACGCCGTCGCGGTCGTAGGAAAAGATGACGGTGTAATGCAGGCCGTCGTTCGAGCCGAGGATCTGCCATTTGTCCGAGTCGCGTTCAGGTGCATCGTTGGCCGACGAAGCGGTAAAGCTGGTCAGTTGGTAGCGCTTGTCGCCGAAGTCGGCTTCGACCCAGCCGTTGGCGTCGCAGCACCATTTGTCGTTGCCGCCGCCGACGAAGTTATCGAACACATTGAAGGCGCCTTCACCGTCGTAGTAGGGCTCGATCGACGAGCGGAACACCGCGTTGTAGTTGGTGTAGTCATTGCCGTGGGCATCGTTTTCCGGGTCGGTCAGGTCATGACCGACCAGGGACTCGGTACCGGTGCCGCGCACGGTCACTGCCTGGGCGGAGCCAGCCATCAGCGCTGCGGCGGTCAGCAAAAGGAAAGCGAACTTTTTCATGGTGTCTCGGTATTGGAATAGAATTGCTATCCGTTTAGCAATTTTCATTCCACCTAAATAACTTATTGAACGGAAAGAAAATTTCTCCCCAAGAAAAATCTCACTGTTACATGATGTAAAGAAATCCGACACCATTTCGCGCCTTGTTCAGGTGTTGTACAGGGCGGAACGAGACATTGCCCACGCGCCTGTTTTTGCGGCATACACGCGCTGCCCGGGTTACAATGCGGGGTTTCCGAGCTGGGTCACACAGCTCATCATCATCGAGAGAAAGAATTCCCATGAGTCTCCAATGCGGCATCGTCGGCCTGCCCAACGTCGGCAAGTCCACCCTGTTCAACGCGCTGACCAAGGCCGGCATCCCGGCTGAAAACTACCCGTTCTGCACCATCGAGCCGAACGTCGGCGTGGTCGAGGTGCCCGATCCGCGCATGGCCCAGCTGGCCGAGATCGTCAAGCCGGAGCGCATCGTCCCGGCCATCGTCGAATTCGTCGACATCGCGGGCCTGGTGGCCGGCGCGTCGAAAGGCGAGGGCCTGGGCAACCAGTTCCTGTCGCACATCCGCGAAACCGACGCCATCGTCAACGTGGTGCGCTGCTTCGAAGACCCGAACGTGATCCACGTGGCCGGCAAGGTCAGCCCGATCGACGACATCGAAGTCATCCAGACCGAACTGGCCCTGGCCGACCTCGGCGCCGTCGAAAAGGCGATCCACCGCGAGAACAAGAAAGCCCGTTCGGGCGACAAGGATGCCGCCAAGCTGGTCGCCCTATGCGAGCGCATGCTGCCGCACCTGAACGAAGGCCAGCCGGTACGCACCCTGGGCCTGGACGCCGACGAACTTTTCCTGATCCGCGAACTGCACCTGATCACGGCGAAGCCGGCGATGTACGTGGCCAACGTCTCGGACACCGGCTTCACCGACAACCCGCTGCTCGACCAGCTGACCGAGTTCGCCAAGAAGCAGAACGCGCCGATCGTCGCGATCAGCGCCGCCATCGAATCGGAAATCGCCGACCTGGATGACGCCGACAAGGCAGCCTTCCTGTCCGACATGGGCATGGAAGAGCCGGGCCTGGACCGCCTGGTCCGCGCTGCTTATAAACTACTCGGCCTGCAGACCTACTTCACCGCCGGCGTGAAGGAAGTGCGCGCCTGGACCGTGAAGGTCGGCGCCACCGCCCCGCAGGCGGCCGGCGTGATCCACACCGACTTCGAACGCGGTTTCATTCGCGCGCAGACCATCGGTTTCGACGATTACATCACCTACAAGGGCGAGTCGGGCGCGAAGGAAGCGGGCAAGATGCGCGCCGAGGGCAAGGAGTATGTGGTCAAGGATGGGGATGTGTTGAACTTCCTATTCAACGTCTGAAGCACTTCCTTTGACAGCAAAAGCCCGCCGCGTGCGGGCTTTTTCTTTGCCCGGTCAATACACTTCTGTCATCAACACGAAACACAGCTCCACTATTCTGCGCCTCCATCAGCACGGCAATCGCCGTGCCCACACCACTGGAGATGACGCATGACCTCGACCCCTGAATTGTCCCGCCGCCGCCTGCTCCGCCTGCTGGGCGCCACCCCGATGCTGCCCCTGACCGGCTTTGCCGCCACTTCGCTGCTGGCAGGCTGCGGCGGCGATGGCGGCGACGATACGCCGCCGGTCTCCACCACGCCGCCGGTCGCCCCGGTCGCCACGCTCACCAGCGTCACCTTCAGCTCGATGGATGCGCCGACCCTGGCGAACGCCGCCGCGATGGCCACCACCACCGTCGGCTCGACCATGACCGTCAACTTCAGCGACAGCAGCAAGCTCGACTTCAAGCTGTCGTACAAGCCCTTCTTCATTACCGGCGACATGGTCCCGAACGGCGCCGGCGGCACCGTGCTGGCCGGCGGCTACTTCAACATCCGCAACCAGCCGATCATCGACACCACCGTCGCCGGCAAGGAGCGCCAGTTCTTCTCGGATTCGCCGGACGGCACCTCGCTGCTGACCGTGCCGAACGCCAGCGTCGCCGGCGTGAAGGGCAAGCCGGTGTTCGCCGTGGTGCAGTTCGAATACGCCACCTTCGCCCAGGACGGCACCACCGGCATGTACGGCCGCCTGCCGTCGCCGATCGCCGTGCTGACCCTGGACCAGGACCAGAGCACCGGCAAACTGAGCCTGGTGAAATACCACAACGTCGACACCTCGAGCGTCGAAGGCCTGTGGATCACCTGCGGCGCCAGCCTGTCGCCATGGGGCACCCACCTGTCGAGCGAAGAGTACGAGCCGAACGCCTTTACCGCCGCCTCCGACGCCCAGTTCAAGGCCTTCAGCAAGAACCTGTACGGCAACGAGACCACCGCCAACCCCTACAACTACGGCCACATGCCGGAAGTCACCGTCAACCCGGACGGCACCGGCTCGATCAAGAAGCACTACTGCATGGGCCGCATCTCGCACGAACTGGTGCAGGTGATGCCGGACCAGCGCACCGTGCTGATGGGCGACGACGCCACCAACAGCGGCTACTTCGTGTTCGTCGCCGACAAGGAAAAAGACCTGTCCGCCGGCACCCTGTACGTGGCCAAGGTCGGCGCCGGCTTCTCGGTCGACCCGGCCGCGAACAGCGCCGCGCCGCTCACCTGGATCAAGCTCGGTTCGGCCACCAGCGCCGAGATCCGCCAGCTGGCCACCACCCTGAAGCCGCTCGACATCATGGACGTGCGCACGACCGATCCGCAGGACGCCAGCTTCAAGCAGGTGGTCGCCAATGGCGCGGTCGAGTGGATCAAGCTGGTGCCGGGCATGGAGAAGGCCGCCGCCTTCCTCGAAACCCACCGCTACGCCGCCCTGGTCGGCGCCTCGATGGGCTTCACCAAGATGGAAGGCACGACCGTCAACATCAAGGACAAGGTCGCCTACTCGGCGCTGCAGAACTGCCAGACCTCGATGGTTGCCGGTAACAAGCTGAACGTGGCCGGCAACGGCGTGTCGATCCCGAAGGCGCTGAACGCCGGCGCGGTGATGGCATTGAACCTGAAGGGCGGCCAGAAGGACACCCTGGGCGGCGCCATCAACAGCGAATGGATGCCGGTCGACACCAAGGCCCTGATCGCCGGCGAAGACATCACCGCCGACGCCCTCGGCAACACCGGCAACCCGAACAAGATCGCCAATCCGGACAACCTGAAGTTCTCGGAAAAGCTGCGCACCCTGTTCATCGGCGAAGACAGCGGCCAGCACGTGAATAACTTCCTGTGGGCCTACAACATCGACACCAGGCAGCTCTCGCGCATCATGTCGATTCCGGCCGGCGGCGAATCGACCGGCCTGCACGCGGTCGACGACGTGAACGGCTGGACCTACATCATGAGCAACTTCCAGCACGCGGGCGACTGGGGCGGCATCCACAATGTCGTCAAATCGACGCTCGATCCGCTGGTGCGCGCCAACTACAAGGACAAGTTCGGTTCCGCAGTCGGCTACCTGACCGGTGAACTGAGCCAGATGCGCCTGGCGAAAGCCTGATCTTCCAGCCATGCCGCGTTGATGCGATACTGTCGGCCTCTCCGACACACGCAGCGACGCGGCATATGGCCATCCTTTCCCAGCTCATCCTGTATCCGATCAAGTCCTGCGCCGGCATGGGGGTGACCGAAGCCGTCGCCACCGTCTCCGGCCTGTCTGCCCAGGGCGTGCATGACCGCGAATGGATGCTGGTCACGCCGGAGGGCCAGTTCCTGACCCAGCGCGAGTACCCGCGCATGGCCACCATCGTGCCGCGCGTCGAGCGCGCGTCCATGGTGGTGACGGCGCCCGGCATGGCGGAGCTGCATTTGCCGCTGGCGCAACGTGCCGGCGTGCCCACCGTGCGCGTGCAGATCTGGGACGATGTCGTCGACGCCGCCGATTGCGGCAACGCCGCCGCCCAATGGTTCGCCGAGGCGCTCGGCGCCGCCTGCCGCCTGGTGCGCTTCCCGCCCGGCCTCGACCGTCCGACCAGCGAAAAATGGACCGGCGGCGCGCCGTCCTCCGCACGCTTCGCCGACGCCTATCCGCTGCTGCTGATCGGCGCTTCCGCGCTAGGCGAGATCAACGCACGCCTGCTGGCTGCCGGACGCGAAGCGCTGCCGATGAACCGCTTCCGTCCGAACCTGGTGGCCGAGGGCACCGATCCCTTCGAGGAGGATTACACCGAGTCGCTGCGTGCCGGAGATGTGCTGGTCAGGCCGGTAAAACCCTGCGCGCGCTGCCCGATCCCGGCGATCGACCAGGCCACCGGCATTCCCGGCCCGGACCCGCTCGACGTGTTGCAATCCTGGCGGGGCAAGGCCATCCTCGACGGCGCCGTCTGCGTCGGCATGAATTGCATCGTGGCCGACGGTGCGGGCGGCGTCCTGCGGGTTGGCCAGGAGCTCGACATCGCTTTGTCGTTTTAAGGCCGCGTGCCGGCGCGCCGCGCGCGCGTAAACACGTATTCGCACCCATTTTCGTTCCCAAGCCTGCCCGTATCGCGTAAGGTAACGGGTATTGCTGAAAGGAATGTCATGCACCAGCCGGACGCGACGCCGCGCGACCTGATTGCCGAAAACGAAGTCCTGCGCGCGCACATGGCCTACCTGGTCGAACAGGCCGAGCGCAACCACGACATCATGTGCCGGCACCAGGCCTTCGACCTCGAGATCGTCGGCGCCTCGACCTTCCAGGAACTGGTGGGCACCATCTTCCGCCTGCTGCCCGTGATTTCCGAGCTCGACGCCGTGACGCTGGCGCTGGTCGACGCCGACGCCGACATCTATACCGTCATGCACAAGCTGGGCGTCGACTTCGAGCCGCTGGCCGATTTGCTGTTCGTCGAGCATGCGGTGGAACTCGGCTTCCAGCACATCGACGGCGCCAAGCCGCGCCCGCGCCTGGGCGCCTTCGACCTGATGAACCACCGCAGCATGTTCCCGCACGCGGGCAGCAAGCTGGCCAGCGTGGCGCGGGTGCCGCTGCTGCGCAACAAGCGCCTGATCGGCAGCCTGAACCTCGGCAGCCGCGACGCCCAGCGCTTCACGCCGGCCATGGCGACCGACTTCATCGAGCACATGGCCTCGATCATCGCCATCTGCCTGGAAAACGTGATCAGCAACGAGATGCTGAAGTACATCGGCCTGACCGACCCGCTGACCGGCGTCTACAACCGCCGCTACATCGACCGGCGCCTGCTGGAAGAAATCGCGCGCGCGCGGCGCCAGGAATATCCGGTGTCGTGCATGTTCATCGATGTCGATCGTTTCAAGCAGGTCAACGACAGCGTGGGACACCAGGCCGGCGACGAAGTCCTGCGCGAAGTGGCCACCCGCATCAAGACCGAGCTGCGCCTGTCCGACGCGCTGGCGCGCTACGGCGGCGAGGAATTCGTGGTGCTGCTGGTCGACGCCGATTTGCCGGCCGCCGCGATCGTGGCCGAACGCATCCGTTCGAGCGTGGCCGATACGCCGGTCGACCTGGCTGACGGTGTGCTGCTGGATGTGTCGGTATCGATCGGCGTTGCCACGCTCGCCGATTTCGACCGCGAGCACCCGATCGAAGGCGTGGCCCAGCAGCTGGTGGGGCAGGCGGATGTGGCGCTGTACCAGGCAAAAGAATCAGGCCGCAACCGCGTGGTGATGGCGTCGTAGGGTGGGCACCTGTGCCCACGCGGTGCTGCGCACGCATGCCGATCATTGACGCGAAGCGGCCGACACCGTATTGTCAGCAGGTCAACGACCACGAAACCCACATGAATTTCGACGAACGCCGCAAACGCGCCATCGCTGTCCTCAACCGCAAAGGCATCCCCCAGGCCAGTTCCGAGCCGGTGCAGATCCGCCTGTTCCGCCGCCTCGGCTTCCAGGTGCGCCCGCTGCACTTCGAAACCTTCTGGCGCACCACGCTGTTTTTCGGCCTCTGGTTCGGTCCCTTCTGGGCCGTCATCATGTGGTTCTTCAGCTGGCGCAAGGATGGCACGGACCCCATGATGGCCGTGCTGGCCGCCGCCATCTGCGGCCTGGTCTACGGCATGACGATGGCCGGCGTCTTCGCCTGGAGCAAAAGGAAGCACGCGCTTCCGACCTGGGAATCGTTAGGGTCGTGGGGTGGACGGCATAGCCGGCCACCCTACAGCAGCCGCCCCTCGGCCCGCGTCACCGCATCGGCCGATCCGCGCAGCACCACCACGTCGTCCGCCTGCAGCACCGTCTCCGCCGCCGGCTCCACGCGCATGCGCGCCCGGCGGATGCCGGTGACCTCGGCGCCCAGCTCGTCCAGCCCGAGTTCGTCGAGCCGCCGTCCGGCCGCCTTGGCATCCTCGCCCAGCACCACCGAATGCAGGCGCACGTACAGGTGTTCCGGATCGTCGGTGATGTCGCTGGATCCGTGGAAGTAGCCGCGCATCGAGGCATAGCGTTCGTCGCGCGCGCTCTGCACGCGGTGCACCACGCGCCGCAGCGGCACGCCGACCACCACCAGCGCGTGTGAGGCCAGCATCAGGCTGCTCTCCAGCGCTTCCGGCACCACCTCGGTGGCGCCGGCCGTGCGCAGCACCTCCAGGTCACTGTCGTCGTGGCTGCGCACGATCACCGGCAGCGAGGGCGCCAGCTCGTGCACCAGGTGCAGCACCTTCAATGCCGCGCGCGTATCGGCAAAGGTGATCACCAGCGCACTGGCGCGGTTGATGCCGGCCGCGATCAGGGCTTCGCGCCGCCCGGCGTCGCCATACGACACGTTCGACCCCGCCGCCTGCGCTTCCTGCACCCGCTCCGGATCCAGGTCCAGCGCATACCAGGGCAGCTTTTCGTCCGACAGCAGCGTCGCCACGCTTTGCCCGCTGCGCCCGAAGCCGGCCAGGATCACGTGCTTCTGCGCCGCCATCGTGCGGCTGGCCAGCTGGGTCAGCTGCAGCGACTGCATCATCCATTCGTTCGAGGCGATCTTCATCACGATCTTGTCGGAATTGGCGATGACGAAGGGCGCCACCAGCATCGACAGCACCATCGAGGCCAGCACCAGCTGCATCAGGAAGGGGTCGATCAGCTTCGAGCCGGAGGCGAGGTTCAGCAGCACGAAGCCGAATTCGCCGGCCTGCGCCAGCGCCAGGCCGGTGCGCATCGAGACGCCATCCGAGGAGCCGAACAGCTTGGCCAGCGCCGCGATCAGCGCGAACTTCAGCAGCACAGGCAACACCAGCAAGGCCAGCACCAGCCACCAGTGTTCCAGCACCAGGCGCAGGTTCAGCAGCATGCCTATGGTGATGAAGAACAGGCCAAGCAGCACGTCGCGGAAAGGCTTGATGTCTTCTTCCACCTGGTGCTTGAACTGGGTTTCCGAGATCAGCATGCCGGCGACAAAGGCGCCGAGCGCCAGCGACAGCCCGGCCTTCTCGGTAATCCAGGCCGCGCCCAGCGTCACCAGCAGCAGGTTCAGCATGAACAGCTCCTGGGAGCGGCGCTTGGCCACCAGCGTGAACCAGCTGCGCATCAGTTTCTGGCCGAAGAACAGCAGCAGCGCCAGCACCAGGGCGGCTTTCACGCCGGCCCAGGCCAGGGTCGCGGCCAGGTCTTCCGGGTTCCTGGCCAGCGAGGGAATCAAAATCAGGAGCGGCACCACGGCCAGGTCCTGGAACAGCAGGATGCCGATGATGCGCCGTCCATGTTCGCTTTCCAGCTCCAGGCGCTCGGTGAGCAGCTTCACGACAATCGCGGTCGAGGACATCGCCAGCGCGCCGCCCAGGGCGAACGATGCCTGCCAGCTGATGGCCAGCGCCGGCATCCACATCGAGAACAGCAGGGCGCCGAGCATGGCGGCCACGATCGTCAGCACCACCTGGGCCATGCCCAGCCCGAACACGATGCGCCGCATCGCGCGCAGCTGGGCCAGCGAGAATTCCAGCCCGATCGAGAACATCAAAAATACGACACCGAATTCGGCCAGGGCGTGGGTGGAGGCGGTTTCGGCGGCCAGGCCCAGGGCGTGCGGGCCGATCAGCACGCCGACAGCGAGATAGCCCAGCATGGGCGGCAGGTGCAGGGTGCGGAAAGCCACCACGCCCAGCACCGCGCTGCCGAGCAGGAGGAGGGTCAGTTCGAGTCCGGATGCCATGCGTAAATATGTTTTTGTGCGCAGTGTGCGTTGTTCAATACGTCTGGCAAGTTTTTTGCTTACGCAATTCGTTTATACTTCCGGAATGAGTGTAACCGATGAAAAAACAATGCAGAACAGTTTTGACGAGAACCAGTCGCGCCGGGTAATGGCCCTGGCCCGCGAGACCCTGGCCATCGAGGCCGACGCCGTCAAGGCCCTGCACGACCGGCTCGATGCCGACGATTCCCTGGTCCGCGCCGTCGCCGTGCTGTACGCCTGCACCGGCCGCGTGGTGGTGTCGGGCATGGGCAAGTCCGGCCACATCGCACGCAAGATCGCCGCCACCCTGGCCTCGACCGGCACCCCGGCCATGTTCGTGCACCCGGGCGAAGCCGCCCACGGCGACCTCGGCATGGTCACCGCCCAGGACGTGTTCATCGCCATCTCGAATTCCGGCGAATCTTCCGAATTGATGGACATCCTGCCGGTCGTCAAGCGCATGGGCACGCCCCTGATCGCCATGACCGGCAAGCCGCAATCGCGCCTGGCGCAACTGTCCGACGTCCACCTCGACATTTCGGTGGCCAAGGAAGCCTGCCCGATGAACCTGGCGCCCACCGCCAGCACCACCGTGACCCTGGCCCTGGGCGACGCCCTGGCCGTGGCCCTGCTCGACGCGCGCGGCTTCCGTGAAGAAGACTTCGCGCGCTCGCACCCGGGCGGCGCCCTCGGCCGCCGCCTGCTGACCCACGTGCGCGACGTCATGCGCAGCGGCGACGCCGTGCCTGCGGTGTCGCCCGACGCGCCGCTGGCCCAGGCCCTGCTCGAAGTGAGCCAGAAGGGCATGGGCATGACCGCGGTCGTCGATGCCGAGAAGCGCCCGATCGGCGTCTTCACCGACGGCGATTTGCGCCGCCTGATCGAGCGCGTGCAGGACTTCTCGAACATCGTCATCCGCGACGTCATGCACGCCGGCCCGCGCACCGTGCAGCCGGAGCAGCTGGCCGTGGACGCGGTGGCGATCATGGAAGAATTCCGCATCAACCAGATGCTGGTGGTCGATGGCGAGGGCAAGCTGGTCGGCGCCCTGCACATCCACGACCTGACCCGCGCAAAAGTGATCTGAACGATGACGCCTCTCGAACATAACAACCGCGCCGCGCGCATCAAGGTCATGATCTTCGATGTCGACGGCATCCTGACCGACGGCAGCCTCACCTACGGCCCGGACGGCGAAGTCACCAAGACCTTCAACGTCCTCGACGGCCTGGGCATCCAGCTGTTGCAAAAGACCGGCGTGCAGACCGCCATCATCAGCGCCCGCAAGTCGCCGATCGTCAACGCCCGCGCCAAGGACCTGGGCATCAACCACGTCTGGCAGGGCTTCCACGACAAGCGCCTGGCCTTTGCCGAACTGCTGGCGCAGACCGGCGTGACGGCCGAGGAATGCGGCTACATCGGCGACGATGTGATCGACCTGCCGCTGCTCACCAAAGTCGGCTTCGCCGTCACCGTGCCGAGCGGGCATCCGGAAGTGCAGTACCGCGCGCATTACGTGACCAAGGCCGCTGGCGGCCGTGGCGCCGTGCGTGAAGTCTGCGACCTGGTGATGCGCGCCCAGGGCACCTACGAACAGGCGCTCGCGCCGTACTTTGCGTAACACATGGCGACGCTCCAGAACCGCCGCACCTCGCACCGCTGGAAGCTGCTGGCGCTGATGCTCACCGCCGTGTTCTTCGCCTTCGGCAGCTTCTGGCTGCTGCAGGCGATGCAGGGCGACGATGCGGGTGCGCTCGGCGATGCCGGCAACGAGCCGGACTACATCGTCGAGAACTTCAGCTTCGTGCGCATGACGCCCACCGGCCAGCCGCGCTACGTGGTCTCGGGCGAGCGCCTGGCCCACCATCCGGTGACCGACGTCTCGGAAGTGAGCAAGCCGGTGGTCGAGAGCATGGCGCCGGGCCGTCCGCGCATGACCATGAACGCCGAGCGCGCCCAGATCCACCACAAGGAAAACCGGGTCGAGCTGGCCGACAACGTCGACATCGTGCGCCCGGCCACGCCGACTTCGCAGGCGATGCGCGCGCGCACCGATGCGCTGACCGTGCTGACCGACGAAGAAATCGTCAAGACCGACCGCCCCGTGCAGATGACGCTCGGCGCCTCGTCGGTGAACGGCATCGGCCTGGTGGCCGAGAACCCGACCCAGAAGCTGCACATGGGCCGCGGCCAGATCATCTATCCGCCGCGCCCGCGCTGACCCCAACCATCAGGAACCAGCCAACACATGAAAAACATATTCGCTGCCGCCATCCTTTCGCTGCTGTCGCTGTCGGCCTTTGCCGAGCGCGCCGATTCGCTCAAGCAGGCCGTCATCGGCTACGACTCGCTCGACGTCGACGAGGTGACACAGACCCGCATCCTGGTCGGCAACGTGGTCGTCACGCGCGGCACCCTGACCCTGAAGTCCGACCGTGCCCTGCTCAAGGAAACGCCGGAAGGTTACATGAGCGTCACGCTGACCTCGAATCCGGGCCGCGTCTCGACCTTCCGCCAGAAGCGCGACGGCGGTCCCGACCTCTGGGTCGAGGGCCAGGCCGAGCGCATCGAATACGACGAGCGCCAGGAACTGGTGAAGCTGCATTCGAAGGCGATCGTGCGCGAACTCGAGAACGGGCGCCTGGCGAACGAACTGACCGGTCCCTTCATCTCCTACGACAACCGCAAGGAAGTGGCGGCGGTGCGCAACGATCCTAGCGGCGAAAGCAAGGTCGGCGGCGGCCGCGGCACCCTGATCCTGGTGCCGCGCCGTACCGCGCCCGCAACGGCGCCTGCACCGGCGCCAGCACCGGCGGGGAAGTGAGCATGAAAGGAGCAAGCGCAGGCAGCACCCTGGTGGTCCGGGGGCTGCAGAAAAGTTATGGCAAGCGCCTGGTGGTGCGCGATGTGTCGCTCGAAGTCGGCTGCGGCGAAGTCGTGGGTTTGCTGGGCCCGAACGGCGCCGGCAAGACCACGTCGTTCTACATGATCGTCGGCCTGGTGCCGTCGGACGCCGGCGCCATCGAGATCAACGGCACCGATATCTCGAGCCTGCCGATCCACCGGCGTGCGGTGCTGGGTCTCTCGTACCTGCCGCAGGAAGCCTCGGTATTCCGCAAGCTGACGGTCGAGGACAATATCCGCGCCGTGCTCGAACTGCAGCGCAACGACGACGGCAAGCCGCTCTCGAAGGACGCCATCAACGATCGCCTCGATTCGCTGCTGGCCGAACTGCAGATCGAGAAGCTGCGCGAGAACCAGGCGCTGTCGCTGTCGGGCGGCGAGCGGCGCCGCGTGGAGATCGCGCGCGCGCTGGCCACCAATCCGCGCTTCGTGCTGCTTGACGAACCTTTCGCCGGCGTCGATCCGATCGCCGTGATCGAGATCCAGCGCATCGTGCGCTTCCTGAAGGAGCGCGGCATCGGCGTCCTGATCACCGACCACAACGTGCGCGAAACCCTGGGCATCTGCGACCGCGCCTACATCATCAACCAGGGCGCCGTGCTGGCTTCGGGCCGCCCCGACGACATCATCGCCGACGAGTCGGTGCGCCGTGTCTACCTGGGCGAGCACTTCCGCATGTAAGCAGCATCCGGAAATGGCAGTCGAAACCGTAGTTGAATAGTCAGAATCGATGAAACAATCCCTACAACTCCGGACATCGCAGCACCTGGCTCTCACGCCGCAGCTCCAGCAATCGATCCGCCTGCTGCAGCTGTCCACGCTCGAACTGCACCAGGAAATCGAGCAGATCCTGTCCGACAATCCGCTGCTGGAACGCCTCGACGATCCGCTCGACCGCTCGGTGCGCCTGCTGGCCGACGGCGCCATCAACAGCGCGCCCGCACAGGGCGAAGCGCCGGCCTCGCCATCGAACGAAGAGGGCGCGCCGGCGAATGCCGAAGCGCCCGAGGGACTCGACGGCGGCGCCGATCACGAACACGGCGAACACGAGGGCGACTGGGGCGACACCGGCCGCGCTTCCGGCAGCGGCGAAGACGAAGACGGCCGCCCCCAGCTGGAAGCCGGCGGCATCACGCTGCGCGAACACCTGTCGGAACAGGTGCGGGTGACCAACCTGAACCCGCGCGACCGCGCCCTGGCCGAACTGGTGATCGACGCCATCGACGACAACGGCTACCTCGAGGAACAGCTCGACGAGATCCACGCGCGCCTGCCCGAAGAACTCGAAGTCGAGATGGACGAACTGCGCTGCGCGCTGGCGCTCATCCAGAGCCTCGACCCGGTGGGCGTGGGTGCGCGCAGCGCCGCCGAATGCCTGGCGCTGCAGATCCGCCGCATGCCCGGCGTGCCGCTGGTGACGCGGCGCACCGCACTGAAGATCGTCGAAGGCTATTTGACCTGGTTCGCCCAGCGCGAATTCAACAAGCTGAAAAAGGCGCTCGACTGCGACGACGAAGACCTGCGCGAAGCGCAGGCTGTGATCCGCCAATGCCATCCGCATCCCGGCGCGGCGTTCGCGTCGAGCACCTCGGACTATGTGGTTCCGGACGTTATTGTCCGGAAAACGAAGACCGGCTGGGGCGTGACCCTGAACCACGAAGTGATGCCGCGCCTGCGCGTGAACAACATGTATGCGGCCTTGCTGAAGCAGGGGAAAGGCGAAGGGCAGATGAGCGCGCAGCTGCAGGAAGCGAAGTGGCTGATCAAGAACATGCGCCAGCGCTTCGACACCATCCTGCGTGTTTCCGAGGCAATTGTGGAGCGCCAGCGCAACTTTTTCAGCCATGGCGCGGTTGCCATGCGTCCCCTTGTGCTTCGCGAGATAGCTGATACACTAGGCCTACACGAGAGCACAATCTCTCGCGTAACCACGCAGAAATTCATGCTGACCCCGCACGGCATGTTTGAGCTGAAGTATTTCTTCGGAAGCCACGTCGCCACCGAAGCGGGGGGCGAAGCATCTTCGACGGCGATCCGGGCTCTCATCGCGCAACTGACAGGAGCAGAAGACCCCAGAAACCCATTATCCGACAGCAAGATCGCGGAAATGCTCGGTGAACAAGGAATGGTCATCGCACGCCGCACGGTTGCCAAGTACCGTGAGGCACTGAAAATTCCTCCAGTCAGTCTCCGCAAATCCTTGTAACGGCGGCACCCACGCGTTCCTTGCGCGGCGCGGCAGCCGCCACCTCTTCAAAGGAGTGTGTATGAATCTCACTATCAGCGGTCACCACCTCGACGTTACTCCCGCCATTCGTGAATACGTACAAAACAAGCTTGAGCGCATTACCCGCCACTTCGATCAAGTGATCGATTCCCACGTGATCCTCGCGATCGACAATCTCACCGAAAAAGAAAAAAGGCAGAAGGCCGAGATCAACTTGCGCGTCTCCGGCAAGACCGTGCACGTGGAAAGTGTGGCTCAAGATTTGTACGCTGCGATCGATCTGTTGATGGACAGGCTGGACCGGCAAGTGATGAAGTACAAGGACATGCTCAAGAGTCATAGTCGCGACGCACTCAAGCGTCTGCCTGAAGGCGGAGAAGCAGCCGCAGCCTGATCGGCCGGCCAGCACCGTCTGAACGAGGGCGCCTTCATGGCGCCCTTTTCATTGTTAACGCCCCCTCGTCAATACCCCGCCGCCACGGGTCTTGGGTAGAATGGATGTTTTTTCGACCATTCCAGACCATGACCGACCACGTCCAGACCCGCATCGCCAACGGCACCGGCACGATTATCCTCGACCGTCCGAAGGCACTGAATTCGCTGTCGCTGGACATGGTGCGGCGCCTCACCGAGACCCTGCTGGCCTGGCGCGACGACCCATCGGTCGATGCCGTGGTCATCACCAGCAGCAGCGAAAAAGCCCTGTGCGCGGGCGGCGATATCCGCTTCTTCCACGAAGCCGGCCATGCCACGCCGATGGGCGGCAGCGCGCTGCTGGAAGATTTCTTCACCGAAGAATACGCGCTGAACCACCTGATTCATTTTTATCCGAAACCGTATATCTCGATCATGGATGGCGTGGTGATGGGCGGCGGCATGGGCATCGCCCAGGGCGGCCCGGACACCGGCCTGCGCATCGTCACCGATCGCACGAAGATGGCGATGCCGGAAGTGAACATCGGTCTGTTCCCGGATGTGGGCGGCAGCCATTTCCTGTCGCATGCGCCGGGGCAGCTGGGTAACTATCTCGGCCTGACTGGCTTGACCATTGGTGCGGCCGATGCGCTGTATGTCGGGCTGGCGGACGTGTTCGTGCCCGGTGCGCAATTGGGGGCGCTGAATGCGCTGATCGAATCGACGCCGGGCGCACAGTTGGCCGATGCGATCCGTGCGTTTGCCGCCGGTTTCGCGGGCGACGTGGGCGCGAGCGAACTGCAGGCGCAGCGTGGCGCGATCGATGCCCACTTCGGCGCGGCCTCGGTGGCGGCGATCATGGAATCCCTGGGCCGTGACGAGAACCCGTTCGCGCAAAAGGCGTTAAAGGCGATGCGCCAGCGCTCGCCGTTGATGATGTGCGTGACGCGCGAGATGCTGGTGCGCGGCGCCTCGATGGGCGTGGCCGATTGCCTGCGCATGGAACGCTCGCTGGTGCGCCGCAACTTCGAGCATGGCGAAGTGCTGGAAGGCGTGCGCGCGCTGGTGATCGACAAGGACAATGCGCCGCAGTGGAAGCCGGCATCGCTCGACGACGTGACGCCGCAGATGGTGGAAGGCTTCTTCGCGCCGGTGTGGCCGGCGAGTGCGCATCCGTTGCGGCATCTGGATTAACAAGCCGGGGCAATGGACGATCTGCCGGCTCAATGGCGCGAACGCTTGCGCGGCTACCGGAGCACACGCGAAACGGTCGGCTGCTCCGCCGCGCATGTTCGGCGCCTGGATGCGCCAGGTGCGCCGTCCTTGTTCCTGAAGAGCGAGCCGTCCGGTCCGCTGTCCGAATTGGGCGACGAAGCGAAGCGTTTGCGCTGGCTCGCCAAGAGCGGTATCCCGTGCCCGCACGTGCTGGATTTCACCGGGGAAGAGGGCGTCGACTGGATGCTGCTGTCCGCGGTTCCGGGGCGCGACCTGCTCTCGGCCGAGCTTGACCCTGCTGTCGCCATCGGCATCATGGCCGGCGCGCTGCGGCGGCTGCACAGCGTGGATATTCAAGGCTGCCCTTTCGATCACCGCGCAAGCCGGCGCATCGATGCCGCCCGCGCACGCATGGAGGCCGGGCTGGTCGACGGGGATGACCTGGACGATGAGCACCAGGGGCTGCCAGTGGACGAATTGTTCGCGCGCTTGCGGGCGGCGCAGCCGGCGCAGGAAGACCTGGTCGTGACGCATGGCGATGCCTGTTTGCCGAACCTGATGGCTGGCGATGGCGTGTTCACGGGTTTTATCGATTGCGGACGCCTCGGCGTGGCGGACCGGCACCAGGACCTGGCGCTGGCGACGCGCGATATTGCGGAGGAGCTGGGGGAGGAGTGGATACGGCCGTTCCTGGAGCGCTACGGCATGGAACTGGACGCGGACAAGGTGGCGTTTTATCGCTTGCTGGACGAGTTTTTCTAGCGCTGTTGGCGCCAGCGGGGCGCTGGTGGGTACGAGTACCCACCCTACGAAGCGTAGGCGTTTTTCCGCTTACGACTGCTCGCGGTGGCGCAGCACCACGCGCTCGGTGTCGCCGAAGTAGGCGGCCAGGCGCTCGGCCATGTACACCGAGCGGTGCTGGCCGCCGGTGCAGCCGACCGCCACCGTCAGGTAGCTGCGGTTGTCGGTCTTGAACGAAGGCAGCCATTTCTCGACAAAGGCGCGGATGTCTTCCAGCATCTCGGTGGCGCTCGGCTGGGCGTCGAGGAAGGCGATCACCGGCGCATCCTTGCCGGTCAGCGGGCGCAGCGAAATATCGTAGTAGGGATTCGGGATCGCGCGCACGTCGAACACGAAGTCGGCGTCGAGCGGCACGCCGACCTTGAAGGCAAAGGATTCGAAGAACAGGGTCAGCGGGGCATGCTTGACCTCGGCCAGTTCCTTGATCCAGGCGCGCAGCTTGTTCGCCGAGGCTTCCGAGGTGTCGATCACGTGGCCGAGCTGCTCGATCGGCGCCAGGCGCTCGCGTTCCTCGGCAATGCACTCGATCAGGGTGCGGCGTGAGGCCGGATTCTCGCCTGGACGCAGCTGGTGCGACAGCGGGTGGCTGCGCCGAGTTTCGGAGAAACGCGCGACCAGCGAATGGGTGCTGGCGGTCAGGAACATGACCTTGACCTCGTGGCTTTCTTCCTTCAGCGAACGCACGCTGATCGGCAGTTCGACCAAGGACTCGGCGCTGCGCGCATCGACCGCCACCGCCAGCTTGGCGGTGCGCTCGGCATCGACTGCTCTCACCAACTGCGGCAGCAGGGCCGGCGGCAGGTTGTCGACGCAGTAATAGCCTGCGTCTTCGAGGACGTTCAGGGCAACCGATTTGCCCGAGCCGGAAATGCCGGTGATGAGTACGATGTGCATGGCGCGATGATACCGCAACAGTACCGGCTTGTCGCCGCGTCGTTGGCGAAATGTCGGGGATCGGCGTACATACCCGCTTATCGCGCCAGTTATGGTGGTTTTAGTCGCTGCTCATCGCTTGACGTTGCCGCTCCATGAATTCCTGCAGGGTATCGATTCCGCGCAGTTGCAGGATGGTGTTGCGCACCGCGGCCTCGAGCAGCACCGCGATGTTGCGGCCGGCCGCCACGGGAATCACGACCTTGCGGATCGGCAGGCCCAGCACTTCTTCGGTCGGGAAGTGGAAGGGCAGACGCTCGACTTCCTCATCCAATACGCCGCGCTTGACCAGGTGCACGATGAGTTTTAGCCGCATCTTGCGGCGCACCGCGGTTTCGCCGAAGATCGCCTTGATGTCGAGCAAGCCCAGGCCGCGCACTTCCAGCAAATTCTGCAGCAGCGGCGGGCAGCGGCCTTCGATCATGTTCGGCGCGATGCGCGAGAATTCCACGGCGTCGTCGGCCACCAGGCCGTGCGAACGCGAAATCAGTTCCAAGCCGAGCTCGCTCTTGCCCAGGCCGGAGTCGCCGGTAATCAAGACGCCCACGCCCAGCACGTCCATGAAGACGCCGTGCATGATCACGCGCTGGGCCAGTTTCTTGGACAAATAGACGCGCAGGAAGTCGATCACCTGGGCCGCCGGCAGCGGCGTGGAAAACAGCGGGATGTTCTGCTCGTCGCAGATGGCGAGGATGTCGGGCGGGGTTTCCAGGCCTTGCGCGATGATCAGCGCCGGCGGGCCGCCACCGATCAGCTCGCCGATCACGTGGGTGCGCGAGCTCGATTTCAGGCGGTGGTAATAGTTCAGTTCCTGGTGGCCGAACACCTGGATGCGGCCGGGGTGGATCAGGTTCAGGTGGCCGACCTGGTCGGCGGCCGAGGCCACGTCGCCGGAAATCAGCCGCTCGCCGCCGGGAAAGCCGGCAAACCAGCCGAGTTGCAGGCTGTCGCGGTTATCGTCGTACAGCCTTTGGATGGTGAGCGGAGTCTGCAGCATGGCGAGTAATGGAGGGGAAAAGGGCCCCCTCAGTTTAACCCAAGGCCTGCAAGCTTGGTTGCCAGTTGATAATTCGTTCGTGCACTGAACGTGGGTCCGGATCGGAAGCCAGGGCAGTGCGGATCGCCTCGTCCGAGAACAGTTCCGCGATCTCGGACAAAATTTCCAGGTGCTGCTGGGTCACGTGGTCCGGGATCAGGAGGAAGAACAGCAGGCTGACCGGGCGGCCGTCGGGCGACTCGAAAGGAATCGGCGATGCCAGGCGGACAAAGGCGGCGATCGGGTTCTTCAGGCTCTTGCTGCCTTTCACGCGACCATGCGGGACGGCCACGCCATGGCCGAGGCCGGTGGAGCCGAGGCGCTCGCGGGCGAACAGATTGTCCGTCACGGTCGAGCGCGCAATGCCGCAGTTGTTTTCAAAAATCAGGCCGGCCTGCTCGAAAGCGCGTTTTTTGCTCGACACTTCGATGTCGAGCTGGACGTTTTCAAGCGAAAGAATTTTGCTAAGGTTGGTCATAACACGCTTCTGGATGGTGCAGCTCAGTTCAGGCAACTGCGCGCAAAGCACAGCTCAACTGCGCGGGCAACTTGCGGTGCAGAATTATAGGCCGGTTTAATGGCCGTGACATTCGATTTCGCGTCGGTATCCTACCCCTGTCAGAGGATGGTTTCGATCCCTCGGCAGGCCGTGCCGGCAGCGCGATTTGCGCTTTCGCAAGGCCTACGCAATTTCCGTAATGAAAAACCCGATCCCGTGGGTGAAAGCGGGGCGCGTGCCCCGTTTCGCCGTCTTTTCCCCGTATCTGGGGACGATGTCCGAAAACCGGAGGGTTTCGTGCGCTGTTGTTTTTTGGTTGCTCGATGTGGCGGCAAACGCACAGTTTATTGACGCGCCCCGCGCAGGTTATGCGGACGGCCGGTGCTGAAGTTGGCGCGCCAGGGATTGATGTCGAGACCGCCGCGCCGGGTATAGCGTGCGTACACCGACAGCTTGCTCGGCTTGCACTGGCGCAGCACGTCCATGAAGATGCGCTCCACACATTGCTCGTGAAATTCGTTGTGCTCGCGGAAGCCGATCAGGTAGCGCAGCAAGCCTTCCTGGTCGATCTGCGGGCCGGCGTACTGGATCTGCACGCTGCCCCAGTCCGGCTGGCCGGTGACCAGGCAATTCGATTTCAGCAGGTGCGAGACCAGGGTTTCCTCGACCGGGGCTTCGTCGAAGTTGGCTTTCAGGAGTTCCGGCGCCGGAGAATAGGCGTCGATGTCGATGTCCAGGCGGTCCAGCAGCAGGCCGTCGAGCTCGCCCATCTTCAGCTTGCCGAAGTGCTCGGCTTCGGTGAGGGTGATGTGGACCGGGGCGCCGAAGGCATTCGACAAATCTTCGCGCAGCAGGGCGAGCAGGGCGTCGGGGCCGGCCACGCGGGTCTGGTTGAAGGAGTTCAGGTAGAGCTTGAACGACTTCGATTCGACGATGTTCGGCGAGTCGGCCGGCGCACTGACGGTGGCGATCGCCACCTGCGGCTTGCCGCGCATGTTCAGCCACGACAATTCGTAGGCGTTCCAGATGTCCATGCCGAAGAAGGGAAGCGTCCCCGTGATGGACAGCTCGTCGCGCTTTTGCTGGCGCGGGATCGGGAACAGCAGTTCCGGCGCGTACTGGGTCTGGTAGGCGGAAGATTTGCCAAGTGGCGATTGATCGGGAGTATTGGTCATGATCTGGTCTCGAGGGGCCGGTGCTGCGCGCTGGTGGCTCTGCGGGGTATTGCTTGCGCGAACGAATGCCGGCCCGGCGGCGGCAAAGCGGCGTATCGTACACCTTTCTGCTGATCGGTGGGCGATTCGCTTGGGCGGCGGACGTGTCGAGGATGGGGGCGGTGGACGCGGCGCGGATGGAGCGACGTTGGCGGGGAAGTGCGGAGGCTAATGGGGCTGTTGCCTGTGCCGTTATCGGTGTTTTTGGTCCGCGTGGGCACGGAGTGCCCACCGTACGGGACACGCTGCGTATCCGGGTTTCCTATGATCTCGCTGTGCGGTGGCGCTTCTTGCATGAACCAGCCGATAACGGTGACCGTACGGTGGGCACCCCGTGCCCACGCGGACCATGCACACCCACGACGGCACAGGCAACAGCCCCACGTACTCAAGCGCGGGAGGGTTTAACCCCAGCGATCACAAGAACAACTTGTACACCGGATTCGCACTCTCATCCCAATACCGGTACCCCAGCGTCGCCAAAAACTGCCGGAACTCATCCATCTCCCCACCCGGCACCTGCAATCCAACCAGGATGCGCCCCACATCCCCACCCTGGTTCCGATAATGGAACAGCGAGATATTCCAGTTCGGCGCCATGCTGTCGAGGAAACGCATCAGCGCCCCCGGCCGCTCGGGAAACTCGAAGCGATACAGCAACTCATCCTGCGCCAGCGCGCTCTTGCCCCCCACCAGGTGGCGAATGTGCAGCTTGGCCAGCTCGTCGTGCGTCAAATCCAGCGTCCGGAAATCGTGCTGCTCGAAGGTACGCGCCAGCAATGACGATTCGCCGCGGCTGCCCACCTGCACGCCCACGAACACATGCGCCTGGCGCTCATCGCTGATGCGGTAGGTAAATTCCGTGACATTGCGCGGCCCCACCAGCGAACAGAAACGCCGGAAACTGCCGCGCTGCTCGGGTATCGTCACCGCAAACACGGCTTCACGCGCCTCGCCCACTTCGGCGCGCTCGGCGACAAAACGCAGGCGGTCGAAGTTCATGTTGGCGCCGCAGGCCACCGCCACCAGGGTCTCGTTCTTCACCGGCTGGCGCGCCATCTGCGAGCGTTCCACGTAAGCCTTGGCCCCAGCCACCGCCAGCGCACCGGCCGGCTCCAGGATGCTGCGCGTGTCCTGGAACACGTCCTGGATCGCCGCGCAAATCGCATCGGTATCGACCAGGATGATCTCGTCCACGACTTCCTTCGCCACGCGGAAGGTTTCCTCGCCCACCAGGCGCACCGCGGTGCCGTCCGAGAACAGGCCGACGTCCGGCAGGGTCACGCGCTCGCCCGCCTTCAGGCTGCGCGCCATCGCGTCCGAATCGATGGTCTGCACGCCGACGATCTTGATATCGGGCCGCACCGCTTTCACGTACGAACCGATGCCCGAGATCAGCCCGCCGCCGCCGATCGCCACGAAGATCGCGTGGATCGGCCCCGAATGCTGGCGCAGGATTTCCATGGCAATCGTGCCCTGGCCGGCGATCACGTCCGGATCGTCGAAAGGATGGACGAAGGTCAGCTTTTGCTCGCGTTCGAGCAGCAGCGCGTGCTGGTAGGCGTCGGTGTAGGAATCGCCATGCAGCACCACCTCGACCGCCGCGCCGCCGCGCGTTTTTACGGCGTCGATCTTCACCTGCGGCGTGGTGGTCGGCATCACGATCAGCGCGCGGCAGCCGAGGCGCGCGGCGGACAGCGCCACGCCTTGGGCATGGTTGCCGGCCGAAGCGCAGATCACGCCGCGCTTCAGGGCTTCGGAAGACAGGTGCGCCATCTTGTTGTAGGCGCCGCGCAGCTTGAAGCTGAACACGCTCTGCATGTCTTCGCGCTTGAAATAGATGCGGTTGCCGAAGCGCTGCGACAGGGTCGGCGCGAGTTCGAGCGGGGTTTCCTGGGCCACGTCGTAGACGCGCGAGGTGAGGATTTTCTTGAGGTAATCGGTAGTCATGGTCGGGAATAGGAGATTCAAAGGCCAGTGTCCTGGTTTCCGGTGACGCGAGACTGTGTTTCCTGGTGGGTGACCGAGGCATGCAGCCGATACGACCGCGCTGGGGTGTTAGCGCGCCGTATCGTGTCGAGGGCGATAGATTTTCCTCATTATAATGGACAGCTCTAACTGTTCAATGGCCACCGATGATCGAAACCGCCGTCCTCTGGCTGCTCAAGGTTCTCGCCGCTCCCACAGTCGGGCTCACGTCGGTATTCCTCATCGCGTTCGTTTCCGCCACCCTGGTGCCGCTCGGTTCCGAGCCGGCCGTGTTTGCCGTCATCAAGGCCAATCCCGCGATGTTCTGGCCGGCGATCCTGGTGGCCACCGTCGGCAACACGCTCGGCGGCGTGCTGAACTACGGCATCGGCTACCGCGCCAAGATCGCCTTCGCCAAGGAGCGCCAGAGCCGCTGGTTCGGCTGGCTGCGCCGCTTCGGCGCCAAGACCATGCTGCTGTCCTGGGTGCCCGGCATCGGCGACCCCCTGTGCACCCTGGCCGGCTGGCTGCACTTGCCGTTCTGGCCCAGCGTGATGTACATGGCCATCGGCAAATTCGGCCGGTATGTCACCATGACCGCGGCCCTGCTGTATATCCCCGACGGCTTCTGGAAAAGCGTCGGCGATCTGCTGACGAGGATTACCGGTTAAACGTAGGGTGGACCGGGCCACGAGAGGCGGCTATACCTGAACGGGTCTCTGGCGACTGCCTGGGCGCCGTCCGCGCGTTCAACCAGTGTCTGCATGGTGGCGCGATAACACGGAGGTCTGGTGAACGCGTGAACGGCACAGCCGTCCACCCTACGATCCGCCCAACGCATGCGATTCGGATGAGATTGCTGCAAGGCTAATCTTCCGTGCCAAAGCGCCTCCCCATGCAAAGGAAATTTGCATAGACAGCCTGGAATGCAAATATTCTTGCTGTTAACCTCTGCGCGAATCGCCGCCTGCCCAGCGTTGTGCGACGCAATAAGCTAGAATGGTTGTCCTTCGGGCCAGTCCAAATCGATCCTATCCATGAACGCCCCAGTACACATCCACACGCTCCTCGCCGACAACGCGCCGGCCCGCCTGCGCGAAATCCCCTATAACTACACGTCGTTCTCCGACCGCGAGATCGTGATCCGCCTGCTGGGCGAGTCGTGCTGGCAGCTGCTCGACGAACTGCGCGGCGCGCGCCAGACCGGCCGTTCGGCGCGCATGCTGTACGAGGTGCTGGGCGATATCTGGGTGGTGCGCCGCAATCCGTATTTGCAGGACGACTTGCTGGACAACCCGAAGCGGCGCCAGAAACTGATCGACGCCTTGCACCATCGCCTGGCCGAAGTGGATAAACGCCGCATCACCGTGGATGCCAGCGAGGGCGACGCCGCCACCGCCGCCTCGCGCAGCGCCGCCGTCGAACAGCTGCTGCAGGCAGCGCGCAAGGCCGTCGACGACTTCGGCCGCGAATTCCGCGACATGTACGACTTGCGCAAGCGCGCCCGCGCCGTGCTCGGCGCCTACACCGACAAGCGCAACATCCGCTTCGACGGCATGCACCGCGTCTCGCACGTCACCGACGCCACCGACTGGCGCGTCGAATACCCCTTCCTGGTGCTGGTGCCCGACAGCGAAGAGGAAATGGCCGGCCTGGTCAAAGGCTGCATCGAACTCGGATTGACCATCATCCCGCGCGGCGGCGGCACCGGCTACACCGGCGGCGCCATTCCATTAAGCCCGATGTCGGCCGTAATCAACACCGAAAAGCTGATCGCCCTGGGCGAAGTCGAGATGACGCGCCTGCCCGGCCTGGACCGCGACTACGCGACCATTTATACGGGCGCCGGCGTCGTCACCCAGCGCGTCTCGCAGGCCGCCGAAAAGGCCGGCTTCGTGTTCGCGGTCGACCCGACCTCGGCCCACGCCTCGTGCATCGGCGGCAACATCGCCATGAACGCGGGCGGCAAGAAGGCCGTCCTGTGGGGCACGGCGCTGGATAACCTGGCGTCCTGGCGCATGGTCGACCCGAACGGCGACTGGCTCGAAGTCACGCGCATCGACCACAACCTCGGCAAGATCCACGACGCGCCGACCGCCGTCTTCAAGCTCGAATGGACCCACCCGTCCACGCGCGGCGCGCCGAAGGGCGAACCCTTCCGCACCGAAACGCTGACCATCGAGGGCCGCAAGTTCCGCAAGGAGGGCCTCGGCAAGGACGTCACGGATAAATTCCTGGCCGGCCTGCCGGGCGTGCAGAAAGAGGGCACCGATGGGCTGATTACCTCGGGCCGCTGGATCCTGCACAAGATGCCGAAGTTCACGCGCACCGTGGCGCTGGAATTCTTCGGCCAGGCGCGCGATGCGATCCCGTCGATCGTCGAAATCAAGGATTACCTCGACAGCCTGCCGAAAAGCGGCAAGCCGGAATTCGAGACACTGCGTCTCGCCGGCCTCGAACACCTCGACGAGCGCTACCTGCGCGCGGTCGGCTACGCCACCAAGTCGAAACGCGGCACGCTCCCTAAAATGGCGCTGTTCGGCGACATCGTCGGCGACGACGAAAACGCGGTGGCCATGGCCGCCTCGGAAGTGGTGCGCATCGCGAACACCCGCGTCGGCGAAGGCTTCGTCGCCGTCAGCCCGGAAGCGCGCAAGAAGTTCTGGCTCGACCGCGCCCGCACCGCGGCGATTGCGCGCCACACCAACGCCTTCAAGATCAACGAAGACGTGGTGATCCCGCTGAACCGCATGGGCGAATACACCGACGGCATCGAGCGCATCAACGTCGAGCTGTCGATCAAGAACAAGCTGCAGCTGGCCGAACAGCTGCACACCTATCTCTCGGGCGGCAACCTGCCGCTGGAGAAGAGCGACGACGCCAGCGGCGACACCGTGGCGCGCGACGAGATCATGGGCGATCGCCCGCAGCAGGCCGTGGCGCTGGTCGAGCAGGTGGGTGCGCGCTGGGCCTTTATCCTGGCGAACCTGGACCAGCCGCTGCGCGCCGTGCACGCCAAGCTCGATGAACTCGGCCTGGGCCACCTGTCCGCCGGTTTCGACAGCCGCATCGGCCGCCACCCGGATACAACCCTGTTCGACGTGGTCCAGGACCACACCCTGCGCATCTCGTGGAAGCAGGACCTGCGCGCGCCATTGCGCCAGATCTTCAACGGCGCGGCGTACAAATGCATCCTCGACGAGACCGTGGCCATCCACAAGCGGGTGCTGCGCTCGCGCGTCTTCGTGGCCCTGCACATGCACGCCGGCGACGGCAACGTGCACACGAACCTGCCGGTGAACTCGGACGATTACGCCATGCTGCAGGACGCGCATAAAGCTGTCGAGCGCATCATGAAGCTGGCCCGCTCGCTGGATGGCGTGATCTCGGGCGAGCACGGTATCGGCATCACCAAGCTTGAATTCCTGACCGACGACGAGATCCGCGAATTCCGCGACTACAAGCAGCGCGTCGATCCGGAAGGCCGCTTCAACAAGGGCAAGCTCCTGAACACCACGGCGGTGGCGGCCGATCTCACCAACGCCTACACGCCGTCGTTCGGCCTGATGGGCCACGAGTCGCTGATCATGCAGCAGAGCGACATCGGCGAGATCGCCAACAGCATCAAGGACTGCCTGCGCTGCGGGAAGTGCAAGCCGGTCTGCACCACCCACGTGCCGCAATCGAATCTGCTGTACTCGCCGCGCGACAAGATCCTGGCGACGTCGGCGCTGATCGAAGCCTTCCTGTACGAAGAGCAGACCCGGCGCGGCGTGTCGATCCGCCACTGGGAAGAGTTCGAGGACGTGTCCGACCACTGCACCGTGTGCCACAAGTGCGTGACGCCGTGCCCGGTGAACATCGACTTCGGCGATGTCTCGATGAACATGCGTAACCTGCTGCGCAAGATGGACAAGCGCAGCTTCAAGCCGGCCAACCGCGCGGCCATGTTCTTCCTGAACGCGACCGACCCGACCACCATCAACGCCACGCGCCAGGCGATGGTCGGCTTCGGCTTCAAGGCCCAGCGTTTGGGGAACAAGCTGCTGCGCGGCCTGGCCAAGGATCAGGTCAAGGCGCCGCCGCCGACCACCGGCAAGGCGCCGGTACGCGAGCAGGTGATCCACTTCATCAACAAGAAAATGCCGGGCAATTTGCCGAAGAAGACCGCGCGCGCGCTGCTCGACATCGAGGACGACAAGGTCATCCCGATCATCCGCAACCCGAAGGCGACGAATGCCGATACCGAGGCCGTGTTCTACTTCCCCGGCTGCGGTTCCGAGCGCCTGTTCTCGCAGGTCGGGTTGGCGACGCAGGCGATGCTGTGGGAAGTCGGCGTGCAGACCGTGCTGCCGCCGGGTTATTTGTGCTGCGGCTATCCCCAGCGCGGCGCCGGCCAGTACGACAAGGCCGACAAGATGATGACCGATAACCGCGTGCTGTTCCACCGCATGGCGAACACGCTGAACTACCTGGACATCAAGACCGTGCTGGTCTCCTGCGGCACCTGCTACGACCAATTGGCGACCTACGAGTTCGAGAAGATCTTCCCCGGCTGCCGCATCATGGACATCCACGAATACCTGCTGGAGAAGGGCGTCAAGCTCGAAGGCGTGAACGGCGTGCGCTACATGTACCACGACCCCTGCCACACGCCGATGAAGATGCAGGACTCGGTGAAGACCGTGAACGCGCTGGTGCAGACCGTCGACAACGTGAAGATCGAGAAGAACGAGCGCTGCTGCGGCGAGTCGGGCACCTTTGCCATCACGCGTCCCGACATCGCGACCCAGGTGCGCTACCGCAAGGAGAACGAGATCCAGAAGGGCGCCGCCAAACTGCGCGAGGACGGCTTCGAGGGCGAAGTGAAGGTGCTGACCAGCTGCCCGTCCTGCCTGCAAGGCCTGTCGCGCTACAACGCCGATGCCGGCACCAGCGCCGACTACATCGTGGTCGAGATCGCGAAACACCTGCTGGGCGATAACTGGCTGCCGGACTACGTCGCACGCGCCAATAACGGCGGTATCGAAAGGGTGCTGGTATGACGAGTGCACCGATCCGCGAGCCGGGCTGCGAACTGTGCGACCTGGCCGCTCCCATGACCGTGTACGCCGACAGCAAACTGTCGGTGATCATCGTCGACGACGCCAACTATCCCGGCTTTTGCCGCGTGATCTGGCGCGACCATGTGCGCGAGATGAGCGACCTGGCGCGCGAGGATCGCCTGCTGCTGAACGAAGCCGTGTACCAGGTCGAGCAGGCCGTGCGCGACGTGATGGCGCCCACCAAGGTCAACGTGGCCAGCCTGGGCAACGTGGTGCCGCACCTGCACTGGCACGTGATCCCGCGCTACACTGACGATGCGCACTTCCCCGCGCCCGTGTGGGCCGCGGCCGTGCGCCAGACCGAACAAACCACGCTGGAAGCACGCCGCGCGCTGCTGCCCGCGCTCGCCGACGCGATTGCGCGGCGCATGAACCAACAAGGATGAACACAGCAATGCCACAACCAACCGACCTGGCCGTCCGCCAGAAATCCCGCATCCTCGAGATCGCATTCGACGACGGCAAGACCTTCTCGATTCCGTTCGAACTGATGCGCGTGTACTCGCCCTCGGCCGAAGTGAAGGGCCACGGCCCAGGCCAGGAAACCCTGCAAGTGGGCAAGCGTGACGTGAGCGTCAGCGGCGTGGAACCGGTCGGCAACTACGCCATCAAACCGGTCTTCACCGACGGCCACAACAGCGGCATCTACACCTGGGACTACTTGTACAAGCTCGGCAGCGAGCAGAATGCGCTGTGGGAAGACTACATGGGCCGTCTGCACGCCGCCGGTTTCGATGGCGACAGCGGCCGCGAACCGGGCAAGATCCTGCCCGGCGAACTGAAGCGCCATGGCGGCGGTTGTAGCGGACATAGCCACTAACGCCCGGTTCAATCGAGACCTCAACCGTACGGTGGGCACTCCGTGCCCACGCGGTTACGTGCTCATCCGGCGTCCGTGACCGTGACAATTCGCTCCGCGGCGCATGCATGGGAAAGCGGCGCGAACGAGACGCATTTGGGATGCGCCGCCGATCGGCATCGTTCGCGACAAATCCGATGCCAATATTGATCACCGTTCCGCGTGGGCACGGTGTGCCCACCGTACGTCTCGGCAATCGCCAATAAGCTAGCCGGCATTTATCTGCCGCCCCCAAAGAAAAAAGCCAGCTCACGCTGGCTTTTCCTTATTCACGACACCGGCCGAGGCCGGCATGCGCACATTACTGCGGCTGGATGTTCGCAGCCTGCTTGCCCTTCGGACCAGTGGTGATCTCGAAAGTCACGCGCTGGTTTTCGGCCAGCGATTTGAAGCCTTGTGCGTTGATCGCCGAGAAGTGGGCGAACACGTCTTCACCGCCGCCGTCAGGCGTGATGAAACCAAAACCTTTTGCATCGTTGAACCATTTAACGGTACCGCTCGTCATTTTGTTACTCCCCTAAAGTTATTAGTTGTTATGCCTTGCCTGAACTACTGGTGTGAACGGATGACGTTTAGCGCCGTACTCAACAAAGCAGATTTATTATAGGGATAAGTTTGCTTTCGTGAAGCACAATTTGCATATCTTTTATTGCCGAGTTGGACTGTAACGACATTCCGCTGCGATATAAATCCACAAGGCAATAAACTTACAGGCTCATTGCTTCCTTCAACTGAGCAGCATTGCGCCGCGATATCTCAAGTTTCTTGCCGTTATCAAGCGTCAGCAGATAACCGGCGCCCATCGCTTCCTCGATCGACCGTACCAGTATCGGGACGTCCCGGAGCGCCCGCGCCGTGTCGCCGCATCATCGGCGCAGCAGGCGGATGAGATACCAGAGATTCGCAACGAAGAAGGGGCCGAGGCAAAAGAGCAGGGTGAGCGGACGTTCGCGCAGCATGGCGAACTGGATTGCCGTTTTCCCGGGCAGGCCGGGATCGCGGTGCAGGAAAAACGGCAGCGCCACCACGGCCGCGAACAGGTAGTGGGCGGCAAACAGGGCCAGGCCGATGCGCCGCTTTCTCGCCACGGCCACGTAGACGTAGGCGACATACATGGCGATGCCGAACGGCGCCGTCAGCTGCAGCGTGAAGAGCGCATAGCTGAAGAACACCGCCATGAGCAGCTCGTTGCCGATGTCGTAGTGGCCTGCGGAGCGGGTGGCTGCCGGGATCGCCACTGCCGCGACAGTCAGGCAGATGGCGAGCAGCGGACCGGCAACCAGGCCGATAGCGATGGCGCGGGCATGCTTGTCTGGCGTTCGCTGGCTCATGCCTGGCCCGGGGCCCGCCCCCTGGTCATCGCTTCGCCTTGCGTCGACGGGCAAAGGCCGGGCAAGTGACGTCGCAGCACGCGCTACTCCCGTTTCGCGGGCGCCGCCCAGTCCTTGGGCCGCAGGCAGGAGCCTTCCTCGAACATGCTGCCCAGCTCCGTGCTGTAGGTCTCGCGCATCCGCGCGTAATATTCCGCGCCAGGCCAGGACTTGAGGTCCTCGCGCAGGACCTCGGTGCACAGCGCCTTGGCCGACCATGGCCGGGTGCGCAGGCATGCCCTTGCTTTTCCAAGCTGTTCCGCGAACTTGGGTTCTTTCGACAAGGCCTCGGCCAACTCCTTTCCTACCAGTTCCGGATACTGCGCCACGCAGCCAACGGTAACCGGCAGTATCCACAAGTCCCCGTCGCCTGCGGTCATGGCGGGTATCGCGACGGACGCGGCAAGAACGGCAACCACGATTTTCTGCTTGTGCATGGAAGGTCTCCAGGCTTCACGACGGGCTTCACGAACAGGCGTCATTTCGCGTCCTTGCCGCTGATGGTGTAGCCGCCGTCCAGGTAAGGCGTGAAGATGGCGGGGTCGAGCGGCAGGTCGAACCGGGCTTGCGTCGCGACCAGGACTTCCTTGGCGACGTCGACATACAAGGACATGCCCCTGGCTGCGTTGGCGGTCGGCACAAAACTGCCGGCCCGGCTGATGCAGCCGCGCGCGCCGGCCAGGGGCTCGATCATCCGGCATTCGACGCCGGCGATGGTACGGCGCGCTCCTTCGACCGGCTTGCCGGCGCCGGGCAACTGGCGCAGGGCAGCGATCTGCCTGGCCATGCGCGGATCGGCCGCCAGCGGCGCCAGGGCCGCTTGCAGGCTGGCCGCATCGCCCCGCGGTGGCTGTGGAGGCGCATCGGCATGGCCGCTGGCGTCGCACACGCCCTTGGCGGTCTTGCGCTTGAGGTCGATCACGCAGCTGCCCTTGCTGGAGCGCAGCTTGGCGTTCAGCTCGATTCGCTCGAGCAGGCTGCAGTCCTCGGCCAGCGTCGCATGGTAAGTCAGGGTGTAGATAATGGTCCGGTTCGACGCGGCATAGTCGTACCTGTAGGTGTGCAAAACCTGGTCCGGGAGCGCAGGCGGCGGATTCGCGGGCCGCCCGAGGCGCCGGTTGCCTTCCACGCAGATCGGCATCAGTTCCCGCAGCTGGCGCACGCCCCCTTGCACGATCGGACTGGCCTGGAGTCGTCCCTCAGCTGAACGTAGTGGACGAGTACGGGCTTGGCAACTGGCCCGAGGAGCTGGTGGGGCGCGGTCTTCGCATCGGCCTCGGCCTGGCGTTCGAGCGTGGTGCCGGCCTGGCAAGGCAGCGCGGCCAGCGCCAGTGTCATTGCGGCAGCGGCGTGGCGGCGCGGCGTCACTGTGGCTCCGCCGTGATCGTGAAGCCGCCGTTCACGTAGGGCGTGAAGATGGCCGGGTTGACCGGCATGTCCAGTTTCGCCGCGACGGCCGTCGTACCTAACCCACCGAAATGGCCGCGCAGCGAGACGCCTTCGAGGCCGACGGTCGGGATGAAGCTGCCGGCCCGGGTGATGCAGCCCGAGGTGGAGCCCATCGCGTTCACGACTTCGCATTCGAGGCCGGCGATGGTCAGTTTCTCGCCGCTGGCGGGAACGTTGGCGGACAGGCGGCGCAGCACGGCCATCTGCTTGGCCATGCGCGGATCGGCCTCGAGCGCGGCGCGGGTCTTTTCCTGCTGCTCGCGGCCCGGGGCGAGCGGGGTGCGCACGGCATCGGCATGGCCGCCTCTGTCGCACACGCCGTGTGCGGTCTTGCGCACCAGATCGATCTCGCAGCTGCCTTTCACGGAACTCAGGCTGGCCTCGCGGTCTTCGGTTTCGACCAGGCTGCAGTCATCGGCCATGCGAACGCTGTAGTTCACCGTGTAGAGGATCCTGCGGTTGGGCGCGGAGTATTCGAACGCATTGGTGCGCCCCACCTGTTCCGGAAATTCGCGCGGCGCACGCACGGGACGGCCAAGGCGTCGATTGGCTTCCACGCAGAATGCCACCTTCTGCTTGAGGTCGGCGAGATTCGATGCCAGGATTCCGACACGGTGATCGTCCTTCGACTGCACGTAATGGACGAGCATGGTCTTGCCGCCCCCTCCCAGCGTCAGGTGCGGCGCGCTGGCCGTGTCGACCCGCTTTTCGACGGCGGTCATGGCCTGGGCCGGGGACAGCGCACAGCCCAGCAGCAGGGCCGGGAGCGCATGGCGTACAACGAAACGCGTGTGAAGCATGACTTTCCTCTTGCATGGCAGCGACAATAATCTGTTGCAAGAATAGCATCTGGACATGCCGGTTTCGTTCCCGGCGACCCTAGCTGAACTGCCAGGTTGGCGCGCCCCGGTGTCGAGTTCCAGCCTGCAAGCGTGTCGCTTGTATAATGCGGCAAGATCAAACTGCCCACTGCCATGACCAAATCCACCCATTTCGGCTACAAGACTGTCTCCGAGGACGACAAGGTCCACGAAGTCGCCAAGGTTTTCCACTCGGTTGCGTCGAAGTACGACGTGATGAACGACCTGATGTCCGGCGGCCTGCACCGCATCTGGAAGACCTTCACCATCGCCCAGGCCGGCGTGCGTCCCGGCTTCAAGGTGCTCGACATTGCCGGCGGCACCGGTGACCTGTCGAAGGCCTTTGCCAAGCAGGCGGGGCCGAGCGGCGAAGTCTGGCTCACCGACATCAACGAGTCGATGCTGCGCGTGGGCCGCGATCGCCTGTTGAATAAAGGGCTAGTCACCCCCACCTTGCTCTGTGACGCAGAGAAGTTGCCGTTCCCGGACAATTATTTCGACCGGGTCAGCGTGGCCTTCGGCCTGCGCAACATGACGCACAAGGACCAGGCACTGGCGGAAATGCGCCGCGTGCTCAAGCCTGGCGGCAAGTTGCTGGTGCTGGAGTTCTCGAAGGTGGCGGCCCCTCTGCAGAAGCCCTACGACCTGTATTCGTTCTCGGTGCTGCCATGGCTGGGCCAGCGCATCGCCAACGACTCGGAAAGCTACCGTTACCTGGCCGAATCGATCCGCATGCACCCGGACCAGGAAACGCTGAAGACCATGATGCAGGACGCCGGGCTCGAACGCGTGCAGTACTACAACCTGACGGCGGGTGTGGCGGCCCTGCACACCGGCATCAAGATGTGAGGAGCAAGACGATGAAAAAGTTACTCGTTGCCGCCGTGCTGGCGCTGACCACCACCGCGATGATCGCGGAAGCCACCGCGCGCCCGATGGGCGGCAAGCGTTCCTTCGGCCGCCAGTCGCAGACCGTGCGCCAGGCGCCGCCGCCGGCGCCAGCGCCGGCCGCGCCGGTGAACCGCCAGACCACGCAGCCGAATACGCCGGCCGCCGCGCCTGCCGCTGCCGGCGCTGCTGCTGCGCAAGCCAAGCGTCCGAGCATGTGGAAAGGCATCCTGGGCGGCGCGCTGCTCGGCCTCGGCCTGGGCGCCTTGTTCTCGCACCTCGGCATCGGCGGCGCCATGGCGTCCTTCCTGTCGGGCCTGATCATGTTCGCGCTGCTGGCGCTGGCCGTGCTGTTCATCGTGCGCATGTTCCGCCGCAAGGACACGCCGGCGAATTCGTCGTTCCAGGGTTTCAACGGGCAGCCAGTGCCGGCGGGCGGCACGCCGTCCATCGGTTCGGGTCTGGGTCAGCCGCAGCCGCAGCCGCAAGCCTTCCAGGCCCAGCAGCCGGTCGGCGGCCTGTCGCTGAATAAAGCAGCGCCGGCGCCGCAAGCCTGGGGCGTGCCGGCCGACTTCGATACCGACGCCTTCCTGCGCCATGCGAAAGCCAGCTTCATCCGCATGCAGGCGGCCTGGGACAAGGGCGACGTCAACGACCTGCGCGAGTTCACCACGCCGGAAGTGTTTGCCGAGCTGAGCATGCAGATCCAGGAACGCGGCCCGAACGCCGACTACACCGAGGTGGTCGAGATCGGCGCCCAGCTGCTGGGCATCGAGACCACGGCCACCGACTACCTGGCCAGCGTGCAGTTCAGCGGCCAGATCCGCACCGCGCCGAATGCGCCGACCGAGCCATTGAACGAGGTCTGGAACATGTCGAAACCGCTGTCGGGCAATGGTGGCTGGGTGCTCGCGGGCATTCAGCAGATTGCGTAATACTTTTTTTGCAAACTTTCCTGTGCGCCCGGGTTTGACCGCGGCGAACTGGTAAGATCGAAGCCGCCCGCGCTACCCCGGGCGGCTTTGTTTTTTTAGCGAACACATTCATGTTTCCGAGTTCAAACTTTTTGTCCCCGCAGCGCACCCTGAGCGCCACGGCCAGCGCCACCATCAACCACTTGCTGGCCCAGGAAGACTGGGCGCGCACGGCGCTGCGCCGTCACAACGGCAAGCTGGCCTGCATCGACACCGGCCACCTGCAGGTACGCCTGCGCGTGGCCGCCGACGGGCTGCTGGAAGCGGGCGAGCCGGATGCGGTTCCGAACGTCACCATCCACGTCAAGCTGGCCGACCTGCCGCTGATCGCCCAGAACCGCGACCGCGCCTTTTCGTATGTGCGCATCGAGGGCGACGCCGAATTCGCGAACACGATCTCGCAGCTGAGCAAGGGCTTGCGCTGGGAACCGGAGCATGACCTCGAACGCCTGTTCGGCCCGATCGGCGCCACGCGCCTGGCCGGTGGCGCGCGCAGCGCGGTGGCGAATGCCCGCGCCACCGGCCGCCGCCTGGCGGAAAACCTGGCCGAGTTCCTGGTCGAGGAACAACCGGTGCTGGTGCGCCCGAACGATGTCGAGGAATTCGGTGCGGACGTGGTGCGCCTGCGCGACGACGTCGAACGCGCCGCGAAGCGCATCGCCAAACTCGAACAGGCATTGGCGCAAAAAGCAGCGCAAAAGCCGGCGACGGCCGTCATCGTCGCGCCCGCCAACGCCATCGTGCAGACTTCGGCGCAGCGCGGCGCCGTCATTCCGACAACCCGCCCGAGCGGGGACACTACCCTGGATAGCTGATGATATTGAAATTCCTGCGCCTGCTTAAAATCTTCACGGTCGTCATTAAGTATGGCCTCGATGAAATTGCAATGTCCGGCCTGCGGGTGCCACGCACCGCCCGCCTCATCAACGGTATTTTCTTCTGGCGCCGCATTACCACGCCACGCGCGATCCGCCTGCGCCTGGCGCTCGAGGAACTCGGCCCGATCTTCATCAAGTTCGGCCAGGTGCTGTCGACCCGGCGCGACCTGATGCCGCCCGATATCGCCGATGAACTGTCGCTGCTGCAGGACCGCGTGCCGCCTTTCGGTTCCGACCTGGCGATTGCCCAGATCACGCGGTCGCTCGGTGCGTCACCCGACCAGTTGTTTGCCAGCTTCGACCCGGTGCCGGTGGCCTCGGCCTCGATTGCCCAGGTGCACTTTGCCACCCTGAAGAACGGGCGTGAAGTGGCGGTGAAAGTGCTGCGTCCGGGCATGAAGAAAACCATCGACGAGGACATCGCCCTGATGCACATGGCGACCGCCCTCATCGAAAAGCTGTGGGCCGAAAGCCGCCGCCTGAAGCCACGCGAAGTGGTGGCCGAGTTCGACAAATACCTGCACGACGAGCTCGATTTGATGCGCGAGGCGGCGAATGCCAGCCAGCTGCGCCGCAACTTTGCCGATTCGACCTTGCTGATGGTGCCGGAGATGTTCTGGGACTATTGCTCGAGCAGCGTGATCGTGATGGAACGCATGCGCGGCATCCCGGTGTCGCAGATCGACCGCCTGGCGGCCGAAGGCGTGGACCTGAAAAAGCTCTCCAGCGATGGCGTGGAAATTTTTTTCACCCAAGTGTTCCGCGATGGATTCTTCCATGCTGACATGCACCCGGGGAACATCCTGGTCTCGGTGGAGCCGGAAAGTTTTGGGCGCTACATTGCACTGGACTTCGGTATTGTCGGCACCCTGAACGACTTCGACAAGGATTACCTGTCGCAGAACTTCCTGGCCTTCTTCCGCCGCGACTACAAGCGCGTGGCCGAGGCCCACATCGAATCCGGCTGGGCGCCGCGCGATACCCGCGTGGACGAACTGGAGTCGGCGGTGCGTGCCTGCTGCGAACCGATCTTCGACCGGCCGCTGAAGGACATTTCCTTCGGCCAGATCCTGCTGCGCCTGTTCCAGACTTCGCGCCGCTTCAACGTCGAAGTCCAGCCGCAGCTGGTGCTGCTGCAAAAGACCCTGCTGAACATCGAAGGCCTGGGGCGCCAGCTCGATCCGGACCTGGATTTGTGGAAGACGGCAAAGCCTTACCTGGAGCGCTGGATGGCCGAACAGGTGGGCTGGCGCGGTTTCGTCGAGCGCTTCAAAGCCGAGGCGCCGCGTTATGCGCACATCTTCCCGCAGTTGCCGCGTTTGATGCACCAGGCGCTGGAACACCATTCGCATCCGCACGGGGCGACCAACCACGAGATGATGCAGCAGGTGTTGGCGGAAGTACGGCGCAGCAACCGGCTGCTCGGCTTCCTGGCCTGGCTGGCGGGCGGGATCACGTCCGGGATCTTGTTTGCGGCCTTGCTGACGCGCTACGGCGGCGCAGCCTGAGATGGTTGACTTCGCCAGCCGCGATCCCTTGACGCCCGGTTTCTGGGACGAGCGTTTCGAGAAGGCGTTCACGCCCTGGGAACGGGGGGGGGTGCCGCAGGGCTTGCGCGATGTCGTGGCCCGCACGCCGCAGCCATTGACGACGCTGATTCCCGGTTGCGGCAGTGGGCGTGAGCTGGCCTTCCTGATGGATGCCGGCTGGGATGCGACGGCGATCGACTTCTCGCCGGCCGCGGTGCAGCTTGCCAGGCAGGCGGTCGGACAGTGGGCGGGCAGGGTGGTGGAGGCGGATTTCTTTGCCTATGCGCCGCCGCGTGCGCTGGACCTGATCTACGAGCAGGCCTTCCTGTGCGCGATGCCCCCAAGTATGTGGCCTCGCATTGCCGCGCGCTGGGCCGAGCTGTTGCCGGCCGGTGGCTTGTTGGCTGGGTTCTTTTTCGTTGGCGAATCGCCGAAAGGGCCGCCGTTCGGCATCGCGCGTGCGGCGCTGGAGGAATTGCTGCTGCCGCATTTCGAATGCATCGAAGACAGCGAAGTGGTCGATTCCATTCCCGTGTTTGCCGGCAAGGAGCGCTGGATGACCTGGCGCCGCCGTTGATCGGTGGCGGCTTCAACGTAGGGTGGACAGCTCCGCCTGAGACCGATGAGCGTTCGCATCCTGTGCGCTGTCCACGCGTCGATCGCTATCCGCTCCGTCATCGTGCACGACGATCTTGCCTGTAACTATCGACGCGTGGACGGCAGAGCCGCCTTTCGTGGCCCGGTCCACCCTACACAGGCAAGATCATTCGTTACGGCATGCACACCATCCAGACAAAAAAACGCCCGCATGCGCGGGCTTTTTGAAGTACATCGTTCTTGTACGGCCATGCGGCAACTCGCGTCGCGCAAACTTCTGTTTCTTGACTCTTTCAGCGGCAGGTTACATGGACCTGCCGGCACGCATCCCGTTGAGAGATGATATTTAATCACTTTAGTTGATCCTCGGCAAACGGATCTGGCCAAATGCTGATTAAAAACAACACTGCTCCGCTCCAGGAATGCTAAGCCAGCCACCCTGCCCACCGCTGTACGGGGCCTTTCCAGCGAATCGGCAACTTACGCGACAAAAGCTTTATAATTCAGGGTTTTGAAGATTTTTGCGGAGTATCCAATGCCGATTTACGCTTACCGCTGCGATGAATGCGGTTTTTCCAAAGATGTGCTGCAAAAAATTTCCGATCCGGTGTTGACCGACTGCCTGTCCTGCGGCAAGCCTGCATTCAAGAAGCAGCTGACCGCGGCCGGCTTCCAGCTGAAGGGCACCGGCTGGTATGTGACCGATTTCCGTGGCGGCAAAGCGCCGGCCACCGGCACCGCGCCGGCCGCGCCGTCGGAGTCCGCGCCGGCCACGAGCGCCGCCCCGGCCGCGTCGTCGGGCGACAGCACGCCAGCCGCCGCACCGGCCGCCAAGGCGTCGAGCGACACCAGCAAGACCTGATGTACCCGCCCGCGGCCCCTGCGCCGCGGCAATAAGAACAACGAGAAACCGATGCGCAAATACTTTCTTACCGGCCTGCTGATCTTGGTCCCCCTGGCGATTACCGCCTGGGTCCTGAGCATGGTCATCGGCACGCTCGACCAGTCGCTGCTGTTCGTGCCGGCGCGCTGGCAGCCGCGCGCCCTGTTCGGCTTCGACATCCCCGGCATCGGCGCGATCCTCACCATCGCCATCGTCTTCCTGACCGGCCTGCTCACCAACAACCTGGTCGGCAACTACATCGTGCGCCTGGGCGAGCGCCTGCTGAAACGCATCCCGGTCGTCAGCTCGCTCTACGGCAGCGTCAAGCAGGTGTCCGACACGCTGTTCTCGTCCTCGGGCAACGCGTTCCGCCAAGCGGTTTTGATTCCCTATCCGCACGCGGACTCCTACACTATCGCTTTCGTCACCGGTGCGCCGGGCGGCGACGTGAAGAACCACCTGGTCGGCGAGTACCTGAGCGTGTATGTGCCGACGACCCCGAACCCGACGTCCGGCTTCTTCCTGATGATGGAACGCAGCAAGGTCGTCGAGCTGGACATGACGGTCGACGCCGCGCTGAAATACATCGTCTCGATGGGCGTCGTCGCTCCCGAATAAAGCATTAGCATCAAGGCCGCCGTGGCATTGGCGGTGCAACCGAAATACCAACCTGGAATAGAGAAAAATATGTCCTCCATGCGTACCAACTACTGCGGCCTCGTCACCGAAGAACTGCTGGGCCAAACCGTCAGCCTGTGCGGCTGGGTGCACCGCCGCCGCGACCACGGTGGCGTCATCTTCATCGACCTGCGCGACCGCGAAGGCCTGGTGCAGGTCGTCTGCCATCCGGACAATGCGGATGTCTTCAAGGCCGCCGAGCACGTGCGTAACGAGTACTGCCTGCGCATCACCGGCACCGTCGTGAACCGCCTGGAAGGTACCGCCAACGCCAACCTGAAGTCGGGCAAGATCGAGATCAACACCACCCAGCTCGAAGTGCTGAACGCCTCGGTGCCGGTGCCTTTCCAGCTGGACGACGACAACCTGTCGGAAACCACCCGCCTGACGCACCGCGTGCTCGATTTGCGCCGCAACCAGATGCAGCACAACCTGCGCCTGCGCTACAAGGTGTCGATGGAAGTGCGCAAGTACCTCGACAACCTGGGCTTCATCGACATCGAAACCCCGATGCTGACCAAGTCGACCCCGGAAGGCGCACGCGACTACCTGGTGCCGTCGCGCGTCAACCCAGGCAACTTCTTCGCGCTGCCGCAATCGCCGCAGCTGTTCAAGCAGCTGCTGATGGTCGCCAACTTCGACCGTTACTACCAGATCACCAAGTGCTTCCGCGACGAAGACCTGCGCGCCGACCGCCAGCCGGAATTCACCCAGATCGACTGCGAAACCTCGTTCCTGACCGAACAGGAAATCCGTGACCTGTTCGAAGACATGATGCGCGTCGTCTTCAAGAACGCCGCCGGCATCGATCTGCCGAACCCGTTCCCGGTGATGGACTTCGCCACCGCCATGGGCTCCTACGGTTCGGACAAGCCGGACATGCGCGTCAAGCTGGAATTCACCGAACTGACCGAACTGATGAAGTCGGTCGAGTTCAAGGTGTTCAATTCCGCCGCCAACATGGCCGGTGGCCGCGTGGTCGGCATGCGCGTGCCGCAGGGCGCGTCGATGCCGCGTTCGGAAATCGATGCCTACACCCAGTTCGTCGCCATCTATGGCGCCAAGGGCCTGGCCTACATCAAGGTCAACGAGAAGGCGAAAGGCCGTGACGGCCTGCAGTCGCCGATCGTCAAGAACATCTCGGACGAGGTGCTCGCCCAGATCCTGGAACTGACCAAAGCGGAAGACGGCGACCTGATCTTCTTCGGCGCCGACAAGGCCAAGGTTGTGAATGACGCCATCGGCGCGCTGCGCGTGAAGATCGGCCACTCGGAATTCGGCAAGAAGGCCGGCCTGTTCGACGACGTCTGGGCGCCGCTGTGGGTGATCGACTTCCCGATGTTCGAATACGACGAAGACGGCGACCGCTGGAACGCCACCCACCACCCGTTCACCGCACCGAAGGATGGCCACGAAGACATGCTCGAGACCAACCCGGGCGCCTGCGTTGCCAAGGCCTACGACATGGTCCTGAACGGCTGGGAACTGGGCGGCGGCTCGATCCGTATCCACCGCGAAGAAGTCCAGAGCAAGGTGTTCCGCGCCCTGAAGATCGACGCCGAAGAAGCGCAGCTCAAATTCGGTTTCTTGTTGGATGCCCTGCAATACGGCGCGCCGCCGCACGGTGGCCTGGCCTTCGGCCTGGACCGCCTGATCACGCTGATGACCGGCTCGGAATCGATCCGCGACGTGATCGCCTTCCCGAAAACCCAGCGCGCGCAGGATCTGCTGACCAATGCGCCGTCGGAAGTGGACGAGAAGCAGCTCAAGGAACTGCACATCCGCCTGCGTAACGAGCCGAAAGTCGGCTAAGCACGTCCGGCCGTATGGCTGGGTAGAATAGAGGCCGGAACCTGTCGCTGACGGGTTCCGGCCTTTTTTATTCGTTTCACGGAGTGTTCAAGCGTGCACAAGATTCCCGAGTCGGTCCTGGTTGTCATCCATACGGTTGACCTGGAAGTGCTGTTGATCGAACGCGCCGACCGGCCCGGCTTCTGGCAATCGGTCACCGGGTCGCTCGATGCGCTCGACGAGCCACTGCTGCAGACGGCCACGCGCGAATTGTTCGAGGAAACGGGGATTGTTGCCGATGGGGATACAATCCGCCTGCTGGACTGGGGATTGTCAAATATTTACGAGATCTATCCGACCTGGCGCCACCGCTACGCGCCGGGCGTGACGCATAACACCGAGCACGTGTTCTCGGTCTGCGTGCCGCGCGACATCGCCATCACGCTCAGCCCGCGCGAGCATGTGCAGTATGCGTGGCTGCCGCTGCTGGAGGCGGCCGACCGCTGCTTTTCGTCGTCGAATGCCGAGGCGGTCTTGCAATTGCCCCGGCATTTCACGCAGCGCTAGCGCTTAGCGCCAGCAGCTCAGGCGCAGCGTGTCGTTTTCGCGCGCGGACACCTGGACAGGCCGGTCGTTGCCGCAGCGGTAAACGACGGTCAGCTGTTTGTTGGTATTGCGCTTGGGATCGCCGCACAGGTGATTGCCGGCCACGACGAGGCCGCCGTTGCGTTCGGCTTCCTGGCGCACTGCGCGGCGCGCATCGCACATGGCGCCACGCACGCCATAGGTCGCCTCTTCGATGTTCAAATTGCCGCGTCCATGGTTGCCACGGCCGCCATCGCGGGCGTCGCGCTGGCCGGCGGCATAGCCGTCGTCGTAGCCGCGGCGGTAGTCGGCGCTCTGGGCAAACGCGGACGTGGATGCGGCGGCCAGGACCAGCACGGCGGCGATGCGTTTCATATTGTTGTGAGCAAGTCGCATTTTTCTACTCCAGGGTTCAATGATGGGTTGATCTTAGTCGGTGGCCGTTGGCGGCTCTGTACGTACACCCACAGTGTCGCAGCGAATGCCATCGGATGTTGTCAATTTCGCTGTAAGAGAAGTGTCAATCTGTAAGGGCTCGCCCTGTCATATCAGCTAGCCAACTTTTGCCGGCAGCAAGGTTATACTGTTTGGAAACATTTTGCCAACTGAGCAGAAGGGTTTCCGATGGAGCTACGTGCTGTCGTCCTTGCCGCGTTCGCTTGCCTCTTCGTTTCACATGCTACTGCCCAGACGCGCTTGCCAGAGACGTATATGGAGCGTCTGAAAACGGCAGAAGGAGCGGTCGCGCCGCTACCGGCCGCCGTTTTCGGTCGGGACGGTGCCCCGACCGGCAGCGACCCCGTTCTGGACAAGCTGGTGCTGCAGCGCGGCAGCCAGCTGCAGATGCTTGGCACGGCGCGTTCCTTCGTTGGCGACACCGATGGAGCCATGGCGGCCTTCGATTTCTTGCGGCGGCGCCAGTTGCGCCATTCACCCGCCATCGTGCGCCAGATGGCGCTGCTGGAACACGCCGCGGCGGAAGATGCGATTGCGACGATCGTCCGCGAGGCACGCACCAAACGGATCGTGCTCATCAACGAGGCCCACCATGTGCCCTTGCACCGGGCCTTCGCCCAGCGCCTGGCCGCCGAGCTGAGGAAGATCGGCTACACCTACCTGGCCTGCGAGACATTCAACTCCCCTGGCGCCCAGGCGGCAAACGAGAAGCGCTATATCGCCCGCAATGCAGGCTATTACACGGGCGAGCCGGTATTCGCCGGGTTCGTCAACGCCGCCCTGGCCGATGTCTGGACGCTCGTCCCCTACGAGTTCGAGGATATCCGCGTCCGGACGCCGGCCGAGCAACTGCGTCTGCGCGAAGAGATGCAGGCACGAAATCTCGTCGATCGGATCTTTGCCAAGGACAAGGACGCCAAGGTGCTGGTGTTGGTTGGCTATTCCCACCATCACAAGTCGCCCGAATCCGAACCGAAGACGATCCTGATGGGGGAGCACTTGCGCCGGATGAGCGGCCTGCCCTCGCTGCACGTCGAGCAGGTCGACTTCATCGCCCATCCCGATCCGGCCGACGACAACCCGCTGTATGCGCCGCTGCTGGCCACCTATCCATCCCAGGGGCCAATTGTCCTGCGCAATCAGGATGGCAGCTATCCGATCCTGCTGGGCGTGAACGGACGGATCGACATGCAGGTGATTCACCCGCGCTATCCGGTCCAGGATGGACGGCCCGGCTGGCTGGTTTCGCTGGCCGGGCGCACGGCGGTGCCGGTGCCGGCCAGGCTGCTGCCGTCCAGCGGGCGGCGCGTCGTCAAGGCGACCCCAGCCGGCGCGCCGGAGGATGCGGTCCCGACCGACATCCTGCTGGTGGAAGCGGGCAAGCCGGCGCCGGCCTTCATGCTGACGAAGGGACAGTATCGCTTTTCGTATGAGGAATAACCGCGAATAGAAGAATCACCGCGAATAAAAGAATCACCGCGATGCTGCGTTAGAGAAATTTCCTACTCCCAAGAAGACGCGATGGCATTGTTCTGGAATAAAGAAGTGTAATTAAAATCGTTCGTGCAGCGGGCATGTTGGAGTAGGCTGGATGCATGAACGACAACCACTTCCCCCCGGCCGGCGCCAACCACTGGCAGCTCGGCCCCATCATCGAGGCGCTGCGCAATTCGCGCGAGAACACCCATAACATCCGCCATCAGGGCCGGGTGCGCGAGCTGCCGTCGCGCGAGGTCCTGAAGCAGGTGATCGAGGGCATCTCGGCGGCGCTGTTTCCCACCCATTACGGCCGCCCGGACCTGAACGACGAGAGCATCGATTATTTTGTCGGCGACACGCTGAATGTCGCACTCGACCGGCTGGTCGAGCAGGTGCGCCGCGCGCTGCGCTTCAGTCCGGAATCCGAGGAATTGAGCGAGGCCGAGCTGGCCGAGCAGGCGCGCGCCATCACGCGCACCTTTGCCGCCAGCTTGCCGGACATCCGCGCGCTGCTGGTGTCCGACGTGCAGGCGGCGCTGGCCGGCGACCCGGCCGCCAGTTCGGTGGCCGAGATCATGCTGTGCTACCCCGGCACCATCGCCGTGCTGTACCACCGCCTGGCGCATTGCCTGCACCGCCTCGGCGTGCCTTTCCTGGCGCGCCTGGCGGCCGACATCGCGCACACGCTCACCGGCATCGACATCCACCCGGCCGCGCAGATCGGCCCCAGCTTCTTCATCGACCATGGCACCGGCGTCGTGATCGGCGAAACGGCCATCATCGGCCGCCACGTGCGCCTGTACCAGGCCGTGACGCTCGGTGCGCGCCGCTTCCCGACCGACGAAAGCGGGGCGCTCGTGAAAGGCGCGCCGCGCCATCCGATCGTCGAGGACGACGTCGTCATCTATGCCGGCGCCACCATCCTCGGGCGCATCACGGTGGGGGCGGGGTCGACCATCGGCGGCAATGTGTGGCTCACGACCAGCGTGCCGGCAGGGAGCAATGTGACCCAGGCGCTGATGCGCGGCGCCTGATCGCGCCTCTGGCCTGCGGCTAGATGGCGTGCACTGCGTGCAGGCTGTCCAGGATCGCCGGTTTCAGTTTGGACGTGGCCAGCACCGCACGTTCGCGCGGCCTTGCGTGATCGACTTCGAACTCGGCGCGCGCCGGGCCGGGCACGCCGTCCATCAGCACGATGCGGTCACTCAAATACAGCGCTTCGTCGATGTCGTGCGTCACCAGCAGCACGCTCAGGCGATGCTGTTCGGCCACGCGCGCCAGCAGGTCCTGCAGCCGCATGCGGGTAAAGGCATCCACTGCCGAAAACGGTTCGTCCAGCAGCAGCACGCGCGGCTGGGTGTAGAGGCCGCGCGCGATGGCCACGCGCTGGGCCTGGCCGCCGGAGAGCTGCTTCGGCAGCGATTTGCCGTAGCCGGCCAGCCCGACTTCTTCCAGCAAGGCCGCGACACGGCCGGCATCGGGCGCACCGTCCGCGCCGAACATGATGTTCTGCTCCACCGTCAGCCAGGGGAAGAGGCGCGGTTCCTGGAAGATCAGGCCGATCTCGGCATGGGTGCCGCGTATCGCGCCGCCACGCAAGCGCACGCTGCCGCGGTATTGGCCATCGAGGCCGGCGGCAATCGACAGCAGGCTGCTCTTGCCGCAGCCGCTGGCGCCGATCAGGCTCACCACTTCGCCCACTTCCAGGCGCAAATGAAAACCGCGCAGTATCGTGCGCGTGCCGTAGCGCTTGTCGTCGACGGCCAGTTCCAGCAGGGCCGTCATCGCGCGCTCCGATTGGCATAGCTGTCGCGCCAGGACAGCAGGCGCGCTTCCAGCGCACCCATGGCGGTGTCGCTGAACTTGCCCAGCAGGGCCAGCAGCACGATGGCCGCCAGCATGATGTCGGCGCGGCTCGATTCGCGTCCGTCCGACAGCAGGTAGCCCAGGCCCTGGCTGGCCGCGATCAATTCGGCCGCCACCATGAACATCCATGCCAGGCTCAGGCCATTGCGCAGGCCCGTGAGCACGGCCGGCAGCGCCGCCGGCAGCAGCACGCGGCGGGCGAGCGCCAGCGGCGACAGCCGGTACAGCTGCCCGACTTCGAGCAGCTTGCGGTCGACGCCGCGGATGCCCGACACCACGCCCATGTAGACCGGGAAGAAAGCGCCGATGGCGATCAGGATCAGCTTCGGCGTTTCGTCGATGCCGAACCAGAGCAACAGCAGCGGCACCCAGGCCAGCGAAGGGATCGCGCGCAGGGCCTGGAAGCTGGGGTCAAGCAGGCGTTCGGTGCGCGCATGCAGCGCCACCGCCGCGCCCAGCACCAGGGCCAGGCTGGCGCCGATGGCGAAGCCGGCCGCCACGCGCAGGCAGCTGCTGGCCAGGTGGCCGGCTAGGCCGTTCTGCGCCAGCCAGGCCAGGGTGGTGGCGATTTCGCTCGGCGCCGGCATCAGGTTGGCCGGCACCAGGCTGCTGCGTACGCCGAACTCCAACGCTGCCACGGCCAGCAGGGGCAGCAGCAAGCCAAGCGGCAAGCGCCAGGGCTTGCGCGGCGCAGGCGCGGACGCTGGCAGGGGAAGGTCGATGGTGTGCGGCTTCATGGGTTCAAGCGCGCGCGATCAGCTGCTGCGCAAAGCGGGTGTCGATCAGGCCGGCGATGGCCGCGTTCAGGTCGGTACCGGGTTTCACCAGCGCTTCCTCGCGCAGGATGGGCGCGGCCAGCTGCAGCGCCTTCAGGTGTTCGTTCGAGGGCTGCGGATTACTGAAGTCGCTGCGCAGCTTCACCTGCAGCAGGGCCACTGGCAGCGAGACTTTCGCTTCGCTTGCGAGGATCTTCGACGCTTCGCTTGGATTGGCGCGGGTCCAGAGGCGCGCCTTTTCATACGCCGCGATCACGCGCGCGGTCTGCTGCGGGTACTTGGCCAGGAACTCTTCGCGCACGTTCAGGAAGCCGTAGGTATTGAAGGAGACGTTGCGGTACAGCAAACGCGCGCCGCCTTCGAGTTCGGCCGCCGCCATGTGCGGGTCGAGTCCGGCCCAGGCATCGACGCGGCCCTGTTCCAGCGCGGCGCGTCCGTCGGCGTGCTGCAGGGCGACGTGTTCGATGTCGCTCCGGCGCAGGCCCACGCTTTGCAGGGAACGCAGCAGGAACAAATACGGATCGGTGCCCTTGGTGGCCGCCACCTTCTTGCCCTTCAGGTCGGCCAGCGTGCGGATAGGCGAGTTCTTCGGCACCACCAGCGCCGTCCATTCCGGGCGCGAGTAGATGTAGGGCGTCCTGATCGGCGTGCCGTTGGCCTTGGCCAGCAGGGCGGCCAGGCCGGCGCTCGAGCCGATGTCGATGCTGTTCGCGTTCAGGTACTCCAGGGCGCGGTTGCTGCCGGCGCTGAGCACCCATTTCACCCGTGTACCCTCAGCCTTGAAGGCTTCTTCCAGCCAGCCGAAGTGGCGCAGCACCAGGCTGGTGGGCGAGTAATAGGCGTAGTCCAGGCGCAGTTCTTCCAGATTGGCGGCGCGGCTGGACAGGGGCAGGGCGGAGAGGGCAAGGCCGCTGGCGGCAAGCTGGAGCAGGCTTCTTCTTTGCATGTTCTTCTTTCGTGGTTCAGGCTGCGGAGCGCAGCGAGGTGTCGGTGGGCGGTTCTTCGATCCTGACCTGGCGGCCCGGATGGTCGGGCGCCAGGCGCGGCCCGGTGCCAAGCAGCTGTTCGCGCAGCGTGGCGCTGCCTTTGTCGTCGCGATAGCGACCGCGCCGTTTCAGTTCCGGCACCACCAGCTCCACCACGCCCTGCATGTCCTCGTAGGGCAAGGCAAAGGCGAGGTTGAAGCCGTCGATGCCGGTCTCGTCGAGCCAGGCGATCAGCTGGTCGGCCACGTGCGTCGCGTCGCCGACGATCACCGGCCCGCGTCCGCCCAGGCCGATGAAGCGCGCCGCTTCGCGGACCGTCCAGCGGCGCGAGGGATCGGCCACGCTGAGCGAGGCCAGCGCCGAGCGGCCGGCCTCGGTGTCGATGTACTCGACCGTGTCGTCCAGGCCGTAGCGCGAGAAGTCGACGCCGGTCCAGCCCGAGAGCAGGGTCAGCGAGGCTTCGATGTCGATGTATTCCTCGTACTCGCGCAGGCGCGCCTGGGCCTCGCCTTCGGTGGCGCCGACAACGACCAGCGCCTGGGCATACACGCGCAGGGCGGCCTGATCGCGGCCCGCGGCCTGCACGGCGGCGCGCGCACTGTCCACGTAGCGCCCCACGATGCTTTTCGTCGGGCCGCTGACGAACGTCGCTTCGGCATGGCGCGCGGCGAATGCGAGACCGCGCGGCGAGGCGCCGGCCTGGTACAGGAAGGGCGTACGCTGGGGTGAGGGTTCGCACAGGTGGATGCCGGGCACCGTGTAGTACGCGCCACGGTGGTTGATCGGGTGTACGCGGCTTGGGTCGGTATAGACGCCGCGTTCGCGGTCGCGCACCACGGCGTCCTCGTCCCAGCTTTGTTCCCACAGCTTGTAGACGACGTCGAGGTATTCGTCGGCCAAGTCGTAGCGCGCGTCGTGGCCCAGCTGGCGTTCCTGGCCCAGGTTGCGCGCCGCGCTGTCGAGGTAGCCGGTGACGATGTTCCAGCCGACCCGCCCGCCGCTCAGGTGGTCCAGCGTCGACATGCGCCGCGCAAAGGTGTACGGGTGTTCGTAGGTGACGGCGGCCGTCACGCCAATGCCCAGCCTTGTGGTGGCGTGGGCGATCAGCGGCACCAGCGCCAGCGGGTCGTTCAGCGGCAGCTGCACGCCGTGTTTCAGGGCGGCGTCCAGATTCCCGCCATACACGTCATAGGCGCCCAGCACGTCGGCCAGGAAAATCGCATCGAAGCCGCCCGCTTCCAGCAATTGCGCCAGCTCGACCCAGTAGCGGGCACTCGCATACCCCGCGCTGTCGCTGCGCGGATGGCGCCACAGTCCCGGCGACTGGTGGCTCGGGGTGTTCATCTGGAAGGCGTTGAAACGGACCGGCTTCAACGCCTGCGGCTTCGCTTCGCTCATTTCGCGCTCTTCTCCAGGGCCAGCTGGTAATCGGTCTTGGCGTAGTCGGCGAACCGCTGGTTCGTCACCGCCAGGAACTCGCGCGAGCGGTAGGCGGCGGCGATATCCTTTGCAAACTGTTTATCTTTATCGGCCGTGCGTACCGCCACCAGGTTGGCGTAGCTCGGCGAGATCCTCTCGGTGCGCAGCGCGTCCTTCAGTTTCAGGCCCGAGGCCAGCGCGAAATTCCCGTTCACGAAGGCGTAGTCGGCATCCTGCAGGGAGCGCGGCAATTGGGCCGCTTCCAGCGGCAGCAGTTTGATGCCTTTCAGGTTTTGCGCGATGTCCTTCTCCGACGCCTTGATCGGGTCGATCCCGGGCTTCAGCTTGACCCAGCCGATCTGATCGAGCATGACCAGGGCGCGCGCCTGGTTGGTCGGATCGTTCGGCAGCGCCACCGTGGTGCCGGCTTTGACTTCGTTCAGCGACTTGTGCTTGTGGCTGTAGATGGCAATCGGCGCAGTCGGGATCTTGATCAGCTCCGACAGCGGCAGCTTGTGCTGCTCGGCGAAGCGGGTCAGGTAGATGATGTGCTGGAAGACGTTGGCGTCGAGCGCGCCCTCGGCCAGCGCGAAGTTCGGCTGGATGTAGTCGTTGAATTCGACCAGCTTGATCTTGTAGCCCTGCTTTTCCAGGATGGGCTTGATGCCGTAGCGGATCTGGTCGGCGTATGGGCCGGCGCTGGTGCCGATCACCAGCTCCTTCGGATCCTTGGCGTGAACGGCCCCGGCGACGAGCAGACTCAGGGCAGCGGCAAATAAGGTGCGGCGAGGGAAGCGCATGGAAGTCCTTTTTATTGGAAGAGTAGGGATCAGCGTTTGTCGAGGCGGCGCGCAGTGCGGGCGCCGGTGAGCTGGATCAGCTGCACCAGCACGATCAAAATCGTCACCGTGAAGATCATCACGTCGGTCTCGAAGCGGTAGTAGCCGTAGCGGATCGCCAGGTCGCCGATGCCGCCGCCGCCCACCACGCCGGCCACCGCCGAATACGAGAGGAAGCTGATGGACAGCACCGTGAGCGAGAGCACCAAGGCGGCGCGCGCCTCGGGCAGCAGCACGCGCAAGACGATCTGCAGTTCCGACGCGCCCATCGCTTGCGCCGCCTCGATCACGCCGCGCGGCACGTCGCGCAGGTTCTGTTCGACCAGGCGCGCAAAATAGGGAATCGCCGCGATCGACAGCGGCACCGAAGCCGCCAGTGGACCGATCGAGGTACCGGCCAGCACTCGCGTGAACGGCACCAGCGCCACCATCAAAATGATGAAGGGGAAGGAGCGCACCGTGTTCACGAACCAGCCCAGCACCAGCGCCAGGCGCCGGTGTTGCAGGGCCTGGCCATCGGACACCAGGAACAGCAGCACGCCGAGCGGGCCGCCCAGCAGCACCGCCGCCGTGACGCCGATGCCGAGCATCAGGGCAGTCTGCAGGAAGGCGGTCCAGAGTTCGGGCAGGACGGCGAGGATCGAGTCAGGCATGGGCATCTCCCCAGGCAGCGGCGGCAAAAGCCTCGGTGCCGTAGTAGGCAAGTTCGCGCCCGAGCGCGGTCTGGCGCGGGACGCTGTGGTCGGCGAGGGCGAACTGCTCCGCCACCACGCCGTGTTCGATGACGGCCACGCGGTCGCACAGGGTGCCCAGCACCTGCAACTCGTGGCTGACGATGACGACCGTCACGCCCAGCTGGGCATTGATGCTGCGTAGCGTGTCGAGCAGGGCGCGCGTGGTTTCCGGGTCGAGCGCGGAAGTCGGCTCGTCGCACAGCAGCACCGCCGGGTGGCTGGCCAGGGCGCGCGCGATCGCCACCCGCTGCTTCTGCCCGCCCGACAGCTGGGCCGGATAGCTGGCGGTCTTGTCGGCCAGGCCAACCAGTTCCAGGCATTCGGCCACGCGCGCCTTCAGGCGCGGCGCGTTCAATGCGTCGTGCAGCCGCAGCGGAAAGGCCACGTTCTCGAACACGGTGGCGTTCTGCAGCAAGTTAAAACCCTGGAAGATCATGCCGATGTGCCGGCGCGCCTTGCGCAAGTCGCGCTTGCCGAGGCGGGTGAGTTCTTCACCGGCTACAAGCACGCTGCCGCGCTCGGGGCGTTCGAGCAGGTTGATCATGCGCAGCAGCGTCGACTTGCCGGCGCCGCTCTTGCCCACCATGCCGAAGATCTCGCCATCGAGGATGTCGAGCGAGACGCCGCGGATCGCCTCGAAGCGTCCTCCGTCGGGCGTGGCAAAGGTCTTGGCGACGTCTGCCAGGCGGATTGCCACCTGGGGCGTGTCGGGAGTCGGAACGGTGCTCATGGCGGTATCAGGAATAGGCCGTCGGTTCAGGCAGGCGGCCTTCGAGCGCATAGCGGCCCAAGTCGCGCAGCTTGTAGTCGATCGGGTCGTGCAGGGTATGCACGCGGGCGTTGCGCCAGTAGCGGTCGAAGCCGAAGCGGCCCGAGGTCGCGCGTGCACCCAGCAGCTCGAACATGCCGCTGGAAATATCGATGGCGGCGCGATGCGACAGCACCTTGGCCACGGCCACGGCCACCGCCACTTCGCCGCGCTCCTGCGCCGTGAGCTCCGCGCCCTTGTCGAAGGCGGCGTCGAGCAGGCGCGCGGCCGCGTCGGCCAGCACGTTGGCCGGGCGCAGCTTGAGCCAGTACTCGCCATAGCGGTGCTGGGTGAAGGGGTCGTGGCTGGCGTCGCTCACGCCGGAGGCAAACCAGGGGCGCGCCTGTTCCAGCGTGTAGTCGCGCGCGGCCTCGAAGGCGCCGATGGCGATGCCGAGATAGAGGTTGGTCATGATCAGCTGGGCCACCTGCGAGCGCAGTGTCGACTGCGCGGTGGGCGCCTGGCCCGGCGCCTGCAGCACCAGCGCGGCCGGCAAATAGACTTTGTCGAAGTGGACATTGCCGCTGTCGGTCTGGCGCTGTCCAAAGGCGTCCCAGTCGGCTTCCACGCGGATGCCCGGCTGGCCGGTCGGCAGCACCGCGATCAGCGGCGCGTTCGCGGCCGCGTCCCAGGCCGAGAGCGTGAGCCAGTCCGAGCCCACCGAACCGGAAGAAAAACTCTTGATCCCATCGAGCATGAAGCCGCCGGGAATGGCCTGGGCGCGGGTGCGCTTGTCGAGCGGGTTCAGGGCATTGCCCCAGAACAGGCGCTGTTCGACGGTGGCCGTGAGCAGGTTGCGCTGCTGGACCGGCGTGCCGTACAGGCGGATGCCGGCCAGTTGCAGGTGGTGGAAACCGAACAGGTGGGCCAGGGCGCTGTCGGCCCGCGCCAGCGTGCGGACCACGGCCTGCACGGTTTCCCAGCGCGCGCCCTGGCCGCCGAATTCCGCCGGAATCGACAGCGTCAGCAGGCCGCTCTCGCGGATCAGTTCACGCTCGTGCGCCGCGTGTCCACCGGCCGCGTCGCGCTCGACGGCGGTGGCGGCAAATTGCTCGGCCAGGCGCTCGGCCAGGGCCAGCGGATCGGGGAAGGAAGGCGCGACCGATTCGGGTTCTGCGGCGCGCAAAGGGGAGACGGTGGAAGACATCGTGCTTGCCTTGATGAGAATGTGGCAACCAGTATTGCACCGGGTTTGCGGCCGCGTGAACGAAGAAATTTGGCCATCGATATGCGCAAAACCTTAAAACGGCGGGCGCATAAGGATGTGCGAAACGATTCGTTTTCATGCACGCCGCGTGGCCCTAGTCTGTGGTCATCCTTATATAAATGGACACACCATGAGCGTCATCCTGCTTGGCGGCAGCCCTGCGCCGCACTCTTCGTCTTCGCGCCTGTTGCAGCACATCGGCGAGCGCCTGGCCCTGCATGGCCAGCGCCTGCACCGCATCGAAGTACGCGACCTGTCCGCCACCGCGCTGCTCTCGCTCGACACCGACGAACCCTCGATTGCCCGTGCCCTGGCACAGGTGCGCCAGGCCGATGCCGTGGTCGTGGCCACGCCGGTCTACAAGGCGGCCTACAGCGGCCTGCTGAAAGCCTTCCTCGACCTGCTGCCCCAGGATGGCCTGGCCGGCAAGCTGGTGCTGCCGCTGGCCACCGGCGGTAGCCAGTCGCACATGCTGGCGCTCGATTACGCGCTGCGCCCGGTGCTGGCCTCGATGGCGGCGCGCTCGATCCTGCCCAGCATCTACGCCACCTCCGACCAGCTGGGCCGCGGGCTCGATGGCAGCCTGAACCTGGCCGCGCCGATCGCGGTGCGCGTGGCGCAAGGCGTCGAGCAGCTGGCCTCGGAACTGCGCCTGGTGGCGCCGCGTCCGGCCAGCGAACCCGCCGCCAAGGACCTGCACGCCGTCCCCGCTTGATTCTCATCCTGGAAAATCCCATGCATCCTGACTCCACCCTGCGGCCAGCGCGCCGCCGCGCCCTCGGCCTGCTGGCTGCCGGCGCCACCGGCATCGCCGCCGGCCTGCACCTGCCCGCCATTGCCCAGGCGCCGAAGGAAATCCGTATCGGCTACCAGAAGTACGGCACCCTGACCTTGCTGAAGGGGCGCGGCACGCTGGAAGCGCGTTTGGCTGCGCAAAAGATCGCAGTGAAATGGACCGAGTTCCCGGCCGGCCCGGTGCTGCTCGAAGGCCTGAATGTCGGCAGCATCGACTTCGGCACCGTGGGCGAGGCGCCGCCGATCTTTGCCCAGGCTGCCGGTGCGCGCCTGGTGTACGTCGGCCACGAACCGGCCTCGCCAGGCAGCGAAGCCATCGTGGTGCCGAAGACGTCCACCCTGCGCACGCTGGCCGATTTGCGCGGCAAGAAGATCGCCCTGAACAAGGGCTCGAACGTGCACTTCCTGCTGGTGAAGGCGCTGGAAAAGGCCGGCATTCCCTACAGCGCGATCCAGCCGGTCTATTTGCCGCCGGCCGACGCGCGCGCCGCCTTCGAGCGCGGCAGCGTCGACGCCTGGGTGATCTGGGACCCCTTCCTGGCCGCCGCCGAGCAGCAGCTGGGCGCGCGCGTGCTGGCCGATGGCCGCAACCTGGTCTCGAACCACCAGTTTTACCTGGCCGCGCGCAGCTTCGCCGAAAAGCATGCCGATTTGAACCGCATCCTGATCGAGGAAATCGCCAAGGTCGACGCGTGGGGCAAGGCCAATCCCGGCGAGGTGTCGACCATCCTCACAGCCCAGACCGGCCTGCCGAAGAACGTGGTCGACCTGGCCGCCAGCCGCTATGCCTATGGCGTGAAGCCGATGTCGGCGGAGGTGGTGCGCGAACAGCAGCGCATCGCCGATGCCTTCCACGCCCTGAAACTGATTCCGAAACCGATCGTCGTGAAAGACGCGCTGGTCTCTTCAATCTAAGGAAACACCATGTCCACCTCTCCGAACGTCTTCTGGTTCCTCCCTACCCACGGCGACAGCCGCTACCTCGGCACGACCAAGGGCGCGCGCACGGTCGATGCCGACTACCTGCGCCAGATCGCCGTCGCCGCCGACACCCTGGGCTATGAGGGCGTGCTGCTGCCGACCGGCCGCTCCTGCGAAGACCCGTGGATCTCGGCCGCCTCGCTGATCGGTGCCACCAAGCGCCTGAAATTCCTGGTCGCGATCCGTCCCGGCCTGTCGACGCCGGGCCTCGCCGTGCGCCAGGCCGCCACCTTCGACCGCCTGTCGAACGGGCGCCTGTTGATCAACGTCGTCACCGGCGGCGACCAGGGCGAACTCGAGGCCGACGGCCTGTTCGCCGACCACGCCAAGCGCTACGAAATCTCGGATGAATTCATCCGCGTCTGGCGCGCCAGTTTGTCCGGCGAGGGCGGGGCGGCCGGCTACGATTTCGAGGGCAAGCATATCCAGGTAAAGGGCGCGAAGACCCTTTACCCGCCGATCCAGAAGCCGCATCCGCCGCTGTACTTCGGCGGCTCGTCGGAACCGGCACACGAACTGGCGGCCGAACAGATGGACGTCTACCTCACCTGGGGCGAGCCGCCGGCGGCCGTCGCCGAAAAGCTGGCCGACATCCGTGCGCGCGCCGCCAAGCGTGGCCGCACCGTGAAGTTCGGCATCCGCCTGCACGTGATCGTGCGCGAGACCAATGAAGAAGCCTGGCGCGCCGCCGATGAATTGATCAGCCACCTGGATGACGACATCATCGCCAAGGCGCAGGCCGCCTTCGCGAAAATGGATTCGGTCGGCCAGCAGCGCATGGCGGCCCTGCACGGCGGCCGGCGCGACAAGCTGGAAGTCTCGCCGAATTTGTGGGCCGGCGTCGGCCTGGTGCGCGGCGGCGCCGGCACCGCGCTGGTGGGCGACCCGGAAACGGTGGCGGCGCGCATGCGCGAGTACCAGGACCTCGGCATCGAGACCTTCATCCTGTCGGGCTACCCGCACCTGGAAGAGTCCTACCGCTTCGCCGAACTGGTGTTTCCGCTGCTCGGCAAGGGGAAAGAAGGCGGCGAGCAGTCGCTGACCGGGCCCTTCGGCGAGATGATGGCCAGCGACATCGTGCCGAAGAAAAAGGCGGCGTAAATGGCGTCGTTCGACGTGCTGCGGGCGAGTGCAGCGGGAGCGTCCGACAGCGGCAGCGTGGAACCGGTGCGGCCTGCTGCGGCGCCGCGCCAGGCGGGCGCCAACGCCGCGGCGGCCAGCGTTCCTGCTGGCTCGTCCGCCAAGCTGGAAAAACGCGCCTCCGCCGGCCGGCGCCATCCGGTCCTGGCGGCATTGGCGCCCTGGGCCTTGCCGATCGCCCTGGTCGCGCTCTGGCAAGTCGCCGCCCACGCCGGCTGGCTCTCGAGCCGCATCCTGCCCGAACCCTGGCAGGTACTGACTGCCTTCTGGTCGCTGGCCGAATCCGGAGAATTATGGTCGCACCTGCGCACCAGTCTGTGGCGCGCGGCCGTGGGCTTCGGTATCGGCGCCGGCCTCGGGCTGCTGCTGGGCTTATTGAACGGCAGTTCGCGCCGCGCCGAGACCCTGCTCGACACGACCTTGCAGATGATCCGCAACATCCCGGCGCTGGCGCTGATTCCGCTGGTGATCTTGTGGTTCGGCATCGACGAGACCGCGAAGCTGTTCCTGCTGGCGGTGGGCGTGTTCTTCCCGGTCTACCTGAACACCTTCCACGGCATCCGCTCGGCCGACCAGGGGCTGATCGAGATGGCGCGCAGCTATGGGCTATCCGGCTGGGCTTTGCATCGCGACGTGATCCTGCCTGCGGCCTTGCCCGCTATCCTGGTCGGCGTGCGCTTTTCGCTGGGCCTGGTCTGGGTGCTATTGATCGTGGCCGAGACGATCTCGGCCCAGTCCGGCATCGGCTACATGACGATGAATGCCCGCGAATTCCTGCAAACCGATGTGGTGCTGGTCGGCATCCTGCTGTACGCGCTGCTCGGCAAGCTGGCCGACCTGGCGGCGCGCGCACTGGAGCGCACTTTCCTGCGCTGGAATCCGGCTTACCGCTAGCCGTTTGTTGATCACGAGGTCTTATGCAGATTACCCGAGAAGAAACCCGCCGCGTCGGCTCCACGGCCGCATCGGCCGGACGCGGCGCCGAGGTTCACGCGCGCGCGCTGACCAAGCGCTACGGCGAGCGCACCGTGCTGGACGACATCGACCTGCACATCGCGCCCGGCGAAGCGGTGGCTGTGATCGGCCGCAGCGGCTGCGGCAAGAGCACGCTGCTGCGCCTGATCGCCGGACTCGAGCAGCTCGACGATGGCAGCCTTGCTGTCGATGCCGGCACGGGCGTGGGTGGCACCCGCTTGATGTTCCAGGAAGCACGCCTGCTGCCCTGGAAGAGCGTGCTCGACAATGTTGCGCTCGGTTTGAAGGACGGCGCCGAGCGGGCGCGGGAAGCACTGGGTACCGTCGGCCTGGCCGAGCGCGCGCGTGAGTGGCCGGCGGTGCTATCGGGCGGCCAGCGCCAGCGCGTGGCCCTGGCGCGCGCCCTGGTGCATGCGCCGCAGCTGCTCCTGCTCGACGAACCGCTTGGCGCGCTCGACGCGCTGACCCGCATCGAGATGCAGCGCCTGATCGAAACCCTGTGGCTGCGCCAGGGGTTCACTGCCGTGCTCGTCACCCACGACGTGCAGGAAGCGCTGGCACTGGCCGACCGCGTACTGGTGGTCGACGGCGGCCGCATCGTCCACGACGTACCGGTGACCCTGCCGCGTCCGCGCGAACGCGGCAGCGCGGCATTCGCGGCACTCGAATGCCATCTGCTCGACTGCGTGCTTGGCAGTCACTGAGCGGCAGTCACTGAGCCGCAGTCACTGAGCCGCGGTCGCCGAGCACATTACCGACCGCATCTTCCTGCATCATCCGGCAACCGGCCAGCTGCTGAACATGCTGGTTTCCGGCGTCCTTTCCCTCCTTGTTCTTTCTGCACTAGTTGCAAAACAAGTCAAGAAATTTATTTAACAAACCGTAAATACAACGGTCATTCCACCAGAAAACTGCCCAAAGGACCGATTTTTTTTCTACCCGGAACCCTTCGATTCTTTGTTTTAACTATTGGTAAAAGTTACCGGGCGAAAGTTCGTTCGTCGTCGTCAAACGTGAACGCAAATTGTGTCATCGCCCTCGTAATATGCATCCTGACTCGAAAAATGATTTGAAAGAAACTTTGCTATTAACCCAATGAAATTAATTCCTGCGGGAAAAATGCCTGTAGGAAATTCGCTATGTGAGGTAGCGCACAATAGAATCTGCGGTTGACAATCAGAAATCGGTCGAATATTGTCAGCAATTCGCATCCAGCGAAATTTAATAATTGCAACATAGTCCAACCAACGGATTCTGGAGGAAAGAATGGATCAATTCCAACCGAAGCACGAGGAAAAGGTGAAAGCCCTGAGCGTGGACGATGAATGCTTTTATATCGACCTCGAGTGTGGCTTGCGCCTCAGCGGCCCGCGCCTGATTGCCGTACCTCTGGACGAGGCGGACAACCTGGCAGCACCCCGGAACGCCGCCCTGCGCGCCAACTGGGAAGCCGCTCCCGTGTTCGATTGATCGCATCGCGGGGTGCAGCCCTCGGCTCACCCCGCACCCGTAACAACCGAGTTTTTGCAGTACCGCGGCACCAGGCCGCACGATTGGAAGTCGTTCCAAAATGTCACGGACTGATGGGGGTAGAATATTCCCATGAAGATTCGTGTCGCTACCTATAATATTCATAAGGGCGTCTCATCGCTGCGCAGCACCCCCCGGGTTCTCGCACTGAAGAAAGCCATCGCTGAATTCCACGCTGATATCGTCTTCCTGCAAGAAGTACAGGGCAGGCACGACCGAAATCTGGCGCGCTACGCCAATCACAAGCGCGAACACCGCGTCTGGCCGGAAACGGCGCAGTACGAATACTTCGCCGGCGATTCCCACCATTCGGCCTACGGCATGAACGCGGTCTACGACCATGGCCACCACGGCAATGCGCTGCTCAGCTGCTTCCCGATCGAGAACAGCCATAACCACGACGTGTCCGACCATGCCTACGAGCAGCGCGGCATCCTGCACTGCGTGCTGGAAACGCCGGCCGGGCGGGTGCACTGCTATGTAGTGCACCTGGGCCTGTTCGAAGGCGGGCGCGGGCGCCAGACGGTCCAGCTGATCGAGGCGGTGCAGCAATCCTCGAATGGCGAACCGGTGATCATTGCCGGCGACTTCAACGACTGGCGCAATACCCTGAGCGACCGCCTGAGGAATGCCCTCGGCGTGGCCGAGGTGTTCGACGAGCTGGGCCCCAAATCCGCCCTGGGCGACATGGTGCGCAGCTGGGCAGGGCGCCAGCCGCGCCTGGCGCCGGCACGTACCTTCCCGGCCGCGTTGCCCTGGTTCCGCCTCGACCGCATCTACGTGCGCGGCTTCAAGGTCGATAACGCGCAGGTCATGGCCGGCCCGATCTGGGCCAAACTCTCGGATCACGCACCGATCGTCGCGGAACTCCAGCTCGCCTAGCGTATGCGCCCGGTCAGCTATGTAGCGAACAACGACATCACCCTGCTCGAATCCGGCATCCAGCTGTTTCCGGCGATGATCGCGGCCATCGACGCCGCGCGGCACGACATCTTGTTCGAGACCTATATCTTTGCCGAGGACGAGGTCGCGCGCGGCATCGAGGCGGCGCTGATCCGTGCAGCCAGGCGCGGGGTCAAGGTACGGGTGCTGGTCGACTGGTTCGGCAGCGGCCACCGCGTCTGCTGCCGCCGCGCCGAAGCCTTTGCCGCCGCCGGCGTCCATTACCGCGTCTTCAATCCCTGGTTCAAGCGCGGCGTCACGCGCACCCACCGCAAGATCACGGTGGTCGACCGCGCGGTCGCGTTTATCGGCGGCATCAACATCAACGACGACATGCTGTGCGACTACGAGCCGCACCGCCCGCTGCCGGCGCCGCGCTGGGATTTCGCCGTGCAGGTGCAGGGGCCGCTGCTGGCGCAGATCCACCTCGAAGCGCAAGCCCAGTGGGCGCGTGCCGGCCACCTGCCGCTGATCCGCCGCATCGGCCTCTTCCGCGAGATGCGGCGCCAGCCGCCAAGCGAAGGCAATCGCCCGATGCGCGCCGCCTTCGTGGTGCGCGACAATCTGCGCAACCGGCGCACCATCCAGCGTGCTTATCTGCAGGCGATCGGCCAGGCGCGCAAATGCGTGCTGCTGGCCAATCCGTATTTTGCGCCGGGGCGCAAGTTCCGCGAGGCACTGGCGCATGCGGCTGCCCGCGGTGTCGAGGTCACGCTCCTGATCGGCGTGGGCGAATTCAAGATGCAGGACGCGGTGGCGCGCTCGTTTTATCCGAAGCTGCTGGCGGCCGGCATCAAGGTGGTGGAATACCGCAAGACGCAGCTGCACGCGAAGATCGCCGTGGTCGACGATGACTGGGCGACGGTGGGCTCGAGCAATTGCGACGGGCTGTCGCTGTTCGTGAACCAGGAAGCGAACATCGTGGTGCGCGACGCCGGGTTTGCGCGTGCGGTGCGGGCGCACATCCTGCGTGGGGTGGCGGACGGGGTGCCGGTGCACCTGGAGGAATTTGCCGGCTTCGGCTGGGTGCGGCGGGCGCTGTACGGGACCGCTTACCTAGCTTATAAGTTTGCGATGCGAATTTTTGCCATCGGCTACGCGTAATGAGCGGACAAGGGGTCGAAAAAACGCTTCCTCGCCAGCATATGGGGTACTTGTATCGAGACAAGGACAAGTAATGGAAAACGATAGTGTACGCATCGACAAATGGCTGTGGGCCGCGCGCTTCTTCAAGACGCGCTCGCTGGCGGCCGATGCGGTGGAGCGTGGCCGGGTGCGGATCGGCGGCGAGCCGGTCAAGGCGGCCCGCGCCGTGAAGCTGAACGACAAGATTTTTATCGACAACGGCTCGGACCGCTGGGAAGTGACCGTGCTCGGGATTTCCGACAAGCGCGGCGGGGCGCCGATTGCGCGCACTTTATATAGTGAGACGCAGGACAGCATTACCCGGCGCGAGAACGATACGGAAGCGCGCAGGTTGTTTCCGGAGCCGGGCAGCACGATCAAGGGGCGGCCGACCAAGCGGGATCGCAGGGCGATTACGCGGGCAGGGGAGTAGGAAGTTGCCGCCATGCGGGCGTTTCCTGAACGCGTGGACGGCGCAATGGCCGCGTGAACGCCACCCGTCGGGTACAGCCGTCCACCCTACGTGTAAGGGATGGGAGTAGGGTGGACGGGTTTCCCGTCCACGCGTTCAACTACCTTCGGCACAGCCGTAACGGCCCAGTGGAATTCCCGCCCTCCGCACAATAGAACCCCACCTCTAAGTTCCCGTTTGACATTCACCCGCCGATAGATAATAGTACGAGCGTTCGGATTTTCGATTCACCCAGGGGACAGTCATCAACACTTCAGCAAAATTCATGCGCAAGGGCGAGCAGACGCGGGCAGCCATCCTCGACGTCGCGCTCGAGCTGGCCAGCCGCAACGGCCTCGAAGGCCTGACCATCGGCCTGCTTGCCGACCGCATGAACATGAGCAAATCGGGCGTGTTCGCGCACTTCGGTTCGCGCGAAGACCTGCAGATGGAAGTGCTCAAGCTTTACCACCACCGTTTCGAGCAGGAAGTATTCTTCCCCAGCGTCAAGGAACCACGCGGCTTGCCGCGCCTGGAGTCCATGTTCGCGCGCTGGGTCAAGCGGGTTTCGGTGGAAATTGCGTCGGGCTGCATCTATATCAGCGGCGCGGTGGAGTACGATGACCGTCCAGGCCCGATCCGTGAAGCATTGGTGGCGATGGTGCGCGCCTGGCAGGGGGCGCTGCTGCGTGCCGTCCAACAAAGCGTGGACGTCGGCGCCCTGCAGGCGGGTACCGACCCGCAGCAGCTGGTCTACGAGATGTACGGGCTGATCCTGGCCCTGCACCATGACGCACGTTTCCTGCGGGTACCCGGCGCGCTCGAACGCGCCAACCGCGGTTTCGCGCGGCTGATCGAGAATTACCGTAATCCCACTCAAGACACACAGCAGCGCATTCAGCAAAACTAAGCTGCCTTTCAAGTTCCACACAATCTTACCTTCGTCAGGAGAAAACCATGGGTCAGTACGTCGCGCCAATCCGGGATATGCAGTTCGTTCTGCACGAATTCCTCAACGTCAGCGAAGAGTTCAAGAACTTGCCGGCATACCAGGAAATCGACGCCGACATCATTAACCAGGTGCTCGAAGAAGGCGCGAAATTCACGCAGGAAGTGCTGTTCCCGCTGAACCACTCCGGCGACCGCGAAGGCTGCCACTTCGACGCGGAAACCAAGACCGTGACCACCCCGAAGGGTTTCAAGGAAGCCTATAAACAGTACGTCGAAGGCGGCTGGGCTGCGCTGGCGTGCGATCCGGAATACGGCGGCCAGGGCCTGCCGGTGTCGCTGAACAATTCGTTCTACGAAATGCTGAACTCGGCCAACCAGGCCTGGACCATGTACCCGGGCCTGTCGCACGGCGCCTACGAGTGCCTGAAGGAACACGGCACCGAAGAACAGAAGAAGTTCTACCTGCCGAAGCTGGTCTCCGGCGAGTGGACCGGCACCATGTGCCTGACCGAAGCGCACTGCGGCACCGACCTGGGCCTGCTGCGTTCGAAGGCCGAACCGCAAGGCGACGGCACCTACAAGATTACCGGCTCGAAGATCTTCATCTCGGCCGGCGAACACGACGTGTCGGAAAACATCGTTCACCTGGTGCTGGCGCGTCTGCCGGATGCACCGGAAGGCTCGAAGGGCATCTCGCTGTTCCTGGTCCCTAAATTCCTGCCGAACGCCGATGGTTCGATCGGTGAGCGCAACCCGATCTTCTGCGGCGCCATCGAAGAAAAGATGGGCATCCACGGCAACTCGACCTGCCAGATGAACCTGGACGGCGCCGTCGGCACCCTGATCGGCCAGCCCCATAAAGGCCTGAACGCGATGTTCGTGTTCATGAACGCCGCCCGCCTGGGCGTGGGCATGCAGTCGCTCGGCCTGACCGAAGTGGCTTACCAGAACGCCCTGGTCTACGCGAAAGACCGCATCCAGATGCGCTCGCTGTCGGGCCCGAAAGCACCGGACAAGCCAGCCGACCCGATCATCGTGCACCCGGACGTCCGTCGCATGCTGCTGACCGCGAAAGCCTACGCCGAAGGCGCCCGTGCCCTGACCTCGTACATCGCGCTGCAGATCGACCGCGAACTGAACCACCCTGACGAAGACGTGCGCAAGGAAGCCGCCGGCGAAGTCGCGCTGCTGACCCCGATCGTCAAGGCCTTCATCACCGACAACGGCTGGATCGCCACCTCGGAAGCCATGCAGGTGTACGGCGGCCACGGCTACATCGCCGAGTGGGGCATGGAACAGTACGTGCGTGACGCGCGCATCAACATGATCTACGAAGGCACCAACACCGTGCAGTCGCTGGACCTGCTGGGTCGCAAGATCCTGATGGACAACGGCGCCAAGCTGCGCGCCTTCGGCGAGAAGATCAAAGCCTTCGTCGAAGACAATGGCCTGGACGAGTCGATGTCGGAATTCGTGACCCCGCTGGGCGAGCTCGGCGAAAAAGTCACCAAGCTGACCATGGAAATCGGCATGAAGGCCTTCACCAACCAGGACGAAGTCGGCGCCGCCGCCGTGCCTTACCTGCGCGTGGTCGGCCACCTGGTGTTCTCCTACTTCTTCGCGCAGATGGCGAAGATCGCTCTGGAGAAGAAAGATTCGGGCGACAAGTTCTACGAAGCCAAGCTGCACACCGCGCGTTTCTACTTCGCCCGCCTGTACCCGGAAACCGCGATGCTGATCCGCCAGGCGCGCTCGGGCGCAAGCAACCTGCTGGCGCTCGACGCCGACCTGTTCTAACCGCTTCTAGGGATAACAACCATGACCAATTTCACCGTCAAGAAAGTCGCCGTCCTGGGCGCGGGCGTGATGGGCGCGCAGATCGCTGCGCACTGCGTCAACGCCAAGGTGCCTGTCGTTCTGTTCGATCTGCCGGCAAAAGAAGGCAACAAGAACGGCATCGTCCTGAAAGCCATCGAAGGCCTGAAGAAGCTGTCGCCTGCGCCGCTGGGCAACAAGGAAGACGCCGCCCTGATCGAAGTCGCCAACTACGAAGACAACCTGGATGTCCTGGCTGGCTGCGACCTGATCATCGAAGCGATCGCCGAGCGCATGGACTGGAAGCACGACCTGTACAAGAAGGTCGCCCCGCACATCGCACCGAACGCGATCTTCGCCTCGAACACCTCGGGCCTGTCGATCAACAAACTCGCCGAAGGCTTCGACGAGGAACTGAAGGCGCGCTTCTGCGGCGTGCACTTCTTCAACCCGCCGCGCTACATGCACCTGGTCGAGCTGATCCCGACCACGTCGACCAATCCGGTCATCCTCGACCAGCTGGAAACCTTCCTGACCTCGGTCCTGGGCAAGGGCGTCGTGCGCGCAAAAGACACGCCGAACTTCATCGCCAACCGCGTCGGCATCTTCGGCATGCTGGCTACCATCCACGAAGCCGAGAAGTTCGGCCTGTCGGTGGACGTGGTCGACGACCTGACCGGCGCCAAGCTGGGCCGCGCCAAGTCGGGCACCTTCCGTACCGCCGACGTGGTCGGCCTGGACACGATGGGCCACGTGATCAAGACCATGCAGGACACCCTGCAGGACGATCCGTTCTTCAGCCTGTACAAGACGCCTGAGGTCCTGGCCAAGCTGATCGAGAAGGGCGCCCTGGGCCAGAAGACCGGCGCCGGCTTCTACAAGAAGGTCGGCAAGGACATCCAGCGCCTGGACTTCGCCACCGGTGAATACGTGGCCGGCGGCGCCAAGGCGGCCGATATCGTCGCCCGCATCCTGAAAGAAAAAGACCCGGTCAAGAAGTTCAAGGCCATGCGCGAATCGACCAACCCGCAGGCGCAGTTCCTGTGGGCGATCTTCCGCGACGCTTTCCACTACATCGCGTTCCACCTCGACAGCATCGCCGACAACGCGCGCGACGTCGACTTCGCGATGCGCTGGGGCTTCGGCTGGAGCGTCGGTCCGTTCGAGACCTGGCAAGCCGCCGGCTGGAAGCAGATCGCCGAATGGGTGAAGGAAGACATCGATGCAGGCAAGGCGCTGACGAATGCACCGCTGCCAGCCTGGGTCTTCGAAGGCCAGGTCGCTGAAAAAGGCGTGCACACCGCCGAAGGTTCGTACTCGGCCTCGTCGAACAGCTACGTGCCGCGCTCGACCCTGCCAGTCTACGAGCGTCAGGCCTTCCGTGCACCGGTGCTGGGCGCCGGCGCGCAAGACGCCAAGACCGCCGGCACCACCGTGTTCGAGGACGACTCGGTGCGCCTGTGGCATACCGGCGATGATGTCCTGATCATCTCGCTCAAGACCAAGATGCACGTCATCGGCGATGGCGTCATCAAGGGCATCAAGCGCGGCCTGGCGGAAGCGGAAGCCAACTTCAAGGGCCTGGTGATCTGGAACACCGACGCCACCGAAGGCGGCGCCTTCTCGGCCGGCGCCGACCTGCAATCGGCCCTGCCGGCCTTCATGACCGGCGGCGCGAAAGCGATGGAGCCGATCGTCAAGGAACTGCAAGACACCTTCATGCAGATGAAGTACTCGAACGTGCCGGTGGTGGCCGCAGTGGCCGGCCTGGCGCTGGGCGGCGGCTGCGAGCTGGCCCTGCACGCATCGAAGCGCGTGGCCTCGATCGAGTCCTACATCGGCCTGGTCGAAGTGGGCGTCGGCCTGGTGCCGGCCGGCGGCGGCCTGAAGGAAGCGGCAGTGCGCGCCTTTACCGAAGCGAAGGGCAACGACATCCTGCAATTCCTGAAGACCGGTTTCACCAACGCGGCCACCGCGCAGGTGTCGAAGTCGGCGCTGGAAGCCAAGGCGATGGGCTACCTGAAGGAAGACGACATCATCGTCTTCAACGCCTACGAGCTGCTGCACGTGGCGAAAGTGCAGGCGCGCGCCATGTTCGACGCCGGCTACCGCGCCCCGGCCAAGCGCCCGGTCACCGTCACCGGCCGCTACGGCTGGGCGACGATCCGCGGCCAGCTGGTCAACATGCGTGACGGCGGCTTCATCTCGGCCTACGACTACCACCTGGGCGACACCATCGCCGAGATTGTGACCGGCGGCGACGTCGACCAGGGCAGCGTGGTGTCCGAGCAGTGGCTGCTCGACATGGAACGCAAGGCCTTCATCGCGCTGCTGAACAACCCGAAGACGCAAGAGCGGATCATGGGCATGATGCAGACCGGCAAGCCAGTGCGCAACTAATCGCTGAATAGACAGGACGACCAACATGAGCAAACAACTTCAAGACGCATACATCGTCGCAGCGACGCGCACCCCGATCGGCAAGGCGCCGCGCGGCATGTTCAAGACGACCCGCCCGGACGACCTGCTGGTGCACGCCATCCGCGGCGCCATGGCCGCCGTGCCGAACCTGGACCCGGCCCTGATCGTCGACGCCATCGTCGGCTGCTCGTTCCCGGAAGCGGAGCAGGGCTTCAACATCGCCCGTAACTCGGTGGTGCTGGCCGGCCTGCCGAACACCGTGGGCGGCGTGACCGTCAACCGCTACTGCGCCTCGGGCATCACCGCCCTGGCCATGGCGGCCGACCGCATCCGCGTCGGCGAAGCCGACGTGATGATCGCCGGCGGCGTCGAATCGATGTCGATGGTGCCGATGATGGGTCACCACCCCTCCATCAACATGGAGACCTTCAAGGACGAGAACGTGGGCCTGGCCTACGGCATGGGCCTGACCGCCGAAAAGGTCGCCCAGCAATGGAAAGTCTCGCGCGAAGACCAGGACGCATTCGGCCTGGAATCGCACCGCCGCGCCATCGCCGCCCAGCAGGCCGGCCTGTTCAAGGACGAGATCACCCCGGTCGAAATCATCACCCGTACGCCGAACCTGGCCACCGGTGAAGTGTCGGTCAAGCGCCGCACCGTCGACGCCGACGAAGGCCCGCGCGCCGACGCTTCGATGGAATCGATGGCCAAGCTGAAGCCGGTCTTCGCCGCCAAGGGAACCGTCACCGCTGCGACCTCGTCGCAGATGTCGGACGGCGCCGGCGCCCTGATCGTCGTCAGCGAAAAGATCCTGAAGGAGCACAACCTGACCCCGCTGGCCAAGTTCTCGTCGTTCGCCGTGCGCGGCGTGCCGCCTGAGATCATGGGCATCGGTCCGAAGGTGGCGATTCCCGCAGCGCTGGCCGCCGCCGGCATCACCCAGGACCAGCTGGACTGGATCGAGCTGAACGAAGCCTTCGCCGCACAGGCGCTGGCCGTGATCCGCGACCTGGGCCTGGACACCAGCAAGGTTAACCCGATGGGCGGCGCGATTGCCCTGGGCCACCCGCTGGGCGCCACCGGTGCGATCCGCGCCGCGACCGTCGTACACGCACTGCGCCGCAACAACCTGAAGTACGGCATGGTGACGATGTGCGTCGGCGCCGGCATGGGCGCGGCCGGTATCATCGAGCGCGTTTAATCGAAGAGGGCGGCGCAGTAATGCAGCCGCCCGACATCACAGCGTGGGCACACGTGCAACCGTAGGGTGGGCACCTGTGCCCACGCTGTCTTTCGTGCCCCAAAACACCCCGGAGACTGAAAAATGACGATCCAAACGAATAAAACCAACGGCATCCTCACCATCGAATTCAACCGCCTCGAGCGCAAGAACGCCATCACCGGCGCCATGTACCAGACCATGGCCGACGCCCTGCTCGACGCCGAACAAGACCCGCAGGTACGCGCCGTCCTCATCACCGGCAAGCCGGAAATCTTCACCGCCGGTAACGACCTCGACGACTTCCTGAACAACGCCGGCGAAGGCGCCATGACCGAAGACCGTCCGGTGTTCCAGTTCATGAAAGCCCTGGAAGGCTGCACCAAGCCGGTGGTCGCCGCCGTCGCCGGCGCCGCCGTCGGCATCGGCACCACGATGCTGATGCACTGCGACCTGGTCTACGCCGCCGACAACGCCAAGTTCTCGATGCCTTTCACCCAGCTCGGCCTGTGCCCGGAATTCGCTTCGTCGCTGCTGGTCGCGCAAGCCGCCGGCTACACCCGCGCCGCCGAAAAGCTGATGCTGGGCGAAGCCTTCGGCGCCCAGGAAGCCTTCGAGATGGGCATCGTCGCACGTGTGCTGCCGGCCGCCGAACTGCTGGCGTTTGCCCAGGGCCAGGCCGCCAAGCTGGTCGCCCTGCCGGCCGCCTCGATCCGCGCCACCAAGGCCCTCATGAAGCGCCCGCGCGCCGGCATCGTGGCCGAGACCATCGGCGTCGAGAACAAGCAGTTCGGCGCCATGCTGGTCGGCGCCGAAGCGAAGGAAGCGTTCACGGCCTTCTTCCAGAAGCGCAAGCCGGACTTTTCGAAGTTCGATTGATGCGGTGAGAACCAGGTGCGCCGCTCCGGCGCGCCTGGTGCAGCCCCCCTGTGTCCGGCGGATGTGCTGCCGTGCGGACATATCTCAGGCAACGGTGCTAGGATGCATTTTATGCAACTCCACACTTCGCCCACCGACACTTTCCTGCCCGACGACGACCTTCTTTCCGCCCTACGCGCGATCCTGCGCGAACTGGCCGGCAGCGAACCCGCCGCGGCCTTGCAGGGCCTGGTCGCGGCCGGCCTCGACCGCCTTCCGCTGCCCGGCCAGGGCGCGACCCTGGCACGCTGGCGCGCGCTGGCCGCCGTCGGCGCCCACGACCTGAGCCTGGCCAAGCTGTTCGAAGGACATACCGACGCCCTGGCCATCCTGCACGAAGCCGGGGCGGAGGCTGCCGCAGGGACCATCTGGGGCACCTGGTGCGCCGAGCCGCCCAACGCGCGCCTGCGCCTCGACCCGGCGCGGGACGGCGGCTTCGTCCTGAACGGTGATAAAGCCTGGTGCTCGGGCGCGCGCACCGTTTCGCACGCGGTGGTGAGCTGCTGGAGCAGGGAAGGGGAGGCGATGCTGGCCGCGGTCGACCTGCGCCAGGCCGGCGTCAGCATGGCCGACGATCACTGGCAGGCGGTCGGCATGCGCGATTCCGCCAGCATCGACGTGTACTTCGACGGGGTGGCCGCGCAAGCGCTCGGCGGCCCCGGCTTCTATGTGCAGCGCGCCGGCTTCTGGCATGGCGGCGCCGGTGTGGCCGCCTGCTGGTTCGGCGCGGCCGGCGCCCTGGCCGAGGCGCTGTCTCAGTCGCTGCAAGTGCGCCCTTCCGATCCGCACCGCCTGGCGCAGCTCGGCGAAGCGGCCGTCGCCCTGCAGGGCAGCGCCGCCCTGATGCGCGAGACGGCGGCCGCGATCGACCGCGCGCCAAGCACGGATGCGATGAGGGCGGCTTTGTCGGTGCGCCTGAGTGTGGAAGCGGCGGCCAACGTCACCCTGGCCGCGGTCGGGCGCGCCCTCGGTCCGGGGCCGATGTGCAAGGATGCCGCGATGGCGCGCCGCTTCGCCGACCTGCCGGTGTTCATGCGCCAGAGCCATGCCGAGCGCGACCTGGAAGCGGTCGGCAAGCTGGTGGCGCAAAGCATGGAGCAGCCATGGCGGCTGTGACACGTGACCGTCATATCGCCGGCGCCGGCACCGCCGCCGACGCATGGCGCGGCGATACCGGGCTGGCCGGCGTCGCCGAGGTTGGCGTGGCCGACCTGGTGCCGCACGGTGCGCGCCTGGTGGTGGTGGCGCCGCATCCGGACGACGAAATCCTGGCCTGCGGCGGCCTGCTGCAACTGCTGGGCGCGCGCACCGACACCCGGCCGCCGCTGCTGGTGGCGGTGACCGACGGCGAAGCCAGCCACCCCGGCTCGGCCGCCTGGCCGCGCGAGCGGCTGCGCGCCGTGCGTCCGCGGGAAACGCTGGCGGCGCTGGCCTGCCTGGGCAGCGCGGCGCCGAACCTGCGCCGCCTCGGCATTGCCGACGGCGGTGTGACGGCGGCCGAAACCGGTCTGGCGCGCCAGCTTGCCGCGCTGTTCGAACCCGGCGATGTGGTGCTCACGACCTGGCGCCACGACGGCCATCCCGACCACGAAGCGACCGCGCGCGCCTGTCTTGCCGCCGCCGCCCAGCGCGGCGCACGTACGCTGGAAGCGCCGATCTGGGGCTGGCACTGGAGCGCGCCGGCGGACGGCGCCATGCCCCTGGCCCATGCGCGCAAGCTGCCCTTGCCGGCAGCGGTACTGGCCCGCAAGCGCGCCGCCATGGCCTGCTTCCAGAGCCAGGTGCTGCCCGACGCCAGCCGCGACGCGCCGCCGGTCGTCCCCGCCCATGCGCTGGAACGCGTCCTCCTGCCTTTCGAACTCTACTTTTATGACCCTGACCGCGCATTTTGAAGCGCTGTACGCCGCCGACGAGGACCCGTGGTCGGTGCGCGCCGCCTGGTACGAAAGGCGCAAGCGCGCCTTGCTGCTGGCCAGCCTGGGCAAGGCGCGCTACCGCCAGGTCTTCGAGCCGGGCTGCGGCAACGGCGAAATGAGCGCCGCCCTGGCGGCACGTTGCGAACGCTTGCTGGCCTGCGACGGCGCCGCCAGTGCGGTGGCCGCCGCGCGCCGCCGCTTGCAGGATGTGGCGCCGGACATGGCGCCTGAAGCGGTGCGCATCGAGCAGCGCAGCCTGCCGGCGCAATGGCCGGGCGAACGGGGCTACGACCTGGTGCTGATCAGCGAATTGGCCTATTACTTCGACGCAGCCGCCCTGGAAGACCTGCTGGTGCGGGCGCACGCCATGTTGGGCGCGGGCGGCGAACTGGCGCTGTGCCATTACCTGCACGATTTCGACGACCGCGTGAGCGCCACCGCGCAGGCGCATGCAGTGGCCGGTCGGCTGCCCGGCATGCGGCGCACGGTGCACCATCTCGACCAGGACTTCCTGCTCGAGATCTGGCAAAAGGACGCGTCATGATCGGCGTCGCCGTCCCTGCTCACGATGAGGAGGCCAGCCTGGGCGCCTGCCTGGCGGCGCTGCTGCTCGCCGCGCGTAATCCCGTGCTCGGCGGCGAAGCGGTGGCGGTGCTGGTGGTGCTGGACGCCTGCGGCGACGGCTCGCGCGCGGTGGTGCGCCGCAGCCAGCCCTCGTTCGCCGCCGCCGGCGTGGCGCTCGATTGCATCGAGGTGGATGAACGCCGCGTCGGCGCCGCGCGTGCTGCCGGTGCGCGCCGCCTGCTGGCGCTCGGTGCGCGCTGGCTGGCGTTCACCGATGCCGACACGCGCGTGTCGCCGCAGTGGCTGGCGGCCCAGCTGGCGCTGGATGCCGACGTGGTCTGCGGCTCGGTGGCGGTCGACGACTGGTCGCCGCACGCCGAGCGGGCCGACGCCCTGCGCGAGCATTTTGCGTGCAACTACCAGGACCGCGACGGCCATCGTCATATCCATGGCGCCAACATGGGCGTCAGCGCGGCCGCCTACCTGGCGGCGGGCGGCTTCGAAGCGGTGCCTTGCCACGAGGACGTGCTGCTGGTGCGGGCGCTGGAGCGCACCGGTGCGCGTTTCGCCTGGAGCGCGCAGCCGCGCGTGTTCACCAGCGCGCGCACCGATGCGCGTGCACGCGGCGGTTTCGGCGATACCCTGCTCAGGGTGCTGGATGAAACGCAGTCCGAACAGCTGATTCCGGTCGGCGCCTGACGCTTACTGGCCGCTTACCGCAGCGCCAGTAGCGCCAATGCGGCCAGCAGCGCACCCAGCGCCGCAATCCATGCCAGCCGCAGCACCCTGTGCGGCGCATATTGCAACAACAGCGTCAGCACGATCGCCGACGCTGTCAGTACCCCGCACCACAGCACCGGCCCGCTATGCCAGCCATTCGCGCCGACGCAGGCCGCCAGCGACAGCGCGATCCCCAGCCAACCCAGCGCACGGTAGCGCAGGCGCGTGCGCGCATCCGGCTCCTTGCCGCGTCCATGGATGTCGGCGTAATGCCGGTCCAGCGCGACGCTGTTGGCGGCCAGGCCGCAATAGGCCAGCAGGGCGCCGGCCGCGATCAGCAAATTCATGCCGCCTCCCTCGTCTGCACTTGCGGCGCTCGCTTGGCGCCAGCCGCCTTACCCGCTGCCTTCTGCTCCTTGCGCTTGAGCCACCAGGCCGCATAGCCGAGCAGCACACCCAGTGCGAATACCACCAGGTCGAAGGCCGCCACCGGACGCAGGCCGGCCGGGCCGAACAGCGTCACGCCGAGGTGGGTATCGGTGGTGAACACGTTCAGCAGCGGCACGCCGGCCAGCAGCACCGCGCCGACGACCAACTGGAAGCGCCACATCGCGCGCGAGGGCCGAATCTGCGCCAGCAGCATGGCCGCGCCCCAGGCGATGAAGAAGCAGTTGGCCTCCATGGCGGCGCGGTTCTCGATGGACAGCGGCAGCAGGCGGTTGCTCCAGAAGTAGACGCCGAAGGCGATCGGCAAGCCGGCGATCGCGCCGATGTTCAGCGCGTCGACCAGGCGCACGCCGAAGCCCAAGCGGCCACCCTTTGCCACTACCTTGGCAACCTTCTGGCGCTCCTTCACGCCCCACAGCAGGGCGCCGGTGGCGACCATCGCGCAGCCGGCCAGGCCGCACAGGAAGAACAGCGCGCGCAAAAAAGTGTCGGCGAAGTGGGCGACGTGCAGGCCGTAGAAGGCGCGGCGCATGCTCGACACGCCGCTCGGCTCGCCGGTCGAGGAGATCAGCGCGCCGGTCACGCCATTGAAGGTCATCGACGGTTCGACGTTCGACAGCTGCTGGCCCGAAGGACGCACCAGCTGCACGGTGGCGTTGGCGTCGTTCGGCTGGCTGACAACGATGCGCGACACCGGTTGGCCCCAGGCCGCCTGGGCTTGCGCCAGCATCGGGCCAAAGTCGGCCAGCGGCGCCGCGACCCTGGCCGGCTTCACCCGCTCGTTGTCCGGGAAGACCTCGGCGAACATGGCTTGCTGGTCGCCCTTGTACACGGCTTTCGTCGGCGCTTCCATGTACATGAACATCAGCGTCACGATGCCGGTGTAGGTGATCATCAGGTGGAAGGGCAGCGCCAGCACGGCGGTGGCGTTGTGGGCGTCGAGCCAGGAGCGCTGGCCCTTCTTCGGACGGAAGGTGAAGATGTCCTTGAAGATGCGCTTGTGGGTGATGACGCCGCTGATGATCGCCACCAGCATGAACATGGCGCAGATGCCGACGATCCAGCGGCCCCAGATGGCCGACATGTAGTACAGGTCGAAGTGCATCCGGTACAGGAATTCGCCGCCGCGGGTGTCGCGCGCCTGCGGCGCTTCCAGGCCGGTGCCCGGGTCCAGCGTGACGTTTTGCTTGCGGAAGGCGGCGCGCCGCTCGGCCATGCTCATGCCCTTCTTCGGCGGCAGGGTCCAGCTGGCCAGGACCACCGGATTGCGCTCGTTCGGCAGGCCGATGTACCAGGCCGTGGCGTTCGGGGCGCGTTCCTGTAGCGCGGCCACCGTCTGCGCGGCGATCGCCGCAGTCGGCAGGGCGGAGGTAGCGGCGGCGCTGGCGTGCAGCTCCGGCTTCATCCACAGCGTGATCTCGTCGCGGTAATAGGCCGAGGTGCCGCCCATGAAAATCAGGAGCAGCACCCAGCACACGAGCAGGCCCGACCAGGTGTGCAGCCAGGCCATCGATTGGCGCAATCCCTCCCTCATGACAGGCTCCCCGTCAGCCACAGCACGCCGCCCACCAGGGCGCTGGCGCCGAGGATGCCGGCCCAGGCGCGGCCGGCGCTGGCGGTGGCGAACACCCACAGCACGGCGCAGGGGTAGATCACGAAGGCGAGCATGGTCGAGAGGGTGACGGCGTCGGCGCGCGACAGCGGAAGCAAGGTCGTCAGCAGCACAGCCAGCAGGGTCGAGGCGACGGCGGCGAGCAGGTAGCCGCCGCCGATGGCGGCCAAGGCGCGCGAGGCCACGCCCAGGCGGTAGCGCAGGTCCACGGTGGTAGTCATGTCAGGAAGGCTCGCAGCTTATTTGCCCGGCGTAGCGGCCGGGCCGGCGGCCAGGGCGGGGGCGCCGCTCGCGTGCCTGAACGAGAGGGCGGTGACGAAGCTGGCCGTGTCGTAGGCCTTGCCATTGCGCTCGCCCGGTTGCTTGTCCTCGAAGTGGGCCTCGATCACGTAGTTGCCCTGCCAGGGCAGGTCGAAGCGCACCAGGCCGTTCTCGTCCGTGGTCGCTTCCTTCGACCAGCCGTTCGGGATCACCGCGCTGACTTTTACCTTCGGCGCCGGCTGGCCCTTGTAGACCACGCGGAACTGGCCCTGCTGGCCGGTCGGCACGATGTCGAAGGTGAGCTTCGGCTCCTGCGCAATGAAGGTGGTGACGTAGCGCGCCGCCGGCGTCCAGGCCAGGCGCGTGGTCTTGCCGTCGCGCGTGTTTTCGAAATAAGGGTAGCTCGCTTCTTCCACCACGATCGCTTCGCCCAGCGCGGCCGTGCGCGAGAGCACGAAGCCCTGCGCCGTCTTCGTCAGTTTCAGCGGCTGTTCGCCGCGCGGGCCGAGCAGGGTGGCGCTCGGCGTCACGAATTTGTCGAGCAGGCCGGGCGAGGTTTCGCGCAGGTTGTCGCCGAATTCGCCGAACTGCAGCGTCGCCGTCTTGCCGTCCTGCTCGATCCAGACGTGGTGGGCCTGGGCGGGTGCAAGAACCATGCAGGCGAGGAGGGCGGGAAGCAGCAGTTTCTTCATGTCGGACTTTCGGGTGGAATGGTCGAGGGCAGGGCCGGGCTGCGGTTTGCATATACAGCATTGCAACAATGCATTGATGAGAATTATAATGCGAATCATTCTCATTTACAAACCAACAAAAGGAAGCACCGATGCGCCGCGTTCAGTCCCCAGCCACTTTCCGACTCACCCCCGGCGCACGCCGGGCGAAACTGCTGTGCGCGACCGCCGTGCTGCTGACGCCGCTGGCCGTGCTGGCCCAGGGGCCGTCGGCCGAAAACGCCGCGGCCGACGCCGCTGCCGAGGTAGCAGAGGTAGCCGAGGCCGCGCCGGCCGTGGTGAACGTGGTCGGCAAGGCCGAGAACAAGCACTCCTTTGCCGCCCGCTCGGCCTCGGTGTTCCGCGGCGCCGAAGACCTGCGCGACATTCCGCAGCCGGTGACGGTGCTGACCCGCGAATTCCTCGATGCGCGCAAGCTGCTCGACTTGCACGACGTGCTGCAGAACACGCCCGGCGTGACCGTCGATTACGTCGACAGTGAACGCGTGACCTATTTCTCGCGCGGCTACCAGATCGATGCGCTGCAGATCGACGGTCTTACCATCAGCCAGAGCGGTTCGGCTTTCGTCCAGCCCGACACCGCGGTGCTGGAGCAGGTGGAGGTGCTGCGCGGCGCCTCGGGCATGCTGCGCGGCGCCGGCAATCCGTCGGCCACGGTGAACATGGTGCGCAAGCGCCCGACCCGCGCCTTCCAGGCATCCGGCGCGCTGACCCTCGGTTCCTGGGACCGCCGCCGCGTGGAGGCCGACATCTCGAGTCCGCTGAACGCATCGGGTTCGGTGCGCGGGCGCGTGGTGGCGGTGAAGGACAAGAAGGAGTTCTTCCAGGACGCCAAGCAGGAAGACCGCGAAGTGCTGTACGGCGTGGTCGAGGCCGACCTGGGCGAGCGCACCACGCTCACCGGCAGCCTGCAGTACACCGGCCTGGACGCCACCGGCGCCTGGGGCGGCATGCCGGGAAACTTCGACGGCACGCCCCTGAACCTGCCGCGCTCGACCTACCTCGGCTCGGACTGGAACAAGTGGAACCGCAGCAACGAGCAGGCCCTGCTGGCGCTCGAGCACCGCTTCGACAACGACTGGACCATGAAAGCCAGCGCCGCCTACACCCACCTGGATTTGACGGACTTCAAGCAGACCTACATGGCGCGTCCGGCGGGCGCCACCAACCCCTACCTGATGACGGTTACCACCGCCGAATACATCGGCAACGAAAGCAGGCAGGCCGCGATGACGGTGATCGCCAACGGTCCGTTCACGCTGTTCGGCCGCAAGCACGAGCTGACGGTCGGCGCCGAGCGCATGCGCGTCGACGCGGTCGAGAGCTGGGGGGCCGGCAATTTGTATCCGGTCACGGTGGATATCCGCGACTGGAATCCGGCAACCAGCTATCTTGAGCGCGACGTGACCCTGCCGACCACGCCGACCCGTCCGAACATCACGACCCAGCAGGGCGCCTTCGGCACCTTCAAGTTGTCGCTGCTCGATTCGCTGCAAGGCCTGGTCGGCGCGCGCCTGAGCTGGTGGGAATACGATTCGCACGGCAGCCCGACCAGTAGCTACAAGGTCACGCGCGAAGTGACGCCGTTCTTCGGCCTGGTGTACGACGTGTCGAAGAATGTCAGCGCCTATGCCAGCTATACCGAGATCTTCACGCCGCAGAACGTGCGCGATGCGCAGGGTGAAATCCTCGACCCGATTCGCGGCGAAGACTATGAACTCGGCCTGAAGGGCGCCTTCTTCGGCGGCGCGCTCAATGCCTCGGCCGGACTGTTCCGCATCGAGAACGTCGGCCGCGCGGTCGAGGACACGAGCTCGATCAACCCTTGCCTGCCTTACTTCACCAGCGGCTATTGCCGCGTGGCCGGCGGCAAGCAGCGCAGCGAGGGCTGGGAAGCCGAGCTGTCGGGCGAAGTGCTGCCCGGCCTGCAGGTGTTCGGCGGCTACACCAACACCCGCACCCGCTACGTGGTCGACACGGCGGCGAATACCGGCCAGCCGCTGCGCAGCATCGATCCGAAGCACCAGCTGCGCGTGTTCGCCACCTACAAGCTCGACGCGTTCGCACCGGGCCTGAGCGTGGGCGGCGGCGTGCAGGCGCAGAGCGATGCCTTCGTGCGTTCGGGGGCCATCACCACGCGCCAGGGCGGCTACACGATTGCGAATGCGATGCTGAGCTACCGCTTCAACGAGAAGCTGGCGCTGCAGGTGAATGCGAATAACCTGTTCGACAAGGTCTACTACAAGAAATTCGCACCGACCGGCATCGGCTATTACTACGGCGATCCGCGCAATGTGTCGGTGACGCTGCGCGGGACCCTTTAAGCTTGATGAAATTGGTGCCAGTATATTTCCCGACCGCTGGCGCCGGTAGGGCAGGGCGAGCTGCCATGTTCTTGCGAACAGGCGCTATCCTCGCCCATGAATGTGACAGGCGTTTGACCGCCAGGTGACAGTTTGCTGACGCTACAGGCTTGTCGCCAATGCCCCCGCCGAGGCTTCGATCTTCAGGCCCAGCCGGCGCAGCAGGGCGCCGGCTTCGTGCGCCAGTCCCAGGTCGGGCGCCAGCATCCGCACCGCCGCCGCCAGCGCCCGGTCGTCGCCCGTACCGAACATGCGCGTGCTTTCCAGCGTCGCACGCTGGATCGGCCGGGCCGGCAATGCCGTGTCGCCCTGCGCCGGCAGCGTCGTGTCCAGGTGGTGTTCCAGGTCCGCTTCGCGCAGGGCCAGGCCGTCGGCGCCGCTCTTGCCATGCGCCGGCGCCACCAGCACGTCGGGCACGATGCCGCGCGCCTGGATCTCGCGCCCCTTCGGCGTGAAATAGCGCGCCACCGTCATCTTCACCGCGCTGTCCTGCGACAGCGGGAACACCGTCTGGATCGAGCCCTTGCCGAAGGTCTGGGTGCCGACGACCTTTGCGCGGCCGTGGTCCTGCAGGGCGCCGGCCACCAGTTCCGCCGACGAGGCCGAGCCGCCGTTGACCAGCACCGCCAGCGGCACCGTGCGGGTCCAGGCCGGCAGGCCGGCCAGCACGTCGGGCTCGCCGGGGCCGCGGTAGTAGCGCGGGGAGGTGGTGACCCGGCTGGCGGCGCCGGCCATGCGTCCGCGCGCCGAGAACAGCAGCGTATCCGGCGGCAAGAAGGCCCCGGCCACGCCGACGGCGGCCGACACCAGCCCGCCCGGATCGTTGCGCAGGTCGAGCACGATGCCGCGCGGTGCGGCGCCGGCGCCGAGCGTGGACAGGGCCGCCGCCAGGTCGGCGGCGGTGCGGCCTTCGAAGCTGGAGATGCGGATCCAGGCCACGCCCGGCGCCGCCATGCGGGTGCGCACGGTGTCGGCGCGCAGGGCGGCGCGCGTGATGTCGCGCTGGCGTACCTCGCCCTTGCCGCCATGCCGGAAGCCCAGCGCCAGCGCGGTGCCGGGTACGCCGCGCATGCGCTTCGCCACCTCGGCCACGTCCAGCTGGGCCAGCGGCGCGTCGTTCAGCGATACCAGCACGTCGCCCGGCTCGATGCCGGCCGCGGCCGCCGGGCTGTCGTCGGCCACCGCCAGCACCAGCATGCGTCCGTCCTCGATCTCGACCTCGATGCCGATGCCCACGTATTCGCCCAGGCGGTCCTGTTCCAGCTCGGCCAGCGCATCCTTGTCGAGGTAGCGGGAGTGCGGATCGAGCGAGGCGAGCATGCCGCCGATGGCCGCCGTCAGGAGCTTGCGCTCGTCGGGCGCTTCCACGTACTGCGACTTGACCAGGGCGTAGGCGGCGATCAGCTGGTCGAGCTCTTCCTTCGGCACGGTGACGGACGTCGTCTCGCCGGCATGGGCGAGGGCGGTGAAGCACAAGGGGACGAGGAGAGCGAGGCGGCGAAATGGCATGGGGGTTTCCTTTCTGTTCATGCCGATTCTGGCGCGCCGGGCTGTTAGCTGCGGTTATGCATTCGTAAGCAACTGTAAGCGGGCGATATCGAATAAAATGTATCTTTGTGGAAACATTACCTGTCGGTGGACGCGCCCGGCTGAAGCCGGTCTATACTGCGCACAGGTGTATTGACGCCAGGCGCAGCCAACCGCAAAGGAAACCCGACTACCCATGCTCATCGGACGCTACGACCCAACGCTGGTGCTGGTCTCGGTGCTGGTCGCGATCTTCGCGTCCTATACCGCGCTCAGCGTGGCCGGCCGCGTGAAGCAGGCGCACGGCTATGCCAGCGTGGTCTGGACCGCCGGCGGCGCGCTGGCGATGGGCAGCGGCATCTGGGCCATGCACTTCATCGGCATGCTCGCCTTCAGCCTGCCGATCCCGCTCGGCTACGACGTGCCGCTGACCCTGCTGTCGCTGCTGCTGCCGGTGCTGGTGTCCGGCATGGCGCTGTGGCAGCTGCGCGCGCCGGTGCTGCGCCCGCGCGACCTGGCGTCGAGCGCGCTGCTGATGGGCGTGGGCATCAATGCCATGCACTACACCGGCATGGCGGCGATGCGCATGTCGCCGGCCATCGAATACGATCCGCTGCTGTTTGCCCTGTCCGTGCTGATCGCCATCGGTTCCGCCGCCGGCGCGCTGTGGATCGCCTTCCGCCTGCGCCAGGGCGCGGCCGGGGCCTGGGTGGCGCAGTCGGCGGCCGCCGTGGTGATGGGCTTTGCCGTCGCCGGCATGCACTACACCGGCATGGCCGCCGCCGGTTTTCACGCGGACAGCGTGTGCCGCGCCGCCACCGGCTGGATCAGCCAGCACAACCTGGCGCTGATCGTCACCGCCGTCATCGTCGGCCTGCTGGTCGTGGCCCTGCTGTTCTCGGTGCTCGATGCGCGCCTGCAGGCACGCGCCGCCAGCCTGGACGCCTCGCTGGCGATTGCCGAGGAACGCAAGGCGCTCTACCTGCAGGAGGTCGAGGCGCGGGTCGAGGCCGAGCGCCTGAACCAGCTGAAGGACGAGTTCCTGTCCACCGTCTCGCACGAGCTGCGCACGCCGCTGAACGCCATCCTCGGCTGGTCGCAGCTGCTGGCGCAGAAGGAATCGGTCGGTGACGACATGCTGCGCAAGGGGCTGGAGACCATCGAGCGCAATGCGCGTGTGCAGGTGCAGCTGATCGACGACCTGCTCGACATGAGCCGCATCCTGTCGGGCAAGGTGCGGCTCGACCTGCAGCCGGTGAAGCCGGCCGAATTCGTCGGCGCCGTGGTCGAATCGCTGCGCCCGACCGCGATGGCCAAGCGCATCCGCCTCGAGGCCGCACTCGACGAGGAGGCCGGCCCGGTGCTGGCCGATACCGGCCGCATGCAGCAGGTGATGTGGAACCTGGTGTCGAACGCGGTCAAGTTCACGCCAGGCGGCGGCCTGGTGGAAGTGGCGCTATGGCGCGCAGGCGAGCAGATCGCGATCCGCGTGCGCGACAACGGCCCCGGCATCCATCCCGATTTCCTGGCGCACGTGTTCGACCGCTTCCGCCAGGCCGACACCTCGACCACGCGCCAGCACGGCGGCCTGGGGCTGGGCCTGTCGATCGTGCGCCAGCTGGTGGAGCTGCACGGCGGCACGGTGGCCGTCAGCAGCGCCGGCGAAGGGCAGGGCGCGAGCTTCACCGTGCACCTGCCGCTGCAGCCGGCGCTGCCGGACTGGAGCCTGGCGCCGGCGCTGCCGGGCGAAAAGCGCGAGACCGCCGCCCCGGCCGCCTGGCCCGACCTGTCCGGCATGCGCGTGCTGGCGCTGGACGACGACGCCGATTCGCTCGAGGTGCTGCGCACCATCCTGCTGGGCGCCGGCGCCCAGGTGGCGGTGGCCTACACGGCGCAGGAAGCGCTCGACCTGCTGCATGCGCAGCGTCCGCAGCTCCTGATCAGCGACATCGGCATGCCGGGCATGGACGGCTTCGAGTTCATCCGGCGCGTGCGCAGCATCGAGGACAGCGAATTGTGCATGGTGCCGGCGCTGGCCTTGTCCGCCTTTGCGCGCAAGGAAGACCGCGACCGCGCCTGCGCCTGCGGTTACACCGATTACCTGGTCAAGCCGGTGACACCAAGCCTGCTGGTCGAGGCGGTGGCAGCGCTGCGGCCTGCGGTGCAGGCGGCGCGCGCTGTCAAGTCCTGAGGTTCAGGCTTCGTTTTACGCTTTCACGGCGAGGAATTCGCCCTTGCCGACCGGGACCAGGCTGGTGGTGAACGCGGCGTCCTTCTTCACCGCCTCGACGAAGTCCGCCATCTCGTGGGCATGCGAGCTGGCGTTGTCGACCACCAGCAGTCCGCCCGCGCGCAGCACGCGCCGCAGGTCAGGCCACCAGGCCAAATACAGGCTGCGCGCCGAATCGAGGAAGACCAGGTCGGCCGAAGCATCCGGCGCCTGTGCCAGCCAGGTGCCGGCCTCGCCTTCGATTTGCGTGATGATGTCGCCCAGGCCGGCCTTGGCGATGTTCGCGCGCGCCATCGCCGCCTTGTCCGCCGCCAGTTCGATGGTGGTGACCGCGCCGCCGATGGCGCGTGCGGCGTCGGCCAGCCACAGCGTCGAGTAGGCGTTCGAGGTGCCGATCCCCAGCACTCGGCGCGCCACGGTCGCCCGTACCAGCACGGACAGGAATTCGCCGGTGTCGGGTGTGATGTTCAGCATGCGCGTGCCGCTCTTGCCGACGGCGGCATCGTTGGTGTTGCCGAAGTCGGCGAGTTGTTCCAGCTGGCGTTGCAGGGCGAGATCCATGTGGTTTTCCTTTGGCGAGACTTGCTTATCCTGCCACAAATGCATCGCCCGCGCTGTCGGGCCGGCGTTGTTATCGCACGTCCATACGCCCCCTTCGGCGGCATCTGCGGGTTCCCCTCCGGCAAGAAAGAAACGATAATCATCGTTTCCGGTTAGCGAACACAGGAGCAGTAATGCAAGAGCACGACCATAGCGACGATAGCGAACACCGCGGTAACGCCCAGCCCGCCAGCCCGGGACGCCGCCGCATCTTCCAGGCCGCCGCCGCAGCCGGGATCGCCGGCAGCCTGCCGGCCGCCGCGCAGGCCGCATCCGCTGCGACAAAGCGCGCCGCCGCCAAGCCGGCCTCGCTCGATGCCAAGCTGAAGGCGAACGTCAAGAACGTGGTCGTGATCTACCTCGAGAACCGCAGCTTCAACAATTTGTTCGCCAATTTCCCCGGCCTGGCCGCGCCGCTGCCGGCCAGCGCGCCGCAGAAGGACCGCGACGGCTCCATCCTGCCGACGCTGCCGAAGATCTGGGGCGGCATGGTGCCGGGCCGCCAGGACATCGGCGGCAAGGAATACCTGATCGGCGAAGACAAGATCGTGAACCTGCCGAACGGCCCGTGGACGCTGACCGACGGCGACGGCAAGCCGCTGCCGGAAGGCCTGGTCACGCGCGACCTGGTGCACAATTTTTATCACAACCAGATGCAGATCAACGGCGGCAAGAACGACGGCTTTGTCGCCTGGGGCGACTCCGGCGCGCTGGTGATGGGCCATTACGGCGAGACCGACAAGCACCTGGGCCTGTGGCAGATCGCACGCGAATACACGCTGTGCGACAACTTCTTCATGGCGGCTTTCGGCGGCTCTTACCTGAATCACCAGTTCCTGATCAGCGGCCGCACGCCGGAGTTCTTCAACGCCGCCGAGACCCCGGCCAAAAAGAAGATCGCCGTGCTGGAAGACGGTCCGCAGGGCACGCGCCTGGCGGTGGCGCCGGACTCGCCGAAGTCGGCGCTCGACGGCAAACCGAAGTTCGTGCATGCGGGCGCGATCACGCCGGACGGCTATGCCGTGAACACCATGGCGCCGCCGTATCAACCGAGCTGGGTGCGTCCGGCGCCGGGCGGCGACGCGAATGTGGCCGACCCGAGCGACCCGTCGGTGCTGCCGCCGCAAAGCTACGACACCATCGGCGACCTGCTGTCGCGCGCGGGCGTGAGCTGGGCCTGGTATGGCGGCGCCTGGCAAGCGGCGATCGACGGCCGCGGCGCCGGCCAGCGCCCGAACTTCCAGCACCATCACCAGCCCTTCAACTACTTCAAGCAGTTCGCACCGGGCACGAAGGCGCGCGAAGAACACCTGCGCGACGGTGGCCTGGGCGACAGCCCGATCTCGAACAAGTTCATCGCCGACGTGGTGGCGGGCAAGCTGCCGGCCGTCTCCTTCTACAAGCCGCAAGGCAACCTGAACCTGCACGCCGGCTACTCGGACATCGAATCGGGCGATGCCCACGTGGCCAACGTGATCGAGCACCTGAAGAAGTCGCCGCAGTGGAAGGACATGGTGGTCGTGATCACCTTCGATGAAAACGGCGGCTGGTGGGACCACGTGGCGCCGCCCCAGGGCGACCGCTGGGGTCCGGGTTCGCGCATTCCGGCCATCGTGGTCTCGCCGCATGCGAAGAAAGGCGCCGTGGACCACAACTACTACGACACGACCTCGATCCTGCGCCTGATCTCGCGCCTGCACGGCCTGCCGCTGCTGGAAGGCCTGGCGCTGCGCGATGCGGCGTTCAAGGCGCGCGGCGCCCGCGGGCCGGGCGATTTGACGGCGGCGCTGAGCTTCCGCTGATCCGATTTTCCGTACTCGCATGGCCGGCCGGGCTTCCCGCGCCGGCCATTTTTTTTATATCCATATTCGTAAAAATGTTGCCAAGCGGCTAACGCGCGCTGGGTTCGCCAACGCGGCGATACACTGCGTTTTGGCTCGAATCTGTTGTCGTTCCGTTACCGCATTACGCGGTGCGGCAGGCCGGCAGACATACAGGCCGTGGCAACGTAATCGGAACGCCGGCACACGAGACGATGCCGGTTCCTACCCCAACCCAGGAGAGCATCATGCAAAAAAATAAAGTATTGAAAGGTCTGCTCGCCGTTTCGACGGTCGCGGCCATGTTCGCAAGCTATGGCGTCCAGGCACAAACCCAGAGCGCAGCAGAAATGCAGAACCAGGCTGCACAAACCGGCACCAACATGACCGGCAAGTCGGCCGCTGACGGCGCCGTCAACAACACCAACAGCCAGGGCATGGAAGACCGCAGCAGCCAGGTCGGTTCCAGCACCGCCGGCCAGACCGGCAGCTCGTCGTCTTCCTCGCACAGCGGTCATGGCATGAGCGGCAGCACCGGCGCCTCCAGCGCCGGCATGACCACCGAGTCGTCGTCGATGCAGTCGGGCGCCTCGGGCGCGGCCGGCGCCACCGCCAGCTCGAAGCTGGCCAAGGCCGACACCAAGGCCATCAACGACATGGCCATGGCCAACATGGCGGAAGTCGAAGCCGGCAAACTGGCACAAAGCAAGAGCCAGAACGCCGAGGTGAAAACCTTCGCCCAGCAAATGATCGACGACCACGGCAAGGCGCTGCAGGAAGTGCAGACCCTGGCGCAGTCGAAAGGCGTGACCCTGCCGACCGAGCTCGATGCCAAGCACAAAGCCATGGCAACCAAGCTGGAAAAAATGACCGGCGACGCCTTCGACCGCGAATACATGAAGACCGGCGGCGTCAAGGCCCACAAGGACACCCTGGCCATGCTGAAGAAGCATGAAAAGAGCGCCAAGGATGCCGACGTCAAGGCACTGGCCGGCAAGATGATCCCGACCGTCGAACAGCACCTGAAAGCCGCCGAGCAGAACGCGACGGCCAAGTCGGGTACGACTTCAGGTAAATAAGCGGACCGATCGGCCCTTGGGGCCGAGCCGACGCTGAAAGAGCACGTGTCCTTCGGGGCGCGTGCTTTTTTCGTTCTGGAAGGGTGAGGCGTCCTCCTGCCGCACCGGCGTTGCCTGGCTTATACTTCCAGGCATGACCATCCCACGCTGCAGCTGGGCCAATCCGGCCAATCCCCGTTACCTCGACTACCACGACCATGAGTGGGGCACGCCCTGCCATGACGAGAACCGCCTGTTCGAGATGCTCAATCTCGAGGGCGCGCAAGCCGGCCTGTCCTGGGAAACGGTGCTGAACAAGCGCGATACTTACCGTGCCGCCTTCGACGATTGGGACCCGGAAAAGATCGCTCGCTACGACGAAGCGAAAGTGGCCGAGCTGCTGGCCAATCCCGGCATCGTGCGCAACAAGCTGAAGGTGGCCGCCGCCATCAGCAACGCCAAGGCCTATCTCGCACTGCGCGCCGAAGGCCAGACCCTGGACAGCTACCTGTGGGCCTATGTGAACGGCAAGCCCATCGTCGGCGACTGGAGCGATGGCACGCGGCCGAGCAAGACGGCGCTGTCGGACCGCCTCTCGAAAGACTTGTCGAAGCGCGGCTTCAAGTTCGTCGGCTCGACCATCATCTACGCCTACATGCAGGGCATCGGCATGGTCGACGACCACGCGCCGCACTGCTTCCGTTACGCAGGCACGAAGTGAATCCGACGTCGTTCTGGCAGGGGCGAGCACGCTATACGGTGCTCGATACGCGGTATGGCGACGGCAGCCGGGTATCGGGATTGATCGAAGCCTGGCGCCGCGATCCGGCGCGGCCTGCACGCCTGCACATCGTGGCGCTGGCCGATGGCCTGCTGCCGGGGTTTCATCGCATTCCGCAATCCGATGATGCGGTCACGCTCGATTTGCTGAGTGCACCGCTCGATGCGGCGCTGGCGCAGCTATCGGCACGGATCGACTTTGCGTACCTGGCCCGGGTGCAGGGAATCGACTTTGCCCGTGCACTGGCGCGACTGGTGGCGAGCGATGCGGTGCTGGCCGTCGATGCGCTCGATGACGAGCAGGTGGCCGCGCTGGCAGCGCAGGGCTTCGTGTTCGATGAGGACAAACGCGGCGCGCGCTTCGCCAGCCGTAAGCCGCGCCAGCCTTTGCCCGATGTTCCGCCGCGCCGCGCGGTGGTGATCGGCGCCGGCCTGGCCGGCTGCGCCGCCGCCCAGCGCCTGTGCGCGCGCGGCTGGCAGGTGACCCTGGTCGAGCGCCATCCGCAGGCGGCGATGGAAGCCTCGGGCAACCTGGCCGGTATCTTCATGCCGCTGCTCTCGAAGGACGACAACATCCCGACGCGCCTGACCCGTGCGGCCTACCTGTACGCGCTGCGCTACTGGGACAGCATCGGCGGCATCGGCCAGGCGATCGAGGGTGCGGCCTGCGGCGTGATGCAGCTGGCGCGCGATGCCGGCCACGCCGAGGCATCGCGCGCCATTGCGGCGGCAGGCACGACGCCGCCGGCGTTTGCCGAGTGGCTGGAGTCGCCGGAGGCCGAGGCTTTGCTTGGGCTGCCGGCACCCGATGGCGCCTGGCTGTTCCGCCAGGGCGGCTGGGCGCGTCCCGGCAGCGTGTGCGCGGCGATGATGGCGGCCTGCGGTGAACGGCTGACGGCGCGATTCGGTGTCGGCAGTGTCACGCTGGAACGTGAAGGCGATGCGTGGCTGGTACGCGCGGCCGATGGCGCTGTTGTCGCGCAAGCGCCGACCGTGGTGCTGGCCGGTGGGGCGGCATCCGGTGCTTTCCCGCAGGCGTCGCGGCTGCCGCTATCGGCGTTACGCGGCCAGGTCACGCATCTGGATGCTTCCACATTGCCGGCGCTGCCGTATGTGCTGTGCCGCGAAGCCTACCTGACGCCGGCGGCGAATGGCGTGGCCTGCGCCGGCGCCACCTACGATCTCGACGCCGATCCAGCCTTGCGCGCCGCCAGCCAGCAGGAAAACATCGAACGCCTGCAGGCACTGGTTTCGAACCCGGAGGCGGGCCGGGATGCACCGTTGCAGGGCCGCGTCGGGTTTCGCTGCGTGGCGCCGGACCGCCTGCCGCTGGTCGGTGCGCTGCCTGATTTCGATGCCGCCGGCACCACTGAACGTCTACGCGATGTGCCGCGCTATCCCGGTCTGCATGGCCTGCTCGGCTACGCCTCGCGTGGCCTGATCTGGGCGCCGCTATGCGCCGAACTGCTGGCGGCGCGCCTGGAAAACGAGCCGCTGCCGTTGGAGGCCAGCCTGGTCGATGCGCTTGATCCGGCGCGTTTCGTGTTGCGCGCGCGGCGTAACAGTCGTCAATCTTGTTTAACTAGACAAGTTTGATCGGCGCTGTAATCGGATGACCACATGAGTTGAAGAAGCTACCTCCTGCAAACCCTTCGGAGGAACGCTCGACAATTTCTCTGGCCGTAGCGGTAGACACCAAACGTTCTTCCTTTGGTGATAACTTCACGCGCCACCACCGACCGGATCGACTGTAATGCGGCCATTCAATGAGGTAGCAGAGCCACAGATCACCACAGCGCTTGCAAGTCGAAACAGAGATCTCGGCGCCGTGCTTGTCTTCGCCAATGTCCACGGTTTGGTAATCCGCGAAATGAAACGGCGGTACCTTGCAGGAGCATGAGCGCCGGGTGGCCGCTGTATCTATCCCTCCGGGAAAATTGAGAAAGCGTCTTACAATGTTCATGATGTTACTTTCGTAAGGCATGACACAGTAACCATGATCTGCTTCCGAGCGATTGCGGATTTTTTGTCGCGTCCGCTAACGACCCGAAGCGGCTTACGCATTAGCAGCCTGCCGGGCGAGTCGATCTGTTCTCCCGAGCGGGATCATGCGGCCGGCAATAGCCTGCGTGATGCACGATACCAGCGGCCCTGCCTTCCGCGTGAATGGTCACGGTCAGGCTGAACTGGTCACCCCATTGCGGCTTGTAATAACTGACCCTTGGCCAGGGTGGAGGTGCGAAGTCGAGCGTGATGCGTGCCACCGTGACTTCCTCAAGGCGGATTCCCGAGAGGTCTGCCAACTTGACAACGAGGTGGCGATAGCGCGCCAGTACAGGTGCGAACGCGGACGAGGCGGGGTAAATGGATGACTTCAGCACATCGAGCATTACCGTGGTCCGACCATACTGCTCGGCTAGCGAACGCAGTTTGCCGATTGACCAGTAACCATCCAGATCGTTGTTCCGACTGGCGAATGAGCCGCACAATCCGCTGGCGATATTCGTCAGGTGCGCCTCTTTAGACATACATCCGTTCCCGTTCCAATCAATTTGGTACACCAAGTCGAGCCGCGAAGGACCGCTTCTGATTGAATTCCACCGTTTGACTCAGCATAGCAGGTTGCCGAGCTCGAAACGTTTCACGCTCTCACAGCCGGCTGCTATCGACCAACTGCTGACGTTCGCTTCTTGCGTCAGCTGGCTCCGTATGCTCGAAGCAGATTCGCGATGGCCGTTAGTCCGAAATCTTCTTCGGCATGCCATAAAGGAGTAGATGATGCTTGGCCTTGCTGCGGCTTATTCGGGTCCGCACCGTCATCCAGCAAACTCCTTACGGTCTCAAGATCACCGATCCACACTGCGTATAGCAGAGGCGTCATACCGTTCTCGTCATAGTCATCAATGGATGAACGCTTACTCATAGGTTGATTTCTGAACGTATGCAGTGCGGTTTCAATGTGGAAGGTATGTCGGCTCGTGGCCGAAAATGGTCGGCCAAAAGCGCAGTATATGTAGTTGTTGTCATTATGGAAAGAAATCGGATTTTGTCAGGCGCGTTCAGCTTTTGCGCCAGAATAAACACCATGTACGCAACACAGGCGCACTGTCTTCTGTGCGTATAATTGGCCTGTGGCAACTTTTAGCGCCGGAAGGAGGGCGCCGGCGATGGACGACACCCAACACTCCCAGCAGCTCGCACTGTTCCTGGCCTCGACCGCGCACGACATGAAGAACTCGATCAGCGTGCTTTCCGGGACCCTGGAACGCCTGCTCGACGGCGCTTCGCCCCAGACTGAAACCGCCTACCCCCAAATGGCGCAGATGCTGTACCAGACGCGCCGCCTGAACGACAACCTGATGCAGCTGCTGGCCCTGTACAAGCAGGTCGGCCAGCCCGAGTATCCCTTCGACGTGCAAGCCATCCCCATGGTCGAATTGGCCGAGCAGGTGGCGGCCCTGGGCCGGGTGCTGCTGCAATCGCGCGGCATCGCCTTCGAGGTCGAAGTCGACACTGACCTGATCTGGCACCTGGATGAAGACCTGATCGTCGGCGTGGTCTCGCACGCCGTCAACAACGCCGTCAACTACACGCGCGACCGCATTCGCCTGGCGCTGCGCCAGGAAGGCGACCTGCTGGAGATCCGCGTCGAGGACAACGGCGACGGCTATCCGCAAGCCCTGCTCGATGCCGGCGCCGAGGCGATGAGCGGCGTGGCCAGCGGCGTCGACTTCCGCACCAACAGCGCCGGCTTGGGTTTGTACTTCGCACGCGAAGTCGCGCGCATGCACCGCCACCGCGGCCGCCATGGCGCGGTGCGCCTGGAAAACGGCGGCCGGCTGGGCGGCGGCTGCTTCATCCTGACCATGCCATGAACAGCCCCGCGGAACGCAAGGCCGAGCAGATCGACTGGGCCGGCAAGAACTACCTGGTGGTCGACGATTTCATTGGCGTGCGCCAGCTGCTGCGCGAAAGCCTGCGCAGCCTCGGCGCGCGGAATATCGACCAGGCCGCGAGCGGCGGCGAGGCGATCGCGCTGCTGGCGAAGACGCGCTACGACGTGGTGCTGTGCGACTTCAACCTCGGCGACGGCAAGAACGGCCAGCAGGTGCTGGAAGAAGCGCGTGTTCGTAACTTCCTCTTGCCGTCGAGCGTGTGGATGATGGTCTCGGCCGAGAAGAGCGTCGAATCGGTGATGGGCGCGGCCGAGCACCAGCCCGACGCCTACCTGGTGAAGCCGATCACCGAGGGCGTGCTGCTCACGCGCCTGAACCGTGCCTGGCACCGCAAGCAGGTGTTCCGTCCCATCGACCAGGCCTATGCCGAGAAGGATTACCTGCGCGCGGCGCGCCTGTGCGACGAGCAGATCGCCGCCAGCCGCGTGCACGAGACCGAACTGCTGCGCATGAAGGCGCGCCTGATGGAAAAGAGCGGCGAGCCGGAAAAGGCGCGCGAAGCCTACGAGCGCGTACTGAACGGGCGCGAGTACCAGTGGGCGCGCTCGGGCCTGGCGAAGATCCGCATGGTGAACGGCGAACTCGAACAGGCGCGCCAGATGTTCCTGGGCGTGATCGCGGAAAACCGCTACTACATCGACGCCTACGACCAGCTGGCCCTGGTCTACCAGAACATGGGCAAGTACGAGGAAGCCTGCACCATCCTCGAACGTGCGACCAAGCTGTCGCCGAACTCGGTGCCGCGCCAGCGCAATCTCGGCAAGGTCTGCCTCAAGCTGGGGAACGTGGCGATGGCGGAAAAGGCCTTCCGCAAATGCATCTCGATTGGCGAGTACTCGGTGCGCAAGACGCCGGACGCCTACCTGGGCCTGGCGCGCGTGTGCGGGCTGAAGAACGATCCGAAGGAAGCGCTGGTGCTGCTGGCGGCGGCGCAGCGCGAGTTCGGCGCCGAGCATCCCGACATGCCGCTGCGCGCCAAGATCACCGAGGGGCTGGTGTACCACGAGAGCGGCGACTATCGCCATGCGCGCAAGGCCGGCGATGAACTCGAAGCGCAGCTGAATGCGCGGCCCGAACGGCCCGACGTGCCGACTTGCCTGGAGATGGCGACGCTGTTATTTGCGGTGGGCGTCAAGGACGCGCCGGTCGAGCTGCTGTGCTACGTGGCGCGCAACAACCACGACAACGTGGTGCTGCTCGACGAGGTGCAGGCGATCTTCGACAAGGCGCGCATGGGCGAGGAGGGCGCGTCCCTGATCCGCGCGTCGAAGAAGGAAGCGTCGGACCTGATGAACCAGGGCGTGCTGCTCTGGAAGACCGGCAAGCTGGGCGAAGCGGTGACCTGGATGCGCAATGCACGGACGGAGCTGCCGAACAACCAGCGGATCCTGTTCAACGCGGCCCAGGTCTTGATTTCGCATATGCGCGAAAAGGGCTACGACGAGCTGATGGCGGCCGAGGCGCACGAGGTGCTGGCGCATGTGGACCATCTGCAGCCGGGGCAGCAGCGGTTTGCGCAGTTGATGGAGCAGTTGGCGGCGCTGGCGCCGAAGATGGAAGAGGTAAATGAAGTGGCGGCCGAGGAAGCACCGATGCCGCCATCGGAGTCCGAGGCCTGAACCGTACGGTGGGCACTCCGTGCCCACGCGGGTACGTGCGTGTCCGTAGTCAGCGGCGTAGATGATTCGCCCCGAAACGTCAACATCGGTGGATACGCCGTCGAGACGCATTTGGAACGGCTGCGGATACGCATCATGCGCGGCGATATCCGGCGCCGACAATGATCATCGTTCCGCGTGGGCACGGAGTGCCCACCGTACGGTCACCGCAGCGGACATGGTGAGGCGATAGCGATATTACCGGAACCCATCGCGGTTGCCCGGACTTGGCGGTGTCGGCACCGGCGCCGCCACCAACCCATGCACCCCCATCAAATGCGCACACAGCTTCGCCACATCGTGCGTCCCATCCGCCCGCAGCGACGCCGCAGCCGCCCCCGCCAGCGCCGCCTTGGTGATGTGAGACCCCAGCGCCCGGTAACTCTCGAACTGCGCCTCGTCGAACCACTGGTCCGCCGTGCTCTGGTGCGGGTAATCCGGATGCGCCTTGCGGTAGTTGAGCACATCGGCATTCTCCGATCCCACGATGGCTGGCTTGATGTACAGGAGCGTGCCATCCACCCCACCCGCATCCACGTGGCTGTAGCGCACCGCGCCCACCGCGCAGCTGGCGCCGCACAAACTGGTCGAGGGCAGCAGGTCCATCTTAGAGACGTCGATCTCCACATTCACGTGCAGGTCGGTGGCGCACTTGCGGATCGCGTTGCCGAGGTCTTCGAAGGCCATGGCGCGGTCGCTGGCCACGTCCACCGCCACGATCAGGCGGCAGCGCCGCCGTACCAGCTCGTAGATGCCGAGGTTCTCGAAGTGCCCGCCATCCGACAAATACACATAGTTGGCATCCGCATTCGTCATCCCGAACAGCTCCGCGATCAGCGAGAACAAGCCGATCCCCGGCGACGAATGCGTCCACGCCGCCTTGCGCGGGTTCGGGCACCAGCGCCCCAGGCGCACGTTAAACATCGTCATCAGGAAGTTCAGCGGCGGAGACGAGTGGGTGCCCATGTTCGGGCTGGCCGCCGCGCCGGACATCGCCACCGCCATGCCGAGGCGCACCTTGGCGTCGTCGTCGCCGGCGCCGGACTTCGAGGCGTATTCGCGCGTCGGGCGGTATGCGCCGCGCTGGGCGTCGCGCAGGCCCTGCTTCGGTCCTTGCGCCGGCATCAAGGGCATCTCGAAGCCGCAATAGCGCGGCGTGAAGGCGAACGAGGCTGCCTTGCGCGTCTGCCAGGCCAGCTCTTCGCCGCTGACCAGGTTCAGCGCCGTGTTGACGATGTGGTAGGGGCGCTGGTCGGCCATGTCGGCCAGTTGCGGGTCGTCTTCCGGGTCGAAGCCGGTGAAGGGATGCGGTTTGCGCGTGGCGCTGCTGGCGCCGAAGTAGGAACGCACCAGGCGGTTCCGGTACAGCATGTAGAGCGAAAACTTGTTGATGTCGACACGCCAGCCGAGCAGCAGGGCCGCGCCGAGGAAGGCGCCGAAGGCCGCCAGCAGCGTGGCGCCATCGGTGGCCAGGGTGGCGTTCGCGTGCGCCGCGTAGACGCAGGGCAGCGAGACCGGTTTCGGACAGCGCACGTCGGGCATGGCGACGCTGGCCTGGACCAGGGCCGACAACAGCGCGAACACGCCGACCGTGAAGAAGTAGGGCGCCAGGCGCGCCGCCAGTTCGCGCTTGGCGCAGTTGCTGCCCGGCGCACCGGTGGCGCTGCCGCTGCCGGCCCGCAGGCCGATGATGGTCATTACCAGCCAGCCGACGGCGGTGCCGGCATTCGCGATCGGTTCGTAGGTCAGCCAGGCCCAGTGCAGCAGCGGGGCGGCAAAGAAGGCGACGCCGAACATCATGACCCAGGCGATCGAGAAGATCGAGGACCAGGCGCCTTGCCGGCTCCACCACTCGCGGCTGGCGTCGCTGTACAGGCGGCCGATCAGGCCGATCATCAGCGTCATCGTCACCGAGAACAGCGTCATCATCAGCGGCATGCCGAAGGTGGACAGGGCGATCGCGTTGTTCAGGATCGGATGCTGCTGCGGGTCGGGCAGCAGGGCCAGGCCGGCCAGCAGCAGCAGGGTGCCGATGGCCAGCGCGCCGATGGCGCAGGCGAAGTGGCTGAAGCCTTCGAGCAGCTCGGCGCGCGAGACGTCGGCCGGAAAACGGCAGCGCCCGAGCCGCCGTTCCAGCGCCAGCGCGGCGGCGCCGACCAGGAGCGCCACGGTCAGCATCGGGATCGCCGGCCAGGCCCGCATGCGCGCGGTGGCAAGCGGCATCAGGTGGGCCACGGTGGCGGGGGCAAAAGCCAGCGCCGCCTTCAGCGACATGGTCGCCACCGCCGCGGCGCCGGCCAGGCAGATCACGTAGCCGGCATTCCGGTAAGGGCTGGTGCGGTCGTGCGCCAGGTACCAGCCGCAGGCCCAGACGATGAAGTAGACCAGGCCCGGCACCAGCAGCCAGCCCAGGCCCCAGCCGGCAAAGCGCGCCGGCAGGCCGCCGTCCCAGAGCATCGGCAGCGCGCCGCCATGGCGCCACAGGCCGATACTGACCAGGAAGCCTGCCGCCAGCAAGGGCAGGTTGATGCACACCAGGACCGCGCCCTGCTCGAGCGGAAAGCGGCGCAGCCCGCGCGAGCTTTCCGGCTTGCTGGAGATCGAGAGCGCAATGCAGAACACGGCCACCAGGAACAGGAAAACGCCCAGCAGCCAGGCGGTGTCCGACCAGGCGGCCCAGCGCCCGTTCGGGCCAATGATGCGGTGCACGCCCCAGACCGCGAAGCGCGGCAGCACGAGCAATGCGCAGAGCCAGGCCACCAGCATCGCCAGGTTCAGGCAGGTGTTGCGCACATAGGTGCCGATCAGGGTCCAGGTGTCGGCGCTGAAGGTGCCGCTTTTCGGCGACAGGTAGTTGCTGTACTGGCGCAGGAACTGGATTTCGGTCGGCTCGCACGACACGGCCTGGCCGGCGCTGCCTTGCGTGAGCATGGCTTCGACCTGGCGCACGTCGCCGCGCCGCTCGCGGATGCACTTCGACAGCCAGCCACCGATGAAGCCGCCGCCGGACACCGTCGACAGGTAATCGACGTCGCGCAGCAGGCGCAGTTCGGCCAGGGCCTGCAGGGCGCCGAGGTTGAAGGTGGCGCTGCGCACGCCGCCGCCCGACAGGGCCAGCCCGGCCAGGCTGGCGTTGTGCGCGCGCTGCTGCAGCGCGCAGGTGGCGGCCGGCATGACCTGCGCCGGGTCGCCGTCGGGCCGTGGGCGCAGCAGGTCGAGTTCGTTCTGGAAGACTTCGCTGAACACGCTGCCGCTGTGCGCGTCGAGGCGGCGCCAGGTGGCTTCGTCGAGCGGGCCGCTGGCGGCGATGCCCTGCTGCTTGCGGAAGGCAGCGATGGCGCCGGCCAGTTCCTCGAGGGTGGACGCGCGCGGCGGCACGGCGCAGCCGGCGCTTTCCAGCTTGCGGCGCAGGTCGGCTACCTGCTCGGCCGTCAATTGGGAAAAATCGAGATGAGCCACGTCTTGCCTCCCACAAATAAGTGCGGACAGGAAAGCGTGGAATGTCAAGCGCCCCAGCCGTACTGACAAGTTCAGCACGCCTGGGGCGCTTGTGATGCCCGTCAAATCAAATGCCGGGCGAACGGCAAAGGGTATTCCCGGAAGACTTAACTTTTATCGGCTTTCGTGCGCGTTGTACGGGCGCCCATGTCGGTAGGCTCTTTCACCGGCTGTTCCTTGGCGGCAGGCGCTTCCGGAGCGGCGGCACTGGAAGCGGCGCCGTCGGCCGGCATCGTGCTTGCCACTGCCTGGCGGAATTGTTCCTGCAACAGGTTCCACCACGCGACGGCGGCGGGCATGGCGGATTCGGCTGCGCCGGCCGCGCCGGCCGCTGGTCCTGCAGCTGGTCCGGCGGCCGGGTCCACGCCCGCGCCTGGGGTGTTGGTGCCCGGCTCCGGCGCGCCGCTGGCGGTGAAGAAGGCGGAGAAGGGCGGCAGCGAGGCGGTCTGGTCGCCCGCGTGGCCACTTCCCTGTCCACTGAGTGCCTGGGTCATGCTGTCGCTCATCGCTTTCAGTGCCGCGATGGTGCCACGCTGCACCTCCATGGCCTGGATCGAGGTGCGCAGCATCGACAGGTTGAGGTTGAGCCAGTTTTCCACGGCCTTCAGATCGGTGATCCGTTTATCGAGCTCGTCCGTGGACAGGCCGCCGCCGAGGCTGCCGGCACCCATGCTCGGCATGCCCATGCCCGGCACATTCATGCCGCCCCACAAATTCTTTACGAACTCGAGCGTATCCGTCATGCCAGGCATGGTTTGCGAGGGAGGTTTCAGCATGGTTGGTCTCCGTTGGTTGTCGCGCTAGCGTAGCAGATAAAAACAGCGTGTCCAAGGCCGGCCGCAAGCAGCTGAACAGCAGGCGTGCACCCGGGCGGGTACACTATCGACCATGGGTATCGCTTCCTACATCGCCGGACGGCGCCGCGCGCTGGTGCTGGGCACGCTGATCGTGCTGCTGCATGCGTGGCTGTTCGCCTGGATCGGAGGCTACGCCGGCCTGCCGCGCACGATCGCGCCGCCGGACCTGAAGATGGTGCAGACGCGCCTGCTGTCCGAGCCGGCCCCAACGCCGCCGCCGGACGCCGCGCCGCTGCCGCCGCCGAAGCCCTTGCCGCCACCGCCGCTGCCCGAGCTGCCGCCCGACCCGGCGCCCATTCTCGCCGACGACGCCATCGGTCCGCCGGTGGAACCCGGCACCGGCGGCAGCGGCGAGGGCGCGCCGGCCGCGGGCAAGGGCGCACCCGCGATCGCGGCGGCCACGCCTGCCACCCCGCCGCCCGAGCCCGCACCTGAGCCGGCGCCAGCGCCGCCCGAGCCGCGCCGCTACAAGGTCGACATGCCGCCGCCTGCCAAAATGACGATGGACGTGGCGCGCACCGACAAGGACGGCACCCAATGGAGCGGCGAAGCCCAGCTCGACTGGACCTACCGCGACGACACCTACCACATCAATTTCGAGGCCGGCATCCGCGTGGTGTTCACGCGCGTGAACCTGGCGGTCTTGAGCAGCGACGGCGCGGTGGCGGCGACCGGTTTCGCGCCGATCAAGATGACGGAAAAGCGCCGTGGCCGCGCGCTCACGGCCACCCATTTCGACTGGGGCGGCAACAAGATCAGCTTCTCGGCCTCGCAAAAAAGCTTCCCGCTGGCAGCGGGCGCCCAGGACAAGGCCAGTGTCCCATTGCAACTGGCCGCCATCGCACGCGGGGATGTTGGACAATTGAGCGGCAACATAGACATGCTGGTCGGCGAAGACCGCGAGGCAGTCGTCTTCCGCTTCATCGTGATCGGCCAGGAAGAGATCGACACCAAGCTCGGCAAGATCCAGACCTGGCATCTGGCGCGCCCGCCAAAAGAAGGTTCCTACCGTTCGCGGCTGGACGTCTGGCTGGCGCCGGCGCATGGCTGGTATCCCGTGCGGATTCGCAATACGGAGGCCAACGGTGCAGTGACCACGCAAACAGTGAATAATATCGCTTTGAGCGATACAGGAAAGTAATAATGATAAGCAAGCAAATCATGCGCAGTACGATGACGGGCCTGCTGGCGCTGGGCGCCGCAGCCGCCATTGCCGCCCCCGCCGCTCCAGTCAAGCACGCGGTCGAATTGCCGCCTTCGGCCGACCTGGCCTACGATTTGAACGCCCAGCAGAAAAGCATCGGCCTGAAGGGCGAAGCCCTGATCGCCTGGCGCGCCGGCGACGGCAAGTACGACGTGAATGTCGAGGCGAAAGTGCAGCTGCTCGGCAAGCTGAACGAATACCGCAGCCAGGGCGGGGTCGATGCTTATGGCCTGGCGCCGGACACGTTTACGGAAAAGCGTTACCGCAAGGACGCCACCACCACCACCTTCGTGCGCGACGAGAAGGTGATCAGCTTTACCGGGGTGAAGCTGCCTTACGTCATGAAGGGCGGCGAGCAGGACCGCGCTTCGGTCACCTGGCAGCTGGCCTCGGTGGCGCGCGCGGCCGGTGAAGCGAAGTTCAAGCCGGGCAGCGAATGGACCTTCATCGTGGCCGGGCGGCGCGATGCGGAACCCTGGACCTTCAAGGTCGTCAAGCAGGAAAAGATTCGCACTGGCATGGGCGAACTCGACACCATCCACGTCAAGCGCGAACCGCGCGACAGCCGTGGCGACAGCGTCGAGGTCTGGCTGGCGCCGGCGCAGGAATGGTATCCGGTGAAGATCCGCTTCGAGGACGAGCGCGATACCATCGATCAGACGCTGAAGAGCATTACCAAGAAATAAAAGAGCCGGCGCCGCGCAGGCGCCGGCCCTGGCGTCGGAGACGATCAGTAGTCGTAGCCGCACATGTCGCGCAGACAAGCTGTGCGTTCGGCGGCGCACTCCGCCGTTGGGGTGCCGCCGGCCACGCAGACACGGTAGTCGGATGCGCAGTAGAACTCGCAGCTGGCCAGCGCGGGACTGGCCGCCACGCCCAGGCCGATGGCAAACAGCAAGGTAGCGATTTTTCTGTTCATGCTCTCTCCTCATCAATAATCGACGGTGTTATCGGTGCGAAGCTGCGCCGTCGTCTCGCAGCGGCTGGGGACCGGGAAGGGGCTCAGGCTCCCGCGGTCTTAATCAGCATCAACCTCTGCCATGTGCCTGTCAAACCGGCATGCATATCTATGTATATCTCATAAGAAATAGGCATTCATAAGCTTGTCTTATCATTCGTGCAATCCCCATGGCGTGCCGGATGGGTGTGTCGTTTGTACAAAACCGCGCCGGCGGCCGGGGAATATTGCTGACGATTAAGCTAGCTGAACTGTTATACTGGCGCCCCCCGCGGACACATCTCCCTGCCTTCGTCAGACAAACCGGCAGTACGGTCCGCTTGCGAAACTGGTATCCCACATGATCGACACACAGGCGGCCCTCGCCGCGGAACCCCATGGCATTGCGCAGGACGAGCTAGATCCGCTCCAGGTGCATTTCCAGAACGGCATCGCGCCGGACGAAATCGAGCAGGTTTTCCACCTGAAGAAGGCCCAGCCCATGCTGTCGGCCTTCTCGGCGCTGTTCCACGGCAGCCAGGACGGCGTGCTGGTGCGCCTGCTGGTGCTGCGCGAGCTGGCCGCCGACACTGCCAGCTCGGCCTTTACCCGTGCCGACATCAACCAGAAGCTGGCCTACCTGATCCCGGAAAGCCTGGAAACGGTGCTGAACCGCCTGCGCACCCATGGTCTCCTGGCCTGGGACGCGCCGAGCGCCGTCTACCGCATCACGCCGCTCGCGCGCAACGTGCTGTCCGCGCTCGACACCCTGCTGGCGCTGGGCAAACCCGAGGACGACGAAGCCGAGATGGGCTTCCTGCTGTCCCAGGTGGCCGGCGCCCAGGCGGTCGGCGGCGTAACCGTCGAACAGCTGAAGCACCTGCTGGGCCGCCTGGTCGAACTGACCGAGGAATTCCGCGACGCCATCGCCTCCGGTTCCGAATTCAAGCTGCGCCATTCGCAGGCGAAGTGGCACATGGCCTGCGACTGGGTCGAGAAGGGGTCCGTGATCCTGCGCGCGATCACCTCCGACGAGCGCGCCGATTCGGCCACGCACAAGGCGGCGCAGGCGATCGGCAGGGCACAAAGCGCACTCTTGAACATGCAAGGCATGTTTTCTCGTGCTTTGAACCAGATCGAGCGCCAGCGCGTGCACCTGGGCCAGTCCGGCCTGTCGACCACCGACGTCAAGCGCTGGCTGCTGGCCCACGACGACCTGGCCAGCCTGGCCGAGGGCGCGATCGACCGCCCGGTGGTGCCGCTGTTCGGCACGCCGGCCGAGATGATCGACGTCGCCGAGACCGAACTGCTGGCGGAACGCGCCGTGGTGGTCGGCCAGAAAGGCCTGCCGAGCGGCCAGGATGCGCCGCTGACCATCGACGACAACCCGGCCATGCAGGCCGAACTCGACGACTGGATCAACAAGCTGGCCGATTTCGCCAATCTCGGCAACTTCCCCGAATTCTCGGACGTCGGTCCGAAAAAGGTCGAGCTGCACGAGTCGCTGCTGCCGGCCTCGTTCGCCGTGGCGTCCTATCGCGCGTCCCTGCTGCCGCTGCTGGGCGACGCCGCCGAGGCCAGCCTGCAGGGCGCCACCGCCGAACTGGCGCGCCTGCCGATCAAATTCGAAGCGCGCGACGAGCTGGTCGAGCTGGATGACCCGGAAGTGGCCGCCATGTCCTTTGCAACCCTCTCACTAGATCTCGAAAGCGGCACGCCGAATGAATGACGATGCACAAATCCTGATTGCCCGCCTGCTCACGCACCAGACCCTGCGCCGCGACGACAAGATGGTCAAGCGCGCGCTGTCGGACGAGACCTTCCGCGGCGAAGTCGACAAGCGCCTGCTGGAATCGGGCCTGAAACTGCTCGACAACGTGTATGCCGACCATGTGACGATTGCCCTGCACCGCAACGTGGAGCCGAAGATCTTCGGCGCCAAGGACATCTGGCAGAACAATAACTTCGGCCTGACGCGCGACGGCGTGGCCTTGCTCGTGGTGCTGTGGGCGCAGATCATCCTGCCCAAGCGCGAGCGCCAGGAAACCCACACCCTGGTGGCCGACGACCAGAGCGACATGTTCGACAAGGACGCGCCGATCCCGCGCGCCGAAGACGCCTCGATCGGCATTTCCTACACCGCGCTGCTGTCGGACTTCGGCGACAAGCTGGGCAAGAAGACGCGCATGGACATGAACCTGGGCGTGCTCTCGAAGCTCGGCTTCATCGAGCGCCGCGGCGACGTGATCCTGGAAGGCCCGCTGCTCGACCTGATGATGGACACCGACCTGCTGAAGGAACGCATCATCAACGGCGCGCTGTCCGACGTGTTCAAGCGCGCGCCGCTGGCCGTGGTGCCGCGCAAGGCCGCCGATGCAGCGAATGACGCCGACCTCGACGCCGAATCCCTAGACAATTGAAGCTGAGCGAACTGAGACACCATGTTCCACATTAAATCACTTGAGCTGGTCCACTGGGATTACTGGCAGCGGATCAAGAACATCCCGCTCGACGCCAAGATCATCACCATCGCCGGCCAAAACGGCTCCGGCAAGACCACGCTGCTCGACGCGCTGCGCACCCTGTTCGGGCTGGACTGCTCGATGGGCCGCACCTATAAACACTATGCGCGCCATTCGGGCCAGCAAAGCGCCTGGCTGCGCGCCGTGGTCGACAACAAGCCGGTCGGGCGCCAGCTCTCGAACCGTCCCTTCCGCCACTCGGGCTTCTTCAGCGACGACGAAGTGACCCTGTTCTGCCAGGTGCAGAAGAACGGCGGCGACTGGAAGCGCCAGTACCTGATGCGCCCGGGGAACGTCGAGATCGAGGAAGTGACCGAAGCCACCGACTGGCTCGGCGTGGAAAACTACCGCAAGCGCCTCGCTTCGGCAGGGCTGTCGCCGGCGATGTCGAAGGTGCTGGCCCTGGAGCAGGGCGAGACCGATAAACTGTGCGAATACGCGCCGCGCCAGCTGCTGGACCTGGTGTTCCAGGTCTTCGGCGACAAGGAAGTGCTGGACGCCTACGACGAAGCCAAGCGCCACCAGCGCGACACTGAGACGGAACTGAAGCGCTTCGAGGCGGAGCTGGAAACCTCGCGCATCAACCTGGAAGGACTGCGCCTGCGCGTGGCCAACTTCCACCAGTGGGAAGACCTGAACAAGGAAAAGAGCGCCCTGCGTGAAGAGGTGCTGCCTAGCCTGGAGTACCACGAGGCGCGCGAAAAGGCGGCCGCCATGAGCCGCCACCTGCGCGAGCAGCGCAAACCGATGCTGCAGGCCGACAGCCAGCTGGCCGAGAAACGCCAGGCCCTGGCCGCCCAGCAGCGCGCGCTGACCGAATCGCAGCAGCAGGAAACCCAGCTGGAGGGGGAAGGCACGGCGCTGGCGTCGCGCCTGACCGCGATCAACCAGAAGCTCAAGCCACTCGAGAACCTGCTGGAGCAGAAGGAACGCCTGCAGAAGCTGTCGGCGGAAGCGGGCGCCGACATGGCGGAAGTGGCCTCGCAGCTGGAAGAAAAGGAAGCCGAGCTGGCCCGCCAGCGCGCCGCGCGCGAGTCGGTGTCCGCGAAGATCGCCATCGAGATGCAGACCATCTCGGCCCTGCAGGGCAAGAGCGCGATGCCGGAACCGGAAGCCCAGCGCCAGATGCGCCGCGCCCTGCGCGACGAAGGTATTCCGCACGCCATGCTGTCGGACATCGTCGAAGTGACGGATCCGAAGTGGCAGGGCGCGGTGGAAGGTGTGCTCGGCGGCTACGCCTCGGTGGTGCTGCTGGAGCGCGCCAAGGATGCACCGGCGGCGTACCGCCTGGCGGAGAAGGAGCGCTATCGCCACTTCATCGTTCCGGACTGCGTCGACGCGCCGAAGATGAAGGACGACAGCCTGCTGTCGGTGGTGAATTTCTCGGCCGCTGCGCCGTCGTGGCTGATCGACCAGCTGGCGCGCATCGACCGCGTGGATTCGGTCGATGCCGGCTTCAAGTCGGGCAGCGACGAATGGATCACGCCGGACGCCTACCACCGCGAACGCCGCGGCGGCCGCTCGCTGTATGTCGAGCCGTCGCGCTACCGTTTCGGCGCGGCCGGTAAAACCCAGCGCCTGGAAGCGATCCAGAAGTCCTTGCCGGCGCTGGAAGCGAAGGAAGATGCGCTGACGCTGGCGATCAGCAAGCTGGCCGCCGAAGTGGGCGGCCTGAAGGCGCGCATTGCCGGCGTCGATGCGGCCAAGGAACTGGCGGCGCGCCAGGCCGAGTTCGAGGAAGCCACGCGTTCGATCGCACCGCTGAAGGCCGAGCGCCTGGAAGTGGGCGCGCGCCTGGGCGAGCTGCAGACCCTGACCAAGAACGCGACCGTGGCGCGCACCCGTGCCGACACCGTGTGGCAGAACGCGCGCATGGCCTTGTCGGAAGCGGAAGCGGGCCTGCGCCTGAACCACCGCCGCCAGATCGAGCAGCGCGCCGAGCACGCCAAGGCCTTGCTGGGCATGCGCCGCGAGTGGCGCGCGATTCCGGCCAACTGGAAGAACCCGGCACGCCGTGCGGCCCTTGTGGCCCAGCACCAGAATGCGCACCAGGTGAATCTGCGCCTGTCGTCGCTGGAACACGCGCTGGCGCGCGACGACTGGGAGCTGGACGCCACCGTCATCGACCAGTATGCGCGTTTGAACGAGCAGCTGTCGGGCCGCCAGACGGAGACCGAGGAACGCCGCTACCAGAACAACCGCGCCATCGAAGCCACCGGCAACGCGCGCGGCGCCTACATCGAGCGTTTGCGCTATACCATCAAGACCTACTCGAAGAACATCAAGGAGCTGGGCGAACTGGCCGGCATCGACGTCCAGGCCGACCCGGTGCGCCTGGAAAACGACGACGTCCAGCTGGCCCAGGCCGGCCTGCACGTGCGCTTCAAGTTCGACGGCAAGGACCAGATCGGCATGAACGACGGCGAGGCCTCGGGTGGCCAGCAGGTGATGAAGTCGCTGGTGCTCTTGATTGGCCTGCTCAAGTCGGAAGAGGGCTCGGGCGGCTTTGTGTTCATCGACGAACCGTTTGCGCACCTGGATATCCGCAACATCCAGCTGGTGGGCGAGTTCCTGAAGAACACCGATGCGCAGTATTTGATGACCACGCCGCTGACGCACAACACCGACGTGTACGACCCTTCGGAATTGACGCTCATCACGAGCAAGAAGAAGAAGGACACGCAGTGGGCGCAGCCGATTTTCGTGCTGCAGCGGCGGAAGGAAGAGGCGCAAGCCGCCTAAGCGAAGGGGCCCGGATGGGCCCCTTTTTTATTGGTGAAAACCCGGTGGCGTTACCGGTATGCCCTTGGTACGTTGGCGGTGTTCGCCATGTTCGATTAAAACGCCGGTCCGTGTGTGCGAATTTCCGCGTGGGCACGGGGTGCCCACCTTACTTGAGTCACCGCTAACGTGCTTTTCGTAGGGTGGGCTCTCGAGCCCACGCGGTGATGAGCATCGCACCACGGAACCCATGCGAACATCTACGTTCAACAATGTTCACGCAGCCGCACAAAACAGCAAGCACGCGGTCCAACCAAGCAATCAATCCAGCTCGATCGCCTTGCGCAGCTTGCGCCGCCACACCAGCAGCCCCACCGAATAGGCCAGGAAATAAGCCCCGGTCAGCCCCACGCACAGCATGCTCAGCGGGCTGTCGGTGAAGCGCTGCGCCGTCGCCCCCGACCCCTGAAGCGTATACAGCTCCACGCCGATATAGAGAATGCGCGCCACCAGCACCATCGCCATCACGATCCCGAGGCGCATCGGCGGGGTGAAGTAATACCCGTCCGGGCCATCCTCGTAACGCGTGCGGCGCAGTGCGAACACGCCCCAGAACGCGCCCAGCGCCGCACCCGCCGCCAGTGCCGCCAGTTCCATCGGCCGCGCCAGTACCTGGGCCAGCGGCACCAGCACCAGCCCCCCGAACACCAGCACGCCCGTGTAGTGGCGCGACATGATCGAGCGCTGGCGCGCCATCTGCGTTTTCAGGCGCGCATAGATGCGCCAGACGAGGATGGGCGTCAGGGCGAGCAGGGCGAGGGTGGTGATGTTCATCGTGGAAGAGTTGGCTGCCGGTTGAGTCGATGCCGGCATTGTAAACGAGGGCAACGGCGCATGCCGCCAGCGGGACGGCGGCAGCGAACGGCACATGCTAAGGTAATGACATCATTATCCAGGAGAACCCGACCATGATCCCAGCCCCGCCAGTGCCGCTGCGCCTGCACCGTGCACCCGACCCGGTACCCGTCGAAGAGCCGCTGCAAGAACCTTTCGACGCACCGCATCCGCACCACACGCCGGTCCACACGCCCCAGAACGAGGACCCGGTCCCCGATCCGAAGCCGAGCATTCACTAAGGCCTTGAGCGCCTGATACGCCTCCAGGGCAAGGCGCATCGGCGAAGACAGTACGAATGTACGGCGAGCCGATGCAACGCCGCCATGGAGGTGTATCAGGCGCTCAATCGAAGGCCCACGCATACAGCACGTCCAGTGCCGTATTCGTCCCCGTCTGGAACTGCAGCGTCCAGCGCGGGTTGAGTTTATAGCGCAGGCGCACCAGGCTCGACGCCGTGGTCGCGCCCTGCTCGAAGCTCAGGTAGGCGCGCGAGGAAATCCGCTTGCCGACCGTGACCACCGTATTCGCCAGACCCTCGGCGTCGCCGTTGCGGCCCTGGCCGACGCCCAGTTCATCCACGCCCAGCGAATTCGCCAGCTTCGAGGTGATGCCGCCGGTGCCGCCTTTGCCGCCCAGCAGGGCGCCGGCCGCCGCGCTCAGCACGTCCTTCTCGTTGCCGCTCGTGCCTTCCATGCCGTGGCCCAGCACCAGCCAGGACAGCTTCTCGGAATCCGGCACCGACGGCGTCGACACCAGTTTCGCCACCGGCGCCTGCGCCGTGCCGGTGACCTGCACGCCGGCTTCGACGTTCGTCTCGCTCAGCTGCGTGCCTTCCGGCTGCTTGCGCACGGCCAGCACGTCGAGCGATGGATTGTCGTAGCGGCCGTTGAAGGTCAGCACGCCGCGGTCGATGGTCAGCTTCTGGCCGTAGGCCGCATACTGGCCGCTGGCCACGCGGATGGTGCCATTCACGCGCGGGTCGCTGTTGCCGACCATGCGCACGCGCGCGCTGCCGGCCAGGTAGGCGTCGATGCCCAGGCCGCGCAGGTGGAAGTCGTCGCCCAGGTCGGCTGCCAGGTTGATCGTGAGCGGCATCTCCGCTTCCTTCTTCTGCGGCGCGGCCGGTGCGCCGCGGCCCAGCACGATCACGTCCTCGGAGATGGTCGGACGGCCTTGCGGCGCGAATTCGATCAGGGCGCGGTCGGCCTTGAAGCGGCCATCCAGCGCAAAGCGCTGGGCGTCGCGCACCAGGTTCGCTTCGCCGGAGACGATCACCGTGCGGTCCGGACGCGACAGGGCTTCGAGCTTGTTCGCCACCAGGCGCAGCTGGATCGCGCCATCCGTACCGAAGCGCACCGAGCCGTCGGCCGTGGCATTGCCCTGCACGCCTTCGAGGTAGAGGCGTTGCAGCACCAGGCGGTCGCCTTCCAGCTGCGAACGCAGCTGGCCGTTACGCAAACGCACGCCCTGTTCCGGCCAGCGCACGGCGAGGGCGTCGCCGTTCACGGTGCCGTTCAGCGAGGGCGTGCCGATGGTGCCGCCGGCCGTCAGATTGGCCTTCAGGCTGCCGTCGAGTTCCAGGTCGCGCTGGCCGGCCAGCGGCGCCAGCCAGGCAATCGACGCCATGTCGGCGACGGCCGTCATGCGCAGCGGGCTGTCCTGGTCGACGCGGCCATTCAGCATCTGTACGGTGCCGTCGACGCGCGCGGAGCCGGTGCGGGTGCCGTCCAGCGCCACTTGCGTGCGCAGCGAGCTGCCCTGCACGTCCGCACGCAAATCCAGCGTACGCAGGCCCAGGGCCACCGGCACGTCGGCGCCGACAAGCGCGTCGCCGCCCTCGCGGAACACGTGCACGCCGCCGGCCAGGGCAGGGGCGGCCTTACCGCCGGCCACGCGCATGTCGAGCGACCAGTCGGCGCCGAGGGTCAGGTTACCCTGCACGTTTTCGCGCAACGCCGGCGAGAACTGGGCGATGTAATTCAGCGGCACGCCGGCTGCGGCGCCACGGCTGTTCCAGCGCGGGCCCTGCTTGGTGAGCGAGGCAATGTTGACGGTGCCGGTCGGCAGCTTGATCACGGCGCCATTGAAGGCCAGCGATTCGGGCGAGGCCAGGCCGGCCACGCCGGCGCCGGGCGCCACGCCGATTTTCAATGGTACCGGCTGGGCCAGGGTCATCGCATAGCGGCCCTTGTTTTGCAGCGTCGCCAGGGTGCCGTTCCAGGCATTGCCGCTCCAGCCGCCGCGCACTTCGACCAGGGCGTCGAAGTCGTCGCTGCGGCCGGCCGCGCGCAGGGTGTGCGACGCGCGCGTGCCGCTCGTTTGCAAACTGGCGGCGGCGATGCGGGTGTCGCCATTCGCGTAATCGAGCACCTGGATGTCGCTGACCAGCGGGTCGGCGCCGCCCCGGCCCGAGCCGAGATTGGCGCTGGCGCGCAGCGAGCGCACCGTGTGAGTGCCGAGGAACTTCAGGTTCTGGCCTTCCAGCGCGGCCGTGAGCGAGGGCGTTTCCATGGTGCCGGTCAGGGTGCCGTTGCCGCGCAGGGCGCCGCCGAAGTCGGGGCCCAAGGCGGCCAGCTGGCCGGCGTCGATGCGCCAGTCGAGCTGGTCGCGGCCGGCGCCGAAGCTGCCCTTTGCCGCGATCACGTTCGGACCGACGTGCAAATCGACGTCGGTGTTCGAGATGTGGCGGCGGTCGGCGTTCAGGCGCGCATAGCCCCAGAACGGCGACTTCGACAGGGTCGAGTCTTCGACTTTCAGGTCGAGGGCGCCGCGCCAGTCGGCGCCGGAGCGGCCGCTGGCGGCAAAGCTGCCGTTGATGCTGCCCGGGAGCGGGCTGCCAAAGGCGGCCGGGTTGAAGCGGCTCATGTTACCGTTGGCCTTGACCTCGACGAAGCGCGCATCCTCGCCGCCGGCGAGCCAGGCTTCGCCGGTGACGTGCAGCTTGCCGTCGTTGGCCTTGCGCTGGGCCGCGACCCAGCCCAGGCCATTCGCATCGACTTCAAAGGTGGTGCGCGGCGCCTGCATGGTGCCGGTGACGACGCCGCTGGCATTCACGGCGCCGTACAAATCGGCGCGCAGGGCGGCCAGCTGGCGGCCATCGAGGCGCCAGTTGAGTTTTTCGCCGGGGGCGCCGAATGCGCCGTTCAGGTCGACCTTGTTCTGGCCGAGGGCGACGGTCGCGTCGACGCCGCTCACGTGTTTCGCATCGGCGGCCAGCTTGCCGCGGCCGGACAGCGGCTGGTCGAACAGGCGGCTCGGACGCATGGCGAAGTCGGCGTTCACCTTCCACTCGGGCGCGAGGACGCCGGCGGCGTTGATGTCGGCGTTCAGGTCGGCCTGGGGATAATCGCCCAGCGCGGCGGGGTTGAAGCGGCTGGCGTTGGCTTTGACATTGAATGCCTTGTCGTCGGCCAGCTTGGCGTTGCCGGTGACGGTGATCACGCCCTTGCCGGCCAGGAGGCGCGCTTCCTCGATGTCGACGACGTTGTCTTCGAGCTTGGCGCGCGCGGCCAGGCGCAGGCCGGCGTCGACCAGGTTCAGGTTCAGCGACTGCACGTTGCCGGCGTTCGCCACGGCGATGTCGCCAGCGATTTTGGTCGGCTTCATGCTGCCGTGGATCTGCTTCAAATCCAGGCGGTCGGTGTGCAGGGCGAAGTTGGCGGTGCCGATGCCCTCTTCATCTTCGCCGCGCTGTACGCTGCCGCTGCCGGTAAAGCTGCCGGCGCCGCCCAGGTCGACGAGGACGTCGCTGATCTTCATCGCCTCCAGGTTGCCGCCCAGCTGGCCGCGCATCGCGCGCAGCGGCAGGCGTTGCTGGTCGATCGTGCCTGTTGCGCCGTCGTTCACCAGGTTCACGCTGCCGGAGATGTTGCGCTTGTCGTCCAGGCTGGCCTTGACCACCAGGTTCAGGTCGGCCGTCGGCAGCTCGGGGTTGAAGAAGCCGGGGTCGATGTTCTTCGCGTTCAGGTCCATGCTGCGCAGCGGGATCTCGGCGAAGGGAGAGAGGGCGATGCGCGCCTGGCCGCCGGCGCGGCCGGCCGAACCGGAGGCGTCGAGCTGGGTCAGGTTCAGGTCGCCGCCGGCGTGCAGTTTCAGTTGCGCCGGCGTGGCGCCGCCGGTCGGCGTGCCGCTCAGGCTGGCGTTGGCATCGAGCTTGAACGGACGCTGGGCGCCGATACTGCCGTTCGCCGCCAGCTGGCCCCAGGGCGTGGTGGCCACTGCGTCGCTGAGCTGCCATTTCACCTTGTCGCCGTGCAGGCGCAGGCGGATGTTCGAGATTTCGGTGTTGCCGCCCTTGCTCACAAAAGTGGCTTTCGTCAGGCGCGCGTCGTCGAGCGCGATCTTGAATGGCGCTTCGAGGGTCGTTGGCATGGTGGTCGGCTCTTCCGACTCGCGCAGGGTTTCCATGCGCAGGTCGGCCGCGTGGAGCCGGGTGATCTCGATGCCGCGCGAGAGCAGCTGGCGCGGCGACCAGTCGATGTCGATGTTCGTGGCGATGGCCAGTTGCTCGTCGGTGCGCCAGACCAGGCGGTCGATGTGCATGGCGCCATAGATCGAGCCGCGGATGCCGGTCATGGTGAGCTTGCCGTCGGTGGCGCGCGCGGCGCGCTCGGCGATCATCTGCAGCGTGGTCTCGCGGCCCAGGTACCAGGCCGCGCTGCCGACCAGCACGCCGGTGACCACGAGGCCGATGGCGACGCGGCGCGGCCAGCGCCGCGCTTTCGGTGGCTGCGGTGCCTGCGGCGGTGTTTGCGCAGGCGAAGTGGGGTTGTTGTCGACGCTGTCCATCAGAAGGTAAATCCAAGTGAGAAGTGCAGGCGCGCCTTTTTGACGGCGTGGCCATAGGCGACGTCGACGTTGATCGGGCCGACCGGGCTGCGCCAGCGCGCGCCCACGCCGTAGCCGGACTTCGGATTGAGGTCGCTGAACTTGTCGCCGGCATTGCCGGCATCGTAGAACACGGCCACGCCCCATGGTGGGCGGAACCAGTACTGGTACTCGACGCCCGCGGTGAGCAGGTAGCGGCCGCCGACGATGGCGTTACCTTCCTGCACGCCCAATTGCTGGTAGCCGTAGCCGCGCACCGACTGGTCGCCGCCGGCACGGAACAGGAAGCTGCTCGGCACGCCCTCTTTGTCTTTCGAGAAGACCGCACCGGCTTCGCCGCGCAGGATCAGGGTGCCGGTCTCGCCGACCGGGCGGTAGTACACGCCGCGCGTATAGCCGCGGATGAATTTTTCGTCGGTCAGCAGCGGCAGCGGCGCAATGCCCACCTGCCAGTTGAGCGCATAGCCGCGCGTCGGCTGCAGCAGGTTGTCGAGCTTGCGGCGCGTGACGTTATAGGTAAGCGGAATGCTCTTGCTGTAGTTGGTGTCGATACCCGCGACTTCGCGCTTCTCGGCCAGCACCTCGAGCGTCAGGCTGCGTTCGAGTTCCGGCGTGCCCCAGGCGCGGCGCGCGGCCACGCTGGCGGTGGTGGTGATTTCGCCGCGCACGTCCTCGCGCTCGACGCCGCCGCCGACGCTGTCGTTGTAGCCGTCGGGCGTGGTCGGCCAGAAGAAATCGACGCGCGCGCTCTGGCGCTTCTGTTCGTAGATGAGGTCGCTCTTCATGCGCTTGCCGAACACGTTCAGGTCGTCGTAGCCGACCTGGGCGCGGCCGCCGGTGTCGGTGGAAAAGCCGAGGCCGACTTCGACGTTCTTCTGCTTGTTTTCGGTGACGCGCACCAGCACCGGCAGCACGGTCGGGCCTGGAGTAGGGGGCTTGACGCCGGTGGCGGCCTGGCCGGGGACGGCGGGTGCGTTCGGATCGGCCTGCGCGGTGGCAGCCGCGGCCGGCGCATCCGTGTCGTCGTCGTCCTTCATTTCCTGGATCTCGGCATTCAGCACGGCGCGCATGTCGGCGCTCACTTCGACCGTGGAGAAGTAGCCGGTTTCCTGCAGGCGCGATTGCAGCGCCTGCAGCGCCGTTTCGCTGTATTCGTCGCCCGGCTTGATCTTGTTCAGGTTGGTGATCACCGTGGACGGATAGCGCTTCAGGCCGCGGATGCGCAGCTCGCCGAAACGCATTTCCGGGCCGCTGTCCATGACCACGCGCAGCGAGGCCTTGCGGGTTTCCGGGTCGACGGTGGCGCTGGTTTCCACCAGCTGGGCACGCGGGAAGCGCGACTGCACGACTTCGCGCAGCAAATCGCGCTTGGCGCCTTCCCAGTCGGCCTGGCGGAAGCGGGCGCCGACGGGCAGCGACCAGCGGTTGCGCAGGGCAGCGGCGTCGTAGGGGGCGCCGCCCTGTTCGAAGGGCACGAAACCTTGCAGCACCAGATCGATGTCGCTCACCAGGGTCGGTTCGCCGGGTTCGACGATCACGCGCGCCACCGGCGTGCCGCCGCTGGTATCGAGTCCGGCCGAGACCTGCGGCGAGTAATAGCCTTCGGTGGCGATCAGGGCTTTCGCCTGCTCGGGCGCTTCCTTCACCAAGCGCTGCAGTTGTTCGAGGTCGACGCGCGCATTGCCGCGCCAGCGCAACAGGTCGAGGTTATCCTCGAGCAAGTCGTCAAGCTGGCGCGGCGCATCGATGCGCACGTTGTAGTTGATGCCCTTGGTATCCTGGGCAGTGGCGGCCTGGGCGCCCAGCACGGCATACACGGACAGCACGATTTGTGCCAAAATCCGCAATCGCCGTGGCGCCGCTACGGTCCGCTCGGATGGTGCGAGGACCATGTCTCTCCATTCAGTGTCAATGCTGAGGTCATCTTAACGGAATTGCAAAAATGCTGGCGAACGATTAACTTCCCGGATTACCACACATGCTGCCTCCCGATACCGCCCTTGTACTCTTCAGTGGCGGGCAAGATTCCACTACCTGCCTGGCCTGGGCGCTGCAACGTTACGAACGCGTCGAGACCATCGGCTTCGACTATGGCCAGCGCCACGCCATCGAGCTGGCCGTGCGCCCCAGCGTGCTGGACAAGATGCGTGCGCTCTCGCCGGAGTGGAATGCACGGCTGGGCGAAGACCACATGATCGATTTGTCGCTGATCGGCAAGATTTCCGATACCGCGCTGACCAGCAATGTGGCCATCGAAATGCAGGCGAATGGCTTGCCGAATACCTTCGTGCCGGGCCGTAACCTGATGTTCATGATGGTGGCGGCCACCGTCGCTTACCGTCGCGGCCTGAACGTGCTGGTGGGCGGCATGTGCGAGACCGATTTCTCGGGCTATCCGGATTGCCGCGACGATACGATGAAGGCCTTGCAGGTGGCGCTGAACCTGGGCATGGCCACGCGCACCAAGGTCGAGACGCCGCTGATGTGGATCGACAAGAAGCAGACCTGGGAACTGGCCGAGCAGGCCGGCGGCGAGGCGCTGGTGGACCTGGTGCGCTTCGAAACCCACACCTGCTACCTGGGCGAACGCGGCGCGCGCCACGACTGGGGCTATGGCTGCGGCACTTGCCCGGCCTGCGCGCTGCGGGCGCGGGGGTATGAGCAGTACGCGGCGGAGAAGGCGTCGCGCGGATAAGCGTAGGGTGGACCGGGCCACGAGAGGCGGCTGTGCCGTCCACGCGTTCAACCTCCTGCAAGCATCGCAGCACAGTTCTTGTAGGGTGGGCACTTGTGCCCACGCTGTTTGACCGGTTGATGGAATGCGCCGTCGAATTAATCATTGCGCATGCGAACCTTCATTTGCATGCGCAACCATATATCCACCGCCGTACCGCGTGGACAGTGGTGCTGGCTAGATGCCAGCACCACACATGTCCACCCTACAAGTCACACCGCCTGTGCATGCACCACGCGGTTCTTGCGCGAGCGCTGCACCAGGTACCAGACCAGCACCAGCGCCAGCAGCGGCAGCATGAAGGGCACGATGGCCGCGGCCACCGCCACGCCCGCCACGCCCAGCGCCGCCAGCAGCACCACGCCGACGCCGGCGAACACCACCGCCAGCACCACGCCCACCACGACCGCCACCACCACGCCGAGGATCGCCCCACCGGCCCCGAACAGCAGCGCCAGCGCGGCGCCGACCGGGCCGTCGACCGTGTCGCCGTCGATGTGGAAGGTGGCATCGTCAAAGCTGAACAGCAGGTCCCAGAGCAGTAGCGCGCACAGGATCAGGACGAGGTAGGGGACGATTTTTTTCATGGTGTTCTCCTTGTTGGGTCAGGGGGTATGGGCTGACTGTAGGCGCATGCAGTCAGGCGTGCGAGCAGGCTGCGACAAACGGCAGGTTCGGCGGGCCGGAGTGCAGGAAAGGACGACGAACGTGTGTGATTGATCGACTGCTCTTCAAGAGCGGCTGACAAGCCTCTTGTTTCTCCAGAAGCAACAATCGCGTACACTGAGCCGTTCTAGGTGTCCGCTATCGGCCAAGAGCGGCTATTTGTCAGCTCGCGAATTTATCTTGAACAGTTAAGAATGTGGAACTTCGATCAACCTCTAAATTGCGCGACAATCGTGTCCAGATCCATCGTTAATGACGGCCACCCAATTCTTCTCGTTACACATGATGAAGATGACCATGGGTGGCAATTCCTCGATGGTTCGAATCCGCCGACTGAAGCCCTTATGGTGTGCCTAAGTCATGCGGTGGATCTGGATCCTTCCGTGAGCCAGCTTGCTGATCTTCCTCCGGGATGGCTTGCCTGGCGCGAAAGCGTAGAAGGCCCTTGGCTTCGTCAACAGAACGACGCTGACAATGAGGATTGAGGTAAGCGTGCCTGCTCACCTGCCACAATTCAATGTCTGCAATGGGTCCAGGTTGTGTAAAAACGTAGGCCGATGTAAACGGAACCGATTTGGTAAACGTTGAGGAAGTATCTCATCACTGGGGTGCCAAATGAAGCGCTTTATCGAAGGCGAAGATCGCGGACAAGGAACACTGCTTCCTGAACTCCTGGATGACTACGTGAGTGGGGACAACCCGGTTCGTGTGGTCGATGTATTTGTTGAAGAACTTGATCTTGGCAGCCTCGGATTTGGGCGAATGCAACCGGCCAAGACAGGGCGACCGGCTTATCATCCGGCCGTACTGCTCAAGCTCTACATTTACGGCTACCTCAATCGTATTCAATCGAGCCGGCGGCTTGAGCGAGAGGCCCAGCGCAACGTTGAGCTGATGTGGCTTACCGGACGCTTGGCACCTGACTTCAAGACGATTGCGAACTTCCGAAAAGATAACGGCAAGGCCATCGGTAAGGTCTGCCGTCAGTTCGTCGTGCTGTGCCAGCAGCTGGATCTGTTTTCGGATGCAGTTGTTGCGATCGACGGCAGCAAATTCAAGGCCGTCAACAGCAGTGATCGCAATTTTACCGATGCAAAACTCAAGCGCAGGATGGCGGAGATCGAAGCCAATATCGGTCGCTATCTGGCAGAACTCGATACCGCTGACCGGCAGGAACCAGCTACTGCACAGTCGAAAAGCGTTCGTCTCAACGATAAGATCGCAGCGATGAAATCTCAAATGGCAACGCTCAAGGAAATCGAAGCGAAGCTGATAGAGACTGGCGAAACGCAGATATCGCTTACTGACCCGGACTCGCGCTCGGTGATGACGCGCGGTTCGGGAATTGTTGGCTACAACGTGCGGGCCGCAGGCGACGCCAAGCATCATTTGATCGTCGAGCATGAGGTGACTAATAACGGCAGCGACCGCGACCAATTGTCAGGCATGGCCAAGAAAGCCCGTGCTGCAATCGGCACGACGACACTGACAGCAATTGCCGATCGCGGCTACTTCAAAGGTGAGGAAATCCTGGCCTGTCATGAAGCAGGCATCTCTGTCTTGGTACCTCCTACGAAAACCTCGGGTGCCAAGGCCGACGGTCGATTCGACAAGGCCGACTTCATTTACGACCCAGTAAAGAACGAGTATCGTTGTCCTGCAGGCGAATCCCTGATATGGCGTTTCTCAAGCGTCGAAAAAGGCATGAAGCTGAATCGATACTGGAGCTCGAACTGCAAGAGTTGCCACCTCAAGGATAAATGCACACCGAGTACGCAACGACGGGTGTCCCGCTGGGAACATCAGGACGTGCTCGACGAGATGCAGATGCGCCTTGAGCAGAATCCCGATGCCATGCGAATTCGGCGTTCCTCGGTTGAAAGGATTGGAGCGCGTCGCAACCGAGATGAGCTTGCACGTGCTCGCCTATAATTTCCGGAGATTGATAGCGGTGCTCGGTATCAGCGGCATGCTGGCTGCAATCCGGGCCTATGCCCGGTTTCTGCGGCGCTTTGGCCTGCTTTGGAGGCTTTGGCTGCTCGGGCGGCCTAAATATCGCGCAGAGGTCACGGGGTGCCACAGCCCTTCCTGGCACTCCGCAATTAAACCGATTTCTTGCTGAAGCTGGATCTGCCGCTCAATTTCACGTTTTTACACAGCCTGGGTCGAAAGCGGACGCTACAATACGTCTGCAACCGGCCAGAAGCGGACGCAGAAGAACAAGGAAACCAATGATTTATCTCGACTGTTCCGACGTGCATTTTGGTTCGCAGCTGGACGAGAAACATCTCTTTGAGTGGGCGACGGAGATTCCTGGTGTCCTTCGGCGGGAACAGGATACCTTGATAGTCAGAACGAACCTATCGCAGGCGTCCCTTAGAGACCTGTTAGCATTGTTCAGTCGCTATCAAATACCGATGGCTCAACTTGCACAGTTCCGAACGACTAGGAACGAAGACTGGTTTGCCGCACCGCAGATGTATTGGCACAGTCGCGTGTTTGGTAAGGCTGCCCGCTAACAGCGTAACTGCCCAAGGTCCGCAATGGGTCGGGTCCGGTCTGTCGCAGACTGGCAGGGATCGGCCGGTAGCGGCCATAAGGAACATATGGAAACGCTGGACAGTTTGCTGGACAAAACATACGAAGACGCAACTTTTCATGATGCAGAACTGTTGTCGTTTGCCGTCGATTTTGTGCGAGCAACTGCGACGCTCGAGTTCGACATCCAGTGCCGGGCAACCGCGTGAGACCAACAGTTCTCTCTGCAGCGGGGAACGGTTGAGTTTTCTGGGCTATGTTTTTGCTCGATTGAGCCAGCAATCTGCCAAACCAGGCCAACAGGCGACTCTTCTTTGTGGATCACGTCAAATGGCTCACTGCCCGACGAACGACTGGAGATAAGCAAGATTGTACCCAGCGTTCTACCTTCTGGTGCCTTTGTGCATTATCTGTATTCGAATTCAACGAACAGCTTCCTTGTCATCGGCGCCACAATCGCGACATTCAGTTGGAAGCGCGGTGATACGGGTTGTCGTTGAGGGGCCGCGTCTGCTTTGGGTCGAAAGCAGACGCTACAATACGTCTGCAATCGGCCAACAGCGGACCTTGCAATACAAGCAGAGATTACATGAAACCCTCCCTAGCAAGTTTTGCCCAATATTTCCGCATTGGCTTAGAAGTTGGACTCTGTGAGGCGGAGGAAGCCATGGAGTGGGCCATATCGGTCATAGATCAAATGGATGAGCCGCCGGGAGAGGTGATTGAAGTCTCATGGCGCAAGCCGCTTGCACACGCCATCTCTGATCTCAATGAGGTTGAGGGTGAACCGGAAATGGCCCTTGTCTGCCGATGGCTACTGGGGCGCATTTCGATGACGCTGGACTCCACGAACGATTCCCTGGGCGGAGCGATCCGGCAAGCAATGAGAGTCGCTCGTGCCACGGGCGACGCTGAGCTCTATCATATTTTCGATACAATCGAAGACGAACTTTATCTCGCTGAAAATGAGACGTATGGGACGGTTGCTGAATGCAGAAAAGATTTCGATAAGGCGTTGAAGGAAAATGGAGCGCCTCCGTTCTCGCTTCATTTGATTTGACGACCTTCCGCTTTGGGTCGATAGCTGACGCTACAATAGATCCGCAATCGGCCAGAAGCAGTCCTTTGCGACTGTAACGTAGCAAAGCCGTGCTGCCTCAACGACCAGCAGTAAGCTGGTATCCCCCTTGCGACCAGAAGAGGTCGGCCAATCCGACAGGATGTCATGCATGCGATTTACTTTAAATGGAAAGTAGCTTCTGACCGTGAGCGTGAGTTCGAGCAGGCCTGGCGCGAACTCACCGAACTGATACGCGATGAGCGCGGCGGCCTGGGGTCGCGTCTGCACCATTGCGCCGACGGCCACTATTTTGCCTACGCCCAATGGCCGTCCGAACTCGTCTGGTCTACACAAGCCGAGTCCACTGTACGCATGGTCGAGCTGCGCAACCGGATGCGCGAATGCGCTGAACTGATAGAGGGGCCAGTTCGGGGCGACGTTGTTGGCGACCTCCTGGTTCGGGCAACTCCCGAGTAGGAAACAGATTGGCAATAGCATGCATGGGAGCGCGTGACCGTTTGCCAGGCGCCTTAAGTCTTTTGACCTTGCATTGCGCCGCTCGCCGCCTATACTGACAGCCTGCTTTTGTTGTAGGAAGGCTTTATGCATCCTGTCAGCACCATGATGAACTCGCCGCACCGCCAGCCTTGGGCGGGTGGGGGACCGAAGGGGCCGCCATCGGCGCCGCCTACCATCCCGCCCATCATCATCAACCCTTTCAATCGGGAAGCGCCGCGCCAGCCGAACATCGATCCGCTGCGCACGCCCTTGCCGCCGCCAATCCGCCCGCCCCGCTTGCCCGGCTTCCGCCTGCATGCCGAGGCCGCGTCCGGCAAGTGCGATCGGCCACACCCGCTCGCCTGATTTCCTCTATGATCTTGCTTTGGGCGCGAGCCCGGCAAGATGGAAGCAGCGAGCAATGAATGACGATGTAAACGACCTGGAAACGGGTGACGACGACGCGCTGGTGCAAGAGCCGCGCCTGTGGCAAGGCAACGGCTGGACCGCCAAGGTGATCAAGAACGAAGACGACGAAGGCTGGGCGGTCGCCATGTACAAGGATGGCGAGCGCGAGCCGGCGCTGGTCGGTCCCTGGACCATGGGCCGCGACAAGAAGAACCCGAAGCCGCTCGACGTCAATGCCTTCAACACGCTGATCAAGACGGCCTCGGAAGTCATCCGCCGCCACGAGCAGCATTTGCACGCGATGCTGCATAAAAGCACCGTGGTCTCGACCGAGCAGGGCGAGCTGAAGGTGACGCTCGACATCGTGCCCGACGATGACGACCCCTACGCGATGCTGGCCGCCACCGACGAGATGGGCGAGGAAGTGGCCAAGGTGCGCGTGGCGCCGACCTTCAAGCTGACCCCGGCCTCGGCCCTGGCCTGGATCGAAAACGACTTTCGCGCCCCGCGCTGAGTCCTATTGCGGCTCGATGCGCTGCAATAGCGCGTCGACCAGCACGCGCTCGTCGAAGGGATCGTCGGCCAGCACGATATCGGGCGTGACCAGCTCCGGCGTGCGTGCGCCCGACGGCCGGTCGAGCACGAAGCGCGGCACCACCAACTCCAGTTTCGTATTCGGAAGACTCCGAATCTGGATACCGCCGCTCTGGCGTGCACGTGCATAGCCGCGTGCACCGACCAGCTGGGCGAAACCGAAATCCTGCATCACGTTACTGAACAGCACTGCGGACGAGTAAGTCATCCCACCCACCAGCACGTAGACGCGGCCCTTGAACAGCAGGGGATTGCCGAGTTGCGGCTGTTCCCAGTTATTTTGTGTACCGTGGATGACGTCGCCCACTTTTTCCGTGGCACTGCCTCGGCCCGGGATCACTTTCTTCACGTAAGTCGAGGTGTGGCGGTAGGGACGGGTGGCGATGTAGGGCAGGATGCCGGTTTTCCACATGTCGTCGTCGCCGCCGCCGTTTTCGCGCACGTCGATCAGCAGATTGGTCACGCCGGCCGCGCGCATCCTGGCGAACGCATCCTGCGTAAAGGCGTAGAACTTGTCCTTGTCCGGCCAGCCGAACTGCTTGATGGTCAGGAGGGCCGTGTGCTTGCCCAGCAGTTCGAAACGGTAGACCTTGTCGAAATCCGCCGAGTCCGCGCCGACGAACAGTTCAGGCAGGGCGCTGCTGGCAGGAACGCTCACCTGCTTGCCGTTCTGCACCAGCGTGAAGCTGGCCGGGGCGCCGGCCACTTTCCAATAATAAAACCAGAAACGGCGCGACAACACCTCGGCGCGGAATGCCGCCGTGTCGCCGTGGACCAGTTGCAGCAGTTCCTGCACGAGCTGGTTTGCCGGCACGCCGTTGATGTGCTCGATGCGCGTGCGCGCCAGCGTGCTCGTTTTGCCGCCCAGCTCGGCGCGGATGAAGAGGTCGCCCTCCGGCGTTACCCGGACTTCGTAGGGAAAGAAGCCGCCGCCAGCCGCCAGGTGCGCCTTGACCTGCTGGTCGCGCCCGGGCTGGAACACCCCCAGGTGGGCGTCGGCGAATTGCGGATTCAGTTTCCCCAGCACGCGCCAGGCGGCATCGCGGTCCATCGGCGTGGAGAGTTGCGCCTGCGCCGCGTCCAGGGCTGCTTCCAGCCGGGCCGGCGCGATCGTGATGCCGGGCTCGGGATGGATCTCGGCGATGGTCTGGCGGATGAACTGCAGGTCTTGCCGCAGTTGCTCGGGCGTCAGCACGGATTGGACTGCATGCGGGGCTGCATGCGCGCCCGCGTGGGCGGCGCATGCCAGCATGCCGATGGCCAGGAAGCGGATGCACTGTCGCATGGAAGCCTTCGTGTTGTGAAAACGGCTATTGTATAGTTGAGCATGAAGCCCGGGATTAACGCCGGGCCACTCCTTTGTTAAGGTAAAACTTCATGCTGAGCAGCGAGGATTTGCGTTTCTTTTGCACCGTGGCGAGCCAGCCGACGCTGGCGGCCACCGCCCGCGTGCTGCTCGTCACGCCCTCGTCGGTTTCCCAGCGTTTGCAAGCCATCGAGGAAAAGCTTGGCCTGCGCCTGCTCGACCGCTTCGGCCGCCGCATCACGCTCACCGACGAGGGCCAGTTGCTGGCCACGCAGGCGACATTGATCCTGGCCGACATGGACGCCCTGGCCGAGGCGCTGGGCGAGCGCAAGAACGACATGACCGGCTGCCTGCGCATCCTGGCGCCGCTCGGCTTCGGCAACGCCCACGTGGCGCCGCTGGCGGCGCGCTTCCAGGCCGCGCATCCATCGCTCACCGTCGAGCTGGAACTGTCGGACGGGCCGAACCTCGCCACCGGCGATGGCTGGGATATCGTGGTCCACATCGGCGAGCTGCGCGATTCCAGCCTGCAGCGCCACGTGCTGGCCAAGAACCAGCGCCTGCTGTGCGCGGCACCAGGCTACCTCGAGCAGCACGGCATGCCGCGCTCGATCGCCGACCTGCGCCGGCACCGCTGCCTGATGCTGCGCGAGAACGCGCAAGACCTGAGCCAGTGGCGCCTGCGCGCGCCGGGGCAGACTGACTTCGAATCGGTGCGGTTTTCGCCTGCGCTGGCCAGCAACGATGGGCGGGTGGTCAAGGGTTGGGCGCTGGATGGCTATGGCATCATGCAGCGTTCAAGCTGGGACGTGGCAAGGGAATTGCACAGCGGCCGGCTGGTGCAGGTATTGCCCGACCATGAAGCGCCGGGCGCGGACATCGTGGCGTTGATGGGCGCCCAGCGCGGCCGGCGCTCGGCGCGCACCGAGCGCTTCCTGGCCTTGCTGAAGCAGGAGATCGGGACCATGCCGTGGGAACCGAGCAAGGCGCGCGATCCGTCCTGAGCGCGATGCGGCCAAGGCCGTGCGTGGTTCTCAGAACTTTTTCGTACAGTTCGTCCGCGTGCGCTTCTTGCCACCACGGTAGACCGTGCTGGTGTGCTGGAAGCACTGGAATTTGCCGTCCTTGTACAGCGGCGAGATGTCGTATTCGCTTTGAAGGACGAGCTTTCCCTTGTTCCAGCAATGCTTTGCCGAGTAGACATCCTCGGCGCCGCCTTTCGATGAACTGATCAAACAATTCTTGTCGTCTGGATCGATGCTCGGCCCAGCCAGCTCCGACACGGCTTCGTTTATCTCGAAGCGCTTCGCCTCCGCGTTGTAGAGGAAAACCCGGACGCTTTCGTTACCGATCGGCGCCTTGCTGTGGACGAGCAACAGGTCGGGGCAACTGTCGTTATTGAAATCCGTGCCGGTATTCAGCGATTCGCTGTCTCCGTAATAGCTTTCCAGATCGTCCAGCGTTTGCACGATCCTGCCCGACGCATCCTGGATCCGCACGCTGCCGATCGAGGGATTGCTTGTGTCCCTGGACAGCCATTCAAACCTCAGTGCGGACGCGCCGCCCGGGCTGCACCACGGGTCCGCCGCCCAGGCGGGCAGGGACCAGCAGCACAGCATTGCCATCGATACTATTTTCCACAACACGTACGTCTCCTGATAGCGGATCCAGCCGAATTACCGCCGCGCGGCCTTGTCGTCAGCGTCGTCCAGTAATTCCTGTTCGAGCTGCTTGCGATCCTTTGCGTTTATGTAGAGCATCCAGCCGATGGCCAGCAGCGTCAGGAGCGAGAACAGCGCGACCGGGAGCATGGCGGCTTGCGGTCGTTATCCGACCAGCACTTCGCTGATCTGGATCACCGGCTTCTGGTTGGTGTAGTTGGGAATGTCGGCCATGATCGCCTTGGTATGCGGGCCGAAACCGGTCTGGAAGGCCTCGACCGAATCGCAGAACAAATGGCCCATGGCAATGTAGGGCGCGTTCCCGTCCGATGCGCCCGACGGGAGCGCCCGGTCGACCGTGTAGTACTTGCAGTGCTCGCCCATCAGCTCCTTTACCATCGGCATGTGCTTGTCGCGGTAATACGCCTCGTCGAAATGGGCATCGGGACCATTCGGGTACATCACGCTGACCTTGATCATCATTTGTCTCCTTGTTGGGTGGCGCGGTCGATGAACTCATCCTGCCCCCATGGCCATCACTTTGCAAGTCTTACCTGAGCGTTGTCTTTCTGTCGCACGGAAGCGGCGAGGCGCCAAAGAACTACTTGTCGGCGCCATCTGCTGCTAATATTTCCTCAATGCATTATCCAGAAGAAGTCACGCAAAGGGGAAGCCTATGGAACGTCTCGACCGGCTGGAAGCGGTCCAGTCGATGCTGCTTGAAATCGGGCAGACCTCGACCAGTTGCAGCGATATCACCGAATTCATCCGCGCCGTACACCGCGCGCTAGGCCGTATCATGTACGCGGCCAATTTCTATGTGGCCCTGTCCGACCGCGACGAAGGCACGGTGCGCTTCGTCTATTTCGTCGACGAGTCCGACGAAGGCCCGCAACTGAACCAGCCGGTACGCCTGGCGTCCCCGAACCAATCGCCCACCGCCTGGGTCATCATGAACGGGCAGGACCTGGTGCTGACGGCCGACGATTTCCATGCACGCGAGCGCGAAGGCGCCAGCTTCGGCGCCGGCAGCGCGGCCGAGCACTGGATCGGTTGCCCGCTGCTCGACCAGCAGCACCTGCCGCTGGGCGCCATCGTGATCCAGAGCTATACCCCCGAGCACACCTACAGCGATGAAGACCAGGCGCTGTTCTCGGTGATCGCGAATCACGTTTCGGTGGCGCTGCAGAGCCTGCAAAGCATGGACCGCCTCGAACGCGCCGTGCAGGAGCGTACCGCGCGCCTGGCGCACGAGGTGGCCGAGCGGCGCCGTGCCGAGCAGGTGCAGCACGCGCTGTACCAGATCGCGAACCTGTCGGCCAGCGCCCTCGACACCGACACCCTGACGGCCAGCCTGCACCGCATCATCGGCGAACTGATGGTGGCGGAGAATTTCCTGATCGGCTTGTATCACCCGGAAACCCAGGACTTCAGCATCCCGTACTTCGTCGACCAGAAGGACGCCGAGGCGCCGGTCAAGCGCTTCCCCTACGGCAAGGCGATGTGCTCCTACCTGCTGCAATCGAAGCAGGCGCAATTGCACGACGCCGGTAGCTTCGCGCGCCTGGTGGCGAGCGGCCAGGTAAAGGAGCCGCTGGGCAATGTCGACATCGCCAGCTGGATGGGTGCGCCGATGCTGGTGCACGACAAGCCGCACGGCGTGCTGATCGTGCAGAGCTACGATCCGGCCGTGGTCTACACCAAGGCCGACCTCGACTTGCTCGCCTTCATGGCCAGCCACGTCGCGGTGGCGATTGCCCGCATGCAGGCCGACCGCAAGCTGCGCGCCACCAAGGAATTGCTGGAAGAGCAGAACGCGGCCCTGAACACGGCCCTGACCCAGTTGCAGCAAGCGCAGGGCGAACTGGTGCGCCAGGAAAAGCTGGCCTCGCTGGGTGGATTGGTCGCCGGCGTTGCCCACGAAATCAACACGCCGCTGGGCATTTGCGTGACGGCCACTAGCCATTTGGTGGAAGAACTGCGCCTGACGCGCGAGGAACTGGCGAATGGCGAGATGACCGAAGACAGCCTGGGCAATTTCTTCGACATCGTCGACCAGTCGCTGCGCATCATGACCACCAATACCCAGCGTGCGGCGGCGCTCGTGCGTTCCTTCAAGCAGGTGGCGGTGGACCAATCCTCGGGCGACATCCGCAGTTTTAATATGCGCAATTACCTGAGCGAAGTATTGCTGTCGCTGCAGCCCAAGCTCAAGGGGCGGCCGGTGAAGGTGGAGGTCGATTGCCCGCACGACCTGGTGCTGGACAGTTATCCGGGCGCCGTGTCGCAGATCGTCACCAACATGGTGGTCAATTCGCTGGTGCATGGCTTCGAACGCGAGCAGGCCGGCAAGATCGGCATCCGTGCGGCGCTCGAGGGCGAGACGGTGACGCTGAGCTACGCCGACGATGGCGCCGGCATGGACAAGGAGTCGCTGGATAAATTGTTCGATCCCTTCTTCACGACCAAGCGCGGCAGTGGCGGCAGTGGGCTGGGGGCGCACATCCTGTTCAACCTGGTGACGGGCGCGCTGGGCGGGACGGTGCACGTGGACAGTGCGCCGGGGCAGGGGCTGCGCTACGAGTTGCGTTTCCCGCGCAGCATGCGGGCGGAGAAGCTGGCGGCGTGAACATGACCCCGCGCTGTACGCGGGATGGCAATGAAACGCCTCCCATAAGCCCGGCTCTTTTATTTGAAGAATAACTTACACTCAGGTCCAATGGCTGGCCTGATGGATTCTCGGCTGAGCTACTGGATCCCTCTGACTGATAACGAAATATTTTTCAAGGCGAATCGATGTCGCGCGCTTTGCTCTACACCATCCTTGGCTGCGTACTGGTGCCGCTGAATGCGCTTGCCGTCTGGGAGTATCCGGCCCTGGCGCAGTTGGCATTGTTTGATGCAGTCGAACGTCGTTGCGGTTCCTTCGATCCAGCCACCTTCCGAAGAGAATACGAGAAGATGCTCGTGGGTTTCACCGAGGAGGAGCGGTCCGCCTTACCTACAATCCGACAATCGACTGACTATCGCGAACTGCTGGTCGAAGCCAATAACGACCTTGCGAAGCAAATTGCTGCGGCTGGCGAGGGCGGCGAAGCCATCGTCTGCAAACGAGTGATAGAGGAGTTTTAAAGGGTATGGCCAAATTGCTAAGTGGTGGTTGTTTGTGCGGTGCTGTTCGTTTTGAAGCCTCGGCTGAGCCGGTCTTTTCCGGGAATTGCCATTGTCGAGATTGCCAGCGTAGTTCGGGAAGTGCTTTCACTCCAGCGATCTTCGTCCAATCAGACCAGGTTCACATTCAAGGAACCGTCAAATACTTCGAATCCAGGGCAGACAGCGGCAACGCGATCAGTCGCGGTTTTTGTCCAGAATGTGGTTCGCAGTTATTCGCCAAGCTGCAGATGATGCCAGGTGTATTGGGACTTCGCGCCGGGACCCTGGATACGCCGGAAAGCTTTCGTCCCACCCTGGATATGTACACCGCCAGTGCGGCACATTGGGATCACATGGACCCCGCATTGCCAAAATTCCGAGAGGCGCCAGTTGCGCAGGGATGAGCCATTAACCATGTCGCCCGGCCGCATCCACGGCCACTGTTGAATCGACAGCGAAGTTACATGGTCCTGTCTGGTGTCTGTAGCCGTCTACAGGATGCCTTCAGTTCAATCTTGTGTATGCGCGCGTGCGATCGACAGTTCCGGAAAGCCAGTGTCGTCGTCCAGCGCGCGCCGGAAGCGGTGCTGGGGCAATAGGGCAATCAGGATTTCCGCCGTCGTGCGCACCGTGCAGCCGGCGCAGGCATGACCGCCGATGACGCGCCCGTCCGCATCGGACACCGACATGTGCAGGTGGGCGCCGTCGGGCGAAAGGGAGCCGGCCAGGGTCAGGATCTCGAGGTCGCCGCGCAGCTCGCTCGGCGCTGGACGGCCGGCCAGGCGCAACTGCGCCACGCTCAGGCTGCCGATGCCTTGCAACACATACGCTGCGTTGGACCCGTGCTGGCGCAGCAGGGTTTCCAGGGCCAGGCGCAGGTCGGCGCCTGGCGACAGGCGAACAGGAAGCAATTCCATCGAAGTTCTCGCAGGAGGCGTGATCGGATGCCGGTTTGGCTGGAGCATGCTAGTCCCGGCTGCGCGCAGGCGTCAAGCGAACTGCCGGTCGCTTGTCAGCAGCGCAGTTCGGTGAAGCGCTGGCGCAGGATGAACAAGTCGCGCTGGACCGTTGCCTTTGCAGCCTTGTCGGCAGCCTTTTCCATGGCTTCGAGTTGAAGCAGGGAAGGATCGAGCCGGCGGCATTCCTGTTTCGCAGCCGTGCTCAGCGTATTGCGTCGGCGAAAAACCTCGTACTCTTCCCGTGTCATGCCCGAGATCGGCCGGAAAGCATCCGCCCACATGTCACGGATACGTTCGTCCTGTACATCCTTGCCGATGCGCTCTGTGCCGCTGAGCTTGCTGACGCCACGCGCCGGATTCGCCACCAAGCGCTCCGCGCCAAGGCAGGGCTTGTCCGAATACGAGGTGACCTTATTGGCCGTGCACTTGTACATGGTGCGCGACGGGGTCGGCAAGGTCTGGGCCGCGGCCATGCCTGCCCATCCGGCAAGCAGCAGGCCAGCCAGCGCCAGTTTCAATCCGGCCATTGCCGATTGATCTCCACCGCCTTGTCCATGTTCTGGATGAGCAGGTCGACGTAATACGGATCGAGGTGTTTGCCAGCCACTTCGCGCAGGTAATCCGTCACCTGTTCGACGGGCCAAGCTTCCTTGTAGCAGCGCTCGTGACTGAGAGCATCGAAGACGTCGGCGACGGCGACAATCCGCGCATATGGATGGATGTCCTCGCCCTTCAATCCTTGCGGATAGCCGGTACCGTCGTACTTCTCATGGTGCTGGTGGGCGATCACGGCAGCCGCTTTCAGGATCGGACGGGTCGAGCCGTCCAGGATCTGCAGGCCCACGGTCGGGTGCTGCTTCATGATTTCCCACTCTTCCGGGCTCAAGCGGCCGGGCTTCAGCAGCACCGCGTCGGGCGTGGCGATCTTGCCGACGTCGTGCATCGGCGCGGCGTGCATCAGGGTCGCGGTTTCTTCTTCCGGCATGCCGGACACTTCCGCCAGCAAATGGCAGACCTGCGACATGCGGCGCACGTGGTTGCCGGCTTCGTTCGAGCGCGATTCCACCACGTCGCCCAGGCGCAGGATGAGTTCGGCCTGGGTATCGGTGATTTCCTGGTTCAGCAGGATGTTATCGAAGGCAATCGCCACGCCGGAACAGAAGACTTCCAGCAACTGGGCGTCGATCTCGGAGATTTCTTCCACGCCGTGCAGCACCAGCAAGGATGCCTTGCCGCTGTTGTTCGGGAAGTAGCCGACGTAGGTGTCGCCGTGCAGCTTGGAGATGCGGTTGTGGCGCGCATCGTCGAGCTGGGCCAGCAGTTCCGGGCCGAGGAAGTTGGCAGACCCGTCGTTGCTGCCCTCGCTGCCGAAGTCGCCGATCCGGGCCAGGATTTCGTACTGGCTCTCGCCGGTGATCACGCTGGCGCCTTTCAGGCGCAGCAGCATGCTTTGTTCGAGGCGGAGCAGGGCCACGACCTGCTGCAGCAGGCCGCTGGCGAAGTCTTTCAGGTTGCGCTGCTGGAAGATATGGGCGGAGGCGGCGATCACGCGCTCCAGGCCTTCGCGGTAGCTCTGCTGGACGCGGCGCGCATCCTCGACCTTCATGATGTCGCGGTAGGCGCGCAGGGCGGCAAAGGTAGTGGTGAACAGTTTCGTCCGGTCGAGCTCGGTCTTTTCCTTGTAGTCGTTGATGTCGTAGTCGACGATCACGCGCTCTTCCGGCGCCTGGCCCGGCTGGCCGGTGCGCAGCACGATGCGGGTGAACTGGTTGTCGAGGTCTTGTCGCATCCAGCGCGCCACTTCCAGGCCGCTGTCCTCGCGTTCCATCACCACGTCGAGGAAGACCAGGGCAACGTTTTCTTCGCGGGCCAGGATTTCCTTGGCCTCGGCGCCGCTGTAGGCGTGCAGGAAACTCAGTGCCCGGCCGTCGAGGCGGAAACGGTTCAGCGTCAGCTTGGTGATGTCATGGATGTCCGGCTCGTCATCGACGAGTAGCACTTTCCATGGTGCGAGTTTGGGCGCGGCTGCAGACAGAAAAGACATGGCGTTTCCGATACCGTTGGTAAAGACTCGACGTTTATGCAATAGAAATTGCGCCTGATCAATAAGCAGGCAAATCGATTGTAGTACGGCTTTTGTTCCTTAACAACAGGCAATAGATGCCCTTAGGCATCAAAATCGGAAGTGTTGGGCGGATGACTCACTCGTAGCGTTTCTGGCAGCGCTCGCAATAAAAGCTGCGCCGCGCGCTGCGGCCGAGCACCGCTTTCTTGAAGGGGGTATTGCAGCGTGGGCAGGTGGTCTTGGCGTGGGCCAGCCAATGCTGTTTCAAGACATACTGTTTCTTCCATGCCAGGAAGTCGAAGCTGTACTGGCGCGCTTCCTCGACCAGCGCGCGCAATTTCGGCGCGGGCAGGGCGCCCATCGTCGACAGCGGATGCACGCGGATGCGGAACAGGACTTCGTTCTTGATGATGTTGCCCACGCCAGAAAAGATGTCCTGGTCGAGCAGGGCGTCGCAGGCCAGCATGCCGGGCTGGGCGCGCAGCTTCTTGCGTGCGCGCTTCGGGTCCCAGGCATCCGACATGACGTCGGCGCTCCAGTCGTACAGGCTGTCGAGCTCGCCTTCGATCTCGCGTACCGAGCAGGCATAGAAGTTGATTTCGCTGCCGTCGGCCACACGTATCGACAGCCGGGGCTGCTTTTCGCGGCGTTCGTCGATGCGGTAGGTGCCGAACAGCAGGAAGTGGATGCGCACCGTCATCGCCGCGGTTTCGATCAGGAAGTGCTTGCCCCAGGTGCGCAAGGACAGGATGGTCTGCCCGACCAGGCGCGCCGGATCGATGGCGCGCACGTTGCCGCCGGCCTCGACGATTTCCTGGCCGACGAAGCGGGTGCTCTCTTCCTTCAAGATGAACAGCGATGGTCCTTCGGGCACGGTCGACCTCCTTGCCATCATTCTGGCGGGGGCGGGCGAACCCGGCTGTGCGAGGACTAACAATTCGACACAGCTTTTACCATTGAATGACAACGCGCGCGCGTGTACAGGCGTACTATTCAGTAGGTAAATGAACAGTTAAAAGATTACGACAGAAAGGAACCGCCATGAAGAACGTGATTCGCCACCTGGCCGCTGCCGGGTTGCTGGCGCTGGCCGCCGGCGGTGCCGCTGCCGGCACGACCGTGAATTTCATCCAGCCCGACCGCTTTACCGACGTGCCCTTCACCCCCTGGGAGCGTGACGAGGCGCTGAAGGGGCTGAGCGAGCACTTCAGCCGCCTCGGCGCCGAGCTGCCGCCGAACCAGAACCTGCGCATCGAGGTCAAGGACGTCGACCTGGCCGGACGCGAATTTCCGAGCCGCGGCGGGCGCGACCTGCGCGTGGTGCGTAGCAACGGCCCCGACTGGCCGCGCATCGACCTGCACTACACGCTCGAGCAGGATGGGCAGGTGCTGCGCAGCGGCGACGCCGAACTGCGCGACATGGGCTTCATGGACCGCATGGTGCGCATGAACGACAGCGACACCCTGCGTTTCGAAAAGCGCATGATCGAGGACTGGTTCTATACGGCGATCCTGCCGCGCGACCGCAGCGAACGGGCAGTACGCCGCTGATCGGCGTGGGCCGCGGCGCAAGCTTGTCGCCGGCCTGTGTTAACTTTGCCGCGCAGCAGGCCATGATGGCCTGCTGCGCGGTGTTCATTTGGCGTCGTCGATTTTCCGCAGGACGCGGCGCTCGACCGTGGCCTGGACGTCGCGCACCTTGTAGTCGGCTGGCACCGTGAACAGGGCGCTGTCGGGCTCGCCGCGCTTGAGGTCTTCCAGACGGTAGACGTAGTCGCCGCTGCGCGGGTCGCTGTGCCTGGCATACACCGTCACCTGCAGGTCGGGCGCGTACCAGCTTTCGTCGGCCACCTCGATCGGCGCGCGGTTGCCCACTTCGCCGGCCGGGATCTCGTAGCTGCGCAGCTTGCCCTCGGCTTTCACGCCGTCGAATTCGCGCGTGCCGAGATCGCGGCGCACGGCCTTTGCAGCCCATTTCGCGTCGCCGGCGGCGCCCGCCACCAGCGGGCCGATGCGCGCGGCCAGGACCTGCGGGTCGGCGCCGCTCAGCCCTCCCGGCGCCAGCGCCGGCACCTCGATCACGCGCACCGTTTCACGTTGGCCGCCGCTGCTGTTCTCGATGCGGCGCACCACGATCTGGCGTCCGTTCGGCCCTTCGCTTACTTCCACGCCCGGCAGCTTGCCTTCCTTGCGCATTTGTTCGATGCGGGACCGCTGCGCGTTGGCGGCGCTGCGCGCGCTATCGTCGGCGCTGCGGGCAGCGGCCTGGGCGGCCTGGGCGGCATGCGCCGCGGTGCGCGCCGCCTCGGCCGCTGTACGCGCGGCGTCGGCGCCGATGCGCGACAGGCCAGGACGCGGCAGGCGGGTGGCGCTGCGGGTGCGCGGGTTGAGTATCCAGGTGGCGTTTGCCACCGGATCGTTGATGGTCACGGTACGCAGGTTGCCCTTGTCGTCCTGCACCTCGAGGCGGGTGCGCCCGGCGCTGTCGCGGTAGCTGGCGGTGCGGGTGCGGCGCTCGATCTGGTTGCCGTCGGCCAGTTGCTGCAGGCGCTCGGAGACGGCCAGCGCGCTGTAGGGCGCGTTCTTCACCATCCGGCTGGGGCCGCGCAGGGCAAGGTGCAGGCCATCGGGCGCGCCGTCGCGGATGCGCGTTTCGGTGAAGGTCGTGACCTGGTGCGTATCGGCGCCCGGCGAGTCGTCGTCGGCAAGGGCGGGGGCGGACAGGCCGGCCAGCAGGGTGGCCAGCAGGACGGCTGGGAGCGGGGAACGGGTGTGCATGGGATCCTCGTCGGTGGGTGGATGATGGATTCAGTTGTCGATGGCGGACAGGCGCAGCGCCAGCAGGTCGCCGTCGGCCGCCATCAGCATTTCGGCGCGTACCGCCTCGCCGGCCTGTTCCGGCGCCACCGGCAGGCCGAGCGCGGCCAGCACGGTGCGCGGCAGTTCGGCTTCGACCAGCTGCGGGTCGGGTTCCTGCTCGATGCGCTCGACCGAATCGAGGGCGATGAAGGCGGCGCCGTTTTCCAGGCGCACCAGGGGCGGGTAGGGGCTAGCGCCATAGGGCAGGGGCGGCGCCAGCAGGATCGCCAGCACGCAGGCGGTGATGGCGGCGCCGGCGCCGGCCGCGCTCCATTCGAGGACGTTCAGGCGCCGATGCCAGGGCAGCTTGCGCGGGAAGCGGGCGGCAAAGGCCTGCATCAATTCCTTTTCCACGCAGCGCGGCGCATCCAGGCTGGACGTGGCGCCGCGCAGCAGGGCCAGGCGTGCATCGAGATCGGGGTCGTGGCCGGGGGCGGGGGTGCGGTCGGGTTCCATGCTCGTATTCCGTTCAGGCGGCGCCGGCGTGGGCGCGCAGGTGTTTGGCGAGGGCGGCGCGGCCGCGCGCCAGGCGCGAGCGCACGGTGCCGATGTCGACCTGGCAGACCGCGGCGATCTCCAGGTAGGACAGGTCGTGCATCTCGTAGAGGATGACGGCGTCGCGGTAGTGCGGCGCCAGGCGGGCCAGGGCGCGCCGCACTTCCTCGGCGGCTTCGTCGGCCAGCAGCCGGGCCAGCGGGCCGGCGGCCTCGCAGGCGGCTTCGGTCTCGTCGTCGTCGGCGCCGAACGTGCCGGCATCGGGCGCGCCGGCTTCCGGCAAGGGGGATTCGCGCCGGCGCGGCGCCTCGTGCTTGAGGATCAGCAGGCGCGCCACGCCGAACAGGAAGTGTTGCAGGGCGCCGCGCGAGGGATCGAAGGCAAAGCGCCCGCCGAGCAGGCCCAGGAAGCATTCCTGGACGATGTCGGCGGCGGTGTCGCCCGAGCCGCAGCGCAGCAGGGCGAAGCGGTACACCGGGCCCTGGTGGCGCCGGTACAGGGCGGCAAAGGCGTCGGCCCGGCCGGCGCGCATCTGGCGCAGCAAATCGTCGTCGGTGGTGGTGGGTGTGATGGTCATGTCGGCATCTCTCACCCATATTCCGGCAAAGGCGCCGGAAAGTTCCAACTATTTTTGAACGGCCATGCGCTGCTGCAGCTGCGTGCGTTCAGCCGAACCAGCTCAGCCGGTCCGGCTCAGTCCACCCGGCTCAGTCCACCCAATTCACGCGCTCGAACTTGTTGCGGAAGTCCTCGGGCATGGCGACCACCTGGCTGGTCTTGTAGTTGAAGAAGACGAAGCCCGACTTGGCCATCGCCACCAGGGTCTTGTCGCGCGGGCGGGTGATGCGGAAGGTGATGTCGCCGCCGTACTTGTTGAAATCCATGACGCCGACTTCGAACAGCAGCTGGTCGCGCGCATGCGCTTCGGCCCGGTAAGTCGTCGCCAGGTCGGTGACGATGATGCCGGTGCCGTCGCGCTCGGTCTCACCGATGCCGAACTCGAACAGGAAGCGGGCCCGCGCCTCGGAGATCATCGAGATCATCGAGTCGTTGCCGAGGTGGTTGGCGCCGTTGATGTCGGTGACGCGCACCGTCAGCGGCGTGGAATAGTAATACTGGTCTTCGGGGAAGGAGAGGTGTAAGCGTGCCATCCAGGGATTGTACCCCCTGTCAGGCCGAGGGTCCTCTCACGATGCGGTAGATGCGGCCGTTCGCGCTCACGAGGTAGAGCTCGCCCGCGCCGTCGCGCCCGAAGGAAACCACCTGTCCGGCGCCCGTGATGTTCCAGTCGCGCGCCTCGCTGACGCTGCTGGCCCCGGTGACGGGCGCCAGGAAGCTCTTCAGGTAGCCGCCGCAGTAATCCGAGTAGAAATAGCGTCCGGCCAGTTCGGGCAGGGCGCTGCCGCGGTAGACGAAGCCGCCGGTGATCGAGCAGCCATTCGCGTTGTTGCTTCCGTGTTCGTATTCGAAGGCGGGCAGGGTCAGGCCGCTGCGGTCGCAGTTGGCGCTGCCATAGCAGCCGCTGCCTTCCATGATGTTCCAGCCATAGTTGGCGCCAGCCTGGGCGAGCGCGGCGATGTTGACCTCTTCGCGCGCGTTCTGGCCGACGTCGGCAATGTAGAGCTGGTTGTTGTCGAAGGCGAAGCGCCAGGGATTGCGCAGGCCCGTGGCCCAGATCTCCGGCCGCGTGCCGGGCTGGTTGAGGTAGGGATTGCCGGGCGGGATGGTGTAGGGCTGGCCGGCGCTCGCGTTGCGCACATCGACGCGCAGCAGCTTGCCGAGCAGGACGGCCAGGTTCTGGGCATTGCCGAGCGGGTCGCCGGCGCCGCCGCCGTCGCCGGTGCCCACGTACAGCAGGCCGTCCGGACCGAAGGCCACCAGGCCGCCGAAGTGGTTCGTGTACTGCGGATGGGGAATGCGCAGGATCACCAGGCCGGATGTGGCGTCGGCCACGTTCGGCAACTGCGAGGTGCCGAAGCGCTCGACCACGATGTTCTGCTGCAGGTCGATGTAGTACACATAGAAATAGCCGTTGCGGGCGAAGTCGGGGTCGAAGGCCAGCGACAGCATGCCGCCTTCGCCGCCGGTGAACACGCGCGCGCTGATGTCGAGCCAGGGCACCGTCAGCGCCGTGCCGTTCTGCAGCACGCGGATGACGCCGTCGCGCTCGACCACGAACAGGCGTTCGTCGCCGCTCGGGGCCGTGACGAAGGTGGGCGCATCGAAGGTATTGCCGACCTGGGACAGGGCTAGCGTCAGCGTGCCGGCGCCATAGGCGACGGTGGCGCTGGCCGTGGCGCCGGCCGTGACCGTGACGGTTTGCGTGGCCGGGCTGGGGGCATAGGTGGCGCTGCCGACGGCAACGCTGGCGGCCGTGACCGTATAACTGCCGGGCGCCAGGCTGGCCAGCGTTTGCGAGGCGGTCAGGTCTTGTACAAAATTGTTCGGGCCGGTGACGCGCACCGAAGCGTTGGTGCCGGAAGGCAGGGCGTTGATGCTGACTTGCAGGCTGCCCGTGGTGGCGCCGGGATTGGTTGGGGGATTCGCACCGGGATTGCCGCCGCCACCGCCGCAGGCAGCCAGCAGGAGCAGCAAGGGCATCAGGGACAGCAGGAACTTCCGTGCGCGATCGACCAGCATGATGGGTCTCCACAGATAGGCATCCACGGAGCCATTTTGCCAGCAGGCGCTGGAGCAGAGCGCACGCTAGCGGCAAAGCGGGGGCCGGGCAAAACCGGCCTGGTATCAAGATTTGGGCGTCGAAACCGGCCCCTGGCGTGTCTTCGCCACCACGCCTTGCGGATTGATCAGGATCACGAATTCCATAAAGCGTCCGCCGCCGGCCGGCGACTGGTAGAGCCAGGCTTCGTAGCCGCTGTCGAAGACCACGACCTGGGTCTTGCCGAACGTGGACAGCAGCTCGGCCCTGGTGGTGGTGCCGGGCACGACAGCGGCAGCGAGGCGCTCGGCCGGCACCTGGGTGCCGGGCGGAGCATTGCCGGTGGCGCAGCCGCCCAGCAAGGCCAGCGAAAAAAGGAGGGCGCGCACGCTCATGGCTGCACCTCCACGGCATCGGTCATGTACTCGAATTCCACCAGGGTATCGTCGGGCCAGCTCTTGTCCCAGAGCGGCACGTAATAAGTACGGTCGAGCAGCACCTGGCAATCGCAGAAGGGCAGTTCCTCGCGCGGCAGGCCGCCGGCGTACAGGAAATGGAAGGGTAATACTTCGCTGCGCTCGCCGGCGCGCAGGCGCACCGCGAACACCGGGCGCTCGGCGAAGAACAGGTAGTTGCCGTTCGGGCTGGTGCAGATGTCGTCGGCACTCGTGAGTGCGTTCGACAGCCAGCCGAACAGCGGCGAGCTGTTCGATACCAGCCCGGCCTCGACGCCGACCCGGCATTCCAGGCGCATGTCGCCCAGGCGCCGCGTGCCGGGTGGCAGGCCGGGCGTGACGATCGCGGCGCGCCAGGTCATGCTGGTGGTCTTGCGGTTGGCCAGCACGGCGGCGTCTTCGCGCAGCAGCTGCGCGTTGCGCGGAAGAACGAAGCTGTTGTCGGCTTCGACCAGCACCTTGGCCGACACCGTGTCGCCGGCCACGCGCAGGGTGATGCCTTCCATCTTCACGTCGGGCGTGCGCGGCAGCAGCTGGAAACGCAGGCTGGCGGCGGGGGCATAGGCATGCTCGCGTTCGAAGCGTTCCATGCCTTTGATCATCTTGCGGTAGGATTTGTCGACCGGATCGCGCGTGGTGGTGACGTTCACGGTGGCGACAGCGGGGTCGGGAGAGGTATCCTGGGCGCCCGCCGCCGTGGTCACGGCAGCGGCAAGGGCCAGAAGGAGGCAGCGCAGGAAAGGATTCATGGGCGGCCTCATGCTGCTTACCAGTAGCGCACGCGTCCGGTGTCCATGTGGACGAACTGCGAATCCGGGTAGTAGCCGACGCCGCCGCGGTGCATGGCCATGGCGGCCTTGCGCAGCTGCGCTAGGTCCTTGCCCGGCAGGCGGATATCGATGGCCTTGCCATCCATGTGCATGCTGTGCTTGGCCACGCCGCTGGTATTGGCATGCAGCTTGGCGTTCGATGCGGGCGAGCGGTAGCCGGAAATCACGTGGATCAACTGGTTGTCGCCGAACTTGCCGCTCACTTCATTGAGCAGCACCAGCAGTTGCGGATCGATAGGCGCGATCTGGTTGTTGCGGTGGTCGCGCAGGACTTTGTTCAGGTCTTGCAAAGCGTCGGGAATGAACTGGCCTTCGGCCCAGAACACGCTCTTCACGGTTTCCCCGGTGTGGGTGTTGTACAGGCGCAGCGTGCGTTCGCCAGGTACAGCCTGTGCGGCCTTGGCCAGGGCAGGCATGCCGGCAACGGAGGCAAGGGCGAGAGAGGTTTTCAGGAACGAGCGTCGTTGGTTCATCGAAGATCCTTGCGCGAATTCAGAGGAGACCGCCATGATACCCCGGTTTCGTTCATTCTGCAGGAAATCGACGTAAATGCGCCACGATGACTGAAAGATAACAACTTTTAAAGGAGAATTGCATGCAATTGCGTCAACCTCAAGCGGTTTTGCGTTACCTCGTCGGCGCCGCAGTCCTGGCAGGCGCGGCCGTATCAGCCCTGGCCCAGGTCCAGGCCACCGGCGCCCCGCCGCAAATCAAGGGCTGGCGCGCCGAGACCGTCACCGACGCCTTGCCGCAAGCCTGGGGCATGGCCTGGCTGGCCGACGGCCGCATGCTGGTCACCGGCAAAGCCGGCACCCTGCACCTGGTGAACGGCAAGCAGGTAACGGAAGTCCCGATCGAAAAACTGCCGACGCTGATGGACAGCGGCCAGGGCGGCCTGCTCGACATCGCGCTCCACCCGGCCGACAAGGGAAGCAATCCACGCGTCTACATGACGATGGCCAACGGCAGCAGCAGCGAGAACCGCACCATCCTGGTCCAGGGCATTTTCGACGGCAAGAAGGTGCACAGCGTGAAGACCCTGTTCCAGGCCTCGCCGTCGAAGAGCGGCGGCCAGCACTTCGGTTCGCGCATCGCCTGGCTGCCCGACGGCACCCTGCTGATGAGCATCGGCGATGGCGGCAATCCGCCCCAGCGCGTGGGCAACATGCTGGCGCGCGACCAGGCCCAGAACCTGGGCAGCCACAACGGCTCCATCCTGCGCCTGAGCGCCGACGGCAAACCCGCGCCCGGCAATCCGCTGGCAAGCAAGGCCGGCGCGCTGCCGGAAATCTGGTCGTATGGGCACCGCAACGTGCAGGGCATCGTGGTCGATGCCGAGGGACGCGCCTGGGCCAGCGAACACGGTCCGCGCGGCGGCGACGAGATCAACCGCGTCGAGGGCGGCAAGAACTATGGCTGGCCGCTGCAGAGCTTTGGCCTGGACTACAGCTCGCGCGAACCGATCGGCAAGCACAGCGTGCCGGGCATGGTCGATCCGGTGGTGGCCTGGGCGCCGTCGCCGGCGCCGTCCGGTTTGGCGTACTACACAGGCTCGGCCTTCCCTCAGTGGCGCGGCAGTTTGTTCAGCGGCGGCCTGGCCAGCAAGGACCTGCGCCGTATCGAGCTCGACAAGAGCGGCAAGGCCGTGCGCCAGGAAAGCCTGGACATCGGCGCCCGCGTGCGCGACGTGCGCCAGGGGCCGGATGGCCAGCTGTATGTGCTGACCGACGAGAGCAAGTCGCGCATCCTGCGTATCGTTCCCGACAAATCGTAATCGGGAAACGGACGCCGCCGTCCATCGCTTTGGCCGATACTGACCGCTATCCCATTTGATACGAGGAAGCAAAGCGATGGACGATTTTTCGATCGACCCGGCCAGCACGGCGCTGGTCCTGATTGACCTGCAAAACGGCAACATGGCGCGCGAGCTGGCGCCGTATTCGAGCCGTGAGGTACTGGGCAACTGCGTCTCGCTGGCCCAGGAAATGCGCGGACGCGGCGGCATGGTGGTGTTCGTGCGCGTGCTGCTGAACGAATTGCAGATGCCGCCTTCGGACGTGTCCCTGCATGCACCGGGCGCGCCGCCGCCACCGCCGGATGCCTCGCAGTTCGCGCCGGATGCCGGCGTCGAGGCAACCGACGTGGTAATCGTCAAGCGCCAGTGGGGCGCCTTCCATGCCACCGAGCTCGACCAGTTGCTGCGGCGGCGCGGCATCGAGACCATCGTGCTGGGCGGGATCGTCACCAACATCGGCGTCGAGTCGACCGCGCGCGCGGCCCACGACCTGGGCTATGGCCTGGTGTTCGTCGAGGATGCGATGAGCGGCATCACGGCAGAGGCCCATGACTTCGCCTGCAAGAACACCTTCCGCCTGATGGGCAAGGTGCGCAGCACGGCGCACGTGATCGACGCCTTGCAGGCTGGCACCGGCGACGCCTGAGGCGGACAGCGCAGCCCGCCAATGAAAAACGCCGCCGGAACAGGTGTCCGGCGGCGTCTTCGTGCTCGCAGCGCGTCAGTTTGCTGCGTGGATGGCCGCCGTGATCTCGTACGAGCGCAGGCGCGCCGCGTGGTCGAAGATCTGCGAGGTGATCATCAGCTCGTCCGGACGGGTATGGGCGATGAAGGCCTTGAGTTGCTCGGCCACCGTTTCCGGCGAACCGATTGCCGAGCACGACAGCACGCTGTCGAGCATGGCGCGTTCGGCCTGGCCCAGCGACTCCAGGTAACCCTTCACCGGCGGCTGCAGGCGCGAGGGCCGGCCGGTGCGCAGGTTGACGAAAGCCTGCTGCATCGAGGTGGCGCGGAACTGCGCTTCCTCGTCGGTGTCGGCCGCGAACACGTTAAAGCCGAGCATCACATACGGTTTGTCGAGCTGCTCGGACGGGCGGAAGTTGGCGCGGTAGAGTTCGATTGCCTGCATCATCATCTGCGGCGCGAAGTGCGAGGCGAATGCGTAGGGCAGGCCGAGCGCGGCGGCAAGTTGCGCGCCGAACAGGCTGGAACCGAGGATCCACAGCGGCACCTTCAGGCCGGCGCCCGGCACCGCCTTTACCTGGCGGCGCGGCGAATCGTTGAAGTAATCCATCAATTCGACGACGTCCTGCGGAAACGCGTCGGCGTCCGAGGCCAGGTTGCGGCGCAGGGCGCGTGCCGTCACGTGGTCGGAACCCGGCGCGCGGCCCAGGCCGAGGTCGATCCGGCCCGGGAACAGCGACTCCAGGGTGCCGAACTGTTCCGCGATCACCAGCGGCGAGTGGTTCGGCAGCATGATGCCGCCGGCGCCAACGCGGATCGTCGACGTGCCGGCCGCGACATAGCCCATCAGCACCGAGGTGGCGGCGCTGGCGATGCCCGGCATGCCATGGTGTTCCGCCAGCCAGAAACGGTTGAAGCCCCAGCGCTCGCCATGCTGGGCGAGATCGAGGGAGTTGTTGAAAGAAGCGCGCGCATCGCTGCCTTCGGCGATGGGCGAGAGGTCGAGTATGGAAAAGGGAATCATGAGCCGCATGATACGCCGAAGGATTTTTTCTCGCTGTCCGGGTCGAAAAAACGGCGGCCGCTCCTGGCGCGCGCGCCGTCTGGCGCCGGGTGTAAAGATTGACCAAGGGATCAATCCAAGGATAATGATTGCCTTCTATTCAAGGCTTCTGCGTCCGCCCCTGCCAGGCCGGCGCGCGGCCGCTGTTCCCAGGATTCCCATGCGTTCAATTTCCCCGTACACCTTGCTCCGGCGCCAAGCCCTGGTCGCCAGCGCCTGCCTTGTCCTGCTGGCCGGCTGTGCAGGCTTGCCCGAAACAGGGGAGCCAAGCGCGCCGCAAGCGAGGGCAGGGCTGGACGGAGCCCGCTTTGGCGCCATCGACAGCGCCATCGACGCGGCGATCGGCGAACGCCGCCTGCCGGGCGCCGTCTTCCACCTCGAACGTGGCGCCGACGTCTACGAGCAGGCCTATGGCCGCTTCAGCTACGACGCCGATGCCGCGGCGGTGACGCCAGGCACCGTGTTCGACGCCGCCTCGCTGAGCAAGGTGCTGGCCACCGCGCCCGCGGTCCTGTTGCTGGCCGAGGACGGCAAGCTCGACCTCGAAGCGAAGCTGGTCGATTACTTCCCGGAGTGCAATGGCGGCGGCAAGGAAGCGATCACGATCCGCCACCTGCTGACCCATACCTCGGGCCTGGCGGCGGGCCTGCCCGCCAGGCCGGCCTGGCGCGGCGACGAGGCGGCGCATGCGCTGGCCTGCGCGCAGGCGGTCACGCATGCGCCCGGCACCTTCTTCCGCTATTCCGACATCAACTACATCCTGCTCGGCCAGCTGGTGCGCAAGGTCGCGGGCCAGCCGCTCGACGTGTTTGCCCAGGAACGCATCTTCGGGCCGCTGGGCATGCGCGACACCGGCTACCTGCCGCTGCGCCGCATCGACCGGGCCGCCATCGCGCCGACGCAGAAGCTCGCCGCCGAGGCGAGCGCTTCGCCTCATGCGGACCTGGCCGGCGGCCTGCTGCAGGGCGTGGTGCACGATCCGACGGTGCGCCGCATCGGCGGCGTGGCGGGTTCGGCCGGCGTGTTCACCACGAGCCGCGACGTCGCCCGGTTTGCGCGCATGCTGCTGGCAGGTGGCGAACTGGACGGCGTGCGCGTTCTCCAACCCGCCAGCGTGCGCCTGCTCACCACGGTGCAAAGCCCGCCCGGCATCGCCGCGCTGCGCGGGCTCGGCATGGACATCGATTCGCCCTATGCCTTGCGTCCGCGCGGCAGTTTGTATCCGGTAGGCAGCTTCGGCCACACCGGATTTACCGGCTGCATCCTGTGGATCGACCCGGCATCGCGCAGTTTCTACGTGCTGTTGTCGAACCGCGTTTATCCCGACGACAAGGCCAACGTGCTGGCGCTGTACACCCGGCTCGGCACCCTGGCGGCGGAGTCGGCAGGCGTGCCGGCACATAGGGCGAACACGGGTGTCGCGGCACCCTGAACTTCTTTTTTTATCTTTCCGCTCGGCTAACGCGCGCCCCCATCCTGTCGACCTCTTTAGACTCGGCCCCCTCAATTATGTCATTGATATTGTTGAGGAATTAAGCCCCCAATACATTAGGAGATTGACATGAAAATGCATAAATTGTTGAAAGGCCTTCTTGGTGCGTCCGTTGCCGCGGCAATGGCAACGTCGTTCAGCGCGCACGCTCAATCGAGCAGCACCGCCGGCAACACGACCGACCAGACCAGCTCGCAAGCACGCGGTTCGTCGGCATCGAACCAGGACGGATCGAGCACCAAGCATTCGGGCAAGAAGCAGAAGAAACAAAGCAGTTCCAGCAGCGGCACCAGCGGCAGCGCCGGTTCGTCGTCGGGTTCCTCGTCGGGTTCGTCGGGTAGCGGTACCAGCGGCGCGATGGGTGGCGGCACCGGCACCTCGGGCAGCGGCTCGATGGGCACCAGCGGCAGCAGCAACAGCAGCGGCACCGGTTCGACCGGCACCAGCGGTTCGTCGGGCACCAGCGGCTCGACCGGCACCACCGGTTCCTCCGGCAGCAGCGGCACCCTGGACAACTCCATGGGTACCAGCGGTTCCAGCGGCACCAGCGGCTCGATGGGCACGAGCGGCGCCAGCGGTTCGATGGGCACCAGCGGCGCCAGCGGTTCGATGGGCACGTCCGGCACCTCGGGTACCACCGGGACCACGGGTACCAGCGGTACGTCGGGCACCAGCGGCACGACCGGCACGACCGGCACGACCGGTACCTCGGGCACCAGCACCGGCGGCCGCGGCTATTGATCGGTTGCCCTACTCGGGGCCGCACCTGGCGGCCCGTCCAGCAGACACCAGCGCACGACGCTGGTGTTTTTTTACCTGTTTAAACCTTGCGCACGAATTCGGTTTTCAAACTCATGGCGCCGAAGCCGTCGATCTTGCAATCGATATCGTGGTCGGCATCGACCAGGCGGATGTTCTTGACCTTGGTGCCCTGCTTGATGACGCCGCCCGAACCCTTCGGTTTCAGGCCCTTGATGACGGTGACGGTGTCGCCGTCCGTAGGGTGGGCACTCCGTGCCCACGCGGAACGATGATCAGTGTTAGCCGTGCAAACAGCGTCCCGTGAACGTGTTCCTTAGACCTTGCGCACGAATTCGGTTTTCAAACTCATGGCGCCGAAGCCGTCGATCTTGCAATCGATGTCGTGGTCGGCATCGACCAGGCGGATGTTCTTGACCTTGGTGCCCTGCTTGATGACGCCGCCCGAACCCTTCGGTTTCAGGTCCTTGATGACGGTGACGGTGTCGCCGTCTTGCAGCAGGTTGCCGGAAGCGTCGCGCCAGACGCGCGCGGTCTCGGCGGCGCCATCAAGCGCTTGCGCGGGCCATTCGTGGCCGCATTCAGGGCAGACGAGGTTGGCGCCGTCTTCGTAGGTATAGGCGGACTGGCAGGTGGGGCAGGGAGGCAGGGACATGGTGGGGCTCGCAAAGAAACCGCAAGTATACCGCGCGCTGCCTGCATCAACGGGATTGGCGGATCGGTCAATGCGCAACCCGTACGGTGGGCACGCCGTGCCCACGCGGAACGTCGATCAATGTTGGCGGTCGTTCGGCGCGTAAAACGGTGTGTATTGGCGGCGTCTCCACATGCGTCTCGCTGGCGTTTCCATATGTGGTGACGTTTTGGGGCGAATGATCACGGTTGCAGGCCGACCGGATACGCACGTAGCCGCGTGGGCACGGAGTGCCCACCGTACGGGCGGCGCCGCTGACTGATACGGGCGGTATCGATTTTCGCTCAGCCAAAAAAAACGCCGGGCATCGCCCGGCGCTGGAAGGGTGCACCGGCCGCGCCGGTGCTGGCAAAACGTTTAGGCCTGCAGGGCCAGGGCGCGTGCCGGCGCGCGCAGCGACTGCACCGCCGCCTGCACCGCACGCTCCTCGAAGCGGAAGGTCGACACCAGGGCCGCCAGTGCCTGCGCCTGTTCGCGCATCGCGTCCGAGGCGGCCGCGGCTTCTTCCACCAGGGCGGCGTTCTGCTGGGTCACCTGGTCCATCTGGGCGACGGCCTGGTTGACCTGCTCGATGCCCGAGGACTGCTCGGCGCTGGCCATGGCGATCTGCGACATGATGGCGGTCACGCGGCCGATGCTGTCGACGATTTCCTGCATCGTCGTGCCGGCGTCGGACACCAGGCGGCTGCCTTCCTCGACCTTGTCGACCGAGTTGCCGATCAGTTCCTTGATCTCTTTCGCCGCGCCGGCCGAACGCTGGGCCAGGTTGCGCACTTCGGAGGCCACGACCGCGAAGCCGCGGCCCTGTTCGCCGGCACGCGCCGCTTCGACGGCGGCGTTCAACGCCAGGATGTTGGTCTGGAAGGCGATGCCGTCGATGACGCCGATGATGTCGACGATCTTCTTCGACGATTCGGTGATCGCGTCCATGGTCTGCACCACGCGGCCCACGGTCTCGCCGCCGCGGCCGGCCACCTGCGAGGCGGTCTGCGCCAGGGCGTTGGCTTCACGGGCGTTGTCGGCGTTCTGGCGCACGGTCGAGGTCAGTTCTTCCATCGACGAGGCGGTTTCTTCCAGCGAACTGGCCTGCTGCTCGGTACGCGAGGACAGTTCCAGGTTGCCGGCCGAGATCTGGTCGGCGGCTTCGGCGATGGTGCCGGTGCCCACGCGCACCTGGCTGACGATGTCGACCAGGTTGGCGTTCATGTCGCGCAGGGCGCCCATCAGCGCGCCGGTCTCGTTGCTGCCGTGCGCTTCGATGCGGCTGGTCAGGTCGCCGCGCGCCACAGTGGCGGCCACGGTCACGGCCTCCTCCAGCGGTGCCGAGATGCGGCGGCCGATCCACCAGGCGAAGACGGCGCCGGCCAGCACGGCGGCGATCGCCAGGCCGATCTGCAGGCGCAGGCTGGCCGCGAACTCGGCCTCGATGCTGTTCGAATCCACTTCGACGGCGTCCTGCTGGTATTTCACCATCGCGGTCAGGCTGGCGCTGTACGACTTCACGCGCGGCACCATCTCGGTATCGAGGAACTGGCGCACGCCGTCGACGTCGCCGGCGGCCTTTTTCTCGAGCGCCGACTTGCGCGCCACGCGGTAGGCGTCGCGCTCCTTGTCGACGGCGGCGAACAGGGCCTGCGCCTGCGGGTCGCCTTCGATGCTTTTCATGATGTCTTCGCGCAGCACGTCCGAGCGCTTCGACGACACGCTGATGGCGTCGAGGAAGAACTTGGCGTCGGCTTCGTCGGCCAGCTTGATCGCGGCCAGGGTGCGCGCGGCGTTGGTGTCGATGATGGCCTGCCATTCCTGCAGCATCGAGGCGCGGTAGAAGCTTTCCTCGGTCAGCTTCTTGGTCAGCGCGTCCGCCTTGTTCATCTGGCCAATGCCCAGGCCGACCAGGATCACCATCACGGCGAGGATGGCGCCGAAACCGGCCATGAGGAGCGTGCGTATTCTGAGATTATCGAGTTTCATGAGGAGTCTTGAATCGGAAAAAAAGAAAGGCCTGCGCGGCGGTTTGTAATTGCCGCGTGGAAAGTCGATGGATTTTCGCAGGTTTTGCCGGCAAACCAAGCCAGACTTATATTTCCTACAAGCAATTAGTAAAAAACGTGGCGCGATGTCCACGTTTTTTTAACAAATAAACAGCGCTTATTCGCACTGCATGGTCAACCTGCCTCGGGCAGCATCGAACCGGTGCGGCGGTAACGCTCGTGCCAGGCAAACGCCTGCTCCAGCACGTGCGGCGTCTGGCCGCCGCGCGCCTGCGCTTCCAGCACGTAGTCGCGCAGCATCTGCTGGTAGGGCGCCGGCACGCAGTTGGCGATGATGGCGGTCGCCCGTTCGCGCGGCGCCAGCCCGCGCAGGTCGGCCAGGCCCTGCTCGGTGACGATGATGTCGACATCGTGTTCGGTATGGTCGACGTGCGACACCATCGGCACGATCGACGACACCTTGCCGCCCTTGGCGATCGACTTGGTGGCGAAGATCGACAAATACGCGTTGCGCGCGAAGTCGCCCGAGCCGCCGATCCCGTTCATCATGTGGGTGCCGCCCACATGGGTCGAGTTCACGTTGCCGTAGATGTCGGCTTCCAGCGCCGTGTTGATGGCGATGATGCCGAGGCGGCGGATGACTTCCGGATGGTTCGACACTTCCTGCGGGCGCAGCACCAGCTTGTCGGCATAGCGTTCGAGCTCGCCGAACACCTGGCGGCTCTTCTCGGGCGAAAGCGTGATCGAGGAGCCGGACGCAAAGGCCAGCTTGCCGGCGTCGAACAGGTCGAAGGTCGAGTCCTGCAGCACTTCGGAATACATGGTGAGGTGCTCGAAGGGGCTGTCGACGAAGCCCGCCATCACCGCGTTGGCGATGGTGCCGATGCCGGCCTGCAGCGGCAGCAGGCTGTTGGTCAGGCGCCCGGCGGCGATTTCTCGGCCGAAGAAATCGACCAGGTGGCGCGCGATGGCGGCCGTCTCGGCATCGGGCGGCAGCACGCTCGAGGTGCTGTCGGGCTGGTTGGTGAAGACGATGGCGGCGATCTTTTCCGGCGGGATGGCAATCGCCGTGGTGCCGACGCGGTCTTCGGCGTGCATCAGCGGGATCGGCTCGCGCATCGGGCGCTTCTTCGGAATCCAGATGTCGTGCAGGCCTTCCAGTGCCTGCGGCTGCGCCAGGTTGATCTCGACGATCACCTTCTCGGCCAGGATCGCGAAGCTGGCGCTGTTGCCGACCGAGGTCGTGGGCACGATCGCGCCCGAATCGAGGATGCGCACCGCTTCGATCACGGCCACGTCCACCGGGCCCAGGTGGCCGGCACGCAGCACCTCGACGGTCTCGGACAGGTGCTGGTCGATGTACATCACTTCGCCGCGGTTGATCGCCGCGCGCAGCACCGGGTCGACCTGGAAGGGCGCGCGGCGCGCCAGCGCATGCGCTTCGGTGAGCAGCTTGTCGGTGTCGTTGCCGAGCGAGGCGCCGGTGAGCAGGGTGATGCGCAGCGGCTCGCGGCGGGCGCGTTCGGCCAGCGCGGCCGGCACCAGCTTGACGTCGCCGGCGCGGGTGAAGCCGCTCATGCCGACGGTCATGCCGTCGCGGATGTGGGCAGCTGCCTCGGCTGCGGTGGTGATGCGCTCGCGCAGCAGGGGACAGCCGATTCGGTCTTGGTATGCGTCGTTCATCGTGGATCTTCTTGCAGGTTGCAGGAGGGCCGCTAGCGCAGCCAGTTGTTGACCGGCAGCAGAGGCGGCGGCAGGTCGGGGTCGCCCAGCGCGTCGCGCAGGTCGATTTCGATGGCGCGGCAGATGGCGTCGAGCGGCAGGTCGTTCGGCGACACGCCGAAGGGTTCCTCGATCTCGTCGCCCAGCGCGTCCAGGCCATAGAAGGTGTAGGCGACGATCGCCACCACCAGCGGCGTCAGGTAGCCGATCGAATCGACCAGGCCGAAGGGCAGCAGGAAGCAGTACAGGTAGGCGGTGCGGTGCAGCAGCAGGGTGTACGAAAACGGCACCGGGGTGTTCTTGATGCGCTCGCAGGAAGCGCCGGTGGCGACCATCGCCGAGACGGTGGCATCGAGCGTGACGGCGCGGATGCTGTCGAGCATGCCGGCGTGGCGGCAGCGCGCCAGGTCCGCGCCCATTTCCAGCATGATGGCGTTGCCGAGGTGGGGGCGCGCGCGCAGCGCCGCCCATTCGGCCTCGGTCAGGTGCCGCGCCACGTCGTCGCCCGGGTCGCTGCGGCGCAAATTGTGGCGCAGGGCGTGGGCAAAGGCGATGGCGCGCCGGATCATGCGCTCGCGGATGTGCTCGTGGCCGGGCGCGGTGTCCACCAGGCTCAGTACTTCGCGCGAAAAATTCCGGCTGCGCAGCACCAGTTCGCCCCAGAGCTTGCGCCCCTCCCAGTAGCGGTCGTAGGCCGAGTTATTACGGAAACCGAGGAAGATCGCCAGCGGCAGGCCCATCAATGTGAACGGAATGATGGTCAGGTGCACCTTGTGCTGCCACAGCTGGCCATGGGTCCAGGTGACGATCACCGCCAGCAGGGTGGTGATGAACAGGCTTTTCCAGATGCTCGGCAGGATCGAGCCGCGCATGGTGAGGAAGAGGCGCAGGCCATTCGGGCGGTCGCGGACGATCATGCCGCCCTCTCGTAGAAATGAGGAGACGAGGTACTGCTGCAATCGTTCATGCCGGGCGCCATCGCCGAGGAAGGCGGGAAGTCTGAAAGCCTATTCTGGCCGCTGCGCAGCAGAATTTCTAATTCACATTTCCCATTCCTGTTATTAACGTTATGAATACTTGTTGCTGAGATAACACCGCGATCAATAGTGCTGCTGGGCCTGGATCGGGTCGGCCTGCGGCGTGTAAACCAGCCGGCGCACGTCGAATCCCTGGCCCGACAGGCGTGCCAGCAAGGCGTCGAGCGCGCGTTTTTCCACCTGCGGCGTGCGCGACAGGATCCACAGGTAATCGCGGCCCGGTTCGCTGACGGCGGCCAGGGTGTAGTTGCGGTCGATATCGATTACCCAGTAGTCGCCCCATACCGGCGGCAGGAAGGACAGCAAGGCCGGCGCGAAGCGCACCTTCAGGCGCGGCGAGCCGGCCGGGCCGCACAGGCGCGCCACGCCCTCGGCCACATCGGTGCCGCCGTCTTCCAGGCGGCAGCGGTTCTCGACGCGTACCCTGCCGTCCGGCATGGCGGTGTAGATGGCGGTGGTATTGCCGGCGCATTTGCGCTCGAAGCGGTTGGGGTAGCGGGCGATCTCGTACCAGCTACCCATGTAGCGTTCCAGATCCAGGCTGCGCACGGGTTCCAGGTCGCTGGCGGCGGCCTTGCCGGCGGCATAGGCTTTCATGGTCAGCACGGCGACAACGGAAGCGAGCAGGGTGCCCTTGACCAGGGTGGGGGCGAGACGACGGTTCATGGAGAGTCCTCGTTAAAGCGGCGACTGCATCATGGTAGCCCGACAAGGCGAACCCGGCCGCACGAATAGAGGAGAACGCGGGGGGCAGGGCGCGAAGCGGTCAAATGCGATATGGCCCGGCGTTCATGCATGCGCCGGGCACGGCCGTCTGGATGCCGATGCGCATCCGGACGGCAAGGCGGGCAGGCCGATAGCGCTGCCCGCGCGGCCAGCGGTCAGGCCTTTTGCTGGTGGGCGGCGATCTGCTCGCGCAGCTGGTGGGGCGGGACCTGGGTGTAGTCCTTGTCGAGTTCCACGGTGACCAGCTTGCTCACTTGCGGGTCGAGCATCTTGCGCAGCAGGCCCAGGAACTGCGGTGCCGCGGCCAGGGTCAAACGGCTGTAACGGTTTTGCTGGTGCCCCTGCAGCAGGTAGTCGCACAGGCTGCGCGCAAACAATTCCGACTGGTGCTCGGCCGGGGTCTGGTGCGGCTCGTATTGCTTGTTCGGCGTCGCGCCGCCGGTATTGTGGATGCTCTGCGTGGCCGAGGTCGGGCCCAGGCGGTCGGTTTCCGTGTCCTGCGTGCGCAGGCGCACGGCGTCGTTGACCATGTCGTTGATTTCTTCGAGTTTGTCTGCGCCTTTCGCATCGGCAAAAATACGCGCGCGGCCCGTGTTTGCGGTAACGATCCAAGTTGCTTCCATAACACCTCCATACTTGTCGATTCGGTGAAATAAAGTCTACGCGAAATGCCAACAGCGGCGCGCGCGCCCTGTGCGCTGCGCCGGTGTAGCATGCACCCGTGGAATCACCGAAAGCCTCGACATGCAACGCCTGCTCATCCTTACCGGCGCCCTGATCCTTGCCGCCGGCCTCGCCTGGCCCTGGCTGAAACGCCTGCCCTTCGGCCGCCTGCCGGGCGACATCCACGTCGTGCGGGATGGCTTCAGCTTTCATTTTCCGATCGTGACCTGCCTCGTCATTTCAATTATCGTCACACTGATCCTATGGATCTTCCGGATCTTCCGGCGCTGAGGGGGGCTGTGCGCGACCGGACGCCACCTTCGGGTGGCGTTTTTTTTGTCCGTCGCGCCTACCACACCCGCATGTCCAAAATGTGACACCGCCTCACGCTCAGCAAGATTTGACAAACATGGCCAATCAACTAACGACACAATGCCGTCCATACGAACCGCAGAGGCGCCCAGCGCCCACCGCATTCGAAACCGGGTTGAATCGAACGACACCACGAATGTTTTGGAGAGAACATGAACGAGTTGATGGCACGGCATAATCACAAGCACACCGCGATCGCGGCCGCAGTCATGATCCTGGCGATGGGCACCGCGCTGCAGGCGCGGGCCCAGCAAGCCGATACGGCGCAGGAAGGCGGCATGCAGACGGTGGTCGTCACCGGCGTGCGCGCGGCGCTGGAACAGTCGCTGCGCCAGAAGCGCAACGCCGACTCGGTGGTCGAAGTCGTCACCGCCGAGGACATCGGCAAGATGCCCGACAAGAACGTGGCCGACGCAATCCAGCGCCTGCCTGGCGTGAACACGCAGTCGTCGGCGGGCGGCGAGGGCGGCTTCGGCGAGAACGACCGCGTCAGCCTGCGCGGCACCAGTCCCAGCCTGCAGCAAACTTTGTTCAACGGCCACGCGATCAGCACCGGCGACTGGTTCGTGCTGAACCAGATCGGCGGCAACGTCGGCCGTTCCAGCAGCTTCTCGCTGCTGCCGTCGGAACTGGTCGGCTCGATCGTGGTGCAGAAGAGCGCCACCGCCGACCTGGTCGAAGGCGGCGTCTCCGGTGCGATCAACGTCATCACGCGCCGTCCGCTCGACTTCCGCCAGCCGCTCACCTTCGAGGCCTCGGCCCAGGCCAACTACAACGATTTGTCGAGCAAGACCAAGCCGCACGTCTCGGCCCTGGTGGCGATGAAGAACGATGCGGGTACCGCCGGCTTCCTGCTGCAGGGCTTCTCGGAAAAAGCCGCGGTGCGGCGCGATGGCCAGGAGATCCTCGGCTACACCCCGATCAGCGCGACCAGCGCCGCCGCCATCGCGAATCCGGCGCTGACCGGCGTGATGGTGCCGACCTTCATCGGCGCTTCGCTGTTCGAGCAGACCAAGAAGCGCAGCGGCGGCGCCTTCGACGTCGAGCTGCGCCCGGCGCGCGGCGTGTCGCTCGACGTGAACGGCTTCTATTCCGAGCTGAAGGCCGGCCACCAGAACACCAACTGGCTGGCCGCTCCCGCCAACTCGATCAACACGGCCAACCAGATTCCGCAGAACCCGGTGGTGCGCAACAACACCCTGGTCGGCGCCGGCTTCGCGGTGAACAACGGCGAAGTCGACAACATCTACCGCCCTGATGCCGGCGGCGAATCCTGGTACCTCGACGTCAACGGCAAGTTCAAGGTCAACGACGACCTGAGCCTGTCCGGACGGCTCGGCAAGACCCACGGCGTGGGCTATGACCGCAACGACGTCTATTACCAGAACAACGTCGACGGCGGCATGGTGTACGGGCTGAACGGCCTGTCGCCGGCCACCATTGCCTACCCCGGCGGGAACACGGCGGTGCCGGGCTCCACGGCCTGGGCCGGCGGCGGCGAGGCGCAATCGGTGGACCAGGAAAAGTATGCGCAGATCGACGGCGAATGGCGCCTGCGCGACGGCATGTTCAGCGCGCTGCGCTTCGGCGCCCGCGTGACCGACCACGACCGCACCGCCGAGCACCCGCTGGAAACCCGTCCGGGCCCGGTCGGCTTCACCAACCCGGGCCCGGCCTGGAGCGGCCAGATGTACCCGTCCGACTTCGCCAACGACCTGGGCGGCAACCTGTCCTCGAACTACTTCAAGTACGACGGCTGGGCGCTCGGCCAGTGGGGCGCGGTGCCGGGCAACCGCCTGCTCGACTACACGCTGCGCCATAACTGGATGGACGAATTCCAGGTCGGCGAAAAGACCGCCGCGCTGTACGGCATGCTGGAAGCGGGCGGCGACCGCTGGAGCGGCAACATCGGCCTGCGCGCGGTGCAAACCAAGCAGACCACGATCGTCAACCTGCCGGGCGGCCCGAACCCGGTCACCGGTTCCGCCTTCGGCCCCTACACGCCGACCACCTTCAAGCGCACCTACCGCGACTACCTGCCGAGCGCGAACGTGAAGTTCGACCTGCGCGACGACCTGGTGCTGCGCGCGGCCGTGGCCAAGACCATGGCGCGGCCGGACTACTCGGCGCTGGGCGGCTCGGTGTCGCTGAACGACGACGCCCTGAGCGGCAGCGGCGGCAACGTCAACCTCGACCCGGTGCGCTCGACCAACTTCGACGTCTCGGCCGAATGGTATTACGCGCCAAAGGCGGCGCTGTCGGCGGGCCTGTTCTACATGGACCTGCGCTCGATCGTGGCGCAAGGCACCAGCACCGGCACCTACTACAACAACAAGCGCAGCGCGCTGGCCGAGTACCAGATCACCTCGCCCTTCAACACCAGCGGCAAGAACAAGGGCATCGAGTTGAGCTGGCAGCAGCCTTTGTTCAACAACTTCGGCTTCCTGGCCAACTACACCTGGGCCGACGGCGAGCTGGATGACGGCGGCGAGCTGCTGAACTCCTCGAAGCGCACCTACAACCTGACCGGCTACTTCGAGAACGACCGCTTCAGCGCGCGCCTGGCCTACAGCTTCCGCTCGGCCTATAAAGCCGGCGTCGACCGCGGCGCCAGCCAGCACGTGGACGACATGCCGTCGCTGGCGGCCTCGGTGAACGTCAAGCTCACCGAGCAGCTGACCCTGACCTTCGATGCGCTCAATCTCACCAACGAGACCATCAAGATGTACGCCGAGAACAAGGACCGGCCGCGCGCGTTCTACTCGAATGGGCGGACCTTCTTCCTGGGCGTGCGCGGGAAGCTGTAAGCGGCGCGGTATAGCGCATCTCCGTGGCGTTTGCGGGCAAGGCCAGCGGCGGCCTTGCCTTTTTTTCGGCGGTGAGCATGGTCGGCAATGGCGTCCAATGTTGACGTCAATCGTACGGTGGGCACCCCGTGCCCACGCGGAACGTCGATCATTGTTGGCTAATGTGTTCGACGATAACGACGCAAGCCAGCAGTGTCTCCAAAGCGTCTCGCTAACGTCTCGTCCACCGAATACGTCGCGGAGCGAAGCCTATACGCAGCCGGCTCGCGGATCAGCACGTATCCGCGTGGGCACTTCGTCTGCGAGGCCCCCGGCCTCACAGACCCCACCGTACGGGTCACACCCTGGCCTTATCAAGGAACACAATGCCGATACCCCATCCAGGCACGGCGCCCATTGCCATCGAATGGGAATGCCTGAGCAACTTCGCCGGCGATGCCATCTTCGAAGCGCGCCTGAACCTGCGCAACGTCTCCGGCAAACCCATCGCCCCCGGCTGGCAGCTGTATTTCAACGCCTGCCGCAAGGTCATCCCCGATACCGTGAGCGCCGGCTTCGCCATCGCCCACGTGAACGGCGACCTGTTCAAACTCACCGCCCTGGCGGACAAGCCTTGGCCGGAAGACGAAGCCTTCGACATCGCCTACCAGGCCCAGTTCTGGGTCATCAGCGTGACCGACGCGCCGCTCGGCTTCTACCTGCTGCCGCAAGACGGCGGCGTGATCGAACTCGGCGACCCGCGCATCCTGCCCTTCGCCCGCGTCGAACAGCGCATGCGCCACGTCGAAGACCGGGTGCCGACCGCCAACGCGGCCCAGCGCTACACCGACAATGCCGCCCTTCACCTGCTCCCGCAAGACCAGGTCGGCCGCATCACGCCGCGCCCGGTCTCGGCCCGCTTCGGCGCCGGCCGGTGCATGCTCGGAAGCGGCACGCACATCGTCCACGGCCCCGAGCTCGCCAACGAAGCCGCCTTCCTGCGCACGTTGCTGGACGCGCTGCCGGCCGGCGAAGCGCACACCGCGCAGGTCGTCCTCGAGACCGGCTCCGTGGCGCTGGAAGCCCCGGGCGACGAAGCCTACCAGCTCGACATCGAACCTGACGCCGTCGTGCTGCGCGGCGCCTCGGCCCACGGCGTCTTCAACGCCATCCAGAGCCTGCGTCAGCTGATCGAGACTGACGGCAGCCTGCCGACCGGCCACGTGCTCGATGCCCCGCGCTTCGCCTACCGCGGCATGATGCTGGACGTGGCGCGCCACTTCGTCGGCGTCGACACCGTGCTGCGCCTGCTCGACTGCATGGCCGCCTATAAACTGAACCGCTTCCACTTCCACCTCACCGACGACGAAGGCTGGCGCCTGCCGATCACGGCGCTGCCCGAGCTGACCGAAGTCGGCGCGCGGCGCGGCGTCAGCCCGGATGGCAGCCCCTGCCTGCCGCCATCGTTCGGCTCCGGCGCCGACATCGACAGTTCCCCCGGCACCGGCCACTACACCCACGACGAATTCATCGCCATCCTGCGTCATGCGCATGCGCGCCATATCGAGGTGGTCCCCGAATTCAACATGCCCGGCCACGCGCGCGCCGCGGTGATGGCGATGCGCGTGCGCCACGACCGCCTGCTGGCGGCCGGCGACTTTGATGCCGCCTGGGCCTGCCGCCTCGACGATCCCGACGACGCCTCGACCTACGAATCGGTGCAGCTGTGGCACGACAACGTGATCTGCATCGCGCTGCCCTCGGTGGACCGCTTCATCGATACCGTGGTGGCCGAAGTAAAGGACTTGTTCCGGCAAGCCGGCGTACCGCTGCGCGCCATCCACACCGGCGGCGACGAAGTGCCGAACGGCGCCTGGATCGGTTCGCCGCGCTGCCGCGCCCGCATGGCGGAGCAGGGCTGGACCGACGTGGCGCAGCTGCGCTTCGATTTCGTGGCGCGCTGCCGCGCAATCCTGGCGCGCCACGGTCTGGCCTTTGCCGGCTGGGACGATACCGCGCTGACCCACGACACCGGCGGCGCCCCCGCACCCGAGCCGCGCTTCGCCGGACCGGACTTCCACGCCTATGTGTGGAACAACGCCTGGGGTTCGGGCCAGGAAGACATCGCCTACCGCCTGGCGAATGCCGGCTACAGCGTCGTGCTGTCGAACGCGGCGAATCTCTACTTCGACCTGGCCTGCGCCAAGGACCCGGAAGAACCCGGCTACTACTGGGCCGGCTTCGTCGGCCTGCGCCAGGCCTTTGCCTTCTGCCCGCTCGACCAGGGGGCGGTGCCGGCGCGCGACCCGATGGGCCGGCGCGTGCCCGAGGCGCTGCTGGCGCGCCTGGAAAAGCTCGACGGCGGCCGCATCGCCGGCCTGCAGGGCCAGCTGTGGGGAGAAAACGCCCACTCGCGCGCGCGTATCGAATACATGGTGGCGCCGCGCCTGCTGGCGCTGGCCGAACGCGCCTGGAGTCCGGACCCGGGCTGGCGCCTGATCGCCGATCCGCGCGAACGCGAAGCGCGCATCGACGCCGACTGGAACGAGTTCGCCAACCGCCTCGGCCAGCGCGAACTGCCGCGCCTGGACCGTGCGCCGCTGGCCTGGGCCTACCGCCTGCCGCCGCCGGGCGTGCGCCTGGAAGAGGGCCGGATCCACGCCAACGTGGCGCTGCCGGGCCTGACGCTGCGCTATACCGTCGACGGCAGCGAGCCGACCGCGGCCAGCCCACGCTATACGGAGGCGCTGGGTGTTTCCAGCGATGTGCCGCGCGATGCGCGTATAGTCTCCATCGCCAGTTTCGACACACGTGGACGCAGCAGCCGCAGCGCCACCATCGCCCTGAAGGACGCTTTCGATGTCTGACGTATCCACCGCCGCCCCTGTCGCCACAAGCGCACCGCCCGCGGCGCGCCATCCGCTGGCCTGGGTGCCGACCCTGTACCTGGCGCAGGGCTTGCCCTTCTATGCGGTGGCGCTGATCGCCGGCCTGATGTTCAAGAGCATGGGCGTGCCGAACGAGCAGATCGCCCGCTGGACCGGGCTGCTCGGCTTTGCCTGGGTGTTCAAGGCTTTATGGAGCCCCTTCCTGGAACTGGCGCGCAGCAAGAAGCGCGCGGTCGTCATCTTCCAGCTGATCGGTGGCGCCAGCCTGGCGACGGTGGCGCTGGCCTTGCAGTTCCCGAGCTGGTTCGCGCTGTCGATCGCGCTGCTGGCGGTGGTGTCATTGGCATCGGCCACCCACGACATCGCGGCCGACGGCCTGTACATCGCCAGCCTGAGTGCGAAGCAGCAGGCAGCCTATGCCGGCTGGCAGGGCGCCTTCTTCAATGCCGCGAAATTCCTGTCGCTGGGTGGACTGGTGATCCTGGCCGGCTACCTGGAAAAGCGCATCGGCATCGCGCCTGCCTGGACCGTGGTGTTTGCATTGCTCGGCGCCGCGCTGGTGGCCCTGGGGTCGTACCACACATGGGCGCTGCCAGGCACGCTCACGGTGCGCACCGCGCAGACCGATTCGCTGCGCAGCATCGCCGCCACGCTGCTCGACGTGATCCGCGCCTTCTTCGCCAAGAAGGGCATCTGGATCGGCATCCTGTTCATCATCCTGTTCCGCGCCAGCGAAGGGCAGATCCAGACCATCGGCCCGCTGTTCCTGCGCGATGCGCGCGCCGTCGGCGGCCTGGGCCTGAGCACGGCCGAAGTGGGGGCGGTGTACGGCACCGCGGGTACGGTCGCGTTTTTGGTGGGCAGCATCGCCGGCGGCTACTTCACGTCCTGGCTGGGTTTGAAGCGCGCGATGCTGTTTTTGATCGTGGCGATGAATTTGCCGAACCTGGTGTTCTGGTATTTGAGCGCGGCGCAGCCCGATTCGCTGCCGCTGATCGCCACCGCGCTCGGCGTGGAGATGTTCGGTTATGGATTCGGCTTCGTCGGCATCATCCTGTTCATCATGCAGGTGATCGCCAGCGGCCCCTATCAAACCGCGCACTACGCGCTGGGCAGCGGCTTCATGCAGCTGGGCTTCGTGCTGTTCAAGATGATCAGCGGCGACATTCAGGCGGCGCTGGGTTACCGCCATTTCTTCCTGTGGGTGCTGGTGTGTGCGGTGCCGGTGCTGGTGCTCACGCGCTTCGTGCGGCTGACGCCTGAAAACAACGGATGTCAGACTTGACCCCTGTTGGTTTTTAACGCTTTTTGACGGGTAAGGCGAGCCACCCTTGCCATTTGCCGGCGCCATCGCGCTCGACTTTCTGGATATGCGGCCGCGTGCTGTCCAGGCGCCAGAACGCCTGCTTGTCGAGCCAGTCCTCGTACATGAAGCGGAAACGCGGCCAGTCGCCGCAAAAGTCGAGGATGGCATACGAACCTGCCGGCAGCACGCGCAGGCCCAGCGTCGGGTCCGGCCTTGCGTCGCCGCCGAAGCCGAAGTCATAGCAGTATTCGCGCTCCCCGGTAAAACCCGGATCCTCGTCGAACACGCCATACCAGGCGGCCGCCCGCGTCACGTCGCCACTGCTCTCGCGCTCGCAGATGAAGTTATTGCAGGCGATCGACAACGCCGCCCCCGACTGCCCGAAGAAGCGCTGGTAGCGCAGCGTGACGGCGGGCAGGGTCTGCACGCGGATGCGCGCGGCCACGCTGCCCGGTTCGGGCGGGCAGTAGGGCGCCAGGATCACGTCCAGGTTGTCGGGCTCGGCGACAAAGAAGCTGACGTCGCTCTCGCGCCCGACCTGCTGGTCCATGTAGGTGCGCCAGCCGCCTTCGCGCCAGGCCTTGGCCGACATCGCGAATTGCTGCTTGAAGGCCTTGGCAAAGGCGGCGTTCGAAGGAAAGCCGCAGTCCTGGGCGATGTGCAGCACCGGCACGTCGGGCTCGTGGCGCAGCAGGTGGGCGGCGCGGCGCAGGCGGCGCTTGCGCTGGTATTCCACCGCCGAAAAGCCGGTCAGCTCGCGGAAGATGCGGTCGAAGTGGAAGGAGGAATAGCTGGCCGATGCCGCCAGGTTCTTCAGCGCCAGCGGATCGCCTACCGAGTCGAGCATCAGGTCCATCACCTCGTACAGGCGCGAGACGCGCGAAGTCGGCTTCATCGCGCAGCCCCGCATCGGCCCGCAAGGCGGGCTGTCGGCGCCGCGGCGCAATCTGGCAGGTGGCGGGGAGAAGGGCGCATCAAGGCGGCAGCGGTGATGAAATATTACCCATTATGGCTTAGAAAACGTGCAATAGCGAAATATACAGCCGTGGCGCCGGGCCGGTCTTGGCGCGAATGCGACACGGACACCGGCAGCGCCGCCGCCATTTTGCATAACGCCCGTACGTACAGCCGCTATGCAGAATCGGCATGCATGCGACAGGCGGGCGCCGGCACTTGGCAATGCCCGGCTTTATGGATTAGCATCCTCCGATCCCAACTATTCCAATCACGGAGAAAACATGAAGCGTACCCTGTGCAGCACCCTGATCGCGGGGCTGTTCGCCGTCGCCGCCCACGCCGGTGCGCATGACGAGGCCAACACCAGCGCGCCGTCGACCGCTGCCGCAGCCGCCGTCTCGGGCGTCGACAAGGCCGCGATGGACACCGGCGTGCGCGCACAGGACGACTTCTTCCGCCATACCCAGGGCAAGTGGCTGCAGGACGTCGAGATTCCATCCGACCGTTCGAGCTGGAGCGCCTTCAGCGTGGCCCAGGAAAACGTCGAGAACCAGATCCGCGCCATCATCGAGCAGGCCGCCGCCGACACCAAGGCCGCCAAGGGTTCGAACGCGCAGAAGATGGGCGACTACTACAACAGCTACCTCGACGAGGCGCGCCGCAACGCGCTCGGCCTTACACCACTGAAGGCCGAACTGGCGCGCATCGCCGCCCTGAAGGACAAGCGCGGCATCGCGGCGCTGTCGGCCCACATGGAACGCATCGGCGGCGAGGCGCCGCTCGGCATGTACGTCGGCCAGGACAGCAAGGATTCGACCCGCTACGTGGTGAGCGTCGGCCAGTCGGGCCTGGGCCTGCCGAACCGCGACTACTACCTGGCCGACGAAGCGCGCATGAAGGACTTCCGCGCCAAGTACCAGGTCCACATCGAGAAGATGCTGTCCCTGGCAGGCCACAAGGATGCGGCTCTCGAGGCCGCGAAGATCGTGGCCCTGGAAACCGAAATCGCCAAGGTGCAGTGGAGCGCCGTCGAGAACCGCGACCCGGTCAAGCGCTACAACAAGATGAGCTTCGCCCAGCTGAAGGACCTGATGCCGGGCTTCGACTGGACCACCTGGATGAAGGACGTCGGCGTGGCCGGCAAGGTCGATTCGCTGATCGTCAGCCAGCCGAGCTACCTGGCCGGCCTGGACAAGATCATCGCCGCGACCCCGGTCGATACCTGGAAATCGTATTACGCTTTCCACCTGATCAGCGCCTACGCGCCTTATCTGTCGCAGCCTTTCGTCGACGAGAGCTTTGCCTTCCGCGGCACCGTGCTGTCGGGCACCAAGGAAAACCGTCCGCTGAACAAGCGTGCGATCGCCCTGGTCAACCGCGAGCTGAGCGAGGTAGTGGGCAAGGTCTACGTGGAGCGCCACTTCCCGGCCGAGCGCAAGGCGCAGGTCGAGGCGATGGTGAAGAACTTCATCCTCGCCTTCAAGGAAGGCATCGAGACGCTCGACTGGATGAGCCCTGAAACCAAGAAGCAGGCGCAGATCAAGCTCTCCAAGATGAACGCCAAGATCGGCTACCCGGAAAAGTGGCGCGATTATTCGTCGCTGAACATCGTGCGCGGCGACGTGGTCGGCAACGTGATGCGCTCGCGCGAGTTCGGCCACCAGTTCGGCATCGACAAGCTGGGCAAACCGGTCGACCGCCTGGCCTGGAGCATGAGCCCGCAAACCGTGAACGCCTACTACAGCCCGAGCATGAACGAGGTCGTGTTCCCGGCGGCGCGCCTGCAGGCCCCGCTGTACGATGCGAACGCCGAACCGGCGGTGAACTACGGCGCGGTCGGCATCTCGATCGGCCACGAGATCAGCCACGCTTTTGATGACAAGGGTTCGCAGTTCGACGGCGACGGCAATTTGCGCAACTGGTGGACGAAAGAAGACGGCGAGAAGTTCGCCGCGCGCGGCAAGGTGCTGGTGGCGCAGTACACCGGCTACAGCCCGGTGCAGGGCTACCACCTGAACGGCGAACTGACGCTGGGCGAGAACATCGCCGACAACGCCGGCGCCATCATGGCCAGCCGCGCTTATAAAATCTCGCTGGGCGGCAAGCCGGCCCCGGTGATCGACGGCTTCACCGCCGAGCAGCGCCTGTTCATGGGCCTGGCCCAGGCCCGCCGCGGCAAGGCGCGCGACGCGGCCCTGATCGCCCAGGTGAAATCGGACCCGCACTCGCCGTCGGAATTCCGCGTGAATGGCAGCCTGCGCAACCACCCGGGCTTCTATGAAGCGTATGACGTGAAGCCGGGCGACAAGATGTACCTGGCGCCGGAAGAGCGGGTGATTTTCTGGTAATTGCCGGTCGATTCGACTGATGCGAAAGGAGCGCTGCGGCGCTCCTTTTTTCTTGGTGCCGCGGCAAGGCATGTTGGGTTGAACGCGTGGACGGGGGACCCGTCCACCCTACGAATAGGCGTTGGCGTATTCCGATATGCGTTGGCGTATCCAGTACGGTGGGGTCTGTGAGGCCGGGGGCCTTACAGACAAAGTGCCCACGCGGTTACGTGTTCGTCCGGAGTCGGTAGCTGCGATGATTCGCCCGCACAGCTTGCGTTGGATGGAAACGTTCGCGAAACGCTCTTGGATACGTCAACAATATACGTGTCTTGCGTCACCGTTCAATGTTAACGATGATCATCGTTTCGCGTGGGCACAGCGTGCCCACCGTACGGTTACGGCCAGTGGATCATCAGGGCGTCCCAAACACCTGCGTCCAATACGGGAACCCCGGGACCCGAACGTGGCTCACGGCATACCCCGCCCCCATCTCGCTGAACTGCGGATTCATCAGGTTGGCGCAGTGCCCGGGGCTGTCGAGCCAGCCCTGCACGGCTTCGCGTGGCGAGGTCTGGCCCGCCGCGATGTTTTCACCGATATGCCGCCAGCGGTAGCCGGCGCGGGTGGCGCGTTGCGCCGCTTCGCTGCCGTCCGAGCCGCGGTGGCTGAACTGGCGGTGCGATGCCATGTCGCTGCTGTGCGCCAGCGCCGCTTGCGCCAGCTCGGCGTTCCAGGCCAGCGGCCGCGCCGGGCCGAAGAGGCGGTCGCCGCAACGGCGCGCCTGGCTGCGTGCCGCATTCACCAGGTCGAGGATGATGCGGCCGGCTTCGTCCTGGTCCGGCAGCACCAGCGGCGGCGTCGGGCGCGCCAGCACGATGGTCCAGTCGTTGCCGCTCCTTGCCACGCCGATGTCGCTGAAACCGGCGTCGAGCAGGCTGCGGCAATACTGCTTGCGCAGCAGGGCGAGCACGGCCTCGCTGTCGGGCGCGCCGCCGACGAAGATCACCTGGGCCTTGTCGGTGTGGTAGCCGGCCTGCTCCAGCGCCCATTCCGGGAAACTGCCCAGCCCTACGCGCACCCGCGCCAGGGCCGCCTGCGGGATCAGGGCCGGCGCCGGGGCGGGACGCGCACCCGGGCAGCCCTCGGGCGCCGCGCGGTAGGCATTGATGCCGGCAACCACGCGCGCGTCGCTCTGGGCCTGGGCGGCGTGGAGCCAGGACAAGGCGCCGCCCAGCAGTACGGCATGCAGCAGACGGTGGAGGACAGGACGCTTCAAGGCAGGTGGGAGGGCTGTTTGGATGCCTTCAGCATACCGGTGCCCGGCCCAGCGCGTTGTCCGGCTGTTCCGTAACGTGCGGAAATTCTGTCCAGCTATGGTCAAATGGCGCTCATCGACCATCTACGGAAAACGGATCATGACCAACGCATTCAAGGCCGGCGACAAGGTGACATGGGAGTCGTCGCAGGGAACGGTGCACGGCACGGTCAAGAAGAAGCTGACCGCGCACACCACCATCAAGGGCCACGAGGTGGCGGCCTCGAAAGAGAATCCGGAATACCTGGTGGTCAGCGACAAGACCGGGGCCGAGGCGGCGCACAAGCCGGACGCGCTCAAGAAAGCCTGAGGGCCCGGCTTGCGGTTTGCGGCTAGCGGCGGCCTCTTCGACGATGCAAGCGCTTCAATGACGCATCGGCGCCGCCATGGATGCCTGCGCCGGCAGGTCCGTGCGGAAGGCGCGCTCGGCGGGCGCGGTGTCGTTATAGGCCTCGAAGCGTGCGATCTTGCCGTCGCGCACCGTCAGCACGTGCACCCAGGGGCTGTCGAAGCTGCGGCCGGTCGGCTTGGCCAGCCAGGTGGCTTCCCCCACGACCACCACCTTGTCGCCCTCGGCGATGAATTCCCTGGTCGTGAAACTGAGCGCTTCGGCGCCGTTGGCCAGTTTGGTGAAGAAGTCGGCGATCTCGGCCTTGCCATGGTAGGTGCCGGCAAACGGAATGCAGTCCGAGTCGCGTTCGACCCAGTCGGCGTTCACGTCGCAGCGCTCCAGCAGGCTCGGAATGTCGCCTTTCAGAAATAGCTGGTAGCACTCCATGACCAGCTGTTTGTTGTCTTGTGCGTTCATGACAGCGTCCTCCGAATTCGGCTGTCCACTGACAATCGCGGTCGGTCATGCCCGGATAGTCGATGCCTTCAGCCTAGTTCGCGGAAGCAGGATGTCAAGCTGGGCAGGCGCCAAAGAAAATGGGCGGCCAGCGCCGCCCATCGTGTACAGCGGATGCCGGATCAACCGCGCTGGCGGCGGCGCGCCATGCCCATGCCCAGCAAGGCCAATGGCAGCAGGGCCAGCGTGGCCGGCTCGGGCACGTCGCTGGCAGCCTCGCCCAGCACTACCTGGCCGCCGCCACTGACGGTATCGAAACGGCCGGTGTAGGTGCCGAATCGGTTATTGTCGTACGAGGTCACGACCAGGAAATAAGGGATGTCGGCTTGCAGCGACCGGCTGATCAGCGAGAGGAGGCCGGCACCCGAATCGTCGTCGACGCTCAGCAGATTCGTCAGTGGGGAGGAGGCATCGAAGGCGTTCGCATACAGTCCCAGGAAGGTGTCGCCGCCACCGAAGCTGGCGGAGAGCGTCTCCATGGAGTAGACGCCGTCGGCGGTCACGTGGAAATTGAAAACGTCGTAGGACGTTGCCGTACCCACGCCGCTCAGGCTGAACGTCGTGAAAGGACGGTTGAAGACAGGATCGGATTCGGTCAGGGCGCCGGAGAAGTCGACCGGCGCAGCCAGCACGGCTTGCGACACGAAGGCCAGGCTGGCGGCGGCGAGTTTCAGCGTACGGGAAAATGGAAAACGCATGATGGACATCCCTTTATCTAGTTGTGGTGTTATCTTATAAGCAATGCCTGTGCCACCAAAAATTACCATTTAAAAACAATTGCTTGCCGTATTGACGAATGCGTATCGATGATTTTTGTAAAGAAAACCGACGCCGGTCCGCAGGCAAGGAGCTTCTTCTTAAGATTCGCTTCATCCATCCGGCCTAGCCTCGACACCCATGCGCATCCTGCTAGTCGAAGACGACATCTCCCTCGGCGACACCATCCAGTCCTGGCTGCGCCTGGACGGCCATGCCGTCGATTGGGTCGAGCGCGGCGACTCCGCCGACACCGCCCTGAAGACCCACCATTACGACTGCGTGCTGCTCGACCGCGGCCTGCCCGGCCTCTCCGGCGACGCGCTGCTGGCCCGCCTGCGCGCGGCCGGCAACGCCGTGCCCGTAATCCTGATTACCGCCTTCAATGCCCTGGCCGACCGTGTCGAAGGCCTGGACCTGGGCGCCGACGACTACCTGGTCAAACCCTTCGAACTGGAAGAGATGTCGGCGCGCATCCGGGCCGCCGCCCGGCGCGGCGCCAGCCAGGCCAGCAACGCCTTGACCCATGGCGCCATCGCGCTCGACCCCGACAGCAAGGGAGCCACCCTGGCCGGCCAGCCGGTGGCCCTCACTGCGCGCGAGTACCACGTGCTGCACGCGCTCCTGCTGCGCAAGAACGGCATCGTCACCCGCGCCCAGATCGAGGAAAGCCTGTACGGCTGGGGCGAGGAAGTCGAGAGCAATGCCATCGAGGTCTACATCCACAACCTGCGCAAGAAGCTGGGGAGCGACAGCATCGTCACCGTGCGCGGGCTCGGCTACCGGCTGAAGCACGATGACAACTGACGCCCCGGCAACGAAGCCGCCTTCGCTGCGGCGCCGCCTGGTGCTGGCCATCGTCTCGGCCAGCGTGGCGCTGTGGCTGGCCAGCCTGGGCATCGTCACCGTGATCGCCTGGCACGAAACGAATGAGGTCTTCGACGACGCGCTGGAGGAAGCCGGCTACATGATCCTGTCGGCCACCACCGACTGGCACGCACGCGGCCTGCCGGCGCGCCCGCCGACACGCGAGGTGCGCAAAGTGGACATGCAGTATCAGATCGTGCAGCAGGGCCGGGTCATCCAGCGCACCGAAGGCGCACCGCGGCAAGCCTTTGTGGCGGGCTTCGACGACGACGAGGGTTTTGCCGACCCGAAGGTCGATGGCCGCCGCTGGCGCGTGTTCGTGGTGCGCGACGAAGCGGGGCGCTTCGAGGTGCAGGTGGGCCAGCGCCACGACAAGCGTTTCGACATCCTGGAAGAGCTGGCCGAATCGCTGTGGCTGCCGGTGGCCGGCATCCTGCTGCTGCTGGCGCTGGTGTGCTGGCTGCTGATCGGCCGCGTGCTGAAGCCCCTGCGACGCACCGCGAACGAGATCGCCGCCAAGAGTCCAAGCGACCTGGCCCAGGTGGCGCTGGAAGGCCAGCCGCGCGAGCTGCTGCCCATCGTAGGTGCGCTGAACGGCGTGCTGGCGCGGCTGGATGCGGCGCTTCAGGCCGAGCGCCGCTTCACTGCCGACGCCGCGCACGAACTGCGCACGCCGCTGGCCGGACTGCACATGCACGTGCAACTGCTCGGGCGCCAGCACCCGGAAATGGCGGCGCCTTTCGGCAAGCTGCGTCAGGACATCGCCCGGCTGACGGCGCTGGTCGACAGTTTATTGACGCTGGCGCGGCTCGATCCGCTGGCGCGCGAGCAGCTGCTGCGCCAGCAGGTGCTGCTGGCGCCCTTGCTGGAAGGCGTGCTGGCCCTGCACGCGCCGGAAGCCGCGCGGCGCGGCATCACGCTGGCCTTGCGCTGCGAACTCGAGACCGTGCAGGCCGATCCGCGCATGCTGGAGATCATGCTGCGCAATTTGGTCGAGAACGCGCTGCGCTACTGTCCGGATGGCAGCCGGGTCGAGGTATCGGTTATCCGGCATGAAGGGCGCGAGCGCATCGCCGTGCGCGACAACGGCCCCGGCGTGGACGACGCCAGCCGCGCGCGCCTGGGCGAGCGTTTCTTCCGGGTGCTGGGGCAGGGGCAGGGCGGCAGCGGACTCGGGTTGTCGATCGTGCGCAGGATCGCCGAGCTGCATGGCATCGCGCTCGGCTTCGGCGTGGGGCTGGACGGACGCGGCTTGGGTGTGACGCTCGACCTGCCGGCAGCTTGAGATCGGCGCCTTAAGGTCCGATTAATGTCCGCATCGTGTAATGCGTCTGTGCCTGCCGCGAACGGCAGCGTGAACATCAACCAACGGAGGACCGACCATGAAACGCCTGATTCAACTTTCCTGCATCACCGCCCTGATCGCCGGCTCGGCCGTCGCCATCGCCCAGCCGGGCAACTACACCGGCCCGTCGAGCAAGCCGGCCGCATCGGGCTACACCGGGCCGTCCAGCGCGCCGATGATGACGGCGAAGCAGCTGCTCGACAACGGCAAGGACGACCAGTACGTGCGCCTGCAGGGCAAGCTCACCAGCCACAAGGGCGGCGAGGATTACGAGTTCACCGACGCCAGCGGCAAGATCACGGTGGAGATCGATGCCAAGTATTTTCCGCAGGGCGTGAATGTCGACCAGAACACGGTGGTGGAACTGACCGGGGAGTTCGACAAGGAGACGTTTGGCGAATCGACGCTGGATGTGAAGCAGGTGAAGGTGGTGGGGAAGTGAAGTGAGCGCAGCGCCAACATGGTTTCCATGTTGGCGTGGACGTACGGTGGGCACTCCGTGCCCACGCGGATACGTGCGCATCCTTTCTGCGTTGGCGGCGGAATGTCGCTCGCGGTCTATCCGGCGGCCGTGAACGGGCTTCGCTCGATGTTAGCGAGCGTTACCTCGCGGTCAACACAAAACTCCCACGCACGTAGCCGCGTGGGCACTTCGTCCGTGAGGCCCCCGGCCTCACGGACCCCACCGTACGGTTGCTGTTCCGGGCGAGACGTGCCGGACACTGATCATCGGTCGCAGTAGCAATCTCAAAAAAAACGCCAGCCCGCAGGCTGGCGTTCGCACATCAAGAACGCAACTCAACGCGGCGTGCACTGCGGCAGCGACGCCCGCACCGCCAGCAGATTGCTGCTGTCGCCTTCCGACGGCGTGTTGTCCGTGAACTTGCAGCCGTACTGCGGATCGGCCACCACCGACGGCGTCAGCACGTCGTCGCCTTCCGGCTTCACGCCCTGCTGTTCCCACTTGATCATCGCGTCGAAGGCCGAGGCCTGCTCGGCGATGGTGAAGTCGCAGTGGGCGATGCCGCGGATCGCGCGCTGGACCAGCAGGTTCGAGGTGCCGAGGGCATCGGCGCGGCGTTTATAGATCTGCTCCATCTTGAACGGCACGTACAAGTCGCCCAGGGTGTGGATGGTCACGACCGGCACCTTGATCTGGGCGTTCGTCTTCGGAATCCAGCGCAGGCCGTCGCGGCGCAGGCGGTTGGCGTCGACCACAGCCGGCACGCGGAAGATGCTCGAGTTGTAGGCCACCTCTGCCGCGCTCAGGGCCGGGTCGGCGTCGAGCTGGAAGGTGATGTCTTTGGTCGTGACCACGTCCTCGTTCAGGATGCCCTGCATCTTGCCGTCACGCCCGAAGGTGCCCCAGACGGTCGCCTGGTAGGAGCCCGAATACGCGTAGTCGAACAGCGGACGCGGGCCGCCGCTGAGATTCGCGACGATCTGCTTCAGGCGCATGCCCTGGGCGGTTGGCACGGCCTGCGCGGTCGGCGTGCTGCCGCCCGGGAAGCTCGAGAACAGCTTCGCCTGCACCTGCGGTCCGACCGTCGCCCAGTTCGATGGCGGCCAGTCGGTGGCCGGCATGCCGGCTTCGACCATGGCGGCGGTCTGGTAGGCGGCGAAGTAGTCGTACAGTTCGGTGTCGCCGAGCACGCCGCACATCGGCACGGCGCCGGCGTAGCGGATCTTGTTGTTGGCGGTGGCGATGTTTTCCTCGTCCACGGCCGCTGCCGTCACGTGACCGCCCATCGACACGCCGATGATGTAGGTCTTGGTCGGCGCGTTCAGGGTGCGGCCGTTTTTCGTCGCGATGTCCTTGAAGGCCAGGGCCAGGGCATTCGTGTCCTCGACACCGGCGCGCACGTCGTAGTAATTGGTGCTGTAGCTCGACGCGGCCCAGGCATAGCCTTGGCTGATCAGGTGGCGCCGCAGCGCCGGCGGCGAGACCGACAGGTTGGAGCCGGTGCCGGCATAGCCGTGCGCATACATGACCAGCATGCCGTTCCAGTTCTTCGGCACTTCGATCTGGTAGCCGGCCTTGTTCAGCGTGCCCCACCAGCGGTCGGTTTCCGGCGCATTCGCCAAGGCATTGAAGGGCAGGTTGGCTTCGACCACGGCAAAGGTGCGGCTATCCTGCGGGCGCGCCGGCTCGGGTTGCACCGCGACCGGCGGCGGCGTGGTCTGGGTCGGCGGTGGAACGGGATCGGTGCTGCCGCTGCCGCAGGCGGACAGGGTCAGGGCCGCCACCAGGGTCGTCACGACCGGCGTCATGACGCGGCGCGGCTTGGAAATGCTGGGCTGCTGGTTCATCGGATTGCCTCCATAATTGTAGTTTTGCACAGCGAAACTTGGTCTCACTGTGTGGTTTATTGTAGGTCGAAAATTGATCCCGAGATAGCAACATTCAACGGTGTGTGGCGCTTCGGCGACCGGCCGGGAATATGCGGCTGGCATGTCAATACGGGTGTCAATACGCTTGTCAATACAGCGCACGATTTGTCGCTTTGGCAAGAATTTCGATGTCGGCAGTAGAATGACGTGTCGATATTGCAGAGGAGCCGCTCATGCCCGCATCCCCCACCATCCTGTCCCTGATCATCATGGCCACCGTTCCCGCCGCCAAGGCGGAGGCGCCGGCCCGCAATCAGGTGCAGGCCGTGAAGATCGGCACGGCCTCGCCCTTGTCGGGACCGGGTGCGCACCAGGGCAAGGACATCGAGAACGGCGCGCGCATGGCCATCGACGACCTGAACGCGAAGGGCATCGTCATCGGCGGCAAGAAGGTCAAATGGGTGCTGCAGCCCGAGGACGACGCCAGCGATCCGAAGACCGGCGCCGCTGTCGCCCAGAAGCTGGTCGACGCGCATGTGGCCGGGGTGGTCGGCCACCTGAATTCGGGCACCACGGTGCCGGCCTCGAAGATCTACCACGACGCCGGCATCCCGCAGATTTCTCCGGCGACCACCACGCCGCAGTACACCAACCAGCGGTTCAACACGGCCTTCCGCGTCGTGGCCAGCGACCAGCTGGTTGGCAAGACCCTGGCCAATTATTCGGTTACCACCCTGAAGGCGAAAAAGATCGCCGTCATCGACGACCGCACCGCCTTCGGCCAGGGCCTGGCCGACGAATTCAACCGCAGCGTGCGGGCGGGTAAGGCGGCGAAGATCGTCAGCCGCCAGTTCACCAACGACAAGGCCACCGACTTCACTGCCATCCTCACGCAGATCCGCGGCCAGGACCCGGACGTGATTTTCTATGGCGGCATGGACGCCGTGGCCGGACCCATGCTCAAGCAGATGAAGGCGCTCGGCCTGCGCGCCAAGCTGGTGTCCGGCGACGGCATCTGTTCGGAAAAGCTGCCGCAACTGGCTGGCGACGCGCTCGGCGACGACAGGGTGATCTGCGTGGTGGCCGGCGGCGTCACTGGCGCCGAGGAAGCGCGGTACAACGCCTTTGTCGAGCGCTACCGCCAGCGCTACAAGATGCCGCTGCAGACCTATGCGCCGTATGCCTACGATTCGGTGATGGTGCTGGCGGCAGCGATGCAGCAGGCCGGCTCGGCGCAGCCCGCGACATACCTGCCGGCGCTGGCCAGGGTCCAGTACCAGGGCATCACCGGCAACATCGCCTTCGATCCCAAGGGCGACCTGAAGAACGCGGCGCTCACCATGTACACCTACCGCCAGGGGAAGAAGGTCAAGCTGCAGGTGCTCAGGTAACGCTCATGTAGCGATCCCGGTCACGGGAGATGCGCCATAATGGCGTCTCCACCTGCCCGCTGCCATCCATGCATTTCACCTACGACGACGTCAAGCGCCAGTTCGACAGCGGCACCTTCCGCCGCGGCGAAGGCTATGCGCTGGAGGGCAGGGTGCTGGCTGCGCGCGACGCCGGCGAGCGCATCGAGGGCGAGGTCGGCGGCAGCGGGGGTACGATCTACCGCCAGACGGTCCGCTTCAGGGAAGACCCCCGCGGCTTCCGGTTCGAGGGCAGCTGCAGCTGCCCGATTGCGTATAACTGCAAGCACGTCGTGGCCGTCCTGCTGGCCAGCCTGGAGCAGCAGGAACAGGGGCCTGCGCTGCCGATGGCCGCTGAATACTGGCTGCAGCAAATGGCGTCCCTGCAGGCCGCACCGGCGCCTGCCGCAGCCAGGCCAGGCCCGACGTCCCGGCTCGGCTATGTGATGGTGCCCGACCCGCAGGGCGGTGAGCCCTGTCTCAACCTGTGCAAGCTGCGCCTGCGCCCGGACGGCAGCATCGGCGGCACCACGCTGCACAACGATCCCTACGGCCTGGTGATGGCGCCGCCCGCGCATGTGGCGCCCGACGACGAAGACATGGTGCGCCTGATCATCGGCCAGAGCCTTGGCAACATGCGCGCCGGCGGCTTCAAGCCCGAGGGACGCCTGGGCGCGCGCGTGCTCGAGCAACTGTGCGAAGACGGCAAGCTGTTCTGGGCCGATACGCTGGCCGGACTGCGCGCCGGCCGCTTGTACGGCATCCGGCCAGGCCCGCAGAGGGACGTGACGCTAGGCTGGCATCCGGATACGCCCGGCAGCGAAGCGCTGGCGCTGGCGTGGCGCTTCGACGACGGCGCAGGCCCCGGCGCCATCCTGCCCACCGAACCGCTGCTCTACCTGGACGATGGCATCCTGGGCCGGCTGACGCTGCCGAAGGCGCTGGCGGCGCTGCCGGCCGGCCCTTTGCTGGACCTCGTTGCGCGTACGCCGACTTTGCATGCCGACGAACGCGCGGGCATGGCGCTGCGCCTGGCCGAGCTCGGCCTCGACCACACCCTGCCGCTGCCGCAGGAACTGGCGCTCAAGCAGCGTCGCGACATTGCGCCCGTGCCCTGCCTGCTGTTGAACAGCGAACCGGAAACCCGGCGCCGCGAACGGATCTGGCACGACTATGCGCAGCTCTCCTTCGAATACGACGGCTTGAGTACGATGGACGAGGAGGGGCCGGTATTCCGGCGCGTGGTCGATGGCGGCGTCGAACTGATCGAGCGCGACCCGGAGGCCGAGGCGGCGGCCGGCGCCAGGCTCGCCGGACTGGGCTTCGCGCCCCCGCGCCCTGGCTCGCCGCTCGACGATATCGAGCAGTCCCTGTGCCTGCCGACCGAACAAGCGTGGCTGCACTTTGCCCGTCACGACTTGCCGCGCCTGCGTGCCGCCGGCTGGCAGATCGAATTCGACGGCAACTACCGTTACGACATCGCCGACGTGCAGGACTGGTACGCCGACCTGAACGAAGAAGGCGAGGGCAATCCCTGGTTCGCGCTGGAACTCGGCATCGTGGTCGATGGCCGCCGCCATGCCCTGCTGCCGCTGCTGCTGGAAATGATCCGCACGGCGCCGGCCGATTTCACCCCGGCCGCGCTGGAGGCGCACAAGGACGCCGCCGAGATCGTCCTCGACCTGGGCGGCGACACACGCGTGGCCCTGCCGTGGCAGCGCATCAAGCCGATCCTGTCCACGCTGGGCGAACTGTATTTTGCCGAACGCATCGACGCCGCCCTGCGCCTGCCCTTCACCGACGCCGCGCGTCTGGCCGAGCTGGAAGCGGCGGCGCAGATGCGCTGGCTGGGCGGCGAGCGCCTGCTGGAACTGGGCCGCAAGCTGCACGATTTCGCCGGCATCGCGCCGGTGCCGGCGCCGCAAGGCTTGCAGGCGCAATTGCGCGAGTACCAGCAGGCCGGCCTGGCGTGGATGCAGTTCCTGCGCGAATACGGCTTCGGCGGCATCCTGGCCGACGACATGGGCCTTGGCAAGACGATCCAGACCCTGGCCCACATCCTGGCCGAGAAAGAGGCCGGCCGCCTGGATGCGCCGGCGCTGGTGGTGGCGCCGACCAGCCTGATGGGCAACTGGCAGGCCGAGGCGGCCCGCTTCGCGCCCGGCCTGCGCGTGTTGCTCCTGCACGGCAAGGACCGCGCCGCCCAGTTCGCGCATATCGCCGAGGCCGACCTGGTGCTGACCACCTACCCTCTGCTGGGACGCGACGAGGCGGCGCTGCGCGCGCACAAGTACCACCTGCTGATCCTCGATGAGTCGCAGTACATCAAGAACCACCGCTCACGGGCGGCGCAAGCGGCCTGCCTGCTGGACGCCCGCCACCGCCTCTGCCTGACCGGCACGCCGCTGCAGAACCACCTGGGCGAACTCTGGTCGCAGTTCCACTTCCTGATGCCGGGTTTGCTGGGCGACGACAAGAGCTTCAGGGCGCGCTTTCGCAAGCCGATCGAGCAGGGCGGCGACGTGCGGCGCCAGGAGCTGCTGATGCGGCGCGTGAAGCCCTTCATGCTGCGGCGGACCAAGGACAAGGTGGCGACCGAACTGCCGCCCAAGACGGAAGTGGTGGTGCAGGTTGACTTCGGCGCCGCCCAGGGCGATTTGTACGAAACCGTGCGCGTGGCGATGGACCGCAAGGTGCGCGAGGAGATCGGCCGCAAGGGCCTGGCGCGCAGCCAGATCGTGATCCTCGACGCCCTGCTCAAGCTGCGCCAGGTGTGCTGCGACCCGCGCCTGCTGCGCCAGAACAGCGCGGCAGGATCGGCCAAGCTCGATACCCTGATGGACCTGCTCGACACCCTGCTGGCCGAAGGGCGCAAGGTGCTGGTGTTTTCGCAGTTCACCAGCATGCTGGCGCTGATCGAAGCCGAATTGCAGCCGCGCTCCGTCGATTACGCCCTGCTCACCGGCGACACGGTCGACCGCGCCACGCCGGTCGCCGCTTTCCAGGGCGGACAGGTGAGCGTGTTCCTGATCAGCCTGAAAGCGGGCGGCGTCGGCCTGAACCTGACGGCGGCCGACACCGTCATCCACTACGACCCGTGGTGGAACCCGGCCAGCGAAAACCAGGCCACCGACCGCGCCTGGCGCATCGGCCAGACGCAGCCGGTGTTCGTCTACAAGCTGATCGCGCGCGGCACGCTGGAAGAAAAAATCCAGACACTGCAGCGGCGCAAGGGCGAGCTAGCCGCCGCCGTGCTCGATGCCGAGGGCGGCCTGGCGCCGGGGCTCGGTGCGGAAGATTTGCAGGCGATCTTCGCGCAGCCCGCCGACTGAGCTTGCCCACTGAGCTTGCCAGCGCGGCCCTCAGTTCCTGACCTGCCTGTTCTTCGTCTCCAAAAAGTCGGTGACCAGCTTGACCGTGGCGTCCGGATTTTCTTCCATCAGCCAGTGGCCGGCATGCGGGACCACGGCGCCGGTGACGTTCGTGGCGGCGTTGCGCATCACCTCGGCCATGGTGGCGCCAAAGGATTGCTCGCCGCCGATGGCCAGCACCGGCATGGTCAGCTTGCGCTGGCCGAGCGCGGCGTTGTCGCGCACGTCCTCGGCGCCGATGGCCGTGAACTGAGCAAAGGCCGCGCGCATCGCGCCGGGCTGGGCATACAGTTGGGCGTAATAGGCGCGTGTCGCCTCGTCGATCTTGCTGCGGTCGCCGGCGAAGTCGTTCCAGAAGCGGTCGAGGTAGATGCGTTCGCGCCCGGCCACCAGGCGCTCGGCATCCAGTCCGCCGAAGTTGAAATGCCAGAGCTTGGGGTTGAGTACGAGCTGGTTCCAGGGCGGAATGCCGGGCACCGGCGCATCCATCACCACCAGTTTATTCACCTTGTCCGGGTAACTGGCCGCATACGCATAGGCGACCGTGGTGCCGATGTCGTGCCCGACCACGTTGGCACGGTCGATCTTGAAGGCGGTGAGTACGGCGCGGATATCCTGGGCCTGCGCCTTCTTGGCGTAGCCGGAAGGCGCGCGCGACGAACGGCCCATGCCGCGCAGGTCGGGCACGATGACGGTGTGGTTTTTTGCCAGGCGCTCGGCCAGCGGTCCCCACATGTCGCCGGTGTCGCCGAAGCCGTGGATCAGCACCACCGCCGGCCCGCTGCCGCCGGCGCGGACGAAGATGGTCGCGCCGTCGGGCATGTCGACGCTGCGGGTGGCGAAGCCGGGGACGGGCGCCGGGGCGGCGGCTTGTGTGAACGGCGAGAGGAAGAGGGCGGCCAGCAGGCAGCCCTGCAGCAGGAGTCGGAGTGTCATGGTGCGCCTCGCGGTTGGAAATCGGTTGACTGTGAAGTCTTGGAGTAGTCCTGAACACAAGTGTTCCCACGACAGCTTAGACTTACCGCATGACGAAGCTCAGCGGAACGACACCTCGCTCCTGAAACGCCACGCATAGGTCTGGCTCACCTTCAGCTGTTGCGGATGCTCGCGCAGCTCGACCGTGATGTTGCCGAGTTCGTCGCGGCGGGCGCGCGCGATGGCGCGCACGGCGACCAGGGTGCCGCGGTGGATCTGCCAAAATGCGTCCGGGTCGAGCCCGGCTTGCAATTCCTTCAGCGGCTTGCGGATCAGGCCCTCGTCGGTTGCACTGACCACGCGCGTATACCGGGCATCGGATTCGAAGAACAGCACTTCTTCGATCGGGAAGATCTTGATCGTGCTGCCGGCGGTGGCGCTGATCCAGCGGATGCGTTCCTCGCGCGCGCTTGCGCGCAGGCGGCGGTCGAGCTCCATCATGGCCTGGAGCAGGCCGGCGCTGTCGGCTTGGCCGCTGTTGCCGCTTCCAATACCCCGCTCGCGCAGGCGCGCCACCGCTTGCGCCAGGCGTTCCTGGGTGACCGGCTTGAGCAGGTAATCGATGGCGCCGAGATCAAAGGCTTCCAGCGCATGGCTGTCGTAGGCGGTGGTGAAAACCACGCGGCAGGCGCCGCCGCTGGCGCCGGCCACTTCCAGGCCGCTCAGGCCGGGCATGCGGATGTCGAGAAAGGCGATATCCGGGCGCAGGCGTGCGATCGCATCGAGCGCCTCGCTGCCGTCCTCGCACAGGGCGACGATCTCGAGCTCGGGCCAGGCCAGGGCCAGCATGCGCCGCAGGTCGCTGCGCTGCAGGTCTTCGTCGTCGGCGATGATCGCGGTCGGCATCCTCAAGCTCCCTGGTCCGGCATGGCGCGCAGCGGCAGCACGAGGCTGGCCACCACGCCGCCTTCGTCTCCCGCGCGCAGCGACAGGGCGGCCGCGCCGTCGTACAGGTGTGTCAGGCGTTCGCGGATATTCGACAGGCCGATGCCGCTGCCGCTGGTGGCCTTGCCGAAGCCGACGCCGTCGTCGGCAACCGCGAGCTCCAGCACCTCGGCATCGCCGGCCTGGCGGCGCGCCGCAGCGATGCGGATACGGGCCGGGCCTTTCTTGAGTTCGATGCCGTGCTTGACGGCGTTCTCGACCAGCGAGATCAGCATCAGCGGCGGAATGGCGGCCTTGCGCAGCTCGGGCGGACAGTCGACCTCGAACGCGAGGCGCCGCAGGCGCGCCCGGATGATGCCGAGGTAGGCCTGGGCCGCATCGAGCTGCGAGCCGAGCGACACGAAGGTCTGGGCGCGGTCGGCGCGCAGCTGCGGAATCGTGGCGCGCAGGTAGTCGACCAGGTGGTCGATCATGGCCACGCCGCGTGCCGGGTCGCTCAGCATGGCGGCGCGCACGCCCGACAGGGTATTGAACAGGAAGTGCGGCTCGACCTGGCTGGCCAGGATGGAGAGCTGCATCTCGACTTCGTTGCGCTCGTCCTTGTAGCGCGCCACCTGGCCCAGCAGTTCGTTCTCGCGCAGCAGGCGGCGCTGGCGGAACCAGGCCAGCAGGTCGGCGCCGCCGCCCAGCCAGGCCAGCACCAGGGTCCAGAAGACCAGGTTCACGATCTGGTTCTCGCGGGTCTGTTCGCGCAGCCGTTCGATCTGCTGGGGCGTCGCGTTCGGGATGGCGGCGGGCGTCGGGTTGATCCGGGTGTAGGGTGTGATCGGCAGCGTGCACAGCGCGCCGAACAGCAGCGCGCAGACGACGCCGGCCGCTTCGCGCTGCGCCGGCCATCCCTGGCGGCACACCAGCACCGCCAGTGCCCGGCCCAGGAACAGGGCCAGCACCACCACCAGCCAGGCCGCCAGCAGGGCACCGCGCACCAGCGCCGCCTGGGATCCTGGAATAAAGGCGCCGATGAGCACCAGGACCCCGGTCAGCAGTCCGAGCGGCACCAGGAAGGAGCGCACGCGGTAGCCGAACCAGGTCTTGCCGAAGATCGGGTACTGGCGCGCGATGCTGCCCCAGCCGGCGATCCTGGTGGCCAGGCTGTGCGGGAGAGGCTGGTCGTGGAGGGTGGTCGTTTCCATCAAGATATTTTACGCCGACGCGTTCACTCCACGGTGCTCTTGATCCAGCCGGCGATGGTGTCCAGCGCCGCCGGCGCGAAGCTTTCCTCGATCTGGCCATATTCCTCGATGCCGCCGGTCTTCGCCGTCTGGAACAGGTGGTTCAGGCGCGGCATTTCCTTGACCACGGCGCGCGGGTTGCCGGCCAGCGCGGCGCGGATCGGCGGCAAGTCGAGGCCGGCCGGCACTTGCAGGTCGCGCTCGCCGTTCAGCACCAGGATCGGCTGGCGCACCGCCCGCAACACTGGCGCCGGTTCGTAGGCGAGCAGTTCGCGGAACCAGGGCGTACCGAAGCGTTCGAGGGCAGAGGCGCCCAGGCCGGCCGGCAAGTCGCCCTTGCGCTCGGCTTCCGCCAGGATCAGGCCAGCTTTGTTGCGCGCCGCTTCCAGGGTCGGTTCCTCGACCATGGCGGCAAACAAGGCCCGATTCATGGTGCGGTCCTTCTCGATGGCCGCTTCCGGCACGCCGCGCGCACGGGCCAGCAGCGCATGCTGCTCGACCAGAAGGCGGTCGCCGCGCACACCCGGCCCGGCCAGCATCACCACGAAGGCAATGCCGGGGTCGCGCGAGGCCAGCAGCGGCGCGACCAGGCCGCCTTCCGAGTGGCCGATCACGCCGATGCGTTGACTGTCGACCTCGGCGCGGCCGCGCAGGAAGCGCAGCGCCGCTTCGGCGTCGGCCGCCAGGTCGCGTGTGGTGGCTTCCTTCAGCTTGCCGCTCGACTTGCCGACGCCGCGCTTGTCGTAGCGCAGCACGGCGATGCCCTGGCGGCTCAGGTGGTCGGCCAGCACCAGCAGGGTCTTGTGGCCGAAGACGCTGCCGTCGCGGTCGATGGAACCGGAGCCGTGCACCAGTACCACGGCGGGGAAGGGGCCCTTGCCCTGCGGGACGGTGAAGGTGCCGGCCAGCTTCACGCCGGCGGCGGCGTTGTCGAAGGCGACCTCGGTGCTGGCGTAGCTGGCGGGACGGGCGGCGATCGCGTCTTCCTGCGGGCGCTTCGGCCTGGCCGCTTCCTCGGTGGTGCGCTTCAGGTTCAGCGGGGCGGTGCGGCCCTGGGTCCAGGTGCCGGTCCAGGCTTGCTGCCGTTCGTTCCAGGTGGCGGCGTAGCTGGCGCGCAGCTTGTTCAGCGCGAAACCGATCCGGTCCGGCGCGACGCTCACATCGTCGACTTTGGTGACCAGGTTCTGCGCGGGCACCGACATGGTCGCTTCCCACTTGCCCTCGGGGGTCTTCTCGAACTTGACGGTGACGTGCAGGGAATTGGCGATGCTGCCGGTCCAGATGCCCTGGGCGTCTTCGGCGTGTGCGGTCATGGAAATGACTGCTGCCATGCTGGCGAGGAGTTTTTTCATGGGAGGTCGGTCGCGTGGTTGGATGAACGCGACTGTAGCCGCATGTGTCGCCGTCCCTGGGCGCGATGCGGCGAAGCGCGGGTTTCGTGTCACGAAATCCCGCGCCGGAGAGATGAAGCGTCAGACTGGCTGCGTGACAGGTCCGGAAAAATCGTGGCTGCCGGCGGCGTCAAGCGAAGGTGACGCCAGGCGCCGGCTTGCGCCGCCCAAGGCGCCCAGGATCAGGTCCACGGTCTGCGCCGGCTGGTCCCAGTGCGGGAAGTGGCCGCAGCGCTCGAACCAGTGCAGTTGCGCATCCGGGAAGGCGGCCAGCGCACGCCGCGCCTGGCGCGGAAAGCAGACCCGGTCGCGGCGTCCCCAGCCGATGACCAGCGGGTGCGCGATGCTGCCGCGCGGCGCGCCTTGCTGCTCTTCGCCATAGGCGAGCTGGGCCAGCAATTCGTCAAAGGCCGGCGATGCCACGTAGCTGCACAGCTCATCGCTGACGATGTCGGGCGCCAGTGTGGTCGGGCGCGCCGAAAACTGCGCCAGCAGCAGGGCACGCGTGACCGGATTCGCGGACAGGGCGGGCAGCGCCGGACGCAGCAGGCGCAGCAGCCGGATCGACAGCCAGATCGAGCTGAAGAAGACATGCCGCTCCCAACCCTGCCAGAAGCCGCCGGGATTGAGCGACACCACGCCGCCGACGACGCTGCCGCGCCGCGCCAGCTCGAGTACCAGGCGCGCCCCCATCGAGCTGCCGACGGCGTCGATGCCCTGCAAACCGTGGGCGTGGACGAAGCCCGTCACTGCATCGGCCAGCGTGCGGATCGAGGTTTCGCCTTGCAGGCGCGGGGTTTTGCCGAAGCCGGGCAAATCGACCGCGATGACTTCGCGGGTCGCGGCCAGGTCGTCCAGGATCGGGTTCCAGCTTTGACCATGGCCGCCCAGGCCATGGATCAGCAGCAGCGGTTTGCCGCTGCCGCAACGGATATGGTGCATCGTCGAACTCCTTTCCAGCCGGTCGGGATAGGGCTGACCGTGCCTGCCAGCGTAGCCGAGCTGGGGCGTGCGCCGCGTTCGTTAGGAGTGAGCAATAGTTCAGCTTGCTTGCACGGCAGCCGGCTTCGCCGCGCGGCGGCAGCGCTCCGAACAATACTTGACCTGCTCCCAGTCGCGCTCCCACTTCTTGCGCCAGCTAAAAGGCAGGCCGCAGTGCGCGCACAGCTTGGAAGGCAAATCGGATTTCTTGCGCATCTTCATGAGCCGATTGTACGGACTTGCCCGGTCATCGTGCCGCCACGCACGCCAGCCCTGTTCCGTTAGATGCCTTTCCGACAAGAATATTTGTCCAAAGTTATAATGAAACCATCGGCGTCACCGTCCCACCTGAAAGAATTCCATGCGTTTGAGATCGGTACAGTTAGCGATGCGCTTCATCGTTCCCCTGGCAGTCGTGCTGGCCTTGTTCGGCTACTTCGCGATTCCGTGGATGGAAAGCTTCACCGTACGTTGGTTCGTACGCGACCTGGACACGCGTTCGCAATTCGTGTCGAGCACGCTGCAGCAGCCCCTGCTGACGTATCTCGAAGAAAAGTCGCCACGGCGCATCAACGAGATGTTCAACCGCGCCATCCAGGACGAGCGCCTGTATGCGCTCGGTTTCTGCGACACCGACGGCAAGCTGCTGTACAAGACGAATACCTACCCGCTGTCCCTGGGCTGCTGGCAAAACCAGGACAGCGAAGGCAAGACCAATCCGGTGGTGCGCCTGCCCCAGGGGCCGGTGCACGTGTCGTCGAAAGAACTGGTGCAGGACGGCGTGGGCGTCGGCCGCCTGGTGCTGGTGCACGACATGAGCTTCATCGAGCGCCGCAGCGAAGACACCAAGAAATACATTACCGGCCTGTTCGCCGCGCTGGCCTGCATTATTTCGCTGATCACCGTGCTGGTCGCCCAGCTGAGCTGGCGCGGCTGGGTGAATGGCGTGCGCGCCATGCTGCGCGGCGAACTGCTGCCGCAATCGACGCATGCCACGCCGCCCGAAATGGCGCCGCTGGCCAGCGACCTGCGCGCCTTGCTCTACGAGTACAACCGCGACCAGCCCGGCGCCGCCGGCAACAACCAGGCCTGGGATGCCGATACGCTCAAGTCGCTGCTGCGGCGCGAGCTGGCCGGCGACGAGATCCTGGTGGTGTCGAACCGCGAACCCTACATCCACGTGGCCACGCCCGAGGGCGTGCAGGTGCAGCGCCCGGCCAGCGGCCTGGTGACCGCCGTGGAAGCGGTGATGCGCGCCTGCTCCGGCACCTGGATCGCGCACGGCGCCGGCTCGGCCGACCGCGCCACCGTCGACCGCAACGACCACGTACCGGTGCCGCCGGAGAACCCCAGCTATACGCTGCGCCGCGTCTGGCTGTCGAAGGAAGAAGAGCAGGGCTATTACTATGGCTTCGCCAACGAGGGCCTGTGGCCGCTGTGCCATATCGCCCACGTGCGTCCGGTGTTCCGCTCCTCGGACTGGGAAGAGTACGTGAAGGTGAACCAGCGTTTCGCCGACGCCGTGATCCGCGAGGCGCGTTCCGACAACCCGGTGGTGCTGATCCAGGATTACCACTTCGCGCTGCTGCCGCGCATGGTGCGCGCGGTCTTGCCGAAGGCGACCATCATCACCTTCTGGCACATCCCCTGGCCGAACCCGGAATCCTTCGGCATCTGCCCGTGGCGCGAGGAGATCCTCGACGGCATGCTGGGCAGCACCATCCTCGGCTTCCACACGCCTTTCCATCGCAAGAACTTCCTCGATACCGTCGACCGCTACCTGGAAACCCGTATCGAGACCGAGGCCTCGACCGTCAGCTACGGCAACCAGCTGACCCAGGTCGAGCACTATCCGATCTCGATCGCCTGGCCGGAGCCGGTGCCGGGCGAACCCGACGCCGCCGCCAGCCATGCCCAGGTTCGCCATGCGCTGGGCCTGCCCGCGGACCACCTGCTCGGTATCGGCGTCGACCGCCTCGATTACACCAAGGGCATCGTCGAGCGCTTCCAGGCGGTCGAGCGCATGCTCGAACTACACCCGCACATGGTCGGCCGCTTTACTTTCGTGCAGATCGCGGCGCCCACCCGTTCCTCGCTCGACGAGTACCAGAACTTCGAGGCGCGCGTGCGCGGCCTGGCCCAGCGCATCAACCAGCGCTTCTCGCGCGACAGCTACGTGCCGATCATCCTGAAGGCCGAGCACCACGGCCAGGATCAACTGCGCCCTTACTTCCGCGCCGCCCAGGTATGCAGCGTCACCAGCCTGCACGACGGCATGAACCTGGTGGCCAAGGAATTCATCGCCGCCCGCGACGACGAGCAGGGCGTGCTGGTCCTGAGCCAGTTCACCGGCGCCGCGCGCGAACTGCACGAAGCGCTGATCGTCAATCCCTACCACATCGAGCAGGGCGCCGAGGCCTTGTACCGGGCGCTGACCATGCCGGCCGACGAACAGGGCGAGCGCATGCGCAGCATGCGGCGCCGGGTGCGCGACTTCAACGTCTACCGTTGGGCCGGACGGATGCTGATGGACGCGGCGCGCCTGCGCCAGCGCGAGCGCGTGATGTCGCGCATCGGCTCGCTCAGCCAGGACAAGTTCAAGAGGCAGGCGCCATGAGTACCGATACCGCCGCCCACGACCTGCTGGCCGCGCCCGATTGCGCGCTCTTCCTCGATTTCGACGGCACCCTGGTCGACATCGCCGCCCGTCCCGACCAGGTGGTCGTGCTGCCGGAGATGCTGGCGGCGCTGGCCGCCCTGCAGACCCGCCTGGAGGGCAGGGTGGCCGTGGTGTCGGGACGGCCGGTGGCCGAACTCGACGCCCTGCTGGCGCCCTTGCGCCTGCCCGCCGCCGGCGTGCACGGCATGGAAAGACGCGGCGCCGACGGCGTGCTGCGGCGCCTTCCGCCGCCCGATTTCGACGCCGTGCGCAAGGCGGCCCAGGCCCTGGCCGCGCGTCATTCCGGCCTCTGGGTCGAGGAAAAATACGGCGCGCTGGCCCTGCATTACCGCCAGGCGCCGGAACTGCAGGAAGTCTGCCGTGCGGCGCTGCACGAGGCCATCCGTTACAGTCCTGAACTGCTCCTGATGGAGGGCAAGATGATCATCGAGGTCAAGGCCGCCGGTATCGGCAAGGGCACCGCGATCCGCGATTTCCTGGCCGAGGCGCCGTTCGCCGGCCACCGCGCGGTCTTCGCCGGCGACGACACCACCGACGAGGCGGGCTTCGATTACGTACAGGGCATCGGCGGCGCCGGCATCAAGGTGGGTGCGGGGCCGAGCGTGGCGCAGCACCGCATCGCGTCGGCGCAGGACCTGCGCGCGGCGCTGGCGCGGGCGGCCGCCATGCCCGTCACAGGAAAGGAAGCGACATGAACGATGTATCCAGCAAGCCGGCCGCTCTCGGCTCCGGTTCCGGTGCCAATTCCGGCGTCACGAAAAACTCGCTCGAATGCGGCGTGGTCGGCAATTGCGCCTTCAGCGCCATGATCGACCGCATGGGGAGCGTGGTCTGGTCCTGCCTGCCGCGCTTCGACGGCGACCCCGTGTTCAACGCCTTGCTCGACCCGGGCGAAAACGGCAGCCTGTGGCGCTTCGAGATCGACGGCTATTCCCATGGTGAACAGGCATACGAGCCGAATACGGCCGTGCTGCGCACCCGCCTGTTCGACCGGGCCGGCAACGGCATCGAGATCACCGACTTCGCGCCGCGCTTCCTGAGCCGCGACCGCATGTTCCGGCCGCTGATGCTGGTGCGCCGCGTGCGCCCGATCGGCAGCGGCGTGCGCATGCGCGTGCTGCTGCGCCCGCGCTTCGAATACGGCATCAAGACGCCGCAGATCACCCAGGGCAGCCACCACATCCGCTACGTTGGGCCGGCCCAGACCCTGCGCCTGAACACCGATGCTTCGCTCAGCCACGTGCTGGCCGAAACCTTCTTCGTGCTCGACCGCCCGATGAACTTCATGCTCGGCCCCGACGAAACCCTGGCCGAGGGCATCGAGGACACCGCCCACCGCTTCGAGAAGGAAACGATCGGCTACTGGCGCACCTGGTCGCGCCGCCTGGCCTTGCCGCTCGAGTGGCAGGACGTGGTGATCCGCGCCGCGATCACCCTGAAACTGTCGCTGTTCGAGGATACCGGCGCCATCATCGCCGCCATGACCACCAGCATCCCGGAAGCACCGGGGAGCGGGCGCAACTGGGACTACCGCTTCTGCTGGCTGCGCGACGCCTTCTTCGTGATCCGCGCCCTGAACAGCCTGTCGGAAGTCGGCACCATGGAAGACTATCTGCGCTGGCTGGGCAACGTGGTGGCGCGCGCCAAGGGCGGCCACATCCAGCCGCTGTACGGGATCGGGCTGGAGGAGCAACTGCCGGAGTCGATACTCGAGCACTTGCCCGGCTACCGCAACAACGGGCCTGTGCGTGTGGGCAACCAGGCGCAGGAGCATTTCCAGCACGACGTGTACGGCAACATCGTGCTGGGCGCGGCCCAGGCCTTCTTCGACCACCGCCTGTTCCGGCGCGCCGGGCTGGCCGAGTTCCGTCAGCTCGAAGCCGTGGGCGAGCAGGCCTTCCGCCTGCATGCGGAACCCGACGCCGGCATGTGGGAACTGCGCACCCGCGCGCGCGTGCACACCTCGTCGGTGCTGATGAACTGGGCCGCCTGCGACCGCCTGGCCAAGATTGCCGACAAGCTGGCGCTGCCGGACCGCGCCGCCTACTGGGGCGAACGCGCCGAACTGATCCGCGAGCGCCTGCTGCGCGAAGCCTGGAGCGAGGAACGCCAGGCCTTTGCCGAAAGCCTGGGCGGGCGCGACCTCGATGCCAGCGTGCTGTTGATGGCGGAGATCAACTTCATCGATCCGAAGGACCCGCGCTTCGTCGCCACCGTCGATGCGCTCGAACGTTCGCTGTGCGACGGCCCCTATATGCGCCGCTACGAGGCGCCCGACGACTTCGGCAAGCCGGAAACCGCCTTCAATATCTGCACCTTCTGGCGCATCGATGCCCTGGCGCGCATCGGCCGCGTAGAGGAAGCACGCGAGGTCTTCGAGGCGATGCTGGCGGCGCGCAACCACCTTGGCCTGCTGTCCGAAGACACCCATCCGGTTACCGGCGAGATGTGGGGGAACTTCCCGCAGACCTACTCGATGGTGGGCTTGATCAATTGCGCGATGCGCTTGTCGGCGCCGTGGAATAGCGTGGTGTGAGCCGCGCCGGCGCTTCGGCTTATTTGCTTGCAGCCAGCTGCTCGGCCGCGACGCGCTGCAAGGCGCCGGCAGTCTCGGCTTCGATGCCGAGTTCGCGTGCGATCGGTTCCTCGGCGCCGAGCGTGCGCGGATCGCGTCCGGTCACGTGGCCGAAGATGGTCAATGCTTCCAGGTAGTAGCCATGCGCACTGCCGTGGTAGGCATCCGGCGCCCACAAATTCACCTGGTTTTCACTGATGCCGTCGTAGGGATTGGCATCGGCCAGGCCGCCCGCGATGGCGCGGTTCCAGGCTTCTCCGACCGGGATCACGCCGCCAGCCAGCTTGTTCGCGGCTGCTGCGGTGTCATAACCCTGGCGCACATCCAGCGCCATGCGCTCGATCGGCTTGCCGTACCAGGCGCCACCCGGCTTCCAGGTCTGGTCGGCGCGCGACCAGGTAGCAACCAGGCGGATGTCGACCGTCGGGTTCTGCGTGCGCAAAGCCTGTGCGAGCAAACCGGTGTACTTGACGAGGGTGGCCGGGTTGCCGGGCCGGGCCGAATCGAGCGTGCTGTAGCTCTGCAGCAGGACCAGGTCGTAAGGCTTGGCGATGACGGACAGCTTCTTGTCGTAATGGGCGTCGAGGCCGGCGCCGGGGATGGTTTCCAGGCTGACGTCGTAGTGCAGGCCGGCCTGCACGGTCATCGCCTTGAACAGGGCCGGCACGCCGCCGATCCCTTCGCCGTTCAGGTCGGTCACGGTACCGGGCCGGTAGAACTTGACCAGCGGCGCGGCGCCGGCCGGGTCGCCGTAGATGAAGCTGTTGCCGACAAAGAGGATCCTTGAAGGCGGCGACGGCACCGAATCGGGTTTCGGGGAACTTGCACAACCCAGTGCCAGCATGGCGAACAAGGCGGCGCCGCACGGACGCAGGACGGACAGGAGGCGCATGGCTTGACACGATGTGGCGGCTGTTCGGAGCAACCCAGCCTGGCCGAATGGTTGATATGGCGAGTCTGCATTTGCTGCTGGAATGCGTCAAGGAAATACTGAACGTGCCGGTTTCCATTCTCTAAAACACTTGCTCTCTACAAAACACCTAGGCGCAGCGCAAACACTGGCGAAATAGCCCGGCTGCGCTTCACTCTGCGCGTCAATTGCAGCGCATAGTCGAGCCCCGCTGCCCGGCATCGCCGTGATGCCGGGGCGGCCATTCACCTTACATGGGAGACAGGGATGCGTTCTGGGCGAGGAGACGGTGTGCCGGTTGGTGGCGCCATATGGAAGCTGGGGAATTTACCGCGCAGGGTAGGGCTGCTGCTTGCAGCAGTCGCATGCGCAGCCGGTGCGGCGCCGGCTTACACGGAGGGAACAGGCCCGCAGGCAAGCTACCGCGTGATCAATCTCGGCCCGGGATCGATCGCCGCCTACCCGAGAATCAACGCTGCCGGCCAGGTGGCCTTTTCGATGGTCAGCGGCGGCCGCGCGGCAGGCTTCTTCTTTGACGGCGCCGACATAAAGGAGATCGGCGCGCCCGGCGGCGGCAATGTCTATGTCGCCGGCCTGAACGACGCAGGGCAGGTTGCCGGCACCGCGCTGAACACGCATGGCCTCGAGAACGCCTTTGTCTGGAGCGCGGGCGGCGGCATGGTCGGCATCCACGGCGCCGGCAATGGCCGCTCGCATGGGCTGGCGATCAGCAAGCGCGGCGTCGTCACCGGCGCCTTCAGCAACGACCCCGATGGCCCGGCGCGTCCCTTCCGCTGGAGCGCCGCCAGCGGCATGGAAGACCTGGGACTGGCGCGCGGTTTGCCCTGGCCATCCACCGGCAGGGTGCTCAACGACGCCGGCCTGATCGCCGGCGTGGCCACCATCGATGACGAGCAGACGCATGCCATCGCCTGGACGCGGGCAGGCGGCACGGTCGCCATCGACACGCTGGGCAGCGTCGAGTCGGAGGTGGTGGCGGTCGGCGCGAATGGCGAAGTGTCGGGCAACCGGCTCGCCTCGTACGAGGATGGCGGCGACCGTCCCTTCCTGTGGACGCGCGCCGCCGGCATGGTGGATCTCGGCACCGGGCGCGGCAGTTCGGCGTGGGTGAACGCGATGTCGCCCGGCCTGCATATCGCCGGTGGCATCGGCTATCCGGATGGCCGCCAGCGCGCCATGTCGTGGACACGCCACGGCGGCATGCGCGAACTGGGCACGCTGGGCGGCAGGACCTCGGTTGCGCGCGGCGTGAATGGCAAGGGGCAGGTCGTTGGGTTTGCCGAAAACGGGGCCGGCGCCATGCGCGCCTTCGTCTGGCGCGCCGGCAGCGGGATGCTCGACCTGAATGGCGCAATGCGCAACGCGCCGCCCGGGCTGGTGCTGGAACATGCGATGGCGGTCAACGACAGCGGCGCCATCGTGGCCAGCTCGAATGCGGGACTGGTGCTGCTCAGGCCGGACGGTGGATATGGCGGCGGGCCGGTGCGCGGCCACCTGCTCGGCCCGGTCATGGCGGCGGCGTCGGTCAGGCCGGGCGAGCAGCTGCAGGCGAAGATCGGCTTTGTCGACGACGACCATACCGGCACGCGCAGCATCAGCTGGTCCTGGGGCGACGGCAGCGGGCAGGCCGGCAAGCTGCGCGAAGCCGGTGGCGCTGGAACGGCCAGTGCCAGCCATGCCTACGCCTCGCCGGGGAGTTTTGAGATCATCGTCAGGGTGGTCGACCGCGACGGCCGCGGCACGACCGTCAGCCACCGGGTCGATGTCACCGACAGCGCGGACAACAAGCCGGGCGGGGAAAGCGCGTCGCGCCTTGCCCTGCCTGGTCTGGGCCGAACACGCTGACCTGGGCGAGTACTGCTAGAATTTTGCGGTAGCCATCCGTTACCCATTTTTCCAGGAGTACGCAAATCCTCGCTTCCTTTATCAAAGCCGCGATCGGCAGGCCCAGGCTGACGATCGCCCTTGTCCTCTCCGTGCTGGCCGCCTTGGCCGGCACGATGACCTACACCGGCTACCTTGTCATTGGCGAGTTGGCCCATCATCTCGGTACGGGCCGCGTGATGGCGGGCCTGCTGCTGGGCGTCTTGTTCGCCAGGTTCCCGTCGATCAGCAAAGGCAGGCTGCGCCTGGTCGGCCTGTTGCCGCAACCCGTGCGCCGGCCCCTCATGGTGAGCCTGCTCGCACTCTGCCTGTTGAGCTTCCTGTCGCGCGGCGAGCATGTACCCGCACTGTTTATCGGTTTGACGATGGCTTTCCTGCTTGCCTACCCGTGGCTGAGGAAAACCGTCTTCGATCGCCTGCGATCGTCGTTTTCCAGGTTCACCCCGGGCCGGCACGCGCGTCAAAGCGCCAACGACGACACGGTGATCGAAGGTGAATTCAGGGAAAGGAAAGAGTAGGGCGATTGCTCGCCTCTGGTGTGCCGGGGACCCGGTCACCGGACTCATCATGCAGCACGAGGACGCCGGAAACAACAACGCCACCCGAAGGTGGCGTTTGCTTGATTCTTGGTGGCCCGGGGCGGAATCGAACCACCGACACAAGGATTTTCAAAACGACTCTCGCAGACAGGAAGTTCAATCTACGCCGCAGCATCAAGGAGGTCCCGGCGCCACCGGCCCGTCAGAATTTCATTCCTATAGAATGTTGATCGCTGGTACGCGGTACGTTGGGTCTGCATTTGTCAGGCGTCCAAGCATGCATGGCACGCCCTGTATTCCTGCCACGTCTCTGCCATTTCCACCTGAAAACCCAGCAACCGGCCGGCCATCGGTCGCCCACCCGAACCGTTGCGTCCGCTACATTCCTCAAGAAAAATTTCCCCACATGTGACTTTCCGTTCTGAGAGTTTGGAATTGCACCAGTAGACGACCGGCGCTCGCTCTGCCCGTCATCTTCAAGCGCTACTTGAGGCCATGTTTTTCCAGGAATTCTTTGTGCCTGCGTTCCAGCGTCTGCGGGCTTGGCATGTGAAGGAAACGCTCTGGGCTAAAGCGCAAAGATTGACCATGCAGGTGACGGTATTCGGAAAACTGTATCGACGGTGCCAAGTGAACGATGCAGCGTTGGTCGATCGAAAGCAGCTTGAGATCGTACAGCGTATGGATATCAGCTTTCAATAGAAGCCCATTGCTTACGCTGTAGTCCGGCTGCTCTGCATGTGGTCTGATATGAGCCGCTTCGAGCAATTCAACGATGCTGCACCCAGTTACTGCACAGCGACGGTTGTACGCGGCTAACAGGGCCTCCCTGAATTTCGCCTGCCCCCTCCTGGTCTGAATGGCTCGAAATTGAATTTCATCTGGCGTTCCTACGAAATCAGGCTCGATGCCCGCGTCACCTTCCCCGACTACCCCCTCTGGCTTTTCACCTCGAACGAGGCGCGCAATCCCGGTATCTGCACCGTATTCATGGACGTACCAAGCAACGGGATCCAGTGATCGATATTTCACTTGGGAAGAATCCTTTCCAAGATCGTCACGATCGCGCCGGGTTCCGGCGGTTAGAATAGCGGATATTGGCAGACCCTTACGGTAAGAAGCATTGATTGCGGCATCGAAGGCGCGCGCCCGCGCTGCCTGTTGAGAAGCCCGGCTTCTGCGCACTGAGTCAAAAGTCGGATCGCGGGTAACTTTCTCTAGCGATCGTGCGATTTCTTGGTGGTTTTCCTCGTATATGATTTGTCCGTTTTCGACAGTCATGAGGTCATGCCACATGCAAAGCGCATACCCCTCAGTTTCCGACCCGAAGGACCAGTTGTAGCAGTAGCTCGGGTTCGCTTTGAAGTCAACTACCGGATCACCGCGACCCGTGAACAGCCACTCCGCCGTCGAAATATTGGCGAGAGCAAGGATGTCAAAGAGCGTTTCGGAAGTGCGCGGCGCAAGGCTCTCGAGAAGGTCTGCCGGTTGACTATTTTTGGCTGATAAACGACGAAAGACTACGTTGCGGTTAGCGCGACTGTGCGACTCCTTCTCCCATCCTGCCGCCAGCCATAGATGTGCCCAAGTGTGACTGTCTTCAGTTTTAGAGTTGGCCCACCATGCATCGTGCTTATACGCGGATTTCGGCAGCTCATCCTCCAGAATTCCCTCGATATCCGCAAAAGAAAGGTCGATTCTGTCGCCTTTCGCGTTGCTAAGAAATTGGCCTAGTGCGCTGTACTTACTCATGATCGCCTGTTGTCATTTCGCTTCGCCTATCTTGACTGTTCGAGCCTGATATTTTCTGATACGGCGCCAGGCAGCGACACCAAGGGTCAGACCCGCTGCGCCGCCGGCGATAATGGGCCAGACCGGTGCGGATACTATTCCCAATGAAAGTGCAACAGCTCCGAGACCACTTGAACCGAGTAGCGTTACCGACCCAGCCGCCAGTGTGCTACCGATGGCTGCCCCGGCCAAGGTAGTGCTCCCGATGGCCGCATAACCGGAAGGACGCTCGGCTAGTTCGTGGACGAGGCGCTGTAGTTCGGTCCAGCTAGCGACAACAATCTCGGTGGTTTGGGGCACCAGCTTGATTACTCCAGCATGAAAGTTTGAAGCAAGCGCCAATACGCGCTCATCTTTCACTAGTCGCCGGGCTCCATCAATCAAAAGTGCTGTGCCCACTGCAATGATTGAGGCGCCACTAAGCAGGCCCTGAAAGTCGAATGAAGAGCTGAATAGGTGAGCTATCTTATCTCCGACGACATAACCAAGACTGCCCAGAATCACAGCACCGCCGCCGACAATGACGGCAGCTGGGATACATGTGACGCCAGCTACTAAGCCGACACCCCCGACGAACACCCCCTTTAGAAGCGTCGTGGCAAGTATGGTCGAACTAAGCGCACCAACCCCTATTCCGGTGAGGCCGCCGATGTCGCCTAGGTTACTTGCAGCTATGTCCTGTCCCATCGTCAAATGCCCGTTCATCACGCCCCAAGAGAGAATGGCGGCGCCCATTGCCATCTCAGCTATGCCGACTTCCGCCTGGTGATCTTCAGCCCATTTCTTACACAGCGCGAAGGCGCGGTTCAATCCACCACTATCTTCATCTCGCAGTACGGTCTCACTCATTTCTGCCTCCAGAACATGGGCTACTATAAGTGAATTTTGGCAATAGTGACTGAGTAGCGGTCGAATTATTTTTACATTCATTGATCAGCTTTGCCGCTACCCGCACTGGCACCAGCGCAGGCTTCGCTTGCGGCTTCGTAATGCGGCGGACCCAATAGCCGACCTGGTGTTCTGAGTGTCCGTGCTCAAGTGCAAATGCCCGCTGCGTCATGCCGCTGGCCTGCAACTGGGCGATGCGATCGCGCCACAACTGTTCACGCTCTTGTTTGCCATCCGTCTCCCCCAAAAGAATGCAGGAGAACAGTGTGCTGATGTCGATTAGAAAATCATATGTGGGTGGACTTGGCGCTTACCGATTTCGAGCGTTTGGCAACATCGTTTTCGATACAAATCCCGTCTTCGGTTCGTTTGGCAACCAGGGGCGGACCAGCACCTTTTCTCGAACCACAGCGGCGAGTGGATGTTACGTGCGCTGGGGAATGCACCTGGCAGTGGACGGCCCGCAGTCGAGTACAATCGACAGCAGTCGGCCAACAGCAGAGCTTTGCTGCAGCTCCTGCTGTATACATGCTGGTGCCACTACAACACTCCGTTCTACGTTCCTGCCGTCGTCAGATAGGTTAGCCGTCCACATATGAATCGTCGCATTCTAGTCGCAGCACTTGCCGTCGCATTGATTCTCATCACGGCGGTTGTATTTGCTTATGTCGATCAGTTCGGCCCCGAGCGAAGCGCCAATCCTGGCGACTGGGGCCAGTTTGGGGACTATTTTGCTGGACTGTTAAATCCGATTTTTTCGCTGCTTGCCTTTTGTGCACTTATGTATTCACTGGTGCTCCAGCATGAGGAGTCACTAAAGAACCAAGAGCGATTCGATGCTCAGTACTCTATCGCAAAGAAGGAGTTTGACGACTACACCAAGGAAAAGCTTGCCAGCGAGCTTCTTACTGTCATAAGAGACATTGACGCAAGGCTGGACAATGTACGCAATGCCAAGGTGAGTCCACCAGAAGCACAACACGCAATGACGGTAGCGCATATGGTCGCAGAGGGCAATCGCGTTCGTAATGCATTGGATCAATCCGATAGCTACATAGAGTTCATCAAAGTTGCACGGGAGAGCGGAACAATCGTTGAGGCTATTGTGCGCGATTTGGAAAGCCTGGTATTTCAGATGCGGGATGTGCTCGGACAGTTCTCGAGCTACCGAGGCACTGCTCAGGCGCCGCTTATCGTCTACTACGCCAACAAGACCTATCCTTTGATTACAGTACTCGAGGACGTGGGCGCCGTGGACCACACCTCAAGGGAGTTCTTCGCCAAGGTAAGTGATAGGCACCATTGAAAATGGTGGAGCCGACCCTCTCGCTCTAGCGGCGCATCAAAGGCATGGCATTCCCCATGTTGACGGACACTGCTGCGAGGCCGAGATGATCTGTTCGACAGCGAGTTGTTTTCCCTTGGATGGCACACCTTGAGCTTCGGAGTTGAGTCGTGCAGAGAAATTCACAATGATGTTTCCATAAAAAAGCAGTTTTCTCCTGCGTGCTTCCTGCGTAAGAGCAAGCTTCCAGCCCGGACGGCATCAGGTCGTTATAATTGCGTTCTTCCTGCCAAACGAACGCCACACTATGACCATCAACCTGACCAATCCGAATGACCTGACTTTTGCCAACGTTCGTAATCTGCTTGCTGCAGGGCGTGATGACATTGATCTGGAACTGCGAGTAACAGACAGTGGCATTGTGTTCCTGTCCGACGTCACCGGGCCTGAGCGGATGGGCGGTATCTGCTTCCGCATCGGCGAGGCGAACATGAAGGCGCACGACGGAGAGTTCATTGGCCAGAACGCAGCGGCGGTTAATGATGACGGACTTGTCGATCAAGTCCTGAGGACGATCGCGAAGAACTGGCAACTCAAGCCCCAGTCTCGTTTCGCGGAAATGGACCCTTACTGACACAGGGGGGAGATTTCGCGTTCATCCTGACCGAAAATAAACCTTGGTCAGCTGAAAAATCCCAATGCGCCGGTGAGCGCATTGAGGATTTTGGAACTTGATTGCCGGTGCGTCGTCTGCTTCAGCAATTCACCAGCGACGGGCTCCGTTGGAGACTTTGAGGGCGACGGGCGACAGGTTTAGGGCGGAGCTCTTACAAGTCTTCCATTGCATCGGCCAAGGAAGTGCGGGACCTAGTTTCCTCTTCATCCGCATTTGCACTTACCAGCCAGAACTTCGTTCCGTTTGACTCACGACTCTCGGTCCCGAGGTTGCTGAGTTGCTTGCCGAATCGGATCACGTTTAACGGGGGGAATTTGAACCGTACGGCATAGTCGCGATATAGCTCGTAGAGCGTCGACGGTTTGGTCCCCTTCTTATCGGGCCTGCACGCATGTTTGATGAAGTATCGGACGCTGTCTGACTCATCCCGATACTTATTGGCCGTCCTAATAGCTGACTCCGGGATGATGAATTCGTCGCGTTCCATCAGCGCCTTGAGCCCATTCACGGCCAGGACCAGAATGCCGTCGAGTTCACCCAGAATCTTCCGAGTCAGATGTTTGTCCATTTCCTCACTTCTGAAGGTACGGGTGAGCTCCAGTATGATTGCGCGCCGGAAGAAGCCATCACTCGTGTCCTTCAGATACGGTAGAACGTTCGTCGCCGCCACTATTCGAGAATACGGCTGGTAGGAGAACGAAGGTTGGAACTTTCGTTCAGCCTCGATCCAATCTCCCGCGACGACCGCCTTAAGGTAGCCGTCAGCGAGCGTGGCGTCGGCGCTCATCTCAGGACTGATATTGCATAACTTCCCTTGCAGCTCTGCGCGCACGGACGGTCTTCCCAGACGCTCCAGCATGGCATACGAGACGTTGTCTTTGCCGACGAGAGCGGCCAGCGTGTTTAGCAGTAGCGATTTGCCGTTTCCGCCGGGACCCACCAGCCATAGGAACTTGTGCTGGCTGACGTCTGGAACTAAGCAGTATCCGAACCACTCTAGAATGAATTGAATTCGCGAATCGGCATCTTGATCGTTCCTGAAGATCTCACGAAGTGAGCTCATGAAGATTGGCGCCTTTGCGGCCGGGTCCCAGTCTACGTCCATCTTGTTGACCAGGTTGTGCTGAGGATCATGTGGAAGCAGGACCCCTGTCCTGAGGTCAAGCGTCCCGTTGTTCAGGCAAACGAGGCGGCCGCCATCGCCAGCGTTGGAAGATATATCCCGGACAAATGTGAGGCTCTGCAAATTCTCCACGATCTGCTTCACAGCGAATACGGTCAATGTGGAGAAGGTACGTAGGATACGCTGTTCCACATCGACGTTCCGGTCGAGGGGTCGCCAGTATCCCGCATCGTAGGCGTAGAACGTATAGTTGAAGAACTTTAGATCGCCGTTAAACAAATCTTGGAGCACATGTTCTGCCATCTTGCGCGGGCAATCTTTCGATCCCGAGCCGGTAGGTTGAAACGATGGTGTTGCTGAATTTTTTGAGGCCGGCGCCGAATTGGTGTCGAGATCAGGATCAGCGAGTATTCCCACAGCGTCAAAGCTATCGCCTTCGACGTGTCGAATGAAAGAGTACGCGCGGTTAGCCGTTGGACAGGAGGGCAGATAGAAGGGCTGCGAAACTGCTTTCGTTTTCTTATCAACGTGGCCATCGAAAAACGCGTTAAACATTTTGAACGCTGTTGACCACTGTGCGGCAGGAAGCGGGGCTGAGAAAGGGATCACGACTCGGAAGCATTGGTACTCCGGCGAATGACTGTGTGTTGAGAACATAACGGCGCGAAGCCCTGCCTCAGTCAGGTTTTGCTGGATCGCCTCAGGATCGACTCCATCGAAGTCGAAGACCCCCATCGAAAGCTCCAGTACTGCATCATTGTTACGGGTCTGGTTTTTTGCAAAGCTCGCACCGGAAAACATTGGGCCGTCCTTGCTGTCACGGTAATCATGTTCGGAGAAGTAGGTGGAGCACAACTCATCGAAGGTCATACGCTTTGGTTTGGGTTGCGTGCTGGTGCAGTTATTGAAGGTGCTGAATTTAAACTTGAACATGGTTTTAGGCTCCGAAAAAGGCAAGCCTCCAGCCACGCTGTGAACGTGGGTAGAGGCAGTGATTAGATGAGCGGATGCGCCGAATCAGCGTATCCGTGCTTGGTGTGGTCGAGATGAAGCCCTCGGTACCTCGCCCTTGGGTAGGGGAGGCTTGAAAAAGTCCCCTATTATCTTGTTCAAAAGTCGGCAGGAACCTCGTTCGGAGTCGCGCCCAGATATCGGCGCTGCAGCAAGATTGCTGGCGCGCGCGCGTGATCTATGTGGGCGCGATGCTGTGATGATGTTTACGCAGCCAAAAAAAATCCCGCAGTCCATCTCGAAGAGGAAGCGGGATCGCAAGTATTTGACTGGAAAAGACGCTGGCAAGCCAACCGCCCGCACTATGCTGCCATCTTGCCGTCATCCCCGGGTTTTGCTTTGGTAAAAATGCTTGAAACCGACGCCGACGCCTGCCTTAGTACATCGTTGGCGAGGTGGGCATAGCGCTGGGTAGTGCTCGGTGAAGCATGGCCGAGCAGATGTTGCACCTGAAAGAGACTGACGCCGGACGATACCGCAAATGAAGCGAAGAGGTGGCGTAATGAGTGCACTCGCAAGTAGGGCAGGCCCGCGGCATTTAAGATGCGCGTGAAGGCCTTGCGAGGGTTATTCAGTGGACGTGCCGGGTCCCGACCGGGGAAGACCCAGGGAACACCGGGCAGACGTACGTGGGAACGCAAGAGTGACACGGCTTCCATATTCAGCATCACATGGCGTGTCTTGCCATTCTTGGTTTTCGGAAGAAACCAGAGTGCCTTGTCGAGGTCGATGTCGTCCCACCGAGCCTGAAGCGCCTCCTCACGCCGAGTACCGGTTAGCAAAAGCAGCTTTAGTGCGGCAACTGCCTGAATATTGGGCTCGCTTTCCATTGCCTTCAACATTTTTTGAAGGTCTTCTGACGATAGAGTTTCTGTCCGACCCTGAGGCTCGCGGAATTTTGCGACGCCGACGCAAGGGTTCCGGTCGATGCGTTCCCAGGTTATCGCCATTTTGAACATTTTGGAGAGCAAAGCCAGGTGACGATTGGCAGTGGCCGGGCTGCGCGATGCTTTGATCTGTGCAATGTACATTTGCACATCCCGGGTCGAGATATCGCACAAGCGGCGCGGCCCGAACTTCGGCAGAATATGCAACCGCAATTTGGACTCGTCCATATCCCAACTGACCTTGTGCTGCTTGGCGTAGGGCAGATACTCGTCCGTGGCGTATTGGCTAACAGTGGGCATCTGTCGAACACGGTCACGCTGGTCCATTGGATCGACGCCGCGATCAACTGCGGCTCGCCATTCGAGGGCCTGCTGCCGTGCCTCCTGGATGCCGATGGCAGGGAACTCGCCGATTTTGGCTTTCTTGCGCTGGCCGTGAATCGTGTAGTGAAAGTAGAAGAACTTCCGACGTGCCGTACCCGCGCTGCAAATGATCCGCAGCCCGGTAACTTCAGAATCGCTTACTTCCTTAGACTTTGCAGATGCGCCAGGTGCAGGGCCTGACAGTGCTTCAATGGCGCGGTTGGTGAGTTTCATTCGTTCTCCTTTGAACATGGGAAATGGAGCCGAGCAGGCACAGGCCTGACATGGCGATGACTCGACTGGGGGATGGTGTCCAAGATTCAGGACGAAGTTGGATCGAGGCTGTTGCCTCAAGGAGGGCCTGCGCGATGCAAGTCCCCTATTATCTTGTTCAAACTTTTCCTTGAGCTGGTTTTTAGAAATCTCGATGGAACCGCACGCGGCGGCGGCGGCGACGCGGGAGGCGTTACCTCTGCGCGACTAGCAAGGCGTCGGCTCACGTCAGGGAGAAACCATAAAACCCATGGCGGCACTGGTCTTGTTAGTCCCTTGAACTGGGCAGGACTGGCGGGGTGACCGTCCTATCAGGCCTTGCACTGCCTGGTTGATTGAAAAGTGCCTGGTATGTGATGCCAAACGTTGAGGTTTGTCCGGCCTATTGCGGGCCAGTCAGGGGAAAACGGCGGCGTCAACCTCGTACTGCTAATGAAATTTTCTACCTCTTCTCCCCCTGACTCGGATCGAACAAGATCATTGCAGGGGGAGAAGAGGGGGATTTTTTCGGCAGCAGTGTGCCAGTCAAGGAAGTTACGCCGATTGACCTGGCATTAAAGTTCGCTGCGGCATTGTGTGCCGCGCTCAAAAGCTTGACCGTATTATCGGCGGCTGTCAGGTCAATATTCCTCTGGCAGTAGCAGTGTAGTGGCCGAGCGATCGGCCTCGGTAATGATCCAAATACGCGCGCCGTCCGGAAATGCGTAGCTCGATAGCAGCCGCGCATGAATGCGCAGGGCATCGGTGTTAGCAACGACATCATCGGGCGGCACATCGCCCCAGTCTCCTTCCATGTGCCGGGAGATCAGTCGCATTGGCACGACGCCATTTTTTTCGAGGACACTGAGCGCGCCGGGCGTGGCGACGAGATCGCCCAAAGGAAACAGCATGGCATTGCTTGTGGGTTGGTTCATAGAAAATCCTTTAAAGGTGAGTAGAAATGGCGAGCTCCTACGCCGGCTCAGCACAGTGCGGGGTGGAGGTTCTTCAGGCTTGGGGATATTGCTTCGCGATACGGCACCATGCTCTTTGGGGTAACCGAATGCGGCTGTGCGTATTTAGTTCGGGCCTACGCGTTTGGGACGTTGTTCAGGAAGCGTGCTCGTGGCGGGAGGGAAGACCTTGCTTCGCAAGGTGGCGCAAACGCAAACTGGTAGGGATTGCGGAAGTGTGACTAGTAGGTGTACCCGTAGTCCGATAGCTCAGTTCTGATTGCCGAAATTGCAATGTGCTTTGGGTCAGGCGACGCCAAGATGTCGGCAATGCGCAAGTACAGCGTTTCGATCTGTGGGGCCGGATCGGTGGCGTATCCGTCGGTTGACCGATATCCCTCAAGCTCGATGCCCAGCATGCTTAGATTGATCGGGATGCTTAACGAGACGAAGAGGTCGGGCTTCAGATCTGCGACCATCGCTGCCAGTCCCGTAATGGTGACGACGAGGCCGTCGCTGATGAGGAAATCCCCGGCGTGATCGGCATCGCCCACGACACAGGTTTCACCTGCGTCATCGGGATCGACCAGGTGGACGCAGTAAGAATTCATTTCGTTCTGAAAGTACACGGCCGAGCGGTGATGCATGGTCGGCACTAGCGGCGACCAATATGAAATGACTTCCGCATAGTCGGGGGGCAGATTCGGGGCGCCAGAAAATATGACGCCTCGCAAATTGGCTGGCATTGAGACATGCTGACGGTATGTCGCTTGATCAACTGGCGTGAGGTGAATCGCCACTTCGGCACCGGCAGGCAGCTCGGCAATATGGAGCGCGTTGGTGTTGATGAAGTAGCCTGGGGCGGTCGTCAGGTCGGTTTCGGGTTCGTCGCTTAAGGATACGCGGCTGTAGTAGTCGAGGTCCTTGATGGCGTTGACAGTTGTCATTGCTTCGGCGCTGATAAAAAGTGTGGCTTGCATAGTATGTTTTCCTCTAATCGTTAATGGTGAACCCCCTGCGCAGCAGCTTGATTTTGTGGCGCTGTTCCACGAGGGGGCGATTGACGTTGAACAGGCTGACGTCCCGATCATCGTCAAGCAGATGTGCCTGCTTGGTGTTGATGGCATGCCTGATGGCCTGTTCGCCGACGATGCTGTCAAAGTTAAAATGCCCGTTACTGAAAGTGACCCTATCGACGTCGTATTGCGCGCCAGCGATAAATTTCGCCGCGTCGGCTGGCGTGTTCATCAAGATCAGCTGGATTGTTTTTCCGGAACGAGTCGACTTGCCGAGGAAGTAGCGCGGGTAGCTAGTCGCCGACTTCGATACGTCCTTGAAGGTGTAGGCAAATTCACCCTCAAGAATTCGCATCACGTCTGCATCTAGCGCGATCATGTCAATATCGGAATACTCGGGATGTACACATGGATTGATCAGATGCTTAACGAAGCCGCCAAACAAATGTAGGCGCCGCTCGTTCATGACGTAGTTGGCGAGGCGCTCACCGTCTTGTACGAGGTCGTATCCGACGCAATCGACGGTCGTCAGGTATCGGCTTGCAAGGCACAGTGCCTTGGCGACGAACACTATGCCACTGTGCCCGAAGGTCAACTTGCTGAAGTCGAGCGGGAAAATGCTGTTGAGGTTTTCCCGTAGCACAAGGCGTTTGCCCAGTTGGCCGGAAAGGGCTAAATACTGGGGTTTTAGCCTGACGAGGGCTGCCGTCGGTAGGGGCGGCAGGACCAACGAGTAGTCGATGTCAATCCCCATCCATTCTTGCTGATAGCGTTCGATCTCGGTCAGCACATCGGGGTCCAGTGAAATCGAGATGTAGTCCACGATTCCCTTCAGCTTGGCGACGTGCTGAATTTCCCGGGTGATGATGCGGACCTTGAATCCTTGCTCTTTGATGGTCTGGATCATCGCGAGCAATTGCGGACCGTATTCCTCAAATTTGTACAGTGGGTCCGCACCGCCGCTAATCGTGATAAACGATTTATCACATTTCGCGATGAAGGTTGAAATGTCTTTGGGGTTTTGACCGCCGTGCGGCAATTGTGGTGAATCGCGCCAGTTGCAGTAGGAGCAGACCTTGGCACATCCGAATCCTTTGATCTGCCAGTTTACGATGATAGTGAAGTTTTGAAATGTTGGTTTCATGTTCCGTTTTCAGAGGTGGAATGTCACTCGTCTTGTTCGTGAACGGGGCGAAGAGGGATGCGGCCAAACCAAGTTGACAAGCGCACCATCAAGCCAGTACTTGTTGGCCAATGAAAGCGAATCGGTGGCTCATCCGCGACACATCGTCGCCTGTTATTGCGCGACCAAGTTAGGATTGGATACGACGGACGGCTGGACATAATTGAATCCTCTGGCTAGTAAATTGAAGTGAAAACGCCCTAAGATCCGTCACGGAGCTTCGGGCGTTCTGATTGGTTGATGGCATTACAGTCTGGATGGGCTTTGGCGTTTAGCTGTTCACTTCTGCGACCAAGGCCACATTGCGCCATGTCGTCTGTGCGAGATGCGCTTGCTCGCCAGCGAAGCCGAAGTGTAAGTAGATAGGTTGGTGACCGTCGTAATGGCACGTGGCGCTATTTTTTGCGCGGAAGCGACATCGTTTTCTTGTGTTCCGGAACCGGCTCAGTTTCACGCGACTTTTTTTCGGAGTCCTTGCTGCCGACCTCGATCAGCTGTCCGGGTTGGGCGAGCATCGTTTTTTTCCATGCAGTCCAATCTCCAGATTGAACATGCTGCGATTCGATTCCAGGCGCTGCCGCTAACAATCCTTCGTGGCGTAGCACGGCAACTAGGAATCCAGCGTTATTGCTGCTGCGACCAACGAACGCTTCCCTGAATGTATTCGATGGAAAAGGCTTGGCGGATGTGGATGTGTCCAAGCACTCTTCGATCTTGGTGATGTCCACGCGCTCTTTGCTAAAGTAGCCGCCGCCCTTGTTGCCGGTTACGGCGATGAAAAGGTTTTGGCGCTTATTGTCAGCGAGCACGTTGTAGCTGATGCTGCCTTCGGCCCGTGCCCCCAGCTTAGAGGCCGCGCCTTCCTTGAGCAGCCAGAATGATTGCGTGTCTACTGCTTCTGGCGTGCTCGCGTCGCTGCTCGTCGATGATTCGCTGCTCGTCGATGATGTGTCGGTTGGGTTTGTCCTTAACATTTGATCTCCTTTTGTATTTCGCTGGTTCAGAAAGCAAAAATCCCCATGACCTTGCGGTAATGGGGATGCACATTTTGCGATGTTGCTGGCGAGTTAGCGCCGGTACTTGAGCGAGAAAGCCAAGTCGAGGCTACGCGGCAGCAAAGCTTGTTTGATAACGATTGCGCTTGCGTTATGGGTTTGCGTAGTGATTGAACCTGTGTTGGCGTTCTTGCTTGACCACTGCCAGGTCGGGTTTGCCGTGATGTCAATCATTGTTGATTTTTCCTTTTTTGCGACTAAACGAAAAGCCCAAAGGCTTGTAGAAGTTCCAGCTTTGGTCGGGTGTGACCATAGAAATCATATATGCGTGAGATTTTCGTCGATGTCGGGCTCTGCGTATACCAATATGTCAGCTCTAATCCTACTAAACCGGCTCTGTCCAATACTAATCCTGCAAAACAGGATTTACATGTGGCAAAAAATGTGCGACTATGGTACTGGTTGAAATATCATGCACTTTAAAGGGCGACGTCATGGGCAGTCGGTGGTTGTCTGTAGAAGAGATCGGCGAGTACCTCGGGGTCAGCAAGGACACCGTGTATGCGTGGATAAGCAAGCGGAATATGCCTGCACATCGCATTGGTCGCCTCTGGAAGTTCAAGACTGAGGAAGTCGACGAATGGGTTCGGTCAGGTGGTGCGGCTGAGAGCGGAAGTCGAGACATTAATTGAAAGATATCTCAATGGACAAACGCCAGCTGAGTGAGCGTGACATTTGCACCAAATTCATTACACCAGCACTGGAGCGAGCAGGGTGGGATGTCGCGACTCAAGTACGTGAAGAGTTTTCAATTACCAAAGGACGAATCATTGTCCGCGGCAAGTTGCACACTCGCGCACAAAACAAGCGTGCCGACTACGTTTTGTTCCACAAGCCCAATATGCCGATCGCGATTATAGAGGCTAAGGATAATAAGCATTCGCTTGGCGATGGTATGCAACAGGGTCTTGGTTATGCCGAGATGCTGCAAGTGCCTTTCGTTTTCAGCAGTAATGGAGATGGGTTTCTTTTTCACAACAAAATCGCCAAAGATGGCATCATCGAACGCGAGTTGGCACTTCACGAGATCCCTGGCCCTGAGACGCTATGGCGATGGTGGTCAGAACACCTTGGCCTAAGTACTGCACAGTGCGAGCTGGTTTCTCAGGATTACTACAGTGATGGCAGCAATAAAACTCCGCGCTATTACCAATTGCTCGCGATCAACAAAACCATCGAAGCCATTGCTAAGGGGCAGAATCGCATCCTGCTGGTGATGGCCACTGGAACGGGCAAGACATACACCGCATTCCAGATAATTTGGCGGTTGTGGAAGTCAAAAGCGAAAAAACGCATTCTGTTTCTGGCTGATCGCAACATCCTGGTCGATCAGACCATGACCAACGATTTCAAGCCGTTTGGATCGGCTATGACCAAAATCCAGAGGCGGCAGGCTAATAAGTCGTATGAGATTTACCTTTCTCTGTACCAAGCAGTCACTGGCACAGCCGAGGAAAGCAACATTTACAAGCAGTTCAGCCGAGATTTTTTTGACCTGATCGTAATCGACGAATGCCATCGCGGCAGCGCCGCAGCCGATTCCGCGTGGCGTGAAATTCTTGAATATTTTTCTACTGCGACTCAGATCGGCCTGACTGCCACACCACGAGAAACCAAAGAAGTTTCAAATATCGATTACTTTGGCGTGCCCATATACACCTACTCTTTGCGCCAGGGCATCGACGACGGATTTCTCGCGCCATATAAGGTCGTACGCATTGATCTAGATAAAGACTTGACCGGCTGGCGCCCCGACAAGGGCATGGTAGATAAGAACGGCAACGAAATTGAAGATCGCATCTATAACCAGCGTGATTTTGATAGAAGCCTTGTCCTGGAAAAGCGCACGGAGTTAGTCGCGAAGAAAATTAGCGATTTCCTCAGGCAAACCAATCGCTTCGATAAAACCATTGTTTTCTGCGACAACATCGATCACGCAGAACGGATGCGGCAGGCGCTTTCAAATGAAAATGCAGATCTTGTCGCCCAGAATTACAAGTACATCATGCGAATCACCGGCGATAACGAAGAAGGCAAAGCCGAACTCGATAACTTTATCTTCCCGGAATCAAAGTACCCGGTCATCGCTACCACCTCGAAATTGATGACCACGGGTGTGGATGCCCAAACATGCAAGCTGATCGTCCTGGATCAGCGCATCCAGTCAATGACCGAATTCAAACAGATTGTCGGTCGGGGCACGCGCATCAATGAGGACTACGATAAGTACTATTTCACCATCATCGATTTTAAGAAGGCAACCGAACTATTCGCCGACCCGGAATTCGACGGCGATCCGGTATTAATTTATGAGCCCAAGGGCGATCAATCGCCAGTGCCGCCCGATAATGACGCAAGTCCACAGACCGACGATGGGGTCACCTATCCGCTGACGGGAGAATCGCCGTGGTTGGGCGTCGCCGAGTCCGGCCCGGGCGAAGCTGGAAGTCGCATTCGCCGTTATGTCGTTGCTAATGTCGAAGTTAACGTTGCATCCGAGCGGGTGCAGTACTTCGATGCCAACGGTAAATTGATTACCGAATCACTCAAGGATTACACACGTAAAGCTATTGCCAAAGAATTCCGCTCCATGGATGATTTTCTGCGACGCTGGAACGATACTGAAAAAAAGCAAGCCATCATCGACGAATTGGCAAATGAAGGGATTTTCTTTGAGGCTCTGGCTGAAGAAATAGGTCGCCAGTCTGACAAAGAATTCGACCCCTTCGATTTGGTTTGCCATGTAGCTTGGGGGCGACCGCCGCTTACGCGCAAAGAGCGTGCCGAACAGGTCACAAAGCGCGACTACTTCACCCGCTACGGCGAGCAGGCACAGCGTGTGTTGCAGGCATTGCTCCAAAAATATTCAGACGAGGGCGTTGGCTCGATTGAGGACACACAAATTCTTACCATCGCGCCGTTCACCAGCTTTGGTACCCCTATTGAAATTATTCGAGCTTTTGGCGGGCTGGATCAGTACCAGCATGCAGTGCACGAACTTGAACTAGCGCTCTATCGCGCGTAACAATCACTTATTGGAATTTCGTTTATGTCTATCGGTACCCTGATAAAAACAATTCAAGACATCATGCGCAAAGACGTCGGCGTTGATGGCGACGCCCAGCGGATCAGCCAGATCGTCTGGCTGCTATTCCTAAAAATCTTTGACGATAAAGAGCAGGAATGGCAACTCACCATCTCTGGTTACAAGTCGCCATTGCAGAGCCGTTTTCGCTGGTGTAATTGGGCTAAGAACGCTGAGGGAATTACCGGGGACGAACTTATTGAATTTGTAAACAATGAGCTTTTTCCCTCACTTAAGAAACTCGCAACTACCGCTGGTGTGTCTGCAAGAGGAAAGGTTGTTGGCTCTGTATTTGAGGATGCTTACAACTATATGAAATCTGGAACTCTGTTGCGGCAGGTGATCAACGCGATTGAAGGTGATGTCGATTTCAACTCATCTTCAGATCGACATTTGTTCAACGACATTTACGAAAAAATACTTGCGGATCTGCAGTCGGCAGGTAATGCTGGCGAGTACTACACTCCACGTGCGGTCACCCAGTTCATGGTAGACATTCTTAACCCGCGACTTGGAGAGAGCGTTCTTGACCCGGCCTGTGGTACGGGCGGTTTTCTTACTTGCTCGATAGAGTATATGAAGGCACAAGTCAGAACAGCTGCGGACCGTACAATATTGCAAGACTGTATCCATGGGGTGGAAAAGAAACCGTTGCCGCATATGCTAGCTATGACCAACCTCATGTTGCATGGCATCGATGTACCTAGTAACGTCCGGCACGATAACACTTTGAGTCGTCCGCTAAAGGATTATGGGCCAAAAGACCGCGTTGACATCATTCTGACTAATCCGCCATTTGGAGGCATGGAAGAAGACGGGATTGAGAACAACTTCCCGCGCAAGTATCAGACTCGCGAAACCGCCGACCTGTTCATGGCATTGATCATGCATCTACTCAAACATGACACCGGGCGTGCTGCAGTGGTACTTCCTGATGGGTTCCTGTTTGGCGAGGGGGCCAAAACTACGCTTAAGCGTGAGTTGTTAGAAGAATTCAACTTGCACACAATCGTTCGTCTCCCAAGAGGAGTTTTCGCTCCTTACACCAGCATTTCAACAAACATTTTGTTTTTTGAGAAGGGCACGCCTACAAAAGACGTCTGGTTTTTCGAGCACCCATATCCTGATGGGTACAAGAGCTACTCACGTTCTAAACCACTCACAATTGATGAGTTTTCGTTGGAGAAGTCATGGTGGGGAGGGGCTAAGCGTCATGGGCGAAAAAACACAAAACATGCATGGAAGGTTTCTGTAGAGGATATCGCGGCGAAAAATTATAATCTCGATTTGGCTGGCAAGAATCCGCACATGGAGTCGGTGGATCACGGCGATCCTGATGACTTACGAGTGGATTATGAAGATGCAGCTGGCCGGGTGCGAGATACGTACGGCCAACTGAAAGTCAATCTTATAACAGCAGTTTCAGGTCGGGAGAAATCTTTGCTAGAGCGGCATTTCGACACATCCTTTGCAGCGCCCGATGGAATTAGAAAATTGCGTGAACTGATACTCACGTTGGCTATGCAAGGTAAGCTAGTGTTGCAAGATGCGCTTGACCAGCCAGCGGAGGAAATGCTGGAAAAGATTAGATCTGCGCGAGCGCGACAAGTAAAGGCAGGCAAAGCCAAACCTCTCAAGCCATTCTTGCCTATCGCAGCCGAGGAATCCCTAAATCCTCTGCCTCACAGCTGGAAATGGGTACGACTTGGCGAGATCGCTGCATATAACGGGCGGGATAACATTAATCCTGAAGATATTGAGCCCGAGACCTGGTTATTGGATTTGGAGGACATTGAAAAATCGACGTCAAAACTTTTATACAGAGCTTGCTATGCGGAAAGGCAGTCAAAATCGACAAAATCGACATTTAAGCGAGGCGACGTTCTCTACGGAAAGTTGCGACCTTATTTAGATAAGGTTTTATTAGCGGAAGAGGACGGTGTCTGCACAACAGAAATTGTCCCCATTGTGCCATACGATGTAGTTGATGGAAAATTCCTAAGATGGTTGCTGAAACGTCCAGCATTTCTTTTGCACGTCAATTCATTGATGTATGGTGTAAAAATGCCACGCTTAGGCACTGAAGATGCAAATAATAGCGTTCACCCACTGCCACCATTAAAGGAGCAATTGCGAATCGTCGAGAAAATCGATCTCCTTATGGCCATATGTGACACTCTAGAACAGCAGATGATATCTGCAACTAATGTTCAAACTGCATTGTTGAATGCGTTGCTCGCGCAGGTTGGTGAGGCAACATGCGATTAAAATCAGTTTATGTAAGTCAATACAAGAATCTAAAGGATTTCACGCTCAGCCTCGATGCAGCGAGTTTCATAGATGTTTTCGTAGGAAAGAACGGCAGCGGGAAGTCGAATCTGTTCGAGGCACTGATTGAGATATTTCGCCATCTTGATCAACTGGGACTTCCCACGAACGAAATTGCATTCGATTATCGCCTAAATTATGAAATTAACGGACAAGATACCGAAATCGAATGGAAGGCTGACAGGTTACGTATAAACAAGGACGAAGACCGTAAGACACTGGGGCAGACACCGTTCCCAGACAATGTACTCATCTATTATTCTGGGCACAACAATACGGTGTCCGATTTGGTTGGGGACTATGAAGCTAAATTTCGCAACCGTATTAAGGCTGCGGATTTGGAAGATTCCCGTCGCTTCATCGGCATCGGGCAGGAATATAAGGCGCTTCTGTTGGCGATACTGCTGGTGCAGCCAGAAGACGGAAGGGCACACACGTTCATTCGCCAAAAGCTTGGGATAGAAAGACTTGGTATTGCTAAACCTGGCACTGAGGAAGCATCAGAGTCGGTACTTAAAATCGATTTGAAACGGCCCGATTATGCACGAGGTAGCGAAAAGGAAAAATATGATGTTGATCCCTTGGAGAGTGAATCTCGGTATTGGCGGCCAATCGGTATAACAAAAGACTTTCTCGACATTCTTGGTAGTTGCGGTTGGAGTAATACAAAGGATTTAACGGTCACGGAAGGTTACCTTCCGAATGAGGATCGCTACGTTCTTTATCTGTCAATCGTCAAACTGCAAGGGATATTCGCCGAAAAATGGCAGGAGCTTTTTCGCCAGTTCGACAACTTGAAAACGTTAGGAATGTTGGATGCCATTTCTGTGCCACTTCGACTTACTTCTGGTTTGGAAGGAAACGTCGGCCATTTTAGCGACGGTCAGTTTCAGTCGGTTTACATTTATTCCATAGTTGAACTTTTCAAAGATCGTAATTGTCTAGTATTACTTGATGAACCCGATGCATTCCTTCACCCAGAGTGGCAATTTGATTTTTTACGTCAAGTCTTTGGGATTACCGACACCACTCATACGAACAATCACGTTCTGATGAGTAGCCACAGTGCTGCGACTTTGCTTCCATTGGCCGAGCAGCGAATCAGCTTCTTTAAAATTGAAAATTCTATCGTCTCTTGTTCTAAACGAACAAAAAAAGAAATAATACATGAGCTCTCAGATAGTTTTATTCAATACTCTGAAGATGAGAGCAAGCTCCTTATCGATAATGTAATACGTTCGTCGCAACGTCCAATTTTGTTTGTTGAAGGTCCATCTGATGTAAGTATTTTGAATGCGGCGTTTAGGAAGCTTTATCCCCAGGAGGACATTCCGATTCTGATTCAAGACGCCTTTGACCGAGGCTTCATCAAGATACTGTTATCCAGAAACGAAATATTTAAAACGTACCCTGACAAGCAGTTCTTTGCATTGTTTGACTTCGATGATGCCTATGACGACTGGCGAAGTTTGGGGGGCGAACATCAAATTACAGATATCAGTCAAGGGCTTTGCAGAAAGCTGCCGGGGAAAAATGCTCATGCATTTCTCTTACCCGTGCCTGACAACGCACTTAAAGCCCAAGTTTGGGATGAAACGAATCCAAATGAAAAAATCAGACCCAATCCGTATCTTGGCATTGAGCATCTCTTTTGGGGTGTAGACGGGCTTGCTGACTGGTTTCGTACGGATGAAAAAACGGGAAACATTAGCTTTAAGGGGGACAAATACAAGGTTAAGTTTGCTAAAGATATCGTCCCGAGCTTAGATGCGGCTTGTTTTGAAGTATTTCGCCCAATGTTCGATTTGATTAGATTGAAATGTAATACTGTGGCGATATCCGATTTGACGAGCCAGACAACGTAGGCCAAGGTGGCGGGAGTGTACCGGACCGGAGGGGTGCATGTTCCGGAAACAAAAACGCCAACCTACATGAGTTGGCGCTCAGTAAGGGATCTCCTTAGTCGCCCGGGGCGGAATCGAACCACCGACGCAAGGCTTTTCGAGCATAAGCCCGCGGTGTCGCATTTCATCCCCCGCTTGCCTACGTCGAGGCCCAATTTTGAATTTTCAACGCCACTGCTGAAGGGTCCTGGTCGTAAAATGGAGTTACTCCGGCAGACTCTATTTCGTTTAGCAGCTCCAATGTCTTCCTTGTCGTCACGATTTCTGTCGAGGTCGTTGCCTCCGGAAGTACGACAAAGAGTGCGGGTTGGGTCTGCAGACGAGAAAGTCTATGGGCAATGTTGACCTGAAGCATAGACGAGTGAATATGAGTGTGCACTGTCGAGAAGGATGCATACCTCGCGGACACAATATTCCCGTAACTTCGACCATTAGTGAGGCCGATCTGTAGACTTTTATTCGCTATAGTGATAGAACGTCCGGGAATAAAGGGATTTGGATTATTTTGGATGGATTTTATTGTCCGGATCATTGTCGCGTATGCCCAATCGTCGTCCATTGGACTTTCTCTGTGCTGAACATCAGCCCAAATTGCCCCCGCTTGTCGCTTTAGTAGGGTCGTCAATTCCATACTGACGTCATGAGTGGCTAGGTAGCCACAAGGAATGATTCGCAGATGAGGGCTGCCGCTATCGAGTGACTGTAGCGCATTTTGAAACGTAGAGCGAATCGCTATCTCAGAGCCGTCGAAGAGTTCACGGGTATCTGAAGCGGTTATGGCATCACCGTACAGGTGACTTAGCTTAGAGAGAGAAGGAAGCCAACTTAAATGCGGTTCCACATCGCCATTTATTGCAGCGGCTACCCCTACAATGAATTCTTGTTGGCTACCTAGGTCAGGACGAAATGCGATAGTTGCCCACTCACCAGTTAATAGCGGCTCTGCTGATGGTGTCGCTCGTTTCACAAGTTCCAGAAAATTCATTAAATTAGCCTTTCGCAACTAGTTGCAAACGTGGGTCCTGTTGCGCGCTCTTTCATATACCCAATGATGCAATCGATTTCGTCTGAAACAAGCAAGCCTGGTAATATTGATGAGATTTCGGCCAAGATGCCAATCCAGTCATTCTGCGCTTTTTCGTACTCCATGATCGCAGCTGCTCGCCAGGCAGCAAGTCTAGAGCCGTTAAGATTACCCTGTGCAAGCAATGACAACTCATTCCTAACATTTTGCTCCGGCCAAGAGGTATGCCAATACTTTCCGCCTCCAACGCATCCCTGATCTATTGCTAAATATTTCAGGTCATCTTCGTATAAGAAATTTGTCTCGTGCCTATCATTGTTGCCTGTTACATGGTCAACGGTGGTCAAACGAATGCAGAACGGACTACTGTAGAACGTCTCACTTTGCTTTTTCGAAAAACTAGACAGTCTTCGGATATATCGAAAAGGTCGGGAACTTGCTTCAAAAGACGTAATCCAGCAAGCAGCGAGCCCGGTAACCGGATCGATATAATCACTGAGATCGTTTTTTAGGTCCGGAAGTTCGTGTTTAGACAGAAGTAGTACGCCACATTTTTTTGGTTGCCGAACCCCTCGGAGAGCGTTTACCATGTAACCGATCGTTTCGTTTGCTACCCCACAACTACTAGTTTCGTAGAGCTTAACGACGACGTCTTCGGCTTCATCGCAATCAGGCCAAACTACACGGCCGACGAAAATTGGTTGAGCGGCGGCGCTTGCGCCCGCTAAGAGTTCCCCCAAGTGTGCAGAAAAGCCGCGATAAGAGTCAGAGGTTAGGATTGTTATCATGTTAGGTGGTCTTCTCGCATTTTTGTCCACAAGGGTACCGTTGACGAAGTGTATGCGTCCACAAGAATTTATACGCCAGTCAGGAATCGGCGCCCAAGGGGTATCGGTGTGAGCTCAAGCTGGTCGGCCTCAAGCCCGGCCAGGTGACCGGCGACTGGCGCGACAGCAGCGACGGCCTGGGTGGCGGCAGCTATTCGTACAACCTTCTAACAGGCCTGCGGCCGCCCGATCTCGTACCAGATCGTCGATCGCCGTCCGGGCGATATCGCCACACGAGGCACACCGGAAATGGACCGGACGCAAGGACTGCGAACCTGAGAAACAAAAACGCCAACCTGCATGGGTTGGCGTTTTGCTTGGGATGTTCTTGGTGGCCCGGGGCGGAATCGAACCACCGACACAAGGATTTTCAATCCTCTGCTCTACCAACTGAGCTACCAGGCCAAGGCGGCGAATTTTAGCACGAACTAGCCGCAAGTCCATAATTTCTTCACGCCAAAAGCATCATCCCATCGCCACATGTTCGCGCCGCCAGCGCGCCGGCGACGTCCCCACTTCGCGCTTGAAGGCCCGCGCAAATGCCGCCTCCGACTCGTACCCTACGTCCAGCGCAACCGACGCCACCGGCGCCCGGCTCGAGCGCAACAGCCCGGCCGCCGCCTCCATGCGCCAGCGCGCCAGGTATTGCATCGGCGGCTGGCCCAGCAGGCGCAGGAAGCGCGCGCAGAACACCGAGCGCGACAGGCCGGCGGCGCGCGCCAGGTCGTCGATGGTCCAGGGCCGCGCCGGGGTGCGGTGGATCAGCGTCAGCGCCCGGCCCAGCTGCGGGTCGCGCAGTCCCGCCAGCCAGCCGGTGCTGCCGGCCGGCAGGTGTTCCAGGTAACGGCGCAGGGCATCGATGAACATCGTTTCGCTGGCGCGTTCCAGCAGCGCCGCGGCGCCGGGCTGGTTCTGTTCCACGCGCGCGGCCAGCGCGGCCAGGTCGGTGCGTGCGCTGGCGCCGCTGGCGGGCAAATGCAGCAGGCGCGGCAGGGCGCCGAGCAGCGGGTTGAAGGGGTGGCGGTCGCAGCTGAGGAAGCCGCAGGTGAGCTGGTTTTCGCCGTTCTGCGCCGGCTCGCCCCAGGTGATCTCGTACTGCGAGTGGAACACGATCGGGATCGGCTTCGGCGCGTCGCGGGTCGCGGCGACCCAGGCCGGGTCGATGCGCGCCGGCTGCTGCGACGGGTCGCTGGAGAGCACGTGGCCGTCGCCGTGCGGCAGGATGATGGTGTCGCCCGGCTGCAGGCGCACCGGCGCCAGGCCGGCCACCGTGGCCCAGCCGCTGCCGCGCGTGAGCACGTGGTATTCCATCACGTGCTCGGCGTCGGGGAAGAGCAGGCCGGCCAGGTCGCGCAGGGGCGGGGCTTCCACCGCCCAGTTCGCCGGCAAACTGAGCTGATAGAACACCGCGCCGCGCAGGCGGACCGAGCGCAGCACATCGGACAGGGTATCGATTCCCATCGGTTCCGGACGCGCGGGCAAACCGGGGCGACGCTGGAGCAAGCACCTGCCACGGCCGACGCGCGATACTGGTTTTTCTCAATGTCGAAAACGGAGCATGACACCATGGACAAACGGACGCAATCGACTTCAACCGTAGCCCAGGCGCGCGGCGCCCAGCCGGACTTTTCCGCCATCAAGCACCGCCAGCAGGCCACCTGGGCCAGCGGCGACTTCGCCGTCATCGGCGTGACCTTGCAGATCGTCGGCGAGACCCTGGCCGAGGCGGCCGATATCCACGCCGGCGAAACCGTGCTCGACGTGGCTGCAGGCAACGGCAACGCCAGCCTGGCCGCGGCCCACCGTTTCGCCCGCGTCACCTCGACCGACTATGTGCCGGCGCTGCTGGACAAGGGCCGCGCGCGCGCCGAGGCCGAAGGCCTGAAGATCGATTTCCGTGTCGCCGATGCCGAGAACCTGCCGTTCGCCGACAGCGCGTTCGACGTGGCGCTGTCCACGTTCGGCGTGATGTTCACGCCCGACCACATGAAGTCGTCGAGCGAGCTGCTGCGCGTGGTGCGTCCCGGCGGGCGCATCGGCCTGGCGAGCTGGACGCCCGACGGCCTGGTCGGCCAGCTGTTCAAGACCATCGGCAAGTACGTGCCGCCGCCCGCCGGGCTGCGTTCGCCGGCCATGTGGGGCACCGAGGAGTACCTGCGCGAGCTGTTCGGCGCCCAGGCGGCCGCGATCCGCATCGTGCGGCGCCAGTTCGTGTTCCGCTATGCGTCGACGGGCCACTGGCTGCAGGTGTTCAAGGATTACTACGGCCCGGTGCAGAAAGCCTTTGCCGCGCTCGACGGGCCCGGCCAGGCGGCGCTGGAAGCCGACATCACCGGCATGCTGCACGGCGCGAACAGCGCGGGCGGCGCCTCGCTGGTGGTACCGTCCGAATACCTGGAAGCGGTGATCGTCAAGCGCAGCGAATAAGCACCCAGCACTAAGCACTCGGCACGCGCGCAAAAAAAGGTGGCCGGCATCAGCCGGCCACCCACTCCTTACCTGGCTGGAAAAACGCTTACCAGCCCATGTCCTTCAGCAGCGGCAGCGTCAGGTCCTTCGGCGGCACCAGGATGTTGGTGAGGTCGGCGTTGATGTTCGGCTCCATCAGCAGGTTCGGCGAAGCCGTCACGTCCCAGTGCGAGACCGACGAGCCGCTGACCAGCGGATTCGGCGTGTACAGCAACGGACGGCCGAGACGGTCGGCGCCGGCGATGCGGGTCGGGTCCGAACCCAGCACGGCCGTGACCTGTCCCGGCTGGCCGCGCGTGCCGTAGCCCTTGGCCGCGGCCACCGCCGCGATCAGCGCCACGCCATCGGCCTGGCTGACACCGAAGGATGGAATCGTGATCGAACCGTCGGTGCCGCCCGGCAGCAGTGCGCCGGGGATGTTATTCGCCAGCACCACGCCAACCGCGCCCGCATCCTGCGCATTCTTGACCTTGATGGCGAAGGTGCAGCCGCCACGGCTGATGATCGGCACCTTGCCGCGCACCGCAGCCGCATTCGCGTTGTCGAACGGACTGCAGCCCGGGCCGAGTTCGCCGCTCTGGGTGGCGATCGTGGTCAGCGCGCCGAGCGTGCCGGCGGGCGGCACGACGCCGAATGGCGAGGCGTTGAAGTCCATCTGCAGGTTGCCGCTCGATGCGGGCGACGAGGTTTTCAGGACCGGGATCGGGCGCAGGATCGAGGCGCCGGCCACCGCGTTCGGGCCGATCCACGCCAGCTGCAGCGGGTTGATGGCCGAGGCGCGGCGCTGGGCCGCGGTCATGGCCAGCCAGGTCCTGCCCTGGGTGTTGTCGAACATGTGGCGTTCCCAGATGCTCGGCACGCCGCCGGTGGCCACATAGGCCGAACCGTTTGCGTTCAGGCGGTTGCCGGTGGAGGTCTGGACCGTCAGCACCGAGAAGCCCAGGCCGTGGCCCAGTTCGTGCAGCAGGGTGGTGGCGAAGTTCACCTGGCTGCCGGCATTGCCGTCCAGGCCCAGGTAGAAGCCGCTGCCGTCCAGGCAGCCTGGTTTACCGAGGTTGATGTTGAACTGGGTCTTGATGTCGACGTTGCCGTAGCCGCTGCCGTCATCCGGATTGCCGGCGCTCAGGTTCTCGCCGGCCAGCTTGTTGGCCAGCGCCTGCGGATACCAGGTGCCCGCCACGGAACCCGGGAAATCGCGCCAGATATTCCAGGCGCCGGCGCTGCCGAGGACGGCCGAGCTCGAGCTGCAGGTCAGGGCTTCCCAGCCGGCGCTGACGGTGATCGTGACATTGCTTTGCAGGTTGCGTTCCCAGATGTCGGCGACGTAGCGGTAGACGTTCAGGCGCTGCTGGCCGAGCGTGGTGCCCGGGTTGCCGCCGACCGGCGCCACCGGCGTGGTGTCGTTGAAGCCGACGCCGGCCGGGTCGCGGCTCTGGATGTTGATGGTGGCTGCCTGGCTGGCCGCGCAGGCGAGCAGGGCGGCGGCGGCGATGAGCGAGCGGGAGAGATGACGCGAGTGGTGAACTGGGCGCATGGTTACTCCGTGACCGGGGTGAGGGTGTGGACGTGGCCGGCCGCGGCGGCACTGTCGGCGGCGCCGTGGGAATCGAAGCACTGGCTTTCGAGCGAGCCGTCGGGTTTGCGCACCACGACCGAGGCGCTGATCATCTCGTCGGTCAGGCGCACGCCGGCGGCGCCGTTCGCGTTGAACTTCTGCAGGGTGGCTTCCGGCGCCTTGCGCATGGCGCTGGCCTTGCCGGACTGCCTCAGGGTCTCCGATTCGGCGGCGGTCGGGGCGCGCAGCTTGCCGGTCTCGGCATCGCGCACGACGGTCAGGTTATCGTTCGATGGGGCGGGCGCGGCTTGCTGCGCGGCGGCCGGCAGGCTTGCCAGGCCCATGAGGGCGAGGCCGAGCCCGGCGGCGCACGACAGGCGCAGGCGGGACGTTACTTTCTGTGACATGACGATCTCCTGGTAGCGATGTGTTCCAGAACGACGAAGGGCCGTGTGTGTTGGACGCCAGCCCGCAAGAAAAGTACTGCCGCTTCAGTTGCTGCGACGGCGGCGCGCAGCCGTCAGCGCAGCCAGGCCGCCGGCGAGGATGAGCATCGAGGCCGGTTCCGGCACCGCGTTCACGGCCAGGGTGTCGACGCCGACGTAGTTGGCGGCGTCGGCCGGACCGGTGTACTGCAGCGCGAAGCGCGCGGTCGAGTCGGCGCCCTGCGGGCCGATGTGGGCCTTGTACAGGGTCCATTCGCCGGTCGGGACGGTAAAGGCCGGTTCCAGGGTGAAATCGGTCAGCGAGGTGCTGCCGTTGCTGAAGCCGAAGGCGATCTGGTCGCTGTAGCCGGCGAGGGCGTCGGCGCGCAGCCAGAACGACACGATCACGTTCATCGCGGTGGAGAATTCGGGGGTGATCAGCCAGCTGGAGAGTTCGCCGCCGACGGGGGCGTTGTTGTAGTTGGAAGCGAGGTAGCTGTTGGCTGCGCCTTCCTGGGCCGGGAAGATGCTTTGGTCGCCCTGGTACCAGGCGGGCGTCGAGCCGCCGGGCGTGCCGGCGTTGTCGATGACCCAGCCCTTGCCGGCGAGGTCGCCGAGATTGTCGAACCCTTCGTTGATCAATGCGCCGGCCTGGGCCGATGCCGCGACGCCTGAGAATGCCAGAACGAGCAGTGCTTTCTTCATCATGTAGTGCGCCTCCAAAGTGGTGAACAGTGGGGCGGCGTCGAGATAGCGGCTTCGGCGCAACCCCCAGCTTGGCAACGGAAGCATTCCGTCGACGCTGGAGGCGTATGCATATTGCGTGCCACTCAGCCATGTCATTGTTTTCGAAAGGAAAAATTACCAATACGAAAAAACATGTCATCAACCTGTCAAAATTCTCGACAGGCTGTGGGAGTGGTCTTACATCCTAAGCCAGTGCACTGACCCAGTCGCGCAAGCCATCGATGGCTTCTTCCTTCGACTTGGCCTCGATCTCGATCCAGGGCGCGCCGGCATACGAGGAGGGCATGGTGGCGATCAGGTCGGCATGCTGGCGGTCGTTGAAGCCTTCGCGCCCGTTCGAGATGTGCACCAGCTGGTGCGCCGGGTCGGGCCAGGTTTCGCGCGCCTTGGCCAGCATCTCGGCTACGCTCGGGTGCTCGTAGCTGTCGAGCTTTTCGTGCACGATGTGGTGGTGGGCATCGAACACCATCGGCACGCTGGCGCGCTTGCAGATCGCATAAATTTCCTCGGCGCTGTACGAATACTCGTCGTTTTCCAGCGCCAGGCGGGTGCGGATGGCATCCGGCAGGCGCCCGATCGCCGCCACCAGGGCATCGGCCCGGTCCGACTTGCCGCCGTGGATTTCCAGGATCGCCCAGGGCGAGCGCGGCTGCTTCAGCAAGTCCATGATGTCGGCGTGCATCTGCAGGATCTTGACGCTGTTTTCCACCACCGCCGGCGAATCCGAACTCAGCACCACGAACTGGTCGGGGTGCATCACCAGGCGGATGCCGGCGGCGGTGGCGCGTTCGCCCGAGCGCGCCAGGATCGGCGCCAGGGTTTCCAGGATTTCGCGCCCGATCGGCTCGTCGGAAAACGGGAAGATCGAGGAGGGCAGGCGGTAAAGGGCGATGCCTGCCTTCTGGCAATAGCGCATGGCGTTGTCGAAGGTCTGGATGTTATCGCGGAAAATATCTTCCAGAATCTTGCGTTGCCCATCGAGCGATTGTTCGAGCAGGCGCTTGCGGGTGACGGTCCGGTATCGGACCTCTTTTGATGCGGTAATGCATACCAGGCCGAGGTGGGGAGCCATAGGTTTCTCGCAGGATGACGTTGAAACCAGTATAGGCGTTCGGTCGGCCGGCGAGAGCGCGGTTGCGGATGGGCACGCCTGCCTGGCAGCGTCCGGCGACGCGGCGCGCGTCTCATCGTGAAGGCACGTGTTGCGTCAATGACGCAGTGTCTACCGTCAGCCTGGGCGTTGGTGTCGGAGGAGGCCGGGGCCGCCAGGCTCCCCTCTGGAAGAGGCCTGTAATTTGCTATGCTAGCGGATGATCCCGCGCCGCAGATGGCCGGACATTGATTGATGGAGCGCCACACATGGCATCGTTGCAAGACCAATTTTTAAAAGCCGGCCTGGTCAACAAGGGCAAGGCCAAGCAGGTTCAACAGGAAAAGAGCAAGCAGGAAAAGATCGACCGCCGGCACGGCACGCAGAGCGTGGACGAAGCCAAGCTGGCGGCGGCCGAGCTGCAGCGCAAGAATGCCGAACGTGCGCGCGAAATGAACGCCCAGCGCGACGCGGCCGCCCTGCAGAAGGCGATCATGGCGCAGATCCTCGACCTGGTGCAGAAGAACCGCCAGGGCAAGGGCAACGGCGACATCGCCTACAACTTCACGCACAACAGCAAGATCGAGCGCATCCACGTGTCCGCCAAGGTGCAGGAACACCTGATGGCCGGGCGCCTGGTGATCGTGCGCCTGGGCGACGCCACCGAACTGGTGCCGCGCGTGATCGGCGAAAAGATCGCCCAGCGCGATGCCTCGCTGGTGGTGCAGGTGAAGAAGGCGGCCGAGGTCGATCCGGACGATCCGTACGCGGCTTACCAGATTCCAGACGACCTGATGTGGTAAGCGCCGCCAGGCGGGCAGGAGGGCAGACTTTGCATTTGCTCTACTGAAACTCGCGCAGCGTGTTTTTCCGGTGGTAAGCTATTCATGTTGTCACTTCAACCTGAAGGAAAGTCATGAAACCGCTGTTCTCCTCCGACGAAGAAGCGAACGCCGTGCCGCCGGCGCCCACCGCCGCTCCCGCGCCCTCGCTGCCGCCGCTGTTCGATCCTGCCGGCACGACAGGCGCATTGCCGGCCTTGCGTCCGGAGGCGAACGTGGCGCCGCAGGTGCGGGTCGACATCTCCGGCATCGACGACAAGGCCATCGAGGCCCTGGGCGGCTCCACCGGCGCCGGCGTGGCCAGGGTGTCGGCCAAGCTGCTCGGCACCGTGCGCGCCTCGGATGCGGACGTGTTCGGCACCCAGCTGAACGAACTGATCGCCACCTCGAAGGGCCTGGACCCGGCCAAGCTGCGCTCGGGCGGCCTGCTGTCGCGCGTGACGAACATGTTCGGCTCGGTGAAGGAAAAGATGCTGTCGCAGTACCAGGTGGTCGAATCGCGGATGGACACCCTGGTTGGCGAGATGACGCGCCACGCCAACGTGCACCGCAAGCGTATCCAGGATTTCGACGAGATGTACAAGGGCCTGGAAACCTATTACCAGGGCCTGGACGCCGACGTGAAGAAGGGCGAAGCCTGGGCCGAGCGCCTGCGCCAGGCGGTGGCCCAGCAAGCCGCGCCGACCAACGCCTTCGAAGCCCAGCAGGCCACCGAACTGAAGCGCCGCCTGGAGCGGCTGGAAAAGCGCATCGACGACCTGCGCCGCGCCATGCTGATGGCCACCCAGATGGTGCCGCAGATCCGCCTGTCGCAAGACAATGCGCGCGCCCTGACCGACACCTTCACCGACATCGTGAATGTGTCGATTCCGGCCTGGCGCAACGTGTTTTCGCTCTACCTGCTGCAACTCGAAGCCAAGCAGAGCGCGGCCGTGGCGAACGCGGCCTACGACGCCACCGACGCGGCCTTCCGCGCCCAGGCCGACATGCTGCTGGAAAATACCGAGACCGTGGCCCGCGCCAAGCAGCGTTCCCTGGTCAGCCTGGAAACCGCCCAGCACGTGCAGACGCAATTGATCACCGCGTTCGACAAGCTGGAACAGATTTCGAACGAAGGCCAGCAGCGCCGCAAGGACGAGCTGCCGAAGCTGCAGGAACTCGAGCGCGAGCTGATCGCGCGCTTCTCGCCGGGCGGGGCGTAAGCAAGTTGCTCCGCTCGTGCAAGCGGGCGACAATATTCATTTCACCATACAAGGAACCTTCATGTCGACGACGCTCGAAACCGGCCATCGCATCAACCTCGAAAAAACGGCGCCCGGCCTGAAGCGCGTTCGTATCGGTCTGGGCTGGAAGGTCAACGCGGCCGACGGCCAGGCCTTCGATCTCGACTCCTCGGTCTTCCTGTGCCGCAAGGACGCGAACGACGATCCGGTCATGATCAGCAACGCCCACTTCGTCTATTACAACCACACCACCTCGCCCGATGGCGCGGTGGTGCACTCGGGCGACAACCGCACCGGCGACCGGGATGGCGACGATGAAGTCATCACCGTCGACCTGGCCCGCGTCGATCCGGCGGTCATGGAAATGCCGATCGTGGTCACCATCCACGACGCCGAGGTGCGCAAGCAGAACTTCGGCCGCGTCTCCGGCGCCTACGTGAAGATCTACAACGACGAGACCGGCGAAGCGATCGCGCAATACGACCTGACCGAAGACTACTCGGACAAGACCGCGCTGCAGTTCGGCTCGCTGTACCGCCGCGACGGCGAATGGCGCTTCCACGCGGTCGGTGCCGGCTTCAAGCTGAACCTGGCCACCTTCATCCGCAAGCTCGGCGGCACCGTCTGAGACGGGCCCGCGCCGCCCAGTTTTGCCGCAATCGACGTGCCGAGTAGGGGATGACTGAGCGATGACGCAGCAGAAACCCAAGGCTTTCGATTTCGGCGCGGAGCCGGAGCGGGCCACGGCGCCGGCGCCTGGCCCGGCCTCCAGCCCGGCCGGCCCGCAGGCCTTCGACTACGGCGAGGCCGAGGAAGCGCCTGCGCCTGTCACGCCGCCGAAGGCCTTGTCGTTCGACGATCTTCCCGCCGTGCCGGCGGCCTCGAACCTCACCCGCAAGGCCGCACCCAGGGCCTTGTTCGACAGCGAAGACCATCCGGCGGTGCGCGACGCGCTGGCAAGCGCCAGTGCCGACTATCCGACCCTGTATGCGCAGGCCGAAGGGCGCCTGGCCATCCTGTTCCGGCGCATCCTGCCGGTGAAACTGTCGCTGGTCACGGACTGGGCCGAGGAGCCTTTGCTGGAGCAGGCCGCGCTGCTCCAGCCCATCACCGAACTGGTCTTGAAGTTCACGCAGATGGGCGTGCCGGCGCAGCTGGACGCCGCGCTCGAGAGTACGCGCGCACCGAGCGGCATGTTCGGCAAGCTGTTCCGCCGTTCGCAATCGCCGGCCGAGTTCAAGCCGGCGCTGACCGCATCGCGCGCGCAGCTGCTGCAGCTGATGGCGGACAGCGAAGTCGCCGTGCGCAACCTGGAAGCGTCGGCGCAGAACCTGGGCCTGCACGGGGCGGTGCTGGCGGTGGTGGCGACACTCGCGGCCAATTCGCCGGATGCGGCCTTGCTCGATGCGCTTACCCAGCGCCGCACATTGATCGGACAGGCGGTGCGCCAGGCGGAACTGTCGATCCTGCAGATGGGGCAGGTGCGCCAGCAGGCGGCCGAGCTGATCGCGCAGGTGTCGTCGTTCCTGACGGTGACCTTGCCGGCGCAGGAGATGGCGCAGGCGCAGGGTGGCGCGTGATGACGCGCATTTGCGCGCCACCATTTGCCCAGGCAGGCTGCCCGGCTAGGCCAGCAGCCTGATCAGGGCCTGTGCGGCTTCTTCGGACGACGCCGGATTCTGGCCGGTGACCAGCTTGCCATCGGTGAGCACAAACGATGCCCAGTCGGCGCCGCGTTCGTACTGGCCACCGTTTTGCTTGAGCATGTCTTCGACCAGGAAAGGCACAACCTCCGTCAGGCCTACCGCTTCTTCTTCGGTGTTGGTGAAACCGGTCACGCGCTTGCCCTTGACCAGCGGCTGGCCATCGGCGCCTTTTACGTGCCGCAGCACGCCAGGGGCGTGGCAGACGACGGCAACCGGCTTGCCGGCAGCGGCCATGGCTTCGATCAGCGCGATCGAGGTCTTGTCCTCGGCCAGGTCCCACAGCGGGCCATGGCCGCCGGGATAGAAGACGGCGTCGAAATCGTCAGCCTTCACCTCGGCCAGCTTGCCGGTGGACGCCAGCACGGCCTGGGCGGCGGCGTCGTCCTTGAAGCGCCTGGTCGCATCGGTCTGCGCATCCGGCGCGTCGCTTTTCGGGTCGAGCGGCGGCTGGCCGCCCTCGGGCGAGACCACGGTGATCGTGGCGCCGGCATCCTTCAGCGCGTAGTACGGTGCGGCGAACTCTTCCAGCCAGAAGCCGGTTTGCTTGCCGGTGTTGCCCAGCTGCGCGTGCGAAGTCAATACCATCAAAATGTTCATGTGATCCTCCTGTAGACGTGTCGTCAGTCGGCGACGTGGATGATGAGCTTGCCAAAGTTCTTGCCTTCAAGCAGACCGATGAATGCTTGCGGCGCGTTCTCGAGACCTTCCACGATATCCTCGCGGAACTTGATCTTTCCTTCCTGGAGCCAGCTGCGCATCTGGCCATGGAACTCGCCGTAGCGCGAACCATAGTCGTCGAAGATGATGAAGCCCTGCATGCGGATACGCTTGGTCAGGATGGTGCGCGCCAGCAGGCCGATACGGTCGGGACCGTCGGGCAGGCCGGTGGCGTTGTAGTCGGCGATCAGGCCGCATACGGGAATGCGCGCCTTGGTGTTAAGCAAGGGCAGCACGGCGTCGAACACGGCGCCGCCGACGTTTTCGAAATACACGTCGATGCCGTCCGGGCAGGCCGCGGCCAGCTGTGCGGCGAAGTCGGGAGCGCGGTGATCGATGCAGGCGTCGAAGCCGAGTTCGTCCACGACATAGCGGCACTTGTCGGCGCCGCCGGCGATACCGACCGCGCGCGCGCCCTTGATGTTCGCGATCTGGCCGACGAGCGAGCCGACCGCGCCGCTGGCGGCGGCCACCACCACCGTCTCGCCCGGCTGCGGCTGGCCGATGTCGAGCAGGCCCATGTAGGCGGTAAAGCCCGGCATGCCGAGCACGCCGAGGGCGCGCGAGGCCAGCCGTGGGTCATCGTCGAGCTTGTTCAGCCCGGCACCGTCCGACAGGGCATAGTCCTGCCAGCCGCTGTAGCCCAGCACCAGCTGGCCGGCCGCGAAATCCGGGTGGCGCGACGCTTCCACGCGCGAGACGGTGCCGCCGACCATCACGGCGCCAATCTCGACAGAGGCAGCATAGGACTTGGCCGCGCTGATACGCCCGCGCATGTAGGGGTCGAGCGACAGGTAAAGGGTGCGCAGCAGTACCTGGCCCTCTTGCGGTTGCGGCACCGGCGATTCGGTCATGCGGAAGGTACTCGCATCGGGTGCGCCGTGCGGGCGCTGCTGCAGCACCAGGGCGCGGTTCATGGCATTAGTTTGTGGCATGTTTGTTTCTCCGTTGTGAGAGCGTGGTGCGGTTTATCGCTGCGGCGTGGCTTCGAGCTTCGTGATATCCAGGCCCTGCGCCGCAATTCGCTTCGCCAGCGCGTCATAGGCGGCCTGGTCCACCGTCGGGGTGCGTGACAAAATCCACAGGTAGTCGCCCTTGCGGTCGCTGACGGCCGCGAGCCGGTAGTCCGGATCGAGGTCGATCACCCAGTAGTCGCCCCATACCATCGGGATGAACGACAGGATGGCCGGTGCGAACCGTACCTCGAGCTTGGGCGAGTCCGGACCGCCGAGCTGGCGCGCGACCCCTTCCGCGCTCTTTTCCGATCCGTCCGCCTGGCGGCAGCGGTTCACCACCTTGACTCTTCCGTCCGGCAAGACAGAATAGGTCGCGCTCGTGTTGCTCACGCAATCGCGCTGGAATCTGTTGGGGAACTTCGCGATCTCGTACCACTTGCCCATGTAGCGGGGCACCTCCAGGGATGGGATCGTGGTAATCGCAGGCGCGGCTTGGGCGTCTCGCGCGTTTGCAGGCGCTGCATGGGCGATGACGGCCGAGAGCAGGAAGGGCAGGATGGCGTTCATGTGGCTCCGCTGGATTAGGGATGAACGATCGCGCGGGCGCCGTGGGCTGGCTTGACCGTTCTTGCCAGCGTATTCTACTGACCCGACTGTACGCGCGGTGCACGCCATCGCTGGCCCGAAAACCAGAACGCCACCCGAAGGTGGCGTTTGCCGGGCATCGGCGCCGAGGTTTCTGCCGCGGCTGAAGAGGGCGAAAAGAAGCACACGGCTTTGATAGGGCACTCATTTTTTCTCGGGATCGTGGCCCCAGTTCATCAGCGAATAGCGCCAGTCGCTCGATGCCGGATCGCTCTTGGTAGGACCTTGTGCCAGGTGCCGGTGGATGTACCCGATCACCTTGCGCATGTGCGCGATGTCGTCCGCACTCAAGTCCCGGGCGTGCCGGTGCAGCAGTTCGACGATGCGGCGTCCGGACTGGTGCCCGGTCGATTCGGCGTTGCCGTGCTTCTGGCCGACCCGTTTGGAATCGTCGGTATCGAGCCACTTTTCCAGTTGGGCTGGCGTCATGTTCACCGCCTGCTTGAACTCCGCGACCGTCCTGGCTGCGTCCTCATCACCAGTGCCTGCTTGTTTTGACATGCTTACTCCAATGAACGTTAGTCCGGTAGACCCTACCCGTTATTCAAAGTATCACGAACGCAGTTTTCATTGGCGCACCAGAAAAGCACATAGAAAACAAAAACGCCACCCGAAGGTGGCGTTTTTGTTGCACTACTTTCGTAGTACTGAATTCTTGGTGGCCCGGGGCGGAATCGAACCACCGACACAAGGATTTTCAATCCTCTGCTCTACCAACTGAGCTACCAGGCCAAGAGAGGCATGATTATAGCCAGCGCCTCGCGGCTCTGCAAGTCCCACTTGCAACTTTCTTTTGGCATTCTTTTCGCACCCCTGAGAGCGGCCTGCGGCGTCCCGGGGAGNAGAGGCATGATTATAGCCAGCGCCTCGCGGCTCTGCAAGTCCCACTTGCAACTTTCTTTTGGCATTCTTTTCGCACCCCTGAGAGCGGCCTGCGGCGTCCCGGGGAGATGCCGCTATATAATGCTTGGCATGACGACACCACATTCTTCCACTGCACAATCCCGCGTCAGCGATGTCTGCATCGTCGGCAATGGCGCCATCGCCAAGACTGCGGCCCTCGGTTTTGCCCAGGCGGGGCACAGCGTCACGCTGCTGGTGCCCGCGCCGCGGCCGGCATCCGACGATGCCCCGTCGGTCGCACCAGGTGCCGAGCGGCCCTGGGATGTGCGTGTCTACGCCCTGAACCACACGGCCTACAACCTGCTGTCCTCGCTGAAGGTGTGGGGCGCGATGGACGCGTCGCGCATCGCGCCGGTCGATGCGATGGCGGTGAACGGCGACGGCAAGCAGGGTGACGCACTCGGCGGCAAACTCGGCTTCGACGCCTTTGGCGCCCACACCGGCGCCCTGGCCTGGATCGTCGAGGACAGCAATTTGAATGGGGCGCTGGATGCGGCCCTGAAGTTCGCGCATAACGTGCAGGTCGTCAGCGGTTCCGCGACGCGCCTGACCTGCGGCCCGGAAGGCGCCCAGGTCGAGCTGGAAGACGGCCGCAAGCTCGATGCGAAACTGGTGGTCGGCGCCGACGGGCGTGATTCCTGGGTGCGCGGGCAGTGCGACATCGGCATCGATTACCGCTCCTATCACCAGCGCGCCATCGTCACGAATTTTGCCTGCGAAAAGCCGCACCATGGCGTGGCCCACCAGTGGTTCACCTGCAAGGACGGCATCGTCGCGCTGCTGCCGCTGCCGGGCAACAAGGTGTCGCTGGTCTGGTCGGCGCCGGAAACCCTGGCCGCGACCCTGATGGAGGAGTCGCTCGGCGAGCTGGCGATCCGCCTGTGCGAATACGCCGACGAACCGCTCGGTGCGTTGAAGCCCCTGCAGCCGGAAGCCGTGAAAGCGGTCCCGCTGGCGCTGGTGCGTCCGCATGCGCTGGTGGCGCCGCATGTCGCCCTGATCGGCGACGCCGCCCACGCCGTGCACCCGCTGGCCGGCCACGGCATGAACCTGGGCTTCGGCGACGTGGTCGACTTGCTGCGCATCATTAGCGAACGCGAAGAACACCGCGCCATCGGCGACGAGCGCGTGCTGGCGCGCTACGCCCGTGCGCGCAAGGAAGACGTGCTGCTCATGCAATTGGCCACCGACGGCCTCGAACGCCTGTTCGGCGCGAATCTCGAACCGGTGCGCGTGGTGCGCAATCTGGGCATGAACTTGCTCGACAAGTTGCCCTTCGTAAAACGGCAGTTGATGGCGCATGCCATCGGTAAGTAACCTTCAAGGATTCTAAAGTGATGTTTAAAACCAAGATCGCCGCCCTGCTGGCGATGGGCCTGATTGCGGGCTGTGTGGATGCCCAGAACACGGTCGAGACGACCATCCGCAAGAACATCGAACCGCGCCTCGGTGGCGCCAAGATCGATACCATCAAGGAAACCCCGTACGGCGGGCTGTACGAGCTGCGCGTCGGCGGCGACATCCTGTACACCGACAAGAAAGCCGAGTACCTGTTCATCGGCCAGGTGTACGACGCCAAGAGCTCGAAGAACCTGACCCGCGAGCGCATCGATGAGCTGAACAAGATCAAGTTCTCGGACCTGCCGCTGAACCTGGCGCTGAAGCAGGTGAAGGGCGACGGCAAGCGCGTGATCGCGGTGTTCGAAGACCCGAACTGCGGCTACTGCAAGCGCCTGCGCGCGACCACGCTGAAGGACCTGGACAACGTCACCATCTACACCTTCATGTACAACATCCTGTCGCCGGATTCCTTCGAGAAGTCGAAGAACATCTGGTGCGCGCCGAATCGGGTCAAGGCCTGGGATGACTGGATGATCAACGGCAAAGTGCCGACCGCCGCGCCCGCAAGCTGCGAAACGCCGAACGACAAGGTCGTGGAACTCGGCCACAAGCTGAACATCCAGGGCACGCCGGCGATCTTCTTCACCGACGGTTCGCGCATTCCAGGCGCGGTCGACCTGAAGACGCTGGAAGCGAAGCTGCAGTCGCTGAATTAAGCTCAGCCAAACAAAAGTTGTACTGTTAAAACAAAAGTCTAGGGCAGGGCGTCATGGTCCAACTCAACATCAACGGGCGCGACCTGCAGGTTGACGCCGATCCGTCCACGCCCATCCTCTGGGCCCTGCGCGACAACCTGGACCTGACCGGCACCAAGTTCGGCTGCGGCGCCGCCCTGTGCGGCGCCTGCACCGTGCACCTGGAAGGCGCGCCGATCCGCTCCTGCATCACGCCGATTTCGGTCGCCGTCGGCCAGAAAATCACCACCATCGAAGCGATGTCCGGCGACCCGGTCGGCAAGGCCGTGCAGGATGCCTGGATCCGCCACGACGTGCCGCAGTGCGGCTACTGCCAGAGCGGCCAGGTGATGAGCGCCGCCGCGCTGCTGCGCACCAACACCGCGCCGAGCGACGCCGACATCGACAACGCCATGAGCGGCAACATCTGCCGCTGCGGCACCTACCAGCGCATCCGCGCGGCGATCAAGGACGCGGCGAAGACGCTGGCATGAGCGCCGTCGCGCATCCGGTCGGCATTTTGCTTGCCGCAGGCAGGGGCCGGCGTTTCGATCCGCTGGGCACGCGCAACAAGCTGCTGCAACCCCTGCCCGATGGCGAGCCGGTGGTGGTGGCCAGCGCGCGGACATTGCTCTCGGTGCTGCCGCGCGTGATCGCGGTGGTGCCGCCCGACGATGGCGGTGTGGGCGAACACTTGCGCGCACTCGGTGTCGAGGTCACGGTGTGTGCGGATGCCGACAGCGGCATGGCGGCCTCGCTGGTGCACGCGATCCGGCATTCGCTGCCCGAGGCCGACGCCTGGCTGGTGGCGCTGGGCGACATGCCCTTCGTTTCGGCCCTGACGCTGCGGGCGCTGCTCGCTGCACTGGCCGATGGTGCGGACATTGCGGCGCCGCTGTGCGAGGGACGGCGCGGCAACCCGGTGGCCTTCGGCGCCGTGCACTTGCCGGCCCTGCTGGCGCTGGAAGGCGAGGTTGGTGCGCGGCCGCTGCTCAAGACGATGCCGGTGCGCGACGTCGCGGTCGACGACCCCGGCATCTTCCGCGACATCGATACCCCGGCCGACCTCTAGGGTCCGGGCGCTGCCGAATCGTTTACACTATTCATATATCGGCAGCCTTCCTTCGACCCCATGAAAAAACCTTCGCAGACCGCCAAGCAGATCGCCATCCAGTACAGCATCGTCCCCAAGGACCTGGCCGCCCACCTCTTCAACGTGACCGTGACGGTTGCCGCACCCGCGCCGGAAGGCCAGGTGTTCGCGCTGCCGGCCTGGATCCCGGGCAGCTACATGATCCGTGAATTCGCACGCAACATCGTGCGCATCCGCGCCGAGGCGAACGGCGCCGCCGTCGCGCTGGCCAAGCTCGACAAGCATTCCTGGCAGGCCGCGCCGGTCGACGGTCCGCTGACCCTGCACTACGAAGTCTATGCCTGGGACCTGTCGGTGCGCGCCGCCCACCTCGACCAGACCCACGGCTTCTTCAACGGCACCAGCGTCTTCCTGCGCGTGGTCGGACAGGAAGCGCAGCGTCACCAGGTCGACATCCAGCGCCCGGCCGATCCGGCCGCCGCAACCTGGCGCGTGGCCACCGCAATGAAGGAACTCGGCGCCAAGCGCTACGGCTTCGGCACCTATGTGGCGGGCGACTACGACGAATTGATCGACCACCCGGTGGAGATGGGCGACTTCGCGCTGGCCACCTTCAAGGCGCACGGCGTCCCGCACGACATCGTGATCACCGGCCGCGTGCCGAACCTGGACATGGCGCGCCTGCAGGCCGACCTGAAGGCCATCTGCGAAATCCAGATCGCCTTCTTCGAGCCGGTGACCAGGAAAGCGCCGGTCGACCGCTACGTGTTCATGACCATGGCCGTGGGCGACGGCTACGGCGGCCTCGAACACCGCGCTTCGACCGCGCTGATCTGCGCGCGCGCCGACCTGCCTTGCATCGGGCCGAAAGCGGGCGGGCAAAAGTCGGGCGAACCAGGCGAGGGCTACCTGAAATTCCTGGGCCTGTGCAGCCACGAGTACTTCCATACCTGGAACGTCAAGCGCATCAAGCCGGCGGTGTTTGCGCCTTACGATCTGCAGGTCGAGAACTACACGCCGCTGCTGTGGCTGTTCGAAGGCTTTACCAGCTACTACGACGATTTGATGCTGGTGCGCGCCGGGATCATCGGCGAGCCGACCTACTTCAAATTGCTGGGCAAGACGGTCGGCAGCGTGCTGCGCGGCAGCGGCCGCACCAAGCAGAGCGTGGCCGATTCCAGCTTCGATGCCTGGAGCAAGTACTACCGCCAGGACGAGAATTCGCCGAACGCCATCATCAGCTACTACACCAAGGGCTCGCTGATCGCGCTGGCCTTTGATTTGACGATCCGTGCCAAGACCGGCGGCGCCAAATCGCTGGACGACATCATGCTGGCGCTGTGGCAGCGCTACGGCCGCGATTTCTACGCCGGCGTGGGCCGTGGCGTGACCGAGCGCGAAGTCGAGGCGCTGTTCGACGAAGTCAGCGGCGTCAAGCTGCGCGGGCTGTTCGACAAGTACATCCGTGGTTTTGAGGACCTGCCGCTGGCCAAGCTGTATGCGCCGCTGGGCGTCAAGCTGGTGGATGAACGCAACAGCGGCAAGCCGTCGCTCGACGCCGGCATCGGCCGCGACCCGCTCGGCGCCAAGCTGACCCAGGTGCACGAGGGCGGCGCGGCGCATGGGGCGGGCTTGTCGGCGCTGGATATCGTGATTGCGATCGACGGGCTGCGCGTGAATGGGAATCCGCCGAATGTGGATGCCTTGCTGTCGCGTTATCGCGTGGGCGACAAGGTGACGGTGCATGCGTTCCGGCGCGACGAGTTGATGAGCTTCGAGGTGACGTTGCAGGGTGACCGGGTGCCGGGGATTACGCTGTCGCCGGTGGCTGGGGTGCGCAAGGCGGGGACGATTGCGCGGCCGAGCGCGGTGTAAGAAATCAGCGCCGCGGTGTTCGCGTACATGCGGTGCTTGTAATAACCCGATGCGGTGACCGTAGGGTGGGCCGGGCCGCGCTAGGCACTCTGTGCCCACGCGGAACGTCGCATCGTGTTGGCTTTGTTTGAATGCTGCGGTCTGCGTCTTGGATGCGGCGGCGCCATGCGAGTCGCGCGACTTTAACGATGCCAACGTTATGCTAGCTTCCGCGTGGGCACGAAGTGCCCACCGTACCGTCGAGGCCGCAGGTCAATGAAGCACTCCGGTTATCACGCAGTTCCCATCATTGCGGCCCCGCCAGGCTGCGCAACTGAAACCGATACTGTTCGTTGAACAGGAAAGTCTCGGAAAACGTCAGCTTGCGCACGTTCCCCGCCAGCAGGTGCACGGGCCTGGGTAATGGCCCGCTGCGCCGCATCGACGCCAGCGCCACCTGCGATGCATCGTCGTCGCGCGAACGCTGCACCTTCACTTCCTCCAGCTCCCCATCGTCACGCACGGTGATGTTCAGCACCACGATCGCCGGCAGCATCGGTGGCAAGCGCCCGCTGAAGGTCTGGCCGCTGTTATGGCGCATCACGTGCTGCGCCACTTCGGTTTTATAGGCATCCAGCGTGCGCGACGGCGGTGGCACCGGCGCATCGAGGGGGCCGACAGGACTGGGCGTGGAAGGAGAACCGGGAAGCATGGCCTCGACAAGTCGTTTGGCCGTGGAAGCGACGGGCTGGACCGTGCTGCATCCGCCCAGGGCTGCCAGTAGAAGAAGGAGAGCGGCCCTGATGCGGATGGAAGTGTTCATGTCAGTCGAATAATCGTCGCAATTCGTTGCCGGGATCGGGCGCACGCATGAAGGCTTCGCCCACCAGGAAGGCATGCACGTTCGCCGCGCGCATGCGCTCGACATCGTCGCGCACGGCAATGCCGGACTCGGTGACCACCAGCCGCTCGGCAGGAATACGCGGCAGCAAATCGATGGTCGTATCGAGCGACACGGCAAAGGTACGCAGGTTGCGGTTGTTGATGCCCACGAGGCGCGTTTTCAGGCGCAGCGCCGCGGTCAACTCATCACCGTCATGTACTTCGACCAGCACGTCCATACCGAGTTCCTGTGCACATGCCTCAAGCTCCGCCATCAAGCCATGATCCAGCGCAGACACGATCAAGAGAATCGCATCGGCACCCATCGCCCGCGCTTCGTACACCTGGTACATGTCGACGATGAAGTCCTTGCGGATCACCGGCAGCTCCACGGCCGCGCGCGCCTGGCGCAGGTAGTCCACGGAACCCTGGAAGAACTGCACGTCGGTCAGCACCGACAGGCAGGATGCGCCGCCTTCGGCATAGCTGCGGGCGATGTCGGCAGGACGGAAATCCGGCCGCAGGATGCCCTTCGAAGGCGAGGCCTTTTTCACTTCGGCGATCACGCCGGCCCGGCCCTCGGCAATACTGCGGCGCAGGCTCGCCTCGAAGCCGCGAATACCCGCGCGCAGTTCGCTATCGGACTCGACTTCGCGGCGCAGGCTGGGCAAATCGCGGTGCTTCTTCGCCGCCGCCACTTCGTCGGCCTTGACGGCCAGGATCTTGTTCAGGATGTCGGACATAGTCAGGAATTAGTGTTGCTTGGACAGGGCCAGCTTGACGCCGAGCCAGACGAACAGGCCGCCGGTCGCGCGGTTCAGCCACAGCGAAACGCTTGGGTTGAGCTTGAGCCGTTCACTGGCCTTGGCGGTGGTCAGCGCCAGCGCCCCGCACCACAGCATGCCGTTGAAATTGAAGATGCAGCCGAGGACGATGAAGGCAAGCGCCTTGTTCGATGCATCGGCGCCGATGAATTGTGGGACAAAGGCGAGGAAGAAGATCGCTACCTTCGGGTTCAGTACGTTCGTGAGGAAACCTTGGGCGAAGATCTTCCGGTAGGGCAGGGCCGGCAAGGCAGTAGTCACGGCCGCGCTGTCCTTCTTCTTGCTCATCAGGAGGCCCACCGCCATATAGAGGATGTAGGCCGCGCCAACCAGCTTGACCACCGTGAAGGCGGTGGCGGACGTCGCCAGCACCGCCGACAGCCCCAGCGCCGCGGCGAAGATGTGCACCATGGTGCCGGCGCCGATCCCCGCCGCCGCCGTGCAGCCGGCACGCCAGCCCTGGCCGGCGCTGCGCGTCATGATCAGCAGCGAGTCCGGCCCTGGCATGATATTGAGCAGCAGTCCGGAAACCACAAACAAGGGCAGGTCGTGGATGCCGAACATGCCGCGCCCTTCAGCCCTTGGCGCCCAGCTGGCGCGTCACGTTCACGAACTGATCCAGCTTGGCCAGCGCCGCACCGGAAGCGATGGTCTCGCGCGCCTTCGCCAGGCCTTCCTCGATCGAGGCGCAGACGCCCGCCGCATACAGCGCGGTGCCGGCATTCAGCGCCACGATGTCGTACGCCGGACCCGGTTCGCCGCGCAGCGCTTCCAGCACGCGCACCTTCGATTCCTCGGTGTTCGCCACCTTCAGGTTGCGGCTCGAGACCATCTGCAGGCCAAAATCTTCCGGATGGATTTCGTACTCGCGGATCTCGCCATTCACCAGTTCACCGACCAGGGTGCCGGCGCCGAGCGAGACTTCGTCCATGTTGTCGCGGCCCCAGACCACCAGTGCATGCTGGGCGCCGAGGCGCTGCAGCACGCGCACCTGGATACCGACCAGGTCGGGGTGGAACACGCCCATCAGGATGTTCGGCGCGCCGGCCGGATTGGTGAGCGGCCCGAGGATGTTGAAGATGCTGCGCACGCCGAGTTCGCGGCGCACCGGCGCCACGTGCTTCATGGCCGCGTGGTGGTTCGGTGCGAACATGAAGCCGATGCCGGTCTGGGCGATCGACTGCGCGATCTGCTCGGGCTTCAGGTCAATCTGGGCGCCCAGCGACTCTATCAAGTCGGCGCTGCCCGAGGACGAGGACACGCTGCGTCCGCCGTGCTTGGCCACGCGCGCGCCGGCGGCGGCGGCCACGAACATCGACGCGCTGGAGATATTGAAGGTGTTGGCGCCGTCGCCGCCGGTGCCGACGATGTCGAGCAGGCGGCTGGTGTCGGCCATCGGCACCTTGGTCGAGAATTCGCGCATGACTTGTGCGGCGGCGGTGATCTCGCCGATGGTTTCCTTCTTCACGCGCAGGCCCATGGTCAGGGCCGCCACCATGGTCGGCGACATCTCGCCGGCCATGATCTGGCGGAACAGGTGCAGCATCTCGTCGTGGAAGATCTCGCGGTGTTCGATACAGCGCAGCAGCGCCTCTTGTGGTGTGATCGGCATGAGCGTTCCAGTAAGGTGAGAAAGCGTTTAACGCTCGAGGAAATTCTTCAGCAGCTTGTGGCCGTGCTCGGACAGGATCGACTCCGGGTGGAACTGCACGCCCTGGATATCGAACTCCTTGTGGCGCACGCCCATGATCTCGCCGTCGTCGGTCCAGGCCGTCACTTCCAGGCAGTCGGGCAGCGAGGCGCGCTCGATCGCCAGCGAGTGGTAGCGGATCACGGTGAACGGGCTTGGAATGTCCTTGAACACGCCCACGCCGGTATGCGCGATCAGCGAGGTCTTGCCGTGCATGACCTGCTTGGCGCGCACGATCTTGCCCCCGAAGGCTTCGCCGATGGCCTGGTGCCCGAGGCAGACGCCGAGGATCGGCAGCTTGCCCCCGAACTGCTTGATCACCTCGACCGAGACGCCGGCATCCACCGGGGCCTTGGGGCCGGGCGAAATGCAGATGCGGTCGATGTGCATGTCCGCGATCTGGTCGATCGTGACTTCGTCGTTGCGCACGGTGCGCACTTCCTCGCCCAACTCGCCGAAGTACTGGACGATGTTGTAGGTGAAGGAATCGTAGTTGTCGATCATGAGTAACATGTCAGATCTCCCCATCCAGTCCGTCTTGCACCTGCTCGGCCGCACGCAACACCGCGCGCGCCTTGTTTTCGGTTTCCTGCCATTCCATCTCGGCGATGGAATCGGCCACGATGCCGGCCGCGGCCTGCACATACAGGTTGCCGTCCTTGATCACGCCGGTGCGGATCGCGATCGCCACGTCCATCTCGCCGCCAAAGGAGAGATAACCGCAGGCGCCGCCGTAGATGCCGCGCTTTACTGGCTCCAGCTCGTCGATGACCTCCATCGCCCGCACCTTCGGCGCACCGGTCAGGGTGCCGGCCGGGAAGGTCGCGCGCAGCACGTCCAGGTTCGACAGGTTCTGCTTCAGGCGACCCTCGACGTTCGAGACGATGTGCTGCACATGCGAGTATTTTTCGATGACCATGCGGTCGGTCACCTTCACGCTGCCGGTCTCGGCGATGCGGCCGATGTCGTTGCGCGCCAGGTCGATCAGCATCACGTGTTCCGCGATTTCCTTCGGGTCGGCCAGCAGTTCGACCGCCAGTTCGGCATCGCGTTCCGGCGTCGATCCGCGCGGACGGGTGCCGGCGATCGGGCGCAGCGTGACCTTGCGTTCGCCGGCTGGCGACGTTTCGTTACGAACCAGGATCTCCGGCGAAGCGCCGACGATCTGCATGTCGCCGAAGTTGTAGTAGTACATGTAGGGCGACGGATTCAGCGAACGCAGCGAGCGGTACAGCGACAGTGGCGAATCCACATACGGCTTGCGGATGCGCTGGCCGATCTGCACCTGCATCAGGTCGCCGGCCATCACGTATTCGTGGGCCTTGGCCACCGCTGCCAGGTAGTCTTCCTTTGAAAAATCGCGCACGGCTTCGGTACGCACCGAGCCGGTGGTGACGGGCACGTCGACGCTACGGCGCAGCATGATGCGCAGTTCTTTCAAACGCTGGCGCGCTTTCGCGAATGCTTCCGGCTGCGACGGATCGGCGTACACGATCAGGTAGAGCTTGCCGGACAGGTTGTCGATGACGGCCAGTTCTTCCGTCACCAGCAGCTGGATTTCAGGCAGGCCGAGGTCGTCCTTCGGCGCGCTGCCGGCAAGCTTGCGCTCGATGTGGCGCACCGTGTCGTAGCCGAAGTAGCCGGCCAGGCCGCCGCAGAAGCGCGGCATGCCGGGGCGCAGGGCAACCTTGAAGCGCGCCTGGAATGCTTCGATGAAGTCGAGCGGATTGCCCTCGTGCGTCTCGGTTACGACGCCGTTCGTGACGATCTCGACGCGTTCGCCGCTCGCGCGCAGCAGGGTCTTGGCAGGCAGACCGATGAAGGAGTAGCGGCCGAAGCGTTCGCCGCCGACCACCGACTCGAGCAGGAAGGTGTTCTTGCCGGTGTTCTGCGACTGGGCCAGCTTCAGGTAGAGCGAGAGCGGCGTTTCCAGGTCGGCGAACGCCTCGGCGATCAGTGGAATGCGGTTGTAGCCCTGGTTGGCCAGCGAGCGGAATTCGAGTTCGGTCATGTTCATCTCCAGGCCGCCATCGAAAGGGAGGAGTGTGGCGGCGTGTGTTCAAAAAACCTGCCGGACGCGCGTGCAGCCGGCAGCAATCAATACAGGGTTAGTTAGCCCAGGATTGCCAGCGTCGCCACAGCCAGGCCTCAAGGGCGCCGGTCTGGTTGACAGTGTGTTTTTTGGTGAAGAACATGTATAGATAAGTGAGTTTAGGCGGTACTTACTGGCCGTTGTGCGCACGAATCAGCTTCGCGGCATCCAGTAGCGAATTAACTATACCATCGGAATCGATCTCTTGCACAGGCCTTCCGTGGTTATAACCATATGGCACTGTGAGCACGAAGCAACGCGCGGCGCGTGCCGCTTCGGCATCGTTCGAGGAATCGCCGATCGCCACCACCTGCGGCGGCGGCAGGTCGAAGTCGCTGCAGACCTGCAGCAGCGGCAGCGGATCGGGCTTTTTCCTGGGCAGCGAATCGCCGCCGTAGACCAGCTCGAAGTAGGGCGCCAGGCCTTTTTGCGCCAGCAGCGGCGTGGTAAAGCTGATCGGCTTGTTGGTCACGCAGGCCAGGCGCAAGCCCAGCGCGCGCAAGGCTTGCAGGCCTTCGATCACGCCGTCGAACAGCACGCTCCTGTCACCGTTGATGGCCAGGTAGTGGTGCTGGTAGGCGGCCATCGCGGCATCGAAGACGGACTCGACGCGGTCCGGATCGAAGTCGAGCGACAGCACGTCGCGGATCAGTTTTTCCGAACCCTTGCCGACCATCGGCTTGATCACGGCCTGCGTGATCGGCGCCAGGTGGAACTCGGCGCGCATGGCGTTCAGGGCCAGTTCGAAATCCGGCACCGTGTCGAGCATGGTGCCGTCCAGGTCGATGATGGCAGCCTTGATGGCCGCGGCGCCGGCCCGCATTACTTGCCGACCGTGGCCAGTTCGGCGCGCATGGCGTCGATCACGGCCTTGTAGTCGGGCTTGCCGAAGATGGCCGAGCCGGCGACAAAGGTGTCGGCGCCGGCAGCAGCTGCGGCGGCGATGTTCTCGGCCTTGATGCCGCCATCGACTTCCAGCATGATGTCGCGGCCGGATTCGTCGATCAGGCGGCGCGCGATCGCGATCTTCTTCAGCGCTTCGGGAATGAAGGACTGGCCGCCGAAGCCCGGGTTCACCGACATGATCAGGATCATGTCGATCTTGTCCATCACGTGTTCCAGGTAGTGCATCGGCGTGGCGGGGTTGAATACCAGGCCGGCCTTGCAGCCATGGTCGCGGATCAGCTGCAGGGTGCGGTCGATGTGCTCCGACGCTTCCGGGTGGAAGGTGATGATGTTGGCGCCGGCTTTCGCGAAGTCGGGGATGATGCGGTCGACCGGTTTCACCATCAGGTGCACGTCGATCGGCACCTGCACGTGCGGGCGGATCGCCTGGCAGACCAGCGGGCCGATCGTCAGGTTCGGCACGTAATGGTTGTCCATCACGTCGAAGTGGATGATGTCGGCGCCGGCCTCGACGACGTTGCGGACTTCCTCGCCCAGGCGGGCGAAATCGGCGGACAGGATGCTGGGAGCGATGCGGTAGGTGGTCATTGCGGTGACGGATAGGTGGTCGGGAATCCGGCTATTTTACGCCGAGCCGGCAGCGAAGCGCGCGAACCGGCTTTTTGCCGGCCCTGTATGATTGTCGTTTTGCGCACATCTGCGCCGCAGCCAGGCTGCGATATTCGCGCAGGCAACTAATAAAACGACAAGAGGAAAGCCGATGTCCGCCTACGATTTCACCGTCACCGTCCGCACCCAGCACTTGCCGGAGCAGTCCAATCCGGAGCGCGACAATTATGTGTTCTCTTACACGATCACGATCCGGAATACCGGCAGCGTGCCGGCCCAGCTGATCTCGCGCCACTGGGTGATCACCGACGCCAACAACCGCACCCAGGAAGTGTCGGGCCTGGGCGTGGTGGGGCACCAGCCGCTGCTGAAGCCGGGCGAGCACTTCGAATACACCAGCGGCACCCAGCTGGCCACGCCGCAGGGCTCGATGCATGGCGAATACTTCTGCGTGGCCGAGGATGGCCACCGCTTCGAGGTGGCGATTCCCGAGTTCGTGCTGTCGCTGCCGCGCAGCCTGCACTAATCAGGGCTGGTCAGCGTCGCGCGGCGGCTGGCTGTCGTCGCGCAGCGGGCGCTTGCGCTCCTCCGGACGGCCCGAAAACATGGTCCACCACACGATAAACACCAGCAGGAACAAGGCCACGCCGGCTTCCAGCATCAAGATCCACATACTTTCGTCCTATGCAATCGATACGCCGCCCTAGTGTACCTGCTTCAATCGCCCTCGTCGCCGTTCTTCTGGCGGCTTGCGGCACGACGCCGCAGCAGCCGGCGCCTGCCCCGTCGCCGGAACCATCGAAGCAGCCGGACATCGTGATGCCGCCGCCGGTGGGGCCGGTCGCGATTCCTGCACCGGAGCCGGCGCCTACCGAGCCGCCGCCACCGGTGCCGGCCATGACGCCGGTGTCGTTCGCCGCGCTGCCGGGCTGGCAGCAGGACGACCTGCGCCAGGCCTGGCCGGCCTTCCTGTCGTCGTGCCGCGTGCTGGCGAAGAAGGCGGAGTGGATGAATGCCTGTGCCCAGGCCGCGCGGGTCGATGCGCGCGATAACGCGGCGATCCGCGCGTTCTTCGAGACCTACTTCGTACCGAACCAGATGCGCACGCCCGACGGCGCCGACACCGGCCTGATCACCGGTTACTACGAACCCATGCTGCGCGGTGCGCGCAAGCGCGGCGGCGCCTATCAAACGCCGCTGTACCGCGTGCCGGACGACCTGGTCACGGTCGACCTGGGCAGCGTGTATCCGAATTTGAAGAACATGCGCCTGCGCGGCCGCCTGGCCGGCAAGACCGTGGTGCCGTACGCCACCCGCGCCGAGATCGAGCGCGCGCCCTTGAAAGGCAAGGAGCTGGTCTGGGTCGACGATCCGGTCGAAGCCTTTTTCCTCGAGGTGCAGGGTTCGGGCCGCGTGCAGATCGCCGAAACCGGCGAGACGGTGCGTATCGCTTTCGCCGACCAGAACGGACATCCCTATAAAGTGATCGGGCGCTGGCTGGTAGAGCAGGGCGAATTGCCGGCCGATGGCGTATCCGCGCAAAGCATCAAGGCCTGGATCGCGGCCAATCCGGCGCGGCGCCAGGAACTCCTGAACGTCAACCCGAGCTATATCTTCTTCAAGGAAGAGCGCCTGCCGGATGCCTCGGTCGGGCCGAAGGGGGCGCTCGGCGTGCCCCTGACGGCGGAGCGTTCGGTGGCGGTCGATTTATCCATCGTGCCGCTGGGTGCGCCGCTGTTCCTGGCGACGACCCATCCGGCGGACGGGGCGCCGCTGCAGCGGCTGATGCTGGCGCAGGATACCGGCGGCGCCATCCGCGGGCCGGTGCGGGCGGATTTCTTCTTCGGCTTCGGCGGGAATGCGGCCGAGTATGCGGGCCGCATGAAGCAGCGTGGGAATGTGTGGGTGCTGCTGCCGAAGTAAGCGCCGTCAGTCGTTCACGCTGCGCAGGCGGGTGCCTGTGACGGCGGCAATCGCCAGCAGCACCGCACCCGCCGCCACGCACGCCAGTCCGGTGCGCACGCTGAAGCGCTCGGCCAGCGCGCCGGCCGCCAGCGCGCCCAGCGGCGCGCTCGCCACCGTCAGCGAGCGCATGGTCGCCACCATCCGCCCCAGCATCGCATCCGGCGTCACGCGCTGGCGCAGGGCGATGTAGGGGACGAAGAACAGCGTCGCGCCGCAGTCGAGCAGGAACACCACGACCGCGTAGGCGATGGTGCTGAGGGACGCGCTGCCCAGCAGCGTTTGCGGAATCGCCGGCATCAGGGCAAAGCCGAGCGCGCAGCTGCACAGGCCGGCCAAAATCGCGCGGCCGGTGCCTAAACGATCGGAGAGCGGCTTGACCAGCACCGAGCCGGCCAGGATGCCGGCGCCGCCCAGCATCTGCGCCGTGCCCATCACGCCCGGCGTCATGCCGAGCACGCGGGTCGCGAACAGCACGTGCAGGGCCATGTAGCCATAGAACAGGAAGTGCCAGGCGCCGGAGGTCCAGGCCAGGGTGCGCAGCACGCGGTGCTGCCAGACGAAGGCCAGGCCGTCGCGGATATCGCGCAGCGGATGCGTGTCCGTCGGCGCCGGCTTCGGCTCGCGCGCACGGATGCGCTTCAGGTTCGCCAGCGAGACCATGAAGCCGGCCACGTTGCACAGGATCGCGATGGGCGCGCCCAGCAGCTGCACCATGGCGCCGGCCATGCCCGGCCCGATCAGGCGCGCGGCCGATTCGGTGGCGGCGAACTTGGCGTGGGCGTCGACCAGGCGCTCGCGGCCGACGACAAAGGTGAGGAAGACCTGTTCGGCGCTGCCGCCGATGACCATGCCGGTACCGAGCACGAAACCGACCGCGTACAGCCAGTGGATCGTGAGCGCATCGAGCCACCAGGCCAGGGGCACGCTGGCCAGGGCGGTGGCCACCATGGCGTCGCTGCACATCATGATCGGCAAGCGGCGGCAGCGCTCCAGCAGCACGCCCGAGGGCAGGCCGAACAGCAGGAAGGGCAGGGATTCCAATGCGCCCAGGGTGCCCATTTGCGCCGGCGTCGCATGCAGCATGAGTACCGCGCAGATCGGCAGGGCGAGCAGGGTGATCTGGGCGCCGAACTGGGTGAGCGCGCTGGTGAGCCAGAGACGGCGGAAGTCGGCGTTTCGCAACAGGCCATCGCCGGCGATTTGCTGCAGGAGTTGACGGGGATGGAGGATCACGTGCACGCACAAGACATGGCAGGGCCGGCAATGATACCGTCCTTTTTGGGCAGCGGAGGCGCTACAATCGCGGCAGAGAGTCACATAGATAACGTCATATATATTCTGGAGGAGAGCCCATGGAGTACGCAGACCTGCTGATCGAAAACCACGGCAAGGTGGTCGTCATTCGCCTCAACCGTCCGAAAGCGATGAACGCGCTGAACGACAACATGATGAACGAGCTCGGTCAGGCACTGTACAAGTTCGACGCCGACCCGGCCGTGAACGTCATCGTCCTCACCGGCAGCGAAAAAGTCTTCGCGGCCGGCGCCGACATCGCCGCCATGGCCGAGTACACCTATGCCGACACCTACCCGGGCAACTACATCGGCCGCAACTGGGAGCACATCCTGAACGTGCGTAAGCCGGTGATCGGCGTCGTCGCCGGCTATGCGCTGGGCGGCGGCTGCGAGCTGGCGATGATGTGCGACTTCCTGATCGCGGCCGACAGCGCCAAGTTCGGCCAGCCGGAAATCAAGGTCGGCGTGACCCCGGGCGCCGGCGGCACCCAGCGCCTGCCGCGCGCCATCGGCAAGTCGAAGGCCATGGACATGCTGCTCACGGCGCGCATGATCGATGCCGCCGAGGCCGAGCGCACCGGCCTGGTGTCGCGCATCTTCCCGGCCGAGAAGCTGATGGAAGAAGCGCTGGCGGTGGCGAACACCATCGCCGAGATGCCGGTGTCGGTCGCCATGGCGATCAAGGATTCGGTGAACCGCGCGTATGAAACCACGCTGACCGAAGGCGTGCGCTACGAGCGCCGCTTCTTCCACGCCGCCTTCGGCACGCCGGCCCAGAAAGAAGGCATGTCCGCCTTCCTCGGCAAGCGCAAGGCGAATTTCGACGGCATGTAACCGGCATGCGCGCGGCGCTGCGGATCGGTGCGGGCGTACTGGTTGTCGCTGCGGCGGCAACCTACGGCTGCACCTCGCTGCCGCCGCTGGGCGCGCGCACCGCCAGTGCGGCGCTGCCTGACACCGCCAACACGCGCCTGGGCCAGGCGATCGTGCCGCTGGCTGCCGAACATCCGGGGCGCTCGGGCATCCACGCCTTGTCGGACGGGCGCGATGCCTTTGCCGCCCGGGCCTTGCTGGCGCGTGGCGCCGAACGCAGTCTCGACGTCCAGTACTATATATGGCGTGACGATCTCACCGGCACGCTGATGCTGGACGCCTTGCGCAGCGCCGCCGCACGCGGCGTGCGCGTCCGCCTTCTCCTCGACGATAACAATACCGCCGGCCTCGACCCGGTGCTGGCCGCGCTCGACCGCGAGCCGAACGTCGAGGTCCGCCTGTTCAACCCCTTCGGTTCGCGCGGCTGGCGCAGTCTCGGCTACCTGACGGATTTCAGCCGACTGAACCGGCGCATGCACAACAAATCCTTCACGGCCGATAACCAGGTGACGATCGTCGGCGGGCGCAATGTCGGCGACGAGTACTTTGGGGTGGCGGGCGACATGCTGTTCGTCGATCTCGACGTGCTGGCGGTGGGGCCGGTGGTGCAGGAGGTGTCGCAGGACTTCGACCGCTACTGGAATAGCGCGTCGGCTTATCCGGTTTCGGCATTGGTCGATCCGGCCGCGGCCCAGGCGTCCGGCGCACTGGCGGCGCATGCGGCGCAGCTGCGCGCCCGGCCCGAAGCGCAGCGCTACCTGGACGCGATGCGCGCCTCTCCTTTTGTCGAACAGCTTACCGGGCGCCGTCTGCCGCTGGAGTGGAGCAAGGCCGAACTGGTGAGCGACGACCCGGCCAAGGTGCTGGGCGATGCGCCGCAGGACAGCCGCATGGTGGCCGACCTCGGCAAGCTGCTGGGCGAGCCGAAGCGGCAGGTCGACCTGGTGTCGCCATACTTCGTACCCAGCAAGCGGGCGGCGCAGGGGCTGGTCGACATCGCCCACAGCGGAGCAAAGGTGAGGGTGCTGACCAATTCCCTCGAAGCGACCGACGTCGCGGCGGTGCATGCCGGCTACGCCAAGTGGCGCCATGAATTGCTGCGTGCCGGGGTCTCTTTATATGAGCTGCGCCGCCGATGGGGGCCGGAGCTGCCGGATAGCGGACGCGGGCGCTTCGGCAGCTCGGCATCGAGCCTGCATGCCAAGACCTTCGGCGTGGATGGTCGCAGTGTATTCGTCGGCTCCTTCAACCTGGACCGGCGTTCGATCGACCTGAATACCGAGATGGGTTTTGTGATCGACAGCCCGGCCCTGGCGCAGCGCCTGGGCCAGACCCTGGACGAGACCATTCCGGGCAGCGCCTATGAAGTCCGCCTGGACAGTGACGGCAAGCTGTATTGGCTGGAACATACGGATGGAAAGACCGTGCGTTACGACCAGGAACCGGGCACCACGGTATGGAAGCGCGCCGGCGTCAAAGTACTGTCGGTGTTGCCGATCGACTGGCTGTTGTAAATAGTTCGCAGCCGGGTCTTGCGCAACAGCTCAGCCGTTTGCTATAGTTCGCCTCCGCTTCGGCGCTGCTGTAAAACGTCAACGAAATCAAGTAGTTGATCCTTGCAACAGCCAACTCAGGAAACTGAGGCGAAGCAAAGAAGGGGTTGACGAGAAACAGAAATTGCTTCATACTCTTCTTCCTCTGCTGCTGACGAACAAAACGATTCGCAGAACGCAGCAAGCAACACCGAATAAGTTCTTTAACAATTAACAGTCGATAAGTGTGGGCGTTTGATGAAGGTGCCA
>NZ_JASNRC010000051.1 GCF_030411995.1 Massilia sp. YIM B02769
CATCGCCTGTAATCGCCAAGGCATCCACCATGTGCACTTATTCGCTTGTCCCTATAACGTTAGCCCCTGCTGACACAGGGAGCGTTATAGAAATCAAGAGTACAGCTTAATTGCATGTTTGTTGATACTTGATTACTACCCTAAGTGTTTAGTTTCGCTGCTTGCGCAGCTGACTAAACGCTTAAAAAAACTTTACTTCTTCCAGATTGTTAAAGAACAGAACAACAGTGATCTCGAAAAGATCAAACCTAAATCGCAACCAGTTATCTGGCTGACTTACGTTTGAACTTTAATTGGTGGAGGATGACGGGATCGAACCGACGACCCCCTGCTTGCAAAGCAGGTGCTCTCCCAGCTGAGCTAATCCCC
>NZ_JASNRC010000052.1 GCF_030411995.1 Massilia sp. YIM B02769
GCCCTTGTAGCTCAGTGGTAGAGCACTCCCTTGGTAAGGGAGAGGCCACGTGTTCAATCCACGTCAAGGGCACCAGAATTTAGCGCGGCAGTCCGTTGTACTCGTCCGTCAGGTGTGCCTGGTAATTCTCAAAATATCGTTAGGAGTCTCAAATGGCAAAAGGTAAATTCGAACGGACCAAGCCGCACGTCAACGTCGGCACCATCGGTCACGTTGATCACGGCAAAACCACCCTGACGGCTGCAATCGCAACCGTTCTGTCGAAGAAATTCGGCGGCGAAGCAAAAGCATACGACCAGATCGATGCTGCTCCGGAAGAGAAAGCACGCGGC